>NZ_AP017423.2:6130000-6732290 GCF_002356535.2 Pseudomonas izuensis | reverse complement strand
GGATATCCCCTAAGTTGAAAGCCGGTGAGGCAAAAACAAGCGCCCATTGTAACGACCAGACGCTGACTTATCCACACGTAGGTGGGCCATCGACCAAGAAGAATCAACGTTTTATACGCAAAAAAGACGACCAATGGTCTGTGAATAAGCTCTGTGGATAACCGGGTCTGAGCTCATTGCACAACTGGGGGTGAAACTCGGTGGATAACCTGCCTGTGGATAACAGCACCTTTCACACACAGGTTTTCCGACAGTGCAGCACAGCCTGATCACCGTTTTCCACTGTAGTTGTCATTCTCTGTACAGCATGTGAAATAAGGGCTGAGGTCAGTTATCCACAGATGACCGTGCCCCTAGCCTTTATAAGCTTTACAGAAAAGCTTTAAATACTCTCCTTCTTTATTTTTATGTTTAGTGAAGGCGCGAGTCTCGGCCAAAACGTCTGGAGATCTATTTATAAGGAAACGCTGGTTGGAAATTGACCTAGAGGCTTGCTTTCTCTAGAATCCCCGGTCTCTTAAAACGGGGGCCATTCCGGCCCGTTGTGGACGAACCAGGTAACACGACAATGAAACGTACTTTCCAACCAAGCACTATCAAACGCGCTCGTACCCACGGTTTCCGTGCTCGCATGGCTACCAAGAACGGTCGTGCCGTCCTGTCGCGTCGTCGCGCCAAAGGTCGTGCGCGTCTGGCAGTTTGATAATCCGGCACTGGAGGTGAGTCAGGACTTCAGTCGGGAAAAGCGTCTGCTTACTCCCCGACATTTCAAGGCAGTCTTTGACTCCCCTACCGGCAAGGTTCCGGGGAAAAATCTCCTGCTCCTTGCGCGCAACAACGATCTTGATCACCCCCGTCTTGGGTTGGTTATCGGGAAAAAGAGCGTAAAGCTCTCCGTCGAGCGCAATCGCCTCAAACGTCTGATGCGCGAATCGTTTCGCCTGAACCAGGATTTACTGGTCGGTTGGGACATCGTTATCGTCGCGCGCAAAGGTTTGGGCGACGTAGAAAACCCCGAATTGATTCAGCATTTCGGCAAACTCTGGAAGCGTCTGGCACGTAGCACGCCGGTACCAGCAGTCAAAACCGAAACTGTAGGGGTAGACAGTCCAGATGCGTAAACTGGCACTCGTTCCGATCCAGTTTTATCGCTATGCCATTAGTCCCCTGATGGCCAGTCACTGTCGTTTCTACCCCAGTTGTTCCTGCTACGCGTTGGAAGCCATCGAAAATCATGGCCTTCTGCGCGGTGGCTGGCTGACCTTTCGTCGTTTAGGTCGCTGTCATCCGTGGAATCCCGGTGGTTATGACCCGGTTCCACCTATCCCTACCTCCCGTTCTTCTTCGATGGCCGAGTAATCATGGATATCAAACGCACGATCCTGATCGTCGCCCTGGCAATCGTGTCCTACGTTATGGTTCTTAAATGGAACCAGGACTATGGTCAGGCTGCCTTGCCGACTCAGAATGTTGCTTCCAGCACGACCGCACCGGGCCTCCCGGATACGGCAACTGGCAATAAAGCGTCCGTCAGTGACGACATTCCACACGCCGCAAACGATACCAGCGCACCTGCCGAAACTCCGGTAGCTGTAAGCACCGACCTCATCCAGATCAAAACGGATGTGCTCGATCTGGCCATCGATCCACAAGGTGGTGATGTTGCCCAACTGAAACTGCCGCTGTATCCGCGTCGCCAGGACCATCCGGAAATTCCGTTCCAGTTGTTCGACAACGGAAACGAGCGCACTTATCTGGCTCAGAGCGGCCTGATCGGCAGCAACGGCCCGGACGCAAGTCCTGCCGGTCGTCCGGTTTACTCCTCGGAGAAGAAGATTTATCAACTGGCTGACGGTCAGGACCAATTGGTCGTGGATCTGAAGTTCAGCAAGGACGGCGTCAATTACATCAAGCGTTTCACTCTGAAACGTGGCCTGTATGACGTAACCGTTTCTTACTTGATCGATAACCAGAGCGCTCAGCCCTGGTCCGGTGCGATGTTCGCGCAATTGAAGCGTGACGCCAGCTCCGATCCTTCTTCCAGCACAGCCACCGGCACCGCGACTTACCTGGGCGCCGCCCTGTGGACAAGTTCCGAGCCGTACAAGAAAGTGTCCATGAAAGATATGGACAAGGCCGCGCTGAAAGAAACCGTGACTGGTGGTTGGGTTGCCTGGTTGCAACACTACTTCGTGACTGCGTGGATTCCGGCCAAGGGCGAAAACAATGTCGTCCAGACCCGTAAAGACAGCAAAGGCAACTACATCATTGGTTACACCGGCCCGTCCCTGACCGTAGCGCCAGGTGCAAAGGCTGAAACCAGTGCCATTCTGTACGCGGGTCCGAAAAGCCAGGCTGTGCTGAAAGAGTTGTCCCCAGGTCTGGAACTGACTGTCGACTACGGCATTCTCTGGTTCATCGCTCAACCTATCTTCTGGTTGCTGCAACATATCCACGCCATTGTGGGTAACTGGGGTTGGTCGATCATTTTCCTGACCATGCTGATCAAAGGGATCTTCTTCCCGCTGTCGGCTGCCAGCTACAAATCCATGGCGCGCATGCGTGCAGTGGCACCGAAACTGGCCGCGCTGAAAGAACAACATGGCGATGACCGGCAGAAAATGTCGCAGGCCATGATGGAGCTGTACAAAAAAGAGAAGATCAATCCGCTGGGTGGTTGCTTGCCAATCCTCGTGCAGATGCCGGTTTTCCTTTCGTTGTACTGGGTTCTGCTGGAAAGCGTTGAAATGCGCCAGGCGCCGTTCATGCTGTGGATTACTGACCTGTCGATCAAGGATCCGTTCTTCATTCTGCCGATCATCATGGGTGCAACCATGTTCATCCAGCAGCAGTTGAACCCGACTCCACCGGATCCAATGCAGGCCAAGGTGATGAAGTTGATGCCAATCATCTTCACCTTCTTCTTCCTGTGGTTCCCGGCCGGTCTGGTGCTGTACTGGGTAGTGAACAACTGCCTGTCGATCGCCCAACAGTGGTACATCACTCGTAAGATCGAAGCCGCTACCAAAGCGACTGCCTGACTTACACTGTGGATAACCACTCAAAACGCCCCCTAGTGGGGCGTTTTGCTATCTGTCACTTTTGTCTGGGTACCGGTTTATGAGCGTTCCTCGTGAAACCATCGCCGCCGTCGCCACCGCTCAAGGCCGTGGCGGCGTAGGCATCGTCCGTATTTCCGGGCCGTTGGCCAGCGTTGCGGCCAAGGCCTTCAGTGGTCGTGAACTCAAGCCGAGATTCGCCCACTACGGTCCGTTCCTCGGTGAAAACGAAGAGGTGCTGGATCAAGGCATCACACTGTACTTTCCTGGGCCGAACTCGTTCACCGGTGAAGATGTGCTGGAGTTGCAGGGTCATGGCGGCCCGATTGTCCTGGATATGCTGCTCAAGCGTTGCCTGGAACTCGGCTGCCGTCTCGCCAGGCCCGGGGAATTCAGCGAACGCGCCTTCCTCAACGACAAGCTCGACCTGGCTCAGGCCGAAGCCATTGCCGACTTGATCGAGGCAAGTTCTGCACAGGCGGCTCGAAATGCCCTGCGTTCGTTGCAAGGTGCATTTTCCCAGCGTGTGCATAACCTCACTGAACAATTGATCGGCCTGCGCATCTACGTCGAAGCAGCCATCGACTTTCCGGAAGAAGAGATCGACTTCCTTGCCGATGGCCATGTGTTGAGCATGCTCGACAAAGTGCGCGACGAGTTATCCACCGTCATGCGTGAGGCCGGGCAGGGCGCCTTGCTGCGTGATGGCATGACTGTGGTGATCGCCGGTCGGCCTAATGCCGGGAAATCCAGCCTGCTCAATGCACTGGCCGGCCGAGAGGCGGCTATTGTGACCGAGATTGCCGGCACCACTCGAGACGTCCTTCGCGAACATATCCACATCGACGGTATGCCACTGCACGTTGTCGATACCGCTGGTCTGCGAGATACCGATGATCATGTGGAAAAAATCGGCGTCGAGCGGGCATTGAAAGCCATTGGCGAAGCCGATCGTGTGCTGTTGGTGGTTGATGCCACAGCGCCCGAAGCTATTGATCCTTTCGCCTTGTGGCCCGAATTCCTTGAAACCCGTCCAGACCCGGCAAAAGTCACGCTGATCCGCAATAAGGCTGACTTGACGGGTGAAGCGATTGCCCTGGATGTCAGCGACGATGGTCATGTCACCATCAGTCTCAGTGCCAAGTCTGCAGGTGTCGGCCTGGAATTGCTGCGAGAACACCTCAAGGCCTGCATGGGTTACGAGCAAACCTCGGAAAGCAGCTTCAGCGCTCGCCGACGTCACCTTGAAGCCCTTCGCCATGCCAGTGCATCCCTGGAACACGGTCACGCTCAACTGACACTGGCCGGCGCTGGAGAATTGCTGGCCGAGGATCTGCGACAGGCTCAGCAATTCCTTGGGGAAATCACGGGTGCCTTTAGCTCCGATGATCTGTTGGGACGAATTTTCTCCAGCTTCTGCATCGGTAAGTAGTCCTTCGTTGTCCACAGACAGGCCATCCGTGCCTGTCTGTTCCCTCCTTTTCTGAAATAAAACCTCCAGTGCCGAGCGGATTCTCTCTGCTTGAGCGGATTCGGCGTGCCCAAATTTCGTTCGCTCACCATTTTTCTGTGGATTAAGCCCTGTGAATAACTGCCAATGAGGGCAGTTGATAACAGGGCCTCAAAACTGAAGATAACCCCCTCTGTGGATAACCACCCCATTCATCCACAGGCTTAAACGGGTTATCCAAGGGCCTCCTTGGCACATGATCACAGGGTTTTGAATCTCTGTACACAGCGTAAATTAAGGGCTGCATGACTTTATCCACAGAAATAGTGGTCAGTAGAAATAAACATAAAAACAAAGATTTAATAAATTTCTCTCTTTTTAATTTCTATAACTCCGACTTCTCCACAGCTGGTTAAATTTTGTGCAAAGGGTTCTTTAGGAAGGGCGAAGTCCCTATACTTGTCGACCAGGTCCAAAAACCTGAGCTCAAACTATTCCTGAATTACCTACTTAAGCAGGCACGAGGTGCGTGGTGGATTTCCCTTCCCGTTTTGAAGTGATCGTCATCGGCGGCGGTCATGCCGGTACCGAGGCAGCACTGGCCTCAGCACGTATGGGGGTGAAAACCCTGTTGCTGACGCACAACGTGGAAACCCTCGGTGCCATGAGCTGCAACCCCGCCATCGGCGGTATTGGCAAAAGCCACCTGGTCAAGGAAATCGATGCCCTGGGCGGCGCGATGGCCATGGCCACCGATAAGGGTGGTATTCAATTTCGCGTATTGAACAGCCGCAAAGGACCTGCCGTGCGAGCAACCCGCGCGCAGGCCGACCGGGTTCTGTACAAGGCCGCTGTCCGCGAAATCCTGGAAAACCAGCCGAACCTGTGGATATTTCAACAAGCGGCTGATGACCTGATCGTCGAGCAGGAACAAGTTCGTGGTGTTGTTACGCAGATGGGCCTGCGTTTCCTCGCGGATTCGGTGGTTTTGACCACCGGTACCTTCCTCGGTGGACTTATCCACATCGGGTTGCAGAATTTTTCCGGCGGTCGCGCCGGTGATCCACCATCGATCGCACTGGCTCACCGTCTGCGTGAACTGCCATTGCGTGTAGGTCGCCTGAAAACCGGTACTCCGCCGCGCATCGACGCCCGGTCTGTGGATTTTTCGGTGATGACCGAACAACCGGGCGATCTGCCGATCCCGGTGATGTCGTTCATGGGCAACAAGGAACAGCATCCACGGCAGGTCAGTTGCTGGATTACCCACACGAATGCGCGCACTCACGAAATCATTGCCGCGAACCTCGATCGTTCGCCGATGTATTCCGCTGCCGGTGAGATCGAAGGCATCGGTCCGCGCTACTGCCCGTCGATCGAAGACAAAATCCATCGCTTTGCCGACAAGGAAAGCCATCAGGTCTTCATCGAACCGGAAGGCCTGACGACAAACGAGCTGTATCCGAACGGGATATCCACATCCCTGCCGTTCGATGTGCAATTGCAGATCGTGCAATCGATCCGCGGCATGGAAAACGCACACATCGTGCGTCCCGGTTACGCCATTGAATATGACTACTTCGATCCGCGCGACCTGAAGTACAGCCTGGAAACCAAAGTCATCGGCGGCCTGTTTTTCGCCGGGCAAATCAACGGTACAACCGGTTACGAAGAAGCCGGCGCCCAAGGTTTGCTGGCCGGAACCAACGCCGCGCTGCGCGCGCAGGGCAAAGAGGCCTGGTGTCCGCGTCGTGACGAAGCCTACATCGGTGTATTGGTCGACGACCTGATTACCCTCGGTACCCAAGAGCCGTACCGGATGTTCACATCCCGTGCCGAATACCGTCTGATCCTGCGTGAAGACAACGCGGACCTGCGCCTGACCGAAAAAGGCCGCGAACTGGGCCTGGTGGATGACGTGCGTTGGGCGGCTTTCTGCAAAAAACGCGAAAGCATCGAACTGGAAGAGCAGCGTCTGAAAAGCACCTGGGTTCGCCCAGGCACCGAACAAGGTAATGCGATCGCCGAAAAATTCGGCACGCCACTGACTCACGAATACAACCTGCTCAATCTCTTGAGCCGTCCGGAAATCGACTACGCTGGTCTGATCGAAGTGACCGGTGGCGGGGCAGAAGATCCACAGGTAGCCGAGCAGGTCGAGATCAAGACCAAATACGCCGGTTACATCGATCGTCAACAGGATGAAATCGCCCGCTTGCGAGCCAGCGAGGACACCAAACTGCCTGTGGATATCGATTACACGAATATTTCCGGTCTCTCCAAAGAGATTCAGAGCAAGCTTGGTGCGACCCGCCCAGAGACTTTGGGCCAGGCCTCGCGTATCCCGGGCGTAACGCCGGCAGCGATTTCGCTGTTGATGATTCATTTGAAAAAACGCGGCGCGGGCCGTCAGTTGGAGCAAAGCGCTTGAGTTCGTTGGTCACCTCGCAACATGCCGAAGAGTTATCCACAGGTGCTCGCCAGCTCGGTGTCGCGCTGACAGAAACCCAGCACACGCAACTGCTGGGTTACCTGGCCCTGTTGATCAAATGGAACAAGGCTTACAACCTGACCGCCGTGCGGGATCCGGATGAGATGGTGTCCCGTCATTTGCTCGATAGCTTGAGCGTGATGTCGTTCATCGAAAACGGTCGCTGGCTGGACGTAGGCAGTGGCGGCGGGATGCCAGGCATTCCGCTGGCCATCCTGTATCCACAGTCTCAAGTCACCTGCCTGGACAGCAACGGCAAGAAAACCCGCTTCCTGACCCAGGTCAAACTCGAACTCAAGCTGGATAACCTGCAAGTTATCCACAGTCGCGTCGAAGCCTTCCGGCCTGCTCAACCGTTCAACGGGATCATTTCCCGAGCGTTCAGCAGCATGGAAAACTTCACCAACTGGACTCGCCACCTCGGTGACACCGAAACACGCTGGTTGGCAATGAAGGGCGTTCATCCCGCCGATGAGCTGGTAGCATTGCCGACAGACTTCCACCTCGATAGCGAACACGCCCTGGCCGTACCCGGTTGCCAAGGCCAACGCCATCTGCTGATACTGCGCCGCACGGCATGATTGGGAACACAAGCAAGAATGGCTAAGGTATTCGCGATAGCGAACCAGAAAGGTGGTGTGGGCAAGACCACCACCTGCATCAACCTCGCAGCATCCCTCGTCGCAACCAAGCGCCGGGTGTTGTTGATCGATCTCGATCCACAGGGCAACGCCACCATGGGTAGCGGTGTGGATAAACACGGCCTGGAAAACTCGGTTTATGACCTGCTGATCGGCGAGTGCGATCTGGCCCAGGCGATGCATTTTTCCGAACACGGTGGTTACCAGTTGTTACCGGCTAACCGCGATCTCACCGCGGCTGAAGTGGTGCTGCTGGAAATGCAGATGAAGGAAAGCCGCCTGCGCAGTGCATTGGCGCCGATCCGTGAAAACTACGATTACATCCTGATCGATTGCCCGCCGTCGCTTTCGATGCTGACTTTGAACGCGCTGGTTGCCGCAGACGGGGTCATTATCCCCATGCAATGTGAGTACTTCGCACTCGAAGGCTTGAGCGACCTTGTGGATAACATCAAGCGCATCGCTGAATTGCTGAACCCGAACCTCAAGGTCGAGGGCCTGTTGCGGACGATGTACGACCCGCGCCTGAGCCTGATGAACGATGTGTCGGCGCAGCTCAAGGAACACTTTGGCGATCAGCTCTACGACACTGTCATTCCGCGCAACATTCGATTGGCCGAGGCCCCAAGCTACGGCATGCCGGCGTTGGCGTACGACAAAGCATCACGCGGCGCCGTTGCCTACTTGGCTCTGGCGGGCGAAATGGTTCGTCGTCAGCGTAAAAACTCACGCATCGCCGCTGCTCAGGCAACTTAAGGAATCCCCATGGCCGTCAAGAAACGAGGTCTCGGACGTGGACTGGATGCACTGCTGAGTGGTCCGACTATCAGTTCGCTGGAAGAACAGGCGGTGCAAGCCGATCAACGCGAGTTGCAACATTTGCCGCTGGATCTGCTCCAGCGTGGCAAATACCAGCCTCGGCGCGATATGGATATTCAGGCGCTCGAAGAGCTGGCGCAGTCGATCAAGGCCCAGGGCGTCATGCAACCGATAGTGGTTCGCCCGATTGCCGGCGGCCGCTTCGAAATCATCGCGGGTGAACGCCGCTGGCGTGCCAGTCAGCAGGCCGGCCAGGAAACCATCCCGGCGATGGTTCGCGATGTGCCGGATGAAACCGCTATCGCCATGGCGCTGATCGAAAACATCCAGCGCGAAGACCTCAATCCGATTGAAGAAGCGGTCGCCCTGCAGCGTTTGCAGCAGGAGTTCCAACTGACCCAGCAACAAGTGGCCGAAGCGGTGGGCAAGTCCCGGGTGACCGTGGCCAACCTGTTGCGGCTGATATCGCTGCCGGAGGTCATCAAGACCATGTTGTCCCACGGCGACCTGGAAATGGGTCATGCCCGTGCCTTGCTCGGTTTGCCCGACAATCAACAGGTTGAAGGGGCGCGACACGTTGTCGCACGTGGGCTGACCGTACGCCAGACTGAAGCACTGGTTCGCCAGTGGTTGAGTGGCAAACCGGAGCCCGTCGAACCTGCAAAACCGGACCCGGATATTGCCCGGTTGGAGCAGCGTCTGGCCGAGCGCCTAGGCTCTGCGGTGCAGATTCGGCATGGTAAGAAGGGTAAAGGGCAGTTAGTGATTGGATATAACTCCCTGGATGAACTACAAGGTGTACTCGCACATATCCGCTGAAACATTTCCTCATGTAGCGCGCAGTCGGAAATCACTACCTGACAGTTGAATAGGGGCAGAACCGCCCCTATACTCTGCGCGCATTTTGTCGGCACAAATTATGCCAAGTTATTGAATTTCGGCAGCCGACCATTGGAGAGCAATAGTGATGGAAACACGCACGCCAAACCGCTTGCCGTTCCATCGCCTGGCAGTTTTTCCGGTGTTGATGGCTCAATTTGTCATTCTGCTGATTGCCGCTTTGGCGCTCTGGCGATGGTATGGAGTCGTTGCCGGGTACTCGGGACTTTGCGGAGGCCTGATAGCCTTGCTGCCCAATGTTTATTTCGCTCACAGGGCATTTCGGTTTTCCGGCGCCCGAGCAGCTCAAGCCATCGTCCGGTCTTTTTATGCCGGCGAGGCGGGCAAATTGATTTTGACGGCGGTGCTCTTTGCATTGACGTTCGCAGGTGTGAAGCCATTGGCGCCGCTAGCTGTATTCGGCGTCTTCGTGCTGACCCAACTGGTCAGTTGGTTCGCTCCCCTGTTGATGAGAACAAGACTTTCGAGACCTTAGGGCGTTTGAGGCAACCATGGCAGAAACAACCGCTTCGGGCTATATCCAGCACCACTTGCAGAACCTGACTTTCGGTCAGCACCCTACCGGCGGCTGGGGCTTTGCCCACACCGCAGCAGAAGCCAAAGAAATGGGCTTCTGGGCTTTCCACGTCGATACACTCGGCTGGTCGGTCGCATTGGGTTTGATCTTCGTTCTTCTTTTCCGCATGGCGGCAAAGAAGGCGACTTCCGGTCAGCCAGGTGCTTTGCAGAACTTCGTTGAAGTATTGGTCGAATTCGTCGATGGCAGCGTGAAAGACAGCTTCCATGGCCGTAGCCCGGTGATCGCACCGTTGGCACTGACCATCTTCGTCTGGGTGTTCCTGATGAACGCCGTCGACCTGGTACCGGTCGACTGGATTCCTCAGTTGGCCATCCTGATCTCCGGCGACCACCACATCCCATTCCGCGCCGTGTCGACCACCGACCCGAACGCGACCCTGGGCATGGCGTTCTCGGTTTTCGCACTGATCATTTTCTATAGCATCAAGGTCAAGGGCCTCGGCGGCTTCATCGGCGAGCTGACCCTGCACCCGTTCGGCAGCAAGAACATCTTCGTTCAGGCCCTGCTGATCCCGGTGAACTTCCTGCTGGAGTTCGTGACCCTGATCGCCAAGCCGATTTCCCTGGCTCTGCGTCTGTTCGGCAACATGTATGCCGGCGAGCTGGTGTTCATTCTGATCGCTGTGATGTTCGGCAGCGGCCTGCTCTGGCTCAGCGGCCTGGGCGTTGTTCTGCAGTGGGCGTGGGCAGTGTTCCACATCCTGATCATCACCCTGCAGGCGTTCATCTTCATGATGCTGACCATCGTCTACCTGTCGATGGCGCACGAAGAAAACCATTAAGACCAGTCTCGACTAGTCTGATGTCCCTCCCGGTCAAACGGGAGGGGAGTCCCCACCGGGTCTCTGAAACGATTTGTTTTACCGCTTTAATCTAAAAAACCTAAACCATACGACGTAAAAGTCGGGAGGAAAGATGGAAACTGTAGTTGGTCTAACCGCTATCGCTGTTGCACTGTTGATCGGCCTGGGCGCACTGGGTACCGCAATTGGTTTCGGCCTGTTGGGCGGCAAGTTCCTGGAAGGCGCAGCGCGTCAACCAGAAATGGTTCCAATGCTGCAAGTCAAAATGTTCATCGTTGCCGGTCTGCTCGACGCCGTAACCATGATCGGTGTTGGTATCGCTCTGTTCTTCACCTTTGCGAACCCGTTCGTTGGTCAGATCGCTGGCTAATTACTCGGATCTTCCGAGTGATTTGATGTGATGGACAACGTAACTGCGAGGTGTTGGCGTGAACATTAATGCGACCCTGATTGGCCAGTCCGTTGCGTTCCTCATTTTTGTACTGTTCTGCATGAAGTTCGTATGGCCTCCGGTCATCACGGCATTGCACGAACGTCAAAAGAAGATCGCGGATGGACTGGACGCTGCCAGCCGAGCAGCTCGCGACCTGGAGTTGGCCCAAGAGAAAGCGGGTCAACAACTGCGCGAAGCGAAAGCTCAGGCAGCTGAAATCATCGAGCAAGCCAAGAAGCGCGGTACTCAGATCGTCGACGAAGCCCGTGAACAGGCTCGCGTCGAAGCTGACCGTGTGAAGGCTCAGGCTCAGGCCGAGATCGAACAGGAACTGAACAGCGTCAAAGACGCGCTGCGCGCCCAAGTGGGTAGCCTGGCCGTTGACGGTGCTTCGAAGATCCTGGGCAAGTCAATCGATCAAAACGCGCACGCAGAGCTGGTTAACCAACTGGCTGCTGAAATCTAAGCGAGGGCGATCATGGCAGAACTGACCACGTTGGCCCGACCTTACGCTAAGGCGGCCTTCGAGCACGCTCAGGCCCACCAGCAACTGGCCAATTGGTCAGCCATGCTCGGCCTGGCTGCAGCGGTGTCGGAAGACGACACCATGCAGAGCGTGCTCAAGGCCCCGCGACTGACGAGCGCAGAAAAGGCCGCCACGTTCATTGACGTGTGCGGCGACAAGTTCGATGCCAAGGCACAGAATTTCATCCACGTTGTTGCCGAAAACGAGCGCCTCCTGCTTCTGCCGGAGATCGCCGCTCTGTTCGACCTGTACAAGGCCGAGCAAGAGAAATCGGTAGACGTAGAAGTGACCAGTGCTTTTGCATTGAACCAAGAACAGCAAGACAAACTCGCCAAGGTTCTCAGTGCACGACTCAACCGGGAAGTGCGCCTGCAAGTCGAGGAAGACAGGTCCCTTATTGGGGGCATTGTCGTCCGCGCCGGCGACCTGGTTATCGATGGCTCGATTCGCGGCAAAATCGCGAAACTTGCCGAAGCATTGAAATCTTGAGTTTGAAGGGGCAGCAGAGCAATGCAGCAACTCAATCCTTCCGAAATAAGTGAAATTATCAAGGGCCGCATCGACAAGCTCGATGTGACCTCCCAAGCCCGTAACGAAGGCACTGTCGTCAGCGTATCTGACGGCATCGTGCGGATTCACGGTCTGGCTGACGTTATGTCCGGCGAGATGATCGAGTTTCCGGGCGGCGTCTACGGTATGGCCCTCAACCTGGAGCAAGACTCCGTAGGTGCCGTTATTTTGGGCGCATACCAGTCTCTGGCTGAAGGCATGAGCGCCAAGTGCACTGGCCGCATCCTGGAAGTTCCGGTTGGTAAGGAACTGCTGGGTCGCGTAGTCGATGCACTGGGTAACCCGGTTGACGGCAAAGGTCCACTGAACAACACCCAGACCGACGCGGTCGAGAAAGTTGCTCCAGGCGTGATCTGGCGTAAGTCGGTAGACCAGCCTGTACAGACTGGCTACAAGGCTGTCGATGCCATGATCCCGGTCGGCCGTGGCCAGCGTGAGCTGATCATCGGTGACCGTCAGATCGGTAAAACCGCTCTGGCGATCGACGCGATCATCAACCAGAAAGACAGCGGCATTTTCTGCGTCTACGTAGCTATCGGTCAGAAGCAATCGACCATCGCCAACGTGGTTCGCAAGCTGGAAGAAAACGGTGCACTGAAAAACACGATCATCGTGGCTGCCAGTGCTTCGGAATCTCCTGCACTGCAATACCTGGCTCCGTACGCCGGTTGCACCATGGGTGAATTCTTCCGCGACCGCGGTGAAGACGCGCTGATCGTTTATGACGATCTGTCCAAGCAGGCAGTGGCTTACCGCCAGATCTCCCTGCTGCTGCGCCGTCCACCAGGCCGTGAAGCTTACCCAGGCGACGTGTTCTATCTCCACTCCCGTCTGCTGGAGCGCGCATCCCGCGTTTCGGAAGAGTACGTAGAGAAGTTCACCAACGGCGCAGTGACCGGCAAAACCGGTTCCCTGACCGCACTGCCGATCATCGAAACCCAGGCTGGCGACGTTTCCGCGTTCGTTCCGACCAACGTGATTTCCATCACCGACGGTCAGATCTTCCTGGAATCGGCCATGTTCAACTCCGGGATCCGTCCTGCTGTGAACGCCGGTGTTTCGGTATCCCGTGTGGGTGGTGCCGCTCAGACCAAGATCATCAAGAAGCTCTCCGGTGGTATCCGTACCGCTCTGGCTCAGTACCGTGAACTGGCGGCATTCGCCCAGTTCGCTTCTGACCTGGACGAAGCGACCCGTAAGCAACTTGAGCATGGTCAGCGCGTTACCGAGCTGATGAAGCAGAAGCAATACGCGCCAATGTCGATCGCCGACATGTCGCTGTCGCTGTATGCCGCTGAGCGTGGGTTCCTGACTGACGTCGAAATCACCAAAGTCGGCAGCTTCGAGCAAGCGCTGATTGCTTACTTCAACCGCGATCACGCCGACCTGATGGCGAAGATCAACGTGAAGGGTGACTTCAATGACGAAATCGATGGCGGCCTGAAAGCCGGTATCGAGAAGTTCAAGGCCACCCAAACCTGGTAAGCCGCAGCGGGAGTCGCAAGGCTCCCGCTTGCTAACCTGATAGGTGTTACATGGCAGGCGCAAAAGAGATTCGCAGTAAGATTGCGAGCATCAAAAGCACGCAAAAGATTACCAGCGCCATGGAAAAAGTGGCGGTCAGCAAAATGCGCAAAGCACAAATGCGCATGGCTGCTAGCCGTCCTTATGCGGAGCGCATCCGCCAGGTTATTGGTCATCTGGCCAACGCTAACCCGGAATATCGCCACCCGTTCATGATCGACCGCGAAGTAAAGCGCGTAGGTTATGTCGTAGTGAGCAGTGACCGTGGTCTGTGTGGTGGCTTGAACACCAACCTGTTCAAGGCTTTGGTCAAGGACATGGCGGTAAACCGCGAAAACGGCGTCGAGATCGATCTGTGTGTAGTTGGTAGCAAGGGTGCGGCATTCTTCCGCAACTTCGGCGGTAACGTCGTTGCAGCTATCAGCCACCTGGGTGAAGAGCCGTCGATCAATGATCTGATCGGCAGCGTCAAGGTGATGCTGGATGCCTACCTGGACGGCCGTATTGACCGCCTGTCCGTGGTTTCCAACAAGTTCATCAACACCATGACACAACAGCCAACCGTGGAGCAGTTGATTCCGCTGGTGGCAACCCCGGATCAAGAACTCAAGCACCACTGGGACTATCTCTATGAACCGGATGCCAAGGAGCTGCTCGACGGCTTGATGGTCCGTTACGTGGAGTCGCAGGTCTACCAGGCGGTGGTCGAGAACAACGCGGCTGAACAAGCTGCGCGGATGATCGCGATGAAGAACGCTACCGACAACGCCGGTGATTTGATCAGCGATTTGCAGCTGGTCTACAACAAGGCGCGTCAGGCTGCGATCACCCAAGAGATCTCGGAAATCGTCGGCGGCGCTGCCGCGGTTTAACGGTTCAAATTTTCAGAGGATCCAGCTATGAGTAGCGGACGTATCGTTCAAATCATCGGCGCCGTTATCGACGTGGAATTTCCACGCGACAGCGTACCGAGCATCTACAACGCGCTGAAAGTACAAGGCGCGGACACTACCCTGGAAGTTCAGCAACAGCTGGGCGACGGCGTAGTTCGTACCATTGCGATGGGTTCCACCGAAGGCTTGAAGCGCGGTCTGGACGTTGTCGACTCTGGCGCTGCCATCTCCGTACCGGTCGGTAAAGCGACCCTGGGCCGGATCATGGACGTACTGGGCAACCCGATTGACGAAGCTGGCCCGATCGACACCGAAGAACGCTGGGGCATTCACCGTCCTGCGCCATCCTTCGCTGAACAAGCAGGCGGCAACGACCTGCTGGAAACCGGCATCAAGGTTATCGACCTGGTTTGCCCGTTTGCCAAGGGTGGTAAAGTCGGTCTGTTCGGTGGTGCCGGTGTAGGCAAAACCGTAAACATGATGGAACTGATCCGTAACATCGCCATCGAGCACAGCGGTTATTCCGTGTTCGCCGGTGTGGGTGAGCGTACTCGTGAGGGTAACGACTTCTACCACGAGATGAAGGACTCCAACGTTCTGGACAAAGTGGCACTGGTTTACGGTCAGATGAACGAGCCGCCGGGAAACCGTCTGCGCGTAGCCCTGACCGGCCTGACCATGGCCGAGAAGTTCCGTGACGAAGGTAACGACGTTCTGCTGTTCGTCGACAACATCTATCGTTACACCCTGGCCGGTACCGAAGTATCCGCACTGCTGGGCCGTATGCCTTCCGCAGTAGGTTACCAACCGACCCTGGCTGAAGAGATGGGCGTGCTGCAAGAGCGCATCACTTCGACCAAACAAGGTTCGATTACTTCGATCCAGGCCGTATACGTACCAGCGGACGACTTGACTGACCCGTCGCCAGCGACCACGTTTGCTCACTTGGACGCCACTGTCGTTCTGTCCCGTGACATCGCTTCCCTGGGTATCTACCCAGCGGTAGATCCACTGGACTCGACTTCGCGTCAGCTGGACCCGAACGTGATCGGCAACGACCACTACGAAACCGCTCGCGGTGTTCAGTACGTGCTGCAACGCTACAAAGAACTGAAGGACATCATTGCGATCCTGGGTATGGACGAGCTGTCGGAAGCCGACAAGCAGTTGGTAAACCGTGCTCGTAAGATCCAGCGTTTCTTGTCGCAGCCGTTCTTCGTGGCTGAAGTCTTCACCGGTGCATCGGGTAAATACGTTTCCCTGAAAGACACCATTGCTGGCTTCAAAGGCATCCTCAACGGTGACTATGACCACCTGCCAGAACAAGCGTTCTACATGGTCGGCGGCATCGAAGAAGCGATCGAGAAAGCCAAGAAACTGTAATCCCGGCGCCCGGCAACGGGCGCTCATTTAGGTTGAGGCAATCAGATGGCTATGACAGTCCATTGCGATATCGTCAGCGCGGAAGGAGAAATCTTTTCCGGTCTGGTCGAGATGGTGATTGCGCACGGTGCACTGGGTGATCTTGGTATCGCCCTGGGTCACGCGCCGCTGATCACTAATCTGAAGCCAGGTCCGATCCGCCTGGTCAAGCAGGGCGGGGAAGAGGAGGTGTATTACATCTCCGGTGGATTCCTCGAGGTTCAGCCGAACATGGTCAAGGTTCTTGCCGACACCGTGCAACGTGCTGCCGACCTGGACGAAGCCGCAGCTTTGGAAGCCGTTAAGGCTGCCGAGAAAGCCTTGCATGAGCGAGGCGCGGAATTCGATTACGGTTCTGCTGCCGCACGTCTGGCCGAGGCCGCAGCTCAGCTGCGCACCGTCCAGCAGATCCGCAAGAAGTTCGGCCACTAAGGCAGCACTTGTTGTGTGATTGATTAAAAAGGGTAGCCTCGGCTACCCTTTTTTCTTTTCCGATTTTTACAACCTGGTCGCATCCGCCGACCAGCCAGGATTGGTAGCCAGTCATGTCTCTTGAAATCGTTATTCTCGCTGCTGGTCAGGGCACGCGCATGCGTTCGGCCTTGCCGAAAGTCTTGCACCCGATTGCCGGCAACTCGATGCTTGGCCATGTTATCCACAGCGCCCGACAACTTGATCCACAGCGCATCCACGTGGTGATTGGCCACGGCGCCGATGCCGTACGTGAACGTCTGGCCGCTGACGATCTGAATTTCGTCCTACAGGACAAACAACTGGGTACCGGTCACGCCGTGGCCCAAGCGGTTCCTTTTATCGAAGCTGATACCGTGCTGGTTCTTTACGGTGATGTGCCGTTGATTGAAGTCGAAACCCTGCAACGTCTGCTCAAACTGGTAGCGCCAGGGCAGATGGGATTGCTGACCGTCGAGCTGGACGATGCGACCGGTTACGGCAGAATCGTTCGCGGCGCTGACGGTAAGGTCGCTGCCATCGTCGAGCACAAGGACGCCAACGAAGTTCAACGTGCTATCAAAGAAGGCAATACCGGTATCCTGGCGGTGCCTGCGGATCGCTTGGCTGATTGGACCGGTCGGCTGTCGAACAACAACGTTCAGGGTGAGTACTACCTGACCGACGTGATTGAAATGGCAGTCAATGACGGTCTGGTGGTGGCCACGGAACAACCCCTCGATGCCATGGAAGTGCAGGGCGCCAATGACCGCAGGCAGCTTTCCGAACTTGAGCGCCATTATCAGTTGCGCGCCGGTCGCCGCTTGATGGCTCAGGGCGTAACCCTGCGTGACCCGGCTCGTTTCGACGTACGTGGTGAAGTGATCGTTGGCCGTGATGTGCTGATCGATATCAACGTGATCCTCGAAGGCAAGGTTGTCATCGAAGACGACGTGGTCATCGGCCCGAACTGCGTGATCAAGGACAGCACCCTGCGTAAAGGTGTAGTGATCAAGGCGAACAGCCATATCGAAGGCGCAGTTCTGGGTGAAGGCAGCGATGCCGGTCCGTTCGCGCGTTTGCGTCCAGGCACGGTTCTGGAAGCGCGGGCGCATGTGGGTAACTTTGTCGAGCTGAAGAATGCGCACATGGGCGAAGGTGCCAAGGCCGGCCATCTGAGCTATCTGGGCGATGCCGAAATTGGCGCGCGTACTAACATCGGCGCCGGCACCATCACCTGCAATTACGATGGTGTGAATAAGTGGAAAACCGTGCTGGGTGAAGATGTGTTCATCGGTTCCAACAACTCATTGGTGGCGCCTGTGGATATCTCTGCCGGTGCGACCACTGCGGCCGGTTCGACCATTACTCAAAATGTGGATAAGGCACAGTTGGCTGTGGGTCGTGCCCGGCAGAAGAACATCGATGGCTGGAAGCGGCCGGAGAAGGTCAAGAAGGGCTGAGTTATCCACATTTCGATGATCGACTGAATTTATTCACAGGCTGATCTGAAGCATTCGCGGGCAAGCCTCGCTCCTACAGAACAAAATTGCCTGTAGGAGTGAGGCTTGCCCGCGAAGCTTTTATCCACAGGTCTTTTTATCGCCCGGTGCTTGACGAAGTTTCACTGATAGGTTTTGATTGCTTACGTTATCTTTCGAATCGAAACTTACCAAACCATGTCGAAGCGCAACACACCTCAACGCCGCCACAACATCCTGGCCTTGCTCAACGAGCAAGGCGAAGTCAGTGTGGACGAACTGGCCAAGCACTTCGAAACCTCGGAAGTTACGATTCGCAAGGATCTGGCGGCACTCGAAAGCAACGGCCTGCTGCTACGTCGTTATGGCGGTGCGATCACCATGCCTCAGGAACTGGTGGCGGATCTCGGTCAGCCGGTTTCCAAATACAAGCAAGCCATCGCCCGCGCTGCGGTGACGCGGATTCGCGAGCACGCGCGCATCATCATCGACAGCGGCAGCACCACAGCGGCGATGATTCCCGAGCTCGGTCAACAACCGGGTCTGGTGGTGATGACCAATTCCCTGAACGTTGCCAATGCCTTGAACGAGCTCGAGCACGAACCGGTGTTGCTGATGACCGGCGGCACCTGGGACCCTCACTCCGAGTCCTTTCAGGGGCAGGTGGCCGAGCAGGTATTGCGCTCTTACGATTTCGACCAGTTGTTCATCGGCGCCGATGGTATCGACCTGGTTCGCGGTACTACTACCTTTAATGAGTTGCTCGGATTGAGCCGAGTCATGGCCGAAGTCGCCCGTGAAGTGGTGGTGATGGTCGAGGCCGACAAGATCGGTCGCAAGATTCCCAACCTGGAACTGCCTTGGAGCAGCGTCCATACCCTAATTACCGATGATCGCCTGCCACTTGAGGCACGGGATCAGATTCAGGCCCGCGGCATCAATTTGATATGCGCGGCAGTCAATCAGGAGAAATAGCATGTGTGGAATTGTCGGAGCAGTCGCAGAACGTAATATCACCGCCATCCTGGTCGAAGGCCTCAAACGTCTCGAATACCGCGGGTATGACAGCGCCGGTGTGGCGGTCTACACCAACGACCAAAAACTCGAACGCTTGCGTCGTCCGGGCAAAGTCAGCGAGTTGGAGCTGGCCTTGGCAGAAGATTCGCTGATCGGGCGTCTGGGTATCGCTCACACCCGTTGGGCCACTCACGGTGCCCCGTGCGAACGCAATGCACACCCGCATTTCTCCAGTGATCTGGCGGTGGTGCACAACGGCATTATTGAAAACCACGATGCCCTGCGCGAGCAACTCAAAGCGCTGGGTTACGTCTTCACTTCGGATACGGATACTGAAGTCATCGCTCACCTGCTGAATCACAAGCTCAAGGATCTGCATGATCTAACCGCAGCCCTCAAGGCTACAGTTAAGGAACTGCACGGTGCCTACGGCCTGGCGGTGATCAGCGGCCAACAACCAGACCGTCTGGTGGCGGCTCGCAGTGGTAGTCCGCTGGTCATTGGTCTGGGCCTTGGCGAGAATTTCCTGGCCTCCGATCAATTGGCCTTGCGCCAGGTCACCGACCGCTTCATGTACCTGGAGGAAGGCGATATAGCGGAAATTCGTCGCGACAGTGTGCATATCTGGGACGTCAATGGTCAGGCTGTCGAACGTGAATCCGTGCAATACCGCGATGGCGCCGAAGCGGCGGAGAAGGGCGAGTACCGCCATTTCATGCTCAAGGAAATCCACGAACAACCGTCCGTGGTGCAACGTACCCTGGAAGGCCGCCTGAGCCAGAACCAGGTGTTGGTGCAAGCCTTCGGTCCACAGGCTGCCGAGCTGTTTGCCAAAGTGCGCAACGTGCAGATCGTTGCTTGCGGCACCAGCTATCACGCCGGCATGGTCGCCCGTTACTGGCTCGAAGAACTGGCCGGTATTCCGTGCCAGGTCGAAGTTGCCAGCGAGTTCCGCTACCGCAAGGTGGTGGTGCAGCCTGACACGTTGTTCGTCACCATCTCCCAGTCCGGCGAAACCGCCGACACCCTGGCCGCCCTGCGTAACGCCAAGGAATTGGGATTCCTGGCCAGTCTGGCGATCTGTAACGTCGGTATTAGCTCGCTGGTGCGTGAATCTGATCTGACGCTTCTGACCCAGGCTGGTCGCGAAATCGGCGTGGCTTCGACCAAAGCGTTCACCACCCAGCTGGTCGGCCTGCTGTTGCTGACCCTGTCCCTGGGCCAGGTTCGCGGTACGTTGGCCAAAGGCGTTGAAGCCACACTGGTGGAAGAACTGCGTCGTCTGCCGACCCGCCTGGGCGAGGCGCTGGCGATGGACAGCACGGTGGAAAAGATCGCCGAGCTGTTCGCCGAGAAGAACCACACGCTGTTCCTAGGGCGCGGCGCGCAATTCCCGGTGGCGATGGAAGGAGCGCTCAAGCTCAAGGAAATCTCCTACATCCATGCCGAAGCCTACCCGGCCGGCGAACTGAAACATGGTCCATTGGCGCTTGTGGATAACGACATGCCCGTGGTGACCGTGGCGCCAAACAACGAGCTGCTGGAGAAGCTGAAGTCCAACCTGCAGGAAGTCCGCGCCCGAGGTGGCGAGTTGATCGTCTTCGCCGACGTGAAGGCTGGCATGACCAATGGAGAAGGCACGCACGTGGTACAGATGCCGCACATCCACAACACCCTGTCGCCAATCCTCTACACCATCCCGCTGCAGTTGCTGTCGTACTACGTGGCCGTGCTCAAAGGCACGGACGTCGACCAGCCGCGCAACCTGGCGAAATCGGTGACTGTGGAATAAGTTATCCACAATTGATTGGGTTGTGGTTTCAACGACTGGAAACTGTCGAAGGGTAGGAGAGGCTTCATTCCGTTGCAATTTGCAGGTGCTTCAATTACTACGTGATCTGAGTTCTCTGCTACCCCGATGCCTTGTACGGACGTTGTGACAACCTCGTGCCTAGATAAGGAAAAGAATTTTAGGCGGGGGGTTGACCACGTATTTTAATGCTGTACTATTTGCCTCCCGCTAACGAGCAGCTTGATGCTGACGCCGGCTTAAGTAACTGATTTTGTTAGAAAATTAGTTGCTTTTAAGGGTGCTGTTTAAGGTGTGTTGCTATATACTGCGCCACCTCGGTTGAGACGAAAGTTCTTGACCAACCGCTCTTTAACAACTGAATCAAGCAATTCGTGTGGGTGCTTGTGGTATCAGACTGCTAGTCAACAGATTATCAGCATCACAAGTTACTCCGCGAGAAATCAAAGATGTAACCAACGATTGCTGAGCCAAGTTTAGGGTTTTCTCAAAACCCAAAGATGTTTGAACTGAAGAGTTTGATCATGGCTCAGATTGAACGCTGGCGGCAGGCCTAACACATGCAAGTCGAGCGGATGAAGAGAGCTTGCTCTCTGATTCAGCGGCGGACGGGTGAGTAATGCCTAGGAATCTGCCTGGTAGTGGGGGACAACGTTTCGAAAGGAACGCTAATACCGCATACGTCCTACGGGAGAAAGCAGGGGACCTTCGGGCCTTGCGCTATCAGATGAGCCTAGGTCGGATTAGCTAGTTGGTGAGGTAATGGCTCACCAAGGCGACGATCCGTAACTGGTCTGAGAGGATGATCAGTCACACTGGAACTGAGACACGGTCCAGACTCCTACGGGAGGCAGCAGTGGGGAATATTGGACAATGGGCGAAAGCCTGATCCAGCCATGCCGCGTGTGTGAAGAAGGTCTTCGGATTGTAAAGCACTTTAAGTTGGGAGGAAGGGTTGTAGATTAATACTCTGCAATTTTGACGTTACCGACAGAATAAGCACCGGCTAACTCTGTGCCAGCAGCCGCGGTAATACAGAGGGTGCAAGCGTTAATCGGAATTACTGGGCGTAAAGCGCGCGTAGGTGGTTTGTTAAGTTGGATGTGAAAGCCCCGGGCTCAACCTGGGAACTGCATTCAAAACTGACAAGCTAGAGTATGGTAGAGGGTGGTGGAATTTCCTGTGTAGCGGTGAAATGCGTAGATATAGGAAGGAACACCAGTGGCGAAGGCGACCACCTGGACTGATACTGACACTGAGGTGCGAAAGCGTGGGGAGCAAACAGGATTAGATACCCTGGTAGTCCACGCCGTAAACGATGTCAACTAGCCGTTGGGAGCCTTGAGCTCTTAGTGGCGCAGCTAACGCATTAAGTTGACCGCCTGGGGAGTACGGCCGCAAGGTTAAAACTCAAATGAATTGACGGGGGCCCGCACAAGCGGTGGAGCATGTGGTTTAATTCGAAGCAACGCGAAGAACCTTACCAGGCCTTGACATCCAATGAACTTTCCAGAGATGGATCGGTGCCTTCGGGAACATTGAGACAGGTGCTGCATGGCTGTCGTCAGCTCGTGTCGTGAGATGTTGGGTTAAGTCCCGTAACGAGCGCAACCCTTGTCCTTAGTTACCAGCACGTTATGGTGGGCACTCTAAGGAGACTGCCGGTGACAAACCGGAGGAAGGTGGGGATGACGTCAAGTCATCATGGCCCTTACGGCCTGGGCTACACACGTGCTACAATGGTCGGTACAGAGGGTTGCCAAGCCGCGAGGTGGAGCTAATCCCACAAAACCGATCGTAGTCCGGATCGCAGTCTGCAACTCGACTGCGTGAAGTCGGAATCGCTAGTAATCGCGAATCAGAATGTCGCGGTGAATACGTTCCCGGGCCTTGTACACACCGCCCGTCACACCATGGGAGTGGGTTGCACCAGAAGTAGCTAGTCTAACCTTCGGGGGGACGGTTACCACGGTGTGATTCATGACTGGGGTGAAGTCGTAACAAGGTAGCCGTAGGGGAACCTGCGGCTGGATCACCTCCTTAATCGACGACTCAGCTGTACCATGAGCTCCCACACGAATTGCTTGATTCATTGAAGAAGACGAAAAGGTCGTTTCCACTCATGGAAATGGCTGTTTTGTTTTAAAGCTTAGAAATGAGCATTCCATCGCCGGTTGGTGGTGCTGAATGTTGATTTCTAGTCTTTGACTAGTTCGTTCTTTAAAAATTTGGGTATGTGATAGAAAGATAGACTGAACGTTACTTTCACTGGTAACGGATCAGGCTAAGGTAAAATTTGTGAGTTCTCTTAGTTGAGAAATTCGAATTTTCGGCGAATGTCGTCTTCACAGTATAACCAGATTGCTTGGGGTTATATGGTCAAGTGAAGAAGCGCATACGGTGGATGCCTTGGCAGTCAGAGGCGATGAAAGACGTGGTAGCCTGCGAAAAGCTTCGGGGAGTCGGCAAACAGACTTTGATCCGGAGATGTCTGAATGGGGGAACCCAGCCATCATAAGATGGTTATCTTAAGCTGAATACATAGGCTTAAGAGGCGAACCAGGGGAACTGAAACATCTAAGTACCCTGAGGAAAAGAAATCAACCGAGATTCCCTTAGTAGTGGCGAGCGAACGGGGACCAGCCCTTAAGTGGCTTTGAGATTAGCGGAACGCTCTGGAAAGTGCGGCCATAGTGGGTGATAGCCCTGTACGCGAAAATCTCTTGGTCATGAAATCGAGTAGGACGGAGCACGAGAAACTTTGTCTGAATATGGGGGGACCATCCTCCAAGGCTAAATACTACTGACTGACCGATAGTGAACTAGTACCGTGAGGGAAAGGCGAAAAGAACCCCGGAGAGGGGAGTGAAATAGATCCTGAAACCGTATGCGTACAAGCAGTGGGAGCCTACTTTGTTAGGTGACTGCGTACCTTTTGTATAATGGGTCAGCGACTTATTTTCAGTGGCGAGCTTAACCGAATAGGGGAGGCGTAGCGAAAGCGAGTCTTAATAGGGCGTCTAGTCGCTGGGAATAGACCCGAAACCGGGCGATCTATCCATGGGCAGGTTGAAGGTTAGGTAACACTGACTGGAGGACCGAACCGACTACCGTTGAAAAGTTAGCGGATGACCTGTGGATCGGAGTGAAAGGCTAATCAAGCTCGGAGATAGCTGGTTCTCCTCGAAAGCTATTTAGGTAGCGCCTCATGTATCACTGTAGGGGGTAGAGCACTGTTTCGGCTAGGGGGTCATCCCGACTTACCAAACCGATGCAAACTCCGAATACCTACAAGTGCCGAGCATGGGAGACACACGGCGGGTGCTAACGTCCGTCGTGAAAAGGGAAACAACCCAGACCGTCAGCTAAGGTCCCAAAGTTATGGTTAAGTGGGAAACGATGTGGGAAGGCTTAGACAGCTAGGAGGTTGGCTTAGAAGCAGCCACCCTTTAAAGAAAGCGTAATAGCTCACTAGTCGAGTCGGCCTGCGCGGAAGATGTAACGGGGCTCAAACCATACACCGAAGCTACGGGTATCACGTAAGTGATGCGGTAGAGGAGCGTTCTGTAAGCCTGTGAAGGTGAGTTGAGAAGCTTGCTGGAGGTATCAGAAGTGCGAATGCTGACATGAGTAACGACAATGGGTGTGAAAAACACCCACGCCGAAAGACCAAGGTTTCCTGCGCAACGTTAATCGACGCAGGGTTAGTCGGTCCCTAAGGCGAGGCTGAAAAGCGTAGTCGATGGAAAACAGGTTAATATTCCTGTACTTCTGGTTATTGCGATGGAGGGACGGAGAAGGCTAGGCCAGCTTGGCGTTGGTTGTCCAAGTTTAAGGTGGTAGGCTGGAATCTTAGGTAAATCCGGGATTCCAAGGCCGAGAGCTGATGACGAGTTACCCTTTGGGTGACGAAGTGGTTGATGCCATGCTTCCAAGAAAAGCTTCTAAGCTTCAGATAACCAGGAACCGTACCCCAAACCGACACAGGTGGTTGGGTAGAGAATACCAAGGCGCTTGAGAGAACTCGGGTGAAGGAACTAGGCAAAATGGCACCGTAACTTCGGGAGAAGGTGCGCCGGTGAGGGTGAAGCACTTGCTGCGTAAGCCCACGCCGGTCGAAGATACCAGGCCGCTGCGACTGTTTATTAAAAACACAGCACTCTGCAAACACGAAAGTGGACGTATAGGGTGTGACGCCTGCCCGGTGCCGGAAGGTTAATTGATGGGGTTAGCTAACGCGAAGCTCTTGATCGAAGCCCCGGTAAACGGCGGCCGTAACTATAACGGTCCTAAGGTAGCGAAATTCCTTGTCGGGTAAGTTCCGACCTGCACGAATGGCGTAACGATGGCGGCGCTGTCTCCACCCGAGACTCAGTGAAATTGAAATCGCTGTGAAGATGCAGTGTATCCGCGGCTAGACGGAAAGACCCCGTGAACCTTTACTATAGCTTTGCACTGGACTTTGAATTTGCTTGTGTAGGATAGGTGGGAGGCTTTGAAGCGTGGACGCCAGTTCGCGTGGAGCCATCCTTGAAATACCACCCTGGCAACTTTGAGGTTCTAACTCAGGTCCGTTATCCGGATCGAGGACAGTGTATGGTGGGTAGTTTGACTGGGGCGGTCTCCTCCTAAAGAGTAACGGAGGAGTACGAAGGTGCGCTCAGACCGGTCGGAAATCGGTCGTAGAGTATAAAGGCAAAAGCGCGCTTGACTGCGAGACAGACACGTCGAGCAGGTACGAAAGTAGGTCTTAGTGATCCGGTGGTTCTGTATGGAAGGGCCATCGCTCAACGGATAAAAGGTACTCCGGGGATAACAGGCTGATACCGCCCAAGAGTTCATATCGACGGCGGTGTTTGGCACCTCGATGTCGGCTCATCACATCCTGGGGCTGAAGCCGGTCCCAAGGGTATGGCTGTTCGCCATTTAAAGTGGTACGCGAGCTGGGTTTAGAACGTCGTGAGACAGTTCGGTCCCTATCTGCCGTGGACGTTTGAGATTTGAGAGGGGCTGCTCCTAGTACGAGAGGACCGGAGTGGACGAACCTCTGGTGTTCCGGTTGTCACGCCAGTGGCATTGCCGGGTAGCTATGTTCGGAATAGATAACCGCTGAAAGCATCTAAGCGGGAAACTAGCCTCAAGATGAGATCTCACTGGGACCTTGAGTCCCCTGAAGGGCCGTCGAAGACTACGACGTTGATAGGTTGGGTGTGTAAGCGCTGTGAGGCGTTGAGCTAACCAATACTAATTGCCCGTGAGGCTTGACCATATAACACCCAAGCAATTTGCGAACTCGAAAGAGACCAGATTGCGGTGTGTGAAGACGAAACGAACCGAAAGTTCGACGCGCACAAAACACCGAATTCTATCACCTGCCCAATTTGCTGAAGCGCGGCCAACCGGCCACGATTCGGTACCCGAATTTCTTGACGACCATAGAGCATTGGAACCACCTGATCCCATCCCGAACTCAGCAGTGAAACGATGCATCGCCGATGGTAGTGTGGGGTTTCCCCATGTGAGAGTAGGTCATCGTCAAGATTAAATTCCGAAACCCCTATCTGCGTATGCAGGTAGGGGTTTTGTCATTCTGGGCTGCCAATAATGCCGCATAATGACGTTAAACATTCATCCCCCTCTTCGCTACACCTTCAGATACCCTGCTTTACTTGCTCCACCACACGGGCAGCATTCTTGTATATTCCATTCAACACGCCACTTTGAAATGCTCTTAAGTCCGTAGCATGTTGTGACTACCTTTATTTTTTCGTCACCTCAAAAAATCGCAGCCTCTGGTTGCGTTTTTTTTATCTGAATCGAGGACATATCCATGGACCGCTTCCAGGAAATGCAGGTCTTCGCTGCCGTTGCCCAGGAGCGGGGATTTTCCGCGGCGGCGCGGCGTCTGGGTATGTCCGCCGCCAGCGCCACACGGGCGGTGGCGGCGCTCGAGAGGCGCATAGGCACTCCGTTGCTGACTCGCACCACACGCAGTGTGCATTTGAGTGAGGCGGGTCAGCGGTATCTCGAAGACTGTCGGAGAATTCTCTCCGAAGTGCAGGAAGCCGAAGATTCAGCGGCAGGCAGCCATGCCCAACCCCGTGGGCAGCTGACAATTACGGCGCCGGTGTTGTTTGGTGAGTTGTTCGTCACACCGGTGATGGTGAGTTTTCTGACGCAATTCCCGGACGTCACCATCAATGCGTTGCTGGTTGATCGAATCGTCAGCGTGGTCGAGGAGGGGGTTGATGTGGCCGTGCGCATCGGTGAGCTGCCAGACAGCAATCAGCATGCGATTCGGGTGGGGCATGTGCGCAGGGTGATTGTTGCGTCGCCGAAGTTTCTGGCGATCCATGGTCGACCAACTCATCCGCAAGATCTGGCTCAGGCGCCGATCATTGCGACGTCCTCGATTGGTCAACAGCGAAGTTGGCCATTTCTTGACGGTGGCGAGCCACTGGGTGTCCGTGCTGAACCGCGCCTGGTGGTGACGGCTAACCAGGCCGCCATCACCGCAGCAGCGCTCGGTCTGGGGTTCACCCGGGTCCTGTCTTATCAGGTGGCGAGCAAGATCGCGGCCGGCGAGTTGGAAATCATTCTGAGCGAATTCGAATTGCCGCCACTACCGATCCATGTGGTGTATCAGGGCGGGAGAAAGGCTGCGGCGCGGGTTCGCAGTTTTGTCGACATCATGGTGAAGGCGCTCAGGGAACATCCGGCCTTGCAGGGCTGACGGGTTATTTCACTGGTTGAAATAATGGATTGCGTTTGCTGGTTATTCAGTTGTTTTCGAGACTGGTAGAAGATGGTCGCCATCGGTGCTGATCGCTCCCGAACAGCGCCACTCACCCGCGGAGTCGACCATGCAGGCCATTAAACTCTACAACTTCCCACGTTCCGGCCACGCTCATCGTGTGGAACTTATGCTCTCACTGCTGCAACTGCCAACCGAGCTGATCTTCGTCGACCTGGCCAAGGGCGAGCATAAAAAACCGGAGTTCCTGGCACTGAATGCTTTTGGTCAGGTGCCGGTGTTGGATGATCAAGGCGTGGTGCTGGCAGATTCCAATGCGATCCTGGTGTATCTGGCACAAAAATATGGCAACGGTCGCTGGCTGCCGGCCGATCCGGTTGGCGCGGCGCAAGTGCAACGCTGGTTGTCCGTCGCTGCAGGTCCCATTGCTTTCGGCCCCGCCCGGGCAAGGCTGATCACGGTGTTTGGTGCGCCTTACAACGCCGAAGAAGTGATCCCTTACGCCCATACCGTGCTCAAGGTGATCGACAAGGAGTTGGCCAAGACGCCTTACCTCGTCGGCAACGAACCGACCATCGCCGACGTGGCCGCTTACAGCTACATCGCTCATGCGCCTGAAGGCAATGTGTCACTGGACGATTACGCCAACATTCGCGCCTGGCTGGCCCGAGTCGAGGCCTTGCCCGGCTTTGTCGGCATGCCGCGTACCGTAGCGGGCCTGCAGAAAACTGCCTGATGCTTGTGGCCCGGCTTTTCCGGGCCTTTCACGCTGCGCCATCGGTGCAGGGGAGAGCCGTAATGGATCGTTCACCGTGGCATGCCGGCGAGAAACACTTGCAGACTCATGTAGGCGTTCACGAGCGAATGGAGGTGCTGGGTCGTAGGGTCATTCGCAGCGAGATGCCGGACCAGCATCGCACTTTCTATCAGCAACTGCCGTTCATGTTGTTTGGGGCGGTCGATGCGAACGGTCATCCTTGGGCCAGTGTGCTGGAAGGTGAGCCGGGCTTCGCGCACTCGCCCGAACCGGAACTCCTGCAATTGAGCAGCCTGCCAGCAGCCGATGACCCGGCACAATTGAGCGATGGCGCGGCAATCGGTCTGCTGGGGATCGAACTGCACACCCGGCGTCGCAACCGCATTAATGGGCGGATCGGTGGCCTGTCGGCCAGCGGGTTCGCTGTGACGGTGGATCAGTCCTACGGTAATTGCCCTCAGTACATTCAATTGCGCCAGTTTCGCACGGTGCCACTGGCGGACCCGGCGACGCGCATCGCCCAACATCTCACCGAGTTGGATGACGCCGCCAAAGCCGTGATTGCCGAGGCAGACACCTTCTTTGTCGCCAGTTATGTGGATGTCGAAGGCGAACGGTCGGTGGATGTTTCCCATCGTGGTGGACAGGCCGGTTTTGTCCAGGTGGAAGGGAATCGGCTGACCATTCCGGATTTTGCCGGCAACCTTTTTTTCAACACGCTGGGCAACCTGCTGGTTAATCCAAGGGCGGGTTTGTTGTTCATCGATTTTAGTTCGGGTGACCTGCTGCAACTGAGCGGCCACACCGAAATCATCCTTGAAGGACCTCAGGTCGAGGCATTTCAGGGTGCTGAACGCCTTTGGATGTTCCACGTGGAACACGTAGTGCGTCGTCCTGCTGCCCTTGCGCTGCGTTGGCGATTCGATGGTATGTCGCCCACCAGTTTGCTGACCGGCACCTGGCCGCAAGCCAAGGCCCGTTTGCAGGCAAAGGCATTGGGTGATCAGTGGCGCCCGCTGCGAGTGGCGCGGATCGAAGCGGAAAGCCGCAACATTCGCTCGATTTACCTGGAGCCCGCCGACGGCGCCGGTTTGCCCTTGTTTCAGGCCGGACAGCATTTGCCGCTGCGCTTCAACATTGACGGCGAGGTACACATTCGCACGTACAGCTTGTCGAGCGCGCCGTCCGACGATTTTTTCCGCATCAGTGTGAAGCGTGACGGACGAGTGTCATCGCACCTGCATGAGCAGATTCGTGTAGGGGATCTGTTGGAAGCGCGCGCACCCCAAGGGCATTTCACCGTGGCGCCCAATGAGCGTCGGCCACTGGTGCTGTTGGCCGCCGGCGTCGGCATCACGCCACTGCTGTCGATGTTGCGTGAGGTGGTTTATCAAGGATTGCGTACACGCCGCATCCGGCCGACCTTGTTTTTGCAGAGTTCGCGCACGTTAGCTGATCAAGTCTTTCGTCCCGAGTTAAATCGTTTACTCGACGATGTCGGGGACGCGGTCAGGGTGGTACGCCTGCTTAGCCAACCGGAGCCGGAGGCGCGGGAGGGGGAGGACTTTGATTTGACCGGGCGTATCGATGTGGAACTGCTCAAAGACCTGATTGAGGCCGAGGACTACGATCAGCTGGATTTTGTCCTCTGCGGTCCGGGCAGTTTTACTCAAGCGCTGTACGACAGCCTGCGAGAGCTGGATATTCGTGATGCACGGATTCACGCCGAAACCTTCGGCCCATCGACATTGCGTCGCAGTCCCGACCCGGATGCGGTGGTCATGGAGCAACCACCGGCCGCGATTACCTCGGTGCCGGTCGTGTTCGAGCGTTCGGCCAAAGAGGCGCGCTGGCAACCCGATGGAGGCACTCTGCTGGAGCTGGCGGAAAGCCGTGGCCTGCACCCCGAATTCAGTTGCCGCGGCGGTTCCTGCGGGACCTGCAAAACGCGTCTTATCAGCGGCCAGGTGAATTATCCTCAGCCACCCGCGGAGGTACCGGACGAAGGACATATACTGATTTGCTGTGCGATTCCGGCTCAGGGAGCACAGCCTTTGGTGCTGGATTTGTAGCAACCTTGTGCGGCTGCTGGGCGGAACCGGTTTTACCTCAAGGAGCTTTATGTATTTGTTCGTGCGTCTGTCGGCGTTGTGTATTGCTTTGGCGTTCCTTAATGGCTGCGGACGACAGGACGCGCCGCCACTCGATCAGCAACTCTACGTCTGGCAACGGCAATGGACGCCGGCCCATGAAGCGGCCCTGAAAGACAGTCGCGCCGACTTTTCCACCTTGCGCGTGTTGGCGTTGCAGGCCTTTCCCCAGGCAGGCTGGAGTCGTGCGCGGATTGATCCGGCGCTGCTCAAGGCGGACGGTCGGCCACTGATTGCGGTCATTCGCCTCGATGGCCAGCTCAAGGCGCTGAATCAAGACGACGTCATAACTCAGATTACGCAGGTGATCAGCGATTGGCAGGCACAAGGGCTGACGCTTGCCGGCGTTGAAATCGACCACGACGCCGGTAACGCTCGGCTACCGGCCTATCGCGAATTTCTGGTGCACTTGCGCGCGGCCCTGCCGGCTTCTGTTGCGCTGAGCATCACCGCATTGCCGGCCTGGCTCGACAGTTCCGAATTACCAGCGTTGTTATCCACAGTCGACAGCAGCGTGTTGCAGGTTCATGCGGTGAGCGATCCCCATCGTGGCCTGTTTGATCCGGATATGGCGCGGCAGTGGGCGAAGTCCTGGAGTCGCGTCACCCCTAAACCCTTCTATCTGGCACTGCCTGCTTATGGTGTGGCGCTGTTGCCGAGCACCAGCGGTGCGCCAATCGTCGAGAGCGAAGTACGCATCGAACGGGGTGGCGAGCGCCGCGAATTGCTGGCCGATCCGCAGCAATTGAGTCAGCTCGGCGCCCAATTGCGTGCCGATGCGCCGCCGCATCTGGCCGGCCTGATCTGGTTTCGCCTGCCGCTGGCCAATGACCGTCGGGCGTGGAGCCTGACCACCCTGCGCGCCGTCGCGCGTGGTGATGCCCTCGACAGTCGGCTGGTGCTGAACCTCTCGGCGCAACAAGGCCTCTATGACATCGGCATCCGTAACGAGGGTAACCTCGACAGCGCCTGGCCCGAGCGTTTGACGCTGGCGGTGCAAGGCTGCGAGGGTGCCGATGCACTGGCGGGGTATGCATTGCAACAAACCCCGGATCTGCTTACCTTCACCCGCCTGCGTGATGGTCGGATAGCGGCCGGTGAGCAGCGTGCTATCGGTTGGGCACGCTGCGCAAAAATTGATCAAGGAGAGTCGCATGTTCACCCGTAACTGGCCGCGCCATCTGCTGTGCCTCAGCCTCAGTCTGCCGCTGGGTTCAGCACTGGCATGCGGGCCTGACTTTCCCGCGCGCCTGCTGGACAACCGCGGCCAGTCGCTGGCGGAGTTGCCGGAAGGCAGCTTCCGGTTTGAGATCAATCGGCTTGGGCACACAATCGCGGGCCTGAAGAACATCACTGAAGTCGCCTATGGTCTGGACGCCACCGACTATGCAGAACAACGCAGTCAGGCGGAGCAATCCGGTTTGACCGCCGAGCAGCAAGCGATGGTGAAACAACTGCGTGGCCTGACCGACGCCCATCAGGTGGAAGCACAAGGCGCGAGTCTGCCTCCCGAACTCAGGCTGTATGTGGCCGGAGCCGTGGCCTTTGCTGCCGATGACCATGGTCTGGCGGCAGAGTACTTCCAGAAGGTTCTCGCGTTGCCCGCTGATCAACGAGCACTGCGCAGTACCTGGGCGGCGTATTCGTTGGGCCGGGCGTTGTTCGCCATGAGCTCGGAAGTGGGCGCGGGTCCTGACCTGTTGGCACGGTCCGCAAAGGCGTTCGAGCAAGCCCGGCAACTGAGCATCGACGGCTTCAGTGACCCGCTGGAACTAGGCGTTGCCAGTCTCGGTGAAGAGGCCAGGGTGGCGCGCACCGCTGGCGATTGGGACAGCGCCATTGAACTCTACGCCACGCAAAACCGCCACGGTTCGACGGTGGGCTACAGCTCACTGAAGTTGTTGATGACTGAGCTGGCGTCGATGCCCGAGGCGCAACTGGCTGAAAGGCTCAGGAGTCAGCCGGTACAGCAACTGGTCACTGCGTCATTGATCAGCCGACTGGGCTGGTCATTCGGTGATCAACCATCGAACGAAGGAAAATTGATCAAGCTTCTGCAAAGCAGCACCCGGGGCAGTCTCGACAATGCCGATCGCCTGGCTGCGGTGAATTATCAACAGGGCGATTACGACAACGCCAAGGCCTTCCTCGAACACGCCGGCGAGGGCGGTCTGGCCTGGTGGTTGCGTGCCAAGCTGGCGGTGCGCGAGGGCGATAAAAATGCAGCGGCCGCCGCGTATGCGAAAGCAGCCCAGGCCTTCCCGCAGGACGAATCCTGGGGGGAGCGACGGACGCAGGACTGGGCTTTCGAATCCTTGCAACCCAAGTGTCGGGTCGAAGGCGAAAGCGCGATTCTGGCCCTGCAACGAGGGGACTACCTGCAAGCGTTCGATCAGCTTTATCGCAGCAATGACATTTACTGGCTCGACGCCGCGACGATCGCCGAGCGTGTGCTGACCGTCGATGAACTCAAGCATTACGTCGACACTCAGGTGCCGGCACCGCCACCGTTGACCCAGCAGGATCGCGAAAGCTACGTACCGCTGCCGGTGGCGGCGAAACTGCGCAATTTGCTTGGGCGGCGTTTGTTGCGCGAAGGGCACTATGAAGAGGCGTCGGCGTATTTCGATAACGACGGCTTGCGCAACAAAGCCAGGTTGTATGGCCAGCAACGTGTGACGGCCGATTCGGCATGGTGGCCGACACGTCGCGCTGCCGCATTGTTCAATGCCGCCTGGACGGCGCGCGAGTGGGGGATGGATATTCTCGGCTACGAAATGGCCCCGGATTACGCCACCTTCGGCGGCAACTTCAGCCTTGAGGAGAGTGAACTGAAGGTCGGGCCGCTGGTGGCCGAGGACGAGGTGAAACGTCAGCAGGCCAGCGCCGCCCAACCCGATCAGCGTTACCACTACCGGTTTGTCGCCACGGCATTGGCCAGTCGCGCCGCCGACAATTTGCCCCACACCAGCCAGGCGTTTGCCGCCGTGCTGTGCGAAGCGGCCGGGTGGAACAGCAGCCTGGAAGAGCAAAGTGCGCTCTATCAGCGCTATGTCAAAGAAGGCCCATTTGTGCCGTGGGCGGCGGATTTCGGTCATCAATGCCCGTATCCTGACTTCCAGAACGCCGACAAGCGCTACGTCACTCAGGTCACTGACGCGGCTCGCTCAGCGCTGCGGCCATACAGGACAGCGTTGCAGTGGGGCAGTGTGCTGGCCGTAACCGCAGCGGCGCTGATGCTGATCATTCGTCGCCGCCGTAAGGTTCAGTGAGGCTCAAGCCTGCTGAACAAAGGTCAGCCGCACGGCGAAACCGATCAACAGGCTGGCGAACAACCATTGCTGCAGACGTTGGGCCGATGGGCTGCGTTGCAACCATCGGCCCAATGCGGCACCGGCCAGGGCGTAAGCACTGTCGAACAGCAGACCGACGGCCACCAGCACCACACCCAGAGTGGCGAATTGCGCGAGCACCGGGCCTGCGTGCGGGTCAATGAACTGCGGCAGCAGTACCGAGCAGAACAGCAGGGCTTTGGGGTTGAGCAGGTTAGTCAGCAAACCGCGCTGGATCGCTTGCTGATAGCGGGGCTTCTCGCCGGTTGCATTCGAACCGTTCAGGCTTGGCAGCAGGGTGGTGCGCAAGCACTGAATGCCGATCCATAACAGATACGCGGCGCCGACCAGACGCACCACTTCGAAGGTCCAGGGCGCAGCCTTGAACAGTGCCGCCAACCCCAACGCCGCCAACGCCACATGGCAACCCCGGGCAATGGCCAATCCCACAGCAGTGGCCAGCGCCGCGCCTTTGCCCTGGCGGGCGCCGGTCTGCAATAGCAGGATCATGTCGGGACCTGGCAACAGGTAAACCACTGCCAGCGCCATGAAAAACAGCCAGAGTCCTGCCATGTTGCACCCCATTCGTTGTCGATTCGGTACGGCCAGTCTAGGGCGAAGGGGCAGGGCAGGTGCTTGCGTAGTTTGCTTCTAAAATGGGCTGTCTTGGCATAACCTGCCATTAAACTACCGTTGAACTCTCTGGATCTGCTAAATCATGAAACTCGATGCCTATGACCGCAAGATCCTCGCCGCACTGCAACGGGACGGTCGCCTGAGCAACGTGCAACTGGCTGACGAGATCGGCCTGTCTGCGTCGCCTTGCTTACGGCGAGTGCGGATGCTCGAAGAGGCTGGGGTCATTCGTGGCTATCAAGCCAATCTTGATCGCGATGAAGTCGGGCTTGGGTTGACCGTGTTCGTCGGGGTCAAGGTCGAGCGCCATAACGATGAACAGGCCGAAGCTTTTCGCCGGGCCGTGACGGCGTTGCCCGAAGTGATTTCGGCGTTTCTGGTGTCAGGGGAATCGGACTTTCTGTTGCAGGTGGTGGTGCCGGACCTGCGTGGCTATGACCGGTTTCTCACGGGGAGTTTGCTCAAGTTGCCGGGCGTGAGTGATATTCGCAGCAACTTTGCGATTCATACGGTGAAGGCGCCGGGAGCGTTGCCGCTAGAGCATTTGCCGCTTTAGATCGAGTCGACTGCATCGCGGGCACGCTCTCTCCCACAGGAAATCATTTAGCCACTGTGGGAGCGAGCCTGCTCACGATGCAGTCACCGCAAATCTTCAGCCTTACATCTGAGTGGCCATCCCCTCCACATTCATCGCCGCCTGGCGCAAAGCCTCGGAGCGGGTCGGGTGCGGATGACAGGTCAGGGCGATGTCTTCGGCCGAGGCGCTGAACTCCATCGCCACGCAATACTCGCCAATCATTTCACTGACACTCGGCCCGACAAGGTGAACACCGAGGATTTCATCCGTTCGCTCATCGGCCAGAACCTTGGCGAAGCCTTCGGTTTCGTGATTGATTTTCGCCCGACTGTTGGCGGTAAAGGGGAATTTACCGACCTTGTATGCCCGGCCTTCGGCCTTCAGTTGCTCTTCGGTCCTGCCGACGCTGGCCAGTTCGGGTTTGGTGTAGATCACGTTGGGAATCAACTCATAGTTGACCTCGCCGGCCTTGCCGACGATCTGCTCGACGCAGGCCATGGCTTCGTCTTCGGCTTTGTGCGCGAGCATCGGTCCGGACGTCACGTCGCCAATGACCCAGACCCCGGCGGCTTCGGTGCGGTGGCTCTTGTTGGCGAGCATGCCGCGTTTGTTGGTGGCAAGGCCGACGTTCTCCAGCCCCAGCCCTTGCGTGTAAGGTCGGCGTCCGATAGCCACCAGTACGTAATCGGCTTCGAGCGTTTCGGCTGTGCCGCCCGCGGCAGGTTCAACACTCAGTTGTACGCCACTATCGGACGTTGTCGCGCGGGTCACTTTCGAGCTCAACCTGAAGCTGATGCCTTGCTTGCTCAACGAGCGCTGCAGGGTTTTGCCTGCTTCGCCGTCCACACCGGGACAGATTCGGTCGAGGAACTCGACCACGGTCACCTGAGCGCCCAAACGCCGCCACACCGATCCCAGCTCCAGGCCGATCACGCCGGCGCCGATCACCACCAGGTGCTTGGGCACTTCTACCAGTGACAGCGCGCCGGTGGAGTCGAGGATGCGCTTGTTATCGATGTCCACGCCGGGCAGGGGAGTGGGCTCGGAACCGGTGGCGATGATGATGTCCTTGGCGCTCAATTCGGTCTTGCCGCCTGCGTTGTCCGTCACCGTGACTTTGCCCGGCCCGTCGATGTGGCCCCAACCCTTGATCCAGTCGACCTTGTTTTTGCGAAAGAGAAACTCGATGCCCTTGGTCAACCCGGTGACGCTTTCATCCTTCTGTTTCATCATCTGGGCGAGATTGAGCGTGGGTTTGACCTCGATGCCCAGGTTGGCGAATTCCGCTCCCATGGCCGCGTCGTAAAGTTCGGAGGCGTGCAGCAACGCCTTGGACGGCATGCAGCCGACGTTCAGGCAGGTACCGCCGAGGGTGGCGCGTCCTTCTACGCAAGCGGCTTTCAAACCCAGTTGCCCTGCGCGGATGGCTGCGTTGTAGCCGCCGGGGCCACCGCCGAGTATCACGACGTCATAAGTGCTCATGGAATGACTCCTGGATCGAAAGAGGTCGGGAGGGGTAAAGGTAGTTGTATAAAAAATTACGCACATAATATGTGCGTTTTGACGAGTTTCGGTCAAGGCTTCAGCCAAGGGACAGGTTGAGCGTTTTTAGATAGCGCAATTAAGTACGAATATTTCACCATTTTCGTTATATCGTAACGAATTGCGATAAAACAGAGCTGAACACTGGGGTGGTATGCAAGTCGATCTCGATGTGGAGGAGGCGCAGATAGCCGGGCTGCCGCGCTTCCAACAGGCGGTTTTTCAAGGGCGGCGATTGCGTCAGTTCGCTATTGGCTTCGGCGCGTTGGCGGCGATGGGGCTGGTGCTGGGTTTCTTTGTGGGGCTGTTTGCGTCGCAATCTCTTTGGCCGGCGTTGCTGTTCAATCAAAGCGCTGCGTTGCTCGTATTGGTTGCTGGTTTGCAATCGGCCTGGTGGGTGACGCAATGGCGAGCGCGGGCGCTGAATCCGGTCATGCCGGCGGTTGTAGTTGAAGAAATCGAATCTCCGGTTGGCTGGTACGAAAGGCTGCTGGAGCGCATAGGCAAGCGCTGGTTCACCACCCTCAAGCAGATCGGTGCACCGACACTGTGGCTCGGCGGTTGGGCATTGTTGGCGCTGCTTTGCATCGAACAGGTCTGGAACCTTGGCCTGCCACCCGCCGCGTTGGGCTTGTCGGCCACGGTCGGCGCGGCGCTGGCGTTGTTGCTGGCTTTCGGTTTGCTGGTGCTGGAGCGTCAACTGGCCCAGGAAAATCCTGCGCAGTGGCCAGAAGCCGGGGCATTGTCGCAACTGGCACGCGTCACAATCATCAGCCTGGTGCTCGGTGCGTTGTGCCTGTTGTTCGGCAATGAAACCTCGATCTGGCCAGTGCGTCTGGCGGTACTGATCGGCCTCCTGCCGGGGCTGGTCGCGGTGGAGTTGTTGTTGCGCGCCGTGCTGTCATTGTTCAGTCCCCGTCGCGAACAACTTGAACCGGTACTGCTGGCGCGCAGTTTTGTCGCCGACATGCTGCGCTGGCCACCACAGCCGTTGCTGGCGTTGCAGCACGAATTGCACAACCGCTTCGGCATCGACCTGCGGCAGATCTGGGCTTTTACTTACATGCGTCGGGCATTTTTGCCGGTGCTGGCCGTTGTTGTACTCGTGGGTTGGTTACTCACCGGCCTCCATGAAATACCGCTGCAAGGGCGGGGCATTTACGAGCGTTTCGGCAAACCGGTGACGGTGTTCGGTCCCGGTTTGCACGCCGGTTTACCCTGGCCGCTGGGTCGGGTGTTGAGTGTCGAGAACGGCGTGGTTCACGAGTTGGCCACCAGCGTTGGCGAAACCTCGGCCCCCGTGCAGGTCGACCCTGCCGAAGGTCCGGCGCCGATCACGGCCAATCGGTTGTGGGACGCGAGCCATGTGAACGACAAATCCCAGGTGATCGCCAGCAGCCGTGCCGACAAGCAAAGCTTTCAGATCGTCAACATGGACGTGCGCTTCGTCTATCGCATCGGCCTGACCGATCAGGCGGCACTGGCGGCAACCTACAACAGCGCGGATGTGCCGACACTGATTCGCAGCACCGCCAGCAGGATTCTGGTCCACGACTTCGCCTCGCGAACCCTCGACGGTTTGCTCGGCGAAGACCGGGTAGGGCTTGCCGAAGAAATCGGCCGCGCAGTGCAGGGGGATCTGCAGAAACTCGACAGCGGTGTGGAAATTCTCGCCACGGTGGTCGAAGCGATTCACCCACCGGCCGGGGCCGCCAATGCCTATCACGGTGTGCAAGCGGCGCAGATTGGTGTGCAGGCGTTGATCGCCCGCGAACGCGGAGCGGCCGCCGAGGCGACCAACCAGGCGCAGTTGCAGGCCAGCATCGCCCGCGATCAAGCAACGGCCAGCGCCCGTGAAATCAATGCGGTTGCGCAAGCAGCCGACCTCAAATTCACCGCCGAGAGAAAAGCTTACACCAGTGCCGGTCAGGCCTTTGTGTTGGAGCAATACCTCAGTCAACTTTCCCAGGGCCTGGCCAATGCCAGGTTGCTGGTGCTCGATCATCGTCTGGGTGGTAGCAACAATGCGCCGACCATCGACCTGCGTACATTCACGTTGCCGGCTGATCCTGCGCCGTCGCGTCAAACCGCTCAGCCAGGAGCTGCCAATTGAGCCAGTCTCACACTCACGATCACGATGATCACGCCGGCCACGATCACGGCCATGGCGGGCATCATCACCACGGTCACCATCATCATCACCATCATGGCGATCCTCAGGAAGCCGGCCCGTTTCCCTGGCGGCGCATGGGGTGGGCGGTTTTGCTGGTGGCGTTCGCGGTGGCAGCGGCGAGCCTGGTACAGGTGCGCTCGGGGGAAGCCACGGTCATTACTCGTTTCGGCAACCCGTCGCGGGTCTTGCTGGAGCCAGGGCTTGGCTGGCGTTGGCCTGCGCCGTTCGAAGCGGCGATCCCGGTCGATCTGCGGCTACGCACCACATCCAGCGGTTTGCAGGACGTGGGTACGCGGGACGGTTTGCGCATCATCGTTCAAGCGTATGTGGCCTGGCAGGTGCAGGGTGACCCGGACAATGTGCAGCGCTTCATGCGCGCTGTGCAAAATCAGCCGGATGAAGCGGCGCGGCAGATTCGCACTTTTGTCGGCTCTGCGCTGGAAACCACAGCCAGCAGTTTCGATCTGGCCAACCTGGTAAACACCGATGCCAGTCAGGTGCACATCGCCGATTTCGAAGCGCAGTTGCGCCAGCAAATCGATCAGCAGTTGCTCGCCACTTATGGCGTGCGCGTATTGCAAGTCGGCATCGAGCGTCTGACCTTGCCATCGGTCACCCTCACCGCGACGGTCGATCGCATGCGTGCCGAGCGTGAAACCATTGCCACCGAACGTACCGCCATCGGCAAGCGTGAAGCCGCGCAAATTCGTTCCGCCGCCGAGCGTGATGCGCGAATCGTGCAGGCCGATGCCACGGTGAAAGCTGCGGGTATCGAAGCGCAATCGCGCGTCGAAGCCGCGGAAATTTATGGACGCGCCTACGCCGGTTCGCCGCAGCTGTACAACTTGCTTCGTTCACTCGACACCCTGGGCACTGTGGTCACGCCAGGAACCAAGCTGATTCTGCGCACCGATGCAGCGCCATTTCGGGTGTTGGTTGACGGTCCGCCAAACCTCGATAACAAATCCGGATCGCAACCATGAGTTGGGTTCCACGTGGAACAAATGAGTTGAGTAGTCCCTGGATTCAGGCCGGGCGCTTGGCATTTCTCGCGTTATACGCAGTGACGGTATTGGCCGCCTTGGCGTGGGCATTCTCCAATGTACGGCAGATTGATCCGCAGGACCGTGCGGTGGTTTTGCATTTCGGTGCACTGAATCGCATCCAGAATGCCGGGTTGTTGTTGGCTTGGCCGCGACCGTTTGAACAGGTCATTTTGTTGCCGGCGGCGGATCGAGTGATTGAGCGTCGGGTGGAAAATCTGCTGCGCGGTGGTGCCGCCATACAGGCCGATCGAGTCGCCAGTTTCGCCATGCCGATCAGTGATGCACTGGCGGGTTCCGGCTATTTGCTGACCGGCGATGCCGGGGTGGTGCAACTCGATGTTCGTGTTTTCTACAAAGTCACTGACCCTTATGCTTTCGTGGTGCAAGGCGAACACGTGCTGCCGGCACTGGATCGGCTCGTCACCCGTAGCGCTGTGGCTCTGACGGCGGCACGAGATCTGGACACCATTCTGGTTGCACGACCGGAGTTGATTGGCGCTGATAGTCAGGCCGCCGAAAGACGTGAGCGCTTGCGTGGCGACCTGGTGCAAGGCATCAATCAACGCTTGGCCGAATTGACCACAACCGGGCAGGGCCTGGGGATTGAAGTGGCGCGGGTCGATGTGCAATCGAGTTTGCCCGGCCCGGCGGTGAACGCCTTTAATGCCGTGCTGACGGCCAGCCAGCAAGCCGACAAAGCCGTGGCCAACGCGCGTACCGACGCCGAGAAACTGACCCAGGGCGCCAACGAACAAGCCGACCGTGCGCTGCAAGTTGCCCATGCCCAGGCCAGCGAACGGTTGGCCAAAGCCTCGGCTGATACCGCCACGGTGTTGAGCCTGGCCAAGGCACAACAACAGGGCACCGACCCACAAATGTTGCTGCGGATCTACCGCGAGCGGATGCCGAAAATTCTCGGCCAGGCTGGCTCGGTGACCACGGTTGATCCCAAAGACGATTCCCGCCTGATCATTCAGGGAGCTGCCCAATGACTGCGCAAACTGCCGCTGCACGGAGCATGTTGTCCTCGGCCGAACAACGCAGCGCCGCCCGCCAATTGACCCTGGCCATGCTCGCACTCGGCTTGCTCGCGCTGGGTCTTGTCTGGCGCTGGTTATCGCCCGAGCAGACCGGTATCAGCCAATTGCTGCTCGGTTTTGCTTCCGTGCTGGTGGCCGTGCCGGTTATGCGTTCGGCCTGGTACAGCCTGCGTTACCCGAGTCTTCACGGCATCACCGATCAGTTGATCGCCCTGGCCATGCTCGGTGCCTGGGCGACCGGCGATCTGCTGACGGCCGCCTTGTTGCCGATCATCATGATCTTTGGCCACGTACTGGAAGAGCGCAGTGTGATCGGTTCGCAAGAAGCCATTCACGCCCTCGGCAAGCTGACGCGCAGCCATGCACGAAAGATTCAGGCCGACGGGTCCATCGTCGAAGTCGACAACGGTACGCTCAAGGCAGGTGATCGGGTGGAGGTGCGCGCTGGCGATCGAGTACCGGCGGATGGGCGGGTGCTGTCCGGCCAGGCGAGTCTCGACACCGCGTCCATCACCGGCGAGTCGGTGCCGATAGAGGCGGGCGTCGGTATGCCGGTGTTCGGTGGCGCAATCAACCTCGACGGCCTGCTGCGCATTGAAGTAACCCGTACCGGCCACGAGTCGACCCTCGGCAAAGTCATCGCTCTGATGCAAAACGCCGAACGTTCCAAGCCACCGATCACACGGCTGCTGGAGCGTTACGCCGGCAGCTACATGGTGCTGGTGTTGTTGCTGGCGTCAGTGACCTGGTTCATCACCAACAATGCCCAGGCGATGCTCGCCGTACTGGTGGCAGCCTGTCCGTGTGCGCTGGTGTTGTCGGCACCGGCGACAGCGATCGCGGGGGTGGCGGTGGCGGCGCGACACGGCATTCTGATTCGCAGCTCGGCGTTTCTTGAGGAGCTGGCAGACCTGACTTCGCTGGTGGTCGACAAGACCGGGACTCTGACCTTTGGCACCTTGCGCCTGCAATCCATCGACAGCCCGCTGGAGGATCGAAGCCATGTCCTGAAACTCGCCGCCAGCCTCGGTTCGGCCAGCAGCCACCCGGTGAGCCGGGCGCTGGCGGGGCTGGTGACGCAGGAGCATTTTCTGTTGCTCACGGATATTCATGAACGTCAGGGGTTAGGGGTGGTGGCCATGACGGAGCAGGGTGAAGCGGCGCTCGGAAGACCGGAATTGTTCGCCCAGTTGGATATTCCCGTTTCAGCCGTGCCCGACCACGACGGGCCGATTGCCGGGCTGGCACTCAATGGTGAATTCCTCGCCTGGCTGCTGCTGGCCGACAGTGTGAAACCCGAAGCGCGGTTTGCCCTGAACGAGTTGCGCGACCTTGGATTGGGCCGGCAACTGTTGCTCACCGGTGACCGACAAAGTGTCGCGCATACGTTGGCGCGGGACGTGGGTATCAGCGATGTCGAAGCGCAGGCGTTGCCCGAGGACAAACTCAACCGTGTGTTGAAAGAAATCGGTAATGGTTTTCGGCCTATGGTGGTGGGGGACGGCATCAACGATTCGTTGGCCCTAAAGGCCGGTGTGGTCGGCGTGGCCATGGGCGCGGGTGGCGCGGATATCGCCCTGGCTTCGGCCGACATCGTGTTGATCGGCAGCGACTTGCGCCGCCTGGGGACCTGTGTGCGCTTGAGTCGCCAGTGCCGGCAAACCTTGCAGGTCAATGTGATCATTGGTCTGGGCTGGACCCTGGCCATCGTGGCCTTCGCCGCGTTCGGCTGGCTTGGCGCGGCCGGGGCAATGATTGCAGCGTTGCTGCACAACCTCAGCACGTTATTGGTATTGGGTAATGCCGGGCGGTTGCTGCGGTTTCAGGAGCCACTACTGAAACTCAAGGACGATCCTTTGTAGGAGCGAGCTCTGCTCGCGATGGTCGTTAACGATTACGCGTGTTTTCTGGCTATACGCGGCGCTCTGGAGTTCTTCGCGAGCAAGCTCGCTCCTACAAAGGGATGGGTAGAAGGTTTACAGAACTGTGCGTCGAATCTGTAGTCATTTAGGGTAAGAGCGATCATTTCTGTGAATTCACGGCGATTTTCCGGTGCGATAACTTCATGGAAATCCGCTATTAAATCGGTAGGAAGCTATTTTTCAAGGATGGTCTAACCTCTCAGCAGACGTCTGAAACAAGGGGGATTATCCATGCTCGCGCAACTTCCACCGGCCTTACAGAATCTGCAGTTACCGCTACGCCTGCGACTCTGGGACGGCCATGAATTCAATCTGGGGCCGACGCCCAGCGTCACGATTGTGGTCAAGGACCCGAAAATGGTTACCCAGCTCACCAAACCCAGCCTCAATGCGCTCGGGGCGGCGTTTGTCGAAGGAAAACTTGAGCTGGAAGGTTCCATCAGCGACGTGATCCGCGTCTGCGATGAATGGAGCCAGGCACTGGTGGACGAAGACGATGGTGGTGAGACGATCCGCACCGCGCATGACAAGGAAACAGACGCCAAAGCGATCTCGTATCACTACGACCTTTCCAACGCCTTCTATCAGCTATGGCTCGACAGCGACATGGCTTATTCCTGCGCTTATTTCGAGACCGGCAGCGAAACCCTGGAGCAGGCCCAGCAAGCCAAGTTCCGTCATCTATGCCGCAAGTTGCGCCTGCAACCTGGCGAGTATTTGCTGGATGTTGGCTGCGGTTGGGGCGGGTTGGCGCGGTATGCGGCCCGTGAGTTCGGCGCGAAGGTATTTGGCATTACCCTCAGTAAAGAGCAGCTTGCCCTGGCGAGGGAACGGGTGAAGGAAGAAGGTCTGGAAGACATGATCGAGCTGCAGTTGCTCGACTACCGTGACCTGCCTCAGGATGGCCGTTTCGATAAGGTTGTGAGTGTCGGCATGTTCGAACACGTCGGTCATGCAAACTTGGCCGAGTACTGCAAAACCCTGTTCGGTGCGGTGAAAGAGGGCGGCCTGGTGATGAACCACGGGATCACCGCCAAGTACACCGATGGCCGTCCGGTGGGGCGCGGTGCGGGTGAATTCATCGAGACGTATGTGTTCCCCAACGGCGAGTTGCCGCACCTGTCCATGATCTCTGCCGAGATCAGCGAAGCAGGGCTTGAAATCGTCGATGTCGAGAGCCTGCGCCTGCACTATGCTCGCACTCTGGATCACTGGAGCGAGCGCCTGGAAGACAACCTCGAGGCCGCCGCGAAACTGGTGCCGGAACAAGCGTTGCGGATCTGGCGCCTGTACCTGGCGGGCTGCGCCTATGCGTTCGCCAGGGGCTGGATCAACCTGCACCAGATCCTGGCGGTCAAGGCGCACCCCGATGGCAGCCATGAACTGCCGTGGACACGGGACGACATTTACAACCCTTAAAGTATCGGCGAAATGAGCCGGGCGATCCGCATGCCAAGCTGTCGCAGGCGTGCGGTTTCCCGGCCTTCTTCTTTAGCGATTTCGTGAGCCTGGGCGAAGTCATCGTTGAGCATCTGCTCCACCTTGCCGGCAAACACGCTGTCGACGGTCAGCAACATCACTTCGAAATTCAACCGGAACGAACGGTTGTCCATGTTGGCACTGCCAATAGCGCTGATTTCGGTGTCGATCAATACCACCTTCTGATGCAGGAAACCGGGCTCGTAGCGGAACACCCGCACGCCCGCGCGCACCGCTTCAAAGGCATACAGGCTCGAGGCCGCGTAGACGATACGATGATCGGGCCGTGATGGCAGGAGAATCCGTACATCGACACCCCGCAACACCGCCAGGCGCAAGGCGGCGAAAACCGCCTCATCAGGAATGAAGTACGGGCTGGTGATCCAGACCCGCTCGGTCGCCGCGTGGATGGCTTCGACAAAGAACAGCGAGCAGGTCTCGTAGGAGTCCGCCGGTCCGCTGGCGAGCATTTGGCACAGTACGCCGTCGTCCGGATACACCTGCGGCAGAATCATGGGGGGCAACTTACGGGCCGCCCAGAACCAGTCTTCGGCGAAGGATTCCTGCATGCAGGCCACCACTGGCCCGCGTACTTGCACATGGGTATCGCGCCAGGGCGCCAGGGGCGGTTTCTCGCCCATGTATTCGTCGCCTACATTGTGCCCACCGACAAAGCCGAGAATGCCATCGACCACCACGATCTTGCGATGGTTGCGGAAATTGACCTGAAAGCGGTTGAGCCAACCGCTACGGGTTGCGAAAGCCTTGACCTCGACGCCGCCATCGCGCAACGCCTGCACGTACTGGTGGGGCAGAGAGTGGCTGCCGATCCGGTCATACAGCAGATAGACCGCCACGCCTTCGGCGGCTTTCTCCAGCAGCAGGTTATGCAGGCGCTGGCCCAGACGGTCGTCATGAATGATGAAAAACTGGATCAGCACCGCTTCTTTGGCCTGGCGGATGGCGTTGAAGATCGCATCGAAGGTGGCGCGGCCATTGATCAGCAATTTCACTTCGTTGTTTGCCAGGCAGGGCATGCGACCCAGTTTCGGCATTGCCCGCAGCGATGCATAGGCACTGGAAGCGCGGGCGGTGAGCGCTTCTTCGACCCAGGGCCGCCAGTTCAGCTCGGAGATGGCCTTGCGCATTTCTTCGTTCGCCTGGCGTCGCGCCTTGATGTAACCGTCGAAGGTGCTCCGACCGAATACCAGATAGGGGATGAGTGTCAGGTAGGGCATGAAGACCAGTGACAAGGCCCAGGCGATCGAGCCTTGGGCGGTTCGAACGGTCAATACGGCATGGATCGCTGCGATCGTACCCAAGGAGTGCAGCAATGCGACTGTGTAGCCAAAGATATGGGGGCCAAAATAATCCATGGGGGCAGCCTTGCTCCTGAAGATTCAATGCCTAACAGACCATGTTCCGGGCAGAATGTCGCTATTTAATTGGCCCATGAACCGAAGCCGGTGGCTGACGTCTAACGGCCACTACTGATCAGGAGTTACACGATGAATGTTCGTCTGCTGGGTTTGGCCATTACGTTGGGTTTGGCACTTCCTGTGGCCGCTCAGGCGCAGATGCTGCAACCAGGTTTGTGGGAATTGACCACCAGCAACATGAAGGTCGATGACCAGAATATGCCGGATCTGCAACTGATCCTCGGGCAGCTACAAAGCCAGATGACCCCTGAACAGCGTGCGCAGCTGGAAAAACAGGGCATCACCATGGGTGGCAAAGGGATTCGCGCGTGCCTGACGCCGGAGCAGGTCAAGACCGACGACATCCCGCTGACTGACCCGCAATCCGGCTGCAAGCAGCAAATTACCGACCGAACCGGCAACCAGTGGAAATTCCGCTTCAGTTGCCCGAAAGCGCAGGGTGCGGGGGTGGCCACCTTCCTCAGTGACCGTGAGTTCACCACCAAGGTCAACGGCACGTTCAATGCCACTGGCATTCAGCAAAAGGGTAGCCTCGAGAGTCGCGCCGTGTGGCTGGGGCAGGATTGCGGTACCGTTAAGCCAAGAGCTTAAAAGCTTCGCGGGCAAGCCTCGCTCCTATGGATTGCTATAGTCCTGCAGGAGCGGAGCCGGCCCGCGAAGGCGTCTGTTCAGACACCCGCCATCCAGGACTGACCCAACCACTCACACATCGCCTCAACCCCCATCCTGCCGAAATCTTCCCCGCTGCGACCGCGAACACTGACAAAGTCGCCAGCCTGTTCCTTCTCTCCGACTACCACCAGGTACGGCACTGTCTGGCTGTGATGGCGAATCTTACAGTGGACTTTCTCGTTTCGCAGATCAGCAAGGGCTCGCACGCCACTGCGGCGCAGGCGCTCAGTGACCGCGTGTGCATAGCTTGTCTGACGATCATCCATGCTCACGACCACTACGAGGGGCGGCAGGCGCCACTGCTGCAGCTCCTGGTGGCTGGACCAGCATGTGCCGTAGATGCGTTGCTGCAAGGTCCCGCTGACGTGATCGAGGGCAAATGCCTGCAATACCCTGGTGGTGGGAACATGCGGACCCGTCGTCAAATATTCGGTGTCACCGAGGCGGTACAGTGACAGAGACTCGGGTGGTGCCGATGGAGAGGGCGTCGAGCTGCGACGGATCGAATGGTTGGTGGCCGCCAGCGATTGCATCCGTGCTTCGATCAGTGGCAGGTCTGTCGTCGTCAGAGGGCGCTCGACAGCAAACTCGCAATAGAACCCGTCACCCAATGCCGAGCCCGTTCGCAATTGGGCATGGGCATGGAGTTGCTTGACCGCCATCGCCAGCATCAGCGAGCAGGAGCGACGGAGGATCTCCAGCCCGTCGGGTTCCTGCGGCGTCACGATGCTGATCCGGGCATTGGTCCTGATCATGAATTCACAGTCCACCAGTTCGCCATCCACCCGACCCGCTACCGCTGCGTTGGCCAGCCCGGGGCCAATACTCGCGGCAACTTCATGTACGGACAGCGGCTGGTCGTACTCACGCAATGAACCATCGGGCAGGGTGATCTGGATCATGGTTATTGTTCTCGGGTGCTTCGATCACACACGCTAGCGCATCAACATTAGAGGCAAACCCAGGTCGTTGTCATGTAGACCTTTGTCGTGCCGCATCCGGGGGATCGGCACGGCGACGTCGGTGGCCGTAACGCCCGACAACGGATCATGCGGCCTCCCAGTTCCAGCGACTTTCGGCGACGGCGTCATGGGCGTGGAGGCTTTCGGCATGAACGACACGTATGTGAAAACCGTTGATGCCGGGTGAGCGTTTCAGGGCCAGGTTCAAGCGTCGTGCGGCGTCTTCGCAGAACATCAGGTTCTGGCCATTGGCCAATGCGAAGGCTTGTTCGTCAGCGCGTTTCACCGCCGTTTGCACCGCAGTACCGAGGGCGGCTTCGGCGTCATTGATCAGAGCGATCAGCGGCAGGGCATCCAGATAGTCATCCAGGCTCAGGCGTAACTGCGCGGTGCTGCGCTGACTGTGCGGTGTCGCAACGATGCCTCTGGAGGAGCCGAGCCAGGCCAACACGTCGGCGTGCTGGAGAGTTCTGTTGGCGAAATCATCGACAAATTGCTGTTGGATCAGTTGTCGTGAAAGCGCCGCTGAACAGGGGCACGTAGAGGAATAAGACACCTCTGTTTTTAGTTCCACGTGGAACATCGCGTTTTTCAAACTGGCCTCGATGCTGACGGGATAGGTTTTCCAGCCGGCCAAGGGACTGATCATTGCGGGTCTATTCAGCAGAAAATCCGTGTGAATGTTCAGGTACGCGTTGTTTGACAGCCCCTCATGGCTGCTCAGGAAACTCAACAGAACTCGCCGGAGCAGATCGGGCGAAAGGGGCTGCTGCTCGAGTAATTCCAACGCCAGATAGAGTCGCGACATATGAATACCGCGTGCCTCGCCGTTATCGAGACTTACCCCGGCGTCGACTGTTGCAGTCAGTCGTGTGCTGTCAAACAAAACAGGAAGAGCAATGCCGCACATGCCAACCCACTCCAGTGGCAAGGCTTGGCTTGAGGCCTGCGAGGCAACATCCGGCAGAGTTAGCGCATTCATGAGCAGGTCCATCGAGGGAGTTGATTTAATATGTTATACTATAACAATAAAATCAACGACGCTTTTTTCTTGAGCAGGCTTTAATCAGCCAGGGTGAGGTCCTTCTTTAGTTGATCTGGCCAGCGGGGTTAACAGCCGGCAATCCGGTTACAGGTAAATTTGCCGCTACTGCCACCGGAGCTGGAAAACCGATTGATCGTGGTCCAGCCAACGCGCCGGTTGTAACCGACCCACGCTTCACCGTCAGAGGCGATTCCGGTGAAAAACGTCAGTTGGCCATAGCGGCTGTTGGTCTGTGCCCAGAAACGCTTTCCAGCTGCTTCGAAGCCTCGCAAATACATCGTGCTGCCCGCGGTATTGACGCTGTAGGCATTGCCTTCGCCATCCACGCAGGCCAGCAGGTTGGCGCTGCGGGTGCAATTGGCCAGAGTCGGGATCTGCGCGCTGGCATCCACTGCAACCAGCAGTGAAACGCCCAGTAGCACGAATTTCAGGGGATAACGCATAGCATTTCTCACCAACAGGAGACGGCTTCCAGCATCGTTCCCTTTGTCGTTGTGGGCAACAGGGAGTGGCTTGGTTGTATTGTTATACTATAACATCTAATCAAGCCCGACGATTTGACCGGGCACCCTGTGAGGAATATCTGATGCCCAATCGTCTCCCCGTTACCGTTCTGTCGGGCTTTTTAGGGGCTGGAAAGAGTACACTTTTGAATTACGTACTACGTAATAGAAGTAATCTGCGGGTTGCTGTCATCGTCAACGATATGAGTGAAATCAACATCGACGGCAGCGAAGTCCAACGCGATGTCAGCCTCAATCGTGCAGAAGAAAAACTCGTGGAAATGAGCAACGGCTGCATTTGCTGCACCCTGCGCGAAGATCTGCTGGAGGAGGTGAGTCAGCTCGCCCGGGACGGTCGTTTTGATTATCTATTGATCGAATCCACGGGTATTTCCGAGCCACTGCCCGTGGCGGAAACCTTCACTTTCCGCGATGAAAACGGCCAGAGCCTCAGCGACATCGCCAGGCTCGACACCCTGGTGACGGTGGTCGATGGCGTGAATTTCCTGCTCGATTATCAGGCCGCCGAAAGCCTTGCTTCCCGAGGTGAAACCCTGGGCGAAGAGGATGAGCGCTCAATTACCGATCTGTTGATCGAGCAGATCGAATTCGCCGACGTGATCCTGATCAGCAAAATCGATTTGATCAGCAGCCGTGAACGCCAGGAGCTGATGGCAATCCTCGAACGACTCAATGCACAGGCTGAAATCATCCCGATGGTCATGGGCGAAGTGCCGTTGGAGAAAATTCTCAATACCGGCCGCTTCAACTTCGAGAAAGCTGCGCAGGCGCCGGGATGGTTGCAGGAGCTGCGCGGCGAACACATACCGGAAACCGAGGAGTACGGCATTGCTTCCGGCGCCTATCGCGCGCGTCGTCCCTTTCATCCGCAGCGCTTCTTCAGCTTCATCGACCGCCCTTGGCTCAATGGCAGGTTGCTGCGTTCCAAAGGCTTTTTCTGGCTGGCGAGCAAACACATGGACGCCGGTAGCTGGTCCCAGGCCGGTGGGTTGATGCGGCATGGGTATGCCGGGCGCTGGTGGCGTTTTGTGCCGAAGAATCAGTGGCCGCAAGACGAAGAAAGCACCGCCTTCATCATGAAAAACTGGGCCGCCGTCACCGGTGACTGCCGTCAGGAACTGGTGTTCATCGGCCAGAACATCGATTTTGCGCAACTCACTGCCGAGCTCGACGATTGCTTGCTGACCGATGATGAAATGGCGATGGGTGAAGAGGGCTGGCAATGGCTGCCGGATCCGTTCGGCCCGTGGTTTGATGAGGCCGCCTGACACATCACTGGCTGACTTTGCGGTTCAAGGTTTGAGCCAGGTTCCCTGGCTCTGGGCTTCGCAAAACGGCTTCAGATACGCCGTATCCGTGGCTACGCCATAATAGTGAATATCTTGCCGGTAAGGCATATTGGCAACCTGGGCGTTGCTGCACACGCCGAATGCCCCGCCGGGGCATTGATCGACGTATTGCACCTCGACTTTCTGCCCGACCAGGTTTGGCTGGCAGAAACCATCGGCGAACAATTTTTCCGGGATGTTGCGGTTCTGCTGACAGACTTTCACGTCAAGCCGCTCCGCCTGGCTATGGACGACGCAGGCTTGGGCCAGCGCCTCGCCGCAAACAAGCGCTAGCAGTAACGACAATCCCATCCACCGCATCTTTATCTCCTCAGAAATCCTCGATCATGTTGCAGAACATTCCCACCCATGTCATTGCCGGTCCGTTGGGGGCGGGCAAGACCAGCCTGATCAAGCACCTGCTGGCGCAACGCCCGGACGGTGAGCGCTGGGCGGTATTGATCAACGAGTTCGGCCAAATCGGCCTGGACGCTGCGCTGCTCACCCGCGATACCGATGGTATCGCACTGGGGGAAGTGGCCGGGGGGTGTTTGTGTTGCGTCAACGGCGCGCCGTTTCAGATCGGGCTTGGCCGATTGCTGCGCAAGGCGCGGCCGGACCGCCTGTTCATCGAGCCGTCCGGGCTGGGGCATCCGGTGCAGTTGCTCAGGCAATTGAGTGAAGCGCCCTGGCAAGGTGTACTAAGCGTACTGCCTTGTGTACTGGTGCTGGACGCTCAGGCGCTCGCGGCCGGCAAGACGCTGCCGCAGGCACAACAGGAAGCGTTGAACGGTGCCGGACTGCTGTTGCTGAACAAATCGGAAAACCTCAATGAGGCCGATCGCCAGCGCCTCGCCATGCAGCTACCGGAGCGTCCGTTGTATTGGACGCAACAAGCGACGTTACCGTTGAGCGAATTACCCGGTTTGGCCGCGCGGGGCGTGGCGGGTGTGGATAACCTGGTCGTGCCCAAGGGACTGGCACAGGTCCCGGCAATCTGGACTGATCCGACACAGCCGATCTGCTTGAGTCAGGAACAGCAGGGCGGCTGGAGCATTGGCTGGCGCTGGCATCCGAGCCAGATATTCGATGCGGTGCTTGTTGCCCGATGGCTTGGAAGTCTTGCCTGGCTGCGGGCGAAACTGGTTATCCACAGTGTCGATGGGTGGATATCGGCGAATGCAGTGGATAACTCGAAGGTTGAATGGCAGCCGAGTGAGTGGCGGCAGGATTCGCGGCTTGAACTGATTTTCAGTGAGCCGCAGGAGGTTGATTCACTGCGTAACGGTTTGGCGGGATGCAGGGTTCAGTCGAGCTAGCGGGTTTGCGTGTTGATGCTGAAGGCCTCTTCGCGAGCAAGCCCGCTCCCACAGTGGATCCCCTGTGAACACAAAATGTGTGCCCGACAGGGGTTAAGTGCGGGAGCGGGCTTGCCCACGAATGGATTTAACGGATGACCTCCATTGTCATGGCCGCCATTTGTTATGTTCCTGCCGCCAATGGCTCAGCTCGATCACATTGGCGCTTGGCTTGACCACATCGGCGACGGGAGGTGTTTCGTCGAACGGCATCGGGTAGGGCGCCAGCTCGATCTGCGCACTGTGGGGGCCGAACTGGGTGATGGTGCCGTTATGCCGGGTTTCGCCGGTCACGGTGAATTCGAAGTCATACACACGGGCCAGGCGCCGCCGACCGCTGGCATCCTTGATGAATGCGATTTTTTTCAGCGCCACGTTACCATCCAGCAGCTCGATTCCGAGGTTGCTGCAATGCTGCTTGACCCGCTCCAGCGCACGTTCACGCAATCCGTGGTTGTGCCACAGCCAGGCGCCAGCAGTGGCCAGCAGCATCAGCACGAATATATTTCCAAGGGTCAGCATCGACAGGGCGCTCCAACTAGAGAGTGTCAGCTTAACTGCGTCGCCGGTCTGTCGTACAGGCTGTGTTTAGTCGCATACTGCGCTGCTTGAATTTCAATCGTTTTACGGAAACTCACCGCATGAAACGTACGCCCCATTTGCTCGCTATCCAGTCCCACGTGGTGTTTGGTCACGCTGGCAACAGTGCCGCAGTTTTCCCGATGCAGCGGGTCGGTGTGAATGTCTGGCCGCTCAACACCGTGCAGTTCTCCAACCATACCCAATACGGCCAATGGGCCGGCGACGTGCTGGCCCCGCACCAGATTCCTGACCTGGTGGAAGGCATCGCGGCCATTGGCGAGCTGGGCAATTGCGATGCGGTGTTGTCGGGCTACCTCGGTAGCGCGGCCCAGGGTCGTGCCATCCTCACGGGTGTGGCGCGGATCAAGTCGATGAACCCCAAGGCGTTGTACCTGTGTGACCCGGTAATGGGCCATCCGGAAAAGGGCTGCAGCGTACCGGCGGAAGTCAGCGATTTCCTGCTGGAGGAGGCCGCCGCGGTGGCCGACTTCATGTGCCCGAATCAATTGGAGCTCGACAGTTTCTCCGGGCGCAAGCCACAGTCACTGTTCGATTGCCTGGCAATGGCGCGGGCGCTCTTGGCGCGCGGGCCCAAAGCGGTGCTGGTCAAACATCTGGACTACCCGGGTAAAACACCGGACGTCTTCGAAATGCTGCTGGTGACAGCCGAAGGCAGCTGGCATCTGCAACGTCCACTGCTGGCGTTTCCGCGTCAGCCGGTGGGCGTTGGTGACCTGACTTCTGGATTGTTTCTCGCGCGCGTGCTGCTGGGGGACAGCCTGGTGGCCGCTTTTGAATTCGCGGCGTCGGCGGTGCATGAGGTGTTGCTGGAAACCCAGGCCTGCGCCAGCTACGAGCTGGAACTGGTGCGGGCGCAGGACCGGATTGCCCATCCGCGGGTGCGGTTCGAAGCGACCTCGATCAGCCTCTAAAAGCTTCGCGGGCAAGCCTCGCTCCTGCAATGTTGAGTCGTTCGCATGTCTGGTGTGCGACCCGCTAATGCAGGAGCGAGGCTTGCCCGCGAAAGCGATCTAACGATCGAACGCGTCAGGCATCGCCCTTGATTTCCTGATACCGCTTTTCCAGCTCCTGGCGAATCTGACGACGCTGCTGGGCCTGGATGTAGCGGCGTTTGCTTTCGCTGTTGTCCGGTTGCAGAGGTGGCACCGGGGCGGGTTTACGCTGGTCATCCACCGCGACCATGGTGAAGAAGCAACTATTGGTGTGGCGCACCGAGCGCTCACGGATGTTCTCGGTCACCACCTTGATGCCCACCTCCATCGAGGTATTCCCGGTGTAGTTGACCGAAGCCAGAAAGGTCACCAGTTCGCCGACATGGATCGGCTCACGGAAAATCACCTGGTCTACCGACAGGGTCACCACGTAGCGGCCGGCATAGCGGCTGGCGCAGGCGTAGGCGACTTCGTCGAGGTACTTGAGCAGGGTACCGCCGTGAACATTGCCAGAGAAGTTGGCCATGTCGGGGGTCATCAATACCGTCATCGACAGCTGGGCGTTTCCGGGTTCCATAGCATTCTCACGGATCAAGGCAAGGTTTGAGGGACGCACCTCTGCGGGTGCCCGCGTGGTTTTTTCAAACCAACAGTTATCGGGACGCCAGGCGGGGAGCCGCCGTCACGCCGGATCGATCTGTTTCCATATATTGCACCGCCTTTCTGCTGGAAGTCGCGGTGTTACCCTGCAAAAGCCCATCCCAAAGGGAAAACTCCTACGCGGAAAGCGGATTTTTTACTCTGTTTGAATGGACGTTTTCCGCATCTGCGATTGTGCGAAGCCACCCAAGGAGCGACATACCATGCATGCCATCAGTTTTATTCAGGATCTGGCAGTGATCATGTTGGTCGCAGGTGTGGTGACCGTGCTTTTCCACCGCTTCAAACAGCCGGTGGTGCTGGGCTACATCGTCGCCGGCTTTATCATCGGCCCGCACACCCCGCCGTTCGGCCTGATTCACGACGAAGAGACCATCAAGACCCTGGCGGAGCTCGGGGTGATTTTCCTGATGTTCTGCCTGGGCCTGGAGTTCAGCCTGCGCAAACTGTTCAAGGTCGGCGCCACGGCGTTTATCGCAGCGTTCCTGGAAATCGTGCTAATGATCTGGATCGGCTACGAAATCGGCCGCTGGTTCGACTGGAACACCATGGACTCGCTGTTCCTCGGCGCGATCCTGGCGATTTCCTCGACCACCATCATCGTCAAGGCACTCAACGATCTGAAGATGAAGAACCAGCGCTTTGCCCAGCTGATTTTTGGTGTGTTGATCGTTGAAGACATCCTGGGCATCGGCATCATCGCCTTGCTGTCGAGCATTGCGGTCAGTGGCACGGTCAGCTCAGGCGAAGTGTTTTCCACCGTCGGCAAGCTCTCGCTGTTCATGATCGTCGCGCTGGTGATCGGCATTTTGCTGGTGCCGCGATTGCTGGCCTATGTGGCCAGGTTCGAAAGCAACGAAATGTTGCTGATTACGGTGCTGGGGCTCTGTTTTGGCTTCTGTCTGCTGGTGGTCAAGCTCGAATACAGCATGGTGCTCGGCGCATTCCTGATTGGCGCGATCATGGCCGAATCCCGGCAGTTGCTTAAGATCGAGCGCCTGATCGAGCCGGTTCGCGATTTGTTCAGCGCCATTTTCTTCGTGGCGATCGGCTTGATGCTCGACCCGATGATCCTGTTGCAATACGCCTGGCCAATCGCAGTGATCACGGTAGCGGTGGTGCTCGGCAAGATGTTGTCTTGCGGTCTCGGTGCCTTTATCGCCGGCAATGATGGACGCACCTCGCTGCGCGTCGGGATGGGGCTTTCGCAGATTGGCGAATTTTCCTTCATCATCGCCTCGCTGGGCATGACCCTGCAGGTTACCAGTGACTTCCTTTACCCGGTGGCCGTGGCGGTTTCGGTGCTCACCACGTTGCTGACACCCTATTTGATCCGCGCGGCGGACCCATTGTCGATCAAGTTGGCTGCGGTGATGCCGCAGCGACTGGGCCGGGTGTTGGGGATGTATGGCGAATGGCTGCGCAGCATCCAGCCGCAGGGCGAAGGCGCATTGCTGGCCTCGATGATTCGACGGATTTTGCTGCAAGTAGGGGTCAACCTGGCGTTGGTGATCGCCATCTTCTTCGCGGGTGCTTACTTCGCCGAACGCTTGTCCGCTTACCTGCAAGGCTGGATCAGTGACCCGAGTTGGCAGAAAGCCTTGATCTGGGGCGGGGCGCTGTTGCTCTCGCTTCCGTTCTTGATTGCTGCGTATCGCAAGCTCAAGGCGCTGTCGATGCTGCTGGCGGAAATGGGGGTCAAGCCGCAGATGGCCGGGCGCCACACGCAACGAGTGCGCCGGGTGATCTCCGAAGTGATCCCGATCCTCTCGCTGCTGGTGATTTTCCTGCTATTGGCAGCCTTGTCGGCCAGTATTCTGCCGACCAACAAGTTGCTGGTGCTGATCGCCGTGGTGGCGGCCGCCGTGGCTGCACTGTTGTGGCGCTGGTTTATCCGCGTCCACACGCGCATGCAGGTGGCGTTGCTGGATACCCTGGACAATCACAAGGATTCGCCAGGGCACTGACCCGGTGGGTCGTCAGTTGACTCAGCTTTCCAGCCAGACGTCCCGCGCCCAGTGCCACACCGACTCCCAGGTTTCTTCGGTGACCAGTTCTTCCTCGGCGGACCACAACACCACGGTGCCGTCTTCTTCGACGCAATAGTAGTTGTCACCGTCCTGGCAGATCGGGATCAGGCTGCGGTCGACACCGGCGTCCCAGGCGTTGGCGGCAACGTCCGGCAGGTAGGTGTGGGATTGCGGGTCGGTAACTGTCACCGGCTCCAGACTGCCGTAGACCACGTCGCTGACGGTCAGCAAAAACTCTCTGAAGACGAAGGGGATGTCGATGAACAGTTGCTCTTCGATTTCGACCAGCAGATCTTCGTCGGGCAACTCCAAGGGGACCGGTACCGGTTCGTTGGCTTCACGCAGTTGTTCGATGATTTCTTCCACGTCCGGGATCCTCTTGCTTGAATGGCGCGGTTTATATGGGGCGGTTTATACAGTAGCTTGCTATAGATGCAACCGCGAAATAGAAAACCCCGGCAAGCCGGGGTTTTTTATAACGAATCGTGCGTGGAGGGTGATTAGCCGTTCTGGCGGATACCTGCCACCAGCCAAGGCTGGTTTTCGCCCTGGGCACGTTCCATGTTCCAGCTTTCACTGAACACTTCGCCCTGGTCGAAACGCGAGGTTTTCGACACGCCGCTGAAGGTCAGGGTGGCGATGGTCTTGTCGGCGCGATCATCCACACCATCCAGCTGCACATTGAGGTTATCAATGTAGGTGGACTGGAAGCCGTCGCCCAGATCGGCACGTTCGCGCTTGAGGAATTCCAGCATTTGCGGAGTGACGAACTCGGCAATCTTGTCCATTTCGTTGGCGTCCCAGTGTTGTTGCAGGGACTGGAAGTGATTGCGTGCCGCTTCGACGAAGTTACTTTCGTTGAACCAGGCTGGCGCATTGATTACCGGACGGGCGGCAACGGGTGCAGCCGAACCGCCGAAAATCGAACCGCCGGCAGGCTTTTGTTCGAACGCTTCACGCTGCATCGGTGCGTGGCCAGCCGGGGCATATTGCTCCTGATGCTTGCGACGACGGGCGGCGATGAAGCGGAAGATCAGGAACGCGATGACGGCCATGATCAGGATGTCGAAGATCTGCATGCCCTGGAAGCCGCCACCCATGAACATGGATGCCAGCAAGCCACCGGCGGCGATGCCGGCCAGAGGGCCGAGCCAGCGCGAAGCACCGCCGGCCTTGGCAGCGGCGCCAGCGGCACCGGCAGCACCAGCGGTCGCCGCAGCGCCGCCCATGCCTGGAGAAGATGGAGCCATCTGGCTGGTCTGGTGAGTCGGCGCAGCGCCTGCGCTTTTGCCACCACCGAAGCGCTTGGCGGCATTGACGTCGAGACTCATCGTCAGGCCGATGCACAACGCCATGGCGATGCTAAGAAAACGTTTCATAAAGGGAATTCCCATTTGTGGAAGGCACGCGCGCCATGTTGCACAGCTGAAGTGTTACTGGCTAGCGGCAGAGTGTTTCGGGCTTTTGCCTGACAGGTTCGGTTCAGCTTCGGTCAGCGCAATAAGGCTTGTTCACTTTGGTCTGTAGGATAAGTGGGTAAGTTCTGTAGGAGGGATACCTAGCGTCGCAGCGCCAGCATCACCACCCCGGCCGTGATCAGACCGATCCCGCCCCATTGGCGCAGGTCGAGTTTTTCACCCAGCAGGAACACGCCGAGCATAGCCACCAGTACCACGCTGAGTTTATCCACTGGAGCGACCAGGGACGCAGGGCCGACTTTAAGGGCGCGGAAGTAGCAAATCCACGATGCGCCGGTGGCCAGCCCAGATAACAGCAGGAACAGATAGCTTTTGGCAGAGATCGATCCTAATGCTTGATATTGGCCCGTGGCGTACAAAATCAAGGCCAGGCTGACCAGGACCACTACCGTTCGCAGCAGGGTGGCGAAATCCGAATTGACGTTTTCGACACCAATCTTCGCGAAAATAGCGGTCAACGCCGCGAATGCAGCTGACAACAGGGCCCAGAATGTCCAAGAAGAGAAAAAGCCCGAGCCCATGATTTTTCCTTAATTAAGACGAACCTGTGGGAGCGAGCTTGCTCGCGATAGCCACGCCACGGTTTCCAGATAGTCCGGGGCGCTTTCATTCGCGAGCAGGCTCGCTCCCACAGAAGCACCCCTGTTAGATCGCTTCCAGCTTCGCATACCCCAGCATCAACCACTTGCTGCCTTCGCTGAAGTTCACCTGAACCCGCGCCTGTGCGCCGGCGCCTTCGAAGTTCAGGATCACACCCTCGCCAAACACCGAATGCCGTACCGCCTGACCGAGACTGAAACCGGTCTGCGGGATTTCGCTGCCGCTGAATAGGTTGCTGCCACTCATCGACTGGTTGCCACCGAACGGACGACTGACGCTGTTGGAAAGCCGCACTTCCTGGATCAGACCTTTCGGCACTTCGCGTACGAAGCGCGACACCTTGTTGTAGGTCTCGCTGCCGTACAGGCGTCGGGTTTCAGCATAGGTCATCACCAGGTTTTGCATGGCACGGGTGACGCCGACATAAGCCAGACGACGCTCTTCCTCAAGGCGTCCGGGTTCTTCCAGGCTCATCTTGTGCGGGAACAGGCCTTCTTCCATGCCCACCAGGAACACATAAGGGAATTCCAGGCCTTTGGCGCTGTGCAGGGTCATCAGCTGAATGCTGTCTTCGTGTTCGTCGGCCTGGGTATCCCCAGCCTCCAGCGACGCGTGACCGAGGAACGCCGCCAATGGCGTCAAGTCCTCGTCTTCTTCAGTGTTTTCGAAGTTGCGCGCGGCGCTGACCAGTTCCTCAAGGTTTTCTACCCGGGCCTGGCCTTTCTCGCCTTTTTCCGCTTGGTGGTAGGCAATAAGCCCTGACTGCTCGATGACCGTCTGGGTCATCAGGTGCAGCGGCATTTCCATGCACTTGGCCGCGAGGTTCTCGATCAGTTCGATGAATGCGCCGAGTGCACCGGCCGCGCGACCGGTCAGGCCCTTGTTGGCCACCAGTTGGCGCATCGCTTCCCACATCGACACATCGCTGTGGCGCGCATGGTCACGAATCGCCTCAACGGTTTTTTCGCCGATGCCGCGGGCGGGTACGTTGATCACCCGTTCCAGCGCGGCATCGTTGCCACGGCCTTCAAGCAAACGCATATAAGCCATGGCGTTCTTGATTTCTGCCCGTTCGAAGAAGCGCTGACCGCCATAGATGCGGTACGGAATGCGCTCACGCAACAAGGCTTCTTCCAAAACGCGCGATTGGGCGTTGGAGCGATACAGAATCGCAATATCGCTACGAGCCAGGCCGGTTTTCAGCGCGCTTTCAATGGTTTCGACAACGTAGCGGGCTTCGTCGTGTTCGTTGAACGCAGCGTACAGGTTGATCGCTTCGCCTTCGCCGCCATCGGTCCACAGCTCCTTGCCCAAGCGCCCGGTGTTGTTGGCGATCAAGGCGTTGGCGGCCTTGAGGATGCCCGCGGTGGAGCGATAGTTCTGCTCCAGGCGAATGGTTTCGGCATCCGGGAAGTCTTCGGAATACTGGTAGATGTTCTCGATTTTTGCGCCACGCCAGCCGTAGATCGACTGATCGTCATCGCCCACCACCATCAGGCTGTCGCCACCCTTGGCCAGCAGGCGTAACCACGCGTACTGCACGGCGTTGGTGTCCTGGAACTCGTCCACCAGAATGTGCCGGAAACGTTTCTGATAATGCGCCAGTAGTCCTGGATGATCGCGCCACAGGTCGAGGGCGCGTAGCAGCAATTCGGAGAAATCGATGACGCCGGCGCGCAGGCAGGCGGCCTCGTAGGCTTCATAGATGCTGCGCATGGTCGCCAGAAACAGATCGCCGCTGGCTTGAATGTGTTGCGGGCGCAGACCTTCGTCTTTCTGCCCGTTGATGAACCACTGGGCCTGGCGGGCCGGCCAGCGTTGTTCGTCCAGGCCCAGCTCGCGGATCACCCGCTTGACCAGCCGTTGCTGGTCATCGCTGTCGAGAATCTGGAAGGTCTGGCTCAGCCCGGCTTCCTGCCAGTGCGCCCGCAACAAGCGGTGCGCCAGGCCGTGGAAGGTGCCGACCCACATGCCGGCCGGGTTGATACCCATCAGCTGCTCGATGCGATGGCGCATTTCGGCAGCCGCCTTGTTGGTGAACGTCACCGACAGGATGGAGTGGGGCGACGCGTTTTCGACCTGGATCAACCAGGCGATACGGTGCACCAGCACTCGGGTTTTACCGGAACCAGCTCCGGCCAGGACCAACTGACGACCCACGGAGGCTGCTACAGCCTGGCGTTGGGCATCGTTGAGGGAGTTCAGCAGAAGGGAGAGATCATCGCGCATCGGGGCATTCTAGGGGGCCGCGCCACACCGGGCAAACCCCCCTTTGCTTTAGCCGATGAAAGATGCGCGCGGGACGACCGGTCAGTCATCGTCTGCAAGCGTTGGCCGCTCTAGTCTGGCGGCTGTAAGGTCGAGTCGGGTGCCCCATGCTTTTGCCTGTTTTTTGATCTGAAGCAGTTTGGTCCGGGCACTGGCTTGTGTATGCTCCGTCGACGTTTCGGGCTCATGCTCACCATTATAAGAACAAGAACATCGCCTATGACCCTCAGCTCCGACCTGTCGGGCCCCACTGTGGAGCCCCGGGTTATCCGTAAGCAATACGCCATGGAAATGGCGGTCGAACGCACACGCCTGCTGTATCAGGGCTCATTGCTGCCCACACTGTTCATGCTGATCAACGGTCTGGTCTGCGCCGGCTTGCTATGGAGTCCGCAGCGCTACTTCCTGGTCACCGTCTGGCTGGTCTGGCTGCTGTCGCTGGTGGCGTTGCGAGTGATACAGGTTGCAGCCTTCGATTCGGCGATTCCCAACCGTCAGGCCCATCCGATCTGGCGGCGCATGTTTTTGCTGGGCTCTGGCCTCACCGGCCTGACGCTGGCCGGCGCCGGTATCGCCCTGGTTCCCGCCGACAATTTCATTCAGCAAGCCTGGGTTTTCGGTCTGATCGGCGCGGCGGCACTGTCGGCCAGCGTGGCCTACGCCGTCAGCCTGCCGGGGTTTCTGTCGTTCACTTTGCCCTGTCTGTTGCCGGCCATTGCCTACATGTTCTGGGGGGAGGAACAGGGGTGGGGCTGGTTTGGCCTGATCCTGCTGGGTGCATTGAGTGTGGTCGCCTGGCAGGTCAATCGGCTGATCGACAGTGGCTTGTTGCGACGCTTCCAGAATCAGGCGCTGATCGAGCATCTGCAGCAGGCGCAAAACCGCAGCGATCAGCTCAATAAAGAGCTGGCCAGGGAAATCGACCAGCGCCGGCGTGCCGAAGACGAGTTGCGTGAAATCCAGGTCGATCTGGAAAGCCGTGTCGCCCAGCGCAGCCTGGAGCTGGACGCCGCCAACCACGCGCTGAGCAAGAGCGAGGCGCGTTTGGCGCTGGCCTTGAAGGCCAGTGAGCTGGGGCTGTGGGACTGGAACCTGCAAACCGACGAAGTCCATCACACACACATTCAGGAGCTGTTCGGCCTGGAGCCGGAATACGTGACCGCGATGTTGCGCCACCTCAAGCCACGCCTGCATCCCGAGGATCTTCCTGCCCTTCGAAGGGCACTGGTCGAGCACTTGAAGGGCCGCACCGAGGATTACCAGATCGAGTACCGCGTGCGACACGCTGACGGTCACTGGGTCTGGATCGAGGACCGCGGAAGGGCGGTCGAGCGTGCCGAAAACGGCCGGGTGATACGCATGGTCGGCACTCGCCGCGACATCAGCGTGAGCAAGGCACTTGAAGAGCAGCAGCAATTGGCGGCGATGGTGTTCGAGGCGGCCAGCGAAGGCATTGTGATTCTTGATCCTAATTACGCCTTGATCGCAATCAATCAGGCCTTCAGCCGCGTGACCGGTTATGAGATCGAGGACATGCTCGGTCGCAACGTCGTTGAATTGCCATGCAGTCGCGACGCTCGCCGTCATTACGCCGCGATTCATCAAGCGCTGGAACAGCACGGCAGCTGGCAGGGCGAACTGGTGGAAACCCGCAAGAACGGCGAGATGTACCCGCAATGGCTGCAGCTGAATACCGTACGAGATACACGGGGACATGTGAGCCATATTGTCGGTTTCTTCGCGGATCTTTCGGCTCGCCGTGAATCCGAAGAGCGCATGCGCTACTTGACCCATTACGACGAACTCACCGGCCTGGCCAACCGCTCCATGTTCCGCGAACGGCTCAGCGAGGCGCATCAACGGGTGCGCCAGGGTGGCTATCGCAGTCTGGCGTTGCTGCACATCAATCTGGATCGCTTCAAGCAGCTCAACGACAGCCTGGGTCATGAAGTCGCCGATCAGTTGCTGCAGAAGATGGCCCGACGCCTGGTAAACGCGTTGCCGGAAGCAGACACCATCGCACGCTTGTCCGGCGACGAGTTTGCCGTGCTGTTCAATTCCTACGGCAACCTGTCGAGCCTGGCGCGAGTGGCGACACGCTTGGCGAACAAGTTGCGGTTGCCGGTGACCGTCGAGGGGCACGAATTGGTGGTCAGTGCGTCGATGGGCATCAGTCTGTTGCCGGACAGCGCCCGGGAAATTTCCGCGTTGGTCAGCCAGTCGAACATGGCCATGCAACACGCCAAGCACCTGGGTGGTAACAACTTTCAGTTCTACACCGACAGCCTGCAAGCCAGCACGCTGGAGCGCTTGCAGCTGGAAAACCAACTGCGTAAAGCCGTTGAGGAGAAGCAGTTGAAGGTGTTTTACCAGCCGAAACTGTGCCTGACCACGGGCAAGCTGAATGCCGCCGAGGCCTTGGTACGTTGGGATCACCCGACCATGGGCCGCGTGCCGCCGGGAGACTTTATCGGCCTGGCCGAAGAAACCGGGCTGATCGGCCCCATCGGCGAATTCGTGCTGCGCCAGGCTTGCTGGCAAGCCTGTGAGTGGCAACGGTTGGGACTTGAGCCGATTCGGGTATCCGTTAATTTGTCGGTGCATCAGTTGCGCCAGGGCAAGCTGGTCAGTCTGGTGCGGCAGGTGCTGGAAGAGACCGGTCTGGCACCGTATTACCTGGAGCTTGAACTCACCGAAAGCCAGTTGCTGGACAGCGTCGAGCACATCATTGCGACCTTCCAGCAACTGCGCGATCTGGGCGTGAAACTGGCGATCGACGATTTCGGCACCGGTTATTCATCCTTGAGCTATCTCAAGCGCATTCCGGTGGATTACGTGAAGATCGATCAGGCGTTCATTCGCGGCCTGGGAGAGGGCACAGAGGATGCGGCGATTACCCGAGCAATTATTGCCATGGCACACGGATTGTCGTTGAAGGTAGTGGCCGAAGGAGTGGAGCGGCGCGAGCAGCTTGAATTCCTCAAGAATGAGCACTGCGATGAGGTGCAAGGGTATCTCATCAGTCGGCCGATAGAGGCGGATGGGCTGGCAGCGCTGCTAAGCGAGCAATGCATAAATTGAAGTGTTGGCTTCCCGTCGGTCTTTCATGGAGCCTGACGGGAAGTCACAAGGCACATGGTTTTTAGTATGTGATCAGAATTTTATTGATGTGGTGAATTAGATTTCCTTCATGGAATATGCTAACGCCTGTAATGTTATGGTTACCCATGGCTTTATATTCAATTGGCAAGTCACTTACGATATGCAGCGTATCTTCGTTTAAAAGGTCAATTTCAAGATCAAGACGAAGATCATAATTGCTGACTTGCCTTAGGCTTCGCACCAATTTTACTCTTGGGCCGGATATCGCTCCAGTGACGCGTAAATACGCGTTAGGTTCCCGTGTAGCGATTTGTGCTGTCCAGTCTTTGGTTGTGATGCTCATGATGTACAAAACCTTTAATTAATTATTGATGCTTCCTGCCGGATCAATCTATCTGCGCTTAAGTAGCGCGGAAAGGTTAAGAAACGTTTCCGTAACTTTAATGTGATGATCATATTATGCGCCTAACGCATGGGCTGGCAGGCCTGCTGTGAGAATGATGTATGGGTCAACAGATCGTCTCGCCGACCGTATTGAAGGTTGGCGGGAAGTTTGAAGCTGATGTTGTTCTTAATGTGTAATCAGAACTTTATCGATGCGGTGAAGAAGCTCGCCATTGTAGAAAATGCTGACGCTGGGAACATTGGCGTCCCCCATGACTTTGTATTCAACACACTTATCGGTTTCAACTTGCAATGAAGCCTCGCTGGAGGTTTCAAGTTTAAGCTCCAGGCGTACATTGAAGGACTTGTCCTGAAGTTTCATGTATTCAAGTTTTGGGGTGATGCCGGTATGGGCAACGGTAACGGTGCCATTCACGCAAAAGGAAGGATTGCCCGGCATTCGGTCGATTTGCGCGGTCCAGTTTTTTGTTTTGATGGTCATAGCATGTAACTCCTGTAATTAGTGAGTGTCGCTTCGTGCTGGGTCAATATATCCATCTCATATAAGGTGCGGATAATATTTTGAGTGTTAGTTTGTAAGGCTGTATGTTCAAGTAGAAGTAAATAGAATAGTTATGCTTGGAGAGTTAGTGGATATCTGTGAGGCTCTGAGCGCTTTGAAACAGAGGAGTGATGGTGGGATGGTGCCTCGGCACGAGAGCTACATGAGGTGCGGGCACCTGAAATCGAGGGATCTGGTTACGCATTGAGCAGGCAAAAAGCCGATTCTTGTAGTATAACTACAAGCGTGCTACATCCCCGGCACCTGCCAATAACAAAGAGTCCATCCCTTTGAATCTGCTGCAACACATCGCCCAGTCTCGTCACCTGTTACGCAAGTCGGAGCTCAAGGTCGCCGATCACGTGCTGCTTGACCCCGCGGCCGTGATGCACAGCTCCATGGCCGACCTGGCCCATAGCGTCGGTATCAGCGAACCGACCATCGTGCGTTTTTGCCGCGCCATCGGTTGTTCCGGGTTCCAGGACCTGAAGTTGAAGCTGGCCCAGAGTCTGGCGGCAGGCGCAAGTTTCGGGCAGTTCGCGATCCATGAAGATGATTCGGTCGCCGACTACAGCCTGAAAATTTTCGACACCACCCTGCACACCCTGATGGAGGTTCGCGAGAAGCTCGATCCGGTGGAGTTGCAGCGCGCGGTAACATTGATGTCCCAGGCCCAGCGCGTGGAGTTCTACGGTTTCGGGGCCTCAGGCGCGGTAGCAGCGGATGCGCAGCATAAGTTCTTCCGTTTGCTGCTGACCGCGGCGGCGTATTCCGACCCGCACATGCAGGCGATGTCGGCGGTGACCCTGAAGCCGACCGATGTGGCGATCTGCATTTCCCAGTCCGGGCGCTCCAAGGATCTGTTGATTACCGCCAACCTGGTGCGTGAAAGCGGCGCTTCGTTGATTACCCTGTGCCCAAGTCAGACGCCGTTGGCCGAGTTGTCTACCGTCAACCTGGCGATCGACGTGCATGAGGACACCGAAATCTATACGCCGCTGACCTCGCGGATCGCCCACCTGGTGGTGATCGATGTACTGGCGATGGGCGTCGCCATGGCGCGTGGGCCGAGCCTGGTCAATCACCTCAAGAGTGTGAAGCGCAGCCTTCGCAGCTTGCGGTTATCGCCCAAGTCGGTGAAAGCGCTGGACGACTGACGTCGTCCTCAGGTCGTTCCGACCTGAATCGCGAGCAGGCTCGTTCCCACAGGAAATCTCGACCAACTGTAGGAGCGAGCCTGCTCGCGAAGGCATCATTCAATTCATCGCAACATTCATCAGCCTGTAACCCCCGAGCCGCCAAACCGTCATCCCTCGCGCCTATCTTGAAGCTCCCGTACTCGCCTTGGGAGACTCGAAATGGCCCAGCCCTACGAAGAACGCAACAGCGCCGTCAGAACCCGTCGTCAGCAGGAAGACCAGCGCCGTATGGAATTTCGCCGCGCTATCGAAGATCGCTGCGAACGCCGCCAGCTTCTTGCCGAAATCGGCGATTTTCCAGAAGAGTTCGAACTCAATTACTGGCAGGCAGCCTCGACGACTTCCCGTCGAAACGCTCAACCAGCCCGCTGATCTGCACCCGCTCGCTGCGCACAAACGCAAGGAATGCGTGAGCCACCGGTGACAGCCGTTTAGCCTTGGCCTGCACCAGGCACCAGCTGCGGTACAGCGGCAGTTCTTCGACCGGCAACTCGATCAGCCCGCCGGTCGCCAGCTCCAGGTTCAGGGCGTGGCGCGTCAACAGCGCAACGCCCAGGCCCGCCAGCACACATTCGCGCTGGGCTTCGGCTGACGACACTTCCTGAGTCTGGTTGAAGTGCACCCGCTTCTCCTTGAAATACTCTTCGCAAGCCAGGCGCGTACCGGAGCCGGGTTCACGCAGCAGTAGCGTGTAGGGCTCAAGGTCCTGCAGACGCAGCGGTCCCATATGGCACAGCGGATGATCGGGTGGCGCGACGGCGACAATCGGGTTGTTGAGGAATGGCAGGAACTCCAGGCCCATGTCTTGCGGCACCATGGACATGATCACCAGGTCATCCCGGTTGTCGGAGAGGCGCCGAATCACCTGCCCGCGATTGACCACCGTCAGTTGCAGGTTCACTTCCGGATGCTGGCGCTTGAACGCGGCAAACAGGTGGGGGACGAAGTACTTGGCACTGGACTCCACCGCCAGTTTCAACTGGCCCTGAAGTGAGCCCTGCATGTCGGAAAGCTGCATGTCGAGGTTTTCCAGGCGTCCGAAAATATCCCGGCTGGCGCGTTGCAGTGCTTCGGCCGCTTCCGTCATGTAGAGTTTTTTGCCGACGTAGTCGAACAAGGGTTGGCCAATCAGCTCTTCCAGTTGACGAATCTGTAGGCTGACGGCCGGTTGTGTCAGCGACATTTCGTCGGCTGCACGGCTGTAGGACCTCAAATCACAGACTTCATTGAAGATCTGCAGTTGACGCAATGTCATACGCATCAATGACTTACGCATTTTATGAGCACTCTCGCCACAGGCTGATGCGACAACTATAAGTCTTTACTTATGCGTGACCCAATTATTATTCATTTTTGTTAATCCCTTGCGGGCGCTAGTGTGGCTCTGCGACCAAATTGAAACATTTGGTCACGCGTCGACCTGGTCTAGCAGGTCGTGGGTACCACCGGCTCAAGGGAATTTCCAAGTGATAACAAAGATCCTGATCGCCAACCGTGGTGAGATTGCCGTACGAATCGTACGTGCCTGCGCCGAAATGGGCATTCGCTCGGTCGCGATCTATTCCGACGCCGACCGTCATGCCCTGCACGTGAAGCGTGCGGACGAGGCCCACAGCATTGGTGCCGAACCACTGGCCGGTTACCTGAACCCGCGCAAGCTGGTGAACCTGGCGGTGGAAACCGGTTGTGATGCCTTGCACCCCGGTTATGGTTTCCTCTCGGAAAACGCGGAGCTGGCGGACATCTGCGCCGAGCGCGGTATCAAATTCATCGGTCCATCGGCTGAAGTCATTCGCCGCATGGGCGACAAGACCGAAGCGCGCCGCAGCATGATCAAGGCGGGCGTACCGGTTACTCCAGGCACCGAAGGCAACGTCTCGGGCATCGAAGAAGCCCTGACCGAAGGCGATCGCATCGGTTACCCGGTGATGCTCAAAGCCACTTCCGGTGGCGGCGGTCGCGGCATTCGTCGCTGCAACAGCCGTGAAGAACTTGAACAGGCTTTCCCGCGGGTGATCTCCGAAGCCACCAAGGCCTTCGGTTCCGCGGAAGTGTTCCTGGAAAAATGCATCGTCAATCCCAAGCACATCGAAGCGCAGATTCTTGGCGACAGCTTTGGCAACGTGGTGCACCTGTTCGAGCGTGACTGCTCGATCCAGCGCCGTAACCAGAAGCTGATCGAGATTGCCCCGAGCCCGCAGCTGACCCCGGAACAGCGCGCCTACATCGGCGACCTGTCGGTGCGAGCGGCCAAAGCCGTGGGTTACGAGAACGCCGGCACCGTGGAGTTCCTGCTCGCCGAGGGCGAGGTGTACTTCATGGAGATGAACACCCGGGTGCAGGTGGAACACACCATCACCGAAGAAATCACCGGCATCGACATTGTCCGCGAGCAGATCCGCATCGCCTCCGGTTTGCCGCTCTCGGTGAAACAGGAAGACATCCAGCACCGCGGTTTCGCGCTGCAATTCCGGATCAACGCCGAAGACCCGAAAAACAACTTTCTGCCGAGCTTCGGCAAGATCACCCGTTACTACGCACCCGGCGGTCCCGGCGTACGTACCGACACGGCGATCTACACCGGTTACACCATTCCGCCGTTCTACGATTCCATGTGCCTGAAACTGGTGGTGTGGGCGCTGACCTGGGAAGAGGCGATGGACCGTGGTTTGCGAGCCCTGGATGACATGCGTCTGCAAGGGGTCAAGACCACCGCCGCCTACTATCAGGAAATCCTGCGCAACCCGGAATTCCGTAGCGGCCAGTTCAACACCAGCTTCGTTGAAAGCCACCCTGAACTGACCAACTACTCGATCAAGCGCAAACCCGAAGAGCTGGCCCTGGCCATCGCCGCCGCCATCGCCGCCCACGCAGGCCTGTGAGGAATAGAACAATGAGCAAGAAGATTCATGTAACCGACACCATCCTGCGCGACGCCCACCAATCGCTGCTCGCGACCCGCATGCGCACCGAAGACATGCTGCCGATCTGCGACAAGCTCGACAAAGTCGGCTACTGGTCGCTGGAGTGCTGGGGCGGCGCGACGTTCGACGCCTGCGTACGCTTCCTGAAAGAAGACCCGTGGGAGCGTCTGCGCCAACTGCGCGCTGCGCTGCCTAATACCCGTCTGCAAATGCTGCTGCGCGGCCAGAACCTGCTGGGCTACCGCCATTACAGCGACGACGTGGTCAAGGCTTTCGTCGCCAAGGCTGCCGTCAACGGTATCGACGTGTTCCGCATTTTCGACGCCATGAACGACGTGCGTAACCTGCGCGTGGCCATCGAAGCGGTGAAAGCGGCGGGCAAGCACGCTCAAGGCACCATCGCCTACACCACCAGCCCGGTGCACACCATTGATGCATTCGTGGCCCAGGCCAAGCAAATGGAAGCCATGGGTTGCGACTCGGTGGCGATCAAGGACATGGCCGGTCTGCTGACCCCGTACGCCACTGGCGAACTGGTCCGGGCATTGAAAGCCGAGCAGTCGCTGCCCGTGTTTATCCACTCCCACGACACCGCTGGTCTGGCCGCGATGTGCCAACTCAAGGCCATCGAAAACGGTGCCGACCACATCGACACCGCCATCTCCAGCTTCGCATCGGGCACCAGCCACCCAGGCACCGAGTCGATGGTCGCGGCCCTTAAAGGCACCGAGTTCGACACCGGCCTGAACCTGGAACTGCTGCAGGAAATCGGCCTGTACTTCTACGCCGTGCGCAAGAAGTACCACCAGTTCGAAAGCGAGTTCACCGCAGTCGACACCCGCGTACAGGTCAACCAGGTTCCGGGCGGCATGATTTCCAACCTGGCCAACCAGCTCAAGGAGCAGGGCGCTCTGAACCGCATGGGCGAAGTGCTGGCCGAAATCCCTCGCGTTCGCGAAGACCTTGGCTTCCCGCCGCTGGTGACCCCGACCTCGCAGATCGTCGGTACCCAGGCGTTCTTCAACGTGCTGGCCGGCGAGCGCTACAAGACCATCACCAACGAAGTGAAGCTGTACCTGCAAGGCGGCTACGGCAAGGCGCCGGGTACTGTGAACGAGCAGCTGCGTCGCCAGGCCATTGGCAGCGAAGAAGTGATCGACGTCCGTCCGGCCGACCTGCTCAAGCCGGAAATGGCCAAGCTGCGCGCCGACGTGGGTGCCTTGGCCAAATCTGAAGAGGATGTGCTGACCTACGCCATGTTCCCGGACATCGGTCGCAAATTCCTCGAAGAACGCGCTGCGGGCACTCTGACACCGGAAGTGTTGTTGCCGATTCCTGAAGCCGGCGGTGTCGCCTCGGCAGGCGGCGAAGGCGTGCCGACCGAGTTCGTCATCGACGTTCACGGCGAAACCTACCGCGTCGACATCACCGGTGTCGGCGTCAAGTCTGAAGGCAAGCGCCACTTCTACCTGTCCATCGACGGCATGCCGGAAGAAGTGGTGTTCGAACCGCTCAATGAATTCGTCAGCGGTGGCAGCAGCAAGCGCAAGCAGGCGACTGCACCAGGCCACGTCAGTACCACCATGCCGGGCAACATCGTCGATGTGCTGGTCAAGGAAGGCGATACCGTCAAGGCGGGCCAGGCCGTGCTGATCACCGAAGCGATGAAGATGGAAACCGAAGTCCAGGCCGCCATCGCCGGTAAGGTCACCGCCATCCACGTAGCCAAGGGCGACCGGGTGAATCCGGGCGAAATCCTGATCGAGATCGAAGGCTGAGATAACAGCCTCGATACAACGCTTTAAACCTCGGGGGGGCATGTGCTCCCCTTTTTTTTGCTCCGAAAAAACGCCGAACCCATGTGGGAGCGAGCCTGCTCGCGATGACGGAGTGTCAGCCGATGCAGTTGGTGAATGGAATACCGCTTCGCGAGCTGGCTCGCTCACAAGGTTTCGGGGGAAGCACAGATTGTGTGAACACCAAAAAACCTGTGGGAGCGAGGCTTGCCCGCGAAAGCGTACGTCCAGGCGCTGCTGATCAGCTACGGCACTCCGCCAGCGTTTTCACCTGCCCCGAACCCGTCTGGTTCTCATCACTCAACCACTTCTCAAACCCCGCACCAATCGCCGGCCATTCCGAATCCAGAATCGAATACCACGCCGTATCCCGGTTCTGGCCCTTGACCACCATGTGCTGGCGGAACACGCCTTCGAAACTGAAGCCCAGACGTTCAGCCGCGTATTTGGAACGGGCGTTGCCGTTGTTGCACTTCCATTCCAGGCGACGGTAGCCGAGGGCGAAGGATTCCTTGGCCAGCAGGTAAATCGCCTCGGTACTTTTCGGTGAGCGCTGCATCGGGGCGCCGAAGGTGACGTGGCCGATTTCGATGCGGCCCTGGGCCGGGACGATGGACATCAGGCTGAGGATGCCTTGCACGTCACCAGTGACGCGGTCGATCACGCTGAAGAAGTAGGGGTCGCTGTTGGCGGCGTGGTTGTTCAGCCAGTCATTGAAGGCACTGCGTTCCGGAAACGGGCCGTATGGCAAGTAATCCCAGAGCTTCGGGTCGGCACCGGGGCCTTGCAAGGCTTTGAACAAGCCGTCGCCATGGCGCGCCGGGTCGAGTTTTTCCAGGCGGATGAAACGCCCTTCGAGGGTTTGAACCGTTGGCGCCGGAACACCTTTCCAGTCCGCGAGTGAAGTCGACATGTTGTTCTCCTTGAACCTTAGATGGCCTTGCGAAACTGGATGAAACCGGGACGTTCGGCGATGCGCTCGTAGAGCTGGATCGCGGTGGCGTTGGTTTCGTGGGTCAGCCAGTAGACCTTGTTGCAACCGTCAGCCTTGGCGGTGCTGTAGACGAATTCGATCAGCTTGCGGCCGACGCCGTTGCCGCGGGTTTCGGGCGCCACCAGCAGGTCTTGCAGGTAGCAGGAATTTTCGATGGCCCAGTTCGAACGATGGTAGATGAAATGCACCATGCCCACTGCATTGCCGTCGGCCCAGGCCAGCGCGGCGTGAGTCGGCTCGTGCGGGTCGAGCATGCGCTGCCAGGTACTGTCCGTCACAGCCTCGGGCAGTTCGGTGTTGTAGAAGCGCAGGTAAGCCTGCCACAGCGGCAGCCAGGCGGCGTGGTCGTCGGCGCTGACCGGGCGAATATCGATCTGACTCATGTTCATTCCTTAACGCATCAATTGGGCGAGGGCCTGGTCTTGCGCATCGGTGCTGGCGGCCAGCCCCTCGCGCACGCCAGCAATGTCGGCGGTACTGCGGTTCTGGCTGAGCTTGCGCTTGCCCTCCAGGCGTTCGATTGGCACGGCAAAACCGACGATGGCCTTGAGCATGCCGTCGATGTAGTCGGCGGGGGCATCGGCGACCTTCCAGGGCTGGGCACGGCCGCTCTCATGGCGATCGGTCAGGGTACTGACGATGTCGAGCAGCCGTCCGCCATCGCTGAATGTTTCGGCACGGCCATAGGCGTGTACCGCGACGTAGTTCCAGGTCGGGACGACTTTGCCGTGCTCGGCTTTGCTCGGGTAAAAGCCCGGGCTGACGTAGGCATCGGCACCGGAAAAAATCAGCAGGGCTTCGGCGCCGTCGCGCAGGTCTTTCCACTGCGGATTGGCCTTGGCCAGATGCCCGTACAGCGTGCCGTTCGGACCTTGTTCGCGATGAAGCAGCACGGGCACATGGCTGGCTTGCAAACCGTGTTCGCCGTGGGTGACCAAGATGGCGAGACGGGTGGCGAGGATCAGTTCGTGCAACTGGGACAACTCATCGATGGCAAAAGCGCGGGGCGTGTACATGGCGAGATTTTCCTTGGCGAATGCCTCCATCGTAGGCAGGCTATTGGTCTGTTGTAAGAGCCATTGACGACCAATTTCATAGGTCCATTGTCATGTCGGATTCGCCCACTCTGTCGATGCCATTCAACCCGGCCGGTATCGAGCTCGACCGCCGCAAAGGCTTGAGCCGCCAGCTTTATCAAGCATTACGCATGCGCGTACTCGATGGGCGACTTGCCAGCGGCACACGTTTGCCAGCCAGCCGGGATCTGGCGGCGGCGCTGACGATCTCCCGCAATAGTGTGGTGCGAGCCTACGATCAGCTCTATGCCGAAGGCTTCATTGAAGGGCGGGTCGGCGATGGCACTTATGTAGCGCAGTTACCTCAGGCAAAAAAATTATCCACAAAAGTATCCACAGGCTTTTCAACAGGCTTACCCACAACCTTATCCACAAAATCGGCTGACTTACCTGGTGTTTCATCCAGTAAAGTTATCCACAGCGGTGCGCTGCAGCGGTTGGAAAACAACCATTTGCCCCGCCCGCCGAGTGGGCCGCCGAGGGCTTTTCGAGTAGGCGTTCCGGCTTTCGACCTGTTTCCCTTTGACGTCTGGGCCAAGCTGAATGCGGCTTTCTGGCGCAAACCGGATTTACAGCAACTGTGCTACGGCGACCCTGCCGGCGATGCGCGTTTACGCAGTCTGATTGCTGCTTATTTGCGCAGCTCACGGGGCATGCAGTGCTCGGCTGAACAAATTGTGATCACCAGTGGTGCGCAGCAGGGGATTAGCCTTTGTGCACAGTTACTGGTGGAGCCAGGCGATGGCGTAGGCGTCGAAAATCCCGGATATCGTGCTGCCGGGCACGCGTTTGCTGTTGCTGGCGGGCGTTTGCATGGGGTGCCGGTAGATGCAGAAGGCATGGACTGCGCGGCGCTGGCCGCTTGCGGTGATTGCCGCGTGGCCTACGTCACACCGTCGCATCAATATCCGACCGGGGTGGTCATGAGCCTGGCCCGACGCCTGGAACTGTTGGCCTGGGCCGGACGTACCCAGGGTTGGATCGTCGAGGACGACTACGACGGCGAGTATCGTTACACCGGCGCGCCCCTGGCACCGTTGGCGGCACTCGATCAACAGGGGCGGGTGCTGTATGTCGGCACTTTCGGCAAAGTCGCTTTTCCGGCATTGCGCCTGGGTTATCTGGTATTGCCGCCGGGGCTGGTGGACGCATTTTCGCAACGTCGGGCGGTGGATGTCCGGCATTCAGAAGTGAGCACCCAGGCGGTCATGGCCGAGTTCATGGCCGCCGGGCACTTTCAGCGGCACATCCGGCGGATGCGCCGGGCCGCCCTCAGCCGTCGCAATACGCTGCTCAGTGGCTGGCCGCAGGGGGTGGTCGGCGTCGGCAGCTTGCCTGCGGTCTCGGCCGGATTGCACCTGACAGTTGCGGTGGACAGTCAGGCCCGCGAGCAACAATTGATCGAGCAAGCTGCCCAGGTGGACGTTGAAATCAACGGCCTGAGCAGTTACTGGCTGCCGGACTCGACAGTTCCAATCGATCAGCGTGCCGGGCTGGTGCTGGGTTTCGCCGCGGTGCCAGAGCCGGCGATCGAGCTGGCACTGGCACGCTTGCGGGAAGTCTGGCAGGTGTGAGCGCCCCGCGGTTTACGTAAAGAACAGCGGCGCGGCCAGCGTACGGCTGATTTCACTGCGATAAATGGCAACGAGTTCCTGATTGCTCTTGTCGCGAAAATCGAATGATCCACCCAATCGTCGTTGTTCGACTGTCTTCAAATGTGCGGCTGTGAATGAGTCTGCCGGATCGGTGACATTAGCGTAGTGAAAATGGGCATACCACAGCACCTTGCGGGTTTTGTGGTCGAGCACTTCGTACTCGTCCAGATAGTCCTTGGTCGGCCCCTTGAGTCGCCGTCGTGCAGCGGTTTTCGAGATGACGACTTCACCTTTGCCCTTGAGCCATTCGATTCGGGCCGCTGTCGGCGGCTGCTGCTTGATCAAATGTATGCGGGTGCTGCTGCCTTTCTTATAAAGCGCGGCTGCTGCTGTTTCCAGATCTTTGCACAAGAGGCTGGCCGCACCCTCGTCGGTAAGGTTGCTGGCGGTCAACGCGCTATCAATTGCATCCATGGCTTCGCGCAGACGTGCGGCATGCAGGTGGTAGATCTCTTCAATCTCGATCGGAATACGGGGTGCACGGCTGACGTGGGCCTCAGTGCGCCTCTGGAAAGCTGCCACACCATCGAGCAGTCCCTGGCCGGTTTCAATGCTTTTGGCCAGATCAGGTTTTGCCTGGGTGGGAGGTTCTTGGCGGGTGACTCTTTCAAGCCAGACCCCTGGCGTTTTTTCGTGAAATGTTGCGATGACCTTGCCGGTCAGCGGCGATTTCACATCGACCAGATCGGTTTGTTGCCCCTTGGTGTCCTTTCTTGCTTCGCCAACGAGCGTGCCCTTGTACCGTGTCTTGATAATCTTTCTGGTCGGGGGCGCCGACGGTCTGGACGGGCCGGGCAGCGGTTCGACAAGTCGCTGCTCACGTAGCAAATTCGCCAACTGGTTAACTGTGTCCTTGTAGAACCCGGCAATACGGACGCGTACCTGCTCAACACGCTCTGTCACGATGTGCTCGGGATATTCGCTGACGAGATCAAGAAAACGCTGGTCAATGACCGTGAACTGTTCCGCCAGGTTGCTCATCGTCTCAATCCGCTCACCCAGATCATTCAGGCTTTCGTCAGTGCTCAGGTCCAGGGCGCTCTGGATATTCAAGGCGGCATCCTCGACCAGATTTACCAGGGCGAGTCGGGCATCCGCCAGGGTTTCTGCAGGGCCTGCCTTGAGACATAACTCCTGACCCAAAGTGATTTGCAGCAGTTTGAGGTCATCGAGCGCAAAGGGCGGGAGCTTTGCCTTGTAGACGCGACTGACTTCGACAGCCTCCCTGCCGAGCAAGCCGAGCTCCTCGAAGCGCGTACGGGCGAGTTCGACCTTGTCGATCATGCCCTGGGTCAGATCGGTCATTCTTTCAAAAGGCCCGGCACGCTCGGCGGGCTGCGCTGGCGATTCTTCATCGAGCAATGCCAGGGTCGTGGTCAGGCTGTTGCGAAATTCCGACGATTGTTCGTCTAGCCAGGATTGCATCAGGAACAGCTGCAACGACAACCGGTCGAGCATCGCGGTGCGGTAATTGGGCACAGGCTCCAGTGTGTTCAGCGCCTTGAGTTCCTGAATGTGGACGCCATAATCCTGAACCTGCTGATCCAGCGTATCGAGGAATGTCTGGCGTGCACTGGCGCGGTCTTCGGGGGAGGCTTCGAGCATGGCTTTGCGGGCATCTTTGAGCTGTGTCCGCTTGACCTGCAACGTGGTGTCGAAGGCAGCGAGCGCCGCTTTCTTCTGAGTCAGCTGTGCCCGGTTTTCCTGTTGCAGTTTTTTTCGCCGGTTGCGCAGGCCGCCACCCCGCAAACGCAATCGCAGGTCGATAAACCACTGGCCGCTGGCGTTGTGAGTCAGTAGCGGTCCGGTGCGCGGGGATTGCTGACGCGTGTCGATGATCTGTACCTGTTCTTCGTCATTGAGCATCACTTCGAACCAGCGCTCTCCCACCGTCGCGTACCATTTTTGCCCGTGAGCATAGAGGTGCCGGTGTGGGCCTGTACTTTGCGGATTACCAAGCCCTTCCGGTTTACGGATTTGAAGACTGTCGAGATGCGAACCAAGTCCTGGACGCGAACGGTTCAGGGCGCCGATGGCATTGAGTGAAGTTTCATGGGCCGCAGGAAGCAATGTGCCGCTGATATCCGGCAATTGCAGCACCTTGATCTCCTGAGGGACTGGCTTTGCGGGTAGCGGGCGTGGGCGTTCGGACGGCGTTTTCGATTCCCGTGGCGGTCTGTTGCCGGTGGCCGCCCGGTGGGCGAGCACCATGCCCAGGGCCAGCAGGATGTCAGCCAGTGCCGTCCAGTCGATGCTGGCAGGATCCTTGTTGGCGCTGTCACTCAACTCCTGCAAGTCTTCCATGATTTGCCAGATCCAGGCCGCAGTGCCCACGCTCCGTCCCAGAAACGGCAACGCCGCGTTGAAAATCATCCAGCCACCCTGTTTGAGAGACGCCCAGCGCGCCTCGGCATTGGACACCGATTGGCGATCTGCCTGGGTGATCATGGCTTGCACATTGGCCTTGAACAGCGTTGCCATCACGTCCTTATCGATCACCCGTGTCCCGAGCGAGACAGCCCCGGACAGGTCGATTGCGGCCGTTGGATCGACCAGCAATTGCGGCACTGTCCATACCGAAGGCAGTTTTGCAGGAAAGACGTACTGGGAGTAGTTGAAGCGGACTCCGTCTGGTAACCAGGCCAATACCGACTCCCTGATTGCCCGGGAATGTTTGATCGCATACAGCAAATTGGTTGGGCTGGGGAATTGAATCAATGGCGGGTCGAGTAACGGTCGATAGAGCAGGCAAGGGCCTTTGTCTGCCTGGCGTGGGCCGATGACGAACATGTTGACGACCTCGTCGGGCGTGGTGTTCTTGCGGGTAAACGCCAGCGGGCGAATTTCGATGTCTTGCCCATCTACCTGTCGATGCGTTGCGTGAGCGGCGATCGCTGCGATGACATAGCGGTAGCCTTGCTCATCCAGTTGCGCTTCGCCGCGTATCTTGTGTTGCAGTGCCAGCAACGGCAGTTCCACGGAGAGTTGACGGGTGTAGAGCTGTTGCAGTTCGAGGGCCCGGGTTGCGTCGTCGACCAGTTTTTGTTTCAGCATCGCCGGATAGGTCGCACCGATATCGACGGTGTTCACCAGCTTTTCCATGTAACTCACACTCATCCAGTCGGGCACCGGGGTGCCGTCCTGATAGCACACCGTCTTGTTGCCCAACGGCAGTCCCGAGAGGTTCTGCAGCGCGAGCTCGGTGAGCGATAGCGTCAGGGTTTCAGTATTGCCCGGTAACACGAAGGTGCCCCAGACCACCAGGTTGGTGATGCTGATCTCGATGTTGTCGGCCTTCACGTCGCCCGCTTGTGGGTGGTCTTTGAGTATCTGTTTAGCAAGTGCGTCCAGCGCGAATGCGTGGATATCGGGGACTTCGCCCTGAAATGTCTTCCCGGCGTTTTGATGCTGTATCACCACCAGATCCAGCAAGTGTCGGCTGTAGCAGGTCTGGTCGGCGGCGGTTGCCTTGTCCAGCCAGGGTGGCAGCAAGGGGCGCAAGCTATCGAATCGGGATTGCAGTCGAGGAGGGGGTTCTGAGGGATTGCCGACCGTTCCAACGTATGGGTAGAAGTCTGTTTCGGCCGAGGACGGGAAAAAACTGATCGAACCGATGACGTCCGCTTCCAACGCGATGAGCGTGCAGGCTTGTTGGTCGAAGAAGTTGCCCTCGGGTTCGTAAAGCCGCCAGTTCAACGTCCCCTGGCCAGCGTTTTTTGCATAGGCGTCCCCCAGTGCCAGGCCCAAGGCGTCAAGCGAGTCGAAACTCTGGAAACCCCTGCTCAGCGAATAGGTGACGATCAGAGTACGTTCTGCCAGGGATCCCATCAGCACGGCCATGTCGAGCACATTGAGGTGTTTACGGTCTGCACCATCGCCTTGATCGACATCGATCAGGCAGGCTCGGGTCTTGTATGGGTCGGTGGGATGTCGCTGCAATTTGTCGGGGGAGGTGAATACAGCGAGGGCCATGGCTCGTTGATCTGCGTCCAGGTCAACCGAATCGTTGAGGTTCCACAGGCTGCGCAAGGCGTCAGATAACTGATACCAGCGCGGCTGAGCGGGAGGGATGGACTCGTTCCAGTAGTCGATCTGTTGTTCCCGATAGGCCACGAACAGCAGTGGCGCGAGTTCATTGATCAGGGTTCCGAGCGTATCGACTTTCACCGGCAGTTGAACCGGCCTTTCGATTTCCGGGTGCAGGGTCAGGAAGTGTTCGCCATCCATCCAGGTCACGTGGGTGCCGGACAGACCAAGGCGCACCAATACATCGGTGAGTGATTCGTATTGACTCGGGCCGGGGATGACACGTTCATTTTCGACTTGCCAGGTGGGGGTCACCAGGATGGACAGTTGTGGATCGAGGTCCAGGCTGGGGTACAGGGTTTTGAGCGCCGGGCGCAGTACCTTCGAAGCGACATCCTGCAATGAAGGGCCGGTCACCAATTGGGTCAGCACATCGACGGCGCTGGGCGAAGAAGTTTCAGGCATGGGCAAATCCTTGTCTGACAGTGGGCGCACGAAAGGCACGCCGGATCAGGGCAAGGTAGAAAGCGGGGCATCGCGCGAGGCGGTAGATAAATATTGCGGACAAAAAAAGACCCGCGAATGCGGGTCTTGAATTTTAGGAGCGAGCTCGCTCCTACAGGGGTGGCAGCTTCAAGTCCCGGACTTGATCTTGGTCCAGGCCCGGGTCCGCGCGCGTTCGGCATCCCGCGGCAGTGGTTGCAGGGTATAGAGCGTGCCCATCGCCGTTTCGGTCGGGTACAGGTTCGGGTTGTTGCGGATCGCCGGGTCGACCAGCTCTGTCGCATCCTTGTTCGGGTTCGGATAGCCAACGAAGTCACTGACCGGCGCAATCACTTGCGGTTGCAGCAAATAGTTGATGAAGGTGTAGGCGTCTTCCGGGTTCTTCGCGCCTTTTGGAATCGAGAGCATATCGAACCAGATCGGCGCGCCTTCCTTGGGCAGGCGCATGTCGACGACCACACCATTCTTGGCTTCCTTGGCGCGGTTGGCGGCCTGGGAGAAGCTGCCGGAATAGCCGACCGCAACGCAGATATCGCCGTTGGCGATGTCAGCCATGTACTTGGAGGAGTGGAAGTAGGTGACGTGCGGGCGGATCTTCATCAACAGCGCTTCTGCCTTGTCGTAGTCCGCAGGCTTCTTGCTGTTGGGGTCCAGGCCAAGGTGTTGCAAGGCCAGTGGCAGGATCTCCGACGGCGAGTCGAGCAGGGCGACGCCGCACTGCTTGAGCTTGCTGATGTTCTCTTCCTTGAAGATCAGATCCCAGCTATCCACCGGAGCATCGGCACCCAGCGCGGCTTTGACCTTGTCCGGGTTGAAACCGATCAGGATGGTGCCGTACATGTAGGGCACGGCGAATTTGTTACCCGGGTCGTTGGCCTCGATCAGCTTCATCAGCTTGGGGTCGAGGTGATTCCAGTTTGGCAACTTGCTGCGGTCCAACGGCTGGAACACCCCGGCTTCGATCTGCTTGGCCAGGAACACGTTGGATGGCACTACCACGTCGTAGCCGGAGTTGCCGGTCAGCAGCTTGGCTTCGAGGGCTTCGTTGGTGTCGAAAATGTCGTAGACCAGTTTGGTCTGGGTGTTTTGTGCCTTGAAGTCTTCCAGGGCCTTGGGGGTGATGTAGTCGAACCAGTTGTAGACGCGCAAGGTTCGCTCTTCGGCATGGACGGCGCCACTAAGCACGGTCGCGCAAAGCGCTGGCGCGATAAAACGCTTGAGTCTGTTCATTGTTGTTATTTCCCCTGGGCGCTTTCAAAACCTTCGAGAACGTTCACGGCATTGATGCCGATTTCTTCAACCGCGTAACCGCCTTCCATCACGAACAGCGTCGGTTTGCCGAGGGCCGCAATGCGCTTGCCCATGGCCAGGTAATCCGGGCTGTCGAGTTTGAATTGCGAGATCGGATCGTCCTTGAAGGTGTCGACGCCCAGGGACACGACGATGATGTCGGCTCCGTAGCTTTCGATCTCTTTGCAGGCCTGTTCCAGCGCTGCACTCCAGATGTCCCAGCCTGAGCCTGCGGCCAACGGATAGTTGAAATTGAAGCCTTCGCCGGCGCCTTCGCCCAACTCGTCTTCATAGCCGAGGAAGAACGGGAACTCGGCTTCCGGGTGACCGTGGATCGAGGTGAACAGCACATCACTGCGCTCGTAGAAAATCGACTGCGTGCCGTTGCCGTGATGGTAGTCGACGTCGAGTATCGCGACCTTTTTGTGGCCTTGATCGAGGAACGCCTGGGCGGCGATGGCGGCGTTGTTGAGGTAGCAGTAACCCCCCATCAAATCGCCGGCGGCATGGTGTCCCGGTGGACGGCACAGGGCGAAGGCACTGCGGGCGCCACGCTGGATTTCCGCTTGCGCGGTCAACGCCACCTGCGCCGCGCTGTACGCCGCCTGCCAGGTGCCGGCGGTAATCGGCGCGCCGCCGTCGAAGCTGTAATAACCGAGTTCACCATGCAGGCTGGTGGGCTTGATGCGGCGCAAGGTGCGGGCTGGCCATGTGTAAGGCAGCAAGTCACCGTCGGTGTTGAACTCGGTCCAGCGGGCCCAGGCGCCCTTGAAGAACTCGAGGTAGTCGCGGCTGTGAATGCGCGCAATCGGGTCGAGGCCGAAATCCTTCGGACCTTCTACCGGACCCAGTTCCTGGTGTTGCACCCGTGCCAGTACGTGGTCGGCGCGGGACGGCATTTCGAAGCAAGGCTTGAGTTGCCCGTCGATCAATTCGCAACGGCCGTGGTGCAGGTGGTGATCATCTGAGTAAATCGTCAGCATTTCTTGTTCTCCGCAGGCTGATTCGGTTTGAACACAGTCTTGCGGCGCAGACGGTTTTGGAGAACGGCAGGAAAGGCCAAAAGGGGATCGATATGGCCAAAACATTTGACCGAAATTCGCCCCCTGTGGGAGCAAAGCTTGCTCGCGATGGCATCGCCGCGTTTTAACAGAAACACCGCGGTGCCCGCATCGCGAGCAAGCTTTGCTCCCACAAGGATGGGCGCGTGCTACGGGCGGAACTGGCTCGGCGCCACACCGCTCCAGCGCACGAACGCATGGCGGAAACTCGCGGTTTCGCTGAAGCCCAGCGCTTCGGCAATCCGGTAGATCGGCAGTTGATCCTCACAAAGCATCTGCTTGGCCTGCTCAAAGCGCAGTTCGTCGAGTAACTCCTGATAGCTGCAACCCAGGTCCTTGAGGTGGCGGCGCAGGGTGCGCGCCGAGCAGTTCATCTGCTCGGCCAGGCCCTCCAGCCCGGGTGCGGCATTCAATTGCGCGCTGAGCAACTGACGAATCCGCCCCAGCCATGCCTGGCGTCCGGTGAATTCAGTGTTCTGCTTGCGACAGCGTTCGGCCGTGGCCTGATGGGTGATGACATCGGCCAGTGGCAGGGGTTGATCGAGCCAGCGCTTGTCGAAGGCGAATGCGTTGTCCTGCGCGCCGAAATGCAGCGGGCAGTCGAAGTGCTCGGCATAGGTCGCCTGATAATCAGGGGCGGCATGCTCGAAGCGTGCGGCCAGCAGCGGCAGCGGATGCCCCAGCAGGTCGTCGCAGATGACTTTCAGCGAGACCAGACAGAACTCGGCATTGAACACCGCCAGTGCCGGGCTCTCCCGGTAATCGGCGGCGACGAACCAGATGCGCTCGCCGTCGTCCTCCAGGCTCAGCTCGAAAAGTGTTCCCAGCAGCGCCGGATAACGCATTGCCAGGCGTAACGCGTCACCGAAGGTGGCACAGGTGAGCAACGCGTAACCGAGAATGCCGTAGCAGGAAACGTGCATGCGCCGCCCCAGCTCCAGGCCGATATCGCGCTTGAGCGCAACGGCATTGGCACATACCTGCATTTCCTGGTTGGTGGTGATGCGTGTGTCGGCCCGGTTGAGATCCGCCGTGCTGATGCCACTGCCAGCCAACAAGGCTTCACTGGACAGGCCTTTGTCCTTGAACGCGTTGAGCACCAGGGAAACGGCGTTGAGGGTGGTGAGGTGGGAGTGGAGCATGGGGACTTCCAGCCTTGGGATGGCTGGAACACAGCAAGTTACATGCCGACGCCCTTGTAGGAGTCGGCTTGCTGGCGAAGAACGATAACGCGGTGTACCTGATACACCGCGTCGCCCAAATCGCCAGCAAGCCGGCTCCTACAGGTTCAGATGAGTTCGCCGCAGAGGTCGAGTTCGATCAATCGCCGAACCTCGGTGATTTCGAGTCCGGCCCCCAACAGCCCATGCAGCTTGCCGAACGCCGCCTCACGCGTCATGCCGCCACCGGACAACACGCCCACGCCGCGCAACCGGCTACCGGCCTCGTACACATCCAACTCCACACCACCTTCATGGCATTGGGTCACGGCAACCACCACCACGCCCTTGTCCCGCGCCCGTTCCAGGCTGGCAAGGAATTGCGGGTTATCACTCGGCCCGGTGCCGCTGCCATAGCACTCCAGCACCAGCCCCTGAATACCGCTGTCGAGCAGGCCATCCAGGATCTCGGCGCGGATGCCGGGGAACAGCGGCAGCACCGCGACATTCGCCAGTTGTTTGCTCTGGTTGTAGTTCAGCGCAGCAGGCAAAGAGGCGGCCTTCACGCCACCGCCCTGACGCTCCAGGCGCTTGAACGGATGCCGTCCGAAACTGCGGACCTTCGCGCAGCGGGTCGGGTCCAGCCGTTCGCCGTGGAAGTACAGATGCACGCCCGGTGCCAGGCCCTGGCCCAAGGCAGCCAGCGCGCCGCCGAGGTTTTCCCAGGCATCGCTGTCGGTCACGCCTGCCGGCAGCATCGAGCCGGTGAAGCACACGCGGGCATGCAGCCCGAGCAGTTGAAAGCTCATGGCGGCGGCGCTGTAGGCCAGGGTGTCGGTGCCATGCAGGATCAGCACGCTGTCGCAGCCCTGAACGTCGACGGCGTCGACGACTGCTTCACGCAGTTGCTGCCAGTACATCGGGGTCATGTTGGCGCTGTCGATCAGCGGTGTCATTTCGCGGAAACGCCACTGCGGCACCACCAGATCAGGCTGGCTGTGCAGGTAGTCGCGCATACGCGCTTCGAAACCGGACGCCGGGGCCAGGCCATTGGCGCTGGCTTGCATGCCGATGGTGCCACCGGTGTAGAGCACCATGACGTGCTGGGCGGCAGGGTAGGTCGAGGAATTCATGGAGGTTCTCCGAGAACAATGACTTCCCTTGTGGGGGCGAGCCTGCTCGCGAATGCGGTTAATCATTCAACATTGATGTCGACTGATACACCGCTTTCGCGAGTAGGCTCGCTCCCACAGGGGATGGCGCACTTTAACCGATCAGCGTTGCGCTGCGGGTACGCCTTGCGGCTGAGCTTCAGCCTTGGCGGCGGCCGGCGGGTTGGCCGGCCAGGCTTTCAAGTCCAGATCCAGATCCGGGAACTTGCTCGAATCGAACACCGGGGTCGTGATGCCGGCGGCGCGCTGGTCATCGTAGTCACGCATCACGCGCAGGCCCACCTTGAACAGCATCGCCAGGGCCACCAGGTTGACGAAGGCCAGGCAGGTCATGGTGATGTCGGCGAAGGCGAACACGGTCGAAAGGTCCTGCATCGAACCCCATACCACCAGCGCCAGCACCAGGCCGCGGAAAACCATCAGCAGGGCGCGGTTGCGGCTGAGAAACTGCAAGCTATTCTCGCCCAGGTAGTAGTTGTAGAGGATACAGGTGAAGACGAACAGCGACAGAGCGACGCTGACGAACATGCGGCCCCAGTCACCGACCACGGCGGCTAGCGAGTTCTGGGTAAGGACGATGCCGTCACCCTCGAAGCCCGGGGTGTAGAAGCCCGACAGAAGGATCAGCAGCGCGGTGCAGGTGCAGATAACGAAGGTGTCGAGGAACACGCTGAAGGCCTGGACCACTCCTTGGGCGCCCGGGTGCTTCACGGCGGCCACTGCGGCCACGTTCGGCGCACTGCCCAGGCCCGCTTCGTTGGCGAACACTCCACGCTTCACGCCCATGACGATGGCGCTGCCGAGCAGGCCGCCGAAGGCCGGGTCGAGGCCGAAGGCGCTCTTGAAGATGGTTTCCAGCATGGCTGGCACATGTTCGATCTGGGTACCGATCACGTATAGGGTCACGCCGATATAGGCCAGGGTCTTGACCGGTACCAGCAGGTCGGACACCGAGGCGATGCGCTTGATGCCGCCGATGAAGGTGATGGCCAGGAGCACCGCCAGGACGATACCGGTGTGGCGTGGGTCGAAGGCAAAGGCGTTCTGCAGCGAGTGGGTCACGGTGTAGGACTGCAGGCCAATGAAGGCGAAGCCGTAGGTGACCAGCAGCAGGATGGAGAACACCACCGCCATGCCTTTCAGCTTCAGACCGTGCTGGATGTAGTAGGCCGGGCCACCTCGGTACAGGCCGTCGCCATCGGCGCGCTTGTAGACTTGGGCCAGGGAGCATTCGAAGAAGCTGCTGGACATGCCGACCAGCGCGGTGACCCACATCCAGAACACCGCACCGGGCCCGCCGAGGGTCACGGCGATACCGACACCGGCGATGTTGCCCGCACCGACGCGGCCGGCGAGGCTGAGCATCAGGGCCTGGAATGAACTGAGTTGCCCGGCGCTGCTTTTGAGGCTGTCGCGGAACACCGCGAACATATGGAAGAAGTGACGCAATTGAACGAAACGCGAGCGGATCGTGAAGTAGCTACCGAGCCCGACAATGAGCACGATCAGTACTTTCCCTGAGAGGAAGTCGTTAATGACTTCGAGCATGGATTATTCCTCGCTGTTTTTTGTGTAGGCAAATGCTGCCGGGCAGACACATTGAGTTACACCAGTTGGCGCATGGCACAACAGGCGGGTCGAAGTTCGTCCCGGTTTCATATCGCGGGTTTGTTATTAGTTCGGGTTTCGCATGGGTTGTGGCCTCGCTACCGACGACCGCTCACGCGAAGAGGGGCGGCACTATACCGATGACAGTACCGTCCGTCTGCACGATTGTGGTGCATTCAATGAAGCGAGTTGCTGCTCTTGTGGGAGCAATAAGGGTAAAAAAAAGGGCCTGGAGAGTGATCTCCAAGCCCTCAAAAGGTGAGAGGTGTCTAGTCCCTCGACCTGGTGAGCGGTGCTACGAGTAACGCGTCGGATCAGGCTTTAAGCGGAACCAGACGCGGGGCAATCATGTTTTCCGGGCGCAGGATGTCGGCGAGCATGGCGTCGTCGAGCAAGCCTTCTTCGCGCACCAGTTCCAGCACGCCGCGGCCGCTTTCAAGAGCAATGCGGGCGATACGGGTGGCGTTTTCATAGCCGATGTACGGGTTCAGCGCGGTCACCAGGCCGATCGAGTGCTCGACCAGTTCACGGCAGCGTTCTTCGTTGGCGGTGATGCCGGTGATGCAGTGCTCGCGCAGCATGTCCATGGCGCGTTGCAGCAGGCGGATCGAGTCGAAGATCTTGAAGGCGATCAGCGGCTCCATCACGTTCAGTTGCAGCTGGCCGCCTTCGGCCGCGATGGTCAGGGCCAAGTCGTTGCCGATGATCTGGAACGCCACCTGGTTCACGGCTTCCGGGATAACCGGGTTGACCTTGCCTGGCATGATCGAGCTGCCTGGCTGACGCGCCGGCAGGTTGATTTCGTTGATGCCGGTGCGTGGGCCGCTGGACAGCAGGCGCAGGTCGTTGCAGATTTTCGACAGCTTGACCGCGGTGCGCTTGAGCATGCCGGAGAACAGTACGAAGGCGCCCATGTCGGAAGTGGCTTCGATCAGGTCGGCTGCCGGTACCAGCGGATGACCGCTGATGGTGGCCAGGCGCTGAACGGCCAGGTGCTGGTAACGCGGGTCGGCGTTGATGCCGGTACCGATGGCGGTGCCGCCCAGGTTCACTTCGGTGAGCAGCTCAGGCGCCAGTGTCTTGAGGCGCGCCAGGTCTTCGCCCAGGGTGGTGGCGAAAGCGCGGAATTCCTGGCCCAGGGTCATTGGCACGGCGTCTTGCAGTTGGGTACGACCCATCTTCAGGACGTGGCTGAATTCTTCACCCTTGGCGGCGAACGACTGGATCAGGCTGTCGAGGCTGGCCAGCAGCGCGTCGTGGCCCAACAGCAGACCCAGGCGGATGGCCGTCGGGTAGGCGTCGTTGGTCGACTGCGCCATGTTCACGTCGTTGTTCGGGTGCAGGTATTGGTATTCGCCCTTCTGGTGACCCATGGCCTCCAGCGCGATGTTGGCGATGACTTCGTTGGCATTCATGTTGGTCGAAGTGCCAGCGCCGCCTTGAATCATGTCCACCACGAACTCATCGTGGAAATCGCCGCGGATCAGACGGGCACAGGCTTCGCTGATGGCAGCGTGCTTGGCTTCGCTCAGGTGACCCAGCTCGCGGTTGGCGTCAGCGGCGGCTTGTTTGACCATCGCCAGGCCGACAACCAGCTTCGGGTAATGCGAAATCGGAACACCGGAGAGGCGGAAGTTGTTCACCGCTCGCAGGGTCTGGATGCCGTAATACGCTTGAGCCGGTACTTCGAGTACGCCAAGCAGGTCTTTTTCTGTGCGGAATGATGCAGCGGAGGACATGATAGAAATCATCTCGATATGGACCCGGTCTGTGCCGGAACACTGCAAATGCTAGGCTCGTGGAGAATTTTGGGCCAATGCTGTTAAACACTGGCCTATGCATATTCGGCATAATGCCCGTGTGACGCCGCGTTCGCGGCGAGCGTGTGACCTAAATTGGTGCGTGTCCGGGAGGACGTGATGAATCTGGAAAGTAAATGGCTGGAGGACTTCAGTGCCCTGGCCGCCACCCGCAGCTTCTCCCAGGCGGCGGAACGGCGCTTCGTGACCCAGCCGGCCTTCAGTCGGCGGATCCGCAGCCTGGAAGCCGCATTGGGCCTCACGCTGGTCAATCGCTCGCGCACCCCGATCGAGCTGACGGCGGCGGGGCAGTTGTTTCTGGTTACCGCGCGCACCGTGGTCGAACAGCTGGGTGAAGTGCTGCGTCATCTTCATCATCTGGAAGGCGGGCAGGGCGAAGTAATGCAGGTAGCCGCCGCACACTCGTTGGCACTGGGATTCTTCCCGCGCTGGATTGCGCAGTTGCGCAACGAAGGCCTGAACATCGCCACGCGACTGGTGGCGACCAACGTCGGTGACGCGGTGCATGCACTGCGTGAAGGTGGCTGCGACCTGATGCTGGCGTTTTACGATCCGGATGCAGCGATGCAGATGGACCCGGAAATCTTCCCGTCATTGCACCTTGGTCATACCGAGATGTTGCCGGTATGCGCCGCCGACGCCGACGGCAAGCCGCTGTTCGATCTGGAGGGCGAGGGCAGCGTGCCGTTGCTGGCCTATAGCGCCGGAGCCTTTCTCGGCCGTTCCGTGAACATGCTGCTGCGTCAACGTGCATTGCGCTTTACCACCATCTACGAAACCGCGATGGCCGACAGCCTCAAAAGCATGGCGCTGGAAGGGCTCGGCATTGCCTGGGTGCCACAGCTCAGTGTCCGCGCTGAATTGGCTCGGGGTGAACTGGTAGTGTGCGGCGGTCCGCAATGGCATGTGCCGCTGGAGATTCGTCTGTACCGCTGCGCGTTGGTGCGCAAGGCGAATGTGCGGTTGTTGTGGCGTAAACTCGAAGGGGGCGCGGCGCAAGGTACTGTGGGTTCGAGTTCTTGAACAAAAAAGGGCGCCTGTGGGAGCTGGCTTGCCAGCGATGGCGTCGGCACTCCATACCTTTATGTCGAATATGCCGGCCCCTTCGCGGGCAAGCCCGCTCCCACAGGGATTTGTGGCGTAGCTGGCTGACCTTCAGGTCAATAAAACCGGTGCTTTGCGCCGTATGACAGATGGTCGCAATGGGGGCTGTTTATTGGCTTCATTGCGGTATACTGCGCGGCCTTCGGTCGGTTCATCCGGCCATAATTCGTACAATCAAGCCACGCACAATGCGTGGCTTGTTGTTTTTTGACGCGCCTGCGGGCGCCCAGAGAGAAGAGGCACGACGATGAGTGCACTGGTTGGCGTGATCATGGGCTCCAAGTCCGATTGGTCCACCCTTAGCCACACCGCCGATATGCTGGAAAAGCTCGGCATCCCCTACGAGGTGAAAGTGGTCTCTGCCCACCGCACCCCGGACCTGCTGTTCCAGTACGCTGAAGAAGCCGAGGCGCGTGGCATCGAGGTGATCATCGCCGGTGCCGGTGGCGCTGCCCACTTGCCTGGCATGTGTGCGGCCAAGACCCACTTGCCAGTACTGGGCGTGCCGGTGCAGTCGGCCATGCTCTCGGGCGTCGACTCGCTGCTCTCCATCGTGCAGATGCCGGCCGGCATTCCGGTCGCCACACTGGCCATCGGCAAGGCCGGCGCGATCAACGCAGCGCTGCTGTCGGCGAGTATCCTTGGCGCCAAGCACCCGCAGTTCCATGCAGTGCTGAAAACCTTCCGTGCTGAGCAGACAGACAGCGTCCTGGAAAATCCAGACCCACGCATCGCCTGAGGTTGTTGACGATGAAGATCGGTGTAATCGGTGGCGGCCAGTTGGGTCGCATGTTGGCGCTGGCGGGGACTCCGCTGGGCATGAACTTCGCTTTCCTGGACCCGGCGCCAGACGCTTGCGCCGCTGCATTGGGCGAGCACTTGCGCGCCGATTACGGCGATCAGGATCACCTGCGTCAGCTGGCCGATGAAGTCGATCTGGTGACTTTCGAGTTCGAAAGCGTTCCGGCTGAAACCGTGGCGTTCCTCTCGCAATTCGTGCCGGTCTATCCGAGCGCCGAAGCGCTGCGTATCGCCCGCGATCGCTGGTTCGAGAAGAGCATGTTCAAGGACCTGGGCATCCCGACCCCGGCGTTCGCCGACATTCAGTCCCAGGCTGACCTGGACGCCGCCGTGGCTTCCATCGGTCTGCCAGCCGTGCTCAAGACCCGTACCCTGGGTTACGACGGCAAGGGCCAGAAAGTGCTGCGCACCGCTGAAGACGTGGTCGGCACGTTCGCCGAACTGGGCAGCGTGGCGTGCCTGCTGGAAGGCTTCGTGCCGTTCACCGGCGAAGTCTCGCTGATCGCCGTGCGTGCACGCGATGGTGAAACGAAGTTCTACCCACTGGTCCACAACACCCACGACAGCGGCATCCTCAAGCTGTCCGTGGCCAGCACCGACCATCCGCTGCAAGCCCTGGCCGAAGACTACTCCAGCCGTGTGCTCAAGCAGCTGGACTACGTCGGCGTGATGGCGTTCGAGTTCTTCGAAGTCGACGGTGGCCTCAAGGCCAACGAAATCGCCCCGCGTGTGCACAACTCCGGGCACTGGACCACCGAAGGTGCCGAGTGCAGCCAGTTCGAAAACCACCTGCGGGCGGTGGCCGGTCTGCCGTTGGGTTCGACCGCCAAGGTCGGCGAAAGCGCGATGGTCAACTTCATCGGTAAAGTGCCTGAGACCGAGAAAGTCCTGGCCATCGCCGATTGCCATCTGCATCACTATGGCAAGGCGTTCAAAGTCGGCCGCAAGGTCGGTCACGCCAACCTGCGTTGTGCGGACCGCGAGACGCTGGCCGCGCAGATCCTCAAGGTCGAAGCGCTCATTGCCGAGTAAATAGTTTCATGTGGCAGCGGCGGAACCAATGCGGGACCGCCGTTCTCTCATGGCAGGATGCGAAAGTCTGACTAGGCTTTCGCATAGCCACTTCATTCAGAGGGAAATGCCATGGGAATTATCGGAACCATCTTTATCGGCTTGATCGTCGGCCTGCTGGCGCGGTTCCTGAAACCGGGCGATGACAGCATGGGTTGGATCATGACCATCCTGCTCGGTATCGGCGGTTCGTTGGCGGCCACTTACGGCGGCCAGGCCCTGGGCATTTACCAGGCGGGCCAAGGGGCCGGCTTCATCGGTGCGCTGGTCGGCGCCGTGGTATTGCTGGTGATCTACGGCCTGATCAAAAAGAACTGACTCAAGCGACGAAGTCCTCTCGGCTGCGCAGTCCGGGAGGACTAGAATGCTCGGCGATCAATCGTCCTTCCTTTACCGAGCACTTCCATGCGCCGTTTTCTTTTACCGCTTCTTTTCCTGGGCGCGGGCCTTGCCCACGCTGGCGAACTGCCGGAAACCGACTGGCTCGAACTGATGCCAAAGTCGGACCAAAAGGCCCTCGAGGCCATGCCCGAGATCGACCACAACTCCCCCGAAGCCAATGGCACCTTTACCGATAAAGGCGGCATGAAGCAGAGCAAAGGCCTGCCGGCGGTGATGTATTCGACCAAGACCGTGCCATCGATGAACGACAAGAACATCCGCCTGGGCGGTTATCCGGTGCCGTTGGAAACCGATGCAAAGGGCCACAGCACGTTGTTCTTCCTCGTGCCGTATCCAGGCGCCTGCATCCATGTGCCGCCACCGCCACCGAATCAACTGGTGCTGGTACGTTATCCCAAGGGCTTGAAGCTCAATGATATCTACACGCCGCTGTGGGTCACCGGCACGCTGAAGATCGAGAAGGTCAGCAACGACCTGGCGGACGCGGCGTATGCGCTGGATGCGGCGAAGGTGCGGGTGGTCAAGGAATCGGATTTGTAGGCATTCAAAACTGTGGGAGCGAGCCTGCTCGCGAAGAGGCCATAACATCCAACATCAATGTTGACTGTCAGGCCGCCTTCGCGAGCAGGCTCGCTCCCACTTTGGTTTTGTGGTGTTACAGAGGTTTGCTGGCGATGCTCACGCCCAGGGTGTGGCTGGCACCCGGCGCCAACACCACCACATCCTCCATCACATTCGCCGTTTCAATGCACAGCATGCGCTGCCAGCCATCGTCGGCCATGTCACTGAATGCCGCGGCGCGGTCGATCCAAGGGTTCCAGATCACCGCCGAGCGCGAACCACTGCTGGTCAGCTCGATCCGCCGTTCCCATGTCGGATCGACGATGCTCAGTTTCGCCGGAGGATCGAGGTAGATGCGGTCAGTCTCGCCGGTAAAGCGCAGGTCGCCGGACTGGGTCACGGTTTTCCAGTCGTCCAGCGTCTCGATGTAATTCAAGCCATCCACGCCTTCGACATGCACGTTGCGCACATCGCTCACGGCGAAGTAGCTGTGCAGCGCCTGGCTGATAGTGACTGAATCGGTGCCCTGGTTGTGGCTGGTCAGGCTGATGTGCAGTTGCTCATCCAGACGAATGCTCAACTTCAAGTCCACCTGATGCGGCCAGCCTGGCAGGCCACCTTCGGGGTAGGGCAGGAGGAATTCGACCTTCAGGCTTTCGCCCTCGGCTTCAATGCCGCCCAGTTCCCAGTCCATCGCCCGCACCAGCCCATGGGCGCTGGGCGGCTCGTTGCCGACGCGCATCGCCTGCACGCTCTGCGGGTTGCGCGCGAAGTTGCCGAACCACGGCCAGCACACCGGTACACCGGCACGGATGCTTTTGCCGGTCTTGAACACTGCCTCATCGTTGAGCCAGATCACTGGCGGTTCGCCGGCCAATTGATAACTGAGGATGTGCGCGCCTTGCTGGGCCACCAGCAATTCGGCCTGACCATGGCGGATGCGCCAGCAGTTCAGTTCATCCAGTTTCACGGCTTCAACGTTGGGCGTGTTCATGGGACAGCTCTCGATCAGTAACAGGACTGCAATGGACCGTAAAACGGTCTCCGGGTTTAACGAGGCTCTTTAACGGGCGCGAGGCGGCACCGAGCGAGTGCGGCCACTGCCATCGATGGCCACGAACACGAACACCGCTTCGGTGACCTTGCGCCATTCGCTCGACAGCGGATCATCGCTCCAGACCTCGACCATCATCTTGATCGAACTGCGGCCGATTTCCTGTGCCTGGGTATAGAAGGAGAGCTGAGCGCCCACCGCCACCGGCACCAGGAATGCCATGCGGTCGATCGCAACCGTGGCCACGCGCCCACCGGCTACCTTGCTGGCCATGGCGGTGCCCGCCAAATCCATCTGCGCCACCAGCCAGCCGCCGAAAATATCGCCAAAGCCGTTGGTTTCGCGGGGAAGTGCGGTGATTTGCAGGGCCAGGTCGCCTTGCGGGATCGGATCTTCTTGTTCGAGCTCTATCATGCCGGGGGTGCCTCTGACCCGTGACTCTTCGTATATATAGCGGGTGAATAGCCGTCTCGGAAAAACGATTCAGCCCCGAACATACTACGTTCGTCACGTTTTTCGTAAGGCGCCTAAAGGGAAACTCTGCGAAATCGCCTATGAACCTGACAGGCGTTTTCGCACAGCAACCCTTGCAAGCTATTGCACAATTGCGAGTATATCGGTCGGTAGACTCCGATACGACCGTCCGGTTCTCATTTTGACTGTCAAATACGCGCCTCTATGTGCTTTTTCGAACAATTTGCTATCGTGCCGGACCTGCCCGAGCCCTTGCCAGCGTTGTTGGGGCGGCAGACCTGACTATAAGAGAAGCCCTTGCCATGACCACAGCGCCCTCGAGTATCGCGCAGCCTTCCCAACCTGCACGTCCGCTGACCCGCCACGACTACAAGACGCTATCGCTGTCGGCCCTGGGCGGCGCCCTTGAGTTTTACGACTTCATCATTTTCGTGTTTTTCGCCACGGTGGTGGGCAAGTTGTTCTTCCCGGCGGACATGCCCGAATGGCTGCGCTTGATGCAGACCTTCGGCATCTTTGCCGCCGGATACCTGGCGCGGCCACTGGGCGGCATCGTGATGGCGCACTTCGGCGACCTGCTGGGGCGCAAGAAGATGTTCACCCTGAGCATTTTCATGATGGCGGTGCCGACCCTGATCATGGGCCTGCTACCGACTTATGCGCAGATCGGCATGTGGGCGCCGATCCTGTTGCTGCTGATGCGGGTGATCCAGGGTGCCGCGATCGGCGGTGAAGTGCCGGGCGCCTGGGTCTTCGTCTCCGAACATGTGCCGCAACGGTATATCGGCTATGCCTGCGGCACCCTGACCAGCGGCCTGACGGCGGGTATCTTGCTGGGTTCTCTGGTCGCCACGGCGATCAACAGCCTCTACACCCCGGTGGAAGTGGCGGATTACGCCTGGCGGATCCCGTTCCTGCTGGGCGGTGTTTTCGGCCTGTTCTCGGTGTACCTGCGCCGCTGGCTGCACGAAACCCCGGTGTTCGCCGAACTGCAACTGCGCAAGGCCCTGGCCGAAGAGGTGCCGCTGCGTGCTGTGCTGCGTGACCATCGTGGCGCGATTGCCATTTCCATGCTGCTGACCTGGCTGCTGTCCGCCGCCATTGTGGTTCTGATACTGATGACCCCGACCGTGTTGCAGACGGTCTACCATTTCTCGCCAACGACTGCTCTGCAATCCAACAGTGTGGCCATTGTGCTGCTGAGCTTTGGCTGCATCATTTCCGGTGCCCTGGCGGATCGCTTTGGGGCGGGGCGAGTCTTCGTGTTTGGCTGTGCCGCGTTGCTGGCCAGTTCCTGGACCTTCTACCACAGCCTGGCCGAGCATCCGGACTGGCTGTTCCCGATGTACGCCCTGACCGGCCTGCTGGTGGGTACCATTGGCGCGGTGCCGTACGTGATGGTCAAGGCATTCCCACCGGTGGTGCGTTTCAGCGGCCTGTCATTCTCCTACAACGTCGCCTACGCGATTTTCGGTGGCCTGACGCCGATGATCGTCAGCCTGCTGCTCAAGGAAAGCCCGATGGGGCCTGCTTATTATGTGGCGGTGCTGTGCGGGGTCGGGATTTTGGTGGGTGCTTATCTCTGGAGGAAGGGGCGCTAGTTCCGGCCTCTTCGCCAGCAAGCCGGCTCCTACAAGGGTTGTGTAACGATAACGATCAACTGTAGGAGCCGGCTTGCTGGCGATGAACGATAACGCGGTAATACGTTGAAACACGGAATACTGGCCTTTCATCCAATTGTCATATTTCAGCCATAGAGTGTTCACACGGCCTGCTGATACTTGGCCCCGAATAACACACCCTATCTGCTAGGAGTAAGGCATGAAACTGAAGCGTTTGATGGCGGCAATGACTTTTGTCGCTGCTGGCGTTGCGACTGCCAACGCGGTTGCCGCTGTTGACCCTGCTATCCCGAGCTACACCAAGACCACTGGTGTGTCGGGCAACCTGTCCAGCGTCGGTTCCGATACCCTGGCCAACCTCATGACCCTCTGGGCTGAGAACTACAAAAAAGAATACCCGAACGTAAACATCCAGATTCAGGCCGCTGGCTCCGCCACTGCGCCACCTGCGCTGACTGAAGGCACCTCCAACCTGGGCCCGATGAGCCGCAAGATGAAGGACACCGAACTGGCTGCCTTCGAGCAGAAGTACGGCTACAAGCCAACCGCAATCCCGGTTGCCGTGGACGCCCTGGCTGTCTTCGTACACAAGGACAACCCGATCCAGCACCTGACCATGGAACAAGTCGACGCGATCTTCTCGTCCACTCGTCTGTGCGGCGCTAAAACCGAAGTGAAAACCTGGGGCGACCTGGGTGTGACCGGCGACCTGGCCAGCAAGCCGGTTCAACTGTTCGGTCGTAACTCGGTATCCGGCACCTACGGCTACTTCAAAGAAGAAGCCCTGTGCAAAGGCGACTACAAGCCAAACGTCAACGAACAACCAGGTTCGGCTTCGGTCGTGCAGTCGATCAGCTCCTCGCTGAACGGCATCGGTTACTCGGGCATCGGCTACAAAACCGCTAGCGTGAAAACCGTTGCCCTGTCGAAGAAAGGCAGCACCGAGTTCATCGAAGACACCGAAGAAAACGCCCTGAACGGAAAGTACCCGCTGTCCCGTTTCCTGTACGTATACGTCAACAAAGCCCCGAACAAGCCTCTGGCCCCGCTGGAAGCCGAGTTCGTGAAACTGGTTCTGTCCAAACAGGGCCAGGAAGTTGTGGTGAAAGACGGCTACATCCCACTGCCAGCCAAGGTTGCTGCAAAAGCACTGGCTGACCTGGGTCTGGCGGAAGGCGGCGCTGAAGTCGCAAAAAAGTAACAAATTGAGTCCGGGGGGCAACCCCGGCGGACTCACCTTGGGGGCGGCAGGAGCTGCCCCCATCCACTTCTGATTCCTTTATCCACTGCTGGTTACGCCGGCGGCGGATTTGTTGCGTCACTGCACTGTCATCTTTCTGTCATACAGGATCGCTAGGGTGTGCGAATGAATGATCTGGCCAATTCCAACATGACTACTAATCCCCCCAAGCGAATTGATTTCAATACGCCTGAGCTGCAACGCAAGCGCCGCATTCGTGCGCTCAAAGATCGCCTGACCCGCTGGTACGTCCTCGTTGGCGGCCTTGCTGTGCTGGGTGCGATCACGCTGATCTTCTTCTTCCTTGCCTATGTCGTCGCGCCCCTGTTCCAGGGTGCCAGCCTGACCGCCAAGGACGCCATCACGCCAGCCTGGATGCAAGACGCCGGCAAGCCGCTGATGATCTCCCTGGAAGAGCAAAACCAGGTCGCCATGCGCGTTTCCGACAAGGGCCTGGCGTTGTTCTTCGACATCGACAGTGGCGCTGAACTCAAGCGCGTCGATCTGCCGCTACCGGCCGGCACCACCGTAACGTCCATCGGCGAGGACCAGCCAGGTCACCCATTGGTGGCGGTGGGCTTGTCCAACGGTCAGGCCCTGGTGTTCCGTCACACCTATAAAGTCAGCTATCCGGACGGCAAGAAAACCATCTCTCCCGCCATTGAATACCCTTACGGCGAGACCCCGATTGCGCTGAACGAAGCCGGTGGTGCGCTGGAACACGTCAGCCTCAACGCCAACGATTCGACCCTGATGCTGGTCGGTGCCACCGGTTCGCAACTCAATGTTTTGTCGCTGACCAGCGAAGAAAACATGATGACCGGCGAAGTCACCAACGAGCAGAAGCGTATCGACCTGCCGCAAATGAACGAGCCGGTGAAGAACATCTTCGTCGACCCGCGCCAGCAGTGGCTTTACGTGGTTAACGGTCGCGCCCAGGCCGATGTTTTCAGCCTGCGCGACAAGAGCCTTAACGGTCGCTACAAACTGCTGGAAGACGGTGAAGCCCAAGTCACCGCCAGTACCCAGCTTGTGGGTGGTATCTCGCTGATCATCGGCGACTCCAAAGGTGGCCTGGCCCAATGGTTCATGGCTCGCGATCACGATGGCGAGCAGCGCCTGAAGCAGATTCGCACCTTCCAGATGGGCACTACGCCGATCGTTGAAATCACCGCCGAAGAACGTCGCAAAGGCTTCGTTGCCCTCGATGCATCCGGCAAGCTCGGCGTGTTCCACAGCACCGCGCACCGCACCTTGCTGGTGGATCAGGTGGTCGAAGGCCAGGGCCTGTTCGGCCTGTCGCCACGGGCCAACCGCGTGATCGTGGAAGCCGGCGGCAAGCTGCAACCCTTGCTGCTGGACAACCCGCACCCGGAAGTGTCGTGGAGCGCGTTGTGGAGCAAGGTCTGGTACGAGAACTACGACGAGCCTAAATACGTCTGGCAATCGACCGCCGCCAACACCGACTTCGAACCGAAACTGAGCCTGTCTCCGCTGACCTTCGGCACCCTGAAAGCCGCGTTCTACGCCATGCTGCTGGCCGCGCCACTGGCCGTCGCCGCTGCGATCTACACCGCGTACTTCATGGCCCCTGGCATGCGCCGCAAGGTCAAGCCGGTGATCGAACTGATGGAAGCGATGCCGACGGTGATCCTCGGTTTCTTCGCCGGTCTGTTCCTGGCCCCGTATGTGGAAGGACATCTGCCGGGCATCTTCAGCCTGCTGATGCTGTTGCCGATCGGCATTCTTGTCGCCGGTTTCACCTTCAGCCGCCTGCCTGAGTCCGTTCGCCTGAAAGTGCCCGATGGCTGGGAAAGCGCGATCCTGATCCCGGTGATCCTCTTCGTCGGCTGGCTGTCGCTGTACATGAGCCCGTACATGGAGAACTGGTTCTTCGGCGGTGACATGCGCATGTGGATCTCCCACGACCTGGGCATCACCTACGACCAGCGCAACGCACTGGTGGTCGGTCTGGCCATGGGCTTTGCGGTGATCCCGAACATCTATTCCATCGCCGAAGACGCCGTGTTCAGCGTGCCACGTGGCCTGACCCTCGGTTCCCTGGCCCTCGGCGCCACGCCATGGCAGACCATGACCCGTGTGGTGATCCTCACCGCCAGCCCGGGCATCTTCTCGGCGCTGATGATCGGCATGGGCCGTGCGGTCGGTGAAACCATGATCGTGCTGATGGCCACCGGCAACACCCCGGTCATGGAAATGAACCTGTTCGAAGGTCTGCGTACCCTCGCCGCCAACGTCGCGGTGGAAATGCCGGAGTCGGAAGTCGGCGGCAGCCACTACCGCGTGCTGTTCCTCTCGGCGCTGGTGCTGCTGTTGTTCACCTTCATCATGAACACCCTCGCGGAACTGATTCGTCAGCGTCTGCGCAAGAAATACTCGTCGCTTTAAGAAAGGTAGAAGTCTGTGAAACAGAACTCCCTGAATGGATGGTTCAAGAGCGGCGCCCCAGGCGTCTGGATCAGCGGTGGCGCGGTGTCCATCGCGGTCATCATGACGATTGGCCTGCTGGCAGTGATTGCCGTGCGCGGCCTGGGTCACTTCTGGCCGGCGGATTTGATGCACGCCAGCTATGACGTGCCGGGCCAGGCCAATCAGCTGGTCATCGGCGAAGTGGTACAGAAGGAAGAAGTGCCGCGTGCGCGTCTGAAAAGCGCTGGCTTGCCGGTGCCGGACGAAGGTCCGGAATTCATGACCCGCGAGCTGATCAAGGTCGGCAACCGTGACCTGAACGGCAACGACTTCACCTGGACCGTTGGCGAGTGGCTGACCAACCAGAAAACCCCGGTCGAACTGATGGCGCTGGAGCGTCGCGAGTGGGGCAATTTCTACGGCTACCTGGTCAACGTCAAACAGGACGGCAAGGTCATTGCCGAAGGCGAAGCGGCATGGCCTGAACTGCAAGCGCGGATCAACCGCGTGAACCAGCTGGCTACCCAACTCAAGACCCTGGAAAAGTCCGACATTGGTGCGATCAACGCCGGTCTTGAACGTATCCGTCTGCATGGTCGCAAGCTGGAACTGGAAGGCAAGCTCGACCCGGCCGCACAAGCGGACATGGAATCCGAGCGTGCCGAACTCAATGCCCGCTATCAGGACATCGAGGCACGTCTGGGTGATCTGCACGCGCAGTTCAACCGCGACAGCCTGACCGCCCGTGATGCCAACGGCAAAGAAATCGAAATCAGCCTCGGTAAAGTGGTTCACGCCTATCAGCCGAACGCCATGGGCACCTTCACCAAGCTCGGTTTCTACTTCAGCAAGGTCTGGGAATTCCTGAGTGACGACCCGCGTGAAGCGAACACCGAAGGCGGGATTTTCCCGGCGATCTTCGGCACCGTGATGATGACCCTGATCATGGCAATGATCGTGACCCCGTTCGGTGTGTTGGCGGCGGTGTACCTGCGTGAATACGCCAAGCAGAACACCCTGACCCGCGTGATCCGTATCGCGGTGAACAACCTGGCGGGCGTTCCGGCCATCGTGTACGGCGTGTTCGGTCTGGGCTTCTTCGTCTATGTGCTGGGTGGCTCGCTTGACCGTCTGTTCTTCCCTGAAGCCTTGCCGGCGCCGACCTTCGGTACGCCCGGTCTGTTGTGGGCTTCGTTGACCCTGGCGCTGCTGGCGGTGCCGGTGGTGATCGTGGCCACCGAAGAAGGCTTGGCGCGAATTCCTCGCACCGTGCGTGAAGGCTCGTTGGCCCTCGGCGCGACCAAGGCTGAAACCTTGTGGAAGATCGTGCTGCCGATGGCCAGCCCGGCGATGATGACCGGCATGATCCTCGCCGTGGCCCGCGCCGCCGGTGAAGTGGCGCCGCTGATGCTGGTGGGTGTCGTGAAGCTGGCGCCGTCGCTGCCGGTGGACGGCAACTACCCGTACCTGCACCTGGACCAGAAGATCATGCACCTGGGCTTCCACATTTATGACGTCGGCTTCCAGAGCCCGAACGTCGAAGCCGCGCGGCCGCTGGTGTACGCCACGGCGCTGCTGCTGGTGCTGGTGATCGCGACATTGAACCTGTCAGCCGTCTATATCCGTAACCACCTGCGCGAGAAGTACAAGGCGCTGGATAGCTAAGACAAACCCTGTGGGAGCTGGCTTGCCAGCGATGGCATCACCGCGGTGCTACTGGCAGACCGAGTCGCCTGCATCGCTGGCAAGCCAGCTCCCACAAGGGTCGGCGCAAGCCACAGATTTTGAGTAACCCATTGGCCAAGCCAGTGGTTAAACAAACCGAATTTGTTAGCACAGGGAGCCTCCCATGCAGCACGAAGCACATACCCACGGCATCAATATGTCGGCCCTGGGTCGCGACAAACAGAGCCTGAACCTCGAGCAGGAAACCGTGGCCATTGAAGTGCCGGGCCTGAGCCTGTTCTACGGCGAGAAACAAGCGCTGTACGACGTCAGCATGAATATCCCGAAACAGCGCGTGACCGCCTTCATCGGTCCGTCCGGCTGCGGCAAATCCACGCTGCTGCGGACCTTCAACCGCATGAACGACCTGGTGGATGGCTGCCGCGTCGAAGGCGCGATCAACCTGTATGGCAACAACATCTATCGCAAGGGCGAAGACGTGGCCGAGCTGCGTCGTCGCGTCGGCATGGTGTTCCAGAAGCCTAACCCGTTCCCGAAAACCATCTACGAAAACGTGGTCTACGGCCTGCGCATCCAGGGCATCAACAAAAAGCGCGTGCTCGACGAAGCCGTTGAGTGGGCGTTGAAAGGCGCGGCGCTGTGGGACGAAGTCAAAGACCGTCTGCACGAATCGGCACTGGGCCTGTCCGGTGGTCAGCAGCAACGTCTGGTGATTGCCCGCACCATCGCCGTGGAGCCGGAAGTGCTGCTGCTCGACGAGCCGTGCTCGGCACTCGATCCGATCTCGACGCTGAAAGTCGAAGAGCTGATCTACGAACTGAAATCCAAATTCACCATCGTGATCGTGACCCACAACATGCAGCAGGCCGCGCGGGTTTCCGACTACACGGCGTTCATGTACATGGGCAAACTGGTGGAGTTCGGCGACACCGACACCCTGTTCACCAATCCGGCGAAGAAGCAGACCGAAGACTACATCACGGGTCGTTACGGCTAGAAACAGCTGCAAGCCGCAAGCTTAAAGCGGCAAGTAAGAGCAGTTCGAGTACGACACAAAACAGCTTGCAGCTTGTAGCTTGCAGCTCACAGCTATCGCGGAGCAAAAGATGATTTCGAAGGAAGGCTTAACCCACCACATCTCCCAGCAGTTCAACGCTGAGCTCGAGGAAGTGCGCAGCCACCTCCTGGCCATGGGCGGGCTGGTCGAGAAGCAGGTCAACGACGCAGTGACCGCACTGATCGAGGCTGATTCCGGCCTGGCCCAGCAGGTGCGCGAGATCGACGACCAGATCAACCAGATGGAACGCAACATCGACGAAGAATGCCTGCGCATTCTGGCCCGTCGCCAGCCGGCGGCGTCCGACTTGCGCCTGATCATCAGCATCTCCAAATCGGTGATCGACCTGGAGCGCATCGGTGACGAAGCGACCAAGATCGCCCGTCGCGCCATCCAGCTGTGCGAAGAAGGCGAAGCGCCGCGCGGTTACGTCGAAGTGCGCCACATCGGCGACCAGGTGCGCAACATGGTTCGTGATGCCCTGGACGCGTTTGCCCGTTTCGACGCCGATCTGGCGCTGTCGGTGGCGCAGTACGACAAGATCATCGACCGCGAATACAAGACCGCCCTGCGTGAGCTGGCGACCTACATGATGGAAGACCCGCGCTCTATCTCGCGGGTCTTGAGCATCATCTGGGTGCTGCGTTCGCTGGAGCGTATCGGCGACCACGCGCGCAATATCTCGGAGCTGGTGATTTACCTGGTGCGCGGTACTGACGTGCGTCACCTGGGCCTCAAGCGCATGAAGGAAGAAGTTGAAGGAACAAGCGGTGAAACCGCTAATGTTCCGGGCAAAGTTGACGATAAGTAAGATTGCCCCAGAGAAGCGCCCGGCCCTTTGGCCGGGCGTTTTCGTTTGCGGCTTACGAATTCGAAAAGCAGCACCCGCGAACGAAAAGTCCCGGCGTGACTGAAGGTTTTTGGCAAAGTGCCATCAGTAAGACGGTATGCTAGCCGGGATTTTTTAAAGGGGTTATGGATGAGTAAGGTCAGTGTGTTGGTCGTGGACGATGCCTCGTTCATTCGTGACCTGGTGAAAAAATGCCTGCGTAACTATTTCCCGGGCATGCGGATCGAAGACGCAGTCAACGGCAGAAAGGCCCAGGCCCTGCTGGCACGGGAAGCGTTCGACCTGGTCCTGTGCGACTGGGAAATGCCGGAAATGTCCGGGCTGGAGCTGCTGACCTGGTGCCGCGAGCAAGACAGCCTCAAGGGCATGCCGTTCGTCATGGTGACCAGCCGCGGCGACAAAGAGAACGTCGTCCAGGCGATCCAGGCCGGGGTCTCCGGCTACGTCAGCAAGCCATTCACCAACGAGCAACTGATCACCAAGGTCAAGCAGGCGCTGCACAAGGTCGGCAAGCTCGACGCCTTGATAAACACGGCCAGCACCAAAACCGTTCCGGCGTTCGCCAACGATTCGTTGAATGCGTTGACCGGAGGCAAGGCGCCCGTGGTGGCGCCGACTGTCGCTGCGCCCGCTGCCCCAGCCCGTGGTGGCTTGCTCAACAGCCCACCGGTCAAGGCGCCGGTAGCTGCGGCGGCAGCCGGGGGAGGGCGTGGCCAGGGTCAGCTGCGCTTGCCGAACGGCATTCAGCAATGCGTGATCAAGGCCCTGAGCCTCAAGGAAGCGCTGCTGGTGGTGAAGCGTAACGACACCCTGCCGCAAGTGCTCGACAGCGCGGTACTCGACCTTGAACAGGGCGACAACGCCGAAACCGCCCGCCTCAACGGCTACCTGCATGCCATCGTCGCCCACGAGCCGAAGCCCGACAGCGAATGGCTGCAACTGACCTTCCGCTTCGTCGATCAGGATGCGCAGAAGCTTGATTACATTTCGCGATTGATTGCACGCGGGACAGCGCAGAAGCACTTCATTCCTGGCGCTTGATTACGTATCGCCTGTCAGTCCGCCTTCGCGAGCAGGCTCGCTCCCACATTGGAATGCGTTTCAACGGTAGGAGCGAGCCTGCTCGCGACGAGATCATCATCTACACCACACATCACCCTGACCCACCCATCTTGAAACATCTGTCGACTACGCAGGTCAATTCCCACTGCTAGGCTCCTTCCCAGATCTTACTCGACAGAACCCTGCCCATGCTCCCGCGCCTGCTGTTCTCCTGTGGTCTTTTCATGGCCTCCACCTCGGCCGTGGCCATGACTATCTACACGTCCACCGATGCAAATGGCGTGGTCTCCTACAGTGATCGCCCCACCCAGGGCTCGCAGGTGTTTGTTTTTCGCGATCGCATGGTCGAACACCTGGAGCGCCAGGTGTACCTCGACATCAAGCAGCTCAAAGGCATGGACAGCGTGTTTGTACGCAACGACCTGTATGCGCCGGTAGAGATCGAATTGAGTTTCACCGGTTTGAACAATGTCAGCGGCGCGCCGAGTCGGCCGATCCGTCGGGTCATGCCGGCACGCAGCAGTATTCGCCTGGCGCTGCTCAAGGCCTCGAAGCCCGGAAAGCCGCTGGTGTATACCCCAAGGTTCGAATACTCCCTGGGCGACCCGTCAGGGACCGCCATGGCCTATCGCTACCCGCTGCCCTGGCGAGGCGGCCCGTTTCGTCTGAGTCAGGGGGCCAATGGCCAATACAGCCACTACGGGCCGAAAAACCGTTATGCGATGGACATCGCCATGCCGGAAGGCACGCCGATCATCGCGGCCCGTGGCGGGATCGTGGTGAAAACCGAAAACAGCCAGACCGGCCGCGGCACCGACCCGTCGGGCAACTTCGTGCGGGTGCTGCACGATGACGGGACCATGGGCGTTTACCTGCACCTGAAAAAAGGCTCGGTCTGCGTTCGTGAGGGACAGCGGGTGGGGGTGGGAAGTGCGCTGGCGCTGTCGGGCAATACCGGCAACAGCAGCGGGCCGCATCTGCACTTCGTGGTGCAGCGCAATACCGGGATGGGACTGGTATCGATTCCGTACCGGTTCAATCAACCGGTGGGGGCATTGCCCAACTTTGCGTTGGGCAAGCAATAGGCCGAAGCACTGCGATTCACTGTGGCGAGGGAGCTTGCTCCCGTTCGGCTGCGCAGCAGTCGTAAAACCAGACAACCAGTTCTTTCAGACAATCCACTATCGCAGTATTTGGGGCCGCTTCGCAGCCCAGCGGGAGCAAGCTCCCTCGCCACCAAAGCCTTCCGGCTCCTGATCAATTGAGCATCAACACCTTGGCCAGCACAATCTTCGGTCCTTTCATCTTCTTGATGATGATCCGCAGGCCTTCGACTTCCAGCACCTCTTCCTCTTCCGGCACGCGCTTCAAACTTTCATAGACCAGCCCGGCGAGTGTTTCGGCTTCGACGTGATCCAGGTCGATACCCAGCAACCTCTCGACCTTGAACAGCGGAGTATCGCCGCGCACCAGCAGTTTGCCCGGCTGATACGCGAGAATCCCGCGCTCGGCCTTGTGGTGTTCGTCCTGGATATCACCAACCAGGGCCTCCAGCACGTCTTCCATGGTCAGGAAGCCGATCACCTTGCCGTCGGCCTCTTCGACCAGGGCAAAGTGCGCGCCGCCCTGACGGAACTGTTCCAGCAGGCTGGACAGCTGCATGTGCTTGGTCACCCGCTCCAGCGGGTGCAGAAGCTCGGTCAGATTGAACTTGGACGGCAGCATCTCCAGCAACGACAGCTGCAGCAGCAGGTCCTTGATGTGCAGCAGGCCGATAAAGCTGCCGGTTTCCTCGTCGTACACCGGGAAGCGGCTGTACTTGTGGCGGCGGAACAGGCTGAACACATCTTCCAGCTTGTCCGTGCTGTTGAGGTAGACCAGGTCTTCGCGTGAGTTGGCCCAGTCGACCACTTCCAGCTCGCCCATTTCCACCGCAGATGCCAGCACGCGCATATCCTGGTCGCTGGGGTCACTGGCGCGACTGGAGTGGAGGATCAGCTTGAGCTCGTCGCGGCTGTAATGGTGCTCGTGGTGCGGGCCGGGTTCACCCTGGCCTGCGATGCGCAGGATCTGGTTGGCGCTGGCGTTGAGCAGGTAGATGGCCGGGTACATGGCCCAGTAGAACAGGTACAAGGGCACCGCTGTCCACAGCGACAGCAGCTCGGGTTTGCGGATGGCCCAGGATTTGGGCGCCAGTTCGCCGACCACGATGTGCAGGTACGAAATGATGAAGAACGCGGTGAAGAACGAAATCGCCTTGACCACTTCGTTGGAATCTACGCCCACGGCACTCAGCACAGGGGCCAGAAGGTGCGCGAACGCCGGTTCGCCGACCCAGCCCAGGCCCAGGGAGGCGAGGGTGATACCCAATTGGCACGCCGACAGGTAAGCATCGAGCTGACTGTGTACGGTGCGCAGGATGTGCCCGCGCCAGCCGTGCTGTTCAGCGATGGCTTCGACCCGGGTCGAGCGCAGTTTGACCATGGCAAATTCCGCCGCAACGAAAAAGCCGTTGAGCAAAACCAGGATCAGAGCGAAAAGAATCATGCCGAAGTCGGCGAATATTGTTGCGAGGGTCAAGCCAGGGGAAGGGTCCATGATGGAGTTTTGCGGGTTCCGTGTATTCGAATGGAAAGAAAAAAGTGCACCTGAAAAAGCAGACGCAAGTCAGCCAATGTAGCGGCTGACTGTGCGATTGCCTAGTGGCGCGTGCTGGCCGGTATCAGTCAGCAGTGCTGATAACCCGGGATTTACTGACCTGGGCAGGGGCGAAGTGGCAGGTAAACGTACTGCCGTGGCCCGGTACGCTGCTGATCTCCATGCGCGCGCGATGGCGCAACAGCACGTGTTTGACGATCGCCAGGCCCAGCCCGGTGCCGCCGGTGTTGGAATTGCGGCTTGAGTCGACGCGATAGAAGCGTTCAGTCAGGCGCGGGAGGTGTTTGGCGTCGATGCCGATCCCGGAATCCTGCACGCTCAGGTGCGCGCCTTGCTCATCACCCCACCAGCGAATGCGGATGTTGCCTTCGGCCTGGGTGTATTTCACCGCGTTGAACACCAGATTGGAAAACGCACTGCGTAATTCCGCTTCGCTGCCCTTGAGCAAAATCGTCGGATCGGCTTCAAGGGTAATTTGCTGGTTTTTCTGCCCGGACAACTGCTGCGCATCGCTCTTGATCGATTGCAGCAAGCCATCGATGGCCACCGGCTGGTTGTCCGACGGGTAATCGGTGGCTTCCAGCTTGGCCAGCAACAGCAAGTCGTTGAGCAAGGTTTGCATGCGCCCGCCCTGTTGCTGCATTTGCTGCAGGGCGCGGGTCCAGCGCGGGTTCACGTCCTCGACGTTGTCGAGCAGGGTTTCCAGGTAGCCGCAAATCACCGTCAGCGGCGTGCGCAGTTCATGGGACACGTTGGCGATGAAGTCTTTGCGCATCTGCTCCAGCTGATGGATGCGCGTCACGTCACGCACCAGCATCAAATGCTCATTGTTGCCGTAGCGGGTGATGTACAGCTGAATACGCATCCGGTCGTTGGTGGGCGAGGGGATTTCCAACGGTTCGGCGTAACTGTCTTGCTCGAAGTATTCCTTGAAGCGCGGATGACGCACCAGGTTGGTCACCGGTTGACCGCTGTCTTGTGGGGTCTTGAGGCCCAGCAGGGTTTCAGCGGCGCGGTTCCACCATTCCAGGTTGCCATCGCTGTCGAGCATGACCACGGCATCTTTCAATGCCGCGGTGGATTCCTGAACGCGGTCGATCACCGCTTGCAAGCGTCCGCGTACCCGTTGGTCACGACGTTGCAGGTGGTAGATGCTGTCGAACACCTCGCCCCACAGGCCGTAGCCATCGGGCGGCGCTTCATCGGGCGTATGCAGGCGCAGCCACTCATGCAGGCGCAGCAGTTGCTTGAGGGTCCAGGCCAGGTAAAGACCCAACCCCGCAGCGAGGCTCCAGCCGTAGTAGCCGGTGATCAAACCGATCACCAGGCAGGCGGTGACCAGCAGCAGCATGTGGCGAATCAGGGTGCCATGCCAGTTTTGGTTCACTTGAGCGCGCGTCCTTGTCTACTTCTAAAGCGGGGAAAAGTCCGGATCAGGCCTTCGTAGAAAAGCGATAACCGGTGCCGCGCACGGTTTGTACCAGGTTTTCGTAGGCATCGCCGAGGGCTTTGCGCAGGCGCCGGATGTGCACGTCGACCGTGCGTTCCTCAACGTAGACGTTGCCGCCCCAGACCTGATCCAGCAGCTGGCCACGGGTGTAGGCGCGTTCCTGGTGGGTCATGAAAAATTGCAGCAGTCGGTATTCGGTCGGTCCCATTTCCGCGGGCTTGCCATCGATGGTCACGCGGTGGCCGATCGGGTCGAGCAGCAGGCCGCCGACTTCAATCGGCGCCTCGCCATCAGTCGGGCCGGCGCGGCGCAGCACGGCCTTCAGGCGAGCGACCAGTTCGCGGGGGGAAAAGGGTTTGGTGATGTAGTCGTCGGCACCCACTTCCAGGCCCTGGATCTTGTTGTCCTCTTCACCCTTGGCGGTGAGCATGATGATCGGGATATCCCCGGTCAGCTCATCGCGCTTGAGGCGGCGGGCCAGCTCGATGCCGGAAGTGCCGGGCAGCATCCAGTCGAGCAGGATCAGGTCCGGTTTGCGGTCGACGATAATGGCGTGGGCCTGCTGGGAGTTCTCCGCCTCCAGGCAGTCGTAGCCGGCCATTTCCAACGCAACGGCGATCATTTCGCGAATGGGCGCTTCGTCGTCGACGATCAGAATGCTCCTGCCAACCATGCCTTAATCCTCTTGTCATTTAACTGTCTTGCGCCGCATTAGATAACGGAATTATTGCAGTCGTGTGACAGTATTTTAGCCGCCCGGCGATTGTCACGAACCTGAACTAAGCTCTAATTCTCCGAATCCTGACAACCACAAAGGAAGGTTTCCATGAAACACATTGCTCAATCCTGGAAGGCTCTGCTCGTTACAGCTGCACTAACGCTGCCGGCAATGGCCTTCGCCGCCGAGCCGGCGATGATGAAAGACGGGATGATGGTCGATCACAAAGGCATGACGGTGTACACGTACGACAAGGACTCGGGCGGCAAGTCGACGTGCAACGGCGAGTGCGCTGAATACTGGCCGCCAATGATGGCGCCGGCGGGTGCCAAGCCCGAAGGCAAGTGGAGCACGATCAAGCGTGACGACGGTAAGATGCAGTGGGCCTATGACGGCAAGCCGCTTTACACCTTCATGAAGGACAAAAAACCAGGTGACATGGCAGGCGACAACATGAAGGACGTCTGGCACGTCGTGCACGAGCATAAATAAGCGATTCGCCTGCGCCGTAATCAGATCGCAGCCTGCGCTGGCTCCATCCCCTGTTGGAGCGAGCGCAGGCTGCGATCTTTTTCAACGGTCAACGCAGCGCGTAATCCAGCACAATCCCAACGAAAATCGCCAACCCGGCCCAGTGGTTGTGCAAGAACGCCTTGAAACAGCGCATGCGGTCCTTGCCTCGGGTGTACCAGAATTCCCAGGCGAAACAGCCCGCCGCCACCGCCAGGCCTAGATGGAACCAGCCACCGAGCTCGAATTTCGAGCCGGCCAGCCACAGGCAGCCCAACGCCAACCCTTGCAGGGCCAGGATGATCGCCCGGTCTGCTTCGCCAAACAGAATCGCCGTGGATTTCACGCCGATCTTCAAGTCGTCGTCACGGTCAGTCATGGCGTAATACGTGTCATAACCCACCGTCCACAGCAGGTTGGCGATCCACAGCAACCAGGCCGCAGCCGGCAGTTCGCCGGTTTCGGCGGTGAACGCCATCGGCATCCCCCAGGAGAACGCTGCACCCAGCACCACTTGCGGGTAATAGGTGTAGCGCTTCATGAACGGATAACTGAACGCCAGCGCCAGGCCACCGAACGACAGCCAGACCGTTGCTGCGTTGGTGCACAGCACCAGCAGGAAACTCACGCCCATCAGCAACGCAAAGAACACCAGCGCCTCTTTGGAGCTGATCTTGCCGCTCGGCAGCGGCCGCTGTTCGGTGCGCTTCACATGGCCGTCGACCTTGCGGTCCGCCCAATCGTTGATCACACAACCGCCCGCGCGGGTCAGCACCACGCCGAGGACGAAAATCACGATATTGGCCAGCGACGGCGAGCCCTTGCCGGCAATCCACAGCGCCCACAACGTCGGCCACAGCAGCAGATAAATGCCGATCGGCTTGTCCATACGCGTCAGTTGAATGAAATCCCAGGCCCGTGGGTTCAAGCGGTTCAAGGACTTGAGCAGGCTCTGGTACATCAGCAGTTCTCCGGATGGGCGCGGGCAGCGCTCCACAGGGTCGGCAGGAAAATTTCGGCCACCAGCACGCTCAAGGTGCCACGGTCGAAGCGCGAGCGGCGGCCCCACAGCTCAGGGGCCTGAACTTCCGTCGGCAGCCACGCTTGAGGATAGTGGCAAACCTCGATGGCGCGGCGCTGGAACGCGTGGTCGCAAAACAGCAGTTCCCCCAGGGAGCGGCTGCCCAGTTCGTCCATGTGCAAGCCGTCGCCCTGCAATGCACTGCGCGATGCGACGCTGCGGGCAAACACCCACGCCTGGCCATGCCCGCGCAAATACACCTCGCGCACCCAGCCTTCACTGCCTTCGGCCAGGTCCAGCGCGGCGCATTCATCGGTGCGCAAGGTCTGCCAGCCTTCGAACAGCGGCGTGACGCTGAAGCCGTCATTCGACAGACGGGTCAGGCGTCGGGTCAGCGAGCCTTCGTCGAACAACCAATCGAGGGTAGACGGGTCGGGGAGGGGCGTCAGCAAGCTTTGAGAGCGCCAGAGAGGGGCCGAACGAGGGGGATTTGTGTGTTGCACAATGAGTCATTATTGGCAGCAAAGGAGGCGGCGAGCTTAACATGTCAGCTCATAAATTTGAGTGATCTGGCCGCCCGTTGCGCCGAACAGGCTTGCAACTGCCCGGCCCCATCAGTACAAAACGCACTGAGCCGGACGGCAACGCTGCAACCATCGACCGTTCGCGCCAGTAGAAGCCTGAACCCTGAGGAAGTACCTAAATGAAAAAGTGGCAATGTGTGGTCTGCGGCCTGATCTACAACGAAGCCGAGGGCTGGCCGGATGACGGCATTGCACCGGGCACCCCGTGGCAAGACGTGCCGGAAGACTGGCTGTGCCCGGACTGCGGTGTGGGCAAGATGGATTTTGAAATGATCGAAATCGCTGCTTAAAAAACTGAGGAGTAAGGAATGAACGCACCTGTCGTGATCGTCGGCACCGGCCTGGCTGGCTACAACCTGGCCCGGGAGTTTCGCAAACTCGATACTGAAACCCCGCTGCTGTTGATTACCGCCGATGACGGGCGCTCCTACTCCAAGCCGATGCTCTCCACGGGTTTCGGTAAAAACAAAGACGCCGACGGCCTGAGCATGGCCGAACCGGGCGTGATGGCCGAGCAGTTGAAGGCCGAAGTGCGCACCCACACCCGCATCAGCGGTATCGACCCAGGCCACAAGCGCCTGTGGATCGGTGAAGAAGCGGTGTACTACCGCGACCTGATCCTGGCCTGGGGCGCAGAAACCGTGCGGGTGCCCATCGAAGGTGACGCGGCGGACTGCGTATTCCCCATCAACGACCTGGAAGACTACGCACGTTTTCGCGCCGCAGCGGCCGGCAAGCGTCGGGTTCTGTTGCTGGGCGCTGGCCTGATCGGCTGCGAATTCGCCAACGACCTGACGCTGGGCGGCTATGAAGTGCAACTGGTTGCACCGTGCGAGCAGGTCATGCCGACCCTGCTGCACCCGGCGGCGGCCGCTGCAGTTCAGGCCGGGCTGGAAAGCCTCGGCGCACGCTTCCACCTCGGGCCGGTGCTCAATCGCCTGCAACGCGTCGCCGATGGCCTGGAAGCGCACCTGTCCGACGGCCAGGTCATCCTGTGCGACGTGGTGGTCTCGGCCATTGGCCTGCGCCCGCGCATCGACCTGGCCGCTGCCGCCGGTTTGCAGATCAATCGTGGTGTGATGGTCGATCGTCACCTGAAAACGTCCCACGCCAACATCTACGCACTGGGCGACTGCGCCGAGGTCGATGGCCTGAACCTGCTGTACGTGATGCCCCTGATGAGCTGTGCGCGAGCGTTGGCCCAGACCCTGGCCGGCAACCCGACGGCGGTCACCTATGGCCCGATGCCCATCACCGTCAAAACACCGGTGTGCCCGCTGGTGGTCTCCCCGCCACCACGGGGTTCCGAAGGCGTGTGGACGGTCGAAGGGCAGGGCGCCGACATCAAGGTCTTATGCCGCGATGCCAGCGGCAAACTGCTCGGTTATGCCCTTACAGGCACGGCCGTGATGGAAAAACTGGCCCTGAACAAAGAGCTTCCGGCACTCCTGGCGTAAATACCGGTCGTTCTGTCGGAATCACCCCCATGTTGACGTTATAAAGGCCGCGCCAATACTGGCGCGGCTCTTCCGTGCGTGCCATCCTCACTCCCGTCTGCCGCAGAGTAGAGCACCTGCGGCGCTTTGGGCGCTGCTCCACAGAGAGCAGCACGGACATAACAACAAAAAACCGTCAAAGGGGCTTCACTAACATGCGCAAACCAGATCTCGCCGCAGCAATTGCTGAAAAAGCAGACCTCACCAAAGAACAGGCCAACCGCGTCCTGAACGCCGTTCTCGAAGAAATCACCGGCGCCCTGCACCGCAAAGACAGCGTCACGCTGGTAGGCTTCGGCACCTTCCTGCAACGCCACCGCGGCGCCCGCACCGGCAAAAACCCGCAAACCGGTGAGCCCGTCAAAATCAAGGCCAGCAACACCGTTGCGTTCAAGCCGGGCAAATCGTTGAAAGACAGCGTTAATCCGTAATACTTATCCCCAACCCGCGTAGCGGGGGAGTGGGAAAAAGAATGGGCACGCCAACCAGGGTTGGGTGCCCATTTTTTGTGCCTGAAATACTGGTCGTTCATGTGCTCCCGCTGTGCGCCGGGTACCGGTAATGTTGGCACTCCTTACCAACTTCCAAAGGGGATGCCGAATTTATCTACATAGGCTTGGGATTCAGGTGAAAGAGGCAAGGCATATCGCCCCTCATTTTTACCCTGAGAGGGTCCTTGCTTGTTGATGGTGCCCACTACCCGGGTAATCTCAACAGCACTCAGGCAGGCACCACCAAGCCAAACCTTGGCAATGCCGCCCGGCGCCAGGCCAATGCCCATGTTGTCGCGGGACTCGGTAATCCACTTGCCGTCTGCTTCGCAAAAGGCCTTCTCCGGTTTGCGCATGATCTCCCGTGCCGATTCGGAGATGACGATATAGGCCTCATAGGTTTGTGGTTCGGCCAAGGATTGCCAGCGCACGTAGACCAGTCTAGGCAAATCGGCACCAGTGACATACCTGCCTTTACCGCTACCATTGCTGCTGACCCATCCTCGGGCAATACCTCGATTGTTTGAGGGATTCGGAACAGAGGCGATACCGCCTCCCGCCCCACGAAACACTCGCTCCCGGACATCCACAACGTCCGCGGTTTCGATCCAGACCTCCATGTAGGCCGGTGCGGAAAAAGCCAGGAACCAAGGCAAGTCATTGCTCGTATGAGCGAAGCTTTGTGTGCAGCCAGCCAACAGTAATCCTGAAAACAGGCCTGCGCATCTTTTGATAAGGCAGGCAACGTTATTCATTTGGATGCACCACTCGTTGATTTTTTTCGGCAGGCCGATTGATAAAAACGACGCTCATCTCACTGCTGTTCAAGTCTTTGGCCGCGTTCCAGTTAGCGGAAAGGTGGATATAGCGGGTGCGTAACAAAACCGTTTCTTCGCTCGTAAGTCCCTCGACGGATGATTCTCCCAATGCGTATGCCTGGAGTTTCTTGTGGATAGGCTCCAGCTCTTCGGGCAACCGTAGAGCCGGGACATTTGGGATAAGCTTGAACGGAACATCATGTCTGATCGCCAGCTCGCGCATGATGCGCAAATATACCAACGAGAGTTCGCCCTGTACGGAACGTTCAATGGCTGCAGCCGCAATAACCTTTTTTTGGGGAGCGGTGTTGGACTTTCGCTCTTCGATTGTTTGGGGTACGGGTTTTTCCCAGAGCGTCACTCTCAGCTCGGTGGTAGAGCCGTCGAATCCGATCACGCCTTTGTTGTACAAAGCGCGCACTTCCTTTTCGGCGGTAAAGTAAGCGGTGCTACGGGTCGCCTCCGTGCTTAGGCTGACTTGGCTAGTAACGGGTTTACCCAGCAGAAGCTTTTCCTTGGCTCGTGGCAGGTAGCCACCACCGAGGTCCGAGTGCGCGCCCGGTAAGACCAAATCCAGGCTACCCAGGCTGTTGAGGGCGAAGTTTTCACGGAATTCGTCACGGGCAACCAGATGCACCACCTTTTTGGCGCAGTCATCGGGCAGTTTGAGATTGATGAAAGGGTTTCTGCTGTTGGCACCCGTGAAATCGAACAGCCATGGGTTGGCGATTGAGGCGACGGTATCGAACAGGCCGATGAAGTTAATGCTGACTTCCGATTTGAGTCGCCAGTTGAAACTGCTGGACAGGACTGGAGAGCCGGCTGGCAGAGCTTTGGCCAGAATGCTGTGTCGGCCCTTGAGCACTTCATTCGCGAAGTGCCTCGCCGCAGCTGCTCCTCGGCTGAATCCGAAAATATCGAATTCAATTCGCTTGATGATCAGTTCCGGGTTACGGGCTCTTAGCTGACGTATTTGCTCTCCAATGAGCGTCGGGCTCTGCTCAACGCGAGCGGCCACACCTGTTTCGCCAAGTCCAGTTGCTTGCGAGTAGAGCGAGTCTTCACCACCGCTTGTGGTCCCGATGCCCTCCACATAGACGGCGATTGAAGTCATTGTTGCGTCTGGCAAGATGGTTGCGTCTGTTTGGTCATCGTAGAGACTGTGCAGCCTCACAATATTGCTCACATCATTCCCATAACTATTATCCGGCGAACTTCCATTGCCGTCGTACCCATAGGCTGCGCAATGCTTCTGTATTTCCTCGGCGGCTTCAGCCAGGTCAGCATCCGGGGCGTAGCAGGCTGCTACAGTTTCGCTATTGGCTTTGTTGTTCCCCGTGCCATCGAAAAAAACGCCGATTCGCAGCGTGATACCTTCTATCTCGATTTCTTCTTCCTCTTCCTCCAGTTCATCCGACGCTTGATCTTCTTCCGCAGGAGCAGGAGCAGGAGCAGGAGCAGGCGCAGGCGCGACGGATACCAACACGCCCGCCGCTGTCCCCTTCAGTAATGTATGCGCAACCGTACCCGGCATCGGAGCACCGCCGAGATCAATCTTGGTACTGCTGAAAATACCCTCGGCGTTGAGCACGATGTGCTGACCGCCGACCTTGATACAAAGGCTCTCACCCCCATCGATCACTAGGTGTGTACCTGCCTTGATGTGCACGTGCTCACCGGCTTCGACGACCGACGTTCCATCTGTTCTTGTATGGCGGTCGCCAGCGACATGCAGGTAGTCGTTGGCATTGACCTCGACCTTGCGATCCGACATGACAGTGAGGTGCTCTTCAGCCTCCAGCACCGTAATACTGTTGCCCTTGATGGTGACTCGACGCTCATTGCCCACTTCAAGCCGACTGTCGTGTCCGATCTTCTGCTCCATATCCCGTTGCGCCCGCAGGTGGATCAACTCCTGTCCGGCGCGGTCTTCGAGGGAGAGTTCGTTGTAGCCGCCGGTGTGCGGTGAGCTGTGGCTGCGCAGTACGGTTTTGGTTTTATTGGCGGGCAAAGGGTAGGGCACCGGCGTGCGCTTGTTCGGCAAGCATCCGGTGATCAACGGATAGTCTGGATTGCCTTCCAGGTAGGTGACGACCACTTCCATGCCGATGCGCGGAATGGTCACCGCGCCGAAATCCTGGCCCGCCCAGCCGGTGGAAACCCGTAGCCAGCAACTACTGTGTTCGTTGTTGAGTTCGGCGCGGTCCCAATGGAACTCGACTTTCACCCGACCATACTCATCGCAGTAGATCTCATCATCGGCAGGCCCGGTGACACGGGCGGTCTGGCAAACCAGCGGTGTTCGTTGCCTATGCAGCGGTGGTCGATAAAACACGTCCCAGGGGATGGCGCTGAAGCTGTTGCGGTAACCCTGGGTAAATCCGTCCTCAGGCTCGGTGGTACCTGTGAATGCCTCTTCCAAGGCCTGAGGCTGTTTACCCGTGTGGGTCACACTGAGCAGCAGCCATAGATCGTTCCAGGATTTACGTGGGTGTTGCGTCAGACCGAAAAGATGGCCGCTGCGCAGGTTCGGTTGGTCGCTTTTGCCTTCGGCTAATTGGTAGTCGGCGCGGTGCCGTTCCAATGCCTGCCGGGCGAGCTGTTTACCGTGTTTTTCGCTCTCGCTGAACAGCGGATAACGATAGTCCTCAAGCGAAGGATTGAGTGAGCTGCTGTAGCGACTCTCCAGCAAATGGCTCGGGCATTTCAGGTCGTATTCCCGGTGTGTGGTACTGCTGGTACGCGTGTTGAAACGCAGGGAGAAATGACTGACGACCGGATGCTCCGCCACCATGCCGGAGTCATCCAGAAACGGGGTTTCGCTCAATTTTGGGAAAAAAGATTGGTCGTCGGTAAACACCAGCAGATGACCTTCGCGGGAATGCTGGTGATGCCACGCGATGCCGTCCTCGGCGCATAGGCGCCGGACGAACTCAAAATCATTTTCCCCGTACTGGGTGCAATAGTCGCGTTTGGCGCTGGTTCGCACATGAAAGCGATAAGTGTCTGCCTGGATGCCATGCTGCTTGAGCACCTGAGCGATGATTTGCGGCACCGTCAGGTCCTGAAAAATCCGCTGATCGCGGCTGAACTGCAAGTAGTGGAGCGCCGGCACCAGATGAACGCGATAACGGCTCAGGCGCTGGCCGACCTCATGGGCGCCCACCCCTTCGATATGGCCATGCAACCCTTCGCCACCAAGTCCGAACCGCAGAAAGGCCGGTTGGCCAAGCAGGCCCTCCAGATCGATATCGCGGTACTCGCTGACCAGCTCGACGACAATCGAGTACAACGAACTGATGGTCTCAGTGCCTTCAAAGGCCAGCACTTTGAAGTCGTTGTGAACGGAAGGGATTTCGAGCGTGAAATGGGCTGCATTGGCCGGAGCGAACATACGCTTATCCTTTTGCTTTTCCGTGGCTCGTCCTTGAGCCGAATGAGAAAACGAAATGTGAGGCGCTTGCTGAGTCGGGATTGAAACTGTGTTAAATGCTGAAACACGCTAACAAGGCGTTGGTGGTATTTATGTAGGAAAGCTCTCTTATCTTCGCCAGAAAGTTCTCATATTTCTTAATGTTGCATAAGGGCAAGTCGGGCATGGCTTAAGCCTAGTGCTTTAATTTCAAGTGTTGTTGCTAAACTAATTAATGATGTGTCGTGAGACATCGTTGGAAATATACGACGGTAAATATTCCTACAATAAATTGTCATTAGTACGACAGTTTTTAGCTGGAAGCTTTCATTCGCGTGAATTTTCGGAAGCGTCCTACATTTTTCTTTTTTTATTTTTGCCATGCTTTGTGTCGGCTTCGATTACAGGGGGCCGGAGTCATTGAAGCTCAGATTGCCGATGACCATAACTATTGAAAAGGCCATGGATGTCTTACTCAAGCAAACTTTCCGCTCATTACCTTGAACTCGCTAAAGTCTCTGTTTCCAATGAGAGTTTCGCGGGCGAGGATGTTCGCTTTTCGAATGAATATGAAGCGCTGGAATGCGAGCTGGGCAAAGCCCAATCCATACACGAATGCAGTCAGATCGACTGGCCTAAAGTTCGCGAGAGCTGCGAGAACTTGCTGCGGACCAAGTCCAAGGATTTACGGGTCAGTGCCTGGCTGACATGGGCCTTGTACCAGTGTGAATCCTTCCAGGGACTGTTGGCCGGTCTCGGAATGCTGCATCACTTGTGTCAATGTCGCTGGGCCGACATTTACCCGAACAAACCCCGTACCCGCGCTGCCGCTATCAACTGGCTGGTATCGCGTCTTGAGCAGGTGCTCACTGAAGACGTCGCGATAAAAGAGCAACTGCAACTGTTCCGTCGCCTGGTGGAGCATCTGGAAGGGCTCGACGCCATTTGCGCGGAACACCTCAGTGACGACGCGCCTTTGTTGCTACCGATTTCCCGTCGCCTGAAAAACCTCGTGCAGAGAGCCGTCGATCATCAACCGACGCCAGGTGTCGTGGAGTCTGCTGTAGCTCAGGTCAAACAGGTTGCCACGCAGCTGTTCAGCCCCTGCGCACCTATCGATAACGAAAAAGATGCCCATAAAGCCTTGCGTGCTCAGCAGGACAGTGCGCGGCCGCTGTGTGCCTGGTGGCTCAAGCAAAAGGTCACCGATCTGCGGGCATTGCGCCTCAACCGTACGCTGCTCTGGCTACCTGTCGACACTTTGCCTGAACGAAATGCCGAACAGATCACAGTACTGCGCGGGTTACCTGTCGAAAGGCTCCAACTCTTTCAGGAGCATTACGATCAAGCCCGATACGCCGATTTGCTGGTGGAGCTGGAGCCCAGCCTGTCCAAGGCGCCATTCTGGTTTGATGGCCAGCGAATGGTCTGGGAGTGTCTCCAGGGGCTGAATGCAGAAACGGCCATGCGTGAAGTGGAAGTCCACTTCGCACTGTTGATTCAACGTCTGCCCGGGATTCTCGAGTTACGTTTTCACGACGGCACTCCTTTCGCCGACCCGGCCACCCGAGCGTGGATCAATGCCCAAGTCATGCCGCATCTGCAAAATCCCCATGCATCACGTCCTGTCGAAGCACTTGAAACCCAACCCGCCTGGGAGCAGGCCCTGGAAGATGTTCAGCCAGTTCTGCGCAAGGACGGCCTCAAGGCTGCCGTGCAGATTCTCAAGCAGGGCCTGCGCAGTGCCCAAGGTGCACGTGCGCGATTTCTCTGGCAGTTCGCGCTCGCTCGCCTGTGTTTCATGGCCAGGAAATACGAATTGGCCAAGACCCAACTTGAGACTCTTGACCTGACACTGAGGGACGCGGGCCTGCACACCTGGGAGCCGGACCTGGCGTTGCAAGTGCTCCAACTACTGCATAGCTGCTGCGATTTGTTGCCGCAGAACCATGCAGTGCGCGAATGCAAGGAAGAGATTTATCGCAGGCTGTGCCACCTCGATCTTGAAGTGGCACTCGACTAGGCCCCAGGGCCACAACCGCAAGGAGAATCGCCATGGCCAAAGAAGGCTCGGTAGCCCCCAAGGAACGCATCAACATCACTTTCAAACCTGCCACCGGAGGCGCTCAGGAAGAGATCGAACTGCCGCTGAAACTACTGGCAATCGGTGACTACACCCAACGCAAGGACGAACGCAAAGTTGAAGATCGCAAGCCGATCAGCATCGACAAGATGACCTTTGACGAAGTGCTGGCCAAGCAGGAACTACAAGTGACATTGAGTGTACCGAACCGACTGCAGGGTGATAGCGGTAGTGAAGAATTGGTCGTGGATCTGCACATCGATTCCATGAAGGATTTCAATCCGGCCAGCCTGGTCGAGCAAGTACCTGAACTGAAAAAACTGATGGAGCTGCGTAACGCTCTAGTGGCACTCAAGGGGCCGCTCGGTAATGCACCTGCGTTCCGCAAAGCCATTGAAAGTGTGCTGGCAGACGACGAATCCCGCAGTCGCGTACTGAGTGAATTAGGACTGATCGCCGTAGCCCAATCCGCCTGAATCTGCCATCAGTCAAGGAATCCAATAGCGTGAACACGAATGCAGCGCAGCAACATAACAACGAGAGTGAATACAGCATTCTCGATAGCATCATCGCCGAAACCCGTCTGAGCCCAGAAGACGAGGCCTATGACATAGCCAAACGCGGCGTGTCGGCGTTCATCGAAGAGTTACTCAAACCACAGAACAGTGGTGAGCCGGTCAAGAAGGCCATGGTCGACCGGATGATCGCCGAGATCGATACCAAGCTCAGTCACCAAATGGATGAAATACTCCACCACCCCGACTTTCAGTCACTGGAGTCCTCGTGGCGCGGTCTGCAGTTGTTGGTCGATCGCACCAACTTTCGCGAGAACATCAAGATTGAAATCCTCAGCGTCTCCAAAGAAGACCTGCTGGATGACTTCGAAGATTCGCCAGAGGTGATGCAGGCTGGCTTATACAAGCACATCTATACCGCCGAATACGGTCAGTTCGGTGGACAGCCGGTCGGGGCGATCATTGCCAATTACTTCCTGTCCCCGAGCTCGCCGGATGTGAAGTTGATGCAGTACGTGTCCAGCGTTGCCTGCATGTCCCATGCGCCGTTCATCGCCGCAGCCGGTCCGAGATTTTTCGGACTGGAGAGCTTCACTGGTTTGCCGGACCTGAAAGACCTGAAAGATCACTTCGAAGGCCCGCAATTTGCGAAGTGGCAGAGTTTCCGCCAGTCGGAAGACGCGCGTTACATGGGGCTGACCGTTCCGCGCTTTCTACTGCGCAATCCTTACCATCCGGAAGAAAATCCGGTGAAATCCTTTGTGTACAAAGAAACCGTAGCCAATAGCCACGAGCACTATCTGTGGGGCAACACCGCTTACACATTCGGTACCCGACTGACCGACAGCTTCGCCAAGTTCCGCTGGTGCCCGAACATCATCGGTCCGCAGAGCGGTGGCGCGGTTGAAGACTTGCCGTTGCACCACTTCGAAAGCATGGGCGAAATCGAAACCAAGATTCCGACCGAAGTGCTGGTATCTGACCGTCGTGAATTCGAGCTGGCGGAAGAGGGATTCATCGCACTGACGATGCGCAAGGGTAGCGACAACGCGGCATTCTTTTCTGCCAGTTCCGTTCAGAAACCGAAAAGTTTTGGCATCAGTGCCGAAGGCAAGGTTTTAGAGCTGAACTACAAGCTCGGCACTCAACTGCCTTACATGATGATCGTCAATCGGCTGGCCCACTATTTGAAAGTACTGCAGCGCGAACAACTGGGTTCATGGAAGGAACGTACGGACCTCGAGCAGGAACTCAACAAGTGGATTCGTCAATACGTGGCCGATCAGGAAAATCCGAGCGCCGAAGTCCGTGGTCGCCGACCTCTGCGCGCGGCCCAGATCATCGTCAGTGATGTCGATGGTGAGCCAGGCTGGTACCGCGTAAGCCTGAAGGTGCGTCCGCATTTCAAGTACATGGGCGCGGATTTCACCCTGTCCCTGGTCGGCAAGCTGGACAAAGAGTAAGCGGAGCTGACTCATGACCGGATACGGCAGCCTCTTCGAACGCCTGGGTGGTGATGCGGAAAAGCGTGTGGGTTGGAGTCGCGAAAACTCCGCCTTGGCCTCTGTGGCTGCCCATCTGGCCAAGATGTTGAGTACCCGTGCGGGCAGTGTGCAGACGCTACCCGATTACGGGCTACCCGATCTCAATGACATGCGCCTGAGTCTGCACGACTCCCTGAGTCAGGCGCGTTTGGCCATCGAACGCTTCATCGAGGCCTACGAACCTCGTCTGAGCAAAGTACATGTTTTTCCAGGGCCGCAAGGCGACGATCAGCTTCGTCTGTCTTTCAGCATTGAAGGTCTGTTGGAAATCGACGGCCTCAAATGCCAAGTCAGTTTTTCCGCATGCCTGGATGGCAGCGGCCAAGTCAAGGTCAGCCAATGACAAACGGAATTTTCCATGTCCTTTAACCACTACTACCAGAGCGAACTGACCGCACTTCGCCAGCTGGGTCGCCGTTTCGCCGAGCGTAATCCTGCTTTGGCACCTTTCCTGGGCCAGCCCGGCCGTGATCCGGATGTGGAGCGGTTGCTTGAAGGCTTCGCATTTTTGACCGGGCGCCTGCGGCAGAAGCTCGACGACGAATTGCCTGAGTTGAGCCACTCGTTGATGCAGTTGCTGTGGCCCAACTATATGCGGCCGCTGCCGGCGTTCAGCATTTTGCAGTTCTCCCCGTTGTTGCGTTCGGAGCCGGCATTTGTGGTCGATCGCGATACACCGGTGGAAAGTGTGCCAATCGAAGGCGTGCGTTGCCGTTTCCGTACGTGCTACTCAACTGAAGTCACGGCGCTGAATCTTGTCGGATTGGATTATTCGCCCAAGGGCGATGGTTCGCTTTTGAGTCTGCGACTGGAAATGAGCACTGATGGCCATTTTGGTGAGCTGGCGTTGAATCGTTTGCGTCTGCATTTTACCGGTGAACGGTACATCAGCCAGATGCTTTACCTGAGCCTGTTGCGTCATCTGCAAGGTATCGAGCTCATTCCTCTGGATAGCGCCGGGAAGCCGATCGCCGGGGTGAATGACATGCCGTTGGCACTCCGGTTATCTGGCGATCGCGTGCAGCCGGTGGGTTTTGCCGAAGAAGAAGCACTGGTGCCGTACCCGTTGAATACCTTCCGTGGTTATCGCTACCTGCAGGAGTACTTCGCTTTTCAGGACAAGTTCCTGTTTATCGATATCAACGGACTCGACCTGCTCAAGACTATATCTGCAGACAGCATGACGCAGGTGCGAGGCCTGGAGTTGCGTTTTGATATTCGCAAGAGCGCACTGCAGAGACTGCGCCCGACTCTGGACAACATAAAGCTCCACTGTACACCGATCGTAAACCTGTTCACGCACGACGCACTGCCAGTGCGACTTGATGGAAAACAGGATGAACACTTGCTCCTGCCTGCCGAGTACAGCCTGGAACACTGCGGAGTGTTCTCGGTAGAAAACGTCACCGGATGGAGGAGTGATTTGGGTTATCGGGAGTATGTGCCGTTCGAATCATTCGAGCACGATCCAAGTTTCGATGTACCGGTCAGCCGTCCTCATTACAGCGTTCGCCAGCGCTCATCCTTGCTACACGGCGGTCTCGATACTTATCTGAGCTTCGGAGCTCAACACGCCGAGGTGCAGGAAACACTCTCGATCGAGTTGATGTGCACGAATCAGAACCTGCCGCGCGATTTAAAGCCCGGTGACATCACCCAGTCTTGCAGGCAGACGCCGGAGCTTCTGAGTTTTCGCAACATCACTTCGGTCACGCCATGCTTTGCGCCGCCGCTCAATCAGGACTTCCTCTGGAAGCTGATAAGCAACATGTCGCTCAACTATCTGTCCCTGGCGGATATCAATGCGTTGAAGCTGATCCTCGAAACATACGACTTGCCGCGCTACTACGATCAGCAGGCTGAAAAAGTCAGCAAAAATCTACTTGGCGGACTGAAGTCGATCAAGCATCGGCACGTCGACAGATTGCACCGCGGACTGCCGGTACGAGGCTTGCGAACCGAACTGATAATCGACCCACAAGGGTACATCGGCGAGGGCGACCTGTTCGTGTTCGCTTCGGTACTCAACGAGTTTTTTGCACTTTACGCGAGCCTCAATTCGTATCACGAGCTACGGGTAATCAGCACACAAGGAGAGGTCTATCAATGGACGCCGCGCATGGGGCTTCAGCCCCTGCTTTGAGCGGGCTGAGCCGGGCAATACGTGAGTACTCGCTGTTTCAGGCCGTGCGACTGGTGATTGATCGGCTGCGCGAGAAACATCCACATCTGAGCGAAGATGATCTGTATGACCAACTGGAGTTCCAGGCCAATCCAAGCCTGGGTTTTCCAGGTTGTGACGTGGACCGTGTGGAGTTTTTTGAAGAGCGCGGGCAGATGCGCGCGCGGTTGCGCTTCAATCTGATGAGCCTGGTGGGGGCCGGTTCACCGCTGCCGGCGTTTTATGCCGAACAGGCTTCCAGCGACAGCGAAGACAGCAATCCGACCCGCCATTTCCTCGATCTATTCCATCACCGGTTACAGCGGCTGATGTGGCCGATCTGGCGCAAATACCGATATCACGCAGGGTTCCAGATTGGTGCACTGGACTCGTTTTCTTCGCAGCTGTTTGCCCTGATAGGGCTTGGTGGCGAAGAGATTCGCAAGGCGCGAGAGCTGAACTGGAAGCGTCTGCTGCCGTACCTCGGCCTGCTCAGTCTACGGGCACATTCGGCGGCATTGATCGAGGCTGTTCTACGTTATTACTTCAAGCACGCCGAGCTGCTGATAGAGCAATGTATCGAGCGTCGTGTAGACATTCTCGAAGAGCAACGCAATTGCCTTGGGCATAGCAACAGCTGCCTCGGTGAAGACCTGGTGCTGGGCGAGAACGTTCGTGATCGCAGCGGAAAATTTCGGATTCATATTCGTAAGCTCGACTGGCAACGCTTTCATGAGTTCCTGCCGAACGGTTTCGGTTATCAACCATTGTGTGCGCTGGTGCAGTTCACCCTGCGAGATCCACTCGATTACGACATTTGTCTGGTCCTGCGTCGGGAAGAAATCCGCGAGCTGTACATCGGTGAGAAGAACCATTGCCTTCTGGGTTGGACCAGCTGGCTGGGACGCGAGCATGCCGACGGCGTGGTAACCCTGAGTAGCAAAAACTCATTAAGGATGTGAGCAATGATCAATGTGGACCTGCAACAACTTATCCAGACGCTGGACGCCGAAAGCCGTCGTGGTCTGGAAAGTTCAGCCGAGCGCTGCATCGCCCGTGGCGGCAGCAAGATCCTCGTCGAGGATTTTCTTTTGGCATTGTTGGAGCTCCCTCAAGGTTTGCTCGCTCGTGCGCTGCAAGATGCCGAAATAGATACCGGAGAACTGGCGGCTGCGTTGCAATTGCAAGTCAAGGACACCGCCTCACACAATCCGGTGTTCGCTCCGGAACTGTTGCAATGGCTGCAGGACGCCTTGCTGTTGGCGACCCTCGAGTTGGGTCAGAGTGTGATTGGGCAAGCCGCGTTGATCCTCGCGTTGCTGCGTAATCCGTTGCGCTACGCCGGTAGTCGATACCAGTTGCTGCTTGCCAGACTGAACATCGAGCGACTGAAAGAGTTTGCGTTGTCCCGGATAGAACCGCCGGCCACCGGCAAGTCTCTGGTAGCAGGTGAGTCGCTGCTGGAGCGCTTCACTCACAACCTGACTCAACAGGCCCGTGACGGCCAACTGGACCCGGTGTTGTGCCGTGACGTGGCGATCCGGCAGATGGTCGACATCCTTGCCCGTCGCCGCAAGAACAATCCGATTGTGGTTGGTGACGCGGGCGTCGGGAAAACAGCCCTTGTCGAAGGGTTGGCCTTGCGCATCGCTGCCGGTGAAGTACCGCCAGTGCTCAAAGATGTAGAGCTTTTGTCTCTGGACATGGGGCTATTGCAGGCCGGTGCGAGCGTCAAAGGTGAATTCGAGCGGCGCCTCAAAGGCGTGATCGACGAGGTCAAGGCTAGGCCGAATCCAGTGATCCTGTTCATCGATGAAGCCCATACGCTGATTGGCGCGGGAGGCAATGCCGGTGGTTCCGATGCGGCCAATCTGCTCAAGCCGGCATTGGCCCGTGGCGAATTGCGAACGATCGCCGCCACGACCTGGACGGAGTACAAGAAATACTTTGAAAAAGACCCGGCATTAGCCCGGCGCTTTCAACCTGTGCAATTGCGTGAGCCAACCATCAACGAAGCGGTGACTATTCTTCGCGGGCTAGCTCCAGTGTACGAGAAGAGCCACGGCATTTACCTGCGTGATGATGCTGTGGTGGCAGCTGCCGAGTTGTCTGCTCGCTACCTGACAGGTCGTCAGCTGCCGGACAAGGCCGTTGATGTCCTCGACACGGCATGTGCCCGTGTGCGTATCAGCCTGGCCGCGGCGCCGGAAAGTCTGGAGCGTTTGCGAGGTGAACTGGCTGAGGGTGACCGCCAGCGCCAGGCGTTGTGTCGGGATACTGAAGCCGGATTACCGATTGATCGCGATACGCTGGCCGCCTTGCAAGAGCATCTTGTCTTGGTGGAGAACAAAAAGGCCGAACTGGAACTCCTGTGGACACAACAAAGGAAACTGGCAGAACGGCTGCTGGAGCTGCGTCAGCAACTGGCCAAGGCCCGGGGAGCGGCCATCGCTGAACCCGGGGAGCACGCTTCTGGTATCGAAGTTCTGGAAACCGCACTCAATGAAACCCATCGCGTCTTGACCGATACGCAAGTCAAGCAACGTCTGGTGAGCTTTGAAGTGTGCCCGCGCCTGGTGGCCGAAGTGATCAGCGCATGGACGGGTGTACCGTTGGCGCAATTGGCCCGTGAGCACAATATTAAGGTCACCAGTTTTGCCGCCAATCTGCGCAATCGTGTCCGTGGTCAGGAACAAGCCATTCAGGCACTGGATCGCTCGATGCGCGCAACGGCCGCCGGCCTCAACAAACCTGATGCGCCGGTTGGTGTGTTTCTGCTAGTCGGCCCTAGCGGCGTCGGCAAGACCGAAACCGCGCTGGCCTTAGCGGATTTGCTGTACGGCGGTGATCGTTTCATCACCACAATCAATATGTCGGAGTTCCAGGAAAAGCATACCGTTTCGCGTTTGATCGGTGCGCCACCTGGTTATGTCGGTTACGGCGAGGGCGGCATGCTCACTGAAGCCGTACGTCAGAAGCCTTACTCCGTCGTGTTGCTTGATGAGGTCGAGAAGGCTGACCCGGACGTACTCAACCTCTTCTACCAAATCTTCGACAAGGGCGTGGCCAACGATGGGGAAGGGCGCCAGATCGATTTTCGCAACACGCTCATTTTGATGACCTCCAATCTGGGGAGCGAGCGGATAAGCGAACTGTGCGAAAGCGTTGCGCAGCCATCTATGGAGGATCTTGAAGCGGCCATTCGCCCGATCCTCATCAAACACTTCAAACCGGCATTGTTGGCGCGTATGCGCATCGTGCCGTTTTACCCGGTCAGTGGCCCCGTTCTACTCGAGCTGATCGAGGTCAAACTTGGCCGTTTGAGAGAGCGCCTGCTCCGACGTCAGCTGGACTTCAGCTACAGCCAAAACCTCGTCGATCACTTGGCCGGGCTCTGCGCTAAAAGCGATAGCGGTGCCCGTCTGATTGACCAATTACTGGATCTGCATGTGTTGCCCCAGGTGGCTGACCGATTGCTTGACGCGATGGCGTCTGGTGAGCACTTCACACGCGTTCATGCGACGCTGGATGGCGACGCCTGTGTCATCTGCGAGTTCGCTTGAGATGGGTGCGATGTCCCCTCAACTGTCGCAGCCATTAGCCTATACCGAAGCTTTGCTGGGGCAGTTCGCCAGCTTGTCGCAAGCGACGGACAGCGCTGCGTTGCTGGGTGACTTCCTTCGTGGGGTGGCGCAACTCAGTGATTGTGAGCTGGCGCAATTGTATTTGCTCGATGCGAACCACGGCTGCCTCGGACTGAGTACCGAATACCTCAATGGCATCTTGCAACCTCGGGATATGGCGGGTTCACCGGCGGATTACAACGATGCGCAACTGCTGCAATTCGCCCTGCGCCAGAACCGCGTAGTGAGTATCGACTCCTTGAGTGGCAGTCTGTACGAAATCGGTTTTTTGCCGCCTCAGGCCAAACCTTGGCAATCGCTATTGTGTGTGCCGCTGCTGAGTAATCGAAAGGTGGTTAATGGTTTGGTGCTTTGTGCCAGCCGCCGGCATATCGACCTGCAAGGGCACGCCGATTCCCTCGGTAAATTGGGCTCGTTCGTACTTGGCCAGCTTCAACTGTTGCAACGCCTGCATCGGCCGGCTGGCAATGCGCGATCTGCACTGATCAGCGTCCCGAGTGCCAGTGGCTTTGGACTGATCGGTAAAAGCCCGGCTATGCGCCAAACCTATTCGCTGATCAGTAAGGTCTTGCATAGTCCATACACCATATTGCTGCACGGTGAGACAGGTACTGGCAAGGAGGTGATCGCTCGAGCGATTCACGAGGGCAGCCCGCGGCGGTCTCGGCCACTCATCGTACAAAACTGTGCAGCCTTCGCCGAAAATCTCCTGGAAAGTGAACTGTTCGGCCACCGCAAAGGTGCCTTTACCGGTGCCGACCGTGACCGCGTCGGACTGTTCGATGCGGCTAATGGCGGCACCCTGATGCTGGATGAAATCGGTGATATGCCGTTATCCCTGCAAGCCAAATTGCTGCGTGTTTTGCAGGAGGGTGAGATCCGGCCCGTGGGGTGTAACGACACCCACAAGATCGACGTGCGCATAATCGCGGCGACTCACCGTGATTTGGCGTCGCTGGTCAGGGAAGGCAAGTTTCGCGAGGACCTGTATTACCGTCTTGCGCAGTTTCCCATCGAGCTGCCGGCCCTGCGCGAACGTGCCGGAGACATCCTGGATCTGGCCCGGCATTTCGCTGACAACGCCTGCACATTCCTGCAACGGGATAACGTGCGTTGGTCTGAGGCGGCATTGAGCCAATTGGCTGCTTATACCTTTCCCGGCAACGTACGTGAGCTCAAAGGGCTGGTCGAACGTGCGGTGTTGCTGTGTGAGGGCGAAGAATTATTGACCGAGCATTTTTCTCTGCCACAGGACGTGTTTGAGCAAGACAGCCGCCTGCACTTGCGCGAACGCGTGGAGCAGTTCGAGCGCAGTCTGGTGATTGATTGCCTGCGTAAAAATAATGGCAACCAAACGCTGGCAGCCCGAGAACTAGGGCTCCCACGCCGCACACTGCTGTATCGCTTCGGGCGTTTGAACATCAAGCCAGGAGACCTCAATGGTTAATCACTGGCAACCGATGACAGATTTCCTGCATCTGTTTCATCTCCACCCAATCTCTCTTTCCTTTGGAGAACCTCGCATGCCTGTTCGTCACTGGCAGGCCGCTTTGTTGGCACTCGTCGTTCTATGCGGCGTCGGTGGCTGTGGCGGTAACTACAAATTCAACGACAACACCTATCGCCCCTTGGGTGATCCGCAGGCGGTCAATCGCGGCAAGTAACTGCAAGGAGCATCAACATGGAACTGGTTTTCGAAATGCTGAGCAGCAAGCAGTTCGTGCCAACAGATTCGAGCCGGAAAACCTTCACAGAGTCCGGTGGAGTGATCGGCCGGAGCAAGAAGTGTGACTGGGTCATTCCAGACCGCAAGCGTCATGTCTCCGGCCTCCACGCGAAAATCAACTACTGCGAAGGCGCGTTTTACATGACCGATATCAGCAACAACGGTATCCACGATCTTGTCGGTGGTTCCCGTCTTATCAAGGGTGAGGCTCTACGTATCGAAAACGGCGGCATTTATGGTCTCGGTGATTTCGAGATCCGCGCGCAATTGAGCCATGGCTCGTCATCCTTCGATGCCGAAGCCTGCCGTACGCACAAGACGGGCAACATCATTCCTGATGATGTACTCCTCGAACTTGACCCATTGAAGGCCGTTGATCAGCAGGAGCCTGCTTTCTATGGGCTCGACGAGCTGAGCGACTTTGATGGGGTGTTTCAAGCACCCCTCCAACGCGCGGACTATGCGCGAATCGACATGGAAAATCTGACGGTACCGCAGCTGCTTGAGCCTACGGTTGAACCTGCACTCGTCAGGTCTGAGATTGCCGAACCACGTCATGAAGATTTCTGGGAGCGCTTCGGTGCAACGCTTGGATTGGATCTTAAAGGCTTCGACCCTGCTGCCTGCGAAGCAGTGGCGCTCGATGCTGCGCGGTTACTCAAGCAGTGCGCTGGCGGCTTGCAGCAAAGTCTACGTACCCGTAGCGAGCTGAAGAACGAACTGCGACTGGCCCATACGACCGTACAAGGTCTGCATACAAATCCGCTCAAAATCGCTGTCGGTCCAGCAGAGGCGTTGAGCATGTTGCTGACCAACAAACCAGGTCAATTATCAGCAGAACAAGCGATCTCCAGCGCATTTCGTGATCTACAGGCGCATCAGGTGGCCTTGCTGGCTGGCAGTCGCGCGGCGGTTCGAGGGGCTCTGGAACACTGCTCACCACGACAACTGACGCTGCGATTCGAGCGTGACAACAAATCGCTGTTTTCCACAGCGGGCAGTCGTTGGAAAGCCTACGGCCGCTTTCACCAAACCCTGCTCCAAGATGACGACTGGAGCGATCGCTTGCTGACGCGTGACTTCGCCCGGGCCTACGAAGAGCAGATTCGCCTGATCTCCACCCTCCACACTGACCTTCAGGGGTGATGCCTATGTCTCGCCGTTGGACTGTTTCTATCAATGTACTTACCGGTCTTGTGGCACTGGTTTTACTGACTGGTTGCTCGGTGCTATCGCCGTTTTCAAGCGTGACCAAACTCAATTTGAAGCTGACTGCCAGCGATCAACTGAATCCGGACCTTCATGGGCGCCCGTCGCCGATAGTCGTGCGCCTGCTGGAGCTCAAGCACCCGGTTGCGTTCGAAAATGCCGACTTTTTCAGCCTCTATGAGCGTGCCGGGAAATCGTTGACGCCGGATCTGGTAACCAGTGAAGAGCTGCAGTTGCGTCCAGGTGAAACCGTAGAGCTCAAGCTCAGTGTGCAAGAAGGGAGTCGGTATGTTGGCATCCTCGCCGCTTACCGCGACCTGCCCGAAACCAGATGGCGCTACACCGTGTCACTCACTCCGCGGGGCGTCACCAACACGGACCTGAAGCTTGATCAGTCCGGTATTCGCAACAGCAATGAAGTACTCGCCAAGGCAGGTGACTGAACATGCATACCCATAAAGTCATTTGGCAAGAGGGCATGTTGCTGCGTCCGCAGCACCTCCAGCAAAACGATCGCTATTACGACCATCAGTTGAAAGCCCGCACCCAGTTATTGGGCGGTTACACCTGGGGTTTTCTTGGCCTGGAGATCGATTTGCAGTTTCTCAATATGGGAAAAGTGGTTATCAACAGTGCGTCGGGAGTCCTGCCGGACGGCAGCCTTTTCGAAGTAGGAGGCAGCACCAGGCCCTTGGCTCTGGATGTACCTGCCAATACCGGCAACACATCCGTCTATCTAGCGTTGCCGTTGGTGACTGGCAACCATGTCGAATCTCGTCGTCCGGAACAGTGCGACGTGCTTGCGCGTTACATCACCTATGAAATGGAGGTCGCCGACTCCAATGCGGGGGACGGTTGTACCAGCGCAGTCAGTTGTGCCCGTCCGGACTTCCGATTACTGCTTGGCGAGGAGCACAGCGATCAAGCCTGTGTGAAGCTGAAGATTTGCGAAGTCCTCGACACCACTCCCGACGGCGTGATCAGCCTCGACCCGGATTACGTCGCGACGTACCTGCAGGTGCATTCTTCCAGTTTTCTGCTCTCTTGTCTGAAAGAGGTCATCAGTATGCTCGGACATCGGGGCGACGCCATTGCCGAGCGGATTCGCTCTACTGGCAAAGTGGGAGGGGCAGAAGTAGGCGACTTCATGATGCTGCAATTGATCAACCGCACCGAACCACTGTTGCGCCATTACCTCACCAGGGAGCAGGTTCATCCTCAGGAACTGTACTGCACGCTGCTGACCCTGTTGGGAGAACTGGCTACATTCTCCAGCGAAAGCAAACGCCCGAGTCCGGGCAGTCGCTACGAACACAGTGACCAAGGCAAAAGTTTCCTCAAAGTCATGGAGGCGATTCGTCAGGTGTTGTCGATGGTTCTTGAGCAGCATGCCATTGAATTGCCGATACAGACGCGTCAGTACGGAATCATGGTCTCGCCATTGCACGACCATAAATTGTTGGGCTCGGCCTCGTTCGTGCTGGCCGCCAGTGCTCAATGCGACAGCGAAGAACTGCGCCATCGATTGCCCGCACACCTCAAGGTCGGTCCAGTGGAGAGCATCCGTCAACTGGTCAATCTTCATTTGCCCGGTATCAAAGTCAGGCCGCTACCGGTTGCCCCGCGACAGATCGCGTTCCACGCCAGCAAAACCTATTTCATCCTCGACCTCAGCTCCGAAGATCAGGCACAACTCGAACGCTCTGGCGGCTTCGCGTTCCATGTCTCCGGTGAATTCGCCGAGCTCGATCTGAAATTCTGGGCCATCAGGAACTGAGCGACATGATCAAGGACATGGAACACCTTCAGGACGACAAAACCGTGCTGCTCGATCGTTTGGGTCATGACCCGGCACAGGGGAACCTGACCGACTCCGTCGCGCCACCGCGCTTCGAGCAGTTGAAAGATCGCATGATTTACGCCGCTCGACAGCGGCCGGAGCACACTTTCAGTATCAGTCTCAACTCACTGGTGGCGGCGGCGTCTGGCCTGCTATCTGAAGTGGTGCGGCTCAAGCAGAGCGCAACCGGTGAAGATTTACCAGCCCTTAACAAGCGACTGAGTACGGCGCTAAACCACTTTGTCGATCGCGCGCTAAACAGAGGTGTCGAAAGTAGTCAGGTATCAACGGCACGTTATGTGTTGTGCACAGTTATCGACGAGGCAGTCGTGACCACAGCGTGGGGTAAGGAGAGCGAGTGGTCGCGAATGAGCCTTCTCAGCACATTCCACAATGAGACATCTGGCGGTGAAAGATTCTTCCAGTTCCTTGATCGCCTTTCGAAAAACCCGGTCAAGCATCTGCCGATGCTGGAGCTGATGTACCTCTGCCTCGCGCTTGGATTCGAGGGCAAGTACCGAATCCAGCCGCGGGGTCATCAGGAACTTGAAAATCTACGTGATGCCCTTTATCGGCAGATTCGTCAGTCAGGTGCAGATATTCCGCGTGAACTTTCACCTCGCAGGGAAGCCCTCGACGAAGGTCGGCGACACAGACTCGTAAGGATTGTGCCGGGGTGGATGGTGGCGCTGATTACTGTGGTATGCCTTGTGGTTATGTACTCAGGATTCGCCTGGGTATTGGGTGAGCAGCGCGATTCGGTTTTAAAACCGTTCCAGCAAATTGATCAGGCAGCGGTTCAATCGCAATCGCAGCATTTGAAGGGGCGCGGGTGATGATCAAACTCTTCAGAGGAGCCAGCGCACTCCTGCAAAAGACGTGGCTCTGGAGCCTCCTGACGGTATTGCTTGTCGCGCTGCTGGTGTGGCGCGTCGGACCGCTGTTGGCGGTGGATGATTACCGATTCTGGGAAAGTCCCACTTCGCGGCTGCTGAGCATCAGCGTGTTGTTTCTGGTCTGGGGCCTGACCATGGTGTTCGTCAGTTGGCGCGCCGGTATACGCGAGCAGCTACTGGAAAGCTCCGAAGACGGTCAGGCAAGTCTGCTCCGCCATCAACAGATCAATCAAGAACGCAGGGAGCTGAGAGTGCGCTTCAAGAGCGCCCTTGCCACCCTCAGGACTTCGAGTCTCTATCGCGGGCGTCGTGAATTACCGTGGTATTTGTTGATCGGACCTCAAGGAAGTGGCAAAACCAGTTTGCTGGAGCGCTCGGGCCTGGAGTTTCCGCTCAATTCATTCGATCGCAAGCTTAGCGATGGGTCCCCAGGTACTGAATATTGCGATTGGTATTTCGCCGAGAACGGTGTGTTGCTCGAAACGGCCGGTCGCTACCTGACCCAATCAAACGTCGAAGTCGATGCCAGTGGCTGGAGCTCTTTGCTCGGCCTGTTGCAAAAACGACATCGCAGCAGACCGCTCAATGGCGTAATGGTGACGCTCCCAGTGCAAACCTTGTCCAGCCATGATCAGGGGACTTTGGACACACTGGCGAAACACGTGCGTTCACGTTTGCAAGAGGTACAGCAAAGGCTGCACGTCGACCTGCCGATCTATCTGGTGTTAAGCAAAACGGATGAACAGTCGGGCTTTCACGAGTTCTTCGATCAGCTGACCCAAGAGGAAAGGGATCAGGTGCTGGGCGCCAGTCTGAGTCAAACGTCAGGGACGTCTGACGCTACCGCGGCACGTGTTGAATTCGAAGCGCTGCTTCAGCGACTCAACAGCCAAGTGATCATGCGCATGCATCAGGAGCGCGATCCTCTGCGTCGAAGCCGAATTCTCGAGTTTGCGCATCAATTTGGGCTGATCGGCGAAGGGCTGTGTCAATTCGTCGAGAAGACATTCCCCGGTAACCACAACCCGCGCACGGGCCAGTTGCGCGGTTTCTACTTCACCAGTGCCATTTACTCAGGCAAGCCGCCGGATCACCAAACAGACGCTGGCGCAGGTGTCAGGCAGGGGGATGCGGCAGTCAGGCATACCGGGTACTCGCGGTTTATCCCTCATTTGTTCAGTCGGGTCATTTTCCCCGAGTCCGGCCTTGTCGAACTGAACAAGCGCGAGCGTCGCCGCCTAAATTGGAGTCAGCGTGCTCTGTACGTGGGAGCGCTTGCTACCCTGAGTCTGTTTGGTTTTTGGTGGGCTGGTAGCTTCTCGGCCAACCATGAGCGATTGGATAAGCTGCGCACACTGGCACAAACCTGGACCCAGCAGCGTTCGGCCACGGTCGTGGGGGATGAATGGCCGGCTGTGCTCGCCCCCCTGGACACCAGTTACGCGGCAACTCAGTTGTTCCCTGAGAAGGGCGAAGTCTCTTTCCACCAGCGCGGGGGGTTGTATCAAGGTGTAGCAGCTAATCCGGTGATCAAGAGCGCCTACGAGCTTGAGCTTGAAGGGCACCTTTTGCCGCGCCTCGCGACACTGCTGGAGGGGCAGATTCGCGCCAGCATGAAAGACCGTGAGCGTTTGCTCAACAGCTTGCGTGCGTATCTGATGTTGAGCACACAGGATCACCGCGACGCCACATGGTTGAAAGAGCGTATTGCTGCCGAGTGGTCCCTGCGATACGCGGGAAACACTTCGATGCAAGAGCGATTGAATGCCCATGCCGAACGTTTGTTCGCGTTGCCATTCCGTTACCCGCTTAATGATCAACTGGTGGCTCAGGCGCGCCAGATTTTGCGCAGCGAATCCCTGGCCAATGTGGTTTACCGGATGCTTCGCGAGCAGGCCCGCAATCTCCCTGAATACCGTTTGAGCCAGCACTTGGGGCCACAGGGTGCGTTATTGATTGGCACCGATCATGTAATGCCGGGGTTCTACACCCAGCAGGGATATCAGCAATATTTCTCGGTCCGGGGCGCTGCACTCGTCTCTGACATCCTGCGTGATAACTGGGTATTGGGCGAGGGCTCGGATATCAGTGCCATGGACTTGCGGCGCCTGATGGTCGAACTGGAGCAACTGTATTTTCGTGACTACGCCAATGCATGGGGCAATGCGATGGATCGTGTTGCATTGCAGCCCACCCATCACGCTGCTGAAGGGGTAGATCAACTGGCCGGTCTGACGTCTGCCAACTCACCAGTGCTGCAACTACTTGTACAAGTTCGCGAGCACACTCGCTTCGCGGTTGTTGCCGATGGCGTGGATGAAGTAGCAACAGCTGCGCAAGCGTTCGCAGAGAAGGGAGGAAAATCTGGCCAACTCGTCACCGCTGCGGCACAAAAAGCTTCGAGCGTGCTGGCCAATAATCTGCCAGACACTGCAAGGAAAGCCCTGCAACGTCGCTTTGAACCCCTGCATCGTTTGCTGGATGAACATAATGGTCCGGGCGCTGATTTGACCCCGGTATTGCAGGCGCTCAATGAACTTCAACTGCAACTGTCGAGCCTGGCTCGTGCTAACGCACCTGATCAGGCGGCGTATGACCTGGCCAAAGCCCGCATGGCCAGCCAGCGTGATGCGCTGAGTCACTTGCGCATGGCCGCAGGTCGCTTGCCGCGTCCGGTCGGTGCCTGGTTTAGCGCACTGGCCGACGACACCTGGCGTTTGGTACTCAACGAAGCCTATCAGTATCTGAATCAGCGTTATCAGAGTGAGCTGTACAGTTTCTACGGCAAGGCGATAAACCAGCGTTATCCCTTCAGTGCACACAGTGCCAGTGACGTGGCAATCAGCGATTTTCGTGAGTTTTTCAAGGCCCAGGGCATCAGTGACCGCTTCTTCGACAACTACCTGCGTCCTTTTGTCGGCGGCGTCCCGGGTAGCTACCGCCTGCGCAGTGTCGATGGTCAAAGTCTGCCCGTTTCTCGGGCCTACCTCGATCAGATGGCTTCGGCCCATATGATCCGCCAGAGCTTCTTTGTCGATAGTTCCGCCGAGCCTCACGTACAGTTCAAGCTGGAGCCATACACCCTCGATCCATCGGTAAGCCGTTCCGAGTTCCGCTTTGGCGACAAGGCTTTGGAATACCGCCACGGCCCAATCGTAGCGGCTTCCTTCAAATGGCCGACTGATACCGAAGACGGTCGCACCAGCCTGGTACTCGACAGAATGGCCGACCGTCCGATCGGTATCGAAAAGAATAGCGGTCCATGGTCGCTGTTCCGTCTGTTGGACCTCATGCAGACCGAATACCTGATCGGTCGCGATGTAATCGTACTCAAAGCCGATCTGGGTGGCCTGCGCGCCAATTACTTGCTAACGAGCCAGCGCACGCCGAACCCGTTCGATATGAGTGTGCTGCGAACGTTCCGCATGCCGGTGCAGCTCTGATGCCAATGGTCAGTTCCTGGCGCAGCGCTGCACGTACCGACCCAGGCAAAGTCAGGTTGCGCAATGAGGATGCTTTTCTCGATTGTCCCCAGCAGGGGCTTTGGGTGGTCGCCGATGGCATGGGAGGGCATCAAGGAGGCGACATCGCCAGTCAGTTGATTGTCGCCAGCCTGGCGGAGTTGCCGGTACAAAAAAACTTCGATGAGCGTCTCAAAGGCGTGCGTCAATGCCTGCACTGGCTCAATCGTCGCTTTGGTCAGGAGTTGACTGTCATTGCCGAACACCAGGACACCATCATTGGCAGCACTGTGGTAGTGCTTCTGGTGGACGGCAGTCGCGCAGCCTGCGTCTGGGCTGGAGACAGCCGATGTTATTTGTGGCGCGATCAGTGCTTGTACCAACTGACCAAGGATCATTCGCTGATGCAGCAGCTAATGGACCAACAACTAATGAGCGCTGGACAAGCCAGTACACAACCCCATGCTGGTGCGTTGACCCGGGCGGTGGGGGCCAGCGAAGAACTGACGCTCGAAGTGCTGGAGTTGACGGTGTATCCCGGCGATGCGTTTTTGCTGTGCAGCGACGGTTTATACCAGTGCCTCAGCAGCAACGAGCTGGGCAATGCCTTGAGCCTGAGCGCACCGGTAATGGCGTTGACACGTTTGTTCGAGGGAGCCTTGTGTGGTCCCGCGCGGGATAACCTGACCGGTGTAGTGATCCGTCAATGAGTGAGCCTGTACCAGTGCCCGAAAAGCTGCCGAGCAGCGATGAGGACGCTGCCGATCTGACCTATTTCGCTTTCGCCAAGCCAGCTGACGCATTCCGTGATGTCATGTCGTTCCAGGCTCGCGTCATTAAGTTGCAAGATGTGTTAGTGGGGCGTTATCGGATCGAGCGGTTGCTCGGTGCTGGTGGAATGAGCGTGGTATACCGCGCACGGGATCTGTTGCACGAACAGTTCGGTGACCGTGAAACTTATGTCGCGCTGAAAATGCTCGGTGAAGAACTCGCCAACTCCCAGGATGCCGGTGCCTTGCTCTACAGCGAGTTCGCCCTTACCCGGCGCTTACGTCATCCGAACGTGGTGCGCTTGCACACCTTTGAAGTGGATACGCGTTGCCGACAAGCCTTCATCACCATGGAGCTGATGAGTGGCCTGACCCTGGACAAGGTGCTCTGCGACCAGCCTCTGGGGTTACCGTGGCCAGCGCTGCGGGATGTTGCGCTTCCATTGCTTGACGCATTGGTCCATGCCCACAGCCGTGGTGTTCTGCACGGCGATTTGAAACCAAGCAACGTGATGTGCGGTGAAGAGGGCGTTCGACTGTTTGATTTCGGTCTGGGCCAAGCCGAGGAGTGCATCATGCCGGGACTGCCAAAGCTGAGTCGCCGCCGCTTCAATGCCTGGACCCCAGGCTATGCCGCCCCCGAATTGCTTGAAGGCCAACCGCTGACCGCCGCAGCGGACATCTATGCGGTGGGCTGTGTGTTGTATGAATTGGCGTGTGGCAAACACCCGTTCCGCCGTTGGCTCTCAACCCGTGCACGGGATGAGCAAATGGACCGTGAATTGCGCGCGCCACGGCATTTGCCGAAGCATTGTTGGCCCGCGTTAAGAGCGGCCCTGAGTTTTGACGAGGCGCAACGCACTATCACGGCTCAGGAGCTGTATGACGCCATCAACACGCAACCGTCGTGGCTGCGGCGCTGGTTAGCCCTTAATCAAGCCAGATGATCAGTGGGGTCCGTGAAAATTATGACTTGGTAGTCATCATGCAGGTAATAGGGTTGATCTTCTTCTAACGCAACTCGTTGGTGGCGTTCCTGCTTTAAGTCGCTAAACTGCGCCAGCCGTTCATTTTTCTTTTGAGGCTTGCGCATGAAATTTCGTTTTCTGCTGTGGATGCTGGGCTTGTTGATGGGCAAGGCCAGTCGGACCAACCCTGCGTTTCAGCAGCAGTTGGGTGACAAGGAGTTGGTGTTTCAGCTGCAGACCCTGGACGGGAAAGTGGCTCGGCATTTCCGGGTGAAGGATCAGCGCATCACCAGCCAGTCAGGCGTGTATGCCGAGCCGGCGTTTGCGATTGCCTTTAAAGATGCCGCGTATGGCTTTGCCACGATGCAGGCGAAGAACAAGCAATTGGCGTTCATGACGGGGATTCAGGACAAGTCGATTCAGATCAAGGGTAACCCGGCGCTGGTGATCTGGTTTCAGGGGTTGACCAAGTATTTGAAGCCGAAGAAGGCCAAGCCCAAGGCTTGAGGTTGTCCAGGTCGCGCACGGGTTCTTCGAAGGAGCCAGTGCGCCGCCTCAGTCGTTCGATTCAGGAGGCTTTCCGGTGTCGAGAGGCTTGGCCCGGTAGGTCTTGTAGATCTGCTGGACTTGCGGGTTGTCCAGGCTCTCGTAGGTGATGCCTTCCTTGTCCAGGCCATCCAGGCCTTTGATGCCGCTGATGGTCTCTGGCCACTCGTCACGACTGGAAATATCAACAATGAATGGTTTTAGGTAGCTATCGAGATTCCCCTCGCGAGGCTCCCGGATCTCGTCGCTGAGTGCCCGCAGGTAGTCATCCTTGTTCGTCCTGGACCAGTCGATGGCGAATTTGGCGCGGTAGCAGAGTTCCATGAAGACCAGCAGGATCGTGCGCCCGTTGCCGTCTAGGAAGGGGTGTGCGAAAGCCAGTTGGCCCATCACTCTGCCGGGCTGTTCTTTGAAACGCTTTTTATCGGCTGCTAGTTCAAGCGCATAGTCGACAGACATCTTGATGGAGTGCGGGTGCTCGAAGATGGTACTTCGGGGATCGTCGTATGAGCCCTTGAAGACGGCCAGGTGAGGTACAAGTGCGTTCCGGTCTTTGCCTGCCCAGTGATAAAAGCCGGAGAACAGGATTTCGTGGACCTTGAGCACGGCCTGGTAGTCGATTGGCTTCTTTTTGGCCAAATAGGCGAGGGCATCCTCGATGCTCAATTCGAACGAAAGATGCTCTGACTCTTTTACTTCGGTGGGGTCTTTCAGTTGCAGCGAATTCTGAAGATATCCAGCAGCTTCGAAGTCGCCGAACGGATCGAAAGTCATGCGCCAGGATTCTGTGAACGCCTTTCCTGAAGGTAGCGTCCTTGGAGGGCGAGGGTCTCGGACTTGCTCAGAATGCCTTTTTTCTTGAGGTTCACGAGCAATTGCTCGACGCCATCCAGCTCGACGACATCGCCCGCCATGCGGGTAATGATCACGGCCATACGGCTCATGCCGTCAGGATCGGCAGTGACCCTGTGATCTTTGGCAAGCTTGCGAACCTGATTTTCAACACTGCCAGCTGCTGTTTGAGTCATCGGGAAAGCCCTCTGTTTGCAGTCAAATCATAGCAGGGCGCCTGATTATTGTCCTTGGTGGCTCGTGGCCGACGATCAGGGGGCGAGCGTGCCTTCCGGTGCGTACGCCGAGGAAGGCCGAGGCTGAGGTCTTTCAGTCAGACCGGGTTGAATTCTTCGCGAGCAGGCTCGCTCCCACAGGGAATACCTAACCTCTGTGGGAGCGAGCCTGCTCGCGAAGCTTTTTAGGGTTGGCTGAATTGCGAGGCCAGTTCGCGCAGCAGCACTTCGGCTTCGAGGACTTTGCTGACGACGTCTTCCGCTTTGGCGCGGGTCAGGCCGAGGCGGTCGAGCAGGGCGTCGGGGATGTCTTCGTCCGGGCCCGAGCCGATGCCGCGGCTGCGCAGCAGGCGCACGGACAGGCACACCAGGTTCGGGTATTCGGCGTAGTCGCCGTCGTAGCCCGGGTCATGCTGGAAGCGCAGTGCGGTGGCCAGTTCATCGGGCATGTCCCAGAAGCGCATCAGCCAGGCGCCGATCTGCTCGCGGCTGATGCCCAGCAGGTGTTGCTCGATGTAGCTGTGGCACAGGTGCGGGTTGACCTCCATGTGACGGCAGATCAGCGAGAAGTGCGGCGGGAACACGTGGGCCAGCAGCAGGTAGCCGAAGTTGTGCAGCAGGCCGGCCAGGTAGGTCAGGCCGGCTTCCGGGCGCTGGGTGCGCGGCATGGCGCGGGTCAGGCCTTCGATGACGGCGGCGGTGTAGATCGATTGCTGCCAGTACGGCGTGCTGTGTTGCGGGTGGTCTTTGGGCAGGCTCAGGGTTTTGCCCAGGGCCAGGCCCAGTGCCAGGTTGATCACCAGGTCGAAGCCCAGCACCCGCACGATGGCGTCTTCCACTGAACGAATCTTGCCCGGCGAGGCGTAGTACGGCGACGCGGCCCAGCTCACCACTTGCGCGGCCAGCGCCGGGTCGGTTTCGACTACGCCGGTGATGTCGTCGATGGTGGCGTTGGGGTCCACGCGCAGCTTTATGATCTTTTGTGCGGTTTCGGCCAGCGGCGGTATTTCGATGGTCGCTTCCAGGCGTTGCTGGATGCGCCGCGCGGTGAACGCTTGAACGGCCTGGGTGATTTCCTCGCGGTCATCGTCGGGGCGGTCGAGGTTGGGGCGGATGCTGCTCAGGGCTTCGCCGAAGTTGGCGGCGCTGGCCTTGTTGAGCATGGACTTGAAGGCTTCGCTGGTGATTTCCAGCAGCACGCCCGGCTCGCCCGAATTGACCAGCACCGTCGGCTCGCGCAGCAGGCTTTCTTCATACAGGCACGGCGAGCTGGTGAGGGTGGGCAGACCCGGCAGCAAACTCAGGCTGTGCTTGCCGAGCATCTTGACCAGGCGCTCGGTCGGCACGGCGGTGAGGCGACGGCCAGTGAGTTCGGTGAGGCGGTTGAGGTCGAGCAACTGATTCTGCGGGAACAGCACCATCAGCGCGCCGACGGCATCATCGAGCAGCACGGCCTGGACCTTGCGCGCCGGGTTCAAGCCGTGATGGTCGAGGACTTCTTCAAAGGCAATGCCCAGTTTGCCCAGCAGCAGCCGAATAACCGACGGAGCGTGCGGGGAGGCGGGTGCGAGGGCAACTTCGGTCATGGTCTGTATCCGGACTAAAACAATTGCAGGAGTATACCCAGCTTGCTCAAACCCATCCTCCAGAAACTGCGACGGTGCTCACACTTGGCCGTATTGCTGCCCGTGACGCAGCCAGCGGTCGAGTAACGGGCTGACGTGGTCCGGCCAGCGTTCCAGCAACGCTTGTGCGGCGTCGCGAACCGCGGGCAGCAGGTCGGCATCGCGCATCAGGTCGGCGACCTTGAATTGAAGCAGGCCGGTCTGCCGCGTACCGAGCATTTCGCCGGGGCCGCGCAGTTCGAGGTCTTTTTCGGCAATGACAAAACCGTCGTTGGTCTCGCGCATGATCCCTAGCCGTTGCCGGCCGATCTGCGACAGCGGCGGGTGATAGAGCAGCACGCAATGGCTGACCGCGCTGCCCCGGCCGACGCGGCCGCGCAACTGGTGCAGTTGCGCCAGGCCCAGGCGTTCCGGGTTTTCGATGATCATCAGGCTGGCGTTTGGCACGTCCACACCGACTTCGATCACCGTGGTCGCCACCAGCAGCTGCAAATTGCCGGCCTTGAACTCGGCCATCACCGCGGCTTTCTCGGCGGGCTTCATGCGCCCGTGGATCAGCCCCACTTTCAACTCGCCAAGGGCGGCGGTCAGGTCTTCATAGGTGGTTTCGGCGGCCTGGCAGGTCAGCTCTTCCGACTCTTCAATCAGGGTGCACACCCAATAGGCCTGGCGCCCTTCGGCACAGGCGCTGCGCACCCGCTCGATGACTTCGACGCGTCGGGTGTCGGTGATCAGCACGGTGTTGACCGGGGTTCGGCCGGGCGGCAATTCGTCGAGGATCGAGGTGTCGAGATCGGCGTAGGCGCTCATGGCCAGCGTGCGCGGGATCGGTGTGGCGGTCATGATCAGCTGATGCGGACACATCCGCCCGCCGACGCCTTTCTGCCGCAAGGCCAGCCGCTGTTGCACGCCGAAGCGGTGTTGTTCGTCGATGATCGCCAACGCCAGGTTCTTGAACTGCACTTCGTCCTGGAACAGCGCATGGGTGCCGACCACCATCGGTGTGCCATTGGCGATCTGCTCCAGCGCGGCCACGCGATTTTTGCCCTTGAGCTTGCCGGCCAGCCACGCGACCTCGATGCTCAGCGGTTCGAGCCAGCGCTTGAAGGTGATGAAGTGCTGCTCGGCGAGAATCTCGGTGGGCGCCATCAGCGCCACTTGATAGCCAGCCTCCAGGGCCTGAAGCGCAGCGAGGGCGGCGACTACGGTTTTGCCCGCGCCGACGTCGCCCTGAATCAGCCGCAGCATGGGCTCGTGCTGACTGAGATCGTAGGCGATTTCGTTGCCGACCCGTTGCTGTGCACCCGTGGGGTCGAACCCGAGGTTGGCCAAATATCTGGCCGGCAGTTGCGTAGCTTTCGGCATGGCCGGCGCGCGCAGCGAACGCATGCTTTCGCGCAGGCGTTGCTGGGACAGTTGATGGGTCAGCAGTTCTTCGAACGCCAAACGGTGCTGTGCCCAGTGATGCCCGAGGGCCAGCTCATCGACGTCGGCATCGGCCGGCGGGTTGTGCAGGTAGCGGATCGCATCGGCCAGCGGCGCCAGTTGGTAGTCGCGGGCCAGTTCGTTCGGCAGCCAGTCGGGCAGGCTGGAGGGACCGAGCAAGGTCAGGGTTTGCATGCACAGCTGGCGCAGGCGCTGTTGTGTCAGGCCCTCGGTGAGCGGGTACACCGGGGTCAGGGTTTCATCCACGGGCGGCGGTTCGTCGCCGGTAATGGCGCGGTATTCCGGGTGGTAGATTTCCAGTCCCGATGCACCGGGCCGTGCTTCGCCGTAGCAGCGAATCCGCGTGCCGCGCTTGAGGCCTTCTTTCTGCGCGTTGCTGAAATGGTAGAAGCGCAGGCTGAGCCCGCCGGTGCCGTCCTGCAGGCGCACCACCAGGCTGCGGCGCCGGCCCATGACCACGTCGGCACCGCTGACGGTGCCTTCGATCACGGCATCCTGGCCTGGGCGCAGGGCGCCGATCGGGACCACGCGGGTGCGGTCCTGATAGCGCAGCGGCAGGTGAAACAGCACGTCCTGGAGATTTTCCAGGCCGACCTTGGCCAGCTTCTCGGCCATGGCTTCGCCGACACCCTTGAGTGCCGTCACGGACACTTGCGACAACTCGGTCATGACGCTTGCTTAGCCCGCCACCACCTGCGCGGACGGCTTGGCCACCGAGCACAGGCGAATGGAGTCAGCGAGGATTTCAATTGCCTTGGGCCGCGGGAAACTCGCGCGCCAGGCGATGGCCACGGTGCGATAGGGCGTGGGTGCCGACAGCGGCCGGACTTCGATCACGCCGGGCGCATAGTGATGGCTGTCGACCGCCGACAGCGGCAGGATCGAAATGCCGAGGCCGGACGCGACCATGTGACGGATGGTTTCCAGTGAGCTGGATTCCACCGTGGTGTGCTTGGCGCCGTCGTTGCCTTTGGTCAGGGTCGGGCAGGCTTCCAGCACCTGATCGCGGAAGCAGTGGCCTTCGCCGAGCAGCAGCAGGCTCTTGTCGTTGAGCAGGTTGGCGTCGATGGACTCTTTTTGCGTCCACGGGTGCTGGGCCGGCATCAGGACGTAGAACGGCTCGTCGTAGAGTTGCAGGGTCAGCACATCGGCTTCGTTAAAGGGCAGGGCGATGATGATCGCGTCGAGTTCACCGTTGCGCAGCTTGTCGCGCAGCACATGGGTGAAGTTTTCTTCGATGTACAACGGCATCTGCGGGGCGACCCGGTGCAGTTGCGGAATCAGGTGTGGAAACAGGTACGGGCCGACGGTGTAGATCGCGCCGACTTTCAGCGGCGCGGTCAGCTGGTTCTTGCCGGCCTGGGCCAGTTCGCGAATGCCCTGGGCCTGCTCCAGGACTTTTTGCGCCTGGGCCACAATGCCTTCGCCGACCGGAGTCAGGCGCACGGCGCTTTTGCTGCGCTCGAAAATCAGCACACCGAGTTCGTCTTCAAGCTTTTTCACGCCCACCGACAGGGTTGGCTGGCTGACGTGGCAACGCTCGGCCGCGTGGCCGAAGTGCTGCTCTTGGGCGAGGGTAACGATGTAGCGTAATTCTGTGAGGGTCATAGCAAAGCGTCCATGAAGATGCGAGCCAAGCATACCGGCTGCAATCGATAGACGCACGTTATCAGAAGGTATGTGTCGGGTGACACCGGGCAATGTGGGTTTGCCGCTGGCAGATATGCGAAAGGCACCTTTCGGTGCCTTTTGGGTGGTGCGAGAACCTATGTGGGAGCGAGCCTGCTCGCGATTTGGCCATAACATTCAACATCTTCGTCGGCTGTCATACCGCTATCGCGAGCAGGCTCGCTCCCACAGGGTCCTGTGTTCTGCTTAACGCCGGTGTTTGTCTATCGAGTAGACAAAGGGTGCAACGATTTCGATGGAGCCGTTGGTGAGCATGTGCGCCGGTGGTTTTGGCAGCGGCTGGGCGCGGCGGATCATGTCCAGGGTGGCCCGATCCAGATCGGCAGTGCCTGAGGCGCCCACCAGCTCGAATGACAAGACGTTACCGTCGGCATCCACCACGAAACGCAGGCGGTTCATGCCTTCCTTGCCCCGTGCCTGTGCACTGGCCGGGTACTTTTTGTACTTCTGCAAGTGCGCGAGCAGGGTGCCTTCCCAACTGGCCTTGGCGGCTACTTGAGCAGCAGAGGGGCCAGGCGCAGGCGCGGCGGATTTCTCGGTCGGCGCGGGCGTCGGCGGCGCTTCGCTCGGCTTGGCCTCGGACGGTTTCTCCTTCGGCGGCTCCGGCTTTTTCTCCACAGGCTTGGGCGGTTGAGGCTTTGGCTTGGGCTTGACCGGTTTCGGAACGGCGATCTCGGCCTTCGGCGCTTCGGCGAGTTTCGGTATCGGCAGTTCTTCAACCGGAGTCGGCGGCTGCGGTGGGGTGACGACCTTCGGCGGTGCCGGGGGTGGCGGGGCTGGAACCGGTGCCAGCTCGACCATCATTGCCTGGGGCGGCAATTGGATGGGCGGACGGGCCGTCCAGTTCACGGCCAGCGCGATGGCCAGCGCGTGAACGCCCAGCACCACGGCCAGGCTACCGCTGTAACGCGTCAGCTTATGGCGCGTCGTGATCATTTCTTGACTGCCGACTCGAGACCGACCAGCCCCACCTTCAGGTAACCGGCCGAGCGCAGGTTGTCCATCACGCTCATCAGGTCGCCGTAATCCACGCCTTTATCGGCCTGGAAGAAGATCGTCGTGTCTTTCTTGCCCTGGGTCTTGGCGTCGAGCGTGGCGCCGAGTGCTTCGGCCTTCACTTCGTCTTCGCCCAGGAACAGGCGTTGGTCAGCCTTGACGCTGAGGAACACCGGCTTTTCTGGCCGCGGCGCCGGTTTGGCGGTGGACGCAGGCAGGTCGACCTTGATGTCCACGGTGGCCAGCGGAGCCGCCACCATGAAGATGATCAACAGCACCAGCATCACGTCGATGAACGGCGTGACGTTGATTTCGTGGTTTTCGGACAGATCGTCGTCTGCCCCTTCTTTCAAATGCAGGCCCATGGCCGATTACCCCACTTTCACCATGTGCGGTTGCGAGCTGCGCTCAGGCTGGTGATCGAGGTCGCGGCTGACCAGCAGCAGGACTTGGGCCGACGCGTCGGACACCTGCGCCTTGTAACCGGCGATGGAGCGGGCAAACACGTTGTAGATCACCACCGCAGGAATCGCCGCGACCAGACCCAGTGCGGTCGCCAGCAGGGCTTCAGCGATGCCGGGGGCCACGACAGCGAGGTTGGTGGTCTGGGTTTTGGCGATGCCGATGAAGCTGTTCATGATGCCCCACACGGTACCGAACAGGCCGACGAACGGCGCGGTGGAACCGATGGTGGCAAGCACGCCGGTGCCGCTGCTCATGTTGCGACCGCAGGCGGCCACCAGGCGCTCAAGGCGGAAGCTGACGCGTTCCTTGATGCCTTCTTTCTCGCGGCTGTTGACCGAGAGGCGCATCTCTTCGAGAGCGTCGTGCACGAGCAAGTTGGCGAGAGTGCCTTCCTTCGCCGCGGTGACGCTGGCTTCTTTAAGGGAGGCCGACTTTTTCAGGTTGGCGATTTCACCGCGCAGGCGACGCTTGGCGCCCATCAGCTCGAAGCCTTTGGCAATCCAGATGGTCCAGGTGATGATCGATGCGATCGCCAGGCCGATCATCACGATTTTCACGATAATGTCGGCATTCTTGTACATGCCCCACGGCGAAAGGTCGTGAGCCATGCCCAGGCTGTTGTCGGCTTCGAGGACTTCAGGAACGTCTTCGCCGAGGCCTTCCTGAGCAGGTGCTGCCTGGGCTGGTGCAGTCGCTGCCGGAACGGCATGGTCAGCTGCGACCGGTGCGGTGGCGGCCGGGGTGGCGGGTGCTTGGGCGTCAGCGAACGCCGCGGTGGGTGCCAGCATCAAGCTGAGCAACACGGCGGCTACCGCGCTCCAGGCGCGAGGTCGTTTGGTTGGCGAAGCGGAGAGTTGATTACGTGTCATGCTGGGCCGGACCTGAGAGAAAAAAACGATTGCTGTTCTTCCAGGCCTCGAAGCCCGAGAACAAAAGTGGGGCGCATTATTGCAAGTAATTCTTGTTAACAAAAGTAATAGAGTCTCTTTTTTTCCTGTATTGCTAGCCGCTCGTCCATTGCCAGCGCTAGTCTGTCCGTTTCCAAGAGGAGTTTTCTGATGTCCGCGCCTTCTGTTTTGATCGCCGGTTGTGGTGATGTCGGCAGTCGCCTGGCCACGCAATTGTTGGCTGCGGGGTGGGAGGTTCATGGCCTGCGGCGCGATGTTTCGCGCCTGCCCGAAGGCGTGATTGGCGTGGCTGGCGACTTGTTCAGCAAAGACTGTCCAGAGACCTGGCCAATCGGTGCGGTGGATTACCTGGTGTATTGCGCGGCCGCCTCCGATCACGACGAAGCCGGTTACCGCGCCGCCTACATCCAGGGCCTGCAGCATGTGCTGGAGTGGCTGGACGACTATGGGCAGGTGCCTGACCGCCTGCTGTTCGTTTCCAGCAGCAGTGTTTACGGTCAGCAGGAGGGTGAGTGGGTCGACGAGACTTCGCCGGCCGTGGCGGCGGGTTATTCAGGGCGTGTGATGCTCGAAGCCGAACAGATTGCCCTGAAGAGCGGCATCCCGGCGAGCGTCGTGCGGTTGACCGGTATCTACGGGCCCGGTCGAGAGTGGCTGTTGACTCAGGTGCGCCAGGGTTACCGCGTGGTGGTCGATCCACCGTTGTACGCCAACCGGATTCATGCCGACGACGCCGCCGGCTTGATGGCGTGCCTGCTTGAGGCGGATCGGCGTGGCGTGGCGCTGGACGACATCTATATTGGCGTCGATGACGCCCCGGCAGCACTGGCGGATGTGGTGGGCTGGTTGCGCGAATATCTGGGTGTGACCGAATGGGCGGACGATGCCAGCGTGCGCCGCACGGGCAGCAAGCGTTGCAGCAATGCGCGGGCGAAGGCGTTGGGTTGGGTGCCCAAGTACCCGAGCTTCCGCGAAGGCTATGCGGCGATCCTTGAAGGACGCTGCTGACTCCCAATCACCCATAACAACTGTGGGAGCGAACCTGCTCGCGAAGAGGCCGTAACATTCAACAAATTTGTCGTGTGTTACACCGCTTTCGCGAGCAGGCTCGCTCCCACATGGGATCTTCTTTGCAGTTAGATCCGGATTACTGCTTTTCCAGCAACCACTTGCGATCACCCGGTGTGAACTGAGGCTGTTCGTCCGCCAGCGCCGTATTCACGGTCTGGAAAATTTCCAGCGCCTTACCTTTGCGGGTAAAGATCCAGGCGTTGCCTTGCCCATTGAGTTGCAGCCACATGTTGTCATTGCCACCGCTCATCGAGGCGCAGTCACCCGCCAGACACAGGGCATAACGGTCGGTGCCTGGCAAACCGCTCACCTGGCCATCAGCCTGGAACTGCACGGTATTGCCCTCGCCGGGGCCGCTGATGACTTTCCAGCTACCGCCCATGTAGGCCGAGTACAGCGCGCGTTCGAAACTGGCACCGATCGGCGCGCCATCCGGTACCGGGATCAATGCGCGATCGAAGACCTGGGCGGGCTCGTTTTCACTCGCGGCCTGGTTCAATTGTTTGCCAGCGCGTTTGAGCTCACTGCCGGAACTGCCGTAAAAGTCGATTTTCCAGGCGCCGGACTCTTCGCCCAGCAACTTGCCGTCGACATTTTCAAAACCATTGGTGTAACGGGCCTGACCGGCCTTGGTGTTGACGTCCCATTCCAGGTTCGGACCATAGGCCTGGAGTGCTTCACGCAGGGGGACGCCCTTGGAGGCAGCATCGATCGCCACCTGATTGATCCAGGTGCCGCTGATATCTCGGTCGGCAGGGTTGCTGGCACAACCGCCCAAAAGCAGGGCGAGCAGCGAGAGAGCAAGCGCTTTGCGCATGGTGGAATCCTTTCAAGCTTTCTTTACAGCAGAGCAGTCGGCGCAGCCCTAGGCTGCGCCGGACACATTACTCGATGACCAGGATGGCATCCATTTCAACCTGCGAACCCTTTGGCAGGGCCGCTACGCCGATGGCGGCGCGGGCTGGGTAAGGCTGGTCGAAGTACTTGCCCATGATCTCGTTGACCTTGGCGAAGTGGCTCAGGTCGGTGAGGAAGATGTTCAGCTTGACGATGTCCTTGAACGAACCGCCGGCGGCTTCAGCCACGGCTTTGAGGTTCTCGAAGACCTGGACGGTCTGGGCTTCGAAGCCTTCGACCAGTTCCATGGTTTTTGGGTCCAGAGGAATTTGACCCGACATGTAAACGGTGTTGCCAGCCTTGATCGCCTGGGAGTAGGTGCCGATGGCGGCCGGGGCCTTGTCGCTGGTGATAACAGTCTTGGTCATGGATGACTCCTTGTAATTGATGGGGGCTACGCGCGCATGCGGGTGATACGGATCACCCCGGTCAGGGCGCGCAGTTTCTTGATCACGCGGGCCAGGTGCACGCGGTCGTGCACGCTGACCACCAGTTGGACCACGCTGATGCGACCATCGCGTTCGTCCATGCTGATTTTTTCGATATTGCCGTCGGCCGCATTGACGCTGCTGGCCAGCAGGGCAATCAGGCCGCGCTGGTGTTCCAGCTCGACGCGCAGTTCGACATTGAATTCGCCGGTGACATCCTTGGCCCATGAGAGCTGGATGCATTTTTCCGGGTTGTGGCGGATTTCGCTGATGTTGCGGCAGTTGTCCAGGTGCACGACCATGCCTTTGCCCGCGGACAGGTGGCCGACAATCGGGTCGCCCGGGATCGGCGTGCAGCACTTGGCGTAGCTGAGTACCAGGCCTTCGGTGCCGCGAATCGCCAGCGGTCCTTCCGGGCTCGGCAGCTGTTCGCCTTCGCCCAGCAACCGGCGCGCCACCACATAGGCCATGCGATTGCCCAGGCCGATGTCTTCCAGCAAGTCTTCGATCAGTTCCAGGCGGTACTCGGTGAGCATGGCCTTGACGCGCTCGAGTGGAATTTTTTCCAGCGAGCTGTCGAAACCGTTGAGGACTTTGTTCAGCAGGCGTTCGCCCAGGCTGATGGACTCGGAGCGGCGTTGCAGTTTCAACGCGTGGCGAATGTGCGTACGGGCCTTGCCGGTGACCACGAAGTTGAGCCAGGCGGGGTTCGGCCGTGCGCCAGGGGCGCTGACGATCTCGACCGTGGAACCGCTTTGCAGTGGCTCGGACAGCGGCGCGAGACGACGATTGATCCGGCAGGCAATGCAGCTGTTGCCCACGTCGGTGTGCACCGCGTAAGCGAAGTCAACCGCCGTGGAGCCTTTGGGCAGCTCCATGATCCGGCCCTTGGGTGTGAACACATAGACCTCGTCCGGGAACAGGTCGATCTTCACGCTTTCGATGAATTCCAGCGAGTTGCCGGCGCGTTGCTGCATCTCCAGCACGCCTTTGACCCATTGGCGGGCGCGGGCGTGGGTGCCTTTTGGCTGCTCGTCGCCGCTGGATTTGTACAGCCAGTGGGCGGCGATGCCGTTGTTGGCCATCTCTTCCATTTCACGGGTGCGGATCTGGATCTCGATCGGAACACCGTGCATGCCGAACAGCGTGGTGTGCAGCGACTGATAGCCGTTGGCCTTGGGGATCGCGATGTAATCCTTGAAGCGACCCGGCAACGGTTTGTACAAATTGTGAACAGCACCTAGCACGCGGTAGCAGGTATCGACCTTGTCGACGATGATCCGGAACGCGTAGACGTCCATGATCTCGTTGAAGGCCCGACGCTTGCCGCGCATTTTCTTGTAGATACCGTAGAGGTGTTTCTGACGACCGCTGACCTCACCCTGGATGCCATCGATGGCCAGGCAGTGGCTGAGGGATTCTTCGATCTTGTTGACGATTTCCTTGCGATTACCCCGGGCGCGTTTGACGGCCTGGTAGATTCGCGCGGAACGCATCGGGTGCATGGCCTTGAAGCCGAGGTCTTCGAATTCTATGCGGATGGCGTGCATGCCCAGCCGGTTGGCGATGGGTGCATAGATTTCCAGGGTTTCCTTGGCGATGCGTCGGCGTTTTTCGCCGGACAGCACTTCCAGCGTGCGCATGTTGTGCAGGCGGTCAGCCAGCTTGACCAGGATCACGCGAATGTCGCGGGCCATGGCCATGGCCATTTTCTGGAAGTTTTCAGCCTGGGCTTCGGCCTTGGTCTCGAAGTTCATCTGGGTCAGTTTGCTGACCCCGTCGACCAGTTCGGCCACGGTTTCGCCGAACTGCGCTTGCAGCGCTTCCTTGGCAATACCGGTGTCTTCGATCACGTCATGCAGCATGGCTGCCATCAGGCTCTGATGGTCCATATGCATGTCGGCAAGAATATTCGCCACGGCGAGTGGGTGCGTGACGTACGCCTCACCGCTACGGCGGCGTTGACCGTCGTGGGCTTGTTCGGCGTAGAAATACGCTCGGCGGACCAGGTTGACCTGGTCTTTGCCGAGGTAGGTCGATAAGCGATCGGCGAGGGCGTCTATGCTCGGCATGATGTCTCCTGCCACAAGCTTTGTTCCCGCGCCGTGCCACGTCGACCAGGCATAGGCTTAGACGGCCTCGTTGGACTCGTCCTCGAATGCAGCAAAAAGCGGTTCATCTTCAACGATTTCAGCTTCGGCGATAGCTGCGTAGTCGATCAGGCCTTCAGCGATTTCACGCAGGGCGACGACGGTAGGCTTGTCGTTTTCCCATGCTACTTTCGGCTCTTTGCCGCCGGTGGCCAGTTGACGGGCACGCTTGGTAGAGAGCATGACCAGCTCAAAGCGGTTATCCACGTGTTCTAGGCAGTCTTCAACGGTTACGCGGGCCATGGTCTTCCTCGTAGCAAATGCAATATGCGCGCTGCCCGGATGGGCGAGCGGACTCAACAGTTTAAAAAATCACCAGCGATTAGGGAAGCGCTGATTTTTTGATCAAGCCCTTCAACGCGCTGCAAGTGCCAATGTAAAGCCCTTGCAGCGGTTTTGGGAAGAGCGGATCAGCCCAACAATTCAGCCAGCAGTTTGCCGAAACGTTGCTGTTGGCGTTTCTGTTGCAGCTGATTGGCGCGGAAAATCGCCTTCAGGTCGTGCAGGGCGTGGGCGAAATCGTCGTTGATGATCAGGTAGTCGTAGTCGACGTAGTGGCTCATTTCGCTGACGGCTTCACGCATCCGGCCGTCAATGATCTCGTCACTGTCCTGGCCGCGGTTGGTCAGGCGCTGGTGCAAGGCCTGGAGCGACGGCGGCAGAATAAAGATCGAGCGCGCCTGAGGCATCAGCTTGCGTACTTGCTCGGCGCCTTGCCAGTCGATTTCCAGGATCAGGTCGTGGCCTTCATCCAGCGTTTGCTGCAGGTGGCTTTGCGAGGTGCCGTAGAGATTGCCGAACACTTCGGCGCGCTCGAGGAAGTCGCCGTGTTCGATCATCTTCACGAACTCGCTGCGTTCGACGAAGTGATAGTTCACGCCGTCCACTTCACCGGGGCGCATGGCGCGGGTGGTGTGGGAGACTGAAACGCGGATCTCCGGATCGGCGTCGGTCAGGGCCTTGACCAGGCTGCTCTTGCCCGCGCCCGATGGCGCGGAAATGATGTACAGGGTGCCAGTGCTGTGGGTCATGTCGGGTATGCCTTACTCAATATTCTGCACTTGTTCGCGCATTTGCTCGATCAACACCTTGAGGTTGACCGCCGCTTGTGTGCTGCGCGGGTCGAAGGCTTTGGAGCCCAGTGTGTTGGCTTCGCGATTGAGTTCCTGCATCAGGAAGTCCAGGCGCCGACCGGCAGCGCCGCCGGACTTGAGCACCCGGCGTACTTCGATGATGTGAGTGCTCAGGCGATCCAGTTCTTCGGCGACGTCGCTTTTTTGCGCGAGCATGACCATTTCCTGCTCCAGGCGCTGCGGATCCATCTCGGCCTTCATGTCGGCAAAGCGATCGAGCACTTTCTGGCGCTGGGTGGCGAGCATCTGCGGTACCAGTTCGCGCAGGGTCACCACGTCTTCTTCAATCGACGTCAGACGATCGTCGATCAACCGCGCCAGCTCCGCGCCTTCGCGCTCGCGACCGGCCTTGAGCTCCTTCAGGCCCTGGTTGAACAGCGCCAGTGCTTCGGCGTTCAAGGCTTGCGGATCAGTCGCGTCGCCCACCAGTACGCCGGGCCAGGCCAGGACTTCGAGCGGGTTCAGCGCTGCCGGATTTTTGATCAGGCTGGCGACAGTCTCGGCGGCGGCGACCAGTTGCGCGGCGCGTGCCTGGTCCACTTGCAGCGGTTTGCCGGTGTTTTCTTCGGTGAAACGCAGGGTGCATTCAAGCTTGCCCCGGGACACGCCCTGGCGCAGCGCCTCGCGCACAGCGCCTTCGAGGTCGCGAAAGGACTCCGGCAAACGCAGGTGGGGTTCCAGGTAGCGGCTGTTGACCGAGCGCAGTTCCCAGCTCAGGGTGCCCTGGACGCCGGCTTTTTCGACGCGGGCGAAGGCGGTCATGCTGTGCACCATGGAGGTACCTCGCAATGCAGATCGGCCCGGAAGGACATTCCGGCAACCCGATATCAATGAATTTAAGCCGACTGGCAGCAAAGGCGCAGGATTGTAGCGCAGTGGCGTGGATGCGCCCAAACACACGGTGTGACAAAGGGCTGCAGACCGTCGGCGACGGGCTGTTCAGAGCCCTCGGTCGTCGGAGGATTTTTTTAGAAGTGCCCAGGCGCGGCTGGCAGCTCTATAATGCTCCGCAGTTTTCCGTCCCCGTACAGGTATCCCTTATGAAACGTCCAAGTGGTCGCGCTGCCGATCAGCTCCGCTCGATCCGCATTACCCGCAACTACACCAAACACGCCGAGGGATCTGTACTGGTCGAGTTCGGTGATACCAAGGTCATCTGCACCGTCAGCGTCGAAAACGGCGTGCCGCGCTTCCTCAAGGGGCAGGGGCAGGGTTGGTTGACCGCTGAGTACGGCATGCTCCCGCGTGCCACCGGCGAGCGTAACCAGCGCGAAGCGAGCCGCGGCAAGCAGGGCGGTCGTACCCTGGAAATCCAGCGCCTGATCGGCCGTTCCCTGCGCGCTGCGCTGGACATGTCCAAGCTGGGCGACGTCACCCTGTACGTCGATTGCGATGTGATCCAGGCCGACGGCGGCACTCGTACCGCGTCCATCACCGGTGCCATGGTTGCCCTGGTCGATGCCCTGAAAGTGATCAAGAAGCGCGGCGGCCTGAAAGGTGGCGACCCGCTGAAACAAATGATCGGTGCCGTTTCGGTCGGCATGTACCAGGGTGAGCCGGTACTCGACCTTGACTACCTGGAGGACTCGGCAGCCGAGACTGACCTGAACGTGGTAATGACCAGCACTGGCGGCTTCATCGAAGTCCAGGGTACTGCAGAAGGCGCACCGTTCCAGCCTGAAGAGCTGAACGCCATGCTGGAACTGGCGAAGAAAGGCATGAACGAAATCTTCGATCTGCAAAAGGCTGCACTGGCTGACTGATCGGATCGCCACGGACAAGGAGGACGCCATGAGTGACGAGCAACAGCTGCTTCCCGCCCCAAGCAAAGAGGTTCGGCAGTGGGCGATGTTTTGTCACTTGTCCGCCTTGCTGGGGATCTGGATTCCGTTCGGCACGCTGATCGGCCCGTTGATTCTGTGGCAGATGAAGCGCGAGATGGACCCGTTCATCGATGCCCAGGGCAAGGAAGCGCTGAACTTCCAGATCACCGTCGCCATCGCCTCGGCAATCTGCTTCCTGCTGATGGTGGTGATTATCGGGTTCTTCCTGTTTGGCTTGATTGCCATCGGCGCGCTGGTGTTGACCATCATTGCTGGCGTAAAGGCCAATGAAGGTTTCCCTTACCGGTATCCATTCACCTGGCGACTGATCAAATAGTGACCACGGTCCTGTAGGAGCAAAGCTTGCTCGCGATCCAGGCGCCGCGGTTCATCAGATACACCGCGTCATCGTTCATCGCGAGCAAGCTTTGCTCCTACAGAAAACAGGCGCGCACAAAAAAGCCGACATCGCTGTCGGCTTTTTTGTATCTGACGCTTAGATGGTCAGCGTCCAGTCGTAGTCCACGATCAGTGGCGCGTGTTGCGAGAACCGCGGCTGACGTGGCAAGCGTGCGCTGCGTACGAAGCGGCGCAGGCCCGGAGTCAGCAGCTGATAGTCGAAGCGCCAGCCCAGGTTGAGCATTTCGGCCTGTTCGTTGTCCGGCCACCAGCTGTACTGATCGCCTTCGCGGCTGACTTCACGCAGGGCATCGACGTAACCCATGTTGCCGACAATCTCGTCCATCCAGGCGCGTTCAGGCGCCAGGAAGCCCGGGGATTGCTGGCTGTCGCGCCAGTTCTTGATATCCAGCTTCTGTTGCGCCACGTACAGCGAGCCACAATAAATGTACTCGCGGCGTTTGCGCCGTTGCTTGTCCAGGTACTTGGCGAAGTCGTCCATGAGCTTGAACTTCTGGTTCAAGTCTTCATCGCCGTTCATACCCGATGGAAGCAACAGGGTTGCAATACTGACTTTGTCGAAATCGGCTTGCAGGTAGCGCCCGTAGCGGTCGGCCGTCTCGAAACCGAGACCGCTGATGACAGCCTTCGGTTGCAACCGCGAATACAAAGCCACGCCGCCTTGGGCAGGGACTTCAGCATCGCAGGCATAAAGGAAGTAGCCATCCAGTTGGAAGGCTGGGTCATCCAGTTCAAAGGCGGAGGCACGGGTGTCCTGCAGGCAGATGACGTCGGCATTCTGTGCTTGCAGCCAACTGAGCAAACCTCGCTCGACTGCAGCCTGAATACCATTGACGTTCACACTGATGATCCGCATAAATGGCCCCAAAAATCGCGTGCGTGTATGATACACGGCGTCAAGCTAATTAGCTAAATCCGTGGTATTTGGGGTTTTTTTCATGCAAGCGTATCAGCGCGATTTCATTCGTTTTGCCATCGATCGCGGCGTTTTGCGCTTCGGTGAGTTCACCCTGAAGTCCGGGCGCACCAGTCCTTACTTCTTCAATGCGGGCCTGTTCAACTCGGGTTCGGCCCTCGCGCAGCTGGGGCGTTTCTACGCCGCAGCCATTGCCGAGAGCGGCATTCCCTTCGATGTTCTGTTCGGTCCGGCCTACAAGGGCATTCCCTTGGCGGCGACCACTGCAGTGGCACTGGCCGAACATCACAACCGTGACCTGCCATGGTGCTTCAACCGCAAGGAAGCCAAGGCCCACGGCGAAGGCGGAAGTCTGGTTGGCGCCCCGCTGACTGGCGACGTTTTGATCATCGACGACGTGATCACCGCCGGCACTGCCATCCGTGAAGTGATGCAGATCATCGCTTCCCAGGACGGCGCCAAGGCTGCCGGCGTGTTGATTGCGCTGAACCGTCAGGAGCGCGGCAACGGTGAGTTGTCGGCGATCCAGGAAGTGGAGCGCGACTTCGGTATTCCGGTGATCAGCATTGTTTCGTTGAACCAGGTGCTGGAATTCCTGGCTGACGATCCGCAGCTCAAGCAGCATTTGCCTGCCGTGGAAGCCTACCGCGCCCAATTCGGCGTTTAGCCGCGGACCTGTGGGAGCAGGGCTTGCCCGCGATTGATGCGCCGCGGTGTGTCAGTGGCACCGCGTTATCGTTCATCGCGGGCAAGCCTTGCTCCCACAAGGAACAGCGAACACAAAAAGACCCCGCTCAGCCAGGCTGAGCGGGGTCTTTTTATTTGCGCTATCGCTTACGGACGCTTGCGATTGCTGATCAGGGTGCCCACGCCGGTATCGGTGAAGATTTCCAGCAGGATCGCATTCGGCACGCGGCCGTCGATGATCAGCGAGCTGCCCACGCCGCCCTGGACCGCTTCCAGCGCGCAACGGATCTTCGGCAGCATGCCGCCGTAGATGGTGCCGTCGGCGATCAGATCGTCGACCTGTTGCGTGCTCAGGCCGGTCAGGACCTTGCCCGACTTGTCCATCAGGCCGGCGATGTTGGTGAGTAGCATCAGCTTCTCGGCTTTCAGCGCCTCGGCCACTTTGCCGGCTACCAGGTCAGCGTTGATGTTGTACGACTCGCCGTTTTCGCCAACGCCGATTGGAGCGATCACCGGAATGAAATCGCCTTTGACCAGCAGGTTCAGCAGGTCGGTGTTGATCCCGACCACTTCGCCGACGTGACCGATGTCGATGATTTCCGGCTGGGTCATCTCCGGGGTCTGGCGGGTGACGGTGAGTTTCTTGGCGCGAATCAGCTCGGCGTCTTTACCGGTCAGGCCGATGGCGCTGCCGCCATGACGGTTGATCAGGTTGACGATGTCCTTGTTGACCTGACCGCCGAGGACCATTTCCACCACGTCCATGGTCGCGGCGTCGGTGACGCGCATGCCGTCGACAAAGTGGCTCTCGATCGACAGGCGCTTGAGCAAGTCACCGATTTGCGGACCGCCGCCATGAACGACGACCGGGTTGATGCCAACGGCTTTCATCAGCACGATGTCGCGGGCGAAGCCGGTTTTCAGCTCCTCGCTTTCCATCGCGTTGCCGCCGTATTTGATCACCAGCGTCTTGCCGACATAGCGGCGAATGTAAGGCAGCGCTTCGGACAGGACCTTGGCGGTGTTGGCGGCGGCTTCGCGTTCGAGGGTCATTCAGGGCTCCGGGTGAATCAGAACGGTAGTTGGAGATCAGGTGCAACACGCTTCAACTGGACATGGAAGACGTCCTTGATGCGTTGCAATTCAGCCTCGTCATCGGCCTCGAAGCGCAGCACCAGCACCGGTGTGGTGTTGGAGGCGCGAACCAGGCCCCAGCCTTTGGCATAGTCGACTCGCACGCCGTCAATGGTGGTCAGGTCGGCGCCTGTGCCCCACTGTGCGTCGTGCAGTGCATCAATGATGCTGAATTTGCTCTCTTCGGTCACATGGATATTGATTTCCGGCGTAGAAATATCGTTCGGGAAGGTGGCGAACAGCTCTTCCGCGGTGGATTTTTCCTTGCTGAGGATCTCGAGCAACCGCGCGGCGCTGTAAATGCCGTCGTCGAAACCGAACCAGCGCTCCTTGAAAAAGATGTGCCCGCTCATTTCGCCGGCCAACAGGGCGCCGGATTGTTTCATTTTCTTTTTGATCAACGAGTGACCGGTCTTCCACATTAGCGAGCGGCCGCCGTACTCCTTGATGAGCGGGATCAGGCGGCGGGTGCATTTGACGTCGAAGATGATCTCGGCGCCAGGGTTGCGCGCCACGACGTCGCGGGCGAACAGCATCAGCAGGCGGTCCGGGTAGACGATGCTGCCGGTATTGGTCACCACGCCGACGCGGTCACCGTCGCCGTCGAAGGCCAGGCCGATGTCAGCCTTGGTTTCCTTGACCTTGTTGATCAGGTCCACGAGGTTTTCGGGCTTGCCCGGGTCCGGGTGGTGGTTCGGGAAGTTGCCATCGACTTCGCAGAACAGCGGGATGACTTCGCAGTTCAGCGCTTCGATCAGTTGCGGGGCGATCACGCCGGCCGCGCCGTTGCCGCAGTCGACGACGACTTTCAGGCGGCGGGCCAGTTTGATGTCCTGGACGATTTCGGTGTTATAGCGGTCGAGGATCTCGACCTTGGTGATGCTGCCCTTGCCGCTGCTCAGGTCGTTGTTCTTGAGTCGGTCGTGCAGGGCCTGGATCTGCTCGTTGGCCAGGGTGTCGCCGGCAATGACGATTTTGAAGCCGTTGTAGTTCGACGGGTTGTGGCTGCCGGTGAGCATCACGCCGGATTTGCCGGCGAGCACATTGGCGGCGTAGTAGAGCGCCGGAGTCGGGACCAGGCCGACGTCACTGACGTGGCAGCCGCTGTCGGCGATGCCTTTGATCAGTTGGGCGACCAGTTCCGGGCCGGACAAGCGGCCATCGCGACCAACAGACACGTTCGGTTCGCCTTGGGCCAGGCTTTGCGAGCCGACGGCGCGGCCGATCCAGTAAGCGGTTTCAGCGTTCAGGAATTCCGGCACGGTGCCGCGAATGTCATAGGCGCGGAAGATGCTGTCGGGGAACTTGGGTGCGATTTTGGCCGGGGTGTTCATCTGTGGAAATGCTCCATCTCGAAAGTGGCTGGACAGGACGCCGAGTCATTCGACGGCAGGTTCAAACTGAAGGGTATGACGGCGTTTTCCACAGAGAGTTCGTGGTGTGAAAGGGCCATGATGCCCCAGAGGGCAAGGGTTTGGCCGGGTAGCGCCTTGATTTTCGGTGCTGAGCCTTGCAGATGACAATTTGAGTTTTGTGGCGAGGGCGCAGAATCCCCCGCCACGAAAGAGCGTGATCGGTTCAGCGGGTGCCGGTATGGCCGAAACCGCCAGTGCCGCGCTCGGTTTCAACAAACTCTTCAACCATTTCGAAATGAGCCTGCACCACCGGCACCAGCACCAGTTGCGCCAGGCGTTCGCCGACCGGCATGGTGAATTCGGTCTGGCCACGGTTCCAGCACGAAACCATCAGCGGGCCCTGGTAATCCGAGTCGATCAGACCGACCAGGTTACCCAGCACGATACCGTGCTTATGGCCCATTCCCGAACGCGGCAGAATCAGCGCCGCCAGGTTCGGGTCACCGATGTAGACCGACAGGCCGGTAGGGATCAGCACGGTTTCACCCGGCTTGATCACGGTGTCCTGCTCCAGCATGGCGCGCAGGTCGAGGCCGGCGGAGCCCGGTGTGGCGTATTGCGGCAGCGGGAATTCGGTACCGATGCGGGGGTCGAGGATCTTGGCTTGCAAAGCGTGCATGTAAATTAAACCTGGTTCAGACGTTCGGCGATAAAAGTGATCAGCTGGCGAGCAATCTTGCTCTTGCTGGTCTGGGCGAAAAGTGTGGCGTGTAGCTGGCGGTCGATCACGCTGCAGGCGTTTTCTTCGCTGTTGAAGCCAATGCTCGGGTTGGCAACGTCGTTGGCGACGATCAAATCGAGATTCTTGTCTTTCAACTTGCGGGCGGCGTAGTCGAGCAGGTGTTCGGTTTCGGCGGCGAAACCAACACTGAACGGGCGGTCAGGGCGCGTGGCGATGCTGGCCAGGATGTCCGGGTTGCGCACCATTTGTAGCAACAAGCCGTCGCCGTTCGTAGGATCTTTCTTGAGTTTCTGTGGCGCGACGACTTCCGGGCGGTAATCGGCGACCGCAGCGGAGGCGATGAACAGGTCGCAAGGGATCGCAGCTTCGCAGGCGGCCAGCATGTCGCGGGCACTGACCACATCGATGCGGGTGACGCGATCCGGGGTCGGCAGGTGCACCGGGCCGGTGATCAGGGTCACGCGGGCGCCGGCTTCAACCGCCGCTTCGGCCAGGGCAAAGCCCATTTTTCCGGAGCTGTGGTTGGTGATGTAGCGCACCGGGTCGATGTTTTCCTGGGTCGGGCCGGCGGTGATCAGCACGTGTTTGCCGGTCAGCGCCTGGCGCTGGAAGCAGTCCGCGGCGAGTTGGGCCAGATCGGTGGCTTCGAGCATGCGGCCCAGGCCGATATCGCCGCAGGCCTGGCTGCCTGAGGCCGGCCCGAAGACTTTCAGGTCGCGGCTTTCAAGGGTTTGCAGGTTGGCTTGGGTCGCCGGGTCGCGCCACATGGCCTGGTTCATCGCCGGGGCAACGGCGACCACCGCGTCGGTGGCCAGCACCAGCGTGGTCAGCAGGTCGTCGGCAATGCCTTGGGCCAGCCGGGCAATCAGGTCGGCGGTGGCGGGGGCGATCAGCACCAGGTCAGCCCATTTGGCCAGCTCGATATGGCCCATGGCTGCCTCGGCCGCCGGGTCCAGCAAATCCAGATGCACAGGGTGCCCGGACAGGGCCTGCATGGTCAGCGGGGTGATGAACTCGGCGCCGCCACGGGTCATGACCACGCGCACTTCGGCGCCCTGGTCCATCAGGCGGCGAACCAGATCGGCGCTCTTGTAGGCAGCAATGCCGCCGCCGACGCCCAGAACAATGCGTTTCCGATACAGCCGCTGCATAGGCCTGCCTTTCAATTCGTGAGTGACATACGTAGCGAAACCCCCTCCCCAGGGTGAATTCGCCCGCAAAAAAGATGGGCTACGATATCACAGCGACCGCTACGGAACAGCGGCGCCCACAGACAGGGAGGTGCTATGAGTATTCGCGATTGGCCGGCGGCGGAGCGGCCGCGGGAAAAGCTTCTTGAGCAGGGACCGGCAAGCCTTTCGGATGCCGAGTTGCTGGCAATTTTTTTACGAACCGGTGTATCCGGCAAAAGCGCGGTGGACCTGGCGCGGCATCTGCTGGGCCGGTTTGGCAGCCTGCGGTCGCTATTGGAGGCAGATCTCACGGCGTTCAGCACGCAGTTGGGGCTGGGGCCGGCAAAATTCGCACAGTTGCAGGCGGTGCTGGAAATGAGTCGGCGACATCTGGCCGAGCGATTGCGCCATAAACCAGCGCTCGAGAACCCACATGCGGTACGTGAATACCTCAAGGCGATGTTGCGTCATGAGCCACATGAGGTGTTCGGTTGTCTGTTTCTGGATTCGAAACACCAGGTGTTGACCTTTGAGGCGCTATTTCGTGGCTCCATCGACAACACCAGCGTTCATCCACGAGAAGTGGTCAAGCGCGCACTGGCTCACAATGCCGCCGCCCTGATTCTGTGCCACAACCACCCGTCGGGTAACTCCACCCCTAGTCAGGCCGATCGCTCGCTGACCAAGCGCTTGCAAAAGGCTTTGGAACTGATCGATGTGCGGGTGCTTGACCATTTCATCATCGGCGACGGCGATCCGCTTTCAATGGCGGAGTATGGGTGGATGTAGCTCTGGCGGGGAATGCAAAACCCTGTGGGAGCGGGCAAGCCCGCTCCCACAGGGACGTGTGTCGTTGCGGACTACTTGATGTTGACCTTCGAGTAATCCTGGCGCCCGAACGGGCTAACCGAGTAACCCTCGACATCCTTGCGCGTCAGGGCAAAGGCAGTCGGGTGGGCCAGGGGCAGCCACAGCGCCTGTTGCTGGATTTGCGTCTGGGCCTGTTCGTAGAGCTTGGTGCGCACACCTTGCTCGCCGGTGGTCTTGCCGGCGCTGATGAGTTTGTCCAGGTCCGGGTTGCAGTAGCGGGCGAAGTTGGTGCCGGACTTGACCGCGGCGCAGGAAAACTGCGGCGTGAGGAAGTTGTCCGGGTCGCCGTTGTCACCGGCCCAGCCCATGAACAGCAGGTCATGTTCACCGGCCTTGGCGCGGCGAATCAGCTCACCCCATTCGATCACGCGGATCTCGGCTTGAATGCCGATCTCCGCGAGGTCGGACTGCAGCAGTTGGGCGCCAAGGCTCGGGTTGGGGTTCAGCAGGCTGCCCGAGGGGCGAGTCCAGATCGTGGTCTGAAAACCGTCCTTGAGCCCGGCCTTGGCCATCAATGCCTTGGCTTTCTCCACGTCATGGGGGTAGCCCGGCAGGTTTTTGGCGTAGCTCCAGGTATTGGGCGGGTAGGGGCCGTTGGCAGGCTCGGCGGTGTCTTCGAACACGGCTTTGACATAATTGGCCTTGTCGAAGGCGAGGTTGATTGCCTGGCGCACTTCAGGCTTGTCCAGCGGTGGATGCTGACTGTTGATGCCGACGAATGCGGTCATGAACGCGTCAGTCTTTTCCACTTTCAGGGTCGGTTCCTTGAGTGCTGCCTGTACGTCCAGCGGCTTGGGCGACAGGGCAATCTGGCATTCATTGCGACGCAATTTCTGCAAGCGCACGTTGGCGTCCGGGGTGATGGCGAAGATCAGCGGGTCTACCGAAGGCTTGCCACGGAAGTAATCCGGGTTGGCCTTGTAGCGAATGGAGGCGTCTTTCTGGAAACGCGTGAAAACGAACGGGCCGCTGCCAATTGGCTGGCTGTTGAGCTTCTCCGGGGTGCCTGCCTTGAGCAATGTATCGGCGTACTCGGCCGAGTAGATCGAGGCGAATCCCATGCTAAGGGTCGCGAGGAAGGTCGAATCCGGATGATCCAGAGTGAAGCGCACGGTCAGCGGGTCGAGGGCGTCGATTTTGTTGATCAGCGCTGGCAATTGCATTGATTGCGCATGGGGGAAGCCACTCTGGGCAACCTTGTGCCATGGATTGGCCGGGTCGAGCATGCGGTCGAAGCTGAATTTCACGTCTTCGGCGGTCAACTCACGGGTCGGGCTGAAGTACTCGGTGCGGTGGAATTTGACCTGCGGGTGCAGCTTGAACACATAGGTCAAGCCGTCGGGGCTGACTTCCCAGCTGTCGGCGAGGCTGGCGACCACTTTGCCGCTGGCCGTATCGAAGTCCACCAGGCGGTTCATCAGCACATCGGCCGAGGCGTTGGTGGTGGTCAGCGAGTTGTATTGCACCACGTCGAAACCTTCGGGGCTGGCCTCGGTGCAGACGCTCAAAGCGGCCGCCATGGCCTGTGGGCTCAGCAGAATTGGGGCGAGCAACAGCGGTAAGGCAGCGAGGCGCATGGTCGGATTCCTTTACAGATCGAAGGCCCATCTGCAAGTGCAGTCTGGAAAAAGCCTACCCTAGTGGGCTCTTTTGCAAATGACTATCCCCTTTTTCATTTTGAGCGGACTATAGGCGATTGATTTTGCTGTGCCCGGGTGGGGAAACGCCGGGTTGGCGTGTCGAGCGGATTCTCTGCGACGAGCGGTCGAAATCGGCAATAGCCTTTATCCAAAGCGCTCGGAGCCTGAAAAATTGGGTTTTTATCAACTCAAGGCACAGCGAATGTTGTTGCTCTCTAGTCTTTCTGGTATAAAGCAGCGCTCTTTTCTAGGGGCCCGGTTCCTTCACTGTAGGTGTAGCCGGTAAGACCCTTAAAGAAACGCGGCGCCTGGCGCCAAATGACTGAGAGATTAAGCGGCCAACCCATGCCGGGTTGGGCATGTGGTTTTAGAGGGCTGAGGCATGTCTAGAGTCTGTCAAGTTACCGGTAAGGGTCCGGTGACTGGGAATAACATTTCCCACGCAAACAACAAAACCCGTCGTCGTTTCCTGCCGAACCTGCAGCATCACCGCTTCTGGGTTGAAGAAGAGAAACGTTTTGTGCGTCTGCGCGTATCTGCCAAAGGCATGCGCATCATCGACAAGCGTGGCATCAGTGTCGTGCTGGCCGAACTTCGTCGCGATGGCAAGGTTTAAGGGAGCTAATCATGCGTGAATTGATTCGTTTGATTTCGAGCGCCGGTACTGGTCACTTCTACACTACCGACAAGAACAAGCGTACTACTCCGGACAAAATCGAGATCAAGAAATATGATCCGGTTGTTCGCAAGCACGTGATCTACAAGGAAGGCAAAATCAAGTAATTGATTTTTCCCGACTTACGAAAAAGGCCCGTATCGCGAGATACGGGCCTTTTTTGTTGCCTGTGGGTTACGCAGCGCCTGTCAGGGCCCCTTCGCGAGCAGGCTCGCTCCCACAATGTCCGTGTTCACACCAATCAACTGTGGGAGCGGGTTTGCTCGCGAAGGGGCCGGCTCTAACAACACAAATCTTCAGGCTTTCTGCTCAAACGCCACATAGATCTTGCGGCAAGGCTCCAGCACCTCCCAGGTGCCACGGAAACCAGCCGGTATGACAAAACGATCGCCGGCGCGCACAGTCTTGGCGTTACCATCGAGGTCGCGCAATACGGAAACACCCTGCACGATTTCGCAGTATTCGTGCTCGGTGAAATTCACCGTCCAGTGGCCAACGGCCCCTTCCCATACGCCGGCGTTCAATTGGCCACACGGGCTGTTGTAGTGGTTGTAAACCACTTGCTCAGGATCGCCCTTGAGTACTCTGGCCGGGTCCGGGCGATAGCGCTCGGCTGCGGTGGTGGCCTGGCTGAAGTCGACGATCTTCTGGATGCTCATTGTTGTATTCCCCCGTGAATGCGACGCGAGTGGTTGGTTTGGGCAAAGTCTATGTTTATTAAAATGAACATCGCAAGGCCGTTTGCCGGCGTTATGTCAAATATATTGAAACTTCACCTGTCGCTGGTTTAGGGTGGGGTTGCCTTAGGCCGAAAAGCAGGCTGGCCGGGCAGAATTCCTGACAGCGCCCGCGAAGAACGCGGGTGTCGTATTCAATAAGAGGAGGACACTCGAATGACCACCCTGACTCGTGCCGATTGGGAACAAAAGGCTCGCGATCTGAAGATCGAAGGCCGCGCCTACATCAATGGTGAATACACCGATGCCGTCTCGGGCGAGACCTTCGAGTGCATCAGCCCGGTCGATGGCCGTCTGCTGGGCAAGATTGCCAGCTGTGACGCCGCCGATGCCCAGCGCGCCGTGGAAAACGCTCGCGCCACCTTCAATTCCGGCGTCTGGTCGCGCTTGGCGCCGACCAAACGCAAATCCACCATGATCCGCTTCGCCGGCCTGCTCAAACAGCACGCCGAAGAGCTGGCCCTGCTTGAAACCCTGGACATGGGCAAGCCGATCAGCGATTCCCTGTACATCGACGTTCCCGGCGCGGCGCAAGCCCTGAGCTGGAGCGGCGAAGCCATCGACAAGATCTACGACGAAGTCGCTGCTACCCCGCACGATCAACTGGGTCTGGTGACCCGTGAGCCGGTCGGCGTGGTTGGCGCCATCGTCCCATGGAACTTCCCGTTGATGATGGCTTGCTGGAAACTCGGCCCGGCGCTGTCCACCGGTAACTCGGTGATCCTCAAGCCATCCGAAAAATCCCCGCTGACCGCCATCCGTATCGCTGAACTGGCTGTCCAGGCCGGCATCCCGAAAGGTGTGATGAACGTGTTGCCAGGCTACGGTCACACCGTCGGCAAGGCCCTGGCCCTGCACAACGACGTCGACACCCTGGTGTTTACCGGTTCAACCAAGATCGCCAAGCAACTGCTGATCTACTCCGGTGAGTCGAACATGAAACGCGTCTGGCTGGAAGCCGGCGGCAAGAGCCCGAACATCGTGTTCGCCGATGCGCCGGACCTTCAAGCGGCTGCCGAAGCAGCGGCCGGCGCCATCGCGTTCAACCAGGGCGAAGTCTGCACCGCCGGTTCGCGCCTGCTGGTGGAACGCTCTATCAAGGACAAATTCCTGCCGCTGGTAGTCGAGGCTCTGAAAGCCTGGAAGCCGGGCAACCCGCTGGACCCGGCGACCAATGTCGGCGCGCTGGTGGATACCCAGCAGATGAATACCGTGCTGTCCTACATCGAGTCCGGTCACGCCGATGGCGCCAAACTGGTGGCCGGTGGCAAGCGTACCCTCCAGGAAACCGGTGGCACCTACGTTGAGCCGACGATTTTCGATGGCGTGAGCAACGCGATGAAAATCGCCCAGGAAGAAATTTTTGGCCCGGTTCTGTCGGTCATCGAATTCGATACCGCCGAAGAAGCCGTCGCCATCGCCAACGACACGCCTTACGGTTTGGCCGCGGCGGTGTGGACCACTGACATCTCCAAGGCTCACCTGACCGCCAGGGCGCTGCGTGCCGGTAGCGTCTGGGTCAACCAGTACGATGGCGGCGACATGACGGCACCGTTCGGTGGCTTCAAGCAGTCCGGCAACGGTCGTGACAAGTCGCTGCACGCGTTCGACAAATACACCGAGCTGAAGGCGACCTGGATCAAGTTGTAATGTGAAGCGAGCCCCGGCGATGCCGGGGCTCAGCGCAAATCCCCTGTGGGAGCGAGCCTGCTCGCGATTGCGGTATGACAGTCGACGTCAATGTTGAATGTTGCTCCGTCATCGCGAGCAGGCTCGCTCCCACAGTGTTTTGTGTGTGTAGAAAATAAATATCCACAGGAGCGTGGAACATGCGTTGGGCGACGTATTTCGCCGTGTTGGCGTCTGTCTTGAGTGTCGGCCTGGCCCTGGGGGTCAGCATGCCGCTGGTGTCGTTTCGCCTGGAAAGCTGGGGTTACGGTTCGTTTGCCATCGGCGTGATGGCGGCGATGCCGGCCATTGGCGTTCTGCTGGGGGCGAAGATCTCCAGTCATCTGGCGGCGCGTCTCGGCACCGCCAATCTGATGCGTCTGTGTCTGTGGGGCGGGGCCGTGTCCATCGGTTTGCTGGCACTGCTGCCGAGCTACCCGATCTGGCTGGTCTTGCGCTTGATGATCGGGGTGGTTCTGACCCTTGTCTTCATCCTCGGTGAAAGCTGGATCAATCAACTGGTGGTCGAAGAATGGCGCGGACGGTTGGTGGCGTTATACGGCAGCAGCTACGCGTTGAGTCAGTTGGCCGGGCCGATTTTATTGGGGGTGCTGGGCACTGATCACGATTACGGCTTCTGGGTCGGCGTCGGATTGTTGGTGGCGGCACCGCTCCTGCTGCTGGGGCGCAGTGGCGCGCCCAGCAGTGAAGCCTGCAGCGTGACCTTTGGCGACCTGCTGACCTTTTGCCGTGGCCTGCCGGCGATCGCCTGGGCGGTGTCGCTGTTTGCGGCGTTCGAGGCGATGATCCTGACGTTGTTGCCGGTGTATTGCCTGCGTCAGGGTTTTACGACGGAAATCGCCCTGGCGATGGTCAGCACCGTGGTGGTGGGCGATGCCTTGCTGCAATTGCCGATCGGTGCGCTGGCGGATCGCATGTCGCGTCGTGCCTTGTTCACTGGTTGCGCAATGGCCCTGCTGGTGTCGAGCCTGGCGATCCCGTTGCTGATCGACACGCTGCTGATCTGGCCGCTGTGGGTGCTGTTCGGTGCCAGTGCCGGCGGATTGTTTACCTTGTCCCTGATCCTGATCGGCGAGCGCTATCGCGACGATGCACTGGTACGTGCCAATGCGCACATTGCGCAGCTGTGGGGGATCGGTTGCCTGCTTGGGCCGTTGATTGCCGGTGCCGGCAGCCAATGGATCAGCGGGCATGCGTTGCCGTTACTGATGGCGGCGGGGGCGCTTGGCCTGGTGATTCTGCTGTCGCGCCAGGGGGCGTTCGGTAGGGTTGTCGAACCGGCCTAGAGCATCCGCTCAAGCCCGACGGTATTACTGAGCCAGGCATTGAAACGCCGCCACCAACTGCCCGGTTCCCTGGTCAGGGTGTGCATTTTGCCGTCATCTTCGGTGACCCAGACGATGTGGTCATTTTCCAGTCGTACCTGATAACTCAGGGGCGGCGCCATGCCCTCCAGCGCCAGCTCGCGGACACGTTTCGCGAGTTCCGGGTTGTCCACCAGCACACCGACTTCGGTGTTCCACAGTGCCGAGCGCGGATCGAAGTTGAACGAGCCGATGAAGGCTTTCTGCTGGTCGAAAATGATCGCCTTGCTATGCAGGCTGGAATCGGAATCGCCATAGGTGCTGCTGGAAAACAGGCGAGGTGCGCTTCCGCTTGCATCGCCGGGTTGGCGACGCAATTCGAAGAGTTCCACCCCGTGCTCCAGTAATGCCTTGCGATACGGTGCATAACCGCCATGTACGGCCGGTACGTCAGTGGCTTCCAGTGAATTGGTCAGCAGCCGTACCGAGACCCCTGCGTCGGCGCGGCCGGTCAGGTACACCAACCCCGGTTGTCCGGGTACGAAGTAGGCCGAAACCATGATCAGCTCTTTGTTGACGCCCTTGAGTTCGGGCGCCAATTGGGTGGTCAACAGCAACTGCGGGTCGGGGTCGCCCTTGGCCAGTATCTTGCTCGGTGCATCCCAAAGTGCCTGGTTCCACGCCCAGACCAGTTCCTTGCGCCAGATGTCCAGGCGCGGTTCGGTTTTGAAGGTCATCAGTTGCTGATAGAGCGCGTGATTCTGCTGGCGATATTGCGCCAGGGACTCTTCCAGCCGGGTCCGGGAGTTTTGCAGGTCTTTAGCGGTCGGTTGGCTGGATACGAACGCATCGATCGGTTTGCTCAGGGCGCTGTTCCAGTATTGGTCGAAACTGTGTCCCAGCTGTTCGGCGACCGGGCCGACGCCGAGTATGTCGATGTCAGTGAAGTTCAGTTTGGGCTCGGCATCGAAGTACTCGTCCCCCAGATTGCGTCCGCCGACAATGGCCATGCTGTTGTCGGCCAGCCACAACTTGTTGTGCATGCGCCGGTGTTGCCGCGACAGGTTGAACAGGCGACCCATGGTGCGTGTGACGCCGGTGCTGCGACCCAGATGCAGGGGGTTGAACACACGAATCTGAATTTGTGGGTGCGCTGCCAGGGTGGCGATGGTGACGTCCAGGCCATCGCTGGTGGTGTCGTCGAGCAATATGCGCACGCGTACGCCACGGTCGGCAGCCTTGAGCAGCTCCTCCAGCAGCATGCGCGTGCTGATGCCGTCATGGACGATGTAGTACTGCAAGTCGAGGCTGCTTTGGGCGTTGCGAATCAGCTCGGCGCGGGCGGTGAAGGCTTCGGTGCTGTCGGATAGCAGGCGAAAACCCGATTTTCCTTCATGGGGCGCCGCCTGGGCCTGGACCGAACGGCCGAATGCCGAAGCGCTCGCCGGCAACGCCTGACTCGGCTCGCGCTGCACATCGAGGCTGGTGCAGCCGCCGAGAAACGAAGCGAGTAACACAAGAGCTAGCAGCGGCTGTCTGACTCTCACGTGGGATCGTTCCGATTGGCGGCAGATGTTGGCATATGGACGTTGATCTCCGCAGAAAGGTCAGTCGGTCAGCCCATCGGTTTGCGCCAGCAGTTTGATGGCGGCGGTGCCGACCTTGCGCACGGCGTCTTCAATCTGTGCCGTTGGTTTGGCAGCGTAGTTCATGCGCAGGCAATTGCGGTACTTGCCAGAGGCAGAAAAGATGCTGCCGACGGCAATCTGTACGCCTTGATCATGCAAGTCACGATTCAGTTTCAAGGTGTCAAAGCCTTCCGGCAGTTCAACCCACAGCATGAAGCTGCCTTGTGGTCGGCTGGCGCGGGTACCGGCGGGGAAGTAGCGGGTGACCCAATCGATCATGACATCGCGATTACGCTGGTATTGAGTGCGCATCCGCCGCAAATGCGGTTCGAAGTGACCGCTCTTGAGGAATTCGGCGATGGCAATCTGGGGCTGCGGCGCGGTGGAGCCGGTGCTGATGTATTTCATGTGCAGCACCCGTTCCAGATAACGTCCGGGCGCAACCCAGCCGATACGCAGACCGGGGGCGAGGGTCTTGGAAAATGAACTGCACAGCAGGACGCGGCCGTCCTCGTCGAAGGATTTGATCGTGCGTGGGCGCGGATAGGTGTAGGCAAGTTCGCCATACACATCGTCTTCGATGATCGCCACGTCGAAACGCTGTGCGAGCGTCAACAACGCGCGTTTGCGCGACTCCGGCATGATGTAGCCCAGCGGGTTGTTGCAATTGGGGGTCAACTGTATGGCTTTGATCGGCCATTGCTCCAGGGCCAGTTCCAGTGCGTCCAGACTGATCCCGGTGAGCGGGTCGGTGGGGATTTCCAGGGCTTTCATGCCCAGGCCCTTGAGGGTTTGCATGGCGCCATGAAAGCTCGGCGAATCCACGGCCACGATATCGCCTGGCTCGCAGATCGAACGAATGCTGGTGGACAACGCCTCGTGGCAGCCGGTCGTCACCACCAGGTCGCCGGGGCTCAGCTGGCAGCCGGAATCGAGCATCAGCCGGGCGATCTGTTCGCGCAGTTCAAGGTTGCCGTGAATGTTGTCGTAATACAGACCGGGCATGTCCTGCCGGCGGCTGAGCTTCGCCAGGCCACGCAGCAGAGGTTTCAAGGTCGGGGTGGTGATGTCCGGCATGCCGCGACCCAGTTGCACCACATCCTTGCGCGGCACCGCGCGGATCAGTTCCAGCACCTGATCCCATTGGGAAATATCCACGGGCCGCTGAGCGGGGCGGCCCACCGCCGGCAATTCCGGCAACTCGCGACTGACCGGCACGAAATACCCGGATTTAGGCCTTGGCGTAGCCAGGCCGCTGTCTTCCAGCATGCGGTAAGCCTGCTGCACGGTGCTCAGGCTGACGCCATGTTCGACGCTCAGCGCCCGCACCGACGGCAACCGGTCACCCGGGCGATAGAAGCCCTGCTCGATACGCGTGCCGAGCAATTCGGCGAGGTTGACGTAAAGGGTCATGGTGCAGTCTCGATGTGGGTGATTCGGTTGACCAGTACAGATGGGGCAAAAATTCAAGATTCAGAGCTTGGATTGTCAAATCTGTATGGAAATAATACAGCTGTGTTGAATCTGTAATGGTTTTCGTCGTCCACGCATCATGAAAGCTCTGGCTACCCAAGTAAACAGGAGCAATCAAAATGAACGGCTTGAGCGATGTGCGGCTGACGTTACACAGTCAGGAACTGGCGAAAGGGCAAGACAACGGTGCGCGCGGGGCGACGATGCGCAATGCACCGCGTGGCTTGAGTCGCTGGGATCTGTTCTGGCATCGTCTGCACACGCGCAGGGCATTGCTAAGCCTCACGCCAGAGCAGCTCAAGGATGTCGGCTTGAGCCGTGAGCAGGCGCGGGAGGAGGGGCTGAAGCCTTTCTGGCGGATCTGATTTTTAGCGTTCTTGCGGGCCTCATCGCGGGGCAAGCCTTGCTCCCACAGGATACGCGCTGTTCTGTGGGAGCAAGGCTGGCCCGCGATGGCGTCCAGAATGACACCCTGAGCCCCTCAGGCCCACTCTTTGAACCGATGCCACAACATCCCCAGCGCCAACAACGGCGAGCGCAAATGCCTGCCGCCAGGGAAGGTAATGTGTGGCACCTTCGCAAACAGGTCAAAGCCTCCACTCTGTTGTCCGCTGATCGCCTCAGCCAACAGCTTGCCCGCCAGGTGCGTGGCGTTCACGCCATGCCCGGAATAAGCCTGGGCGTAATACACATTCGGCTGGTCTTTGAGCCGACCGATCTGCGGCAGGCGGTTGGCGCCGATGCCGATCATGCCGCCCCATTGATAATCGATCTTCACGTCGCCTAATTGCGGAAAAACATCCAGCATCTTCGGCCGCATATAGGCCGCGATGTCTTTAGGGTCCCGTCCCGAATAATGGCAGGCACCGCCGAACAGCAAGCGGCGGTCGGCCGAGAGCCGATAATAGTCCAGCGCCACCCGTTGATCGCAGACCGCCATGTTTTGCGGCAATAGTGAATGCGCCAGTTCTTCGCTCAAGGGCTCGGTGGCGATGATGTAGCTGCCGGCGGGCAGGACCTTGCCGCTGAGTTCGGGGTTGAGTTCATTGAGGTAGGCATTGCAGCCCAGCACCAACGTCTTGGCGCGGACCGTGCCTTGGGCGGTATGCACCTTGATTTCGGGTCCGTAATCGATGCGGATGACAGCCGACTGCTCGAACAATTTCACGCCCAGTTGTTGCGCGGCGGCAGCTTCGCCCAGCGCCAGGTTCAGCGGGTGCAAATGCCCGGAGCCCATGTCGATCAGGCCGCCCACATAGCGGTCGGAGCCCACCACGGTGTGCATTTCGTGAGCTTGCAGCAGGCGGGTTTCGTAGCGATAACCGAGGCTGCGCAGTTCTTCGGCGTCTTCGGCAAAACCTTCCAGGTCGCGGGGCTTGTTGGCCAGGTCGCAGTAACCCCAGGTCAGGTCGCAGGGGATCTGAAAACGGTCGACCCGCTGTCGGACGATTTCAACGGCTTCCAAACCCATGAGTTTCATCTGACGCACGCCGTCGGCACCGATGATGTTTGCGAACTGATCTAGGCCGTGGCCGACCCCGCGAATCAGCTGCCCGCCGTTGCGCCCGCTGGCGCCCCAGCCGATCTTGCGGGCTTCGAGCAACACCACGCTGAGGCCGCGTTCAGCCAGTTCCAGCGCCGTGTTCAATCCCGAGAAACCACCACCGACCACGCACACGTCGGCCAGTACTTCGCCTGTGAGCGCCGGATAATCCGGCTGCGGCAGGCTGCTGGCGGCGTAGTAGGAGGCAGCGTGCTGGGCACCGGCATTCATGGGCGTCATCCTGATACGTGTGTTTAGAAAACTTGACGGAGGATAAGCCGGACCTTCGCAAGCGGGCAACATTGGTCGGTTGCCGCTGTCTGGATCGCGGCTTTTGCCTCAGAATCACGCCCTATCCCGTTATCGGTCAGCGCCACGATGAGCTGCAACAGCCAGAAAGTCCGCACACTGCGCCAGCAGATTCCCTCCTTCGAATGCGTGCCCGGCTGCCATGACTGCTGTGGCCCGGTGACCACTTCGCCGGAAGAAATGTCGCGCCTGCCGCGTAAGACCCGGGCCGAGCAGGAGGCGGCGATGGACGAACTCAATTGCGTGCACCTGGGGCCGAATGGCTGCACGGTGTATGACGAGCGGCCGTTGATCTGCAGACTGTTTGGCACCACCCAGACCTTGCCATGCCCCAATGGGCGGCGGCCCGTGGAGTTGATTCATCCGCGGGTGGAGAAGCAGGTGTTCGAGTACATGGCTTCGAACAGGCAGGTTCTTGTTTAAAAATCAGACCGAGTTGCCTGCCTTCGCGAGCAGGCTCGCTCCCGCAATGGAATCGTGTCGTGCACAGAGTTTGTTGCCACTGAAGATCAACTGTGGGAGCGAGCCTGCTCGCGAAGACGGCCGAACAGGCACCACAAATCTTCAATCCGGAATCGGCAAACTCAAACTCTCCTTCACCTCTTCCATCACGATATAGCTCTTGGATTCGCGCACATGGGGCAGCTTGAGCAGGATGTCGCCCAGCAATTTGCGGTACGAGGCCATCTCGGAAATCCGCGCCTTCACCAGATAGTCGAAATCCCCTGACACCAGGTGGCATTCCAGCACATGAGGCAGTTTCAGCACTGCACGTCGGAACTCCTCGAAAGTATCGCCGGATTTGTAGTCCAGGCTGATCTCGACGAACACCAGCAGACTACCCTTGAGGTGCTGCGGATTGAGCCGCGCGTTGTAGCCCATGATGATCCCTTCGCGCTCCAGGCGTCGCACCCGCTCCGTGCAGGGTGTGGTCGAGAGCCCGACCTTTTCCCCAAGCTCCGTAAAAGAGATGCGCCCGTCCGCTTGCAGGATCCGCAGGATGCTGCGGTCGATCTTGTCCAGCTCACGTTTGGTTTGAGTGTTGGTACGCATAGGGGATGCGCCTCCGTGAAAAGGGTTTTTGCCGAGAATTGTCGCCAAATATAGGCGCTTATATAGTGAAAATCACTGCCTAATCTTTTTTACACTGCGCACATCTAAAGCTCTGTACTACACACGTCAGCGGTCAGCCGCGATGAGGGATATGAAAATGCGCGTTATGGTCTTGGGTAGCGGCGTCATCGGTACCACCAGTGCTTATTATCTGGCCCGTGCCGGGTTTGAAGTGGTGGTGGTCGACCGGCAGCCTGCTGCTGCCATGGAGACCAGTTTCGCCAACGCCGGCCAGGTGTCGCCGGGTTATGCCTCGCCGTGGGCCGCGCCAGGTGTGCCGCTCAAAGCCATCAAGTGGCTGTTGCAGCGTCACGCGCCACTGGCGATCAAGGCCACCGCCGATATCGACCAGTACCTGTGGATGGCACAGATGCTGCGCAACTGCACCGCCAGCCGTTACGCGGTGAACAAGGAGCGCATGGTCCGTCTGTCCGAGTACAGCCGTGACTGCCTCGACGAATTGCGCGCCGAAACCGGCATCGCCTACGAAGGCCGCAGCCTCGGGACTACCCAATTGTTCCGCACCCAGGCTCAGCTCGACGGTGCCGCGAAAGACATCGCCGTGTTGAAAGAGTCCGGCGTGCCGTTCGAACTGCTCGACCGCGAAGGCATCGCCCGCGTTGAACCGGCCCTGGCCAGCGTCACTGACATCCTCGCCGGTGCCCTGCGCCTGCCGAACGACCAGACCGGCGACTGCCAGATGTTCACCACCAAGCTTGCCGAGATGGCAGCGAACCTGGGTGTGCAATTCCGTTTCGGCCAGGACATCCAGCGCCTCGACTTCGCCGGCGACCGCATCAACGGCGTGTGGATCGATGGCAAGCTGGAAACCGCTGACCGCTACGTGCTTGCACTCGGCAGTTATTCGCCACAATTGCTCAAACCGCTGGGCATCAAGGCACCGGTGTATCCGCTCAAGGGTTACTCCCTGACCGTGCCGATCACCAACCCGGCGATGGCCCCGACCTCGACCATTCTCGACGAGACCTACAAGGTCGCGATCACCCGTTTCGACAACCGCATCCGCGTCGGTGGCATGGCGGAGATCGCCGGTTTTGACCTGTCGCTGAACCCGCGTCGGCGCGAAACCCTGGAGATGATCGTCAACGACCTTTATCCTCAGGGCGGCGATCTGGCCCAGGCCAGTTTCTGGACCGGTCTGCGTCCGACCACGCCGGACGGTACGCCGATTGTCGGCGCTACCCCGTTCAAGAACCTGTTCTTGAACACCGGCCACGGTACGCTCGGCTGGACCATGGCTTGCGGCTCGGGTCGCTTGCTGGCAGATCTGATGGCGAAGAAAAAGCCGCAGATCAGCGCCGAAGGCCTCGATATTTCCCGCTATGGCAGCAAACTGCCGGAGCCTGCAAAACATGGCAGCCCAGCGCCGGCTCATCAGTGAGTTCACGGTAGTCGCGCTGCGGTAATCAACAACGCAAAATCCCTCTCCCGGTGCTACTGGCGGTTATCGCCGCCCGCAGCGCCGGTTTTTCTTCCCAACGACCGACCAGAAGTCTGCCGCCATGCGTCCTGCCCGTGCCCTGATCGACCTTCAAGCCCTGCGCCACAACTACCAGATTGCCCGTGAAGTCACGGGTGCCAAAGCCCTTGCGGTGATCAAGGCCGATGCCTATGGTCATGGCGCGGTGCGTTGCGCCCAGGCGCTCGAAGCCGAAGCGGACGGGTTTGCCGTGGCCTGCATCGAGGAAGCCCTGGAACTGCGTGCCGCCGGCATTCGCGCGCCGGTGTTGCTGCTGGAAGGTTTTTTCGAAGCCGATGAACTGCCGCTGATCGTCGAGCATGACTTCTGGTGCGTGGTGCATTCGTTGTGGCAGCTCGAAGCCATCGAGAAAGCGGCACTGAGCAAACCGATCACGGTCTGGCTCAAGCTCGATTCGGGCATGCACCGGGTGGGTCTGCATCCGAAGGATTATCAGCCGGCCTATCAACGGCTGCTGGCCAGCGGCAAGGTGGCGAGGATTGTGCTGATGAGCCACTTCGCCCGTGCCGACGAATTGAACTGCCAGGCCAGTGCCGAGCAGGTCGCGGTGTTTGAAGCGGCGCGTCAGGGGTTGTCAGCCGAAGTCAGCCTGCGCAATTCGCCGGCGGTGCTCGGTTGGCCGCAAATTCCGAGCGACTGGGTGCGTCCGGGCATCATGCTCTACGGCGCCACGCCGTTCGAGGAAGCCAACGCCGTGGCCTCGCGCTTGCAACCGGTGATGACCCTCGAATCAAAAGTGATCAGCGTGCGTGAACTGCCGGCCGGCGAGCCGATCGGCTACGGTGCCAGATTCATCACCCAAAAGCCGATGCGCGTTGGCGTGGTGGCCATGGGTTACGCCGACGGTTATCCACGGCTGGCGCCAACCGGTACGCCGGTGCTGGTGGCCGGGCAACGCAGCCAGTTGATCGGTCGGGTGTCGATGGACATGCTGTGCGTCGACCTGACTGATATTCCGCAAGCCGGCCTGGGCTCGACCGTGGAGTTGTGGGGCAAAAACATCCTGGCCAGCGACGTGGCCATCGCGGCGGGCACTATTCCTTACCAGATTTTCTGCAACCTGCGCCGGGTGCCAATGCTCTATTCCGGTAGCTGACACCGGGCGCTACGAACCGGAAGTCGCCTCACTGAACAGGATTCAGGTCGAGGTGTTGTAAATACTGAACGCTGTCGCCATGATAACGATCAATATTTCAACAACCCTGATTCCTGGAGGCGCAAGCTTTGGACGTCGGTGAACGACTGCAATCGATCCGTAAGCTCAAAGGGCTTTCCCAGCGTGAACTCGCCAAGCGCGCGGGCGTGACCAACAGCACCATTTCGATGATCGAAAAGAACAGCGTCAGCCCCTCGATCAGTTCGCTGCGCAAAGTGCTGGGCGGAATTCCCATGTCCATGGTCGAGTTCTTTTCCGAAGAGATCCTGCAGGAAAAGCCGACTCAGATCGTCTACAAGGCCAACGAGCTGATCGACATTTCCGATGGTGCCGTGACCATGAAACTGGTCGGTCGGGCGCACCCGAGCCGGGCTATCGCGTTCCTCAATGAAATCTACCCGCCAGGCGCCGATACCGGTGACGAGATGCTCACCCACGAAGGCGAGGAAACCGGAATTCTGGTGGAAGGTCGGCTGGAATTGGTGGTCGGGCTTGAAACATTTGTGCTCGAAGCCGGCGATAGCTACTACTTTGAAAGTACCAAGCCACACCGTTTCCGTAATCCGTTCGATGCGCCGGCGCGACTAATCAGCGCAGCTACACCCGCGAACTTTTAAGAGAAGAGGCGCCCTGCCAGCATGGCGGAGGCACCCAAGCTGTTTTTCCGTTGCGCAACAAGACCCCTTCGACTTTGGGGTTGTTTCAGTGTCGCGGGCTTACCGCTATACTTGCGCCCGCCTGCGAACCGTGGCCGTAGGCGTGACTAGCCACCATTGAGGGTGAACGCGTGAACCTAATTATGAAAATGCTGGCCGTACCAGCAACCGTACTGGCCCTCTGGGCTGTCAGCGCTCAAGCTGCGACCAACGACGCAATCGCTAAACGCCTTGAGCCAGTCGGCCAGGTCTGCGTTCAGGGTCAAGAGTGCAAGGGCATGGAAGTGGCCTCTGCTGCCGGCGGCGGTGGTGGTGCCAAGACGCCTGATGAAGTCATTGCAAAACATTGCAACGCTTGCCATGGCACCGGCCTGTTGGGCGCGCCGAAGATAGGTGATGCTGCCGCCTGGGGCGAGCGCGCCAAGAAAGAAGGCGGTGTTGACGGTCTGCTCGCGAAGGCGATCACCGGCCTCAATTCGATGCCGCCAAAAGGCACCTGCGCCGATTGCGCAGACGCCGAGCTCAAAGGTGCGATCCAGAAGATGTCGGGTCTGAAATAGCCTTCATCTGCAGCAAAAAAGCCGCTTGCGAGCGGCTTTTTTGTGCCTGCGATTTCGATAAAGGTCGCTGATCCCTGTAGAAGCGAGCCCGCTCGCGATGGTCGTCAACGATGACACGGCAAGCCTGGCACCCCGCGGAGCATTCAGGTGCTTCGCGAGCACGCTCGCTCCTACAAGGTTTTTTGTGGCGGCCGAAGCAAAGACCCGGCAAGCTCGGTCCAACCTGCTTCATGGAATGCATGGGAGGATCGGATGGTGCAGCTGTGTTCTATCGAGCAAGCGGTCGATGAAGTGCTGGCACGTTTGCCGGCGCATATTCACATGGGCCTGCCCCTGGGCCTGGGCAAGCCCAACCCTTTCGTCAATGCGCTGTACCGGCGCATCGCGCAGCTGCCACAGCGGCAGCTGACGATCTATACCGCGCTGTGCCTGGGTCGCCCTCCGTTGGGTGACGGATTGCAAAAACGCTTCCTCGAACCCTTTATCGCAAGGGTCTTCGGTGATTATCCGGAGCTGGATTTCCTCGCCGACCTGCATCGCGACAACCTGCCGGGCAATATTCATGTTCAGCAATTCTTCATGCAGCCCGGCAGTCTGCTCAATAGCGCTGCGGCGCAGCAGGACTATGTCAGTAGCAATTACAGCCATGCCGCCCGGGACATCAACGCTGCGGGCTTGAACCTGGTGGCGCAAAGGGTGGCCAGTCATGGTGAGCATCCCGACCGCTTGAGCCTGAGCTGCAACCCGGACATCACCCTTGACCTGTTGCCGATGATTGCCAAGCGTCGGGCCGCAGGGGAGACGATCCTGATGGTTGGCCAGGTGCACGCCGATTTGCCCTACATGCCCGGTGACGCCGAAGTCGGCATCGATACCTTTGACCTGCTGATCGACGAGAAAGACAGCACCACGCTGTTCTCCACGCCGAACATGCCGGTGGGTTTCCAGGACCATTTCATCGGTCTGCACGCCAGTACATTGGTGCGCGATGGCGGTACTTTGCAGATCGGTATCGGCGCCATGGGCGATGCGCTGACGGCGGCGTTGCTGGCGCGCCAGGCGGATAACGAGGGGTACAAGGCGTTGCTCGCGGACATAAACCTCAGCCAATGGGCGCAACTGATCGAACGTGAAGGCGGCCTCGAACCCTTTGCCAGGGGCCTGTACGGTTGCAGCGAAATGTTCGTCAACGGCCTGCTGGTATTGGCCGATGCCGGGATTGTGCGGCGCAAGGTCTACCCGGACGTACAGACTCAACAACAGGCCAATGCCGGCACTCTCGATGAAGCGGCGCAGAATGACGGCATCTGCGTTCACGGCGGCTTCTTCCTCGGGCCACGCAGTTTCTACGAGCGCTTACGCGGCCTGCCGCAGGATAGGCGGCTCGAATTCAACATGACCCGCATCAGCTACATCAACGAACTCTATGGCCAGGAAGAGCTCAAGCGCTTGCAGCGTCTCGATGCGCGATTTATCAACACCGCGTTCACCATGACCCTGCTTGGCGCCGGTGTGGCGGATCAGCTCGAAGATGGGCGGGTGCTCAGCGGTGTCGGCGGGCAGTACAACTTTGTTGCCCAGGGCCATGCGCTGGAGGGCGCGCGTTCTATCCTGCTTCTGCGCAGCTGGCGTGAATCGGGTGGCGAGGTCAGTTCCAACATCGTCTGGGAGTATGGCCACTGCACGATCCCGCGGCACCTTCGGGACATTGTGGTCACCGAATATGGCATTGCCGATCTTCGCGGCAAGACGGATGCGGCGGTGATTGAAGCGCTGCTGAATATCAGCGATTCACGCTTTCAGCAGGGTTTGATCGAGCAGGCGCAAAAGGTTGGCAAGTTGCCCGGGGATTTCCGTCTCGATCCACGTTTCATCGACAATCATCCGCAAAGGTTGCAGGCGATTCAGGCGCGGCATGCGCAGTTGCTTGCGGAGTATCCGCTGGGTTGTGATTTCACCGGGGTGGAGTGCGATCTGCTGCGGGCGCTTAACTGGCTGAAGAGCAAATTCAAACTGAGCGAGGTACTGGAGTTGGGCAAGGCTGCGCTGGATGCGCCGCAGGCTTCGGAATTTCCCGAGCATCTGGAGCGGATGCAGCTGACCAGCCCCGATGGCCTGAAAGAAGACCTGTTCCAGCGGTTGCTGCTCACCGGCCTCAAGGCCACCGCCCCATAACCACGAACGACGATCCCTTGTAGGAGCTGGCTTGTCAGCGAAGGGGTCATAACATTCAACATCTCTGCTGGCAGTCAGGTCGCTTTCGCTGGCAAGCCAGCTCCTACAAGGACTTGCGGCGTTATTCGATGAAGGTCACGACGCCACCGGCCAGGGACTGAACCCGAGCCAACGACTCAACGCGATACCCTTGAGCATCCAGTTCCGCACGACCGCCCTGAAACGACTTCTCGATCACGATACCCAAACCAGCCACGGTGGCGCCGGCCTGCTTGATGATCGAGATCAGCGCCTGGGACGCCTTACCGTTGGCCAGGAAGTCATCGATGATCAACACGCGGTCGCTGCTGGTCAAATGGCGCGGGGAGATCGCCACGGTGCTTTCGGTCTGCTTGGTGAACGAGTAAACGGTGGCCGACAGCAGGTTTTCGGTCAGGGTCAGGGACTGGTGCTTGCGGGCGAAAATCACCGGCACGCCGAGGTTCAGACCGGTCATGATCGCCGGGGCAATGCCCGAAGCTTCGATGGTGACGATCTTGGTAATGCCCGAGTCCTTGAACAGCGTGGCGAATTCGTCGCCGATCAGCTTCATCAGGGCCGGGTCGATCTGGTGGTTCAGAAAGGCGTCGACTTTCAGGACCTGATCGGAAAGCACGATGCCTTCTTCGCGGATTTTCTTGTGCAGTGCTTCCATGAAGCTGTCCTCTAATGGCGCTTGTGGCGCCGAAGGTCTAAGTAAAAGTGGTCAATTCTAACGCTTTAACATCGCGCGTATATCCGCCAATGCGTTGTTGCCGCGAACGGCTTTGACTTCGGTCGGGGTGTCGTCGTTGCCTTCCCAGGCCAGGTCATCCGGCGGCAGCTCATCGAGGAAGCGGCTCGGCGCGCAGTCGATGATCTCGCCGTATTGCTTGCGCTTGGCGGCGAAGGTGAAGGCCAGGGTCTGACGCGCGCGGGTAATCCCGACGTAGGCCAGGCGGCGTTCCTCTTCGATGGTGTCGGCTTCGATACTGGAACGGTGCGGAAGGATTTCCTCTTCCATGCCCATGATGAACACGTAGGGGAATTCCAGGCCCTTGGAGGCATGCAAGGTCATCATTTGCACGCCTTCGGCGCCGTCTTCCTCTTCCTGCTGACGCTCCAGCATGTCGCGCAGCACCAGTTTGCCAATGGCGTCCTCGACGGTCATTTCGCCTTCTTCGTCCTTCTCGAGCGTGTTTTTCAACGCCTCGATCAGGAACCAGACGTTACCCATGCGGTAGTCGGCGGCCTTGTCACTGGAGCTGTTGGTGCGCAGCCAGTTCTCGTAGTCGATGTCCATGACCATGCTGCGCAGGGCGGAGATCGGGTCTTCGCCGGCGCATTGCTCGCGGACCCTGTCCATGAAGCGCTTGAAGCGCGACAGGCGATCGGTGAAACGTGAGTCCAGATGTTCGCCCAGGCCGATTTCATCGGTGGCGGCGTACATCGAGATCTTGCGCTCGGTGGCGTAGTTGCCCAGCTTCTCCAGCGTGGTCGAACCGATTTCCCGGCGTGGAACATTGATCACCCGCAGGAAGGCATTGTCGTCGTCCGGGTTCACGATGAGGCGGAAGTAGGCCATCAGGTCTTTTACTTCCTGGCGTCCGAAAAAGCTGTTGCCGCCGGACAGGCGATAAGGCACCTGGTGGTGCTGCAATTTCAGCTCGATCAGCTTGGCCTGGTAGTTACCGCGGTAGAGGATCGCGAAATCACTGTACGGGCGGTCGGTGCGCAGGTGCAGGCTGAGGATCTCCATGGCCACGCGCTCGGCTTCGGCGTCTTCGTTGCGGCAGCGGATGACACGGATCTCGTCGCCGTGGCCCATTTCACTCCACAGCTGCTTTTCGAATTCGTGCGGGTTGTTCGAGATCAGCACGTTGGCGCAACGCAGGATGCGGCTGGTGGAGCGGTAGTTCTGCTCCAGCATCACCACTTTCAAGGACGGGTAGTCTTCCTTGAGCAGCATCAGGTTTTCCGGACGCGCGCCGCGCCAGGCATAGATCGACTGGTCGTCGTCGCCTACCACGGTGAACTGGTTGCGTTTGCCGATGAGCATTTTCACCAGCAGGTATTGGCTGGCGTTGGTGTCCTGATATTCGTCCACCAGCAGGTAACGCACTTTGTTCTGCCACTTTTCCAGAATATCGGCGTGCTCTTCGAACAGCTTCACCGGCAGCAGGATCAGGTCGTCGAAGTCCACCGCGTTGAACGCCTTGAGCGTGCGCTGATAGTGGGTGTAGACGATCGCGGCGGTCTGTTCCTTGGGGTTGCGTGCGTTTTCCAGGGCCTGGGCCGGCAGGATCAGGTCGTTTTTCCAGGCGCCGATCATGTTCTTGATCTCGTCGACGCCGTCGTCGCCCGAGTATTCCTTCTGCATGATGTCGGTCATCAGGGCCTTGACGTCGGTCTCGTCAAAGATCGAGAAGCCCGGTTTGTAGCCCAGCCGCACGTGTTCCTTGCGGATGATGTTCAGGCCCAGGTTGTGGAAGGTACAGACCGTCAAGCCGCGACCTTCACCGGCGCGCAGCAGGGTGCCAACCCGTTCCTTCATCTCGCGCGCGGCCTTGTTGGTGAAGGTCATGGCGACGATGTACTGGGCGCGGATGCCGCAGTTCTGGATCAGGTGGGCAATCTTGCGCGTGATCACGCTGGTCTTGCCGGAGCCTGCACCGGCGAGCACCAAAAGAGGGCCGCCGACGTAGCTCACGGCTTCTTGCTGCCGGGGATTGAGTCGGGACATAGGTAAATTCAGGAGTCAGTCACGAAATGGGCCGGCATTTTAACAGGCTCAGCAATTTGTGCTGCTCTCTCCGACTTGTGACGTACAACGCGATCTCTAATTGCCGGTTTTGTTACTTTCACGCAGGATGCGCAACGGAATTGCGGCTAATGTTCGTATTTCCGGATACAGAGGCCTCGTTTGATAACTGATGTCATTGGTCATTGGTTATCGGCACGGCATAATGCCCGTCGCCTACATCTTTGCAGAGTCTAGGGAGCTAGCTTGTCTACGCCTGTCGAACCCTTGCGTTTGCTGCTATTGGCCGAAGAGCCAGCGTGGGCAGCGTTGTTGCGCGAGTGTCTGGCTCCGATGGGGAGCTCGGCCGTGCTCATCAGCGCGCCGAGTTGGGAGTCGGTCAGCAGTCTGTTCGATGACAACCGCAGCGCGGTGTTGTTGACGATCCCGGCTCTCCAGCCGGCGCCAGGCCGTTGCTGTCTGCCGACGGTGTTGCTGCTCGAACATGAGCCGCTGACCCCGCCTGACGGTGTAAGCGACTGGCTGGTGCGCGATCATCTCGATCCCGGCATGTTGCGTCGTTGCTTGCGTCATGTGCGTGAGCGCGGCGTGCTGGAAACCACGCTGCAGCGCCTGGCCGAGCAAGATCCGCTGACCGGCATCGCCAACCGCCAGGGTTTCCAGACCTTGCTGACGGCGCGCCTGGCTGAAAACGAAGGCCGTGGCCTGGCGTTGGGGCACCTTGATCTCGACAACTTCCGCCACGCCAACGATGCCCTTGGCCATCAGGCCGGCGATCGTTTGATCCTGCAAGTGGTGGCGCGCCTCAAGAGCCAGCTGGAGGTCGGCGATCAACTGGCGCGGCTGGGCAGCGATGAATTCGCCCTGCTGATCGACACCCGCCGCGCCCCCCAGCGCGCCGAATGGATGGCCGAACGCATCACCGAAGCCCTGGCCGAGCCCTATTGGGTCGATGGCGAAAGCCTGTTGATCGGCTCCAGCCTGGGCATTGCCCACGCCCGCGCCCAGGCCGGCGCCGACCCGTTGATGTGGCATGCACACATCGCCATGCAGCAAGCCAAGAGTACCCAGGGCTGCACCTTTCACATCTTCAATGAACGCATCAACCGTAATGCCCGCAGTATCGCCGACCTCGAAACCGAGCTGCGCCGGGCGTTGCGCCGTGATGAGCTGGAACTGCATTACCAGCCACGGCTGAATCTCGAGGACGGGCAGATCGTCGGCCTCGAAGCCCTGGTGCGCTGGCGCCATGCCGAGCGTGGTTTGCTGCCACCGAGCGAATTCGTGCCGCTGGCCGAGCAAAGCGGTTTGATCGTGCCGCTGGGTTACTGGGTGATTTCCCGGGCCTTGCGCGACATGCAAGCCTTGCGTGAGCGCGGTTTGCCGCCGCTGCACATGGCGATCAATCTGTCGTTCCGCCAGTTCCAGGACAGTCAGTTGCTCTCGACCCTGAGCCGGCTGATTGCCGAGCGTGGCGTCGAGGCGCAATGGCTGGAATTCGAACTGACGGAAACTGCGGTCATGCGCCGCAGTGATCTGGTCAAGCAAACCATGGACGCCCTCGGGCGCCTGGGCGTGCGTTTCTCCCTCGACGACTTCGGCACCGGGTTCTCATCGTTCGTACACCTCAACAGCTTGCCGATCACCTTGCTGAAGATCGACAAGAGCTTTGTCGGCGGTATGGAGCAGCGCGAAGAGAACCGCAAACTGGTTCACGCGATGATCAACCTCGCGCACAACCTCAATCTCGAAGTCGTTGCCGAAGGCGTGGAAACGGCGGAGCAGCTGGATCTGTTGCGCGGGTTTGCCTGTGATCAGGTGCAGGGATATCTGATCAGCAAACCGTTGGCATTGCCTGATTTGGTGGAATACCTGACCTTTGGCAGTAGCCAGCAACCGCCGCTGGAAGGGGTAATTTGACACGAGCCCCCTGTAGGAGCTGGCTTGCCAGCGAAAGCGGTTTGTCATTCAACACATCTGTCGTCTGACCCATCGCCATCGCTGGCAAGCCAGCTCCCACGGGTTTTCATTTGGCCTGGATGGCGTCGAAATGCTGCGGGGATGGCTCCCGCCGAATCATCCGCTTCATCTTCCACTCAAACGCCAGTGTCAGGCTTACCGCCGAGCACGCCAGTCCCAGTGCCAGCCCCCACCAGACACCGGTTGGGCCCCAGTGCAAGTGGAACGCCATCCACCACGCGGCGGGCGCGCCAATCAACCAATAGCAACCCAGGCCGACCAGGAACGTAGTCTTGGCATCCTTGAGCCCACGAATGCAGCCCATGGCGATGGTTTGCGTGCCATCGAACAGCTCGAACCACGCCGCCACCGCCAGCAGGCTCACGGCGAGGTTGATGACCTCGCGGAACGCCGGGTCGTTGTGGTCCAGGAACAGACCGATCAACTGATTCGGCAGCAGCCAGAACACCATCGCAAAGCACAGCATCGCGGCCGCGCCGAACGCGATACCGACCCGTCCGGCCAGTCGCGCGTCCAGCAGTTGCCCGGCGCCGTAGTGTTGGCCGATGCGCATGGTGATCGCGTAGGAAATCCCCGCCGGGACCATGAACGCCACCGAAACGATTTGCAGGGCGATCTGGTGCGCCGCCAGCTGCGTACTGCCCATGGTGCCCATGCACAGTGCCGCGAATGCAAACAGCCCGACTTCCACTGCGTAGGTGCCGCCAATCGGCAAGCCCAGGCGCCATAGCTCCTTCAGGTATTGCCGGTTGAGCCGCAGCAGGCCCTGACGCAGCGGGTAGGCGTCATAAGCCGGATGCCGGCGGATGTGCCACGCCAGGGCCAGCGCCATGAGGTTGGCCACAATCGCCGTGACCAGGCCGATGCCCATCAAGCCCAGTTTCGGCAGGCCAAACATGCCGGTGATCAACGCGTAGTTGAGCAGGAAGTTGGCCACCGTGCCACCCAGGCTGATGACCATCACCGGCGTCGCGCGGCCAATGGCGCTGGTGAAGCCACGCAGGGCCATGAAGCTCAGGTAGCCGGGCAGGGCGAAGGGCAAGAACACCAGGAACTGCCCAGCCGCCTGGACGTTGCTTTCGGTCTGGCCGAACAGCAGCAAGACCGGTTTGAGGTTCCACAGCAGCAGCCCGCCGCCCAGCGCCATCAGCCACGCCAGCCACACCCCGGCTTGGGTCAGTCGGGTCGCACCGAGGATATCGCCTGCACCCTGACGGATCGCCACCAGGGTGCCGACTGCCGCAATCACGCCGATGCAGAAAATCGACACGAATGAATAACTCGCCGCGCCGAGCCCGCCACCGGCCAGCGCCTCGGGACTCAGGCGCGCCATCATCAAGGTGTCGGTGAGGACCATCAGCATGTGCGCCAACTGCGAGGCGATCAACGGCCCCGACAGCCGCAGGATGGCCCAGAGTTCAGTACGTGCTGGATGCTGCATGGTCATCACGCTCGATTGTCAGAGTGAACAGGAAAGCATCGATTCTCGGCGCTCCGCGGGGTTTGCACAAAGGGATAAAAAGGATGGATGGCATGATTCAAACTCATGCTGGGCAGTTTCTGCTAGGGTGGCCGAATCCCGGTGTAGGAGCTTTCCCAATGTCGCGTCGTCTTCCTCCCTTGTATGCCCTGCGCGCATTCGAAGCGGCGGCGCGACACAGTTCGTTCACCCGTGCCGCCGAAGAGTTGTCGATCACACAAAGTGCGGTCAGTCGGCATATTCGTACGCTCGAAGATCATTTTGCTTGCCGCTTGTTTCACCGCAGTGGCCGCCACCTGCAGCTGACCGAGTCGGCCCGGCTGTTGTTGCCGGGCATCCGCGAGGGTTTCACTGCCCTGGAGCGCGCCTGCAATACCTTGCGCGCCGAAGACGACATTCTGCGCATGAAAGCTCCGTCGACACTGACCATGCGCTGGTTGCTGGCGCGGCTGAGTCGTTTCCGCCATTTGCAGCCGGGCAATGAGGTGCAACTGACCAGCGCCTGGATGGATGTCGATTCGGTGGACTTTAACGATGAGCCATTCGATTGTGCGGTGTTGCTGAGCAACGGGCATTTCCCGCCGGACTGGGAGGCGAGTTACCTGTTTCCCGAGGAGTTGATCCCGGTGGGCGCGCCAAATCTGCCGAACGATCCACCCTGGGATGCCACGCGCCTGGCCAACACCGAACTGCTGCACCCGACGCCGGACCGGCGCGACTGGCGCAATTGGCTGGAGCGCATGGGCCTGGCCGATCAGGTGTCGCTCAAGGGCGGGCAGGTGTTCGACACGCTGGAGCTGGGCATGATCGCTGCGGCCAGGGGTTACGGCGTGTCCATGGGGGATTTGCTGATGGTGGCGGAAGATGTTGCCCAGGGACGTTTGAGCCTGCCGTGGCCGACGGCGGTGGCCAGCGGTGAGAAATACTACCTTGTGTGGCCGAAAACACGTCCGGGCGGTGAACGCATGCGCCGGCTCAGCGACTTTTTGCAAGGTGAAGTACGGGCCATGGAATTGCCGGATGTCGTGCATTTGAGTTGATGCGATGATGGCGCCGCAGAGGCTGGCGGCGGTCTTGCGTTCCGAGGTAGAACGCTTTCATCCAGGCGCGGCTGAAATCGCTTTCGCGAGCAGGCTCGCTCCTACAGGATTGGCGTCGATATGATATTGCATGAGCGACGCGGAACCTGTGGGAGTGAGCCTGCTCGCGATTGGGGGCAACACGGTCCCGGCACTATTGCGTCGCCGGCCGATACTGCAACGCTTCGGCCAGATGCTCACGGTTGATCGCATCAACCTGTTCCAGATCCGCCAGTGTCCGCGCCACCTTGAGCAATCTATGGGCTGATCTGAGCGACAACGTCAGTCGTTCACACGCTGTTTCCAGCCAGGTTTCATCGACTGTGGATAAGTTGCAGTGACGGCGCAGCCCTGGCAGATCGAGAAATGCATTCGCGCATCCCTGGCGCTTGTGCTGTCGCTCGCGGGCCTCGGCAACCTGCGCCGCAGCCGATGCCGTGTCATCCCCAGGTTTATGCGCCGGATTCAGCGCCGTGGCTTCCCGGGCCACGGTCAGGTGCAGATCGATCCGATCCAGCAGCGGCCCCGAGAGCTTGTTGCGATAGCGTTGCACCATGTCCGGCGTGCACGAACATTTACCGCTGGGCTCGCCAAGATATCCACAGGGGCAGGGGTTCATGGCCGCGACCAATTGAAAGCGCGCCGGAAATCGCACGCGATCCTTGGCCCGTGAGATCACAATATGCCCGGACTCCAGCGGCTCGCGCAGCACCTCCAATACCTTGCGATCAAATTCCGGGAGTTCGTCCAGAAACAGCACACCGTGGTGGGCGAGAGTAATTTCGCCAGGCTGGGGTTTGGAGCCTCCACCCACCAGCGCGGGCCCGGATGCCGAGTGATGCGGCTGGCGAAACGGCCGCTGCGGCCAATGGCTCAGCGGCACGCAACTGGTGACCGATTGAATCGCCGCCACTTCCAGTGCTTCATTTTCGGCCAGCGGCGGCAGCAATCCCGGCAGGCGGCTGGCCAACAGCGTTTTCCCCGTTCCGGGTGGCCCGCTAAACAGCAGGTTGTGAGCGCCTGCGGCAGCAATCAGCAAGGCACGCTTGGCCGAGAGTTGACCCTGTACCTCATTCAAGTCGGGATAAGGTTTGCTGGCGTACAGCAAGCCATTGGAAACATAAGGCTCGATCGGTGTATGCCCATTGAAATGCGCGACGGCCTCAAGCAAATGATCCACCGCAATCACCTTCAACCCCGACGCCAGGCACGCTTCCTCGGCGTTCGCTCGTGGCACCATCAACCAGCGCCCGGCCTTGCGCGCCGCCAGCGCCGCCGGCAACACCCCTCGAACCGCTCGCACCGCGCCCGATAACGCCAACTCCCCAAGACACTCCACATCATCGAGCGTCAATGTCGGCACCTGCACACTGGCCGAGAGAATGCCCAGGGCAATCGCCAGATCGAACCGCCCGCCATCCTTGGGCAAATCCGCCGGCGCCAGATTCAACGTGATCCGCCGCGCCGGAAATTGCAGCCCCGAATTGATGATCGCACTGCGCACCCGATCCTTGCTTTCCTTAACCGCCGCCTCAGGCAGGCCGACCATGGTCAGCGACGGCAAACCATTGGCCAGGTGGACTTCGACGGTGACAGCGGGGGCATCCACGCCGATCTGGGCGCGGCTGTGGACGATGGAGAGGGACATGGTCGTTCCTTGAGGTGACGAGGGGCCGCTTCCTGCGGTTTTTGAAGGGTAGTTGGGGGAGGAGATTTCGGAGGTGTGGGTGAAGAGGCAAATTTTCACTGGATGTTGCTTGTATGAAGCAGGCTGATGGCGAGACACAAAAAAACCGCCATTCAGACGGTTTCTTTCACGACAAAATAGTCAATTTCTTCCACCTGCCAACCACCCCCGGGCTCAAGTTCTTTACCACGCGCGATGCCGACTTCAATAAGGCGCAGTTGATTGGCCGATAGGTTTCCAGCCAGGTGACGTGCTTCGGCGTGGAATTCAACAATTTGTAGCAGCTTCGCCTTTCGCTTTTTTGGGCTCATAAACACCTCGTCTATCGAATACCAAGAAGAAAAGCTTAAAGGCGCGGGTGTGAGCTGATAAGCCGGGACAAAGAACTGCTTTTTGTAGGATCGTGCCGAGATAGTTGAAGGACGCCGGTGAAAAGGTTCGGATGGTCTTGCCTGATTAAGTTGGCTGCTTATGATCGCGGCTCTATGCAGCCTTAGGAGGTGAAAGTGAACCGGAATGGAATGCGCTCGATTCATCCTGGGGAAATTCTCAGTGAAGAGTTTCTGAGGCCATTGGGGCTCACAGTGGTGGCGTTGGCTCGCTCGCTGAACGAGCCTGAGGCGGAAATAAGCGATGTTGTAAGGCAGCAAAGCGCTGTCAGTGCAGGTTTGGCGAAGAAGCTGTCTATCCATCTGAACACCACGCCCGAGTTCTGGCTGAATCTGCAATCGACCTTCGATTTGCGCACAGCCAAGATTGAGCGTGGTTGAACGTTAAGTATTCAAAGCGCCTGCAATACTCGTGAAGCCCGCTTCCACCACGGGTTTACCGGGCGTGTTGCTGGCTCCCGTTCCATCATCTGCGGCACATCCTGCAACCGTATCCACGGCTGGTTATTCCAGTGCAGCAAACTCAACGACATTTCCGGCCAATTGAGCAGGCTCAGTTGTGGGCGTTCGGTGGTGGTGGGGTGTTGGGCGTCTCGCAAGGCGGGGACCACTTCATGGGTGAGCCATTCGCGTAGGGCCCGGTATTCGGGGCAGTAGTGGTAGACGAGGAGGGCGTAGACGCCGGATTCGCTGATTAGCAGGGTGTTTTCGATTTGACCGTGTATTGCTATCCGAACGGTTTGGTATTGGTCGGGATCGAGTTTTCGGAGTTGACGGTCGTTGAGGTAGATGCGGAGTAGGCGGCCCAGGTCGCGGGCGCTGAACCAGGGTTGGTTTTCTATTAGCAGGGCGTGGAGGTGGAGTTTGTGGCGGGTGAAGACGTGGGGGGTTAGATAGTTTTCTTCCATGGTGCAGCTCCCGGATGCGTATGTAGGAAGCTGCCTCTAGTCGTCGCCAAACGAAAAGGGTGGCAGCTGTGCGCGGGTTGGCGAACCGGTGCATCCGGAAAAACCGGCAGACCCGAAGGTCTCCCACGCAGAGCCGCCATAATTCGAGAAGGGAAGACTTCCCAAGTTCGAACGTGGTCGCGATGCGCTGGATGCTATCCGGGTCGCCAAACCCAGAGCTGAATATTCAGCTGGGGAAGAGCTTAGAGATCGGATACTCGACGACGCAATCGGACGGCGGTGCGATGTTTGTAGGACGTTGCCGGGATTTTTGCGGGGCTTGGGATCAAAAGATCGCAGCCTGCGGCAGCTCCTACAGGTGAAGCTGAAGGTCGTTCCGACCTTCAATCGCGAGCAGGCTCGCTCCCACAGTGGATTGGGTTTCTACAGTAGGCTTTGTGCGTTATTCGGTGGGTGGGTTCAGCTTCGCTTCCATCTCCGCGACTTTTGCTTCGAGGCTTTCGAGGCGGGCGCGGGTGCGTGCCAGTACGACCATCTGGCTGTCGAATTCTTCGCGGCTCACCAGGTCCAGCTTGCTGAAGGCGCTTTGCAGCAGGGCCTTGAACTGGCTTTCGATTTCGGCTTTCGGCAGCGGGGTGTCGCCGCTGAAGAGTCGGGAGGCGGTGCCGGTCAGGGCGTCGAGGAAGTCTTTGGGCGCGAGCATGGGGAAAGGTCCTGGTGACAATGGCGGGCAGTGTATCACGCAGTGTCTACAGTCAATTCCGTGGGTAAGGGGTGCACGCTTTTCGCGCATGCGGATGGACGGCGCTGCACCGTTGTTGTGCGTAACGTGCCGGGTGTTGTGGCGAAGTGGCAGGCATCAACCGGCAACGGCTTGAAATCTATGAATTTTGTGGAGATGGCAAGCTTTCTGCTTAGACCCTGGTGACCCATGCACTGATGCAGTCACCGTGACGAATGCAGTGCGCCAGGCGAAACGCGGGGAGCGTTTGGCAAGGAGCGGTTAGCGGCGTCGGGCGGGCGGGTAAGGCCGACGATGCGTTACAAAGCCAGGCACTGCGCTTAGACTTGAGACGGGTTTGTTTTCCTGGGGCAAGTCCACCAATTCGGGAGAGAGTTTTCATGAAGCTAGTCACTGCCATCATCAAGCCGTTCAAGTTGGACGACGTGCGCGAGTCGTTGTCCGAGATCGGCGTGCAGGGCATTACCGTCACTGAAGTCAAAGGCTTCGGTCGGCAGAAGGGTCATACCGAGCTGTATCGCGGCGCGGAGTACGTGGTCGATTTCCTGCCAAAGGTGAAGATTGATGTCGCCATTGACGACAAGGATCTTGACCGGGTTATCGAGGCGATAACCAAGGCCGCCAACACCGGCAAGATCGGTGACGGCAAGATCTTCGTGGTCAATCTGGAACAGGCGATTCGCATCCGTACCGGCGAAACCGATACCGACGCGATCTAAGCCGCCACAAACCCAACGCCCCAGGAGAAAACAAAATGACTCTGCGTAAATTCGCAGGGCTAGGAGCCCTGTTGTCCCTCGTAATGCCCGGCCTGGCTTTGGCGGCAGATCCGGTGGCGCCTCCAGTCCTCAATTCCGGCGATACCGCCTGGATGCTGACCTCAACTGCCCTTGTACTGTTCATGACTATTCCTGGCCTCGCGCTGTTCTACGGCGGCATGGTTCGGTCCAAAAACATTCTTTCCGTGATGATGCAGTGCTTCGCCATTACCGGTCTGATCACCATCCTGTGGTTCATTTATGGCTACAGCATGGCGTTCGATACCACGGGGATGGAAGCCAACGTCGTCAACCTCAACTCCTTCGTCGGCAGCTTTGCCAAAGCCTTCCTTGCGGGTATCACGCCTGCCAGCATTACTGGCCCGGCGGCGCTGTTCCCTGAAGCAGTGTTCGTTACCTATCAAATGACCTTTGCGATCATCACCCCGGCGTTGATCGTCGGTGCGTTCGCCGAGCGGATGAAGTTCTCCGCGATGCTGATCTTCATGGGCGTCTGGTTCACCCTGGTTTACGCGCCAATCGCGCACATGGTCTGGAGCGGCCCGGGTTCGCTGTTGGGCGACTGGGGCGTGCTCGACTTCGCGGGCGGCACCGTGGTTCACATCAACGCCGGTGTGGCCGGCCTGGTTGCCTGCCTGGTACTGGGCAAGCGCAAAGGCTTCCCGACCACCCCGATGGCACCGCATAACCTCGGTTACACCCTGATGGGCGCAGCGATGTTGTGGGTCGGCTGGTTCGGCTTCAACGCCGGTTCCGCTGCCGCGGCCAACGGTACGGCCGGTATGGCGATGCTGGTGACCCAGATCGCAACCGCTGCCGCTGCACTGGGCTGGATGTTTGCCGAGTGGATCACCCACGGCAAACCAAGTGCATTGGGTATCGCTTCGGGTGTGGTCGCCGGTCTGGTGGCAATCACTCCAGCCGCTGGCACCGTGGGCCCGATGGGTTCGCTGATCATCGGCCTGGCAGCAGGCGTGGTGTGCTTCTTCTGTGCCACCACCCTGAAACGCAAGCTCGGCTATGACGACTCCCTGGATGCATTCGGCGTACACGGTATCGGCGGTATCCTCGGCGCGATCCTGACCGGTGTATTCGCGGCACCGTCCCTGGGTGGCTTCGGCACCGTGACCGACATTGCCGCGCAGGTCTGGATTCAGTGCAAGGGCGTCGGCGTCACGGTGATCTACACCGCGATCGCCACCTTCATCATCCTCAAGGTGCTGGATGCTGTCATGGGCTTGCGCATCACCGATGAAGAAGAATCGGTCGGTATCGATCTGGCACTTCATAACGAACGCGGCTACAACTTGTAAGCACGCGCATGTAAAAACTTGCCCGGCTTGCCGGGCATTTTTTTGTCCGCGATTTATCATTAGTGGTGCGGCTGAAAGGTTTTTTCTTCCAGCTTTGTGAACGTTTACGACGCGTGTGTTTGTGCCGCCGAAGGCTTACATGATGGAAGGATTATTAGGGCCTTTGTTTTTTCCCAGAGCGCGCTAGAATGCGCCCCGAACGTGCGGAGAACTGTATGTGGCAACAGACTCTGATTACCTTGCGGGCTAGGCCCCGGGGCTTTCATCTGGTAACGGACGAGTTACTCGCCGGCCTGCCTGAACTCAAGGCGTGTCGGGTCGGTCTGTTGCATTTGTGTCTACAGCATACCTCGGCGTCGTTGAGCATCAACGAGAACGCCGATCCGGCGGTACGTCGCGACTTCGAACGATTTTTCAATCGTCTGATCCCACAAGGAACAGATGGCTATGAGCATAACGACGAAGGCCTGGACGACCTCCCGGCGCACTTCAAGGCCAGCGTACTTGGCTGTCAGCTCAGTTTGCCGATTTCGGCGGGCCGACTGGCGTTAGGGACCTGGCAAGGCGTTTACCTGGGCGAGCACCGTGATCATGGCGGTGCTCGTAAAGTCCTCGCCACCGTGCACGGTGAAGGGGCATAACCGCTGGTCACCAGCGGCTGTTGATTTTTTTCCGGCAGCCTTCGACAGAGGGCAAAGCTGGGCTATAACTAATCTGCTTTTCGCAAGTCATGAGGTAGAACATGAGCGACGATGATCTGGAAAACGACGACCTCGAAGTAGGCGACGACGACGAAACCGAAGAAGGTCTGGAAGCAGCGGCGGAAGACGTCGCTGAAGACGATGGTGGTGATGCGCCCGTTCCGACCGCCAAAGGCAAAGCCAAGGCAGCGGTATCGGTCGATGAGCTGCCGAGTGTCGAAGCCAAGAACAAGGAACGTGACGCCCTGGCCAAGGCCATGGAAGAGTTCCTGGCTCGTGGCGGCAAAGTGCAGGAAGTGGAGGCCAACGTGGTCGCCGATCCGCCCAAGAAGCCTGACAACAAGTACGGCAGCCGGCCTATCTGAGCCTGTTACCCGCTTGCTGAAAAAGCCCGCCGTCGCTGCGGGCTTTTTCATGCCTGAAACAAAACCCTCAGGCTTGACACAACACCTGTAGGAGCAAAGCTTGCTCGCGATGACGGTGTGTCAGTCGACATGTATTTTGAATGTTCCGCCATCGCGAGCAAGCTTTGCTCCTACAGGGGGCAGCGTTATTGCTGGGAGTTCCACAGGGCCAACAACGCCGGCAATTCGGTCAGGCTGCGAATCTCGGCATCCGGCAGGTGATCGGCCTCCCAGGCTTTGCCCGACGGGTTGAACCAGACCGCCCGCAGCCCCGCCTGTTGAGCGCCGGCAATGTCGTCGCCCGGATGATCACCGATATGCACCGCCGTCTCAGGGGTTGCACCTCCGCGTTGCAATGCCTCATGGAACAGTCGTGCATCGGGTTTGGCGATGCCGATGTCTTCGGCGCACAGCGCAAACTTGAAGTAGTCCGCCAGCCCCAACCGCCGCACATCGGCATTGCCGTTGGTGACGACCCCGAGGGCGTAGTGGTTGGCCAGCACTTCCAGAGTCGGTTGCACCTCCGGGAAAATTTCCAGCTGATGCCTGGCATGCAGGAACACTTCGAAGCTCTGATCAGCCAGGTCCGACGCTTGTTCGTGGGTATAACCGGCTTCTTCCAGGGCATGGAACAACACGCGCCGACGCAAGGCGCTGATGCGGTACTTGAGGCCTGGCTCGCTGCCCAGGATGCGTTCTCGGATGGCCCACAAGTGGTCCACAGGAACGGCGCCCAGGTTGGGCGCATGCTCGGTCAGCCACTCACGCAATACGGCTTCGGCACTGGCGATCACCGGGGCGGTGTCCCACAGGGTGTCGTCGAGGTCGAAGGTGATCAATTGGATCGTCATGAATCATCGCCTTTAATGCGTTTGGCCCGTGGATGGGCGCTGTCGTAGACGGTGGCCAGGTGCTGGAAGTCCAGGTGGGTATAGATCTGGGTGGTCTTGATGTCGGAGTGCCCGAGCAGTTCCTGCACCGCCCGCAGGTCCTGGGAAGACTCCAGCAAATGGCTGGCGAAGGAATGCCGCAACATGTGTGGATGCAGGTTTTGCCCCAGTTCGCGTTCGCCAGCCGCTTTGACCCGTAACTGGATCGCCCGAGGCCCCAGACGCCGCCCCTGCTGGCTGACAAACACCGCATCGTCCGCCGGGTTGGCGAGTGCTCGCAGGGGCAGCCACAGTTCCAGTGCTTCGCGAGCCTTTTTGCCCACCGGCAACAGGCGAGTTTTGCTGCCCTTGCCGTGTACCTGGACCATGCCGTCCGCCAAATCAAGCTGATCGAGATTCAACCCGGTCAGCTCCGATAACCGCAACCCGGAGGAGTAGAACAACTCAAGAATCGCCTGATCCCGGCGCGCGAGAAAGTCGTCTTCGACCCCGCCTTCAAGCAGTTGCAGTGCGCGGTCGGTGTCGAGGGTTTTCGGCAGGCGGCGTTCACCTTTAGGCGGCGCGAGGCCGTTGGCCGGATCGTGGTCGCAGAGACCCTCGCGGTTCAGATAGTGATAGAGCCCGCGCACCGCCGACAGCAGCCGCGCCAGGCTGCGGGAGGATTGGCCCTGGGCATGCAGGCGGGCGATCAGGCTGCGCAGGCGCTGGATGTCCAGCGCGGCCCAGCTGCCGATGTTCTGTTTGACGCACCAGGCCAGCACTTTGTCGAGGTCACGGCGGTAGGCGGACAGCGTGTGCGGCGACACCTGTCGCTCACTGCGCAAGTGTTCGCAGTAAGCGTCCAGTTGCCGTTCCATGATCAGCGTACCGAACGCAGGGAACTGTTGAGCCGTGGCAGCACGCGGCCCATGACTTCGGCGATGTAGCTCAGGAACAATGTGCCCACCGAGCTTTTGTAGTGCTGCGGATCACGGCTGGCGATGGCCAGGATGCCATGGATCCCCTGGTGAGTGATGGCGACAACGGCGGTGGAGCCAATCTGCTTGCGCTGTTCCTCACCGAACAGGAAGTCCAGTTCGTGCTCGCGCAGGCTGCCGCTGATGCTTTTGTTTTCCTGCAGCAAGCCGCCAATGGCCACTTGCGCTTCGGCATGGGTGACCCAGCGGCCGACCGGCATGGCGTTGTCGCCGAGCAGGATGAGGCTGACGAAGGGCACCTGGAAGTCCTGGCGCAGGCTGTCTTCGACGCACATCACCACGTCCTCCAGGGTGTTGGCATCCATCAGCGCGAGGATCAGGCGGCGGGTCTTGTCGAAAAGGCGGTCGTTGTCGCGAGCCACGTCCATCAGGTGCGAGAGACGGTGGCGCAACTCGATATTGCGGTCGCGCAGGATGGTCATCTGCCGCTCGACCAGCGACACGGTGTCGCCGCGTCGGTGGGGAATACGCAAGGCCGGCAGCAGTTCCTGGTGCTCGACGAAGAAATCCGGATGAGCCTCCAGGTACGCGGCAATCGCCGCCGCCTCCAGGCTTTCGGACGCTGATTCGTCGGGCTGTCGGGCGGGTACCTGAGGCTTATCGGTCATGGCTTCGGCTCACTCAAAGACGCACTTGTCCTTCGTATACGCGTACTGCCGGGCCGGTCATCATGACCGGTTGGCCTGGGCCTGCCCATTCAATGGACAGACGCCCGCCAGGCAGGTCGATCAATAGTGGCGAATCCATCCACCCCTGGCTGATCGCGGCCACTGCGGCGGCACAGGCGCCGGTACCGCAGGCCTGGGTTTCCCCGGCTCCGCGCTCCCAGACGCGCAACTGCGCGCGGCCCCGGTCGATGACCTGGAGAAAACCGACGTTGACCCGCGCCGGGAAGCGCGAGTGATGTTCGATTTTCGGCCCCAGTTCATGCACCGGTGCATTGTTGATATCGCTGACTCGTAGTACGGCGTGGGGGTTGCCCATGGACACGGCGGCCAACTCGACCGAAGTACCGTCGACGTCGACCTGATAACTCAGGGCCTGCTCCGGTGCCTGGAACGGAATATCGGCCGGAACCAGGCGCGGTGCGCCCATGTTCACGCCGATCTGCCCGTCGTTGCGCACATCCAGTTCGATGATGCCGCTTTTGGTTTCGACGCGGATCTGCCGTTTTGCGGTCAGGCGTTTATCGAGCACGAAACGGGCGAAACAACGTGCTCCGTTACCGCACTGTTCCACTTCGGAACCGTCGGAATTGAAGATCCGATAACGGAAATCCACGTCCGGATTGCTCGGTGCTTCGACGATCAGCAACTGATCGAAACCGATGCCGGTATGCCGATCACCCCACAATTTGGCGTGCTTGGGCAGAATGTGCGCGTGCTGGCTGACCAGGTCGAGGACCATGAAGTCATTGCCTAGGCCGTGCATCTTGGTAAAACGCAGCAGCATGGTTTTACTCCGGCAGCAGGCTTTCGCCAGCATACAACTCGGCTACCGTTTCACGGCGACGCACTTCAAATGCCTGATCACCGTCCACCAACACTTCGGCGGCGCGGCCGCGGGTGTTGTAGTTGGAGCTCATGACAAACCCGTAGGCACCGGCCGAATGCACGGCCAGCAGGTCGCCTTCTTCCAGGGCCAGTTCACGCTCCTTAGCCAGGAAGTCGCCGGTCTCGCAGATCGGGCCGACGATGTCGTAGGCGCGGGCAGCGGTGCTGCGCGGGCGCACGGCGGTGACGTCCATCCAGGCTTGATACAGCGCCGGGCGGATCAGGTCGTTCATGGCCGCGTCGACGATGGCGAAATCTTTGTGCTCGGTGTGCTTGAGGTACTCGACCTGGGTCAGCAGCACGCCGGCGTTGGCCACGATGAAGCGTCCAGGTTCGAATACCAGTGCCAGGTCACGACCGTCGAGACGCTCGCGCACGGCCTTGATGTAGTCGCCGGCCAATGGCGGTTCTTCATCGCGATAACGCACACCCAAACCGCCACCGAGGTCGATGTGACGCAGGTAGATGCCGCAATCGCCGAGGCGATCGACCAGGCCCAGCAGGCGGTCGAGTGCATCGATGAAGGGTGGCAGGGTGGTCAGTTGCGAACCGATATGGCAATCGACGCCGACCACTTCCAGGTTCGGCAGCTGCGCGGCACGCACATACACGTCTTCGGCGTCGGCGATGGCGATGCCGAACTTGTTCTCTTTGAGACCGGTGGAAATGTATGGGTGAGTGCCGGCATCGACGTCCGGGTTCACGCGCAGCGAGATCGGCGCGCGAACACCCAGCTCGGCGGCCACCACTTGCAGGCGTTCCAGCTCGTCGGTTGACTCGACGTTGAAGCAGTGCACGCCGACTTCCAGGGCGCGACGCATGTCGTCACGGGTCTTGCCGACGCCGGAGAACACGATCTTGTCGGCGCTGCCGCCAGCGGCCAATACGCGTTCCAGTTCGCCACGGGACACGATGTCGAAACCGGCGCCCAGGCGCGCCAGGACATTCAGCACACCCAGGTTGGAGTTGGCCTTGACCGCGAAGCAGACCAGGTGCGGCATGCCGGCCAGCGCATCGGCGTAAGCCAGATATTGGGCTTCGATGTGGGCACGGGAGTAAACGTAGGTCGGTGTACCAAAGCGATCGGCGATGGCAGACAGGGCAACACCTTCCGCGAACAGTTCACCGTCACGGTAGTTAAAAGCGTCCATGAGGTTCCCTTATTATTGGTAGACGTCGTGCTTGTGTGCCTTGGAAGCAGGCTGCTTTTGCGAGGATTGCGCCTGTTCTGCAGGATCCTGGTCTTCGTCGGGCAGGTACAACGGGCCTTTTTGACCGCAGGCCGACACAAGACAGGCAACCGCGAGGAGCGCGGCAAGGGAAGAGATCAGGCGCTTCATGGCGAAATCCTTGAAAATGCATTAATTGCGCCGGAGTATACCGGCCACCCGGCAGCTTGCCTATGCAACGGACCGCCCGTCCGGCGGGCCTTGCGAGATAGTCGTCGTTGTCAGGCAATCCCTGTTGGAGTGAGCCTGCTCGCGATAGTGGTGTGTCAGTCGACCATAATGTTGAATGTGACGACCTCATCGCGAGCAAGCTCGCTCCCACAGATGGGGGTAGCCGGGCGTTATTCTTTGCAATCACCGGAGCTCGCCCGTATCTTGCGGCGCTTGAGCCTGATCAGACACTTTTTGAGGTTGCCGTAATGAGTTTGTCCGAAGCCCGTTTCCACGATCTGGTCGATGCCACCCAGCAAACCCTGGAGGACATCTTTGACGACAGCGACCTGGATATCGATCTGGAAAGCTCGGCCGGTGTGCTGACCGTCAAGTTCGAAAACGGCACTCAGTTGATCTTCAGTCGTCAGGAACCGTTGCGGCAGTTGTGGCTGGCCGCGGTGTCCGGTGGTTTCCACTTCGATTACGACGAAGAGAGCGAGCGCTGGATGTGCGACAAGAGCGAAGAGCAGCTGGGCGAAATGCTTGAGCGCATCGTCAAGCAGCAGGCCGGTGTCGAATTCGATTTCGAAGGCCTGTGAGATCGTGACCCAGCCTGCGCCCGTTCGTCCGCCCAAGCCGTTGTACAGCAATGTCAGTCCGGCGGTGCCTTCTCCCTGCAGCGGCGTTTGCCGGCTGGATGAGCAGAAGGTCTGTCTCGGATGTTTCCGCCATGTCGAAGACATTCGCGAATGGCGCTCGGCCGACGATGAGCGCCGGCGGGTGATTTGTGCGCAGGCTTTGCAGCGCCAGCACCTGTAGGAGCTGGCTTGCCAGCGAAGGCGGCCTGAAGTTCACTGCACCTTTAAAGCCCTATCGCCAGCAAGCCGGCTCCTACAGGCGTTGCGCACCGCCCGGTGGCGGCTTGTATATTTTTTGAGCTGTGATAGTGTCCAGATACGCCTCAACCCATCGAGGCTTGTGAAAACCCCGCCTTTTTCTGGCGGGGTTTTGCTTTTTTCGTGCAGAAGAAAGGAGTCTGCCCTGATCATGACCGCACCTTCCATCACCCTTACACGTCTGGACGTTCAACGTCTGGAGCGTCTGATCGACAGCCTGGATGAAACCCTGCCAGGTGTTATCGCGCTGCAAACCGAGCTGGATCGCGCCGATACGGTGGTCGGCCACGATGAAGTGCCCGCCGATGTCGTGACCATGAATTCCCGCGTTCACTGCCGTGAAGAAATCAGCGGCAAGGACTATCACCTGACCCTGGTTTACCCGAAGGATGCCAATGCCGACGAAGGCAAGATTTCCATCCTGGCGCCGGTGGGCAGTGCATTGCTCGGCTTGAAGGTTGGCCAGCACATCGACTGGCCGGCACCGGGCGGCAAGACCCTGAAACTGACATTGCTGGAAGTCGAGTCGCAGCCGGCCAACGGTGGCGATTTCAACGTTTGACCCCGCCTCACACCTGCCCGAGCGCCTTGTTCAATGCGTGCTCCAGGTCGGCCTTGTAACGCAGGTACAGATTGCTTGAACCCTGACCATCACCGAGCAGGCCCGACAGGTCCAGATCGGTGATGTAGCAGCGGTAGCGTTTGGTCTCGCGGCGTTGCTCGACGATTTCCCGGGCGACCACGCTGAACAGTTGGTCGCCATGCTCGAGTTCTGAAAATTCCCGCTGATTGCAGTACAACGTGACCTGCACTTTGCCCGGTGCAGCTTTGCCGACGATCGCCTGTACATCATAGAAGGGCCTATTGACCGGGGTTTGCGGTGCCGGGCGGGCTTCGACCCGGCGTGCCCGGCCTGAACCTGAAGGCAAGAGTTGGTAATAAAAAGTGTCCAGGCTCCGGGATTGAGCCGGGTCCATCGGCTGCAAGGCGTCGCGCCGGTACTGGATCGATTGCAGGAATCGTTGCAGCGGCACCAACAGGCTTTGCTCGTCATGCCACGGCAAACGTTGTTGCCACAAGGCATTGAATTCATCCAGTGCGTACACGTCGGCGTGGTCTTCGTTGATTCGGTAGAACACCTGAATGCAACCTGGCTGGCCCATTGGCAGTAGCAGCGCGAGGTCGTTGTCCTCCAGTGCCATCGGGTCCAGGTGCAGTGGGCTGTACCGGGTCAGTTCTTCGCCCAGGTAGTCGTAAAGCGCTGGCAGTGTGGAGAGGGCGATGTGCCTGACCTGGCCGGGCACCAGTTCCAGCACGTGATAATGCTGCTGGACCTGGATCAGGTAGCGGTGGTTGAGTTTGCTCAGCAGCAGGGTCTGCGCGATCTCGAGGATGTCTTCAACGCGTTGGGCGATGAACTGGGCGCGGTTGTGGCAGAAGCAACGCACACGTAATCGGGGTTGCCACGTGCCGTCCGGCAGGTTGTTGAGGTAATCGCGCAGGCAGTCGAGCAAGGCATGGGGGCCGTCGAAGCGATTGACCAGCACTTCGTTCCAGCTATTGAGCGTGACCTGATCCAGGGTCAGCACCAGATTTTCCCGTACGCCTGCGTAACTCAGGGAGTCGGTGCGCTCGGTGGTCATCAGGATGTTCAGGTCGCGGTGGTGCTTGAGCGGGTCGACGCCGACATTCACCAGAATCAGCACTTCGCTGGGCACGCTGGCCCGCAGCAAGCGCTCTTCGGCGACCGTGGGCAGAGGCAGGGGGATGCTCTGTTGCAGGCTGCCGAGCAGGTTGAACAGTTCGAATTCGCTCAGGTCACTGCTGCCAGGATGCAAGGCCAGTCGGGTGCTGCTGTCGATCACGCCGTTGCGGTGGCACCAGGTGAGCAATTCGAGCAGTTGGCGGCTGCGTTTGATCGGGGCGAAATGCTCCCACTCAAGGGCGGTCAGGCTGCCGTTGTACAGACCCCATTGAGATTGCCCCGCTTCCTTTCTGTTCTCCATGTGCACCAGCGTCAGGGTGTCTTCGGCCAGGTCCGGGGCGATGCCCGGGTTGATGAACTCGACCTTGTCCGCCTTGCGCTCGAAGGCCGCATACAGGCGTCGGCCCAGCACGCTGAGGTCGCGTTTGTTGATCAGGCTGACGGTCTGTTCGTGCTGGGCAAACTGGGTCAGAAAGCGGTAACTGTAATTGAGCTCGTTGACCAGGGCGCGGCGCTCGGAACCGACCTGGCGAACCTTCCACTGGCTGCGGCTGTCGAGCAGGGCCAACTGGCGCTGGTCCCAATGCCATTCGTGGGCCAGGCGCTCGAGCAGCGAGCGTTGCCAGCTTTGGGTGCGCCCGGTGTTGCCGGTGAGCTTGCGATTGACCTTCAGGTACAGCGCGCGCCGCACCAGTTCCAGTCGATCCGGCTCATTACGGGCGATGAGGTATTCCTCGATGCGCCGGTAAACCACGACGTAGGGGTCCAGTTCATCGAGGTCGAGCCGATTGGCGAACACCGCCTGTTTGAAGCGCAGGCTCAGGCACTGGACCCTGGGATGTTCGCTGGCGTAAACCTCGGTCAGCAGCAACTTGAGCACCGATTTGTACGGTGATTCGATGCCCTTGAACAATTGCCACAGCCCGGCGCCGATGAATTCGCCGGGGGGAATGAACGCCAGATGCCCCAGGTCGAGGGTTTCGTCGGCGCGGATGAACCGCTTTGACAGCAGTGTGTGGATGTAGCGGTCGTAACTCGCTTCTTCATAGACCGGCACCAGCCACCAGATCGGCGTGCGTCCGGCCAGCCAGATCGCCGTTCGATAGAACTCGTCCAGCAACAGGAAGTGCTGGGTGGTGCCGCAATTTTCGGAGCTGAGTTGATTGTCGCGTTCACCCCGCGCAAAACGGGCCGGGTCGATCAGGAAGAAGTGCGCCTCGGCGCCCTGGCTGGCAGCCCAGGCTTCAAGCAACTGACATTTCTTGCGCAGTTCGGCGAGTTCGTTCTCGCCCAGGTCCGAACTGTGGCAAACCCACACGTCCATGTCGCTCTGCTCGGCCTGGGCCAGGGTGCCGAGGCTGCCCATCAGGAACAGGCCATGAATCGGGCGTGGCGGATTGCTGCCGTGGCGCGGCTTATAGGAGAACGAGCGGGTCAGGCGCTGGGCTTCGGCAAGAACATTGGCGTCGGGTTCGAAGTTCGACAGCCCGGCCGGTGTACTGCCGGAAACGTAGCCGGGCAACAGCGGATGATTGACGTGGAAAAACAGCGGCAGGAGGTTGAGCACCCCTTGCTGGCGGGTCGACAAACCTTCCATGGCCCGCCTCATGCGGCCCTCATTGAGCTTCAGGAAGCGTGCGCGCAGTTGGCTCAGAACCTTTCGGTCGATTCCCTCGTCCAGGTCGGGGCGGATTTCATGGGTGCGGATCATGTCAGCTCAAACCGGCTCGCAGGGCTCGGACGTGGGGCTCTCGGGTGAGGGAAGTTTAGCGCCTCGATCCCGGGACATTTAAGCCGATTTTGTTTTTTTGACGTCAGATTTGTATCGCATGGCGACGTCAGGCGGCACTGAGTGCCCGCGGAAATCCCGTGGCAGGGGTTTCCGTGGGCGATACGGTGGAATTCAGGCTGTTTCTTCAGCTTTCAGAATAGTGAGCACGGTCTGCACACTTTGCGCGGCGTCGCGTCCCAGGCTGGTCAGATAACCACCATCGGGCTGGTCGATCAGTTCTTTTTCGTACAGGCGTTGGGCAGCGGCAATGGCTTTTGGGGCAGCGGTCTGATGAATTTTCAAACCTTCCTGGGAACTGTCCAGGTTGAAGAGTGCGAGGATTTCCAGTTCTGCAACCAACTCAGGGGTAAGCGACATAAGGACTCCAGACTTTCTAGGAATTGGACGACAGCGCCCCTAAGGTGAACCCGCCGGTGCGGCATGTCCAGTGCTCGCAGCAGCCTTTTTTCTCTCTGTAGGAGCGAGCCTGCTCGCGATGGTCGTCAACGATGACGCTGGAGGCCTGACAGCCCGCGGTGCTCTCAGGTTCTTCGCGAGCAGGCTCGCTCCTACAGGGGGAAGGGAGGGGTTATTTCTTTTCGGGTGGCAACTCTGGCAGTGCACGCAGCGCCGCTTCGTACCATTCGGTATTGAACGCGCGGTCTTCTTCGAGGATAGCGTCGATTTCTACCGCTAAAACGTGGGCCATCAGGTTGAGGATTTCCTCCCGCTCGTAACCCACCAGTGTCAGCTTGTTGAACGTCGCCTTGGCTGCCGGCGGATTATCGCTTTCAATCTGGTTTTCGATGGCTTCGATCAGCGTGTTCTCGGCGAACTCTTCTTCGTCGATGTCGTCTTGGCGGGTATCGGGGGTTGGCTCGCTCATGGCAGGCTCCTCTAGGAAAGGTGGCCAGTTTACCCGCATTCAGGGCTGTGATGCTGCTGGCGAGAATGGCCGCGGCGTTCTATAACAGGCACTGCCAACCCCTGCACGGCCTGGAGGCTATGTGATGCTCAAGCTTTATGGATTTTCCGTCAGCAACTACTACAACATGGTCAAGCTGGCGCTGCTGGAAAAAGGACTGCCGTTTGAAGAGGTGCCGTTTTATGCCGGCCAGACGCCTGAAGCGCTGGCCATCAGCCCGCGTGGCAAGGTGCCGGTGTTGGGTGTCGAGCAGGGTTTCATCAATGAAACCAGCGTGATCCTCGAATACATCGAGCAAAGCCAGAAAGGCAAGCCGCTGCTGCCGAGCGATTCCTTTGAGCGTGCTCAGGTGTTGGCACTGGCCAAGGAGATCGAGCTGTATATCGAACTGCCTGCGCGCGCCTGCTATCCCGAAGCGTTTTTCGGCATGACGTTGCCGGATGCGATCAAGGAAAAGACCAAGGCCGAATTGCTGCTGGGCGTTGCATCCTTGGGCAGGCACGGAAAATTCAGCCCTTACGTGGCGGGCGACAGCCTGAGCGTGGCGGATGTGTACTTCTTGTACAGCGTGCCGCTGGCCTGTGGGGTGGCGAAAAAGCTGTTTGATATTGATTTGCTGGCTGAACTGCCAGAAGCCAAGGCGCTGCTGGAGCGTCTGGGGGACAATCCGAACGTGCAACGGGTTGCGGCGGACAAGGAAGCGGCGATGCCGGCGTTCATGGCGATGATCGCGTCCAAGAAATAGTTTTTGTAGCGTTCTTGCGAATGCCATCGCGGGCAAGCCTTGCTCCCACAGGTCAGCATTGATTTCGAAATCGACGCGACCTGTGGGAGCAAGGCTTGCCCGCGATGCTTTTAGCGGCTGGCGAGCAGCGCCTGGCCGCGAGCCACGGCTGCCTTCACCTGTGCCGGCGCCGTTCCTCCGATGTGGTTACGGGCATTGACCGAACCTTCCAGTGTCAGCACGGCGAACACGTCCTGATCGATCTGGTCGCTGAACTTGCGCAGTTCTTCCAGGCTCATTTCCGCCAGGTCCTTGCCGCTTTCCACGCCGTACTTCACGGCATGACCCACGATTTCGTGGCAATCCCGGAACGGCAGGCCACGACGCACCAGGTAGTCGGCCAGGTCAGTGGCAGTGGAGAAACCGCGCAGGGCTGCTTCGCGCATCATGGCGTGCTTGGGCTTGATCGCCGGGATCATGTCGGCAAAGGCACGCAACGAGTCGCGCAGGGTATCGGCGGCGTCGAACAGCGGTTCCTTGTCTTCCTGGTTGTCCTTGTTGTAGGCCAGAGGCTGGCCTTTCATCAGGGTCAGCAGGCCCATCAGCGCGCCGAATACACGGCCGGTCTTGCCACGCACCAGCTCCGGCACGTCCGGGTTTTTCTTTTGCGGCATGATCGAGCTGCCGGTGCAGAAACGGTCCGGCAGATCGATGAACTGGAACTGCGCGCTGGTCCACAGCACCAGCTCTTCGGAGAAGCGCGACAGGTGCATCATCGCGATACTGGCAGCCGAGCAGAATTCGATGGCGAAATCGCGATCAGACACGTTGTCCAGGGAGTTGCCCCCGACCGCGTCGAAGCCCAGCAGTTGCGCGGTGTATTCACGGTCGATCGGGTAGGTGGTGCCGGCCAGTGCGGCGCTGCCCAGTGGCATGCGGTTGGTGCGTTTGCGGCAGTCGACCAGGCGCTCGTAGTCGCGGCTGAGCATTTCGAACCAGGCCAGCATGTGGTGCCCGAAGGTCACCGGCTGCGCGGTTTGCAGGTGGGTGAAGCCGGGCATGATGCTGCCCGCTTCGCGCTCGGCCTGTTCCAGCAAGCCTTTTTGCAGACGGGTGATTTCGCCCAGGATCAGGTCGATCTCGTCACGCAGCCACAGACGGATATCGGTGGCGACCTGATCGTTACGGCTGCGGCCGGTGTGCAGCTTTTTACCGGTCACGCCGATGCGGTCGGTCAGGCGCGCCTCGATGTTCATGTGCACGTCTTCGAGGTCGATGCGCCAGTCGAACTGGCCGGCCTCGATTTCACCCTGGATGGTCTTCAGGCCATCGATGATGCTGTCGCGCTCGGCATCCGTCAGCACGCCGACCTTGGCCAGCATGGTGGCGTGGGCAATCGAGCCCATGATGTCGTGGCGATACAGGCGCTGGTCGAAGGTGACGGAGGCGGTGAAGCGGGCGACGAAGGCGTCGACGGGTTCACTGAAGCGGCCGCCCCAGGACTGATTGGTCTTGTCAGTGCTCATGAATTCGCTCGTATCGGCTGAAGAAAGATGGCGTTGAAAGCTGCCGCGGATAATAACAGGGTTGCCAATGCTGTCGCTGACACTGGTCGACTGGTTTTCATTGGACCTGCAGGGGCGAGCCTGCTCGCGATGAACCTGAAGGCGACGCGTGTATCCAGGAAGCCCTCGTTTTCGTTAGCGTCCATCGCGAGCAAGCTCGCTCCTGCAGTTTTCACTGTTTGCGCAACGATATTTCTCATTTGAGCAATATCGGCCCGGCAACCGTCTACAGTTGGACAGTAGGACTAGCGCACTTCTCGGTGCAGATGCTGACTATAAGAAGAGGGGTGTTCATATTGCGTATCAGCAAACCCTGTGGCGATGTGTCGCCAATGCGGGCCTGGGCCGCCAATTGCCCGTCGGATAAAATTTTTACCGCCGGACGAGCGGCACTTTTTGACGCTCGGGCTAGTCTTAGCGTGGATCGCGGTGACGGACGTCACTTCACCTGTCTACGCTATCCTTGTGCGAGACTCACGCAGGAATCCAGCGCAATATGAATGTCCTGATCGTTGATGACGACCCCCTTGCCCGCGAGCGCCTGAGCCGAATGGTTGGCGAACTCGAGGGATACAGTGTCCTGGAGCCCAGCGCCACGAACGGCGAAGAGGCGCTGGCACTGATCGACAGCCACAAACCGGATATCGTTCTGCTCGATATCCGCATGCCAGGCCTCGATGGCCTGCAAGTGGCCGCGCGATTGTGCGAGCGCGAAACCCCGCCCGCCGTGGTGTTTTGCACGGGGCCCGATGAATTTGCCGTGGAAGCCTTACAGGCCAGCGCCGTAGGCTATCTGGTGAAACCGGTGAGAACTGAACATTTACATGACGCGTTAAAAAAAGCCGAACGTCCCAATCGTGTCCAACTCTCGGCCCTGACCCGTCCGGCCGCCGAAAGTGGCAGTGGCCCCCGCAGCCATATCAGCGCACGCACCCGTAAGGGGATCGAGCTGATTCCGCTGGATCAGGTGGTTTACTTCATCGCCGATCACAAATACGTGACCTTGCGCCACGAAACCGGCGAGGTGCTGCTCGACGAACCGCTCAAAGCCCTTGAAGACGAATTCGGTGACCGTTTCGTGCGCATCCACCGCAACGCACTGGTTGCTCGTGAGCGTATCGAACGCTTGCAGCGAACGCCTCTGGGACATTTTCAGCTGTTCCTCAAAGGCCTGAACGGCGATGCGTTGATCGTCAGTCGGCGCCATGTGGCCGGCGTGCGGAAAATGATGCAACAGCTTTGATTCGCCGGTCGCAGGCGAATTTCACACCCGATTGCCGGACACCCGGGGCCAGGGAGGCACAGTAGTTTCTGATACAAGTCAAAGTGGATTTGGCTGAGCTGTTATTATCCGCCGTATCTATTCAGTACGGATTGATCCATGTCCTCTCGCCAGATCCGCATCGCCACCCGCAAAAGTGCTCTCGCCCTGTGGCAGGCCGAATACGTCAAAGCCCGTCTGGAAGAGGCCCATCCGGGCCTTCTCGTGACGCTGGTTCCGATGGTCAGTCGCGGCGACAAGCTGCTCGACTCACCGCTGTCGAAAATCGGCGGCAAGGGCCTGTTCGTCAAGGAGCTGGAAACCGCGCTGCTGGAAAACGAAGCAGACATCGCCGTGCACTCCATGAAAGACGTGCCGATGGATTTCCCTGAAGGCCTCGGCCTGTTCTGTATCTGCGAGCGCGAAGACCCGCGCGATGCATTTGTCTCCAATACCTACGCCAGCCTTGAAGAATTGCCGCCAGGCAGCATCGTCGGCACGTCGAGCCTGCGCCGTCAGGCCCAGTTGCTGACCCGTCGTCCGGACCTGGAAATCCGCTTCTTGCGCGGAAACGTCAACACTCGCCTGGCCAAGCTCGATGCTGGCGAATACGACGCCATTATCCTTGCCTCCGCCGGTTTGATTCGCCTGGGTTTTGAAGATCGCATTACCTCGGCCATCAGTGTCGACGACAGTCTGCCGGCGGGTGGTCAAGGCGCAGTGGGCATCGAGTGCCGCAGTGCCGACAGCGAAATTCACGCGCTGCTGGCACCGCTGCATCACCAGGACACCGCCACCCGAGTGACCGCCGAACGTGCCCTCAACAAACATCTGAATGGCGGTTGCCAGGTGCCGATCGCCTGCTACGCCGTGCTTGAAGGCGAACAGATCTGGTTGCGCGGCTTGGTGGGTGATCCCAATGGCGGTCTGCTGCTCAGCGCGCAGGCGCGTGCACCGCGTGGTGATGCCGAAGCCCTGGGTGTGCGAGTGGCCGAAGACTTGTTGAGCCAGGGCGCCGCCGACATTCTCAAAGCGGTCTATGGCGAGGCAGGACACGAGTGACGGGCTGGCGCCTGCTGCTGACGCGTCCGGCGGATGAGTCGGCGGCGCTGAGCGGCTTCCTGGCCGGGCAGGGGATTTTCAGCAGCAGCTTGCCGCTTTTGGACATCGTGCCAATCCCTGCCTCTGACACAATGCGCGACGTGATCCGCGACCTGGATCATTACTGCGCAGTGATCGTAGTCAGCAAGCCCGCCGCGCGGATCGGCGTCGAACTGCTCGACCGGTTTTGCGCGCAAACACCGCGTGTGAAGTGGTTCAGCGTTGGCGCGGCGACAGCGCAGATTCTTGAGGATCACCACCTGGACGTGAGCTTTCCGGAGGATGGCGATGACAGCGAAGCCTTGCTTGAGCTGGCGAATTTGCGCGAGGCTATCGCCCGACCCGAGCCGCGTGTGCTGATCCTGCGTGGGGAGGGTGGTCGCGAGTTGCTGGCTGAGCGCTTGCGTGAGCGAGGTGCTAGTGTCGAGTACCTGGAGTTGTACCGCCGCGAGCTGCCGCAATACCCGCCGGCAGCACTGCCCGGACGTATCGAATCGGAACGCCTGAATGCACTGGTGGTCAGCAGTGGACAGGGTTTTGAGCACCTGCATCAATTGGCTGGCGATGCCTGGCCGCAATTGGCGCGGTTGCCGTTGTTTGTACCTAGCCCCAGGGTCGCCGAGCTGGCACGTGCTGCCGGTGCCCTGACTGTTGTGGATTGTCGTGGCGCCAGTGCCGCGGCCTTGCTGACGGCGTTGCGGGAGCATCCCGAACCCGTTCTCTAATGCAAAGGATGGATACGTGAGCGAAACAGCCTTGCCTAAAGATAACGCGCGACCTGTGCTCGATGCACCGCTCGATGCACCTGTTGATCAAATGCCGCCGCCTGTTGCAGTGCAGCGCCGAGGCAATGGGCTGGCGATCGTCGCGCTGCTGGTGGGCGCTGTCGGTGTGGCGGTGGGCGGTTGGGGCGTCTGGCAGGTGCGCCACCTGCAAGCGACCAACCAGCAGCACTTGAGTCAGGTGCAGGCGTTGAGCGACGAGGCGCAAAGCCTGAAGCTCAATGAACAGCGCCTGAGCGCGCGTCTGGAGCAATTGCCCGGCGCCGATGTGCTGGAAGAGCGCAGTCGTCTGGTGATTCAGCTGCAAGGCGATCAGCAGCGGCTGAATCAGCGACTGGAAACCGTCCTCGGCGCCAGCCGCAAGGACTGGCGCCTGGCCGAGGCCGAGCACTTGCTGCGTCTGGCCAGTCTGCGCCTGTCTGCCTTGCAGGACATCAGCAGCGCCCAGGCCCTGGTGCAGGGTGCCGACGAAATTCTGCGCGAACAAAATGATCCGGGTGCCTTCGCCGCGCGCGAACAGGTGGCCAAGACCCTTGTGGCGTTGCGCAGCACCGAGCAGCCGGATCGCACCGGGCTGTTCCTGCGCCTGGGGGCGCTGCGCGAACAGGTTACTGGCCTCACCGAGCTGGCACCCGAGTACAAAGAGCGTGGCGAATCGCTGCTCGGCCTGACCGCCGACGGCGACGGCGCCAGTCGCTGGGCGCAATGGTGGGATCAGATCTCGCGTTACATCCGCATCGATTTCAATGCCGATAAAAATGTCCGCCCATTGCTTGCCGGGCAGAGCCTGAGCCAGGTGCGTCTGGCCCTGAGCCTGGCGCTGGAGCAGGCACAATGGGCTGCACTCAATGGCCAGGCTGTGGTTTACAGTCAGGCACTGGACGAGGCGCGTGACGTACTCAAAGGTAATTTCAACCCGGACAACCCGCAGAGCAAAGTGATGCTTGATCAGGTGGCCGAACTGAGCACGCAGCCAGTGACCGTGGTGACCCCGGACCTGACCGGGACGCTCAGTGCGGTCCAGGGTTATCTGGAGCGGCGCAATGTCAACGCCGAAGATTCGATCAAGCCGCTGGCCAAGCCTGCCGCAAGCGCCGCGCAGGAGGCCACGCCATGAAGCGCCTGTATGTGATCGTGTTCCTGGCCATAGCCGCTGCGGCTGCGTTGGGGTTGGCGATTGCCGAGCATTCCGGTTACGTGCTGATCGCTTATAAAAGTTTCCGCTTCGAGTCGAGTCTGTGGGCGACGCTGGCGCTGGTTGCCGTGCTCTGGCTGGTGTTCTGGGGCATCAAGGCGTTGATCGAACTGGTGACGACTTCCGGCGGCGTGGTCAATCCCTGGTCGCGGCGCAATCGCAGTCGCCGGATACAAGTGGCGATCGAGCACGGTCAGCTGGATCTGGCCGAGGGGCGCTGGGCCAGTGCGCAGCGCCACTTGCATCGGGCTGCGGAAGCCGAGCGCCAGCCGCTGCTCTACTACCTCGGCGCTGCCCGCGCCGCGAACGAGCAAGGGCATTACGAAGAGAGCGACAGTCTGCTGGAGCGGGCGTTGGAGCGTCAGCCTCAGGCCGAGCTGGCGATTGCCCTGAACCACGCACAATTGCAGACCGATCGTGGCGATACCGAAGGCGCCCTGACGACCCTGCAAGCGATGCACGAACGCCACCCTCATAACGCACAGACTCTGCGCCAATTGCAGCGCCTGCATCAGCAACGGGGCGACTGGTCGGCGCTGATTCGCCTGTTGCCAGAGTTACGCAAGGACAAGGTTCTCCCGCCGGCTGAACTGGTCGAGCTGGAGCGCCGTGCCTGGGGCGAGAACCTGTCGCTGGCGGCGCATCAGGAAGAGGGCGGGACCGTTGGTTTGCAATCGCTCAATCGTGCCTGGCAGCAACTGTCTGCGGCTCAGCGTCAAGAACCGCAACTGGTGCTTGCCTACGCCGAGCAACTGCGGCAGCTGGGTGCGCAGGTCGAGGCCGAGGAAGTCTTGCGCACAGCGCTCAAGCGCAACTATGACAGTCACCTGGCGCGTCTCTACGGGCTGGTTCGTGGCAGTGATCCGGCTCGTCAATTGCAACACGCCGAAGGCTGGCTCAAGGACCATCCCGCCGACCCAGGCCTGTTGCTGACGTTGGGGCGCCTGTGCCTGCAAAGCAGCTTGTGGGGCAAGGCCCGGGATTATCTGGAAAGCAGCCTGCGCGTTCAGCGCAATCCCGAAGCCTGTGCCGAGCTGGCGCGGCTGTTGGCGCAAATGGGTGACACCGGGCGCAGCAATCAACTGTTCCAGGAAGGTCTGGGGTTGCTCGATGAGCGCTTGCTGGCAGCGCCATTGCCGGTGCCCATTCGCGCTTGATTGAGCCGGGACTCAATGGCTCAAAGATGACCTTGTGGCGAAGGAGCTCTTCCCGCCGGGGCTGCGAAGCGGCCCCCATGCCACCACACACGCATTTTGATGTCGGTTTTTTTACGTCTGATTGCGTCTTCGGCAGCGTCCTACAAACGATTACACCTAATCCTCTTACCGCTGTCGGGAATTCCCTACACTCCTGTTGAAGTGTCCCTGTAGCCCTGCCTTGAAACGCCGGCGCGCTTTCCTCTACCGTAGCTGTCGGTCCTTACTGTTACGGAAAATCCATGTATTCGGCCTGCACACGCTCCTTGTTTTTCACGGTTTTCGTTGCGGGCGCCCTGGTCCTGGGTGTGTCCTACTATCTTGAGTATGCCGTTGGCCTCAAGCCATGTGGTTTGTGCCTGTTGCAACGGGCTTGCCTGGCGTTGCTGACGGGTGTCTGCCTGACGGCCGCAGTGCAGGGCCCTGGTCGCCTGGGTTCTTTCGTGTATTGGTTGCTCGGTCTGTTCTGCAGTCTGGCGGGAGCGGTCATGGCGTGGCGGCAGGTGCTGCTGCAAAGTGATCCTGCGCATCAGATATCGACCTGCGCCCCCAATCTGCCCGACCTGGTTGCCAGCACGTCCTGGATCGGTGTTGTGCAGCAGATGTTTAAAGGCACCCTCGACTGTGGTCAGATCGCCTGGACACTGTTCGACCTGAGCATTCCGGAATGGAGTTTGTTGTTCTTCATCGCGATGACGATGCTGGGGATTTATCAGCTGTTGCGCCTTGTCTGGACCGCCATGCGGCGACCGCTCAGCGGCGAGTCGTCGCGCCGGGCACTGGCGGGTGATTAAACACTTGTATGAACTTTATCGCCTGCGTACCTTGAAGCCACAGTCGCGCGGGCATAATCTGCCCGCACGTGTCATTGGAATTATGTTGCTCGATGACGCTCTGCCTGGCCGATTCCTGATTTTCAGGGCGACGGGTGTAGGGCAGCATGACCCACAAGGGAAGAGAGACCGCCATGCTCGAAAGTTGTCAGAATGCTCAGGAACGTTGGGGTGGAGTACATCTGCTGATCGATCGCTGGTTGCAGGAGCGTCGAGAACTGATCGGGGCCTACGACGCACTCGGCGCCAAGCCCGAGGCGCTGGGTGAAAACCGCAAACCTTTGCAGGAATTCTGCGGTGTGCTGGTCGACTACGTGTCTGCCGGACACTTCGAGATCTATGAGCAGCTGACGGGGGAGGCCAAGGCCTTCAACGACAAGCGTGGCCTGGAACTCGCCGAGACCATCTACCCGCGCATCGACGTCATCACCGAAAAACTGCTCGCGTTCAATGACCTGTGCGATGCCGGCAAATGCGTCGCAGAGAAGTTCAAGGAACTCGGTGGCCTGTTGCACGAACGCTTCGAGCTGGAAGATTGCCTGATCGAAGTGCTGCACACCGCTCACAAGGAAGAAGACTCGGTCCAGGCCTGAACCCGCTTCTCGCAAGACCCCGAAACGGTGCGCCAAGGCGCACCGTTTTTCATTTCCGCTGTCAGCTGGTGGCGCCGCGCAATTCGACTTCGAATACCAGCGGCGTGAACGGTGCGATCAGGTCGCCGGCACCGTCGGCACCGTAGGCCTGTGCCGATGGAATCACCAGGCGCCATTTGGCACCGACCGGCATGTTCTGCAACGCACTGCGCCAGCCGTTGATCACGCTGTCGAGGCTGAACCATTGTGGCTGGTCGTTCTGGTCGAACACCGTACCGTCGGGAAGGCGTCCGACGTAAAGCACCTGCACTTTTCCGTTCGGTCCGGCCTTGGCGCCATTACCCGGTACCAACTCCGTCAGCAGAATTCCATCGGCCAGTTCGCGAACGCCGGGTTTGGCTTTTTCCCCGGCGAGAAAACGCTGCTCGTTTTCCAGCGCCAGTTCGCTTTGCGGTGCAGGTGTTTGCGTGGCAACCCGGGCTTCGTGCTCGGTCAGAATCTGTTCGATCTGCTCGTCTTTCAGCGCCAGCGGTTTGCCTTGATAGGCTTGCTGCAAACCTTCAACCAGCGCTTTTAGCTGCAGGTCGGGAACCTCCTGGCGCAAGCGTTCACCGAGGCTCGCACCCAGGCTGTAAGCGAGATCGTGGGCATCATTTTCCTGGGTTTTTTCAGCAGCGTGGGCCGCGGAAAAAATCACGCAGAGCGATAAAAAAAAGTAGCGCGACATGTGCACTCTCCAACCTGAGATGCGGGCGATTATGCCAGTGAGAATGCGTTCAACGGTGAACTGCTTTTGTTCAAGCGCAGAACATTTTCGATCCGTTGCAACGCAACGCTTTGGATACTGTCAAGATGCCCTAGCGGCGGTAGCAGCAGAGGTCTAGTATGAGCCGCACCCACGTCAGCCAGGAGGTAAACCATGTCGGCCACCAAGAAGCCTGTAAATACCCCGTTGCACTTACTCCAACAACTCTCGGGCAGCTTGCTCGAGCATCTGGAAACCGCTTGTTCCGAAGCCTTGGCTGATGCTGAAAAACTGCTCGCCAAACTGGAAAAGCAGCGCGGAAAAGCGCAGGAAAAATTGCACAAAACCCGCACCAAATTGCAGGACGCTGCGGCGGCCGGCAAGGCTAAGGCACAAGCCAAAGCCAAGGACGGAGTGAAGGAACTCGAGGACCTGCTTGATGCCCTCAAGGCGCGTCAGTCGGACACTCGCGGCTACATTCTGCAACTCAAGCGCGACGCTCAAGAAAGCCTGAAACTGGCCCAGGGCGTTGGTCGAGTACAAGAGGCTGTCGGCAAGGCATTGTCCCTGCGTGCGGCCAAGCCTGCTGCGGCCCCTGCGAAGAAAGCCGCTGCCAAACCGGTTGCTGCAAAAGCACCGGCCAAGCCTGCCGCCAAACCGGTTGCCAAAGCACCGGTGAAAGCCGCAGCAAAACCAGCGGCGAAAAAACCGGTTGCTGCCAGCGCTGCCAAACCGGCTGCCAGAACGGCCGCTGCCAAGCCAGCTGCTGCTAAAACAGCTGCCGCAAAACCGGCCGCAAGAACCGCTGCTGCGAAACCCGCCGTAGCGAAAACCGCAGCAGCAAAACCGGCAGCCAAACCTGCCGCCAAGCCAGCCGCAAAACCTGCTGCCAGGACTGCCGCTGCAAAACCTGCGGCCAAGCCAGCGGCAAAACCTGTCGCGGCTAAAACCGCTGCCAAGCCAGCTGCAAAACCAGCGGCCAGACCGGCTGCGAAAACGGCTGCTGCAAAACCTGCCGCCGCCAAGCCAGCCACTGCCGCAAAACCTGCCGCAGCGAAACCGGCAGCCAAACCTGCTGCTGCCAAACCGGCTGTAAAACCAGCAGCCAAACCAGTCGCTGCAAAACCGGCTGCCAAGCCTGCAGCGAAACCCGCCGTGAAAAAACCGGCCGTTGCTGCCAAGCCGACCCCGGCACCTGCTGCCAAGCCAGCGACGCCAGCGCCAGCGCCATCTGTTTCGGCTGCTCCTGCGCCAACGGCAACCACCTCGACAGCCACCACTGCGCCAACGCCAGTAGCACCGTCGAGCACCACCACCCCAACCAGCGCTTCCTAAGTGCCGGTTGCCGCGACGCGCAGCTGAAGCAGCGCGTCGCGGTTCAGGTGGGCGGCGTCCGCTGCTACACCTTCGAGCCAGGCCGATAGATCGGCCGCCTCATCTTCTGGCCAACCCTGCGCCACTCGCTCCAATTGCAATAACAGAAGTCGTTCGGCTTCCATTTCCAGTGTCTTCACTTCCTCGCGCAAATTGTTCAGGCCAGCATCCTCGCTCGCGGCGACTTTCCATCGTTCTCGCAGGGCGCGCACCGGTCGCACGACCTCAGCGTCCCAAGGTCCGGCTACATCAAGAAGCCGCTTCAACCGTTGTTCGTCGAAGGACACGCCACGTTCTCCCAGCCACAGCCCGCACAGCAGCAGGCACACGTTCGCACCCTGCGACTGCAAGTGCAGGCACAGGGGTTCAACGCCGCGACGGGAATAGGTCTCTACGGAAAAGCTCCACAGGTCAGAGGACATAGTGCTACTCGCGCCAGTTGCGAGCGAAGCTGGTAGACTCCGCCGCCATTATGATTCGACTTCAGAACCTGACTTTACAGCGTGGCCCGCAACGTCTGCTAGAAGACGCCGAGCTGACGCTGCACGCCGGCCAGAAAGCCGGCCTCATCGGTGCCAACGGCGCCGGCAAATCGAGCCTGTTCGCCTTGCTTCGGGGTGAATTGCACCCGGACTCGGGCGATTGCTTCCTGCCGGCCGACTGGCATATCGCCCACATGCGTCAGGAGGTCGACACGCTCGATCGCCTGGCGGTCGACTACGTGCTCGATGGCGACTTGCGCCTGCGCCAGGTGCAACGCGACCTGGCGGCCGCCGAAGCGGCCCATGACGGTGCCGCACAGGCCCGCCTGCACGCGGAACTCGACAGCGCCGACGGTTACACCGCCGACGCGCGGGCGCGCAAGTTGCTGGCGGGCCTCGGGTTCACCAACGATCAGATGGATCGTCAGGTCGGAGATTTCTCCGGTGGCTGGCGGATGCGCCTGAACCTGGCCCAGGCCCTGATGTGCCCTTCGGACCTGTTGCTGCTCGACGAACCGACCAACCACCTGGACCTCGACGCCATCATCTGGCTCGAAGAGTGGCTCAAGAATTATCCCGGCACCCTGATGCTGATCTCCCACGACCGCGACTTCCTCGATGCCGTGGTCGATCACGTGGCCCACGTCGATCAGCGCAAGATCACCCTGTACCGTGGTGGCTACAGCGCTTTCGAGCGTGCCCGTGCCGAACGCTTGGCCCAGCAACAGCAGGCCTACGAGAAGCAGCAGGCACAGCGCGCGCACATGGAAAGCTACATCGCCCGCTTCAAGGCCCAGGCCACCAAGGCCCGTCAGGCCCAGAGCCGGATCAAGGCGCTGGAGCGGATGGAAGAGCTGACAGCTGCCCACGTCGATTCGCCGTTCGATTTCGTCTTCCGCGAATCGCAGAAAATTTCCAGCCCGCTGATCGACCTGTCCGATGCCCGCCTGGGCTACGGCGAGAAGACCGTGCTGGAGAAGGTCAAGCTGCAACTGACCCCCGGCGCGCGGATCGGATTGCTCGGCCCTAACGGCGCGGGCAAGTCGACCCTGATCAAGAACCTCGCGGGTGAACTCGAACCGCTGGCCGGCCGGTTGACCCGTGGCGAGAACACCGTCGTCGGCTACTTCGCCCAGCATCAGCTCGACTCCCTGGATTCCAAGGCCAGCCCATTGCTGCACTTGCAGCGTCTGGCCCCGACCGAGCGCGAACAGACCCTGCGGGACTTCCTCGGCGGTTTCGACTTCCGTGGTGCGCGGATCGATGAGCCGGTGCTGAATTTCTCCGGTGGCGAGAAGGCACGCCTGGCCCTGGCGTTGATCGCCTGGGACCGGCCGAACCTGTTGCTGCTCGACGAACCGACCAACCACCTGGACCTGGAAATGCGCCTGGCGCTGACCATGGCCCTACAGGAATTCAGTGGTGCGGTACTGGTGGTCTCCCACGACCGTCACCTGCTCAAAAGCACTACCGATAACTTCTTCCTGGTGGCGGACGGCAAGGTCGAAGAGTTCGACGGCGACCTGGAAGACTACACCCGTTGGCTGGTGGACTACCGTCAGCGCAATGCTCCAGTCAGCACAACCCCGGTCAACCCGGACAAGACCGACAAGAAAGCCCAGCGTCAGGCTGCAGCCGCCTTGCGTCAGCAACTGGCACCGCACAAGCGCGAGGCCGACAAGCTCGAAGCCGAGTTGGGCAAGCTCCACGAGAAACTGGCGAAGATCGACGCCAGCCTCGGCGACAGCGATATCTACGAGCCAATGCGCAAGAACGAGTTGCGTGATCTGCTGGCCGAGCAGGCCAAGTTGAAGGTGCGTGAAGCGGAGCTGGAAGAAGCCTGGATGGAAGCCCTGGAACTGCTGGAGAGCATGCAGGCGGAGCTGGAGTCGCTGTCCTGATGGACGCCTTGAGGCTCCCGCTGCCGGCGATGTGGGTCGAGCCGATCTGGCTCGGCGTGCAAATCCTGCTGATCCTGCTGGCCGGTTACATCGCCCAGCGCTTTGTCGCCAAAGGTCTGACCCGACTGGGCGAGCGCTACCCGTTTCCGCCGCAATTGCTGATGCCGCTGCGCGGCGGCCTGCGCTGGCTGATCATGGGTAGCGCGCTGATTTTCGTGCTGGAGCGCCTCGGGGTGTCGGCCACGGTGCTCTGGACGGCGTTGTCCGGTTTTGTCGCGGTCGCTGCGGTGGCGTTTTTCGCCATGTGGAGCGTGCTCTCCAATCTGCTCTGCGCGATCCTGATCTTTACCGTTGGCCCGTTCCGTCTTGGCGATGTGGTCGAATTGGTGGACACCACCGACAAGCCTGGCGTCAAAGGCCGGGTCGTGGCGATCAATCTGCTGTACACCACGTTGATCGAGGCTGAAGAACTGGGTACTGGCAGTGCGATGGTGCAAGTGCCCAATAGCCTGTTCTTCCAGCGTTCGGTGCGGCGTTGGCGTGGGACTGATGTGTTTCCTTCGAGTGGGTTTGAGAAGTAAGCCCTCTGTTTGCTGACAGACCGCTTTCGCGAGCAGGCCGCTCCCACAGTGGATCTGAGGTGTTCACAAATTTTGTACTCACTGAGATCAAATTGTGGGAGCGAGCCTGCTCGCGAAGGGGCCCTCAAGGTGCAAACGCCGGTCGGCTACCGCAATATCCCGCAAAAAATCGATAGTCATCCGCCCAAAGCCGCATTAGCTTAGACGTCTGTCACGAGTCTGAGTCGAGGTGTGCAATGGAGCTTCAAACATGGCTGGCGTTTTTTGCCGCCTGCTGGGTGATCAGTCTGTCTCCCGGTGCCGGCGCCATTGCGTCGATGTCCAGCGGTCTGCAATACGGTTTCTGGCGTGGCTATTGGAACGCCTTGGGCCTGCAATTGGGCCTGGCGGTGCAGATCGCCATTGTCGGCGCCGGTGTGGGGGCGATTCTCACGGCGTCGGCCACAGCCTTCTATGCGATCAAATGGTTCGGCGTGGCGTACCTGGTCTACCTCGCGATCAAGCAATGGCGTGCGCTGCCCAGCGACATGGCGGATGACGCAGCCATCCGCCCGATCGGCAAACCGATGGTCCTGGTGTTCCGTGGTTTCCTGGTGAACATCAGCAACCCGAAGGCGCTGGTGTTCATGCTCGCGGTGTTGCCTCAGTTCATCGACCCGCACGCGCCACTGGTGATCCAGTACCTGATCATCGGTGTGACCATGATTTGCGTCGACCTGATCGTCATGGCCGGGTATACCGGGCTGGCGTCCAAGGTGCTGCGTCTGTTGCGCACGCCCAAACAGCAAAAACGCATGAACCGCACGTTTGCCGGACTGTTCATCGGCGCGGCGGCGTTCATGGCGACGCTGCGAAAAGCGGCGGCGTAAAACCGGCAGGCACAAAAAAGGCGACCTTCTCAGGTCGCCTTTTTTATTGGCCGGGTGGTGGCTAGCCCTTGGACAGTGCATACAAAGCTTGAGTGAAAGTTATTGGGAGGGAACAATATGTTACTTCCTGTTTTCAATTGAGATTCATTCATGATTGCCCCGTCCCGATTCCTGGCCTGGCTGATAGCGCCGGTGTTCGCCTTATGCAGTTTTAATCTGCTGGCCGACACGGTGGAGGGCGCACCGCAAGCCCTGCATTTACTCGATTACATTGGTGCGGACTACCCGGAAGCGGTGCAGGCAGGCAAGGTTGTCAACGAGGCTGAATACCGCGAGCAACTGGAGTTCGTCCAGGCGCTACAAGGCCTGGTGACTGGCATGCCGGCCAAGCAGGAAAAGGCCGGATTGGAGCAGGGCATCAGCACACTGCGTCATGCGATCACTGCGCGTCAGGATGGCGCGGATGTCGCCCGTCAGGCACGGCAACTCGGCGCGCAGCTGGCCGTGGCCTATGAAGTCAGCCAGGCCCCGATCATCACCCCGGACCCGACCCGTGGTGCGCCGCTGTACGCGCAGCACTGTTCGGTATGCCACGGCGATGCCGGGGCGGGTGATGGCCCGGCGGGCGTCGGCCTGACGCCGCCTCCGACCAACCTGCGTGATAACGCGCGTCTGGATCACCTGAGTCTCTATGCGATCTACAGCACCCTGGGTCTAGGGGTTGAAGGCACCGACATGCCAGCCTTCGCCGATCAGTTGGATGATCGTCAGCGTTGGGACCTGGCCACCTATATCGCCAGCTTCAGTTCGGACCCGGCGACGTCCAGCGGCGACAAGGTCTACAACATTGCCGATCTGGCCCGCCAGACACCGGCCGAAGTGCAGGCTGCCGATGGTCCGCAAGCGGCGGCAACCTTCCGTGCGCAACGGGCGCAACCACCGCAGGTCAAGCGTGGCCCGGCGCAGTTGCTCGACTACACCGCCGCCACCCTGGACAAGAGCCTCGCAGCTTACCGTGCGGGCGACCGCGAACAGGCCTATGACTTGTCGGTGGCGGCGTACCTGGAAGGCTTCGAACTGGTCGAAAGCTCTCTCGATAACGTCGATGCCAATGTGCGCAAAGACACCGAAAAGTCGCTGATGGCCTACCGTCAGTCGTTGCAGGATGGCTTGCCGATGGAGCAGGTCGAGCAGCGTCTGGAGGCGGCCAAGGCCAAGTTGAGGGCCTCTGCCGGCTTGCTGGGCAACGACGGCTTGAGCTGGTCGCTGAGCTACATTTCCGGCCTGTTGATTCTGCTGCGTGAAGGGCTGGAGGCGATTTTGGTGCTGGCGGCGATCCTCGCCTTCTTGCGTAACACCGGCCAGCAGTCGGCGGTGCGCAGTGTCAACGTCGGTTGGGGGCTGGCACTGTTGGCCGGGCTCGGGACCTGGGCGCTGGCGGCGTATGTGATCGATGTCAGCGGTTCGCAGCGTGAGTTGCTGGAAGGGGCGACGGCGTTGTTCGCCAGCGTCATGGTGCTGTGGCTTGGCGTGTGGATGCACGACCGTCGTCATGCCGCGGCCTGGCAGGATTACATCAAGAGCAGCCTGGTGGGCGGTGGCGGGCGTTTCGGTTTTGCGATCCTGGCGTTCTTCTCGGTGTATCGTGAACTGTTCGAAGTGATCCTGTTCTACGAGACCCTGTGGTTGCAGGCTGGCCCTGCGGGCCACGATGCGGTGCTGGCTGGCGGCGCGACGGCGTTGGTGCTGTTGGTGGGCCTTGCTTGGGTGATCCTGCGCGGATCGGCGAAATTGCCGTTGGCGTTGTTCTTCAGCATCAACGCCGGTCTGTTGTGCGCATTGTCGGTGGTGTTCGCCGGACATGGCGTGAAGGCATTGCAGGAGGCCGGAATCTTCGGTACGCGGCCGGTGCCGTTCTTCGACTTCGAGTGGCTGGGGATTCATGCGGATGCGTATTCGCTGAGTGCGCAGGCGGTGGCGATCATTGCGATCGTCGTGCTGTATGGCCGCAGTCGTGTGGCCGAGAAGCAGCGGGTTACGGCTTAACGGCATTCGCTTCGCTCATATTCGCGAGCAGGCTCGCTCCCACAGGATTTGCGTATAACCTGTGGGAGCGAGCCTGCTCGCGAAGCTTTTAGAGAGGAAAACCTGATGCGTGTCTGGATCGATGCCGACGCCTGCCCCCGAGCGGCCAAGGATCTGGTGGTGAAGTTCGCCCTCAAGCGCCGGTTCGAAGTGGTGCTGGTGGCCGGGCAGCCGCAGATCAAGCCGGGCCTGGCCCTGGTGAAGCTGATCGTGGTGCCGAGTGGCCCGGACGCGGCCGACGATTACCTGGTGGAACACGCAGTGCCCGGTGAACTGGTGATCTGCAGCGATGTGCCCCTGGCGGACCGCCTGGTGAAAAAAGGCGTAGCGGCGCTGGACCCGCGGGGCAAGGAGTTCGACGCGCAGAACATGGGCGATCGGCTGGCGGTGCGCAACCTGTTCACCGATTTGCGTGAGCAGGGGCAGATGAGCGGCGGCCCCGCACCGTTTGGCGAGCGCGAGAAGCAGGCGTTTGCCAATGCGCTGGATCGGATTTTAACCCGGCTGACCCGCAAACCCTGAGGCTGGCATAAAACCTTGTGGGAGCGAGCCTGCTCGCGAATGCGATGTATCAGTCAACATCAATGCTGAATGACACTCCGCTTTCGCGAGCAGGCTCGCTCCCACATTCAGATCACATCAGGCGTCGTTTTCGTGGGTCAGTTCGAGTACGCGGTCGACCAGTTTGTTGATGCCCGAAGCCGCTTCGCTGATGCTTTGCGCCAGCATGTACGCCGGGGTGCTCACCAGTTTGCGCGCCTTGTCTTCGACAATGTCGCTCACCGCACAATCCTTGTGGGTGGCGCCCATCTTGTTCAGGGCGGCTGCGGTGTCGGCATCGTTGCCGATGGTGCAGGTCACGCCGGGGCCATAGATCTTCGCCGCCAGGGCAGGGGAGATGCAGATCAGACCGACCGGTTTTCCGGCCTCGGCAAACGCTTCGGTCAAGGCCAGGACTTCCGGTTGCACGGTGCAGCCGGTGCCTTCGATGGCGAAGTTGGAGAGGTTCTTGGCCGATCCGAATCCGCCGGGAATGATCAGGGCATCGAAATCTTCGGCGTCTGCTTCGCGGATATCCTTGATCTCGCCGCGGGCAATCCGCGCCGATTCCACCAGCACATTGCGCGATTCGGGCATTTCTTCGCCGGTCAGGTGGTTGATCACATGCAGCTGCGCAATATTTGGTGCGAAACACTGCACCTGCGCGCCACGCTGGTCCAGGCGCAGCAGGGTAATCACGCTTTCATAGATCTCGGCGCCGTCGTACACACCACAACCGGAAAGGATCACTGCAACTTTTTTGCTCATGGGCTTTTCTCCAGATTCATGGCGTTAAATGTCCACTAATTTGTCACTCGTTGCCATAGGGTTAATTCGCGGCTAAACATAGGATCTGTGCTACAGATTCCGACCAGGGCGCGTCATGGACTTCATTTTGTATGCGGTGCCGTTTTTCTTTGTGCTGATTGCCGTCGAGCTGCTGGCCGACCGTTGGCGCGGGGTCAACAATTATCGGGTGGCGGACGCGATCAACAGCATCAGCACCGGCGTGCTGTCGACCACCACCGGCCTGCTGACCAAGGGTGTGGGGTTTGTCACCTATGCATTGGCCCTCAAGCATCTGGCGTGGTTCGAGCTCTCGGCCGACAGCGTGTGGGTCTGGGTGTTCGCCTTCGTCTTTTACGACTTCTGCTACTACTGGCTGCATCGCATGGGCCACGAGCGCAACATTCTCTGGGCCGCGCATTCGGTGCATCACCAGAGCGAGGACTACAACCTCTCCACCGCCCTGCGCCAGACCAGCACCGGATTCCTGTTGAGCTGGATCTTCTATCTGCCCATGGCCTTGGCCGGCGTGCCGCTGCTGGTCTTTATCAGTGTCGCCTCGCTGAACCTGCTGTACCAGTTTTGGGTCCACACCCGGCACATTCCCAAACTCGGATGGTTCGAGTGGTTCTTTGTCACGCCATCCAATCATCGGGCCCACCATGCGCAGAACGCTCTCTACATGGATCGCAACTACGGTGGGGTGTTCATTATTTGGGACCGTCTATTCGGCTCCTTCCAGGAGGAGGACGACAACGAACCCGTGATTTTCGGTGTGACCACGCCGCTGGCGAGCTGGAATCCGATATGGGCGAACGTGCAGTTTTACGCGCAGCTATGGGCCGATGCGCGGCGTGCCGAAAGCACCTGGGACAAGTGTCGGATCTGGTTCATGCGCACGGGGTGGCGGCCGGCGGATGTGGCGGCGAAGTATCCGATGAGCAAACCGGACCTGAGTCAGTTTCGCAAATTCGAAGTGCCACTGGATGGGCGTCAGGTGTGGTACGTGGTGTTGCAGTTCTGCGTCTACATCGCGTTGGGCAGCTACTTGATGAATCTGGAGCCGAGTCTGTCGACCCCCGCTCTGGTGCTGGGCTGGGGGGCAGTGGCACTGGGATTGTTCGTGCTGGGCGTGGCCCTGGAGAATCGCCCGTGGGCGTTGAAGCTGGAGCTGCTGCGGCTGGCGTCGAACGTGCCGCTGGTATGGCTGGCGCCGGTGGTGGGGCTCTGGCCGGCCAGCGCGGTGGGCTGGGTCGGCCTGCTCAGTTACAGCCTGCTCAGCGGCATCGGTCTCTACTGCTGTAGAAACCGTTTCACTCGACTGGCGTCTTAGGTTCGCCGGTATTGGCCTGTTCGGCCTTCAAGGCTTGCTCGTCGGCGTAGACCTGCTTGGCCAGGCGCGCATTCTTGAAGCGGCGGCGCAGCCACAAACCCAGGCCCAGGACGAGCAGGGCACCGAGGACCCACAGCTCGTATTTCTTGATGCTGCCGAGCATGCCTTCCAGCACCGCGCCGAAGTGATAGGCCGCTGCCGCCAGCGCGGCGGCCCATATTGCCGCGCCAATCCCGTTGAGCAGCAGATAACGGCCCGGTGGATAGCCCGACAGGCCGATCGCCACCGGCATCACCGTACGCAGGCCGTAGACGAAGCGGAAGCTCAGGACCCAGATGTCCGGGTGCTTGCGGATATGTTCCAGCGCCCGGTCACCCATCAGTTGCCAGCGGGGCTTGCGCGCCAGCAGCTTGCGACCGTGCTTGCGTCCCAGGAAGTACCACAGCTGATCGCCGGCATAGCTGCCGAAGAAGGCCACGACCACCACCATGTTGATGTCCATGTATCCACGGAACGCGAGGAAGCCTGCGAGTACCAGAATGGTTTCGCCTTCGAAGAATGTGCCGAGAAACAGGGCAAAGTAGCCGAAGTCATGCAGAAATTGTTGGAGCATTGTCTGGGTGCTGGCGAAATGAACGCGCAGCCTAACCCTTCGTACACATTCAGGAAAGTGTCCAAATGTGTCTCGACGTGAACATTTCCTACAACGACAATGGAATGCGGCTACGTGTCACAGGTTGCACACAACTGTCATCTGTTCGTCATAATGGCCGCTTATAACTGTCACGCTCGCCCGTCTGCGCGGGCTCAGGAGTCTGTCGTGAGCTTTACCCCCGCCAACCGTTTGTTTCCTGCAACCCGCCTGCGCCGCAACCGTCGTGACGATTTTTCTCGCCGACTGGTCCGTGAAAACGTCCTGACCGTCGATGACCTGATCCTGCCGGTGTTCGTGCTTGACGGTGAAAACCGTCGCGAAGCGGTTGCCTCGATGCCTGGCGTCGAACGCCTGACCATCGATCTGTTGCTGGAAGAAGCGGCTAAATGGGTCGAGCTGGGCATTCCGGCGCTGGCGCTGTTCCCGGTGACGCCGCCGGACCTCAAGTCGCTGGACGCCGCCGAAGCCTGGAACCCCGAGGGTATCGCCCAGCGTGCCACCCGTGCCCTGCGCGCGCAGTTCCCGGAGCTGGGTGTGATCACCGACGTCGCGCTGGACCCGTTCACCACCCACGGCCAGGACGGCATTCTCGACGAAGAAGGCTATGTGCAGAACGACATCACCGTCGACGCACTGGTCAAGCAAGCCCTGTCCCATGCCGAAGCCGGTGCTCAGGTCGTGGCGCCGTCGGACATGATGGACGGGCGCATCCAGGCGATCCGCGAAGCCCTCGAAGTGGCCGGTCACGTCAACGTGCGGATCATGGCCTACTCGGCGAAGTACGCCAGTGCCTACTACGGGCCGTTCCGCGATGCGGTCGGTTCGGCGCTGAACCTGGGCAAGGCCAACAAGGCCTCCTATCAGATGGACCCGGCCAACAGCAACGAAGCCCTGCACGAAGTGGCGGCTGACTTGTCAGAAGGCGCAGACATGGTCATGGTCAAGCCAGGCATGCCCTATCTGGACATCCTCTGCCGGGTCAAAGAAGAATTCAAAGTGCCGACGTTTGTCTATCAAGTCAGCGGCGAATACGCCATGCACATGGCAGCGATCCAGAATGGCTGGTTGAGCGAAGGGGTTATCCTCGAGTCCCTGACCGCTTTTAAACGTGCAGGCGCAGATGGCATCCTGACGTACTTTGCCGTTCGCGCAGCTCAATTGTTACGAGAGCAGAAATAGCCCTCCCAGGAACATTCGATGAATACCGAAGTACTCACTGAAGTTGCCGTAAAAGATGCTCAACCTGTGGTGGAGCAAATTGCCGAAACCCCACCGGAGCTGGAGCCCGCTCCACCCGCGACGGTGACCGAGCCCGCGCTGGCGGCTCCGGCGATTGCCATACCCGGCCTGGATGACAGCAGCCTGTACATCCATCGCGAGCTTTCGCAACTGCAGTTCAACATCCGCGTGCTGGAACAGGCGCTGGACGAGTCCTATCCCTTGCTGGAGCGGCTGAAGTTTCTGCTGATCTTCTCCAGCAACCTGGACGAGTTCTTCGAGATTCGCGTCGCCGGTCTCAAGAAACAAATCACTTTTGCCCGTGAACAGGCTGGCGCCGATGGCTTGCAACCGCACCAGGCACTGGCCCGCATCAGCGAACTGGTGCACGGGCACGTCGACCGCCAGTACGCGATCCTCAACGATATCCTGTTGCCGGAACTGGAAAAGCATCAGGTCCGCTTTATCCGCCGTCGCCACTGGACGGCCAAGCTCAAGACCTGGGTACGCCGTTATTTCCGCGACGAAATCGCCCCGATCATCACCCCGATCGGCCTCGACCCGACGCACCCGTTCCCGCTGCTGGTGAACAAGAGCCTGAACTTCATCGTCGAACTCGAGGGCATCGACGCCTTCGGTCGCGATTCCGGTCTGGCGATCATCCCGGCACCGCGCCTGCTGCCGCGGATCATCAAGGTGCCGGAAGAGGTTGGCGGCGCTGGCGACAACTATGTGTTCCTGTCGTCGATGATCCACGCCCACGCCGATGACCTGTTCCAGGGCATGAAGGTCAAAGGCTGCTATCAGTTCCGCCTGACCCGAAACGCCGACCTGGCGCTGGACTCCGAAGACGTCGAAGACCTGGCCCGTGCCCTGCGTGGCGAGTTGTTCTCCCGTCGCTACGGTGACGCGGTGCGCCTGGAAGTGGCTGACACTTGCCCGAAACACCTGTCCGATTACCTGCTCAAGCAATTCAACCTGAGCGAGACCGAGCTGTATCAGGTCAATGGCCCGGTGAACCTGACGCGTCTGTTCAGCATCACTGGCCTCGACAGCCAGCGCGAGCTGCAATACACGCCATTCACCCCGCAGATTCCGAAACTGCTGCAGAACAGCGAGAACATCTTCAGCGTGATCAGCAAGCAGGACATTCTGCTGCTGCACCCGTTCGAGTCGTTCACCCCGGTGGTCGACCTGCTGCGTCAGGCGGCCAAGGACCCACACGTTCTGGCGGTGCGCCAGACCTTGTATCGCTCCGGGGCCAACTCGGAAATCGTCGATGCGCTGGTGGATGCGGCGCGTAACGGCAAGGAGGTCACTGCGGTGATCGAATTGCGTGCGCGGTTCGACGAGGAGTCCAACCTGCAACTGGCCAGCCGTCTGCAAGCGGCCGGCGCAGTAGTGATCTACGGCGTGGTCGGTTTCAAGACCCACGCCAAGATGATGCTGATCCTGCGTCGCGAGGCCGGCGAGATCGTGCGTTACGCGCACCTGGGCACGGGCAACTACCACGCCGGCAACGCCCGCCTGTACACCGACTACAGCCTGCTGACGTCCGACGACGCCTTGTGCGAAGACGTCGGCAAACTCTTCAGCCAGTTGATCGGCATGGGCAAGACGCTGCGCATGAAGAAGCTGCTGCATGCGCCGTTCACCCTGAAGAAGGGCATGCTCGACATGATTGCCCGCGAAACCCAGTTCGCCCTCGATGGCAAACCGGCGCACATCATCGCCAAGTTCAACTCGCTGACCGATCCGAAGATCATCCGCGCGTTGTACAAGGCCAGCCAGTCAGGTGTGCGCATCGACCTCGTGGTACGTGGCATGTGCTGCCTGCGGCCGGGGATTGCCGGGGTTTCCCACAACATTCACGTGCGCTCGATCATCGGTCGCTTCCTGGAACACACCCGGGTCTTCTACTTCCTCAATGGTGGTGAAGAACAGATGTTCCTCTCCAGTGCCGACTGGATGGAGCGCAACCTCGACAAGCGCGTCGAGACTTGCTTCCCGGTGGAAGGCAAGAAGCTGATCATGCGGGTCAAGAAAGAGCTGGAGTTGTATCTCACCGATAACACCCACAGCTGGAGCCTGCAGTCGGACGGTCGTTACATCCGCAACACACCGACCGGCAACCAGAACCCGCGCAGTGCCCAGGCGACATTGCTGGAGCGGTTGGGCAGTCCGATCCTGGCGGTTCGCTAAAAGCGCCGGGCAATAAAAAATGGCGATCCCTGGGGATCGCCATTTTTGTTTCCGTCCAACACGCTGTAGCAGCAAGACTTGCCCGCGATGGCGGTCTCACGGACGCTATCGCGGGCAAGCCTTGCTCCCACGGGGTTTAGCGCACGGTCAGTACGGTGTCGACCCGGGTGAGCCATTCCGCCTCGATGGCGAAGTCGGCCTGGGTCAGCTGGTTTTCATCGAGCCAGTTTTCCGGGAACACCACTTCCAGGTGATTGTCATGGGCGTTCAGTTCCACCTGGGGCATTTGCTGGGTGCCACGGATGTGGTGGAACAGAATCGCAAAGCGCAGCAACACGCACAGGCGAATCAGTTTGATGCCGTCGTCGCCGAACTCGGCGAACTTGTCCTTGGGGATATTACGGCGGTGGCCACGCACCAGCAGCGCGAGCATCAGTTGATCCTCGCGGGAGAAGCCGGCCAGGTCCGAGTGTTCGATCAGGTAGGCGCCATGCTTGTGGTATTGATAGTGGGCGATGTCCAGGCCCACTTCATGGACCTTGGCGGCCCAGCCGAGCAATTCGCGCCAGACGCCGTCTTCCAGATCCCAGTCCTTGGCCACCTGGTCGAAGGCATGCAGGGCCTTGCGCTCGACCCGCGCCGCCTGTTCCAGGTCAACGTGATAGCGCTCCATCAACGAGGTGAGGGTGCGTTCGCGGACGTCTTCGTGGTGATGGCGGCCCAGCAGGTCATAAAGCACGCCTTCACGCAGGGCACCTTCACAGTGGTCCATCCGTTGCAGTTCGAGGGAGTCGAAGATGGCTTCGAGAATGGCCAGGCCGGCCGGGAAAATCGCCCGGCGGTCAGGCTTGATACCTTCGAAGTCGATTTTCTCGACATCGCCGAGCTTGATCAGCTTGCGCTTGAGCCAGGCCAGGCCTTCGGCATTTACCTCTCCAGTGCCGTGACCCCCAGCCTTGAGCGCCAGGCCGATGGCGCGGATGGTGCCCGAGGAGCCGATGGCTTCATCCCAGGTCAGGCGGTGCAGGGCGTGTTCGATACTCATGATCTCCAGCCGCGCCGCCGTATACGCCTGGGCGTAGCGGGCCGGAGTGATCTTGCCATCTTTGAAATAGCGCTGGGTGAAGCTCACGCAACCCATTTGCAGGCTTTCGCGCAGCAACGGTTCGAAACGCTGGCCGATGATGAATTCGGTACTGCCGCCGCCGATGTCGGCCACCAGGCGCTTGCCTGGGGTGTCGGCGAGGGTGTGGGACACGCCGAGGTAGATCAGGCGCGCTTCTTCACGACCGGAGATGACCTCCACAGGATGGCCGAGGATTTCTTCGGCGCGACGAATGAATTCGGCACGGTTTCGGGCTTCACGCAGGGCGTTGGTGCCAACGATCCGCACGGCGCCCGGGGGCATACCGTTGATCAGTTGGGCGAAGCGCTTCAGGCAATCGAGCCCGCGCTGCATGGATTCTTCGCTGAGGTGGCGTTCTTCGTCGATGCCGGCAGCCAGCTGAACCTTTTCCCCGAGACGTTCGAGAATACGGATTTCGCCGTTCTGGGCCTTGGCCACGACCATGTGAAAGCTGTTGGAGCCCAGGTCGATTGCGGCGATCAGGGACAGATTCTTGGCTTGGGATTGCGGCATGGTCAGGGGGTCTCGGTCGATAACCCTGACATCGTGCCACGATCAAGGGCTGGCGCCAACGCGCAGGAGCTGCCGGAGGCTGCGATCTTTTACCGCGGGGCGGATTTGCGGTACTGGTGCTGGCCCTATCGCGGGCAAGCCTTGCTCCCACGGATTTGTGTCGTACGCGCATAGTGCGTACCCCATGACCTGTGGGAGCAAGGCTTGCCCGCGATGACGGCTTCACAGGTGCTGAGGAATACGACATGAGCTATACCCAAACTCATGGAACACCATAGCGAGACTCAATCATCTGCACCTTCCTGAACGAAGGAAGGGCCGTTATGATGGGCCACGTTTTTTTTGCTTACAACCCTGGAGAATTCCATGAGCAGCGATCTTATCAAACACGTTAGCGACGCTAGCTTCGAGGCCGACGTACTCAAGGCTGAAGGCGCTGTACTGGTCGATTACTGGGCTGAGTGGTGCGGCCCTTGCAAAATGATCGCTCCTGTTCTGGACGAAATTGCCGAGACCTACAAAGGCAAGCTGACCGTTGCCAAACTGAACATCGACGAGAACCAGGAAACCCCGGCCAAGCATGGCGTGCGTGGTATCCCGACCCTGATGCTGTTCAAGAACGGCAACGTTGAAGCGACCAAGGTCGGCGCACTGTCGAAGTCGCAACTGGCGGCTTTCCTCGACGCCAACATCTAAGCGTCGTTGTAGCCTGTCAAAAAAGGCCCCGCAATTTGCGGGGCCTTTTTCGTTATTGAGGGCTAGACGCTCCGAAACTCAGGTGTTACATTCGGCCCCGCGCTGGTTTCTCCAGTGCCCCCTGCTAGCCGTCGCCGACGCTCTCCTTTTCGAATAAAAGTACGCGATCCTGTCGCCTTCTCCGCGGCGCGGCCTCATTAAGCCAAAAGCTTAATTTCCCCCCTCCATAAATGATTACGTCATTCCTATATGAATCTGACTGAACTCAAGCAAAAGCCGATTACCGAACTGCTCGAATTGGCCGAACAGATGGGCATAGAAAATATGGCCCGTTCGCGCAAGCAGGACGTGATTTTCTCCCTGCTCAAGAAGCACGCGAAAAGCGGCGAGGAAATCTCCGGTGATGGCGTGCTGGAGATTCTCCAGGACGGCTTCGGCTTCCTGCGCTCCGCTGACGCTTCCTATCTCGCCGGCCCGGACGATATCTACGTCTCGCCGAGCCAGATCCGTCGCTTCAACTTGCGCACCGGTGACACCATCGTTGGCAAGATCCGCCCTCCAAAGGAAGGCGAGCGTTATTTCGCGCTGCTCAAGGTCGACACGATCAACTTCGACCGTCCGGAAAACGCGAAGAACAAGATTCTCTTCGAGAACCTGACCCCGCTGTTCCCGACCGTGCGCATGAAGATGGAAGCCGGAAACGGTTCCACCGAAGACTTGACCGGTCGTGTGATCGACCTGTGCGCCCCGATCGGCAAAGGCCAGCGCGGTCTGATCGTTGCACCGCCGAAAGCGGGCAAGACGATCATGCTGCAGAACATCGCCGCAAACATCGCGCGTAACAACCCTGAAGTTCACCTGATCGTGTTACTGATCGATGAACGTCCGGAAGAAGTAACCGAAATGCAGCGCACCGTGCGCGGCGAAGTGGTTGCCTCGACGTTCGACGAGCCGCCAACCCGCCACGTGCAGGTTGCCGAAATGGTGATCGAGAAGGCCAAGCGCCTGGTCGAGCACAAGAAGGACGTGGTGATCCTGCTCGACTCCATCACCCGTCTGGCTCGTGCCTACAACACCGTGATCCCGAGCTCCGGCAAAGTGCTGACCGGTGGTGTCGATGCCCACGCCCTGGAGAAACCGAAGCGTTTCTTCGGCGCCGCACGGAACATCGAAGAAGGCGGCTCGCTGACCATCATCGCCACCGCGCTGGTTGAAACCGGCTCGAAGATGGACGAAGTGATCTACGAGGAATTCAAAGGCACCGGCAACATGGAACTGCCTCTGGATCGCCGCATCGCCGAGAAGCGTGTGTTCCCGGCCATCAACATCAACCGTTCCGGTACCCGCCGCGAAGAGTTGCTGACCGCCGATGACGAGTTGCAGCGCATGTGGATTCTGCGCAAGCTGCTGCACCCGATGGACGAAGTGGCTGCCATTGAGTTCCTGGTCGACAAGCTGAAAACGACCAAGACCAACGATGAGTTCTTCCTGTCGATGAAGCGCAAGTAAGTCGATAGACCAGCAAAAGCCGGGGAAACCCGGCTTTTTGCTATCTGAATTTTGATGAACCGGCAGTTCGTGGTTCTGAATAGAGGGGTTCGGCGCTAAACTGCCTGCCCCCGAACGCCACGGCCAACACGAGGCTCACGCATGCAGTATCGCGACTTGCGCGACTTTATCAGCGGGCTGGAAAAGCGCGGTGAACTCAAGCGCATCCAGGTTCCGGTGTCCCCAGTGCTCGAAATGACCGAGGTCTGTGACCGCACCTTGCGCGCCAAGGGCCCGGCCCTGCTTTTCGAAAAGCCCACCGGCTATGACATTCCCGTGCTGGGCAACCTGTTCGGCACCCCCGAGCGCGTCGCGTTGGGCATGGGCGCCGAAGCGGTCAGCGAGCTGCGCGAGATCGGCAAGTTGCTGGCGTTCCTCAAGGAGCCCGAGCCGCCGAAGGGCCTGAAAGATGCGTGGTCCAAGCTGCCGATTTTCCGCAAGATCATCTCGATGGCGCCCAAGGTCGTCAAAGACGCGATCTGCCAGGAAGTGGTCATCGAAGGCGATGACGTCGACCTCGCAACGTTGCCGGTGCAGACCTGCTGGCCGGGCGATGTCGCGCCGTTGATCACCTGGGGCCTGACCGTCACCAAAGGGCCGAACAAGGACCGGCAGAACCTCGGGATCTACCGTCAGCAAGTGATTGGCCGCAACAAAGTCATCATGCGCTGGCTGAGTCATCGTGGCGGCGCGCTGGATTACCGCGAGTGGTGCGAGAAGCATCCCGGCCGGCCGTTCCCGGTCTCTGTTGCGCTGGGCGCCGACCCTGCGACCATTCTTGGCGCCGTGACCCCGGTGCCGGATAGCCTCTCCGAGTACGCTTTCGCCGGCTTGCTGCGCGGCAACCGTACCGAACTGGTGAAATGCCGCGGCAACGACCTGCAAGTGCCGGCCACCGCCGAGATCATCCTCGAAGGCGTGATCCACCCCGGCGAGATGGCCGATGAGGGGCCGTACGGCGACCACACCGGCTACTACAACGAAGTCGACAGCTTCCCGGTGTTCACGGTGGAGCGTATTACCCATCGCATCAAACCGATTTACCACAGTACCTACACCGGCCGTCCGCCGGATGAGCCGGCGATTCTTGGGGTGGCGCTGAACGAAGTGTTCGTGCCGATCCTGCAAAAGCAGTTCCCGGAGATCACCGATTTCTACCTGCCGCCCGAAGGCTGTTCGTATCGCATGGCCGTCGTGACCATGAAGAAGTCGTATCCGGGGCATGCCAAGCGGGTAATGCTGGGTGTCTGGTCGTTTTTGCGACAGTTCATGTACACCAAGTTCGTTATCGTCACCGACGACGATATCAACGCACGGGACTGGAACGACGTGATCTGGGCCATCACCACGCGCATGGACCCCAAGCGCGACACGGTGATGATCGAGAACACACCGATCGACTACCTGGACTTCGCCTCGCCGGTGTCTGGCCTGGGTTCGAAGATGGGCCTGGATGCCACGCATAAGTGGCCAGGCGAAACCACGCGGGAATGGGGTCGGGTGATCGTCAAGGACGACGCCGTGACCCAGCGGATCGATGCCATCTGGAATCAGTTAGGAATAGATTGATGCGTGTAACCTTGCAGCCCTCCGGAGCAGTGCTGGAGATTCAGCCCGGCGAGCGGATTCTCGATGGCGCACGGCGTCTGGGCTATGAATGCCCGCAAAGCTGTCGCAACGGTAACTGCCATGTGTGCGCTGCACTGTTGGTGGAAGGCCGGGTAGAGCAGGAAGGCGGTGTGCGTGACCATGGCGAGTTCTACACTTGCATAGCAGAGCCGCTGGAAGACTGCATCGTGCTGTGGGATGGCGTGCTCGCGCTGGGAGAATTGCCGGTGCGCAGTCTGTCGTGTCAGGTCACCAGTTGCACCGAGGTCGGTGGTGATACCTGGCGGGTCCGGCTGCGGGCGCCGGCCGGCAAGCCTCCGCGTTACCACGCTGGCCAGTACTTGATGATCCATCGGGATAACGGCGAAAAGTCGTCCTTTTCCCTGGCGTCCGCTCCCTCTGGCGGGCGAGATCTGGAAATCCACGTACTGGCGCGCGAGGCCAGTGCACAAAATCTGATCAAGCAACTGCAACGCGACACGATGGTGCGGATCGACATGCCATTCGGCGATGCACACCTGGCCGAGTTGCCGGACGGTCCGCTGGTGCTGATTGCCGCGGGCACCGGCATGGGCCAGATTCACGGCCTGATCGAGCATTGCCGTGCAGAAGGTTTCAAGCATCCGGTGCATCTGTACTGGGGCGTGCGTCGACCTGAAGATTTTTATGAAGTCGAACATTGGGATGAGTGGCTGAAACTGCCCAATCTTTTCCTGCATAAAGTCGTCAGCGATCAGTGCGGCTGGCAGGGCCGTTTCGGCATGTTGCATGAGGCGGTGTGCGAAGACTTTCCCGATCTCAAGGCTCTGCACGTCTATGCCAGTGGCTCGCCGGCGATGGTCTACGGCACGCTGGATGCACTGGTCGAGGCGGGGATGGATGCCCACCAGATGCGCGCCGATGTGTTCGCCTACGCGCCGCGATCGTAGGCGAACAAGTGTTAGAAACGAACACCGGTAGTGATCATGGCGGCGTTGAAACCGAGCAGCACCAGCTCAGCCGCCAAGGGTCCGTAATGTGCGCCGAGTGAAGGGATGATCACCGGTGCGACCCCAAAGCGATTCAATGGGATCTTGTCCTGATACTTGCCGCTGTAACCTTCCAGCAGACCGCCGGTAAGTTTGATATACACGGGATAGTTCGCATTTTCGTAGCGTTGACCGGCATAGGCATAATATGAACGCTGGCTGAACGAGTTGCGAAAAGTGGCGGCGCCAAACAACCAGCCGGACGCTTCGTCGCGCTCAAGGCCAATAAGATCCTGATTGTTGTTGTGGTCAGGGTCGGGCGAATAGTGTTTTGTATAGACACTGGTCTGTAGATACCACGATCCCGTGTCCTTGGTGGTTGTGTCCTGCGCTAGCGCAAGCGGCGTCAAGAGCATGAGCAGCAGCCCGTACATCCCTGGGTTTTTCATCGTGCAGCCCCTGTAAAGGCAGTTTGGCTTGCGCCTGTGGGTGGCTGTTATACGCGACGTCCGATGCAGTGGGCAGGCGGAAAATCCGTAGGTGGTGTAGGAAGTTTCTGATAGGTGGCTTTTATCCTAGACGGGCATAATGCTTATACATATTTCATTCTGGTATTTAAAATAGTTACAGAATGATATTAAGGTATATGGGCGTCGCTTCCAGCATTCAGGTTTGAAGTGCCTGTCGGAAGGTCACACGGTCTTAATTTCTTTTCGTTTTGCCTTTACTGCTATATGTTCTATTACGTAAATGTTACTTACATTTTGTAATGCTTGCAGGGTCGAACCCCTATCGCCATGAGCGCCATTGAATCTTCGTTTTTGAACCTGACTTACCCTCCGCGGCTCGATCTGGGGCCACAGCTCACACATGAACAATTGCTCAGCTCGATGCAATCGACCATGGCTCGCCACAAGGGTGGGCCGGTGTGGCTGTTCGCGTACGGCTCGTTGATCTGGCGCCCTGAGTGCACAGCGGTTGAGCGGGTTCGCGGGCGGGTGCATGGCTACCATCGCGGTCTGTACCTGTGGTCCCACGAACATCGCGGCACGCCGGAAATGCCAGGGCTGGTATTCGGTCTGGATCGCGGCGGCTCATGCAGCGGCTTTGCCTATCGCTTGCCGGAAGAACAACTGGAGGCTTCGTTGTATGCGCTATGGAAGCGCGAGATGCCGTTCCCGTCGTACCGCCCGCACTGGCTCAACTGCCGGCTGGAAGACGGCAATCAGGTTCAGGCGTTGGGTTTTGTTCTGGAGCGGCACTTGCCCAGCTACGCCGGCAACTTGCCGGATCATGTGCTGAGCCACGTTTTCGAAAACGCTTGCGGGCGTTACGGCACCACTCGCGATTATGTCGAGCAGACCGCCCACGCCCTGCGCAGCCACGCCATGCCAGACCGGAATCTGGAGGCGCGGCTCAAGCGCTGCAAATCAAAGTCTGATCAGGCGAGTGCTTCGCGGCTCTGACTGGCGACTTGCTTGTGCCACAGCGTTGGTGCAAGGAGCGCCATCGCCAGCAGGCATGCACCAATCAGCAAGACGAAGCCACCGTCCCAGCCAAAATGGTCCACGGTGTAGCCCATCGCTGCACTGGCCGCGACCGATCCTCCCAGGTACCCGAACAGACCGGTAAAGCCCGCAGCCGTGCCGGCGGCTTTCTTCGGTGCCAGTTCCAGCGCTTGCAGGCCGATCAACATCACCGGGCCATAGATCAGGAAGCCGATGGAAATCAGCGCGATCATGTCGACGGTCGGGTTGCCCGCGGGGTTGAGCCAGTACACCAGCGTCGCCACAGTCACCAGTGCCATAAACACCATACCGGTCAGGCCACGGTTACCCCGGAAGATTTTGTCCGACATCCAGCCGCACAACAGCGTGCCCGGAATACCGGCCCACTCATAAAAGAAGTAGGCCCAGGACGTCTTGTCCACGGTGAAGCCCTTGGCTTCCTTGAGATAGGTCGGCGCCCAGTCCAGCACGCCATAGCGCAGCAGGTAGACAAAGACGTTGGCCATGGCGATGTACCAGAGCATCTTGTTGCGCAACACGTACTTGACGAAGATTTCCTTGGCGCTGAATTCTTCTTCGTGGCTGGCGTCGTAACCTTCCGGGTAGTCATTCTTGTACTTCTCGATCGGCGGCAGGCCGACCGATTGCGGAGTATCGCGCATCACGACGAAAGCAAACACCGCCACCGCCAGGGCCACCGACGCCGGCACGTAGAACGCCGCGTGCCAGTCATTGAACAGACCCATGCCGATCAGGAACAGCGGGCCGATCAAGCCGCCGCCGACGTTGTGCGCCACGTTCCACAGCGATACCACGCCGCCGCGTTCCTTTTGCGACCACCAGTGCACCATGGTCCGTCCACTCGGCGGCCAGCCCATGCCCTGCGCCCAGCCATTGATGAACAGCAGCACGAACATGATGGTCACGCTGGACGTCGCCCAATGCGCAAAACCGAAAATGAACATCACCGCAGCCGAGACCAGCAGGCCGAACGGCAGGAAGAAGCGCGGGTTGGAGCGGTCGGACACAATGCCCATCAAGAACTTGGACAGACCGTAGGCGATGGCAATCGCCGACAGCGCCACACCCAGCTCACCGCGGGTGTAACCCTGTTCGATCAGGTAGGGCATGGCCAGGGAGAAGTTTTTGCGCAGCAGGTAATAACCCGCGTAACCGATAAAAATACCGGCGAAGATCTGCCAGCGCAGGCGTCGGTAGGTGCTGTCTATTTTTTCTTCAGGCAAGGGAGCCTGATGTGCGGCAGGACGAAAGAAAGCAAACATTCAAGAGCTCCAAATTTCTTGTTTTGACTGCGGATGCGAATATTACAGTTTCGTTACCGAAAATAGCATCGGTTCTCATCGGCAAAACAGTGGAAATGTTGGAAATCGAGTGTTCCTTTATGAACACGTCGTTCAGACATAAATGAAGAGCGGTGTAGGAAGGATTACCTGCTTCCGCTTTGATGCGGCAGTTCCGTTCGGAATAGGGCAGGTTTTTGGGAAAGGTCCTGCACTTTTACCGGAAGCCATGGCCTTCAGGCCAAAGCCTTCGATCTTTACCCTTTGTCCTGCTGCCAGATCTGGCAGTTCAAGCGTGAAAGGGAGGGGTTATGCGGTGGGTGGTGTGTGTGGTGCTGCTGTTGGTGTTGTCTGTTGAAAGCAGAGCGGACGTGTTCCTGATACCGGAACACAACCCCAGGCCGGTTTACCCACTGGCGTTGCAACGGGCCGGGATCATCGGCGATGTCCGGGCCGGGTTTACGGTGCATGCCGATGGTTCGGTGAGTAAGGTGAGCATTTTGCAAAGCGACCATTCTGGTCTGGCCGAGGCGACCAGGGTTGTGATCTCTCAGTGGCGGTTCAAACCCTGGACGGTCGAAGGTGACAAGCCTTGCCTGAGCAGCCCGGGCTCCAGGTATGCGAGGTTTTTGCCGAAGGATATTCGCGAGTTGCTTTAGTTTTGATCAGGTCTGGACAACGTTGATCGAAGTCCAGACCCTCTGCTGGACTCAGCGAACCTGCACCACCACCTTGCCAACTGCCTTGCGCTGGCCAAGATCATTGATCGCTTGCGCAGCATTGCCCAGCGGATACACCTGCGACACCAGCGGCTTCAACTTGCCTTCGGCAAACCAGCCGAACAATTGCTGGAAGTTCGCCGCGTTGTCCTGCGGCTGGCGCTGGGCAAACGAACCCCAGAACACACCGATCACGGCGGCGCCTTTGAGCAGGGCGAGGTTGACCGGGAGTTCGGGGATGCGGCCGCTGGCAAAACCGACCACCAGCAGGCGACCGTTCCAGGCGATGGATCGGATAGCCTGGTCGAACAGGTCGCCGCCTACCGGGTCGTAAATCACGTCGGCACCCTGGCCATCGGTCAGGCGCTTGATTTCGTCCTTGAGGCTGGTTTCGCTGTAGTTGATCAGTTCATCGGCACCGGCGGCCTTGGCCACGGCCAGCTTTTCCGCGCTGCTGGCGGCAGCGATCACCCGGGCGCCCATGGCCTTGCCGATTTCCACCGCGGCCAGGCCGACGCCGCCCGAGGCACCGAGTACCAGCAGGGTTTCACCGGGTTGCAGGTTGCCGCGCTGCTTGAGCGCGTGCATCGAGGTGCCGTAGGTCATGCTGAAGGCGGCGGCGGTGTTGAAATCCATGGAGGACGGGATCGGCAGCACGTTGTAGCCCGGCACCGCGACCTGTTCGGCGAAGCTGCCCCAGCCGGTCAGGGCCATGACCCGGTCACCGACTTTCAGATGGCTGACCTTTTCACCCACCGCGCTGACCACGCCAGCCGCTTCGCCGCCCGGGGAAAACGGGAAGGGCGGTTTGAACTGGTAGTTGCCCTCGATGATCAGCGTGTCCGGGAAATTCACCCCGGCGGCGTGCACGTCCAGCAGGATTTCGTTCTTCTTCGCGACAGGACTGGCGACGTCTTCCAGCACCAGCGATTCGGCAGGGCCGAAGGCTTTGCACAGCACGGCTTTCATCAGGGCTATTCCTTTGGGAGTGATGGCCGATAAGTGTAGGTGTGTGAGTCGACGGGTCAACGAGCATGCCCGGCCCTGATAGTCAGCCATAAGCTTGTGCTTGAACGACGGGTCGATATGCTAGGCCGCAAACCGGATAAGGAGTGAATTGTGAAAGCGTGGATCATGTTGATGCTGGCCCTGTCCCTGCCTGTTGCAGCGGTGGCCGAAGAAGCCAAGGAAAGTACGGCGCCCAAGGTCAATTACATCACCTTGAGCCCGCCGTTCGTGGGTAACTATGGGCTGGATGGCACGGCCAAGCTCAAGGTCTATAAGGCTGACGTGGCCTTGCGGGTCACTGGCGACGAGGCGTTCAAGGCAGTCAAGGCCAACGAACCCTTGATCCGTAATCAGCTGGTGGCGCTGTTTGCCCAACAGACCACCGAGACGATGAACAACGTCGAGGCCAAGGAGAAGTTGCGTCAGGAAGCGCTCAAGCAAACCCAGCAGGTTTTGAACGACGAAACCGGCAAGCCCGTGGTTGAGGACTTGTTGTTCAACAACCTCATCATCCAGTAATGCTGGATCCTGTGGGAGCAAGCTTTGCTCCCACAAGAGCGATATCCCCGGTAAACCGCGCTCCTATAAGAGCGCAATCACCGCCGCCCATTGCTCCGCCGTCACCGGCATCACAGAAAGCCTCGACCCCTTCTGCACCAATGGCATCTCCGCCAGCACCGTCTGCTGTTTCAGATAGTCCAGCTTCAGCACCCTGGAAAACGTCTCCACATGCGCGACATCGATCGCGCTCCAGGCGTTTTTTTCTACGGTAGCCTTCGGATCGTAGTAATGGCTTTCAGGCTCCAGCGCAGTCGGGTCCGGATACGCGGCTTCTACAATCTTGCCGATGCCGGCAATGCCCGGCTCGGGACAGCTGGAGTGGTAGAAGAAAAACTCGTCCCCCACCGCCATGGCCCTTAGAAAGTTCCGCGCCTGATAGTTGCGAACCCCGTCCCAGCGCGCTCTACCGAGCGTTTCCAGACCTTTGATCGAGAGTTCGTCGGGCTCGGATTTCATCAGCCAATAGGCCATGGTTTGGCTCCTTGCGGGGGTGTGTGGACAGGTGGTCCGGCAATTTTATGACAAACCGACAGTCGGTTGACGCCACCATTTGCGCGCCGGTTCACGTTGTCGCAAAATGCCGGCCTTTCAAGCTTGACGCTGCTGCACGGCCTACAAACGGAAACCGCTGCTGTCATCGTGTTGATATGCCTTTGGGGGGCAATCGATGAAACGCAAACCGGATTTACTATGGATTTTGGTTATTCTGTTCGGCCTTGGCGTCGTGACCACCGGCTATGCCCAAAGCCTGTGGACCAACAAGATCGACGCGCCGGTTGAAGTCTCGCCGTTGCAGCAACAGTCGACAGCCTTCAAGCGCTGAATCTGTTTTCTCGACGCCGCTGATTGCAGTGGCGTCTAATCTGCGAAGTACCACGCCTTGTCCGTCACCGTTCCTTGCAACGGCACATCCCAGCTCGCTTGAGCCAGTCGCTCCACTTTCTGACATTCATGGGCCAGCCCCAGTAACGTCGGCTTACGCCAGTCATTACGGCGCGCCAGGTAGGCGAGGCTTCGATCATAAAAGCCACCGCCCATGCCCAGGCGTCCACCGACATCGTCAAACCCCACTAACGGCAGCAGCACCAGATCCAGCGCCCAGACTTTACGTTGCCGGGCGAGGTTGTGCCTTGGTTCGAGAATACGAAATCGGTTGGGCTTGAGTTTTTCGCCGGGGCGGATGCGTTGGAACACCATTTTGGTTCGTGGCCATGCACTGAGCACCGGCAGATAGGTGGCCTTGCCCCGACGCTGGGCGGCACGCAGCAGCAGTCGCGGATCGATTTCGCCGTCGGTGGGCAGATAAAGAGAGATGTGTTTGGCGCGACGGAACAGCGGTTGCTGGGCCAATTGCTTGTACAGCCCGCGAGCCGCCTGGCGCTGCTGGCTGGGTGTCAGTGCGCGGCGGGCTTTGCGCAGCATGCGTCGAAGTTGCGGGCGGGGAAGCAGCGCAGGTTCGTTCATGAATTCGGGCTTCAACAATACGGGTAGGTGAAGCGTACCCGTAAAAAAGCCGATGCCGGTATAAAAACCGGCATCGGCTGGAATCAGGCTCCCCGAATGTGCCGCTGTCGACTTAGCCCTTGAACCCGAAAGTTCAAGGTGGAAGATGCAGTAGGCTTTAAGGCTTTCCGTCTAGCGGACATGCACACCAGCCCAACGCGCAACCTCCAGGGTATAGCAAATCGGCTCAGGGACATCGCCAACTGGCAAGCACCCCAGGGAGTGAGCAGAGTATACCGCAAGCGGTGGCGCGAATCAGCCTTTGGTGACATCCGGATCGGTGGCGAGCACCAGATCGACGCGATCGAGCAGGTCGCGCACCTGCTCGCGGGTCGACCCGCTGGCCTGGATACTCGGGCGTTCTTCCTTGTGCAGCAGGTCGTGAGTGATGTTCAGGGCGGCCATGACGGCGATGCGGTCGGCGCCGATGACTTTGCCGCTGCTGCGGATTTCGCGCATCTTGCCGTCCAGGTAACGGGCGGCGCTCACCAGGTTGCTGCGTTCTTCCTGGGGGCAAATGATCGAATATTCTTTGTCGAGGATCTGCACGGTGACGCTATTGCTTGAACTCATGAGTCTTGCTCCAGGGCCTTGAGGCGCGAAATCATCGATTCGACCTTACGCCGGGCGATTTCGTTTTTTTCAATGAGGTGAGCGCGTTCCTCGCGCCAGGTCTTTTCCTGTGCTAGTAAGAGTCCGTTTTGGCTCTTAAGTTGCTCGACTCGGGTAATCAGCAGTTCGAGTCTGGCCATCAGCGCTTGCAGGTCGGTGTCTTCCATTGTGTCCACGGTTCGTCTGATGGGTGGTAGCTGGCAGACCATTGCAGGAGCGAGCTTGCTCGCGATGGTCGCCAACGATAACGCTGGGTCCCTGACACCCCGCAGTGTTTTCGGGTTCATCGCGAGCAAGCTCGCTCCTACAGGGGTAGTCGATGTAGGATACAAGGCCTTCATTCTAGACATAGCGCCGTCTGGCGCCTAGCTGCCCATGCCCATTCAGAATTCTCCGTACCAAGCCTTCGCCACCCTGCTGACTTCCAGCGGTCACCCTGTCTCGCCTGCCGAACTGCACGGCCTGTTGCTCGGACGCAGCTGCGCCGGCGCCGGTTTCGATGCCGAGGGCTGGCTGATCGATGCCGCCGAACTGCTTGAAAGCGAGCCGCAGGACAACGTCCGCGCTGCCTTGCTCGGCCTGCAAGAGATGGTCAAGGGCGAACTCACCGGCGAGGACGTGACCGTCGTCCTGTTGCTGCCGACCGACGATGCCCCGCTGGCAGACCGCGCCGTGGCACTGGGCCAGTGGTGCCAGGGTTTCCTCAGCGGTTTCGGCTTGAACTGCCGTGACAGCAGCATGCTGAGCACCGAGGCCACCGAAGTGTTGCAGGACCTGGCCGCCATTTCCCAGGTCCAGGACGCCCTGGAAGAATCCGAAGACGGTGAAACCGACTACATGGAAGTCATGGAGTACCTGCGCGTCGCGCCGCTGTTGCTGTTCTCCGAAACCCGGAAAGCGGAAGAAGCGCCGGCTGCCAAACCGTCGTTGCACTAATAGAAGACAGGGAACGCCATCTGCCCATGATTCATATCCCGAAATCGGAATACAGCCGTCGCCGCAAGGCGTTGATGGCGCAGATGGAGCCCAACAGCATCGCTATCCTGCCCGCCGCCGCGGTGGCCATTCGCAACCGCGACGTCGAGCACGTCTACCGTCAGGACAGCGACTTCCAGTACCTCAGTGGTTTCCCCGAGCCACAGGCCGTCCTGGTCTTGATGCCGGGGCGTTTGCATGGCGAATACATCCTGTTCTGCCGCGAACGCAACGCCGAACGGGAGTTGTGGGATGGCTTGCGCGCGGGCCAGGAAGGTGCGATTCGCGACTTCGGCGCCGACGATGCGTTCCCGATCACTGACATCGACGACATCCTGCCGGGCCTGATCGAAGGCCGTGACCGGGTGTATTCGGCCATGGGCAGCAACCCGGAATTCGACCGCCACCTGATGGAATGGATCAACGTGATCCGCTCCAAGGCCAGCCTCGGCGCCCAGCCGCCGAACGAATTCGTTGCGCTGGATCACTTGCTTCACGACATGCGCCTGTATAAATCGGCGGCAGAAGTGAAAGTGATGCGCGAGGCCGCGCGGATTTCCGCCCAGGCCCATGTCCGCGCGATGCAGGCCAGCCGTGCCGGATTGCATGAGTTCAGCCTGGAAGCCGAACTCGACTACGAGTTCCGCAAGGGCGGGGCGAAGATGCCGGCCTACGGCTCGATTGTCGCGGCAGGGCGCAACAGCTGCATCCTGCACTATCAGCAGAATGACGCGGTGCTCAAGGACGGTGACCTGGTGCTGATCGACGCCGGTTGCGAGATCGATTGCTACGCCAGCGACATCACCCGCACCTGGCCGGTCAACGGCAAGTATTCAGCGGAGCAGAAAGCGATCTACGAGTTGGTGCTTGCAGCGCAGGAAGCCGCGTTTGCCGAGATTGCCCCGAACAAGCACTGGAATCAGGCCCATGAGGCCACAGTCCGGGTGATTACCGCTGGCCTGGTGGAGTTGGGGTTGTTGCAGGGCGAGGTCGACGAATTGATCGCCAGCGAAGCCTACAAAGCGTTTTACATGCACCGTGCCGGTCACTGGCTGGGCATGGACGTGCATGACGTCGGCGAATACAAGGTCGGCGGCGAATGGCGCGTGCTGGAGGTCGGCATGGCGCTGACCGTGGAGCCGGGGATCTACATTGCACCGGACAACAAGCACGTGGCGAAGAAGTGGCGCGGCATAGGCGTGCGCATCGAGGATGATGTTGTGGTCACCAAAAGCGGCTGTGAAATCCTGACCAAAGGCGTGCCGAAAACGGTCGCCGAGATCGAGGCCTTGATGGCGCAAGCACGGACACAAGCGGCATGAGTCGAGTCAATCTGGCAATCATCGGCGGTGGCCTGGTTGGCGCCAGCCTGGCCATGGCCTTGCAGGCCGGGGCCCGTGCCCGGGGCTGGAAGATCGTACTGATCGAACCCTTTGCCCCCGGCGATACCTATCAACCCAGCTATGACGCGCGCTCCACGGCATTGTCCTTTGGCGCCCGGCAGATTTATCAACGGCTGGGCGTCTGGCAGGAGATTTCCCGCCGCGCCGAGCCGATCAAACAGATTCACGTCTCCGACCGTGGGCGATTTTCCACGGCGCGATTGTCGGCGATGGAAGAGGGCGTTCCCGCGCTGGGCTATGTCGTGGAAAACGCCTGGCTCGGCCAATGCCTGTGGCAAGGCCTGGACAAGGACGTGATCAGTTGGCGTTGCCCGGCGGAAGTCACGCGCATGGAGCCGCTCACCGACGGCTACCGCCTGACCCTCAATGACGAAACCACCCTGGATTGCGACCTCGCGGTACTCGCCGATGGCGGCCGTTCCGGCCTGCGCGAGCAACTGGGCATCGGGGTCAGAACGCGCCCCTACAACCAGAGCGCGCTGATCGCCAACATAACCCCGAGCGAAGCCCACAACGGCATGGCCTTCGAGCGCTTCACCGACGATGGCCCGATGGCCTTGCTGCCGTTACCGGACAATCGTTGCGCATTGGTCTGGACCCGTCTGGGCATGGACGCGCAACGCTTGGCCGCCCTCGATGAACGCAGTTTCCTCAGCGAATTGCAGGGCGTGTTTGGCTATCGCCTCGGTTCGTTGAAGCAGGTCGGCGCACGGCACCTGTATCCGCTGTCGCTGGTGGAGGCCGAGGAACAGGTGCGACCGCATCTGGCGATTCTCGGCAACGCCGCCCACAGCTTGCACCCGATTGCCGGCCAGGGGTTCAACCTGTCCTTGCGCGATGCCCAGGCCCTGGCCGATGCGTTGCTCGCCAGTGAGCAGGTGCTTGGGGATTTTGCGACCTTGCAGGCCTATCGCGAGCACCAGCGTCTGGATCAGAACCTCACCGTCGGTTTCTCCGATCAGGTCACGCGTCTGTTCGGCAGCACGCAGCCACTGGTTTCGCTGGGGCGCAATCTCGGCCTGCTCGGCCTCGATCTGTTACCGCCGGCCAAGCGCTGGTTCGCCCGGCAGGCCATGGGCCTGGGTACTCGCCCTGATGTTTAAGTGGCTGAGCAGAACGTTTGGCAAGGCCAGGCTGATGCGCTGGTTCATGAGCTTCTATCCGCCATACCTCGGCGCCGGGGTTCGGGTGCGGCACATCAGCGATGATTTTCGTGACATTCAGGTGTCCATGGGCCTGGGTTGGTACAACCGCAATTACGTCGGCACCCAGTTCGGTGGCAGCCTGTACTCGATGGTCGATCCGTTCTTCATGCTGATGCTGATGGAAAATCTCGGGCGCAACTACATTGTCTGGGACAAGGCGGCCGACATCGATTTCATCGCACCGGGCAAAGGCCCGGTGTTTGCCCGCTTCAACATCGATGACACCTTGCTCGACGAAATCCGTCGGCAAACGGCAGACGGGCAAAAATACCTGCCGCAGTTGCAGGTCGATATTCACGACGGCGCCGGCCACCTGGTGGCGCGTGTCGGAAAAACCCTTTACGTGCGGCTCAAGCCGCAAGCGAGACAGGCTTAAAGCATGGAAATGCGCGCAGATCTGCTGATTGTCGGGGCCGGAATGGTCGGCAGCGCCCTGGCGCTGGCGTTGCAGGATAGCGGGCTGGAAGTCCTGCTGCTGGACGGCAGCCCTTTAAGCGTCAAACCGTTTGACGCCCAGGCGCCGTTTGAGCCACGGGTGAGTGCCTTGTCCATCGCCAGCCAACGGATTCTCGATCGCCTGGGCGTCTGGGGCGGCATCGCCGGCCGACGCAGCAGCCCGTACAGCGACATGCAGGTCTGGGATGGCAGCGGCACCGGGCAGATTCACTTTGCCGCGGCCAGCGTGCATGCCGATGTGCTGGGCCATATCGTCGAGAACCGGGTGGTGCAGGATGCCTTGCTCGACCGCTTGCACGACTGCGATCTTGGCCTGCTGGCCAATGCGCGCCTGGAACAAATGCGCCGCTCCGGCGACGACTGGCTGCTGACCCTGGCCGATGGCCGTACCTTGCGCGCACCGCTGGTGATCGCGGCGGATGGCGCCAACTCGGCAGTTCGACGCTTGACCGGCATGGCGACGCGGGAGTGGGATTACCTGCACCATGCCATCGTCACCAGTGTGCGCTGCTCGAAACCTCATCAAATGACTGCCTGGCAACGCTTTACCGATCACGGCCCGTTGGCGTTTCTACCGCTGGAACGTGATGGCCAGCAGGATTGGTGTTCGATCGTCTGGTCGACCACGCCGAGCGAAGCCGAACGCCTGATGGCACTGGATGACGAAGGCTTCTGTCGCGAGCTGGAACGGGCCTTCGAAGGTCGGCTGGGCAGCGTGCTCAGTGCTGATCCGCGCCTGTGCGTGCCGCTGCGTCAGCGTCATGCCAAGCGTTACGTGGCCGAAGGCCTGGCGTTGATTGGCGACGCGGCCCATACCATTCACCCGTTGGCCGGGCAGGGCGTGAACCTCGGGTTCCTCGATGCGGCGGTACTGGCCGAAGTGCTGCTGCAGGCGGCCGCCCGGCAAGAGCGGCTGGCGGATGTGAAGGTGCTCAGCCGTTACGAGCGTCGACGCATGCCCCACAACCTGGCACTGATGGCGGCGATGGAAGGTTTTGAGCGGTTGTTCCAGGCCGATCCATTGCCGGTTCGTTGGTTGCGCAATACCGGGTTGAAGATGGTTGACCGGATGCCCGAAGCCAAGGCGCTGTTTGTGCGTGAGGCGCTGGGGCTGACCGGGGATTTGCCGGCACTGGCCAAGGCCTGAGATCTTCGCCGCGGCTGATGGCCTCTTCGCGAGCAGGCTCGCTCCCACAGTTGAAATGCATTCCATTGTGGGAGCGAGCCTGCTCGCGAAGGCGTCGGTACATTCGATACCCATTTCTGGTTGTGCAACATCTGGTAATTACTCCGCGAACTGTTCGATTGAGAAGGTAAATGTGAGTCCTTATCATTTGCCCTCATTTTTTCAATCGAGAGACCGCTCCCATGTTGGCACCGAAGCGTCTACTGACCGCACTGGCCCTGACTCTAATCGGTAGCACCGCTGCCCAGGCTGCCGACGAGGTGGTGGTCTACTCCTCGCGTATCGACGAGCTGATCAAGCCGGTCTTCGATGCCTACACCGCGAAAACCGGCGTGAAGGTGAAGTTCATCACCGACAAGGAAGCGCCATTGATGCAGCGGATCAAGGCCGAGGGCGAGAATGCCACCGCCGACCTGCTGCTGACCGTCGATGCCGGTAACCTCTGGCAAGCCGAGCAAATGGGCATCCTCCAGCCGTTCACCTCGAAAACCATCGACGCCAACATCCCGCTGCAATATCGAGCGTCCTCCCATGCCTGGACCGGCCTGAGCCTGCGGGCGCGGACCATTGCCTATTCCACCGACCGGGTGAAGCCGGGTGAGCTGACCACCTACGAAGCGCTGGCCGACAAGAACTGGGAAGGCCGACTGTGCCTGCGCACGGCGAAGAAGGTCTACAACCAGTCCCTGACCGCCACCATGATCGAAATCCACGGCGCCGAGAAAACCGAGAAGATCCTCAAGGGCTGGGTCAGCAACCTCTCCACCGATGTGTTCTCCGACGACGTCGCGGTACTGGAGGCCATCAATGCCGGCCAGTGCGATGTCGGTATCGTCAACACCTACTACTACGGTCGCCTGCACAAGCAGAAGCCCGACCTGCCGGTGAAGCTGTTCTGGCCGAACCAGGCGGATCGTGGCGTGCACGTCAATCTCTCGGGTATCGGCCTGACCAAACACGCCCCGCACCCGGAAGCGGCCAAGGCCCTGGTGGAGTGGATGACCACGCCTGAAGCGCAGAAAATCTTTGCTGACGTGAACCAGGAATTCCCGGCCAACCCTACCGTGCAGCCCTCTGCCGAAGTCGCCGCCTGGGGCAAGTTCGTGGCCGATACCTTGCCTGTCGAAGTCGCCGGCAAGCGCCAGGCCGAAGCGATTCGCATGATGGATCGGGCTGGCTGGAACTGAGTTGTGGCCTGGGGCTTGTCTGTGGCGAGGGAGCTTGCTCCCGTTGGGCTGCGAAGCGGCCCCTTGGCCGCTACTCATTCGAGATGATCTGATAACCTCCTGCGGCTGCTGCGCAGCCGAGCGGGAGCAAGCTCCCTCGCCACAGAATTGAGCCGACTGCAGATAGACGTCGGCTTCACATTTCCAGAGAACTTCCTTGGCCCACCCCGCCCAACGCCGCTGGTATCCCCTGGTCTTCGCCATCGCTGCGCTGGTCCTGCTACCCCTGAGCGTTTTACTGCTTTCCTGGCAAACCGTCGATCAACAGATCTGGTCCCACCTGTGGGACACGCAGATGCCGCGTCTGCTGGGTAACACCCTGACCCTGGTGTTTGGCGTCGGTGTCGGTGTGACAATCCTCGGTGTCAGCCTGGCCTGGCTCACCAGCCTCTGCGATTTCCCCGGCCGACGCTGGCTGGATTGGGCGTTGATGCTGCCCTTTGCAATTCCGGCCTATGTGCTGGCATTCGTTTTCGTTGGCTTGCTGGATTTTGCCGGTCCCGTGCAAACCCTGCTGCGCGAGTGGTTCGGCACGGGCCTGCGCTTGCCGCGTGTGCGCTCCACGGGCGGGGTGATTCTGGTTCTGGTGCTGGTGTTCTATCCCTACGTTTACCTGTTGGCACGCACCGCGTTCCTGGCCCAGGGCAAAGGCCTGATGGAAGCCGCACGGGTGCTTGGGCAATCGCCATGGCAAGCGTTCTGGCGGGTGGCAATGCCCATGGCACGACCGGCTGTCGGTGCGGGCGTGGCATTGGCGCTGATGGAAACCCTGGCGGATTTCGGTGCGGTGTCAGTGTTCAATTTCGACACCTTCACTACTGCGATCTACAAGACCTGGTATGGATTTTTCAGCCTCTCCACCGCCGCGCAACTGGCCAGCCTATTGTTATTGGTGGTGATGGTGGTGCTGTACGGCGAACGTCGTGCGCGCGGGGCCAACCGGGCGAGCAACGAACGGCCACGGGTCAAGGCGCTGTATCACCTGCATGGCGTCAAAGCGTTGCTGGCCACGGGATGGTGCAGCCTGGTGTTCGCCTGCGCCTTCGTCATACCGATGCTGCAATTACTGGCGTGGTTCTGGCAACGCGGGCGCCTGGATCTGGATGAGCGTTACACCGGCCTGATCGTCCACACCTTGTACCTGGGCGCGATGGCGGCGTTGATCACTGTCAGTGTCGCCCTGGTCTTGGCGTTTGCCCGGCGGTTGGCGCCGACCCAGGGTATCCGTGCCGGGGTCAGCCTGGCCAATCTGGGCTATGCCTTGCCCGGTTCAGTGCTGGCGGTATCGATCATGCTGGCGTTCAGTTATCTGGACCGCGAATGGGTCATTCCGCTTTCCGGCTGGTTCGGTGGGGCCGGTAAACCGTTGCTGTTGGGGAGTCTGTCGGCGTTGCTGCTGGCGTATCTGGTGCGCTTCATCGCCGTGGCTTACGGGCCGCTGGAAAGCAGTCTGGCGCGTATACGGCCATCTTTGCCCGAAGCGGCACGTAGCCTGGGTGTCAGTGGACCGCGACTGTTTTTCAAAGTGTATCTGCCGTTGCTGCTGCCCGGCTCGTTGAGCGCCGCGTTGCTGGTGTTCGTCGATGTGCTCAAGGAAATGCCCGCGACCCTGCTGATGCGCCCGTTTGGCTGGGACACGCTGGCCGTCCGAATCTTCGAAATGACCAGCGAGGGCGAGTGGGCGAGAGCGTCTTTGCCGGCGCTGGCCCTGGTTTTGGTCGGGTTGCTACCGGTCATCGGATTGATCCGACGTTCGGCACATCAAAACAGCTAGGTGTCAGTCCTACACCTTGCGGCTACAATGCGCGGCATTCGGTGCGGTCCGTCTGACAGAAAAAGTAGTAGAAATCGACTGCAAGCCTTTTGTATCAAGGCTTTTACTCGATAGATTTCTCGCCCGCACCTTCGCCACGCCCGGAAGGAGAAACCCATGGGACAGCGTACGCCTCTGTATGACCTTCATCTCGCCCTCGGCGCGAAGATGGTCGATTTTGGCGGTTGGGATATGCCCCTGCATTATGGATCGCAGGTCGAGGAGCACCATGAGGTGCGCCGCGATTGCGGTGTTTTCGATGTATCCCACATGACCGTGATCGATGTCGACGGCCCCCAGGCCAAGACTTGGCTACAGCACCTGTTGGCCAATGACGTCGATCGCCTGCACAGTTCTGGTCGCGCCTTGTACAGCACCATGCTCAACGAGCGCGGTGGCATCGTCGACGACATGATCGTCTACCGCCTGGACGACGGTTATCGTCTGGTGGTCAACGCATCCACCCGCGATCAGGATCTCGCATGGATGCAGGCGCATCTCGACGGTTTCGATGTGCAGCTCAGCGAGCGCTCCGAACTGGCCATGTTGGCCATCCAGGGCCCCCACGCCCGGCAGAAAGTGTCCGAGCTGGTCAATCAGTCCCGGGGCAATCTGATCCAGCTGCTCAAACCCTTCGAAGGCCAGCCCGACGGCGACTGGTTCATCGCGCGCACCGGCTATACCGGTGAAGACGGCCTGGAAATCATCCTGCCGGCCGATCAGGCGCCTGGGTTCTTCAACGATCTGGTGGGTGCGGGTATTTCTCCCATTGGTCTCGGCGCACGGGACACTTTGCGGGTCGAAGCCGGCATGAACCTCTACGGCCGGGACATCAATCAAGACGTTTCACCGCTGGCCTCCAACATGGCCTGGAGCATTGCCTGGCAACCGGCCACTCGCCAGTTCATCGGGCGCACGGCGCTGGAGGCCGAGCGCAGCGGGGGCGTACAGCAAAAACTGGTCGGTCTGGTCCTTGAGGAACGCGGGGTTTTGCGTGCTCATCAAGTGGTCCGTATCGCCGATGTTGGCGAAGGGGAGATCACCAGTGGTAGTTTCTCTCCTACGCTTAGCAAGTCGATTGCACTGGCGCGCGTGCCGATGGCAACGGCCGACCGCGCGGAAGTGGAAATCCGTGGCAAGTGGTACCCGGTCCGAGTGGTCAAACCGACCTTCGTACGCCATGGCAAAACCTTGATCTAACCTTTTCTGGCGGCAATGACCGCTGACAATTTTCCTGAGGACACAGAACATGAGCGATATCCCTGCCGACCTGCGTTTTGCCGAAAGTCACGAATGGGCTCGCCTGGAAGCCGATGGCACCGTCACCGTGGGCATCAGCGATCACGCGCAGGAAGCGCTGGGTGACGTGGTGTTCGTCGAACTGACGGAAGTCGGAAACGTCTTCGCTGCCGGTGATCAATCCGGTGTGGTGGAGTCGGTCAAGGCCGCTTCCGACATCTATTCCCCGGTGGCCGGTGAAGTGGTCGCAATCAACGAAGAGCTGAGCGCAACCCCGGAACTGCTGAACTCCGACCCGTACGGTGCGTGGATTTTCAAACTCAAGCCAAGCAATACGGCTGACCTGGACAAGCTGCTTGATGCAGCGGGTTACAAGGCCGCCATCGGCGAGTAATGCTCGCCTTGTGAAAATCCATGTGGGAGCGAGCCGCCCGGAGCCGGCTCGCTCCCACAGGTTTTATGGCTTTAGAACGGCTTTGACGGCTGCCACTGAACGCTCGACATCCGCTTTGCTCATCGCCGTGAACATCGGCAACGAGACAATCAGCCGACCGACCCGCTCGGCGACCGGGAACATGCCCTCCTTGAAACCGCGCTCGCGGTAAAGACTCAGCAGGTGAATCGGCGGGTAGTGATAGCCAATGCCCACACCCAATGCCTGCATCTGCTCCATGAAGGTCGCACGCGCCGGTTTGCCATCATGGCGCTCTGGCAATACAAGCTGGAACAAATGCCAGTTGCTGTTCTCGAAATCCGCCGGGGGCAGTTGCGCCCCGTACTGTGTTTCGAAGTCCTCGCCAAAGCAGCTGAAGTAGTGCTTGGCCAATTCACGCCGATGAGCGGTGATCGCTTCGATATGGGCAAATTGCCCCAGGCCAATGGCCGCTGCGACATCGGTCATGTTGAACTTGCCGCCCAGCACATCGACGTCCAGGCCATCGAAGCCGCTGCGGGTGACGCCTTGCAGTCGGTATTTTTCCGCCAACCTGACTTCTTCGGCATTGTTCAATACCAGGCAGCCGCCCTCCGATGAGGTGACGTTCTTGTTTGCCTGGAAACTGAAGGACACGAAATCGCCGGTCGAGCCAATGCGCTGACCGTTCCAGCTTGAACCCAGCGCCTGGGCCGCATCTTCCACAATCCGCAGACCGTGCTTCTGTGCCAGGGCATACAGGCGTGTCATGTCTACGGGCAGCCCGGCCAGAAACACCGGGATGATGGCTTTGGTACGCGGGGTGATGGCCGCTTCGAGCTGCGCCAGGTCGATATTGCGGGTCACTGGGTCGATGTCGGCAAACACCGGTGTGGCGCCGACTTCCAGAATGACGTTGGCAGTGGCCACCCAGGAAATCGGTGTGGTGATCACTTCGTCACCCGGCCCGATGCCGGCGATGCGCAAGGCGATTTCCATGGTGCAGGTGCCGGAATTGAACGTGCGCACCGGGCGACCGCCAAAAAACTCCGAGAGTTGTGCTTCGAAGGCCTGAACCTTGGGGCCGCTGGTGATCCAGCCGGAGCGCAACACATCGCCGACAGCGGCAATGGTGGATTCATCGATGGTGGGTTTGGAAAAAGGCAGGAAAGGCAGTTGGCTCATAAATACAGGCACCCGATCAGCGGACATTAGGTAGACGACGAGCATGATGATCCGGATTGCCCGGCGGCGCCACGTCATCCGTATCGGCACCGGCTGCTATGCTGGTTTGACCGTGTTACATCGACGTTGAGCGCCAGCCAAGAGAGAGCCCGTCATGTCCCAGTTGCCGTCCCTGAGCCAGTTACGCGACCCCAATGCCTTTCTTCGCCGCCACCTCGGGCCCGATGCCGCCGAGCAGCAGGCAATGCTCGACAGCCTCGGCCTCGGTAGCCGGGTCGAGCTGATCGAACAGACGGTACCGCCGGGCATTCGCCTGAACCGGGCGCTGGATCTGCCGCCGGCCCTCGACGAAGAAGCCGCATTGGCCAAGTTGCGCGGCTACGCCGAACAGAACCAGGTCTGGACCAGCCTGATCGGCATGGGCTATCACGGCACCCTCACGCCGGCTGTCATCCTGCGCAATGTGTTGGAAAACCCGGGCTGGTACACCGCCTACACGCCCTATCAACCGGAAATCGCCCAGGGGCGGCTCGAAGCGCTGTTGAATTTCCAGCAACTGACCATCGATCTGACCGGACTGGAACTGGCCAATGCCTCTTTGCTGGACGAAGCCACCGCGGCGGCGGAAGCCATGGCCCTGGCCAAACGGGTGGCCAAGTCGAAAAGTAATCTGTTCTTTGTCGATCAAAACTGCCATCCCCAGACCATTTCCGTGGTGCAGACCCGTGCCGAAGGCTTCGGTTTCGAGTTGATCATCGACGCTGTGGATAACTTGAAGCAGCACCAGGTGTTCGGTGCGCTGCTGCAGTATCCCGACACCCACGGCGAAATCCGTGACTTGCGTCCGTTGATCGATCACCTGCATGCCCAGCAAGCGCTGGCGTGTGTCGCCGCCGACCTGCTGAGCCTGCTGCTGTTGACGCCGCCGGGGGAGTTGGGCGCCGATGTGGTGTTCGGCTCTTCCCAGCGCTTCGGCGTGCCCATGGGTTACGGCGGGCCGCACGCGGCGTTTTTTGCCAGCCGCGATGAATACAAACGGGCGATTCCCGGAAGGATCATCGGTGTGTCGAAAGATGCCCGTGGCAACGTCGCGCTGCGCATGGCCCTGCAAACCCGCGAGCAACATATTCGCCGTGAAAAGGCCAACTCGAACATCTGTACCGCGCAAGTGCTGCTGGCCAACATCGCCAGTTTCTATGCGGTCTACCACGGCCCGGAAGGGCTCAAGCGCATTGCCCAACGCGTGCACCGGCTGACGTGCATCCTCGCCGCGGGCCTTGAGCGCAAGGGCATCACGCGGCTCAACCAGCATTTTTTCGACACCCTGACCCTGGACGTCGGTGGCACCCAGACGGCGATCATCGAAAGCGCCCAGGCGGCGCAGATCAACTTGCGCATTCTGGGGCGCGGACGAGTGGGCCTGAGCCTTGACGAGACCTGTGACGAATCGACGGTGGCCAAACTGTTCGATGTGTTCCTCGGCGCCGATCATGGGCTCAATGTCGATGAGCTGGATGCCGAGGCGCTGGTTTCCAGCATCCCGAGTCAGTTGCAGAGAACCTCCCCCTACCTGCGCCATCCGGTATTCAGCGCCCACCACAGCGAAACCGAGATGCTGCGTTACCTCAAGCAGTTGGAAAACAAGGATCTGGCGCTCAATCAGTCGATGATCCCGTTGGGTTCGTGCACCATGAAACTCAACGCTACCAGCGAAATGATCCCGATCACCTGGCCGCAGTTCGCCAACCTGCATCCGTTCGCGCCGAAGGAGCAGGCAGTCGGTTATGCGCTGATGATCGAAGAACTGGAGCGCTGGCTCTGTGCGATCACCGGTTTCGATGCGATCTGCATGCAGCCCAACTCCGGTGCCCAGGGCGAGTACGCGGGGCTGCTGGCGATCCGCAAATACCACGAGAGCCGCCAGCAGGGTGGGCGGGATATCTGCCTGATTCCGTCGTCGGCCCACGGCACCAACCCGGCGTCGGCGCAGATGGCCGGGATGCGCGTGGTGATTGTCGAGTGCGACGAAGCCGGTAACGTCGATCTGGAGGATCTGAAAGAGAAAGCCGCCCAGGCCGGCGACAAACTCGCTTGCCTGATGGCGACCTATCCCTCGACCCACGGTGTGTACGAGGAAGGCATCAGTGAAATCTGCGAAGTGATCCACAGCCATGGCGGCCAGGTGTACATGGACGGCGCCAACCTCAATGCCCAAGTCGGGTTGGCGCGGCCGGCGGACATCGGCGCCGACGTGTCCCATATGAACCTGCACAAAACCTTCTGCATTCCCCATGGCGGTGGCGGGCCGGGCATGGGGCCGATTGGCGTGCGCGCACACCTGGCACCATTCGTGGCCAATCATCCGGTGGTGCCGATCGACGGGCCGCTGGCGCAGAACGGTGCCGTCAGCGCAGCACCGTGGGGCAGCGCGAGCATCCTGCCGATCAGCTGGATGTACATTGCCATGATGGGCCCACAACTGGCCGACGCCAGTGAAGTGGCGATCCTGGCGGCGAATTACCTGGCGCGGCACCTGTCCGGGGCGTTCCCGGTGCTGTACACCGGGCGCAACGAGCGGGTGGCCCATGAATGCATTCTCGATTTGCGACCGCTCAAGACATTGACCGGCATCAGCGAGGAAGACGTGGCCAAGCGCCTGATGGACTATGGCTTCCATGCGCCGACCATGTCGTTTCCCGTGCCGGGAACGCTGATGGTCGAACCCACTGAAAGTGAATCCAAGGCGGAGCTGGACCGCTTCATCGGCGCGATGCTGAGTATTCGCGCGGAGATTACCGAGGTGCAGAACGGCAACTGGCCGGCCGAGGACAACCCGTTGAAACGGGCGCCGCATACCTTGGCCGATATCACCGGCATTTGGGAACGGCCCTATAGCATCGAACAGGGCGTGACCCCGGATGCTCACACCAAGGCCCATAAATACTGGCCGGCGGTGAACCGGGTGGACAATGTGTATGGGGACCGCAATCTGTTTTGCGCGTGTGTGCCGCTGGATGAGTACCGCTGATCTCCCGGACGACACTGGACCCCTGTGGGAGCGAGCCTGCTTGCGAAAGCGGTATGTCAGTCGACAAATCCGTTGAATGTTAAACCGCATTCGCGAGCAGGCTCGCTCCCACAGGGGGATATAGGTGAGGCAATAAAAAATGCCACTCAGTTGAGCGGCATTTTTTGTTTGGACGGGAGGATTATTCCGAAGCCACGGCGTTCTTCGCCAGAATCGCGTTCGCCAACTCCATGTCCGTGGCTTGCAGGCCCGGGTTGTCGGCGCGGACTTTCTGCATCGCGGCTTCCAGGTACGGGCCGCGGATGCCGCCGTCACTGGCGACGAAGCTGCCGGCATCGTCCTGGGCAGCGACGATCAACTTGTTATCCTTGAACGTCAGGTAGGTCGAACCGGTGGTGGCACCGGAGGAAATGACGTTACGCCAAAAGCTATCAGCCATCGCCGAACCGACAGGCAGGGACAACAGGGCGATGGTAGCGACAGCAACTTTGAAACGCATGATGGGTGACTCCACTGTTTTAACTACGCCGTTGGATTGTCTGCCCCTGACCGAGTTCCATCCGGCCGCATCTACTTCTGCTCGCTCTGCGGTGTCACGCGCAACACCTCCTCGACCGTGGTCAAACCGGCCGCCACTTTCTGCGCCCCTGACAATCGAAGGCTGCGCATGCCCTCCTTGAACGCCTGACGCCGCACCGCCGGCAAGTCGGTATCGGGATTGATCAGTGCTTTCACACCTTCGGTCAGTTGCATGATTTCGTACACCCCGGCGCGACCGTGATAGCCGGTGTCGCGGCACTCCAGGCAGCCGATGGCGCGTTGGGCGTTGGCGGGCAGCGGTGCCTGCCAGGGCCGGGTCAGGGTTTGCCAGTCTTCTTCACCGAGGGTTTGCGGGGCCTTGCAGTGCGGGCACAAGGTCCGCACCAGTCGCTGGGCCATGACCCCGAGCACGGTGGCCTTGATCAGGTAATGCGGCACGCCGAGCTCCAGCAGGCGACTGATGGCGCTCGGCGCGTCATTGGTGTGCAGCGTCGACAGCACCAGGTGGCCGGTGAGGGCCGCCTGGATCGCCATCTCGGCGGTTTCCAGGTCGCGGATCTCGCCGATCATGATGATGTCCGGGTCCTGCCGCATCAGCGCGCGCACCCCGGAAGCGAAGGTCAGGTCGATATTGTGCTGGACCTGCATCTGGTTGAACGCCGGCTCGACCATTTCGATCGGGTCTTCGATGGTGCAGAGGTTGACCTCGGGCGTCGCCAGTTTCTTGAGGGTGGTGTACAGCGTGGTGGTTTTGCCGGAGCCGGTCGGCCCGGTGACCAGGATGATGCCATTGGGCTGACGCGTCATGTCCTGCCAGCGCCGCAGGTCGTCGGCGGAAAACCCGAGCTGATCGAAGTCCTTGAGCAGCACCTCCGGATCGAAGATCCGCATGACCATTTTTTCGCCGAAGGCAGTCGGCAGGGTCGATAGCCGCAACTCGACTTCGCCGCCGTCCGGGGTTTTGGTTTTCACCCGGCCGTCCTGGGGTTTGCGTTTCTCCGCGATGTTCATCCGCCCCAGGCTTTTCAGGCGACTGACGATGGCCATGGTCACCTGTGGCGGGAATTGGTAGACGTTGTGCAACACGCCGTCGATGCGAAAGCGCACCGTGCCCTGTTCGCGCCGGGGTTCGATGTGGATATCGCTGGCACGCTGCTGGAAGGCGTACTGGAACAGCCAGTCGACGATGTTGACGATATGCGCGTCGTTGGCATCCGGCTCCTGATCGCTGGCGCCGAGATTGAGCAACTGTTCGAAGTTGCCCAGGGTATTGATCTGCTGATCAGCGTTGTTCGCCCCGGTGACCGATTTGGCCAGGCGGAAAAACTCCACGCTGAAGCGCTGAATGTCCACCGGGTTGGCCACCACGCGCTTGATCGGCAGCTTCAGCACGTGGGTCAGGTCGGCTTCCCAGCCGTTGACGTAGGGCTGGGCGCTCGCGACTGTCACGGCGTCACGGTCGATGGATACCGCGAGAATCTTGTGGCGCTGGGCAAAAGCGTAGGACATCAGCGGTGTCACGGCCGCGACGTTGATTTTCAGCGGATCGATACGCAGGTAAGGCTGGCCCGCCTGCTGGGACAGCCACAGGGTCAGGTTTTCCAGGTCGAGGTGTTTGCCGGGGCGACTGAGGTCATCCAGCTGTTGGCTGGCGATGAACTCCAGGGGGTGCATCTGGCCATGGGCGGCGTGACGGCGACGGGCATTGAGCGCGTGTTCAGCCGAGTCCTGGCTGATGAAGCCTTGGGTGACCAGCTCACGCAAGACATCATTGAGATCCAGCCAGCGGTCCTGAATGGCGAGTTGAACGGACATGCGGGCTCCTTTTGAACAACAGTGCGCAAAAGGATAGTCGTGGCGCCATAGACCGTTGGGCCACTACCCGACGAAGCCGTATCGGATTTTTTCAGCCAGCCGCCTGGGCGGCTTCCACCCAGGCCGGGTCAGCGCCTTGCAGATCAACCGAGCAGACGCTGATCAGGTTACGAAGTTTTTCCGCAATCACCTGGGCGCGATGCCAGCTCAATCCGTCGATGACAATCTCGATGGCCAGCAAATCGTCCTGGCGCTGTACGTGCACCTGCTCCGGCGTCAGGAATTGCAAGGCGAACAAGTTCAGCGCGCGGCACAGCAAATCGGGCTCGGCTTCGGCCAGTAGCTGGTACTGGACGCGGCAATGGATGTTGTTGACGTTCCAGACATCGGCGCGGGTGTTCACGGCTTGAAGGTGCGGCATGGTCGTTCTCCAAAATCACTGGAGAAAGTTTTACATTCGGTGCCCGGCATTTCTTATCTATGATGGGCTGAATGGCTGTACTTTCGAATCATTCAATTCATCGAGTTATCTGTTACGGGTTTTTTTATGCAAAGCGAACTGGATGGCTATGACCGCAAGATCCTGGCGTTGCTGCAGGAGGACGCTTCGCTCTCCAGTGCGCAGATCGCCGAACAGGTGGGGCTGTCGCAATCGCCCTGCTGGCGACGGATTCAGCGGATGAAGGAGGAGGGGATCATTCGTGCCCAGGTGACCCTGCTCGATCGCAAGAAAATCGGCCTGAACACGCAGATTTTTGCGCAGGTCAAACTCAACGCCCACGGGCGTTCGAACTTCACGGAATTCACCGAGGCCATTCGCGGTTTCCCCGAAGTGCTGGAGTGTTACGTGCTGATGGGCGCGGTGGATTTCATGCTGCGGATCGTCGCGGCGGACATCGAGGCCTATGAACGCTTCTTCTTCGAGAAGCTGTCGATGGTGCCGGGGATTCAGGAGGTCAATTCGGTGGTGGCGTTGTCGGAGATCAAGTCCACGACCAGTTTGCCGGTTTGAAGCATTGCGGTGAATTGGCTGGCCCCATCGCGAGCAAGCTTTGCTCCCACAGTACCGGTGTCGACCGCCAGATTTGGGCTCGACACCGGTACTGTGGGAGCAAAGCTTGCTCGCGAAGGCGGTATTACAGGCGCAGCAATGTCTTCCAGGCGCGATTCTGATACACCGCGATCGCCTGCTGCTTGCGCGCATCCAGGGCTTCGTCGGTGATCGGCTCGTTAGCCAGTTGCGCCAGTTTGTTCAGTTCGCCGTACAGGCGATCCATTTCCGGGATTTCCAGCACGTTGCGCGCGTGGTGCAGCCAGGACTGGATGCGTTCGATACGCGGCAGTTGCTCGGCCAGGTCTTCCGGTTGTTGCTGATAGCGCTGCAATTGCAGCGAGTTGGCTTCTTCGCCCAACAGCCGCGGCAACCAGCTACCCAGTTGTGCAGCGCCCTGGCGATTGCCGCGGGTATTGCGGTCGGCGGTCCAGGTGCGGGCCAGCAACCAGCGCGAAGTGTTCAGCGAGAACAGGCCCCAACGCGGGTCCTCGAGTTCTTCAAGGAACTGTTCCGGCGCGGCTTTGCGCACGTCCTCATCGTCCATGCCGGCCTGGACCAGTGGACGCCAGTCTTCGAGCAAGGCATCCAGCGCGGCACGCAGGTCGTGGGTCGATTGACGCGGCGCGGCCTGGCCGAGGCTGCTGACCAGTGCACGCAGTTCGGCCAGGTTTTCCACCCAGTCTTGCAGCAGGCGCCAGTGGCCGTTGAAGCGATACTGCTCGGCCAGACGCTGGCTGCTGCCCAGCAGGTGCCAGCACAGCGCGGCGAAGGCGTCGTCCAGCGGGGTTTCGGCGGTGAGTTGCGGTGCCGGCAGGCTCAACGAGTAGCTGTGGGCGTCGTACAGGCGATAGCCGCGCTCGGCCTTGCTGATGTCGCACGGCATCAGGGCCAGGGTCGCGGCAAGTTCGGCGGCCAGTTCCAGCAGTGCGGCCGGTTCGCCTTCGCGCAGCTCCAGTTCCAGCTCGCAGATTTCTTCTTTTTGCTTGCCGACGACCACGTGGCCAAGATCCAGCGCGGCTTCGATGACCACTTTGGTCTTGCCGCGACCCCAGGCGATTTCCGCGCGCTCGCGCACAAAGTCGGTGGTGAAGATCGGCTTCAGGGTTTTCTTGTCCAGTTCGGCCAGTTCCTCGGGCCAGCATTCGCCGTCGAGTTTCTTCAGGTCGAGCTTGGCTTTGGGCAGGTTCCAGTCGTATTCGTTGCGCTCGGACAAGCCGGCGACGCTGTGGCCACGGGTCTTGAGGGTCTGAATCACGTCTTCACCATCCTTGCGCAGGCGCAGGGCCACCTTGGCGCGGGCCAAGTCGCGCTCGGGGGTGTCGAAGTATTGGTTCATCAACTCACGGCGTTCCCAGCCACTTTTGTTGCGTTTTTTCAGTAATGGGTGCTCGCGCAGGGCAGCGAGGGTTTCGCGGCTGACGCGGAGTTTGATTTCGGTTTCTTTCTGCATGGCCGGAAAATCCAGGATCGGGAGCGCAGCCGGGGGAATATGTGGCTGCCAAGGTCGTGCAGTGTACAGCAGTGAACCAAGCAGCGCGCCGCAACGGTTTATTCCTGTCATTGGATGGCTCTATGATGGACTTCAATTCGGGAGTTGGAGTCAGCGATGCCTTTGCCGTCCATGAAAGATCAGTTCGCTGCACTGATCGCTGCACCGTCCGTCAGTTGCACCCAGGCGAGCCTCGATCAATCCAATCGTCCGGTGATCGACCTGCTGGCCGCGTGGCTCGGCGACCTGGGGTTTGTCTGCGACATCCAGCAGGTCAGCCCCGGCAAATTCAATTTGCTGGCCAGTTATGGCTCCGGCCCCGGCGGTTTGGTGCTGGCCGGGCATAGCGACACCGTGCCGTTCGATGGCGCGCTGTGGCAGACCGATCCGCTGAAGCTCACCGAGATTGACGGCCGCTGGATCGGCCTGGGCGTTTGCGACATGAAGAGTTTCTTCGCCCTCGCCATCGAAGCGGTCATACCGCTGCTCGATCAGCCGTTCAAACAGCCGCTGCTGATCCTCGCCACGTGCGATGAAGAAAGTTCGATGTCCGGTGCCCGGGCGCTGGCTGAAGCGGGCCGGCCGTTGGGACGGGCAGCGGTGATCGGCGAGCCGACCGGCCTCAAGCCGATTCGCATGCACAAGGGCATCATGATGGAGCGCATCGATATCCTTGGGCAGAGCGGTCACTCATCGGACCCGCGCCTGGGTCACAGTGCCCTGGAAGCCATGCACGATGCCATCGGCGAACTGCGCGGCCTGCGCTTGCTGTGGCAGCGTGAGTTTCGCAATCCGCAATTCAGCGTACCGACCCCGACCCTGAATTTGGGCTGCATCCATGGTGGCGACAACCCGAATCGCATCTGTGGCCAATGTTCGCTGGAATTCGACCTGCGGCCCCTGCCGGGCATGGACCCCAAGGTCCTGCGTGCCGAGATTTTGCAAAGGCTCAAGCCGGTTGCCGAGCGGCATCAGGTCAAGATCGATTACGCGCCGCTATTCCCCGCAGTGCCGCCGTTCGAAGAGGCGGAGGATGCGGAACTGGTGCGAATCGCTGAAAAGCTCACCGGCCATCGCGCCGAAGCAGTGGCGTTCGGCACCGAAGCGCCTTATCTTCAGCGCCTTGGCTGCGAAACGCTGGTGCTCGGCCCTGGCGATATCGCCTGCGCTCACCAACCGGGGGAGTTCCTCGAAATGTCACGTTTGCAGCCTACGGTGCATCTATTACGTCAGTTGATTGAACATTACTGCCTGACACCGGCGCAAACATCGGTGCCCGGTTGAACGCAATCCATGTGGGAGCGAGCCTGCTCGCGATGAGGCCGTTACAGTCAACATCAATGTTGCCTGTCCCATCGCCTTCGCGAGCAGGCTCGCTCCCACAGGAGTTTGTGTTTTGGCCGACAGAACTTATAAATTGCCAGTGTCCCAACCCGTATTCATGAGGAGAGCGCGCGTGTCGCCAAGCCTGTTCCGACGATAACCACCAGCCCGCTGTGCGTTTTCTGTTTCGCCCTTTTTTCGGCTGCTATTTATTACAGGCCCAGGTTCATGCCCGAATACGTCAATTGGCTTCGTCACGCTTCGCCTTACATCAACGCCCACCGCGATTGCACCTTTGTCGTCATGCTCCCCGGCGACGGCGTCGAGCACCCCAACTTCGGCAATATCGTCCACGACCTGGTGCTGTTGCACAGCCTGGGCGTGCGACTGGTGCTGGTTCATGGCTCCCGCCCGCAAATCGAAGCGCGCCTCGCCGCCCGCGGCCTGACCCCGCATTACCACCACGGCATGCGCATCACCGATGCGGCGACCCTGGAGTGCGTGATCGATGCCGTCGGCCAGCTGCGCATCGCCATCGAAGCGCGGCTGTCCATGGATATGGCCTCATCGCCCATGCAGGGCTCGCGCCTGCGGGTGGCCAGCGGCAATCTGGTGACCGCACGGCCGATCGGCGTGCTTGAAGGTGTCGACTATCACCACACCGGTGAAGTGCGCCGGGTCGACCGCAAGGGCATCAATCGCCTGCTGGACGAGCGCTCCATCGTGCTGCTGTCGCCGTTGGGCTACTCGCCGACCGGTGAAATCTTCAACCTTGCCTGTGAAGACGTCGCCACTCGCGCGGCCATCGACCTGGGGGCGGACAAGCTGCTGCTGTTCGGTGCCGACCTTGGCTTGATCGATGAGCACGGACGCCTGGTTCGCGAACTGCGTCCGCAACAGGTGCCGGCGCATTTGCAGCGTCTGGGCAGCAATTACCAGGCCGAGCTGCTGGATGCCGCGGCCGAAGCCTGCCGTGGCGGCGTGGCCCGCAGCCACATCGTCAGCTACGCCGAGGATGGCGCACTGCTGACCGAGCTCTTCACCCGCGACGGTGGCGGTACCCTGGTGGCCCAGGAGCAATTCGAAGTGGTGCGCGAAGCGGCCATCGAAGACGTCGGTGGACTGCTGGACTTGATCAGCCCACTGGAGGAGCAGGGGATTCTGGTGCGGCGTTCCCGCGAGGTGCTGGAGCGTGAGATCGAGCAGTTCAGCGTGGTCGAGCGCGAAGGCATGATCATCGCCTGCGCGGCGCTGTATCAGATTGCCGATTCGGATGCCGGGGAGCTGGCGTGCCTGGCGGTGAACCCGGAGTACCGTCATGGCGGTCGCGGCGATGAACTGTTGGAACGCATCGAAACCCGCGCCCGGGCTCAGGGGTTGAAAACCCTCTTCGTCCTCACGACCCGCACGGCTCATTGGTTCCGCGAGCGTGGATTTGCTCCGAGCAGCGTCGAGCGCCTGCCATCGGCGCGGGCGTCGCTGTACAACTATCAGCGTAATTCGAAGATCTTCGAAAAAGCCCTCTGATCCCTGTAGGAGCCGGCTTGCCGGCTCCTACAGGTCGGTGGGGTTACTCGGTGACGAATTTCGCACTGACATACGGCGAGTAATCCGGCAGTACCGTTTCAACCTTCCCTTGCTCCTTCAAGAACTTCGCCGTCTCGCCTATTGCCTTGGCCGTACCGCCGTCCAGCAGCGCGCGGGTCTGTTGCGCCTTTGCGTCGGGAAACGCGGAGCCGGCCAGCAACTCCGGCACATCAGCGGCATTGGCACCGGTCAATTTGGCGATTTTCTGTACCGGTACGGAATCCGCGGTCCAGCTGTCTTTATGCGCTGCATAGTCGGCGAACGAGTCCAGGGTGACCTTGGCGAATTTCGCCACCACGTCCGGGTGCTTCTCGGCGTAATCCTTGCGCGCCACCCAGACCTCGAACGTCGGCGCGCCCCACTGGCCGACCTGTGCCGCATCGGTCAAGGTCTTGCCAGTCTTGCGAATTTCCCCCAGTGCGGGCGACCAGACGAACGCGCCATCAATGTCCCCACGCTTCCAGGCGGCGGCGATTTCCGCAGGCTGAAGGTTCACCACTTTGACTTTCGAGGCGTCCAGTCCCCAGTGCTTGAGCGCCCCGAGCAGGCTGTAGTGAGAGGTGGATACGAACGGCGTGGCGATGGTCTTGCCGATCAGATCTTGCGGTTTCTCGATACCGCTGCCATTGCGCACCACCAACGCCTCGGCCGCGTTGATCTGCGCAGACACGATGAACGCAACAATCGGCAGGTTGCGCGAAGCGGCCGCCGCCAACGGGCTGGAGCCGAGGTTGCCGATTTGCACATCACCCGACGCAATGGCCGTTACCACTTCCGGGCCGCTATTGAAGCGTCGCCAGTCGATTTTTTCGCCGATGGTTTTTTCGTAGAGGCCATCCGCCTGGGGCACTTTGCTGGGGTCGATACCCGTCTGGTAGCCGACAGTGAGGTTCGCCGCGTGGGCGGAAAAAGATATTGCGAGCGATACACAAACTGTAACAAATGGGCTGGATAGTGCGCGTTTGGTCGGCATGGCGTTGGCCTCTTCGATTGGAATTGTTACGGAATTGCTTCCAAACCTAATCGATCTAAAAAACGCCTAATAAATACCCTTTAGGAATTAGCTTATGAGCCGGGTGCTCTACTCTGAGGGGGGTGAGCTAAATTCCTAAAGGGTATGAGAAAAGGATTCATGCATTCTTTTCAGGTTTATGACGAACTCATGACCCTGCAGGGACCAAAAAACCGGGGATTAGACTATGGTCGTAGACACACATGGTTACGATTGACTTGTGGGTCACGCTCTGGCGCTAATCGCGCATCTTAGGATCTGGGACATCGATTCCGGACCAGGAACACAAGAATTAGAGACGAGAGGAGCTTAAAACAATGAACAAGTCCACGTTGGCACTGGCCGTGGCTGTAGGGGTTATGGCGCAGCAGGCAGGCGCCGCGGGTTTCATCGAAGACAGCAAGGCTTCCGTTAGTTCGCGCACCATGTATTACGACGCCGATGTGCGTGAAGCTCCTAGTAGTACCGCTCCTAGTAATGCTAGAAACAGGCAGCGCGAAACCGCTGAAGGTCTCAAGTTCGACTACCTGTCCGGTTTCACCCAGGGTACCGTTGGTTTTGGTATCGACGCCCAGGCACTGGTCGGCATCCACTTGGACGGCGGCAAGGGCCATCACCCAACTGGTAACGCCAACTCATTCTTCCCTAGCGATGGCAATGCGTCTGCCGACGAGTGGAGCCGTGCAGCAGCCAACGTGAAGGCACGCTTCTCGAAGACCGAGGCCCACCTGGGTGGCGCCCTGCAACCCAACATGCCGATCCTGATCGCGAACGACAGCCGTTTGCTGCCACAAACCTTTGACGGTGGCACCATCACCTCGAAGGAAATCGACAACGTGACCTTCAACCTGGGTCAGCTGGAGCACGCGCAGGGTCGCGCCTCGTCGAACTCCACTGGCCTGTCTGTGAATGGCGCTACTCAGGACAGCAACCAGTTCCGTTACGCCGGTGCTGACTGGAAGGTCACCAAAGACCTGTTGCTGCAGTACTACTACGCGAACCTGGAAGACTTCTACAAACAGAACTTCCTCGGTCTGGTGCACGTCTACCCGATCGCGCCGAATCAGTCGTTCAAGACCGATATTCGTTATTTCGACAGCAGCTCCGACGGCAAGAACGGCAACGGCACGGCTGGCTACCAATTCAACAACAACGGTGGTTTCGCCAAGACCCCGGGCGAGGTTGATAACAAGACCTGGAGCGCCACGTTCACCTACACCCTGGGCGGTAGTGCGTTCTTGCTCGGCCATCAGCGTGTCAACGACGACGGCGGCTTCGTGTTCCTGAACCAGGGCAGCCTTATCGATAGCCAGGGTCGTCAAGAAGGTGCCGGCGGTTCCAGCTTCTACTCCTTCACCGATGCCACGGTGGGCAGCTTTATCCGTGCCGGTGAAAACACCACTTACGGTCAGTATTCCTATGACTTCGCCTCACTGGGCGTGCCAGGTCTGAAAGCTTCGATTGCTTACCTGGATGGCCGAGACATCAAGGCTACCAGCGGTAATGGTCCAGACCTGAATGAACACGAGACCGATGCACGTGTGGATTACGTGATTCAAACAGGCCCACTCAAAGGCTTTGGTACCACACTGCGTCACGGTACTTATAGTGGCAACACCAGCACCGCTGACCAGGACCAGACCCGTCTGATCTTCAACTACACCTACAGCTTCATGTAAGCAGTAGCGGAAAGAGCCTCGTCTGCGGACGAGGCTTTTTTTCGGCTTGCTTTTTATATTCCATAAAAGTTGCACATGATTATTTTTTATTCTTTTTAGATTTGTCTGCAAACACCTACAGTAGCCCCACCTGACGCCATCAGGCCCCCGCACGACCCGCTTCACGTTTAGCTTCCGATGATGAACAACTTCAGGCATGGGCTTTCAGCCGGTACCTCTGTCCCGGCTGGGTGACTGCCGCAGATCCATATTCCATTACGATATAAATAAGAATTAACTGATTCTTTTTAGCTTTATGAACAGGTATTCTGCGCGGCCCAAAAAAAGGGGGGGCAGGCCAGCGCTGACACGGCATCTCAGGATCGACCGTGGGCACGACCTGGCGCTGATCTCGAAACTCAAGGATCCGGGCATTCGACCCAGGACCGGCAACATCAGAATTAGAAACGATAGGAGTGAAACACATGAACAAGTCCACCCTGGCCCTGGCTGTGGCCGTAGGGGTTTTGGCGCAGCAGGCGAGCGCCGCCGGTTTCATTGAAGACAGCAAGGCTACTTTGGGGCTGCGTAACTTCTACATCAACACCGACTACCGTGACGGCGCCGGTCCGAACAAAAACGAAGAATGGGGCCAAGGCTTCGATCTGCGTTTCATCTCCGGTTACACCCAAGGCACGGTCGGTTTCGGGGTTGATGCCATTGGCCTGTTGGGCGTGAAGCTGGACTCGGGTGGCGGCACCAACGGTGCAACAAGCAACTCTTATGGCGGCACTGTTTTCCCAAGCAAATCCAACGGCGAAGCGGTTGATAACTTCTCCAGCCTGGGCCTGACTGCCAAAGCCAAGGTTTCCCAGACCGAACTGAAGCTGGGCACCCTGCAGCCGAAACTGCCGGTGATCGTGACCAACGACGGTCGTCTGCTGCCGCAAACCTGGCAGGGTGGCCAGATCAGCTCGAACGACATCAAGGACCTGACCCTGATCGGTGGTCAGATCGAACAGGTAAAAGGTCGCAACTCGAGCAACAACCAACAGTTGTCGATCTCGGGTGCCAACGGCCGTACCGCTTCGGCGCGCGACAGCAACAAGTTCATCTACGCCGGTGGTGACTACAAAATCACCAAAGACCTGACCGCCCAGTACTACTACGGCAACCTGGAAGAGTTCTACAAGCAGCACTTCCTGGGTCTGGTTCACAACTGGGCAATCGGCCCTGGTGTACTGAAGTCTGACTTCCGTTACTTCAACAGCCGCAGCGACGGCGCCAATGGTAACGACAAGAACTTCTTCACGACCGGTTATTACGGCGGTGGCGTGACCAAGGGCAAGGTCGACAACAACCTGTACAGCGGCCTGTTCCTGTATTCCGTTGCCGGTCACACCTTTGGTGGTGGTTATCAGGCCAGCACTGGCGACAGCGATTTCCCTTGGCTGAACCAGGGCGACGGTTCGTCGAACTACACCATCACCGACTCGCAGATCCAGAAGTTCGGTCGTGCCGGCGAACGCACCTGGCAGGGTCGCTACTCCTTTGATTTCGCCAGGCTCGGCGTACCCGGCCTGACCGCCGGTGCGGTTTACCTGCACGGCGACAACATCAATAACGTTGCCGGTGACAAGTCCGAGTGGGAACGCGACCTGACCGTGGGTTACGTCGTCCAGTCGGGCGCCCTGAAAAACCTCGGCGTGACGTGGAAAAACGCCATGTGGCGTACCGACCTGCCGAACACTCGTTCCCAGGACGAAAACCGCCTGATCGTCAGCTACTCGATCCCGCTGTTGTAATCATCGAAGCAAAAAAAAAGCCCCGCCCGGCATCACGCCGGGCGGGGCTTTTTCGTTTTTCAAGCCGGGCTCACCCCCGTAATCCCGTCTTGAAATTCCCCTCTTTGCAGCAACTCAAGGCCTTCTCGAACCTTGTCGACGATGTTCGGCGGGATGCGTGATCGCGTCCAGTGAACAGATCTTTAATATTTCTTTATGATCTAAATAAATTGATATTTATTCTTTTTAATAGATAAGAAACCCAGGCACAGTTGAGCTCAACAGCACTCACCAGGAGCGACACCATGAGCATCAGACTGGGCGACATTGCCCCCGACTTCGAACAGGATTCCAGTGCCGGCACCATCCGTTTCCACCAATGGCTGGGCGATAGCTGGGGCGTGCTGTTTTCCCATCCGGCGGACTTCACGCCGGTGTGCACCACTGAGCTCGGCTTCACGGCCAGGTTGAAAGATGAATTCGCCAAGCGTGGGGTCAAGGCCATCGCGCTGTCGGTCGATCCGGTGGATTCGCACCACCGGTGGATCGAAGACATCAACGAAACCCAAAACACCGTCGTCAACTTTCCGATCCTCGACGACGCCGACCGCAAGGTCTCTGACCTCTACGACCTGATCCATCCCAATGCCAACGACACCCTCACGGTGCGCTCGCTGTTCGTGATCGACCCGAACAAAAAGGTCCGGCTGACCATCACTTACCCGGCAAGCACGGGCCGCAACTTCAATGAAATCCTGCGGGTGATCGACTCGCTGCAACTCACCGACAACTACAAGGTGGCCACTCCGGCCAACTGGCAGGACGGTGATGAGGTGGTGATCGTGCCGTCACTCAAGGATGAAGACGAAATCAAACAGCGCTTTCCCAAGGGGTATCGCGCCGTTAAGCCGTATCTGCGCCTGACCCCACAACCGAATCGGTAGCCCGTTCATTTGTGGTGTGGCGGATGCCGCTTTCGCGAGCAGGCTCGCTCCCACAGTGGTACGCGGTCAACTGTGGGAGCGAGCCTGCTCGCGAAAGCGGTGGATTGGGCACCGCAGAAAGCAGATTGAACGAATCCATGAAGCAGGGGATTTCAGGCCGTTTCGACGGCCTGTTTTTTTGCCTGGAATAAATGCAATTACATATCTCAAAAACGAATAACCAAATGAATAAATATGATTTATGGATATATAAATCACCTGTTAAGGTCACTCCATCGAAGCGAGATCGCAAACCGCGAATCGCTAACACCGTTCAAGGAATCGTCTGAATGCTGGTTGTCTCACTCGGTGGCAGTCCCAGCCAACGCTCCCGTTCCGGGGTGCTGTTGGAGCGCTCTCGGCGTTGGTTGCAAGGGCAGGGTGTGGAAGTGGTGAGTTATCAGGTACGGGACTTCCCGGCCGAAGACTTGCTGCATGCACACTTCGACAGCCCAAAGGTGATCGACCTGTTGCAACAGATTGAAAACGCCGATGGCTTGTTGATTGCCACCCCGGTTTACAAGGCTTCGTTCTCCGGTGCGCTGAAAACCGTACTGGACCTGCTGCCCGAGCGCGCTCTGGCTCACAAAGTGGTTCTGCCGATGGCCACCGGGGGCAGTATCGCCCACATGCTGGCGGTGGATTACGCGCTCAAACCGGTGTTGTCGGCCCTGAAAGCCCAGGAACTGCTCCAGGGAATTTTCGCGGTCGACAGCCAGATCGCTTACGGCGAAGGCAGCGCCCAGGCGCAGTTGGCGCCGGAGCTCGAAGAAAGACTGAATGAATCGCTGGAGTTGTTTTTCAGCGCCATGGCGCGACGGCCCAAGCCGCTCGATCCGAACCTGTTGAATGACCGTTTGTTGAGTGCTCGATGGAGCATTTAGGTCTCATCCGAAACTGAAGTACTGGCCTTACTCGCCCGCCAACGGGCAAGCAGGTGCAGCCAAAACCCAACTGCAAAAAGGAGAGCGCCATGCGCCCTGTCATTTTGCGTCGTGGTCTGGTCGCTCTGTTTGCTGCGGCTGTCACCTTCGGCGCCATTACACAAGCCCAAGCTGAAACCTTAAGAATCGGCTATCAGAAATACGGCACCCTGGTGCTGCTCAAAGCCAAAGGCACCCTGGAAAAACGCCTCGCCGCCCAAGGCGTGGACGTGCAATGGACTGAATTCCCCGGTGGCCCGCAACTGCTCGAAGGCTTGAACGTCGGCTCCATCGACTTCGGCGTGACCGGCGAAACACCGCCCGTGTTCGCTCAAGCGGCGGGCGCTGATTTGCTCTACGTCGCCTACGAACCGCCAGCCCCTCACAGCGAGGCGATCCTGGTGCCGAAGGACTCGCCGATCAAATCGGTGGCCGAGCTCAAAGGCAAGAAAGTCGTCCTCAACAAAGGCTCCAACGTGCACTACCTGCTGGTTCGCGCACTGGAAGACGCCGGCCTCAAATACACCGATATCCAGACCGTATTCCTGCCACCGGCAGACGCCCGCGCCGCGTTCGAGCGTGGCAGCGTCGATGCCTGGGTCATCTGGGACCCGTACCAGGCGGCTGCCGAGCAACAACTGCAAGCGCGCACTCTGCGCGATGGCCAGGGCATCGTCGACAACCACCAGTTCTACCTGGCGACCAAGCCATACGCACAAAAGAATCCCGAGGTGATCAAGACCCTGGTGGAAGAAGTGCGCGCCGTCGGCGAGTGGTCCAAGGCCAACCCGCAGGACGTGACGCAACAGGTTTCGCCACTGCTTGGCCTGCCGGCAGACATCACCCTGACCTCGGTGAAACGCCAGGGCTACGGCGCACTGTTCCTGACCCCGGAAGTGGTCGCCGCCCAGCAGAAAATCGCCGACAGCTTTTACCAGCTCAAGCTGATTCCCAAGCCGCTGAGCATCAAAGACGTGATCTGGACGCCACCGGCGGCCGTAGCAAAAGCCCAGTAAACCGATTCCCCAAGGAGACCACTCCATGAGCCTCAATATCTTCTGGTTCCTGCCTACCCACGGCGACGGCCATTACCTTGGCACCGCCGAAGGCGCTCGCGCCGTCGATCACGGTTACCTGCAACAAGTCGCGCAAGCGGCGGATCGCCTGGGTTTCGGCGGGGTGTTGATCCCGACCGGCCGTTCCTGCGAAGACTCGTGGCTGGTGGCGGCGTCGCTGATTCCGGTGACCCAGCGCCTGAAATTCCTCGTCGCCCTGCGCCCCGGGATCATTTCCCCGACGGTGGCGGCGCGTCAGGCGGCGACGCTGGATCGTTTGTCCGGTGGGCGTGCATTGTTCAACCTGGTCACGGGCGGCGACCCGGAAGAGTTGGCCGGCGATGGCCTGTTCCTCAGCCACGAAGAGCGCTATCAGGCTTCGGTGGAATTCACCCGCATCTGGCGCCGGGTACTGGAAGGCGAAACCGTCGATTACGACGGTCAGCACATCAGTGTGAAAGGCGCCAAGCTGCTCTATCCACCGATCCAGCAACCGCGTCCGCCGCTGTATTTCGGTGGCTCGTCGGAAGCAGCGCAGGACCTGGCGGCAGAGCAGGTGGAAATGGTCCTGACCTGGGGCGAGCCGCCTGCAGCCGTTGCCGAAAAGATCGAACAGGTGCGCGCCAAAGCCGCCAAACTCGGTCGCACCGTGCGCTTCGGTATTCGTCTGCATGTGATCGTACGTGAAACCAACGCCGAGGCCTGGCAAGCGGCGGATCGCCTGATCTCGCACCTGGACGACGACACCATCGCTCGTGCCCAGGCTTCACTGGCGCGCTTCGATTCGGTCGGCCAGCAACGTATGGCGGCGCTGCACGGCGGCAGTCGCGACAACCTGGAAGTCAGCCCCAACCTGTGGGCCGGTGTCGGTCTGGTGCGTGGCGGTGCCGGTACGGCGCTGGTGGGCGATGGCCCGACCGTGGCCGCCCGCGTGAAGGAATACGCGGACTTGGGCATCGACACCTTCATCTTCTCCGGTTATCCGCATCTGGAAGAGTCATACCGTGTTGCCGAGTTGTTGTTTCCGCACCTGGATATCGAACGTCCCGAATTGCCGAAAAGCGCCGGTTACGTCAGTCCGTTCGGTGAGATGGTGGCCAACGATATTCTTCCCAAAGCCGCGTCCCAGAGCTGAGGCGCGCCATGAAGAAAATCATCCACAGTCTCGCGCCCTGGGCGTTGCCGGTATTACTGCTGGCGGTATGGCAGTTGTCGGTGTCGGCGGGTTGGTTGTCGACGCGGATTCTGCCTGCGCCCATCGCCGTGATCGAAGCCGGTGTAAGCCTGGTGCGCAGCGGCGAAATCTGGACGCACCTAGCGATCAGCGGCTGGCGTGCCGCGCTGGGCTTTGCCATTGGCGGCAGCATTGGCCTGACCCTGGGCTTTATTACCGGTCTGTCGAAGTGGGGCGAACGCCTGCTCGACAGTTCGGTGCAGATGATTCGCAACGTACCGCACCTGGCGCTGATTCCACTGGTGATCCTGTGGTTCGGCATCGACGAGTCGGCGAAGATTTTCCTGGTGGCGCTGGGCACCTTGTTCCCGATCTACCTCAACACCTATCACGGCATCCGCAACGTCGACCCGGCACTGGTGGAGATGTCCCGCAGCTACGGCTTGTCCGGTTTCAGTCTGTTCCGCCAGGTGATTCTGCCGGGCGCGCTGCCTTCGATTCTGGTCGGCGTGCGCTTCGCCCTGGGCTTTATGTGGCTGACGCTGATCGTCGCCGAAACCATTTCCGCCAGTTCCGGCATCGGTTATCTGGCAATGAACGCCCGTGAGTTTTTGCAGACCGACGTGGTGGTGCTGGCGATTCTGCTGTACGCGGTGCTCGGCAAACTCGCTGACCTCGCGGCCCGCAGGCTTGAACGTGTATGGCTGCGCTGGCATCCGGCCTATCAGGTCGTCAAGGGAGGTGCCGCATGACCGCTCAACAACCTCCACGCCTGCTGCGCGGGATTCCGCTGGCAGTGCGCAAGTTGCAAAAAACCTTCGGCTCGCGGCAGGTGCTGCGCGAGATCGACCTGCACATTCCGGCCGGTCAGTTCGTCGCGGTGGTCGGTCGCAGTGGCTGCGGTAAAAGCACGCTGCTGCGCTTGCTGGCGGGTCTCGATCAGCCGACGGGCGGTGAGCTGCTGGCTGGTTCCGCACCGTTGAGTGAAGCCCGGGAAGACACCCGGTTGATGTTCCAGGAAGCACGCCTGCTGCCGTGGAAAAAGATCATCGACAACGTCGGCCTCGGACTCAAGGGCAACTGGCGTCCACAAGCGCTGGAAGCACTTGAAGCGGTCGGTCTGGCGGATCGCGCCAACGAGTGGCCGGCGGCGTTGTCGGGCGGGCAGAAGCAGCGTGTGGCCCTGGCTCGCGCATTGATTCATCAACCGCGCCTGCTGTTGCTCGACGAACCGTTGGGCGCACTGGATGCGCTGACCCGGATCGAAATGCAGCAACTGATCGAGCGGCTCTGGCAACAGCATGGCTTCACGGTGTTGCTGGTCACCCATGACGTCAGTGAAGCGGTGGCGATTGCCGATCGGGTGATCCTGATCGAAGACGGCGAAGTCGGCCTCGACCTGCACGTGGAGCTGCCACGCCCTCGGGTGCGCGGTTCCCATCGACTGGCGGCGCTGGAAACCGAAGTGCTCAATCGCGTGCTGTCACTGCCCGGCCAACCGCCGGAGCCGGAACCTGTTTCACCCTTGCCTACGCAGTTGCGGTGGGCGCAATAACTCAAGCTTTATCCAACGACAGGAATCAACATCATGACTATCAAGGCCATCAACGTACGCAACCAGTTCAAAGGCTCCATCAAGGAAATCGTCCTCGGTGACGTGCTGTCGGAAATCGACGTGCAAACCGCTTCCGGTATTGTCACCTCGGTGATCACCACCCGTTCGGTGAAAGAGCTGGAACTGGCGGTGGGCAGCGAGGTGATCGCGTTCGTGAAATCCACCGAGGTTTCGATCGCCAAGTTGTAAGCCTGTGCGTAAACGACAACCCCGAAGGGTTTGAGCCCTTCGGGGTTTTTTATGTGTGTGATTCAGTAAGGTTGGCGGTGCGGCCTTCGCGAGCAGGCTCGCTCCCACAGGGGAATGCATATCAAATGTGGGAGCGAGCCTGCTCGCGAAGAGGCCAGCCAAGCCAATAGAGAGTCAGGCAGGAACAGCACGCTTTGGCAGGTAAGGCGGCAGATACAGCCCCAGATACGCATCAAACACCCGCATCCCTTCCTCGGCCATGCGCGGTGTAATCTGCCCGTGCTGCTGCACCGAACGCGCATATACCCGGTCGCCCAGTTCCATGGCCAGGGCAAATACATCGACATCGTTCGGCAACTTCGGCAATTCGAAATGATGATCGAACAGCTTGTGCATCAGGTCGCCCAGTTCAATGTCGTGCTGACGGTCGGCCTGGGTGACTTCGGTCAGGCCATGCTGGGCGAGGATCAACTGGCGGGCGGCGGCGTCTTCGCTGTAGATCGCCAGCATGCGCTGTTCCACCAATCGCGACAGATCGCGCCAGCCGCCGAGGGCTTGATGGTCGATAGGCGCTTGCAAGCAGGCGCGGAACGCAGCGTGGACGTCGGCGGTCAGGGCTTCGAGCAGAGCCGGGACGCTGGCGAAAAAGTGGTAGACGGAAGAGGGCGGGATCTCCGCGCGCTCGGCGACGCTGTAGATCGACAGACTGGCCACGCCCTCGGCGGCCAGCAGTGTGCGGGCGGCATCGAGAATCGAGTCGATCCGGGCCTGGCTGGCTGCGCGGGGTTTGCGGGGAGTGGCGGTGCGCGTCATTGGAGTCTCCTGCGGGGCAGGGGGCATTGTAAGTGCAGGCATCTGTGTTGTCTGCCTGGACGCCTTCGCTGGCAAGCCAGCTCCCACAGGTTACTCACTGTCCCTGTGGGAGCTGGCTTGCCAGCGATCCGCCGAAGGCGGCCATAAAAAAACGCCGCCGGCCTTATCAGCCGGCGGCGTTCCTTTTTTACTGCAACCGCTTACACGGTATGCAGGTACCAGTTGTACTCAAGGTCGGAGATGGAGTGTTCGAACTCCTCCAGCTCGCTCTCTTTGCACGCGACGAAGATATCGATGTATTTCGGATCGATGTACCTGGCCATGACTTCGCTGTCGTCCAGTTCACGCAACGCATCGCGCAAGTTGTTCGGCAGGCTTTGCTCGTTCTGCTCGTAGCTGTTGCCTTCCACCGGAGCACTCGGTTCGATCTTGTTGACCAGACCATGGTGCACGCCCGCCAGGACCGAAGCCATCAGCAGGTACGGGTTGGCATCGGCGCCGGCCACTCGGTGCTCCAGACGCACCGCGTCGGCGGAGCCGGTCGGAACGCGCAGGGCCACGGTGCGGTTGTCCAGGCCCCAGCTCGGCGAGTTCGGCACGTAGAACTGCGCGCCGAAACGACGGTACGAGTTGACGTTCGGGCAGAGGAACGCCATTTGTGCGGGTAGGGTCTCGAGCACACCGCCGATCGCGTGACGCAGTGCGGCGTTCTGCTCGGGATCCTCACTGGCAAAAATATTCTTGCCGTCTTTGTCGAGAATCGAGATGTGGACATGCAGGCCATTACCCGCCTGGCCTGGGTAAGGCTTGGCCATGAAGGTGGTGTCCATCTCATGGTCGTAGGCGATGTTCTTGATCAGGCGCTTGAGCAGCACGGCATAGTCGCAGGCCTTGATCGGGTCGGCCACGTGGTGCAGGTTCACTTCGAACTGCGCCGGGGCACTTTCCTTGACGATGGCGTCGGCCGGGATGCCTTGCTCTTTCGCACCTTCCAGAATGTCCTGGAGGCAGTCGACGTATTCGTCGAGGTCGTCGATCAGGTAGACCTGTGTCGAGTGCGGACGCTTGCCGGAAACCGGTGAGCGAGGGGGTTGCGGACGACCGTTCACGTTCTCCTGGTCGATCAGGTAGAACTCCAGTTCGAACGCGGCGCAGATGGTCAGGCCCATTTCGTCGAACTTGCGCACGACATTGGCCAGCACTTCACGCGGGTCGGCGAAGAATGGCTCGCCTTCGAGTTCGTGCATGGTCATCAACAGTTGCGCGGTCGGGCGCTTCTGCCAAGGCTCATTGCACAGGGTGTCGGGGATTGGATAGCAGATTCGGTCAGCATCACCGATGTCCAGGCCCAGGCCGGTGCTTTCCACCGTCGAGCCATTGATATCCAGAGCAAATAGAGAGGCCGGCAGGTTGATGCCTTTCTCGTAAACCTTGTGGAGGCTGGTGCGTTCGATGCGCTTGCCGCGCACCACACCATTCATATCCGCAATCAGAAGGTCAACGTACAGAACCTCAGGATGTTCCTTAAGGAACGCGTTCGCTTCGTTAAGCTGAACGGCACGCGGGGGTACCGACATGATGCAACACCTTTGTTGTTAAAAATATCAATCATTGATCTTTTCTGGTTTCAGTCAACCCGAACGGCCTGCCGAAGTCAAGCGAGGCCTTATGTGCCCTGAAAAAGCGCCATGAGGGCATTTATGGGGCACTTTGGGGCATTTTTTTGTTCTCGAGAGACATGGCTCCAGCACGTTTGAGCGGACCGTGTTGTATTTTTTACGGGGGTGTTGTGTAAAAAAATGAACAAGGCTAAGCTCGAATCAAACCCATAACAGCAATAATACCGGGGTGCTTCATGTCTCGCCTGCCGTTAATCGGCGTCACCGCCTGCTCTACGCAGAACGGTCGGCATGCTTATCACATCAGTGGCGACATTTACGCCAACACTGTAGCCGCTGCGGCTTCGAGCCTGTCGGTGATCCGTGTTTCCCAGGCGGTCAGACCCTCCCTGTCCGATATTCTGGACGGCCCTGATGGCACACCCATTACGGTTACTCCATTCAATATAGAACCGATTCACAATAGCGGCTCAGCCATCGTGCAGGGTACCGTTCGCGGTTGCGCACGCCCGACGTTTACCGGGCTGTCCGGAAAACCACGTTAGCCTGTGCCAGACGCGCATTTCAACGCGACGCCGATGCGTCAAACATCGCCTGACACGCAACGTCAGGAAACTCAAAGCCTAGAGGCATTTATGAGTAACAACCTCGACCAGCTCACCGATTGGTTGAAAAACCACAAGATCACAGAAGTCGAATGCATGATCGCTGACTTGACCGGGATTACCCGGGGCAAGATTTCGCCGACCAACAAATTCATCGCCGAAAAAGGCATGCGTCTCCCAGAAAGCGTGCTGTTGCAGACCGTGACCGGCGATTACGTCGAAGACGACATCTATTACGAGCTGCTCGACCCGGCCGACATCGACATGATCTGCCGTCCCGACCAGAGCGCGGTGTACCTGGTGCCATGGGCCATCGAGCCGACCGCCATCGTCATCCACGATACCTACGACAAACAGGGCAACCCGATTGAGCTGTCGCCACGCAACGTGCTCAAGAAAGTCCTGAAGCTCTATGCCGACAAAGGCTGGCAGCCAATCGTGGCGCCGGAAATGGAGTTCTACCTGACCAAGCGCAGCGACGACCCGGACTATCCGCTGCAACCGCCGATCGGCCGTTCGGGTCGCCCGGAAATCGGTCGCCAGTCGTTCTCCATCGAAGCGGCGAACGAATTCGATCCGCTGTTCGAAGACGTTTACGACTGGTGCGAACTGCAGGACCTGGACCTCGACACGCTGATCCACGAGGACGGCACGGCGCAGATGGAAATCAACTTCCGTCACGGCGATGCCCTGTCCCTGGCCGACCAGATCCTGGTGTTCAAGCGCACCATGCGCGAAGCCGCGCTCAAGCACGACGTGGCCGCGACCTTCATGGCCAAGCCGATGACCGGCGAGCCGGGCAGTGCCATGCACTTGCACCAGAGCATCATCGACATGGAGACCGGCAAGAACATCTTCTCCAATGAAGACGGGACCATGAGCCAGTTGTTCCTGCACCACATCGGTGGCTTGCAGAAACTCATCCCCGAGCTGTTGCCGCTGTTCGCACCCAACGTGAACTCGTTCCGCCGCTTCCTGCCGGACACCTCGGCACCGGTGAACGTGGAGTGGGGCGAAGAGAACCGCACCGTGGGCCTGCGGGTTCCGGATGCCGGGCCGCAAAACCGTCGGGTGGAAAACCGCCTGCCGGGCGCCGATGCCAACCCGTACCTGGCGATTGCCGCGAGCCTGCTCTGCGGTTACATCGGCATGGTCGAAGGCCTGAACCCGAGTGCGCCGGTGGTGGGGCGCGGCTATGAACGCCGCAACCTGCGCCTGCCGCTGACCATCGAGGACGCGCTGGAACGCATGGAAAACAGCGCGACCATCGAGAAATACCTGGGCAAAAATTTCATCACTGGCTACGTCGCGGTCAAGCGGGCCGAGCATGAAAACTTCAAGCGCGTCATCAGTTCGTGGGAAAGGGAATTCCTGCTCTTTGCCGTCTGATACGCCGGGCGCCGTCGCTGCCTGGCGGCGCTTTCAACTGATTTTTTTAGGAGATTCGTATGACCAGCAACAATCCGCAAACCCGTGAATGGCAAACCTTGAGCAATGATCACCACCTGGCTCCGTTCAGCGACTTCAAACAGCTGAAAGAGAAAGGCCCGCGGATCATCACCAACGCCAAGGGCGTTTACCTCTGGGACAGCGAAGGCAACAAGATCCTCGACGGTATGGCCGGCCTGTGGTGTGTCGCGATTGGTTATGGTCGCGATGAGCTGGCCGATGCCGCCAGCAAACAGATGCGCGAGCTGCCTTACTACAACCTGTTCTTCCAGACGGCGCACCCGCCGGTACTGGAACTGGCCAAGGCCATCGCCGACATTGCGCCAGAAGGCATGAACCATGTGTTCTTCACCGGTTCCGGCTCTGAAGGCAACGACACCATGCTGCGTATGGTCCGCCACTACTGGGCGATCAAGGGCCAGCCGAAGAAGAAAGTCATCATCAGCCGCAAGAACGGCTATCACGGTTCCACCGTGGCCGGCGCGAGCCTGGGCGGCATGACCTACATGCACGAACAGGGCGACTTGCCGATTCCGGGCATCGTCCACATCGCCCAGCCGTACTGGTTCGCTGAAGGCGGCGACATGACGCCGGAAGAGTTCGGCATCTGGGCTGCCAATCAGCTGGAAGAGAAGATTCTGGAAGTCGGCGTCGACAACGTCGGTGCCTTTATTGCCGAGCCGATCCAGGGCGCCGGTGGCGTGATCATTCCGCCAGACAGCTACTGGCCGCGCATCAAGGAAATCCTCGCCAAGTACGACATCCTGTTCGTCGCTGACGAAGTGATTTGTGGTTTTGGCCGCACCGGTGAGTGGTTCGGCAGCGATTTCTACGGCCTCAAGCCCGACATGATGACCATCGCCAAAGGCCTGACCTCCGGCTACATCCCGATGGGTGGCCTGATCGTGCGTGATGAAGTGGTCGACGTACTCAACGAAGGCGGTGACTTCAACCACGGCTTCACCTACTCCGGTCACCCGGTCGCAGCCGCTGTGGGCCTGGAAAACATCCGCATCCTGCGCGACGAAAAAATTGTCGAACGCGTGAAATCGGAAACGGCACCGTATTTGCAGAAACGTCTGCGGGAACTGAACGATCATCCGTTGGTGGGCGAAGTTCGTGGGGTGGGCCTGCTGGGGGCCATTGAACTGGTCCAGGACAAGGCCACGCGCAAGCGCTACGAAGGCAAGGGCGTCGGCATGATCTGCCGGCAGTTCTGCTTCGATAACGGGCTGATCATGCGTGCCGTGGGGGACACCATGATCATCGCGCCGCCGCTGGTGATCAGCAAAGAGGAAATCGATGAGCTGGTGGCCAAGGCGCGCAAGTGCCTGGACCTGACCCTGAGTGCATTGAAGGGCTAAGTGCTAGGCTCTGAGCGGGAGTATGAAACTTTCGCTCAGCGTCGCCATAAAGGGCGGCCTTTCCTTGAAAGACCGCCTCGGATCTTGCCAGACTAGCCGCGGTTCCAGTTGTCCGGGTTCGGCCGCTGAACAAAGTGGTTCAAAAAAAGAAAAATTTGGAGCATGACGCATGAAGGCATTAGGTAAAAAGCTTGCTGGCAAGACTCTGCTCGCCCTGTCCATTGCGGGCATGATGGCGGGTGCAGTGCACGCGGACGACAAGGTGTTGCACGTTTACAACTGGTCCGACTACATCGCTCCGGACACCATCGCGAACTTCGAGAAAGAGTCCGGGATCAAGGTGGTCTACGACGTATTCGACAGCAACGAAACCCTGGAAGCCAAGCTGCTGGCGGGCAAGTCCGGCTACGACGTGGTCGTACCGTCGAACAACTTCCTGGCCAAGCAGATCAAGGCCGGCGTCTATCAGGAGCTGGACCAGTCCAAGCTGCCTAACTGGAAAAACCTGAACCAGGATCTGCTCAAGGCCGTTTCGGTCAGCGACCCTGGCAACAAGCACGCCTTCCCGTACATGTGGGGCTCGATCGGCATCGGCTACAACCCGGAGAAGGTCAAGGCTGCGCTGGGCGTGGACACCATCGACTCCTGGGACGTCCTGCTCAAGCCGGAAAACATCGCCAAGCTCAAGGGTTGCGGTGTGAGCTTCCTCGATTCGCCGACCGAAATGCTCCCGGTCGCGCTGCACTACCTTGGCCTGCCAACCGACAGCCAGAAGAAAGAAGACATCAAGAAAGCCGAGGACCTGTTCCTCAAGATTCGTCCATCGATCACCTATTTCCACTCGTCCAAGTACATCTCCGACCTGGCCAACGGCAACATCTGCGTAGCGGTTGGCTACTCGGGTGACGTGCAGCAGGCCAAGTCCCGTGCCGCCGAAGCCGGTGACAAGGTGAAAGTCAGCTACGCCATTCCGAAAGAAGGTGCGGGCAGCTTCTTCGACATGGTTGCCATTCCCAAGGATGCCGAGAACGTCGAAGGCGCCTACAAGTTCATGACCTTCCTGCAGAAGCCTGAAGTCATGGCCGGTATCACCAACGCCGTACGCTTCCCGAACGGTAACGCCGCGGCAACACCTCTGGTGGAAAAAGACATCACCAGCGATCCAGGCATCTACCCGCCGGCCGATGTGCAGGCCAAGTTGTATGCCATCGCCGACCTGCCAGCGGCGACCCAGCGTGAAATGACCCGCAGCTGGACCAAAATCAAATCCGGTAAATAAGCCGGTTTGATGCAATAGCCTGTTGTCGTCATCCAGGCGATGGCGACAACAGGTTGAATTAAATGACAAAAGTTTTGCTGGAACGGTTTTTCGAGGGTAAGTTGCGCGCCGGTTTTGTTGCTGGGCAATCACGGTTGTCATGTAACGCGGGGCAACTTGGGCCCAACTAATTTTAGAGGACCTCCACTTGCCTATTTCTTCTTTGTTGCGCAATGCCGTGTTGCTCGGTGCCGGACTGACGCTTGCCGTCAGTGTCCAGGCCGCCGGCACCGTGCATATTTATAACTGGTCCGACTACATCGGCGAGTCCACCCTGGCCGACTTCCAGAAAGAGACCGGGATCAAGCCGGTCTATGACGTGTTCGACTCCAACGAAACCCTGGAAGGCAAGTTGTTGGCCGGGCATACCGGGTACGACGTGGTCGTGCCGTCCAACCACTTCCTTGGCAAACAGATCAAGGCCGGGGCTTTCCAGAAACTCGACAAGTCGAAGTTGCCGAATTATTCGAACCTCGACCCGGTATTGCTCAAGCGCCTGGAACAGAACGATCCGGGCAACCTTTACGCCGTACCGTACCTGTGGGGTACCAACGGCATTGGCTACAACGTCGACAAGATCAAGGCTGTGCTGGGCGTCGACAAGATTGATTCCTGGAGCGTGCTGTTCGAACCTGAGAACATCAAGAAGCTGCACAAATGCGGCGTGGCGTTCCTCGATTCCGCTGATGAAATGATGCCGACGGTCCTTAACTACATGGGTCTGAACGCCAACAGCACCAACGAGGAAGACTACAAGAAGGCGACCGCCAAGTTGCTGGCCGTGCGGCCCTACGTCACCTACTTCAACTCGTCCAAGTACATCACCGACCTGGCTAACGGCGATATCTGCGTGGCGGTCGGGTTCTCCGGCGACATCTTCCAGGCCCGCAACCGTGCCCAGGAAGCCAAGAAAGGCATCAACATCGCCTACGCCATTCCGAAAGAAGGCGGTGCACTCTGGTTCGACATGCTGGCGATTCCGAAGGACTCGGCCAACCCCAAGGAGGCCCACGCGTTCATCAACTATTTGCTGAAACCTGAGGTGATTGCCCAGGTCAGCGATTACGTCGGCTATGCCAACCCTAACCCGGGGTCGGACAAACTGATGGAACAGTCCATTCGCACCGACGAAGCGGTTTACCCACCGCAAGAGGTGCTCGACAAGACCTACGTGTCCGTCGAGTTACCACCGAAGATTCAACGCTTGATGACCCGCAACTGGACCACGGTCAAGTCGGGTAAATAGCTTCAAGGCTCAAACTATCCAAGGTTGGCTCACCTTGAGCGAACTGCACTCTTTTTTTTTGGGAGTTTCGTAAATGGCAGTTGCCTCCGGCGCCTATAAGAAAGCCCTCGAGGGCGACCAGTCACCTAAGCAGGTGCTGGTCAAAATCGACCGGGTCACGAAGAAGTTCGACGAGACGATTGCCGTGGACGATGTGTCCCTGGAAATCAAGAAAGGCGAAATTTTCGCCCTGCTCGGCGGTTCGGGATCGGGCAAATCGACCTTGCTGCGCATGCTCGCAGGTTTCGAACGGCCCACGGAGGGGCGCATCTTCCTCGATGGCGTAGACATCACCGACATGCCGCCTTACGAGCGGCCGATCAACATGATGTTCCAGTCCTACGCCCTGTTCCCGCACATGACCGTGGCGCAGAACATCGCCTTCGGCCTCAAGCAGGACAAGCTGCCCGCCGCTGAAATCGATGCGCGAGTGGCCGATATGCTCAAGCTGGTGCAAATGAGCCAGTACGCCAAGCGCAAGCCGCATCAGTTGTCCGGTGGCCAGCGTCAGCGTGTGGCCCTGGCCCGTTCGCTGGCCAAGCGGCCGAAACTGCTGTTGCTCGATGAGCCGATGGGCGCACTGGACAAGAAGCTGCGTTCGCAGATGCAACTGGAGCTGGTGGAGATCATCGAGCGCGTCGGCGTAACCTGCGTCATGGTGACCCACGACCAGGAAGAGGCCATGACCATGGCCGAGCGCATCGCGATCATGCACCTGGGCTGGATCGCCCAGATCGGCAGCCCGATCGACATCTACGAAACCCCGACCAGTCGCCTGGTCTGTGAATTCATCGGTAACGTCAACATCTTCGACGGCGAAGTGATTGACGACGCCGAAGGCCACGCGACCATCACCTGCAAGGACCTGGACCGCCAGATCTATGTCGGCCACGGCATCAGCACCTCGGTGCAGGACAAGTCCGTGACCTACGCGATCCGTCCGGAAAAACTGATCGTCACCCCGACCCAGCCGACCTGTGAATACAACTGGTCCAGCGGCAAGGTGCACGACATCGCTTATCTGGGCGGGCACTCGGTGTTCTACGTCGAACTGCCGAGCGGCAAGATCGTCCAGTCCTTCGTCGCCAACGCCGAACGCCGCGGCACACGTCCGACCTGGGGTGACCAGGTCTACGTGTACTGGGAAGACGACAGCGGCGTGGTACTTCGCTCATGAACATGCGCAAACTCAAACGCCGCCTCAATCGAATAATTCCCGGTGGCCGCCAGCTGGTCATCGGGGTTCCCTTCATCTGGCTGTTCATGTTCTTCATGTTGCCGTTCTTCATCGTCCTGAAGATCAGCTTCGCCGAAGCCGACGTAGCCATTCCTCCGTACACCGAGATCTACAACTACGCCGAGCAGAAGCTGCAGATTCTGTTGAACCTGGGCAACTACTCGATGCTGGCCGGCGACGAGTTGTACATCGCCGCGTACTTTGGCTCGTTGAAGATGGCGTTTTTCAGCACCATCCTCTGCCTGCTGATCGGCTACCCGATGGCCTACGCCATCGCCAGCGCCCGCAAAGAGCTGCAAACGGTGCTGGTGCTGCTGATCATGATGCCGACCTGGACCGCGATCCTGATCCGCGTCTACGCGTGGATGGGCATCCTCAGCAACAACGGCCTGCTCAACGGGTTCCTGATGAGCATGGGCTGGATCAACGAGCCGCTGCAGATCCTCAACACCAACCTGGCGGTTTATATCGGTGTGGTTTACTCCTACCTGCCGTTCATGATCCTGCCGCTGTACGCCAACCTGGTGAAGCACGACCATAGCTTGCTGGAAGCCGCGTCGGACCTGGGTTCGAGCACGTTCAACAGCTTCTGGAAAATCACCATTCCGTTGTCCAAGAACGGCATCGTCGCCGGCTGCATGCTGGTGTTCATCCCGGTGGTGGGTGAGTTTGTGATCCCTGAACTGCTTGGCGGACCGGAAACCCTGATGATCGGTAAAGTGCTCTGGCAAGAGTTCTTCAACAACCGTGACTGGCCGGTGGCGTCTGCCCTGGCGGTGGTGATGCTGGCGATCCTGATTGTGCCGATCATCCTGTTCAACCGCAGTCAGGCCAAGGAAATGGAGGGTAAAGAATGAAGCGCTTCCGTTTCTCCAGCCTGATGCTGGTACTGGGTCTGCTGTTCATCTACGCGCCGATGCTGATTTTGGTGATCTACTCGTTCAACGCCTCGAAACTGGTGACGGTATGGGGCGGCTGGTCGATCAAGTGGTACGTCGGCCTGATGGACAATACGCAACTGATGGGGTCGGTGGTGCGCTCGCTGGAAATCGCCTGCTACACGGCGGTTGCGGCAGTCGCGCTGGGAACGCTGGCCGCGTTCGTCCTGACCCGCATCACCCGCTTCAAGGGCCGCACGCTGTTCGGTGGCCTGGTTACTGCCCCACTGGTGATGCCGGAAGTGATTACCGGCCTGTCGCTGTTGCTGCTGTTCGTGGCCATGGCGCAGATGATCGGTTGGCCACAGGAACGCGGCATCGTGACCATCTGGATCGCCCACACCACGTTCTGTGCGGCGTATGTGGCGGTGGTGGTGTCGGCGCGCTTGCGTGAGCTGGACCTGTCCATCGAAGAGGCGGCCATGGACCTCGGTGCGAAGCCGTGGAAAGTGTTCTTCCTGATCACCATCCCGATGATTGCGCCATCCCTGGGGGCTGGCGGCATGATGTCTTTCGCCCTGTCCCTGGATGACCTGGTACTGGCGAGCTTCGTGTCGGGTCCGGGGTCCACGACCCTGCCGATGGAAGTGTTCTCCGCGGTGCGCCTGGGCGTGAAGCCGGAAATCAACGCCGTGGCCAGCCTGATTCTGTTGGCGGTATCGCTGATGACCTTCCTGGTGTGGTTCTTCAGCCGCCGTGCCGAAGAAAGCCGCAAGCGTGCGATTCAGCAGGCTATCGAAGAAGGCGCTGCCGATTCCTGGAAACAACCGGACGTGCGCCGCGCGCAGGCGCCGGAAGCGGCTTGAGCCTGAAACTGGGTTGACCACATTTCTGTGGCCAACCCAATCCAAACTGTGGGAGCGAGCCTGCTCGCGAAGAGGGAGTATCAGTCGACATCATTGTTGTCTGACGCACCGCTTTCGCGAGCAGGCTCGCTCCCACATTGGCTCTATACAGTCCAAGGGGATTTGCGGATGACCTCGACAAAGTTCATCGGCTTGAACCCCAGCTCCTGATCCATCAGCACATCGGTCTTCACGTTGCCGAACGTAGTCTGCGGACGATGGCGCAAGCCGTCGGCGAAGGCGCAGATGATGCACTCCTTGAACCCTTCACCCCGTGGATGCGCATGCACCACCGCTTCGCGCTGCACGGTGGAAAACGCTGCGTAGTCCATGCCCAGCACATCCATCTCAACGCCGGCGGTCACCAGCGCCACGGTCGGCCGCAGGTGTTGCGGCACACCCGGCGTGGTGTGCAGGGCAATCGACAGCCAGACCTGCTCGATATCGTCATCGCTGAATCCGTAAGGCTTGAGGAACGCCGCCGCGGCGTTTGCGCCATCGACTTCGAAACGCTCGTTGTCGCTGCGGTAACCTTCTACCAGACCCAGGTCATGGAACATCGCGCCGATGTACAGCAGCTCCGGATTGTAGGCCAGTCGCTTGCGGTCGCCGCTCAGCGCACCGAATAGAAATACCCGGCGCGAGTGGTGATAGAGCAAGTCGGATTCGATGTCGCGGATGTATTCGGTGGCGGCCTTGGCCAATGCGCTATCGGGGATTTTGATACCGGCAATGATGGTGGTCATGGGCGTTTCCTCGTGGTGAACGCCTTGGCGGCGCTGAGGTGTCCAGTCTGTTCGGGCACCCCAAACCGGACAATCGATCCATGGCTGCGATCCCGGCCAATGAGCATGCATATCGCGCCAGCCTCGCTTGTTGGTCGGGGATTGGCTAAGTTTGCTGCCCGTAAACTGCTTTTGTGGCGAGGGAGCTTGCTCCCGCTCGGCTGCGCAGCAGTCGTAAACCCTCTATCGCGATGCTCCTGAAAGAACTTGCTTGCGGTTTATGGGGCCGCTTCGCAGCCCGACGGGAGCAAGCTCCCTCGCCACACAGCGTGATTCTTAGAAGGCAATTCGAACCATGAGTAAAACCATCGCCATCGTGGTGTTCGCCGGCGTCCAGTCACTGGACGTTACCGGACCCATGGATGTGTTTTCCGAGGCCAATCGTTTCCTCGCTCCAGAGGATCACTATCGGCTGGAGGTGATTGGCGTGGAGCGCGGGGTGATGGCGTGTTCCAACGGTCTGGCACTGAGTGCTCATCGACATTTCAGCGATGCGTTGCAGGCCTGGGACCTGCTGTTGGTTGCCGGCGGACCGCAGTTGCCTTTCATGGATTTCGGTGCCGCGTTCGATGCCTGGCTGCGTGATGCCTGCGCGCGGGCTCAGCGCTTTGGTTCGATCTGCAACGGCGCGTTCATGCTTGCCCGGGCGGGATTGCTGGAGGGGCGGACGGTGACCACCCATTGGAGCGATGCCGCGACGCTGGCCGCGCTGTGCCCGACGACTCGGGTCGAAGCCGACCGTTTGTACGTGCAGGATGCCGAGCTCTACACCTCGGCCGGTGTCACGGCGGGGATTGATTTGTCGTTGTACCTGCTGGGCCGCGATCACGGGCCGGACGTGGCGCTGAGCGTGGCCAAGCGGCTGGTGGTGTTCACGCAACGCTCGGGTGGCCAGTCACAGTTCAGCCCGTTCCTCACACCCCACGCCGAGCCGACCTCGGCCGTGGCGATGGTCCAGCACTACGTATTGGCCAACTTGACCGGCGACCTGACCATCGCCGACCTGGCCAAGGCTGCCAACATGAGTGCGCGCAATTTTTCCCGGGTGTTTGCCAGGGAAGCGAAAATCACCCCGGCCGAATTCGTCGAGCGGGCGAGGGTGGATGCGGCGCGAGTGATGCTGGAAAGCACCGGCGCACCGCTCAAGACCGTGGCGTACCAGTGCGGATTTCGTGATGCCCAGCATATGCGCAGCGTGTTCAACCGCAGGCTGGGGGTGACGCCGCAGCAGTTCAGGCAGAACTTTGCGGCGATGGTCTGAGCTGAAATCAGCGGTGTGAGTCAGGGCTTCTTCGCGAGCAGGCTCGCTCCCACATGAGATAGCCAGCGAACACAAAATTTGTGTGCAGCACCGGTCCACTGTGGGAGCGAGCCTGCTCGCTAAAGCGTCAGCTCAGGCAACAAAAATCTATTGCCCCGAACGCGCCGGCAGCAGCTTCAACGTACTGCGCGTATTCGCCGTCACCTCTTCATCATTGAGATGCGCCTGGTAGTACACCCCTTCGATATACGCCTCGGCCTGATCTTCATAGTGACGGTCGAACAGCACGCCACTCTGGCCTACCGGGTTGACGGTGAGGCTATGGGCCGGATCGGCGAAGTCGATCAGGCGCCGGGTCGACGGGCCATAGGTCACCGGCCACGGCGCCGGGCCGATCCTGGCCGACAGGTTGTTTGGCACTTCATGACTGCCGGGGGCGGCGAACGGGCCCACGTTGAACAGCCGGTCCAGCGGCTTTTGCTGGCCCAGCGGGTGACCATGGGTCAGGGTGTGCGCGTTGCCCCATTGCCATTGCGCGGAATCGGCGCCGAGGGTGGCCTTGAGGTGGGCGATGCTGGCCTGCCACGCTACCTTGACCGTATCGGCGCGGGTTTCCTTGCCGAGGGTACTGCGGTTGTCCCACCACGGTGAGTCGGGGTTCGCCGCCAGGCGCGGCAGCGCGGCATCGATTACCCGGGTCGAGAGCAGCGTTTCGAAGAAATCGTTGCCCAATTCATCGCGCATCGCCGCGTCAGCCAGGTTGAACAGGAACTGGTTGAACACGGTGGCGCTAGTGGAATCGAGTGGGTAATCGCCTTTCCATTGGGCCAGTTGCTCCACCAGTTTCAACTCGGCAGGGTCGCTCACCACCGTACGCAACACCGGCAGCAGGGGTGCCAACAGACGCGGGCCGTAAGCGGTGGTGGTGCCCAGTTGCAGTCTCTGGCTGGACTCCAGATCCCACTTGATGCTCTTGTCGCCGAGCTGATAGTTGAGCTGCTGGCCACGATCGGCCAGGTTGTAGTAACCGGGAATTTCCATGCCCGTCGGTGACACGGGCTGGAAGTTGGCGGAGACGATGTAGCCCCGCGCCGGGTTCTCTTCCTGCGGGTTGGCGCTGAACGGGTAGAAACCTTCCTTGTCCGCCTCGGCGCTGCTGCCGTCGAGGATGAACCATGGGCGTACCCCGGCAGGACGCTTGGGCAATTGCGCCGCCGCCCACCAGCCGATGTCACCCTTGGCGTTGGCCCAGACGATATTCAGGCCGGGAGCCTGGACCTTGGCTGCAGCGCTGCGCGCCTTGGCCAGGGTGTCGGCACGGTTGAGCTGGTAGAAGCCTTCCAGTATCGGGTTCTGGCTTTCGAGAAACCCCCACCACATGGCAATCGGCGTTTTACCGACACTGTTGCCCAGCGCATCGTTGACGATCGGGCCGTGGGGCGACTGGCGCAACGTCAGGGTTACCGGTGCCTGGCCCTTGACCGCGATCTGCTGTTCGCTGGTCACCATGTCTACCCACTTGCCGCGGTACCAGACTTGGTTGGGATTGTCCGGGTTGACCTTTTCGGCAATCAGGTCGAGGTCGTCGTTCTGAAACATGGTGATGCTCCAGCCGAAATCACGGTTCATGCCCAGCGAGGCGAACGGCATCAAGGCCTGGTAATGGCCGTAGAGTTCGAAGCCCGGCGCCGAGAGCTGCGCTTCGTACCACACCGACGGCGCGGAAAAGCGGATGTGCGGGTCACCTGCGAGCAACGGCTTGCCGCTTTTGGTTCGACTGCCGGCCACGACCCAGGCGTTGCTGCCTTCGAATTGAGGCAGGCCGTTGTCAGCCAGTGCCTGTTCGCTCAGGCGGGCGAGGGCGTTGAGGTCTTTCCAGTCGGCGCTGGCCAGGGACGGCTTGGCGCCGCTGTGCCGGTTCGCCAGCACACCGTTGGGCTGCCAGTCGAGATCGAAAACGTTGAGGTAGTCGGCACCCAGTTGATCGCGCACGAACGTCAGCAACGGTTCGGTACGGAATGCCGCGGCAAAGCTGTAGGCCATGTAGCCGGCGATGCTGATGGTGTCCTGGGCGGTGAACGGGCGTTTTTGAATGCCCAGCACATCGAACTCCACGGGTTTTGCGTGGCTGTCCTGATACTGGTTGATGCCATCCAGATAGGCTTGCATGGCGATGAAGGCGGGCGATTGCTTGTCCAGATTCGCCAGATAGGTTTCGGCGCGTTCACGAATGCGCAGGCTGCGCATCAGCTTGTCGGTGTCGAGCAGTTTCGGGCCGAGCACCTCGGCCAGCTCACCCCGGGCCAGGCGACGCAGGACTTCCATCTGGAACAGTCGATCCTGGGCATGGACATAACCCAGGGCACGGTACAGGTCGGGTTCGTTTTCGGCGCGGATATGCGGGATCCCGCGTTCATCGTAGCGCACGGTGACCGAGCCTTGCAGGTGTTGCAGTTCCACCATGCCCTGGCGTGTCGGCTGCTTGCTGTAGACGTACCCGCCGCCAACGGCGACTAGCGTGACGATCAGCGAGCCGAGAGCGGTCAGGCTACGTTTCATGGTGACTCCTTGTTGTTATGAGCGACTGCAGTTCCCTGGTGCCACTGTTTAACACGGCTCACCGAATTGGCCCATCGCCCGTAGGAGGGATTCGTATTGCCGCGTTTTTCCCTACCTGGCTGTATCGGCCGGCCAAGGGCAGTAACACCCTACCGCCAGTGTGTGCGTGGCACTCACGGCGCGACCTTCGTTTAACGCCTGCAGGATCGGCTCGATAAAACTGTTACTGGAATTGCAGGTCAGGCCTTCGCTGTAGGGGCCGAAGTACGCCAGCTTGCCGTTGCGATCCCAGATGGCCACGGCGGGGCTGGCGGGGACCTGCTCGGAGCCGGGCAGGACGCTGAGGGTTTTCAGGCGGCTCAAGTTGCCCGGCAACTGGCCATGGCTGCCGGGTTTTTGCACCGAGTAGAACTCAACACCCTGCGGGGCGTATTGCTCGACCAGTTCACTGAGGTGTTGTTGATTGCCGACATTGCACGGGCACGCCGGGTCCCAGAAATGGACGAGGCGGATGGCGCCCGGGCCGGCGAGCGTGTCGGGCAGGCGCAGCGGGTCGCCGGAGAACAGCGCGGTGTGCTCGCTGAATGCGCGCAGGTAGCGCCCCTGGAACCAGTCGTAGGCCGCCCACAACGCACCGGCGCACACCACGGCGAGCAGGCTGGCAAACAGGGTGGCGCGCAAGGGCGATCGCATGGGTTCATTCCTCGAAGGTCGGCTAGCTTGCCATGCTTGCCGCGACAGATGAATATCGCAGGTCCATAAAGTCCGTTTAGTGCTCTGGAATCGCCCATGCCTGTCACCTTCGACCCTGATCACCTGCGCGCCAGCCTGCGGCCATTGGCCGAGGGGCAGCCGTTGTCAGCGGAGGCCCAGGCTTATCAGCGGTTTTACGGGCTGGATTTTGCTGCGCGAAACGTACGCAGTGGCCTGGGGCGTTTTCAGGTCGATGGTTATGACCTGGTCAGCCAGGTCTGGTGGCCGGAGCGGGTGAAGGCGACGCTGTTTGTCTTCCATGGCTTTTATGATCACACCGGCCTCTACCGGCATGTGATCGAGTGGGCGCTGGAGCAGGGCTTCGCGGTGATCGCCTGCGACTTGCCGGGGCATGGGCTGTCCAGTGGCGAGCGGGCGAGCATCAAGGACTTCGCCGAGTACCAGGACGCACTGCTAGGCCTGTTTGCCGAGGCGCGCTCACTTGATCTGCCGCAACCGTGGCACCTGTGCGGACAGAGCACCGGTGGCGCGATCGTGATCGACCATGTGTTGAATGCGGGGGCGAGCAGTCCGGCCCAGGGCCAGGTGATTCTGTTGGCACCGCTGGTGCGGCCGCGGGCGTGGGGCTGGTCGCAACTGAGTTATTACCTGCTCAGGCCATTCGTCAAAGCCATCGCCCGGCGTTTCAGTGAAAATTCGAATGACCCGGATTTCCTGCCGTTCCTGCAGGCCGACCCCTTGCAGCCACTACGACTGCCGACGGCGTGGGTCGGGGCGTTGGCGCGCTGGATCAAACGCGTCGAAGCCGCACCCGCCAGCCCCCGGCGACCGTTGATTGTGCAGGGGCAGGCGGACATGACCGTGGATTGGGAACACAACCTTGAGGTGCTGCGGGCGAAGTTCGATCGGCCTCAGGTATTGATGCTGCCTGAGGCGCGGCATCACCTGGCGAATGAGGCGGCGGTATTGAGGGGGGAGTATTTCGGTTTTTTGACCAAGCGGATCAAGGGCAGGAATCTTTAGCGACAATAAGGGCCTCATCGCGGGCAAGCCTTGCTCCCACAGGTTTATGTGTTGATCACAATATTGTGGATTCACACCGGCCACTGTGGGAGCAAGGCTTGCCCGCGATGAGGCCCTTACTGTCACTGAAGACTATTGGGGATTGGCCTGCCCCACCGCCAACCCCGCCTTGATCGCCGCCAGTGCCGCCTGATAATAAGCCTTGCCCTCGGCCGACTCGGCAAAGGTGGCGAACTCTTCCAGCTCTTCATCCGACAGGTCGCGATAGACATACAGCAACGTGTTGTTCAGGTCGCTGCCGATCTGGTCCATCAAGCGCTGGCGCTGCCCGTTCAACATGCCTTGGGCCTGGCCCGCGCCGAGCAGGCCGGGAATCATCGAGCTCAGGCTGTCGGCGGCGACACCGGCAATCGCCAGGCTGACTTCGGCGCCCGCCTCGCGTGCAGGCAACGCCTGCGCCAGGTGGCCAATGATCAGCAGGCGACTGTCGCTGGCCTGCATCTTGGGCAAACCCTTGGCGTTTTTCGCCAGTTGATCGCGGCGGGTCGCGAGCAACTCGGCGGCGACGATTTTCTTGCCCAGCGGGGATTGAAAGAACGCCAGTGCGGGCTTGGGATCAGCGAGGTTCTTGCGCAACTGTGCTTCGGCGCGCCGGTCCACCGCCTTGGGATCAAAGCGCTGATTGCTGTTGTTGACCAACGCCTGGAACACCGCCGGTGGCAGGCTGCTTTGGTAGCGTTGTTGCGCGGCCGAGAGGGCGTCGTTGAAATGCGCGCGTTGTTCCGGCCAGCCGGCGACCTTGTACAACTGGTCGTGGCCGTCTGCCCAGGCGGGCAAAACGCAGAACATCAGCAGGGAGAGAAGCAAACGGCGCATAGGGACTCCTGTCAGCAGGCGACTATTCTCCGTGTGGCATACAGTCTTGTCGAGAATTCGTATCAACCCGCTGCGTGGCTCTGTCGGATTTCCAGGCGCAGGAATACTATGCGCGCCATGCAAATACCTTCTGATCACCCGCTGCTGTTACGAATCGTCGATGACCTGGCTGCCAACGGCTGGTCACAGCAGAATATTTTCCTGCCTCTGGATCTGACCCGGGCGCTGGCGGCCGAGTGCCGTAAACGTGCAGCCGAGGGCGAACTGGCTCCGGCAGCGGTGGGGCGTGGACCTTCCTCGGAGATCCGCGAGGGGATTCGCGGCGATCATATCCAGTGGATCGAACCCGGCCAGGCCGAGGCATGCGACAGTTATTTGCAATTGATGGACAGCTTGCGCGAGGCGATGAATCGCGACCTGTTCCTGGGCCTGGAAGATTTCGAAAGCCATTTCGCGATGTACCCGCCCGGTGCGTTCTACCTCAAACACGTCGACCGGTTCCGCGACGACGACCGGCGCATGGTGTCGGCGGTGGTCTATCTCAACGACGCCTGGCTGCCAGAGCACGGCGGTCAGTTGCGCATGTACCTGGATGCAGACGTGCCATACGATGTGGTGCCGACAGGTGGATGCCTGGTGGTATTCCTGTCGGGAGAGGTTCCCCATGAAGTCCTGCCCGCGACCCGTGAACGCCTGTCGTTGACCGGCTGGTTCCGGCGTCGGGGCAACGAGCCGTTCTGATCATGCACAAGATTCTTGTAAGCCGCTGCCTGCTGGGTCACCGCGTACGCTATGACGGCGGCGCCAGCGGGCCGTTCGATCAGCTTCAGCGGTGGCTCGACGAAGGGCGGGTCGTGCCACTGTGCCCGGAAGTCGCCGGCGGTTTGCCGACGCCACGGGCAGCCGCGGAGATTCCGGGCGGGCAGGGTGCCGACGTGCTGGAAGGGCAGGCATCGGTGATCACCACCGAGGGCGAAGACGTCAGTGCGCAGTTTCTGTCCGGGGCTTATCAGGCGCTGGCGCTGGTGCAAAAGCACGGCATCCGCATTGCCATCCTCAAGGCCAACAGCCCGTCCTGCGGCAATCGGCTGACCTACGACGGGACGTTCAGTGGCGTGAAGGTCAGTGGCGAAGGGGTGACGGCGGCGCTTCTGAAGCGAAATGGCGTTCAAGTCTTCAGCGAACTCGAACTGGCTGAGGCGGCGCAGGCACTGGCAGCACTCAATTAACGACCCACACAAGACTACTGTGGGAGCGAGCCTGCTCGCGAATGCGTAGTGTCAGTCGACATCAATGTTGTCTGGCACACCGCTTTCGCGAGCAGGCTCGCTCCCGCAGGGTTATCCCGCGGCTCAGGGGTTCGGTGCCGCACCCGAATCCGCCCCAAACCATTTCTGTTCCAGCGCCTCGAGCCGGCCATCGGCCTTGATCCGCTGCAACGCGTTTTCCAGGCTGGCATGAAACGCCGGGTTCCCCTTCTGAAACGGAATCGCCAGGCTCACAGGCGCGCTGGCTTTCGGCTTGTCTTCGGTCAGTGACTGCACCAGCAGCATTGACTTCGGCTCGTCCTTTTGTGCAATCAATTGCGCATCGGCATGAATGTAAGGTTCGCTGAAGTCGAAACGATCCTTGAGTGCCGGGGTCTCTGCAATGTGATTGATGGCGATGTCGTACTTGCCGCTTTCAACACCGGTCAACAAATCGCCGGAGTCGGTGACGACAAAGTCGGCGCGCACATCCAGTTCGTTAGCCAGCAATTGACCCAATTCGACTTCAAAGCCTGCAAGACTGCCGTCTTCCTTGAAATTGAAGGGGGGTGTATTAGCCTCAAGGGCAATGCGCAATTCACCGCGGTCGTTTACGTCGTCAATCAGTTCGGCGTGAGCCAAAGGGCTCAAAAGGGGTAGCAGGCAGATCAGGCCAGGCAGAAAGCGCATGGTCACTCCTTTGAATTTTTTATCGCGACCCTTTGATTCAGGCTCGCTTTGCTATGGTTGTCGAGTGCCTTCGACAACGATTGACCATGAAGTTGTGATGGTCACGCGAATTTTACGGAAAAACTGGAGAAGAGAATGAAAACCTTTATGTCACGTGCTGCGTTGGCTGGCCTGCTGATGGGTGTTTCGGTGCTGGCCAGTGCGGCCACGCCGGCTCCTGTTGGCGCTTCGGTGAGCATCGTCGAGCCGGCCAGCGGTGCCGTTGTCGATGGCAAGTTCAAGGTCAAGTTTGAAGTCAAGGGCATTGCGCTGGCGCCTGCGGGTGATGCCACCCCGAACACCGGCCATCACCATCTGTTGGTGGATGCCAAGAGCATTGTTCCGGCGGGCGCTGCCATCCCTGTAGATGACAACCACAAGCACTTCGGCAAGGCCCAGACCGAAACCGAACTGGAGCTCAAGCCAGGCACGCACACCTTGCAACTGGAACTGGGTGACAAGAACCACATGGCGTTCGACCCGCCGATCGTCTCGGAAAAAATCACCATCACGGTGAAATGACTTTCCGGCCGGCATGAAAAAGGGAGCTCCTGAGAGCTCCCTTTTTATTGCGCAGCGCGCTCGGTCAGAACAACACGCGGCTACGGATAGTGCCGTTGACGTGTTGCAGCTTCTCTTGCGCCAGTTCCGAGTATTCGGCGTCTACGTCGATCACCACGTAACCGACTTTCTCGTTGGTCTGCAGGAACTGACCGGAGATGTTGATACCGTTTTCGGCGAAGACCTTGTTGATCTCGCTCATCACACCCGGGATGTTCTCGTGGATGTGCAGCAGGCGGTGCTTGCCAGGGTGAGCCGGCAGGGCCACTTCCGGGAAGTTCACGGACGATACCGAAGTACCGTTGTCGCTGTACTTGACCAGTTTTTCGGCCACTTCCAGACCGATGTTGGCCTGCGCCTCGGCGGTGGAACCACCGATGTGCGGGGTCAGGATCACGTTGTCCAGGCCACGCAGCGGGCTTTCGAACTCTTCGTCGTTGGAGCGAGGCTCCACCGGGAACACGTCGATGGCGGCGCCGATCAGGTGCTTGTCCTTGATGGCGGCGGCCAGGTGGTCCAGCTCGACCACGGTGCCGCGTGCGGCGTTGATCAGGATGCCGCCTTTCTTGATGGCGCGGATTTCCTTCTCGCCGATCATCCACTGGGTGGCAGCGGTTTCCGGAACGTGCAGGGTCACGATGTCGGACATGCCCAGCAGCTCGTGCAGGTTGCCGACCTGGGTGGCGTTACCCAGTGGCAGCTTGGTCACGGTGTCGTAGAAGTACACCTGCATGCCCAGGCCTTCTGCCAGGACCGACAATTGAGTACCGATCGAGCCGTAACCGACGATGCCCAGCTTCTTGCCGCGGATCTCGAAGGAGTTGGCCGCGCTCTTGATCCAGCCGCCACGGTGGCAGGAAGCGTTCTTCTCAGGGATGCCGCGCAGCAACAGGATCGCTTCGGCCAGTACCAGCTCGGCAACGGAGCGGGTGTTGGAGTACGGTGCGTTGAACACGGCGATACCGCGCTCGCGTGCCGCGTCCAGGTCGACCTGGTTGGTGCCGATGCAGAAACAACCGACCGCAACCAGCTTCTTCGCGTGATCGAAGATCTCTTCGGTCAGTTGAGTGCGGGAGCGAATGCCGATGAAGTGAGCATCAGCGATCTTTTCCTTGAGCTGGGCTTCCGGCAGAGAACCTGTGAGGTACTCGATGCTGGTGTAGCCCGCCGCCTTGAGGACGTCGACAGCCGATTGGTGGACGCCTTCGAGAAGAAGGAACTTGATCTTGCTCTTATCGAGAGAAGTCTTGCTCATCTGCGTAAACCTGTATCCCGGAGAAAAATGGCAGGAAATGGTCAACAGACGCTGACCCGAGCGGCAGGAAAAGCCGTCGCCGCAGAACAGCCGTTGGGCACTATGCTGCGGGGTCGGTATGCTAGCATATGCGCCCCGCTAAACACTCATTCCTGCGACGTGAAGCGTTCTCAGGATGACCATGAATTGTTCGAGAGTTCTGTCGATGACCAATCCTGCCCTGATTGATGAGCTGAAGACCCTGGTTGAGCCTGGCAAGGTGCTGACCGATGCCGACTCCCTGAATGCTTACGGTAAGGATTGGACCAAGCATTTCGCTCCGGCCCCGACCGCCATCGTGTTCCCCAAGACCACCGAGCAGGTCCAGGCGATTGTCCTGTGGGCCAATAAACACAAGGTGGCGCTGGTGCCGTCCGGTGGCCGTACCGGTCTTTCCGCCGCTGCCGTGGCAGCCAATGGCGAAGTGGTCGTCTCCTTCGACTACATGAACCAGATCCTCGACGTGAACCTGACTGACCGCACTGCCGTTTGTCAGCCGGGCGTGGTCACCGAGCATCTGCAGAACGTGGCCGAGGAAAAGGGCCTGTACTACCCGGTGGACTTCGCATCGGCTGGTTCGAGCCAGATTGGCGGCAATATCGGTACCAATGCCGGCGGGATCAAGGTGATTCGCTACGGCATGACCCGAAACTGGGTCGCCGGCATGAAAGTGGTCACCGGCAAGGGTGATGTACTTGAACTCAACCGCGACCTGATCAAGAACGCCACCGGCTACGACATGCGTCAGCTGTTCATCGGCGCTGAAGGTACTCTGGGTTTCGTGGTCGAAGCGACCATGCGTCTGGATCGCGCCCCGAAAAACCTCACCGCGATGGTCCTCGGCACTGCCGATTTCGACGCGATCATGCCGGTATTGCACGCCTTTCAGAGCAAACTCGACCTGACGGCCTTCGAATTCTTCTCCGACAAAGCCCTGGCCAAAGTCATGGGCCGTGGTGACGTGCCGGCGCCGTTCGAAACCGATTGCCCGTTCTACGCCTTGCTGGAATTCGAAGCGACCACCGAAGAAGTGGCCAACCACGCCCTGGAGACCTTCGAACATTGCGTGGAGCAGGGCTGGGTGCTGGACGGCGTCATGAGCCAGAGCGAAACGCAACTGCAGAACCTGTGGAAACTGCGCGAATACATCTCCGAAACCATTTCCCACTGGACGCCGTACAAGAACGACATTTCGGTAACTGTCTCGAAAGTGCCGGCATTCCTCAAGGAAATCGACGCGATCGTCGGTGAACACTATCCGGATTTCGAAATCGTCTGGTTCGGCCACATTGGCGACGGCAACCTGCACTTGAACATCCTCAAGCCGGAAAACCTGAGCAAGGACGAGTTCTTCGCCAAATGCGCCACCGTCAACAAGTGGGTGTTCGAAACCGTCGAGAAGTACAACGGTTCGATCTCCGCCGAGCACGGCGTAGGCATGACCAAGCGTGATTACTTGACCTACAGCCGTTCCCCGGTTGAGATCGAGTACATGAAAGCCCTCAAGGCGGTGTTCGACCCGAACGGCATCATGAACCCGGGCAAGATTTTCGCTGTTTGATTTTCGAATTTAAGCGCTACGAACCAGGAGTCGGTCCATGAGCTATCAGCACCAGTATGTCGACGGTACGCGTATTCACTTCCCCTTGGGGAAAGTGGTGTGCATCGGCCGTAACTACGCCGAACACGCCAAGGAACTGGACAACCCGGTACCTACCGAGCCGCTGCTGTTCATCAAGCCGGGCAGTTGCGTCGTGCCGCTGGAGGGTGGTTTCAGCATTCCGACCGAACGTGGCTCGGTGCATTACGAAGCGGAAATCGCAGTGCTGATCGGCAAGCCATTGTCGACCAAGCCGAGCCGTGAAGAGGTACTTGACGCCATCTCCGGTTTCGCCCCGGCCCTGGACCTGACCCTGCGTGACAAGCAGGCCGAGCTGAAATCCAAGGGCCTGCCCTGGGAAATCGCCAAGTCCTTCGACGGTGCGGCGGTGATTGCCCCGTTCGTATCCCCTGGCACCTTTACCGACCTGACTGATATTGGCATCCGCCTGACCATCAACGGCGAAGTCCGCCAGGATGGCAACAGCAGCGCCATGCTCAACCCGATCGTGCCGATGATCCAGCACATGGCCGGCTGCTTCTCGCTGCAGGCCGGTGACGTGATTCTGACCGGCACGCCAGTGGGTGTCGGCCCGTTGAATGTTGGCGATGAAATTGTTCTGGAACTGCCGGGCGCGAGCCGTTTCAACAGCAGCGTTCGCTAGTCTGGGCACTGCCTAACCCTGTGGGAGCGAGCCTGCTCGCGAAAGCGGTGTGTCATTCAGCGTTAATGTTGGATGTGCCGGCCTCTTCGCGAGCAGGCTCGCTCCCACATTGGGGTTTGTGATTGTTGCCATTTCCCGATTTTTTCACGGGGGGGCTGGATAATTCCCGGACCTCTGGCGCATGAGCCTGCCCCGTTTGTGCTATTACCCCTAGCCTGACTTTCTGGAACCCATTCCCTGATGGCCACTCAACCGCTCTCCATGTTCAAATCTGCCCGTCGCTCGCGCTTTGCCTTGCGGTGGTATGTCTGGCTTTTCCTGGTGGCGGTTGTCGCCTATGGCGTTGCGTTTGCCATGCATTGGGACAATCGTGGCGTGCTTTGGGTGAAGGAGCGCTTTGCAAGTCCTGCCGAGCGCCAGGCGAGTATCTGGTTGCCGGATTATCACGCGGTGATCGACGCCAAGCCGCTGCCGGGCATGGAAAAGGATGAGGCTTCTGACCTGGCCTACGATCCTCAGACCAAAACCCTGTTTTCGGTCATGGGTAAGAATCCGTTTCTGGTCGAGTTGTCCTTGCAGGGCGATGTGCTGCGCAAGATGCCCCTGGTGGGCTGGAGCAACCCTGAAGGGGTGACCGTGTTGGGTAACGGTTTGCTGGCGATTGTCGATGAGCGCGATCACCTGATCACTGTCGTCAAGGTCGATGCCGATACCCGTGAGCTGAACATCGCCAATTTCCCCAAATACGATCTCGGACCTTCGAAAGACCAGAACAAGGCGTTCGAAGCCATCGTCTGGGATTCGCCTAATCAACAGCTGCTGCTGGGTGAAGAGCGCCCACCGGCGTTGTTTGCCTGGAAGAGTGACGGCAAGGCGCTTAGCGGTGACAAGCTCAAACTGGCCAGTCATGCACTGGATGTTCGCAATCTGTCGGCCCTTGCCATCGACCCACGGACCGGGCACATGCTGGTGCTGTCCGCCGATTCCCACCTGTTGCTGGAGCTGGACAAGAAGGGCGAGCAAGTCAGTTTCATCGCCTTGCTGGGCGGCTTCCATGGTTTGAAAAAGACCATTCCCCGCGCCGAAGGCGTGGCCATGGACGAAGCCGGTACGCTGTACATGGTGAGTGAGCCGAACCTGTTCTATCGCTACGAAAAACAGAAGTAATCACTGTGATTCCTGTAGGCGCTGCCAGCCATTAAGCTTCAGTTCAGACAGGCGTGATATTTCATCCGCCTGTTTCGATTCCGAGCCTTGCCCAATGCGTCGATTTGCCCGCCCCAAGCCGCTGATGTTCATCGTGACGATGATTGCGCTGATCGTGTTGCTCGCGGTCGGCCAGTACGGGCGTCTGTTCGAGCGTGGCTGGTTTAACCTGCACAGGCTCTGGCAGCCGGTGAATGACCAATCCATTGGCCTGGACCGGTATCAGGTGGTGTTGGAGGGGCAAGTCATCGAAGGTCTGACCGACGATGTTTCAGCATTGACCTATGACCCGGTGCGCAAAAGCCTGTTCACCGTCACCAACAAGCACTCCGAGCTGATCGAGCTTTCCCTCGACGGCAAGATCCTGCGTCGTATTGCACTGGTCGGATTCGGCGATCCGGAAGCGGTTGAATTCATCAGTGCCGACACCTACGTCATCGCTGACGAGTACCAGCAGCGGCTGATCAAGGTTCATCTGGAGCGGGACACCACCTTCCTGGATGCTGCCGAAGCTGAACAGATCACCCTCGGCGTGCACTCGAGCGGCAACAAGGGGTTTGAAGGGTTGGCGTACGACTCGGTGGGCAAGCGCCTGTTTGTCGCCAAGGAACGCGACCCGATGCTGATCTATGAAGTGCACGGCTTTCCGCATTTCAATCCGGAAAAATCCTATGCGGTGCACGTCATCAATAACCCCAAGCGTGATGCCGGGATGTTCGTGCGCGATCTGTCGAGCCTGCAATATGACGAGCGCAGCGGTCACTTGATGGCACTGTCCGACGAGTCACGGCTGATTCTGGAGCTGGATGTGGACGGACGACCGCTGAGCACCCTGTCGTTGAGCAAGGGGAGTCAGGGGCTGCAAAAGGCCGTGCCGCAGGCGGAGGGGATTGCCATGGACGACGACGGTACGATGTACCTGGTGAGCGAGCCGAACCTGTTTTACATCTTCAAAAAACCCGCACAAAACTAACTCGCCCCACCGATCCCTGTGGGAGCAAAGCTTGCTCGCGATGAACGATCACGCGGTGTGCCAGACATACCGCTATCGCGAGCAAGCTTTGCTCCTACAGGGCAGGTGTCAGGCCTTGAGGGTCTTCACACCTTCACTGGTACCCAGCAGCAGCAAGTCCGCCGGACGCGCCGCGAACAAACCGTTGGTGACCACGCCCACGATCGCATTGATCTGCGTTTCCAGTTCCACCGGGTTGGTGATTTCCATGTTGAATACATCAAGGATGATATTGCCGTTGTCGGTCAGCACGCCTTCACGGTAGACCGGATCACCACCCAGCTTGACCAGTTGACGGGCCACGTGACTGCGGGCCATCGGAATGACCTCCACCGGCAGCGGGAAGTTGCCGAGGACCGGTACCAGTTTGCTGGCGTCGGCGATGCAGATGAAGGTCTTGGCCACCGCCGCGACAATCTTCTCGCGGGTCAGTGCGGCGCCGCCGCCCTTGATCAGGTTCAGGTGCTCATCGCTTTCATCGGCGCCGTCGACGTAGAACTCCAGGTCGCTGACAGTGTTCAGTTCGTACACCGGGATGCCATGGCCCTTGAGGCGGGCGGCGGTGGCTTCGGAACTGGCGACAGCGCCATCGAAGGCACCCTTGTGTTGTGCCAGGGCATCGATGAAGCAGTTGGCGGTGGAGCCGGTGCCGACCCCGACGATGCTTTTGTCGTCGAGTTTCGGGAGGATGAAGTCGACGGCGGCCTGAGCCACTGCCTGTTTGAGTTGATCCTGGGTCATGCGGGCTCCGAGGTGCCGAAGAGGGGAACGAAAGGCCGGCATTATAGGCTTCGGGGCGGGGAAGGTCATTGCCCGATTGGCAGATGTGGCAGAGCGACGCGGTCCCTGTGGGAGTAAAGCTTGCTCGCGAAAGCAATCGAGCAGCCAACATTATTGTTGAATGTGATGGCCTCATCGCGAGCAAGCTTTGCTCCCACAGGTGAGGATTGCCTCCGGAGGCTTAAAACCACCGGTTTAGTGTGGTCGTACGGACAAAAGCCGGGTTAGACTCCATGGTCCTGCCCAACCCGCTCAGTGATGCTTTCCGATGCTTGAACAGTACGTCAAAAAGATCCTCACCTCGCGCGTTTATGACGTTGCCGTAGAAACCCCATTGCAGACTGCCCGTCAGCTCTCCGAGCGGCTGGGCAATGAAATTTGGCTCAAGCGCGAAGACTTGCAGCCGGTGTTCTCGTTCAAGATTCGCGGCGCGTACAACAAGCTGACCCAGTTGAGCGATGAAGAGCGCGCCCGTGGCGTGGTCACGGCTTCTGCGGGCAACCATGCACAAGGCCTGGCCCTGGCGGCGAAAGTATTGGGGGTGAAGGCGACCATCGTCATGCCCAAGACTACCCCGGAGATCAAGGTCGAAGGCGTGCGTTCGCGCGGTGGCAAAGTGGTGCTGCACGGCGATTCATTCCCGGAAGCCCTGGCCTATTCGCTGAAACTGGTCGACGAAAAAGGCTACGTCTACATTCACCCCTATGACGATCCCCACACCATTGCCGGGCAGGGCACGGTGGCCATGGAGATCCTGCGTCAGCATCCGGGGCGTCTGGACGCGATTTTCGTCCCGGTGGGCGGCGGCGGGCTGATTGCCGGCATCGCGGCGTACGTCAAATACCTGCGCCCGGACATCAAGATCATCGGCGTCGAGCCGGACGATTCGAATTGCCTGCAAGCGGCCATGGCCGCGGGTGAGCGCGTCGTGCTGCCGACCGTGGGCATCTTTGCCGACGGCGTGGCGGTGGCGCAGATCGGCCAGCACACCTTCGATATCTGCAAAGACCATGTCGATGAAGTCATCACCGTCAGCACTGACGAAATCTGCGCGGCGATCAAGGACATCTACGACGATACCCGCTCGATCACCGAGCCTGCCGGTGCGCTGGGCGTGGCCGGGATCAAGAAGTACGTCGAACAGCGCGGCGTCACCGGGCACACGTTCGTGGCCATCGACTCCGGTGCCAACGTCAACTTCGATCGCCTGCGCCACGTGGCCGAGCGCGCCGAGCTGGGCGAGGGCCGCGAAGCCATTGTCGCCGTGACCATTCCCGAGAAGCCGGGCAGCTTCAAGGCGTTCTGTGAAGCTATCGGCAAGCGTCAGATCACCGAGTTCAACTACCGATACAACACCGGCAGCGAAGCGCACATCTTCGTTGGCGTGCAGACGCATCCGGACACCGACCCACGCAGTGCGTTGATCGCCAGCCTCGGCGAGCAGGGTTTCCCGGTGGTCGACCTGACGGATAACGAACTGGCCAAACTGCACATCCGCCACATGGTTGGCGGTCGCGCGGCGCATGTGGTGGATGAAGTGATCCTGCGCTTCGAGTTCCCGGAGCGTCCGGGAGCGCTGTTCAACTTCCTCAACAAGCTCGGCGGGCGCTGGAACATCTCGATGTTCCACTACCGCAACCATGGTGCGGCGGATGGCCGTGTGGTTGCCGGCTTGCAAGTGCCTCACGACGAGCGTCATCTGGTGCCGGCGGCGCTGGAAGAAATCGGCTATCCGTACTGGGATGAGAGCGACAACCCGGCTTATCAGCTGTTTCTTGGCTGAACGGCTACGCTGATGGGCAAGGCATAAGGAAATCGAACCATGGAAACGTTAACGGCCCTGAAAGCGGCGCACATGGTGGCGACGGTGGTGTTGCTGGTGTGTGCGCTGGGCTTGGGGATCTGGGTCTGGCGTACCCGGCGTCAAGGCGACGCAACGGCGGCGAGCCGTACCCTGCAACGGCCGCGAGTGTTCATCTGGCTGTTGATGGGGCTGGCGCTGCTGAGCATGCCGTTTACCGGTTGGTGGATGGTGCACCTGGTAGGCTGGCCGTTGGGACAGACCTGGCTGCTGGCGTCCAGTGTGCTTTACACCGTGGCGGCGCTGGCGTGGTTCTGGTTGTTGGTGCGGCTGAACAAAGTGCGCAAGACGCCGGGTGGCGTGGGCAAATTTACCTTTGCGTTGGCGTTGTTCAGTTTTGTCTGTTTTGTGGCGATTGCGGGGTTGATGGGCGCGAAACCGGTTTAAACCTTGAGACCGAGTTGCCCCATTCGCGAGCAGGCTCGCTCCCACAAGGGATTTGCGTCATTCGCAAATCCACTGTGGGAGCGAGCCTGCTCGCGAAGGCGATATCAGTCGCGCAGACTGATGACTGGCCAGCCACGCTTCTCTGCCTCGGCGCGCAGATTCGCATCAGGATCGACCGCCACCGGGTTCGCCACCTGTTCCAGCAACGGCAAGTCATTCATCGAATCACTGTAGAAGTAGCTGCCTTCCAGGTTGTGCCCGGTCTCTTCCAGCCAGCGATTCAAGCGCGTTACTTTACCTTCACGGAAACACGGCACGTCGGTGCTGCGCCCGGTGTAGCGGCCGCCCGCCATTTCGCATTCGGTGGCGATCAGGGTTTCGACACCCAGGCGCCTGGCAATGGGGCCAGTGACGAAACGGTTGGTGGCGGTGATGATCACCAGTTGGTCGCCGGCGTCGCGGTGTTTGGCCAGCAGTTCGATTGCCTTGGGCAACACGATCGGTTCGATGCAATCGCGCATGTAGTCGCTGTGCCATAGATCCAGCGTGGCCATTTCGGTGCGGCCGAGGACTTCCAGGCAAAAGTTCAGGTAGGCATCGTTATCCAGCTTGCCGGCGAGGTAATCCTGATAGAACTCATCGTTGCGTGCCTTATAGGCCACGGCATCGAGAAAGCCGCGCTCACAAAGGTAATCGCCCCAGGCGTGGTCGCTGTCGCCGCCAAGAAGCGTGTTGTCCAAGTCGAATAAAGCCAGCCGCATTGCAGTTACTCGCTGAAAAGTCGGAAGAAAGGTGTCCAGAATACGGACTTTTCACAAGAGTGCACATAACGTAGGTCGGCGCGTTGCTGCCTTCACAACCTTTGTGGAACAATGCGGCGACATGCGTTTGCGAGGTTGTTGCCGTGATCGACCCCGATGGTTTCCGTCCTAATGTCGGGATCATTCTTACGAATGATGCTGGCCAGGTGCTATGGGCTCGCCGTATCAATCAAGATGCCTGGCAGTTTCCTCAAGGCGGAATCAATCCCCAGGAGACGCCGGAAGACGCCTTGTACCGCGAGTTGAACGAAGAAGTGGGCCTGGAGCGCGAAGATGTTGAAATACTCGCCTGCACCCGGGGCTGGTTGCGCTATCGTTTGCCGCAACGTCTGGTCAGGACCCACAGCCAACCGCTGTGCATCGGCCAGAAGCAGAAATGGTTTCTCCTGCGCCTGATTTCGAATGAGCAGCGGGTGCGGATGGATTTGACCGGTAAACCGGAATTCGATGGCTGGCGCTGGGTCAGCTATTGGTATCCGTTGGGCCAGGTGGTGACATTCAAGCGCGAGGTGTATCGACGCGCTCTCAAAGAGCTTGCCCCGCGCCTTTTAGCGCGCGACTGACGACGGAGTTCGACCCCGAGCCATGCTCAATACGCTGCGCAAGATCGTCCAGGAAGTTAACTCCGCCAAGGATCTCAAGGCGGCGTTGGGGATTATTGTGTTGCGCGTCAAAGAGGCCATGGGCAGCCAGGTCTGCTCGGTCTACCTGCTCGATCCCGAGACCAACCGTTTCGTGCTGATGGCCACCGAGGGCTTGAACAAGCGCTCGATCGGCAAGGTCAGCATGGCTCCCAATGAAGGTCTGGTCGGCCTGGTCGGCACGCGTGAAGAACCCCTGAACCTCGAAAACGCCGCGGATCACCCGCGCTATCGCTATTTCGCCGAAACCGGTGAAGAGCGCTTTGCTTCATTCCTCGGGGCACCGATCATCCACCACCGCCGGGTTGTCGGTGTGTTGGTCATTCAGCAAAAAGAACGCCGCCAGTTCGATGAAGGTGAAGAAGCCTTCCTCGTGACCATGAGCGCGCAGCTCGCCGGTGTTATCGCCCATGCCGAGGCCACCGGTTCGATCCGTGGCCTGGGCCGTCAGGGCAAGGGTATTCAGGAAGCCAAGTTCATCGGCGTGCCGGGTTCACCGGGTGCGGCGGTTGGTACCGCGGTGGTCATGCTGCCACCGGCTGACCTGGACGTGGTCCCCGACAAGACCATTGACGACATCGACGCCGAACTGGGGCTGTTCAAGACCGCCATTGAAGGCGTGCGCGCCGACATGCGCACGTTGTCCGCCAAGCTGGCCACGCAGTTGCGTCCTGAAGAGCGTGCGCTGTTCGACGTCTACCTGATGATGCTCGACGATGCGGCGCTGGGCAGTGAAGTCACCACTGTGATCAAGACCGGCCAGTGGGCCCAGGGCGCCTTGCGCCAGGTCGTTACCGATCACGTCAACCGTTTTGAATTGATGGACGATGCCTACCTGCGTGAGCGCGCGTCCGACGTCAAGGATCTTGGTCGTCGCCTGCTCGCTTATTTGCAGGAAGAGCGCCAGCAAACCCTGGTCTATCCCGACAACACCATTCTGGTCAGCGAAGAACTGACGCCGGCCATGCTCGGCGAGGTGCCGGAAGGCAAGCTGGCCGGTCTGGTATCGGTGCTGGGTTCCGGCAACTCCCACGTGGCGATCCTGGCACGCGCCATGGGCATCCCGACCGTGATGGGCCTGGTCGACTTGCCGTATTCCAAGGTCGACGGCATCCAGATGATCGTCGACGGCTATCACGGTGAGGTCTACACCAACCCGAGCGACGTGCTGCGCAAGCAGTTCGCCGAAGTGGTCGAGGAAGAAAAACAACTGGCCTTGGGGCTGGATGCGCTCCGCGATCTGCCGTGCATCACGGTCGATGGCCACCGCATGCCGCTGTGGGTCAACACCGGTTTGCTGGCAGACGTGGCGCGGGCGCAGAAGCGTGGTGCCGAAGGTGTCGGTCTGTACCGCACCGAAGTACCGTTCATGATCAACCAGCGCTTCCCGAGCGAAAAGGAACAGCTGGCGATCTACCGCGAGCAGCTTGCCGCGTTCCATCCGCAACCAGTGACCATGCGCACCCTGGACATCGGCGGCGACAAGTCGTTGTCGTACTTTCCGATCAAGGAAGACAACCCGTTCCTTGGCTGGCGCGGCATCCGTGTCACCCTCGACCACCCGGAAATCTTCCTGGTGCAGACCCGTGCCATGCTCAAGGCCAGTGAAGGCTTGAACAACCTGCGGATTCTGCTGCCGATGATCTCCGGTACCCATGAACTGGAGGAAGCCCTGCACCTGATCCATCGGGCCTGGGGTGAAGTGCGCGATGAAGGCTGCGACGTGCCGATGCCACCGGTTGGCGTGATGATCGAGATTCCGGCGGCGGTGTACCAGACCAAGGAACTGGCGCGGCAGGTGGACTTCCTGTCGGTCGGTTCCAACGACCTGACCCAATACCTGCTGGCCGTGGACCGTAACAATCCACGGGTGGCCGACCTCTACGACTACCTGCACCCGGCGGTGCTGCAAGCCCTGCAAAACGTGGTGCGCGACGCCCATGCAGAAGGCAAGCCGGTGAGTATCTGCGGCGAAATGGCCGGTGATCCGGCGGCGGCGGTGTTGTTGATGGCGATGGGGTTCGACAGCTTGTCGATGAACGCGACCAACTTGCCGAAAGTGAAGTGGATGTTGCGCCAGATCAACCTGAGCAAAGCCAGGGAACTGCTGGCCGAGCTGATGACCATCGACAACCCGCAAGTCATCCACAGCTCGCTGCAACTGGCGCTGAAAAACCTTGGGTTGGCGCGGATGATCAATCCGGCTTCGGTCAAGACCCTCTGAGTTAGCGGCGTCTGCTTCGCTGGCAAGCCAGCTCCTACAGAACCGAGTCGTTCACAAATTTAGTGAACGCCGCAAACCCTGTAGGAGCCGGCTTGCCGGCGAATGCGTCCTCAGACACACAGCAAATCTAAAGCCTGATCTCCACTTCCCCAAGATGCCCGCCATACGGCCCGAAACTCCGTTCGACCAAATGCCGCGTCCCATCCGCCTGCACAATCAGCGCCGTACTCGCTCGCGTCCCGTAACTCTGGCTGGCAATAAACACACTCGACAACAGCGTCTCAGTGGCCAACCCCACCCCGGTATCCGGCAGCTCGGCAAACGGCGCTTGCTGCGCATCGCCCAGCAAGGCCAGCAGCGCCTGCGGTTGCGGATCGTCCAGCACTTCGCTCAGGGCGGCTCTGGCCTTGAGCAGTTTCGGCCATGGCGTATCCAGGCCGGCATTCGATAGCCCGTAGACCCCGGGCGGCAGCATGACCGCTTCCGACTCCCGGGCATTGAAGTGCCAGAGTTCATGGTTATTACCGACCAATAGATTAAATCCGCCATACTCCGGCGAACGTGCGACAACGTCGGTCAAATAGTCATCAATTGGCTTTTCGCCGGTAAGGTACTGCGCCACCAGCTCACCCCGGGACTTGCGACCTGGCGGTCGATGGGGATCGCGAATATTGGTCAGGGCGGCAAAGCGCCCGTTGGCGCCGACACCGAGCCAGGTGCCACCGGCCTCCAGGTCGCGACCGGCGACCACCTGAGGTGCTTCGGGCCATGGCGCCAGCGGCAGGCTGGGGCGGGCGTAGAACTCGTCGCGGTTGGCCGCCACGATCAGCGGCTGGGCATGACCCGGTCGCCAGGCAAAAACAATCAGGCACATAAGGTGATCCCAGTGTGTTTTTTGCCCACTTTACGCAGTCAACGTGCGGGTATCCATCGCCATCCAGTGGAGCCCAAGGCCATGCATCCGTTACCATGCCGCTCCGGTTTTGGGGTTGGGTGGGGAAAAGCATGGAATTTCTGCTCTATCTGGCGCTCGGCGCCTGTGCCGGGGTGCTGGCCGGGCTGTTCGGCGTGGGCGGCGGGATCATCATCGTTCCAGTGCTGGTATTCAGTTTCAAGGCGCAAGGATTCGATCCTTCGATCCTGACCCATCTCGCCGTCGGTACGTCGCTGGCGACGATCATTTTCACCTCGGTCAACGCCGTACGAGAGCATCACCGTCGCGGCGCCGTGCGTTGGCCGATCTTTGTGTGGATGACCGTCGGCATCCTGATCGGTGCCGGTTTCGGTGCCCTGACCGCCGAAGCGATCTCCGGACCCAACCTGCAAAAAATCATCGGTGTGTTCGCCCTGGTGATCGCCGCGCAGCTGGCGTTGGACTTCAAGCCCAAGGCCAGCCGAACGGTGCCGGGTAAAGTCGGTCTGACCGTGGCAGGCAGTGTGATTGGTTGGGCCTCGGCGATTTTCGGGATTGGCGGCGGTTCGTTGACCGTGCCGTTCCTGACTTGGCGCAGCGTGCCGATGCAGCAGGCGGTGGCCACCTCGTCGGCTTGCGGCCTGCCGATCGCATTGGCAAGTGCATTAAGTTTCATGATTCTGGGCTGGCACGATCCGTTGCTGCCGGCCCATAGTCTCGGTTTCGTTTATTTGCCGGCACTGCTGGGCATTGCCCTGACCAGCATGGTTTTTGCCCGCTTCGGTGCGCGGCTGGCTCACAATCTGTCGCCAAAGTTGCTGAAAAGACTGTTTGCCGCTTTGCTGTTCTGCGTTGGCCTGAACTTTCTAGTCTGAAGCACCTGCTCTGACGCGCAGCGCAATCCTGGCTTAATCCTGAGGTGGCAGCGTCGCCCGGGAATTTTTAAGATTTGAACGCTTATAAGGAGTCGCAATGCTGCCTTACCCGCAGATCGATCCGGTGGCCCTGGCCATCGGTCCGCTGAAAATCCACTGGTACGGCTTGATGTACCTGGTCGGTATTGGCGGTGCCTGGCTGCTGGCGTCTCGCCGGTTGAACCGCTTCGACCCGACCTGGACCAAGGAAAAACTCTCCGACATGGTGTTCTGGATGTCGATGGGTGTGATTGTCGGCGGTCGCCTGGGTTATGTGCTGTTTTACGATCTGCACGCCTATCTGGCCAATCCGACGCTGATTTTCGAAGTGTGGAAGGGCGGCATGTCGTTCCACGGCGGCTTTATCGGCGTGATGCTGGCGGCGTTGTGGTTCGGTAAAAAGAACAACAAGTCGTTCTTCCAACTGATGGATTTCGTCGCACCCATGGTGCCGATCGGCCTGGGGGCCGGGCGCATCGGCAACTTCATCAATGCCGAGTTGTGGGGCAAGCCGACCGATGTGCCGTGGGCAATGATCTTCCCGCCGTTCAGTGACCCGGCGCAGTTGCCGCGTCATCCGTCGCAGCTGTACCAGTTTGCGCTGGAAGGCGTGGCCCTGTTCCTGATCCTGTGGCTGTTCTCGCGCAAGCCGCGGCCAACCATGGCGGTGTCCGGGATGTTCGCGCTGTTCTATGGCATTTTCCGTTTCATCGTCGAATTCGTCCGCGTACCGGACGCGCAACTGGGCTATCTGGCCTGGAACTGGCTGACCATGGGGCAGGTGCTGTGCGTACCGATGATCGTCGGCGGGTTGTTCCTGATCTGGCTGGCGTATCACCGCGCCCCGGCAACGCCAGCGGCAGCCGTATAAAATTCGAATCCCGCAGCGACGGCTGCGGGTTCAAGGACACAGGTAACTCATGAAGCAATATCTCGAACTGGTCGCCCACGTCATCAAGAACGGCACCAAGCAGGCCAACCGCACCGGTGTGAACACCATCAGCTTTCCCGGCGCGATGCTGCGTTATGACCTGCAGGAAGGTTTCCCGGCGATCACCACCCGCAAAATGGCGTTCAAATCAGCCATTGGCGAGATGTGTGGTTTTCTGCGTGGCGTGAACAACGCCGCCGAATTCCGCGCGTTGGGTTGCAAGGTCTGGGACCAGAACGCCAATGAAAACGCCCAGTGGCTGGCCAACCCGTTCCGTCAGGGCGAGGACGACCTCGGCGAAATCTACGGCGTGCAATGGCGCAAATGGCCGGCGTACAAGCAGATTCCGGTCAGCAATCAGGCCGCCATCGAGCAGACCCTGAAGCAAGGCTACCGTCAGATCGCCGAAGGTGAAGAAGATGGTCAGGCCTACGTGGTGCTGTACAAAGCCATCGATCAGGTGCGCCAGTGCGTCGACACCATCATCAAGGACCCGGGTAGCCGCCGCATCCTGTTCCATGGCTGGAACGTTGCCCAACTCGATGAAATGGCCCTGCCGCCGTGCCACTTGCTGTACCAGTTCCACCCGAATGTCGAGACCAAAGAGATCTCCCTGACCCTCTACATCCGCTCCAACGATCTGGGCCTGGGTACCCCGTTCAACCTGACCGAAGGCGCGGCGCTGCTGAGCCTGATCGGTCGCCTGACCGGCTACACCCCACGCTGGTTCACCTATTTCATCGGTGACGCGCACGTCTACGAAAACCATCTGGACATGCTCAACGAACAGCTCAAGCGCGAGCCGTTCCCGATGCCAAAACTGAAGATCTCCGACCGCGTGCCGGAATTTGCCAAGACCGGCGTGTATCAGCCGGAGTGGCTGGAGCTGGTCGAACCGGGCGATTTCTCGCTGGAAGGCTACGAGCACCATGCGCCGATGACCGCGCCGATGGCGGTTTAACAGCCGACCATTAACCCTGTGGGAGCGAGCCTGCTCGCGAAAGCGGTAGATCAGTCGACTTCAATGTTGAATGAGAAACCGTATTCGCGAGCAGGCTCGCTCCCACAGTGGTTTTGTGGGGGGGCTTAATGGCCGTGGCTTCGGCCCACATGGGAATGCTCAACCTCCGTCGCCACCACCCCGCCGCTCACCTCCAATCGCTGCAAAATCCTGCATTGATCGACCCCAGGCCCTTCGCTGCAGCGTTGGCGCAGGTCGAGCAGTTGCGTCTGCAAGGCCAGCAAACCGTCAATTCGTGCCTTCACATGGAGGATGTGCTCGTCGATCAGTGCGTTGACGCTTTCGCACTGGTCCTGCGGGCTATCGCGAAAAGCCAGCAGGCTGCGGATTTCCTCGAGGGTCATGTCGAGGGTGCGACAGTTACGGATGAAGGTCAGGCGTTCGGCGTGGGCGTGGGTGTAGACGCGGTAGTTGCCGTCGCTGCGTGCCGGTTCCGGCAGCAGGTTTTCACGCTCGTAGTAGCGAATCGTTTCAACCGCGCAATCGGTGAGTTTCGCCAATTCTCCGATCTTCATGATGACGATCTCCAAAAAGGGTGCTTGACCCTATAGTGGCTACAGGGTCTTTACTTGGCAACAGGTACTCTTATGGACGCAATCAATGAGCGATTCCCTGCACACTCACAAAGCCGACGATGCTCCCGGTAATAAACTCAAGCCCGTGACTGCACATTCACATGGCAGCCATGGTGACGCCTGCTGTTCGTCGATCGCCGCGGCGCCCGCGCTGATCAAGTTGAGCGAAGCGTCAAGTGCCGATGCACGGCTGAGCAGTTTCCGCATCGAGGCCATGGACTGCCCGACCGAGCAAACGCTGATCCAGAACACGTTAGGGAAACTGACCGGCGTTCAGCAGCTGGAGTTCAATCTGATTAATCGGGTGCTGGGTGTCACCCATAACCTGACGAGTACCGCGCCGATCATCGACGCCATCCAGTCCCTTGGAATGCACGCCGAGCCCTTGGAGCAGGGCGTCGAAACACCGCTGCCGACACCGGTGAAAAAGCCCTGGTGGCCGTTGGCGCTGTCCGGCGTCGCCGCTTTGGTGGCCGAGGTGATCCACTTCACCGCGGTCGCGCCGAACTGGGTTGTGGCAGTCATCGCACTGGTCTCGATTCTCAGCGGCGGCCTCGGCACCTATAAAAAGGGCTGGATCGCCCTGAAGAATCTCAATCTGAACATCAACGCGCTGATGAGCATCGCGGTGACGGGCGCGATCCTCATCGGCCAGTGGCCGGAAGCGGCGATGGTGATGTTTCTGTTCACCGTGGCCGAGTTGATCGAAGCCAAGTCCCTGGACCGCGCGCGTCATGCGATCAGCGGCCTGATGCAGATGACCCCGGAACAGGCAACGGTGTTGCAGGCCGACGGCAGTTGGGTCGCGCAAGATGTGAAAACCATCGACCTCGGTGCACGGGTGCGGGTGCGGCCCGGCGAGCGCATCGGCCTGGACGGCGAGGTGCTGGCGGGCAATTCGACCATCGATCAGGCGCCGATCACCGGTGAAAGCCTGCCGGTGGAAAAAACTGTCGGCGACAAGGTGTTCGCCGGCACGATCAATCAGGCGGGCTCCCTGGAATATACCGTCACCGCCGCCGCGAACAATTCGACGCTCGCGCGAATCATCCACGCGGTCGAACAGGCCCAAGGTGCGCGGGCACCGACCCAGCGATTCGTCGACAGCTTCTCCAGAATCTACACCCCGGCGGTATTTATCCTGGCCTTGGCGGTGGCGGTGTTGCCGCCGCTGTTCATGAATGTGCTGTGGTTTGACTGGATCTACCGTGCTTTGGTGCTGTTGGTCGTCGCCTGCCCCTGTGCACTGGTGATCTCCACCCCGGTGACCATCGTCAGCGGCCTGGCCGCTGCGGCGCGCAAGGGCATTCTGGTGAAGGGCGGCCTTTATCTGGAGGGCGGTCACAAGCTCGATTATCTGGCTCTGGACAAGACCGGCACCCTCACCCATGGCAAACCGGTGCAAACCGATTACCTGTCACTCGATCCCACCGCCGATGCATCGGCGCCGGCGATTGCGGCGGCGCTGGCCGGTCGTTCGGATCACCCGGTGTCGCGGGCCATCGCCAGCGCGGCTGTGGATAAACAGCCTGCGTCGTTGACTGTGGATAACTTCGAGGCCCTCGGTGGGCGCGGAGTGCGCGGGGTTATCAACGGCCAGCTCTACCATTTGGGCAACCATCGATTGGTCGAAGATCTGGGGCTGTGCTCGCCCGCGCTGGAGGAGAAGCTGTTCGCCCTGGAAAAACAGGGCAAGTCGGTGGTGCTGTTGCTCGACCGGTCGGGTCCGCTGGCGCTGTTCGCCGTGGCTGATACGGTAAAAGACTCCAGCCGCGAAGCCATCCGGCAACTGCACGAACTGGGCATCAAAACCCTGATGCTTACCGGCGACAACGTTCACACCGCCGAAGCGATTGCCGCGCAAGTCGGCATCGATCAGGCCAAAGGTGACCTGCTGCCGACCGACAAGCTGCAAGCCATTGAAGCGCTTTATGTACAGGGCCACCGCGTCGGTATGGTCGGCGACGGTATCAACGATGCCCCGGCGCTGGCGCGATCCGAAATTGGTTTCGCCATGGCCGCCGCGGGCACCGACACCGCCATCGAGACCGCCGATGTCGCCCTGATGGACGATGATCTGCGCAAAATCCCGGCATTCATCCGCCTGTCGAGGCAGACCTCAAGCGTCCTCAAACAGAACATTGCCCTGGCATTGGTCATCAAGGCGATCTTTCTTGGGGTAACCTTCGCCGGGCTCGCTACCATGTGGATGGCAGTGTTTGCCGACATGGGCGTGAGCCTGTTGGTGGTGTTCAACGGTTTGCGCCTGCTGCGCAAATAGACGAAGAGGGATGGTTGTGCTGAGTGCCGAGCTGAAGGCGTTTTACATGGTTGCCCGCCTGGGCAGCATTACCCTGGCAGCGAAGAAGCTCGGCCTGAGCCAGCCCACGGTGACGACCCAGATTCGCAATCTCGAAAGCCAATACTCGGTGGAGTTGTTTTACCGTGGCGGCCGTCGCCTGAGTGTCAGTGAAGAGGGCGCGCGCCTGCTGCCGATGGTCAAGGCGCTGATGCAGCAGGAAGCCGACATCGAATTTTTCCTGCGCAACAGCGGGCAGGTTCAGGGTACGTTGCGCATCGCCGCCACCGCGCCGTATTACATCCTCGATTTGGTGAAAACCTTTCGCGAGCGTCTGCCGCAGGTGGAAGTGTCGGTGGAAATCGGCAACTCGCAGCAGGTGCTGGAAGCGTTGGAGGATTACCGGGTCGATGTCGCGGCGTCCTCGCAGCTGCTGGAGGACGCACGGTTGATTCGCCGGGTGCTCGGCAGCGATCCGCTGGTGCTGGCGGTGCATCGCAGTCATCCATTGGCTGGCCACGATCATGTGCCTCTCAGTGCATTGGCAGGGCATACGTTGTTGATGCGCGAACCGGGCTCGACCACCCGGCGCATGACCGAAGAGCTGCTGGCCGGCGCCGGCGTGAATGTCGGGCCATTGCTGGAGATCGGCAGTCGCGAGTCGATCCGCGAAGCGGTGCTGCGCAACATCGGCATCAGCCTCATCGCCCGCCAGGAAGTGCCCCACGATCCCCAGCTGCGGGTGCTGACTATCGAGAATGCGCCCTTGCTGCCGGAGTATCTGTACTGCCTCAAGGAGCGAAAAAATGCGCGGTTGCCGGCGGCGTTTCTCGGGGTGGCGCAGGAAATGTCACCGGTCTGAGGATTTGCTTCTTCTGTGAGGGCCTAATCGCTGGCAAGCCAGCTCCCACAGTTGTTTCTAGTGTTCACAAGATCTGTGTTCACTGGAGAACCCTGTGGGAGCTGGCTTGCCAGCGATGAGGTCAGCACAGACAACACATGACTTAACCAAAATCCGCGAATACCACTATCGGCCGATTTTGCCTCACTGCCATATGACGGACGCATTACAACTCTAGGATGGCCTTCATCTGCTAGATGAGGTCCGTCCATGAACAACTCGATCGCAACTGCCCTGACCAACCCCGGCGCGCCAATGAAAGTGCGTGGCGTGCACAAGCGTTTCGGTGCCTTCACCGCGCTCGATAATGTGTCCATCGACGTGGCGGCCGGTGAGCTGGTGTGCCTGCTCGGACCTTCCGGTTGTGGCAAAACCACTCTGCTGCGCTGCATCGCCGGTCTGGAGAAACAGGACAGCGGCGAGTTGTACCTGGGCGGTCGCGACGTTTCCCACCTGGCGCCTCAGGCTCGGGATTACGGCATTCTGTTCCAGTCCTACGCACTGTTTCCCAATCTCACCGTCGAAGCGAACATTGCCTACGGCCTGGCCGGCAGCGGTCGCGATGAAGTGCGCCAGCGTGTCGGGCAGATGCTCGAACTGGTTGGCCTGAGCGGCAGTGAGAAAAAGTACCCCGGCCAATTGTCCGGTGGTCAGCAGCAACGGGTCGCGCTGGCTCGGGCGCTGGCCCCGGCGCCGTCGTTGTTGCTGCTGGATGAGCCGATGTCGGCCCTCGACGCCCGCGTTCGTGAGCACCTGTGCACCGAATTGCGTCAACTGCAGCGGGAGCTCGGTATCACCACCCTGATGGTCACCCACAATCAAGACGAGGCCATGTTGATGGCCGACCGCATCGCCGTGATGAACAACGGCCAGGTCGAGCAGTACGCCACGCCCCAGGAAATCTACAACCGCCCGGCCACGCCGTTCGTGGCGGAGTTCGTCGGCCAGGGCAATTGGCTGCCGTTCCACAGCAGCAGCGACAGCCATGCCCAGGTCGGCGGGATGAACCTGCGTCTGGTCGACGGCAGCGCCAGGGCTGCATCAGGTCGTTTGTTCTGTCGCCCGGAAGCGATCAACGTCAACCCTGTGGTGCACGAAGAAAACCTGTTCCCGGCCAAGGTTCGCGAAATCACTTTCCTCGGCAACCGCTGCCGCATGAGCTTCGAACTCGATCATTTGCCCGGCCACGCCTTGCTGGCCGAACTGGCGCCGGAAGCCATGCCGCGTCTTGGCGCGCAGCAGATCATGGTCGCCTTGCCACCGCGCAGCCTGCAGGTGTTTGCCTGATGAGCGCGAACATCGCGCTGCCGCTACCGCGCAAGCAGGTGCGGCCAGTCTCTCGTGCCGAGATCGGTGACCGGATTTTCGTGGTCGGCGGCAAAGTCCTGCTGCTGGTGATGCTTGGCGTCGCCGTGTTGATGCCGTTGCTGGCGATCTTCTGGCGCGGCTTCAGTTCTGAAGCCGGGCAGGGTGGAGGCTGGCTGGCCGCGCGGGAGTTGGTGACCGGTGCCAACTTCCACTGGCTGTTGGGCAATAGCCTGAAGGTTTCCCTCAGCGTGGCGGCCATCGTCGTACCACTGGCCTACCTGTTTGCCTACGCCCTGCAACGCACGTTGATACCTGGCAAAGGCATCTGGCGCGGCATTTCGTTGCTGCCACTGATGGCGCCGTCCATGCTGCCCGGTATCGCGCTGGTTTATCTGTTCGGCAACCAGGGCATGCTGCGCGGTCTGCTCTCGGACAACATTTACGGTTTCTGGGGCATTGTTCTGGGAGAGGTCATCTACACCTTCCCACACGCCTTGATGATTTTGCTGTCAGCCTTGTCGCTGGCGGATGCGCGATTGTTTGATGCCGCGTCCAGCATGGGCGCCAGTCCCGCTAAAGCCTTTCGCAGCATCACCTGGCCGGCGACGCGTCAGGCAGTGTTCGCCGCGTTTTGCCTGGTGTTCACCTTGACCATCACCGATTTCGGCGTGCCCGTGGTGGTCGGTGGTGACTATCAAGTGCTGGCGCTGGAGGCCTACAAAGCCGTGGTCGGCCAGCAGCAGTTCGGTCGCGGCGCCTTGATCGGCATGGTGTTGCTGCTGCCGGCGCTGTTCAGCTTCGGTGTCGACGCCTGGTTGCGTCGGCGTCATGGCGATTCCATGAGCGGTCGGGCGCAAGTCTTCAAGCCGGCGCCGTCGACACTGCGCGACGGTTGCTACCTGGCCATCGTGCTGCTGATCTGCGCTGCGTTGCTGCTGGTGTTCGGCATGGCGGTGTTCTCTTCGCTGGTGAAGTTCTGGCCGTACAACCTGTCGTTGTCGCTCAACCACTACCAGTTCAACGACACCGCGGGCGGTGGCTGGCTGGCCTACGGCAACAGCGTGAAAATGGCGTTGTGCACGGCGCTGATCGGCAGCGTGCTGATCTTCACCGGTGCCTACCTGATGGAGAAAACCAAGGGCCAGCGCGGCCTGAATCTGACCCTGCGCATGCTCAGTTTCGTACCGATGGCGGTGCCGGGCCTGGTGCTCGGCCTGGGTTACGTCTTCTTCTTCAACCTCACCGGCAATCCGCTGCACGTGCTCTACGGGACCATGACCCTATTGGTGGTCTGCACCATTGCGCACTATCTGACCACCGCGCAGATGACCGCCACCACTGCATTGCGCCAGCTCGACGCCGAGTTCGAAGCGGCCGCGCTGTCGCTCAAGGCGCCGCTGTACCGGCACTACCTGCGGGTCACCGTGCCGATTTGCCTGCCGGCGCTGCTGGACATCGTGCGCTACCTGTTCGTCTCGGCCATGACCACCGTCTCGGCGGCGATCTTCCTCTACAGCCCCGACACCATCCTTGCGGCGGTGGCGGTGCTGAACATGGACGACGCCGGCAATGTCGGCGGCGCGGCGGCGATGTCGACCCTGATTCTGTTCACCTCGGCGGGCGTGTCCCTGCTGCTGGCCTGGGCCTCGCGCGGTTTGCTGCGCCGCTCACAAGCGTGGCGACAGACCGCGCCCGGTCATTGATTCGCTGCTCCAAAAAGAAGCCAAAGTCCCTCAACTCAAATACAGGAAAAGATCATGTTCAAGCCCCTGGCCCTGGCCGCTGCTGTCCTCACCGCTTTCAGCCTGAACGCATACGCTGCGAAAACCGAGTTGACGGTGTACACCGCCCTCGAAGCCGAACAACTGAAGACCTACAAGGACGCCTTCGAAAAGGCCAACCCTGACGTCGAGATCAAGTGGGTGCGCGATTCCACCGGCATCATCACCGCCAAACTGCTGGCCGAAAAAGCTCGCCCGCAGGCTGACGCCGTGTGGGGTCTGGCGGCTTCGAGCCTGGCGATTCTCGATCAGCAAGGCATGCTGCAAAGCTACGCGCCAAAAGACCTGGGCAAAATCGGCAGTAACTACCGCGACGTCGCCAACCCGCCCGCCTGGGTCGGCATGGACGTCTGGGCCGCGACGATTTGCTTCAACACCGTCGAAGCCGAGAAGCAGGGCCTGACCAAGCCAATCAGCTGGCAAGACCTGACCAAGCCTGAATACAAAGGCAAGATCGTCATGCCGAACCCGGCGTCGTCCGGCACCGGTTTCCTCGACGTCAGCGCCTGGTTGCAGACCTTCGGCGAGAAGCAGGGCTGGCAGTACATGGACGACCTGCACCAGAACATCGGCCAGTACGTTCACTCCGGTTCCAAGCCCTGCAAACTGGCGGCGGCGGGTGAGTTCCCGATCGGTATTTCCTTTGAGTACCCGGCAGTACAACTGAAGCGCCAGGGCGCGCCGCTGGACATCATCCTGCCGAAAGAAGGCCTGGGTTGGGAGATCGAAGCGACTGCCGTGATCAAAGGCACCGCGCATGAAGACGCCGCGAAGAAACTCGCGGACTTCTCGGCCAGCCCTGAGGCGATGGAGCTATATAAAGAGAACTTCGCTGTGCTCGCACAACCGGGTATCGCCAAGCCGCAGACCGAATTGCCGGCCGATTATGAGCAGCGTTTGATCAAGAACGACTTTGCCTGGGCGTCGAAGAATCGCGACGAGATTCTGACCGAATGGCGCAAGCGTTATGACGGCAAGTCCGAGAAAGTGGCGGCCAAGTAAGCCATTTTTCGCCTGATAGGGCCCCATCGCGGGCAAGCCTTGCTCCCACAGGGAAACGCATTCCTTTGTGGGAGCGAGCCTGCTCGCGAAAGCGGTCTACAGTTCAAGACAAAATTCATGTCATCGAGAGACCTCTGATGAACCACAACGAACAAGCAGTCGCCAAGGTCTTCGCCCTGTACGAGCGCTTCGGCGATGCCGATTACATCGGCGAGCCGGTATCGCAGATCGAGCACATGTCCCAGGCCGCGCAGTGCGCAATGGCCGAAGGCTTCGACGACGAAGTGGTGCTCGCCGCGTTTTTCCACGATATCGGACATATCTGCACTGAGGGTGCCGAGAACATGGGCGGCTTTGGCGTGGTCAGTCATGAGCGGCTGGGCGCCGACTACCTGCGCAGCGCAGGATTCAGTGAACGCATGGCACGGTTGGTGGAGTACCACGTGCAGGCCAAGCGGTATCTGACGCTCAGGGAACCGGGTTATTACGAACGCTTGAGCGAGGCCAGTCGCCGCACGCTGGAGTATCAGGGCGGGGTGATGACCGAAGCCGAAGCGGATGCCTTCGAGCAGGACCCGTTGTGCGAAGTGAGTTTGCGCATGCGGCAGTGGGATGAGCTGGCCAAGGAGATGCATGTGCCGGTGATTGATCTTGGGGTGTTGAAGCGCAAGGCTGTGGGGTTGTTGTCCCGCGAAAGTTGCTGAACGGTCCTACGGTAACTGACGAAGCGTTGTATGGATCGCCTTGTTGGCAGGGCTCAAGCTGAGCTTTTCACAAGGAAGCAAATGGATGCGCTATTTAAAGGTGATTGCTCAGGATCGAAGCGGTGGCGGGGTGGCAGATACGCTTCAGTTTCAGTTTTTTGAGGGAGAACAACTGCTGCGTGAGGCGACGGACGATGAGATTCGGCGGCTGAGAACCTTTGGCTCTACCTATTTGAAATGCAGATGGTTCAATGCCGGCGAAGGCGAGGAGCGGCATCTGCGAATGTTTTCACTGAATCCTTCGGGCGACGGCACACCAGAGTCGGTGCGGCTGCATTTCCATGAGGGCCCGATCATTGCCTACAAGGCAGCGGTTCATGACCTGGATAACGACGGCACCTTCGAGATCGTGCTGGTTTCCGACATAGACAACGATGGCCACGCCAATCGCACCGATCGAACACGGCTTAACACGTTGGTGCGGGAATTTCTGAAGCTCGAGTGGTGACACTTGGCTCTTGATTTGTGGCGCGGCCTTCGCGAGCAGGCTCGCTCCCACATTGGAATGCGTTTCCCTGTAGGCGCGAGCCTGCTCGCGAAGGGGCCCGTCAACACGCCACAACATTTACAGTTGTTGTGCCAGCTCTTCGATTTGTTCCTGACGCTCCGCCTGATTCAATTTTGCATGCGCATTGAGCGACGACCACTGTGGATGCGCACGCGCCTTGTTCAGGGCTTCCGGTAATTTTCCTTCGCGCCAAGTCTTGTCCTGAGGTGTAGCGACTTGAATGCTGTCCATCGCCGCATGCCCACGGGCATCCAGTGCTTGCAGCAGTTGCCGTTGCCGTAGCGCCAAAAGCCGCAGCACATTGTCGTCCACCGTCAGCTCACGCTGGCCCTTGATCTTGCCCAGCAACCGGCTGCCATAACTGCGCGCGGTTTGCAGGGCACCGCCGGCGATGGCCCCGGCCAGTGCGGCGGCGCCGAGGGTAATACCGCCCACCAGCAAGTCGACCCCGGCCCCGGCAGCCGCACCGGCCGCGATCCCACCGCCGACCCGCACGCCCAGTTGCTTGAGCGTTTCCGGGTTGAACAAGTCATCGCCCCAACGGCCGTCGAGTAGCGGCAGGTCGCTCGCGGCTGCGTCCTGCGGGCGAAAGCCGTAGAGCTTGAGCAGGGCTTCGACGCAGCGCTGCTCCCGTTGGCGCACGTTTTTTCGCAGTTCGCCAATGGCCTGTTGTTCCTGTTCCGCATCGCTGACCACGCTGCGCCGGCAGGCGGCGCAGTCGATCAATAACTCGGCAATCAGTCGCGCCGCGCTTTGCTGGCGCGCAAGGCGTTGAGCCTGTTGATCGGCAATCAAGCGCTCCAGCTGCGGGCGAGCATGTTCCAGCAGGAGTGCGAGGCTTTCATAGAGTCGGCGCTCGCCATCTTCCGGAGGCGCGACGCTATCGAATCGCACCAATGCGTGCAGGCCGAGACGCGCCAGCGCTTCACGCCAGGCCGGCTCGCGGTGGTGATCGCTGCTGACGAAATTCAGCACCGGCAGCAATGGTTTGCCACAACCGGCCAGTACTTCCAGTTCGTCGCGGTACTTGGCCAGTACCGGTTCACGGGCGTCGATCACGTAGAGGCCGGCATCGCAGGTCAGCAGTTGCCGCAGCACTTTGGCTTCCTGTTCGAAACGCTGCCGCGCTTCACTGCCTTCCAGAAAACGGGTCAGTCGTGCCGGACCATCGAGGCGTTCGCCGGGGCGCTCCAGGCGTTCGAGGTAATCGAGCAGGGCGATGGCGTCTTCCAGGCCAGGGGTGTCGAAGAGGTCGAGCAAAGGCTCGCCGTCCACGGATAAACGAGCACCCTCTACATGCCGTGTGGTGCTGGGGCGATGGGAGACTTCGCCGAAGCCGACATCACGGGTCAGGGTTCGCAGCAAAGAAGTCTTGCCGACGTTGGTATGGCCGACCACGGCGAGCTTCAACGGCTTAGTCATGACCCGTCTCCAGCCAATTCAACGGGGCGCTATCGGCGAACGGCAGTTCCAGCTGTTGCAGGGCCACGTGCCAATCACCGAGGCGATCGGCATCCAGCGCATCACCGGGCGGCGCTTGCAGCAGCCAGACGCGGGTGGCGCTGGCGCTGCGGGCCAGTTCGGCGATCAATGCCAGGCTGCCGCGATCCGGCGAGCGCCGTGGATCACACGCGATGGCCAGACGAGCCGGGGGGAAACGGCTCAGTTGTTCGAGGAGTTTGTGCCGTGATTCGCGGCTGTCGAGAATGCCGGCGTTGCTGACGTTTTTCGGCAGTTGTGGCGGCCAGGGGTGTTGATCGTCCAGCTCGATGGCCACCAGCAGTGCGCCGTCGCTTTGCTGGTCACTGACGCCACTTTCGACGCGATGCAATTGCGCAGGCGCTTCATCGCTGATGCCCAGGCGTTCGCTGGTGGGCATCAGGCGTTCGCGCAATTGAGCGTAGCCGGGCAGGTTCAAATCCAGATGCAAGGACGACCGACCGGTTTTCCAGCGCCACAGGCAAAACAGCGCCAGCAGCAGTCGCGGCAATACGCCATAGACCAGCAACACCCCAACCAGCCACGCCGCCCAGGCCTGGCGGGCGCTTTCGATATTCAGCGCGGCATCGCCACTGGCGCGAATCATTTCCACGGTCGGCACGCTGAAGCCGAGCAGTGCGGGCAGGGCGCCGAGGCCCTGGGTCATTGTGATAAAGGTGTCCGCGCCGAGGATGGTGGTTTCCCAGACGAAACCGTAGCGTCGGGTGGCCATGATCGTCAGCAGCATCACCAGCGCACTCAACATCGCCAGCAACCACAAGCCGTTGACCAGCACGCCGATTGCCCAGCGATTGAGTTTTTGTCGTTGCAGTAACAAGAGCAAGGCAGGCGCCAGTTGCGCGGCTTTGGCATCGCGGGCGAGTTTTTCGCTGAGCCACAACCACAGGCGCCCGAGACTGGCGCCGTGTTCTCCGGCAAACACCAGCCCCAAGGCCCAGCTCAACAGCAGAATCAGATTGAGCCCGAGCAGACTGCCCAAGGCCCAGAACACATTGACCGGCGTCTGCCCGTCACCCAGCGCGGCGAACGCCAGACCGGCGCCGCTGATTACGGCCAGCACCGCCAATACGATCAGTGCCAGGCGCGCACCTTGCAGCCAATGCACGAGCGCGCTACTCAGGCCATCCCGTTCGGCCAGCCACAGGGCACGGCGTTGAATGCGTGTCGGTAAATCGCCACCGGCGCTGCGGGCCAGACGATTGGCTTCCAGATCCTCCAGGGGGCCTGCGTGTTCTTCGCGCAGGCGGATGGTTTCTGTCAGCCAGAGATTATTCAGTTCAGTCACGCGGCATCCCGTCGCTTAATTGAGCTGTGAGCATAACCGCTGTGGCGCTTGTCGGGGGGCTACGTTGCGAGAAGCCGGGCCTCTGGTATCCTCGCCGGCATGACTAAATCACTCCCCCTCAGCCTGATTGCAGCCCTCGGTGAAAACCGTGTGATCGGCGTCGACAACAGCATGCCCTGGCACTTGCCGGGGGACTTCAAATATTTCAAGGCCACGACCCTGGGCAAGCCGATCATCATGGGTCGCAAGACCTGGGATTCCCTCGGTCGTCCGCTGCCGGGCCGCTTGAACATCGTGGTCAGCCGTCAGGCGGATCTGGTGCTGGAAGGCGCGGAGGTTTACCCGTCGCTTGAAGCCGCTGTGGTTCGCGCCGAAGAATGGGCGAAAGAGCAAGGTGTCGATGAGTTGATGCTGATTGGTGGTGCGCAGTTGTATGCGCAGGGGATGGCGCAGGCCGATCGCTTGTATTTGACGCGCGTGGCGCTGAGCCCGGAGGGGGATGCGTGGTTTCCGGAGTTTGATTTAAACCAGTGGAAACTGGTGTCCAATGTTCCGAATCCGGCAGAAGGTGACAAGCCGGCGTACAACTTCGAAGTTTGGGAAAAGGCCTGAGAGCATCGCTGGCAAGCCAGCTCCCACAGTGTCCGTGTTGAAACACACATTGTGTGAACACCAACAATCCCTGTGGGAGCGGGCTTGCCCGCGATGAGGCCAGATCAGGAGCTGAAGAGTTTAAGCGTGAGCCAACGCCGAATGCTCATCCGCCTCCAGCAGCGCCTTATCCGTCTGCTGCATCACCTGGCTGGTAATCGCCCCGGCGGTGATCGAGCCACTGACGTTCAACGCCGTACGCCCCATGTCGATCAACGGCTCCACCGAAATCAGCAACGCCACCAGTGACACCGGCAAGCCCATTGCCGGCAATACGATCAACGCGGCAAAGGTCGCACCGCCACCCACCCCGGCCACACCCGCCGAACTCAAGGTCACAATCGCCACCAGCGTTGCGATCCACAACGGGTCCAGCGGGTTGATGCCCACGGTCGGCGCCACCATCACCGCCAACATCGCCGGGTACAGACCGGCACAGCCGTTCTGGCCGATGGTTGCACCAAACGAAGCGGCGAAACTGGCGATGGACTGTGGAATGCCCAGACGGCTAGTCTGCGCTTCGATGCTCAACGGAATCGTCGCGGCGCTCGAGCGACTGGTAAACGCAAAGGTCAGTACCGGCCAGATCTTGCGGAAGAAGCGCAGCGGATTGATCCCCGCCGCCGACACCAACAGGCCATGGACGACAAACATCAGCCCCAGGCCGATGTAGGACACCACGACAAAACTGCCGAGCTTGATGATGTCCTGCAGGTTGGAGCCAGCGACCACTTTGGTCATTAGCGCCAGCACACCGTACGGGGTCAGCTTCATCACCAGGCGCACCAGGCGGGTCACCCAGGCTTGCAGGGTGTCGATGGCGTTGATCACTTTCTGACCTTTTTCCACGTCATCCTTGAGCAGTTGCAGCGCTGCGACACCGAGGAAGGCGGCAAAGATCACCACGCTGATGATCGACGTCGGCTTGGCCCGCGCCAGGTCGGCGAACGGGTTTTGCGGGATGAACGACAGCAACAATTGCGGCACATTCAGGTCGGCGACCTTGCCCGCGTAATCGGACTGGATGATTTGCAGACGGGCCAGTTCCTGGGTGCCGGCCACGAGGCCTTCGGCGGTCAGGCCGAACAGGTTGGTCAGGCCGATGCCGATCAGCGCCGCAATGGCCGTGGTGAACAGCAGCGTGCCGATGGTCAGGAAGCTGATCTTGCCCAGCGACGAAGCGTTATGCAGACGAGCCACAGCGCTTAGGATCGAGGCGAAGACCAGCGGGATCACGATCATTTGCAGCAATTGCACGTAACCGTTGCCCACCAGATCGAACCAGCCGATCGAGGCTTTCAGCACGGGATGACCGGTGCCGTACACCGTGTGCAATGCCACACCGAACACCACGCCGAGTACCAGCGCGAGCAGGACTTTTTTCGCCAGGCTCCAGGTTGAGTGGCGGGTTTGTGCCAGGCCCAGGAGCAGGGCGAGGAACACCAGCAGATTGAGAATCAGCGGCAGACTCATTGGAACTCCCATTAGACATGTGCCAACTGCCTTCCGGGGCAGCTGCGAACCGGCAAGCCTAACAGCTTGAAATCTAATGAATTAATATCAAAAACGTCTTGGAACTGTCGTTTTTGGAATAAGCGGATGTCGCTTTCGGGGATGCAGCTGGCGCGATGGGCACGATGGCGGTCGCTGGCAGACGAGGACTGTCACACTTATTTGTTAGCGTCGATGTCTTTCACTCAGGGAGAAACATCGATGAAGTTCGCACCGAAATTACTGGCTGCAGCTCTTTGCCTCGGCCTCGCCGGCCAGGTATTCGCCACGGATTTGAAACACTGGCCGGCCGATCAGGCCAAGGCGTTGGACGCGATGATCGCCGCCAACGCCAATAAGGGTAACTACGCGGTGTTCGACATGGACAACACCAGTTACCGCTACGACCTCGAAGAGTCGCTGCTGCCGTTCATGGAGAACAAGGGCCTGATCACCCGCGACAAACTCGACCCCTCCCTGAAGCTGATGCCTTTCAAGGACACCGCCGACCACAAGGAAAGCCTGTTCAGCTACTACTACCGTCTCTGTGAAGTCGACGACATGGTTTGCTATCCATGGGTCGCCCAGGTGTTTTCCGGCTTTACGCTGCAAGAGCTCAAGGGCTATGTGGATGAGATGATGGCGGCCGGCAAACCGGTGCCGGCCACGTATTACGACGGCGACGTGGTCAAGAACCTGGACGTCAACCCGCCGAAAATCTTCACCGGCCAGCAAGAGCTGTACAACAAGCTCATGGAAAACGGCATCGAGGTCTACGTGATGACCGCCGCTTCCGAAGAGCTGGTGCGCATGGTCGCGGCGGATCCGAAGTACGGCTACAACGTCAAACCGCAGAACGTGATCGGCGTGTCTCTGCTGCTCAAGGACCCCAAGACCGGCGAGCTGACCACTGCACGTAAGCAGATCACCGCCGGCAAATATGACGAGAAGGCCAACCTCGGCCTGGAGCTGACGCCTTACCTGTGGACCCCGGCGACCTGGATGGCCGGCAAACAGGCGGCGATCCTGACCTACATCGATGAATGGAAAAAACCGGTGCTGGTCGGCGGCGATACCCCGAGCAGCGACGGTTACATGTTGTTCCACAGCGTCGACGTGGCCAAGGGCGGCATCCACCTGTGGGTCAATCGCAAGGACAAGTACATGACCCAGATAAACGGCATGATGGCCAAGCATGCTGCGGCCCAGGCCAAGGAAGGGCTGGTGGTGACTGCGGACAAGAATTGGGTGATCGTCACGCCGCAAGAGATCCAATAAGACCGGATTCTGCCCGTGCAAACCTTGTGCTCGACGCAAACCCCGTAGGAGCTGGCTTGCCAGCGAATAGGCCAGCACCTTCAACATCAATGTTGCCTGACGTACCGCCTTCGCCGGCAAGCCGGCTCCGACAAGTCTTGTGCACGACGCAATCCCTGTGGGAGCTGGCTTGCCAGCGAATAGGCCAGCACCTTCAACATCAATGTTGCCTGACGTACCACCTTCGCCGGCAAGCCGGCTCCTACAAGTCTTGTGCACGACGCAAACCCTGTGGGAGCTGGCTTGCCAGCGAATAGGCCAGCACATTCAACATTAATGTTGCCTGACACGCCTTCGCCGGCAAGCCGGCTCCTACAAAGAGGCCTGGTTTCGGCCAGGCAAAAAAATGCCCCGCACTTGGCGGGGCATTTTTATGGGGGCGGCTGACGCTTACAGCCCGTCGAGCATCGCCTTGTTACGCACAGCACCCTTGTCGGCACTGGTCGCCAGCAGGGCATAGGCCTTCAGGGCGGTGGTCACTTTACGTGGACGCACTTCCACCGGTTTCCAGCCTTTTTTGTCCTGCTCGACACGGCGCGCGGCCAGTTCTTCGTCGCTGATCAACAGGTTGATCGAGCGGTTCGGAATGTCGATCAGCACTTTGTCGCCGTCCTGCACCAGGCCAATTGCGCCACCGGCAGCGGCTTCAGGCGAAGCGTGGCCGATGGACAGACCGGAAGTACCACCGGAGAAGCGGCCGTCGGTGAGCAGGGCGCAGGCTTTGCCCAGGCCTTTGGATTTCAGGTAGGACGTCGGGTACAGCATTTCCTGCATGCCCGGGCCGCCTTTCGGGCCTTCGTAGCGAATGATGACGATGTCGCCTTCCTTCACTTCGTCGGCGAGGATGCCGCGCACGGCGCTGTCCTGGCTTTCGAAGATCTTGGCGTTGCCTTCGAACACGTGGATCGACTCATCGACGCCGGCGGTTTTCACCACGCAACCGTCGAGGGCGATGTTGCCGTACAGCACAGCCAGGCCGCCTTCTTGCGAGTAGGCGTGCTCGACACTGCGGATGCAGCCGTTTTCACGGTCGTCGTCCAGGGTGTCCCAACGGGTCGACTGGCTGAACGCGGTTTGCGTCGGGATGCCCGCAGGACCTGCCTTGAAGAAGTGATGCACGGCTTCGTCGTTGGTCTGGGTGATGTCCCACTTGGCGATGGCTTCTTCCATGCTGCGGCTGTGCACGGTCGGCAGTTGGGTGTGCAGCAGGCCGCCACGGGCCAGCGAACCGAGGATGCTGAAGATCCCGCCAGCGCGGTGCACGTCTTCCATGTGGTACTTCTGGATGTTCGGCGCCACCTTGCACAGTTGCGGCACGTTGCGCGAAAGACGGTCGATGTCGCGCAGGTCGAAATCGATCTCGGCTTCCTGGGCGGCGGCCAGCAAGTGCAGGATGGTGTTGGTGGAACCGCCCATGGCGATGTCCAGGGTCATGGCGTTCTCGAACGCCTGGAAGTTGGCGATGTTGCGCGGCAATACCGACTGATCGTTCTCGCCGTAGTAGCGCTTGCACAGCTCGACGATGGTGCGGCCGGCCTGCAGGAACAGCTGCTCGCGGTCGCTGTGGGTGGCCAGGGTCGAACCGTTGCCCGGCAGGGCCAGGCCCAGGGCTTCAACCAGGCAGTTCATCGAGTTGGCGGTGAACATGCCGGAGCACGAACCGCAAGTTGGGCAGGCACTGCGCTCGTATTCAGCGACTTTCTCGTCAGAAGCGCTGGAGTCGGCGGCGATTACCATGGCGTCGACCAGGTCGAGACCGTGGCTGGCCAGTTTGGTCTTGCCGGCTTCCATCGGGCCGCCGGAGACGAAGATCACCGGGATGTTCAGGCGCAGGGACGCCATCAGCATGCCGGGGGTGATCTTGTCGCAGTTGGAGATGCAGACGATGGCGTCGGCGCAGTGGGCGTTGACCATGTACTCGACGGAGTCGGCGATGATCTCGCGGCTCGGCAGCGAATACAGCATGCCGTCGTGGCCCATGGCGATGCCGTCATCGACAGCGATGGTGTTGAATTCTTTTGCCACACCGCCTGCGCGTTCGATTTCGCGGGCGACCAATTGGCCCAGGTCTTTCAGGTGCACGTGGCCCGGTACGAACTGGGTGAAGGAGTTGGCAATGGCGATGATCGGCTTTTTGAAGTCGTCATCTTTCATCCCCGTGGCGCGCCACAGAGCGCGGGCGCCGGCCATGTTGCGGCCATGGGTGGATGTTTTCGAGCGGTAATCAGGCATGAAGCACTCCGGGCGGCTAATCAGGTATCAAAAGGGAAGTGAGCTTCTATTGACGTCTGGAGTACTCGGAAATGGCCGTGTGTCCATAGGTTGCCGATAACTTTGCGGGATCGCCGCGCGCTTCAGCTTGAGCTCATAAACCCGCCGGGGATGACTGGCGATGAATGTTCGCGATTCTACACGGCTGGTGGCTGGAGGGAATGGCTCTGCGCATTCACAAGACGTTCGGCGACCGCCCCCGTAGGAGCGAGCTCGCTCGCGATGAACCCGAGATCGCCGCGGGGCAGCAGGTTCCCCGCGTTATCGTTGACGACCATCGCGAGCGAGCTCGCTCCTACAGTATTAAAGCCACATGGCATCCCACAGCGGGTAGTCTCCAATCCGAGTCACAAGCCCGGCCCGCAAAGGGTTGGCGATGATGTATCGGGCTGCTGCTTTAAGGTCTTCCTCGCGGCGCAGGGCTCGGTCGAAGTAACCCTTTTGCCATAGCGTTTCGTGGCGACCTCGTTGCTGGTTGATGGCGCGAGCACTTCTGGATTTGGCCGTTTGCATCAGTTTCGGTAAATCACCGTTTTGCAGCTCAATGAGCCAATGAAAGTGATCCGGCATGACAACCCAGGCTATTGAGGTGGCGCTGCCGGCTTCATGAGCTCTTCTGAATTCGTTCACTACCAAGCGTCCAACGTACAAATCATTGAAGATCGGTTGCCGTTCATGGGTGACTGCGGTCAGGAGATAGATGCGACCGGATGCCGAGTGGCGGCCGGTGCGTAAGCGGTGGGCTTTTGGCTTGCTGGACATTCCGTTGTCCTCTTCGGTGATTGGAAGGGAAACGGTAGGCGTGGAGTGGGAGGTTGTCGTTATGACAGTGGGTCAGGATGTGTCGCGAACCCCGTAGGAGCGAGCTCGCTCGCGATGAATTCGAAGACGCCGCGGGGTGTAAGGTTCCCCGCGTCATCGTTGACGACCATCGCGAGCAAGTGTCGACAGGTTGCTCCTGCAGTCAGTGCCCTATCCTGGCATTCGTCAGCAGCCCCCAAAGGCTGAAGGCGATGAAGCTTAGCGCAATGGTCATCAGCAAATTGTCCCCTGCTTGTGCGAGCGCAGCGCTGCTAAGCGCGGCGGTGATGAACATAATGCTATTGCCCGCAGAGGCTGCCGTACCGGCGCTGCTTGAGAACAGCAACATTGCTGCGGAAATAGCGGCAGGTCGCACCAGGGTGACTGCCAGGGCACTGACCAGCATCGGTATGAGCAGGGTGATAGTTGTCATCGCTTCATAATTGATGATCAATGCTAACAACACACCGGCGACACCCAGCAATCCAAGTCCGATGTTGATTTGCAGCGTGAGGGCGATATGTTTCTGCACGGTACTGGCAACTACTCCGCCAAGGAAATAGGCCAACCCATACACCATAAGCACCAGCGCATACTGGTATTCGGATAACTTGAACTCATCCATGAAAATCAGCGGCGTCACGCTGATCAGTGCGAAATAACAAGCAAACACTAACGCGGCAATCCACCAGTAGCGAATGAAGTCTCGATTTCCAGCAATGGATTTCAGCGTGCGTAGAACGGAAACGGGTGTTCTTTGGTGGCTAACTGTTTTGGAGGGCAGTATTACTTGGGCATGGATAAACATGCCGAGCGCCATGAGCGCAAAACCATAAAAACTCCCCTGCCAATCAAACGTGGTCTGCAACCATGATCCCAGTAGCGGCGACAGTGCAACAAAGGAGCCGCTCAGTGTCATGTAGTAAATTCGCACTCGGGCCCGATCCTGTTCATCGAACAAGTCTTCCACCAGTGCATGACCCAGCACGAAGAAACCACACCCGATTGCCTGGATGGCGCGAAATAGCATGAAGCCCGGATAGTCCGTAGCCAGCACGCACCCTATCGAGCCGAGCGTAGAAACAACGATGCAACCAAGAAGAACTTCCTTACGCCCCCACTTATCTGAGAGCGGGCCGGTTATTAATTGAGAAATCGCAAAAACCAACGTGAACAGGCTGGTGGAGAGGGCGATTTCTGCGGTTGAAGTGTTGAACTCCTCGGCCAAGGCAGGAAACGAAGGCAGGAGGATATTCAGCGGGAAAAAACTGATCAACGAGATATTGGTAATGAGGATAAAGCGGGAGGCCCGTTGGCGTTTCAGGTCGCGACTTAGAACTGGGTAAGAGGACTCAGACATTGTTTTTGTTTTCCGGAGTGATCAAGCGTTCATGCTTGAAACCAGAAACCGATATTAGTCTGGGACGTAGGGAATACAATCAAAAGCGCTGTAGGGGGTTTCCCGTTTTGATGCGGGATTATCCCGAAGGAAATAACCCCGTAGGAGCGAGCTCGCTCGCGATGAATTCGAAGACGCCGCGGGGGTCAGGTTCCCCGCGTTATCGTTGACGACCATCGCGAGCAGAGCTCGCTCCTACAAGGGTTTGGGTTGTTAGCTGTTTGGCAACAACCGGCAAGTAATGCTCTTGATATAGCGGGTTTCCGGGATGGCCGGATGCACCGGATGATCCGGCCCCTGGCCGCCACGTTCCAGCATCTGGATGTTGCGGTCCAGGTGGCGGGCGCTGGTCAGCAGGATGTTTTGCAGGTCGTCTTCCGGCAGGTGCATCGAGCAGGAGGCGCTGAACAGGATGCCGTCCTTGGTCAGCAGGCGCATGGCTTGTTCGTTCAGGCGACGGTAGGCGCCTTCACCGTTTTTCATGTCTTTCTTGCGTTTGATGAACGCCGGAGGGTCGGCCACGATCACGTCGAAACGTTCTTCGCTGGCTTTCAGCTCTTTGAGGGCTTCGAACACGTCGCCTTCGATGCAGGTCATCTTCTCGGCAAAACCGTTCAGCGCGGCGTTGCGCTCGACGCCGTCGAGGGCGAAGGCCGAGGCATCGACGCAGAACACTTCGCTGGCACCGAACGCCGCCGCTTGCACGCCCCAGCCGCCGATGTAGCTGTACAGGTCCAGAACGCGTTTGCCCTTGGCATAGGGTGCCAGGCGAGCACGGTTCATGCGGTGGTCGTAGAACCAGCCGGTTTTCTGGCCCTGGATGACCGGTGCTTCGAATTTCACGCCGTTCTCTTCCAGCGCCACCCACTCCGGCACCAGGCCGAACACGGTTTCGACGTAGCGGTTGAGGCCTTCGGCATCACGGGCCGCGGAGTCGTTCTTGAACAGAATGCCGCTTGGCTTGAGCACTTGGGTCAGCGCCGCGATCACGTCGTCCTTATGGGCTTCCATGGTCGCCGAGGCGATCTGCACCACCAGGATGTCGCCGAAACGGTCAACCACCAGGCCTGGCAACAGGTCGGAGTCGCCGTAGACCAGGCGGTAGAACGGTTTGTCGAACAAACGATCTCGCAGCGACAGGGCCACGTTCAGGCGATGCACCAGCAGCGACTTGTCCAGCGGCAACTTGATGTCGCGCGACAGCACACGGGCGCAGATCAGGTTGTTCGGGCTCATGGCAACGATGCCCAACGGCTTGCCGCCGGCGGCTTCGAGGATCGCCTGATCGCCGGCCTTGAAACCGTGCAAAGGGGTCGCCGCTACATCGATTTCGTTGCTATAGACCCACAAGTGACCGTTGCGCAGACGGCGGTCGGCGTTGGCTTTGAGGCGCAGGCTAGGCAGGGACATGACGTCGCTCCGGAAAAAAGAGCGGGAGTATAGCGTGTTGAGGATCGAGACGGGGTCGATGGGCGATGAAACGCTGATGGCCCTTTCGCGAGCAGGCTCGCTCCCACATTTGATCTGCAGCGTACACAAATCCCCTGTGGGAGCGAGCCTGCTCGCGAAAGCGGTTTCAAATGGATGAAAGTTCCCGCGATGTGTTCACTGGTATGTCGGATCCAACTTTAAGAAGCTAGAATCTGCGCCTGACCCAGAGTGTGTACCTATGTCCCAAGAGTTGACTCCCGAACAGATCCAGCAATCCCTGCAAGGCATCAGTGTGCCTGCCCAACCGCAGATCATGGTGGATCTGCAGATGGAGCAGTACATGCCCGACCCGGATCTGGATGTGATCGCGAAGCTGATTTCCCAGGACCCTGGCCTCTCCGGTTCCTTGCTGAAAATCGTCAATTCGCCGTATTACGGCTTGACCACCAAGATCGCCTCGATCCAGCGCGCGGTGAATCTGCTGGGCAGCCGTTCGATCATCAACCTGATCAACGCGCAGTCGATCAAGGGTGAGATGAACGACGAAACCATCGTCACCCTGAATCGCTTCTGGGACACCGCACAGGACGTTGCAATGACCTGCCTGACCGTGGCGCAGCGCATCGGGGCCCAGGCCGGCGACGAGGCTTACGCCCTGGGGCTGTTCCACGATTGTGGCGTGCCGCTGATGCTCCAGCGATTCCCCGACTACATGACAGTGCTGGAGCAGGCCTATGCCAACGCCGGCCCCGACTGCCGGGTGGTAGACACCGAGAATCAGGCGTTCAACACCAATCACGCCGTGGTCGGCTATTACACGGCCAAGTCCTGGCGCCTGCCGGACCACGTCACGGCGGCGATTGCCAATCACCACAATGCCCTGGCGATCTTCAGCGATGAGTCGTCGCGCAACAGCTCGCTGAAGAACCTGTTGGCGATCCTGAAGATGGCCGAGCACATTTGTGCGTCTTACCGGGTGCTGGGCAACCAGGCCGAAGACCATGAATGGAACAGCATCGGGCATCTGGTGCTCGATTACGTCGGCCTCTCGGATTACGATTTCGAAACCCTCAAGCAAACGATTCGCGACCTCCATGCCTGAACTGCCAGAAGTCGAAACCACCCGCCGCGGCATTGCCCCGCACCTGGAAGGCCAGCGCGTCAGCCGGGTGATCGTGCGTGATCGTCGCCTGCGCTGGCCGATTCCCGAGGATCTCGATGTGCGCCTGTCCGGCCAGCGCATCGTGCTGGTGGAGCGGCGTGCCAAGTACCTGCTGATCAATGCTGAAGTCGGCACCTTGATCAGCCACTTGGGCATGTCGGGGAATTTGCGTCTGGTGGAAGCCGGCCTGCCCGCCGCCAAGCATGAACATGTGGATATCGAACTGGAGTCGGGCCTGGCCTTGCGCTACACCGACCCTCGCCGGTTTGGCGCGATGCTCTGGAGCCTCGATCCGCTCAACCACGAATTGTTGATTCGCCTGGGGCCGGAACCGCTGACCGACCTGTTTGACGGCGACCGCTTGTTCCAGCTGTCCCGCGGGCGTTCGATGGCGGTCAAGCCGTTCATCATGGACAACGCGGTGGTGGTGGGTGTCGGTAACATCTACGCGACCGAAGCATTGTTCGCTGCCGGGATCGACCCGCGCCGCGAAGCCAAAAGCATTTCCCGTGCGCGGTACCTGAAGCTGGCGATCGAGATCAAACGCATTCTGGCTGCCGCCATCGAGCGCGGCGGTACTACGCTGCGTGATTTTATTGGTGGTGACGGCCAGCCGGGCTACTTCCAGCAGGAGCTGTTCGTGTACGGCCGAGGTGCCGAGCACTGCAAGGTCTGCGGCACGCAATTGCGGGAAGTGAAACTCGGGCAGCGCGCCAGCGTCTTTTGCCCGCGTTGCCAGCGCTGAAACGCCCGACTTGCAGGAGCCAGCGGTGTGTGAGGCGACTCGATGCTGTATGTGCCGACCTCTTCGCTGGCAAGCCAGCTCCTACAGGGTTTTGCCGTGCAGGCGGTCTATAGTCAGTGCATGACTGTCTAGCCGAAGGACCGTGCCATGAATCCGTTTCGAACCCTTGTCGCTGCCTTGTTGCTGAGCGTCGGCACCTCAGCCGTCGCCAGCAGTGGCAGCGGTGATCCGCTTTACACCATTCAAAATCCACCTGCCTACGCGATGATGGGCGATCTGCTGATTGCTCGGCCTTTGCTGGTGGTGGCGACGGTGATCGGTGCAGGGGTGTTCGTGGTGTCGTTGCCCTTTACCGCGCTGGGCGGTGGGGTGGGCGATGCGGGGCAAGCCTTGGTGGTCGACCCGGCGAAAGCGGCGTTCGTGCGGTGTCTGGGGTGTATCGGGGAGGGGTTTGAGCAGCGCGAGTGAGTCTGTTGCATCTTCGGTGTGGCTGATGACGCTTTCGCGAGCAGGCTCGCTCCCACATTTCGATTTGTCATGTTAATCAAAATGTGGGCACACCCTGGATCTACTGTGGGAGCGAGCCTGCTCGCGAAGGCGTAGGTACAGGCAACACCAGCCTCAAGCCTTACCGGTAATCTTCCGGTACTTCTCCATCAACTGCTCTTCAGTCTCCGGATGGGCCTCGTCCAATGGAATGCAATCCACCGGGCAGACCTGTTGGCACTGCGGTTCGTCGTAGTGGCCCACGCACTGCGTGCACAGGTTCGGGTCGATCACGTAGATCTCTTCGCCTTGGGAAATGGCGGCGTTCGGGCACTCGGGTTCGCAGACGTCGCAGTTGATGCAATCGTCGGTGATGATCAGGGACATGCTAACTCCAGCCGGGGCGGCGGGCCCGGGCGCAATATATCAATGCGCTTAATTGTGCCGCATTGGCGCCTGTACTGCACGCACGTGCGACGTACTGTAGGAGCCAGCCTGCTGGCGATGAACCCGAAAACGCGGCGGGGTGTCAGGTTTCCCGCGTTATCGTTGACGTACATCGCGAGCAGGCTCGCTCCTACAGTTTGCGGGGATTATTTCTTGAAGCGTTCGGTCAGTGCATCCGCTACCACAGGGTGTACGAACTTGGTGATATCACCGCCCAAGGCTGCAATTTCACGGACCAGCGTCGAGGAAATGAACGAATAGCGCTCGGACGGGGTCAGGAACAGACTTTCCACGTCCGGGGCCAGTTGCCGGTTCATGTTGGCCAGCTGGAATTCGTATTCGAAGTCCGACACCGCGCGCAAACCACGCAGGAACACGTTGGCGTTCTGCTCTTTGGCGAAGTGCGCCAGCAGAGTCGAGAAGCCGACGACTTCAACGTTCGGCAAATGTTTGGTGACCTCACGGGCCAGTGCCACACGCTGTTCCAGAGGAAACAACGGGTTTTTCTTCGGGCTGGCGGCCACGGCAATGATCACGTGATCGAACAGGCGCGAGGCGCGTTCGACCAGATCGCCATGGCCCTTGGTAATAGGGTCGAAGGTACCTGGGTACAACACTCGGTTCATCGCGTCGTCCTGGCGGGAGTGCGTTGGGGAATCGGATGGTATCGCAGCCTTACCGGTCGGCCAAGTCGCCTGTTGGGTAAGAAAGCACTATAGACGATAGGAATATTCGTCATTTTCACGGGTTTTTCAAACGTTCGGCCAAGGAAGTGGCCAGTTGCGCTGTCAGGCCATAGACCGACAATTGCGGGTTTGCGCCAATGCTGGTGGGGAACAGCGAGCCGTCATGTATCGACAGATTGCCCAGTTGATGATGCCGGCCGAGGCTGTCGGTCACGGCATTTTTCGGGTCTTCGCCCATGGCACAACCACCCATCACATGGGCGCTGCCCAACCGCGTGCGGTACAACTCCAGGCTGAGGCTGTCGATCAGCGTGCGCGCTTCGCCCAGGGTTTTTACATACCGTGCATCGGCGTGCATCGGCATGACCGCATTGGCGCCGCCGGCGAACTGGATCTCGGCCATGCTGTGGAACGCCCGGCGCAGCCCTTCCCAGACATAGGCCGAGACCGGGTAATCGAGCACCGGCGTGCCGTCGCCGCGCAACTCGACGCTGCCTCCGGGGCTCTCCGGGTGGAATCCGTCACGCAGCAACGCCAGCATCGCGTGGGTGTGGGGCAGGTTGGCCATGTGCTGCGCATTTTCCGGGCCGAAGCCGCCGAGCAGCGTCGCCGCCAGTGCCGGGTGCAGCGGAGGAACCTCCAGCTTGTAGCCGATTTTGCCGGTGGTGCCGTCCTGCCATTGGAAATGATCGGAATAAATCGACTGCGGCGCCCCGTAGAACGGGTTGATCACCTCGTCGAACAGCCCGGCGGACATGTTCACCACATGCAGAAAGGTCCGTTTGCCCAGGCGTTGGTGCGGATCCGGCGCGTCGGAACGCAATAGCAGCGCCGGGCTGTTGATCCCGCCGCCGGCCAATACGAAATGCCGTGCCTTGACCGTAATGCTGCGACCCGTGGGCTGGACGCAGCGTTCGTCCATCGCCACGCATTGCAGCCCGGTGACCTTGTCACCGCTGATGAGGAGCTTTTCGGCGCGGGCCAGGTAGAGCAACTCACCGCCCTTTTCCAGGGTGGCGGGAATGGTGGTGACCATCATCGATTGCTTGGCATTAGTCGGGCAGCCCATGCCGCAATAGCCGAGGTTCCAGCAACCGCGCACGTTGCGCGGGATCACGTGCCAGCTGTAGTCGAGCTTTTCGCAGCCTTTGCGGATAACGTCGTTGTTGGCGTTGGGCGGTACCCTCCACGGCGCGACGCCCAGGCGCTGCTCCATTTTTTCGAACCACGGTGTCATGTCCGCCGGGCTGTGGCCTTTCACGTTGTGCTCTTTGGCCCAGTGTTCCAGGGTCGGTTCGGGGGTGCGGAAACTGGAGGTCCAGTTGATCAGCGTGGTGCCACCCACGGCCCGTCCCTGGAGGATGGTGATCGCACCGTCCTTGCTCATGCGCCCGATGCCTTCCTGATAGAGGCTGGCGTAGGCCTGGTCTTCAAGCAGCTTGAAGTCGCTGCTGGTCTTGAGCGGGCCTTCTTCGATCAGCAGCACTTTGTAGCCCGCCGCGCTGAGAATTTCAGCGGTGGTCCCGCCGCCGGCGCCACTGCCGATGATCGCTACATCCGCTTCCAGGACCAGATCCTGGGTCAGTCGTGAGCCATCATGGGTTTTCCAGCCACGGGCCATGCCTTCGCGGAACGGGTCGGGTACGGGCATATTCAGGTTCTCTTATTATTTTGAATTGGGTGGTGATGCGGCTGACGCCATCGCGGGCAGCCTCGCTCCCACAGGGTTTGAGTCGTTCACAAAAGGGTGGACTACCTCAATCCTGTGGGAGCAAGGCTTGCCCGCGATGGGCGCGACGCGGTCTCAAACGGCTGGCGGCCCGGGATACCCGCAATGCGCCCACGACTCCTTGCGCCCGTACCAGGCCATCATCACCAGTTGCACCAACGAGCTGTGGCCCATGCGCAGCAGGCTCAGCGAGCTGTTCTGCCAACGAGCGAGAAAGTGCCGGATCTCGTCGCCGCTGGCGTTTTCCCAGCTGCCCCAGATACCGGTGAGCGGTCCACGGGTCACGGCCATGCCCAGCACATCGAATAATTGGCGGGTCAGCTTGAGCATTTCCGGCGACAAGTGGTCGAGGCTGTAATCCAGGCTTTTCAAGGTGCCTTCGACAGCGTCGGACTTGTGCTCAACGGCCACGGCACCGTCGAGCATCACCGGAATCAATGCTCGCAGAAACATCAGGTCGCCACTGCGCAGCGCCGCGAAACCGCTGGCCGGAACGCTCGATGAGCAGCCGCTGAGGCTGGCTCCCAACCCGGCGGTGGCAAGAAAGGCGCTGGCGCCCAGGCTGAACTTGAGCAGGCCGCGCCGTGACAGCGCGGGAGAATCACAAAAGCTTGGGCTCATTATTGTTATTACCCGATGGTATTGAGCGTTAGCGGATGAACAGCTTCTGGATCAGTTTCTGGATGGATTTGCCGTAGGGGGGGTAGATCAGTTTCGCCGCGTTGAAGCGTTGTTTGATCAGCACCCCCTTGGCCTTGCTGAACGTCAGGAAGCCTTCGTGGCCGTGGTAATGGCCCATGCCCGAGGCACCGATGCCGCCGAATGGCATGTCATCCTGGGCGACATGCAGCAACGTGTCGTTGAGGCATACGCCACCGGAATGGGTTTCATGCAGCACGCGGTTCTGCTCGCGCTTGTCATAGCCGAAGTAATACAGCGCCAGTGGGCGAGGGCGCTGGTTGATGTAGGTAAATGCTTGATCCAGCTCCTTGTAGGGCACGATCGGCAGCAGCGGGCCGAAGATTTCGTCCTGCATCACCGTCATGTCATCGTTGACGTTGAGCAGCAAGCTATGCCCCATGCGACGTCCCTGACCCTGTTCGAAGAGCGGGACCAGCAATGCGCCTTTACTGGTGGCGTCGCTGATATAGCCGTTGAGTCGGGCCAGTTGTCGGTCATTGATGATGGCGGTGTAGTCCGGGTTGTCAGCCAGTGTCGGATAAAAGCCGCGCACCGCCTGGCGATAAGCCTCGACGAACGAACCGACACGGTCTTCCGGCACCAGCACATAGTCCGGGGCCACGCAGGTTTGCCCGGCGTTGAGGGTCTTGCCGAAGGCGATGCGTTCGGCGGCATCCTTGAGCGGCACATCACGGGAAACGATAGCCGGGGACTTGCCGCCCAGTTCCAGGGTGACCGGTGTCAGGTTCTCCGCCGCCGCGCGCATCACGTGTTTGCCAATGCTGGTGGCACCTGTGAACAGCAAATGATCGAAACGCAGCCGGGAAAACGCCACGCCGATATCGGCCTCGCCCAGCACCACGCAAACCAGGTCTTCGGGGAAAATTCGTCCCAGCAATTGCTTGAGCAGCAGGCCGGTGGCGGGGGTCGATTCGCTGAGCTTGAGCATCACCCGATTGCCCGCCGACAACGCACCGACCAGTGGCCCCATGGCCAAATACAACGGGTAGTTCCACGGCACGATCACCCCGACCACGCCCAGTGGCTGGTAAACCACTTTTGCCGAGGCCGGCTGGAAGGCCACGCCGACCTTGCGCCGCGATGGGCGCATCCAGTTTTTGAGGTGCCGACTGGCGTAATGGATGCCGTGCAGGCTGGGCATCAGCTCGGCGAGCAGGGTTTCATCGGCGCTGCGGTGGCTGAAATCCTGGCTGATCGCGTCGATCAGGGCCTGACGTTCGCTATTCAATAAATCACGCAACGCCTTGAGCCATTGTTGGCGCTGTGCGGCAGGCGGCATGGGGTTGGCGGCGTAGGCGGCGCGCTGCGCGTCAAACAGGGCCTGGAGTTCTTCCAGAGGAAGCTGCAGATCTTTGAGGTAGGAAATTTCGGCAGTCATGGTCGGCTCCGGATTTATTGTAATGAGGCACTTTCTAGAGTCTATACTCTAGAAAGTCAAATGACATCCAGGCGCAGCTTTGTTTTATCCCTGTCCGGATAGGTCGTAAGATGCCCGTCAACGCACTCTGAATTTAAGCTCAAGCCATGGCCCCAAGGATAAAAACCAGCGAGCGCATCGTGCAGAACAGCCTTGAGCTGTTCAATCAGCAGGGCGAGCGCAGCATCAGCACCAACCACATTGCTGCCCACATGGAGATTTCCCCGGGCAACCTGTACTACCACTTCCCCAACAAGCAGGCGATCATCGCCGTGCTGTTCAGTGAGTACGAAAGCCTGGTGGACAGCTTCCTGCGCCCGCCCCAGGGCCGGGCGGCGACGGTGGAAGACAAGCGCTTCTACCTCAAGGAGTTACTCTCGGCGATGTGGCGTTACCGGTTTTTGCATCGCGACCTCGAGCACTTGCTCGACAGCGATCCGGACCTGGCCGGGCGTTATCGACGTTTTTCCCAGCGATGCCTGATCCAGGGCACGCACATCTACGAAGGCTTCGTCGACGCCGGCATCCTGAAGATGAATCGGGTGCAGATCGAATCCCTGACCCTCAATGCCTGGATCATCCTCACGTCCTGGGTGCGTTTTTTGTGCACCACGCGGGAAAACTCCAGCCACCTCAGTGAGCAGGCGATCAAACGCGGTGTTTATCAGGTGCTGGTGCTGGAAGCCGGGTTTGTCACCGATCAGGCGCGTGAGGCAGTCGACGCGTTGTTCGAGGAGTTTTACGTGCCGCTGGCCCAGGCGCTTGAAGAGTCGGTGAACTAGCCGGCTTGAACTAGCCGCCGTGAATACGCTGCTGTGAAATAGAAAGTGCAGCAGCATCGAAATCCGCCCATCACAGGAGCCCGTTATGCCCATAGCGCAACTGATCAGCCCGCAAGCGTTGGACTTGAAAAAGGAGCAACCGGGGCTGGTGATTCTGGATTGTCGTTTTGCCCTTGAGGATCCGGATTACGGACATCGCAGCTATGCCGAAGGCCACATCGCCGGGTCAAGTTTTGCCGATCTTGAGCGTGATCTCAGCGGGAAAGTGGTCAAGGGGGTGACCGGGCGTCATCCGTTGCCCGAGCCGGCCGACCTGATCGAGCGCCTGCAGGCCTGGGGCATCGACAATGACAGTGAAGTGGTTTTGTACGATAACGGCCCGGGTGCCTACGCGGCGCGGGCCTGGTGGCTGCTGGCGTGGCTGGGCAAGCGTGACGGCGTGTTTATCCTCGATGGCGGGCTCAAGGCCTGGCATGCGGCGGGTTTGCCCCTGAGTCTTGACGCACCAGCGATCAATCGTGGCAGTTTTACCGGAACGCCTGACGCCTCACTGTTGCTCAGTGCCGAAGAATTGCACAAACGCCTCGACAAGCCCGAGTTGACCTTGCTCGACGCCCGCGCCTTGCCGCGCTTCAAGGGTGAAATGGAGCCGATCGACCCGATTGCCGGACATATTCCCGGCGCGCAATGCGCTGCGTTCACCGACAACCTGGGCGCCGATGGGCGTTTCCTGCCGGGCGATCAACTCAAGCAGCGATTCGCCGCGAAACTGGGTGGCCGTTCGCCGAATGATCTGGTGGCGTATTGCGGGTCCGGTGTGACAGCGTGCCATAACCTGTTTGCCCTGTGCCTGGCCGGTTATCCACTGGGTGCGTTGTATGCCGGGTCGTGGAGCGAGTGGATCAATGATCCTGGGCGCGGGATCGCTACCGGCGAGTGAACACTGATCCCCCCTGTGGGAGCGAGCCTGGTCGCGAAGACGGAGTACCAGCCGACTTAAATGTTGACGGACACACCGCTTTCGCGAGCAGGCTCGCTCCCACATTAGATAGGTGTCGTGATCAATTGCCGCGCACTGCGGTACGCCCCCGGCCCCACGCCATATACCTGCTTGAACTGCCGGCTCAGATGGCTCTGGTCGGCAAACCCCAGCTGCGTGGCAACTTCCAGCGGCAAGCATCCTCCCTGCAACAACGCCCGCGCCCGGGCGATGCGCTGTTGCATCAGCCAGGTGTGCGGCGGCATGCCGGTGGCGCGGCGAAATACCCGGGCGAAGTGAAAGGGTGACAGATTCACCGCTGCCGCCAGTTCTTCCAGCGAAGGCGGTTCCGCCAGCTGCGCGTACAGCAGCTCTTTGGCCAGCGTCACCGCCCGGTGTTCCTTGCCCGGTTTGCCGGCATCCGCAACGGCCGCGTGACGCTGCAACAGCGATAGCATCAGCTCGCGCCAGGCCGTCTGCTGTTGCAGGGCCGTGGATGAGCTTTCCAGCAAACGATGCAATTGGCAGAAACCGTTTACCAGGTCCGGGTCGCGGTACAGCGTGGCGCCGAACGCCGGGAGGTTGTGGGTCGGCAGTTCGAGTTCGGCCAGCAACGACAGAATCTGACGACTGTCCGGATAAAACGCCCGATACAACCAACCGTCCTCCGTACCCTTGTGACCGGTGTGCAGTTCGTCCGGATTGATCAGCACCAGCGTGCCGCTGCCCGCCAGATGCTCGGCGCCGCGATAGCGGTAACGCTGGGCACCGGCCATGATCATGCCGATCACGTAGCCGTCATGCACGTGGGGCGCGAAGCGGTGTTCGATGTAGCGCGCCGACAATAACTCGACCCCAGCCAATGGCGCCGTTTGCCAGAAATGGATCGATTCGCCCTGATCAGCCCCCATGACTTACTCGCGGCCCATCGTGGCCAGCCACTGGGGTATGCGCCGTTCCAGGTAGTAACCCGGCTGCCGGACTGAACCGTCGACAAACCCGACATGCCCACCCCTGGCCTGTAATTCGAATTGCGTGCAGGCAGACAACTCATCGGTTTGCGGCAGGCTGTGGGGAAAGACAAAGGGATCGTCGGCTGCCTGAATAATCAGGGTCGGCGTACGAATTTCCCCGAGGAAATAGCGGCTCGACGCGCGACGATAGTAATCCTCTGCATCGACGAAGCCGTTCAGTGGCGCGGTCACCCGGCCATCGAAATCCCAGAACGTGCGCAGGTTTTCCAGCGAGCCCAGCGCTGCCAGTGCCGCCAGGCCATCCTCGCGCCCGTCATGCTGGAATTGGCGTTGCTTGTTCTTGATGTAGGCCAGCATCTCGCGCATGAAGTGGGCCTGATAGACCTTCGAGAAACCCTGGCCGATCCGGTCGGCGCACTGATCCAGGCGAAACGGTACCGATACCGCCACCGCGCCTAGCACGCCGCTGTCGTGACCGCTCTCGCCCAAGTGCTTGAGCAGGACATTGCCCCCCAGGGAATAACCGACCGCGTACAGCGGTGCGAGAGGCCGTTTGGTCCGCAGGTGCTGGATGGTTTCGGCCAGGTCTTCGCTGGCGCCGGAATGGTAGCTGCGCGGCAATAGATTGGGTTCGCCGGAGCAGCCGCGCCAGTTCAACGCAACGCTGGCCCAGCCCCGGTCACCCAATGCTTTCTGCATCCCGGCCACGTAAGGCGAATTCGACGAACCGGTCAGCCCGTGCAGCACCAGCACCAAGGGCGCGTCTGCGCTGTGCGGGCCATGCCAGTCGAGGTCGAGGAAGTCGCCATCCTCGAGCCACAAGCGCTCTCGCTCACGCTGGATATGGATGGTTTTGCGCCACAGCGGTCCCCACAAGGTTTGCAAGTGCGGGTTGCCGAGGCCCAAGGCGGGGATGAAGCGTTCTGACGGATGGGACACGATTGTTCTCGAAGCCGCGGCGCACGCCTGGTTTGAGGCGTGCGCTTTGTTCAGGCCGGTCGATCAGCCGGCGATCTCTGCCATGCGTTGCCACAACGAATAATAGACCCGCCCGGACTTTTGCTCCCGGTGCAGGCGCCAGTTGCCCGGCAGGCCGAGTGTCGACGGCGCGGATTCGCTCTCGGTGTACACCCAGGCATCCTCGGCCAGCCACTGGCGTTCTTCGAGCAGTTTGCAAACGGCGGGCAGCAGGTTCTGGTTGAACGGCGGGTCGAGGAACACCAGGTCGTAAGCCGTTGCTGTCTGGGTTTCCAGATAGCGCAGGGCATCGGCGGTCTGGACTTGGCCGGTGGTGCAGCGCAGCGTGCCCAGGTGTTCCTTGAGGTTGGACACTGCGAGGCTGCTGGCATCCAGCGCCTGGCCCATGGCTGCGCCACGGGACAAGGCTTCAAGAAACAGCGCGCCGCTGCCGGTGAACGGGTCGAGTACCTTGGCGCCTGGAACGTACGGCGCGAGCCAGTTGAACAGGGTTTCACGCACCCGGTCCGGCGTCGGGCGCAGGCCCGGGGCATCGGGGAAGCTCAGCTTGCGGCTGCGCCATTCGCCACCGATGATGCGCAGCTGGTTGACGCCGTTGTGCACGGGCTTTTTGGATTTCGATTGAGTGGCCATTAATGCTCCGGAACCCCGAGCGGTTGCTCGGCAGGTTTATCAGTAGGGGCCGGTAACGGCTTTTGCGGCACGGTCGGGCCAGCGCTGACGATGACCATTTTATCCGTGCTCAGGTGTTTGTTCAGTGCGGCCCTGACTTGCTCCACGGTCAGGTCCTGGGACTGTTGCATGAAGTCTTCCAGATGACTCAACGGCAGGTTGTAGAAGCCGATTGCACCCAACTGGCCGACGATGTCGGCATTGCTGGCGGTGGACAGCGGAAAGCTGCCGGCCAGTTCGCGCTTGGCGTCGTCGAGTTCTTTTTCGGTCGGCCCGGTCTTGAGGTAGTCGGCGAGGACGTCCTGCACCAGCTTCAGGGTGCCTTCGCTCATTTCGGCGCGGGTCTGCAGGTTGATCATGAACGGACCGCGCGCCTGCATCGGCGTGAAGCCCGAATACACACCATAAGCCAGGCCGCGCTTTTCGCGCACTTCGCTCATCAGTCGCGTGCCGAAGCCGCCACCGCCGAGGATCTGGTTGCCCATGGACAGTGCCGCGTAATCCGGATCATCCCGATCGATACCCAGTTGCGCGAGCATCAGGTTGGTCTGTTTGGACGGGAACTCGATGTGGCCGACGCTGGCCTTGGGCTCGGCCGGTTGCGGGATTTTCGGCAGCGCCGGGCCTTTCGGCAGGGCAATGGATACCTGGGCGGCAATGGCTTCGGCCTCGGTGCGAGACAAATCGCCGACCAGCGCAATGATCACATTACCCGCCGCATAGGCTTTTTCGTGGAACCTGCGCAGCTGCGCCAGGGTGACGGCCGGAACGGTTTTCGCCGTGCCGTCGCTGGCATGGGCGTACGGATGATCGCCATACAAGCGGTTCATCAACTCAAGGCTGGCCAGTTTGCCGGGGTTCTGTTTCTGGTATTCAAAGCCGGCGAGCATCTGGTTTTTGATGCGGGTAAAGGAGTCGGCGGGGAAGGTCGGTTTACCGACGACTTCGGCGAACAGCTTCAAGGCCGGTTCACGCTTGTCCACGGCGCTGAGGCTGCGCAGCGACGCGACGGCCATGTCCTTGTAGGCACCGTTGCCGAAATCGGCGCCCAGGCCTTCGAAGCCCTGGGCAATGGCGCTGACATCCTTGCCGGCCACGCCTTCGTTCAGCATGGCGTTGGTCAGCAATGCCAGGCCAGGGGCGTCGCCATCCTGGCTGCTGCCGGCGGCAAAGATCAGGCGCATGTCGAACATGGGCAGTTCGCGGGCTTCGACGAACAGCACCTTGGCGCCTTCGGCGGTGTTCCAGGTTTGCACGTCGAGTTTGCGGTGACTCGGTGACTTGCCGTTGAGTTCTGTCAACGATTGCAGCTTCTGGCTGGCCTTGGCCTTGTCCAGTGCTTCGCTGGCACTGGACTCGCCGGTCCTGGAAAAATAGAAGGCGGCAGACCCGATCAGGGCCACAGCGAGCAGGCTGACCAGGGCCAGCCGAGGTTTCTTGGATTCACTCATGAGTCGTCTCCTCCGGCAGTACATGGGCGACGCTGAGACGTTCGCGGGTGAAATACAGCTTGGCGGCTTTCTGGATATCTTCCGGTGTCACGCTTTCCAGTTCGGCGAGTTCGGTGTCCATCAGCTTCCAGGACAGGCCGACCGTCTCCAATTGGCCGATCGCGGTGGCCTGGCTGGTGATCGAGTCGCGCTCGTAAACCAGCCCGGCGATGACCTGCGCGCGCACGCGTTCCAGTTCTTCAGCGGACGGCGCGGTGGTTTTCAGTTGTTCGAGCAGTTTCCACAAACCGGCTTCGGCCTGGGCGATGGTCTTTTTCTTCTGGCTGTTGGGCGTTGCCGACAGGGAGAACAGGCTGTCGCCCCGGGTGTAGGCGTCGTAACTCGACGAACCGCCGGACACCAGTTCTTCGCCACGCTCCAGTTGAGTCGGGATGCGCGCGCTGTAGCCACCGTCGAGCAGGGCGGAAATCAGGCGCAAGGCATTCACCGAGCGTTTGTCTTCGGTCGTGGCGATGCTCGGCACGTTGAACGCCAGCATCAGGCTGGGCAATTGGGTCTTCACGTGCAGGGTGATCTGCCGCTCGCCGGGCTCGGCCAGTTCCAGCGGAATCTTCGCCGGCGGAACGTCGCGCCTGGCGATCGGCCCGAAGTAACGCTGGGCCAGGGTTTTGACTTCTTCCGGGGTCACGTCACCGACCACCACCAGCGTGGCGTTGTTCGGCACGTACCAGGACTGATACCAGTGGCGCAGCTCTTCGACCTTCATGCGGTCCAGATCCGCCATCCAGCCGATGGTGGGCGTGTGGTAGCCGCTGGCCGGGTAAGCCATGGCCTTGAAACGCTCGTAAGCCTTGGACATCGGCTTGTCGTCGGTACGCAGCCGACGTTCTTCCTTGATGACTTCGATCTCGCGGGCGAACTCGTCGGCCGGCAGGCGCAGGCTGGCCATGCGGTCGGCTTCAAGCTCGAAGGCCACGCCCAGGCGGTCGCGGGCCAGTACCTGGTAATAGGCGGTGAAATCGTCGCTGGTGAAAGCGTTTTCTTCGGCGCCAAGGTCGCGCAGGATCAGCGAGGCTTCGCCAGGGCCGACTTTCTCGCTGCCCTTGAACATCATGTGTTCCAGGGCGTGGGACAAACCGGTCTGCCCAGGGGTTTCGTAGCTGGAGCCGACCTTGTACCAGACCTGGGAAACCACCACCGGAGCGCGATGATCTTCGCGCACGACGATCTTCAAACCATTGTCGAGGGTGAATTCGTGGGTGGGTTGTGGATCGGCAGCCAAAGCTGAGAGGGGCAGACAAACTGTGCTGAGCAGCAGGCCTGCGGCGCGGCGGGCTAGAGCATTCATTCGTTTTTAAACCTGTTGGGCTGCCCGCTTGGTCTTAGCCTAGGCGGGCGAGGAGGTGCTAGGATACTGATCCGTTTTACTGGCGGCCACGCCTATCAGGCCTTTGTGTTTGATCAGGTTGTATGGGTTTTCGGCAGAAGACTGGGTTTTGTCAACTAAACTCTGCTTTTTCACCGATTTTGCCGCTTTAGTCCTTCGTGAAATCGTTTCCGTGAGGTGCCGTTCGCACCTCGACAAAATGTTGCGCGTGAACAAGCTGGGTCAATCGCAGTCTGTTCTGCATCGAATATTTATTTGCCGGGGCGCCCGTTGGCGCGTCGCTACCGTGAGATAGCCGTCCCCCATGTTTGGTTCCAACGACGACAAGAAGACCCCAGCTGCGGCTGGCGAGAAAAAAAGCCTGTTCGGATGGCTGCGCAAAAAACCGCAGGAACCCGCCGTCGAACAGCCACAACCACTTCCTGAGCCTACACCTGCGCCGGTAATAGACGCCGAGCCTGCGCCGGCAGTATTGCCGATCGCCGACCCGGTGCTGCAACCGGTGGTGGAAGTCGAACCTGAAATCGTGGCCGAGCAGCCTCTGCCTCCAGTCGCCAAGCCGTGGCTGACCTTGCCTGTGGCGGAAGAGCCGGTGGCACTGGTCGTGGACGACTTGGCGCCGCACGTTACACCGTCGATTCCAGCAGCCTCCACGTTTACACCTGAGCCGGTTCAGGCTCCGGTGGTTGAGCCGGTTGTGGCGCCCGTGGTTGTCGCCGAGCCTGCGCCCGTCGCGCCCGTCGCGCCCGTCGCGCCCGTCGCGCCAGAGCCTGTGATTCCTGCATTCGTTGCTCCGGCCGCACCGGTTGTTCAGGCACCGGCACCGATTGTCGCTGCGCCCATTGTTGTCCCCGCAGAAACCCCGGTGGAGCCACCACGGACCGAAGAAACCAAAGCCGGGTTCTTCGCCCGTCTCAAGCAAGGCCTGTCCAAGACCAGCGCGAGCATCGGCGAAGGCATGGCCAGCCTGTTCCTGGGCAAGAAAGCCATCGATGACGAGTTGCTCGACGATCTCGAAACCCGTCTGCTGACCGCTGACGTCGGTGTGGAAGCCACCTCGGTGATCATCCAGCGCCTGACCCAGAAGGTCGCGCGTAAAGAGCTGGCCGATTCCGATGCGCTGTACAAATCCTTGCAGGGCGAGCTGTCGGCAATGCTCAAGCCCGTCGAGCAACCGCTGAAAATCACCTCGCAGAACAAGCCGTTCGTGATTCTCGTCGTCGGTGTCAACGGTGCCGGCAAGACCACCACCATCGGCAAGCTGGCGAAGAAGCTGCAGCTGGAAGGCAAGAAAGTCATGCTTGCTGCTGGCGATACTTTCCGTGCCGCGGCGGTCGAGCAATTGCAGGTCTGGGGTGAGCGCAACAAGATTCCGGTCATCGCCCAGCACACCGGCGCCGACTCCGCTTCGGTGATTTTCGACGCCGTGCAGGCCGCCAAGGCCCGTGGCATTGATGTGTTGATCGCCGACACCGCCGGTCGCCTGCACACCAAAGACAACCTGATGGAAGAACTGAAGAAGGTTCGCCGGGTGATCGGCAAGCTCGACGCAGACGCGCCTCACGAAGTGCTGCTGGTGCTCGACGCCGGTACCGGCCAGAACGCCATCAACCAGGCCAAGCAGTTCAACCAGACCGTCGCATTGACCGGCCTGGCGCTGACCAAGCTCGATGGCACCGCCAAGGGCGGGGTGATTTTTGCCCTGGCCAAGCAGTTTGGCCTGCCGATTCGTTATATCGGCGTCGGTGAAGGCATCGACGATTTGCGCACCTTTGAAGCTGAACCCTTTGTCCAGGCACTGTTTGCCGAGCGGGAGCGTTCATGATTCGTTTCGAACAGGTCGGTAAACGCTACCCGAACGGTCACGTCGGCTTGCATGAGCTGAGCTTTCGAGTCCGTCGTGGCGAGTTTCTGTTTGTCACCGGCCATTCCGGCGCCGGTAAAAGCACCTTGTTGCGGTTGTTGCTGGCCATGGAGCGTCCGACCAGCGGCAAGCTGCTGCTGGCCGGGCAGGACCTGAGCACCATCAGCAACGCGCAGATACCGTTTCTGCGCCGACAGATCGGCGTGGTGTTCCAGAACCACCAATTGCTGTTCGATCGCACCGTATTCAACAACGTCGCGTTGCCGTTGCAGATTCTTGGGCTGTCCAAGGCCGAGGTCGCCAAGCGTGTGGATTCGGCCCTGGAGCGCGTGGCGCTGTCGGACAAGACCGATTTGTATCCCGGCGACTTGTCCACCGGTCAGCAACAGCGCGTCGGCATCGCCCGTGCCATCGTTCACCGCCCGGCCTTGCTGCTCGCGGACGAACCGACCGGTAACCTCGACCCGCGCCTGGCGGCGGAAATCATGGGTGTGTTCGAAGACATCAACCGCCTGGGCACCAGCGTGCTGATCGCCAGTCACGACCTGGCCCTGATCGCGCGCATGCGTCACCGCATGCTGACCTTGCAGCGCGGTCGATTGATCGGCGATGGGGAGGCCGGCGTATGAGTGCAACACGTAGTCCCAAGGTTTCCGAGCGTGTGGCGCCGAAAGCCGCCGACCCGCAGCCGCAGAAGAAAAAACACGACGATGACGATGGGCCGGACTTTGCCACGTTGTTTCGTGCATGGATCGAAAGTCATCGCGCCAGTCTGCTGGACAGTCTGCGTCGACTGGGCAAGCAACCCATCGGCAGCTTTTTCACCTGCCTGGTGATGGCGGTGGCCCTGAGTTTGCCTATGGGGCTGTCACTTTTGCTAAGTAACGTGGAACGTCTGGGCGGATCGTGGCAACGCGCGGCGCAGATTTCCCTGTACCTGCAACTCGAAGCCAGCCCGGCTGATGGCGAGACGCTGCGCGAGCAGATCAAGGGCATGCCCGGCGTGGCCGATGCCGAGTACGTCGGTCGGGACCGGGCGCTGGAAGAGTTCCAGCAACAATCCGGCCTGGGTGAAGCGCTCAAGGAGCTGCCGGAGAACCCGCTGCCCGGCGTGGTGCTGGTGACCCCAAATGAAGTCGACAAGCCCGCGCTTGAAGCATTAAGACAAAAACTTTCCGAGTTGCCGAAGGTACAACAGGCGCAGCTTGATCTAGTCTGGGTCGAGCGTCTGGCAGCGATCCTCAAGCTGGGTGACCGTTTTGTCTTCGGTCTGACCGTGCTTCTGGTTTCTGCATTACTTTTGGTGATAGGCAATACCATTCGTCTTCATATTGAAAACCGCCGCACAGAGATAGAAGTGATTAAACTCGTCGGTGGCACTGACAGCTATGTGCGCAGGCCCTTCCTTTATATGGGCGCGCTTTATGGCTTTGGTGCGGGGATTTTTTCCTGGGGTGTGCTGGCGTTCGGCCTGAACTGGCTGAACGACGCGGTAGTCGGGCTGGCCGGTTTGTATGGCAGCGATTTTGCGCTGGCCGGTGTCCCGGTAGCCGACGGTCTGTCTCTCTTGCTTGGCGCGGTGCTGTTGGGGTATATCGGTGCTTGGATTGCAGTCGCTCGCCACCTGAGGGAGCTTGCGCCAAAGTAATATCATTTTGCTCGTATTGACCTTTCAGCTTTTTTGGGAACTTGTTTTTCGGTTTCCGGTCAATTTCGGCAGTGCTTAACTGCACGAGTTATGTAAGTCGGAGGTTTTTTCGTATGACCAATTCTTTGCAGCCTGCATATGCTCTGGTCCCGGGTGCGAACCTGGAGGCCTATGTGCACACGGTGAACAGCATTCCTTTGCTGACGCCGGAGCAGGAGCGTGAACTGGCCGAGAGTCTCTATTATGAGCAGGATCTTGAGGCGGCTCGGCAGATGGTGCTCGCCCACCTGCGTTTTGTCGTACATATCGCTCGTAGCTATTCCGGCTACGGGCTGGCTCAGGCTGACCTGATCCAGGAAGGTAACGTTGGCCTGATGAAGGCTGTGAAACGCTTCAACCCGGAAATGGGCGTGCGTCTGGTTTCGTTCGCCGTGCACTGGATCAAGGCTGAAATCCACGAATTCATCCTGCGTAACTGGCGGATCGTGAAAGTCGCGACCACCAAGGCCCAGCGCAAGTTGTTCTTCAACCTGCGCAGCCAGAAGAAGCGTCTGGCCTGGTTGAACAACGAGGAAGTCCACCGCGTGGCGGAAAGCCTTGGCGTAGAGCCGCGGGAAGTCCGCGAGATGGAAAGTCGCCTGACCGGCCACGACATGGCTTTCGATCCTGCTGCAGAAGCTGACGACGACAGTGCTTTCCAGTCGCCGGCCAACTACCTGGAAGACCACCGGTACGACCCGGCCCGTCAACTGGAAGATGCCGACTGGAGCGACAACTCCAACCACAACCTGCATGAAGCGCTGGAAGTGCTGGACGACCGCAGCCGTGACATCCTCTACCAGCGCTGGCTGGCGGAAGAAAAAGCCACGCTGCACGACCTGGCGCAGAAGTACAACGTGTCGGCCGAGCGTATTCGCCAGCTTGAAAAGAGCGCGATGAACAAGCTCAAGTTGTCGATCGCCGCATAAACAGCGAGCAGGCAATAAAAAAACGCCCCGATCATTGATCGGGGCGTTTTTGTTTGTGCGCATTTCTGTGTCGGCTGAGAACCTGTGGGAGCGGGCTTGCCCGCGATGACGTCGTGTCAGTCACCACATTAGTCGCGGATATACCCCTATCGCGGGCAAGCCCGCTCCCACAGGGATATTCGTTTTCCGAAACATTCGTGATCGTCTATTGAGACCACGGCGCCCGGCGCGAATCGTTGAGTTCCACCAGATAACTGTCACCACCGAGCTGACTCATCTGCCGCCGTATCCAGCCTGCACGCCGCGCCACGTAAGAGGTCGGATGGCTGGCACTCCACACGCGAGGGTTCGGCAGCACCGCCGCCAGCAAGCTTGCCTGCTGCCGGGACAGGGCGCGGGCGCCTACACCGAAGTGATGCCTGGCCGCCGCTTCCGCGCCAAACACCCCGTCATCCCATTCGGCGCTGTTGAGGTACACCTCAAGAATCCGCTGCTTGGGCCAGAGCACTTCGATCAACCCGGTAAACCAGGCTTCCAGGCCTTTGCGCAGCCAGCTTCGACCCGACCACAGGAACAGGTTTTTCGAAACTTGCTGGCTCAGGGTGCTGGCGCCGCGAATCGTACCGCCGAGTTCGTTGTGGGCCAGGGCGGCCTGAATGGCGCCGAAGTCAAAACCCCAGTGCTCCGGGAATTTTTGATCTTCGCCCGCAATCACCGCGACTTTCAGGTCGTCGGAGATGTCCTCCCACGGCGTCCAGGTGCGTTGCAGGTCGATGGGCTCGCCGTCGAACCAGGATTCGATCTTGCGCTCGACCATCAGCGCCGTCCCCGGCGGTGGCACCACGCGGAAAATCAGCACCAGCAATACGCTGCCGCCCATGAACCAGAGCACGGCCTTCGTGAAACGACGGAAATATAAACGCAGCATAGAGATGGCTTGGCCGAACCCGTTGAGCGAGCCATTATACAGACCCTGTTGATCGAGTCTGACTGGAGTTCTTCATGCTGCGTGGCTTTTTGATGCTGGCCGCTTTTTTCGGCTTCACCGGAGTCGGGCTTGGGGCCTTTGCCGCCCACGGCCTGAAAAACCGTCTGAGTGCCGAGTACCTGGCGATCTTCCACACCGGCGTCACCTATCAACTGGTGCATACCCTCGCACTGCTGGGCGTGGCGCTGCTGGCCACACAGATTCCGGGTCGACTCGTCACCTGGGCCGGCGCCTCCTTTGCCATCGGCATCCTGCTGTTCTCCGGCAGCCTGTATGTGCTTACGCTGACCGGTGTCAGCAAGCTTGGCATCGTCACCCCGTTCGGCGGCCTGGCCTTTCTCGCGGGCTGGCTCTGCCTGGGCCTCGCCGCCTGGCGTTTGCCATTGACCGCTTGACGCTTATTGCTGACCTTTAGGTCACGATCGGGCTAGAATGCCAGCCCCAAAAAATGATGGCGGCATCCGGCATGCGCATTCAGTTGAACGGCGAATCCTTTGAACTGCCCGACGGTGAAACCGTTGCGGCCCTGTTGACCCGTCTGGACCTGACCGGACGCCGTGTGGCAGTCGAACTCAATCTGGATATCGTCCCGCGCAGTCAGCATGCCGATACCACGCTCAATGACGGCGATAACGTCGAAGTGGTGCACGCCATCGGCGGCGGCTAGTCGCCTCGGCCGAGTGGCCACAGAATTCTGCAAGAACCTCACCCCTACAGAGGATTTCCCATGAGCATCGTTCGTAGCGACAAGCCCTTCGTCCTGGCCGGTCGTACTTACCAGTCGCGTTTGCTGGTCGGTACCGGCAAATACCGCGACATGGAAGAAACCCGCCTGGCCATCGAAGCCTCGGGTGCCGAAATTGTCACGTTTGCCGTGCGCCGCACCAACCTCGGCCAGAACCAGGGCGAACCGAACCTGCTGGATTTCCTCTCGCCGGATCGCTACACCTTCCTGCCGAACACCGCCGGTTGCTACGACGCCGTTGAAGCCGTGCGCACCTGCCGCCTGGCCCGTGAGCTGCTCGACGGCCACAATCTGGTGAAGCTGGAAGTGCTGGCGGATCAGAAAACCCTGTTCCCCAACGTGATCGAAACCCTCAAGGCCGCCGAATCGCTGGTCAAGGAAGGCTTCGACGTGATGGTCTACACCAGTGATGACCCGATCATCGCCCGGCAACTGGCGGAAATCGGCTGCATCGCGGTGATGCCGCTGGCCGGATTGATCGGCTCGGGCCTGGGGATCTGCAACCCGTACAACCTGCAGATCATCCTCGAAGAAGCGAAAATCCCGGTGCTGGTGGATGCCGGTGTCGGTACTGCTTCCGATGCCACCATTTCCATGGAGCTGGGCTGTGACGCGGTGCTGATGAACTCGGCCATCGCCCACGCCCAGCAGCCGATCATGATGGCCGAAGCCATGAAGCACGCCATCGTTGCCGGTCGCCTGGCCTACCTCGCCGGCCGCATGCCGAAAAAACTCTATGCCAGCGCCTCTTCGCCGCTGGATGGTCTGATCAAGTAAGAGCCATTGATGACTGAATCGAAAGACACGCCAATCCAGACGGAAGAAGGCGACGAGCGCCAACACCGCCGCATCAAGAGTTTCGTGATGCGTGCCGGGCGCATGACCGAAGGCCAACAACGTGGCCTGGAGCAGGGCGCACCGCTGTTCGTGCTGCCCCTGGCCGACGCACCGGTGGACTTTGACCAGGTGTTCGGTCGCTCGGCACCGCGCTCGCTGGAGATCGGTTTCGGCATGGGCCATTCGTTGCTGGAAATGGCCGCAGCCTCGCCGGAGCAGGATTTCATCGGCGTGGAAGTGCACCGTCCGGGTGTCGGTGCGTTGCTCAATGGCGTGCTGACCCAGGGCCTGACCAACCTGCGGGTCTACGATTGCGATGCGATCGAAGTGCTCAACCGCTGCGTGGCCGATAACAGCCTCGACCGCCTGATGCTGTTTTTCCCGGACCCGTGGCACAAGAGCCGTCACCACAAGCGCCGGATCGTTCAGGCGTCCTTCGCTGAACTGGTGCGCAGCAAGTTGAAAGTCGGCGGCGTTCTGCACATGGCCACCGACTGGGAACCGTACGCCGAATACATGCTGGAAGTGATGAACGTCGCACCGGGTTACCGCAACCTGGCCGAAGACGGCAAGTGCGTGCCACGCCCGGCCGAGCGTCCGATCACCAAGTTCGAACGCCGTGGCGAACGGCTTGGGCATGGGGTTTGGGATTTGAAGTTCGAGAAGCAGTCCTAAGCTCTACGCTACAAACCTGTGGGAGCAAGCTTTGCTCCCACAGTGTTTTGTGTGGCTTGAGGTCAGCGACGGTCGGCGACTACGCCGATGAGCACCAGAACTACCAACAACACCGGCGCCAGGCTGTAGTTGTTGAACTGGCTCAGGCCGCGCACGATCCATGGCGTGGCATAGATCAGCGCAGCGCCGCTGCCAATCAGGCACAGCAGGGCCATCAGCGGGACGCGCAAGGCGCCGGCGATGCTGCCCAGGCGTTGCTCGACCCAGCCTTTGAAATCCGCACCGAACAGCACCAGCAGGCAACCCACCAAAGCCAGGGCGATTTCCGAGAGGTTGCTACGGCTCCAGCGAGACACGGTGGCGAGCAGGTCGAGTATCAAATCCATTCGTTTTCCCTTAGGGCTGAATTCAGCTCAGAAATTTCTGCAGCAAGTCGTTGAGGAACAGTTGTCCGCGCTCGGTGGCCGCCAGACGTGACGGTTCGACCTGTAGCAGACCACTTTGTTCGGCTTCGCGGCGGCTTTCGGCCAGGCTTTCCAGGGGTAATCCAGTGCGCTCGGTATACAGTCGCGACTCGACACCCGCGGTCAGGCGCAGGGCGTTCATCAGGAACTCGAACGGCATTTCTTCATTGGTCAGCGCTTTCTCGCCGGCCTGAAAGCGTTTTGCCGGGTTCAGGTAGTCCTTCGGCAGACGGGTTTTCCAGGTGCGGATGATGCGCCCGTCCGGATGGCTGAGCTTGCCGTGGGCGCCGGCACCGATGCCGATGAAGTCACCGAAACTCCAGTAGTTGAGGTTATGCCGTGCCGGACGACCGGGCTGGGCGTAGGCCGAAACTTCATACTGGGCGTAACCGTGTTCAGCCAGCAGCGCCTGGCCAGCCTCCTGAATGTCCCATAGCGTGTCGTCCTCGGGCAGCGTCGGCGGCTGGTTCCAGAACACCGTATTCGGCTCCAGGGTCAGCTGATACCAGGACAGATGGGTCGGCTTCAAGGCGATGGCCTGGCGCAGGTCGCTCAAGGCGTCGTCCAGCGACTGATCGGGCAAACCGTGCATCAAGTCCAGGTTGAAGTTATCGAACCCGGCCTGGCGCGCCATTCCAGCCGCTCGCACCGCTTCGTCGCCGTTGTGGATCCGCCCCAGCGCCTGGAGCTTTTCCTGCTGGAAGCTCTGGATACCGATCGACAGGCGATTGATGCCCAGCGCGCGGTACGCCACGAATTTCTCTTGCTCGAACGTTCCCGGATTGGCTTCCAGGGTGATTTCGATGTCGCTGGCAAACGGGATGCGTTGTTCGACACCCTTGAGCAAGCGGCCCAATGCCTGAGCGCTGAACAGGCTCGGCGTACCGCCACCGAAGAAGATCGAACTCAGCTCGCGGCCATAAACGGCGTGCAAGTCCTGATCAAGGTCTGCCAGCAGCGCATCCACATACTCTTCTTCCGGCAGCACCGGGCTGGCGGTATGGGAGTTGAAGTCGCAATAAGGGCATTTGCGCACACACCACGGAATGTGGATGTACAGCGCCAGGGGCGGCAGCACAGGCAAGGCCGCCCGAGGCGTTTGCGCGCCGCCGAAGATCAGTGGCGCGGATGATTCAATGGTCATTTCAAGCCCAGACGCTGGCGCAGCAGATCCATTGCACGGGCGCGGTGACTGATCTGGTTCTTGTCGCCGGGGCTTAGCTCGGCGCTGGAGCAATCGCGCTCAGGCACCCAGAACAACGGGTCGTAGCCAAAACCGTGTTCGCCGCTGGCCTGGGTCAGGATGCGCCCGTGCCACAGGCCTTCGCAGAGAATCGGCAGCGGATCGTCGGCATGCCGCACCAGCGCCAGTACGCAAACGAACTGCGCGCCACGATCGGCTTGCGGCACGTCCTTCAACACGTCGAGCAGTTTGGCGTTGTTCGCCGCATCGCCCTTGCCGTCGGCATAGCGCGCCGAGTAGATGCCTGGCGCACCGCCGAGGAAATCCACCGCCAGCCCGGAATCGTCAGCCAGTGCCGGCAAACCGGAAATGCGCGCGGCATTGCGGGCTTTGAGGATGGCGTTCTCGACGAACGACAGACCGGTTTCTTCAGGCTCCACGCTGCTGAACTCGCCGATCGAGCGCAGTTGCACCGACTCGCCGAGCATGGCCTGGAGTTCCTTGAGTTTGCCGGCGTTGTGGCTGGCCAGTACGAGTTGCGTGAAGTTGATCATTCGCCGGGAAAGAGCTCTTGGTTGAAGTTGATGGTGTTGATTTTGTCACCGGTCTGCACCTTGATGTCGAAGGTGCGGGTTTCCTGCTGATCCACCGGGTATTGGGCGATGTAGTAGATCGCGCCTTGTTCGGTAATCTGTTTGAAGTTCAGATTCACGCTTTGGCTGGTCAGGTCTTTGACCGTGCCGCTGACCTGGGCCATCTGCGGTTTGCCGTCCTTGAGCACCGAAATATTGATCACGCCCTGATTCTTGCTGCGGGTAAGCTCTGCTGCCTTGGCGATGTCCGGTGTCAGGAACGTGGAGTTGAACGTGTTGTAGTGCACCGTCGTGTCACCAAAGACTTCCTTGCGTTCACCTTTGATCGCATCAGCGGCCACGGCCGTGACGCTCAGGCAGGCGGTGAGTAGAACTAGCGCTAGACGACCCATGATCATTCTCCTCGAAATTAGGTGTTCAGACCGCGACCTTGTGGTCTGCAAGCCCCGGGCTGCTGACACGGTAAATGCCGATCTCACCTAACAGATTAGGCCATAGCTTACTGGCCCACCCGTGCCGATGCTGTTGATCCACGGCCAGCCGATCAATGACCTTGGCTTCACGTTCGCGGCACAAGGCTTCAAAGTCGGCGAAGGTGCAGAAGTGGATGTTCGGCGTGTTGTACCAGGTGTACGGCAAAAACTCGGAAACCGGCATCCGGCCCTTGCTCGCCAGGTACCAGCGGCAGCGCCAGTGTCCGAAATTCGGGAAGGTAATGATGCACTGGCGGCCGACCCGCAGCATTTCGTCGAGGATCTTGTCCGGATAGTGCACCGCTTGCAGCGCCTGGGTCATGACCACGATGTCGAAGCTGTTGCTGGCGAAGTTGCCCAGGCCCTTGTCCAGGTCCTGTTCGATGACGTTGATGCCCTTGGCCACGCACTCGGCGATGTTGTCCGCGTCGTTTTCCAGGCCATAGCCGGTGACTTGCTTGTTGTCGCGCAGCCAGGTCAGCAGTTCGCCGTCGCCGCAACCGAGGTCGAGCACGCGGCTGCCGGCGGGGATCCATTCCTGGATGATTTCCAGATCAGCTCTCATGGCTATCTCACAACGTAATGCGGTTCATGTAATTGCCGAACGCCTGCAAGTAGCGCGGGATCGGAATCAGGAAGGCGTCGTGGCCTTGCGGTGCGTCGATTTCCAGGTAACAGACATCCTTGCGCGCGGCCATCAGCGCATCCACCAGTTCCCGCGAGCGGGCCGGGGAGAAGCGCCAGTCGGTGGTGAACGACATCACGCAGAACTTGGCGGTGGCACCCGCGAAGGTTTTCGCCAGGTCATCGTCGAAGTTGGCCGCCGGGTCGAAATAGTCCAGGGCCTTGGTCATCAGCAGGTAGGTGTTGGCGTCGAAACGTCCGGAGAACTCTTCACCCTGATAGCGCAGGTAGCTTTCGACCTGGAACTCGACACTGTGGAAGTCGTAGTTGAGCTTCTCGCTTTTCAGGCCGCGACCGAATTTTTCGCCCATGGAGTCGTCGGACAGGTAGGTGATGTGCCCGACCATCCGCGCCAGCATCAGCCCGCGCTTGGGGATCACGCCCTGTTCCTGGAACGAACCGCCGTGGAACTCAGGATCGGTGAGGATCGCCTGGCGCGCCACTTCGTTGAAGGCGATGTTCTGCGCCGACAGCTTGGGTGCCGAGGCGATGGCCAGGCAATGCCGCACACGGTCCGGATAGGAGATGGTCCATTGCAATGCCTGCATGCCGCCCAGGCTACCGCCGATGACGGCGGCCCATTGGCCGATGCCCAACAGATCCGCCAGGCGTGCCTGGCTGTGCACCCAGTCTTCCACGGTCAGTACCGGGAAATCGGCACCAAACGGCTTGCCGGTCTCCGGATTAATGCTGCTCGGGCCTGTGGAACCGTTGCAGCCGCCGAGGTTGTTCAGGCTGACCACGAAGAACTTGTTGGTGTCGATCGGTTTGCCGGGGCCGATGCAGCTGTCCCACCAACCGGGCTTGCGGTCGTCGGGGCTATGGAAGCCGGCCGCGTGATGATGGCCGGACAGGGCGTGGCAGATCAGCACGGCGTTGCTCGCCGTGGCGTTCAGCGTGCCGTAGGTCTCGAAAATCAGGTCATAGGCCGGGAGCGAACGACCGCAGGCCAACGCCAGGGGTTCGCTGAAGTGCGCCACTTGCGGCGTCACCAGACCAACAGAATCGGGGGGGAAGGCAGCTGGCATCGACCCTGCTCTCGTTGAAATGAGGCGTAAGTCTAAAGACCACTGGGGTTAGCGGCAAGCAAAGGCCGGGCCTGATTTTTCCCAGGTAGACCGAGGCGCGGCATTCGCGAGCAGGCTCGCTCCCACAATGGAATGCGTATCCCCTGTGGGAGCGAGCCTGCTCGCGATGAACGATGACGCGGTGCAGCAGAATCAGATCAGGCCAAACAGCTCCCGCGGCATCAGCGCGTAGTACGCCAGGCGCGGGATCAACCAGCTTTGCAGCAGTTGCAGGGCGATAAAGGCGAAGATCGGTGAAATATCGAGGCCGCCCAGGTTCGGAATGATCCGGCGAAACGGTGCCAGTACCGGTTCGGTGATCTGCTGCACCAGTTCTGCGCCAGGATTGTGGCTACCCGGAGCGACCCAGGACAGGATCACACTGATGATCATCGCCCAGAACAGGATCTTCAAAAACAGCGCGAAGATGCCGATCAGCGCCCATGGCGCCAGAAACAGTACATCGACCTGATAGCCACTGAGCAACAGGATGACCGCGAACAACGCCATCTGCACCAGCAGCGCCAGTACCAGCGAGGACATGTCCAGGCCGAACATGCTCGGGATGACCCGACGCAGTGGCTTGAGCAGTGGTTGAGTGGCCTTGACGGCGAACTGGCAGAGCGGGTTGTAGAAGTTCGCCCGCACCAGTTGCAGGATGAAGCGCAACAGCACAATCAGCAGATACAGGCTGCCCAGGGTTTGAATCACAAAAATGGCAGCGTCATTGAGTCCGAGCATTGTTGATTCCTTTTTAAGTGCTGATTAGCGGCCAAGTTGCTCAGCCATCTCGGCCGAGCGGTGCGCGGCGGCGCCGAGTGCTTTTTCGACCAGTGCTTCGAAGCCATCGGCCTGGAACGACTTGATGGCCGCTTCCGTCGTGCCTGCGGGCGAAGTGACGCGGCGACGCAACTCGGCGGCGTCGACGTCACTGGCCACGGCCATGTGCGCGGCGCCCAGGGCGGTTTGCAGCGTCAGTTGAGCGGCGATGTCTGCCGGCAGGCCGAGCTTCACGCCAGCGGCGGTCATGGCTTCGATCAGCAGGAAGAAATATGCGGGGCCCGAGCCGGAAACCGCGGTGACCGCGTCCAGTTGTTGTTCCTCGTCCAGCCACAGGGCGGTGCCGACCGCCGACAGTAGTTCCTGGGCTTGCTGGCGCTGTTCGGCGCTGACCTGGGCGGTGGCGAACAAGCCACTCACGCCCTGGCGCAGCAATGCCGGTGTGTTGGGCATGCAGCGCACGATTGGCTGGGCACCGAGCCAGTTGTTCATGCTGGCGCAGGTGATGCCGGCGGCAATCGAAACCACCAGTTGCCCGGGTTTCAGGCTTGGGCGAATGGCTTCGCAAACGGCTTTCATCGCCTGGGGTTTGACTGCCAGTACGACGACGTCCGCGCCTTGAATGGCTTCGGCGTTGTCGGCAAACACTTCGATGCCGTGTTCGGCGCTCACGCGAGCACGGGTTTCATCGCCCGGATCGCTGGCGCGGATCTGTGCGGCCTCGAGACCTTTGGCCCGCAGGCCGCCGATCAGGCTGGCGGCCATGTTGCCGGCACCGATAAAGGCAATACGCGTCTTGCTCATGTCAGGTCCTTATAAAGAGTTGGGTCAGCCACGGTCATGGCTGGCCGTAGTCGCGGGCGCCGAACAGGGCCGTACCGATACGCACCCAGGTGGCACCCTGGGCGATGGCCGACTCCAGGTCGTGGCTCATGCCCATGGAAAGTGTGTCGAGCGGCAGGTTCAGGCTGGCTTGCAGGCTTTGCACGGTGGCGAAAGCCGCATCCTGTTCGGCGCGATCTTCCGTCGGCTCGGGAATGGCCATCAGCCCGCGCAAGTTCAGGCGCGGAAGGGCGCTGATGGCGTTGGCCAGGGCCGGAAGGTCGGCCGGGGTGCAGCCGGATTTGCTGGCTTCACCGCTGACGTTGACCTGGATGCAGATGTTCAGGGGCGGCAGATCGGCAGGACGTTGTTCGGACAGGCGTTGTGCGATTTTCAGGCGATCCACGGAATGCACCCAGTCGAAATGCTCGGCGATAGCGCGAGTCTTGTTCGATTGAATGGGGCCGATGAAGTGCCAGATCAAGGGCAGGTCGGCCAATTCGAGCTGCTTGCCCAGGGCTTCCTGCAAGTAGTTTTCGCCAAAGTCACGCAGGCCGGCGGCATAGGCTTCGCGCAGGTCCTGTGCGGGTTTGGTCTTGCTCACGGCCAGCAGCTGGACGCTGTGTTCGTCACGATGGGCGGCGAGTGTTGCGGCGTGTATGCGCGAACTTACCCGTTCAATGTTGTCTGCTATGGTGGACATTCAAGAGGCGCCAGCAGGTCTGAGGTTGGCGGCATTCTACTGGAATTGAGAGGTGCTATGGATATCACTGAGTTGTTGGCGTTCAGTGCCAGACAAGGAGCTTCGGACCTGCACCTGTCCGCCGGCCTGCCGCCGATGATCCGCGTTGACGGTGATGTGCGGCGTATCAACTTGCCGCCCTTGGATCACAAGGAAGTACAGGCGCTGATCTACGACATCATGAACGACACCCAGCGGGTGGATTTCGAAAAGCATCTGGAAACCGACTTTTCCTTCGACGTGCCCGGGGTGGCGCGTTTCCGGGGCAACGCGTTCAATCAGAGCCGCGGAGCCGGCGCGGTGTTCCGCACGATCCCGTCCAGGGTCCAGAGCATGGACGAGCTGGGCATGGGCGACGTGTTCCGCAAGATGACCGATGCGCCCCGGGGGCTGGTGCTGGTGACCGGGCCGACCGGTTCCGGCAAGTCCACCACGCTGGCGGCGATGATCGATTACCTGAACAATCATCGCCATCACCATATCCTCACCATCGAAGATCCGATCGAGTTCGTCCACGAGTCGCGTAAATGCCTGATCAATCAGCGCGAAGTCCACCGCGATACCCGCAGCTTCGCCACGGCCCTGCGCTCGGCGCTGCGCGAGGACCCGGATGTGATTCTGGTGGGGGAGATGCGCGATCTGGAAACGATTCGCCTGGCGCTGACCGCTGCCGAAACCGGTCACCTGGTGTTCGGCACGCTGCACACCACGTCGGCGGCGAAGACCATCGACCGGATTGTCGATGTGTTTCCGGGGGACGAGAAATCCATGGTGCGTTCGATGCTCTCCGAATCGCTGCTGGCGGTGGTGTCCCAGACGCTGGTCAAGAAAATCGGCGGCGGGCGTGTAGCCGCCCACGAAATCATGCTGGGTACGTCGGCGATCCGTAACCTGATCCGCGAGGACAAGGTGGCGCAGATGTATTCATCGATTCAAGCGGGCGGGTCGCTGGGGATGCAGACGCTGGATATGGGCTTGAGGGATCTGGTGGCCCGGGGATTGGTCAGCCGTGATCATGCGCGGGAGAAGGCGCGGTCGTCGGATAATTTTTGAGAGTGTTGTCGTGGTTTTCCAGGACGCCTTCGCGAGCAGGCTCGCTCCCACAGGGGAATGCAATCCAATGTGGGAGCGAGCCTGCTCGCGAAGGGGGCGGTATGTTCGATGCAGATTTCAGGTGCTGGAATCAGCGCTGAACAACCTGCAACGCTTTCTGGTCTTTCGGCAGAACCCGCTTGGCCACCACGTAGTGGTTTTCCCAATACGGTTTCTTCAGGGTGTCGATGGTCACCGACTTGCCGCGGCGAGGCGCGTGGATGAAGCGGTCGTTGCCCAGGTAGATGGCAACGTGATTGACTCGACGGCTCTTGATGTTGAAGAAAATCAGATCACCCGGTTTCAGGTCGGCGCGATCGACTTTGTCGCCATGACCGCTGGCCATGGCATTGGAAGTGCGCGGCAGGTCAAACGTGGCGTCATTGAAGGCGTATTTCACCAGCCCGCTGCAATCGAAACCTTTGCTCGGGCTGCTGCCGCCCCAACGGTACGGCGTGCCGAGGACGTTGACGGCGCGGCTCAGCACATTGCTGCTTTCCTTGGTCGCCATGGGCGGAACCAGCCCGCTTTTGTTGCTGACCAACTGTGGAGCGTGTTTGCTCGATTTTTTGCTTTTGCTCGAAGGAGCAGAGGCATGGGATTTTGGGGTGTAACCATTAACGTTCGGAAGACGTTGCTCACGATTGGTGGCGTGGGCGGCCAGTGGCAATAATAGGCAAATGGTTAGCCATGTCTTGAAAAATGGACGCATTAGGCAAGGCTCGTATGGGTTAGCGCGCAACTTTATAACAGCTTTTTTTGGCATTCCGAGGCCGTTGGTCGATTCCATCGGGGTCTAACGGAACCAAACAAGCGGTAAATTGACGCAATTGTCCGACAGAAGTCAGGTGCTACAAGGGTTTGACGGAGGGGAACTTAACATTTGCCATACGTCGGCTGCTCGTAAAAAAGTCACAAAGATTTAAAGAATATTTATCTATCGTGTGAATCGAGGTCATCCATGAACACCTATCAACCCCCCGTCCCGCATCAGGACACCCACAGTAAAGTGATCGGATATTTGCTTTGGGTTTTCGGTTTTACCGGTGCTCATCGCTTCTATTACGGCAAACCGGTAACCGGGACGATCTGGTTCTTCACGTTCGGTTTGCTGGGGATTGGCTGGTTGATCGACGTTTTCCTGATCCCGGCAATGGACCGCGAAGCAGACCTGCGGTTCACTGCCGGTCCGATCGAATACAACGTGGCGTGGATTCTGCTGACGTTTCTCGGGGTGTTCGGCGTACACCGGATGTATCAGGGGAAATGGATCAGCGGTTTGCTGTACCTGCTGACGGGTGGATTGTTCTTCGTGGGGGTGTTGTATGACTTCTGGACGTTGAACGACCAGGTTTCGCTGCGTAATGCCCAGAATAGAGGTGCATTCCAGTAAGTCTTCGCGAGCAGGCTCGCTCCCACAGTGGATGTAAGTTAACTGCAAATTTTGCGGCCAACGGATATCCCTGTGGGAGCGAGCCTGCTCGCGAATGCAGGCAACTCGGTCTTATGCCTGGTGACTGATCCGCCCATCCACCAGGGTATAACGCACCACACCCGGCAGGCTGTGGCCAATGAACGGGCAGTTCTCACCCTTGGACAGCCAGGTCTCACCGGCCACGGTCGAAGCTGCAGGATCGAACAGCACGATATCCGCCGCACCACCGACCGCCAGTTTCCCCGCCGGCAGGCGCAGCGCCTCGGCAGGGCCGTTGCCTAGGCGTGCCAGCAACGTCGGCAAGTCCAGCAAGCCGTCTTCCACCAAAGTCATCGCCAATGGCAGCAACAGCTCAACACTGCTGATTCCAGGCTCTGTGGCCCCGAACGGCGCCAGTTTGGCGTCCCGCTCATGGGGTTGGTGATGGCTGGAAATGGCCGAGACAACACCGGATTTCACTGCCCCACGCAGGCCATCGCGGTCGGCGCGGGTGCGCAGCGGCGGCTGGACGTGATAGAGGCTGCTGAAGTCGATCAGCGCTTCATCGGTCAGGATCAACTGGTAGAGCGCCACATCCGCCGTAACTTTCAAGCCACGAGCCTGGGCCTGAGCGATCAGGGCCACGCCCCGGGCGCTGGTGAGTTGGCTGAAGTGCGCGCGTACGCCGGTTTGCTCAACCAGCAGCAGATCCCGGGCCAGGGCCACGGTTTCTGCGGTCTCCGGAATACCCGGCAAGCCGAGGAAGCTTGCGGTCGGGCCTTCATGGGCCAGTCCGCCTTCGGCGAGGTCGTGATCCTGGGAGTTGAAAATCACCGTCAGGTCGAAGGTTGCCGCGTAGTCCAGCGCCCGGCACAGGGTGCGGGTGTTGCGGAAGCTCTCCAGGCCGTTGCCGAAGGCCACGCACCCGGCATCGCGCAGGGCGACCAGTTCGGCCAGCTGTTCGCCGTCCAGGCCTTTGCTCAGCGCGCCGATCGGGAACACTTTGGTGTTGCCGGCTTCGCGGGCGCGGTCGAGGATCAGTTCGGCCACCGCCGAAGTGTCCAGCACGGGTTTGGTTTTTGGCGGGCAGCACAGGCTGGTGATGCCACCGGCCGCGGCGGCACGGGTTTCGCTGGCGATCGAGCCTTTGCGGCTGTAGCCCGGTTCGCGCAGGGCGACGTTGAGATCGACCAGGCCAGGGGCGGCCACCAGGCCTTTGGCGTCGATGGTGTCGACAGCGACGAAGTCGGCCGGCGCGGCGCCAATGGCGACGATCTTGCAGGCTTCTACATGGATATCGGTAACTTGATCCAGGCCACTGGCCGGATCGATGACGCGGGCGCCGAGAATGCTGAGCTTCACTGAACGTTCTCCTGCTCGAATTGGCGCTGCGCAGTTTGTCCGCTCATGGCCATGGATAGCACCGCCATACGAATCGCGATGCCGTAGGTCACCTGGTTAAGGATCACCGAGTGCGGGCCGTCGGCCACCGCCGATTCGATCTCCACGCCACGGTTGATCGGGCCCGGGTGCATGACGATGGCATCGGGCTTGGCGCCGGCCAGGCGCGCGGTGGTCAGGCCGAACAGGCGGTAGAACTCGCCTTCGCTGGGCAGCAGGCCGCCGGTCATGCGCTCACGCTGCAGGCGCAGCATGATCACCACGTCGACATCTTTCAGGCCTTCGGTCATGTCGGTGTAGACCTTCACCCCGTATTGCTCGATGCCGATCGGCAGCAGGGTCTTCGGCGCGATCACGCGGATGTCCGGGCAGCCCAGGGTTTTCAGCGCCAGCATGTTCGAGCGCGCGACCCGCGAGTGCAGGATGTCGCCGACGATGGCCACCGACAGGTTTTCGAAACCGCCCTTGTGTCGGCGAATGGTCAACATGTCGAGCATGCCCTGGGTCGGGTGGGCGTGACGGCCGTCGCCGCCGTTGATGATCGCCACTTGCGGGCACACGTGCTCGGCGATGAAGTGTGCGGCGCCGGAATCACCGTGGCGCACGACGAACATGTCGGCGGCCATGGCTTCCAGGTTGCGCAGGGTATCGAGCAAGGTTTCCCCCTTGCTCGCCGACGATGTCGACACGTTCAGGGTGATCACGTCCGCCGACAGGCGCTGGGCCGCCAGTTCGAAGGTGGTGCGGGTGCGGGTGGAGTTCTCGAAGAACACGTTGCACACGGTCTTGCCGCGCAACAACGGGACCTTCTTTACCGCCCTGGCGCCGACTTCAAGGAAGGAGTCGGCGGTGTCGAGGATTTCCGTCAGCAACTCGCGGCGCAAACCGTCGAGCGAGAGGAAGTGGCGTAGCTGGCCCTGGTCATTGAGCTGCAGCGGGCGCTTGGTTTCTGGAGGCGTCATCGCAAGGGGGACTCTCGATAGGGCGAATTAAAGGGCGAGGTCTTGCAGTTCGAGCGTAAGCTCCGGGCCGGACAGCTTCACTCGTTCGTGGGCCGCCAGGGACAGGGTCGCACCCAACACGTTCGGGCGGATCGGCAGCTCGCCGGCGTCCAGGTCCAGCAGGCACACGAGGGTCACGCTGGCCGGGCGGCCATAGTCGAAGAGTTCGTTCATGGCGGCGCGGATGGTGCGGCCGCTCATGAGCACATCATCGATCAGCACCAGGTGCTGGCCTTCGATTTCGAACGGCAGGGCCGAGGGGCGCACTTGCGGGTGCAGGCCGTTCTGGCTGAAGTCGTCGCGATAAAAGGAAACGTCGAGCGTGCCGAGGGGCTCCTGGCTCCCCAGCTCTTTGAGCAGGGCCTGGGCTACCCAGACACCGCCGGTGCGGATGCCGATGTAACGCGGTTCGCTGATGCCACGGTGTTCCAGGTGTGCCTTGAGACGGATCGCCATCTGGCTGATCAGTTCGGCGGGATTGGGCAGGCTCATGGTTGCTCCTTCTTGGGCCCGAGCGAGCGTGTGCTTGAGGTGGCTCGGGTTGTAGCTAAAAAAGACGCGTGGCGGCTCTTCAGGATCAGGTGCATCAGGACTCGAACAGTGCGCTGTTTTCGTCGAGCCAGCCTTGCAGCAGCAGGGCAGCGGCGATGGCATCGACCGGGTTGTCACGGTAGCTGCCCTTCTGGCCGCCACGGGCCAGGCGTTCACCCTTGGCTTCGAAGGTGGTCAGGCGTTCGTCGTGGGTATAGAAGGGCAGGTTGAAACGGCCGTTGAGGCGGCGGGCGAATTTTTCCGCACGGGCGCACATTTCGCTGGGCGTGCCGTCCATGTTCAATGGCAAGCCGACCACCACGGCGTCGGGTTTCCATTCCTTTATCAACGCATCGACCTTATCCCAGTCGGGAATGCCGTTCTGCGCTTTCAGGGTGCACAACTCACGAGCCTGACCGGTAATCACCTGGCCGACCGCAACGCCGATCGATTTGGTGCCGTAGTCAAAACCCAGAATCAGCCGCAGGGCCATCAGGCGTGCCCCGCCTGGCTGGTGAGCAGGCTGAGGTTGATGCCCAGGTGTTTGGCTGCCGCTTCGAGGCGCAGCTCACTGCTGGTGTTGAACAGGATGTCGGCGTTGAACGGGCAGGTCAGCCAGGCGTTCTGCGCCAGTTCAGCTTCCAATTGCCCGGCCTCCCAGCCGGCGTAACCGAGGACGATCAGGCTTTTGGCCGGGCCGACCCCATCGGCGATGGCGAACAGCACGTCCTGAGACGTCGACAAGGACAAATCGTCTTCCAGATCAACGGTCGCCTGGAAGGACTTGCCAGACGGGTGCAGGACAAAACCGCGATCGGTCTGGACCGGCCCGCCGATGAAGATCGGCACATGCTGGCAAAGGACTGGCGGCTCGATCTCAGGGCGCAATTGCTCGAGGATATCGGCCAGGTTCAGGTCCTGCGGGCGATTGACCACCAGCCCCATGGCACCATTGGCCGTGTGCTCGACGATGTAGGTCAAGGTGTGCGCAAAGTTCGGGTCGACCATGTGAGGCATGGCGATCAGGAAGTGATGCTTGAGGTAGCTGGGGTTGACGTTTTTCATGAGCGCTAGTGTGGCGTTGGAGGGGCGAACTGACAAGCTGGGGATGCGCAGGAAATGGCGTAAATCCCTGATAACGACTCGGACCACTGTGGGAGCGAGCCTGCTCGCGAAGAGGGAGTGTCAGTGACATTAATGTTGCCTGACACACTGCTTTCGCGAGCAGGCTCGCTCCCACAGGGTGGATATGGAGAGTCAATTGCTGGAGAGGCGATCCCCGCGCGCAAATTTCCAGGTGCGGATGATCTCCAGGCGGTCGATGTCCGACAAATCGCCGGTAAACGGTGCAAAGGGTGCCGCCAGGCGCACGATGCGCTGGGCCGCCTGATCCAGCAGTGGTTGCCCGGAGGATTCCAGCACCAGCACCTCATACAGCGAGCCGTCGCGGTTGATCGATACCATCAGGCGCAAATTCCCGTAAATCTGTTGGCGACGGGCTTCGTCCGGATAATTGAGGTTGCCGATGCGCTCGACCTTCTTGCGCCATTCGTCCTTATACCAGGCGCCCTTGTCACGCATGGTCGAGGCGGCGCTCAGGCGGTGGATGCGTGGGCGTTTGGCGTATTGCTGTTGCTCGTTGGCCAGTTCCGCTTCCAGGCTGGCGATGTCGCTGGACAGCTGTTCAGTGTCGAACGTCGGCGCAGCGATCGCAGGTTTGGTGACAGGCTTGGGCTCTTCGGTCTTGGTCGCTGCTTTTTTCGGCTTCGGCGCGACGGTGGTCACGGCAGCCTTGGGCGCCGTTTCCTGAATTTCAGGCTTGGCCGCGGGTGGAGGTGTCACTTTCTGCACCTTGTTGTCCTGGAACGGCGCGACCTCGGTGGTCTTGGGAATGGCCTTTTTATCCAGGGTGCCGCTGCCTTGCTGATTTTCCTGAGCGAGAAAATCGGCTTTTTCCGGCTTCTTTTCGCTTTTGAAGGTGGCGAGGGTGATTTCCAGGGTTCTGCTGATCTGTTTGGGTTCGACCACCGTAAAGCCGACGCCCAGCAGCAGCGCCAGGTGCACCAGCGCCGCCAGAAACAGGGTAAAACCGAGGCGATCGGCCGGGCGCACGCCGCTATGGGCGAGTTCGGGGGGCAGATCGGACGGGAGGGTCATGACAAGGAAACCAACATCGCGTTTTCACAGGCCGCGCATGATAACGCAATGTTGGTTTGGCTTATCAACGGGCCTTGAGCTTCTGATCGATGGCATCCATCAACAGGCCGCCGATGTCAGTGCCGAAGGCATTGTCGATCTCGCGGATGCAGGTCGGGCTGGTAACGTTGATTTCGGTCAGATGCTCGCCAATCACGTCCAGACCCACAAACAGCAGGCCTTTCTCGCGCAGGGTCGGGCCGACTTGGGCGGCGATCCAGCGATCTTTCTCGGTCAGCGGACGCGCTTCGCCACGGCCACCGGCAGCAAGGTTGCCACGGGTTTCGCCTGCGGCGGGGATACGTGCCAGGCAGTAATCCACCGGCTCGCCGTCGATCATCAGGATGCGCTTGTCGCCATCGACGATGGCCGGCAGGTAACCCTGGATCATGATCTGTTGCTGACCGTGCAGGGTCAGGGTTTCAAGGATCACCGACAGGTTCGGGTGGCCGGCGGTGTGACGGAAGATTGAAGAACCGCCCATGCCGTCCAGCGGCTTGAGGATCACGTCGCCGTGGTGATCGGCGAATTCGCGCAACACGTCCGGGCGGCGGCTGACGATGGTGGGCGGCGTGCATTGCGGGAACAGCGTGGCGAACAGCTTTTCGTTGCAGTCGCGCAGGCTCTGCGGCTTGTTGACCACCAGCACGCCGGCGCTTTCGGCTTGTTCCAGCAGATAGGTGGAATACACGAACTCCATGTCGAACGGTGGATCCTTGCGCATCAGGATCACATCCAGGTCACTGAGCAGGGCATCTTGCTCGGCTTCCAGTTCGAACCATTTTTCCGGGTTGGCGAATACCTTGAGCGGACGCATGCGCGCCCGAGCCTGGCCTTCGGCCTGGTAGAGGTCGCGCTGTTCCATATAGAACAGTTCCCAGCCGCGCTTCTGCGCGGCCAGCAGCATGGCCAGCGAGCTATCCTTTTTATAGGAGATGCTGGCGATAGGGTCCATGACAATCCCGACGCGAACGCTCATGGGTCTTTCCTCGAAAGTTGGGGGCGCAATGTCGATCTACTGTAGGAGCGAGCCTGCTCGCGATGGTGGATCAGTTGCATTGGTGTCGACTGACACTCCATCGCGAGCAGGCTCGCTCCTACAGAAGAGCAGGCCAAAGGACCGTGTAAAAGTGGCGTCAGAGTGGCGCCGAGTGTGTTCCCGGTCAAGGAAAAACCACTGCCATGGCCGGTCGATAGATTGGATTTGGAGACTGTGCTAAAAAGGCTGCCATGTTGGGCTGGCCCTTGAACATCAAGGGTTTCGAGCCACCTGTTACCGCAAATGGACAATTTGATTCGCAAAGGCGACGGCAGAGCATTTATGGAACAGCATTCCAGCGCCTTGAAGGTGATGGTGATCGACGATTCGAAGACGATTCGCCGCACCGCCGAAACACTGCTCAAGAACGTGGGTTGTGAGGTCATCACGGCCATCGACGGTTTCGATGCCCTGGCCAAGATTGCCGACAATCACCCCGGCATCATCTTCGTCGACATCATGATGCCGCGTCTGGATGGCTATCAGACCTGCGCTTTAATCAAGAACAACAGTGCGTTCAAGTCCACGCCAGTGATTATGCTGTCGTCCAGGGACGGGTTGTTCGACAAGGCCAAGGGGCGCATCGTCGGCTCCGACCAGTTTTTGACCAAGCCTTTCAGCAAGGAAGAACTGCTGAACGCGATCCAGGCCCATGTTCCGGGCTTCGCCGCCGTTCTGCCGCAGTAAGACACCTGAAGTGACGCTCGGCCAGCGGGCCGTGTGCCGACAAGAATGGGGAAGACCATGGCACGTATTCTGATCGTCGATGATTCGCCGACTGAAATGTACAAACTGACCGGCATGCTGGAAAAGCACGGTCATGAAGTCTTGAAAGCCGAAAACGGCGCCGACGGCGTGGCCCTGGCCCGCCTGGAAAAACCCGATGCGGTGCTGATGGACATCGTCATGCCCGGCCTCAACGGGTTCCAGGCAACCCGTCAGTTGACCAAAGACCCGGAAACCGGGCACATCCCGGTGATCATCATCACCACCAAGGATCAGGAGACCGATAAGGTCTGGGGCACGCGCCAGGGTGCCAAGGACTACCTGACGAAACCGGTCGACGAAGAAACGCTGCTCAAGACCCTGAACAACGTGCTCAACGGTTGAACGTGCGGCCATGACCGAGTCGCTGACGGCCTTTGAGCTGCTGCTGCAGATCGACCAGCGCTGTCGTCTGTTGGCCGCGGACCTGCCGTCCCAGCCGACCCGGCAGGACAGCTGGAGCGGCATCGGTTTTCGCCTGGGCGAGCACTGGTACGTCGCGCCCATGGGCGAGGTCAGTGAAGTGCTGCACGAGCCGCGCTTTACCCAGGTGCCGGGCGTCAAGTCCTGGGTCAAGGGCGTGGCCAATCTGCGCGGGCGCTTGCTGCCGATCATGGATTTGGGCGCTTTCTTTTCTGCTAAAGAGCCTGGTCATGAGCTGTCGACGCCGCGCAGGCAGCGTCGGGTGTTGGTGGTGGAACATCAAGAGGTGTTCGCCGGGCTGATGGTCGATGAGGTTTTCGGTCTACAGCATTTTGCCCGGGACAGCCTGGAGCCTGTGCCGGCCGACGAAGCGCCGGGACCGATGTCGGCGTTTGTCGAAGGTTGTTTTCAAGGCGAGCAGAACTGGCGGGTGTTCAGTCCGTTTGCATTTGTGCGGTCGCAAGGATTCATGAACATCGCGGTGTAGCTCTGGCTCTTTGTGGGAGCGAGCAGGCTCGCGATGGAGTGTCAGTCGACATCAATGCTGCTGATACACCATCGCGAGCAGGCTCACTCCCACAGGGATTTTCGGCAGAGTTTGAAAGGGTGTGGTTAACAGGCGAAGACCGATGATAAAAGCAAAAACAGGCAAGCCAATGGAAGGGTCGCGCAGTCGTTCGCAGATCATCGCGTTATTCATTGCGCTGATCATTTTCATCATGCTGTTGTTCGCCAACTTCGCGCACCTCAATACCCAGTCCACGTACGACAAACAGTACATCGGTCACGCCGGCGAGCTGCGCGTGCTGTCCCAGCGCATTGCCAAGAACGCCACCGAAGCCGCCGCCGGCAAGGCCGCAGCGTTCAAGTTGCTTAGCGATGCGCGCAATGATTTTGCCCAGCGCTGGAGTTATTTGAAAAAGGGCGACCCTTCCACCGGCCTGCCGCCGGCCCCGGCAGCCGTACGCCCGGAAATGCGCGCCGTGCAGGTGGACTGGGAACGCCTGCTGAAAAACACCGACGCCATCCTCTCCAGCGAGCAGACGGTGTTGTCACTGCATCAGGTCGCCGCGACACTGGCTGAAACCGTGCCGCAATTGCAGGTCGAGTACGAGAAAGTGGTGGAGATCCTCCTGCAGCGCGGTGCACCGGCCGCCCAGGTTGCCATGGCCCAGCGTCAATCGCTGCTGGCCGAGCGCATTCTGGGGGCGGTGAATACGGTGTTGTCCGGAGACGAAAACTCGCAACAGGCGGCCGATGCCTTCGGTCGTGACGCGGCACGTTTCGGCCAGGTGCTCAATGGCATGCTTCAGGGCAATGTGGCGCTGCGGGTCAGCCAGGTCGAAGATCGCGATGCGCGGGCGCGATTGATGGAGATTTCGGAGCTGTTCGAATTCGTTTCCGGCTCGGTGGATGAAATCCTCGAAACCTCGCCCGAACTGTTCAAGGTGCGAGAATCGGCCACCAATATTTTCAGCCTTTCGCAAACCCTGCTCGATGAAGCCTCGCACCTGGCCAGCGGTTTCGAAAACCTTGCCGGCGGACGTGACACCGATACCATCGGCGGCTACGTGTTGGGCCTGGCAGCGCTGATGTCGATCATTCTCATCGGTCTGGTGATGGTGCGCGAAACCAATCGCCAGCTGCGGGAAACCGCCGAGAAAAATGAGCGCAACCAGAATGCGATCATGCGTCTGCTGGACGAGATCGAGGACCTGGCCGATGGTGACCTGACCGTGACCGCTTCGGTGACCGAAGACTTCACCGGCACCATCGCCGACTCGATCAACTATTCCGTGGACCAACTGCGCGACCTCGTCGCAACCATCAACCTGACCGCCGGGCAGGTCGCCGCCGCCGTGCAGGAAACCCAGGCCACCGCCATGCACCTGGCGCAGGCCTCGGAGCATCAGGCGCAACAGATTTCCGAAGCCTCCACCGCGATCAATGACATGGCCGAGTCCATCGACCAAGTGTCGGCCAACGCCGCCGAGTCCTCGGCGGTGGCGGAACGCTCGGTGGAAATCGCCAACAAGGGCAATGAGGTGGTGCACAACACCATCCACGGCATGGACAATATTCGCGAACAAATTCAGGACACCGCCAAACGGATCAAGCGCCTGGGTGAGTCTTCCCAGGAAATCGGCGATATTGTCAGCCTGATCGATGACATTGCCGATCAGACCAACATCCTGGCGCTCAACGCGGCGATTCAGGCGTCCATGGCCGGTGATGCCGGGCGCGGTTTCGCGGTGGTCGCCGACGAAGTGCAACGGCTGGCGGAACGCTCTTCGGCTGCCACGCGACAGATCGAGACCCTGGTACGGGCGATCCAGACCGACACCAATGAAGCGGTAATTTCCATGGAGCAGACCACCACCGAAGTGGTGCGCGGCGCCCGTCTGGCGCAGGATGCAGGAGTGGCCCTGGAAGAAATCGAAGGGGTTTCCAAAACCCTCGCGGCGCTGATCCAGAGTATTTCCAATGCCGCCCAACAGCAGACGTCGTCCGCCGGTCAGATTTCCCTGACGATGAATGTGATCCAGCAGATCACCTCGCAGACCTCGTCCGGTTCCACCGCCACCGCCGAGAGCATCGGCAACCTGGCGAAAATGGCCAGCCAACTGCGGCGGTCGGTGTCCGGTTTCACCTTGCCGGCGACCAAGGCGCAGGTGACGGACAACGCTTGAATCGCCTGCGGGCGTTTGCAACTTGACTGAAGTGGGAAGTGGAGTGGTTATGGGTGATCGGCACGACTATGTGGCCCTTGAATGGGTCAAGGGCGAGATTGCCGAAACGCTGAAGCAGGCTCATCACGCGATCGAAACCCAGCTTGATGACCCGCAGGCGACGCAGGCCCTGAGCGATTGCCTGGCGTGCATTCATCAGGTTCACGGCAGTTTGCAGATGGTCGAGTTCTACGGCGCGGCCCTGCTCGCCGAAGAGATGGAGCAACTGGTCGCCGCGTTGCAGCACAATCGCGTCAGCCATCGCGATGAAGCGCTGCATCTGATGCTGCAAGCCTTGGGACAACTGCCGATCTACCTCGACCGGGTGCAGGGCGCCCGTCGCGATTTGCCGCTGGTGGTGCTGCCGTTGATCAACGACCTGCGCAGCGCCCGTGGTGAAAGCCTGTTGTCGGAAACCAGCCTGTTCAGTCCGCAATTGCCGGACCTGCCACCCCTGAACGCCGAGTCCCTGGCATTGCTGGAACCGGCAGATTTGCCGAATGTATTGCGCAAGCTGCGGCAGATGCTGCAAATGGCCCTGGTTGGCCTGCTCCGTGAGCAGGATGACGACACAAACCTCGGCTACCTGGTCAAGGTGTTTTCCCGTCTCGAAAGCCTGTGCGGCAACGCCCCCCTGAGCCCGTTGTGGCAGGTTGCTTCGGCGCTGGTCGAAGGCATGCGCGGCGGCGCGATCGCTAACAGCCCGGCCTTGCGCAGCCTGTTCAAGGACGCCGACAAGGAACTCAAGCGCCTGCTCGAACAGGGCATGAGCGCCATTAATCAGCCGGCGCCGCCGGAGCTGCTCAAGAGTTTGTTGTTCTATATCGCCAAGGCCGAACACCCCACCGGGCAGATGCTGACCATGAAAGATCGCTACGGACTGGACGACGCGCTGCCGGACAGCGCGATGGTCGATGAAGAACGTGCACGGCTGGCCGGTCCCGACCGTGATGCCATGCGTTCGGTATTGGCGGCACTGTGTGAAGAGTTGGTCCGGGTCAAGGAGCGCCTGGACCTGTTCGTACGCAGCGACCGGCAACACGCCTCGGACCTGGACAGCCTGCTGGCGCCGTTGCGGCAAATCGCCGACACCCTGGCGGTGCTGGGATTCGGCCAGCCGCGCAAGGTCATCATCGATCAACTGGCGGTGGTATTGAGCCTCGCCCAGGGGCATCGCGCGCCCGATGACGCGATTCTCATGGACGTCGCCGGGGCCTTGCTCTATGTCGAAGCCACCCTGGCCGGCATGGTCGGCACCGTTGAGCCGGAGAGCCAGGAAGACAACTGTCTGCCGACCACCGACCTGACGCAGATCCATCAGATCGTGATCAAGGAAGCACGCATCTGCCTGCAACAGGCCAAGGACATGATCGTCGACTACATCGACGCCGACTGGGACCGTCAGCAATTGCAGGCGCTGCCGGCCTTGCTGACGCAGGTGCGTGGTGCGCTGGCGATGATTCCGTTGAGCCGTGCGGCGGTCCTGGTCGAAACCTGCAACCATTTCATCCGCGAACACTTGATGCTCGATCCTGGCCAGCCCGGCTGGCAGGAACTGGACAGTCTGGCCGACGTTATCGCCAGCCTCGAGTATTACCTGGAACGCCTCAACGACGACCCCGAAGCCCCCGGTGAGCAGTTGCTCGACATCGCGGAAAACAGCCTGGCAGCCCTCGGCTTCTTCCCTAACGAAAAGCCCAGCGAACAACAGGTGCCGGTGCTGGAGGATGTGCTGAGCCCCAGCGAAGCGCAGGCCATGCAGCAACTGCAGGAACTGGATGCCCCGGCCATCGTCCAGACCCTGGCGGATGTGCTGGCCAATCCGCTATCGGCCCTCAATCCGCCTGCGCTGAACACGCCGGGCAGCCTGTTGCCGCCACCACCCGGGGAAGAACCGGTGGACGACGAGTTGCGGGAAGTGTTCCTCGAAGAAACCGAAGAGGTGCTGGGCATCCTTCAGGAGTACTTGCCACGCTGGTCGGCAAGTCCCGAGAACACATCGGCCCTGGGTGAGATACGCCGCGCTTTCCACACCCTCAAGGGCAGTGGCCGGATGGTCCGCGCGCTGGTATTGGGTGAGTTGGCCTGGGCGGTGGAAAACCTGCTTAACCGCGTGCTGGAACACAGCATTGCGCCGGGCGCGGCAGTGCAACAGTTGCTGAGTGAGGTCCTGGCGCTGTTACCGGAACTGATCGCCGAATTTGCCGACAATACCCAGCGCCAGCGAAACGATGTCGACCAATTGGCCGCCCGCGCTCATGCTCTGGCCAAGGGCGAAGAGCCGGCATCCGACGAGGACACGCAAGACGTCGCGGCACTCGATCCGCTATTGCTGGAAATCTTCGGCAAAGAAGCGCAAACCCATCTGGGCAGCCTCAACCGTTTCCTCGACCAGGCCGCCGAACACGTGCCGTTGCAGGCCAGCGATGAGTTGCTGCGTGCCTTGCACACCCTCAAGGGCAGTGCGTCGATGGCCGGGGTGCTGCCGATTGTCGAACTGGCGGCGCCGCTGGATCAATTGACCCGGGAATACAAGGCCCACCAGATTGCTCTGGACCTGGACGAAGTCGAGGTGCTGCTGGAAGCCGAAGGCTTGTTCCGCCTTGGCTTGCGCCAGCTCAAGACCGACCCCCTGGCCGAGATACCCGGCGCCCGCGCCTTGATCGAACGGGCCAAGGCGTTGCTGGCCGAGCGTCTGCAAGGTCTCATGAATGCACCGAGCAGCGGCTTGCGGATCAAGCGTGATCCGCAATTGATCAACAACTTCCTGGCCCAGGGCATGGACATCCTGCTGGACGCCGAAAGCCTGTTGCAACGCTGGCAGCAACACCCCGGCGAGCGCCAGGAGCTCAGTGCGCTGCTGGACGAATTGACCACCCTCGGCGAGGGCGCACACCTGGCCGACCTGCATCCGGTGGATGAACTCTGCGAAGCCTTGCTCGACCTTTACGGCGCCGTGGAAGAAAGCAGCCTGGCCGTCAGCGAGGCGTTTTTCCAGGAGGCGCAAAGTGCCCACGACGCGCTGATCAACATGCTCGACGAACTGGCCGCCGGCCAGGAAGTCAGCCCGCGCCCGGAACGCATTCGCGCCTTGCATGGCTTGCTTGATCAAAGCCTGGACCCATCGGCCATGGGCCTGATCCGCAGTGACGGCAGCCGCAGCCTGAGCATTCGCGAACTGGGCGATGCCACCGCCGAATTAGCGAGTACGCCGCCCCCTGTGGGAGCGAGCCTGCTCGCGATGGACGTTAACGATGACGCGCTGTCTCTGGATGAACGCGGTGCCGGTGAGTCCATCGCGAGCAGGCTCGCTCCTACAGAAGAGCGGGACCGTGAGCTGGATGAAGAGATCGTCTCGATCTTCCTCGAAGAAGCGGTAGATATCCTCGACAGCGCCAATCAGGCCTTGCAGCGTTGGTTGAACGAGCCGCTGAACGCCGCGCCGCTGTCGTCGCTGCAACGCGACTTGCACACCCTCAAGGGCGGCGCGCGAATGGCCGAGGTCGAGCCGGTCGGCGACCTGGCCCATGAGCTGGAAAGCCTGTACGAAGGTTTGGTGGACCGCCGCTACAACTACAACGAAATGCTGGCGCAATTGCTTCAGTCCAGCCATGACCGGTTGGCACAATTGCTTGAGCAATTGCAGCGCCACGAACCGATGGGCGATCCCGGCGAGTTGGTCGAAGCCATTCGCGCGTTCAGGCAGGGCCATGCGGGCCACGCCGAGGTGATCGAGCCGGCGGCCAGCAATGACGCTACTCATCATGACAGCGAATTACTGGATATCTTCCTTGAGGAAGGTTTCGACATCATCGAAAGCTCCGGCGCGGCGCTGGTACGCTGGCAGGCCGAGCCTACGAACCGCCAGGAAGTGGAAACCCTGCTGCGCGACCTGCACACCCTCAAGGGCGGTGCACGCATGGTGGAAATCACACCGATCGGCGACCTGGCCCATGAACTGGAATTTCTCTACGAAGGTTTATCCACCGGCGTCCTGAAACCCACGGCCACGTTGTTTGAGTTGCTGCAACGCAGTCATGACCGACTGGCGCAGATGCTCGACGCGGCCCGCGCCGGGGAACCGTTGCCGCCCGCCGACCGGTTGCTCGATGCGATCAGGAACTTCAGCCACCCGGTGGTTCCCGAGGTCCCGGCTCAGGTTGCGGTGCCTGCCACGGCAAAGCTCGATACGCCACTGCTGCAAGTCGACCCTGGCGCGGACATGGTCAAGGTCTCGGCGGAACTGCTCGACGACCTGGTCAACCTGGCGGGCGAAACGTCGATCTTCCGCGGCCGCATCGAACAGCAGGTCAGCGATGCGCAAGTGGCCTTGAACGAGATGGAAACCACCATCGAACGCATGCGTGATCAGTTGCGCCGCCTCGACACCGAAACCCAGGGGCGGATCCTCAGTCGTCAGCAAGTCGACGCCGAGCGCCTGGGTTACGAAGAGTTCGACCCGTTGGAGATGGACCGCCACTCACAGTTGCAGCAGCTGTCGCGGGCCTTGTTCGAGTCCGCCTCCGACCTGCTCGATCTCAAGGAAACCCTCGACCGGTGCAATCAGGATGCGGAAAACCTGTTGCAGCAGCAGGGGCGCATCAACACCGAATTGCAGGAAGGCCTGATGCGTACGCGCATGGTGCCGTTCGAACGGATGCTGCCGCGCTTGAAGCGCATCGTTCGTCAGGTGTCCGAGGAGCTGGGCAAAGACGTCGAGTTCATCGTCGGCAACGCCGAGGGCGAAATGGATCGCAATGTGCTCGAGCGCATGGCGGCGCCACTGGAACACATGCTGCGCAATGCAGTGGACCATGGTCTTGAGTCCGCCCAGGCGCGTGTCGCGGCAGGCAAACCGGCGCAGGGGCGGATCACCCTCGACCTGCTGCGCGAAGGCGGCGATATCATTTTCGATATCCGCGACGACGGTGCCGGCGTGCCGCTGGACGCCGTGCGACGCAAGGCAATCAAACGCGGCCTGCTCGATTCGAGCAGCGATATCAGCGACCACGATGTATTGCAGTTCATCCTGCAACCGGGATTTTCCACCGCCGAGAAAATCACCCAAATCTCCGGGCGTGGCGTCGGGATGGACGTGGTCCACGAAGAGGTGCGGCAATTGGGCGGCACCATGAGCATCGACTCTGTACCTGGACAGGGCGTGCATTTTCGCATCCGCCTGCCGTTCACCGTGTCGGTCAACCGTGCGCTGATGGTGCAATGCGGGGAGGACCAGTACGCGATCCCGCTGAACACCATTGACGGCATCGTCCGCGTATTGCCCAACGAACTCGAAGGGCACTTCCGCCTCGATCCGCCGGCCTATGAATACGCCGGGCAACGCTATGAGCTGTGCTATCTGGGCGAATTGCTGAAAACCAGTCCCCGACCAAAACTCCTGGGCCAGAGCCTGCCGCTGCCGGTGCTGCTGGTGCAATGCAACGAGCGCCATATTGCGGTGCAGGTCGATGCCATGACCGGCACCCGCGAGATCGTGGTCAAGAGCCTCGGCCCACAGTTCGCGGCGGTGCAGGGCGTGTCCGGTGCCACCATCCTGGGGGATGGCCGGGTGGTGCTGATTCTCGATTTGCTGGCGCCGATCCGTGCCCTGCAAGCTCACGTGCCGCAGCGCCCGGCAAATCTCGAAGTCGAGGTCGAACCACAACGGCCGTTGCTGGTGATGGTGGTCGACGACTCGGTCACGGTGCGTAAGGTCACCAGCCGCTTGCTCGAACGTCATGGCATGAACGTGCTGACCGCCAAGGACGGTGTCGACGCCATGCTGCTGCTCGAAGAACACATGCCCGACATCATGCTGCTGGACATCGAAATGCCGCGCATGGATGGCTTCGAAGTGGCGAAGCAAGTGCGTGGCGATGAGCGTTTGCAGCATTTGCCGATCATCATGATCACCTCCCGCACCGGCCAGAAACACCGCGACCGGGCCATGGCCATCGGCGTCAACGATTACCTCGGCAAGCCGTACCAGGAATCGGTACTGCTCGAAAGCATTGCCCTATGGAGCAAAACCCATGCTTGAGCAGCGCATCAACCCGCGCAGCATCAGCCTCACCGGCCTGCTGCTGCCCCTGGCCGACCGCAACCTGATCCTGCCCAACGTCGCTGTTGCCGAACTGATCGGCTACCAGCCTGCGGCTTTCGATCTCGATACACCGCCCTGGTACCTCGGCCGGGTCAGCTGGCGCAACCGGCAGATTCCCTTGCTCAGCTTCGAATCAGCCTGCGGCAACAAAATCGTCATCGGCGAACGCGCACGGATCGTCATTCTCAATGCGTTGGGAGGGCGGCCTGAACTGAAATTCATCGCGATGCTGGTTCAGGGTATTCCGCGCTCGTACAAGCTCGACAGCCAGTTGAGCTACGTGGATGTGCCGTTGTGTTCGCTGGAGAAAGCGGCGGTGCAGGTGGCTGACCAAGTGGCCAAAGTGCCGGATTTGATGGCCCTTGAGGAGTTACTTGTCAATGCAGGGTTGACCTGACTGGCCCCTTCGCGAGCAGGCTCGCTCCCACAGGGGAATGCATTTCAAAATGTGGGAGCGAGCCTGCTCGCGAAGGCGGCCTTCAACTCAGCAAGGTCGTGCCTGCTAAACCTTGGCCTCAGCCATCGCCTCATGCTGATCCAGCGCCCGCTCCACCAATAAATGCACCCCATCGGCCATCTTGCTCAGTGCCAAGGCTACAGAGCGCCGCGAGCCATCCACATCGTCCGCCAGATCGGCCGCAATGGCACTGATGGAAAGCAGGTCTTCGGAGGCGTTGGCCAGAAGCGCTTCGGTACCGATATCGGGAGAGACAGTGAAGAGTGGGTACTTTCTGCGCTTGGCCGGTTTTTCGCGAGAAGGCGGGAAGTAATGGGAGAAGGCGCGTTCGGCGGCTTCCTTGAGCTTTTCGGTGTCGAGGGATGCCTGGGAATCGGGATCGGTTTCCGAGGGCATGGGAGTAGCTTTGAACATGGTGAAGCTCCAATTAATGAGTTTTAGCAGCTCCATTTTTCGGGGTTCCAGGCCCGGTCGCTGAATTGGCAGCGACCCACAAACAATAAAGATCACCGCCAAAGCCTGCCAGTCAGCGGGTTCCGGCATTCCTGTAGGTCGTGATGCAGGATTACGTAGCCGCTGACCATTCTTGGCGACAAGCTTTTAAACAAAAAAATCACATATGAAGATTCCCAAATTGGGCCTGATCGGTCCTCTTTTGGGACGTATCGCGTTCCGACTTTCAAACCTGCGGTGGTCGCTCTGACCCCATCGCTGGCAAGCCAGCTCCCACAGTAACTACGTTGGTCACAAATGTTGTGTACGACACAAACCCTGTGGGAGCTGGCTTGCCAGCGAAGGCGTCAGTTCAGGCAACCATTAACCTGAGCGTAACAATCCACCCCTTTGCTTGATTGATGCCCCCACCCAACCCTCCTACTGTGACCCCCACGACAGCGAACCCGTGGAGTGGTCATGACAACAACAATATCCCCCGACTCGCGATGGACGCGGCGGCGTAGCGAAAAGCAGCGGCGTCTCGAGTTGGTCAAGGGCCTTGCCGACGGTGTGGTGTTGCCCACCGAGAATATCGTGGCGGCGCTGGAGGCGTTGATTCTGCCCGGCGACCGTGTGGTGCTCGAAGGCAACAACCAGAAACAGGCGGACTTTCTGTCCCGCTCCCTGGTCAAGGCTGATCCGGCCAAGCTCCACGACCTGCACATGATCATGCCCAGCGTCGGTCGCGCCGAGCATCTGGATCTGTTCGAACGCGGCATCGCCCGCAAGCTCGATTTCTCCTTCGCCGGCACCCAGAGCCTGCGCATCAGCCAGTTGCTCGAAGACGGTCTGCTGGAAATCGGCGCGATCCACACCTACATCGAGCTCTACGCACGGCTGGTGGTCGATCTGATTCCCAACGTCGTGCTCTCGGCCGGTTTCATGGCCGACCGCGCCGGTAACATCTACACCGGACCCAGCACCGAGGACACCCCGGCGTTGATCGAACCGGCGGCCTTCAGCGATGGCATCGTTATCGTCCAGGTCAACCAGTTGGTAGACGACGTCAGCGACCTGCCTCGCGTTGATATCCCCGCGTCCTGGGTCGATTTCGTGGTGGTCGCCGACAAGCCGTTCTACATCGAACCGTTGTTCACCCGCGACCCCCGCCACATCAAGCCTGTGCATGTGCTGATGGCGATGATGGCGATTCGCGGGATCTACGAAAAACATAACGTCCAGTCCCTGAACCACGGCATCGGCTTCAACACCGCCGCCATCGAACTGATCCTGCCCACCTACGGCGAATCCCTGGGTCTCAAAGGCAAGATCTGCCGCAACTGGACGCTCAATCCCCATCCAACCCTGATTCCGGCCATCGAAAGCGGCTGGGTCGAAAGCGTGCACTGCTTCGGCACTGAACTGGGGATGGAAAACTACATCGCGGCGCGGCCGGACGTGTTCTTCACCGGGCGCGACGGCTCACTGCGCTCCAACCGGATGTTCAGCCAGCTCGCCGGGCAATACGCGGTGGACCTGTTCATCGGTGCCACCCTGCAAGTCGATGGCGATGGTCATTCCTCCACCGTGACCCGCGGTCGCCTGGCCGGCTTCGGCGGGGCGCCGAACATGGGCCACGACCCGCGCGGTCGTCGCCACGGCACACCGGCCTGGCTCGACATGCGCCACACCGACGTTGCCGAACCGATGCTCGAGCGCGGCAAGAAGCTCGTGGTGCAAATGGTCGAGACCTTCCAGGAGGGCGGCAAACCGACCTTCGTCGAGACGCTGGATGCCATCGACGTGGCGAAGAAAAGCGGCATGCCGCTGGCACCGATCATGGTTTACGGCGATGACGTCACCCACCTGTTGACCGAAGAAGGCATCGCCTACCTGTACAAGGCCCGTTCGCTGGAAGAACGCCAGGCGATGATCGCCGCTGTCGCCGGGGTGACCGCCATCGGCCTGCGCCATAACCCGAAAGACACCGCGCGCATGCGCCGCGAAGGCCTGATCGCCTTGCCCGAAGACCTCGGGATCCGCCGCACCGACGCCACCCGCGAACTGCTCGCCGCGAAAAGCGTGGCCGATCTGGTGGAGTGGTCCGGTGGTCTCTACAACCCGCCCGCCAAGTTCAGGAGTTGGTAATGCACGCATTCAACCTGCAACCGAAGACCCTGACCCTGGCCGAACGGCTGGCGGACCTGGCGGTGGACGCATTGATCGACGAAGCGGACCTGTCGCCGAAGCCGGCGCTGGTCGACCGTCGCGGTAGTGGCGCTCACACTGATTTGCACCTTGGACTGATGCACGCCTCGGCGCTGGCGCTGTGGCCGGCGTTCAAGGAAATGGCTGAGGCCGCTATCGAGATTGGCGAGATCGGCTTGCCGTTGCGTGAGGCCATTGGCTTGATTGGTCGTGAGGGCGAACAAGCGATGCTTGCCACTACCAATGGCGTAAACACTCATCGCGGCGCGATCTGGGCCCTAGGCTTGCTGGTCGCTGCAGTAGCCCTTGAACCTGAATCCAGCGCTGCCGGGGCCATCGCCTTGCGCGCCGCACGCCTGGCCTTGCTCGATGATCGCTACATGCCGCGTCCGCTCAGTCACGGCGCACAAGTCACCCAACGGTATGGCGTGCGTGGTGCTCGTGAGGAGGCGCAGCTCGGCTTCCCGGCGGTGATCCAGCGTGCGCTGCCGCAACTCAAACGCAGCCGCGCTGCCGGTCACGGTGAGCAGAACGCACGACTCGACGCACTGCTGGCGGTCATGACCGAACTGTCCGACACCTGCGTGCTGTACCGCGCCGGGGAAGAGGGCCTGCACACCATGCAACTCGGTGCCCAAGCGGTACTCGACGCGGGTGGCAGTGCGAGCCTTTCGGGCCGCCGTCGCCTGCATGAGCTGGACCAACAATTAATCGCATTGAATGCCTCGCCCGGTGGCGCTGCCGACCTTCTCGCAGCCTGCCTGTTCATCGACCGTATTGAGTCGGGCGATTGCCTCATCCAGGGAGTGATCTGATGGAAACCCTATCCTTTGAATTTCCCGCCGGGCAACCGCCACGCGGTCGCACGCTGGTGGGCTGCGTCGGCTCGGGCGATCTGGAAGTGTTGATCCAGCCGGGCCAACCCGGCAAGTTGACGATCACCGTACAGACCTCGGTCAACGGCAGCGAGCAACGCTGGCAGCATCTGTTTGCGCGGATGTTCGACGGTCAGATGCCGTCGGCGATGGACATCGATATCCATGATTTCGGCGCCACTCCCGGCGTGGTGCGCCTGCGTCTGGAACAGGGCTTCGAGGAGATCGGCCATGACTGACAGTGCCGCGCTCCTTAACAAGCACAGCTTCATCGAACTCGGCGCCCGGCAACGTGCGAAAGCCTTGCTCGATGCTGGCACCTTTCGCGAATTGCTCGACCCCTTCCAGCGCATCATGTCACCGTGGCTGGCCCGTCAGGGCGTGGTGCCGCAAGCCGATGACGGCGTGGTGATCGCCAAGGGCTGCCTCGACGGTTTGCCGGTGGTGATCGCCGCCATCGAAGGTGCGTTCCAGGGTGGCAGCCTCGGTGAAGTCGGCGGGGCGAAGATTGCCGGCGCCCTGGAACTGGCCGCCGAAGATAACCGCAACGGTATTGCGACCCGCGCCGTGCTGCTGCTGGAAACCGGTGGCGTGCGGTTGCAGGAGGCCAACCTTGGCCTGGCCGCGATTGCCGACATCCATGCGGCCATTGTCGAACTGCGCCAATACCAACCGGTGGTGGGCGTGATCGCCGGCAGCGTCGGTTGCTTCGGCGGCATGTCGATTGCCGCCGGGTTGTGCAGCTACTTGCTGGTGACCCAGGAAGCGCGGCTCGGCTTGAACGGTCCACAGGTGATCGAGCAGGAGGCCGGGCTCGAAGAATACGACTCCCGCGACCGGCCCTTCATCTGGAGCCTGACCGGTGGCGAGCAGCGTTTTGCCACCGGACTGGTGGATCGTTACGCCGAAGATGACGTAGCGCAGATCCGCCAGCAGATCGGCGAGTTGCTCCAGCAAGGTTTGCCGGCGCAGCAGCGCAGCGCTCAGGCCGATCTGTACCTGCAGCGGCTGGCGCGCCTGGACGCCGAACCGCAAATCGAGCCGGCGACGGTTCGCGACCTGTATCAAGGAGAGCGCTCATGAGTTCGTATTCCCTCAGGGGCTTGCACTGGTTCAACGCCTTGAGTGGCGATGCCAAACCGGTCGATGGCTTGCCCGCTTCATTGAAAGTGGCCGATGGTTTTTTGGGTGGACAACCGGTGCGGTTTCTCGCCGTGGTGGCCGATCCCGACAACCGTTTCGTCCGTGCTCGTAACGGCGAGGTGGGTCTGCTGGAAGGGTGGGGCCTGGCCAAGGCGGTGGATGAAGTCATTACGGCTGACGAAGGCAAACCGCAAAAACGCGCACTGATCGCCATCGTCGACGTACCGAGCCAGGCCTATGGTCGTCGCGAAGAAGCGCTCGGGATTCATCAGGCATTGGCCGGGGCGGCGGACAGTTACGCTCGTGCTCGTCTGGCCGGGCATGCGGTCATCGGGTTGCTGGTGGGCAAGGCCATGTCCGGGGCGTTTCTGGCCCACGGCTATCAAGCCAACCGTTTGATTGCCCTGCGTGATCCAGGGGTGATGGTGCATGCCATGGGAAAGGCCTCGGCGGCGCGGGTGACGCTGCGTAGCGTCGAAGAACTGGAAACCCTGGCCGCCAGCGTGCCACCGATGGCCTATGACATCGACAGCTATGCCAGCCTGGGTTTGCTTTGGGAAACCTTGTCGGTGGACCGGATCGAGCAGCCAACCGCCACCGATGTGAGCCGTGTAACTGAATGCCTGACCCAGGCCATTGGCGATGTTGTCGAAAAAGGCCGGGATCTGAGCAGTCGCCTGGGCGCGAGCAACCGTGCGGCATCGAGCCATGTTCGCCAACTGTTGAGAGAGCAGTGGTGAACGCGTTAATGGCCCACGACCTGCTCTGGGGCATGGCCCCGGAGCAATTGCCTGTGGATGCGCCGGTGTGGGCGGTCGAATCGATCCGAGCCGGGCAGCCAGTAGTGGTGCGTCGTGCGGTCTCGGCGGCGGGGCAGGTGGCAGTCGGCGTGCGCGGGCGTTTGCGTGAGCAGCGTTATGCGGCGTCAATGGCAATCGAATCGGTGTCGCGCCGCGTGCAGCCGGAACAGCTGTGTCATGTCGAAAGCCAGCGCGAACTGCCGGCGTTGCAGGCGCTCAAGCAGTTGCGCCCGCTGCTCGACCGTTGTGGTTGGACATGGGGTATCAGCGGCAGCGCCGGTTTCGAATTGGCCAGTGGTTTTGAAGCGCTCCACGAAGGCAGCGATCTGGATCTGATTTTGCGTACTCCGCAGCCAATCACTCGTGTTCAGGCGCAGGCGCTGGTGACACGGCTCGATACAGCGGTGTGCGTGGTAGACATGCAATTGCAAACTCCTTTCGGCGCCGTGGCCTTGCGCGAGTGGGCCGGTTCTTCGCATCGAGTTCTGCTGAAAAACGCCTGTGAAGCCTGTCTGGTACTCGATCCATGGAACGTGCAGGAGCAAGCAGCGTGAGCAGCTTGCTGGTGTTTCCGGGGCAGGGTGCGCAGCAGCCGGGCATGCTCCAGCGCGTGCCGCGCGAAACCCTCAACGAGGCCAGCGATGTGCTGGGCGAGGATGTCTCGCGGCTGGATTCTGCCGAGGCGTTGCAATCGACGCGGGCGGTGCAACTTTGCCTGTTGATCGCGGGGGTGGCGGCTGCTCGGCAGTTGGCAATTCCGGCGGATTACGTCGCCGGATTATCCATCGGTGCTTATCCGGCAGCGGTGGTGGCCGGTGCCTTGAGTTTCAGTGATGCGCTGCATCTGGTGAGTCTGCGCGGTGAGTTGATGCAGCAGGCTTATCCACAGGGCTATGGCATGACCGCGATCACGGGGCTCGAACTGGCGACGGTGGAAGCGCTACTGGCGCAGGTTCACAGTGAGGACTCACCGGTTTATCTGGCGAACATCAACGCCGATAACCAGGTGGTGATCGCCGGCAGCGAAGGCGCGATGAAAACGCTGGCCGATCTGGCGAGAAGCCGGGGTGCAGGTCTGGCCAAGCGTCTGGCAGTGAGTGTGCCGTCGCACTGTCCGCTGCTGGAAACACCCGCCAAAACCCTGGCCGAAGCGTTCACCAGCGTTAAGCTGCAAACCCCGAAAATCGGCTACCTGAGCGGCAGTCGCGCACGGCCGATCATCAACACCGAAGCCTTGCGCGACGACCTGGCTTTCAACATGTGCCGCGTAGTGGATTGGCGCGGTACGGTACAAAGCGCCTACGAGCGCGGCGTACGTCTACAGATCGAACTGCCGCCCGGTGCGGTGCTGACCGGGCTGGCGCGCCGGGTGTTCGAGCAGGGCACCGTGATCGCTTTTGACGGTGCCCGCCTCGATACCCTGCAGGCGCTGTTGCGTGAGGAGGGAAGCCGCCAACCCTAGATCAGCGACTCAGGCCTTCGAACAACAAAAACAACATTCGACGATGCACTTTGAGGACGACAACAATGATTATTTACGGTGTGGCGCTGCTGGCGATCTGTACGCTGGCAGGGGTGATCATGGGTGACATGCTCGGCGTGTTGCTGGGCGTCAAATCCAACGTCGGCGGGGTCGGGATCGCGATGATCCTGCTGATCTGCGCGCGCTTGTGGATGCAAAAGCGCGGTGGCATGACCAAAGATTGCGAGATGGGCGTCGGCTTCTGGGGTGCGATGTACATTCCGGTAGTGGTGGCCATGGCGGCGCAGCAGAACGTGGTCACGGCCCTGCACGGTGGACCGGTGGCGGTGCTGGCGGCGATCGGTTCGGTGGTGGTGTGCGGTTGCACCATTGCCTTGATCAGCCGGACGCACAAAGGTGAACCCTTGCCCGATGAACCGGCGGAAACCTCTCCCGTCGGCACACCTGTAGGAGGCCGCTGATATGTGGGAGCTCATGGAAAAAGGCTTGGCCAATAACAGTCTGGTCACCGCATTCGCCTTCGTCGGCGTGATCATGTGGGTGTCGGTCATTCTGTCGAAACGCCTGACCTTCGGGCGGATTCACGGCTCGGCGATTGCCATCGTCATTGGCCTGGTCCTGGCCTGGGTCGGCGGCACGTTGACCGGTGGGCAAAAGGGCCTGGCGGATCTGACGCTGTTCTCCGGCATCGGCCTGATGGGGGGCGCCATGTTGCGCGACTTTGCCATTGTCGCCACGGCATTTGAAGTGCAGGCCACCGAAGCGAAAAAGGCCGGGTTGATCGGCGTGATCGCGCTGCTGCTGGGCACGATACTGCCGTTCATTGTCGGTGCGTGCATGGCCTGGGCGTTCGGTTATCGCGACGCGATCAGCATGACCACCATCGGCGCGGGTGCGGTGACTTACATTGTCGGTCCGGTGACCGGCGCGGCCATTGGCGCCAGTTCCGATGTGGTGGCGCTGTCGATTGCCACCGGCTTGATCAAGGCGATTCTGGTGATGGTCGGCACGCCCATGGCGGCACGCTGGATGGGCCTGGACAATCCGCGTTCGGCGATGGTGTTCGGCGGCCTGGCCGGGACGGTCAGCGGTGTGACGGCGGGGCTGGCGGCGACGGATCGGCGGTTGGTGCCTTATGGGGCGTTGACGGCGACTTTCCATACCGGGCTTGGGTGCTTGTTGGGGCCTTCGCTGTTGTACTTCATTGTTCGCGGGATTGTTGGTTAAGGCGGGTAGTTTCAGCGTCTGAGATGGCCTCATCGCGGGCAAGCCTTGCTCCCACAGGTGATTGGCTCGAAACCTGTTGGAGCAAAGCCTGCTCGGGAAAGCCTTGCTCCTGTGGGAGCAAAGCTTGCTCGCGATTGCCGCGACTCGGTTTCAAGCCTGGCGATTGGCATACATCCGGCACTCCGCCAGCAACGCCAGCAGGTTCGGGTCGCGCTCCTTGGCCTTGAGGAACACCACGCCAATGTGCTGCTGCAATCGATACTTTTCCTGCAACGGAATCAGCTTCACCCGGTTCTCATACACCGCGGCAATCCGCCCCGGCAGCAACGCATAACCCACGCCTGAACTGACCATGCTCAGCAGGGTGAAGATGTCGTTGACCTGCATCGCCACCTTCGGCTCGAACCCCGCCTGGCTGAACACCCGATTGCCATCCTGATGCGTGGCGAAGCCCTGGGTCAGGGTGATAAAGGTTTCGTCGCGGACTTCGGCCAGATCGACTTCACTTCTTTGAGCGAACTTCGAGTCGGCCGGTGTGGCCAGGAAGATGTCGTCGGAAAACAGAGGGATGTGTTCCAGGTCCGGGTCGATGATGCTCTCGTCCAGGGACACCAGAATCGCATCGACTTCCATGTTTTTGAGCTTGTACAGCAGATCGAAATTCGAGCCGAGGATCAGGTCGATGTTCAGTTCGCTGCGGCGAATTTTCAGGCCCATGATCAATTGCGGAACGGTCTTCACCGTTAACGAATACAGTGACCCCAGCTTGAAACGCTCAGCGGAGAACCCGGCCGCCTCGCGGGTCAGGCGCACGCTTTCCAGCACGTCCTGAATCAGCTTCTGTGCCCGCTCTTCCAGTACATAGGCGCTTTCCAGCGGTGTCAGGTTGCGGCCTTCGTGCTTGAACAGCGGGCAGCGCAGGGCGCTTTCCAGGGAGTGGATCGCCCGATGCACGCTGACGTTGCTGGTCTGTAGCTCGGCGGCGGCCCGGGCCAGATTGCCGGTGCGCATGAAGGCCAGGAACACCTCGAGTTTTTTCAGGGTCAACTCTTCATCGATCAGCATCGGGCGAACTCTTTTTGGAATGTTCCGATTGTGCACGGTATTCGTAGGCCTTTGTAGGCGCTGCCTCGTCGGACCGCCGCACCGCAGCGAAGGCGGCCTCAAGTTTTGTATCGACAATCAGGACGCCTTCGCCGGCAAGCCGGCTCCTACAGGGGGATTGTGTTCTGAAACATTGCGCTTTTAGGCTTGAGGCCTGAGCCTTGCGATTTCGAGGGGGAGGCAACCGATGTATCACGGGGAAAGATTGAACGCTTGGACGCACTTGGTCGGAGCTGTGGCGGCCTTTGTCGGCGGTATATGGCTGATCGTTGTCGCCAGCCTCGACGGCAGTCCGTGGAAGATTGTCAGCATGGCGATCTATGCCTTTACCTTGCTGGTGCTGTACAGCGCATCGACCGTGTACCACAGCGTGCGCGGGCGCAAGAAAGCGATCATGCAGAAGGTCGATCATTTCTCGATCTACCTGTTGATCGCCGGCAGCTACACGCCGTTCTGCCTGGTGACCCTGCGTGGGCCGTGGGGCTGGACGCTGTTCGGGATTGTCTGGGGGCTGGCGCTGATCGGAATCCTGCAAGAGATCAAGCCGCGTTCGGAAGCGCGGATTCTGTCGATCGTGATTTACGCGGTAATGGGCTGGATCGTGCTGGTGGCGGTCAAGCCATTGCTCGCCGCACTGGGCGCTGCCGGTTTTACCTGGCTGGCATTGGGTGGCGTGTTCTACACCGTGGGCATCATCTTTTTTGCCCTTGATGATCGTCTGCGGCATGCCCACGGGATCTGGCATCTGTTCGTGATTGCCGGGAGTTTGCTGCACTTTGTGGCGATCTGGTTTTATGTCCTTTAGAGCACACTGTGGCTTTACCTGTGGGAGCCTGCTCGCGAAGTCGGTGGATCAGTCAATGATGATGTTGGCTGACCTGACGCCTTCGCGAGCAGGCTCGCTCCCACAGTGGTTATGTGACTGGATTCAAGAGGGTGTGGGGATCAGATGATCCAGTTGTTCCTGGGCACGGCGGCTGAAGATCTGCAACAGGTCGTTCAAGGTGTGGGGCGGTGGTTCGGCGGCGCGGGTTACTGCGTACAGAGTGATGGGCAGCGGCGGTGCCAGTGGGCGAATTGTGGTCGTGGAGGACGAGGCGCCCAGCGCGGTGAACGGATCGATCACCGCCAGCCCTGCACCGGATTCCACCATTGCCCTGGCCAGTGAGTAGGTCTGCACGGCGATGCGCACCCGGGGCGGTGGCTCGACTGCTTCCAGGTAGCTGTCCAGTCGCGCGGCCAAGGGGTCGGCGCTCGATAATCCAATCAGTGGCGCCCCTGCCAACGCCATCAACGGCAGCGGTTGACCGAGCTCTTCGTCCGGCCAATAACCCTTGGGCGCCAACGCCACCAGCACGCCTGAAGCCAAAGCCTGCGCCTTCAATCCCGGATGATCCGGTCGCTGCAAGGTCAGGGCGACATCCACTTCGCGCATCAACAGGTTCTGCACCAGTTCACGGCTATGGGCGCTGGATAGCTCGCAGGCGATATCCGGGTAACATGCGCTCCACTCGTGAATGGCCGGCGGCAACAATGACAGGGCCAGCGCCGGGGTGGCGCCGATGCGCAGGCTGTGGCCAGGTTCGCGGCGCAGGCTCTGGGCCAGGCGTCGCACGCCTTGCAGGCTCTCGCTGACCTTATCCACTTCACGCTCCAGCTCCAGGGCTTCCGGGGTCGCCTGCAACTTGCCGCGAACCCGCAGGAACAACGGGAACCCCAACTGCTGCTCGGCATGCTGCAGCACCTTGGTTACCGCGGGTTGCGAGACGTGCAGCAATTGCGCGGCCGCGCTGATTGAACCGGTCTGGCGGATAGCCTGGAAAATCTCGATGTGACGAAGACGCATGGCAAGTCCATAACCTTAGCTTATGGGTTTGGCATCTTTATTCATTGTTCGCCGCCTGTCACCTGGCTCTAACCTCGACCTCGTCTTCACAACGGTTTTAAGGACGGACATGGCTCAGCGTGTGTGCATCATCGGCGGCGGCGTGATTGGCCTGGCAACGGCCTATGCGCTGGTGCGCGACGGCTTCGAGGTGACAGTGGTCGAAGCCCGGGATTCCCTGGGCAGCGAAACCAGTTTCGCCAACGGCGGCCAGTTGTCCTATCGCTACGTCGCGCCGCTGGCTGATGCCGGTGTTCCCCTGCAAGCCATCGGCTGGATGCTGCGCGGCGATTCGCCCTTGAAGCTGCGCCCGCGCCTGGACCCGGTGCAGTGGCGCTGGATGGCCGCATTCCTTGCCGCGTGCCGAAGCTCGATCAACCGCGAAAACGCCGCGCATCTGTTGCGTCTGGCGCTGTTCAGCCAAAGCACGCTAAAGGGCTGGCGCGAGGACGATGGACTGAGCGGATTCCATTGGCGACGTAACGGCAAACTGGTGACGTTTCGCAATGCTGCAAGCTTCGGGCATGCGCGTAAAAAATTGGCCGATCCGCAACAGCAGCAAGTGTTGTCGGCCGTCGAATGTGCAGATCTGGAGCCGGCGTTGGCCGATGCACCCTTTGTCGGCGCGATCTATACCCCGGACGAGGAAGTGGGCGACTGCCACGCTTTCTGCCAGCTACTGGCCGAGCGGTTGAACGCATCTGGCCGTTGCAAGTTCCGCCTCGGTAGGGCGGTGACCGGAATTCGTCACAGCGACGGTTCTGTCAGTGCCATTGAATTTGTGGATGAAGTGCTGGCCGTCGATCAATTGGTCATCGCCGCCGGCCATCGCAGTCCGCTGCTGGCATTGCCTGGCCTGCATCTGCCGCTGTATCCGCTGAAGGGCTACAGCCTGACGGTGCCCATCGGCACCGGACACCGGGCGCCGGACGTGAGCATCACCGATTACGACCGCAAGATCGTTTACGCCCGTATCGGCGAACAGTTGCGGGTCGCCGCGATGGTCGACATCGTCGGTTTCGACCCGTCGATCGATCCAGAGCGTCTGGCCCTGATCAAGCGCCAGGCCTGCGATACATTCCCCAATGCCGGCGACTATGACTCAGCTGTCGAATGGGCCGGCATGCGCCCGGCCACCCCCAGCGGGGTGCCGTTGTTGGGGGCTACGGCCTATCGCAACCTGTGGCTCAATCTCGGCCATGGCGCGTTGGGTTTTACCCTGGCGTGCGGCAGCGGTCGGTTACTCAGCGAGCTGATCGGCCAGCGCCAGCCATCCATCGATCTGCGCGGTTTCAATCACTGAACCGTGTCACGGCCATTCGCGAGCAGGCTCGCTTCCACATTTGAAATGCGTTCCACTGTGGGAGCGAGCCTGCTCGCGAAGAGGCCCTAGAAATCACCCCAAAGTTGCTGGGCCACCGCAAGCGCCACAACCGGCGCTGTCTCCGTGCGCAATACCCGCGGCCCGAGGCGAGCCGCATGAAAGCCAGCGCCCTTGGCCTGATCCACTTCTGCATCCGACAGCCCACCCTCCGGCCCAATCAGGAACGCCAGTGTCGAAGGCTTCGCATGGCTGACCAACGGCTCGGCCACCGGATGCAAAACCAGCTTCAATTCAGCCTCGGTCTGCTTCAGCCAGTCGGCCAACAGCACCGGCGGGTGAATGACCGGCACCCGTGAACGGCCGCATTGTTCGCAGGCGCTGATCGCCACCTGGCGCCAGTGCAGCAGGCGTTTGTCGGCGCGCTCGTCCTTGAGACGGACTTCACAGCGCTCGCTGAAAATCGGGGTGATTTCGCTGACACCCAATTCGGTGGCTTTCTGAATGGCCCAGTCCATGCGCTCGCCACGGGACAGGCCCTGGCCGAGATGGATCTGCAACGGTGACTCGACCTGGCCGGCGAAGCTTTCATCGATTTGCACCACGACGCGTTTCTTGCCGACTTCGACCAGCGTGGCCCGAAATTCGTGACCTGAGCCGTCGAACAGTTGCAACGTATCGCCCTCGGCCATGCGCAGCACTCGACCGATGTAATGGGCCTGGGCCTCGGGCAGTTCGTGCTCGCCGGTGCTCAGGGGGGCGTCGATAAAGAAGCGGGACAGTCTCATACGGGGTCTCTGTAATTCATGTGCAGGTCTTGGCGCCGCCATTGCTGGCAAGCCAGCTCCCACAGGGTTATGCGGTCACTGTGGGAGCTGGCTTGCCAGCGATGGCAGCAGTCCAGACACCACAGGATCTCAGGTGAAATCAATCACCCCGGATCACGGAAGCCCGGGTGAAAGTCCTTCGGCACCGCCACGCTCACGCTGTCGCGGGTAGCAATGTCGATGCCTTCGCTGGCCACCTCAGCCAGAAAGTCGATCTGTTCGGGGGTAATCACATACGGCGGCAGGAAATACACCACGCTGCCCAATGGGCGCAGCAAAGCACCGCGCTCCAGGGCGTGCTGGAACACCTTCAGGCCGCGACGTTCCTGCCATGGCCAGGCCTCCTTGGTGGCCTTGTCCTTGACCATCTCGATGGCCAGCACCATGCCGGTCTGGCGTACTTCCGAGACATTCGGGTGATCGGCCAGGTGCGCGGTGGAGGAGGCCATGCGTTGCGCCAGGGCCTTGTTGTTCTCGATGACGTTGTCTTCTTCGAAGATATCCAGCGTCGCCAGTGCCGCCGCGCACGCCAGCGGGTTGCCGGTGTAGCTGTGGGAGTGCAGGAAGGCGCGCAGGGTCGGGTAATCGTCGTAGAAGGCGCTATAGACTTCGTCTGTGGTCATGCACGCGGCCAGTGGCAGGTAGCCGCCGGTCAGGGCCTTGGACAGGCAGAGGAAATCCGGGCGGATGCCGGCCTGTTCGCAGGCGAACATCGTCCCGGTACGGCCGAAGCCAACGGCGATTTCGTCGTGGATCAGGTGCACGCCATAGCGATCGCAAGCTTCGCGCAGCAGCTTGAGGTACACCGGGTGGTACATGCGCATACCGCCAGCGCCCTGGATCAGCGGCTCGACGATCACCGCCGCAACCGTGTCGTGGTTCTCGGCCAAGGTCTGCTCCATGGCGGCGAACAGGTTGCGCGAATGTTCTTCCCAGCTCATGCCTTCGGGACGCAGGTAGCAATCCGGACTCGGCACCTTGATGGTGTCCATCAGCAAGGCTTTGTAGGTTTCAGTGAACAGCGGCACGTCGCCCACCGACATCGCCGCCATGGTTTCGCCGTGGTAGCTGTTGGTCAGGGTGACGAAGCGTTTCTTGTTCGGCTGGCCGCGGTTGAGCCAGTAGTGAAAGCTCATTTTCAGCGCGACTTCGATGCAGGACGAGCCGTTATCGGCGTAGAAGCACCGGGTCAGGCCTTCCGGCGTCATCTTCACCAGGCGCTCGGACAGCTCGATCACCGGTTGATGGCTGAAACCGGCGAGGATCACGTGCTCCAGCTGATCGACCTGGTCCTTGATGCGCTGGTTGATCCGCGGGTTGGCGTGGCCGAAGACGTTGACCCACCAGGAGCTGACGGCGTCGAGGTAGCGCTTGCCTTCGAAATCTTCCAGCCAGACGCCTTCACCGCGCTTGATCGGGATCAGCGGCAGTTGCTCGTGGTCCTTCATCTGGGTGCAGGGATGCCACAACACCGCGAGATCGCGTTCCATCCACTGTTTATTCAGGCCCATTCTCACTCTCCTCGAGGCGGTCCGTGCCAGGCGCGGACATACAATCGCGCAAGCCTATGCAATGCATCGCACGGGGACAACCCATTGTGTCGAATGAGCTACTTTGTATAGGGCGAAAGACGCTGCTGGCGGGCGTCTGAAGGCTGACGTATCCTTCGCGGTTCTTGAGCCGACTGGCTCGCAAAACCGCTATTTTTTTCGTGTATTTCCGGAGTTCGCTGAATGTCTGTCGGTTGGCTGCGCGCCTGTGCGCTGGTGATGTTGGGGCTGTTCAGCGTGTCTGCGCTGGCCAAGGATAAAACCGCGATCGTGATCGGTGGCGGGGTCGCTGGCCTCACGGCTGCTTATGAACTGCAAAACAAGGGCTGGCAGGTCACGCTGCTGGAAGCCAAGCCGAGCCTGGGCGGTCGCTCCGGCATGTCCACCAGCGAGTGGATCGGCAACGACAAGACCCAACCGGTCCTGAACAAGTACGTATCGACCTTCAAGCTGAGCACCACGCCGGCGCCTGAATTCGTGCGTACGCCGGGCTACCTGATCGACGGCGAATATTTCAGTGCCGCCGATCTGTCCAGCAAGCAGCCGGCTACCGCCGACGCGCTCAAGCGTTACGAGAAAACCCTCGACGATCTCGCACGTTCGATTGATGACCCGCAGAATCCGGCAGCCACCAGTTCGCTGCACGCCCTGGACCAGATCAACGTGTCCAGCTGGCTCGACAAGCAGAACCTGCCGGCCACCGCGCGCCAGTTGATCAACCAGCAGATTCGTACCCATTACGATGAGCCTTCGCGTCTGTCGCTGCTGTATTACGCTCAGCAGAGCCGCGTTTACCGTGGTGTGGCCGACCGTGACCTGCGCGCTTCGCGTCTGGTCGGTGGCAGCCCGGTGCTGGCCCAGGCCTTCGTCAAGCAACTGAAGACCATCAAGACCAATTCCCCGGTCTCGTCCATCACTCAGGAAAAGGACGGTGTCACCGTCAAGGTCGGCAGCGTCGGCTATCAGGCTGACTATGTGGTCCTGGCCGTGCCGTTGCGCGCCCTGAACAAGATCCAGATGATCCCCGCGCTCGACGATCAGCACCTGGCGGCGATCAAGGGCACCAACTACGGTTGGCGCGACCAGATCATGCTGAAGTTCAAGACGCCAGTGTGGGAAAGCAAGGCGCGGATGTCCGGCGAGATCTACAGCAACACCGGCCTGGGCATGTTGTGGGTCGAGCCGGCCCTGAAGGGCGGCGCCAACGTGGTGATCAACCTGTCCGGCGACAACGCCCGGGTGATGCAAGCCTTCGGCGACAAGCAGATGGTCGACCAGGTACTGATTCGCCTGCATGCGTTTTATCCACAGGCGCGCGGTTCCTTTACCGGCTATGAAATCCGTCGCTACAGCACCGACCCATCGATGGGTGGCGCTTACCTGGCCTTCGGTCCGGGCCAGATCAGCAAGTACTGGCGCCTGTGGGAGCGTCCGGTTCAGCGTGTAGCCTTTGCTGGCGAACACACTGACACCTTGTACCCAGGCACCCTGGAAGGCGCATTGCGCACTGGTCAGCGTGCTGCCGGTCAGGTTGAAGACCTGGCGGCCGGCAAGTCGTTTGAGCCGGCCAAAGCGGCTCCAGTGGCGGCGGCAGCGGCGGTAGGCGCTGGCGCGGTGGCTGCGAAGAAGGGCAACTTCTTCAGCAACCTGTTCGGCGGCTCGGATGACGAGAAGAAGCCGGAGCCGGTCAAGGCGCCAGAGCCGGTCGCTCCAGCGCCAGCCCCGGCTCCAACGCCGGCACCAGCACCTGCTCCGGTCGAGGCACCGAAGCCTGCTGCACCGGTAAAAGCCGAGCCTGCCAAGAAGGCAACGGCCAAAGCCCCGGCGAAGAAACCGGCAGCCAAGACCGAGGCGAAAAAAGCCCCGGCCAAGGCTGCGGTGAAAAAGGCTGAACCGGCGAAGAAGCCAGCGGCGACTACTGAGACCAAGGCTCAGTAACGTTCAGGTGTAAAAAAACGCGGCTTAAGAGCCGCGTTTTTTTTGCTCGTCTATCAAGCGTGAAACACCCAAGATTTGACTGTGCAGCACTGTACAGTCGCACAACGCGAGCCCGGTCCTACACGTTTCAGCGGTTTATCAGAGGCTTCCCACAAAACAACCAGAAGCAAGTGATAGTGACGCTTTAACTTAAAATCTATGCTCTTCAAAAAACAGGAGGGGTGTATGAAAGTAATGGTAGCAATAATGATCTTGATAGCACTTTCTGGCTGTGTGGATGATCGTCCAATGACTAGAAATCAAGGCACTGAACTTGCTCACAAGTGCCAGATAGATCCATACAACCATGCTTGCTTACAGCCCCCACCAGTCTTCCATAATTAGAGATTGGCTCATGGGAATTTCCACAATGTAATCTCTGTACCATCCGGTAGTATTCTGATCAGGCTTTCCTTTGGCTTTGGAATTCGACCGGGGACGAATCCAACTCGAGCCCAACGCATGTCTCCCGTCCGTTGATCGTAGATGATCAGATTTCCAGGTTTCCGTCAGCCTGTAATAGCAAGCTGTATCGCCTGTTCTCGGACAAAAGAAACTGTCCCGGTGACATAGTTTGATTAGGAGGCAGCACCGAAGTGCCACTTGCCTGGAATGGGGTAAACGTAGAAGTCATGTTTTCACCTTGATTAATAAACTGTTGAGCGCTTAGTTAATCAAGTTCGAATATGGAGGTGGCGATACATATTTATTGCATGCCTTAAAAACATTTATTGCTTGAAGGGTGCCGGCGAAGGCGGCCTGTTTGGCGATGCAAGACTCGAGGCCGTCTTCGCTGGCTAGCCAGCTCCTACACGGGCGGGGATGACAGAAAAGTCTGTGGCTGACGCAGCATCTGTAGGAGCCGGCTTGCCGGCGAAGGCGTCCTGCCTGGCGATGCAGGAATCGAGGCCGCCTTCGCTGGCGAGCCAGCTCCTACAAAGGCCATTGAAGGCCATGCGGCGGGCAATCGAATAAATTCTTTGCCAAGGTGTTCTTCAATTGGACACACTTTTTTTCACAATCTGGCCTTTAATCTTTCCTTAACTCAGCCATTTCAGACTCTTGATCGCATTTTTCGATATTTCAAAGCGAAATTTTCCGCTTTAATTCGATAGATAACTCGATAGTCTTGGGCCAGCACTCACAGGATCTAGGCAATGCAGCTACGTAACTCTACTTCCCGTTATGGTTTGGTCAGCATAGTCCTGCACTGGGGCGTGGCACTGGCGGTGTTCGGTCTGTTCGCGCTGGGCCTGTGGATGGTCGGTCTCGACTACTACAGCACCTGGCGTAAAGACGCACCGGACTTGCACAAGAGCATCGGCCTGGTGTTGCTGGCTGTGATGGTGCTGCGGGTGCTGTGGCGCTTCGTCAGTCCGCCGCCGCCTACTTTGTCCAGCTACAGCCGCATGACACGCCTCGGCGCCCACTTCGGCCATGGCTTTCTGTATCTCACGCTGTTCGCTGTGATGATTGCCGGTTACCTGATTTCCACCGCGGAAGGTGTCGGGATCCCGGTGTTTGGATGGTTTGAAGTGCCTGCGCTGGTGTCCGGACTACCGGACCAGGCAGACACCGCTGGCGCGATTCATCTCTACCTGGCGTGGGTGCTGGTCATTTTTTCCGGCCTCCATGCGTTGGCAGCATTGAAGCACCACTTTATCGATCGCGATGTGACCCTCAAACGAATGCTGGGTCGCAAAGCCTGAAGCTCAACCTCGACTCCAAAGGAAAACAAAGTATGTTGAAAAAGACTCTGGCCGCTCTGGCAATCGGTTCTGCCCTGTTGTCCGCCGGTAACGTTATGGCCGCTGACTACGTGGTCGACAAAGAAGGCCAGCACGCCTTCGTTGACTTCAAGATCAGCCACCTGGGCTACAGCTACATCATCGGCACGTTCAAGGACATCGACGGCAAGTTCAGCTTTGACGCTGCCAAGCCTGAAGCCAGCAAGATCGAGTTCAATGTGAATACCGCCAGCGTGTTCACCAACAACGCCGAGCGCGACAAGCACATTTCCAGCAAAGACTTCCTGAACGGTACCAAGGCGACGTTCGTTTCCACCAGCGTCAAGCCAACCGGTAAAAACGCAGCGGGCAAAGACACCGCTGACGTCGCCGGTGACCTGACCATCCTGGGCGTGACCAAGCCAATCGTGGTCAAGGCTACCTTCCTGGGTGAAGGCAAGGATCCATGGGGCGGCTACCGTGCCGGTTTCGAAGGCACTTTCGGCCTCAAACGTTCCGATTTCGGCACGCAGAAGGACCTGGGCCCATCGTCCGATGCGGTTGAAATGTACGTCTCGTTTGAAGGTGTGAAAGCGAAGTAATTTTCGCGCCTGACAAAACAACGCCCGCTGCTCTCATGAGCGCGGGCGTTTTTTTATTGCCGTATACAAATCCCTGCTGGGATCAAAAAATCCCTGTGGGAGCGAGCCTGCTCGCGAAGGCGGTGGTTCATCCAACTTTGATGGCGACTGACACGCCCCCTTCGCGAGCAGGCTCGCTCCCACAGGTTTTCTCATTCGCCAAAAAAATGCCCCGGATCCTGCGATCCGGGGCATTTTTCATTTCAGCGACAAATCAGCGATTGCGAGTCAGCAATGCCGGTTTTTCGCCGCGAGGACGGCTTGGCAGTTGATCCAGCTGCTCAGGTGTCGGGAAGCGATCGGCCTTGGACTCCTTGTGCATGATCTTCGGTGCCGGACTGCGCGGGTTCTGCACGGCCGGTTCGGAACGGGACTGGTCGTCACGAGCCGGGCGGCGATTGCGCGACTCTTCGCGACGGGCCTGACCGTCACGTGGCGCACCGTTGCGTGGGCCGCTGCGCTTGGCTGGCGGCGTGCCAGTGCTGGCGCCATCGCTGTTGCGCGGACCGCTCTGGCGGCCCTGAGGCTTGCCACCCCGTGGAGCGCCCGAACCGGCGGCCGTGCCTTGTGCCGGAGCACCTGGACGGCGTCCACGGCCCTGGGCCGGTTTCTGTTGTGGCACGTAGTCGACGCGGTTACCGAAGTTATCGATATCGTCATCCAGGAACTCGTCTGGAGCGCGATCAGCGGCGGCACGTGGTGGTTGGCTTGGCTGACGCTGTTCACGTGCCGGGGTGCCTTCGCGAGGCTTCTGCTGACGGGCCGGACGCTCGCCGCGCTCACCTGTCGCAGGCTTCTCCTTGCCCTTGTCCTTGCCCTTGTCTTTACGACCGCCACCGCTGCCGTTCGGACCATCGCCGCGCGGGCCACGTGGATTGCGCGGGTTGCGCATGTCCGGACGTTCGCGGGCTTCCGGTTTTTCAGCTTCCACGGCGCTGGCATCGAAGCCCATCAGGTCGCCGTCGGCGATTTTCTGCTTGGTCATGCGTTCGATGCTTTTCAGCAGTTTTTCTTCGTCCGGGGCCACCAGCGAGATCGCTTCGCCCGAACGACCGGCACGGCCGGTACGGCCGATGCGGTGCACATAGTCTTCATCGACGTTAGGCAGTTCGAAGTTGACCACGTGTGGCAACTGGTCGATATCGAGGCCGCGTGCAGCGATGTCCGTGGCGACCAGGATGCGCACAGTCCCTGCCTTGAAATCGGCCAGGGCTTTGGTGCGGGCGTTCTGGCTCTTGTTGCCGTGGATTGCAACGGCGCTCAGGCCGTGTTTGTCCAGGTACTCGGCCAGGCGGTTGGCGCCGTGCTTGGTGCGGGTGAACACCAGCACCTGTTCCCAGGCGCCAGCGGTGATCAGGTGCGCCAGCAGCGCACGCTTGTGGCTGGCGTGCAGGCGGAACACGCGCTGCTCGATGCGCTCGACCGTGGTGTTCGGTGGCGTGACTTCGATGCGTTCCGGGTTGTGCAGCAGTTTGCCGGCGAGGTCGGTGATGTCCTTGGAGAACGTCGCCGAAAACAGCAGGTTCTGCCGTTTGGCCGGCAGGCGGGCCAGGACTTTCTTCACGTCATGGACGAAGCCCATGTCGAGCATGCGGTCGGCTTCGTCCAGCACGAGGATTTCCACGTGGGACAGGTCGACGCTGCCTTGGCCGGCGAGATCGAGCAGACGGCCAGGGCAGGCCACCAGCACGTCGACGCCACGGGACATGGCTTGAACCTGAGGGTTCATGCCGACGCCGCCGAAGATGCAGGCGCTGACGAATTTCAGGTCGCGGGCATAGACCTTGAAGCTTTCATGCACTTGGGCAGCGAGTTCGCGCGTGGGGGTCAGGACCAGTACGCGCGGCTGGCGCGGGCCGTGACGCTGGGATTTGTCCGGGTGACCGTTGGGGAACAACCGCTCCAGGATCGGAAGGGCGAAACCGCCGGTTTTACCAGTACCTGTCTGTGCCGCGACCATCAGGTCGCGACCTTGCAACACGGCGGGAATGGCCCGCTGTTGCACCGGAGTAGGCTCGGTATAGCCCGCTGCCTCAATGGCGCGGACTAAAGCCTCGGAGAGACCGAGGGAAGCAAAGGACATGAGAAATCCTGTTTTAGTTAGGGCTTGGCCCAATGGGAGTCTTGCCTGGCGCGAATGGCGTTTAAGGAGACGCTATCCCGTCCGGTCCTGCTGGGTTTCGAAGGTTCGTCTGGAGTGCTCGCGCGGGCTGAAAAGCTGCGCTGTAGCGGGGTCGAGATGCCTTGAACGATTCCGAGCGTCCGGGCGTGAGCCTGGCGGGAAGGCCGGAGTATAACAGAGCAATCACTGCGCGCCGCTTTCCTGCTGCTCAACGGTTTTTGTACGGGTCGCGGTGGCACTCGCTGCGTTCGCCGCGGTTACCGGGGCAGCGCCGTAGCGGGCGCTGAGCTCCGCGTAGGCCTGTTCGCGCTTGAAGCGTTTGAGCTCGGCACCGAAGCGTTGTACCAACAAATCCATGCCGGCATTGCGACGCACCGCCAGAAACTGGCTCTGTTGGCTGATGACAGTCGGGTTTTCGGTAATCTTGTCACGGATATTCAGCTCGTCGAGCAAATGCTGGCCGACCCGGCGGTCGGTGATCAGCAGGTCGATCCGTCCGCGCACCAGCTTGCCGAAATTGGCTTCGTGGCTCGGTGCCGGTTCGCGGGTGAACAGCGTCGACTCCCTGAAATCCTGGCTGTATAGGTAACCAGGCGAGGTGCCGATGGTCAGCCCGCGCAGTTCGTCGAGGGTGCGAAACGGGTGCGGACGACCATTGGCGTAGAACATCACGAACTGGACTTCCGAGAGCGGTTCGCTGGGGTAGAGCAGGGTCGCGTCGCGCTCATCGCTGTGGAAAATGTCCAGCGCGCCATCGGCCTGACCCGTTTCGAGCATTGACAGGCAGCGCTTCCACGGCAGGAACTGCCATTCCACTTCGATGCCCAGGCGCTTGAACACAATGGCGGTGGTTTCGTAATCGAGCCCAAGGGATTTGCCGTTCTCCTCATAGACATAAGGAGCCCACGGTTCCGTGACAATGCGCAGTTTCTCGCCCCGGGCGGCGAAGCTCAGGCAAGTAAAAAGCACAACGGTAAGCAGCTGGGCAATGGCGGGCATGGCCTGAGGTTAGTACGCTGAACGCCTAATGAGAAGCTCTGGCGTGCATGTTTAGCGTTGTACCTGAGCAGATTGGGTGCGACGTCGCTATTTGCTCGACGTATTGAGCAAGTGTGCGTGGATAGCTGTGCACCGCTCACCAAGAATCATTTTGACCAGGGGCTTGGTGAACCAGTCCTCAAGCAGGTGTTGGCCAACTGGCGTACCAAGGCGTTCCTGCTGGTTCTGCAGTGCCTTTTCCCACCAGACCGGTCCGCAGGCCTGGTCGAACTCGTTGGGGTGTTCATAGCAGCCGTAAAGGACTTCGCGAATGAATTGGCGCAGATGTTGGGGCAGCGCCAGGGTAATGACCTTGTAGAGCATTCGCTGTGATCGTGGTGGCCGTGGAAGATGAGCCGACACGCGGCGGGTGTCATCCAGTGCTGCCGGGCTGGTCGGTTGTGCGGCGTGTTTGATGGCCCAGGCTTTGACCTTGGCCCTGAACAATTGCTTGCGACTCCAGTAGTGGTGAATCAGGTCCGGACACTTTTTGATCTCCAGCGTCCGATAGGCTGCTACCGACAGGCAGAACTCCTCGAGGGTGTACGCGCCCGGCGCAGACGGGAACAATTCGTCGATCAGCGCGATCGAGCGGTCGAGGACTTGAATGTCCTGCCGGTTCAAACCGATGACACCGGAATTGAGCAGCATCATCTGGTCGTCAGCCAGGCCCCTTTCCATGAGCGTTGCCGACAACGCGGTGTAGAGCAGGTTCTCTTTGTTGTTGCCGTAGTGGGTGTAGTAGTCGTTACACAGCAGCGTGCCCGGTTGCACGCGTTCGAACAACTTGAGTGGTGAGCAGTGGAAGAACGTATCGGTGTCGATCAGCAGCGCCGTGTCGAACTCTTCCAGCACCGTGCGCAGGGCGACATGCTTGGCGCGAAAGTGATAGCCGTGGGGTTCGTTCCAGCGTCGGCGTGTTGCTTCGTCGAGAGGGCGTACGTGCACGGGCAGTTTTTCGTAGGGTTGCGGGTTGTCGCTGAAGACCTGGATATCGAGCGCCGCGTCTGGCGTTTCACGCAGCCAGGCCAAGGCACTGGCAATGCTGAACACGGCTTCCTGATGGTAGGTTTCGGAGCCGAATACCAGGTAGACGAGTTGAGGGCGTGAGGTCGAGGGCGCAGTCATCATGGGGCTACAGCTTTCCGTAGGTTCTTCCGAATGTAAAAGGCCCTCCGAAGAGGGCCCCGTATACCAGCGTGGAAACGATCAGCGCGGTAGCTTCAAGTTGTTCCACACAGCCAGACTGGCTTCAGCCTGGTTCAGGGTATAGAAATGCAAGCCTGGCGCACCGCCTTGCAACAAACGCTCACACATTTCGGTAATCACCTGCTCGCCGAAACGCTGAATGCTTTGGGTGTCGTCACCATACGCTTCCAGTTGCTTGCGAATCCAGCGCGGGATTTCCGCACCGCAGGCGTCGGAAAAACGTGCCAGTTTGCTGTAGTTGGTGATCGGCATGATGCCCGGCACGATCGGGATATTCACGCCCAGTGCCCGCACACGTTCGACAAAATAGAAATAGCTGTCGGCGTTGAAGAAGTACTGGGTGATCGCGCTGTCGGCGCCGGCGTTGGCCTTGCGCACGAAATTGGCAATATCGTCTTCGAAATTGCGCGCTTGCGGGTGCATTTCCGGATAGGCGGCAACTTCGATGTGGAAATGATCGCCGGTCTGTTCACGAATGAATTCGACCAGGTCATTGGCGTGGCGCAATTCGCCGCTGGCCATGCCCATGCCCGAAGGCAGGTCACCGCGCAGGGCAACGATTCGGGTAATACCGGCGGCCTTGTATTGGCTCAGCAGGCCGCGCAAGTCGTCCTTGCTGTCGCCCACGCAAGACAGGTGCGGCGCGGCAGGGATTTTGACTTCGCTTTCAAGCTGCAACACGGTGTTGAGGGTGCGATCACGCGTCGAACCGCCAGCGCCGTAGGTGCAGGAGAAGAAATCGGGGTTGTACGTGGCCAGCTGACGAGCAGTGGCGAGCAGTTTTTCATGCCCAGCGTCGGTCTTCGTAGGGAAGAACTCGAAGCTGTAGCGACGATCTTGGGACATGGTCATATCCTTGGAAACACAAGAACCAGCGAGGCAACACATGTTCCATGTGGGAGCGAGCCTGCTCGCGAAGAGGGTTCATCATTCAACATTGATGTCGACTGATACAACGCTTTCGCGAGCAGGCTCGCTCCCACAGGAAGAGCGAACTATTGCCGCCTGTTAGTAGCGGTAAGCGTGCGGCTTGAACGGACCTTCGACGGTCACGCCGATGTAGTCGGCCTGGGTCTTGGTCAGTTGAGTCACGACGCCGCCGAAACCGCGGACCATTTCCAGGGCCACTTCTTCGTCGAGTTTCTTCGGCAGTACTTCAACGGTCAGGCGCTCGGCTTTCTGGGCTGGCGACAGGTCGGCGTACTTCTGGCCGAACAGGAAGATCTGCGCCAGAACCTGGTTGGCGAACGAACCATCCATGATGCGGCTCGGGTGACCAGTGGCGTTGCCCAGGTTCACCAGGCGGCCTTCGGCCAGCAGGATCAGGTAGTCGTCGTTCTGCGGATCGAAGCTGCCTGCACCGGTACGGTGGATCTTGTGAACCTGCGGCTTCACTTCTTCCCATGCCCAGTTCTTGCGCATGAAAGCGGTGTCGATTTCGTTGTCGAAGTGGCCGATGTTGCAGACGACAGCGCGCTTCTTCAGGGCCTTGAGCATGTTCGAATCGCAAACATTGACGTTGCCGGTGGTGGTCACGATCAGGTCGATCTTGCCCAGCAGTGCCTTGTCGATGCTCGCTTCGGTGCCGTTGTTGATGCCGTCTATGAACGGCGAAACCACTTCGAAACCGTCCATGCAGGCTTGCATGGCGCAGATCGGGTCAACTTCGGAGACCTTGACGATCATGCCTTCCTGACGCAGGGACTGGGCGGAACCCTTGCCCACGTCACCGTAGCCGATGACCAGCGCTTGCTTGCCGGACAGCAGGTGGTCGGTACCGCGCTTGATCGCATCGTTCAGGCTGTGACGGCAGCCGTACTTGTTGTCGTTCTTGCTCTTGGTCACCGAGTCGTTGACGTTGATGGCCGGGATTTTCAGCTCGCCCTTGGCCAGCATGTCCAGCAGGCGGTGAACGCCGGTGGTGGTTTCTTCGGTCACGCCGTGGACGCGATCCAGTACCTGTGGGTATTTCTTGTGCAGCAACTCGGTCAGGTCGCCGCCGTCGTCGAGGATCATGTTGGCATCCCAAGGCGCGCCATCTTTCAGGATGGTTTGCTCCAGGCACCACTCGTACTCTTCTTCGGTTTCACCTTTCCAGGCGAAAACCGGAATGCCGGCAGCAGCGATGGACGCGGCGGCCTGGTCTTGAGTCGAGAAAATGTTGCAGGACGACCAGCGTACTTCGGCACCCAGGGCAACCAGGGTTTCGATCAGCACGGCAGTCTGGATGGTCATGTGGATGCAGCCGAGGATTTTCGCACCCTTGAGCGGTTGCTCTTCGGAGTACTTGCGGCGCAGACCCATCAGGGCCGGCATTTCGGATTCGGCGATGATGGTTTCGCGACGGCCCCAGGCAGCCAGGGACATGTCGGCGACTTTGTAATCGTTAAAACCTGCAGGCGTGATAACAGCGCTCATGAAGAGCCTCCATTCGTAAAGTATGCGAATGGGCGCCGTTGTGCGTTTAGTGTCGGGCCGATCAAGGCCTGGCAACGCCCCATCCGAGCCTGACAGGTCTAGCCTGCTGCAGCGCCCCTCGGACAGGTGGCGGGAAAACGGTATCAAGTCATGATGACCGTTTTGAAACGGGGGCGATTATAGCGGGCTATGCTGATCTTCCAAAGGGTTTCTGTCGGTCAATGTTCGAACGGTAATAGTGGCTATAGAAGATGCCGAATAGAGCTCTGGTCCAGGCTCTGCCATGATCCTTGGCATCTATCGGCAAGACGGTCAGGAGTGAGCATGAATTTCCACACCCGCAAATGGGTCAAACCCGAAGACCTCAACCCCAACGGCACGCTGTTCGGCGGCAGCCTTCTGCGCTGGATCGACGAAGAAGCGGCGATTTACGCCATCGTCCAACTGGGCAACCAGCGCGTCGTCACCAAGTACATTTCCGAAATCAACTTCGTCAGCGCTTCGCGCCAGGGCGACATCATCGAACTGGGCATCACCGCCACCGAATTTGGCCGCACCTCGATCACCCTGACGTGTGAAGTGCGCAACAAGATCACCCGCAAAAGCATCCTGACGGTCGAGAAGATGGTCTTCGTCAACCTCGGCGAAGACGGTTTGCCCGCCCCCCACGGCCGGACCGAGATCAAGTACGTCAAAGACCAGTTCAAGGATGATGCCCCCGTCGAATAATGCGGGACCTGTAGGAGCTGGCTTGCCAGCGAAGCTTTTGGCTGCCTTGAGGGCCCCTATGCTGGCAAGCCAGCTCCTACAAGGGAAGGTTTCGTTTGATAGGGCGGTGAACAGCTCCAACCGGCGCGGGTCGTAACTAAATCGCATGCCAGCGGTTCAGGAGCGTTATGGACACTCACAAAGCCGGCAAGACCCCCGACCTCTCGGCCAAAGAGCAGCACGAAGTCGAAAAGAGCCAGCCACCACGGGCGGCGGTGTTGCACGAAATCATCCGTACCCAGGGCGATCAGGAACTTGAACGCAGCGTTGCCGCGCTGTGGTGGTCCGCGCTGGCCGCCGGCCTGAGCATGGGGCTGTCACTGATGGGCATGGGCTTGCTCAACTCCCGACTGCCGGATGGCGAAGGCTTCAAGGTGATTGCCAGTTTCGGCTACTGCGCGGGGTTTCTCGCGGTGATCCTCGCCCGCCAGCAACTGTTCACCGAAAACACCCTGACGGCGGTGCTGCCGATCATGAGCAAGCCCACGCTGGGCAACGTCGGTCGATTACTGCGGCTGTGGACGGTGGTGCTGGTCGGCAACCTTTGCGGCACCTTGCTGGTGGCCTACGTGATGCTGGAGCTGCCGATTTTCGACAGCAAGACCGATATCGCCTTTCTCGACATCGGCCGCAAGGTCATGGAAAACCACACCGGCCAGATGTTCGCCAAGGGCATTGTTTCGGGCTGGATGATCGCCACCATGGTCTGGATGATTCCGTCCATGGAGAGCGCCAAGATGTGGATCATCATCCTCATCACCTACTTCATGGCACTGGGGGATTTCACTCATATCGTGGTCGGCTCGCTTGAGGTTTCGTACCTGGTGTTCGCCGGCGAATTGCCGTGGAAGGATTTCTGGCTGGTGTTCGCCGGTCCCACGCTGGCGGGGAATATCATCGGTGGCAGCTTTATTTTCGCGCTGATCAGCCATGCGCAGATTCGCAGTGAAAGCGGGCCGCCGAAAAACGCAGCGGATCAGGGCGAGGAGCCCGACCCGCAGAAGATCGAAAAATAGTCGATATCAGCTTGCTGCATTAACCGCCGCTACGCCGCGGCGTTGCAGATGGATAAAGAACAGCGCTGTCAGCACCGTCAGCCCGCTGACCAGCGCGCCCGTCCACGGCAAGTCCGCCAGGTCCGCGCCGCTGGCCACCACCAGCCCGCCAATCCACGCCCCGGTCGCGTTGCCGAGATTGAATGCGCTCTGGTTCAGGGTTGAGCCAAGGTTGGGGGCTTCGTGGGCCTGATCAATGATCAGCAATTGCAGGATCGGGCACAGGGCGAAGGCGAAGATCCCCCACAGCACCAGCGTGATCGCCGCCGGGATCACTGAGTGGCTGGTCTGACTGAATGCGGCCAGTACCAGCACCACGGCCAGCGCCATGCCGACCAGCGACGGCAGCAAGCGGCTGTCCGCCAGGCGACCACCCAGCATGCTGCCTGCCGTCAAACCCACCCCGAACAACAGCAACATGATCGTCACGCCGTGAGGGCTGACCCCCGTGATGTCCTGCAGGATCGGCGCGATATAGGTAAATACGCTGAACAGGCTGGTTGAAGCCAGCACGCTCATGCCCAGCGCCAACAGCACGTTGACCTTGCCCAGCACCTTGAACTCGCTGGCGAGGTTGGCCTTGTCCATCGCAATGTCTTTCGGCAACCAGAGCCATTGCGCAACGGCGGCGATCACACCAATCACCGACACCGCCCAGAACGTCGAGCGCCAGCCGGCGTATTGCCCAAGCGCAGTGCCCAGCGGCACGCCCAGCACGTTGGCCAGGGTCAGGCCGGTGAACATCATGGCAATCGCCTGGGCCCGTTTGTTCGGTGCCACCAACCCGGCGGCCACCACCGAGCCAATACCGAAAAACGCGCCGTGGCACAGTGCGGTGACGACTCGAGCGGCCATCAGCGTGGCGTAGTTCGGCGCCAGGGCGCAGAGCATGTTGCCGAGGATGAACATCAGCGTCATGCCCAGCAATGTGGCTTTGCGTGGCATGTTGGCGGTGCCGACTGCGAGGATCGGTGCGCCGAACACAACGCCCAGGGCGTAGCCGGTAATCAACAGCCCGGCATTGGGGATGCTCACCGCGAGGTCGCGGGCAACGTCGGGCAGCAGGCCCATGATGACGAATTCAGTGGTGCCGATGCCGAATGCGGCAACAGCGAGGGCAAGCAAAGCGAGTGGCATGCGCAAGGTCTCTGTCGGTAGTCTTGACGCTGTGATCAGGCATACGCATGCCAACGACCGGTCTCGACGAGAGCGGTCAGGGGCAGTTTTTATTGGATTTAGTCTGTGCGCAACTGAGTGCGGCGTGGTCGCTTGCAGTATAAACAGCTGCTGACATATCGCGAATCAATTCTCTCCCCGAAACTTTGTGGGAGCACGGCTTGCCGGCGATGGCGATTTCAAGGGCGCCATCGCGGGCAAGCCTTGCTCCCACAGGGGACGGGGTGGACTGCAAAAGGAGTGTGCCGTGCTTGCGACGGCTCTGGTGTTGGTGGCGGCGCTGTTGCATGCGGCGTGGAATACCCTGATCAAATTCAGCGCCGAACGGCTGCTGGTGGTGGCCTGCATGGACAGCGTGGCGATGTTGTTTGTCGTTGTTATGCTGCCTTTCGTGGAACTGCCGCCCATTGAAATCTGGCCGTGGATTCTGGCCTCGGCCGCGTTCGAATTGCTCTATCGCTATTTGCTGATTCAGGCCTATCGGGTCGGCGACCTCGGGCTGGTCTATCCGCTGATGCGCGGGTTATCGCCGCTGGTGGTGCTGGCGCTGACCCTGATCTTTGCCGGGGAGACGCTGACCCATCAGCAGATCTTCGGGATCCTGCTGATCCCGCTGGGCATGTTGTGCCTGCTATGGCAGGGCGGAGGCGGTGCGCGCCTGCCCTGGTCGATGTTGCCGGTGGTGGCGCTGATTGGCCTGTGTATTGGTTGCTACACCTACATCGACGGCCAGGCGTTGCGGCGCTGGTCGCAGCCACTGGACTACCTGGTCTGGGTGACGCTGCTCAGTGCCTGGCCGTTCCCGTTGCTGGCCTGGGTGCGCAAGCGACCGGCGTTCAGGTTGTTCTGGCGCGAGCAGTGGCGTTTGGGGCTGGCGGTCGGGTTCTGCGTGCTGTTCAGCTACGCTCTGGTGCTGTGGGCCATGCAGATGGGCTCGATTGCCGAAGCGGCAGCGCTGCGCGAGATCAGCGTGATTCTGGTGGTGCTGTTCGGTATGCGTTATCTGAAAGAGCCTTTTGGCGGGCCCAGGCTCCTGGCCTGCGGCTTAGTGCTGATCGGCATGCTGGTGATGAAATTCTGACCGCTCTGACAATGTGAAGAAGGACTGCTCTATGACGGTTGCTCTGTGGTGCATTTTGATCGCGATTTTCCTGCCCTACCTCTGCACGGGCATCGCCAAGGCCAGCGGCGGCTATGGTTTGAAAGACAACCATGACCCCCGGGACTTTCTGGAATCACTGAATGGTTTTGCCAGGCGTGCCCATGCGGCGCAATTGAACAGCTTCGAAGTGACACCGGCGTTTGCCGCGGCGGTGATCGTGGCGCACCTGGTTGGCAATGCCGAGCTGGTGACGATCAATGTGCTGTCGGTCTTGTTCATTACCAGTCGGCTGCTTTACATCATTTGCTATCTGGCGGACTGGGCGATTGTGCGGTCGTTGGTGTGGTTTGTGGGGATGGGGTTGATAGCTGCATTCTTTGTTGTGTCAGTCTGAATCCTCATTGCCAATAAGGGCCTCATCGCGAGCAGGCTCGCTCCCACAGGTTATGCACAACCCCTGTAGGAGCGAGCCTGCTCGCGATGGCTATCTAACAGCCAACATTTGACTCAGGGTTTGGTCTTCTCCGCATCAGCCACCTGCGGCACTTGCGGCAACGCCGCGCCCTTGGGCCACAGCATCCAGATCTGCCCCTGTTGCTTCATGTCCCCGGCCAGTTGCCCGGCCGCATCGCCCGTGCCCCAGAACAGGTCCGCGCGAACCTCGCCGGCGATCGCGCCGCCGGTGTCCTGCGCCGCTACCGGTCGCACCAGTGCGCTGCCGTCCGGTTTGGTGGTGGATAGCCATAGCAGGCTGCCCAACGGAATGACCTTGCGATCCACTGCGGCGCTGTAACCCGCCGTCAATGGCACGTTCAGCGAGCCGCGAGGCCCTTCATTGCTGTCTGGGTTACGGGTAAAAAATACATAGCTGGGGTTGCTGCCAAGCAGTTCCGGAATGCGCGACGGATTGGCTTTGGCCCAGTTGCTGATTGCGCCCATGGTCACGTCTTCTTTCTTGAGCTCGCCTTGCTCCACCAGCCAGCGTCCGATCGGCCGATACGGGTGGCCATTCTGGTCGGCGTAAGCGATGCGCAACTGACGGCCGCTGTCGAGCTGGATACGACCCGAACCCTGGATTTGCAGAAACTGCAGGTTCATCGGATCGGTCAGCCAGGCCACCACCGGTGCCTTGACGCCTTTGGTTTCTATCGTTGCCGCATCGTCGTATGGCTTGAGCACGCGACCCTCGAGCCGGCCACGCAGACGTTTGCCCTTGAGTTCCGGGTAGAGGCTGTCCAGGGCGACGATGATCATGTCTTCGGGCACGCCATACACCGGAATGTTCGCGGTCGCGGTCTGGGTCAGGCTGCCGGGGTAGACCGGCTCGTAGTAACCGGTGATCAGGCCGTTGGGGTTGTCGTTGGCGGCGCGCAGGCCGTAGACATCGAGGTTCTGCTTGAGAAAACCGCGAATGTCGCCGGCAGCCTGCGGTACGTTGGCCGCCGCTGCGCAAGTGCCACCCCAGACCGGGTCGGCCTTGAGTCGCGTACAGGCGCTGCGCCATGAGCCGAAGCCGGCGACGAGGTCGTTGTCGGACACTGCCGGCAATGCTTCCCAGGTGGCGCTGGAATAGGTGGCCAGTGCATGGGTTTTCGGTTGCTTGTTGTCGCCACCGGTGCAACCTGCGAGCAGGGCGACCATCGGCAGGGTCCAGGCCAGGCTGCAACGCCACGCCTTGAAACGGCTGTTCATGGAGTAATTCCTTTGCCGGTTGCATGTGTGCTCCATGCGCGCATGCAACCCGTATTGATAATAGGGGTATTGGTGTTTGCCCGGGACGCGAGGATACTGGCCGCCGTCTCCCGTGACCTGAAGCCACCATGACTCTTAAAAGACTTTCCGTTGTATTGCTGGCCTGCCTGACATTGTCCGCTTGCGGCGGTGTCGATCCCAATTCGCCGCTTGGTCAGCGCAAGGCCATTTTCAAGCAAATGCTCAAGACAGGCGAAGACCTGGGCGGCATGTTGCGTGGCCGTATTCCGTTCGACGGCCCGAAATTCGCTGACGGCGCGGCGAAGCTCGACACGCTGTCCCATGAGCCATGGAAGCATTTTCCGCAAGTGCGCGAAGAAGACCACACCAGTGCCAAAAGCGATGTCTGGCAGCAGCAGGAGCGCTTTCAGGCAATGGCTCGCGAACTTGAAAGCGCCACCGGTGAATTGGTGATCGTCAGCCAGGTTCAACCCTACAAGGCCAGCAACCTGGGGCCGGCGGTGCAAAAGGTCGAAGACGCCTGTAGTGCGTGTCATAAAAGGTTTCGGGATCATTGATGGGCGGTGCCCGGTCTGACGCCTTCGCGAGCAGGCTCGCTCCCACAGGGGAGTGCGATTACCTGTGGGAGCAAGCCTGCTCGCGAAGACTGATTTGACAGCACCGAAGACCGCGCTTCGTTACCTGTTCTTATTTATCCAGTTCGTCGACGGCTTCCTGCAATTCTTTGCGGGATTCGGCCAGTTTGTCTTTGCGCTTGTTGATCTTCTCGGGATCGCCTTTTTTCATGGCCTTGTCGAGATCGGCCTGACGCTGGCTGACTTCGTGCTTGGCGGCGAGCACCTTGTTTTCCCGTTCTTTCTTCAGCGAGGCGTCTGTGCAGTTGGCAGTGACTTCGCTGAGGGCTTTCTCCAGGCCGGCTTGTTGATCGGCGTTGCCGTGGGACTTGGCCAGTTCGATCTGATTGATGATGCCTTGCTTCTTGGCGGCACAACCTGTCAGTCCCGGAGCTTCTTCGTCGGCCATCAGCGGGGTGGCCAACACACTGCAAAGGGTCAGCAGGGCGAGCGGTGAAAGAAATTTCATAAAAGCTCCATGTGAAAAGGCAATCGGGTCGATGCGGCGATGGTTGTTCGAGCCCATCGGTACCAGAGGGTTCCCGGACGCCAAGGCATTGCCGGTCGCTAAAAACCGTCTATCCCTGTCGCCCGTAATGTTTCACTCAAGGCCAGAACCTGCGGGTCGCGAAAAAATGCGCTCAATTGCGCTGCGCGTCCCGGGCCTATACCGGCTTCGGCCTGCCATTGCTCGGTGTTTCGTTGCGCCAGTGCCTGCCAAGAGTTCGCCAGGTGTGCCTGGCCTGTCGGCGGCATACCCAGGGCTTTGAGCCAGCGGGCGAAAGGGCGTTGCCGGGCACTGTCGAAACTGCTCGAAAGTCGCGCGGCGCTGCGTTCGCCGAAACCGTCAATGTTAGCAAGCTCTTGAGTATCGAGGGTTAACCAATCCAGCAGACTGTTCAGGCGACCTGCTCGAAGCAGTTTTTCCCAGGTGCCAGGGCCGACATGGGACAAGGCCAGACCCTGTTTGCCACTGAGCCAGGTCAGGCGGGCGAGAAACTGACCCTCGCATCCCGGTGTCGGCTGCCAACAGCTTAGCGAATGAAAGTCCTTTGCCCGCGGCACATTCAGTTCCGGGCGCTCGGTGCTGCGCAGCACCACACCGTCCAGCCGGGGGATGGTGAGGCCCGCGAGGCTGATGGCGACCTGGTCGCCAGGTCGAATGTCCAGCGCTTGCCAACGTTGCAGGGAACTCACGCTGACGCGCTTGATTTGCCGGTCATCGAGCATCACCGGCGTCAGTTCCAGCACCGGAGTGATCCGCCCGGTCCGGCCGGTCTTGAAGTGAACCTTGCGCACCTCGGCCAGCGCCTGGGCGAAGGGATACTTCCAGGCAATGCTCCAATAGGCCGGTTTGGCTTGCCAGCGCTCGGAGGGCGGCCGTTTATCCTGGCGAAGGACGATGCCATCGCTGGCAAACGGCAAGGGCGAGCGGTACCAGTGATCACGCCAGCGCTGCGCATCGGCCAGCGCGCTGATCGGCTGGCTGTAGGCCGTGGTGCCCGGAAATCCCAGTTCATCCAGCGCCGCCACGCGCTCTGGCCAACTCGCCGGACCTTGGGGCCAGTCCCAGACAAACAGACCTATGCCGGTTGCCTGCTGCGCACTCAATGTCTTGCGGGCCATCAAACCGGCAACCGTGGAACGGGCATTGAGGCTGCCATCCCGGGCCTGCACGTGCCGGGCCAGGCGCCAGTAAAGTTCACCTTGCACCACCAGATCCAGGGGGTGTGACAGGTGTGGGGGGATGGCCGCAATCTGGCGTGCCGAAGCCGTCCAGTCCTGACCCTGTGAGCCGTCGCCACGACTGATCGCCTGGGTCAGCAGGCCATTGCGGTAAATCAGGGTCACGGCAACGCCGTCGACCTTGGGTTGAACCCAGACATCCGTGCGATCGCGCAGCCAATGCTCGACGGCTTGGTCATCGTGCAGTTTGTCCAGGCCGGTGTGGGCGATGGGGTGGGCAATCGTGCCGCGTGCAGTGCGAAGCGGATCTGTGGGGGCAATCTGATTGAAGCATTGGCGCCATTGGGCAAGGCGCGCGCTGGACTGGTCGTAGAGTTCGTCGGCGACCAGGGATTTTCCCAGGCCGTGATAGCTGTCGTCCCAGAGGTCGATCTGCTTTTGCAGGGCGTTGATTTCGTTGGAGGCGCGTTGGGATGGCCAGTCGGGGCATTGGGTGGCGTTGGCGTTCAGGCAGGAAAGGGTCAGCAGGCAGGTGAGAAACAGTCGCAGGGTGAGGGGCATTTCGAGCGTCCTTGCTCAGTGGGGTGTTTGAAGGCTAGGTCAGTAACGGTTGGCGCAAGAGATGCGTGTTTTGCTGGATATTTTTGCCGGCTGGGCTGACCTCTTCGCGAGCAGGCTCGCTCCCACAATAGATCTTCGTTGCGCTGCAGATCGGTGTGGGAGCGAGCCTGCTCGCGATGCGGGCAACGCGGTCTCAAATACAGGGCAATAAAAAGCCCCGCACGGAAAACCGTGCGGGGCTTTTGGTACAGCCGGGAAAGTCTTACAGACCGGCAGCGGAACGCAGGGCGTCGGCGCGGTCGGTTTTTTCCCAGGTGAAGGTGGTGAAGGTATCGTCACCCACGGTCTTGGTCGCCGGGGTACGACCGAAGTGGCCGTATGCCGCGGTTTCCTGGTACATCGGGTGCAGCAGGTCGAGCATCTTGGTGATCGCGTACGGACGCAGGTCGAACACTTCGCGGACCAGTTTGACGATCTTGTCATCGCTGATCTTGCCGGTGCCGAAAGTGTTCAGCGAGATCGAAGTCGGCTGGGCAACGCCGATGGCGTAGGACACCTGAATCTCGCAACGCTCGGCCAGGCCGGCAGCGACGATGTTCTTGGCCACGTAACGACCGGCATAGGCCGCCGAACGGTCAACCTTCGATGGATCCTTGCCGGAGAACGCGCCACCGCCGTGACGGGCCATGCCGCCGTAGCTGTCGACGATGATCTTGCGGCCGGTCAGGCCGCAGTCGCCCACCGGGCCACCGATGATGAATTGGCCAGTCGGGTTGATGTGGAACTGGGTGTCCTTGGTCAGCAGTTCGGCAGGCAGCACGTGCTTGACGATCAGCTCCATCACGCCTTCGCGCAGGTCGTTGTACGACACTTCTGGATTGTGCTGGGTCGACAGGACGACCGCGTCGATACCCACGACCTTGCCGTTTTCGTAGCGGCAGGTCACTTGCGACTTGGCGTCCGGACGCAGCCAAGGCAACAGGCCGGATTTACGGGCTTCGGCTTGCCTTTGCACAAGCTGGTGCGAGAACGTGATCGGTGCAGGCATCAGTACGTCGGTTTCGTTGCTGGCATAGCCGAACATCAGGCCCTGGTCGCCGGCACCCTGATCTTCAGGCTTGGCACGGTCGACACCCTGGTTGATGTCGGGGGACTGCTTGCCGATGATGTTCATCACGCCGCAGGTCGCGCCGTCGAAGCCGACGTTGGAGCTGGTGTAGCCGATGTCGGTGATCACGTCACGAACGATCTGCTCCAGGTCAACCCAGGCCGAGGTAGTGACTTCGCCGGCGATGATCGCAACGCCCGTTTTCACCAGAGTCTCGCACGCCACGCGGGCGAACTTGTCTTCAGCAATGATGGCGTCCAGCACCGCATCAGAAATCTGGTCGGCGATTTTGTCCGGATGCCCTTCAGACACGGACTCGGAGGTGAAAAGGGAGTATTCGCTCATCTCGATGTTTTCCTGAAATTACCGATGGTGAGTGTCGCCAGCCGGCCGCTGAAAATGGCGGACCTGGATCTGGAAACCATTACGTAAGCCTACATAGAGGCTTTCCCCGGGAACGAGTCCCGCAGCGGTGGCCCAACGGGCCAGATCGTCCTGTTCAAACCCCAACCAGAGATCACCGCAGGCTTCCCTGGCCCAACTCTGGTTGTGGCTACATAACTCTGTCACTAGCAGGCTACCGCCTGGTTGCAGCAAATTGGCCATGTGCCCAAGGGCATCGGCCGGCGCGGCGAAATGGTGAAGCACCATGTTCAGTACCACGCAATCGGCCTTGAGACTCACACCGTTCAAGGCATCGGCCAATTGCAGGCTGACGTTGCTCAGCATTTGGCGTTCGCACACCTGGCGTGCCAGTTCGAGCATCGCCTGGCTGTTGTCCAGCGCCGTGACCTGGGTGAAGCGGCGCGCCAGTTCCGGTAGAAACGCGCCGTCTCCGGGGCCGACCTCGATGGCTGTGGCGCCTTCGCTGAAACTCAGCTTGTCGAGCAAGGCCACCACGCTATCGCGATATTGTGGCAGGCCGGCGATCAAGTCTTGCTGGGCGCGGAATTTTTCCGCGACCCGTGAGAAAAAGTCCTGACTGGCCGCTGCCCGTTTGCCATGGACCTGAGCGATCCGCGACTGCACATCGGCAGGCAGGGTCAGGTCGTCCACCTCTTCGAGCAAGGCAGCGTGCAGCTTGCCGCCCAGCAGATCGGTGTGGGGCAGGGCGCGACGGTAAAAAATCGCATTGCCTTCACGGCGGGTCGCCACCAGGCCGGCCTGGGCCAATACCTTGAGGTGATGGCTCATGCCTGACTGACCGATACCGAAGATCTGCGCCAGTTCCAGCACGCCAAACGAATCGTTGGCCAGTGCGCGCAATACATTCAAGCGCAGAGGATCGCCGCCGGCCTTGCACAGGGCCGCCAGCTCATCGCAATCGTCATGGCGAATGGAAGGCACGCGTAAATTCATAAGGCCGGCAGTCTAGTCACGCGCCGGAAGCACCGCAAGAGCAATATCAAAAAGTTTTGATATTGCTCGATAGATGGCACTTCTTAACGTTACGTTCAGTCAACAAACGAATGGCGGAAAGGTTTCACCCGCCGAAACCGTCGTTATCCATTGGAAAAACGCCTTCAGATGACTATCTGTCATTGCCCCGAAGCGTCTCGGTGAGGGAAAATGCTCGCCTTTTTTCCGTTTCGTTTATTCACTCTTGTTTCAGAATCCCCAGGAGAACAGCGATGCCTAGCCGTCGTGAGCGTGCCAACGCCATTCGTGCCCTCAGCATGGATGCCGTGCAAAAAGCCAACAGCGGCCATCCCGGTGCCCCTATGGGTATGGCGGATATCGCCGAAGTGCTTTGGCGCGACTACCTCAAGCACAACCCGAGCAATCCATCGTTCGCCGACCGTGACCGCTTCGTGCTGTCCAACGGTCATGGCTCGATGCTCATCTACTCGCTGCTGCACCTGACCGGCTACGACCTGTCGATCGATGATCTGAAGCAGTTCCGCCAACTGCACAGCCGCACGCCAGGTCACCCGGAACTCGGCTACACCCCGGGTGTTGAAACCACCACCGGCCCACTGGGTCAGGGTCTGGCCAACGCCGTGGGTTTTGCCCTGGCTGAAAAAGTCATGGCGGCACAATTCAACCGTCCCGGCCACAATATCGTCGACCACCACACCTACGTGTTCCTGGGTGATGGCTGCATGATGGAAGGCATTTCCCACGAAGTCGCTTCCCTGGCCGGTACCCTGGGCCTGGGCAAGCTGATTGCCTTCTACGATGACAACGGCATCTCCATCGACGGCGAAGTCGAAGGCTGGTTCACCGATGACACGCCGAAGCGTTTCGAATCCTACAACTGGCAAGTGATCCGCAATGTCGACGGTCACGACCCGGAAGAAATCAAGATCGCCATCGAGACTGCGCGCAAAAGTTCGCAGCCAACCCTGATCTGCTGCAAGACCACCATTGGCTTCGGCTCGCCGAACAAGCAAGGCAAGGAAGACTGCCACGGCGCCCCGCTGGGTGACGCGGAAATCGCCCTGACCCGTGAAGCCTTGAAGTGGAATCACGGTCCATTCGAAATCCCGGCCGACATCTATGCCGAGTGGGATGCCAAGGAAGCCGGCCGCGCGGTCGAAGCCGAGTGGGATCAGCGTTTCGCAGCCTACTCCGCTGCCTTCCCTGCCGAAGCCAACGAGCTGGTTCGTCGTCTGAGCGGCGAGTTGCCGGCCGACTTCTCCGAGAAGGCCGACGCCTACATCGCCGAAGTGGCTGCCAAGGGCGAAACCATTGCCAGCCGCAAAGCCAGCCAGAACGCCCTGAACGCGTTTGGCCCGCTGCTGCCGGAGTTCCTCGGCGGTTCGGCCGACCTGGCCGGTTCCAACCTGACCCTGTGGAAAGGCTGCAAAGGCGTCACCGCTGAAGACGCCAGCGGCAACTACATGTACTACGGCGTGCGCGAGTTCGGCATGACCGCCATCATGAACGGCGTTGCCCTGCACGGCGGCCTGGTGCCTTACGGCGCGACCTTCCTGATGTTCATGGAATACGCCCGCAATGCCGTGCGCATGTCGGCCCTGATGAAGCAGCGTGTGATTCACGTCTACACCCACGACTCCATCGGTCTGGGCGAAGACGGCCCGACTCACCAGCCAATCGAGCAACTGGCCAGCCTGCGCTGCACGCCGAACCTCGATACCTGGCGTCCAGCCGATGCCGTTGAATCGGCGGTGTGCTGGAAATACGCGCTGGAGCGCAAGGACGGTCCTTCGGCCCTGATCTTCTCGCGTCAGAACCTGCAGCATCAAACCCGCAATGCCTTGCAGATCGGTGATATCAGCCGTGGCGGCTACGTGTTGAAGGACTGCGCTGGCGAGCCTGAGCTGATCCTGATTGCGACCGGTTCGGAAGTCGGCCTGGCCGTTCAAGCCTTCGACAAACTGACCGAGCAGGGCCGCAAGGTGCGCGTGGTTTCCATGCCTTGCACCAGCGTGTTCGACGCCCAGGACGCCGGCTACAAGCAATCGGTCCTGCCGTTGCAGGTCAGCGCCCGTATCGCCATCGAGGCTTCCCACGCCGACTACTGGTACAAGTACGTCGGCCTGGAAGGTCGCGTGATCGGCATGACCACCTACGGCGAGTCGGCGCCTGCGCCTGCCTTGTTCGAAGAGTTCGGCTTCACCCTGGAAAACATCCTGGGCCAGGCTGAAGAGCTGCTGGAAGACTGATCCAGAAGTTGCGTCGTCCGGACTGCCGCCTTCGCGAGCAGGCTCGCTCCCACAGGGATCTCCATCGACCCTGTGGGAGCGAGCCTGCTCGCGAAAGCGGTGGTTCGGTCAATGTGCAATGACAGATTCACCACGGTAATCGAGAACCCCCATGCCTCAACCGCGTCCCTACAAAGTTGCACTCAACGGCTACGGCCGGATTGGTCGTTGCGTCTTGCGTGCGTTGTTCGAGCGAGGCTCGACGGCAGGGTTTGAGATTGTCGCGATCAACGATCTGGCCGACATGGCCAGCATCGAATACCTGACACGTTTCGACTCCACCCACGGGCGTTTTCCCGGTGAGGTGAAGGTCGATGGCGATTGTCTGCATATTAATGGCAACTGCGTGAAGGTCCTGCGCAGTGCCACCCCCGAAGGCATCGATTGGGCGTCCCTGGGCGTCGATCTGGTGCTGGAATGCTCCGGCGCTTACCACACCCGTGCCGACGGCCAGCGTTTTCTCGAGGCCGGCGCGCCACGCGTGCTGTTTTCCCAGCCGATGGCCAGCGAATCGGATGTCGACGCCACCATCGTCTACGGCGTTAACCAGGAGTGCCTGACCGGCGACGAGCTGTTGGTATCCAATGCCTCCTGCACCACCAACTGCGGCGTGCCGTTGTTGCGCCTGCTGGATCAGGCGATCGGCCTGGAGTACGTGTCGATCACCACGATTCACTCGGCGATGAACGATCAGCCGGTGATCGACGCCTATCACCACGAAGACCTGCGTCGCACCCGTTCGGCGTTCCAGTCGGTGATCCCGGTGTCCACCGGTCTGGCGCGCGGCATCGAACGCCTGTTGCCGGAACTTGCCGGGAGAATTCAGGCCAAAGCCGTACGTGTGCCGACGGTCAACGTGTCTTGCCTCGATATTACGATGCAGACCGTGAGCGATACCGACGCCACCGAGGTCAACCGGATCCTGCGCGAGGCTGCCACCAGCGGCCCGCTCAAGGGTCTGCTGGCCTATACCGAGCTACCCCATGCAAGTTGTGATTTTAATCACGACCCACATTCGGCGATCGTCGATGCCAGTCAGACCCGCGTTTCCGGCCCACGGCTGGTGAACATCCTGGCCTGGTTCGACAACGAATGGGGTTTTGCCAACCGAATGCTGGATGTTGCAGAGCACTATCTGCAAACAGCGAATCCACCCACTGCTCTCTAAATCAGTAACCCAGGAAATGCGACCCATGACCGTGTTGAAGATGACCGACCTCGATCTGCAAGGTAAGCGCGTACTGATCCGCGAAGACCTCAACGTCCCGGTGAAGGACGGTGTAGTCACCAGCGATGCGCGAATCCTGGCTTCGCTGCCGACCATCAAGCTGGCCCTGGAAAAAGGCGCGGCAGTGATGGTTTGCTCGCACCTTGGCCGTCCGACCGAAGGCGAGTTCTCCGCCGAAAACAGCCTCAAGCCAGTCGCCGACTACCTGAGTCGTGCCCTGGGCCGCGAAGTGCCGCTGGTGGCTGACTACCTGGGCGGCGTCGACGTGAAAGCCGGCGACATCGTGCTGTTCGAAAACGTGCGCTTCAACAAGGGCGAGAAAAAGAACGCCGACGAACTGGCCAAGCAATACGCCGCCCTGTGCGACGTGTTCGTGATGGACGCCTTCGGCACCGCGCACCGTGCCGAGGGTTCGACCCATGGCGTGGCCAAGTTCGCCAAAGTCGCTGCGGCAGGTCCGCTGCTGGCGGCGGAACTCGACGCACTGGGCAAGGCCCTGGGCGCACCGGCCCAGCCGATGGCTGCCATCGTTGCCGGTTCCAAGGTGTCGACCAAACTCGACGTACTGAACAGCCTGAGCCAGATCTGCGATCAGTTGATCGTCGGCGGCGGCATCGCCAACACCTTCCTGGCGGCTGCCGGTCATCCGGTCGGCAAATCCCTGTACGAGCCTGACCTGCTGGACACCGCCCGTGCCATCGCCGCCAAGGTCAGCGTTCCGCTGCCGGTGGACGTGGTGGTTGCCAAGGAATTCGCCGAAAGCGCCACGGCCACCGTGAAGCTGATCGCTGACGTGGCTGCCGACGACATGATCCTGGACATCGGCCCGCAGACCGCAGCGAACTTCGCCGAACTGCTGAAATCGTCGAAAACCATCCTGTGGAACGGTCCGGTCGGCGTGTTCGAATTCGACCAGTTCGGCAACGGTACCAAGGTGCTGGCCCAGGCCATCGCCGACAGCGCGGCGTTCTCCATCGCTGGCGGTGGCGACACCCTGGCCGCCATCGACAAATATGGCGTTGCCGAGCAAATCTCCTACATTTCTACCGGTGGCGGCGCGTTCCTCGAATTCGTCGAAGGCAAAGTGCTGCCAGCCGTTGAAGTCCTGGAAAGCCGGGCAAAGGCCTGAGGCTCGCCCGTTTGGCCAGGCAAGGGAGTGTTCACATGGTCAAGACGTTAGCGCTGTTGATCGTCGCGGGTTCGCTGGCGGCTTGCGGGAGTAACCCCAAAGCCCCCGAAGTACCCGAGACGCCGGCACAGGATAAAGGTTGCTACCAGGCCGACTGGCAGGCGGAGACCAATCCGGTGCTCAACAAGCGTTCCGGGCCTGAAGGCCTGGACAAATACGAGACACAGACACCCGCCAAGGAACATGGTTGCCCGTGACGGGTCTGACTCTTTACTCAGGGCCGGTAGCGTGCGCCGCCGGTCGAGGAACACGGATGAAAGGTTTTATCGCCATTACGGCATTGGTCCTGCTGGCCGGGTGCGCCAACCTGAACCCGTTCCAGTCGTCCGCCCCGGCTGACAACTGGACCACCTGGACCTGTGACAGCCAGGCCAAGGTGCTCTGGCGCTACACCGACGACAGCCGCAGGGAGGTCGACGTGCGACTGGGTGGGGCCGATCAGGTCTACCGCTTGAAACAGGAGCCGGGGGCCTCGGGATCGCTGTACAGCAACGACATGCTGGCGTTTCACGTAAAAGGTGAGGAAGGCCTGGTTTACTGGGTCGCCACCAATGATTTGATTGGCCGTGGCTGTAAAGCCGAATAACAACGCAGCCCTCTGTAGGAGCAAAGCTTGCTCGCGATGAGGCCGGCACATTCAATATAGGTGTTGGCAGTTACACCGCTATCGCGAGCAAGCTTTGCTCCTACAGGTTCTGCATCGATATTCAGATTTGTGCGTAACACCGAATTCGCAGGCCGGGCTGACCCCCGATCTGCAATAACTTGAATAGCCGCCGCCGCTCCGGCAGGCTGGCACGATTAACGACCCTCAACCGGGAGAGACACACACAATGGCACTTATCAGCATGCGCCAGATGCTGGACCACGCAGCCGAGTTCGGCTACGGCGTTCCAGCCTTCAACGTCAACAACCTTGAGCAGATGCGCGCCATCATGGAAGCCGCTGACAAGACTGACTCCCCGGTGATCGTCCAGGCTTCGGCCGGTGCTCGCAAATACGCCGGCGCGCCGTTCCTGCGTCACCTGATCCTGGCGGCCATCGAAGAATTCCCGCACATTCCGGTGTGCATGCACCAGGACCACGGCACCAGCCCTGACGTCTGCCAGCGTTCCATCCAACTGGGCTTCAGCTCGGTCATGATGGACGGTTCCCTGGGCGAAGACGGCAAGACCCCGACCGACTACGACTATAACGTGCGCGTTACCCAACAAACCGTGGCCATGGCTCACGCCTGCGGCGTATCGGTGGAAGGCGAGCTGGGCTGCCTGGGTTCGCTGGAAACCGGCATGGCCGGTGAAGAAGACGGTATCGGCGCCGAAGGCGTTCTGGACCATAGCCAGATGCTGACCGACCCGGAAGAAGCCGCTGACTTCGTAAAACGCACCCAGGTCGATGCCCTGGCCATCGCCATCGGCACCAGCCACGGTGCCTACAAGTTCACCAAGCCGCCTACCGGTGACGTGCTGGCAATCGACCGCATCAAGGAAATCCACAAACGCATTCCGAACACGCACCTGGTGATGCACGGTTCGTCTTCGGTTCCGCAAGAGTGGCTGGCGATCATCAACCAGTACGGCGGCGACATCAAAGAGACCTACGGCGTACCGGTTGAAGAAATCGTCGAAGGTATCAAGCACGGCGTGCGCAAGGTCAACATCGACACCGACCTGCGCCTGGCATCCACCGGCGCCATGCGTCGCCTGATGGCCACCAACCCGAGCGAGTTCGACCCGCGTAAATTCTTCGGCGCCACCGTGACCGCCATGCGCGACGTGTGCATCGCGCGTTACGAAGCCTTCGGCACCGCGGGCAACGCTTCGAAGATCAAGCCGATCTCCCTGGAAGCGATGTTCCAGCGTTACCTCAAAGGTGAGTTGAACGCCAAGGTCAACTAAGCCTCAGCGTTTGAGCCACACAAAAAACCCGCCGAGAGGCGGGTTTTTTTATTGTAGGAGCGAGCCTGCTCGCGAAAGCGTCAGGTCAGCCAACATCAATATTGAATGACATACCGCATTCGCGAGCAGGCTCGCTCCCACATTGATCATCACTTATCGTGATCGATATCCAGCTTGCTGAACGTCACTTTCCCGCCCTCACTGGTGTACCCGGTGTTGTCTTGCACATAGACCCCGGCCTTGAAGTACAGCGGCTTGTCGCGCCATGTCGCGCTGATCTGGGTATCCCACTGGTAGCCTGCGGCGCTGATGCCCAGTGCGCCGCCGGGGCTGAGGTGGATGAGGTAGGAGAACTCCTGATCCAGCTTTACGCCGGTAGCGACAATGATCACGCGGCCTTCATCGTCATCGGGGTGCATGCGCACCTTGGCGACAATGTTGCCGGTCGAGGTTTTGGTTTTGTATTGATACTCGACCTTCACCAGTGGCTTTTGGCTGTTGTAGGCATGAATTTGACCAATGACGAGCTTACCCGAGCTCGGCACCTGGTTGACCGCCAGGGTGGCCCGCAGGGTGTTGTCGGCGTCCGGGTAGTACCAGTTTTTCAGCGTGCCGTTGCTGTAGGTTTCCCGTAGTTCGGTGCGAGGGTAGATGGCGTTTTCGGTTTTGGAACCCGTCACCGGGGACCAGAAAACCACCGAGCCGGTGTCGGAACGGAAGTACTGATCCTTGAAGCCATTGACCAGTTTTGAGGTTTCAACGGTGTACGGCGGGCTGCCGACGGGAACGCTGAGGTTCCAGGTTGCAAGGTCGATCATGGGCAAAGCTTCCAGGTGTTTTTTGCATTACGGACGTACCAGAAGCTCTAGCACGGGCCTTGAGGGCGCTCTTTATAAGCGTACAAGGTTTTTTTGTTAATGCTGGCCAGACAAAATGGGTGACGTCAAAATCCTGTTAAAAGGCCACCTCTCCCGGTTTCAGCGGCCCTCAGGCGTGACCGTTAGTCGGCAAATGAACACATTGTTAAATGATGGCGTACTGACACCTTCTGCTTTCCGGGATCCAGGTCTAGAGTGAATCATTAGAATTTGTCCGGCTTTCACGAGAAGCCGGCCTGCCGTCCCGAACATAGAGAAGCAGCATGGAATGCGCGCGCCCAACGCCAGCTGAAGGCCGTTCAACGTTATTAATCGTCGATGATTACCCTGAAAACCTGATCAGTATGCGCGCGTTGTTGCAGCGCCAGGACTGGCAGGTCATGACCGCTGCCTCGGGTTTCGAGGCACTCGGTCTGTTGCTTGAACACGAAATCGACCTGGTGCTGCTGGATGTGCAGATGCCGGGCATGGATGGTTTTGAAGTGGCGCGCCTGATGCGCGGCAGCCAGCGAACCCGCCTGACACCGATCATTTTCCTGACAGCCAACGAGCAGTCCCAGGCCGCGGTGATCAAGGGCTACGCCAGTGGCGCCGTGGATTACCTGTTCAAGCCGTTTGACCCGCAGATTCTCAAGCCCAAGGTCCAGGCGCTGCTGGAGCACCAGCGTAATCGCCGGGCCTTGCAGCGCCTGAGTCATGATCTGGAGGTCGCTCGCGCCTTCAATGCCTCGGTGCTGGACAACGCGGCCGAAGGCATTCTGGTGGTCGATGAGGGCGGTCTGATCCGCTTTGCCAACCCGGCGATGTCACGCCTGCTCAATGCCACAGTGCAAGAGCTGCAAGGCCGGGCCTTTCTGGACTTCCTGCAAAAACCGCATGTCCCGAACTGGGCCGATTCCGACCTGCTGGCCGGGTACAGGCGCGGTGAGACGTTGCGCCTGCACGATGCGTTGCTGCGCACTGCGCCTGGCCAGCAGGTGCCGGTGGCGCTGTCCTGTGCGCCTTTGCCTGCCGAGCAACATGCCATGGTAGTGACGGTGCTGGACATGTCGGTGGTGCGCCACCTGCATCAGCAGCTCGAATTCCAGGCCGTCACCGACCCGCTCACCGGGCTGCTCAACCGTCGGGGTTTTTACCAGACTGTGGAAAACCTGCTGCTGCGCGGTGAGCGCACCGACAGTGCCTGGGTCCTCTTGTACCTGGACCTCGACGGGTTCAAGCGGGTCAATGACTCACTCGGCCACGATGCCGGTGATCGGGTGCTGCGCTGGGTTTCCGAACAGTTGAAGGCTTGCCTGCGGCCGTTCGACATTCTGGCGCGCATGGGGGGCGATGAGTTCACCGCATTGCTCGACCTGGAGTTCCCGGAACAAGCAGCCAAGATCGCCGAGAAACTGATTGAGCGAGTTTCGATCTGTCAGCAGATCGACGGCCTGGATATCGCTCTGGGCGCCAGCATTGGCATTGCCACCTACCCCGATTGCGGAGCCAATCTGGACGGTTTGCTGCGGGCCTCCGACATTGCCATGTACGAGGCCAAGCGCGCCGGTCGTCAGCAATATCGCTTCTACGATCACGAAATGAACGGTCGGGCACGCTCGCGGCTGATGCTCGAAGAAAGCGTGCGCACCGCCATTGAGAACCGTGATTTCAACCTGGTCTATCAACCGCAGGTGGCTATTGCCGACGGGCAGACTCGCGGATTTGAGGCGTTGTTGCGCTGGCAGCATCCGAGCGTCGGTGACGTTCCGCCAGGGCTGTTCCTACCCTTGCTGGAAGAGGCGCGTTTGATCAGTCGCCTGGGCAGCTGGATTTACCAGCGCGGTGCCGGGCAACGCAAGGCGTGGGAAACCCTGTTTGCCGAAGACCTGGTGCTGGGCGTCAGTTTGAGCGGCAGCCAGTTCGCCATGCCCCATCTGGCCACCGAGTTGCGCCAGGTGCTGGAGCGTCATGGCTTGCAGCCTCGTCATCTGGAAGTCGAGGTCACGGAAGAAGCCTTGATGCACAACCCGGAAGAAACCCGTAAACAGCTGCGGTTACTGCGTAGCCTGGGGGTCAGGGTGGCGCTGGATGATTTCGGCTCCGGGCCCTGTTCGCTGGCGCATTTGCGCGACCTGGAACTGGACACGCTCAAGCTCGACCGTCACTTGATTGCGCGGCTGCCGCAGTCTTCGCGGGACGCGGCGCTGGTGCGCAATGTGATCGAATTGTGCAAACACTACGGCATGGTGGTGATTGCCGAAGGGGTGGAAACCGTCGCGCAATATGACTGGCTGCAGGCCAACGGCTGCGGTTATGTGCAAGGCTTTCTGGTGGCGCGGCCGCTGATGGCCGAGGATACGGGGCATTTCGTGCAGCCTTTCGACTGGAGCGCGCTGACCCGCTGAATTCGCTACACTGGCGATCTTTTCGTCTTTTGTGTTGCCACTGCGATGACCGCGTTGAAATACCTTCAGGCCTATCCCGCTTCATTACAGGATCAGGTGCGCCAACTGATCGCCGAGGGTCGGCTGGGCGATTACTTGAGCAAGCGCTATCCGGAAAAGCACGCTGTGCAGAGCGACAAGGCGCTGTATACCTACGCGCTGGACCTCAAGCAGGAATACCTGCGTAACGCCCCGGCCATCGACAAGGTGTTGTTCGACAACCGCCTGGACCTGACCCACCGCGCGCTGGGCCTGCACACCACGATCTCGCGGGTGCAGGGCGGCAACCTCAAGGCCAAGAAAGAAATTCGCATCGCCTCGCTGTTCAAGGAAGCGCCCTCCGAGTTTCTGAAAATGATTGTGGTTCACGAGTTGGCGCATTTCAAAGAGTCCGATCACAACAAGGCGTTCTACAAGCTGTGCGAACACATGTTGCCGGGGTATCACCAGGTGGAGTTCGATGTGCGGGTGTACCTGACCTGGCGGGATCTGCCGGCGCCCACAGGCGCGTAGGTGCTGCCGCAGGCTGCGGTCTTTTGATCTTCAAAAAAGGAGCAAATGTGACGGAAGTCAGTAAAACCAAGAGCAGCTTCTATCGCCGCTTGTATGTGGCGTACCTGATCGACAGCGGGCTGGCCAGCAGTGTTCCGGCATTGACCGACGTCACCGGGATGCCACGGCGCACGGCCCAGGACACCATTGCTGCGCTGGCGGATCTGGATATCGTTTGTGAGTTCGAGCAGGAAGAGGGCGCCCGCAATCATGCCGGGCGCTACCGGATTCGTGACTGGGGGGCGATTGATCGGGGATGGATCGAGCGCCATCTTCGGCAGATCAAGGCGGTGTTGGAATATCCCTGAAATTTGCATTGCCTGGGCTGGCGCCTTCGCTGGCAAGCCAGCTCCCACAGGTTCCGATGTGGATTGCAAATTTTTGATCCACTCTCGATCACTGTGGGAGCTGGCTTGCCAGCGATGGGGCCCTTACTGACGACGCATCCCTATATGGGGAATGCCATCCTCGACATACACCTCACCCGCCACTTCAAACCCGTACCGCCCGTAATACCCCTGCAGATGCGCCTGGGCCGAGAGATAGATCGGCATGTCGGGCCAGTGTTTTTCCGCCTGCTTCAGCGCCTGGGCCATCAATTCATGCCCAAGCCCCGTGCCTCGTGCCTGGGGGGCGATGATGACCCGTCCGATCACCACGTCGCCACCCTGTAATTCGGGATCGAGAAGGCGCAGGTACGCCACCAGTCGATCCCCGTCCCACGCCATCAAATGGCGGGTGTCACCCTCCAGATCCTGGCCGTCGATATCCTGATAGACGCATTTCTGCTCGACGACGAACACCTCGGCACGCAGCTGCAAAATGGCATACAGCTGCTCCTTGCCCAAGTCGCTGTGGTGTTTGCAGACCCATTCGATTGTCATGTCCTGATTCCCTGTAAACGTACCAGCGATACTAAGCGTCCCGGGGAAAGATGTCTTTATGGCGGAGAAATCTGTGATAAAGACCAAAATGCCATCATTCATTTCTCGCACCGCTGACTTCTTTGTGTAATCTGGAATCAAGCGATGTGCTGTGGCTTCAATGAGCTAACGTTTAGTGCCTGGGTGTGCCGGTACGGGGTCTTGGAGTTTTGGCTGAAAACACGTCGGGCAGCCCGCCCGCTAAGGATTTTCTAGCATGCCGCGATTGCATCGAGCCTTTGCTTTGATTGGATTGCTGTTGCTTGTTCATGACGCGGCAGCGGAAAAGTTGCGTCTGGTGGCTGATGCCTGGCCGCCGTTTACCGATGCCACGCTGGTCAACGGTGGCTTGGCCACGGATATTGTCAGCACCGCCCTGGCGCGGGCCGGCTATGCCAGTGACTTCGAGCAGGTGCCTTGGGCACGGGCCTTGCTGGGTGTGAGCGAAGGCCGATACGACGTGCTGGTCAATGCCTGGTACACCGAAGATCGCACCAAACTCGGTCAGTTTTCCAGCGAGTACCTGATCAACCGTGTGCGCTTTATCAAGCGCAAAGATGCACCGATCGAGTTCAATAACCTGCAGCAACTGCACACCTATCCGGTTGCGGTGGTGCGCGGTTATGCCTACTCGCCGGCGTTCGACGACGACGCATCACTGCAGAAAGTGCCGGTGCACAACTTCGCCATGGCCGTGCGCATGGTCGCCGCCGACCGGGTCAAGCTGACCCTGGAAGACGAGTACGTCGCGCGCTACTACCTGGCCCGCGAATCCCCGAAAGTGCGCAATGCCGTGGAGTTCCTGCCCAAGCCGCTGAGCGAGAACAGCCTGCACATCCTGGTCAGCCTGAAAAATCCCGGGCATGAACAGATCGTTGCCGGTTTCGACCGGGAGATTGCCAAGATGAAGGCGGATGGGAGTTATGAGCGGTTGATGAGGCAGCATGGGATGTAGGGTGTGGCCGCTGGCCTAATCGCGGGCAAGCCTTGCTCCCACAGGTTTTATGTTGTGCATGTTTTTGCGAACGACGCGAAACCTGTGGGAGCAAGGCTTGCCCGCGATAAGGGCCGATCAGGCGCTACACATCCTCGCTCGTATCCTTGATCAAATGCGCCGCCAGCGTGCGCAACGGCCCCAACTGCCGACAGATCAGCGCCAGTTGCGTCTGCACCAGGCGCTGGCCTTCATCGATTTCATCGGGCATTTGCTCAAGCTCGTTGGCCAGCGCTTCTTCCTCATCGCTGTGAATCGCAATGGCGGATTTGCTGGCCAGCCCTTGGGCGATTTCGTCGATGCTGACCGCCAGTTTCACGCCGGCCCCTTCGATCAGATGCTCGCGCCTATCGGACGGAAGCTGGGTTTCCCGGTGTGCGCCCAGGCCTGACAGGTAACTGAGCAGCGTGTGTGACAGCACCAGGAACCGGAAGCCCACATCGGCTTCCTTACGGAAATGCCCTGGCTCCATCAGCATGTTGGCCAGGGTGGTCGACAGCGCAGCATCGGCGTTGTGTGCGTTGCGCCGGGCCAGGCGATACGCCAGGTCGTCGCTCTTGCCGGCGGCGTATTGCTGCATGATCTGGCGCAGGTAAATGCTGTTGCAGGCCAGGGTGTTGGCCAGCACCTTGTTCAGGCGTCGTCCCTGCCAGTCCGGCAGGAACAGGAACACCGCCAGCCCCGCGATCAGGCTGCCGAGCAAGGTATCGAACAGCCTTGGCACGAAGAGTCCGTAACCGTCACCCACCTGGTTGAAGCAGAACAGCACCATCAAAGTGATCGCCGCCGTCGCCAGGGTGTAGCGCGTGGTGCGGTTGGTGAAGAACACCACCCCGGCGGCAATGGCGAAACACGACTGGATCAGCGGGTTGGGGAACAGGTCGAACAGTGCCCAGGCCAGGGTCAGGCCGATGGCAGTGCCGATGATCCGCTGCCCGAGTTTGCGGCGGGTGGCGCCGTAATTCGGTTGGCAGACAAAGAGCGTGGTGAGGATGATCCAGTAACCCTGGGACGGGTGAATCAAATGCACCATTGCGTAGCCGATGCTCAAGGCCAGGGGCAGGCGCAGGGCATGGCGGAACAGCAGTGAAGTCGGTGTCAGCTGCGTGCGCAAGCGTACCCAGACGTCCTTGAGGTTGCGCGGCGAACGGTCGAGCAGGCTGCTGTCGGTGGCGTCGGCCAGGGCATCGGGGTTGCTGGCGTCGCTGAGCAATCGGTCGAGGGTGCCAAGGTTCGCCGCCAGGGCCCGCAACGAGCGCAGCAAGCCGCGCCAGGCAGGATTGCTCTGGATACGCAGGTGTTCCAGGGAGGCGTGCAGATCGCTCAGGGCTTCGGCGAAGCTGGCGTCGTAGATGAACGGCTGGCGCATCTGGATTGACTCGGCCAGTGCCCGGCATGCCTTGCTTTGCTGGCGCAGCAGGCGCTGACAGCGGAACAGCACGTCGCTGTGGAAAAACGCCTCGGCCAGGGCGTTGTAGGGGTAGTGCGAGGAACTGGCGCGCTCGTGGATGTCCTGGGCGAGGAAGTACAGTTTCAGGTAACGGCTGACTTTCGAGCCCGGGCGGCCATTGCCGACCCGGTGCAGGATGATTTCCTTGGCAGCGTTGAGGGCGGCGACCACGCGACCGTTCTGTTGGGCCAGTTCCAACCGCCGCGCCTCAACGTCCATCTGCCGGATCGGCTCGAACAGCGACGATTTCAACTTCAGGTAAAACCCCAGCTCCCGAAACAACCGCGCCAGGCTTTGCTGCACCGGCTGATTGGAAAACAGCGCCTGCCACACCACCGAGAGCAGACCGTACCAGGCCGCACCGGCCACCAGCAGCACGGGCTCATGCCAGAAGTCGGTCACCGCGCCACCGCGCTGGTCCACGCCGATCATGGTGTAGACCGACAGAATCAGCGTCGCCGAGGCAATCGCGCCATAGCGTTCGCCCAAGGCGCCGAGCATGGTCAGGCAGAAGGCGGCCAGGGCAAAGGCGATGATGAAAAAGATGGGGTAGGGGAACAGCAGTTCGACCGACAGCGCCGCGACCAGGAAACACACCAGCGTCACGGCCAGCGCATTGAGGCGGCCTTGCCAGCTGTCGTCGGTCTCGGCCAGGGCGCTGGCAATGATTCCCAGGAACAACGGGATCAACAGTCCCATTTCATCCTGATACCAACACAACGCCATGGTGCCGGTCAGGGCGATGAATACCCGCACGCTGTAGCTGAATTTATCCAGCGCCCAAAGGCGACGCAGAGACTGACGGAGCGAAGTCGATGACATGAAATGCGAAGGCCTTCCGAGGCGATGACGCTAAATTGAGCCAGTAATGACGCCGACGCAATGGCGGCGATCACATCTGACAGCAAAATCTGTTCCTTTACCGAACAATGCATAACAACTGTGGGAGCTGGCTTGCCAGCGATGGCGGTCTGACAGTCAACAAAGATGTTGGATGTACTGACCTCATCGCTGGCAAGCCAGCTCCCACAGAGATTTCATTTCACATTAGAGAAATGTGCGGTCAGACGTATTGCGCAGCCGCGTAGCCCGAAGCCCAGGCCCACTGGAAGTTGAAGCCGCCCAGATGTCCGGTCACGTCCAGTACTTCGCCGATGAAGTACAGGCCGGGGCTTTTCAGCGATTCCATGGTCTTGGACGACACCTCATTGGTGTCCACGCCACCCAGGGTCACTTCGGCGGTGCGGTAGCCTTCGGTGCCGGCCGGCACGACTTTCCAGCTCGCCAGTTTTTCGGCGATGTCCGCCAGTTCGGCGTGGGTGTACTGCTTCATCGGTTTGGAGACGAACCAGTTGTCCGCCAACAGGTTGGCCATCTTCTTGGTGAAGATTTCACCGAGCAGGGTTTTGAGTTCGCTGTTGGGGCGTTCGGCCTGTTGCTGTTGCAGCCAGCTCGGCGCGTCGTGGTCTGGTAGCAAGTTGATCTCGACGGTATCGCCCGATTCCCAGAAAGAAGAAATCTGCAGGATCGCCGGGCCACTGAGGCCCCGGTGGGTGAACAGGATGTTCTCGCGAAAACTCTGGTCGTTGCAGCTGACCAGGCAATCCACCGACGTACCGGACAGCTCGGTGCACAGTTCCTTGAGCTGATCGGTGATGGTGAACGGCACCAGCCCGGCGCGGGTCGGCAGCAGTTCGTGACCGAATTGTCTGGCCACTTGATAGCCGAAACCGGTGGCACCCAAGGTCGGGATCGACAGCCCGCCGGTGGCGATCACCAGGGATTCGCAGGTGATCTGGCCCATGGTGGTGTCCAGCAGATAGCCTTTCTCAAGTTTCTCGATGGTCTGGATTGACGTGTCCAGGTGCAGGCTGACGCCGACCTGATCGCATTCGTTCAAGAGCATTTCGAGGATGTCGCTGGATTTGTTATCGCAGAACAACTGACCGAGTTTTTTCTCGTGGTACGGCACGCCATGCTTGGCGACCATGCCGATAAAATCCCATTGGGTGTAGCGGGCCAGGGCGGATTTGCAGAAATGCGCATTCTGCGAGAGGAAATTACCCGGTTCGGTGTACATGTTGGTGAAATTACAGCGGCCACCGCCCGACATCAGGATTTTCTTGCCGGCCTTGTTGGCATGGTCGAGCAACAGCACCTTGCGCCCGCGCCCGGCGGCGGTCAGCGCACACATCAACCCTGCGGCGCCAGCGCCAATGATCACGACTTCGGTAGAGCGCAAAACGGTGTCCTCTCTGTGTTACACCACAAAACAAACTGTGGGAGCGAGCCTGCTCGCGAAAGCGGTGTGTCAGTCAACCATGGGCCAACTGACAGATTGCATTCGCGAGCAGGCTCGCTCCCACAGGGATCCTCTTTGGTTAGAAGATCGTTTACAAAATACGCACGCGCAACGAACGGCCCTTGATCTTGCCGTCGTTCAGGCGTTGCAAGGCCTGCTTGGCAACGCCGCGCTCCACGGCCACATAGGCCTGGAAGTCGAAAATCGCGATCTTGCCGACCTGGGCACCCGGAATGCCGGCATCACCGGTCAGTGCGCCAAGAATGTCGCCCGGACGAACCTTATCCTTGCGGCCGGCGGCGATGCACAGGGTGCTCATCTGCGGCAGCAGTGGGCCACCGCCCTTGGAGGTGAGGTTGTCCACCTGGTCCCAGGTCAACGGCGTCTTCTGCAATTGCTCGATGGCTTGCGCACGTTGCGCCTCGGACGGCGCAACCAGGCTGATCGCCAGGCCTTTCTCACCAGCGCGACCGGTACGGCCGACGCGGTGAATGTGGATTTCCGAATCACGGGCCAGCTCGACGTTGATCACCATGTCCAGCGAATCAATGTCCAGGCCACGGGCGGCGACATCGGTGGCCACCAGCACGGAGGTGCTGCGGTTGGCGAACATCGCCAGTACCTGGTCGCGGTCACGCTGCTCCAGATCACCGTGCAAGCCGACGGCGGAGATGCCCTTGGCAGTCAGGTGATCGACGGTTTCCTGAACCTGCTGTTTGGTGAAGCAGAACGCCACGGTGGACGCCGGGCGGAAGTGGCCAAGCACCTTGGTCACCGCACTCATGCGTTCTTCCGGGGAGATTTCGTAGAAGCGCTGCTCGATCTGCGTGTCGTCGTGGAACGCCTCGGCCTTCACTTGCTGCGGATTGCGCATGAACTTCGAGGCCAACTGCTTGATGCCCACCGGGTACGTGGCGGAGAACAGAAGGGTCTGGCGACGCTCCGGGGCCTGCATGATGATTTCTTCGATGGAATCGTAGAAACCCATGTCGAGCATGCGGTCGGCTTCGTCGAGGATCAGGGTGTTGAGGCCATGGAGCACCAGCGAACCTTTGCGCAGGTGCTGCTGGATACGTCCCGGCGTGCCGACGATGATGTGCGCGCCGTGCTCCAGCGAAGCGATCTGCGGGCCGAGGGACACGCCGCCACACAGGGTCAGGACCTTGATGTTGTCTTCGGCACGGGCCAGGCGACGGATTTCCTTGGCGACCTGATCAGCCAGTTCGCGGGTCGGGCAGAGGATCAGCGCCTGGCAACCGAAGTAGCGCGGATTGATCGGGTTCAGCAGGCCGATTCCGAAGGCGGCGGTCTTGCCGCTGCCGGTCTTGGCCTGGGCAATCAGGTCCATCCCCTTGAGGATCACCGGCAAGCTTTGCGCCTGGATCGGCGTCATCTGGGCATAACCGAGGGAGTCGAGGTTAGCCAGCATGGCGGCGGACAGCGGCAAAGTATTAAATTCGGTGGCGATGGTGGTCACGGGACTGGCCTGCAAAACAAAATGTCGCGCAGTGTACCAGTCCGATGGCCATTCGCCCTAAGGCTCTATGTGTTCTTCCGGACGTTTGACTCGCCGTCCGTCATTCTTTGACAGTTGCGAGAAGATGGTCGCGGCCAGCATCGCCATGATGCCAACGGTCACGAAGGTGAGTTGAAACGCACCCAATACAGTCTCGACGCCATCGTTTCCGATCTCCGCCGTGAACCCGCCCAGCAGCGCGCCGGCGCAGGCCACGCCAAGGCTCAACGACAATTGCGCCACCACCGACAGCAAACTGTTGCCGCTGCTGGCGCTGGCATCGTCGAGATCGATCAGGGTCACGGTGTTCATCGCGGTGAACTGCAGGGAGTTGATTGCCCCGAGGATCGCCAGCAGACACAACAAGAGCCAGTACGGCGTCTGCTCGCTGACCAGGCCCATGGCCGCCAACATGATCCCCAGCGCCAGGGTGTTGCCGGTCAGCACGATGCGGTAGCCCAGGCGCTCGATTAACGGGCGTGCCACCCACTTGGCAATCATCGCCGCCGCCGCCAGCGGCAGCATGCTCATCCCGGCCTGTGACGGCGAATAGCCCAGCGCCACTTGCAGCAGCAACGGCACCAGAAAGGGCAGGGCGCCGCTGCCGAGGCGGGCGAACAGGTTGCCGAGAATACCGACGGCAAAGGTCCGGGTCTTGAACAGCGACGGCGCGAACAATGGGTTGTCGATATGGCCTGCGCGCAACCAGTAAGCCGCCAGGCAAGCCATGCCGCCGAACAGCAGCAACATCACCCGCAGGTGCGGCAGGTGCAATTCGCCCAGGCCTTCCATGGCGATGGTGATCAGAATCATCGCTGCGCCGAACAGTACAAAGCCGAGGCTATCGAATTTCGTGCGTTCCGAACCGCGAAGGTCGGGAATGAATTTCCACACGGCGTAGCAACCGACCACGCCTACCGGCAGATTGATCAGGAAGATCCAGTGCCAGGTCAGGTATTGCACCATCCAGCCGCCCATGGTCGGCCCGATCAGCGGGCCGAGCAGGCCGGGGATGGTGATGAAACCCATGATCCGCACCAACTCCGAGCGCGGGTAAGCGCGCAGCACCACCAGTCGCCCGACCGGCAGCATCAACGCGCCGCCGAGGCCCTGGATCACCCGGGCACCAATCAGCAGGGTCAGGCTGTTAGACATCGCGCAGAGCAGTGAGCCGAGGCTGAACAGCAAAATGGCGCCGAAGAAGATTTTCCGGGTGCCGAAACGATCGGCGATCCAGCCTGAGGCGGGGATCAGCAACGCGACCGTGAGCATGTAGGCGATGATCACACCCTGCATGCGCAATGGATCTTCCGCCAGGTCCGCGGCCATGGCCGGCAGGGCTGTATTGAGGATGGTCCCGTCGAGGGATTGCATGAAAAAGGCAATGGCGACGACCCACGGCACCCAGCGGGCGGTGACAGGGTCGAGAGGTGGGCGGTTGGGCATGGGACCTCAGGTTTTGAGTCAGAGGAAATCTTGGTGTTTCCACAACCCCTGTGGGAGCTGGCTTGCCAGCGAAGGGGCCGTCAGGTTCAACGAAATTGTCGTCTGGCAGTCCGCCTTCGCTGGCAAGCCAGCTCCCACAGGGGATTTGTGTTTACAGCGTCAATGTGAGTCGGCTGACCAGCGCCCCCGGCAACAACGCCGAAGCTGTCGCGCGCTGGCTGTAGGTACTCGCTGACAGCAACATCTCTCGCTCTTGCGTCAACGCCTCGAGCTGCGTGCCGAGCAGGCTGAAGGCGCTGTCATCGAACCGCATGGTGCTGACCGGCGCCTGAATCTCGCCGTTCTCGACCCAGAATGTCGCAAACCGGGTCATGCCGGTCAGGCGTGCCGCCGGTTGATCCGAGAAGTTCAGGTACCACAGGTTGCTGATGTACAAACCCGTGCCCAGTTGCTTGAGGATGTCCGCCTCCGGTAGCGCACCGGCCTGCATGTTCAAGGCGCTTGGCGATTCCCCACCGCTCGCGCCGTTGGCGGTCAGGCCGTATTCGGCGGCACTGCGTGAGCCAACCAGTTGCGCACCGGCCTTGCCCCCGACAATCAACCCCAGGTCGCTGCGCGGATAGCCTTCGTCGGAGAACGCCGGGCTCAATGAACCACTGACCTTTTCATCCAGCGACACCAACGGGCTAAAGGATTGATCGCCCCCATAAAGCTTCTGCAGCGGACTGCTTTTGCTGGCAATCGACTGCGCCGAAAAGCCGCCCCAGCACAGCATGCCCATGATTTCTTCCAGCGCGGCCGGTGCCAGGTAAGCGCGGTATTGACCCGGCGCCAGGGTGCGCAGCGGCCGCCCCAGATACTCAAGTTGCTCACGGGCCTGCTGGAAGCGCCTGGCAAAACCTTCGCTGTTCCAGTCGTGCCCCGCATAGCTGGCCTTCACGGCCTGGCCGTTTTCGTGGAACAGGCTGAAGTCGAAGTTGAAGCTGTTGGCCTGGTGCCAACCGAACGCCCCGGCGGAACTGGCGAAGCCCCGGCTGATGGGACCGGCCGCGTAGAAACCGACCAGGTCCAGGCCTTCGGCGGCACGGGTGATTTCGGCGACCACTTGCTCGGTATCCGGTAGCGGATGCTCCTGCACATTCTTGCTTTGCCAGCCGTTGTAGTTGAGCAGCAGGTACGGATCCTGTGGCAGCAGCGGCAGGGTTTCGCGCAGTTGTTGCAGGCCTTCGGCCAACCGCTGCTGATCCACCTGCGGATCGCCGGAAAGGGTGATGTCGAGGTCGGCATGACGGCCATCGTTGATCAGTTTCAGGCCGATGCTTGCCTGCTGCACCTGCCCGGCCTGACGTACCTTGGCGTGGTTGAACCGCACGAAGGCCGACGACTCGGCGGCATAGCTGAGGGTGAATTGTTCCGGTTCGCGCAGCGAGTCACGCAAGCCGCTGACCAATGCCTTGAATGACTCGGCCTGAGTTTTCGACGTACTCATCAGGCGTCTCCCCCAAATACATCTACATTGCTGAACACGCAGGCCGGCGACGCATGGCCGACGCGGATCACCTGATTCGGTTCGCCCTTGCCACAGTTCGGCGTGCCCAGGACCTTGAAGGTACCGGCATCGCCGACCGCGCTGAGGCTCTTCCAGAACTGCGCGGAAATCGCCCGGTAATTCGGGTTCTTCACCACGCCCTTGAGTTCGCCGTTCTCGATCAACTGGCCCCATTCGCAACCGAACTGGAACTTGTTGCGCGCGTCATCGATGGACCAGGAGCGATTGGTGCTCATCAGGATGCCGTGCTCGATGTTGCCGATCAGTTGTTCCAGCGGCTGATCGCCCGGCTCGATGTTCAGGTTGGCCATGCGATCGATCGGCGGCCGGTTCCAGCCGCAGGCGCGGCTGTTGGCGACACCGTCCAGGCCGGCGCGGAATTGCGACAGCGCACCGCCCAACGGACGCAGCAACAGGCCTTCGCGGATCAGGAATTGTTTGCTGGCGGCGGTGCCATCGTCGTCATGACCGTAGCTGGCGAGCTGCTCGGGAATGTCCGGATCGAAGGTCACGTTAAGCAGTTTCGAGCCGTATTGCAGGCGGCCGAAATCTTCGGCTTTGACGAAACTGGTGCCGGCGTAATTGCGTTCGTCACCGAGGATGCGGTCCAGTTCCAGCGGGTGGCCGATGGATTCGTGGATCTGCAGCATCATCTGGTCGGGCATCAGCAACAGGTCGCGGGCACCTTGCGGGGTGTTCGGCGCCAGCAGCAGTTGCAGCGCCTGATCGGCGATTTTCGGGCCGGCACCGATCAGGCCGCAGCGGCTGATCACATCGAAGCCGCCCTGTTGGCCGAAGTTTTCGCGGCCCAGGGTACGGGTCTGGCTGTCATTGCCGTCGTAGGCGGTGACGTCCAGGCCGGGGTAGACGAAGCGCTGTGCCTGGCGCAGTTCGGCGCCCGCGCTGTTGAGGTAGATCTGTTCGACGTGGGTGATGCCAATGCTCACCTGCCAGTTCACCAGGCGCTCGTCCTTGGGCACGGCGGCGGATTCGGCGCCGAGCAGTTGGTAGCAATCGCTCAGGGACGGGAACGGCTGGTCCAGGTTCGGCGAGAAGTAATCGGCGCGATCACTGGACACGGCTTGTTCGCGCAGGTCCAGCAGGGCATGGGGCTTGAGTCGGCGCGCCTGCTGTTCGGCTCGCTCGAGGGCCGCTTGCAGGCCTTGCTGCGACAGGTCATTGGTGGCGGCATAGGCCTCGACGCCATTGACCCGCACGGTCAGCATCGCGCCTTCGTCACGGCGCAGGCTTGGCGGTTCCGCCACGTTCTTGCGCACCGACAGGTATTGGCCGGACTCGCGCACATAACGCAGGGAAAAGAATTCAGCGCCCGTGCGCAAGGCAGCGAAGCGCAGCTTGAGCTGGGGGTGGAAATCGAACATTCGGGGGACCTCCTTGGTGTGGAGCATCGATGTTGCGGGGGGAGGGTGAAACGTTTGCGTGGCGCTAGAGTAGGCCTGCGAGGGGGAGTGGATCAAGGGAGGGAGTGATGTGTCGTTTGATGGGGCCTCTTCGCGAGCAGGCTCGCTCCCACATTTGATTTTCGGTGTTCACAAAATTTGTGTTCACTGAAGATCCACTGTGGGAGCGAGCCTGCTCGCGAATAGCCGTGACGCGGTGTTATGCCTTACGCGGTCTGAGGCACTTCCCGCACCGGCTTGCCCTTCACTGGCGCATCACCGGCCACGTAGTAGCTGGCCTTGCTGCGCGGCAGTGGCTGGCGGCCACGGATCTTGTCGGCGATTTTCTCGGCCATCATGATCGTCGGCGCGTTCAGGTTGCCGGTGGTGATGATCGGCATGATCGAGGCATCGACCACGCGCAGGCCTTGCATGCCATGCACACGACCTTCGCCATCGACCACGGCCATCTCGTCGGTGCCCATCTTGCACGAGCAGGACGGGTGGAACGCGGTTTCGGCGTGCTCGCGGATGAACTTGTCCAGCTCTTCGTCGGTTTGCACTTCAATGCCCGGGCTGATTTCGCGGCCACGGAAAGCGTCCAGCGCAGGTTGCTGCATGATTTCACGGGTCAGGCGGATGCCGTCGCGGAATTCCTGCCAATCCTGCTCGGTGGCCATGTAGTTGAACAGAATGCTCGGGTGCTGGCGCGGGTCTTTGGACTTGACCTGGATGCGGCCGCGGCTCGGAGAGCGCATGGAACCCATGTGCGCCTGGAAGCCGTGCTCTTTCACACCGTTGCTGCCGTTGTAGTTAATCGCCACCGGCAGGAAGTGGTACTGGATGTTCGGCCATTCGAATTCCGGACGGGTACGAATGAAACCGCCGGCTTCGAATTGGTTGCTGGCGCCGATGCCGGTGCCGTTGAACAGCCACTCGGCACCGATGGCCGGCTGGTTGTGCAACAGCAGCGACGGGTACAGCGACACCGGTTGGGTGCAAGCGTATTGCAGGTACAACTCAAGGTGGTCCTGCAGGTTTTCGCCGACGCCCGGCAGGTCGTGAACCACTGGAATGTCGAGGCTTTGCAGCAGTTTCGCCGGGCCCACGCCGGAGCGTTGCAGGATCTGCGGCGAAGCGATGGCGCCGGAGCACACCAGCACTTCCTTGCGTGCCTTGACTTCGACGCGCTCTTCGGCAGCGCCCACGAGGTAACGCACGCCGACCGCACGCTTGCCTTCGAACAGGATCTTGTCCGTCAGGGCATGGGTGACGATGGTCAGGGTCGAACGCTTCTTGGCCACGTCCAGGTAACCGCGAGCGGTGGAAGCACGACGGCCTTTGGGCGTCACGGTGCGGTCCATCGGGCCGAAGCCTTCCTGCTGGTAACCGTTGAGGTCTTCGGTGCGCGGGTAACCGGCCTGCACGCCCGCTTCAACCATGGCGTGGAACAGCGGGTTGTTGCCGGCTTTGGGCGTGGTCACGCTGACCGGACCTTCGCCACCGTGGTAGTCGTTCGGGCCGATGTCGCGGGTTTCCGCCTTGCGGAAATACGGCAGGCAATCGAGGTAGGTCCAGTCTTCCAGGCCCGGCAGTTTCGCCCAGCCGTCGTAGTCCATGGCGTTGCCGCGGATGTAGCACATGCCGTTGATCAGCGAGGAGCCGCCCAGGCCCTTGCCGCGACCGCATTCCATCCGGCGACCGTCCATGTGTGGCTCCGGATCGGTTTCATACGCCCAGTTGTAGCGACGGCCTTGCAGCGGAAACGCCAAAGCGGCCGGCATCTGCGTGCGGAAATCCATGCGGTAGTCCGGGCCGCCCGCTTCGAGCAGCAGGACGGTGACGCCAGCGTCTTCGGTCAGACGGGTCGCCAGGGTGTTACCGGCCGAGCCGGCACCGATGATGATGTAATCGAATTCTTGGGACATTGAATGCACCCTCTTTGAAGTTGATCCAGGTCAGGCCATGGCGAGTGCTGCGCACTCGATTCGCGAGCAGGCTCGCTCCCACAGTGGAACGCGTACTCCTGTGGGAGCGAGCTTGCTCGCGAAGACGGCCTCGCAGGCGAAGCGGATATCGCCTTAGAACACCGAGGCGTAATCGCCCAGCTCGACCTGTACCGATTTGATGCGGGTGAAGTTGTTCAGCGAGCTGATCCCGTTTTCACGACCAACACCCGACTGCTTGTAGCCACCGACCGGCATCTTGGCGTCGGACTCGCCCCAGGCGTTGATCCAGCAGATACCGGCTTCCAGTTGATGAATCACACGGTGGGCGCGGTTCAGGTCCTTGGTAACGATACCGGCGGCCAGGCCGAAGTCGGTGTCGTTGGCGCGACGGATCACTTCTTCTTCGGTTTCGTAGGTGAGGATCGCCATCACCGGGCCAAAGATTTCCTCACGGACGATGGTCATGTCGTCGGTGCAGTCGGTGAACACGGTCGGGGCCACGAAAGCACCTTTGGCGAATTCGCCGTCGGTCAGACGCTCACCGCCGCACAGTACGCGGGCGCCTTCTTCCTTGCCCTTGGCGATGTACCCCAGCACGTTTTCCATGTGGGCGAAGCTGACCAGCGGACCGAAGTTGGTGTTTTCGTCTTCCGGGTTGCCGATGCGGATGCGCGCAACACGCTCGACGATCTTGGCTTCGAACGCCGCTTTCAGGTGTGCCGGTACGAACACGCGGGTGCCGTTGGTGCAGACCTGGCCGGAGCTGTAGAAGTTGGCCATCATCGCGGTATCGGCGGCGCGATCGAGGTCGGCGTCGTCGCAGATGATCAGCGGGGACTTGCCACCCAGTTCCATGGTCACGTCTTTCAGCGAGGAAGCCGAAGCGCTGGCCATGACTTTCTTGCCGGTGTCAGTACCGCCGGTGAAGGAGACTTTCTCGATGCGCGGGTGCTCGGTCAGCCAGGTGCCGACTTCGCGGCCGCTGCCGGTCAGGACGTTGAACACGCCATTTGGCAGGCCGGCTTCGGTGTAGATTTCAGCCAGTTTCAGGGTGGTCAGCGAGGTGACTTCACTTGGCTTGAAGATCATTGCGTTACCGGCGGCCAGGGCCGGTGCGGATTTCCACAGGGCGATCTGGATCGGGTAGTTCCACGCGCCGATGCCGGCCACGACGCCCAGCGGCTCGCGACGGGTGTAGACGAACGAGGTGGTGCGCAGCGGAATCTGCTCGCCTTCGATGGCCGGAACCAGGCCAGCGTAGTACTCCAGCACGTCAGCACCGGTGACGATGTCGACATAGCGGGTTTCGGAGTAGGCCTTGCCGGTGTCCAGGGTTTCCAGGGCAGCCAGTTCGTCGTTGCGCTCACGCAGGATGTCCACGGCGCGACGCAGGATGCGCGAACGCTCCATGGCGGTCATGGCAGCCCAGATTTTCTGGCCCTTTTCGGCGCTGACAACAGCGCGCTCGACGTCATCGAAGGTGGCACGTTGTACTTTTGCGAGGACTTCACCGTTAGCCGGGTTGATGGCTTCGAACGTGGCGTCGCTGCCAGCGTCGGAGTAAGCGCCATCGATGTAGAGTTTTTGCAGTTCGAAACGGGCCATAAAGTCCTCGCAAGTGCATCAGTTGATTGGCTCGAATCAGGGGTTGAGCGTTCTATGTGCTCTAACTCACCTGCTTGGCCAGTTGGAAATCCATGTATTCGTAAGCGATCCGGTGCGCCTGTCCGGTGTCGAAAGCGTCCCCCGACAGCGCGCCGCGCAACCACAAACCGTCAATGAGGGCTGCCAGGCCACGGGCCGCACTGCGCGCATCTTCGAGCGACAGTACGCGGCGGAACTGGCAGCACAGGTTGGAATACAGGCGGTGATCGTTGATCCGCTGCAACCTGTGCAAAGACGGGTGATGCATGCTGGTGGCCCAGAAGGCCAGCCAGGTTTTCATTGCCGGGCCATTGACCTGGCTGGCGTCGAAGTTGCCTTCGATGATCACCTGAAGGTGGGCCCGCGGGCTGTTGTCCTTCAGCGCCTGACGGCGCGCGGTGACGTTCTCGCTGAGGACGCTCATCAGATACTGCGCCGTGGCAGCAATCAGGCCGTTCTTGTCCTGAAAGTAGTGGCTGATGATGCCATTCGAGACACCGGCCAAACGGGCGATCAGCGCAATGCTGGCGTCCCCCATTCCGACCTGATCGACGGCCAGCAAAGTGGCTTCGATCAATTGCTGGCGGCGAATGGGTTGCATACCGACCTTGGGCATCTTGCACATCTCCTTAGGCCTTCCGGCAGACGTCAAACGGCTACCGGCTTGTGGGCCAGTCTATTTTGTTTTGATTGAACGTTCAATCAACAAAGAATAAGATCTGCGACAAATCGTCGCTGCTTACAGATTTTTCCTACGTGTAAATGGCGACAAACCGACATCCGAAACAGCTCGAAGCCTATACGCCACGGCGTCTCAAGGGCTTCGGGCTTTTTTCGGGCTGTCTTTATATCACCCACTGGTCGGCTGCCCACTAACCGATTAGTCGGGTAACCCATTGCCTTGCGTTCTTCTCTCGCACTGCCCGGAGCATCTGTGCCATGAGTTCTGCCTCGCTTATAAAGACCCCACCCGAGAAGGTGACGGTCAACGGTTGGGTGTTCTACACCTCTACCGCGTTGATTTTGTTGTTGACCGCCATTCTGATCATCGCCCCGCAAGAGGCCGGCAGAATGCTGGGTACGGCGCAAGCCTGGTTGTCCCGCAGCTTCGGCTGGTACTACATGGTGGTGATCGCCGCCTACCTGATCTTCGTCGTCGGCCTGGCGTTTTCGTCCTACGGCAAACTGAAACTGGGCAGCAAGGACGACACCCCGGATTTCAGCTATGGCGCCTGGGCGGGGATGCTCTTCTCGTCGGGTATCGGCATCTCGTTGCTGTACTTCGGTGCGTCCGAGCCGCTGGATCACTATTTCAATCCGCCCGAAGGCGTATCCGCCAGCAACCTGGCGGCCCGTCAGGCGGTGCAGCTGACATTCCTGCACTGGGGCCTGCACGGCTGGGCAATCTACGCGCTGGTCGGCCTGGCCGTGGCGTACTTTGCCTACCGTCACAACCAGCCGCTGGCGTTGCGTTCGGCGTTGTATCCGCTGGTGGGCGAGCGTTGGGTCAAAGGGGCGGCCGGTCATGCGGTGGACGGCTTCGGCATGTTCGTGACCCTGCTGGGCCTGGTGACCAACCTGGGGATCGGCTCGCTGCAAGTGTCGTCGGGCCTGGAAAACCTGTTCGGCATGGAACACAGCAACACCAACCTGCTGATCGTGATCATCGTGATGAGTACCGTGGCGACCATCGCTGCGGTGTCGGGTGTGGAAAACGGCATTCGTCGTCTGTCCAACCTGAACATCGTGCTGTTCAGCGGCCTGCTGATTTTCGTGCTGTTGTTCGGTCCGACCCTGCACCTGCTCAACGGCTTTGTGCAGAACATCGGTGACTACCTCAACGGCGTGGTGCTGAAAACCTTCGACCTCTATGTGTACGAAGGCGACACTGAGAAGTCCGACCGCTGGCTGGGCCTGTGGACTTTGTTCTACTGGGCCTGGTGGATTTCCTGGGCGCCATTCGTGGGCATGTTCGTCGCGCGTATTTCCCGTGGTCGCACGGTGCGTGAAATGGTCGCCGGCGTGCTGCTGATTCCGCTGGGTTTCACCCTGGCGTGGCTGTCGATCTTCGGTAACTCGGCCCTGGACCTGGTGATGAACCACGGTGCGGTGGAGCTCGGCAAGACGGCGCTGGAACAGCCGTCCATGGCGATCTACCAGTTGCTTGAGCATTACCCGGCGTCCAAGGTTGTGATCGGTGTATCGATTTTCGTGGGCTTCGTGCTGTTCCTGACGCCGGCGGACTCCGGCGCGGTGATGATGGCCAACCTGTCTTGCAAGGGCGGTAACGTCGACGAAGACGCCCCGCACTGGCTGCGGATTTTCTGGTCGGCGGTGATCACGCTGGTGACCATCGGCCTGCTGTTCGCCGGTAACTTCGAAGCCATGCAAACCATGGTGGTGCTGGCCGGCCTGCCGTTCTCGGTGGTGCTGGTGTTCTTCATGTTCGGCTTGCACAAGGCCATGCGCCAGGACGTGCAGATCGAGCAGGAACAGGCGGAGCTGGCGGCGCGTAGTCGTCGTGGTTTCACTGAGCTGCTGACTGAGCTGGACCTGCAACCGAGCCAGTTGCAAGAGCGTGCCAGCCCAATGGCAGACCGGATTACGAGCTGATAAGGCTTCACCCAGGATCAGATCACCCGTGACGTGCTCGATCAGTTTGAAAGCCATCGGCAGCTCCTTGGCCGGGTGTATAGCTAAGGTTTGAAGTGATGCGGTGTTTCTGTCTGAAGCACCGCGGCGCCTTCATCGCGGGCAAGCCCGCTCCCACAGGTCCAGTGGTGTTCACATTATTTGTGTTCGACATAGATCCTTGTGGGAGCGGGCTTGCCCGCGATGAGGCCATCAGCCGCAAAGCTGTATTACCCGATATCCGTATAAACAAAAACGCCGCGATCTCTCGCGGCGTTTTTGTGTCTGTTGCCTTACCCCAGGTTCTTGCCGAGCAGTGCGTGGTACAGCTCGCTGTCGCCGAGGATCCCGACCACATGGTTGTTGTCGTGCAGCACAAGCTTGTTGCCGGTCTGGTAGCGAATCTGCAGCGCGTCGCGCATGCCGATGTTCGAGTCCACCAGTGTCGGCCTGCGTCCCAGGCCTTCTACCGATTGCCCTGGAACCCAGTTCTGCAGGTCCAGTACTGAACCGTTCTGGCGTGCACCCTTGATCGTGTTGCCTTCCGCCAGGTCGAGCCATGAATCGCCGCCCGGATCCAGGCACACCGAACCGTTGATGCGTTTGCAGTTGTCCAGGGTGCGCATCAGGCTGCGACCGCACAGTACGTTCAGCGGATTGGTGTGGGCGACGAAGGTCCGCACATAGTCGTCCGCCGGGTTGAGGACAATTTCTTCAGGCTTGCTGTATTGGATGATCCGGCCGTCTTTCATGATTGCGATACGGCTGCCGAGCTTCAGGGCTTCATCGAGGTCGTGGCTCACGAACACGATGGTTTTGCTCAGCTTGCGTTGCAGTTCCAGCAGTTCGTCCTGCAGGCCCTGGCGGATCAGCGGGTCGAGGGCCGAGAACGGTTCGTCCATCAGCAGAATGTCGGCGTCCATCGCCAGTGCACGGGCCAGGCCCACACGCTGTTGCATGCCGCCGGACAGCTCATCGGGTTTCTTGTTGCGCCATTGGGTGAGGCCCACCAGTTCGAGTTTTTCATCGACCAGTTTGCGGCGTTCCTTCTCTGGGCGGCCCTGCATTTCGAGGCCGAAGCTGATGTTCTCGCGCACCGTCAGCCAAGGCATCAGGGCGAACTTCTGGAACACCATCGCGATGCGCTTGGTGCGCATCATTTTCAGTTCGGCGGCCGTGCAGGAGGCAATGTTGATCTGCTTGCCTTCGTGCTCGACGAACAGCTTGCCGCGGCTGACGGTGTTGAGCCCGTTGATGCAACGCAGCAGGCTGGACTTGCCGGAACCGGACAGGCCCATCAGCACGCAGATTTCACCCTTTTCGATGTCCAGGCTGGCCTTTTCGACGCCAACGATCTGCCCGGTCTTTTTCAGGATCTCGCTGCGGGTCAAGCCTTGATCGAGAAGTTTCAGTGCCTCGCGTGGATCTTTGGTGAAGATCACGTCGACGTCTTCGAAGCGAATTATGCTCATGCGTCACCCCCTACTTTGGCTTCGGGTTGTTTGCAGATACGGTCGAGCATGATCGCCAGCAGTACGATCGCCAGGCCCGCTTCGAAGCCCAGGGCGATATCAGCAGTGTTCAGTGCGTTGACCACCGGTTTACCCAGTCCGTCGGCGCCCACCAGTGCCGCGATCACCACCATCGACAGCGACAGCATGATGCACTGGGTGATGCCGGCTGCGATGCTCGGCATGGCGTGGGGCAGTTCGATCCTTGTAAGCAGTTGGCGACGCGAACAGCCGAAGGCTTTGCCGGCGTCCATCAATTCTGCGGGCACATCGCGGATGCCCAGGTAGGTCAGGCGGATTGGCGCGGCAATGGCGAACACGACCGTGGAGATCAGGCCTGGCACCACACCCAGCCCGAAGAGGGTCAGGGTAGGAATGAGGTAAACGAAAGTCGGTACGGTCTGCATCAGATCGAGTACCGGACGCATTAAAGTGTAGAACATCGGCTTGTGCGCCGCGACGATGCCCAACGGCACGCCGATGACCACGCAGACCAGGGTCGCGAATAACACTTGGGCGAGGGTCTCCATGGTTTCCTGCCAGTACCCCAGGTTGAGGATCAGCAGGAAGGAGGCGATGACAAAAACGGTCAGCCCCCATTTGCGCTGGATGAAGTGGGCCAGGAGGGCGATTAGGCCGATCAGTGCCAGCGGGTTGAACCAGGTCAGCGCGAAAGTCACGCCGTGGATCATCGTTTCCAGCGTCACGGCAATGGCGTCGAAGGTGCTGGCGCCGTGTTGCGTCAACCACTCGACAAAGCTCGCGATGTGCTGGCCTAAAGGGATTTTCTGATCAATCAGCATGGTAGTGAACGTCCGCATGCAAGGAAATAAACAGCCCGGACGGCCGGAGCCGTCCGGCATAAGCGATTACTGGTTAAGCTTGGCTTTCACGGCTTCCAGGCCAGGTTTACCGTCAGTGGTGGTCACGCCAGCGAGCCAGGTATCGAGCACCTGTGGATTCTTTTTCAGCCAGGCCTTGGCGGCCGCGTCAGGCTTCATCTTGTCGTCCAGGATGTTGCCCATGAGTTCGCTTTCCATGTCGACGGTGAACTCCAGGTTTTTCAGCAGTTGGCCCACGTTGTTGCATTCCTCGGTGTAACCCTTGCGGGTGTTGGTCGCCACGGTGGCGGCACCGAAATCCGGGCCAAAGAAATCGTCGCCGCCGGTCAGGTATTGAATCTTGAAGCGCTTGTTCATCGGGTGCGGCGCCCAACCGAGGAAGACCACGGCGGTGTCGCGTTTCTGTGCACGGTCGACCTGGGACAGCATGCCCGCTTCGCTGGATTCGACGACCTTGAAACCGGCGTCTTTCAGGCCGAAAGCGTTCTTGTCGATCATGGTCTGGATCAGACGGTTGCCGTCGTTGCCGGGCTCGATCCCGTAGATCTTGCCGTCGAGCTCTTTCTTGAACTTGGCGATGTCGGCGAAGTCATGCAAACCCTTGTCGTACAGGGCTTGAGGAACGGCGAGGGTGTACTTGGCGCCCTTGAGGTTGGTGCGCACGATATCCACGGTGCCGGCGTCGCGGTAGGCCTTGATGTCGTTCTCCATGGTCGGCATCCAGTTGCCGAGGAACACGTCCATGTTCTTGCCGTCGGCCAGGGACTTGTAGGTCACTGGCACGGAAATCATGGTGGTCTTGGTCTTGTAGCCCAGGGCATCGAGCACGACGCTGGTGGTGGCGGTTGTCGCAGTGATGTCGGTCCAGCCGACATCGGAGAAGTTTACGGTTTTGCATTGCGCCGGTTCGGCGGCTTGCGCCAGAAGCGGCAGACTAAGCATGGCGGCCAACAACAACGACGGGGAACCTTTCATGGATGGACTCCTTGGTGTTTTTTTTGGCAGTGTTCCGACTGGACCACCGCACTTATAGGTTGCGGTTGGATGGCGTTCTGGAGACAGCTCTACCGCAGCGCCTTGCAATCGAGTCGATACGATCATGTACCAGTGAAAATCTGACGCCTACAGGGTGCGTCGTAACCAGTACAGGGATGGTCGCTTCCAGTGTCAGTGACGTCGCTTACAGATTTTTTCAGCCCCTTTTTCCCCTCTGCATCGCAAAAAAATGCCGAAAACATGGCGCAAAACGCACGCGGCGTTTGTGGACATGAGTGCGTCGGTTAGAGACGTCGAACGACATGACAAAAGCCTGATGATGCGGTCATCTCGGCGGATTGCAGCTTGAGCGTAGCAGCTCCGCCACCGGGCGCTTTCGCGCCTGGAGTTGGCTCATCCAGGAGTTCGGCAGTAATGGCTATCAGTGTTTTCGACCTGTTCAAAATCGGCATTGGCCCTTCCAGTTCGCACACCGTGGGGCCTATGCGGGCCGCGGCGTTGTTCGTGCAGGATTTGCGCGAGCGGGGGTTGCTGGAACACGTGCGGCGCGTCGAAGTTCAGCTCTTTGGTTCATTGTCGGCCACAGGCATCGGCCACGGCAGCGACAACGCGGTGATCATGGGCCTGATGGGCGAGTGGCCGGATGCGATCGATCCGTCGCAAATCGGCATCCGCATCGCCACCCTGCGTGAAACCCACACGCTGTTGCTGGACGGTCGCTTGTCAGTGCCGTTCATCTGGGCCCGGGACATGCGCCTGATCGACGAAAACCTGCCGTTCCACCCCAATGCCATGACCCTGATTGTCGAAGGCGATGACGGCGAGTTGCATCGCGATACCTACTATTCGGTCGGCGGCGGTTTTGTCGTCGACGAGGCGCAGGCCTCCAGCGGTGTCGTCGATCTCGATCGCACCGTGTTGCCTTACGATTTTTCCAGTGCCGCCGAGCTGTTGGAACTGTGCAAAAAGCACAACCTGCGCGTGGCTGAATTGATGATGGCCAACGAGAAGGTCTGGCGCAGTGAAGAGGAAATCCGCAGCGGCCTGATGACGCTCTGGCGGGCCATGCAGGATTGCGTGGAGCAAGGCCTCAAGCACGAAGGCATCCTGCCTGGTGGCTTGAATGTGCGCCGGCGTGCGGCCAAGCTGCACCGCAGCTTGCAGGAGTTGAACAAGCCCAACGTGATCGGCTCGACCCTCAGTGCCATGGAGTGGGTCAACCTGTTCGCTCTGGCGGTCAACGAAGAAAACGCCGCCGGCGGGCGCATGGTCACGGCACCGACCAATGGCGCGGCGGGGATCATTCCCGCGGTGCTGCACTACTTCATGAAGTTCAGCGAGGACGTGACCGACGCGAATGTCGTCGACTACTTCCTCAGCGCGGCGGCCGTCGGGATTTTGTGCAAGAAGAACGCCTCGATCTCCGGTGCCGAAGTCGGTTGCCAGGGTGAAGTCGGCTCGGCCTGCGCCATGGCGGCGGCAGGGCTGGCGGAAATCCTCGGCGCCACGCCGGAGCAATTGTGCAACGCGGCGGAAATCGGTCTGGAACATAACCTGGGTCTGACGTGCGACCCGGTGGGTGGTCTGGTGCAGGTGCCCTGCATCGAGCGCAACGCGATTGCCGCGGTGAAAGCGATCAACGCGGCACAGATGGCGTTGCGCGGCGATGGCCAGCACTTTATCTCGCTGGATCGGGTGATTCGCACGATGCGCGATACCGGTGCCGATATGCATGACAAATATAAGGAGACATCGCGGGGTGGGTTGGCCGTCAGCGCCGTCGAGTGCTGAGACCGCGTCGTCTGCATCGCGGGCAAGCCTTGCTCCCACAGATTGGTGGTATCTGTGGGAGCAAAGCTTGCTCGCGATAGCGTCGGACCAATCAAAACTGCGCGTAAAGTGAACACCCGTAACAAATCACGCCACCTTTTGGCGCGTCGCAAACAGGTAAAACCCTGACGCAAGGGCAGGGCTCCAAAACGCCGCTGACCACTCATCACCCCGTGCCTGCGGTGACACTCTTTCCCGGCTGCTCGCAGCCCTGTTCCCACAAGTGCTACCGAATTGCTCACAGCTTGTGGGCCGGGGCACTTGCCAGCCCTGATGGCCATTTAAATCCCCACTCCCTGCGCGTCATATATAGACACATTCCGACGTCGTTTTTAGGAGTTATTGAACGCACATTCAAATTTAGGCATGGCAATTGCTCTGTCATTACAAAGCCCGTCTCCCACGCGAGAACGATGGCAATAACAAGAGCCTCCGCCTGAGGCCATCACCCGCTTTGTGTGAGGAGATACCGCGATGACGTCGTTCAACTCCGGGGCCCAACCCCAGAACCGTGCGCCTCAATCCATCGGCTTTCTGCTGCTGGACAATTTCACGCTGATTTCCCTGGCCTCCGCAGTCGAACCGCTGCGCATGGCCAACCAGTTGTCCGGCCGCGAGCTGTATCGCTGGACCACACTCACCGTCGATGGCGGTCAAGTCTGGGCAAGTGACGGTTTGCAGATCACGCCCGACGCCTCCATGCACAAAGCGCCCCCAATGGACACCGTCATCGTTTGTGGCGGTATCGGTATCCAGCGCACTGTTACCCGCGAACACGTGTCATGGCTGCAAAGCCAGGCGCGTCAGTCCCGGCGCCTCGGCGCGGTCTGCACCGGCAGCTGGGCCCTGGCTTGCGCCGGCCTGCTGGACGGATTCGATTGCAGCGTGCACTGGGAATGCCTGGCAGCGATGCAGGAAGCCTTCCCGCGGGTGGCCATGAGTACCCGCCTGTTCACCCTCGACCGTAACCGTTTCACCAGCTCGGGCGGCACCGCACCACTGGACATGATGCTGCACCTGATCAGCCGCGACCATGGTCGTGAATTGTCCGCCGCGATCTCGGAGATGTTCGTCTACGAGCGCATCCGCAACGAACAGGATCACCAGCGCGTGCCACTCAAGCACATGCTGGGCACCAACCAGCCGAAGTTGCAGGAAATCGTCGCGCTGATGGAAGCCAACCTCGAAGAACCGATCGATCTCGACGAACTGGCGGTGTATGTCGCCGTGTCCCGTCGTCAGCTCGAGCGGTTGTTCCAGAAGTACCTGCATTGCTCGCCGTCGCGTTACTACCTGAAACTGCGCCTGATTCGCGCGCGGCAGTTGCTCAAGCAAACGCCGATGTCGATCATCGAAGTGGCGTCGGTGTGTGGTTTCGTGTCTACGCCGCACTTCTCCAAGTGCTACCGCGAATACTTCGGCATTCCACCACGTGACGAGCGCGTAGGGTCCAACACCACGCAGCAAGTGGCGATGATGCCGCTGCCGCAAGCCCTGGTGCTGTCGCCGCTGTCCGGGCCGTTGTCGGCGCTGAGCCAGGCGCGTAATGAATCTACCTTTGCCAGTGTAAGGCTCTAAAACCGAGTCGCACCCTTCGCGAGCAGGCTCGCTCCCACAGTTGACCGAGTTCCAACAGAGGAATGCGGTCGAATGTGGGAGCGAGCCTGCTCGCGAAGGCGTTTTATCGGGTGGTGTGGCTCTGTTGGTATTCCGCCAATGCTGGCAGCAACTGCTTGTCGATGGCCTGGCGCACGGCCGGCAGGATGGTCGCGCTGCTGGTGTACATCTGCTTGACCATGGTGCGCAGCACGATGGCCCGTTCGTTGTTCAAACCTCGTACCGCACACTCGCATGCCTGCTCGGCGGTGGCGCCGTTCGGCACTTGAAAGCCCAATGCCTTGAGCTGGCCCAACAGGTCTTCCTGGTCAATCAAATCGGCGTGCATCATGACGCAAATCCTTCTTCTGGGAACGGTGTCGTGGTTCGATTCTGGTAGGGGGGCGAAGTGGCGGCAAGGGCGATTTGTCGCAATGGCTGCATTGGCTATGAAAGCGTCGTTTTCGGGCTATTTCCCTGCGAAGGGAGTCGGCACACTGGACTCAGCTCGCTTCACGAAGGTTTGGTCACCCTAGCGCGGCAGCTCCTCAACAGTACCCTCTGCCTCGATCCTGTCACGGCTTGATCGGGGCTTTTTTTTGCCTGTGAATCCTGGATGGTTGTGTTGTTTGTTCGGACGCCATCGCGGGCAAGCCACGCTCCCACAGGATCGAGTGACCCTCTATTTTGTGGGCGACAACAAACCTGTGGGAGCGTGGCTTGCCCGCGATGAACGATAACGCGGTCTAGCGTTGCAACACCAAAATGCGTGACAACAACTCATCCCGGTCCACATAACACCCCTGCAAATGCCGCGCCCCGGTGGCAGGGTCGAAGGCGTTGCGGGCATGCAGGGTGCGGCGGTTGTCGAAGCACCAGAGCTCGCCCGGATTGAGTCTTTGCATCACGCGGAAACGGTCCTCGCGGGTCATCGCGATAAAGCGACGATAGGCTCGGTAAAGCCTCGGCATCTGTTCCACCGACGCATCGAACGGGCCGCGCAGAAAGTTCGCCATGCGGATCTCCGACACTTGCCCCGAGGCATCCAGGGCGATGATCGGCGCGAGGCAGCGATAGTCGCTGTGGCGGTCCTTGTTGCGAAACTCCACTGGGATCTCGCACAGGCTTTTGAACGACTCGGGATCTTCCCGGCGCAGGGCGTCGGCGATGGCAAAACCGTCGACAAAAATACTCTCGCCACCTTCGGCATCGTTGACCAGGCAATGCAGAAATTGCAGCCCCGGTTGCAGCTCCCGAGTCGGCAAATCGCTGTGCAGCGGCAGGTTGAAAGCGGTGTAGGCGTTGCTGTCGGCATCGGCCTTGGATTGCACGTTGAACAGCACGCCGAAATTGCTCTCGCGGATGAAGGAAATGCGCTGCGCGATCAACTTCAGCGAGCCCGGTTCGGTGGGCACGCCACAGACCTGTGTCAGGCCGATATCCCGTACGGCCAGCAGCCACTGCAACAACGCGTCGTTGTCGTGCATCAATGCCTGATACTCGAACACCGGCAGCTTCAGATCGTTATGCCAGAGCCTGGCTTTCGGCTTGCCGGCCTGGCGCTCGGCGCGGGATTCGTCGTCGTAGGCATGGGCACGCAGCCACCCAGGGTCGAAGCGGCTGCGGTGGCCGTCCTGCCATTGGACGCTCAGACAGCCTTCGACATCGACGCTGGTTTGGGCAGGCAGCAGGTCTTCGGGGACATCGACAATTTCCAGCACTTGTTCACGTGTCACCGTGTAGACGCATTGCGGGCACGGGCAGTTGTCCCGCAGCCATTGATGATGGAAAGGGCTGACGCGGTTGTCGGCCCACTTCACCAGAACACGATCCGCCATGGCCTGCACGCCTGTCAGCGCGCTGATCAACGGATAAGTACGGAAGTCAGCAAAAGCGGCGGCGGTGTTCATGCAATCTCCTTGTTATTTTTTTGGGGGTAATGCGATCACTCGGCCAATGTACTTGGGGGCTGGCAGGTCAGTCTGTTCGGCGACGATGGCTTGCAGTTTGCCGAGGGTCAATTCGCTGAACGGTGTCGCGCTTGGCCCGGCGAGGTCGACGTGCAGCAGCATCTGCTCGTTACCCGCCAGCTCCTTGGCGTCGCCCGCCAAATGCAGGCTGTGATAGAGGTGCAGGCGTTTGCTGTCGTGGGCAATGATCTGGGTGTGCACTTCGACGTCGGCGTCGAGTTTCACTTCGTGCAGGTAGTTGAGGTGCAGCTCCAGGGTGAACAGCGAGTTGCCGCTGGCTTCGCGGTTGTTGCTGTCCATGCCGAGGCGGTCCATCAGTGCGTCGGTGGCATAGCTGAAGATCAACAGATAGAACGCGTCGCGCAGATGGCCGTTGTAGTCGACCCAGTCGGGGATGATTCTGGTTTGGTAGGTGGTCAGTGCGGGCATGATGAGTGATCCAAGAAGTATGGTGACTGGACTGCCGCTATCGCGGGCAGCCTTGCTCCCACAGGTTGGTCACAAGTCCTGTGGGAGCAAGGCTTGCCCGCGATGAGGCCAGACCTGCTGGCCTCAAAGCATAGGGGTTACTCGCTGAAAGCCATCCCATGCTTCTCTTTAGTGGTCTTCACCGCTTCCAGCACCGCCAGCAGGCAGTCATCACGATAGCGCTCCAGCGCAGAAATGCTGTGTTTGCCCAGTTGATCGCTGGTGCCATCCACCACATCGTCGATCAGCTTGTCGGTCAGTTCAGGCGCAGGCAGATACGTCCATGGCAACTGCAACGCCGGGCCGAACTGTGCCATGAAGTGGCGCATGCCGGCATCGCCGCCGGCCAGGGTGTAGGTCAGGAAGGTGCCCATGAACGACCAGCGCAGACCGGCGCCAAAACGGATGGCATCGTCGATTTCGCCAGTAGTCGCCACACCGTCGTTGACCAGGTGCAGCGCCTCGCGCCATAGGGCTTCGAGCAGGCGGTCGGCGATGAAGCCGGGCACTTCCTTGCGCACATGCAGCGGGCGCATGCCCAGGGATTCATAGACTTTCATCGCCGCTTGCACCGCTTCAGGCGCGGTGTTTTTGCCGCCAACCACTTCTACCAATGGCAGCAGATAAACCGGGTTGAACGGGTGGCCGACCACGCAGCGTTCCGGGTGCGTGGCGCTCTCGTAGAACTCGCTTGGCAACAGGCCTGAGGTGCTGGAGCCAATCAAGGCATTGGGCTTGGCGGCGGCGCTGATCTTGCTGTGCAGTTCGAGTTTCAGCTCAAGGCGTTCAGGGGCGCTTTCCTGGATGAAATCGGCGTCGCGAACACATTCCTCGATGGTGGCGACGAAGCGCAGGCGGTCCTGCGAGGCACCGGGTGCCAGGCCTTTTTTCTCCAGCGCACCCCAGGCGTTGGCGACGCGTTTGCGCAGCGCCGCTTCAGCGCCGGGCGCCGGGTCCCAGGCCACTACATCAAGGCCGTGGGCGAGGGCGCGGGCTACCCAGCCGCTGCCGATGACACCGCTGCCCAGGGCGGCGAAGGTTTTGATTTCGGTGATAAAGCTCATGGCAATTTCCTGAATTTGGCTCAAAAAACTGTGGGAGCGAGCCTGCTCGCGATAGCGATGTTCCTGTCGACGCAAATGCATCGAATGTACCGACGTCATCGCGAGCAGGCTCGCTCCCACAGGGGGAAATGGGTGGTGGGATTAACCGCGCTGTTTCAGGCCCATTTTCTTGCGGCCTTCAGCCGGGGTCAGAACCCGGGCGCCAAGGCGGCTGAGGATTTCGCCGGCGCGCTCGACCAGTTGGCCGTTGGTCGCCAGCACACCCTTGTCCAGCCACAGGTTGTCTTCCAGGCCGACTCGCACGTTGCCGCCGAGCAGTACGGCTTGTGCCGCCATCGGCATCTGCATGCGACCGATCCCGAATCCGGCCCAGACCGCATCGGCCGGCAGGTTATCGACCATGGCTTTCATGGTGGTGGTGTCCGCCGGGGCGCCCCACGGGATGCCCAGGCACAGCTGGAACAGCGGGTTGTCGAGCAAGCCTTCCTTGATCATCTGCTTGGCGAACCACAGGTGACCGGTGTCGAAGATTTCCAGTTCGGCTTTCACGCCCAGTTCCTGGATGCGCTTGGCGCCGGCACGCAATTGCGCCGGGGTGGAGACGTAAATGGTGTCGCCATCGCCGAAGTTCAGGGTGCCGCAATCGAGTGTGCAGATTTCCGGCAGCAGTTCTTCGACGTGGGCCAGACGGGTCAGCGGGCCGACCAGGTCAGTGTTAGGGCCAAACTCCATCGGGTTCTCGCCCGCGCCGATTTCCAGGTCGCCGCCCATGCCGGCGGTGAGGTTGACGATGATGTCGACGTCGGCCTCGCGGATGCGCTCCATCACTTCACGGTACAGCGCCACGTCACGGCTGAACTTGCCGGTTTGTGGGTCGCGAACGTGGCAGTGAACCACGGTGGCACCGGCCTTGGCGGCTTCCACGGCGGCAGCGGCGATTTGTTTCGGGGTGACCGGCACGTGTGGGCTCTTGGCGGTCGTGTCGCCAGCACCGGTGAGTGCGCAGGTGATGATGACGTCGTGGTTCATGGGGCGGTTTCCTTCAGGCTTGATTTTTTGGCGTAGTGATCCCGTTCGCAGCCCGGTCGGGCTGCGAGTCGGTAGTTCTATCGGGTTTATTTACTGGTCAGCTTCAGGTTTTCAGCTGCAGGCTTGCCATCGAAGGTGGTCACGCCTGCGAGCCAGCGCTGCTTGTCTTGCGGGTGATCTTTGAGCCACTGCCTGGCCGATTCGAAGGCGTCCTTGTGTTCCAGCAGCGGCTGCATCATCCGGCTCTCATCTTCGGCGGTGAAGGTCAGGTTGCTCAGCAGTTTGCCGATGTTCGGGCATTGTTCGGCGTAGGTCGGCGCGGTGACGGTCCAGACCGTCGCCATGCCTTCATTCGGGCCCAGGGCGTCTTCACTGCCGGTGAGGTAGGTCATTTTCACGTTGACGTTCATCGGGTGCGGCGCCCAGCCGAAGAACACCACGGCCTCGTTGCGGCGCACGGCACGGTCCACTGCGGCGAGCATGCCGGCTTCGCTGGATTCGACCAGCTGGAACTTGCCCAGGCCGAATTGGTTCTTGGTGATCATCGCCTTGATCTGGGTGTTGGCGCCCGAGCCTGGCTCGATACCGTAGATCTTGCCGCCCAGCTCTTTTTCGAACTTGGCGATGTCGGCGAAGGTTTTCAGGCCCTTGTCGTAGAGGTAGGTCGGCACGGCGAGGGTGGCGCGAGCGTCCTTCAGGCTTGGGGCTTGCAGCACCTTGACCTGGTTGGCATCGACGAACGGGGTGATGGTCTGGGTCATCAGCGGGTTCCAGTACCCCAGGAACAGGTCCAGGCGCTGATCGCGGATGCCGGCGAAGATGATCTGCTGGGAGGCGCTGGTTTGTTTGGTGTTGTAGCCGAGTCCGTCGAGCAATACCTGGGTCATGGCGCTGGTGGCGATCACGTCGGTCCAGTTCACTACACCCATGCGCACGTTCTGGCACGCGGCGGGTTCGGCGGCCATGACACTGGCGCTCAGCAAAGCGGTACCACTGAGTGCAAGAACACAGCTGCTGATCAGTCGTTTCATCTCAGGTTCCTCGGCAGTTCGTTATTGTGGGTCCGGTCGTCTTTGTGCGCCGGTGATGACAAGTTACGCAGCTAAACGGCCATGAAAGCGCACTGCGGCGACCGACTCTTGCACTGCAGCGACCTGTCCTCTTGTATGCCTGTTGCAAGTGGCGTATCAACGTCCTCACGCTCCCCGTCCTCTCGTTACTTGCCTGTCGAGTGCGCTCCATGTCCCAGGATTTCTATTTCTTGTTGATGCCGGGTTTCTCGGCCATTGGATTTATCTCGGCCATCGAGCCGCTGCGGGTCGCCAATCGTTTTCGTGGCGAGCTCTATCGCTGGCACGTATTGAGTGCCGATGGCGGGGCGGTATTGGCCAGTAATGGCATGTCGGTCAACGCCGATGCGGCGCTGGAGCCGCTGAAGAAAGGCGCGACGTTACTGGTGGTCGCCGGCTTCGAACCGCTGAAGTTCGCCACTCCGGCCCTGGAACACTGGCTGCGTCGCCTGGACAACGAAGGCGTGACCCTCGGCGCCATCGACACCGGCAGTTTCATCCTCGCCGAAGCCGGCCTGCTCGACGGCCATCGCCTGACCCTGCACTGGGAAGCCATTGATGCCTTCAAGGAGTCCTATCCGCAGCTCAGCGTCACCCAGGAGCTGTTCGAGATCGACCGTCGGCGCATCACATCCGCCGGTGGCACCGCATCCATCGATTTGATGCTGGATCTGATCGCCCAGGCCCATGGCCCGGAACTGGCGATCCAGGTCAGCGAACAGTTCGTGCTCGGCCGCATCCGCCCGCGCAAAGACCACCAACGCATGGAAGTCGCCACGCGCTACGGCATCAGCAACAAGAAGCTCGTTCACGTTATTGGAGAGATGGAACAGCACAGCGAACCGCCCTTGAGCACACTGGAACTGGCGGAATCGATCAAGGTGACGCGCAGGCAACTTGAACGGTTGTTTCGCCTGCACCTGAACGATACGCCGAGCAATTTCTACCTGCGTTTGCGGCTGGAGAAAGCCAGGCAGTTGCTGCGCCAGACCGATATGAGCGTGCTGGAAGTGAGTATTGCGTGCGGGTTTGAATCGCCGTCGTATTTCACCCGCAGTTATCGCGCGAAGTATGAGCGATGTCCAAGGGAAGATCGGCGTACCGCCAAGGCGTGATGCGCAAGAACCACTGTGGGAGCGAGCCTGCTCGCGAAGAGGTCGGCACATTCAGCATATATGTTGACTGAACCGCCGCCTTCGCGAGCAGGCTCGCTCCCACAATGGGCAACTTATTTCTTCAGGAGTGCCGAGCAGGCCGCTTTGTAAGCCTCATGCTGATACTTGTTCAACGTCGCCGGCAGCTCAAAGTTGTGTTTCTTGGCCTGCGCATTGATGGTCTGCGGGGACAGCAACGTCACCTCGCAATTTTCCAGCAACTGGAAAACGCCCTCGATCTTGAATGTGGTCGGCCCACCGGCGAATTCACCCTTCTTGCTGCGCTTCTTGATCGCGATTCGATCTATCGAATTTTCTCGAACAAAGGAAGCAACCTGAGCGGCAAAGACTTTGACGTTGGCGGCTTCGTCGTCATCGTCCAGGGCGATTTTCTTGGTGGTCAGCGCGACATGGCTCAATGTCGAACCCTCAAGGGTGGCCACGGCGATGATCGCTTCGCTGCCTTTTATTTCGATGCCGCAGATTTTCATGGTGAATCCTTTTCGTTGAAGGCGTGCAGCCTACAGCTCAATTGACTGAAGTTTGCATTTACTCCTGCCCAATCGATTCCAAAAACTCCGACCGCTCGTCACTGGTGCGCGCCACGCAATCATTTTGCGCAATGGTGAACGCCTTGCTGCCGGCCGTGGCCGGGAAGGCTTCGACGGCGCAGTCGGCCTCACGGGTTTTCAGCCATTGTTGTTGTGCTGCCTTGAGCTTGGCGGTGATGTCGGCCAATTGTGTCGGGTTCTTGCCATACAGCGACTGCAGGCGCTCGTTCAGGTTTTTGTAGTTTTCGCTCAGCAGGTCTTCGGCCGTGGTCTTGCTGAAGGCGGAGCATTCCAGGGTCTGGACGTCGTTTTCGACTTTGTCGCAGGGGTTGTCGTCGGCTTCTTCCGCTGCGTGTACGCCGGTCGCAATCAGTGCCAGTGCCAGGATGATCGATTTCATGTATGTCGCCGCCCCTTTTCCAATAAAGCGTCCAGTGAAGCATTCTGAGTTGCGGCGAATTCTGGCCCATGCCGGCGCCCTTGAACAGGTCGCCAATCGTGCCTGGCGACGACCCTTTGTCGCAGATTGACGCTTTCGGCAATTCCCCTGTCGTTTTTGCACCCGGTCGCCCCGGCCCTCAGGCATATGCTGGCCCCAAAGCGCCGGCAGACGATTCGGCGCATGAATCGCTAAGAAGGGGACAGCCTGATGAGCCCAGCCGAACTGCACGCCGACAGCATCGTTATCGACGGGCTGATTATTGCCAAGTGGAACCGTGAGCTGTTCGAAGACATGCGCAAGGGCGGTCTGACCGCAGCCAACTGCACCGTGTCGGTGTGGGAGGGCTTCCAGGCCACCGTCAACAACATCGCCGCCAGCCAGAAACTGATCCGCGAAAACAGCGACCTGGTGATTCCGGTGCGCACCACGGCTGACATCCGCAAAGCCAAGGAGCAGGGTAAGACCGGCATTCTCTTCGGCTTCCAGAACGCCCACGCCTATGAAGACCAGATCGGTTACGTCGAGGTGTTCAAGCAGCTCGGCGTCGGTATCGTGCAGATGTGCTACAACACCCAGAACCTGGTGGGCACTGGCTGCTACGAGCGCGATGGCGGCCTGTCGGGCTTCGGTCGTGAGATCGTTGCCGAGATGAACCGTGTTGGCGTGATGTGCGACCTGTCCCACGTCGGCTCCAAGACCTCCGAAGAAGTCATCCTCGAATCGAAGAAACCGGTCTGTTACTCCCACTGCCTGCCGTCGGGTCTCAAAGAGCACCCGCGCAACAAGTCCGATGAAGAGCTGAAATTCATCGCCGATCACGGCGGTTTCGTCGGTGTGACCATGTTCGCGCCGTTCCTGGCCAAAGGCATCGATTCGACCATCGACGACTACGCCGAAGCCATCGAGTACACCCTGAATATCGTCGGCGAAGACGCCATCGGTATCGGCACCGACTTCACCCAGGGTCACGGCCAGGACTTCTTCGAATACCTGACCCACGACAAGGGCTACGCCCGCCGCCTGACCAGCTTCGGCAAGATCATCAACCCGCTGGGCATCCGTACCGTGGGCGAGTTCCCGAACCTGACCGAGACTCTGCTCAAGCGCGGCCACTCCGAACGGGTAGTGCGCAAGATCATGGGCGAGAACTGGGTCAATGTTCTCAAGGATGTCTGGGGCGAGTAAGCCACAGCACTTCTGATTCTTTTCCCCCCGGCCATCCGCGCCGGGGGCAATACCAAAATTCTTCTGGAGTTAAGTTTCCATGGCCAAGATCGCCCCGCAATTGCCTATCGAAGTCGACAGCGAGACCGGTGTCTGGACCTCCGACGCCCTGCCGATGCTGTACGTGCCGCGCCATTTCTTCGTCAACAACCACATGGGTATCGAGGAAGTACTGGGCGCCGAAGCCTATGCCGAAATCCTCTACAAGGCCGGCTACAAGTCCGCCTGGCACTGGTGTGAAAAAGAAGCCGAATGCCATGGCCTGGAAGGTGTCGCAGTGTTCGAGCACTACATGAAGCGCCTGTCGCAGCGCGGCTGGGGCCTGTTCAAGATTCAGGACATCGACCTCGACAAAGGTACCTGCAGCGTCAAGCTCGAACACTCGGCGTTCGTCTATGTGTACGGCAAGGTCGGGCGCAAGGTCGACTACATGTTCACCGGCTGGTTTGCCGGCGCGATGGATCAGATCCTCGCCGCTCGCGGCAGCAAGATCCGCACCGTGGCCGAGCAAGTCTACGGTGGCTCCGAAGAGGGCCACGAAGACGGCTTGTTCATCGTCAAGCCGTTGTAAGTCGAGGATCCCGCCATGGCTTTCGAAGCAATGTTCCAGCCGATCCAGATCGGCAAGCTGACTATCCGCAACCGCGTGCTCAGCACCGCGCACGCCGAGGTCTACGCGACCGACGGCGGCATGACCACCGACCGGTACGTCAAGTATTACGAAGAGAAGGCCAAGGGCGGGATCGGCCTGGCGATCTGCGGCGGTTCGTCCGTGGTCGCCATCGACAGCCCGCAGGAATGGTGGAGTTCGGTGAACCTGTCCACCGACCGCATCATTCCGCACTTCCAGAATCTGGCCGACGCCATGCACAAGCACGGCGCCAAGATCATGATCCAGATTACCCACATGGGCCGTCGTTCCCGTTGGGACGGCTTCAACTGGCCGACGCTGATGTCGCCGTCGGGCATTCGTGAACCGGTGCACCGCGCCACCTGCAAAACCATCGAGCCGGAAGAAATCTGGCGGGTGATCGGCAACTACGCACAAGCGGCACGTCGCGCCAAGGCCGGTGGCCTGGACGGTGTCGAGCTGTCGGCCGTGCACCAGCACATGATCGACCAGTTCTGGAGCCCGCGGGTCAACAAGCGTACCGACGAATGGGGCGGTACCTTCGAAGGCCGCATGAAGTTCGGTCTGGAAGTGCTCAAGGCCGTGCGCGCCGAGGTCGGTGACGATTTCTGCGTGGGCATGCGTATCTGCGGTGACGAGTTCCACCCGGATGGTCTGTCCCATGAAGACATGAAGCAGATCGCCAAGTATTACGACGACACCGGCATGCTCGATTTCATCGGCGTCGTGGGGTCGGGTTGCGACACCCACAACACCCTGGCCAACGTGATTCCGAACATGAGTTATCCACCGGAGCCGTTCCTGCACCTGGCCGCCGGCATCAAGGAAGTGGTCAAGGTTCCGGTGCTGCACGCGCAGAACATCAAGGACCCGAACCAGGCGACCCGTATCCTGGAGGGCGGTTACGTCGACATGGTCGGCATGACTCGCGCCCACATTGCCGACCCGCACCTGATCGCCAAGATCAAGATGGGCCAGGTCGACCAGATCAAACAGTGCGTCGGTGCCAACTACTGCATCGACCGTCAGTATCAGGGGCTGGATGTGCTGTGCATCCAGAACGCGGCAACCTCCCGTGAATACATGGGCGTGCCGCACATCATCGAAAAAACCACCGGTAAAAAACGCAAGGTGGTGGTGGTCGGTGCCGGTCCTGCGGGGATGGAAGCCGCCCGTGTGGCCGCCGAGCGTGGCCACGATGTGACCCTGTTCGAGAAAAAGGAATTCATCGGCGGGCAGATCACCACGGCGTCGAAAGCGCCGCAGCGCGACCAGATCGCCGGTATCACCCGCTGGTATCAGCTGGAACTGGCACGCTTGAAAGTCGACCTGCGCCTGGGCACCGCGGCGGATGCGCCGACCATCATGGACCTGCGTCCCGATGTGGTTGTACTGGCGGTCGGCGGTCACCCGTACCTGGAGCAGAACGAACACTGGGGCGCGGCTGAAGGCCTGGTGGTCAGCAGCTGGGACGTGCTCGATGGCAAGGTGGCGCCAGGCAAGAACGTGCTGGTCTACGACACCATTTGCGAATTCACCGGCATGTCCACCGCCGACTTCCTCGCCGACAAGGGCAGCCAGGTCGAGATCGTCACCGACGACATCAAGCCCGGCGTGGCGATTGGCGGTACGTCGTTCCCGACTTACTACCGCAGCATGTACCCAAAAGAAGTGATCATGACCGGGGACATGATGCTGGAGAAGGTCTACCGCGAAGGCGACAAGCTGGTGGCGGTGCTGGAAAACGAATACACCGGCGCCAAAGAGGAGCGGGTGGTGGACCAGGTGGTCGTGGAAAACGGCGTGCGCCCGGACGAAGAAATCTACTACGCGCTGAAGGAAGGCTCACGCAACAAAGGCCAGATCGACGTCGAAGCCTTGTTCGCGATCAAGCCACAGCCATGCCTGGAACAGAACGGCGACGGCTACCTGCTGTTCCGCATCGGCGACTGCGTGGCCCAGCGTAACGTGCACGCGGCGATCTACGACGCGTTGCGGCTGTGTAAGGATTTCTAAGAGCTTGCACATAACCCTGTGGGAGCAAGGCTTGCCCGCGATTTCGTCGGAACATTCGACGAGTCTTTGTCGGTAGAAATACCGCCATCGCGAGCAAGCTTTGCTCCCACAGGAAATCGGGCAAGGCATCCAGGTAGTTTGGCCTGCAAGACCCTGCGGTCTTTGGGAGCTCCACCATGTTGAACACCCTTCTTCCAATCCTGTTGTTCGCTGCCCTGGGCCTCGCGGTTCTGGGCGCGTTGCGGCGGGTAGCCATGTGGCGCCGGGGCCGGGCCTCGAAGGTCGACCTGATCGGCGGCCTGTTTGCCATGCCCAAACGCTACATGGTCGACCTGCACCACGTGGTGGCGCGGGACAAATACATCGCCAATACCCACGTGGCCACAGCCGGCGGCGCGGTGGCGTCCATCGTGCTGGCGATTCTGGTGCATGGTTTCGGTTTGCATAACCGCTTGCTCGGTTATGCGCTGCTGTTGATGACGGCGGTAATGTTCGTCGGCGCAATCTTTGTGTACCTGCGTCGGCGCAACCCGCCTTCGCGCCTGTCGAAAGGCCCGTGGATGCGCCTGCCGAAAAGCCTGTTGGCGTTCTCGGCGTCGTTCTTCCTGGTGACCCTGCCGGTGGCAGGCATCCTGCCGGAAAACTTCGGTGGCTGGCTGCTGGCGGTGATTCTCGGCGTCGGCGTGTTGTGGGGCGTGTCGGAACTGTTCTTCGGCATGACCTGGGGCGGGCCGATGAAACACGCCTTCGCTGGTGCGTTGCACCTGGCTTGGCACCGTCGCGCCGAACGTTTTGGGGGAGGGCGTTCCACGGGGTTGAAGCCACTGGATCTGGAAGACCCGACTGCACCGCTGGGCGTGGAAAAACCCAAGGATTTCACCTGGAACCAGTTGCTCGGCTTCGATGCCTGCGTGCAGTGCGGTAAATGTGAAGCGGCGTGCCCGGCGTTCGCCGCCGGTCAGCCATTGAACCCGAAAAAACTGATCCAGGACATGGTCGTCGGCCTGGCCGGCGGCACCGATGCGAAATTTGCCGGCAGTCCGTATCCGGGCAAAGCCATCGGTGAGCACGCGGGCAATCCGCATCAACCGATCGTCAACGGTCTGGTGGATGCCGAAACCCTGTGGTCCTGCACCACTTGCCGCGCTTGCGTCGAGGAATGCCCGATGATGATCGAACACGTCGATGCCATCGTCGACATGCGCCGTCATCTGACCCTGGAAAAAGGCGCAACCCCGAACAAGGGCGCCGAAGTCCTGGAAAACCTGATCGCCACCGACAACCCGGGCGGCTTCGCCCCGGGCGGACGGATGAACTGGGCGGCGGACTTGAACCTCAATCTGCTCAGCGAGAAGAAATCCACCGACGTGCTGTTCTGGGTCGGCGACGGTGCCTTCGACATGCGCAACCAGCGCACCCTGCGCGCCTTCGTCAAAGTGCTGAAAGCCGCGAAAATCGACTTTGCCGTGCTGGGCCTGGAAGAGCGCGATAGCGGTGACGTGGCCCGACGCCTGGGCGACGAAGCCACCTTCCAGTTGCTGGCCAAGCGCAACATCCAAACCCTGGCCAAATACAGCTTCAACCGCATCGTGACCTGCGATCCGCACAGCTTCCACGTGCTGAAAAACGAGTACGGCGCCTTCGACGGCAATTACCTGGTGCAGCACCACAGCACCTACATGGCGGAAATCATCGGCGCCGGCGCGCTCAATCTCGGCCAGCATAAAGGCAGCAGCGTGACCTATCACGATCCGTGCTATCTGGGCCGCTACAACGGCGAGTACGAGGCACCGCGCGAGGTACTGCGTGCCCTCGGCATCGAGATCAAGGAAATGCAACGTTCCGGCTTCCGTTCGCGCTGCTGTGGCGGTGGTGGCGGCGCGCCGATCACCGACATTCCGGGTAAACAACGTATTCCCGACATGCGCATGGAAGACATCCGCGAGACGGGCGCCGAGCTGGTGGCCGTGGGTTGTCCACAGTGCACCGCGATGCTCGAAGGCGTGGTCGAACCCCGGCCGTTGATCAAGGACATCGCCGAACTGGTGGCTGACGCACTGCTGGAAGACGAAGCCCCAAAGTCGGCCACGCCGGCCAAACGTGAACCTGCGGAGGTGCACTGATGAGCGACATTATCCGCCGCGACCCCCGCGCCGAATGGATCGCCCGTAACCGCCTGCACCCGCTGCACGCGGCCATGCAACCGGCGCAACACAGCTGGATGGGGCCCAATGGCATCATCCGCAAGAATCTCCATGGCATGGGCTTTATCGGTCCCAACGGGATCAAGCGCATCGACCGCAGCGGCGCGCAACAGGGCGGGTCGGCCAAGCGCTCGGCCGCCGTTGAAGTGCAACTGCCATTGCATCAGGTGCCTGCACCGGCGTTCTACATCAGCGTGGTGCCGGACATGGTCGGTGGCCGCTTGAGCAGTCACGACAAGGATTTGCTGGGCCTGGCCCATCAACTGGCCGGCAAGGACGGCGCGGTACTGGCTGTGGTTTTCGGCGAACACAAGGAAAGCGCCTTTGCCACAGCGGGCGTCGACCGCCTGCTGGTGCTCGAAGGCGACGAATTCAGCGGTTATGCACCGGAGCAACGGGTCCAGGGCCTGCGGGCTGTGGATAACCAGTTCAACCCGCGTCACTGGTTGCTGCCCGACAGTCGCAGCGGTGGCGGCGAATTGGGTCGGCGCTTCGCCGCGGCTTTGGGCGAACGCCCGGCCACGCGGGTCTGGCAGGTCAAGGATCAGGAGTGCATCGGCCGCGCCGGTGCGGGCTTGCAAGACTTGGCCCGTCCGGTCGCGCGCCTGATTCTGGCTGCCGTCGAATGTGCCGAGCCAGTCAGCGAAACCCGTCACGAAGCCTTGCCGGTGGAGTTATCCACAACCGTCGCGCGCAGTCTCTCGCGCATCGAGGATCTGGGCGCGGTGGCGGTGGACCCGGCAGCGATTCCCATGGCCGAAGCCGAGTTTATTTTCTCCGGCGGCAACGGCGTCAAGGATTGGGACTTGTTCCACCAGACGGCGGCCGCGCTCGGCGCCACCGAAGGGGCATCCCGGGTGGCGGTGGACGATGGTTTCATGGCCCGGGACCGCCAGGTCGGTGCGTCCGGTACCTGGGTCACTGCGCGGGTCTACGTGGCGGTGGGGATTTCCGGGGCGATCCAGCACCTGCAAGGCATCGGTGCCTGCGACAAGGTGGTGGCAATCAACCTCGACCCTGGCTGCGACATGATCAAACGGGCCGACCTGTCGGTGATCGGCGAGAGCGCCGAGATTCTTCGAGCCTTGATCGCGGCGGTAGAGGCTTACCGCAACGACGCCAAGCGCGATGCGGCTTAAGGGAAGGAAAGGGTTATGAGCACGAAAATCATCAGCCTGGTGTCCATCGGCGCCCACCCGACTTCCGGCCGGCCACGTCGCGCGGAACAGGATGCGCGGGCGGTGGAATTGGGTCTGCAATTGGCTGGGGATAACTTGCAGGTGCTGCATGCCGGCGATGTCGCCGAGCCGGCGCTGCGGGCTTATCTGGGCATGGGCCTGGAACAACTGCATGTGCTGGAACAGCCGCAAGGTGCGGACGCGCTGCCAGCGTTGACCAGCTATCTGCGCGATGCCGGGGCCCAGGTGGTGCTGACCGGCAGCCAGGCGGAAACCGGCGAAGGCTCGGGCATGTTGCCGTTCCTGCTGGCCGAAAACCTCGGCTGGCCGCTGGTGGTGGGGCTGGCTCAGGTCGAATCCATCGACGGCGGTTCGGCGTTGGTGCTGCAAGCCTTGCCCCGTGGCCAGCGCCGGCGCTTGAAGGTGCGGCTGCCGTTTCTGGCGACTGTGGATAACGCCGCGCCCAAGCCACGGCAGAGTGCCTACGGCCCGGCTCGGCGCGGGGTGTTACAGGCCGATGAGGTGGAGGTTGTCGATGATGAATTGCTGGCAGTCGCCACCTTGCAACCGGCCAAGCCTCGTCCCAAACGCTTGAAAGTCATCAAGGCCAAGAGCGGTGCCGACCGGATGAAAGCCGCAACGGCGAAAGCCAGTGGCGGAGGCGGACAAGTGCTTAAAGGCGTTACGGCGCAAGCTGGGGCTGAAGCGATCCTCAAACTTCTGATCGAGGAAGGCGTGGTTCGCTGACCCGGTTTCAGCCCGGATCTTCTGTAGGAGCGAGCCTGCTCGCGATGGTGGTCAACGATGACGCGGGCTGCCTGAATGAACCTGGTGTCCTCAAGTTTTTCGCGAGCAGGCTCGCTCCTACAATTTTTGATCTTCGGTGAACGTTAAGCCCTGCGGCTAACACCCATCCCACCGGTTGCCCGCATTACCAGAATTCATGGGGAAACAATGGCAGTTGAATTTCGTTCGGCAGTCCGCGCCGATGCGCGGGAGATTGCGCGCTTGTTCCAGATTTCATCAGAGGGCGCTTCGGATTACATCTGGAGCCAGATCGCAGAGCCTGGCCAGGATCTGCTGGACGTCGGCGCCCTGCGCTACGCCCGTGACGACGTGGATTTTTCCTGGCAAAACTGCCTGATCGCCGAGGCGCAAGGGCAGGTCGTGGGCATGATGCACAGCTATGTGATGCGTCACGATCCATTCGCGGCGCCGGTGACCGATCCTGTGCTGGCACCCTATGCCACGATGGAAATCCCCGACACCCTCTACATTTCCAGCCTGGCGCTGCATGAAGGCTGGCGCAATCAGGGCCTGGGCAAAGTGTTCCTCGCCTACGCCTACGATCGCGCCAATCAGTTGGGGCTCAACGGCCTGAGCCTGATCGACTACGCCGCCAACACCGGCGCCCGGCGATTCTATGAACGTCATGGTTTCCGTATCGTTGATCGATGCCAGATCACGCCGCATCCGATGATTCGGGTGACAGGTGAGGCTTACCTGATGTATCGGCCTTAGCGTCAAATCTTCTGTAGGAGCGAGGCTTGCCCGCGAAGAGGCTATCACATCCAACAAGGATGTCGCCTGACACACCGCTTTCGCCAGCAAGCCGGCTCCTACAGGAAGCCTTTCCCCTTCACGTTGAACTACATTTTACTGTGCGCTGGTAAGGGTGCAGCACGCAGTTACGGAGCTTTCAGAGATTCAGCGCTGATCATAAAACCTGGTTTTTATGAGCGGGTTGGCGATGAAGCCTCTAACGCTGTTTCTGTTTGTATGGGTTGCCATTTTTTCGCCAGGAACGTTGGCCGATACACGGCTGAACAAGCCTGTACCGCTTTATGAGCCCGAGCAGGACTTCAATCAATGGTTGGCGTCTGACCAGGGACAAAAAGCCTCCCTGACGCAAATGCGCGAGCGTTGCGACCGTGTGCTGGATGCGGCGAAGAACCTGGATTGCTCCGTGACGGTGATCGCCCGCATGTTCGAGCTCAAGGCCGCCAATCAACTGCCCGATTACTATCTGGCGATCAAGCGCAAACATGCGCCGGCCATAGAGGCCGATCAAGAGCTGAACATGTTGTTCTCGATGTTCGGGGAGCAGTCTCTGTCGACCCTGGGGACGACTGGCGATTTCACGGTGAAAAAAACATCACAGCGTGAAGTCCTCAGGATTCATCCGTATGCCAGTGACTATTTCATTGCCGGAGAGCAGCTGCCCTTCATCGATGTCGCTGCGGCCAATGGTCATTCGGCCCGTTTCGTCCTCGACACCGGGGCCCCGCAAACCCGGGTCAATGTCGACACCGCCCGGCAGATGGGGATCAAGTTGCTGACCGACTCCCACTACGCCTACAGCACGTTCTACGGCGAGGGCAACCTGTCCGCCCGGCTCGGCATTCTCGACTCGTTGAAGGTGGGCACCAGTGAATTTCGCAACGTGCTGGTGTTTGTCAGCGATCGGGACAACCTGCTGGGACTGGATCTGATCAGCAAGCTGGGGCGGCTGAAGTTGACCCGTAAAACCCTGGAGCTCAACCCCACACTATCCCCGCGCTGCGACTCGCCAATCAACTACTCCCGTAACGACCTCAACCAGCGGCTGGCCATCGCCGCAAACCTGGACAACCGGGCGACACAGGCCATCGTCGATACCGGCAATGTCGACTACCTGACGTCGGCTATGCCGGGTGAGCAGATCAATGTCGTGCAGGCCATGACCCCTGGCAATTCCCCACCCGAAACCTCCGATAGACATCGCTACCAACGCTTCAAAGGCGTGCTGAACCTGCCCGGTCAAAGCCTGCCGATCACTTACAAATACTACCCGGGCTTCACCATCCCGCCGTCGTGGGTGCAGGGGCGGTATGTGCCGTCCGTTTTGCTGGGGTGGCGGGCATTCGATGATTTTGAGTTGAATCTGGATATCGAAGCGGGACGGTCGTGTTTTAACAAGGTTTGATGAGTGCCTGGCTATGTTTACCCACAATCCCTGTTGGCGGTTCTGTGGATAACGTGTTCGCCCCTTGCTAAATCCCTTGTAAACCGTGGCCTGTAGCCCTTCGTTCAAAAAACAACCAGCCTAAGCTGCGGTTTTTCATGGGTTTTTTCAGAGGATAAGTACAGGACTTGCCCCCAATCTCTGTTGGCGCTTCTGTGGATAAGATGTTCGCTGACCGCTACAGGCCATACAAGACGTGGCTTTCGTGCTTCTGGTTAAAAATTGATCAATCCATCGCTTTTAACGGTTCAATCGTGCCGGAAGCCATTAATTTCGCGGCTTACAGCGGTTTTCCACAGCGGTGGAGAAGTTGCCCCCAAAGTCTGTTGGCGCTTCTGTGGATAAGGTGTTCGCTATACGCTGAAAGCCAGGTATTGCAGGGCTTTCAAGGGTTTGATCAAAAATTGATCAGTCGTTGAGGAAAACCCTGATTCTGAATAAGTCACGGATTTTCTTCGGTTTCTGTGGAGAAAGTTTTCAATATGTCCACAGTTGTCCCCATTTGCTGTGGGTGGAGATGTGGATAACTTGTTTGCGGAAGGCTGGGAGCCGCACAGGGCTTAGCGCTGAACGGAATAGATCATATTTCGTACAGTTCTAAACCATTTAAGGTGAATCAGGAGGGATGTGTTGTCAGAGAGGGCGCTTTCGCGAGCAGGCTCGCTCCCACATTTGATCTATGTCGTACATAGAACCACTGTGGGAGCGAGCCTGCTCGCGAAGCTTTTGACTTTAGCCTTGAACCGGGACGCCTTTGAGGTAAGGCGCAGGCTCGGCCCCCAGGTTGCTCAGCAGACGCTCGCTGTACCAGTCCACGAAGTTCACCACACCGAATTCATAGGTCTTGGAGTAAGGCCCTGGCTGGTAGGCTGTGGAGTTGATGCCGCGCTGGTTCTCTTCGGCCAGGCGACGGTCCTGGTCGTTGGTGGCGTCCCAGACCTGGCGCATGCGCTCCACGTCGTAGTCCACGCCTTCGACCGCGTCCTTGTGGACGAGCCACTTGGTGGTGACCATGGTTTCCTGGGCGCTGATCGGCCACACGGTGAACACAATGATGTGGTCGCCCATGCAGTGGTTCCAGGAGTGCGGCAGGTGCAGGATGCGCATCGAGCCCAGGTCAGGGTTCTTGATGCGGCCCATGAGTTTGGCGCAGCCTTGTTTGCCGTCGATGGTCATCGACACGGTGCCCTTGAGCAGCGGCATGCGCACGATGCGGTTGCGCAGGCCGAAACTGGCATGGGCGTAAGGGATCTTCTCGGCTTCCCAAGACGCGGCGGAGGCGGCGACGTGGTCCTTGAACGCCTGGTCGGCGCGCGGGTCGGTGACGTCGTCCCACTCCAGCAGGGTTTTCAGCAGTTCCGGGTGCGACGCGTTGCAGTGGTAGCACTCGCGGTTGTTTTCCAGCACAAGCTTCCAGTTGGCCTTTTCCATCAAGGTGGTGGTGATTGCCACCTTGGTGTTCTCCATGTCGTACGGTTCCATGTAATGGTTGAGCGTCGACAGGAAGTCATCGATGGCCGGCGGGTTTTCCGCGAGGCTGACGAAGATGTAGCCGCCAGCGGTCTTCACGTTCACCGGTTTGAGGCCGTACTGCTTCATGTCGAAGTCGTCGCCCATCTCGGTGCCGGCGAACAGCAGGCGACCGTCCAGTTCGTAGGTCCACTGGTGGTAGTGGCAGACCAGTTTGGCGACCTTACCCTTGTCGCTGGTGCACAGGCGCGAACCACGGTGGCGGCAGACGTTATGGAACGCGTGCACCACGCCTTCGGCACCGCGAATCACGATGATCGGGTTCTTGCCGATTTGCAGGGTCAGGTAGTTGCCCTTGGCGGGAATTTCGCAGGTCATGCCGGCGATCAACCACTCTTTCTGGAAAATCTCCTGCATGTCGATATCAAACAGGCGCTCGTCGGAGTAAAACGGCTGCGGCAGCGAGAAGGTGCGCTCGCGCTCTTGCAGCATCTGGGCAGTGGCCTTGCGTGCGGGTTCCAGCGGATCGCCCAGGCTCAGGGTAGTAGTGACGTCCATCGTTTAATCCTCAAGGCCATCTGCGTGGCCGGCGAAAGTGGCTAATCAGGTTGGGTCAGGGTTGCTACGCAAGGTGTAAAGATTATGTCTTGGTATGGGGCGAGTGTGGGGCCGACGCTGTCCAGAACCTTATCCATGGGCGACATGGTGCAATCTGTTCCCGACGCGCAAGCCCCGGTCGTTGGGGGCTGGTCGCGATAAGCATGTGAATGTCGCAGATAGGTAAATGGGTGATCTGCGCTATACGCAGAATCGCCAACATGAAGGCCGACAGTCGGCCGTGGAGATCAGCATGTCCAATAACTTCCTGAACCCGGTAACCACCCAGACCTGGGCCAATGGTCGGCACATCGTCCGTTGCGTCAAAGTCATCCAGGAAACCTGGGATGTGCGCACCTTTTGCTTCATGGCCGATCAGCCGATCATGTTCTTCTTCAAGCCGGGGCAGTTCGTCACCCTGGAGCTGGAGATCGAAGGCCAGCCGATCATGCGCTCGTACACCATTTCCAGCTCGCCGTCGGTGCCGTACAGCTTTTCGGTGACCATCAAGCGCGTGCCGGGCGGCAAGGTTTCGAACTGGCTGCATGACACCTTGCATGAAGGCTACGAACTGGCGGTGCACGGGCCGGTCGGGCTGTTCAACGCCATCGACTTCCCGAACCCCAAGGTGCTGTACCTCAGCGGTGGCGTGGGCATCACGCCGTGCATGTCCATGGCGCGCTGGTTCTTCGATACCAACGGCAATGTCGATATGGCGTTTATCCACAGTGCCCGCTCGCCGAAAGACATCATTTATCACCGCGAGCTGGAACACATGGCGGCGCGGATCGAAAACTTCAGCCTGCACCTGATCTGTGAAAAGCATGGTTTCGGTGAACCCTGGGCCGGCTATCGCGGTTATCTGAACCACAAGATGCTCGAACTGATGGTCCCTGACTTCCTTGAGCGCGAAGTGTTCTGCTGCGGTCCGACGCCATACATGAATGCGGTCAAGCGCCTGCTGGAAAACGCTGGCTTCAACATGAAGCGCTACCACGAGGAGTCATTCGGTGCCACGCCGCCAGAGGCCATCGCCGATGCCGTGGAGAATGCCGAACAGGCCGCCGATGCGCCGCAAGTCGATGCGGCGGACCTGCATCAAGTGGAGTTCACCGCGTCCGGCAAGAGCATTCGCGTGGCGCCGGGCGAGACCGTGCATGCGGCGGCGGCCAAGGCCGGTTTGCTGATACCGAAAGCATGCGGCATGGGCATCTGCGGCACCTGCAAGGTATTGAAGCTGGGCGGCGAAGTGGAGATGGAACACAACGGCGGGATCACCGAAGAGGACGAAGCCGAAGGGTACATCCTGTCGTGCTGCAGTGTGCCGAAGGGGGATGTGCGGATCGAGTACTGATCCACACCGATGATCCTATGTGGGAGCGAGCCTGCTCGCGAAGGCGTACTGACATTCAACATTGATGTTGACTGACCCGGTGCTTTCGCGAGCAGGCTCGCTCCCACAGGTTTTTGTGTTTCTTCAATCAATGAACAGATCCGGCATCAGCTTGTCGCTGGTGCCTGGCGCAAACCGATAGTGTTCGAACTCGGTTACGCCGTTTTCCCGCAGTATTTCCTCATCAATCAGCAAGCGCCCCGTCAGGCTGCGGTTTGTGCTGCTCAGAATCACGTGGGCGGCATCCGCCATGATCGCCGGCGTGCGCGCATGCTTGAACGATTCCCGTGACCCCAGCTGAAATTCAATGGCCGCCGTGGCAATCATGGTCTGCGGCCACAGCGAGTTGACGCTGATGCCGTAATTCCTGAATTCCTCGCTCATGCCCAGCGTCAGCATGCTCATGCCGTATTTGGTCACGGTGTAGGGGCTGTATTGGGCGAACCACTGGGTGGCCAGGTTCAACGGTGGCGACAGGTTGAGGATGTGGCCGGCGAATTTTTTCAGGTAAGGCAACGCCGCCTGACTGCACAGCAGTACGGCGCGGGTGTTGATCTGGTGCATCAGGTCGAAGCGCTTGAGTTCGAGGTGCTGAACGCCGGTCAGCTTGATCGCCCCGGCGTTGTTGACCAGCGCATCGATGCCGCCGAAATGTTCATTGGCCCGGGCCAGGGCTTGATGCACGGCCACTTCATCGCGCACATCCACCTGCAATGCCAGCGCCTTGCCGCCAGCCGCTTCGACTTCCTCGGCCACGCTGTAGATCGTGCCCGGCAGTTTGGGGTGCGGTTCGGCACTTTTGGCGGCGATCACGATGTTGGCACCGTCGCGTGCGGCGCGCAGTGCGATCTCGCGACCGATGCCACGGCTGGCGCCGGTGATGAACAGGGTTTTGCCTTGCAGTGACATGCGTACGCTCCTGATTGTTATTGTCTGTACGGCTCGACAGACAATGTAGACCAAGACTTCAGGTGCGAACGGTCAGGGGAAATTCGGCGGGGGATTTACTTGTGGGAGCGAGCCTGCTCGCGAAAGCGCCGGGTCAGACAACATCAATGTTGAATGTCAGGACGCCTTCGCGAGCAGGCTCGCTCCCACAGGGGTTGCATTAGCTCTGGATGTTTAGTGCGACATGACTTGGCGGATATCGCGGGCCAACTCGCGTACGCGCTCTTCCTCGGTATCCCACGAGCACATGAAGCGTGCGCCACCGTTGCCGATGAAGGTGTAGAAACGCCAGCCCTTGGCCGTCAGCGCGGCGATGGCCGGTTCCGACAGTTGCAGGAACACGCCGTTGGCCTGGACTGGGAACATCAGTTCCACACCCGGTATGTCGCTGACCAGTTCGGCCAGCAGTTGCGCGCAATGGTTGGCGTGGCGGGCGTATTTGAGCCAGGCGCCGTTTTCCAGAATCCCGACCCAGGGCGCAGACAGGAAGCGCATTTTCGACGCCAATTGACCGGCCTGTTTGCAGCGGTAATCGAAGTCTTCAGCCAGTTTGTGGTTGAAGAACAGAATCGCCTCACCCACGGCCATGCCGTTTTTCGTGCCGCCGAAGCACAGCACATCGACACCGGCTTTCCAGGTCAGGTCGGCCGGTGAGCAGCCGAGGAAAGCGCAGGCATTGGAGAAACGCGCGCCGTCCATGTGCAGGTTCAGGCCCAGTTCCTTGCAGGTGGCGCTGATGGCGCGGATTTCGTCCGGGGTGTAGACGCTGCCGACTTCGGTGGCCTGAGTCAGGGTCACCACGCGAGGTTTCGGGTAGTGGATGTCCTGGCGCTTGAGGGCGATTTCGCGGATCGACTCCGGGGTCAGCTTGCCGTTTTCGGTGCGGGCGATCAGCAGTTTGGAACCGTTGGAGAAAAATTCCGGCGCGCCGCATTCGTCGGTTTCGACGTGGGCGGTTTCCGAGCAGATCACGCTGTGGTAACTCTGGCACAGCGACGACAGGGCCAGGGAGTTGGCGGCGGTACCGTTGAAGGCGAAGAACACTTCGCAGTCGGTTTCGAACAGCTTGCGGAAATCGTCGGACGCGCGGGCGGTCCACTCGTCGTCGCCGTAGGCGCGCTGGTGGCCATGGTTGGCCTGTTCCATGGCAGCCCAGGCTTCAGGGCAAATGCCGGAATAGTTGTCGCTGGCGAATTGTTGGCTCTTATCGGTCATGGCCTGCTTCCGTGGTCGAGGCGCCTATGGTGAGGCGCCTCGTGGTCAATGATGGTGCGCACTTTACCGAAGATCGTCCGGGGGGCGCACGGGATGTCACTGTCAGAAATTTACTGGGATGCCGGGCAATTATGCACGTGTCTATTGACTTAAAGCAGCGCGACCGTGCAGTGGATTTGCTCAAGTGGCTGGCGCTGCTGAGCATGGTGCTCGATCACCTGCGATATGTCGGTTACTCCGCCGATTGGCTGTATGTGCCGGGGCGTCTGGCGTTCCCGTGGTTCTGCCTGGCGATGGCGGCGAATCTGGCGCGGACCGAGGTGGTCCCGGCCAGCGGGCAGTGGCGATACTTGGGCTGGTTGCTGCTGTTTAGCGCCGTGAGTGAAATTCCCTACCGAATCTACATTCCCGATCCCGACACCTTGAACGTGTTGCCCACCCTTGCCTTGGGCTTGCTGGTGGCGCGGGGCTGGCGAGACCGCACGTTGCAGGCGCGATTGTTGGCTGGCGCAGCGCTGGTTCTGGCGGCGCTGTTTTGGGGGCGACTGATGTTCGGTTTTTTCGGTGTTCTGTTGCCGTTGGCGATGCTGCTGGTGATTCGGCGTCCCTGGTATTTCGCGTTGCTGCCGGGGCTGGTCTGCCTGGCGGCCAATCAGTGGCAGGTGCTGTATTACGCCATTCGATTGGGTAATCACGTGGCGATGGCGGCCATTGCCACTTGTCTGATTGCGCCATGGCTGGGGCTGTTCCTGTTGCGACACGCCCACGCCGTAAAACCACCGCCGATGCGGCGCTGGGCGTATGCCTTGTATCCCGCGCATTTCCTCGTTTTGCTGGCATTGCGACAGGTTCTCGCTTAACCCCGGGAACTGGATGCAAACCCTGTGGGAGCGAGCCTGCTCGCGAAGAGGGAGTGTCAGGCGACATCAACGTTGCTGACCCATCGCCTTCGCGAGCAGGCTCGCTCCCACAGGGGATTTCGGCTGGTTCGCGGACTGTACCCGGCCTGCCATTTCCCGCCATGTCGTAAACGCACCTTTACGTGGCGCCCATAGGCATTTGACCTGTCTGCCTCGGTCATACCATCGCTATCAAAGGGCACTGCCGAAACGCCAGTGCCTTACCGAGACGAATGGCGCACAGATGCCGCTGGGAGAGACGCGATGTTCAGCAAGCAAGACCAGATCCAGGGTTACGACGATGCACTGCTGGCGGCGATGAATGCCGAGGAGCAACGTCAGGAAGATCACATCGAGCTGATCGCGTCCGAGAACTACACCAGCAAGCGCGTGATGGAAGCGCAAGGCAGCGGCCTGACCAACAAATACGCCGAAGGTTATCCGGGCAAGCGCTACTACGGTGGCTGCGAACACGTCGACAAGGTTGAAGCCCTGGCCATCGAACGCGCCAAGCAACTGTTCGGCGCCGATTACGCCAACGTGCAGCCGCACTCCGGTTCCTCGGCCAACAGCGCCGTGTACCTGGCCCTGCTGCAAGCCGGCGACACCATCCTGGGCATGAGCCTGGCCCACGGTGGTCACCTGACCCACGGTGCCAAGGTGTCGTCCTCGGGCAAGCTGTACAACGCCGTTCAATACGGTATCGACACCAAGACCGGCCTGATCGATTACGACGAAGTCGAGCGCCTGGCCGTCGAGCACAAGCCGAAGATGATCGTTGCCGGTTTCTCCGCTTACTCCAAGACCCTGGACTTCCCGCGCTTCCGTCAGATCGCCGACAAGGTGGGCGCGCTGCTGTTCGTCGACATGGCCCACGTGGCCGGTCTGGTCGCTGCCGGCCTGTACCCGAACCCGCTGCCTTACGCCGACGTGGTGACCACCACCACCCACAAGACCCTGCGTGGTCCACGTGGCGGCCTGATCCTGGCCAAGTCCAACGAAGAAATCGAGAAGAAGCTCAACGCGGCGGTATTCCCCGGTGCCCAGGGTGGCCCGCTGATGCACGTGATCGCCGGTAAGGCGGTGTGCTTCAAGGAAGCGCTGGAGCCAGGCTTCAAGGCCTATCAGCAGCAAGTGATCGACAACGCCCAGGCGATGGCCGGCGTGTTTATCAAACGCGGCTACGATGTAGTGTCCGGCGGTACCGATAACCACCTGTTCCTGGTCAGCCTGATCCGTCAGGGCCTCACCGGTAAAGAAGCAGACGCAGCCCTCGGTCGCGCCCACATCACTGTGAACAAGAACGCTGTCCCGAACGATCCGCAGTCGCCGTTCGTGACCTCCGGCCTGCGTATCGGCACCCCGGCGGTGACCACGCGCGGCTTCAAGGTGACCCAGTGCGTCACGCTGGCCGGCTGGATCTGCGACATCCTCGACAACCTCGGCGACGCCGATGTCGAGGCCAATGTCGCCCAGCAGGTTTCGGCCCTGTGCGCGGACTTCCCGGTTTATCGCTGAGTGCGGTTTTGGAGTAAATGACTATGCAACGCTACTCAGGCTTCGGCCTCTTCAAACACTCCCTCAGCCACCACGAAAACTGGCAGCGGATGTGGCGTACACCGACCCCGAAAAAGGTCTACGACGTGGTCATCGTCGGCGGCGGCGGGCATGGTCTGGCGACCGCCTACTACCTGGCCAAGGAACACGGCATCACCAACGTGGCCGTGGTCGAAAAGGGCTGGTTGGGCGGCGGTAACACCGCGCGCAACACCACCATCGTTCGCTCCAACTACCTGTGGGACGAGTCGGCGCACCTGTACGAACATGCGATGAAACTGTGGGAAGGCCTGTCCCAGGACCTGAACTACAACGTGATGTTCTCCCAGCGCGGCGTCTACAACCTGTGCCACACCCTGCAGGACATCCGTGATTCCGAGCGTCGGGTCAGCGCCAACCGCCTCAACGGCGTGGACGGCGAGCTGCTCAACGCAAAACAGGTCGCGGACGAGATTCCGTACCTGGACTGCTCGAAGAACACCCGCTACCCGGTGATGGGCGCCACCGTCCAGCGTCGCGGCGGCGTGGCCCGTCACGATGCCGTGGCCTGGGGCTTTGCCCGTGCCGCCGACGCCCTCGGCGTGGACCTGATCCAGCAGACCGAAGTGATCGGTTTCCGCAAGGAAAACGGCGTGTGCATCGGGGTGGAAACCAACAAGGGCTTCATCGGCGCCAAGCGCGTCGGTGTAGTGACCGCCGGTAACTCCGGGCACATGGCCAAACTGGCCGGTTTCCGCCTGCCGATCGAATCGCACCCGCTGCAAGCGCTGGTGTCCGAGCCGATCAAGCCGATCATCGACAGCGTGATCATGTCCAACGCCGTACACGGTTACATCAGCCAGTCCGACAAGGGCGACCTGGTGATCGGCGCCGGTATCGACGGCTACAACGGCTACGGCCAGCGTGGTTCGTACCCGGTGATCGAGCACACCATCCAGGCCATCGTCGAAATGTTCCCGGTGCTGTCCCGTGTCCGTATGAACCGTCAGTGGGGCGGCATCGTCGATACGACGCCTGATGCCTGCCCGATCATCTCGAAAACCCCGGTACCGAACATGTTCTTCAACTGCGGTTGGGGCACCGGCGGCTTCAAGGCAACACCTGGCTCGGGCAACGTATTTGCCGCGAGCCTGGCCAAGGGTGAAATGCACCCATTGGCCGCACCTTTCTCCATCGACCGTTTCCACAACGGTGCGTTGATCGATGAACACGGCGCTGCTGCGGTTGCCCACTAACAGGAGAAATCCCCATGTTGCATATCTTCTGTCCTCACTGCGGCGAACTGCGCTCCGAAGAGGAATTCCATGCATCCGGCCAGGCGCACATTCCGCGTCCACTGGATCCGAACAGCTGCACCGACGAGGAGTGGGGCGACTATATGTTCTTCCGCGATAACCCTCGCGGCCTGCACCACGAGCTGTGGGATCACGTCGCCGGTTGCCGCCAGTACTTCAACGTCACCCGCGACACCGTGACCTACGAGATTCTCGAAACCTACAAGATCGGCACCAAGCCACAATTCACCGACAAGACCGATAGCCCGAAAGCGGCCAGCACGGCTCTGGGAGAGAAGGTATGAGCCAGATCAATCGCCTGTCCAATGGCGGACGGATCGACCGCAACAAAGTCCTGAGCTTCACCTTCAACGGCCAGAGCTACAAAGGCTTCGAAGGCGACTCCCTGGCTGCTGCACTGCTGGCCAACGGCGTCGACATCATCGGTCGCAGCTTCAAATACTCGCGCCCACGGGGCATTTTCGCCGCCGGTGCCGAAGAGCCGAACGCGGTGCTGCAGATCGGCGCCACCGAAGCCACGCAGATTCCGAACGTACGCGCCACGCAACAAGCGCTGTACCAAGGCCTGGTCGCCACCAGCACCAACGGCTGGCCGAGCGTGAACAACGACATGATGGGGATTCTCGGCAAGGTCGGCGGCAAGCTGATGCCGCCGGGCTTCTACTACAAAACCTTCATGTACCCACAATCGTTCTGGATGACCTACGAGAAGTACATTCGTAAGGCTGCCGGTCTTGGTCGTTCGCCGACCGAAAACGATCCGGACACCTACGACTACATGAACCAGCACTGCGACGTACTGATCGTCGGCGCCGGCCCTGCTGGCCTGGCGGCAGCACTGGCGGCTGCACGCAGCGGTGCGCGTGTGATCCTCGCCGATGAGCAGGAAGAGTTCGGCGGCAGCCTGCTCGACTCCCGCGAAAGCCTGGACGGCAAGCCTGCCGTGGAGTGGGTCGCCAGCGTCATCGCCGAGCTGAAGAACACCCCGGACGTGCTGCTGTTGCCGCGCGCCACGGTCAACGGCTACCACGACCATAATTTCCTGACCATTCACGAACGCCTCACCGATCACCTCGGCGACCGCGCACCGATTGGCCAGGTACGTCAGCGCATCCACCGGGTTCGTGCCAAGCGTGTAGTGCTGGCGACCGGCGCTCACGAGCGTCCACTGGTGTACGGCAACAACGACGTGCCGGGCAACATGCTGGCCGGCGCTGTGTCGACTTACGTGCGCCGTTACGGCGTGGCACCGGGCAAAAAACTGGTGCTGTCCACCAACAACGATCACGCCTATCGCGTGGCCCTGGATTGGCTCGATGCCAGCCTGCAAGTGGTGGCCATCGCCGACGCCCGCAGCAACCCACGGGGTGCGCTGGTGGAAGAGGCACGCGCCAAAGGTATTCGCATCCTCACCGGCAGCGCCGTGATCGAGGCCCGTGGCAGCAAGCGCGTCACCGCTGCACGCGTCGCGGCCATCGATGTGAAAGGCCACAAAGTCACCAGCCCTGGCGAGTGGCTCGACTGCGACATCGTCGCCAGCTCCGGCGGCTACAGCCCGGTGGTTCACTTGGCTTCGCACCTGGGCGGCAAGCCGATCTGGCGTGAAGACATCCTCGGTTTCGTACCGGGCGAAGCACCGCAGAAACGCGTGTGCGTGGGTGGCATCAACGGCGTCTATGGCCTTGGCGATTCCCTGGCCGATGGTTTTGAAGGGGGCGTGCGCGCTGCCAGCGAAGCCGGTTTCGGTGCGGTCGAAGCGACGCTGCCGAAGGCTCTGGCCCGCCTGGAAGAGCCAACCCTGGCGCTGTTCCAGGTGCCTCATGAAAAGAACACCGCACGGGCGCCGAAGCAATTCGTCGACCTGCAAAACGACGTCACCGCCGCTGCCATCGAACTGGCGACCCGCGAAGGCTTCGAGTCGGTCGAACACGTCAAGCGCTACACCGCGCTGGGCTTCGGCACCGATCAGGGCAAGCTGGGTAACGTCAATGGTCTGGCCATTGCCGCCCGTTCGCTGAACGTGACCATCCCGCAGATGGGCACCACCATGTTCCGTCCGAACTACACGCCGGTGACTTTCGGCGCCGTGGCCGGCCGTCACTGCGGGCACATCTTCGAGCCAGTGCGCTACACCGCGCTGCATCAATGGCACCTGAAAAACGGCGCCGAGTTTGAAGACGTTGGTCAGTGGAAACGTCCGTGGTACTTCCCGAAGTCCGGTGAAGACATGCACGCGGCAGTGAAGCGCGAATGCAAAGCCGTGCGCGACAGCGTCGGCCTGCTGGACGCTTCGACCCTGGGCAAGATCGACATCCAGGGTCCGGATGCCCGCGAGTTCCTCAACCGCGTGTACACCAACGCCTGGACCAAGCTCGACGTGGGCAAGGCCCGTTACGGCCTGATGTGCAAAGAAGACGGCATGGTGTTCGACGACGGCGTGACCGCCTGTCTGGCGGACAACCACTTCGTGATGACCACCACCACCGGTGGCGCTGCACGCGTACTGCAATGGCTGGAGCTGTACCACCAGACCGAATGGCCTGACCTGAAGGTGTACTTCACCTCCGTGACCGATCACTGGGCGACCATGACCCTGTCCGGGCCGAACAGCCGCAAGCTGCTCAGCGAAGTCACCGACATCGACCTGAGCAACGAAGCCTTCCCGTTCATGACCTGGAAAGAAGGTGAAGTGGGCGGTGTGCCGGCGCGGGTGTTCCGGATTTCGTTTACCGGTGAGCTGTCGTACGAAGTCAACGTGCAAGCCGACTACGCCATGGGCGTGCTCGAGAAAATCGTCGACGCCGGCAAGAAGTACAACCTGACGCCGTACGGCACCGAAACCATGCACGTACTGCGGGCCGAGAAGGGCTTCATCATCGTCGGTCAGGACACTGACAGCTCGATGACCCCGGATGACCTGAACATGGGCTGGTGTGTCGGCCGTACCAAACCGTTCTCGTGGATCGGCTGGCGTGGCATGAACCGTGAAGACTGCGTGCGTGACCAGCGCAAACAGCTGGTTGGCCTGAAGCCGATCGATCCGAATGTATGGCTGCCGGAAGGTGCGCAACTGGTGTTCAACACCAAGCAGGTGATCCCGATGACCATGGTCGGTCACGTGACCTCCAGTTACCTGCACAACTCCCTGGGCTATTCGTTCGCCATGGGCGTGGTCAAGGGCGGCCTGAACCGCATGGGTGAGCGTGTGTTTGCGCCACTGGCGGACGGCAGCGTGATCGAGGCGGAAATCGTGTCTTCGGTGTTCTTCGATCCGAAAGGCGAACGCCAGAACGTGTAATGGCCTTGGGTCCTGTGGGGCGGCTGCTGACGCTTTCGCGAGCAGGCTCGCTCCCACAGGAGACCGCGTAACCCTTGTGGGAACGAGCCTGCTCGCGAAGACGGCAGAACAGTCACCACAAGGCCAACAGAATTCAGGAACAGGTGCTTTATGACCGCAGCCAATGTTTACCAACAACGCCCAACCTCCGGGGCCAAGGCCGAGTCGTCGCTGCATCATGCCGACCTCGCCAGCCTGGTGGGCAAGGGTCGCAAGAGCGCCGGCGTGACCGTGCGCGAGAAAAAACTCCTCGGCCACCTGACCATCCGTGGCGATGGCCACGATGCCGCGTTCGCCGCCGGCGTGCACAAGGCGCTCGGCATCGAGTTGCCGGGTGCTCTGACCGTCATCGTCAAGGGCGAAACCAGCCTGCAATGGATGGGGCCGGATGAATGGCTTCTGATCGTGCCAACCGGTGAAGAATTCGCCGCCGAGCAAAAGCTGCGCAAAGCGCTGGGCGACCTGCACATCCAGATCGTCAACGTCAGCGGCGGCCAGCAGATCCTCGAACTGAGCGGCCCGAACGTGCGCCAGGTGCTGATGAAATCCACCAGCTATGACGTGCACCCGAACAACTTCCCGGTGGGCAAGGCTGTGGGCACGGTGTTCGCCAAGTCGCAACTGATGATTCGCCACACTGCCGAAGACACCTGGGAACTGCTGATCCGTCGCAGCTTCTCGGATTACTGGTGGTTGTGGTTGCAGGATGCTTCGGCCGAGTACGGCTTGAGCGTTCAGGCCTGATCACAACCCGCCATGGAGGCGAACACCTGTGGGAGCGAGCCTGCTCGCGAAGGCGGTGTATCAACAACATTGATGTCGTCTGACACGCCCTCTTCGCGAGCAGGCTCGCTCCCACAGGAAGAGGTGTTTTCATCACCGATTTTTCAGGAGTCACCGCACTATGAGCCGCGCCCCAGACACATGGATTCTGACTGCCGACTGCCCCAGCGTGCTCGGCACGGTGGACGCGGTGACCCGCTTTCTGTTCGAGCAGAGCTGCTACGTCACCGAACACCACTCCTTCGATGATCGCCTTTCGGGGCGTTTCTTCATTCGTGTGGAGTTCCGCCAGCCTGACGGCTTCGACGAGCAGTCATTCCGTGCGGGCCTTGCCGAGCGCGGAGAAGCATTCGGCATGATCTTCGAGCTGACCCCGCCGCATCACCGCCCGAAAGTGGTGATCATGGTGTCCAAGGCCGATCACTGCCTCAACGATTTGCTCTACCGCCAGCGCATCGGCCAATTGGCGATGGACGTGGCGGCCGTGGTTTCCAACCACCCGGACCTCAAACCGCTGGCCGACTGGCACCAGATTCCGTACTACCACTTCCCGCTGGACCCCAACGACAAACCGTCCCAGGAGCGTCAGGTGTTGCAGGTGATCGAAGAGTCCGGCGCCGAACTGGTGATCCTTGCCCGCTACATGCAGGTCCTGTCGCCGGAGTTGTGCCGCAAACTCGACGGCAAGGCAATCAACATCCACCACTCCCTGCTGCCGGGTTTCAAGGGCGCCAAGCCTTACCACCAGGCCTACAACAAGGGCGTGAAACTGGTTGGCGCGACGGCGCATTACATCAACAACGACCTCGACGAAGGGCCGATCATCGCCCAGGGCGTCGAAGTGGTGGATCACAGTCATTATCCCGAAGACCTGATCGCCAAGGGGCGGGATATCGAAGGGCTGACCCTGGCGCGGGCTGTGGGTTATCACATTGAGAGAAGGGTGTTTTTGAACGCCAACAGAACCGTCGTTCTTTAGATCGCCATCGCTGGCAAGCCAGCTCCCACAGGTTTTTGTGTCGTTCACAAAGTCTGTGGTTATCCCGGCCCACTGTGGGAGCTGGCTTGCCAGCGATGAGGCCCTTAAAGGCAACACAGAAACAGCATCTGTACCCGAGCACTTAACGCGCTGCCTGCCTGGGCAACGCGGATCCATAAAAACAAAACAGCGAGGTGAAAGCATGTCTGGCAATCGTGGTGTGGTGTATCTCGGCGCTGGCAAGGTCGAAGTACAGAAAATCGACTATCCGAAAATGCAGGACCCGCGCGGCAGGAAGATCGAACACGCCGTCATCCTGCGTGTGGTTTCCACCAACATCTGTGGTTCCGACCAGCACATGGTGCGCGGTCGTACCACCGCTCAAACCGGCCTGGTGCTGGGTCACGAGATCACCGGTGAAGTGATCGAGAAGGGCCGCGACGTCGAAAACCTGCAAATCGGCGACCTGGTGTCCGTACCGTTCAACGTGGCTTGCGGGCGCTGCCGTTCCTGCAAGGAAATGCACACCGGCGTGTGCCTGAGCGTTAACCCGGCGCGTCCGGGCGGTGCTTATGGCTATGTGGACATGGGCGACTGGACCGGTGGTCAGGCGGAATACGCCATGGTGCCGTACGCCGACTTCAACCTGCTGAAACTGCCTGATCGCGATCGCGCGATGGCTAAAATCCGCGACCTGACCTGTCTCTCCGACATCCTGCCAACCGGCTACCACGGTGCCGTGACGGCCGGCGTTGGCCCTGGCAGCACCGTCTACATCGCGGGTGCAGGTCCCGTCGGCCTCGCGGCTGCCGCTTCCGCTCGCCTGCTGGGTGCAGCAGTGGTCATCGTCGGTGACGTCAACACCGTGCGCCTGGCTCACGCCAAGGCCCAGGGTTTCGAAATCGCCGACCTGTCCCTCGACACCCCACTGCACGAGCAAATCGCCGCGCTGCTGGGCGAACCGGAAGTGGATTGCGCCATCGACGCCGTGGGCTTCGAAGCCCGCGGTCACGGCCACGACGGCGTGAAACACGAAGCCCCGGCTACCGTGCTCAACTCGCTGATGGGTGTGGTCCGTGTTGCCGGCAAGATCGGCATCCCTGGCCTCTACGTCACCGAAGATCCGGGTGCCGTGGACGCTGCCGCGAAAATGGGCAGCCTGAGCATCCGCTTCGGCCTCGGCTGGGCCAAATCCCACAGCTTCCACACCGGCCAGACCCCGGTGATGAAGTACAACCGCCAGCTGATGCAGGCGATCATGTGGGATCGCATCAACATTGCCGAAGTGGTGGGTGTGCAGGTGATCAGCCTGGATCAGGCGCCGGAAGGGTATGGCGAGTTTGATGCGGGTGTGCCGAAGAAGTTTGTGATTGATCCGCATAAGTTGTTTAGTGCGGCGTAAGGCTTCACGCAAACTAAAACGGCGACCTTCGGGTCGCCGTTTTTTTTGAGCCTATATTTTCACAACGCCGCCAAAGCCCCTTGATAGAGAACCGGCCCCGTCGGCTGTCCGGTCGGCGAGCCACCCTTGGGTTCAAGGCTGACCGCCAGCGCAATCGGTTTGCCAATCAGTGCTTTCTGCGCGTCGTTCAACTCAACTTTTCCCTTGCCCCCCGCTGGAATCACCCCGAGAGAAATCGGCTTGCCATCTGCCGGAATTGCCCACAACTCCAGACTGTGTTCTGGCTCTACCGCTGCCAGTGTCACCGGTTCGACTTGCAGGAAATTCTCATGAGCCCGAACCCGCAACGCCGGCTGCGCATCGGCGCTGACCAGCGTGGCGCTGTAGCGGGCGTCGTCACGGTTGTAGATCACGCCAAGGGTCACGGCGATCACCAGTGAGCACGCTGCGACTGTTACTCGCAGCCAATTCCAGAACGGACGTTTCTGCGGGACATGCAGTTCTTGCGGTTCGATCCGCGCCGTAATGCCTTGCCAGACCCGCTCCGGCACCGGCTGCTCGGGGAGTGCATCGGTCAAGCTGGCGAGGCTCTCTTGCCATTGCGCCAGTTCCACCCGCAGCGCCGCGTCTTCCAACAGCAACTGTTCGAAACGTCGGCGCGCGGCGGGGGGCATCAGGCCGATGGCGTAGTCGGCGGCGAGGGCGCGGCGTAGGGTCGGGGTCTGATAGTTCATGATTCAAGGCACCTGCGCAGGCGCTCCATGCCACGGCGGATCCACGACTTCACCGAGCCCAGTGGCGCCGCCAGGTGTTCGGCCAGTTCGGCGCATGACAGGCCCTGAAAGTACGCAACGGTGATCGATTGGCGCTGCATGCCGTCGAGGCTGTCCAGGCAGCGGTTCAGGGCGCTGGCTTCGCGGGCGCTGTTCAGCTGTTCGTCGACCGAGGGACTTTCATCCACCAGCGTTTGTTCTTCGGTATCGCTCAACGGACGGTCGCGATGTTTGCGCAACTGGTCGATGGCCTGATTTCGCGTGATGTTGATCATCCAGGTCAACGGCGCCGACAGATGGGCTTCATAGCGCGAAGCGTTGTTCCAGATGCGCACGAAGCTTTCCTGCAGCACTTCTTCCGCAAGGTCCGGGCGGCCCATGAAGCGCAGGGCCACACCGTGCAGCCGAGGACCGACACTGCGGTAGAGCGTCTCGAAGGCGCGGCGGTCCCCCAGTGAACACTGGGCCAGGAGCTGCCGGAGCTGATCGGCGTCGGCGATGGGAGTCACAGTTCTCCAGGCACACGGGTTGGGTGGTGTGAGGGCTGAGGTTAGATCACGCCGTGCAGTTGTTCCATTCACGGTCGGACACCTCGGCAAACCCGCCGACCCCGAGGCACGGGGTCGGCGGCAGGGCTCAGCTTTTCGGCATCAGCACTTTGTCGATGACCTGTATCACGCCATTGGACTGGTACACGTCATAGGTGGTGATGTCGGCGACGTCACCTTTTTCATCCTTGATGGTGATGTTGTGCGGGCCGTTCATCATTGCCCACAGCTTGCCGCCAGCAACCGTGGTGAGCTCGGTTTTACCGCCACCGGCCTTGATCTTGTCGGCCAGGGTGGCCATGTCGAGTTTGCCGGCGACCACGTGGTAGGTGAGGATTTTGCTCAGGGTGGCCTTGTTTTCCGGTTTGAGCAGCGTATCGACGGTGCCGGCGGGAAGGGCGGTGAAAGCTGAGTTGACCGGTGCGAACACCGTGAATGGGCCTTTGCCTTTCAGGGTATCGACCAGACCGGCGGCTTTCACGGCGGCGACCAGGGTGGTGTGGTCGGCGGAGTTGACCGCGTTATCGACGATGTCTTTGCTCGGCAACATGGCTTGGCCACCGACCGTCACGTTGTCGTGGCTCATGGTTGCCGCTTGCACAGTGTTCAGGGCGAATGCGCCGCCAAGGGCCAGGGTCAGCAGGGTGGCAATGAACGGCGTTTTGATCGAAGTGCGTTTCATGGTGATGATCCTCTGGTGGGGAATCGGCCAGGAATGTCTGTCCGTGCTTGATATACGGGCGACGGGCCAGACTGGATGCAGCGTCGAATGTTTTTTTGTGGGAGCGAGCAAGCCCGCTCCCACAGGAGGCTGGGAACAATGTTGGGGCTTGTCAGTCCAACGCACAGTTTTTCGCCGCCCATTTCCGGGCGGTTTTCATTGAGGGTGTCTGGATGAAGATTTCACGCGGTTTTGCACTGGCATCGCTCATGACACTGGCGGCCAGCCCGGTCTTTGCCCAGTTCAGCCTGAGCGATGCGGCCAATGCCATTTCCGGGATGAATGGCGGCAACGCGGCCACGCAAGCGGCGCCGACTTCAGAGACAGCCGATTTGCTGGGTGCGCTGAGCGAATTGAACGTGACGCCGGAACAAGCCATCGGCGGCGCCGGGGCGATGCTCGGTCTGGCGAAGAATCAGTTGAGTTCGACCGACTACTCGGAACTGGCCAAAAGCGTGCCGGGGATCGACATTCTCTCGGGTGGCGGTGAACTGGGGGCGATAGCCGGCTTGCTCGGTTCGACCGGCAAGGCGGCGGGGCTGGATAACGCCTTGGGCAACGTCAAGAATACCAATGACCTGAACAATGCCTTCACCACGCTGGGCATGGACAGCGGCATGATCGGCCTGTTCACCCCGGTGATCCTGCAATACCTCGGTCAGCAAGGCGTCGCGGGTCCGCTGCTGCAAAGCCTGGGCGGGATCTGGGGCGCCGGAACCGGGAGCTGATCAGCGACTTTCGGCGCGCAACGCGTCGATGCGTTGGTCTTTCTCCGTCCAGAGCTGGTTGACCCAGTTCTGGACCTGTTCACGAAACAGCGGATCGTTTTCGTAATCGCCTTGCCACAGCGCCGGGTCAAGTTCGCGGGTCTTGATGTCGATGATGACCCTCGGCACGTTGCCGCTGATCAAATCCCAGAAGCCCGGAATCTCTTGCTGCGGATACACGACCGTCACGTCGAGGATGGCATCGAGCTGTTCGCCCATTGCCGCCAGCACGAACGCCACGCCGCCCGCCTTGGGTTTGAGCAGGTGGGTGAACGGCGATTGTTGCTGGGTGCTCTTGGCGCTGGTGTAGCGCGTGCCTTCCAGGTAATTGACCACGGTCACGGGCTGGCGCTTGAACAGCTCGCAGGCTTGTTTGGTGATCTCCAGGTCCTTGCCGGCCAGCTCCGGGTTTTTCGCCAGAAACGCCTTGGTGTAGCGCTTCATGAATGGATAATCCAGCGCCCACCACGCCAGGCCCAGGAACGGCACCCAGATCAGCTCTTTCTTGAGGAAGAATTTGAAGAAAGGCGTGCGCCGGTTCAGCGTCTGGATCAGCGCCGGGATGTCGACCCAGGATTGATGGTTGCTGATCACCAGGTACGACGTGTCGCCGCGGAGATCGTCACCGCCACGAATGTCCCATTGGGTAGGGATGCACAGGCGGAAGATCAGCTTGTCGATCTCGGCCCAGGTCTCGGCGATCCACATCACCGCCCATGAGGCGTAATCACGAAAACGGCCGGGCAGGACCAGTTTGAGCAGGGCAAACACCATCAACGGCCCGAACAGGACCAGAGTGTTGAGCAACAGCAGCAGGGTGACGAAACAGCCGGTGAGCAGGCGGCGCATGGGCAACTCTTGGAAACGTTTGGGCGCGCCATGATAAGTGGCTTCGGGCGGCAGGCCAAATCGGCTGATGACGAATGTTTCACTTTAGTGGCGGTAGGCTGGAGTGAAGATGTCATGTCCAGATGCTCGGGTGAATGTACTGGCCTCTTCGCGAGCAGGCTCGCTCCCACAATGGAATGCATACCCCTGTGGGAGCGAGCCTGCTCGCGAAGCGATCTGAAGAGCGAACGATTTTCTGGCTGACTGTCTAAAATCCCGCTGCCCATCTCTCAAGGACAACGATCAAGTGAAATCCCTCCTCGCACTGCTGTCCCTCATTGCCCTGCCTGTCCTGGCCGCCGAACCGACCCTCTACGGACGCTACGAATACATCGCCCTGCCGGAAATCGGCGGCGAAGTGCTCAAGGCCAAGATGGACACCGGCGCTTTGACTGCATCGCTGTCGGCCAAGGACATCGAAACCTTCACCCGCGATGGCGAAGACTGGGTGCGTTTCCGCCTGGCCACCAAGGATGCGAGCAATAAGGTGTACGAGCACAAGATCGCGCGGATCAGCAAGATCAAGACCCGCTCCGAAGAAGACGAGGATGAAGCAGCAGCGCCCACCAAGCGGCCGGTGGTTGATCTGGAATTGTGCCTGGGCAACGTCAAGCGCACGGTTGAGGTCAACCTGACGGACCGCAGCAGCTTCAATTATCCGTTGCTGATTGGGGCCAAGGCGTTGCGTGAGTTTGGAGCGGCGGTGAATCCGGCGCGGCGGTTTACGGCGGATAAGCCGGACTGCTGATTTCAAGTAGCGTTTGACTTGTTGCCGCGACCGGCTCCCACACTCGACTGCGTTCCCTCATTAAAATACGGTCAAAAGTGGGAGCGGGCTTGTTCGCGAAGAGGTCGGGACTATCCGTGATTATTTAAACTTTCGGCATCGTCGCAATCATCGAAGGCCGCTGACTCACCTCGAAATACCACGCCGCCAACTGCGGATTCGCCGAGCGCCAGTCCAGATCCGGGTGGCGCAAATCCAGGTACCCCAACGCACAGGCCACGCTGATCGCCGCCACGTCGAAATGGCTGGTCAGCTCGGCAATCGCGTCTTTTTCCAGCAGCGCCAGGGTGCGGCGGATTTTGTCGCGCTGGCCGTCGAGCCAGGCGTCCCAGTGTTTTTCCGGGGCGCGCAGGGCGACTTCGTAGCGCACCAGTACGGCGGCATCCATGATCCCGTCGGCCATTGACGCCAGTGTCATGCGCCGCCAGCGGGCGGAGCCTTCGCGGGGGATCAGCGGGTTGCCGACGTGCTGGTGGTCGAGGTAGTCGAGGATCACCCGGCTGTCGTGGATGACATGGCCGTCGGCCAGGCGCAGGGCGGGAATTTTGCTCAGGGGGTTGTCGTCGATCAGCGCCTTGTCGGGATCGACCGGCGTGAGCACGCAGTTCTGCAGGGCCACGCGGTCCTGTTGACCGGTTTCGTGCAGCAGCACCATGACCTTGCGGACGAAGGGGGAAAGGGAGTTGTGGTACAGGGTCATGCTCGGGGCGGACATGGCAGGGTCTCGATCGGTGGCGGAGTCGAGGCAGCATAGCGTGTTGAGGCGATTGCTCAATATCCCTTGTGGGAGCGAGCCTGCTCGCGAAGAGGCATCACATTCAACATCACTGTTGACTGATGCACCGCATTCGCGAGCAGGCTCGCTCCCACAGGTTTCCCACAGATTTATCCGGGTTTAGTGGCGTTGGAGGAGGCGGCGCAGGGCGAGGGCGGCGGGGATGCCCAGGCCGAGCCAGCTCAGGGCGTCCCATATGCCATCGCCGAGCAGAGCGGCAAACAACCCCGCCGCGCTGAACAGGGCGATGACGGTGGGCGTGCCGAAGACCTTCCAGAAATTCGACTGTCGGGGTTTCATGCCACGCTCTCCGTTTTTTCCAGCACGGGCCTGGCGGCCTTGCGCCGCACCACCCACAGGTAAACGCCACTGCCGAGCACGATGATGGTCAGCACATCCAGGGTGGCCCAGAGGATTTTCATCGGCATGCCGCCGTAGTCACCGAAATGCAGTGGCTGCGACATGCCCATGGCGTCCATGTACCACGGGCGCTCGGCCACGGCGGTGACTTGCAGGGTGCTGGCGTCGATCAAGACTGGCGTCAGCAGGTGTGACGTCAGGTGTGTGCTGCCCTTCATGAATACCGCGTAATGGTGCTCACTGGAGAATCGCGTGCCGGGGAAGGCGATGAAGTCGGGTTGCATGTCCGGCGCAACCTCCCTGGCGATGTCGAGCAAACGCGTGGCCGGTGCCAGTTGTGTCAGCGGCGGCACGTCGCGGTAGGGTGCGACCATGGCGCTGAGGCTGTCGTTGCGCCACGCGGCGATCAGCAGGTCGGCGCAGGCACTGATGACGCCGGTCACGCCGACCACCAAGGCCCAGGTCAACGTCACCACGCCGATCAGGTTGTGCAGGTCGAGCCAGCGCAGGCGGGTGGATTTGTCCTGGCGCACGGTGGCGAAATTCAAGCGGCGCATGAACGGCAGGTACAACACGGTGCCGGAGATAATCGCGACGACAAACAGTAAACCCATGAACGCCAACCACAACTTGCCCGGCAGTTCGGCGAACATGTCCACGTGCAAGCGCAACATGACCATCATGAAGCCGCCATTGGCCGAGGGCATCTCCACCGCTTCGCCGGTACGGGCGTCGAGCATGAAGGTGTGGGACGAATTTGGCTCGGTGCCGGCCGTGGGCGCCATGATCGCAATGGCGCCATTGGGCTCGTCTTCGTCGAAGCCGAAGTACTGCATGACTTCGCCGGGACGATGCATTTCAGCCGCCTGCACAAGCTGCTGCAAATTCAGATGCGGAGTGTCCGCCGGCATTGGCTGCAACTCGGCGGCATCGCCCAGCAGGTGATCGATCTCGTGGTGGAAGATCAGCGGCAGACCGGTCACCGCCAGCAGCAGCAGGAACACCGTGCAGATCAGGCTGGTCCAGGTGTGGACGAAGGACCAGCGGCGAATTGTTTTACTTTTCATTTAATAGCCTCCAGAAATACCAAAGCCGTCCTCGAAGGACGGCCTGGGTACCGGGCGTGTCAGATCAAGCCGTTACCACTTGTAAGTGGCACTGGCGACGACACTGCGTTGGTCGCCGTAGTAGCAGTAGAAACTGTCACAAGTCGAGATGTAGTCCTTGTCGAACACGTTGGTCGCGTTCAGCGCCAGCGAGGCGCCCTTGAGGCTGTTGTCCAGGCGACCGAGGTCGTAATGGACCGCCGCATCGAACACGGTGTAGGCATTAGCCTTGCCTAGCTCGGTGTTGGCCTGGTCGCCGTAGGTGTTGCCGGTGTAGCGGGCGCCGGCACCGAGGCCGAAACCGTCCAGCACGCCGTTGTGCCAGGTGTAATCGGCCCACACCGAGGCCAGTTGGTTTGGCATCAGTTGCAAGCGATTGCCTTTGAAGGTGCCATCCTGGACTTCGGACTTGGCCAGGGTGTAAGCCGCGATGAGCTTGAGGTTTTCGTTCACGTCGGACACCGCTTCCAGCTCCAGGCCTTTGACCTTCACTTCACCGGTCTGGCTGGTGATCGAGACGCCGTCGGCGTTGGTGGTGGTGACGGAGACGTTTTTCTGGGTCAGGTCGTACACCGCCGCGGTCAGCAAGGTATTGCTGCCAGGTGGCTGGTACTTGATGCCCAGTTCCCACTGTTTGCCTTCGGTCGGCTTGAACGAGTCGGTCGGCGAAGCCGTGGCATTGCTGGTTGGCTGGAACGACTCGGCGTAGGACAGATAAGGCACGACACCGTTGTCGAACACATAGCTGATGGCGGCGTTACCGCTGAAGTTCTTGTCGCGCTCGGTGTTGGTGGCGTCGGCGTGGTTGAAGAACTTGGTGCCGGTGTGGACCCAGTCCTCGCGGCCACCCAGGGTCAGGCGCCATTGGTCGAGGGCCATCTGGTCCTGGACGTACAGGCCGGTCTGATGGGTTTTCTGATCGTAGTCATAGAACGCCGACGAGCGTGGCGGACGAACGATCGGCTGCCCGTAGATCGGGTTGAGCACGTTGGTGGTCAGGCCATCACCGAAGATCGACGTGAAGTTGGTGTTGTTGCGCTGGTGATCGAGGCCGATCAACAGGGTGTGCAGGATGTCGCCGGTAGCGAAGTCGCCCTGGAAGTTGTTGTCCACGGCGAACTGGCTGATGTCCTCGTCGACACTGGTGCTCGTGCGGCCAACGTTGCCATTGGCGTCGACCTGGGTGAACGGATAGGCGCCGGGCGTGAGGGCCTGGAAGGACAGGTCCGTTTTGGTGTAACGCAGGTTCTGCCGGAACTGCCAGACATCGTTCAAGCGATGCTCGAAGGCGTAACCCAGGGCGTAGTAAGTGCGGTCGTAGAATTCCCAGTCCGGGTCGCCCAGGTTTTTGTGGTGGGAAATTTCACCCAGTGGCGAATGGATACGGGTGCCCTGGATCGGCAGGAACTGGCTGGTGATGCCGGTATCGTCGCGAGTGAACTGCGTCAGCAGGGTGAACCGGGTGTCTTCGTCGATGTTCCAGGTCAGGCTGGGTGCAATGTTGTAGCGTTTATTGTCGATGTGGTCGATCTGGGTGTCGCTGTCGCGTACCACGCCGCTCACGCCATAGAGGAATTGACCATCCTCGTCGATCTTGCCGGTGCTGGCGAAGTTGATCTGGCGGTAATTGTCGCTGCCGTATTGGAGCTGGATTTCATTGCTCGATTCAGCACTGGGACGGCGGCTGACCATGTCCAGCAGGCCGCCCGGAGGGGTCTGGCCGTAGACCGACGAGGCGGGGCCGCGCAGCAGGGCGAGACGCTCCAGGTTCCAGGTTTCCTGTTTCGGGTTGGCGTACACGCCTTTTGGCAGTGGCAGGCCATCGAGGAACTGGGTCGGTTCGAAACCGCGTACGCGCAACCAGTCGGCGCGGGTGTCGCTGCCGAAGCTGCTGGCGGTGATGCCGGGCATGTAGCGCACGGCGTCGTCGAGGTTGTGCACACTGCGGTCGTCCATCTGCTCGCGGGTCGCGACCGAAATCGATCGGGGTACTTCGACCAGTGCCGTGTCGGTCTTGGTGCCGGTGGCGGTGCGCTTGGCCACATAACCTTCCACCGGGCCCCAGGCGCTTTCAGTGCTTTCCACGCCGATCACGCTGGTCGCCGGCAGGGCCATCACGCCCTCGGGCACGGCCACCAGGGTGTAGGTGCTGCCGCTCTGTTCCAGCTGCAGACCGGTGCCGCGCAAGGCTTCGCGCAGGGCGCCGGGCGCATCGAACTGGCCTTTGACCGGGGCGGACGTCTTGCCTGCGGCCAGGGAGGGGTTCAGCGACAGCGCCAGGCCGGCCTGGCTGGCGATCTGGTTCAGGGTGCTGGCCAATGGCGCGGCGGGCAGGTTATACGCACGAACGCTGGACGCCTGTTCAGCGGCGATCAGTTGACTGCTGGCCAAAGGGGTGCAAAAGGCAATGGCAACCGCCAGCAAACTGGGGCGCAACAAGGTGTCTAGCGAACGGGACATACAGCGGCTCCTGAAAGGGAATACTTCTCAATTGCCTGTGTGCCGGACGAGAATCAAAAAGTGATAGGGGTGGATGAAAATAATTTCGATTCAGTATTTTTAATAAGGCTGATGGCCCCATCGCGGGCAAGCCTTGCTCCCACAGATTTTGTATTGACCAGTCATTGTGTGCACGACCCAACATCCTGTGGGAGCAAGGCTTGCCCGCGATGGCGTCAGTCCAGACACCATCAAATCAAGGCTTGACCTCGGTCTTCGCCGCCACCGTCACCCACCACGGCGTGTGCTGTTCGATCTGCACCGGCAGGGTCGGCAGCAGGGCATTGAGGGCCAGGTTGGTGTCTTTGAGCGGGAAGCTGCCGGTGATCCGCAGGTCGGCCACTTCCGGTGCAACACCCAGGTGCCCACGGCGATAGCGACCGATTTCGCGGACCAGATCTTCCAGGCGCGCGTTGTCCACCACCAGCATGCCGCGGGTCCAGGCATCGGCGCCCTGGCTGAGCGCCACAATCGGCCCCAGGCCATCGTTGCCGATCAGCACTTGCTGGCCCTCGCGCAGGATCTGTTCGTCAGGGCTCGATTGCGGATGGGCGGCCACCGCCGACTGCAACACGCTCAGGCGCGTGCCTTGTTCTTCGCGCTTGACCAGGAACCGCGTACCCAATGCGCGCATGCTGCCTTCGCGGGTTTCGACGATAAACGGCCGGGCATCGCCATGACCGGTCTCGACGAGGATTTCCCCTTCCTGCAGGACGATCAGTCGCTGCTTCTCATCGAAACGCACGTCCACGGCACTGTGGGTGTTGAGGTTGATCAGCGTGCCGTCGGCCAGGCGAATGGCGCGTTGTTCGCCGGTGGCGGTGCGCTGGTCGGCCAGCCAATAGTCGACCGGCAGGTAACGCTCAGCGGCAAATAGCGCCAGGCCAATCACCGCGACGACACTGGCCAGGCCGCTGCCGAGCTTGCGCACCCGGCGGCGAATGCCTTCACGCGATTGCAGCAGGGCGGTGCGGGCCGGGCCGCTGGCGACACTGAAGCGCTGGTCGAGCATGCCCAACTGGCGCCAGGCCCGCGCGTGTTCTTCGTGGGCGGCGTGCCATCTGGTGAACTCTTCGCGCTCCACCGGGTTACCGGAGTCCAGGGACAATTGCCAGGCAATCGCCGCATCCAGTACTTGCGTTGACACCGGTTTGGAACTGATCGGGTTCATGTCGGCTCACCGTACAGCGCGATATAGCACTGACGGATGCCCTGGGCCAGGTACTGGCGCACGCGCGGCACCGATACGCCGAGGCGTTCGGCGATTTCTGCATGGCCGAGACCATCGAGCCGGTTGTAGAGAAACGCCGCCCGGGCCTTGCTCGACAGTGTGCCGAGCAGGCGATCGATGTTTTTCAGGTCTTCGAGGATCATTTGCTGCTCCTCAACCGACGGTTGCTCGGCTTCGGGAATCAGCATCAGTTCGGTGAGGTAAGCCTGTTCCAGCGCGGCGCGACGGAAATAGTCAAACAGCAGGCCCTTGGCAATCGCCACCAGAAACGCCCGTGGTTCGCGCGGTTCCTTCAGTTCTTCACGGCCCAGCAAACGCACGAAAGTGTCCTGGCTCAGGTCTTCGGCTCGCTGCGGGCAAGCGACATTGCGACGAAGCCAGGCCAGTAGCCAACTGCGATGGTCGCGATACAACGCACCGACGAGCTCACTTTGAGGGCTTGGGATTGACGACACGCAGCATCACCGATTGGGAAATTTTAACTAACGAGAATTGTTCGCGATTGTGGCAGAGGCAGGGGAGGTAAAGCAATTGGCGCTGGTCGGGTGGTTTCGGGGGACTTCAGTTAGTCCGTGTCATCGTTCATCGCGGGCAAGCCTTGCTCCCACAAGGTTTGCGCGATTCCTGTGGGAGCAAGGCTTGCCCGCGATGAGGCCAGAACGGGCGCTGGAGATTCAGAAAGACGGCGATTGCTGCCGCCGCTTCCATTGATTCAACCGCTGCTGCAAATTCAACGGGCTATGCACCTGCTGCTGCCGCGCGCGGCTGAACAGGATCAGTGCCAGTTCGGCGGTGGCCAGGGCGTCGGCACTGGCGTTGTGGCGCTCGAAGACTTCCAGCTTGAACCAGTCGATCCACTCGTCCAGCCCTGCCTCGCGGATATTGGCCTGCGGGCACAGCAACGGTGCGATGTCCGCCACGTCCAGAAAGGCATGCTGCAACTTGTAGCCCAGATGGTCTTTCAGCGCGCGCCCGAGCATGTGCTGGTCGAACGGCGCATGAAAGGCCAGCAGCGGGCTGTCGCCGACGAACTCCATGAACTCGAGCAGTGCCTGCGCCGGATCACTGCCGGCGGCAATCGCGCTGGGCCCCAGGCCGTGAATCAGAACACTGGGGCCGAGTTTGAGTTCGGCACATTGCAGGGTGCGTTCGAACTGCTGACGGAAATCGATCGCACCATCCTCGATCACCACCGCGCCGATGGACAGCACCCGATCCTTGTGCAGGTTAAGCCCGGTGGTTTCCAGATCGAGTACGACCCAGCGTTGTTCGCGCAGGCTGCATTCACTCAGCGCGGTGGCCGCCGGTAAGCGTTGCAGACGTTCTTGCAGTTCAGCGGACAGACTCGGGGTGGCCGGGCGTAGCCATGAAAACAGGCTCATAGCGGGTAGCTCATAGTTGATACCGCAGGGCCAGGCTGCTTTGCAGGCGCTGTGCCTGGCGCAGGGACTCACGCAGGATTCGCCGGTCCAGATGATTGAGGCTGTCCGGATCGACCCGGTTGGAGTAGGGCAGGTTCTCTCGGGTCTGTAGCTGATGTTGCTGCATGCGGGTTTGCTGGATGAAGTGATACGCCTCTTCGTACGCCGCGCCATCCAGCGGCTCGATAACCTCTTTATCCACCAGTTGGCGGAAACGCTCCAGGGTATTGTTGGCCTCGATGCCATGGGCCAGGGCCAGCAAGCGGGCGCCATCGACAAAAGGTGTCAGGCCCTGAATCTTCAGGTCCAGGGTGGCTTTTTCGCCATTTTTGCGCGCTAGCACGAACTCGCGGAAGCGTCCTACCGGCGGGCGATTGCGCAACGCGTTCTCGGCCATCATGCGCTGGAACAGGCGATTGTCGCCCACCTGGTCGAGAATCCCGCGGCGCAACTGTTCGCAGCCCTGTTCGCTGCCCCAGACCACGCGCAAATCGAAATAGATACTCGATCCCAGCAGGTTTTCCGGCGTGGCCTCGCGAATGAACGCGGCAAAGCGCCGTGCCCATTCGACCCGGGACAGGCACAGCTCGGGGTTGCCGGCCATGATATTGCCCTTGCATAGCGTGAAACCGCACAGAGCCAGGCTGTGGTTGATCTGGTGGGCGATGGGCAGCAGTTTGCCGCGAATCTCGGCTGCGTGGGCCGCGTCCCGGGCCTCGAACAGAATGCCGTTGTCCTGATCGGTGTGCAGCGTCTGTTCACGGCGACCTTCGCTGCCGAAACACAGCCAACTGAACGGCACGCCGGGGTCGCCTTTCTCGGCCAGGGTCAGTTCGATCACCCGGCACACGGTGTGGTCGTTGAGCAGGGTGATGATATGGGTGATCTGAGTTGAAGACGCACCGTGGGCCAGCATGCGCTCCACCAGTTGGCCGATCTCGCCACGCAGCGCCACCAGGTTTTCCACGCGCTGGGCGCTGCGGATGGTGCGGGCCAAATGCACCAGATCGACCCGTTGCAGGGAAAACAGATCCCGCTCGGACACCACACCGCACAGGCGCTGATCCTTGACCAGGCAGACGTGGGCGATGTGTCGCTCGGTCATGGCGATCGCAGCATCGAAAGCGCTGTGGTCCGGGCTCAGGTAAAACGGCGCCTGGGTCATGTGCCGCTCGATGGCTTCATTGAAATCACCAGTGCCGTTGGCCACCACCTGGCGCAAATCGCGCAGGGTAAAAATCCCCAGCGGCGCTTTATGTTCATCGACCACCACAATGCTGCCGACCTGCTGCTCATGCATCAGGGTCACGGCCTCGCGCAGTGGCGTGGCCGGGTTGCACGTCACCGGATGGCGCATGGCCAATTCACCCAGGCGAGTATTGAGCGAGTACTGGGTGCCGAGGGTCTCCACCGCTTTTTGCTGGACCTGCTGGTTGACCTGATCCAGCAGGCTGCTCACGCCGCGTAGGGCAAAATCACGAAAGGTGTGGGAAATGGCGAATAACTTGATGAACGCCAGCTTATTCAGTTGTAGGCAAAAGGTGTCTTCAGCAGCCAGGTGTTCGGTGCGAGTCGCACGCTCGCCCAGCAGCGCGGCGAGAGGGAAGCATTCGCCGGTGGTGATTTCGAACGTGGTTTCGGTGCCACCCTTGGCCGAATGCGGACGCTCGCCCACCACCCGACCCTGCTTGACGATGTAAAAGTGCTCAACCGGACCATCGGCGGGCTTGATGATGCTCTCGCCGGGGGCATAAAAACGCAGCTGGCATTGCTCGACCAGGTACGCCAGGTGAGCGTGTTCCATCTGGTTGAAGGGCGGGAAGCGCTGAAGGAATTGCAAAGTGCCCTGGATGTTCTGCAACACCGCGGTTTTCCCTGCCTGTGTGAAGGCGTCCGCTTTACTCATAACCATTACCGCAGTCTTTTTTGGAGTTGTTGTTGTCGGATGACTCACCCATGGTCGACCCCTGCGGTCAGGGTGCCCATTGGACGTAAGTCTAGGTAGGCAATCAGTGTGATGGAATGTCGGAAAAACCCTACGCAATTGAGAGAAAAATCGCTCTATCCTGCTATTGGAAAAGTATCCGACGAAGTGCACATTGAAGCTCTGCTTAGCGATGTCTCACCACTGTGCTAGGGAATTGAACTGAACATGTAGAGAGCGCCATGTCCGACCACGATATTTTGAGTGACGCCGAGCGCGAGGCGCTCAGTGCCGTCATGCTGGAACCCGACCTGCCGCCGCAACGGGTGCTGATCGTTGACGACGACAAGGACGCCCGAGAGTTGCTGTCAGAAATTCTGGCGCTGGATGGTATTCATTGCATGACGGCGGCCAGCGGTGAAACCGCACTCAAGATGCTGGAAGAAAGACCCTCGATCGGCCTGGTGATTACCGATCTGCGCATGGGGCATGTCGATGGCCTGGATCTGATTCGTCAGGTGCGCGAATCGGTGCGGGCGGCGATGCCGTTCATCATCGTTTCCGGCGACGCCGACGTAAAAGACGCCATTGCCGCGATGCATTTGAGTGTGGTCGATTTCCTGCTCAAGCCTATCGATAGCGGAAAATTGCTGGGGTTGGTCAAGCATGAGCTTGGCATGGATCCTTAAGGGCGTTGACCTGTAGGAGCCGGCTTGCTGGCGATAGCGGTGTATCAGGCGTCATCAGTGTTGATTGATGCGCCGCCTTCGCCAGCAAGCCGGCTCCTACAGGTCGAGACACGCGAACAAAAAAAGCCCTGATCTTTCGATCAGGGCTTTTTTGTGTCCGACATCAGCGCTTACTTACAGGCCATTGGCAGCCTTGAACTCGCGACGACGACGGTGCAGAACCGGCTCGGTGTAGCCGTTCGGCTGTTTGGTGCCTTCGATCACCAGTTCGACCGCTGCCTGGAAGGCAATGTTGCTGTCGAAGTTCGGTGCCAGCGGGCGATAGAGCGGGTCGTTGGCATTCTGGCGGTCAACCACCGGGGCCATGCGCTTGAGGCTTTCCATCACCTGATCTTCGGTGACGATGCCATGACGCAGCCAGTTGGCGATGTGCTGGCTGGAAATACGCAGCGTGGCACGGTCTTCCATCAGGCCGACGTCGTTGATGTCCGGCACTTTCGAACAGCCGACGCCCTGGTCGATCCAGCGCACTACATAACCCAGGATGCCCTGGGCGTTGTTGTCCAGTTCGTTCTTGATCTGCTCGGCAGTCCACTGCGGGTTCACCGCCAACGGAATGGTCAGGATATCGTCCACCGACGCGTGGGCACGTTTGGCCAGTTCGGCCTGACGGGCGAACACGTCAACCTTGTGGTAGTGCAGCGCGTGCAGCGCCGCGGCGGTTGGCGAAGGGACCCAGGCAGTGTTGGCGCCGGCCATCGGGTGAGCGATTTTCTGTTCCAGCATCGCCGCCATCAGGTCAGGCATGGCCCACATGCCCTTGCCGATCTGCGCACGGCCTTGCAGGCCGGTGCTCAAACCGATATCGACGTTGGAGTTCTCGTAGGCGCCGATCCATTTTTCCGCCTTCATGTCCGCCTTGCGCACCATCGGGCCGGCTTCCATGGAGGTGTGGATTTCATCGCCCGTACGGTCGAGGAAACCGGTGTTGATGAACACTACACGCTCGCTCGCCGCCTTGATGCAGGCCTTGAGGTTGATCGTGGTGCGGCGTTCCTCGTCCATGATCCCGACTTTGAGGGTGTTGCGCGGCAGGCCCAGCACCTCTTCGATGCGCCCGAACAGTTCATTGGTGAACGCGGCTTCTTCAGGGCCGTGCATCTTCGGCTTCACGATGTAGATCGAGCCGGTGCGGGTGTTTTTGCGCGACGTGTTGCCATTGAGGTTGTGCAAGGCCGCCAGGCAAGTCACCAGACCGTCGAGAATGCCTTCCGGTACTTCGTTGCCGTCCTTGTCGAGGATCGCGTCGATGGTCATCAGGTGACCGACGTTGCGCACGAACAGCAACGAGCGGCCGTGCAGGCTCAATTCGCTGCCATCGATGGCGGTGTAGGTGCGGTCGGCGTTCATGGTGCGGGTGAAAGTCTTGCCGCCCTTGGCGACTTCTTCCGACAGGTCGCCCTTCATCAGGCCGAGCCAGTTGCGGTAAATCACCACTTTGTCATCGGCATCGACGGCGGCGACGGAGTCTTCGCAGTCCATGATGGTGGTCAGCGCGGCTTCCATCAGGATGTCTTTGACGCCGGCCGCGTCGGTCTGGCCGACCGGGGTGCTGGCATCGATCTGGATTTCGAAATGCAGGCCGTTGTTTTTCAGCAGGATCGCGGTCGGTGCCGCCACATCGCCCTGGTAGCCGATCAGTTGCGCATCGTTGCGCAGACCGGTGTTGCTGCCACCTTTGAGGGCGACCACCAGTTTGCCGCCGACGATGGAGTAGCGGGTGGAGTCGACGTGGGAGCCGGCTGCCAAAGGCGCCGCTTCGTCGAGGAAGGCACGGGCGAAGGCGATGACCTTGTCACCGCGAACCTTGTTGTAGCCTTTGCCTTTTTCCGCACCATCGGCTTCGCTGATGGCGTCGGTGCCGTACAGCGCGTCATACAGCGAACCCCAGCGGGCGTTCGAAGCATTGAGGGCGAAGCGGGCGTTCATCACCGGTACCACCAATTGTGGACCGGCCATGCGGGCGATTTCTTCATCGACGTTTTGCGTCGTCGCCTGGAAATCGGCCGCTTCTGGCAGCAGATATCCGATGTCTTGCAGGAAGGCTTTATAAGCCACGGCGTCGTGCGCCTGACCGGCGCGTTCCTGGTGCCAGGAATCGATACGAGCCTGGAAATCATCGCGTTTGGCGAGTAGGGCTTTGTTCTTCGGCGCCAGGTCATGAATGACCTTGTCGGCACCGGCCCAGAACTGATCGGCGGTGAGGCCGGTTCCGGGAATGGCTTCGTTGTTCACGAAGTCGAACAGGACTTTGGCGACCTGCAGGCCACCGACTTGAACGTGTTCAGTCATTGCTTGCCTCACTCTGCTCAGCTATTTCGCTTTTCAGCTCTTCAATTTAACAATGAAGCCTCTGGCATTTAAACCACAAACCCTGCGACCAGTGCATGCCATTTCTGACGGCTGGGTTGGGACCAATCAACGGCTTTGAGGCCTTGCTGACGGGGCTTTCAGGGATGCGACTGCGCCGGTGGCAGACATCGATCCAACGTTATGTAGTGCGCGCTGCGGCATACTACATGATGAATTGCGCTTGTGAAAATTAGACTATTAACGTCGTTCTGCGACCCCATGACGCATTGCGGTCACGCCGGGGATCGGGATGTTCTCAAAAAAGTATGAGATTGTTCCAGCTAAATATAAGAAGTTGTACACGATTTGTTGTTCGCCCACGGATTGGCGGTGCCTTCATTCGCTGGCAAGCCAGCTCCTACACGGCCTGCGCAATCGTTGTAGGAACTGATTCACCGCAGAAATTTCCCTTGCCTATACTTGGTTTTCCATAACAAAAGTCATGACCAGAGGGCTGCGCCATGGACCACCTCGTACTCACTGTTTTCGCTCCGGACAAGCCAGGGCAGGTCGAGCGCATTGCCCAATGCATTGCCGAACATGGCGGCAACTGGCTGGAAAGCCGCATGTCGCGCATGGCCGGGCAATTCGCCGGGATTCTTCGGGTGGGTGTACCGGCCGAAGCCTACGATGCGCTGGTCGACGCCTTGAAAGGGTTATCCAGCCAAGGCATTCGAGTGTTGATTGCCGAAAGCAGCATCGAGCAATCCTGCACCTGGAAACCGATTGCCATGGAGTTGGTGGGCAATGACCGGCCGGGGATCGTGCGCGATATCACCCGATTGCTGAGTGAACAGGGGGTCAATCTGGAGCGGTTGGTGACGGAAGTGCGGCCGGCGCCGATGAGCAGCGAGCCGCTGTTTCACGCCGAAGCGATTCTCGCAGTGCCATTGACGCTGTCACTGGAGGTGCTGCAATCACGCCTGGAAACCCTGGCCGACGACCTTATGGTGGAGTTGGTGCTGCGCAGCGAACCCTGATCGGGTTATCCAAGTTAAACGTGCACCTGCCTGTGGATAACCTGTAGAGACAGCCGGCCAGGCCACGTCAACCGTGGCTTGGCGAGTGTTGATCAAAAAAACGCCAACATTCAGTGACTTGCGCACAAACGCCGGGGATCACGCTGTGGATAACCTTGGGAAGGAACTCTGCAGGCCATGTCGGCTGTGGTCTGCAGAGTTTTGTGCGTTTTTTGATCAGCTGCGACGGCGCAGACTTATCCACGCATCGACGCTGTAAACCGCCAGACCGGCCCAGATAAAGATGAACGCCGTCAATGTGCTGGAAGACAAGTGCTCACCAAACAACAGGACGGCTTGCAGCAGTACTAGCGTCGGCGCCAGGTACTGGAGAAATCCCAACGTGGTGTAAGGCAAATGCCGCGCGGCGGCGTTGAAACTGACCAGCGGCACCAGTGTGACCGGCCCGGCAGCCACCAGCCACCAGGCTTCGGACGTGGTCCAGAACTCGGCCTGGGCACTGTGGGCAGTCGGATTGAGTAGCAACCAACCCAGGGCGATCGGCACCAGCATCCAGGTTTCCACCACCAGGCCCGGCAACGCCTTGACCGGTGCCTGCTTGCGAATGAGTCCGTAGAAGCCGAAGGTCAGCGCCAATACCAGCGACACCCACGGCAAACTGCCGACCTGCCACACCTGTTGCGCCACACCGATGGTCGCCAGGCCCACGGCAATCCATTGCATGCGCCGTAGCCGTTCGCCGAGGATCAGCATGCCCAGCAGCACGTTCACCAGCGGGTTGATGTAGTAGCCGAGACTGGCTTCGAGCATGCGCCCGTTATTCACCGACCACACATAGGTCAGCCAGTTGGCTGCGATCAGCGTGCCGCTCAAGGCCAGGATCGCCAGCCGCCGCGGATTTTCACGCAGCTCGCGCCACCAGCCAGGATGCTTCCAGACCATCAGCAACAAGGCACCGAACAGCGCCGACCACAGTACGCGATGGATGATGATCTCCACGGCGGGCACGCTGGCGATGGCTTTGAAATAGAGCGGGAAAAGTCCCCAGATGATGTAGGCGGTCAGGCCCAGAATGTACCCGCGACGCGGGTTGGCGGCTTGCATGCAGAATCCTTGCTTAGGCAGCTAACAAAGAAGGGATTGTAAGGAGATTTGTCTACGAATGTCCTGCCGTAATAGGTTGGCCAATTGTGAACACGGACAACCTGTGGGAGCGAGCCTGCTCGCGAAAGCGGTGTGTCAGCCGCAGATGTGCTGAATGTGCCGCCCCATTCGCGAGCAGGCTCGCTCACACAGTGGTTTTGTGTGGGTTAGAAGAGTTTGAGGGGCTCTTCATTGAGCGCCGCCAACTGTTCACGCAACGCCAATACCTGATCGCCCCAATATCGTTCGGTGCCGAACCACGGAAAGCTGCGCGGGAACGCCGGGTCGTCCCAGCGGCGGGCGAGCCAGGCGCTGTAGTGCATCAGGCGCAGGGCGCGCAGCGGTTCGATCAACGCCAGTTCCCGTGGGTCGAAGTCGTGGAATTCGTTGTAGCCGTCCATCAGTTCCGACAACTGCCCCAGGCATTCCTGGCGGTCACCGGCCAGCATCATCCAGATGTCCTGCACCGCCGGGCCCATGCGGCAGTCGTCGAGGTCGACGATGTGGAACATCTCGTCGCGGCACATCATGTTGCCGGGGTGACAATCGCCGTGCATGCGGATGTTCTGGTGCGGCGTTGCGTCGTAGACCTCTTGGACCCGCTTGAGCAGGTCGCGGGCGACGGACTCGTAGGCTGGCAGCAAACTGCGGGGGATGAAATTGCCTTCGAGCAGGGTCGCCAGCGAGTCATGGCCGAAGTTTTTTACCGCCAGGGCTTCGCGGTGCTCGAACGGTTTGGTTGCACCGACCGCATGCAGGCGACCGAGCAGTTGCCCCAGGCGATACAGCTGATCGAGGTTGCCAGGCTCCGGCGCGCGGCCGCCGCGGCGGGGGAACAGGGTGAAACGGAAGCCGTTGTGTTCGTGCAGGGTTTCACCGTTGTGGATCATCGGCGCAACCACCGGCACCTCGACTTCGGTGAGCTCGAAGGTGAACTGGTGTTCTTCCAGAATCGCTTCGTTGGTCCAGCGCTGCGGGCGGTAAAACTTGGCGATCAGCGGCTCGGAGTCTTCGATGCCGACTTGATAGACACGATTCTCGTAACTGTTGAGCGCCAGGACACGGGCATCGCTCAAGAAGCCGATGCTTTCGACGGCATCGAGCACGAGGTCTGGGGTGAGGGTTTCAAACGGGTGGGCCATGCTGACTCCTGCGCGCAGCAGGCTGCTGCGTCCGGCCAGGCATGGTAGCGCAGACGGGGCTGCTTTAGGGGGTTGAGAGGTGAGGTGTCTGCATTGGCGTCATCGTGAGCAAGCTTTACTCCCACAGGTCAAATACGCTTCCTTGTGGGAGCAATGCTTGCTCGCGATGGGGCCGGATCAGGCGCCGACGATCCCGCCATCTTCCCGGGTAATGACCATCACCGACGACCGTGGCTTGCCATTGGGCAAGTGCTCGGGGAAGGTCGAGCCACCGTTTTCGCCCGGATGCTGAATCCCGACAAACAAGGTCTTCTGATCTGGCGAGAAGCTGATGCCCGTCACTTCGCAGCCGATCGGCCCGACCATGAAGCGGCGAATTTCGCCGGTCATCGGGTCGGCGCAGAGCATTTGGTTGTTGCCCATACCGGCAAAGTCACCGGTATTGCTGACATCGCCGTCGGTGAGAATCCACAAGCGTCCGGCGTTGTCGAAGCCCAGGCCATCGGGGCTGTTGAACATGTTCTGCGGCGTGATGTTCGACGAACCGCCTTTCGGGGTGCCGGTATGCACTTGCGGGTTGCCGGCGACCACGAACAGATCCCAGGCAAAAGTGTTCGAGGCGTGATCGTCGCGGTCGGTGCGCCAGCGCAGGATTTGCCCGTAGACGTTTTTCTCCCGCGGATTCGGCCCGCCCACCGGTTGCCCGTCTTCGCCGCGTTTGGCGTTGTTGGTCAGCGTGCAGTAAACCTGGCCGTCCTTGGGGCTGACCACGATCCATTCCGGGCGGTCCATGCGCGTGGCCTTCACCACGCTGGCCGCCAGGCGCGCGTGAATCAGCACTTCAGCCTGGTCGGCGAAACCGCTGCTGGCATCGATGCCGTTTTTGCCGTGGGTCAGTTCGACCCATTCGCCCTGGCCTTTGGGGTGATCGGCGTTGCCGTCGCCGGCGTCGAAACGCGCCACATACAAGGTGCCGTGGTCCAGCAGGTCGCGATTGGCCTTGGGGTTCTTGTGGTTGATCTTGTCGCGGCTGACGAACTTGTAGATGAACTCGCCGCGCTCATCGTCGCCCATGTACACCACGGCATGACCGTCACCGGTTTCGGCCAGTGCGGCGTTTTCATGTTTGAAACGACCCAGCGCGGTGCGCTTGACCGGGGTGGATTGCGGATCGAAGGGGTCGATCTCCACGATCCAGCCGTGACGGTTGAGTTCGTTGGGATTCTTCGCCAGGTCGAAGCGCGCATCGTGTGGATGCCAGTTGATCTCTTTGCTGGCTGCCACCGCGCCATAGCGTTTCTGTGCGGCGTCGAACTTCTGCTCGGCATTGCTGCTGCCGAAGCAGTCGGTGAAGTTCTCTTCGCAGGTCAGATAGGTGCCCCACGGGGTCTTGCCATTGGCGCAATTCTGGAAGGTGCCCAGGACCGCCTTGCCGTGCGGATCGGCACTGGTCTTGAGTAGCTCGTGACCGGCGGCCGGACCGCTCAGGCTGATCGGCGAATTGCCGTGGATGCGCCGGTTGTAGCGCGAACCCTGGACGAATTGCCAATGACCGTTGTTGCGCTGCACTTCGATGACCGTCACGCCTTCGGCAGCCAGAGCCTTGCGCACCTCTTCGGCCGACTGCGGCATGCCGCCATGGGGGTAGAGGTAGCGGTAATTGGTGTACTCGTTGTTGATCGCCATCAGCGCCCGGTTGGGGTTGTCGGGAAAGGCGAACAGGCTCATGCCGTCGTTGTGGTCGCCGAACTGCACCTCTTGATGCTCGGCGCTGCCATTGCCGCTTGGGTCGAAGGCCGGGCCGTCTTTGTGCAGGGGCTGGCCCCAACTGATCAGCACCGAAGATCGGTAGCCAGGCGGCAGGCTGATGCTGTCGGCGGTGGCGGCGGGAATGCTGTCGAAACCCAGCAACTGGCTGGTGCCGGCGCTGACACTGGCGGCCAGCACGCTGCGGCTCAGCAGATTGCCACCCAGGAACATCGCGGCGCCGCACAGGGCGCCGGCGCTGATGAATCCACGGCGGCTGAGACCGACCATCTGTTCGAGGTCGGTGGGTTGGTTATCTTTCAATAGGCTCACATCAGGCTCCCTGCGGTTTTTGCAGTCACCTTAATGATGGGTGATGAAGGTTTTGTTGCAGCGCGTTTACAGCGGCGTGCCGAGCAGTACGTTGGACGGCGAAAACTGCACGCTCACCGGTTTTCCGACGCTCAATCCCCGGGATCGCAGATGCGCGGGCTCGGCCAGGGCGCAGAGTGTCTGGCCATTGGGCAGGCCGATGCGTACTTCGCTGGGACCGCCTTGCGCGTCGAGTACTTCTTCGACAGTGCCTTTGAGGCAACTGTAACCGGGTGTTGCACTGTCCCCGGCGCCCAACACCTCCAGCCAACCGGCCTTGATCAGGGCCACCACTTCGGTGCCGGGTTGCAGCTCCAGGCGCAGGGTGCTGTCGTGGGTGATTTGCGCATCGATGCTCAAGCCTTCGGCCAGTTCCAGGCGAATCCGGTCATTGTGGCCCTGGGTTTCGATGGCCGCGATCTTGCCGTGCAACTGATTGCGCGCGCTGGTCCGAAGCATCAAGCGGCTGAGCAGGTCGAGGTCGCTGGCCTCCTCGGCGGCTTCCAGCACCTGGGCCTGCAAGGCTTGCAGCTTTTGATAGAGGCGCAACACCCGTTCGCCTTCGCTGGACAGCCTGGCGCCGCCACCGCCCTTGCCGCCGACGCTGCGTTCCACCAGCGGCTTCTGCGCGAGGTTGTTGAGTTCATCGATGGCATCCCAGGCGGCTTTGTAGCTCAGGCCTGCGCTTTTCGCCGCGCGGGTGATCGAGCCCTGTTCGGCAATGTGTTGCAGCAGTGCGATTCGTTGCGGGCGGCGGACAATGTGCTGGGACAACAGCGTAGGCAAGGACATGGCAGGACGCTTCGGGCTGTGACGATGGTGAGGACGTTGGCTGCTGGAGGCCCGGGAGTCAAGTCAAGCCACTGCCCCTTTGTAGGAGCGAGCCTGCTCGCGAAGGCGTCATCTCAGTCGACATCTCTGTTGAATGATAATCCGTCTTCGCGAGCAGGCTCGCTCCTACAGGGGGGTTGTATGTTCAGGTCAAATTGTGTCGCCGGGTTTGGGGGTGCGGGCCAGGCAATACACATCGACCCGAGCGGCGCCCGCATCCATCAACAGGCGGGCCAGTGCTTGCGCCGTGGCACCGGTGGTGAGCACGTCGTCCACCAGTGCCAAGTGGAGTCCTTTGACCGATGCATCGGGTGCCAGCGCGAAAGCATTGCGCAAGTTCTTGCGCCGTTCGTTGGCGTTCAGCGCTTGCTGCGCGTCGGTGTCCTGAATCCGCAGGAGCAACCGTTCATCGCCAAGTATGTTCAACCGGCTGCCGAGCCAGCGCGCCAGCATCGCGGCCTGATTGAAACCCCGCTGGCGCAGTCGCCGGGTGGCCAGCGGCACTGGCAGCATTAAATCGGGGCGCGGCAGATCATTCTCGAAGCGATGTTGCAGGGCCTGAGCGAGCAGTTCGGCAAGCAGGTGGCCAAACGGCCACTTCGCACTGTGTTTGAAGCGGGTGATCAGGCTGTCTATCGGAAAGCTGTAGGTCCACGGCGCGATGACCCGTTCGAAAGCCGGCGGTTGTTTCAGGCATTGGCCGCAGGTCAGGCCCGCCGCAGGTAATGGCAGTGCGCAGGTCTGACAGTGGTCGCCGAGCCAGGGCAACTCGGTTTCGCAGGCCATGCAGAGGGGCGTATCGCCATCGGCGGCTTCATCGCAGAGCAAGCAGGATTGTTTGTTTTTTAACCAGATGTAAACCGGTCCTTTGTATCGTGGTTGACAGTGCATCGCTCTTCCTTAAATATGCCGAACATCCGTGTCGCGGCTGTGGGTATTCCATCCCGCAGTCGTTTGCCCAGCATAAAACCTTGCCCTGGTTAAAATAAAGGTAACGCCCATGAGCGCCAGCACCTCTGCAACCCTGCGTCATGACTGGTCTTTGGCCGAAGTCAAAGCACTCTTCGTTCAACCATTCAATGACCTGCTGTTCCAGGCGCAGACCGTGCACCGCGCGCATTTCGATGCCAACCGCGTCCAGGTGTCGACCCTGTTGTCGATCAAGACCGGCGCCTGCCCGGAAGATTGCAAATATTGTCCGCAGTCCGGTCACTACAACACCGGCCTGGAAAAAGAAAAATTGATGGAAGTGCAGAAGGTCCTCGAAGAGGCCGCCCGCGCCAAAGCCATCGGTTCGACCCGTTTCTGCATGGGTGCGGCGTGGAAGCATCCGTCGGCCAAGGACATGCCTTATGTGTTGAAGATGGTCGAAGGCGTGAAGGCCCTGGGCCTGGAAACCTGCATGACCCTCGGTCGCCTCGATCAGGAACAGACCGAAGCGCTGGCCAAGGCCGGTCTTGATTACTACAACCACAACCTCGACACCTCGCCTGAGTTCTACGGCAGCATCATCACCACCCGCACCTACGGCGAGCGCCTGCAAACCCTGGCCTACGTGCGTGACTCGGGGATGAAGATCTGCTCCGGCGGCATCCTCGGCATGGGCGAGTCCCTCGACGATCGCGCCAACCTGCTGATCCAGCTGGCCAATCTGCCGGAACATCCAGAGTCGGTGCCCATCAACATGTTGGTGAAAGTGGCCGGCACGCCACTGGAAAATGCCGACGACGTCGACCCGTTCGATTTCATCCGCATGCTCGCCGTCGCCCGGATCCTGATGCCAAAATCCCACGTGCGCCTGTCCGCCGGTCGCGAAGCCATGAACGAACAGATGCAGGCCCTGGCGTTTTTCGCCGGCGCCAACTCGATTTTCTACGGCGAAAAACTGCTGACCACCGCCAACCCGCAGGCCGACAAGGACATGCAGCTGTTTGGACGCCTTGGCATCCTGCCGGAAGCCCGCGAAGAGCACGCCGATGAAGTGCATCAGGCGGCCATCGAACAGGCGCTGGTGGAGCAGAAGAGCAGCGAGCAGTTCTATAACGCCGCCGTCTAATCGCTTACCACCTGTTCTGATTTGAATGCAAAACCCTGTGGGAGCGAGCCTGCTCGCGAAGGCGGCGTGTCAGACGACATCAATGTTGAATGTCAGTCCGCATTCGCGAGCAGGCTCGCTCCCACAGTGGATTCATGTCACCGGATAGACGAGGCCTGCATGTCTTTCGATCTCGCCGCACGCCTGGCTGCCCGTCGTGCCGAAAATCTTTACCGTCAACGCCCGCTGCTCGAAAGCCCCCAAGGCCCGCAAGTGGTGGTCGATGGCCAGCCGTTGCTGGCGTTCTGTAACAACGACTACCTGGGCCTGGCCAACCATCCGCAAGTGATCGAAGCCTGGCGTGCCGGCGCCGAGCGCTGGGGCGTCGGTGGCGGGGCTTCGCATCTGGTGATTGGCCACAGTGGCCCGCATCACGCCCTGGAAGAAGCCCTGGCCGACCTGACCGGTCGCCCGCGCGCCTTGCTGTTTACCACCGGCTACATGGCCAACCTCGGCGCGGTCACGGCGCTGGTGGGGCAGGGCGATACGGTGCTGGAAGACCGGCTCAACCATGCGTCGCTACTGGATGCGGGACTGCTGTCCGGCGCGCGTTTCAATCGCTACCTGCACAACGATGCGGCGAGCCTGGCGACACGGCTTGAGAAAGCCACCGGCAATACGCTGGTGGTCACCGACGGCGTGTTCAGCATGGACGGCGACATCGCCAACCTGCCGGCACTGGCCCGGGAAGCCAAGGCCAAGGGGGCATGGCTGATGGTTGACGATGCTCACGGTTTCGGCCCGCTGGGCGCCAACGGTGGCGGCATCGTCGAGCACTTTGGCCTGAGCATGGAAGACGTGCCGGTACTGGTTGGCACCCTCGGCAAGGCGTTCGGTACGGCGGGGGCTTTTGTCGCCGGCAGCGAAGAGCTGATCGAGAGCCTGATCCAGTTTGCCCGGCCTTATATCTACACCACCAGCCAGCCGCCGGCCCTGGCCTGCGCCACGCTGAAAAGCCTGGAACTGTTGCGCAGCGAGCATTGGCGTCGTGAGCATCTGCAAACGCTGATCCGCCAATTCCGCCAGGGCGCCGAGCAGATTGGCCTGGAGCTGATGGACAGTTTCACACCGATCCAGCCGATCATGATCGGCGACGCCGCACGCGCCGTGCGCTTGTCGCAGTTGCTGCGCGAACGCGGGTTGATGGTGACCGCGATCCGCCCGCCAACCGTGCCCGCCGGCAGCGCCAGACTGCGCGTGACCCTGACCGCCGCCCACAGCGAAGCGCAGGTACAGCTATTGTTAGAAGGATTGGCCGATTGTTTCGGACAACTGGGAGCGGAGCCAAGCCATGCGTGATCGACTGATTCTGCTGCCCGGTTGGGGCCTCGGAATTTCGCCGCTGGAACCCTTGGCGGCGGCCTTGCAGGGCCTGGACGAACACCTTCGGGTGGAAATCGAACCATTGCCGGAGCTGGAGTCGAGCGATCTTGAAGAGTGGCTGGATGAGCTTGATTCGGCGATCCCCCAGGACGCCTGGCTCGGCGGATGGTCCTTGGGTGGCATGCTCGCGTCGGCATTGGCAGCGCGTCGCGGCGATCGTTGCTGCGGCTTGTTGACCCTGGCGAGCAATCCTTCTTTTGTCAGCCATGAACAGTGGCCGAGCGCGATGCCCGGCGAAACCTTCGATGCGTTTCTGGCGGGCTGTGCAGCTGATCCGCGCATGACCTTGAAACGCTTTTCGTTGCTGTGCGCACAAGGTGCCGAAGACCCGCGCGGATTGTCGCGATTGCTGCTCGGCGGTGCGCCACATACGGCGGCACCGGTATTGATGAGCGGTCTGGAAGTGCTCGCGCAACTGGATACCCGACACGCCTTGCAGACGTTTCGCGGTCCGCAACTGCATCTGTTCGCCGGCCTCGACGGGTTGGTCCCGGCCGAAGCGGCGGGGGACTTGCTGAGGTTGCTGCCGGATGTCGAAATCGGCCTGATTGAACGGGCCAGCCACGCATTTCTTCTGGAAGACCCCCACGGTGTGGCGGGGGCGATCCAGGCCTTTTTGCATGAGTCCGGTGATGACTGATTTATCTCTTGCGCTTCCCTTTCCAAAGCAGCCCGGCGGATTGCCCGACAAACGCCAGGTCGCGGCGTCCTTCTCCCGGGCGGCGGCGAGCTACGACAGCGTGGCCGAGTTGCAACGTGATGTGGGCAGTCAACTGCTGAGCCGTTTGCCGGGTGATTTCATTCCGGGGCGCTGGCTCGACCTGGGCTGCGGCACCGGGCATTTCAGTCGCTCATTGGCTGAGCGGTTTCCCGCCGGCCAGGGTGTGGCGCTGGACATCGCCGAAGGCATGCTCAATCACGCGCGGCCATTGGGTGGCGCCACGCACTTCATTGCCGGCGATGCCGAGCGATTGCCGCTGCGCGACGCGACCTGCGACCTGATCTTCTCCAGCCTGGCGGTGCAGTGGTGTGCGGACTTCGCCTCGGTGCTCAGCGAAGCCCATCGCGTGCTGAAACCGGGCGGAATCTTCGCGTTTGCTAGTCTGTGCGTGGGCACGTTGTTTGAACTGCGTGACAGCTGGCGGCAAGTGGATGGCATGGTGCACGTCAACCGTTTCCGCGAGTTCGCGGTTTATCAGCAGTTATGCGCGGCCAGCGGCTTGCAGGCGCTCAGTCTGGAGACCCGCCCCCACGTGCTGCATTACCCGGATGTGCGCAGTCTGACCCATGAACTCAAGGCACTGGGCGCACACAACATCAACCCAGGTCGGCCGGGCGGATTGACTGGCCGGGCGCGGATTCTGGGGTTGGTCGAGGCTTATGAGCAGTTTCGTCAGGCACAGGGCCTGCCGGCGACTTATCAAGTGGTGTACGCCGTTATGGAGAAACCCTTATGAGTGCAGCCTATTTCATCACCGGCACCGACACCGATGTCGGCAAAACCACGGTGGCCGCCGGTTTGCTGCACGCGGCGCGGTCGGCCGGCTTGAGCACGGCGGCGGGTAAACCGGTCGCTTCCGGTTGCGATGTAACGCCCAAAGGCTTGCGCAACGCCGATGCGTTGGCACTGTTGGCGGAATGCTCGCTGCCGCTGACTTATCAGCAGGTCAACCCGGTGGCCTTTGAACCGCCCATTGCACCGCATCTGGCTGCACGGGAGGCGGGTGTGGCGCTGACGGTGCAGTCGCTGTTGGAGCCCATGCGGCAGATTCTCGACCTGCAGGCCGATTTCACCTTGATCGAAGGCGCCGGTGGCTGGCGTGTGCCCCTGGCGGATCAGGACAATCTGTCGGACCTGGCGATGGCACTGGATCTTCCGGTGATTCTTGTCGTCGGCGTGCGCCTGGGCTGTATCAACCATGCGTTGCTGACGGCCGAGGCGATCGCCCAGGACGGTTTGCAACTGGCGGGGTGGGTGGCCAACATCATCGATGCGAAGACGTCGCGGCTGGAAGAAAACCTGGCGACGCTTGCCGAGCGAATCCCTGCGCCGTGCCTGGGGCGGGTGCCGAAACTCAAGGTGGTGACGGCAGAAGCAGTGGCCGAGCATCTGCAACTGGATTTGCTCGACTAAATTTTACCTATGACAAGGCACTGTGCCATTAGTGTTTTTGTCGGGTGTTTTGCCCACGCGTCTGCTTCAATGGCCGCTGTTGATCCTTTGCAAGGACGGGTTCTCCCATGGAAATCTCAGGAAACACCGCTTTTTATGCCGGTCTGAGCACTATTCAGACAGGGCAGAACCGTGTCGATCAAGCAGCCGGGCAGATCGCCAACACTACGATCGAGCGTTCGGTCACCAGCCAGTCTTCCGAGGCTCAAGCCGATCGCCTGCGTTCGGTCGATCGCAGCCAGCAATCAGACCTGACCAGCAACCTTGTGGAAATGGACCAGGGTAAATTTCAGGTAGAGCTGGGCGCCAAGGTCGCCAAAGCGTCCGATGAAATGCTCGGTACGTTGATCGATACCTTTGCCTGATTCTTCGCTGAACCCGCACCGCTGACGCCGCGATCATTCGCGGCGTTTTTCTACGTAAGTCCTTCTACGCAAACTATTCTTTCCTACACTGCGTGTTGCTTCGAGCAACGGCGCCGAGCCTTCGCGCGTCCTGAATCGAGCCAGGCGATGACGAGCGGCAAAAGATCGACGCTTGACAAGATTTAGGCGTAAACGTATGTTTCAAACAACTGTTTGACCGCCACAACAAATCCACGCGGTCGTTCATTCACGGTTACATCAGCAGAGGTTTATCGCTATGCCTGACTACAAGGCCCCCTTGCGTGATATTCGCTTCGTTCGTGACGAACTGCTTGGTTACGAAGCGCACTATCAGAGCCTTCCGGCTTGCGCGGACGCCACTCCGGACATGGTTGACGCCATTCTCGAAGAAGGCGCCAAGTTTTGTGAGCAGGTGCTGGCTCCGCTGAACCGCGTGGGCGACCTCGAAGGCTGCACCTGGAGCGAGTCCGGCGTTAAAACCCCGACTGGCTTCAAAGAGGCCTACAAGCAATTCGTCGAAGGCGGCTGGCCAAGCCTGGCCCATGACGTTGAGCACGGCGGTCAAGGCCTGCCGGAATCCCTGGGCCTGGCCATCAGCGAAATGGTCGGTGAATCCAACTGGTCGTGGGGTATGTACCCGGGCTTGTCGCACGGCGCGATGAACACCATCTCCGAGCACGGTACGCCTGAGCAGCAAGAGGCTTACCTGACCAAACTGGTGTCCGGCGAATGGACCGGCACCATGTGCCTGACCGAACCTCACTGCGGTACCGACCTGGGCATGCTGCGCACCAAGGCCGAGCCTCAGGCTGACGGCTCCTACAAAGTCTCCGGCACCAAGATCTTCATCTCGGCCGGTGAACACGACATGGCCGACAACATCGTTCACATCGTGCTGGCCCGCCTGCCGGATGCACCGGCCGGTACCAAAGGCATTTCGCTGTTCATCGTGCCGAAGTTCCTGCCGAACGCAGACGGTTCGGTGGGTACGCGTAACGCGGTGGCCTGTGGTTCCCTGGAACACAAGATGGGTATCCACGGCAACGCCACCTGCGTGATGAACTTCGACGGCGCGACCGGTTTCCTGATCGGCCCGGCGAACAAAGGCCTGAACTGCATGTTCACCTTCATGAACACCGCACGTCTGGGGACTGCGCTGCAAGGCCTGGCCCACGCCGAAATCGGCTTCCAGGGCGGCCTGAAATACGCTCGCGATCGCCTGCAAATGCGCTCGCTGACTGGCCCGAAAGCGCCGGACAAAGCCGCTGACCCGATCATCGTGCATCCGGATGTTCGCCGCATGCTGTTGACCATGAAGGCGTTCGCCGAAGGCAACCGCGCAATGGTTTACTTCACCGCCAAGCAGGTCGACATCGTCAAGTACGGCGTGGACGAAGAAGAGAAGAAGAAAGCCGACGCGCTGCTGGCTTTCATGACCCCAATCGCCAAAGCCTTCATGACCGAAGTCGGTTTCGAATCGGCTAACCACGGCGTGCAGATCTATGGTGGCCACGGTTTCATCGCCGAGTGGGGCATGGAGCAGAACGTTCGCGACAGCCGCATTTCCATGCTGTACGAAGGCACCACTGGTATCCAGGCACTCGACCTGCTGGGCCGTAAAGTGCTGATGACTCAAGGCGAGGCTCTGAAAGGCTTCACCAAGATCGTGCACAAGTTCTGCCAGACCAACGAAGGCAACGAAGCGGTCAAGGAATTCGTTGCACCGCTGGCTGCACTGAACAAGGAATGGGGCGAGCTGACCATGAAGGTTGGTATGGCTGCCATGAAGGATCGCGAAGAAGTCGGCGCGGCCTCGGTGGACTACCTGATGTACTCCGGTTATGCCTGCCTGGCCTACTTCTGGGCCGACATGGCGCGTCTGGCTGCCGAGAAACTGGCTGCCGGCACATCCGAAGAGGCGTTCTACACCGCCAAGCTGCAGACAGCGCGCTTCTACTTCCAGCGCATCCTGCCGCGTACCCGCACTCACGTTGCAACCATGCTGTCGGGCGCTAACAACCTGATGGACATGAAAGAAGAAGACTTCGCGCTGGGCTACTAAGGCTTAACGCAGTTCTTCAAAAAAACCGCCGCTCCTTTGGGAGCGGCGGTTTTTTTTTGCGCCATCGTCAGGCATTGCTCACCATGGGGTGGGGGCCAGTGGTCCAGCACCCGCCGGGGTGGCGGAACCTTCGCCATTGCGAATGAACGGAAGGTGCCAGAAGTCATTAGGAACGACAGGGTCGCCCGGCTTGACGTTCTCCGGAAAGATGAATTCGAACACCGGGGCTACGTATTGCCCCGCGATCAGCCCATTGGCCACTGCAGGCTGACTTTTGAGGCAGTTGTCCACAAGGGCCTGCGAGAGACTCGACGGGTCCGGAGGGCACATTGAGCGCGCCATCACCCGCAGCGTCCGGGTCGGCTGGCTGAGAAGTCCGGTTGGCGCCTTGCTAGCCCGCAACCTGGCACGCTGTGGTTGAGCACCGGTGTTCTGGGTGGTAATGCCGCCCGAAACACCACGGCAAGTCGGTGCCAGGGTCAGTGCAGGATTGCATTCACCGGTCATCTCATAGGGTGTTACCCAACGGTTATGTTCCACGCCGTTGTTGTCCACATCGATAAGGTAAATATCCACCGGCGTCAGGATGTCGGTTGTCGATGTCTCAAGGAACAACCGGTCCTGGGTTTCCTGCGCCACGCCGCTGACGGCTGTTGGGTTCGGATCGGCGCTGCCGATGCCGAATTCGCCGATGGACAGGTAGCTGGGCTGCGTACCGGGCTGCGTGTAGATACCGACGTTGGCTTCGATGGTGTGGGCAGAGATGAAGTCCGGATTTCCGGATGTTGGCGACTTGAACAGGGTGCCGGAATAACTGATGAAGTCGCCGACTTCGAAAGGTGCTTGCTGGCGCGGATCAGGATCCGTCGGGAGCCTTGTCGCGTCGGTTGGTCCTTTCATGATGAACTGGCTGCAATACACCTGGCCCAGCGCAGGTGGGCTCAATTCGCCACTGGCCGGCAGCGGACTGACACCGGCCTGGCTGAAATTGCGGCAGTTATTGGTCGTTGTCGGTGTCTTGGCCAGTGGCCGGTTTTTCTGCGGGCACAATGCGTCATCGGCGCCACGTGGCACACACATGGGAAAGCCGGTGGCTGCGTGAATGGTCGGGTTGGCATCATCCACGGAGAAGCGCGGGTCTGCGGTCCGGACTCGGCCGAAGCGTCCATTCGGGTCGTTGATTTGCAGTATCGTGGGCTGCGGCGAGTTGGTGCTGGTCACTTCGATATTGCCAGTGTCCAGGTCGATCCGGCTGATGTAGCCGCTGCCTGTCTGGGTTGTCTGTTGGGAGACATCGATCAACCCGGCGATTTGTTTGCCATTGACGGTATTGCCCACCACGTGGATCTCGAACGATGGGTAGGCACGGGTACTGTTGAGCCCCAATGCTCCACCGTTGACGAAATCGCGCCAACTCAGGGTATTGGCCGGCATCTGGATGATCATGTTGCAAGGGACGGTAATGGTCGTGCCATTGACCATAATCTTGCCGCCACTGCGCTCCACTGGGACGGTAGCCCCTGGGCAGGTTTCGGCGGGGGAATCTACCGTCATGTTCTGGATAAAGCCCGTGATGTCGAAGCCGTGAATCGCAGTAGCATCAGCGAAGACGGGATCAGGCAGTGTGGGGGTGGCGAATGGCGCCACCGCCCCCTTGGTGGGTGGCTTGGCGGTCCCGCCGCCACCACCAACCCCATTTTTGGCCCATGCCGCGCCGGTTACGCCGAGGGCCAGTGCAAGGGCGATCGCACTGGCGATCAGTGCAGTACGGCCGATGACACCCTGGGTTCGCATGTGGAGCGGCGGTTCAACATGTGCTTTTGTTTTGGCGCATAGTCTCATGATTGTCTCCGAGGTTTTGCCAGGCCGATTTCTGATCTAGCGACCCACCGACTCGCTGATGCACTAAGGTCGGTGCAAAAAAAGAGCGGAACAACGGTCGTTGGGCTCGAGCCGGAGAGATGAACAAATGTGAGCTGGTACCTTGGCCCCTGATCACATTTACCTTCCAGGCATATTCAAGCTGCGTTGTGCTGGCCTGCCCAAGACACAAACGTCAGAGAAATTTCCCTGAGCCTGAAGTGTGCAAAGCAGTAGTCGTGCCCGATTTGGCACAGACAATCGGCAGCCCGCGGAAAATGCGGGCTGCGCGGGTATTAGTCGTTTTCTATGTAACTATATCGATGTGCATAACACCAAAGTAGGGGGGGATATATACCCTTTTTTGGGCGTGTTTTTTAGTCGGACAGTTCTTCGGTGAAATGTCTCAGGGTTAAATGAATGAGAAGGGTTGCTTATTAGTACTCGAAAGTCGGACTTATGACAATCGGTGTTTTTGCGGGATGGAAGAAATAGAAGTTTGAATTGTTAATATATAAAGTCACGACAATAGCTCACGCAGTGCAACTTGTGCACGAGTGAGTTTTTAGATTTGGTGGGTGTTTATATTTTCTGTTTTATTAATAGGCTAATAGAGCTGCTTGTTGCTCGTTTAGCTCTTGTTGATGAAATAGCAATTACTCTGCCAGTTTGGCGGAAGCGCAGATTTTCCCTGTCTGGTCCAATGAATGATGGGGTATTTTGATTTTTATTGGGAGGGCGATACTGACGACTGGGGAGAATTCCCCAGTATTGGGGGAAAGCTGCACCAATATTGAGGACAGCACCATAGTGTCTTTTTGCCGTGTTTTAGAGTGTGCAGAGAGAGATAAAAAAATATTGAATTTTTGCTGTTGAAATCTTTTGTTACAGCTAAAGTGGGATCAAGCGCTCTTCGCAGTGCGATAGAAAATTGTTGAAGATAAGCCTGAGCCAAGAGAGTACTTTGCCAGCCTTGCCTTGTCCCGCGTCGGTCAACTTAAAGTTGGCGTGAATACGCGTGCGGGCAGAAAAGTTCATGGCGATGAGTTCATCTCGCAACAGGTCAACCCCGGAGCCTGGCTACTCCGTACTGAATCGAGAATGTCATCATGGTTAAGTGCTTGAGCATCTTTCGAAGCCATCACATGGTTAGTGTGGTGGCGGGCGGTTTACTTGCCATCAGCCTGCCGGTCATGAGCGCTTTTGCCGCTGATGCGCCCGTAGCCAATCCGCCGGTGGTACCCGATGTACCCAGCCTGCAACCGCTGCGCGGTATGGTGCCACCTGATCCTTCGGGTACCGAGGGCGGGCGCAAGGTCGACCTGATGACCGACTATGTGGTCAATCGCTCGGCGGCGGTGCTCCTGGGCAAGGCACTGTTCTGGGATATGGAGATCGGCAGCGACGGTTCCACCGCTTGTGCGTCCTGCCACTTCCACGCGGGTGTGGATCACCGCACCACCAACCAGATCAACCCAGGGCAGGCCAACACCAACGCGAACGTCTCGTCGATCTTCAACAAGCCGTTCATCGCCTCGGGCATTCCAGGCGACGTGCCGAGCTACACCACCAAATCGGGAGGCAAGGGCGGTCCGAATTACCTGCTGAAGAAAAACGACTTCCCGACCCATGTGCTGGCTAATCCGCTGGATCGCAATTCGGCGATTGTCTATTCGACTGACGATGTGATCGGGTCACAAGGCGTGTTCGACGCCAACTTCGTCAAGCCCCGTCAGGCGCGTTTCGACAAGTGCATTCAGCAACCCGATGGTATCTTCCAGGTGGGCGGCATCAACGTGCGCCGCGCCACCGGGCGCAACGCGCCCACGGTGATCAACGCCGCGTTCAACGTGCGCAATTTCTGGGATGGCCGGGCGAATAACATCTTCAACGGCTTCTCTCCATTCGGCAATCGCGACCCGGATGCCGGGATCTTCGTGACCAGCGATCGCAGTGGCGTGGCGACCAAAGTCAGGCTGGCGCTCAAAGATGCCTCCGCCGCCTCGCAGGCGGTAGGCCCGCCCGGCAGCCCGGTGGAAATGTCCTGCGGCGGACGTACCTTCGCCGACATTGGCCGGCGCATGCTTGACACCTTGATGCTCAAAGGGCAACGGATCGCGTCCACCGATTCGGTATTGGGGCCAGTGTCCGGCGCCCGCCGGCCGACCTACCGCGAGCTGATCAAGAACGCGTTCCAGCCGCGCCTGTGGAATGCCACGCAGCAGGTCTCGCTGGGCGGTGCGCCATACACCCAGATGGAAGCGAACTTCCCGCTGTTCTTCGGGTTGGCGATTCAGATGTATGAGTCCACGCTGATCTCGGATCAGGCGCCGCTGGATGCTTATTTGCTGGGCGATCATACGGCCATGAACGACCAGCAGGTCCAGGGCATGAACCTGTTCCTGGGCAAGGGCAAATGCATCAGTTGCCACGGCGGCGCGGAGTTGACCAACGCCGGCAGCCGGTTGCTGTTCCATCCTCGGGAACGTATCGAACGCATGGTCATGGCGGACAACCTGACCACGCTCTATGACAACGGCTTCTACAACACCGGGGTGCGTCCAACCTCGGAAGATTTGGCAGTCGGTGGCTCGGATGCCTGGGGCAATCCGTTGTCCTTCACTCGCGAGTACAACACCGTGCTCCAGGGCGGCCAGATTCCTGACCCGCTGGAAGTCGATGTGTGCACCTTCGAAGCGCCTTTGAGCCCGGCGATTCCTTGTGATACGACGCTCAAGCCCAGTGTCGGTTTCCGCGACGCGGTCGATGGTGCCTTCAAGACGCCGACCTTGCGTAACATCGCGTTGACCGGGCCGTACTTCCACAACGGCAGTCGCGCAACGCTGCAACAGGTGATGGAGTTCTACAACCGCGGCGGTGACCGGCGTGGCGAAGATGCCAGCAACACCAGCGGCTTCGAGCACCCGGCGGTCAACCAGCACAACGGCTCAAACCTCGATCCGGACATGACCCCGCTGAACCTGACCCCGGATGAAGTGGATGCATTGGTCAAATTCATGGAAGTCGGCCTGACCGATCCTCGGGTTGCGTGGGAACGGGCGCCGTTTGACCATCCTTCGCTGGTACTGCCTCAGGGCGAAAAAGGTGATGAAAACTCGGTCGGGCAAAAACCGGCCAGTCCGAAGATCACTACCCGGCAGGCGCAGGACGCCGAATTCCAGCTCAGACCGGTCGGTGCCGAAGGTCGCACACGTATGGAAGGGCCATTGCAACCGTTCAACAACGACCTGTAACAGGTTTTCCCCTTGCGTCACTGGTGGCTGATGGACGCCAGTGACGCCCTTTTACAAATACCTCAGTATTTCACTCAGCAAATCGAGGGGGCTGCCGTTAAAGTGGTGGGCACAGTGCCATCAATCGCTATGACGGTCGGAGCTTTTACCCTTGCCGCGTTCTTCCGCTGTACGTTTCAGTCATTTCCTGCCGTCATTGCTGCTGTTACTGGCGGGGCTTGCGGCTGCGTACGTCAAGGATCTGAACGTCTTCTTCACCTCGCTATTTAACGTGCTGCCGACCCTGGTGCTGCTGCTCGGTGGAGCTTACTGCGCGGTTTACCGACGTCAGCGTGAGCTGTTTCTGATGGTCACGGTGTACATCGCTTACTTCCTGCTCGACACCCAGACCGACTACTACCGCGACAACGGCAAGGTGCGTGAGGACGCTGCCGTGGTCTTCCATTTGTGTTGCCTTCTATTGCCGTTGCTGTTTGGCGTGTTCGCCGCGTGGCAGGAGCGAACGCACCTGTTCCAGGACATGGTGGCGCGTTTCGCCGTGTTGCTGGCAGTAGGCAGCGTGGCGCTGGGGCTGGAACAAAGTTATCCGCAGGCGTTGCTGATATGGCTGTCGGAGATCCGCTGGCCAGCCTTGCATGGCGCCTGGATGAGTCTGATCCAGCTGTCGTACCCGGTGTTCATCGCCTCATTCCTGTTGTTGGCCTGGCAGTACTGGCGTAACCCCAGGCCGCTGCATGCCGCGCAACTGGTGGGTTTGCTCGGGTTGTTCTGGATGTTGCCGAAAACCTTCATTCTGCCGTTCACCCTGAACATCATGTGCAGTCAGGTGATGTTGATGATCGCTGCCGCCGTTGCCCATGAGGCTTATCAAATGGCCTTCCGCGACGAGTTGACCGGGCTGCCGGGCCGTCGCGCCTTGAACGAGCGCATGCAGCGTCTGGGGCGCAACTACGTGTTGGCCATGAGCGACGTCGACCACTTCAAGAAATTCAACGATACCCACGGCCACGATGTTGGTGACCAGGTGTTGCGACTGGTGGCCAGCAAACTGTCGAAAATCAGTGGCGGCGGTAAGGCGTATCGCTACGGCGGCGAGGAATTCGCCCTGGTGTTTGCAGGCAAGACGCTCGAAGAGTGCCTGCCGCACCTGGAAGTGATCCGCGAATCCATCGCCAGCTACAACATTCATCTTCGCAATCAGGACAGCCGTCCGCAGGATGATAGCCAGGGGCGTCAGCGTCGTTCCGGTTCCAGCGCTTCGAGTGTGTCGGTCACCGTCAGCATCGGCGTCGCCGAAAGGGTTGAGCAACGCACTCCCGAAGAAGTGCTCAAGTCCGCCGACCAGGCGCTCTACAGCGCCAAGGGCGCCGGGCGTAACTGCGTCGTGGCCTTCGGGCAGAACCGCCGTGGCGCCGTGCGCAGGGAAGCCGCTACGGTTGAGTGATGATGACGCATTCAGCGTCTGGACTGTGATTGTGAGGCGTGGTTGCCGGCAGTAGGTTGATGAAATCTGCCGCCGGAGAATGACCATGCCCGAGTACAAAGCTCCTCTGCGCGATATGCGCTTTCTGATCGACCACGTCTTCGATTTTCACAGCAACTACGCGACGCTGGGAGCCCATGACGCCAGCCCGGACATGATCAACGCGATCCTCGAAGAAGGCGCGAAATTCTGTGAGAACGTGCTGGCACCCCTCAATCGCAGCGGTGACGAAGAAGGCTGCCATTTCGACAATGGCGTGGTGACGACGCCTACAGGCTTCAAGCAGGCGTTCGCACAATACGTGGAAGGCGGCTGGCACGGACTGGCAGCCGATCCGGCGTATGGCGGGCAGGGTTTGCCCAGTTCCCTGGGGCTGGTCATCAGCGAAATGGTAGCCTCCAGCAACACTTCCTGGGGCATGTACCCGGGCCTGACCCACGGCGCCATGTCAGCGATCCATGCCCATGGCACCGAAGAACAGAAACAGACCTACCTGAGCAAACTCACCGCGGGCCAGTGGACTGGCACCATGTGCCTCACCGAAGCCCACTGCGGCACTGATCTGGGCCTCATCAAGACCCGTGCCGTCCCCGAATCCGACGGCAGTTATGCAATCACCGGCAGCAAGATCTTCATCTCTGCCGGTGAACACGATATGAGCGACAACATCATTCACCTGGTGCTGGCCAAGCTGCCGGATGCACCGTCCGGCACCAAAGGGATTTCACTGTTCATCGTACCCAAGTTCCTGCCCGATACCGCGGGCGAGGCAGGGGAGCGCAATGGCGTGTCCTGTGGCGCCATCGAACACAAAATGGGCATCAAGGCTTCGGCCACCTGCGTGTTGAACTTCGACGGGGCCAAGGGCTACTTGATCGGTGAAGCGAACAAGGGCCTGAACTGCATGTTCACCATGATGAACCACGCACGCCTGGGCACCGGCATGCAGGGGTTGTGTCTGGGCGAGGCCAGTTTCCAGGGTGCGATCAAGTACGCCAACGAGCGCTTGCAGATGCGCGCGCTGACCGGCCCGAAAGCGCCGGAACAGGCGGCCGACCCGATCATCGTTCATCCCGACGTTCGGCGGATGTTGCTGACCATGAAGGCCTTCAACGAAGGCAACCGCGCATTGACCTATTTCACTGCGCAATTGCTGGATGTTGCGCACTTGAGCACGGATGAAGCGGCGCGTCAGGAGGCCGAAGACTTGCTGGCGTTCCTGACGCCGATCTGCAAGGCGTTCATGACCGAAACCGGCCTGGAAGTAACTAACCATGGCATGCAGGTGTTCGGTGGCCATGGTTTCATTCGTGAATGGGGCATGGAGCAGCTGGTTCGTGACTGCCGGATTGCACCGATTTATGAAGGCACCAACGGCATTCAGGCCCTGGACCTGCTCGGGCGAAAAATCCTTGGCAGCCAGGGCAAACTGCTGCGTGGCTTTACCAAAATCGTCCACAAATTCTGCATGGCGAACGCCGGGCATCCGCAGTTGGCCGTCTATGTGGCCCAACTCAATGAGCTGAATCGGCAATGGGGGGAGCTGACGACTCGGGTCGGCATGGCGGCGATGAAAAATCCGGATGAGGTTGGGGCCGCATCGGTGGATTACCTGATGTACAGCGGCTACATCATTCTCGGTTATTTGTGGTTGCGCATGGCGTTGGTGGCGCAGGCACGGTTGGAGGACGGAAGCGGTGATGCCGATTTCTGCCGGGGCAAACTGGCAACCAGCGAGTTTTACTTCAAACGGTTGTTGCCGCGTACGGCCGCGCATCGGGCGGCGATCGAGGCAGGGAGTGATTGCCTGATGCAATTGCCGGCGGAGTTGTTTTCGCTTTAATTCAGCGTAATCCACAAAAGATCGCAGCGTTCGGCAGCTCCTACAGGGTTACGTGTTCCTGTGTCGGAGCAGCCGAAGGCTGCGATCTTTTTTCGATGACTAAAAATTACAAAACGGTCATGTGTCGACCCTATGTGTCGCAAAAGTTGTTGGGGTACACTCCGACCCATTGAATACACTATCCCTGTGAATCACCTGCTTAAGATCTTGCGAGGTTTGCCATGGCTGACTACAAAGCGCCCCTGCGCGATATGCGCTTCGTCCTCAATGAAGTGTTCGAGGTCGCCAAACTCTGGGCCGAGCTGCCGGCGCTGGCCGATACCGTCGATGCTGAAACGGTCGAAGCCATTCTTGAAGAAGCCGGCAAGGTCACCAGCAAAAGTATTGCACCCCTGAGCCGCGCGGCTGACGAGGAAGGTTGCCATTGGGCGGACGGTGCCGTCACCACCCCAGCGGGTTTCCCACAGGCTTATCAGACCTACGCTGAAGGCGGTTGGGTCGGCGTCGGTGGCGATCCGGCCTACGGTGGCATGGGCATGCCCAAGGCGGTTTCGGCTCAGGTTGAAGAGATGGTCAACTCCGCGAGCCTGTCGTTCGGCCTGTACCCGATGCTGACCGCCGGGGCCTGCCTGTCGATCAACGCCCATGCCAGCGAAGAACTGAAAGCGGCGTATCTGCCGAACATGTACGCCGGCGTCTGGGCCGGCTCCATGTGCCTGACCGAGCCGCACGCCGGCACCGACCTGGGCATCATCCGCACCAAGGCCGAGCCTCAGGCCGATGGGTCCTACAAGGTCAGCGGCACCAAGATCTTCATCACCGGCGGCGAACACGACCTGACCGAAAACATCATTCACCTGGTGCTGGCCAAGCTGCCGGACGCCCCGGCGGGGCCGAAAGGTATTTCGCTGTTCCTGGTGCCGAAGCTCCTGGTCAATGCCGATGGCAGCCTGGGTGCACGTAATCCGGCGAACTGTGGTTCGATCGAACACAAGATGGGCATCCAGGCCTCCGCCACCTGTGTGATGAACTTCGACGAAGCTGTGGGCTATCTGGTCGGCGAGCCGAACAAGGGCCTGGCGGCGATGTTCACCATGATGAACTACGAGCGTCTGGGCGTCGGTATCCAGGGCCTGGCCAGTGGCGAGCGCTCTTACCAGAACGCCGTCGAATACGCCCGTGATCGTCTGCAAAGCCGTTCGCCGACCGGCGCGCAGAACAAGGACAAAGTGGCCGACCCGATCATCGTCCATCCGGACGTGCGCCGCATGCTGCTGACCATGAAGGCCTCGAACGAAGGCGGCCGGGCGTTCTCGACGTACGTTGCCATGCAACTGGACACCGCCAAGTTCAGCGAAGACACCGCGACGCGCAAGCGCGCCGAAGACCTGGTGGCGCTGTTGACCCCGGTGGCCAAGGCCTTCCTGACCGACCTCGGCCTGGAAACCACGGTGCATGGCCAGCAGGTGTTCGGCGGTCACGGCTACATCCGCGAATGGGGCCAGGAACAACTGGTGCGCGACGTGCGCATCACCCAGATCTACGAAGGTACCAACGGCATTCAGGCGCTGGACCTGGTGGGGCGCAAGATCGTCGGCAGCGGCGGGGCGTTCTACAAGCTGTTCGCCGACGAGATTCGTCACTTCACCGCGACCGCCAGCGCTGAACTGGCGGAGTTCACCAAGCCGCTCAACGATGCCGTGACCACCCTTGACGAACTGACGGCCTGGTTGCTGGACCGGGCGAAGACCAACCCGAACGAAATCGGTGCGGCGTCGGTCGAGTACCTGCAAACCTTCGGTTACGTGGCCTACGCCTACATGTGGGCGCTGATGGCCAAGGCGGCTTTGGGCAAGGAAGCGCAGGACGATTTCTACGCCAGCAAACTGGGCACGGCGCGGTTCTATTTCGCCCGCCTGTTGCCGCGGATTCACTCGCTGAGCGCATCGGTCAAAGCCGGAAGCGAGTCGCTGTTCCTGCTCGACGCAGCGCAGTTCTGACCCTGTCACGTCATGTAAGCATTCTCTTACATGACGTGCTGCTGTTCTCCCATAGATGCAGATTGGATCCACGGCTAATCTACTTCACATGGACGTCGCGCAGGAAGCGCAAAGCAACAACACGGACACGTAGGATTCTGCCAGGACGGCGGAGTGAAATGGATGTCAGGGAAACAGTCTGCAAAGCCCCGCTTCGGCGGGGTTTTCTTATGCCTGCGAAAAAGTATTCAACTCAGGCCATCTATTTCCGGCGCGCTGTTCAAGCGTTCATCCGGCCGGTTCATCACCTCCTCAAGCAAGGTGCGCAGCAACGCCAGCGAGGCCTGTTGCCGTTGCACATCCCGGCACACCAACCCGACTTTCAGTGGCACCCGTGGTTCGCTCAGGGGTTTCCACAGCAGATCCTTATTGCCGTGGGCCTTTTGTGAGCGCCCCGGCAGTACGGTCGCCAGCCGCGTGTGTGGCAGGCTGCCGAGAATCCCGGCCATATTGTTCAGTTCGGCTTGCACCTGTGGCCGGCGTCCCAGGTTTGCCAGTTGCGCTTGCCAGATCTGCCGCACTTGAAACTCTTCGCCCAGTAATAGCATGGGCAATTCGGCGGCCTGGCTCATGGAGACTTTCTTGAATTCCCGCAATGGGTGCTCCGCCGGGATCACAAGGGTCAGTTCATCTTCATACAACATCACGCCATGCAGTCCCGGTTGCCGGGGCGGCAGGTAGCTGATGCCGATATCCAGGGAACCATTGAGCAGTCGTCGCTCGATCTCCAGACCCGTCAGTTCATAGATCTGCACCACCAGATGCGGTTGCTCTTTACGCACCCGTTCGAGCATCTGCGGCACCAGGCTGGTATGTACGGTCTGCAAGACCCCGATGGCCAGCGTACGCAGTGCCTGCCCCTTGAAATTGCCCAGCGCTTCGCGTGCCCGTTGCAGGCCATCGAGCAAGGGCAGGGCGTGGTTGTACAGCGTGTGGGCCGCCAGGGTCGGCAACAGACGTTTGCTGCTGCGTTCGAACAGGCTGACATCGAGGGCTTGTTCGAGGTGGCGGATCTGTTGGGACAGCGCTGGTTGCGAGATGGACAGTCGTTCGGCGGCGCGGCCGACATGGCCTTCTTCATAGACCGCGACGAAATAACGCAGTTGTTTGAAATCCATAAGTAATGCTTATTGAAAATGCTCGGAAATCGAAATGGCTCGGCGCCTTGTCTGAGCCTAGTCTAACCGCATTCACAAGGCTTACAGGGCCACAGAGCGCGATGAATACCGTTTGTTTCAATGGTGTTTGCATAGGCAACGCAAAAAATCTCAAGCGGAAGCTGAACCCATGAACCTGTTCAGCCTGCGTCGTTCTTCACCGAGCCTCGATGATCTGGTGGCGGACGCTGCTTTCCCTACCGGGCACGACAACCTTTCCAGTGAGTGCCTGATGCCCAGTGTCGAGCGGCCGCAACAGGTTTTTGTTCGCGGCCAGGGGTCATGGTTGTGGGACAGCGATGACCGCGCGTATCTGGATTTTTCACAGGGCGGCGGGACCAACAGCCTCGGCCATAGCCCCAAGGCACTGGCTGACGCAATAACGTCGCAGGCTCAGTCGCTGATCAATTCAGGCTTTGATCTGCATAACCGCGGCATGCTCAACCTCGCCGAGCGACTGTGTATCAGTACCGGCAGCGACCAGGCGTATCTGCTCAACACGGGTAGCGAAGCCTGTGAAGCAGCGATCAAGCTGGCGCGCAAATGGGGTCAACAGCATCGCGGTGGCGCCTCGCGGATCATCGTTGCCAGCAAGGGTTGTCATGGGCGTAGCCTGGGGACGATTTCGGCGTCGGACAGTTCGTCATTGATCAACCGATTCGAGCCGCAGCTTCCGGGCTTCAGCCATGTGCCGTTCAACGATCTTCCGGCGTTGCACGCCGCCGTGGATGAGCGGACGGTGGCGATCATGCTCGAACCTATCCAGAGCGAGGCCGGGGTGGTTCCGGCTACCGCGCATTACCTCAAGGGCGTTGAGCGCCTGTGTCGAGAACTCGGCATCCTCCTGATCTTCGATGAAGTGCAAACCGGCATCGGTCGGTGTGGCACCTTGCTCGCGGAACAGTCCTACGGCGTGCGGGCCGATATCCTGGTGCTCGGCAAAGGACTGGGTGGCGGTTTGCCCCTGGCGGCGTTGTTGGCACGGGGCAAGGCTTGCTGTTTCGACGTCGGCGAAATCAGCGGCAGCCATCATGGCAATGCACTGATGACCGCTGCGGGGCTAGCCGTACTCGACAGTGTGCAGGACAAAGGATTTCTCGAGCATATCGGGGAATCCGCCCAGCACCTGCGCGAAGGTCTACAGCGTTTGTCCCATCGATATGGCCACGGCGAATTGCGCGGGCAAGGGCTGCTCTGGGGACTGACCCTGTCCGACGATTGCGCCGACGCCGTGGTCAAGGCCGCGTTGTACGAAGGCCTGCTGCTCAATGCCCCGCAACCCGACTGTCTGCGCTTTACCCCGGCGCTGACTGTCACCAAGGCCAATATCGACGAAATGCTGCTGCGCCTGACGCGCGCTTTCTCCCGTGTGCGTACTGCGCAAGTGCAGTGCCGCAAAGGGATCGCCGTCTGACCGGACGCGCCCTGAACGAATTCCCGAACCGTCTCGCGGTATAACGCGCGCCCCACACCTGATTCTTTTGGTGTGGGGCGTTTTTTTGCCTGCGAAATTGACTGCGATGGTTTGGGGGAGTGAAGAGATCTGTCTGAACCCTGACCAACGGCACAGGTCGATTGTTTGTAAGGCTCGCATGAGCCGACTTCAATCAGGAGCTGCCCCATGGATTTTATTCGCATCATCATCGCCATTCTGTTGCCGCCGTTGGGCGTGTTTCTGCAAGTAGGATTTGGCGGGGCGTTCTGGCTGAATATTCTGTTGACGTTGTGCGGTTACATCCCGGGGATCGTTCATGCGGTGTATATCATCGCCAAGCGTTGAGTCTTGCGTTGCCGGGTAGATTGCTTTCGCGAGCAGGCTCGCTCCCACAGGGTTTTGCGTGCACTGCAGATCCTGTAGGAGCGAGCCTGCTCGCGAACGGAACGACTCAATTTCTGTTTAGTTCGCGAAATCCATCACCCACCGATAAAACAACCACTCCTGCTCCAGTGCATGGGCCTGATTGCCTGCCTTGCGGAACCCATGTCGTTCGTCCGCGTAGAAATGGGCCTCAACCAGAATGCCCTTGTTTTGCAGCGCCTCGACCATGCCACGGGTCTGCTGCGGCACGACCACGGCGTCCAGTTCCCCTTGGAAGAAAATCACGGGTACACGGATGTTGCCCGCATGCAGCAATGGCGTTCGTGCGGCGTAGCGCTCGGCGTCCTGCACGGGATCGCCGATCAGCCAATCAAGGTAGTCACCCTCGAATTTGTGGGTGGCCCGCCCCAATGCGACGGGATCGCTGACGCCATATAGGCTGGCGCCGGCCCGAAACACGTCGTGAAAGGCCAGTGCGCAAAGTGTGGTGTAGCCACCGGCGCTACCGCCGCGAATGAACGCCTTGTCACCGTCGATCAATTCTCGTTCGGCGAGATGGCTGACCACCGCGCAAGCATCTTCGACATCGACATCCCCCCAGCTCAAATGCAGGGCCTGTCGGTAAGCCCGGCCGTAGCCGCTGCTGCCACGGTAGTTGAGGTCGGCCACGGCGAATCCCCGTTGCGCCCAGTACTGGATGCGCGGGTCGAGGATCGGGTAGCACGCGGAAGTCGGGCCACCGTGGATGAATACGACCAGGGGCGGTTTTGCGTCGCCGGTCATCGCCGGATAGAAGAAACCGTGCGCCTCGTTGGATCCGCTTGGATAGCGCAAGGTTTGCGGACGGCTGATCTGTTCGGCGGGCAAGGGCGCAATGCCGCCTGCCAGCACCTTGACCTGCCGGGTCTGACGGTCGATGGCGATCACCGCCGAGGAGCTGACCGGCGAGGCCGCAATGCAGTAAATGAATTGCTCATCCAGGGCGAGACTGCGGAAGCGGCTGTAGTCGCCGGTGAAATCTTCACAACTTTCCCCGTAAAAACCCAAACGACCGAAACCGCCTTCGGTCCAACTCGCCAGATAGCGATTTTCGCTCAGCGGCAACCAGGTGCAGCCGCCGAGCTGCCAGGGGGCAGGGCCATGATCGGCCGCCGTGCTCGGCAAAGGGATCAGGCCGTTTGCCGATTCCACCCAGGGCTGCCAAAAACCGCCACGATCGGTCAGACAAAGCAACCGGCCACTGCTATCGAAACGGGGTTGTTGCAGGGATTCTTGAGCGCCGTCACCGGCCACGCAACGGGACGGGCCAAAGCCTCCGCTGTCCTGGCGCTCGGCAACCATCAAACGGGTCGCGGTCCAGGGTTGATCCGGGCGACTCCATTCGATCCAGGCCAGGCGTCGTGCATCAGGGCTGAGGGTCGGAGCCGCATAGAAATCGGCGCCTTCGGCCAGCAAATGGCGCTTGCCATCTGCCAGATCGATCGCCACCAGGCGATGTCGGTCGCGATTCTCTTCAACCGCCAGCACCTGACCGTTGGCGAACTGCAAGTCGCCGTAACGGCATATCCCGGAGGTCAGCACCTGGGGTACCTCGCCTTGCAGCGATTGGCGATACAACTGCTGGTCGGCCTCGTTGACGAAAACCACGCCGTCGTCTGTCAGACAAAACGCGCCACCGCCATATTCGTACACCCGACTGCGCGCGCTGAACCCCGGCGGTGTCAGGCAGTTCGCTGCGCCGTCGCGCCAATGCCAGAGGCGGCAGGCAGCGTCCTCCGGGCGGTATTCGTTCCAGAACAGGCCCTGTTGGCCGACCTGCAGTTCGGCAAAATCGATGCCGGCCGCAACGGCTTTGGCAGCGCTGAAAGGTTCAGCTCTTGGCGATGAGGCGTGAGTTTCGTTCATTGCGAAAGGCCAGTTGGTCGATGGTCTGGGTCGCGTGCTCAGCCTCTTCGCGAGCCTTGAGGATCACGCCGTGATGGGGCGACTTGCTGCACACCGGGTCGGCGTGGCTCGCATCGCCGGTGAGCATGAACGCCTGGCAGCGGCAGCCGCCGAAGTCTTTTTCCTTCTCGTCGCAGGAGCGGCACGGCTCGGGCATCCAGGCATAACCGCGAAAACGGTTGAAGCCGAACGAGTCGTACCAGATGTGCTGCAGGCTGTGGTCGCGCACGTTGGGAAACTGCACCGGCAGTTGTCGGGCACCGTGACAGGGCAGCGCGGTGCCGTCTGGCGTGACCGTCAGAAAAATACTGCCCCAGCCGTTCATGCAGGCTTTGGGACGTTCTTCATAATAGTCCGGCGTGACAAAAATCAGCTTGCACGGATGCCCTTCGGCTTCCAGTTTGGCGCGGTACTCGTTGGTGATGCGTTCGGCGCGCACCAGTTGCTCGCGGGTCGGCAACAGCCCGACGCGATTGAGCTGGGCCCAACCGTAGAACTGGCAGGTGGCGAGTTCGACGAAGTCCGCTTCAAGGGCGATGCACAGCTCGATGATGCGGTCGATCTGGTCGATGTTGTGCCGATGGGTGACGAAATTCAGCACCATCGGATAGCCGTGGGCCTTTACCGCGCGGGCCATGGCCAGCTTCTGCGCGAAGGCCTTTTTCGAACCGGCGAGGAGGTTGTTCACCTGTTCGTCGCTGGCCTGGAAACTGATCTGGATATGATCGAGGCCGGCCTGCTTGAAGTCGCTGATTTTCTGCTCGGTCAGGCCGATGCCGGAGGTGATCAGGTTGGTGTAGAAACCCAGCTGGCGCGCCTCGGCAATCAGCTCGGCTAGGTCCTGGCGCACCAGCGGTTCGCCGCCGGAAAAGCCCAGTTGCGCCGCGCCCATTTCCCGCGCTTGGCGAAACACCTTGATCCACTGCTCGGTGCTCAGCTCCTGGCCTTGCCCGGCGAAGTCCAGCGGGTTGGAACAGTACGGGCATTGCAGCGGGCAGCGATAGGTCAGCTCGGCCAGCAGCCACAACGGCAGGCCGATGTCCGGTGTGGGCGGTACTTGCACCGACGAATCAGGCCAGTTCGATCCAGTGCTGCGCACGGGCCACCTCCATGAATTGCTCGATGTCGTCACCGAGCTCGGGCACGCCGGGGAACTGCTGGTCGAGTTCGGCGATGATCGCCGCGACATCCCGCTGGCCATCGATCAGGCCGCCGATCAACGCCGCGCTTTCATTGAGCTTGATCATGCCTTCCGGGTACAGCAGCACGTGGCCTTTCTGGGCCGGTTCGTACTGGAAGCGGTAGCCGGGACGCCAGGTCGGGGTCCGGCTGCGGTCGAAACTCATAAGCTGATTCCTTTGTGCCAGACCCGCTGGTCGGTCACGCTGTGATAGGGCGGGCGTTTCAGTTCGTAAGCCATGCTCATGGCATCGAGCATGCTCCAAAGTATGTCCAGTTTGAACTGGAGAATGTCCAGCATGCGCTCCTGGCCTTCCCGGGTGGTGTAGTGCTGCAGGGTGATCGCCAGGCCGTGCTCGACATCGCGACGGGCCTGGCCCAGGCGCGTGCGGAAATATTCGTAGCCGGCCGGGTCGATCCACGGGTAATGCTGCGGCCAGCTGTCCAGGCGCGACTGATGGATCTGCGGCGCGAACAGTTCGGTCAGCGAGCTGCTGGCGGCTTCCTGCCAACGGGCACGGCGGGCGAAGTTGACGTAGGCGTCCACCGCAAAACGCACGCCGGGCAGTACCAGTTCCTGCGAGCGTAGCTGCTCCGGGTCGAGACCGACCGCCTGGCCCAGGCGCAACCAGGCTTCGATGCCGCCGTCTTCGCCGGGGGCGCCGTCGTGGTCGAGCAGGCGCTGAATCCACTCGCGGCGGATTTCGCGGTCCGGGCAGTTGGCCAGGATGGCGGCGTCCTTGAGCGGGATGTTCACCTGATAATAGAAGCGGTTGGCGACCCAGCCCTGGATCTGCTCGCGGGTGGCCCGGCCTTCGTACATCGCCACGTGGTAGGGGTGGTGGATGTGGTAGTAGGCGCCCTTGGCGCGCAGGGCGGCTTCGAATTCGGTGGGGGACAGCGGGGTGTCGGTCATTGCTTTTCTCCGGGGAACAACCGGTGGAATCCTGGGTGTCTGCTCGGGCCTCTTCGCTGGCAAGCCAGCTCCCACAAGGATCTGTGGCGTACACAAAACCTGTGGGAGCTGGCTTGCCAGCGATGGGGCCATTCGCTACAGCACAATACTCATGCCGTCATACGCCACTTCCACACCGCGCCGCTCCAGTTCCGCGCGCTCTGGCGAGTCCTCATCGAGAATCGGGTTGGTGTTGTTGATGTGGATCAGGACCTTGCGCGGCTCGGGCAGTTGCTCGAGCACCTCGAGCATGCCGCCGGGACCGTTCTGCGCCAGGTGACCCATCTCCCGGCCGGTGCGGGTGCCGACGCCACGGCGCTGCATTTCGTCGTCGTCCCACAGCGTGCCGTCCACCAGCAGGCAATCGCTGTCGGCCATGATCGCCAGCAACGGTGCATCGACCTTGCCCAGGCCCGGTGCGTAAAACAGTTTACCGCCGGTGCTCAGGTCCTCGACGATCAGGCCGATGTTGTCGCCCGGGTGCGGGTCGAAGCGGTGCGGCGAGTAGGGCGGCGCGGCGCTGCGCAAGGGCAGTGGGGTGAAGCGCAGGTTCGGGCAGGCCGGGACGCTGAAACTCTGATCGAGTTCGATGCGGTTCCAGGTCAGGCCGCCATTCCAGTGGCTCAGCATGTTGAACAGCGGGAAGCCGCTGCTCAGGTCTTCGTGGACCATGTCGGTGCACCAGACCTGATGCGGGCAACCTTCGCGCAACATGAGCAGACCGGTGGTGTGGTCGATCTGGCTGTCCATCAGGATGATCGCGCCGATGCCGGTATCGCGCAGGGCACGGCCCGGTTGCATCGGGGCGAAGCTCTGCAGTTGCGCGCGGATGTCCGGCGAGGTGTTGCACAGCACCCAGTTCACGCCGTTATCGGAAATCGCGATGGACGACTGGGTCCGCGCCTGGGCCCGCAGGCTGCCGTCGCGAAAGCCGGCGCAGTTCACGCAGTTGCAGTTCCACTGGGGGAAACCGCCGCCGGCGGCGGAACCTAGAATCTGGACAAACATGGGTGCTCCATCATTGCAACGCGGAAAATAAAAGCAACGCTGAAAATAAAACGCCTCGGATGACCGAGGCGTTGAACTGCGATTCTGCCAGGGCAGAGATCAGCGGCTGGCGAAGTACATGGTGACTTCAAAGCCGATACGCAGGTCGGTGTAAGCAGGTTTGGACCAAGTCATGGGAGCGCTCCTTCAGGTGATGGGACAGTTGAGACCTATACATATAGTCCACCTCCGGCGGGAGATGTTCAGATAGTTAGGTAGCTATGTTACTCAAAATTTCAGAATAATTGGCTGCAAATGTTCGAGAAAGTTAATTGCAGCCTTGGTAATGATCATTTTGCCACTTGCCAGGGCGAGCCAGGGCAAGTGCCGCTGGACAGACAGCGCCAACCGCCCTCGGCTTGAATCAAGCGCTGGGCGGCGGCGATGAGTGCGGGCCGATCAATCATCAGGATTGCCTCGGGCAATTGCGTCAGATAATCCGACGAGCGGCCGGCGAGTTTGCCCTGCCAGAGCAGTTCGGCAGCCTGGGCGCTGGGCAATGCGGCGCTGGTGAACTGATCGGCCAAGGCCTGGCGCAGGGCGATGAAATCCGCGTCATCGATGTCGCGAATCCTGTCCGGCAATCCTTTGAGGAACTGCTCGATATGTTGCAGCAGATCCACCGGCGTCACGTTCGGCGATTGCACGCCAAACAGCTGCCCGGTTTGCCCGTGCATTTGGCGCAGGGCGCTGAACACCGCGTAGCCGAGTTGCAACTCCACCCGCAGACGCTGGTAAAACGGCGTCTGACAGAGGTGTGCCAATAAGCGCCACGCGGCTTCGTCAGCGATATCCGTGGATGCGGTCGGGCAGAACAGCAATAACGCATGTTCGTTTGAGCCGGTATCCAGGGTGCTCCAAAGGTGTTGCCCGTGGATCGACGGCGGTGGCGTCGGTTGATTGTCCGGTGTGCCGGGTATGCGGCTCAAGGCCAGACCCATTGCTGCCTGGGTCTGAGCCGACAGGCCAATCGCCAGTCCGTCCCAGCGCGCGCTCGACCAGAGTTGCTGCGCGTCATTCGAATCCGCAGTGGGCTCCAGAACGTGAGCGGACAATGCCTTGAGCAGCTGCCGGATCGGCATCAAGGCTGGCTCATCCTGTGTGAATTCGACAACAGGACTTGCCAGCGTTTTCAGCACGTACTCCAGAACGGTGGGCATCGGCTCCTGAAGCCCGGTCATCTTCAGCAGCCATTCGTTGCCCGAGGCGCTGAAAGAAAACTCCACGCCGGCCTGCCGGGCTTCATCGCGTAACGGTTGCAGGGTGTTTTCCAGTCGCCACTGGAGGCTGCTGCAGGGGGCGCAGTCCAGACGCCAGCGCAGATACAGCGCACCTTCTGCGCTGGTGTCCGGTAAGGCCTGACTGAACTGCATCGGCGAGCGTTCGCGACGGCTGCGTGAGCGATCCTGGGCAAAGGTGCGCAAACCACGGTGGGCGCTGGTCTGGCCGCGAATCAAACCAGCGTTGGCCGCGGGCGCTTCGGACCGCAAAAACGGATTGGGCGTCGGCAGTAGCCATTGGCCGGTGAAGTTATCCACAGCGCCGATTTGTTGCAGGATAGCCTTGAGGGCGGCCACTCCGTGTTCGGATAACCCGGTTTCCCGTTGTTCACTGTCCAGTCGTGCCAGTTGCAAGGCGCCGCTGACTTGCTGCTGGCGCTGGAGCAGGGTGGAGTATTCATTGCGCAACTCACTCCAGCCTTGTCTGGCGAAGAAGCTCAGCCAATCCATGAGCTGTTCGCGAATCGCCATTGGCTGAGCATTGGCGCTCAGTGTGAATTCGATGTGCAGCAGGGCTTGCCCGGCGAAGTGATACAACGGCGCTGCTCTCAGCTGTTGGGCCAGCCCATGTTTTTGCAGTTCAGCCAGCAGCCCTCCGGGTTTCGCCGCGTTCAGCCAATGACACAGGAACGCCAAGGCTTCCGGGGATGACGCGGGCAGCGCTTCGAGCGCGAATACCAGATCCAGCCGACAGTCGTTCACCTGTTGATAACTTCTCTCCAACGCGTCCATCAGTGGTGCAGTCGGTTGTTGCGGGACCTTTTTGCCCCCGGGGATGGCATCCGCGAACACTTGGGCCAGCGCCTTCAATTCTTCGGGGGATTGAGGGCCCACCAGGCTCAACGTCATCTGTCCGGCCTGATAAAACCGCTGATGGAAATCCTGCAACGCTTGCTGAAAATCAGGTTGCGACACCGGCAGACTGTCGCGGTTGCCTGCGTGAAAACCGCGTAGCGGATGAGTTTTTGACAGGCCACCCAACAGCGAAAATTGCTGTTGGGCCGTCTCATCTTGCGACCACGCGACAAATTCCGCCTGAAGAACTTCCCGTTCCCGCTGCTGATCGTCCGGATTCATACGCGGATGGGCGAGCATGTCTGACAGGCGCTCCAGACCGCCGCTTAAAAACTGAGGCGGTAACTCGAAAAAATAGTCGGTGGTGCGCTCGCTGGTCTGCGCGTTCACCTGTCCGGCGTGACTCTGGACGTAGGCCATCAGCCCTTGGCTGGCGGGAAAACGCTCGGTTTTCAGAAACAGCAGATGCTCAAGAAAGTGCGCCAGGCCTGGCCATTCCAGCGGCACATCATGGCTGCCGGCGGCGACCCGCAACGCCGCAGCGGCGCGCTTCAGATCGGGCGCAGAACGCAACGTTACCTGCAGACCATTGGCCAGGGTTTCAGTGTGGGGGCGAGGGTGATTCAGCGCAGGCATGGGCACTTCCAGAACAGTGAAGTGCCAATGCTAGCGGATTAGCGCTTGTTCAGCGCGCCGTAAAGCTCTGGGCGGCGATCGAGCAAATAGCGATTGGCGGCGCGGGACTCGACCATCAATTGACGATCCAGCTCCCCGACGATCAGCGCTTCATCGAGGCCGGCCTGGGCGATGCGGCTGCCATCCGGCGCGGCAATGCTGCTCTGGCCGCAATAGTGGATATCGCCTTCCTGCCCACAGTAGTTGGCGTAGGCCACATAACACTGGTTTTCGAAGGCGCGGGAGCGGACGGTGACGTCGGCGACGAAATCGAAGGGAATCATGTTCGCCGTCGGCGCCAGAATCAGCTCGGCACCGTCGAGGGCCAGACGCCGCGCGTTCTCCGGAAATTCCAGGTCGTAACAGATCAGGAAACCAAGCTTCCAGCCGTTGAGTTCAACCACGGGAAATTCGTTGGTGCCGGGGCTGAACATCGAGCGGTCAAGATCACCAAACAAATGGGTCTTGCGGTAATTGCAGACGCGCTCGCCCTGGGCGTCGATCAGCTGCACAGCGTTGTAGATCTGCCCGTCCTCGGTACGTTCGGGATAGCCATACAAGATGGCGATCCCGGCGGTCCGGGCGATGCGCGCGATCTGCTGCGCCGACTCACCGTTGTGCACCTCCGCCAGCACGCTGACGGCATCGAAGCCGATGTTGTATCCGGTCAGGAACATCTCCGGCAGCACCAGCAAATCGGCGCCTTTGGCTTCCTGTGCCAGCTGCCGCAGACGTTGCAGGTTGCCGGCGACGTCCAGAGGCAGCGGTGGACATTGGTAAAGGGCTACGCGCATCAGGGATTCCTCTTACTCGGGCAGGGCGATAGGGCCTATGTCTTTGAACACGTCACCCGGGCCCGGGTTCTCTTTATGTGTCGCGCCGCCGAAATGCTTCATGATGCCCCACACCGCGTTGAGGGATGTCTGCACCGCGCCTTCGACCCAGGCCGGCGTCCATGAAACGTCGTCGCCGGCGATGAAAATCCCACGCTGTTCAGCAGGCATGTCGTCCTGCATGAAATGCGCATACATGCGCTGGTTGTAGCGGTAATGGCCGGGCAGGGCACCTTTGAAGGCCCCGAGGAAGTGCGGGTCGGCTTCCCAGGACACAGTGATCGGATCGCCGATGATTCGTGCGGCAATGTCGACTTTCGGGTAGATCTTCTTCAACGCATCCAGCGCCAGTTTCACGCGCTTTTCCACCGGGTGCGGCAGCATTTTCAGCGCATCGCTCATCCACGAGTACGACAGGCAGATCACCCCCGGCTTGTCGTCGCCGTTGTCGAACAGGTAGGTGCCGCGGGTCAGGCGATCGGTGAGGGTCATGCTCATCAGGTCGCGTCCGGTTTCCGGGTCCTTGTCCTTCCAGAACGGGCGGTCGACCATCACGAAGGTTTTCGACGATTGCATGTAGCGGGTGCGGTCCAGGGCCATCCACATCTTTTGCGAAAACAGGCTTTCGTCGCATTCGATCTGGGTGGTCAGCAGCCAGCTTTGGCAGGTGGTCAGCACCGCGGCGTACTCGCGGGTGTCGCCGTTGTTGTCGGTGACTGCAAAACGGCCGCCCGGTGCGTGGGCGATTTTCTTCACCCCGGAGCGTGGAGCGCCCCGGTGCAACGATTTGAGGCTGGTGCCTTGTGGCCAGTGCACGCAGCGTTCCGGCTCATGGCGCCAGATGCCTTGCGGCACTTGTTCCACGCCGCCGACCACCAGATGCTGGTGATCGTCGCAGTTGGTCATCACCACCCGGAAGATTTCCAGCATCGAGTTAGGGAAGTCCGAGTCCCAGCCACCGGTGCCGAAGCCGACCTGGCCGAACACTTCGCGGTGATGGAACGACAGTTTGGCGAAGGCCTTGGAGGTGGCGACGAAATCGTAGAAGGTGCGGTCATCCCACAGCGGCACGAGGGTGTTCCACAGCTCCTTGAGGCGCGGTACGTCGCGGTCGCGGATGGCTTGCTGGATGTCGGAGAACTGCGAACCGGCTTCCAGGGCATCGGCCCAGGCGTCAGCCACTTCCTGGAACAGCGCAGGAAGATCCGCCAGTTTCTGTGCGTAATGGGTCTTGCCTTCCAGATCGATGACGGTGCTGCCGGAGGCAGGAGTCAGCGGGTTAGGGAAGGGTTTGGTCTCAAGGCCCAGCTTGTCGACGTAGTGATAGAAGGCGGTGGACGACACCGGAAAACGCATGCCGCCCAACTCGGCGACGATGCCATCGGTGCCGTTGAACGCCTGGGAGCGCAGACGACCGCCCATCTTCGAGGCTTCGTAGACGACGGGCTTGAGGCCGAGCTTCATCAGTTCGTAAGCGGCCACCAGCCCCGCGATGCCGGCGCCGACAATCGCCACTTCGGCACCGTGATTGTGCTCGGGAATGCTGCCCAGGCCGGCCGGGTGTTCGATCCAGTCGTCGAAGGCGAAAGGAAAGTCCGGACCGAAAATGGTGACTGGTTTTTTACCGTCTGCAGGATGGCGATTGTTCTTGTTCATGGCTGACCTTGCTGGCGACTCGACGGGGAACGCGCGTCTGAGTATAGGAAAAGATGTCAGCCATTCTAGAGAGCGTACAGCACGTTAATAAGACGCAAAGTGTCGTCGTTTTGCTAATTAACCAGTCAATATGACGATTAAATTAATCGAATTGACAATGAGTGCCCTTGTGGGAGCGAGCCTGCTCGCGAAAACGCCAGTCCAGACACCACCCATTCAGGGCTGAAAACTCAAACCGGCTGCCCCCGATCAATCTTGCTACTCAAGATGATCGAAGTCGTGGTCTTCTCCACCCCATCCACACTGCCGATCTGATCCAGCAACTGATCCAGTTGCTCCGGCGAGTCCGTGCGCAGCCACGCCACATAATCAAATTCGCCACTGACCGCACATAACTGCTGCACTTGAGCCATGGCGCTCAACCTGCGCAATACCTCCTTGCCGGAACGCGGTTGGACCGTGATCCCCACATACGCCTGCAACCCGCCATCCACCACCCGCTGGCCAAGGCGCACGCCGTAACCGGTAATCACCTTGGCCTTTTCCAGCCGCGCCAGGCGCGAAGTCACGGTGGTGCGCGCGATACCCAGTTGCCGGGCAAGCATGGCCACGCTTTCGCGGGCGTTGATCTGCAGGGCGGCAATCAACTGGCGGTCGATTTCGTCGAGAACGGGTGGGCGAGTGTCAGGCAAAGGGGGCATCTCCAGCGGTACAGATCGGTGGATGAACATGTTACAGGCACATCCCCCCGCAACGGATCCTTGATCTGAATTCACGACCGTTCATGCCATTCCTGACTGCGACAATTTGCCATAAGTAACTAGGTAGTACATTATTCCGCGCTTGTCACAAATGGGGATAATTACCGACATGAATAATTCTGGGGCTGCCGCCGGCAGCAAATGGGTGCTGGCGGGGCTGGGTGTGCTGATCGCACTGATCGGTCTGGGCCTTGCAGGAGGCGGTGGTTACTTGATCGCACTGGGCGGCAGTTGGTACTTCCTGCTGATGGGCCTGGCGATGATGGCTTCCGGGTTAATGATCGCTCGCCGCAAGCCGAAGGGGGCGTGGCTGTATGGCCTGGCGTTGATCCTGACGGCGATCTGGGCGGTGTGGGATGCCGGTTTCGAGTATTGGCCGCTGGTCTCGCGCGTGCTGACTTTCGCCGTGATCGGCCTGGTCATCGCGTTGATCTACCCAACGCTGGTGCGCGCTTCGGGCGCGACCGCTGGGCGTGGCGCTTATGGCCTGGCCGGCATCCTGGGCCCTTGTGTCGTCGCAACGATGGCCTACATGTTCGTGCCGACCCACGTGGTCAAGGCCAGCAGCGAACCCGCGGTAACGCCGGTCGCACCGGGCACCGAACAGAAAGACTGGGCGCACTGGGGCAACACCACCGCCGGTAATCGCTTTGCCGCGCTGGATCAGATCAACAAAGGCAACATCGACAAATTGCAGGTGGCCTGGACCTTCCGCACCGGCGACATCCCGCAAAGCACCGGCGCCGGCGCCGAAGACCAGAACACCCCGCTGCAAATCGGTGACACGGTCTATACCTGCACCGCCTACGGCAAGGTTTTCGCCCTGGATGCCGACACGGGTGCCCAGCGCTGGAAGTTCGACCCGCAAGGCACCGCGCCCAACTGGCAGCGTTGCCGTGGCCTGGGTTATTCCGAAACCCCTGCCTCTTCGGACAACCAAACTACAGCCTGTACGAAACGTCTTTTCCTGCCGACCGGCGATGCGCGCCTGATCGCCATCAATGCCGAAACCGGCAAGCCCTGCGAAGAGTTCGGCAACCGGGGCACCGTCGATCTGACCACCGACATGGGCGAAGTGAAGCCCGGTTACTACCAGCAAACCTCGACGCCATTGGTCGCTGGGGATGTAGTAATCGTCGGCGGTCGCGTGGCCGATAACTATTCCACCGGCGAGCCGCCAGGCGTGGTGCGTGCCTACGACGTGCGCAGCGGTGAACTGGTATGGGCGTGGGATCCGGGCAATCCGAACACCACCAAACGCCCTCCGGCCGGTCAGACGTATACCCGTGGTACGCCGAACGTGTGGTCGGCCATGTCCTACGACGCCAAACTCGGTCTGGTTTACCTGCCGACCGGTAACGCCACCCCGGACTTCTTCGGGGGACAGCGCACCGAGTTCGATGACAAGTGGAACTCGTCCATCGTCGCCATCGACGTGAAGACCGGACAAGTGCGCTGGCACTTCCAGACCACTCACCACGACCTGTGGGACTTCGACCTGCCGGCGCAACCGCTGTTGTACGACGTGCCTGACGACAAGGGCGGTATTCAGCCAGCCCTGGCGCAAGTCACCAAGCAGGGCGAGATCTTCCTGCTCAACCGTGAAACCGGCGTGCCGATAGCGCGGGTCGAAGAGCGCCCGGTGCCGCAAGGCCATGTGCCCGGCGAACGCTACTCGCCGACCCAGCCGTTCTCGGTGGACATGCCGTCAATCGGCAATAAAACCCTGACCGAAGCCGACATGTGGGGCGCCACGCCGTTCGACCAGTTGATGTGCCGCATCCAGTTCAAAGGCATGCGCCACGAAGGCGTCTACACCCCGCCGGGCATGGACCGCGCCCTGCAATTCCCGGGCTCGCTGGGGGGCATGAACTGGGGCAGCGTCTCGGTCGATCCGAACACGAATTACATGTTCGTCAACGACATGCGCCTGGGCCTGGCCAACTACATGATCCCGCGCGACAAAATCGGCGCCGGGGCCAGCGGTATCGAAATGGGCGTGGTGCCGCAGGAAGGCACGCCGTTTGGCGCCATGCGCGAGCGCTTCCTTTCGGCGGTCGGCATTCCGTGCCAGAAACCGCCGTTCGGCACTATGTCCGCCATCGACCTCAAGACCCACAAACTGATGTGGCAAGTCCCGGTGGGCACCGTGCAAGACACCGGCCCGCTGGGCATTCGCATGCACTTGCCGATCCCGATCGGCATGCCGACCCTCGGCGCGTCCCTGGCCACCCAGTCGGGCCTGCTGTTCTTCGCTGGCACCCAGGACTTCTACCTGCGCGCCTTCGATACCGGCAACGGTAACGAGATCTGGAAATCGCGCTTGCCGGTGGGCAGCCAGTCCGGGCCGATGACGTACGTTTCGCCGAAAACCGGCAAGCAGTACATCCTGCTGACGGTGGGCGGTGCGCGTCAGTCGACGGATCGTGGGGACTACGTGATTGCCTATGCGTTGCCCAAGTAAGGGCTGATCCCAGGTACGAAAAAGCCGCGCCACTGCGCGGCTTTTTTCTGTGTGAAATTTCAGTAAAGCTACAGTCACTCGTAGTTGAACGGGAGATCCAGCGTGATGGACGTGAAGAAAATGCCTCCTGCTGTGCGGGACCATGCCTTGCAGATCGCTAATCATGAAATGGGGCATTACGTCGTGGCTCGGGCGCTGGGGTTTGAAACGGGGGGAGTGACCCTGACAGTGGCCATGGACCTGAGGCATAAGGGGGGCGCCTGTATCACCCTGTCGCGATCGATTTCGTCGTTGCAAGCGATGAAGGCGTACCTGGAAGACCGGATCATGGTCCTCTATGCCGGCGCCATGGCGCAGACATTACCTTGCGTCCAGGCACGGGAAAAACGCGTCGATCCATCGAGCGCGGCCGCCATCCTCAATGGCGCGTTTGGCGCGGAAAAGGATGACGCAAAAATCAGGGAACTGCGGCAGCTGCTGCGCAACATCACATTCCCCGATACGGATCCTGCGTCGTCGGACAGCGTCACCACCGAACTGAAGTCGATCCATGACCGCCTATGGTTGCGCACTCAAGAAATCGTCGAAGCGTTGGCCGGGACCATTACTGAACTCGGACAGGCGTTGGTAGAACGCATGGTCCTTGTGGAACAGTGGGGCAGGTCGGCGGATACCTACGAGGTAGTGTTGACGGGGGAAGTACTGAATCGGTTGACACCTGTAGGAGCGAGCTCGCTCGCGAAAATCGTGAACGATAACGCGTAAAACCAGATACCCAACGGTGCTCTCAGGTTTTTCGCGAGCAAGCTCGCTCCTACACGCATTAACCGATTGGCCGTCGCGTCAGCACCTTCACCACATCGTCGATCACTGCTTTGCTCATCGTCGTCAGATAGTGCGCGGCCCAGGCGTGTCGGTCGGAGTCTTGGGCGTAGGCGGCATCCACGGTCAGGGATTTGGCGAGGAACAGAAAGTCGGAGGCTTGGGCCAGGGCGTCGGCGATGGGGACGTCGCGGCAGACGTGGAACAAAGGCTGGTCAGAGAGATACAGGAAAGGGGTGAAGCCGACGGTTTTTAACTCTGAGGGTTCGGACGTATTTGTTTTAGTCATGGTACAGCTCCTAATTTGGAATGCTGTCACATTCGTTTCCAAGCGAATGGGTGACAGCTGTGCGCAGGTTGGAAAACCGGGAAATTAGGAAACCGGCACGCCCTAAGACGTCCCACGCACAGCCGCCATAACTTGATGGGCAAGCATTGCGTCCAATTTCATCGGGTTTCCAAGCCCGACCGCTGCATGTGGCAGCGACGTCCGGAGACTATCCCGTCGAAGAAAAGCGCAACAAGGCGGCAAAGTGCCCAAAAGCAAGATTCGGAGTTTGCCTACAAGGCCTTACGGCGTCATCCGATATTGCTACGCAGGAAGTAAACAAAACCAAACGCCAGACACGAAAAAGCCGCGCATTGCGCGGCTTTCTAGTTTGGTGGGCCCACACGGACTTGAACCGTGGACCAAAGGATTATGAGTCCTCTGCTCTAACCAACTGAGCTATAGGCCCTCAGTAGGCCGCGGATTATAGCGACGGTTTCGCGGCTGTGCTATCCGAAAAATCCAATACGGCTGTACGAAGAAATGTCGCGGCGAATTCGTCGGGGGGCAGGGGCAGGCTGACGATGTAGCCCTGGATCTGCTCACAACCCTCATAGGCCAGGAATTGCTGCTGCGCCTGGGTTTCGACGCCTTCGGCAATCACGGTGAATTGCATGCTGCGGCCGAGTGCGATGATGGCGCGCACGATGGCGACATCGTGGGGATCGTCCGGCAAACCGCGAACGAACGACTGGTCGATCTTGAGGATGTCCAGTGGCAGGCGTTTGAGGTAGCTCAAGGACGAGTAGCCCGTACCGAAGTCGTCGATTGCCAGTTGCACGCCCAGCTGTTTGAGTTGATGCAGCACGGCCAGCGCTTCTTCCGCCTGGCTCATGATGAAGTTTTCGGTGATTTCCAGTTGCAGGAACCCGGGTTTGAGGCGGTAGTCCTTGAGCAATTGCTCGATGCGGCTGAGCAGGTTCGGCTGGCGTAACTGAGCGCCTGCGAGATTGACCGACAGCGGGCCAAGGTCCATGTAGGTTTTGTTCCACTCGTGCATTTGCCGGCAGGCGGTCTCGAGCACCCAGTCGCCGATTTGCAGGATCATGCCATTTTCTTCGGCCAGGGAAATGAAGTGCTCCGGCGGCACGTCGCCAAAGGTCGGGTGGCGCCAGCGAATCAGTGCTTCGGCCCCGACCAGGCGATAGTCGTCGAGGCTGATCTTCGGTTGATAGTAGAGGTGCAGCTCATTGCGCTCGATGGCGCGTCTCAGTTCGTGTTCCAGCGCTACGCGTTCGCTGGCTTGCGCTGTGAGGTCGCAGGTATAACTTTCGACCCGGTTACGGCCCTTGGCTTTGGAGCGGTACATCGCCGCGTCGGCGTTCTTGATCAGTGTGGCGACATCGCAACCGTCCTGTGGATAAAGACTGGTGCCGATGCTGGAGCTGATGAAGAACTCGTGCTCACCGGCCTGGAACGGTGCGGTGAAGCAATTGAGCAGTTTGGTGGCGATGTTGTCGGCGTCGCTGGGCTGCTGCAGGCCGGGCAGCAGGATGATGAACTCATCGCCACCCAGGCGTGCCACGGTATCGATGTCACGCAACTGTTCCTTGAGGCGCACGGCAATGCCCTTGAGCAACAGATCGCCAACCGGGTGGCCGAGGCTATCGTTGATGTGTTTGAAACGGTCCAAATCGAGGAACAGCACCGCACCTTGACCACCGTTTTCCCTGTGGGTGTTGAGTGCGGTCAACAAACGGCTTTCGAACAGCGTGCGGTTGGGCAGGCCGGTCAGCGGGTCGTGGTGGGCTTGATAGTCGAGTTTGGCCTGGGCGTGCTTGAGGCTGGAAATGTCGGCGAACACCGCCACGAAGTGGGTGATGAACTTGTCCCGGTTGCGCACCGCGCTGATGGTGAGCCAGCTCGGGTAGAGCTCGCCGTTCTTGCGCCGGTTGGAAATCTCGCCTTGCCAGTGCCCTTCGGCAGTCAGCTGGTGCCACATGGCGGCATAGAACGCGCTGTCATGCAGGCCCGAGGCAAGCAGGCGCGGGGTATGGCCCAGTGCTTCGCTTTCGCTGTAGCCGGTGATCTCGGTGAAGGCGCGGTTGACGGCGCTGATGTGCTGCTGGGTATCGGTGATCAATACGCCTTCGGCGGTGCTCTCGAACACCGTGGCGGCCTGTTGCAGCTTTTCCTGCATCAGGTGGCGCTCGGTGATGTCCCGGGCGATGGTCAGCATGCAGTCTTCGTCGCCAATGGGTAGTGGCCGACTGGACACTTCGCAGAGGCGGATCTGCCCGTCGCTGCGGCGGATATGGCAACTGAAATCACGGACGAAGCCATCGCGGTGCAGCAGGTCGAGCATCTGTTTGCGTTCGTTGAGGTTGACCCAGATCCCCAGATCCAGGGCCGAGCGATCCACCGACATTGCGCTGTTGAACCCGGTGATACGGCTGAAGCCTTCGTTGACTTCCAGCAGCAACCCATCACTCTGCCGAGACAGCAGCAAGCCGTCCGGGGATGCATGGAAGGCCTTGGCAAATTTCTCTTCGGAAGTTTGCAGTTGTTGTTGGGTTTCCTTGAGCTGGGTGATGTCGCGCACGACCACCACCAGTGCCGGGGTTGTGTCGAGGTCGAAGGGTTCGGCGGAGATCAGGCCGGTAAACACCTGGCCATTGCTGCGGCGAAAGGGCATCTCCAGGTTGCGGATGCTGCCGGCCTGCAGGCGCTGCAATAATCCCGGCCCCACACCGGGAACCCCCCAGATATTGAGGTCGGTGGCGGTCTGGCCGATGACGTCTTCGGCCCTGAGGCCGATCTGTTCTTCGAACGCTTCGTTGACCTCCAGCAGGCAGCCGTCGGAGAGCCGCGCGATGACCAGAATGTCCGGGCATTGCTGGAACACCGAAGCAAACTTCTGTTCCGACAGACGCAGCGCTTCTTCGGTGCGCTTGGTCTCGCTGATGTCGATCATCAGCCCGCGCATCACCGGTTCATGGCCGTGTTCGATCAGGCTGACGATATCGCGGACCCACAGGCAGCGCCCGTCAGCGGTGATAACCCGATAATCCAGGCTGTGATCACGTCCGGCCAGCACTTCGTGATCGCAGAAATTCTGCGCGCGGGTGAGGTCGGCGGGGTGAATGATGTTGCGCCAGAAACCTGGAATCAGCCAGTGGGACAGGGGATAACCCAGCAGATCCTCGGCGTGGGGCGATACATAGCTGTAGGTGAAGTCGCTCATTCGCGCTTCCCAGGCGATGGCCGAGAGGCTCTCCACCAGCCCGCGGTAGTGATATTCGCTGCTGCGCAGTTCCTGCTCCAGATCGATCCGGCGGGCAATTTCCGAACTCAGGCGGCGGTTGATGCGGATGACCGTCGCCAGCACGGTGACCAGCAGTAGCAGCCCTGGCAAGCCGTAAACCAGCAGATCGGACCAGAAAGTCCGGTGATCGAGGACGTTGCCGACCCAATGCTCCTGGATGGCGCTGATTTCTGCCGGGGTCATGTCCGCCAGGACTTTATCCAGGATGCTGACCAGCATCTTGTTGTTCGGGGGGACGCCCATGGCCAGTTGATAGCGATAGGGGGTTTCGCCGCTGACATACAAACCGTCCAGCCTGAGCTGGCGCAGGCTCCAGACGCTGGAAGCGAGATCGCCTACGACCGCATCCACTTCATCGGTGGCCAACGCCTGCAAAGCCGAACTGACGTTGGGCATGGCCACCAGATTCAGGTCGGGGTTGTGGGTGCGTAGCAACTCATGGGGCGCGTAGTTTTCCACCACGGCGATTTTCAGTCCGTACAGGTCCTCGATCTTGCGTGGTTGGGGGCCCCCGACATGGGCCAGGATGACAATCGGGAAATCCAGATAAGGACGGGTGAACGACAGATAAGCCTGGCGTTCCGGGGTCGACATGATGCCCGGCAAGAGGTCGAGCTTGCCTTGCCTGGCCTGCTCCAGCACAACCGTCCAGCTGACTGGCTCGATAGGCGTGAGTTTGACGGCCAATCGCTGACGGATCAGGTTGATATAGTCTGCCGCAAGACCCTGGTAACGCCCCTGATCGTCGCGAAATTCAAAAGGTGGCCAGGAGGCATCGACACCCAGTCGCAAGTCCGGGTGGGCCGCAAGCCAGCTACGTTCTTCGTCGGTTAGAGTCAGCGCGCCAGCCGTTGCGGTCCAGGTCATTAGCGACAGCAAAAAAAGCACGGTCGGCAGTCTGGGCATAACGGTCTCGTTATGGCTCGGGGGAATGTTTCGAGTGTAGACGGGCAAATCGGCGGGAGGGGCGTAGCAGGGGGATTTTATCGCCATAAAGCAAAACCCCCGGCCTGGGCCGGGGGTTTTGTGATCACTCGTCGAGGAAGGAGCGCAAATGCTCGCTTCTCGTCGGGTGGCGCAGCTTGCGCAACGCCTTGGCTTCGATCTGACGAATCCGTTCACGGGTCACGTCGAACTGCTTACCAACCTCTTCAAGCGTGTGGTCGGTATTCATGTCGATACCGAAGCGCATGCGCAGCACCTTGGCTTCACGGGCAGTGAGGCCGGACAGTACTTCGCGAGTCGCTTCCTTAAGGCTCTCTACGGTAGCGACATCGATTGGCGACTGCATGGTCGAGTCTTCGATGAAGTCGCCCAGATGGGAGTCTTCGTCATCACCGATCGGGGTTTCCATGGAGATCGGCTCTTTTGCGATCTTCAATACCTTGCGGATCTTGTCCTCAGGCATTTCCATGCGTTCGCCCAGCTCTTCCGGCGTAGGTTCGCGACCCATTTCCTGCAACATCTGCCGGGAAATACGGTTGAGCTTGTTGATCGTCTCGATCATGTGCACCGGAATACGGATGGTGCGGGCCTGGTCGGCGATCGAGCGAGTGATCGCCTGACGGATCCACCAGGTGGCATAAGTCGAGAATTTGTAGCCGCGGCGGTATTCGAACTTGTCTACCGCTTTCATCAAACCGATGTTGCCTTCCTGGATCAGATCGAGGAATTGCAGGCCACGGTTGGTGTACTTCTTGGCGATGGAGATCACCAGACGCAAGTTCGCTTCAACCATCTCTTTCTTCGCGCGGCGGGCCTTGGCCTCACCGATCGACATGCGACGGTTGATGTCCTTGATCTCGGCGATGGTCAAACCGGTTTCGGTTTCCAGCGCGGTCAGCTTTTGCTGGCAACGAATGATGTCCGGTTGCAGGCGACCAATGGCTTCAGCGTATTTGGCTTTGCCTTTGGCCAGAGCATCGGTCCAGCTTTCGTCGATTTCATTGCCCGGGAACTGGCGCAGGAAATCGGCACGCGGCATGCGTGCATCACGAACGCAGAGCTGCATGATTGCGCGCTCTTGCTGACGCAGGCGATCCAGGGCACTGCGAACACGCTCGACCAGGCCTTCGAATTGCTTCGGCACCAGTTTGATCGGCATGAACAGCTCGGCCAGGGCCAACAGTTCGGCAAGCGCCGCCTTGTTGTGGCGACCGTGCTTTTTCAGGGCCTTGCGGGTGATTTCCATCTGATCGGCCACAGCGCCAAAACGCTGCGCAGCGATGATCGGATCCGGACCGCTTTCGGCTTCTTCTTCGTCATCCGAGGCTTCGGCGTCTTCGTCGTCCGAGTCGTCGTCCGCTTTCGCGGCCTTCGCATCGATCGGCGGTGGCACTTCTGCAGCAGGTGGCGCAATACCGTCGTCCGGGTCGATATAACCGCTCAGGACGTCGGACAGGCGGCCACCTTCGGTGGTGACGCGAGTGTACTCGGAGAGAATATGCTCGACCGTGCCAGGGAAGTGCGCAATGGCGCTCATCACTTCACGGATGCCTTCCTCGATACGCTTGGCGATTTCGATTTCGCCTTCACGAGTCAGAAGCTCGACCGTACCCATTTCGCGCATGTACATGCGCACCGGGTCAGTGGTGCGACCGATATCGGTCTCCACCGCTGCCAACGCGGCGGCTGCTTCTTCCGCAGCGGCCTCGTCGGTATCGGCGTCGGCCAACATAAGGGCGTCCGCATCCGGAGCACTCTCGTGTACGGGGATCCCCATGTCGTTAATCATGCGGATGATGTCTTCCACCTGCTCCGGATCTGAAATATCCTCGGGCAGGTGGTCGTTGACCTCGGCGTAAGTCAGATATTTCTGCTCACGACCCAGTTTGATCAACTCAATAATACGAGACTGCTGTTGCGCTTTTCCGGACATAACACCCTATCCACTGAAGGTCTTGGCGGGCAAAAAACAAGCCGAGGATTATACCTGAGCTATGACCTCACGCGCCAGTTGAGGTCGGGTTTGATGCGGAAACATTCTGTTTTAAGAGGTCGCGCATCTGTTTTGCTATCTGAATTTGCTCTTCAGCCGATAAACCCGGCTGCCTGGCTTTCTTGATGAGTTCGTCGAGGGTCTGCGTATGCTGACCCGCGGATAATCTAGTAATGGTGTCTAAAAACTGTTGTTCAAGGTTGTCGCCGTCAATTAGCCACTCCTTTTCGGCGAGTGCTTTCAAGAGGCGCCCTTGCTCTGTGCCGTGCCAACGGGCCATCAACTGAATAGAGTTTAGCTTAGGATTTTTCTGCACAGCCTCGATCAAGGCGATTAGTACCTGAGCGTACGTATTGCTCTCGTTGGCAAAATGATCGGCACTCTCAACCTTGCCGGCCAATTGTGGATGGTGGATTAGCGTGCGCAACGCGATCAGCGTCGGCGCTTCTACCGCCACTGGCGTGCGCGGGGCATAGGATTCATCACGATCGCCGCGCTTGCCGTTTTTGCTCCAGGGTTTCTTGTCCCATTTCTTGCCGCCGGCCCCCGGTTTTTTCGGCGTCCACTCCTGCTGGGGCGCGTAGGCTTCCTGGGGTTGGTGAAAGTCGGCGTAGTCCGGCATGGCGTCGTAGTCCATGCCCGGGTCATAGGCCGGCGGCATGTCCTGAGGTGCGCTGTGCACCAGCTGGCTGACCGCTTCACCGCTCAAGCCTGTGATTTCCAGCAAGCGCTGGCGCATCAGGGTGCGCAGGTTGGCGCCCGGAACCTTGTCGATCAGCGGTGCCGCCAGGGTGGCCATATGGGCCTTGCCTTCGAGGGAGCGGGGATCGGCTTCTTCGGTCAATTGCTGGAAGAAATAGTCCGCCAATGGTTGGGCGTGCTGGTTGATGCGCGCGCGGAAGGCATCGGTGCCTTCGGAGCGGATCAAGGTGTCCGGGTCTTCGCCTTCGGGCAGAAACAGAAACCGTGCGCGACGGCCGTCCTGCAGGCTTGATAGCGTTGCTTCGAGGGCGCGCCACGCGGCGTTTCGGCCGGCCTGGTCGCCATCGAAGCAGAACAAAACGCTGGGCACCACACGGAACAGGCGCTTCAAGTGTTCTTCGCTGGTGGCTGTGCCGAGGGTTGCCACGGCGTTGCGCAGGCCCTGTTGGGCGAGGGCGATCACATCCATATAGCCCTCAACCACAATGATTTCATCGAGGTTGCGGTTGTTTTTACGGGCTTCGAACAGTCCGTAGAGTTCTTGACCCTTGTGAAACACCGGGGTTTCCGGGGAGTTCAGGTATTTGGGCTTATCGTCCCCCAATACCCGGCCACCGAAGGCGATGATCCGGCCGCGACTGTCGCGGATCGGGAACATCACGCGGTCGCGAAAGCGGTCGTAGCGCTTGCCTGTCTCGGCATTCTCCACCAACAGACCGGCGTCAATCATGGCTTTCTGTTGAAGGGTGTCGCTGCTCAAGTGCTTGTACAGATTGTCCCAGCCTGGCGGGGCGAAGCCGAGGCCAAAGTCGCGGGCGATTTCGCCGGTCAGGCCGCGGCCCTTGAGGTAATCGACGGCAGCCTTGCGCTGGGGATGGCTTTTGAGTGCCTGGCGATAAAAATCGGCGGCAGCGGTCAACAGAGGGTACAGCGGAGAATCGGTCGGTTGGCGCGGTTTGTGCGGACGGCCACTTTCTTCGCGGGGGATTTCCATGCCGGCGGCTTTGGCCAGTTCCTCGACAGCCTGGGGGAAGTCCAGGTTGTCGTGGTCCATGATGAAGCCGAGGGCATTGCCGCCAGCGCCGCAGCCGAAACAGTAATAGAACTGTTTGTCGGGGCTGACGCTGAATGACGGAGTTTTCTCTTTGTGAAACGGGCAGCAGGCGGTGTGGTTCTTGCCGGCTTTTTTCAGTTGCAGGCGCGAGCTGACCACATCGACGATGTCGGTGCGGTTCAGAAGGTCGTCAATGAAGCTCTGGGGAATTAGCCCGGCCATGGCGTTCTCGTCATCTGCGCTGAAAGGGGTCCGAAACGAATGGCGGCGAGCGCGGGTCGTTGTGTGAAGCACGCAAGGTGCGCGGCTCGACCGGTGTCGTCTGCATATTCGCTGTCGGGAAGTGTATCTGCCGAAAATTCACCGACGTTAATGCTTGTCAGTATTCGACTATTTGAAAGTGTTGCGCTGAATCCGGCTGCGACCAGTCAATGGTCTTGGATAGCTCATAGTTTGGCACGCAATAGATGCCTGGGCTGATCGTCGTGAGAGGAATCAGTGGGTGTGCTCGTCAGTAGCCTTGAAAGGCTCGTCAGAAAAGACGTGCACCGCTGGCAAAAAGCCAGGTCTGACGCGGTGAAGCAGATTTGTCTCGGTCGCATCTGCGGCTTCGACGGTGAAGCATCAAGCGTTTTACGCAAATGCCATAAGCCCGGCTGAGGGCCGGGCTTGGCAGAAGCTTGCTACGATCGTCTGTGTATTAGTACAGACGAACGGCGCGGCGCTGTTCGCGCTGAACTTTCTTGGCGTGACGCTTAACAGCGGCTGCTGCTTTGCGCTTACGCTCAGAAGTTGGCTTCTCGTAAAATTCGCGGCTACGAACTTCAGCCAGTACACCGGCTTTTTCGCAGGAGCGCTTGAAACGACGCAGAGCTACGTCGAAGGGTTCGTTCTCTTTTACTTTGACGGCTGGCATCCAGAGCTACCTTCATTCATTACCGGGGTCAACATCCTCGCGGCAAAAGAGCACTTGAAGACGTCGGTTTTTAAGGGTTGCGGATGTTAACCCCTCATCGCTCGGAATGCAAAGCCTCTGATCGAAAACCGCTGGTCGGGGCATCACGCGACGACTATTATGCGCGCCTTCGAATTCAGCCTAAACAAGGCGCAAACCCATGCTAGTACTGGGATTAGAAACCTCCTGCGACGAAACCGGTGTCGCACTTTACGACAGTGAACGTGGCCTGCTGGCCGACGCACTGTTCAGTCAGATCGACCTGCACCGTGCTTACGGAGGCGTGGTGCCGGAACTGGCTTCGCGCGATCACGTAAAGCGCATGCTGCCCTTGATTCGTCAGGTGTTGGCCGAAGCCGGCTGTGTGCCGACCGAGATCGACGCCATTGCCTACACTGCCGGTCCTGGCCTCGTGGGCGCGTTGTTGGTGGGGGCTTCCTGCGCTCAGGCGCTGGCCTTTGCCTGGGGCATTCCGGCACTGGGCGTGCACCACATGGAAGGCCATTTGCTGGCGCCTATGCTGGAGTCGCAGCCACCGGAATTTCCGTTCGTCGCTTTGTTGGTTTCCGGCGGTCATACGCAGCTGGTTCAGGTCGACGGAATCGGTCAATACACGCTGCTGGGCGAGACTCTGGACGACGCCGCGGGCGAAGCTTTCGACAAGACTGCGAAGATGATGGGCCTCAATTATCCGGGTGGCCCGGAAATCGCGCGTCTGGCGGAGCAGGGCGTTGCAGGGCGTTTCGTGTTTCCGCGCCCGATGTGCGATCGCCCTGGCCTGGATTTCAGCTTCAGCGGCTTGAAAACCTTCGCGTTGAACACCTGGCAGCAGTGCGTGAGCGCCGGGGACGACGGTGAGCAAGCCCGTTGCGACATCTCGCTGGCGTTCCAGCAGGCCGTGGTAGAGACTTTGACCATCAAGTGCAAGCGTGCCCTGAAGGCGGCTGGCATGAAGCGACTGGTGATCGCAGGAGGCGTGAGCGCCAACAAGGCGTTGCGTACTTCTTTGGAGAAGATGCTCGGCGACATGAAGGGCGATGTTTTTTATGCCCGCCCGCAGTTCTGTACCGATAACGGCGCAATGATCGCGTTCGCCGGCTGCCAGCGTTTGCAGGCCGGCCAGCAGGAAAGCCTGGCGATCAGCGTGCAGGCGCGCTGGCCGATGGAGCAGTTGTCGGCCTTGCGATGAGCTGCTTTCATGGCCGGCGCCTAAAAATGCCGTTCGCGCCCGGCAAACAGGTCGCGTAGATTGCCGCGATGACGCCAGACGATCAGTCCCGTGAGCGTGCTCATGGGCAGCAATGCCGCCGGTTCTTGCCAGGCCAGCAGTGGCAGGGTCAAAGGCGTGGCAATCAGGGCGGCCAGCGAGCTGGTGCGGGTCAGGTAGAACGTCAGCAGCCAGGCGCAGACCGCCATCAGCGCCGCGGGTGGATACAAGCCCAGCAACATCCCGGCAGCGGTGGCGACACCCTTGCCCCCGCGAAAGCGGAAATACAGCGGGAACAGGTGTCCGATGACGGCGCAGACGCCGATCCAGGCCTGATCCTGCAATGAAAGGCCTGCAACACCGGCGATCAGCACAGGCAGCAGTCCTTTGCAGAGATCGCCGAGCAACGTCAGGATGGCGAGTTTTTTACCGGCCAGGCGCAACATGTTGGTGGCACCGGCATTGCCCGAGCCACTCGAGCGTGGATCGGGGTTACCGGTCAGGCGGCTGAGCAAAATGGCAAAGGACAGAGAGCCGAGCAGGTAGGCGAGGATCGCCAATAACCAAAACATGCTAACTATTCCGGGCGAGGACGCCCTGATTCTAACGGCGCAATGCGCCCTTGTCGTGTAGCGGAGAAAAGTGCTTGGACAGAGTGTTTATCGAGGGCCTGGAAGTCGACACCGTGATCGGTGCCTACGACTGGGAGCGAGGCATCCGACAGTGCTTGCGTCTTGATCTGAGTTTCGCCTGGGATAATCGTCCGGCTGCCGCCGGCGACGACCTGACCCTGGCGCTCGATTACGCCAGTGTTTCGTCGCGGATCCAGGCCTTTGCCGAGCAGGCGCAGTTCCAGCTGGTCGAGACCTTTGCCGAGCGCCTGGTTGAAGTGCTGATGAGCGAATTCAAGATCACCTGGATGCGCCTCAAGCTGACCAAGCCAGGCGCGGTTCCTGCCGCTACCGGTGGCGTGGGCGTGGAGATCGAGCGCGGATGTCGCTGACTCAGGTGTATCTTGGGCTCGGTAGCAATATCGAGCGCGAATCCCATTTACGGGCCGGACTGGATGCCTTGGCAGGTTTTCTGGTGGACATCCATTGTTCGCCGGTCTTCGAAAGCCAGCCGGTAGGGATCAAGAGCGGGCCATTCTTCAATTTCGTGGTGTCGGCCTACACCGATCTGCCGCTGATGGAGCTCGATCGCCGGCTGAAATTCATCGAAGCCGACAATGGGCGCTATGCGCCGGATCGCAAGGGTTTGCCGCTGGATATCGATGTGCTGTTGTTCGGCGATCTGGTGGGTAACTTCGATGGCTTGATTCTGCCGCGGGCAGAAATTCTGAAAAATGCCTTTGTGTTGTGGCCGCTGTCGTTGATTGCGCCAGATCGAGTGCATTTGGGTGTAGGAAAAAGCTTTGCGACGCTTTGGGGTGAGGCACAGATCGATCAGGTGCTGGCGCCGGTGGCGTTTGAATGGCGCGGGGAGCAGTTAACGCCCTCGAATTTGTTGTGACAGTTATGACGCCATCGCGGCAAGCCCGCTCCCGCAGGTACGATGCAATCCCTGTGGGAGCGGGCTTGCCCGCGAAGCTTTTTCAGGTTGATGCACTTTCTTTGTAAGCCTTCAACGCCTTGAGTCGTTCACGCTTGATTGCCTCGCCCAGTTCTGGCCCCTTGAATCCTTTCTCCAGCAACGGCTGAACCGCCACCCCACGCGCCGCATTGGCCGCCCCGCGCAAATAATCCGCTTGTGGATAACTTCGCTGCTCCAGGCCTTCGCGTCCACGAGCGTCCATTTCGCACGCCGCGATGAACTCCTCGAACCGTTGCGGTCGTCGGTAAATGTCGAAACTTTGCAGCAGTTCCAGCAAGGTTGAGGGCTTCAATTCCAGGGCGCGATGACCGTGGGTGTGATACTCGCCCACCAGCAGCGCCAATTCCTGACAATCTCTGGGCGCCTTGAAGCGTTCGTTGACCGCCTTGATTAGTTTGAGTCCCTTGAACTCGTGGGCAATGTGCCGTGGCCATTCTTCCTGTGGCGTCAGCCCTTTGCCCAGGTCATGCAGCAGGCAGGCCCAGCGCACCGTCAGCGGTTGTTTATGTCGAGCCGCTTGCGCAAGTACGCTCAGGGTGTGCGCGCCGGTGTCGATTTCCGGGTGATGAGCCTCTGGTTGTGGCACCCCGAACAGTGCATCGATTTCCGGCATCAATTCTTTGAGTGCGCCACACGCGCGCAGCACTTCAATGAACACCTGTGGCCGGTTTTCCATCAGCGCACGAGAAATCTCTTTCCAGCTCCGTTCCGCCGTCAGTGCTTGAAGCTCGCCGGACTCGCTGAGTTGACGCATCAGCGCCAGCGTTTCCAGGGCAACGGTGAAACCCAATTCGGCATAACGCGCCGCAAAGCGGGCAACACGCAGAACTCTGAGGGGATCTTCAGCAAACGCGGGGGAAACGTGACGAAGAATGCGCGCTTCAAGGTCGCGTTGGCCGTGGTAGGGGTCGGTCAGGTTCTGTTGATCGTCCTCGGCCATGGCGTTGATTGTCAGGTCACGACGAATCAGGTCTTCTTCGAGTGTCACATCAGGGCTGGCGTGAAAAGTGAAGCCGCCATAACCGCGTCCACTTTTGCGTTCGGTCCTGGCGAGGGCGTACTCCTCACCGGTTTTGGGGTGAAGGAATACCGGGAAATCCGCGCCTACCGGGCGAAAGCCCTGGGCAAGCATCTCTTCGGTAGTGGCGCCGACCACGACCCGGTCGATGTCCGTGACAGGTATGCCCAGCAGGCGATCGCGTACCGCGCCGCCGACTTTATAAATCTGCATAAAAAACCTCCGTTAGCTCGACAGGATAACCGTTGCGTCGAGCTTTCGGAGGCACTGAAGGTATCAAAGGTGGATGACGGCCAAATCCAGCCGGCCGTAATCGCCTTCGCTGTGCTCGCTTCTGGGTGGAACGTGGTGGGTTTTCATCACCTGGTCCCCTTGCAGGGTCTCCAGGTGTATGTCGAAGCCCCAGAGGCGGTGCAGGTGCTTGAGCACTTCCTCGGTGGAGTCCCCCAGCGGCTTGCGGTCGTGTTGCTGATGTCGCAGCGTCAGGGAGCGGTCGCCGCGGCGATCGATGCTGTAGATCTGAATGTTGGGCTCGCGATTGCCCAGGTTGTACTGCGCGGCCAGCGTTTCACGGATGATCCGGTAGCCCCCCTCATCGTGAATGGCCGGGACCAGCAAATCATCCTTCTGGTCGTCATCGAGAATGCTGAAGAGTTTCAGGTCGCGGATCACTTTGGGTGACAGGTACTGCAGGATGAAGCTCTCGTCCTTGAAGCTGCTCATGGCGAATTTAATGGTCGACAGCCAGTCAGTACCGGCAATTTCCGGGAACCAGCGGCGATCTTCTTCGGTGGGTTCTTCGCACATGCGACGGATATCGCGGTACATGGCGAATCCCAAGGTGTAAGGGTTGATACCACTGTAATAGGGGCTGTCGAACCCTGGCTGAAAGACAACGCTCGTATGGGAGGTCAGGAACTCCATCATGAAGCCATCGGTGACGAGGCCTTCGTCATACAGGTCATTCATCAATGTGTAGTGCCAGAAGGTGGCCCAGCCTTCGTTCATGACCTGAGTCTGGCGCTGTGGATAAAAATACTGCGCGATCTTGCGCACGATGCGCACGATTTCCCGCTGCCACGGTTCCAGCAGCGGCGCGTGTTTTTCGATGAAATAGAGGATGTTTTCCTGCGGTTCGGCGGGGAAGCGCGCATTGTCCTTGTCGCTGTACTTGTCTGCGCCCTTTGGAATGGTCCGCCACAAATCGTTGATCTGTTTCTGCAGATGTTCCTCCCGGTCCTTCTGCCGGCGACGCTCTTCTTCGGCGGAAATCGGATAGGGGCGTTTGTAACGGTCGACCCCGTAGTTCATCAGCGCATGGCAAGAATCGAGCAGATCCTCGACCGCGTCGATGCCATGGCGCTCTTCACACTGCATGATGTACTGCTTGGCGAACACCAGGTAGTCGATGATCGAGCTGGCGTCGGTCCAGGTTCGGAACAGGTAATTGCCCTTGAAAAAGCTGTTGTGTCCGTAGCAGGCATGCGCCACGACCAGTGCCTGCATGCAGATGGTGTTTTCTTCCATCAGGTAGGCGATGCACGGGTCCGAGTTGATTACGATCTCGTAGGCCAGCCCCATCTGGCCACGTGAATAGGATTTTTCCGTGCTGAGGAAGTGCTTGCCATAGGACCAATGGTGATAACCCAGCGGCATGCCGACGGAGGCGTAAGCATCCATCATCTGTTCGGCGGTGATCACTTCAATCTGGTTGGGATACGTGTCGAGCGCGTAGCGAGCCGCCAGACGACTGATTTCGCGGTCGTAGGCCTGAATCAGCTCGAACGTCCACTCGGAGCCGGTGGAAATGGGTTGGCGCTTCAGCTCTTTGGCGGTCATGTCACTAACCTGCGCTGGAAGAGTTCACGGAAGACCGGGTAGATATCTCCGGCCGAGACCAGTTGTTGCTGGGCAAAAGTGTCAGAAAAGGCTTCGGCGATGCGCTCGTATTCGAACCATAAGGCCTGATGTTCGCGTGGGGTTATCTCAACGTAAGTGTAGTACTGGACGAATGGCATGATCTGGTTGATCAGGATGTCGCGGCAAATCGGCGAGTCGTCGTTCCAGTTGTCGCCGTCGGAGGCTTGGGCGGCGTAGATGTTCCATTCGTTGGCCGGATAGCGCTCGGCCATGATTTCCTGCATCAATTTCAAGGCGCTGGACACGATGGTCCCACCGGTTTCGCGGGAATAGAAGAACTCCTCTTCGTCCACCTCGCGGGCGCTGGTGTGGTGGCGGATGAACACGACGTCGATCTTGTCGTAGTTACGCTTGAGAAACAGGTACAGCAAGATGAAAAAGCGCTTGGCGATATCCTTGGTAGCCTGGGTCATGGAACCGGACACGTCCATCAGGCAGAACATCACCGCCTTCGAGCTGGGGTTGGGTTGCTTGATGAGCAGGTTGTACTTGAGGTCGAACGTATCGAGAAACGGCACGCGGTGAATGCGCGCGCTGAGTTTTTCGATTTCTGCTTCGAGTTTTTGAATATCGCCGAAGTTGTCCGGTTCTTCCTGCTTCAATCGCAGAAGTTCTTCCTTGGCTTCGCGCAGTTTCGCCCGACTGCTGCCCGACAGGGCGATTCGCCGTGCATGGGCCGAACGCAGGGTACGGATGATGTTGATCCGTGACGGATTGCCCTCGTTGCTGATCCCCGCCCGAACGGTCTTGAACGTGTCGGTGCCGGTCAGGTTGCGCTTGACCAGGTTTGGCAGTTCAAGGTCCTCGAACATGAACTCCAGGAATTCTTCCTGGGTGATCTGGAAGACGAACTCGTCCATCCCTTCGCCCGAGTTACCAGCCTTGCCAGGCCCTCTGCCGCCGCCACCTCCCGGCGGGCGGGCAATGTGTTCACCAGCGGTGAATTCCTTGTTGCCGGGGTGAACCACTGTCTGTTTGCCACCGCGACCGTGGTGAAGCACCGGCTCGTCGATGTCGCGGCCGGGAATGCTGATTTGCTCGCCGTGTTCCATATCGGTAATGGAGCGCCGGCTGACCGCCTCTTCGACAGCCTTCTTGATGTGGTCACGGTAACGCCGCAGGAACCGCTGACGGTTCACCGTGCTCTTGTTTTTGCCATTGAGACGTCGGTCGATCACATAGCTCATGACTGCTCCTTAGAAGCTGTCCTGAAAGGGGCGAGCGGTTATGCAGCATCGGATCGGTGCCAAGGGATGTTCACGCTCCCCCAAGCGCTTTTGGATGCTGCCTGTACCTCGCTACCGACTTTCGAACACCTTCCAGAGGTCTGTGTATCAGAAAATGCGTACACAGGCCTCTGGCTGACGACAACCGGTCTGACCGGCAGCGGGTTACTGTGATTTTCTGACTCGCAGATACCACTCGGACAGCAGTCGTACCTGTTTGTCGGTGTAGCCCCGCTCGACCATCCGTGTGACGAAGTCGTTGTGCTTCTGCTGGTCTTCTTTGCTGGCCTTGGCGTTGAAGCTGATGACCGGCAGCAGGTCTTCGGTGTTGGAGAACATTTTCTTCTCGATGACCACCCGCAGTTTTTCGTAGCTGAGCCAGGTTGGGTTCTTGCCGTTGTTGTTGGCACGGGCGCGCAATACGAAGTTGACGATCTCGTTGCGGAAGTCCTTCGGATTACTGATACCCGCCGGTTTTTCGATTTTCTCCAGTTCTTCGTTCAGAGCCACGCGGTTGAGAATTTCTCCGGTTTCCGGATCGCGGTATTCCTGGTCCTGAATCCAGAAGTCGGCGTACAGCACATAGCGATCGAAGATGTTCTGGCCATATTCGCTGTAAGACTCGAGATAGGCAGTCTGGATTTCCTTGCCGATGAATTCGATATAACGCGGCGCCAGGTACTCCTTGAGGAAGCGCAGGTAGCGTTCACGGGTTTCTGCCTGGAACTGTTCCTGTTCGATCTGTTGTTCCAGCACGTAGAGCAGGTGCACCGGGTTCGCGGCGATTTCGTGCGGATCGAAGTTGAAGACCTTCGACAGGATCTTGAATGCGAAGCGGGTCGACAGGCCGTTCATGCCTTCATCGACACCTGCATTGTCGCGGTATTCCTGGATCGACTTGGCCTTCGGATCGGTGTCCTTGAGGTTTTCGCCGTCATACACGCGCATCTTGGAGTAGATGTTGGAGTTTTCCGGCTCCTTCAGGCGGGAAAGCACAGTGAACTGGGCGAGCATCTTCAGCGTATCGGGTGCGCAATGGGCTTTTGCCAGCGAACTGTTGAACAGCAACTTGTCGTAGATCTTCACTTCGTCGCTGACCCGCAGGCAGTACGGTACCTTGACGATGTAGATCCGGTCGATGAACGCTTCGTTGTTCTTGTTATTGCGGAAGGTATGCCATTCCGATTCGTTGGAGTGGGCCAGCAGGATCCCGGTGAACGGAATTGCGCCCAGGCCTTCGGTACTGTTGTAGTTGCCTTCCTGGGTGGCGGTCAGTAATGGGTGCAGCACCTTGATCGGCGCCTTGAACATTTCGACGAATTCCATGAGGCCCTGGTTGGCCCGGCACAGTGCCCCCGAGTAGCTATAGGCGTCGGCGTCGTTTTGCGGGAATTCCTCCAGTTTGCGGATATCGACCTTGCCCACCAGTGCCGAGATGTCCTGGTTGTTTTCATCTCCCGGCTCGGTTTTGGCCACGGCGATCTGGTTGAGGATCGACGGGTACAGTTTGACCACGCGGAACTGGCTGATGTCGCCGCCGAATTCGGCCAGGCGCTTGGTTGCCCAAGGCGACATGATGGTATTGAGGTAGCGCCGTGGAATGCCGAAGTCTTCCTCGAGGATCGCGCCATCTTCAGTGGCGTTGAACAGACCCAGAGGTGATTCGAAAACCGGCGAGCCCTTAATTGCGTAGAAGGGCACTTTTTCCATCAGTTGCTTGAGCTTTTCGGCCAGGGACGATTTACCACCACCGACGGGGCCAAGCAGGTAGAGGATCTGTTTCTTCTCTTCCAGGCCCTGAGCGGCATGGCGGAAATACGAAACGATCTGGTCAATGCATTCTTCCATCCCGTGGAAGTCTTCAAAGGCCGGATAGCGACGGATCACCTTGTTTGAAAAGATTCGCGACAGTCTCGAGTTGGTCGAGGTGTCGAGCAGCTCCGGTTCACCGATGGCCAGGAGCAGACGCTCTGCGGCGGAAACGTAGGCGCTACGGTCCTTTTTGCACAGTTCCAGATACTCTTGCAGCGTGAGTTCTTCCTGGCGTGTGGACTCGAAACGTTGTTGGAAGTGGCTAAAGATACTCATGACGTCACCTCGCTCGATACGTGGAGCCGACGCCGGATCACTCAGTCGATGCTGGCAGCAACCGAACAGGCGGTCGCTGTTTACCCCCCAGAACTCTTTCGGAACTGACGACTCCGAAAGCTACTCCCGATGATCCGTGCGCCGGTGTACCGGCTCTCCCCTGTTTTGGATGGCCTGCGCTTAAGGATAGTTGCTTTATCGGGAGGTAAAGGCGAGATACGTAATTATGTGTGGCAGACCGTTCGTCTGCCACCGCGCTAGCCCGCGCAAGTCGCGGGCTTACGTGTTACAAAAAAATTATTCGGAGGTGCCTTGCGCAGTTTCCGAAGGATAAGTCGTACGCCACAGCTCAAAACCGCCATCCATGCTGTAGACATCCGAGAAGCCCTGGCTGATCAGGTAGGCGGCTGCGCTCTGGCTGGAGTTGCCGTGGTAGCAGACCACCACGGTGGGAGCGTCGAGGTCGGCGGCGCGGATGAAGTCCGAGATCGAATGGTTATCCAGGTGCTTTGAGCCGCTGATGTGCAGCGTGGCATAGGTGGCCGGATCGCGGATATCGACCACCACGGCACCTTGCTCGCGCAGGGCCTGGGCCTGTTCCGGGGGGATACGTTTGAATTCGCTCATGGCGGGCTCCTGTGGCTCGGCTGAAAGCGCAGTCTAGCGCGGGGCGCTGGCTGACGATGGTACGGAGGGTGGTGGGATGACCGGCGGCTCGGCGGCATGGCCGTTTTCGTCGCATTTGCAGGACAGACGCTCACCGCTGTCGACATTCATCAACGTCAGGGCGCCGCCCCACACACAGCCGGTGTCGAGGGCCGAAATATCCGGCTCAAGTACTTTGCCTTCCAGTGCGGCCCAGTGACCAAAGATGATCTTCACATCCTTGGTCTTGCGTTCCTTGTGTTGGAACCAGGGCTTATAACCCGGTGGCGCGCTGTCGAGACCTTCCTTGCTCTTGAGGTCAAGCTTGCCTTCGGCCGTACAGAAACGCATCCGGGTGAAATAGTTGGTGATCACCCGCAGGCGTGTGATGCCTTTGAGGTCGTTGTCCCATTTGGCCGGATCGTTGCCGTACATGCCGTCAAGGTAGGGCGGAAACAGATTGTCGTCACGCAGGGCGGTCTCGACTTCGGCTGCGCACTTCAGGGCTTTGCGCAGCGACCATTGCGGCGGAATGCCGGCATGCACCAGCGCCACGTTACGTTGTTCGTCGTAGTGCATGAGTTTTTGCTGGCGCAGCCAGTCCAGCAGCTCGGCGCAATCCGGTGCTTCGATGATTTCGCGCAGGGTGTCGGCTTTCTTCAGACGTTCGATGTTCTGTCCGGCGGCCAGCAAGTGCAGGTCGTGGTTGCCGAGTACGCAAACCAGCGATTCGCGGATGCTATAGAGGAAGCGCAAGGTATCGAGCGATTGCGGGCCTCGGTTGACCAGGTCGCCGACCAGCCACAGGCGATCTTTTGCGGGATCGAATGCAACTTGCTTAAGCAGGCATTGCAGGGCCTCCAGGCAGCCCTGCAGATCGCCGACGGCATACGTCGCCATCAGTGCAAGGCTCCAGGCACTGCGAGGCGGAATGGCGCAATGATGGCGTCGAATTGCTTGCCGTCGTCGGCGATCATCTGATAGCTGCCTTGCATGGTGCCCACCTTGGTGGTCATGACCGTGCCACTGCTGTAGGTGTGACTCTCGCCTGCTTCGATCAGCGGTTGCTGGCCAACCACGCCCGCACCGCGAACCTCTTCGACATGCCCGTCGCCATCGGTGATTACCCAGTGCCGTGACAAGAGTTTGGCCGGTATCAGGCCATTGTTGTGCACGGTGATGGTGTAGGCGAAGGCAAAGCGGTCGTGTTCGGGTTGCGATTGTTCTGCCAGATAGCGGGTGACGACGCTGACGTCGACCTGATAACGAGGATCGGACATGCAAGAGGCCTTAAAAACGAATCGGGACGCGGGGCATAGCTGATTGAGTTCAGTCTAGGCCAAGTATCGGGTAGTAAACCAGACATGGGCGCTGGTGTCCTATCCGATAACGCTTCGGCCTTGTCAGGCCTGTGCAGGCGTCTGCAGGGATTGTTCGCTGAGTTTGTCAGCCAGGCGCACGAAGGCGGCCAGATCGAGTTGCTCGGGACGCAAACTGCCGTCGACACCGGCGGCTTCGATTTCGGCATTGCTCAGTAGCAACTTGAGGGTATTGCGCAGGGTCTTGCGACGCTGGTTGAAGGCTTCGCGCACGACGCGCTCCAGCAGCCGGTGGTCCTTGGCCGGGTGCGGCAGCACGGCGTGAGGCACCAGGCGCACGATAGCCGAGTCGACTTTCGGCGGCGGGTTGAACGCGCCCGGACCGACATTGAACAGATGCTCAACCCGGCAGTGGTATTGGACCATGATCGATAACCGGCCCCAGTCACCGCCGCCAGGTCCTGCCGCCAGACGCTCAACCACTTCCTTTTGCAGCATGAAGTGCATGTCGCGAATCAGGTGGGCGTTGTGCAGCAGGTGAAAAATCAGCGGTGTCGAGATGTTGTAAGGCAGGTTGCCGACCACGCGCAGGCTGTTCGGCGCGGCGTTCAGGCTGTTGAAGTCGAACTTCAACGCATCACCCTGGTGCAGGTTGAAGTTGCTCTTGCCGGCGAACTGCTGGTTGAGGATCGGGATCAGGTCTTTATCCAGTTCGACCACGTCGAGCTGGGCGCCGCTGTTGAGCAAGCCCTTGGTGAGCGCACCCTGGCCCGGACCGATTTCCAGCATCCGGTCGTCGGGTTTGGCGTGAATGGAGCGCAGGATGCGGTCGATAACGCCGGCATCGTGCAGAAAGTTCTGGCCGAAACGCTTGCGCGCCCGGTGTTGGTATTGCTCGGTCATAAACGGGTCTCGGCCATCTGGTAGGCGGTTTCCAGGGCGACTTGCAGGCTGCCGGTATCGATCTTGCCGCTGCCGGCCAGATCCAGGGCGGTGCCGTGGTCGACCGACGTGCGGATGATCGGCAAGCCGAGCGTCACGTTGACTGCCGCGCCGAAGCCTTTGTACTTCAGCACAGGCAGGCCCTGGTCGTGGTACATCGCCAGCACTGCATCACAGTGCTCCAGATATTTTGGGGTAAACAGAGTGTCGGCGGGCAGGGGGCCACGCAGGTCCATGCCTTCGCCGCGCAGGCGCTCCAATGTGGGTTCGATGATATCGATTTCTTCATGGCCCAGGTGTCCGCCTTCACCGGCATGGGGGTTGAGCCCACAGACCAGAATGCGTGGCTGGGCAATGCCGAATTTTTCCTGCAGGTCGGCATGCAGGATTCGAGTGACCCGCTCCAGGCGCTCCGGCGTGATCGCATCGGCAATCTCACGCAGGGGCAGGTGGGTGGTGACCAATGCCACGCGCAATCCGCGAGTGGCGAGCATCATCACCACTTGTGCGGTATGGGTCAGGTCGGCAAGAAATTCCGTGTGCCCGGAAAAGGCAATCCCGGATTCATTGATCACACCCTTGTGCACGGGGGCGGTGATCATCCCGGCAAAATGCCCGTCCAGACAGCCTTGGCCGGCGCGGGTCAGGGTTTCCAGAACGAAGGCAGCGTTAGCCTTGTCCAGTTGCCCGGCGACGACTTTGGTATTGAGCGGTGTATCCCAGACATACAGGCTGTTGGCGGGTGCGGGTACGTCCGGCCAGTTGTCCGGTGCAACCGGCAGCAAGTCGACAACCACCCCCAACTGCGCGGCCCGCTCAAGGAGCAGGCTGCGGCTGGTAATGGCTATCAGGGGATGTGGCTGGCCTTGCGCGGCTAGCAGCAGGCACAGGTCGGGACCTATGCCGGCCGGTTCGCCGGGTGTCAGCGCGAAACGTTTAGGTTTCACTGCGCTGCCTGGTCGGCGCCAGGGAGTTTGATTTCTACGTACGCTTCGTCACGGATCTGACGCAGCCAGGTTTGCAGCTCTTCATCGTACTTGCGGTTGCGCAATACAGTCATGGCTTGCTGCTCACGAGCCTGAGTGGTGCTGTCAGTGGCGCGACGACCAAGGACTTCCAGTACGTGCCAGCCATATTGCGTCTGGAACGGCTTGGACAGCTGACCTTGTGGCGTTTTGGCCATCACTTCGCGGAACTCGGGAACCAGGGCGTTCGGGTCGATCCAGTTCAGGTCGCCGCCGTTGAGGGCAGAACCCGGATCTTCCGAGTAGCTTTTCGCCAGTTCGCCGAAGTCTTCGCCGGCTTCGATACGAGTATAGAGCGATTGGGCCAGTGCCTTGGTTTTTGCTTCGTCGCGGATCGGGCTCGGTTTGACCAGGATGTGCCGCACATGCACTTCGTCGCGTACCTGAGTCCCACCGCCACGCTTGTCGGTGATTTTCAGGATGATAAAACCGCCTGGTGTACGCATTGGCTGGGTGACATCACCAACAGCCATGGTGCTCAGCAGGCGATCGAACGGCGGTGGCAGTTGAGCGGCTTTACGCCAGCCCATGTCGCCACCTTCCAGTGCGGTTTCGCTGGCGGATTTGGCAATGGCCAACTGACCGAAGTCCGCACCTTGCTTGATCTGCTGGTAAATCGCGTCAGCCTGCTTGGCGGCGTTCTGAATCGCTTCGGAGTTGGCGCTTTCCGGCGTAGGAATCAGGATGTTGGCCAGGCGGAACTCTTCGGACAACTGCATCTTGCCAAGGTCGGAAGCCAGGAAGTTTTTCACTTCCTGCTCCGACACCTGGATGCGCTCGGCCACACGACGCTGGCGTACACGGCTGATAACCATTTCGCGACGGATCTGGTCACGGGCGTCGTCGTAAGACAGGCCGTCGTGAGTCAGGGCGGCACGGAATTGTTCAACGGACATGTTGTTGCGCTGGGCGATGGTGCCAACAGCCTGGTTCAGTTCTTCATCGGTAATGCGGATGCCGGAACGTTCACCGATCTGCAGTTGCAGGTTCTCGACGATCAGGCGCTCCAGCACCTGTTGCTCCAGCACACTGGCCGGCGGCACGGCAGAGCCGCGCTTGGCGATGGTTTGCTGAACTTCATGAACGCGCTGGTCCAGTTGGCTCTGCATGACCACGTCGTTGTCGACAATGGCCACCACCTTATCGATGGACTGTACCGCGGCGTTGGCCGCGGTACCCAGGAACAGCGCGCCCAGCAACAGCGGGCGCAGACAATCAGAAAGCTTGGTCTTCACGTTCACGATAACCTTGAATGCCTTTGTCGAGGAAACTCTCTACCTTGGCGCCGGTGAGGCCGCCGAGTCCCTTCAGAACAATTTGGAGGAAGACGCCATGGTCGCCTTTTTCGTTTTGCGGTGCTTCCTGGCTGAATTCGTCATAGGAAACCCAGTAACGGTTGATCAGGCGCAGTTTCCAGCAGCAGTTGTCGTACTCGAAACCACCGAAGGCTTCCAGGGTACGGTTGCGGTTGTAATCGTACTGCCAGCGGCTGATGGCATTCCATTGCGGCACGACCGGCCAGATCACCGAGAAGTCGTGCTGTTCGATCTTGTAGTAATCCTTCACGAAGCCAGGAGTGCCAGGGGTGCCATAGTCACCGCCGCCCACGGTCCATTTACCGGTGGTCTGGTCATAGCGGATCTGGTCATTGCGATAGCGATAGCCGGCGTTGATGACCTTGTTCGGATTGTCTTCAGGCTGGTAGTGGAACATCGCGCTGCCCGAGCGTGGGCTGCGGCTGTCCGGATCCCAGTTGTAGTCGGCAGTGGTACGCCAGTCGCGGTTCCAGCGATATTCGTATTCCAGCGCATAAGGGGACACGTTGGAGTGCGCGTCTTGTCGGGTTGAGGCATCGATGCCCGGCAACTGGACTTCACGATCCTTGAAGTACAAGGCCTGGCCGACACTGATGCGTTGACGCTCGAACCCGTTGTCTTCAATCCAGCGGTTGGTCACGCCCAGCGACAGTTTGTTCTCGTCGCCGACACGGTCGGAGCCCGAGAAACGGTTGTCGCGGAACAGCGATGCATAGTTGAAGGTGTATTCGCCGGTGTCGAAAACCGGAATGTCCGTCTGGTCTTTCTCGGGAACATAGAGATAGTACAGGCGTGGCTCAAGCGTCTGGCGATAGTTCTTGCCGAACCATTGGGTATTGCGATCGAAGTACAGGCCGCTGTCGATGCTCGCGATCGGCACGCCACGGTTCTGGTTGCTGCCGAAAGTACCGTTGAGATTGTCCTGCTCCGGGGTTTGCGCGGCAATCTGAGCCTTACCGATGCTGTCCAGATCCAATTGATATTGGGTGTACTGGTACTTGAGCGTTGGTTTCAGGAAGCCATAAGTCCAGTTCAGCGGCAGGCTGACGGCGGGTGCAAGGTTCAGACGATCACCGGTGGCGCGCGCCAGGCCCGTAACGTTGGTGTCGAGGCGCGGCGAAACGTTGCCATCTTCATCGGTGAAGTTGCCGTTTTGCAGATCCCGGTCGAACCGCACGACTTCGGTGTTGTAGGTGAAGTCCAGGCCGCTTGGATGATACGGCAGAGCACCATCAAAGGTGATCTGCGGCAAGCGGTCATACGGCGTGATGTTCGACACGGTTGCCAGCTGGTATGCCTGCGCGTTCACACGGGCGGTATAGCTGTCGCCGCGATAGGTCACAGAGCCTTGCTGGTTCACGTAGTCGGCGCTTTTGACGCCGATCTGGTCAGTCTGCAGATCCTGGAAGTAGTAAGGGTCACTGAGCTTGGTGTAGTCGACTTGCGTGAATACGCGCGAATCCAGGCCACCCTTGTGCTGCCAGTTATACATGTAGCGGTTTTTTTCGTAGTCGGACTGTAGCTTGCGTTGAGTGTCTTCGTCGTTGAGGTACGCGGCACCGAACTGACCTTCGCTGGACTTGGTCAGGTAACGGAACTCACCTTCCATCAACAAGCCGTGCTTGTCCATGTAGCGCGGATACAACGTGGCATCGTAGTTCGGTGCCAGGTTGAAGTAATACGGAGTCACCAGCATGAAGCCGGTATCGCTGCCGGTGCCGATGGTCGGCGGCAGGAAGCCGGACTGACGACGGTCGTCGATCGGGAAATAAATGTACGGCGTGTACAGGACCGGGATGTCCTTGACCCGCAGAGTCACGTTGGTCGCGGTACCGAAGCCGGTAGCCGGGTTCAGGGTGATGTTGTTGCCCTTGAGCTGCCAGGCGTTGCTGTTCGGTTCGCACGTGGTGTACGTACCATCCTTGAGGCGGATGATCGCGTTCTCTGCACGTTTGGCATACAGCGCGTTGCCACGGATGCGGGATTTGTGCATCACGTATTCGGCGTTGTCGACCTTGGCTTCACCGGTATCGAGCTGCACGTCGGCATGGTCGCCCACGATCAGCGCGCCGTTGTCGCGAATGCGCACGTTGCCGGCCAGCTCGCCCCGGCTCTCGGCCTGGTACAGGTTGGCTTCGTCGGCTTCGACCTGCATGCTGCCCTGGCGCATGACCACGTCACCGGCCAAGGTTGCGATTTGCTCATCCTGCTTATAGCGAGAGGCTTTCGCGCCGATAAAGGTTGGCGCGTCACTTTTGCTCGTCTTGTCATTCATGCCAGGACGAATAGGCTCGATATAGGAACCGGAGCAGTAAGGACCGGTTTCAGCCAGTTGTGCCGCAGTGAGTTGATCGCGGGGAACCCAGTCGAGGTGGCTGTAGTCTTCGCTACGCGACTTCAGGCCGCGGCCCTCGGACTCGGTAACCAGTGCGGTCTTGGTGCCGGTGGCTTCGCTGGAACCGCTCTCGGCCGGGACCTCGCCGGTTGCGGAGACTGCGCTGCCTTCATGGACGGGACGCGGAGGCAAGGCAGCCGCCGGCGATTTTGGCGCACAGTCCCAGGCACCCGAAGCAGAGACTGAGCAGTCATACTGTTCCGCGGCAACCACGAAGGAAGTGGCCAAGGGTTGCAAGGCCAGCAGACTGCCGGTTACCAACAACGGAAATTTTTTACGAAACGCGGGGGATTTCAATGCCATCTTATTAGTCCGGGCTTCCTGCGTGCCATCTGCCCGCGGTGTGGGCCGCACGCCTCTCGATGGTCTGAAAAAGATGCTGGATAATAAAGCATGACCCGCTTGACGGCTAGCGCCGTCGGAGACCCTAGCAATGCCTGAACAAGATGTACGTTTGCAACACCTGAAAGTTTGGCTCGATGAACAGTTGGCGGTTCTTTTTGCAGAACAGGGTTGGGGTGCCATACCTCCGGCCACGTTGACTGCGGCCAGTAGCGACGCGAGTTTTCGGCGTTATTTCCGTTGGGAGGGCGCGGGTAAAAGTTTCATCGTAATGGATGCGCCGCCGCCCCAGGAAAACTGCAAACCATTCGTGGATATCGCTTTTCTGCTGGCGAAATCCGGAATTAATGTGCCGAAAATTTATGCCGAAGACCTCGAGCGCGGTTTTCTTTTGCTTAATGACTTGGGCAACAAGACGTATCTTGACGTAATCGACAGCGAAAACGCCGACGATTTATTCAAGGATGCCCTGCAAGCGCTGTTGGCCTTTCAGCAATTACCGATGGTTGCTCCGCTGCCAAGTTATGACGTGGCGTTACTGCGCCGGGAACTGGAATTGTTCCCCGAGTGGTATGTGAAGCGTGAGCTGGGCGTCGAGTTCGACGCGGCGCAACAAGTGCTCTGGCAGCAAGTCAGCGACTTGTTGATCGACAGCGCTTTGGCCCAGCCGAAGGTCCTGGTGCATCGCGATTACATGCCGCGCAATCTGATGCTCAGCGAGCCGAATCCCGGTGTGCTGGATTTCCAGGATGCGGTTTACGGTCCGGTGACCTACGACGTGACGTGCCTGTTCAAGGATGCCTTCCTCAGTTGGCCCGAAGAGCGCGTGCGCGGTTGGCTGGAAAGCTATTGGCAGCAAGCCGTTGTGTTGAATATTCCGGTGCAGCCGGACTTTGAAGACTTCCTGCGTGCCAGTGACTTGATGGGTGTGCAGCGTCACCTGAAAGTGATCGGGATCTTCGCCCGCATCTGTCATCGCGACGGCAAGCCGCGTTACCTGGGCGACGTGCCGCGGTTCTTTTCATATATAGAAGCCGTGATCGCTCGCCGTCCTGAACTGGCCGGACTGGATGTGTTGCTCGCCAGTCTGCGTGCCGGAGTGACAGCATGAAGGCAATGATTCTGGCGGCAGGCAAAGGCGAGCGCATGCGCCCGTTGACCCTGACCACGCCAAAACCGCTGGTACGTGCAGGCGGGGTGCCACTGATCGAGTATCACCTGCGTGCGCTGGCCACTGCGGGTTTTACCGAGATTGTGATCAACCATGCCTGGCTCGGTCAGCAGATCGAAGACTATCTGGGCGACGGATCGCGCTATGGCGTGAGCATCCAGTACTCGCCGGAAGGGGAGCCGCTGGAGACCGGTGGCGGGATTTTCCGTGCATTGCCGTTGCTGGGCGATGAGGCCTTTGTCGTGGTCAATGGCGACATCTGGACCGATTACGACTTCAGTGTGCTGCATCAGCCGATTGTCGGTCTTGCCCATCTGGTGTTGGCCAGCAACCCGGCCCATCATCCGGCCGGGGATTTTCAACTGATCGACGGGCAGGTTTGCGATGGTCATCCTGGCGCCACCACCCTGACGTACAGCGGCATCGCGGTGCTGCATCCGCGGCTCTTCGAAGGTTGCTCTGGCGGGGCGTTCAAGCTGGCACCGTTGCTGCGTGCCGCGATGGCGAAAGGACAAGTGTCCGGCGAACGCCTGAGCGGGCATTGGGTGGATGTCGGCACCCATGAGCGCCTGGCTGAAGCTGACGCCCTGATTGAAGCGAGACGCTGACATGTTATGGCCAGGGACTCTGATTGGAGCCGGGGTGGGGTTTGCCATTGCAAGCATTCCGGGGGCCATGCTTGGTGCTTTGTTGGGGCAGGCCCTGGATCGGCGCCTGCACTTGCAGAGTTGGGCGCATCTGCGTGAAAAACTTGGCGGCCGTTCGGTGCTGCGCAACGATGAATTGCTGTTCGTCCTGCTGGGACGACTGGCCAAGTGCGACGGACGGGTTGTGGATGGTCACATTCAGCAGGCGCGACAAGAAATGCGCTCGCTGGACATGAACGAATCTGCCCGGCGTCGGGCGATTGCGGCGTTCAATCGCGGGAAGTCGGGAAACGACCGGTTGCGTAGTTATCTGCGTCGCCTGAGTGCTCAGCCCCATGCGGCAGAAGGGGTGTTGCGCGCCTGTTGGCGGATGGTCTGGGCCGATGGGCGCGCGGGCCCCGGTGAGCGAGCGCTGATCGCTCAATGGGGCAAATGGCTGGGCTGGACGTCGCATCAGGTGCAGGCTTTGGCGATTGACTACGAACCGCAAAAACGTGCTCAGGTCAGCAGTGCCGTGACTTATCAGGATGCCTTGCGACTGTTGGGCGTGTCCGCCACCAGTGAACCGGCGCAGATCAAGCGCGCATATCGGCGCCTGCTCAGCCGTCATCATCCTGACAAGATTGCCGGCAGCGGGGCGACGGCGTCGCAAGTGCGCGAGGCGACCGAGAAGACGCGGGAATTGCACAATGCTTATACGTTGATTCGTCAGCGGCGGGATTTTCGTTAGCAGGAAACATTTGTTTCGCCCGCGATGACGGCGACTCGGTCTGTCAGTCCGCCGCATTCTGCGGATTCAACCAACCCCGCACCCGCCGAACCAACTGCTCCTGTTGTGCATTGGCATCACCTGGCAACGCCTTGAGTGATACCTGGCTGAATGCCGAAGTCTTCAAGCGTTTGCTGGCTTGCAATCGGGCCAGCGCCGCGTTGCGGTCCAGCGGTTTGTCCACATAGAAGATATCTGCGGTCGGCAGCTTCAAGGTCGGCGTGAGTTCGTCCAGCGCCGGTTTTGCCTGAGCGGGTGTCTGCGCGGCAACCATGACGAACCGCTCGACTTGCGATGGCTGTTTCTCGCTCAAATAGCGTGCAGCCCAGTAAGCGCCTGTGCCATGCCCCAGCACGACGATGCTGCGAGCACTTTGCTGCTCCGCGAAAGCGATGGCTGCATCGATGCGGGCGTAAATCCGCTCGGCATCCGCCTTGCCTTGTTCTTCGCTGGTTTCGGCGACAGGCTTGTCAGCCACTTCGGCTTCACCGCCGGCTGCCTGTTCGATGGGGGCTGCGGTGGTCGAGTCCTTGCTGCCGGCGTCCGGTGTCTTGGGCGCTGGCGGCACTTCGATAACGCGTGGCGCAATGGCATCGCTTTGCAAATCTGGCAAGGTGATACTCAGGCTGCTCCACTTTACGTTCGGCAAATTGCGCCGCAACGGACCAATGGCTTGCGGCCAGTCAGCGGTTTCGCCAGCGCCCGGGATGATAATCACCGCGCCTTTCGGGTCGGCGGCATTGGCTGGCTTCCACAAGGCCAGGAAGGTATCGCTGCCCGCTTGCAGTTGCTGCTGTTCCTGGGCCGGGATTTTTCGCTCCAGTGCTGCCGCTTCTTCCTGGCTACGCTCAGGCAGCGGCTGACGTTCCACCGGTTTTTCTTCGGCAGCCTTTTGCGTGACATTTGCCGTGGCGGCAGGTGTCGCGTCGGCGGCCTCGACGGAAAAAGCGCATGGCAGGATCAGCGACAGGCACAATGCTGGCAGTGCCAGGCGGTAGTCAGGGGGCATCGGATATTCCAGGCCAGAAATTATTCCGGCAGCCTAATGGGTTGGTCAGTATTTGTCAGTGTGTGAGAGTTCGATGATGCGTTTTCGCTGCCTGTGGGTTATCGGCTGTTTGTGGTTTCCCTTGATGGGATGGGCGGCGGCCGCGCCTGCGGTGCACGCGGCCGTCTTGTCGCCCCGGCAACAGCAATGGCTGGCGCAGCAGGACGAACTACGGGTGGGGCTGGTGTTGCAAGCGCCCTATGCGCAATACGATCGACGGTTGCAACGCCTGTCCGGGGCCAACGTCGAGCTGATGAAATGGCTCGCCAAGGCACTCAATGTCGAACTGAGCTGGCGTAACTTTCCCGACCTTGAGCAACTGGAGGCCGCGGCACGCGCGGGTGAAATCGACATCGCTCCAGGGTTGACCCAAACCCCCGCAGGTCTGCGCCTCTGGCAGTTTTCCGATCCTTACATGCGAGTGCCGCAACTGGTCGTCAGCGACCAGAAAAGCACGGGTGCGGTGGAGCTGGAAAAACTCGACAGCCAGACCCGCGTCGCCGTACGCATGCCCAGTGCCACCGCCGATTATTTGCGCGGCAACTATCCGCACCTGAATCTCCAGGGGGTTCCGATCGAGCGTCAGGCGTTGCAGTTGTTGTTGAGCCAGCAGGCCGGTTACGCGGTGGTCGATGAAGCGCAATTGGGGCGTCTGTCCATCGAGCCGGAGTTTGCCGAGCTGGTGGTGGTGGGTGACATCGGCTTGCCGCAGTTGCTGCGGGTGGCCACCCGGCGCGACAAACCGGAGCTGGCGGGCATTGTCGAAAGCGCACTGCGGGCGATCCCCGCCAAGGATCTGGAAAGTCTGCACAATCAATGGCTGCAACCCAAGTATCCAAGACTCACCGAATCGCCGGGTTTCTGGAAAAACCTCTGCCTGCTTTTGCTGGTGCTGGCTCTGAGCTGCATGGCCATCGTGTTTTGGCAGCGCCGCCAGCAGCACAGTCTGGAGCAGCGATTGGCGGCGGCACAGGACGACATTGCCTTGCGCGCTGCCAGCGAAGAGGCCCTGCGGCTGACGCAGTTCTCCATCGATCAGAGCACCGTCGGCATTCTTTGGGTCAATTGGGACAGTCATGTGCGTTATGCCAACCGCGCGGCTGAAACCATGCTGGGCTATTCGTCGGGTGGAATCATCGATCGGCCATTGATCGACTTCGAACCCGGCCTGCATATGGACCGCTGGTTGAACCTGTGGAAACGCGCCAGGGCCAGCGATGATGCACCGCAAAGTTTCGAAACCAATTGTCTGCGGGCGGATGGCAGCATCCTGCCAGCCGATGTTTCGCTGAGCTTCCTGCGCTTTCGCGACGGCGAGTATCTGGTGGTCTACCTCACTGACGTCACCGAACGCCGTCGCGCCCTTGCCGCGTTGCAGGAGAGCGAGGCGCGGCTGCAAGGGATCGCGGCGAATGTGCCTGGTCTGGTCTTTCGCCTGGAACGGGCGCCGGTGACAGGGCAGATCGACTTTGCCTACATCAGTGAGGGGAGTGAGAGCCTTGTTGGTTACTCGCCGGTCACCCTGGCCCATCGGGACAAAGGCCTTCGCAGCCTGGTGCATCCGGACGACAAGGCCAGCTACCACCAGACCCAGGACCTTGCCCTGGACACCGACAGCGACTGGTCGTGGCAAGGGAGAATTCTCACGCGCCAGGGCGAACAGCGCTGGGCGGAAATCAAGGCCATTACCCGTCGCCTTGAAGACGGTGCCTACGTCTGGGACGGCATTGTCTGGGACATCAGCGAAAGCAAGCGCATCGAGCTGGAGCTGGCCAGCTCACGGGAGCAGTTGCGGGAATTGTCCGCGCACCTTGAGAGTGTGCGTGAAGAGGAAAAGGCCCGCATTGCCCGGGAAGTTCACGACGAGCTGGGTCAGATGCTGACCGTGCTCAAGCTGGAAACGTCCATGTGCGAACTGGCCTATGCGCAACTCGATCCCGGGCTGCACGAGCGCTTAAACAGCATGAAACGCTTGATTGCCCAACTGTTCCAGTTAGTGCGCGATGTGGCGACGGCGTTGCGTCCACCGATTCTCGATGCGGGGATCGCGTCCGCTATCGAGTGGCAGGCCCGCCGCTTCGAGGCGCGTACGCAGATCCCGTGTCTGGTGCAAGTGCCGGATAACTTGCCGGTGCTCAGCGATGCCAAGGCAATTGGCCTGTTTCGAATCCTTCAGGAAGCGCTGACCAATGTCATGCGTCACGCCCAGGCGCATACTGTCGAACTGACACTGGTCCTTGAAGGCGACGAGCTGTGTCTGACCGTCAGCGATGACGGCGTAGGATTTGTCCCAACTACGGGTAGACCGTCATCCTTTGGGATTGTGGGCATGCGTGAGCGGGTGTTGATCATGGGCGGTGAATTATCGCTTGAGAGTGAGCCCGGAGAGGGCACGACTTTGATCGTGCGAGTGCCGTTGGATGAGGATAAGTAAGTGATCCGTGTACTGGTAGCCGAAGACCACACCATCGTCCGCGAAGGCATCAAGCAATTGATCGGCCTGGCCAAGGATTTGTTGGTGGTGGGGGAGGCGAGCAATGGTGAGCAATTGCTTGAGACCTTGCGGCATGTGCCCTGTGAAGTGGTATTGCTCGATATTTCCATGCCGGGCGTGAATGGCCTTGAGGCGATTCCGCGAATTCGCGCACTGAACAACCCGCCGGTGATCCTGGTGTTGTCAATGCACGACGAGGCGCAGATGGCGGCCCGCGCGCTGAAGATTGGCGCTGCCGGCTACGCGACCAAGGACAGCGATCCGGCCCTGTTGCTGACGGCCATCCGCCGGGTCGCGGCGGGTGGTCGCTATATCGACCCGGACCTGGCCGACCGCATGGTCTTCGAGGTCGGCTTGACCGATTCGCGGCCGCTGCACTCATTGCTCTCGGAGCGTGAGTTTTCTGTGTTCGAGCGCCTGGCCCAGGGCGCCAACGTCAACGACATCGCCCAGCAATTGGCGTTGAGCAGCAAGACCATCAGCACCCATAAGGCGCGGTTGATGCAGAAGCTCAACATCACCTCGCTGGCTGAACTGGTGAAATACGCGATGGAGCACAAGCTTCTCTAAAAGATCACCGATCTACTATTGTGGGAGCGAGCCTGCTCGCGAAGGCGGTGCGTCAGTCGATGGGCCTTCGCCTGATCCACCGCCTTCGCGAGCAGGCTCGCTCCCACAAGGGTTCGCCACATCGCTTGCGATAGCGGACTTATCCAATAGCGACAGCACTTTTCGGCCGCTTTTGCTTGTTCTTGCCGCTTGCAGCTAGCTACTCGCCACCGCGCTTGCCAAATCCCGCCATTCTTGTAGGGCAATCCCTACCCCCAACCTTCCATCCGGCTGAGGCGATTCTCTCCTGCGTCCCGATTTGCGCGGTCCCCAGCGTCCACTAGGCTTAGTCCACAGCAGTCAACAACAACAAAGGTGTGGGTATGAGCCAGGTCGATTCAAGCGCAGGGGCCAATGATGTTCTGGTCAGCTTTCGTGGAGTGCAGAAGAGCTACGACGGCGAGAACCTGATCGTCAAAGACCTCAACCTGGACATTCGCAAAGGTGAATTCCTCACCTTGCTCGGGCCGTCCGGTTCGGGCAAAACCACGAGTCTGATGATGCTCGCTGGTTTTGAAACCCCGACCGCAGGCGAAATCCTGCTGGCCGGTCGCTCCATCAACAACGTGCCGCCGCACAAGCGTGACATCGGCATGGTGTTCCAGAACTATGCGTTGTTTCCGCACATGACGGTCGCCGAGAACCTGGCGTTCCCGCTCACCGTGCGCGGCTTGAACAAGAGCGACGTCAGCGACAAGGTCAAGCGCGTGCTGAGTATGGTGCAGCTCGATGCGTTTGCTCAGCGTTATCCGGCGCAACTGTCCGGCGGTCAGCAGCAGCGTGTGGCCCTGGCCCGCGCATTGGTGTTCGAACCGCAACTGGTGCTGATGGACGAACCCCTCGGCGCACTCGACAAGCAACTGCGTGAACACATGCAGATGGAAATCAAACACCTGCACCAGCGTCTGGGCGTGACCGTGGTGTACGTGACCCACGACCAGGGCGAAGCCCTGACCATGTCTGATCGTGTGGCGGTATTCCATCAAGGCGAGATCCAGCAGATCGCGCCACCGCGCACGCTCTATGAGGAGCCGAAAAACACCTTCGTCGCCAACTTCATCGGCGAGAACAACCGCCTTAATGGCCGCCTGCACAGCCAGACCGGCGACCGCTGCATTGTCGAACTGGGTCGCGGTGAAAAAGTTGAAGCGCTGGCGGTGAATGTCGGCAAGACCGGTGAGCCGGTGACCTTGTCCATTCGCCCGGAACGCGTGAGCCTCAATGGTTCCAGCGAGTCTTGCAGCAACCGTTTCTCGGGACGGGTGGAGGAATTCATCTATCTGGGCGACCACGTCCGGGTTCGCCTGGAAGTCTGTGGCAAGACCGACTTCTTCGTGAAGCAACCGATTGCCGAGCTCGATCCCGGCCTCGCAGTCGGTGACGTGGTTCCGCTTGGCTGGCAGGTCGAGCACGTACGTGCGCTCGACCCAATTCTAGAGGCGAACTGATCGCCCTGGCTTCAACAACACCAACCCTGCACGTGGAGAGAACAATAAATGTTGAGATCCCTGAAATTCACCGCTCTGGCACTGGGCATGATGGGGGCTGCGGGCGCAATGGCCGCTGGCCCGGACCTGACCGTGGTGTCCTTTGGCGGGGCGAACAAGGCGGCGCAGGTCAAAGCCTTCTACGCACCGTGGGAAGCGGCAGGCAACGGCAAGATCGTGGCGGGCGAGTACAACGGTGAAATGGCCAAGGTCAAGGCCATGGTCGACACCAAGAGCGTGTCCTGGGATCTGGTAGAGGTTGAATCGCCAGAACTGTCCCGTGGTTGCGACGAAGACATGTTCGAGCAACTCGATCCGGCGCTGTTCGGCAAGAACGAAGACTACGTCAAGGGCGCCATTCAGCCATGCGGCGTGGGCTTCTTCGTGTGGTCGACCGTGTTGGCCTACAACGCCGACAAGCTGAAAACGGCACCGACCAGCTGGGCGGATTTCTGGGACACCAAGCAGTTCCCGGGCAAGCGTGGCCTGCGTAAAGGTGCCAAGTACACCCTGGAATTCGCACTGATGGCCGACGGCGTTGCGCCGAAAGACGTCTACAAAGTGCTGGCCGGCAAAGATGGTCAGGACCGCGCGTTCAAGAAGCTCGATGAGCTCAAGCCGAACATTCAGTGGTGGGAAGCCGGTGCACAACCGCCTCAATACCTCGCTTCCGGTGACGTGGTCATGAGCTCGGCCTACAACGGCCGTATCGCTGCCGTGCAGAAAGAAAGCAACCTGAAAGTGGTGTGGAACGGCGGCATCTACGATTTCGATGCCTGGGCCATTCCGAAAGGTCTGGATAAGGCTCGCGCTGAAGCAGCGAAGAAATTCATTGCGTTCTCGGTACAGCCTCAGCAGCAGAAGACCTACTCGGAAAACATCGCTTACGGTCCGGCCAACACCCAGGCCGTACCGTTGCTGGCCAAGGATGTCCTGAAAGACATGCCGACCACTCCGGAAAACATCGCCAACCAGGTGCAGATCGACGTCAGCTTCTGGGCTGACAACGGCGAACAACTGGAACAGCGCTTCAATTCCTGGGCTGCCAAGTAAGACCGCACCGCGGGCTTACGCTGTAGGAGCGAGCCTGCTCGCGAAGACGTCAGCACATTCAGCATCATTGTTGACTGACACTCCGCTTTCGCGAGCAAGCCCGCTCCCACATTAGGGTTGTGTGCATTAAACGATCGAGGTGGTTTCCCGCCTCTGCAATGATCAAAGATTTCCGGAGTACGCCATGGCTATCGCCGTTCCCCTGAACGCGGGCACTGACCCCACCTTGAAGCAGCGGCTCAAGCACGCCGAACGGGTCAACCGCTGGAAGGCCCAGGCGTTGATCGCGCCGCTGGTGCTGTTTCTGTTGCTGGTGTTCCTGGTGCCGATCGCGGCGCTACTCTACAAAAGCGTCGGTAACCCGGAAGTGGTCGGTGGCATGCCGCGCACCGTGACGGCTATCGCCAGCTGGGACGGTCGTGGATTGCCCGCCGAACCGGTTTACAAGGCTGCCAGCGAAGACCTCGCCGAAGCCCGCAAGAACCAGACCTTGGGCGACCTGTCCAAGCGCTTGAACATGGAGTTGGCCGGCTACCGCAGCCTGCTGACCAAAACTGCACGCGCCTTGCCGTTCGCCACCGAACCGGCCTCCTATAAAGAAGCACTGGAAGGTCTCGACGAGCGCTGGGGCGATCCGGCCTATTGGCAAGCCGTACGCCGCAACACCAGCAGCATCACGCCGTACTACCTGCTGGCCGCTGTCGATCACCGCATTGACGATCTCGGTGAACTGGCTCCGGCCACGCCTGACCAGGCGATCTACCTCGACATTTTCACCCGCACCTTCTGGATGGGGTTGATCATCACCGTGATCTGCCTGGTGCTGGCCTATCCACTGGCTTATCTGCTGGCGAACCTGCCGTCGCGGCAAAGCAACCTGCTGATGATTCTGGTGCTGTTGCCGTTCTGGACCTCGATCCTGGTGCGAGTCGCGGCGTGGATCGTCTTGCTGCAATCGGGTGGGTTGATCAACAGCGGCTTGATGGCCCTGGGCATCATCGATAAACCGGTGGAGCTGGTGTTCAACCGCATCGGTGTCTACATCTCCATGGTGCACATCCTGCTGCCGTTCATGATCCTGCCGATCTACAGCGTGATGAAAGGCATTTCGCCGACCTACATGCGGGCGGCCATTTCCCTGGGCTGCCATCCATTCGCCAGCTTCTGGCGGGTGTACTTCCCGCAAACCTATGCCGGTGTCGGCGCCGGTTGCCTGTTGGTGTTCATCCTCGCCATCGGCTACTACATCACCCCGGCGTTGCTGGGCAGTCCGAACGATCAGATGGTCAGCTACTTCGTCGCCTTCTACACCAACACCAGCATCAACTGGGGCATGGCGACCGCTCTCGGCGGGCTGCTGCTCCTGGCGACCGTGGTGCTTTATCTGATTTACAGCTGGCTGGTGGGCGCGAGCCGCCTGCGCTTGAGCTAAGGGGAGAATGAAATGCTGAGTCCTTATATGTCGCCCATCGAGCGGGTGTGGTTCTACAGCTTGCGGATTCTCTGCGGCCTGATTCTGTTGTTCCTGATCCTGCCGGTGCTGGTGATCATTCCGCTGTCGTTCAACTCGGGGAGTTTTCTGGTCTATCCGCTGCAAGGCTTTTCGCTGCACTGGTACCAGGACTTCTTCGCCTCGGCGGAATGGATGCGTTCGTTGAAGAACAGCATCATCGTGGCCCCGGCAGCGACGGTACTGGCGATGATCTTCGGCACGCTGGCGGCGATCGGCCTGACCCGGGGTGATTTTCCGGGCAAGCCGCTGGTGATGGCGCTGGTGATTTCGCCGATGGTGGTCCCGGTAGTCATCATTGGTGTGGCCAGCTACCTGACCTTCGCTCCATTGGGATTTGGCAACAGCTATACCTCGCTGATCGTCGTGCATGCCGTGCTCGGTGTGCCGTTTGTGATCATCACCGTGTCGGCGACCTTGCAGGGGTTCAACCAGAACCTGGTGCGGGCTGCGGCGAGCCTTGGTGCCTCGCCACTGGTGGCGTTCCGTCGGGTGACCTTGCCATTGATTGCGCCCGGCGTGATCTCCGGTGCGTTGTTCGCCTTCGCCACTTCGTTCGATGAGGTGGTGGTGACGCTGTTCCTCGCCGGCCCCGAGCAAGCGACGCTGCCTCGGCAGATGTTCAGTGGCATCCGCGAAAACCTCAGCCCGACCATCGCCGCCGCCGCGACGCTGTTGATTGCCTTCTCGGTGATTCTGCTACTGACCCTGGAATGGCTGCGTGGTCGTAGCGAGAAACTGCGTACTGCACAGGTCTAAGGCGTCACATCGATCAACTGTGGGAGCGAGCCTGCTCGCGAATGCTGAGTGTCAGTCGACTCAAATGTCGAATGTTCAACCGTCTTCGCGAGCAGGCTCGCTCCCACAGGGGGCTCCGGTGGACATTCAGTTCATTCACAGCCTGAATACCAGCCAACCCCAAATCCCCAGCTACTCTTGTGCCCAGCTCCCCTATCTATAAGAGGCTGCGCACATGAGTCTTTCCTCCTTCAAAATTGCTCACAAACTGATCACCGGCGCGGGGGCCATTGAGCAACTCGCGGCGGAACTGACCCGGCTGGACATCGACAATCCGCTGATCGTTACCGACGCCGCCCTGGTGAAATCCGGCACCGTAGAGCTGGCGCTGGCGCAGCTCGGGGGCCGCAGCTACGAGATTTTCGACCGGGTGCTGCCCGACCCGGAAATCGCCATCGTCGAAGACTGCATGCGCGTTTACCGCGAGGGTGGGCACGACGGGTTGATTGGTCTGGGTGGCGGCAGTGCCATCGATATCGCCAAGAGCGTTGCCGCCTATGCCGGATACCACGGCGCGCTGGAGGATTTGTTCGGCATCGGACAGGTGCCGCGCAAAGGCCCGCCGCTGATCGCGATTCCAACCACCGCTGGCACCGGCTCGGAAGTGACCAATGTGGCGATCCTCTCCGACAAGGTCGCGCAATTGAAGAAAGGCATCGTCAGCGACTACCTGTTGCCGGATGTGGCGCTGGTCAGCCCACAAATGACCCTGACCTGCCCGCGCAGTGTCACGGCCGCCAGTGGTGTCGATGCGCTGGTGCATGCCATCGAATCCTATCTGTCGGTCAATGCATCGCCGATTACCGACGCCCTGGCCATCGGCGCGATCAAATTGATCGCCAAGGCGCTTCCCAAGGCCTACGCCAATCCGTCCAACCTGCAAGCCCGAGAAGACATGGCCACCGCCAGCCTGATGGCCGGCATGGCGTTCGGCAATGCCGGGGTCGGCGCGGTGCATGCGCTGGCGTATCCGCTGGGTGGGCGCTTCAACATTGCCCATGGCGTGAGCAATGCCCTGCTGCTGCCCTATGTCATGACCTGGAACAAGATGGCCTGTGTCGAACGAATGCAGGATATTGCCGAGGCCATGGGCGTAAAGACCGTTCATCTGAGCGCCCATGATGCGGCCGATAAAGCCGTGGAGGCCATGAGCGCGTTGTGCGCCGCGGTGGAAATTCCGTCAGGACTGCGCAGTTTCGGGGTTCCCGAGGATGCCATCCCGGACATGGCCGTGGAAGCCGCGGGGATCGAACGCCTGATGCGCAATAATCCGCGCAAACTGAGTGCTGTCGATATCGAGAAAATCTACCGCGCGGCGTACTAGAGCCTCTGCCGTTGATGACTGATGGCAAAGCCCAATCATCGCGCCCACGGTGCGCGCGCCAAAGCATGAGGTATACAATGCGCGCCATCGTGATTTAGCTCAGAAAAGGTGCGTCATGCAGCCCTTCGTAATTGCTCCATCGATTCTCTCCGCCGACTTCGCCCGCCTGGGCGAGGAAGTGGACAATGTCCTGGCCGCTGGCGCCGATTTCGTGCACTTCGATGTCATGGACAACCACTACGTACCCAACCTGACCATCGGCCCGATGGTGTGCGCGGCACTGCGCAAGTACGGTGTGACTGCGCCAATCGACGCACACCTGATGGTCAGTCCGGTGGACCGCATCGTCGGTGACTTCATCGAAGCCGGCGCGACCTACATCACCTTCCACCCGGAAGCCACCCAGCACGTCGACCGCTCCCTGCAACTGATCCGCGAAGGCGGCTGCAAATCCGGCCTGGTGTTCAACCCGGCGACCCCGCTGGACGTGCTCAAGTACGTGATGGACAAGGTCGACATGATCCTGCTGATGAGCGTGAACCCGGGGTTCGGCGGGCAGAAATTCATTCCTGGCACCCTCGACAAATTGCGCGAAGCGCGTGCCTTGATCGATGCCTCTGGTCGTGACATACGCCTGGAAATCGACGGCGGCGTGAATGTGAACAACATTCGTGAAATCGCAGCGGCAGGCGCCGACACCTTCGTCGCCGGTTCAGCGATCTTCAATGCACCGAATTACCAGGAAGTGATCGAGAAAATGCGTTCCGAACTGGCGCTGGCCCGTCCATGAGTGGTTTTGAGCAGCTGTTCCCGGGGCGTCTGCCACGGCTGGTGATGTTCGATCTGGATGGCACGCTGGTCGATTCGGTCCCCGATCTCGCCGCGGCTGTCGACAAAATGCTGCTCAAACTCGGGCGTCAACCTGCTGGCATCGAGTCGGTACGTGACTGGGTAGGCAATGGCGTGCACATGTTGGTACGCCGCGCATTGGCCAACGACATCGATGCCGAGGGTGTCGACGAGGCCGAAGCGGAGCATGCCCTGACGTTGTTCAACGGCTTTTATGAGGACGGTCACGCGCTGACGGTGGTTTACCCCGGTGTGCGTGACACCCTCAAGTGGCTGAACAAACAAGGCGTGGAAATGGCGCTGATTACCAATAAGCCGGAGCGGTTTGTCGCACCACTGCTGGATCAGATGAAAATCGGCCGCTATTTCAAATGGATCATCGGCGGTGACACCCTGCCACAGAAAAAACCCGATCCGGCCGCGCTGTTTTTCGTGATGAAAATGGCCAACATCCCGGCCTCGCAATCCTTGTTCGTCGGCGATTCGCGCAGCGATGTGCTGGCGGCTAAAGCGGCGGGGGTCAAGTGCGTGGCGTTGAGCTATGGCTACAACCATGGCCGGCCGATTGCCGAAGAGTCGCCGTCACTGGTCATCGACGATCTGCGCAAGCTAATTCCCGGTTGCCTGGATCTTGCCGCTGAGATAACGTTGCCCGACGCTGTTCAATCCCCTCCTGGAAACTCCATCGTGGTGGTCACTCGCAAACTCTGGATGAAAGTCATCAAGGCCCTGGCCCGCTGGCGTTGGCGCGCCTGACTTGTTCCTGGCCGGTTATCCGGCGCGTTTGCTTACCTGACTGTTAGACCCTCAAGCCACGAGGCACATCATGATCCGCGAAGAATTCCTGCGTTTGGCCGCTGCCGGCTACAACCGCATCCCGCTTGCCTGCGAAACCCTGGCCGACTTCGACACGCCGCTGTCGATCTACCTGAAGCTGGCCGACGAGCCCAACTCTTACCTGCTGGAGTCGGTGCAGGGCGGCGAAAAATGGGGCCGTTACTCGATCATCGGCCTGCCGTGCCGCACCGTGATGCGGGTTCACGATCACCACGTCAGCGTGACCGTCGATGGCGTCGAAACCGAGAGCCATGACGTTGAAGATCCGCTGGCTTTCGTCGAAGCCTTCAAGGCCCGTTACAACGTGCCGACCATCGCCGGCCTGCCGCGCTTCAACGGCGGCCTGGTGGGTTACTTCGGTTACGACTGCGTGCGTTATGTGGAAAAGCGCCTGGGCAAGTGCCCGAACCCGGATCCACTGGGCGTGCCGGACATTTTGCTGATGGTGTCCGATGCGGTCGTGGTGTTCGACAACCTCGCCGGCAAGATGCATGCAATCGTCCTGGCCGACCCGGCGCAGGAAGACGCCTTCGAACAAGGTCGCGCACGTCTGGAGGAGCTTTTGGAAAAGCTCCGCCAGCCGATCACCCCGCGCCGTGGCCTGGATTTCAGCCGGCAGCAATCGGCTGATCCGGTGTTCCGCTCCAGTTTTACCCAGGACGATTACGAAAAAGCCGTCGACACCATCAAGGAGTACATCCTGGCCGGTGACTGCATGCAGGTCGTGCCGTCCCAGCGCATGTCGATCGACTTCAAGGCTGCGCCCATCGATCTGTACCGTGCGCTGCGCTGCTTCAACCCGACGCCGTACATGTACTTCTTCAACTTCGGTGACTTCCACGTCGTCGGCAGCTCGCCGGAAGTGCTGGTGCGGGTCGAAGACAACCTGATCACCGTACGCCCGATCGCCGGCACCCGCCCACGCGGGGCCAACGAAGAGGCTGACCTGGAACTGGAAAAAGACCTGCTGTCGGACGACAAGGAAATCGCCGAACACCTGATGCTGATCGACCTGGGCCGCAACGATACCGGTCGAGTGTCGGAAGTCGGTTCGGTGAAGCTCACCGAAAAAATGGTCATCGAGCGCTATTCCAATGTGATGCACATTGTGTCCAACGTCACCGGCCAATTGAAGGCCGGCCTGACCGCGATGGATGCACTGCGGGCGATCCTGCCGGCGGGCACCTTGTCTGGCGCACCAAAGATTCGCGCGATGGAAATCATCGACGAGCTGGAACCGGTCAAGCGGGGTGTCTACGGCGGCGCCGTCGGTTACTTCGCCTGGAACGGCAACATGGACACCGCCATTGCGATCCGTACGGCGGTGATCAAGAACGGCGAACTGCACGTACAAGCCGGTGGCGGTATCGTCGCCGACTCGGTGCCGGCGCTGGAATGGGAAGAAACCCTGAACAAACGCCGCGCGATGTTCCGCGCCGTTGCCCTGGCTGAACAAACTCCACAAGGCTGAGCCATGAACTGACCCGCCTGCAGGCCGCCTTGATCGATCAAGTGCAGGCCGCGGCGGGATGTTCGTTCGAAGGCTGCATTAGAAGTCAGTGAATTCAAGAGGTTCTTAACGCCATGTTGCTGATGATCGATAACTACGACTCTTTTACCTACAACGTTGTGCAGTACCTTGGTGAGCTGGGCTCCCAGGTCAAAGTCGTGCGCAACGATGAATTGACCGTTGCCGAAATCGAAGCCCTCAACCCTGAGCGCATCGTCGTTTCTCCCGGTCCTTGCACCCCGACCGAAGCCGGCGTCTCGATTGATGTCATCAAGCACTTTGCCGGAAAACTGCCGATTCTCGGCGTGTGCCTTGGCCACCAGTCCATCGGCCAGGCCTTCGGCGGCGATGTAGTCCGCGCTCGCCAGGTCATGCACGGCAAGACCAGCCCGGTTTTCCATGAGGACAAGGGTGTTTTTGAAGGTCTGAATAATCCGCTGACAGTTACTCGCTATCATTCATTGATCGTCAAGCGTGAAACTCTGCCCGATTGCCTCGAGCTGACCGCCTGGACCCAGCTCGAAGATGGCTCGGTCGACGAGATCATGGGCCTTCGCCACAAGACCCTGAACATCGAAGGCGTGCAGTTCCACCCCGAGTCGATCCTGACCGAACAGGGGCACGAACTGTTCGCGAACTTCCTCAAACAAACCGGCGGCACGCGCTAAGGACCTTTCATGAATATCAAGACAGCCCTGAGCCGTATCGTCGACCAGCTCGACCTCAGCACCGATGAAATGCGTGATGTGATGCGCGAAATCATGACCGGGCAATGCACGGACGCGCAGATCGGCGCGTTCATGATGGCCATGCGCATGAAAAGCGAAAGCATCGATGAAATCGTCGGTGCCGTCTCGGTCATGCGCGAGCTGGCGGACAAGGTCGAACTCAAGACCCTCGACGGCGTAGTCGATGTGGTGGGTACCGGTGGTGACGGTGCCAATATTTTCAACGTGTCGACCGCTTCGGCCTTCGTGGTTTCGGCGGCCGGTTGCACTGTGGCCAAGCACGGCAACCGCGCGGTCTCGGGCAAGAGCGGCAGTGCCGACTTGCTGGAGGCGGCCGGTATCTATCTGAACCTGACCCCGGTTCAAGTGGCGCGTTGCATCGACAACGTCGGCATCGGATTCATGTTCGCCCAGACCCATCACAGCGCCATGAAGTACGCCGCCGGCCCACGCAAGGATCTTGGCTTGCGTACCTTGTTCAACATGCTCGGCCCGCTTACGAATCCGGCTGGCGTGAAACATCAGGTTGTGGGCGTGTTCACCCAGGCATTGTGCCGGCCGTTGGCCGAGGTTCTGCAGCGCCTGGGCAGCAAGCATGTGCTGGTGGTGCATTCGAAGGATGGCCTGGACGAGTTCAGCCTGGCCGCACCGACTTTTGTGGCGGAATTGAAAAACGACCAGATCACCGAGTACTGGGTCGAACCGGAAGACCTGGGCATGAAGAGTCAGAGCCTGCATGGCCTGGCGGTGGAAAGCCCGGCAGCGTCCCTCGAGTTGATTCGCGATGCCTTGGGCAAGCGCAAGACTGAAAACGGTCAGAAAGCTGCCGAAATGATTATGCTCAATGCCGGTGCCGCACTGTACGCCGCTGACCATGCCAGCAGCCTTAAAGAAGGTGTTGCCCTGGCACACGATGCGCTGCACACCGGTCTGGCTCGGGAAAAGCTCGAAGAGCTGGGTGCCTTTACCGCGGTATTCAAAGTGGAGAATGAGGGATGAGTGTGCCGACGGTTCTGGAAAAAATTCTGGCGCGCAAGGTCGAGGAAGTTGCCGAGCGTAGCGCTCGCGTAAGCTTTGCCGAGCTGGAAAGCCTGGCCAAGGCGGCCGATGCACCCCGTGGTTTTGCCAAGGCCTTGCTGGCTCAGGCCAAACTGAAACAGCCGGCAGTCATTGCCGAGATCAAGAAAGCTTCGCCGAGCAAAGGCGTGATCCGCGAGAACTTCATTCCCGCCGACATCGCCAAAAGCTACGAGAAGGGCGGCGCGACCTGCCTGTCGGTACTGACCGATGTCGATTACTTTCAGGGTGCCGACACGTACCTGCAACAGGCCCGCGCAGCGTGCAAACTGCCGGTGATCCGCAAGGATTTCATGATCGATCCGTACCAGATCGTCGAAGCTCGCGCCCTGGGAGCCGACTGTGTGCTGTTGATCGTCTCCGCCCTGGACGACGCGAAAATGGCCGAGCTGGCGTCGGTGGCCAAAGGCGTCGGCCTCGATGTGCTGGTGGAAGTCCATGATGGCGACGAGCTCGAGCGGGCCTTGAAAACCCTCGACACGCCATTGGTCGGTGTGAACAACCGCAACCTGCATACCTTCGATGTCAGCCTGGAAACCACCCTCGACCTGTTGCCGCGCATTCCTCGTGATCGCCTGGTGATCACTGAAAGCGGCATTCTCAATCGTGCCGATGTCGAGCTGATGGAAATCAGCGACGTTTATGCGTTCCTGGTTGGCGAAGCGTTCATGCGCGCTGAAAGCCCGGGTACCGAATTGCAGCGTCTGTTCTTCCCTGAACGTGGTGTTCCGGTCAGCGGTTCGACCCTGGACTGATTATTCGCAAGATGAGTCGACCCCTTCGCGAGCAGGCTCGCTCCCACATTAGATCGGCGATACACGAACTACTGTAGGAGCGAGCCTGCTCGCGAAGGCGGCATAAGTTTCACCACAGGCTTCAAGCGTTACGGAGCACCTTATGACCTCTCCCATCTCCCTGACCATCGAAGCCGGCCTGCAAGCCGAACAGGATTTGTTGGCATCGGTATGCACCGGTGGTGCGGAGTTCGGCCTGCTGTTCTGGCAACCGAGTGACCGCGCATTGGTCATGCCACGGCGCTTGAATCGGTTGCCGGGCTTCGAGGCCGCATGTGAAGTGTCGGCCGCCGCCGGTTGGCCCGTGCTTCTACGCGAAACCGGTGGTGAGCCGGTGCCGCAATCGGCTTCGACGATCAATATCGCACTGGTCTACGCACCGCCGCGCAGCGAGGGTGATCTGAACCGCATCGAGTCCGGTTACCGGCGTTTGTGCGATCCGATCTGTCAGTTGCTGGATGAGTTGGGCGGCACTTCGTCGCTTGGCGAAATTGACGGTGCGTTCTGCGATGGACGTTTCAACGTCAACCTTGACGGGCGCAAAATGGTTGGCACCGCCCAGCGCTGGCGCCAGAGTCAGGGCGGTCAGCGCCCGGTGGGGCTGGTGCACGGTGCAATGCTGCTGGATAACGAGCGCGATTCGATGGTTGCCGCGGTCAATCGCTTCAACGAGGCTTGCGGCCTGGAGCAACGGGTGCGTGCGGAAAGCCACATCGCCCTGCATGAGAAGTTCACGGCGCCAGACGCATTGGCACGTCTCGACGAACTCTACCGGCAAATGCTCGCGCTGATGTTCGACGCATGAGCTTTCGAACCTAGCGCGTACCGAAGACCACCATGGTCTTGCCTTTGACGTTAACCAGGTTGCGTTCCTCCAGATCCTTGAGCACGCGACCGACCATCTCCCGTGAACACCCGACAATCCGCCCGATTTCCTGACGGGTAACCTTGATCTGCATGCCGTCGGGGTGGGTCATCGCATCGGGTTGCTTGCACAGTTCCAGAAGACAGCGGGCAACGCGACCGGTCACGTCGAAAAACGCCAGGTCACCGACCTTACGGGTTGTGTTGCGCAGGCGTTGTGCGATTTGTCCGCTTAGCACGTAAAGAATGTCTGGATCCTGCTGCGACAGTTCGCGGAACTTCGCGTAGCTGATTTCCGCGACTTCGCATTCGACCTTGGCGCGCACCCAGGCGCTGCGCTCCTGTTCCAGACCTGCTTGCTCAAACAGACCCAGCTCACCGAAAAAATCCCCGGCGTTCAGGTAGGCGATGATCATTTCCCGGCCGTCGTCATCCTCGATCAGGATCGTGACCGAACCTTTGATGATGAAGAACAGCGTTTCCGAGCGGTCGCCGGCACAAATGATGTTGCTCTTGGCCTGATAGCGACGGCGTTGGCAATGCATCAGCAGCTTGTCGAGGTTCTTGATTTTGGGTGTGGGGGCAATAGCAACCATGGTTGTATCCCGAAAAGACTGCACGGTATGTTTGGTTTTTTTATGAATTGCGGTAGCGGCGGCAAAGCTGGCTATGCGCCAGCGAATTGGCGTCAGCTTAACAGACACTTCCTGCAATATTCGAGCATTTACCTACAAGGCGGATGGTTAAGTCCTAGGAAGGCGAGCGCTGTCAATCAAGGGGCCTGTGCTAAGCTGGCGACCCTTTTTTAGACAGTGGAGTCTTGGCGATGAAGGCACGCATCCAATGGGCTGGCGAAGCCATGTTCCTCGGCGAATCCGGCAGCGGTCATGTCGTGGTCATGGACGGTCCGCCCGATGCTGGTGGTCGTAACCTGGGTGTCCGGCCGATGGAAATGCTCCTGCTGGGTGTAGGCGGTTGCAGCAATTTCGATGTGGTCAGCATCCTCAAGAAATCCCGGCAGGCGGTCGAGAGCTGCGAAGCCTTCCTCGAAGCCGAACGTGCAACCGAAGATCCGAAGGTATTCACCAAGATCCACATGCACTTCGTGGTCAAGGGACGTGGGCTGAAAGAAGCCCAGGTCAAGCGCGCCATCGAGCTGTCTGCCGAAAAGTATTGCTCGGCGTCGATCATGCTTGGCGCCGCCGGTGTCGAGATCACCCACGACTACGAAATCATCGAACTCGGTTGAATCGACATTCAACTATCATAAAAGCAGTGCAGACTCTGGCGATCCCCTGCTGACGTCTGCATAATGCGCCACTTTTTTCAGGGTAGTGGCCCGTCAGCCGACAGGCCGCGTACCCGAACAGACAACCAAAATCGCCATCGCGAAGAGGTGTTAACCGTCCTACGCAGGTGCGTCGTTCGCATCTGACGGGCATGCTTGATCACGCGGCCGGGCCGCAATACATAGAGAGTTTTTAACGGTGAAAAGCAAACTCAAGCTCCACGGGTTCAATAACCTGACAAAGACCTTGAGCTTCAACATCTATGACATCTGCTACGCGGAAACCCCGCAAGACCAACAGGCTTACGTCGAGTACATCAATAAAGAGTACAACGCCAAGCGCCTGACGCAGATCCTCACAGAAGTTGTCGATATCATTGGTGCCAACATCCTGAACATCGCCAGTCAGGACTACGAGCCGCAGGGCGCCAGCGTCACGATTCTGATCTCGGAAGAGCCGGTGACCCCGACCGACAGCCAGATCGAAGAGTCCCCGGGTCCATTGCCCGAAATCATCCTGGCCCACCTCGACAAGAGCCACATCACGGTGCACACCTACCCGGAAATCCATCCGGATGACGGTATTGCCACCTTCCGTGTGGATATCGACGTGTCGACGTGCGGGGTCATTTCACCGCTCAAAGCGCTCAACTTCCTGATTCACCAGTTCGATTCGGACATCGTGACCGTGGATTACCGTGTGCGCGGCTTTACCCGTGACGTCGAAGGCAAGAAGCACTTCATCGACCACGAGATCAACTCGATTCAGAACTACCTCTCCGAAGACACTTACGACGCGTACCAGATGACCGACGTGAACGTGTACCAGGAAAACCTGTTCCACACCAAAATGCTGCTGAAGAACTTCGAACTGGATAACTACCTGTTCGGTGATGCCACCAGCAACCTGTCTGCCGAGCAACGTGCTCAGGTGACCGAGCGTGTGAAACACGAAATGCTCGAAATCTTCTACGCGCGCAACATGTCGAACTAAGATTTCAGGGCACAAAAAAGGCGACTACCTCACGGCAGTCGCCTTTTTTATTGCTGACACAGAACCCTGTAGGAGCGAGCCTGCTCGCGAAAGCGATGTGCTGAGCAACGCTGATATCAGATCCGATAAGTACTCTTGGTCATCACCTTGGCCATCAAGCTCATCCCGAACTTCACTGGCGCAGGAAAACGGAAGCCGCCAGCCTCCAGTGCACTTTCGGCATGTTGCTCTTCATCAATACGCATCTGCTCAAGAATCGCCCGGGACTTTTCATCCTCCGCCGGCAGTTGCTCAAGGTGTTCGTTCAGGTGCTTGCACACTTGATCTTCCGTCGCCGCGACGAAGCCCAGGCTGACTTTGTCGCTGATCAACCCCGCAACCGCGCCAATCCCGAACGACATGCCGTAGAACAGCGGATTGAGAATGCTGGTGTGGCTGCCCAACTGATGGATGCGTTGCTCGCACCAGACCAGATGGTCGATTTCTTCTTCGGCGGCATGTTCCATGGCGGCGCGGACCTGGGGCAACTTTGCGGTCAGGGCCTGGCCCTGGTATAGCGCCTGGGCGCAGACTTCACCGGTATGGTTGATGCGCATCAGGCCGGCAACGTGGCGGGTGTCTTCGTCGCTCATTTTTGCATCCGGCTGCACGATGGCCGGCGACGGACGGTATGGCTGGCCGCTGAAGGGCAACAAGGTACGCATCGCCGCATCGGCTTGCAGCAGAAGGCGGTCAATCGGCGAGTAGTGACGTTGGGTAGTCATGTTGACCTCCGGAGGAATCTCGGCGGCCAGTTTAACCCAATCGGCCGGGGAAGGTTTGCGCTGGGTCATTGTGCAGCAGTTGCCATGACAATGCCGTGATGCCTTTGTGGGAGCGGCGTTGCGCCACTCCCACGGGGTTTGTTGAAATCAGCCCGGCGGCCAGTGCATCTGACGTTGCCCAAGTACGTGCATATGAATGTGATAGACGGTTTGTCCGCCTTCTTCATTGCAGTTCATGACGACGCGGAAGCCTTTTTCACAACCCAGTTCCAGGGCCAGGCGCTGGGCGGTGAACAGAATATGCCCGGCCAATGCCTTGTCGTCCTCAGTGAGGTCGTTGAGGGTGCGCACCGGCTTTTTCGGTACTACCAGAAAATGCACAGGTGCCTGTGGGGCGATGTCGTGGAAGGCCAGTACCTGGTCGTCCTCGTAGATGATCTTCGCCGGGATTTCCCGGTTGATGATCTTGGTGAACAGAGTATCCACAGCTGTTTTCTCCGTTGTTTGGGCTGGCCTGAGTGTACTCAGGGCTTATGCCCGAGCCCAGCTTTTTACCAGGCCGGTCAGCGTGGGCAGTAAGCCTTGTTGACCATGCCGGTGATGGTCCGGATCAGCCAGCGCGAGCCGAACCGGGGCAGGGCGGCGAACCAGCGGTTGCGCCGCCCGGGAATAATGATTGCGCGATTTTTCTCCAGAGCCCGAACGGTATAGAGCGCGACTTCCTCCGGGCTCATCAGCAGTTTACTGTTGGCCAGTTTGTCTGCGTTCAACTGCGCGGTGCGGAAAAAAGCGGTGCGGGTCGGGCCGGGGCAGAGCACCGAAACCTTGACCGCACATTTTTTCAGCTCGACGCGCAAACCTTCCGAAAAGTGCAGCACATAGGCCTTGCTTGCGTAATAAGTGCTCATCCATGGACCAGGATGGAAGGCTGCTACGGACGCGACGTTCAGAATCTGCCCGCCGCCTTGCAATGCCATGCTGTTGCCGATGGCGTGGCACAGACGGGTGAGCGCCAGAATATTTACTTCAATCAGGTCCTGCTCGGTCATCCAGTCCTGCGCCAGGAACGGTCCGCATGTACCTATGCCGGCACAATTGACCAGCAGGTCGATCTGCCGGTCGCCTTCTTCCAGCTCCAGCAAAAAACCTGAAAGCCGAAGCGGTTCACCCAGGTCGCAGGCACGGAACAACACTTCCACGCCAAAACGTTGAGTCAGTTCAATCGCAATACTTTCCAGCTGATCACGCTGTCGGGCCACCAGTATCAGGCTGCGGCCACGCCGGGCCAGCGCTTCGGCCATCGCCAGGCCAATGCCGCTGGAAGCGCCGGTGATCAGAGCGTAACGGGTCATGCAGTTCTCCATCGCAACAGCTCCGCGCCGCGACGCAGGTGTCGCGCGCAGGGAGCGCTGTTCATTCTTGCGCAGAGTCTACAGGGGGCTGGGCTTCTTCGGCTGCATCGTCGGTTGAATTTGCAGGTGATTGGGTCTCAACGTCGATTTCATCGGTGATCCCCGAACTACTTTCGTAGCTGCTTTCCAGGCTGCTTTCGTATTCCTGCTGGATCGCAGAGATCCCTCCGAGCATTGCACCGACAAAAACCAGACCAATAAATACGATCCACAATGAGCACAGCACTTTGACCGCCGTGCTGTTGGGTGGGGGAGGCGGGCCATAACGGTTGGCACCTGCGTTGCCTGGCATGACCATGATCACCAGCGGGAAGAAACTGCCCACGAAGGGGACGAAGTTCAGCAACCAGAGCCACCCAGACCAGCCAATATCGTGCAGGCGCTGCACGCTGAACAGAGCGCTGACAATCACGAACGCGAGGAACAGGAAGAACGCAAAAATGCCGCCGATGATCAGGCCTGCGGTGGAGTCACCACTGACAAGCCCGAGGCCGATGAGCGCGAACACGCCGACAATCGGCAGGGTCACCAGGCTCAGCACCATGGTCCAGGCGAGAAAGCGCAGGCGGCCGATCCGCCCATCGACACTGAACGGCTTGAGGTCTGCGAACTCGGGTACGCGTTCGCCAACACTGGCTCGCGGAGGGGCGTAAGGGGATTCGGGTTCTGCTGGAGTGTCCACCGGGGTGTGAGGGTGAATGTCTGACAGGTGCATTTCGATCGAAGGCTCGGGCTCGATTCGGGCATCGATGCCGGTGTTCTTCAGGGCTTGCAGATAGGCCTGCGCCTCGGCCTGTGACAGTTCGCGCTTGAGCGTGACCGGTTGGCCGTTGAACAGGCGCTCGATGGCGGCTACTTCACTTTTGTACAGTGCGGCGAGATTGTGCTTCGCAGTGGTGATATCAACACCCGGCAGTAGCGTGCCGTCGAATACGATCTTGTACCGGTTCTCGCTCATTGCCGAGGCATCCTTGTCGCGCGTGTTTGAGTTGATTCAGCGTAAGCCGGCCAAGGATGGCCGGCCCTGATTTTTCAGCGTGGCCAGCGCTGCCGCAGTTGCCCGGACTGTTCCAGTGCCTTGCGGTATTCGGCGTCGAGGCGTGCTACCAGTTGATCGACGCTCGGCAAATCATCGATTTCGCCCACACCCTGGCCCGCAGACCAAACGGTTTTCCAGGCTTTGGCTTCGTCGCTCAACGGCTTGAGTTTCGAGCCGAAATTGACTTCGCCCTTGTTTTGCAGTGCGGCCATATCGAAACCAGCGGCCTCAAGGCTCTGGCGCATGAAGCTCGCCGGTACGCCCGATACAGCAGGAGTATGGATGATGTCTGCCGCTCTGGACGTCAGCAGCATATTTTTGTAGGCCTCAGGCGCGTGACTTTCGGTGGTGCCGATAAATCGCGTGCCGAAGTAGGCCAGATCCGCACCGAGCAGTTGCGCTGCGAGTATTTCGTGACCATGGTTCAGGCACCCGGCCAGCAGCAGCGTCTTGTCGAAGAACTGGCGGATCTCGGCGATTAGCGAGAATGGGCTCCAGGTCCCGGCATGCCCGCCGGCACCTGCAGCGACCGCGATCAAACCATCCACACCGGCTTCGGCGGCTTTCTCGGCATGGCGGCGTGTCGTCACGTCATGAAACACCAGGCCGCCATAGCTGTGGACGGCATCGACCACTTCTTTCACGGCGCCAAGGCTGGTGATCACGATCGGCACTTTGTGCTCGATGCAGATTTCCAGGTCCGCCTGCAATCGTGGATTGCTTTTGTGGACAATCAGGTTGACCGCGTACGGCGCGGGATTTTCCAGTGTCGCCAGTCCGGCTTCGATTTCTTCCAGCCATGCCTTGAAACCGCTGCTTTCGCGCTGGTTCAGCGCAGGAAAGCTGCCCACCACGCCGTTACGGCAGCAGGCAAGCACCAGTTGCGGATTGGAAATCAGGAACATTGGCGCTGCCACCACAGGCAGACGTAAACGTTGTTCAAGCAAAGCGGGCAGTGACATTGGATGACCCCCGGTGAGTTATTCCTGTTGGATTTAGAACGGCCGAACGACGACCAGAATGACGATTGCCAGCAATATCAGAACCGGCACTTCATTGAACCAGCGATAAAAGACATGGCTGCGGGTGTTTTCGCCACGGGCAAAACGCTTCACCTGAGCACCGCACATGTGGTGGTAGCCGATCAGCAACACCACCAGGGTCAGCTTGGCGTGCATCCAGCCACCCTGGCTGAAGTAGGCTCCCGGATTAAGACTGATCAGCCAGCCACCGAAAATCAGCGTAGCGATCATCGCCGGGCCCATGATGCCGCGATACAACTTGCGCTCCATGATGCTGAAGCGTTCCTTGCTGACGGTGTCCTCGCTTTGGGCGTGATAAACGAACAGGCGCGGCAGGTAAAACAGGCCGGCAAACCAGCACACGACGCTGATGATGTGAAAAGCTTTGAGCCAGAGATAGAGCATTTTGGTTATTCCAGGATTCACGGTAGCCGGAATAGTAGGGGCTTGAGCCTCCGATCGTCACCTTGCCGGTTGTCGCAGGGGCGCGCGGCCCCTATTATCGACGGCTTTCCAGTGGGTTCGTTGAGGGCAGGTTTATGGTCAAGGTCGGTATCGTCGGCGGCACGGGTTACACCGGTGTCGAACTGCTGCGTCTGTTGGCACAGCATCCGCAGGCAGAAGTGGTCGTCATCACTTCCCGATCCGAGGCCGGCCTCGCCGTGGCCGATATGTATCCGAACCTGCGAGGCCACTACGACGGCCTGGCGTTCAGCGTTCCGGACATCAAAACCCTGGGTGCTTGCGACGTGGTGTTTTTTGCAACACCTCACGGCGTTGCGCACGCTCTGGCGGGTGAACTGCTCGCGGCCGGAACCAAGGTCATCGACCTGTCTGCCGACTTCCGTCTGCAGGATGCTGATGAATGGGCCAAATGGTACGGCCAGCCGCATGGTGCGCCGCAGTTGCTGGAGGAGGCTGTCTACGGCCTGCCGGAAGTCAACCGCGAGCAGATCAAACAGGCGCGCCTGATTGCTGTGCCGGGTTGCTACCCGACCGCAACGCAGTTAGGTTTCCTGCCGCTGCTTGAGGCAGGTCTGGCCGATGCTTCGCGCCTGATCGCTGACTGCAAATCCGGCGTCAGCGGTGCCGGTCGCGGCGCATCTGTAGGGTCGTTGTACTCTGAAACGTCGGAAAGCATGAAGGCCTACGCCGTCAAAGGGCACCGTCACTTGCCGGAAATCCGCCAGGGTCTGCGTCGTGCCGCAGGTAAGGACGTTGGCCTTACCTTCGTTCCACACCTGACACCGATGATCCGTGGCATTCACTCGACGCTCTACGCGACCGTTGTGGATCGCTCGGTCGATCTTCAAGCGCTGTTTGAAAAGCGTTATGCCAATGAGCCGTTCGTCGACGTCATGCCGGCCGGCAGCCATCCGGAAACCCGTAGCGTACGGGGCGCCAACGTGTGCCGTATCGCGGTCCATCGTCCACAGGACGGTGATCTGGTGGTTGTGTTGTCGGTGATCGACAATCTGGTCAAAGGTGCGTCGGGCCAGGCGGTACAGAACATGAACATCCTGTTCGGGCTGGATGAGCGTCTGGGCCTGTCCCACGCTGGCATGTTGCCGTAAGGCTTCACTGCACACAGTGAAAAGGCCCGTTGAACGGGCCTTTTTGCATTCCGGGCTGACGATTGGGATGGTTGATATACCATAACAATAGTTGACCGATTTTCTAGGACAAGCGGATAATGCGCGTCATCACGCATTATGGCGGCGTAACGCCGGGAGATAGTCAGCATGAGCGTCGAATCCTTCACCCCCACGGCTTTGCAATTCACACACGGTGCCGCGCACAAGGTGAAGAGCCTGGTCGATGAAGAGGGGAATGATCGCTTGAAGCTGCGCGTATTCGTTACGGGCGGCGGTTGTTCAGGTTTTCAGTACGGCTTTACCTTCGATGAAGAAGTGGCCGATGACGACACCATCGTCGAGCGCGAAGGTGTGAGTCTGGTTGTCGATCCGATGAGCTTCCAGTATCTGGCAGGTGCGGAGGTGGATTACCAGGAAGGTCTGGAGGGTTCGCGTTTCGTCATCAAGAACCCGAACGCGACCACTACCTGTGGCTGTGGTTCGTCGTTCTCGATCTGATCAGCGCGCCTGTATCATCAAAACGCCGCATGGCTTCAAGGCCCTGCGGCGTTTTGCTGTCTGGAGCAATCAAGCGGGGTAGATGGCGCCGAGTACACGCAAGCCACGGGCGCCAGTGACGCTTGGGCGATTGGCTGCAATGCCCTCGAGGCAGCAGTGGGCCAGCCAGGCGAAGGCCATGGCTTCGACCCAGTCCGGGTCGACACCGTACGCGGATGTGCTGGTGACGTTTGCCTTCGGCAGCAGGCTGGCCAGGCGATTCATTAATGTTGTGTTGTGCGCGCCACCACCACAGACCAGCACTTCCTGAGTATTCGACTGAGCACTTTGCAGTGATTCGACGATGGTCAGTGCGGTCAATTCAAGCAGCGTTGCCTGTACGTTTTCGGCGGCAAAGGTCGGTAGCCGGGTCAGGTGCTGCATCAGCCATGGCAGGTTGAATACTTCGCGACCGGTACTTTTCGGGCCTTGGGTCATGAAAAACGGATCGCTGAGCAGTGCTTTCAGCAGTACCGGTTCAACCTTGCCACTGGCAGCCCATTGGCCATCGCGGTCAAAGTTGTCGCCGCGTTGCTGGTGAATCCACGCGTCGAGCAATACATTTCCCGGGCCGCAGTCAAAGCCGGCGACAGGCTTGCCGGGTTCGATCAGGCTCAGATTGCTGAAGCCGCCGACGTTCAGTACGGCGCGGTTGCCGGCCTGTTCTTCGAACAAGGCTTCGTGAAAGGCCGGAACCAGAGGCGCGCCTTGTCCGCCAGCAGCAACGTCGCGACTGCGGAAGTCGCTGACGACCGAGATGCCAGTCAACTCGGTCAGCAGCGCTGGATTGCCGATTTGCACCGTAAAACCGCGCGCCGGTTCGTGGCGAATAGTCTGCCCATGGCTGCCAATCGCGCGAATGTCATCAGGTGTGAGTTGCTGTTTTGCGAGGAGGGCGTGAATGCCCTGTGCGGCCAGTTTCACCCAGTTCTGCTGGGCGATGGCGGAGCGGGCTATCTCATCCGGACCGCTGGCGCACAAGCCAAGCAGCTCGGCGCGCAGGGATTCGGGCATGGGGATGTAGTGCTTAGCGACCAACCTGGTGGCCGGGGTCAGCTCGATCAGCGCAATGTCCAGGCCATCGAGGCTGGTTCCGGACATCACACCTATATAGAGCGTCATGGCTTAGCGCTTCGAAGCCAGCATGGTGGCTTTCTCTTGGTCCATGCGCGCCATCAGTGGCTGGCTTTGCGCGAGGAAGCGCGAGCGTTCTGCCTTGGAGATCGGATCGGCCATTGCCACTTTCTGGCCCAGCGGGTCGACGTGCACGCCGTTGACCTGGAACTCATAGTGCAAGTGCGGGCCGGTAGACAGGCCGGTGGTGCCAATGTAGCCAATCACCTGGCCCTGTTTGACATTACTGCCTGTCTGGACACCTTTGGCAAAGCCCTGCATGTGCCCGTACAGCGTGCGATATGTATTGCCGTGCTGGATGATGACGGTGTTGCCGTAACCGCCGCGACGGCCAGCCAGCAATACTTTGCCGTCACCGGCCGCCTTGATGGGAGTGCCGCGTGGAGCTGCGTAGTCGACGCCTTTGTGGGCGCGGATCTTGTTCAGGATCGGGTGTTTGCGGCCCATGGAGAACTTCGAACTGATACGGGCGAAGTCTACCGGAGTACGGATGAACGCCTTGCGCATGCTATTGCCGTCAGCCGTGTAGTAACTGCTGTTGCCTTGTTTGTTGGTGTAGCGCACGGCGGTATAAGTCTTGCCGCGGTTGGTGAAGCGCGCGGACAGGATCGGGCCGTTGCCGACCGCTTTGCCATTGACCACTTTCTGCTCGTAGATCACGTCGAATTCGTCACCCTGGCGAATGTCCTGGGCGAAGTCGACGTCATAACCAAACACGCTGGCCATGTCCATGGTCAGGCTGTGGGACAGGCCGGCACGAGCGGCAGACTGCGACAGCGAGCTGTTGATCACACCATGAACATACGCGGAGCGCACGGTCGGCTTGGCGGTAACGCGGTTGAACGTGTAGCCCTTGTCGTTCTTGGTCAGCGTGATGGTTTCAAGGTCGCTGACCTTGCTGTGCAGGTTTGTCAGCTGTCCATCCGGGTTCAGTTCGAATTCGAGTTTCTGTCCATGCTTGAGCTGGCTGAACTGCTTGGCCTGCTTGTCGCTGGCCAGCACTTCATGCACCGAAGTGGCCGGAAGACCAACCTTCGCGAACAGCGTGGAGAGCGTATCACCCTTGCCGACGATCACTTCCCTGTGGTTTGGTGCCTTCTTTTGTTCGACAACCGGCGCGGGTGCGGCTTGGGCGGTTTCCTGAGTGGCTTCTGCACTGTCATCGATCTGTGCGAAAGGAGAAGCTGCTGGCTCATTTGTGGCTTGGACGGCCTCGGCAGCGTCTTGATCTTGTGTCAGTTGTTCAACAGGACTTTCCAGTTCGAGACTCAGGGTCGTCTTCTTGGCTTCTACATCACTGGAAGGAAATACCAGAAGCGCCAGGCTCAGAAGAGCGGCGATGCCACTTGCGGCGAGCAGGTGGGTCTTCGGGTAAAGCGGTGGCGCTTTAGACGATTCTTTGGTCATAAGTAATTTTTGACTTTGAAAAAGATGAATTGGAAAAGATGAATGACATGATGAATATGAAATAACTGTATAAAATATAACCAAATCATCTCTGAAGCAAGTCCGTGGACACTCTGTTCATGGATAGGCATCCGTGCGCCGGGCAAACCTTGTATTTGACGCGCGATCTTGTATGGTTGTTTCCCTTTGAATTCGAGCCTTGCGGGTCTGTTATGAAGTCGGTTGAAGAGCAGCTAGCGCTGATCAAACGTGGTGCGGAAGAACTGTTGGTCGAGTCCGAGCTGATTGAGAAGCTCAAGCGCGGCCAACCGCTGCGTATTAAGGCGGGCTTCGATCCGACTGCGCCGGATTTGCACCTGGGCCATACCGTGCTTATTAACAAGCTGCGTCAGTTCCAGGAGCTGGGTCATCAGGTGATCTTCCTGATTGGCGACTTCACCGGGATGATCGGTGATCCGAGTGGCAAGAGTGCGACGCGTCCTCCATTGACTCGCGAGCAGGTTCTTGAGAATGCCGAGACCTACAAGACTCAGGTTTTCAAGATTCTTGATCCAGCTAAAACCGAAGTGGCTTTCAACTCCACCTGGATGGATCAGATGGGGCCGGCCGACTTCATTCGGCTGACCTCGCAGTACACGGTCGCACGCATGCTCGAGCGCGATGACTTCGACAAGCGCTACACGACCAATCAGCCAATCGCCATTCACGAGTTCCTCTATCCGCTGGTTCAGGGGTATGACTCGGTCGCCTTGCGTGCTGATGTCGAGTTGGGCGGTACCGATCAGAAGTTCAACCTGCTGATGGGGCGCGAGCTGCAGCGCAGTTATGGTCAGGAAGCTCAATGCATTCTGACGATGCCATTGCTTGAAGGTCTGGATGGCGTGAAGAAGATGTCCAAGTCCTTGGGCAACTACGTAGGTATCCAGGAAGCGCCGGGCGTGATGTACGGCAAACTGGTTTCCATCCCTGATGCGCTGATGTGGCGTTACTTCGAATTGCTCAGCTTCCGTTCCATGGATGAAATCAACGCCTTGCGTGCTGATGTCGAGGCGGGTGCCAATCCGCGTGACGTCAAGATCA
>NZ_AP017423.2:5315000-6127500 GCF_002356535.2 Pseudomonas izuensis | reverse complement strand
GAATCTGCCCAGACCCACCAATTTTGTGTGGGAAACGCCTGTAGAAATACGGGGCCATAGCTCAGCTGGGAGAGCGCCTGCCTTGCACGCAGGAGGTCAACGGTTCGATCCCGTTTGGCTCCACCACTACTGCTTCTGAAGTAAAGCTTAGAAATGAGCATTCCATCGCCGGTTGGTGGTGCTGAATGTTGATTTCTAGTCTTTGACTAGTTCGTTCTTTAAAAATTTGGGTATGTGATAGAAAGATAGACTGAACGTTACTTTCACTGGTAACGGATCAGGCTAAGGTAAAATTTGTGAGTTCTCTTAATTGAGAAATTCGAATTTTCGGCGAATGTCGTCTTCACAGTATAACCAGATTGCTTGGGGTTATATGGTCAAGTGAAGAAGCGCATACGGTGGATGCCTTGGCAGTCAGAGGCGATGAAAGACGTGGTAGCCTGCGAAAAGCTTCGGGGAGTCGGCAAACAGACTTTGATCCGGAGATGTCTGAATGGGGGAACCCAGCCATCATAAGATGGTTATCTTAAGCTGAATACATAGGCTTAAGAGGCGAACCAGGGGAACTGAAACATCTAAGTACCCTGAGGAAAAGAAATCAACCGAGATTCCCTTAGTAGTGGCGAGCGAACGGGGACCAGCCCTTAAGTGGCTTTGAGATTAGCGGAACGCTCTGGAAAGTGCGGCCATAGTGGGTGATAGCCCTGTACGCGAAAATCTCTTAGTCATGAAATCGAGTAGGACGGAGCACGAGAAACTTTGTCTGAATATGGGGGGACCATCCTCCAAGGCTAAATACTACTGACTGACCGATAGTGAACTAGTACCGTGAGGGAAAGGCGAAAAGAACCCCGGAGAGGGGAGTGAAATAGATCCTGAAACCGTATGCGTACAAGCAGTGGGAGCCCACTTTGTTGGGTGACTGCGTACCTTTTGTATAATGGGTCAGCGACTTATTTTCAGTGGCGAGCTTAACCGAATAGGGGAGGCGTAGCGAAAGCGAGTCTTAATAGGGCGTCTAGTCGCTGGGAATAGACCCGAAACCGGGCGATCTATCCATGGGCAGGTTGAAGGTTAGGTAACACTGACTGGAGGACCGAACCGACTACCGTTGAAAAGTTAGCGGATGACCTGTGGATCGGAGTGAAAGGCTAATCAAGCTCGGAGATAGCTGGTTCTCCTCGAAAGCTATTTAGGTAGCGCCTCATGTATCACTGTAGGGGGTAGAGCACTGTTTCGGCTAGGGGGTCATCCCGACTTACCAAACCGATGCAAACTCCGAATACCTACAAGTGCCGAGCATGGGAGACACACGGCGGGTGCTAACGTCCGTCGTGAAAAGGGAAACAACCCAGACCGTCAGCTAAGGTCCCAAAGTTATGGTTAAGTGGGAAACGATGTGGGAAGGCTTAGACAGCTAGGAGGTTGGCTTAGAAGCAGCCACCCTTTAAAGAAAGCGTAATAGCTCACTAGTCGAGTCGGCCTGCGCGGAAGATGTAACGGGGCTCAAACCATACACCGAAGCTACGGGTATCACGTAAGTGATGCGGTAGAGGAGCGTTCTGTAAGCCTGTGAAGGTGAGTTGAGAAGCTTGCTGGAGGTATCAGAAGTGCGAATGCTGACATGAGTAACGACAATGGGTGTGAAAAACACCCACGCCGAAAGACCAAGGTTTCCTGCGCAACGTTAATCGACGCAGGGTTAGTCGGTCCCTAAGGCGAGGCTGAAAAGCGTAGTCGATGGAAAACAGGTTAATATTCCTGTACTTCTGGTTATTGCGATGGAGGGACGGAGAAGGCTAGGCCAGCTTGGCGTTGGTTGTCCAAGTTTAAGGTGGTAGGCTGGAATCTTAGGTAAATCCGGGATTCCAAGGCCGAGAGCTGATGACGAGTTACCCTTTGGGTGACGAAGTGGTTGATGCCATGCTTCCAAGAAAAGCTTCTAAGCTTCAGATAACCAGGAACCGTACCCCAAACCGACACAGGTGGTTGGGTAGAGAATACCAAGGCGCTTGAGAGAACTCGGGTGAAGGAACTAGGCAAAATGGCACCGTAACTTCGGGAGAAGGTGCGCCGGTGAGGGTGAAGCACTTGCTGCGTAAGCCCACGCCGGTCGAAGATACCAGGCCGCTGCGACTGTTTATTAAAAACACAGCACTCTGCAAACACGAAAGTGGACGTATAGGGTGTGACGCCTGCCCGGTGCCGGAAGGTTAATTGATGGGGTTAGCTAACGCGAAGCTCTTGATCGAAGCCCCGGTAAACGGCGGCCGTAACTATAACGGTCCTAAGGTAGCGAAATTCCTTGTCGGGTAAGTTCCGACCTGCACGAATGGCGTAACGATGGCGGCGCTGTCTCCACCCGAGACTCAGTGAAATTGAAATCGCTGTGAAGATGCAGTGTATCCGCGGCTAGACGGAAAGACCCCGTGAACCTTTACTATAGCTTTGCACTGGACTTTGAATTTGCTTGTGTAGGATAGGTGGGAGGCTTTGAAGCGTGGACGCCAGTTCGCGTGGAGCCATCCTTGAAATACCACCCTGGCAACTTTGAGGTTCTAACTCAGGTCCGTTATCCGGATCGAGGACAGTGTATGGTGGGTAGTTTGACTGGGGCGGTCTCCTCCTAAAGAGTAACGGAGGAGTACGAAGGTGCGCTCAGACCGGTCGGAAATCGGTCGTAGAGTATAAAGGCAAAAGCGCGCTTGACTGCGAGACAGACACGTCGAGCAGGTACGAAAGTAGGTCTTAGTGATCCGGTGGTTCTGTATGGAAGGGCCATCGCTCAACGGATAAAAGGTACTCCGGGGATAACAGGCTGATACCGCCCAAGAGTTCATATCGACGGCGGTGTTTGGCACCTCGATGTCGGCTCATCACATCCTGGGGCTGAAGCCGGTCCCAAGGGTATGGCTGTTCGCCATTTAAAGTGGTACGCGAGCTGGGTTTAGAACGTCGTGAGACAGTTCGGTCCCTATCTGCCGTGGACGTTTGAGATTTGAGAGGGGCTGCTCCTAGTACGAGAGGACCGGAGTGGACGAACCTCTGGTGTTCCGGTTGTCACGCCAGTGGCATTGCCGGGTAGCTATGTTCGGAATAGATAACCGCTGAAAGCATCTAAGCGGGAAACTAGCCTCAAGATGAGATCTCACTGGAACCTTGAGTTCCCTGAAGGGCCGTCGAAGACTACGACGTTGATAGGTTGGGTGTGTAAGCGCTGTGAGGCGTTGAGCTAACCAATACTAATTGCCCGTGAGGCTTGACCATATAACACCCAAGCAATTTGCGAACTCGAAAGAGACCAGATTGCGGTGTGTGAAGACGAAACGAACCGAAAGTTCGACGCTCGCAAAACACCGAATTCTATCACCTGCCCAATTTGCTGAAGCGCGGCCCGCTGGCCACGATTCGGTACCCGAATTTCTTGACGACCATAGAGCATTGGAACCACCTGATCCCATCCCGAACTCAGCAGTGAAACGATGCATCGCCGATGGTAGTGTGGGGTTTCCCCATGTGAGAGTAGGTCATCGTCAAGATTAAATTCCGAAACCCCTATCTGCGTATGCAGGTAGGGGTTTTGTTTTGTCCGCTGGAAAATCTGCTTCGCCAGGTTTCTATGCAACTGCTCGGGGCGTGGCTATCATGCGGGCCTCATTGTGAGGCGAGACTTGCATGCTGACGTTGTTAAAGCTTCTTAAAGATGGCCGATTCCATTCAGGGCAGGCACTGGGCGCTGCCCTGGGGGTTAGTCGCAGTGCTGTATGGAAGCAGCTTCAGCAGTTAGAGGCTGAGCTGGGGTTGTCCATTCATAAGGTTCGAGGACGTGGTTATCAGCTGGCTGCGCCGCTGACGCTGCTTGATCCGCTGGAGATTGGGCGATTGGCACCATCTTGTGACTGGCCTGTCCTGGTCTTCCATTCGATTGACTCCACAAATGCTGAAGCTCTGCGTGCCATCGAGCGGCATCAGGCTGCGCCTTTTGTAGTGCTTGCTGAGCGGCAGACTGCCGGTCGCGGGCGGCGAGGGCGGAAGTGGGTAAGTCCTTTCGCAGAAAACATCTATTACAGCCTGGTGCTGCGTATTGAAGGTGGAATGCGGCAATTGGAAGGGTTAAGTCTTGTAGTCGGGCTCGCCGTCATGCAGGTCCTGCGCGAGCTTGGTGTTCCAGGGGTGGGATTGAAATGGCCCAATGATGTCCTGGTCGGTCAGAAGAAGATTGCCGGAATACTGCTGGAGTTGGTGGGGGATCCTGCCGACGTTTGCCACGTGGTGCTGGGTATCGGTATTAATGTAAATATGCAAATGGCCGATGAGGTCGATCAACAATGGACGTCCATGCGTCTCGAGTCGGGCAGGGTGTTTGATCGCAATCACCTGGCTGCAGAGCTTGGGCTGATGCTGCAGAAGTACTTGGCCCGACATCAGATTGGCGGTTTTTCAGCTGTTCGGGCCGAGTGGGAGCAAAATCATCTGTGGCAGGGGCGCGCAGTGTCGTTGATTGCTGGTGTTAACCAAATAGATGGCGAAGTGCTGGGTATTGATGGGCAGGGCGCGTTGCGCTTGAAGGTGGATGGTGTGGAGAAAGCCTTCAGTGGTGGTGAGCTGAGTCTGAGGTTGCGTAATGATTCTTGAGCTCGACTGCGGAAACAGTTTTATCAAATGGCGTGTGCTTGATGCGGATGGCCGACTAGTGGTGGGTGAGGGGGTTGTCGATTCGGACCTCGCACTGCTCGAGGGCCTGAAAGGGCTCGTGGGCCTTGCTCTCAAGTATTGCCGGCTGGTCAGTGTCAGGACAGCAGATGAAACCAATGCATTGATCCTGCTGTTGCAGGAGGTGTTCGAGGTGTCCGTGGTCTGTGCATCTCCGGCGCGTGAGATGTCCGGTGTCCGTAACGGCTATGAGGAGTTCGAGCGGCTAGGGCTGGATCGATGGCTCGCCTTGCTCGGAGGGTTTCATTTGGCGGCCGGCGCGTGCCTGGTGCTGGATTTCGGTACAGCAGTCACTGCTGACTTCGTTGCTGCGGATGGGGAGCATCTTGGCGGATTCATATGTCCGGGGATGCCGTTGATGCGTAATCAGCTTCGTACTCACACTCGCAAGATTCGTTATGGCGACGTTGCTGCTGAGCGTGCTTTGGAAAAGCTCATTCCGGGCCGTACGACTGTTGAGGCGGTCGAGCGCGGCTGTCTGCTGATGCTTCGGGGCTTTGTGCTGACTCAGCTTGAGTTGGCGCGTAGCTATTGGGGTAAGGATTTCACGGTGTTTCTGACGGGGGGGGATGCGGCTCAGGTCACAGAAATCATACCTGAGGCCAGAGTGGTACCGGATCTGGTGTTTGTCGGCTTGGCTATGGCGTGCCCTTTGTCCTGAGGTCTTTATGCGTTGGTTGTTTCTGCTGCTGCTTGTTCTCAATGTGTTCTATTACATCTGGCATCAACAGGAGGCTCCTCTGCGCGCGAAGGATGTAACGCCCTTGAGTTTGTATCGGGGGTCCCAGCAGGACATTCGTCTGCTAAGTGAGGCAACGGACTCGGCAAGAGATAAGGCAAAAGCTGCCCAGGCAGATGCGGGTTGTCTTTATCTGGGGGGCTTTACTCGCCAGGATGTTGCTCAGGGGCTTGAGCGCCGGCTGAGTGGTATGGATGTCAAGTTTCAGGCGCTACCCAAAGGTAGCTCCGAATCCGCTGCTTACTGGGTGCGGGTGGCTCCCGAAAGCCGGCGCTGGCTTGATGACTTGCAGCTGTTAAACCTTTCTAGAGAATTCAATGAGTTAAAACATAAAATAATGCCTTGCGAGGGGGTTGCACCCGCCGAATAGTTTGCATAGAATGGCGCCCGCTCCACAGTGAAGACCTAAAACGGTAAACGGTGTGAAGCGAGGTCAACGCAGCTAACCTCAGGTTTTTAATGAGAAAATGCTTGACAGAAGGCTGGCATGATATAGAATGCCGGCTCGCTTAGGAGGGGTTCCCGAGCGGCCAAAGGGATCAGACTGTAAATCTGACGTCTACGACTTCGAAGGTTCGAATCCTTCCCCCTCCACCATTTTTAGCGAGAGCTGTAAGCCTCGCGGGTATAGTTTAGTGGTAGAACCTCAGCCTTCCAAGCTGATGATGCGGGTTCGATTCCCGCTACCCGCTCCAAGTTTACAGGTTTTGCACGGCGTTACGCTCTTGTAGCTCAGTTGGTAGAGCACACCCTTGGTAAGGGTGAGGTCAGCGGTTCAAATCCGCTCAAGAGCTCCATACAAAAGGCAGATATGAAAATATCTGCCTTTGTTTTAGGCGGCTACGGCTGCGCCTCATCGCGGTTTGAGGGCGACTGCCCTCGTAGATGTTGGTGTTTAGTCGGGTTGTCTAGCAAGTGGTTGTAAAGTCTTTTTCAGGTCTGCATAATGGTCGGCCTGATTTTGTTTTAGGTCAGTAGCTCAATTGGCAGAGCGACGGTCTCCAAAACCGTAGGTTGGGGGTTCGATTCCCTCCTGACCTGCCAGATTCACTAGGTGTGTCTGGCTTTCTTTTCACAGGATCTTCATAGATGACTCCTAAAGCTGAAGCTCAAGGCTCTCGCTTCGATCTGCTCAAGTGGCTAGTAGTAGTTGCTTTGGTGGTTGTTGGCGTTGTTGGCAATCAGTATTACTCTGCTTCGCCGATCCTGTACCGCGTGCTCGCTTTGCTTGTGATTGCTGCTGTAGCTGCCTTTGTAGGCCTGCAGACAGTTAAGGGCAAGTCTTTCTTTGTACTGGTTAAGGAAGCGCGCACAGAAATTCGTAAAGTCGTATGGCCAACTCGCCAAGAAACCACGCAGACCACGTTGATCGTTGTGGCTGTTGTCCTGGTTATGGCGTTGCTGTTGTGGGGGCTTGATTCCCTGCTCGGCTGGCTTGTTTCCTTGATCGTCGGCTAAGGGTGTCCCGTGGCTAAGCGTTGGTATGTAGTGCATGCTTACTCCGGTTACGAGAAGCATGTCATGCGCTCGTTGATTGAGCGCGTAAAGCTGGCTGGCATGGAAGATGGCTTCGGCGAGATTCTGGTTCCCACTGAAGAAGTGGTTGAAATGCGTAATGGCCAGAAGCGCAAGAGCGAGCGCAAATTCTTCCCGGGTTATGTGCTGGTTCAGATGGATATGAACGAGGGTACTTGGCACTTGGTCAAGGATACTCCTCGAGTGATGGGGTTCATCGGTGGAACTGCCGATAAACCTGCGCCGATCACTGATAAAGAAGCGGAAGCAATTCTGCGTCGCGTCGCCGATGGTAGCGATAAGCCGAAGCCGAAGACTCTGTTTGAGCCGGGTGAGACGGTGCGCGTCAATGACGGTCCGTTCGCTGACTTTAACGGTGTTGTCGAAGAAGTTAACTACGAAAAGAGCCGGATCCAAGTGGCTGTGCTCATTTTCGGTCGCTCTACTCCGGTAGAGTTGGAGTTCAGTCAGGTCGAAAAGGTCTAGCTGAGCAAGCATCCCAACCCCGCAGCCATAGGCTGTGGGGTTTTGTCGTCACTGGGATAAACGCGCAAGTAACCGGGGAGCCTTTCGAGGCGTTTGAACCCGTAATTGGAGTGCCTCATGGCCAAGAAGATTACCGCTTACATCAAGCTGCAAGTGAAGGCCGCTCAGGCTAACCCAAGCCCACCTGTTGGTCCTGCTCTGGGTCAGCACGGCGTGAACATCATGGAATTCTGCAAGGCTTTCAACGCCCGTACTCAGGGTCTTGAGCCAGGTCTGCCGACTCCAGTGATCATCACTGTCTACAGCGACCGTAGCTTCACTTTCGAAACCAAATCCACCCCTGCTTCGGTTCTGCTGAAGAAGGCGGCCGGTCTGACCAGCGGTTCCGCTCGTCCGAACACCGTTAAGGTTGGCACCGTGACTCGTGCTCAGCTGGAAGAAATCGCGAAAACCAAAAACGCGGATCTGACTGCAGCTGATATGGAAGCAGCCGTGCGTACTATCGCCGGTTCTGCTCGTAGCATGGGCCTTAACGTGGAGGGTGTGTAATGGCTAAGCTGACCAAGCGTCAAAAGGCTATCGCCGGCAAAATCGAAGCAGGCAAGGCCTACAACTTTGTAGACGCCGCTGCTTTGCTGGCCGAGCTGTCGACTGTCAAGTTCAGCGAGTCGTTCGACGTAGCTGTAAACCTGGGTGTTGACCCGCGTAAATCCGACCAGGTCGTTCGTAGCGCTACCGTGCTGCCACACGGCACTGGCAAGACTGTTCGCGTTGCCGTGTTCACCCAGGGTCCAGCTGCTGAAGCCGCTCTGGCTGCCGGCGCTGACCGCGTAGGTATGGATGACCTGGCTGCCGAAATGAAAGGCGGCGACCTGAACTATGACGTAGTGATTGCATCCCCGGATGCAATGCGCGTTGTGGGTCAGTTGGGTCAGATCCTCGGTCCACGTGGCCTGATGCCTAACCCTAAAGTCGGCACCGTAACTCCAGACGTAGCTACCGCGGTTAAAAACGCCAAAGCTGGTCAGGTTCGTTATCGCACCGACAAAAACGGCATCATCCACACTTCCGTTGGCAAGATCGGCTTCGACGCCGTCAAGCTGAAGGAAAACGTTGAAGCCCTGATCGCTGATCTGAAGCGTATCAAGCCAGCTTCCTCGAAAGGCATTTACGTCAAGCGCGTTACCCTGAGCACCACTATGGGCCCAGGTCTGGTCATCGACCAAAGCTCGCTCGACGCGTAAGACACAGATTGGCGCAAGCGATTGCGCCAATTGAAAAATTGGGGTCCCTGCCTGGCGGGGGCTATCCAAGACCGTAGGCGACGCAAGTCTTAAACCTCAAGCCTACGCAGATGGTGCTCCCGGTTCCTTACCGAATCAGACACCAAAACGACATCCGGTTTCGACCAGATGAAACGGTAACAAGCAGGAGTTAAACCCGTGGCAATTAAACTCGAAGACAAGAAGGCCATCGTCGCTGAAGTCAACGAGGCTGCCAAAGTCGCTCTGTCCGCTGTCGTGGCTGATGCCCGTGGCGTAACAGTAGGCGCGATGACCGGACTCCGTAAAGAGGCTCGTGAAGCTGGCGTTTACGTACGTGTTGTACGTAACACCCTGCTCAAGCGCGCTGTTGCTGACACTGAATTCAGTGTCCTCAACGACGTGTTCACTGGCCCTACCCTGATTGCGTTCTCCAAGGAACATCCAGGCGCTGCTGCCCGGATCTTCAAGGAATTCGCAAAGGGTCAGGACAAGTTCGAGATCAAGGCAGCTGCGTTCGAGGGCAAGTTCCTCGCAGCTAACCAAATCGACGTACTGGCAACTCTGCCGACCCGTGACGAAGCAATTTCTCAGCTGATGAGCGTGATTCAAGGCGCTACCAGCAAATTGGCTCGTACTCTGGCGGCAATTCGCGACCAGAAAGAAGCTGCTGCAGCCTAAGGCTCGTCAACTTCTCGCGTTTTTTGTTTTTTTCGATGGTCGCGTAGGCCGTCCCCAATATCAGGAATTAGATTCATGTCTATCTCTCAGAACGATATCCTTGAAGCAGTTGGCAACATGTCCGTAATGGAAGTTGTTGAGCTGATCAAAGCTTTCGAAGAAAAATTCGGTGTTACCGCTGCTGCTGCATCGGCTGGTCCAGCTGTTGCTGCTGCCGTTGCTGAAGAGCAAACCGAATTCAACGTCATGCTGACCGAAGCTGGCGAGAAGAAAGTTAACGTGATCAAGGCTGTACGTGAACTGACCGGTCTGGGCTTGAAAGAAGCCAAGGCTGTAGTTGACGGCGCACCTGCCATGGTTCTGGAAGCTGTTGCCAAAGACGCAGCTGACAAAGCCAAAGCAGCTCTGGAAGAAGCAGGCGCTAAAGTCGAGCTGAAGTAAGCATCGACTTTGCTCCTCCAGCCCGAGCGTTAAGCGACAGGCTGATGGCTGGTGGCTCTTGCCACCGGCCTTTTTCCGTTATTGGCAGCCGACTGGGTCGGTGCTGATAACGTGCTGTAACCACCCGATGCGGTGGCGCAAACCATGGGGTTTGCACGATTTTCTGGCTGCTCCCGTCGGGAGGGGCCAAACAAGCAGGTGACCAAGCTGGGGAACGCTGATGGCTTACTCATATACTGAGAAAAAACGTATCCGCAAGGACTTTAGCAAGTTGCCGGACGTCATGGATGTGCCGTACCTCCTGGCCATCCAGCTGGATTCGTATCGTGAATTCTTGCAAGCGGGAGCGACTAAAGATCAGTTCCGCGACGTGGGCCTGCATGCGGCCTTCAAATCCGTTTTCCCGATCATCAGCTACTCCGGCAATGCTGCGCTGGAGTACGTCGGATATCGTCTGGGCGAACCGGCATTTGATGTCAAAGAATGCGTATTGCGCGGTGTAACTTACGCCGTACCTTTGCGGGTAAAAGTGCGCCTGATCATTTTCGACAAAGAATCGTCGAACAAAGCGATCAAGGACATCAAAGAGCAAGAAGTCTACATGGGTGAAATCCCCCTGATGACTGAAAACGGTACCTTCGTAATCAACGGTACCGAGCGTGTAATCGTTTCCCAGCTGCACCGTTCCCCGGGCGTGTTCTTCGACCACGACCGTGGCAAGACGCACAGCTCCGGCAAACTGCTGTACTCCGCGCGCATCATTCCTTACCGCGGTTCGTGGCTGGACTTCGAGTTCGACCCGAAAGACTGCGTATTCGTGCGTATCGACCGTCGTCGCAAGCTGCCTGCCTCGGTACTGCTGCGCGCGCTGGGCTATACCACTGAAGAAGTGCTGGACGCGTTCTATACCACCAACGTATTCCACGTGAAGGGCGAGACCCTGAGCCTGGAGCTGGTGCCTCAGCGCCTGCGCGGTGAAATCGCTGTCCTCGATATTCAGGATGACAAAGGCAAGGTTATTGTCGAGCAAGGTCGTCGTATCACCGCTCGCCACATCAACCAGCTGGAAAAAGCCGGGATCAAAGAGCTGGATGTGCCTCTGGACTACGTCCTGGGTCGCACAACCGCCAAGGTCATCGTGCATCCGGCAACCGGCGAAATCCTGGCAGAGTGCAACACCGAGCTGAACACCGAGATCCTGGCGAAAATTGCCAAGGCCGGCGTTGTTCGCATCGAAACTCTGTACACCAACGATATCGACTGCGGTCCGTTCGTCTCCGACACCTTGAAGATCGACTCCACCAGCAACCAACTGGAAGCGCTGGTCGAGATCTATCGCATGATGCGTCCTGGCGAGCCGCCAACCAAAGACGCTGCCGAGACCCTGTTCAACAACCTGTTCTTCAGCCCTGAGCGCTATGACCTGTCTGCGGTCGGCCGGATGAAGTTCAACCGTCGTATCGGTCGTACCGAGATCGAAGGTTCGGGCGTGCTGTGCAAGGAAGACATCGTCGCGGTACTGAAGACCCTGGTCGACATCCGTAACGGTAAAGGCATCGTCGATGACATCGACCACCTGGGTAACCGTCGTGTTCGCTGCGTAGGCGAAATGGCCGAGAACCAGTTCCGCGTTGGCCTGGTACGTGTTGAGCGTGCGGTCAAAGAGCGTCTGTCGATGGCTGAAAGCGAAGGCCTGATGCCGCAAGACCTGATCAACGCCAAGCCAGTGGCTGCGGCGGTGAAAGAGTTCTTCGGTTCCAGCCAGCTGTCCCAGTTCATGGACCAGAACAACCCGCTGTCCGAGATCACCCACAAGCGTCGTGTTTCTGCACTCGGCCCAGGCGGTTTGACTCGTGAGCGCGCGGGCTTTGAAGTTCGTGACGTACACCCGACTCACTACGGTCGCGTATGCCCGATTGAAACGCCGGAAGGCCCGAACATCGGTCTGATCAACTCCCTGGCCGCCTATGCGCGCACCAACCAGTACGGTTTCCTCGAGAGCCCGTACCGCGTGGTGAAAGACGCTCTGGTCACCGATGAGATCGTGTTCCTGTCCGCCATCGAAGAAGCCGATCACGTGATCGCTCAGGCTTCGGCCACGATGAACGACAAGAAAGTCCTGATCGACGAGCTGGTAGCTGTTCGTCACCTGAACGAATTCACCGTCAAGGCGCCGGAAGACGTCACCTTGATGGACGTTTCGCCGAAGCAGGTAGTTTCGGTTGCTGCGTCGCTGATTCCGTTCCTCGAGCACGACGACGCCAACCGTGCGTTGATGGGTTCGAACATGCAGCGTCAAGCTGTACCGACCCTGCGTGCTGACAAGCCGCTGGTAGGTACCGGCATGGAGCGTAACGTAGCCCGTGACTCCGGCGTTTGCGTCGTGGCTCGTCGTGGCGGCGTGATCGACTCCGTCGACGCCAGCCGTATCGTGGTTCGTGTTGCCGATGACGAAGTTGAAACCGGTGAAGCCGGTGTCGACATCTACAACCTGACCAAATACACCCGCTCCAACCAGAACACCTGCATCAACCAGCGTCCGCTGGTGCGTAAGGGTGATCGGGTTCAGCGTAGCGACATCATGGCCGACGGCCCGTCCACCGACATGGGTGAACTGGCGCTGGGTCAGAACATGCGCATCGCGTTCATGGCATGGAACGGCTTCAACTTCGAAGACTCCATCTGCCTGTCCGAGCGTGTGGTTCAGGAAGACCGCTTCACCACGATCCACATCCAGGAACTGACCTGTGTGGCGCGTGACACCAAGCTTGGCCCAGAGGAAATCACTGCGGACATCCCGAACGTGGGTGAAGCTGCACTGAACAAGCTGGACGAAGCCGGTATCGTTTACGTAGGTGCTGAAGTTGGCGCAGGCGACATCCTGGTTGGTAAGGTCACTCCGAAAGGCGAGACTCAGCTGACTCCGGAAGAAAAACTGCTGCGTGCGATCTTCGGTGAAAAAGCCAGCGACGTTAAAGACACTTCCCTGCGTGTACCTACCGGTACCAAAGGTACTGTCATCGACGTACAGGTCTTCACCCGCGACGGCGTTGAGCGTGACGCTCGTGCCCTGTCGATCGAGAAGTCCCAGCTGGACGAGATCCGCAAGGACCTGAACGAAGAGTTCCGCATCGTTGAAGGCGCTACTTTCGAACGTCTGCGCTCCGCCCTGGTCGGCCACAAAGCCGAAGGTGGTGCCGGTCTGAAGAAAGGCCAGGACATCACCGACGAAGTGCTCGACGGTCTTGAGCACGGCCAGTGGTTCAAACTGCGCATGGCTGAAGATGCTCTGAACGAGCAGCTCGAGAAGGCTCAGGCCTACATCGTTGATCGTCGCCGTCTGCTGGACGACAAGTTCGAAGACAAGAAGCGCAAACTGCAGCAGGGCGATGACCTGGCTCCAGGCGTGCTGAAAATCGTCAAGGTTTACCTGGCAATCCGTCGTCGCATCCAGCCGGGCGACAAGATGGCCGGTCGTCACGGTAACAAAGGTGTGGTCTCCGTGATCATGCCGGTTGAAGACATGCCGCACGATGCCAATGGCACCCCGGTCGACGTAGTCCTCAACCCATTGGGCGTACCTTCGCGTATGAACGTCGGTCAGATCCTTGAAACCCACCTGGGCCTCGCGGCCAAAGGGCTGGGCGAGAAGATCAACCGTATGGTTGAAGAGCAGCGCAAAGTTGCCGAGCTGCGTAAATTCCTGCACGAGATCTATAACGAGATCGGCGGTCGTCAGGAAAGCCTCGATGACTTCTCGGACCAGGAAATCCTGGATCTGGCTCAAAACCTGCGTGGCGGCGTTCCAATGGCCACTCCAGTGTTCGACGGCGCCAAGGAAAGCGAAATCAAGGCCATGCTGAAACTGGCTGACCTGCCAGAAAGCGGCCAGATGCAGCTGACTGACGGCCGTACCGGCAACAAGTTCGAGCGCCCGGTTACCGTTGGCTACATGTACATGCTGAAGCTGAACCACTTGGTAGACGACAAGATGCACGCTCGTTCTACCGGTTCGTACAGCCTGGTTACCCAGCAACCGCTGGGTGGTAAGGCGCAGTTCGGTGGTCAGCGTTTCGGGGAGATGGAGGTCTGGGCACTGGAAGCATACGGTGCTGCTTACACTCTGCAAGAAATGCTCACAGTGAAGTCGGACGATGTGAACGGCCGGACCAAGATGTACAAAAACATCGTGGACGGCGATCACCGTATGGAGCCGGGCATGCCCGAGTCCTTCAACGTGTTGATCAAGGAAATTCGTTCCCTCGGCATCGATATCGATCTGGAAACCGAATAACACGTGACGCGAATCGAGAGCGGGGCAGGATTGCCCGCTCTCTGCTCCGCCAGGAGGAAAGGCCTTGAAAGACCTACTGAATTTGCTGAAAAACCAGGGTCAAGTCGAAGAGTTCGACGCCATCCGTATCGGATTGGCATCGCCTGAGATGATCCGTTCGTGGTCGTTCGGTGAAGTTAAAAAGCCGGAAACCATCAACTACCGTACGTTCAAACCTGAACGTGACGGCCTGTTCTGCGCCAAAATCTTTGGCCCGGTAAAAGATTACGAGTGCCTGTGCGGTAAGTACAAGCGCTTGAAGCACCGTGGTGTAATCTGCGAGAAGTGCGGCGTTGAAGTCGCGCTGGCAAAAGTTCGTCGTGAGCGCATGGCACACATCGAACTGGCCTCGCCGGTTGCCCACATCTGGTTCCTGAAATCGCTGCCGTCCCGTATCGGCTTGCTGATGGACATGACCCTGCGTGATATCGAACGCGTTCTCTACTTCGAGAGCTACGTCGTTATCGATCCAGGCATGACCACCCTTGAAAAAGGTCAGCTGCTGAACGATGAGCAGTACTTCGAAGCGCTGGAAGAGTTTGGCGACGATTTCGATGCCCGCATGGGTGCCGAAGCTGTCCGCGAACTGCTGCACGCTATCGACCTGGAACACGAGATTGGCCGTCTGCGTGAAGAGATTCCGCAAACCAACTCCGAAACCAAGATCAAGAAGCTGTCCAAGCGTCTGAAGTTGATGGAAGCCTTCCAGGGTTCCGGCAACCTCCCAGAGTGGATGGTGCTGACCGTTCTGCCGGTTCTGCCGCCAGATCTGCGTCCACTGGTCCCATTGGATGGCGGTCGTTTCGCGACTTCCGACCTCAACGACCTGTATCGTCGAGTGATCAACCGTAACAACCGCTTGAAGCGCCTGCTGGATCTGTCCGCTCCGGACATCATCGTGCGCAACGAAAAGCGTATGTTGCAGGAAGCCGTCGACGCACTGCTCGACAACGGTCGTCGTGGCCGCGCTATCACCGGTTCCAACAAGCGTCCTCTGAAATCCCTGGCTGACATGATCAAGGGTAAGCAAGGTCGTTTCCGTCAGAACTTGCTCGGTAAGCGTGTTGACTACTCCGGTCGTTCGGTAATTACCGTAGGTCCGACCTTGCGTCTGCACCAGTGCGGTCTGCCGAAGAAAATGGCTCTCGAGCTGTTCAAGCCGTTCATTTTCGGCAAGCTCGAAATGCGTGGTCTCGCGACCACCATCAAAGCTGCCAAGAAGATGGTCGAGCGCGAGCTGCCGGAAGTTTGGGACGTTCTCGCTGAAGTGATCCGCGAACACCCGGTCCTCCTCAACCGTGCACCGACCCTTCACCGTCTGGGTATCCAGGCGTTTGAACCGGTACTGATCGAAGGTAAGGCTATTCAGCTGCACCCGCTGGTCTGCGCCGCGTACAACGCCGACTTCGACGGCGACCAAATGGCCGTGCACGTACCGCTGACGCTGGAAGCCCAGCTCGAAGCGCGTGCGTTGATGATGTCGACCAACAACATTCTGTCGCCAGCCAACGGTGAGCCAATCATCGTTCCGTCGCAGGACGTTGTATTGGGTCTGTACTACATGACGCGTGAAGCGATCAACGCCAAGGGCGAAGGTCGTGTGTTCGCGGATCTGCAAGAAGTTGACCGTGTGTTCCGTGCTGGCGAAGCCGCACTGCACGCCAAGGTCAAAGTGCGGATCAACGAAACCGTCAACGACCGTGATGGCGGCAGCGTGACCAACACCCGTATCGTCGACACTACTGTCGGCCGTGCGCTGTTGTTCCAGGTTGTGCCGAAAGGTCTGTCGTACGACGTCGTCAACCTGCCGATGAAGAAAAAGGCGATCTCCAAACTGATCAACCAGTGCTACCGCGTGGTTGGTCTGAAAGAGACCGTGATCTTCGCTGACCAGTTGATGTACACCGGTTTTGCCTATTCGACCATTTCCGGCGTTTCCATCGGTGTTAACGACTTCGTTATCCCGGATGAAAAAGCCCGCATCATCGGTACTGCTACCGACGAAGTGAAAGAGATCGAAAGTCAGTACGCCTCCGGCCTGGTAACCCAGGGCGAGAAGTACAACAAAGTGATCGACCTTTGGTCCAAGGCGAACGACGAAGTTTCCAAGGCGATGATGGCCAACCTCTCGAAAGAGAAAGTCATCGACCGTCATGGCGTCGAAGTCGACCAGGAATCCTTCAACTCGATGTACATGATGGCTGACTCGGGCGCACGGGGTTCTGCTGCGCAGATCCGTCAGCTCGCCGGTATGCGTGGCCTGATGGCCAAGCCGGACGGCTCCATCATCGAAACGCCGATTACTGCGAACTTCCGTGAAGGTTTGAGCGTACTTCAGTACTTCATCTCCACTCACGGTGCTCGTAAAGGTCTGGCGGATACCGCGTTGAAAACCGCTAACTCCGGTTACCTGACTCGTCGTCTGGTAGACGTGGCACAAGATCTGGTTGTAACCGAGATCGATTGCGGCACCGAGCACGGCCTGCTGATGACTCCGCACATTGAAGGCGGCGACGTTGTAGAGCCGCTGGGTGAGCGCGTATTGGGTCGTGTTATCGCCCGTGACGTATTCAAGCCAGGTACCGAGGACGTTATCGTTCCTGCTGGCACCCTGGTAGACGAGAAGTGGGTCGAGTTCATCGAGCTGAACAGCATCGACGAAGTGATCGTGCGTTCGCCGATCAGCTGCGAAACCCGCTACGGCATTTGCGCCAAGTGCTACGGCCGCGATCTGGCTCGTGGTCACCAGGTGAACATCGGTGAAGCGGTCGGCGTTATCGCTGCCCAGTCCATCGGTGAGCCGGGTACCCAGCTGACGATGCGTACGTTCCACATCGGCGGTGCGGCAAGCCGGACCTCCGCAGCCGACAGCGTTCAGGTGAAGAATGGCGGTACCGTCCGTCTGCATAACCTGAAGCACGTTGAGCGAGTGGATGGTCACCTGGTTGCTGTGTCCCGTTCCGGTGAGCTGGCCATCGCTGATGACTTCGGTCGTGAGCGTGAGCGTTACAAGCTGCCGTACGGTGCTGTGATTTCGGTTAAAGAAGGTGACAAGGTCGACGCTGGCGCAATCGTGGCCAAGTGGGATCCGCACACTCACCCGATCGTTACCGAAATGAAAGGTACCGTGACCTACGTGGGCATGGAAGAAGGCATCACGATCAAGCGTCAGACTGACGAATTGACCGGTATGACCAACATTGAAGTACTCGACGCCAAAGACCGTCCAGCTGCCGGTAAGGACATCCGTCCTGCTGTGAAGATGGTCGACGACAACGGCAAGGATCTGTTGCTGCCAGGCACTGATGTTATCGCTCAGTACTTCCTGCCAGCCAACGCCCTGGTCGGTGTAGCGGACGGTGCGAAAATTGCGATCGGTGATGTTATCGCTCGTATTCCGCAAGAAACTTCGAAGACCCGTGACATCACCGGTGGTCTGCCGCGTGTTGCCGACTTGTTCGAAGCCCGTCGTCCGAAAGAAGCCTCGATTCTGGCTGAAGTCAGCGGCACCATCGCGTTCGGTAAAGAGACCAAGGGCAAGCGCCGTCTGGTGATCACCCCGAACGACGGTAGCGATCCGTACGAAGAGCTGATTCCGAAGTGGCGTCACCTGAACGTGTTCGAAGGCGAACAGGTAAACCGCGGCGAAGTTATCTCCGACGGTCCGAGCGATCCACACGACATCCTGCGTCTGCTGGGTGTGAGTGCGCTGGCCAAGTACATCGTTAACGAGATCCAGGACGTTTATCGTCTGCAAGGCGTGAAGATCAACGACAAGCACATCGAGACCATTCTGCGTCAGATGCTGCGTAAAGTTGAAATCGCTGAATCCGGCGATTCCAGTTTCATCAAGGGCGACCAGATGGAATTGACTCACGTTCTGGTAGAGAACGAGCGTTTGAGCGGCGAGGACAAGTTTGTCTCCAAGTTCACTCGCGTTCTGCTGGGTATCACCAAGGCGTCGTTGTCCACCGAATCGTTCATCTCGGCGGCTTCCTTCCAGGAAACCACCCGTGTACTGACCGAAGCGGCGGTAACCGGCAAGCGCGACTACCTGCGCGGCCTGAAAGAAAACGTGGTCGTGGGTCGTCTGATCCCGGCTGGTACCGGTCTGGCTTATCACAGCGAGCGTAAGCGTCGCCGTGATGCAGACAAACCGTTGCGCGTAAGCGCCAGTGAAGTGGAAGCTGCACTGACCGAAGCGCTGAACTCGAGCGGTAACTGAGTTCTGCGGTAAATGAGCGTAAGGCCCTGGTCGCTCCGTTCATCGAATCGAGACAAATTGTCGAGGTTGGATGAGCGGGGAGGGCGGGGCCTTGCCTTGACTGGGGGCAAGATCCTCTTTAGACTCTTGTACCCCTAAATTTGGCGGGGATTCGTTCCTGCCATTTTGCTTTTCTTGCAAGACAATAGCGTCGCAAGACAACAGTGGAGCTAGTAGATGGCAACTATCAACCAGCTGGTACGTCAGCCGCGTAAGCGTATCGTCGAGAAATCCGACGTGCCTGCGCTGCAGAACTGCCCGCAACGTCGTGGCGTGTGCACCCGCGTGTACACCACCACGCCGAAAAAACCTAACTCGGCACTGCGTAAAGTATGCCGTGTGCGCCTGACCAACGGTTTCGAGGTTTCCTCGTACATCGGTGGTGAAGGTCACAACCTGCAAGAGCACAGCGTGGTACTGATCCGCGGCGGTCGTGTAAAAGACTTGCCAGGTGTTCGTTACCACACCGTTCGCGGTTCTTTGGATACTTCCGGCGTTAAAGGTCGTAACCAGGGTCGTTCGAAGTACGGTACCAAGCGTCCGAAGTAATGGCCGCTTGCTGCAAAAAACTGATTTCTATTTTTCTGAGTCGATAAGAGTAAGGTCGGAGGCGTCCCGTAGAGGGCACCGATTCCGAGCGAACCTGAAGACCGTTTGAGGGCTTATCCATGCCAAGAAGACGCGTAGCAGCCAAGCGCGAAGTGCTTGACGATCCAAAATACGGAAGCCAGATCCTGGCCAAGTTCATGAACCACGTAATGGAAAGCGGCAAGAAAGCCGTTGCCGAGCGTATCGTTTATGGCGCGCTGGAAAAGGTTAAAGAACGCAAGAACAGCGACCCCCTGGAAATCTTCGAGAAAGCTCTCGACGCCATCGCTCCGCTGGTCGAAGTAAAGTCGCGCCGTGTAGGCGGTGCTACTTACCAGGTTCCGGTTGAAGTTCGTCCGTCCCGTCGTAACGCTCTGGCAATGCGCTGGTTGGTAGACTTCGCCCGTAAGCGCGGCGAGAAGTCTATGGCTCTGCGTTTGGCTGGCGAACTGTTGGACGCTGCCGAAGGTAAAGGTGCTGCAGTTAAGAAGCGTGAAGACGTGCACCGTATGGCTGAAGCTAACAAAGCTTTCTCGCACTACCGCTTCTAATTTTAGCGTCACTAATTTTGCGAGGGCTTTATGGCTCGTACTACACCGATTAATCGCTACCGTAACATTGGTATCGTTGCTCACGTGGATGCTGGTAAAACCACCACCACCGAGCGCGTCCTTTTTTACACCGGCAAAAGTCACAAGATGGGCGAGGTGCATGACGGCGCCGCGACCACAGACTGGATGGTGCAGGAGCAGGAGCGTGGTATTACCATTACTTCTGCTGCTATTACCGCCTTCTGGCAGGGTTCTGCGAAGCAGCACAAAGACCAATACCGCTTCAACGTTATTGACACCCCGGGCCACGTTGACTTCACCATTGAAGTTGAGCGTTCCCTGCGTGTACTCGACGGCGCGGTCGTTGTGTTCTGTGGTACTTCGGGTGTTGAGCCTCAGTCCGAAACCGTATGGCGTCAAGCCAACAAGTACGGCGTTCCACGTATCGTTTACGTGAACAAGATGGACCGTGCCGGTGCGAACTTCCTGCGCGTGATCGCTCAGATCAAGCAGCGCCTGGGTCACACTCCGGTGCCGATCCAGTTGGCTATCGGTTCCGAAGACAACTTCCAGGGTCAGATCGATCTGATGACCATGGAAGCGGTTTACTGGAACGATGCTGACAAGGGCATGACTCCACGTCGCGAAGCTATCCCTGCTGAACTGCAGGAATTGGCTGAAGAGTGGCGCAGCAACATGGTTGAGGCTGCGGCCGAAGCCAGCGAAGAGCTGATGAACAAGTACCTCGAAGGCGAAGAGCTCTCCATCGAGGAAATCAAGGCCGCTCTGCGTCAGCGTACCATCGCTGGTGAGATCGTTCTGGCTGTTTGCGGTTCTTCCTTCAAGAACAAGGGTGTTCCCCTGGTTCTCGACGCCGTTATCGACTACCTGCCGGCTCCTACCGACATTCCTGCCATCAAGGGTACTGACCCGGATGACGAGGAAAAGCAAATGGAGCGTCATGCAGACGACAATGAGCCGTTCTCGGCTCTGGCGTTCAAGATCGCTACCGACCCATTCGTGGGTACCTTGACCTTCGTCCGTGTTTACTCGGGCGTGTTGGCCTCCGGCGACGGCGTGATCAACTCGGTTAAAGGCAAGAAAGAGCGCGTGGGTCGTATGGTGCAAATGCACGCAAACGCCCGTGAAGAAATCAAGGAAGTACGCGCTGGCGACATCGCGGCCTTGATCGGCATGAAGGACGTCACCACTGGCGAAACTTTGTGCAACGCTGACAAGCCAATCATCCTGGTTCGCATGGACTTCCCGGAGCCGGTTATTTCGGTTGCCGTTGAGCCAAAGACCAAGGATGACCAGGAAAAAATGGGTATCGCACTGGGCAAACTTGCTCAGGAAGACCCGTCTTTCCGCGTCAAGACTGATGAAGAGACTGGTCAAACGATCATCTCCGGCATGGGCGAGCTGCACCTGGACATCCTGGTTGACCGGATGCGCCGTGAGTTCAACGTCGAAGCCAACATCGGTAAGCCTCAGGTTTCCTATCGTGAGCGCATCACGAAGAGCTGCGAAATCGAAGGCAAGTTCGTTCGTCAGTCCGGTGGTCGTGGCCAGTTCGGTCATTGCTGGATCCGTTTTGCACCTGCTGACGAAGGTCAGGAAGGTCTGCAATTCCTGAACGAAGTAGTGGGTGGTGTGGTTCCTAAGGAATACATCCCGGCTATCCAGAAGGGTATCGAAGAGCAGATGAAGAACGGCGTTGTTGCCGGCTATCCGCTGATCGGCCTGAAGGCTACCGTGTTTGATGGTTCTTACCACGACGTCGACTCGAACGAGATGGCGTTTAAGGTGGCTGCTTCCATGGCGACCAAGCAACTGGCCCAGAAGGGCGGTGGTGAGTTGCTCGAGCCGATCATGGCGGTAGAGGTTGTTACGCCTGAAGACTATATGGGTGACGTGATGGGCGACCTTAACCGTCGTCGCGGCATGATTCTGGGTATGGAAGATACGGTTTCCGGTAAGGTTATCCGTGCTGAAGTTCCGTTGGGCGAGATGTTCGGTTATGCGACCGACGTTCGTTCGATGTCCCAGGGTCGCGCAAGCTACTCTATGGAATTCAAAAAATACAATACGGCTCCGTCGCACATCGTCGAAACCGTTACCAAAAAACAAGGCTGATTCAGTCCTTTAGGCAAGGAGTTAATTGTCGTGGCTAAAGAAAAATTTGATCGTTCCCTACCGCACGTCAACGTTGGCACCATCGGTCACGTTGACCACGGTAAAACCACTCTGACCGCTGCTCTGACTCGCGTCTGCTCCGAAGTTTTCGGTTCGGCCGTAGTTGAATTCGACAAGATCGACAGCGCGCCAGAAGAAAAGGCTCGTGGTATCACCATCAATACCGCGCACGTCGAGTACAACTCGAACATTCGTCACTACGCTCACGTTGACTGCCCAGGTCACGCTGACTACGTGAAGAACATGATCACCGGTGCTGCCCAGATGGACGGCGCGATCCTGGTTTGCTCGGCCGCTGATGGTCCGATGCCACAAACCCGTGAGCACATCCTGCTGTCCCGCCAGGTAGGCGTTCCGTACATCGTGGTTTTCCTGAACAAGGCTGACCTGGTAGACGACGCTGAGCTGCTGGAACTGGTTGAGATGGAAGTTCGCGACCTGCTGTCCACCTACGACTTCCCAGGCGACGACACCCCGATCATCATCGGTTCGGCTCGTATGGCTCTGGAAGGCAAAGACGATAACGAAATGGGCACCAGCGCTGTTCGCAAGCTGGTTGAAACTCTGGATACCTACATCCCAGAGCCAGAGCGTGCTATCGACAAGCCATTCCTGATGCCAATCGAAGACGTATTCTCGATCTCGGGTCGTGGTACTGTTGTGACTGGTCGTATCGAGCGCGGTATCGTTCGCGTTCAAGATGCACTGGAAATCGTTGGTCTGCGTGACACCACCACCACCACCTGCACCGGTGTTGAGATGTTCCGCAAGCTGCTCGACGAAGGTCGTGCTGGCGAGAACTGCGGCGTTCTGCTGCGTGGTACCAAGCGTGACGACGTTGAGCGTGGCCAGGTTCTGGTTAAGCCAGGTTCGGTTAAGCCGCACACCAAGTTCACCGCAGAAGTTTACGTTCTGAGCAAGGAAGAAGGCGGCCGTCACACTCCGTTCTTCAAAGGCTACCGTCCACAGTTCTACTTCCGTACTACTGACGTGACCGGTAACTGCGAACTGCCAGAAGGCGTTGAAATGGTAATGCCAGGTGACAACATTCAGATGACTGTTACCCTGATCAAAACCATCGCAATGGAAGACGGTCTGCGCTTCGCTATCCGTGAAGGCGGCCGTACCGTTGGTGCTGGCGTTGTAGCTAAAATCATCGAGTAAGCTTCTCTTTTGAGATAGCTTCGATGCTTTGAAAAGGCCCCCGCTCAGCGGGGGCTTTTTTATTGGGTTGACACCTATCTGGGGCGTCTATAGAATTGCGCCTCCTTTTAACGGGCGTATTGCGCCCGGTGGGAATAGCAGCCGGAGTCTGAAATCCAATGCAAAATCAGCAAATCCGTATCAGGTTGAAGGCTTTCGACCATCGCCTGATCGACCAATCAACCCAGGAAATCGTGGAAACCGCGAAACGTACTGGTGCTCAAGTGCGTGGTCCAATTCCACTGCCTACCCGTAAAGAGCGGTTCACCGTTCTGGTCTCCCCGCACGTCAACAAAGACGCGCGTGACCAGTACGAGATCCGTACTCATAAGCGCGTTCTGGACATCGTCCAGCCAACGGATAAAACCGTTGATGCACTTATGAAGCTTGATCTTGCGGCCGGTGTGGAAGTGCAGATCAGCCTCGGCTAAGACTCGGTCTTAGTCGTGTAACGCTCTGAAATGGGCGGCCATAGCGGGTGAAAGCCCCGTACACTCATGAGGTTTACAACATGACTATTGGTGTAGTCGGTCGTAAATGCGGTATGACCCGTATTTTCACCGAAGAAGGTGTCTCCATTCCGGTCACGGTCATTGAGATCGAGCCGAATCGCGTCACCCAGTTCAAAACTGAAGAGACCGATGGCTATCGTGCAGTGCAAGTCACTGTCGGCGAGCGTCGCGCTTCGCGTGTAACAGCAGCTCAGGCTGGCCACTTCGCCAAGGCGAACGTTGCCGCTGGTCGTACCGTAATGGAATTCCGCCTTGAAGAAGGCGAGTACCAGGCCGGCGATCTGATCAACGCTGAAATCTTCGCCGCTGGTCAACTGGTTGATGTAACCGGTCAGTCCAAGGGTAAAGGCTTCCAGGGTACGATCAAGCGTTGGAACTTCCGCGGGCAAGATAACACCCACGGTAACTCCGTATCCCACCGCGTTCCAGGCTCTATCGGCCAGTGCCAGACTCCTGGTCGTGTATTCAAGGGCAAAAAAATGTCCGGTCATATGGGCGCTGAGCGCGTGACCGTGCAGTCCCTCGAAGTAGTGCGCGTGGACGCTGAACGCAATCTGTTGTTGGTCAAGGGCGCTGTTCCTGGCGCTACTGGCGGCAACTTGGTTGTACGTCCAGCAGCCAAGGCTCGCGGTTAAGGGGAAGCTGACATGCAATTAAATGTAAATGACGCTCAAGCGATCGAAGTTTCCGAACTGACATTTGGCGGCGAATTCAACGAGACGCTGGTTCACCAAGCAGTCGTGGCCTACATGGCTGGCGGCCGTCAAGGTAGCAAGCAGCAAAAGACCCGTTCCGACGTTTCTGGTGGCGGTAAGCGCCCATGGCGTCAGAAAGGTACTGGCCGTGCTCGTGCCGGTACTATCCGTAGCCCAATCTGGCGTGGCGGCGGTACCACTTTCGCAGCTCGTCCTCAGGATCACTCCCAGAAGCTGAACAAGAAGATGTATCGCGCAGCAATGCGTTCCATCCTTGCTGAGCTGGTGCGTACTGATCGTCTGGTCGTGGTTCAGGATTTCGCTGTTGAAACGCCGAAAACCAAAGACCTGCTGGGCAAGCTGAACAACATGAGCCTGACCGACGTTCTGATCGTGTCGGACGCTGTTGATCAGAATCTGTACCTGGCTGCTCGCAACCTGCCGCACGTAGATGTACGTGATGTGCAAGGTTCCGATCCAGTTAGTCTGATCGCATACGACAAGGTGTTGATCACCGTGTCGGCCGTGAAGAAATTCGAGGAGCTGCTGGGATGAACCAGGAACGCGTATTTAAAGTTCTGCTTGGCCCGCACGTTTCCGAGAAGGCTACGGTTCTGGCAGACAAGAAAGGCCAGTTCGTTTTCAAGGTTGCTACTGATGCAACCAAGCTGGAAATCAAGAAGGCCGTCGAAAGCCTGTTCAGCGTGAAAGTAGAGCGTGTAACTACCCTGAATGTTCTGGGTAAGAGCAAGCGCACTGCTCGCGGTCTGGGCAAGCGTAATGACTGGAAGAAGGCAGTTATCTCCCTTCAGCCAGGCCAAGATCTCGATTTCAGCAGCAGTGCTGAGTAAGGAAGGGGTGCATCATGGCAATCGTTAAATGCAAACCGACTTCCCCTGGCCGCCGTTTTGTGGTCAAGGTGGTCAACCAGGAGCTGCATAAAGGCGCTCCTCACGCACCGCTGCTCGAGAAGAAATCGAAGTCTGGTGGTCGTAACAACAATGGCCGTATTACCACTCGTCACATCGGTGGTGGTCATAAGCAGCATTATCGTCTGGTCGACTTCCGTCGCAACGACAAAGATGGCATCGCTGCCACTGTCGAGCGTATCGAATACGATCCAAACCGTACTGCTCACATCGCTCTGCTGCTGTACGCAGATGGCGAGCGTCGCTACATCATCGCCCCTAAAGGCGTGAGTGCTGGCGACCAGCTGATCGCAGGTGCTCTGGCACCGATCAAGCCGGGCAACGCTCTGCAACTGCGTAACATTCCAGTTGGTAGCACCGTACACGGCATCGAATTGAAGCCAGGTAAAGGCGCTCAGATCGCTCGTTCCGCTGGTGCTTCGGCTCAGCTGATCGCTCGTGAAGGTGTCTACGTGACCCTGCGTCTGCGTTCTGGTGAGATGCGTAAAGTGCTGGCTGAATGCCGTGCGACCCTGGGCGAAGTCTCGAACTCCGAGCACAGCCTGCGTTCGCTGGGTAAAGCTGGTGCCAAACGCTGGCGTGGCGTTCGCCCAACCGTTCGTGGTGTTGCCATGAACCCGGTTGACCACCCACATGGTGGTGGTGAAGGTCGTACCTCTGGTGGTCGTCATCCGGTATCGCCATGGGGCTTCCCGACTAAGGGCGCGAAGACTCGTGGTAATAAGCGTACCGACAAAATGATCGTCCGTCGTCGCAAGTAAATAGAGGGATACGACAGTGCCACGTTCTCTGAAAAAAGGTCCTTTTATCGATCTTCACCTACTGAAGAAGATCGAAGTGGCGGCGGAAAAGAACGATCGCAAACCAGTTAAAACCTGGTCGCGTCGTTCGATGATCCTGCCACAAATGGTCGGTCTGACCATCGCAGTACACAACGGTCGTCAGCACGTCCCAGTTCTCGTGAACGAAGACATGGTCGGCCACAAACTGGGCGAGTTCGCCGGTACCCGCACTTATCGCGGGCACGTGGCAGACAAGAAAGCCAAGCGTTAAGGGGTTAGGAAATGGAAGTAGCCGCTAAGTTGTCGGGCGCTCGAATCTCCGCCCAGAAAGCCCGCTTGGTCGCCGACCAGATCCGCGGGAAGAAGGTGGGCGAAGCGCTCAACCTGTTGGCTTTCAGCAGTAAGAAAGCCGCCGAGATCATGAAGAAAGTGCTGGAGTCGGCCGTAGCCAACGCCGAGCATAACGAAGGCGCAGACGTTGATGACCTGAAGGTCAGCACCGTTTTCGTTAACGAAGGGCGTTCGCTGAAGCGCATCATGCCACGTGCCAAAGGCCGTGCTGATCGCATCGTCAAGCGGTCTTGCCATATCACTGTCAAGGTTGCTGACAAGTAACGGAGTCGAAGAGATGGGTCAGAAAGTACATCCCATTGGCATTCGCCTGGGAATCGTCAAGGAGCACACCTCCGTCTGGTACGCAGACGGTCGGACTTATGCGGACTATTTGCTCGCAGATCTGAATGTGCGTGAGTATCTCCAAGACAAACTAAAAAGCGCGTCCGTAAGCCGTATCGATATCCATCGTCCGGCCCAAACTGCACGCATCACCATCCACACCGCTCGTCCAGGTATCGTTATCGGGAAGAAAGGTGAAGATGTTGAGAAACTGCGTCAGGACCTGACCAAGCAAATGGGTGTGCCTGTGCACATCAATATCGAAGAGATCCGCAAGCCGGAACTCGACGGTATGCTGGTTGCGCAGAGCGTAGCTCAGCAGCTGGAGCGTCGCGTAATGTTCCGTCGCGCTATGAAGCGCGCTGTACAGAACGCCATGCGCATTGGTGCCAAAGGCATCAAAATCCAAGTGAGCGGTCGTCTCGGCGGTGCTGAAATCGCACGTACTGAATGGTATCGCGAAGGTCGTGTGCCATTGCACACCCTGCGTGCCGACATCGACTATGCCAACTACGAAGCTCACACCACTTACGGTGTGATCGGTGTAAAGGTTTGGATCTTCAAAGGCGAAGTAATTGGTGGTCGCCAAGAAGAACTGAAACCACAAGCACCAGCGCCTCGTAAAAAAGCTGCTAAGTAAGGGGTACGCCAAATGTTGCAACCAAAGCGTACGAAGTTCCGCAAGCAAATGACTGGTCACAACCGTGGCCTGGCATTGCGCGGTAGCAAAGTCAGCTTCGGCGAGTTCGCGCTGAAGTCTGTTGCTCGTGGTCGTCTCACCGCTCGTCAGATCGAGTCAGCGCGTCGTGCTCTGACCCGTCACGTAAAACGTGGCGGCAAGATCTGGATCCGTGTATTCCCGGACAAGCCGATCTCCAAAAAACCTCTCGAGGTTCGGATGGGTAAAGGTAAGGGTAACGTGGAGTACTGGGTTGCCCAGATTCAGCCAGGCAAAGTCCTGTATGAAATCGAGGGTGTTTCTGAAGAGCTGGCGCGTGAGGCTTTCGCCCTGGCTGCTGCAAAGCTGCCGCTCGCCACCTCCTTTGTTAAACGGACGGTGATGTGATGAAAGCGAATGAACTTCGTGAAAAATCCGCACAGCAGCTGAACGAGCAACTGCTCGGCCTGCTGCGCGACCAGTTCAATCTGCGTATGCAGAAAGCAACTGGCCAGTTGGGGCAGTCTCATCTGCTCTCGCAAGTTAAGCGTGACATCGCTCGCGTGAAGACTGTGCTCAACCAGCAGGCAGGTAAGTGATCATGGCTGAAGCCGAAAAAACTGTCCGTACGCTGACTGGCCGTGTTGTCAGCGACAAGATGGACAAAACCATCACCGTTCTGATCGAGCGTCGCGTTAAGCACCCGATCTACGGTAAATATGTTAAGCGTTCGACTAAGCTGCACGCGCACGACGAAACCAATCAGTGCCACATCGGCGACAAAGTCACTATTCGTGAAACTCGTCCTTTGGCCAAGACCAAGTCTTGGGCGCTGGTTGAAGTTCTCGAACGCGCTGTGGAAGTCTAAGGACTAGGGGTCGGAGAAATTATATGATTCAGACTCAATCCATGCTCGATGTGGCCGATAACAGCGGCGCTCGCCGTGTTATGTGCATCAAGGTGCTGGGTGGCTCCCATCGTCGTTACGCTGGTATCGGTGACATCATCAAAGTTACCGTCAAGGAAGCAATTCCTCGCGGTAAAGTGAAAAAAGGCCAAGTGATGACTGCTGTAGTAGTCCGCACTCGTCACGGCGTACGCCGTGCTGATGGCTCCATTATCCGCTTTGATGGCAACGCTGCTGTTCTTCTGAACAACAAGCAAGAGCCGATCGGCACCCGTATCTTTGGGCCAGTGACCCGTGAACTTCGTACTGAGAAGTTCATGAAGATCGTCTCGCTCGCCCCAGAAGTGCTGTAAGGAGATCCGACATGCAAAAGATTCGTCGTGACGACGAGATCATCGTGATCGCCGGCAAAGACAAAGGTAAGCGCGGTAAGGTGCTGAAGGTTCTTGCTGACAACCGTCTGGTTGTTGGTGGTCTGAACCTGGTCAAGCGTCATACCAAGCCTAACCCGATGTCGGGCGTACAGGGCGGTATCGTCGAGAAAGAAGCGCCACTGCACGCTTCCAACGTCGCCATCTTCAACGGCGAAACCAACAAGGCTGACCGCGTTGGTTTCAAAGTAGAAGACGGTAAGAAAATTCGTGTCTTCAAGTCGACCCAAAAAGCGGTTGATGCTTGAACACTGCTAGGTAGAAGACCATGGCACGACTAAAAGAGATTTACCGGAAGGAAATCGCACCGAAACTTAAGGAAGAACTTAAGCTTTCGAACGTGATGGAAGTTCCGCGCGTTACCAAAATCACCCTGAACATGGGTCTGGGCGAAGCGATCGGCGACAAAAAAGTCATCGAGCACGCTGTTGCTGACCTGGAAAAGATCACCGGCCAGAAAGTCGTTGTGACTTACGCTCGGAAATCCATCGCTGGCTTTAAAGTCCGTGAAGGTTGGCCGATCGGCGTCAAAGTGACCCTGCGCCGTGAGCGTATGTACGAGTTCCTGGATCGTCTGCTGTCGATCTCCCTGCCACGGGTTCGCGACTTCCGCGGCCTGAATGCCAAGTCCTTTGATGGTCGTGGCAACTACAGCATGGGCGTAAAAGAGCAGATCATTTTCCCGGAAATCGACTACGACAAGATCGATGCTCTCCGCGGTCTGGACATTACCCTGACCACCACTGCCAAGAACGATGACGAAGGCCGTGCTCTGCTGCGCGCTTTCAAATTCCCGTTCCGCAACTGATTGGAGTAGGAAAATGGCCAAGAAGAGCATGAAAAACCGTGAGCTGAAGCGTCAGCTCACCGTTGCCAAGTACGCCACCAAGCGTGCAGCGCTGAAAGCTATCATCGTCGATCTGAACGCAAGTCCAGAAGCGCGTTGGGAAGCAACCGTAGCTCTGCAGAAGCAACCACGTGATGCAAGCGCTTCGCGCATGCGTAACCGTTGCCGCCTGACTGGTCGTCCGCACGGCGTTTACCGCAAGTTCGGCCTCGGCCGTAACAAACTGCGTGAAGCGGCAATGCGTGGTGACGTTCCAGGTCTGGTTAAAGCCAGCTGGTAATTGCTGTCAAAGCCTTGGTGGTCAGGTTCGCAAGAACCTGACCACCGGTGGCCTTGAATCTGAATCAAGCCCCTTTTGGGGCTTGATTCATTTCTGGGGTGTGTCTAGAATACCCGGCTCGCCTGAGCCCGTGTTTTCTATGCTCGGAGATTCTCGGCGACACGTAGTAGCCGCAAGGCTAATTTTTCTGTATTAGGAGCGTCTAGCCCATGAGTATGCAGGACCCGTTAGCGGACATGCTAACTCGAATCCGTAATGCCCAGATGGCTGAAAAGTCCGTCGTAAGCATGCCATCTTCCACGTTGAAGGTAGCTGTTGCCAAAGTCCTGAAGGACGAAGGTTACATCGCGGGTTATCAGATCAGCAGCGAAACCAAACCACTGCTGTCTATCGAGCTGAAATACTTCGAAGGCCGTCCGGTTATCGAAGAAGTGAAGCGCGTTAGCCGTCCAGGCTTGCGTCAGTACAAGTCCGTCGAGGATCTGCCGAAAGTTCGTGGCGGCCTCGGTGTGTCTATCGTCTCCACCAACAAAGGTGTGATGACTGATCGTGCTGCGCGCGCTGCCGGTGTCGGCGGCGAAGTTCTTTGCACTGTGTTCTAAGGGGGGATAAGCATGTCTCGCGTCGCTAAGAACCCCGTTAAGCTGCCAGCCGGCGTCGAAGTAAAATTCGCAGGCCAACAGCTTTCGGTGAAGGGTGCCAAGGGCACTCTCGAACTGAACATCCATTCGTCCGTTGAGATCGTTGAAGAAGCTGGTGAGCTGCGTTTCGCTGCTCGCAATGGCGATCAACAGACTCGCGCAATGGCTGGTACCACTCGTGCGTTGGTTAACAACATGGTCCAAGGCGTAAGCCAAGGCTTCGAGCGCAAGCTCCAGCTGGTCGGTGTTGGTTACAAAGCGCAAGCAAAAGGCACAGTGCTGAACCTGGCTCTTGGCTTCTCGCATCCAGTGGATTACGAACTGCCGGAAGGCATCACCGCTGAGACTCCTAGCCAGACCGATATCCTGATCAAGGGCATCGACAAGCAGCTGGTAGGTCAAGTGGCCGCCGAGATCCGCGACTTCCGTCCACCAGAGCCGTACAAAGGCAAAGGTGTGCGCTACGCGGACGAAGTCGTCCGTCGTAAAGAAGCCAAGAAGAAGTAGGGCATAGCAAATGACCGACAAAAAAGTTACTCGACTGCGTCGCGCTCGCAAAGCACGCCTGAAAATGCACGAACTCGAAGTCGTGCGTCTCTGCGTGTTCCGCTCTTCGCAGCACATCTACGCCCAGGTCATTTCGGCCGACGGCAACAAAGTCCTGGCAAGCGCCTCGACTTTGGATAAAGAACTGCGTGATGGCGCCACTGGCAACATCGACGCGGCCACTAAGGTTGGCCAGCTGGTCGCTACGCGTGCTAAGGCCGCTGGCGTCTCGCAGGTGGCTTTCGACCGCTCTGGCTTCAAGTACCACGGCCGCGTTAAAGCGCTGGCTGATGCTGCTCGTGAAGCTGGGCTGGAGTTCTAAGTTATGTCAAATAACGACCAAAAGCGCGACGAAGGCTACATCGAGAAGCTGGTTCAAGTTAACCGCGTAGCCAAAACCGTTAAAGGCGGCCGTATCTTCACTTTCACCGCGTTGACCGTGGTTGGTGATGGTAAAGGGCGTGTTGGCTTCGGCCGTGGCAAGTCGCGTGAAGTGCCTGCTGCGATCCAGAAGGCAATGGAAGCTGCTCGCCGCAACATGATCCAGGTTGATCTGAACGGCACCACTCTGCAGTACGCAATGAAGTCCGCTCACGGCGCTTCGAAGGTGTACATGCAGCCTGCTTCTGAAGGTACCGGTATCATCGCTGGCGGCGCAATGCGTGCCGTTCTCGAAGTTGCTGGCGTTCAGAACGTTCTGGCCAAGTGCTACGGCTCGACTAACCCGGTAAACGTGGTTCACGCCACTTTCAAGGGTTTGAAAGCAATGCAGTCTCCTGAATCCATTGCCGCCAAGCGTGGCAAAAGCGTCAAGGAGATCTTCTGATCATGGCTACCGTTAAAGTTACGCTGATCAAAAGCATGACCGGCCGCATCCCTAACCACAAACTGTGCGTTAAGGGTCTGGGTCTGCGTCGCATCGGTCACACTGTAGAAGTCCAGGATACTCCCGAGAATCGCGGGATGATCAACAAGGCTTACTACATGCTGCGTGTCGAGGGTTAATCGATGAAACTCAATGATCTGAGTCCAGCGCCGGGTTCCCGTCGCGAAAAGCATCGTCCGGGCCGTGGTATCGGTAGTGGTTTGGGTAAGACTGGTGGCCGTGGTCACAAAGGTCAGACTTCCCGCTCCGGTGGCACCATTGCTCCAGGCTTTGAAGGCGGTCAACAGCCGCTGCATCGTCGCCTGCCGAAATTCGGTTTCGTGTCCCTGAAGGCCATGGATCGCGCAGAAGTGCGTCTGTCCGAGCTGGCTAAAGTGGAAGGCGACATCGTCACCGTGCAGTCCCTGAAAGATGCCAACGTGATCAACGTCAACGTACAGCGTGTGAAAATCATGCTGTCCGGCGAAGTGACTCGCGCTGTGACCATCGGAAAGGGAATCGGCGCCACCAAAGGTGCGCGTGCGGCTATCGAAGCAGCTGGCGGCAAGTTCGAGGAATAAATGGCTAAGCAAGGTGCTCTCTCTGCGCTCGGCAAAGGCGGTATGTCTGAACTCTGGGCTCGTCTGCGTTTTCTGTTCCTGGCGATTATCGTCTACCGAATAGGCGCACACATCCCGGTTCCAGGTATCAACCCGGACCGACTCGCGGACCTGTTTCGACAGAATGAGGGGACCATTCTTAGCTTGTTCAACATGTTTTCCGGCGGCGCGCTGGAGCGGATGAGCATCTTTGCACTGGGGATCATGCCGTACATTTCGGCATCGATCATCATGCAGCTGATGACCGCCGTCAGCCCGCAGCTGGAGCAGTTGAAGAAGGAAGGTGAAGCTGGCCGTCGCAAGATCAGCCAGTACACCCGCTACGGCACTGTCGTTCTCGCTCTCGTTCAGGCCATTGGCATGTCCATTGGTCTGGCGGGGCAGGGCGTTGCGTTCACTGGTGACTTTGGCTTCCATTTCGTCGCGGTATCCACTTTTGTGGCTGGTGCGATGTTCATGATGTGGCTGGGTGAGCAGATTACTGAGCGTGGTGTTGGCAACGGTATCTCGATGTTGATTTTTTCGGGTATCGTCGCCGGTCTTCCGAGAGCGATTGGGCAGTCTTTCGAGTCTGCACGTCAGGGTGATATCAACATCTTCGCCCTGGTTGCCATCGGTTTGCTGGCAGTAGCGATTATCGGTTTCGTGGTGTTCATTGAGCGTGGTCAGCGTCGTATTGCTGTTCACTACGCCAAGCGTCAGCAGGGCCGCAAGGTCTTCGCTGCGCAGACAAGCCACTTGCCGCTGAAGGTGAACATGGCCGGTGTTATTCCGGCTATTTTCGCGAGCAGCATCTTGCTGTTCCCGGCTTCGTTGGGTGCCTGGTTCGGCCAGTCTGAAGGTATGGGCTGGTTGCAGGACATCTCGCAGTCGATCGCTCCTGGTCAGCCGTTGAATATTCTGCTGTTTAGTGCAGGGATTATTTTCTTCTGCTTCTTCTATACGGCGTTGATGTTCAATCCGAAAGACGTAGCGGAAAACCTGAAGAAGTCCGGTGCCTTTATTCCGGGCATCCGTCCAGGTGAGCAGTCTGCGCGCTACATTGATGGCGTTCTGACTCGCTTGACCATGTTCGGTGCTCTTTACATGACGGCCGTCTGCCTGCTGCCCCAGTTCCTGGTGGTTGCAGCCAACGTACCGTTCTACCTTGGCGGGACCTCGTTGCTGATCGTGGTCGTGGTTGTGATGGACTTCATGTCCCAAGTACAATCGCACCTCGTTTCGCACCAGTACGAATCCCTGATGAAGAAAGCCAACCTGAAGGGTTACGGCAGCGGCATGTTGCGCTGAGTACCCATAAGGTTCGAGGAGTTGGTGATGAAAGTTCGTGCATCGGTGAAAAAGCTGTGCCGTAACTGCAAGATTATTCGCCGCGAAGGTGTTGTTCGAGTAATTTGCAGCGCGGAACCGCGTCACAAACAGCGCCAAGGCTGAGTGTGATTGTGCTTCAAGCCCGGCAGCTAGTGCGCTGCCGGGTTGATTATTTGTTATTACAGCGATATTATCTCGCGCCCTATTTCTTGGCTTCCGGGGCGTAGGTAGCTGTCAATTGGAGTCCCACTGAATGGCCCGTATTGCAGGCGTTAACATTCCAGATAACAAGCATACTGTTATCTCGCTGACCTACATCTATGGTGTTGGTCGCACTACTGCACAGAAAATTTGTGCAGAGACTGGGGTAAACCCAGCCGCAAAGATCAAGGATCTGAGCGACGAGCAAATTGAACAGCTGCGTGGCGAAGTGGCGAAGTTCACCACTGAAGGTGACCTGCGTCGCGAAATCAACATGAAAATCAAGCGCTTGATGGACCTCGGTTGCTATCGCGGTCTGCGTCATCGTCGTGGTCTGCCAGTACGCGGTCAGCGTACCAAGACCAACGCGCGTACCCGTAAAGGTCCGCGTAAGCCGATCCGCAAGTAATCGCCCCAGCGAATCGACAGGAATTTAATCATGGCAAAACCTGCTGCTCGTCCTCGTAAAAAAGTTAAAAAGACAGTGGTTGATGGCATCGCCCACATCCATGCATCTTTTAACAACACCATCGTGACCATCACCGACCGTCAAGGTAACGCTCTTTCCTGGGCTACCTCCGGTGGTTCGGGTTTCCGCGGTTCCCGCAAGTCCACCCCGTTTGCTGCTCAAGTAGCTGCTGAACGTGCTGGTCAAGCTGCGCTGGAATACGGCCTGAAAAACCTCGACGTCAACGTCAAAGGTCCAGGTCCAGGTCGTGAATCCGCAGTCCGCGCTTTGAACGGCTGTGGCTACAAGATCGCCAGCATCACCGACGTGACGCCAATCCCGCACAACGGGTGCCGTCCGCCGAAGAAGCGCCGCGTGTAATCCAGGAGATTGTAAAGAATGGCTCGTTACATTGGTCCAAAATGCAAACTCGCTCGTCGCGAAGGCACCGATCTCTTCCTGAAGAGCGGCGTGCGCGCGATCGAATCGAAGTGCAACATTGAAGCAGCACCTGGTATCCACGGCCAACGCCGCGGTCGCCAGTCCGACTACGGCACCCAACTGCGTGAAAAGCAGAAGGTCCGTCGTATCTACGGCGTTCTCGAGCGTCAATTCAGCGGCTACTACAAAGAAGCTGCTGGCAAGAAAGGCGCAACTGGCGAAAACCTGTTGCAACTGCTCGAATGCCGTCTGGACAACGTTGTATACCGTATGGGCTTTGGTTCGACTCGTGCCGAATCCCGTCAGCTGGTATCGCACAAGTCGATCAGCGTAAACGGTCAAACCGTTAACGTTCCGTCCTACCAGGTTCGTGCTGGTGACGTGGTTGCTGTTCGCGAGAAAGCAAAAAACCAACTTCGCATTGTCCAAGCTCTCGATCTGTGTGCCCAACGTGGCCGCGTAGAATGGGTAGAAGTAGACACTGAGAAGAAGTCGGGCGTTTTCAAGAACGTTCCAGCTCGCAGTGATCTGTCCGCCGACATCAACGAAAGCCTGATTGTCGAGCTCTACTCCAAGTAAGGGCTAGAAAATAGGTGCATCCATGCAGATTTCGGTAAATGAGTTCCTGACACCCCGCCACATTGATGTGCAGGTTGTCAGTCCAACCCGCGCCAAGATCACGCTCGAGCCTCTCGAGCGTGGCTTTGGCCATACCCTGGGCAACGCGCTGCGCCGCATCCTGTTGTCCTCCATGCCCGGCTGTGCAGTAGTCGAGGCCGAGATTGACGGTGTGCTCCACGAGTACAGCGCCATCGAAGGTGTACAGGAAGACGTAATTGAAATCCTGTTGAACCTTAAAGGTCTGGCTATCAAGCTGCACGGTCGAGACGAAGTTACGCTGACCTTGTCGAAGAAGGGTTCGGGGGTGGTTACCGCTGCCGATATTCAGCTGGATCATGATGTCGAGATCGTTAATCCCGATCACGTAATCGCTAACCTGGCGTCTAACGGCGCCCTGAACATGAAGCTCGTAGTAGCTCGTGGTCGTGGTTATGAACCGGCCGACTCGCGTCAGAGCGATGAAGACGAAAGCCGCAGCATTGGTCGCTTGCAGCTTGACTCTTCGTTCAGCCCGGTTCGCCGTATCGCATACGTGGTGGAAAACGCCCGTGTCGAACAGCGTACTAACCTGGACAAGCTGGTTATTGATCTGGAAACCAACGGTACTCTGGATCCTGAAGAGGCTATCCGCCGCGCTGCAACCATCCTGCAACAGCAGTTGGCTGCGTTCGTCGACCTCAAAGGTGACAGCGAACCAGTGGTAATCGAGCAGGAAGACGAGATCGATCCGATCCTGCTTCGCCCGGTTGACGATCTGGAACTGACTGTACGTTCGGCTAACTGCCTTAAGGCGGAAAACATCTACTACATCGGTGACCTGATTCAGCGTACCGAAGTAGAGCTGTTGAAGACTCCGAACCTTGGCAAGAAATCCTTGACTGAAATCAAGGACGTTCTGGCCTCCCGCGGTCTGTCCCTCGGCATGCGCCTCGACAACTGGCCGCCTGCAAGTCTTAAGAAGGACGACAAGGCGACTGCCTGATCGTCGTAATCACCGAACGTAGTGTTTGGTAAGGAATGAACCATGCGTCATCGTAAAAGTGGTCGTCACCTCAGCCGCACCAGCTCGCACCGCAAGGCCATGTTCCAAAACATGGCGGTGTCGCTGTTCGAGCACGAGCTGATCAAAACTACTCTGCCAAAAGCTAAAGAACTGCGCCGCGTTGCCGAGCCGCTGATCACTTTGGCCAAGACAGACAGCGTTGCTAACCGCCGCCTGGCTTTCGACCGTACTCGTTCGAAAGCTATCGTTGGTAAGCTCTTCAACGACCTGGGCAAGCGTTACGCTACCCGTGAGGGTGGCTACCTGCGCATCCTCAAGTGCGGTTTCCGCGCTGGCGACAACGCGCCTATGGCGTACGTCGAGTTGGTTGATCGTGCTGTCGGCGGTGAAGCTGTATCCGCTGAGTAAGACGTCAGTCTGAAACGAAGAACCGGGCCTAGTGCCCGGTTTTTTGTGCGCGCATGAAAAGTGCAGCATTTGCAGTCGCATAGGTAATATCTATCGATTGTGAGTATTTAATGAATTAGTAAGCGTCATGTTGATCGTCAATACTCCCTTCAGCCGATTAGCCGGCAGTTCGAGACTGACTAAGGAAAGAGATCGCATGAGCCAAAATAAAACGCTTACCACCGCCAGTGGCGCCCCTGTCGCCGACAATCAGAATTCCCGTTCCGCCGGCCCACGTGGCCCGCTTCTGCTCGACGACTTCCACTTGATCGAGAAGCTGGCTCATTTCAATCGTGAAAACATTCCTGAGCGTCGTGTGCACGCGAAGGGCTCGGGTGCTTACGGTTCGTTTACCGTCACTCGCGATATCACTCAGTACACCAGCGCGAGGCTGTTCGAGTCGGTTGGCAAGCAAACACCCACGTTCCTGCGTTTTTCCACTGTGGGTGGTGAGCGCGGTTCGGCTGACACTGAGCGGGATCCGCGTGGTTTCGCGTTGAAGTTCTACACCGAAGAGGGCAACTGGGACATCGTGGGTAACAACACTCCAGTGTTTTTCATTCGTGATCCGCTGAAATTCCCTGACTTTATCCACACTCAAAAGCGTCTGCCACAAAGCAACCTGAAAAGCCCGCAGGCGATGTGGGACTTCTGGTCGCACTCTCCAGAGGCATTGCACCAGGTCACGATCCTGTTCTCGGATCGCGGCATCCCTGATGGTTACCGTCACATGCACGGCTTTGGCAGCCACACCTACAGCCTCATCAACGCCAATGGCGAGCGTCACTGGGTGAAATGGCACTACAAGACCAAGCAGGGCATCAAGAACCTGGCACCGACAGAAGCGGCCCGTTTGGCCGGTACTGATCCGGATTACGCTCAGCGCGACTTGTTCGAGGCCATCGAGCGCGGTGATTTTCCGAAATGGAGCGTGTGCATCCAGATCATGACCGAGGCTCAGGCCGCCGCGCATTATGAGAATCCGTTCGACGTCACCAAGACCTGGTCACAGAAAGAGTTTCCGTTGATCGAAGTCGGTGAGTTGGAGCTCAATCGTAACCCGCTCAACTACTTCGCTGAAGTCGAGCAAGCAGCCTTCGGTCCAAGCAACATGGTGCCGGGTGTGGGCCTGTCGCCGGACCGAATGCTGCAAGGTCGGGTATTCGCCTACGCTGATGCGCATCGCTACCGTGTAGGTACCAATCACCAGCAACTGCCGGTGAACGCCCCGCGTATCCCGGTTAACAGCTACCAGCGCGATGGTTCGATGGCGTTTGGCAGCAATGGTGGCGCGGCGCCGAATTATGAGCCGAACAGCTACGTCGATTCGCCGAAGCAGGCGCCTCGTTACGCCGAGCCTGGTTTGGCTTTGAGCGGCGCGGCCGATCGTTACGATCATCGCGAAGATACTGACTATTACAGCCACGCCGGTGCGCTGTTCCGTCTGATGAGTGACGAGCAGAAGGCGTTATTGGTTGGCAACATCGCCGGAGCGATGGCAGGTGTATCGAGTGACGTCGTCGACCGTCAATTGCAACATTTCTTCAGGGCCGATCCGGCGTACGGAGAAGCAATCGCAAAGCTGCTCAACGTACAGCTTAACGAAGTCTAAATGAGAAGCAGAACCGCCCTTGTTTGGGCGGTTTTTGCGTTATTTAAGCTGTTTTTCTCAGAATATCTTCGCTTTTATTGCGGCTTTCTCGTGACGATACGGGGATGTTGGTTCAAACTACAACTTTCAAGCAGGGAGATGTAGGGCGATGCAAGGCCACCCAGATGTGATCGATTACCTCAACACGTTGCTGACCGGCGAACTGGCTGCGCGTGATCAATATTTCGTCCACTCGCGGATGTATGAGGACTGGGGATTCACCAAGCTCTACGAACGAATCAATCATGAAATGGAAGAAGAAGCAGGGCACGCTGATGCTCTGATGCGCCGAATTCTGATGCTCGAAGGCACGCCACGCATGCGTCCGGACGATCTCGATGTCGGCACCACGGTGACAGAGATGCTTGAAGCGGATTTGCGCCTGGAATACAAGGTGCGTGCTGCGCTGTGCAAAGGCATCAAGCTCTGTGAGCAGCACAAGGACTATGTCAGCCGCGAAATGCTGCGGGTTCAATTGCATGACACCGAGGAAGATCACACCTACTGGCTCGAGAAACAGTTGGGTCTGATCAAGTTGATCGGGCTTGAGAATTATCTGCAGTCCCACACCTGATCCAGCGGATACAAAAAAGCCCCTGTCACTGATGAAGTGACAGGGGCTTTTTCATGGCGCCCGGTTAAGCCCGATCACGCTCCAGCAGCGGTTTGAGGTAGAAGCCGGTGTGAGATTGCTTCATCTCTGCGACTTCTTCCGGTGTGCCGACCGCGATGATCTGACCGCCCTTGGAGCCGCCTTCCGGCCCCAGGTCCACCAGCCAGTCGGCGGTCTTGATCACGTCCAGGTTGTGCTCGATCACCACCACCGTATTGCCGTGGTCACGCAGTCGATGCAGTACGTCGAGCAATTGCTGGATATCCGCGAAGTGAAGGCCGGTTGTCGGTTCGTCGAGGATATATAGCGTCTTGCCGGTATCACGCTTGGACAGCTCGCGGGACAGCTTGACTCGTTGAGCCTCACCACCCGACAGCGTCGTCGCAGATTGTCCCAGCTTGATGTAGGACAGGCCCACGTCCATCAGTGTCTGAAGCTTGCGCGCCAGGGCCGGTACCGCATCGAAGAATTCCCGGGCTTCCTCGATGGTCATCTCGAGAGTCTCGTGGATGCTTTTGCCTTTGTACTTGATCTCCAGCGTTTCGCGGTTGTAGCGCTTGCTCTTGCAGACGTCGCACGGCACATAGATGTCCGGCAGGAAGTGCATTTCCACCTTGATCAGGCCATCACCCTGGCAGGCTTCGCAACGTCCGCCCTTCACGTTGAAAGAGAAGCGCCCCGGACCGTAACCCCGGGAGCGGGACTCCGGCACGCCCGCGAACAGCTCGCGAATCGGTGTGAACAAACCGGTGTAGGTCGCCGGGTTGGAGCGAGGCGTACGACCGATAGGGCTCTGGTCGATGTCGACGACTTTATCCAGGTGCTCCAGACCCTTGATGCTGTCATGGGCGGCCGCTTCAAGTGTCGTTGCGCCATTCAGCGCGGTGGCACTCAGGGGGAAGAGCGTGTTGTTGATCAGCGTCGACTTGCCCGAACCGGACACCCCGGTTACGCAGGTCAGCAAGCCGATCGGAATATCCAGGTCTACATTGCGCAAATTGTTGCCGCGGGCGCCCTTGAGCGACAGCGACAGCTTCTTGTTGCGCGGGGTGCGTTTGGCCGGAACAGCAATTTTCACCCGGCCTGACAGGTACTTGCCGGTCAAGGAGTCCGGATGCGACATCACCTCAGCAGGCGTACCTTCGGCAACGATATGGCCGCCATGGACGCCGGCGCCCGGCCCGATATCCACAACATAATCCGCCAGGCGAATCGCATCTTCATCGTGCTCGACCACGATCACCGTGTTGCCGATGTCGCGCAGGTGCTTGAGTGTGCCGAGCAACCGGTCGTTATCGCGCTGATGCAGGCCGATCGATGGTTCGTCGAGAATGTACAGCACGCCGACCAGGCCCGCGCCGATCTGGCTGGCCAGGCGTATGCGCTGAGCCTCACCACCGGACAATGTGTCCGCACTACGATCCAGCGACAGATAATCGAGACCGACGTTGACCAGAAACTGCAGGCGTTCGCGGATCTCCTTGAGGATCTTGTCGGCAATCTCGCCACGACGCCCGGTCATCTTCAGCTCGCCAAAATAGTCGCAGGCGTCGCCGATTGGCAGGTTGGTCACCGCCGGCAAGGTTTTCTCGCCGACCCAAACATGCCGTGCTTCCCGTCGCAGGCGGGTGCCGCGGCAGTCCGGGCAGGACTGGGTGCTGAGGAACTTGGCCAGCTCTTCGCGCACCGAAGCCGACTCGGTTTCGCGGTAGCGACGTTCCAGGTTCGGTACGATGCCTTCGAATGGATGTGAGCGTTTGACGATGTCGCCGCGGTCGTTCAGGTATTTGAAGTCGACGTTTTGCGAGCCGCTGCCATGCAGGATGTTCTTCTGCTGATCGCTCGGCAGCTCGTTGAACGGCACTTCCAGGCTGAACTTGTAGTGGGACGCCAATGAACCGAGCATCTGGAAGTAATAGACGTTGCGCCGGTCCCAGCCGCGAATTGCACCTTCAGCGAGGGTCAGCTCGCCATTGACCAGTCGCTTGATGTCGAAAAATTGCTTTACCCCCAAACCGTCGCAGGTCGGGCAGGCACCGGCCGGGTTGTTGAAGGAAAACAGTTTGGGCTCGAGTTCGCTGATGGCGTGACCGCAGATCGGGCAGGCGAAGCGCGCGGAGAAGATCATTTCTTCGCCCGGCTCATCGTCCATCGGTGCCACCAGCGCGATGCCGTCCGCCAGCTTCAGCGCGGTCTCGAAGGATTCGGCCAGGCGCTGTTGCAGATCGGCGCGGACCTTGAAGCGGTCAACCACGACATCAATGGAATGCTTTTTCTGTTTGTCGAGCTTGGGCGCTTCGTCCAGCTCATAAAGCTTGCCGTTGATCCTGGCACGGACGAAGCCCTGGGCTCGAAGCTCTTCAAAGACCGAGAGGTGTTCACCTTTGCGTTCGCGAATCACCGGAGCCAGCAGCATGAGCTTGCTGCCTTCCGGCTCGGCGAGGACAAGATCGACCATCTGGCTGACGGTCTGCGCTTCCAGCGGAATGTCGTGATCCGGGCAGCGCGGAATGCCTACGCGCGCATACAACAAACGCAGGTAGTCGTAGATTTCGGTGATGGTCCCGACAGTCGAGCGCGGGTTGTGCGAGGTCGATTTCTGTTCGATGGAGATCGCTGGCGACAGGCCTTCGATGGTGTCGACGTCAGGCTTTTCCATCATCGACAGGAACTGCCGGGCATAGGCCGATAGCGATTCGACGTAGCGGCGCTGGCCTTCGGCGTACAGGGTGTCGAAGGCCAGGGACGACTTGCCGGAGCCGGACAGGCCGGTGATGACAATCAGTTTGTCCCTGGGCAGGGTCAGGTCGATGTTCTTCAGGTTGTGGGTTCGAGCCCCACGAATCAGGATCTTGTCCAAAGTGGCCTCGCTTGGCGGGCGTCGAAAACGTAGGAGTATACGGCCAAATACTGGATGGATGCACACTATCGAATGATGTCATGGCTGACTTACATGAAAGGTCTGTCATCTACACGCGGCAAAGCGTCGCGATATACCCCGCCAATCGATGGGACTGGTAGAATCGCCGCCGGTTCACATGAGGTTTTTCCATGCACGATCCCCACAGCGAACGCATGAGTGGCAGCGAGACCCGCGCGGCGAGCGGTCTGGCCCTGGTGTTCGCCTTCCGTATGCTTGGCATGTTCATGGTGTTGCCGGTCCTGGCGACCTACGGCATGGACCTGGCTGGAGCGACCCCCGCCCTCATCGGGCTGGCGATTGGCGCTTATGGCCTGACCCAGGCAATTTTCCAGATTCCCTTTGGTTTCATCTCCGACCGCATCGGCCGCCGCCCGGTGATTTACCTGGGGCTGATTGTCTTTGCCCTCGGCAGCGTATTGGCGGCCAACGCCGATTCGATCTGGGGTGTGATCGCCGGACGCGTCCTGCAAGGCGCCGGGGCGATTTCCGCCGCGGTCATGGCGTTGCTATCGGACCTGACCCGTGAGCAGCATCGAACCAAGGCCATGGCCATGATCGGCATGACAATCGGTCTGTCGTTCGCGGTCGCGATGGTTGTCGGACCCTTGCTGACTCGCGCTTTCGGCTTGTCCGGACTGTTCCTCGCCACGGGCGGCATGGCGCTGTTCGGCATCGTGATCGTGATGTTCATGGTGCCGCGCTCCACCCACCCGTTGCAGCACCGTGAGTCGGGTGTCGCGCGCCAGGCCTTGATACCGACGCTCAAACACCCGGACCTGCTGCGTCTGGACCTGGGCATTTTTGTGTTGCACGCGATGTTGATGTCGAGCTTCGTTGCCTTGCCGCTGGCGCTGGTGGAAAAAGCCGGATTGCCCAAGGAGCAGCATTGGTGGGTGTACCTGACGGCATTGCTGATTTCTTTCTTCGCCATGATCCCGTTCATTATCTACGGCGAGAAGCGACGCAAAATGAAACGAGTTTTGCTCGGTGCCGTCGTGACGCTGATGCTCACTGAGCTATTCTTCTGGCAGTTCGGCGATAGTTTGCGGGCTCTGGTGGTCGGGACGGTGGTGTTTTTCACCGCGTTCAATCTGCTGGAAGCTTCGCTGCCGTCGTTGATCAGCAAGGTTTCACCCGCCGGCGGCAAGGGCACGGCGATGGGGGTTTATTCCACCAGCCAATTCCTCGGATCGGCACTGGGCGGAATCCTCGGTGGCTGGTTGTTCCAGCATGGCGGTTTGTCGGTTGTGTTCCTTGGATGCGCGGGTCTGGCTGCCCTCTGGCTGGCCTTTGCTGTTACCATGCGAGAACCTCCCTACGTGACAAGCCTGCGCTTGCCATTGTCGCCCGAGGCGATCCGCGAAGCGGGTCTGGTCGAGCGCCTGAAGGCCGTCGTAGGGGTAACAGATGCAGTGATAGTCGCTGATGAGGCGGCCATTTACATCAAATTGGACACCGAACTATTGGATCGCACCACCCTTGAAAGCCTGGTGAACAACCCGGCCGGGGAAGCGTGCGTAGCCTAGGAGAACGTAATGGCCCGTGGGGTTAACAAAGTCATATTGGTCGGCACTTGCGGCCAGGATCCTGAAGTTCGCTACTTGCCGAACGGCAACGCCGTGACCAACCTGAGTCTGGCGACCAGCGAACAATGGACTGACAAGCAAACCGGTCAGAAAGTCGAAAAGACTGAATGGCACCGTGTGTCGATGTTCGGCAAAGTTGCGGAAATCGCCGGCGAATACCTGCGTAAAGGCTCGCAAGTCTACATCGAAGGCAAGCTGCAGACCCGCGAGTGGGAAAAAGACGGTATCAAGCGTTACACCACCGAAATCGTGGTCGACATGCAAGGCACCATGCAACTGCTGGGCGGCCGTCCACAGCAGGGCGACCAACAAGGCGGGGGCAACTACCAGCAGTCCGCGCCACGCCAGCAGGCTCCACGTCCACAGCAGTCGGCACCGCAGCAGTCGCGCCCGGCTCCACAGCAGGCCGCTCCACAGCCAGCTCCGGACTTCGACAGCTTTGATGACGATATCCCGTTCTGAAGCCATAGAGCTTCAACGTGAAAATAGAACCCGCGCTCAAGAGCGCGGGTTTTTTTTGCCTCGGATTTGGCCGGCAATCCGGAGGTCAGTCTTGTACTCAGCGGTTGGCCGCGAGGAACTCATCGGTGGACACCACGTTGGCGTAGGCAAAGCCCAAGGCCGACATGAAAGCGGCATGCACCTGGGCCGCCGGAACGGTCAGGCCGTTGAACTCCAGGTCACGGGAGGCGCACGCGTCGTGGATCACGGTGACGCTGTAACCGAGGTCATTGGCGGCACGCGTGATGCCATCGATGCACATGTGGCTCATGCTGCCGACGACCACCAGTTCCTTGATGCCTTGCTGGTCGAGGATCGATTGCAGTTCGGTTTCGCGGAACGAGTTGACGTAGTGTTTGAGCACCACAGGCTCATTGCCCAGGTTGAGGACTTTGGGGTGCAGCTTGGCGCCTTCGGAGCCGGGGGTGAAGAAAGGCGCGGCGTCGGAGGTGAACTCGTGGCGGATGTGTACCACCGAATCGCCGGCCTCGCGGAAGGCCGCTAGCAGACGGACGGCGTTGTCCGCGGCGGCATCGGCGCCGACCAGCGGCCACTTGCCTTGGGGGAAGTAGTCGTTTTGGATATCGACTACGATGAGTGCTTGCTTGGCCATGAGTGTTTCCTCGAGTGTGGTTTGGGTGTGGAATGGAGTATTGGCTCAAGCAGGCCGTCCGGGGATTGGCCGCACCGACAATAGCAGGGGGAAAACTGACAATGGATGCACAAAGGGCAATCGCCGAAGTGGGCGTGTTGATCTATCCCGGCGCGCAGATGGCGGCGGTGCATGGGTTGACCGACCTGTTCGGGGTGGCCAATCGGATCGCCGCCGAACATCAGGCTGCGCGCTTGCCGCTGTTGCGGGTCAGCCATTGGCGGGTCGAAGGCGATCGGCCACCCACTCGGGTCTACGACAGCCATCCCGCAGCGGACGGTGCACTGGTGGCGGTATTGATTCCACCGTCGATTGCCGGGTTCTGCGAAGGCCAGGCATCGCAGGCGCTGATTCGCTGGCTCAGGCAGCAACACGCCAATGGCGCGACCCTCGGTGGTGTTTGCGTGGGTTCGATTCTGTTGGCCGAAAGTGGCCTGCTCGACGGCCGCAGCGCCACCACCCACTGGACCTCCGCCAAGGCTTTCGCCGAGCGATACCCGGCGATCAAACTCAAGGCCGATACGCCCATCGTCGATGACGGCGACCTGATTACCACCGCGGGGCTGATGGCCTGGTCCGAACTGGGTCTGCGTCTGGTGGATCGCCTGTTGGGGCCGAGCATTGCCACAGGCACCGCGCGTTTCCTGGTGGTGGAGCACAGCGACAGTGCCAGTGAATGCGGCAGCAACTTCGCACCGATCCTCAGCCATGGCGATGCTTCGATTCTCAAGGTGCAGCACTGGCTGCAAAGCACCGGAGCCACCGATGTGTCGCTGACGGCGATGGCCGAGCGGGCAGGGCTGGAGGAACGCACGTTCCTGCGCCGCTTCCGCGCGGCGACCGGGCTAAAGCCTACTGAGTACTGCCAGCACCTGCGGGTCGGCAAGGCCAGGGAAATGCTCGAATTCACCAACGGCACCATCGATCATATTGCCTGGACAGTGGGCTATCAGGACCCGGGGGCGTTTCGCTCCACGTTCAAGAAAATCACCGGGCTGGCGCCGAGCGATTATCGGGCGCGGTTTGGGGTGTTGCCGGGTGTCGCCGCACGCTAGGCACAACACCGCAGTTCCCCTTGTAGGAGCGAGCCTGCTCGCGAAAGCAGTCTGACATCCCACATCGATGGTGAGTGAAAGGGCCTATTCGCGAGCAGGCTCGCTCCCACAAGAGATCGTGCAAAATGCCGGACTTTGAAAGGCTCTCGTGCAGAATCAAACAGGCCTCCTGCCACTACTGTTCGTGCAACCACATGATTTGAAAAGCGTTTCCCGGCAGCCCCGCTTGGCCTGATCTCTGCACCTCCTACACCTACATTCATCTACTGCCGATTGAAAGGGGACGCATGACCCCAACAAACCGCAAGAAACTGGTGGTCGCCCACTCGGTGCACCCCGACGCGCCATTGCATGAAATTGAAACCAATCGCGCGCTGGCCAAGTGGCTGGCACAAATCCTCGGGCTCAAGTTCGGTGGCAGTTACGACCCTGGGCAGCATCGCGGACGAGACATTTACCTGCTGCCCACCCAAACGCTGGTGGGGGCCGCAGCCGCCCGGCAGTTGGGGGTCAAAGGTCCTGAGGATTTGTGGGGTGGCTATGTCGAACATGCCTTCATCTGCACCAAAGCCATCAGCCACGGTTTGCTGAATCATCATGCCCATGCGCCACCAGGTTGGGTGCCGCTGTTTTGCGAACGGGTGCGCAACGTCGTGCTCGATGGCCTCAGTGTTTTTTCCCTCGACGATGCACGGCCAGCGGCGGAGCATTTGCTCTACAGCGGCCCAATCCGCCTCAAGCCGATTCACGCCTGCGCCGGGCGCGGTCAGGAAGTGATCAAAAGCCTCGACCAGTTCGACGAAATCCTCGCTCGGCCCGAGGCCAAGACCCTGTTCAACGAAGGTGTGGTGCTCGAGCAGGACCTGGATCAGGTGATCACCCACAGCGTCGGTCAGAGTTTCATCGGTGACAGGGTGCTGAGTTATTGCGGTGAGCAATTTTTGACCAAGGACCCTCAAGGCGAAGAGGTGTATGGCGGCTCCAACCTGCTGGTGGTGCAGGGTGGCTATCAGGATCTGTTGGCGTTGGACTTGCCTGAAGACGTGCGATTGGCGATCAGGCAAGCGCAGGTATTCGACGACGCGGCGAATGAAGCCTACCCCGGCTTCTATGCGTCGCGGCGCAACTACGACATCGCCCAGGGGGTGGCCAGTGATGGCAAACCCCGCAGCGGCGTGCTCGAGCAATCCTGGCGCATGGGCGGGGCCAGCAGCGCCGAAGTCGCTGCCTTGCAGAGCTTCGTCAACGACCCGCAAATGCGCGCGATTCGCGTGTCTTCGGTGGAAACCTACACCGATCGGCCGCTTCCGGCGGACGCCATCGAGGTGTATCGCGGTCCGGCGCAAAACAGTGATTTCCTACTCAAGTACGTAACGGTCAAATCCTATGACGGCTAGAAGCGAAAGCATTCAAATCGACATCGACGACGAGCAGATGAGCGGGACCTTTCTCAGCCCCAAATCGAAAGTCCCCGGCGTGTTGTTCGTGCACGGTTGGGGCGGCAGTCAGGAGCGCGATCTGGAGCGGGCCAAGGGCATCGCCGGCTTGGGTTGTGTGTGCCTGACCTTCGACCTGCGGGGCCACACCGGCGGCACCGGCATTCCGCTGACCCGGGTAACCCGTGAAGATAACCTGCGCGACCTGTTGGCGGCCTACGACCGCTTGCTCGCGCACCCGGCGCTGGATACCTCGGCCATTGCCGTGGTCGGCACCAGCTATGGCGGTTACCTGGCCTCGATCCTCACGTCGTTGCGTCCGGTGCGCTGGCTGGCGCTACGGGTGCCGGCACTGTATCGCGACGAGCAATGGCACACACCCAAGCGTGACCTGGACAAGCTCGATTTGCGCGATTACCGCGGTACGCTGGTGCGTGCCGATAGCAATCGGGCGCTGCATGCCTGTTCGCAATTTACCGGGGATGTGCTGTTGGTCCAGTCCGAAACCGATGACTATGTGCCCCACGCGACGATCATGAGTTATCGCGCAGCGTGTCAGCAGACCCATTCGATGACGCACCGCATTATCGACGGTGCCGACCATGCGCTGAGCGATCCGGTTTCGCAGCAGGCCTACACCTCGATCCTGGTGGACTGGATCACGGAAATGGTGGTGGGTGAGCGGTTGAGCATTATTCAATCCAAATGATTGTGTGGTGTTCTTGCCCGCGATGGCGTCATCACCGTCACCACAAATCACTTGGGTTTTTTCGAGATCCGCAGCGACTTGGCCTTGGCCTCCACCAGCAAATACATCACCAGCGTGATCAACAACGGCAGCAGAAAATAGATCGCCCGATAAGCCAGCAGTCCCGCCACCAGACTGCCCCGCGATACCTCGTGTTGCAGCAAAGCCACGAACACCGCTTCCAGCACACCGAGCCCGGCCGGTATGTGGGTGATGACCCCGGCAATAGCACTGATCAGCAACACGCCAAGCACCAATGGGTAGTCGAGTTTGCTCGGCAGCAGGGTGAAGATCACCGCCGCCATCAGCGACCAGTTCAACGCCCCGAGGGCCAGTTGCACAATGGCCATGCGCAAGGACGGCAAGTCGATTTCAATGCCGCGTATCGCCCACTCGCGCCGTTTGGAAAACCGGCACGCCGCGAGATATCCCGCGCTCACCAGCAGCAACAAAACGCCCACACCTTGCAGCGCGTCGCTGCTCAGTTTCCATCCCGGGGGCATGCGTACCAGCCCGCTGCTGAACACTGCCCCGGCAATCACCATGTAGCCGAACCAGTTGGTGGCCAGGCTCAGGCCGAGGATTTTTGCGATGTTGCCTTTGCTCACACCGAGCCGCGAATACAGCCGATAACGCATGGCAATACCGCCGACCCAGGCACTCAGGTTGAGGTTGAAGGCGTAGCTGATGATCCCCACCGGCAGGATCTGTTTCCACGTCAGATCCTGGCGAATGTAGGTGCGGCCGATCAGGTCGAAACTGGCGTAGACCAGAAAACTCACCAGGGTCAATCCAGAGGCGATGATCAGCGTGCGCACCTTGAAGTCAGCCAGGGTGTCGAACACTTCGCCCCATTCGATGCGCGAGGCGAACAGGCTCAACAGCACGATCAGCGCCAGGAAAAACAGCATCGTCAGCGGTCTTTTCCAGCGGCTCAGGCGAGATTTTGCCGGGTGGTCGGCGTGGGGCGCCGCGTGTGCTTCAGTGCGGCTCATGCTGATCGCTCCCGGTCGGTGAAGTGAACGCTTTCAGGCGTGGTTTATGCGCCGGCAACCAGCCGGCCCATGCCGGGAAATGCCGCAGGAAGTGGAACACCAGAAAACCCACGGTCATGTGCCAGACGCGGCCGCGTGGGGCGTTGTCCACCGACATGGCCTTGCAGTGATGGTCACTGAGTTCTTCGAGGCGCTCGAACAGGTCAAGGTTGAATGCGCGATCGCGGATCAACACATTGGCTTCCAGGTTCATCGACAGGCTCAACGGGTCGAGGTTGCTGGAACCGACGGTGCTCCAGTCTTCGTCCACCAGCGCGACCTTGCCGTGCAGGGGGCGGTCGCAATATTCGTAGATCTTCACCCCGGATTTGAGCAAATAATCGTAGGTCATGCGCGCAGCGAGTTTGGCCACCAGCATGTCGGGTTGACCTTGCAGAATCAGCCGCACATCAACACCGCGGCGGGCGGCGTTGCGGATCTCGCGCAGCAATCGGTAGCCGGGGAAAAAGTAAGCGTTGGCGATGACCACGCGCCGCTGCGCAGTGCGTAACACCAGGCGGTAAACCTCTTCGATGTCGGTCAAGTGCTCGGCGTTGTCGCGGTACACCAGCCGCACCTGACCGTCATGCTCATCGAAGGCCAGTTCCGAGCGACGTTGTCGACGCCGTTGCCACCAGTACTTGGCCCGCGCGGGACGACCGCATTGCAACAGGGCAAAGTGATGAATGTCGGCCACCGCCGGGCCTTGTATTTCGACCGAATAATCCTGTTTGGCCTCGGGACCGAAATCGGCCAGATGATCGGCGGAGAAGTTGATCCCGCCAATGAAGGCGACGGTTCCGTCTACGACCACTATCTTGCGGTGCAGGCGGCGGAACCAGTTGGTGCGGATGCCCAGATGCTTGGGTGCCGGATCGAACATTTGCAGATGCACGCCGGCTCCACTGAGCGCGGTGAGAAAACCGGTACTCAGTTCGCCGCAGCCAAATCCGTCGAAGCTGGCGGTGACACGTACCCCGCGTTGCGCGGCGCCGATGAGTACGGTCTTGAGCTCTTCGCCGACCTTGTCCTCGAACACGATGAAGGTTTCCAGAAGGATCTCGGTCTTGGCCTGGCGCATGGCCTCGAACACCCGGGGAAAATAGGCCTCGCCGTTTTCCAGCAGCTCGACGCGGTTGTTGCCTTGCCAACGGTACTCGACGTCGACCGCTGCGGGTTCGCTGGTCGGCGGCGCGGCAATCGGGTCCACGGTGGTTTTTTCCATCGGCGAGAGGCTCATAACTCGATCTCTACCGACAGCGGTGCATGGTCCGAAAGGTGTGACCAGGGCCGGGACGTCAGCACTTGTGGTTGGCTGGCCTGGAGGTTGCGCACGTAGATGCGGTCAAGACGCAGCGCGGGTAATCGAGCGGGAAAACTGCGCGCGGGCTTGCCATGGTGCTCGGCGAACACTTCGCGCAAACCGCAAGGGTTGAGCAGGGCATCGGCACGCTGACGCCAGTCATTGAAATCCCCGGCGACGATCACCGGCGCATCGTTTGGCAGTTCTTCCAGCCGGCGGGCCAGCAACCTGAGTTGTTCGTTGCGATGGCTTTCGCGCAGGCCCAGGTGGACGCATATCGCGTGCACCTCCGGGCCTTCGCCGGGCAGGCGCAAGATGCAATGCAGGAGGCCGCGATTCTCATGGCCACTGATGGACACGTCGAGGTTGTCGTGCCGCACGATCTGGAATTTCGACAGCAGCGCGTTGCCGTGATCGCCCGCCGGATAGACCGCGTTGCGCCCGTAGGCGAACTGCGGCCACAGGGTGTCGGCGAGGAATTCGTATTGCGGCATCGCCGGCCAATTGTTGTAGCGCTTGGGATGCTGTTCATGGGTGCCGTGGACTTCCTGCAAAAACACCACATCGGCAGAGACACTGCGCACCGCTTCGCGCAGTTCCGGCAGGATGAAACGCCGATTCAGCGCGGTGAAACCCTTGTGGGTGTTGACCGTCAGCACCGTGAAACGATGCACCATGGTATCGATGGAGGCCTGCTCGTCGGTGACGCCGACCGGTTCGCGAATGCTCATGGCAGCGCTCCTTCGGCAACGGGTTCACCCGGGGCGGTGAGCAGCTCCTGGTCGAGGTCGAATCGCTCCAGCAGGCGACGCGCATCGAAAGGCGCGCGGACTTTGATGTCGTTATCGAAATAGCAGAACACTTCGCGGGATTTGCAGACCCTGGGTTTCTGCCGGGGCGCGATCAACTGTGGATCTTTCGGTTGCCGCCCGTGATGCCAGGCCTCGATCCGCTCACCCCAGCGCTGCAGTGCCTGCGTTGTGTAGCCGCTGGCGTAGAGTTCTTCGGCGCCGTGCAGGCGCAGGTAGACGAAGTCGCTGGTGATGTCTTCGCGGTACGGCCATTTGCCGGCGGTGTCGGCGATCACCAGTGCCGTGTTGTAGCGTTTGAGCAGGCGGACAAAAGCCGGGTCGATGAAGCTGTCGTTACGGATTTCCACGGCATGGCGCACAGGTTTTTTCTTGTACGCCTTCAGGCTGGCGTGGCCGTGGAGGTGCGAGTCGTGCTGACGGGCGAGGGCGGCCACCTGTTCGGTGTCACGGGGTAATTGTTCGAGAAAGGTCTCGAACAGTTCGGCATCGAATTTGAAGTTGGGCGGGAACTGCCAGAGGATCGGCCCGAGCTTTTCCTTGAGCTCCAGAACGCCGGAGGCAAAAAAATTCGCCAGGGATTTGTGGATGTCACGCAAACGCTTGATGTGGGTAATGAAACGTGGGGCCTTGACGCTGAACACGAAGTGCATCGGCGTTTCGATGTACCACTGGGCATAGCGCTCGGGCTTTTGCAGGGCGTAAAACGATCCATTGATTTCGATGCTGTTGACCGCCCGTGACGCGAATTGCAACTCGCGTTTCTGGGGCAACCCCTTGGGGTAGAAATCCCCTCGCCAGGGCGTGTAGCGCCAACCTGAAATGCCGATATGAATCGCCGCCATGTCGCCTCCCGTCTGAGTGCCCCGTTCTTTTGCTGACTGTGGGGCGGCGACGAAAGTTTCGGTGGAAGTACGGACGGTACATATTCACGAATCACCGCAGATCCAATGTGGGAGCGAGCCTGCTCGCGAAAGCGGTGTGTCAGTCACATCAATGTTGAATGTGCCACCGTCTTCGCGAGCAGGCTCGCTCCCACAGGGTTAATCAGTGACCTGTGATAACGCGGGCAGAGCCCTCAGCCGGTTCGGCATACACCGGCCCCAACCGATCCAGACGCCCGCTCCACGCCGTCAACGCCAGCGCCCCCAACACCACCAGACCACCGATCCACGCGGTGTGGATCAGGCCCAAGTGCGCAACGATCAAGCCGCCGCCCCACGCGCCGCCGGCAATGCCGAGGTTGAACGCGGCGATGTTCAGGCCGGAAGCCACGTCCACCGCATGGGGGGTGTGATGTTCGGCCTGGCGCACCACATAGACCTGTAGCCCCGGCACGTTGCCGAACGCCACTGCACCCCAGACCAGCACGGTGGCCAGCGCCAGCCATGGATTGCCGGCCGTGAAGGTCAGCACGAACAACACAGCGGCGAGCAGGGCGAAGATGATTTTCAGGGCACTGATCGGGCCGCGTTTATCCGCCAGTTTGCCGCCCCAGATGTTACCCACGGCCACCGAGATGCCGTAGACCAGCAGCACCAGGCTGACGGTGCTGGCGCTGAAACCGGAAAGGTCCTGAAGGATCGGTGCCAGGAAAGTGAAGGCGATAAACGAACCGCCGTAGCCGATCGCAGTCATGGCGTACACCAGCAACAGTCGGGGTTGCTTGAGTACCTGCAACTGTTGCAACAGCGACGCGGGTTTGCTGTGGGCAATGTCTTTCGGCACGTAGAGCAGGCTGCCGATGAACGCGATGACGCCCAACGCCGACACGGCGAGGAAGGTTTCACGCCAGCCGAAATGCTGGCCGATGAAGGTGCCCAGCGGTACGCCAGTGACCAGTGCCACGGTCAATCCGGTGAACATGATGGCGATCGCGCTGGCGGCTTTTTCCTTGGGCACTAGACTGGTGGCGATGGTTGAACCGATCGAGAAAAACACCCCGTGGGCCAGGCCGGTGACGATTCGCGCCAGAATCAGCGACTCGTAGCCTGGCGCTTTCCAGGCCAGCAGGTTGCCGAGGGTGAACAGCACCATCAGCGACAAGAGCAGCAATTTACGCGGGACTTTGCCGGTCAGGGCAGTCAGCACCGGGGCACCGACGGCGACGCCCAATGCGTACAGGCTGACAAGCAGGCCGGCGGACGGCAGGCTGACCCCGAGATCGGCGCCGATGGTGGGTAACAGGCCAACGATGACGAACTCGGTCGTCCCGATGGCAAAGGCGCTGAGGGTCAGCGCGAGCAAGGCAATGGGCATGGCTGCAACTCCGGTGGGTTGAATTGATGGAGTGCAGTGTCGAGGTTTGGGTCGTGCGGAAAAATACAGGTATGGGCATTTGATATTTGCGTACAGATCAAATATCGAACGAGGATGCTGGACCTGTAGGAGCCGGCTTGCCGGCGATGGCGGTGTATCAACCAACCTACATGATGTCTGACACACCGCATTCGCCGGCAAGCCGGCTCCTACAGGGGGATTTCCCGATCAGTTCCTTACAGTCTCATCCAAGGGAGCGGATACGTTGATCAAGCTCAAGACCGCGATATTTCTGGGAGCGCTGCTGGTTCTGGGCAGCGAGGAACTGGATGCGGCAACGATCCCGGGTCTGCCGGCCGCCACCGCGACGCCACCGGCACACCCGCAACCGCTGGTGCAAGGCGGATTGCTGGGGGCCATCAGTTCAAGCATCGATGAGGTGCAGGCAAAACTCGATCTCAACGAAAACCTGGTCGACGCCTGGCGCCTGCGTGCCGACCGTGCGGCAGATGAAGTGGATCAATTGGTCAATCGGCCCTCTGCCCGTTCGGGCTGGCGCGTAACGGGGGATTTCCTGCTGCTGACCGCTGTGTGGGCGGGCGTCTTCGGCCTGCTGCGGATGTTCGGCAAGTTCTTGACCCAGCGTCTGTGTCGGCATCGCGTGCTGTTGAGTCGAGAGCGTGGTCAGGCATTGCTGGGGTATGTGTTGCCCTACAGTCTTCCCGCGTTGATCAGTCTGCCGTTGACGATTTATGTCAGTCAGTTTTTGCCGGTGTCGGCCGGTCGGGCGATGGCGTTGTGTTTTGCCTATGCCACCAGCAGCGGCATTTTCGCCGCGTCATTGGTGATGTCACTGGTGGTGTTGTTCAACGTCGGTCACAAACGCAGGGCGGTGCAGATCATTCACCAGGACAGCCCGCGACCGCTGTTTCTGATCGGCTTCCTGGTCGCCCTGAGCGACGCCCTGACCAGCCCGCAGATCGCCCAGCAGCTAGGCAGCAACCTCACCAGCAGCATCGCCGTGTTTACCGGTCTGGCGGCATCGATTTCCTTCGGTCTGCTGGTATTTCGCATGCGCCGTCCCGTCGCCCATGTCATCCGGATTCTGCCGCTGGCTCAGCGTCGATCGCAGCCAGCGCTGCGCGAAACCCTGCGGATTTTTTCCGGGCTCTGGTATTGGCCGATTCTGTTGATGGTACTGGTTTCGGTCATCAACCTGATCAGCGTCAGCGCCGACAATCAACAGGTACTGCGCAGTGCGCTGTTTACCACGGTTCTGCTGATTGCCACGGTGTTTCTGAGCACCACGCTGCATCACCTGTTCAAGACGCGCCATGAAGCGGACCTGCGGCGCAGCAGTGCCTACAAGGAACGCTTTCTGAACCTTTCCCACGCGTTGCTGCGCATTGCCATCGCCATCGTGTTCATCGACATTCTGGGGCGTATCTGGGGCGTCTCGCTGTTCGAATTCGCGGTGAGCAATTCGGTCGGTCGGGCGATCAGCGACTCGTTGAGCCACATCGGTTTGATCTTCCTGATCACCTGGATGGTCTGGGTCGTGCTCGACACGGCGATTCAGGAAGCCTTGAAACCGCCGGTCAACAAACGCTCGGCGCGCCAGCCCAGTACACGGGTCAAGACCATCCTGCCGTTGTTGCGCAATGCGATCAAAATCATTCTGGTGGTGATCTGCGCAATCACCACCATGGCTAACCTGGGCATCAACGTCGCACCGTTCCTGGCCGGTGCCGGCGTCATCGGGCTGGCGATCGGCTTCGGTTCCCAGCAACTGGTGCAGGATGTGATCACCGGGCTGTTCATCATCATCGAAGACACCCTGTCCATCGGCGATTGGGTGGTACTCGACTCCGGGCACGCCGGCACCGTCGAAGGCCTGACCATCCGTACCTTGCGCCTGCGCGACGGCAAGGGGTTTGTGCACTCGGTGCCATTCGGCCAGATCAAGGCCGTGACCAACCAATCCCGGCAATTTGCCTATGCGTTTTTTTCGGTGCAATTCACCTACGACACCGACGTCGACAAGGCCATCGAACTGATCCGCGAGGCCGGGCATTCGATTACTGGCGATCCGTTCCTCAAGTACAACCTGCAGGGGCCGCTGGATGTGTTCGGCGTCGACAAGATGGACCTCAACGGCGTGGTGTTGACGGCGCAGTTTCGCACCGTCTCCGGTGGGCAATATGCGGTGAGCCGGGCATTCAACCAGCGGCTGAAAAAGCTTGTGGATAACAGTCCATGGGTGCATTTCGCGCAGACTTATCCACAGCAGGTCTTGATGCCGAGGCAGGCGATAGAGCCGCTGCAGGACGGTGCGGCCGAGCCGGAGCATTCGGCGGTGTTGATGCCGGATCGGCCGCGGCCTCAGTAATGGGGGTGGCAGTGATGGCCTCTTCGCGAGCAGGCTCGCTCCCACAGTGTTCTGCGTTGAAGGCCAGATGTGAGTCGGACGAAATCCCCTGTGGGAGCGAGCCTGCTCGCGAAGAGGCCGGGCCAGACAGCATCAATGTCGGATCAATTTACTACGCACTTCAGCCATGACCTGCTCATCCAAATCCAGCCAGAACTGCTGCTTGCCAGCAATCTCGGCAGCCACCGGCAATCCATCGCGATACACCAGCCGATTGCTCGCCAGCGCCGGCACTTTCGCGCCGGGCAGCAGAGTGCCGGCCAGGTTCAGCGGATCAACCCCGCACACCGCAATCAGGCTGCCGTCATGGGGTCGCCGCCGCACTTCACGCAGCAACGGTATCGCTTCGGGCAGCGCAAATTGCTCGCCCGCCAGGCCACTGACAAAACGTCCGCCACGAATCTCGCCCCGCGCTTCCAGCCGATGAAAGGTGCGCAGCAGTTCACGCCAGCTCGGCAGCCAGTCCGCCTCGCGCTCAAGCAGACGCCAGAACACCACGCCGTATCGGCGCAGCAAGGTCATGGCGATGTGTTCCAGCGTCTCGGCGGGTGTGGGTGCCGGACGCGGGTTATCCACAATCGGCGCTGGCGACCCGCGTCGAAGCAAGGCCCAGCGCCCCGCATCGTCCATGCCGCCGATGAATGCCCCGCGTCCACGACGGCTGCTGCGATTCTGCCGTTTGCTGGCCGGGGTGATCAGCGCGCGCAGGCCGGCGAAGCTGTCGGCATTCACCCGTCCGGCGCCCACCAATTCCTGCAGGGCGATCTCCAGTTCTGTACGCAACACATGCGCTTCATGCACCAGCTCATCGAAAAACAGCGCGCCATGCTGGTGGAGTGCTTCGTAGACTTTTTGGGTTTTGGGCGACAGTTCGTTGACCGGCGTCTGCTCGGTCAAGTCGCTCCACAACCCGACGCGATTACGCGGCAACAACACAATCGGCGTGCTGCGCAGTGCGCTGCTGGCGCCTTTGTTGTGCGCGGTAAGGCGGGTCCAGACCAGTTTGCCGCTGCGACACAGATCATCCAGCCAAGTGGGTGAATAGTCCTTGAGCCGCGCCGGCAGAATGTCGCTGTCCCAGGCGGATGCGGCGGCGGGATAGCCCTCGAACTGAGCGACGATCGCTTGCAATATCGTGCTGCCTTGGCCCTGGGTGGTGCTGGACAGATGCTGCCAGTCGAACAGAAACCGCATGAAATCCTGCAACGCCACCGGCTCGATTTCCCGCCGCAGACGCTTGACCGTGTAGCGATGAATCCGCGCCAGCAAATGCCGTTCGCACCATTCCTCTTCGGCGGTGCCTGGGGTGAAGTGACCGCGCAGCACATAACCTTCGCGCTCCAATTGCGCCAGTGCCTGTGTGACCTGGGCTGGCGCCAATCCGAGCGGTTCGGCGATTTCCGGCAGCGGCAATGGGCCAAATGCGCTGAGCCGTGCGCGAATCAGCTCCAGTACGGCGTCCTCCGTTTCCCAGGGTTCATCAAACCCCCGCAAAGCTTCCAGCGCGGGACTCAAATCAGCCTGTGGATAAATGGCCCGCAGGCAGGTCAGCCGCTCTCGCGCCAGCCATAGCGATTGATTGATGCAACAGGCGCGGCCGCTGTCGGCCAGGGTTTTCAGCCAGTCGAGCCAGTTCGGATTCGCCCGCACTTCGGCCTCGGTGATGCACGCCAGGCTCATCAGCGCCTCGTGCATTTCATCGATGCCGTTGGGCGTCGGCCAGGCTTCTTCAGCCACGGCGGCGATGGCGTCGGCGTCCAGCGCGCCGAGGTCGTCGGTGGATTGAGGGTCACTCCAGCGGCGATTGAGCACCGCCTGGGTGCGGCGCTCTTCCAGCGGCGCATCGTCGAGAAACGTGTAGGGGCGGGCACTGAGAATTTCCGCGGCCAGCGGCGAGGGCGCCGGCAAGTCGCGGCTGATCAGGCGGATTTCGCCCCGTTCCATGCGCCGCAACAACGCCAGCCAGCCTTCGCTGTCCATGGCCTCGTGCAGGCAATCGTCGAGGGTCTGTTCCACCAACGGATGGTCGGGAATTTCCCGTTCGCCGGCGAGGTTTTCCACGCAGGCGATCTGGTCGGGGAACACGCTGGCGATCAGGTCTTCGCTTTTCATCCGCTGGATCTGCGGCGGTACCTTGCGTCCACCGGAGTAGCGCGGCAATGCTAGGGCCACGCCGGCATTCCAGCGCCAGCGCACGCCGAAGAGCGGCGCATCGAGCACGGCCTGGATCAGCGTGTGTTCGGCACTGTTGCTGTGCAGGTAACGCCAGACCTCGTCCAATTCAAAACTGTGACTGGTGGACAACGACAGCACGATGGCGTCTTCACTGGCGGCAGCCTGCAACTCGAAGTTGAAGGTGCGGCAAAAACGCTTGCGCAAGGCCAGGCCCCAGGCACGGTTGATGCGGCTGCCGTACGGCGTATGGATGACCAGTTGGGTGCCACCGGACTCGTCGAAAAACCGCTCCATCAGCAACGTGTCCCGGGACGGCAAAGCGCCGAGGGTCTGGCGGGCGCGGGCCAGGTATTCGACCAGTTGTTCGGCGCTGGCGAGATTGAGGCCAAGGGTCTCGGTCAGCCAATCGAGGGCCGGTCGCAGGTTGCCTGGTGTAGCGCCCAGCAGTTCATCGAGTTGTGCTTGCAGGCGCGCGACGGCAAACGACAATTCTGCACTGCGCCCTGGCGCTTCACCGAGCCAGAACGGAATGGTTGGCGGTTGCCCCTGGGCATCCTCGACCCGGACCCTGCCGGTTTCCACCCGCAGGATGCGGTACGAGGTATTGCCTAACTGGAACACGTCGCCGGCAATGCTTTCCACGGCAAAGTCTTCGTTGACGCTGCCGATGTTCAGCCCCTGGGGTTCCAGCAATACGCTGTAGTCGGCGTTGTCGGGAATGGTCCCGCCACTGGTAACGGCCGTCAGTTTGGCGCCGCGCCGCCCGCGCAGCGTGCGGCTCACGGCATCGCGGTGCAGGTAGGCACTGCGGATGCCCAGGCGCCCGTTGTAGCCCTCCGCGAGCATGTGCAGCAGCGCCTGATAGTGCTTCTCGTCAAGCGTGGCGTAGGGCGAAGCCTGGCGGAACCGGGCAAGCAAAGCGTCTTCCGGCCATTCCTGGCAACTGACCTCGGCGATGATCTGCTGCGCCAGTACGTCCAGCGGCGCCAGCGGGATCTGCAAGGTGTCCAGCTCGCCCCGGCGCACACAATCGAGCAGCGCGGCGCATTCGATCAGGTCGTCGCGGGTGGTGGCGAACAAGCGGCCCTTGGGCGTTCCCCCGACCTGGTGCCCGGAGCGTCCGACCCGTTGCAGAAACCCGGCAATCGAGCGCGGCGAGGCGATCTGGCACACCAGGTCGACATCGCCGATGTCGATGCCCAGTTCCAGCGACGCCGTGGCGATCAGCACTTGGAGGTCACCGCGCTTGAGCCGTTGCTCGGCGTCCAGGCGAAACTCCTTGGCCAGGCTGCCGTGGTGGGCGGCTACGGCGTCCTTGCCCAGGCGCTCGCTCAGATGCCGGCTCAGGCGCTCGGCGAGGCGTCGGGTGTTGACGAAAATCAGCGTGGTGCGGTGTTCGCGGGCGAGGGCGGCGAGGCGGTCGTAAACCAGCTCCCACACATCATTGGCCATCACCGCCGACAACGGTACGGGCGGAACCTCAATGCTCAGGTCCCGTGGCCGGGCGTGGCCGATGTCGATGATCTCGCAATCGCGGTCGCGACCTGCCAGAAAGCGCGAGACCGCTTCGATGGGTTTTTGCGTAGCCGACAGGCCAATGCGCACCAGCGGCTCGGCGCAGAGCGCCTGCAAGCGTTCCAGGCTCAGGGCCAGATGGCTGCCGCGTTTACTGGCTGCGATGGCGTGGATTTCGTCGACGATCACCGTGCGCGTGGTGCCGAGCATTTTTCGGCCAGAGTCGGAGCCGAGCAAGACATAGAGCGACTCCGGGGTGGTGACCAGAATGTGCGGCGCAGTCTTGCGCATCGCCGAACGGTCTTTTTGCGGGGTGTCGCCGGTGCGCACGGCGGTGGTGATTTGCAATTCGGGCAGGCCCATCACGCGCAGTTGTTCGGTGATGCCGGCCAACGGGTTTTGCAGGTTGATCTGGATGTCATTGGACAACGCCTTGAGCGGCGACACGTAGACCACCAGGGTTTCGTCGGGCAGGCCATTGTCGGTTTCCAGCCCGCGGTGAACCAGATCATCAATGACCGCAAGAAATGCGGTTAAAGTCTTGCCGGACCCGGTGGGCGCGGCGATGAGGGTCGAGCGGCGCTGGCGGATCAGCGGCCATGCCCTGGCCTGGGCGGCGGTGGCCGTCGCGAAGGTATTGCTGAACCAGGCGCTGACGGCAGGATGGAAGCCGTTCAGGGCACTGTCTGCGGGGATGGGCAGGTTCATGGGGCAATTTATGCGGGTGGGGGGCCGAAGATGCAAGTACCACTGGGGATCTGTATTGATTGGCAAGGCCCCATCGCTGGCAAGCCAGCTCCCACAGGGATCTTCAGTGGACGCAATTCGTGTGAACAACGGAAATCACTGTGGGAGCTGGCTCGCCAGCGATGGGGTCAGTAGCAGCACCACAAATCCGGGGCATCTACACTTTACGGATGACGGTTGCGCACTAAACCCGCAAAATGCAACGATTCCTGCAACTATCGACGACATCGCCCGCAAGCGCTGTCGATAAAACCATTGTTCCAATCAGACTGGGCCTGCTGACTTTATGCGAATGCGCCTTATGTTACTGGGCGGCGGAAATGCCCTTGGGCAGGCGCTGATTCGCCTCGGTGCGGAGGAAGACATCGGCTTCCTCGCCCCCCGCCCGCCACAAGACGGCTGGGACGCCGCGAGCCTGACGCAACTGCTCGACGACACCCGCCCGGATGCGCTGATCAACCTTGCCTACTACTTCGACTGGTTCCAGGCCGAGGCGGTCAGCGAGCAGCGTTTGGCCGGGCAGGAGCGGGCGATCGAGCGCCTGGCCGAACTGTGCCAGCATCACAATATCGTTCTGTTGCAGCCTTCGAGCTATCGTGTGTTCGATGGCTCCCGCGCCACTGCCTACAGCGAAAAAGACGAGCCAGTGCCGCTGGGGCTGCGCGGTCAGGCCTTGTGGCGGATCGAGCAAAGCGTTCGCGCCACTTGCCCGCAACACGTGCTGTTGCGTTTCGGCTGGTTGCTCGATGACAGCCCCGAGGGCACCCTCGGACGGTTCCTCGGTCGGGCCGAACAACCGCAAGAGCTGCTGATGGCCGATGACCGCCGGGGCAATCCGACGCCGGTGGACGATGCCGCCCGCGTGATCATTTCGGTACTCAAGCAACTCGACTGCGCGGCGCCGCTGTGGGGCACCTACCATTACGCCGGGCATGAGGCGACCACGCCGCTGGCGCTGGGGCAAGCCATTCTCAGCGAGGCGCGTGCCTTGCATCCGCTGGCCATCGAAGCACCGACCGCCCAGGCTCACGCCGCGCGGCCGGACGCCGCCGAAGAGCCGCAACACGCGGTGTTGGCCTGCAAAAAAATTCTGCACACCTTCGGAATCAAACCGCGCGCCTGGCGTGCGGCGCTTCCGGGCCTTTTGGACAGGTTCTATCGCCATGGCTGATACCCCCGTTTTAATCACCGGCGGCGCCGGTTTCATCGGTTCGCACCTGACCGACGCCTTGCTCGCCAAGGGGCATTCGGTACGGATTCTCGATGACCTGTCCACCGGCAAGCGCAGCAACCTGCCGCTGGACAATCCCAGGGTCGAGTTGATCGTCGGCGACGTCGCCGATGCCGCGCTGGTGGCACGGGCGATGGTCGGTTGCAGTGCAGTGGCGCATCTGGCGGCGGTGGCTTCGGTGCAAGCTTCGGTGGACGATCCGGTGAAGACGCACCAGAGTAATTTCGTCGGCTCGCTGAATGTCTGCGAAGCCATGCGCCAGGCGGGCGTCAAGCGTGTGCTGTTTGCCTCCAGCGCGGCGGTGTATGGCAACAATGGCGAAGGTGAGTCAATCGATGAAGACACGCCCAAGGCACCGTTGACGCCCTATGCATCCGACAAGTTGGCCAGCGAGCATTATTTCGATTTCTACCGGCGCCAACATGCACTGGAACCGGTGATTTTTCGCTTCTTCAACATCTTCGGCCCGCGCCAGGATCCGTCCTCGCCGTATTCCGGGGTGATCAGCATTTTCACCGAGCGCGCGCAGAAAGGCCTGCCGATCACTGTGTTTGGTGACGGTGAGCAGACGCGGGATTTTGTCTACGTCGAGGATCTGGTCAACCTGCTGGTGGAAGCCATCGACAAACCACAGGTAGACGTCGGCGCGGTCAACGTTGGCTGGAACCAGGCAACGACACTCAACCAGATGCTTGAAGCACTGGAAGCAGTGGTCGGCGAGTTGCCGCCGGTAAGTTACGGCCCGGCACGCTCCGGTGATATCCGTCATTCACGGGCGAACAACCGGCGATTGCTCGAACGATTTGCCCGCCCACAGCAGACGCCGATGAGCGTCGGGTTGGCGCGGTTGCTGGGGCGATAGAAACGGCGCTTGTTGGGTGGGATGACAGGTCTGTTAAGGGGGCGAGCACTGCAATCTCTGTGGGAGCGAGCCTACTCGCGATTGCGGTAGTTCACTCAACATGAATGTTGAGTCTTACACCGTCATCGCGAGCAGGCTCGCTCCCACAGTTCTTTAGAACCTGTAACCCAGACCCACCATGTAGACGAACGGATCTGCATCCACGTTCACCCGTGCGCGGGTACCGGGTGCGACGGCGTTGTTTTCCACTGTCGCGCGGGTATCGATCTCGATGTAGCGCATCTGAGCGTTGAGCAGGATGTTGTCGGTCAGCATGTAGTCAGCACCCACCTGCCAGGCCACGCCCCAGGAGTTTTTGGTGTTGAAGTTGCTGAAACCATTGGCGCGGGCGTCGCTGCTCAGGTGTTCGTCGTACATCCAGGTGTAATTCACGCCGGCCCCGACATAGGGCTGGAACGCGGACTTGGTGTCGAGCGGGTAGTACACCAGGCTCAAGGTCGGAGGCAGTTGTTTAAAGCTGCCCAGTTTGCCGTTGGCCGCGCTCAGGGCGGTGCCCTTGAGTTTGACGTCGTGCTCGAACGGCGTGGCTGCCAGCAGTTCGATCCCCAAGTGGTTGGTGATCATGTAGGCGAAGTTCAGGCCCAGTTGTGTGTCGCTGCTCAGGGTGGCCTCGCCGCCCAGATCGGCACCGCTCAATGGGCCCTGATCGACCTTGACGCTGGAGCTGTCGGTATTCGGGTCGACGGTGATCGCGCCGGCACGCAAGAGGATGTCGCCTTGTTCATGGGCGTGGGCGAGCGGGGCTGCGAGCGCAAGGGCAAACAGCGAGGCGCCGAGCAGGGACTTGTTCATGGGGGCTCCAAAGGACGTTAAAAATCTTTGATGTCCAATGTTAAGGCGCCTAACGATTCGGCCTTTTGACTCAGCTCAAGGAAACGGTGATGGGCCTGGTTTTACGGAGACTTCGATGGCCTCTTCGCGAGCAGGCTCGCTCCCACAGGGGAATGCATTTCAAATGTGGGAGCGAGCCTGCTCGCGAAGACTATTTTTCAGGCAACGGCTAATCTCCGGATTCAGTCCGGCAATTCATAGACGTAAATCTTGTCCGCCTCCATCTGATACCCGGCATCCGCCAACTCGCTGGTGGAGGCTTTGACCTGCATCGCACCTTCGATCCAGTACGGCTGATACAACTCCTCAATCTTCACACCCACTTCGCTTTTGACGTGCACGATCTGGTTCGACGGCGGAGGCGGTACGTGGATGCAGGCGCCGAAATACGGCACCAGCAGAAAGTCCGTGGTGCGACCCTCTTCATTGACTTCCAGCGGCACGATGTACCCCGGCAAGCGAACATTCTGGCCGTCCAGGGTTTTGACCACCGGTGCGTTGGGCAGGTCTTGCTTGGCCGCCGGTGCGGATTCGGCGGACAGGGCATCGCTCATCTTCGACAGGTCGTGCAGCGGTGTCATGTTCGGCACTTGCACCGGGGCATCCGGCGGGATCATGTCGGACCAGGTCAGCTCTTTCGGCCCGGCTGCCCACAGCGGCAGAGCGACCAGCATCAACAGCACAACAACCGCGCGGGGCATTTTCAAGGTCCTCATAAGCGGATCGACAGGCCATCGGCCAACGATTGGCGATAAGCGCGCCAGGCCGGAACGCAACCCATCAGCAGCGCGGCGGCCAGGATGCCGGCAAGCAGCGTCCATTCATATTCACTGGGCCAGGCCAGCGGCAGAAACAGGCCGTAATTGGCTTGCACGTAACCTTGGGCGGCGGCGATGCACAGATAAAGCAGCGCCACGCCAGCGATCACGCCCGTCAGCGCCAGGGCAAACGCTTCCAGTACCAGCAGCGTCGCGATGTGCCACGGCCGCGCGCCCACCGAACGCAGAATCGCCATTTCGCGACGGCGTTCGTTGAGGCTGGTGAGAATGGCCGTGAGCATACCGATCAACCCGGTCAGCACCACGAACAGCGAGACCACGAACAAGGCTTTTTCTGCCGTGCTCATCAGGCTCCACAACTCTTGCAGTGCCACGCCAGGCAGGATCGCCAGCATCGGTTCGCCACGGAATTCGTTGATTTCGCGCTGCAAGGCAAAGGTTGAAATCTTGTTGTTGAGGCCGAGCATGAACGCGGTGATCGCCTGGGGCGTCAGGTCCATGTTGCGCGCCTGATCGGCGCTGATCCGACCTTCACCCCTGGCCGGTACACCGTTGTGCCAATCGATGTGAATCGCTTCCATGCCGCCGAGGCTGATGTGCAGCGTACGGTCCACCGGGGTGCCGGTGCGTTTGAGGATGCCGACCACGGTGAATGGCTTGTCGTCATGCTTGACCAGGCTGATCGCCGCCACGCCATGGGCCAGCACCAGTTTGTCGCCGAGTTTGTAGTGCAGCGCGTCCGCCACTTCGGCGCCGAGCACCACTTCGAACGGGTCGGTGGCGAAGGCGCGGCCATCGGCCAGTTCCAGGTGTTGCTGGCGGCCGTACTGGTAGTGTTCGAAGTAGGCTTCGGTGGTGCCCATCACCCGATAGCCGCGATGGGAGTCGCCAAGGGACATTGGGATCGCCCACTTCACTTTCGGGTTGTTGGCGAAGTGCTCGAAGCTGTCCCACCGGATGTTGTTGGTGGCGTTGCCGATGCGGAACACCGAATACAACAGCAGGTTTACCGAGCCGGAGCGGGCGCCGACGATCAGATCGGTGCCACTGATGGTACTGGCGAAACTGGCCTTGGCCTCGGTACGCACCCGCTCCACGGCCAGCAGCAGGCAGACCGACAAGGCGATGGCGAACGCGGTCAGAATCGCGGTGAAGCGGCGGTTAGCCAGGCTGGCCATGGCTAGACGAAACAAATACATCTCAGACCTCTGCGGACGTGGCGGCGCGATTGAGTTCGGCCAGCGACAGGTGGCGATCGAACAGCGGCGCGAGGCTCTGGTCGTGACTGACGAACAACAGGCTCGACCCGGCTTCGCGGCATTCGGCGAACAGCAGGCGAATGAAGTTTTCGCGGGCGTCGTAGTCCAGGGCGGAGGTCGGCTCGTCGGCGATCACCAGTTCCGGTTGGCCGATCAAGGCACGCGCGGCGGCGACCCGTTGCTGCTGGCCGATGGACAGCGAGTCGGCGCGGCGACCCAGGATGTGTTCATCTTTCAAACCCAAATGGGCAAGCAAAGTGGCTGCTGCTTTGTCGACGCTGCCATGGCGCTGTTTCGCGCGTTCGGCGCGCAGCTTCGAGAAGTGGCAGGGCAGTTCGACGTTCTCGCGTACCGACAGGAACGGCAGCAGGTTGAACTGCTGGAAAATGTAGCCGGTGTGATCGACACGGAAGTGGTCGCGGGCACCGGCCGACAGTTGCGTCAGCTCCTGGCCGAGCAGGCGGATGCTGCCGCGATCAGGCCTTTGCACACCGCCGAGCAGGCCGAGCAGGGTGGTCTTGCCGCTGCCGCTGGGGCCTTTGAGAAACAGGGTTTCCCCAGGCTCCAGGCGAAACGCCGGGATATCCAGCAGCGGTGGATGACCGGGCCAGCTGAAGCCCAGGTCGGACAGTTCGATGAGTGCTTGGGTCATTTAACCGATTTCACGAATGTTGATGACCTGTGGGAGCAAAGCTTGCTCGCGATGGGCGCGCCACGGTTTAGCTGAAAAACCGCATTATCGTTCTTCGCGAGCAAGCTTTGCTCCTACAGGACCGGGGTGGATCAGAATTTCAGGGCAGCCGCCTTGGCCGTCACTTCAACCCCTTGCTGCCCGCTCGGGCCGATCAGTTGTACCTGAATTTTCTGGGTGGCCGGGAATGTGTTGAAGATATTCGCCAGGTCCAGGGTTTTCAGCGCACCGGGGGTGGCACAGGTGAATTGGTAGTGGGCATGGATTTCGCTGTGGTCGTGGTGATGCTCGTCCTTGGCATCTTCGTCGTGATCGTCGTCGGCGTCGGGTTTGTCGCCGAACAGCGGGCTATTGAGCTCCTGATTCGCCACCACGCATCCGGCGGCTTTCGGCAGATTGAACAGTGCCAGCGGATTTTCGAGTTCTGTGCGGGCTGCGACCACCTTGGCCTTGTCGGCCTCGGAGGTAGCGGCATGTTCGAAGCCCACCAGATTCATCGCCGGGCTTTCCAGTTCCAGCTGCAGGTTCTGGCCATCCAGCGCCGCGTTCAGGCGTCCGACACCATGTTCATGGGCGCCAAGGCTGCCGTGTTCGTGATCATGGTCATGCTCGTCCGCGGCATGAGCGACAGCCAGCGGCAACAAGGCAAACGGCAAAGCGAGCAGCAGACGGCGCATGGGCGAGTCTCCGAAAAGTAAAATGAAGAAAATGTTATGTAATCTTATAACGTAAGTGCGGAGAGTTTGACTGCCTGCTTGGCGTTGCACAAGTCCCATGGGAGCATGCAAGTGAAGAAATGTGCAGGAGCGGACTCATGTTGCGTATTCGCGGAAGCATCGGCGATTGGCCGGTGGATTTGACGCTGGAGATGGATGACGCCGACTGGGCGCGGCTGGGCGCTCAGTTGCAGGTCGATAAAACCGAAGTCAGCGCGGCCCCGGTCAAATCGTTGAATCAGGATGATGCGCTGTGGCAGGTCGCCAGGGATCTGCTGCGCACGGCCGGGCAGTTGAGCGGGCCGGATCTGCTGGATCAGTTGGAAGGATTGACGGGGAGCGCGGCGTCGGGAAAACGCCTGTTGGTGCGCTTGCGCCATAGCGCTGATGTGAAAGTGACGAACGGCGGGGATACGCCGATTTACACCTGGCTGTAGGGGCCGACTGGCGGGCGAAGGCCTTGAATCTTGTACCGTCCTTGAGGCCGTCTTCGCTGGCAAGCCAGCTCCTACAGGTCGTAATCAGTACAGCGCGGCAAACAGCTTGCGACGATAGGTGGTCACCAGTGGGTGATCATTGCCCAGCAGTTCGAACACCTGCAGCAAGGTTTTATGCGGCAGGCCTTCGCTGTAGCTGCGGTTGCGGATGAACAGCTTGAGCAAGCCATCCAGCGCCGCGTCGTATTGCTGGCGGGCCAGTTGTTGAACCGCCAGTTGATAGACCGCTTCGTCGTCCTGCGGGTCTTTCGCCAGCCTGGCCTTCAAGTCGGCAGCATCCGGCAAATCCTTGGCCTGGCCGAGGAACTTGATCTGCGCCTTGGCACCGGCCAGGGCGGCCTTGTGCTCATCGCTCTTGACCGCGTCGAGCACGGCTTGCGCCTCGCCCAATTCACCGCGCTCGGTGAGACAACGAGCGTAGAGAATCAGCGCCTTGGCGTTGGTGTTGTCTTCGCCCAGCAGCACTTTGAGGATGGCTTCGGCATCGGCAAAACGGCTGTCATCGAACAACGCCTGAGCCTGTTCCAATGGATCGGCGGCGGCAGGCGGTGGCATCTGGACATGGGGTTCGAGCAGGGCGCGAACGGCTGACTCCGGCTGAGCGCCGGCAAAACCATCGACGGGCTGGCCGTCCTTGAACAGCACCACGGTCGGCAGGCTGCGGATTCCAAAACGGGCGACGATGTCTTGTTCGATATCGCAGTTGACCTTGGCCAATAGCAATTCACCCTGATAGCTCTCGGCGATGGTTTGCAGCATCGGCATCAGCACTTTGCACGGCGCGCACCATTCGGCCCAGAAATCCACCAGCACCGGTTTGTGGAAAGAGTTCTCGATCACCGACTGGTCGAAATCGGCAGTCGTGGCGTCGAAGATGTACGGCGTTTGCTGACTCATGGGGGATCTCTTGGAGGCGTGAATGGGGCAACTATACGGCTTGGTGGTGGGAGGCTGGAAGCGGGGGAGGCAGTTGGATAGGCGGTGTCGGATCGATTGTCATCGCGAGCAAGCTTTGCTCCCACGAGTCAAGGCTCCACGGCCACCGCCAACCCTGTAGGAGCAAAGCTTGCTCGCGATGCTCTTAACCACGGCGCGCGTGGTACAGGCTCACATGCCGAAATTCTTCGGGCTCACACAGGTCCGGCAGGGTCATGGCTTCGAGCATTTCGATACGGCGATACAGCGGATGGCGAAAATCCCGCACCCGCGAATCCGCCACCAGTGCTTCTTGCCCGCGACTGAGAAACTCATCGAGCAACGGCAGGTTCGCCCGGTCGTACAGCACATCCGCCACCAGAATCAAATCAAAGCGATCCGCCTCGGCGAAAAAATCCGTCGAATAGTTGAGCTGCACGTCATTGAGCTCGGCATTCGCCCGACAGGCCGCAATCGCCAGTGGGTCGAGGTCGCAAGCCACCACTTCCAGCGCCCCGGCCTTCACTGCGGCAATCCCCGCCACGCCGGAACCGGCGCCGAAATCCAGAACCCGTTTGCCTTTGACCCACTCAGGGAATTCGGCAAGGTAGCGGGCCATGGCCAGGCCACTGGCCCAGCAGAAACTCCAGTAGGGCGGCTCATGCAGAATGCGTCGGGTTTCTTCCGGGCTGAAGGCGCGGTCCATGTTGTCGCCGTCGATCAGCCACAGCTTCAGATCGGTGTCCGGCAGATCGCAGGTGACCAACTGAGCATCACCGAGCAGTTCACTTAGCGCCTGTTGCAGGTCCAGCGGTGCACTCATGGCGCTTTGACGAATTGCAGTTGGCCCAGCGCCTGGGTGGTGGGCTGGGTGATCAGGCGCGATGGCAGATGCAGGATCAACTGGCCAGATTGGCTGGCGCGGCCCCGCAGTTCGACCCGTGCGCCGACCGGAAAGGCATCCGGGTTGAAGCGCAGGTGAAACGGCAGCACTTGATTGGTGCCGATCAGGCTCGAACTGGCGAGCAATTGTTGCGGACGACCTCTTTCGTCGATCACCAGCAACGCCAGTTCGACTTCGGCACCGGCCGGCACGCCTTGCAAAGTGCCGCTCAATTCACGCTGATAGGCCGGCAGCGGACCGAGGGGGACCGACTCCCTGGCTTTCTTCTGTGCCTGTTCCGGTGCAGGGCCTGGTGTCGGCGGTTGAGGCTTGGGCGCATCGCTGCCGCAGGCCACCAACAGGCTGAAAAGACTGAGCAAAACGAGCGGTTTCAGGGACATTTACGGCTCCAGCAAGGTGTAGTCCATCTATAGCCAGTCTGTATACCGCAAACCCTATGGCTTGTCTTGCCACGGGGATGCGCTACCATGGCCCTCCCTTTTTTTGTTGCCTGCCACCATGCACTGTCCCTTCTGCGGTGCCAACGACACCAAGGTCATCGACTCGCGTCTGGTCGCCGAGGGCGAACAGGTGCGCCGCCGGCGTGAATGCCTGGCCTGCGGCGAACGTTTCACGACGTTCGAAACCGCTGAACTGGTGTTGCCGCGCCTGATCAAAACCGACGGCAGTCGCCAGCCGTTCGACGAAGAAAAACTCCGCGCCGGCATGCAGCGTGCGCTGGAGAAGCGCCCGGTGAGTGTCGAGCGCCTCGAATCGTCGCTGGTGCACATCAAACACAAACTGCGCGCCACCGGCGAGCGCGAGGTCAAATCCCTCGTGGTCGGTGAACTGGTGATGGCCGAGCTGCAAAAACTCGACGAAGTCGCCTATATCCGCTTCGCTTCGGTGTATCGCCGTTTCCAGGACCTTAACGAGTTCCGCGAAGAGATCGATCGCCTGGCCCGTGAGCCGGTGAAAGAATGACCACGTCCGCCGAACAGGCCATTCTCGACGCTCATTTCATGGCTCGTGCCCTGGAACTGGCGCGCAAGGGGCATTACACGACGCACCCCAACCCGCGGGTGGGCTGCGTGATCGTGCAGGGTGGGCAGATCGTCGGCGAAGGCTGGCATGAGCGCGCCGGCGAACCCCACGCAGAAGTCCACGCTTTGCGCGCCGCCGGCGAGCGGGCCCGGGGCGCTACGGCTTACGTGACCCTCGAACCGTGCAGCCACCATGGCCGCACGCCGCCCTGCGCCGATGCGCTGGTGAATGCCGGTGTGACGCGGGTCGTGGCAGCGATGCAGGACCCGAACCCGGAAGTCGCCGGTCGTGGCCTACAACGTTTGGCTCAGGCTGGCATCGCCACTGAAAGCGGCGTGCTGGAAGGCGAGGCACGCCAGCTCAATCAGGGTTTCCTGAAACGCATGGAACACGGCTTGCCCTTCGTACGGGTCAAGTTGGCCATGAGCCTGGATGGCCGCACGGCGATGGAAAGCGGCGAAAGCCAGTGGATCACCGGCCCGGCCGCGCGTTCGGCGGTGCAACGCCTGCGTGCCCAGGCCAGCGTGGTGCTGACCGGCGCCGATACGGTGCTGGCGGACAATGCCCGTTTGACCGTGCGCGCCGATGAGCTGGGCCTGGATGCCGGACAAACTGCCCTGGCCATGAGCCGCCCACCGTTGCGGGTGCTGGTCGACGGTCGCTTGCGCGTGCCGCTGGATGCGCCGTTTTTCAAGGCGGGTCCGGCGCTGGTCGCCACCTGCGTCGCGGTGGAAGAGCAATACGCCAACGGTCCGGAATGCCTGATCGTGCCTGGCTACGATGGCCAGGTCGATTTGCGCCAGTTGTTGGTCGAACTCGCCAGTCGTGGCGTCAACGAAGTGTTGGTCGAGGCCGGGCCGCGTCTGGCCGGAGCTTTCGCTCAGCTCGGGTTGGTGGATGAGTTCCAGATTTTCATTGCCGGCAAGTTTTTGGGCTCTTCGGCCCGGCCGCTGCTGGACTGGCCGCTCGTGCAAATGAAGGATGCGCCCGAGCTCAAAATCACCGAAATTCGCGCGGTGGGCGATGACTGGCGAGTCACTGCCATTCCTTCACCGGCCGCGAGCGTATAATTTCCGGCCAACGCAATAGCGCTGGCTCTGTTCTCGAGGAGAACCCCATGTTCACCGGCATCATCGAATCCATCGGCAGTATTCGTGCATTGACCCCAAAAGGCGGAGATGTGCGGGTCCATGTAGAAACCGGCAAGCTCGACCTGAGCGACGTCAAGCTGGGCGACAGCATCGCGGTCAACGGCGTGTGCCTGACCGCTGTTGAATTGCCAGGCAACGGCTTCGCGGCGGACGTCAGCCGTGAAACCCTCGACTGCACCGCCATGAACGACCTGAAAAGCGGCAGCCCGGTCAATCTGGAAAAAGCCCTGACGCCGACCACTCGCCTTGGCGGGCACCTGGTCAGCGGCCATGTCGATGGCGTGGGCGAAGTGGTAGCCCGCACCGAGAACGCACGGGCCGTGGAATTCCGCATTCGCGCGCCGAAAGAACTGGCCAAATACATCGCCCATAAAGGCTCGATCACTGTCGACGGCACCAGCCTGACCGTGAACGCAGTCGATGGCGCCGAGTTCCTGCTGACGATCATTCCGCATACCCTGAGCGAAACCATCATGGCGTCGTACCAGCCGGGCCGCCGGGTGAACCTGGAGGTGGATTTGCTGGCCCGTTACCTGGAACGCCTGCTTCTGGGTGACAAAGCCGCTGAGTCAACCGCCGGCAGCACCATTACCGAAAGCTTCCTGGCCGCCAACGGCTATCTCAAATCCTGACTGAAGGGGGTGCCTTGTGGCGCTCAATAGCATCGAAGAACTGGTTGAAGACATCCGCCAAGGCAAGATGGTCATCCTCATGGATGACGAAGACCGCGAGAACGAAGGCGACCTGATCATGGCCGCCGAGTGCTGCCAGGCCGAGCACATCAACTTCATGGCCAAGCACGCCCGTGGCCTGATCTGCATGCCGATGAGCCGCGAGCGCTGCGAACTGCTCAAGCTGCCGCTGATGGCGCCGCGCAATGGTTCCGGTTTCGGCACCAAGTTCACCGTATCGATCGAAGCGGCCACCGGTGTGACCACTGGTATTTCCGCCGCCGACCGCGCGCGCACCGTTCAAGCGGCTGCTGCCCGTGATGCCAAGGCTGAAGACATCGTCAGCCCCGGTCACATTTTCCCGCTGATGGCCCAGGCCGGTGGCACCCTGGCCCGTGCCGGCCACACCGAGGCCGCCTGTGACCTGGCGCGCATGGCCGGTTTCGAGCCGAGCGGCGTGATCTGCGAAGTGATGAACGACGACGGCACCATGTCCCGTCGCGCCGAACTGGAAGCCTTCGCCGCCGAACACAACATCAAGATCGGCACCATCGCCGACCTGATTCACTACCGGATGATCCACGAACGTACCGTTCAGCGGATTGCCGAGCAGCCACTGGATAGCGAACTGGGCCAATTCAACCTGGTGACCTATCGTGATTCCGTGGAAGGCGACGTGCACATGGCCCTGACCCTGGGCAATATCTGCGCCGAAGAACCGACCCTGGTTCGCGTGCACAACATGGACCCGCTGCGCGACCTGCTGATGGTCAAGCAACCGGGCCGCTGGAGCCTGCGCGCCGCCATGGCCACGGTTGCCGAGGCCGGCAGCGGCGTGGTGTTGTTGCTCGGTCACCCGCTCGATGGCGACGTGTTGCTGGCGCACATCCGCGAAACCGCTGATCACCTGGCAGTGAAAAAGCCGACCACCTACAGCACCGTGGGGGCCGGTTCGCAGATCCTGCGTGACCTCGGTGTGCGCAAAATGCGCCTGATGTCGGCACCGATGAAATTTAATGCGATATCCGGTTTCGATCTGGAAGTTGTAGAATACGTGCCCTCCGAATAATGACCGGTTGTTTCCGGCCTTGAATTCGCGGCAAATAAATCACCGAGGGGCGCGTAACAGACGCGTCCCGGCTCTTTAAGAGATCTATCGAATGACCCTGAAGACCATCGAAGGTACCTTCATCGCCCCTAAAGGCCGCTACGCTTTGGTAGTGGGCCGTTTCAACAGCTTCGTCGTTGAAAGCCTGGTCAGCGGTGCAGTTGATGCCCTGGTTCGCCATGGCGTGAGCGAAAGCGACATCACCATCATCCGCGCTCCTGGCGCCTTCGAAATCCCGCTGGTTGCGCAGAAAGTCGCTCAGAAAGGCGAGTTCGCGGCAATCATCGCCCTGGGCGCGGTCATTCGTGGCGGTACTCCGCACTTCGAATACGTGGCGGGCGAATGCACCAAGGGCCTGGCCCAGGTGTCCATGGAGTTCGGCGTACCGGTCGCTTTCGGCGTCCTGACCGTTGATTCCATCGAGCAAGCCATCGAACGTTCCGGCACCAAGGCCGGTAACAAAGGTGCCGAAGCTGCCCTGTCCGCTCTGGAAATGGTCAGCCTGCTGGCGCAGTTGGAGGCCAAGTGATTAGCGACGAAAGCGATCGTTTCAACCCGCGCGATCCAAAGCCTGCGGATGCCGGCAAGCCATCGAAAAGCGCCAAGCGTCGCGAAGCCCGTCAGCTCGCGACTCAGGCACTGTATCAATGGCACATGGCCAAGCAGTCGCTGAACGAGATCGAAGCGCAGTTCCGGGTCGATAACGATTTCACCGATGTCGATGGCGCGTATTTCCGCGAAATCCTGCACGGGGTTCCGCAGTTCAAGACCGAAATCGATACCGCACTCAAGCCTTGCCTGGACTTGACCATCGAAGAGCTCGACCCGGTTGAACTGGCGGTTCTGCGCCTGTCCACCTGGGAACTGCTCAAGCGCGTCGACGTGCCATACCGCGTTGTGATCAACGAAGGTATCGAACTGGCGAAGGTCTTCGGTTCCACCGATGGCCACAAGTTCGTCAACGGCGTGCTCGACAAGCTGGCTCCGCGTCTGCGTGAAGCTGAAGTGAAGGCGTTCAAGCGCTGATCGGCGCTTGTAACGTCGGCACGAAGCCATGGGCGAGTTTGAGCTGATCCGCAATTTCTTTGCCGCCGCGCCTTGTGCGCAGGGCGGCGAAGGCGTTGCTCTCGGCATCGGCGATGACTGCGCCTTGCTGGCTGTTCCTCCCGGGGAGCAGTTGGCGATTTCCACCGACACCCTCGTGGCCGGTGTGCATTTCGCAGATCCTTGCGACCCGTTTCTGCTGGGTCAGCGCTCGCTGGCCGTGGCAGTCAGCGACCTGGCCGCCATGGGCGCCACCCCCGTTGCCTTTACCCTTGCCCTGACATTGCCGACGGTGACCGCCGATTGGCTGCAAGCCTATTCCCGTGGTTTGAACCGGATGGCGCAAAGCTGTGGCGTGGCGCTGGTGGGGGGTGACACGACCCGTGGGCCGCTGAGCCTGACCATGACCGTATTCGGACGTGTGCCGGCCGGTCTGGCGCTGACCCGCAGCGGTGCGCAACCGGGCGATCTGCTGTGTGTCGGCGGCGACCTGGGCAATGCCGCCGGTGCCTTGCCATTGGTGCTCGGCCAGCGCACGGCCGAAGCGAGCATTGCCGAACCGTTGCTGGCGCATTACTGGTCGCCGCAACCGCAGCTCGGATTGGGTCAGGCGCTGCGTGGCAAGGCCACCTCGGCCATGGATATCTCCGATGGTCTGCTCGCGGATTGCGGGCATATCGCGCTGGCCTCGAAGGTCGGTATCGAAGTCGAACGGGAGCGTTTGCCGTTGTCCCGGAGCCTGGTCGACTTTCTCGGTCAGTCGGACGCACAGGTTGCGGCCCTGAGCGGTGGCGACGATTACGTCCTGGCCTTCACCTTACCGTCCGTCGAGTTACCGCTGTTGCTGGCCGACGGCTGGCCGATACACGTGATCGGGCAGGTAGTGACGGGGCAGGGCGTGAGGTTGCTGGACGCCGATGGCAAAGACATCACCCCGCAAACCCGGGGCTATCAACATTTTCGGGAGACACCGTGACAGATCACCCCAAACAGGTCCCGGCGGAAAACGTACCGCCGTCGGTCTGGCGCAATCCATGGCATTTCCTGGCGTTCGGCTTCGGCTCGGGCACCTTGCCAAAGGCACCGGGCACCTGGGGGTCGTTAGTTGCGCTACCCTTCATCCCGTTATGGCAGATGTTGCCCGATTGGGGCTACTGGCTGATGCTGGGCATCACCATGCTGTTCGGCTTCTGGCTGTGCGGCAAGGTGGCCGACGATTTGCGGGTGCACGACCATGAAGGCATCGTCTGGGACGAGATGGTCGGGATGTGGATCACCCTGTGGCTGGTGCCGGAAGGTTGGCAGTGGCTGCTGGCGGGTTTCCTGATGTTCCGCTTCTTCGATATTCTCAAGCCGTGGCCGATTCGCTGGATTGATCGGCACGTACACGGCGGTGTCGGGATCATGCTCGATGATGTCCTGGCCGGGGTGTTTGCATGGTTGGCGATGCAGGGACTGATGCGGATTTTCGCCTGACCTGGAGGTCATGAGGCGTTAAGTGGGAGCGCATTAACTGGGAGAACTAAGGATGGCTCGACGCGGGTTGATGGTGCTGGTGTTTGCCGTGTTTTGCTCACTCGTCCACGCGGGGGAGACCGCGACGACACCGTCGGTGATTCACCTGGCCAGCGAAGAGTGGGAAGACTACACCGCCGCTGATGGCCATGGGCTGGGCTGGGACGTACTGCGGCAGGTCTTTGAACCGGCAGGCGTCAAGATCGACATCCGCACCGAACCTTACCTGCGTGCCATGGGGCTGGCCCAGCGCGGCGAAGTGGACGCTTGTGTCGGTTCCTACCGGGGCGAGTCCGACGAATTGCTCTATCCGCACTGGAATTTCGATACCGATCACATCTACGCCCTGGGGCTGGCCAGCAGCCCGGTGCCGACCCCGGAAACCCTGGGCAATTACCGACTGGCCTGGGTACGCGGCTACGATTACCAGGATTACCTGCCCAACATACGCCACTACGACGAAGTGATCCGGCGCACCAGCATCGTCTCGATGCTGACTTACAAACGTGCCGACTTCTACATCGATGCTCTGACCGAAGTCGATTATGTCCTCAATCGGGCCAGGGATCCGTCCCAGTTCCGCCGCACCCATGTCGCCGAATTGCCGCTGTATCTGTGTTTTGCCAAGACGCCCGAAGCTCGCACATTGATGGCCCTGTTCGACCGGCGCATGGAGGAACTGGTGAAAAACGGCGAGCTGAAACCTATTTTCGAGCGCTGGAAACAGCCTTATCCGTTCGATTCGAACTGATCGCAATCTTACGACTGGTGATTAACCCTGTAGGAGTGAGCCTGCTCGCGATGGCGGTGTATCAGCCACATATTCGCCAACTGAAAGTCCGTCATCGCGAGCAGGCTCGCTCCCACAGAGGGCCGGGCAGCCCGAATATCAAACTTTTTGATAGTTATCGCCGATAATTCAGCCTAAGCGCCCGTCGGAACCTGCTGTTACAATGCCGGCCTGCGAATCTTCAGTCTCTTTAGATCAGGAGCACAACGGTGCCTGTCGTTTTTGTCGCCGCTTCCAAGCTGCCAACGCCTTTTGCGCAATTCACCATGCACGGCTTTCTCGATGAAGCTACCGGCCGCGAGCACGTTGTGCTGAGCCTGGGTGAGATCGCCGACGGTGCCCCGGTACTCGGCCGGTTGCATTCCGAATGCCTGACGGGCGATGCCTTGTTCAGCCAGCGTTGCGACTGCGGCTCGCAACTTGAGGCAGCGCTGCAGGCCATCGCCCGTGAAGGCCGTGGCGTGTTGTTGTACTTGCGTCAGGAAGGCCGCGGCATTGGCCTGCTGAACAAGATACGCGCCTACGAATTGCAGGATGGCGGTGCCGACACCGTTGAAGCCAACGAGCGCCTGGGCTTTGCCGCCGACCAGCGCGACTACGCCATGTGCCTGCCGATGCTGGAGCACCTGGGCGTGAAGTCCCTGCGCCTGATGACCAACAACCCGCGCAAGGTCAAGGCCTTGACCGACATGGGTATCGTGGTCGCCGAGCGCGTGCCGTTGCACACCGGTCATAACCCGCACAACAAACTCTACCTGGCGACCAAGGCCAGCAAGCTCGACCACATGATGGGCAACGAACATCAGGGCGAGGTCGACCGGGCGTGACCCGCGGTCAGGTACGGCGGCGGCTGTCCGTCAACTGGTGGCAATACCTGGCGCTGGCCTTGTTGCCGTTGTTCGTGATCAACGGTGTGTTCGGCCAAAGTGAAGCCATCTTGCCGGTGCTGGCGATGCCGTTATTCATCGCCGGTGTCGCTTCGATGTTTGTCAGCCTGAAGTTCTTCGGCGCTTACAAACATGCGTTGATCGCCACCCAGAAAGCCCTCGATACCCCTGAAGAACCCGCCGCGTGGATCAGCCTGGCCGCCAAACGGCGAACGGCGTTCCTCGCCGCCGGCCTGCCGGCGTGGATCGGTGCATTGGCGGTGTTTGTCGGCCTCGAAGCCGTGCCGCTGATGCTGCTGGCGCTGTCGACCCTGGTGCTGTTCTACCTCTACCGCATTCCGCGTCAACTGGGTTGATGCGTCCTGTCTGGCTGGCGTATTTGCTGCTGGCCGCCTGCGGTTCGTCGATGGCGGTCGAGCGGGTGGTCAGCCTCGCGCCATCGCTCTCCGAAATCGTTGTCGAACTGGGCTCCGCCGACCTTCTGGTAGGGGTGCTGGATGCCGGCGAACGTCCCGTCGAACTCAAGAACCTGCCATCCGTCGGTCGCTACGGTCAGTTGGACATGGAACGGCTGCTCAGCCTGAAACCCGATTTGCTGCTGCTCTGGCCCGGCAGTGTTGGCCCTGCCCAGCGCGAACAGCTGAAGCGCTTGAACATCCCCACCTTTGTCGCCGAACCCCACGACTTCGCGCAACTCACCGCACAAATCGAAGCCATTGCCTCGCAACTCGGGCGTCCGGAGCGCGGGACGGCGTTGGCTACCGATTTGCGTCGGCGGTTGGTGGAGCTGCGTCAGCGTTATCGGCGCGATCAGCCGTTACGGGTGTTCTATCAGGTCTGGGATAAGCCGCTTTACACCGTGGGTGGCGGGCAGATCATCAGCGATGCACTGGATGTTTGCGGTGTTCGCAACGTGTTTGCCGATCTGGCGTTGCCGGCTCCGCAAGTCAGTGTTGAGGCGGTGTTACAGCGTAATCCCGAGGTGATTCTGGCCAGTGATCAGGCGCAGCTGGAGGCGTGGAAAGCATGGCCGCAGGTGGCTGCGGTGGTGAGCGGGCAGTTGCTACTGGTCACCGACAAAGGCCTTGAGCGACCGAGTGGGCAGATGATTGAAGCCACGGCCAAGTTGTGCAAATTGATCGCGCCGGAGCGCTAACGCCGAGGTGCTGCCTTCGCGAGCAGGCTCGCTCCCACATTAGATCTGTGAACGACGCAAAATCCCTGTGGGAGCGAGCCTGCTCGCGAAGAGGTCAGCCCATACACCGCAAACTCCGGATCAGATCTGCGGCGTCCACGTCACCCCAAACATCCACGCCCGACCTTCCTCGCGATACCCGAACTGGCTGCCTTCATGGCTGTACAACACCCAGCTGTAATCCTCCCACATTGGATCTGTGAACGACGCAAAATCCCTGTGGGAGCGAGCCTGCTCGCGAAGAGGTCAGCCCATACACCGCAAACTCCGGATCAGATCTGCGGCGTCCACGTCACCCCAAACATCCACGCCCGACCTTCCTCGCGATACCCGAACTGGCTGCCTTCATGGCTGTACAACACCCAGCTGTAATCCTCCCACATTGGATCTGTGAACGACGCAAAATCCCTGTGGGAGCGAGCCTGCTCGCGAAGAGGTCAGCCTATACACCGCAAACTCCGGATCAGATCTGCGGCGTCCACGTCACCCCAAACATCCAGGCCCGACCTTCCTCGCGATACCCGAACTGGCTGCCTTCATGGCTGTACAACACCCGGCTGTAATCCTTGTCCAGCAGGTTATCCACCTTCAATTCCAGCTTGATCTCGCGATTGAGTTCCCAACTGCTGCGTAACCCCAACAAGGCATAGCCACCCAAGGGCTGTTGATTGCTCAAGTCGTCGTAGCTGCGGCTCACCGCTTGCCAACTGGCGCCGAGCCCCAGGCGATCAAACTGCCGATCGACATCCAGACTCAGCGTGCGCCGCGCGCGACGGGCCAGGGTATGCCCCGTTCCCTGGTCCCGCGGGTCGATGATTGCCACACCAAGGTTGCTCTGCCAGCCGAACAGTTCTTGCTTCAGCGCCGCTTCGAAACCGTTGATCCGTGCCGAGGCGACGTTTTCCGGTCGCGAATTACTGCCGAAGATGATCGCGTCTTCCAGGTCCGTTCGGTACAGCGAGGCTTCCAGGCGGCTGTTTTCGGACAATTGACTGCGCCATTGCAACTCGTAGCTTTTCGAGGTTTCGGGCTTCAGGTCCGGGTTGCTGAAGTCCGGGTAGTACAGGTCGTTGAAGGTCGGGGCACGGAAGCCTTCGCTGTAGGTCAGCAGCACATCGTTGTCCGGGTTCAGCGGGAGGGTGAAAGTGCCGCTCCAGCTGTTCTGACCGCCAAATTGCTGGTTCTGGTCGCGGCGCAGGCCAAGTTCTGTGGAGAAGCTGTCGGTCCGGTAGCGATGCTGAATAAACGCCGCTTGGTTCCAGCGACTGTCTTCGTCGAACGCCGTGGTGCTGTTGACCCGGTCTTCATACCAGTCCCCGCCGAGGATCAGGCTGTTGCGTTCATCGAGTGTCAGGTCGTTTTGCCAGCTCACCGAATCGCGGTAAGTGTTGAACACGCTGCGTTCATCGCTGAGCTTATCCAGCGTCTTTTCGCGGTTTTCGCTGTGGCCGAATTCGATGCGGGTTTTCCAGGCGTCGTTAACCCGTGCATCGACATAGCTGCTGACACTGCTCACGTCGAATTCGCTGTAGGGCTGCTGCTGGACTGATTCGAAGGTATCCAGGTCGAAGCGACCAAACGGGTTGTCGAATTCGCTCTTGCCACGGTTATCCAGCAGGTTGGCACCGATTTCGATGTCGTCGGTGAGGGCATGGCTGAGGCTCAGGCTGAACGACTTATTGCGATACGCATCGTGATCGCCATCACTGGGAAACGACTCGCGGGTGCGATTGATCCCGGCGGTCTCATCGAGACTGGCGCCGAGGTTGAAGCGGGTCAACTCATCTCCGCCGGCTAAACCGAGGCTGCGTTCCCAGGTCTGATGGCTGCCAACGCCCACGTGCAGTTGCGGTCGCAAGCCGGGTTCGCTTCCGCGACGGGTGAAGATCTGGATCACGCCGCCGATTGCGTCGCTGCCATAAATCACCGAGCGCGACCCCCGCAGCACTTCCACACGCTCGACCTGTTCGATGTTGATGTGTTGCAGGTTGCTGTCACCGGAGGTCGAGGTGCCGATCCGTTGGCCATCGACCAACACCAGACTTTGTGCCGATTGCGTGCCGCGAATGTAAACCCCCGGCAGACTGCCACGCCCACCGGTTTGCGCAATTTGTACGCCCGGCACGCGACGCAGTAGATCAGTGACGCTGTCCGGTTGCAGCCGATCAATGTCTTCGCGGGTAAACACGGTGTTGGCGGCACTGCTGTCGTTGCGTGCTTCAACCTGGCGATTGGCACTGATCAGCACATCGGGCAGCTTCAAGGCCTGGTCGCGTTCGAAGGTGTCGGCCAGCAGCGGGCCAGCCGGCACCACGGCCAGCGTCAGGATGAGGCGGGAGAGATTCATGGATTATTCGTGTTCATCAAGGACGGCGCGGTCCTTGTAGGAGCTGGCTTGCCAGCGAAGCTGTTGGCGTCCTTACGGGCGCCTTCGCTGGCAAGCCAGCTCCTACAGGAGGGAGGGGTTACAGGTTCAACAGTTGCAGGCGTTCGCGAATCGACGCTTCGATCCCGGCCTCGTCCAGTCCGCACTCGGCCAGCATTTGCGCAGGCTTGGCGTGTTCGACGTAGATGTCCGGCAAGCCCAGGTGCAGCACCGATTTGAGGATGTTTTCCCGGGCGAGGAACTCGCTGACCGCTGCGCCAGCACCGCCCATGATCGCGTTTTCTTCGACGGTCACCAGCAGTTCGTGGCTGGCGGCGATTTCACGCACCAGCGCTTCGTCCAGAGGTTTGACGAAACGCATGTCGACCACAGTGGCATCCAGTGTCTCGGCGACTTTCAGGGCCACGGCCAGTTGCACGCCGAACACCAGCAGGGCGACTTTGCTGCCCTGGCGGCGGACCACGCCTTTGCCGATTTCGATCGGTTCGAGGTTTTTCTCGATGGTCGCGTTCGGGCCGTTGCCGCGCGGATAACGTACCGCGGCCGGGCCTTCATACAAGTGACCGGTGGTGAGCATTTTACGCAGTTCGTTTTCGTCGCTCGGTGTCATCACCAGCATACCGGGGATGCAACGCAGGAACGACAGGTCGAAACTGCCCGCATGGGTCGGACCGTCTTCACCCACCAGGCCGGCACGGTCGATGGCGAACAGCACGTCAAGGTTTTGCACCGCCACATCGTGAACGAGCTGATCGTAACCACGCTGCAGGAACGTCGAATAGATCGCCACCACGGGCTTCGCGCCTTCGCAGGCCATGCCGGCAGCGAGGGTCACGGCGTGTTGCTCGGCAATCGCCACGTCGAAGTAGCGTTTCGGGAAACGCTCGCTGAAAGCCACGAGGTCGGAACCTTCCTTCATCGCCGGGGTGATCCCGACCAGACGCGGATCGGCCGTTGCCATATCGCACAGCCATTCACCGAACACACCGGAATACTTCGGTCCGCTGGCTTTTTTCGGCGCGGCGGCCGGGGCGTCCAGGGGTTCGAGTTTGGTGATGGCGTGGTAACCGATCGGATCGACTTCCGCCGGGGCGAAACCTTTGCCTTTCTTGGTGACGACGTGCAGGAATTGCGGGCCTTTCAGATCGCGCATGTTACGCAGCGTGGCGATCAGGGTCGGCAGGTCGTGGCCATCGATCGGACCGATGTAGTTCCAGCCCAGCTCTTCGAACAGCGTGCCGGGGACCAGCATGCCCTTGGCGTATTCTTCGGTGCGCCGGGCGATTTCCCAGGCACCGGGCAGGCGCGACAGTACTTTCTTGCTGCCTTCGCGCATGCTCGCGTAGGTGCGGCTGGAAAGGATTTTCGCCAGGTAGTTCGACAGACCGCCGACATTGCGTGAGATCGACATGTCGTTGTCGTTGAGGATCACCAGCATGTTGGCGTCCACTTCCGGCGCATGGTTCAGCGCTTCGAACGCCATGCCCGCGGTCAGGGCGCCGTCGCCGATCACGGCAATCGCCTTGCGATCACTGTTTTGCAGGCGGGCGGCAATCGCCATGCCCAGCGCCGCACTGATCGAGGTGCTGGAGTGGCCGACGCCAAAGGTGTCGTACTCGCTCTCGGAACGGCGCGGGAAGGCGGCAACGCCGTCTTTCTGGCGCAGGGTGCCCATGCGCTCGCGACGACCGGTGAGGATCTTGTGTGGATAAGCCTGATGACCCACGTCCCACACCAGCCGGTCGTCCGGGGTGTCGAAAACGTAATGCAACGCGATGGTCAGCTCGATCACGCCCAGGCCGGCGCCGAAATGCCCACCGGTCTGACCGACCGTGTAGAGCAATTCCAGGCGCAACTCATCGGCCAGGGTTTCCAGCTCGGCTTCGCCTAACCGGCGCAGGCCGTCCGGCGTGTTCGCGCGGTCGAGCAGGGGCGTGGTTGGGCGCTTGCGGGGAATCTCATGAAACGTCGTGGGCATCAGGCGAATCGTTATAGGTATAAAAGATGCGGCAGTTTACCTGATGCATCGGTCCCTGCCCACGCGTTGGTCTTTTTTGGCGGATACGCCGTCAGTGACGGCGCTCGACGATATACCGGGCCAGATCGCGCAATGGCTCGGCGGCCGCGTCAAACGGTCGCAGTGCGTGCAGCGCCTGATCGCGCAGTTCCAGGGCGTAGGCCTTGGCGGCGTCGAGCCCGAGCAGGGACGGGTAGGTCGGCTTGTCGCGGGCAATGTCGGCGCCCTGGCGTTTGCCGAGGGTTTCGGTATCGCTTTCGACGTCGAGGATGTCGTCCTGGACCTGGAACGCCAGGCCGATGGCCTGTGCATAAGTCTGCAGGGATTTGAGTTCGTCCTTCTCGGCACGGCCACTGGCCAGGGCACCGAGTGTGACGCTGACTTCGATCAGTGCGCCGGTTTTGTGCCGGTGCATGTATTCGAGGGCTTTCTGATCGAGCTTCAGGCCGACCGAGCCCAGATCGATGGCTTGACCACCGACCATGCCCGCCGGGCCTGCGGCCTGCGCCAGCGCGCTGACCATTTGCAGGCGAATGTCTGCGTCAGCGTTGCTCAGGCGCGGGTCGAGCAGGGCGCTGAAGGCCAGGCTCTGCAAACCGTCGCCGGCGAGGATCGCGCAGGCTTCATCGAATTTCTTGTGGGTGGTGGGTTGGCCGCGACGCAGATCGTCGTCGTCCATCGCCGGCAAATCGTCATGCACCAGCGAATAAGCGTGGATCAACTCCACCGCGCAGGCTGCGCCGTTGGCTTGCTCGGCCTTGCCGCCCAGCGCTTCGCATGCGGCATAGGCCAGCAATGGACGCACGCGCTTGCCACCGTTCATCACGCTGTAGCGCATGGCTTCGTACAGGCGCGCCAGCTCTGGGCTCGGCGCGGTGAACAGGGTTTCCAGGGCGGCGTTGACGCGGACCTGGCTGGTCGCCGAATACGCTGCAATCATTCTGGTTGATCCGCTTCGAAGGGTTCCTCGGCCAACTCGCCATCACGCTCGAGCAGCACCTGAACCTTTTGCTCGGCCTGGGCCAGCGCCGCCTGGCAATCGCGGGTCAGCCCGATGCCTTGCTCGAAAGCGGTCAGCGAGTCTTCCAGCGACAATTCACCGTTCTCCAGACGCTCCACCAGCGTTTGCAGGTCAGCGAGGGACTGTTCGAAATCCAGTGCAGCTTTTTTGCGGGCCATGGCGGCGATTTCCGGTTGACGTTAAACCGGCGCGACACTAGCAGATAGGGGGTTTATGGGCAAATGAGCGGGGTGTTTGCGCCACGTATTACAGGGCGGAACCGGACCTGTCCCTTGTAGGAGCGAGCTTGCTCGCGATGGTGGTCAACGATAACGCGCAAAACCTGATGCGCTGCGGCGCCCTCAGGTTTTTCGCGAGCAAGCTCGCTCCTACAGGAAATAGTCGAACTCGTCGCACGAGTTATTCGGCTCATTTTGTGTGCCGAATACAGTCGCTAATCGGCTCACCGTCCACCCACAACCGTGATACGCGCCGCATTGCAGGATTGATCTGATTGTGAGGTTCCAGCTGAACGTCTAACCTTCGCGCCATCGACGGCCCAATATTCACGGGTCTTTCGGACGAAACGCAGTATCCGGATCTGTAACGCGCCGAGGATCAGGCGCAAGGTTTCGTCATGCATGGCAGGAGGCATCACATGCGTTTATTTCTTTTGCTGCTGATCGGGTTGGCTACCGCGCCCGTGATTTTGGCCGCGCCGAGCGCCGAGTTATCGGAACCGGTGGGCGGCTGGCGCTTCAACGGGTTGCTGGACCGCACGGAAAACCCGCAAGTCGCCTATCCCACGCCGCCCATCGACCGCGGCGTGCAGCGCAATCGCACGATGATCGAGGGTCAGCTCAAGGCCATCGGTACGCAACGCGGCCCCCACACCCTGGCGGTCAATGGCAATCCACTGAACCTGTACACCGACGATCAAGGGCGTTTCGCCCGACCCTATGCCTTCGGCGCCGGTTCCAACAGCGTCGAAGTGCGCAGCGCCGAAGGCCAGTCGCTCAAGCGCGTTCAATTCTTTGAGGCCAACAATTTGCGCACACCCGCGCGAATTCGCGTGGTGTTGGGTTGGGACGATCCCAAAGCCGAACTCGACTTGCACATTATTACCCCTGATGGCCAGCACGCGTTCTGGGCTCACTCGGCGCTGACCAACGGCGGCGGCCTCGACCCGGACGGCGTCGACGGCCCCGGTCCGGAAATGTTCACCATGACCGCACCGCTGCATGGCACTTATCTGGTTTACGTGAACTATTGGGGCAACTTCGGCAGCGGCGGCTATAACTTCGATGAGGCCAGCAACCAGAACGAAGTGATCACTTCTCAGATCAACCTGGTGCTCAACGAAAACACCGTCGACGAAAAACGCGAAACCTTCATCGTGCCCCTGCGCGCGATCGGTGACCTGCTGCTGGTCAAGACTTTCAACTATTGAGCATCCCGCCACACGGATGAAATGGGTTTTTGAACATGAGTGAAAATGCTGCAGCCCCGGCCGCCGAAACGCCCGGTGTCAAACCATCCCGCCGTTGGCCGGCCATAATCGTCGGGCTGTGTCTGGTCGTGGGTGTGGCTGGCGGAATGGGCTGGCTGATGCATAAAAGCAAGACCCCGGCACCGCAACTGGCGGCGGAAAAGCTCGGCATGAGCCGTCCCGATGGCTTGCTGGAAACCCGGTCCCTGAGTCAGTTGCCCAAGGACTTGCTGGCGGTGCCGTTCCTCAAGGAGACCCTGACCGAAGATTTCGTCTTCTATTACGAAACCCACGCCGATCGCCTCGGGCTGATCGGCAGTCTGCGGCGGATCATTTATGAGCATGACCTGAAGTTGCAGGACACCTTGATCGAGCAGTTGTTCGATCAGCCGGCCGATGTGGCGCTGTGGCGCGGGGCCGATGGGCGACTGAAGGATTTCCTGCTGGTGATGGATCGCGGCGGCCTGGCCAAGGTGCTGGAACCGCTGGCGAAAGTGGCGTTGGACGATTCGCAACTGAGCAAGATCGCTGACGTTAAAGTCGGCGCCGATGACGTGGCGCTTTATCAACTCACCTACAACGCCAGCAAGGCGCTGTTGTTCGCTTCCCATGGCGACAAACTGGTGGTGATGTCGAATCCGACCAAGCTTTATGACCCGCAAAGCGGGGTGACGCAGGAGCCGGGCAGTGTCTCGACCCAGGCCATCGCCGCACTGCTGGGCGGCGACAAACTGTTCCCTGAAGCCTTCGGCCTGCCGCCCCGTGCACCGGAGGTCAAGCAGCGGCTGTCGGTCAATGCCAGCGTGTTGGCCATGGGGTATCAGCGTTTTATCCCGAACTTCGCCGGCCTGCGTTTCGACATGGACGACAAAGGCTGGCACAGCTTCCTCGCCATGGACGAACTGGACAATCAGCCGGACTTCGATTTCAAACCGATCTGGCAAGCCATGCCCATGGGTGCCAGCGCTTGTGTGGCCTTGCCCCTGGCCGCCGAACAACAGAAACCGTTGTTGGTAAAACTCGGCGCCGAAGAGAACGTGGCCCAGGCCTTGACCGAACACATGGCCGGTGCGGCCGGCCTGTGCTGGTACGCCGATTCGCGGCTGTACACGCCGTTGCTAGTGGCCAGCCTGAATGACAAAGACAGCGTCAAACGGGATGACGATCTGGGCAAACTGTTTGGCTCGATGGTCGGCGCCTACGAAGGCAATGTCGAAGAGCATGCGTTCCCTGTGGTGGAGAAACAGGAAGGCCAGGTTCATCAGTGGCAGCGCCAGGTCAGTTCCAACTTCGGCCCCTATGCGGCCAAGGACGCCGACGACCCGGACGCGATTACCGGCAAGGCCTTCATGCGCGTGAGCCTGGCCCGTCATGGTTCGACGTTGCTGTTTTCCCTTGATGACAAGCTGGTGGACAAGGCGCTGGGCACCCTCGATAAACGTTTCCCGCCGATGGCCGATGTGGTGCCCAAAGACGTGCTGATGCCAATCTATTTCGGCCCGGACGCCATGGCGCAACTGATGCAACAGGAGACCCTCGACAGCCTGCCTCAGGACATGGAGCCGGTGTTCTACAACGCCGCGCAAACCTGGCTGATCCCGAAACTGCGTACCCTCGGCGGTTACGGCAAGTACGCCCTGACATTGCCCGAGGGCAGCGAACCCGACGGCCATTGGCAATGGCTGCCGCTAATGTGGAAAGCGCTGTGACTGGACTGATCCGAAGCCTGCGCCTGCTGGCGCTGTTGCTGCTGACGGCACCGGCATTGGCCGTCGAAGCACCGGCGCTGGATGTGCAGCAGTCCCAGGTGTTCCGCGCCTGGTTCGTGCGCATCGCCCAGGAGCAACTGAGCCAGGGCCCGAGTCCGCGCTGGTATCAGCAAGATTGCGCCGGGCTGGTGCGCTTCGCCGCCAACGAAGCGCTGAAAGTCCACGACGACAAATGGCTGCGCAGCAACGGTCTGTCCAATCGCTACCTTCCTCCGGAATTGCAACTGAGCGATGCCCAGCGCGGTCTCGCCCAGCAATGGCAGCAGGGCGGCGGCAAGGTCGGGCCGTACGTCAACGCGATCAAGTTGATCCAGTTCAACAGCCATCTGGTCGGCCGTGACGTGGCCCAGGCCCGGCCAGGTGACCTGATGTTTTTCGATCAGGGCGACGACCAGCACCTGATGATCTGGATGGGCCGCTACATGGTCTATCACACCGGCACCACGACCCCCACCGATAACGGCATGCGTTCGGCAAGCCTGCAACAACTCATGACATGGAAGGACACCCGATGGATACCCGATGCAGCCAACCCCAACTTCATCGGCGTCTATCGACTGAATTTTCTCGCCCAATGATCGGTGCCCGCATGCTGCGTTTCCTGCCTCTGCTGTTGCTCCTGGTGTTGCCTTTTTCGACGGTCAGCGCCGAAGACAACGTCGAGCCGAGCGGATATTCGCCCGTGGCCGGTGAAAGTTTTTTCCTGTTGGCCGACAGCAGTTTCGGCAGTGACGAACAGGCCATGGTGCGCCTCGAAGCGCCCGGGCGTGACTACCGCCGATTCCGCATGGAGCCTTACGGCGGTGCCGACATTCGCGTGTACCGCATCGATAAGCCACTGGACTTTCTCAAGCGCCAGAAGAACCTGCACCGCGTGGTCAGCGACGGACAGTTCAAGGGCGAAGGTCTGTCCAACACGCTCGCGTACCTGTGGGACAACTGGTACCGCAAATCCCGTCGGGTGATGCAGCGGGCGTTTTCCTACGAGTCGCGCAAACAAGTCACCGAGCAAGTGCCGGAACTGAAGATGGGCGCCGCTATGGTCGCGCCAACGCCCTACGATGCGCAGCCGCAATTCGCACTGATTCCCGGCCTGCCGGTGGTCAGCCAGTTTCGTTATCCACTGTGGCAAGCCAAACCCATCCAGCCACCCGAGGGTGTCAACCTCGCCGGGTCTTCCAGCGAGTTCGTCAGCGTTGCGCCGGGTAACGTGTATATCCCGTTGGGCAATCTGAAACCGGGCCTGTATCTGGTCGAAGCACTGATCGGCAAGTACCGCGCGACCACCATGGTTTTCGTTTCCAACACAGTGGCCGTGAGCAAGATTACCGGTGACGAATTGCTGGTGTGGGCTGCACGCAAGCACGAGGGCAGTTCGGTGTCCAAGGTCAATGTCCTGTGGACCGATGGCCTGGGCGTGATGAGCAGCGGCGCCACCGATGCCGAGGGGTTGCTGCGGTTGAAACACGTCAGCCCCGAACGTTCGTTCGTGATCGGCGAGGACGAGGAGGGCGGCGTTTTCGTCTCGGAAAACTTCTACTACGACAGCGAAATCTACGACACCAAACTCTACGCCTTCACGGACCGGCCGCTGTATCGGCCGGGGGATTGGGTGTCGCTGAAAATCGTCGGACGCGAATTCAAGAATGCACGGGATTCGGTGCAGCCGGCCGCCGCCGACGTCAACGTGACCGTGCTGGATGCGACCGGTACGGCGCTGCAAACTCTCGATTTGAAGCTCGACTCCAAGGCTGGTACTCAGGGCCGTTTCCAGTTGCCCGACAATGCCGTAGCCGGTGGTTATGAGCTGCGCTTGAGCTATAAGGATCAGGCCTACAGCAGTGCCTTTCGCGTGGCGGAATACATCAAGCCGCACTTCGAGATTTCGCTGAACCTGGCCAAGCAGGACTACCGCACCGGCGAGGCGGTGAAAGGCAATCTGGTGCTGCTGTACCCGGACGGCAAGCCGGTGGCCAACGCCAAACTCAGTCTGAGCCTGCGCGCCCAGCAACTGTCGATGGTCGACAACGAGCTGCAATACCTCGGGCAATTCCCGGTGGAGCTGACCAGCACCGAACTGACTACCGACGCCAAGGGCAACGCCACCCTCGACCTGCCGGCCGCCGAGAAACCGAGCCGTTACATGCTCACCGTGTTCGCCAGTGATGGCGCCGCCTACCGGGTCAAGACCACCAAGGAAATCCTCATCGATCGCGCTGCGGCGAACTTTCGTTTGAGCGCACCGCAGCGCTTCAGTGCGGTGGGCGACAAGGTTGCATTCAGCTACGCCAATGAAAGCGAGCAAGCCGAAACGGTCGCGCCGAGCAGTTACGGTTGGGTTCGCCTGGAAGATCAGAGCACCGGTGAAGGCAAACTGACGGCGACCGATAAAGGCTTCACCCTGGCTTTCGAGCGCCCGGGCACTTACAACCTGACGCTCAGGGATGACCACGGTCGAACCCTGGGCGCTACCGGGCATTCCGTCACCGGCGATGGCGTCAAAGCAGCGCCAGGCACCGTGGAAATCGTCCTCGACAAGCCCGAATACAAGGCGGGCGATGAAGCGCTGGCGCTGATCACGTTCCCCGAGCCGATCAGCGATGCACTGCTGTCGCTGGAGCGCGACAAGGTCGAGGCCACCGCACTGCTCTCCAAGGGTGGCGACTGGCTGAAGATGGAAAAACTCAGCGACACCCAATACCGCGCCCGCATTCCGGTGAAGGAGAACTTTGCGCCGAACCTGACGTTCTCGGTGCTGTACACCAAGGGCGGCCAGTACAGCTTTCAGAACGCCGGGATCAAGGTGATTACCCCGCAAATTGACGTTGCCATCGCTACCGACAAGGACACCTATCAACCCGGTGACACAGTGTCCGTGGACTTGACCACGCAGTTCGCCGGCAAGCCGGTCCCCGCGCATCTGACGGTCAGCGTGGTCGACGAAATGGTCTACGCGCTGCAACCGGAAGTGGCGCCGACCATCGACCAGTTCTTCTACCACCCACGACGCAACAACGTGCGCACCAGTGCCAGTCTGTCGTTCATCAGCTATGACGTCGCGTTGCCGGGCAGCCCTGGGGCACCGGGCAAGGCCAATCGCAGCGAACGTGGGGTGAAAGTGCTGGAGCGGCCGCGTCGTGAAGATGTGGACACCGCCGCGTGGCAACCGGAGCTGGTGACCGACGCCAATGGCAAAACCCGCTTCACCTTCAAGATGCCGGACTCCCTGACCCGCTGGCGCATCACCGTCCGGGCCATCGCCGATGACGGCGCAGTGGGGCAGAGGAAGCAGTTCGTGCGCTCGGAAAAACCGCTGTACCTCAAATGGAGCGGACCGAACAAATTCCGCACAGGGGATAAACCGGACCTTGGCGTGTTCGCGTTCAGTCAGGCGCAAAGCCCGGTCAAGGCTGAACTGGTGATTCATTACGTGGGCACTGATCAGCGTGTTCCCGTCACGCTGAACAGCGGCATCAATTACATCCCGTTGCCGGCGTTCGCGCTGACCAATGGCGAATGGACAGCCGAGCTGGTGCAGGACGGCAAGACCGCCGATGCCTTGGCAGTGCGTTTGACCGCGTCCGGTGAAGGTTGGCAGGTCACGCAAAGCCAAAGCCTGGACGTGGCCAGTGGTGATACGCCACTGAGCTTGCCGGCAGACGCCACGGGCATCCGCCTGCGTCTGGATGACAGTCCGCAAGCGCTGTTCCGCTCGGCGCTCGATGATCTGCTGAGCTATCCGTATGGCGGTGTCGAGCAGACCGCCAGTCAATTACTGCCGCTGAGCATCGCCTATCCGACGTTGTCGTCGAACCCGCAGATTCGCGATCGCTTGCGCCTGATCATGCAGAACAGCCGCTTGCGCCTGGTGCAAATGGCCGGGCCTTCGGCGAGTTTCACCTGGTGGGGCATGGACGGCGAGCCGGATGCGTTCCTCACCGCCTACGCGTATTACGCCGACTGGCACGCGAGCAAAGTGCTGGAGCTGAGCCTGCCACCGGAGCATTGGCTGCGGGTGCTGGAGGTTTACGCCAAGCAGTCGAAAAACACGCCGCTGTTGCAGCGTGCGCTGATCCTGTCGTTCGCCAGGCAGATGCAACTGCCGGTGAATACCTTGCTCAGTGGTTTGATGGAGGATCTGGCGAAAGCGGGCGAGGGCAACGCCGCGAATCTGATGGAGGATGGCGAAGACAGCCTCGTCATGAGCGATCCGGATTCAGCGCTTGGTTTGGCGGCGGCTCGGGTGTTGACCGCCTCTTTGGCCAAGCAATCGAAAGTTACCGCGCCGGACGCATTCACTCGGCAAATGCCCGACGCGCAGCAGCGATTGGCCGTCAGTTCCCAGCCATTTGCAGAGGCCTTGAACCTGTCGTTGCAACCCTTCGATCAGGCTCGCGCGACATCGCTGTTGCAGCGCTTGCTCCCGCAACAATCGACGCTGGAACGCGCATTGGCGCTGACCTGGTTGCAACGCAGCATCGAACAGGCCTCGCCCACCCTCGCGCTGGCGCCCGGTGAAGGCTGGAAGAAAAAACACGGTGATACCGGTGAGATGTACTGGACATGGGAAGGGGCTTCGCCCGTGCCTGCGGTGTTGTCGTTGACCGGGACACAAGAGCGGCCGCTGCGAGCCGCGTTGAGTTTCCAGACCCGGCAGCCGCCGGTGGAGCCGATGGCCGTCAGCATCACCCGACGCCTGTCGCGACTGGTGCCGGGTGACGAAGCCTTCACCTTCAAGCTGGAACCGGTCGGCGCCACGCCGTTGTCCAGCGACAGCCTGTATCTGGATGAAGTGATCCTCACCGGCAAGGCGGCCAGACCATTGCGCTACGGTCTGCTCGAAGTGCCGCTGCCTCCGGGCGCCGATGTCGAGCGCACCACCTGGGGTATCAAGCTCATGGGTAAGGCGGGCACCGAGCCGACGGCACTGGAAAAGGCCCGTTTCGAACCGGGGCAACTGGCCTACGCGGTGCCGGTGGATGCGCTGAGCGGTGAATTGCGGCTTCGGCATCTGGTGCGTTTCTCGCAGAAGGGCCAGTTCAATTTGCCGCCAGTGCGTTTCACCCAGGTGTATGCGCCACAGCATCAGGCTCAGGAACAGAAACCGGCGTTCGGTCAGGTCACGGTCCACTGACATGTTCCGGCCTCTGGTCTGCCTGTTGCTGTGTTTGATCCCTGTGCTGACCCTGGCGCAGGACGAACCGTTACGTCTGGCATTCAAAGGTGAGCTGTTGTCGTTGAGCCGTACACAGCTGCTGGCCCGCGAACCGCTGCCCGACACCTTGCAGGCACCGCTGGGCAGTGTGTGGAAGCTGTTTGTGTATGGCTGGCTGGTGGACACCGGCGCCCGTGAGCCGGCTTATGAATGTCGCGGGCAGTCGAAAGAGGAAGTGTATTGCTGCACTGCGGGAGGCAAGATCGAGCGGGATCAGGCGTTGGTGAAATCCTGCGGGTTGTATTTTGACCCGGCGCGCCTGGGCATTACCGATGCAGATTGGCGGACGTACTGGCAAGCGCGGCAGGCGCCGCCGTGGTTATTGAATGTGCGGTCGTTGCAGCCTGCTACCCGTGTTTCGGTCGCGGAGTTGTTGCGCATGCTGGCGGTGATGCCGGCGCAGGAACAGGCGCGACGGGTGCTGCTCGACGTGATCCTCAACGCCGCTGACGGCAACGTCGTGGGCGAGCTCGGCAGCCGGTTGCGAGTGAAGACCTGGAGCTGGCTGGGGGATCAGGATGTTGCGTCGCGTCAGGGCGGGTTCGCGGGCTGGACGGCGGACGGCTCGCCGATCTGGGCGGGTGGACGCGGGACCAGTCAGCGGGTTTTGCGCGATTATGCTGCGGCGTTATCGGCAGTCGTGCCTGTTGAGTGGCCCGCAGACGCGGGACGTTGTGTTGAAGTCAGCCTGTTCTCCCGCTATCCACTTGAACGGGTATTGTCGGGAAGCAGCGAAGTGCCGTCGGGGCCGTTGCGGGGCGACTATCGTGTCGAGTTCGCCAACGGCAATCAGCTGAATATCCACAGTGACGGCGAGCTTTTTTTACTCCAGGGCAAACTAGTCGCCCGCCTGGATCGTGAAGAATATGTCGCCCGCGTGCTTCAGCGAGAAGCGACCCCCGAGCCCGTCGAGGCCGCCAAAGCCCTGGCCGTGGCCATCCGCACCTACCTGCTGCAAAACGCCACGCGCCACGGCGACTGCCTGAGCATCGACGACAGCAGCCAGCGCCAGCGGGTCGCCCCCCGTCCGGCTTCTGCTGAAGCGCGCAATATCGCCGCCTGGACCAGCGATCTGGTGCTGGCCGGCAGCAGTGTTACCTACCATTCCGATCAACCCGGGCCGGACAAGCTGTCCTGGCAGCAAGCCGTCGAGCAGGCCAGCGCCGGCCAACGCTACGACACCATTCTGCTGCACGCTTATCCACGCGCCAGCCTCAGCCGTTGGGACAATCCGGTCGCTTCCTGCGAAGCACTGCCTGCCGCACAGGACTGGCTGCAGAAACAGCGGCGCAGTTGGCGCCCGACGCTGGAAAGTGAAACCGGCTACAACGAAGTCAGCACGTTCGCCGTCTGCCGCCTGACCTTCGGTCGGCCCTATGTCGACCGTGAACGCCAGCGTATCTACGTGCGTGGCGTGCTCTCGCTGCAAGACCGCCTCGACCTGACCCACGAATACCTGCACCTGGCCTTCGAAGCACACCCCAATGGCCAGGATGAAACCTACATCGAAGGGCTCGCCCGCCACCTTTTGCTGGAATAGACCATGACACTCCGTTATCCACAGGTCTTGCTGTTGCTCTGTTCGTTGTTGGCGCTGCCGCTGGCAATGGCGCAAGGCGTCAAACTCGACACCCCGGTCGGTGGCTGGCGCACCGGCGCGCCCGACGGCGAGGGCGAAAGCTTCCGCCAGACCGTCAATTACCCGGCCTCTTCGGTCAACACCCCGGCAGGACAGGCCAACACCGCGCGCATCAGCGGCCAGATCAAAGCCACCCCCAAGACCAACGACCCCGGCCGGCTGATCGTCAACGGCGTCAGCATGCCACTGAAAATCGACCCCGCCGGCCGCTTCGATCGACCGTTCTCATTCCCCAACGGCAGCAACAGCGTCGAAATCCGCAGCCCTGACGGCCAACAACGCCAACGCACGCAATTCCTGAACGCCAGTAGTGGAGCCACCCCCGCCAAGTTGCGAGTGCTGCTGGCCTGGGACAGCGACGGCACGGACCTGGACCTGCACCTCATCACCCCCGACGGTGCGCACATCTGGTACGGCGACCGCGTCGCCCCCAACGGCGCTGCACTCGATGTCGACGTCACCACCGGCTACGGCCCGGAAATCTTCGCCATGCCGGCACCGATCAAAGGGCAGTATCTGGTGTATGTGAACTACTTCGGCGGAGGCTATCGCAGTGATGAAGAAGGGCAGGAGGAGGCGGTGCAACCGTTGACCACGGCGCAGGTGACGGTGATTACCGAGGAGGGGACGCCGAGCGAGAAGATGGAAACATTCCTGGTGCCGATGCGGGCGGTGGGGGAGTTGACGTTGGTTAAGGGGTTTAGTTATCCGTGACTGAAACTCTCGGATAACGACTTATTTCCAGGCATTAAAAAGCCGGCTTGTGGCCGGCTTCTCGGGGACTGGCTTGGTTTATTTTTGGTAAACCGCGCCAGCCTTCAAAACGTACACCCGGATCTTGCGTCCGGCTGTGGGACTCGGCGAGAAAATCATCTGCCTGGTCGGTGCGATCTGAGCCGCGTGGCGGGTCGATGCGCAAATGTGGGGCGCAGCATACTGATTTTTTTGGGAAATTCCCAGCTTGGTGTGTGGGGTAGGGCTTTCTGGTGAGCTGCGAGTCCTGTGGCACCCCTGACTTTCATGGTGAATTTTCCATTGCATTCGCGGGCAAGCCACGCTCCCACAGGTATTGCATGATCCTGTGGGAGCGTGGCTTGCCCGCGATGAAACGCCTCGGAGTCACAGAAACGGCACTGGCGGCCTGCGTTTGTTCAGCGTTGACCACCAGAACACCCAGCCCAATACCCTGATGTTCTGTTCTTCGATTTGCGCGGGCCTGAAGATTTCATCCGGGTGTTCTGCGCGGTTATGGCTGCGCAATCGCAGTGCATTGCCCGGCATTCGGTGCAGGTATCTGATGCGTAGCATGCCGTCATGTTCGATGGCGTAGATTTCGCCATCCACAATCTGGGTCAGGCCACGGTCGATGGCCAGGGTAGAACCATCTTCTATGCGTTCGGCCATGCTGTTGCCGATCATGTGGATGCAGATCGCATCGGCGTGGTTGATCTCCAGGGAGTCGAGGTGGCTGCGGGGCAGTCGGATTGATTGGCCTGGGTCTTCGACGACGTGGGTTTTGCCGGAGCCGGGGGCTGTGGCGGTTTCCTTGTAGAGGGGGAGTTCGACGTCGGTGGGCTCGATAACCGTGTAAACGCCGCGAATGGCCTGTGCGTCGAAGGTATTGCCGGATTCGTCGTGCAGACGCAGGTGCGTGGCGTCCTTCGGGCCATCGCCTGTTTTCAGCCATTCACTGTTGACGGACAGTTTTCTGGCGACTTCTTCCATGCAGTGGGCGGGCACACCACGGGTGAACCAGTTATGGACATTTTGCGGGGCCGTATTCAGGAAATCGGCAAACCCGGTTGTCGTGATGTTGGCTAATCCAAGGAGCGCTTTGAATCGAGGGCCGCTAGTGTTCTTTTTCATAAACACGAGTCTACTGGCGCGGTATAAGGCTTTGAATAAACGAACCGTTCAAATTTCGAGGGAAATTTACGACCGGATGTAAGACGTTCTTGAGGAAAATTAAACAAGAAAACACCAAAACAAGCCCTATTAAACAAGGTGTTTAAGTGATGCTTTTCAAGCACCCACAAAAAACCCCGGATCACCGGGGTTTTTCTTGAAGCTTGCGGCTGCTTTTAGCCTTTATAGGCAGCAACCGACTTGGTGATCGCAGCACGGGCGGCGTCTGCGCCGTCCCAGCCTTCGATCTTGACCCATTTGCCTTTTTCGAGATCTTTGTAGTTCGCGAAGAAGTGCTCGATCTGCTGAATCAGCAGGGCTGGCAGATCGGTGTATTCCTTCACGTCGACGTACAGCTGGGACAGCTTGTCGTGTGGAACAGCGATGACTTTGGCATCGCCGCCGCCGTCGTCGGTCATGTTCAGGATGCCGACCGGACGGGCGCGGATCACAGAGCCTGGAGCAACTGGGTAAGGGGTCACGACCAGCACGTCCAGGGGATCACCGTCGTCAGCCAGGGTGTTCGGGATGTAACCGTAGTTGGCCGGGTAGAACATTGGGGTGGCCATGAAACGGTCAACGAACAGGCAATCGCTGTCTTTGTCGATTTCGTATTTGATCGGCGCGTGGTTGGCCGGGATCTCGATCGCGACGTAGATGTCGTTCGGCAGGTCTTTGCCAGCCGGAATCTTGCTGTAGCTCATTGGGCGTTGCCCCCGTTAGTTGACCAAAAACACTTGGCCGGATTGACCAAAAAGTGGCGGCGATTATAGGCATATTCCTGTGTCGACGCCACGTACCAGAAGTCGTGTACAACCTTAGTCGTGCGCTTGATAGACCGGGTCCGTGGCCTGAAGTTGCCTCAGGCGGCCCAGCGGATCTTGCCGGTAAAAAAGCTTCAGTTGTGCGTACACCTGCGGATAAGCCTCGTGCAGCAAATCCGGGGCGCTGAAGAAGTACTCGCTGGTGACGGCGAAAAACTCGGCGGGATTTTCGGCGGCATACGGATCGATGGCGGTCTCGGCGTCCGGATTGCGTTCCAGTTGCCGGTCGAGGTCTTCGTAGGCGTGCTGCATGACCCTGGCCCAGTCGCTGACCCGCATATCGGCGTGCAGCGGCGGCAAGCCATTGGCGTTGCCGTTGAGCATGTCGAGTTTGTGCGCCAGTTCGTGGATCACCAGGTTGTAGCCTTCCCAGCCACCACTGGCCATGACGCCGGGCCAGGCGAGGATGATCGGCCCCTGTTGCCAGGCTTCGCCGCTGTGTTCGCCGTCCCATTCGTGCTCGACGCCGCTGGCATCGCGATGACGCTGCGGACTGAGAAAATCGTCTGGGTAGAGAATGATTTCGTGAAAACCCTGGTACCAATTCAGATCGCCCAGGTGCAGCAATGGCAATTGCGCCTGCGCGGCCAGCAGCAGGCGTTGTTCCTGATGCAGTTCGACACCGGGCAGGGCGGTCAGGTGCTTGTCTTGCAGAAACAGCACGCAGGCCTGGCGCAGCCATTGGTCTTCGGCGGCGCTGAGACCATCAAGAAAACTCAGATGGTGGCGCACCCGTTGCCACATGTCATCGGCAATCGGGTGCCTGGCCAGGGTGCGCCGGCGTCGCCAGGCACTGAGTGACCACATGCCGAATCAGCGCGTTTCGGCTTTAGAGTTCGAACTGCCAATGCGGCTGCGGATGAAGCCGATGATCATTGGCAGCATTGAAACCAGAATGATGCCGACCACCATCAGTGACAGGTTTTTCTTGATGAACGGTACGTTACCGAAGAAATAGCCGAGGGTGACAAGGCCCCCCACCCACAGGATGGTGCCGAATACGCTGAAGGCGAAGAATCGTGGGTAAGGCATTTTCCCTACGCCGGCGACGAACGGCGCAAAGGTGCGGATGATCGGCAGGAAACGCGCCAGGGTCACGGTTTTGCCACCGTGCTTGTCATAAAAGTCGTGGGTTTGTTGCAGGTAGTCGCGACGGAAGATCTTCGAATTCGGGTTGCGGAACAATCGCTCGCCGGCCGTTCGTCCGATGAGGTAGTTGGTGCTGTCACCCAGAATAGCCGCGAGCATCAGCAGGCCGCCCAGCAACACCGGGTCCATGCCGCCCCCGGCTGCAACAGCGCCGGCGATGAATAGCAGCGAGTCGCCCGGCAGGAAGGGCATGACCACCAGGCCGGTTTCACAGAAGATCACCAGAAATAGAATGGCGTAAATCCAGGCCCCATAGTTGTTGACCAGCATATCGAGGTAAACATCGAGATGCAGGATTAGATCGAGCGGGTTGAAATCCATGGAGGGCACCTGTGATGACGGCCCGACTCGGCAGGCCTGTGCGGTTGACTTCGAGTAAGGCTACAGACGGGTGTAGTTTTTCTTACACGTCGGGAAGATCGGAATTATACGATCTGGAAAGTGAAAAACGCGTCGAGATTGTAGCGGGGGATGTCCAAGGGGTATTTGGCAGTCTGATGACAATTAATAACCCCGAAACCTGTAGGAGCGAGCCTGCTCGCGATGGTCGTGAACGATAAGTGGTGTTCTCGGGATCATCGCGAGCAGGCTCGCTCCCACAGGGGGCGGGTGAAGCGCTACAGCTCGTCGCTGATCGGCAACACGTAGTTCTTGAACTCGGTGTCTTCCTTGAAGCCAATGGATTCGTAGGTTTTTCGCGCAACTTGGTTGTTGCTGCTGGTGGAGACACGCATGCGCACGGCATTGGTTTCCTTGGCCATTTTCTTCGCGGTGCGAATCAGATGGTCGGCCACCAGCTGGCGGCGGGCGTCTTCGGCGACATAAATGTCATTGAGGATCCAGACGCGTTTGAGTGATAGCGACGAGAAGCTCGGGTACAGCTGACAGAAACCCATCAGTTTGTTGTCGTCCTCATCGGACAAGGCCAGGTAGATCACCGATTCCTTGCGACGCAGGCGTTTTTCGAGGAACGCCCGGGACGAGTCCGGATACGGCAGGGAACCATAAAACTCGCGATATTTGACGAACAACGGGGTCAGCAAATCCAGGTGTTCGAGGGTCGCTTGAATAATCCGCATGGTAGGTCTCGTCTTCAAGTGGCTGTCTTGCGTGCTTTGACGGCGACGGGAAACCCTGGCGGCCGTGCGTCGATCCTGCCTGAAACCGGAACGATAGTGCAATGCGCAAGCGGTTCAGGCCTGCGGCGGCCCCAACAGGAAATTACCTTTCATGTCCGCTCCTGCGTCCGACTCCAATGTCTGAACCTGTGCTTCGTCCTTCAGATTGACACCCGACAGCTGCCGGCGACAGGCCTCGCGCATCAGATACAGCAAACGGTGTGCCGCCATGCCGTAACTCAGCCCCTCAAGGCGTACGTTGGAGATGCAGTTACGGTAGGCGTCCGTCAGGCCGACCTTTGGATTGTAGGTGAAATATAACCCCAGGCTGTCTGGCGAGCTGAGGCCAGGGCGTTCGCCGATCAGAATCACCGTCATTTTTGCGCCCAGCAGTTCGCCAATTTCGTCTGCCACTGCAACGCGCCCCTGTTCCACCAGGACCACCGGGGCCACGGACCAGTTTTCAGCGCGGATCTGTTCTTCCAGTCGCGCCAGAAAGGGCAGCGTATGGCGGTGGACAGCCAATGCAGACAAACCGTCGGCAACCACGATGACCAGATCGACCCCGCCCGGATTGGCCGAGGCGTGATTGCGCAGGGTCTGTGCCGACTCGGCGCTCAACTGACGCCCCAGATCGGGGCGTTGCAAATAGCTGTTCCGGTCTATCGCCGCACTGTGCAACAAAATGCTTTCATGCCCGCGTTCGGCCAGTTGCGAGCGCAGGGCTGGATGGTCGAATGGCAAATGCACCGCATCCCGTGCCTGGGCATGGGCGTATTGAAAGTCCAGCTGCGCCCGGGTAGGCATGCTGGTCCCGGTGCGGCCCAGGGCAATCCGCGCCGGCGTCAGGCGTCGCAGCTCCAGCCATGGGTTGTGCGGGTCGAAGGGTAGTTTTTCCATATCAATACTCATCCCAGTTGCGCCAGGGCCTGGCGAAAGGCCGGTGGCAGGCTGTTGCCGAAGAGAACCCTGCCGTCCGCCTGGGTGAAGATGCCCATTTTCGCCAGCCACTGTTCGAACTCCGGCGCGGGCTTGAGCCCCAGTGTCTGCCGGGCATAGAGCGCATCGTGGAACGAAGTGGTCTGGTAATTGAGCATGATGTCGTCGGAACCGGGGATGCCCATGATGAAATTGATCCCGGCCACGCCCAGCAAGGTCAGCAAGGTATCCATGTCATCCTGGTCGGCCTCGGCATGGTTGGTGTAACAGATGTCGCAACCCATCGGCACGCCGAGCAGCTTGCCGCAGAAGTGGTCTTCGAGGCCGGCGCGGATGATTTGCTTGCCGTTGTAGAGGTATTCCGGGCCGATGAAGCCGACGACGGTGTTCACCAGAAACGGGTTGAAGTGTCGTGCGACCGCATAGGCCCGGGTTTCGCAGGTCTGTTGATCGACGCCGTGGTGGGCGTTGGCCGACAGGGCGCTGCCCTGGCCGGTTTCGAAATACATCAGGTTCTGCCCGAGCGTGCCGCGATTGAGGCTCAACCCGGCGTCGTAACCCTCCTTCAGCACGTTCAGGTTGATGCCGAAGCTGGCGTTGGCCGCCTCGGTGCCGGCGATCGACTGGAACACCAGGTCCAGTGGTACACCGCGGTTGACCGCTTCGATTGACGTGGTGACATGGGTCAGCACGCACGCCTGGGTCGGAATTTCGTAGCGCTGGATGATCGCGTCGAGCATCTCCAGCATGGCGCAGATCGAGGCGATGCTGTCGGTGGCGGGATTGATACCGATCATCGCATCGCCGTTACCGTGCAGCAGGCCATCGAGAATGCTCGCGGCGATACCGGCCGGTTCGTCGGTAGGGTGGTTGGGTTGCAGGCGAGTGGACAGGCGGCCGCGCAGACCGAGGGTGCCGCGAAATTGCGTGACCACGCGAATTTTCTGCGCCACCAGTACCAGGTCCTGCACACGCATGATTTTTGAGACCGCGGCTACCATTTCCGGGGTCAGGCCGGGCGCGAGGGCGCGCAGCACCTGCTCATCGGCGGCATCGCTCAACAGCCAGTCGCGAAATCCGCCGACGGTGAGGTGACTGACGATCGCGAATGCCTGTTTATCGTGGGTGTCGATGATCAGCCGGGTGACTTCATCGGCTTCGTAGGGAATCAGTACTTCCTGCAGGAAATGACTCAGCGGAATGTCGGCCAGGGCCATCTGCGCGGCAACGCGCTCGCCATCGTTGAGGGCGGCGACACCGGCCAGAAAGTCCCCGGAGCGCGCCGGGCTGGCTTTGGCCATCACTTCCTTGAGGCTGTCGAAGCGATAGGTCTGGGCGCCGACGGAATGGGCAAATACGGCCATGGGGCGGTGTCCTTCTGTTCTGTAAATGACCACCGTACCCCTGTGGGAGCGAGCTTGCTCGCGATGGCGATCTTAAATTCGACACATTTGTTGAATGACACACCGCTATCGCGAGCAGGCTCGCACCTACAGGGAGGGGCGGTGTGCACTTCAATAGGGCGGGCGCCAGGCATTCGGCCCGACGCCAGTGCAACTTATATACCTTCGAGCATAGCGTCCGCTGGTGCCTCGGAGCGTTGCCGGGCGGTCATCTGGAAATACAGGTAACCGGCGGCCATGAAGCCGAGGAAGATCAGGCCGATCAAGGTGTTGAACCAGGCCATCGCCACCAGGCACACCACGGCCAGGAACAACGCGATCCCCGGTACGATCGGATAGCCCGGGGCGCGGAAGGTGCGCTCCAGGTTCGGCTCGGTTTTACGCAGTTTGAACAGGCTGAGCATGCTGATGATGTACATCACGATGGCGCCGAACACCGACATGGTGATCATTGCCGCGGTCAGGGTCATGCCTTGCAGGTTGACCAGGCCATCGCTGTAGATCGCCGCGATGCCGATCACGCCGCCCGCCAGGATGGCGCGGTGGGGTGTCTGGAAGCGCGAGAGTTTCGCCAGGCTGCGCGGCAGATAACCGGCGCGGGCCAGTGCAAAGAACTGCCGTGAATAACCAAGGATGATCCCGTGGAAACTCGCCACCAGACCGAACAGGCCGATCCATACCAGCATGTGCATCCAGCTCGAATTGTTGCCCACCACCGCTTTCATGGCCTGGGGCAGCGGATCGTTGATGTTGGAGAGTTGGCGCCAGTCGCCAACACCACCCGCCATCACCATCACGCCGATGGCCAGGAACACCAGGGTCAGAATGCCGCTGACGTAGGCCTTGGGAATCGTACGTTTCGGGTCCTTGGCTTCTTCAGCCGCCATGGCTGCACCTTCAATGGCGAGAAAGAACCAGATCGCGAAGGGAATGGCGGCGAATATGCCGGGAATCGAGGCTATCGTGAATTCATTGGCGCCCGACCAGCCATTCAGGACGAAATTACTGAAGCTGAAGCCCGGCGCCACCACGCCCATGAACACCAGCAATTCGGCGACGGCCAGCACGGTGACCACCAGTTCAAAGGTGGCGGCGATGCTGACACCGAGAATATTGAGGGTCATGAACACGAAATAGGCGCCCACCGCGGCGATTTTCGGGTCCAGTTCCGGGTATTGCACATTGAGGTAGGCGCCGATCGCCATGGCGATCGCCGGGGGTGCAAAGACAAATTCAATCAACGTGGCGATGCCGGCGATCAATCCGCCTTTCTCACCAAAGGCCCGACGGCTGTAGGCAAACGGCCCGCCCGCGTGAGGAATCGCGGTGGTCAATTCGGTGAAACTGAAGATGAAACAGGTGTACATCGTCGCCACCATCAAGGCGGTGACGAGGAAACCCAGCGTCCCTGCGGTACCCCAGCCGTAACTCCAGCCGAAGTATTCGCCGGAAATCACCAGGCCGACGGCAATGCCCCATAAATGCAGGGTGCCGAGTGTGGGTTTGAGCTGTGTGGAAGGAGTCGTCATAAGTCCTCTCTATTTTTTTTTTCGATCTTTTGGACTTTCGGGAACTGCGTTTGGGTGTAAAGCGGGCACGCAAAGCCCGTGCCAGAGCGGCAGGGCGGTGTTTGTTGTGTCATTGAGGGGGCGCCTTCGCCGGCAAGCCTCGCTCCTGTAGGAGCTGGCTTGCCAGCGAATGGCCGTTACACGGTTTCGCGTGGAGTTAGAAGAAACCCAGCGGATTGATGTCGTAGCTCACCAGCAGGTTTTTGGTCTGCTGATAGTGATCGAGCATCATCTTGTGGGTTTCACGGCCGACGCCGGACTTCTTGTAGCCACCGAACGCGGCGTGCGCCGGGTACAGGTGGTAGCAGTTGGTCCACACACGACCGGCCTTGATGGCGCGGCCCATGCGGTAGGCGCGGTTGATGTCGCGGGTCCAGAGGCCGGCACCGAGGCCGAACTCGGTGTCGTTGGCGATGGCCAGGGCTTCGGCTTCGTCCTTGAAGGTGGTGATGCTCACCACCGGGCCAAAGATTTCTTCCTGGAACACACGCATTTTGTTGGTGCCCTTGAGCAGGGTCGGCTGGATGTAATACCCGCTCGCCAGGTTGCCCTCGAGTTTTTCCACCTTGCCGCCGGTCAGCAGCTCGGCGCCTTCGCCCTTGGCGATTTCCAGGTACGAAAGGATTTTGTCGAATTGCTGCTCGGATGCCTGGGCGCCGACCATGGTGTCGGTGTCCAGCGGGTCGCCACGTTTGATCTGCAGGACCTTCTTCATCACCACTTGCATGAATTCGTCGTAGATCGACTCCTGCACCAGGGCGCGGGAAGGGCAGGTGCAGACTTCGCCCTGGTTGAAGAACGCCAGCACCAGGCCTTCGGCGGCTTTTTCGATGAAGGACGGTTCGGCCTTCATGATGTCTTCGAAGAAGATGTTCGGCGATTTGCCACCCAGCTCCACGGTGGACGGAATGATGTTTTCGGCCGCGCATTTCATGATGTGCGAGCCGACCGGGGTCGAGCCGGTGAAGGCGATTTTGGCGATGCGCTTGCTGGTGGCCAGGGCTTCGCCGGCTTCTTTGCCGAAGCCTTGCACGATGTTCAGCACGCCAGGCGGCAGCAGGTCGCCGATCAGCTCGACCAGTACGGTAATGCCCAGCGGGGTTTGCTCGGCAGGCTTGAGCACCACGCAGTTACCGGCAGCGAGGGCCGGGGCGAGTTTCCAGGCGGCCATCAGGATCGGGAAGTTCCACGGGATGATCTGGCCGACCACGCCCAGTGGTTCATGGATGTGATAGGCCACGGTATTGCCGTCGATTTCGGCGGCGCTGCCTTCCTGGGCCCGGATGCACCCGGCGAAGTAGCGGAAGTGGTCGGCGGCCAGCGGAATATCGGCGTTGAGGGTTTCGCGCACGGCCTTGCCGTTGTCCCAGGATTCGGTGATTGCCAGCAGTTCGAGGTTTTGTTCGATGCGATCGGCGATTTTCAACAGGACGAGGGAGCGCGCCTGGGCGGACGTGGCGCCCCAGGCATCGGCCGCCGCGTGGGCAGCGTCCAGGGCCTTGTCGATGTCTTCGGCCGTGGAACGGGGGAATTCGGCAATCGGTTGGCCATTCACTGGCGAGGTATTGGTGAAGTACTGACCTTTGACAGGCGCGACGAACTCGCCGCCGATGTAGTTACCGTATTTGGCTTTGAACGAAACGATAGCGCCTTCAGTACCGGGGTGAGCGTAACGCATGATTGGTTTCTCCTTGGCTTTTGTACTTATTAGAGACGCGCATGTGCGCTTGTATAAGCGTAGAGCAAAGGTTGGGCCACTGCCCTGCAGGTCAGGCAAATCAAGGCCTTGCGCGTTTTTTGTCAGACGGGCGGGCGGCGTCTGTGACGCTATCGGTACAGGCTGAGTGACACTTTGTACCGTTTGTGGCACAGGCTGTGACTGCCCGGTCTTGCCAGCATTGCATTGCAGGCTAGGCTGGAGGATGCTCGGCATGACCTGTAGGAGCTGCAAACCGCTCGGGGAGAACAATAAGAAATGCACGACAACCATTTGAGTCGCCATGCCCGGCAAGTGCTGACCGTGACCCAGGGCAAAGCCCACCTGCACGGCCCTGGCAGTGATCCGTCCATCGCCCGTTCCTGGTTGCGTTGCCTTGAGGATTATCACCTCGATCCGACCCTGACTATGGCACCGACGGTGTTGGAGCACGGGCGCGTGCTTGAAAGCCGCGAACGCCTGCAGCAAGTGCTGCACATTGCCGGCAACGAAATGACCAGCCTGCATCAGCAGCTCTCCGGTGCCGGGCATGCGGTGCTGTTGACCGATGCACGGGGCGTGATCCTCAACTGCGTGACGGCCCCCGCCGAACGGAAGATTTTCGAGCGCGCCGGGCTCTGGCTCGGCGCCGACTGGAGTGAGGCCTGCGAAGGCACCAATGGCATCGGCACCTGCCTGGTGGAGCGCCAGGCGCTGACGATCCACCAGGATGAACATTTTCGCGGCCGACATACCGGCCTGACGTGCTCCGCGAGCCCGGTATTCGACCCGCATGGCGAGCTGCTGGCGGTGCTCGATGTGTCTTCGGCGCGCCCCGACGTTTCGCGCCAGAGTCAGTTCCACACCATGGCCCTGGTCAATCTTTCGGCGAAGATGATCGAGAGCTGCTATTTCCTGCGTTATTTCGACAATCAATGGCTGCTGCGTTTTCATCTGCAGGCCGAGTCCGTCGGGTTGTTCAGTGAAGGCCTGCTGGCGTTCGATGGGGAGGGGCGGATCTGCGCGGTCAATCAGAGCGCACTGAACCTGTTGGGGCATGTTCGCGGCGGCTTGCTGGGCAAACCGGTGGAGGCGTTTTTCGACTGCGCACTTGACGAGCTGCTCGGCCGCGCGAGCGCCAACGCCAGCGCCAGTTGGCCGTTGCGCACCCGTGACGGGCGTAGCCTGTTTGCCGTGTTGCGCGGTCAGCCGCGCCGCGTGCCGGTGCCGCTGGTGCCCAGTCCGGTGCGTGAAGAGTCTGCACAGCTGTCGGGCATCTGCCTGGGCGATGCCGCGTTGCAGGCGGATTTCCGCAAGGCCCTGCGCGTGTACGAACGGGACGTGCCCTTGCTGATCAACGGTGAAACCGGGTCGGGCAAGGAGGCCTTCGCCAAAGCCGTCCATCAGGCCAGTCAGCGGGCCACAAAAGCTTTTGTCGCCCTCAACTGCGCCGCCATTCCCGAAAGCCTGATTGAAAGCGAATTGTTCGGCTATCGCGGCGGCAGTTTCACCGGGGCGCGTAAGGAAGGCATGCGCGGCAAGTTACAGCAGGCCGATGGCGGAACCTTGTTCCTCGACGAAATCGGCGACATGCCCCTGGCCTTGCAGACGCGCCTGTTAAGGGTGCTGGAGGATCGCCAGGTGGTGCCGATCGGTGGCGAGCCGGAGCCGGTCAACGTGCGGATCATCAGCGCCACCCACCGCAATTTGCTGGGGCGGGTTGAGGACGGCAGTTTTCGTGAGGACCTGTATTACCGGCTCAACGGGCTGGAGGTAGCGCTGCCGGCATTGCGTGATCGTAGTGACAAGTCTCAGCTGCTCGACTTTTTACTGGCCGAAGAAGCGGACGGGGAAGAGGTGTTGATCGATGGGCCGGCGCGGGAGGCATTGCTGGGGTTTGCCTGGCCGGGCAACGTTCGGCAATTGCGCAATGTGCTGCGCACGCTGGCGGCGTTGTGCGACGGCGGGCGGATCGGGCTGGAGGATTTGCCGGCAATGATCCGACAGGCGCGGCCGGTGACCATGCAGGTACTTGAAGAGGCGTCCGGGCATCCGCTGGAGGATGCCGAGCGGCTGGCGTTGTTGAATGCGCTGGAGCAGACGCGGTGGCATATGACGCATACGGCGGAACAGCTTGGCGTCAGTCGCAATACCCTTTACCGAAAGCTGCGTAAGCACGGGATAGCCCGTTAAACCGCGTCGCGGCCATCGCGAGCAGGCTCGCTCCCACAGGGTATGCACAGTCCTTGTGGGAGCGAGCCTGCTCGCGAAGGCGTCCTCAATGTCTGAAACACAAGGTGCGATTTTCCCCTCCCTAGGCTAACCTGCGGCCATGTTTTACGAGGTCGACTATGCACATTCATATTCTTGGTATCTGCGGCACTTTCATGGGTTCGATGGCGGTTCTGGCCAAGGAACTTGGCCATCACGTGACCGGCTCCGATGCCAACGTCTACCCGCCGATGAGCACCCAGCTTGAGGCTCAGGGCATTGAGTTGACCCAGGGCTACGACCCGGCGCAACTCGATCCGGCACCCGACCTGGTGGTGATCGGCAATGCCATGTCCCGTGGCAACCCGGCGGTGGAATATGTCCTGAACAAAGGCCTGCCTTACGTCTCCGGCCCGCAATGGCTGGCCGATCACGTATTGCAAGGTCGCTGGGTGCTGGCGGTTGCCGGCACCCACGGCAAGACCACCACCAGCAGCATGCTCGCCTGGGTGCTGGAGCACGCGGGCATGAGCCCGGGCTTTCTGATTGGTGGCGTGCCGCAGAACTTTTCGGTGTCGGCGCGTCTGGGCGGTACCCCGTTTTTCGTGATCGAAGCCGATGAATACGACAGCGCCTTTTTCGACAAGCGCTCCAAGTTCGTTCATTACCGCCCGCGCACGGCGATCCTGAATAACCTGGAATTCGATCACGCCGATATCTTCCCGGACCTGCCTGCCATCGAGCGGCAATTCCACCACCTGGTGCGGACCATCCCGAGCGAAGGCCTGGTGATTCATCCGACCACTGAACCGGCATTGCACCGCGTCATCGAAATGGGGTGCTGGACCCCGGTGCAAACCACCGGTGCCGGCGGTCAGTGGCAGGTCAAGTTGCTCAGTGACGATGGTTCGGCCTTCGAAGTGATGTTCGAAGGGGTTTCCCAGGGCGTGGTCGAGTGGGACATGACCGGTCAGCACAACGTTGCCAACGCACTGGCGACCCTGGCGGCGGCGCGGCATGTGGGCGTGGTGCCGTCGATGGGCATCGCTGCATTGAGCGCTTTCAAAAGCGTGAAGCGGCGGATGGAGAAAGTCGCGGACGTGCGTGGCATCACCATTTATGACGACTTCGCTCACCACCCGACCGCCATCGCCACCACGCTCGACGGCCTGCGCAAGCGCATTGGCGATGCGCCGTTGATCGCGATCATCGAACCGCGTTCCAATTCCATGAAGCTCGGCGCGCACCGCGATGGGTTGCCGGAAAGCGTGGTCGATGCCGATCAGGTGATCTGGTACGCACCGGCCAATCTCGGGTGGGACCTGGCGGCCACTGCAGCGCTGTGCACTGTGCCTTCGATTGTCAGCGACTCGCTCGAAGGCATCATCGACCGCGTGAAAAGTCAGGCTCAACCGGGCACCCACGTGGTGATCATGAGCAATGGCGGATTCGGCGGCCTGCACGGCAAACTCGCCGAGGCGCTCAAATGAACAACGGCCCGGACCGCATCACGCTGGCGATGACTGGCGCTTCCGGCGCCCAGTACGGCTTGCGCCTGCTCGACTGCCTGGTGCGCGAAGACCGCGAAGTGCATTTCCTGATTTCCAAGGCCGCACAACTGGTGATGGCAACTGAAACCGATGTCACGCTGCCCGCCAAGCCGCAAATGATGCAAGCCTTCCTCACCGAATACACCGGTGCTGCCGCCGGACAGATCCGCGTGTATGGCAAGGAAGACTGGATGTCGCCGGTGGCCTCGGGTTCCGGCGCGCCGGCGGCGATGGTGGTGGTGCCGTGTTCAACGGGGACTTTGTCGGCCATCGCGACCGGCGCCTGCAACAATTTGATCGAACGTGCCGCGGATGTGACGTTGAAGGAGCGCCGCCAGCTGATTCTGGTGCCGCGTGAAGCCCCGTATTCGAGCATTCACCTGGAACACATGCTCAAGTTGTCGAACATGGGTGTGACGATTCTGCCTGCATCGCCAGGCTTCTATCATCAGCCACAAACCATCGACGACCTGATCGATTTCGTGGTGGCGCGGATTCTCAATCTGCTGGGCATTCCCCAGGACATGTTGCCGCGTTGGGGCGAGCACCATTTGAGCAGCGATGAATAAGTTGTTGGTGGTGCTGCTGGTCATGCAGTTGGCCGGCTGTGCCACGGCGCGAACGCTGGATGCCGCCAAACCGGGGGCGCCGGTGGTGTATGCGGGGACGCGGCTGGATCTGTACGCGATGAATGGCGGCTGTTGCGCCAAGGATCGTTTCGGCGCTGAGGCGCCGGGCTATCCGGGGGTCGACCTGCCGGCCAGCGCGTTGCTCGACACGCTGCTGTTGCCGTTGTCGTTGTTGACGGTGTTGGGTGTTAATTTTCAGGCGACGGGTGGGTTGTAGCGTTCGGCATTGAATCGGTGTCGCGCCCTTCGCGAGCAGGCTCGCTCCCACATTGGATTTGTGAACGACCCGGATCAAATGTGGGAGCGAGCCTGCTCGCGATTGCGTCCTATCGGACGCTAGTAACTATTTGCCTAGCTTCCTCAGCTCGTCGGATTCGACAATCCGCACCCCATCCTGCTCTTCCAGCGCCAGGCGCCACATGGCGCGGGCCATTTGGCAGGCTTCGATGCCGTGGTACTTGCCGGGTATCAACCGTGACAGCGGCCCGGCGACTTTCTCCGCCAGGCGCGGCTCGATGCGTTCACCCAGCAGCAACGAGGGTCGGCAAATGGTCAGTTGTGGCCAGTCCTGCGCGCGCAATGCGTATTCCATCTCGCCCTTGACCCGGTTGTAGAAATTCGGCGATCTGCGATCGGCCCCCAATGCGCTGATCACGATCAAGTGTCGCGCGCCCATCTCCCGGGCACGCTTGGCGAACGCCACCACCATGTCCAGATCCACCGCGCGAAACGCCTCTTCCGAGCCCGCCTGTTTGATGGTGGTGCCCAGGCAGCAATAGGCGATGTCGATGCGTCCGCTCAATTGCGGCAGGAACATCGCCGGGTCGCCGACCGGGTTTTCCAGGTGGGGATGCCTGGCCAGCGGTCGGCGTGAAGGAGCCAGTACCCGCGTAATCGTTGGCTCATTGAGCAATCGATCGAGCAGGTGTTCACCGGTCAAACCGGTGGCTCCGGCAAGCAATACGTGCTGAGGCGTCAAGTACATAGTGTTTCTCCCTTGATACTCATCAGCTTAGTTGGTCTTTGCATCCTTGCCGTCAATCAACACACTTTGCAGCGCTTTGCGCGCCTGCTGTTTGCGCAACAGTTGCCAGTGCGAAAGCACGGTTTTCGGCGCCCAGATCTGCGGCTCCGAGGCTTCGTAGCTGTCGGCCAGCTCGCGCTCGGCGACGGTGGCCTTGGCCCGCTTGAAGGCTTGTTCCAGATCATCGGTCTGGTTCAGGGCCTGGGCGAACAAGGCGTCGCCAAAGTAGGTGAAGTTGGCTTCTTCCGAACAGCCGAACGACACGCGGTCGGCCCGCGAGGCGGTCATGATCAGGGTGCGCTCGTCCTTGAGGGCAGGAATGAACCCACCGGAGTAGCAGGATGAAATCACGATGATCTTGTCGCGGTTTTTCAGGGGGGCGAGCACCGCGGCCAGTTCGTCGGCCGGCAGATCGGCCAGTTCCATGCGGGGCTGGTCCAGCACCAGTTCGTGCTCACTGGTGCCGTGACTGGTCAGGTAAATGAAAATCAAATCTTCCGGGCCGCTGCGTTCGGCCAGGGTCACGGCCGCGCGACGCAGGTTTTCCCGGGTAGCCATTGGCCGGTCGCTGAGGTGATCGCGATGGTTCACCAGACGGATCTGACCGAAGGCACCAAAGCGACTGGTGAGCATGTTCGCGACGTAGTCGGATTCGCGCAGGAATACGCTTTGCTTGCCGTCGCCGCCCACCGTCAGGGTGTACAGTTCTACCGCCGGGGTCGAGGCCGGCACGTTGCTTAGCGCGTCTTCGAGCAGTCGCCCCTGGGCCAATAGGCCGAGTTCGAGGGTGTCGGGCAGCAACTTGCCATCGGCATCACGCACACGCTGGCCGTTGATCCAGGTGCCGCTGAGCACTGCGCCATCGGTCAGTACCAGGGTGCCGCGACCGGAATAGGCATCGCCGTCGAACTGGCCGATGTAGAAGCTGCCGTCGGCCAGGTTCAAGCGGCCTTGACCACTGAAGCGCCAGTCGTTGAAGTGGCCGATATAATGGCTGCCGTCGGCACCGATCAACTCACCCTTGCCATTGAGCGAGCCTTCCTTGAACTGACCCAGCCAGACATCGCCGTCAGCGTTTTCGTAACGACCCTTGCCGTGCAGTTGATTGTTCTTGAAACCGCCGACGTAGATGTCGCCGTCAGCGCTGTTGAATGTCCCGTTGCCTTCCAGCTGACCGTCGACGAAATGCCCGGTGAATTGATTGCCGCTGCCATCGCCGCGCTGGCCTTCGCCGTTGGGTTTGCCATGGGCGAATTGGCCTTGGTAAGTGCTGCCGTCTTCAAGTTCCAGATGTCCGAGCCCTGAATACTGATCAGACTTGAATTCGCCACGGTACGTCATGCCGTTTTCTTTGAGGGTGCCCTCACCGTCACGCCGGCCGAGCTTGAAGTGGCCGTTATAACTGCTGCCGTTGGTGCTCAGGCTGCCCTGGCCGTCGAACAGTCCCTGGCTGAACTGTCCGCGGTAGACCTCGCCGTTGCTGCCGTGCCACTCACCCTGGCCGTGCCATTGACCCTTGTCGAACTCGCCGGCATACCAACTGCCGTTCGGGTAATCGATACGGCCCTGGCCTTGCAGCAACCCATCGACCAGGGCGCCGCGATAGCGTCCGCCGTCCGGCAGGCGGGCGTCGGGAGGCATTGGCGATTCGCCATTGCCGCAAGCGGTGAGCATCAGGGTCAAGGCGAGGAGTGCAAGTGAGCGCATAGCGGGTTCCGGGCAATTAGGCGAGCGAGTATGCCGCAGCTATGTGTCCTTATACAGTCGGTATGAACGCAGCGGGTGCGAAACAGCGTGAGCTGCTTCGCACCCGGCAAGGTTTACACGAAGCAGAGCGACAAGGGCTCAGCGATATACGCCGGTTTGTCCGAGCCTTCTATTTCCAGGGTGGTAGTGGCCTTGAGCAGCCATTGGCCGGGTTTCTTTTCGATGACTTCGGTCAGATCGACCTTGAGCCGCACCCTGGAGTTGACCTTGACTGGCTGAATGAAGCGCACGCTGTCCAGGCCATAATTGACCACCATCTTCAAGCCTTCGGGCATGACGAGGATGTCTTCCATCAATTTCGGGATCAGCGACAACGACAGGAATCCGTGAGCAATAGTGCTGCCAAATGGCGTTTGCGCGGCTTTGACCGGATCGACATGGATGAACTGATAGTCCCCTGTAGCTTCGGCGAACAGGTTGATGCGCTCCTGATCGATCGTGAGCCATTCGGAACGTCCAAGTTCCTTGCCGACATAATCTTTGAGCTCTGCAACTGGAACAAAGGGCATTGAGACTCTCCTTGGGTTCATCGGTTTTATAGTTTTGAGTTTGGGGGGATTTGACCTCCCGGCTTACCACTTTAGATCAACATGGCAAATCGCTGCGGTCAACCGACCATGCCATTGGCGAATGCCGATGTATACGGCAGCCGTGCTTATAATGCCCGGCCCGTCATTGCGGGTGAGGGGGTTTGCGGGAGAAGAGGGATGTTATTACGAGGCTTGACCTGGCTGGTGCTGTTCCAATTGCTCGGCACAGCCATCAACCATTTGTTTCTACCGGTGCTGCCGGGGCCGATCATTGGTTTGCTGCTACTGCTGGTGTACTTGATCAGCCGTGGCCAGGTGGGTGAGCCGCTGAACCTGGCAGCTAGCAGCCTGCTGCGTTATCTGCCATTGCTTCTGGTGCCACCCGCGGTGGGTGTGATGGTTTACGCCAAAGACATCGCAGCGGATTTCTGGGCCATCGTCGGTGCACTGGTGTTGTCACTGGTGCTGTCCATGGCGTTCGCGGGCGTGCTGATGCAGCGCCTGATCAAGCGTCATGCCCACCCTCGTGAGGACAGCCAATGATCCTGGACTGGCAGGGCGCCTGGACGTCAGTGATTCACCATCCATTGTTCGGTATCGGCATTACCCTCGGCGCCTATCAGCTGGTGCTGGCGGCTTTCGAGAAAACCCGCTGGATCTTTTTGCAACCGGTACTGGTCTCCATGTTGCTGGTCATCGGTGTGCTGGTAGGCTGTGGCCTGAGTTACGCCGAGTACCGCAAGAGCACCGAGATCCTCAGCATCCTGCTGGGCCCGGCCACCGTCGCATTGGCCGTGCCGCTGTACCTCAACCTGCGGCGGATTCGGCAGTTGTTCTGGCCGATATTTACTACGCTGGTGATAGGCGGTGTGGTTGCCACGGGCATGGGCGTGTTGCTGGGTTGGTGGTTCGGCGCTGAACACATGATCCTGATGACCATGGCGCCGAAGTCGGTGACGTCGCCGATTGCCATGTTGGTGGCCGAACAGATCGGTGGCGTCGCGGCGCTGGCGGCGGTGTTCGTGTTGATCACCGGGGTGATCGGCGCGATCTTCGGACCGAGCCTGCTGAACCGGCTTGGCGTGCACAGCCCCGAGGCCCGCGGCATGGCGTTGGGCATGACGGCTCACGCGGTCGGCACGGCGGTGGCGATGCAGGAAAATGAAGAGTGCGGTGCCTTCGCGGCGCTGGCGATGAGTTTGATGGGCGTGGCCACGGCGGTGTTGCTGCCATTGGCGGTGTCGATGATGGTGTAAAGGACATATCTATGAGCTTGCCGCTTTTTCCGCTGAACACGGTGCTGTTTCCAGGTTGCATCCTCGACCTGCAGATTTTCGAGGCGCGCTATCTGGACATGATCGGTCGCTGCATGAAGCAGGGTGGCGGCTTTGGCGTGGTGTGCATCCTTGACGGCGAAGAGGTCGGCATCGCCCCGGCGGGTTATGCGTTGGTCGGGTGTGAAGCGCTGATCACCGATTTCAAGCAGCAGGACAATGGCCTGTTGGGCATCCGGGTGCAGGGTGGCCGGCGCTTTCACGTGCTGCGTACCGAAGTGCAGCGTGATCAGTTGATCGTGGCCGAGGTCGAGTGGCTGGGCGAAGAGCCCGAGCAACCGCTGCAGGATGAGGACGCCGATCTGGTGGCCCTGCTCAGGGCCCTGGCCGAACACCCGATGGTCGAAGCGCTGAACATGGGCACCGAAGCGGCCGGGCAACAGTCGCTGGCCAATCAGCTTGCCTATTTGTTGCCATTCGCCGAGCTGGACAAGATTGACCTGCTGCAGCTCGACGATCCGCAGCAACGACTGGATGCGATCCAGGCGTTGCTGGATGAGTTGCAGGGAGAGTTGTTTGCCTGACGTTTCTGAAGAGATCGCAGCCTGCGGCAGCTCCCACAGGGACAAGGCGTACATTCCGAAGGCTGCGATCAATTGATCTTCAGTAGGCGTATCTCAATAGCGTATCCGGCAAATGCCGCAACACGAAGAATCCGAACAGTGCCACCAATGATGGCAGTACCAGCCACCAGACCTTGGGCGGCATGGCGTTGAGCGAAGTCCGGCGCTGACACAGCCACAGGCTGGCTGCGCAGACACAGGCCGCCAACATCGCACCTGCCAGTACATCCGTCGGCCAGTGCGCGCCGAGATATACCCGTGACAGCGCGATTGCCAGCGCCGGCAGGCAGCCCACCAGCAGCCAGGTCAGGCGCATCCGTGGCGGTTGCCCGCGACCGGCGAGGACGGCGAGGGTCAGAAATAGCGCGAAGGCGCCCGAGGCATGACCGCTAGGCATGCTGTAGCTGGTCAATGGGTCGCTCAACACTTCCGGACGCACGCGGGCGAAGAAGTTCTTGGTCGCGGTGTTGCCCAGCGCGGTGAACAGCAATGTACTGCACGCGAAGATTGCCTGGCGCCATTGCCGGGTCATCAGCAGCAGTACAACCAGCAAGGCGCTGAACACCAGCATGTTGTGGAACTCACCGATCAGCGTGAACACCACGGCCACTTCATCGAGCATCGGGCTGCGATGTTCCTGCACCAGGGTCATCAGTCCCTGGTCGAGGGCGGTCAGGTGCGAGTAACCGATAAACAGCGCCGCCAGAATCAGAAAACTCATCCCGGTAATGAACATCGTGGCCTTGCGATGCTTGCGCAGACTGCTGGTGGCGCTCAGGCCGACCATCAGCGCAATGCTGCCGACGACGACCCCGGCCTGGGGCCAGAAGCCATCGGGTAACGGCAAGCGAATCGCCGCGCCGGTGGCCCAGCCCGGTAACAGGTAGGCCACTGACCAACCCGCAGCGGCCAGCAGGCTGACGGCGAAGAACCGTGGGAACGGCATATCGAACATCCCGGCCACCATCGGCAGCATGGGGCGCAAAGGTCCGATAAAACGCCCGACCAACAGGCTGGCGATGCCATAGCGCTGGAAGTACACCTCGGCTCCGGCAATCCATTGCGGGTGATGGCGCAGGCCTGGCAGACGGCGGATGTTCTGGTGAAAGTGGCGCCCCAGGAAATACGAAACCACATCGCCGAGCACCCCGGCGAGAAAGCCCAGCAGCAGCGTTTCGCTCAACGACAGTGCTCCGCTGCCGGCCAGTACCGCCACGGCGAACAACAACACCGTGCCGGGCACGATCAGCCCGGCGATCGCCAGGCATTCGACGAAGGCCACGATGAACACCGCTGCCGCCAGCCATTGCGGGTTGACCGTCAACCAGCCGGTCACGCTATCGAGCCATGGGCCCATAAATACAACTCCATTGAATGTTCAATTGATTCCAGGGGCAAAACACAAATCTCTAAACAACACTGAAACCTTGTGGGAGCGAGCCTGCTCGCGCTTGCGGAGTGTCAGTCACACTGATACGTGATGTGCCGCCGTCATCGCGAGCAAGCTCGCTCCCACACGAAATTCCTTCAGCTTCAAGTCCGTGTCAGGACAGCACAATGTAATCGCGACCTTCGACCTGCCCCCGTCGCAGCGGGTTCCGCGTGCAGTAGGCTGCGTAGGACGCGTCGACGAAGCGGTACATCAAGTGTTCATCGCGACCATGGGGAATGCCCAGGCGCGTGGCCTGGATGACATGGGCAGGCGTCTGGCCGACGTCTTCCACCAGCAGCACTTCATGATCGAAGCGCTTGGCGTCCCAGACCGGTACCTTCAAGCCCAGCGACTTGCACAACAAGGTTTGCCCGGCGCAGAGCTTTTGCGATGGGCGAGGGCGACCCTGGGCGTCGGGGTTGTTCAACAGCATTTGCGCCAGGCTCGCCGGTCCGCTCAGTTCGTCGACCCACGGGTAGCCGGACTTGATCAGTACCGCATTGCCCGGGCCCTGGGCGCTGAAGTTCAGGGAGTCGCCGCCGCGGGCGTAGTACATATAGATGTGGCCGCCATCCAGAAACAAAGCCTTACGCTTTTCTGTGTAGCCAAGGGATGCGTGGCTGCCTTTTTCGGCACAGTAATACGCTTCTGTCTCGATGATTCGGGCGCTGAGCCACAGGTCGCCGATCCGATGGCGAATGACTTTTCCCAGTAAATCCCGGGCAAGAATTTGCGCGTCGCGGTCGAAAAACGCGTCCGGGAGGCCCTTGGGCGGGCTCATTGCGGACGCTCGATCAGTCAGGTTGGACATGATGAACGGCGTTTATCAGGGCTGATGGGGGCGTGATGATAACAATTTGCAGCTTAATCCCGCCTGAACATCGGCAAATTGCCCTCCATTTCGACCATCCGCCCGTCACCGCTGTTAGTCGGGAGACACGACAGCTATAATCTGCCGCTTTACTCTTTACCAAGACCTTATCAAAGACCACGCCAGACCATGACTGAGTCCGTTCTTGACTATATGACCCGCCTGGGTCGCGCTGCCCGCGAGGCTTCCCGCGTCATCGGCCGTGCCAGCACTGCGCAGAAAAATCGCGCGCTGCAGGCTGCCGCCAATGCGCTGGACGCTGCCCGCGCCGAGCTGACGGCCGCCAATGAGCTGGACCTGGCAGCCGGCCGCGCCAATGGTCTGGAGCCGGCGCTGCTCGAGCGCCTGGCGCTGACCCCGGCACGTATCGACGGCATGATCGTAGGGTTGCGACAGGTGGCCGCGCTGCCGGACCCTGTCGGCGCGATCCGTGACATGAGCTATCGGCCGTCGGGGATTCAGGTCGGCAAGATGCGCGTACCGCTGGGCGTGATCGGGATCATTTACGAGTCGCGGCCCAACGTGACCATTGACGCCGCCAGCCTGTGCCTGAAATCCGGCAACGCGACCATCCTGCGGGGCGGCTCCGAGGCCATACATTCCAACCGCGCCATCGCCGCCTGCATCCAGCGCGGGCTGGCCGAGGCCGATCTGCCGGCTGCCGTGGTGCAAGTGGTCGAAACCACCGACCGCGCCGCCGTGGGCGCGCTGATCACCATGCCGGAGTACGTCGATGTCATCGTGCCCCGCGGTGGCCGTGGCCTGATCGAACGCGTCAGTCGCGATGCCCGTGTGCCGGTGATCAAGCACCTGGACGGCATCTGCCACGTTTACGTCAGCGCCCACGCCGACCTGCCGAAAGCCCAGCGCATTGCATTCAATGCCAAGACGTACCGCTATGGCATCTGTGGTGCGATGGAAACGCTGCTGGTCGATCAGATCGTTGCCAAGGATTTCTTGCCGGCGATGGCTGCCCAGTTCCGCGAAAAAGGCGTCGAGCTGCGCGGCTGCGAACGCACCCGGTCGATCATCGATGCGCTGCCGGCCACCGAAGCAGACTGGAGTACCGAATACCTGGCGCCGATCCTGTCGATCCGCGTGGTCGACGGGCTGGAGCAGGCCATCGAGCACATCAACCATTACGGCTCTCATCACACCGATTCGATTGTCAGCGAACACCAGGGCGACACCCGGCGTTTCGTGGCTGAAGTCGACTCCTCGTCGGTGATGATCAACACCCCGACTTGCTTCGCCGATGGCTTTGAATACGGATTGGGTGCGGAGATCGGCATTTCTACTGATAAGCTGCACGCCCGCGGCCCGGTCGGTCTCGAAGGTCTGACCTGCGAGAAGTATGTCGTGGTCGGTGATGGCCAGTTGCGCGGACAGGAGCCGGTCTGACTTGGGCGACCTCGACCCGTCAGCCCCGGTAACCGCCAGCGCGCCTTCCAGACGCATCGGCGTTCTGGGCGGAACCTTTGACCCGGTGCACGTCGGCCATTTGCGCGGCGCGCTGGAAGTCGCCGAATCGCTGGCGCTCGATGAGTTGCGCCTGGTACCGAGTGCCAGGCCCCCTCATCGGGATACGCCGCAAGTGTCGGCGAAAGACCGTCTGGCGATGGTCGAGTGCGCGGTGGCCGGTGTGGCACCGTTGGTAGTGGACGCCCGCGAATTGCAGCGGGACAAACCGTCCTACACCATCGATACCCTGGAGTCGATGCGCGCCGAAATGGCCGACGAGACCCAGGTTTTTCTGCTTTTGGGCTGGGACGCATTTTGCGGCCTGCCCACTTGGCACCGCTGGGAAGAGTTGCTCCAGCATTGCCATATCCTGGTGTTGCAACGCCCGGATGCCGACAGCGAACCGCCGGATGCCTTGCGCAACCTGCTGGCAGCGCGCTCGGTGAGCGACCCGCTGGCCCTCAAAGGGCCGAGCGGACAGATTGCATTCGTCTGGCAGACACCGCTCGCGGTATCCGCCACCCAGATCCGTCAACTGCTGGCCAGCGGTAAGTCGGTACGTTTCCTGGTGCCCGACGCGGTCCTGGCCTACATCGATGCGCACGGACTCTACCGTGCGTCGAACTGAAGAGGAGTGCCTCAAGGCACGTGGCAACAACGTGTATTGAAGCGCCCGAACATACGAGCAAAACGAGTTTTATATGACGAACAACGACGTAAACAAAGTTAAGCGCAAAGGCACGTTCAAGAGTGCCCCGCTGCCTGAGAAGGTCCTCGCTGCCGAGCCGCCTAAAGGCGATGAGCTGGTCAAGATCGCCGTAGCGGCCCTGGAAGACGTCAAGGCCCAGGACGTGCTGGTGATTGATGTCCGTGACAAGCAGAGCATCACTGACTACATGATCATCGCCACCGGTACGTCCAACCGCCAGATCGGCGCGATGCTGGACAAGGTCCGCGAGGCCGTCAAAGCCCTGGGTATCAAGCCGCTGGGTGAAGAAGGCAAGGGCGACAGCGACTGGGTATTGCTGGACATGGACGACGTGATCGTCCACATGATGACCTCCAACGCCCGTCAGTTCTACGACCTGGAGCGCCTGTGGAAAGGTGCCGAGCAGAGCCGTGCCGCCGATGGCAAACACCACAGCCCTGAAGTTGGTCACGAGCATTTCAACAAGCTCAACAAAGACCAGGAATAAGGAACGGCTGTGCGACTGCGACTGATCGCCGTCGGTTCACGCATGCCCAAATGGGTGGAAGAAGGCTGGCATGAATATGCCAAGCGTCTTCCTTCCGAGCTGGCGCTGGAACTGGTGGAAATACCGCTCAACACCCGTGGCAAGAACGCCGACGTGGCGCGCTTCATCCGTCAGGAAGGCGAAGCCATGCTGGCCAAGGTCGGGCCGAACGAGCGTGTTGTCACCCTCGAAGTCCACGGCAAGCCCTGGAGCACCGAGCAACTGGCGGTCGAACTCGATCGCTGGCGGCTTGACTCGCGCACGGTGAATTTCATGGTCGGCGGCCCCGAAGGGCTGGCGCCGGAAGTCTGTGCCCGTGCCGATCAGCGCTGGTCGCTCTCGCCGTTGACGTTGCCGCACCCGCTGGTGCGCATCCTGATCGGCGAACAGCTGTATCGTGCCTGGACCGTGCTGTCCGGCCACCCTTACCACAAGTAGTTTTTCGCTCTCATGACCCAGCCGATCCGCATCAAGGACCACGAAAAAGACGCCCGTCTGGTGCGTGGCCGCGTCGTGTTCGGGGCAATTGCGGTCGTGACATTGATCGGCGTGCTGATTGCTCGCCTGTATTTTCTGCAGGTCATCCAGTACGAGTACCACTCGACCCTGTCGGAAAACAACCGGGTCCATGTACAGCCGATTCCGCCGCCCCGCGGGTTGATTTACGACCGCAACGGTGTAGTGATTGCCGACAACCGGCCCAGCTTCAGCCTGAGCATGACGCGCGAGCGCTCTGGCGACTGGCAGCAAGTGCTCGATGTGATCGTTCAGGTGCTGGAGCTCACGCCCGAGGACCGGGTGATTTTCGAGAAGCGCATGCGCCAGGGGCGTCGGCCGTTCGAGCCGGTGCCGATCATGTTCGAATTGACCGAAGAGCAGATCGCCAGGATCGCCGTGAACCAGTTCCGCCTGCCGGGGGTGGAAGTGGTCGCGCAGCTGGTCCGTCACTACCCGCAGGGCGCGCATTTTGCGCATTCGGTGGGTTACATGGGGCGGATCAACGAGAAAGAGCTGAAGTCTCTGGACCCGGTGAGCTACAGCGGCACCCATCAAATCGGTAAAACCGGCATTGAGCGCTTCTACGAGCCTGAATTGCACGGCCAGGTGGGTTACGAGGAAGTCGAGACCAACGCCCGGGGCCGCGTATTGCGCGTGCTCAAGCGTACCGATCCGATTCCCGGCAAGGACATCGTCCTGAGCCTGGACATCAAATTGCAGGAAGCCGCCGAAGCTGCGCTCGGTGGTCGTCGTGGCGCGGTGGTGGCGCTGGACCCGAAAACCGGTGAAGTGCTGGCAATGGTCAGCCAGCCGAGTTTCGACCCGAACCTGTTCGTCACCGGCATCAGCTTCAAGGCCTATTCCGAACTGCGCGACTCCATCGACCGGCCGCTGTTCAACCGCGTGCTGCGTGGCCTTTACCCGCCGGGTTCGACCATCAAGCCGGCGGTGGCGATCGCCGGCCTGGACGCGGGCGTGGTGACGGCCTCGAGCCGGGTGTTCGACCCGGGCTACTACATGCTGCCCAACTACGATCACAAGTACCGCAACTGGAACCGCACCGGTGATGGCTTCGTCGACCTCGACACGGCGATCATGCGCTCCAACGACACCTACTTCTATGACCTGGCCCACAAGCTGGGGATCGATCGATTGTCGTCGTACCTGAGCAAGTTCGGCATTGGTCAGAAGGTGTCTTTGGATATGTTCGAAGAGTCGCCGGGGCTGATGCCGACCCGCGAGTGGAAGCGTGCCACACGTCGTCAGGCATGGTTCCCGGGCGAAACGCTGATTCTTGGTATCGGTCAGGGCTACATGCAGTCGACGCCGCTGCAACTGGCCCAGGCCACGGCATTGGTGGCCAACAAAGGTGTCTGGAACCGTCCGCATCTGGCCAAGACCATCGAAGGCGCGAAGCCGGTGGATCAGAACCCGATGCCGGACATCATCCTGCGCGACCCGTCGGACTGGACCAAGGTCAACCACGGCATGCAACAGGTGATGCACGGCGCCCGCGGTACGGCGCGCAAGGCCTCGATCGGTGCGCAGTACCGGATCGCCGGCAAGAGTGGTACGGCCCAGGTGGTCGCGATCAAGCAGGGTGAGAAGTACGACCGCTCCAAGGTGCAGGAGCGTCATCGCGACCACGCCTTGTTCGTGGGCTTCGCGCCGGCCGACGATCCGAAAATCGTGGTGTCGGTGATGGTCGAAAACGGTGAGTCCGGCTCCGGCGTGGCCGCGCCGGTGGTGCGTCAAGTCATGGACGCCTGGCTGCTGGATCAGAACGGTCATCTCAAAGCCGAATACGCCGGCCCTACTAGCGTGGAGGCTACGGCCCATGATGAATAATTTTGATCGCATGCTCTCCAGCGAGGATGTGATGCGGCGTCGCGCGACGCTGTTGCAGCGCCTGCATATCGACGGCCCGCTGCTGATCCTGCTGCTGACCCTCGCCGCCGGCAGCCTGTTCGTGCTGTATTCAGCCAGTGGCAAAAGCTGGGACCTGTTGGCCAAGCAGGCCACTTCGTTCGGCATCGGCCTGGTGTCGATGATCGTCATCGCCCAGTTCGAACCGCGCTTCATGGCCCGCTGGGTGCCGGTCGGCTATGTGATCGGTGTGCTGTTGCTGGTGGTGGTGGACGTCATGGGCCACAACGCCATGGGCGCCACACGCTGGATCAATATTCCCGGGGTGATCCGCTTCCAGCCTTCGGAGTTCATGAAGATCCTGATGCCGGCGACCATCGCCTGGTACCTGTCCAAGCGCACCTTGCCGCCGCAGCTCAAGCATGTCGGCGTCAGTCTGTTTCTGATTGGTTTGCCGTTCATTCTGATTGTGCGTCAGCCGGACCTGGGTACGTCGCTGCTGATCCTGGCCGGTGGTGCGTTCGTGCTGTTCATGGGTGGGTTGCGCTGGCGCTGGATTCTCAGCGTGCTTGCCGCCGCTGTGCCCGTGGCAGTCGCCATGTGGTTCTTCATCATGCACGACTACCAGAAGCAGCGGATCCTGACGTTCCTCGACCCGGAAAGCGATCCGCTGGGCACCGGCTGGAACATCATTCAGTCCAAGGCCGCCATCGGCTCCGGTGGTGTGTTCGGCAAGGGCTGGTTGCTGGGTACCCAGTCGCACCTGGATTTCCTTCCGGAAAGCCACACCGACTTCATTATTGCGGTCATGGGTGAAGAGTTCGGCCTGGAGGGTATTTGCGCACTGTTGCTGATCTACCTGTTGCTGATCGGTCGTGGGCTGGTGATTACCGCCCAGGCCCAAACCTTGTTCGGCAAGTTGCTCGCGGGCAGCCTGACCATGACGTTTTTTGTCTATGTGTTCGTCAACATCGGTATGGTCAGTGGCCTGTTGCCGGTGGTGGGGGTGCCGTTGCCGTTCATTAGCTACGGAGGAACTTCGCTGGTGACGCTGCTGTCAGCGTTTGGGGTTTTGATGTCGATCCATACCCATCGCAAGTGGATCGCGCAGGTTTGAATAAGGTGAAGAGTTCAATGCAAGTAATGCGTGGCTGGGCGACTCGACATGCGCCGTGGGTCGGCCTGGTAGGCATCATTGGCATCGCGCAGGAAGCGTTGGCCGGCGATTACGAAGGCTCACCCCAGGTGGCCGAGTTCGTCGGTGAAATGACCCGCGATTATGGTTTCGCCGGCGAACAGTTGATGGGCGTGTTCCGCGAAGCCGAGCGTAAACAGTCGATCCTGGATGCGATTTCGAAGCCCGCCGAGCGGGTCAAGCAGTGGAATGAATATCGCCCGATGTTCATCACCGATGCTCGCATCGCCCGCGGCGTGGACTTCTGGCGACAGCATGAGGCCGTACTGGCTCGTGCCGAGCAGGAATACGGCGTGCCGGCGCAGGTCATCGTCTCGATCATCGGCGTTGAGACCTTTTTCGGCCGCAATACCGGTAATTTCCGCGTAATTGATGCTTTGTCGACGCTGGGTTTCGACTATCCTCCCCGTGCCGAATTTTTCCGCAAGGAATTGCGAGAGTTCCTGCTGCTGGCCCGGGAAGAGCAGGTTGACCCGTTGACCCTCAAGGGTTCCTATGCCGGGGCGATGGGCTTGCCGCAGTTCATGCCCAGTAGCTTCCGCGCCTATGCAGTGGATTTCGACGGGGATGGCCATATCAATATCTGGAACAACCCGGACGATGCCATCGGCAGCGTCGCCAGTTATTTCAAGCGTCATGGCTGGGTCGCCGGCGAGCCGGTGGTCAGCCGCGCCGATGTGCGCGGTGATCAGGTGGACGAAGGTTTGACCACCGGTATAGAGCCGGCTAAAACCGTTGGAGAGTTGCGGGCCCTGGGCTGGTCAAGTCATGATGCGCTGCGCGATGATATGCCGGTTACCGCTTTTCGCCTGGAAGGCGACAATGGCCCCGAATACTGGATGGGCCTGAACAATTTTTACGCAATTACGCGTTATAACCGCAGCGTGATGTACGCCATGGCCGTACATCAACTGTCTGAACAGCTGGTCCAAGCACGGGGCGTCAAGTAATGCGGGCATTGCCTATGAATAAACCCCTGAAGCTGATGGCATTTGCCGCGTTGGCAGTGCTGGTCGCCAGTTGTTCGACCAGTCGCTCGCCGACGCAGAAGTCTTCCACCGCCGTGCGCTCGGCGCCGGGGCTGGACATCAACCGCGCCCACAAAGATGGCGCACCCTGGTGGGACGTCGACGTTTCGCGCATCCCGGATGCCACGCCAACCTTGCACACCGGCCCGTACAAGGCCAACCCGTACACCGTGCTGGGCAAAACCTATTTCCCGTTGCAGGAATCCAAGACCTATGTGGCGTCGGGCACGGCGTCCTGGTACGGCACCAAGTTCCACGGCCAGAACACCGCCAACGGCGAAGTCTATGACTTGTATGGCATGAGTGCCGCACACAAGACTCTGCCGCTGCCGAGTTACGTCCGGGTGACCAACCTGGACAACAACAGGACCGTGATCCTGCGAGTCAACGACCGTGGACCGTTCTATTCGGACCGGATCATCGACCTGTCCTACGCGGCGGCCAAGAAACTCGGCTATGCCGAAACCGGCACCGCACGGGTCAAGGTCGAGGGTATCGATCCACAAGCGTATTGGGCGGCCAAGGGCCGTCCGGCGCCTTTAATGCTCAACGAGCCACAAGTCGCGCAGAATAGCGCCCCGGCGATGACGGCCTCGGCCGGTACCGTCGAGCAATGGACGCCACCGCCGCAGCAACATGCCGCCGCCGTTGTCCCCGTACAAATTGCGGACGCAAAAAAAAACGCTTCTGCACCAGCCTCTGGCCAGTATCTGCAGGTGGGCGCGTTCGCCAACCCGGACGCTGCAGAACTCCTGAGGTCGAAGCTCAGCGGGATGGTGAGCGCTCCGGTGTTCATCAGCTCGATCGTGCGCAATCAACAAACGCTGCATCGGGTTCGCCTGGGACCGATCGGTTCGCCGGGTGAAATCCAGCAGGTGCAGAATAGTGTGCGCCTGGCCAACCTTGGTTCGCCGAGTGTTGTGACCGAGTAATACGTAGGACTTGATTGACGGTTCATCTGCGGTTTTGGGGGGTGAACCAGGTTGTTGGCTCGTCGAAGAACAAAAACCCGGCAAGGGTTACAGAGTGAGCAACTGAATACGCGATGGCCCGTTAGAAGGCCGTCTGAATAGTTTTGCCATCGGGCAAGTTTCCATTAGCGATTTCGAGAGACGGATGAACATCACCACCTTTGCCAAACGCCTGTGCCTTTTAGTCCCGCTGCTGCTCTCACCTGCCGCGTTCGCGGTCGAGATGATGCCGTCGCCACCGCAATTGGCCGCCAAGGCCTACGTGCTCATGGACGCCAGCAGCGGCAACGTGCTGGTCGAAAACAATGGTGACCAGCGTCTGCCGCCAGCCAGCCTGACCAAGCTGATGACAGCGTACATCGCGACCCTGGAAATCCGTCGCGGCCAGATCGGTGAAAACGACCCGGTGACCATCAGCGAAAACGCCTGGCGCACCGGCGGTTCGCGGATGTTCATCAAGGTCGGCTCGCAGGTGACCGTCAGCGACTTGCTGCACGGCATCATCATCCAGTCGGGCAACGACGCCAGTGTGGCAGTTGCCGAGCACATCGCCGGCAGCGAAGACGCGTTCGCCGACCTGATGAACAAAACCGTTGCCGACCTGGGCATGACCAACACCCACTTCATGAACCCGACCGGTCTGCCGAACCCTGAGCACTATTCGTCGGCTCATGACATGGCCGTGCTGGCTCGCGCCATCATCCATGAAGACCCGGCTCACTACGCGATCTACTCGCAGAAAGAGTTCTTCTGGAACGGCATCAAGCAACCGAACCGCAACCTGCTGCTGTGGCGCGACAAGACGGTCGACGGCCTGAAAACCGGTCACACCGACGAAGCGGGCTACTGCATGGTGTCTTCGGCTGTACGTGATGGCATGCGCCTGATCGCCGTGGTGTTCGGCACCAACAGCGAAGTGGCTCGCGCCGCCGAGACCCAGAAGCTGCTGACCTACGGTTTCCGTTTCTTCGAAACCCAGACCTTCTATCAAAAAGGTACCGAGCTGGCCCAGGCGCCTGTCTGGAAAGGTTCCACCAACCAGGTCAAGGCCGGTCTGGCTGAAGACCTGACCATGACCCTGCCAAAAGGCCAGTTGAAAAAGCTCGCCGCCAGCATGACCATGAACCCGCAACTGGTTGCGCCAATCGCCAAGGGCGACGTGATCGGTAAAGTCGAAGTCAAACTGGACGACAAGGTGGTACACAGCGCCAACCTGATCGCTCTGGATGCCGTCGAAGAGGGTGGTATCTTCCGTCGCATGTGGGATAGCATCCGTCTATTCTTCTACGGCTTGTTCAACTGATAGTGTGCACCTGCATGGCCCCCGCGCTGATCCGGCACGGGGCCATGCCGTCGCCACGGCTTACGCTTACGAGGCCGTTACGCCATGACCGATACCGAAGTAAAGGCGCCAAAGATCGAATTTCCCCAGACTGATTATCCGGTTAAGGTGATTTGCGATACGGGCGCAGGCAACAAGGACAAGATCATCGAAATCGTCAAGAAGTACGCGACGATCAACGATACACGTGTCGATGAGCGTCAAAGCAGCAACGGCAAGTACACCACCATTCAGTTGCACATCGTCGCGACCGACCAGGACCAGCTGTACAACATCAACAGCTTTCTGCGGGCTACCGGTTTCGTGCACATGGTGTTGTGATGTCCGGCACGCTGGGCTTTCGCGAACTCGGCCAGATGGCTTACGAGCCGGTCTGGCATGCCATGCAGCGCTTCACCAACGAACGCGGCAGCGATGCCGCCGACGAGATCTGGCTGGTCGAACACCCCCCGGTGTTTACCCAGGGCCAGGCGGGCAAGGCCGAGCATTTGCTGCTGCCGGGAGATATCCCGGTGGTGCAGGTCGATCGCGGTGGCCAGGTGACCTATCACGGTCCCGGGCAATTGGTGGCCTACCTGTTGCTGGACGTACGCAAGCTGGGTTTCGGCGTACGTGACCTGGTCACTCGCATGGAGTCGTGCCTGATCGAGCTGCTCGCCAGCTATGGCGTGACCGCCGCGGCCAAGCCGGATGCCCCGGGTGTCTACGTCAACGGCGCGAAAATCGCGTCTCTGGGTCTGCGGATCCGCCACGGTTGTTCCTTTCATGGCCTGGCCCTGAACGTGGACATGAACCTGGAACCGTTTCGACGGATTAATCCCTGCGGCTACGCCGGGCTGGCAATGACCCAGCTGAGCGATCACGCAGGATCGATTGAATTTGCCGAGGTTAGTGCCCGGCTGCGTGCGCAGCTCGTCAAACACCTCGACTATGCTGAGCAGACGACCCTCATGGGCGGAATCGACTGATATGACTACTGATGCAGTGCAAACCGTAATCCCGACGCTTGATGTCTCCGAGCGCCCGGCCCCGCGTCCCAAGGTTGAAGCCGGCGTAAAGCTGCGCGGCGCCGAGAAGGTTGCACGCATCCCGGTTAAGATCATTCCGACCACTGAGCTGCCGAAAAAGCCTGACTGGATTCGAGTACGCATACCGGTCTCTCCGGAAGTCGACCGCATCAAGGCGCTGTTGCGCAAACACAAGCTGCACAGCGTGTGCGAAGAGGCCTCCTGCCCGAACCTGGGCGAGTGCTTCTCCGGCGGCACCGCGACCTTCATGATCATGGGCGACATCTGCACCCGTCGCTGCCCGTTCTGCGACGTCGGCCACGGCCGTCCGAAGCCACTGGACGTCAACGAGCCAGAGAGCCTGGCCATCGCCATCGCCGACCTGCGCCTGAAGTACGTGGTCATCACCTCGGTGGACCGCGACGACCTGCGCGACGGCGGTGCCCAGCACTTTGCCGATTGCATCCGTGAAATCCGCAAACTGTCGCCGAACGTGCAGCTCGAAACCCTGGTTCCGGACTACCGTGGTCGCATGGACATCGCCCTGGAAATCACCGCCGCCGAGCCGCCGGATGTGTTCAACCACAACCTGGAAACCGTGCCACGCCTGTACAAGGCTGCGCGTCCGGGTTCGGACTACCAGTGGTCGCTGACCCTGCTGCAACGCTTCAAGCAGATGATGCCGCACATTCCGACCAAGTCCGGCCTGATGCTGGGTCTGGGCGAGACCGACGACGAAGTCATCGAAGTCATGAAGCGCATGCGCGAACATGATATCGACATGCTGACCCTGGGCCAGTACCTGCAGCCGTCCCGCAGCCACTTGCCGGTGCAACGCTTCGTGCATCCGGACACCTTCGACTGGTTCGCCGAGGAAGGTTACAAGATGGGCTTCAAGAACGTCGCTTCCGGTCCGCTGGTGCGTTCCTCGTACCATGCTGACGAGCAGGCAAAACTGGTCAAGGCCGAGCTGATGTCGTCCTGATCGGTTGCCAGTCATGAAAACGCCCGCAAGGCTTTCAGTCTTGCGGGCGTTTTTTTGCATTGCCTACGGCAATGGCCGCCGTTTCCTGCAACCTTCAGGACGACAAACCCTCTTCTGTTTGTCCCCGTTCCTGACTACTGTGTGTTTAAGTTTTCACCCAGGGAGATTCATGGATGACCGTTCGAACGCCTCACCCCCTTTGTCCTCACACTCCGGTTCCGGCCTTGCCGTCGCAGGGGCTGATCGGCGTCATCGCGCCGGCCGGTCCCGCGCCGCTGGACACTGATAAAGCTGTGCAATGGATGCACGCGCGGGGTTATTCGCTGAAGATCTTTCCTGGCGTCTACGAGAAGAATGGCTACCTGGCTGGCAGTGACGAGGTGCGACTCAATGATCTGCATGCCGCGTTCGCCGACGGCGAGGTCGATGCCATCATTTGCCTGCGTGGTGGTTACGGCACTCCGAGGTTGCTCGATCGCATTGATTTCGAACTGCTGCGCAACAACGCCAAGCCGTTCATTGGCTACAGCGACATCACTGCGCTGCATCTGGCGATCAGTCGTTATGCAGGCTTCGTGACTTTCCATGGCCCGCTACTCAATGCGGACCTGCTGGGGGACAAGCAAAAGCCCACCGAACCTTCGTTTTTCAACATGCTGCGCGGGCAGTTGAAGGCGGGTAGTGTGTTGGCACACCCCGTGGCCTATCCGCTGACGACGATCGAGCCAGGCATCGCCCACGGGCGCTTGCTGGGCGGTAATCTGTCGATAATCGCCGCGACCATGGGCACGCCTTACGAGCTCGATGCCGAGGGTGTCATCCTGTTTATCGAGGACATCAATGAGCCGCTGTATCGAATCGATCGGTTGCTGACTCACCTGCGGCTGGCCGGCACGCTGGGCAAGTTGCGTGGTGTGCTGGTGGGGGACATGGCCGGGGTTGAGGTGCCTGCGCTTGAGCGGTTGCTCAAGCAGACATTCGAGCCGTTGCGGATTCCGGTGTTGTCCGGGTGGCGCAGCGGGCATTGCGACCCGAACCTGACATTGCCCATGGGGGCGCTGGTCAGGCTGGATGCGGGGAGCAAGGAGTTGGTGTTGGAGCAGGATGTCGTCGTCAAACGTTAGATTATCATTGCCTGATAATCAGTCTTCGCTGGCAAGCCAGCTCCTACAGAGATCACGCATTCCTGTAGGAGCTGGCTTGCCAGCGAAGCTTCTTAACGGTTACGCAGACCTTCGAGCAACTTGTGCGTCGGATAACCGTCCGCCGGCCAGCCAAACGACTGTTGTGCGCTGCGGATCGCTTTGCGTGTGTTGGCGCCGATAATGCCGTCCGCGGTGCCCGCATCATAGTTCTGCGCACTCAACAGGTTTTGCAGTTCGATACGTTCGGTGCGGCTCAACGGCAAATCATCCTTGGGCCACGTCCCGCTAATCAAGCCTGCCCCGTGGAAGCGTTCGGACAACAGTCCTACCGCCAGTGCGTAGGACGACGAGTTGTTGTACTTGAGGATCGCACGGAAGTTATCGAGTACCAGGAACGCCGGACCGCGATAACCGGCCGGCAGCAGCAACGCCGCAGACAATTGCTCGGAGCCCGCCGGAACCTGGCTGCCGTTGGGCAGCATGACACCGATTTGCCGCCATTCGGCGACGCTCTTGCGAATGGTGCCGTCGGCCAACATATAGTTGAAATTGCCCGGCAGCTGAACTTCGAAGCCCCAGGGTTGGCCTTTCTGCCACCCAGAGCTTTGCAGGTAGTGCGCCGTCGAGGCCAGGGCATCGGTGGAGCTGCCCCAGATATCGCGACGACCATCGCCATCGAAGTCCACGGCGTGGGTGTTATAGGTGGTCGGGATAAATTGGGTCTGGCCCATGGCGCCGGCCCAGGAGCCGAGCATTTTCTCGGGTTCGATATCACCCTGTTGCAGAATCTGCAGCGCGGCGATCAATTGCGCATGGGCGAAAGCCGGACGCCGGCCTTCGTAGGCCAGGGTGGCCAGCGAGTTGATCACTGACTTGTTGCCTTGGAACTGGCCGAAATTACTTTCCATGCCCCACACCGCGACCAATGCCTCGCGGTCGACGCCGTAGCGTTGCTCGATGCTTTGCAGGATGGCGGCGTTCTCGCTGACCAACGACTGACCTTTGCGTACCCGCAGCGGCGACAGGGCGCCGTCGAGGTATTCCCACACCGGCCGGGCGAATTCCGGCTGGCTGCGATCGGCACGAATCACGCTGGGGTCGAAGCTGACATTGGCGAAGGCCCGATCAAACAAATCGGCACGAATACCGGCGGCCAGGGCATCCTTGCGAAAGCCCGCCTGCCATTCGGCAAAGGTCTGGGTCGGCTGGATATCGAGGTTTTCGTCGCTCGGCACCACGGGTGCAACGACGGCAGGGGCGGTGGCGACAGGGGGTGTCTGAAGCGGCTGTGCGTCGGCGGCGGTGGGCTTTTCCGCGCAGGCGACTAGCAAAATGAGGCTGGAGGCAGCGATCAATTGGCGCAGGGGCCAACGACGGGAAAGACTAAGGGGCATGCACGGGTCCAGGGAAAACGAATCAAGTACAGACCTTAACATGTTGAGCGGATGCTTGCCTTTTCAGGCGGCCAGAAAGTAAGAAGCCTCCCAGCTATTAGACTGGAAGGCTTCGCGGCGGTAGCTGCCTTTGCCCTTGCCGGCTCGTTCCTGACGGCTGCGGAACAGTGGCTGGGCGATGATGGATTTGGCCTTGTTTGGGCCATGTTTGGATGGCTTTTTGCTCATGATGGGCTCTCGCGATTGAGTGGGTTTTGCGGGGCAAATCATCTGCTCAAGTGGGGGCTCTGTCTAGTCCCTGCATTGCGTAGGAATGATAAACCGTGGCGAGGGAGCTTGCTCCCGCTCGGCTGCGAAGCAGTCGTAAAACGGGTAAACGCAATTTCTTGAATAAACGCGGTGCGTGGATTGGGGCTGCTTCGCAGCCCAGCGGGAGCAAGCTCCCTCGCCACAAAGAGCCTTACTCGGCGGGCAACGACAACCGCTGGCCAGCCATCAACAGCGTCAACCGGCTCAAGCTCATCCACGGTGACCCGGCTGCCTGCCCCTTGATCTGCGCATCGATGCGCTGTGCTTCGAGCAGCAATTGCGCCCAGCGTTGCGCTGAATAGCGTTGCAGGGCTTTGCTCATCAGCGGTTTGCGCTTGTCCCAAACGGGCGGCCTGGCCTGGCTGAAGGCTTTGTCCAGCGGCGTGCCTTGGCTGTATTGCAGGGAAATATTGGCCAGCAGACGCAGCTCCCTGGCCAGGGCCCAGAGAATCACCGGTGGTTCGACACCTTCACCGCGCAACCCTTCGAGCATGCGCAGCGCGTGGGCGGCTTCACCGTTGAGAATCGCATCGGTCAGTCCGAAGACATCGAAGCGCGCGCTGTCAGCCACCGCAGCCTGCACGGTTTCGACAGTGATCTGACCTTCTTCGGCCATCAGCTTGAGCTTTTCGATTTCCTGGGCGGCAGCCAACAGGTTGCCCTCGACCCGGGCGGCGATCAGTTCGACGGCATCCTGTGTGGCGGACAGTCCGGCCTGGGACAAACGTTGGCGGATCCAGCTCGGCAGCTGGCTGACATCCACCGGCCATATTTGCACGAACTGTGTCTGCTGGCCTTCGACCAGCGCCTTGCCCCACTTGGTTTTCTGCGCGCTGCCATCGAGCTTTGGCAGGCTGATCAGCAACACCGTGTCTTCGGCCGGTCGCGAGCAGTATTCAATGAGCGCGGCGGCACCTTTGTCACCCGGTTTGCCAGAGGGCAGGCGCAGTTCAAGCAAGCGCTTCTCAGCGAACAGCGACATGCTGGCACCGGCCTGCAGCAACGTACCCCAGTCGAAACTGGCGTCGGCGGCAAAAACCTGGCGCTCATCGAAGCCCTGCTGACGGGCAGCGGCGCGGATGGCGTCGGCGGCTTCCTGACACAGCAAGGGGTCATCGCCACTGATCACGTAGACCGGCGCGAGGGCACCTTGCAGGTGTTTGCCGAGTTGGGCGGGAGCGAGCTTCATAAGAGAGGGCGAACGGGGCGCCTGAACGCCCCGTAAGTCTTACTGCCGCGGCAGTTCGATAGGCGACTGACGCGGTGTATCCGCTTCAGCCTTGCGCGCCGCTTCCAGTGCCGCGGCATCTGCCTTGGCTTTGGCCTCGGCAGTCTGCTGCAACTGCTCCAATTGAGTTGGAGTGATCTGTTGCAGGCGCAGCATCATGCGCTGTACCAGCTCGCGACGCATTTCCCGGCGGGCATCGGCAGCCTCCTGGTCGGAACCCACCAGGTTGTTGCCGTCATGAATGAAGACCTTCCCGACTTCAAGCTTGTCGGCCATCAGCGTCAGGTTGCCGTGGCTGAGGATGCTGTAGTTAAGCACGGTGTTCATTTGATATTCGCCAGTACGACCGGCACCCGCGTAGCTGAGGATACGCTGGGTTTCCTGCTCATCCGTCAGCACAAGCTTGTACGGTGCACCGGTATAGACCTTGACGCCGCTGCTATCGAGTACCTGACGCAGTTGCGTCACGGTTTCGCCATAGGCGTTGCGGGCGCTCAGGTCGATTTCCTTGATCGCCAGTTCGGTGGTGCCGGTGCCGCGCAGCTGGAAACCGCAGGCGCTCAGCAGGACCGCAAGGCCCATCACCAGCAAGTTGCGTTTGATCATTGTGTTGCTCCCCTTGAAACCATGTGGGCCGCTCTTGCGGCCCGAAAGGTTTGACGCGGCGCCAGGCATGACCTGGCGCCTGATCCCATTAACTGGCGACGATGTTGACCAGTTTCCCGGGTACCACAATCACTTTGCGAATGGTCAGACCGTCCACGAAACGCAGCACGTTCTCGTTGGCCCGTGCGGCGGCTTCGACTTCTTCGCGGCTGGCGCTGGCCGGCATTTCGATGTGGCCGCGCAGCTTGCCGTTGACCTGGATCACCAGCTGCAGGCTGTCCTGCACCAGTGCGCTTTCGTCCAGCACTGGCCAGGCGGCGTCGATCACCGGATCGGCGTGACCCAGTCGGCTCCACAGTTCGTGGCTGATGTGCGGGGTGATCGGTGCCAGCAGCAACGTCACGGTTTCCAGGCCTTCCTGAACCAGTGCGCGATCCTGTTCGGTGCTCTGTGCGGCTTTTTCCAGCACGTTCATCAGCGTCATCACCTGGGCGATGGCGGTGTTGAACTTGTGGTTCTGGCCGACGTCGTGGCTGGCTTGCTTGATGGCCTGGTGGATCGAGCGGCGAATGGCTTTCTGCTCGTCGTTCAGGCCGGCAACGTCCAGTTTGCCCGGCAGGCCCTGAGTGACGTGCGCTTGAGCCAGGCGCCAGACGCGCTTGAGGAAACGGTGCGAACCTTCCACACCGGAGTCGGACCATTCCGCGCTCATGTCAGGTGGCGAGGCGAACATCATGAACAGGCGGCAGGTATCAGCACCGAACTGGTCGATCATCGACTGTGGGTCGACGCCGTTGTTCTTCGACTTGGCCATCTTCTCGGTGCCGCCGATTTCAACCGGCAGGCCGTCTGCGATCAGCTTGGCGCTGATGACCTTGGCCTTGCTGTCGCGCTCGAGTTCGACGTCCGCCGGGTTGAACCAGGTGTAGGCACCATTGGCTTCGCGACGATAGTAAGTCTCGGCGATCACCATGCCCTGGGTCAGCAGGTTCTTGAAGGGCTCGTTGGAGCTCACCAGGCCTTCGTCACGCATCAGTTTGTGGAAGAAACGTGCGTAAAGCAGGTGAAGAATGGCGTGTTCGATGCCGCCGATGTATTGGTCCACCGGCAACCAGTGGTCGGCTGCCGATTTTTCTACCAGGCCGCCTTCATAGCGCGGCGAGGCATAGCGTGCGTAGTACCAGGAGGACTCGACGAAGGTGTCCATGGTGTCGGTTTCACGCTTGGCAGGCTGGCCGCACTTCGGGCAGCTGCATTCGTAGAACTCGGGCATGCGCGCCAGTGGCGAACCGGCGCCATCGGGCACGACGTCTTCCGGCAGCACGACCGGCAGTTGATCTTCCGGCACCGGCACGTCACCGCAGGTTTTGCAGTGGATGATCGGGATCGGGCAGCCCCAGTAGCGTTGACGGCTGATGCCCCAGTCGCGCAAGCGGAACTGGGTGCGAGAAGCGCCAAGGTTCTTCTTGATCAGCGCCACTTCGATGGCGTCGAAAGCGCCGGCGAAGTCGAGGCCGTCGAATTCGCCGGAGTTGATCAGCGTACCGTGTTCGCCGTAGGCGTCCTGCCACGGTGCCGGGTTGGTCTCACCGGAGCTGGTGCGTACCACGGACTTGACCGGCAGGTTGTATTTGGTGGCGAATTCGAAATCACGCTCATCGTGCGCCGGAACCGCCATGACCGCGCCGTCGCCGTAGTGCATCAGCACGTAGTTGGCGACCCATACCGGCAGCTTTTCGCCGGTCAGCGGGTGCTCGACGAACAGGCCGGTCGGCAGGCCTTTTTTCTCCTGGGTGGCGACGTCGGCTTCGGCGACGCTGCCGCTTTTGCATTCGGCGATGAACGCTTGCAGCTCAGGATTGTTCCGGGCAGCCAGGGTGGCCAGGTGGTGTTCGGCGGCCACGGCGACGTAGGTCGCGCCCATCAGGGTATCCGGACGGGTGGTGAAAACCTTCATCGTGCCGGTTTCGCCAATGGAATCGACGTTGTACGGGAATTGCACTTCCATACCGCGGGACTTGCCGATCCAGTTGCGCTGCATGGTCTTGACCTGTTCAGGCCAGCCAGTCAACTCGTCGAGGCTCTCCAGCAGTTCATCCGCGTAGGCGGTGATCTTGAAGTAGTACATCGGAATTTCGCGCTTTTCGATCAGCGCGCCGGAACGCCAGCCGCGTCCGTCGATCACCTGCTCGTTGGCCAGAACGGTCTGGTCGACCGGGTCCCAGTTCACGGTGCCGCTTTTTTTGTAGATCACGCCTTTTTCGAACAGGCGAGTGAACAGCCATTGTTCCCAGCGGTAGTAGTCAGGCTTGCAGGTGGTCACTTCGCGCGACCAGTCCACCGCCAGGCCCAGGCTGCGCAGCTGGGTTTTCATGTAGGCGATGTTTTCGTAGGTCCACTTGGCGGGCGCTACGTTGTTCTTCATCGCGGCGTTTTCCGCCGGCATGCCGAAGGCGTCCCAACCCATGGGTTGCAGGACGTTCTTGCCTTGCATGCGCTGATAGCGGGAGATCACGTCGCCGATGGTGTAGTTGCGCACGTGCCCCATGTGTAGCTTGCCGCTGGGGTAAGGGAACATCGACAGGCAGTAGTAAGTCTCCTTGCCTGGCTGTTCACTGACTTCAAAGGACTTTTGCTCGTCCCAGAACGACTGGGCGGCGGCTTCGATTTCACGGGGCTGATATTGTTCGTGCATGGCTACTTTTGAACTGAATAGGGGTGGCCTAATCCTCTTCAATGCAACGCTGGACGATGAAGGCGCCAATTCGGCGTTTCGGTGTCCAGGCGAGCTGGAAGTGGAGTTACAGGAAGCGTCGTAGCATACATGACCGCACTCTACCGAGGGAAACCCTGATTACTGCCACGCGTCTCGCCAAAACCGCTGCGAGGGCCGTTGGTCGCGGCGTTCAGCCGGTTTGTGCATGGAGGCTAAGCTCTAACTGGGGAGTAGGTCTTATCTTCCAATGAGGTGAGGGATGGTTGAGTCACGGCAAAAAGCTACAAAACCGGAGCTGTACGAAAGACTGATCGATCGTCTGGGCATGGCCCTGGAAGCGGCAAAAACCGCTGGTCGGCTGCGCGACGAACGCCCACTGGAACTGGAGCTGCGCGGCCTGAGCCCCGCAGAGTTTGCTCTGGTCAAGGCGTATCTGGATCGCAGTGAACGTGAGACGCACGGATGCTTGTCTGAAGCAGTGAAGCAACTCGACGCACCACGTTCGGCCAAGATCATCTGGCTCAAGGACAAGGCACCCGGCAGAGACGCGGTAAAGGTCCGGTCGCTGCAGTGCAAATAGGGCACAGAGCCATGCTCCATGATTTTCTGAAGCATAGTCCTTCCGTATTGATTGTCGCATTGTGTCATTCCACATAGGCTTCGGGCATCTTCAAGGGGATGCCTGATGCCTTTTCGTTATTTCGTGAAACAACTTCTCTTGCCGCCAGGCATTCTGTTGCTGCTGCTTTTGCTTGCCTGGTGCTTGCGCCGCTCAAGGCCACGGCTCGCCAGCTTCTGCTTTGCCCTCGGGTTGGGCGGTTTCTGGCTGATGAGCCTGCCAGTCGTGGTGCAATGGAGCGCCTCACTACTGGAGCGTGAACCGCCGCTGGCGCTCGAGGAGTGGGTGACGTTGGGGCAGCGCGCGGATGCAATCGTGGTGTTGGGATCGGGCCGCGAGCGGGGCGATCTGGCGTGGGGTGAAGATCAGCCAACGGGCGTAGGCCTGGAACGTCAGCGCTATGCAGCACGTCTGGCCAAGGCCTCGGGCTTACCGATTCTGACCAGTGGCGGCCTGCATTACGGCACTCCGCCGACTGAAGCAAAATTGATGGCTGACTCGTTGCACGATGATTTCGGTGTGACCGTGCGTTGGCAGGAAGGGCGCAGCCGTACGACCTGGGAGAATGCGCAGCTCAGTGCCGAGGTGTTATTGCCCGCAGGCATCAAGCGTGTGGTGCTCGTGACCCAGGCCTGGCACATGCCGCGAGCGGTCTGGAGTTTTCGCAAGGCCGGGTTTGAAGTGGTGCCTGCGCCGATGGGATTTCTGGGTACCGACGACAACGGCAAGCCGCTGGGCGGCTGGATGCCGGAAATCAACGCGATCTGGCGTAGCGGGCAGTTGATAAACGAGGCGGTGGGACAGGTGGGGTATTCGTTGTTTTATTGATAATCCAATGATTACGGTCTTTCTGCAGGAGCCGGCTTGCCGGCGAAAACGGTGGCGCCTTCGCTGCGGTGCGGCGATCCGACAAGCCAGCTCCTGCAAATCATCGGTTCAGACGGTTTTGGCCATCCGGTTCGCCACCAGCGCCCAGCCAAACAACAACACGCAGACAATGATCAATGGCCACGAACGCCATTGCAGGTAAGGCGTCAGGTTGTGCATTGGCACGACGTCACCGTACAGGATGCCGCGTTCGAATTGCGGGATCTGCGCCGTGATCTGGCCGAACGGGTTGATCAGGCCGGTGACGCCGTTATTGGTGGCCCGGATCATCCAGCGGCCGGCCTCCAATGCGCGCATCTGTGCCATTTGCAAATGTTGCAATGGACCGATGGACGTACCAAACCAGGTGTCATTACTGATGGTCAGCAGCAGTTCGCTTTGTGCGGCGAGGCCGGCGGCAAACTCCGGATACACCACTTCGTAGCAGATGAACGGTGCGATCTGGTAGCCCTTGGCTTGCAACATGGCCTGATCGGCGGGGCCGCGAGCGAAGTCCGACATTGGCAGGTCGAAGAACGCAATCAATCCCCGCAACACATCTTGCAGTGGAACGTACTCGCCGAACGGCACCAGCTTCTGTTTGAGGTAGGTGCCATCGCCTTCACCCACTACGGTTATGCCGTTGAAGAAGCGTTTCTCATGACGAACGACTTCCCTTATCGGTACGCCGGTAATCATTGCCGAATCCCGTTCGGCGGCGAATTTGCCCATCATGTCCAGGTAGCCTTCAGCTGACTCCTTGAGCACCGGGATCGCGGTTTCCGGCCAGATCAACAGGTCTACACGCTTGGAGCTGAAGCTCATGTCGCGGTACAGCGCCAACTGGGCATTGAGCTGCGCCGGGTCCCATTTCATGCTCTGTTCGATGTTGCCCTGAATGGCCGCGACGCTCAGCGGCGCGCCCGCCGGGCTGGTCCATGCATGATGCTTGAGCGCCATGCCGGCCACCCATGGACCGACCAGCAACAGGGCACCAAGCGCGATGAAACCTTTACGGCCGCTACGGACCAGGCGCAAACCGTTGTAAATCAGTGCGGCGGTCAGGGCCAGCGTGAAGGAAATCAGCCACATGCCGCCGACGGGGGCAAGCCCGGTCAAGGGGCCGTCGAGCTGGCTGTAACCGGAATAAAGCCATGGGAAACCGGTCAGAAACCAGCCACGGAACGCTTCCTGGCCAACCCACAGCGCCGCGAAAGCCAGGGCATCGGCCAGCGGCGCTTCGTTGCGCCGTAGCCAGCGCGCCCAGAGCCAGGCCGGGAGGGCGAAGAACCAGGCAATCGCCGCGGTGAATATCAGCATCAGGAACCCGGCCAGCAGGACCGAGGCGCCGCCGAAATGGTGGATGCTGTAGTAGATCCAGCTGGTCCCGGCGCCGAACAGGCCGAAGCCGAAGCACCAGCCACGACCCAGGGCCTGGCGCGGGCTCAGTTCACGCAGGCCGGCATAGAACAACCCGACGGCCAGCAAGGCCAGTGGCCAGATGTCAAACGGCGCCAGGGCCAGGGTGGTGATTGCACCGGCCGCCACGGCCAGCAGGTTACCGGGCCAGCCGGGGCGGGTTATCCAGCGCATTTCAATCCTTAGTTTTTACCGGGCGATAGGCGTCAGGCGCAGCAAATGAATTCGGCGACTGTCCGCATTGAGGATGCGGAAACGATAGGTGCCGATTTCAGTGATTTCGTTACGCTTTGGCAGGTGTCCGAATGCGCTCATCACCAGGCCGCCAACGGTGTCGAACTCATCGTCGGAGAATTCGCTGTCGAAGAACTCGTTGAAGTTTTCGATCGGCGTCAGGGCCTTGATCAGGAAATCACCGCTGGGCAGCGGCTTGATGTAGCTGTCTTCTTCGACGTCGTGCTCGTCTTCGATGTCGCCGACGATCTGCTCCAGCACGTCTTCAATGGTCACCAGGCCTGCCACGCCGCCGTACTCGTCGATGACGATGGCCATGTGGTTGTGGTTGGCGCGGAACTCGCGCAGCAATACGTTTAGGCGCTTGGATTCCGGCACGAAGGTGGCCGGGCGCAGCAGATCCTTGATGTTGAAGTGGTCGCCGTTCTCCTTGAGGATCAGCGGCAGCAAGTCCTTGGCCAGCAACACGCCCATCACGTCATCGTGGCTTTCGCCGATCACCGGGTAGCGGGAGTGGGCCGAGTCGACGACGGCAGGCAGGAACTCGCGGGGTGTCTGGGTCGCCTTGATGCTGATCATCTGCGAGCGCGGGACCATGATGTCCCGTACCTGCAGGTCAGCCACCTGGATGGCACCTTCGACGATGGCCAGCGCTTCGCTGTCCAGCAGTTTGTTCTGGTGTGCATCGCGCAGCAGCTCCAGCAGCTCCTGGCGGTTCTTCGGCTCGTGGGCAAAAGCCTGGGTGATTTTACCCAGCCAGGACTTCTGCCCGTTGCTCGATCGATCTTCGCTCATAGCGATTACTCTGAATCCTTTGTTGTGGCGGTTGGGGAGGTTTCGGTTTCGTCGTCCGCGTACGGATCGGGATAGCCCAGTTCTGCAAGCAATGCCCGTTCCAGTGCTTCCATTTCTTCGGCTTCGTCATCATCTATGTGGTCGTAACCGAGTAGATGCAAGCAGCCGTGAATCACCAGGTGCGCCCAATGGGCCTTGAGTTCCTTGCCCTGTTCGGCAGCTTCGCGCTCGACCACGGCGACGCAGATCACCAGGTCGCCCAGCAACGGGATGTCGAGAAACTCGTCCGGCACATCGGCCGGGAATGACAATACGTTAGTGGCATAATCCTTCTGCCGCCAGGTGTGGTTCAGCTCGCGGCCTTCGGCTTCGTCGACCAGTCGAATGGTCATTTCGGAGTCGGCGGTGCGCTGGCGCAGGGCCAATTCACACCACTGGCGGAAATCGGCTTCGCTAGGGGCGGGTGCTTCGGTCGCGATTTGCAGGTCAAGCTCAAGCATCGCGGCGGTTGTCCTTTGGCGCTTCATCAGCCACACGATTTTCGAAGCGCTCATAGGCTTCGACAATGCGCTGCACCAACGGATGGCGCACGACGTCCTTGGGCTGGAAGTGGGTGAAGCTGATGCCTGGCACGTCTTTCAACACTTCGATCACGTGGTGCAAACCGGACTTGGTGCCTCGTGGCAGGTCGACCTGAGTGATGTCACCGGTGATGACGGCCGTTGAGCCGAAGCCGATCCGGGTCAGGAACATCTTCATTTGCTCGACGGTGGTGTTCTGGCTTTCGTCGAGGATGATGAAACTGTTGTTCAGCGTACGACCACGCATGTAGGCCAGCGGCGCGACTTCGATGACCTGGCGCTCGATCAGCTTGGCCACATGTTCGAAGCCGAGCATTTCGTAGAGCGCATCGTAGAGCGGGCGCAGGTACGGATCGATCTTCTGGGACAGGTCGCCAGGCAGGAAGCCGAGTTTTTCTCCCGCTTCGACCGCCGGGCGCACCAGCAGGATGCGACGGATCTGCTCGCGTTCCAGGGCGTCCACCGCGCAGGCAACGGCCAGATAGGTCTTGCCGGTACCGGCCGGGCCAATGCCGAAGTTGATGTCGTTGCCGAGGATTTCCTTCACGTAGCGCTGCTGATTCACGCCGCGTGGGCGAATCATGCCTTTTTTGGTGCGCAGGGCGACGGAGGCGTCGGCGGGCGAATGGTTGTCCAGCTCCTCGACGGCGGATTCCTGCAGGAACAGGTGAACCATGTCCGGCGACAGCTCGGTACCCTTGGTTTCCCGGTACAGGCGGCGCAGGAGGTTTTCCGCGGAGGTGGTGTGTTTACGCTCGCCGATCAGTTCGAACTGGTTTCCGCGATTGCGGATCTCGATGGTCAGGCGCTGTTCGATCAAGCGCAAGTGCTCGTCGAATTGCCCGCACAGATTGGCGAAACGGCGCGCCTCAAAAGGCTCGAGGATGAAACGATGTGGTTCGATGGGTGCGTTCAAGGTCGTATTTAGCCGCCCTGGGGCAATAGTGATGAAATCAAGGATAACGCCAGTGGCCTGGGTGCGAAAGCTCTTAAATATTCCTGTGGGAGCAAAGCTTGCTCGCGATGAACGATAACGCCATCTGTCCGGCGGACCGCGGCGTGGCAATCGCGAGCAAGCTTTGCTCCTACAGGGTTTTGCGGTGTTACTGGATCAGCGAGCCCCGCAACGAGTGTGGCTGCGCTGCATCGATGCGCACATCGGCGAACTGGCCGATCAAAGTCGGATTGTCGCAGCGGAAGTTGACGATACGGTTATTTTCGGTGCGGCCTTGCAACTCGCCGGGGTCTTTTTTCGAGTAGTCGGTGACCAGGATGCGCTGGATCGAACCGACCATTTGTCGGCTGATTTCGAAACCTTGCTGGTTCAAGCGATGTTGCAGGGCATTCAGGCGCTCTTTTTTCAGTGCTTCCGGCGTGTCATCGGCCAGATCGGCAGCCGGTGTTCCGGGACGCTGGCTGTAGACGAACGAGTAGGAGAAGTCGAAGCCGACGTCCTGGATAAGCTTCATGGTCTGTTCGAAGTCTTTTTCGGTCTCGCCCGGGAAGCCGACGATGAAGTCCGAGCTGATGCAGATACCAGGCACGGCGGCCCGCAGCTTGCGCAGTTTGGATTTGTACTCAAGCGCGGTGTGGTTGCGCTTCATCGCGGCCAGGATCCGGTCCGAACCCGACTGCACCGGCAAGTGCAGGTGTTTCACCAGTTCGGGGACCTCGGCATGGGCCTGGATCAGGCTGTCGGAGAATTCCAGCGGGTGCGAGGTGGTGTAGCGGATGCGGTCGATGCCATCGACGGCCGCGACCACCCGGATCAGCTCGGCCAGATCGGCCAGGCGACCGTCATGGGTGGTGCCGCGATAACCGTTGACGTTCTGCCCCAGCAGCGTCACTTCGCGCACGCCATTTTCGGCCAGGTGAATGATCTCGGCGATCACATCGTCGAACGGACGGCTGACTTCTTCGCCGCGGGTATAGGGCACCACGCAGAAGGTGCAGTACTTGCTGCAACCTTCCATCACCGACACGTAGGCACTCGGGCCGTCGATGCGCGGCTCGGGCAAGTGGTCGAATTTTTCGATTTCCGGGAACGAAACATCGACTTGCGGCAACTTGCTGGTGCGCGCGGCGTCGATCATTTCCGGCAAGCGGTGCAGGGTTTGCGGGCCAAACACCACGTCGACATAGGGCGCGCGATCGCGGATGGCGGCGCCTTCCTGGCTGGCCACGCAACCGCCGACGGCAATCACCATGTCCGGATTGGCCAGTTTCAGTTCGCGCCAGCGGCCGAGCTGCGAGTAGACGCGATCCTGGGCGCGCTCGCGGATCGAGCAGGTGTTGAGCAGGATCACGTCGGCATCTTCTGCCCGAGCAGTGACTTCCAGGGCCTGGTGTTCGCCCAGCAGATCGACCATGCGCGAGCTGTCGTACTCGTTCATCTGGCAACCGTGGGTTTCGATGTAAAGCTTCTTGGCCATGGAAAAGGGTCATCACGTGATTCGAAGAACCGCGCATTATAGGGAACATGTTCCCAGGTTCCTACCGCTGTGCGTCCGGTGGCTATGCTATAGTTCGCGCCCTCATTTTTACCCCGATGTGTTGTCCGCCCGCCATGACCAAACGCGAAGCTCCAATCTACAAGGTGATTTTCCTCAACCAGGGCCAGGTGTTCGAAATGTACGCCAAGCAGATCTATCAGAGCGATCTGTGGGGCTTCCTGGAAGTGGAAGAGTTCGTCTTTGGCGAGCGCACGCAAGTGGTCGTCGATCCGAGCGAAGAGAAGCTCAAGGCGCAATTCGAAGGTGTCGTACGCAGTTTCGTACCGATGCATTCGATCGTGCGCATCGATGAAGTCGAGCGCCTGGGCACCCCGAAAATCAGCGAAGCCCGCGGCGCGGTCGGCAATGTAATGCCGTTTCCGATGCCGATGCCTGAGAAGTAAGGCCCAAGACCGAGTCGCCCCAATCGCGAGCAAGCTTTGCTCCCACAGGAAGGTGTTACGCCTCTGTAGGAGCAAAGCTTGCTCGCGATGGCGTCAGAAAGGCTGGTAAAAAACTAGGGAAGAGGCGAAAAGGGCGTACGCCCATCGGCACTCTGCAGTTCCATCAGGTATTTGCGGAAAATTTGCCCGAGCACCTGGGTGGCGACTTCGAGCTCTTCGCGGGGCATTTTCTCGGTGACTTCGTCGGCGGTGTCCAGCGCATCTTCAGCGCCGTTGACCGCGGCCATTTTCAACAGGATGTACGCCTGGACGTTATTGGCCGGGACGCCTTCGCCGTGGAAGAACATGGTGCCGAGTTTGAACTGCGCCTGGGCATGGCCTTGCAGCGAGGCCTTTTCGAAGTAGCTCAGGGCTTGATTGAGGTCGCGCGGTGCGTTTTTGCCTTCGTAGTAGAACTCACCCAACTCGTATTGCGCTTGCGCATCCCCTTCATCCGACGCTTTCTGACAGGCGGCCAACGCCTGTGCCAGGTCTTGCGGCTGGGTATTGAGGGTGCAGCGACCCATCGCTGGGATTAACAACGAGTTACCGCCTGCTTGTGCGAGCGCGAGCAGGGGCTGAAGGAGCAACAGGCAGCCCAGTGAAAGGGCGCGGCCGGTGCGGTTCATGGGAATCGACTTACCTCTGAAGGGCGCGCGGACCCATCGAGGGGATCCAATAAGCGCGCATTATGAAATAAGCAGGGCCAACCTTACAAAGTCTTTACTCGTTTTTCTGCTGCACGGGAAATATATCGCCCACTTTGCGGGGGATTATTGGCAGATGAGTAGGAAAAAGCGCTGGGGTGTAGGTGAAAGCTGACGCTGGCGATGGCCAACGTCAGCGCTACTGCATTATTTCAAGGCCGCGAATGCGCGCTCGGCGGCATCCAGGGTCAGTTTCAATTCGGCTTCGCCGTGGGCGATCGAGGTGAAGCCGGCTTCGAACGCGCTCGGTGCCAGGTACACACCCCCTTCCAGCATCAGGTGGAAGAAACGGCCGAACAGGGCCGCGTCACTGGCCATGACGTCATCGAAGGTCACGATGTCGTCGGCACCGCTGAAGTACAGGCCGAACATGCCACCGGCCTGGGTGGTCACGAACGGAATGCCCGCCGCATCGGCACGCACTTGCAGGCCGTCGAGCAGGCGTGTGGTGTAGTCGGTCAATTCGGCGTGGAAGCCCGGACGGCTGATCAGGCGCAGAGTGGTCAGGCCGGCGGCCATTGCCAGCGGGTTACCCGACAGTGTGCCGGCCTGGTAAACCGGGCCGAGCGGAGCAATGCGCGACATGATTTCGCGCTTGCCGCCGAAGCAGCCCACCGGCATACCGCCACCGATGATCTTGCCGAAGGTGGTCAGGTCCGGCGTTACGCCGTAGTGCGCCTGGGCGCCGCCGAGGGCGACACGGAAGCCGGTCATCACTTCGTCGAAGATCAGTACCACGCCATGCTTGTCGCACAAGGTGCGCAAGCCTTCGAGGAAGCCGGGGGCCGGTGGTACGCAGTTCATGTTGCCGGCGACCGGCTCGACGATGATGCACGCCACGTCCTGGCCGACTTCGGCGAGCATGCTTTCAACGGCGTCGATGTCGTTGAACGGCAGGGTCAGGGTGTGTTTGGCGAAGGCCGCCGGTACACCGGCCGAGCTCGGGACGCCTTGAGTCAGTGCGCCGGAGCCGGCCTTGACCAGCAGGCTGTCGGAGTGGCCGTGGTAGCAGCCTTCGAACTTGATGATGCTGTCGCGACCGGTGAAACCACGGGCCAGACGGATCGCGCTCATGGTCGCTTCGGTGCCGGAGCTGACCATGCGCACCATTTCCATCGACGGCACCAGCGAGCAAACCAGATCAGCCATCTGGGTTTCCATCTCGGTCGGTGCGCCGTAGGACAGACCGTGCTCCAGCTGTTTGCGCACGGCGTTCAGCACATCCGGATGGCTGTGGCCGAGGATCATCGGGCCCCAGGACCCGACGTAATCCACATAGCGCTTGTCGTCCTCGTCAGTGACGTAGGCGCCTTCGGCGTGCTTGAAGAACAACGGCGTGCCACCGACGCTCTTGAACGCGCGAACCGGCGAGTTCACGCCACCGGGAATGTGTTTCTGGGCATTGGCAAACAGCGTTTCGGAACGAGACATGATCGGGCTCTCAGACTTTTAATAATTCATTGAATGCACGGGCGCGACGGGTCACCTCAGCCGCGCTCTGGGCGCCAAACAGGCCATGCACCACGGCCAGCAGATCGACGCCGTGAGCCACCAGCGGAGCAGCGTTGTCCAGGGTGATGCCGCCAATCGCGCAGATTGGCAGGTGCAGCTGCTGGCGGGCCTGGTCGAGCAGTTCGAGGCTGCAGGTCGGGGCGCCGGGCTTGGTGTTGGAATTGAAGAAGCGGCCGAAGGCGACGTAACTGGCGCCTTCTTTGGCGGCCTGTTCGGCGAGTTCGAGTTGCGCGTGGCAAGTCGAGCCGATGATGGCCCTGGAGCCGAGCAGCGCACGGGCCGGGGTCAGTGGGCCGTCGGTCTGTCCCAGGTGCACGCCGACGTTCAGGCGTGCGGCCAGTTCAGCGTCATCATTGATGATCAACCGGGTGTTGTAGCGTTCGCACAAATCACGCAAGGCTTCGGCTTCACGCAGACGACGGGCTTCGTCACTGCTCTTGTCGCGGTATTGCAACAGGGTGACGCCGCCTTGCAGCGCCGCCTCCACGTACTCGAGCAATTTACCGTCCAGTAAATGGCTGTCGGTAATGGCGTACAGGCCACGTAATTTCATCGGACAGCCCTCATGGCGTTACGAACAGAAGTCCAGTGGCAGGCGGCGTGGCACGAACTGGCCTTTGCCCAGTTGCTCGGCGTCACGCAGGGTGCGCCACGTGTAGTTAAGCGCGGTCTGAACGGCACTGGCGAGGTTTTCACCTTGTGCCAGACGGCCGGCGAGGGCGCTGGCCAGGGTGCAGCCGGAACCGTGATAGCTGCCGGGCAAGCGCTGGCAGGTGTAGGTTTGGCGCAAGCCATCGCGGCTGTAGAGGCGATTGTGGATTTCAGTTTCGTCACCATGACCGCCGGTAATCAGCAGGTGTTTGACGAACGGCAGGAGTTTTTCAGCGCACTCGTCCGCGGTGCCTTCGGGCAGTTCGGCGAGGATCCGGGCTTCGGGAAGGTTAGGGGTAGCGATGATCGACAGGGGCAGCAGGCGTTCGCGCATGGCGTAGCCGACTTCGTCCTTGCCCAGTCGTCCGCCGCCGCCGGCGCGCAACACGGGGTCGCAGACCACTGGCAAATGCGGGTGCGCCGAAAGCAGTTCGACAACGGTGTCGACCATTTCCAGTGAACCGAGCATGCCCAGTTTGACCGCTGCGACTTCAGAGTCGTTGAGCACGGCATTGGCCTGGGCCAGCACCCACTCACGATCGAGGACGCGGAAATCCGTGACATTGACCGTGTCTTGCACGGTCAGGGCGGTGACGGCCGGAGCCGCATGGCAACCCTGAGCGAGCAGGGCTTCGATATCTGCCTGCAAGCCGGCGCCACCACTTGGGTCGTGGCCGGAGAGACAGAGGACAACGGGGCGAGAGCTGTAGATATTCATGGTGCGCGAGCTTACCACCAGTCGACCGACGAGTCATGACGGTGCCCATAGGAGCAGCCGGTCGACGCTCGATTGCTCGCGATGGTCGTTAATGATGACGCCGGGTTACGGGATAAACGCGGCGACCGTGAATTCATCGTCGGAACGCCGCCCGGAGCAAGCTCGCTCCTACAGACAGGGGTTTGAACGATCAAACAGCTCTATCTCAATAATCTTCGCTGGAACACCCGTGCTAGAGCCTTTGTAGGAAAAATTTCAGTAGTGCTCAATGGCCATCAACGGCTATGCTAGAGTGGATCCAAACCAATAACAGGTAACACCGGTTTACGTCTGCTCAAAGGGAATGGGGGGCTTCCTGACAGAACCGGACAGGCCACGCTGGGGCATAAATGCGCTATTTGCTGATGTTGCTATTGTGTTTGCCCCTCCTGGCGAACGCCGTCGAATTCGATGAGTTCACTCAAAGCCTCCCCCTGGGCCGAACCTTGCAAGTACTTGAAGACGCCGCTGGTCAGGCGACCATCGCGGATGTGCTTGCCCAAGCGGCGGCAGGCAACTTCAAAGCCCACGACAAAGACACCCTCAATGCCGGTTACTCGCGTTCGGTGTTCTGGCTGAAAATCGATTTGCAATACCGTCCGACCAACCCGGCGGCGCAGCGTACCTGGCTGCTCGAACTGGCCTATCCGCCCCTCGATCACCTTGATTTGTACTTGCCCGATGCGGCCGGCAACTATCAATTGGTTCGCCAGACCGGAGATGCCTTGCCGTTCGCCAGTCGCGAGATTCGTCAGAACAACTTCCTGTTCAACCTGGATTTCACCCCCGACCAAACACAAACCGTCTATCTGCGCCTGCAGAGCCAGGGCTCGATACAGGCACCGGTCACGCTATGGTCGAGCACCGCGTACCTCGAAGCACAGCCGGTCAGGCTTTACGTGTTGGGACTGATTTACGGTGTGTTGCTGGGAATGCTGGTTTACAACCTGTTCATCTACCTCAGCGTGCGCGACACCAGCTATCTCTATTACATTTTCTATATCGCCTCGTTCGGTTTGTATCAGCTGTCGGTGAACGGTGCGGCCGTGCAGTACTTCTGGCCGGACAATCCCTGGTGGGCCAACGCGGCGACGCCGTTCTTCATTGGCTGTGCCGGGCTGTTCGGCAGTCAGTTCGCCCGCCGTTTCCTGCAAACGGCCACCCACAGCCGCTGGCTTGACCGTTTATTGCTGGCGTTGGTGGTATTTAGTGCACTGGTGGTCGGGTTATCGCTGATGACCAGTTATGCCCTGGCCCTGCGCCTGGCGACGGCATTGGCGCTGATCTTCACGGTAGTGATTTTTGCCGCGGGCATTTTCGCCTGGCTGCGCGGGCTGCGGGTCGCGCGCTATTTCATCATTGCCTGGTCGGCGTTTTTGCTCGGCGGCATCATCAATACCCTGATGGTGCTGGGTTATCTGCCGAACGTGTTCCTGACCATGTATTCCAGCCAGATCGGTTCGGCCATCGAGGTGGCGCTGCTGTCCCTGGCCCTGGCCGACCGCATCAATGCCATGCGCGAGCAACAGGCACAAACCCTGTTCGACGCGGGACAAAAGCTGGAAGTCCTCAACCAGCAACTGGCGCGCAGTAACCAGCTCAAGGACGAATTCCTCGCGACCCTGACCCATGAATTGCGCACGCCCATGAATGGCGTGATCGGCTCGCTGGAACTGATGCAGACCGTTGAAATGGACCCGGAGCTGGAGCAATACCAGCAAACGGCCGCGGGTTCGGCGCGGGACATGATGCGCATGGTCAACGGCATCCTCACGCTGACCGAATTGCAGGCCGGCAAGCTCAAGGCCTCCCCGTCGACCTTCAGCTTGCGCGGCGTGGTCGACGCATTGCGCATGCAGTTTGACGGCAATGCTTCCAGCAAGTCGCTGGACTTCAAGGTCGACGTGGCCCCCGGCGTGCCGGATCGTTTGCACGGTGACAGTGCCAAGTTGGCGCAATGCCTGGAATGCCTGCTGGATAACGCCATCAAGTTCACCCGGGTCGGTGGGCTGGCGCTGCGGGTGACCGGCAAAACCGTCAACCCTGATCGAATGGCGCTGTCCTTTGCGGTGATCGATACCGGTATCGGTTTCACCGATCTGGGTGAAGCGACGATGTATCAGCGATTCTTTCAGCTCGATGGTTCGATGACCCGCGAGTATGGCGGTCTGGGGGTCGGCCTGGCGATATGCCGGCAACTGGTCGAATTGCTCGGCGGTCGCCTGACGCACCGTTCCGAGCCTGGGCGTGGCAGTCGCTTCCAGCTCGACGTCGAGTTCGAATTCCCGGCGGTCGAGCCCCCGTCAGTGTCCTTCATGACGCGGGACTTCCCACGCCTGCGGTTGCCACAGGATTGCACCGTGCTGTTGGTGGACGACAACAGCATCAATCAATTGGTTATGCGCGGTATGTTGCTGAAGCTCGGGTTCCGGGTGCGCACCGCTGATACCGGTATCGCCGCGCTCGAATTCCTGCAAGGTGAATCCTTTGATGCCGTATTGCTCGATGGTCAGGTGCCGCCGATGGAGGGAGTGTCTGTCTGCTGCCAGATCCGGGAATTGCCAGGCTGTGCCGAGTTGCCGGTGTTCATGATCGCCCAGGGCGTGGATCGAGAGCGCTGTCCCACCGGCGCGCTGATCGATTACCTGAGCAAACCGGTGAAATTCGAAGACTTGCAGGCTGCACTCTATCGTCGGGTGCTCTGTCCGAAGCAGGGCGAAAGCGCCGACAATTAGGCGGATATGACACTTTGATCGGCCAAGGGGCGGTGCTTAACTGAAATCCCTTGGCTGACCAAAGGAGCCCCGTCATGAACCTGCATCAGTTCGCCGAAACCCACGAAGTCACCAACCAGCCGCCTTCACTGGACGGCGCCAACCTGTATCGCATCGATTTGCCTTTGCAGGAATGGTCGCGGCGTTTCGGGGCCGGTTGGGCCGAGTCGCGGATCGAGGCTTATGGCGCATTGGCCGGCGGGCCGCTGATGGAAGCGGGATTCCTGGCCAATCAGAACAAACCGGTATTCAACAGTCACGACCGCTTTGGCCACCGTATCGACCTGGTGGAGTTTCACCCGGCCTATCACCAACTGATGCGCACGGCGATCGAGCATGGCTTGACTTCGCTGCCTTGGGCGCACCCGCAGGACGGCGCCCATGTCGCCCGCGCGTCCATGACGTATTTGCACAGCCAGGCCGAAGCCGGCAGCGGCTGCCCGTTGACCATGACCTTTGCCAGCGTCCCGGCGATGCGCCTGCAACCGGACCTGGCGGATAAATGGCTGCCGAAGATCCTCGCCACCGAATACGACCCGCGCAATTTCGGCATGGCCCACAAGGCGGGTGTCACCATCGGTATGGCCATGACCGAAAAACAGGGCGGCACCGATGTGCGGGCCAATACCACCAAGGCCTATCCGGTGGGGGCCAGCGGCCCTGGCCAGGCTTATGAACTGGTAGGGCACAAGTGGTTCTGTTCGGCACCGATGTGCGATGCCTTCCTGACCCTGGCGCAGACGGATAAAGGTTTGACTTGTTTCCTGCTGCCGCGCCATCGACCGGATGACACGCGCAATCAGTTCTACATCCAGCGCCTGAAGAACAAACTCGGCAACTGCTCCAACGCCTCCAGCGAAGTAGAGTTCCGTGGCGCACTGGCGTGGATGGTCGGCGAAGAAGGCCGAGGCGTTCCGACCATTATCGAGATGGTGGCCATGACCCGTTTCGATTGCATGGTCGGCTCAAGTGCCCTGATGCGCCAGGCACTGACCCAGGCCAGCCATCACTGCGCCCACCGCAAGGTCGGCGGAAAATTGCTCAGCGAACACCCCTTGATGCAGAACGTGCTGGCGGACCTGGCACTGGAAAGCGAAGCGGCGCTGGCCTTGAGCCTGCGCATGGGGCGCGCGCTGGATCATCTGGATGATTCGCAGGAAGCGAAATTCGCCCGGCTGGTGACCGCCGTGGGCAAGTACTGGATCTGCAAACGTGCGCCGGCCATGATCAATGAAGCCGCCGAATGCATGGGCGGTGCCGGTTATGTGGAGGACAGCATCCTGCCAAGGCTTTACCGCGAGGCTCCGGTGAATTCGACGTGGGAGGGCTCCGGCAATGTGCAATGCCTCGACGTGCTGCGGGCCCTGTCGAAGGAGCCGGGTGTGCTGGATGCGTTGTTCAGCGAATTGGGCGACGGCCATGGCGACAAGCGCCTGGCCGCTCACATCAATCAATTGCAGGCGGCGTTCAAGGACACCAGCGACATTCAGTACCGGGCGCGGCAATTGACTGAAGACGTTGCCCTTGGCCTTCAGGCGAAGCTGTTGCTGGAGGCCGGCAACGCAGTGGTGAGTGATGCGTTTATTGCCAGTCGTCTGAGTGGTGGTGGCCGGGTCTACGGTGCGTTGCCGCGTGGGCTGGACGTCGAAGCGATCGTCGCCCGCTCAACACCACAAGGCTTCTGAACGACACCGTTCCACTGTAGGAATGAGCCGGCTCCGGGCGGCGTTCCGACGATAGCGGTCTTTCAGTCACATTGATGTTGAATGTGCCACCGTATTCGCGAGCAGGCTCGCTCCCACAATTGATCTGTGGTGATCCAGTAACTGTTCCCGTGAAGCAACGATGCAGGCAAGATGAAGCTCTGCAAGTCAGAACACAGGATGCTGATCGTGACCGAAGCTTTTATTGTCGTTCAAACCGCCGAGCAAGCCGTGGACCGGCTTGCGCTCTTGCACCATCGTGCAACCACTGCGTTGAGTCAGGCGCTCAAACGCTATCTCAAGGATCGTGTCGAGCCAGACGCCGAGCAGCGGGCGATGTTTCGTTATCCCGAACTGCGCCTGACCTATCACTGCCAGGGCGAAGTCCCGCAGACCACCCGTGCCTACGCCAAGGTCCAGTTGCCGGGCACCTACAGCGTCACCGTCACTCATCCCTCGGCTTTCCGTAAGTACCTGCTGGAACAGTTGGTGCCGCTGATGCACGACTTCACCGTGACCGTGGAAGTCGGTGTCAGTGAGCAGAACATTCCTTATCCGTACGTGGTCGAGCAGGGCGATGAGCTGGCCGGCTCCGGCGTCACCGCCGCCGTGCTGGCGCGGGTATTCCCCAGTACCGACCTGTCGGCAGCGAGCGACGGCATTGCCGATGGCCTCTACGATTGGGAAAACACCGATCCGCTGCCGCTGGCGCTTTTCGACGCGGCACGGGTGGATTTCTCCCTGCGCCGGTTGGTGCATTACACCGGCAGCGACTGGCGCCATGTACAGCCGTGGATCCTGCTGACCAACTATCACCGTTACGTCGACCAGTTCATCGTCCATGGCCTGGAGCAGTTGCGCAGCGACCCGCGTTTCGTGCGCATGGTGTTGCCGGGCAACGTGATCATTGAAAAGGGCATGGATCACGGCGAGGCCTCGGCGATCGCCGCCGGTGTGGTCTGGCACCGTTACCAGATGCCGGCCTATCACCTGATCGCCAGCGACGGTCACGGCGTGACGCTGGTGAACATCGGCGTGGGTCCGTCCAACGCCAAGAACATCACCGATCACCTGGCGGTGCTGCGTCCGCATTGCTGGCTGATGATCGGCCACTGCGGCGGTTTGCGTCAGTCGCAGACCATCGGCGACTACGTGCTGGCTCACGCTTACATGCGCCGCGACGGGATTCTCGACCGGGTGGTGCCACCCAACATTCCGATCCCGGCCCTGGCCGAGGTGCAGCTTGCGCTTCAGCAGGCGGCGGCCAATATTACCGGCGAGAAGGGCGACGAACTGAAGAAGCGCCTGCGCACCGGCACCGTGTTGACCTACGATGACCGTAACTGGGAACTGCGCTGGGCCCAGGAACGTCCGTTGATCAATCTGTCCCGTGCGGTGGCGGTGGACATGGAAAGTGGCACCATCGCCGCGCAAGGTTATCGCTTGCGGGTGCCTTACGGCACATTGCTCTGTGTATCGGACAAACCGCTGCACAGTGAAATCAAGTTGCCGGGTTCGGCCAACGCCTTCTATGAGCGCGCGGTCAGCCAGCACTTGAAAATCGGCATTGAAGCGGTGGACCTGTTGCGCACCGAACTCAACTCGCTGCACTCGCGCAAACTGCGCAGTTTCGACGAGCCGCCGTTCCGCTAACGGTTGTCATGGTCATTTGATGGTCAGGCCACTAGCATAGTGAGCCCTGACCGTTAGATGCGCCCTTTGCCATGTCCCGTCCCCAACGTCCCGTTTCCCGCCATCCTGGTGCGAAGCCTGCTTCTTCAGCCCCCCGCCGTGTCGCCAAGGCGCCACCGGCCGAGCCGAAGCTGATCCTGTTCAACAAGCCGTTCGATGTGCTGACGCAATTCAGCGACGGTGAAGGGCGTGCGACGCTCAAGGACTTCATCGAGATTCCCGGAATTTATCCTGCAGGGCGACTGGACCGCGACAGCGAGGGATTGTTGCTGTTGACCAATGATGGCCAGCTCCAGGCACGAATCGCCGACCCGAAACACAAACTGGCCAAGACTTATTGGGTACAAGTGGAAGGCGAGCCGAGCACCGAGCAGTTGCAGCGTTTGCGTGACGGTGTCGAATTGAATGACGGCATGACCTTGCCCGCCGAGGCGCGGCAACTGGAGGAGCCTGAGTTGTGGCCGCGCAATCCGCCGGTACGCTTTCGCAAAAGCGTGCCGACGAGCTGGCTGGAACTGGTGATTCGCGAAGGCCGAAATCGGCAGGTGCGGCGCATGACGGCGGCGGTCGGGCTGCCGACATTGCGGCTGGTGCGAGTCAGGATCGGCGACTGGACCCTCGAAGGGCTCGACCAGGGCCAGTGGAAGGAAGTGCCGGCGCGTTTATAACGTGCCGGTTTCGATCAGGCCGATCACCACGCTTTTGATCACAAATGCAGCGACACCCAGCCCGAGCACGAAGAACAGGATGAAGGAACCAAAGCGGCCGGCCTTGGACTTCTTCGCCAGATCCCAGACGATGAAACCCATGAAAATGATCAGGATGCTGACCAGTCCGGTCATCATCCACTCTTCGAATACTGCAGGATCCATCGGACATCTCCAGCGCGGGCGGGGCTAAAAGGGCGCTGGAGTATAAGGCATGGAGGGTGCTTGAAGTGCTGGCCTGCGGCGGTGTGTCGCAGCTATTCGTCGCTTGTGCTGGCCTCTTCGCTGGCAAGCCGGCTCCTACAGGTTCTGCGTCAGCCGCAATATGGCGATCAACACAAAACCCTGTAGGAGCTGGCTTGCCAGCGAAGGCGTCGTCAGCTACGAAGATGAGTCAAAGGAAGCTCGGTGCTGTTCAACACCTGGTTCAACACAAAACTCGAGCGCACACTGGTCACCCCCTCAATCCGCGTCAGGTGCCCCAGCAGCAGCTTCTGATAGTGGTCCATGTCCGGCACCACGACCTTGAGCTGATAGTCGGCATCCATCCCGGTCACCAGGCTGCACTCCAGCACTTGCGGCAAGGTGCGAATGGCGGCTTCGAAGTTTTCGAAACGCTCCGGGGTGTGTCGATCCATGCCGATCAGCACATAGGCGGTCAGGCTCAGGCCGAGCATTTTGCGGTCGAGCAGTGCGACCTGGCGGGAAATGTAGCCGTCGTCTTCCAGCTGCTTGACCCGACGCGAGCAGGGTGAAGGCGACAGGCCGATACGTTCGGCCAGCTCCTGATTGGAGATGCGCGCATCGCGCTGCAATTCAGCCAAAATGCTCAGGTCGTAACGGTCGAGTTTGCTCATCAAACGGTCCCTTGTCGTATCTATTGCGGAAGATTATCTATCCAGGGTTAAAAATTGCGCAAGTAATGTTTATTTGAGCAATCTTCGCAATCCTCTGCCGGCCCTCCGAGCCTATTCTTATCACCAGAATCACTGCTCGGACAAACAGTCCAGTGCGGCTCGCCCAAACAGGCCAGCTGCGGTCGCCACCCCTACAGGGGATGTGCCGGCCCCCGAGCTACACACTGTCCAGAAGACGGCGTGAGGTGAGCCGACGTCAAAAGCGTCGAGCACGGACGAAGTTCTCAAGGGGAGGCCGACGGGTCTCCCCTTTTTCTTGCCTGGAATTTGGTCTCGGCCCTCAATAAAAAAGTTGCGCGACTGATAACCTGTTGCAGAACCGGCCTTGGCTTTCCCAGTCTTACATACAGGCCCTAACCCGCAGTGAGGAAAAGCATGAAGTCGCGCATCTGGCGTTTGGCCGGTGTTGGTTTGCTGTGTGTCAGTGTCACTGCGCAATCGCTGGCCGATGAGCCGCAGAACCGGGGCCCCGAAGGCGGGCAGCACGGGGAGCATCAGGGCAACAATCAGGGCCATGGCGGCAATAATCAGCCGCACCCACAGAATAATGGCCAGCAACAAAACCAGCCGCACCAGCAGAACAACGACATCATTCGTGGCGACAACAGCCGCCAGTTCGAGCACAACGGCCAGCACCAGAACGGCGGCCAATGGCAGAGCCGTCCACAGCCCGATTTCAACAGCCCGGTTCGGCCGCCACCGCCACCGCCGCAACTGCCCGCCAATGACTTGCCGATCCAGGGCCGGCCAGACACCGTGCAACAGACTCAACAGCCACGGCGTGGTTACTATCAGGACGAGCCGCGACGCAACGATCCCAACCAGCACTGGAACGGTTATATAGGCGCCCCGACCAACGACAATCATTGGCAAGGTCGCCCGAGTGGGCATGGCAATGGCTGGGGCCCCGGCCCGCAGTATCGGCCGGGTCATGTGATCGAACGCTTCCCGGAACGCAACGATCGCGTGCCGTACCGCGGCATGGATTACTACTATTCCGGTGGGTATTGGTATCGCCCGTTGGGACCACGCTATGTGGTGGTCGAACCGCCACGCGGGATCCGTGTCCGTTATTTGCCGGACTATGCCGAACAGATTTTGATCGGCGGATCGGTGCTGTTTCTCGCGGCCGGTTCGTATTACGCCTGGCAGGAAAGCACTCAGGATTACGAAGTGGTCGAGCCACCGCTCGGCGCCATGCAGCCGCAACAGCCGCCACAACCGGCCAGCAACGGTTATGACGTGGTGGCGTATCCGGCCAACGGGCAATCGCAGGATCAGGTCAATCGGGATGGCTATGAGTGCTATCAATACGCGGTGCAGCAAAGTGGCTTCGATCCGCGCACCGCGACCTATCAACCGGACCCGTCGGTGGTCCAAACCTACCGCCAGGCACAGGGCAACTGCCTGAGCAGTCGCGGTTATCAAGTGAGTTTCTGAGCCCTGGCAGCGTTCACCACTTCCTGCGGGTCGGCGTGCACCAGCACTTCGGCCCGCGGATAAGCGGCGTGAATTGCATCGGCCGCTTGATCGCTGATGCCGTGGGCGACTGACAAGGTCAGTTCACCAGGCAATTCCAGGTGCAATTGTACGAACCACTGGTTGCCCGAAATCCGCGTGCGCAAGTCATGTGCACCTAAAACGCCCGGCACGCTGCAGGCCAGCTCCAGCATGTGCTGGCTGACATCCGGCGGCAGCTCTTCATCCATCAATACCGCAAAGCTCTCCCGGGCGATCTGCACCGCGCTCCAGAGGATGTAGGCGGCAATCCCCAGGCCGAACCAGGCATCGACCTGATGCCAGCCAAACCCGGCCAGCACCAGCGCCACCAGAATGCTGCCGTTGAGCAACATGTCCGAGCGGTAATGCAGGGAATCGGCGCGCACTGCATTGGAGCCGGTGGCCTTGACCACCCGATGCTGCAACATCAGCAGCGCGAGGGTCAGGCCCAGCGAGAACACAATCACCCCAATACTGATCCACGGCGCGCCCACCGGTTCCGGATGTTTGAGCCTATCGATGGCCTGCAACGCAATCAGCACCGCACTGCCACCGATGAACAGCGCCTGGGCCATGCCGGCCAGTGATTCCGCCTTGCCATGGCCGTAGCGATGATCGTCGTCGGCCGGACGCAGGGCGTAGTGCACGGCCAGCAGGTTGAGCAGCGAAGTCACGCCGTCGAGTGTCGAGTCGGTCAACCCGGCGAGCATGCTCACCGAACCGCTCAACCACCAGGCGATGGCTTTGGCGACGATCAGCGTGCAGGCCACCGCCACCGAGGCACGGGTCGCCAGCCGCAGCAGGCGGGCGTGTTCGGAGCTGGAGATCATAAGTGCGGCTTTTCCTTACGCGATTATGCGGCCGGTTGCAGGCCCAGCAAGGCCAGTTGCTGGGTGCTGCCCTTGTGCTGGATCAGGCGTGGATCGTCCAGCGGGAAGCTGCGGCCCAGTTCACGCTCCAGAATAGTCTGCAACTTGTGGTTATCGACTTTGCCGTCGGCACCGATGGCTTCCTTGAGTTTTTCCGGGGCCACTTGGGCGTGTTCGCCGGGTGCGAAGTAAATCGCGCCGGTGGCGAAGTCCACGGCAAACGCGATCAGGCCGGGGATGATGTAGAACAGCAGGCCCACGGCATCGAGCACGGCGATGGCGGGGTCGATCTTGCCGTCGATCTGACCGCGGCGATCGGGGTAGAAAATCGAACCGCACGCGGTGACCTGGGTCAGCAGGGTCGCGATCAATACACCGCCAATCAGGCGAAAGGGAACACGCATGGGAAATCTCCTTGGTCATCTCAGAACGAAGTGTCGTCGGTATGAATTAAGACCCTGACGAACGTCCACCAGTTCGCCGTTATACTCGCCGCTCTGCTTTGGAGCCAGTATGAATTCGTTGCCGATCGATGAAGTTTTACCCGCCCTGCGTGAAGCCCTCGCTACACGCCACGAAGCCGTGCTCGAAGCACCGCCCGGTGCCGGTAAAACCACCCGCGTGCCCCTGGCCTTGCTCGACGAGCCATGGCTGGCCGGGCAAACCATCCTGATGCTTGAACCGCGACGCCTGGCCGCGCGGGCGGCGGCGGAACGGTTGGCCAGTGAACTGGGGGAGAAGGTCGGCGAAACCGTGGGTTATCGCATTCGGCTGGACAGCAAGGTTGGCCCCGACACCCGGATCGAAGTCGTCACCGAAGGCATCCTTACCCGGCGCTTGCAGGACGACCCGGCGCTGGAAGGCGTAGGTCTGCTGATCTTCGACGAATTCCACGAACGTAGCCTCGACGCCGACCTGGCCTTGGCCCTGAGCCTGAATGGCCGGGAACTGTTTCGTGATGACCAGCCGCTGAAAATCCTGTTGATGTCGGCGACCCTGGAAGGCGAGCGCCTGGCCGGGTTGCTCGACGATGCGCCGATCCTGCGCAGCGAAGGCCGCATGTACCCGGTGGCGATGCGCTGGGGCCGGCCGTTTCAGGCGGGAGAATACATCGAGCCGCGACTGGTGCAGACCGTGCTCGAAGCCTTGAACGATGAAACCGGCAGCGTCCTGGTGTTCCTGCCGGGGCAGGCGGAAATCCGGCGCGTCCATCAGCAATTGGCCGACGCGCTGGGTGAGAACACGCAGGTTTTGCTCTGCCCGTTGCACGGTGAATTGGACCTGGCCGCGCAACGTGCGGCGATTGATCCGGCGCCGGATGGCAAACGCAAAGTGGTGCTGGCGACCAACATCGCCGAGACCAGCCTCACCATCAACGGTGTGCGGGTGGTGATCGACGCCGGGCTGGCGCGGGTGCCGCGTTTCGATCCCGGCAGCGGCATGACCCGTCTCGACACGCAACGGATTTCCAAGGCCAGCGCCACCCAGCGCGCGGGCCGTGCCGGGCGACTGGAGCCGGGCGTGTGTTATCGCTTGTGGTCGCAGGATCAGCACGAACAACTGGCGGCGTATGGCAGTGCGGAAATTCTCTCGGCAGACCTCGCGGGGCTGGCCTTGCAGCTCGGCCGCTGGGGTGTGACGCCCGGGCAGTTGGTCTGGCTCGATGTGCCGCCGACCGCCGCTTATGCACAGGCACAGGATCTGCTCGAACGCCTGGGCGCACTGGACGGCGAGGCATTGACCCGTCACGGCCAGGCCATGGCCGAACTGCCGGCGCATCCGCGCATCGCCCATTTGCTGTTGCGCGGGCAGGCGCTGGGGCTGGCGGACATGGCCTGCGACGTCGCGGCGCTGCTCGGCGAGCGCGATATCCTGCGCGGCGCCGGTGCGGATCTGCACAGCCGATTGGTGTTGTTATCGGGCGAAGAGCGGGCCGCACGCGGTGCCCAGGGCGGCGTGCAACGGGCCCGGCAACTGGCGCGGCAGTATCGCGGTTATCTGCGCGGCAAGGCGTCGGAACCTGTCGGCGATCCTGATCATCCACGCTGGCTCGGTGCGCTGCTGGCGCTGGCCTATCCCGACCGCGTCGCCCAGCAACGCCGTACCGGTGGCGCCGAGTATCGCCTGGCCAACGGACGCGCCGCGTTGTTCGCCGAAGCCGACAGCCTGATGAAACAGCCATGGCTGGTGATCGCTGACCTCGGCAGTCGTCAGGGCCAGCGTGAAGAACGAATTTATCTGGCGGCGGATTTCGATCCGGCGTTGTTCGACTCGGTGCTGGCCGAACAGGTGCGCTGCGTCGATCAGCTGGACTGGGACGAACGCGAAGGCGTGCTGCGCGCCGAGCGCCAGCGCAAGGTTGGCGAGTTGATCCTCAGCCGCGAACCGCTGACCGGCCTCGACGAAACCGCCCGCAGTCAGGCGCTGGTCAATCTGGTGCGACGCAAAGGTCTGGAGCTGTTGCCGTGGACCCCGGAGCTGCGCCAGTGGCAGGCGCGCGTCGCATTGCTGCGCCAGTTGGATCTGGCCGGCAAGGGCGAAAGCGAATGGCCGGATGTCAGCGACACTGCACTACTAAAAAACCTCGAACACTGGCTGATGCCGTACCTGGGGAAGGTCTCGCGACTCAGTCATTTCGCCAATCTCGACCTGTCGAGCATTGTCCACAACCTGCTGCCGTGGCCGCTGCCGCAGCGGCTCGACGAGCTGGCACCGCATCACTTGAGCGTGCCGTCCGGCTCATCGATTCGCCTGGACTACAGCGAGCAGCCGCCGATTCTGGCGGTGCGCTTGCAGGAGCTGTTCGGCCTGGCAGAAACCCCGCGCATCGCCGGTGGTCGGCAAGTGGTCAAGCTGCATCTGTTGTCGCCGGCGCGGCGGCCGGTGCAGGTGACACAGGACCTGGCAAACTTCTGGCGCAGCACTTACGCCGAGGTGAAAAAGGATCTGAAGGGCCGGTATCCGAAACACTATTGGCCTGATGACCCGTTGGTGGCTGAAGCCACCGCCCGCATCAAACCACGCAAATAACAAAAAACTGTAGGAGCGAGCTCTGCTCGCGATGGACGCCAACGATAACGCTGGAAACCTGACGCCCCGCGGCGTTCTCGGGTTCATCGCGAGCAGAGCTCGCTCCTACAGGTGCCCGGTCAGCACTGCCCAGTTTTTTCCTACCCCAAAGCCACAAAAAACCTGCTTTCTCCCTTTCCTGTGCATGAACAGAATACAAATCCGCACGCACAAGAAACCTAAGGAGTGAGCCATGACGTTCTCAATTATCGGGCGCTGCCCTGAAACCGGGCAGCTCGGTATTGCCATCAGCTCTTCAAGCATTGCAGTGGGTGCGCGTTGCCCTTGGGCGCGGGCGGGAGTCGGGGCGGTTTCCACGCAGAACATTACGTTGCCGGCTTTGGGGCCGCAGATACTGGATCTGTTGGAGCATCAGCATCTGGAGGCTGACGCGGCGCTGGACAAGGCACTCAACTCCAATGGCTGGAGTCAGTATCGGCAGGTCACAGTGATCGATGCGTCTGGCCGCATTGCCTGCTTCAGCGGCAAGGAGTCGCTGGGCGTGCACAACGCGGTGAAAGGCGAGCACTGTGCTGCGGCGGGTAATTTGCTCAGCGATGTGCGGGTGATTGAGGCCATGGTCGAGGCGTTCGAGGCCGAGCCTGGTCAATTGGCGGATCGTTTGCTGGCGGCCATGCATGCAGCGATGGCGGCCGGTGGCGAGGCGGGTCCTGTTCACTCCGCAGCACTCAAGGTGGTGGGCGATTACACATGGCCGATCATCGACTTGCGCGTCGACTGGGCCGACGAAGATCCCATCGGACAACTTGATGGACTCTGGCAGGCCTATCGACCGCAAATGCAGGACTACCTGACACGCGCGCTCGACCCGACAGCTGCGCCGAGCTATGGAGTGCCTGGGGATGAGTAATGCGTCCAGCCGCGAGCTTCTGGAGCGCCTCATTGCCTTCGCCACCGTCAGCCGCGACTCCAACCTCGAGCTGATCCGCTTCATCGAGGCGTACCTGGCGGGGCATGGCGTGCAGAGTGAGCTGTTCTACAACGAGGAGGGCACCAAGGCCAATCTGTTCGCCACCATCGGTCCGCTCAAATCAGGCGGAGTGGTGCTTTCCGGTCACACCGACGTGGTGCCGGTTGACGGTCAGGCCTGGACGGTTGATCCGTTCCACCTGACGGAAAAGGACGGACGTCTCTACGGCCGTGGTACAGCGGACATGAAAGGCTTCATCGCCTCGGTGCTCGCGGCGGTCCCTGTGTTTGTACGGCGCCCGCTTCTGGCACCGGTGCACCTGGCGTTTTCCTACGATGAAGAAGTGGGTTGCCTGGGTGTACGGCCGATGCTCGCCGAGTTGCAGAAGCGGCCACATAAACCCCGGCTGTGTTTGATCGGCGAACCGACCGAACTCAAACCAGTGCTGGGCCACAAGGGCAAATTGGCGATGCGCTGCGAGGTACGCGGTGCTGCTTGCCATTCCGCTTACGCGCCTTATGGGGTCAACGCAATCGAGTACGCCGCGCAGCTGATTGGCCGGCTCGGCGCAATCGGCGCGGAGCTTGCGCATCCTGATCACCACGACGAGCGCTTTGATCCTCCGTATTCGACGGTACAGACCGGTGTCATCAAGGGTGGCCGGGCGCTGAACATTGTTCCCGCTGAATGCGAGTTCGATTTTGAAGTGAGGGCGCTGCCGAGCTTCGATGCCCAAGAGGTGGCGAACCAGTTGCAGGTATTCGCCCAGGAACAGGTTCTGCCAAAGATGCGGGCGGTGCAACCTGACACGGATATCCGCTTGCGCCCGTTGAGTGCGTATCCCGGATTGGCCACCTCACCCGAAAGCGAAGCGGCGCGACTGCTGGCACACTTGAGCGGATCTTCGGCGTTTGGAACGGTCGCGTTCGGCACCGAGGGTGGACTGTTTGACGAGGCTGGCATACCCACGGTGGTCTGTGGCCCTGGCAGCATGGATCAAGGGCACAAACCCGATGAGTTCATCGCGCTGGATCAGTTGAATGGCTGTGATGCGATGCTGATTCGACTGGCTGACTATCTGTGTGCCGAAGCGGCGTATCTATGACTGTAGGAGCGAGCTTGCTCGCGATGGATTTGAAAACGCCGCGTTTAATCAGAAAACATGCGTAATCGTTAGCGACCATCGCGAGCAGGCTCGCTCCCACAACAGCATTACATAATCATCCGGCTCAACTGCTCGCGGCAAAAATCCACGAACAATTGTGCCGGCTTGGTCAGTTGGCTGCGTTTGAGGTGGGCGGACGCCAGTCCGGAGGTTGAGACCGGTTCCTTGATGTCGACGATGACCACTTTTTTCCCATCGTAAGTGCATTCCGAATGCGGGCGGGTCACCAGGATGGAGAACCCGAATCCCTGGCCCACCATGCCGCGTACCATCTCGATCGAAGGCGAACTGAATACGATGTTCGGCGTCAGGTCCAGTTCGTGGAACAGGCTGACGAAGTAGGTTCTGCTCGGTTGCACATCCAGGAGAATCATCGGCTCCCCGCACAGATCCCTGAGCGATACCTCTTTCTGGTCGGCGAAGCGATGACCTTCAGGCAGCAGGACGTAGGGCTTTTGCGGTGGCATCAGCGGTGTGGTTTGTATGGTGCTGTCGAGGCCGTGATCGTAGAGGAAGGCGACGTCGAAAGTGCCGGCGGTCAAGCCTTGAACCAGCTCCTGCTGCTCGCCGTCGCGCAGGCGAATGTCCACGCCCGGATACAGCTGGCGAAAGCCGGCGATCAGCTGTGGCAAATACAGCGGGGCCACCGTTTCGAAGCAACCGATGTCGATTTGTCCGGACACCGTATCGTTGTCCGCCAACGCATTCTGTTCAAACTCCCTGGCCATGCGCAGAAGCTCCTGCGCCTTGTGGTAGAAGCGCGTGCCGGTGGGCGTCAGGGAAACGCCCTGGGCATGGTGGCGGATGAACAGCTGGACGTTGAAAGACTCTTCCAGGCTTTTGATCGCTGTCGAGACCGATGGCTGCGCGATATAGAGCTGTCTCGAAGCTTCCGCCACACTGCCGGCTTCTACCGTTGTGACGAAGTACTTGAGTTGTCGCAATGTGTAGGAAGCCACACGCACCTCTTTATTGTTGTGTTCGCAGTGAAAGCCTGGATGGCCCAAGTCGCGCGAATGCTTGACTGAACCTTACCTTATGACGGTTGCGGACTGGGTAAGCGCTTGCCCAGTTTTTTCTTATACCCCGAGCATATTTTTAATAATTTTCCTCTGCGCACGGTTGACGCACTATCTCTGCATCCTCCGAAAAAACCCGACCACCCTGGCGGTCGAGCAGGAGGCGTAGCGTGTTCGACCTCTGGCCGCACACTTGAAGAGGGTGCGAATTAAAACAACAAAATGTCATCGCGCGGATGGATATGCGCACATTTACGGCCGCCTGGTCGTGACTGCCTCAGTAACTAATCACAATTAAAAAGTGAGGGCGCTTCTATGTTCAAATATTCATCTTCGAGCGTTAAAACGATCGCTGGTTTAACAGCGTTACTTGGGTTTACAGTGCCAGTCGTTGCGCATTCAGAAAGCCTTACGGTTATTTCGTTCGGTGGTGCCACCAAGGCAGCGCAAGAGGGTGCTTACTTCAAACCCTTTGAAAAAAGTGGTGCTGGCAAGGTGGTAGTCGGGGAATACAGCGGTGAACTTTCCAAAGTCAAGGCGATGGTCGATGTCGGCCAGGTCAGTTGGGATGTTGTCGAAGTTGAAAGTCCCGAGCTTCTGCGTGGATGTGAAGAAGGGTTGTTCGAGAAGCTGAACCCGGCGCTGATCGGAGAAGCTGGTAACTACCTGCCTGGCGCTGTCAGCGAGTGCGGCGTGGCCAGTTACGTATGGTCGATGGTGCTGGCCTACAACTCAGGCAAGGTTTCGGCGGCGCCAACGTCCTGGGCAGACATGTGGAACCTGCAGCAATTTCCTGGCAAGCGCGGCCTGCGCAAGGGCGCCAAATACACGCTGGAAGTGGCGCTGCTCGCCGATGGCGTCAAACAGGCAGACCTGTACAAAGTCCTGGGTACCAAGGAGGGCGTGGACCGGGCCTTCCACAAGCTTGACCAGATCAAGCCCTCTATCCAATGGTGGGAAGCCGGTGCCCAGCCGCCTCAATGGCTGGCAGCAGGCGACGTCGTCATGTCTGCCGCCTACAACGGCCGTATTGCTGTCGCGCAGAAGGAAGGTTCGAAACTGGCGATCTCGTGGAACGGTCACCTCTACGATCCTGATCACTGGGCCATCGTTCGCGGCAGTCCGAACAAGGCGCTGGCCGAACGCTTCATCGTGTTTGCCAGCCAGGCGAGCGGCCAGAAATCCTTCTCCAGCCAGATTCCCTACGGCCCGATCCGCAAGGATGTGCTGGCGCAGCTGCCAGCGGAGACCCTTTCCCAGCTACCCACGGCCCAGGCCAATCTGGCTGAAGGCCAGTTAGTGGATGCCACGTTCTGGGTCGATCACGGCGAAGAGCTTGAGGAGCGCTTCAACGCCTGGGCTGCACGCTAAGCCCTTGTGTGTCGGGGAACTGAGCTCGCTCCTTAAACTGTAGGAGCGAGCTTGCTCGCGAAAAACGCCCAGGCAACGCGTTCATTCTGGCAAAACGCGTAATTGTTGACGTCCATCGCGAGCAAGCTTGCTCCTACAGGGTTCGTGTCAATACATATTCAATAAGACAAATAGTTAGTTTTGTTGCCAGACAGTTTTTTTCTGGCTAACAACTATAAAAATCATATTTTCGCAATTTGCATTTACCACACAGAATAAAACCACCCCGCAAGCAAAGTTATAAGTGTGGAACTAACTAATAAAAGCAACTGATCTGTAGCGACTTGGCGCGCCAAAGTTGCCTCAATGAAGGACACAAGCATGACTGTTAACAAGATAGAAGTAGATACGCTTGTCGTCGGGGCCGGCCAGGCTGGCGTCGCCATGAGTGAGCACTTGAGCAAACTGGGTGTTCCCCACCTCGTTCTGGAGCGTAACCGCATCGCTGAAGCGTGGCGCACCGGACGCTGGGATTCGCTGGTTGCCAACGGCCCTGTCTGGCATGACCGCTTCCCCGGACTGGCGTTCGAAGACCTCGAGCCCGATGCCTTTGCCTCGAAAGATCGCGTAGCGGCGTATTTCGAAGCCTATGCCGAGAAATTCGAAGCACCGATTCGTACCGGTGTCGAAGTCAAGAAAGTGGTACGCAACGCCGATCGCCCGGGCTTCACCATCGAAACCTCCGAAGGGGTGATCGAGGCCAATCGCGTGGTGGCGGCCACCGGCCCTTTCCAGCGCCCGGTCATTCCCCCGATTGCCCCGAAAGACGACCGGATCACGCAAATTCATTCGGCTCAATATTTCAACCCGCAGCAACTGCCCGAGGGCGGCGTGCTGGTGATTGGTGCAGGCTCTTCCGGTGTTCAAATCGCTGATGAGCTCCAGCGCGCCGGTAAACAGGTCTATCTCTCTGTCGGCCAGCATGACCGTCCGCCTCGCGCCTATCGCAACCGTGACTTCTGCTGGTGGCTGGGGGTTCTGGGGCTCTGGGATGCTGAAGTCATGCAGCCGGGGCGTGAGCACGTCACCATCGCGGTCAGCGGTGCGCGCGGCGGGCAGACCGTCGATTTCCGGGCACTGGCCCAGCAAGGCGTCACGCTGGTGGGGCTGACCCGATCCTTCGACGACGGCGTGGTGACGTTCCAGCAGGATCTGGCGCAAAACGTCGCTGCCGGTGACGAAAACTATCTGTCGCTGCTGGATGCGGCGGACGCCTACGTAACGCGCAACGGTCTTGACCTTCCCGAAGAGCCCGAAGCCCGGTTCATGCTTCCCGACCCGGACTGCATCACCCATCCAATCCTTGAGCTGGATCTGGTCGAGGCGGGTATCACCTCGATCATTTGGGCCACCGGCTACGCCGTCGATTACAGCTGGCTGCAGGTCGATGCGTTTGACGATAAGGGCAAGCCGCGTCATCAGCGCGGTGTCTCGAGCGAGCCCGGTGTTTATTTCGTGGGCCTGCCGTGGCTGTCACGTCGCGGATCGAGCTTTATCTGGGGCGTCTGGCACGACGCCAAACATGTCGCCGGCCACATTGCCACGCAGCGCCAGTACCTGGAATACCGCGACCCGTCGCAGCGTTAAGAACCGATCATAAATCAAGCTTCAGGGGAGTCCGTTGATGCCTACTCACACTCGAATTCGCATGTTCAATACCAAAGACACGTATCCAAACCAATCTCTGGATAATGATCTTTGCCAAGCCGTACGGGCTGGCAACACCGTTTATGTACGGGGTCAGATCGGCACCGACTTCGAAGGAAACCTGGTGGGTCTTGGCGATCCGGCGGCCCAGGCCGAACAGGCGATGAAAAACGTCAAACAGCTGCTGGAGGAGGCGGGCAGCGATCTTTCGCATATCGTCAAAACCACCACCTACATCATCGACCCGCGTTACCGCGAGCCGGTTTACCAGGTGGTGGGCAAGTGGTTGAAGGGCGTTTTCCCGATCTCCACCGGACTGGTGATTTCCGGGCTTGGCCAACCGCAGTGGCTGATGGAAATCGATGTGATTGCGGTTATTCCTGATGACTGGAAATCGACGCAATCCCTGTAGGAGCAAAGCTTGCTCGCGATGACGTCGGCACATCCAACATCAATGCAGGCTGACACACCGCTATCGCGAGCAAGCATTGCTCCCACAGGTCAAATCAGGTCAAGGGGAGGGCGGGAGGAGGAACCGCGCAATCACCGGCAGGTGATCGGAAATACGCAAGGTATCGTCCTGCCTGACCATCGCCTCGACCCGCTTGAGGCGTGGGCTGTAAAACAGGTAGTCGACGGTGCGGTCCGGACCGTTCAGGCCCGGGTCGTTCGGGTAGTGGGTCAGCCAGCGGGCGCGGTCGATGCCGCTGGCTTCGTTGTTGGTGGGGATCATCGGGTACTTGTCCCACAGCACGTGCAGTGCGCTGTCGGCGGAGTAGGGCGTGCGCTGTTCGTTGGGCAGGCGCTGGTATTGCCCCAGCGGCAGCAGATTGAAATCACCGCCGATCAGCCACGGCGTCCCGCGGCTTTCGTATTTGTCCAGGACCTTGGCCACGGCCGAGATTTGCGTTTGCAGTGACTCGTCGGGTTGCGTCACGCGGTCCAGATGGGTGTTGAGCACGGCCAACTGACCGCCATCGCTCAATGGCAGGTAGGCGACCAGCAAGGCGTTTTTCGGTTGGAACTGGCGGCTGATCAGATTGCTCGGGGCGACTGGTAATTGCAGGCGCTGGGCATGCTCGATCTGGTAGCGGCTCAGGGTTGCCAATTGCCGGCCAACGCTGCCGAAGATATGCGGATCCGGGACAAAATCAGCTTTCCAGTCGAAGGCGTGGACGCTGCACGGATACAGATCGGCGACCCGTTCCTGCAGCAGTTTGAGCTGGTTCTGATAGGCGCTGGCCTTGGCACCGTCATCGAGTTCCTGCAACAGCACCACGTCGGGTTGTTCGTCGCGAATCACCCGCGCCACTTCATCGAGGCTGAAGGCCATGTCTTCGGGGGTAGGGGAGTCGTCGGCGCCGGCCGCCAGGTCATTCCAGAACACGTAGCGCTTGCCCGCCAGGTACTGGACGTTCCAGGTCATCACCTTCAGCGCCTGGCCGGGGGCCAGGGACGGCGCCCGGGTACTGCAACTGACCGGCAGCACTTCCCGGGCTTCGGGGCGCCAGGTCAGGCTGTAGATCATCACGCCGGTCAGCCCGGTCACAATCAGCAATCCCAGCACGGTGTAGCGCAGCAGTCGGGTCATGGCTCGGCTTATAGCGTTACGGAAATTGACCCCGAGCATACCCGACGGACGGGCGGTCGCCCAAGGTCAGAGTGGCCCGTCGATTTTTTCCGGCACATCGGTGATCAGCATGAACAGACGGAACAGCACCACGCTGGTGAACAGTTGCAGGAAACTGTGAGCACTGTCGATCAATAGCGAGATCACCGGGTTCTGCGGCTCGGGATACGCCGCCAGTGTTGCGCCCTTGAGCAGCCATAACGGCCCCATCACGCACAAAATGCACACCAGGATGCGCAGGAAGTGCCCGCGGGTCAGGCGCAGGCTTTCCTTCATGGCCGCCAGCGGCGCCAGGCCACGCAGCACCAGCAGGTACTCGCCGAAGGCCAGGGTCACCATCAGGTAGATACCCGGCAGGAAATACAGCGACAAGCCAAGCAAAATCAGCAGGGTATTGAGGGCGGTCAACAATGCGAAGCGCGGCCACAGGTAGGCGGATCGCGACAGCAGCTGGCGGTTGCTTGGCGTTTCGCCACGACTGCGGGCGTCGAGGAACAGAATCAGTGCAGCGGTGTACAGCGGATAAACCAGCAGGCCGACGATCACGCTGACGCCGGGGAAACTGTCCGGTTCGGTGGAGTGATCGACCACTTGTTGCAACAAGGCCTCGATAATGACCAGCGGCAGGCACAGTTGCACGATCTGGCCCAGATTGCGCTTGAAGAAGTACAGGGAGTCACGCAGTACGTCGAACGGATTCATCAGTCGGTATCGCAGGTTGGAAGCAGTGGCTCACTTTAACCGATGATGTGCAGGGGGGCGCAAACGTAAACGTTCGGTAAAGGTCATTGAAACAACTTGTTTCAGCCTCCATTAAGGTCGGGCACCTTATCCTTAAGTGGAAAAGGACAACGATTTCCCCGGCAATCTACGAGGTCGCCATGAACAGCGAAGAACAAACCCTGATCGATGGACTGTTTTCCCGGCTGCAACAGGCCGAAACGGAATCAGCCCCGCGCGACGCCCAGGCCGAGGCGCGGATCAAGGAACATCTGACCCGCCAGCCCGCGGCAGGTTATTTCATGACCCAGGCGATTCTGGTGCAAGAGGCGGCGATCAAGCGCCTCGATGAACAGAACACACAACTGAACCAGCAAATCCTGCAATTGCAGGCCGATCTGCAGCACGCCAGGGCACAGACAGCCGCTCCGGCTCCAGCTGCGCCGAGCAGCGGTGGTTTCCTGTCGAGCATTTTCGGTGGCGGTTCCCGTGATCCGCAGCCTGCGCCGAGCCAGAACGCACCGGTGTCGAGCGGTGGCGGCTGGCGTGAGCCGGGACGGTCTTCGTTCAATTCGCAGGCGCCCCAGCAGAACTTCGGTGCTCCACCGCAGCAAAACGTTCCTCAGCAAAACTACGCCCCGCAACAAGCGGCACCGATGGCGGGCAGCAGCTTCCTCGGCGGCGCGTTGAAAACCGCGGCGGGTGTGGCGGGTGGCGTGATGCTGGCCCAGGGCATCAGCAGCCTGTTCCATCACAATCAGCAGCCGCAGGAAATCGTCGAAGTCATCAAGGAAGAACCGGCCCAGGTCAATGACCAGGGCAACAATGGCTGGGGCGATGACCAACGCATGGCCGGTAACGATTCCTACGCTAATGACCGGGGTGGCTTTACAGACGCCGACTACAGCGATGACAGCTCATCGTTCTTTGGTGGCGACGACGATTCCTTCGTCTGATTGATTTTCACTGATCTGGGCGAGGGAGCAAGCTCCCGTTGGGTCGCGAAGCGACCCCAAGAGAATGGGACTGCTGCGCAGCCCAACGGGAGCAAGCTCCCTCGCCACAGATTGTCACTCGCCACAAGTTGCCATTCGTCCGGGGCACTCAGGTGCCTCGGGTCGATTTTTCGCGGAACACTCCTTCAGGCTGGCATACTGGGCGACTTTTCGGGCCCGGTGCCTGATCCTGCCTGCGCACCAAGGGGATGTTGCGGTGAAGAAAATCGCTGTGTTCGCCGATGTCCAAAACCTCTATTACACCGTGCGTCAGGCTTACGGTTGTCACTTCAACTATGCCGCGCTGTGGGCCGAGATCAGCAAGCAGGGGCAGATCGTCGAGGCCTACGCCTACGCCATCGATCGTGGCGACAGCAAACAGCAGCAGTTCCAGCAGATCCTGCGCAATCTCGGTTTCACCGTGAAGCTCAAGCCGTATATCCAGCGCAGCGACGGCTCGGCCAAGGGTGACTGGGACGTGGGCATCACCCTCGACATCATGGACGCGGCAGACCATGTCGACGAAGTGGTGCTGGCCTCGGGCGACGGTGATTTCGACATGTTGCTGGAGCGCATCATCAGCAAGCACGGCGTGCAGGCGGTGGCCTATGGCGTACCGGGCCTGACGGCCAACTCGCTGATCCGCGCCGCCAGCCGTTACGTACCGATCGAAGGCGCCTTGCTGCTCAAGAATTGATTTTTACGGAGTTGAAACAGGTTTGGAACGCATCGCAGTCATCGACTTTGAAACCACCGGGATCTCCCCGAGCAGCAGCTGTCGGGCCACGGAAATTGCCGTGGTGATTCTTGAACAGGGGCGCATCGTCGAGCGTTACCAGAGCCTGATGAACGCCGGCGTGCGCGTCCCGGCCTTCATCGAACAACTCACCGGCATCAGCAACGCCATGTTGCGCACGGCTCCCTCGGCGGAGCAGGTGATGAACGAAGTCAATGAGTTCGTCGGCACCACGCCGTTGCTGGCGCACAACGCCGCGTTCGACCAGAAGTTCTGGGATTTCGAGCTGGGACGGATCAAGCGCACCCGCCTGCAAAACTTTGCCTGCTCGCTGCTGCTGGCCCGTCGCCTGATGCCCGCGGCGCCGAACCACAAACTCGGCACCCTCACCACCTTCGCCAACCTGCCCCACACCGGCAAGGCCCACCGGGCCATGGCCGATGCGGAAATGGCCGCCAACCTGACGGCGCACCTGGCTGAAGAGTTGCGTCAGAAACACGGGCTGCGCGAGTTGTCCCATGATTTGCTGTGCAAGTTGCAGAAAGTGCCGGCGGCGAAGGTGGGTGAGCACCTCAAGCGCTATCGCGGGGTCTGACCGCGACACGATTCCCCTGTGGGAGCGAGCCTGCTCGCGAAAGCGGAGTGTCAGTCGACCTCAATGTTGAATGATCAATTGCCTTCGCGAGCAGGCTCGCTCGCACAGTGGATCACCTACAGCAATTAAATTGCCTTGCCATTCCCTTCCAACTGCCCCAACGGCACGCGCTTTTCTATCGCGCTCGACAACACGATCGACGTCTTGCTGAACCCAAACGTGGCGATTCGGTTGATCAAATCTTCAAGCTCCGGCATCGAGCCCACCGCCGCCTGCATGATAACGCAAGGATCACCGGTCACCCGATGGCATTCGGTCAGTTGCGGGATTTTGATCAGGTCGTCGTAGGCTTTCTGGTTGCCGTGCTGGTTCAGGCGCAGTTCGATGACGCATTGGATCGGCAGGCCGAGCTTGGCCATGTCGACCTTTGCCTGATAGCCGGTGATCACGCCGCTGGCTTCGAGCTTGGCCACGCGCTCAGCCACCGCAGGGGCGGAAAGATTGACCTTGCGCGCAAGATCCGCGTAGGACGCGCGACCGTTTTCCAGCAGGGCGCCGAGCAGCATGCGGTCGTACTTATCCATCGTGTGACTCCTGAATATGAGCGACTTTCGAAAGCACGGTATATAGCCCTGAACTCCGTGTTTTGAAAAGTGTACCGGCGCTTTAAACAGGTTTTGTAACTTATTTTCCAGCGCCAGCCTTTCTAGAATAGCCGTTCACTTGTACTGCCTGTGAGCTGCCCATCATGTCCGGCCTACGTCGCTTTCCCTTACCGTTGATCGCTGCCTTTTTCGCCTTGTACGTGATCTGGGGTTCGACTTACCTGGTCATCCGCATCGGCGTGGAGTATTGGCCGCCATTGTTGCTTGCCGGTATCCGCTTCGTAATCGCCGGCACCTTGATGTACGCCTTCCTGCGTTGGAGGGGCGCGCCGGCACCGACCTGGGGGCAATGGAAAGCCGCCGGCATCATTGGCGTATTGCTGCTGGCGTGCGGTAACGGTGCGGTCAGCGTGGCCGAGCACACGGGCGTGGCCTCCGGGGTCGCGGCCCTGGCAGTCGCGACGGTGCCGCTGTTTACCTTGCTCTGTGGCTATTTCTGGGGGGCGCGTAATACCCGTCTTGAATGGGCCGGGATTGTGCTGGGGATGGTTGGCATTGCCATGCTCAACCTCGGTTCCAACCTGCAATCAAGCCCCTTGGGCGCTGCCTTGCTGATTTTTGCCGCGGCCACCTGGGCGTTCGGTTCGGTCTGGAGCAAACACTTGCCGTTGCCTCAGGGCGCCATGGCCAGTGCCGTGGAAATGCTGGTGGGGGGCGTGGTGTTGCTGATCGGCAGCGCGATCAGCGGCGAACACCTGGACAAGGTTCCGCCGATCGAAGGCTGGGCCGCGTTGGCGTACCTGACCGTGTTCGGTTCGATCATCGCCTTCAACGCCTACATGTACCTGTTGAAACACGTGCGTCCGGCGGCGGCCACCAGTTATGCCTACGTCAACCCGGCGGTGGCGGTGTTGCTGGGGATCGTGTTTGTCGGCGAGACCATTGGTATCGAAGAAGCACTGGCGATGCTGGTGATCATCAGCGCCGTGGTATTGATCGGCCTGCCACAGTGGCGCCGTACGCCCGAGCAACCGGTGGCGAAGGTCGTGCCGAAGGTGGTGCCGACTGAATCCCGTGTGAATTAGGGTAAACTGCGCGCCATTGCATCTTGTCCGCGCTGAATTTTCCTACGGTATTCCCATGACTTTCGCCACCCTTGGCCTGATCGAACCCTTGCTGCGCTCTCTCGAGAAGCTCGGCTACCAGACGCCGACGCCGGTTCAGGCGCAAGCCATTCCAGCGGTGCTGGCCGGTCGCGACCTGATGGCCGCCGCCCAGACCGGTACTGGCAAGACCGCCGGTTTCGCCTTGCCGCTCCTGCAACTGCTGGCCATGGAAGGGCCGAAAGTCACCGCCAACTCGGTGCGTGCACTGATCCTGGTGCCGACCCGCGAATTGGCCGAGCAGGTTCATGAAGCCGTGCGTCAGTACGCCGAGAACCTGCCGTTGCGCACCTATGCGGTGTACGGCGGTGTCAGCATCAACCCGCAAATGATGAAGCTGCGCAGCGGCGTAGACCTGCTGGTCGCGACCCCGGGCCGTTTGCTCGACCTGTTTCGCCAGAACGCGCTGAAGTTCAACCAGTTGCAAACCCTGGTACTGGACGAAGCCGACCGCATGCTGGATCTGGGCTTCTCTGAAGAGCTGGCGAACATCTACAAGGCGTTGCCGAAAAAGCGTCAGACCCTGCTGTTCTCCGCGACGTTCTCCGATGACATCCGCCTGCTGGCCGGGCAGATGCTCAACGATCCGTTGAGCATCGAAGTCAGCCCGCGCAACGTGGCGGCCAACACCGTCAAGCAGTGGGTGGTGACGGTGGACAAGAAGCGCAAGCCGGAACTGTTCGTGCATTTGATGCGCAAGGGCAAGTGGAAGCAGGTACTGGTGTTCGCCAAGACCCGCAACGGCGTGGACGCGCTGGTGGAAAAACTCCAGGGCCTGGGCATCAACGCCGACGGCATCCACGGCGACAAACCCCAGGCGACCCGTCAGCGTGCACTGGACCGTTTCAAGGCCAGCGACGTGCAGATTCTGGTGGCCACCGATGTCGCGGCCCGTGGCCTGGATATCGAAGACCTGCCGCTGGTGGTCAATTTCGACTTGCCGATCGTGGCTGAGGACTACATCCACCGGATCGGTCGTACCGGGCGTGCGGGATCGACCGGTGAGGCGATTTCCCTTGTATGCGCCGATGAAGTGAATCTTCTGTCGGCCATCGAGATGTTGACCCGCCAGACTTTGAAGCGTCAGAACGAACCGGACTTCGAACCCGAGCACCGGGTGCCGGATACGGATGCGAGTGGTCAGGTCGTGAAAAAGCCGAAGAAACCGAAGAAGCCGAAGGCTTCCGGTGGTGGCGGCAAGCGTAATCTTGGGAAGTGGGTCGATAGCGGCGAGGTTTCGGCGCCAGAGCCTTCGGTCAAGCCTGTGCGTAAAGTGCCGGTGTTCAATACCGGACCGCGCAAGCGTAAACCTTGATTAGCTGCGGCGTCCGTTAGGCCGCTTTCGCGAGCAGGCTCGCTCCCACAGTGGATCTTCGTATGGCGCAGATCAATGTGGGAGCGAGCCTGCTCGCGAAGGGTGCGCCGCGGTCTCAGACCTTGCGCTGCAACCACTCAATCATCCCCAACCCCGCTGCCCGCCCGCTGGCGAAACATGCAGTCAGCAGATAACCCCCCGTCGGCGCTTCCCAGTCGAGCATTTCCCCCGCGCAGAACACGCCAGGCAGTTGCTTGAGCATCAAGCGTTCGTCCATCGATTCGAATTTCACGCCGCCTGCGCTGCTGATGGCCTCGTCCAATGGCCGGGTTTTTACCAATGTCAGTGGAAGGGCTTTGATGGCCTTGGCCAGCAGCGCCATGTCGGCGAAACAGTTGGCGGTTGTCAGCTCTCTCAATAGCGCAGCTTTCACCCCGTCGATTCCCAACTGACTGTGCAGATGCTTGGCCATCGAGCGCGAGCCGCGCGGTTTGCTCAGCGCGGCCTGGACTTTATCCACAGGCCGGCCCGGTAACAGATCAAGATGGATGGTCGCCGAGCCGTGCAGGTTGATCGCCTCGCGGATCGGTGCCGACAGGGCGTAGATCAGGCTGCCTTCAATACCCGTCGCGGTGATCACACATTCGCCCAATCGTGGAATGTCGTCGTTCAAACCGATGGCAATGTTTTTCAGTGGGGCGCCGGCGAATTTGCTGACCATCAATTCGCTCCAGGCCTGCACCTCGAAGCCGCAATTGCTCGGTTGCAATGGCGCCAGTCCGACACCGTGCTGCTCCAGTGGCAGCCTCCACGCACCGTCCGAGCCCAGGCGCGCCCAGCTTGCGCCACCGAGGGCGAGCAGGGTGGCGTCTGCCTGGACGGTTTTTTCGCCGTCGGGGCTGTCGATGCGCAAACCACCGGACTCATCCCAACCGAGCCAACGATGGCGGGTGTGGATGACGACGCCAGCTTCTCGCAGGCGCTTGAGCCAGGCACGCAGCAAAGGCGCGGCTTTCATGTCAGTCGGGAAGACCCTGCCGGAGCTGCCGATAAAGGTTTCGATACCCAGGTCATGAATCCACTGGCACAACGCATCAGCACCGAAGCCTCGTAGCAACGGTGCAATCTGCGGCGCACGTTCGGCGTAGCGCGAGAGGAAAGCGGGGTAGGCTTCGGAGTGGGTGATGTTCATGCCGCCGACGCCGGCCAGGAGGAATTTTCGCCCCACCGAAGGCATGCCATCGTACAGGTCAACCTTGATCCCGGCCCCGCTCAACACTTCAGCAGCCATCAGGCCGGCGGGGCCGCCGCCGATGATGGCGACGCGGGAAGGGGCGGAGGTCGGGGATTGGGTCATGGAGTGCGCTGCGGTTTTGGCGAATGAAGCCGGGCATTCTACCAGCCCGGCCCCTTGTGGGAGCGAGCCTGCTCGCGAAAGCGGTGTGTCAGATACATCTTCGTTGGATGTGCTGCCGTCTTCGCGAGCAGGCTCGCTCCCACAGGGTACTTCGTTGGTTTGGGAGCTGGTTAAAAAACAATCGCCGCTCTGTAGCCCATGATCTGCAAGGGCTGTAGTCCCTTTCACTCAGGTTATCCACAGGCAGCTCCACAGGCATTGTGGGTAAAGCATCCACAACTCAATGACAACCTGATGATTGCCAGACCCGCTGTGCGCTGTGATGGAGGATGCCGTGCCGTCGCGCAAGGGCCTGGCGGTCCTTGCTGTAGCCGCCACCGATCACCCCGACCACCGGAATATCGCGGCCCAGGCAATGGCGCATCACGCTTTCATCGCGGGCGGCCAGACCCTGATCGGTCAGTTTCAGGTAACCCAGCGCGTCATCTTTATGCACATCGACGCCCGCGTCGTACAGCACCAGATCCGGTTGGTAGAGCGGCAGCAGGTAGTTGAGCGCATCGTCGACGACCTTCAGGTAATCGGCATCGCCCATGCCGTTGGGCAACGGGATGTCCCAGTCACTTTCGGCCTTGCGTGCAGGAAAATTCTTCTCGCAATGCAGGGAGACGGTCACCGCTTGCGGGGTGTTGTGCAGGATTCGTGCAGTGCCATCGCCCTGATGCACATCGCAATCGAAGATCAACACCCGATTCACCCGGCCACTTTCCAGCAGGAAATGGCTGATCACGGCCAGGTCATTGAAGATGCAGAACCCGGCAGGATGATCGTAATGCGCGTGGTGGGTGCCGCCCGCCAAGTGGCAGGCCAGGCCATGTTCCAGCGCCTGCTCGGCCGCCAGCAACGAACCGCCCACCGCCCGCACCGTGCGTCGGGCCAGCGCTTCGCTCCAGGGCAGGCCAAGGCGTCGTTGATCCTCACGGGACAATTCACCCCCCATATAGCGTTCGATATACGAAGGGTCATGGGCGAGGGCCAGAATCTCCGGCGGGCACAGTTCCGGACGCAGAAGGTCGGCGTCACGGGTCAGGCCGCTTTCCACCAGGTGATCGCGCAGCAGGCGAAACTTGTCCATGGGGAAGCGGTGATCCGCTGGAAACTCGGGACTGTAGTCTTCGTGATAGATCAGCGGCAGGGGCATGACTGATTTGTCTATAAGGTGTACTGGAGTGAGTGAAGGATCCTACCAGCGTTGTAGACTTGCGACATCCATGCGGAGGGGGGGCGGGGGACGATGGAGCCGATACTGAAACTCGAGAGCGCGCGACTGTTGATGCGCCAATGGCGCGACGAGGATTTGCCGGATTTCGCGGCGATGTGTGCCGACCCGCAGGTCATGCGCTATTTTCCGGCGCCCTTGAGTCGACTGGAAAGTGCTTCATTGATCGGGCGAATCAGAGGCCATTTTGCCGAGCACGGGTTTGGTCTGTGGGCACTGGAGCGCAAGGACACCGGGCAATTCATCGGCTTTACAGGCCTCGGTGTGGTCGGTTTCGACACGCCGTTCACCCCGGCCATCGAGATCGGCTGGCGTCTTGCGCGCGAGCACTGGGGGCTTGGCTACGCCAGCGAAGCCGCCTGGACCGCTCTGCGCTGCGCCTTTGACCGCCTGCCGGTGAACGAGGTCGTCTCGTTCACCGCTGACAGCAACCTGCCATCGCAAAAAGTCATGCAGGCCATCGGTATGCACCATGACCCTGCCGATGACTTCGAACACCCGAAACTCGCCGTCGATCATCCCCTGCGTCATCACGTGCTGTATCGAATCAGCCGTGAACAATGGCTGCAAACCTTGCATGGATAACCTGGCCCGGACGTTTACAATGGCCCTCATGTTGGCCCGGGCCAGAAACTGAATTGACCGACGCAGCCAGAACTGCGCGGCATTGCGTTGTGTGAGGAGAGTCTGAATGAGCCAAGTGTTGGATGATCTGGTGGACCTGCTGACCCTGGAGCCGATCGAAGAAAACCTGTTCCGCGGTCGCAGCCAGGACCTGGGCTTTCGTCAGTTGTTCGGCGGTCAGGTGCTCGGCCAGTCGCTGTCGGCGGCCAGTCAGACCGTCGAAGAGACGCGCCACGTGCATTCGATGCACGGTTATTTCCTGCGCCCGGGCGATGCCGGGTTGCCGGTGGTGTATCAGGTGGACCGGGTTCGCGATGGCGGCAGTTTCAGCACGCGCCGGGTGACGGCGATCCAGAAGGGACACCCGATCTTTACCTGCAGCGCCTCGTTCCAGTACGACGAAGAGGGCTTCCAGCACCAGAGCCAGATGCCGCAAGTGGTCGGTCCGGAAAACCTGCCATCGGAACTGGAGCTCACCCAGCAGCGCGCGCACTTGATTCCGGAGAAAATGCGCGAAAAGCTGCTGTGCCCGAAACCGATCGAGTTTCGGCCAATCACCGAGAAAGACCCCTACAACCCGCAACCCTCCGATCCGATCAAGCACGTCTGGTTTCGCGCCGACGGTGCCTTGGCCGACTCCCCGGCGCTGCACAAATACTTGCTGGCCTACGCTTCGGACTTCGGCCTGCTGACCACCTCGATGCAACCCCATGGCAAATCCGTCTGGCACAAGGACATGCAGGTCGCCAGCCTCGACCATGCGCTGTGGTTCCACGCCGACCTGCGTGCCGATGACTGGTTGCTGTACGTCATGGACAGTCCGTGGGCCGGCAACTCTCGCGGGTTCTGCCGTGGCAGCGTGTTCAACCGTGCCGGGCAACTGGTGGCCTCGGTCACTCAGGAAGGCCTGATTCGCCATCGCAAGGATTGGGCATGAGTCTGGCCGAGGTGCGCCATTGGGTGTTCGACATGGACGGCACCCTGACGGTGGCTGTGCATGACTTCGCGGCGATTCGCGTGGCCTTGGCGATCCCGGCCGAACACGACATCCTGACTCACCTCGCCGCGTTACCGGCCGATGAAGCCGCGGCCAAACACGCGTGGTTGCTGGAACACGAGCGGGACCTGGCGCTGGGCTCGAAGCCGGCACCGGGTGCCGTGGAACTGGTGCGTGAGCTGGCCGGGCGCGGGTATCGCCTGGGCATTCTCACGCGCAATGCCCGTGAGCTGGCGCACGTCACGCTAGAGGCCATCGGCCTGTCCGACTGCTTCGCGGTGGGGGATGTGCTCGGTCGCGATGAAGCGCCGCCAAAACCGCATCCCGGTGGTTTGCTGAAACTGGCGCAGGCCTGGGGCGTGCCGACGAGCGAGATGGTGATGGTCGGCGATTACCGCTTCGATCTGGATTGTGGTCGAGCGGCGGGCGCGCGGACGGTGTTGGTGAATTTGCCGGATAATCCGTGGCCGGATTTGGCGGATTGGCATGCGGCGGATTGTGTTGAGTTGAGGAAGATGATTTCGGCTTGAGGGCAGTGTTGTCCAATCCGACGCCATCGCGAGCAGGCTCGCTCCCACAGTTGATCGCATTCCATTGTGGGAGCGAGCCTGCTCGCGAGGCGATCTACTTGATTCACCGCGTTGACTGAATCGCTGGCAAGCCAGTTCCTACGGGAACAGTGCTTTTTGCCCCTCGGGCGACGTAAACATCCCATCCCCGTCATGCCCGACCCCGGGTACTTCAATCAGCTGCTGATGCAACCCTTGCGGTTTCAGCCGTTTCAGATAATTGAAGTAGAAGCGCCCGCGAGCCAATCGATACGGGCCTTGAGCCTTGGCCTCGCAGCTTTTATCCAGTGCCGGATGATTCGGGTCGATGTCTTGCTGGCCCAGCAGGTAAACGGTGTCGCGCTTGAGGTATTTTTCCTGCAATTGCGCGGCAGTTTGTCCTTCGGCATAGGCGGGTAAATCCGTCAGTCCGTATTTCCAGCGATTGAAGCCCGGGCAACCGGCGTGGTTGAAGGCCACTGGCCGGCGCTCATCGAGATACGCGTAGGAAGACGGATTGGCGATCACGTAGCGCACCCGTACACCGGCGGCCTCCAGAGCGGGCTGGTCGTGGCCCAGCAAGGCGTAGCGCTGGACCACCTGAGCGCCACCGGAGTGACCGGCGACGACGATTTGCTTCACGTCCGGAAACTGCTGGCGATTACCCAGGCGGGCAATGATTTCGTCCAGTGCCTCGTACGAACTCAAGCGAAACGGCGCGGTGGACTCGCCGCCGGCCATCCATTCGTTGCCTTGCCAGCGCAAGACCGTGTCGGCCACCGGGTGCAGCGCGACGTCGGTTTCATTGAGAAATTGCGGGGCGATCACCAGCGTCGTTGCGTTTTGGCCGGCCAGTTCGACCGCGTGCTCGCCGCTCTGCAGGTAGGTTTGCGCATTGCGCAGGCGACCGTGGACGATGATCAATACCCGTTCGATTTTTGCCGGGGCGGGGCCGAGACCTACCGCCATCTCGCCTGATTTCAACAACAGGCGGCCGGGACTGAGCTCTTTGACGCCATGCTCGGCAGCCCAGGTATTTGTGCAAAGGTTTGCGCAAGTGAACAACAACACCAACAACCATTTTTTCATTTACAGATTTTTCGCCGCGAAGGTATCGCACTGGCCGACCTGGCCCTGGGCGAATCCGGTTTTGAACCAGCGCACCCGTTGCGCCGACGTACCATGGGTAAACGAGTCCGGCACCACTCGGCCCTGACCCTGTTGCTGCAGTCGATCGTCGCCGATGGCGTTGGCGGCGTTCAGTGCTTCTTCGATGTCGCCCGGCTCCAGCCAGTTCAGACGCTTTTGCGCATTGTTGGCCCAGACTCCGGCCAGGCAATCGGCCTGCAATTCCTGACGGACCAGCAAGCCGCCGTCACCTTCCATCTGCCGGCCTTGCTGGCGGGCTGCCTGAATCTTCGCGGACACGCCGAGCAAGGTCTGAACATGGTGTCCGACTTCATGAGCGATCACGTAGGCCTGGGCGAAGTCGCCAGCGGCGGAAAAGCGCTGTGACATCTCCTGGAAGAACGCCATGTCCAGGTACACTTTCTGGTCTGCCGGGCAGTAAAACGGACCGGTCGCCGACGTGGCCAGGCCACAGGCGGAATTGACCCGATTGCTGAACAGCACCAGGGTCGGGTCCTTATATTGACGGCCGGCCTGCTGGAAAATCTGCCGCCAGGTATCTTCGGTATCGCCCAGGATCGAGCGAACGAACTCCGCCCCTTCGTCAGTGGCCGGTGGCGCCTTGCGGGTCTGATGGGTGGCCGGTGCCGATTGCTCGCCCATTTGCCCGGTCAGTTGCCCAAGAATCTGCATCGGGTCCTGGCCGGTGATCCAGCCGATCCCGACAATCAGAAGAATGGCCGTCAGGCTCAGGCCCTTGCCGCCACCGAAGCGCATCCCGCCGCCACCGCCGCCGACATCATCGCCACGGGCATCGACCACGTTGTCGCTGCGTCGGCCTTTTTTCCATAGCATGTGGGAATCCTCTTCTGTTCTGGGTAAAGCTCCGTGCGATGAGTGTTGCTGCTCAGTGGGAGCGGCGCCAGTCCGGTCGTCAGACAGCCTTGTGCGGCGGCGGTTCTGTGCATGGCGTGACATTAGAGGTTTCGTTGACGGGCGGGTCCTACAGATCTACTGCGGTGAAGGTATCGCAAGTGTCCGTGCGGCCGGTTTCAAAACCGGTTTTGAACCAGTTCACGCGCTGCTGTGAGGTACCGTGGCTGAACGTCTCTGGCTTGACGACGGCATTTTTGGAGCGCTGCAGGTTGTCGTCACCAAACACTGTTGCCGCATGCAATGCCGCTTCGATATCGCCAGCTTCCAGCCAGTCCAGGCGCCGTTGTGCATGGTGTGCCCAGACGCCGGCCAGGCAATCGGCCTGCAACTCCCCGCGCACCTCCAGGCCTCCATCACCGGTGACGGTTTGCTGGTCCAGCAAGGCCTCTTCAAGCGGCTCCGACATTCCCAGTACCAATTGGACGTGATGCCCGACTTCGTGAGCGATGATATAGGCCCGTGCGAAGTCTCCGACCACTGAAAACTGCTGCTCGAGCCTCGTGAAGTAATCGAGATCGAGATACACCTGTAGGTTGCTTGGGCAATAAAAGGGACCACTGACCGAGCTGGCGAACCCACACCCGGTGTCCACGTATTTTTCAAACAACGTCAGCGAGGGCTTCGGGTAGCGCCTTCCCGATTGCTCAAAAAGTTGTTTCCAGGTGTCTTCGGTTTCGCCCAGTACCGATTGGACAAACTTCAATTGCAGGTCTTCGGCGGTCTCGATCGCGAGGGGAGCGGCGGATGGGGTCGCTATGTTCGAGGGTGCAAGGGGAATGTCGCCGGATGGGGTGTCGAGTGTGGAGTAAAGCCCTGCGGCTGCCAGAGCAGTCGCGGCCAGCCCGACACTCAGTGTTTTCCCTGTGAGCGTGCGGGCATCCTTGCCCTTGCGAGTGTCGTTTACGTTGTCGCTGCGTCTTGCCTTGTTCCATAACATGTTTGCGGTCTCTCATGGATTGATGGGGCGGGTATCGCCGTCTCCATGAATAACCGCACAGGCAAAAGGGTGTGGGAGAAATGTGTAAGAGTTAGTGAGGTCGTGGCCATTTCCCGGTTACTGGTCGAACGCATCCCCCGCCGGCGCGAAGTCCGGGCTGATTCCTGCGATGTGGCGTGCGGCGATGTAGCCGAAGGTCAGTGCCGGGCCGATGTTGATGCCGCCGGCGGGGTAGTGCCCGCCCATGATGCTGGCCATGTCGCCGCCCGCCGCGTACAGCCCTGCGATGGCCCGGCCCGAGTCATCCAGGACCTGGGCATGTTCGTTGACCTTTAGTCCGGCGAAGGTGCCAAAGCAGCCTGGCTCGACCTTCACGGCATAGAACGGTCCCTGTTCGATCGGCGCGACGCACGGGTTCGGTTGCTGTAATGCGTCACCCTGTTTGCGGTTGTAGGGTGTCGAGCCACGGCCGAATTGCGGGTCTTCGCCGTTGCGTGCATGCCGGTTGTAGTCCGACACGGTAGTACGCAAGCCGCTTGGGTCGATGCCGCAGGCTGTCGCCAGTTCCTCGAGTGTGTTGCCGGTTTTCAGATAGCCACTGCGGATGAAGGATGACAGCGGCACGGGAAACGGCCGAGAGATGCCCAAGCCGTAGCGCCGTTGAAAAGCATGGCTGCAGATCAGCCAGGAGGCGACCTCTTCACCCTCTGGCGCGGCGGCGACCATGGCCGTCACGTAGTCGTAGTAGCCGTTGGCTTCGTTGACGAAACGTTGGCCGTTGCTCAGTACGCCGATGATTCCCGGTTTGCCGCGTTCGATGATATGGGGGAAGTGGCCTGTGCTGCCGTCGCTGTGTGGCACCCGGGAAACTGGCGCCCAGGCAACGGGGGACTGCATGTTGCTGTCCACGTGGGCGCCGACGCTTTCACCCAGTCGCAGGCCATCGCCGGACACACCGAGTGGCGGCAGGGCCAGGTGTTCATGACCGGTGGGTGTGCGCGGGAACAGCGCCTTGCGCCGCTCGATGTCATTGGCGAAACCACCGGCCGCCAGCACCACGGCCTTGCGTGCCTTGATCCGTATCGGTCCCTTGGCGGTGCTGACCACCGCGCCGCGCACCTGATTGCTTTCGCGCAGCAGGTCGGTGACCGGCGCCGATTCCCAGAGCAACACACCAAGGTCCTCGGCGGATTTTGCCAGGCGCGCCACCAGTGCCACGCCGTTGACCAGTTGCATCGCCCGACCCTGCAGGACGAGGTCGAGCAGGTGACGGGTAAATCGCCGGGTAACATGCCAGGCTGCCGACAGCGAACGGGTCAGATTGAGAAACGCCGTGAGGTCTGCACCGGCCATGATCGGCATGCCCATGAAGGACGTTTCCCGCATGGTTGTACGCAGGCGCTTGAGCAACTCGCCGACTTTTCGTGCGTCGTACGGCGCAGCGATCACTGAGCGTCCACCGGTACCGGCACCCGGCGTATCGCCATGAATGTCGGCAATCGCATTGCCGTCGGCGAATTGCAACGAAGTGTGTTGTTCGAAGAACGCGACCATCCGAGGGCCGGCCTCCAGGAATGCGTCGATCATCGCTGGCTGGAAATGCTCGCCCAACTCGTGTTTCAGGTAGGTGCGCGGCAACTCCACGTCTTCGACGATCCCGGCGCGACGGGCCAGGGGATTGCACGGCACCCAGGCCCAGCCACCTGACCAGGCCGTAGCGCCACCGAACACCGGGTCTTTTTCGACCACGATGACTTTCAGGCCATGGTAAGCCGCGGTCACAGCCGCCGATAAACCGGCCGCACCAGAACCGACAACGAGTACATCGCAGTCAACGTCAGGAAGAAATTGCGGCTCGGCAGGCATTTTTCGGGCTCCAGCGATTTATTGTTTTGGAATTTGATTCCGAAAAATATAAGAGGTTGATTGAATCGGGCAAGGACGATGCCCATAAAATGGGCGGTTATCGGACAGTCAGTTCCAGATTTCGTAATCCACCGGATGTCTTCTAGAATCGGCAAAATTTGCGTGGAGACGCCCATGGCCGGCAGTCAGATCGAACGTGTTTTCAGTGTGCTTGAAAGCCTTACCAGCGACCCTCGCGGCCTGCCGATGCAGACGCTGGCTGAGCAACTGGACATCCCCAAAAGCGCCACTCACCGGCTGCTCGCCGAGCTGATTCGCCTCGGCTATGTGCGCCAGAATCCGGAAAACCTGCGTTACCACTTGTCGACCAAACTGGTGGCGATGGGGTTCCGTTACCTGTCGAGCAGCGGCGCCGATATCGTGCAGCCGGTGCTCGATCGCCTGGCCCAGGAAACCGGTGAACTGGTGCGTCTGGGGGTGATCGAAGGCGAGCGGCAGACCTGGATCGCCAAGTCCCAGGGCGCTCGTTCCGGTTTGCGTTACGACCCGGACATGGGCCGTGACGCACCGTTGTTCTACACCGCATCCGGGCATGCCTGGCTGGCGTGCATGAGCGATGCCGAAGCCTTGTCACGGGTGGAGCGCCAGGCGGCGGATCGGCCGCTGGAGTTGGGACCGAATGCGCCGCGTTCAAACATCGAGCTGCTCGAGCGCCTGCGTCTGGCGCGCGAGCAAGGCTATGCGTGCGTCGAGGAAAGTTCGGCGGTGGGTACGTCGGCGATTGCCGCGGTGGTGCGTCATCCCGGTGATGGACGGGTGATCGGAGTGCTCAGCATTGCCGGGCCGAGTGCGCGGATGCCGGGGGCGCGGTTGCATGAACTGGCGCCGTTGTTGTTGGCGTTTACCGAGGAGTTATCGGCAGCGAGTGTGGCGTCGGAATTGTTCACTTAGCTGGTGGACATATACGGCTCTTGTGGGAGCGGGCTTGCCCGCGATAAGGGGCCCACATTCAACATCTATGTCGGCAGACATTCCGCTATCGCGGGCAAGCCCGCTCCCACAGGGTATGGGTTTGCCCTAAAAATGTGCGTTGATCGAACACTATCGGTGTCTACTTGTATAAGAATGTGGAACCGGGTTCTAAATTGTTGGAATTCAGTCGTCCAACAAGAGGCCGCCCATGAGTGAACGCATCTTTTCCCTCGCCAGCCTGACCGTGCTGGAGTTGTCACCGCCCGACATGGTCGAGGTGGCCGCGCGAGCTGGTTACAGCCATGTCGGTTTGCGCCTGGTGCCGGCGACGCCGCAGGAACATCATTTTCCGTTGGTGGCCGATGCTGAATTACGACGCCAGACCCTGGCGCGTCTGCGTGACACCGGCATTCGTGTGCTGGATGTAGAAATCCTGCGGCTGAAGCCGGAAACCGTCGTAGCCGAGTTCGAGAACATTCTGGCGGTCGGTGCCGAATTCGGTGCCAGCGAATTGCTGGTGGCCGGTAATGATTCTGACGAGCAACGGATGACGGAAAACTTTGCCGAACTGTGCGATCTGGCAGTGTCCTATGGCTTGCATCCGCATCTGGAGTTCATGCCCTGGACCGACGCGCGCAATCTTGAACAAGCCGTGCGCATCGTCGAGCGCGCCGGGCGCGAAAACGGTGCAGTGCTGGTGGACGCGTTCCACTTCGACCGTTCGGGTTCACGGCTGGAAGATCTGGCCAGGGTTGCGCCTTCACGTTTGCGGTATGCGCAGTTGTGTGATGTTGCCGGACAGCGACCGGCTGACATGGCCGAGATCTTGCGTCAGGCGCGCAACGAGCGACGCTTTCCCGGCGATGGTGATTGTGATTTGTCGGGATTGTTGGGTTGTTTGCCGGCTAACATTCCATTGAGCCTGGAGATTCCCACGGTACAACTGCTGGAGCAGGGTGTGAGTGGGTTGGAGCGGGCGCGGATGGCTTTGGACAGAACCCGGGAATTGTTGGCGCGGCTGTAAGCGGTGCTGCGCACCTGATCGCGGGCAAGCCATGCTCCCACAAGGATCACCTCAATTCTGTGGGAGCAAGGCTTGCCCGCGATGCTTTTGATTTTTAATGCAAAGGAAACCCAATGACCGTCAGCACCCCGCTTTCCGGCGTCAATCAGCCCTTCAAAGGGATTCTGCTGATCGTTGTCGCCACCTTCCTGTTTTCCAGCCACGACGCCATTTCGAAATACCTGTCCGGGTTCTATCCGATTGTCATGGTGGTGTGGGCCCGTTATGTGGTCCATACCCTGTTGATGGCCGGGATCTTTCTGCCGCAATCCGGGCTGCGGGTCCTGCGCACGAAGCGACCGCTGCTTCAACTGACCCGGGCATTGTGCCTGCTGGGCACCAGCCTGTTTTTCACCACCGGGTTGATGTACATCCCGTTGGCCGAGGCCACTTCGGTCAACTTCCTGGCACCGGTGCTGGTCACCGCGCTGTCGGTGCCGCTGTTGAAGGAGCGGGTGACGCGCGGGCAATGGCTGGCGGTGATTTTCGGGTTCGGCGGGGTGCTGATCATCGTTCACCCCGGTGGTGAGTTGTTCACGCCAGCGGTGTTGCTGCCGTTCTGCTCGGCGCTGTTTTTCTGCTTCTATCAGTTGCTGACACGCAAGCTCAGCGAGATCGACAGTCCGACCACCAGCAACTTTTTCGCAGGCTTGTGCAACACCCTGGTGATGAGTGCGCTGGTGCCGTTCTTCTGGCAGCTGCCGAGCCTGATGCATGGCGCAATGATGCTGGCGCTGGGGGCCTGCGGGATGACGGCGCATCTGTTCCTGACCCAGGCTTTCCGCCATGCCGCGCCAGCCTTGCTGGCGCCGTTCAGCTATTGCCAGATCGTGTTTGCCGGCCTGTTGGGCTGGTGGCTGTTTTCCCACACGCCGACCCTGACCACCGTGATCGGTATTGCTGTGATTTGCTGCAGCGGGCTGGCGGCGGCGTGGCAGCAAAGCCGCAAATAGACGCCTATGAAAAACACTGTGGGAGCGGGCTTGCCCGCGATGAGGTCGGCACACCTACATAAATGTTGGCTGAACCACCGCTATCGCGGGCAAGCCCGCTCCCACAGGGAATGATGACTTCTTTAGTCGGTAACGCTCGGAATCTTGCGCGGTGCCATGAAGTACAGCCAGGTCAGCGCGATGAAGTACATCGCCGGAATCAGGGTGAACAGCACGGTGTAGTTGTTGTTGGTGACGGTCAGGATGTGGCCGACCAACTGGGTCATGAACATCCCGCCAATCGCGGCGCACATGCCGCCGAAGCCGAACACCGTGCTCATCATGTGCTTGGGCGTGTAGTCCATCACCAGGCTCCAGATGTTCGCGGTCCAGGCCTGGTGCGCGCCGATGGCCAGGGAAATCGCGAATACCGCCACCCACAGGTTGCTGGAGCCGGCCGCCATGATCACGCCGATGATGCAGCAGGCGAACAGGAACATGGACATCAGTCGCGCCTTGATCGGGTTGACCCCGCGGCCGATCAGGAACGAAGACAGAATCCCGCCGCCCACACTGCCGAAGTCGGCGGTGAGGTAGATGATGATCAGCGGGATGCCCATCTGGGTCACGTTGATGCCCAGGTTGTATTGCTGATTGAGGAACGGTGGCAGCCAGTACAGGTAGAACCAGAACACCGGTGCGGTCATCGAATAGGCGAGGGCGAAGGCCCAAGTGCCGCGCATGCGCAGGATTCGCGAGAAGGGTACGCGGGTTTGTTCCGGTTCGACTTCGTTCTGGATGTACTCGAGTTCCGACTGTTTGACGCTCGGGTGATCTTCCGGATTGAAGTACTTCAAGGCCCAGAACAACACCCAGATGCCGCCCAGTGCCGACATGCACAGGAACGCAGCCTGCCAGCCCCAGGTGTGCAGGATCAGCGGCAGCAGCATCGGTGTGAACATCGCACCGACGTTGGTCCCGGCGTTGAAGATACCGGTAGCCACGGCGCGTTCGCCGGCCGGGAACCACAGGCGCGTGGTTTTCACGCAGGCCGGGTAGTTGGCGGCTTCGGTCAAGCCGAGAATGAAGCGACAGACCATGAAACCGACCGCCGAAGTGGCCAGACCGTGGGCGCCTGTCGCCAGGCTCCAGAGCAGCACGGCGCAGAAGAACACGCGCTTGACGCCGACCCGGTCGATCAGGCGGCCTTGCAGCACGAAACCGATGGCATAACCCACCTGAAACCAGAAGTTGATGTTGGCGTAGTCCATCGCCGTCCAGCTCATTTCCTTGGCGAGGATCGGCTGCATGACGCCGAGCGCGGCGCGGTCGATGTAGTTCAGGGTGGTGGCGAAGAACACCAGCGCCAGCATGCCCCAGCGGGTTTTGCCGACCGCCATGGCACCGCGGATTTTGTCGCCGATGCCGCCAGTGGCGGCGCTCATGGCCGGGGCCATGCGAGAGCTTTGAGTAGGATTCATCTGGGCCATCCGTTCAATGACTGACAAGCGAAGCTCGTCGAATCTTCAAGGGCACGTGATCAATCGATGCGGTGGGCGCGGGACTGATCGGCTGGTTTCGTCGACTGACGGGTTATTCAGCTAGCGGCACGGTGATGCCGGCGGTGTGCAGGGTTCGGATGGACGCCAGGCAGGGCGTAATGACGGTGGTTCGAGCGAGCAAGGCGTTGAATGAGCGCATGAGCGTATACCCGTTTTTTGAAATTTTTATGTGGTGTTCTGGGTCTTGGTTAACTGAAGCCGGCATTTGAAGACCGGACTCAATGTGGTGTTGATGTTGCGCAGCGAACAAAAAATCGTCAATTCACCAAAGTCCATTGTGTTCGATAATCGCACGCAAAACTAACCGGATAGTACACTTTGAATTGCTGTGTTGAATCGCGCAGCCAATAATTCAAACCAAGATAAACGCAATCCCCTACATAAAAGCGCGCAATGCCCTTAACAAGATTGCCTCCACCCCGGGAGTCGAAATATGCAGCGTTCCATTGCCACCGTGTCCTTGAGCGGTACCCTGCCGGAAAAACTCGAAGCCATTGCCGCCGCCGGCTTTGACGGTGTCGAGATTTTCGAGAACGACCTTCTCTACTACGACGGCAGCCCGCGGGAAATCAGGCAGATGTGCGCCGATCTCGGGATCGCCATCACCCTGTTTCAACCCTTCCGGGATTTCGAAGGTTGCCGCCGTGACCGCCTGTCGCGCAATCTGGAGCGGGCGGAGCGCAAGTTCGACCTGATGCAGGAACTGGGCACTGACCTGGTGCTGGTGTGCAGCAACGCCTCGGCCGACGCCATCGGTGATGAACAGATTCTGGTCGATGACCTGCGCCTGCTCGCCGAACACGCCGGCGCGCGTGGCCTTCGTATTGGTTATGAAGCACTGGCCTGGGGGCGGCATGTGAACACCTGGCAACAGGTGTGGAACATCGTCCGGCAGGCTGATCACCCGAACCTCGGCGTGTTGCTCGACAGCTTCCATACGCTGTCGCTCAAGGGCGATCCGAGTGCCATCGCCGAGATTCCCGGCGACAAGATCTTTTTCGTGCAAATGGCCGATGCACCGATCCTGGCCATGGACGTGCTGGAGTGGAGTCGGCACTTCCGCTGCTTCCCGGGCCAGGGCGAATTCGATTTGCCGGGCTTCCTCGCTCCGATCATCAAGAGTGGCTATACCGGACCGCTGTCGCTGGAGATCTTCAATGACGGTTTCCGCGCCGCACCGCCACGGGCCAACGCCGCCGACGGCCTGCGCTCATTGTTGTACCTGGAGGAGAAAACCCGGCAGCGTCTGGCGCAGCAAACCCAGCCATCGAACAACCTCGACATTTTGTTCGAGACACCGAAGGCCAGCGAGTACAACGGCATCGAGTTTCTCGAATTCGCCGTGGACGAAAGCCTCGGCGCCAAACTCTCCCACTGGCTGGAACGGCTGGGTTTCGTCAAGGCCGGCCAGCATCGCTCCAAGAACGTCAGCCTGCTGCGCCAGGGTGATATCAACCTGATCCTCAACGCCGAACCTTACTCGTTCGGCCACAGTTTCTTCGAGGCACACGGTCCGTCGCTGTGCGCCACCGCCGTGCGGGTCAAGGACAGTGCCAGCGCTCTGGCGCGGGCCGTGGCCTACAAAGGCCAGCCCTATCGCGGACTGGTCGGCCCCAATGAGCTGGAGCTTGCCGCGGTGCGCGCGCCGGACGGTAGCCTGATTTACCTGGTGGATCAGGAGGCCGACGTCTATGGCACCGATTTCAATCTATTGCCTGGTGCCGTGGCCCGAGGCGGCCTCAAGCGGATCGACCATATGGCCATGGCGCTGCCCGCCGACAGCCTCGACAGTTGGGTACTGTTCTACAAGAGCCTGCTGGATTTCGAGGCCGATGACGAGGTGGTTCTACCCGATCCTTATGGTCTGGTGAAAAGTCGCGCGCTGCGCAGTCGGGACAGTTCGATTCGCTTGCCGCTGAACATTTCAGAGAACCGCAACACCGCGATCTCACACGCGTTGTCGAGTTATCGCGGCTCCGGGGTGCATCACATCGCTTTCGATTGCGACGACATCTTTGCCGAAGTCAGCCGCGCGAAAGAGGCGGGTGTGCCGCTCCTGGATATTCCGCTGAACTACTATGACGACCTGGCGGCCCGGTTCGATTTCGATGACGAATTCCTGAGTGAGCTCGCTTACTACAACGTGCTTTACGACCGCGATGCCCAAGGTGGCGAATTGTTTCATGTCTACACCGAGCCATTCGAGGGGCGGTTCTTCTTCGAGATCATCCAGCGCAGGAACGGCTATGCCGGTTACGGTGCGGCCAACGTCGCGGTGCGCCTGGCGGCCATGGCGAAATCACGAAGTGGTGCCGTACGTCAGACAAAGTTGTAGGAAAATCGTAATCACGTCGACAAACCGTTGCCGCACGGCTTCCTTCACTGTGCGGCGCGGCTCATAATCGCCCACCTGTGCAGTGATGGCCGTGAGCCCGCAATGACAATGACTTCAGAACTCCCCGCAGCGCCAGTGCAACCTGTCGAACCGCGCAAGAGTCGCAAGAACAACCCGGAAAAAACCCGCGAGAATATCCTTCAAGAGGCGATTGTCGAGTTCGTTCAACAAGGTCTTTCCGGGGCGCGCGTCGATGCCATCGCCGAACGCATTCACACCTCCAAGCGCATGATCTATTACTACTTTGGCAGTAAGGAACAGCTCTACGTCGAGGTTCTGGAAAAGCTCTACGGCGATATCCGCAGCACCGAAAACCGATTGCACCTGGCCGAACTGGCCCCGGTGGAGGCGATTCGGCGGCTGGTGGAGTTCACCTTCGATCACCATGACCGCAACGTCGATTTCGTGCGCATCGTGAGCATCGAGAACATTCACAACGCCGAGTATGTGAAACGCTCCGATGCGATCAAGGCGATGAACAACACCATTCTTGATTCATTGGGCGAGATTCTGCGTCGCGGCGCCGAGCAGGGGCTGTTCCGCGCCGGTCTTGATCCATTGGATGTGCATCTGCTGATCAGTTCGTTCTGCTTCTATCGCGTGTCGAACCGCCACACCTTTGGCGAGATTTTCCAGATCGATCTGCCGGACGAAAGCATCAAGCAGCGTCATCGCGAGATGATCTGCGAGTCGGTGTTGCGCTACCTGCAGGCCTGACCTGACGAATTGCTTTTCGTAGGAGCCGGCTTGCTGGCGATGGCGTATTCAAAGACGCCATCGCCAGCAAGCCGGCTCCTACGGGTGTACTCCCGTCTATTTCAAACATTCATGCTCTGAAAATGCGCCAGCATCCGCTGGGCATCCGGCACCACGCCGCTGAATAGTTCGAACGCCTTCACCGCCTGGAACACCGCCATGTTGCCACCATCCAGCGTCCGGCAACCCAGGGCACGGGCATTGCGCAGCAGTTCGGTTTCCAGTGGGAAATAAACAATCTCCGCCACCCACAGTTGTGCTCGAAGCAACTCTACGGGCACCGGCATGCCCGGCAGTTTTTTCATGCCCATAGGTGTCGTATTCACCAGGCCGTCAGCCTCAATCAGGGTGCCAGCGAGGTCATGGCCCGCCACTGCACGGCCCTCGCCGAAATGCTGATTGAGGTTGTCCGCCAGACTCTGGGCGCGGCTCGTATCCACATCGAAAATGCTCAGCTGCTGTACGCCTTCGCTCAGTAGCGCGTGGGCTACCGCTGCGCCAGCGCCACCTGCACCCATCTGAACGACACGTTCAACGGCAACGCCCTTCAGCCCCCTGCGAAAACCCTCGGCAAACCCCAGGCAATCGGTGTTGTGGCCGATGCGTTTGCCGTCCTTCAGTACCACGGTATTGACCGCGCCAATGCCGCGGGCTTCCGGTGACAATTCGTCGAGCAACGGGATGATCGCCTGCTTGCACGGGAAGGTGATGTTCAGTCCGGTGAAGTTCATGCGCTCGGCAGCCATCAACAGGTCGGGCAGGGCGTTGCTGTCGAGTTGCAGTTGATCGAGGTCGATCAGGCGATAGAGGTAACGCAACCCTTGGGCATCGCCTTCATGTTCGTGCAGCGTCGGCGTGCGCGAAGCCTGGATGCCGGCACCGATCAGTCCTGCCAATACAGTCTGGTTCTGTTTCACGATGCTCATCCTTTCAGACGTTGGCTGAAATGCTCCAGCGCCAGGCGATAGCCGTGGCTGCCGAACCCGGCCATTACGGCAGTGGCAATGGCTGATACGAAGGAGTGATGGCGGAAAGGTTCGCGGGCGTGGACGTTGGACAGGTGGACTTCGATCACTGGCAGTTCACTGGCGATCAGGGCATCGCGGATCGCCACCGAGGTGTGTGTCCAGGCGGCGGGGTTGATCACGATCCCGGCGCATCGGCCGCGTGCGTTGTGAATCCAGTCGAGCAGTTCGCCTTCGTGGTTGGTCTGGCGAAACTCCACCGCCAGGCCAAACTCTTCGGCGGCACGGCCGCACAAGGCTGAAATGTCTGCCAGGGTTTCATGGCCGTAAGTCGCCGGTTCACGGGTGCCGAGCAGGTTCAGATTCGGGCCGTTGAGCACCAGAATGATGGGGGACATCGACGTTTCTCCACTTATTGTTTTTGGCATTGGCCAAGGGTTCGGCCTGTGGAGATAAATTGTACTAGATGGTTAATTTGGTCAATTGAAGCGGAAACTCCCCAGCGGTTTGTGTGCGGTGATCGGACGGTTTCGCTTTCAGCGTGGTAAATGCTCCACCAGAAAATCGATAAAGGCCCGCAATCGAAGGGGCATGTGACGGCTTTGCGGATAGAGCAACGTAAACGGTCGCGAGCGCCCGCCATAGGGTTTGAGCACTTCCACCAATGTGCCATCGGCCAGTTCTTTTTCGACGATAAAGCGATACGTCTGAAACAGACCGGCACCGTGTTTTGCCAGCGTCACGCCACCCAGCACATCGTCGGAACAGCTGAAGTTGCCCTCGGCCAGAATTTCGCGCTGTACGCCGTTATCATTGAACAGCCACGCGATGCGCCGACCGCTGCTGGGCAGTTCGTACTGAATGCATTCGTGCTGTTGCAGATCGTCAAGGGTTTGTGGGGTGCCGGCACGCTTGAGGTATTCAGGGCTGGCAATCATCACCAGTGCGGCGTCTTCCAGTTGCCGGGCGATCAGGCCGGAGTCAGGAATCGCGCGCACGCGGATTGCCATGTCATAGCCTTCACCGACGAAATCGATGTTGCGATTACTGATGTGCGACTCGACCTTCACCGCCGGAAAGCGGGCACGAAATTCAGGGAGCAACGGCAGGATTCGATGGTGTGCATAGGTGGTCGGAATACTGATGCGCAACGTCCCGGACGGCACTTGCTGTTGGCCCATGACTTCGCGCTGGGCCTCCACCAGCTGCGCCAATGCCTGGCGACATTCTTCGTAATAACGCCGGCCACTGTCGGTCAGGTTGACGCTGCGGGTGGTGCGCGCAAACAGCCTCACCCCCAGACGCTCCTCCATGCGTGACACCGAGCGGCTCACTGCGGCCGGCGTGACGCCCGCCACCAGCGCGGCCGCGGTGAAGCTGCCGGCCTCGGCGGCCAGGCAAAACAGCTCGATGCTGCCCAGTTGAAGATCGTCGAATTGTCGCTGCATGATTGATTACACCGGGGATCAAATTAAGTGCGTAAACCAGTATTTATCAGATGCCTGCACACAGATACAGTGAGCTTCAATTGGTAAGCCTTTCTGAATCAACCGAGCAGGAGAAGCAGCATGCCTTTCGTCAGTGTACGTATTACCCGTGACGGCGTTACCCGTGAGCAGAAAGCCCAGGTCATCGCCGAAATCACCGAGACCTTGCAGCGTGTCCTCGGCAAGCCTCCGGAGCTGACCCATATCGTGATCGAGGAAATCGACACAGATAACTGGGGGTATAAGGGCATTACCACCACTGAATATCGTAAAAATCAGCCGGGGTGATTTCGCTGAAAACAAAAAAGCCGTCGTGATGACGGCTTTTTTGTGGGTGATGTCTGCAATCACCGCCGGGTCAACAACACCCCGGATTCCATGTGATGCGTCCACGGGAACTGGTCGAACATCGCGCATTGGGTAATGCGGTGGGTGTCGTGCAGTTGGGCGATGTTGGCCGCCAGGGTTTCCGGGTTGCAGGAGATATAGAGAATGTTGTCGAAACGTCGGGTCAGTTCGCAGGTGTCCGGGTCCATGCCGGCGCGGGGCGGGTCGACGAAGACGCTACCGAACTCGTAGCTTTTCAGGTCAATGCCGTGCAGGCGACGGAACGGACGAACTTCGTTCAACGCTTCGGTCAGTTCTTCGGCGGACAGTCGCACCAGGGTGACGTTATCCACAGCGTTTTCGCTGAGGTTGCTCAGCGCAGCATTGACCGAGGTCTTGCTGATCTCGGTGGCCAGCACCTTGCGCACGCGGGTGGCCAGCGGCAGGGTGAAGTTGCCATTGCCGCAGTACAGTTCCAGCAAGTCGTCGGTACGATCACCGAGTGCGTCGAATGCCCAGTTGAGCATCTTCTGGTTCACTGTACCGTTGGGCTGGGTAAACGCGCCTTCGGGTTGGCGATAGCTGAAGGTGCGACCGCCGACTTCCAGTTGCTCGACCACGTAATCGCGGCCAATGACTTCGCGTTTGCCCTTTGAACGGCCGATGATGCTGACGTTGAGGTCGGCTGCCAGTTTCGTGGCCGCCGCGTGCCAGTGCTCGTCCAGCGGGCGGTGATAGCACAAGGTGATCATCGCATCGCCGGCCAGGGTGGTCAGGAACTCCACCTGGAACAGCTTGTGGCTCAGGGCCGAACTGGCCTGCCATGCCGCTTTGAGCTGCGGCATCAACTGATTGATGCGCAGGCTGGCGATCGGGAACTCTTCGATCAGGATTGGCGTACGTTTGTCTTCCTGGGAAAACATCGCGTAATGGCGTTCGCCTGCTTCGCGCCACAGGCGGAATTCGGCGCGCAGGCGGAAATTCTGTAGCGGCGAGTCGAAGACGACCGGCTCCGGCGCATCGAAGGGGGCCAGCAGGTCACGCAAACGCGTGACCTTGTCTTCGAGCTGTAGGGCGTAGGCCTGGGAATCAAAAGTCATGCGTTGAACCAACCCAGCTTGATCACGAACAGAATCGACAGAATCACCAGCGCCGGGTTCAGCTCACGGCCGCGACCGGACATTAGCTTGATGGCGGTCCAGGAAATGAAACCGAAGGCAATGCCATTGGCGATGGAGTAAGTGAATGGCATTGCCAGCGCGGTGATCACCACGGGCGCGGCAACAGTGATGTCGTCCCAGTCTATTTCGGCCAGCCCGGATGTCATCAGCACGGCGACGAACAGCAGGGCCGGTGCGGTGGCGAAGGCTGGAACGCTGGCGGCCAGTGGCGAGAAGAACAGTGCCAGCAGGAACAGAATCGCCACGACTATGGCGGTCAGGCCGGTACGGCCACCGGCACTCACGCCAGCAGCGGATTCGATATAGCTGGTGGTGGTCGAGGTGCCCAGCAGGGAACCGGCCATCGCAGCGGTGCTGTCGGCGATCAGGGCGCGGCCCATTTTCGGCATGTGGCCGTCCTTGCCCATCAGGCCGGCGCGCTTGGCAACGCCGATCAGGGTGCCGGAGTTGTCGAACAGGTCGACGAACAGGAAGGCGAAAATCACGCTGACCAGACCGATGTCCAGCGCGCCTTTGATATCCAGTTGCAGGAAGGTCGGCGCCAGCGAAGGCGGCATCGACATCACGCCGCCGAACGGGGAGAAGCCCATGACGATGGAAACGATGGTCACCACCAGAATGCCGATCAGCACCGCACCACGCACGGCGAGGGCTTCGAGGGCAACGATCAGGGCGAAACCGAGGGTTGCGAGGATCGGAGCCGGTTGCTTCAGGTCGCCCAGGCCGACCATGGTTGCCGGGTTGCTGACCACGATGCCTGCGTTGTGCAGGGCAATCAGCGCCAGGAACAGGCCGATACCGGCGGCGATTGCCGAACGCAGCGGTAGAGGGATGCTGTTGATGATCCACTCACGGATGCGGAAGATCGACAGCAGGAAGAAGCACACGGCCGAAATGAACACCGCACCCAGCGCCACTTGCCAGGTGTGGCCCATGTGCAGCACCACGGTGTAGGTGAAGAAGGCGTTCAGGCCCATGCCCGGTGCGAGGGCGATCGGGTAGTTGGCGATCAGGCCCATCACCGTGGAGCCGATGGCCGCTGCCAGACAGGTGGCGACGAACACGGCGCCCTTGTCCATACCGGTTTCGCCGAGGATGCTCGGGTTGACGAACAGAATGTAGGCCATGGCCAAAAAGGTCGTGACGCCCGCCAGAATCTCGGTGCGTACGTTGGTGTTGTGTGCCTTGAGTTGAAACAGCCTTTCCAGCATGTCTGCTCCCCGTGGCGCGCCGGGCGCCGTGAATGTATCGACCTCAACAGCAAAGCACAGACCGCTGCAGGCGCCTGGGAATTTACTGTGGGTCGGAAAAAGCCGCGCATCATACCAGCCGCGTGGGTTTATGGCTGCTTATGGCAGTGAACGTCGTCGATGTTTTGCGTTTAACCTGAGTCAGCCATACTGCGCGCTGGTTTTTTTTGGGGGGTTGCATGAAAAAGTGTCTATTGATCTTGATTGCCATGGTCCTGGGGGCACAAACCGCCTCGGCGGCCTCGGCACCGCCGCTGACCCAACTGAAAGTGCTCAAGGTCGAGTCGCCGGGCTGTGGTTTTGAAACCATTGAAGAAGGGCAGACACAGACCCGCTGCAATCACAGTGGCGCGAACATCAGGGTTTTCGTGCTGGAAGTGGGCTACGGTGGCAGCCAGCCCCATGTCGCGCTGGATGGTTTCGAGGTGAACGGAAGCCGCACGCCGGTCTGCGCCTACGATAACGGCAACCTCACCGATTGCGTCGCGGGTCGAAAAACGGTCGGCAACCTGTACGTTTTCGATCTGGCCGGCAAGCAGGAAGGCACGTTCACCTTCAGCAACACGTCGATCAATGCACCGGGCAACACGATGTCGACGCAGCTTTACATCAAGTAAGGACGGCCCTCGAACAAGGGTAAGGAAAGCTGACTACGCTTTAAGGATCATTCCATGGATTGCATTCATGACCTTTAGAGCCCTGATTACCCTCGCCGAGGGCATCGATGACCTGCAAGCCGTGACCCTGGTCGATGTGCTGCGCCGCGCCAAGGTGGAAGTGGTGGTGGCGAGCATCGAAGGACGGCGCATGCTCACCTGCGCCCGCGGAACCCGCCTCACCACCGATGCGATGCTGGTGGACTTGCTGGCCCAGCCCTTCGACCTGATCGTCCTGCCTGGCGGTGCCGTGGGGGCGCAACACCTGGCGGCCCATCAACCCCTGCAACAACTGATCAAGGACCAGGCCGCGGCCGGTCGCCTGTTCGCGGGCATCGCCGAGGCTCCGGCGCTGGCGCTGCAAAGCTACGGCGTGCTGCGTCAGCGGCGCATGACGTGCCTGCCTTCGGCCAGTCATCAGCTGTCGGGCTGTAACTTCGTCGATCAACCCGTGGTGGTCGATGGCAACTGCATCACTGCCCAGGGTTCGGGTGCCGCGCTGGCATTTGCCCTGACCCTGGTGGAACAGTTGTGCGGCCAAGCCACGCGGACGGCGGTGGCGGCAGAGTTGGTCGTTTAAGACACGTTATGCGTGGGCAGCGATGGGGGTGATGACCGGTTGCTCGCGTCGCTCCGCTTGCCATAGATCGTAGTCGGTCTGGACCCCCAACCATACGCGAGCCTTGCCAATTCCCGCACGCTCAAGACGAACCGCCAGGTCCGGACTGATGGGGGCATGCCCGTGCAATACGCGTGACAGATGAGGGCGCGCAAACCCGAGATGCCGGGCTAATTCAGCGATGCTGATGCCCAGATCAGGTAATACATCCATCAACAGTGTTTCGCCGGGATGCGGCGGGTTGTGCATGGGCATGTCCTGCCTCCTGTCAGTGGTAGTCCAGATAGTCGACCAGTTCTATATCCGAGCCGATAAAGCGAAAAATCCCCCGCCAGTTTCCCGAAACACTCAGTGACCAATAGTTGTTCAAATCACCTCTGAGCGGATGCAGGCGCCATCCCGGAAGGTCGAGGTCGCCAGGTACCGATGCGCGATCCATGAACTGCAGCATTCGAGACAGACGCTTTGCGTGGTCTGCCCGTATCCCGCGAGTCGAACCGGTTTCAAGAAGCCCCGAAGGCCTTTGTGCTGAAAGGATTTGATCATGCCGCTGAGTGTAAGGCGATACATTACACTCTAGGCGGTATCTATGTATCGCACTTGATCGGCAAATCTGTGATGGGCAAGTGCTTCAGACCTTCGCCTCTTCTTGCACCGGCACATGCATTCGATCGCGCCGGGCCAGGGTCGGGAACAGTTTGATCCAGGTGCCGGTCACCACCAGCGTCCCGATGCCGCCCATGACCACTGCCGGCACGGTGCCGAACCAGTGGGCCGTCAGCCCGGATTCGAATTCACCCAGCTGGTTCGAGGCGCCGATGAACAGACCATTGACCGCGCTGACACGGCCGCGCATTTCGTCCGGGGTTTCCAGTTGCACGAAAGAGGCACGGATCACCATGCTGATCATGTCGGCCGCGCCCAATACCACCAGCACGGCCAGCGAGAACCAGAACGAGGTCGACAGACCGAAGGCGATGGTCGCCACGCCGAATACGCCCACCGCGGTGAACATCACCCGTCCGACATTGCGTTCCACGGCAAACCTCGCCAGGAACAACGACATCAACAGCGCCCCCACCGCCGGCGCCGAGCGCAGCAAGCCAAGTCCCCACGGGCCGGTGAGCAGAATGTCCTTGGCGAAGACGGGCAGCAGCGCCGTCGCGCCACCGAGCAGGACCGCGAACAGGTCCAGGGAGATCGCACCGAGAATGTCCGGCCTGCTGCGAATGAAGCGAATCCCGGCCAACAGCGAATCCAGCGTGGCCTTGCCCTTGTTCAAAGGTGTCTGGCGAGCCGGCAGATTGAGCATCAGGGTGCAGGCAATGAGGTAGAGGATCACCGTCGGACCATAGACCCACACGCTGCCGAAAGCGTAGAGCAGACCGCCCAGGGCCGGGGCGACGATGGTCGCTGATTGCTGGGCCGATTGCGCGGCGGCCACGGCACGAGGGAACAGGGCGCTGGGCACAATGCTCGGCAGCAAGGCCTGGGTGGTCGGCATTTCGAAGGAGCGGGCGGCGCCCAGCAGGAAAGCGAGGATGAAGATCATTTCCCGGGTGACATGGTCGGTCGCGCTGCCGATGGCCAGCGACAGGGCGATCAGCGCTTGCAAGGACTGGCAGATCGCCGCGACCTTGCGCCGGTCGTAGCGGTCCGCGACGTGCCCGGTGTGCAGCATGAACAGGACACGTGGGGCGAACTCCACCAACCCTACCAGGCCCAGGTCGAGCACATTGCCGGTCAGTTGGTAGAGGTTCCAGCCGATGGCCACGGTGAGCATCTGAAAGCCACTGGCGGTAAAAATCCGGGCCAGCCAGAACGCGAGGAAAGGACGGTGGTGACGTAACAGCAAAGGCTCTTGGCTGGGCATTTGAGGCGAGTCTGGGGGAGAGGAAGGGTGAGGTTATCACCAACCTGTAACAGGAAGTTGCGGTGCCGGAAAATTTCGTTAGCCAGACATCGATTGCCGCAACGAGACAAATCCTGTGGAAGCGAGCCTGCTCGCGAAGGCGGAGTGTCAGTCGACATCAGCGATGGACGTGCCGACCTCTTCGCGAGCAGGCTCGCTCCCACAGGGAGATGTGTTTCTGCCTGTTACCCCAACCATGAGGCAACTTGTCACGCGGCAAAAGACCACGCGGTTCATCCCCGGAAATGGGACTACTCTTTCAACGTTACTTGATCCAGATCAATCCCCTCAAAGGATCTGATCCGGCGGCCGCAAGGCCAGATTCCCTGCGTAGCGATGCGTGTAAAAAAAGAACAAATAGAGATTCGCCACACTTCATACCCGTGGGGGCCGTGGGTGCAGGCTTCCGGCCAGCAGCCGTATTACCTGACAGAGGAAGACTTATGTTCGGTTTAGAGGCACTTGATCTCGCCCGAATTCAGTTCGCGTTCACCATCTCGTTCCACATCCTGTTCCCTGCCATCACCATTGGCCTGGCGAGTTACCTGGCGGTACTCGAAGGTTTGTGGCTGAAAACACACAACGACACCTACCGCGACCTCTACCATTTCTGGTCGAAGATCTTTGCCGTCAACTTCGGCATGGGCGTGGTCTCGGGGTTGGTCATGGCCTATCAGTTCGGTACCAACTGGAGTCGCTTCTCGGACTTCGCCGGGTCCGTGACCGGGCCATTGCTGACGTACGAAGTCCTCACGGCTTTCTTCCTTGAAGCCGGTTTCCTCGGTGTGATGCTGTTCGGCTGGAACAAGGTCGGGCGCGGCTTGCACTTTTTCGCCACCGTCATGGTCGCCATCGGCACATTGATCTCGACCTTCTGGATTCTCGCCTCCAACAGCTGGATGCAGACGCCGCAGGGCTTTGAGATCGTCAATGGCCAGGTCATTCCAACCGACTGGCTGGCGGTGATCTTCAACCCGTCGTTCCCCTATCGCCTGATGCACATGGCCACCGCGGCGTTCGTCGCGACCGCCTTCTTCGTCGGCGCCTCGGCGGCCTGGCATTTGCTGCGCGGCAAGGACAACCCGGCGATCCGCAAGATGCTCTCGATGGCGATGTGGATGGCGCTGATCGTCGCGCCGATTCAGGCGGTCATCGGTGACTTCCACGGCCTCAACACGCTCGAACATCAGCCGGCGAAAATCGCCGCGATCGAGGGCCATTGGGAGAACAAGGGTAACGAGGCGACCCCGCTGATCCTGTTCGGCTGGCCGGACATGAAAGAAGAGCGGACCAAATTTGCCGTCGAGATACCGTACCTGGGCAGTCTGATCCTGACTCACTCCCTGGATAAACAGGTGCCGGCGCTCAAGGAATTTCCGCCGCAAGACCGACCTAATTCGACCATCGTGTTCTGGTCGTTCCGGGTCATGGTCGGCCTGGGCTTCCTGATGATCTTCACCGGTCTGTGGAGCCTCTGGCTGCGCAAACGCAACACGCTCTATACCTCGCGGCCGTTCCTGCACCTGGCATTGTGGATGGGGCCGTCCGGCCTGATCGCGATTCTTGCCGGCTGGTTCACCACTGAAATCGGCCGCCAGCCGTGGGTGGTCTACGGTCTGATGCGCACGGCGGATGCGTCCTCCCACCATAGTTTCATGCAGATGAGCATCACCCTGATCCTCTTTGTCGTGGTGTATTTCGCGCTGTTCGGTGCCGGTCTGGGCTACATGATGCGCCTGGTACGCAAAGGGCCGAAGATCGACGAAGGCAAGGAAACCAACGACGGAGGTCCCGGCCAGAAGCGCACACCGGCGCGTCCGCTGTCCGCTGCCGACGATGAGCACCACACCCTGACCAAGGAGATTTGAACATGGGTATTGATCTTCCGCTGATCTGGGCCGTGATCATCATCTTCGGCATCATGATGTACGTGGTCATGGACGGCTTTGACCTCGGCATCGGCATTCTCTTCCCGTTCATACCGGGCAAGAGTGACCGCGACGTAATGATGAACACCGTTGCGCCAGTCTGGGACGGCAACGAAACCTGGCTGGTACTGGGGGGGGCGGCGTTGTTCGGTGCTTTCCCGCTGGCCTATTCGGTGGTGCTCTCGGCGTTGTACCTGCCGCTGATTTTCATGCTGATCGGGCTGATTTTTCGCGGCGTAGCGTTCGAGTTCCGCTTCAAGGCGCGGGACGATAAACGCCATCTCTGGGACAAGGCATTCATTGGCGGCTCGCTAGCTGCAACCTTCTTCCAGGGGGTGGCGCTGGGCGCTTTCATTGATGGCCTGCCGGTCGTCGATCGTCAGTTCGCCGGTGGTTCCCTGGATTGGTTGACGCCCTTCACGATGTTCTGCGGCGCCGCGTTGGTAGTGGCCTATGCGCTGCTTGGCTGCACCTGGTTGATCATGAAGACCGAAGGCAAATTGCAGGAACAGATGCATGATCTTGCGCGGCCATTGGCGTTCGTGTTGCTGGCGGTGATCGGTATCGTCAGCATCTGGACGCCGCTAGCTCACGTCGAAATTGCCGAGCGCTGGTTCACCCTGCCCAACCTGTTCTGGTTCCTGCCGGTGCCGATTCTGGTGCTGGTGACCCTGTACGGTCTGATTCGCGCGGTGGCCCGCAATGCGCACTACACGCCATTCCTGCTGACGCTGGTACTGATCTTCCTCGGCTACAGCGGTTTGGGGATCAGCCTGTGGCCGAATATCGTGCCGCCGTCGATCTCGATCTGGGATGCCGCCGCACCACCGCAGAGCCAGGGCTTCATGTTGGTGGGCACGCTGTTCATCATCCCGTTCATCCTGGGCTACACCTTCTGGAGCTACTACGTGTTCCGCGGCAAGGTCACCCACGAAGACGGTTACCACTAGGGCGCGTATCAAACCTGTAGGAGCAAAGCTTGCTCGCGATGGCGTCTTCACAGGCGCCTTCTTCCTCGGAGTATTTAGCAATGACCGGCAAACATTCCCTGCACGACATTGAAGAAGCCGAAAAAAAGCCGCTGTGGCAGCGGCTTGGCTGGCTGGCCCTGATCTGGGTTGGCAGCGTCGGTGCGTTGTTCGTCGTGGCCAGCTTGATGCGCATGTTCATGAACGCCGCAGGCCTGACCACTCACTGAAAAACGACATCCCGTCCCGTCGCCTTCAGGCGCGGATTGATGACCCTCCGGCTGGAGGGTTTTTTTTTGCGAACCCGTTACTTGCGAGCCTTGAGAATGACGAACTTCGGCGTAGCTGCCACTTGCTCGACACCGCGGAACAAACGCGCCAGTTTGCTGTGGTAACCCAGGTGACGATTGCCGACGATGTACAGCGCACCCCCCACCACCAGGGCCTCCCGGGCTTGCTGGAACATCCGCCAGGCGAGGAAATCGCCGACAACCTGTTGCTGGTGAAACGGTGGATTGCACAACACCACGTCCAGCGATTGAGGATCCTGCCCGGCCAGGCCATCACCGGCACGCACGATGACGTCGCGGTCACCCAGTGCCGCGCGCCAGTTTTCGGCGGCCGACTGTACCGCCATGAACGATTCGTCCACCAGCGTGTAATGGGCTTCGGGGTTGTGCAGGGCGCTGGCGATGGCCAGCACGCCATTACCGCATCCGAGGTCGGCAACCCGTGCCGTGCCGAGGTTTTTCGGCAAATGCGGCAAAAACGCCCGCGTGCCGATATCCAGGCCTTCGCGACAGAAGACGTTGGCGTGGTTGAGCAGTTCGATGGCCGGGGTATCGAGGCGATAACGGGTCGGGTAGGGCGACGTGGCCGGTGCCTTGGCTTCAACCGTGGCAATCAGCAACCGGGCTTTCTTCACCGCCAATGACGCCTGCACCGGGCCGATGTAGCGCTCCAGCAGATCACCCGCGGCGCGTGGCAAATGCTTGATCATCGCTCCCGCAACCACTTGAGCGCCGGGAGCCAACTGACCTTGCAGGCGGATCAATTGCTCTTCCAGTAACGCCAGGGTCTTCGGCACCCGTACCAGCACCTGGTCAAACGGCCCTGTCGGTATTTCGCTGGCGGGTATGGCCGGCACCGCATCAAACGCCTGGCCATTGCGGGTCAGGTTCTTTTCCAGGCCCTGGAAGGCCAGGAACGAGTCGCCACTACTGATCACCTTGACCTTGCCGGCCAGACTGGCGGCCAATGCGCCGAAACTGTCGTTCAGCACCAGTACTCGTGTGTCGACCGAGGGCTTCTGTTCGGCCAGGTGATTGAGCAGGTACTCGTCTGCCGCATCAAAGGCTTGCAGCGGCTCGTTCTGCTGTTCGGGCTGGCGGATCAGGTCAAGGCTGGCGAAAGGTGTTTCGAGCAAAGGCATGGGGCGGGGCTCTGGGTAATCAACGGGTATCCCGTGCCCAGGGGCGTCCTGGCGGGCGGGGCCGTCCGAGTGGACTGCGTCGTGGACAACCCACACGTCATCACTCAGGAGGGACCGCGAATGGTACGTTTTTTTGTGTCGGATTACTCGCAGGTTTTTCGGCTCAGCGCATCGCGTTGCTATTGAGATAGCCGGCCTTCACGGCGGCGATGACGGCAGAAACCTTGTTATTGACCCCGAGTTTGCGGATGGCTTCCTGTACATGGAAATTGATCGTGCGGGCACTGAGGTTGAGAATCCGGGCGCTTTCATAAGCGGTCTTGCCGGCTGCCGCCAGCTTCAGTACGTCGATTTCCCGTGGCGATAAATGTGGTGTAGACGATTTGGCCGGTTCCTTGGGCAGTGTTTGCAGGACCAGTTTATGCAAGTGACGGCCAATGAACACGGAGAACCCCAGATTTTCATAGAGCTCCCACGGACTGATCGGGCAATGGCTTCTGGCCAGGCTCAGAATGCTGCAGAAGCCGCTATTGTCGTCGTGAACGGCTTGTGACCAACCATACTGTATTCCTTGCTGCTCAAGTGTCGTCCAAATCCACGGAACTTCACAGAAAAGCTCTTCACTCCAAAGAATGGGTAGCATAGATTGATTGCAATGAGCCACTACCGGGTCGAGGGAGCCGTACTTCCTTTTTTCGTATTCGGTGTTCCAGTATTGTGGGTAATTGTTGAACCGCACCGTATGGAAGTGCTCAGTTTTTGTTGGGCAAGTCGTTGAAAAAGCGAAAAATTTAAACCCGATATTTTTCACGAAGTTCAATGATATTCGGTAAGCGGTCTCCAGTTCGGTAGCAGAGGATATTTGTTTAAGTTGAGACTCCTTCCATTTTTCCATCATGAGGCTCCACAGTCGTGATAGCTTGAGGGTGCAGATTGGATCCAGACGGTCAGTGAGAAAGGGAGTGTAGGATGTTTCCGATACATAGGTTGAGAATTTTTTAATTCATTAACGTCTTTTATGAAAGTTTATGGTTCTAACCGTGATACATCGCTATGCAGTTAAATTGAATGACAGTGTTAATCTTATTTTGAACTGAACAGTTAACGCTTGTAGCAAGTTAGTGAGAATCGGACTGTTTGCCAAAGACACTACAAAGCGTCGGTGTTTATCGGGTTCGCTTTGCGAGACACTGCGGTTATCTGTTGAATGGAGCCCGCCATGACTGCCAGCGAAGAGAAATTTACCCGCCAGACTTTGCTCGACGTCCAGCCATTGACCCCGAACCTGTTCACCCTGCGCGCCACCAGGGATCCGGGCTTTCGTTTTCGTGCAGGGCAATTTGCCCGGTTGGGCGTGACAAAAGCCGATGGCAGTACCGTATGGCGTGCTTATTCCATGGTGTCGTCGCCCTTTGACGAGTTTCTCGAGTTCTTTTCCATTGTCGTGCCGGGAGGCGAGTTCACCAGTGAACTGAGTCGGCTAGGCGTGGGCGATACACTGCTGGTTGACCGCCAGGCCTTCGGTTACCTGACGCTCGATCGTTTTGCCGAGGGGCGTGATCTGTGGTTGTTATCCACCGGTACTGGCCTGGCGCCGTTTCTGTCGATTCTCCAGGACTTCGAGGTGTGGGAGAAGTTCGAGCGAATCATCCTGGTCTACAGCGTGCGCGAATCCCGGGAGTTGGCCTATCAGAGGCTCATAGCGGAGCTCGGGCAGCGTGAATACCTTGCGGAATTCGCGCACAAGTTGCAGCTCATCAACACGGTCACTCGCGAGCAACATCCCGGTGCGCTGAATGGCCGGATCACCACGCTGATCGAAAATGGTGAGCTGGAGCGGGCTGCCGGGGTGGCGATGACACCCGAGCACTCGCGAGTCATGCTGTGCGGTAACCCGCAGATGATCGATGACACACGCAAATTGCTCAAACAGCGTGACATGCACTTGAGCCTGAGCCGGCGACCCGGTCAGGTGGCGGTGGAAAACTTCTGGTAAGAAAACGGCGCCCTCAAGGCGCCGTTTTTTTCGCTCAAACGCTCAAGGTCGATTGTTCTGGGCTTTGAGCAGGTCACGGATCTCACCCAGCAGCTCTTCTTCCTTGGTCGGTACTGGTGGCAGGGTAGGGGCGACAGCCTCTTCGCGCTTCAGGCGGTTGATGGCCTTGACGCCCATGAAGATTGCAAAGGCGACGATGATGAAGTCGATCATGCTCTGAATGAACTTGCCGTAGGCCAGCACCACCGCCGGGGCGTCACCGCTGGCGGCCTTGAGCGTAATGGCCAGGTCACTGAAGTCTACCCCGCCGATCAGCAAACCGATGGGAGGCATGACCACGTCACCCACAAACGACGAAACAATCTTGCCGAAGGCTGCGCCGATGATGATGCCGACGGCCATGTCGACCACATTGCCTTTGACCGCGAAGGCCTTGAACTCATTTAGCACGCCCATAGGTTATTTCCTTGTTACGGATGAGGTTGGTGAAGGCAGTGTAAATCAGACAATCACATCTTGCTCGATTCACCGGCCTCAAAGCTGCCTGCTATCGGCCGACGCGCCGGGGAAAGTTCGCAAAAAGTCATCAGTACAGGGTGAATGGAGTCGGGGCTCGCACATTCATTTCATGATCATGCCCGTTCTTTTTTTTCAGCCCATTGTTTTGTATAGGAGGTTGGAGGGAGTGGGTAGGCCAAATATAAATTAATTTTCATTTGAGGTTTGCCTGAAGAAATAGAACTCGATATTCAGGATTGAGAGCAGGCCGGTGGGTTTTAAGTATGAGTGGTGTTTGGGGTTCATGTTTATACTCAGTTGTACTTAAGAGCGGTAGCTGTCGCAGACGTGTACAAGTTATTGGGGCGGAGTTGGGTGGTCGATCCGTACAGTGGTACAAGTTTCGGAACTTGCTACTGGCGAACTGCATTAAGACATCCAAATAAGATATTACCGACGACTCGTCTGCAACACGTCGCGCCGACCCGTCTCACCTGAGCTATCATCGCGGTTTTTGCCGGGAGTTCAGATGGCCAAGGCCAAGCGCATGTACGGCTGCACCGAGTGCGGCTCAACCTTCCCGAAGTGGGCCGGTCAATGCGGCGAATGCGGCGCCTGGAACACGCTGACCGAAACCATGGTGGAAAGCGGCGGGGCGGCGGCTCCCGGCGGTCGTACCGGTTGGGCCGGCCAACAGGCGCAGATCAAGACTCTGGCTGAAGTCAGCGTCGAAGAGATACCGCGCTTTTCCACCGTATCCAGCGAACTGGATCGGGTATTGGGCGGGGGGCTCGTCGACGGTTCCGTGGTGTTGATCGGCGGTGACCCCGGCATCGGCAAATCGACCATTTTGTTGCAGACCTTGTGCAACCTGGCCAAGAGCATGCCGGCCCTCTACGTCACCGGTGAAGAATCCCAGCAACAAGTGGCCATGCGCGCCCGACGCCTGGGCTTGCCTCAGGACCAACTGCGGGTCATGACCGAAACCTGCATCGAAACCATCATCGCCACGGCCCGACAGGAAAAACCCAAGGTCATGGTGATCGATTCGATCCAGACGATTTTCACCGAGCAACTGCAATCGGCACCGGGTGGCGTTTCCCAGGTGCGCGAAAGCGCGGCCTTGCTGGTGCGCTATGCCAAGCAGAGTGGCACGGCGATTTTCCTTGTCGGCCACGTGACCAAGGAAGGCGCATTGGCCGGGCCGCGGGTGCTGGAGCACATGGTCGACACCGTGCTGTATTTCGAGGGCGAATCCGACGGACGTTTGCGTTTATTGCGGGCCGTGAAAAACCGTTTCGGCGCGGTCAACGAATTGGGTGTGTTCGGCATGACTGACAAGGGCCTGAAAGAAGTCTCCAACCCATCGGCGATTTTTCTGACCCGTGCTCAGGAAGAAGTCCCGGGCAGTGTGGTCATGGCAACGTGGGAGGGCACACGGCCGATGCTGGTGGAAGTGCAGGCATTGGTGGATGACAGCCATTTGGCCAACCCGCGTCGGGTGACGCTGGGGCTGGATCAGAATCGTCTGGCGATGTTGCTGGCGGTGCTGCATCGTCACGGCGGTATCCCCACCCACGATCAGGACGTGTTCCTCAACGTGGTCGGCGGCGTGAAGGTGCTGGAAACGGCGTCCGACCTGGCGTTGATGGCGGCGGTGATGTCCAGTTTGCGCAACCGGCCACTGCCCCATGATTTGCTGGTGTTTGGTGAGGTGGGGTTGTCTGGCGAAGTGCGTCCGGTGCCAAGCGGCCAGGAGCGCCTGAAGGAAGCGGCCAAGCACGGTTTCAAGCGTGCCATCGTGCCGAAGGGCAATGCGCCGAAAGAGGCCCCGCCCGGGTTGCAGATCATTGCCGTCACCCGACTGGAGCAGGCGCTCGACGCATTGTTCGAATAAGCACAGCGCTTTGTAGGCGCTGGCTAGCCAGCGAAAGCGGTGTGTCATTCAACATTCATGTCGACTGACACGCCCCCTTCGCGAGCAGGCTCGCTCCCACAATGGACCGTGGTGGGGCCCGGATTGCATAAGCAAGACCAATCCCCTGTGGGAGCCTGCTCGCGACGAGGCCAGCACATCCAACACCTATGCCGACTGATCCACCGCCTTCGCGAGCAGGCTCGCTCCCACAATGGACAGTGGTGGGGCCCGGATTGCCTAAGCAAGACCAATCCCCTGTGGGAGCCTGCTCGCGACGAGGCCAGCACATCCAACACCTATGCCGACTGATCCACCGCCTTCGCGAGCAGGCTCGCTCCCACAATGGACCGTGGTGGGGCCCGGATTGCATAAGCAAGACCAATCCCCTGTGGGAGCCTGCTCGCGACGAGGCCAGCACATCCAACATCTATGCCGACTGATCCACCGCCTTCGCGAGCAGGCTCGCTCCCACAATGGACAGTGGCGGGGCCCGGATTGCCTAAGCAAGACCAATCCCCTGTGGGAGCGAGCCTGCTCGCGAAGAGGCCAGCACATCCAACACCTATACCGACTGACCCACCGCCTTCGCGAGCAGGCTCACTCCCACAATGGACAGTGGTGGGGCCCGGATTGCATGGGCAACGCAAACCCTCTGTGGGAGCGAGCCTGCTCGCGAAGAGGCCAGCACATCCAACACCCATGCCGACTGACCCACCCCCTTCGCGAGCAGGCTCGCTCCCACATTGGAATCATAGGGCCGTCAGACCTCGATCAAGGCACCCAACTCCCGCTCAAGCTCCCGCGGATCACCCAGATTGAATTCAATCAATCGCCGCAGGCGCTCAATGGACTCCAAACTGATGTGGCGGCAGACAAACCCGAGCTGGCCATGGTCTTCATGGGCCAGTTGCACATCCATTTCGATGTCGATGTCTTCGCTCAGATGAATGTCGACAAAAAAATCTTGCTTCGGATTACCCAGCCACGGTTCAGGCCGCTCGATCAGCAGCCCCTTGAGCGACAGATCGATCAGCTTCACCGGCCAGATGAACGCCCCCTGGCTCAGCTCGGTTTTGGCATCGAACGCAATACGTTTGAAGCGGCGGCGATCGGCAGGGTGTTCGCTCATGGCGCAATCCTCTAGATGTTCGCTGACTATAGACCCGCCTTGTTAGAACCTGCCAGCAGGACAGGGCTCTAGACCAATGTTGGGGTATGGCCTTTGTTGTCAGGAGAGCTAAACTCGGGGTGGTTGTCTTTCTGTCCACTCTGGCTGGAATAATAAAATGAAAAATAATAATAGCCCGCTACGCCACTTACCCTGGCTGGTGCTGGCAATCGTTGGGGCCTGTGCCCTCGGGGTAGTGGCATTGCGCCGAGGTGAGGCGATCAACGCCTTGTGGATTGTGGTCGCTGCCGTGGCTATCTATCTGGTCGCGTATCGCTACTACAGCCTGTTCATCGCTAACAATGTGATGCAACTCGACCCGCGACGGGCCACCCCCGCCGTGCTCAACAACGATGGTCTGGACTACGTTCCAACCAACAAACACATTCTCTTCGGTCACCACTTCGCGGCCATCGCCGGTGCGGGGCCGCTGGTCGGTCCGGTCCTGGCAGCGCAGATGGGCTACCTGCCCGGTACGCTGTGGCTGATCGCCGGCGTGGTGCTGGCCGGTGCCGTGCAGGACTTCATGGTCCTGTTCATGTCCACCCGCCGCAACGGCCGCTCGCTCGGCGACATGGTCCGTGAAGAAATGGGCCGCATCCCCGGCACCATTGCGCTGTTCGGCTGCTTCCTGATCATGATCATCATCCTCGCGGTATTGGCGCTGATCGTGGTCAAGGCCCTGGCCGAAAGCCCATGGGGGATTTTCACGGTGATGGCGACCATCCCGATCGCGATGTTCATGGGCATTTACATGCGCTACATCCGTCCGGGCCGCATCGGTGAAATCTCCGTGGTCGGCGTATTGCTGTTGCTGGGTTCGATCTGGCTGGGCGGGCAGATTGCCGCCGACCCGGTGTGGGCCAAGGCGTTCACCTTCAATGGCGTGCAGATTACCTGGATGCTGATCGGCTACGGTTTTGTCGCTGCCTCGTTACCGGTGTGGCTGATTCTGGCGCCCCGTGACTACCTGTCCACTTTCCTGAAAATCGGCACCATCGTCGCCTTGGCGATCGGCATCCTGATCACCATGCCCGAGCTGAAAATGCCGGCCCTGACCCAATTCGTCGACGGCACCGGCCCAGTGTGGAAGGGCGGCCTGTTCCCGTTCCTGTTCATCACCATTGCCTGTGGTGCAGTCTCCGGTTTCCATGCGCTGATTTCCTCCGGCACCACGCCCAAGCTGCTGGATAACGAGACCAATGCTCGTTACATCGGTTACGGCGGCATGCTGATGGAATCCTTCGTGGCCATCATGGCCATGGTCGCCGCGTCGGTGATCGAGCCCGGCGTGTATTTCGCCATGAACAGCCCGGCCGCCGTGGTCGGCGGCGATGTGGTGGCCGTGGCGACAGCCGTCAGCAACTGGGGCTTCGCGATTACACCGGAGGCGCTGCAAGCGGTGGCCCATGACATCGGGGAAACCACCGTCCTCGCCCGGGCCGGTGGTGCACCGACCCTGGCGGTCGGTATCGCGCAGATCCTGCACAGTGTGCTGCCGGGTGAAAACACCATGGCGTTCTGGTACCACTTCGCGATCCTGTTCGAAGCCCTGTTCATCCTGACGGCGGTGGACGCCGGTACCCGTGCCGGGCGTTTCATGCTGCAGGACTTGCTCGGCTCTTTTGTACCGGCGCTACAACGCACTGAATCCTGGGCCGCCAACCTGATCGCCACCGCCGGTTGTGTAGCCATGTGGGGTTGGCTGCTGTATCAAGGCGTGATCGATCCGCTGGGTGGCATCAACACCCTGTGGCCGCTGTTCGGCATCTCCAACCAGATGCTGGCCGGTATCGCGCTGATGCTCGGCACGGTGGTCCTGATCAAAATGAAACGCCAACGCTATATCTGGGTGACCTTACTGCCAGCGGTATGGCTGCTGATCTGCACCACCACCGCCGGCTTCATCAAGCTGTTCGACGCCAACCCGGCGATCGGCTTTCTGTCGCTGGCGAAAAAATACAGCGATGCCCTGGCCAATGGTCAGATCCTCGCCCCGGCCAAGGACATCACGCAGATGCAGCACGTGATCTTCAACGCCTACACCAACGCCACCCTGACCGCGCTGTTTCTGTTCGTGGTGTTCAGTATCCTGTTCTATGCACTCAAGGTCGGCATTGCCTCCTGGGGTAAAAAAGAACGCACGGATAAAGAATCACCCTTCCAGGCGCTACCGGATGCGTGATCGAGGAATGCAGCATGTTCAATGACCTGAGTCGCCTCGGAAAATACCTCGGTCAGGCCGCGCGCCTGATGGTGGGCATGCCCGACTACGACAACTACGTCGAGCACATGCACAGCAAACACCCGGACAAACCGGTGATGAGCTATGAGGCGTTCTTCCGCGAGCGCCAGGAAGCCCGTTACGGTGGCAAGGGTGGGCCGAAGTGCTGTTGATCTGTTAGACAGGTCATGATGTAAAGCGAAAACCTGTGGGAGCGAGCCTGCTCGCGAAGAGGTCGTATCAGTCAACATGAATGTTGAATGACACACCGCTTTCGCGAGCAGGCTCGCTCCCACAATTGTTTAGTGTTGCTTCCTAATTTTCTGCTAACAGGAGATCCGCTTTTGTCCTCTCCCATCCCTGTAACGATCCTCAGCGGCTTCCTCGGCGCCGGCAAAACCACGCTGTTGCGCCACCTGCTCAAAGCCGAGCACGGCCTGAAAATCGCCGTGATCGAAAACGAATTCAGTGACGCCGGTATCGACACCCAATTGCTGGGTGACGAGCCGGTGCAAGTGATGACGCTGTCCAATGGCTGCGTCTGCTGCACCATCCACACCGACCTGACAAAGGCTCTGTACCTGCTGCTCGAACGCCTGGACAGCGGAGAAATCGCCTTCGATCGCCTGGTGATCGAATGCACGGGTCTGGCTGACCCGGCACCCGTGGCGCAAACGTTCTTTATCGACGAAGAGCTGCGCGAGCGTTACATCCTCGACGGCATCATCACCCTGGTGGATGCGGCGCATGCCGACCAACACCTGACCCAAACCATCGCCCAGGCACAGATCGGTTTCGCCGACCGCCTACTGGTCAGCAAGCGCGATCTGGTGGACGAGCCGGCCTTCATCGCGTTGAGTGAGCGTCTGACTCGCATCAACCGCCGCGCGCCCATTCGTGTGGTTGACCACGGCAAGATCGATCTGGCCGAACTGCTCGACGTGCGTGGTTTCAATCTCAATGCCGACCTTGGTGGAGGTGTGAGCTTGCGTCCAGTCAGCACCGCACCCTCCGTCGACCGCATTTCCAGCTTGGTGCTACGCACCGACAAACCGCTGGATATCGACAAACTCAGCGAATTCATGAACGAGCTGCTGGAAGACCATGGCAAGCAATTGCTGCGGTACAAGGGAGTGCTGAACATCCTGGGCGAACCACGCCGCATGGTGTTTCAGGGCGTGCTGAAGCTTTATGGATTCGACTGGGACACGGAGTGGGAGAACGATGAGGCACGAGAAAGCGTAATCGTGTTCATCGCCGATGATTTGCCGGAAGAGAAAATCCGTGAAGGCTTTTCACGTGTTGCGGCCGAGTAGCGTCAAACAGTCAGGATCTGCAATTGTCGCGAGCAAAAAAAACCGGCCATCTCTGGCCGGTTTTTTTATTGCTGCGGTTTAGCGGGGCTGATTAAGCACCGTACACCGGCAGCTTCTTGCAGATGGCTTTGACTTTCTCACGAACGGCGTCGATCACCGCTTCGTTGTTCAGGTCAGCCAGGATGTCGCAGATCCAGCCGGCCAGTTCCTTGCACTCTGCTTCCTTGAAGCCGCGAGTGGTCACAGCCGGAGTGCCGAAGCGCAGGCCGGAAGTGACGAACGGGGAGCGTGGGTCGTTTGGCACGGAGTTTTTGTTCACGGTGATGAATGCCTTGCCCAGAGCGGCGTCAGCGTCCTTACCGGAGATTTCCTGTTTGATCAGCGACAGCAGGAACAGGTGGTTTTCAGTACCGCCGGAGACCACGTCGAAACCGCGCTCGATGAACACGCTGGCCATGGCCTGGGCGTTTTTCACCACTTGTTGCTGGTAAGCCTTGAACTCAGGCTGCAGCGCTTCCTTGAAGCAAATCGCTTTAGCCGCGATCACGTGCTCCAGCGGGCCGCCCTGGGCACCCGGGAATACTGCGGAGTTCAGCTTCTTCTCGATGTCGGCGTTGGCGCGAGCCAGGATCAGGCCGCCACGTGGACCGCGCAGGGTCTTGTGGGTGGTGGTGGTCACGACGTCAGCGAACGGAACCGGGTTCGGGTAGACGCCAGCGGCGACCAGACCGGCCACGTGGGCCATGTCGACGAACAGGTAAGCGCCAACCTTGTCGGCGATTGCGCGGAAGCGCGGGAAGTCCAGGATCTGCGAGTAGGCAGAGAAGCCGGCCACGATCATTTTCGGCTTGTGCTCGACAGCCAGGCGCTCGACTTCGTCGTAGTCGATCAGGCCGTTGGCGTCGATGCCGTACTGGATGGCGTTGTACAGCTTGCCCGACGAGGAAACGCTGGCACCGTGGGTCAGGTGACCGCCATGGGCCAGGCTCATGCCCAGGATGGTGTCGCCGGCCGACAGCAGGGCCAGGTAAACGGCGCTGTTGGCTTGCGAGCCGGCGTGCGGCTGGACGTTGGCGTAATCGGCGCCGAACAGCTCTTTGGCGCGATCGATTGCCAGCTGCTCGACGACGTCGACGTACTCGCAACCACCGTAGTAGCGCTTGCCCGGGTAACCTTCGGCGTACTTGTTGGTCAGTACCGAGCCTTGAGCTTCCATCACCGCGGGGCTGGTGTAGTTTTCCGAAGCGATCAGCTCAATGTGCTCTTCCTGGCGCTGAGCTTCTTGCTCCATGGCGGCAAAGAGATCGGCGTCGTACTTGGCAATAGTCAAATCACGGCTGAACATGGCGGTCCTCAAGGATCGGGGGCAGAAAAGGGGGGCATTCTACCCCATCGGGTTTTAGATGGCATATGAAACGGCATCATGTCGCAGACAAGTGGGCTTCATGACTGACATGCGGCGCCTGTGCAGGCCCCATCGCTGGCAAGCCAGCTCCCACAATGTCCGTGTTTCAGCCATGAATATTGATCCACGGCGGGACCCTGTGGGAGCTGGTCTGCTGCCTCACTGCAAAACCTCAGTCAAACATGAACAGCGCATCATTGCTGAACTGCAGTTCGAACTTGTTCGCCGGCATCGGGTGGCCGAACAGATAACCCTGAACCTCGTCACAGCCGTGCTCCCTCAGGAAATCAAGCTGCTCGTGGGTTTCGACGCCCTCGGCGATGACCGCGAGGTTGAGGCTGTGGGCCATGGCGATGATCGCCCGGGCAATCTGCGCATCCTGTTCACCCGACGGCAGGCCATCGACGAAGGTGCGGTCGATTTTCAGCACGTCGATCGGGAACTGCTTGAGGTAGTTGAGCGATGAGTAACCCGTACCGAAGTCGTCGACCGCAATGCTCAACCCGAGATTCTTCAGGCCATCGAGAATATGCATCGCTTCGCTGACCTCGCGCATCAGGATACTTTCGGTCAGTTCCAGTTCCAGGCACGCCGGCGGCAGGCCGGTGTCCTTGAGGATGGTGGCGATCCGCGTACCGAGCTGGCCGTCGGAGAACTGCCGCGCCGAAATGTTCACCGACACCTTCGGGACGCGTACTTTGGCCTGATGCCAGGTCTTGAGCTGGCGGCAGGCTTCGCTGATCACCCAATCGCCCACATCCACGACCAGGCCGAGTTCTTCGAGTACCGGAATGAAGTCTCCCGGCGGTACCAGGCCACGGCGCGGATGACGCCAGCGCAATAGCGCCTCGGCACCGGTCAGGCGTTTGCCGTCGCCGCTGAATTGCGGCTGATAAAACAACACGAACTCGTTCTGTTCCAGGGCATGGCGCAAGTCGCTTTCCAGTTCCAGACGCTCCAGGGCGCTGGCGTTCATGTCCGCCTGATAGAACTGGAAGTTGTTCTTGCCGCGCTCCTTGGCGTGGTACATGGCGGTGTCGGCGTTCTTCATCAATTGGCTGAGTTCGTCGCCATCCTGCGGGCTCAAGGCGATGCCGATACTGGCGGTGACAAAGAACTCGCGACCTTCGAGCACGAACGGTTTCACCAGGCTGGCGAGAATCTGTTCCGCCACGTGAATCGCCCGGTTCAGGGCGATCTCACGGTTGATCCGCGGTTGCAGGAGCAAGGTGAACTCGTCGCCACCCATGCGTGCCACCGTGTCGTCATCGTCGACACAACCGAGCAGGCGCGTGGCCATTTCCTTGAGCATGCGGTCGCCGGCGGCGTGACCCAGGGAGTCGTTGATCGGCTTGAAGCGGTCGAGGTCAAGGAACATCAACACCACCCAGGATTTTTGCCGGTCGGCCGCTTGCAACGCAGTGTGCAGGCGGTCCTGGAACAGTGTGCGGTTGGGCAGGTGCGTCAGGGCGTCGTAATAGGCGAGGCGATGGATCCGTTGCTCACTGGCCTTGCGTTCGCTGATGTCGCTGAAGAAGCAGACGTAACTGGCCAGATCGCCTTCGTCGTCCAGCACTGCGGTAATGCCGACCCACGCAGGGTAATGCTCGCCATTGCGGCGTTTGAGCCAGACTTCGCCTTCCCAGGTGCTGTTCTGGTTCAGTTGCTTGAGCACGTAGCGCAGATGGGCTTCCTGCTGCTCGTCGACGGTCAGTATGTTCGGCAACTGGTCGAGCACCTGTTCAACCGCATACCCGCTGACGCGGCTGAAGGCCTCGTTGGCCTGGACAATGTAGCCGGCGGGGTCGGTGATCAGGATCGCCGAAGTCGAGTGTTCAAAAACCGTAGCGGCCATGCGCAGGTCTTTTTCGGCACGGCGTTGCTGGCTGATGTCGCGGCCGACACCTAATACGCCTTCGAATGCGCCGTGTTCATCCCAGACCAGCACCAGCCGCAGCTCGATGGGTATCTTGCGCCCATCGGCCCGCAGGCAGTCGAACAGGAACAATTGGGTCTGTCCCTGGTTGCGCAACAGTGCCAGTTGCTCGGGATGATCAAGCGCTTTGCTGACCCGCTCCATCAGGCTATAGATGCCTGTCAATTGTTGCGGGTTGGCAATGGTCGATTGCCAACCGTTCTGGAAAATCCACTCGGCGTCGTAACCCAGCACGGTTTGCACCGATGGGCTGACATAGTTGAGCGACATGCGGTTGTCGGTGGAGAAAATCACATCGCTGATGCTTTCGGCGAGCATCCGGTAGCGCTGCTCGCTATCGCGCAGGGACTCACTGGCTTCGATCTGCTCGGTGACGTCCTTGGCCACGCCAATGATGCGGATCACCTGGTCGTGCCCGTCTCGCGCCAGTGCCTGTTCACGAATGTCGAAGCGGCGCCATTCGCCGTCCCGGTGACGGAAGCGCAACTGGCATTGCATCAATTGGCTGTAGCCACCTTGCCGCTGGACCTGGCGCGAGCGGTGATAATAGTCGGCATCGTCGGGGTGCAGGAGGATTTCCCAGAAGTACTCGCCCATTTGCTGCAATTCGGTGCGGTTGTAGCCCAGGGTCTGGCCCAGATGGTGGTTGCTGTAGATCATGCGCTGGCTGATCACGTCCTGCACGTACAGGTGATCGGGGACGGTGCGCACCACATCGGACCAGAATCCTTCGCGTTCCTGCAGCGACAACTCGATGAGCTTGCGGCTGGTGATGTCGGTGATGCTCAGGATCACCGCTTTATAGTCTTCGGGGCTTTGCGGCAGGCGCAGCACCAGCCACAGGTGCTGGTCGCGGCCCATGGCATCCTGGAGTTTGATCTCCAGCTCAAGTTGTTGCTGCTGGTTGAACACCGCTTCGAGCACTTGATTGCCGATGGCGCTGCCATCGAGCGGGTTGCCGTCGATCAGCAAGTCCCAGGCTTGCCCGCAGGTGCTGACATTGAGCAGCTGCAGGGCCACCTGGTTGACTTCGGTAATCCGCAACGCCAGCAGTAACTGCAGGCGTTGTTCCGGGTCCTCGAGCCAAGGTTGCAGTTGCTCGTTGCCTTGCAGCCGAGCCTTGTCGAACGTGCTCTTGAGGCCGGACATGTCGAGTACGCACAGCGCAACGCCGGTGCCTTCGAAAATCTCCTGATAGCGCCGACGACCCTCATGCAACTGTCGCTGACGTCGGCGCATGTTCAGCAGGACGATAAACGGCAACATGGAAAAGGCCAGGCCCAGCAGGCATTTGCCGATGAAGGCCGGTAGCAGCTCTTCGAGCACACGCTGGCGATCGAACAGACCGCGCAGTTGCCAGTCGCTGCTACTCAGCGGAACGGTCAGTACGCTATTGCCCAGGTCGTCCTGGGTCAGCGTGCCCGGGTTGACCAGCGGCAGTGCTTCATCGCGGCTGATGATCTGGTGGTTGTAGCGGTTCTCCACCAGCCACTGCGGACGGCCATCGGTCTCGTTCAGTCGGGTCAGTGATGAAAAAAACGTTGGTTTGAGGCGCAAGGCCCAGTAGCCACGAGTGCTGCCGCTGACCTGATGCAACAGCAGATGCACCACCGAGCCATCAATGGCATTGCTGAAGTAATGAGGCTGGGCATGACTGCGCCGGACCAGTTCACTCAAGTAGTCGGCGTCTTCACTATTGGTGGCGCTGTCCTTGAGGATGGTCCCGGAGGGGCTGAGCAGGGCCAGGCTGGTCAGGTCCGGCAAGGATTTTTGCAGCTTGCGCAGGAGCTCCTGCTGTTCGTCGGTACTTTGCGGCTGTTCGACGATCGGTAGCAGGTTAAGGGCAATCTGCGCGTTGAGCGCCATGTTCTGGCTGACTTGCGCGGCCAGGTCGGCGGTGTAGTCGATGGTGTACTGCCGCTGGTTTTTCCGGGTCTCACGCAGTTGGTCCAGCAGTTGCCAGAACAGCAGTGCGAGCAACAACAGAACGAGTGTCGCCAGCGCACCTTTCAGAGTCCCGCGCAGGGGCGAACCAGGTGCCGCTGTCGGTACACTGGGGGTCAGGGACGGAGGGACATTGGACAAACTGTAATCCTGCGGTTTGGCTGGACTGGCGCGACATGCACTATAAGCCGGACGCCCGAAGGGCGGCTAGCATGCCTTGAGTTGTGGCAAAGTGCCAGCCCCGCTCGGCTGGACTGCCTCTCGTCATTAAGGTAGCTTTGCCGGTTACGCGGGAGCGTTCCAGTTCCTAAAATCAGGCTTTTTTCAGCGCGCACGCATTGGTTTCCATCAAGCGGTCAACGCGCAAGGTCTGGCCGGGCATCGCCTGCGCTCTATTCATTCATCAGTCACTGACCCTAGGTTCTCCATGGCTCAATACGTATTCACCATGCATCGGCTGGGCAAAGTTGTTCCGCCGAAGCGGGAAATCCTGAAAAACATCTCCCTGTCGTTCTTCCCCGGCGCCAAGATCGGCGTGCTCGGCCTCAACGGTTCGGGTAAATCCACGCTGCTGAAAATCATGGCAGGCGTCGACACCGAGTTCGACGGCGAAGCCCGTCCGATGCCGGACCTGAACATTGGTTATCTGCCGCAAGAGCCGCAACTTGATCCGACCAAGACCGTGCGTGAAGTGGTCGAGGAAGCAGTCAGCGTGATCAAGGACGCCCAGGCGCGTCTGGACGAGGTCTACGCGGCTTATGCCGATCCGGATGCCGACTTCGACAAACTGGCTGCCGAGCAAGCCAAGCTGGAAGCGATCCTGCAAGCCAGCGACGGTCACAACCTGGAGCGTCAGCTGGAAGTCGCCGCCGATGCGCTGCGCCTGCCGGCCTGGGAGGCCAAGGTCGAACACCTTTCCGGTGGTGAAAAGCGTCGCGTGGCCCTGTGCCGCCTGCTGCTGTCCGCCCCCGACATGCTGCTGCTCGACGAGCCGACCAACCACCTGGACGCCGACTCCGTCGCCTGGCTTGAGCACTTCCTGCACGATTTCCCGGGCACCGTCGTCGCGATCACGCACGACCGTTACTTCCTGGACAACGTCGCAGGCTGGATCCTGGAACTCGACCGCGGCGCGGGCATTCCTTACGAGGGCAACTACTCGGGTTGGCTGGAAGCCAAGTCCGATCGTCTGGCCCAGGAATCCAAACAGCAGTCGGCTCACGAAAAGGCCATGAAGGAAGAGCTGGAGTGGGTGCGCAAAGGCGCCAAGGCTCGCCAGTCGAAATCCAAGGCCCGTCTGCAACGCTTCGAAGAAATGCAATCGCAGGAATTCCAGAAGCGCAGCGAAACCAACGAGATCTACATCCCCGCCGGTCCGCGCCTGGGCGACAAGGTCATCGAATTCAAGAACGTCACCAAGGGCTACGGCGATCGCGTATTGATCGACAACCTGTCGTTCTCCATGCCTAAAGGCGCCATCGTCGGCGTGATCGGCGGTAACGGCGCGGGTAAATCCACGCTGTTCCGCATGCTGATGGGCAAGGAAACCCCGGATTCGGGCAGCATCGAAGTTGGCGAAACCGTGCAGCTCGCTTGCGTGGATCAGAGCCGTGAAGACCTGGACGGCAGCAAGACTGTGTTCCAGCAGATCTCCGACGGTTCCGACCAGATCCGCATCGGCAACTACGAGATCCCGTCGCGTACCTATGTCGGTCGCTTCAACTTCAAGGGCGGCGACCAGCAGAAGTTCGTCAAGGACTTGTCCGGTGGTGAGCGCGGTCGCTTGCACCTGGCCCTGACCCTGAAGGAGGGCGGCAACGTCCTGCTGCTCGACGAACCGTCCAACGACCTCGACGTCGAGACCCTGCGTTCCCTGGAAGAAGCCCTGCTGGACTTCCCGGGCGCCGCCATTGTGATCTCCCACGATCGGTGGTTCCTTGACCGCGTCGCGACTCACATCCTGGCGTACGAAGACGATTCGCAAGCGGTGTTCTTCGAAGGCAACTACACCGAGTACGAAGCCGATCGCAAAAAGCGTCTCGGCGAAGCGGCTGCCCAGCCACATCGTGTACGGCACAAGAAACTGGCCTGATTTGGGGTTGGTGGCATGAAAAAAGAACGGAGCCTTCGGGCTCCGTTTTTTTTTGCGCGGTTTTTCAGTGATGTCGCAGTGAGTCGATCGCGAGCAAGCTTTGCTCCCACACAACTGTAGGAGCAAAGCTTGCTCGCGATGGCGGTGTAACTGTTGGTGCATAACTCAAGGATGGCCTCCCTATTGGGGTGCAAAAACACCCGGAAAACAGGGCTAATTTATATCCTGTGCACCATTTAATTTCATAAAAGCGACACTTTGCTCTGTTCCTGTGCGCGAATCGTTTGTTACAGTCCGGCTCAATTTCTTCCAACGACAATAAATTTGCCGAGACTTTTCCATGATCGAATCCGTCGAATCCTTCCTTGCCCGCCTGAAAAAACGCGATCCGGACCAACCTGAATTTCACCAGGCTGTCGAAGAGGTCCTGCGCAGTTTGTGGCCTTTTCTCGAGGCCAATCCGCACTACCTGACTTCAGGCATTCTGGAGCGGATTTGCGAGCCGGAGCGGGCAATCGTGTTTCGGGTTTCCTGGGTCGACGATCACGGCAAGGTGCAGGTCAATCGCGGGTTCCGCATCCAGATGAACAGCGCCATCGGTCCATACAAGGGCGGGTTGCGCTTCCACCCTTCGGTGAACCTGGGTGTGTTGAAGTTCCTCGCGTTCGAGCAGACCTTCAAAAACTCGCTGACGTCGTTGCCCATGGGCGGTGGCAAGGGCGGTTCGGACTTCGATCCGAAAGGCAAAAGCGATGCGGAAGTCATGCGTTTCTGCCAGGCCTTCATGAGCGAGCTGTACCGTCACATCGGTGCCGACGTTGACGTGCCGGCGGGTGATATCGGTGTCGGCGCCCGCGAGATCGGTTTCCTGTTCGGCCAGTACAAGCGCCTGAGCAACCAGTTCACCAGCGTTCTGACCGGCAAGGGCCCGAGCTACGGCGGCAGCCTTATTCGCCCGGAGGCCACTGGTTTCGGTTGCGTGTACTTCGCCGAGGAAATGCTCAAGCGTCGCGGCCTGGCAGTCGAAGGCAAGCGCGTGGCGATTTCCGGTTCCGGCAACGTCGCGCAGTACGCAGCACGCAAGGTCATGGACTTGGGCGGTAAAGTGATTTCGCTGTCGGATTCCGAGGGCACGTTGTACTGCGAAAGCGGTTTGACCGAAGCACAATGGCAAGCACTGCTGGAACTGAAAAACGTCCAGCGCGGGCGGATCAGCGAACTGGCCGGCCGTTTCGGTCTGGAGTTCCTCGCCGGCCAGCACCCGTGGGGCCTGAGCTGCGACATCGCGCTGCCGTGCGCCACCCAAAACGAACTGGATGCCGATGCCGCTCGCGCGCTGCTGCGCAACGGCTGTATATGTGTGGCGGAAGGCGCAAACATGCCGACCACCCTTGAAGCGGTGGACCTGTTCATCGAGGCGGGCATCCTGTTCGCACCGGGCAAGGCGTCCAACGCCGGCGGGGTTGCCGTGAGCGGGCTGGAGATGTCGCAGAACGCCATGCGCCTGCTGTGGACCGGTGGTGAAGTGGACAGCAAGCTGCACGCAATCATGCAGTCGATCCACCATACTTGCGTGCATTACGGTGAAGAGAACGGCCAGGTCAACTACGTCAAGGGCGCGAACATCGCCGGTTTCGTCAAGGTCGCCGATGCCATGCTGGCCCAAGGCGTCGTCTAAGCCGGTTCGATGCGGATGACTTCGATCCGTTGATCGCCGGCCGGGCGTTGCCACAGCACCTCGTCACCGGGGTGCGCCCCGAGTAACGCCCGACCCAGCGGCGACCCCCAATTGATCAGGCCTTTGGCGGCAGCGGCCTGGTCTTCACCGACCAGTTGCACGCAGTGCTCGGTACCCTGTTCATCGGCGTAGGTGACCCGGCTGCCGATCTGGACCTTTGTGGTTGACGTCGCGGGCGGCACGACCTGGGCACTTTGCAGGCGTAGATGGAAATAGCGTAAGTCGCGTTCAAGGTTGGCCAACAGTTGTTTGTCAGCCTGATCGCCAAGTGCCGATTGCTCGCCATGCAGCACTTGCAACTCGGTAACCTTGTCTTGCAACAGGCTCAGGCCGGCAGGAGTGACGTAATTGGGTTGCCCGCTGACCTGCCGTTCGACCGGCTGATCGGTTTGCGCGGCAGCGTTGTCTTCATTGACGAAGGCGCGACTCATGGTGTTCTCCCGATAGGGGCTTGGGCCATGGTTGCAAGCTTTGCTCTTGCGAGTTTTGGCCGTCAATAGTGATACCACTTCACCTCAAGCATCACTTCGTTCCCGGGCGAGGCCAGATGACTGAATTCGCGCTGGGCACTCAGGCGCACGCCCAGGTTGCGTGACCATTCCCACTGCTGATTCAGGCTGACGCTGCGGCGCACTTCGCCATTGGTGAAAAAATCACCCCTGGTTTCCAGACTGAGGTTGCCCAGCGGGTTTTTCCACAACAGGCCCGTGTTGAAACCTGCCGCCGGCGCGATAAATCCGGCGAAATCATTGTTGTGCTCCACGCGCACGGTACCCAGGGCGAAACCCAGCATGTCGTCGCCCAGTTGCCAGGTGCCGCCGCCCCCGCCATTGACGTGGCTGACCAGATTCTCATCGCCATGCTTGCCCGGTACCCGCTCCAGGCCACCCGTGACTTGCCACGACAGTGGTTGCAGCAGCTCATTGCGCGGAGTCAGGGAGCGAATGGTCGCCAGGTCCAGTTGCTGCACCTGCCAGTCATTGCCTTCGTACTGACGCAGTTTCAGTTGCAGGATTTCGATTTGCGCGCCGAGGGGGAAGCTTTCGGCATTGTCGTTCAGGTCGTGATAGGCCATGCGCAGGCCATATTCGCCAAACGCGCGGTCGCCACGGGTGCCCAGGCCGGCCTGCCAGGTGCGGGATTCGTGGCCGTCCTCGGGCAGGCCGGGTTGTGGGATGTCCAGTTCCGGCGCCGGGTTCTGGTTGATTGCCCGCAACAATTCGAAACTGCGTTGCGCCCGTTGCGGGTCTCGTTCCTGGCCGTTGGCGCGGTAACGTTCCAGGCGATAGGCCGCGTCGACGATCAGCGCCTGGCGGTCACGGGGTTGTGCCTTGAATGCCGGGGTTTGCAGTTGTTTCTGGTCGGCGCTGACTTTCAGCGCCCACTGTTGTTCTTCTTCGGTCAGGGACTCGGCGCGATTCAGCAATTCCCGTTCGCGGGAAGGGCGGTATTGAATGGACTCCACCAGCCCGGCCTCCTTGACGGCTTTGACGGTGTCGGTGGGAATGGCGGTGAGCGGGAATTGTCCGGTCAGGCGCAGGCTCGGACGCGCCACTTGCAGCAGTTCCAACAGGCGATAGGAGCAGTTTTCGTCGAAGAAGAAGTAATCGAATTTGATCTGCTTCAACTCCCAGACGTGCTCGACCATGCGCTCGGTTTCGGCCTGAGTCAGGTTCAGGCGGTACTCCCACAGGTCACGGTTTTCCAGGCTGCGGTATTCCGAGAGTTTTTCCTGATAGGGCACAAGGGCAAACAGGCCGGGATAGCCGCCCATCAGGCCTTTCCAGGCGTAGAGGATGCTGTTGTCCGAGCCTTCGATGTACGCGCCGAAGTTGATCGCGTAACTGAGCAGCGACGTCTTGTCACGCTGCACATCTGCCTGATCGATGCGCAGCAGGGTATGGCCGAACATGGAGGATGGGCTGTTGAGGTAGGCCGCCGGGAAAATCATCACTGCACTATGGGGCGAGACGTCCTTGAACCACTGCTTGAACCCGGCGCAGTCCGGCGTCGGCAGGTCGGTCAGGTTGAGCTGCGCTTTCAGCCAGCGGGTACGCGCCGGGTAAACGCATTGTGCATGTCGTTCACCGGCACTGGCCGGGGCGTACAGCGCTTGTACGGTAGCCGCCAGTTCATGGTCAGGGTGTTCATTGCCATCGACGGCGAGGAAAAACTTCTTGTCGCTGACATAGCTGCGCCAGCCACCGAGCTTGGCAGTTTCGTAATGACCCAGGGAAATCCAGAAGGGGTCGTTGGCCAGTTGCTGCAAACGTTGATTGTCAATGTGAGGCGCGGCGGACAGCGGGGCGCAGACACAGAGCGCCAGCCAGGCAAGGCGTTTGAGCATAGTCAGCAACTTAAACAGGAAAAGAACAAAGCCCGGCGTTGATGATGCCGCTTGAAAGGCGTTACCCAAAGACGGACAGGTCCAAAAAAATAAAGCCCGCTTCCCCAAGAGAGGCGGGCGGGTCGAGCTTATGCTTGAGTGGCGTACTTCGCCAGACGCGGGTCGTTCTTCAGAACGGCCAGGGTATTGGTATGCACATCTTCCGCGGTCACATCCGCCTTACTGAAGATTTGCTGGAAGTGCTCGTGAGTGACGGCGGCGAAGTGCGCGCGATCTTCCGGCGCCACGCCCAGTACCACGGCGTAAGTGGTCAACGCTTCGCCCTGACCCTTGGCCATGTCTTCGGACAGCTCGTTCATCATGCCATTCATGGCAAACCAGGATTTGCCGCCATAGGTCAGCGCCGCGTTGGTGGCGCAACCGTTGGTGCCGGACGTCATGCCGAAGGTTGCGTTGCCGGAGGTGCCGTTGGTAGTGGATGCCAGGAAGTGAGCCGGAGTACCACGCTGACCTTCGAACAGCATGTTGCCCCAACCGCAATCCGGGCCGCCTGGCGCCTGAGCCATGGCGTTGATGGATACAGCGGTGAAGAGAGTACCGAGAAGAATCCGTTTCATAGCTTTGTTCTCTTTATGTGCGTACCAATGAACAAGGGTCTGGCCCGGCTCTGTACGCAAACTGCGAGGTTCGTACAGACCCAACGGCGCCATTTGGGCCGGTTATCAGTCCAGCCGCGCAGTTTGGAGTTTAGGCACGATCGCGCGGTTCCGTGATTTTTTGCAAAACATTCGATGAAAACGGTGATTTGGCGCCGCTCAACGCCGGGGTTTCGGCTTGTCTATGCTTTGGTCTGAGGCGCTCCTTGCCAGTCAGGCACGGGCGGCGCCAGAATGCCGCTATCTGCCCCGCCTGATGTAAGGAAGCCCGATGCCTGATCCTGTTGCTGCCAGCTTGCGTCTAGCGCCTGAAGCGCTGACCCGTCCGTTTTCCGCTGAACAGTTCAGCTTCTCTACCACCAATGATCTGGAGCCCTTTCGCGGTGTGCTTGGCCAGGAACGAGCGGTCGAAGCCTTGCAGTTCGGTGTGGCCATGCCACGCCCCGGTTACAACGTATTCGTCATGGGCGAGCCCGGCACCGGCCGGTTTTCGTTCGTCAAACGCTACCTGAAGGCCGAAGGCAAGCGCCTGCAGACCCCGGCGGACTGGGTCTACGTCAATAATTTCGATGAGCCACGCGAGCCGCGCGCACTGGAGCTGCCGTCAGGCACCGCCGGCGCCTTCATCGGTGACATCAACGGCTTGATCGATAACTTGCTGGCCACCTTTCCAGCCGTGTTCGAACACCCGTCCTACCAGCAGAAAAAAAGTGCCATCGACCGCGCCTTCAATCAGCGCTACGACAAGGCGCTGGACGTGATCGAGCGACTGGCCCTGGAGAAAGACGTCGCGCTCTACCGCGACAGCAGCAACATCGCATTTACCCCGATGCTCGAAGGCAAGGCACTGGATGAGGCGGAATTCGCCCAGTTACCGGAAGTCGATCGCGAGCGCTTCCACGAGGATATCTCCAACCTCGAAGAGCGCCTGAACGAAGAACTCGCCAGCCTGCCGCAATGGAAGCGTGAGTCGAGCAATCAACTGCGCCATCTCAACGAAGAAACCATCACACTGGCCTTGCAGCCATTGCTGTCGCCGTTGTCGGAGAAGTACGCCGAGAACGCGGCGGTCTGCGGCTACCTGCAAGCCATGCAGGTGTACTTGCTCAAAACCGTGGTCGAGCAACTGGTCGACGACAGCAAGACCGACGCCGTCGCTCGTAAATTGCTGGAAGAGCAATACGCGCCAAGCCTGGTCGTCGGTCATTCGGCCAGTGGCGGTGCGCCCGTGGTGTTCGAGCCGCACCCGACTTACGAAAACCTGTTCGGCCGCATTGAATACAGCACCGATCAGGGCGCGCTGTACACCACCTACCGCCAGCTGCGGCCGGGTGCGTTGCACCGGGCCAACGGCGGTTTCCTGATCCTTGAAGCGGAAAAAATGCTCAGCGAGCCGTTTGTGTGGGACGCGCTGAAGCGTGCCCTGCAATCGCGCAAGCTGAAAATGGAATCACCGCTGGGCGAGATGGGCCGCTTCGCCACGGTGACCCTGACCCCGCAGCACATTCCGTTGCAGGTCAAAGTCGTCATCATTGGTGCCCGTTCGCTCTACTACACGTTGCAGGACCTCGATCCGGACTTCCAGGAAATGTTCCGCGTCCTGGTGGATTTCGATGAAGACATCCCGATGGTCGATGAAAGCCTGGAGCAATTCGCCCAGTTGCTGAAAACCCGTACCTCCGAAGAGGGCATGGCGCCGCTGACCGCCGATGCAGTGGCGCGTCTGGCAACGTACAGCGCGCGTTTGGCCGAGCATCAGGGGCGGTTGTCGGCGCGGATCGGTGATCTGTTCCAACTGGTCAGCGAGGCGGATTTCATTCGTCACCTGGCCTCTGACGAAATGACCGACGCCGGTCACATCGAGCGGGCGCTCAAGGCCAAGGCCACCCGCACGGGGCGTGTGTCGGCGCGGATTCTCGATGACATGCTGGCGGGAATCATCCTGATCGATACCGATGGCGCCGCCGTCGGCAAGTGCAACGGCTTGACGGTGCTGGAGGTCGGCGATTCAGCCTTCGGGATACCGGCACGGATTTCCGCCACGGTGTACCCGGGCGGCAGCGGCATCGTCGACATCGAGCGTGAGGTCAACCTCGGTCAACCGATCCACTCCAAAGGCGTGATGATTCTGACCGGGTATCTGGGCAGCCGTTACGCGCAGGAATTCCCCTTGGCGATTTCCGCGAGCATCGCCCTGGAACAGTCCTATGGGTATGTGGATGGCGACAGTGCGTCACTGGGCGAGGCATGCACCTTGATTTCGGCCCTGTCGAAAACGCCGCTCAAACAGTGCTTTGCCATCACCGGCTCGATCAACCAGTTCGGTGAAGTGCAGGCGGTGGGCGGGGTCAACGAGAAGATCGAAGGTTTCTTCCGGCTCTGCGAGGCCCGTGGGCTGACCGGGGAGCAGGGGGCGATCATTCCGCACGCGAACGTGGCCACGCTGATGCTCGACGAGAAAGTGCTGGCCGCGGTGCGCGCGGGGCAATTCCATGTCTATGCGGTACGCCAGGCCGACGAGGCGCTGAGCCTGTTGGTCGGCGAACCGGCAGGCGAGCCCGACGAGAATGGCGAGTTCCCTGAAGGCAGCGTCAACGCGCGAGTGGTGGAGCGCTTGCGGGTCATCGCGGAAATGATCAGCGAAGATGACCTCAAGGAAGCGGAGAAAGAGATGGCGGTCGAGGCGCTGGTGGAGGCCAAGCCGGCTTGATATAGCTGCTCACCCCTCGATCCACTGTGGGAGCGAGCCGGCTCGCGAAATCGATCTGACAGTCACTGATTTTTTGGCTGACATGACGCTTTCGCGAGCCGGCTCGCTCCCACATTTTTATCTGGTTTGAATTCAAAAAGTGCCATCACTCTGGCGTCAATATTCACACAATGACCATTCGGCGCCTTCTGGTCTCACCTGGCGTGCCAGTCAAACTTTTCCTCTATTATCAGCACAAGGATATGGACAGTAATCACTGGATCGAGACAGCCTTTGCGTAAAGGCTGAATACCGGATCTACCGAGGGTCGCCGCCATGTCGCGCAACCTCTGCCTCACCCGTCAATGTCTGGGTCTTGTGACCCGTATCGAATGCGCCATCAAACCCCTGGCTGGCGATACGGGCATGTGGACCTTACTGTTCGCCGCCGGAATGGCCGGTGAGCAACCTTCAGCCATCAAAGCCCAAGGCCCGTTTCATGGCCCTTTCGTGGCTGAGTCCATCCTCGACACCATTGTTGAAAGCCTGACCCTGCACGGTTACGAGCTGGCCGACGATCCGCAAATCTGGTGCCTGCATCTGCAAGCCCAGCTGCGGGAAATCAATGGTGGCCGTTGCCGCAGCGTGGGTGGCTTCGAGTTCCGTCCAGAGCATTGATTCGCGCTATTGGGCCAGCTTGGACATGTCAGCCTTGTCGAGTTTGACCTCGTAACCGTATTGCACGGTGGCGAGGTCGGTTCGCTGATAGGTTTCCAGGCGTGTGGGTTGCCCATAGAAGTAGTGCACGGCAAACAGCCCGGGGCCTTCCGGGCTCGCATCGTGGTTGACCGCAAGAATTTCCTTGAGGTAGTGACCGCTGTCGTCCTTGGCGTAAAACCGCCAATCCTGCTCGGGAAACACCTTCAGATCCACCACCAGTGCGTTGTCCTTGAGATCCAGGCCTTTGGGCAGTTGGTGGGCGTCGATGCTCTGTTTGTCGACGGTGGCCAGGAACAGCGGTATGGAGCCCACCACGTACGCCGGTGTTTCCGGAAACAGATTCAAGTCGTAGGTGATGGTGCCGCGCAGGGGATCGACCTGATACGCCTCCGGCGGCAGTTCGATCGGCTCGTAACGTTTGCCCTTGCTGTCCTCGGTGAAGAAGCTGACCGGGCTTTCACCTGGATTGAAGGAGGTGCCGAGCAGTTCGTCATTGAAGCTTCTGAGGTGAGTGAATTCGACTCGCGCAGCGCTCGGGTCCTCCACCGATTGGCTGATGCTGACAGCCTTTTTCAGTTGATCCTCGGTCAACGTCGCACCCTTGAGCCAGTTCGGCGCCTGGTCGTCATACACCACCACTGGCAGGTTCAGGGGCTGGATGTTCTTCTGTGTGGTGTGGCGGTCGAAACGACGGATCGGCAGGTTCAGGTCCTTGCGGGTGACCGTGACGGCTGAAAAGTCCAGCAGGCTGACTTCGAGGGTGTCGATCGGTCCGTTGAAATACACCTTCGAATACCGGTGGGATTGTTGCTTCTCGAAGGTGCGCTGTTCTTCATCGAGCTGTTTTTCAAACTCCTCGCTCCAGGCCTTTTGTTGCTGCATTTTTGCCAGCTGCCGCTGATAGAAGGCAATCTGCGCAGCCGTTTCGTTGATCGAGCCTGAACGCGAGAGAAATTGCCCGGTGGCGTCCCGGGCCTGGACGATCAGCGGATTCAGGGGTGTTTCCCCGATCTCCGGAGCCTGCGGTGCGCTGTTGTTGAATTCGATTTCCGCGTAGTTATTGCCCAGTTTCAGCAGGGTGACGCTGAGGTTGTCGTTCGTGCGAGTCTGGCCGACATCCTTTTTTGTCAGGTCGAAGCTGTAGAGCCGGCGCGGCGCAATGACTTCCACCTTGCCTTGCAGGCTGACCGGTTGCGGCTGCTTCTTGATGTCGACATCGAGGCCTTCGATGAACGGGTAGGCCACGGTCAGGTCATCGGGATTGGTCAGGTTGGAGCTCGAAGGGCTCAGCTGGATACCGGGATCGGTTTCCGACCATTCCGGCTGGAAGGCAATGATGCGTTTATTGCTCAGGGTGACCGACTGCCATTCCAGCCCATGGGGAAAAAGAAACGCGGCCGGCGTGCTGAAGTTGAAGGGAAACACCGGTTGCAGGTCGGTCAGGTAGTCGGAACTGGAGTCCTTGTGCAGCACGAACAGGCCGTTGATGTAGGTGTCGACCAGGGCTTGTGGCGAGGGGTAGTGCTTGAGAATGGCGAGGGCGTCTTCACCGTATTCGGTCACCACCGGTTTGCTGTCGAGCTTGAGTTGCGCCCGTTCGAGCAGTAACAGCGAGCCACCGAGTTCGGCCACGGCATCCTTGAGCTTCGGGTCCGCAATGGCATCCAGCGATTTTTCGAACTGCGCCGTTTTCTCCTCAAGGCTGACCTCGCGCTTCTCGTCGCTGGGTGAGCAAGCGCTCATCAGCAGAGCCAGGCAGATTCCGGCACTGGTTAAAGGCAAACGCAGATCCATTTCCAGTTTTCCTGTCCGATATCACTGAGCTGTCAATGGTTTGGACACTAGCAGAAAAACTTTGACACACACGCGCAGGTGGCGGATTTCCCGACGGTTTCTGGGGGCAACAGGCGGCTGTTATACTCGCGGCCATTTTCAAACACGTGTGAGATTCAATGGAACGCTTTATCGAAAACACAATGTACGCCTCCCGCTGGCTGCTGGCGCCTATCTACTTCGGCCTGTCCCTTGGGCTGCTGGCCTTGGCACTGAAGTTCTTCCAGGAAGTCTTCCACGTCATCCCCAATGTCTTTTCTATGGCCGAATCGGACCTGATCCTGGTGTTGCTGTCGTTGATCGACATGGCGCTGGTGGGTGGTTTGCTGGTGATGGTAATGATCTCCGGTTACGAAAACTTCGTTTCCCAACTGGACATCGACGACAGCAAGGAAAAGCTCAACTGGCTGGGCACCATGGACTCGTCTTCCCTGAAGATGAAGGTGGCGGCTTCCATCGTGGCGATTTCCTCCATCCATTTGCTTCGAATCTTCATGGACGCCAAGAACGTCGATCCGGAGCACCTGCAGTGGTACGTGATCATTCACATGACGTTCGTAGTGTCGGCGTTCGCCATGGGTTACCTGGATAAAGTGACCAAGCACTGAAACAGACAGACGGTGGCGTTTGTGGCTTGTACTTTGATGCGGCGAGGCATATCCCTGTAAAGGTAATGGCTCGCCGCATGAGGTGCGTTCATGAACCTGCAAGAGTTGAATGCTTATGCCGTCGCCGGAAAGGTCGATGAGCTGAATCTGATCTCGATGGAAGGCGGGATCTACCTGCTGGAGGCGCGGATGCATGGCGCAGCCTATCCTTTGAGCGACACTCACGGCCACATGATGCACCTGCGTTCCGTGGAGCATGCCCGCGATGTGCTGCGCTCCTTTCCCAGGTTGAACTTCAACCTTGTGCATCATCTGGTGCATGACGAGATGTGCGGGCTCGGTGGTATCGATGAAAGTCTGAAGGTGCCGATCGATCAGCGTTCCACACCGCAGCGCTGACGGCTCTGATCAACACGATGGCATCTGTGCTAGTCTGCTGGCCCTTTTGGTTCCGGGCGTTCCGGGACGCGCTGTGCGTGCACGGCAAGTTCCCGGGCCGTCCGCACAGCGGAGCAGTGTCATGTCCGAAGTAAATCTGTCCACCGACGAAACCCGCGTCAGCTACGGTATTGGCCGTCAGTTGGGCGACCAACTGCGCGACAACCCGCCACCTGGCGTTAGCCTGGACGCGATCCTGGCAGGCTTGACCGACGCATTCGCAGGTCTGCCAAGCCGCGTTGGCCAGGAAGAAATGTCCGCCAGCTTCAAGGTGATCCGCGAAATCATGCAGGCCGAAGCGGCCGCCAAGGCTGAAGCGGCCGCTGGCGAAGGCCTGGCCTTCCTGGCTGAAAACGCCAAGCGTGACGGCATCACCACCCTGGCGTCCGGCCTGCAGTTCGAAGTACTGACTGCCGGTGAAGGCGCCAAGCCATCCCGTGAAGACACCGTGCGTACTCACTACCACGGCACCCTGATCGACGGCACTGTGTTCGACAGCTCCTACGAGCGCGGCCAGCCTGCGGAATTCCCGGTTGGCGGCGTGATCGCCGGCTGGACCGAAGCCCTGCAACTGATGAATGCCGGCAGCAAATGGCGCCTGTACGTGCCGAGCGAACTGGCTTACGGCGCTCAAGGCGTTGGCAGCATCCCGCCGCACAGCGTTCTGGTATTCGACGTCGAGCTGCTCGACGTTCTGTAATACCCAGCCCTATATCACATCGGGCCAATGTGGGAGCGAGCCTGCTCGCGAAGACGGAATGTCAGTCAGCATTAATGTTGAATGTCAGGCCGCTTTCGCGAGAAGGTTCGCTCCCACAGTTTTTGCGGTGCTCTTCATATTTCGATCTTGTGATGCAGCTCACTGGTCGGGCGCAGCGCCCGGGCATAGCAGAACAGAAACAGATTTCTCACCACCTCCTTGAGCACCACTGGCTCGCTGGAACTCAAGCCATTGAGATCCAGGTCACCCTGATCCTGCAGTTCACTCAGCGCTTCCTCTTCAAGCACTGCACAGACTTCCCCGGTTTCCCGGTGGAGGATTCTCAGGTAAGGGTGTGGGCGGTCCAGCCAGGCATCGATCAAATAAGTCATGTCTCATCTCCATTGAATGGGTTTCAATGAGAATAATTCTTATTCATCAAATAGCAAGGGCCTATTGGCCGATTGTGGCTATTTCCGGGTAAGGATTGCGCTGGGTCAAAACGGCTGGCGTTTAGGGGAGGGCGAAGCGCCATCCCACGACGGGCGCGGGATGGGATACAGCAAAATCAGACTTTTCTGACAAACTCGGATTTGAGTTTCATCGGGCCGATACCATCGATCTTGCAGTCGATGTCGTGATCGCCATCGCACAGGCGGATATTCTTGACCTTGGTGCCGACCTTGACCACCAGTGACGTGCCTTTGACCTTGAGGTCCTTGATCACGGTGATGGTGTCGCCGTCCTGCAGGACGTTGCCGACCGAATCCTTTTTCACCGCGTCATTGGACACCGCTTCGGCTTCGCCGCTGGCGGACCATTCGTGAGCGCACTCGGGGCAGATCAGCTGCGCGCCATCTTCGTAGGTGTACTCGGAATTGCATTTCGGGCAGGGTGGCAATGTGCTCACTAAGGCTCCTTGGATTCAGGATCGCTAAAAAGCGCACATTGTATAGGGTTTTAGGCGGCTGGGGGGGAGTGCCTGAAAACCTGTAGGAGCGAGCCTGCTCGCGAAGAACTCAAGGACACCGCGTTTATCCTGGATACCCGCGTTGTCGTTAACGTCCATCGCGAGCAGGCTCGCTCCTACAGAACAGCGGCAATCAGTGCGTGCGGGCGACCGCAAACTCGCTCAATTCGACCAGCGCATCGCGATACTCGCTGGCGGGCAACGCTTCAAGGCACTTGATCGCACGGGCCACGTAATCGCGGGCGAGTTGTGCGGTGTATTCCAGCGAGCCAGAGGCTTCGACGGCTGCACGGATGCTTTCCAGGTCTTCGATGCCGCCTTTCTGGATCGCTTTGCGCACCAGGGCTGCCTGCTCCGGCGTGCCTTCGCGCATGGTGTAGATCAGCGGCAGGGTCGGCTTGCCTTCGGCCAGATCGTCACCGACGTTCTTGCCCAGGGTTTCGGCGTCGCCTTTGTAGTCGAGCAGATCGTCGACCAGTTGGAACGCCACGCCCAGGTGATCACCGAAGGTGCGCAGCGCTTCGCTCTGTTCGGATGTTGCACCGGCCAGGGCCGCGGCGCTGTGGGTCGAGGCTTCGAAGAGCATCGCGGTCTTGCCGCGGATGACTTCCATATAGGTTTCTTCGGTGGTGCTGGCGTCACGGACCTTCGACAGCTGCAACACTTCGCCTTCGGCGATAATGCGCGTGGCTTGCGAAAGAATTTTCATCACCGGCATGGAGCCCAGTTCGACCATCATTTCGAAGGAGCGCGAATACAGGAAGTCGCCCACCAGCACGCTTGGCGCATTGCCCCACATGGCGTTGGCGGTCGAGCGGCCACGGCGCATGCCGGACATGTCGACCACGTCGTCGTGCAGCAGGGTCGCGGTGTGCAGGAATTCAATGGTTGCGGCCAGCAGGCGCAGGTCATCGCCTTCGCGGCCCAGGGCCTTGCCACACAGCAACACTAATAAAGGTCGAAGGCGTTTGCCGCCGGCCGAGGTGATGTAGTCACCGATTTTCGATACCAACGGCACTCGGGAAGTCAGCTGCTTCTTGATGATGCCGTCGACGGCGCTAAAATCGTCCGCGACCGCGCGGTAGAAAGCTTGGGGTTGCATCAGCGACAGTCGCTCCAGAAGGGTTGCGCGGCATGCTAGGACCCACGTCCGGGCCTGTCAAGGCGCGATGGACGGCCTATTGCAAGGCGCTCGTGCCTTGCGTACAATCGCGCACCCTGAACTTCCTGGGCAGCACCTGCCTTACGCAATTGCAAGCGGCCTCCAGCCAAATGCAGCCATGCCAGCCAATACCTCTTCTTATAAAGAGCTGGGTGAGCAGGATTATCGGAGAAATACCATGTCTTATGCAGTAATCGTTACTGGCGGCAAGCAGTACAAAGTCGCCCCAGGTGAATACCTGAAGATCGAAAAACTGGAAGTCGCTACCGGCGAATCCGTTACCTTTGATCGCGTTCTGTTGGTTGCCAATGGCGACGACGTGAATATCGGCGCTCCAGTTGTTGCTGGCGCTACCGTTGTGGCTGAAGTGATCTCCCAAGGTCGTCACGATAAAGTCCGCATCATCAAGTTCCGTCGCCGTAAGCACCACATGAAGCGTATGGGCCACCGCCAGTGGTACACCGAGATCAAAATCACCGGTATTCAGGCTTAATTTCAGCCTAATTCCTCACTAGGAGAATTGAACTCATGGCACACAAAAAAGCTGGTGGTAGTACCCGTAACGGTCGCGACTCAGAAGCCAAACGCCTTGGCGTGAAGATGTATGGCGGCCAGGCTATCAAAGCAGGCAACATCATCGTGCGTCAGCGCGGCACCCAATTCCACGCTGGCTACGGCGTTGGCATGGGTAAAGATCACACCCTCTTCGCTAAAGTCGAAGGCGTGATCAAGTTCGAAGTAAAAGGCGCCTTCGGTCGTCGTTACGTGAGCGTAGTCGCGGCTTAATTGCGCGATCGCTGGAAAAGCCCTGTCTCGCGACGGGGCTTTTTCGTTTGTGGGGTGAGTCTCTTGCAAAACTGTTTGTATGGGCTGTCGGCGCGCTGGACTGTGCGGTCGTTGATTGAGGTCGCTGCGCTCATTTTTGCAAGAGTCTTATGTCTTAGTGTTTTTCGGCTCGTCCGTATGGCGAGAGGCGTTGTGTAATGAAGTTTGTTGACGAAGTATCGATTCGAGTAAAGGCCGGTGACGGCGGCAACGGTTGCATGAGCTTCCGTCGCGAAAAATTCATCGAGAACGGCGGTCCTAACGGTGGTGACGGTGGTGATGGCGGTTCCATCTACATGATGGCCGACGAAAACCTCAACACCCTGGTCGACTACCGTTACACCCGGCACTTTGATGCCGAGCGTGGCTCCAACGGCGGCAGCACTGACTGCACCGGCAAGAAGGGCGAGGATCTGGTCCTGCGTGTGCCTGTGGGCACTACGGTGATCGACTCGGCCACTCAGGAAGTGATCGGCGACCTGACCAAGGCCGGCCAGAAGCTGCTGGTTGCCCATGGCGGCTGGCACGGTCTGGGCAACACCCGTTTCAAATCCAGTACCAACCGTGCGCCACGCCAGACCACGCCGGGCAAGCCGGGCGAGCAGCGTGACCTCAAGCTGGAAATGAAAGTGCTGGCGGACGTGGGCCTGCTGGGCTTGCCGAACGCCGGTAAAAGTACCTTTATCCGTTCGGTGTCGGCCGCCAAGCCGAAAGTCGCCGACTATCCGTTCACCACCCTGGTGCCAAACCTGGGTGTGGTCAGCGTCGATCGCTGGAAAAGCTTCGTGGTCGCGGACATTCCGGGTCTGATCGAAGGCGCTTCCGATGGTGCGGGCCTGGGGATTCGCTTCCTCAAGCACTTGTCGCGTACGCGCCTGCTGCTGCATCTCGTGGACATGGCGCCACTGGATGACACCAGTGCGCCGGATGCGGCTGAAGTCATCGTCAGCGAGCTGACCAAATTCAGTCCGTCCCTGGCTGAGCGTGATCGCTGGTTGATCCTGAACAAGTGCGACCAGATCCTCGACGAAGAGCACGATGCCCGCGTCAAGGAGATCGTTGATCGTCTGGAGTGGACCGGCCCGGTTTATGTGATCTCGGCCATTGCCAAGCAGAACACCGAGCGTCTGTGCCACGACATCATGCGTTACCTGGAAGATCGTGCCGATCGCCTGGCTAACGACCCGGCCTACAAGGAAGAGTTGGCTGAACTCGATCAGCGCATCGAAGATGAAGCCCGTGCGCAATTGCAGGCGCTGGACGACCAGCGTGCCCTGCGTCGCAGCGGCGTGAAGTCGGTCCACGACATCGGCGACGATGATTGGGATGAAGAAGATGTGGATGACGAAGACGGTCCGGAAATCATTTACGTGCGCGACTGATTCGGTAGGAGCGTGGCTTGCCCGCGAAGGCGGTCTATCTGTCTGATCGCGGTGTTATCATCGCTGGCAGGCCGGCACTTTAAGCGCCGCTCAATCGAGCGGCGTTTTGGTATCTGGAAATCGGAACTCACGAATAACGTCACGGGCAGCGCTGGGTCGCGCTGTCCTCAAGCTAAGGTTGAAGATGATGCGGAGCAAGGTGACAGGTGCGCAGCGTTGGGTCGTGAAAATCGGCAGCGCTTTGCTGACGGCGGACGGCAAAGGCCTGGATCGCGCAGCAATGGGTGTCTGGGTAGAGCAGATGGTGGCTCTGCATGAGGCGGGTGTCGAGCTGGTGCTGGTGTCCTCCGGGGCGGTAGCGGCCGGTATGAGCCGTCTGGGCTGGACTGCCCGACCCAGTGCGATGCACGAGCTCCAGGCCGCGGCTGCAATCGGTCAGATGGGCTTGGTGCAGGCCTGGGAGTCAAGCTTTGCCGAGCATGGCCGGCACACCGCGCAGATTCTGCTGACCCATGATGACCTGTCAGACCGCAAGCGCTACCTGAATGCCCGCAGCACCTTGCGCGCGCTGGTCGAGCTGAAGGTCATTCCGGTGATCAACGAGAATGACACCGTGGTCACCGACGAAATCCGTTTCGGCGACAACGATACCCTGGCGGCGCTGGTGGCCAACCTGGTCGAGGCTGATTTGCTGGTGATCCTGACGGATCGCGATGGCATGTTCGACGCCGATCCGCGCAACAATCCCGATGCCCAGTTGATTTACGAAGCGCGTGCCGATGATCCGGCGCTTGATGCGGTGGCGGGTGGTACCGGTGGTGCATTGGGGCGTGGTGGCATGCAGACCAAATTGCGCGCTGCGCGCCTGGCGGCGCGTTCCGGGGCGCATACGATCATCGTGGGTGGGCGCATTGAGCGTGTATTGGATCGCCTCAAGGCAGGTGAGCGTATCGGCACCTTGCTCTCGCCTGAGCGCGGCATGTTGGCGGCGCGTAAGCAGTGGTTGGCCGGGCATCTGCAAACCCGCGGCACCCTGGTATTGGATGCGGGGGCGGTGACGGCATTGTCCCAAGGCAACAAGAGTTTGCTGCCGGTTGGGGTCAAATTGGTGCAGGGCAGCTTCCGTCGCGGTGAGATGGTGGTCTGCGTCGCGCCGGACGGTCGAGAAATTGCTCGTGGCCTGGCCAACTACAGTGCTCTTGAGGCGCAAAAAATCATCGGTCAGTCGTCTGATGCGATAGTCGGTTTGTTGGGTTATATGGCGGAGCCAGAGCTGGTTCATCGCGATAATCTGATTCTGGTCTGAGGGAATACCTGAATGCGTGTGGCAAAAGGATTGTTGGGGCTGCTGCTGGCGATGCCGCTGCTGGCTTCGGCCGAGGAAATTGGCCAGGTGTCGACGGTGTTCAAGTTCGTCGGCCCGAACGACCGGATTGTTGTCGAGGCGTTTGATGATCCGAAGGTCGCCGGTGTGACCTGCTATCTGTCACGTGCCAAGACCGGTGGCGTGAAGGGTGGTTTGGGGTTGGCTGAAGATCGCGCCGAGGCTTCAATTGCCTGTCGCCAGGTCGGGCCGATCAGCTTCAAGGGTGAGCTCAAGGATGGCGAGGAGGTGTTCAAGGAGCGCACCTCGCTGGTATTCAAGACCATGCAGGTCGTGCGCTTTCTCGACAAGAAGCGCAATACGCTGGTTTATCTGGTCTACAGCGATCGCTTGATCGAAGGCAGTCCGCAGAATGCGGTGACGGCGATTCCGATTTTGCCGTGGGCGCCCGTCCAGTAATAACGACGCAAAACCAATTGTAGGGGTGAGCCTGCTCGCGATAGCGGTGTATCAGTCAGTTTTGATCTCGACGGGTACACCGCCATCGCGAGCAGGGTCACTCCTACATTTTTTTTGCGTCGCGTTCGCCATATCGCAGGCAATAAAAAACCGACCCTGAGGTCGGTTTTTTAATGAGCGTGTCGCTTAGGCAGCAGCGGCAACGTTCAGGGCCTTGACGTGGCCATTCAGGCGGCTCTTATGACGAGCGGCCTTGTTCTTGTGGATGATGCCTTTATCGGCCATACGGTCGATAACTGGCACAGCCAGAACGTAAGCAGCTTGAGCTTTAGCAGCGTCTTTTGCGTCGATGGCCTTAACTACGTTCTTGATGTAGGTACGGACCATGGAACGCAGGCTGGCGTTGTGGCTGCGACGCTTCTCAGCCTGTTTTGCACGTTTTTTGGCGGAAGGTGAGTTGGCCACCGTCGAGCTCCTCGAAAGACTTTTTAGGAAATAGCAAACAAAATAGGCCGCGAATCATGCCGATGAGTTGAAGTCTTGTCAAGGGCGGAGGAAACGTTCCGCTAAGTGGTCGGCCCCGACCCCATGAAAACTACTGCGCTCGGCAATACAGCGTTGAAAGCAGGCTCGAAATGCTCATTGACGTTCGTCAACTCCGCTTTCTCGCCTGCTTTCGCCTTGTCTTGCCTTCGCTCGTCACGTTTTCATGAGGTCGTCTGCGCGGGATATTTCTTTCCGGCGTGTGACCTGTAAACTCGCGAGCTTTGGCTCTGTGCTGTTGCGGCGCGGAGTATCGCACAAGTAGGCGCGTAGTTCGCCTGCTGTTTATCGACAGGCACAAACTCTTTCAATGAATCTGCTCAAATCGTTGGCCGCCGTCAGCTCTATCACAATGCTTTCCCGGATTCTGGGATTCGTTCGTGACACCCTCATTGCGCGCACATTCGGTGCGGGAATGGCGACCGACGCCTTCTTTATCGCCTTTAAACTGCCCAACCTGTTGCGGCGCATCTTCGCCGAAGGGGCGTTTTCCCAGGCATTCGTGCCGATTCTTGCCGAGTACAAAACCCAGAAGGGTGAAGAGGCTACAAAAACATTTATTGCCTACGTTTCGGGTCTGTTGACGCTGGTGCTGGCGCTGGTCACGGCGTTGGGCATGATTGCCGCGCCATGGGTCATTTGGGTGACTGCACCGGGTTTCGTCGATTCCCCGGAAAAGTTCGAGCTGACCGCCAGCCTGTTGCGGGTGACCTTTCCCTATATTTTGTTGATTTCCCTGTCTTCATTGGCCGGCGCGATCCTTAACACGTGGAACCGCTTTTCGGTACCAGCCTTCGTGCCAACGCTGCTTAACGTCAGCATGATCGTCTTCGCGGTGTTCCTGACGCCGTATTTCCATCCGCCGGTGATGGCACTGGGCTGGGCGGTACTGGTCGGCGGCCTGGCGCAGTTGCTCTATCAGCTGCCCCACCTGAAAAAGATCGGCATGCTGGTGCTGCCGCGCCTGAACCTGCGCGACAGCGGCGTGTGGCGAGTGATGAAGCAGATGCTGCCAGCGATTCTCGGGGTATCGGTCAGTCAGATTTCGCTGATCATCAATACCATCTTCGCCTCGTTCCTGGTGGCCGGCTCCGTATCCTGGATGTACTACGCCGACCGCTTGATGGAGTTGCCGTCCGGCGTACTGGGCGTGGCGTTGGGAACGATCCTGCTGCCGACCCTGGCCAAGACCTACGCCAATAAGGATCGCCTCGAATATTCGCGCATCCTCGATTGGGGCCTGCGCCTGTGCTTCATGCTGGTATTGCCGTGCTCCCTGGCATTGGGGATTCTGGCCGAGCCACTGACGGTTTCACTGTTCCAGTACGGTCAATTCAATGCATTTGATGCTGCCATGACCCAGCGGGCGCTGATCGCCTATTCGGTCGGGCTGCTCGGGATTATTGTGATTAAAGTGCTGGCTCCTGGCTTTTATGCGCAACAAAACATCCGCACCCCGGTAAAAATTGCGATTTTTACCCTCATCGTCACGCAATTGTTCAACCTGGTGCTGATCGGTCCGCTGGCCCACGCCGGCCTGGCACTCGCCATCAGTGCCGGGGCCTGTCTGAATGCCGGGCTGCTCTTTTATCAGTTGCGCAAGCAGCAGATGTACCAGCCACAGCCGGGTTGGGCGAAGTTTGGCTTCAAACTGGTGGTCGCGGTTTCTGTGATGTCTGGCGTGCTGCTGGCCGGGATGCACTTTATGCCAGCCTGGGGTGAGGGGCAGATGCTTGAGCGCTTCCTGCGCCTGGGCGCCTTGGTGGTGGCGGGTGTGGTGGCCTATTTCGGCATGTTAGTGTTGATGGGTTTCCGTTTGCGCGATTTCAATCGCAAAGCGCTGGGCTAAGAGAAAACCTCGAAAAACATGGGCGGGCCGGCATTTTTGTCGGCTCGATGACTTTGGAATACGGTGTTGCCTGTCGTCGGCCGCCGGGTGTGGTTATAATCGACCACTTTATGAGCAAGAAGCGCGTTATGCAGCTGGTTCGAGGCCTCCACAATCTGCGCCCCCAGCATCGGGGCTGTGTCGCCACTATTGGCAACTTTGACGGTGTACACCGTGGCCACCAGGCTATCCTGGCGCGGTTGCGTGAGCGTGCGCTGGAGTTGGGCGTTCCCAGCTGCGTGGTGATTTTCGAGCCGCAGCCGCGGGAGTTCTTCGCTCCGGACACGGCGCCGGCGCGCCTGGCCCGCCTGCGGGATAAACTGCAATTGCTGGCCGCCGAAGGTGTCGACAGGGTCCTGTGCCTGGCGTTCAATCAACGTCTGAGCAAACTCAGCGCCAAGGCGTTCGTCGATACCATCCTGGTGGACGGCCTCGGCGTGCAGCACCTTGAAGTCGGCGACGACTTCCGCTTCGGCTGTGACCGGGTAGGGGATTTCGATTTCCTGCAGCAGGCCGGCGTCGTGCAGGGTTTTACCGTCGAAGCGGCGCAGACCGTCGAGCTCGACGGGATTCGCGTCAGCAGCACCCAGGTGCGGAATGCACTGGCGGCTGCCGACTTTACCCTCGCCGAACGCCTGCTCGGCCGCCCGTACCGGATTGCCGGTCGCGTGCTGCACGGCCAGAAACTCGCGCGGCAGCTGGGTACGCCCACCGCCAACATACAACTCAAGCGCCGTCGCGTGCCGTTCACCGGGGTCTACCTGGTCAACGTCGAGATCGACGGCAAGACCTGGCCCGGCGTCGCCAACATCGGCGTACGGCCTACGGTCCAAGGTGATGGCAAAGCCCACCTGGAAGTGCATCTTTTAGATTTTGCCGGCGATCTGTACGACCGGCGTTTAACGGTGGTTTTCCACCACAAGCTGCGTGAAGAGCAGCGTTTCGCCTCTCTGGAGGCGTTGAAAACGGCGATCAACGCGGATGTCGCCGCCGCCCGTGCACTAGCCGCACCTAGCGCCCATCGCTAATGAAGAGCCTTAAATGACCGACTATAAAGCCACGCTAAACCTTCCGGACACCGCCTTCCCAATGAAGGCCGGCCTGCCTCAGCGCGAACCGCAGATTCTGCAGCGTTGGGACAGCATTGGCCTGTACGGAAAGTTGCGCGAGATTGGCAAGGATCGTCCGAAGTTCGTCCTGCACGACGGTCCTCCGTACGCCAACGGCACGATTCACATCGGTCATGCACTGAACAAGATTCTCAAGGACATGATCATCCGCTCGAAGACCCTGTCGGGCTTCGACGCACCTTATGTTCCGGGCTGGGACTGCCACGGCCTGCCGATCGAGCACAAGGTCGAAGTGACCCACGGCAAAAACCTGGGCGCGGACAAGACCCGCGAACTGTGCCGCGCCTACGCCACCGAGCAGATCGAAGGCCAGAAATCCGAATTCATCCGTCTGGGCGTGTTGGGCGATTTCGCCAACCCGTACAAGACCATGGACTTCAAGAACGAGGCCGGTGAAATCCGTGCCCTGGCGGAAATCGTCAAGGGCGGTTTCGTGTTCAAGGGCCTCAAACCCGTGAACTGGTGCTTCGACTGCGGTTCGGCCCTGGCTGAAGCGGAAGTCGAGTACGAGAACAAGAAGTCCTCGACCATCGACGTGGCATTCCCGATTGCCGATGAAGCCAGACTGGCGGCCGCATTCGGCCTGCCATCGCTGGCCAAGCCTGCTTCGATCGTGATCTGGACCACCACCCCGTGGACCATCCCGGCCAACCAGGCGCTGAACGTTCACCCGGAATTCAACTACGCCCTGGTCGACGTCGGCGACAAGTTGCTGGTGCTGGCCGAGGAGTTGGTCGAGTCGTGCCTGGCGCGATACAGCCTGCAAGGCTCGGTCATCGCGACCACCACCGGTAAAGCACTGGAACTGATCAACTTCCGCCACCCGTTCTACGACCGTCTGTCGCCGGTGTACCTGGCCGACTACGTCGAACTGGGCGCCGGCACCGGTGTGGTTCACTCCTCGCCAGCCTACGGCGTAGACGACTTCGTGACCTGCAAGAAGTACGGCATGGTCAACGATGACATCCTCAATCCGGTTCAAAGCAATGGCGTCTACGTGCCCTCGCTGGAGTTTTTCGGTGGCCAGTTCATCTGGAAGGCCAACCCGGCCATCGTCGACAAGCTGACCGAAGTCGGTGCGCTGCTGCACACCACCGTCATCGAACACAGCTACATGCACTGCTGGCGCCACAAGACCCCGCTGATCTACCGCGCCACCGCACAGTGGTTCATCGGCATGGACAAGCAGCCGACCACGGGCGACACCCTGCGCCAGCGTTCGCTCAAAGCCATTGAAGACACCAAATTCGTTCCGGCCTGGGGCCAGGCGCGCCTGCACTCGATGATCGCCAACCGTCCGGACTGGTGCATCTCCCGTCAGCGCAACTGGGGCGTGCCGATCCCGTTCTTCCTGAACAAGGAAAGCGGCGAGCTGCATCCGCGTACCGTCGAACTGATGGAAGAAGTCGCCAAGCGCGTCGAAGTCGAAGGCATCGAAGCCTGGTTCAAACTGGATGCCGCTGAGCTGCTGGGCGAGGAAGCGCCGCAGTACGACAAGATCAGCGATACGCTGGACGTATGGTTCGACTCGGGCACCACGCACTGGCACGTTTTGCGCGGTTCACACCCGATGGGTCACGAGTCCGGCCCGCGTGCCGACCTGTACCTGGAAGGTTCGGACCAGCACCGTGGCTGGTTCCACTCGTCCCTGCTGACCGGTTGCGCCATCGACAACCACGCGCCGTACCGTGAGCTGCTGACCCACGGTTTCACCGTCGACGAGTCCGGCCGCAAGATGTCCAAGTCGTTGGGCAACGTGATTGCGCCGCAAAAGGTCAACGACACCCTGGGCGCCGATATCATGCGTCTGTGGGTCGCTTCGACTGACTATTCGGGCGAAATGGCGGTTTCCGAGCAGATCCTGCAACGCAGTGCGGACGCCTACCGGCGTATCCGTAACACCGCGCGGTTCCTGCTTTCGAACCTGACCGGCTTCAACCCGGCCACCGACCTCCTGCCGGCCGAAGAAATGCTCGCGCTGGACCGTTGGGCCGTGGACCGCACCCTGCTGCTGCAACGCGAGTTGCAAGAGCACTACGGTGAATACCGCTTCTGGAACGTCTACTCCAAGATCCACAACTTCTGCGTGCAGGAGCTGGGCGGTTTCTACCTGGACATCATCAAGGACCGTCAGTACACCACCGGCGCTGACAGCAAGGCCCGTCGTTCGTGCCAGACCGCGTTGTTCCACATCTCCGAAGCATTGGTTCGCTGGATCGCACCGATCCTGGCGTTCACCGCCGACGAGCTGTGGCAATACCTGCCGGGCGAGCGCAACGAGTCGGTCATGCTCAACACCTGGTACGAAGGCCTGAGCGAGCTGCCGGAAGGCTTCGAGCTGGATCGTGCTTACTGGGACCGGATCATGGCGGTCAAGGTGGCGGTCAACAAGGAGATGGAAATCCAGCGCGCGGCCAAGGCCGTCGGTGGCAACCTGCAAGCTGAAGTGACATTGTTCGCCGAAGACGCGCTGAGCGCCGACCTGGCCAAGCTGAGCAACGAACTGCGCTTCGTCCTGATCACGTCCACCGCCAGTGTTGCACCGTTTGTACAGGCACCGGCCGACGCCGTGGTCACCGAAGTCAGCGGCCTGAAGCTGAAGATCGTCAAATCGGCCCACGCCAAGTGCGCCCGTTGCTGGCACTGCCGTGAAGACGTCGGCGTGAACCCGGAACATCCGGAAATTTGCGGTCGTTGCGTCGACAACATCAGCGGCACCGGCGAGGTTCGCCACTATGCCTAATGCCGTTGGCCGTTTCGGACGGCTGGGCTGGCTCTGGTTGAGTTTGCTGGTCCTGGTCATCGACCAGGCCAGCAAGTTCTACTTCGAAGGCAAGCTGGCGATGTACCAGCAAATCGTGGTGATCCCCGATTACTTCAGCTGGACCCTGGCCTACAACACCGGCGCGGCATTCAGCTTCCTGGCCGATAGCTCCGGCTGGCAGCGCTGGTTGTTTGCCTTGATCGCGGTCGTGGTCAGTGCGGTGCTGGTGGTGTGGCTCAAGCGCCTGGGGCGCAACGATACCTGGCTGGCAATCGCCCTGGCACTGGTGCTGGGTGGCGCGCTGGGCAATCTGTATGACCGCATTGCCCTGGGCCATGTGATCGATTTTATTCTGGTGCACTGGCAGAACCGCTGGTACTTCCCGGCGTTCAACTTTGCCGACAGTGCTATCACTGTGGGCGCAGTCATGCTGGCACTGGACATGTTCAAAAGTAAAAAGACCGGAGAAGCCGTTCATGACTGAACAGGTATTGGCTGAACAACGCATCGGCCAGAACACGGAAGTCACCTTGCATTTCGCATTGCGCCTGGAGAACGGCGACACAGTGGACAGCACCTTCGACAAAGCCCCGGCGACCTTCAAGGTCGGTGACGGCAACCTGTTGCCAGGTTTCGAAGCCGCGCTGTTCGGTTTCAAGGCGGGTGACAAGCGTACGCTGAGCATCGAGCCGGAAAACGCTTTCGGCCAGCCGAACCCGCAAAACGTGCAGATCATCCCGCGCTCGCAGTTCCAGAACATGGACCTGTCGCCCGGTTTGCTGGTGATCTTCAACGATGCGGCCAATACTGAATTGCCGGGCGTGGTGAAAGAATTCGATGACGCGCAAGTGACCATCGACTTCAACCACCCGCTGGCTGGCAAGACACTGACCTTTGACGTGGAAATTATCTCCGTCAAGGCGTTGTAACTGACCTCATACGGTCATCTGTAGGAGCAAAGCTTGCTCGCGATAGCGTCATTTCAGTCAATATCACCGTTGACTGATCCACCGCTATCGCGAGCGAGCTTTGCTCCTACGGGTCTACGATCAATTTTCGCGCGCAAGACACGAGGCTCAGCATGCAAATCAAACTCGCCAACCCCCGTGGCTTCTGCGCCGGTGTGGACCGGGCGATCGAAATCGTCAACCGCGCCCTGGAAGTCTTCGGGCCGCCGATCTATGTGCGCCATGAAGTGGTCCACAACAAATTCGTCGTCGAAGACCTGCGCAACCGTGGTGCGATTTTCGTCGAGGAACTGGATCAGGTGCCGGACGACGTGATCGTGATCTTCAGTGCCCACGGCGTTTCCCAGGCAGTGCGCACCGAAGCCGCAGGCCGTGGCCTGAAAGTGTTCGATGCCACCTGCCCGCTGGTGACCAAGGTGCATATCGAAGTCGCGCGCTACAGCCGCGATGGTCGTGAATGCATCCTCATCGGCCACGCGGGTCACCCGGAAGTCGAAGGCACCATGGGTCAGTACGATGCCAGTAACGGCGGTGCGATCTATCTGGTCGAAGACGAAAAAGACGTCGCCGAACTGCAAGTACATAACCCGGAAAAACTGGCGTTCGTGACCCAGACTACCCTGTCCATGGACGATACCAGCCGCGTCATCGACGCCCTGCGTACACGTTTCCCGGCCATTGGCGGTCCGCGCAAGGACGATATCTGCTACGCCACGCAAAACCGTCAGGACGCGGTCAAGCAACTGGCCGACGAATGCGATGTGGTGCTGGTGGTCGGCAGCCCGAACAGCTCCAACTCCAATCGCCTGCGTGAACTCGCCGAGCGCATGGCCACCCCGGCCTATCTGATCGACGGAGCCGAAGACCTGCAAAAGAGCTGGTTCGAAGGTGTCGAGCGTATCGGTATCACGGCTGGCGCCTCCGCTCCGGAAGTCCTGGTGCGTGGCGTGATCCAGCAATTGCAGGCCTGGGGTGCCACTGGCGCTGACGAGCTGGCTGGGCGGGAAGAGAACATCACGTTCTCCATGCCTAAAGAACTACGCGTTCGTTCCCTCCTCTGAGTCTTCTCCTCCCACGCAAAGCGGCTGTTCAGCCCTTGTGCTGCGCAGGCTGACAATGCCGGTCCGGGCCAGTACCACTTGGTATTGGCTCAAGGACTCCCGGGCTGAGCAGATGTGTAATGTCCCCGCCTGAAAAGCGCCACTGGGCAGCAATGGCTCGCCCAGACCGCTGAACCTGACAAAACTCCTGACCGGTCTATTACCCACGACAGTTACTCGAGCACTGCCCTGGCGTTCAACGAGCAGCGGATTGCTGCTGTCCTCATGCCCTTTGCCATTGATATCCAGAATCATCCGCCAACCCTGACCCCAGTCGCCGTTTATGCCGTAAATCACAACGGTCTGGTTTCGGGCAATGGCTTCGCTTCTTGCGCTACGCATTCCGCTGACAAGCGACCTCGCCGCTTCCTCGCGATAGTTCGATTCCTTGACCGCTGCAAACGCCGGACTGACCAAATGCAGAACAATCCCGGCAATCGTCAGTCCCATAAGCAGTTCGATCAAGCTGAAGCCTTGCTGATGCATGGCATCTCCCTCCCTGGAGTGTTGAGCCCCGTGCAATCCGTGCACGAGTAATGGCGAAACAGCCTCGCCTTGGCGGTCGAATGTTCTAGCGTGTAAGAGCAGGTATAGCCGACGGCAACGGAGGGCATCGATGGATCATCGTACAAAAGGTTTCACGCTGATCGAGTTGCTGATCGCCATAGCCGTCTTTCTGGTCCTGATCACGCTGGGTGTCCCGGCATTTACCCGTTCGACGCAAGTCACCAGGGCCGATACCGAGATCGGTGATCTGCAACATGGCCTGAACTTCGCCCGTCTGGAGGCGATCGATCGGGGTTTGACTACGCGGGTGCGCCCCACGGCAGGCGGCAGCCTCTGGACGGGTGAATTGTCGGTGTATGACGGCACGGGCACTCCGGCCAATGTATTACGTGTTATTCCAGCGATGAGCAGCGGTGCAACGCTGACGCTAACCTCTGGAGTGACCGCCATTGATTTCAATAGTCTGGGCGGCCTGTCGTCATCGTCCACGGCGTTGGTGATCAGTTATGTGTCGGGTACGCAAAGCAGGACGCTGAATGTGTGTTTGAACGGACGAATTCTATTGGGTGGAAGTTGCGGATGAGGCAAGGGAGCAAGGGTGCACAGGAAGGCATGACGCTGATTGAAGTCCTGGTTGCGTTGTTGGTTCTGGGCGTTGGGCTGCTGGGTGCGGCGGCGATTCAACTGAATGCGCTGAAGTACACCGACAGTGCGCGCATGACCAGCCAGGCCAGTTTCATCGCCTACGACATGATGGACCGCATTCGCGCCAACGCTGCCGCCGACTACACCGTTACACCGCCGACGTCGGGCAATCCGAGTGTCGCCCGGGACCAGGACCTCTACGATTTCACCAGCAATATCGTCAATTTCGGGGGCGCTACGGCAACCGGCACCATCGCCCTCAATCAGCGCGTGTACACCATCACCATCACCTGGGACGATTCCCGGGCCGCCAACAGCGCCAACGCCCGCCGCAGTTTTGTGCTCACCAGCCGTGCGACAGCCGATCCGGTGGCGACGCCATGAGCCGCCTCCAAAGAGGGTTCGGCCTGATCGAGCTGCTGATCGCCCTGGCCTTGAGCCTGATCGTGGTGCTGGGCGTGGTGCAGGTTTTCATTGCCGCGAAAAACACTTACGTCAGCCAGAACAGCGCTGCTGCCATGCAGGAAGACGCGCGATTCGTGCTGGGCAAAATGATTCAGGAAATCCGTATGGTCGGGATGTTCGGTTGCCTGGGGACGATTACCGATGCGAATACGGGCGGGAGCTTCAATGCCGGTCAGGTCACTCCGATCAGTTGGGATAACGCCAATTTAAGGTTAACGCTGGTGACGGCGGATGTCGGCAGCAATGGCGGCACGCCGACCTGGACGGTGCTTTCCGATTGTCGCACCAGTGCAACGGCCTATTCCGGTGCGCAAACGCCCGCTTCGGGGCAACTGGCGTTTCCCATCCGGCGGTTAATCTACAGCCTGAAGAACGGCCAACTGACTATGGGGGTCGGCGTTGCGCCGATCCCGCAGGTACTGGTGGATAACGTCAGTGCCTTCAATGTCAGCTTCGGCCTTGCCAGTTCCGCTACCGATACGGCCACCTCCAGTTACAGCAGCAACCCTTCGGACCCTGCACGCATTCGCAGTGTGCGTCTGAGCCTGACCCTCACCGACCCGAGCAACCGGGTGAGCAATCAAACCTTCAACGTGGTTGCGGCGCTGCGCAACCGCTTGCCATGAGGGGAGGGCCGATGAGTGTTTCTACGATAACGCCATGTTCCCAACGCGGCATGGCACTGTTGGTCAGCCTGGTGTTTTTGTTGCTGCTGACGCTGATCGGCCTTTCCTCGATGCAGAACGCCATCCTGCAGGAAAAAATGGCCGGTAGCGTGAGCATGCGTAATCAGTCGTTCCAGAGCGCAGAAGCAGCGTTGCGTGTCGGTGAAAGCGCAGTGCAACTGGACACCTACTCATTGGCCGTGTGCAACGGCACCACCCAATGCGCGCCGCCGGGCGAATCGTCGAGCCTCCTCGCCGCCGGCTTCAACGCCACCTCGGGAGTGACCTGGATCGCGTCGGGCAGTGGTTTTTACGGCGTGCAAAACATTGGCACCGCCGTCACCGCCGTGAACGTACCGAGCAATACCTCGGCAACCTTGTACCGAGTGACCGCCGTGGGCATCGCAGGCAACTCGCGCAGCGTGGTGGAGAGCATCTATGCGAAGTACTGAACGACGCACGGGGCTTTGGCAGTCATTGGCTGGCGCCGTTCTGGGGTTGTATCTCTCGGCCCCGGCCTATGCCTTCACGCCTTCGGACTCCCCCTTGCTGAGTGCCGCAGCGGTCGCACCCAACGTGATGCTGATGATCGACGATTCGGGGAGCATGAATAACATCATCTGGGCGCCGGATTTCGATCCCACGGTCAATCGCGCGCAGATAGCCATATGCAGTTCCAACACCTCGTGTATAAGCGGCCAGAATCTGGACATGAGCGATACCAATATTTCGCTGTCGAGCCTGAATAGAGGTGGTTGCTCGACCAGTGGCAACTGGTACGGGTTCTATCGGGGGTTCCTGGGGCTGACGCCCGTTTGCCTCAAGTTGCCTGACCCGGTGGGTAATGAAAATACCCGTTACACCGCTAACTATCTGGCCTATCTGCTGGGCCTGGCCAATGGTTCCAATCGGGACTTCACCACGGGGGCCAATGCAATCCCCAACGATTACCGCATCAGCGTGGCGCAGGATGTTTCGACCAACCTGGTCACCAGCAATCGCACGTTGCGTATCGGCCTGGCCACGTTCAATCCGCCCGCGAACAACAATCCGGGCAATGGTGGCTTCATTGCCCGGGCGGTCAGCGATCTGTCGGTGGATGCCAACTACAACGCGCTGATTGCCTCCATCAATGGGCTCAGTGCCGTAGCCAATACACCGCTGGCGGAAACCTATTACGAAGTGACTCGCTACCTGCGCGGCATGGCGCCGTACTACAACTCGACGCCCTCCACCTACACCAGTCCGATCCAGTATCGCTGCCAGAAAAACTACGGAGTAGTGATTACGGATGGCTTGCCCACCTACGACCGGACCTTCCCCACCAATGATCCGCTCGGTGGCACCCGCCTGCCGAACTGGGACGGCAACAGCGCTAACGATGGCGACGATCTTAACGGTGACGGGGAGGGTGACACGCTGTACCTGGATGACATCGCCAAGTTCGCCTTTGACATCGACATGCGCTCCACCGGGACGGATCTGGCGGGCAAAAGCTGGAACGCCACGGACTTTCCCAAGCAGAACATGAACACCTACACCGTTGGTTTTACCGCGACCAATCAGATGTTGTCGGATGCCGCCAGCTACGGTCAGGGCAAGTATTACCAGGCCACTGACAGTGCCGGGCTTAACGCCGCATTGTCCTCCGCCCTGAGTGACATCACTTCCAAAGCCGGCTCCGGCGGCAGTGGTGTCACCAGCGGGACGATTCTCAGCAGCGGCACCCGTTACTTCCAGACCAGTTACGACCCGAAGGACTGGCGTGGCACGATCAAGGCCTTTGGTTTCACCTCCAGTGGCGCGGTCAATACCGGTGCGGTGCTGTGGAGCACCGATACGGCCATCGTGCCCGGTGCCACGGCGCCGACCTATCAATCGTGGAACAACCAGACCAACAGCCCAGTGACATTGGCTTACGCCAATTTCTCCACCGCCCAGCAAGCCGTCCTCAGCCAGGGCCTGCCCACCGGGATTACCGGCAGTGACCTGGTGGAGTGGAGCAAGGGCACCAACAAGACCGGCCTGAAAGTGCGCAGTGCGCTGCTGGGGGACATTATCAACTCGCCATTGACCCTGGCGTCCCCGACGGATAAAACCGCCTCGGACCAGTCGGGCGACACCACTTACAGCACCTACCTGGCCACCAAGGCGGCCAACATGAACACCAGCCTGGTGGTCAACGCCAACGACGGTTTTGTAAACGTCATCAATGCCGGCAACGGCACGCGGCGTTACGCTTACATGCCGTCCAGTGTGCTGCCATCGTTGCGCTATATCGCTGATACCGCGTACATCAACGGCGTCAGCCATAAATTTCTGGTGGACGGGCAGGTAGGTGTGTTCGATGTCCAGCTCAACAGCGCCTGGAAAACTCTCGCGCTCGGCGGGACTGGCGCGGGCGGACGCACCTTCTATGCGCTGCAACTGTTCGATGCCTCGGCCGGTAACGTGACCCGGGCGTTGTGGGAAATCAGCGCGCCGGCCACGGCCAGTACGGCGAATCCTTTCAATGATCTGGGTTATGCCTACGCTCGCCCGGAAGTGGCACGCTTGGCCGACGGTCGATGGGCGGCGTTCATTTCCAACGGCTATGGCAGCAATTCCGGGGTGGCCGCGTTGTATGTCGTGGACCTGCGCGACGGTTCGTTGATCAGGAAAATCGTTGTCGACAGCACTGAAACCACGAACGGATTGTCCTCGGTGGAATTGAAGGTCAACTCGCAGAACGTGGTGCAGGCGGCCTATGGTGGCGATTTGAAAGGGCGCTTGTGGAAGTTCGATCTGAGCAGTACCAGCACCGATAGCTGGGGGGTGGCGTTTGCCGGCAAGCCCCTGTTTACCGCGGCCGGAGGCGCGACCCAGCCGATTACCGCTCAGCCCTTGCTGGCGGATAACTCGCTGGGTGGCAAACAGGTATTTTTCGGCACAGGGAAGTTCAACGAGACCGCGGACAAGACCAACAAGGATTTACAGGCGTTCTATGCGGTGTGGGACGCGGACGGCGGATCAGGGCAGATCACTACGTCCAGCTTGCAGGCCCAGGCAGTGACCGGCGTGGTCTCGGGAAGCTCCGGGCAATTCATCACCACCAGCCAGAACGAAGTGACCTATCCCGCGGAAAAGGGCTGGTATCTGCCGCTGGTGTACAACAACGTGCTGACCGGCGAGCGGGTGATCAACCAGGCCAGCCTGGTGCTCGGGCGAATCGTGTTCACCACAGCCAGCGTCGACACCACAGATCCCTGCGCGAGCTTCGGCACCGGCAAACTGGTCGAACTCGATGCGTTCAGCGGTAAGATGCTCAACTACGCAGTGCTCGATACCACCGGCGACGGGTTGATCGATAGCACCGACACAGTGTCCAGCGGCGTGGTCTTTACCGGTGGTATTCCGACCCTGAATGCCATCGTCAATGGCGCGGCCCGCAAAATCGTGAACGATTCCAGTGGCGGTATCACCACGCTGGTGGAAAAATCCGGCGGCGGCAGCCGTCGCATCATGTGGCGACAAATACAGTAAGCGAGAGTTGAGGCATGCACAGATCCAACCGCGGTTTTACCCTGATCGAAATCATGATCGTGATTGCGATCATCGGGATTGTCCTGACCATCGCCATGCCGAGCTTTACGGAATATCAGAACAAAGGGCGTCGTACTGAAGTGGCCGGTCTGCTTTCCGAGCAGGCGCAGATCCTCGAGCGTTTTTATTCACAGAAAAACATCTACACCGGTGCCGCCGGCCTCAGCGCTGGTAATGACTACTACACCATCACCCCGACACTGACCGATCAGACTTTCCTGCTGACAGCCGTGCGTAAGGCCGGAAAAAGCATGGCCACTGACAAGTGTGGTGATTTCACGATTTCCAATGCCGGTGTCCGTGGCATGGTCAACGCCACGGCCGGTCTGACCACCAAGGATTGCTGGGGTCGCTGAGTTTCCTTTTTCGGGTGTCTTTTGCGCCCTCTGTCTATTTATCGGTTGGATCAGAATATGACCAGGCAACAGCAAGTGGTGATTGTCGGCGGTGGGGTAATCGGTCTGCTGACGGCCTTCAATCTCGCGTCCGAAGTGCAGAGCGTTGTGCTGCTGGACCGTTCGAATGTCGGTCAGGAGTCGTCCTGGGCGGGGGGTGGCATCGTATCGCCGCTTTATCCATGGCGTTACAACCCGGCGGTCACCGCGCTGGCCCATTGGTCCCAGGATTTTTATCCACAACTGGGTGAGCGCTTGTTCGCTGCCACCGGGATCGATCCCGAGGTGCACACCACCGGCCTGTATTGGCTGGATCTGGACGATGAAGCCGAGGCGCTGGCCTGGGCCGCACGGGAGAAGCGTCCGCTGCGGGCTGTGGATATCTCGGCGGCGCACGATGCGGTGCCGGTGTTGGGCGGCGGTTTTACCCGGGCCATCTATATGGCCGACGTAGCCAACGTGCGCAATCCGCGGCTGGTGAAGTCCCTCAAGGCGGCGTTGCTGGCACTGCCGAATGTGACCATTCATGAGCAGTGCGAAGTCAGTGGGTTCATTCGCGAAGATCAAAAAGTTGTCGGTGTGCAGACTTCCTCAGGCGCAATTCGCGGCGATCAGGTGGTCCTGACCGCGGGTGCCTGGAGCGGGGATTTGCTCACGAGCCTGGGCCTTGAATTGCCGGTCGAACCCGTAAAAGGGCAGATGATTCTCTACAAGTGCGCAGCGGATTTCCTACCGAGCATGGTGCTGGCCAAGGGGCGCTACGCGATTCCACGGCGCGACGGGCACATCCTGATTGGCAGTACGCTGGAATATGAAGGCTACGACAAGACGCCAACCGAGTCGGCGCTGGAGAGCCTCAAGGCCTCGGCGGTGGAATTGATTCCGGCGTTGGCGAGTGCCGAGGTGGTGGGTCATTGGGCCGGCTTGAGGCCAGGCTCGCCGGAAGGCATTCCCTACATTGGCCGGGTGCCGGGGTTTGATGGGTTGTGGCTCAACTGTGGGCATTTCCGCAATGGGTTGGTACTGGCGCCAGCGTCGTGCCAGTTGTTTGCCGATGTGATGTTGGGCAGGGCGCCGATCATTGATCCGGCGCCGTATGCGCCAACCGGGCGGATTTGATTCAAGGTTTGTGGCGCCTGTCAGATTGCCATCGCGAGCAAGCTTTGCTCCCACAGGATTAGTGTCGTGATGCAAACCCTGTGGGAGCAAAGCTTGCTCGCGATGGGGCCTTAATCCAGCCCCAATTTCTTGAGTCTGTAGCGCATCGACCGAAACGACAAATTCAATCGCTGAGCCGCCGCCGTGCGGTTCCAGCGGGTTTCCTCCAACGCCTGCAGAATCAACTGGCGTTCGACGTTCTCCAGGTAAGCCTCCAGATTGTCGATCTGCGTCAGGTCCGGCACACCCCCTTCGGCGGCACAGTTACCTTCGGCCAGGCGCAGGTCGCTGGCTTCGATCTGTTTGTTCTCGCATAACGTGTGCGCCCGTTCGAGCATGTTCTCCAGTTCCCGAACGTTGCCCGGGAAGCGATAGCTTTTGAGGGCGTCGAGGGCTTGCGGGTGGAGCTTCGCCAGCGGTTGCCCGGTGTTGGCGGCAAGACGCTTGAGCATATGGCTGGCCAGCGGCTCGATGTCATCGCGGCGTTCACGCAAGGGCGGAACCCGCAGCTCGATGACATTCAACCGGTAGTACAAGTCCTGGCGAAAGCGCTCGGCGGTGATTTCGGCCGCAAGGTCTTTGTGGGTGGCGCAAAGAATGCGCACATCAACCACCATTTCCTGTTGCCCGCCGACGCTGCGCACGGCCTTTTCCTGGATGGCTCGAAGCAGTTTGACCTGCATCGGCAGCGGCAGGTCCGCCACTTCATCAAGGAACAGGGTGCCACCATGGGCCGCCTGGAACAGTCCGGGTTTGTCTTCGATGGCGCCGCTGAAGCTGCCTTTGCGATGGCCAAAGAACTCGCTTTCCATCAGTTCCGAGGGAATGGCCCCGCAATTGACCGGAATAAAGGGGTGGTTGGCGCGTGGTCCGCGGTCATGGATCAGGCGTGCGACCAGCTCCTTGCCGCTGCCGGACTCGCCGCTGATGTAGACCGGGGCCTGGCTGCGCGCCAGTTTATCGATTTGTTTGCGCAGGTTGCGCATGGGCAATGAATCGCCCAGCAGGCGGCGATCGATGGCAGCGTCGGGGGCGGGCAGCAGCAGGGCGCTGGTGACCAGTTCGCGCAGTCGGGGGAGGTCAACCGGTTTTGTCAGGAAGTCGAAGGCGCCGGCCTTGAGGGCGTTGATTGCTGTATCGACATTGCCATAGGCCGTGATCATGGCCACCGGAACCTGCGGATAGCGTTGCTGGATATGCTGTACCAACTCAAGGCCCGTGCCGTCCGGCAGACGCATGTCGGTCAGGCACAGATCGAACGTCTCGCGCCTCAGCAGGGCTTGGGCCTCGCCAGCGTTGCGGGCACTCCAGGTATCGAGCTTCATCCGCCCCAGGGTGATTTCCAGGAGTTCGCGGATGTCCGGTTCGTCGTCGACGATCAGGACTTTAGGCCGTGGGCTCATGTTCAACCTTGTTTCCGTCCGTGAGCAAAGGTGATGCGAAAGCAGCCGCCGCCTTGGCGTGGTTTGAAGTCTAGGCGGGCCTGATTGCTTTCGCACAGCTCACGGGACAGATAGAGCCCCAGGCCAGTGCCCTGGTAACTGGTGGTGAAGAACGGCTCGAACAGTTGCGCTTGATGATCGGGGAGCACGCCGGCGCCGTCGTCGAGGATTTCCAGGATTGGCAATTGACTATCGGGATCGATAAACAACTCAAGCCAGACCTGCGCCCGATCGTGGCTCTGGGCGCTGTGGCGCCAGGCATTGCGTATCAGATTGTCGAGAATCTGGTTCAACTGGTTCGGGTCCATAAGGGTCTTGAAGTCACCGGGAGCGATGTGCAGGTGAATCTGCTGGCGCTCGTTCGCGCCCTCGCGGATTTCGGTGACGAACTGTTGCAGCCACGGCTTCAGGTCCAGCCTTTGTGGCACGGTTTGCTGGCGGCGAGACAGTTGCAGGACGTTTTCGATTACCCGGTTCATTCGCTGAGAGTGGTCTTGAATGATCTGCGTCAGACGTTGATCCGCGCCGTTCAGTTCCTCGGATTCGCGCAATAGCTGTGCGGCATGACTGATTGCGCCCAACGGGTTGCGGATTTCATGGGCGATACCGGCGGTCAGGCGCCCGAGGGCGGCAAGTTTCAGCTGTTGAGCCTGCTGGGCAATCTGTGCGAGGTCTTCAAGAAAGACCAGGGTCTGGTGCTGCGAACTGGAGTCCAGCGCAATGAAGCTCGGCTGCAGCTCCATGCCGCTATAGGCGACTTTCAGACTTTGCGGGCGCAGCGTTGGATTGCTGAGCCACAGGTGCAGGCGTTCGACAAGGACGGGGACATGGTCATCGATCAGACAGCCTTCGAGGCGGCCGCAACCGAGCAGTGACAGGGCGCTGTGGTTGGCCAATTGCACGCGCCGCTGCTCGTCGAGTACCAGGATACCGGTGCGCATGCGTTGCAGGATCAGCGCATTGAGCGCCTCCAGGCCGACGACTTCACTGGCCTTTTGCTCCGCCAGGGTTTCGCTGACTTCCAGGCGTCGGATCAGGCCTTGCACCAACAGTGCCGCGGCAAAACACAGGGCGCCGAGGGTGCCCGCCTGCAAATAATCATTGGGGCTGGAGGGATGGCTGAAGTGCAACAGGAAACTCGTACCGACGATGCCGAGTGCGCCGACGGCGGCAATCAGCAGGCCAATACGCCTTCGCAACAACGTATTGCTAATGGCCACCGAGACGATCAACAGGTTGCCTATGGCGCTGGCCACGCCGCCGCCGGCGTAGAGCAGGCCGCACAGCAGCAGGACGTCGAGAAGCGCCAGGCTGAACAGTTGCGCCGGGTGGCGCGTGTTCTCGAAAAAGACCACCAGAAGAATATTCAGCACCAGGTACAACCAGCTGCCACTGCGCAGCAGATCGTCATTGGCTGACGTCAGCAACCGGTTGTCCATATCGCTGGAAATCAGCAGCACCAGGATGATGCCGACGCTTAATCGGTAGAGATGATAAAGGCGCAGCAGTCGCTGGGCCTGTTTGCCGCCGTGACTGGACGTCTCAGCGATCACTGGAGCCGGGGCCTTGCTCCAGATGAGCCTGGCTGCAATACCACTGCTGTTGAAGGCTCAGTGCGCGATCCCGGGGCAGGTGCACGCCGCAATGGGCACAGCGGACCATCGGTGTCGCTTCCAGCTCGGCGGTCGACCTGGGCACGGCAGTCTGCCCTTTGTACTTGCGCCAGAACCATACGGCGGCGGCAATCACGGCGATCCAGAAAAGTAAACGAAGCATGATGAGCTGCTTTTTGGCTGATGAACCAGCAGTTTAGCCGGGGACATGTCAGGCGCACAGCGCAATTGCGCTCTACAAAAATGGCGCAATAAAAAAGGGAGACTCGAGAGTCTCCCTTTCTGTACCGCCGGTCGTGTCAGTCGAACACGCCGAAGGTCATGTAGCTGAACCACGAGCGGTCTTCGTTGTTGCCCTGGGCTTCATGATCTTCTTCCTTGATCGCGTCGCCATTTCCGTCTTTAGGCTTGAGCTCGCTCGGAATCGCGTCCTTGGCATCCTGGAACTGCTTCTGCACGTCCTGGTTGGCGCGGGTTTCTCCCGGCGGCAGCGGCGGACGGGATTCGATGAGGCCCAAGGTGGCCTTGCTCAACCACGAACGGTTGTCGGCTTCTGCGACCGACGGTACGAACTGACCGTCCACCAGGCTCGGGTGGTTCGGGTAGTTGAGCTTCAGGGTTTCAAGGCTGGTGGCGGCCAGTTCGTCCAGATGCAGACGCTGGTAGGCCTCGGTCATCACCGCCAGGCCATCACCGACCGCAGGGGTTTCCTGGAAGTTTTCCACCACGTAGCGGCCACGGTTCGCGGCGGCGACGTAGGCCTGACGGGTCAGATAGTAGTTGGCAACGTGGATCTCGTAGGCCGCCAGCAGGTTGCGCAGGTAGATCATGCGCTGCTTGGCGTCCGGTGCGTAACGGCTGTTGGGGTAGCGGCTGGTCAGCTGGGCGAACTCATTGTAGGAGTCGCGAGCGGCGCCCGGGTCACGCTTGGTCATGTCCAGCGGCAGGAAGCGCGACAGCAGGCCGACGTCCTGGTCGAAAGAAGTCAGGCCCTTGAGGTAGTAGGCGTAATCGACGTTCGGATGCTGTGGGTGCAGGCGAATGAAACGCTCGGCAGCCGCTTTTGCAGCCTCTGGCTCGGTGTTCTTGTAGTTGGCGTAGATGAGTTCGAGTTGAGCCTGATCGGCATAACGACCGAACGGATAACGCGATTCCAGAGCCTTCAGCTTGGCGGTGGCGCTGGTGTAGCTGTTATTGTCCAGGTCAGCTTGAGCCTGTTGGTACAACTCGACTTCGCTCAGGTTTTCGTCTACGACTTCCTTCGATGAGCAAGCAGCGGTCAATGCGAGGATGGCGATCAGCAGCAGGTGTTTCACTTGCATGGCGGCTTGCGTCCCTATGACGGCCGCTGTCTTGGGCGCGGCCGTCCTGTTATGATGAGCGCCCCGTTGAATAGCCTCGGGGCAAAAGACGCCGTATTTAACCACAAGCGCGCAGCCGAAACCAAAGGCTGTGCCGACGCCTAGTCTGAGCATGTCCGATAAAATTGAACTTCGCGCAGAGGTGCCGTCCGAATTGGGCGGCCAACGCCTCGATCAAGTCGCCGCACAATTATTCGCTGAGCACTCGCGCTCGCGCCTTTCCGCCTGGATCAAAGACGGCCGCCTGACTGTGGATGGGGCGGTTATCCGTCCGCGAGACATCGTTCACGGCGGCGCCATTCTTGAACTTACTGCCGAGCAGGAAGCTCAGGGCGAGTGGGTCGCTCAAGACATTGCCCTGGACATCGTCTATGAAGACGACGACATCCTGGTGATCAACAAGCCTGCGGGCCTGGTGGTGCACCCCGCCGCCGGTCATGCTGATGGCACCTTGCTCAATGCTTTGCTGCACCACGTGCCCGACATCATCAATGTGCCCCGCGCCGGTATCGTGCATCGCCTGGACAAGGACACCACCGGTCTGATGGTGGTGGCCAAGACCATTCAGGCGCAGACGCAGCTTGTAACTCAATTGCAGAGCCGCAGTGTCAGCCGCATCTATGAATGCATCGTGATTGGTGTTGTGACGGCCGGCGGCAAGATCAACGCGCCGATCGGTCGACACGGCCAGCAGCGCCAGCGCATGGCTGTGATGGAGGGTGGCAAGCAAGCCGTCAGCCATTACCGCGTGCTCGAGCGTTTCCGCTCCCACACCCACGTGCGGGTGAAGCTGGAAACCGGCCGTACGCACCAGATTCGCGTGCACATGGCGCACATCAACTACCCGTTGGTCGGGGATCCTGCCTATGGCGGTCGCTTCCGTATCCCGCCGGCAGCCAACCCGACCATGGTCGAGTCGTTGAAAAACTTCCCGCGTCAGGCGCTGCATGCGCGGTTCCTGGAGCTGGATCATCCGACCACCGGTAAACGCATGAGCTGGGAGTCGCCGTTGCCGGAAGACTTCGTCTGGTTGCTGACCCTGCTCAAGCAAGACCGTGAGGCGTTCATCGGATGAGTGACTGGCTGATACCTGACTGGCCCGCGCCGGCCGGGGTCAAAGCCTGTGTCACCACCCGTGCGGGCGGCGTCAGTCTGGCGCCGTTCGACAGCCTCAATCTCGGCGATCACGTCGACGACAGCCCCGAGGCTGTCGCCGAAAATCGCCGTCGCCTGACGGATCACTTCGCCATTCAACCGGCCTGGCTGCAGCAGGTCCATGGCATTGCCGTGGCCCATGCCGATCCTGGCCAGGTGGTCACTGCCGATGCCAGCTGGACGGCAACACCGGGCATCGCCTGCGCGGCAATGACCGCCGATTGCCTGCCGGCGTTGTTTTGCGACCGCGCCGGCACCCGCGTTGCGGCGGCCCATGCCGGTTGGCGCGGATTGGCGGCGGGCGTACTGGAAGCGACCCTCGACAGTCTGGCTGTACCACCCGCCGATGTGCTGGTCTGGCTGGGTCCGGCCATTGGCCCGAAAGCGTTTGAAGTCGGCCCGGAAGTGCGCGAAACCTTCGTCGAGCAATTGCCTGAGGCTGCCGAAGCCTTTGTGCCGAGTCAAAACGCCGGCAAGTTCATGGCCGACATCTATAAGCTGGCCCGCTTGCGTCTGGAGGCTCGTGGTGTCACCGCAGTCTATGGTGGCGGTTTCTGCACCGTGACTGATCCTCGCTTCTTTTCCTATCGCCGCAGTCCGATAACCGGACGGTTCGCCTCCTTGATCTGGCTTGAACGCTAGACTTGCCTGACCTGCATCAACGTCCCGACGCTTGAATCTCCCAGAATCGACCACATCTAACCTGGTATCTGGCAGGTTTCTTCATTCAGGATGTTTTATAGGTCCGGCCTGCTCAAAAGGAAGGTGACCCATGCGTATAGACCGTTTAACCAGCAAGTTGCAGTTAGCCCTGTCCGACGCCCAATCCCTGGCCGTCGGTCTTGATCATCCGGCCATCGAGCCGGCGCATTTGATGCAAGCCCTGCTCGAACAACAGGGCGGTTCGATCAAACCCCTGTTGATGCAGGTGGGCTTCGACGTCAACAGCCTGCGTAAAGAGCTGACCAAAGAGCTCGATCAGCTACCGAAAATCCAGAACCCGACCGGCGACGTCAACATGTCGCAGGATCTGGCGCGCCTGCTCAATCAGGCTGATCGCCTGGCCCAGCAGAAGGGCGACCAGTTCATTTCCAGCGAGTTGGTGTTGCTGGCCGCCATGGACGAGAACAGCAAGATCGGCAAACTGCTACTCGGCCAGGGCGTCAGCAAGAAAGCCCTGGAAAACGCGATCAACAACCTGCGCGGTGGCGAGGCGGTCAACGACCCCAACCACGAAGAAGCACGCCAGGCCCTGGATAAATACACCGTCGACCTGACCAAGCGCGCCGAAGACGGCAAGCTCGATCCGGTGATCGGCCGTGACGACGAAATTCGCCGGACCATCCAGGTCCTGCAACGCCGTACCAAGAACAACCCGGTGCTGATCGGTGAGCCTGGCGTCGGTAAGACCGCCATCGCCGAAGGTCTGGCCCAGCGCATCATCAACGGCGAAGTGCCGGACGGCCTCAAGGGCAAGCGCCTGCTGTCCCTGGACATGGGGGCGTTGATTGCCGGTGCCAAATATCGCGGTGAGTTCGAAGAGCGGCTCAAGGCTCTGCTCAACGAACTGTCGAAGCAGGAAGGGCAGATCATTCTGTTTATCGACGAACTGCACACCATGGTCGGCGCCGGTAAAGGCGAAGGGTCGATGGACGCAGGCAACATGCTCAAGCCAGCCCTGGCGCGCGGCGAGCTGCATTGCGTCGGTGCGACCACGCTCAACGAGTACCGCCAATATATAGAGAAGGACGCGGCCCTCGAGCGGCGCTTCCAGAAAGTACTGGTGGATGAGCCCAGCGAAGAAGACACCATCGCGATCCTGCGTGGCCTGAAAGAGCGCTACGAGGTTCACCACAAGGTGGCGATTACCGACGGTGCGATCATCGCGGCGGCCAAGCTCAGCCATCGCTACATAACGGATCGCCAGTTGCCGGACAAGGCCATCGACCTGATTGACGAGGCTGCGAGCCGTATCCGCATGGAAATCGACTCCAAGCCGGAAGTGCTGGACCGTCTGGAGCGCCGCCTGATTCAGTTGAAGGTGGAATCCCAGGCACTGAAGAAAGAAAGCGACGACGCGGCGAAGAAGCGTCTGGAAAAACTGCAGGAAGAAATCGCTCGTCATGAGCGTGAGTATTCGGATCTCGAAGAAATCTGGAACTCGGAAAAAGCCGAAGTTCAGGGTTCGGCACAGATCCAGCAGAAAATCGAACAGTCCCGCCAGGAACTGGAAGCCGCGCGCCGCAAAGGCGACCTGAACCGCATGGCCGAGTTGCAGTACGGGGTGATCCCGGATCTGGAGCGCAGCCTGCAAATGGTCGACCAGCATGGCAAAAGTGAAAACCAGTTGCTGCGCAGCAAGGTGACTGAAGAAGAGATCGCCGAAGTCGTTTCGAAGTGGACCGGTATTCCGGTGTCGAAAATGCTCGAAGGCGAGCGCGAAAAACTGATGAAGATGGAAAGCCTGTTGCACCAGCGTGTGATCGGCCAGGACGAAGCGGTAGTAGCGGTTTCCAACGCGGTGCGGCGTTCCCGCGCCGGGCTGGCAGACCCGAATCGTCCGAGCGGTTCGTTCATGTTCCTCGGCCCGACCGGTGTCGGCAAAACCGAGCTGTGCAAGGCCCTGGCCGAGTTTCTCTTCGATACCGAGGAAGCGATGGTGCGCATCGACATGTCCGAGTTCATGGAAAAACATTCCGTGGCTCGCTTGATTGGCGCGCCACCGGGCTATGTAGGCTATGAAGAGGGCGGTTACCTGACTGAGGCGGTGCGTCGCAAGCCTTATTCGGTGATCCTGCTGGACGAGGTCGAGAAGGCGCACCCGGATGTATTCAACATCTTGCTGCAAGTGCTGGAAGACGGCCGCCTGACCGACAGCCATGGCCGCACGGTGGATTTCAAGAATACCGTGATTGTCATGACCTCCAACCTGGGTTCGGTGCAGATCCAGGAGCTGGTCGGTGATCGTGAGGCCCAGCGTGCGGCGGTAATGGATGCGATTTCCAGCCACTTCCGGCCGGAGTTCATCAACCGGGTCGACGAAGTGGTGATCTTCGAGCCGTTGGCGCGGGATCAGATCGCCGGCATTACCGAGATCCAGTTGAGTCGTCTGCGCAGTCGCCTCACCGAGCGGGAACTGAAGCTGGAGTTGAGCCCTGAGGCCATGGATAAGCTGATCGCGGTCGGGTACGACCCGGTGTATGGCGCACGGCCGCTCAAGCGAGCGATCCAGCGCTGGATCGAAAACCCGCTGGCACAGCTGATTCTCTCCGGCCGATTCATGCCGGGAGAGACGGCGAAAGGCACGGTGGAAAACGACGAAATCGTTTTCAACTGAGCCCAAACGGCAACACAAAAAGGGAGGCCTCGCATTGCGAGGCCTTTTTTTCGCGAGGCTGTTGAATTTAAAGGAAAAGGCTTGTAAAGTGCGCCCCGCAGTAAGTCACCCGCCAGGGTTTCCGCTCCCCAAGCAGGAATCCAAAATAAGTTGCAAATCATTAACTTGAAAGCAATTTAGGGGGTTGACAGAGGTTCTGAAGATTGTAGAATAGCGCGCCTCAGACACACGAACGCAGCGATGCGAACGGGTTGAAGGGAACGCAGTAAAGCTTCAAAGTTGTAAATTGAAATGTGTAGTTCCGTGATAGCTCAGTCGGTAGAGCAAATGACTGTTAATCATTGGGTCCCAGGTTCGAGTCCTGGTCACGGAGCCAATTTCAAACCGGGGTATAGCGCAGTCCGGTAGCGCGCCTGCTTTGGGAGCAGGATGTCAGGAGTTCGAATCCCCTTACCCCGACCATTTTTGGGTCGTTAGCTCAGTTGGTAGAGCAGTTGGCTTTTAACCAATTGGTCGTAGGTTCGAATCCCACACGACCCACCATTTTTGAAACCAGTTAACGCTGGAATCGAATCTTAAGATCAGACGCCAAAAGCTCTGTTCGCAGAAGGCGCCTTTCAAAGGTGCCTTTTTTTTACCGGGGTATAGCGCAGTCCGGTAGCGCGCCTGCTTTGGGAGCAGGATGTCAGGAGTTCGAATCCCCTTACCCCGACCATATTAAAAATCCTCGTATCGAAAGATACGGGGATTTTTTTTGTCAAAAAAATCTCATGCGCACCCAAAAACGACTGTAGGAGCGAGCCTGCTCGCGATAGCGGTCTGCCAGATGACAATAATGTCGACTGTACCGACGCCATCGCGAGCAGGCTCGCTCCTACAGTGGATGTGTATTAGTGCAGTTTGAGTCGCGGCTCAGTCCCACGTCCGATCTTGCTACCGAGCATCAGCATCGCCGTGCGGAACGGTCCGTACAGCGCCATTTGGTGCATGCGGTACAGCGACACGTAAAACATCCTCGCCAGCCATCCTTCAAGCATCACGCTGCCGGTGAGGTTGCCCATCAAGTTACCCACAGCGGAAAAGCGCGACAGGGAAATCAGTGAGCCGTAGTCGGTGTATTTGTATTCAGGCAATGCCTTGCCTTCGATCCGCAGCTTCAGCGATTTGGCCAGCAGCGACGCCTGTTGATGCGCCGCCTGGGCGCGCGGTGGCACGTTGCGGTCGGTGCCCGGTTGCGGGCAGGCCGCGCAGTCACCGAAGGCGAAGATGTTCTCGTCGCGGGTGGTTTGCAGGGTCGGCAGCACTTGCAGCTGGTTGATCCGGTTGGTTTCCAGGCCATCGATGTCCTTGAGGAAGCCCGGTGCGCGAATGCCTGCCGCCCAGACCTTCAGGCTGGCATTGATGACTTTGCCGTCGGCGGTGATCAAGGCGTCGGCCGTCACTTCGCTGACCGCCGCGTTGGTCATGACGTTGACCCCGAGTTTTTCCAGGGTTTTATGCACAGGTCCGCCGATCCGCTCCGGCAGCGCTGGCAACACCCGTGGCCCGGCTTCGATCAGGGTGATGTGCATATTTTCAGGTTTGATCCGATCCAGGCCGTAGGCCGCCAGTTCATGGGCGGCGTTGTGCAACTCGGCGGCCAGCTCGACCCCGGTGGCACCGGCGCCGACGATGGCCACGCTGATTTGCTCGACCGCGTCGGTCTGCCCGGCATGGGCACGCAGGTAGTGGTTGAGCAACTGCTGATGGAAGCGCTCGGCCTGTTTGCGAGTGTCGAGGAACAGGCAGTGCTGCGCCGCGCCCTGGGTGCCGAAATCGTTGGTGGTACTGCCGACGGAAATCACCAGCGAGTCGTAAGGCACTTCCCGCGCGGGCACCAGTTCCAGGCCGGCTTCATCGTACGTGGCGGCCAGCTGGATTCTTTTCCGGGCCCGATCGAGCCCGCTCATGCGCCCAAGCTGGAACTCGAAGTGGTTCCATTTCGCCTGGGCAACGTAGTTGAGTTCATCTTCGGAAGAGTTCAGGGACCCGGCCGCCACTTCGTGCAACAGCGGTTTCCAGATGTGGGTCAGGTTCGCGTCGACCAGCATCACACTGGCCGTGCCACGCTTGCCCAGAGTCTTACCCAGACGGGTAGCCAACTCCAGACCGCCGGCGCCGCCGCCAACGATGACAATACGATGAGTCATGGGGATATCTCGCAAGGCTAAAGGAAATCGGTGCAATTACCCTCGCGAGCGCAATGCTGCTCATAGCGTCAGGTAACTGATAAGTCGGCTCAACAGGCCCAGGCCAATGGTCACTGCCAACACCAGCACCAGGAGCATCCACGGCCGGAAAGGCCGGCGCTCGACTCGGTGCTGGGACAGTTGCAGGTATTCTTCGACATGCTTCTGGTCGTCGGGGTTCAGGCGGCTGGTCATAAAGGCCTCGTCAGGTAGACGTTGCTGAATGTGTTGAAGCTACAGGCTGATTTAATGAACGTTGAACGGAACCTGGCCGCTGTCCGCAATGGGCTCGACGCTCACCGTCTCGTCCAGGCGAATGATGCCACTTTGTATCACTCGGGCAGTGATTGCGCCATGCCCGCGCACGGCCTGTAACGCTCCGGTGCACTGGACTCACAGGCTGATCCCGACGTCGAAAACAATGCTGCGTCCCAGGTTGCTGCGCAGAAAGTCCGGCGCATCCGGATGCGCAAACAGTACGCGGGCAAAGGTCGGTCCTACCAGTGACAGCGAACGCCAGCCCTGGCGCAGGTATTCGGTGGGCGGCGGGAAGTGGCTGTTGAGGTCCAGCACTTCGCGCTTGAGGCTGGCAAAGGCGATGATGTCCAGTTCGCCCAGATCCATGCCGCGTTCTTTGTAGTTGTGCGCTTTTTTGCGCAAGGTCGGCGCCAGCCGCAGCAGGAACTCGTTCGCCGGGATACGCCGGGGCTTGGCCTCACGCCGTACCAGTTGGCTGAGGGAGAAAGCGCTGCGTCGGCGTTGCAGCTCGTCGCGCCATTCGTCGTTGAGGCGCCGGCCTTCGTCGAGGACGAAGAACACCTCGAAACTGGCATCGCGAAACAGCACGTCCGGTGGCTCGCCGGCGGGGGCGAACTCATCGGCGCGATAAGGAATATTCAAGCCTTGCAGCAGGCGCTGGCACACCCAACGCTCCCGCTCCCATTTGCGGGCATTGGACAGGAAGGCGTTGGCTTGCTCGGCCGCGATGGTCAGCAGGCGTAAATAATCTGAGTCATCCATAGGCCCAAGCTTAGCGCTCAAATGTGATCGCAAAGAAAACAGTTTGTCGTAGACGAGCAAAAGCCTGAAGCGACAACCCCGCACCCATCCTTCACCCACGCCCGGTCCAGGGCATTGCACAAAACGGATAGCGATCTGCGCAACGCGGATATTGGCGCGTGCCTGGCGACATTACCCTCGGCTGTACGGGACGTTCGCCGCATTTGCGAGCCTCTTGAAAAACAACAACAAGAGAGAGATGCCATGCGCAAGATCGACGTACATGAGGTTATCGACAACGCACGATTCAACCGTTTTCACTGGATGGTGCTGTTCTGGTGTGCCCTGATCATCATCTTCGACGGTTACGATCTGGTGATCTACGGCGTGGTGCTGCCGATGCTGATGAAGGAATGGGGGCTCAGTCCCCTGCAGGCTGGTGCACTGGGCAGTTATGCATTGTTCGGAATGATGTTCGGCGCGCTGTTCTTCGGCCCGCTGTCAGACCGAATCGGTCGCAAGAAAGCCATCACGATCTGCGTGATGCTCTTCAGCGGTTTTACCGTGCTCAATGGTTTCGCCCGTAACCCCACAGAGTTTGGCGTGTGCCGGTTCATTGCCGGCCTGGGCATTGGCGGGGTAATGCCCAACGTCGTGGCGCTGATGAACGAATACGCGCCGAAAAAAATCCGCAGCACGCTGGTGGCGATCATGTTCAGCGGCTACTCGGTGGGCGGGATGCTATCGGCGGGGCTGGGTATCGTGTTGATTCCGGCTTTCGGTTGGCAGTCGGTGTTTTACGTGGCGGTGCTGCCGTTGATGTTGTTGCCGTTGATCATGTACTTCCTGCCCGAGTCCGTGGGCTTCATGTTGCGTCAGGGGCGCAATGAAGAAGCGCGCGCCATTCTTCAGCGGGTCGATCCGGCGTACATCGCGCAGACCGGCGATCAACTGCACATGAGCGAAGTGAAGGGCACAGGTACCCCGGTGTTGCAACTGTTTCGCGAGGGCCGGGCGCTGCGCACGCTGATGCTGTGGCTGGCATTTTTCTGCTGCCTGCTGATGGTCTACGCCCTGAGCTCCTGGCTGCCGAAACTGATGGCCAACGCCGGTTACAGCCTCGGTTCGAGCCTGTCGTTCCTGCTGGTGCTCAACTTCGGCGCCATTTTCGGCGCGGTCGGCGGTGGCGTACTGGGGGACAGGCTTAATTTGCCGCGCGTCCTGGCGGTGTTCTTCGCCCTGGCGGCGGTGTCGATCACCTTGCTGGGCTTCAATAGCCCGATGCCGGTGTTGTACCTGCTGATCGCCATTGCCGGCGCCACCACCATCGGTTCGCAGATTCTGCTTTACGCCTGCGCCGCGCAGTTCTACTCCATGACCATTCGCTCCACCGGCCTGGGCTGGGCCTCGGGTATCGGACGCAACGGCGCGATCGTCGGTCCGTTGCTGGGCGGTGCCTTGCTCGGGATCAGCCTGCCGCTGCAACTGAACTTCATGGCGTTTGCCTTGCCCGGTGCGATAGCCGCCATCGCCATGACGGTGTTCGCCGTCAGCAGTCGGCGTAGCGCCCGCCAAGTGTTGACGGACGTTGGCTACGTTTCCGCTGACGGTTCTGTCGGCGAAGCTTCATGAGAGCGTTAGCCCGGGATTTTTCCCTGTCAGCGGCCGTCGCCGGATTTATCGCCACGGTGATTTCCTACGCAGGCCCTCTGGTGATCATTTTTCAGGCCGCCAACGCCGCACACCTGTCGCGGGAAGTGCTGTCGTCGTGGGTCTGGGCGATTTCCATCGGCAGCGCCGTGCTTGGCATCGGTTTGAGCCTGCGTTACCGCGTCCCGGTGATCATCGCGTGGTCGGCGCCGGGCTCGGCATTGCTGGTGGCATTGTTGCCGGGGATTTCCATGCCGGAAGCGGTGGGGGCCTATCTGGTCAGCAGCCTGATCATTTTCCTGGTCGGGGTGTCGGGGGCGTTTGACCGGATCATCGGCAAGCTGCCTGCCGCCGTTGCAGCGGCGATGTTGGCGGGGATTCTGTTCAGCTTCGGTACCGGGTTGTTCGTCTCGCTGCAGGGCAAGCCGTTGCTGGTGCTGACGATGTTTGCCACGTACCTGGTGTGCAAGCGGTTGCTGCCGCGCTATGCCGTGCTGATGGTCCTGTTGGTGGGTTGTTCGATGGCATTTCTCGCCGGAGATCTGCACAGCGAAGCCTTGGTCATCGGTTTGGCCACGCCGGTGTGGATCACGCCTGCGTTCAGCCTGAGCGCAACCCTGAACATCGCCTTGCCGCTGGTGATGGTGGCACTCACCGGCCAGTTCGTTCCCGGCATGGCGGTGTTGCGCGCCAGCGGTTACGCAACGCCGTCCGGACCGATCATTGCCGGCAGCGCACTGGGTACGGCGTTGTTGGCGCCGTTCGGGTGCCACGGGCTGAATCTGGCGGCGATTACCGCGGCCATTTGCACGGGCCGCGAGGCCCACGAAGATCCCGGCAAACGTTATGTGGCCGGGGTCGTGGGTGGCCTGTGCTACCTGCTGCTGGGCATCTTCGGTGCCACGCTGGTCTCACTGTTTTCGGCGTTCCCCAAAGAGCTGATCGCGGCCTTGGCCGGGCTGGCACTGTTCGCTGCGATTGCCGGTGCGCTGGCTGGCGCGATGGCGGTGCCGAGTGATCGTGAAGCGGCGCTGGTGACCTTTCTCACCACGGCGTCGGGCATGTCGCTGTTGGGTTTGTCCGCGGCTTTTTGGGGACTGATTTTCGGCATGGTCACTCACCTGTTGTTAAACGCCCGTCGCCTCACCCCTCGCAGCGAAAGCGCTGCGGCCAAGGCGCTTTTACCTGTCGATCAATAAAAATAAGAGAAAAAACGATGAAACAGATTCTTCCAGCAACCGGTTCAGTGTTGTCCATGGCGATCGTCTCGAGTTTATCCACCGGCGCGACGGCCGCCGAGGCTGGCTTCATCGACGACACCACCGCCACCTTGCAAGCGCGCAATTACTACTTCAGCCGGGACTTTTCCGACATCGTCGGGGCGAATCAACAATCGAAGGCCGAAGAGTGGGCGCAGGGTTTCATCCTTAACGTCAAATCCGGTTATACCCAAGGGCCCGTCGGTTTTGGCGTAGATGTGATCGGCCTGCTTGGCCTCAAGCTCGACAGCAGCCCGGACCGGGTCAATACCGGGTTGCTGCCGGTACAGGATGATGGGCGGGCGGCGAATGATTACAGCCGTATCGAGGCGGCCTTGAAGGTGCGTTACTCCAAAACCGAATTGAAGGTGGGTGAGCTGCAACCCAACCTGCCGGTACTGGCATTCAGCGATATTCGCTTGCTGCCTCCCAGCTATCAGGGTGCAAGCATCAGCTCCAGCGAGATCAATGGCCTGACACTGCAGGGCGGACATTTGAATTCGACCAGCCTGCGCAACGAAGCCGGCGACGAAAAAATGCAGGCCATGCTTGGTCACATACCGCAACGTCAGGTCAGCAGCGACGGCTTCAATTTTGCCGGAGCCGATTACGCCTTCAACGATAAGCGCAGTTCGGTCAGCGCCTGGTTCGGGCAACTGGAAGATATCTACAACCAGCGTTTCCTGGGCTTCAAGCACAGCCAGCCGATGGGCGACTGGACCCTGGGTGCAAACCTCGGTTACTACGATTCGCGCGAAGACGGCAAAAAGCTGCTGGGCAACATCGATAACCGGGCGTTCTTTTCCCTGCTGTCGGCCAAGCGCGGCGGTCACACATTTTATGTCGGTTATCAGGGCATGTACGGCGACAGCGCTTTTCCGCGGGTCTTTGCCAACATTTCACCGCTGGGTAACGAAGTGCCGACCTACGAGTTCGCCTTTACCGACGAGCGTTCATGGCAGGCGCGCTACGACTACGACTTTGCGGCACTCGGCATGCCGGGGCTGACCAGTACCGTGCGCTACATCACCGGCAACAACGTCGACACCGGGAAAGGGTTTGAGGGTAAGGACCGTGAACGTGACCTGGATATGGGTTACGTGCTGCAAAGCGGTAGCCTCAAAGGCCTTGGCATCCGTGTGCGCAATGCAATGGCGCGTTCCAACTACCGCAGTGATATCGATGAGAATCGTCTGATTCTGAGTTACACCTGGACGCTGCTATGAGCCGTTGATCACAGATCGCTGGTGCAATCACCCATGACCTCGTAGGTCACGCGACGGGTCTGGCCCTGATGGTCGACATACACCATCGTCGCCGGTACGACGCCGCACGCGGTCGCGGTATTCGACACGGAAACCACTTTGGCGATGTCCAGCGGCTGCGCCGGGTTGTAGGGAGTGGCTGCCGGTTCGTTGGTGGCGGCCATGGCCGAGGTGGCGATGAGGGTCAGAAACAGGGCGGTCAGGGTTTTCATTTTTGTGGGCTCGGGGTTGGATCTGATGCTTTGAAGTTTAGTCTTTGGACCTGGGTGATAAAGGGGCCTGAGGCTGATTCAGCGTTGCAGGAAACGTAACAATCGCGTGATTGACACATCCTTTCAGTGGCTCATTTCCGCCTGTAGGAGCTGGCTTGTCGGACCGCCGCACCGCAGCGAAGGCGGTCTTTGAGCCTTGCATCGACCACCAGGACGCCTTCGCCGGCAAGCCGGCTCCTACAGGTGGGTGTGGCATAGGCAGGCCGTCCCTGCCGCAGCAAAATCGAAGCGCATCCAAAGCCCGGTGTAGACTAAAAAACTATCCCCCTCCCGAAAAAAGGAGCCCACCCCGCCATGATCGGCGCCGAGTTGCTGTCACCCGAATCCCTCACGGTGGGGTGGCTGATCTATGTGCCGGTGCTGATCTGGGCCATTGCGCGGGCACCCTGGGTTGAGCTGTTCAGCGACAGCCGGCGTCAGCATTTACTGTTCGGCACGGTGTTCGCGCTGTTCGTGCTCTGGCTGGTGCGGCGGGATTTCGATACTGGCGTGTCCTATCATTTCATCGGCATGACGGCGGTGACGCTGTTGCTCGACTGGCCACTGGCAATCGTCGGTGGACTGGTGGCGCAAGCGGGGTTGGTGCTGCTCGGTCGTCAGGACATGGCCGCGATGGGCGTGAATGGCGGGCTGTTGATTCTGTTGCCGGTGCTGATCACCGAGTGCTGCGCGATTGCGGTGGAGCGGGCGCAGCCGCGTAATCCCTTCGTGTATATCTTCGTTTCCGGTTTCTTCGCGGCTGCGCTGTCGGCGTTGCTGTGCCTGGTGCTGTCGCTCACGTTGCTGTGGTATGACGAACGCTTCGCCATGCCGTACTGGCTCGAAGACTTTGTCGGTTATCTGTGGCTGCTCATATTTCCGGAGGCATTCATCAACGGCATGGTGGTCAGCGCGCTGGTGGTGTTCTGCCCGGAATGGCTGGAGACCTTCAATCGCACACGCTATCTCTCGGCGCCCTGGAAAGACGACGATCCCGAGTCCTGATCCTTTTGAAATCCGCCAGAGGCGGGCGATCCCATCTCTGTTTCCAGCGTTTCACTCAATCAGTTGATCAATCAAAACGGCGTTGGTGTAGATCAAGCTGCCATCGCTCGCACGGTGTCCGACCAAATGGAACTGACCACGCTCGTGGTGCAGATAGACGCGCATTTGGCAGTCGGACAAGGGGGCGTAGTCCCCTGGCAAGGTCAAATCCAAAGTGCTCATGTCGACATCGACCATGGCTTCACGCTCATGGGTCGTCTGCAGACGTTCTTCTGCTTCTTCCAGGCGCCGATGGAGGGGGCCATCGACGTAAAAGTGAATTTCACCCGTTGGGGTGGACTTTTGGTCGGGGCTGGTTTTGCACCAGCCTTCGATGGTCAGGGCGCTCATGACGAAATCTCCGTCGCGGACTGCTGGATTCTGTGGCTCTTGTCTCTTCAATGCCATCATCTATCTGACTATTACGCCTAGGCAGGGTTCGTCTGCTGTAGTCGCTTCTGGCCGATCTCTGCCATGCGTACTGAGTATAGCTGGCAACCGGATCCCGCTCGCCGACCTCACGGCACAACCTGATGACACTATACTTTTCACTGGCTTTGCCACCTCGGGTGGCTTGTCTGCCCTGCCTGGACGTCAGCGGCGATGCTTGCGCATGACCAATGAACAACAGGAATAGGATGAAGAGAAAATGGCAATAGCAATTATCTTGATTCTAATCGTTATTGGCTCAGTGCTCTTTCATATACTAGCGCCTTGGCATGCAACTCCGGCAGCGTCCAACTGGGGATCAATAGACACCACACTGTTCATCACCCTGATCATCAGCGGAATATTTTTTGTCGCCATCACGGTGTTCATGGCGGTCGCTGTGATGCGTTATCGCCACAAGGAGGGGGCCAGGGCGCACTACCAGCCAGAAAGTAAAAAGTTGGAGTTCTGGTTAATTGTCGTTACTTCGATAGGTATTGCCGCAATGTTGGCGCCCGGCCTGGTTGTTTACAATGATTTCATCCGGGTGCCGAAAAATGCTTATGAACTTGAAGTGGTTGCCCAGCAGTGGCAATGGGCCTATCGCTTTCCAGGCCAGGACGGGAAGTTGGGCAAGTCGGATGTAAAGTTCATTGATTCCCGCAATCCCCTCGGCCTTGATCCCAAGGATCCTGCAGGGCAGGACGATGTACTTGTCATCAATAATGAAGTTCGCCTGCCACTCGATCGGCCGGTGAAAGTTTTACTGCGCTCTAAAGACACTTTGCACGATTTCTATGTGCCGCAAATTCGCAGCAAGATGGACATGGTGCCGGGGATGGTGTCGTACTTTTGGTTTACGCCGACTAAAACCGGGAAGTATGAAGTCCTTTGCGCTGAATATTGTGGCGTCGGCCATTACAACATGCGCGGCAATATGATCGTGGAAGAGCAAGACGTCTTCGATCAATGGCTAAAGGGCCAACCGACGTTTGCACAGACATTAGCGACAGCGGCCAGGCCCAGTCAGGACAGCATGCTGGAAAAAGGCCGTCAGTTGGCCGAAAAATATGGCTGCGGTGCCTGCCATAGCCAGGATGGCAGTACCAGCCTCGGCCCGGGATGGAAGGGGCTTTTCGGCCGCACTGAGCAACTGGCCGATGGCACCAGCGTGCAGGTCGATGAGGCCTACCTGAAAGAGTCGATCCTCACTCCGCAAGCCCGCCTGGTACAGGGCTACCCGCCAGTGATGGTGGCCTATACTCTCAATGACGATGAACTGGGTGCTCTGGTCGCCCTGATCAAATCACTGGGTGTTGCGTCGCAAGCGTCGGGCACGGGTGAGGATCTTGTGGCGCAGGGACAACAGCTGGCGCAATCGCTTGGCTGTCTGGCCTGCCACAGTGTCGATGGTAACAAGGGTGTCGGCCCCACCTGGCAGGGCCTGTATGGCAAGACGGAAACCCTTGCCGACGGTACGGGGATAAAGGTCGATGAGGGCTATGTAAAAGAATCGGTTCTCAATCCCGGTGCCAAAATCGTCAAGGGCTACGCACCCGTCATGCCGGCCTTTGCGCCAAGCGATAAGGAGTTGAACGCCCTGATCGCCTTTATCAAATCCAAAGCGAATGCCGACGCTGACGCGAGCAAGGCTGAGCCAGGGAAGCAGCCGTAAAGTCGCCAGAAATACACTGAAACTTCGGCAGGAGGATGACGTGATGGCCTATGCGGAGCAAGCCGAAACACAAGCACTGCACGAGCCCAAGAGTTTCCTGACCAAATACATCTGGAGCCAGGACCACAAGGTCATAGCCATTCAATATTCCTTGACGGCTCTGTTCGTGGGGCTTATCGCCGTGGTGCTGTCTGACTTGATGCGCATCCAGATAGGCTTCCCCGGCAGTTTGTCGTTCATGGACGCCAGTGCTTACTATCAGGCGATGACCATGCACGGCATGATCATGGTCATTTACTTACTGACAGCCTTGTTTCTGGGGGGCTTCGGCAACTATCTGATCCCGTTGATGGTGGGCGCCCGTGACATGGTCTTCCCCTACGTCAACATGCTGAGTTACTGGTTTTACCTGCTGGCGGTAGTGGTGTTGCTCGCCGGTTTCTTTGTCCCTGGCGGCCCCACCGGTTCAGGCTGGACGCTCTATCCGCCACAGTCCCTAACTCAGGGAACACCGGGGGTGGAGTGGGGCATCGTGCTGATGCTCGTCTCACTGGCGATTTTTATCGTCGCCGCCACCATGGGCGGGTTGAACTACGTCACCACGGTGCTGCAGGCACGTACGTACGGCATGACATTGTTTCGCATGCCGCTCTCCGTATGGGGCATCTTCATGGCCTCGATCATGGCCTTGCTGGCCTTCCCGGCATTGTTTGTCAGTGCGGTCATGATGCTGTTCGACAAACTATTGGGCACCAGTTTCTTCATGCCGGCGATGATCTCGCTGGGGCAGCCGCTCGATCATCAGGGTGGCAGCCCGATATTGTTCCAGCACTTGTTCTGGTTCTTCGGCCACCCGGAGGTCTACATCGTCGCTCTTCCTGCGTTTGGCCTGGTCTCCGACCTGATCAGCACCCATGCGCGTAAAAATATCTTCGGCTACCGAATGATGGTGTGGGCGATTATTGCGATTGGCGTACTCAGCTTTGTGGTCTGGGCGCACCATATGTATGTCAGCGGAATGAACCCGTACTTCGGCTTCTTCTTCGCTGTCACTACTTTGATCATCGCGGTGCCAACTGCGCTGAAAGTCTACAACTGGGTGCTGACCCTATGGCAGGGTGACATTCATTTGACCGTGCCGATGCTGTTTGCCCTGGCCTTTATCGTTACCTTTCTGGTGGGGGGGCTGACCGGGTTGTTTCTCGGCAATGTGATTGTGGATATTCCGCTCTCAGACACCTACTTTGTCGTCGCCCATTTTCATATGGTCATGGGTGTCGCGCCGGTATTGGTGGTGTTCGGCGGTATTTATCATTGGTTCCCGAAAATCACCGGGCGCCTGTACAACGACATCCTGGGCAAGTTGCATTTCTGGATAACTTTCCTGGGCACCTACGCCATCTTCTTTCCCATGCACTATCTGGGCTTCCAGGGCATGCCTCGGCGGTACTACGCCTATGACAACTACGGGTTCATTCCGCAATCAGCGCACGATTTGAATGCCTTCATTACGGTGGTTGCATTGATTGTCGGCGTTTCCCAGTTGCTGTTCGTGTTCAACATGGCCTGGAGCGTATTCAAGGGCAAACCCGCTGGCAGTAATCCCTGGGGCGCGGCGAGCCTGGAATGGCAAACGCCGGACACCCCGCCCAAGCACGGGAACTGGGGAGAGAAGCTGCCGGTCGTGCATCGCTGGGCCTATGACTACAGCGTGCCGGGGATAGAGCAGGATTTCGTACCGCAAACGGTTTCCGCCGAGGCGTTGGAGCAACTGCGACAACACAGTGCCGAAACCAAAATAGCGGACGTTAAAACATGAACAGGCTGTTTTTGAGAAACGCCGACGGTGCTGACCCCGGTGGCAGCTGGAATCGTGGTCCTGAAGGGACCCGGGCCACCGAGGGGGCTGACAGGAGCCACATCGCCAAGACAGGCCTGCGCTTGTTTCTGGCCGTCGTGAGTTCGTTGTTTTTTCTCTTCCTGATTGCCTTTCTCGCCCGCTCGCAAATGGCTGACTGGCTGCCCCTGACAGAGCCCTTGGCGCCGTTGGCCAATCCATGGCAACTCTGGGTGAATTCGGCTTTTCTGGTGTGCAGTTGCATGGCATTGCAGTGGTCGCGGATGGCTGTCCGACAGGCTCGACCGGGACCGACTGTGATGGGCTTTGCATTGGGTGGTGTATTCGCCATTGCCTTTCTGGCGGGACAACTCTGGGTTTGGCAGCAATTTGTCGCCTGGGGCTATTTTGTCGCCAGTAACCCGGCCAACAGTTTCTTCTATCTGTTGACCGGCATGCATGGGCTCCACCTCCTGGGCGGGTTGATTGCCTGGGGTTGGATCGGCACCAAACTCCTGCATCACGTGCCGTTGCCGCAACTCAGCACCAGCGTAGAGCTCTGTGCCATCTATTGGCATTACCTGTTGGGTCTTTGGTTCGTGCTCTTTGTGCTACTGACCAGTACGCCAGAAACCTATGAAACCATCGCCAGACTCTGCGGCCTGAGGTGACAAACCATGGCATCGCATCCTCAAGCCCCGGCCGATTCGGGCTCATCCAATCCAGCAGGTTCGCCGCCTGTACCGGGATGGGAGGGCATCGCCAGCGACTGGTCCTCGGATAAAGACGCTTTCAAGCAGGTCCCCTGGGGCAAGGCGATGATGTGGATATTCCTGCTCAGCGATACGTTCATCTTCACGTGTTTTCTAACCGGCTACATGTCGGTACGCATGACTATCACTGACCTCTGGCCCAATCCCAGTGAAGTCTTTGCATTGACGATTGGCGGTAGGGAAATCCCGCTTATTCTGATCGCCATCATGACTTTTGTGCTGATCAGTAGCAGCGGCACGATGGCCATGGCCGTTAATTTCGCTTATCGCCATGATCGCGCGAAAACCACAGCCCTGATGTTGGCGACCGCTGCCTTGGGTGTGACCTTCGTCGGCATGCAGGCCTTTGAATGGAGCAAGCTCATCGCGGAAGGGGTGCGTCCCTGGGGCAACCCCATGGGCGCGGCGCAATTTGGTGCCAGCTTCTTCATGATTACCGGTTTTCATGGACTGCATGTGTCAATCGGCGCCATCTACCTCAGCATTGTGGCGATGAAAGTATTGCGGGGAGATTATGAGCGCTCCGGAAACTATCAGAATGTCGAGATAGCCGGGCTTTACTGGCACTTCGTGGATTTGGTGTGGGTGTTTATTTTTGCTTTCTTCTATTTGTGGTAGAGGAGCGCGGATGATGGCGCATGCCCAAGGTCAACAGCATCCAATCAGTTTGTACCTCAAAATATGGGGGCTGTTATTCGTCCTCAGTACGATGTCGTATCTTGTCGACTATTTCCATTTTCACGGCTATCTCAGGTGGGCCCTGATTATCACTTTCATGTTGCTGAAGGCAGGTTTGATTGTCTCCATCTTCATGCATATGGCCTGGGAGCGGTTGGCCCTGGTTTACGCCATATTGATGCCACCGTTGTGTCTACTGGTGCTCGTCGGACTGATGGCCACCGAGGCGGACTACGTGTTCCTCAGCCGGGTCATTTTTTTCGGCCAATAAGCAACGTCTGGATGGCCGTAAGCCTCCAGGCGCTGCCTCGCAATCAATTATGGGTTTTAAATCGTTCGCTTGAACTGATGCCATCTATGCAGCCAGGCGACTGTCCAGTGGGGGGCGGCCGTTCCCGTGCCGGCAATGGTCAGTTTTGGATGATGTTCGATGACCTGTTCCAACACCGATTCCTGATTGGGCTCGACATCCACGAAGAAGACATGTTTGCCCGCTTCCACCATCTGTTTGAAGTTGCGGAAGTGAGCGTTTGGCACCTGGATACCAAAGAATCCGCCTTCCCAGATGCAGAAGCCCAGTACAACAACGGCAAGGAAGATAAAAGGCACCCAGCCGGCGGCGGATTCGTGCCAGCCCAGCCAATAGGCGCCGCCAAGGATCAGCGCTGCCAGTGGCACACCGACCACCGCACCAATCTCGCCAGAGTGAACGACATCTTGTTTCATCAGCGAGTTAACTTCGTGAAGATGATGTTCTTCAACATCAGCAACTTTTTCACTGAGCACATGAATTTGTTCGGTGTTGATGCCGTTGGCTTCCAGTTCATTTTCAACGGCTTCAAGATCGTCGAGATTGTCACTGATGTAATAGTGCCGATTCATGCCACACCTCCCATCTCTTGTTGTTGCTGTAGACCTCCTCTGTCCGGCAGCTTTTAACTGAGATTTACCTTCGGTATCGGTGTCCGCGGGGAACGTTGTGTTCTTGCTGCAACCCGAAAGAAGTATAGCACTCGCCATCAGGCGGCTATTTGGAGGGCCAAGAGGCGGGAACGATATAAAAGCCGGCACAATTCATCGAATTCCGACACGCATTGTGCCGGATTGATCGGAATCAGTGACGCGGGTCGAAATCGCCGCTGAACAACTCGTCCTCGGCATCCGGGGCCACCGGAATCTTGTGCTCTTCCGAGGCCCAGGCACCCAGGTCGATCAGTTTGCAACGGTCGGAGCAGAACGGCCGATATTTGCTCTCGGGGCTCCATTCGACAGGGGCGCCGCAGGTCGGGCATTCGACGGTCGGGATCTGGCTCATGACTGGCCTCCACGCAAAGTAAGGTAAAAGTGATGCAGGCGTTCGACCTCGCTGTGCAGCCAGGCAAGGTCGCGATCGTTGACCACGACCTCGTTGGCATGGCTGACGCGATCCTGGCGGCTGGATTGGGCCTTGAGGATCGCCTGGACCTGCTGTTCGCTGGTCTGGTCTCGCTGCAGGGTACGTTCGATCTGTAGCTGTTCGGGGGCATCGATCACCAGCACCCGCTGGGTCATGGCGTACTGGCCGGACTCGATCAGCAGCGGCGAAACCAGAATCGCGTAAGGTGATTTTGCCAGCGCCAGATGATGAGCGATTTCCTCACCGATCAGCGGATGCAGCAAGGCTTCCAGCCAGCGGCGTTCATCCGGCACTTCGAAGATCAGTTTGCGCAGGGCTGCGCGATCCAGCTGCCCGTCGGCCTGCAACACGCCGGGGCCGAAGTGTTCGGCGATCTTTGCCAGCGCCGGCCGGCCCGGCTCGACGACCCAGCGCGCGGCATGGTCGGCATCGACCACGTGCACGCCGAGGTCGATGAAGTGTTGGGCCGCCGCACTTTTGCCACTGCCGATGCCGCCGGTCAGGCCGAGAATCCAGGGTTTTTCCACAGGGGTATTCATTTCAAACCGACAAACTGCCAATAGAAGTCGGTTATTTGACCACCCCAGAGCAAGGCAATCCAGCCGGCAATCGCCAGATAGGGGCCGAAGGGGATCGGTGTCGAGGTTTTTGCCTGGCGCAGGCGCAGGTAAATCACACCGATAATGGCTCCTACAAGGGATGAGAGCAGGATGGTCAACGGCAGAATCTGCCAGCCGCCCCAGGCGCCAAACATCGCCAGCAACTTGAAGTCGCCGTGGCCCATGCCGTCCTTGCCGGTGATCAGCTTGAACAGCCAGAACACCGACCACAGCGCCAGGTACCCGGCAATGGCGCCCCACATCGCGTCATGCAGTGGCACGAACAGGCCGAGGCTGTTGACGATCAACCCCAGCCACATCAGCGGCAGCACCAACATGTCTGGCAGCAGCTGATGCTCGGCGTCGATCAGGCTCATGGTCAGCAGGCCCCAGGTCAGGAGCAGCGTCATGCAGGCTTGCCAGCCGAAACCGAAGTGCCAGGCAATGAACGCCGACAACAGGCCACAGGCCAGTTCAGTCAACGGATAGCGTTTGCTGATCGGCATGGCACAGGCCGAGCAGCGCCCACGCAGAAATACAAAACTGAGCACGGGAACGTTTTCCCAGGCACGAATCCGATGGCCGCAGCCTGGGCACTGGGAGGGGGGCAGCAGCAGGTTGTAGGTGGGCTGCGGCGTTTCCCCGGGCAGCCCGAGGATCTCATGGGCTTGTACGCGCCATTCGCGCTGGAGCATTTTTGGAAGGCGCCAGATCACCACGTTGAGAAAGCTGCCGACCAGCAAGCCCATCAGCCCGGCGATGACGACGAAAACCAGGGGGAAGTGGGTCAGAATTTCGTTCAAGGGCATGTCAGATCGCTGAGCCGAGTTGAAAGATGGGCAAGTACATCGCGACCACCAGGCCGCCGACGATAACACCCAAAACCACCATGATGAACGGTTCCATCAGGCTGGTGAGGTTATCGACCATATTGTCTACCTCGTCTTCATAGAAACCCGCGACCTTGTCGAGCATGGCGTCCAGTGCGCCGGACTCTTCGCCGATGGCGGTCATCTGGATGGCCATGTTCGGAAAAATGCCGGAAGCGCGCATGGAAAAGTTCAACTGCATCCCTGTCGAAACGTCCTGCTTGATGCGCAGCACCGCGCGCTTGAACACGATGTTACCGGTGGCGCCGGCCACCGACTCCAGGGCTTCCACCAAGGGGACACCGGCGGCGAAGGTGGTCGACAGGGTGCGGGCAAAACGAGCCACGGCCGATTTATACATCAGCGTCCCCACCAGCGGCAGCTTCAGCAGCCAGGCGTCGGTTCGATCGCGAAAGCCTTGTGACGTCCTGAAAGCATGGCGTGCACCCAGGATCGTTGCGATCAGCGCACCGAGCATCATCCACCAGCCGTCCTGCATGAAACGCGACAGGCCAATGACCATCACGGTAAAGGCAGGCAATTGGGCGCCAAACCCTTCGAACACCGATTGGAACTGCGGCACTACTTTGACCAGCAGGATCGCGGTCACAACCATGGCGACACACACAACGACCAGCGGGTAGGTCATGGCTTTCCTGATCTTGGCCTTGAGGCTTTCGCTCTTTTCCTTGTAGGTCGCCACCCGCTCCAACAGGGTATCCAGGGCGCCGGCCTGCTCACCGGCATCCACCAGATTGCAGTACAGCTCATCGAAATACCGGGGTTTCTTGCGCAGGGCGGCGGCGAAACTGTTGCCTGCCGCGACTTCCTGTTTGACCTCGTCCACGAGGGTGCGCATGGCCGGGTTATCGAAGCCTTCGGCAATAATGTCGAACGACTGCAACAGCGGCACGCCGGCTTTCATCATGGTCGCCATCTGGCGCGTGAACAAGGCGATGTCCTGGGCCTGGATGCGCTTGCCCATGTTGAACAGCGAGACGGTTTTCTTGCGAACCTTGCCGGGGTTGATGCCTTGTTTACGCAGTTGCGCCTTGATCAGTGCCGGGTTCTGCCCGCTTAACTCGCCGGTGACTTTCGTGCCTTTGCGGTCGGTGCCTTCCCAGGCGTAAATGCTGATTTTCGCTGCTTTGACCGCCATGTTCAGTCCTTGGTAACCCGGTTGATTTCTTCAAGGCTGGTAATGCCTTGCATGGCTTTGAGCAGGCCTGAAGTGCGCAGGTCGTTGAAGCCGTCCTTGCGCATCTGCTCATCGATTTGCAGCGCATTGCCTTCGGCCATGATCAGGCGTTGCAGGTCCGGCGTGTTCTTCACCACTTCATAAATCCCCACGCGTCCCTTGAAGCCGCCGTTGCAGTGTTCGCAGCCGACCGGCTCATAGATCGTGAATGTGCCGATGCGTTCCTCGGGGAAGCCTTCCTTGAGCAGCGTTTCGCGGGGAACGTCGAGGGGCACCCGGCAATGGCTGCACAGTTTGCGTGCCAGGCGCTGGGCGATGATCAGGCTGACCGACGTGGCGATGTTGAAGCCCTGGATGCCCATGTTGTGCAGGCGGGTCAGGGTTTGCGCGGCGCTGTTGGTGTGCAGGGTCGATAACACCAGATGCCCGGTCTGGGCGGCCTTGATGGCGATTTCGGCGGTTTCGAGGTCGCGGATCTCACCGACCATGATCACGTCCGGATCCTGGCGCAGAAAGGAGCGTAGCGCCTGGGCGAAATCCATGCCCTGTTTAGGATTGACGTTGACCTGGTTGATGCCTTCCATATTGATCTCCACCGGGTCTTCGGCGGTGGAGATGTTGATGTCCACGGTATTGAGAATGTTCAGCCCGGTATAAAGCGACACGGTTTTGCCGGAGCCCGTGGGGCCGGTCACCAGAATCATCCCCTGTGGTTGCCTGAGCGCGGTCATGTACAGGTCTTGTTGTTCGGGCTCGTAGCCAAGGGCATCGATGCCCATTTGTGCGCTGGAGGGGTCAAGAATCCGGATCACCACTTTCTCGCCCCACAGGGTCGGCAAGGTGTTGACCCGCAAATCGATGGATTTGTTTTTGGACAGGCGCATCTTCATCCGCCCGTCCTGGGGCTTGCGGCGCTCGGAGATGTCGAGGCTGGCCATGACCTTCAGCCGCGCCGCGATGCGGTTGGCCAACTGGATCGGCGGTTTGGCGACTTCCCGCAAAATGCCGTCGGTGCGCATCCGCACCCGATAAATTTTCTCGTAGGGCTCGAAATGCAGGTCGGAAGAGCCGCTCCTGATCGCGTCGAGCAGCATCTTGTGGACGAAGCGCACCACCGGCGCATCATCGGCTTCCTGGCCGATGATGGCATCCTGGCGCCTGTCATCGGCCGCTTCGATGTCCATCCCGTCGAGGTCAACGTCGACCATGTCTTCAAGGCCAGTGCCCTGGCTGTCGAAGAACCGCTCGATGGCGTCACTGAGCTTGTCGTCCTCCACCAGGATGGCTTCGGTGGTAAGCCCGGTGCTGAACTGAATGTCGTTGATGGCCTGGTGACTGGTCGGGTCGGAGATCCCCACGAACAGTTTGTTGCCACGACGCCAGAGGGGCAGGGCGTGGTGCTGGCGGACCAGTTTTTCGCTGACCAGTCCCTTGGGTTGGGTTTCCTTGTCCAGACTGTTGAGATCCATCAAGGCCATGCCGAAGTGTTCAGAAGCAATCTCGGCAACCTGACGGCTTTTCACCAGTTTGTTCTGCACCAGGTAGCTGACCAGTGAGACGTGGTTGCGTTGGGCTTGTTGAGAAGCGTGTTGCGCGCTTTTGTCAGTGAGCAGCTCGGCCAGGACCAATTGCTTGGCCAGACCGCTGAGGGCGATGTCATTCATGGAGATACCGGGCGCAGACAATTCATGACTTATAGCCTAGTCAAGCAACGCAGCCAAACCAGCGACGGTGAGGTGACAAAAAGTGTCAGATAGTGCGGATCCTGGGGCTAAGAAGGCGCGTTGCGGCTGTCGTACGTCCCGCCAATAGGGGGTGCCGAGCCTGGCATGAGCTGTGCTGCAACAGATCCAGATCATGAGAATTCGACTCATGCACGGAGGCTGTCTATGAACACTCAAAAAGGTTTTACCCTGATCGAATTACTGATCGTCGTGGCGATCATCGGGATTCTCGCGACGTTCGCGATACCGGCCTATTCCAAGTATCAGGCACGGGCGAAGGTGACGGCGGGTGTCGCAGAGCTTTCGGCGCTGAAGGTCAATTATGAGGATGCGGTCAACTCCGGTACGGCTGCCCCGGCTGTCACTGCATTTGCCCCAGGGGGTGATACACAGAACTGCACTCTTGCAGCTGCCACCGGCACAACCCCCGGGATGGTTTGCACATTGAAAGGTGCGCCAGCGGTCATTTCAGGTGCGACTGTGACGCTGTCTCGTGACGCGACTAAAGGCTGGACCTGTGCCACCAGTGTCGCAGCAGACTATGCGCCCAAAGGCTGCGGCGGCTAACGATCTGTCCCGTTGCACACACAGAAAATGCCCCGTCATTCAAAGGACGGGGCATATTTTATTCCGGTATCGATGCAAAAGAGAAAACCTCCCACAATTCATGGCGTTAGGCCTTCTTCAAAAACGGCAACTTGCATGTAGAGAATGTCGAAGTCATGCAATTTGCATGATTCCGCAAAATGCACGAATTTATAACTTATTGATTTTTATATGTTTATTCAATGTCTCAAACTTGGCACAGCGTTCGCAACGTCTCGAGTAACCCTGCTGACATGACACCCAGCAGACTTTCCGGAAAAACAGGAGTTACTCGTATGAAGAAGTTCGCTATCGCTGCCGCTACTGCTACCGCGCTGACCCTGACCATGGCCAATGCCGCGTTCGCACAGTCTCAGACCACCCAGGCTCCCATGACGCTGGCAGCCGGTGAAATGACCAAGGCCAAGGAAGCTACTTCCGATACCTGGATTACCACCAAAGTCAAAAGTGACCTGGTGACTGAAAAAGGCATTCCCGGCACCGACATCAAAGTTGAAACCAACAAAGGCGTCGTGTCCCTGTCGTCCACTGTTGCAGTGACTGAAGCCCAGAAGGCAACTGCCGTGGCGATCACCAAGAAAATCAAAGGCGTCAAAGCGGTCTCCGCTGACGGCCTGAAAGCCGAGTAAGGCAAGGCTTCTCGCCTGGACTGGGAGGAGGCGCGGCAGGCGGGCCAAGACATACGTCTGTCGCAACTGAGGAGTTCATGCGAACGGCCATAAGGATGTGGCCATTACAGGCCCCGGCATTCGTGTCAGGGCCTGTTCTATTGTGGGCAACACAAAACCCCTGTGGGAGCGAGCCTGCTCGCGAAAGCTGACTGTCAGCCAACTCAAATGTTGAATGTCGGTCCGTCTTCGCGAGCAGGCTCGCTCCCACAGTGATGTGTGGTGTTCTTAGTTACCGCGTTTGCTGGTGATCTGCACCAACCGATTTCCCTCGAACCGCAGATACTGGTACATCCCGCCATTCGGCCCATAGGTCCATTCCTCGACCTGAAACTCTTCCCGTCGATTGACGCTGCGCTTGTAACCCAGCAGATCGCGACTGACCGGTTCGCCGCACTTTTGCAGCACTTCGCTCGACCGGTCACCGACACTGATCAATTGACTGCCGCAGCGCAGGGTATCGGCCGCCGAGGCGTGGCTTGCGGCCAATGGCAACGCCAGTGCGAGCAACAGCCGCTTACCCATCATTCGGCGTCCAGATGCAGGGGCGTGACGACCTTGCCGTCTTTTTCCGCATCACCTAACTGAGCGTCGATGAAGTACACACGATCATCAGCCAGTTGGCCCTTGTCGACCAGATAGTCCTTGATGCTGCTGGCGCGGTCCTGACCCAACTGCCGCAACAGCACTTCGCTGGAGCTCCAGAACTGGATCACGCCCTCGCGCATTTTGGCAGTGCGCTCTTCCTTGCCCAGGTCCTTCCATTCGGCGGGTGGCTGGGTTTTCAGGCGTGTGCGGTAGATCCCTTCCAGCAGCGGGCCTTTTTCGCTGTCCGGGACATCCAGCAAGGAAGCCTGGGCCGGAACCTTGTCGCCACGACGCTGGAGCATTTTGTAGTAGTTGTATTGATATTCCCGTTCCAGGCGCTGCTCGGCAATCAGGGGACCGTCGCTGCTCTTGGCCGCGGTGCCTTCGATTTCCAGGCGCAGGGCCGGGCGTTCCTTGAGCGCGTTGGACAGCTTGACCAGTGCCGCTTCGGCGTCCTTGCTCAGCTCGCTCGAGCCTGGCGCGAACGACACGCTGCCCAGATCTTCCGAGCCACTGCCGCTGACCAGCCCACCAATGAGTTTGAACGGTGCAGCCGCCGCCTTGACGATCAGGTTACGCAGGGTCTGCCAGATAATCGGCATGACGCTGAACTGAGGGTTGTTCAAGTCACCGGACACCGGCAGTTCGATGGAAATTTTGCCGTCGACGTCCTTGAGCAAGGCAATCGCCAGTTTCAGCGGCAGGCTCACGGCGTCCGGGCTGTCGACTTTTTCACCCAGTTGCAGTTGTTCCACGACCACCTTGTTTTCGGCCTGGAGCTGACCCTTGGTGATCTTGTAATGCAGGTCGAGATTGAGCCGGCCCTTGCGGATGCGATAGCCGGCGAATTTGCCGGAGTAGGGCGTCAGGGTGGTCAGTTCAACCCGCTTGAAGCTGGTGGCGATGTCGAGGCTGGCCATCGGGTCGAACGGGTTGACCGCGCCTTTGATGGTCACGGGTGCATAGCGATCGACCTTGCCCTTGACGTCGACGCTGGCCGGTTTGGCCTGACGACTGTCGATGGTGCCGATCTGCCCGTTGAGTTCTTGAATGGCGGTGGCGAAGTTCGGGGTCAGGCTGAAGTCGGCGAAGTTGGCCGAGCCGTCGTTGATGACGAAGCCGCCGATGTGGATGGCCAGCGGTTTTTCTTTGCTCGCAGGCTTGGTGGCCGCAGGCTTGGCCGCGGAATCCGCCGGTTGTGGGATCAGCAAGTCATCGATGTTGGTGGTGCGGTCATCGTTGATCATGAAGCGTACATAGGGTTGCATCAGGTTGATCTTGTCGATCGACAGACTGTCACCATGCTGATAGTTCAGGCCTTCGACCACCACCTGTTGCCACTTGAGAAAGTCACGGGTTTTCAGGGTGTCGAGGGTGTGCAACTGATCAACCTGGGCGCGGCCGGTAACGCTGAGGGCCAGCGGCTCGGTGCTTTTCAGGTTGACCGCCAGATCGCTGCCCAGCATGCCGCTGCGCAGTTCCAGGCGAATGAACGGGTTGATGTAGGACTGGGCGACGCGCAGATCGATGTCGCGGGTTGTTACGTTGAGTCTGGCGGTGATCGGTGCCAGGTTGACTTCGCCTTCGGCCGTGAGCTTGCCCTGCTTGCCCACGCCGGTGTCGAGCTTGAGCTGGAAAGGTGAGCCATTGAGGCTGTCGAACTTCTGCAGGTCGAGATTCAGCGGACCCAGTTCCAGGGCCACGGCAGGTTGCGCCTTGCGGTCGGCAAGGTGCACCTGGTAATTGCGCAGTTGCACGTCGTTCAGCAGTACCTGCCAGGGTTTGGAGGCGGGTGCCGGTTCGGGTTTCGGCGAATCGGCCGCTGCTGGGGTGCTGGCGGGTTCGGCCTTGGCTTTTGCCGCCGGTTTGGAAGGCTGGCTGGCGAACAGTTTTTGCCAGTCGAGCTGGCCGTCGGCTTCCAGGGCTGCCCAGGTTTCGAGCTTATTGCTGCGGATCTTGCCGACGACGACTTGCTGTTTCGCCAGGTCGATCGTGGTTTCGCTGACGTCCAGCCGTTCGAGTTTCACCAGTGGCCGACCGTCAGGGGCCTTGATGGCGAAGGGGGCGATGGTGGCCGAGACATTGCTCAGCAACAGTTCGGTTTGTTTGGACAGGTTGAGCTTGTAGTCGGTGCTCAGGCTGACGACACCGTTTTCGAGCACCAGTGGCACCGCATCGCGTACATAGGGCCAAAAGGCTTTCATCTTGCCGTCGGTGAGTTTCAGCTTGCCTTCAGAGGCGAGCGGAATGAGGCTGAAATTACCGGTCCAGTCGATCTGCCCGCCGTTGGGGCCGATGGCCGACAGGGTCATGTTGGCGCTGTCTTCGGGAAGGGTGCTGAGGTTCTTCAGCTCGAAGTCGAGTTTGTCGTAAATGAATTCGATGGGTTCGCTGGGGCGTTCATCAAGAAAATGCACGCCACCGCCCGCCAGCTTGATGCTGTCTATGCGCAACGGGAATGGCTTGGCATTGGGATCGGTCGGTGTCGGCTCGCTCGCTGGCAGTTTGAACAGGCCGAGCAGGTTGAGCTTGCCGTCCTTGCCAAAGAGCACTTCAGTCTTGGGTTTATCCAGTTCGATATTCGACAGATGCAACGCCTTGGTCCAGAGACTGTCGAGTTGCAGGTTGGCGTACAGGCGTTCGAAGCCGACCTGTTCCTTGCCGGGTTCGCCGATGTTCAGGCCCCAAAGGGTCACTTCAAGGCTGAACGGGTTGAGTTCGATTCGCTGGAGGGTGGCGGGCATCGTGGCGTAGTTGGCCAGTTGCTGGTTGGCCACGCGCAAGGCGATGCCCGGCAAAATCAGAAAGCCCAGCAGGCTGTAGAGGGCCAGAGCAGTCAACAAGGCGCCGACGGCGCGAATCAATCCTTTGTACATGCGTGGCTTCATCTGTCTGAATCGGAGTGCCTTGGAGTATGGCACGCGATTCCGGTTCCGAAACAATTGCCCTGTTCAGGATTTTTCAGATTTGTCTGACATGAATCAGAGCTGCAGGATCAGGGTTTTGAGTGGCGGTTGCTGGTCCATCGACGGGAAATCACCACCGGGTTTCATCACTGTCCACTCGCGCACTGGCCGTCCGGCTTTCTCCGCGCAACGCAAAACCTGCTCGCGCCAGTCGTCCATGCTGACTTTCGCCAGATTGTTGCAGCAGATCAGCACACCGTTCTCGGCAGTGGTCAGCAGTGCCGGTTTCAGCAGGCTCTGGTAGTCGCGCAACAGGTCGACAGTACCGAACGCGCTCTTGGCCCAGGCCGGAGGATCGAGCAGCACCAGATCATACTGGCGCTGTTCCAGGCGCTGATAGCTCGGCAACTTTTGCCCGCGACGCTGGCTGATGGGCAGGCCGGCCAATTGGCGGATGGCCGGGAAGTAGTCGGACTGGATGAATTCCATGGTCGGCAATTGCGGGTTGAGCAGGCCGTTTTCACGACCGACCGCCAGGTTGCCTTCGGCGAAGTCCAGGTTGCACACCTCCCGGGCACCACCGGCCGCGGCGCTGAGGCCGACGCCACAGGTGTAGGCGAACAGGTTGAGCACGCTTTTGTTTTGGCTGTGCGCCTTGACCCAGCCGCGTGTGTTGCGCAGGTCGAGGAACAGCAGCGGGTCCTGCCCGGCGTGACGCCCGCGCACCCGGTAGTTGAGGCCCCATTCGTGGCCGACCAGGTCTTGCAGTGCCGCGTCGTCGGCGCGGTAGACATTGTCTTCACGGTCGATGCGCGAGTTGCCGCGGGAGCGGTCGTTGTAGACCAGCAGGCTTTCAAAGCCCAGGTGCTGGTTGACGATTTCGTGCAGTTGCAGCAGCGCATCGCGTTCCAGCGACTGGTGAAAGCTCTGCACCATCAGTTGTGGGCCGTAGCGGTCGATGGTCAGGCCACCGGCGCCTTCCTGGCTGCCATGGAAAAGGCGATAGCAATCGGTGCCTTGCTGATGCAGCTCGGCCAGCAGGTCCTGGCGATGTTCAAGGGCGGCGCGCAGCGCCTGATTCAAGGAAGACATGCTGGGCGCCTTGCAGGTTGGAATTTGGCGCGGGAGTTTAACAGCTTGAGCGATGAAGAACCTGTGGGAGCAAAGCTTGCTCGCGATAGCGGTGGGTCAGATGTTGCATGGTCGACCGTAACGACGCCATCGCGAGCAAGCTTTGCTCCTACAGTGGGAGTCAGGTCAACAACCCCATTCGTCTTTTTGCCCGTTGCACTGAACCATTGCGCACCGCCCAACGCAGCATCGGCGCACTGCGATTGACGCTGGCACGGATCAGCTTGCGTTGCAGCGGGCTCTGGCTGACGCCGAGCATGTCGCTGGCCCAATCCGGCAGCAGATCGATCCCGGCCTGCATCATCAGCCCGCCGAAAGGCTTGGCCAGACGGCTCGGGGAAGGGGCGTTCAGCAACAGGCGCAGCACTTCGCGACTGCGTTCGTCGCACAACAGTTGCGGCCTGATTCGCGCAAGATAATCGGAAATCTCCTGCCTCGAACGAGGCACATCCCGGGCACCCAGACGTTCGGCAACCAGCGCGATTTCCGCGTAATAGCGATCCTGATCGGCCACAGACAGATGCGGGTTGCGGTAACGCAGATGCGCGGCGAGAAAGTTGCTGACTTCGGCCACATGCACCCAGGTCAGCAAGTCGGGATCGCTGGCGGCGTAGGGCCGGCCATCGGGTGCCGTGCCGGTAATCTGAAGGTGAATGGTCCGGACTTTCTCGATCAGCCAGTCGGCGTCCTGGCGCGAGCCGAAGGTGGTGCCCGAAATGAACTGTCCTGTGCGACGCAACCGGCCGAGCATGTCCTCGCGAAAGTTCGAATGATCCCACACACCCGCCAGGGCCAGCGGATGCAAGGCTTGTAACATCAGGGCGCTGATACCGCCGATGAGCATGCTGCTGAAGTCACCATGCACTTGCCAGCTCACCGAATCGGGCCCGAACAGACCGGGATCGCCCTTGGGGTTTTCCAAGTCGAGCTTGCCCAGGGAAAGGCCGGTCAGGCTCATGATTTGGGTTTCGATACGGCTGCGGATGAATTCCATGGTGTCCCGGTGATTTCTAATGCTTCTGTAGGAGCATGGCTTGCCCGCGATGAACGATAACGCGGTGTGCTGATGGACCGCGTTATCGTTCATCGCGAGCAAGCTTTGCTCCTACAGACGGCAGTAGGTTATTGGTTCAGGCGCTTATCGATCAGGCCCTGTACAACACTTGGATCAGCCAGTGTCGAAGTATCCCCCAGGCTGTCCAGTTCATTGCAGGCGATCTTGCGCAATATACGCCGCATGATCTTGCCAGAACGGGTTTTCGGCAAGGCCGGCGCCCACTGGATCAGGTCCGGTTTGGCGAAGCTGCCGATTTCCTTGCTGACCAGCGCCAACAGCTCTTTCTTCAATTCGTCACCGGGTTCGACGCCATTCATGGGGGTGACGAAGGCGTAGATGCCCTGGCCTTTGACGTCGTGGGGGTAACCGACCACGGCGGCCTCGGCGATGCTGTCGTGCAGCACCAGGGCGCTTTCCACTTCAGCGGTGCCGATGCGGTGCCCGGACACGTTGATCACATCGTCGATACGCCCGGTGATCCAGTAGTCGCCATCTTCGTCGCGGCGGGCGCCGTCACCTGTGAAGTAATAGCCGGGGTAGGGCTTGAAGTAGGTGTCGACCATCCGCTGTGGATCGCCATAGACGGTGCGGATCTGTGCCGGCCAGCTTGATTTTATGGCGAGCACGCCACTGCCGGCGCCTTTGATTTCCTTGCCATGTTCGTCGAGCAACACCGGTTGCACGCCGAACATCGGTTGCGTGGCGCAGCCGGGCTTGATGCGTTGGGCGCTCACCAGGGGGCTGAGCATGATGCCGCCGGTTTCGGTCTGCCACCAGGTATCGACAATCGGGCAACGCTCTTCGCCAACCGCGTGGAAGTACCATTCCCAGGCTTCCGGGTTGATCGGCTCACCGACGGTGCCGAGAAGTCTGACGCTGGCGCGGGAGGTTTCCTTCAGCGGTTCAGGGCCTTCGCGCATCAACGCGCGCAGGGCGGTCGGGGCGGTGTAGAAAATGTTCACCTTATGCTTGTCGATCACCTGCCAGAAGCGCGAGGTGCTCGGGTAACTCGGCACACCTTCGAAGATCAATGTCGTCGCGCCATTGGCCAGCGGCCCGTAGACGATGTAGCTGTGACCGGTGACCCAGCCGACATCGGCGGTGCACCAGAAGATTTCGCCGTCGCGGTAGTCCAGCACGTATTTGAACGTCATCGCCGCTTGCAGCAGGTAGCCCCCGGTGGTGTGCAGCACGCCTTTGGGTTTACCGGTGCTGCCGGAGGTGTAGAGGATGAACAGCGGGTCTTCGGCACCCATCGGCTCGGGCGGGCAGTCATCGCCAACATCGCGTAACGCCTGGTGATACCAGATGTCCCGGCCTTCGACCCAGTTCACCTGATTCTGTGTGCGCTCGACCACGACCACAGTGCTGACATTGGGGCAGCTTTGCAGGGCCTTATCGACGTTCTGTTTGAGCGGGACAAATTTGCCACCGCGCACGCCTTCATCGGCGGTGATGACGGTGCGGCAGTCGGCATCGAGAATGCGGTCGCGCAGGGAGTCCGGGGAAAAGCCGCCGAACACCACCGAATGCACCGCACCGATGCGCGTGCAGGCGAGCATCGCGTAGGCCGCCTCCGGGATCATTGGCATGTAGATGCACACACGGTCGCCTTTCTTCACGCCACGGCTTTTGAGTACGTTGGCCAGGCGGCAAACGTTGTGATGCAATTTCTTGTAGGTGATCTGGGTGGATTCGGCGGGATCGTCGCCTTCCCAGATGATCGCGATTTGGTCACCGCGTTTTTCCAGATGACGATCGATGCAGTTGTAGCTGACGTTCAGCTTTGCCCCGGCAAACCAGCTGGCTTCTCCGGTTTTCAGGTCATAGCGCTGGACGGTATCCCACGGTGCGCTCCAGTCGAGGAAGCGGGTGGCTTGTTCTGCCCAGAACGTACTGGGGTGTTCGATGGATTCGCGGTACAGGCGGTGATAGTCGTCTTGACTCAGTTGTGCAGCCCGGCGGACGGCATCGGCTTTGGGGAACGTGCTGATATCGAACATGGCGGTTCCTTATTCTTGTTTTTCGACAAGAGGGGAGCTGCGCGACCCTCGTAGGAGCTGGCAAGCCAGCTCCTACAAGGTTAGTACCTCCGCAGGAGCGGCGTCAGATCACCCGCGGTGACGACCACGGAAGTAGTTGATCAGGCCTTGGGTCGAGGCATCCTCGGCCGGGGTTTCCTCGCTGCCGACCAGGCGGTTGTAGACGCCTTTGCCCAGCTCCTTGCCCAGTTCCACGCCCCACTGATCGAAGGCATTGATGCCCCAGATCACGCTTTGCACGAAGACTTTGTGTTCGTACATCGCCACCAGTGCGCCGAGACGACGCGGGCTGATGCGCTCGACCACCAGGGTGTTGCTCGGACGGTTGCCCGGAATCACTTTGTGCGCCGCGAGTTTTTTCACGTCGGCTTCACTCATGCCTTTGTCGCGCAGTTCGGCCTCGGCTTCGGCCAGGGTCTTGCCGAGCATCAGCGCCTGGCTCTGCGACAGGCAGTTGGCGTACAGCCACTGATGGTGATCGGACACCGGGTTGAAACTGACGATCGGCACGATGAAGTCGGCCGGAATCAGTTGGGTGCCCTGGTGCAGCAACTGGTGGTAGGCATGCTGACCGTTGCAACCCACCCCGCCCCAGATCACGGGACCTGTGTCGGTGGACACTGGCGTGCCGTCCTGGCGCACACTCTTACCGTTGGATTCCATGTCCAGCTGTTGCAAGTGCTTGGTGATGTTTCGCAAGTAGTGGTCGTACGGCAGGATCGCGTGGCTCTGGGCGCCCCAGAAGTTGCCATACCAGACACCGAGCAAGGCCAGCAGTACCGGCATGTTCTGTTCGAACGGCGCGCTCTGGAAGTGTTGGTCCATGGTGTAGGCGCCGGACAGCAGCTCCTTGAAGTTCGACATGCCGATGGCCAGGGCGATTGGCAGGCCGATGGCCGACCACAGCGAGTAACGCCCGCCGACCCAGTCCCACATCGGGAAGATGTTCTCTTCGCGGATGCCGAATGCCACGGCGGCGGCATTGTTGCTCGATACCGCAATGAAGTGACGATACAGCTCGGCCTCCGAACCACCCTGGGCCAGATACCAGGCACGGGCGGCCTGGGCGTTTTTCAGGGTCTCGAGGGTGTTGAAGGATTTCGACGAGACGATGAACAGCGTGGTCTCGGCGCGCAGCTTCATGGTCAGTTCGTGGAACTCGCTGCCGTCGATGTTAGCCAGATAGTGGCAACGCACACCTTTCTGGGCGTAGGACAGCAGTGCTTCGGACACCAGTTCCGGGCCGAGGAACGAACCACCGATGCCGATGTTCACCACGTCGGTGATCGGCTTTTCGGTGTAACCGCGCCACAGACCGTCGTGGATACGGCCAACGAGGTCGGTGATCTGGTTCAGCACCTTGTGCACTTCAGGCATCACATTGACGCCGTTGACCGACAGTTTGTCGCCGACCGGGCGACGCAGGGCCGTGTGCAGGGCCGGGCGGCCTTCGGAGGCGTTGACGATTTCGCCATCGAACAGCGACTTGATCGCACCCTTGAGGTCTACCTCATTGGCCAGGCCCACCAGCAGATTGCGGGTCTCGGCGTTGATCAGGTTTTTCGAATAATCGAGGAACAGGCCGCAGCTGCTGAGGGTGAAATGGGTAAAGCGCTGCGGATCGGCATTGAAGGCCTCGCGCATGCTGAAATCCTGCATGGCTTGGCGGTGGTCATTCAGCGCTTGCCAGGCGGGCAGAGCGGTCACGTCGTGAGGAGTGCGGTAATACGCCATCGCTGCGGGTTTCCTTTTTACTTGAACGGCCTTTTGAACACGATAATTCCCGGAGCGCTGTGGATGGGCGTCCGGTCAACTGCGTCGACACGATTTCATGGCGCAGGGCGAATACAGTAAACCCCGCGCGGTGATCTGTCTTGACTTTGTCTGACCTGATTCCGGTACTTTTTTAACATCGAAGTCAGGAGCAGCCGACAAACGGAAGCGCGACAGACTTCGATCAGGCGACCTGGACCGGAATGGCGTTGCTGGTGTGGCTCAGTTCATTGCCCGGTGCCATGTAGAGCATGCGCGGTTTGAAATTGAGCAGTTCGGCTTCGCTGTAGTGGGCGTAAGCGCAGATGATCACGCGGTCGCCAACCTTGGCCTTGTGCGCTGCCGCACCATTGACCGAGATCATGCGCGAGCCTTCTTCACCACGAATGGCGTAGGTGGTGAAGCGCTCGCCATTGTCGACGTTGTAGATCTGGATCTGTTCGTACTCACGAATGCCGGACAGGTCCAGCCATTCGCCGTCGATGGCGCAGGAACCTTCGTAATCGAGTACAGCGTGGGTGACTTCGGCGCGATGCAGCTTGGCTTTGAGCATGATGGCGTGCATGAGTGTTTTCCCAGGTCGGAATCGAACGGTGGGCGGTTTGCCCTATTGTTTTCTGTAGGAGCAAAGCTTGCTCGCGATGAGGCCCTAACAGTCAACATGTGTATTGGCTGTCGGTCCGCTATCGCGAGCAAGCTTTGCTCCTACAGGGGGTTGTGGTGTTTATGCGGGCGTATCGAGGTTCAGGTGCAGGTTGTCGATCAACCGCGTGGTGCCGAGGAACGCCGCCACCAGAATCACCAGGTCACGATCCTCCGCCGTCGCCGGACGCAAGGTCAGGGCATGGCGAATTTCCAGGTAATCCGGACGCATTCCGGCAGCTTCAAGTTGTTTGATCTGCGCATTGATCAATGCCGGGAAATCCCGCTCGCCCTGTTTGATCGCATCGGCAATCTGGCTCAGGGTGCGATAGACAACCGGTGCAACGGCACGCTGCTCTTCGCTGAGAAAGCCATTGCGCGACGACAGTGCCAGGCCATCGGCCGCACGAACGGTCGGTTCGCCAATGATTTGGATCGGCATGTTCAAGTCATGGACCAGGGCACGAATCACCGCCAGTTGCTGGAAGTCTTTCTGGCCGAAAATCGCCAGGTCCGGCTGGACCATGTTGAACAATTTGCTGACCACGGTCGCCACACCTTCGAAATGCCCCGGTCGGCTGGCGCCGCACAGGCCTTCGGACAATTGCGGGACGCTGACGCGGGTTTGGCCGGTCATGCCGTCGGGGTACATTTCCTCGACCGTTGGTGCGAACAGCAGGTCGCAACCGGCCTCCAGCAGCTTCTGCTGGTCGGCGGCGAGGGTGCGTGGGTATTTATCGAGATCTTCGCCAGCACCGAATTGCAGCGGGTTGACGAAGATACTCGCGACCACGAAATCCACCCGTTGAGTGGCCTTGGTAATCAGCGCGATGTGACCGCTGTGCAGGTTGCCCATGGTCGGCACGAAGCCGATGCGCTTGCCTTCGCTACGGGCGCGGGCTACAGCGGCCCGCAGTTCGCGTACGGTTTTTACGGTGTTCATGCAGAGAATCCATGTTCGATGCCAGGGAAGGTCGCCGCTTTGACTTCAGTGACGTAGGCGCTCAAGGCCGCATGAATGCTTTCCTGGCCAGCCATGAAGTTCTTCACGAATTTGGGCACGCGACCGGTGATGGACAGTCCCAGCATGTCGTGCAGGACCAACACCTGGCCATCGGTGCGATGGCCGGCGCCGATGCCGATCACCGGGATTTTCACCGCTTGGGTGATTTCTTCGGCCAGTTCACTCGGCACGCATTCGAGCAACAGCATCGCGGCGCCGGCCTGTTCCAGTGAAATCGCATCGGCGCGCATCTGCCGTGCCTGGTTTTCATTACGGCCCTGGACCTTGTAGCCGCCAAGGATGTTCACCGATTGCGGCGTCAGGCCCATGTGTGCGCACACAGGGATGCCGCGCTCGGCGAGCAGACGGATTGAGTCCGCCAGCCACAATGCACCTTCGATCTTGACCATGTGCGCGCCGGCCTGCATCAACAGGGCGCTGTTGGTCATGGCTTGTTCGGTAGTGGCATAGGCCATGAAGGGCAGGTCGGCGAGGATCAACGCATCAGTGTTACCGCGTTTGACGGCGGACACGTGGTAAGCCATTTCGGCGGTGGTGACCGGCAGGGTGCTGTCGTGACCTTGCAAAACCATGCCGAGGGAGTCGCCCACCAGCAGCACTTCGACGCCAGCCTGATTGCAGGCGTGGGCGAAGGTCGCGTCATAGCAGGTCAGCATGGTGATTTTTTCACCTTTCTGCTTGAGGCTCTGGAGCGTGGTCAGGGTGATGGCTGGCATGTCAAAAAATCCTCGTTCAGGCGCTGTGCAAACTACTGCGAGTAACGCGCGTGATTCGTCATCCACTCAGGCGCACGGTCTTCTGTCGTGCTTATAAGGCCTGGATTGCGCCCTTGTGTGCCGGGTAGGCGGCATCGGGACGCCTATAGTCGTGAGGAGAACTCGGGAAGTCAATTGCATGTGTTACCGCATTGTTACGCAGGCTGTGTTACCGGGGTAACTGATGCGTTTCAGCAAATTCTGTAGGACATAGCGCAAAACAAATGTGGGAGCGAGCCTGCTCGCGAATACGGTGTATCAGTCAAAATTGATGTCGACTGACACACCGTATTCGCGAGCAGGCTCGCTCCTACAAGGTTTTGTGTCAATTTGTAGTCAGGCGTTCCAGACCGACGAACGGGCAGGCAGCGAGTAACTCTGTGAGGCTACGTCCATCGGCCAGACGCAGGTCGGCAGGCGCCAACTCCGCCAATGGATACAGCACGAAGGCGCGTTCCTGCATATGGTAGTGCGGGACTTTGAGGCGAGGCTCGTCGATCAGGCGGTCACCGAACAGCAGGATGTCCAGATCCAGCGTGCGTGGTCCCCAGCGCTCAAGTCGCTCGCGGCCTTGCCCGTTCTCGATGGCTTGCAGCGCATCGAGCAAATCGAGCGGTGCCAGGCTGCTGTCGAGGGCGGCGACCGCATTGGTGTAGCGCGGTTGGCCGGGTAGCAGCGAGTCGCTTTGATAGAAGGCGGAAACCCCGACCAGTTCCGATCCCGGCAGCTGCGACAGCGCGGCGACGGCGCTGCGCAACTGTTCGGCGGGGGCGGCAAGATTGCTGCCCATGCCGATATAGATGCGTTCCATGGATTACTCGCCCGAGGTGCTCGAAACGCCCGCGGCGCGCTTGCGCTTGGAGCCGCCGCTGCGGCGACGTTTGCGCGGTGCACCGGTGCCTTCGTCTTTGCCGCTGAGGTCACGGATCATGTCGCGACGCTCACTGTCGTTGGCGTCCTGATAGTCCGTCCACCATTCACCCAGGCCATCGGTCTGCTCGCCCGCGCTTTCGCGCAGCAACAGGAAGTCGTAACCGGCGCGGAAGCGCGGGTTGTCCAGCAGCAGGTCGGCACGTTTGCCGCTGCGCCGTGGCAGGCGCTCCTGCATGTCCCAGATCTCGCGGATCGGCATGGTGAAGCGTTTTGGGATCGCGATGCGCTGGCACTGTTCGGCAATCAGCTCGTGAGCCGCTTCCTGCATCGCCGGAATCGGTGGCATGCCACGTTCTTGCAGGCGCAATACGCGAGCCGGCAGGGCAGGCCATAGCAGGGCGGCAAACAGGAACGCCGGGGTCACCGGTTTGTTCTGCTTGATCCGCAGGTCGGTGTTGATCAGTGCTTCGCTGATCAGCGTATGGGTATAGGTCGGGTTGTATTCCAGCGCCTCGGCACTGGCCGGGAACAGCGGATCGAACAATTGCAGGTCGACCAGCATTTCGAAGGTGTCCGCGGCATGGCCGGAGAGGAACAGCTTGAGCACTTCTTCGAACAGGCGGGCCGCCGGGATCTCGCGCAGCATCGGTGCCAGATCGCGGATCGGCAGGGCGCTGTGTTTTTCGATGCCGAAATTCAGCTTCGCCGCGAAACGCACGGCCCGCAGCATCCGTACCGGGTCTTCCTGATAGCGTTGTTTCGGATCACCGATCAGGCGGATCAGGTGGTTGCGGATGTCGTGTACACCGTTGGCGTAGTCGAGGATGCGCTCGCTGACCGGATCGTAATACAGGGCGTTGATGGTGAAATCGCGACGTTGCGCGTCTTCCTCCAGGGTGCCGTAGACGTTATCGCGCAGGATGCGCCCGCTCTCGTTGCGGGAAGACTGGTTGCTGTCTTCTTCCTCATCGTTTTGCGGGTGATTGGCGCGGAAGGTCGCGACTTCGATGATTTCGCGGCCGAAGTGGATATGCACCAGTTTGAATCGGCGCCCGATGATCCGCGCGTTACGGAATTCGGCCCGTACCTGTTCGGGGGTGGCGCTGGTGGCAACGTCGAAATCTTTCGGTGTGATACCCAGCAGCATGTCGCGCACGCAACCACCCACCAGGTAAGCCTGATAACCGGCGCTCTGCAGGCGTTCAACGATATTCACCGCGTAGCGGCTGAATTGTGCCTTTTGCAGCGAATGTTGGCCGCTGTTGAGCACTTCAGGCGTGCTGCGAATATGTTGCGTAGGACGCTTGGGAGAACGGAATGACTGGAACAGCTTCTTCAGCATGGGATGCACTGTTTGAAGGAATATTCGGCCATAACAGAAGAATGACCGCATGATGGGCGGGGATTCTAGCATTTAGTCGGGGGATGGTGTAGGACACAGCAAATATGAGCTGTGGGAGCGAGCCTGCTCGCGATGGTCTTGAACGATAACGCGTAAAACCAGATGCCCAGCGGCGCCAATAAGTTTTTCGCGAGCTCGCTCCTGCAGTTGCCGGGTTTTGACATCGTAGAAACTACAAGGGGAGCCGAAGCTCCCCAAGAAGTAGTTGCATGCTCTATTTTTATTTTTGGTTTCGGGCTTCTTGTTTTTGTTGAGTGCCCTTGCCATGAAGCTTTCCTTCATGGCCCTCCCAATCGGGAGCCAAGAGCAAACGGATTGCTTTGGTCGCTGTGTTGCAGTGATCTTGCGATCCAACCAGTACAGGCTCTGTCTAAAGACAGTTTTTTGTTGTTCTCGGCCTGGTCGTGGGGCAAGCCCCAAATACAACGCCTCTCCAAAAGAATCAGTTAGCTGCGCCTCTCGCCGTCTTGTTTTTATTGTGCGTGAGTCGATTCGTCTTATTTTTATTGTCTTGTGCATTGCTTGTTATTGTTCTTGTACCAAACATATAGCAGGGTGCGTGCCAACTTTTGCAAAGCCTAATAAAACAAGGGGTTAGGCGTGCTGATAGGGTTTGTGCAGGCGAAAAAAAGCCGGGGTTTCGTTACCGTAAGCCCCGGCTTCTGTTACGTGAAAAATCTGAGGTAACAGTTTTTTTCACAATGTCACGTGTTACCCGCACATCAGACAGGTGCGGTTCAGCTCTCGCTGGCCACCCCGGTCTTGCGCCGTGGAATGCCCAGGCGTTGACGGCGTTCCCACAGGCATTTGCGGCTGACCCCGAGTTTGCGGGCCAGCTCGGTTTCGGTCATGTGGTCCTGATGCTCGAGCACGAAGTGCTGGAAGTAGTCTTCCAGGGACAGGTCTTCGGTCGGTTCGTGGTTGTTGTTGCCGGCATTGTTGTTGCCCTGCTGTGGGGGCAGGCCAATGAATTCGTCGTCTTCCAGATCGCCCAGCTCGATGTCGATACCCAGTAGCTCGGCAGAAATCTCCGGGCTCTCGCACAGGATCACGGCGCGTTCGACGGCATTTTCCAGCTCGCGAACGTTACCCGGCCATGAGTAATGGCGAATGGCTTGTTCCGCGTCCGGGGCGAATTTCAGGTCGGTGCGGTTGATTCGCGCGCTCTGCCGAGCGAGGAACGCATTGGCAATTTCGTTGACGTCGCTGCCACGCTCACGAAGGGCCGGCAGTTTCAGGGCGATCACATGGAGGCGGTAATACAAGTCTTCCCGGAACTGGCCGATTTTCGCCAGGCTCTTGAGGTCGCGGTGAGTCGCAGCGATCAGGCGCACATCGACTTTTTGCGACTGGACCGAGCCCACCCGACGAATTTCACCTTCCTGCAGCACCCGCAGCAGTCGGGCCTGGGCTTCCAGGGGCAGCTCGCCGATTTCGTCGAGGAACAAGGTCCCGCCGTCCGCTGCTTCCACCAGGCCGGCACGTCCGGCGCTGGCGCCGGTGAATGCGCCTTTTTCGTGGCCGAACAGTTCGGACTCGATCAGGCTTTCCGGAATGGCTGCGCAGTTCACCGAAATCATTGGTGCCTTGGCACGCCTGGAAAGGTTGTGCAGGGCGCGGGCCACCAGTTCTTTACCGGTACCGGATTCCCCCTGGATCAGGACATTGGAGTCGGTCGGTGCGACTTTGCGAATCTTGACGTACAGATCCTGCATCGGCGGGCACGAGCCGATGATGCCAATCTCGCCGTTGCTGTTGTCGATACCCGGTTTTGCCGCGCCATTGGCAACTTTGCCGGCAACCGGCTCACCGCTGGCTTGCGCCGATTGGCGGTCACGCAGGATTCGCGCGACAGCCTGGAGCATTTCGTCGTGGTCGAAAGGCTTGGCGATGTAATCCACCGCGCCCATCTTCATCGAGTCGACCGCAGAACGCAGGCTGGCGTAGCTGGTCATGATCAGCACCGGAGTGCCCTGGCCCAGTTTGATCAATTCGGTGCCCGGTGCACCCGGAAGGCGCAGGTCACTGACGATCAGGTCGAACGTGGGAATGGTGAAGCGTTCTTGTGCTTCCTGCACTGAACCGGCTTCGCTGACCTGGTACTGGTTGCGTTCCAGCAGGCGGCGCAAGGCGGAGCGGATAATGGTTTCGTCTTCGACGATCAAAATGTGCGGCATTGATTCGATACTCTCGACGGTCTCAGTTCACAGCGGACGTCGCTTCGACATGACGCGGTAATGTCACCCGGATACGGGTGCCGCGTTGGCTCTGAACATCAGCCGGGCTGTCGATGGTGATTTGTCCATAATGCTCTTCAACGATGGAATAGACCAGTGCAAGGCCCAGGCCGGTGCCTTCACCCGGGTCCTTGGTGGTGAAAAAGGGTTCGAACAATCGGTCCATGATGCTCGATGGGATCCCGCTGCCTTCGTCTTCCACGATCAAATCGACCGTGTGTTCGCCGGCTTCGCTCTTGACGCGTACTGCGCTGCCCGGAGGCGAGGCATCACGGGCGTTCGAGAGCAGGTTGATCAACACCTGGGCGAGCCGCTGCGGGTCGCCTTCGACCCAGTGTTCGGGGTCGCACAGGTTGTAGAACTGCACTTCGAAATTGCGTCGGTTCAGGGCCAGAAGGCCGATGGCATCCTGGGCGACTTCCGCCAGACAGACGGGCTCGTCGCTGTGCTGATGGCTGCCCGCATGGGCGAAGCTCATGAGCGACTGGACAATGCGCGACACGCGTTTGGTCTGTTCGAGGATCTGCCCGCTGATTTCCTTGAGTTCGCCGTCTTCTTCGCGCTCTTCGCGCAGGTTTTGCGCAAGGCACGCAATACCGGTGATCGGATTGCCGATTTCATGGGCCACGCCGGCGGCGAGGCGACCAATGCTGGCCAGGCGCTCGGAGTGCACCAGTTTATCTTCGAGCATCTGGGTTTCGGTCAGGTCTTCCACCAGCAGGACCAGGCCACTATTGCCCGGTGCGAGCGGCTCGTCGATTGCGGCCTTGTGCAGGTTCAGCCAGCGCGTCTGGCCATCGAGGGCCAGGTGCTGCTTGTGCAAATGCTCGTCCGGGACATTGATGAAACCTTGCAGCAGCTCCTTCCACGGGTCGGCAATGGTGCTCAGGCGCGAACCGACCACCCGTTGCGCGGCGATTCCGGTCAGTTCCTCCATGGCTTTGTTCCACATGAGGATTTCCTGATCCTTGGCCAGCGAACACACCCCCATCGGCAATTCCTGCAGGGTCTGGCGGTGGTAGCGGCGCAAAGCATCGAGTTCGGCGGCCAGCCCGGTCAAGCGCGAATGGTAATCCTCGAGTCGGCTTTCGATGAAGTGGATGTCCTCGGTGACATAGTTTTCGCCGCCGGCCTTGTACGGCAGGAACGTTTCTACCATGTCCTGGGCCACGCTTGGGCCCATCAAGCCGGAGAGGTTGGCTTCGATGCGGTCACGCAAGCGCCGCAAGGCATAGGGGCGGCGCTCGTCGAATGGCAGATAGAGGTCGCGCAGGGCCTGCTCGACTTCTTTCTGTGCTGCCTTGGCGCCCAATGGTTTTGCAAGCTGCGTGGCGAATTCCTGGGGCGAGGCGGCGTGCAGTTCGCGGCGTTGCGGGCGACGCACATTGTCCACGGCGCAGGCCTCCGCTGCGCTGGCCTCTTCGGAGCTGGCATTGGTGAAAAGCGAGATCAGGGTGAACATCAGCACGTTGGCGGCCAGCGAGGCGATTGCCGCCATGTGCCAGCTGGTGTCGTCCAGAACGTAGATCATGTTCAGCAGCGGGATGTAGAAGCCCTGCAGGTTGCCGACCAGCGGCAACAGCATGGTCACCAGCCACACCAGGATCCCGGCCAGCAGGCCGGCGATGAAGCCGCGACGGTTGGCGGTCGGCCAATACAGAACCGAGAGCACGCCCGGCAGGAACTGCAAGGTGGCAACAAACGCGACGATGCCGAGGTTGGCCAGGTCTTGTTCTGCCCCCAGCAACAGGTAGAAACCGTACCCGGCCATGATGATCGCGACGATCAGTGCCCGGCGCGTCCACTTCAGCCAGCGGTAGATATTGCCTTCTGCCGGCGGCTGATACAGCGGCAACACCAGGTGGTTCAGGGCCATCCCCGACAGCGCAAGCGTCGTGACGATGATCAGTCCACTGGCAGCGGACAATCCGCCCACATACGCCAGCAACGCCAACGCTTTGCTGTTGGCGGCGATGCCGATGCCGAGCGTGAAGTATTCAGGGTTGGTGGTGGCGCCAAGTTTCAGCCCGGCCCAGAGAATCAGCGGCACCGCCAGGCTCATCAGCAACAGGAACAGTGGCAAGCCCCAACTCGCGCTGACCAGCGAGCGCGGATTGAGGTTTTCGGTGAAGGTCATGTGGTACATGTGCGGCATCACGATCGCCGAGGCGAAAAACACCAGCAGCAGCGTACGCCACGGGCCTTCCTGCAAGGGCGTGTGCAAGGCGGCGAGGGCAGTCTGGTTTTGCAGCAACCAAAGCTCAAGCTGTTGCGGGCCGTCGAACACGCCGTACAGCGCATACAGCCCGACACCGCCCAGCGCGATCAACTTGATCACCGATTCGAAGGCAATTGCGAACACCAGGCCTTCATGCTTCTCGCGGGTGGCGATGTGCCGGGAGCCGAAGAAAATCGTGAAGAGGGTAATCAGGGCGCAGAAGCTCAGGGCTACGCGATGTTGTACCGGTTCGCGGGTGAGGATGCCGATTGAATCGGCCACCGCCTGAATCTGCAGCGCCAGCAGCGGCAGTACCCCGACCAGCATGAAGATCGTGGTCAGCGCGCCGGCCCAGGTGCTGCGGAAGCGAAACGCGAACAGGTCCGCCAGGGACGACAGCTGATACGTACGGGTGATCTTGAGGATCGGGTACAGCAACACCGGCGCCAGCAGGAATGCCCCGGACACCCCGAGATAACTCGACAGGAAGCCGTAACCGTACTGATAGGCCAGGCCCACGGTGCCATAAAACGCCCAGGCACTGGCATAGACCCCCAGCGACAGGGTGTAAGTGAGCGGGTGGCGAATGATCGCCCGGGGGATCATGCCCCGTTCACTGATCCAGGCCACGCCGAACAGCACCGCCAGGTAGGCGGCACTGATCAGGATCATCTGGGTCAGGCTAAAGCTCATCGGCATCTTTTTGGCTCTGCAGGATGAAGGTCACGACGATCAGGATCAGCCAGAGCAGATAAGGGCGATACCAGGCGCCAGTGGCGTCGATCCACCAATCCATGATGGCCGGGGAAAACAGGTAAATCCCCACTACCAGGAGCAGGACCAAGCGATAGATGTACATCCCGGCCTCTCTTTTTTATGCGCGTGCCCGAAAACGTGCGGCGATGGTAACGGATGGGCGCGCCACTGCAAGCACGATCACTGTAGCTGCGCCTCGGGCAGGCTCAGTGTGCGCGGGATCAGGTTCGCGTCCCAGTGGTCGGCACCCCATTTCAGCACTTCCTTCGGCGAGGCGTAAGCCAGCTCGGCACCTGGAGTTTGTCCCAGCGCGCGCAAGGCTCGCAGCAACAAAGGCGTTGCCTGATCTTCGGTCAATGGCGGTGAGCGATAGGACTTGCCGAGTTTATGGCCATCGGGCTGAGTGATCAGCGGGATGTGCAGATAACGCGGTTGCCGCAGGCCGAGCAGCTCTTGCAGGTAGAGCTGGCGTGGCGTTGAGTCGAGCAGGTCGGCGCCGCGTACGATATCGGTGATGCCCTGCCAGGCGTCATCCAGCACCACTGCCAGTTGGTAAGCGTAAAGCCCGTCACGGCGGCGAATCACGAAATCACCGACATCCCGGCCCAGGTGTTGATGGAACTCACCCTGGACGCGGTCAATGAAGTGGTAGTCCAGCTCAGGCACGCGGATCCGGATTGCGGCATCTTCGGTGCCATGCCCGGCGTTGCGGCACAGTCCCGGATAGATCCCGCGGTACGGTTCCAGTTGCTTGCGCGAACAGGTGCAAGCGTAGGCCAGCCCATGATTGAACAGGCGATTGAGCACTTCGGCGTAGGCATCGTGCCGGTCGCTCTGGCGGACCATCTCGCCATCCCACTCGAAACCATAGCTCTCCAGTGCCTTGAGGATCGCCACTTGCGCGCCGGGTTCTTCACGGGGCGGATCGAGATCTTCCATGCGCATCAACCAGCGACCACCCACAGAGCGCGCGTCGAGGTATGAAGCCAGCGCGGCGACCAGTGAGCCGAAATGCAGGTGGCCGCTGGGCGTGGGGGCGAAGCGTCCGATGTAGGCAGGTGTGGAGAGGGTGGTCATAGCAAGACTTAAATGGTGGCTAAGCAATCTGTAGGAGCCGGCTTGCTGGCGAAGGCGTCATTGGAATCGCCATCGCCGGCAAGCCGGCTCCTACAAATATCATGAAAAGTAGAAACAAAAACGGAGCGTTCGCACGCTCCGTTTTTCGTTCAGGTCGACATTATTTGCCGACTTGCTTTTCCTTGATTTCCGCCAGGGTCTTGCAGTCGACGCACATGTCGGCGGTTGGGCGGGCTTCCAGACGCTTGACGCCGATTTCGACGCCGCAGGATTCGCACCAGCCGTACTCTTCGTCTTCGATCAATTGCAGCGTCTTGTCGATCTTCTTGATCAGCTTGCGCTCGCGATCGCGGGCTCGCAGTTCGAGGGCGAATTCTTCTTCCTGGCTGGCACGGTCTGCCGGATCAGGGAAGTTGGCCGCTTCGTCCTTCATATGGTCCACGGTCTTGTCGACCCCTTCCATCAGCTCTTTTTTCCACTGATTCAGGACCTTGGTGAAGTGAGCGCGCATGGGCTTGCCCATGTACTCCTCGCCCGGAGCTTCTTTGTAGGGTTCGAAGCCGCTGATCGGCTGGACTGCCTGTTGCTTTGCTTGGGTGGACATGAAATAGACCGCCTCTACTCTTGTAATCCATCTGCGCAGGATTGCTCCATCACCGGCACCCGCCGGCCCTGCGGCTGCAAGCGGGCGAACTTACCAGATCAAATCAGAGCGCGCTACTCCCGGATGTCGAGGCCGCGGCCAACGGTGCTTGCAAAGGATGGCAAAGCGCTGTCCGGTGGCTATGGAGCCCTGATCAATTATTGATTTTAGTCAAACCTTGGGCACTCGCTCGAGTCGTTTTGGGTCTGGGTCATACGGCTCTGACCGCTTTAGTTTCTCGCTCGTTCCTGCGCTTGGGTAGAATCGATTCTTTTCTTCGTTGAAGGAAGGCCAATGGCTCAGTCCTACAGTGCTCGCAGTCGCGCGATCGAACCCTTTCATGTCATGGCATTGCTGGCGCGGGCCAATGAATTACAGGCCGCCGGTCACGATGTGATTCACCTGGAGATCGGCGAGCCGGACTTTACCACCGCCGAGCCGATCATACGTGCCGGCCAGGCCGCGCTGGAGTCAGGGAAGACCCGCTACACCGCCGCGCGCGGCATTCCAGAGTTGCGTGAGGCCATATCGGGCTTTTATCAGCAGCGTTATGGCTTGAACATCGATCCGCGGCGCATTCTCATCACGCCTGGCGGTTCCGGTGCACTGTTGCTGGCCAGTGCCTTGCTGGTGGATCCGGGCAAGCATTGGCTGCTGGCGGACCCGGGATACCCATGCAACCGGCATTTCCTGCGTCTGGTGGAAGGCGCCGCGCAGCTTGTTCCGGTAGGTCCGGACGTGCGCTATCAACTGACGCCGGATCTGATCGAGCGGCATTGGGATCACGACAGCGTGGGCGCGCTGGTGGCATCCCCGGCCAACCCTACAGGGACAATCCTTACGCGCGACGAGCTGGCGGGGCTGTCCACTGCCATCAAGCAGCGCCACGGACATCTGGTGGTGGACGAGATCTACCACGGCCTGACCTACGGCACCGAAGCCGCCAGCGTGCTGGAAGTCGACGACAGTGCCTTTGTGCTTAACAGTTTTTCGAAATATTTCGGAATGACCGGTTGGCGACTGGGCTGGCTGGTGGCGCCCGATGCGGCTGTCGGTGAGTTGGAGAAGCTTGCCCAGAACCTCTACATCAGCGCCCCAAGCATGGCCCAGCACGCGGCCTTGGCCTGTTTCGAGCCAGCGACCATCAGCATCCTGGAAGAGCGCCGCGCCGAATTCGGTCGACGTCGGGATTACCTTTTGCCGGCCCTGCGGGAACTGGGCTTCGGAATTGCCGTTGAGCCGGAAGGCGCGTTCTACTTGTACGCTGATATCAGCAAGTTCGGCGGCGATGCCTTCTCGTTCTGTCGGCATTTCCTCGAAACCGAGCATGTGGCATTTACGCCGGGACTCGACTTCGGGCGTTACCAGGCCGGGCATCACGTGCGTTTTGCCTACACGCAAAATCTGGAGCGTTTGCAGGAATCGGTGGAACGTATCGCTCGCGGCCTGCGAAGCTGGCAAGGCTGATGCGTTTTCATCCTCCCCTCGAAGAAGGTCGCCTGATCCGCCGTTACAAGCGTTTTCTTGCCGATATCGAAACCGTGGGCGGCGAATTGCTGACCATCCACTGTCCGAACACTGGCTCGATGCTCAATTGTCAGGTCGAAGGCGGGCAGGTCTGGTTCAGCCGCTCCAATGACCCCAGGCGCAAATTGCCTGGCACCTGGGAAATCGGCGAGACCCCGCACGGCCGCCAATTTTGCGTGAACACCGGTCGGGCCAATGCATTGATCGAGGAAGCGCTGCAAGCCGGGGTTATCACCGAACTGAACGGCTTTACCGGACTCAAGCGCGAAGTGGCCTACGGTCAGGAGAAGAGTCGGATCGATTTTCGTCTCGAGTACCCCGGCGGACCGGCCTACGTGGAAGTCAAAAGTGTCACTCTGGGTTTCGACGGCATCGCGGTGGCGGCGTTTCCCGATGCGGTGACCCAGCGCGGGGCCAAGCATCTGCGCGAGTTGGCCCATCTGGCCCGGGACGGGATTCGTGCGGTGCAGTTGTACTGCGTGAACCTGACGGGGATCGAAGCCGTGCGCCCGGCCGAAGAAATCGATTCGGCCTACGCAGATGCCTTGCGTGAAGCCGTGGCATGCGGGGTCGAAGTGCTGGCCTATGGCGTGCGCCTGACCCATGAGGAGATGGTGGTGGATCGGCGTCTGGAAGTGTTGCTCGGCGGTTAAAGGCTGACCCAGATTCCCTGTGCATCCTCGCGGCAGTCGACACGCGTCAGCGATTGTCCCGCGCAGGGGCCGGCGACACATTCGCCATCCTCGATCAAAAACAGGGCGCCGTGGGTAGCGCACTGGATCAGGCTGTTGCTGGGGTCCAGAAACTGGTCAGGCGTCCATTCCAGGCCAACGCCGCGGTGCGGGCAGCGATTGATGTAGACGTAGACCTTGCTGTCCCGACGCACGGCAAATAGCTTTTGCCCGTCGAGCTCGAACCCGCGGCTGCTGGCGTCGGCCAGCTCAATGCCTGTACACAGAAGTTTCATGCCTTTCCTCAGGTCGCGAAGTCTTGCCCGGCGGGTGCAGGTGCCAGGGGGCACAGGATACTTGGGTTTCTACATTTCACGGGCAAAAAAAGACCCGGCAAGAGCCGGGTCAAATAACCGTGATTAGCCTGATGAGGAGATAATCTGAGAGTCCGAACCAAGGGCTATTCAGAATATCGACCAGTCTCGCGACCAGTTGTGATAATCATATCGATTCTCATTACCAAGTCAACAGCTGATTTCCCATTGCCGTTCTTTGTGTCGTACGTACTGGTTAAGTCCTTGTAACTATTGAATATTGATCTGTCGTTTTTAGTGAGCGCCATTGCAGTTCTTCCCCGATCAGGATGGCAAGCGGCGCTCGTTCAAATCTTGTGGCGTGACGAAATGGCTTCCAGCTGTTTATTCAGGGCTTCTTTGCGTTCGGCGGGAATGTCGTTCCAGTGCACGTCCATCAGGGCGCCTTCGATTGCATACAACAACACCTTGGACGCCCGGAAACCGCGCGTGCGCACGGCCCGATAAGCGTCCACCGCCCCCAGGCGACGCAAGTCCGAAGCGCTGTGGATGCCCACTGCATGCAGCCACTGCGCCGACGTCTTGCCAAGATTCTTAAGGTGCTGCAGTTCATCATTCATCAAGCCTCCTTGCGATGGCCGAATGGTGCGTGGGCAAGCTTCTCAGGAGTGTAGCCATCAGTTGAAAAAGCGTGATTGTTTGATCGTTTTTGACGCAAATGCTTCTAAAGGGCGGGCGCTTGCGAGGGCGTGAACATTGGCGAATGGAAGGGGAAGAGAGTCAAACCTGCCCCGAGTCCCGTGCGAAGCGGGGGCACCGGACTTGTCAATTTACGCGGATGGTCAGCGGGTGCGATAACGTAGTCGTGTGCCGAAATTCATCGACATCAAAATCTCGTCAGCACTCAGCTCCGCCGGAAAATATGCGCCGGAAATTTGCGCATGGGCCAGGCTCGCGCCTTCAAGCGAAGCGTTGCGAAAGTCGATGCCACGCAGATCGGCGGAACGGAAGTAGGCATCGGTAAAGTCGATGCCGTCGGCGTTCAACTCGCGCAAGTCCAGGCCCCGGAAGTCTCCGCCGACCATGTCGATAGGGCCATCTTTCGGGCGCTCATTGTTGAAACCCGTGATGTCATCTTTGTGCAGCAAGGCATACAGCGGGGTATCGAGAAGTTTCGGCTGGCTCATGTCGCATCACCTGTTGGTTTTATGACGCCAGTATAGTGCCACTATTTGGCAGCCGTGAAGCCGGTGAAAGCCCCACGGCTGAAATAGTTTTTTACAGACCGGGCAGGCGTTGGCGAATTTGCGCCACGACTGTATCGAGCGTCCCGCTTTCGTTGGTCTGGACGCGTTTGCTGCGCAGGATTTCTGCCGGTGTCAGGGCTTCACGACTGGATTGCTGCGCTTCGATGACTGCCAGGGTCGCATCGGATGGATCTGTCTTGTCTGCCTGGCGCAGGGCCAGCCAGCTCTCGATCACGGCTTGCGGCGCATGGCAGTCGAGGATCAGGAAGGGCGTACCCGAGGCTTCGGCAATTTTCGCCGCGCTGTCGCGCTGATCGTGCTTGAGGTAAGTGGCATCGATCACCACCGGGAAGCCCGCGTGAAGGATAACGGCAGCAATTTCATGCAGGCGGTTATAGGTCGCGGTGCTGGCGTCGGCACTATAAATGCCGGCCTGCAGGTCATTTGCGACCTTTTGCTCGCCGAACAGGCGTTTGCGTTCAACATCGGAGCGCAGGCGAATCGCGCCCAAGGCTTCTACCAGGCGCATCGCCACGTGGCTTTTGCCGACAGCGGAAACACCGTGGGTTATGGCCATGAAGCGCGAAGGAATAGTGCTGTAGCTTTCTGCCAGGTTGGCGTAGGTACGGTACTGGCGCAGGGTGGTTGCGCGCTGTACCGGGGTGGCGTCGGCCGGCATGCTGAACAGGCTGACCTTGGCGCGAACCAGTGCGCGGTAGGCTTTATAGAAGTTGAGCAGCTCCAGGCCCTGGTAATCGCCGGTCAGTTCCAGGTACTGGCTGATGAAGCGGCGGGCCAGGCACTTCAGGCCGCGGTCTTCCAGGTCCATTGCCAGGAAACCGGCGTCGGCATACACATCGGTGAAACGGAACGGTTCGTTGAATTCGATGCAGTCGAAAATCACGACGTTGCCATCGATCACCGTGGCGTTACCCAAATGAATGTCACCATGGCATTCGCGGATGAAGCCCTCGGCCTTGCGCTGGGTGAACACCGGTTTGAGGCGTTCGAAGCTGCTCTCGGCCCAGGCTTGCAGGGCGTCGAGTTGCAACAGGTCAGCCTTGTCGCTGAGGAACGGACGAATCTGTTCGAAGTTCTGCCGCACCGGCGCCATGACACTGTCCGGGGTGCCGGCGTCGTGTTCGGCCGGGACTTTCGGTGCGCTGAGGTGGAACCGGGCGATTTGTGCCGCCATCGCGTCGATGTGCGAGGGGGTCAGTTCACCATTGGCCTGCAGGGTGCTGAGCAAGCCGTTTTGCGGGAACTGGCGCATTTTCAGCACATATTCGATAGCCGGACCTTCGCCGCCCAGTTGCGGTGCTTCGGCGCTGCCAGTGACTGGCAGCACTTCAAGATACAAGTCGTCTGTCAGGCGTTGGTTCAAGCGCAGCTCTTCGCCGCAGAAATGCTTGCGAGCCTCAAGGCTGGTGAAATCGAGAAAACCGAAGTTGACCGGCTTCTTCACTTTATAAGCATAGGGGCCAGTGAGTAGTACCCAGGAAATATGGGTCTCTATGACCTGGAACCCGTCTACAGGATGCGGATAAAGGGCCGGGTTTTGCAGAGCGGCGATCAGGGACTGGCTCACAGGGGTGATCCTTCAGAGTCTGGAAAAATTCAGGTCGTCATTATGGCGGCTGGCCAGCCTAACGCAAACTCGGAGGCCTCCTGTTGAGGATGAATAAAGTGCGTATAATCCGCCGCCATGACTCGTACTCGATCCCCCCGTACCCCTAAAAAACCACCTTCCCGAGGCCTGCGGCCCTGGCTGGGCTGGGCCCTTAAACTCAGTCTGGTCGGCCTTGTGGTGCTGGCCGGATTCGCGGTTTACCTGGATGCCATCGTGCAGGAAAAGTTTTCCGGCAAGCGCTGGACGATTCCGGCCAAGGTATACGCGCGTCCGCTTGAGCTGTTCGTCGGACAAAAGCTGAGCCGGGACGATTTTCTGACCGAGCTTGATGCTTTGGGTTACCGACGCGAAAGCGTCAGCAATGGCCCGGGTGCGGCGGCGGTCAATGGCAATACCGTCGACTTGAATACCCGTGGCTTCCAGTTCTATGAGGGCATGGAGAATGCTCAACCGGTGCGTGTGCGTTTCTCTGGTGACTATGTCGCCGAACTCTCGGCGACGAACGGTTCGAAGCTCTCCGTGGTCCGCCTGGAGCCGCTTTTAATCGGTGGGATTTACCCGAAGAACCTCGAAGACCGCATTCTGATTAAAATCGATCAGGTCCCGCCGTATCTGCTGGAAACGCTGGTCGCCGTGGAAGACCGGGATTTCTATAGTCACTGGGGCGTGTCGCCCAAATCGATTGTACGAGCCATCTACGTCAACACCTCTGGCGGCAAGATGACCCAGGGTGGCAGTACGCTGACGCAACAACTGGTCAAGAACTTCTACCTGACCAGCGAACGCAGCCTGAGTCGCAAGCTCACCGAAGCCATGATGGCGATGTTGCTTGAGCTCCATTACGACAAACGAGACATTCTTGAGGCTTACCTCAATGAAGTGTTCGTCGGCCAGGATGGTCAGCGGGCGGTGCATGGTTTCGGTCTGGCCAGTCAGTTCTTCTTCGGGCAGCCATTGTCCGAACTGAAGCTGCATCAAGTCGCGATGCTGGTGGGCATGGTCAAGGGCCCGTCTTACTACAACCCACGTCGCAATCCCGAGCGGGCACTCGAACGACGCAATCTGGTGCTCGATGTGCTTGAGCAACAAGGCGTCGCCACCGCCGAGCAGGTCGCCGCCGCGAAGAAAATGCCGTTGGGCGTGACAACGCGAGGCAAATTGGCGGACAGCTCCTTCCCTGGCTTCCTCGACCTGGTCAAGCGTCAACTGCGCGAAGACTATCGCGATGAAGACTTGACCGAGGAAGGCCTGCGCATCTTCACCAGCTTCGACCCGATCCTGCAGATGAAGGCTGAAGCCTCGGTCAACGACACCTTCAAGCGTCTGGCCGGGCGCAAGGGTTCCGATGATGTTGAAGCGGCGATGGTCGTGACCAACCCGGAAACCGGTGAAGTCCAGGCCATGATTGGCAGCCGCCAGGCCAGTTTCGCCGGCTTCAACCGTGCACTGGACGCGGTGCGACCGATCGGCTCGCTGATCAAGCCGGCGGTTTATCTGACAGCGCTCGAGAAGCCGAGTCAGTACACGTTGACCAGTTGGCTGTCAGACGAATCCTTCTCGGTCAAAGGTGCGGACGGTCAGGTCTGGAAACCGCAGAACTATGATCGGCGCTCCCACGGCACGGTTTTCCTTTATCAAGGCCTGGCGCACTCCTATAACCTGTCGACCGCACGTCTCGGTCTGGCGGTCGGTGTGCCGAATGTCCTCAAGACCCTGGGCCGCCTGGGTGTGAGCCGCGAATTTCCGGCCTTCCCGTCGATGTTGCTGGGGGCGGGCGGCATGACCCCGATTGAAGTGGCGACCATGTACCAGACCCTCGCCAACGGTGGTTTCAATACACCGATGCGCGGGATTCGCAGCGTACTGACAGCCGAAGGCGAACCGCTCAAGCGCTATCCGTTCCAGATTCAGCAGCGTTTCGACCCGGCGTCCATCTACCTGATCCAGAGCGCCATGCAGCGGGTCATGCGTGAAGGTACGGGCAGCTCGGTTTACAACGTGTTGCCGAAGACCCTGACGCTGGCGGGCAAGACCGGTACCAGTAACGATTCGCGGGACAGCTGGTTCGCCGGTTTCAGCCAGGATCTGCTGGCGGTGGTCTGGTTGGGCCGGGATGACAACGGCAAGACGCCATTCACTGGTGCCACCGGTGCGTTGCAGGTCTGGACCAGTTTCATGCGCAAGGCCGACCCGTTGCCGCTGGACATGCCTCAGCCGGATAATATCGTTCAGGCCTGGGTCGATTCCCGGACCGGGCAAGGCTCCGATGCCAATTGCCCAGGCGCCGTGCAGATGCCGTATATTCGCGGCAGCGAACCGCCTCCCGGCGCTGCATGTGGTGGCGAAAGCCCCACGCCTGGCGAAACGGTGATGGATTGGGTCAAGGGCTGGATGAATTAAGCGAAGAGGGTTTCAAGTGAACAAGTGGTTGATTCCAGCGGTTACCGTCGTGGCTTTGCTCAGCGGTTGCTCCTCCGTGCAGCGTGGCTCGATTCCGGTTGAGGACTCCGGTACCAACGTCTCCAACAGTGAGCGAATCTCGACGAATGGCGGTTTCCGTCAATCGACAGTCAAGCGTCCTGCGCAAGCCCGGGTTCAGGAAATTCCGCAAGGTGATACCGGCGTGGTCGTGATGGTGCCAGGTGGTGGCGCAACGACGTCGACACCGATCAGCACTACACCGATTACCCCTGGTCCGATTACGCCGGGCCCGATTGATACTTCGCCGGTGCAATCTGCCCCCATCAATCAGGGCACCTACAGCATGCCGTCGACGCCGAGCGGAATTCCTTCTGCCAGCTCTGGTGGCCTGTCCGCCGATGAGCAATTGGACGGTCCGGTACTGGCCCTGTTGACGACTGCTCAACAGCAACAGGCCGGCGGTGACCTCAATGGTGCTTCTTCAAGTCTCGAGCGCGCCCAGCGTGTCGCCCCGCGTGAGCCGCAGGTGCTTTATCGTTTGGCGCAGGTGCGCATGGCTCAAGGTGATGCTGCGCAGGCTGAGCAGTTCGCCCGTCGTGGTCTGACCTTCGCCAGTGGTCGTCCGGCACTACAGGCCAATCTGTGGGAGCTGATTGCCCAGGCGCGTGAGAAGCAAGGTGATTCCGCTGGCGCGGCACTGGCTCGTCAGAAGGCAAAGGTTTCGTCGTGATGGATGTACGTTTTCCAAAGATTGCCGAGCAGTTGCTGCTGATCGAACGTGAATTGCGGGTGCAAGGGTGGTGGGATGATGTCCCGCCATCCGCTGAGGCGCTTTCCAGCGTTGAGCCGTTTTCGGTCGATACGCTGGACTTCGAGCAGTGGCTGCAATGGATCTTTCTGCCGCGCATGAAAACGATCCTCGAGCAAAATCTACCCTTGCCGAACGCCTCGGGGATTCAGGAGATGGCCGAAATGGTCTTTGCTTCCCGTAATGTTCAGGGCAAGGATCGACAGCTGCAGGTATTGCTCAAAGAGTTCGATCAACTGATCACCGCAGCCCGCTGACCCCCGATCCTTTGTAGGAGCTGCCTCGTTTCGCTCGACAGCTCCTACAAATGGTTACTGGCAGTTCTCCGCTATCTGTTTCTGCGTTTCGCCTATGCGCTCTTGCCGTTGAGTGTCGTCCAGGCGACGCAGCTCTCCTTCCACTTCCTCCCTGAGCCGCGGATTGTTTTGCAACTGCGCCAGGTTCGTTCGTGCCTGCTCACAAAACGCTTTCAATTCTGCTTGCTGATCGGCGACTTGCTTTTTGACGTTCCTATCGATGGCCTGTTGATCGCCAATCGTACCGCTGTTCTTGGGGATGGTCGGATTGGCGGTAGGCGGGGAGGGCGTTACGACAACAGTGGCGTGCTGGCCCAAAGGCGGTTGCGCATCGTAATGAGTGACGCCCTGGGCATCGACCCACTTATAAATCTGGGCGGCCATGCTTAATGGGCTCAGGCCAATCAGCAGGCCGGCGGTCAGGAAAAACGCTCGCATGTGATTTCCTTGTCTCGGGTTGCGCAATTGAAGCTAACACACTTGAGGTTTCACGGTTTTTTCTTGCTTTCTCATGTGCTTAGTTCAATAAAGCACATAGACGACTTGACTTGCAGGGGACGAAACAGAAGAATCCAAAGTCCGCTGTAGAGGGACTGCCAGAAGCAGACCCACTCAGCAGATCATGAGGCGCACATCCGCGCCGACCTGTTACACCCGCAACGCGTTACCTCGCGCTGGGTGGGAAAGGCCCGCAACACTTGGGACGATCCCAATACTTGCTCAGTCAGTGCTGACGTAGTCGGCGACCACCGTCGCTCATGCTCTGCTGAGAAGTAAACCTATTAAGACCCGTCCCATTTTTCGTGGGCGGTATTCTGGCGTTTTAGAGGTGAGCAACGTGGAGCTTTTATCTGGCGGTGAGATGCTCGTCCGCTTTTTGCGTGACGAAGGCGTCAAATATATCTACGGGTACCCGGGTGGTGCTCTTCTTCATGTCTACGATGCCCTGTTCAAAGAACCGGAAGTGACCCACATCCTGGTTCGTCACGAGCAGGCGGCTACCCATATGGCTGACGGTTACGCCCGTGCCACCGGCAAGGCTGGTGTGGTACTGGTGACTTCCGGCCCGGGTGCAACCAATGCCATCACCGGTATCGCCACGGCCTATATGGACTCCATTCCGATGGTGGTCATTTCCGGCCAGGTGCCGAGCACCATGGTAGGTACCGACGCATTCCAGGAAACCGACATGATCGGTATTTCCCGGCCGATCGTGAAACACAGCTTCATGATCAAACACGCGTCGGAAATCCCGGAGGTCATGAAGAAAGCCTTCTACCTGGCGCAATCCGGTCGTCCTGGTCCGGTCGTTGTCGATATTCCGAAAGACATGACCAACCCGGCCGAGAAGTTCGAATACGTTTTCCCGAAAAAAGCCAAGCTGCGCTCCTACAGCCCGGCCGTTCGTGGTCACTCCGGGCAAATCCGCAAAGCGGCGGAAATGTTGCTGGCGGCCAAGCGCCCTGTGCTGTACTCCGGCGGCGGCGTGATTCTGGGCAACGGTTCCGCACCGCTGACCGAGCTGGCGAAAATGCTCAACCTGCCAGTGACCAACACCCTGATGGGGTTGGGTGGTTATCCTGGTACCGACCGTCAGTTCATCGGCATGCTCGGCATGCACGGCAGCTACACCGCCAACCTGGCGATGCATCATGCTGACGTGATCCTGGCCGTCGGTGCGCGTTTCGACGACCGCGTAATCAATGGCGCATCGAAGTTCTGCCCGAACGCCAAGATCATTCATATCGACATCGACCCTGCTTCGATTTCCAAGACCATCAAGGCCGACGTGCCTATCGTGGGTCCGGTGGAGAGCGTCCTGACCGAAATGGTCGCGATCCTCAAGGAAATTGGCGAGGCTCCTAACAAGGATGCCGTGGCCAGCTGGTGGAAACAGGTGGATGAGTGGCGCGGTGATCGTGGTCTGTTCCCTTACGACAAAGGCGACGGCAGTGTTATCAAGCCGCAGGCCGTGGTCGAAACCCTGTGTGAAGTGACCAAGGGTGATGCCTTTGTTGCCTCCGACGTGGGCCAGCACCAGATGTTCGCGGCGCAGTACTACAAGTTCAACAAGCCTAACCGCTGGATCAACTCCGGTGGCCTGGGCACCATGGGTTTCGGCTTCCCGGCGGCCATGGGCATCAAGTTGAACTTTCCGGATGATGATGTCGTCTGCGTGACAGGCGAGGGCAGTATCCAGATGAACATTCAGGAACTGTCGACCTGCCTGCAATACGGTTTGCCGGTAAAAATCGTCATCCTGAACAATGGTGTGCTGGGCATGGTTCGCCAGTGGCAAGACATGAGTTACGGCAGTCGTCACTCGCACTCCTACATGGAGTCGCTGCCTGACTTCGTCAAGCTGGCGGAGGCCTACGGTCACGTTGGTGTACGCATCACCGACTCGAAAGACTTGAAGTCGAAGATGGAAGAAGCGTTCGCCATGAAAGATCGCCTGGTGGTCATCGATATTGCGGTCGACACCAGCGAGCACGTCTACCCGATGCAGATCAAAGACGGCTCCATGCGCGATATGTGGCTGAGCAAGACGGAGCGTACTTAATCATGCGGCACATTATTTCCTTGCTTCTGGAAAACGAACCTGGCGCCTTGTCTCGCGTAGTCGGCCTGTTCTCGCAGCGTAACTACAACATTGAAAGCCTGACTGTGGCACCAACCGAAGACCCGACTCTGTCGCGTCTGACGCTGACCACTGTTGGTCACGATGAAATCATCGAGCAGATCACCAAGAACCTGAACAAACTGATCGAAGTGGTCAAATTGGTCGACTTGTCGGAAAGTGCTCACATCGAGCGCGAACTGATGCTGGTCAAGGTCAAGGCCACCGGCGCCCAGCGCGCCGAGATCAAGCGCACCACCGATATTTACCGTGGACAGATCGTCGATGTCAGCGCCAGCGTGTATACCGTTCAATTGACCGGTACCAGCGACAAGCTCGACAGCTTCATCCAGTCCATCGGCACCGCTTCGATTCTGGAAACCGTCCGCAGTGGCGTCACCGGGATTGCCCGCGGCGACAAAGTACTCAGCATCTAAACCAAATTAGCGAATGGCCTGAACGGCCTGGATATATAGGGGAAATTCATGAAAGTTTTCTACGATAAAGACTGCGACCTGTCGATCATCCAGGGCAAGAAAGTTGCCATCATCGGTTACGGTTCCCAGGGCCACGCTCAAGCGTGCAACCTGAAAGACTCCGGCGTTGACGTTACCGTTGGCCTGCGTAAGGGTTCGGCTACCGTTGCCAAGGCTGAAGCCCACGGCCTGAAAGTGACCGACGTTGCTTCCGCTGTTGCGGCTGCCGACCTGGTCATGATCCTGACCCCGGACGAGTTCCAGTCCTCCCTGTACAAGAACGAAATCGAGCCGAACATCAAGAAAGGCGCCACCCTGGCCTTCTCCCACGGCTTCGCGATCCACTACAACCAGGTTGTTCCGCGTGCCGACCTCGACGTGATCATGATCGCGCCGAAGGCTCCAGGTCACACCGTACGTTCCGAGTTCGTGAAGGGTGGCGGTATCCCTGACCTGATCGCGATCTACCAGGACGCTTCCGGCAACGCCAAAAACGTTGCGCTGTCCTACGCCGCCGGCGTGGGTGGCGGTCGTACCGGCATCATCGAAACCACTTTCAAGGACGAGACCGAAACCGACCTGTTCGGCGAACAAGCCGTTCTGTGCGGTGGTACTGTTGAGCTGGTCAAAGCTGGTTTCGAAACCCTGGTTGAAGCTGGCTACGCGCCGGAAATGGCCTACTTCGAATGCCTGCACGAACTGAAGCTGATCGTTGACCTCATGTACGAAGGCGGTATCGCCAACATGAACTACTCGATCTCCAACAACGCCGAATACGGCGAGTACGTGACTGGTCCGGAAGTGATCAACGCCGAATCCCGTCAGGCCATGCGCAACGCCCTGAAACGTATTCAGGACGGCGAATACGCCAAGATGTTCATCAGCGAAGGCGCTACCGGCTATCCTTCGATGACCGCCAAGCGTCGTAACAACGCCGCTCACGGTATCGAAATCATCGGTGAGCAACTGCGCTCCATGATGCCGTGGATCGGTGCCAACAAGATCGTCGACAAAGCCAAAAACTAAGTCTGACACTTGTACGAAAAACGCGGCCTAGGCCGCGTTTTTTCGTTTGGCCGGCCGGTTCTGGTATAAAGCTGCATCCTTTGCGACGCGAACCGTTGTCGCAGATGTCTGTCGAAACTTTCCACCCCGTTGCAAGGTATTGTCCATGAGCGAACGTCCCGAAGAGCCAAACCAGGCCTCTGACGCCGAAAGCCTGCTGCCCATCGATGAGCATGTCGAAGAGGGGCATGACGCTGAAGGCCGTAAAGTCCGGCATCGTGGTATCTATCTTCTGCCGAATCTGTTCACCACTGCGAACCTGTTCGCAGGGTTCTACTCCATCATCAACTCGATGAGCGCCCAGGCTGCCTTGAGCGCCGGCGACTCGATCAATGCGAGCAAGTACTTTGCGTTTGCCGCCATCGCGATTTTCGTTGCGATGGTACTCGACGGCCTTGATGGTCGGGTTGCGCGCATGACCAATACCCAGAGTGCCTTCGGTGCCGAGTACGACTCGCTGTCGGACATGGTCGCCTTTGGTGTTGCGCCGGCATTGCTGGCCTTTGGTTGGGCCTTGGGTGACATGGGCAAGGTCGGCTGGATGGTCGCCTTCATTTATGTTGCGGGTGCGGCGCTGCGTCTCGCGCGTTTCAACACTCAAGTCGGTACGGCGGACAAGCGCTATTTCATTGGCCTTGCCAGTCCGGCGGCGGCGGGCGTTGTTGCGGGCATTGTCTGGGCGTTCAGTGATTACGGCATCCAGGGCTCCAAGATGTCTTTCCTGGTGGCCCTGATGGTCGCGGCAGCTGGCATGCTGATGGTCAGCAACATCAAGTACAACAGCTTCAAGGAGCTGGATCTGAAAGGGCGCGTGCCGTTCGTTGCGATCCTCGCCGTAGTATTGGTGTTTGCTGTGGTGTTCAGTGATCCACCGCGCATTTTGCTGCTGGTTTTCCTCGCCTACGCAGCATCCGGCCCCGTGCAATACTTGTTACATCTTCGTCGGCGCAAAAGCGTCGAGTGATGTAATTTCCCTCATACTCCGCAGTCTGTTGGTGCATCTGTTCTCCAATGCTGCGGAGTGGTCATGCTGATCAAAATCCCCAAAGCGTCCGACTGCCATGAGTCGGATGTCACGCCTGAATCCATCTACCTTTCTCGACGCAATGTTTTGGGTGCTGCCGTTACCGGCCTGGCCTTGAGCAGTCTGCCGCGGTGGGCGAGTGCCGGTGATGCGGCGCGGTATGCAGACGTCGAGCCTGGCAAGGCGCCATCATGGTTCAGCGAAAAGCTTGCATCCATCAAGTGGGGTGCGGTTAACGTCAGGGATGAGGCGATAACGCCATTCAAGGATGCAACCCACTACAACAACTTCTATGAGTTCGGCACGGACAAGGGTGATCCGGCTGCCAATGCCGGTACATTAAAGACTGAGCCATGGACTGTCGTGGTGGATGGTGAGGTGGCCAAGCCGGGGCGCTATGCACTGGAAGACTTCATGAAGCCATATCAACTGGAGGAGCGCATCTACCGCCTTCGTTGCGTAGAGGCCTGGTCGATGGTCATTCCGTGGATAGGTTTCCCCATTTCCGCGCTGCTCAATCAGGTAGAGCCCACCTCAAAAGCCAGATTCATTCGTTTCGAAACCCTTGAAGACCCCAAGAGCATGCCGGGGCAGCGCTCGGGCTTTGCCTTGATCGATTGGCCGTATGTGGAAGGGTTGCGGCTGGATGAAGCGATGAACCCTTTGGCGATTCTGGCGGTGGGGATGTACGGGCGCGAGTTGCCGAATCAGAACGGTGCACCGCTGCGTTTGGTCGTGCCGTGGAAATACGGCTTCAAAAGCATCAAGTCCATCGTGCGGATCACTCTGGTAAGTGAGCAGCCAAAAACGACCTGGCAGAGTATCGCTTCGGACGAGTACGGCTTCTACGCGAATGTGAATCCTGAGGTCGATCATCCACGCTGGACTCAGGCGCGCGAACGGCGCTTGCCGAGTGGCCTGTTCAAGCCGAATGTGCGTGACACGCAAATGTTCAATGGCTACGCGGATGAAGTCGCTTCTCTATATACAGGGCTCGATCTGCGGAAGAATTATTGATGCGATATCCGTTCTGGCGTGTAGGTGTTTTCATCGCCGCGGCGATTTGGCCGCTGCTTTGGTTGTATCAGGCCTGGGAGGACGTGCTGGGGCCGGACCCAGGCAAGGTGTTGGTTGACCGGTTGGGGGTGGGGACGCTTGTTCTGCTGCTCATTACGTTAAGCATGACGCCGCTGCAGAGGCTCACCGGTTGGGCGGGCTGGATTGCTGTTCGCCGGCAACTGGGTTTGTGGTGCTTCGCGTATGTGGTCCTGCATTTGAGCGCCTATCTGGCGTTCATTCTCGGATTTGACTGGTCGCAGCTGGGCGTCGAGTTGCGCAAGCGTCCCTACATCATTGTCGGAGCCTTGGGGTTTGTGTGTCTGCTGGCTTTGGCGGGGACGTCCAATCGCTATAGTCAGCGCCGCTTGGGCTCGCGCTGGAAGAAGTTGCATCGCCTGGCATACGTGGTGCTCGGACTTGGATTGCTGCATATGCTCTGGATCGTGCGCGCGGATCTTAAAGAGTGGGCGATCTACGCGGCCATAAGTTCGTTGCTATTAGTGTTGCGCCTGCCACCGGTAACTCGACGAATCCCGCGTTTAGTGGCTAAAAAGGCCTCTTCTGCCAAAAAGGCGTAATTAATGGTTGACGGCAGATTCTGGAAGCCTATAATTCGCCCCACTTCCGGCGCAGTCGAAACGGAAAACTCCTTGGTAAACAATGAGTTACGCAGTTTTCGACAGTGGGTTGCTTCAGGTCATCGAAGCCGAAAGGAAGTTGAAAAAGAGGTGTTGACAGCAGCGAGTAACGCTGTAGAATTCGCCTCCCGCTGACGAGAGATCGACGGCGCAAGTGGTTGAAGTTGTTAAGGATTCCTTGAAAACTTCTGAAACAAATCACTTGACAGCAAATGAGGCTGCTGTAGAATGCGCGCCTCGGTTGAGACGAAAGATCTTAACCAACCGCTCTTTAACAACTGAATCAAGCAATTCGTGTGGGTGCTTGTGGTATCAGACTGCTAGTCAACAGATTATCAGCATCACAAGTTACTCCGCGAGAAATCAAAGATGTAACCAACGATTGCTGAGCCAAGTTTAGGGTTTTCTCAAAACCCAAAGATGTTTGAACTGAAGAGTTTGATCATGGCTCAGATTGAACGCTGGCGGCAGGCCTAACACATGCAAGTCGAGCGGATGAAGAGAGCTTGCTCTCTGATTCAGCGGCGGACGGGTGAGTAATGCCTAGGAATCTGCCTGGTAGTGGGGGACAACGTTTCGAAAGGAACGCTAATACCGCATACGTCCTACGGGAGAAAGCAGGGGACCTTCGGGCCTTGCGCTATCAGATGAGCCTAGGTCGGATTAGCTAGTTGGTGAGGTAATGGCTCACCAAGGCGACGATCCGTAACTGGTCTGAGAGGATGATCAGTCACACTGGAACTGAGACACGGTCCAGACTCCTACGGGAGGCAGCAGTGGGGAATATTGGACAATGGGCGAAAGCCTGATCCAGCCATGCCGCGTGTGTGAAGAAGGTCTTCGGATTGTAAAGCACTTTAAGTTGGGAGGAAGGGTTGTAGATTAATACTCTGCAATTTTGACGTTACCGACAGAATAAGCACCGGCTAACTCTGTGCCAGCAGCCGCGGTAATACAGAGGGTGCAAGCGTTAATCGGAATTACTGGGCGTAAAGCGCGCGTAGGTGGTTTGTTAAGTTGGATGTGAAAGCCCCGGGCTCAACCTGGGAACTGCATTCAAAACTGACAAGCTAGAGTATGGTAGAGGGTGGTGGAATTTCCTGTGTAGCGGTGAAATGCGTAGATATAGGAAGGAACACCAGTGGCGAAGGCGACCACCTGGACTGATACTGACACTGAGGTGCGAAAGCGTGGGGAGCAAACAGGATTAGATACCCTGGTAGTCCACGCCGTAAACGATGTCAACTAGCCGTTGGGAGCCTTGAGCTCTTAGTGGCGCAGCTAACGCATTAAGTTGACCGCCTGGGGAGTACGGCCGCAAGGTTAAAACTCAAATGAATTGACGGGGGCCCGCACAAGCGGTGGAGCATGTGGTTTAATTCGAAGCAACGCGAAGAACCTTACCAGGCCTTGACATCCAATGAACTTTCCAGAGATGGATCGGTGCCTTCGGGAACATTGAGACAGGTGCTGCATGGCTGTCGTCAGCTCGTGTCGTGAGATGTTGGGTTAAGTCCCGTAACGAGCGCAACCCTTGTCCTTAGTTACCAGCACGTTATGGTGGGCACTCTAAGGAGACTGCCGGTGACAAACCGGAGGAAGGTGGGGATGACGTCAAGTCATCATGGCCCTTACGGCCTGGGCTACACACGTGCTACAATGGTCGGTACAGAGGGTTGCCAAGCCGCGAGGTGGAGCTAATCCCACAAAACCGATCGTAGTCCGGATCGCAGTCTGCAACTCGACTGCGTGAAGTCGGAATCGCTAGTAATCGCGAATCAGAATGTCGCGGTGAATACGTTCCCGGGCCTTGTACACACCGCCCGTCACACCATGGGAGTGGGTTGCACCAGAAGTAGCTAGTCTAACCTTCGGGGGGACGGTTACCACGGTGTGATTCATGACTGGGGTGAAGTCGTAACAAGGTAGCCGTAGGGGAACCTGCGGCTGGATCACCTCCTTAATCGACGACTCAGCTGTACCATAAGCTCCCACACGAATTGCTTGATTCATTGAAGAAGACGAAAGAAGCAGCCCGAAATTGGGTCTGTAGCTCAGTTGGTTAGAGCGCACCCCTGATAAGGGTGAGGTCGGCAGTTCGAATCTGCCCAGACCCACCAATTTTGTGTGGGAAACGCCTGTAGAAATACGGGGCCATAGCTCAGCTGGGAGAGCGCCTGCCTTGCACGCAGGAGGTCAACGGTTCGATCCCGTTTGGCTCCACCACTACTGCTTCTGAAGTAAAGCTTAGAAATGAGCATTCCATCGCCGGTTGGTGGTGCTGAATGTTGATTTCTAGTCTTTGACTAGTTCGTTCTTTAAAAATTTGGGTATGTGATAGAAAGATAGACTGAACGTTACTTTCACTGGTAACGGATCAGGCTAAGGTAAAATTTGTGAGTTCTCTTAATTGAGAAATTCGAATTTTCGGCGAATGTCGTCTTCACAGTATAACCAGATTGCTTGGGGTTATATGGTCAAGTGAAGAAGCGCATACGGTGGATGCCTTGGCAGTCAGAGGCGATGAAAGACGTGGTAGCCTGCGAAAAGCTTCGGGGAGTCGGCAAACAGACTTTGATCCGGAGATGTCTGAATGGGGGAACCCAGCCATCATAAGATGGTTATCTTAAGCTGAATACATAGGCTTAAGAGGCGAACTAGGGGAACTGAAACATCTAAGTACCCTGAGGAAAAGAAATCAACCGAGATTCCCTTAGTAGTGGCGAGCGAACGGGGACCAGCCCTTAAGTGGCTTTGAGATTAGCGGAACGCTCTGGAAAGTGCGGCCATAGTGGGTGATAGCCCTGTACGCGAAAATCTCTTGGTCATGAAATCGAGTAGGACGGAGCACGAGAAACTTTGTCTGAATATGGGGGGACCATCCTCCAAGGCTAAATACTACTGACTGACCGATAGTGAACTAGTACCGTGAGGGAAAGGCGAAAAGAACCCCGGAGAGGGGAGTGAAATAGATCCTGAAACCGTATGCGTACAAGCAGTGGGAGCCCACTTTGTTGGGTGACTGCGTACCTTTTGTATAATGGGTCAGCGACTTATTTTCAGTGGCGAGCTTAACCGAATAGGGGAGGCGTAGCGAAAGCGAGTCTTAATAGGGCGTCTAGTCGCTGGGAATAGACCCGAAACCGGGCGATCTATCCATGGGCAGGTTGAAGGTTAGGTAACACTGACTGGAGGACCGAACCGACTACCGTTGAAAAGTTAGCGGATGACCTGTGGATCGGAGTGAAAGGCTAATCAAGCTCGGAGATAGCTGGTTCTCCTCGAAAGCTATTTAGGTAGCGCCTCATGTATCACTGTAGGGGGTAGAGCACTGTTTCGGCTAGGGGGTCATCCCGACTTACCAAACCGATGCAAACTCCGAATACCTACAAGTGCCGAGCATGGGAGACACACGGCGGGTGCTAACGTCCGTCGTGAAAAGGGAAACAACCCAGACCGTCAGCTAAGGTCCCAAAGTTATGGTTAAGTGGGAAACGATGTGGGAAGGCTTAGACAGCTAGGAGGTTGGCTTAGAAGCAGCCACCCTTTAAAGAAAGCGTAATAGCTCACTAGTCGAGTCGGCCTGCGCGGAAGATGTAACGGGGCTCAAACCATACACCGAAGCTACGGGTATCACGTAAGTGATGCGGTAGAGGAGCGTTCTGTAAGCCTGTGAAGGTGAGTTGAGAAGCTTGCTGGAGGTATCAGAAGTGCGAATGCTGACATGAGTAACGACAATGGGTGTGAAAAACACCCACGCCGAAAGACCAAGGTTTCCTGCGCAACGTTAATCGACGCAGGGTTAGTCGGTCCCTAAGGCGAGGCTGAAAAGCGTAGTCGATGGAAAACAGGTTAATATTCCTGTACTTCTGGTTATTGCGATGGAGGGACGGAGAAGGCTAGGCCAGCTTGGCGTTGGTTGTCCAAGTTTAAGGTGGTAGGCTGGAATCTTAGGTAAATCCGGGATTCCAAGGCCGAGAGCTGATGACGAGTTACCCTTTGGGTGACGAAGTGGTTGATGCCATGCTTCCAAGAAAAGCTTCTAAGCTTCAGATAACCAGGAACCGTACCCCAAACCGACACAGGTGGTTGGGTAGAGAATACCAAGGCGCTTGAGAGAACTCGGGTGAAGGAACTAGGCAAAATGGCACCGTAACTTCGGGAGAAGGTGCGCCGGTGAGGGTGAAGCACTTGCTGCGTAAGCCCACGCCGGTCGAAGATACCAGGCCGCTGCGACTGTTTATTAAAAACACAGCACTCTGCAAACACGAAAGTGGACGTATAGGGTGTGACGCCTGCCCGGTGCCGGAAGGTTAATTGATGGGGTTAGCTAACGCGAAGCTCTTGATCGAAGCCCCGGTAAACGGCGGCCGTAACTATAACGGTCCTAAGGTAGCGAAATTCCTTGTCGGGTAAGTTCCGACCTGCACGAATGGCGTAACGATGGCGGCGCTGTCTCCACCCGAGACTCAGTGAAATTGAAATCGCTGTGAAGATGCAGTGTATCCGCGGCTAGACGGAAAGACCCCGTGAACCTTTACTATAGCTTTGCACTGGACTTTGAATTTGCTTGTGTAGGATAGGTGGGAGGCTTTGAAGCGTGGACGCCAGTTCGCGTGGAGCCATCCTTGAAATACCACCCTGGCAACTTTGAGGTTCTAACTCAGGTCCGTTATCCGGATCGAGGACAGTGTATGGTGGGTAGTTTGACTGGGGCGGTCTCCTCCTAAAGAGTAACGGAGGAGTACGAAGGTGCGCTCAGACCGGTCGGAAATCGGTCGTAGAGTATAAAGGCAAAAGCGCGCTTGACTGCGAGACAGACACGTCGAGCAGGTACGAAAGTAGGTCTTAGTGATCCGGTGGTTCTGTATGGAAGGGCCATCGCTCAACGGATAAAAGGTACTCCGGGGATAACAGGCTGATACCGCCCAAGAGTTCATATCGACGGCGGTGTTTGGCACCTCGATGTCGGCTCATCACATCCTGGGGCTGAAGCCGGTCCCAAGGGTATGGCTGTTCGCCATTTAAAGTGGTACGCGAGCTGGGTTTAGAACGTCGTGAGACAGTTCGGTCCCTATCTGCCGTGGACGTTTGAGATTTGAGAGGGGCTGCTCCTAGTACGAGAGGACCGGAGTGGACGAACCTCTGGTGTTCCGGTTGTCACGCCAGTGGCATTGCCGGGTAGCTATGTTCGGAATAGATAACCGCTGAAAGCATCTAAGCGGGAAACTAGCCTCAAGATGAGATCTCACTGGGACCTTGAGTCCCCTGAAGGGCCGTCGAAGACTACGACGTTGATAGGTTGGGTGTGTAAGCGCTGTGAGGCGTTGAGCTAACCAATACTAATTGCCCGTGAGGCTTGACCATATAACACCCAAGCAATTTGACTACTCGAAAGAGCATCAGATTGCGGTGTGTGAAGACGCAACGAACCGAAAGTTCGACGCTCACAAAACACCGATTTCTATCACCTACCCAATTTGCTGAAGCGCGGCCAACCGGCCACGATTCGGTACCCGAATTTCTTGACGACCATAGAGCATTGGAACCACCTGATCCCATCCCGAACTCAGCAGTGAAACGATGCATCGCCGATGGTAGTGTGGGGTTTCCCCATGTGAGAGTAGGTCATCGTCAAGATTAAATTCCGAAACCCCTATCTGCGTATGCAGGTAGGGGTTTTGTTTTGCGCGCTAGAAAAGCACGATGTGCGATGTGGCTACGCAAAAAATTGCACAGTTATTTTCGATTCAGGACACTAGAATAGGTCCAACTTTTTCGGAGCCAGAGCCTTTATGCCAGATCCGGTTGACACCTCAGGGCTGTCAGAATTACCACTGGATGATTTGGTGGCGTGTCATGAGTGCGACTTGCTGATGAGCAAGCCTGAACTCGCCCATGGCGAGAAAGCTTTATGTCCGCGTTGCGGTTACGAGCTCTATGCCCATCGATACAACGTCGTGCAGCGCAGTCTCGCCTTAGTGATAGCGGCACTCTTGTTGTATGTGCCGGCGAACTTTTTGCCCATCATGCAGCTCAACTTACTCGGTCAGTCATCGCAGGATACTGTCTGGAGCGGTGTTGTCGGTCTTTTCAATTCGGACATGCAAAGCGTTTCCGTGATTGTGTTCCTGTGCAGCATGGGCATCCCGCTGCTCAAACTGCTCTGCCAACTCGTCGTCCTGCTGAGTATCCGTTTTGATATTGGACGCAGCTACGGCTTGCTGCTCTACCGTATTTATCACCATTTACGAGACTGGGGGATGCTTGAGGTTTACCTCATGGGCGTGCTGGTGGCGATCGTCAAACTGGCCGATATGGCAGCCATGACCATAGGCCTCGGGCTGGCCTGCTTCATTGGATTGTTATTGGTTCAGGTATTGCTGGAGGTTGTGATGTCGCCTCACCAGATCTGGCAGGCATTATCAGGAGAGGATGTCCATGCGGGCGATTGATGCGGGCATTCTGATTTGTACGGAATGCCATGAGTTGAACAGGCAGGAAGCCGATACCGATGAGCAGGTCTGCACTCGCTGCGGAGCACTGGTTCATGCCCGCCGCCCAAACAGTCTGATACGGACTTGGGCGTTGCTGATTACTGCGGCGATTCTCTACATACCCGCTAATGTGCTGCCGATCATGACGGTGAGTTCCCTGGGCAAAGGTGATCCGAGCACCATTATGTCCGGAGTGATTCAGCTGGTTCAGCACGGCATGTTTCCCATCGCGGCCGTGGTGTTCATCGCCAGTATCCTGGTGCCCACCTTCAAACTGGTAGGCATCGCGCTGTTGTTGTATTCCGTGCAACGTCGCCAGCCACTCTCGGCCCGGCAGCGCATCTGGATGTACCGCTTTATCGAGTTCATCGGCCGTTGGTCGATGCTCGACATCTTTGTGATCGCCATCCTGGTGGCGGTCGTGAATTTTGGACGGCTCGCCAGTGTCGAAGCCGATCTTGGTGCCATTGCGTTTGCCAGTGTGGTGATTTTGACAATGCTTGCCGCAGTAACTTTCGATCCCCGACTGATTTGGGATAACACGGAGTCGGACGACGACCATGACTGATTTGCCTGTAGCGAAAACCCGACCGGCTTCGAACTGGTCTGCCATTTGGGTGTTGCCCCTGATCGCGTTGATCATCGGCGGCTGGCTTGGCTGGCGTGCGTACAACGAGACCGGCATCGAAATTCAGGTGCGCTTCGAAAGCGGCGAAGGCATTCAGGCCAACAAGACCGAAGTGGTCTACAAAGGCATGTCGGTTGGCAAGGTGAAGGCGCTCAAGCTGGATGACGAAGGCGCCTCCAAAGGTGTGATTGCGACCATCGAAATGAACAAGGATGTGGAGCAGTACCTGCGCACCAGCACGCGTTTCTGGTTGGTCAAGCCGAGCGTGAGCCTGGCCGGTATCACGGGGCTGGAGACGCTGGTCTCGGGCAACTACGTGGCGATCAGTCCGGGCGAAGGCGAGCCTACCCGCAAGTTCAAGGCGCTCGCTCAAGAACCTCCACTGTCCGACGCCCAGCCTGGCCTGCATCTGACGATCAAGGCCGATCGACTGGGTTCGCTCAACCGTGGCAGCCCGGTGTTCTACAAGCAAATCAAGGTTGGCCAGATCAAGAGCTACGTGCTGTCCGAGGACCAAAGCACCGTTGAGCTCAAGGTGTTCATCGAGCCGACCTACGCCAAACTGGTGCGCAAGCACACGCGTTTCTGGAACGCCAGCGGCATCAGCATCGATGCCAATCTGTCTGGCGTGAAAGTCCGCAGTGAATCCCTGGCGAGTATCGTTGCCGGGGGGATTGCGTTCGCCACGCCGGAAAACCGCAAGGACAGCCCGCCCACCGACCCGAGCCTGCCGTTCCGTCTTTACGAAGACTTCGATGCGGCCGCCGCCGGGATCAAGGTCAAGGTCAAGCTCAGTGATTTCGAAGGCTTGCAGGCCGGTCGCACCCCGGTGATGTACAAAGGTATCCAGGTGGGTACGCTCAAGGCGCTCAAGATTGACCCGGATCTGTCCGCCGCCAGCGCGGAGTTGACGCTGGACCCGCTGGCCGAAGACTACCTGGTCGAGGGCACCCAGTTCTGGGTGGTCAAACCTTCGATCTCCCTTGCCGGCATTACGGGCCTTGAGGCGCTGGTCAAAGGTAACTACATCGCCGTGCGTCCCGGAGACAAAGGCGCAGCGCCGCAACGGGAATTCGTGGCACGGCCCAAGGCGCCGCCGCTGGATCTGCGTTCGCCGGGACTGCACTTGGTGTTGTTTACCGAAAACCTCGGTTCACTGGAGGTTGGCAGCCCGGTTCTCTACAAGCAGGTCAAGGTGGGTTCGGTTCAGAGCTATCAGTTTTCGCGCAAGAGAAACCAATTGGTAATCGGTGTTCACATCGAGAAGGAATACGAAAACCTGGTCAACGCCTCGACACGGTTCTGGAACGCCAGCGGCATCACGCTGACAGGTGGGCTGACCGGTGGGATTCAAGTCAAGAGTGAGTCGTTGCAAAGCCTGATGGCGGGTGGCATTGCTTTCGAGACACCAGAGGCCAAGGCACCCTTGCAAAAGCGCATTCCTCGTTTCCGGTTGTTCGCCAGCCATGAAGATGCCACGCAAAAGGGCGCGATGATCACGATCAAGGTTGACCGCGCCGATGGATTGCGAGCCGGGACACCGATTCGCTTCAAGGGGCTGGATGTCGGCAAGATTGAAAACGTGGACCTCAGCGATGATTTGCAATCGGTATTGCTGACGGCACGCATCACTGAAGTGCCTGAGCGTATTGCGCGGGTCGGCAGCGAGTTCTGGGTGGTCAAGCCGGAGTTGGGGCTGATCAAGACGTCGAACCTGGAGACGTTGGTGACCGGGCAATACATCGAAGTGCAGCCCGCACCGAAGAATCTGGGTCCGCAGAAGAACTTTGTCGCCCTGGTCAATCCGCCAGAAGCTGCAAAACAAGAAGCCGGGTTGAGCCTGGTCTTGAGCGCTCCCCGCCGGGGCTCGCTGAAGGCCGGGGTGCCGGTAACCTACCGCGAAATCACCGTGGGTAAGGTGACGGGATATGAGCTGGGCCAGACCGCGGACCGGGTGTTGATCCGCATTTTGATCGAACCGAAATATGCGCCCCTGGTGCGTAGCGGTACCCGCTTCTGGAACACCAGTGGTTTTGACTTTGATGTCGGTCTGTTCAAAGGCGCGACAATGCGCACCGAGTCGCTGGAAACCATGATTCAGGGCGGCGTAGCGTTTGCCACACCGGACGGCGATCGCATGGGCAGTGCGGCACGGCCGGAGCAGACGTTCCCGTTGTTCGACAAGTTTGAAGAGGAATGGCTGACCTGGGCGCCGAAGATCTCCCTGGGTAAATAGCCGGACATTGAGCCTGTCTGTGGCGACGCCTTCGCTGGCAAGCCAGCTCCCACAGTGATCTGGGTGAATCACAGTCTTGTGATCAACCTGGAACCCTGTGGGAGCTGGCTTGCCTGCGAAGAGCCCCTGAAGTTCACCGCACCCCTGAAAGAATGCCCACAAAAAAGGCCGCGATCCCTATTGGATCGCGGCCTTTTTGTTGCCATCAACTAAAGCCAATCAAACCGCATCCAGCTCCGGTTCGTCCGCTTCGACATTGACCGTCGCTTTCACCTGGTCGTGACGACGAATGTACTTCCAGTCTGCTTCGTCGATGTAGATGCCGGCCGGGCCGCTGCCGCCTTCCAGGTCGATGGCGACACTGGCGCAGACTTGCGGCTTCACACTGGCCAGGATCGGCACGAAGCCCAGTTGCAGGCTGGTTTCCAGAAGGGCTGCCTGGTTCTTCTCGTCGATGTCCGCCGCCTCGTCGAGGTAGTACGGCAAGCGCACACGCCCGGCCAGGTCGCGATCCATCAAGTGCAGCAACAAGTACATGTTGGTCAGTGCCTTGATGGTCATGGTGGTGCCGTTGGACGCCGCGCCATCGATGTCGGTATGGATCACCGGCTGACCGTTGACCTTGGTGATCTCGAACGCCAGTTCGAACAAGTCTTTGAGGCCGAGCTGGTTGTGGTTGGCGGCCACCAGTCGCGCCAGGTATTCCTTGGCCTCTTCGTTCTTGTTGTCCTGCTCCGCGCTCTGACTCAGGTCGAACACCGACAGCGTCTCGCCTTCTTCGTACTGGCCGGCGCTGTGGATGATCTGGTCGATATGCTTGAGCGCTTCCTTGTTCGGTGCAAGGACGATGCGGAAACTCTGCAGGTTGGACACCTGACGCTTGTTGATCTCGCGGTTGAACAGCGCCAGTTGGTGTTCGAGGCTGTCGTAGTCGCTGCGGATGTTGCGCAGGGTCCGGGCGATGTCGGTCACAGCCGCGCGACGGGCCTTGCCCAGGGTCAGGGCTTCATCGGTGCGGTGTGCGTAAGCGTTGATCAACAGTTGCAGGCGACGCTCCATATCGTCTTCGCTGTCGAACTTGGCCACGCCCTTAAGGCGCACCTGAGCGTACAGCGCTTCGATCTGGCCGTCGGCACGCAGCAGGCCTTGCCAGCTGTCCTGATAGTCGTTGAGCAGCGGCAGCAGGTTGTCCATGGAATCGTCGACCGGGTCCATGAACGGCGTGCCGAACGGCAGGTCCGCCGGCAGCAGTTGACGGCGGCGCAGGGCGTCATCGAGGGTACGCTGCTTGGCTTCCATGTCCGCGATCTGCCGGCCAACCAGTTGCAGCTTGGCCGACAGTTGCTGGACGCGCTCGGTGAACGCATCGCTGGAGCGCTTCAACTCTTCCTGTGCGGCTTCCATCTGCGCCAGCTGTTCCAGCTTGTCGCCTTCCTCGGCGCTCAATGTTTGTGTGCGACGGAAATCTTCCAGCGCCTTTTGAGCATCCAGCACCTGCTGGTAGAGGGCTTCTGTCTGGGTCTTGCTCGCGGCACGGTCGGCGGCCACGGCCTGTTGGGTTTTCAGTTGCTTGAGTTCTTTGTCCAGGCGCTCTTTCTGGTCACGCAATGCCGCACGATCAGCCAGGGCTTGCAGGGCCGGTGGCTCAATGTGCGAGAGGTCGATGGACAGGCCCGGCACTTCGAAGCGCTCGCCCTTGAAGCCGTCGAGAATCAGCTCCACGGATTTGACCCAGTCGCCGTTGTCGTCCAGCGCAATACCGTGTTCGCCCAGGGGCAGGCTGAACAGGGCGCTGTTGAACAGGCGCATCAGGCGCTCGACGTCTTGCTGCGAGAACTCTTCGCGCAATCGGGCATAGCTGTTGTTGTCGGCGTGATCGAGTTGCTGCTTGACCGACTTCAGGCGTTTTTCCAAGTCCCGCAGGCGCTCTTCGAGGTCTTCTGCGCTGAACTGGCGCGACTGGGCCAGTGCGCCGGCCAGTTCATCGTGGGCGTCCTTGGCGGCAAGCAGTTGTTGCTCCAGCACCTTGACGTCATCGACCAGGGCGAAACGATGCTTGAGCACCGACAACTCGCCGAGCCAGCGCTGAATGCCGGTGATTTCCCGCTCCAGGCGCATCAGTTCCTGGGTGCCGCCACGCTGGTTGTTTTGCAGGTCGTCCTGCTCGCGACGGTAGTGTTCGGCCTGAATGGTCAGCTCTTCCTTGCGTGCACTGGCGTAGTCCGACCAAGTGCCGAGCAACGAGTCGAGCAGCGGCGACAGGCGATGCAGCTTGCCGCGCAGCACGTCACGCTGCTTCACGCCGTTGGCCAGTGCTTCGACCAACGGGCCGGCAGCGACCAGCGAGTTGTAGTCCTGCTCCATGCGTCGTACGTCACGGAAGGCTTCTTCGCACGCGGCGATGTAATCGACGCTACCGGAGCGCAGGCTGTGCTCAAAGGCATCGAGGAACAACTGCTTGAGTTTGGCTGCGGTGATCTCGCGCATGTGCAGCAGGTTGATGAACAACGCCCGGAAGGTCTTCAGGCTCTGTTCGCTGGTGGAGCGCAGCGGGATCAGCGTCAAATCCAGCGGAATCGAGGTGTGACCACCGACCAGCAGACGGCGCAGTTCGTCCGGCTTCAGTTCATAGGCTTTCAGGCCTTCGCGTTCGAGGTTGGTGAACAACTCTTTCTGGCGCAGGCAGGTGTCGTTTTTCTGGTAATGGGCCAGGTCCAGTTTGCCGGCGTAGGCAAAGAACTGGTGACCGAAGCCGCCGCCGGGGCCGCGACCGACCACGCCGATCACGTGCGGACCGTGGGGCAGCGAGACCTCTACCAGGATGTAGCTGGTGTCCGAGGCGAAGTAGAAACGCCGGGATTGTTCCAGGCTGTACTTGCCGAAACTCATGTCCGACATGCGCGCCAGGATCGGGAATTGCAGCGCGTTGATCGACGCGGATTTACCGAGGTTGTTTGCGCCGTAGACCGACAGCGGCTCTTCCAGCGGAAACAGGCCGAGGCTGTAGCCGGCGGTGTTCAATAGGGCAAAGCGGCGGATGCCGTAGCGTTCCTTGCTCATGCGTCGAGCTCCTGTTCTTCGGCAATGGCACGGGCCAGGGCGTCTTCTTCGCTTTCACCTTCAAATTCACTGAGATCCAGCGGGTCGTCGGTCTCCAGCAGTTTTTCGTCGCTGTCCTCGTCGATGAGCACGGGCGCCGGCAGCGGCAATACGCTGTGCAGGCTGGCGGCGAGGTCACGGTCCTGCTGAACCGACAGGCAGACATCGAGGAAGCGGTGCATCGGCGGCAGGAAGCGGTAGACACCGTTTTCCTCGCTGGCAAAACCGAGCTGGGTCATGCGGCGCATGATCTTTTCTTCCAGCTCATCCTGGGTCTGCACTTCAGCCTGGATAAACAGGTCGCGGTACTTTTCCAGCAATGACGGCAACTCATCGCGGCCGAGGCTGCCGCCGTCGAGCACGGAGATCGGGTCGCGACCCTGGTCAGCCAGGTGCTCGACCAGGATGAAAGTGAACAGCGCCAGGCGCTGGGCGGTCTTGTTCACCGCGGCGGCGGCGAGGTCCGGCACGAAGTAGTAGAAACCACGGGTGTCGCATACCAGTTCAAAGCCCAAGGCTTTGAACAACGTGCGGTATTGGTCCTGAAAGTTCGACAACTGTGCGTACAGCTCCGGATCACGGCGGCTGACGTGGTAACCCTTGAAAAGCTCGCGAAAGATCGGCGCCAGCTGGGACAGTTCGGATAGATCAAGATGCATGTGGTGTGCTCGCAGAATTCTCGGTGGTGTCAGGACCGGCCGAGAGCAGGGCGAAGGAGCGCAGGCTGACCTGGTGCTCGTGTGTGAAGTAGTCGCGACGTTCCAGGCGCTCGCGCTTGAAGCGTTTTTCCCGGGACAGGCGCGAGAACCAGTACAGCAATTCGTCGGTGGCGCCGTCCGGCTCCTGCTCCAGCAGCCAGGTCATCAGGTCTGGCATCGGCAGGGCGTTTTCGCAACGGTCGAGCATCTCCCGAACCGTGCGTGGCGCGCGCGGGGCTTCGCCTTTCTGGGTCTTGTGGGCCTTGGGGAAACGCGCCGGTTTCGGTTCGAAACGGGCCAGGGCGTAAACGTAGGCCTCGACCTGACTGGCGCTGCCAAGAAAGGTGCTTTGCGGCCGGGTGAACATGGGCATGGCCGCTTGTGGCACGGCATCGATGCCCTTGCGACGAATCATCGACAGCGCCAGCGCCGCACCACGGGTCACCGCATTGTGGCGGCGCGCTTCTTCACGCAGCGGCAGCAGCAGTTCGCGGGCGTGACGCAGGGTCAGTTGGGCGCTGGTCTGCATTTCAAGGATGCGCGCGTGGGTGCGCAACAGCATGTCGTCGTCGACCAGATGGCCGAGGCGCTGTTGTTCGCTGAGCATCTTCAGCAGAACCGTTTCGACCTTGCGCACGCCTTGCTCGAAGGCGCCGTCGGCGTTGACCAGGTCAATCATCGGTTCGACGTATTCATCCCAGGTCGCCAACACTTCAGCGTAACGCTGGCGCAAGGGGATCTGCCGGTCGCTGGTCTTGGCCCGTTCGGCCACGGCCACCAGCGCCTGTTCGTCATTGTCGAGTTTTTTCAGTACGTCACGTACGCGCATGTCCAGCAGGCGCAACTGGCGGGCCAGATCGTTGCCGTCGCGGATGTCGAAGGCGTCCTGGATGTAACCGGCCAGGCGCTCGAGATGGCGCAGGTAGGCTTCGATTTCCAGGCACAGGCCCAAGCGGTGTTCACGGCGCAGATAGGCGAGGAAGTCGTGAATCTGCGCATTGAGCTCGAAACGGTTCGGGCTTTTCGCCACGGGAACCAGAATGTCGAGGCGAATCCACACGTCCAGCAGGCTGGTGATGTCCTGTGGCGTACTGTCCAGTTGCTGGGCGGCCAACTGTGAACGCAATTCGTTGAGGCTCAGGGTGCCTTGGTCGAAGTGCTCGCACAGAGGCTCCAGAAGTGCCCAGTGTTCAGCGAGGGCGCGCAAGACGCGCTTGGGTTCGATCATCGGAATGGCCGGCTGGTTGGCGATTAAAAGCCGCGATTGTACTGCATCACGCAGGATGCGATTCACTCTCGGGACGGGCTGTCGCTTTTATTCAGGTCAAGTCTATCGATCAACTGCGGGCGATCTTGAGCGAAGGGCGGTAGAATCTCCGCACTTTAGTTATCCACAAGTGGCTGACCTTTGCTTATCGAGTCCCGTCGCCGCGCCTATCTGAGCGCCATGCAGGTAGTCAACTGGCTGCCGCGCACCGAATTGCCCTTTGCTGCGCCGTCGCGGCCCGAGCTGCTGGAGCCGACTGAGCCATTGGTCGCCACCCCGATAGCGCCGGCGGCAGTAGTCGATGCGCCCGTACAACCGGTGGCCAAACCGGCCGAGCGTGTGAAGGTCGAAGTGCCGCGGCCATCGCTGGCAAGCACCCGCACCGGCGCCAAACCTGCGGATGAGGCCGAAGAAGCACCGGTCGTCGCCAGGGTCGCACCGGTGCCACCCCCGCGTTTTGCCCTGCAATTGCTGCGCGCCGGGCGTTGCCTGGTGCTGGTGGAGTTACCCACAGGCGAAGCTTTCCAGACCCGCGACCCCGCTTATTTACTGCTCAAGGACATGTTGCGCGCCGCCGGTCTGCCGGACAGCCCGCAGATTGTCGGCGAGCCGGTGCGCTGGCCGCTGCTGGTCCGAGGCACCATGGATCAAGGTCCGGAAGCCGCCCGCGACTTCGTGCAGGGATTTCTCTCGGCCCGGCTGGAGGATGCGCCGTGCGTCTGCCTGTGGCTGATCGGCCTGCCGGCGGTGCGTTTTGCCGGTGAGGCGAATGCCGAATCGTTTAATCGCGAACTCCAGGTCGAAGGCCTGGGTTCGGTCTGGGCCTTGCCGGGCCTGGAATTATTAATGGAAGAGCCACAGCGTAAAGCTGATGTCTGGCAAGCCATGCGTCGGCTGATGGCGCGCTGGAAAGAATCGAATGAGTGACGCTGTATCGTTCCGCCCGATGACCGAGGCGGACCTGGAAACCGTACTGAAAATCGAATACGCCGCCTATAGCCATCCCTGGACCCGCGGAATTTTTCTCGATGGCCTGGGCAAGTACCAGATCTGGTTGATGTTTGAAGGTCAGCAGCAGGTTGGCCACGGCGTGGTTCAGATTATTCTCGATGAAGCACATCTGCTGAACATCACCGTGAAACCGGAAAATCAGGGCCGTGGCCTGGGTCTGACGTTGTTGGAGCATTTGATGTCGATTGCCTATAAGGCCGATGCCCGGGAGTGTTTCCTGGAAGTGCGCGACAGCAATACCGCAGCGTTCAAGCTGTATGAGCGCTATGGCTTTAATGAGATCGGCCGGCGACGGGATTACTACCCGGCGGTGGGTGGGCGCGAAGATGCGGTGGTCATGGCCTGCACCTTGGTCGACTGAGCTTGAAAGCTGCGCGAGCAGGCTCTCCCACAGGGATTGTGATGAGTACACAAATACGGTGAGCAACCCAAGCCTTTGTGGGAGCGGGCTTGCTCGCGAAGGCAATCGGTCAAGCTCTGAAGATTAACGTTTTTTGTCGAGCGGATCGCGCTGCGCCAGTTCCGCTTCATCCAGCCCCTTGCCGCCTCCGATATCCTCTTCATCGACAATGCTCAAGTCCCAATCAGCCCGACTGTCCCCACCGGCTTCATGGGCATCCCGTGCACCATCCTCACGGATCAGGGTTTCAGGGCTCATATCGTCGTCAGTGGATTCATGGTCAGCCGTTGAGCCACCGGTCATGCCCGCTTTACGAACACGCTCACGCGGCATCAATTGTTTGCGTTCACGCTTGGGCAGCTCATCGCCGATTTTTGCGCCGGGCAGTTCGTCGTCGAAATCCAGCTCATGCACCGAACCCATGCGGTCTTCGTTATCATCGATGGGCTCCGGTTGCACCGCATCGTATGGGCGTCGTGAATCAGTCATGGCCATTCCTCATGCTGTAGGCCTCATACTGTAGGCCTTACTACAGTGGACCCACCGGGCACACGAGAATTCCAACGAAAACACCTGCGATCCTTTGGTGACCCCGACGGGCGGTTGTCTGTCAAAGCAGCGAATCATTCTTGAGGCTTCCCAGCATGCACGACTTACAAGACCTGATTGATAACAACGAACGTTGGGCTGACGCGATCACCAAGGAAGATCCGGACTTCTTCGCCAAGCTGGCGCGCCAACAGACGCCGGAGTACTTGTGGATCGGCTGTTCCGATGCGCGGGTGCCGGCCAACGAAATCGTCGGCATGTTGCCGGGCGACCTGTTCGTACACCGCAACGTGGCCAACGTGGTGCTGCACACTGACCTCAACTGCCTGTCAGTGATTCAGTACGCGGTCGACGTGCTCAAGGTCAAACATATCCTCGTCACCGGCCACTATGGCTGCGGCGGTGTGCGCGCCTCGATGCAGGATCGCCAGTTCGGCCTGATCGATGGCTGGCTGCGGTCGATTCGCGATCTTTATTACGAAAAACGCGAAGAGCTCGCCCTGTTGGCCACAGAAGAAGAGCGGGTCGACCGCCTTTGCGAACTCAACGTGATCCAGCAAGTGGCTAACGTCGGCCACACCAGCATCGTGCAAAACGCCTGGCATCGCGGGCAGAGCCTGTCGATTCATGGCTGCATCTACGGCATCAAGGACGGTCGCTGGAAAAGCTTGAACACCACCATCAGCGGCTTCGAACAATTGCCGCCGCAGTACCGTTTGCGTCCGTTCGAGCCGTTGTAAAGCTTGTAGGCGCTGAGCGTGCTGAGTCCGCCTTCGCCGCAAGCTTCGCTCCTACGGCCGACGCCAGTGTTGTAGAAAACGCTGGCCGTCGGCGTTCGGCGGTTCATCGTGGCCGGTGATCCAGCCCCGACAGTTGTGTGAGCCACAGCGACACGCGAACTGACGCAGCAGTTTGTCTTCGCTGACGGTGTAATCCATTGTCAGCCGGTCGCCTTTCTGAATGTCCTTCAGCGCCCATAAACACAGATCGCTGAAATCGAGGTAGATATTGGGGTCGCAGGAATGCCACAGCAATCCGCAGAAATTCGGATCGTAGGCATGTACGCCGGGCGCAAGTTGCCGGGTATGTCGGCAGCGATAAGTCAGCAAATGCCCTGAAACCCGACAGATTCGGCTGATTCGGGGAAACTCCCGTCGCGCTATGACAGCGACCGGCGTGCCCTCGTTGTTCGTGAGGATCTCGAAGTCGGCGAGGGAGGGAAATCCGTGCTGAAGAGACAATCGGGCAAAGGGATAAACACCCGCAGGTGGTGCAGCAAGCGGCTTGCGCCATGCATTGGCTTTCATAACGATCCCTGTCGGCTGGGTGCTGCGACGTCCATCGGCTGACGATCCTGTCAGCGCTGCAGCACATGGGGGCAGTACAAGCCTCTCGCAGATGGAACGGGTGGTCTACTGTCATATTTGACAGTGCGACACCCGTTCATCGTTTTATAGCGGTGGCGCCGGGGTCGCGGTGGCAGGTGCTGGCGCCTTCAGTTGTTTGAGCTGGGGCGCGATCGCCGCTGACGCGCATTTGCCCGTGGCCTGTGCGGGCGTCAGGTTGCGGATCGAGGTGTAGAACAGCTCGCAGGTTTTCTCTTTCTGGGCAACTTGCCAGGTTTGCGTGCAAGTCTTCAGCTCAATGTCGGGATTGCTGTCCGGTTGACGGCCCATGGCGGCCTGCCAGCAGGCGACACTCAAGTCCTGACCCATGACTTTCAGGCCCGCAGAATCGGCCTTGGCTTTTGCATCGTTGCCGGAATAGTTGGCCGGATCGGCGGCGTACCAGATGTAGCTCGGATGGTTGGAACCCAGCACTGGCACTTTTACCCCGGCATCAGGGCTGATGTTGACCAGGCTCAACACATTCACGGTCGGCCCGTATTGCCGTTTGACCCAGTCACGCACCGGTGCACCGAAAGCGACCATCGGTAGCGCCGCGCCACTGGCGCTCTGGCTGATTTCCTTGACCATCGCCGTCTGGTAATCCTTGAAGTAGTCGTAGACACCCTCCAGGTCCTTGCCGGCGTTGGACGGGGCGGCAATCGGGGCGATATCGATGATCGTCTGGTAGCCCGGCGTCTGCTCGGCCGGGATGCCGTTGATGGTCAGCAGCGAGGCCCAGCGATCGGTCGTGGCGGACCTCAGGTAATCCTGGGCTTGGGTCAACGAATAGTCTGGCGGGAAGTGCAGCAGCTCGACGCTTTTACGGTTCTCCAGCGCCATGCCCAGCGGCAGGAACAGGTACCAGCTAAAGGCCCATTTGCCATCGGCATTCAGTTTGCTGGCGCCGTTGTAGGCCAGATCGCCCGCATCGAGCAGCGCGACCAACGGCTTTTCATAACCGTTGGGCACCCCGCTAATTTTCGTGAAGAGCTGACCGTTATCGGTTTTGACCAGCACCTTCGCGTCGCTGTAGCCGTCGCGCTGCACGCTTTGGGTCAGGTAATGTTCGACGGTTTGCTCCAGCGTCCAGTTGCGAAAGCAAATCACGTTGCAGTTGTTCGGATAGGAAAACAGGCGGGTGAGGCGTTCAGGGCTGCCCAGCACCAGGCTGACGTCCGCATGGGCAGTGGCACTCAGGGTAAGGGCCGCGAGGGCAAGTCCAGCAAGTTTGAGCATGCTCAGGTCCTTTTCAGCGTGTAGGTCCAATACCTATTGAAGCAGACATGACCAGACAACGAGTGGGGCCGATAAAAATATCGGCCCCTTTTGCTTCTACGGCATCACCGGTGCCGTATAGGCGAGCGTCGTCCCCAGTGCCCACAGCAGGAACAGCACCACTGGGGTATGCACCAGCAGTTGCACGAACGAAAATCCGATCAGGTCCCGCGCCTTCAGCCCCAGCACGCCCAGCAGCGGCAGCATGTAGAACGGGTTGATCAGGTTGGGCAAGGCTTCGGCGGCGTTATAGATCTGCACGGCCCAACCCAGGTGATATTTCAGGTCGTTGGCCACTTGCATCACGTACGGTGCTTCGATGATCCACTTGCCGCCGCCGGACGGAATGAAGAAGCCGAGAATCGCCGAGTACACGCCCATCAACAGTGCATAGGTGTCGTGGGAGGCGATGCTGACGAAAAAGGTCGAGATGTGGTGGGCCAGGGTCTGGGCATCGGCGCCTTTTACCGTGGTCATCAACGCCGCGATCGAGCCATACAGCGGGAACTGGATCAGCACGCCAGTGGTAGTCGGTACTGCACGGGCCACGGCATCGAGGAAGCTGCGCGGACGCCAGTGCAGCAAAGCTCCGAGCATGATGAACAGGAAGTTGTAGGTGTTCAGGCCGGAAATCGCGCTGATCGCCGGTTTGGTCGAGAACTCATGGAGCAGCCATCCGGCGGCCAGCAGCACCAACAGGATGATCAGTAGCGGGCTGTGCTCCAGCCATTCGCCGGGACGGGTGCGCGGTTGCAGGGGCGGCAGGTTGAAACTCGGGTCGACGCCGCAAGCCTTGGCGTCACGAGCCGAATTCGGGCCCGGGGCGGTGGCGTAAGCAATGATCAGTGAGATAACGATCAATGCCAGCAACATCGCACCGGACTGCCAGAGAAAGATCGTCTGGGTGAACGGAATTACCCCGGTGATCGACAGAATCGACGGTGGCAGGCTCGCCGGGTTGGCCTGCAGTTGTGCCGCCGACGACGACAGGCCCAACGCCCACACCGCCCCCAGCCCAAGGTAAGCCGCTGCGCCTGCGGCGCGGTAATCCATCTTCAGATCGGTACGGCGGGCGAGGGCGCGGACCAGCAAACCGCCGAAAACCAACGACAAGCCCCAGTTCAGCAGCGACGCGACCATGGAAATCAAGGCGACCCAGGCCACGGCAGAGCGGCCGTTTTTCGGCAGTTTCGCCAAGCGATCGATCAGCTTCACCGCCGGTGGCGAGCTGGCGACCACATAACCGCCAATCACCACGAAAGCCATCTGCATGGTGAACGGGATAAGGCTCCAGAAACCATCACCAAACGCCATGGCGGCATCGGTGGGTTTGGCGCCCATGACCATGGTAGCCACGGCGACGATAATCACCGCCAGGGCGGCAAACACCCAGGAGTCGGGGAACCAGCGTTCGGCAAAGCTTGAACAGCGCAGGGCAAAGCGGGCGGAGCGGCTATCTTCGATATCAGCGGCCACGGGAGTACCTCGGATTTTTATGTTTGTTGTGGTCTTCGGGGCGGCAGAGGCCCGTCTGGACAGGCGTTAACAGTAAATCAAGCGGAGGTTTTTTGCGGGGCTGTTTTGTGGCTATGGGACTTTGGTCTAACGGGTTGTCCGCAGGCGCGTTTGCGTAGACCATGGGCGCCTTGGTTTTTGCCTGTGCCAGAGTTCTTTTCATGACTGTCGATATCGATTCGCGCCCGGCGCCGTTCAGCCGCTCGGACTACAAGACCCTCGGGCTCGCGGCCCTCGGCGGGGCGCTGGAAATCTACGATTTCATCATTTTCGTATTTTTTGCGCTGACCTTGAGCCAGCTGTTCTTCCCGCCGGAAATGCCCGAATGGCTTCGATTGTTGCAAAGCTTCGGCATCTTCGTCACCGGTTACCTGGCGCGACCGCTTGGCGGGATCCTGATGGCGCATTTCGCTGACAGGTTGGGGCGCAAGAGAGTCTTCAGCCTGAGCATCCTGATGATGGCGCTGCCGTGTCTGCTGATCGGGATCATGCCGACTTACGCCCAGATTGGCTATTTCGCACCGCTGCTGCTGTTGCTGCTACGCGTCCTGCAGGGCGCGGCGGTAGGCGGCGAGGTACCGAGCGCCTGGGTATTCGTTGCCGAGCATGCGCCGGTGGGGCATCGCGGTTACGCCCTGGGCTTTTTGCAGGCGGGATTGACCTTTGGCTACCTGCTCGGCGCCTTGACGGCAACGTTTCTCGCCCAGGCCTTTACCCCGGCGGAAATCCTCGATTACGCCTGGCGATACCCGTTCCTGCTGGGCGGTGTGTTCGGTGTGATTGGCGTCTGGTTGCGTCGCTGGCTCAGCGAAACCCCGGTGTTCATGGCCATGCAGGCCCGACGCGAGGAGGCGGTCGAGTTGCCGCTGCGGGCGGTCCTGCGTGAACACCGGCTGGCCATGCTACCGGCGATGATTTTGACCTGCGTGCTGACCTCGGCGGTGGTGGTATTCGTGGTCATCACGCCGACCATGATGCAGAAAACCTTCGGCATGACCGCCAGCCACACGTTCGCCTTGAGTGCGCTGGGTATCGTTTTTCTGAACATTGGCTGCGTACTCGCCGGATTGCTGGTCGACCGCATCGGCGCCTGGCGCACTGTCATGCTGTACAGCCTGTTGCTGCCGCTGGGAATTGGCGTGCTCTATGCCTGCCTGATCGGTGGCGGTAACTGGATCGGCCTGGCCTATTCCGTGGCCGGCCTCGCCTGTGGTGTGGTCGGTGCGGTGCCGTCGGTGATGGTCAGTTTGTTCCCGGCACGGATTCGAGTTTCGGGCATTTCGTTTACCTACAACATTGCCTACGCCGCGTGGGCGAGTATCACACCGTTGCTGTTGATCGGTCTGATGCCCTGGAGCCCCTGGATCTGCGTGATGTTCTGCGCGGTGATGGGCGCGGTGGGTGTAGCCAGCGGGGCGTATTTCGGCGCGCGGATGCCGAGAATGGCCAACTGCTCGGCTGCTGGCGCGATGTAAGCAGAAGGGGCTGCTGGCGCGTCGCAATTATTTTTGTAGGACAAAGCTGAAACGCTCTTCAGAAAAGGCTCAAAGGGCCGATGGTTAGGCTGCATATCGCTTTCTATCCCAGTCCATCGGTGCACCCCATGTTCAATAAACGCTTGAAGCAGGAGCTGTCGGCTCTTCGCGAAGAACTCTCCAGCCTTCAGCAAGTGAAGGAAAGTCTGGAAAGCGAGATGCTCGTGCTGACCCTTGATGCTGATGGGCGGGTTCAATCGGTCAATCAGAACTTTCTCAGCGAGATGCACTACAAGAGCAACGAGCTGATCGGACGGCACATCGAAGACATCTTCCCGGATCACGTAAAAACGGACGAATTCCAGCTGCGTTTCAAAACTGCAATGAACCGTGGTGAGCACTTTGCGGGTGCTTTACGCCTGCTGCGGGGCACGGGTCAGGAGGCGTGGTTGCGCTCGATCTTGCAGCCCGTGCGCTCGGCAGACGGCCGGATCAAGCAATTCTCGATTTTCTCCAGCGACCTGACCCGTACCATCGAAGCCTCCCGCGAACATGAAAACCTGATCGGTGCCCTGGTGCGCTCGACCGCAGTGATCGAGTTCGACCTCAATGGCATCGTACTGACCGCCAATGATCGTTTTCTCTCCGGCATGGGTTACAGCCTGGCGCAGATCAAGGGCAAGCATCACCGCACCTTCTGCCTGCCGGAAGAGGCCAACAGTGCCGAGTACCAGAATTTCTGGCGCCGTCTGAACGCGGGTGAGTACGTGGCTGACCGTTTCAAACGTATCGATAGCCATGGTCGTACGGTTTGGCTGGAGGCTTCCTACAACCCGGTACTTGATGCCAACAACAAACTCTACAAAGTGGTGAAGTTCGCCACGGTGATCACCGATCAGGTCAATCAGGAACAAGCCGTTGCCGAAGCGGCGAATATCGCCTACGGCACTTCCCAGCAAACCGACCAAAGTGCCCAGCGTGGCAATGCCGTGGTGACGCAGGCGGTGGATGTAATGCGAAATCTGGCCAAGCACATGCAAACCGCCGGGGATGGCATCGAAGCCCTGAACGAGCAGTCGCTGGTGATCGGCACCATTGTCAAAACCATCAGCGGCATTGCCGAGCAAACCAACCTGCTGGCGCTCAATGCCGCCATCGAAGCGGCCCGCGCCGGCGAGCAGGGAAGAGGTTTTGCCGTGGTGGCGGACGAGGTCCGGCAACTGGCCTCGCGCACCAGCCAGGCTACCGATGAGATCGTGCTGGTGGTGCGTCAAAACCAGGACATGGCCCGCAATGCCGTGGCCCTGATGACCGACGGCAAGCTCCAGGCGGAACAGGGCCTGGCGCTCGCGGCGGAGGCAGGCACGGTCATCGTCGAGATCCAGGACGGAGCCCAGAAGGTGGTGAACGCCGTAGGACAATTCGCCAATCAGTTGTCGACCTGAGGCGCTCCCCTGTAAGAGCGAGCTCGCTCGCGATGGTCTTCAACGATAACGCGAGCTGCCTGGGTGCCCGCGTAGTCCAAACGCCCATCGCGAGCAAGCATCGCTCCTACAGGTAGAAGGACCCGCTACAATCGGCTCCTTTCCCCAGGAGCAGACATCCATGAGCGTTTCCCACCGCCGTCCGGTCCCGTTGCCAAAGGCTTATCGTTTGCTCAATCACGGGCCGACCGTGCTGGTCAGCGCAGCCCATGGTGGCGAGCGCAATATCATGGCGGCAGCCTGGGCCATGCCGCTGGATTTCGAACCGCCGAAAATCGCCGTGGTGCTGGATAAATCCACCTGGACCCGGCAACTGCTGGAAGCCTCGGGCACCTTCGTGCTCAACGTTCCCTGCGCCGCGCAGGCCGATATCGTGCAAACCGTCGGTACGACGTCCGGGCTGGAACTGACTCGGGAGCAGGGACGTGACAAGTTCCAGACCTATGGCCTGCCGACCTTCGATGCCGAATTGATCGACGCACCGATGCTCGATGGCTGCGTTGCCTGGCTGGAATGCCGATTGCTGCCGGAGCCCGATAACCATCAACAGTACGACCTGTTTCTGGCTGAAGTGATTGCCGCCCAGGCCGACGAGCGCGTGTTCAGTGATGGGCGTTGGCACTTCGAAGGCCAGGACGCGTTGCGCACCTTGCATCATGTGGCGGGTGGGCACTTTTTAACCATCGGCGAGCCGGTGGACGGCCAGACCTTGCAGCCGTAAGGTGGCGAATACGCGAGCCATAAGCACATTCACATTGGGGGCAGGCAATGAGCAAATTGCGTGTAGGAATTATCTTTGGGGGCCGCTCGGCGGAGCATGAAGTGTCGCTGCAGTCGGCGAAAAACATCGTCGATGCCCTGGATCGTTCGCGTTTCGAACCGGTGCTGATCGGCATCGACAAGCAAGGCCACTGGCACCTCAACGACCCTTCGAACTTCCTCTTGAACCAGGAAAATCCGGCCCTCATCGCGCTCAATCAATCCAATCGCGAGTTGGCGGTCGTGCCGGGCAAGGCCAGCCAGCAGTTAGTGGAAACCTCCAGTCAGGAGCTGTTGGGACATGTCGATGTCATTTTCCCGATTGTCCACGGCACCCTCGGTGAGGACGGCTGCCTGCAAGGCCTGCTGCGCATGGCGGATCTGCCGTTTGTCGGTTCCGATGTGCTGGGATCGGCAGTGTGCATGGACAAGGACATCAGCAAACGCTTGTTGAGGGATGCGGGGCTGGCGGTCACGCCGTTCGTAACCCTGACCCGCGCCAGCGCGGCACGCAGCCGATTCGACGAAGTGATGGGGAAATTGGGGTTGCCTCTCTTCGTCAAACCGGCAAACCAGGGTTCATCCGTAGGGGTGAGCAAGGTCACCGACGAAGCCGAATACACGGCGGCGATCGAGCTGGCACTGGGGTTCGATGAAAAAGTGCTGGTCGAATCCGCCGTCAGTGGCCGCGAGATCGAATGCGCGGTGCTTGGCAATGAAAACGCCATCGCCAGCGGTTGCGGTGAGATCGTGGTGCACAGCGGGTTTTATTCCTACGACAGCAAGTACATCGACGACAAGGCCGCTGAAGTGGTGGTGCCGGCCAACATCAGCGTCGAGGCCAACGAGCGCATCCGTGCCATGGCGGTCGAAGCGTTTCAGGTGCTGGGGTGTTCCGGACTGGCGCGGGTCGATGTGTTTTTGACCGACAGTGGCGAAGTGCTGATCAACGAAATCAACTCCCTGCCGGGGTTCACCCGCATCAGCATGTACCCGAAACTGTGGCAAGCCACCGGAATGACCTACAGTGAACTGGTCACGCGGCTGATCGAACTGGCCTTGGAAAAACACCAGGCTCGACGGGCTCTGAAAATCAGTCGATAGGCGGGTGCGACATTGCGTCATGCCCGTTCGGACAGAATGATGCTGTAGGTTGTATACAAAAATAACCATCAGAGGCTACAAACCAATGAAAGTCAGCGCCCGCAACGTCTTCAAAGGCACCATCAGCCAAGTGCAGTCCGGTGCCGTCAATGCGGAAATATCCCTGAAACTGCCCGGTGGCAATGAGCTGGTGGCGGTGGTCACGATGGAAAGCGTGAAGAACCTTGGCCTGGCGGTGGGCAAGGAAGCGGTCGCGCTGGTCAAGGCACCTTGGGTCATGCTGATGACCGACTCCAGCGATATACGCCTGTCGGCGCGCAACTGCCTTGAAGGCAAGGTCACCCACGTCACCGATGGCGCGGTGAACGCCGAGGTCGTCATCCAGCTCGACGGCGGCACCGAGGTCTACTCGATCGTCACGCGCGATGCCGTGGCTGAACTGGGCCTGGCTCCCGGCGTGAGTGCGACGGCGGTAATCAAGGCGTCGCACATCATTTTGGGTGTGCCGGCCTGATTTCAAAAGTCAGCGGGCACCTGATCAGGCCTGTTTCATAGGCTTGATCAGGCTCTGCGCCGGTATGCCAAATAGCTCATGGAGCTTCCAGATCATCGGCAGGGTTAATGCGCGTTTGCCATTGAGTACTTCATAGACTCGATTGGTACGACCAATAGCCGGCGCAAGATCAGCAGCAGACAGCCCGGATTGCTCCATTCCCGGTAAGCCCTTTCTCACGCCTGCGTACGACTCAATCCCCCAACGCTTCCCCCTCACGCCGAGGGTCCGCGCCTCCGGCCAATGACGCTTTGCCCTGCGCATCCTTGACCCGGACGATTGCCTGGGTACCGCTGGTCATGTCGATCTCGCTCACGCTGTGCCCCTTGTCCTTCAACGCCTTGATCAGTGCGGGGCTGAACTGTCCGCGCTCCAGTTCGGTCGGGCCGTTGCGGCTGCCGAAGTTGGGCAGGTTGATGGCCGTTTGCGCATCCAGGTTCCAGTCGAGCAGGCCGACGGTGGTTTTGGCGACGTACTCGATGATTTGCGAGCCGCCGGGTGAGCCGACGCTGGCGACGAATTCACCGCTCTGGCGGTCGAAGATCAGCGTTGGGGCCATGGATGAGCGTGGGCGCTTGCCCGGCTCGACGCGATTGGCGACTTTTTTCCCGTTCTCTTCGGGGATGAACGAGAAGTCGGTCATCTCGTTATTGAGCAGGAAGCCCTGAACCATCAGGTGCGAGCCGAAGGCGGATTCGATGGTGGTGGTCATGGACACGGCGCCACCCTGGTCATCGACAGCCACCACTTGCGAGGTAGAGATTCGCAGCGGTGAACGATCCGTCGCGTAAGCCACCTGAATGCCCGGTGGCGTACCCGGTTGGGCCGTGCCCATGCTGCGCTTTCCGATCAGGGCGGCGCGGCCGGCCAGGTAGGTCGGATCCACCAGGCCTTTGACGGGTACCGGCACGAAGTCCGTATCGGCCACGTATTGGGCGCGGTCGGCGTAGGCCAGGCGTTCGGCTTCCGATATCAAGTGCACAGCATCGGGAGACGGTTCGATGCCGGCGGGGGCGTTGGTCTTGACCGGTTTCATCGGCGCCAGGGCAAAGCGTTTGTCGCGTGTCTCCAAGGCCTGCAGGGTACCGAGGATCTGCGCCACGGCAATCCCTCCCGATGACGGTGGCGGCATGCCGCAAACCTGCCAGCGTTTGTAGTCAGTGCACAGGGGCGCGCGCTCCTTGGCGCTATAGCCCGCAAGGTCGTTCAGCGACAGGCTGCCCGGGTTGGCGTGGCCCTGAACCTTGGCCACGATCTCTTGGGCGATGGCGCCTTTGTACAGGGCATCCGGCCCTTCCTTGGCGATGCGCTGGAACACCGCGGCCAGTGCCGGGTTCTTCAGGCGTGTGCCAATGGCTTTCGGGCTGCCGTCGGCATTCAGGAAGTACGCGGCCATGTCGGGTGAAGTGCGCAAGGACGAATCCGAGGCGATCAACCCATACAGGCGCGGTGATATGGCGAAGCCTTGCGAGGCGAGTTCGATGGCCGGTTCGAACAGTTGCGCCCAAGGCAGGCGTCCGTGCTTTTGATGGGCCAGCTCAAGGGCGCGCAATACGCCAGGCGTCCCCACCGAGCGCCCGCCAATCTGCGCCTGGGTGAACGGCATCGGTTGCCCGTCGGCTTGCAGGAAAAGTCGCTCGGTGGCACCCGCCGGTGCCGTTTCTCGACCATCGTACGTGCGCACGGACTTGCCATCCCAGAGCACGATCAACGCGCCACCGCCGATGCCTGACGATTGTGGCTCGACCAGCGTCAGCACCGCCTGCATCGCAATCGCCGCATCGATGGCCGAGCCGCCGCGACGCAGCATCTCCCGTCCGGCCTCAGCCGCCAGCGGGTTGGCGGCAGCCGCCATGTGTTGTGTGGCGTATCGGGTCTGCAGATCGGTGCGATAACCGGAAGCGCTTTCCGGTGCGAGCGGCAGCGTCGACTGCGAAGGTGAAGAGGGCGGGGCGTTGCAGGCAGCCAACGTCAAGGCAGTGGCGATCAGCGACAACGCTGTCAGGCGAAAGCGGCTCAAGTGGAAGGCTGAAAACACGTTGGGCACTCCGTCCGTTGGATAAAGGTTCAGCGGACTTTATCGACCACCACGCAGTGACGCAAACCGGCGCCCGTGACAAAGACGTTTTTGCTCTTCATGAATGGGCGGAATGTCTGTAGGGTCGTTGCCAACAACCAGGCCAGAAAATCAGCAAGAGGCAATCATGCACACCGAGTTCCCGACCCAGCCAAGCTACCGCTCCCAGCGTGAACAATTCCTCGCGGTGGCGACCGCGGCCGGGGCGACGCTCTCCGAGTACCCACACCCGCTCAAAGGGCCGTTCGGCGAGGATTTGAGCACCGACGTGGCGGTTCTGGGCGATCCTGCAGCCAAACGCCTGCTGATTGCGCTGAGCGGTACCCATGGCGTCGAGGGCTACTATGGCTCGGGTTGTCAGATCAAATGGCTGCAGGAAATGGGCAAGCGCTCGTTGCCGGCGGATGTGGCCGTGGTGATGATCCATTCGATCAATCCCTGGGGCATGGCGTGGTTGCGGCGGGTCAACGAAGACAATATCGACCTGAACCGCAATCACCTGAACTTCGACGGTCCGTTGCCGGACAACCAGGCCTATGACGCGCTGCACGAAATCTATGCGTGCTCGCAGTTGCAAGGTCCCGAGCGTGATCGCGCGGATGCGCTGCTCGACGAGCAAGTCCGCCAACATGGCTGGCCGGCGGTGATGTCGATTGTCGAAGGTGGTCAGCACCGGCATCCGGACGGACTGTTTTATGGTGGACTGGCGCCGAGCTGGTCGAACCGGACGTTGCATCAGATCATTCAGAAGCATGTATCTCATGCCGATGTCGCCCTGTGCTTCGACTTGCATACCGGTGCCGGCGAGTACGGTCATCCGATGTTGCTGACGATTACCCAAACCGCCTATCCGGCACGGGCCGATGCCCAGGCGATTTATGGCCCGTGGCTCTACACCTTGCAGACTGGCGCGCAGACGCTGAGCGAAACCGGCGTGGCGGCCACCGCCACCGGCTACACCTCCCAGGCGTTGATCGATGCGCTGCCCCAGGTACGGTTGATGCCGTTCGTCATCGAATGCGGGACCTATCCGGGGGCGGATGTGCATCGTCATCTGCGCGACGACCACTGGCTGCATTTGCATGGCAATCCGAGTGATGCCGTGGGGCGTGACATCAAACTGAATCTGCTTGAACAGTTCTATCCGGCTGATAGCGATTGGCAGGCGATGGTCTGGCTACGGACCTGGCAGATCTGGGAGCGGGCGTTGTCGGCGCTGCCAACCATTCGCACCTGATACCTGTAGGAGCGAGCCTGCTCGCGATGAACGAAAGGGCGCCGTGGGGCATCAGGCTGCCAGCGTCATCGTTCACGACCATCGCGAGCAGGCTCGCTCCTGCAATGCGGTCGCTTTTCTCGAGGCATAAAAAAACGGCCTACCTTTCGGTAAGCCGTTTTTAGTACTTGGTGGCTACACAGGGACTTGAACCCCGGACCCCAGCATTATGAATGCTATGCTCTAACCAACTGAGCTATGTAGCCAAGTGGCGCGCATTATTCACCGGGAATGCAGATGCGTCAAGCGTAAATCTAAAATATTTCTCTACACTATCAACCGTTTATCAAAATCCCTCGTTCAACAGCGGTGAAGGGCAGCGCTGAAACCAGCGAGTTGCCTGTTCATAAGCGTGGGCCAATTGCAGGACGGCGAAATCGGCCTGGTGCCTGCCGATGATTTGCAGGCCCATCGGCAAACCGTTCGCGTTGAAGCCTGCCTGCACGTTTGCCACCGGACAGCCGGACAAGGTGCCAGGAATCACCACCTCCATCCAGCGGTGATAGGTGTCCATGGTCACGCCTTCAATCGACGTGGGCCATGGCTGGTTTTTATCGAACGGGAACACCTGGGCACTGGGCAGCAGCAGATAATCGAAATCTTCAAACAGCCGGGAGATCGCCCTGTACCAGTTACTGCGGTCCACGGAGGCGGCAAACACATCGCTGGCCGACAGTTTCAAGCCGTGTTCGATTTCCCAGCAGGCTTCCGGCTTCAGCAGTGCACGTTTTTGCGGGTCGGCATAGGTCGCCCCCAAAGAGCCGGCGACCATCCAGTGACGCAGGGTCCGCCAACTGCTCCACAGCTGCTGCGGGGCGAATTCGGGCTGCACCGCTTCGATGTGGCAACCGAGGCTCTCGAAGTCGGCGAAAGTCTTTTCGCAAAGTTCGAGAATGCCTTTCTCCATTGGTAGATAGCCGTTGAAATCCCCCAGCCAGCCCAGGCGAGTACCTTTGAAGTCGCGCTCCAGCGGTGCCGTGAAGGCGCTGCCGGATTCGGCGATGGACAGCGGCGCCCGGGCGTCGGCACCCGCCTGCACGGACAGCAGTAACGCGGCGTCGCGCACGCTGCGACCCATAGGGCCCTCGTAGCCAAGTTGATCAATGAACAGATCGGCGCTGTCATCGAAGGGCACACGCCCCTGGGACGGGCGGAAGCCGAAGATGTTGTTGAACGCGGCCGGGTTGCGCAACGAGCCCATCATGTCGCTACCGTCGGCCACGGGCACCAGGTGCATGGCCAGCGCCGCCGCCGCGCCACCGCTGCTACCGCCGGCGGTTTTACTCGGGTCATAGGCGCAACCGGTGGCGCCGAACAGCGGGTTGTAACTCTGCGAGCCGAGGCCGAATTCCGGGGTATTGCTCTTGCCGATGATGATCGCGCCGGCCGCCTTGAGCCGCTCTACCATGATCCCGTCGCGATCGGGGATAAAGTCCTTGTACAGCGGCGAACCCAGCGTCGTACGGATGCCGCGGGTCAGCGACAGGTCTTTGACCGCATGGGGCAGGCCATGCATCCAGCCGCGGTAGTCACCCCTTGCCAGTTCGGCGTCACGCAGGTCGGCCTGAGCCAGCAAGTCTTCCGGCGCTTGCAGGCTGATCAGCGCATTGACCCGCGGGTTGAATCGGTCGATATGGGCCAGGTAAGTCTGCATCACTTCCCGGCAGGAAACCTGGCGCAAGCGAATGCGCTCGGCGAGTTCATGGGCCTGCAGCAGGACCAGTTCGCTGATGTTATTAGAAGTCATTGCAACGCTGCCTTTCGGACGGCTGGAGAAACACCCCGTCACCGGACGGGGCGGTAGAAATCAACGCATCAGGCTGGTCCAGAGACGGTCGGCGAGGCGGATTGCACCTTCGCCGCAGGTCTTGCTGAACACCACCTGGGTGCCTTCGGGAATATGCAGCTCCGGGGCGTCCTTGAGGCTGGCGTCGAGGAATGGTTCCACACCCTTGATCGGGCTTTGATGCTTGAGGAAGTTCTGGGTCATGGCGGCATTTTCAGGCTGGCTCAGGAACTCGATGAGCGCCTTGGCATTTGCCGGGTTCTTGCTGCCCGTCGGAATCACCATGTTGTCGACCCAGGCCAGTACGCCTTCTTTCGGGTAGAGGTATTTCAGGCCGGGTTTCATTTCCCGGGCGCGCATTGACGAACCGCCCCAGAACATCGACATGTCGACTTCGCCCGCGGCCAGGTTCTCGCGGATCGAGCCGGCCTTGGAGCTGTAGGTCTTGACGAACGGTTTCTGCGCCTTGAGCAGGCTCAGCACTTGCTGCATCTGCTTGGGGTCTTCACTGCACAACGGGATGTTCAGGTACAGGCTGGCCATGTCGATCTCATCGCTGACCGAATCGAACATGTTGATCCGCCCCTGCAACTCGGCCGGTGGCTCGTAAAGCACCTTGTAGCTGTCGGCCGGGCCCTTGTAGCGTTCGGTGTTCAGCACCACGCTGGTGGTGCCCCAGATGAATGGCACGGAATAGGCGCCTTCCGGGTCCCAGGAGGGTTTTTTCAGGTTATCGACGACGCTGGCGTAGTAGGGCTCTTTCGCCGGGTCGAAGCGTTCCAGCAGGTTTTCCTTGATCAGGATCGGAATGAACTGGTGCGACGGAATGGCCACGTCGTAACCCGCGCCGCCCTGTTTCAGCTTGGCCAGCAAGGTTTCGTTGGAGTCGTAGGAATCCACCGTGACTTCGATGCCGGTCTGCTTTTGGAACTTGGCGAGGATCTCCGGCGAGAAGTAACCGCTCCAGCTCACCACATTGAGCTTTTCCGCGGCCTGAACGCCGCCGGCCAAGGTCAACAACAACGAAGTCCCGATGCTTGCAATCAACTTGCTCATGCTATTTCCCCACGGTACGTAGAAAGTTCAGGTGTTCTTTTTGCCCAGCAGCCAGGAGAGGCTGACGAACAGCACCGAGACACCCAGGATCAGGGTCGACACGGCGTTGACGTCGGGTGTCACGCCCATGCGCAACAGGCCGAAGATGAAGATCGGCAGGGTGGTGGTGCCAGCCTGGGAGACCATCATCGAGATCACGAAGTTATCCAGCGACACGATGAACGCCAGCATCAGCCCGGAGAAAATCCCCGGCATCAGCAGCGGCAGGGTGACCTTGCGAAAGGTCCGCCACGGGCCGGCATAGAGGTCGGCCGATGCTTGCTCCAGCGACAGGTCCATGTCGTTGAGCCGCGCCCGAATCGGCAAGTAGGCAAACGGGATGCAAAACACGGTATGGGCGATGATCAGGTTGCCGTAGCCCAGGGACAGGCCGAGGGTGGAAAACAACGCCAGCGTGGCGACGCCCACCACGATTTCCGGCAGCACCAAGGGCAGCATGATTGCGCCCATCGACAGTTGCAGGCCCTTGAATTTCGCGCCACGGGACGTGCCGAGGGCGGCGAGGGTGGCAATCGCCGTGGCGATCATGCTGGCGCATACGGCAATTAACAGGCTGTTGCCGGCGGCCTGGCGCAGGGCCTGATTGGCGAACGCCGCGCGGTACCAGTCCAGGCTGAACCCGGTCCACACCGTGGCAGACTGGTTGGCATTGAACGAGAACACCACCAGCACCACGATCGGCGCGTAGAGGTACAGGTAGAACAGGAAACTGAAGCCACCGAAGCCCGGAAAATCCTGCACACCCAGGCCGTTTCGTTTGAATGGACGCAGCATCATGCACCTCCCTTGGCAATGCGTTGACGTTCGGCGCGCAAGGCATACACCGTCAGGACCAGCATCACCGCAGCCATCAGCACCAGCGACAGCGCCGCGCCGAAAGGCCAGTTCCGTGCATCGCTGAACTGCCGGAAGATCAGGTTGCCGAGCATCATGCGCGTGCCGCCGCCCAACAGTTCCGGGGCGATCATCGCGCCCAGGCACGGCACGAAGGTGAGGATTGCGCCGGCGAAAATCCCCGGTCTGGCAATCGGCAGCACCACCTTGCGCAAGGTACGTACACGTCCGGCGTAGAGATCCTGGGCAGCCTCCAGCAGGCGGATGTCCATCTTTTCCAGCGTCGCGTAAATCGGCAGCACCACAAAGGGCGCGTAGGTGTAGACCAGCCCCAGCAGCACTGCGCCGTCGGTGTAGAGCAGTTGCAACGGCTGGTCGATGACGCCAAGGCCTATCAGGCTGTTGTTGATCACGCCCGTGTTACGCAGCAACAGAATCCAGGCGTAGGTGCGGATCAACAGGTTGGCCCAGAACGGCACCGTGATCAGAAAGATCAGCAGGCCGCGCCGATGTGCCGGCTGCATTGCCAGCCACACCGCCACCGGAAAGCCGATCAGCAAGGTAATGAGGGTCGTCAGCCCGGCGATGCCAATGGAGCGCAGGGCGATCAACAGGTAAGAATCGGCGAAGGCCAGGCTGTCATCCAGTTGTCGTTCGAACAGTAACGAGGTGTAGGCGTCGCTGCTGAAGACTTTGTTCACCCCGCCGTAGGGGTTGGCTTCCATCAATGAATAGGCGATGACAATCAGGATCGGCACGATCAGAAACAGGCCGATGGCGATCAGCGCCGGGCTGACCCCGAGAAAGCTCTGGAACGCCCGACGACGCTCCAGGGTATTGGCGATCGGTATCGCGTGCATGGCAAATCCTCGTGCTCAATCGTGCAGGACGCTGGCGCTGCCGCTGTCAAACAACAGACCGGCCTGGGTGCCGACGGCGAAGCGCAGTTTGCGGTCGACGCAGTTGGGCGTACGCACGGTGAGGCGCGAGCCGTCGCTGAGGCTGACTTGATATTGCAGGTCGGTGCCCAGGTAAATCTGAGCATCGACCCGGCACGGCAATGCGCCTTCGGTGCTGGCAGGCGTCAGGTGCAGGCGCTCGGGACGCACGGAGAGCGCAACGCTGGCGCCGACCTGAACATCGCTGCAGGGCTGCGCCGGCAACGGATGCCCGGCGGGGCCGGCGAACCAGGCCAGGCCGTCTTCGACGCGAGTCACGGTGCCCTCGATGAAGTTGGTTTCGCCAATGAAGTCCGCCACGAAGCGATTGCGCGGCCGCTCGTAGATGTCTTCCGGGCGCCCGACCTGCTGCACTTCGCCTTCGGACAGCACGGCGATGCGGTCGGACATGGTCAGCGCTTCTTCCTGGTCATGGGTGACGAAGATGAAGGTGATGCCGGTCTTGGCCTGGATGGTTTTCAGCTCCTCGCGCATGGCCTGGCGCAGCTTGAGGTCGAGGGCCGAGAGTGGCTCATCAAGCAGCAAGACCTTGGGATGCGGCGCCAGCGCCCGTGCCAGTGCAACGCGCTGTTGCTGGCCGCCGGACAGTTGCGCCGGTTTGCGTGTGGCGAAGCGCTCCATCTGCACCAGCGCCAGCATTTCGCGTACGCGCTCGGCGACTTGGGCTTTGGTCATCACCTTGCCCATCGGGTGCGATTCGAGGCCGAAGGCCAGGTTCTCGGCGATGGTCATGTGCGGAAACAGCGCGTAGTGCTGAAACACCGTGTTGACCGGACGTTCGAAGGGCGGTCGATCGGCGATGTTTTCGCCGTAGAGCAGAATCTCGCCTTCGGTGGGAAATTCGAACCCGGCGATCATCCGCAGGAGGGTGGTTTTGCCGCAGCCGGAAGGGCCGAGCAGGGTGAAGAATTCGTTGTCGCGAATGTCCAGGTCGATGCTTTTCAGCGCCACCGGGCCGGTCTTCGGATCACCGTAGACTTTGCGCACCGAGCGGATGGACACCGCCAGTGTTTGCAGCGAATGCAGGGCATTCATGCGTTACCTCCGATTCCCCCATCGCCTGCGGATACGCTGAAATCAGCTGTGCCGTCGGGCCATGGATATTATTTTTTTGGGCAGGATCGAGATGTGTTCGGGTGTATTGAGCCAGCTGTTTTTTGTTTTGCTGTGCGTCGATTATCAGTGAGGGGTTGCGGGGGCGAAACTTCAATTTTAACATACGAGCTGTTAAATAATTTAACAGCAGAGGGTGCCCGCAACCATGCCTGATCACCGTTTACCGCCGCTGAACGCGGTGCGTGCCTTTGATGCGGCGGCCCGTCTCGGCAGCTATGTCGAAGCCTCCAGGGCGCTGCACGTGACCCAGCCTGCAATCGGTCGGCATGTGAAGTTGCTGGAGGAATGGCTGGGCACTCAACTGTTTGAGCGCACGTCCCGTGGCGTGACCCTGACGCTGGCAGGTGAGAAATATCACCGCAAGATTGCGGCGGCCCTGCAGCTGATTATCGAGGCGGGCAAGGAGGCGCGGCCCAAGGACGCCGAGCGATGGCTGCGCATCATGGTGGTGCCGGGGTTTGCCAAGCGCTGGCTGATGCCGCGCATTGAGGTCATGCGTCATTTGCGGCCCGGCCTGAAGTTCGCCATCGAGCCCAACTCCACCTTCACCGATGTCGACGGTAAAAGTGCCGACCTCGGCATTGTCTACGGCCTGGACGGACAATATGCCCATTCCCGCGCCAGCCTGATCCGCCCGCGGGTGTTCCCGATCTGCACCCCGGGTTATCTGGCCGGCATCGCCCCCATCAACAGTCCCGCTGACCTGGTGAAACACAACCTGATTCACGTCGATGATGGCGAGTGGTGGAACCTGTGGTTTGCCGCCCATGATCTGGATGTGCACCTCAACTCGGACATGCTGTACGTCAACAATGACCACGCGCTGTCGGTGGCCGAAAGCGGGCAGGGCATCGCGTTGGCCAACGAAGTGCTGGTGCGTGAAGAGCTCAGGAGTGGCGCGCTGGTGCGGGTGCTGGACGCGGAGGTCAAACTGGAAAGCTATCGCGTGTTGACGCCATCCGCCGAGCTCTCGGCGGACGTGTCGTGGTTTATCCAGTGGCTGAAGACCGAGCTGGAGCAGGACTTTCCGGAGGCGGTGATCTGAGGCCACCAGGCGTGAAGGTGCCTGGTTCCGCTTTTCCTGCAGGAGCAAAGCTTGCTCGCGATGGGGGGCCAGACGACGCGATCTTTAAGACAGGGCGCGTTATCGTTCACGACCATCGCGAGCAAGCATTGCTCCTACAGGGGAACAGGGCTTGCTCGCGATGGCTTCAACTCAGACGAAACCGCCCCGTATTTTCGCTCAACGCCTTGCTGCCCTGACTCAAGGTGTCGGCTGCCTGATTCACTGCCCGTGCGCCTTCGAGCAGGCGGACCGCCGCCTGATCCACCTGCTGGATATTGCCGCTGACTTCATCGGCGGTGCTCGCTTGCTCGTCGACGGCCGTGGCGATTTGCGACAGGGTATCGGTGACACCCTGCACCGCAATGGCAATTTCCCCCAGGCGCTCACCGAGGCCGGTGACGGCTTGTGCATCGGATTGTGCCTGGCCGCAGGCGGCCTCCATCAGGCTGACCGCTTCGTTCACAGTACTGCGCAGGCTATCGACCGTGCCGGCGATCTGGGCGGTCGAGGACTGGGTGCGTTGCGACAGGCTGCGCACCTCGTCGGCCACCACCGCGAAACCGCGACCCTGCTCGCCCGCGCGAGCGGCCTCAATGGCGGCGTTGAGCGCCAGCAGATTGGTTTGCTCGGCGACGCCACGAATGGTGTCGACCACCAGTTGAATCTGCTGTCCTTGCTCACTGACCCGACCCAGGGCGGCTGCGGTATCGTTCAAGCGTTGGTTGAGCTGCTGGATACTCGCCGTCGTGATCTGGCTGTCACGGCTGCTGTCGGCGGCTATGCGTTGGGTGTGCTGAGCGCTTCCGGAGGCCCGCTCGCAGCTTTCGGCCACCCCTTGGGAAGTGGCGGCCAATTGCGTCGCCGCTGCGGCGATCTGGCTGATTTGCAGCTGCTGGGCTTCCACTTCACCGAGGGCATCGCTGGAGTGATGATTGAGGGTTTTCACCGCGTTGCTCAATTGCGACGTCTCGTGATCGACGTCCAGCAGACTGGTACGCAGTTGCACGACGGCGACATTGAGAGCGGTGCTGATGGCTGCCAGTTCGTCCCTACCTTGTACCGGTACTTGCAGACTCAGATTGCCATCGCGCAGGGCTTCGGCCAACAGGGTGATGCCGCTGGCACTGCGGCGGATCGACGCCTGCAAACAGATGAACAGGTACAGCGCGGCCAGCAGCAGGCAACCAAAAATGCTCGCCACGACGATGAACTGGCGAATCGCCGACCCCTGGTAGTCATCCAGGCGGTGATCGAGCGACACCAGCGACTGCTGACGCAGCGCGGCGAGGTCGGTGAGCAGGGCGTCGAGACTGCGCTCGAAATCTTCCGGCTTGAGGGTGATGCTGCCGCCGAACACACCGTCATCGATGACCTTCAAGCCTGAATCAAGGCGTTTCAGGCTTTCGTGGTACTGCCCGGCCCAGGTTTGCAGGGCGCTGGGTAAACGCGATTCGAGCAGGCCAGCGGTTTTGACGAGCTGCTCCCGGGCATCGCCGATTCGACTGCGAAGGTCGCGCAATTGCAGACGGCTTTGCAGAGTGAATTGTCCTGACACCACGGATGCCTGGCCAACGGCTGCAAGGCGTCCGACCCGTTCGATCAGGTCCGGCGCATGCTGTGTGGAGATCTGTGTCAGCAGGTAGGTTTCCAGCCACGGTGCCAGTGTCAGGCGATTGTCCATGGCAATCTGCTCGCGCAAGGCTTGCAGGGCACTCAGGGCGCTGGTGAAGCGGTCGTAGCCGTCCGGCCACCAGCCGACGCTGCCCAGGCTCTTGGAGTCCAGACCGTTAAGGGCATTTTGCAGCGCCTGATAACGGGTCAGGGTTTGGCCCTCGGCGACTTCCTGTTGCAGGGCGTTGTTCAACTCCGCGGTGGCTTGGGCGACCACAGGTTGAACGGCATCGAACGCGGCCATGGCGGCAAGGGTAGCGGGCGTCGGTTGGCGGTTGGTTTCGGTCGCTCGCCAACGCGCTGCGCGATCACGTTGCGCAGCCAGCAGGTTATCGAGTGCATCGAGGGCAAGGAGTTGACGAACCCCGGCACGTTCGCCGGAGATCAAATTCAATTTGTCGCGATAGTCCTGACCGATCATCCACAGGCTGCCGGCCAGTGGCAGGATAAACAGCAAAAACAACAGCTGGAATTTACGCGCAAAACCAAAACGCCCCAGCAGTCCGATCCCCGGTGATAGAAAAGCCTGCATGCCCCATGACTCCTTTGGACACCACGCACTATCGGCGTGCATCAGGGTGCGTATGACCCCGAATTGTGCCCCTTTAAAAGGCCTCGAAAGTTCACCCTCGCCAGCTCTGTAGGCCGACTCTGTGGCGAAACTTCCCATTCTCGGTCCCCTTTGTAAGGGGGCCGCGTTGAAGCGGATAAGCAAGGCAAGATTCAGACCATGGCTATGCGCTATCACTTATTCGGCGATGAACATCAAGGTCGTTAGCAGGCTAAGGGGATGGCGCGGCTGCACTGAAAAATGGCACATTGGCGAACCTGCCCGTGTGCACCCCTCTGTTGTCCGGAATTTCTCATGACTATCAGCAACGTTCAGTCCGCGCCTGCCACTTCACAAAGCAGTCCGCTGGTCATGCGCATCATCGGCGCAGTGGCGCTGGCGCATTTGATCAACGACCTGATTCAATCGGTACTGCCCTCGATTTACCCGATGCTCAAGGCCAGTTATGGCCTGACGTTCACCCAGGTCGGCCTCATTACTCTGACCTTTCAGTTGACGGCCTCATTGCTGCAGCCCTGGGTCGGTTATCACACCGACCGCCATCCAAAACCGTGGCTATTACCCGCCGGCACGATCTGCACCCTGGTCGGGATTGTGATGATGTCGGTGGTGGGCAGCTTCCCGCTGATTCTGTTGGCGGCAGGGCTGATCGGCATCGGTTCCTCCACCTTTCACCCGGAAGCTTCCCGTGTGGCGCGACTGGCCTCGGGCGGACGTTTCGGGCTGGCGCAATCGACCTTTCAGGTCGGCGGCAATGCCGGCTCGGCTTTCGGTCCGTTGCTGGCGGCGGCGATCATCATTCCCTTCGGTCAGGGGCACGTGGCCTGGTTCGGCCTGTTTGCGGTTTTCGCGCTGTTCGTGCTTTACCGGATCAGCCGCTGGTACGCCAACCACTTGAACCTGTTCAAGCTCAAGCAAGGTCAGGCGGCGACCCACGGCTTGTCCAGGGGGCGGGTGATCAGCGCACTGGTGGTGCTTGGGCTGTTGGTGTTTTCCAAGTATTTCTACATGGCCAGTTTCACCAGTTACTTCACCTTTTACCTGATCGAAAAGTTCGACCTGTCGGTGGCCAGTTCGCAGCTGCACCTGTTCCTGTTTCTCGGTGCGGTAGCGGCGGGGACCTTCTTTGGCGGGCCGATCGGCGACAAAATCGGGCGCAAGGCCGTGATCTGGTTCTCGATCCTCGGCGTCGCACCATTCACCCTGATTCTGCCGCACGTCGACCTGTTCTGGACCAGCATTCTCAGCGTGGTGATCGGCTTTATTCTGGCGTCGGCGTTCTCGGCCATTGTGGTGTATGCCCAAGAGCTGGTGCCGGGCAATGTCGGGATGATCGCCGGGGTGTTCTTCGGCCTGATGTTCGGCTTCGGCGGGATTGGCGCGGCGCTGCTGGGGCATTTGGCGGATATTCACGGTATCGAATACGTGTACTTCCTGTGTTCGTTCCTGCCGTTGCTGGGCGTGCTGGCGATATTCTTGCCAAGAACCAAGAAAGCCTGACGATCCGCTACCCTGTAGGAGCAAAGCTTGCTCGCGATGGCCGTTACGCGTTTTGTCAGAAGCACCGCGTTATCGTTCATCGCGAGCAAGCTTTGCTCCTACAGGTTTTCATCATGTCTATTCATCAGGCACAAAAAAGCCGCGTATCAAACGCGGCTTTTTCTTGGGCGGGTGCTTCGTCTTGAAAAACTTAGACGTTGAAGCGGAAGTGCATCACGTCGCCGTCCTTGACGATGTAGTCCTTGCCTTCCAGGCGCCATTTACCGGCTTCCTTGGTACCGGCTTCACCCTTGTACTGGATGAAGTCGTTGTAGGCGATCACTTCGGCGCGGATGAAGCCTTTTTCGAAGTCGGTGTGGATCACGCCTGCGGCTTGCGGTGCGGTGGCACCGACGCGGACGGTCCAGGCGCGGACTTCTTCGACACCGGCGGTGAAGTAGGTCTGCAGGTGCAGCATTTCGTAACCGGCGCGGATCACGCGGTTCAGGCCAGGCTCTTCGAGGCCCAGGGCTTCGAGGAACATGTCTTTCTCTTCGCCGTCATCCAGCTCGGCGATTTCCGCTTCGATCTTGTTGCACACCGGAACAACCACGGCGCCTTCTTCTTCGGCGATGGCCTTGACCACGTCCAGGTGCGGGTTGTTTTCGAAACCGTCTTCAGCCACGTTGGCGATGTACATGACCGGTTTGGTGGTCAGCAGGTGGAAGCCCTTGATCACCGCTTTCTCGTCGGTGCCCATGTTCTTCATCAGGCTGCGCGCCGGCTTGCCTTCGGTGAAGTGAGCAATCAGTTGCTCCAGCAGCCCTTTCTGGACCACTGCGTCCTTGTCACCACCCTTGGCGTTACGCGCGACTTTCTGCAGTTGCTTCTCGCAGCTGTCGAGGTCGGCGAAGATCAGTTCCAGGTCGATGATTTCGATGTCGCGTTTCGGGTCGACGCTGTTGGAGACGTGAATCACGTTCTCGTCTTCGAAGCAGCGGACCACGTGGGCGATGGCATCGGTTTCACGGATGTTGGCCAGGAACTTGTTGCCCAGGCCTTCACCTTTCGACGCGCCGGCAACCAGGCCCGCGATGTCGACGAATTCCATGGTGGTCGGCAGGATGCGTTTTGGATTGACGATGGCAGCCAGGGCTTCCAGGCGCGGATCCGGCATCGGCACGATACCGCTGTTGGGCTCGATGGTGCAGAAGGGGAAGTTCTCGGCCGCGATACCGGATTTGGTCAGGGCGTTGAACAGGGTGGACTTGCCGACGTTAGGCAGGCCGACGATGCCGCAATTGAATCCCATGGTGTTTCCCCTCGGATAAGAGTCAGGCCTTCTGGCTGTGCAGGTTTTTCATCGCGCGGTTCCATTCACCGGCGAGGATATCCGGCAGCACGCCGAGGGCAAAGTCGATGCTGGCATCGAGTTTTTCCTGTTCGGCGCGTGGCGCACGACCCAGGACGAAATTTGAAACCATACTGGCGACGCCCGGGCGGCCAATGCCAAGCCGCAAGCGGTGAAAGGTATTCTGATTGCCCAGTTGCGCAATGATGTCGCGCAACCCGTTGTGACCGCCATGGCCACCGCCAACCTTGAGCTTGGCGACGCCCGGAGGCAGATCGAGTTCGTCGTGCGCCACGAGGATTTCTTCAGGCTTGATGCGGAAGAAACCGGCGAGTGCCGCCACGGCCTGGCCGCTGCGGTTCATGTACGTGGTGGGAATCAGCAGACGAACATCCTGACCCTGATGCGAATAGCGCCCGGTCAGGCCGAAATATTTGCGGTCCGCCACAAGGTTCACGCCTTGTGCGTTCGCGATGCGCTCAACAAAAAGGGCCCCTGCGTTATGCCGGGTCTGTTCGTATTCAGCGCCTGGATTTCCCAGGCCAACGATCAGTTTGATGGCAGTCACGATAGGGGCCCTTCATTGGAGTGGTGGAAAACATCGCCGCAATCAGGGAAAGCGGCGAAAGTGGACGAAAATTGCTCATTTACCATGATGTAAACTCCGCGTTCTCGCCCGCTTTCTCGCTACGCTCTAGTCCGCGATGTTTCCGGTCACTCCGGCGTACAGAGTGAAATTACTCTGCAGCGCCTTCTGCAGCTTCTGGAGCAACACGTGGAGCGTGGACGTTGGCAACAGCCTTGTCATCGCCGTGTGCCAGAGCAACGAACTCAACGCCTTTAGGGGCGGTGATGTCGGACAGGTGAATGATCGAACCGATTTCGGCGTTAGCCAGGTCGACTTCGATGAATTCAGGCAGGTCTTTCGGCAGGCAGGAAACTTCGATCTCGGCAACAACGTGCGAGATTTCGCCGCCTTTCTTGACCGGTGCTTCTTCGTTGATGAAGTGCACTGGAACGATAGCGGTCAGTTTCTGGCCAGCGACTACGCGTACGAAGTCAGCGTGCATCACGTGGCCTTTGGCCGGGTGACGCTGCAGGGCTTTGATCACGACGTTTTGCTTGGTGCCGCCAACGTTCAGCTCGATGATGTGGCTGTAAGCCGCTTCGTTTTCGAGCAGTTTGGCAACTTCTTTGGCCAGCATGCTGATGGATTCAGGGGCTTTGTCGCCACCGTAAACTACAGCTGGAACCAGGCTTGCGAGACGACGCAGGCGGCGGCTCGCACCTTTCCCCAGGTCGGAACGCACTTCAGCATTCAGAGTAAAATCGTTCATGTTGTATCTCCAAAATAGCCATGACCGAGTGGCGTTTGCGACCAGCGCCGAACACGGTATGGGCAAAAAAGCCCCGCCCCGACAGGAATGCCGGGGCGGGGCGCTTTTCGTCAACGAGACATTTCGAGAAGGGCAGGGCCCTTAGCGGAACATCGCGCTGATCGATTCTTCATTGCTGATGCGGCGAACCGCCTCGGCAACTACCGGTGCGATATCCAGTTGACGGATACGCGCACAGGCTTGTGCTGCAGCGGACAGCGGGATGGTGTTGGTCACCACCAGCTCGTCCAGCACGGAATTTTCAATGTTTTCGATCGCCCGACCCGACAGCACAGGGTGCGTGCAGTAGGCGAAAACCTTGGCAGCGCCATGCTCTTTCAAGGCCTTGGCCGCATGGCACAGAGTGCCGGCGGTATCGACCATGTCATCGACCAGGATACAGGTACGCCCTTCGACATCACCGATGATATGCATCACTTCAGAGTGATTGGCTTTCTCACGGCGTTTGTCGATGATCCCGAGATCCACGCCCAGGGATTTGGCAACGGCACGTGCACGCACGACGCCACCAATGTCCGGGGACACGATCATCAGGTTTTCGAAGCGCTGATCTTCAATGTCATCCACCAGAACCGGGGAGCCGTAGATGTTATCTACCGGAATATCGAAGAAACCCTGAATCTGGTCAGCATGCAGATCAACCGTGAGAACACGGTCGATCCCGACTACGGTAAGCATGTCAGCAACGACTTTCGCGCTGATAGCCACACGTGCGGAACGCGGACGGCGATCCTGACGGGCATAACCAAAGTAAGGAATAACAGCAGTGATACGAGTAGCCGAGGAGCGGCGGAAGGCATCAGCCATCACAACCAGTTCCATCAGGTTATCGTTGGTCGGAGCGCAAGTCGGCTGAATAATGAAGACATCTTTACCGCGGACGTTTTCATTGATCTCGGCTGTAATTTCGCCGTCGGAGAATTTACCGACAGAGATGTCACCGAGAGGGATATGCAGCTGACGTACGACACGCCGAGCCAGATCGGGGTTAGCGTTCCCCGTAAAGACCATCATCTTGGACACGCGCAGTACCTGAAGGCTGAGGGTAACCTGGATGAGTATAGGAAAATGGCAGGGGCGGCTGGATTCGAACCAACGCATGGCAGGATCAAAACCTGCTGCCTTACCGCTTGGCGACGCCCCTGTATCTGTTGCAACGATTACCCTGTAATCGGTTCCTTTAGAGCAGACTTTGCAGCTTGCGATGCAACATCGAAATGTTGCTTCCTTTTGCTACAAACCCTGTAAGGGTCTCTGTAAGAAGGGCCGATACTTTATCAGCTTCAGCTTTGCTTGGGAAGCCCCCAAACACACAACTTCCAGTTCCGGTGAGTTTTGCTTCGGTAAATTTACCTAACAAATTCAAAGCGTTACGTACCTCTGGATAACGCCTTGTTACCACCGGCAAGCAGTCATTACGACTGTTTCCCTTGGGAACGGGGCGCACTTTAATGGGAGGAGTGTTACGTGTCAACAACGGATCTGAAAAAATTTCTGCCGTACTTACAGAGACTTGCGGTACCAGCACGACATACCACGGTTCTTCGGGTTCAACCGGCGTCAGTTTCTCTCCCACGCCCTCCGCAAAAGCCGCGTGGCCACGCACGAAAACCGGGACGTCGGCGCCCAGGGTCAGGCCCAGAGTGGCGAGCCGATCGGCGTCCCAGCCCAGCTGCCAAAGATGATTCAGACCGAGCAGGGTTGTTGCGGCATTCGAACTTCCGCCGCCGATCCCGCCGCCCATGGGCAGGATTTTGTCGATCCAGATATCGATACCGAGCGAGCAGCCGGATTGCGCCTGAAGTTTTTTTGCGGCTTTTACGATCAGATTGCTGTCGTGGGGGACGCCTTCGAATTCGGTATGCAGACGAATGACGCCGTCATCGCGCACGGCGAAAGTGATTTCGTCGCCGTAATCGAGAAACTGAAAAAGCGTCTGCAGCTCATGGTAGCCATCTTCACGGCGACCGAGAATGTGCAGCATCAAGTTGAGTTTGGCCGGGGAGGGCAACGTCAGGCGGTTGGCGTCCATGTCACATCCCCAGTTTGCGCGGTTGCCAGGCCTTGATCACCAGCGTGACATCAAGGTCGGTGCCGTGCAGCTTGATTCGCTCGGGCAACCAGTAACCGTTTTGCTCGGTATACGCGGTGTATTCGACCTGCCAGCCGTCTTGCTCGAGCGAGGCCAGGCGACTGTCACCATCGAGCGTCAAACGGCTTTTGCTATCTGGTGCCGGGAGCCCGCGGACCCACCAGGTCAGATTGGAAACGGGGAGTTTCCAGCCCAACTGCTCTTCAAGCAGCACATCCGGGGACGGTGCTTCGTAGCGCCCCTGGTTGGCGACTTCCAGGGACACCTTGCCAGGCCGGCCGGTCAAGCGTGCGGCGCCGCGGCCCAGGGGGCCGGAGAGGCGAATGTCGTAGTAATCCTGGCGCTGCAACCAGAACAGCGTGCCGCTGCCCGAATCTTTTGGCGCTCGAATGCCAATCTTGCCGTCGATCTGCCAGCCGTCGAGGTTGGTGAGTTGCTGCTTGTGTTCGCGCCATTGGGCGGGGTTGCCCTGGCCTTCGACCGATTCACGGGCGCCAAAACCCGCGCAACCGGCGAGCAGGGCGATGAAGCTGAAAACAATGAGGTGGCGCAAAAACATAATCTTAAAGAGTCTCTGATCCGGTCAGGCGCTTGACGGTACTGCGCAGGGTAGGGCTGTCAGGTTGTTCCTTGAGGAACTTGCCCCAGATTTGTCGGGCTTCGCGTTGCTTGCCATTGGCCCACAGGACTTCGCCCAGGTGAGCGGCGACTTCCTGGTCGGGAAAACGCTCCAGCGCCTGGCGCAGCAGGCGTTCCGCTTCGTCCAGATTGCCCATGCGGAAATTCACCCAGCCGAGGCTGTCGAGTACCGCCGGGTCTTCCGGATTGATCTGATGAGCCTGTTCGATCAGGGCCTTGGCCTCGGCATAACGCGTCGTCCGGTCGGAGAGGGTGTAGCCGAGGGCGTTCAGTGCCATTGCATTGTCGGGGTCGCGTTTTATGATCGTTCGCAGGTCTTTTTCCATCTGCGCCAGGTCATTACGCTTTTCCGCCAGCATGGCCCGGGTGTAAAGCAGGTTGAGGTCGTCCGGGTATTGCTGCAGGGCTTTTTCCAGGACATTCCAGGCTTTGTCGCCCTGTTTGTTGGCAGACAGGGCTTCGGCTTCAATCAGGTACAGCTGGATCGCGTAGTCAGGTTGTTCGTCACGTTCGGCCGCGAGTTTGCGCTGGGCTTCGGCGGTCTTGCCGTTGTTCATCAGGATATCGGCCTGACGCAATTGTGCCGGCAGGTAGTCGTTACCCGGACCGACCTGGCCGTACTCGATCAACGCGCCTTGCGGATCGTTGCGCTCTTCGGCGATGCGCCCCAGGTTCAGGTGTGCTGAATCGACATGGCTTTCGCGGGCGATCAGGTCCTCCAGATAGCCTTTGGCTTCATTCCAGGCCTTGGCTTCCAGACAGACCAGTGCCAGGGAATAACGCAGCTCGTCGTCTTCCGGGTATTGCTGGACCAGGCTTGAGAATTCGGCCTTGGCGTCGCCCATGCGGTCCTGTTCAACCAACATGCGCGCGTAGGTCAGGCGCAAGCGCTTGTCGTCCGGGTATTTTTTGATGCTTTTTTGCAGCAGCGGCAAGGCTTCATCGCCACGATCAAGGGTTTGCAGCAGGCGCGCGCGAAGCAGGATCGGAGCGATTTCGCCGTCGTCCGGGGGATTGTCTTCCAGTAGTTTCAGCGCGCTTCGGGAATCCCCATCCTGCTGCAGTAACAAGGCCTTGCCGAAAATCAGCTGGCCATTGTTCGGATGGCGCTGCAGCAAGCGGTCGAAACTCTTCATCAAACCGTTGCGTGTGTCCTGATCGGTGTCAGCCGCGGACAGGGCGAGGAAGTCGAAATGGGTGTCGCCCTTGCCTTGCAGGACTTTTTCCATATAGGCCATGGAGTCGTCATAGCGCCCGGCGCGCGCCAATTGCACGGCTGCGGCCCGTTGCGCCTCAAGGTCGTCCGGGGCGTTTTTCGCCCAGATCAGCGCGGTGTCCAGGGCAGCCTGATCGGCGCCCAGGTATTCGGCGATGCGGAATGCCCGTTCGGAGATGCCCGGATCCTGGGTATTGATGGCCTGGGTCACATAGTTATCCAGGGCAATGTCGAAACGATTGCGCTGGCCAGCCAGTTCGGCGCTCAACAGGCTGAAGATGGTGTCTTCACTGAATGAGCTGTAAACCTTGGGCTTTTCAGGTGCCGGGGTGCTGTCTTCGGCCGGCGGCGTACCGTCCGACGACCTCGGCATCAAAGCCTGGCAGCCGCTGAGGAAGACAAAAGCGAGAAGCAACGCGGAAGATCTATTCATATAGGAAGAGGACGACTAACCTGCGGTCGGATCATCATGACACAAGCCTTCGGCCAAACATAACCGGCCGGCCATTTTCCGGTTTATAGCGCCCTCCGTAGGCGCTGGCTTGCCAGCGAAGGCGCCCATTCGATCGCTACAGGACCTGAAACCTCTTCGCTGGCAAGCCAGCTCCTGCAGGTCTTTGCCCCTTTCATAGCCGTCAGCTACCAGGACAATAGTCAGCGGTAGTTGTTCTGAATCTGACGAAGTAGGACAATTGCCGGCTTCACGTCACCATCAGCGACTTTGAATGGCCTTCCTCGCACTCGGTATTAACCACAAGACTGCTTCAGTAGACGTCCGCGAGCGCGTGGCCTTTACCCCTGAGCAGCTGGTTGAGGCCCTGCAGCAGCTCTGCCGACTCACCGACAGCCGCGAAGCTGCGATCCTCTCCACCTGCAATCGCAGTGAACTCTATATAGAACAGGATCACCTGTCGGCGGATATCGTGCTGCGCTGGCTGGCCGAATATCATCATTTGAGCCTCGATGAACTGCGCGAGAGCGCTTATGTGCACGAAGACGATGCGGCAGTTCGTCACATGATGCGGGTCGCTTCAGGGCTCGATTCGCTGGTGTTGGGCGAGCCACAGATTCTCGGCCAGATGAAGTCGGCCTACGCCGTGGCTCGCGAGGCGGGCACCATCGGTCCATTGCTCGGGCGGCTGTTCCAGGCCACGTTCAACGCGGCCAAGCAAGTGCGCACCGACACCGCCATCGGCGAGAACCCGGTGTCGGTGGCGTTTGCCGCGGTCAGCCTGGCAAAACAGATTTTCAGCGACCTGCAACGCAGTCAGGCTTTGTTGATCGGCGCCGGTGAGACCATCACCCTGGTCGCCCGTCACCTGCATGATTTGGGGGTCAAGCGCATCGTGGTGGCCAATCGCACGCTGGAGCGCGCGAGCACCCTGGCTGAACAGTTCGGCGCTCACGCGGTGCTGCTATCGGATATTCCGGCCGAACTGGTGCGCAGTGACATCGTCATCAGTTCCACCGCCAGCCAATTGCCGATCCTCGGCAAGGGCGCCGTGGAAAGTGCCCTGAAGCTGCGCAAGCACAAGCCGATTTTCATGGTGGATATCGCCGTTCCGCGGGATATCGAGCCCGAAGTCGGTGAGTTGGACGACGTTTACCTGTATAGCGTCGACGATCTCCACGAAGTGGTCGCCGAGAACCTCAAGAGCCGCCAGGGCGCAGCGCAGGCCGCTGAGGAAATGGTCTCGATCGGTGCCGAGGATTTCATGGTCCGCCTGCGCGAACTGGCGGCAGTGGACGTGCTCAAGGCCTATCGTCAACAAAGCGAGCGTTTGCGCGACGAAGAATTGCAAAAGGCCCAGCGCATGCTGGCCAACGGCGGCAGCGCCGAAGAAGTGCTGGTGCAACTGGCCCGTGGCCTGACCAACAAACTGTTGCACGCACCGAGCGTGCAGTTGAAAAAGCTCTCTGCCGAAGGTCGCCTCGATGCGCTGGCGATGGCCCAGGAACTCTTTGCCCTCAATGAGGGCTCATCGGAAAGCTTTTCGGATAAGAAACCGCAATGAAAGCGTCACTGCTCAATAAGCTGGACATCCTCCAGGACCGTTTCGAGGAATTGACCGCCTTGCTTGGCGATGGCGAGGTCATTTCCGATCAAAACAAATTCCGCACCTATTCCAAGGAGTACGCGGAAGTCGAGCCGATTGTCGACACCTATAAACAGTTGCTCAAGGTCCAGGGCGACCTCGAAGGCGCCCAGGCCTTGCTCAAGGACAGCGACCCGGACATGCGTGAAATGGCCGTGGAAGAAGTCCGCGAAGCCAAGGAACGCCTGGTCGAACTGGAAGCCAGCCTGCAACGCATGCTGCTGCCCAAGGACCCGAACGACGGACGCAACGTGTTCCTCGAAATCCGCGCCGGCACCGGTGGTGACGAGGCGGCGATCTTCTCCGGCGATCTGTTCCGCATGTATTCGCGTTACGCCGAGCGCCGTGGCTGGCGGGTGGAGATCCTTTCGGAAAACGAGGGCGAACATGGCGGCTATAAAGAAGTCATCGCCCGGGTCGAAGGCGAGAACGTCTACGGCAAGTTGAAATTCGAATCCGGCGCCCACCGCGTACAACGGGTGCCGGCGACAGAATCCCAAGGGCGTATCCACACCTCAGCCTGCACCGTGGCGGTATTGCCCGAGCCGGACGAGCAGGAAGCGATCGAAATCAACCCGGCGGACTTGCGGATCGACACCTACCGTTCCTCCGGTGCCGGCGGCCAGCACGTCAACAAGACCGACTCGGCGATCCGTATCACCCACTTGCCGTCCGGAATCGTGGTCGAGTGCCAGGAAGAGCGTTCGCAGCACAAGAACCGTGCGCGGGCGATGTCCTGGTTGTCGGCCAAGCTCAACGACCAGCAAACCAGCGCTGCCGCCAATGCAATCGCCAGCGAGCGCAAGCTGCTGGTCGGCTCCGGTGATCGCTCCGAGCGCATCCGTACCTACAACTTTGCCCAGGGGCGGGTGACCGATCACCGGGTCAACCTGACGCTGTACTCCCTCGACGAAATCCTTGCTGGTGGTGTCGATGCGGTGATCGAGCCGTTGCTGGCCGAATACCAGGCCGATCAATTGGCAGCAATAGGTGAGTAAATGACGATCATTGCCAGTTTGTTGCGCGCCGCCGATTTACCCGACTCGCCCACGGCGCGCCTGGATGCCGAATTGTTGCTGGCGGCGGCGTTGGGCAAGTCCCGCAGCTTTTTGCACACCTGGCCGGAGCGCATCGTCCCGAGCGAAGCGGCGTTGACCTTCGCCGAGTATTTGCAGCGTCGTCGCAGTGGTGAGCCGGTGGCCTACATTCTCGGTCAGCAAGGGTTCTGGAAGCTCGACCTGGAAGTGGCACCACACACGTTGATCCCGCGCCCCGACACCGAGTTGCTGGTGGAAACCGCACTCGAACTGTTGCCGGCCACACCCGCAAAGGTGCTGGACCTTGGCACCGGTAGCGGCGCCATCGCCCTCGCGTTGGCCAGCGAACGTCCGGCGTGGAAGGTCACTGCGGTGGACCGTGTGCTCGAAGCCGTGGCCCTGGCCGAACGCAATCGTCAGCGCCTGCACTTGAACAACGCCACGGTGCTGAGCAGTCACTGGTTCAGCGCTCTGCAAAACCAGCGCTTTGAACTGATCATCAGCAATCCGCCCTACATCGCTGCAACCGATCCGCACCTGGTGGAAGGCGATGTGCGCTTCGAGCCTGCCAGTGCATTGGTAGCCGGTATCGACGGGCTCGACGATCTGCGCTTGATCGTCGCCCAGGCACCGGATCATCTGGAAGCCGGTGGCTGGTTGATGCTTGAACACGGTTACGATCAAGCCGAGGCTGTGCGCGATCTGCTGCTGACCCGTGGTTTTGAAGATGTCCACAGCCGCACGGATCTGGGCGGTCACCAACGCATCAGCCTGGGGCGCCTGCCATGCTGAATGATCAGGAATTGCTGCGCTATAGCCGACAGATTCTGTTGCACCACATCGATATCGACGGGCAATTGCGCTTGAAGCAAAGCCGCGTGCTGATCGTCGGTCTTGGCGGTCTCGGTGCGCCAGTGGCGCTGTACCTCGCGGCGGCGGGCATCGGTGAGTTGCATCTGGCGGACTTTGACACGGTCGATTTGACCAACCTGCAACGCCAGATCATTCACGACACCGACAGCGTCGGTATGAGCAAGGTCGATTCGGCGATCAAGCGCCTGACGGCCATCAATCCCGAGATTCAGCTTGTCGCCCATCGCGCGGCATTGGACGAAGACTCCCTGGCTGCTGCCGTGGCCGGAGTGGATCTGGTCCTCGACTGCTCCGACAACTTTGCCACCCGTGAAGCGGTCAATGCCGCTTGTGTAGTGGCCGCAAAACCGTTGGTCAGCGGCGCGGCGATTCGTCTCGAAGGGCAGTTGTCCGTGTTCGACCCCCGCCGCCCGGAGAGCCCGTGTTACCACTGTTTATATGGGCACGGAAGTGAAGCCGAATTGACTTGCAGCGAGGCCGGGGTGGTCGGCCCGTTGGTGGGGCTGGTCGGTAGTTTGCAGGCGCTCGAAGCGCTGAAGCTGTTGGCGGGATTTGGCGAACCTCTGGTCGGACGCCTGTTATTGGTCGATGCATTGGGCTCGCGCTTCCGTGAGTTGCGGGTCAAGCGTGATCCGGGTTGCAGCGTCTGTGGGCCGAAGGATGCGTGAAGCGCCGATTGGCGTGTTCGACTCCGGTGTCGGCGGACTTTCGGTGCTGGCCGAGATCCGGCGTTTATTGCCCAACGAATCCCTTTTATATGTCGCCGATTGCGGGAATATTCCCTACGGCGAGAAGACACCGGGATTTATCCGACAGCGTTGCAGTGTCATGGCCGAGTTTTTTCAACAACAGGGCGCCAAGGCCTTGGTGCTGGCCTGCAATACAGCAACCGTCGCCGGCGTTGCAGACCTGCGGCACGATTACCCCGAGTGGCCCATCGTCGGCATGGAGCCCGCGGTCAAACCGGCAGCGGCCGCTACCCGCAGTGGCGTGGTTGGGGTGCTGGCCACGACCGGCACCTTGCAGAGTGCCAAGTTCGCGGCGTTACTCGACCGCTTCGCCACCGATGTGCGGGTGATTACCCAGCCATGTCCCGGGTTGGTGGAGTTGATCGAGGGGGGCGATCTGCACAGTCCCGCCCTGCGCCAGCTACTGGAAAGTTACGTTGGGCCGCTGCTCGGTGCTGGCGCTGACACCATTATTCTCGGGTGCACCCATTACCCCTTCCTCAAGCCGCTGCTCAAACAGATGATCCCCGACGACATCAGCCTGATCGATACTGGCGCTGCGGTCGCACGGCAACTTCAACGTTTGCTGGCAGAGCGTGAACTGCTCGCCGACGGACCTGCCTCTACGGCGCAGTTCTGGACCAGTGCCGATCCGGAGCATTTCAGAAATATATTGCCGATTTTGTGGAATAACGCTGGCGTTGTGCGAAGCTTCGAAGGGTAAGCAAGTTCCGGGGGGCGTTGTATTAATAGGGGTGAACTTCTGATAAATCGCCGACTTCTATAGCAGTGTGTGTCGAGCAACAAAAATTCCAATAGAAATCGTTTGGAAAAGGAAGTTTCTAATGAAGCGACTATTTTGCTTGGCCGCGATTGCGGCCGCACTTATGGGGCACAGTTTTACCGCACAGGCGGCAGGCGTGGAATTCGGGATCGGCCAGACCAGCGATTCGACCATGACTTATCGACTGGGCATGCAATTCGATTGGGACAAGAGCTGGTGGCAGACAGACGTCGGTCGTTTGACCGGTTACTGGAGCGGCGCTTACACCTATTGGCAGGGTGATAAAACCTCCAGCGATCACAGCCTGTCCTTTTCGCCCGTGTTTGTTTACGAGTTCGCCGGCCAGAACGTCAAGCCGTACGTCGAGCTGGGCGTTGGCGTAGCGTTATTTTCCAGCACCGAAACCGAAAGCAACAGTCTAGGCAGCGCGTTTCAGTTCGAAGACCGCTTCGGTTTCGGTCTGCGCTTTGCGGGTGGACATGAAGTCGGAATACGGGCGACGCACTATTCCAACGCAGGGATGACCACGCCTAACGACGGTACGGAAAGTTACGCGCTTCACTACACAATGCCGTTGTAATCAACACTGCTCAGCAAGTTGCCAATGCCCCTGTAGGAGCGAGGTTGCTCGCGATATTGACCTCTAGTCCAACATTGATGTTGACTGGTAAATCGCAATCGCGAGCAAGCTTGTTCCTACAGGGGGAGAGGTGTTCCCGGGCTTAGCGATACGCCGTCGAAATACCTTGGCGCTCATCAATGCATTCCGGCGCGCCCATCTCGAACTCCCGGCAAATCAATGGGCGTTTTTCATAGATGGTGCACATCATCGTGTCGCGATCCAGCGCGGCACACCAGCCGTCATCCAGGCGCAACATGACTTCCCCACCCCAATCATCGGTATCGATATACCGTTCGGGCACGCCTGTGTCGGTGATCAACATGACTTCGAGCTGGCAGCAGCAGGCGGCACAGGTCGAGCACGTGACGGCGGTCTCGGCGATTTGCAGATGGGGGATGGTTTTCATGGCGCGCAGTGTAAGGCAGTCGCCCGGTGCTGTGTAAAAGCTCGGACGGACGCTTTACCCCAAGTGCCAGGCTCTAATCGAGTGCTCGTCATCGCAATGCACCTGGTCAGTCCTTGTTTGGAGGACTGCTGCGTACCATGGGCTTGCCGATTGCCAACTTTACCTGGTCGGGCATTTGCGAGAGTGGCCATAGGGCAGCCATGAACAACCCCGAAAAGGCGATTTCCAGCGGACGCTCATTGAGTTTGGCGAAAATGTGCCGTGCGGCTTTATCAGCCGGCCAACTGAGTGGCATCTGGAAATCGCTATTCTCCGGCAATGGCGTGTGGACGAATCCCGGGCCGACGACGGTAACTTCGATACCGTCTGGTGCCAGTGCAATGCGCTGGGACTCGAAAAGACTTCGCATACCGGCCTTCGAGGTGCCATAGGCTTCAGCCCGGGGCAGTGGCAGGTAGGTCACCGAACTGGCCATGCCAACCAGATGCGGGGCGATACCGGCCCGCAAGAGCGGCAAGGCGGCATCGATGCAGTAGCTGCTGGCGAGCAGATTGGTGCGCACCACGTGTTCGATGATCGAGGCGTCGAACTGCTTGGCATCCACGTATTCACAGGTGCCGGCATTCAGGATCAATGTATCCAGCGAGCCCCATTGCTCGGCGATCTGTTCACCGATTTCACGCACGGTTTGACTGTTGGTCAGGTCACCGGCCATCACCAGTACTTGGCCCGGGTAGCGCTGCGACAAGATTTTCAGCGGCGCCTCCGAGCGTGAACTCACGGCCAGGTGGGCGCCGGTTTTCAGTATTTCTTCAGCCAATGCCGCGCCAATGCCACTTCCGGCGCCCGTCAGCCAATATCGTCGTGGAGGCGTAAGGCTCATTCCATTCTCCCTTTCAGCCAGAAATTCGTCCGGCTCAGCCAATTACTCATAGTCGCCCCCGGCGCTTTGCCGTGGTCGCAGGCTCTTGAACGCGGCGAGGGCCCGTGCACGTGAAGTGTGCAGGTCGACAATCGGGGACGGATAATCCGCCACGCCGAACAGTCCACCGAGACTCGCCGGATTGTGCACTTCTTTTTTATTCAGTCCTGCCAATTCCGGCAGCCAGTGCTTGATGAACACGCCCTCGGTATCGAATTTTTCCGACTGGCTCAGTGGATTGAAAATCCGGAAGTAGGGCGCCGAGTCCGTGCCGGTGGATGAACTCCATTGCCAGCCACCATTGTTCGCTGCCAGGTCGCCATCGATCAGGTGGCGCATGAAAAAACGTTCGCCTTCGCGCCAGTCGATCAACAGATTTTTGGTCAAAAACATTGCAACAACCATGCGCAAGCGGTTGTGCATCCAGCCGGTTTCCAACAGTTGACGCATGGCGGCGTCGATGATCGGCAAACCGGTGCGGGCCTGTTGCCAGGCTGCGAGTTCGTCGGGCGCGTCGCGCCAGGCCAGCGCTTCGGTTTCCGCGCGGAAAGCGCGGTGGCGGGAAACCCTTGGGTAGCCCACCAGAATGTGTTTATAGAACTCACGCCACAGCAGTTCATTGATCCAGGTCACGGCGCCGACCTTGCCACTGTCGAACTCCCCCTGATTGCTTTGTAACGCGGCGTGCAGGCATTGGCGTGGGGAAATCACCCCGGCAGCGAGGTAAGCCGAAAGTTGGCTCGTACCGGGTTTCGCCGGGAAGTCCCGTTCGCTTTGGTAATAATCGATTTGTACGTCGGTAAAGGTGTCGAGGCGGCGCCGTGCTTCGGCTTCTCCGGCCGGCCACAGGGCGCGCAAATGCCCGGTGGGTGGGGCGAAGCCCTCGATGTGGGTCGGGATCTCGTCGCTGGCGATGCTCAACGGCGCTTGCGCCATGGGGGTGCTGACCAGGCTGGGTAACGAGCGGTACATACGTTCATGGCAGGCTTTGCGGAACTGGCTGAAGACCTGGAAATACGTGCCGGTTTTGGTCAGTACGCTTCCAGGTTTGAACAGCAACTGATCCAGGTAGCGGTGAACGTCGATTCCCTGGGCCTTCAATGCTTCGGTCACCGCTGCGTCCCGACGGGTTTCATGAATGCCGTATTCCTCATTGAGGTACACGGCATTGATGTTCAGCCGTAGGCAAATATCCAGTAGCACATTGGGCGCATCCTCCCAGCGCGGAGCATGGCGGATCAGCAGGGGAATATTCAGTTCACCCAGTGCCTGTTTCAGTTCATGAAGGTTGCGCAGCCAGAAGTCCACCTTGCACGGTGCATCGTCGTGTTCCAGCCATTGCTGCGGGCTCAACAAATACACCGCCACGCTCGGGCCGACCGCTGTGGCGGCGCAGAGGGCGGTGTTGTCGGTTACGCGTAAATCACTGCGCAGCCAGATCAATTGCATGGTGATGCCCATTAAATCAGCCCGCGCTGAACGAGTGCCTGGTGTGCCAACAGCGGATCTTCAGCCAGGTACAAATCAGCGATGACGAAGGTTCTTGCGGACAACTCGGTGTGGTGAATGCGCACCGTTGGCCCGACCATCATTTTTGGGCAACTGACGCCGTTCAAAAGTTTCGTCAGATGCGAAAGGTTTATGGCGTTGCTGGAATACAACAGTACGCCCCGGGGTTGCAGATAATCGACCGCCAGCGCCAGCTCGCCGGCAGGCAGCGGCCAGTCGAACACGTGCACTGGACAATCGGTACTGCTGATCAGCCACGCGGTAAGCCACAGATAAGGTTCCAGTGGCACGTCCGAGTGATTGATCAACAGCAGCGGCGCGGTGTGCAGCTGACGGTTGTTATGGTAGATGCGTGCGCCGAATTTGCTGCGTAGCCAGGAATAAAAAAACACTTGCTCCATGTGTGCACCGAATTGGCCCTGCCAGCGTAGCTCCAGTTCAGCCAGCAATGGCATCAGCAGTTGCTCGCACAAGGTCCGTGGCGGGTACAGCGCCATGGCCTGGTTGACAGTGTCGTCCAGCTCGCGCTCGTTCAGTAATGCGACCGCCTGCAGCAGCCTCTGGCATAGCGGTTGCCAGTCGTTTTCCACAGGTTCGCCAGAGGCCAGTGGCGTCTCGAGCAATTGTTTGACCTGGCTGACGGCAACACCGCGGTTCAGCCAGGTGAGGATCGTCAGGATTCGTTGCACATGTTCGGCCGAGAACAGTCGGTGCCCCTTGGGTGTGCGTTGCGGCACGATAAGGCCATAGCGCCGTTCCCAGGCGCGCAAGGTGATGGCGTTGACGCCGGTCTGCCGGGCCACTTCGCGAATCGGTAGCCAGCCCTCGTCGAGGGCTTTGCTGAAGTCCGTTCCGAGTCCTTCGCTGGCGCTGCTGTCGAGTCGGGCTTTCATTAGAGGGCGTTTCGCAAGCTGAGATTTTCCGGGTGCGGTTGCAGGTAAACCTGTTGCGCAATGTAAGGGTCGGGGTGCTGGCGAAAGTGGTGCTTGAGCAACGTCAGCGGCACCACCAGAGGCACGATGCCGTGGCGATACTGGCCGATAACCTGTTGCACTTCCTGCTTGTCTTCGGCGCTGATCGCCTGTTTGAGATAACCGCTCAGGTGCTGCAAGACGTTGGTGTGGGTGCGGCGTGTGGCGCATTTTTTCAGGGCGGTCATCAGTTCATGGAAATAACGCGGGCCGAGTTCCCGGGGATCGGTGCGGCCCATGCTGCCCAGCAGGTTGCCCAGGGTTTTGTATTGCACCGGGTTGTGAGCCATCAGCAGGTACTTGTAGCGCGAATGAAAATCCGTCAGGCCGCGCCGGCTCAGGCCCTCTTGCAGCAGTTGTTGCCAGGCGCTGTAGACGAATACGCGGGTGAGAAAATTTTCCCGCAGCACCGGGTCATTGAGTCGACCGTCTTCTTCCACGGGCAAATCAGGGTGCAAGGCGCAGAACGCCCGGGCATAAATGCCCTGGCCGCCGCCGTCCACCGGTGCGCCGTTGGCGTGGTAGACCTTGACTCGCTCCAGGCCACAGGACGGAGACTTCTGCATAAAGATGTAGCCACAGATATCGACCAGATCCGCCGCCATCTGCTGGCCATACTCGGTCAGTGGCCGGGTGACGTCGAGCTGGTGATTGACCGTGCCGACGGCTTGAGGCTGTTCCGGATCGCCAACCAGCCGGATCGGCTCGCGAGGAGTGCCCAGGCCAATGGCGACTTCCGGGCAGACCGGCAGGAAATCGAAGTACTCGGTAAGAACGCGGCTGCACAGTTGCGATGCCTTGTGCCCGCCGTTGTAGCGCACCTGCTCACCCATCAGGCAAGCGCTGATGGCGATTTTCGGTTTGGTGGCGAGCGGAAGCATCAGAGCACCTCGAATCGGAACCTGTACAGAAATTTAAATCTGTACAACATGAGTTCATCTTAGATTCAAAGGTGTACAAGTCAAATTTTTTGTATAGGACTTATCGGTAGGGCTGAGCAGAATCCTGCGGGTGGGCTGCTGCCCAATTCGACAGCAGCAATTTTGCTCGGATGGATGCGATTCACTGCAAGTGTGCATGCAGGCGGCGGGCGGCTTCCTGACCGCTGAGCCAGGCCCCTTCGACACGTCCCGACAGGCACCAGTCGCCACAGGCATACAGCCCCAGGTCGGCATCGGCCAGCGTGCCCCATTCATGACTGCTGTTCGGGCGGGCATAGAGCCAGCGGTGGGCGAGGCTGAAGCTCGGCGCGGGCATGGAATCGTGCAACAGTTCGGCGAAGGCACCGTGCAATTGCTCGATGACCGCTTCCTTGGGCAAGTCGATGTGCTGCCGGCTCCAGGCGCTGGTGGCGTGCAATACCCAGGTGTCGAGCGTGTTGTCGCGTCCCGGTTTACTGCGGTTACGTGCCAGCCAGTCCAGCGGGCTGTCCTGCACGAAGCAACCTTCCATGGGCGTATCCAGCGGGGTTTCGAAACCCAGTGCGACAGCCCAGGTAGGGTCCATTTTCACGCCGGCGGCGGCGCCGGCGAGCTTCGGCGCAGAAGCCAGCAATGCGGTTGCTTGCGGTGCCGGCGTGGCAATCACCACGTGACTGAATGGCCCATGGGTGAAGCCTTCGGCGTCCTGCAGGTGCCAGTGCTCTTCACCGCGATAGACCTCGGTGATCCGGCAGGCGAAATGCACTTCGAGGTCGCCGATCAAGGCGCGGGTGATGGCACTCATGCGAGGCGTGCCCACCCAGCGCGTCTGCTCGTCCGGCGACATGCTGAGCTGGCCGCCATGGTAGGTGTACAACTGCGGGGTCCATTCGGCGACCCAGCCGTTGGCTTGCCAGCGCTGGACTTCGGTGACGAAGCGGCGGTCGCGGGCAGTGAAATATTGCGCGCCCATGTCCAGGGCACCCGCATCGCTGCGTTTGCTCGACATGCGTCCGCCACTGCCGCGGCTTTTATCGAAAAGTTGCACGACATGCCCCGCATCTGTCAGGGCTTGTGCGGCTGAGAGTCCGGCAATGCCGGTGCCGATGATTGCGATAGGTACAGTCATAAGGGCCTCGTTTACCTTTCTGTACAGACTACGCCGGGGTTGAAACCTGTACAATATTGTTTTTTGGTACAACTTTTAGCGTTCTTGTTCCGACAGCTTGGCCTATTGTTAAACACAGAGCCTGCCCGATATCAAAGATCCCTTGCTTATAAAAATAGACTAGTGATTAGGGTAAAACGCCACGCGAGGAAGAAGTCATGCACATATTGCTGACCGGCGGTACTGGTTTGATAGGACGTCAGCTCTGCCGGCACTGGTTGAGTCAGGGGCATCGCCTGACGGTCTGGAGCCGGACACCTGCAAAAGTCGCCAAAGTCTGCGGCGCTCAAGTGCGTGGTATCGCTCGTCTCGAAGACGTGGGACAGGAGCCCGTCGATGCCATCGTCAATCTCGCCGGTGCACCGATCGCCGATCGTCCCTGGACCTCCAGACGCAAAGCGCTGCTCTGGAGCAGTCGCATCACCCTGACTGAAACCCTGCTCGCCTGGCTCGAAAGTCGCGAGCAGAAACCACAGGTCATGATTTCCGGTTCTGCGGTCGGTTGGTACGGTGACGGCGGCGAGCGCGAGCTGACCGAAGACTCGCCACCGGTTATCGATGACTTCGCCAGCCAGTTGTGCATCGCCTGGGAGGAAACTGCCCAACGCGCCGAAGCCCTGGGCATTCGGGTGATACTCATCCGTACCGGGCTGGTGTTGTCTACCGAGGGCGGCTTTTTGTCGCGGCTATTGCTGCCGTTCAAATGTGGGCTGGGCGGGCCTATCGGCAATGGTCGGCAGTGGATGCCGTGGATCCATATCAACGATCAAATCGCCCTGATTGATTTTCTTCTGCATCGCAATGAAGCCAGCGGTCCATATAATGCCTGCGCGCCGAAGCCGGTGCGCAATCGCGACTTTGCCAAAACGTTGGGCAGCGTGTTGCACCGCCCGGCGTTCATGCCGATGCCGGCACTGGTGTTGAAGGTCGGCCTGGGCGAATTGTCATTGTTGCTGCTGGGTGGCCAGCGGGCCATGCCGGCTCGTTTGCTTGATGCGGGTTTCACTTTCCAGTTCACTGATTTGCGCGCGGCCCTGGACGATTTGTCCAGCCGCCTCTGAAATAGGACGTTGCATGACCGATCACGCGTTGCTTCTGGTCAACCTGGGCTCACCTGCTTCCACCTCGGTGGCGGATGTGCGCAGTTACCTCAATCAGTTTCTGATGGACCCGTATGTGATCGACCTGCCATGGCCGGTGCGGCGTCTGTTGGTGTCTTTGATTCTGATCAAGCGCCCCGAACAGTCGGCCCATGCCTATGCCTCGATCTGGTGGGAGGAAGGCTCGCCACTGGTAGTGCTCAGTCGACGCCTGCAACAGGCCATGACTTCCCGATGGCATCACGGCCCGGTGGAGCTGGCGATGCGCTACGGCCAACCGTCCATTGAGTCGGCACTGCTGCGCCTGGTAGCCCAGGGCTACAAGCGGATCACCCTGGCGCCGCTTTATCCACAATTCGCCGACAGCACGACGACGACGGTGATTGAAGAGGCCAGGCGCGTATTGCGCGAGAAGAAACTCGACGTGCAGCTGTCGGTGCTCCAGCCTTTTTACGATCAGCCGGAATACCTCGATGCCCTGGTAGCGACGGCCAAACCCTACCTGCAACAGGATTACGATCACTTGTTGCTGAGCTTCCACGGACTGCCGGAGCGGCACCTGAAGAAACTCAACCCCGGCCACAGCTTCGAAGGCGGCGGCGATTGCTGCGCCGATGCGCCACCGGAAGTCGTGGCGACCTGTTATCGCGGCCAGTGCCTGCGTACCGCAAAGGAGTTTGCCAAGCGCTTGGGCTTGCCGGATGGCAAGTGGTCGGTGTCGTTCCAGTCGCGTCTGGGTCGCGCCAAATGGATAGAACCTTACACCGAAGCACGCCTCGATGAATTGGCCAAAAGCGGGGTGAAGAAAGTATTGGTGATGTGCCCGGCATTCGTTGCCGATTGCATCGAGACATTGGAAGAGATCGGTGATCGCGGGCTGGAGCAGTTCCGCGAAGCGGGAGGCGAGGAGTTGGTGTTGGTGCCGTGCCTTAACGATGATCCGCAGTGGGTGCGGGCGTTGAGCACTTTATGTGAAAGGGCACCGTTGGCCCTTTAAAAGCATCGCGGGCAAGCCTTGCTCCCACAGGATTTGTGCAATACCTGTGGGAGCAAGCGGTGCGACGATTCGACTTGCCCGCGATGGCGTCATCAAGGCCTGCTTAAATCAGCGGCTCATCCGCTTTCTTGTGCTTCCAGCTGTCATTGCCCGGCAGGATCAGGTTCAGCGCAATCGCCACCACTGCGCACAGCGCGATACCTTTGAGGCCGAAGTCATCGGGGCCGGTGCCGGTACCGACGAGTACACCGCCAATCCCGAACACCAGGGTCACCGAAACGATCACCAGATTGCGCGCTTCACCCAGATCGATCTTGTGGCGAATCAGCGTGTTCATGCCGACTGCCGCGATCGAACCGAACAACAGGCAGAGAATCCCGCCCATCACCGGCACCGGAATGCTTTGCAGCAGCGCGCCGAACTTGCCGATGAACGCCAGGCTGATGGCGAAAATCGCCGCCCAGGTCATGATTTTCGGGTTGTAGTTTTTGGTCAGCATTACCGCGCCGGTCACTTCGGCGTAGGTGGTGTTGGGCGGACCGCCGAACAGGCCGGCTGCGGTCGTGGCAATACCATCGCCCAGCAAGGTGCGGTGCAGGCCGGGTTTCTTCAGGTAATCGCGACCGGTCACGCTACCCACGGCAATCACGCCGCCGATGTGCTCGATGGCTGGCGCCAGCGCCACCGGAACGATGAACAGAATCGCCTGCCAGTTGAATTCCGGCGCAGTGAAGTTCGGGATGGCGAACCAGGGTGCTGCGGCAATCTTCGCCGTGTCGACCACACCGAAGTAGAACGACATGCCAAAACCCACCAGCACGCCGGAAATGATCGGTACCAGGCGGAAAATGCCTTTGCCGAACACTGCGACGATCAGGGTGGTCAGCAATGCCGGCATCGAGATCATCATCGCCGTCTGATAGTGAATCAGCTCGGAGCCGTCGCCAGCCTTGCCCATCGCCATGTTGGCGGCAATCGGCGCCATGGCCAGGCCGATGGAAATAATCACCGGGCCGATCACCACCGGCGGCAGCAGACGGTCGATGAAACCGGTGCCTTTGATCTTCACCGCAAGGCCGAGGAAGGTGTAGACGAAGCCGGCCGCCATCACGCCGCCCATGGTCGCGGCCAGGCCGAACTGACCCTTGGCGAGAATGATCGGGGTGATGAAGGCGAAACTCGACGCCAAGAACACCGGCACCTGACGGCCGGTGACGATCTGGAACAGAATCGTCCCCAGGCCTGCGGTGAACAGCGCCACGTTCGGGTCGAGGCCGGTAATCAGCGGCATCAACACCAGGGCGCCGAAGGCCACGAACAGCATCTGTGCGCCAGACAGCACCGTGCGCCAGAGCGGATCGTTGAACTCATCCTGCATGGTCACGCGTCCTTCTGCTTGGTGCCGAAGATCTTGTCACCGGCATCGCCCAGGCCCGGGATGATGTAACCGTGTTCGTTGAGTTTTTGATCGATGGAAGCGGTGTAGATGGTCACGTCCGGGTGAGCTTTCTCGACCACGGCAATGCCTTCCGGCGCGGCGACCAGCACCATGGCGCGGATGTCCTTGCAGCCGGCTTTCTTCAACAGGTCGATGGTGGCGACCATTGAACCGCCGGTGGCGAGCATCGGGTCGATAATCATCGCCAGGCGTTCGTCGATTTCCGGTACCAGTTTTTCAAGGTAAGTGTGGGCTTCGAGGGTTTCCTCGTTGCGGGCCACGCCCACGGCGCTGACTTTGGCACCCGGGATCAGGCTGAGTACGCCTTCGAGCATGCCAATACCGGCACGCAGGATCGGTACGACGGTAATCTTCTTGCCGGCGATTTTTTCCACCGACACGGTGCCGCACCAACCTTCGATATCGTAGGTTTCCAGCGGCAGGTCTTTGGTGGCTTCATAGGTCAGCAGGGCGCCGACTTCCTGAGCAAGCTCACGGAAATTCTTCGTGCTGATGTCTGCGCGGCGCATAAGGCCGAGTTTGTGGCGGATCAGCGGATGGCGGATCTCGAGGATGGGCATGGGGAAAGGCTCCGGCGGCGGGCAAAAAAACCGGCCTAGATTAATCTATCCGAGGGTGTTGTCCTATAGACATAGAGTACGTTAGTCCACAAACGCTTGATCTGGCCGTGCGGGATGCGTACCTTTGCCCGCTTTTCCTGAACCGTACCCCCCTGGAGAGCGCCATGTCCGCTGATCTCGAGCATATCCGTCAAATCATGCGAGAGGCTGACTGCCTGTACACCGAAGCTGAAGTCGAGGCGGCCATCGCCCGCGTCGGTGCACAAATCAACGATCAACTGGCGGACAGCAACCCGGTGGTGTTCTGTGTGATGAACGGCGGGTTGATTTTCTCCGGCAAACTGCTGACCCATCTGCACTTCCCGCTGGAAGCGTCCTACCTGCACGCCACCCGCTATCGCAACGAAACCAGTGGCGGCGAGCTGTTCTGGAAAGCCAAGCCGGAAGTATCGTTCATCGACCGTGACGTGCTGATCATTGATGACATCCTCGATGAAGGTCACACCCTGGGCGCGATCATCGACTTCTGCAAACACGCCGGCGCGCGCAAGGTGCACACCGCCGTGTTGATCGACAAGGACCACGACCGTAAGGCTCGCCCGGACCTGAAAGCCGATTTCGTCGGTTTGCCGTGCATCGATCGTTACATCTTCGGTTACGGCATGGACTACAAAGGCTACTGGCGCAACGCCAACGGGATTTTTGCCGTTAAAGGCATGTAAGCAGGGTAACTGTCTGGAGGCGGTTTTAGCCGCCAGGCATGTTTATGCATGAAGGCAGATCTTCCACCCGAATGCGTGCGCAGTTCGCTTGAACCGCGCGCTCAGTCCTGCCCGGCGAGCCAGCGTTCGCTTTTGCGTCGAGCCTGTTCCAGGTTGTTCACATAAGCCAACTGACGCTGTTCCCGATGGATGCCCGCGCGCCTGAGTTTCAGGCGCACGCGCGCAGCCGTCCCGACCAGAATCAGGCCGATGCCGTCGGTGCGGTAATCCCTGAGGATATTGTCGAAGGCTGCCAACGCCGTCATGTCCAGCATGGACACGGCGCTCATCTCGACAATCACCACTTTGACCTCCGGGCTGAGTTTGCGCAGCACGCCCAGGGCCTTTTCCGCTGCACCGAAAAACAACGGCCCGCGTATCGCATAGCAACGAACATGCTCCGGCAAATCCTGTAAGGCTTGATGGAACTCTCGAGGCAGTTCGGCGGTGTCCGTGAGGTCGCTCATGCGCTTGACGAACAACCCGGCGGCCAGCAACAGGCCAACGGCAACGGCCAGCACCATGTCGAACAGCACTGTCAGGCTCAGGCAGGTCAGCAAGACCAACACATCGCTGCGTGGTGCAATGCGCAAGGTGTGTACGACATGCCGGGCCTCGCACATGTTCCACGCCACCATCACAAGCAATGCCGCCAGCGCGGCCATTGGCAAGTAGCTGAACAGCGGGGCGAGGACGAGTATCGCCAGCAGCACCACCGCGCTGTGGATAATTGCCGCCAATGGCGAAAACGCCCCGCTGCGTACGTTGGTGGCACTGCGGGCAATCGCCGCAGTGGCGGTAATACCGCCGAACAACGGTGCGACCAGGTTACCAATGCCTTGACCCAGGAGTTCGGCATTGGGGTCATGTTTGCTGCCCGTCATGCCATCGGCCACCACTGCACACAACAACGATTCGATGGCACCGAGCATGGCGATGGCGAACGCTGGTGCCATTAATTGGCGGATCAGCTCGTAAGACAGATGCAGCGGCTGACCATTGGGCCCTGGCAGATTCCACGGCCAGTCGAAGCTCGGTAGAAACGGCGGAATGCCGGGGTGGCTGACGCCATCGACAATATAGCTGAAGCGCTCGCCCAGCGTCGCAATCGGTAACCCGCCGCTTTCCAGCGCCAGTCCCAACATTGCGCCGACGGCCAGCGCCACCAGATGCCCCGGAACCCTGGGCACAAACCGCGGCCAGACGATCAGAACCGCCAGGCACATGACACCGATGATTCCGTCCCCGAGGCGGGCGCTGGGCAATGCCTGGAGCAGCGCACCTAATTGCTCGATGTAATGTTCGGCATGCCCGGTGGTACTCAGGCCCAGCAAATCCTTTAGTTGGAGTGTGGCGATGACAATGCCGATCCCGGCGGTAAAGCCCAGGGTCACCGGATAAGGAATGTACTGAATCAGCCGCCCGGCCCGAATCAGTCCCAAGGCAATCAGGATTGCCCCGGCGAGCATGGTGCAAAGCAGCAGGCCACCCAGGCCATATTGTTGGGTGATCGGCAGCAGTATCACCACGAACGCGGCTGTCGGCCCGCTGACATTGAAGCGCGAGCCTCCCGTCAGGGCGATCAGCGGGGCCGCGATCAGCACCGTATACAAACCTTGCTGGGGCGCTACTCCCACCGCAATCGCCAGGGCCATGGCCAGGGGAATGGCGATAATCCCTACCGTCACCCCGGCACTGATGTCGCCGCGCAAGCGTCTGAGGCTATAACCTGCACGCAGAGTTTGACGCCAGGCGGCGAATAACGGGGGGATGGAGAATGGCATAGGGACTCCACAGTAGACGGCACGCCGTCGAGATAGGGCTGAAGGCTCTTTCAGTATGCCCAGCCTTGTCTTTGAGGGTATTGATCTGGATCGGTTATTCGCCCGATTGATCATCATGCTAGAGTGCTCGGCCTCGTCCCTGGAGCCTGTCATGAGTCTTTTGATCCGCAGCTGCGCCGCCCTGATGTTGGTCTTCAGCCTACCCCTGGCCGCTGCCCCGGCACCGATGCACGTGCAGTTTTTGCCCCCGGACGACTTGACTCTGCGTGACGCGGAACCCGAGCAACAGCAATTGCTGCAAGTCACTGAGTATTCGGTGGTGGTTGGCAGTCAGCGACAGTCCAACCAGCAGCCGATCCCGGTCACTTCGCCGCTATTGATCCGCCTCAAGGGCAAATCCCTGAACAAGGGGGCGACAATCAATCAGGTGCTGGTCAACTTCGATGGCGAAAGCAAAAGCCTGAAAAAACCGGTCTACGACGGCCAGAGCAAAACCCTGACGCTTTATTACCCGCTGGTTCAGTACCGGGTGGTGATCGACTTGTTGCGCAATGACACGGTGTATTGCCAGTTCCTCAGTTTCGCCAACGGCCATGTCTGGGCCGACCTGCACACCGGCAGCGTTCGTCCGCGTTGAGTGCCGGGCCTGCGCAGGGGTAAACTGCCTGCCCCGTGAAATGTCTGCGAGCTGGAGTCGGCAATGCGTAAAGATAAGAAACAAGTGATTGGTGACGAGATTGGCGACGAGCAGATCAAGTTGTTCCTCGATTTCGAACCGGTCGACGCCACTTCGCCTTCGTTGCACAAGCTGATCAAGGCCTATCGTGGCCTGCGTATCGACGATTTCGAGCGTTTCCTGACGTTCTTCGTCGAGGCCGGTTACGACCTGGGTGGCAAGGATGAGCACGGCAATGACTTCGTTGCCCTGATCCAGGATCAACGCAATGCGCCGGATTACATCGAGCTGATCCAGAAGGCTCGCGGTTAATCAGTTTCTGTAGGAGCAAGCTTTGCTCCTACAGAAAGGCAAAAAAAAACGCCCCACCCTCAATGAGGGCGGGGCGTTTTTATTGGCGCTGGATCAAGCGTAGCTTTCGGTTTCGCTACTGGCTTCAACCAGTTCCAGTGCGACGTTGTTCTGCGCGTTGATCTTGCGATACAGCGCAGCGTCGGTTTCCAGGACTTTCTCACGGGCCGGGAAAATTTCTGCCAGTTTGCCAGCCCACTCACCCTTGGCTTTGCCCGGGAAGCATTTTTCGATCAGTTCCAGCATGATCGAAACGGTCACCGATGCACCTGGCGAAGCACCCAGCAGGGCGGCAAGGGAACCGTCCTTGGCCGCGACCAATTCGGTACCGAACTGCAGGACGCCGCCTTTTTTCGGGTCTTTCTTGATGATCTGCACCCGTTGGCCGGCCACTTCCAGGCGCCAGTCCTCGGGTTTCGCCTGCGGGTAGAAGCGACGCAGGGAATCCAGGCGCTGCTCCATCGACTGCATCACTTCGCTGACCAGGTACTTGGTCAGGTCCATGTTGTTTTTCGCCACGGCCAACATCGGGCCGATGTTGCCGGCGCGAACCGACATCGGCAGGTCCATGAAGGAGCCGTGCTTGAGGAACTTGGTGGTGAAGCCTGCATACGGTCCGAACAGCAGGGATTTCTTGCCGTCGACGACGCGGGTGTCCAGGTGCGGCACGGACATCGGTGGCGAACCGACGGCGGCCTGGCTGTACACCTTGGCCTGGTGATGCTTGACCACTTCCGGATTGTCGCAACGCAGCCACTGGCCGCTGATCGGGAAGCCGCCGAAGCCTTTGCTCTCCTCGATGCCCGAAGCCTGCAACAGCGGCAATGCCGCGCCGCCAGCACCGAGGAAAACGAATTTGGCATCTACTTCGCGGGAGTTGCCGCTGTTGACGTCCTTGATGCTGACGGTCCAGCCGCCGTTGCTGCGCTTCAGGCCGGTCACGCGCTTGCAGTACTTGACCTGGGCATCGGGTGCGCTGGTCAGGTGCTTGAGCAACTGGTTGGTCAGGGCGCCGAAATTGACGTCGGTGCCATTGATCACGCGGGTGGCAGCCAGGACTTCATCGGCTGGACGGCCCGGCATCATCAGTGGCATCCAGTCGGCCAGTTTTGCCTTGTCTTCGGTGTATTCCATGTCGGCGAAGGCGTGATGCTTGCTCAGCACCTTGAAGCGTTCCTTGAGGAAGGACACGCCTTTATCGCCCTGCACGAAACTCAGGTGCGGCACCGGACTGATGAAGGACTTGCACGAACCGAAGGTGCCTTTTTTGGTCAGGTACGACCAGAATTGCTTCGACACCTCGAACTGGGTGTTGATGTGCACGGCTTTCTTGATGTCGACGGTGCCATCGGCAGCCTGCGGCGTGTAGTTCAGCTCGCACAGGCCGGCGTGACCGGTACCGGCGTTGTTCCAGGGGTTGGAACTCTCCGCGGCACCGGAATCCATCAGCTCGACGACTTCCAGCTTGATCGCGGGGTCGAGCTCTTTGAGCAGCACGGCGAGGGTGGCGCTCATGATGCCGGCCCCTACCAGTACTACGTCGACTGCTTCGTTATGCGCCATTTAACGCGTCTCCAAAATCTGCAGCACCAAATTGACGGCATGGCTGCCAGGCGTTCCGGGGCGTGTCTGTGATGCCCAGGTACCCATGGCAGGATCGCCATGTCCGAATCTTCGCAATTTATCGCAACTTCGACGGACGCTACCTGCCGGGCCTATGAGCCATATGAACTCATTTCAGCGCGCGGGAGGCAATTCGACTTATGGTCGATACATCCGTTTGTGCAACCAAATCCGTAGCGGACAGGCTTCAGGCTCCGGTGTTCGAGGAATACTCGGTCCTGTGTCGTCGGGCTGTTGTAGACGCTAATGGTGCATGTTCAGACGCAAAACTATTCATTTGCTCGCCACACTCTTGTGAAGTTGTGAAAACCCGTTTTTTTCACGCTCTTTTGAAGACGTGAACCTCAAAAAGGGCTGTCCCAGCCTGGCACCGTGCCCGGATGGATTGCCGCCATGGGATACAGGGCAGGCAAAACGGGCAAACAGCTCAGTGACCGAGCGTAATGACAGCTCTGCAGATTCGCGAAAAGTGGAGGTTTTGCTCAACAAAACAGCAAGCGCGCCAGCTTCACTCGATCTGTGTGGGCGGCTCTCTGTGGGCGGTGCGGGGTGTCAATACAAGCGCATTGACGATGCTGCGAGGCCCGATCAGGAGACGTCCTTATAATCGGGGGGAGATTGTATCTAAGAAACGCAGGGAAATGGTCGTGTTTAATGACTTTTATTAGGTGTTTGGTCAGGTCGTCATCAGCTGCTGTGCACGCGAGCGTGGCTGATGCTGTTGCGAGACGACGCGGGCACCGGCCGGCAGCGGCTGATTCAGCCAATTCAGGCAGATCTCTTCGATCTCGACCCAACCATCGCCCATGGGCTGCAGGCTGCACTGCCTGAAGGCCTGGCAGTGGCCGTTGCGGTCGAGCAGGGCGAAGCAGCGGTGCAGTGGGCGTGGTGCGAACAGAGAGATCAGATGACGCATGGTGACGTACCGTGTGAGTGACTGCCGAAAAGATTGCCTGCAGGCCATGACGTACACGTGTATGAGCGGTGACATCTGTGTGACAGGAACCGCATTGCCAAGGGTGTGTCAGAGATTTCATCAAACACTGTGCGGCGCTGGTTAGCCGCAGTGGCGCACCGCTATACTGCCGGTCTGTTTGTGCCTGATTCTGGAGAGAAAAGCATGTTGCAACGCCTGTTGTTCGGTTTGATCACTGTGACCAGCTTGACGCTGGTCGGCTGCGCCCACAGCCCGCAACAACTGAACCCGGAACCCAAGCTGACGGCGCAACTGGCACCGATAGGCCACGGTCAGCCGGTGGTGGTGCGCGTTGTAGACGGTCGTCCGTCACCAACCCTGGGTACCCGTGGTGGCCTGTATCCGGAGACCAGCGCGATTACCGTACAAGGCGCGCAGATCCTGCCGAAGCTGCAGGCCCAGGCCGAAGCAGCCGTGCGTCTGTTGGGCTTCACCCCGACGGCCAATGCGATGAACGCTCCACAATTGACGGTGACCCTGGCCGAGCTGAAGTATCAGTCGCCTAAAGAAGGCATGTATGTGACCGAGGCGACCATCGGTGCGACATTCCGCTCCGATGTACAGAATGCCAACCGTCGCTACAGCGGTCGTTACGGCTCGTCCCTGGACCAGCGCTTCGGCATGGCGCCGAACCAGGAAACCAACACCAAGCTGGTCAGCGACGTATTGAGCGATGCGCTGACCCGTCTGTTCAAGGACCCGACCGTGGGTCAGATTCTCGGCGAATAACCCTTCGCGAGATGCAAAAAAGCCCGGTGCCAGTAATGGCCCCGGGCTTTTTCATGTCTATTCAACTGTAGGAGCGAGCCTGCTCGCGATGGTCGTTAACGATTACGCGGGGTATCTGATACCCCGTGGTGTTTTCAAGTCCATCGCGAGCAGGCTCGCTCCTACAAGGGGTCGTATGTATCAGGCAGCCTGTGAGTAAAAATCCAGCATACTCACGCCCGTCAGCAAATCCGCTTCCGGCAAATCCGCGTGTTGATGACCGCCTAGTGCGCAATACACCAGCCAATGACGGTCCTGAACGTTGAAGGCGAGACTGTCGACGAGGATTTGTTGTTCGTCGCTGTGATTGATCAGATAGAGGCGATCCTGGTTTTCGGCGTGGAGCATGACGCAATCCCTGTCGGTTTCGAGGGGCGACAGACTGGCGCATTCAGATGACGAAGCCGTGACGCAGGACAGTCATTGGTCAATTGCTGCGTTTTTTGTCGGAAAGGGAGGGCATGCAGGGAAGCTTTCGGTAGAATCCGCGCCGCGGTCGTCGGTTCGGCGTCTGCCACACCTGTTTTGTTTGAGGCTAGTGATGTCGCTGCATTTGATGACGCTGTTAACCGCCCATCCCGCCAAATTGATCAACCTGCTGGCCTTGTTCTTTGCCTTCCCGGGCGGCTGGTTGCTGCACGCGACCCGGCGTCGCGAACAACGCGCGATGGCCAGCCTCCAGGCGCAGCGCCAGAGCAGCCCCAGCGTAGAGCCCACGCTGGATTGGGCGACCTTGCGCATGAACCGGTTTTTCTACCGCTTCGGCTTTGCCTGCCTCGGCTTGGCACTGCTTGTATCCTGGATCAGCACGCGCGTCTGACGGTAGACCTGTAGGAGCCGGCTTGCTGGCGATGACGGCGCATCAAGCAACATTGATTGCGCCTGACATACCGCTATCGCCAGCAAGCCGGCTCTTACAGAGTCACTCGTGCATTTCTAATTAAAGCGCCAACCCCGCCTTAACTCGATACTGATTGCGCACCGGCGTCGCATATTGCAGCACCAGGAACGGGCGATGTTCTTCAGGGCAGGCGTCCAGGCGTTGCTGCCACTGCTCCTGGGCCTTGGCCAGTTCGTCGGCCGCGAACAGCTCGGCGGCGCTTGGCACCTGCAACTGCGGGTCGGCGTCTTTCCACTGCGCGTAAGCCAGGTAATGCACCGGGAACAGGCGGTAGCCGCCAAGAATCTGCCTGTCCATCTCGACCGCCAATTGCTTGGTATCTTCGAACAGTTCGGTGATCGGCGCGGCAAAGTTCACGTGCACCCGACCTTTATAGCCAGTGATGCCCTTGGCGATGCTCACGTCGTCTTCGCCGGGTGCCTTGGTGTAGCTGCCGGTGGTGGCGCGGATGTAGAGTTCGCGGGCCTTGGCCTGGTCGCACGGGTCGTATTCGTAGCTGATCGACACCGGTGTCAGGTTCAGCGAACGGATGACGTCACCGAACGGCTCGTCCTTGCGGCTCATGTGGAACATCTTGAGAATCGCCGACTCGGTACGGTCATCGCCGTCCTTGGCCCGGCCTTCGGCCTGGGCGATCCAGATCGAGGCGCAATCGTTGCGGATCGAATGGTTGATGTAGGCCGAAAGCAACTGATAAGCGGCCATTTTTTCGCGGCGGCCGGTGATCGAACGGTGCACGATAAAGCTTTTGTTCAGGCGCATCAGGTCGCTGACGAAGGGCTTTTGCAGCAGGTTGTCACCGATGGCGATGCGCGGGGTCGGCAGGCCGGCGTGGTACACGGCGTAGTTGACGAAGGCCGGGTCCATCACGATGTCGCGGTGATTGGCGATGAACAGATAGGCGCTGCCGGACTTGAACTGCTCGACACCGGTGTAGGTCACCCCATCCGTGGCCCGCTCGATGGTGTGGTCGACGTAATACTCGACTTTGTCCTGCAAAGTGGCCACCGACGTGATGCCGGCGAACTCACGACGCAGACGATGAGCTATAAGAGGTTTGAGCGCCCAGCCTAAAGCGCCGGCAAAGCGCGGGAAGCGGAAGTGGGTGAGGATATCTAGAAACGCCTTGTCGCCGAGCAGTCTTGCCAGCACCGCTGGGACTTCGCTGTCGTCGTAAGGTCGGATGGCATCGAATTCGCCCATCATGCTCTCTTGTTAGAAACGGCTAGGGTAAGTAAAGGTTCGGATCGAAAACCGGCGGGGTACGGTCTGAAAAAGTAGCCAGACAAAAATAGCCCTGCAAATAGACCGGCGATTATACGCACAAGTCACCTGGGAGACCGCGATGCTGGAAGCCGCAGTGTATGAATGTCCGTATTGTGGAGAGGAAGTCGAGACCACTGTGGATCTGTCCGGTGGGGATCAGACCTATATTGAAGACTGCCAGGTGTGCTGCAAGCCGATAACCTTTGTTTTGCAGGTTCATGAACAAGAATGGCATCTCGAAGTGTTCAGTGAGAACGATTGAGGGCATCCATGCAGCGAATCTACGAACCGGAAAACCTCATGGAAGGCGAGTTACTGCAAAGCATGCTCGCCAGCGAGGGCATCGAGGCGCATCTGGTGGGGCGCGATCTGCTGGGCGGGACGGGAGAGCTGCCGATCTTCGGCCTGCTGGGTCTGTCTGTGGATAACGACCAGGCCGAATACGCCCGCGAGCTGATCAGTGCGTACAATGCCGCGCTGCCGCTTTCGGGAGATGAACCGGAAAGCTTTCCCGGCACGCTGGTCTGTTAGTCTGGCGGTTCGTTTGATCAAGAGTTGTGCTGCCCCATGTGTGGACGTTATGCCCTGTTTCGCTGGAATCCCGCCTTCGCGGCCCTGCCTGGCTTTCCCGCCGATCAGCAGGCCCAGTGGAATATTTCCCCCAATGATTCGGTGTTGATGCTGCGTGCCGGTGCGGATGGTCAGCGCGAGTTGGCGCGTGCGCGCTGGGGCCTGACGCCGCCGTGGCTGACCGATCTTTCGCGCACCCCCGCCCATGCCCGGGCCGAAACCGTGGCCGAACAGCCGATGTTTCGCCAGGCCCTTCGCGAACGGCGCTGTTTGTTACCAGCCAACGGTTTCTACGAATGGCGCGGCACCACGCGCAAGCGCCCGTACTGGCTGACGCCGGGGGAGGGCTCGTCGCTGTTTTTCGCGGCGATCTGGGAAGCGTATCCGGTGCAGGAGCAGGTGTGGCTGAGCACGGCGGTCATCACCCAGCCGGCGGCCAGTCAGCGGCGGCCGTTGATTCTCGATGCGGCGGCACAGGAAATATGGCTCGATCCCGAAACGCCGTTACATGCCTTGCAGGCCTTGCTGGCCAGTGAACCCGCCGCTTTGCGCGAGCGGGTATTGGCCAATATGGTCAATGATCCGAAGCTCAATGGGCCGGAGTGCCTGACCCCGGGTTGAAGTCTTTGGTATCAGTGCTGGCCCCATCGCTGGCAAGCCAGCTCCCACAGGTTTTGTGTACACCGCAAATCCCTGTGGGAGCTGGCTTGCCAGCGAAGAGGGTTTCGGATCAGACCTTGAACTGATTGATCAATCGCCGTTGTTGCTCGGCCAACTTGGTCAAATCCGCACTGGCCGCACTCGATTCATCCGCGCCGCCCGCCACTTCATTGGCCACTTGCCCGATATTGATCACGTTGCGGTTGATATCGTCCGCCACCGCGCTTTGCTCCTCGGCGGCGCTGGCGATCTGGGTGTTCATGTCGTTGATCACCGATACCGCCTGGGTGATGGTTTCCAGGGCCTCGGCCGCCTTGGCTGCATGCTGCACGCTTTCGTCGGTGCGGTTCTGGCTGTCTTCCATGACCCGCACCACATCCCGCGTGCCTTGTTGCAGCTGTTGAATCATGGTCTGGATTTCTTCCGTGGCCTTCTGGGTCTTCTGTGCCAGGTTGCGCACCTCGTCGGCCACCACCGCAAAACCGCGACCCTGTTCACCGGCCCGCGCCGCTTCGATGGCCGCGTTCAATGCCAGCAGGTTGGTCTGTTCGGCAATCCCACGAATGGCGGTGAGGATCGCATTGATGTTTTCGCTGTCCTTGGCCAGGGTTTGCACCACGCCGACGGCGCGACCGATTTCCACGGCCAGGGCACCGATGGCGTTCGAGGTGTCATGGACAATCTGTTTGCCCTGGCTGGCCGCCTGGTCGGCATGGCTGGCGGCTTGCGCAGCCTGGGTCGCGTTGCGGGCCACGTCCTGGGCGGTGGCGGTCATTTCCTGCACGGCCGTGGCCACTTGATCGATTTCAGCCATTTGCTTGTGCACGCCGGTGTTGGTGCGAATGGCGATGTCGGCGGTGTGCTCCGACGAATCGCTGACGCTCTGCACCGAGGTCACCACCTGGGTGATCATCACCTGCAACTTGGCCAGGAAGGTGTTGAATCCCTTGGCGATCGAGCCCAGTTCGTCGGAGCGGTCGCTGCTCAGGCGACGAGTCAGGTCGCCTTCGCCTTGAGCGATGTCGTCGAGCATGGCGACCATCTGCTTCAGCGGGCGGGCAATGCCATGGCCGACCAGCCAGATCACCAGCAAGCCGATACCGGCGATCAACAGGCCCACCATGGCCATGCCGAACGTGTCCGATTTGCGCTGGCTGTTCAGGTCGGCCTGAAGCTTTTGCAGGTCGGCCATCACCGCGTTCAACGGTAATTGCAGCATCAAGGTCCAGCGAGCGTCGGTCTGGCCGATGCCGAAAGGCAGGTACAGCTCGATCCGGCCCTGGGCCTTGTCGACGGTGTAGGTGACTTCGCCGCGCTTGAGGTTGGCCATATTGGCAATCTGCTTGCTGTCGAGGATATCGCTGACCTTCTCCCCGAATTTGCTTGGGTCTTTGGTGTAGGCAACGATCCGGCCATTGCCGCCGATCAGGGCCATTTCCCCGGCACCGCTGTAGAGTTTCTGGTTGGCGCCCAGGAGCATTTCCTGGATGAAATTCACCGACAGGTCGGCACCGACGATGCCCTGGAAGGCGCCGTTGAGCATGATCGGTTCAATAAAGGAGGCGAGCATGACGATTTTGTCGCCGACCTTGTAGGGCGCCGGATCGATCACACAGGATTTTTTGGTCTCTTTCGAGCACAGGTAGTACTCGCTGGCGCGCACACCCGTGGACAAGGTTTTCTGGTCATCCACGTCCACCAGCTTGTCCAGGCCGAGGCTGCCGTCTTCGTTGCGGAACCACCAGGGCAGGAAGCGCCCGTTACTGGCGTCGATGCCCACTACTTTCGTGCCGATGTAGGCCGAATCGTTGTGATCCAGTGCGTCTTTTTCCCAGCCGATGTAGGTACCGAGAATTTTCGGGTTCCTGGCCACGTTTTCCTTGATCAGGCCGATCAATTGCTCGCGGCTGAGGCTCAGCGCAGGCTGGCCATCGGTCCCCGGCGTGCCGATCAGCGCATTGACCCGTACCAGGCCCCCGGCAATCAGCAGCGGTGCTTCGAGTTCGCGTTGAATCTGGCTGACCTGGGTTTGCGCCAGGGACGTCAGGCGCTGTTCGATGACCTGCTCGAATTGCGTCTGGGTCCGCTCCTGAACCATGTCTTGCGTCCGTGCGCCGGAAAACAGTGCGTAGACCACCAGGGCTGCCACCACACTGAGCACGATAGCGCCGGCCAGGGCCGCCACGGAAAACTGGATTGATTTGAATTTCATGGGCACTCCGCACGCAAAAGGACGTCTGCGGAGGTGTATCGGCAAGGACCCCGATGGGCATGAGCGGGTGCCGAAGAAATGATTGTTTTTAAGGGATTGATGTCGTAATTGAATCAGCGCAGGCCGTTATCGATCGAGGCTCGCCGTGGTTTGTGAATTTTTTTCTACGGCGATGAGAGCTTTATCCGAATTGTACGTCTTACGCTCGTTGTATCTGGCACCGATACATTTCCACGCCTAGGATACGCACATGTTTTGAGGGAGTTTTTTGATGAACAAGATATTGGTTTTATGTGGGCTGAGTGCAAGTTTGCTGCTCGCCGGCTGCCAATCGGTCAATACCACCAGCGGTGGCGCTGTAGGCGTTGAGCGCAAACAGTACATGTTCAGCATGTTGTCCTCGCAAGAGGTTGACCAGATGTATGCCCAGTCCTATCAGAAGACAGTGGGCGATGCGTCCAGCAAAGGCGTGCTGGACAAGTCCAGCAGTGAAGCCAAACGGGTTCAGGCGATTGCCGACCGGCTGATTGCCCAGGCATCGAACTTCCGTCCGGACGCGGCCCAGTGGAAGTGGGAAGTCAATCTGATCAAGAGCGATGAGCTCAACGCCAACTGCGGGCCGGGTGGCAAGATCATTTTTTACACCGGGCTGATTGACAAGCTGCAACTGACCGACGATGAAATCGCCGCGGTCATGGGCCATGAAATTGCCCACGCCCTGCGCGAGCACGGTCGCGAGGCGATGTCCAAGGCTTACGGTATCGAGATGGCCAAGCAGGGCGCCGGAGCCTTGTTCGGTCTGGGTCAGGACAGCCTGGCCCTGGCTGACGCCGTGACCAACTACGGCATGACGTTGCCCAACAGTCGTGAAAACGAAAACGAAGCGGACCTGATCGGTCTGGAGTTGGCCGCCCGCGCCGGTTACAACCCGAATGCCGCGATCACCTTGTGGAACAAGATGAGCAAGGCCTCGGAAGGTGCTCCACCGGAGTTCATGAGTACTCACCCGAACTCGTCGAGCCGTATTGCTTCGTTGCAGGCGGCGATTCCGAAGGTGATGCCCCTGTATGAGCAGGCCAAGAAGTAGTCATGTGGCGTAGCTGCTGACGCCATCGCGAGCAGGCTCGCTCCCACATTGGCACGCGGTCAAATGTGGGAGCGGGCTTGCTCGCGAAGAACGATAACGCGGTCTAACGACCTACTGCGTCAAACCCACCCACTGCTCTGCATCGCCTTGTACACCGCGACAATCGCCAGAATGAAGAACGCCGACGCCGCCAGTCGACGGATCAGCGTGAGTGGCAATTTATCCGCCGCAAAGTTACCCGCCAGAACCACCGGTACGTTGGCAATCAGCATCCCGAGGGTGGTGCCAATGATCACCAGCCACAACTCCGGATACTGTGCAGCAAGCATCACGGTAGCGATCTGGGTCTTGTCACCGATTTCCGCCAGGAAAAACGCGATCAGCGTGGTCACGAATGGCCCGAACTTGCGAGCGGTGCTGGCCTCGTCGTCATCCATCTTGTCCGGCACCAGCGTCCACAGGGCGGTCGCGGCGAAGCTCGCGGCGAGGATCCAGTGCAGCATCGTGTCCGAGAAGAAACTGCCAACCCAGGCGCCGACTGCGCCGGCTGCCGCGTGGTTGGCCAGGGTCGCGGCAACGATGCCGGCGATGATCGGCCACGGCTTGCGGAAACGGGCAGCGAGAATGAGCGCGAGCAGCTGCGTCTTGTCGCCGATTTCGGCCAAGGCAACGATTGCGGTGGGAACGAGTAATGAATCCAGCATCAGGGGTTTTCCTAAGGGGCGGGTCGACACGGCTATGACACGTACAGCCTTCCCGCCCCGGGTAAGGTGTTCGTGTCATAGGTCTTGTCAAACCCTGCGATCCGTCTGATGCGGACGCTTGGGTCGCATGCGCCATGGTCTGAGGACCAAGTATGTTGACGCATGCCGGACGAGCATGGCGCTCGTGGGAGACTACTCCCCTAGGACGGAGCGGATTCTGCCTACGCAAATCCGTTTGAGCAAGAACAAATTTTCAGCCGCGTTTAGCCCTGTAGATCCGAAAACCCTGTCCTTCTGCCTTGATGGTGCACGCGCCCAAGTGCTCCTCGATGAGCGGTTGATACTTCAGGAAGCTATTGGCCACCAGGCGAAGTTCGCCACCGTTTTTCAGATGTTTTGCCGCTTTTCGCAGCAAGTTCTCGGTCGCGTAATAGTCGGTATGCACCCCGACATGGAACGGTGGATTGCTCAAGATCGCATTCAGACCCATGGGGGCGGCGTCGATACCGTCACCCGTAATCACCTCGGCTTCCAGACCGTTGGCAGCCAGGGTCAAACGGCTGCTGGCGGCGGCAAACGCATCAACGTCCAGCAAGGTGACCTGGTTGTGCGGGTAGCGACGTTTTACTGCCGCGCCCAAAACGCCGGCACCGCAACCGAAATCCAGCAAATGACCGCTTGGCAGTTTGTCCAGATGCTCGAGCAGCAGCGCGCTGCCGCGATCCAGTCGGCCATGGCTGAACACGCCCGGCAGGCTGATGACTTTGAGCGGGCCTTCGGCCAGCGGCAACTCGTATTCTTGGGCCAGGCTTTCCAATGATTTGGCCTGTGGCGCGTTCGCCACGGTGACTTGCCAGAGTTGGCAATGCCGCGCGCTGTCGAGCTTTCGCGGCTTGCCGAAGGGATTCAGTTGCTTGGCCGCGCCTTCAATGCCGCTTTTTTTCTCACCGACCAGAAATACCTCGCGACCTTCCAGGCGTGACGCCACGGCGTTGAGGATGTAATCGGTCAGATCCCTGGATTTGGGCAGAAACACCACGGCGGATTCGAACGCGAACTCAGGTGCATTCACGCCAAAATCGCTGCGGCCGGCAAAGCGGGCATCCAGCGCAGCTTGATCGCCGGCATGCCAGCACCAGCCACGAGCGGCGGGCAGGCGGCCGAGTAAATCGTCGGCGGGCAAGCCGGCCAACAGCACTGGCCCCTGGAATAATTCAGCCTGACGAAGCAGTACTTCACTGCGCGGATCCATAACTGCTCCTGTGAAAAAAAGTGCCGCAGTTTATCAACTGACGACCCGCAGCGCCTTACCGCTGAAGTATCCCAAGGCGTTTTCGGTGACCTGGCCAACGATTCGCTGCCGAGCTTCGCGACTGCCCCAGGCGTTGTGCGGGGTGACGATCAGCCGAGGGATGTCGTGGGCCAGCAACGGGTTGCCATTGATGGGTGGCTCCACGCTCAGCACATCGGTGGCGGCGCCGCCCAGATGCCCGTTGCGCAAGGCATCGGCCAGCGCTTGCTCATCGATCAGGCCGCCACGGGCGGTGTTGACCACGAACGCGCCGGGTTTCATCGAGGCCAGTTCACGGGCGCCGATGAAATGTCGGGTGTGTTCGTTCAGCGGGCAGTGCAGGGTCAGTGCGTCGATTTGCGGCAGCAGTTCGTCCAGCGGCAGACGGTCGGGCCGGGCAGGGCGCCCCGGGATCTGGCCCAACAGTACCCGCATGCCAAACGCTTCGGCCAGCCGCGCGACCGCGCCGCCCAGTTCGCCGTGACCGAGCAACCCCAGGGTTTTTCCTTCCAGCTCGACAATCGGGTAATCCAACAGGCAAAACTGCTTTGCCTGCTGCCAGCGCCCCTCGCCAACGGCTTTCTGATAGTCAGCCAGGCGCGTCGCCAGGTTGAGCAACAGCATGATCGTGTGTTGCGCCACGGACGGTGTGCCGTAACCCTGGCAGTTGCACACGGTAACGCCGTGGGCACGAGCGGCCACGAGGTCGACATTGTTGGTGCCGGTGGCGGTGATCAGAATCAGCTTCAGCTCGGGGCTGGCGGCGATGGCGGCAGCGTCGATCTGGATCTTGTTGGTGATGGCAACGGTGGCGCCCTTGATGTGTTCGATCACTTGATCAGGCAAGGTCTGCGCGAACAGCTGCAATTCGCTGAAGCACCCGCGTAACGGGCCGAGGTCGAGATCACCCAGATCCAGGGACGGATGGTCGAGGAAAACGGCGCGGCGAATGTTCGTCATCAACTGTACCTTTTGTGCAATGAACTGAAGGCGTAATCTGCCGAGCCTACCAGATGAAATGAATAGTTACGCTTGGCCTAAAGGAGCCCTCATGTACTGGACAGAGTTCTTGACCGTTGCCCTGATTCACCTGCTGGCCGTGGCCAGCCCCGGCCCGGACTTTGCCGTGGTGGTGCGTGAGAGCGTGACCCACGGTCGTCGCGCCGGTACCTGGACGGCGTTGGGCGTCGGCACGGCGATTTTCCTGCATGTCGGCTATTCGCTGCTGGGCATCGGCCTGATCGTGTCCCAGTCGATCGTATTGTTCAACGCCTTGAAATGGGCCGCCGCCGCTTACTTGCTGTACATCGGTTTCAAGGCGCTGCGGGCGCAACCGGCCAAGGCAGTGACGGACGATCTGCACAAGGAAGCCGGCGAGCGCACGGCACGCGGCGCTTTCACCTCGGGGTTCGTGACCAATGGCCTGAACCCGAAGGCCACGTTGTTCTTCCTGTCGTTGTTCACCGTGGTGATCAATCCGCATACACCGCTGGCGGTGCAGGCCGGCTACGGGATTTACCTCGCGGCAGCGACAGCAACCTGGTTCTGCCTGGTGGCCATGCTGTTCAGCCAGCAGCGCGTGCGTGCCGGGTTCGCCCGCATGGGTCACTGGTTCGACCGGACCATGGGCGCAGTACTGATCGCGATCGGTGTGAAGCTCGCGTTCACCGAAATGCACTGATCAAACATCTATCCCTGTAGGCGCTGTCGCAGGCTGCGATCTTTTGATCTTCATAAAGCAGGATCAAAAGATCGCAGCCTGCGGCAGCTCCTACATTCGGGTGATAGCCGCACGAATGCTGGCGCAACGCTAGCATTCGTGCGGCTCTGCAAATCATTCCTTTGGCTGATTTGGCTGGCGAGCAGGGGCACTACAGTGCTTACTTTCAGCCACGACCGTGCAGTCAGAAAAGGGATTCTTATGTTGCAGACACGCGTTATCCCCCCAGCCGAAGGCGCTTACCAGTATCCGCTGCTGATCAAACGGCTTTTGATGTCCGGTACGCGTTATGAGAAAACCCGCGAAATCGTCTACCGCGACCAGTTGCGCTACAGCTATCCGACCCTGATCGAACGGGTCGCGCGGCTGGCCAACGTGTTGACGGCGGCCGGTGTCAAACCCGGGGACACCGTGGCGGTCATGGATTGGGACAGCCATCGTTATCTGGAGTGCATGTTCGCCATTCCGATGATCGGCGCCGTGATCCACACCATCAACGTGCGGCTGTCGCCGGAGCAGATCCTCTACACCATGAATCATGCGGAGGACCGCTATGTGCTGGTCAACAGCGAATTCGTGGGGCTGTACAACGCGATTGCCGGGCACCTGACCACCGTCGAGAAAACCCTGCTGTTGACCGACCTGCCGGAAAAGACCGCTGACCTGCCGAATCTCGTCGGCGAGTACGAGCAGTTGCTGGCAGCTGCGAGCCCGCAGTACGACTTCCAGGACTTCGACGAGAACTCGGTCGCGACCACGTTCTACACCACCGGCACCACCGGTAATCCCAAGGGGGTGTATTTCACCCATCGGCAATTGGTCCTGCACACCATGGGCGTGTCGACCATCATGGGCGCAATTGACAGCGTGCGCCTGCTGGGCACCAACGACGTGTACATGCCGATCACCCCGATGTTTCACGTTCATGCCTGGGGGCTGCCGTATGTAGCGACCATGCTCGGGCTCAAGCAGGTTTATCCCGGTCGCTACGATCCGGAATTCCTGGTGGAGCTGTGGCGCAAGGAAAAGGTCTGCTTTTCGCACTGCGTGCCGACCATCCTGCAAATGGTCCTCAATTCCAAGGCAGCGCAAAACATCGACTTCGGTGGCTGGAAAATCGTCATCGGTGGCAGTGCGCTCAATCGTGCGCTGTACGAAGCCGCCAAGGCCAAAGGCATTCAGCTGACCGCCGCTTACGGCATGTCGGAAACCGGTCCGCTGGTATCGTGCGCGCACCTCAACGACGAACTGATGGCCGGCACCGAAGACGAACGCACCACCTATCGGATCAAGGCCGGCGTGCCGGGGCCATTGGTGGAGGCGGCAATCGTCGACACCGACGGCAACTTCCTCCCCGCCGACGGTGAGACTCAGGGCGAACTGGTGTTGCGCGCGCCGTGGCTCACCGAGGGTTATTTCAACGAGCCGCAAAAAGGTGCCGAACTCTGGGCCGGGGGCTGGTTGCACACCGGTGATGTCGCGACCCTGGACAGCATGGGCGTGATCGACATTCGTGACCGGATCAAGGACGTGATCAAGACCGGCGGCGAGTGGATCTCCTCCCTCGACCTCGAAGACCTGATCAGTCGCCACGTGGCGGTACGCGAAGTAGCAGTGGTGGGGATTGCCGATCCACAGTGGGGCGAGCGCCCGTTTGCCTTGCTGGTGCTGCGCGAAGGCCATGAGATCGGGGCCAGGGAACTCAAGGAACACCTCAAACCGTTCGTGGAGCTGGGGCACCTGAGCAAGTGGGCCATCCCGAGCCAGATCGCCCTTGTTACTGAAATTCCCAAGACCAGTGTCGGCAAACTCGACAAGAAGAAAATTCGCGTCGACATCTCCGAATGGCAAGCCACCAACAGCACCTTCCTCTCGACGCTTTAAGCCTCCTCTGGCGTGCCCGAAAGGGCACGCCAGCCCCACCAAGCAAGCGCTTGGCTTGTTAAATTCTTATTTTCAGCCATTCTTGCCGGGCCGACGGGTGTCGGACTGGCGAAAGGACTGTTCCAGAGTGGCTGGCAGGTGCAAATCACACTTTAGAGGGATCAAGCACTACTACCTGCTGGCTATAGTCCGCTCAAGGATTTTTAAGAACGGAGCAACCGCACAAACTGGGGCGATGCAACTTTGGAATGACTTTGGGATGCCTTGGCTCCCGGTTATCCACAGCGTTTTTAGAAGTGCTCACTGCCATAACAATAAAATGCACATGGAGTAGCGTCGATGACATCAGTAAACCAGTTCTGGCGCCGGGCTAAGTTACCCCTGGCCGTCAGCCTTGCCTCTACGCTCGCCGGACCTGCATTCGGCGTCAGTTTCAACGTTGGCGAAATCGAAGGTCAGTTCGACTCATCCCTGTCGATCGGTGCCAGTTGGTCTACCGAGCAGCCGAACAAGAACCTCATCGGCGTCAACAACGGCGGCCGCGGGCTGTCCCAGACTTCCGATGACGGTCACCTGAACTTCAAGAGCGGCGAAACCTTCTCGAAGATCTTCAAGGGCATTCACGACCTTGAATTGAAGTATGGCGATACCGGCGTTTTCGTCCGTGGCAAATACTGGTACGACTTTGAACTGAAAGACGAAAGCCGCCCGTTCAAGGACATCAGCGACGACGGCCGCAAGGAAGGCGCGAAGTCCGCCGGTTCCGAACTCCTCGATGCGTTTGTTTATCACAACTACTCCATCGCCGACTTGCCGGGTTCCGTGCGCTTGGGCAAGCAGGTGGTGAGCTGGGGTGAGAGTACCTTCATCGGCGGCGGCATCAACTCGATCAACCCGATCGACGTCTCCGCGTTCCGTCGACCAGGTGCCGAGATCAAGGAAGGCCTGATCCCGGTCAACATGTTCTACATCTCCCAGAGCCTCACCGACAATCTGTCGGCCGACGCCTTCTACCAGCTCGAATGGGACCAGACCGTCGTTGACAACTGCGGCACCTTCTTCTCTCAGCCGGACATCATCGCCGACGGTTGCAACAACAACCTGCGCGTGCTGAACAGCCGTTCGACGATTCCTGCCGCTGCGCTGCCGACGCTGACCGCGTTGGGTGTCGACGCCAACAACGAAGGTGTGCTGGTGCGCCGTGCCTCGGACCGCGATGCGCGTGACAGCGGTCAGTGGGGGGCGTCCTTCAAATACATGTTCGACCCGCTGGACACCGAGTTCGGTGCCTATTTCATGAACTACCACAGCCGTGCGCCGATCTTCAGTGCCACGGGTGCGTCACAAGCGACTTTCGCCCGAGTGGCGGCCTTGCCCGCACAATTGCGCGCTCTGGCGCCGCTGATCGTCGCGGGTAATTCGAGCTACTTCGTCGAGTATCCGGAAGACATCCGCCTCTACGGCTTGAGCTTCTCCACCACCCTGCCTACCGGCACGGCGTGGAGCGGTGAAGTCAGCTACCGTCCGAATGCACCGGTGCAGCTCAACTCCACCGACATCCTGTTCGCCGGTGTCCGTCCTCTGGGCGGCGCGCTGACCAACGCTTCGCTGCTTTCCGGCGTACCGGGCCAGGACTTGCACGGCTACCGCCGCAAGGAAGTCACCCAGTTCCAGACCACCCTGACGCACTTCTTCGATCAGGTCATGGGTGCCAGCCGTCTGACCCTGGTGGGCGAAGTGGGCGTAACCCACGTCGGCGGCCTGGAAAGCTCTTCTGATGTCCGTTATGGCCGTGACCCGGTCTTCGGCCCAGGCGAGTTACCTGCCACCGGCGGCGTGAACACGTGCGTGGCACTCAACACCAGCACCATCAACGGCGCCGGTCCGGGTTCCCCGACCAACAACCTCAGCCGCAATTGCACCGACGAAGGCTTCACCACGCCGACTTCCTGGGGTTATCGCGGTCGTGCCATCTGGGAATACAACGACGTATTCGCCGGTGTGAACCTCAAGCCGAACGTGGCCTGGTCCCACGACGTGAGCGGCTACTCCCCTGGTCCTGGCGGCAACTTCGAGGAAGGCCGCAAGGCGGTCAGCCTGGGCGTCGATGCCGAGTACCAGAACACCTACACCGCAAGCCTGGCGTACACCAACTTCTTCGACGGCAAGTACACCACCGTGGATGATCGCGACTTCGTTGCGCTCAGCTTCGGCGTGAACTTCTAAGCACTTTATTTTCAGGACGAGTACACACATGAAAATAACAAAGAGTCTGTTCCATGCCGGTGTCCTGGGTCTTTCGCTGCTGGCGACCAGCGTAATGGCGGCGGTCCCGGCGGCCGAAGCGGATAAGTTGGGCAAGAGCCTGACCCCGATGGGCGCCGAGATGGCGGGTAACGCCGACGGTTCGATTCCAGCCTGGAAGCCGATGCCGAAAAATGCCGGTACAGCCGACAGCAAGGGCTTCCTGTCTGATCCATATGCCAGCGAAAAACCGCTGTTCACCATCACGGCGCAGAACGTCGACCAGTACAAGGACAAGCTCGCTCCGGGCCAGTACGCGATGTTCAAGCGCTACCCGGAAACCTTCAAGATGCCGGTTTACCCGTCCCATCGCGGTGCCACCGTGCCGGATGACGTGTTCGCCGCCATCAAGAAAAACGCCACCAACACGGAGCTGGTGTCCGGCGGCAACGGTCTGAAAAACTTTGAGACCGCAGTTCCGTTCCCGATCCCGAAAAACGGCGTGGAAGTCATTTGGAACCACATCACCCGTTATCGCGGTGGCAGCGTGACCCGCCTGGTGACCCAGGCCACGCCGCAGGCGAACGGTTCGTTCAGCCTGGTGTACTTCCAGGACCAGTTCGTGTTCCGCGACAAGATGAAGGATTATGACGCGTCGAACCCGGGCAACATCCTGTTCTACTTCAAGCAGAAAGTGACCGCGCCGGCACGTCTGGCCGGTGGTGTGTTGCTGGTGCACGAAACTCTCGACCAGGTGGCGGAACCGCGTTCGGCGTGGGTCTACAACGCCGGTCAGCGTCGCGTGCGTCGAGCCCCGCAAGTGTCCTATGACGGCCCGGGTACTGCCGCCGACGGTCTGCGTACCTCCGACAACCTCGACATGTACAACGGTGCACCGGATCGTTACGACTGGAAGCTCGAAGGCAAGAAAGAGATGTACATCGCCTCCGATGCCTACAAGCTCGACGATCCGAAGCTCAAGTACGCCGACATCATCAAGGCCGGCCACATCAACCAGGACCTGGCTCGCTACGAGCTGCGTCGGGTCTGGCATGTGGTGGCAACCTTGAAGGAAGGCCAGCGCCACATCTACGCCAAACGTGACTTCTACATCGACGAGGACACCTGGCAGGCGGCGGTGATCGACCACTACGACGGTCGCAATCAACTCTGGCGTGTGGCGGAAGCTCACTCCCAGAACTATTACAACGTCCAGGTGCCGTGGTACACCCTGGAGGCCCTGTACGACCTGCAATCGGGCCGTTACCTGGCACTGGGCATGAAGAACGAAGAGAAGTCGGCATATGACTTCGGCTTCACCGCCAGCACCGCGGACTTCACCCCGAACGCCTTGCGTCAGGATGGTATTCGCTAACTTCTGGAAACCGAGGCCGCATCCTCAGAAAACGCCCCGACTGGTTCGGGGCGTTTTTTTTGGGGGAATCGAAAGGGTCGTCAACGATAACGCGTAAAACCTGACAACCCGCGCAGCCCTCGGTTTTTTCGCGAGCAGGCTCGCTCCTACAGTTGGCGTGAGCACTTTTTGTTTAAACATGGGTTCGTAGTCTTTTTGTAGCCATTTGTAGCAATTATCTTCATTCCCTCATCGTTTACCGCTAGTCTGCGGACATCTGCAACGCCGCCACCCGCAATTCAAACAAGAGCCGGCCATGACTGATCTGACCCCACCACCAGGTCCTGCAAGCGTCGCTATCACCGCGCTGGACGGGCGCTTTTTCCGACCGCCATTGCCCGACGGCCATGTGCTGCGCCCGCGACTGTGCGAGCGCCTGAGTGCGGGGCTCGGCGGCAGGCTGCTGTTGGTGAGCGCTCCGGCGGGGTTCGGCAAGAGTTCATTGGCGGTGGAGTTCTGTCAGGCGCTGCCGGCGCATTGGCAAAGTCTGTGGCTGGGCTTGAGTCCGAGGGACAGCGACCCGGGCCGATTCCTCGAGCGATTGCTCGAAGGCCTTCAGGATTTTTATCCACAACGGGGCAGGCAGTCCCTCGGGCTGCTGAAAATGCGTCAACGCCATCAGCCCTTCGCCTTCGAAGAATGGCTGGACGGATTGCTCGATGAACTGGCCGTGCACCTGTCGACGGCGACGCCGCTGTTGCTGGTGCTCGATGACTATCATCTGGCCCAGGGACCGGTTCTGGATCGTTGCCTGCAATTTTTCCTCAACCACCTTCCCGATGGCCTGCTGGTGATGGTCACCAGTCGTCAGCGTCCCGATTGGCACCTGGCACGGCTTCGTCTGTCGCGGCAGCTGCTGGAATTGCACGAGCAGGACCTGCGCCTGACCCACGATGAGGCCCTGAGTCTGCTAGCCCGGCACAGCAGCTCCTTGCGCGGTGAGGCGCTGGAAAGCCTGATCCAGCGCAGCGAAGGCTGGGTGGCCGGGTTGCGTTTCTGGCTGTTGGCGGCGTCGGAAGCTGGCACGCAAGGCGCATTGCCCCAGGCGCTTCACGGCGGGGAAGGCTTGATCCGCGATTACCTGCTTGAAGAAGTGATCGATTGTCTGCCCGCCGAGGTGCAGGCCTTTCTCTACGACACCGCGCCCCAGGAGCGTTTCTGCAGCGAACTGTGCGATGCCGTGCGAGACGCCCATGACAGTGCCGAGATCCTGCGCTTTCTGGCGGCCCACCAGGTGTTTCTGGTGCCGCTGGACGAACATGGTCACTGGTATCGCTACCACCATCTGTTTTCCGACCTGCTGCGCTCGCGGCCCGCTGTCCAGTCGATGGTGCCGGCCGCCAGCCTGCACCTGCGCGCCTGTCGCTGGTTCAATGCCCAGGGGTTACTCGATGAAGCGGTAGAGCAGGCGTTGCGTGCCGGACATCTGGACGTCGCGGCGAACCTGGTGCAAAACCTGTCGGAGGAGCAACTGCTGGCCGAGCAGAATGTCGGTATGTTGCTGCGCTGGAAAATGGACTTGCCCGACAGTCTGCTGATCAGCACACCGCGACTGATTGTGCTCTACAGTTGGGCGCTGGGACTGGCTTGTCAGCTGGATGCCGCCGAGGAACTGGCCAGTCATTTGAGCCGCTTCCTGCCGGCCCCGTCAGCCACCGCGCAAAAGTCGATGCTGGCGCAATGGCTGGCATTGAGCGGGATCATCGCCCGTGGGCGCGGTAACCGTGAGCTCACGTTGCGCTATTGCACCGAAGCGCTGGAAAGTCTTCCGTGCAAGCGTTACGGTCAGCGGCTGATGTGCCTCTCGACCCTGTCCAACCTGGCCATTGCCGATGGTGATTTGTGGCGTGCGCGTGGGCTGAACCGTGATTCACTGGAGCTGGCGCAACGGGTCGGCAATCCATTGTTCGAAGCGCTGGCCCATTACGACCGCGCGCGAGTGCTGCAAGCACGAGGGGAAATCCTGCGTTCGCTGAATGAAGTCCGGCAGGGGCTGCAACGCTTGCAAGGGCTGTCACCGCAACGACTCTATGCCGTACGCGCACGCCTGACGTTATACGAAGGTTTTCTGCTGGCGCTACGCCTGCAACCGCAAGCGGCTCGGGTGCGTTTACAGGTTGGCTTGAGCGAGGCCCGAGCCTGTCGCGACATCAGTGTACTGATCGGCCACTGTGTCATCGCCCGACTTGAAGGCAGCAGCGGCGAATTCGCCAAGGCCTTTGCAGAGCTGGCCGAAGCCGAACGTCTGATGCATATCTGGGACGTGCCGCCCATTTATTATCTGGCGATGATCACCCTGGTCAAATGCGAGCTCTGGCTGGCCCAGGGGCGTATCGATCTGGCCGAAGCCTGGCTGGCGCGGCTGGGCCAGACCTATAACGGTGGACACCCGGCATCGCCCCCGGAGTTCCACCCGCAACTTCCCCTGCATATCGAACTGCAACAGGCCCTGCTGGAAGTCATTCAGGGGCAACCGATGTTGGCCGAAGGGCGTTTGAATGCGCTGCTTGAACAAGGGCAGCAAACTGGCCGACAGCTGCTCAGTGCGATGGCCCTGACTCAAAAAGTCTCTTTGTTGCTGGGCAATGGGCGCGAACCCGAGGCACGCAAGGCACTGGCTCAGGCGCTGGATGCCGCTGCAGGTGGCGCACTGCAACCGTTTGACGGATTGTTGGCCGAGCATCCGGAATGGCTTCGCGGGCAACTGCAAAGCTGTGCGTTGACCACCGTTTCTCAGGACATTTCCGAAAAATTGCCGGCACCGGCAAACCGTCCGGCGCTGGAGCCTGTCCTGCCGGCTGAACAACTGAGTACCCGGGAAATGGCCGTTTTGCGTTTGATCGCCCAAGGTTGCTCGAACCAGGAAATCAGCGATCAGCTGTTTATCTCCCTGCACACGGTTAAAACCCATGCCAGCCACATCAACAGCAAGCTTGGCGTTGAACGGCGTACGCAGGCTGTAGCACGGGCCAAGGAATTGGGGGTGTTGGGTTAAGGATTTTTCACGTTTCAGCGCAGGGTAAATCGCGGAATACTCAATTGTGCGAAAATCCCTCGTCCCCGTTTATCGAGCAGGCCCCGATGTCCCAGCAGCCCACCCTCATTCGCGAAACCTTCCCCGTCGGCCCGTTGCAGTGCAACTGCACGATCATCGGCGATCCGGTGACGAAAAAGGCCATCGTCGTTGATCCGGGGGGCAATCACGAACTGATCCTCGCCCGTCTCGATGCCTTGGGCTTGAAGGTCGTCAGCATCATTCACACCCATGCGCATCTCGACCACTTCCTGGCGTCGGGTCAGTTGAAGGAAAAAACCGGCGCGACCCTGCACCTGCACAAGGAAGATCAATTCCTCTGGGATAACCTGGAGATGCAGTGCCAGATGTTTGGTGTTCCCTACACGCCGGTACCGTCACCGGATCGCTGGCTGGCTGACGATGAAGAGTTGGCATGCGGTTGCGGTGTGGCATTGCACACACCAGGTCATACACCGGGTTCCATGAGCTTTTGGTTTTCAGAGGCTAAGCTGCTGATTGCCGGTGACACCCTGTTTCGTCGCGGGGTGGGGCGTACGGATTTGTGGGGCGGCGATCAGGCGACTATCGTGCGCTCGATCAAGCAGCGTCTGTATACGCTCGACGAAGAGGCGACGGTGGTGACCGGGCATGGTCCGGACACCCGTCTGGGGGATGAAATGCGCGAAAATCCTTTTGTTCGTGCCTGATTTGTAACACGTGGAATTTTCACCTGCGGAAACGATCCAACGCCCGCAAAGGTTCGATGCTTATGTCCGCTGCACCACAGAATGTAAAAAAGTAGGAGCTCTACATGTTCACCACGCGTCGTTTGATTATTGTCGCTACGGCTGTGGCCGTTTTATCCGGTTGCGCCTCGCCTAACCCATACGGCGGTGGCCAGGCCCAGGGCCAGGCGGATAGCGGCTCCGAAGGCATGAGCAAAACCGCCAAATACGGCGGCCTCGGCGCTCTGGCCGGCGCGTTGGCCGGTGCCGCCATCAACCATGATAACCGTGGCAAGGGCGCGCTGATCGGCGCTGCGGTAGTGGGTGCTTCCGCTGCCGGTTATGGCTACTACGCGGATCAGCAGGAGAAAAAGCTGCGCGCCAGCATGGCCAACACCGGTGTTGAAGTGCAGCGTCAGGGCGATCAGATCAAGCTGATCATGCCGGGCAACATCACATTCGCCACCGATTCGGCGAATATCGCTTCCAGCTTCTACCAGCCGTTGAATAACCTGGCCGGCTCGCTGAAAGAGTTCAACCAGAACCAGATCGAAATCGTTGGCTACACCGACAGCACCGGCAGCCGTCAGCACAACATGGACCTGTCCCAGCGTCGGGCCCAGAGCGTTGCGACTTACCTGACCTCGCAAGGTGTGAGCGGTACGAACCTCAGCGCCCGTGGCGCCGGCCCGGACAGTCCGGTTGCCAGTAACGCAGACACCAACGGCCGGGCTCAGAACCGCCGTGTAGAGGTCAACCTCAAGGCGATTCCGGGCCAGCAGTATGGCGCCCAGCAATAAGGCACCGTGCAGCAATACCCTTGATCGCCTGACTGAACCCCAGGTGTAAAAAAACCGCCCGATCCTCAACAGATCGGGCGGTTTTTTTCTGTGTTCCTACAGGGGCTTGGTTACTTCTTCAGGCCGTAGTGCTCATCGAGCATGCCCGGGGAGTTCGGGGCTTTTGGTGCGTAGTCGCGCGGCGGTTCCTGATTGCGCGGTGGCGTCAGGCGTTCCCGTGGAGCCTGCGCCGCGTCGGCGTGCAGGGAGGCCAGCAAGCGTTGGCGGGTCTGCTCGTCCAGGGCCAGGCGGTTGGCACCCTCGGCGAGATGATCCTGCACTTCCTGATAGCTCTGAGTCAGTTTCTTGACCAGTGTCGCAGTGCTGTTGAAGTGGGTCACCACCTCGTTCTGATAACTGTCGAAACGTTCCTGAATATCGTCCAGCTGACGTTGCGTGCTGCTAGGCGCGGCATTCGGCGCAAGGCGAGCAATCAGGAATCCAATGGCGACACCCACAACCAGGGCAAGAGTCGGTAACAACCAAACTAAGAGCGAGTGTTCCACGAGTCCTTCCTCTATAAACGGCTTTGCTTTACGTTAACGGCTCGAACCTGCGCTGTATACCGCGATTCACTCGCAATAGACAGCCACAGACAATTTGCTAGACGAGTCGACCCGATTCAAGGTCACGGAGTTCCTTTCTTGCTTATGCGCGAAACCCCTGTAGTGATTGACGGCCCGGTAGGCCAATTGGAAGCACTGTACCTGGACAATGAGCAACCGCGCGGCCTGGCGCTGATCTGCCATCCGAACCCGGTGCAGGGTGGCACCATGCTCAACAAAGTGGTGTCGACCCTGCAACGCACCGCTCGCGATGCCGGGTTGATCACCCTGCGTTTCAACTACCGTGGCGTCGGTGCCAGCGAAGGTACTCACGATATGGGCACCGGCGAAGTCGATGATGCCCAGGTCGTGGCTGAATGGTTTCGGGCCAGACACCCGGAGTTGCCCCTGACCCTGTTCGGTTTTTCCTTCGGCGGTTTTGTTGCAGCAAGTCTCGGCGGACGCCTTGAAGCGCAGGGCGAGCAGATCAAGCACCTGTTCATGGTCGCGCCGGCAGTCATGCGCATGGGGGATCAGGATCAATTGCCGCAACACGGCGAACTGACCCTGATTCAGCCGGAAACCGACGAAGTCATCGATCCGCAAGTCGTTTATCAATGGTCCGACAAGCTCGAACGTCCCCATGAGCTGCTGAAAGTGGCAGAATGCGGACACTTTTTTCATGGCAAGCTGACCGATCTCAAGGATCTGATCCTGCCGCGTCTCTCGAATTGATTGCAGTCTGACAAGCGATTACCCATGACGACCCGTACCCGTATCCTCACCGGCATCACCACCACCGGCACGCCGCACCTGGGCAACTACGCCGGTGCCATCCGCCCGGCGATCGTCGCCAGCCGTGACAGCAATGCCGATTCGTTCTATTTCCTGGCCGACTACCACGCCCTGATCAAATGTGATGACCCGCTGCGCATCCAGCGCTCGCGTCTGGAAATCGCCGCGACCTGGCTGGCCGGTGGGTTGGATGTGGACCGCGTGACCTTCTACCGCCAGTCCGATATCCCGGAGATCCCCGAGCTGACGTGGCTGCTGACCTGTGTGGCGGCCAAGGGCCTGCTCAACCGTGCCCATGCCTACAAGGCCTCGGTGGACAAGAACGTCGAGACCGGTGAAGACCCGGACGCCGGCATCACCATGGGCCTGTACAGCTACCCGGTGCTGATGGCCGCGGACATCCTGATGTTCAACGCACACAAGGTGCCGGTCGGTCGTGACCAGATCCAGCACGTGGAAATGGCGCGGGACATCGGCCAACGCTTCAACCACCTGTTTGGCCAGGGCAAAGAGTTCTTCACCATGCCCGAGGCACTGATCGAAGAAAGCGTCGCCACGCTGCCGGGCCTCGACGGCCGCAAGATGTCGAAAAGCTACGACAACACCATTCCTCTGTTCAGCAGCGCCAAAGAGATGAAGGACGCGATTTCGCGGATCGTCACCGACTCCCGCGCGCCGGGCGAAGCGAAGGATCCGGACAATTCCCACCTGTTCACCCTGTTCCAGGCGTTTGCTACCCCGGCGCAGTCCGACGAGTTCCGCAGCGAATTGTTGCAGGGCCTGGGTTGGGGCGAAGCGAAGAATCGCCTGTTCCAGCTGCTGGACAACGAACTGGGTGAATCCCGCGAGCGCTATCACCAGTTGATCGAGCGTCCGGCAGATCTGGAGGACATCCTGCAACACGGTGCGAAAAAGGCCCGTACGGTGGCGACGCCGTTCCTTAACGAACTGCGAGAAGCAGTGGGTCTGCGTTCTTTCGTTGCACAGACGCAAGTGGCAGCGACCACCAAGAAGAAAGCCGCGAAGGCTGCGCGTTTCGTCAGCTTCCGTGAAGACGACGGTAGTTTCCGTTTCCGTCTGCTGGCCGCCGATGGCGTGCAACTGTTGCTGTCGCGCAACTTTGCCGATGGCAAAACCGCAGGCCAAGTGACCAAGCAGCTGCAATCGGGTCAGGCCCTGGATGTGCGCAGTGAAGACCTGAGCTTCAGTGTCTGGCTGGAAGGCGAGTGCGTTGGGGACAGCCCGGCGTTCGCTGACAGCGCCGCCCGGGATGCTGCGATCGAGACTTTGCGGATCGCGCTGACGCCGGTTCAGGAATAATCAACGGATCGGTCATACCAAGGGCCGATTGCCATTCCCACGGGCCGTCGCTACAGTGACGGCCCGTTTTTGTTGCCTTGCTAACGAATTATGACGCCCCTAGAACGATATCAAGCTGATCTGAAACGCCCGGAATTCTTCCATGACGCTGCGCAGGAAACCGCGGTGCGTCATCTGCAGCGCCTGTACGACGACCTGGTCGCGGCCGAGCAGAACAAACCGGGCCTGCTGGGCAAACTGTTTGGCAAGAAGGATCAGGCCCCGGTCAAGGGCCTGTACTTCTGGGGCGGCGTAGGTCGCGGCAAGACGTATCTGGTCGATACCTTCTTCGAAGCACTGCCGTTCAAGGAAAAGACCCGCACGCACTTCCACCGCTTCATGAAGCGTGTGCACGAAGAGATGAAGACCCTGGGTGGCGAGAAAAACCCGCTGACCATCATCGCCAAGCGTTTCTCCAACGAGTCGCGCGTGATCTGCTTCGATGAATTTTTCGTCTCCGACATCACCGACGCCATGATTCTCGGCACCCTGATGGAAGAGCTATTCAAAAACGGTGTGACCCTGGTCGCGACCTCGAACATCGTGCCCGACGGCCTCTATAAGGACGGTCTGCAACGCGCGCGTTTCTTGCCGGCCATCGCGCTGATCAAGCAGAACACCGAAATCGTCAACGTCGACAGCGGCGTCGATTATCGCCTGCGTCACCTCGAACAAGCCGAACTGTTCCACTTCCCGCTCGACGAAGCGTCCCACGAAAGCCTGCGCAAAAGCTTCCGCGCGCTGACGCCGGAATGCACGGCAGCGGTCGAGAACGATGTGCTGATGATCGAGAATCGTGAAATCCGCGCCCTGCGTACCTGCGATGACGTGGCCTGGTTCGACTTTCGCGAACTGTGCGACGGCCCGCGTAGCCAGAACGACTACATCGAACTGGGCAAGATCTTCCACGCCGTGCTGCTCAGCGGTGTCGAGCAGATGAGCGTCACCACTGACGACATCGCCCGACGCTTCATCAACATGGTCGACGAATTCTACGACCGCAACGTGAAACTGATCATTTCTGCCGAAGTCGAGCTGAAAGACCTCTACACCGGTGGCCGCTTGAACTTCGAGTTCCAGCGCACCCTGAGCCGTTTGCTGGAAATGCAGTCCCACGAATTCCTGTCCCGGGCGCATAAGCCGTAGGGCAATTCGGGAAATAATAAGGGCCTGCAGATGCAGGCCCTTTTTTTATGCACTGAAGATCCCCTGTGGGAGCGGGCTTGCCCGCGATAGCAGAGTCTCAGCAAAGTAAATGTTGCCGGACGCGACGCCATCGCGGGCAAGCCCGCTCCCACAGGGGTGTGTTTACTTAAAGTGCTACGCCGCCTGCTGAAACTGCTGCCGATACTGGTTCGGCGACAGTTCAGTATGTTGGCGGAACAGCCGTGCAAAGAAGCTCGCATCGTCATAACCGACTTCGTAGCTGATGGTCTTGATGCTCTTGCGGCTGCCGGACAGCAGACCCTTGGCGGTTTCGATGCGCAGGCGTTGCAGGTAGTGCAGCGGCTTGTCGCCGGTGGCGGTCTGGAAGCGGCGCATGAAGTTGCGGATGCTCATGCCGTGTTCGCGGGCGACGTCTTCGAAGCGGAATTTGTCGGCGAAGTGTTCTTCGAGCCAGTGCTGGATCTGCAGGATGATGACGTCCTGGTGCAGTTTCTGGCCGCCGAAGCCGATACGTCCCGGCGAGTAGCTGCGCTGCACTTCATAGAGAATATCCCGGGCCACGGCCTGGGACACATTGGCGCCGCAGAACCGCTCGATCAGATAGATGTACAGATCGCAGGCCGAGGTGGTGCCGCCCGCACAGTACAGGTTATCGGCGTCGGTCAGGTGTTTGTCCTGATTGAGGTAGACCCGCGGGAAGCGTTCGGCGAAGGCATTGAAAAAGCGCCAGTAGGTGGTCGCTTCCTTACCGTCGAGCAGCCCAGCCTCGGCCAGCCAGAACACACCTGTGGCCTCGCCACACAGAACCGCGCCGCGCGCATGTTGCTGGCGCAGCCAGGGCAGGACTTGAGGGTAGCGGCGGCACAAGGATTCGAAGTCATCCCAGAATGCGGGGAGGACGATGATGTCGGCGTTTTCCAGTCCGCCGTCCACCGGCATGATGACATCGCTGAAACTGTTTACCGGTTTTCCGTCGGGACTGACCAGTCGGGTTTCGAACGCGGGGACCAGGCCGTGACCCAGTTGTTTGCCGTAGCGCAGGCTCGCGAGGTGGAAGAAATCCTTGGCTTGCATGAGGGTGGAAGCGAAAACCCGGTCGATGGCCAGGATGCTGACGCGCCGCAAGGGCGTGGAGGCTTGGTTAGACATAATTCAACTTTATTCTTATAGGGGAAAGTGGTCACCAGACGGCTGGATCGTCTTATTTTTTGTCGGATGTGTCCAGTGTCCTGTATCGGACGCGGGGCTTAGTCTCTGAAGGTCAATGACGACAAAAAACAACGACAGGTGCCGCATGATCCCCAGAACCTTGTTCAGTTCCGAGCACGAACTTTTCCGCGATAGCGTGCGAACGTTCCTCGAAAAAGAGGCCGTGCCGTTCCATGGGCAATGGGAAAAACAAGGCTATATCGACCGCAAACTCTGGAACAAGGCGGGGGAGGCGGGGATGTTGTGCTCGCACCTGCCGGAAGAGTACGGCGGGCTGGGGGCGGACTTTCTCTACAGTGCGGTGGTGATCGAGGAGGTGGGGCGCCTGGGGCTGACCGGGATCGGTTTCTCGTTGCATTCGGACATCGTCGCGCCGTATATCCTGCATTACGGCAGTGAAACGCTGAAACACAAATACCTGCCGAAACTGGTCTCCGGAGAGATGGTCAGTGCCATCGCCATGACCGAGCCAGGTGCCGGCTCGGACCTGCAAGGTGTGAAGACCACGGCGGTGCTGGACGGTGACGAGTATGTGATCAACGGCTCCAAGACCTTCATCACCAACGGTTTTCTCGCTGACCTGGTGATTGTCGTGGCCAAGACCGATCCGAAGGCCGGCGCCAAGGGCACCAGCCTGTTTCTGGTGGAGGCCGATACGCCGGGCTTCGACAAGGGCAAGCGGCTGGAGAAAGTCGGCATGAAGGCCCAGGACACGTCGGAATTGTTCTTTCAGGACGTCCGGGTGCCGAAGGAAAACCTGCTGGGCCAGGCCGGGATGGGGTTTGCCTATCTGATGCAGGAACTGCCTCAGGAGCGCCTCACCGTGGCCATCGGCGGCCTGGCTTCAGCCGAAGCGGCGTTGCAATGGACCCTGGATTACACCCGCGAACGCAAGGCATTCGGCAAGGCGATTGCCGATTTCCAGAACACCCGTTTCAAACTGGCGGAGATGGCCACCGAAATTCAGATCGGCCGGGTCTTTGTCGACCGTTGCCTGGAACTGCACCTGCAAGGCAAGCTCGATGTGCCCACGGCGGCGATGGCCAAGTACTGGGGCACGGACCTGCAATGCAAGGTTCTCGATGAGTGCGTGCAGTTGCACGGCGGCTACGGCTTCATGTGGGAATACCCGATCGCCCGGGCATGGGCTGACGCGAGGGTGCAGCGGATTTATGCCGGGACCAATGAAATCATGAAGGAGATCATTGCGCGGTCGCTTTGATCTGCGGTGACTGTTGAATCGCCATCGCGAGCAGGCTCGCTCCCACAGGTACGGCGCAATCCCTGTGGGAGCGAGCCTGCTCGCGAATGGGTCTATGAATCAATCACGGGGCAGGGTTCGGATGATCCTTGTGAATCGCCTCGATCCCTTCCAGCACTTCCTCCGACAGTTTCAGATCAAAACTGCCAATATTGCTCTCCAGTTGCTCAAGCGTCGTCGCCCCGATGATGTTGCTGGTCACGAAAGGCTGTTGCGTGACGAATGCCAAGGCCATTTGCGCCGGGTCCAGGCCGTGCTCACGGGCCAGTGCCACATAGCGGCTGCACGCTGCTTCCGACTGTGGGTTGAAATAGCGGCTGAAGCGGCTGTAGAGGCTCAGGCGGCCTTTTGGCGGGCGGGCGCCACCTTCGTACTTGCCTGACAGGAAACCGAACGCCAGCGGCGAATAGGCCAGCAAGCCGCACTGCTCGCGAATGGCAACTTCCGCCAGGCCGACTTCGAAACTGCGGTTGAGCAGGTTGTAGGGGTTCTGGATCGACACCGCGCGCGGCCAGCCACGGGCTTCGGCGAGAGCGAGGAAGCGCATGGTGCCCCATGGGGTTTCGTTGGACAGCCCGATGTGGCGGATCTTGCCGGCCTTGACCTGTTCATCGAGGGCTTCGAGCGTGTCCTCCAGCGGCGTCAGATTGGCTTCGATCTTGTGCTTGTAGCCCAATTGCCCGAAGAAATTGGTGCTGCGCTCCGGCCAGTGCAGTTGGTACAGGTCGATGTAATCGGTCTGCAAGCGCTGGAGGCTCGCATTCACGGCCTCGGTGATGTGCTGTCGATTGTGCCGCAGGTTTTTGTCGCGGATGTAGTCGATGGTGTTGCCGGGGCCGGCGATCTTGCTGGCCAGGATCCAGTCGGCGCGATCGCCACGACTTTTGAAATAGTTGCCGATGTAGCGTTCGGTGGTGGCGTAGGTTTCGGCCTTGGGCGGCACCGGGTACATCTCGGCGGTATCGATGAAATTGATCCCGGCGCTCTTGGCCCGCTCAATCTGGGCGAAGGCTTCGGCTTCGCTGTTTTGCTCACCCCAGGTCATGGTGCCGAGGCAGATTGCACTCACGTTCAGATTGGTCCGGCCTAGCTGGCGATACTCCATCGGGGAGCTCCTTGGGTAAAACAATCATAAAAGCAGGTTGAAATATTTTTCGCAATCTGCATAATTGCGCACCTCTTTCTGCAGTGGAAGTGATGCGCCGCCGCCGAAGAATCTTGCCGTTGAACGGACGCGCCGACCCGAGCCCCCGAAAGCGTCTGTATCCGGCTGCCTTTGACTTGTCAAAGTACGCACTATTCAGTAAGATCCGCCGTCTAATTTACAGGGCGGCCCCTGAGGCTATAAAGAATGAAAACTTTTACTGCTAAACCGGAAACAGTAAAGCGCGACTGGTTTGTCGTCGACGCTGCTGGTCAGACCCTGGGTCGTCTGGCCACCGAAATCGCGAGCCGTCTGCGTGGCAAGCACAAGCCTGAGTACACTCCTCACGTTGACACCGGCGACTACATCGTCGTTATCAATGCCGAGCAGATCCGTGTTACCGGTGCTAAAACCACTGACAAAATGTACTACTCCCACTCCGGTTTCCCGGGCGGCATCAAGTCGATCAACTTTGAAAAGCTGATCGCCAAGGCCCCTGAGCGCGTGATCGAGACCGCGGTCAAAGGCATGCTGCCTAAGAACCCGCTGGGTCGCGACATGTACCGTAAGCTGAAAGTCTATGCGGGCGCTGCACACCCTCATACTGCTCAGCAGCCCCAAGAACTGAAGATTTAACGGAATAGTTCATTATGTCGGCGACTCAAAATTACGGCACTGGCCGTCGCAAGACCGCAACCGCACGCGTTTTCCTGCGTCCGGGTACTGGTAACATCTCCATCAACAACCGTTCGCTGGATAATTTCTTCGGCCGCGAAACTGCCCGCATGGTAGTTCGTCAGCCGCTGGAATTGACTGAGACTGTCGAGAAGTTCGACATCTACGTCACCGTGATCGGCGGTGGTGTAAGTGGTCAAGCTGGCGCAATCCGCCACGGCATCACCCGCGCTCTGATGGACTACGACGAAACTCTGCGCAGCGCTCTGCGTAAAGCTGGCTTCGTAACCCGCGATGCACGTGAAGTTGAACGTAAGAAAGTTGGTCTGCGTAAAGCGCGTAAGCGTCCGCAGTACTCGAAGCGTTAATTCGCTTCCACGTTCAAAAAAGAACGCCCAGTTTCCTCACGGAGCTGGGCGTTTTTTTGTGCCTGCGATTTATCAAAGAATTGCGCTGTGACAACTTGCCACATCCGTAGAAGCCCTATACTACAAGGCTTGGGAGGAGCGCCCCAGGGTAATTACCTTGTCAGAATTGGGGCTTTTCATTACCATTCGGCAAAATTTTTATAAGTACATAGTTTTATTTAGTAGATGCCTGATTTAACAGGCCACAAAGCTGATGGGAGAGGACTGAATGAGCAATGACGGCGTGAATGCAGGCCGGCGTCGCTTCTTGGTAGCAGCCACATCCGTGGTGGGTGCTGCAGGAGCGGTGGGGGCTGCGGTCCCGTTCGTGGGGTCATGGTTTCCCAGTGCCAAGGCGAAAGCCGCAGGTGCACCGGTGAAAGTGAATGTCAGCAAGATCGAGCCAGGCCAGCAGATGATTGCTGAGTGGCGCGGTCAGCCGGTGTTCATCGTCCGCCGTACACAGGAAATCCTGGGGAATCTGAAGAAGATCGAGGGCCAGTTGTCTGACCCGACCTCCAAGAACTCGACACAACCGACCTATGTCGATCCGCAAACCCGATCGATCAAACCTGAAGTTCTGCTGCTGATCGGTATCTGCACGCACCTGGGTTGCTCGCCGACATTCCGTCCCGAAGTCGCCCCCGCTGATCTGGGCAAGGACTGGGTAGGTGGTTATTTCTGCCCTTGCCACGGCTCCCACTACGATCTGGCTGGCCGCGTCTACAAGTCGCAACCTGCGCCTTTGAACCTGCCAGTTCCCCCGCATTCCTATGAGACCGATGAGATCATTGTCATCGGCGTCGATACGGAGAAAGCGTGATGAACAAGTTCATGGATTGGGTTGATGCACGCTTTCCCGCGACCAAAATGTGGGAAGACCATCTCAGCAAGTACTACGCCCCGAAGAACTTCAACTTCTTCTACTTCTTTGGTTCCCTGGCGCTGCTCGTTCTGGTCAACCAGATCGTCACCGGTGTCTGGCTGACCATGAGCTACACCCCGTCGGCGGAAGAGGCCTTCGCTTCCGTCGAATACATCATGCGCGACGTCGAGTACGGCTCGATCCTGCGCCTGTTGCACTCCACCGGCGCTTCGGCGTTCTTCATCGTGGTCTATCTGCACATGTTCCGTGGCCTGCTCTACGGTTCGTATCAGAAGCCCCGTGAGCTGGTGTGGGTCTTCGGCATGCTGATTTATCTGGCGCTGATGGCTGAAGCCTTCATGGGTTACCTGCTGCCGTGGGGGCAAATGTCCTACTGGGGTGCCCAGGTGATCATCTCGCTGTTCGGTGCGATCCCGGTCATCGGTAACGACCTGACCCAGTGGATCCGTGGTGACTACCTGATTTCCGGTATTACCCTGAACCGCTTCTTTGCCCTGCATGTGGTTGCCTTGCCGATCGTCATTCTCGGTCTGGTGGTGCTGCACATTCTGGCACTGCACGAAGTCGGTTCGAACAACCCGGACGGCGTGGATATCAAGAAGTACAAGGACGAAAACGGCGTACCGCTGGACGGCATTGCCTTCCACCCGTACTACACCGTGAAAGATATTGTCGGCGTGGTGGTGTTCCTGTTCATCTTCTGTTCCATCGTGTTCTTCTTCCCGGAAATGGGTGGTTACTTCCTCGAGAAGCCGAACTTTGAAGTGGCAAACGCCTTCAAGACCCCAGAGCACATCGCTCCGGTCTGGTACTTCACTCCGTTCTACGCCATCTTGCGTGCGGTTCCGGACAAGCTCTTTGGTGTGATCGCCATGGGCGCGGCCATCGCTGTGCTGTTCGTCCTGCCATGGCTGGACCGCAGCCCGGTCAAGTCGATGCGCTACAAGGGTTGGCTGAGCAAGATCTGGCTCTGGGTGTTCTGCATCGCGTTCGTGATCCTGGGCGTGCTGGGCGTATTGGCCCCGACCCCTGAGCGTACGTTGCTGTCGCAGGTATGTACCTTCCTGTACTTCGCCTACTTCATTCTGATGCCGTTCTACACCAGGCTCGAGAAGACCAAACCGGTTCCGGAAAGGGTGACTGGCTGATGAAAAAACTATTTGCTGTATTGATGCTTGCTGCGCTGCCAGTGTTCGCTTTTGCTGCTGAACACGGTGGCCCGGAGCTGGAAAAAGTCGACATCGACGTTTCCGATAAAGCGGCCATGCAGGATGGCGCGCGTACGTTCGCCAACTATTGCATGGGCTGCCACAGTGCCAAGTTCCAGCGCTACGAGCGTGTTGCCGATGACCTGGGCATTCCCCACGAGCTGATGCTCGAGAAGCTGGTGTTCACCGGCGCCAAGATTGGCGACCACATGAGCATCGGCATGCAGCCGGCTGACGCCAAGACCTGGTTCGGTGCTGCACCGCCCGACCTGACGCTGGTTGCTCGCGTTCGTGGTACTGACTGGCTCTACGGTTACCTGAGGTCGTTCTATGAAGACCCTTCGCGCCCTTGGGGTGTGAACAACAAGGTCTTCCCGAACGTCGGCATGCCTAACGTCCTGGTCGGCCTGCAAGGTCGCCAGGTCGTCGGTTGCAAGCAGGTTCAGATCGTCGAGGACGGGAAGAAGCAATATGATCCGTTGACCGGCACGGCGCTGACTCATGAGGCGTGCGATCAGATGACCATCGTGCCGAAGAGCGGTTCTTTGACCGAAGAGCAGTTCGATGAGAAGGTCAAGAATCTGGTAACCTTCCTGGCTTACTCGGCTAACCCGGTTAAGCTGCAACATCAGCGCATCGGTACGTATGTATTGCTGTACCTGGCGTTCTTCTTCGTATTCGCTTACTTGCTCAAGCGTGAATACTGGAAAGACGTGCACTGATAAAGCTTCAAGCACTTGCTGTTAATCGCGCGCGCCCAAGGGCGTCTCTGAAGGTGTAACGAGCCTGGCTGGCCAGGCGTTACGGGAGGCGCCCTTTGGGCGCGCTCGTTTTTCCGCTTTCGATAATGTCTACAAGCGAGGAGGATCGCCATGGGCGTGACCAATCGGTTGGCCTGTTACTCCGACCCCGCCGACCACTATTCCCACCGAGTGCGAATCGTACTGGCAGAGAAGGGTGTCAGCGCCGAGATCATCTATGTGGAAGCTGGTCGTCAGCCGCCTAAACTGATCGAAGTGAACCCTTACGGCAGTTTGCCCACCCTGGTCGATCGTGACCTGGCGTTGTGGGAATCTACAGTGGTGATGGAATACCTGGATGAGCGTTACCCGCACCCGCCGCTCCTGCCGGTTTATCCTGTGGCGCGTGCCAATAGTCGTCTGCTGATGCATCGTATTCAGCGGGACTGGTGTGGGCTGGTGGATCTGATTCTGGATTCGCGGACCAAGGAAGCCGCTCGCGCGGTGGCGCGTAAAGAGTTGCGCGAAAGCCTGACCGGCGTCTCGCCTTTGTTCGCCGACAAGCCGTTTTTCCTCAGTGAGGAACAAAGCCTGGTGGATTGCTGCCTATTGCCAATACTCTGGCGATTGCCGATTCTGGGTATAGAACTGCCACGGCCTGCCAAGCCGTTGCTTGATTACATGGAGCGCCAGTTTGCGCGTGAGGCTTTCCAGGCGAGTCTGTCTGGTGTCGAACGCGATATGCGCTAAGGCTTAAGGAGCCGCTATGAACTCCAGTCGACCTTATCTGGTCCGCGCGCTCTACGAGTGGATTGTGGACAACGATTGCACCCCGCACATGCTGGTCAATTCCGAATATCCATCGGTCCAGGTGCCGCAAGGTTTTGCCAGTGACGGGCAAATTGTATTGAACGTATCGCCACAAGCCGTGCGCCATTTGCACATGGATAACGAGGCTGTGAGCTTCGAAGGCCGCTTCGGTGGTGTGCCGCATACGCTGTATGTACCTATCGCATCGATCCTGGGTATCTACGCCCGGGAGAATGGTCAGGGTATGGTGTTCGATCTGGAACCGCCGATGGGCGAGGATGAAGAGATCGAACCGGATGACGATCTTCCGCCACCGGACAGCGAGCCACCGCGCCCTAGCGGTCGGCCAAGTTTGAAAGTGGTGAAGTAATAAAAAAGGCGATCCGGATGGATCGCCTTTTTTATTACTGTAGGAGCCGGCTTGCCGGCTCCTACAGGAAGGGGTATCAGTCGATGTACTCAAACAGTTTTACAATCTTCTGCACACCGGAAACACCCTGCACCAGATTGGTCGCCTGAGCCGCTTCCTGCTTGGTCAGCAGGCCGAGCAGATAGACGATGCCATTTTCGGTGACAACCTTGATCCGGGATCCGGGGATATTCGGGTCGGTGAGCATCTGGGTCTTGATCTTGGTGGTCAGCCAGGTGTCGTTCTGGCGTGCCAGCAGCGAGGAGGGTGGCAGGACTTGCAGTTCGTTATGCACGGTCTTCACGCGCTGAACGGCAGCAGCGGCCTGCTCGGCCTTGGCCTTGAGGTCTGCGCGCGGGGTTTGTCCGGCGAGCAGCACGACGCCATTGAAGCTGGTAACGACGATGTGCGAATCCTTGTCCAGGGCCGGGTCGGCCTTGGCGACGTTAACGCCAACCTTGGTGTCGATCAGGGAGTCGTCGATCTTGCTGCCCAGTGTGCGAGTACCGCGGTCATCTTCAATCGGTGCTTCACGGCTGGCAGTCACTACCGAGGTGCAGCCGCTGATGCCGAGGCACAGGGTCAAGGCCAGTAGGCCGAGGCGATTAGGGGTCATTCTTCACTCCCGAACAGTTGGCTGTCGATCAAGTCGCAAAGGCAATGGATCGCCAGCAGGTGGACTTCCTGAATACGTGCGGTGACATTGGCCGGTACGCGAATCTCCACGTCTTCGGGCAGTAGCAGCGATGCCATGCCGCCGCCGTCACGACCGGTCAATGCTACGACAATCATTTCGCGATCATGTGCGGCCTGGATCGCTTGAATAATGTTCGCCGAGTTACCGCTGGTGGAAATCGCCAGCAAAACGTCGCCCGGCTGGCCGAGAGCGCGGATCTGCTTGGAGAAGACTTCGTTGTAGCTGTAATCGTTGGCGATCGAGGTGATCGTCGAGCTATCGGTGGTCAGCGCGATGGCGGGCAGGCTTGGGCGCTCACGCTCGAAGCGGTTGAGCAGCTCGGACGAGAAATGCTGGGCATCACCGGCAGAGCCGCCGTTGCCGCAGGAAAGCATTTTGCCTTCGTTGAGCAGGGCGTTGACCATGACCTGGCTGGCTTGCTCGATGTGCGGTGCAAGTACGTCCATCGCCTGTTGCTTGGTGTCGATACTGGCCTGAAAAAGCTGGCGAATTCGGGATTGCATGTCCATCTGTGTGACCTTAATGAGCGCGGCTGTCCGGCACGTGAATGTGCAGCCCGCAAAGCAAAGAGCAAAAGTGTTGGGTGTTGTCCGGTTTCGGGTGCAAGCGATCAGCTGTCAAAGGCATTCTGTAACCAGTTCAACTGATCGGGGTCGCTATCAATGGCAACCACGTCGAAACGGCAAGGGGAATTGGCCCAGCGCGACTCGCGCTGAAGAAAATACTGCGCGGCAAAAATCAGTTTCTGCCGTTTGCGCTCATCGATGCTGCCGAGCGCGCCACCCCATTGAGTGTTTTTCCTGTAGCGAACTTCAACGAATACTACTGTATCGCCATCTAGCATGACCAGATCAAGCTCGCCGCGTTTACACAGCCAGTTCTGCGCCAGCAACCGCAGACCTTGTTGTTGAAGATGCCCGAGCGCCTGGCGCTCGGCATCTTTACCGCTTTGCTGGCGTGACCTGTCAGGCATTAGCGCGATGTGTCCGGCAGGCGCTGAACCTGGCCATTGACGAACTCGGCCCACGGCAACTGCCGCACGACGCGCTGGTTCTGCGTCATGCCCAGGCTGCCCGATTCGCCTTCGATGCGGCTGTCCGGCAGGGCCTTGAGTTGCCCCAGGCGCGGCGCCAGGCGATAAGCGTCGACACCCATGGCGTACAAGCGGCCCAGGCTGCCGGCTGCTTGTGGCCATTGAGCGGTGACTTGTTTGCGCAGCGGATCATTGGCGTCCAGCAACCACGGCGTTTCGCAGAAGCGGATGCCGTTCATGTCGTTGTACTGGTTCACATCGCCGCTGGCGCTGAACACGTGGGACGTGGCGTAAACCGGAACATCACCTGCGTACTGGAAGTTCAGGGTCGGTTTGATCTGTTGAGCCTGTTGCGGGGTGGCTGCCAGGAAGATGAATTCGATGTCCTGGCGACGGGAAGGCTGGGCGGCGACTTGCGAGCCGACGGTGCTTTGCAGGCTCTTGGCGCGACCTTCGCTCTGACGCAACTGGAACATGTCGGCAATCTGCTGGGCCAATTGAACCGGCTGGTCGACGCGTTCGGTGGCGACGATGCTGCCGCCGTTGGCCTGCCAGTCCTGGCTGAACGCTCGAAGTACGCGGTCGCCCCATTCGCCTTTCGGCACCATGATGGCAGCGCGATGCAAGCCGTCGGCGCGAGCGCGGCGAGACACTTCGCGGGCCTCGTCTTCAGCGGCCAGACCAAACTGGAACAATTGGGCCGGGCCTTGCTCGCCTTCGCTGTAGTTAAGCGCCAAGGTGGTGATCGGCAATTGCGGGCGAGTGCTCAGCTGTTTGACCAGCGGCTTCTCCAGTGGGCCAACGACCAATTGCACGCCATCGGCCTGGGCCTTGCGATAGAACTCGTCGAGGGATGTCAGGCGCGAGCTGTCATAAAACTCGATGGCTGGCGGTTTCTGCCCGGCTTGCTGCGCCTGGTAGTGAGCGGCCATGAAGCCTTCGCGCAATGCTTTGCCTACCGAGGCCAGCGGACCATCCTGCGGCAGCAGCAGGGCGATCTTGCTCAGGGACTGGCCGGCCAGTTCCTTGAGTTTGGTCAGTGGCAGTGGCAACTGAATGGCGGCCGGATGTTTCGGGTGCTGTGCGCGCCAGTTATCGATGGCGGCCTGCTGCTGTTCCACGGTGCCGGCAGTTTTTACCGCCAGTGCCAGGGCCATCCAGCCGCCGAGATCGTCGGACGTGTTCGGCTGCAATTGGTCGGTCGGCAGTGAGGCGATCAGTGCCCAGATCGCTTCGTGGTTTTTGCCGGCGGCGTCACCGCTGAGCATCGGCGCAATGAAGATACGTTCCTTTGCGGCGGCCAGGGTCTGGCCATCGGCCTCAAGCGCGCGAGCGCGAACGGTACCGGTGCGGACCTGTTGTTCTTGCGGCAATTCTGCCAGGCGCGCCATGCTCGGGTGGCTCAGGGCGGTCAGCGCGGCTTTCGGCTGGTTGCGGGTCAATGCCAATTCGGCGGCCAGTGTATTGGCGAAGACCTGCTGGCCGGGCTTGAGTTGCTCCACGGGCACTTGCTGCAGGATTTGCGCGGATTGGGCGGGATTGCCCTGGTGGTAAGCCAGGTCTGCAGCGCTCAGGCGCAACAGGGCGGCGTCCTCCGGCGATTTGCTTTGGGCGGCTTTCTCGAGCAGTTGCTCGATACTGGCATCCGGGGTCCGTGGTAGTTCACCAAGGCTGGAAGAGGGCGAGCTGGCGCAAGCCGCCAGCAAGGCAGCGAGGCAGAGGGCAGTGAACAGCCGCAGGCAAGCGATCATGTAAGTGTTCCTGATACTCGATCAAATTAGCGTGGAATTGTACCCAAGCGCTGGCCGGGGCGCGATGTTACTGGCGTGAATCGATCAATTTAGCTGGTGTAAATGTTGCGGTGCGGCACAAACCGCTGCAAAACCCGATGATGCTTGCGCATATCGCCAGCGTCGCTACGCGTTACAATGGCGGCTTTATCGATCATGAGGTGTGCGCTTTGACTGCTCCAGGTGCTTTGAATTCCGCTGCTGGCTCGCTTTATGTGGTGGCGACGCCCATCGGCAACCTGGACGACATCAGTGCGCGTGCGCTGAAAATCCTGCGCGAGGTCGCGTTGATCGCCGCCGAGGATACCCGGCACTCCCAGCGTTTGATGCAGCACTTCGGCATTCCTACGCCGCTGGCGGCTTGCCATGAGCACAATGAGCGTGATGAAGGCAGTCGCTTTATTACCCGCCTGCTCGCGGGCGACGATGTGGCGCTGATCTCCGATGCAGGCACGCCGTTGATTTCCGATCCGGGTTATCACCTGGTGCGCCAGGCTCGTGCAGCCGGGATCAATGTGGTGCCGGTTCCGGGCGCCTGTGCGTTGATTGCAGCATTGTCGGCGGCCGGGCTGCCCTCCGACCGTTTCATCTTTGAAGGTTTTCTGCCGGCCAAGGCTGTGGGAAGGCGCGCTCGTCTCGAGTCGATAAAGGAAGAGCCGCGCACATTGATCTTTTATGAAGCCCCGCACCGGATCCTCGAATGCCTGCAAGACATGGAGCTGGTGTTCGGCGCCGACCGTCCCGCATTGCTGGCGCGGGAGATCACCAAGACGTTTGAAACCCTCAAGGGCTTGCCACTGGCCGAGTTGCGCCAGTTCGTCGAGTCGGACAGTAATCAGCAGCGTGGCGAGTGCGTGGTGCTGGTGGCGGGGTGGTCGGCACCCGAGAGCGAAGACGCGGTCAGCAGTGAGGCGATGCGCATCCTCAACCTGTTGCTTGAAGAAATGCCGCTCAAGCGTGCCGCGGCATTGGCAGCGCAAATTACCGGTGAGCGCAAGAATGTGCTCTATCAGGTTGCGCTGGATAAACAGAAGAGCGAGTAAAAACCGACGCACTGGCATGGCCAAAGGCTTTTAGCGCTTGTTCTTCAAGCGCTCTGCCGTTAACCTTCGCGACGGAGAGTCGATCGGACAGTCGCTGCCCTCTATGAAAATTAGGGGGGGGAGGAAAGTCCGGGCTCCATAGGGCGAAGTGCCAGGTAATGCCTGGGAGGCGTGAGCCTACGGAAAGTGCCACAGAAAATAACCGCCTAAGCGCTTCGGCGCCGGTAAGGGTGAAAAGGTGCGGTAAGAGCGCACCGCACGTCTGGCAACAGCTCGTGGCTAGGTAAACCCCACTTGGAGCAAGACCAAATAGGGTCCCAAGGCGTGGCCCGCGCTGGGACCGGGTAGGTTGCTAAAGATGTCCAGTGATGGCCATCGTAGACGAATGACTGTTCAAGACAGAACCCGGCTTACAGATCGACTCTCCACCTTTTTTCTTCCCTCTGCTTAAATCATTGAGCAGGGTGGTGGTGATAGCAATTTCCCTCCTTTCAGAAACGTCGGCATTAACACTTTCGTAATACCAAAAAAATCTTACTCTTAATAAATTACTTTAACTTCCGAACGCAGCCCTCTGTGCTGATTCAAGTTATCGGGCAGGTGCATCTGCCGGATTCTCGTTACCCCTCCTTTTATGCTCCTAAATCTCAGTTCTGTAAGGGTTTTCCTTCAATCCGCGCCTTGACGGTGTGGTGGGCGCATTCCTATAGTGTGCGCAAGTGGCGGAAAGTGGCATGAAGTGGGTTTTTTGAGCGCAAAACGCTAATATTTGGAGAAACGCTGACGTGTTTCGCGGAGCCAACGCTATCAGTCTCGACGCAAAGGGCCGTCTCGCCATGCCGAGCCGGTACCGTGACGAGCTCGTTTCGCGTAGTTCCGGTCAGTTAATCGTCACAATTGATGCCGTTGATCCGTGTTTGTGTGTTTACCCCCTCGATGAGTGGGAAATTATTGAAACCAAACTGCGCGCACTGCCTTCGCTCCGTGAAGAGAACCGCCGCCTGCAACGTTTACTGATTGGTAATGCCGTCGACCTCGAGCTCGATGGCAGTGGCCGTTTCCTGGTTCCGCCGCGTCTTCGTGAATATGCCAAGTTGGATAAGCACGCGATGTTGGTAGGCCAACTGAACAAGTTCCAATTGTGGGACGAGGATGCCTGGAATGCGGTTTCTGCCGCTGACCTGGCTGCTATTCAACAACCGGGCGCCATGCCTGATGAACTGCGTGATTTGATCCTGTGACTATTGATAGCGGCTTTAACCACATCACCGTACTGCTTGACGAAGCCGTCGAGGCTCTCGCCGTACGCCCTGATGGCTGCTATCTGGATGGCACGTTCGGGCGGGGCGGGCATAGCCGGTTGATCCTGAGCCAACTGGGTCCTGATGGGCGGTTGCTCGGGTTCGACAAAGATCCTCAAGCGATTGCCACCGGGCAGACGCTAGCGGCCGAAGACGGCCGCTTTGTCGTTGTGCAGCGCAGCTTTGCCGAGCTTGGATCCGAAGTCGCCGAACGCGGACTGCAAGGTAAGGTCAGCGGCATATTGCTTGACCTCGGCGTGTCTTCGCCGCAACTCGACGACCCTGAGCGCGGCTTCAGTTTCCTCAATGACGGCCCCCTGGACATGCGCATGGACCCGTCCCGCGGGATCAGTGCGGCCGAGTTCGTCAACACCGCACCGGTGGAAGAAATCGCCCGCGTGTTCAAGGAATACGGAGAAGAGCGTTTTTCCGGGCGCATGGCCCGTGCTGTGGCCGAGCGTCGCGACATCAAGCCGTTCGAGCGTACCGGCGATCTGGCTGAAGTATTGAAAGTCGCCAACCCGGCGTGGGAAAAGGGCAAAAACCCTGCTACCCGTGCGTTCCAGGGGCTGCGCATTCACGTCAACAACGAATTGGGTGATCTGGAAACCGGCCTTGAAGCCGCCCTGGAGTGCCTGGAAGTGGGCGGTCGCCTGGTGGTGATCAGCTTCCATTCGCTCGAAGACCGTATCGTCAAACTGTTCATGCGCAAGCTGGTGAAAGGCGAAGCCGACAACCTGCCGCGCAACCTGCCGGTTCGGCATGTCGCTTTCGAACCGAAAATCAAAGTCCATGGCAAAGCACAGACGGCCTCCGACGCCGAACTCAAAGCCAACCCCCGTTCCCGTAGCGCTGTCATGCGCGTGGCGGAGAAGCTGCGGTGAGCAAGCTATTCGCCAAGCCACTGCCCGGCGGAAGCTTTTTCATGCTGCTGCTGTTCATTGGCGTGCTCGTGTCTGCCATCGGCGTGTCCTATAGCGCGCACTGGAATCGTCAGTTGCTGAACTCGCTGTACAACGAGTTGAGTGTGCGTGACAAAGCGCAAGCCGAATGGGGCCGGTTGATTCTCGAGCAGAGCACCTGGACTGCCCATAGCCGCATCGAAGTCCTGGCCACCGAACAACTGAAAATGCGCATTCCCGGTGCCGCCGAAGTGCAGATGGTGGCGCCATGATGAAACTCGAAGGCGCGCTCTTTCCCTGGCGGTTTCGCCTGGTGCTGGGTTTGCTCGGCGTCATGGTGGTGGCGATCGCCTGGCGCATCATCGATCTGCAAGTGGTCGACCGTGACTTCCTCAAAGGCCAGGGTGACGCGCGCAGCGTTCGTCATATCCCGATTCCGGCTCACCGTGGTCTGATTACCGACCGTAACGGCGAGCCTCTGGCCGTCAGTACGCCGGTCACTACCCTATGGGCCAATGCCAAGGAAATGCAGCTGGCCAAGGAAAAGTGGCCAGCACTGGCCGCCGCGCTGGGGCAAGATCCGAAAGCCCTGGCCGAGCGTCTCGAAGCTCAAGCCAATAAAGAATTCATTTACCTGGTGCGCGGGCTGACCCCCGAGCAGGGTCAGGCTGTGCTCGACCTGAAAGTGCCGGGTGTCTACGGAATCGAAGAATTTCGTCGTTTCTACCCCGCCGGAGAAGTCACCGCCCACATGGTTGGTTTTACCGACATCGACGACCATGGTCGAGAAGGTGTCGAGTTGGCCTATGACGAATGGCTGGCCGGGGTCCCCGGCAAGCGACAGGTCATCAAGGACCGGCGTGGCCGGCTGATCAAGGATGTCCAGGTCACCAAAAACGCCAAGGCCGGAAAGCCCTTGGCGTTGTCCATTGACCTGCGCCTGCAATATCTGGCCAACCGCGAATTGCGCAACGCGATCATCGAAAATGGTGCCAAGGCCGGCAGCCTGGTGATCATGGACGTGAAGACCGGCGAAATCCTCGCGATGGTCAACCAGCCGACCTACAACCCGAACAACCGTCGCAACCTGCAACCGGCGATGATGCGCAACCGCGCGATGATCGACGTGTTCGAACCGGGCTCGACCATGAAGGCGATCTCCATGAGCGCCGCCATCGAAACCGGACGCTGGAAACCGAGCGATACCGTCGAGGTGTACCCGGGCTCCTTGCAGATTGGCAAGTACACCATCAAGGACGTCTCCAAGACCGAAGGTCCGGTGCTGGATATGACGGGCATTCTGATCAATTCCAGTAACGTCGGCATGAGTAAGGTCGCGTTCGATATTGGTGGCGAAACCATTTTCCGCCTGGCACAAAAACTCGGTCTCGGCCAGGACACGGGTCTCGGCTTCCCGGGCGAACGTGTCGGCAACCTGCCGAACTACCGCGAATGGCGCAAGGCCGAGACGGCCACGCTGTCCTACGGCTACGGGGTCTCGGTGACGGCGATCCAGTTGGTCCACGCCTTCTCGGCGCTGGCAAACAACGGTCGCCTTGCGCCGCTGACACTGATCAAAACCGACAAAACGCCGCAAACCACCCAGGTGCTGCCGGAAGCAGTGGCGAAGACCATGCATGGCATGCTGCAGCAAGTGATTGAAGCGCCGCGCGGTGTATTCCGTGCGCAAGTGCCGGCGTATCACGTTGGCGGCAAATCCGGTACTGCGCGTAAAACCTCGGTCGGCACCAAAGGCTATGCCGAGAACTCCTACCGCTCGCTGTTCGCCGGTTTCGGCCCGATGAACGATCCGCGTTATGCCATCGTGGTCGTCATCGATGAGCCGACCAAGGCCGGTTACTTCGGTGGCCTGGTCTCGGCACCGGTGTTCAGTCGCGTGATGTCCGGCACCCTGCGCCTGATGAACGTCACACCGGACAACCTGCCACCTGTTCAACAAGCCAACGCCACCCCGGTCGTTCCGCTGAAAGCCAATGGAGGGCGCGGCTGATGTCATTGAGTCTGAACAAGATTTTCCCCCACGCCGGCCACGATCTGTTGATCCGTGAATTGGCGCTCGATAGCCGTAATGTGCGCGCCGGTGACCTGTTTCTCGCGGTGCCGGGCGGCAAGTTCGACGGTCGTGCGCACATTGGCGATGCGCTGCAGCGCGGTGCCGCTGCCGTGGCGTACGAAGTGGAAGGCGCTACCGTGCTGCCGATTACCGACGTGCCGTTGATTCCGGTCAAGGGCCTGGCGGCGCAACTGTCGGATATCGCCGGACGTTTTTATGGCGAGCCGAGCCATCACCTGAACCTGATCGGCGTGACCGGCACCAACGGCAAGACTAGCGTGACCCAGCTGGTGGCCCAGGCGCTGGACCTGCTCGGCCAGCACTGCGGCATCGTCGGCACCCTGGGCTCCGGTTTCTACGGTGCCCTGGAAAGCGGCCTGCACACCACGCCGAATCCGATTGCCGTGCAAGCGACCCTTGGTGATCTGAAAAAGGCCGGTGCCAAAGCCGTGGCCATGGAAGTCTCGTCCCATGGCCTGGATCAGGGGCGGGTCACCGCGCTGGCGTTCGACGTGGCGGTGATGACCAATCTTTCCCGCGATCATCTGGATTACCACGGCACCATGCAGGCCTATGGCGAAGCCAAGGCCAAGCTGTTCGCCTGGACCGATTTGAAATGCCGGGTGGTCAACCTCGACGACGATTTCGGTCGGCAATTGGCCGCCGATAAACGCGAGTCGCGGCTGATTACCTACAGCCTGCTCGACAGCAGCGCCTACCTGTATTGCCGCGAAGCGCAGTTCGGCGACGAAGGCGTGCGTGCCACGCTGGTCACGCCGCAGGGCGAGCACCACTTGCGCAGCACCCTGCTCGGTCGTTTCAACCTGAGCAACGTGCTGGCTGCCGTCGGCGCCTTGCTCGGTCTGGACTACGCCCTCGACGAAATTCTCAAGGTGCTGCCGAAGCTCGAAGGCCCCGCCGGTCGCATGCAACGCCTTGGTGGCGGCGCTCAGCCGCTGGTGGTGGTCGATTATGCCCACACCCCGGATGCCCTGGAAAAAGTCCTGACCGCGCTGCGTCCGCACGTCAAGGGTCGCTTGTTGTGCCTGTTCGGCTGCGGCGGCGACCGTGATCGCGGCAAGCGTCCACTGATGGCTGAAGTGGTCGAACGGTTGGCCGACGGCGTGCTGGTCACCGACGACAACCCGCGTACCGAAGATCCGGCGATTATTTTCGATGACATCCGCGCCGGTTTCACGGCTGTGGACAAAGTGACGTTCGTCGCTGGCCGTGGCCAGGCGATTGCCCAGTTGATCGCCGGCGCTTCGGCGGATGACGTGATCGTGCTGGCCGGTAAAGGTCATGAGGACTATCAGGAAATCAACGGCGAGCGCCATGCCTTCTCTGATCTGGTCGAGGCCGATCACGCCTTGACCGCGTGGGAGGTGGCCCATGCTTAAAGCCTTGAAACTCAGCGAACTGACCGGCGCATTGAGTGGCCGCCTGATCGGCGCCGATGCCAGCTTCGACGGCGTCAGCATCGACAGTCGCGCGATCAAGCCGGGTCAGTTGTTTATTGCCTTGGCCGGTCCGCGCTTCGATGGCCATGACTATCTCAATGACGTGGCGGCCAAAGGCGCCGTTGCGGCATTGGTCGAGCGCGAAGTCGCCGACAGCACACTGCCGCAATTGCTGGTCAGCGATACCCGTCAGGCATTGGGGCAATTGGGCGCACTGAACCGTGCAGCCTATAGCCATCCGGTGGCTGCGGTCACCGGCTCCAGTGGCAAGACCACGGTCAAGGAAATGCTCGCGAGCATTTTGCGCACCCGGGGCCCGGTGCTGGCGACCCGTGGCAACCTGAACAACGACCTCGGCGTTCCGCTGACCCTGCTCGAACTGGCGCCGGAACACACCGCCGCCGTGATCGAGCTCGGAGCCTCACGCCTGGGTGAAATTGCCTACACCGTCGCCATGACCAAGCCCCACGTGGCCATTCTCAACAATGCCGGGACCGCCCACGTGGGCGAGTTCGGCGGACCGGAAAAAATCGTCGAAGCCAAGGGTGAGATTATTGAAGGGCTGGATGCCGATGGCGTCGCCGTTCTCAATCTGGATGACAAGGCGTTCGACATCTGGAAGAAGCGCGCAGCCGGTCGCAAGGTGCTGACCTTCGCCCTGACCAACAGCAGTGCGGACTTTCACGCCAGCGACCTGGCCACCGATGCCCGCGGATGCCCGGCGTTCAACCTGCACACACCCGATGGTGTGGAGCGTGTTCAATTGAACCTGCTCGGCACCCATAACGTCGCCAATGCCATGGCCGCTGCAGCCGCCGCCCATGCACTGGGTGTATCGCTGTTCGGCATCGCCACCGGCCTGGGTGCGGTGCAACCGGTCAAGGGTCGCACCGTCGCACAACTGGCCAGCAACGGCATGCGCGTGATCGATGACACTTACAACGCGAACCCCACCTCCATGTGCGCCGCCGTTGATATACTCGCCGGCTTTTCCGGCCGCACCGTCCTGGTGCTCGGGGATATCGGCGAGTTGGGCGATTGGGCGGAGCAGGGGCACCGCGACGTGGGCGAATACGCCCGTGGCAAGGTTTCTGCGCTGTACGCCGTCGGGCCGATGATGCTTCACGCCGTCAACGCCTTCGGTCCACAGGCCTTTCATTTCAGCACGCAGGCTGAACTGATCAAGGCCCTGGGCGCCGAGCAAGACACAAACACCACCATTTTGATCAAGGGCTCGCGCAGCGCTGCGATGGAAAACATCGTCGCCGCTTTGTGCGGGACCAGTCTGGAGAAACATTAATGCTGCTGCTGCTAGCGGAGTATCTGCAACAGTTCTACAAAGGCTTCGCGGTCTTCCAGTACCTGACCCTGCGCGGGATTCTCGGTGTGCTGACCGCGCTGGTTTTGTCGCTGTGCTATGGCCCGTGGATGATCCGCACCCTGCAGAACCGTCAGATCGGACAATCCGTTCGCAATGACGGCCCGCAATCGCACCTGTCCAAGTCCGGCACCCCGACCATGGGGGGTGCGCTGATTCTGTCGTCCATTGGTGTCAGCACCCTGCTATGGGCAGACCTGACCAACCGTTATGTCTGGGTCGTATTGCTGGTAACGCTGCTGTTCGGTGCCATCGGCTGGGTCGACGACTACCGCAAGGTGATCGAGAAGAACTCCCGAGGCTTGCCGAGCCGCTGGAAATACTTCTGGCAATCGGTGTTCGGCCTGGGTGCAGCGATCTTCCTTTATATGACCGCCGCGACCCCGGTGGAAACCACCTTGATCCTGCCGATGCTCAAGGACTACAGCATTCCGTTGGGTGCGGGCTTCATCGTCCTGACCTATTTCGTGATTGTCGGTTCGAGCAACGCGGTCAACCTGACCGACGGCCTCGATGGCCTGGCGATCATGCCGACCGTGATGGTGGGCGGTGGCCTGGGTATTTTCTGCTACCTGTCGGGTAACGTGAAATTCGCCGAATACCTGTTGATCCCGTACGTACCGGGCGCGGGCGAGCTGATCGTGTTCTGCGGCGCATTGATCGGTGCCGGCCTCGGGTTCCTCTGGTTCAACACCTATCCGGCACAAGTCTTCATGGGCGACGTCGGCGCACTGGCGCTGGGCGCGGCCCTGGGCACCATCGCGGTGATCGTCCGTCAGGAAATCGTCCTGTTCATCATGGGCGGTGTGTTCGTGATGGAGACCCTGTCAGTCGTCATTCAGGTTGCTTCCTTCAAGCTGACCGGTCGCCGCGTATTCCGCATGGCGCCGATTCACCACCACTTTGAACTCAAGGGCTGGCCCGAGCCGCGCGTGATCGTCCGTTTCTGGATCATCACCGTGATTCTCGTGCTGATCGGCCTTGCCACCCTGAAGCTGAGGTAGAAATTCGTGTCTCTGATCGCTTCTGACCACTTCCGCATCGTTGTCGGCCTCGGCAAGAGCGGCATGTCCCTGGTTCGCTTCCTGGCGAACCGGGGCGTGGCGTTTGCCGTGGCCGATACGCGGGAAAATCCACCGGAACTGGCCACGCTCAAGCGTGACTATCCGCACGTGGAAGTGCGTTGTGGCGAGCTGGATGTCGAGTTCCTGTGCCGTGCCGACGAGCTCTACGTGAGTCCCGGCCTGGCGCTGGCGACCCCGGCCCTGCAGGCTGCCGCTGCCCGTGGCGTGAAGCTGTCCGGCGACATCGAGCTGTTCGCGCGTAACGCGAAGGCGCCGATCGTGGCCATCAGTGGCTCCAACGCGAAAAGCACCGTGACCACCCTGGTCGGCGAGATGGCGGCTGCGGCCGGCAAGCGTGTCGCCGTCGGCGGCAACCTCGGAACGCCGGCACTGGATCTGCTCAGCGACGACGTCGAGTTGTATGTGATGGAACTGTCGAGCTTCCAGCTCGAAACCACCGATCAGCTCAACGCCGAAGTGGCGACCGTACTCAACATCAGCGAAGACCACATGGATCGCTACAGCGGTCTGCCGGCCTATCACCTGGCCAAGCACCGGATTTTCCGTGGTGCGAAGCAGTTTGTGGTCAACCGCCAGGATGCCTTGAGCCGTCCGCTGATGGGCGAGGGTCAGCCTTGCTGGACCTTCGGCCTGAACAAACCGGACTTCAAGGCTTTCGGTATCCGCGAAGAAGACGGCGAGAAGTACCTGGCTTTCGAGTTCCAGAACCTGATGCCGGTGCGCGAGCTGAAAATTCGCGGCGCCCATAACCAGTCCAACGCCCTGGCGGCATTGGCCCTTGGCCACGCCGTCGGCCTGCCGTTCGATGCCATGCTCTCGGCCCTGCGCAACTTCGCCGGGCTGGAACACCGTTGCCAGTGGGTGCGGGACCTGGAAGGCGTGGGCTATTACAACGATTCCAAAGCCACCAACGTCGGTGCTGCCCTGGCCGCCATCGAAGGCCTGGGCGCGGACATCGACGGCAAAATCGTGCTGATTGCCGGTGGCGACGGCAAGGGTGCCGAATTCAAGGATCTGCGTGCTCCGGTGGCAGCCAACTGCCGTGCCGTCATTCTGATGGGCCGTGATTCCGACAAGATCGGTGAGGCCATTGGCGACGCCGTCCCGTTGATTCGCGCCGGTTCGCTGGTCGAAGCCGTGGAACAGTGCCGCGCCGCTGCCCAGCCAGGTGACGTGGTGCTGCTGTCGCCGGCCTGTGCCAGCTTCGACATGTTCAAGAACTACGAAGACCGTGGTCACCAGTTCGTCCGCGCCGTGGAGGATCTGGCATGAGCCTCAAAGGCATTATCAAGCCATTCCCATCGCCACTCATCACCGGGCGCGGCATCGACCTCGACTTCCCGATGCTCGCCGGTTGCCTGGCGCTGCTGGGGCTGGGGCTGATCATGATTGCATCGGCCTCCACCGAAGTGGCGGCGGCACAGTCGGGCAGCCCGCTGTATTACATGATTCGCCACCTTATTTATGTGGTGCTGGGCTTGGGTGCCTGCGTTGTCACCATGATGATTCCGATCGCCACCTGGCAACGCCTGGGCTGGCTGATGCTGATCGGTGCCTTCGGTTTGCTGGTGATGGTGATCGTCCCGGGGATCGGCCGTGAAGTGAACGGTTCGATGCGCTGGATCGGTTTCAGCTTCTTCAACGTGCAGCCGTCCGAGATCGCCAAGGTGTTTGTGGTGATCTACCTCGCCGGTTATCTGGTGCGTCGCCAGAAGGAAGTGCGGGAAAGCTGGATGGGCTTCTTCAAGCCGTTCATCGTTCTGCTGCCAATGGCGGGCCTGCTGCTGATGGAGCCGGACTTCGGTGCCACCGTCGTGATGATGGGGGCTGCCGCGGCGATGCTGTTCCTCGGCGGCGTCGGGCTGTTCCGTTTTTCCCTGATGGTTGTGCTGGCGGTTGCGGCGGTGGTGTTGCTGATTCAAATGCAGCCGTATCGGATGGCGCGTCTGACCAACTTTGCCGATCCATGGGCTGACCAGTTCGGCGCCGGCTATCAGTTGTCTCAGGCATTGATCGCATTCGGTCGTGGCGAATGGCTGGGCGTTGGCCTGGGCAACAGCGTGCAGAAACAGTTCTACCTGCCGGAAGCCCACACCGACTTCGTGTTCTCGGTCCTGGCTGAAGAACTGGGTGCCGTGGGTTCTTTGTGCACGGTCGCGCTGTTCGTCTTCGTTTGTATTCGTGGCATGTACATCGGATTGTGGGCCGAGAAGGCCAAGCAGTTTTTTGCCGCCTATGTGGCGTACGGCCTGTCGTTCCTGTGGATTGGTCAATTCCTGATCAACATCGGGGTGAACGTCGGCCTGCTGCCGACCAAGGGCCTGACCCTGCCATTTCTCAGTTATGGCGGCAGTTCGTTGGTGATCTGCTGTGCCTGTCTCGGTTTGCTGCTGCGCATCGAGTGGGAGAGTCGAACTCATTTGGGCAGTGAAGAGATGGAGTTCCATGAGAGCGACTTCGCCGAGGAGCCGAACCATGGGCGCTAACGTATTGATCATGGCTGGTGGCACCGGTGGCCACGTGTTTCCGGCATTGTCCTGTGCCCGCGAGTTCCAGTCCCGCGGTTATACGGTGCACTGGCTCGGTACGCCGCGCGGCATCGAGAACGACCTGGTTCCGGCAGCCGGTATCGAGTTGCACCGGATCAACGCCAGCGGTGTGCGGGGCAAGGGCAAGTTGTCCTTGCTCAAGGCGCCGTTCATGGTTCTCAAGTCAGTCTGGCAGGCGCGGGCGATCATTCGTCGGTTGCGGCCGGTCTGTGTCGTTGGTTTCGGTGGTTTTGTGACCGGTCCTGGCGGTGTCGCTGCGAAACTGGCCGGCGTGCCGGTGATCGTTCATGAGCAGAACGCCGTGGCCGGTACCGCCAATCGGTTGCTGGTGCCGTTGGCCGCCCGGGTCTGTGAAGCGTTCCCCGACACCTTTACCCTGTCGAGCAGCCGACGGACCACCGGTAATCCGGTGCGCACCGAGCTGTTCCTCGAAACACCGCGACCTGCCCTGGGCGGTCGCAAGGCACGTTTGCTGATCCTGGGCGGAAGCCTGGGGGCAGAGCCGTTGAACAAGTTGCTGCCTGACGCCCTGTCGCAAGTCGCCGTCGACTTGCGTCCGGAGGTATTCCATCAGGCCGGCAAAAACCACGATGAAGTGACTGCAGAGCGCTATCGCGCGGCTGGCGTCGAGGCGCAAGTGCAGCCCTTCATCAAAGACATGGCCCAAGCCTATGGCTGGGCCGACCTGGTGGTGTGTCGCGCCGGTGCGCTGACCATCAGTGAACTGGCTGCCGCCGGTCTGCCCTCGATGCTGGTGCCCTTGCCCCACGCGATCGACGATCACCAGACCCGCAACGCCGATTATTTGGCCCGCGAAGGCGCTGCCTTCCTGATGCCGCAAAGAACGACTGGCGCAGCGGATCTTGCCGCTCGCCTGACAGAGGTCCTGATGCAACCGCAACGACTCAATGATATGGCCACTGCGGCCCGCCGCCTGGCCAAACCCGATGCCACCCGTAACGTGGTCGATACCTGCCTGGAGGTGGCCCATGGTTGAGAATAAGAAAGCCATGCCACAACCGGAAATGCGCCGCATCCGTCGCATCCACTTCGTCGGGATCGGCGGTGTGGGCATGTGCGGGATTGCCGAAGTGTTGTTGAACCTGGGTTATGAAGTGTCCGGTTCCGACCTGAAAGCTTCGCCGGTCACCGAGCGCCTGGAATCCTTCGGCGCGCAGATCTTCATCGGTCACCGTGCCGAAAACGCTGCCGCTGCCGACGTGCTGGTGGTGTCGAGTGCCGTGAACACCTCCAACCCGGAAGTCGCCACTGCGCTGGAACGCCGTATTCCGGTGGTGCCGCGTGCAGAGATGCTGGCCGAGCTGATGCGCTATCGCCACGGTATCGCCGTCGCCGGTACCCACGGCAAAACCACCACCACCAGCCTGATCGCTTCGGTGTTCGCCGCCGGTGGCCTGGACCCGACCTTCGTGATCGGTGGCCGTCTGAATGCCGCGGGCACCAACGCCCAGCTCGGTACCAGCCGTTATCTGATCGCCGAGGCCGACGAAAGCGACGCCAGTTTCCTGCACCTGCAACCGCTGGTGGCCGTGGTCACCAACATCGACGCCGATCACATGGCGACCTACGACGGTGACTTCAACAAACTGAAGAAAACCTTCGTCGAGTTCCTCCACAACCTGCCGTTCTACGGCCTGGCTGTGGTCTGCCTGGACGATCCGGTGGTGCGTGAAATCCTGCCGCAGGTCAAGCGTCCGACCGTGACCTACGGCTTCGGCGACGACTGTGACGTGCGCGCCATCAATGTCCGCCAGCAAGGCATGCAGACCTTCTTCACCGTGCTGCGTCCGGATCGCGAGCCGCTGGATGTCTCGGTGAACATGCCGGGCAACCACAACGTATTGAACGCACTGGCGACCATCTGTATCGCCACCGATGAAGGCGTCAGCGATGAAGCCATCGTCCAGGGCCTGTCCGGGTTCCAGGGCGTCGGCCGTCGCTTCCAGGTCTACGGCGAACTGCCGGTGGACGGTGGCAACGTCATGCTGGTCGACGACTACGGCCACCACCCGACCGAAGTCGCAGCGGTGATCAAGGCTGTACGTGGTGGCTGGCCGGAGCGCCGACTGGTGATGGTCTATCAGCCGCACCGCTACAGCCGTACCCGCGATCTGTACGACGACTTCGTCAATGTACTGGCCGACGCCAACGTATTGCTGCTGATGGAAGTCTATCCGGCCGGCGAAGAACCGATCCCGGGCGCCGACAGTCGCAAGCTGTGCAACAGCATCCGCCAGCGCGGCCAGCTCGACCCGATCTACATCGAGCGTGGTGTCGACCTCGCGCCACTGGTCAAGCCGCTGCTGCGTGCGGGCGACATTCTGCTGTGCCAGGGCGCCGGTGATATCGGTGGTCTCGCACCAAAACTGTTGAAAAGCGAGTTGTTCGCCGGCGCCGTGGCTGCGCCGGTCGAGGGGAAGTTGAAATGACTGCTGCCTACGCCAACCTCGTCTCCACTGTCGCGCCGAAAGATTTCGGCCGCGTCGCCGTGCTGTTCGGCGGCAAGAGTGCCGAGCGCGAAGTGTCCCTGAAGTCGGGCAATGCGGTTCTCGATGCGCTGCAAAGCGCGGGCGTGGACGCGTTCGGCCTCGACGTGGGCGATGATCTGCTGCAGCGTCTGCTGAACGAAAAAATCGACCGCGCCTTCATCATCCTCCACGGTCGTGGCGGTGAAGACGGCAGCATGCAAGGCCTGCTCGAATGCCTGGGCATTCCTTACACCGGCAGCGGCATCCTCGCCTCGGCATTGGCCATGGACAAGCTGCGCACCAAGCAGGTCTGGCACAGCCTGGGCATTCCGACGCCACGTCACGCGGTGCTGAGCAGCGAGGCCGATTGTATTTCGGCGGCCACGGAACTGGGCTTCCCTTTGATCGTCAAACCGGCGCATGAAGGTTCAAGTATCGGTATGGCCAAAGTGACTTCCGCGTCCGAATTGATCGACGCCTGGAAAGCGGCCAGTACCTACGATTCGCAAGTGTTGGTCGAGCAATGGATTCAAGGTCCGGAGTTCACCATCGCCACCCTGCGTGACCAGGTGTTGCCTCCCATTGCCCTGGGCACGACGCACAGTTTCTACGACTACGACGCCAAGTACATCGCCAACGATACCCAGTACCGCATTCCGTGCGGGCTGGACAGCGCCAAGGAAAAGGAACTCATGGACCTCACGGCCAAAGCCTGTGAGGCGCTGGGTATTGCCGGTTGGGGCAGGGCGGACGTGATGCAGGACGCCGAAGGGCAGTTCTGGTTCCTGGAAGTCAACACCGCGCCGGGCATGACCGATCACAGCCTGGTGCCAATGGCGGCCCGTGCGGCCGGCCTGGATTTCCAGCAACTGGTTCTGGCCATTCTGGCCGAGAGCGTTGGCCGCAACGCTGCCAGTCAGCAAGAGCCGCGAGGTTAAGACCATGCAAGGCGCACAGTTGAGACATCAGCCCCCCGCACCCGGCCGCAAGCCGGTGCCGCGGGGTGCCAGCCGAATGGTGGCCAAAGAGCCGATGTCTGCGCGCCTGCCGAAAGCCAATTTCGGCTTTCTGAAAAGTCTGTTCTGGCCGGTGCTGTTGGTCGCATTGGGATTCGGTACTTACGAAGGCGCACAGCGTTTGCTGCCGTACGCCGACCGACCGATCACCAGGATCAATGTGCAGGGCGACTTGAGCTACATCAGCCAGCAGGCAGTGCAGCAGCGAATCGCCCCTTATGTGGCGTCGAGCTTCTTCACCATCGACCTGGCGAGCATGCGCACCGAACTGGAACAGATGCCATGGATTGCCCATGCCGAGGTACGGCGGGTGTGGCCGGATCAAGTGGTGATCCGCCTGGAAGAACAACTGCCGGTGGCTCGCTGGGGCGACGAATCGCTGTTGAACAACCAGGGACAGGCGTTCACGCCGCGTGAGCTGGCGAATTATGAACACCTGCCGCAGCTGTTCGGCCCACAGCGGGCTCAACAGCAAGTGATGCAGCAATACCAGGTGCTGAGCCAGATGCTCAGGCCCCTGGGTTTCTCGATTGCACGCCTGGAGTTGCGTGAACGAGGCAGTTGGTTCCTGACCACTGGCCCCGGCAGTGCGGGCCCTGGAATAGAACTGCTGCTGGGACGCGGCAACCTGGTGGAAAAGATGCGCCGTTTCATTGCCATCTATGACAAGACGCTTAAAGAACAGATTACGAACATTGCGCGCATCGATCTGCGTTATGCCAACGGCCTGGCCGTTGGCTGGCGCGAACCTGTAGCGCCTACGACAGCCCAACCCGCTGTCGCGAAGAATTAAGAGAGGCAGGACCCATGGCAAACGTTCAAAGCGGCAAAATGATCGTCGGTCTCGATATCGGCACCTCCAAGGTGGTGGCGCTGGTAGGCGAGGTGTCGGGCGACGGCACGCTGGAAATCGTCGGGATCGGTACCCATCCGTCCCGCGGCCTGAAGAAAGGCGTGGTGGTGAACATCGAGTCCACCGTGCAGTCGATCCAGCGCGCCATCGAAGAGGCACAGCTGATGGCCGGTTGCCGCATCCACTCGGCGTTCGTTGGCGTGGCCGGCAATCATATCCGCAGCCTGAACTCCCACGGCATCGTGGCCATTCGTGATCGCGAAGTCAGCTCCGCCGACCTCGAGCGTGTGCTCGACGCCGCCCAGGCCGTGGCAATCCCGGCTGACCAGCGCGTGCTGCACACCCTGCCGCAGGATTACGTGATCGATAACCAGGAAGGCGTCCGTGAGCCTCTGGGCATGTCCGGTGTGCGACTGGAAGCCAAGGTTCACGTCGTCACCTGCGCCGTCAACGCCGCACAGAACATTGAAAAATGCGTGCGTCGCTGCGGCCTGGAAATCGACGACATCATTCTCGAGCAACTGGCGTCGGCGTACTCGGTGCTGACCGATGACGAGAAAGAGCTGGGCGTGTGCCTGGTGGACATCGGCGGTGGCACCACCGACATCGCGATCTTCACCGAAGGCGCGATCCGTCATACCGCGGTGATCCCGATTGCGGGCGATCAGGTGACCAACGACATCGCCATGGCGTTGCGCACCCCGACCCAGTACGCCGAAGAAATCAAGATCCGCTACGCCTGTGCCCTGGCCAAACTGGCCGGTGCCGGTGAGACCATCAAGGTGCCGAGCGTTGGCGACCGTCCACCGCGCGAGCTGTCCCGTCAGGCCCTGGCCGAAGTGGTCGAACCGCGTTACGACGAGCTGTTCACCCTGATCCAGGCCGAGCTGCGTCGCAGCGGCTACGAAGACCTGATCCCGGCCGGCATCGTGCTGACCGGCGGTACGTCGAAGATGGAAGGCGCTACCGAACTGGCCGAGGAAATCTTCCACATGCCGGTGCGCCTGGGCGTGCCTCATGGCGTGCGAGGCCTGGATGACGTGGTCCGCAACCCGATTTATTCCACCGGTGTCGGCCTGTTGATGTACGGCCTGCAGAAACAATCCGACGGCATTTCGTTCTCGGGTATCGGCAGTCGCGACAGCTACAGCAACGAAGAACCGAAAGGCGCCTTGCTCGATCGCATCAAGAGCTGGGTCCAGGGCAATTTCTAAGATTCACCGCAGCACCGCTACACCGTTGTAGATACAGGCAGTAGGCGAAAAAACTAGAGAACGTAAAGGAGAGGGAAAATGTTCGAACTCGTAGACAACATCCCCGCAAGCCCGGTTATTAAAGTTATCGGTGTTGGCGGTGGCGGCGGCAACGCCGTGAATCACATGGTCAAGAGCAACATTGAAGGCGTTGAATTCATCTGCGCCAACACTGATGCCCAGGCGCTGAAGAGCATCAGCGCGCGGACCATCCTGCAACTGGGTACCAGCGTGACCAAGGGTCTGGGTGCCGGTGCAAACCCTGAAGTAGGTCGTCAGGCCGCTCTCGAAGATCGTGAGCGCATTGCCGAAGTCCTGCAGGGCACCAACATGGTGTTCATCACCACTGGCATGGGCGGTGGTACCGGTACCGGTGCTGCGCCGATCATTGCTGAAGTGGCCAAGGAAATGGGGATCCTCACCGTTGCGGTGGTGACCCGTCCGTTCCCGTTCGAAGGCCGCAAGCGTATGCAGCTGGCTGACGAAGGCATCCGCCTGCTGTCGGAAAGCGTCGACTCGTTGATCACCATTCCCAACGAGAAGCTGCTGACCATCCTCGGTAAGGACGCCAGCCTGCTGTCGGCTTTCGCCAAGGCTGACGATGTACTGGCCGGTGCCGTTCGCGGTATCTCCGACATCATCAAGCGTCCGGGCATGATCAACGTCGACTTCGCCGACGTACGTACCGTGATGAGCGAAATGGGCATGGCAATGATGGGCACTGGCTGCGCCAGCGGTCCGAACCGTGCACGTGAAGCGACTGAAGCGGCCATCCGCAACCCGTTGCTCGAAGACGTGAACCTGCAAGGTGCACGCGGCATCCTGGTGAACATCACCGCCGGTCCTGACCTGTCCCTGGGTGAGTACTCCGACGTGGGTAGCATCATCGAAGCCTTCGCTTCCGAGCACGCCATGGTCAAGGTCGGTACCGTTATCGATCCGGACATGCGCGATGAGCTGCACGTGACTGTCGTTGCGACCGGTCTGGGCGCTAAAATCGAGAAGCCTGTGAAGGTCATCGACAATACCGTTCACACATCGATGGCTTCCCAGCCACAACAACAAGCCCCTGTTCGTCAGGAAGCTCCAGCAGTGAACTACCGTGACCTGGACCGTCCGACCGTCATGCGCAACCAGGCTCAGGCCGGTGCTGCGACTGCCGCGAAGATGAATCCACAGGATGATCTGGATTATCTGGACATCCCGGCTTTCCTGCGTCGTCAGGCCGATTGATGAAATGTATCAGGGCTATGAAGGTGATTGGTGTTCAGCAAAGGCGTGGTCTGCTATCATCGCCAGCCTTTGTTGATACCAGTTCGCAATTTGCGCTGAAGCGGCCCAAGCCATGATTAAACAACGCACACTGAAAAATATTATCCGTGCCACAGGTGTAGGTCTGCACTCCGGGGAGAAGGTTTACCTGACCCTCAAGCCTGCGCCGATCGACACCGGCATTGTGTTTTGTCGTGCCGACCTCGATCCGGTGGTGCAGATCCCTGCACGCGCGGAAAACGTTGGTGAGACCACGATGTCGACCACGCTGGTCAACGGTGACACCAAAGTGGATACGGTGGAGCACTTGCTCTCGGCCATGGCTGGCCTGGGCATCGATAACGCCTACGTCGAGCTCTCCGCGTCCGAAGTCCCGATCATGGATGGTAGCGCTGGACCCTTCGTATTTCTGATTCAATCGGCTGGCCTGGAAGAACAGGACGCCGCCAAGAAGTTCATCCGCATCCTGCGCGAAGTGACAGTGGAAGACGGCGACAAGCGCGCCACTTTCGTCCCTTTCGAAGGTTTCAAGGTGAGTTTCGAGATTGATTTCGATCACCCGGTTTTCCGTGATCGCACACAAAGTGCAAGCGTGGATTTTTCCAGCACTTCGTTCGTAAAAGAAGTCAGCCGCGCCCGTACTTTTGGTTTCATGAGCGATATCGAGTACCTGCGCAAGCACAACCTCGCACTCGGCGGTAGCGTTGAAAACGCTATCGTGGTCGACTCGGATGGCGTACTGAACGAAGACGGTCTTCGCTACGAAGACGAATTCGTGAAGCACAAGATCCTCGATGCAATTGGTGACCTCTACCTGCTGGGCAATAGCCTGATTGGTGAGTTCAAGGGCTTCAAGTCCGGACATGCACTGAACAACCAACTGCTGCGCAAGTTGATTGAACAGAAAGATGCCTGGGAAGTCGTGACCTTTGAAGACGCCAGCACTGCACCGATTTCTTACATGCGCCCTGTTGCGGCCGTGTAAGTAAAAAACCTCTCTAGTTTTTAAAGGCTACCTTCGGGTGGCCTTTTTTTATGCCCTGGATTTTGTGGTGTCTGCACCGGCCCCATCGCGGGCAAGCCTTGCTCCTGCACTGTGGGCGCAAGGCTTGCCCGCGATGAGGCCGGTCGGGCCACCGAAAATTTCAGGCACAAACCACCCGATTTCGCCCCCGTTCCTTGGCCTGATACAGCGCCTTGTCCGCCAAAAACAGCAACTGCTCCAGGCTGATATCGCTCGCTGTCGTCCAGGTGCTGATGCCGATGCTGACGGTCATCGGCTGGTCATCGCCTGCCACCACGGGCAACTGTTCCACCTGCGTACGGATGCGTTCGGCGATCTGCCGCGCGCCTGCGTGGTCGGTTTCGGCCAGGATCACCGAAAACTCCTCGCCGCCGTAGCGGGCCACCAGGTCTGTCGGGCGATGGACGTTGGCGCCAATGACCTCGGCCAGTGAGCGTAGAGCCTCGTCGCCGGCCTGGTGGCCATGGCGATCGTTGAACGCCTTGAAGTGATCGGCGTCGATCATCAGCACTGACATCGGCTTGCCGGAGCGTTGCGCCCGAAACCATTCGTGGCGCAGGGTCTGGTCGAGCGTCCGGCGATTGGCCACGCCGGTCAAGGCATCGGTGGCGGCCAGTTGCGCCAGTTCCTGCTCGGCGCAGTGTCGCAGGCGCAGTTCGCGACAGAGCAACCAGGTCAGCCAGAGCAACGCGGCGCACAGGACCCCGGTGGCGCCGCTGATCACAATGGCCGTGCGTTGCCAGGTGGCGAATACCTCGTCGCCGGAAAGGGCAACGATGACCGTCAGCGGCAGGTTGCCGACCCGGCTGAAGGTGTACAGGCGTTGTTGTCGGTCGATGCTCGACACGCCGTCGAAGCTGCCGCTGCCCTCGCGCAGCATGCGCACGACGTTGGGCCGGCCGGCGAAGCTTTTGCCAATTGAGTTGTCTTGCAGAAACGGCTTCTGTGCCAACAGAACTCCGTCGTCATTGATGATGGCCAGCGTACTGCCAGTACCGATGTCCAGGCTGTTGAACAACTGATCGAAGTACGCCAGGCGCATCGAGGCCACCGCGACACCCAGGAACTCACCGGTGGGTGATGAAATGCGCCGGCTGAAACTGATTTGCCATTCGTCACTGTAGGCGCAGTCGCAACGGGGTTTGAACGGGCGGCTGATGAACATGCCGCTGTCGCGGTTCTGGACATGGGCGAGGAAATAATCGCGGTCAGCGAAGTTACCCGGCTTGGGCTCGATCAATGACGAGTCGGCGAGCACTTCACCCTTCTGGTCCAGCAACAGAATGTCGCCCTTGTAGCGCGCCGTAGTGGAGCGGTCGAACAGCACCAGGTGACGGATTTGCGCCGAAACCTGTTTCAGGTCATCCCGTTGCGCCGCGGCAATCAAGCCTTGCAGGGTCAGGTCGTAGAGCTCCACGGTGCGCAGTACGTCGGCGTCGATCAATTGCGCGATGGTGGTTGCACTGCGTGTGGCGGCCTGCTGGGCGTTGGCATGTTCGCGGATCAGCAGAAAGGTGACGATGCTGAGGATCGCAATGACCGTCAGGCTGCTGCCGAGGATCACCAGGATCTCGGGCCGTCCGGCGTTGCCTGAACCATTGGAAGTACGGCGTACGGTCATGGGGCTGAAGTCTGCGGGAATGACTGAGTAAGCGTAGTCCCATAACCGTAGCAGCCAGGAAAAAGGCCCGCGACAGCAAACCTCTGATCTCTGTAGGAGCCGGCTTGCTGGCGATAGCGGCGTGTCAGGCACCCGCATGTCTATTGATGCGCCGCCTTCGCCGGCAAGCCGGCTCCTACAGGTTACGCGGTTGATCAGAACACATTGATCGGGTAGTCGACGATCACCCGGTACTCATCGGTGTCCTGATCCAGGGCGCCGTAACCATTGCCGCCACGGTTGGTCGCCCATTGCAGGTGCAGTGCCAGGTCCTTGGCTTTACCGCTCTGGACCACGTATTTCAGGTCAATGTCACGCTCCCAATGCTTGGCGTGTTTGCCGTCGGCGTTGTAGAACGCGGCATAGCCGGGACTGTCGGGGTCAACCTGGGTCAGGTCCAGTTCGCCTCGTGAGTACGACACGGCCGATGTCACACCCGGCAGGCCGAGTCCGGCAAAGTCGTAGGCATATTTGAGTTTCCACGAGCGTTCATTCGGACCGTTGAAGTCTGAGTATTGCTGGGAGTTGTCGAGGAAGATGCTGTCGCCCTGGCTGATGTAGTCGAACGGGGTGTTGCCGTTGACCCGCTGGTAAGCGGCAGTGACGCTGTGATGACCCACGCCGACCGTGAAATGCAGGCTGTAGGTGTTGTTGTCGATGTTGCCCAGCAGCGCATCACCAGTGTCTTGCGTGTGATAGAAGTGCAGGCCCGGGTTGAGGCTGATCAGGTCATTGAGTGCGTAGGTGTAATCCAGGTCGAAGTAGTACTGGTTCCAGATGTCCTTCAGCTCGGCGGCATACAGACTGCTGGTCAGTCCCGGCAGGCTGCTCCAGGCTACGCCGGCCCAGTTCAGGTGCTGGCTGTCCTTGCCTTCGGGCAGGCTGCCGTAGGACGTGCCGATGCGGGTATGGCCACTCTGGTTGTACGGCTTGGTGAAACTGGCCTGGCCACCTTCGATCATCACGCCGTCGATGCTGTGGTTGGTCAGGCTGACCCCACGAAAGGTCTGGGGCAGCATGCGGGTTTCGCCACCGGCGATCACCGGATTGGCGAGAAACAGGTCGCCGGCCTTCAATTCGGTATCCAAAGCACGCATTTTCAGGGTGCCACCGGCAGTCGAGAACGACTCCGGCGCTTTGCCGTTGCCATCGCTGACCGGCAGGATGCTCGAATTGTCCGTGCCGCCACCGCCGTCGAGCTTGAGCCCGAGCATGGCATGGGCATCGATGCCGAAGCCGACAGCGCCTTCAGTGAAACCCGATTCGAAGACCCCCAGCAAACCCTGGCCCCACTCGATGTTGTCGTCGGCCTGCTGCAAGCGATTGCGGTTCATGTAGTAGTTGCGGGCGTTGAGATGAAGGCTCGAATCTTCGACGAATCCTGCGGCGGGCGAATCATCGGCGGCCTGGGCGCTGGTGGCCATCGTTGCAGCGATTGCAATGAACAACGGTGTGAATCGAAATGGGAAACGCACGTGCGGTAAAGCTCCTTGGGTCAACTTGAAACGTCACTGTTTTGCTGGTCGGGGATGTTTATGGCAGGTGTGCCGAAGCCGGCGGGTTTAAATCCACAACGAAAAAAGCCGCTGATGGCAGCGGCTTGGAAGACAACTTTTCAAAGGGAAGAGCCGATGAAAAGTGTCGAGGGAAACTGGAGCGAGGCGCAGATATCAGCTGTCTTTCTCGGCCTGTGGCTGGGCCTGAGTGCTCGATGCTTGCGGGGCCTGGGTGGCTTGCTGAGCTTTGGCTGTCATCTCGATCTGGTGCTGTTCGTACGCGGCGACGCGTGCTGCATTTTGTGCAGCGAAGGTCTGCGACTCTTCAGCCATGGCGAATGGGGTTACGAACAAAGAGGACAAAACGAAAGCGCTGGCAATACCCATACTGTTGGACATCTTTAAAACCTTCTTGCTTGGCAAGTGCTGTTTGATGGCGGCAAAGATAGGGATATCCGGCGATGGGAAAAAGAGCGGATTCATGAAAGGACTGTTACACAAAAAGCAACAGTAGTTGGTTCGTAAACTGAAACCATTGTGGGAGCGAGCCTGCTCGCGAAGCAGGCGACTCGGTACAGCTCAGGAACCGAGGTTATGCTTTCGCGAGCAGGCTCGCTCCCACAAGGGGTGGGGTCAGACGGGCAGGTGAATGCCGAAGGTGTTCATGCCGTGATCGCTGCGCACAAACACATCCCCGCCATGCATCAGCGCAATCGCCTTGACGATTGCCAGGCCCAACCCATGGTTGTTGCCGCTGTTGCTGCGCGAGGCGTCGACGCGATAGAAGCGTTCGAACAGGCGCGGCAGGTGTTCGCTGGCAATCGGCGAGCCGGGGTTGGCAACGCCGATACTGACCTGATGCTCCTGGGCTTCGATGTGCACCTCAATCACCTGTCCGGGGCCGGTGTGCTGCACCGCATTACTCAACAGGTTGATCAGCGCCCTTCGCAGGTGCGCGATCTCGATCCGCACCTGGGCATCGCCGCTGACCTGTACCTTCACCTGGGCATCTTCGAGGATGAAATCCAGGTATTCCAGGGTCGTCGCCACCTCATCGGCCAGCGAAGTGGCAATCAGTTGGGTGGCCTTGCTGCCCTGATCCGCACTGGCGAGGAACAGCATGTCGTTGATGATCGAGCGCAGTCGCTCAAGCTCTTCAAGGTTCGATTGCAAGACCTCGAAATAATGCTCCGCCGAGCGTCCACGGGTCAGCGCAACCTGGGTCTGGCCGATCAGGTTGGTCAACGGCGAGCGCAGCTCATGGGCGACGTCGGCGTTGAACGATTCCAGGCGCGAGTAAGCCTGCTCGACCCGCTCCAGCGTGGAGTTGAATGAATTGACGAACTGGTTCAGCTCCGGTGGCAGTGATGACATTCGCAAACGCCCTGAGCGCAAGGGCGGGGCGAGGCGTTGGGCCTCCTGAGACAACTTGATCAGCGGCTTGAGCCCGATTCGCGCCACCCAGTAACCCAGTGCCGAGGCCAGCAGCACGCCGACAATCGCCAGGCCGATCAGGGCGATCAGCAGTTGGTGTTGAGTCTGGTAAAACGTTTCGGTGTCGATGCCGATCATGAAGCGCAGCGGTGGGCGCTGATCCTTGGCCGGGAACTGACTGACCAGCACTTTCAGCGGGTAGGGCTGATCCGGCAATTTCATGTCACGCATGCCCAGCGGCCCTTGGGCAAACGCGCGGATCTGCGGTGTCAGGTTGCCGTATTCGTAGAGTGGATCGCCACTGATGATCCAGAAGCTGATGCGCTTGTCTTCTTCACCGAGCAGCTTGAGCTTGTTGTTGATCTTCACCCAATGCTCGGGCGTACCGTAACGGCCGACCGTGGATTCGAGCACGCTGTAGCGCGCGTCCAGTTCGGCTTCGGGCAGCAGGCCCAAACCTTTGTCGACCTGCTGATACAGCGCCCAGCCGATCAGCAGGAATACCAGCAGCGCCACCAAGGTGAACATTCCACTGAGGCGCAGGGCAATCGAGTTACTGGACACCACGGCTCTCCAGCACATAACCCATGCCACGAATCGTGTGCAGCAGTTTCTCTTCGAACGGCCCGTCGAGCTTGGCCCGCAGGCGTTTGATCGCGACTTCGACCACGTTGGCGTCGCTGTCGAAATTGATGTCCCAGACCATTTCGGCGATCGCTGTTTTCGACAGGATTTCTCCCTGGCGGCGGGCCAGAACGCTGAGCAGCGAGAATTCCTTGGCGGTCAGGTCCAGGCGTGTGCCGGCGCGGGTGGCCTTGCGGCTGATCAGATCTATCCACAGGTCGGCGATGCTTACTTGCACCGGTTCATGGCCACCGCTGCGACGGGTCAGCGCTTGCAGGCGCGCCACCAGTTCGAGGAAGGAAAAGGGTTTGCCCAGGTAATCGTCGGCGCCGTCGCGCAGGCCTTTGATGCGGTCTTCGACCCGCTCGCGGGCGGTGAGCATGATCACCGGGGTTTGCTTGCGCGCGCGCAGGGCGCGTAGCACACCGAAGCCGTCGAGGCCCGGCAGCATCACGTCGAGGACGATCACCGCGTAATCGCTTTCCAGCGCCAGGTGCAGGCCTTCCACGCCGTCGCGGGCCAGGTCCACGGTGTAACCCTGTTCCGTCAGGCCGCGGTGCAGGTAGTCCGCGGTTTTTTCCTCGTCTTCGATAATCAGAACGCGCATGACCCCGCCTCAGTCTGTGGTCGCCAGCGTCGTTGCGGACGCTGTTTTTTTAGGCCGATGGAATAGCCGCTCCAGCCACAAGTATATGACCGGCGTGGTGAACAGCGTCAGCGCCTGACTTACCAGCAGGCCGCCAACCACCGCGATCCCCAGGGGTTGGCGCAACTCGGCGCCGGTGCCGTAGCCGAGCATCAGCGGCAGGGCGCCGAGCAGGGCGGCGAGGGTGGTCATGATGATCGGCCGGAACCGCGTCAGGCAGGCCTGGAAGATCGCTTCTTCCGGCGGCAAGCCGCCTTTTCGCTGCGCTTCGAGGGCGAAGTCGATCATCAGGATGCCGTTTTTCTTGACGATACCGATCAACAGCACTAGCCCGATCAGGGCCATGATTGAAAAGTCCTGGCCGCAGATCCACAGCATGATCACCGCCCCCAGGCCCGCCGAAGGCAAGGTCGAGATGATCGTCAACGGATGCACGAAGCTCTCGTAGAGCACGCCAAGGATGATGTACACCGCCACCAGCGCCGCCAGAATCAGCCATGGCTGGCTGGCCAGCGAACTCTGGAACGCCTGGGCCGCGCCCTGGAAGTTGCCGCTGATGGCCGCCGGCATGCCGATGTCGACCTTGGCCTGGTTAAGCATGATCACCGCATCGCCCAATGCCACGCCGGGCGCGAGGTTGAACGACAGGTTGGCGGCCGGGAACATGCCGTCATGGGCGATGGACAGCGGGCCGACCGTTGGCGCATCGAACCGAGCCAGGGCCGACAACGGCACCATCTCACCGCTCAGCGGTGAGCGCAGGTAGAAGTAGTTGAGGCTTTCCGCCTTGCCGCGTTGTTTGGTGTCCAGTTCGAGAATCACGTTGTACTGGTTGATCTGGGTCTGGAACTCGTTGATCTGCCGCTGGCCAAAGGCGTCATACAGCGCCTCGTCGACATCGCTGGCAGTCAGGCCGAAACGGGAGGCGGCGCTGCGGTCGATGCTGATGTGGGTGATGCTGCCGCCCAGTTGCAGGTCGTTGGAAATGTCGCGGAATGCCGGGTTGCTGCGCAGTTTTTCCGTCAGGCGCTGGGTCCAGGTGCTGAGGGTCGGGCCGTCGTTGCTCTTGAGCACATACTGATACTGGGCGCGACTCGGGCCGGAACTGAGGTTGATGTCCTGGCCGGCCCGCAGGTACAGGACGATGCCAGGCACTTTCATCAGTTGCGGGCGGATCCGGTCGATGAACTGGCTGGCCGAGACATCGCGGTCACTGCGTTTTTTCAGGGTGATCCAGAACCGGCCGTTGGCAATGGTCTGGTTGCTGCCCGAGACCCCGACCGAGTGCGAGAACGTTTCGACCGCAGGGTCGGCGGCGACGATTTCGGCCATGGCGAGGTGCTTTTTCACCATATCGCCGTAGGAAATATCGGCGGCGGCTTCGGTAGTGCCGAGGACAAAACCGGTGTCCTGAATCGGGAAGAAGCCCTTGGGAATCAGCACGTACCCGGTCACGGCCAAGCCCAGGGACAGGCAGAACACGCCGAGCATCAGGCGTTGATGGGCGAGGGCGCGGTGCAGGCCTTTTTCGTACCAGGCCAGCAGGCGCTCGCCGAAGCCCGGTTTATCGTGGGCGTGATGCACCGGTGCGCGCATGAACAGCGCCGCCAGGGTTGGCGCCAGCGTCAACGACACCACCACCGAAATCATGATGGTCGAAGTGGCGGTCAGGGCGAACTCCTTGAACAAGCGTCCGACCACGCCGCCCATGAACAGCAGCGGAATGAACGCCGCTACCAGTGAGAAACTGATCGACACCACGGTGAAGCCGATTTCCCCCGCACCCTTGATCGCGGCCTCGCGCATACCGTCACCGGCCTCCAGGTGGCGGTGAATGTTCTCTACGACCACGATCGCATCGTCGACCACAAACCCAACGGCCACCACGATCGCCACCAGCGTCAGGTTATTCAGGCTGAAACCCATGACGTACATCAGGGCGAAACTGGCAATCAGCGATACGCCCAGTACCGCCGACACAATCAGGGTCGCCGACAACTGGCGCAGGAACAGGGCCATCACCGCCACCACCAACATGATTGCGATCAGCAGAGTGATTTCCACTTCATGCAGCGAAGCACGGATGGTCTGGGTGCGGTCGATCAGCGTCTTGACCTGCACCGACGCGGGGAGCATCGCTTCCAGCCCCGGCAGGGCCGCCTGAATGCGGTCCACGGTCTCGACAATATTCGCCCCCGGCTGGCGGAAGATCACCAGGTTGACCCCCGGTTGCGTGCCCGCCCAGGCCTGGACGTAGGCGTCTTCCGAACCGTTGACAACCTTGGCGACGTCCTTGAGATGAACCGGTGCACCGTCCTTGTAGGAAACGATCAATTGGCTGTAATCATCGGGGCGGAACAACTGGTCGTTGGTGGACAGGGTCGAGATGCTCGACTCCCCGTACAGCGCACCTTTGGCCAGGTTGAGGCTGGTCTGCTGGATCGCCAGACGGATGTCCGCCAGCGTCAGGCCGATGGCTGCGAGTTTGTCTGCCGACACCTGGACACGGATCGCCGGACGCTGCTGACCGGTGATGGCGACCTGGCCTACGCCGTCGATTTGACTGATCTGACGGGACAACAGGGTTTCCGTCAGGTCGCTGAGTTCGGGACCCGGCATCAGGGAGGAATTGACGCTGAGGATCAAGACCGGACTGTCGGCCGGGTTGACCTTGCGCCAGGTCGGCAGGTTCGGCATGTCCTTGGGCAGCTTGCCGGCGGCGGTATTGATCGCGGCCTGCACTTCCTGGGCGGCGGTGTCGATGCTTTTGTCGAGGGTGAATTGCAGGGTCAGGTTGGTCGAACCCAGGGCACTGCTTGACGTCATCTGGGTCACGCCGGGAATGGCGCTGAACTGCACTTCAAGCGGCGTGGCCACCGAAGAGGCCATGGTTTCCGGGCTGGCGCCGGGCAGTTGTGCCGCCACCTGGATGGTCGGGAACTCGGCTTCGGGCAAGGGCGCCACCGGCAGGCGCGGAAAAGCGATAGCGCCCAGCAGCACCAGCGCAAACGTCAGCAGAACCGTGGCGACCGGGTGGTCGATGCACCAGGCGGATATCGAACCGTGGCCTTTCATGGCGCGGCCTCCGACTGCACCACTTGCGCCGGGTCGGTCAGCACTTGCACGGTGGCTCCGGGCTTGAGCCGCGACTGGCCGTCGCTGACCAGCACATCACCCGGTTCGACGCCCTTGATGATGCTCTGGCTGCTGCCCTGAAAAACCATCTGCACCGGTACGGTTTCGACCTTGTCACCCTTGACCCGATACACGAAAGGCTGGTCCAGGCCACGCTGTACGACGGTGGGCGGTACCACCAGCGCGTCTTTGTCCAAGGCTGTCTGAATTTTTACCGTCACCAGCAGCCCCGGCCAGAGTTTCTGCCCGGCGTTGTCGAATTCGGCCTTGGCACGGATGGTCCCGGTGTTGGCGTTGATCTGGTTGTCGATCAGGGTCAGGTGGCCTTCACCCAACAGGTTACCGGTCTCACCGTCGGTGTCGGCACCGATGTAGGCCTTGACCCTGGCATGTTGCGGATCATTGATCAGGCCTTGCAGGGTCGGCAACATTTGTTGCGGCAGGGAGAATTCCACGGCAATCGGGTCGATCTGGGTGACGGTGAACAGGCCTTGGGCATCGGTCATGCGCAGGAAATTGCCTTCGTCCACCGTGCGGATACCGACGCGGCCACTGACCGGAGAACGAATCTGTGTGTAGGAAAGTTGTACCTGGGCCGAATCAATCGAGGCCTGATTACCCTGGGCGGTGGCCTTGAGCTGGTTGACCAGCGCCTGTTGCTGGTCGTAGGTCTGTTTGGATACGCCGTCGTCGACGCTCAGCAGTTTGTAACGCTTGAGGTTGACCTGCGCCACTTGCAGTTGCGCCTGGCTTTCGCCCAGTTGCGCCCGGGCCTGGTCGAGGCTGGCGCGGATCGAACGGTCGTCGATGGTGGCCAGCAGGTCGCCCTTGCTCACCAACTGGCCTTCCTTGACCAGGATTTTGGTGAGAATGCCGTCGATTTGCGGGCGCACCACGACGCTGTGCAACGACAACACCGAGCCGATGCCGCTGACGTAGCGGGGGACGTCTTTTTCGGCGACGCTGACCACCCGCACGGGGATGGCGCCGGGTGCCGCGAGCTTTGCCTTGGCGGGCTTGGTGGCATACCACAGGCCCAGCGCTGCCAGGAAAATCAGAAGGGCGACAAGCAGGACGGGTTTTTGCTGGATTCGCATGCGAGTGAGGCGCCAGGGCAGGGTGATCGACAGGTTGGTATTTTCCTTTATAAACCTGTTTGGCGGTCAGGAGAGTGACTGCTAACTGACGGCGCTGTCAGTTTCGTACGCTCTTTGACTTGGCGGCCTCTGGGCCGGCACCTGTGGGAGCAAGCTCTGCTCCCACAGAGGCTCAGACGATCAGTTTGCGACCCGCGCCCCGGCCAGGCTTCCGCTCAACTCATACGCCGCCAATTCCGCCTGATGGGCCGCCAGCAACTCTGGCAACGATCCGCGCAGATACTCCACCCAGGTCTTGATCTTCGCGTCCAGGTACTGACGCGACGGGTAGATGGCGTACAGGTTCAGCTCTTGCGAGCGGTATTTGGGCATGACCCGTACCAGTGTTCCATTGCGCAGACCGTCGATCGCGGCATACAGCGGCAGGACGCCGACCCCCATGCCGCTGGTGATCGCGCTTTTCATGGCGTCGGCGGAGTTCACCAGGAACGGTGAGCTGTTGATGATGACCATTTCCTGGCCATCGGGGCCGTCGAAGGCCCATTTTTCCAGGGGGATGACCGGGCTGACCAGGCGCAGGCAGGCGTGGTTGAGCAGGTCACTGGGTTTTTGCGCGCAGCCATTGGCTTTGACGTAGGCCGGGGAGGCGCAAACGATGCTGTAGGTGATGCCCAGCCGCTGGGAGACGAAGCCCGAGTCCGGGAGTTCGCGGGCGAGCACGATGGACACGTCGTAGCCCTCGTCCAGCAGGTCCGGCACGCGGTTGGCCATGGTCAGGTCGAAGGTCACGTCCGGGTGGGTCTTGCGGTAGCGGGCGATGGCATCGATCACGAAATGCTGGCCGATGCCGGTCATGGTGTGCACTTTCAGTTGCCCGGCGGGGCGTGCGTGGGCGTCGCTGGCTTCGGCCTCGGCTTCTTCGACGTAGGCCAGGATTTGCTCGCAGCGCAGCAAATATCGCTTGCCGGCTTCGGTCAGGGCGATGCGCCGGGTTGTTCGGTTGAGCAGACGGGTTTGCAGGTGGGCTTCCAGGTTGGAGACCGCGCGCGAGACGTTGGCGGTGGTGGTGTCCAGTTGCACGGCGGCGGCGGTGAAGCTGCCGGCCTCGGCCACGTAACTGAAGGCGCGCATGTTTTGCAATGTGTCCATGGGGTGCTCTCGGGTTCGATGGCAAATTGTGACACGAAGTTTCAGAGTCTGAGACCCCAGACTTAAGGATTATCTCGTTAACGGTAACAAAGATTCACAGGAATCCCAGCTTATCGCTTTCAAAGCCCACCCCTAGAATTGTGCCGATCCCTGTAGGAGCAAAGCTTGCTCGCGATGGGTTCACCCAGGTCCGTCAGATCCACCACGGCGATGCCATCGCGAGCAAGCTTTGCTCCCACAGGCTCCAGCCTCATTTTCCTCAGGAATTTTCAGCAGTGCCGCGTCGCATCAGCAGAGCGCTTTCGCCGCTCAGTATTCTGGCTTTAACCCTGGCAATCAGCGGCTGCATCGGAACCGGAGGTATTGCCCCGCAGGGCAAGGCACTGGAGGCCAATTCACTGGTCACCGACGAAGCAATCCAGAGCGCCGCTCAGGATGCTCACTGGCCCACCGCGCAATGGTGGCAGGCCTATGGCGACCCGCAACTGAACCGCTGGATCGACCTTGCCGTGCAAGGCAGCCCGACCATGGCCATGGCCGCCGCGCGGGTGCGTCAGGCCAAATCCATGGCCGGTATTGCCGAAGCGGCCGAGTCGTTGCAGATCAATGGCGAGTCCACCCTCAAGCGTCACAACTGGCCCACCGATCAGTTCTACGGGCCAGGCGAGTTGGCCAACAGTACCACTTGGGACAACAACGCTGCGCTGGGCTTCAGTTACGCCCTCGATCTCTGGGGCCGCGAAAGCAACAACACCGAACGCGCCGTGGACATGGCCCACATGACCGTCGCCGAGGCGCGCCAGGCCCAGCTCGAGTTGCAGAACAACATCGTGCGCGTCTACATCGAACTCTCGTTGCATTACGCACAACGGGACATCGCCCTGGCGACCCTCAAGCAACAACAGCAGATTCTTGAACTGGCACAGAAGCGCCTGAACGGCGGCATCGGCACCCATTTCGAAGTCAGTCAGGCCGAGACCCCGCTGCCGGAAACCCATCGGCAGATCGATGCGCTGGACGAAGAAATCGCCCTGAGCCGCAATCAACTGGCCGCGTTGGCCGGTAAGGGCCCGGGAGAGGGCGCGCAATTGCAACGGCCGACGCTGTCGCTGGGCGCGGCGCTGAAACTGCCGTCGTCGTTGCCGGCGCAATTGCTCGGGCAGCGTCCGGACGTGGTCGCCAGTCGCTGGCAAGTCGCAGCGCAGGCCCGGGGCATCGATGTGGCGCATGCCGGTTTCTACCCCAACGTCGACCTGGTCGGCAGCCTGGGCTACATGGCCACCGGCGGCGGGGCTTTGGAGTTTTTGACCGGCAAGAAACTCAACTACAGCGTGGGACCTGCGATTTCCTTGCCGATTTTCGACGGCGGTCGCTTGCGCGCAGAGCTGGGTGAGGCCTCGGCCGGTTATGACATCGCTGTGGCCAGGTACAACCAGACGCTGGTCAATGCGCTGAAAAACATTTCCGATCAACTGATCCGTCGCGAGTCCATGGACAAGCAGCAAACGTTCGCCGCCGAGTCGGTGGCCACCGCGCAGAAAACCTACGACATCGCCATGATCGCCTACCAGCGCGGGCTTACCGATTACCTCAACGTGCTCAATGCCCAGACCCTGCTGTTCAAGCAGCAGCAGGTCCAGCAACAGGTCCAGGCCGCGCGCCTGAGCGCCCACGCTGAGCTGGTGACGGCACTCGGCGGTGGGCTGGGTGCGGGTAACGACGTGCCGAAAGACAGCCGGACCGCCGCGCCGAAAACCCCGGTCCTTCTGCGTTGAACACGATACCTGTGGGAGCGAGCCTGCTCGCGAAAAGGCCCAGTCAGTCAATGATGATGTCGCCTGACACACCGCTTTCGCGAGCAGGCTCGCTCCCACAGGTCCTGAGTCTGGCCTTAAATTCAATGAGCAGGATTCCATGACCCCCTTGCCCGCACCTTTGCGCTGGCTGTATTCCCTCGAATGGCGCCGGGGTTTGTTCGACTGGGCACGCAGCGATGGCGTGACCTGGGTCTATATTTTCAAGGTGCTGATCGCCGCCTTCCTCACGCTGTGGCTGGCCATGCGCCTGGAATTGCCGCAACCGCGCACGGCGATGATCACGGTGTTCATCGTCATGCAGCCGCAAAGCGGCCATGTGTTCGCCAAAAGCGTCTATCGGTTCCTCGGCACGTTGGCCGGCTCGTCTGTGATGGTCGCGTTGATCGCCCTGTTTGCGCAGAACACCGAACTGTTTCTCGGCTCGCTGGCGATCTGGGTCGGGATCTGCACGGCCGGTGCCACCCGCTGCCGCAACTTCCGCGCCTACGGCTTCGTGCTCGCAGGGTACACCGCGGCAATGGTCGGCCTGCCTGCTCTGGCCCATCCAGATGGCGCGTTTATGGCGGCGGTCTGGCGGGTGCTGGAAATCTCCCTGGGGATTCTCTGCTCGACCCTGATCAGCGCCGCGATCCTGCCGCAATCGGCCAGTGCCGCCATGCGCAACGCCTTGTACCAGCGCTTCGGGGTGTTCGCCCTGTTCGTCACCGACGGCTTGCGCGGGCGCAGCCGACGCGAGGCTTTCGAAGCCAGCAACGTGCGCTTCATCGCCGAGGCGGTGGGCCTGGAGGGCTTGCGCAGTGTCACCGTATTCGAAGACCCGCACATGCGTCGGCGCAACGGCCGGCTCAGCCGCCTGAACAGCGAGTTCATGGGCATCACCACCCGCTTCAACGCCTTGCATCAATTGCTCGAGCGCTTGCGCAGCAACGGTGCCGATCACGTCGAGGCGGCAATCAAGCCGGGCTTGCAGGACCTGGCCGAGTTGCTCGACGGCTACAGCGGTCGCGCCCTGACCAGCGCCGATGCAGCGCGACTGGTCACGGCCCTGACGGCCTACAAGGCAGGTTTGCCGGCCCGGGTGCGCAGCCTGCGGGCGATCTTCCAGGAGAGCGATCCGGGCGACGCCGAACAACTGGATTTCCACACCGCCTACGAATTGCTCTATCGCTTTGTCGATGACTTGCACAGTTATGCACAGACTCACGCGTCCCTGGCGGATCACAGCCATGAGCGAGAGCGTTGGGACGAACCCTTCACGCCGCAAACCAACTGGATGGCCGCCGCGGCGTCCGGGATTCGTGCGTCGTTCATTCTCATCGTATTGGGCAGCTATTGGGTGGCCACGGCATGGCCGAGCGGGGCGACCATGACCCTGATTGCCGCCGCCACCGTGGGCCTGTCCGCCGCGACGCCGAATCCCAAGCGCATGTCGTTCCAGATGGCCTGCGGCACGTTCCTGGGGGCACTGATCGGTTTCGTCGAGATGTTTTTCATCTTTCCGTGGATCGATGGCTTTCCCTTGCTGTGCGTGATGCTCGCGCCGGTGATCGTGCTCGGCTCGTTCCTGGCTTCGCGGCCGCAATACGCCGGGGTCGGGTTGGGCTTGTTGATCTTCTTCAGCACCGGTTCGGTGCCGGACAACCTGACGATCTATAACCCCTACACCTTCATCAACGACTACATCGCCATGGTGCTCGGCATGCTGGTGTGCGCGGCGGCGGGGGCAATCATTCTGCCGCCCAACAGTCGCTGGTTATGGCGACGGCTGGAGCAGGACCTGCGCGGCCAGGTGGTGTACGCCATCAGCGGCAAACTCAAGGGCCTGGCGTCGAGTTTCGAAAGCCGTACCCGCGACCTGGTGCATCAGGCCTACGGGTTCGCGGCAGGGCAGCCGCAGGTGCAGCGCAATCTGTTGCGCTGGATGTTCGTGGTGCTGGAGGTCGGTCACGCAATCATCGAGTTACGTAAAGAGCAGGCGATCCTACCGGTGCACCCGGCCTATGCCGAATCCCAGCCGTGGCGCCAGTCGATCCGCGTGATGGGGCGCTCGCTGGTGCGGCTGTTCCTGCAACCGGGCCAGAGCAATCTGGAACGTGCATTGATCGCGGTCGACCACGCCATCAGCCGGGTCCAGGCCACTGACGAACCCTTCGCCCCGCACTTCGACACCTCGGCGTTGCGCCGGGTGAAAAGCTACCTGCACTTCATCCGCACTTCGCTGCTGGACCCGCAATCGCCACTGTCCAGCTACACCCACGCCGCCAAGCCCCAAGGACTTGATCATGCCCCGTGAAATCGCCTTCCACGGCGTGTACATGCCCACCATGACCCTGATGTTTTTGATCGCCGCGGCGCTGGCCTGGGCGCTTGACCGGTTTCTCTCCGGGTTCGACCTGTACCGCTTCTTCTGGCACCCGGCGCTGCTGCGCCTGAGTCTGTTTACCTGTCTGTTCGGCGCGTTGGCGCTGACTGTCTACCGTTGAGAATGCCTTGATGAAAAAGCTCTTCAGCCTGCTCGCCACCCTGCTGGTATTGGCCCTGGCGATATGGATCGGCCGCACCCTCTGGGTGCATTACATGGAGACGCCGTGGACCCGTGACGGCCGGGTGCGTGCCGACATCATCAACGTCGCCGCCGACGTCACCGGCGAAGTGGTGAGCGTGCCGGTGCGTGACAACCAGCTTGTCAAAAAAGGTGATCTGCTGATGCAGATCGACCCCGAGCACTACCGACTCGCGGTCAAGCAGGCGCAATCGCTGGTGGCTTCGCGCAAGGCCACGTGGGAGATGCGCAAGGTCAACGCCCATCGCCGCGCCGACCTGGACAACCTGGTGATCTCCAAGGAAAACCGTGACGACGCCAGCAACATCGCCGACTCGGCCCTGGCCGATTATCAGCAGGCCCAGGCGCAACTCGAAGCCGCCGAACTCAACCTCAAGCGCACCGAAGTCCGGGCGGCGGTGGACGGTTACGTGACCAACCTCAACGTCCATCGCGGCGACTATGCGCGCATCGGCGAAGCGAAAATGGCCGTGGTCGACATGAACTCTTTCTGGGTCTACGGCTTCTTCGAAGAAACCAAACTGCCCCACGTGCGCGTGGGTGATAAGGCGGATATGCAACTGATGAGCGGTGAAGTGCTCAAGGGGCATGTGGAAAGCATTTCGCGCGGGATCTACGACCGCGACAACCCGGAAAGTCGCGAGCTGATTGCCGACGTGAACCCGACCTTCAACTGGGTGCGCCTGGCGCAGCGGGTGCCGGTGCGCATTCATATCGATGAAGTGCCGGAGGGGGTGCTGTTGGCGGCGGGGATTACTTGTACGGTGGTGGTCAAGCGGGGCGATGGTGCATAACCGATAGACCGAGTCGCATTCTTCGCGAGCAGGCTCGCTCCCACAATTGGAATGCATTCCCCTGTGGGAGCGAGCCTGCTCGCGAATGCCGCGCCTCGGTCTGCCAGACATACAGTGACCGTTCACGCGCTGCAAAAAGTCTCGTGCAAATGCCGCCAGAGAATTCTGCCATCCACCTTCTCGAACACCACGGTCGAGCGGCGATCGGAGTGCAGCCCGGTGGCATCGGTTTGCTGTTCGCGATAACTGACCGTCGCGCCGCCGTTGTGCAGCGCAAGGCCATGCAACTCACTGAGCTTGATGCGAAACCCTAGCTTCTTGCCGCCCGCCAGCATGAACAGCTGGTTCAGCGCGTCAAAATCCAGCACCCGGCCCAAGGGCGAGACCATGGAAAACTGCGGCGAAAATCGGGTCAGCAGGCGTTCGAGTTCGCGCGGGTCTTGCTCCTCGGCCAGCCATTTTTCGATGGCGACGTGGGCCTGGATCACTTCGTCAAAGTATTCGGTGAAGTCGGACATGTTGTTTCCTGAGATTCATTGGTGTCTGTTCTGGCCCCTTCGCGAGCAGGCTCGCTCCCACAGGGGAACGCATTTCCATTGTGTGAGCGAGCCTGCTCGCGAAGGCCGCGACTCGGTCCTAGAGCTGCCCGCGCAATCCGAACCGCTTCATCAACGCGGACTCCAATAAGCCTTTTGGCAATAGTCCCGCCATCAACGGCAACGCCCGACTGCCATTCCCCAGCCGCACCAGCCTCGGCGGCTTGTTCTGCTGTACGGCCTTGAGCAACCCGGCGGCGAACTCACTGGCCGGGGTCGGGTTGTCCTGGGAGGCCTTGGCCCGTGCGCGTATGCCATCGCGCAGCGGAAACCATGGCGATTGTTCGCTGATCAGTTGTTCGGCTTCGTGGCCGGCGTTTTTGGCGAAACTGGAGGCAATGGCACCGGGTTGAACTTCCATGACCCTGACACCGAAGGGCGCCAGTTCCATGCGCAAGGCATCGCTCAAGGCATGCACGGCGGCTTTGGACGCGCAGTAGGCACCCGCGAACGGCGTGACCAGCACCCCTGAAACGCTGCCAATGTTCACCACGATCCCTTTGGCCCGGCGCAACACCGGAAACATTGCGCGGGTCACGCCAACGATGGCGAAGACATTGGTTTCGAACTGGCGCTGCATCGCCTGCACACCGCCATCGAGCAAAGGCCCCATGGCGCCGAAACCGGCGTTATTGATCAGTACGTCGAGGCCGCCATGCTGTCGGTTGATCCGTTCGCTCAACTGTTCCAGTGCCTGGCCGTCATTGACGTCCAGTTGTACGGCGGTGAATCCGCCAGCGCTCAGCATGGCCACGTCTTCAGCCCTGCGTGCACTGGCCCAGACTTCGTATCCGGCGTGTTTGAACGCATCGGCGAGCGCGCGGCCTATGCCGCTGGAACATCCGGTAATCAACGCAACGGGCATGGCGCGTTCCTTGTGCAATCAGTGGGGGAAAGCTCGTGGGAGAAAGCTCAGTCAGAAAAGCTACCCTGTAAACGCTCTGCGCGAAACTCCAGGGTTTCCGGACGGTAGCCGGGGCGCAGTGGCGGTAGCGGCAAACAGTCTTCCCAGTTGCCGCCGGCCTGCAATTCACCGGGGCCACGGTAGCGAGGCGCGGAGTATTGATTGTCGGCGAGGTTGACCGTATCGCCTGGTGCGTAAGCGGCCACCCGCCAGCGCAACTCGGTCATCGGCACGTCGTTGCCGTTGTTCAGGGTCAATTTCAGCGGTCGGTCGGCGGGGCAGTGTTGCGGCGCGTAGCTGATGCGCAACTCCAGGCGCTGCAGTTGCTTGAGTTCGCGGTGGTCCATCCAGATGACCCAGGTGGCGACGATGCCCAGGCCGACGGCGGCCGCCAGGGAAACGGGCAGGGCCTTGGCTGGGTAGCGCAACAACAGGATCACCCAGGTGATGACCAGCAGGACACCGATGAACATGACGCGCAAACCTCGGGGATGGAGAGGGCCATCGTACCTAAGGGCAGGGGAGGTTGGCGATGGGCGTGATTTTTGTGCTGGATTTAATGGCCCCTTCGCGAGCAGGCTCGCTCCCACATTGGTTTTGTGAACGCCACAGATCACCTGTGGGAGCGAGCCTGCTCGCGAAAGGGCCAGCCCGGGCAACAAAAAATTCAGATCAAAAAAAGCCCCCGTCCAACCCGCTGCGGATAGGGAACGCAGCAGGCCGGTCAGGGGCTCAAGGTCTACAGAGGCTTACTGCGCGATGGTCTTCACCGACACGCCGCGCTCGATCGGCGTGGTGCGCCCGTAGATATCCTCAAACCGCTCGATATCGTCTTCACCCAGGTAGCTGCCCGATTGCACTTCGATGATCTCCAGCGGGATCTTGCCCGGGTTGCGCAGACGGTGAACCGAGGCAATCGGGATGTAGGTCGACTGGTTTTCGGTCAACAGGAACACGTTCTCGTCGCAGGTCACTTCAGCAGTGCCGCTGACGACGATCCAGTGCTCGGCGCGGTGGTGGTGCATTTGCAGCGACAGGCACGCGCCCGGCTTGACCGAGATGTGCTTGACCTGGAAGCGCCCGCCCATGTCCACCGAGTCGTAGGAGCCCCACGGACGATAGACTTCGCAGTGGTTCTGGGTTTCGCTGCGGCCCTGTTCGTTGAGGGTGTTGACCATCTGCTTCACGCCCTGGACCTTGTCCTTGTGCGCAATCATCATGGCGTCCTTGGTTTCGACGACGACGATGTTTTCCAGGCCGATCACCGACACCAGTTTGCCGTTGCCGTGGATCATGCAATTGCGGCTGTCCTGGACTACTACGTCGCCCTTGGTGACGTTGCCGTTGGCGTCTTTTTCATTCACTTCCCACAGCGACGACCAGCAACCGACATCGCTCCAGCCGGCGGTCAGCGGTACCACGCAAGCGCGCCGGGTTTTTTCCATTACCGAGTAGTCGATGGAGTTGTCCGGGCAGCAGGCGAAAGTCGCTTCGTCGATGCTGACGGTGTCAGCGTCTTGCTGGCTGCGTTCCAGGGTCAGCAGGCAGGTGTCGTAGATGTCCGGGTCGTGCTTTTTCAGTTCTTCGAGGAAGCGGCTGGCGCGGAACAGGAACATGCCGCTGTTCCAGAAGTAGCCGCCGGACTGGACGAACTCGGTGGCGCGTTTCACGTCGGGTTTTTCGACGAAGTGCGAGACACGGCTGACGCCTTCGGGCAGCAGTGAATCGTTGGTCGACTTGATGTAGCCATAACCGGTTTCCGGTTTGGTGGCCGGTACGCCGAACAGCACCATTTCGCCGTTTTCGGCGGCGACGGTGGCCAGTGCCAGGGCGCGTTGCAGGGCTTTCTGGTCTTCCAGTACGTGGTCGGCCGGCAGTACCAGCATCAGTTCGTCACGACCTTCATTGACCAGCATCATCGCGGTCAGGGCCACGGCCGGCGCAGTGTTGCGACCGAACGGTTCCATCAGGATGCGCTGGGTTTCCAGTTTGCGGGCGGCCAGTTGCTCGTTGACGATGAAACGGTGGTCCTTGTTGCAGACCACGATCGGCGTGTCCATGCCTTCGAACACCAGGCGCTCCAGGGTTTGCTGGAACAGGGTGTGTTCGCCGGTCAGGGCCAGGAACTGTTTAGGGAACTGCTTACGGGAAAGCGGCCAAAGACGTGAGCCGCTACCACCGGAGAGGATGACTGGAATCATGGTGTTACTCCTTGAAAATCGTTTGGTTAGAGCCCCTGTGGGAGCGAGCCTGCTCGCGAAAGCGGTGTATCAGTCGACATTGATGTTGAATGTCAGACCGTATTCGCGAGCAGGCTCGCTCCCACCAAGGAGACTGCGTCAATTGGGGAATAGGGTTAGCGTGTCGACACCGGGCGTTTCACCCAGACCGGCGACAGGCTGCTGCCACTGCCGGTGACGTACAGCACGGCGGCTTCACCGCGTTCCAGGGCGACCGGTTTCACGTCGCCGACTTTGGTTGCACCGTCGTACAGCGCCAGGCTGACTTTCACCGGGTTGATTTCACGTTCGCCACGGCCCTTGGCCGCCACGTTCGGCACCACGTCCGTCTTGCCATCGGCGGTTTTCAGGGTCAGTGCCTTGTCGCTGAGGTTCTGCACACGGACCAGGGATTTCTGTTTGTTCTTGAACGGCGGCTCTTCGATCAGTTGCGGCGCGCCGCTGGCGTTGTTGACCAGGGTGTAATAGTGGTCACCGGCCAGTTTCACCGGCAGCGTCTGACTGCCGACCTTGGCGCTGTAGTCACCGCCTGGCATGAAACTGAAGTCACTGCTCGACAGCGGCGCGACGTCACTCAGGTTGGTGCTGCCGACGGTGGCGCTGACTTCGGAATTGCCGGCGTTGTAGATGCGCACGAAGGTCGAGCCTTTCGGGGCGGTCGGACCGTAGAGCGCGGCGTCGCCACCGGCGAAAGCGTTCATGGACAGGACGCTGAAGGTCGCGGCCAGTGCAAAGGTCTTGGCGAGACGACGAGGAGTAGTCGTGAAAGTCATGGTAGTACCTCTCTCTTTCAGTTTTGCGCCCGGTCGGGCGTCTCGGATTTAGCGTTAATGGCTACGTTTTGTTGGCGCGCGCCGGCTTGTTTAAGCTCTGCGACCCACTGCGGGTCGGCGTCGCCGATTTCGTTGTTCACAGGCAGATATCGTTCAGGAAACTCCCAGATCAGCACCTGCGGCGGGCTGTTCTTGAAAGCGTCACTTTTGAGGTAGCTGAGCATCGGCAGGATCGGGCCATGGCCGTCTTCGGCGTAATTGACCACGTCGCTGCGCAGGGCTTGTTTCAGTGCGCCCACAAAGTTCCAGTTGGGGTTGGCGCTGTAGCTGGTACCGATCAGCGCGACGGGCACTTCGGTATTGGCGAACAGGGCGTCGTCACCGGCAGGCTGATCGCCGGCGGCCACGGTGTTGCGCTTTTGCAAAGGCTCTTGGGCCGGCATCAGGTTTTCGAACAACGGGTCCAGTGGCAGGAACAGACGCAGGTCGCCTTTGTGGGTGATCTTTTCCGCAGGTGTAGTGACGAAGGTTTGCGGTTCACCACTCAGTGGGTATTTCTCGGCAATGGTCTTGGCCAGGCGGTTGGCGGCGATCTCGGCGCCTTCCGGGGTCCAGTGGGTGTCGGTGCGCAGGAACACCTGCTTGCCGTCGTTTTTCGCGGCTTGCAACGGGCCCAGCAGGTCCGGCGCGGGAATCCGGTCGGCGGCCAGGCGCTGGTGGAAGTCCTTGTAGAGGTTGGCGTGGATGCTGGCTGGTTTCACCTCACCGAGGTGTTCCGGGTACAGGCGCACCTTGGCCGGCACCACCGCCATCACCAGTTGCACGCCTTTGTCCTTCAGGGTCTGGCGCACGCCTTCGACCAGCGCATAGTTGCCTTGCAGGTTCAGCTCTTCGTTGACCACCGGGTGGAATTCTTCATCGCTGTACAGCCACTGGTCGCGACCGAGCACCACGCCCGGACGACCTTCGTTGAACAGTTTGAAATCCAGTGCTGCCCAGAGGTTGGTGCCCAGGCGCTTGATCGGGAACTCGTCGTCGTAGTGCGTTTCCACGGCTTTGGTCCAGCGACCGTTGAGCACCGTTGCATCGGCGTTGGTGCTGAAGCCCAGGAAGCTGCGAACCGACCACAGGCCCAGGGCCAGCAGGGTCACCAGAAACAGGGCGATGTAGAAGATGCGTAATGAGCGGGTCATGGCCGGATCCCTCAGAACTGGAAGTAAAGGAACGGCGAGAAGCTTTGCGCCGAGAGTTTGAGAATCGAGGCGATGAACAGCAGCAGCACCAGCGCGCGCATCACGTAGCGCGACCAGTCAGCGGTCCAGTAGGCCGGTTGCACCTGGGCTTCGACGCCGACGGTGTAGCCAGGCTGATGGATGTTCGCCGGGTTATCCCCAGGCACGGCTTTGATCGTGCCGGCCGTCGCGGCGGCCGGGCCGTCGGCGTCGACATTCACTTCAGGCTTGGACTTGACTGGCGGCTGGTTGGTATAGAAATCGCGCAGGCCGAAGAACGCCAAAGTCACGTAAGCCACGATCAAGGTCGCCACTTGCAGGCCGGTGAGGCTGGCCTGGTTGAGTTCCGACAACGACCAGTCGCCGAAGCTGAACATCGCGCCGTACATGCGCCCGGCGACGTGCAGGTTCTCGGCACGGAAGATCACCCAGCCCATCACCACCAGCAGGAAGGTCAGTACCCAGCGGATCGGGTTGAAACTGCGCGGTGTGGTGTTCAGGCCGATGGCTTTTTCAATCGCCAGCCACATGCCGTGCCACGCACCCCAGACGATGTAGGTGATGTTCGCGCCGTGCCACAGACCACCGAGCAGCATGGTCAGGAACAGGTTGCGATAGGTCATCAACGTGCCTTTGCGGTTACCGCCCAGGGTGATGTACAGGTAGTCACGCAACCAGGTCGACAGGCTGATGTGCCAGCGCCGCCAGAACTCGGTGATCGACTGGCTGACATACGGCTGCTTGAAGTTTTCCATGAAGCGGAAACCCATCATCAAGCCCAGGCCGATGGCCATGTCGCTGTAGCCGGAGAAGTCGAAATACAGCTGCGCGGTGTACGCCAGGGCACCGAGCCAGGCATCGCCCGTGGTCGGGTTTTGCAGGGCGAAGCAATGGTCGGCCACCACCGCGAGGGTGTCGGCGATGAAGACTTTCTTGATGAAACCCTGCATGAACCGCGTGCAGCCCTCGGAGAATTTGTCGAGGGTGTGGGTGCGGTTGTTGAACTGATCGGCCAGGTCGCGGAAACGCAACACGGGGCCGGCGATCAGGTGCGGGAAGATCGCCACGAACGCCGCGAAGTCGATCAGGTTGCGGGTTGCCGGGGTATCACCCCGGTAGACGTCGATGATGTAGCTGATGGACTCGAAGATGTAGAACGAGATCCCGATCGGCAACAGCACGTGGGTCAGGATGAACGGCGAAAGACCCACCGAGGTCATCATGGCGTTGATGCTCTCGACGCCGAAGTTGGCGTACTTGAAGTAGCCGAGGATGCACAGGTCGACGGCCACGCCGAGCAGCAGCCAGCGCTGCGCCGGTTTGGTCTTGACCCCGGCCGCGCCGACTTTCAGGCCGATCCAGTAGTTCCACAACGTGACGGCGGCGAACAGCGCCAGGAAGTCCACACGCCACCAGGCGTAGAACACGTAGCTGGCGATCAGCAGCAGCAAATTGCGATAGCGTTGCCCGCTCAGGTAGTACAAGCCGAGAAAGATCGGCAAGAACAAAAACAGGAATACGTTGGACGAAAAAACCATCCCGATCTCTCCTTGTTTAACCAACATTCAAGGGCCAACGGCCCCCCCAAACCCCCCATGAAAAATCGGGGGCAATAACTCAAATCTCATAACTGACAATTAACCCTGTGGGAGCAGGCTTGCCCGCGATTGCAATCTGACATTCAACATTGATGTCGACTGAACTACCGCTATCGCGGGCAAGCCCGCTCCCACAGGATCTTCATTCCACAGGGAAATCTACTAACTCCCCTTATTGCCCTTTTCATTGGCCGGGTCGTAGACCCTGGTCAGGTCACCCCCGAGCCGGAAGGACTTGAACGGCTGCATGGAATGTTTCTTCTGCAGCACATCCGGCGCGCAGGTGTAGAGCGTGCAGAACGGTTCGAGCCAGGCGAATTTCGAGTCGATCTTCAAGTCGGTCATGTCCTGTTCCTTGCCGTTCTTCTGCTCGAACTGATCCGGGTCTTTCACCCCGGCGAGCACGCGATCACCCAGGCGTTTCAGGGCGCCGTTGTTTTCCTGGCGCAAGTCCACACCGTTGACCTGGGCGAAACTGGCGATCATCGCCAGCGGCGGCAGGGCGTAGTTGTGGTAGGCGAGGGCGCGTTGCTGGCGCTTGAGTTCGTTGGGCAAAAAGCCCTGGGCGTCGACCTGATTGGCGCCGACCTTGTATTCCTTCACCGCCCAGTCGAACAGGTCGCGGCGGTTGGTGGCGACGGACGTTGCCATCACCGACCAGGCAGCCCAGTACGAGTGGTTGTTGGTTTGTTCCAGTGGCAGGTTGTCCCAGTCGCTGACCACCTGATCGGCCATTTTGCTGAACCAGGCTTCGATCAACTGCGACTCCTGCTGGTGGTTGGCCAGCGGATGGGAGTCGGAGAACTTCAGGCGAATGTACGACGACGCCATGCTGCCCAATGCCCATTTGCGCATGGATTTGCCGGTGTGGTTGAAGTCCCTGGACATCAGTGCGTCCGCCCGAGCCCAGGTCGTCAACCAGTTGAGCGTGCATTCCAGTTGCTCCGGACGCCCATCGCGCATGAACTGCATCACCCGCTTGCTGGTGCCGCGCTCGATTTTGGTGATGTCGGCGGTGCTGTCACGGAAGGCTTTTTCCGATTGCACGTTCAGGGTTGCACGGGCCTTGTCCGAGCCTTCGTACTTGCTGCGAAATTGCAGTGAACCGGTGTACGGCGTCGGCATCGCATCGCAGCCTTCGCTCTTGTCGCCGGTTTTGACTTTTTCGATGGGCGCGAAGTAACCCTGAGGCGGGCGCAGTGGCGCGGCGGCCTGGGTCGCGCCGGCGAACATCGCCAGGCTCAACAGCGTCAATGTCGCAAGTGTCGGAGTTCGCATGGCAGTCCTCATTGCCCGACCGAAGCAGTACGCTGCTCGCCCGGGAATACGTTGCGTTTGCAGATTTTCGCTTCGACCTTCTGTGGCGCGGCACCCGCTTCAGGGCCCTGGACTTCGACGGCCAGCAGGTTCTGCGAGGCCCAGTCTTCGTCCGTGCGCAACTCGAAGGCGAAACGCCCGTCAGTCTCGGAGGTTTCCGGTTTGTCGATCTTGATGTCCTCGTGGCGCCCGTTCATGTACCAGAGGGTGGCTTGCAGGGTTTTCACCGATGTGTCGGCGAAGCGGATGTCGACCTGGTGACTGCTGTTTTGCAGGTTCAGGTTTTTGCTGTTGACCATCAGTTCGTTTTTGCCCGGCTTCAACGTCGTGCTGCCGGACATCTGTGCTTCCTTGCCTTCGCAACCGTTGTCCAACAGCGCCATCATCTGGCGGTAGATGGTTTCCTGGTCGAGGCGATAGAGCGGCGAGAATTCCCAGATGAGAATCTTCGGCGGATGCTTCTGGAACTCGTCGCTGCCAAGGTACTGCAGCATCGAACCTTCCAGGCCGCCACCGGGGAACGCCACGTTGAGAATGTCGGCGCCGATGGCCTCTTCGAGGAAACCGGCGAAGTTGTAGTTCTTGCCACTGTGGCTGGTGCCGACCAGGGTGATCTCCGGGTTGCCGGAATCGCCGAACAGATCGCCATCACCCGCTTCGCCTTTCGGTTCGGTGGTGAATTGATCCATGTACTGGATCGCGTAGCTGGTGCCACAGAGTTGACCGGCCATGTTGTGCAATGTTCCGGTCTTGCCCATGCGACCCGACTTATGGGTCTCGAATTCACGCTTGGGAATGTCGGCGAAGGCCGGGATCTGCTTGACCTTTTCGGCGACGATTTTCGCTGTGCGCTGGGCACCATACGGGGTCCAGTGCTGGTCGCCGCGGAAGTAGAAGTCATGGGCGGGCAGGGTGTCGGGCAGCGATTCGTTGGTCAGCGGCGACAGGTCCGGCACCACGTAACCCATGGCCGCGAAACGGCCAAGCATGGTCTTGTAGTTCTTCAGTGCCTTGTCGAAATCGAAGCTGGCTTTCTCGGCCGGGTTGAGCTTGTTGCGGTTCACCAGGCCACGGGTCGGCTGGTACACGACGACCAACTCCACGCCTTTGCTCTTGAATGCATCGTGCAGCTGTTTCATGCGTTTGTAGCCGGCGGGCGTGGTGTCGAATTCGGTGCGCAAGTCTTCTTGCGTACGGAACAGCCAGTCGCCCTGGGCCTGCACCAGCGTGGTGAAGTTCTGCTGATAACGGGTGGTGTAATTCTTCGCGTCGTGGGCGGCAGGGCACAGGCTGCAGCAGGGCTCGGCAGAGAACTTCGGCGCTTGTGCTTCGTCGGCTCTGGCGCCAGTGCTGGCGGCGAGAATGCCGGCGGTCAGGGCCGACAGGCTGAGTAATTTGATCAAGTGTGGGTGCATAAAATTATCCTCAGTCCTGCATTTCGGTCTGGCGTTCGACAGGGTCGATCAGCACGGCTTTCTGCTGGCGTACCAGCAGGTCGAGAATTTCATCCTGACGATCGCCAAGGATGCCGGTGAAGCTGATGCCGCTGGATTTGGTCGGCGCGAGCATGGACACGCGATACAGCTCGACACTCAGCGGCGAGTCGATGGACAGCGGCCCGCTGCCGTTGGCCGCCAGTTCGCCGCCGACCACGATCAGCGACACTTGGGCGTCGAACGGGTCGAGCTTGATGTCGCGGTCGGTGTTGGTGAGGTCCTTGATGTGCCCGTAGACACCGGTCAGGCCGTTGGCCATGGCGACGTTTTCGTAGAGGCGAATGTTCACGCTGTTACGAATGCGGATACCGTGGCGGCGGTTGCTGAGCACCTTGTTGCCCCACAGCAGGTTGTCGGCACTCTCGTAGAGGGTGATGCCGTCAGTGTGGTTCTGGTAGATCTCGTTGTGGGCAATCAGGTTGTTCACGCTGTTACGGTCGATCACCAGCCCCGAGAGGTGGTTGTCGTAGCTGCGGTTGTTGAAGATGAAGCTGTCGTTGACCTCACGGGAGATAATGATCCCGTGCTTCTTCTTCGTACCAAACACCGTGTTGTCGGCAATGATCAAACGGTGGGAACGGTCGTGGGGGTCAATGCCGTAGACGATGTTGTCTTTGTAAGTGTTGCCCTTGACCACGAAGTCGCGGGTTTCGTAGCAGTAGAAGCCGTACCACATGTCCGAGAACTCGGAGCCGACGATCCAGCCGGTCGGTTCAGGACGCTTGAGCACCTTGGCCATGTTCGGCGTGTACTGGGAAATACTCACGCCGTAGGACTTACTGTTGGCGTAGCCGAAACTGGCGATCTTGCTGTTGGCGATGTAGGTCTCGGTGCCGCCCCAGGCCAGCAGGAACGGACGAAATTCCTTGGGCGAGTTGAACGTTGCCGGGCCGTTGTCCTTCTCGCGCCAACCAGTGATTTTGGTGTCACGTACAAACAGCTGGCCGTCGTTGACCAGGAACGAGCCGGCCTCCTGGGACAGGCGCAATTCCTGGGTCTGTTTGTCGATTTCCAGGATGCCGTGGCGGCCGACTACGATCGGCAACTTTGCCAGGTAAACCCCCGGTGCGGTTTCGATGACGTACTTGGGTTGCTTCTTCGCCAGGTCCTTGAGGTTCATGTAGCCATCGTCGACGAAGATCGCCTGGGGGATACCGTGCTGACGCACCACCCACTCGGCCATCTTGTTGTCGCCGCCGATGAAATCCTTCAGGGCGTCTTCCTGCATCATCCGGCGCACGCTGATTTTGCCGACCTTGCTGCGCACGATTTTCGCGGCGATAGCCTCGGCGGTGTAGCCCGAGAGGTCCGGCAGTTTCGGCGTGGCCAGTTCCAAAGGCTCGGTTGGCGCGCTGCTGACGGTGTAGGTCTTGGCCTGTTGTAGCCCCTTGCCCATGGTTACCGGCTTCGCGGCCGGCTCCACATTGGCCTGCACTGCATGGGCGAAGCCAGCACAACTGGCCAGCAGTAAAGCGCCGGCCAGCAGGCTGATCGAGCCTTTCCGGGCTTGATGATTCATCTGGGAGACTCCCTTCGCAATGTGCATCAGAAGCGCCAGATCACGTCGATGAACGCGCGGTGCATGTACGAATCGACCTGACTGCCATAGGCGTCACCGGGCTTGAACACGCCGCCACGGAACCGCACCAGGGCCGAAGGCTCGTCGATCGACTGGCTCAACGCCGCCGGCAACAGGCCCTGTTTGAAGTACTTGGTGACCACCAGGTCCATTTCCTGACCCATGTCTTTCTCACCATCGTTCAGCGGCAGCGAAGTGCTGGACAGCACGGCGCCGGTGACGTCGTCGGTGTTGTTCTCGACGGCGTTGATGCCGTTGCTGCCGACCGGCTTGTTGCCGTCTACACGCCAGAACTTGTGGTAGATCAGGCTGGCATCGTATTCGTCGTTGAGCATCCACGAACCGAACAGCGTCGCGGTTTGCAGGTTGTTCATTTCGCCGCGGAAGGCTTCCCCGAAACGGTGAACCCGCGAGCGGGTGCCGGTGAAGTTCGAGCGGTTGCTTTCCAGGCCGTTCTGTTCGTAATCGGCGCTGGCACGGGCGTAGGCCGCACCGACTTGCCATTGCGGATCGAGGCGCAAGCGCACGCCGACATCGGTGGCCCAGCCGTTGAGGTCTTCACCGCGCTTGGCTTCGGTCGGAGGCGTGCCATCGGCGTTCAGCGGGTTGACCGTGTCGGTGTCGCCGCGCATGCCGGTGATGCTGCCCCAGTAGTTGACCGTGTTGGTGTTGCGCCAGTTGTAGGCGTCGCTGTCGGCGGTCAGGCCCAGCCAGCTGATGTCGCCGTTCTGTTTCTTGTCCAGCGAATCGGCCGGCACGCCCGGTTCCGGGTAGTCGAGCTTGCCGTTGTCATGGGTGTGATGACCGCGAATGCCGACCCAGTTGCCCGGTGTCCACTGATACGCCGCATCGGCGTAGGCGTGCAGGCGATCCTTGTCCTTTGGCGCCAGCTCTTTCAAGTCGGTGCGGTACTCGCTGAAGCGTTCGGCAACACCGGCGTTGGCGCGCAACAGGGTGGTGTCGAAGGTCCAGTTCAGGGCTTCGATGTTGGTGTCGCGCCATTGGCCGTCGTCGTTGCGCAGGCGCTGGCGACCGAATTTCAGGATCTCGCCAGGGTAGGGCGTGAAGCCGCTGTAACCGACCCAGAATTCACGCATCGCCAGGTAGTTTTTCTTGGTCTGGCGATCACTGTTGTCGGTGTTCTCGGCACCGTCGGACTGTTGCAGGGTGTCGGTCTCGATGATGTCGGTGGACGTCACGGCCTGCCCCATGGCGTAGGCACTCCACGCGCCACTCTCGCCGTAGACCCACGGGCGCAGGTCGAGGCCGACGCCATTGACGTCGCCGCCGCTGCGGGTGCCGAGGTCACGGTCGTCTTCGGACTGGCCGGTGATTTTCACTTCAAGGCCGAAGTTCTTCGGTTCTTCAGTCATCGCGGCCAGTGTCGGGCACGACCAGATCAGCGCGAATGTCAGGCCGATGCCAGCCTGTACGAATGGATTCAATTTCATAGGGATTCCTCGCCGTCTTCTTGCAGGGCCTGCAGTTGCGGTGTGTTCTGGCTAAGCGCACCACGGGTCGCCTGTTCCTGTTTCAACAGACGCTGGGCCTCGGCCAGCTGCGCAGGCGGCAGTTGGGCTTCGAGTGTTTGTGCAAGCTCGGTGGCTTGCGGGGTGTTTTGGGCTTTGGCGAGCTGGCTGAACACGTAGGCGTTCAGCGGGTCAGGCTTGGTGCCTTTGCCTTGGGAAAACAGTTGGGCGATGGCGAAGTCGGCGCTGTTCTGGCCGTTTCGCGCAGCGGTCAGCAGGTGGTCGAGGGCCTTCTGCGGATAGACCTTGCCCAGGTAGCCACGGCGATAGATCTGGCCGAGGTAGTAATCGGCGGCGACTTCGCGGCCGACGGCTTTCTGGAAATGTTCTTCAGCGACCTTGGCGTCGGCCGGGACCATTTTGCCTTCGTAGTAGAGCTTGCCCAGCAACAGTTCGGCGCGCGGCTGGTCGGCGGCGCGGCCATTGTCCAGGTACTTCATCATCTGATCGACGTCGCCCAGTTCGGGGAAGTCGTAGAGCAATTGCGCGAGGGTGACCCACGACGCCGGGTAGCCCGGTGCGATCGGTTCGAGCAGCGATTGCGCGGTTTTTTCGTCGGTCTTGCCCAGGGCCGGATCGGCGAGCACGCGGGCGACGCTGTCCACCCGTTGAGCGGATACAGCGCCGCGAGTGTGCGCCGCCTGCATCTGCTTGATCAGCTCGGCCTGTTGCTCTGGCTGGGCTTTTTTCTGATAGACCGTGGCCAGTTCGACGTAGCAGATGTCGGTGGTGTTGATCGCGGCCTTGCAGATTTTTTCCACGTCATCCAGATGCTGGTCGTAGGTGCCCTGGGTGCGATACAGCAGCACTTGCGCCAGGCCCGCTTCCGGCTTGCCTTCGGCGCGCCATTGGCTGATCTGCTTCTGCGCATCGACGTTGGGGAAGCTGTGCGGGTATTGCAGGTACAGCATTGCCAATGGGATCAGGGTGTTGCCTTCGCCAGCGGCGGAAGCCTTTTTCAACAGGCCTTCGGCCTCGTGATGCTCGGCTTCTGTGGCACCGGGCTTGGCCACCAGCAGACGACCGAGACGCGCCTGGGCACGCGGGGAAACACTGGCGGCCGCGCGATAAGTCGCCTCGGCCTGTTTCATTTGCGCCGGGTCGCGGCTGTCGACCTGAAGGTCGGCCAAGCCAACTTGAGCCTCGCTGTAGCCCAGGTCCGCCAGCTGCTGATAGTTCGCGGCGGCGGTGGCGGTGTCGCCACGCTTTAGCGCTTCGTTGGCCAAACGCTGGTCGGGCAGGCCGGCGCAACCGGCGAGGCTTACCGCCAATGCCAGCGAGCACACCATATGACCCCTGTGGGAGCTGGCTTGCCAGCGATTCAGGCGACTCGGTGTTTCAGAAAGACTGAGGTGTCCCAATCGCTGGCAAGCCAGCTCCCACAGGGTCTGTGGTGTTCTGAGTATTGGTGGAATGGTCACAGGCATGTCCTCCGGTTACAGACCAGCTGCCATGGCTTTGTCGATCAGCCAGTTCAGGTTCGGTCCGCGGTCGCTGTTCACTTCCACCGGACGGCCGGCGAGGGTGCTGTCCAGGGCTTCATCCGGCTGGATCAGGACGCGGATGTCGGACGACAGGTCGGCGCTTTTCAGGCTGGTGCTGCTGACGATCTTGCCGGTGCGGGTCTTGTCTTCACCGGCGATCTGGAAGCGCACGGCGGTGCCTGGCCGCACGTCGCCGAACTGACGGTAGGAGAAGCGTGCTTCGACATTGGCTTCGGTGTTGCGTGGCACCAGTTGGAAGATCACGTCGCCCTTGCTGGCGTACTGGCCATCGGAAACCATTTGCTGGGCCACGGTGCAATCGCACGGCGACGTCAGGGTCCCGGTCATTTGCTTGCCAAACAGTTCTTCAACCTTGGCGGGTGTCAGTTGGTCGTCTTGCAGGTGGCCCTTGAGCACGTCGAGCATGCTGGTGCTGAACGTCGCCAGCGGTGCGCCCTTGGCGGCCACGCCGTCGGCTTTCACCAGGCTTTGCACAGTGCCGTCACGGGGCATGGTGATGTTCACGCCCGGCACGCTGACCAGACCGGCCTGGGCATGGCTGACGAAGTACATGCCGTACACCGACTTGAAAATGAACCCGAACGCGGCCAGGCCAACGACGAAAACCCCCAGGCTGAAGGTCACGGCCTTCATGCGCCCGAACGCGGTCATGCCATGGCCGCCGTCCTTCATCTTGCGCGCCTTGGTGAAGTTGTCGCGCTGCAGGGTCGCCAGTACTTCGCCGATGCTGACGATGTCGCCGGCCAGGTGCGAGGTGATCAGGTGCCGCAGGGTCGAGATATCTCGTGGTTCCAGGTTCTGGAACTGGCAGCCGGTACGGCCGGTATCGCGATCGTAGGAACGCACCTGCAGTTCCACATCCATGGCCAGGCCGAGGTTGTCGATGACGAATTGCAGGCGGGCCTTGTACACGTCACCCATTTTCAGCGGCAACTGACCGGCGTTGAACGCCAGGCCACCCGCGGACAGGTCGATCACTCGCGCTTCGACCGGTGTACGGTCGGGTCCGAAGAAACGCAGCTTGGCCGGGATTTTGACCCGGGCGTGTTGGCGCTGGGCTTCGGATTCATGGACTACGTTGGCGTTGACGGCGGTATTCATAAGGGCGATTTCCGGGTTAATTCAAGAAAGGTGGGTCAGACCATCAGCAGCAGCGCGGCGACGAAAATGCTGCCGGCGGAGAAGGTCATGGTCCGAGACGACCAGGTGTTGAACCAACGTTGAAAGCTGGCGAGGTCACGGGACAGAGAAGTGGGTTGGCGAGTCCAGGACTGTTGATCGAGGCGGAAGAACACGTAGATCTTCACCAGTGCGCCGACGATCTGGTTGTAATAGAGAATCGCCGGGTAAGCCGGGCCGATCCGGTGACCGGAGCAAGACAGCAACAGGGTCAGGATCAGGCGGGTGATGCCGATCCACAGCAGGTACACCAGGATGAACGCGGTGCCGTACTTGAAGCTGGCGATCAGCGCCACGGTCAGGCCCAGCAGGGAGGTCCACATCGACACGCGCTGATCGAACAGCACCACCGAGGTGAACAGACCGAGACGTTTCATCCCCAGGCCCAGGGCGCGGGAGTTCTGCCGCAGGTTGTTGCCGTACCAGCGGAACATCAGCTTGCGACTGGCCTTGATGAAGCTCTTTTCCGGCGGATGCTCGACGGTGTTGATCGCAGCGTCAGGCACGTAGAAGGTGTCGTAGCCCAGGCGCATCAGGCTGAACCAGCTGGACTTGTCGTCGCCGGTGAGGAACTTGAAACGGCCCAGGCGCCAGTGTTGCAACGAGTCGCTTTCCACGTCGGCGATGAATTCCGGGTTGGTGACCACAGTGGCACGGAACACCGACATCCGCCCGGTCATGGTCAGCACGCGCTTGGACAGGGCCATCGAGCACATGTTGATGTGACGCTGGGCGAAACGCAGCTTGTGCCATTCGCTCATGATGTAGCCGCCACGCACTTCGCAGAATTCGTTGGTGGTCAGGCCACCGACATTGCCGAACAGCTGGAACCACGGCACGGTCTTGCGCACCACGCCTTCGCCGAGCACGGTGTCGCCATCGATCACGGCCACCACCGCGCGGTCATCCGGCAGGTGGCGGGAGATGGCGCGGAAACCATAAGCCAGGCCGTCGCGCTTGCCGGTGCCGGGAATGCGCACGAAGTCGAGCTTGACCCGTGCCGGCGGGTTCATCCGCTTCCACAGGCTTTTGACCAGCAGCTCATCGGACATTTCCACGATGGAGCAGACCACGGTGGTCGGCAGTTCGCAGTCGATGGCTTCGCGAATCACCGAGCTGTAGACCTGCGCGGTGGTCAGGGCGTCGATACGGAAACTGGTGACCATCAGGAATACGTGGGACGGGTCCGCCGCTTTGCCCAGCTTGCGCACTTTGCGCCGCAGGTGCGGGTAGACCACGTACAGAAACAGCATGCCGCGCAGAAAATGCGTGGCACCCATCGAGTAGCGCCAGATACCGACGATACCGATCAGGAAAATGAAGTCCTTCGACTCGGAGTCGAATGTGGACACAGGCAGCGCAATGGCGATGCCCATCAATAAACTTAGAAAAAACAGCCAACCGGCGGCCTGGAGTAGGCCGTGCTTTAGCCTGTGCATAATCGGAATCCTAAAGTCAGTTGCAAGTCTCGCGCCCCCTGTAGGAGCCGGCTTGCCGGCGATGGCGATCTCAGGTACGCCTTCGCTGGCGAGCCAGCTCCTACAGGGTTGCGGTGATCTGTAGGAGCCGGCTTGCTGGCGATCAGCGCGAAGCGCTTACAACCTGCCGGTTACCAGCAGATGCCTTCGGTGCGACCGGTCACGCTGGTGGCCTTGGACATGAAGCCCACCAGGTCGATCACTTGCTTGCCGTGAGGAACGTCCTTGACCAGTGAGCGGAATTTCTCGTCACGGTTACCGAGGATGATCACGTCGGCGTTGTTGATCACGTCGTCGAAGTCAGCGTTGAGCAAGGAGGAGACGTGGGGAATCTTCGACTCGATGTAGTCCTTGTTCGCGCCGTGAACACGGGCGTATTCGACGTTGCTGTCGTAGATGCGAAGGTCGAAACCCTTGCCGATCAGCATTTCTGCCAGGTCGACCAGCGGGCTTTCGCGCAGGTCATCGGTGCCGGCCTTGAAGCTCAGGCCCAGCAGGGCGACTTTGCGTTTGTCGTGGCTGGAAACGATGTCGAATGCGTTCTGCACCTGGGATTCGTTACTGCGCATCAGCGAGTTGAGCAGCGGCGCTTCCACGTCCAGGGAACTGGCGCGGTAGGTCAGGGCACGCACGTCCTTGGGCAGGCAGGAACCGCCGAAGGCGAAGCCCGGGCGCATGTAGTACTGGGACAGGTTCAGGGTCTTGTCCTGGCAGACCACGTCCATCACTTCACGACCGTCGACGCCGACCGCCTTGGCGATGTTGCCGATCTCGTTGGCGAAGGTCACCTTGGTGGCGTGCCACACGTTGCAGGTGTACTTGATCATCTCGGCGACGGCGATGTCCTTGCGGATGATCGGTGCGTCGAGTTCTTCGTACAGCGATTGCAGAACGTCGCCCGAGGCCTTGTCGAACTCGCCGATCACAGTCATCGGCGGCTGGTCGTAGTCGGCGATGGCGGTGCTTTCGCGCAGGAATTCAGGGTTCACCGCAACACCGAAATCGACACCGGCCTTCTTGCCGGAGCAGTCTTCGAGAATCGGGATGACCACATTGGCGACGGTGCCCGGCAACACGGTGCTGCGCACCACGATGGTGTGACGGGTGGATTTGTCACGCAGGACAAAACCGATTTCGCGGCACACGGCTTCGATGTAGTTCAGTTCCAGGTCGCCGTTCTTCTTGCTCGGCGTGCCCACGCAGATCATCGACAGATCGGTGTCGCGAATCGCCTCGGCGAAGTTGGTGGTACCGCGCAGGCGGCCGGTTTGAATACCTTGGGCCAGAAGTTCGCCCAGGCCCGGTTCAACGATTGGCGATTTACCGGCATTGATCATATCGATCTTGTCTTTTGCAACATCGACGCCAACGACGTCATGGCCCCGTGCAGACAGGCAACCGGCACAGACTGCGCCAACGTAACCCAAACCAAATATGCTGATGCGCATCGCAAATTACCTCTGTGTTTATCAAGCCATTAAATGGCCGGAGTTAATGGTGTTCAGCGGTGATATTGCACTCGCAAGTGCGTGTTACAGGCGCAACGATGCCGTGTTCTGGCATATAAGTTACGAGTGTCTAAATAAGTGCACTCAAGGTGTGCGTAACCGGGACTTATTGTTATGACTTGCCCTGTAATGCAGCCAATCCTCATATCAGAAGATATTCGTGCAATGGTCCTGCGCGCTCGATTCCAGGCCGCAGGCCCGTCGAATCAAGCGGTCGGGTGCTCGGATGAGCACGTTATAGGGGCGCTGCCTTGGCCCTGTAGGGGATAGTCATCATCGGTTATCTCCTGTCCGTATCTGTGTTGCCCAAATCAGGGATTAGTCAGCGAAAGTTGATGTGACAACTTCGCTACATGGATCTCTGCTCTGCGTAAGTTATCTCCTACAAGCTCTGTGAGAATCGTTACCGGTGGTATGAGCGGTGCATTCGGACATAGTTCCGGTCCGCTCATCACGAATTCTGAAATTTCTTGAAATATTGAGAAAGATGGCACTGCTCTCAAATTGATAGCACTTGCCGTTTCGCCCTTTATATATAGGCGGATTATTCGAGCGGATAGTTTTTTGCCACTACCGATAAAAATTTTCAGTGCCACTACTGAAAAAAAAGATCGAAGTCGAGTGAAACTAAAGTTAGAAATTAGACTGGTATAATTTTGACGCCATAAAAATGGCGAGGCGGGCGGGAAAAGTGGCGTCAATCAATGGTCGGCGCAGGGCAGTTTTTGATGCCGTGCGCCGACCGGTCGAATCACTCGGGAGCGTGATCGCGCAGGAACACCAGATTGTCCGGTTTAGACTGCTCGGCGCTGTAGCGATAGCCCTGGACGTCGAACTGTTTGAGGGCTGCCGGATCGTTGATGCGTTGCTCGATGACGAAGCGACTCATCATGCCCCGGGCCTTTTTCGCGTAGAAGCTGATGATCTTGTACTGACCGTTCTTCAGGTCCTTGAACTCGGTATTGATGATGCGTGCGTTCAAGGCGTTGCGCTTGACCGCCGAAAAGTACTCGTTGGAGGCCAGGTTCAGCAGCACGTCATCGCCCTGATCGGCCAGGGCTTCGTTCAGCCACTCACTGATGCGCGAGCCCCAGAACGCATACAAATCCTTGCCCCGGGCGTTGGCCAGTTTGGTGCCCATTTCCAGACGGTAGGGTTGCATCAGGTCCAGCGGGCGCAGCAGGCCGTAGAGGCCGGAGAGCATGCGCAAGTGTTGCTGGGCATAATCGAAATCGGCTTCGCTGAAGGTTTGCGCGTTCAGCCCGGTGTACACGTCGCCCTTGAACGCCAGTAACGCCTGTTTGGCATTTTCCGGCGTGAATGCCGGGGTCCAGCTGCCGAAACGCGCAGCGTTGAGCCCACCGATCTTGTCTGAGACGTGCATCAACTCGCTGATCTGCGCGGGCGTCAGGTCGCGCAATTGCAGGATCAACTCCTGGGAATGGTCGAGGTACTGCGGTTGGGTAAAGCGTTGGGTCGCCGGCGGTGTTTCGTAATCGAGGGTCTTGGCGGGTGAAATCACCATCAGCATGAAGTCGTCTCCTTTAAACGTGGGGGCGATTCTAGGGGGTTGTCCTTAATGACTCCAGCTATCAAGTCCATAGGTGATGATCGGTGGCATATCACAAGGCTGTAGGAGCAAGGCTTGCCCGCGATGACGGTGTACCAGCCAGCATTTTTATCGACTGACACACCGCCATCGCGGGCAAGCCTTGCTCCTACAGGGTGTTCGGGGTGATGCGGGAATTGAGGGCGGATCAGCTATAGTGCCGCGCGGGTTTTGTTATGGAGACATCCCATTGCGTATCGTTTTTCTACTCGTCACGTGGCTTCTGAGCGTCGGTGCCATGGCGGCGCCGGGCGAGGTGGCTACGCTCGATCGCAGCACCTGGCCGGAAAAGCTCAACAACCCGACGCTGTTCGACGTGGCATCGCGCGCCGAAATCCTCATGTTCGCCCGAGTGCTGCTGGCCAGCGAATCCCTGGATGAACCCGCACTGGCCCAGCGCCTGGGCTTGCGCACGGTCAACATGGAATCGGTCAACCGCGTTCGCCAGCGCCTGTGGCAACGCTTGCTGACCAGCTTCAATTTCGCCCAGCAGAGTTGTGATCAGGATGCGTCCTTCTGTTTTCTGGTCGAGGACATGCCCACGCTGCGTGAACAAGCCGCAAAGTTCCTGATCGGCGAAGACAGCTACTACATCAAGTGGGCCGAACCGAGCCGGTTGTTTCATGCCCAGTACCTGGACGAGCAGTTGCGCAAGGCTGCCCTGTTTCCGCAAGCCAGCAGCGAAGTCGATCGTTTTGGCGACTACGAGCGCAATGGCGACGCGATGCATGACCGGCTGTTTCTGCTCACATTCGACAGTGCCGCCAATGCCGCGCCGGACAACACGGACTGGGTCACCGAGTACCTTCGCAAGTCAAACATGAGTGGCACATTCTTCGTTCTGGGCAAGGATATCCAGGCGCGGCTGGCGGAGCGTTCGGTGGCCAACTTGCAGGCGACCTATTCGACGCAGTGTATCGGCGTGCAAGGCTGGGAGTTCCGTTCCCACAGCCATTGGCAGGACTGGCAGGACTCGGTGCGACGCAGCGTCGATCTGGTCAAAAGCAAACTGCCGGAAAACTATGTGCCGCTGTTCCGCCCGCCCGATGGCCAGCGACGGTCGGATGCCGAGGCGTTCTTCAAGTCCCAGGGTTTGCACGTGGCACTGTGGGACATCGATGCCCAGGACGGTGCCGGCAAGCTCAAGGCCCATCAGAGCGCGCAGCGGGTGCTGACCCTGATGCTGCTGTGGCGTCATGGCGTGATCAATTTCAATGTGAAGCAGGACGGCGTGAAAACGGCGCTGCCGTGGTTGATGACGCAAACGGCGCAGAGCGGTATCGGCTGGGAAGACTGTCAGAACGCCTTTTGATGAAAAAGGCAAAAGCCCGTAAACATTGGGCGATGGGCGATTTTGGGAGGGATTTTGCTGCAGGTTGATCTCCGACTGTAAACGGGTGATGGCAGTCCGCCAAGGGCTTTTCGTCACTCTGCAAAATAAACTTCAAAAAAGCGTCAAAGTGCTTTTTTCTGTCATGTGTTTTGGAGTATTACGAAGACAGACCGCCGAAACCTGCAACACAGGTGGCGTCTCCCAAGACCCGTTTGTTTGCAGTCACTTAAGTCTCCGTAGGTGAGATCGGCGGCCACTTCGAGGCGCAGCACCGCCCAGGTATTGCGTCCACTGGCTCTGACAAAGGTGACCGAGTATGGATGATCACGGACGTAGCTCTTCTTCCAACCAGCCAATCCTGTATGTACTCGATACCAACGTATTGATTCACGATCCAAACGCCCTCCTGAACTTCGAAGAACACCACGTCGCCATCCCGATGACCGTGCTGGAAGAGCTCGACAAGCTCAAGAGCGGGCATCACAGCGTCGCGGCCGAATGCCGTCAGGCCATTCGCCTGATCGACAAGACCCTGGGCGATGCCTCGCCGGAAGACGTTGAACAGGGCGTGCCGATCCAGCGTGGCAAGAGCGGGCCGAAAGGTTTGCTGTCAATTCTGATGAGCAAGCGCGCCGAGCCGAACATCATTCTGCCCGAGCACCTCAACGACAACATCATCATCAACCAGTTGATCGACCTGCACGCGCGCGATCCGAAACTGCCCGTGGTTTTGGTGACTAAAGACATCAACATGCGCCTCAAGGCCCGCGCCTGCGGGATTGCTGCCGAGGACTACAGCACCGACCAACTGGTCGATGACGTGTCGTTGCTGCCCAATGGCTATCACGAGATGAAGGGTTCGTTCTGGGACCTGGTAAGCAAGGTCGAAACCCGTCAGGGCCATGGCCGCACCTGGCATGAGGTGAAGCTGATAGACAACCTGCCGGCGGTGCACATCAACGAGTTCATCATTGATGAGCAGGGCTTCGTCGGCTGGATCAAGGAGATCGAAGGCGACAAGTTACTGATCCTGGACCTGCACCAGGAACCGCTGTTGCACCAGGAAGCCTGGGGCCTCAAACCCCGTGACATCTATCAGAGCCTGGCGCTGTTCGCCTTGCTCGATCCGGACATCCATCTGGTCAACCTGTCCGGTGCTGCCGGTTCCGGTAAAACCATCCTGGCCCTGGCCGCTGCGATCGAGCAGACCATGGTCAGCAAGCGTTACCGCCGGATCATCGCCACCCGCAGCGTGCAGGGCCTGGACCAGGAGATCGGCTTCCTGCCCGGCACCGAAGCGGAAAAAATGGAGCCTTGGCTGGGCGCCATTACCGACAACCTCGAAGCCTTGCACATGGATGATGAAAGCACCCATGGCAGCGTCGATTACATCCTCAGCAAGGTGCCGTTGCAGTTCAAATCCCTCAACTACATCCGGGGCCGCAGCTTCCAGCAGAGCCTGATTCTGATCGATGAATGCCAGAACCTCACGCCGCACCAGATGAAAACCATCATCACCCGTGCCGGCGCCGGTTCCAAAGTGGTGTGCCTGGGCAACCTGGCGCAGATCGATACCCCTTACCTGTCCGCGACCAGTTCCGGGCTGACTTACCTGACTGAACGCTTCAAGGATTTCCCCAACGGCGTGCACATCACCCTGCAAGGGGTGCCACGTTCGATTCTGGCTGAATACGCCGAATCGCATCTGTAACCGCTTCACCCAAACCGGGCGGCCTCAACACCGCCCGGTTTTTCATGCCCGACACAAAACCCCTTTCGAGGGTCAAGGCATACCCCGTGGGAGCAAGGCTTGCCCGCGATGGCGGTGTATCAGTCAGCATTGTTATCAACTGACACACCGCCATCGCGGGCAAGCCTTGCTCCTACAGGGATTGTGGTGACCCGATAATCGCGCGTGCGGAAAATTGACTCGCAGGTTTACAATCGACGCTCCTGATCAGGAGTAATCCCGTGCTGACTCATCTCGATTCCCAAGGTCGCGCCAACATGGTCGACGTCACCGAAAAAGCCGTGACGTTCCGTGAGGCGACGGCCCAAGCGCTGGTGCGCATGCTGCCCGAAACCCTGCAGATGATCGTCAGCGGCGGTCACCCCAAGGGTGATGTGTTTGCCGTGGCGCGCATTGCCGGCATTCAGGCGGCAAAGAAAACCAGCGATCTGATCCCTCTGTGCCATCCGCTGATGCTCACGGGCGTCAAGGTCGAGCTCAGTGCCGAGGGCGACGACAGCGTGCGCATTGTGGCGCGCTGCAAGCTCTCCGGGCAGACCGGTGTTGAGATGGAAGCCCTGACCGCCGCCAGTGTTGCCGCATTGACTATCTACGACATGTGCAAGGCCGTGGATCGCGGCATGACCATTGAAAGCGTGCGCCTGCTGGAAAAGGTCGGCGGCAAGAGCGGTCATTTCCAGGCGGATCAGCCATGAACGTTACCGTGAAGTTTTTTGCCCGTTACCGGGAAACGCTGGGTATGGATTCGCTGAAAGTCGAAGGTCACTTCGCCACCGTCGACGACGTGCGGGCGCTGCTGGCGCAACGAGAAGGGGCTGACGTGCTCCGCGAACAGAACCTGATGTGTGCACGCAACGAAGACCTGTGCCAGCTCGACGAACCCGTCAGCGATGGCGATGAAGTGGCGTTTTTTCCGACCGTGACCGGGGGCTGAGCCATGGCAATTCGCGTGCAGTCCACGGCGTTCGATCCGGGCGCCGAAGTCAATGCCATGCACGCTGCCAATGTCGGCGTCGGGGCGGTGGTGAGTTTTGTCGGCTACGTGCGCGACTTCAATGACGGGCTCGACGTGGCCGGGATGTTCCTCGAACACTATCCGGGCATGACCGAAAAGGCCCTTGGCAAAATCGCCAGCGAGGCCGAGCAGCGCTGGCCGTTGCTCAAGCTGGAAGTGTTGCATCGCATCGGCGCGCTGGAGCCGGGCGAGCCGATTGTCTTCGTCGGCGCCGCCAGCGCCCACCGCCAGGCAGCGTTCGATGCCTGCGCCTTTGTCATGGACTACCTGAAAACCCGTGCGCCGTTCTGGAAGAAAGAAAACACCAGCGACGGCCCGCGTTGGGTTGAGGGCCGTGACAGCGATCATGCGGCGGCGGATCGCTGGAAGCAGTAAATCCTGTATCGCTCTCAAGTACGCCATCGCGGGCAAGCCTTGCTCCCACAGGTTCTGAGTTGTTCTCAAATGAGTGAACGACGCCAAACCTGTGGGAGCAAGGCTTGCCCGCGATGGCGTCATCTGCGACACAAAAAATCCAGCTGAGTCACCTCCCGACCATCGGCCGGCACGGGCTGCATTTGTCTCATTGACGGTTTATACGTAAAAGTCCAATATGGAATTATAAGTACAAAAAAGGTTTTTCCCCGTTTCTGCTTTTTCTTCTGTCTTGCAAAACCAACAACAACCCGCGAGAGAACGAATATGAAGAAGTTCCCCCTCATCACCGGTCTGGCCCTGAGCCTGTTGGCGTGCAGTAGCCTGTTTGCCGCCGAGAAAACCCTGCGCATCGGTATCGAAGCGGCTTATCCGCCGTTTGCCTCCAAAACCGACCAGGGCGAGATCGTCGGTTTTGACTACGACATCGGCAATGCCTTGTGCGCTGAGATGAAGGTCAAGTGTGTGTGGGTCGAAGGCGAGTTCGACGGTCTGATTCCTTCCCTGAAAGTGAAGAAAATCGACATGGCGCTGTCGTCCATGACCATCAACGAAGACCGCAAGAAGTCGGTGGATTTCACCCACAAGTACTATTTCACCTCGTCGCGCCTGGTGATGAAGGAAGGCGCGGTAGTGGATGACCAGTACGCCAGCCTCAAGGGCAAGACCATTGGCGTGCAGCGTGCGACCACTACCGACCGCTACGCCACCGAGGTGTTCGAGCCCAAGGGCATCAACGTCAAGCGTTACGGCAACAATGAAGAGATCTACATGGACCTGGCGGCCGGTCGCCTGGACGCCATTTTTGCCGACACCATTCCACTCAATGACTTCCTCTCGATGCCGCGCGGCAAAGGCTATGCGTTTGTCGGGCCGGAATTGAAGGATCCGAAATACGTGGGCGAAGGCGCGGGGATTGCCGTGCGCAAGGGCAATACCGAATTGGTCAGCCAGTTGAACACCGCCATCGACGGCATTCGCGCCAATGGCGAGTATCAGAAGATCTCGGAGAAGTACTTCAAGTCCGATATCTACGGCGACTGACAGTCCGCCATCGCTGGCAAGCCAGCTCCCACAGGTTCGGCGGTGTGCATATATCTTGTGTACGACCCGGACACTGTGGGAGCTGGCTTGCCAGCGATGAGGCTGGAGCATTCACAGCAAATCTTCAGCCCTTCAATTCCTTCAAATGCTTGTACACCGTCGCCCGCCCCATGTTCAGCACATTGGCCACATAGTTCGACGCGCTTTTGCCCTTGAACGCCCCTTCGGCGTGCAGTGCTAAAACCAATTCCCGCTTGTGGTCACGAGTCAGCAGATTCAGGCTCAGCTGCCGTTCGCGCAGCCAGGCATGAAGGAACGTGTTGATCCGCTCCTGCCAGTCATCACGGAACAGTGAGTCCGGCTGCGGGATCAGTTTGGTCGGCGACAGGAACAGGTCCAGCGCGGCCTTGGCATTCTCGAACAGCGAAATATTCAGATTGATGCACAGCACGCCCAGCGGATGACCTTCGCTGTCGCGCAGCACGGTGCTGACGCTGCGAATGTTCTGACCATCCCAGTTGAGTTTTTCGTACGGCCCGATATTTCGTTCGCTGACATCATCGCTGAGCATGTCCTCCAGCGACGAGTCATCGCCGATTTCCCGTTTCGACAGATTGTTGGCGATGTAGTCGACCTTTTGCGTGCGCAGGTCGTGCAGCACCACCTCGGCGTGGGGGAAGAACAGCGTGGCGATGGCATCGGCGATCGCCCGGAAGTTATCCAGGGATACGTCGTTCAGTGCCGGGTCTTTTTCTGGTGCATTCATACAAGGGGCTCCGGGAAGCATCAGCGCCCCGTGGAACGGGGCTCTGAAAGTGTGCCGCAATCGAGTGGGCACGTCACGCGAGGGCAGCGATCAGCCCAGGCGGGCAGGGGAGAGCATCTCGGCACTCAGGCCGAAGCGGGTGAGTGGCTCGGGCAGGGCTTCTCCGCGCACCAGGGCGGCGCTGGCCTGACCCATGGCTGGCGAGGTCTGGATGCCGTAGCCGCCTTGTGCCGCGACCCAGAACAACCCTGGCACCTGCGGATCGAAACCGGACAGCAAATCGCCGTCGCTGACGAAGCTGCGCAGGCCGGCCCAGGTGCGGGTCGGACGGCGGATGGTCAGGGTGGTGGCTTCTTCGATCTGGTAGATGCCCATGGCGATGTCCAGCTCTTCGGGCTGCACGTCGTGGGGCTCCACCGGGTCGGCGTTGGCCGGCGAGCCAAGGAACATGCCGGCATCGGGTTTCATGTAGAAGGATTCGTCGAGGCTGACCAGCATCGGCCAATGGTGGATGTCCACGCCTTCGGGGCCGGCGAAGATGAAGGCGGCGCGACGCTTGGGTTGCAGGCCCAACGGTCGGGCGCCGGCAAGTTCGCCGATCTTGTCGGCCCAGGCGCCGGCGGCATTGATGACGACGGGTGCGCTGAACGTCCCGGTGGTGGTCTGCACCTGCCATACACCATTGGCATCACGGCTCAGGCCTTGCACTTCGCAGTCGGTGTGCACTTCGCCGTTGTTGCGACGGATGCCGCGCAGGTAGCCCTGATGCAGGGCGTCGGTATCGATGTCGCTGGCCGTCGGGTCATAGATCGCACCGTGGACTTTCTCCCGACGCAGGATCGGCACGCGCACACAGGCCTCTTCGGCGTTGAGCAATTGCATCTCTGGCACCGTGGCTTTTGCGCTCAGGTACTGGTTGTTCAACTCAGCCGGATCGCCGGTGAAGTCCACGGTCATCTCGCCGCGCGGGGTCAGCAGCGGGTGCTCGCAGAAACCGCTGGGTGGTGCGTCGAAAAAGTCCCGACTGGCCAGGGTCAATGCACGAACCTGCGGCGTGCCATAGGCGGCGGTGAACAGTGCCGCCGAGCGACCGGTGGAGTGATAGGCCGGATGGGATTCGCGTTCGAGCACAATCACGCGCCCGTGCTGCGACAGCCAGAACCCGGTGGAAGCGCCGGCAATCCCGCCGCCGATGATGATGAAATCTGCCTGGCTCATGAACGTCTCCTGATCAAGCGAAAATAAAGGTCCCACTGTAGGAGCAAAGCTTGCTCGCGATGGCGGTGTATCAGCCAACATCAATGTTGAATGTCAGTACGCCATCGCGAGCAAGCTTTGCTCCTACGGGGTTGTGTGGTGTCAGTGCTGCAGGCGGTAGATGGCATTGGCCAGCGCGATGTCTTCCAGGCCCAGGCCGATGGAGCGGAAGAACACGTGGCGGTCGTAGTCCGGGCGCTGCACCTTGTCGCTGAGCAGATCAGGCAGGTCGCCGATGATCGCGTTCTTGTCCCAGCCATGTGCTTCGCCGGCGATCAGCATTTCACCGGCCGAACCCGGAGTGGTCTGACGGTAGTCGCAGAACACCTGCATGTCATTGAGGCTCTGCGGCGGCACTTCGTGAGCGCGCGGGGCGTTGGTGCTGATGGAGGTGATCAGCGCCGGTTTAACCAAGTGAGACGGGTCGATCACGGGACCGGCGGACGAGGTGCAGAGCATGATCACATCGGCATCAGCGATGGCGGCTTCACGGGTTTCGGCGATGTTCAGGCGCGGGTCGATGCCTTTGAGCAGGTTCACGGTTTGCGCATCTTCGCTCAGGCTCGGCGAATACAGGCTGATGCTTTGCCAGTCCCGCAGGTTCTTCACGTAATGCAGGTGGGCCTGTGCCACTTTACCGCTGCCGATGATCGCCAGGCGAGTCGCTTTCAACGGTGCCAGGGCATCGACGGCCACTGCCGTGGTCGCGGCAGTGCGCGCCGTGGTCAGTTCACCGGCGTCGCAAAGCAGCAGTGGCTGGCCGGTCTGCATGGACATCAGCAAGGTCCAGGCCGTTACCAGCGGCCCTTGTTCGCGCACGATGTACGGTGAAGTCTTGACCCCGTACACGCCATCTTCGGCCAGCACGCCCAGGTAATTGATGAAGTCGCCGGCGCCCTCTGGAAACTCAACCAACTGCTGTGCCGGCTGCACCGCTTGCCCGGCGGCCAGGTCGCGGAACAGTTTGCGCAGGATCTGCGGCACGTCGACCTGCGCCAGCAGCTCGCGGGCCTGGGATTGGGTGATCACGTAGGGGGTGCTGGACATGGTCGGCTCCGGGAGCGGCAGATAAACTAATTTGTCCATTATGGACTTTTAAATATGTCGAGCAAGCTCTTGAGAAAAAACAGGCGAAAAAAAAGCGCAGTCCGTTTCCGGCTGCGCCTCTTTCTGCACATGGTCCGTTATGGACGTTTGCGCTCAACCGCCCGCAGTAGATGCGTCGGTGGTGTTTCACAGTTGATTTTGCGACCCAGCAGCGTCTCGATGGACGGTAGCTGGTAGGAGTCGTCTTCCCCGGCAAAGCTGATGGACACGCCGTCGGCACCGGCGCGACCGGTACGGCCGATACGGTGCACGTAATCGTCCGGGACTTCCGGCAGGGTGAAGTTGATCACGTGGCTGATGCCGTCGATGTGGATACCGCGACCGGCCACATCGGTGGCCACCAGCACGCGGATCTTGCCTTCGCGGAAGCCTTCGAGGGTCTTGATGCGCTTGTGCTGCGGTACATCGCCGGACAGCTGCGCGGCGTTGATGCCGTCGCGCACCAGACGCTCTTCGATGCGCCGCACTTCATCCTTGCGGTTGGCAAACACGATGACCCGCTCCCAGCCGTTGTCGTTGACCAGGTTGTAGAGCAGCTTGTATTTGTCGGCGCCGGCCACGGCATAGATATGCTGTTCGACGTTTTCGCTGGCCACGTTCTGCGACTCGATCTCGACGATTGCCGGATCGGTGGTCCATTGCTTGGCCAGGTTCATCACGTCATCGGTGAAAGTTGCGGAGAACAGCAGCGTCTGACGTTCATTCTTCGGTGGCGTCTGGCGAATGATCTGGCGTACTTGCGGGATGAAACCCATGTCGAGCATGCGGTCGGCTTCGTCCAGCACCATGACTTCGACCATGTCCAGGTGCACGTCGCCGCGCTGGTTGAAGTCCAGCAGGCGGCCGGGGGTGGCCACGAGGATGTCGCAGTGACGGGCTTCGAGGTGCTTGAGCTGCTTGTCGAAGTCCATGCCGCCCACAAACGTCATGACGTTGAGGCCGGTGTATTTGGTCAGGTCCGCCGCATCCTTGGCAATCTGCACCACCAGCTCGCGGGTCGGGGCGATGATCAGGGCCCGGGGCTCACCCATGTAGCGCTCTTTCGGCGGCGGGGTTTGCAGCAGCTGGGTGATGATCGAAATCAGGAACGCCGCGGTTTTACCGGTGCCTGTCTGGGCGCGGCCGATGGCGTCTTTGCCGGCGAGGGTGAAGCCCAGCACCTGCGCCTGGATCGGCGTGCAATAGGGGAAGCCCAGGTCCTGGATGGCGTGCATCAGTTCGGGAGCGAGCTTGAAATCGTGAAAACGGGTTTTGCCTTCCTGGGGTTCGACGACGAAGTCTTCGAGTTTCCAGGGAATGACCGGCGCCTTGGGCTTGGGTTCGCGACGCGGCCTGGCGGGTTTTGGGGCTTCGTCGCGGGCAGGTTCGGCAGCGGTGGTCGCGGCAGGAACAGGTTGCGGTTCGTGTTTCGGTGCCGCTGCGGGAGCGGGGCGGTCGGCCTGGCTGGCATCGCTGCGATGGCCGTGGGAGTGCGACGGCGCGCTGGTGACTGGCGCGAGTTGCTCAGTCTCGCTTTTACCGAACATTTTCTTGAGTGCTTTGAGCACGGTCATCTCATCAATTGGTTAAGGAATGTACGCCGGCCAGTGTAATGCAAGAAACGGGCGCGGCGTAGTGGGATGGATCAAAGGGCGCTTTTAAACAAAAACAGGCGCCCGAAAGGTTTAACGCAAACGCTCGGCGAGCCAGGTGCCGATGTCGCGAATCTCCTCGGGTAACACTTCGTGGCCCATTGGGTACTCCTGCCATGTCACGGTGACACCATGTTGTTTCAAATGCTCGTAGGCGGTACGGCCCATCGAGTTTTGTACCACGTCATCGTATTGACCATGCAGCGACAACACCGGAATGCGCTGCTGGCTGGCGGACAGTTCAAGCTCATCGCTGAAGGTCGGCGCATAAGTAGAGAGGGCAAGTACGCCACCCAGCGGTCCTTGCCACTTCAGGAACGCGGTGTGTAGCACCACGGCACCGCCTTGGGAAAAACCGGCCAGGAAAATCCGCGAGGCGTCTATTCCAACGGCTCGCTGCACGTCGATCAAGGAAATGATCCGCTGCGCCGACTCTTCCAGCTGGTCGCGGTTGATTGCGCGCGCCGGGCTCATGGCCAATATGTCGTACCAGCTCGGCATCTCGTAGCCACCGTTGATGGTGACGGCGCAGGTCGGGGCCTGTGGCAGAACGAAGCGGGTGGTCAGCAACGTTTCCTGCAGGGCTTCGGCGACCGGCAGGAAGTCATAGCGATCGGCGCCGAGGCCGTGCAGCCAGATGACGCAGGCGTCTGCGGGCTTGACGGGTTCTAGAATCAGGGGCTCGGTCATGGCTGCTCCAAATGTGTGCGCGCGCGCTCATTGAGTGCGAGGTGCGAGTGCGCGCCGGGTTGATCAGTTACGAAGATGTCGCAAGGTTACAAGTTTTGCTATTGACCTGTCGCTTAACCGCTTAAGCAGCCGGTGTGGTACGGGCTTTGCTATACGGAAGCGCGTACGAAAATCCCACGTCTGTCGGTAACACTATCAGGCCATTGTCGGCAGTGGGATAGCAAAGAATCCGGTGATGGATGTTCGCCAGTGGCCGCTACGGGCTTCGCGAACGTGAAAGGGCTACAGCCCGTTCGGCCGATTTGGTGAGAAGTGAGTTGTCCATGATGTGGATTTTCTCCTACTAGACTCATAGCTACGGTCTTTACGTCGGTTGACCCTAAAACAAGCCAACACGGGTCGACAACGCCTCAAAAGGGTGCGGCAGGACTCACGCTCCGACACAACAAGAGCAAAACTGGAGGTTTGAATGAAGATGTTGAAATCCACCCTGGCGATCGTGACTGCAGCCGCAGTACTCGGTGTCAGCGGGTTCGCTCAGGCGGGTGCAACCCTGGATGCAGTGCAGAAGAAAGGTTTCGTGCAGTGTGGCGTCAGCGATGGCTTGCCAGGCTTCTCGGTTCCGGACTCCACCGGCAAGATCGTGGGTATCGATGCGGACTACTGCCGCGCTGTGGCCGCCGCCGTCTTCGGTGACGCGACCAAGGTCAAGTTCAGTCAGTTGAACGCCAAGGAGCGCTTCACCGCGCTGCAGTCGGGCGAAATCGACATCCTGTCGCGCAACACCACCATGACCAGCTCCCGTGACGCCGGCATGGGCCTCAAGTTCCCGGGCTTCATCACCTACTACGATGGCATCGGCTTCCTGGTAAACAACAAGCTGGGCGTCAAGAGCGCCAAAGAGCTGGATGGCGCGACCATCTGCATCCAGGCCGGTACCACCACTGAACTGAACGTTTCCGACTACTTCCGCGGCAACGGTCTGAAATACACCCCGATCACTTTCGACACCTCCGATGAAAGCGCCAAGTCGCTGGAATCCGGTCGTTGCGACGTACTGACCTCCGACAAGTCCCAGCTGTTCGCCCAGCGCAGCAAGCTGGCTTCGCCGAAGGACTACGTGGTTCTGCCGGAAACCATTTCCAAGGAGCCACTGGGCCCGGTCGTGCGTAATGGCGACGACGAGTGGCTGGCCATCGTGCGCTGGGTTGGCTACGCCATGCTCAACGCTGAAGAAGCCGGTATCACTTCGAAGAACGTCGAAGCCGAAGCCAAAGGCACCAAGAACCCGGACGTCGCTCGTCTGCTGGGCACCGACGGTGAATACGGCAAAGACCTGAAAGTGAAGAAGGACTGGGTTGTCCAGGTCGTCAAGCAGGTCGGCAACTATGGCGAAGTGTTCGAGAAAAACCTCGGCAAGAGCACTCCGCTGGAAATCGACCGCGGGCTGAACGCCTTGTGGAACGCTGGCGGCATTCAATACGCACCACCAGTGCGCTGATGGTTCTGTCACCCGGTGGGCCAACCACCGGGTGATGTTCTGTTCCATTATTTCCGGGGCACTTCATGCAAAATTCAATCGGCGCACCAAAGCAGAGGCTCAGCCTCAGCGATCCAAAAGTGCGTGCGTGGCTCTTCCAGATCATCACCATTGTCGCTGTGGTCTCGATGGGCTGGTATCTGTTCGATAACACGCAGACCAACCTTCAGCACCGGGGCATTACCTCGGGCTTCAGCTTTCTGGAGCGCAGTGCCGGTTTCGGCATCGCTCAACACCTGATCGACTACACCGAAGCGGACAGCTATGCCCGGGTGTTTGTCATCGGTTTGCTCAACACCTTGCTGGTGACCTTCATCGGCGTGATCCTGGCGACGATCCTCGGCTTCATCGTTGGTGTGGCCCGGCTGTCGAAGAACTGGATCATCGCCAAGCTGGCGACAGTGTACGTGGAGGTTTTCCGTAACATCCCGCCGCTGCTGCAGATCCTGTTCTGGTACTTCGCGGTGTTCCTGACCATGCCGGGGCCACGCAACAGCCACAACTTCGGCGACACCTTTTTCGTCAGCGCCCGTGGCCTGAATATGCCCGCCGCGAAGATGGCCGACGGCTTCTGGCCGTTCGTGGTCAGTATCGTCGTGGCCATCGTCGCCATCGTACTGATGAGCCGCTGGGCGACCAAACGCTTCGAAGCGACCGGTGTGCCGTTCCATAAATTCTGGGCCGGCCTGGCGCTGTTCCTGGTGATCCCGGCGTTATGCGCACTGATCTTCGGCGCGCCTTTGCACTGGGAGTTGCCGAAACTGCAAGGTTTCAACTTCGTCGGTGGCTGGGTATTGATCCCGGAACTGCTGGCGTTGACCCTGGCCCTGACCGTGTACACCGCGGCGTTCATCGCCGAGATCGTGCGTTCGGGCATCAAGTCGGTCAGCCACGGCCAGACCGAAGCGGCCCACTCGCTCGGCCTGCGCAACGGCCCGACCCTGCGCAAGGTGATCATCCCGCAAGCCCTGCGCGTGATCATTCCGCCGCTGACCAGCCAATACCTGAACCTCGCGAAAAACTCCTCGCTGGCGGCCGGTATCGGTTATCCGGAAATGGTGTCGTTGTTCGCCGGGACCGTGCTGAACCAGACGGGGCAGGCGATCGAGGTGATTGCCATCACCATGAGTGTGTACCTGGCGATCAGTATCAGCATTTCCCTGCTGATGAACTGGTACAACAAGCGCATTGCGCTGATCGAGCGGTAAGGAAAAGCGCATGAGTACTCATACCTTCAAACCCGACATGCCTCCACCGAGCAAAGTCTTCGGGCCGGTGGCGTGGATGCGCGCGAACATGTTCTCCGGCTGGCTCAATACCCTGCTGACCCTGTTCGCGTTCTACCTCATCTACCTGGTGGTGCCGCCAATCCTGCATTGGGCGATCATCGATGCCAACTGGGTCGGCACCACCCGCGCCGACTGCACCAAGAGCGGCGCCTGCTGGGTGTTCATCCAGCAGCGGTTCGGCCAGTTCATGTACGGCTATTACCCGCCGGAACTGCGCTGGCGCGTGGACCTGACCGTGTGGCTGGCTGTCATCGGTGTGGCCCCGCTGTTCATCTCGCGCTTTCACCACAAAGCCGTGTATGGCCTGAGCTTCCTGGTGTTGTACCCGATCATTGCCTACTTCCTGTTGCATGGCGGCATCTTCGGCCTGACCAACGTGGCGACCAGCCAATGGGGCGGCCTGATGCTGACCCTGGTGATCGCCACCGTCGGTATCGCCGGTGCGTTGCCGCTGGGGATTATCCTGGCGCTGGGCCGTCGTTCGAACATGCCGGCGATTCGTGTGGTCTGCGTGACCTTCATCGAATTCTGGCGCGGCGTACCGTTGATCACGGTGCTGTTCATGTCTTCGGTGATGCTGCCGCTGTTCCTGCCTGAAGGCATGAACTTCGACAAACTGCTGCGGGCGCTGATCGGCGTGATCCTGTTCCAGTCGGCCTACGTGGCCGAAGTGGTGCGCGGCGGTCTGCAAGCGATCCCTAAAGGTCAATACGAAGCGGCCGCGGCGATGGGCCTGGGTTACTGGCGCAGCATGGGCCTGGTGATTCTGCCGCAAGCCCTGAAGCTGGTGATCCCCGGTATCGTCAACACCTTCATTGCGCTGTTCAAGGACACGAGCCTGGTGATCATCATCGGCCTGTTCGATCTGCTCAACAGCGTCAAGCAAGCCGCCGCCGACCCGAAATGGCTGGGCATGGCCACTGAAGGCTATGTGTTCGCTGCCCTGGTGTTCTGGATTTTCTGTTTTGGTATGTCCCGCTACTCCATGCATTTGGAACGCAAGCTGGATACAGGCCACAAGCGCTAAGTCGCTACCTATTTAGGAAGTTTCCCGATGAGCGAAGCAATCAAACAGCCTGTGAGCCCTGAAGGCATTATTCAGATGCAGGGCGTGAACAAGTGGTACGGCCAGTTCCACGTGTTGAAAGACATCAACCTGAACGTCAAGCAGGGCGAGCGTATCGTTCTGTGCGGCCCGTCGGGTTCCGGCAAGTCCACCACCATCCGCTGCCTCAACCGTCTGGAAGAACACCAGCAGGGGCGCATCGTGGTCGATGGCACGGAACTGACCAACGACCTCAAGCAGATCGAAGCGATCCGCCGTGAAGTCGGTATGGTGTTCCAGCACTTCAACCTGTTCCCGCACCTGACCATCTTGCAGAACTGCACCCTGGCGCCGATGTGGGTGCGCAAGATGCCCAAGCGCAAGGCCGAGGAAATCGCCATGCACTATCTGGAGCGCGTACGCATTCCGGAGCAGGCGCACAAGTACCCGGGGCAACTGTCCGGTGGTCAGCAACAGCGTGTGGCGATCGCCCGCGCGTTGTGCATGAAGCCGAAAATCATGCTGTTCGACGAACCGACTTCGGCGCTCGACCCGGAGATGGTGAAGGAAGTGCTCGACACCATGATCGGCCTCGCTGAAGACGGCATGACCATGCTCTGCGTGACCCACGAAATGGGCTTCGCCCGCACCGTGGCCAACCGCGTGATCTTCATGGACAAGGGCGAAATCGTCGAACAGGCCGCACCGAACGATTTCTTCGACAATCCGCAGAATGATCGCACCAAGCTGTTCCTGAGCCAGATCCTGCATTGATCGGCACTTGGCAATGAAATAAACCCGGACGCTGTTCCGGGTTTATTTTTGCCCGCGATTCATGCCTGCGCACGAACCCTGTAGGAGCGAGCCTGCTCGCGAAGAACCTGAAAGCGCCGCGGGGTATCAGGCAACCAGCGTTATCGTTGACGACCATCGTCGGAACGCCGCCCGGAGACATGCAGGCTTCTACATATTTGTCACTGTTTCGTGCTCTTTGTGCACCGTATGCGTGAATCCCCTCAAATCTGCCCCTTCACCCAGTGACTTCGCCTCGGCCAACAAATACGGGTAGCGATCCAGAAGGCGCATCAGTAGCACCAGTGTTTTCGGAGGAAGTACTTCTCCGCGTTCGTAACGGGAAAATGCGTTATGCCCACCGCCGGACAGCAGTTGCACTGTTTCCTTTTGCGTCAGATGCAGTTTGCGGCGGATTCGTTTCATTTCCTCGCCGATCATCCGTCTTGCTGCCATGACCAGTTCGTCACCCGCCTGCGAATGTCGGTCTGAACAACAGTCGTCCAGTTCGACCTCCCCACACATCTGGCATTCCCAGCCGGATAAATCATCCACGCGTCGTTGCATTCCGTTGACACTCATGGTTTCACTGCGACCTTCAAAATGTCGCATTCCTTCTCTGGCTCCACAGCTGAAACATTGCTGGGTGTTCATTGGAATTTCTCCTTGAAGGAGATCACGGGCGGGCCACCGCATGGGCGATAGGTCACCTTGATGTAAATCTCCAGACCGCATGATTTGATGTGATACACGTCTTGCCAAACGCGATGGTCGTCATAAGTGGTCATGGACTTGTAAAGCATCTTTGCCTGGAGTTCGTATATGACCGCTCGCATTTCTTCGAGGTTGAGGCCGAGAGTCCTGCCGCATGCTTTTGCTGTACTGGTGAATGCTTTGTCTCCAAGTCGTCTGACGTCCGTCTTGATCATCGCCAAGTTTTAATGGGGCGTATTCTTTTCCATAAGAGCCCTTAACCCTGCCCCTGAAATTACCCTTAAAGGGTAATTTTGACTAATCGAAAATACCGCTCCTTTTCCCGCTCCTGACCGTAGGCGGTTGCCGTCCTACACGAAGCTGATTAACCTGTCAGAAAATTCATCCTATGATTGGATGAAAGGGCGAATTCAATGTCAGACATTTCTCCATTAGTGAAACGATCCCTGGTCGATCAGGCCCTGGATCAGTTGCGTCAGCGCATCAATCAAGGCGTCTGGGTTGTTGGCCAGCGTTTGCCCACCGAACCCGAGCTGTCCGCCGAACTGGGCATCAGCCGCAATACCGTGCGCGAAGCCATGCGGGTGCTGGCGTTTTCCGGGTTGATCGAGATCCGCCAGGGCGACGGCAGTTACCTGCGAGCGGTGGTCGATCCGCTGGACACCTTGAAAGTGTTGTCGCAGTGCTCCCTTGAACAGGCCCGCGAGACCCGGCACATCCTTGAAGTCGAGGCGATCGGCCTGGCGGCAACGCGCCGCACCGAGGAAGACCTGGTGGCCTTGCGCGAGGCGCTGGGTGTCAGCGGCAGCCACTATCACGGCGATCTCGACACCTACATCGCCTGCGATCTGGTGTTCCATCGCCGCTTGGTGGACGCCGCGCACAACCCGACCCTCAGCGAGTTGTATCGCTATTTCTCCAGTGTCGTTGGTGCCCAGTTGCGTCACTGCCTGAACATCACGCCGCGCCGCCAGGAAGTGTTCGACCTGCATATCGAACTGCTCGATGCCGTCGAGCAACGCGACCCGGAACGGGCCAAAGCCCTGTCGAGGCAGTTGATCAATGAACCTTGAAACCGAGAACGCCATGTCCAGCAGTAACCGCCAGATCACCGAAGCCCAACGCAAGGCGGAGCTCGAGGAGCTGCTGATCGACGCCGAAGCCGACGACGAACAGGTCCAGCAAAGTCATCCGGTCCTGCGGCGACCATGGCTGTTGCTGTTGGGGTTGATTCTGGTGGCGCTGAACTTGCGTCCGGCGCTGTCGAGCATGGCGCCGATGCTCAGTGAAGTGTCGAAAAGCCTGGGGTTGTCGGCGTCGCAGGCCGGTTTGCTGACGACACTGCCCGTGCTGTGCCTGGGGTTGTTTGCGCCACTGGCGCCGGTTCTGGCCCGACGGTTCGGTGCCGAACGGGTGGTGCTGGGTATCCTGCTGACACTCGCTGGCGGAATAATCCTGCGCAGTTCCTTCGGTGAAATCGGCCTGTTTGCCGGCAGCGTGCTGGCCGGCGCGAGCATCGGTGTAATTGGCGTGCTGCTGCCGGGCATCGTCAAGCGCGACTTCGCCAAACAGGCCGGCACCATGACCGGCGTCTACACCATGGCCCTGTGCCTGGGGGCGGCGATGGCGGCGGGTGCGACCGTGCCATTGAGTGAGCATTTCGATAAGAGCTGGGCAATGGGTCTCGGCTTTTGGGTGATTCCGGCACTGGCCGCCGCGGTTTTCTGGCTGCCACAAGTCGGCCAAAAACACGGCGCGCATAACGTTGCCTACAAAGTTCGGGGCTTGTTGCGCGATCCACTGGCGTGGCAAGTCACGCTGTACATGGGGCTGCAATCGTCCCTGGCGTACATCGTGTTTGGCTGGTTGCCGTCGATCCTGATCGGTCGCGGCTTGACGCCGACCCAAGCCGGTCTGGTGCTCTCGGGTTCGGTCATTGTGCAGTTGGCCAGTTCACTGGCCGCACCGTGGCTGGCCACCCGGGGCAAGGATCAGCGCCTGGCGATCGTGATCGTCATGGTGATGACCCTTGGCGGTCTCTTCGGTTGCCTCTACGCACCGATCGAAGGCCTGTGGGGCTGGGCGATCCTGCTCGGTCTGGGACAGGGCGCCACCTTCAGCCTGGCGTTGACCCTGATCGTCTTGCGCTCGCGGGACTCGCACGTCGCGGCCAACCTGTCGAGCATGGCCCAGGGCTTCGGCTATACCCTGGCGTCCATGGGGCCGTTCGCGGTCGGCATCGTGCATGACTGGACTGGGGGCTGGAACGCGGTGGGCTGGATCTTCGGCGTGATCGGTCTGGGCGCGATCATCGCCGGGCTCGGTGCCGGACGGGCACTGTATGTTCAGGTGCTCAGCGAAAAAGTCTGAACTATAGGTAAACAACATCCAGTGTCGCCGAGCCGTCGAGTTGCACGTCGGCGCTCAGGTCCAGTTCGGATGTGGGTGCGATGACAGTTTCGAGGGTGACCCGGCTTGAAAGGTTCTGGATGGCCACCGGGCCGGCGCTGCTGCCGGCCATGTCGGTGAAACCCAGGTAGCTTCTGGCACCAATCGGAATGGAACGGCTGCTCGAGGAACTCCAGGCCACGCCACCGGTGGTGGAGTCGGTGCGATACACCTGCGACCACCCATCGACCACGGTGCTGGCGGGGTCGAAATTCAGCGAGTACAGGCCGATTTTGTTGCCGCTGTTGTCGAGGTTCAGGCCGTAATAAATCTCGCTGTTGACGATGGCCGAGCCATCGCGGTTGTCGCGCATGATCAAAGCGAACCGCGCGGGACCATTGCACTGTAGGCTGAAATCGAGCATCTGGTCGCGCAGTTGCGTGCGTTTGTCGACGCTCAGATCCTGCCGCGAGATTTTGCCGTAGTCGACCAGGCCGTTATTCGACAGGCTGGGTGTGCAGGCGACAGGGGTGATGAGACCTTTGACGCTCAAATCCACCACGGACGCGGCGAGGACGTTGGGCGTGGCGCTGATCAATAGCATTGGCGCGAGTACGGCGAGGTGATTTTTCATCGCGTAAATCCTTTTCATGGGATTACTTTGTCGATTGCCGACGTTGCCCGAGGCATGATTCCGGGCACCATCGGTTCGGCTTTACAGGTACTTCATTTCAAGTGTTGCCGACCCATCGATTTTGACTTCGTTGGTCAAATCCAGCCCGTCGGCCCTGTAAATGTAAGTTTGGAGTGCCAATTCCAGGGTGAGGTCCTGAACGCTGATCGGTTGGCTGAAATCATCCCGGGCTGCCACCGAGGCGTAGTCTCCCGGCATCCAGAATAAATGACCGTGCCAGCCGGTTTGTCCGTCCTTGGACTTGATGGGCTGTGCGGCGACTCCGTCGGCAACAGCACTCATCATGCTCACCAGGAATCTGCCGATGTTTTGAGTGCCGTTGATTTTGCCCAAGCCGAACATCGATTTCAGATCGCTCGAACCGATGCGATTGTCGATACCCTTGAGTGCGAACTTAGTGGTGGCGTCGCATTTCACCGACAGGGTCACAGTGCGATCTTCCAATTTGGTATTTGTGTCTTGATTCAAGTCTTTTGCCGAGATCTTGCCGTAATCCACCACTCCGTTACCGGATAAGGTCGGTAAACAGGCGCTTGGAGTGATGGTGCCGGTGACAGTCAGATCAGTGCTCGAAGCCGCCATGGCGAAAGGCGCGACACTGATCAGAGCGGTGACAGAAACTGTTGCAAGGTACTTTTTCATTTTCTTACTCACTTCTATGGTTGTTTTCCAGCCTGGCCCACAGCATCCGCCCCGGGTTCAGCAGAGGGGTTCAGGTGTTACAGGTAAATAATCTCGATCGTCCCCGCGCCATCGAGGTTGATGGCGGAACTGATGTCGAGGCTGTTGGTGGGGGCGATAACCGCGTCGACGGTGACGGTGGTACTGAGGTTCTGGATCATCACCGGGCCGGCGCTGCTGCCGGCGTTGGCGGTAAAGCCCAGGTAACTCTTTTGACCAATGGGAATCGGGCTGGCGCTGGACGTGCTCCAGGCCGTGCCACCGGTGGTGGAGTCGGTTCGATAGAGGCGCGCGAAGTTGTCGGCGTTGGCATCCGCCGGATCGAAGTTCAGCGAGTACAGGCCGATCTTGTTGTTTTGGCTGTCCATGCCCAGGCCGTAATAAATCTCGCTGTTGACCGTCGCCGAGCCCGAGCGGTTGTCGTGCATGATCAAGGCGAAAGACGTGGGCGCATCGCAGCCGACCCTTAAGGTCAAGGAACGGGGTGGCAGGCGTGTGCTCTTGTCGGCATTCAAATCGCTTTTGGACAGCCTGCCGAAATCGACCACGCCGCCGTTGGAAAGCACCGGCTCGCACGCTGCGGGGGCGAAACGGGCGCGCAATGTTGCTTCGCGGCTGCGCCCGGCAGCGACGGCGTCGAACACACCAAGCGCCTCCCAAGTCACCGCGTCGCGCACCTGCATCCCTTGTTCCTGAACCCACGCCGTCACCTCCAGCTGCGCCGAGAAACTGCGGCCCTGCGAGGGCACACCCGCTTTTACCGGAACAATTCCGTGATCCGGACGCCAGATCAGGGTCGATGCGGTGTGCGCAGGGGCTTGGCCGACCCCGGCAATCAAGCCGATTTCCACCGACTGACCGTCGAGCACTGCGTCGCGAATCCGCACTTGGTAGGTGCCGCGCTCGGCGAAGTGGAAGCGATTGGCCGTCGACGCCATGGCGCGATAAAACAGGCTCATGTCGATGGGGGCTGAACAACTCAGGTTCAGACTCAGATGACGTTCGCCGAGGTTTCGCTCCGGGGCCGAGTCAGGGCGAATGGTGCGGTTCATCAGCCCGTAATCGAGCACTGGTTGGCTCAGGTTGAACTGACAGTCGTCGGCCGACGCCCAGGCGAACGGCGTGAATACGCTCAGCACCAAGGGAGTGAGGGTCACCATCAAATAGCGCGACAGGTTCATGCAATCATCCTCAAAGGGCTCGGCACTTGGCGGGGGCGGTTTCGTAATAGGCGTTGGTGTCGGCGTCCGCCGGCAGTTCGAAACGCAATTCGCAGCGTTCCAGCCCCGGCGCGCTGATCCACAACGCGCGGGTGTCGAGCACATTGGGCAGAAACACCAGGCCGCCTTCCTGTACCAGGGTGACGAAGTCGCCATCCTCGGTATTCACGGAGGCTCCGCGCGGCAGCGGGGCACCGTTGGCGGTGGTGACCTTGAGCAACACCCGACGGGTCATGGTGACGCCGAACTCGACCCTGTCGACGGCGCCGCGCCCGGCAGAAATCACCGCCAGGCCGTTGCTGATATCGGCATTGCGCGGCAGGGATTTGGTGTCGACTTCCACCGGGCTGCGACCGTAGGCCGATACCTGCGGGACCACCGCCTGACCTTGCCAGTCAGTCCACACCGGACCGCTCGGGGTCGAGACTTTGATCGCGCCCATGTCACCGACTGAAAGCAAAGCGAAGGTGTCGCTCACCGGATAAGGCGACAGCGTCAGGCCGCCGCCATGCAGCACCGCACCGCCTCGGGCACTGGCTTGATAGCTGGACCGATCGGCATCGGAGCGGGTGTAGTTCAGGTCCAGTTGGGTGTAGCGCGGCAGCATCGAAACGCCGGCTGTGGTTTGCACTTGCCTGTCACGGGTGTCGTGCTCGACGCCGACCCGGTAAGCCAATTGATCGTTGATCTGCTCACTCAAGCCCACGCCGCTGCGGTGATCGCCATCGGAACTGCGCACCCAGGTACGCGCCCGACGGTTCTCGCCCAGGGGAATGCTGAGGTTTACATACACGCTGTCGTCGTTGCGGTTCGCGCCGCTGACCTGCCATTCGGCGGTCGCGGAAACCGACACGCCGCGAATGTTGGTGCCCCAGGAGGCGAGGGCGCGGCTGCTGTTCTGGCCATCGAATGAATTGGACTGGCTGAAGCCGCCGCTGAAGGCTCCCAGCCATGGGTGGGACCAGGACAGCCCGGCGCTCTGCTGGTCGCGGTAACGGGATTTACTGTCGTCGGTCGTGTTGTCGAATACCGCATCCTCCAGCTCGCGGTAACCCAAGGTCCGGTAGGAGCTGCCGGCATTGAACGCCCACCGTTCGCTCAAACGGTGCGACAGGCTCAGGTCGGCCTGAAGTCCCTGGCTCGATTGCCGGCCGCTGGCATCCGCGCCGGTCAACGTGGATTGAACCTGAGTATCAGGCGATGGCAGAAAACCCAGTCCCGCACCCGCCGCGCGATAGTCTTCGGCACCGGTCATGCCCGCACTGAACAACACCTGTGGATGGATCGCACCGCTCCAGCCAGCGCTGATAACCCATGGATCGCTGCCCTGTTCATCACCGATGTTGCGCACCCGACCCGCCCCCAGCGAATAACCGGGCGCTGGCAAACCGATGCCGAGCATGGCCGCCGGAATGGTGAAGCTGCGCTGGCTGCCATCGGCTTCCTTGATAGTGACTTCGACGTCGGAGCGGGTGTTGAGGCGTCGCACGTTGGTAAGTGCAAACGGGCCGGCGGGCACCACGGTGGAATGGATCAGCGAGCCGTTCTGCCGAACCTCGACCTGGGCCTGGCTGTTGGCGATGCCTTCGATGACCGCGCTTTGCCCTTCGATTTGCAGTGCCTGTTCATTGAGTACTTGCACGCCAGTGATTTGCGTGCCGGCCAGCACCGGGTTGTAGAGGTTGATCTGGCCGGCCTGCAGTACCGCCTCAACGCTGGCGAAGGTGCGTTGGGCGTAGGCGGCGATGTGCGTCGTGCGTGAGACGTCGTCCTGCCAGGTTTGCACCTGCCGGCTGCGCACAATCCAGTCGCCGGCATTGAAGCCCAGCTCGGTGTTGGCCGAGGCGTAGCGGCTGGACTGATCACCATATTGGCTGTGCAAACCGGTGACGTCGTAGTTGAGCATCCCGGCGATGCCCCCGGTCTGATAGCCGGAAAAATCCCGGGTGACAGGACGTATCGCATCGGTGGGAACGATCAGCGACAAAGCCAGATTGGAGGGATCCGGATCGATGACGGTTTGCGGCGAAGCGGCCAGAAAATCGTGGCACGGACCATCGCCCAGCATCTGGTCAGGCACATTCAGGTTGGCCGCGTCGAGCAGTGGGCGATCGAAACACAGTGCGCCCTCGCGATTGAACGCGACATCCACACGGCCCCGGCGCTGGCCATTGACGGAGAGCGTCACCGGGTGCCTGCCCGCGGTAAATCTCGGTGCTTGCATCAGCGAGGTCGCCAGTGCCGGATCAATACCGCGCTGCAGCAGCGTGTTTTTGTCGAACGCCGCCAGCAACAGGGCCTCGCCACGGGCGTCAGGCACCAGCAGTGTATTGGCCAGCAGCAACACCAGGGTGGCGCGCCGACGCAGCGAGCAGGGGCGAGCGGTCCGAATGACGGGCACGGCTTCGCCATCACGGTAAATCGATACTGTGTTCATGGGGTTCACTTGGGGTATGCCGGCGTCTGGCCGATGGGCTGTGGGTCAGACTTGCCTGTGGCAACGGTCGCACGACCGTCGCCTGAAAACTTTGGCGCTCAATGTTCCTTCACGGCGCTGTCAGGGTCGGGTTCAGGATTTGATCGGCGCCTCGTAATGCGGCACCGCGAAACCATAGACCGTGGCCGGTTGCAGCCGCACGGTGGTTGCGGCGGCGCCGTTGGTGGTCACGCTCAGGGTTTCCCCGGGCAGTACGTAAGTGCGCGGCAACAGCGCCGAACCGTTGCCTGGCAGCAACAGCAGTTCCTGGGCCAGACGCACCACATATGGCGTCGGGTTATGCACGCTCAACTGATTTTGTTCCAGGCGCCAGGTCAGGCCTGTCCAGGGTGTGCGGTTTTGCGCCAGGCCTTTGGGATGAATGATCACGGGAAGGTTTTGTCGCACGGTCACACCCACCCGCGCATGCCCGGCCTGAGCCGCCACGCGATCCTGGGGCATGCCTTCGAAAATCACCCGTTTCAGGCGTTGTGTGGTCAGGGGCGTAGACGATTGCAGGATGAACCGCACCAGTTGGCTTTTGGACGGTTCGACACGGGCCAGCGGCGGCGTGACGAACAACAGCGGTTCCTTGTCTTCGGGAATGTCTTCGAGGGTGACGTGCAGCAAAGCGAGGCTCGTGTCGGTATTGGTCACAGACACCGAGGCTTCGCCGTCGGCTTCGTTGACGATTACTACCGATGTGTCGGGTACCATGCCGTCGGCCTGCGCGCGACCGCACAGCAGAAGGGCCAAAGTGCCCAGGCAAAACATCAGGCGACGAACGCCTTTGGAAAGGGTCATGGTTAAGGCCTGTATGGAAAAGGAAAAAATCAGCATGACTACAGGTATCTCAGATCCAGCACGATGGCGCCGTCCAGCGGCACTTCCTGATTCAGGGTCAGGAAGCTCGCGGCGTTGATTGAGGTGTTGATTTGCAGCGTGGCAACCAGCAGGCGATGGGGTTCCGGCAGCAGGGTGCCGGGCTTGGCAAAGCCCATGTAGTTATTCGGATAGGCATTGGCTTCCGGGAACCACGTCAGGCCCTGATTGCTTGAAGCCAGCACCAGCGCCGGTTGACCGTCGGCCACTGCGTTGCGAAAGGCGAGGCTGATCGTGCCCAGGCGTTCGTCCGGCGCATGGACGTTCCATCCCAGGCCGTAATAAAAGCCCGGCCCCAGCGACGACTCTGCCCGGCTGTCCACGCCCACCAGCACAAACAGCAGCGGTTCGTCACAGCTCACGCTCAGGTCCAGTTGTCGGCCGGGCAAGGGGCTCAACTCGTATTGATTGAGCGTGCGGGCCGGCACCTTGCCGTGGTCGACCATGCCGTTGTCCGACAGCAGTACGTCGCAGGCGTTGGGAGTGATCTTGCCCACGACATTGAGCTCGACATCGGAAGCGGCCATCGCCGGCTTGCTGCTCAGCAGACAAAGCAGGGCGAGGAGGTGTGGCGTCGTTTTCTTCATTTCGGCCTGAGGTCCTTTTCAGCGCGGTGCGGGTGAGGGCGGAAAGGGCTCGCAGTCGTTGCTGCATGCCTTTCCGCTCTCCGGTTTATCGGTGAATCAGAGGTAACGCACGGTCAGGGTGACTGAGCCGTCGATGGAGACTTCGTTGGTCAGGGTCAACTGGTTCGCAGGTGCAATGCGTGGTTGAACGACCAGGTCGGAGGTAAACGACTGAACGGGTCTGGGTACCACTGTTCCGGTGTCGGCGACTGAAAGAATGTTGGTGCGGAACAGATAACGTTCGTTGTACCAAGTAGAACCGCCGTCTTCAGATGCGATGGTTGTGACCGATACGCCGTCGGCCAGGGGGGATAGCAGTTTCAACTCCATAACGCCGAGCTTTTCGCTACCGTTGATGAGTCCCAAGCCAAAATTATACGTATCGTCATCAAAGGCCGAGCCAGCGCGGTTGTCCTTGGACTCCAGAGCCATCAAGGTCGCTGCGTCGCAATTGACGTTCAGTTGAACCTGTTGTGCTGTCAGATAGGTTGGCAGGTCGGGTTTCAGATCCTTCGCGGATATTTTGCCGTAGTCCACCGTCCCGCCCTTGCTCAGGGTCGGGGTGCAGGCGCTTGGCGTAATGATCCCTGTTACGGTCAGATCAACGCTGGAAGCGGCGAAAACGCTGGCACTGCCGGTCAGCAACATGGCGCCCAGCAGGGGGGTGAGCATCTTGTTCATGGTGTAGCTCCTGTGTATGGAAGTGGATTGATTTACAAATACTTGAGTTGCATCGTGGCGTGGCCGTCGATGGGCAACTCATCGAGCAGGGTCAGGTCGCTGGCCGGTGCAATGATGGTGAAGGCCCGCAGGCGAGCATTCAGGTCTTTGATGGCGATCGGGGTGCGCGGATCGCCGGGGGCGGCAAACGATGTCAGCCCGGCGTGGCCCAGGTACGAAGAGGGCGCCCAACTGGCGCCACCGTCGCGGGACATGATGGTCAGCACCGGAACACTGTCGGCCTGTGGCTCGAACACACCGAACGCCACGCTGCCCAGCTTCTGGTCGTCGTTGACCACGCCCAGACCGTGGAATGCCGGATTGATCGCCGAGGTGCCTGCGCGGTTGTCCACCGTGGTCAGGGTGAAAAAGGTGGCGCCTTCGCAGTGAACCTGCATCTGCATTTCACCGGCAGGCAGTCTGGTGGGCAGTAGCGGGTCCAGATCCTTGGCTGTCAATTTGCCGTGATCGACGATACCGCCGTCCGACAGTGTCGGCGCGCAGGCGCTGGGGGTGATTGTGCCTGTGACAGTCAGGTCGGTGCTGGACGCGGCGAACGTGGATGATGTTCCAGTCAGCAGCAACGCAGCAGTCAGAAGGGATAAACGTCTATTCATGTCTTGGCTTCTTTCCTTGAAGGATGATTGTTGGGGCAGCCCTTAACGACGAGGGCGCAATCTATCCATCGAAGTAACCAAGTGAAATGCAACTAATACGAAAACTAACGGGTTGATGTAAGAAAGCGCATCACCGTTTGCGAATCATCATCTTTCGTAACGTTGTCTGTAGTCCTTCTGCGTGACCTGCGTAGCTCAAAAGAGTAGGACTGTTCTGTTTGTTTTATAGGAGAAATACGAAGCGCCCGCAGGCGTGGGGCGGTGCGGTTTTGCGCTTAATTTTGGTCGTTGTGGTGGCACCGGGACAGCGCTATTTTTCGGACATTCCACTCATCAAACAGGATAAATCCGACAATGCGCGTAATCATCGCTGACGACCATCCTGTCGTTCGTATCGGCCTGCGAATGCTCATCGACCTGAACCGCACCTGCAATGTCGTGGGTGAGGCCGATGGCCCGGACAGCCTGTTGAACCTGCTTTCCACCACGCCTTGCGACCTCTTGATCACCGACTTTTCCATGCCGGGCAATCAGCACTCCGACGGGCTGAAGATGCTGGGCAAAGTGCGGCGGTGCTACCCGGCGTTGCCAATCATTCTGGTCACGATGTTCTCCAACGCACCGACACTGAAGGCGGCGTTTGCTGAGGGGGTGATGGCGATCATTGCCAAAGGTGCGTCGGCGAAGGAGTTGCCCATGGCGATCAAATCAGTGAGCGAAGGACGGCGCTTCACCAGCGAGTCTTTACGTGCTTCGCTGCTTCAGGCGAACGCTGCGGTAGCGTCCGGTCCTGCTGTGTTATCCGCCAAGGAACATGAAGTGGTGAGAATGCTCGCCAATGGCATGACGGTCAGTGAAATTGCCGGCTATTTCAAACGCAGCGTATCGACGATCAGCAAACAGAAAAACATGGCCATGCAGCGGCTGGGAATTTCCACGGATGTGGGGCTCTTCGCTTACGCCCGTGAAAACGGCATGGCGCATTAGGCTCCAGTGTGCCTGAGGGTATTCCCGCCACGAATGCCGGTAGTGTTCCTGGCATTTGTTGATTATCGTGCTGGCAATCTGCCGAAATGATTTTTTGAAAGCAGTCTTCAGAAAAAGTGAGCAACCCAGGGAGCTTGTATGAGTGATGCCCACAACGCAGTGATCACCCGATTCTACGAGGCGTTCCAGCGGCTGGATGCCGAAGCCATGAGCGCCTGCTACACCGACGACGTAGTGTTCAGCGATCCGGCGTTCGGCGAACTGCGTGGCCGTGATGCCGGCGACATGTGGCGCATGCTCACCACCCGGGCCAAGGATTTCTCCCTGACCTTCGATCATGTGCGCAGCGACGAGCGCACGGGGGGCGCCCATTGGGTGGCGACTTATCTGTTCAGTCAGACCGGTAATATCGTGGTCAACGACATTCAGGCGCGCTTCGTTTTCCGCGACGGCAAGATCTGCGAACACCACGATAGCTTCGATCTGTGGGCCTGGTCGCGTCAGGCGCTGGGTTTCAAGGGGCTGCTGCTGGGTTGGACGCCGCTGGTACGCAATGCCGTTCGCGCACAGGCCCTGAAGGGGCTGAAGGCTTTTCAGGCAGGTCGCTGATAAGATCGCGGCTTGTTTCCTTTCAAGTCTTGATCGTTGCATGAGCCCCCACAACGAAAATCCTGCCGACGCCGACCCTGCGCTGAGCAAACCCTGGTTCGTTTACCTCGTGCGCGCGGCCAATGGTTCGCTCTACTGCGGAATCAGCGACGACCCCGTGCGCCGCTTCGCCATGCACCAAAGCGGCAAAGGCGCGCGTTTCTTCCTTTCCAGCCCGGCTGTGGCACTGGTTTATACCGAAGCATGCCGCGACAAAAGCGAAGCGCTGCGTCAGGAGCGGCTGATCAAAAAACTCAGGAAGAGCGCCAAGGAATGTCTGGTGGCCAGTGCTGCCCCGGCATTATCAAGCTGATTGATCGGTTTCCATCAGGCAGATCCGTATTCTGCCAATCGATTGCGCGCTAAGCTGCTGATACCTTTTGAGTGCGACGGAGCCGAGCATGTCCGAGTTGATTCTTCATCATTACCCGACGTCCCCCTTCGCCGAAAAGGCCCGATTGCTGTTGGGCTTCAAGGGCTTGTCCTGGCGCTCGGTGAAGATCTCGCCGGTGATGCCAAAACCTGACCTGACGGCGCTGACGGGGGGCTATCGCAAGACGCCGGTGTTGCAGATCGGCGCGGATATCTATTGCGATACGGCGCTCATCGCCCGTCGCCTGGAGCAGGAAAAAGCCTTGCCGGCGTTCTTCCCCGAAGGCCAGGAAATGATCGCCGCGACCTTCGCCGCGTGGGCCGATTCAGTGGTGTTCCAGCATGCAGTCAGCCTGGTGTTTCAGCCGGAATCGGTCGCTGTGCGTTTCGGCAATTTGCCGCCGGAAGCGATCAAGGCTTTCCTGGCCGACCGTGCGGGATTGTTCAGCGGCGGCAGCACTACAAAGTTGACCGCTGAGCAAGCGCGGCACCAATGGCCGACGATCATGGCGCGCCTGGAGCAACAGCTGCAGCGCGAGGAAGGTGATTACCTGTTCGGCGAGCCATCGATTGCCGACTTCGCCATGGCGCATCCGCTGTGGTTCCTCAAGGCGACGCCGGTGACATCACCGCTTGTGGATAACTATCCGGCGGTGTCGGCCTGGTTGGCGCGGGTTCTGGGTTTTGGCCATGGGGCGCCGAGCGAGATGACCTCGGAAGAGGCATTGGCGATTGCGCGCAACGCAACGCCGGCTGCATTGCCGGATGAGCAATTTATCGACCCGAACGGATTCGAAGCTGGTCAGCAAGTAGTGATCGCTGCGACCGACTATGGCGTCGATCCGGTGGCGGGGGCGTTGATGTTTGCCGGTGGCGAAGAGCTGATCCTGCGCCGCGAAGATCCGCGCGGCGGTGTGGTGCATGTGCACTTTCCGCGGTTGGGTTTTCGTATCGAGGCCCGCTGACACTGTGGGAGCAAGCGATGCGGCGACCCGACTTGCTCCCACAGGTAGGGTGTGACCGGATTAATTACTTCAACGCTGCCAGAATCGCATCCGGGTCATACCCGCGAATCAGCGTCCCGTTCACATCGATGAACGGGATCCCGCCGCCGCCCAACGCTTCGTAGGCCTTGCGCGCCTCGGTGTCTTTCTCGATATCGAATTCCTTGTACGTAATACCTTTCTGATCGAGAAAACGTCGGCTCAGTTTGCAGTAGCCACACCATTCGGTGCTGTAGAGCACGACATTGGCCGTGGCCCGGGTCTGCTCGGACAGCATTTGCGAGGGATTGAATACTCGCTCGATCTTGCCCCAGTGCTGGTAAACCACCACCACCAGCAGGATCAGCAGGCATTTCTTCAGTACGTTACCCAGCATCAATTGCGGCGCTTGAGCTGGTCGGTGAGCGAGGTCGGCAGGCCTTTGATGATCAGGGTACCGGCTTCTTCGTCGTACTCGATCTTCGAGCCCAGCAGGTGCGCCTCGAAGCTGATCGACAGGCCTTCGGCACGGCCGGTGAAGCGGCGGAACTGGTTCAGGGTGCGTTTATCGGCCGGGATTTCCGGCGAGAGTCCGTAGTCCTTGTTGCGGATATGATCGTAGAAAGCTTTTGGGCGTTCTTCGTCGATCAGTTCCGACAGCTCCTCAAGGCCCATGGGCTCACCGAGCTTGGCCTGGCTACTGGCGTAATCCACCAGGGTCTTGGTTTTTTCCCGGGCAGACTCTTCCGGCAGGTCTTCGCTTTCGACGAAGTCACTGAAGGCCTTGAGCAAAGTGCGGGTTTCGCCGGGGCCATCGACGCCTTCCTGGCAGCCGATGAAGTCGCGGAAATACTCCGAAACCTTTTTACCGTTCTTGCCCTTGATGAACGAAATGTACTGCTTGGATTGCTTGTTGTTCTGCCACTCGGAAACGTTGATCCGCGCCGCCAGGTGCAGCTGGCCCAGGTCCAGGTGACGGGACGGGGTCACGTCCAGCTCGTCGGTCACCGCCACGCCTTCGCTGTGGTGCAGCAGGGCGATGGCCAGGTAGTCGGTCATGCCTTGCTGATAGTGAGCGAACAGTACGTGACCACCGACCGAAAGGTTGGATTCTTCCATCAGCTTTTGCAGGTGCTCCACCGCCACGCGGCTGAACGCTGTGAAGTCCTGGCCGCCATCGAGGTATTCCTTCAACCAGCCGCTGAAGGGAAAGGCGCCGGACTCCGGATGAAACAGACCCCAGGCTTTACCTTGTTTGGCGTTGTAGCTTTCGTTGAGGTCGGCAAGCATGTTCTCGATGGCGGCGGACTCGGTCAGTTCAGAGTCGCGAGCGTGGAGAACTGCGGGTGTGCCGTCGGGTTTTTTGTCGATCAGGTGGACGATGCAATGACGGATCGGCATGGGCTTCTCGGCTGATTGGAGAGAGCAGGGCGAGCTCCCCGAAAAAGCGCCCAGTGTACCGCAACCATTGGTTTTGGCGCGGGACGAAGGGCAATTCCCGAGTGACCGGCGGCGCTTATGCGTTTTTTTGCCGATTTAGAGCAATAAAGCTGACCAAATGGGTAGCTAGAGGCGGATATTTCCCCGTCTCTGTGCTAGTTTTGCCCGGTCTTGCGCGAAGTCACTGCGTTAAGCGTGCAGTCAGCAAATGTCAGGTCGAACCAAACCCTGATTTCGGCATCTATAACCCGACTCGTCGCGGTTATCGCCGAGGGTGCCGGATCCAGAAGATCGGGCTCGATGGCTGACACTGCACTCTGCAATCCATATGAATTTGATAGGGAAGGAACACTAAATGGCTCTTACTAAAGACCAACTGATCGCCGACATCGCTGAAGCTATCGACGCGCCAAAAACCACCGCGCGTAACGCTCTGGACCAACTGGGCCAAATCGTTGCCGATCAGCTGGAAAACGGCGGCGAAATCACTTTGCCAGGCATCGGCAAGCTGAAAGTGACTGAGCGTCCTGCCCGTACCGGCCGTAACCCTTCGACTGGCGCTGCCATCGAAATCCCTGCCAAGAAAGTGATCAAGCTGGTTGTGGCCAAAGGCCTGACCGACGCTGTGAACAAGTAAGACGCAGTGAAAAAAAACCGTGCGCCGGAGCAATCCGGGCACGGTTTTTTTGTGCCTGCTATTTGGCGATATTCTGCAAGCCACCTGATCCCATTGTGGGAGCGAGCCTGCTCGCGAAGGCGGTGTGTCAGTCGCTAAAGAAGTTGGCTGATCCACCGCTTTCGCGAGCAGGCTCGCTCCCACAGGGGATCTGTGTCGGTTACTCGGTTTTGCGCGCCCAGCGCTCGCGCCAGGCCTGCTGCTGGGCTGGAGTCTGGAAAGTCCACGCCACGAAACGGCTCTGCTTCTGGCCTTGGGACATTTCCACCACCTGGCTTTGCAGTGCGCCGGCCTTTTTCAGCGCCGTCTGGATCGCCGGCAGATTCGACGCTTTGGACACCAGGGTACTGAACCACAGCACCTGCTGACCCACCTGAGCGCTCTCGCCGATCAATTGCGTAACGAATCGCGCCTCGCCACCCTCGCACCACAACTCGGCCGCCTGACCGCCGAAATTCAGCACCGGCAATTTTCGTTTTGGATCGGCCTTGCCCAGCGCGCGCCATTTGCGGCTGCTGCCGCGTGTGGCTTCTTCCAGGGACGAGTGGAACGGTGGGTTGCACATTGTCAGGTCAAAGCGTTCGGTGCTCTCCAGCAAGCCCAGCAGGATCTGTTTGCGGTTGCCTTGCTGGCGAATCTGGATGGCCTTGTTCAAGCCATTTGACTGAATGATGGCCCTGGCTGCGGCAATGGCGGTGGCGTCGATTTCCGAGCCAAGGAACTGCCAGCGGTAGTCGCTGTGACCGATCAGCGGATACACGCAGTTGGCGCCCACGCCGACGTCCAGCACCTTCACTGCCGCCCCACGGGGGACCACGCCGTCATTGCCGCTGGCCAGCAGGTCGGCGAGGAAATGTACGTAGTCCGCCCGACCCGGAACCGGCGGGCACAGGTAGTCGGCGGGAATGTCCCAATGGGCGATGCCGTAGAACGACTTGAGCAGTGCCCGGTTGAACACTCGCACCGCATCCGGGCTGGCAAAGTCGATACTTTCCTTGCCATACGGATTGATGATCACGAACTTCGCCAACTCCGGCGTGCTTTTGATCAGCGCCGGGAAGTCGTAACGACCCTGATGGCGATTGCGCGGGTGCAGGCTGGCCTTTTCACGCGGTTCCACGGCTTTGGCCGGAGTCGCGGTGTCAGGCTTCTTGCGCGCAGGTTTGGGTGTACGAGGGGTGTTCATGGGCGTGGTCGATTCGGGCATGGCTGAAAGTGGCGGGCATTGTCCCACATCCTGCCGTTGTGAACCCAATCCCGCGGACGACCCATACCTACTGTGGGAGCGAGCCTGCTCGCGAAAGCGGTTTGTCATTCAACATTGATGTTGGCTGACATGGCCTCTTCGCGAGCAGGCTCGCTCCCACAAGGGAATTGTGGTGATAGGGCAATAGAGGCAGGCACAAAAAAGGGAGGCCACTTGGGCCTCCCTCTTTCATTGCGATTTGCCGTTACAGGCTGGCAATCCGCGCATGTTGCTCGGCCAATTTGCCCAAAGCCTGTTCGGCCTCGGCCAGTTTGGCGCGTTCCTTGTCGATGACTTCGGCCGGCGCCTTGTCGACGAAACCGGCGTTGGACAGCTTGCCACCCACACGCTGCACTTCGCCTTGCAGGCGCTGGATTTCCTTGTCCAGGCGCGCCAGTTCCGCACCTTTGTCGATCAGGCCGGCCATCGGCACCAGCACTTCCATCTCACCAACCAGTGCGGTGGCGGACAACGGTGCTTCTTCGCCGGCAGCCAGGACTGTGATCGATTCGAGGCGTGCCAGTTTCTTCAGCAATGCCTCGTTTTCGGTCAGGCGGCGCTGATCTTCGGCACTGACGTTCTTCAGGAACAGCGGCAGTGGTTTGCCCGGGCCGATGTTCATTTCGCCACGGATGTTGCGCGTGCCGAGCATCAGGCCCTTGAGCCATTCGATGTCGTCTTCGGCGGCCTGATCGATGCGCGCTTCATTGGCCACTGGCCAAGGCTGCAGCATGATCGTCTTGCCTTCGATACCGGCCAGCGGCGCAATGCGCTGCCAGATTTCTTCGGTGATGAACGGCATGAACGGGTGCGCCAGGCGCAGGGCTACTTCCAGTACGCGAACCAGGGTGCGACGGGTGCCGCGCTGACGTTCGATTGGCGCATTTTCGTCCCACAGCACAGGCTTGGAGAGCTCCAGGTACCAGTCGCAATACTGGTTCCAGATGAACTCGTACAAGGCTTGCGCGGCCAGGTCGAAGCGGAACTGGTCGAGTTGACGAGTCACTTCGGCTTCGGTGCGTTGCAGTTGCGAAATGATCCAGCGGTCGGCCAGCGAGAGCTCGTAGGCTTCGCCGTTCTGTCCGCAGTCTTCGCCCTTGTCCAGCACGTAGCGCGCGGCGTTCCAGATTTTGTTGCAAAAGTTGCGATAGCCTTCGACGCGGCCCATGTCGAACTTGATGTCGCGACCGGTGGACGCCAGCGAGCAGAAGGTGAAGCGCAGGGCGTCGGTGCCGTAGCTGGCGATACCTTCGGCGAACTCGTCGCGGGTCGCTTTCTCGATCTTCTTCGCCAGTTTCGGCTGCATCAGGCCCGAGGTGCGCTTCTGCACCAGGGTTTCGAGCTCGATCCCGTCGATGATGTCCAGCGGGTCCAGGACGTTGCCCTTGGACTTGGACATCTTCTGGCCCTGGCCATCACGCACCAGACCATGCACGTAAACGGTCTTGAACGGTACTTGCGGGGTGCCGTCCTCGTTTTTGATCAGGTGCATCGTCAGCATGATCATCCGGGCAACCCAGAAGAAAATGATGTCGAAGCCGGTGACCAGTACGTCGGTGGAGTGGAATTTCTTCAGGAACTCGGTTTTTTCCGGCCAGCCCAGGGTGGAGAAGGTCCACAAGCCCGAGCTGAACCAGGTGTCGAGTACGTCGTTGTCCTGCTGCAGCGCAACGTCCGGACCGATGTTGTGCTTGGCACGTACTTCGGCTTCGTCACGACCCACGTAGACTTTGCCCGACTCGTCGTACCAGGCCGGAATGCGGTGGCCCCACCACAGCTGACGGCTGATGCACCAGTCCTGGATGTCGCGCATCCAGGAGAAGTACATGTTTTCGTACTGTTTCGGCACGAACTGGATACGACCGTCTTCAACGGCGGCAATCGCAGGCTCGGCCAATGGCTTGGTGGACACGTACCACTGGTCCGTCAGCCACGGCTCGATGATGGTGCCGGAACGGTCGCCTTTCGGCACTTTCAGGGCGTGATCGTTGACGCTGACCAGCAGGCCGGCAGCCTCGAACGCGGCGACGATCTGCTTGCGCGCTTCGAAACGCTCGAGGCCGGCGTATTCGGCCGGGATCTTGCCGTCGATGCTTTCGTTCAGCGTACCGTCGAGGTTGAACGCCTGGGCGGCCGGCAGGACATTGGCGTTCTTGTCGAAGATGTTCAGCAGCGGCAGGTTGTGGCGCTTGCCGACTTCGTAGTCGTTGAAATCGTGGGCCGGGGTGATTTTCACGCAGCCGGTGCCGAATTCAGGGTCGCAGTAGTCGTCGGCGATGATCGGGATGCGGCGGCCGACCAGCGGCAGTTCGACAAACTTGCCGATCAGGGCTTTGTAGCGTTCGTCGTTCGGGTTAACGGCCACGGCGGAGTCGCCGAGCATGGTTTCCGGACGCGTGGTCGCGACGATCAGGTAATCGTTGCCTTCAGCGGTCTTGGCGCCGTCGGCCAGCGGATATTTCAGGTTCCACAGGAAACCCTTCTCGTCGTGGTTTTCCACTTCGAGGTCGGAAATCGCCGTATGCAGCTTGGTGTCCCAGTTGACCAGACGCTTGCCGCGGTAGATCAAGCCGTCTTCGTGCAAGCGTACGAAGGCTTCTTTAACGGCTTCGGAAAGGCCGTCGTCCATGGTGAAGCGCTCGCGGCTCCAGTCCACGGACGAGCCGAGGCGGCGGATCTGACGGCTGATATTGCCGCCGGACTGATCCTTCCACTCCCAGACTTTCTCGAGGAATTTGTCGCGGCCCAGGTCATGGCGATTCTGGCCCTGGGCTTCGAGTTGACGCTCCACCAGCATTTGCGTGGCGATACCCGCGTGGTCGGTGCCCGGTTGCCACAGGGTGTTGCGACCCTGCATGCGGCGGAAACGGATCAGGGCGTCCATGATCGCGTTGTTGAAGCCGTGACCCATGTGCAGGCTGCCGGTGACGTTCGGCGGCGGGATCATGATGGTGTAGGACTCGCCCGCGCCTTGCGGGGCGAAGTAATTCTCGGACTCCCAGGTGTTGTACCAGGAAGTTTCAATGGCGTGCGGCTGGTAGGTCTTATCCATGCGCGGCGGGACCCTATTGGCATTTATTCAGGAAAAGCCGATGAGTATAGCGGGGATAAGTTGTTACGCGTAGAGCGAGGGGCCAATGGATGGGGGAAAATTCACGACTGGTCGGGGATGTGTTTTACCAGTGAGATAGCCATCGCGGGCAAGCCTTGCTCCCACGGGGTTAGGGTCGACCACAAAATTACGGTGCGACACTAATCCTGTGGGAGCAAGGCTTGCCCGCGATAGCGATCGATCAGGCAACCCGATTCAAATCGTTATGCCGTGTTTCCTTCAGGCACAGCACCGCCATCAAGCTCAGCACCGCCGCCCCGGACACATACCCACCCACATAGCTCAAACCCCCCATCGCCACCAGTTTCTGCGCGAAGAACGGTGCCGCCGAAGCGCCGACAATCCCGCCCAGGTTGTAGGCCGCGGATGCGCCGGTGTAGCGCACGTGGGTCGGAAACAGCTCCGGCAGCAGTGCGCCCATCGGTGCGAAGGTCACGCCCATCAGAAACAGTTCGATGCACAGGAACAGCGCCACGCCCCAGGTCGAGCCCTGGGTCAGTAGCGGTTCCATCAGGAACCCGGAGAGAACCGCCAGCACGCCACCAATGATCAACACCGGTTTGCGCCCGAAGCGGTCGCTGGCCCAGGCCGACAGTGGCGTGGCGGCGGCCATGAACAGTACGGCGAAACACAGGAGGCCGAGGAAAGTTTCACGGCTGTAGCCGAGCGTCGCCACGCCATAGCTGAGCGAGAACACGGTGGAAATGTAGAACAGCGCGTAACACACGACCATCGCACCGGCCCCCAGCAACACGGGCAGCCAGTATTGGCTGAACAACTCGACCAGCGGGATCTTCACTCGCTCCTCGCGAGCCACGGCATTGGCGAACACCGGCGTTTCGTGAAGCTTGAGGCGTACGTACAGGCCGACCATCACCAGTGCGGCGCTGAGCAGGAATGGAATGCGCCAGCCCCAGGAGCGAAACTGTTCGTCGTTCAAGGTCATGGCCAGCGTCAGGAACAGGCCGTTGGCCGCGAGAAAGCCGATGGAGGGGCCAAGCTGCGGGAACATGCCGAACCAGGCGCGTTTGCCCTTGGGCGCATTCTCCGTGGCCAGCAACGCCGCGCCGCCCCATTCGCCGCCCAGGCCAAGGCCCTGGCCGAAACGCAGCACGCAGAGCAGGATCGGCGCCCAGGCTCCAATACTGTCATAGCCCGGCAGCACACCGATCAGCGTAGTGCACACGCCCATCAGCAAGAGGGAAGCCACCAGCGTCGATTTTCGGCCGATGCGGTCGCCAAAGTGACCGAACAGCGCCGAGCCCAGGGGGCGGGCGAGAAATGCGATGCCGAAGGTGAGGAAGGCTGAAAGCATCTGCGCCGTGCCGGAGGTCTGCGGAAAGAACACCGGACCGATGACCAGCGCTGCGGCAGTGGCGTAGACGTAGAAATCGTAGAACTCGATCGCAGTGCCGATGAAACTCGCCGTGGCCACGCGGGTGGCGGAGTTGGTCGGTTGTGCGGGTGTGGAATCGCTGTAAGTCGTGCTGGTCGTCATGCGGTTATCCCTGACAGTCATGTGCCCCAGTGGAGCGAATTATTATGGTCGAACACCCAGGGATGTGGGTTTGAAGCGGAGTGCGGGTAGCACGGGAGGGGGGGCTTGGGTAAGCGGTTTGATTATGCCACGACCATTGGCTCCCGCAGGGTGGCGATTTCAGGCGACGGTTTTTGCAGTAGCGGTATGCCAGATCAATACCCGGGTCACACGATTTTCTTCTGTCTCAAGAATTTCCAGTCGATAACGGCCGATCTTCAGGCAGACCGCGCTATCGGGAATGGTTTCCAGCGCTTCGGTCACCAGGCCGTTGAGGGTTTTCGGCCCATCGCTTGGCAAATGCCAGCCGAGGCTCTTGTTCAGGTCGCGGATCGACGCGGCGCCATCGATCACCAGGCGCCCGTCGGCCTGTGGATGGATATGCGGGTTGTTCAGGCTTTGCTGGCTTTCGAACTCGCCGACGATTTCCTCGAGAATATCTTCCAGGGTCACGATGCCCAGCACTTCGCCGTACTCGTCGACCACCATGCCCAGGCGTCGCTGCTGTTTATGGAAGTTCAGCAACTGCAGCTGCAGCGGAGTGCTTTCGGGGACGAAGTAAGGTTCGCGGCTGGCCTCGACCAGTGCTTCCAGGGTCAGGCTGGCATCGGGGAGCAAATGGCCGATTTGCCGGGTGTTGAGCACCGCTTCGACCTGGTTGATATCACTGTGGAACACCGGCAGCCGTGTGCGCTTGTTATGGCGCAGTTGCTCGATGATTTCTTCGATAGGGTCGTCGAGGTTGATCCCATCGACTTCACTGCGCGGGACCAGAATGTCGTTGACCGTGATGTTGTCCAGCGCATGGATGCCAGGCAGCGAGTGCGGGCGGCAGACGGCGGGTTCCTGATCGTCCTGCCGTTCCTTCGGCGCTTCGTCTTCGCTCTGTTGCACCACTTTGACTTTGCGGGCCAATGGCCGCATCAGCAGTTGGCTGACGGCATTGAGCAGCCAGGCGGCCGGATAGATGATTTTCAAAGGCACGGGAAGCAAGGTGTTGCCCAGGGCCAGGATCGCATCCGGGTGGCGGACGGCAAGGGCGCGGGGCAAGTAGTCGGCGAACACCAGCACAATGGCACCTGCACCGAGACAGGCAACCCACGGACCATTTTCGGCCCAGGTGAAAATCGCCAGCAAGGTACACAGGACGACAACCAGCGTGCGGCACAGGGTATTGCAGAAGATCAGGCTATTGAGCGGGAAGCTCAATCGGGCCAGCGGCTTGTCGCTGGATCGCGAAGCCACGCGTTTGGCCAGCAAATGCTGGTGCGCGGATTCAATGGCGGAAAACAGGCCCGACCACAAAATCAGCAAGACCACTACAGCGAGCATCGGCCCTAAGGGCAAGTCGTCCATAAATGCCGCCCGTCAGATGTGCAGGATGTATTCACGGACCAGCTTGCTGCCGAAATACGCCAGCATCAGCAGGCAGAAACCGGCAAGGGTCCAGCGAATGGCTTTGTGACCGCGCCAGCCGAGACGGTTACGCCCCCAGAGCAACACGCTGAAGACGACCCAGGCCAGGCAGGCCAGCAAGGTTTTGTGCACCAGGTGCTGGGCGAACAGGTTGTCGACGAACAACCACCCCGAGATCAGCGACATCGACAGCAGGGTCCAGCCGGCCCAGAGGAAACCGAACAGCAGGCTTTCCATGGTTTGCAATGGCGGGAAGTTCTTGATCAGCCCGGAAGGGTGCTTGTGCTTGAGTTGATGGTCCTGAATCAGCAGCAGCAAGGCCTGGAACACCGCAATGGTGAACATGCCGTAGGCGAGAATCGACAGCAGGATGTGGGCGAGGATGCCGGGCTCCTCGTCAATGATCTGCACGGTACCGGCAGGGGCGAATTGGGCCAGCAGCACCGTCGCGGCCCCAAGCGGGAACAGCAGGACCAGCAGGTTTTCCACCGGGATGCGTGAGCAGGCCAGCAGGGTCAGGGCGATGACCGCAGCGGCAATCAGGCTGGCGGCACTGAAGAAATCCAGTCCCAGGCCGATCGGCGTCATCAGGTGGGTGACCAGGCTGGCGCCATGGGCCAGCACGGCCAGTACGCCCAGCGTGACCAGCAGGCGTTTGTTCGCCTTGGCGCAGGCGGCCAGACGCGTGCCTTGATAGAAAGTCGCAGCGGCATATAAACAGGCGGCGGCGAGGGTGGTTAGCAAACTCGGTGACAAGGGGAGCATAAGTCCTGTTAGGCAAGCCCGAAAGGCGCTGAGTTTGGCATAGAACCCACGCGGCACGAAAGACCAGACAAGCTGACGGCGAGGTGTCCGCCAGACGCAGTCTTCGCTATAATCCGCGACCTGCCCACGCCGCAGGCTCGCCGAGCACATGTTTAGTCCGGTTCGGGCCGCCATTATCCCGGTCTACACAGGGCCTGAAAGGATCGCGCAATGTTTGAAAACTTAACCGACCGTCTCTCGCAGACGCTGCGCCATGTCACCGGCAAGGCCAAGCTGACCGAGGACAACATCAAAGACACCCTGCGTGAAGTGCGTATGGCGTTGCTCGAAGCCGACGTCGCCTTGCCGGTGGTGAAGGACTTCGTCAATTCGGTCAAGGAGCGCGCCGTCGGCACCGAGGTGTCGCGTAGCCTGACGCCTGGCCAGGCCTTCGTGAAGATCGTCCAGGCCGAACTCGAAAGCCTGATGGGCGCGGCCAACGAAGACCTGAACCTGAGTGCCGTTCCACCCGCCGTCATCCTGATGGCCGGTTTGCAGGGCGCCGGTAAAACCACCACCGCCGGCAAACTTGCGCGCTTCCTTAAAGAACGCAAGAAAAAGTCGGTCATGGTCGTGTCCGCGGACGTGTACCGTCCGGCGGCGATCAAGCAGCTGGAAACCTTGGCCAGCGACATCGGCGTGACATTCTTCCCGTCCGACCTGAGCCAGAAGCCGGTCGACATCGCCCAGGCAGCTATTAAGGAAGCAAAACTCAAATTCATCGACGTGGTCATCGTCGATACCGCCGGTCGCCTGCACATCGATGAAGAGATGATGGGCGAGATCAAGGCCCTGCACGCCGCGATCAACCCGGTCGAAACCCTGTTCGTGGTCGACGCCATGACCGGCCAGGACGCCGCCAACACGGCCAAGGCCTTCGGTGACGCACTGCCATTGACCGGTGTGATCCTGACCAAGGTCGACGGCGATGCCCGCGGCGGTGCCGCCCTGTCGGTTCGCGCCATTACCGGCAAGCCGATCAAGTTCATCGGTATGGGCGAGAAGAGCGAAGCGCTCGACCCGTTCCACCCTGAGCGTATTGCTTCGCGCATCCTCGGCATGGGCGACGTGCTCAGCCTGATCGAACAGGCGGAAGCGACCCTCGACAAGGACAAGGCCGACAAGCTGGCCAAGAAGCTGAAGAAGGGCAAGGGCTTCGACCTCGAGGACTTCCGCGATCAGCTGCAACAGATGAAGAACATGGGCGGCCTCGGCGGCCTCATGGACAAACTGCCGAACATGGGCGGTGTGAACCTGGCGCAGATGGGCAATGCCCAGAGTGCGGCAGAGAAGCAGTTCAAGCAGATGGAAGCCATCATCAACTCCATGACCCCGGCCGAGCGTCGTGACCCTGAGCTGATCAGCGGTTCGCGCAAGCGTCGTATCGCCATGGGTTCCGGCACTCAGGTGCAGGACATCGGCCGCTTGATCAAGCAGCACAAGCAGATGCAGAAGATGATGAAGAAATTCTCCGCCAAAGGCGGAATGGCCAAGATGATGCGCGGCATGGGCGGTATGTTGCCCGGCGGTGGCATGCCCAAGATGTAAAGAATCCGCGCCGGTCATCGCACCGGCGCAGACCCGCAGGGAAGCGGGATCTCCAGCAAACCCGCACTTGGCGGGAGCTGACCGGCCGTTTTTACCGACGGCTCTATAGCAAATCTGGATGGCCGCCGAAAGGCAGTCGGAAAAAGTCATTTGCAAAAGTCCGGATATTCCTTAGAATATGCGGCCTTTCGGGCACCCATGCCCGCTGTGCCTTTAGATTTGCAGCACCGACTACAGGAACGATGTTCACATGCTAACAATCCGTCTTGCCCTTGGCGGCTCCAAAAAGCGCCCGTTTTACCACTTGACCGTAACCGACAGCCGCAACCCGCGCGACGGTTCGCACAAGGAACAGGTTGGTTTCTTCAACCCTGTTGCTCGTGGTCAGGAAGTCCGTCTGTCCGTGAACCAAGAGCGCGTTGCCTACTGGCTGAGCGTTGGTGCACAACCTTCTGAGCGCGTTGCTCAGTTGTTGAAGGAATCTGCTAAGGCTGCGGCCTGAGCAATATGAACGCGACGCCAGCTGTTGCTGATGATTTGATCGTTATCGGCAAAATTTACTCTGTTCACGGCGTTCGCGGCGAAGTGAAGGTGTATTCCTTTACTGATCCGATTAAAAACCTGCTGGACTACAAAACCTGGACGCTCAAGCGTGACGGTAATGTAAAGCAGGTAGAGCTGGTCAGCGGACGTGGGAACGACAAGTTCCTGGTCGCAAAGCTCAAGGGTCTCGATGATCGCGAAGAAGCTCGTCTTCTGGCCGGTTATGAGATCTGCGTGCCGCGCAACCTGTTCCCTGAACTGACCGACGGCGAGTACTACTGGTACCAGCTGGAAGGTCTCAAGGTCATCGACACCCTCGGGCAACTGTTCGGGAAGATCGATCACCTGCTGGAGACCGGCTCGAATGATGTAATGGTGGTCAAGCCTTGCGCTGGCAGCCTGGATGATCGCGAACGCCTGTTGCCCTATACGGAGCAATGCGTGTTGGCTGTCGACCTGGTCGCAGGCGAGATGAAGGTGGATTGGGATGCGGACTTCTAAGCGTGGCTAACTTGCGCGTAGAAGTGATCAGTTTGTTTCCCGAGATGTTCTCCGCCATCAGCGAGTACGGCATCACCAGTCGGGCGGTGAAACAGGGGCTCTTGCAGCTCACCTGTTGGAATCCGCGAGACTACACGACGGATCGACATCACACTGTGGATGATCGCCCATTTGGCGGTGGTCCGGGCATGGTGATGAAGATCAAGCCCCTGGAAGATGCTCTGGTTCAGGCCAAGGCAGTCGCCGGGGAGGGCGCGAAGGTGATTTACCTGTCGCCCCAAGGCCGCCAGCTGACTCAGTCGGCGGTACGCGAGTTGGCGAATCTGGATGCATTGATCCTGATTGCCGGCCGCTATGAAGGCATTGACGAGCGTTTTATTGATGCTCATGTCGATGAAGAGTGGTCGATTGGCGACTATGTACTGTCTGGCGGCGAGCTGCCGGCGATGGTCCTGATCGATGCGGTTACACGACTGCTGCCTGGAGCTTTAGGGCATGCGGACTCCGCCGAGGAAGATTCCTTTACGGATGGTTTGCTGGATTGCCCGCATTACACCCGACCGGAGGTGTATGCGGATCAGCGTGTTCCCGACGTATTGCTAAGTGGCAATCACGCGCACATCCGGCGTTGGCGTTTACAGCAGTCCCTTGGTCGGACCTATGAACGACGCGCCGATCTTCTGGAAAGCCGCTCGCTTTCTGGAGAAGAGAAGAAGCTGCTCGAGGAATACATCCGCGAGCGGGACGATAGTTAACAACGTATCGATGGTAGATCCGACGATTTACCTTAGGAGCACAGCATGACTAACAAAATCATCCTTGCACTCGAAGCAGAGCAGATGACCAAAGAGATCCCTACCTTTGCCCCGGGCGACACCATTGTCGTTCAGGTGAAAGTGAAGGAAGGCGACCGTTCGCGTCTGCAAGCGTTCGAAGGTGTTGTTATCGCCAAGCGTAACCGCGGCGTAAACAGTGCATTCACCGTTCGTAAAATCTCCAACGGTGTTGGCGTAGAACGTACTTTCCAGACCTACAGCCCGCAAATCGACAGCATGGCCGTTAAACGTCGCGGTGACGTACGTAAAGCCAAGCTGTACTACCTGCGTGACCTGTCTGGTAAAGCAGCTCGCATCAAGGAAAAACTGGCTTAAGTCCAGCTTCCCGATGCAGAAAAAAGCAGCCTACGGGCTGCTTTTTTGTTGCCCGCGATTTGTCCCGCCCCCTGTAGGAGCGTACCGTCAGGCACCACCGTTCTGGGGTTGAATCAACGCCAGCAACGTCCATCCCGCCCCAGGTTTGTGCGTGCTATCCGGCGTCACCACATGCACCCAGCCGTTGTTGTCACGCATGAACAGCAACGTCGCGCGAACACCATGCAGTGCCTGATAATCGTCCCAACCGAAGCCTTCCTTCAGTGTTGTGTTGTACAGCTCGGCACCCTGACTCAGTTGGCTGGCGAATTTCCCGTAGCTCAGCGCCTCGCTGCCCAGTTGATTGCCGCGATGCTCCAGGCTGGTTCGATGCTTGTCCGAGCGACGGCTTTCCTGGCCGCTGGCCAAACCGAACATTCGTTGATGGCCAAATTCGTGACGAAAGCGCATCAATGCCAGGGTGTTCATTTCGCCTGAAGGAGACAGTGCCAGCAAATGGCCAAGCCCCACCAGGTCCAGATGCGCGTCGGCATGTTGTGAAGCCGGATTACCAAAGTAGGTGGGCAACCCTTCCATGCGCGCCGCCCGGATATTTTCCCAGCTCGAGTCGGTCAGCAGCACCCGGATGCCCAAATGCTGCAACGCCTTGCCCAGTGTCCGTGCAGGGCCATTGGCGCCGATGATCAGAAAGCCGCTTGGCGCCGGTTCGGCAACGCTCAGCAGGCGCGCCAGTGGTCGCGCCGTGGCGCTTTGCAATACCACCGTACCGATGATCACTGCAAAGGTCAGGGGTACCAGCAGCAGCGCCCCTTGGTGCCCCGCCTCATCCAGGCGAATGGCGAAGATGGCCGATACCGCAGCCGCGACAATGCCGCGGGGCGCAATCCATGCCAGCAGTGCCCGCTCGCGCCAGCCCAGGCTGGAGCCGGCCGTGCACAGCAACACGTTGAGGGGGCGGGCAATGAACTGAATGATCAGAAGCAGAATCAGTACAAGCGGTCCGAGAGCGATCAAGGCATTCAGGTCCAGACGCGCTGCCAGCAAGATGAACAACCCGGAAATCAGCAGGACGCTGAGGTTTTCCTTGAAATGCAGGATATGCTGCACGTCCACGCCTTTCATGTTGGCCAGCCACATGCCCATCAATGTCACCGCCAGCAGGCCGGATTCATTCATCGTTTCGCTGGCCGCAATAAAGATACCCAGTACAGCCGCGAGCGAAGCCAGATTGTGCAGATACTCCGGCAGCCAATGCCGACGAATGATAGTGCCCAGTACCCAGCCGCCAAAAATGCCGAACAGGCTGCCGCACAGAATCACCCCGCCAAAGGTCAGCAGGCTTTGCGTCAGGCCGTTACCCTCGGCGCTGGCAATGATGAAGCTGTAGACCACCACCGCCAGCAGGGCGCCGATCGGGTCGATGACAATGCCTTCCCAGCGCAGGATGTTGGCAATCGATGCTTTCGGGCGCACGACTCGCAGCATTGGCACGATGACGGTCGGTCCGGTGACCAGGGTCAGGCTGCCGAACAAAGTGGCCAGCATCCAGTCGAACCCCAGCAACCAGTGAGTGGCCAGGGCGATGACCACCCAGGTCGAGAGGGCGCCCAGGGTGACCAGGCGACGAACCACGCTGCCAATCTCGCGCCATTCCGACAAATGCAGGGTCAGGCTGCCCTCGAACAGAATCAGCGCCACCGCCAGGGATACCAGTGGCATCAGCAAGGGACCGAACATTTCCTGTGGATCGAGCCAGTGCAAAACGGGACCCACCAGAATGCCGGTCAATAACAGAAACAGAATCGCCGGCAGCTTCAAGCGCCATGCCAGCCATTGGCAGCCCAGCGCTGCCGCACCTATACCGCCAAACGCCAACAAAATCTGCTGTTCGCTCATTGCCGTTCCCTGTTCCTTGAAATAGCGGGCTATGAAAGACTAGCGGCCGTTTCTACCGTTCACGTTGATTTTTAGCGCGCAGTATCAAAGCTGCGCGCCCTGAGTGCCCATGCCTGCCATCGATCATCCTTTGATAGACCAGTTCCTTGACGCCCTGTGGCTGGAGAAAGGTCTTTCCGACAATACCCGCGATGCCTATCGCAGTGACCTCGCGCTGTTCCACGGTTGGTTGCAGGAAAAAGGCCTGGAACTGGCCAGTGCGGGTCGGGAGTTGATCCTCGATCACCTGGCCTGGCGTGTGGAGCAAAACTACAAACCCCGTTCAACCGCGCGATTTCTCTCGGGTGTGCGGGGGTTCTATCGCTACTTGTTGCGAGAAAAGTTGATCGCTGTCGATCCCACCCTTCGCGTTGATATGCCGCAGCTTGGCAGGCCGTTGCCCAAGTCCTTGTCGGAAGCGGATGTCGAGGCCTTGCTGGCGGCACCGGATTTGAGCGAGGCGATCGGGCAGCGTGATCGGGCCATGCTTGAGGTGTTGTACGCCTGCGGTTTGCGGGTGACCGAGCTGATCAGCCTGACACTGGAGCAGGTCAACCTTCGCCAGGGCGTGCTGCGAGTGATGGGCAAGGGCAGCAAGGAGCGGCTGGTGCCGATGGGTGAGGAGGCGATTGTCTGGGTCGAGCGTTACCTGCGCGATGGCCGTGGCGAGCTGCTCGGCGGACGCCCCAGCGATGTGCTGTTTCCCAGCCAGCGCGGCGAGCAGATGACCCGCCAGACGTTCTGGCACCGGATCAAGCATCAGGCCAAGGTCGCGGGGATCGGCAAGTCGCTGTCGCCGCACACCTTGCGCCATGCCTTCGCCACGCACCTGCTCAATCACGGCGCCGACTTGCGGGTGGTGCAGATGCTGCTGGGGCACAGCGATCTGTCGACCACCCAGATCTACACCCATGTCGCCCGGGCGCGGTTGCAGGATCTGCACGCCAAACACCACCCGCGCGGTTGAATGGAGATCCTTATGGGAGCGAGCCTGCTCGCGAATGCGGTCTTTCATCCAAAACAGATGTTGACTGTCAGATCGCCTTCGCGAGCAGGCTCGCTCCCACAGAAAAGCACCACAAAGTGCCTTGTATCACCGGCATTCGGCCCCACGGGCCTTATGTGGTAGGCTTTGCCGGTTTGCACGATGGGCGGTTATGACCCGGTGTTCCGGTGTCGGCGTTCTGATCGTCCCATTTGTCCGCCTTCAGGAGTTCTCATGCGTCTGACCCAGATTTTCGCCGCCGCCGCCATTGCGTTGGTCAGCACCTTTGCCGTCGCCGATGACGCGGCTGACAAAGCCATTCGTAAAAGCCTGGAAAACCTCCAGCTCGAAGTGCCGGTAGAGTCCATCACCGCCAGCCCGCTGCCGGGCCTGTACGAAGTCAAGCTCAAGGGCAGCCGGGTGCTGTACGCCAGTGCCGACGGCCAGTACGTGGTTCAGGGCTATATGTTCCAGCTCAAGGACGGCAAACCGGTCAATCTGACCGAGAAGACCGAACGCCTGGGCATCTCCAAACTGATCAACGAGATTCCGGTCGCTGAAACCGTGGTGTATCCGGCCATTGGCGAAACCAAATCGCACATCACGGTGTTCACCGACACCACCTGCCCGTACTGCCACAAGTTGCACGCCGAAGTGCCCGAGCTGAACAAGCGCGGCATCGAAGTACGTTACGTGGCGTTCCCGCGTCAGGGCCTGGGCTCGCCGGGTGACGAACAACTGCAAGCGGTGTGGTGCTCCAAAGACAAGAAAGCGGCCATGGACCAGATGGTCGACGGCAAGGAAATCAAGGCCGCCAAGTGCGATAACCCGGTTTCCAAACAGTTTGCCCTCGGCCAGTCGATTGGCGTGAACGGCACACCGGCCATCGTTTTGGCTGACGGTCAGGTCATTCCGGGCTACCAGCCTGCGCCACAAGTCGCCAAACTGGCGCTGGGCGCGAAGTAAATTCGCATCGTCACGGCCAGCCTTGACGATCATGGTCCGGCAGCGACATCGCCGGGCCATTAATAGAGAGCCGCGAACCTGCGGCTGTTTTCACGGCCGGCCTCGAGTCGGCCGTTTTATGGGGAGTTCACAGTGAAACCGGTCAAAGTAGGCATCTGTGGGTTAGGGACCGTCGGTGGCGGTACCTTCAACGTACTTCAGCGCAACGCCGAGGAAATTGCTCGTCGTGCCGGGCGTGGAATCGAAGTGGCACAAATTGCCATTCGCACGCCAAAGCCTCAGTTCCAAACGACCGGTATTGCGATTACCAACGATGTCTTCGAAGTGGCCACGAACCCTGAGATCGACATCGTCATAGAGCTGATGGGCGGCTACACCGTTGCCCGCGAGCTGGTACTCAAGGCCATCGAGAATGGCAAGCATGTGGTCACCGCGAACAAGGCGCTCATCGCTGTTCACGGTAATGAAATTTTTGCCAAGGCACGCGAGAAGGGCGTGATCGTTGCGTTCGAAGCGGCCGTGGCCGGTGGCATACCGGTGATCAAGGCGATCCGTGAAGGTCTGTCAGCCAACCGCATCAACTGGGTCGCCGGCATCATCAACGGCACCGGCAACTTCATTCTCACGGAAATGCGCGAGAAAGGCCGGACCTTCGAAGACGTGCTGGCTGAAGCCCAGGCTCTGGGTTACGCCGAAGCCGATCCGACCTTCGACGTCGAAGGTATTGATGCGGCGCACAAGCTGACGATTCTGGCGTCCATCGCGTTCGGTATTCCGTTGCAGTTCGACAAGGCCTACACCGAAGGCATCACCAAACTGACCACCGCTGACGTGAACTACGCCGAAGCATTGGGCTACCGCATCAAGCACCTGGGCGTGGCGCGCAGCACCGCGACCGGTATCGAGTTGCGCGTACACCCGACGCTGATTCCGGCCGATCGCCTGATCGCCAACGTCAACGGCGTGATGAACGCAGTGATGGTCAACGGCGACGCCGCCGGTTCGACCCTGTTCTACGGCGCTGGCGCCGGCATGGAACCGACCGCTTCGTCGGTGATCGCCGACCTGGTGGACGTGGTTCGCGCCATGACTTCCGACCCGGAAAACCGCGTACCGCACCTGGCCTTCCAGCCGGATTCGCTGTCCGCCCATCCGATCCTGCCGATCGAAGCCTGCGAAAGCGCTTACTACCTGCGCATTCAGGCCAAGGATCACCCGGGCGTACTGGCCCAGGTGGCGAGCATCCTGTCGGAGCGTGGCATCAACATCGAGTCGATCATGCAGAAGGAAGTCGAGGAACACGACGGCCTGGTGCCAATGATCCTGCTGACCCATCGCGTGCTGGAGCAGCGCATCAATGATGCAATCGCCGCCCTGGAAGCGTTGGCGGGCGTGGTCGGTCCGGTTGTACGGATCCGCGTCGAGCATCTGAACTAAGCCGTTATCGTTCACCGGGCCCGCGTGCGGGCCCGGCTTTACGAACACTGTCCATTGGAGTCAGTCATGCGTTACATCAGTACCCGCGGCCAGGCACCGGCCCTGAATTTCGAAGACGTCCTGCTGGCTGGCCTTGCCACCGACGGCGGTTTGTACGTCCCGGAAAACCTGCCACGTTTCACCCAGGAAGAAATCGCTTCCTGGGCCGGCCTGCCGTATCACGAGCTGGCTTTCCGCGTCATGCGCCCGTTCGTCACCGGCAGCATTCCGGATGCCGATTTCAAAAAGATCCTTGAAGAAACCTACGGTGTGTTCGCCCACAGCGCCGTCGCGCCGCTGCGTCAGCTGAACGGCAACGAATGGGTTCTGGAGCTGTTCCACGGCCCGACCCTGGCGTTCAAGGACTTCGCCCTGCAACTGCTCGGTCGCCTGCTCGATTACGTGCTGGAAAAGCGCGGCGAGCGCGTGGTGATTGTCGGTGCCACTTCCGGTGATACCGGTTCGGCCGCCATCGAAGGCTGCAAGCACTGCGAAAACGTCGACATCTTCATCCTGCATCCGCACAACCGTGTGTCCGAAGTGCAGCGCCGGCAGATGACTACCATTTTCGGTGAGAACATCCACAACATCGCCATCGAAGGCAACTTCGATGACTGCCAGGAAATGGTCAAGGCGAGCTTCGCCGACCAGGGTTTCCTCAAGGGCACACGCCTGGTGGCGGTGAACTCGATCAACTGGGCGCGGATCATGGCCCAGATCGTTTATTACTTCCACGCGGCCCTGCAACTGGGCGGCCCGGCGCGTTCGGTGTCGTTCTCGGTGCCGACCGGCAACTTCGGCGACATCTTCGCCGGTTACCTGGCGCGCAACATGGGCCTGCCGATCAATCAGTTGATCGTCGCCACCAACCGCAATGACATCCTGCACCGCTTCATGAGCGGCAACCAGTACGTCAAGGAAACCCTGCACGCCACCCTGTCGCCATCCATGGACATCATGGTGTCGTCGAACTTCGAGCGCCTGCTGTTCGACCTGCACGGTCGCAATGGCGCGGCGATTGCCGGTCTGATGGACAGCTTCAAGCAGGGCGGTGGCTTCAGCGTCGAGCAGGAGCGCTGGACCGAAGCACGCAAGCTGTTCGACTCGCTGGCCGTGGATGATGCGCAAACCTGCGAGACCATCGCCGAAGTCTACGAGCAGACCGGTGAAGTGCTGGATCCGCACACCGCCATTGGCGTCAAGGCCGCACGCGAATGCCGCCGCAGCCTGGATATCCCGATGGTGATCCTCGGTACGGCCCATCCGGTCAAGTTCCCGGATGCCGTGGAAAAAGCAGGCGTAGGAAAAGCGCTGGAGCTCCCTGTGCATCTTGCCGATCTGTTCGAGCGCGACGAGCGTTGCACTGTGCTGCCGAACGACCTCAAAGCGGTGCAGGCTTTCGTCAGCCAGCACGGCAATCGCGGCAAAGCGCTTTAAGCTGCGATAGCTAAACATCGCGAGCAGCCTTGCAAACCCTGTGGGAGCGAGCCTGCTCGCGAAAGCAGTCTTTCATTCAAAAATGATGCTGACTGATTCACCGCCTTCGCGAGCAGGCTCGCTCCCACAAGGGCGGCTGCTCAGCGAACCCGACAAACGTGACACGACTGTTTTTTCCCTGTCATCTTTGCCATGCATGCTCAATCAACCAGAGACGCAGCTTTCAGAACTTTCTTCTCGGGCCGGCGGTCATTTACTGTAGACACGCCCCAGGCACTTCGTTTTCGGACTATTGAGTGGTGATCGAGATGGAAAGTATCAGTCTCTTGCTCGGTGAGGCTCTGAGCCCGTACCAGGTGACATTGACCCCGTCAGGCCTTCAGGGTGAATGTCGGGTGACATTGAAGAACGCGACCGGTGTGGTGGTGGTCGATCGGGAGTTCAATCGGGCGCAGTTGACCGACAAGCGTTCGCTGACCGATGTGGTCGATGGCTTGCATCGCGACGTGCTGATCGCGGAAGGACGCCTGGAACCCTGTGTCATCGCGGCCTTGCGCAATGCCGCGCAAGGCAAGCAACTGGCCAGCCGAAATTGAAGTGTCATTTGTGGGAACCTTCCTGCAGCCAGATCAGTCAGACCCTTTAACAGCAGGATCAAGCATTGTGCTCCGGTGCTTGTAGCTTGCTGCTACGGGTCTTTAGGTAGACCACGTTTAACCCCGAGTCGTCTCCCCACTTCTCGGGGTTTCTTTTTGCCTGGAATGTGTCAATTCCCGGCCTGCTGCTCGAAAAACTCCCTGGAGGCCTCAAGGTACGCGCTACGACTTTCCGGATCGAGCCAGGCGGCATAGGCTTCGCTCAGGTGATCGCGGGGCAGGGTGCGCAGCAACCGGTTGATCTCGATGATTGCCTGCCGGCCTTGGGGTGTGTCGGTGCAGCCGATGTAGCCGGACAGGTATTTGCCCGTGCCGCGAATCGGGTAGAACCGCAATTCATCCTCCGCGATGCCTTGCTGCTGGGCCTGGTAGCGGATTTCCGGGCGATAACCCAGCAGCAACTGCAAGCGCCCCAGCCGTTGCATCTGCAACAGGCTGCCCAAGGCATCGCTGCCATAGTGGCGTGTCAGGGTCTTGGGGGAAGCCTGCGTGAGCAGCGTGTCGAGGTACTCGCCATAGTTGCGCTCGGCGACGATTCCCAGCGTCACGCTACCGGTGGCCAGCAGGGTCGCCAGGTCCACTTCTCCGTCCTTGATGAAAGGCGCCAATACTTCGCGATCGACCCGCCGCACGGCCAGGCCGTTGCTCATGGCGCGAAACACCGGAATGGAGAACGCGATCCAGGTTTCGCGTTCCTTGCTCCAGTTCAGCGCCGCATCGCAGGTGAGGGAAGGTTCATGGAGCATTTGCAAGCCGCGCGCACGATTGACCTTCATCACACTGTGCTGGTACTGAGGCATGCCGGCGATCAGCTCCGTCAACAGTTCATCGATGACTCCCTGGCCCTTTTTCGGACCTTCGAAAATGAACAGCGGCGGCAGATCGCGCTTGAGCCAGATGAGCGTGTCCTTGGGGTGCGCCCACGTCTGGGGCGCCAGTGCGAAGATCAGAAACAAACCCAGCCAAGTGCACAGCGCCCGTCCGTTGCCTGACAGGCAGCATTTGATGGATCGCGCCATCGGACGCTTTAGCTCAGATGGCTCCGTCTTTGCGTAGCTGAGTGATCTGCGACGCGTCATAGCCAAGTCCCTGGAGTACCTGGGCATTGTGTTCACCCAGTTGCGGCCCGACCCATTCACAATCACCGGGTGTCTCAGAGAGTTTCGGCACGATTCCCGGCATCTTGAAGTCTTTGCCATCGGGGAGTTTGGCCTGCAGGAACATTTCCCGGGCGAGGTATTGCGGATCGCTGAACATGTCTTCGGCACTGAAGATCCGGCTGGCCGGCACGTCGGCCTTGTTCAGGTGTTCAAGGACCGTGTCCAGCGGCAGCGAGTTGACCCAGCGATCGATGACCCCGTAGAGCTCATCGCGACGGCTGTCACGGCCATCATTGCTGGCCAGCACCGGGTCATTGGCCAGGTCTTCGCGGCCAATGATCAGCATGAAGCGCTTGAAGATGGCATCGCCATTGGCGCCGATCTGCACATGTTTGCCGTCGGCGCTGGTGTGGATCGAAGAAGGCGTGATGCCGGGCATGATGTTGCCGGTGCGTTCACGGATGAACCCGAATACATCGAACTCCGGGACCATGCTTTCCATCATGGCGAAGATCGCTTCATACAGCGCCACGTCCACCATCTGCCCCTGGCCGCCATTGACCTCGCGGTGACGCAGGGCCATCAACGCACCGATCACACCCCAGAGCGCGGCGATCGAATCGCCAATCGAAATGCCGGTGCGCACCGGTGGTCGGTCTTCGAATCCGGTGATGTAGCGCAGGCCACCCATGGATTCACCGACCGCGCCAAACCCCGGCTGATCTTTCATCGGACCGGTCTGGCCGAAGCCCGAGAGCCGCACCATCACCAGTTTCGGGTTCAGTGCATGCAAGACATCCCAACCCAGGCCGAGTTTTTCCAGGACGCCCGGGCGGAAATTCTCGATCAGGATATCCGCCTCACTCAGCAGTTGTTTCAGAATCGCCAGGCCGTCCGGATGCTTCAGGTTCAGGGTCAGGGACTTTTTGTTGCGCGCCTGCACAAACCACCAAAGCGAAGTGCCTTCATACAACTTGCGCCATTTGCGCAGCGGATCGCCACCGTCCGGGGATTCGATCTTGATCACCTCGGCCCCGAATTCAGCGCAGATGCGCGAGGCGAACGGGCCGGCAATCAAAGTGCCCAACTCAATGACTTTCAGACCTGAGAGCGGTTTGGCAGTGAACGGCATACGGGATCCTGTAGGAAGAGAGGTTGAGCGATTACAGACTTTTAACATAGCCGACTGTCAGCCGCTCACGGTAGATCGCCATCAATTCGATGATTGCCTGTCGCATCGGTTAGACTTGCTGCCTTTCCACGTATCAAGAAGCCCGTTCATGGCCCAGCCGTCCACGACCTACAAGTTTGAACTGAACCTCACCGACCTCGACCGCAGCGTCTACGAGAGCGTCAAGCAGACCATCGCCCGTCACCCTTCGGAAACCGAAGAGCGTATGACCGTGCGCCTGCTGGCCTACGCCCTCTGGTACAACGAGCAGCTGTCTTTTGGCCGTGGCCTGTCAGAAGTGGATGAACCAGCCTTGTGGGAAAAAAGCCTGGATGACCGTGTCCTGCACTGGATCGAAGTCGGCCAGCCGGATGCCGAGCGCCTGACGTGGTGTTCCCGTCGTACCGAACGCACCAGCCTCCTGGCCTATGGCAGCCTGCGTGTCTGGGAAGGCAAAGTGGTCCCGGCGGTGAAAAATCTGAAAAACGTCAACATTGCCGCAGTGCCCCAGGAAGTCCTGGAAACCCTGGCCAAAGACATGCCCCGCGTCATCAAGTGGGACGTGATGATCAGTGAAGGGACGATTTTCGTCACCGACGACCGTGGTCAGCACGAAGTCCAGTTGCAGTGGCTGGCCGGCGAACGCGGCTAATCATTCGCCGCCAGGCCGCGTCATCCGGATTTATCCTACGTATTGAAGAGAAGCTCCTGTCACCCCATGCGCATCGAACCTCGCCTGCTGCCCGATACCCTGCCATTCCTCGGTGATATTCCACCTCTGTTGACCCGCCTGTACGCGGCGCGGGGCGTGCAGTCCGAAGCCGAACTGGACAAAAGCCTGGCGCGGTTGATTCCGTACCAGCAGCTCAAGGGCATCGATGCCGCGGTGGATTTGCTGGTGATCGCGCTGGAGCAACGGCAGCGAATCCTGATCGTCGGCGATTTCGATGCCGACGGCGCCACGGCCAGTACCGTGGGGACGCTGGGCTTGCGTCTGCTGGGCGCTGCGCATGTCGACTACCTGGTGCCCAACCGATTCGACTACGGCTACGGCCTGACGCCGGAAATCGTCGCGGTGGCGCTGGAGCGCCAGCCACACTTGTTGATTACCGTGGATAACGGCATTTCCAGCGTCGAAGGCGTAGCGGCGGCGAAAAAGGCCGGGCTCAACGTGTTGGTCACCGATCACCACTTGCCCGGTGATGAACTGCCTTTGGCCGATGCCATCGTCAATCCGAACCAGCCCGGTTGCGCATTTCCGAGCAAGGCGCTGGCCGGTGTCGGGGTGATTTTCTATGTACTGATGGCCTTGCGCGCGCGCTTGCGCAGCCTGGGTTGGTACGAAAGCAAGCCGCAGCCGAATATCGGTGAATTACTTGATCTGGTGGCCCTGGGGAGCGTGGCCGACGTGGTGCCGCTGGATGCCAACAACCGTATTTTGGTGCATCAGGGCCTGGAGCGGATTCGCGCCGGACGTGCCCGACCTGGCATCAAGGCGATTCTCGAAGTGGCCAAGCGTGACCATGCGCGCATCACCTCGACCGATCTGGGGTTCATTGTCGGCCCGCGCCTGAACGCGGCGGGGCGTCTGGATGACATGAGCCTGGGCATCGAATGCCTGCTCACCGAAGATGCCGGCCTGGCCCGGGAAATGGCCGCGCAGCTGGACGGCATGAACCAGGACCGCAAATCCATCGAGCAGGGCATGCAGCGTGAAGCCCTCGCTCAGCTCAAGGACTTGCCGGTGGAATCGATGCCGTTCGGTTTGTGCCTGTTCGATCCCGAGTGGCACCAAGGTGTCATCGGTATCCTGGCGTCGCGTATGAAAGAGCGATATTTCCGTCCGACCATCGCCTTTGCCGATGCCGGAGACGGCCTGCTCAAGGGCTCGGGGCGTTCAGTCCAGGGCTTTCATATTCGCGATGCCCTGAGCGTGGTGGCGGCGCAGCATCCGAACCTGATCACCAAGTACGGTGGCCATGCCATGGCCGCCGGCCTGACGCTGCCGGAAGCGAACTTTCCCTTGTTCGCCGAAGCCTTTGATGCCGAAGTGCGTCGCCAAATGCGCGAAGAAGACCTGACCGGGCGCCTGCTCTCGGACGGTACTTTGGCGGTCGAGGAGTTTCACCTGGAACTGGCCCGTGCACTGCGCCATGCCGGCCCCTGGGGGCAGCACTTCCCGGAACCGCTGTTTCACGGGGTGTTTCAACTGGTCGAGCAGCGCGTGGTCGGCGAACGGCACCTGAAGGTGGTGCTCAGAAGTGAGTGCGGCTCGGTCAAGCTCGATGGCATCGCTTTTGGTATCGACCGCGATATCTGGCCGAATCCGACCATCAAATGGGTGGAATTGGCCTACAAGCTCGACGTCAACGAGTTTCGTGGCAATGAGACCGTCCAACTGATGATTGCCCACATAGAACCGCGTTGATCCCTTCGCGAGCAGGCTCGCTCCCACAGGATTTACGCGAACCCTGTGGGAGCGAGCCTGCTCGCGAATGCAATTTCCCAGGCACCGAATCCTTCGCAACCCTGCACTGTTCCTTGATGTCGGCTAGGCTCTAAACACTGCTTGATAATCCTTGTGACGTCTTGTCGAATTTTTTGCCCGCGGGGGCGGGTGCTGTACCTTTTTCCTGTCACTCGTCGACTTTCAAACAGAACCCTGGAGCCTGCCCACTGATTCGAGAGGTGCCCCATGAGTCTGCTGCTTGAACCCTATACCCTTCGCCAACTGACCCTGCTCAACCGCATCGCGGTATCGCCGATGTGCCAGTATTCCAGCGTCGATGGCCTGGCCAATGACTGGCATCTGGTGCACCTCGGCAGTCGTGCCATCGGCGGGGCGGGGCTGGTATTTACCGAAGCCACGGCCGTCACTGCCGATGGGCGCATTACCGCGCAAGACCTTGGTTTGTGGAACGACGAACAGATCGAACCCCTGCAACGCATTACTCGCTTCATTGCCGCTCAGGGCGCTGTGGCGGGCATTCAATTGGCCCATGCAGGGCGCAAGGCCAGCACTTATCGGCCATGGCTGGGCAAACATGGCAGTGTGAAACCTGCAGATGGCGGCTGGCTACCGGTGGGCCCGTCACCGATCGCTTTCGACCCGGAGCACACTAAACCCACGCAACTCGACGACGATGCAATCGCCGCTGTCATTCAGGCCTTCGTCGACTCAGCCAAACGTGCGCTGATTGCGGGTTTCAAGGTGGTCGAAGTCCACGCGGCCCACGGCTATCTGCTGCACCAGTTTCTTTCGCCACTGAGTAATCAGCGGCGTGACCAGTACGGCGGTTCATTCGAAAATCGCATCCGTCTGGTGATGCAGGTTACCGAAGCGGTACGCGCCGTGTGGCCTGAAGAGTTGCCACTGTTTGTCCGGGTCTCGGCCACCGATTGGGTGGAGGATGGTTGGAATCCCGATGAAACGGTTGAACTGGCTCGGCGTTTGAAAGCTCTGGGCGTGGACCTGATTGATGTCTCGTCGGGCGGTACGGCGGTGAATGCGGAAATTCCTACCGGGCCCGGTTACCAGACTCGCTTTGCCGAGCGTGTGCGCAAAGAGGCGGAGATCGCCACCGGCACCGTAGGCATGATTACCGAGCCCGCACAGGCTGAGCATATTTTGCGTACCTGTCAGGCAGACATCATTTTCCTGGCCCGCGAGTTGTTGCGCGATCCGTATTGGCCGCTGCATGCGGACGACGATCTCGGTGGCCACAAGGCCGTCTGGCCGGCGCAATATCAACGGGCGACCCATCGCGAACAGCCCATTCATGAATCGGACCTGCGCGACTGAACGCCGTAAAAAAGCCCCTGAATCGTGAGATTCAGGGGCTTTCATTTTTCCGGATATCCGATCAGGCCGCTTCGATCTTGCTGCGGTTCTGCTCGACCTTGTGCAGATAAGCCTTGAGCTTGTCCTGCTCCGCGGCCGTGGTGAACAAACCGAGCTTGCTGCGGCGCCACAGGATGTCGTGCGCGGTGGTGGCCCATTCTTCGCTGCACAGGTAATCGACTTCGCGGGTGTAAAGGCCGCCGCCGATGTGTTCACCCAGATCGCTCAGGGCTTGCACGCCTTCGAGCATGCGCCACGTGCGACTGCCGTAGGTGGTGGCCCAGCGACGGGAAATTTCGGTGGGAATCCAGTCAAACTTGTCGCGAATCTGCGAGCTCAGCGCTTGCGGCGTGGTCATGTTTTCGCCGCCCGGCAGGGTTTCATTGGCCGTCCAGCTCGGCTTGATGTGCGGGAAGTACGGTGCCAGTTGCGCCAGTGCCGATTCAGCCAGCTTGCGGTAGGTGGTCAGCTTGCCGCCGAAGACCGACAGCAACGGTGCTTCTTCACTGCCGCCCGACAGTGCCAAGGTGTAATCGCGGGTGACGGCCGACGGGTTGTCGGATTCGTCGTTGCACAACGGACGCACACCGGAATAGCTGTGCAGGATGTCGTCGCGGCTGATCTGCTTTTTGAAGTGGGCGTTGACCACGTTCAACAGGTAATCGGTTTCGCCTTCAGTGATCGCCACTTTTGCCGGATCGCCGGTGTACTCGCGGTCGGTGGTGCCGATCAGGGTGAAGCGGTTCAGGTAGGGAATGGTGAACACGATGCGCTGATCTTCGTTTTGCAGAATGTGCGCGTGCTCACCTTCGTACAGTTTCGGCACGATCAGGTGACTGCCCTGGATCAGTCGGATGCCGTACGGCGATTCCATTTTCAGGTCATCCCGAATGAACTTGGCGACCCAGGGGCCGGCCGCGTTCACCAGCGCCTTGGCGCGGATCGAAAACAGGCTGCCATCGGCGCGTTCCAGATTCAGGTGCCACAGGCCTTTGCTGCGACGCGCACTGACGCAACGGGTCTGAGTGTGGACGTGAGCGCCTTTTTCCCGGGCCGTCATGGCGTTCAACACCACCAGTCGCGCATCGTCGACCCAGCAATCGGAGTATTCGAAGCCTTTGGTGATTTCGCTTTTCAGGGCGCTGTCCGGACCGAACTTCAGGCTTTTGGAGCCTTTGAGTTGTTCGCGTTTGCCGAGATTGTCATAGAGGAACAGGCCCGCGCGGATCATCCAGGCCGGCCGCAGGTGCGGGCGATGAGGCAGCACGAAGCGCATTTGCTTGACGATGTGCGGCGCCTTGGCCAGCAGCACTTCGCGCTCGGCCAGGGCTTCGCGCACCAGGCGGAATTCGTAATGTTCGAGGTAGCGCAGGCCGCCGTGGATCAGCTTGCTGCTGGCTGACGAGGTGTGGCTGGCCAGATCATCCTTTTCGCAAAGGAACACCGACAGGCCGCGGCCGGCTGCATCCGCTGCGATCCCCACGCCATTGATCCCGCCACCGATGACGGCGATATCGTAGACCTCGGCAAGAGGGGGCGCAGGCAAGGTAGAAGTGGGCATTGGCTGTGGCCTCGGAATTCTTTTATATTGAATTCGAACATTAATGTTCATTTGCGAAAATCTTAGCCCATAAAGACGCGCACGACCAGCCGGCCACGATTGAAAAAACTCATCGAAGGGGTGTGAAAGGAAAATATTCGAACATTCTGATGCGCGTAGAGGCGCAAAGGGGAGTGTTTTTGAGATCGCCTTCGCGAGCAGGCTCGCTCCCACAGGTTCAGTGTGATCCTTGTGGGAGCGAGCCTGCTCGCGAAGGCGTCAGTACAAATGATGAAAATTTACGACGGTTAAACAACCTCCAGCCGAACCTTGTGCTGATTGAGCAACTGCGCCAGCGCCGGGGAAGGTTGCTGATCGGTGACCAGGCAATCGACCAGGCTGATCGGCCCCAGGCGGATCATGGCGTTGCGCCCGAATTTGCTGGAGTCGGCGGCGAGGATCACTTTGCGGGCGTTGGCGATGATCGCCTGGGATACCCGCACTTCCTGATAATCGAAATCCAACAGGCTGCCGTCTTCATCGATGCCGCTGATACCGACAAGGGCGAAGTCGACCTTGAACTGATTGATGAAATCGACACTGGCCTGCCCGACCACCCCACCGTCACGTCGCACGTTGCCACCGGTCAGCAGCACGTCGAAATCGTCCTTGGCGCTGAGCATCGAGGCCACATGCAGGTTGTTGGTGATGATCTTCAGGTGATTGTGATTGAGCAGCGCGCGGGCGATGGATTCGGTGGTGGTGCCGATGTTGATGAACAGCGAGGCGTGATCGGGGATCTGCGCCGCAATGGCTTCGCCAATGCGTTGCTTCTCATCGCGCATCTGGTCGGCGCGCATCGCATAGGCGGTGTTTTCGACACTGGAATCGTAAGCCGCGCCGCCGTGGTAGCGACGCAGCAGATTGGCTTCCGCCAACTGATTGATATCGCGGCGGATGGTCTGCGGAGTAACAACGAACAGCGTGGCCATTTCCTCGATACTGACATAGCCGCGCTCGCGGACCAGTTCGAGGATTTGCTGCTGACGGGGAGGCAGATTCATGGGGCGTCCTTTGGGCTGCCGTGCAAAATTTGCCCATGATGCCGCAGGAACCTGTTCCCTGCCAGTTACATACAGATACGAGTAAGCAGGTCGGCTTACTCGGCGCCTTCCTGGGGCTCCCAATCGCGTGTGCGACTGACCGCTTTTTTCCAGCCGGCGTAGAGTTTTTCCTTCGCCGTTTCGTCCAGCGCCGGTTCGAATCGGCGCTCGATCACTGCCTTGCCGCGCAACTCTTCCAGGCTGCCCCAGAAACCGCAGGCCAGGCCTGCCAGGTAAGCCGCGCCCAGCGCCGTGGTTTCGCGCATTTGCGGGCGCTCGACCTGGGTACCGAGGATGTCGGCCTGGAACTGCATGAGGAAGTTGTTCGCGACCGCGCCGCCATCCACACGCAGGGCCTTGAGGCGTTCGCCCGCATCCTGTTGCATGGCATCGAGCACGTCGCGGGTCTGGTAGGCAATCGACTCCAGCGCGGCGCGGATGATGTGGTCCACGCGCACGCCACGGGTCAGGCCGAACAGCGCGCCACGGGCATAGGGGTCCCAGTACGGTGCGCCGAGGCCGGTGAAGGCGGGGACCAGGTACACGCCGTTGCTGTCCTTGACCTTGTTGGCGAAGTACTCGGTGTCGTGGGCGTCATTGATGATCTTCAATTCGTCGCGCAGCCACTGCACGGTGGAGCCGCCGTTGAACACCGCACCTTCCAGTGCATAGGCCACTTCGCCACGGGGGCCGCACGCGATGGTGGTGAGCATGCCGTGCTGGGATTTCACGGCTTTGTCGCCGGTGTTCATCAGCAGGAAGCAACCAGTGCCATAGGTGTTTTTTGCCTGACCGGCTTCGACGCACATCTGGCCGAAGAGCGCCGCCTGCTGGTCACCGGCAATACCGCCAATGGCGATGCCGCTTTTGGTATGGCCGTAGATTTCCGATGAGGATTTCACCTGCGGCAGCATTTCCCGCGGGATATCCAGCACCTCCAGCATCTTCGCGTCCCACTCCAGGGTGTGGATGTTGAAGAGCAGGGTGCGCGAGGCATTGGTGTAGTCGGTGACGTGCACCTTGCCGCCGGTGAATTTCCAGATCAGCCAGCTGTCGACGGTGCCGAACAACAGCTCGCCGTTGCGCGCGCGTTCACGACTGCCTTCGACGTTGTCGAGGATCCACTTGAGCTTGGTGCCGGAGAAGTATGGGTCGGTGACCAGGCCGGTGGTTTCGCTGATGTACTGTTCGTGGCCATCGCGTTTGAGCTGCTGGCAGATCTCGGTGCTGCGTCGGCATTGCCAGACGATTGCGTTGTAGATCGGCCGGCCGGTGTTCTTGTCCCAGACCACGGTGGTTTCACGCTGGTTGGTGATGCCGATGGCCGCGACCTGGTCGTGGTGCAGGCCGGCTTGCGCCAGGGCCTCGACCATCACGGCGCTCTGGGTGGCGAAGATTTCCATCGGGTCGTGTTCGACCCAGCCGGCTTGCGGATAATGCTGCGCGAACTCGCGCTGTGCAGTGCAGACCACGTTCGCGTCGCGGTCGAAAATGATCGCGCGGGAACTGGTCGTACCCTGATCGAGGGCAATGATGTAGTTCTTATTCTGAGTGTCGGTCATGTCGATTGCCTTGGACGAAAAAAGGGAGTGAGGTCTGGCGCGCGATCAATTTGGCAGGATCATGCGCCAACGGTATCAAGAAATTCGCGGTTTGCCGTCAACGGCCGGTGCTGTGTCCTGCGTAGCCTCTGCGGCGTTCGGCAGATGGCGGGCGATAACCCCGCGGTACGCCGCGGCACCGAGGCAGGCACCGACAATCGGTGCAAAAACCGGAATCAGGAAGTACGGAATATCGCGCCCGCCGGTGAAGGAAATGTCACCCCAGCCGGCGAAAAAAGTCATCAGTTTAGGACCGAAATCACGGGCCGGATTCATCGCAAAACCGGTCAGCGGCCCCATCGAACTGCCAATCACCGCAATCAGCAGGCCGATCAACAGCGGGGCCAGGGGGCCATTGGGCAAGCCATTGTTGTCGTCCGTCAGGGACATGATCACGCCCATCAGGATGGCGGTGATGATGACTTCGACCAGAAAGGCCTGGGACGTGGACAGGCTTGGGTTGGGGAAGGTGGAAAACACGGACGCCAATTCAAGGCTGGCTTCGGTGCCGCGAACCATGTGGTGGGTTTGTTCGAAATCGAAGAAAAGAGTGCTGTACAGCGTGTACACCAGCAAGGCACCGCAAAAGGCCCCCGCCACCTGGGCGCAAATATAGAACGGCAGTTTGCGCTTTTCGAAGTCGGCGAAAATGCACAGTGCAATGCTGACGGCAGGGTTGAGATGAGCACCCGAAATCCCGGCTGTCAGGTAGATCGCCATGCTGACGCCAACACCCCAGATGATGCTGATTTCCCACAGGCCAAAACTGGCACCCGCGACCTTGAGCGCGGCAACGCAACCCGTACCAAAGAAGATCAGTAGTGCAGTGCCCAGGAACTCGGCCATGCATTGGCCCGAGAGCGACGGTTGTTGTAGAGCAGTTGTCATTGAAACCTCTTTGTTTTTCTTGTCTGGCGCTTGCATTCCAGTGTGGTCAAAGCGCGTTTTTCACCGGAACAGAATCCCCATCCTGTCCCCGTTTTACAGCAGGGCACTGCAGTAAGACTTTTCGTACAGTTTCAGAAACGAAAAAATATAGACAAGAAACACTGCTGTCAAAGGTCGAAAGTGAACCGTTGGTCACAAATAAACTATTAGTTCCATGAATGATCGCGTTGCCGAGCAATCGAAATCGGCTCAAATGAACGCGGCTGACATTTTGTAACGGGTGTGCGATAGAGCCTTTTGCGGATCAATGTCCTAGAATCCGGCGCAGTATTTTTTACTGCCGCCAAGTCTGGAGCTGTCATGACACCCGCATTGGATTTGCTGAAAAAGGTTCGCGCCGAACACCGAGTGCACAGTTACGAACATGACCCGAAGGCCGCGTCCTATGGGTTGGAAGCGGCGGAAAAGCTGGGGCTGGACCCGGCGCAGGTGTTCAAGACGTTGCTGGCGGCCAGTGAAAAAGGCGAGTTGCTGGTGGCGGTGGTGCCGGTGGGCGGAACCCTGGATTTGAAGGCCCTGGCCCATGCGGCCGGAGTGAAAAAAACGGAAATGGCCGACCCGGCTGCGGCGCAACGTTCGACGGGATACCTGTTGGGCGGGATCAGTCCGTTGGGGCAGAAAAAACGCCTGCGCACCTTCATCGATAATTCTGCCCAACCCTTCTCCAGCATTTTTGTGAGCGCCGGGCGACGCGGCCTGGAAGTGGAATTAGCTCCGGCGGTGCTGGCCGAACACACCCAGGCGAAGTTCGCCGATATCGGCCGAGCCTGAGGGAGACACATTGTAGGAGCGAGCCTGCTCGCGATGGATTCAAGAACACCGCGGGGAACCAGAATGCCCGCGTTATCGTTGACGACCATCGCGAGCAAGCTAGCTCCTACAAAAACAAAGGGAGAGTGTTATGCAACTTGAGTTTCATCAGGTCGACGCGTTCAGTGATCGTCCTTTCAGTGGTAACCCGGCGATGGTCTATAAGCTGGATGCCTGGCTCTCCGATGAGTTGATGCAAAAGATCGCCGCCGAGCACAATCTCGCCGAAACCGCCTTCCTGGTGCGTGAAGGGCAGGGCTGGCACATCCGCTGGTTTACCCCGACCACCGAGGTGCCGTTGTGCGGTCACGCGACCCTGGCCAGCGCTTACGTTTTGTTTGAAATCTACAAGGAGCCGGTCTCGCACCTGGCGTTCACCTGCAAGTCCGGCCCGCTGAGCGTGAGTCGTGAGGGGGGACGTCTGTGGCTGGATTTTCCGGCGATCGTCGCCTCGGAAGTGGGCGTGACCCTGGACGTCGAGCGCGCGCTCGGTGTTCAGGCCGTCGATGTGCTGGGTTCGAATGAGTTGTTTGTGGTGCTGGAGTCCGAGCAGGCCGTGCTCGACTGTCAGCCAGACATGGCTGCCCTGGCGAAGCTGCCATGGCTGGGCGCCATCGTGACCGCCCGTGGCAGCAAGCAGGATTTCGTGTCGCGCTACTTCGCGCCGGCCATTGGCATCAATGAAGACCCGGTGACCGGATCGACCCATTGCAGCCTGATTCCGTACTGGTCGAAACGTCTGGGCAAATCGAGCCTGACGGCCTACCAGTGTTCGGCGCGGGGCGGGGAGTTGTTCTGTCGGCTGGAAGGGGATCGGGTGAAGATTGGCGGGAGTGCAACGCTGGTGGCCAGCGGCACTTTGATGTTGAGTTAACGCAAAACACCTGTAGGAGCGAGCTTGCTCGCGATGGTCGTTAACGATAACGCGGGCATTCTGATTTCCCGCGGTGTTCTTGAATCCATCGCGAGCAGGCTCGCTCCTACAGGGGGCGTGATTTCAGTTGGCGGTGCTGTAACGCCGGACGCCGGATTCGACGACCGGAATCTGCGCCGCCGTGCTGCCGGAAGCCTGGAACAGCACCAGGTGTTCCGCCGCGACACGAATACCCACCTGCGCACCGACCTGATGATCGACATGACTCGGGAAGATCGACTCTAGCTGCGCGCCGGTCGGCATTTGCAGGCGATACAGCGTGGACGCACCCTGGAACGACTTGCCGACAATCCGCGCCCTCAAGGCACTGTCCGGCGCATAAACGATATCGTCCGGACGCAGCAGCACGTCCACTGCGCCACCGACCGGCCAGGTGTAGGCACGGTTGCCGCGCAATTCACCCAGTTCGGTCTGCACCGACTCCGGGCTGCTCAACTGGCCACGGATGAAATACCCCTGGCCGATGAAGCTGGCCACATAAGGCGTCAGCGGTTCGTGATACAGGTTGTAGGGCGTATCCCATTGTTCCAGCCGGCCTTCCTTGAATACGCCGACGTGATCGCTCACCGCGAAGGCTTCTTCCTGATCGTGGGTGACCAGAATCGCGCTGGTGCCACGGGCCTTGAGAATATCGCGCACCTCGTGGCTGAGCTTGCGGCGCAACTCACCATCGAGGTTGGAGAAGGGTTCGTCAAGCAGCAGCAGTTGCGGTTCCGGCGCCAGGGCGCGAGCCAGGGCGACACGTTGCTGCTGGCCACCGGAAAGCTCATGGGGGAAACGCTTGCCGAGGTTTTTCAGGTTGACCAGTTCCAGCAATTCTTCGACAACGCGCTCCTTTTGCGGATGCTTGCGGATACCGAAAGCGATGTTGTCGGCCACGGATAAATGCGGAAACAGCGCGTAGTCCTGGAACACCATGCCGATCCGGCGTTTCTCCGGTGCAAGGGTGAAACCGGCGCTGGAGATCGTCTCGCCCGCCAGCTGGATATCACCTTCGTGCACCGGCTCGAAACCGGCAATGGCGCGCAGGGTGGTGGTCTTGCCGCAGCCGGAAGAACCCAGCAGGCAACCGATGTCGCCGGCATTCAAATGCAGGTTGAGGTTCTGCACCACGCGCTGGTCCTGATAGCCACAGGCGAGGTTGCGCAGGTTAAGCAGTAATGGCTGGCTCATGCGTGGTGATACGCCGGCGGAACGAGAAACTCGAGCAGGGCTTTTTGCGCGTGCAGGCGGTTCTCGGCCTGATCCCAGGCGACCGAACGCGGGTCGTCGAGCAGGTCGACGCTGATCTCTTCGCCACGGTGAGCCGGCAGGCAATGCATGAACAGCACGTCGCTGGCGCCCAGATCGAGCAGGGCGCGGTTGACCTGGTAGGGGGCGAACAGCTTCAGACGCTTGGCGGTTTCTTCTTCCTGGCCCATGGAGGTCCAGACGTCGGTACTCACCAGATGGGCGCCGCGAACGGCATCTTTCGGATCGCGAACGATGGTCACCCGATCACCGGCCAGGGCCAGGAACTTGGGGTTCGGCTCGTAGCCTTCAGGGCAAGCGATACGCAACTGGAAGTCGAACTGGATCGCCGCTTCTATATAGCTGTTGCACATGTTGTTGCCGTCACCGATCCAGGCCACCGTCTTGCCCTGGATGGAGCCGCGGTGTTCGAGGTAGGTCTGCATGTCGGCCAGCAGTTGGCACGGGTGCAGATCGTCGGACAGGCCGTTGATCAGCGGGACGCGCGAATTGGCGGCGAATTCGGTCAATGTGCTGTGGGCAAAAGTACGGATCATCACCACATCGAGCATGCTCGACATAACGACGGCAGCGTCGCTGATCGGCTCGCCCCGGCCCAGCTGGGTGTCGCGCGGCGACAGGAAGATCGCCTGGCCGCCGAGCTGGATCATGCCGGCTTCGAACGAAATGCGGGTGCGGGTCGAGGACTTCTCGAAAATCATCCCCAGCACGCGGTTTTTCAGGGGCTCGAACAGTACGCCGCGGTTACGCAGGTCCTTGAGCTCAACGCCTCGACGGATCACGCTGACCAGCTCTTCGGGCGTGCAATCCATCAGGGAGAGAAAGTGCCTTGCGCTCATCATTGACTACCTTTTTGCTACAAACCGCAGATGCTCAAAGCCTTGTCTAACGGAACAACGGGCGAGACCTGCGGCGTAAGCCGCACGGGGCGACGAAATAGGGGAAGGCGCGATCTTATAATTAAATGTCGCGTCTTACCAATAGGGCTACGGTTTTTAGGGGAGTTCAGAGGAGCTACGGGAGATCCGCAGTAGCGCTTTTGAAGCCTGTTTCCTGACGGCAGCCAGGCATTTGTACACCGTGCCCGCGCAGCTTGGCAATCGAGCGGGGCGGTGGCGGCGCGTTGACGGTCGGTTCCTGACCTGGCGTTCGCGGTCTTCGCAGGCGGTCTGCTCCATCTGAAACATTTGCTAATGCAAAGTGCTGGGTTATAAATAAATCACCCGCGACGCAGGAAGCTTCGACAATGGAATCGAAAGAACAGCAGCTAATGGAATTGCTCGGCCTCACGGCTCGCTCCCTGACACACCTGACCGCCTCCATGACGTCGATGTCGTTTGAACTGCTGCGCAGCAACGACCCGGTGACCCGGGACGCCGGTCGCCGCATGATCGATCGCATGGCTACCATCAGCACCGGGCTCGACGAGCACTGGCGGCTGATCGGCGAACTGACCGGCGTCCATGTCGCCCACGAGCAGATCGAAACCATCCAGGAGATCCAGCTGCAGGCGCCACCCAGGCTGCCGTCGAGCGGAGCATGAGGAGCCATCGGTTGGCCTGATGGTCACCAATTCACAGGACGAACGTCGCTGGCGCACTATCCGGGCAGGCGCCATAGTTTTGTTCCCGCGGCCTAAATCGCCCGCCCAGAACAAGACAGAGACTGGCCATGACCAAGACTCTCCACCACCGTGCCTGCCACCTGTGTGAAGCCATCTGCGGCCTGACCATCGAAACCACCGAGGTCGAAGCCGGCAATGTGCAGATTACTTCGATCAAGGGTGATCCCCTGGATACCTTCAGTCGCGGGCACATCTGCCCCAAGGCTGTTGCCCTGCAAGACATCCAGAATGATCCGGATCGCCTGCATCAACCCATGCGGCGCGTGGGCAACGAATGGCAGCCCATCGAGTGGGAGGACGCCTTCAACCTGGTTGCCGAACGTCTGGCGGAGATTCAGCAGCGTCACGGGCAAAACGCGGTGGCGGTCTATCAAGGCAATCCCAGCGTGCACAACTATGGGCTGATGACCCATAGCAATTATTTTCTCGGTCTGTTGAAAACCCGTAACCGTTTTTCCGCGACGTCGGTCGATCAATTGCCCCATCACCTGACCAGTCATTTGATGTACGGCCATGGTTTGTTGCTGCCGATCCCGGACATCGATCACACCGACTTCATGTTGATCCTGGGCGGCAATCCGCTCGCGTCCAACGGCAGCATCATGACCGTGCCGGATGTGGAAAAGCGCTTGAAAGCGATTCAGGGCCGGGGCGGCAAGGTCGTGGTGGTCGACCCGCGTCGCAGCGAAACGGCGGCCATCGCCGACCAGCATTTGTTCGTTCGCCCGGGTGGCGATGCGGCATTGTTGTTTGGCCTGCTCAACACGTTGTTTGCTGAAGGATTGACCCGCGACGGTCATTTGCCGGTGGAGGGGCTGGACCTGGTGCGCGAGGCGGTGGCGGATTTCACTGCCGAGGCCATGAGTCCGTTGTGTGCGGTGCCGGCCGAACAGATCCGCCAATTGGCGCGGGACTTCGCCGCTGCACCGAGCGCGGTGTGTTATGGCCGGATGGGCGTCTCGACCCAGGCATTCGGTACGCTGTGCCATTGGCTGGTGCAGTTGATCAACCTGGTCACCGGTAACCTTGACCGCGTGGGCGGTGCATTGTGCACCGAGCCGGCGGTGGATCTGGTGGCCTCCACGTCGGGTGGGCATTTCAATTTGTGGCAGAGCCGGGTGTCCGGGCGCCCCGAATACGCTGGCGAATTGCCGGTGTCGGCGCTGGCCGAAGAGATGCTGACCGAAGGGGAAGGGCAGGTACGCGCACTGATTACCGTGGCGGGCAACCCGGTGCTGTCCACGCCGAACGGCCGTCAGCTGGAGCAGGCACTGGACGGGTTGGAATTCATGGTCAGTGTCGATTTGTACATCAACGAAACCACGCGATACGCCGACCTGATCCTGCCGTCCACCTCGGCGCTGGAAAACGATCATTACGACACGACATTCAATATGTTCGCGGTGCGCAACGTCAGTCGTTTCAACCGGGCAATTCTGGCCAAGCCCCAAGGCGCGCTGCACGATTGGGAAATTTTCGTCGGGTTGGCCAAGGCATTTGCCGCGAAGACCGGTAAGGAGCTCAAGCCGACTATTGCCCCGGCACAAATGATCGACCGAGGCCTGCGCATGGGGCTGTATGGCGATGCCTCGGAGCACAAGCTGTCGGTGGCGACGCTGTTCGACCATCCCCATGGTGTCGATCTCGGGCCGCTCAAGCCCAACCTGGCGCTGCGTCTAAAAACCGCCAATCAGCATGTCCAGGCTGCCCCCGCCGCCATCCTTGCCGACCTGGCGCGGTTCGCGGCATTGCGGGCACCGGCTGCCGATGAGCTATTGATGATCGGCCGCCGGCATGTGCGTAGCAACAATTCGTGGATGCACAACTACCACCGTCTGGTGAAAGGTAAACCGCGTCATCAGTTGTTGATGCACCCGGATGATCTGGCCAGTCGCGGGCTGAGCGATGGGCAGCGAGTACGGGTGAGCTCGCGGGTCGGGGTGATCGAAGTTGAAGTGTTGGGCAGCCTGGATATGATGAAAGGCGTGGTCAGTCTTCCGCACGGTTGGGGCCATGCGAGGCCGGGTGTGCAAATGACCATTGCCAGTGGTCAGCCGGGATCCAGTGCCAATGACCTGACAGACGAATGTCAGCTCGATGAACTGTCGGGGAATGCGGCGTTGAATGGCGTTCCGGTAACCGTGGCGGCGGCTTGATCGTATCTGACGGAGAGACCGAGCATGGCCCTCGGCTTTCCGTTACAATGCGCCACCGTGCCGACCCATGAGTCGGAAAGTTCAGCCGAGGTGCTCCATGGATATCATCGAAACGATTAAAGAGCAGATTGCCAACAACACCATTCTGCTTTACATGAAAGGCTCGCCGAATGCCCCGCAGTGCGGCTTCTCCGCGAAAGCTGCGCAGGCTGTGATGGCTTGTGGTGAAAAGTTTGCGTACGTGGATATCCTGCAGAACCCGGAAATCCGCGCCAACCTGCCAAAATACGCCAACTGGCCAACCTTCCCGCAACTGTGGGTCGCTGGTGAGTTGGTCGGCGGTAGCGACATCATGACCGAGATGTCGGCTGATGGTTCGTTGCAGGCGCTGATCAAAGACGCTGCCGCAAAAGCCGCAGCTGCAAAAACCGAAGCCTGATCTGCTTATGTAGGAGCGAGCCTGCTCGCGAATGCAGTCTGCCAGCCACTATAGATGTTGACTGACACGACGTCTTCGCGAGCAGGCTCGCTCCCACAGGGATTTCGGCCAATGCGGAAATCCGGGCAATAAAAAAGCCCCGCCTCTTCAAAAGAGAGCGGGGCTTTTTATTGCATCGAGATTAATGGCGTAGAAGTTATTCGTCTTCGCCCATCTGCGATTGCAGGTAGTTCTCGATGCCGATCTTGTCGATCAGGCCAAGTTGGGTTTCAAGCCAGTCGATATGTTCTTCCTCGGACTCGAGGATATCTTCAAGCAGTTCACGGCTACCGAAGTCGCCAGCCGTTTCGCAAAAGGCGATAGCCTCTTTAAGGTCTTTGTGGCCGGCTTTCTCGATACGCAGGTCGCACTCAATCATTTCCTTGGTGTGCTCGCCGATGTGCAGCTTGCCCAGGTCCTGGACGTTCGGTAGGCCTTCCAGGAACAGGATTCGCTTGATCAGCTTGTCCGCGTGCTTCATCTCGTCGATGGATTCGTGGTATTCGTGCTTGCCGAGCTTGTTCAGGCCCCAATCTTCATACATGCGTGCATGCAGGAAGTATTGATTGATTGCGACCAGCTCATTGGCAAGGATCTTGTTGAGATGCTGGATGACTTTAACGTCGCCTTTCATGATGGGGTCCTGCCCTTTGTTAGCCGTCTATAAGGCAGAGTTTGAGCCGCGCAACTAAGGGTGTCAAACTTAAGTTATTGAATAATATATGAAAATTAATCTGAATAAGAATGTTTGTGTTCCGCGTCTAGAGTCTAAGCAGTTGATTTTCAGGCATAAAAAAACCGGACATCAGTCCGGTTCTTTGAATAAGTATCTTTTTATGCCGCTGTAAATTCTGCAGGAAAGGGAATCGCAGCCTGGGCTGTCTGCAGTGAGGTCAGGGTCTCGCGGACCACTTCCTTGGCGAGGCAGGCACATTTACCACATTGACTGGCAACGCCGGTGGCCTGGCGGACTTCCTTGTAGCTGCAGCATCCTTCATAGATCGCATCGCGGATTTGGCCGTCGGTGACGCCAGTGCAGAGGCAAACATACATAAGTGAAGACCGTCGCTTGTTTATGTCTCGAATGCGATGGATCTTAATGTTAACGAGAATGATTGTCAAAGTGCTTTGAGGCGGCTTTTTCCGAGGGCTGACGAACGGTACTCTTCAGTGAGGGCAAGAAACGAAATCCGCTCCGGGATTTTTACCTCTGCGGGAAAAACCGTTAAGGACAGGCCAAAAACGCAGTGTATGATGGCCGGTCTTTGCGAAACGGGTTCGTGTCACAGGGCTGTCGCCTGAGGGTGACAGGCTGGAGCAAACCCGGTTTTTCACGTTTCTACACCAGGAGATATCCAATGAGCGTACTCGTAGGCAAACAAGCCCCTGACTTCACCGTACCGGCCGTACTCGGCAATGGCGAGATCGTTGACAGCTTCACCCTGTCCTCGGCTATCAAAGGCAAATACGGCCTGGTGTTCTTCTACCCACTGGACTTCACCTTCGTTTGCCCATCCGAGCTGATCGCTCTGGACAACCGCATGTCGGAATTCAAGGCCCGTAACGTTGAAGTGGTTGCTGTTTCGATCGACTCGCACTTCACCCACAACGCCTGGCGTAACACCCCGGTCAACAATGGCGGTATCGGCGAAGTCCGTTACACCATGGCTGCCGACATCAAGCAGGAAATCATGAAGGCCTACGACGTTCAGTCCGCTGACGGCGTTGCTTTCCGTGGCGCATTCCTGATCGACGACAAAGGCGTTGTTCGCTCGCAGATCATCAACGACCTGCCACTGGGCCGTAACATGGAAGAGTTGCTGCGTCTGGTCGACGCTCTGCAATTCCACGAAGAGCACGGCGAAGTCTGCCCTGCCAACTGGAAAAAAGGCGACAAGGGCATGAACGCTTCGCCAGAAGGCGTTGCGGCTTACCTGACCGAGCACGCTGCCGCGCTGTAAGGCACACTCCAGGTACAAAAAAACCGGCCCTCGAGGCCGGTTTTTTTATGCGCGGTATAAACCTGGAACTCTGAACCTCTGTAGGAGCGAGCTCGCTCGCGATGGATTCAATAACACCACGGGAAACCAGCTTGCCCGCGTTATCGTTCACGACCATCGCGAGCGAGCTCGCTCCTACAAAGAACAATCAGTCGTCGAAGTCTTCCCAGCCGCCCATCTGTTTCCAGCGATTGACGATGCCGCAGAACAGCTCGGCGGTCTTCTCGGTGTCGTAACGAGCCGAGTGGGCCTCGCGACCATCGAAATCGATATCGGCGGCCTGACAGGCTTTGGCCAGCACCGTTTGGCCATAGGCCAGGCCGGCGAGGGTGGCCGTGTCGAAGCTGGAGAACGGGTGGAACGGATTGCGCTTCATGTCCAGGCGCGCAACGGCGGCGTTCAGGAAGCCCAGGTCGAAACTGCTGTTGTGACCGACCAGAATCGCACGTTTGCAACCATTGGCCTTGAGCGCCTTGCGTACGCCACGGAAGATATCGTTCAGGGCCGACTCTTCACTCACGGCCATGCGCAGCGGGTGATCGAGCTTGATCCCGGTGAACTCCAGGGCTGCCGCTTCGACGTTGGCGCCTTCGAAAGGCTCGACCCGGAAGAAGTAGGTGTGATCAGGGTAAACAAATCCCTTTTCATCCATGGCGATAGTGGTCGCGGCGATTTCCAGCAAGGCGTCGGTGGCCGAGTTGAAGCCACCGGTTTCTACGTCGACGACAACGGGCAGGTAACCACGGAATCGGGCGGCCATTGGATGACGGGAACCGCCTCCGCCGCCTTGACCTTCCTGTTCGTCGTCGAAATGGTCTTCACTCACGCGTGTTCCTCCAGCAGGCGCCAGCGCAGTTTTTCACCGGCGCGCAGCGGGATAACGGTCAGCTCGCCAAACGGCAGGCTGCTTGGGGCGGTCCACTCTTCGCGGACCAGGGTGATGCGATCGGTGTTGGCCGGCAGGCCATAGAACCGAGGCCCGTTAAGGCTGGCGAAGGCTTCGAGCTTGTCCAGCGCATTGCGCTGTTCAAAGGCTTCGGCATACATCTCGATCGCAGCAAAAGCGGTGTAGCAGCCGGCACAGCCGCAAGCGGCTTCCTTGGCGTGCTGGGCGTGGGGTGCCGAGTCCGTGCCGAGGAAGAACTTTTCACTGCCGCTTGTAGCGGCATCGAGCAGGGCCTCCTGGTGCGTGTTGCGCTTGAGAATCGGCAGGCAATAGAAGTGCGGCCGAATCCCGCCCACCAGCATGTGGTTGCGGTTGTACAGCAGGTGATGCGCGGTGATGGTTGCGCCAACGTTGGCCGAGGCCGAATTGACGAACTGCACGGCGTCAGCGGTGGTGATGTGTTCGAACACCACTTTGAGGGTCGGGAAGCGCTCGACCACGCGACGCATGTGCTCATCAATGAAGATTTTTTCGCGGTCGAACACGTCGACATCGCCGCGGGTGACTTCACCGTGGATCAACAAGGGCATTCCGACTTCGGCCATGGCTTCCAGGGCAGGGAAGATCTTGTCGATGCTGGTGACGCCAGAATCCGAGTTGGTGGTCGCGCCGGCCGGGTACAGCTTGGCGGCGTGAATGAAACCGCTGGCCTTGGCCTCGCGAATTTCTTCAGGCTGGGTGCGGTCGGTCAGGTACAGGACCATCAGCGGTTCGAACTGGCTGCCGGCCGGGCGGGCAGCGAGGATCCGCTGGCGATAGCCGTCGGCCTCAGCCGCATTGCGGACCGGAGGTACCAGGTTGGGCATGATGATGGCGCGACCAAAGGTGCGCGCAACATCCGCGACGGTATTGGTCAACACAGCACCATCGCGAAGATGTATATGCCAGTCGTCGGGACGCAGCAGGGTCAGGCGGTCGGACATGAGGGGATTCCAGGCGGGTCAAACTGAGGGGAATGCTACCGGAAAAGACTCTTGCAGGCACTCGCTATCAAGTTTTGCGGCAAGCTTCCGATATCCAACAGGTATGCCGTAAACATCTGTGTGTCGGTCTTTTTGTTGTAGAAGCCAGTGGAGCCTCCCGTGCGCCAGCGTTATTTAGCCTTGCTCAGTGTGTTTGCCAGCCTTCCTGCAATGGCGCTCACTTTCCAGACCCGTCTGGAGAGCATTGAGTGGACGGTCGAAGGCGACAAGTTCGAGTGCCGCCTGACCCAGCCGATCACCGACTTCGGCTCAGGGCAGTTCGTGCGTCGTGCAGGCGAACAGGCGACGTTTCGTCTGAATGCCTACAACGCCATGATGGGCGGAGGTTCGGCCACCTTGCTGGCCGCCGCCGCGCCTTGGCAGCCGGGACGGGGCGATATCAATCTGGGCACGGTGAGAATCGGCAGCGGCAACGTGTTGTTCAACAGCTCACAGGCCCAGGCCGGTCGTTTGATCAGCGGCTTGATGGATGGGCGCAGTCCGGTGGTCCGCCATTCCTCGGGCGATGGCCGGGTATCGGAAGTGCGCCTGTTACCGGTCAGGTTTAACAAGGCGTTTGCCGACTATCAGGGGTGCGTAGCCAAGCTGTTGCCGCAGAATTTCGATCAGGTGAAACAGTCGGAAGTCGGCTTCCCCGGCGGGGGTATCGAACTGGATGCTGCCGCGAAAGCCAGGCTGCAGGTGATGCTTGAGTACATGAAGGCCGATCCGACGGTCAATCACATCGAGCTCGACGGACATTCCGACAACAGCGGCAATCGCCTGACCAACCGCGATCTGTCACGCCGCAGGGCCCTGGCGGTCATGGAGTTCTTCAAGGCCAACGGCATCCAGGAGTCGCAGATCACGATGCGCTTCCATGGCGAGCGTTACCCGCTGGCGCCCAATACCAACAACGCCAACCGTTCGAAGAACCGCCGGGTTGCGGTGCGTCTGGAACGAGGTGCGCCACCGGAGCAAGTGGCTCCCCAAGCCACGAAGCCGGGTACCTCGGCAACGACATGACGTGTTGGTCATCGTCGCGCCCTCGACAGAATCTGTCGCTTCGTCGTCATAAGCTGTCGCGCCACTGTAAATTATCCTGCATGAGCGGTAGACTTCACGGCTTTCCGTAGAACCCCGTGGAGTGATGGCATGGCGGACGTAAACAAGGTTGTTCTGGCGTATTCCGGCGGCCTGGACACTTCGGTGATCCTCAAGTGGCTGCAGGATACTTATAACTGTGAAGTGGTGACCTTCACCGCTGACCTGGGTCAGGGCGAAGAGGTCGAACCGGCACGCGCCAAGGCTCAGGCCATGGGCGTGAAAGAGATCTACATCGACGACTTGCGCGAAGAATTCGTGCGCGATTTCGTTTTCCCGATGTTTCGCGCCAACACCGTTTATGAAGGCGAGTACCTGCTGGGTACTTCCATCGCTCGTCCGTTGATCGCCAAACGCCTGATCGAAATCGCCAACGAAACCGGCGCTGACGCCATTTCCCATGGCGCCACCGGCAAGGGCAACGACCAGGTTCGTTTCGAACTGGGCGCCTACGCCTTGAAACCCGGTGTGAAAGTGATCGCTCCGTGGCGCGAATGGGACCTACTGTCCCGTGAGAAGCTGATGGATTACGCTGAAAAGCACGCGATCCCGATCGAGCGTCACGGCAAGAAAAAATCCCCGTACTCGATGGATGCCAACCTGCTGCATATTTCCTATGAAGGCGGCGTGCTGGAAGACACCTGGACCGAGCACGAAGAAGACATGTGGCGTTGGACCGTCTCCCCGGAGAACGCTCCCGACAAGCCGCAGTACCTGGAATTGACCTACCGCAACGGCGACATCGTGGCACTGGACGGCGTCGAAATGACCCCGGCCACCGTGCTGGCGACCCTGAACCGTATCGGTGGCGAACACGGTATCGGTCGTCTGGACATCGTCGAGAACCGTTACGTGGGCATGAAGTCCCGTGGCTGCTACGAAACACCTGGCGGCACCATCATGCTGCGCGCCCACCGTGCGATCGAATCGATCACCCTGGACCGCGAAGTGGCTCACCTCAAGGACGAGCTGATGCCGAAGTACGCCAGCCTGATCTACACCGGCTACTGGTGGAGTCCTGAGCGTCTGATGCTGCAACAGATGATCGATGCGTCGCAGGCTCATGTGAACGGTGTCGTGCGTCTGAAGCTGTACAAGGGCAATGTGATTGTCACGGGCCGCAAGTCCGACGAGTCGTTGTTCGACGCCAACATCGCGACTTTCGAGGAAGATGGCGGCGCCTACAACCAGGCCGATGCGGCGGGCTTCATCAAGCTCAATGCCTTGCGCATGCGCATTGCCGCGAACAAAGGTCGCAAGCTGTTCTGATCGCTTTGAACCTGTAACGGATGTGTGGCCTCGTCTTCGACGGGGCCACACATTTGAAAAGGGCATTTCAGGTCCGGGATTGTGATATAGCGATTTACATTTAAGCTGTTTGTTTCCTTCCTTCTGTTTCTCACTGATAAAACCTTCCTCACTGCTGATTGCCATGTGTCAGTTGGCAACGCTGATCCATGACCGTCACCCCTTGTGAACTCAAATTGTAAGCAACCCAGGAATGGGCGCTGCCGCGTTTCTTTGTCTGTTTGAAATATTTGAGTACGCTGTCTTTCAGTAGTTTTTCCGATTCTGTCCCGGTAAGAAACAAAAAGACGTGTGCCCGTTTTTCCTGTGGTTTTTGTATCTTCCCCAGCAGAGTGCCGAGTTCTATTTTGTTTTTCATACAGCGTGTATCAATGATGCACAGATCCATTCGGGTAAGCGAATCTGATGCTTAACCGAAAGGGAAGGCCGTAAGCCAACCTCGTCTGGAGGAGCCTGAGCCCCGGAGGGAGAGGCGGCTGGGTGCGAATCATCATCGTCCATGGCTTTCAGGAAGTGCTCGTCCTTTTCAAAGTCCGAAGGCGAGTAAAGCGATCGGTAATTGAAGTTGAGTGTGGCGAAGAAAAGGAACAGCAAATAAAAAGGAAAGCTGATCAGGAACCAGACATAGATTTCTCTTTCATCGTTGTCCAGGAATGGCAGAGAAATGGCGGCTGATGTCTCAGACAGTGTTGCGAATATCGCGATTATTGTCATGGGATTGGTGATTCTTTTTTTTAGTTTGATCATGTGTATTACTCATCGTATTTTATCTTTGCTCGTTGGGGTTGAGATGCTGGTGTCGTTTGTTGAAAGTTATGTTACGCCATACCTGCAATTCGATGTTTGTATGTAGGCTGTGGTTGTTGGTTTTTTTTCGTTTGCGGCGTTCGTGGAGCCGTTTTTTAGTTTGATGCTGTTAATGATTGTGCATGTTGGATTTTTTGCTGTAAGAGCAAGTGGATGCTCGGTGTGTGATATTTCTGGTGTGAATTTTTTATTGGAAGATGCCGCTTGCGTTTAACGGAGAACTCTCTGAAGTGAGGTGTTTCTTATAAGTATTAAATTTTATTTGGCAGTTTAAGTTGGCGAAAAAAATGTTTCACATCGTAATGCGTTCACATGGGTGCCATTTTTAATGGGCTGTATTCGGGGATGTTTTGTAGGACTAATCCGCGATTTTTGTAGGGAATGTCTCTCGGTGCGGGTCGTTGGGGGGGCGGCATGCCATGGGTGAAACGACTAGGCTATTGTGCGGGCTCTAAAAATTCGAACAGCGAAAATTGGACTTGCCCATGAATAAAGTGCTGATCGTGGATGATCACCCCGTCATTCGTCTTGCGGTACGTATGCTAATGGAACGTCATGGCTACGAAGTTGTAGCTGAAACAGATAATGGCGTGGATGCATTGCAACTTGCTCGCGAATACATGCCGGACATCGTCATTCTGGATATCGGGATCCCGAAGCTTGATGGGCTGGAAGTTATTGCTCGACTTGCCTCGACAGCCTTGCCCATGAAAGTGCTGATATTGACTTCTCAGGCTCCCGGGCACTTTTCCATGCGTTGCATGCAGTCGGGTGCCGCCGGGTATGTCTGCAAGCAACAGGATCTCACTGAATTGCTCAGTGCAATAAAGGCAGTGTTGTCCGGTTACAGCTACTTTCCCAATCAAGCCTTGCATACCGTGCGTGCCAGTCTGGGGAACGCCAGTGAAGCCGATATGGTGGATCGACTGTCAGGACGGGAAATGATGGTCCTGCAACAGCTGGCCAGAGGCAAGACCAACAAGGAGATTGCCGATGGGATGTTTCTCAGCAACAAAACCGTGAGTACTTACAAGACGCGCCTGTTGCTGAAACTCAATGCGCGCTCGCTGGTCGATTTGATCGAGCTGGCTCAACGCAATGGGTTGGTGTGATTGTATCCGGGGTGACGATGCGCGATGAACGGGCATTCATCGCGGCTCGCACAAAATAAAAAGCCTCCGTTTCGGGAGGCTTTCAGGTGTCATAAATCAAAATCGTAATCGGCCAATTGCTTTTGCAGTCGGCGCTCCTCCAGAAGATTGTCGATGGTACGGCGCTTGCTCAGGTTGGTTTTTGCTACCTCAACCACAGGTTCGGCATCATCAGCTTCAACGGGGGTGAAGTCGTCTTCTACGTCCAATTGCTCTTTGCCAGTGCTCATTTAGTTACTCCAGGCTAAGAAGGCCTTTGGGGCTCCTTATATCGACAATCTCCCGATGGGTAAAAAAGATTTTTTCAATCGATGAATCAATAAATCCTATAGTGCCTCAATCGTCCGACGTCTTGTGCTTGTATTCGCACAAGTCTTCAATCCGGCAACTGCCGCAGCGAGGCTTGCGGGCCAGGCAAACGTAGCGCCCGTGCAGTATCAACCAGTGATGGGAGTCGAGCAGGAACTCCTTGGGCACGAACTTCATCAGCTTTTTCTCGACCTCAACCACATTCTTGCCGGGCGCAATGCCGGTGCGATTACTGACCCGGAAAATATGGGTGTCCACGGCCATGGTCAATTGACGAAATGCGGTATTGAGCACCACGTTGGCAGTTTTGCGCCCAACGCCGGGCAGTGCCTCCAGTTCCTCTCGAGTTTGCGGTACTTCGCCTGCATGGCGCTCCACCAGCAAGCGACAGGTCTCAATCACATTCTTCGCTTTGCTGTTGTATAGACCGATGGTCTTGATGTATTCCGACAGTCCCTCGACTCCCAGGGCATGGATCGCCGCGGGGGTATTGGCTACCGGGAACAGTTTTGCGGTGGCCTTGTTGACGCCGACATCGGTCGATTGCGCCGAAAGAATCACCGCAATCAGTAATTCAAACGGTGAGGAATAGGCCAGTTCGGTCTTGGGCTCCGGATTGTCTTCATGCAGCCTGCGGAAAATTTCCAGACGTTTTGCGGCATTCATGGGCGATGCATTTCCTAGAAAACTGTCAGTGTGTAGAGGGGGCGCGCTGTCGGGCCTGCCATGCGGCGACCAGCAATCCCAGCAGAATGAAACCACCCGGGGCCAGTGTGGCCAGGCGCAGGCCTCCGTCGGTGGTCAGCACCCAGCCCTGCCAGTCCGCTTGCGTCGCAGCCAGCAGCCACGGTAGATGACTACCGAGTGTCCCGTTACCCATGAGCTCGCGCAGCAAGCCCAGGCCCACCATCAATGCGCCGAACAGCCCACACAGGCGCAGGCGATCTCGCCAAGCCCTTTGGAAAAACCCAGCCTGCTCAAGCACGACACATTGCAAGGCGATCAACGCTGTATAGATTCCCGCCTGTTGATGCCATTGCAGTGACCAGACTTGCAGGCCGAGTTCCGCGCAACTGGTCAGCGTCGCGGCCAGCAGCACGCTGGCCAGTAGGTGCGCCCCCGGGAACAGGCGTGAGCGCAATGCATTCATGCCCAGGCCAAATACACTGATCACCACGATGAACATCAACCACAGGCCGAGGGCTGTCACCAGTGAGCCGGTGGCGCCGATGAGCGGTGCGAGCATCAATGAGTTCTGTAACAGCGGTGGTTTACTCATGGGAAGGACTCCCGAGCAGTTGTTGCCGGTGTTCGTCGAAGTAACGCAGCGCATCGTGGGTAGCGTTTATCACGGCTCTTGAGGTGATGGTCGCTCCGGCGATCTGGTCGAATTGTCCCTGATCCTTTTTCAAGGCCCAGCCTTTGTCGTCCGGATCGGTTCGGGACTTGCCGGAAAACATTTGAAGCCAGGCATTGGGCCAATCGGCAATTCGCCCGCCAAGCCCCGGGGTTTCCGCCTGCTTGAGGGTTTTGACGCCAATCAGCCTGCCGTTGAGATCGATGGCGATCATCAAGTCGATGGCGCCCTCGTAGCCCAGGGTCTGGCTGCGCAGTAGCACGGCATAAGCATTGCCGGCCTTGGTCGCCCGGTAACCTGCCAGCAGTGTGCTGTTGCCCAGTGCCGTGTTTTCAAGCGTGAGCGGTTGTTCCAGCGGCTGATTGTCGTAGCTGTCGGGCGGTAGCAGGTCCAGTAGCTTTCGACTGTCGATCAGGCGCTGCTCGGCCGCGATCCGTGGCGCGCTGCTGTGCTGCACGAGCCAGGTCAAGCCGGTGCCGAGACTGGCCAGTAGTGCCAGGATGGCGACGCTGGAGGCGCGCTTCATGATGCAACTCGCTTTTGTCTGGCCGCGACAAATCGCTCCAGCGCCGGTACACAGAGGTTCATCAACAGCACGGCAAACGCCAGACCGTCCGGATAGCCGCCCCAAGTACGAATCAGATAGGTCAGCAGCCCGACACCCACGCCGAACAGCAGCTTTGCGCCGGGGCTTTTGGCGCCGGATACCGGCTCCGTAACGATGAAGAACGCTCCCAGCATGCTGGCACCGGTGAGCAGATGAAACAACGGTGAGCCATGGGAGTCGGAGCCCGTACCGTTCCAGCACAACAGGCTGATGACGAACAAGCTGGCAAGCATGCCCACCGGTGCATGCCAGCTGAATACCCGTCGTTGCAGCAGAAACACGCCGCCCGCGAGAAAGGCCAGGTTCACCCATTCCACGCCGCGACCGCCGAAATGGCCAAACGCCGGATTGGTCGAGAACAGTTCGTCCATGGTCAGGCTTTTATTGATCCGCAGGCTGTCCAGTGCTGTGGCGCGGACCCAGGCATCCGGATTTGAACCGAAACCGAATACTTGCTGTACGCCACCCGACAGATCCATGCCGTGGGATGCCGGCCAGTGGGTCATCTGTTGTGGAAACGTCACCATCACCAGGGCGAAACCGAGCATCGCCGGATTGAACGGATTGCTGCCGACACCGCCATAAAGATGCTTGCCGAACAACATGGCGGACGCAGCAGCACTGACCGTCAGCCACCACGGGCAATAGGGCGGCAGGGCCAGGGCCAACAGGGTTGCACTGACCAGGGCGCTGCAGTCGCTCAAGGTTGGCTTGAGGGGGCGCTTGCGCAATTGCAGCACCGCCGCTTCAACGCCCAGCGCACTGGCGCCTGCCAGCATCAGGTTGATCAACACCCCCCAACCGTAGAACCAGAACAACGCCAGCATTCCTGGCAACGTCGCCAACAGAACCCATTTCATGGCCTGCTGCAGGCGCTCATCGACCGATTCAAGGAGCGGCATAGGCATTTACCTGGCGTTCGGCTTCGCTCAGTGCGCGCTCCAGGGCTTCGATCTGCTCGGCGGGCGCTTCGGCGGTCTGGGCTTTTTTGAGTTCGGCGCGGCGCATGGCCAACTGGATCTTCGCCCGATTCAGGTCGGCATTTTTCGCCGGCGCAGCAACGGGCGCCGGCACCGGGACGGACGGCACCGAATTTTCCAGCTGTGCCAAGGCTTGCTCGGCGGCTTCGTACTGCTGTTGCAGGACAATCAATTGCGACTGCTGTTCGAAGGTCGGCGGATGGCCAAACGCCTTGAGTGATTTGGTCAGTTGCGCCCGGCTCATCGCCAGATCGATTTTGGCTTTTTTCAACGCCGCATCGGCGTTGGCGGCTTTTTGTGCGCGGACGCGTTCGAGGGCCGCCTGCACCGGGTCGAGCGTCCCTTCACCGGGCTTGGCAGCGCGTTGCGCACGGGCCTGGCGCTCGGCGGCTTTTTGTTGCTCTTCGCGCTGCAAGCGGGCGTTGCGTTGCTCGAAACGGCGCCGTGCATGATTGCGTTTGGCGGCACGGGCCCGTTGCTCTTCAAGGCTGAACGCCATACCGCCGACAATTGGCAGCACCGTGGCTATCGGCAAGGGATGCATTTCGATGCAGTCCACAGGGCAAGGCGCCACGCAGAGGTCGCAACCGGTGCATTCGTCGATGATCACCGTGTGCATCAGCTTGGCCGCGCCGACGATGGCGTCTACCGGGCAGGCCTGGATGCATTTGGTGCAACCGATGCACTCGGCCTCGCGGATGTAGGCGATCTGCGCCGGAGCCGAGCCTCGGCTGACATCCAGCTCCAGCACTGGCACCTTCAGCAGCTCAGCCAGGGCGTTAATGGTTTCATTGCCGCCCGGCGGGCACTTGTTGATCGGCTCGCCGTTGGCGATGCCTTCAGCGTAGGGCTTGCATCCGGGGTGACCACACTTGCCGCATTGGGTCTGCGGCAAGAGGGCGTCGATGCGTTGAATCAGACTCATGTTTTGATCAGTCCACTGAATCCGAGAAAGGCCACTGCGATCAGACCGGCGCCGATCAGGTCGATCGGCAAGCCGCGAAAGGGCAGGGGAACATCGTTATCACGTGTGCGCTGGCGCAGGTCATTGAACAGACCCAGCACCAGCCAGAAACCCACCCCGGCCCCCAGGCTCAGGGCCGCGGCAGCAAAGAATCCGTTGTCGCCCTGAATATTGAGAAGCGCCACGCCGAGCACGCCCGCATTGCCCAACAACAGTGGCCAGAGTCCTTCAAAGCACAGCGTCGAAAACACCCGTGACAAACCGTTCAGCAGCGGGGCGATCAGCAGCACGCTCAGGGGAAGGAGCACGAACAGGCGCAGCGACGTCAGTTCCAGCGGGATGAGCAGCCAATGATAGAGCGTGTAGCCCAGCAGGCCGACGATCAGCATCAGGCAGGTTGTCGCTATGCCCAGGGCATGGACTTGCCGACGCTCGGTGCCCAGCAGCGGATCGACACCCAGCGGCCAATGCAACACGAGGTTGTTGATCAGGGCGGTGCTGATAAGCGTAAGCAGTGTTTCGGTCATGATCGAGCCGACTTTTGTAGGAGCGAGCTTGCTCGCGATGAACCCAAGAGCGCTGCGTTCAAAAAAGCTTAGGCATTATCCGGCAAGGGCGGAGGGTGGGCCAGACATGAAAATCCCACAGTCGCGTCAGGCACGACTGTGGGATCGGTTTGCCGCCGTGCCTTACTTGATCCGCTGACCAGGCTTGGCGCCGCTGTCCGGGCTCAACAGGTAGATCTCTTCACCGCCAGGACCGGCCGCCATCACCATGCCCTCGGAGATACCGAATTTCATTTTGCGAGGCTTGAGGTTGGCGATCATCATGGTCAGCCGACCATTGAGCTTGGACGGGTCCGGATAAGCGCTCTTGATCCCGGAGAAGACGTTGCGTTGCTCGTCACCAATGTCCAGGGTCAGGCGCAGCAGCTTGTCGGCGCCTTCCACGTGTTCGGCCTTGACGATCAGCGCGACGCGCAAATCGACTGCTGCGAAGGTGTCGAACTCGATTTCCGGGGACAACGGATCCTTGGCCAGTTCGCCATTGCCGGCAGGTGCCGCTTCGCCGGTGTCGGTCTGGCTCGCAGTCAGGTCTTCTTTCGAAGCGTCGGTCATGGCCTGCACCTTGACCGGGTCGATCCGGGTCATCAGCGGCTTGAACTCGTTCAGCTGATGGTTGGCGAGCCAGAGGGTGTTGTCGTTCCAGGTCAATGGCGCGACGTTCAGGAACGCTTCGGCATCGGCAGCCAGCAGTGGAAGCACCGGCTTGAGGAAGATTACCAACTGGCGGAACAGATTGACGCCGGTGGCGCAGATGGCCTGGACTTCATCCTGCTTGCCTTCCTGTTTGTTCAACGACCACGGTGCCTTGTCGGCGATCCAGGCGTTGGCGCGGTCGGCCAGGGCCATGATCTCGCGCATGGCGCGGGCGAAGTCGCGGGCTTCATAGGCGTCGGCGATGCCAGGCGCGGCGGCCAGGAAGGCTTCGGTCAGCTCCGGCGCGGCGTTGGTGTCGACCATCACACCGGCGTTGCCCTTATGGATGAAGCCGGCGCAACGGCTGGCGATGTTGACGACTTTGCCCACCAGGTCGGAATTGACCTTCTGCACGAAGTCTTCGAGGTTCAGGTCGAGGTCGTCGACGCCGCGGCTCAGCTTGGCCGCGTAGTAGTAGCGCAGGTATTCCGGCGACAGGTGATCCAGGTAGGTCCGGGCCTTGATGAAGGTGCCGCGGGACTTGGACATTTTCTGGCCGTTGACGGTCAGGTAGCCGTGCACGTTGATGCCGGTCGGCTTGCGGTAACCCGCGCCTTCGAGCATCGCTGGCCAGAACAGGGCGTGGAAGTTGACGATGTCCTTGCCGATGAAGTGGTACAGCTCGGCGGTGGAATCCTTGCCCCAGAACGCGTCGAAGTCCAGCTCCGGCGTACGGTTGCACAGGTTCTTGAAGCTCGCCATGTAGCCGATCGGCGCATCCAGCCACACGTAGAAGTATTTGCCCGGCTCATCGGGGATTTCAAAACCGAAGTACGGCGCATCGCGGGAGATGTCCCACTGTTGCAGGCCGGCGTCCAGCCATTCGGCGATCTTGTTGGCGACGGCGTCCTGCAGGGTGCCGCTGCGGGTCCAGGCTTGCAGCATTTCCTGGAAGTCCGGCAACTTGAAGAAGAAATGCTGGGAGTCCTTGAGCACCGGGGTGGCGCCGGAGATCGCCGATTTCGGATCCTTCAGGTCGGTCGGTGCGTAGGTCGCGCCGCATTTTTCGCAGTTGTCGCCGTACTGATCCTCAGTGCCGCATTTCGGGCAAGTGCCCTTGATGAAGCGGTCGGCCAGGAACATTTTCTTTTCCGGGTCGAAATACTGCGTGATCGAGCGCGTGGCGATGTGCCCGGCGTCGCGCAGCTTCAGGTAGATCTGGCTCGACAGCTCACGGTTTTCTTCGGCGTGAGTGGAGTGGAAATTATCGAAGTCCACCAGGAACTCGGCAAAGTCGGCGCTGTGTTCAGCCTGGACGTTGGCGATCAGTTGTTCCGGGGTGATGCCTTCCTTTTCCGCGCGCAGCATGATCGCCGAGCCGTGGGCGTCGTCGGCGCAGACATAAATGCATTGGTTGCCGCGGTGCTTCTGGAAGCGCACCCACATATCGGTCTGGATGTATTCCAGCATATGGCCGAGGTGAATCGAACCATTGGCATAGGGCAGGGCGCTGGTGACGAGGATCTTGCGTGGCTCGGACATGGGGCTCGGCTACTTGATGAAACGGAGGTCGGCCACTATAAAGCGCCGGCACATATTTTTCACCCTGTGAGCCTGTTTCATTGGATGAGTAACGGCTGATCGCCATTTTTTGAGCATCCCGCCGAACGCTCATAACGGGTACGATATCCGCCATCTTTCCAAGACCTGTTTTCGGAGTTGCCCATGAGCGCCGTCAATCGCGCAGCGGTGGAAGCCGTCCTTCGCCAATACACCGACCCTTATCTGAACCAGGACCCGGTCAGCGCCGGGTGCGTGCGCAACATCGATATTCAGGGCGAGCGCGTCAGCGTTCAGCTCGAACTGGGCTATGCCGCCGGTCTGTTCAAGAGCGGCTGGGCACAAATGCTGCAAATGGCCATCGAAGGCCTGGACGGCGTGACATCTGCCCGCGTCGACATCACCAGCGTGATTGCCGCGCACAAGGCCCAGGCGCAGATTCCGGGCCTGGCCAACGTCAAGAACGTGGTGGCCGTGGCATCGGGCAAGGGCGGTGTGGGCAAATCCACCACCGCCGCCAACCTGGCGTTGGCCCTGGCCCGCGAAGGCGCCAAGGTCGGCATTCTCGACGCCGATATCTACGGTCCGAGCCAGGGCATCATGTTCGGTATCCCCGAACGCACCCGGCCAGAAGTCAAGGACCAGAAATGGTTCGTTCCGCTCAAGTCCCATGGCGTTGAAGTGATGTCGATGGCGTTTCTGACCGACGACAACACACCGATGGTCTGGCGCGGGCCGATGGTCTCCGGTGCCCTGTTGCAACTGGTCACCCAAACGGCGTGGGGCGACCTGGATTACCTGGTGATCGACATGCCGCCAGGCACCGGTGACATCCAGCTGACCCTGGCGCAGAAAGTCCCGGTGGCCGGTGCTGTCATCGTCACTACGCCACAGGACCTGGCCTTGCTCGACGCGCGCAAGGGCGTGGAGATGTTCCGCAAGGTCAACATCCCGGTGCTGGGCGTGGTGGAAAACATGGCCGTGCACATCTGCTCCAATTGCGGACATGCCGAGCATCTGTTCGGTGAGGGCGGCGGGGTGAAACTGGCCAGCCAGTACGGTGTCGAGTTGCTGGCCTCGTTGCCGCTGTCGATGGTCATCCGCGAGCAGGCCGATGGCGGCAAGCCAACGGTGATCGCCGAGCCAGACAGCCCGATTGCGATGGTTTACCAGGAACTCGCCCGTCATGTCGGCGCGCGGATCGTGTTGCAGGAAGCGGCAACGCCGGCGATGCCGAACATCACCATCAGCGACGATTGATGGTCTGAAATGCGATCCATTGTGGGAGCGAGCCTGCTCGCGAAAGCGGTATATCAGTCACCATCGGTGGTGGCTGACCGGGCCTCTTCGCGAGCAGGCTCGCTCCCACATTGGTTTTGTGCCGGGCCTTAAATGCGCAACCCGCCATCCATTTCCAGAATCCGGCCGGTGTAATAGTCGTTCTCGAAAATGTACGCCGCCGAATGGGCAATCTCTTCCGGCTTGCCCATGCGCTTGAGCGGAATCCCGGACGTCATCTTCTCCAGCGCCTCAGGCTTCATGCCCAGCGTCATCTCGGTTTCGATGAAGCCCGGTGCAATGCCCGCCACGCGGATGCCATAGCGCGCCAGTTCCTTGGCCCAGGTCACGGTCGCGGCGGCGACACCGGCCTTCGCGGCGGAGTAGTTGGTCTGGCCGACGTTGCCGGCGCGGGAAATCGACGAGATATTGATGATCGCGCCGCTGTTCTTCAGCTCGACCATTTTTGCAGCGACTTCACGGGTGCACAGGAACACGCCGGTCAGGTTGACGTCGATGACCGCCTGCCACTGAGCCAGGCTCATTTTGGTCATTTCGCCGTCCTTGACCTTGAGCAACAGCCCGTCGCGCAGGATGCCGGCATTGTTGATCAGGCCATGGATCGCGCCGAAGTCTTCAGCGACCCGGGCGACCATGTGGGTCACTTGCTCTTCATCGGCCACGTTGCACAGGTAAGCACGGGCTTCTGCGCCCTTGGCCTGGCAGGCTGCCACGGTGTCATCGAGCTTTTCCTGATTGAGGTCCACCAGCGCCAGCTTCGCGCCCCTGGCGGCGAAATACTCGGCCATGGAACGGCCCAAACCCTGGCAACCGCCCGTGATAATGATTACTTTGTCAGTGAGTTGCATTCGCATGCCCCGGTAGCAGGTCTGAGTGGTTTCCTTGAAGAGAGCCTCTCGATCTGCACCAGATGTGGCTTGGCTGCACATGAGAACTGCCCCGATGGCATGCTGGAACTATCACCAGCAGCCCGTCCGTTTTTTTGACGGATTCTATTTAAGGAGTCATAAATTGAGCGTTGAAGCAGCTAAGCATGCACGAGAATTGCTTCTCAAGGAATACCGTGGAGTGCTCTCGACGCACTCCAAATCGATGCCAGGATTCCCGTTCGGCTCCGTGGTTCCGTACTGTCTGGACGAGCTGGGCCGGCCGCTGATCCTGATCAGCCGCATCGCTCAGCACACCCACAATTTGCAGAAAGACCCGAAATGCTCGCTGTTCGTGGGCGAGCGTGGGGCGGAAGATGTCCAGGCCGTTGGTCGACTGACCTATCTGGCCGAAGCGCAGCAGCTTGAAGACGAAGCCGCCATCGAAGCCGCTTCCGAACGGTACTACCGCTACTTCCCGGAGTCGCAGGGCTATCACCAGGCCCACGATTTCGACTTCTGGGTGCTCAAGCCTGTACGCCACCGCTACATCGGCGGTTTTGGCGCGATTCATTGGGTCAACGACCTGAACCTGGCCAACCCCTTCGCCGGCAAGGCAGAAGTGAGCATGGTCGAACACATGAATGCCGATCACACCAAGGCCATTGCGCACTACGTCGAGCTGGCGGGACTGCCGAACGCCACACCAGCGCAAATGGTCGGGATCGACTCAGAAGGCATGCATTTGCGCATTGGTCAGGGGATCTACTGGCTACCTTTCCGAGCCCCATGTAATACGCCGACACAAGTTCGCGAGGCCTTGGTTTTCCTGGCCCACGCCGAACATTGGCCGAAAAATGCAGGGGCCGACGCTTGAATTCACGAAACGGCGACGTCATCTAAGGTGAACTGGCAAGGCTTTCTTGCGTTGAGGAACCATTTGATGCGCCCTTTTTTGTTGCTCTTTCTGCTGTTTCCGGTGTTGGAGCTGTTCGTATTCGTCAAGGTGGCAGGGGCTATCGGGTTTTTCCCGGCCCTGCTGCTGATCATTCTCGGCTCGATGTTCGGTGTGTTCGTGCTGCGGATCGCCGGCCTGGCCACCGCGTTGCGTGCCCGTGAAAGCCTGAACCGCGGCGAATTGCCCGCCCAGACCATGCTCGAAGGCCTGATGCTGGCATTGGCCGGTGGCCTGCTGATCCTTCCGGGTTTCATCAGCGACGTGGTCGGCCTGATCATGCTGCTGCCGATCAGCCGCCGTCTGCTGGCCAATAAAATGCGCCAGCGCGCCGAGGAACAAGCGATCCGCCAGCGTGCGTTCGCCGATGACCTTCAGTCCCGTGGCGGCCCCGCGCCGCGTGAACCTCTGAGTCGTGAGCCCAATGTGATCGAAGGCGAGTTCGAACATCGCGATACCAAGTAACACCATGACCACACGGCACCTTCGGGTGCCGTGTTCGTTTGCGGGTCACCGGGATGAAAAATTTTCGATCCCCGCTCTTGTAATAAGCTTATGCGCCCTTATGTAACGGTCACCGCAAGGTTTCTGGCGATCACGCCAGACAGACTTCCGCGTCTCGCTCGTCGAGCCGCACCCGGCACCGCCGGACTTTGTTAAACCCGCCGGGACTACACCGGCCGATGAAAACCACAATTAGGAGAGATCGACAATGAAGCTTCGTCCTCTGCATGACCGCGTCGTCATCCGTCGCAGCGAAGAAGAAAAGAAAACCGCTGGCGGTATCGTCCTGCCAGGTTCGGCTGCTGAAAAAGCCAACAGCGGCGAAATCCTCGCTGTAGGCACCGGCCGCGTACTGGAAAACGGTGAAGTGCGTGCACTGTCCGTCAAAGTGGGCGACAAGGTTGTGTTCGGTCCTTACTCCGGCAGCAACACTGTGAAAGTCGACGGCGAAGATCTGCTGGTAATGAGCGAGAACGAAATCCTCGCTGTTATCGAAGGCTGATTCCCCGCTCATTTTCCCGTTACTACAAAGTATTTAAGGAATATCGATCATGGCTGCTAAAGAAGTTAAATTCGGCGATTCCGCCCGCAAGAAAATGCTCACCGGTGTCAACGTCCTGGCTGACGCGGTAAAAGCGACCCTGGGCCCGAAAGGCCGTAACGTGATCATCGAGAAGAGCTTCGGCGCTCCGACCATCACCAAGGACGGCGTTTCCGTAGCCAAGGAAATCGAGCTGAAAGACCGTTTCGAAAACATGGGCGCGCAGCTGGTCAAAGACGTTGCCTCCCGTGCCAACGATGACGCAGGCGACGGTACCACCACCGCTACCGTTCTGGCTCAGTCGATCGTCAACGAAGGCCTGAAAGCCGTCGCTGCCGGCATGAACCCGATGGACCTGAAACGCGGTATCGACAAGGCGACCATCGCCATCGTCAAAGAGTTGAAAGCCCTGTCCAAGCCATGCGCTGACACCAAGGCCATCGCTCAGGTCGGCACCATCTCCGCCAACTCCGACAACTCCATCGGCGACATCATTGCCGAAGCCATGGAAAAAGTCGGTAAAGAAGGCGTGATCACCGTTGAAGAAGGCTCGGGCCTGGAAAACGAACTGTCGGTTGTTGAAGGCATGCAGTTCGACCGTGGCTACCTGTCCCCTTACTTCGTCAACAAGCCAGAGACCATGACTGCCGAGCTGGACGGTCCGCTGATCCTGCTGGTCGACAAGAAGATCTCGAACATCCGCGAAATGCTGCCAGTACTGGAAGCCGTTGCCAAAGCCGGCCGTCCACTTCTGATCGTGGCCGAAGACGTTGAAGGCGAAGCCCTGGCGACTCTGGTTGTGAACAACATGCGTGGCATCGTTAAAGTCGCAGCCGTCAAGGCTCCGGGCTTCGGCGATCGTCGCAAGGCCATGCTGCAGGACATCGCCGTTCTGACCGGCGGTACCGTTATCTCCGAAGAGATCGGCCTGAGCCTGGAAAGCACCACCCTGGAGCACCTGGGCAACGCCAAGCGCGTCACCCTGTCCAAGGAAAACACCATCATCGTTGACGGTGCTGGCGTACAGGGCGACATCGAAGCACGCATCGGTCAGATCCGTGCCCAGGTTGCCGAGACTTCCTCGGACTACGACCGTGAAAAACTGCAAGAACGCCTGGCCAAGCTGTCCGGTGGCGTTGCAGTGATCAAGGTTGGCGCTGGTTCCGAAGTTGAAATGAAAGAGAAGAAAGCCCGCGTTGAAGACGCCCTGCACGCTACCCGTGCAGCCGTTGAAGAAGGCGTGGTACCTGGCGGCGGCGTGGCACTGGTTCGTGCCCTGCAAGCCATCAGCGAGCTGAAAGGCGACAACGATGACCAGAACGTGGGCATCCAGTTGCTGCGTCGCGCTGTTGAAGCTCCACTGCGCCAGATCGTTGCCAACTCCGGCGACGAGCCAAGCGTTGTTGTCGACAAGGTCAAGCAAGGCGCGGGTAACTTCGGTTACAACGCTGCGACTGGCGAATACGGCGACATGATCGAAATGGGTATCCTGGACCCGGCCAAAGTGACCCGTTCGGCTCTGCAAGCGGCTTCGTCGATTGCCAGCCTGATGATCACCACCGAAGCCATGATCGCCGAGATCAAGGAAGACGCACCAGCTGGCGGCGGCATGCCAGACATGGGCGGTATGGGCGGCATGGGCGGCATGATGTAAGCCAGCCTTACCCCGTACGTAAAAACCCCGCCTGCGAAAGCAGGCGGGGTTTTTTATTGCCCGTATTCCGCGGGCGCCTCGATCCAGAGTAGGAGCGAGCCTGTTCGCGAAAGCGGAGTGCCTATCAACCTATACGTTGAATGTTAAACCGCCTTCGTCGGAACGCCGCCCGGAGCCAGCCCGCGCCCACATTTTTGACCTGTGTTTCAGGCGTTGACCGGCTGTGCTTTGGCCATTGCTTCGGCTCTGGAAGCGGGGCGATACAAAATCCAGTAATACGACCCCAGGCAAATCAGCCAGCAAAACACCGCCGTCCACACGTTGTGCGAGAAGAAATGTGCGCCTTGCATCATCCGGCCGATGGAGAACACCGAACCCAGGGTAAAGGCGAAGACGAGCGCCGCCCTGGCCAGTCGTGGGCGGCGATCGCGCAGCACGAAAAACAGCGCAAACAGGGTGAAGCCGGTCGCGGCATGGCCGCCTGGCCAGCAGCGGCCCGGTTTGTCAGAGTGCGGTCGATGGCTCAGCAATTCACTGTAGGTCTCATGGCCGCCGAATTGCTCCAGGCTCCACGGACACTGCACCGCCGTTACCGCTTTCATGGGGGTGACAAAAGACGTCGCCAGGCCCAGGGACAGCACCAGGCATCCCAGTTCCCGTTTGAATGGCTTGAGCCTGGCCATGAAGAAGGAGCTGACAAAACCGAGGATGGCAAACACCGAGAAGGCGATGACCACTTGCTTGGCGCGGGTATGCAGGACGGTTTCGAGGAAGTAACTGTGCCGCCCGATAAAGCCTCCAGCGGCCGGGTCGTAGAACAGTTTGGCCAGGTCCATATCCAGTGAGGTCAGTTCGAGCAGTACGAGAATAATCGCCACAGCGGCGGGTACGCCCAGGAACACCCAGAAGTTGAGTGGGCGCGGGGCAGGGCGGACAACGGTTGATGACATGGTGGATCCTGAACAAAGGAAAACGCCCCGGGGCATCAGCCCGGGGCGATTCGGTTTTCATTCGCTGACTTTGGCTGTGCCCTCCATGGGCACTTTCCAGCCAAGCAGCTGTTGCTTGAAGCCATAACTGGCTGTTTGGTAGTACGTGATCGCGCGGGCGATCAACGGGTCACTGGAGTCGGAGCGGTACTCACGACTTTCGGTCAAGGCATCATCGTGACGACGCAAGCCCTGGCGGGGGCTCAGGATCGCAAGGTCTTTGCCATCGAACAACCCCAGGTGCTGATAATTACCAACGACCACTCGTGGAGGCAGCGGGTTGTCCTGCAACAGGTTACGCCCAAAGAACGTCGACTGGTAATCCAGGTTCAGCAGGCCCAACAGGGTTGGCGCGAGGTCGATCTGGCTGGCCAGCTGTGCAGTCTCGCGGGCTTCAATCAACTTCGGTGCATAGATGAACAGTGGAATCTGGTAGTTGCTGATTGGCAGGTCTTCCTTGCCCGCACTGCCGGCGGTGTGGTCAGCGACAAAGACGAAAATAGTATTATCGAACCACGGTTTCTGACGCGCCTGAGCGAGGAACTGACCAATGGCGTAGTCGGTGTATTTCACCGCACCGTCACGCCCGTTGCCGGACTTGATATCGATCCGATTGTCCGGGTAGGTATAAGGACGGTGGTTGGACGTGGTCATCAATTGCAATAAAAAGGGTTGTTGCTTTGCATGGTCGGCGTCGGCCAGCTTGAGTGTCTGGTTGTAGAGATCCTCATCAGCCATGCCCCAGGCATTTTTGAAATGAATCTCTGACTCTTCGACACTGCTCTGGTCTACCACGCGGTAACCGTTGCCGCTGAAGAAGGCGTTCATATTGTCGAAGTAACCGCGGCCGCCATAGACAAACACGCTGTCGTAACCCACGGCGTTGAGTTGCTGGCCAAGGCTGGCAAAACCACTTTCGCGGCCCACACGCTTGACGATCGAACGTCCCGGCGTGGGCGGTATGGCCAGGGTTATGGCTTCCAGACCCCGATCAGTACGGGTACCGGTGGCGTAGAAATTGTTGAAGTACAGGCTCTGCTTGCGCAAGGCATCCAGATTCGGTGTCAGGTTGCGCTCGTCACCGTTGCTGCCCATGTACTTGGCGCTGAAGCTTTCAATGGTGACCAGAACAATGTTGGGCTTGCGTGGCTGGCCCGGATTGTCGATTTGTCGACGGATGTCTTGCGGGTCTTCGCCGATAAAGCGGGCATTGGGTTCGTTCAGCTCGGCACGAATCTGTTTTGCGACAACGGCCGATGGCAGGGTGCTGTAGAACTGCGGGTAGTCCAGTTCATTGTTACGAAAGGCGGCGAAAAATTGATACGGGCCATTGCTCGCCAATTCATTCTGGTAAGCATTGCCGCCCTGGCTGCGTGGCGCATCCTGGCTGAGCAACTGCAGGCTCAGGCCGGCGGCGATCAACAGGACCAGCGCATTCAACAGACGCCCGCGCAAGGGTGGCAACGGTGCATCGAGCGCGGCATTGAAGGGTTTACGCAACGCGAAACTCAGCACCACGGCCAGCACGGCGAGAATCGTCAGCAGCGTGCCGATCGGGTACGACTCAAGCAGGTTGTTCAATACTTCGTCGGAATACACCAGGTAGTCGACGGCGATAAAGTTGAAGCGCACGCCGAACTCATCCCAGAAAAGCCATTCGGCCACCGAGGTAAATAGCATTGCAAACAGGCTGACCGTCAGCAGCGCCTGAAGAAACCAGCGATGCCCGCGACGACGCCAGAGGGCCGGTGGGCAAAGCAACAGATAGAGCCCCATGGGGAGCGCCGCGTAGGCAAGGAAGCCCAGGTCGTAGAGCACACCAATGCCGAAGACAGACAGGAAACCACTGCCGGCCTCATCCAGATGAGTCAGGAGTAAAACCGTTCGTGTAAGAAGAAAGATAACCAGCCATGAGCCGGTTACCAACAGCAAAAAGCGCATTGGCGCCGTCTTCAAATAGTCCATTGTCGACATTCCTTATAGCAATCGCGTGTCAGTCTCGACTGACCGCTGTAATCAGGGTGTGATTCGATAGTGAAAAGCTTGTAAAACCGGGCCGTTGGTAGAGCGGATTGATCTCCGCGTGGCCTTCCCCTAGCCGTGAGCCACACTTGGCCTTAAGCTGCGCGGGCCATGACGGCCGTTACTGTATACGGAGCAGATGCCCATGCGAATTTTATTGGTTGAAGACAACCGCGATATCCTGGCCAACCTGGCCGATTACCTGGGGCTCAAAGGTTACACCGTGGATTGTGCGCAGGACGGTTTGTCGGGCCTGCACCTGGCGGCCACCGAGCATTACGATTTGATCGTGCTCGACATCATGCTGCCCGGCATCGACGGCTACACCCTGTGCAAGCGCCTGCGCGAAGATGCCCGGCGTGACACGCCGGTGATCATGCTTACCGCTCGCGATCAGCTGGATGACAGGCTACAGGGTTTCAAGTCCGGTGCCGACGATTACCTGATCAAACCCTTCGCCCTGTCTGAACTGGCGGCTCGGGTCGAGGCAGTCATGCGCCGGACCCAGGGTGGCGGACGCCGCACCTTGCAAGTCGGCGACCTGAACTATGACCTCGACACGCTGGAAGTCACCCGCGAAGGCAAATTGCTCAAGCTCAACCCGGTGGGCCTGAAGCTGCTGGCGGTACTGATGCAGAAAAGTCCCCATGTATTGCGCCGCGAAATACTCGAAGAGGCGCTGTGGGGTGATGACTGCCCGGACAGTGACAGCCTGCGCAGCCACGTCCATCAGTTGCGCCAGGTGATCGACAAACCGTTCGCCAAACCGCTGCTGCACACCGTCCACGGTGTGGGTTATCGCCTGGCCGAGGGGCGCAATGGAGTTTAAACAGAGCCTTGCTCAACGGATCATCATTGCCTTTGCGCTGATGAGCGCACTGGTGGCGGGCGCCTTTGCCATGGGCATTGTGGCGACCGTGCACCTGGTGGAAGAAAAGCTCATTTCCGCAGGTCTGGGCGGTGATTTGCAGCGACTGTTGCTGATGGATAACGTCTCGGACTGGAGCCATCGCCCTGAACCGGACCAGTTATTCTATTTCAGCGGGGGGCGGGGGGATTTTGAGCTGCCCAAGGATTTGCGGAATCTTGATGCGGGTTTTCACGAGGTATTTCGCGAAAATCTGTCGTACCACGCCATTGTCGAAATCGTCGACGGGCGGCGCTATGTGCTGTTGCAGGATCAGAGCGATTTCGAAGAGCGTGAACGGGTGCTGTTCGCCGTGGTGCTGGTGGGCTTCGTACTGAGCCTCGCGTTGGCGGTTTTCCTCGGTTGGGTCCTGGCGCGCAAGGTGATGGCACCGGTTGTACGGCTGGCCCGCCAGGTGCGTCATCGCGATCAATTGCTGGGTCTGGCACCGCCTCTGGCGCCGGATTACGCTGCCGATGAAGTGGGCGAACTGGCGGTGGCCTTCGACGCGACCCTGGGGCGCCTGCGTCAGGCATTGACCCGGGAGCGTTTGTTCACCAGTGACGTCAGCCACGAATTGCGTACGCCCTTGATGGTGCTCGCCAGTTCCTGCGAGTTGCTGTTGGAAAACCCGGGTATCGATCAGCGCGGCCGTGCTCAGGTAGAGCGAATCGCCCGCGCCAGTGAGGAAATGCGCGAACTGGTGCAAACCTTCCTGATGCTGGCCCGCGCTCAGCGTGAAGACGCCAGCATGTCGCCGCAACAGACGCTGAGTGAAGCGGCCAGCGGGCTGCTCGGGCTGTGGCGCACACCGATCGAGGAAAAGGGGCTGAAGCTGATTTTTGAGCCAGGCAAACCAGAAAGTACCCGGTACAACGCAACGTTCCTGCACGCGGTGATGGGTAATCTCCTGCGAAACGCACTGCATTACACCGAACAAGGCTTTATCCGCCTGACCTTGTCAGCCAGCGGATTCGTGGTCGAGGACAGTGGGGTCGGCATACCTGAGGATAAGCGCGAAGCGATGTTCGAGCCTTTCGTGCGCGGCAACGAGAAACGCGGAGAGGGCCTGGGCCTGGGATTGTCGCTGGTGCAACGAATCTGTGAGAACCAGGGGTGGTGCGTCAGCCTGACCAACATGGAACCCAATGGCTGTCGTTTTGAGGTGGAATTGCAGACATCCAGGGGTCGCTGAGCGGCCTGAAATCGGGCATTTCGGCGCTCGTTGCAATCCTTGATGTCTCGAAACCATTCCAGGTTTTGCATCACGTTTTTTTCACAAGGGCATAACCTGACACTCACATGGCGCTACCTAAGGTGGTCGTCATCAGAAGTGCAGGAGGCCTCGATGAAGCCTGACCCGATCAAGCTTGATTTTTCCGAAAAGTACGCCGATGTGCACACGCAACCATGCCTGCTTGAACATCAGGATGGCGTTAGTCGAAAACTATCCCATTGGCGTTACGAGCAACTGGCGCGAAAAGCACTGATGCTGGCTGGCGAGCCAGGCCTGGTGCTTGATCTGCCATGCGGTGCGGGACGCTTCTGGCCGTTGCTGGCGGAAAAACTCAACCGGGTGATCATCGGTGCCGACAACGGCGAGTCGATGTTGAAGATCGCCATGCAGGCGCAGCCCGCTGACGTGGTAAAACGGGTACAACCCTTGCAGACATCTGCATTCGACATTGCCCTGCCTGATAACGCGGTCGACAGCATTTTTTGCATGCGCTTGCTTCAGCACATCGGTGAAGCCGAGCATCGAATGACCATTCTGCGCGAATTCGAGCGCGTTACCCGTGACAGCGTGATCCTTTCACTGTGGGTGGATGGCAATTTCAAGGCCTGGAAACGCAAGCGCCTGGAGAAAACCCGTGAGCAGGAAGGTTACCAAAATCGATTTGTGTTACCGGCTGCTACGGTAGAGCAGGAGTTTGAGGAGGCGGGTTTCCATATTCAGGAACGTTTGGACTTTTTCCCGCTCTATGCCATGTCGCGGGTTTATGTATTACGCAAGAGGTAACAGGATGGTCGATCTGGAGACATACCGTCAGCGCTTGAGCGCCAGACAAATGGCAGTCCATGACATAACGCCAGTGTTTCGCCACTCGTCGTTCCGCCCGACGAACCGGGGAAAACTCGACTACTTTTATAGGACGGCGTTTGGCAGCGCTATCAAAGGTTTAAAGCAATGAAACTCGAAGTTGCGCGAGGTTTGTTTCTTGTAGGAGCCTTGGCTGTTGCTTCACTGGCGGTGGCTGCGTGGGAGAAACCCCGCACACAAGTTCTTAGTTCAGAGCATGGCGATCATTGCCCATTACCACGGGTCGCCAAGGCTTCGGTGGCTACTCAACCCGATCATGATTTATTGCTGTTCATTTTCGGAATGTCGCAAGGATTGAGGCCGCAAAGTTGAAAAAATTGAAGCCCAAATAAAAGGCCTCGCTGATGCGAGGCCTTTTTTGTTGCCGCTAACTGGAATCTTGCACAAATCACTTTAGGGGCGAGCCTGCAACATAGAATCTCCCACAAGGTTGATCAGTGTTGTTTGGGCTTATCGGGTTTTGCCAGCAGGGTGTACACACACGGCAACACAAACAACGTAAACAGCGTACCAATCGACATCCCCGTCGCGATTACCGTGCCGATATCGAACCGACTGACCGCACCAGCGCCCGTGGCGATGATCAACGGCACCATGCCAAACACCATCGCGGCGGTTGTCATCAACACCGGACGCAGACGGATGGACGCGGCTTCCTCCACAGCCTCGCGCGGTGACAGGCCTTTGTCTTTGCGCAACTGGTTGGCAAACTGGACGATCAGGATCCCGTGCTTGCTGATCAGCCCGATGAGTGTCACCAATCCGACCTGGGTGTAGATGTTCATGCTCGACCAGCCGAGAAACAGCGGAAGCAATGCGCCGCAGATCGACAGCGGTACGGTTACCAGAATCACCAGCGGGTCGCGGAAGCTTTCGAACTGGGCAGCCAGCACCAGGAAAATGATTGCCAATGCCAGGGCAAAGGTGACCCACAACGCGCTGCCTTCCTGCACGTATTGGCGCGACGCGCCGGCGTAGTCGAAGGCAAATCCCACCGGCGCTTCTTCCCGGGCGATCTGGCGCACGGTGTCGATGGCTTCCCCCATGCTGACCAGCGGCACCCCGGAAAGAATCGCCGAGTTGAGTTGCTGGAACTGGTTCAATTGCCGCGGCCGGGCCCGGTCGGTCACTGTAATCAGGGTCGACAGGGCCAGCAGTTCACCCTTGGTGTTCCTGACATAGTAATTGTTCAGCCAGTCAGGATTATCACGATAGGGCCGTTCAACCTGCGCAATGACTTTGTAACTGCGGCCTTCGATGGTGAAGCGGTTGATCTCCGCCTCACCCAGCAAGGTTGCCAGCGTTCCGCCCAGGTCCTGCATCGATACGCCCATCTGTGCCGCCTTGGCTCGATCGATATCCACCACCACTTCGGGTTTGTCGAAGGCCAGGTCGACATCGATGAACGCGAATTTGCCGGACTCCAGCGCGCGTTTTTTCACCCGGTCCACCACTTGCAACAGCAACTCGTAATCGTTGGCGGTATTGACCACGAACTGAAAGGGCAGGCCCTCGCCGGTACCCGGCAACGAAGGCAGGTTGAAGCCGAAAATCTGCAACCCCGCGATGCTTTCCAGCTTGGCTTGAACATCGGGCAGGATCTGCATCTGGGTCCGGCTGCGTTCGTTCCAGGGCTTGAGCAGGAAACCGCCGATACCTGATTGCACACCGTTGAAACCGTTGATCTGGAACGATGAGTAGTATTCGGGAAACGTCTTGAAGATCGAGACGAACTTGTCGGTGTAGGTGTTCAGGTAATCGAGGTTGGTCGGTTGCGGGGCGTTGGCCATCATGAAAATGACGCCCTGGTCCTCATCCGGCGCCAGTTCCGATTTGGTGAACTTGAGCAGTACCGGAATCAGGCACAGCACGATGACGGCAAACACCAACACCACCGGTCGGGTGTTCAGGGTGCCGTGCAGCAACTGTTGGTAACGGTGCTTGAGGCCTTCGAAAATCAGGTCGAGGCGGTGGGCCAGGCCGGTCGGGTTTTCATCGTGACGCAGCAGGAAGGCGCACATCATCGGCGACAGCGTCAGGGCAACGATACCCGAGATCACCACGGCCCCGGCCAGGGTCAGGGCGAACTCCTTGAACAGTGCCCCGGTCAGCCCTGTCAGGAAACCGATCGGGGCATAAACGGCCGCCAGGGTGATGGTCATTGATACCACCGGCATGGCGATTTCCCGGGCACCTTCAATGGCCGCGTCCAGCGGTGTCTTGCCTTCCTCGATATGACGGTGGATGTTTTCCACCACCACAATGGCGTCGTCCACCACCAGCCCGATGGCCAGCACCATCGCCAGCAGAGTCAGCAGGTTGATCGAATACCCCATCATCTGCATGAAGAACATCACGCCGATCATCGACAGCGGGATGGTGACCACCGGGATCACCACCGACCGCAGTGCACCCAGGAACAGGAACACGACCACGATCACGATCAGCACGGCCTCGAAGAGGGTTTTCACCACTTCGTCGATCGAAGCCTGGATGAACAGCGTGGCGTCATAGGCAATTTCACCCTTGAGGTTCGGCGGCAGCTGGGCCTCAAGATCGGGCATGATCTTGCGCACCTCCCTGATCACGTCCAGCGGGTTGGCACCGGGTGTGGCCTTGATGCCGATATACACCGAGGGCGTACCGCCGAAGGAACTGATGGTGTCGTAGTTTTCCGCCCCCATCTCGACCCGCGCGACGTCACGCAACAGCACACGACTGTCGCCCTCGACCTTGAGCGGGATCGCCGCGAAAGCTTCGGCGGATTTGAGTTCGGTACTGGCGTTGATACTCGTGACCACGTACTCGCCCTTCACTTCGCCGGCAGCGGAGAGGAAGTTGTACTGGCGCACCGCATTGGTCACGTCGCTGGCACTCAGGCCGAAACCGGCGAGTTTCACCGGGTCCAGCCACAGGCGCATCGCAAACACCTGGTTGCCGAGAATTTCGGCTTCGGCCATGCCCGGCAGGGTTGCCAGTTTCGGCTGGATCACCCGCGACAGGTAGTCGGTGATCTGCGGGTTGCTCAATTCCTCACTGAAAAAGCTGATGTACATCAGCGCCGAGGCGTCGGCGGCTTCCTTCTTCAGGACCGGGTCTTCGGCGTCCTGGGGCAACTGGTTCTTGACCTCGTTGGCCTTGGCCAGGAGTTCGGTAAACAATCGGTCGCTATTGGCGCCGATGCGTGCGTAGATCGAGATCACCGAAAAGTTCTGGCGGCTGACCGAGGTCATGTAGTCGATGCCCTCGGCGCTGGCCAGGCTCTGTTGCATCGGCTGGGTAATATAGCCCTGGATGGTTTCGGCGTTGGCCCCGGGGTAGGCGGTGGTCACCGTGATCAGGGCGTTTTCCATTTGCGGGTATTGGCGCAACGGTAACTTGCTCCAGGCCTGGAAGCCCAGCAGCACGATCAGCAGGCTGACCACGGTGGCGAGCACCGGGCGACGGATGAACGGGTCGGTAAAGGCCATTGGGGGTTCCTTGATCAGTCAGCGCGTGGCCGGCTGTTCTTTTCGGACAGCGTCTTGTCGTCGCTGATGGCGATGTGCGCACCGTTGTCCAGTTTGATCTGGCCGGCAGTCACTACCGTTTCGCCGTTCTGCAGGCCTTTGGTGATCATCACCACGCCCGTGCGGCGCTCGCCGGTTTCGACGAAACGCCGCTCGGCGATCAGGACAGGTTGGCCCTTGTCGTCTTTTTCCACGCTACCGTCTTCGGCTTTCTTTTGGACGGCGACATAGACCGAGTTGCCGTAGAGCGTGTAGGTGATCGCGCTTTCAGGCACGACGATGCGCCGCTGCGGGTCGGGCAAAATCACCTGCAGGCTGGCGAACATCCCGGGGAGTAATTTGCCATCGGGGTTGGCCAGGGTTGCGCGGACCTGCACGTTGCGCGTGCTGTTCTCGACTTTCGGGTTGATTGCACTGATGGTGCCGGGGAATTCCTCCGTCGGAAACGCCGCGACGATGATCTGCACCGGCTGGCCAACGGCGATCTTCGGCACCGATTGCTCGGGCACGAAAAAATCGACGTAGAGGCTGCTGAGGTCTTGCAGGGTAGCGATCATGGTGCCGGTGGCCACGTAGTCGCCGACATCGACCTGGCGAATGCCGATGGTCCCGCTGAAGGGCGCGAGGATGCTTTTTTTGCCAAGCGCAGCCTTGAGCTGGTTGACGGTGGCCTTGCTCTTTTTCAATACCGCCGAGAGTCGGTCGAACTCGCCTTTGGAAATGGCCTGGCTGCCCACCAGTTGACTGCCGCGGGTGTAGTCCACCTGGGCCAGCCCGAGGTCGGCGAGGGCGGTTTCGAGCAGGGCACTTTCCACGGCGCTGTCGAGCCGGACGATGGGTTGGCCGGCCTTGACCTTCTGTCCCGACTCGAACTGCACATCGACGACGGTGCCATCGGTCTCCAGGCTCAGATCCACACCTTGCAGTGCCTTGAGGGTGCCAACCGTAGGCAGGCGCGCCTGCCACGGCTGTTCGGTGGCCGTGGCCACGGCGACACTGATCGGTGGTTTCGGCTTGGAGAAGCCTTGGATCATCGTGTAGATGGAGAAGGCTTTGTACCCGGCCAGCACCAGCACGATCAGCAGAACTACCCCCAACATGATCAGCATGCGGCGACGCAGCATATTTCCAGTTCCTTGGAGTAAATCAGGTGAGACAGAGGGGCACATTACCGCGACTGGGAAGGGGAATCCAACTGGCACTTATTACAGGCAGATGCCAAATCTGTAGGAGCAGCCGGTCGACGCTCGATTGCTCGCGATAGCGGTATTTCAGTCAACACGATGTTGAATGTGCGGCCGCCATCGCGAGCAAGCGTTGCTCCTACAAAGAGCGAGTTGTTCAGATCAGGTGCAAATGGTTGTCCCAGAGCCCCGCCGGCAGTTCCAACGGTTTTGCAACCAGATTTGTCTGGCGGCAATCGTAGTACCGGCAGCGTCCCTGTCCCGAGGTCACGACAAAACCGTCGGCCACCGCGCCCACGCCGGCGCAATCGGGAAGTGGCGCGTCCAGGCGCACTTCACCGCTGTCCATATCCCAAATGAAAAAGCGGTTGCCCCGTGGCGCGGTCAACGCCACCAGGCGCAAGTCGCTGTGCACGGCGACGCTCGCGGTGTAGTGCCCCATGGCCTGCAACTGATGCTCGGGCACCGGGAACGCCACAAAGGGCTGACCGGGACGCTTGATGGCCAGCAGCTCCGAGCGCTCGTGCGATGCCCCCATGAATTGCTGGCCGGCGACGATGGTGCCGTCGCTGGCAATGCCCAGGTGACGCACGCTGTTCATCTGTTGGGCGAGGGTTTCCTTGCTCAGCAATGTACCGTCGCGTTGCATCAGGACCAGGCTCGGCTCCATGGCGTCGAGGTTCATCTCGACACGGCTTTCAGCCTCGGTTCGAATCCCGCCGTTGGCCACCACCAGGGTTTCGCCATCGGGCATCCACGACACCTGATGCGGGCCGATGCCGTGGGTGGAAATCTCTCCACTGTGGACCAGGCGTTCGCCTTCGAATTTGTATACGCCGAGCAGGCCGCGACCCGGATCTGTCGTGTCGTTTTCGGTGGCGTACAGCCAGTCGCCGCTGTGGTGAACCACCGCGTGACCGTAGAAGTGCCGGTTCGGCTGCGACGTCACGGTTTGCAGCAACGTACCGTCACGCAGGTCGATCAGGTAGCTCTCGGTGCCCGGTCGCCGGGCGACGAACAGCGCGATCGGCAGCGTCGGGTGGTTGATGATGTCGTGGCAGCGCTGGCCGACCCGGGTGGCAAATACCCGGGTGCCATCCAGCCGATAACCGACGGCATAGTGCTTGCCGTCGGTATCGTCCCGCGCCGACAGCAGCAACGGGCTTTGATCCTTGCGCTTGAACAGCGTCCAGCCGCCCAGTGTCACTGCTCCCAGCAGCAAACTACCTAAAGTCAGAGCCTGACGTCGCAGCATGGAAGTCGCCCTCATCAGTCACCGTCATTGGCGTTGAAGCCCAGTTGGATGCCCAGCGCCTTGGCCAGATCGCTTTCGTGCAGGCGGTGGACGACGTTAAGGCTGTCGTAAAGATCGTTGAGTTGCTGGCGACCGGCGTCGTCATTGAGCATTTCGGTCAACGAGCGCTGGTTGCTGGCAAACAGTTTCAACGATGCGGCATAAGCGGCGTCGATCTTGTCGGCCAGTGGTTTCTGGTCGCTCGGCAACAGACCGCGCAGACCTTTATTGTCGACACCTTCCCACACTGTTCTGGCGGCGGCGAGACTGGCTTCCATGCCCGTCAGGGACGATTGGCTGCGCCACGCGTCGGCCTGGAACGGTTGCGGCACACCCTTGGTCTGACGGCCCATCGGCGTGCCGAGTTTTTTCTTCAAACTGTCGAGGGCAGTGACCTGCACACGCAGCAGATCGGCGATCGCTTCGTGGGAATCGGCATAGCGCTGGTTCGGGAATTTGCTCAACTGCGCGAGCATGCCGTCGGTGTTGTTCCAGGTTTGCAGAATCTCTTCGGCCAGTTGTTTCTGACGCTCGCCGATGGCGATCAGCAGCGGGCAGTACTTGGCCTTCTGCTCGGCGTTGGTCACATCAGGCTTGCTGTCGAACAGAATGTATTCGTAGGCCGACAGGCCCTGAACCACAACGCTGGACTTGGCCAGCGCGGCGGCGTCGATCTGTGGCTGCGCGGCAACCAGTTGTTCGACCTGACGGCCGACAAGGTTTTTCTTGTCTGGCCAGAATTGTACCTGCCACGAACGGTTGCCTTCGGCCAGTGGCCCGATCAGTAGCGGCTGCAGCTCGGCCCAGGCTTTCTGCGCGTGCAGGAAATCGGCGCGGGCCGTTTCCAGGGTTTCCTTGCCTTCGCAATAGGCGAGGGCGCTGACGGCCAGTTGGCGATCGGCCTCAACCCAGCGGGTATAGGTCGGCAGAATCACCGACTTGGCGATGGCCGCCGAAGTGACGGCCTGCGGGTCTTGCGGCGAGCAGGCGCCCAGGGCGAGCGCGGCAAGGCTGGTGAACAATAATTTGGGACGGAACATGTCGGGCTCCCGCTGGAGTGCGAATTAAAGGGAATTCAAAAACGCCAGCAACGCAGCGCGCTGCCCGGCATCGAAAGACAAAACCTGTTGACGCGCAGCCGCAGCTTCGCCGCCATGCCAAAGCACGGCCTCGAGCAGGTTGCGGGCGCGGCCATCGTGCAAAAACTGGGTGTGACCACTGACCGCTTGCGTCAACCCGATGCCCCACAACGGCGGGGTACGCCAGTCGCGGCCACCGGCCTGGAATTCGCTGCGGTTGTCGGCCAGACCGTCGCCCATGTCGTGCAGCAGCAGATCGCTGTACGACCGAATCACTTGATTGGCCAGTTCAGGTTCGGCGGCGTTGGCGGCGGTGGTGTATTTCGGTGTGTGACAGGACTGGCAACCGGCCTGGTAAAACAGGTTCTTGCCGGCCAGCACTTCAGGCGCATTGACATTGCGGCGCGCCGGTACGGCAAGGTTGCGGGTGTAGAACAGCACCAGACGCAGGATGTTGTCGCTGACTTCCGGCTCGCCATCGGGACCGGCGCCGCTGGGTGCCTGTTTACAGGCGGTTTGTGCATTGGTGCAGTCATCAAAGGGTCTGAGGCGGGTCGTGAGGCCCATATCCCCGGAAAACGCGTGAACATTCTGTTGATTGAGATTGGGTTGCCCGGCTTTCCAGCCAAATCGCCCGAGGACGGTTTTCTGCTGGGCGTCATCCCAGACCCGGTTCGGGCGTCCGGTGATGCCGTTTTTCTCGTTCGCCTGGGCCTGGGCGTTCGCCAGAATGGCCTCTTCAGGGATGGCTTCCAGCAAGCCCAGGCCGATCATGGGCGGTGCAACCCGCGCCGAGAAACGTGTGTCGGGGTGCATCGGGCCGTAGCCTAGCTGGGTGATGTTCAAGGTCGGCTTGCGCAGCTCGACTTCGGTACCGTCCTTGAAGCGAACCGGCACCGGTGTGTAATCGACCCGCACCTTGCCTTCCGGGGCGACGCCGGGCACGGCCATGTCCTGGAATTGCCCGCCGTAGACCGGTTCGGGCACCACGCCTTGCTGCTCGATGATTCTGGCGTAGGCCGGGGTATCGGGGATCGACAGGCGCACCAGCATCGACACGGCGTTTTGTGCACCCGGCGCCGGCGGGTGACCGCGGCCGTCCTTGATATGGCAGCCCTGGCAGGCATTGGTGTTGAACAACGGGCCGAGGCCGTCACGGGCGGTGGTGGTCGACGGGGCGATCACCCAGGGGCTGCGAAAGAAGCTGTTGCCGACACTGAAATCCACGCGCCGCGATGGCGGCAGGTTGGCTGATGGCAGCGAGAAAGCGTTCTGGTCAGTCTTGCGCACGGTCGTACCGCCCCCGGAGCGGGCTTCACCGGGTTCTGCCTTGGTAAAACGCGGGGCGTCATCGCAGGCACTCAGGCCCAGGGCCAGAAACAGTGCGGACAAGCGAAGAAGCAGCGGGGGCATCAGACATCCTGCAAGACGAGTAAAACGGGGGCGCAAAGTCTAACAGGGGATGGGAATTTGAATAAGAGGAATTATCGTTTGCTTGATGTGGGGCAGGGTTTGAGATCGTGTCGCGGCCATCGCGGGCAAGCCACGCTCCCACAGGGATTGAAGGTGCTCACAGATGATGTGATCAGCACGGATACTGTGGGAGCGGGCTTGCCCGCGATGAGGCCATCAGCATCACCGCAAATATCAGGCATGAAAAAGGCGACCCGGAGGTCGCCTTTCTTGTTCACTCAGCCCGCGTTGATCAGAATTCGTGATCAGCGTTGTCCGGGTTCAGGTCGGCGATCCCCAGTTTGCCAGCAGCGGCTTCGATCGAACCGGTCTGCTTGACCAGCGAAGCAATGGCATCACGGACGATCTGGTTACCAGCGGTGTTGCCCGCGGCGATCAGTTGGTCGTAGTGCTCACCCTTGTTGGCGTGATCGACGATGACCTGCAACTTGGCTTCAGTCGCGGCCAGGTCGGCTTTCAGCGCGGTGTCGGCCGCCGGGTCGGCCTTGGCCACCAGCGACGACAGGCTGGCGCCGGTCATTTTGCTGCCGTCGGTGCGGGTGTACTCGCCCAGGTACACATTGCGAATGCCCTTGGCATCGTAGAAGTGCGAGTTGTGGGTGTTGTCGCTGAAGCAATCCTGCTCGTCTTCAGGGGAGTTGGCTTCCAGGGAAACCTTCATGCGCTCGCCTGCCAGTTCGCCCAGGGACAAGCTACCCATGCCGAACAGCATTTTGCGCAGGCCGCTTTCAGCCGGTTCGGCTTCCAGGGTGGCGCGGTAGTTGTCGGCCACGTTCGGCTTCCAGTTGCCGACCATTTCTTCCAGGTCGCTGACCAGCAGTTGGGTCACGGCTTTCAGGTAAGCGCGACGACGATCGTTGTGGCCGCCGGTGGCACCTTTGCCTTCCAGGTAGTCCGAAGCTGGTCGGTTGCCGGCGCCTGGGCCGGTGCCGTTCAGGTCCTGGCCCCAGAGCAGGAATTCGATGGCGTGGTAGCCCGTGGCGACGTTGGCCTCGGAACCGCCCAACTCGTTCAGGCTGGCGAGTTTTTCCGGGGTGATGTCCTTCACGTCGACCTTGTCTTCGCCGATCTGGATTTGGGTATTGGCGATGATGTTGGCCGTGGCGCCTGGGTTACCCAGCGCGTGCTCATAGGATTTGTCGACGTAGTCGATCAGGCCTTCGTCCAGTGGCCAGGAGTTCACCTGTCCTTCCCAGTCGTCGATGATGGTGTTGCCGAAGCGGAACGCTTCACTTTGCAGGTAAGGAACGCGGGCCGCGATCCAGGCCGCCTTGGCGGCTTTCAGGGTGTCGGCATTCGGCTTGGCGAGGAAGGCATCGACGGCGGTTTGCAGGGTTTTCGCGGTGGATTCGGCGTCGCTGTAAACCGCGAAAACCATGTCGGCATAGTGGGCGACAACGGCTTTGGCAGCGGCTTCATCGACTTTACCGGCCGCGGCAGGTGCAGCCGGGGCCGCAGCGGTGCTGGCAGCCGGCGCAGGTGCGGCAGCTTTTTCCTTGTCTTTGCCTTCACCGCAACCGGCGAGAGAAATTGCGATGGCCAACAGACTGGCGGTAGCCAGAGGCATACGAATCATGGCGAACATCCTGCTTCGAGAGGGGTTGAATGGCGCGCCCGGCGCGCAAAGTGCCACATAATGCAAATCTTTCGCATTATGTGTAAAGAGTTGTTCTTGGAAATATTTCTTATTCGCGGGACGGAAAGCGCGGATAAAAAAAACGCCGCCGTCTTTGCCCTCTGTAGGAGCGAGCTTGCTCGCGATGGGCGTGAACGATGACGCGGGCTTTCTGGAAAAACGCGTCACCTTCAAATTCATCGCGAGCAAGCTCGCTCCTACTGGGGGGCAAACGCGGCGGCAGTCTTTACATAATCGCGGCGTTGCTGCGCTGGGCCTGCTTCAGATAAGCGCCCAGCTCCCTTGCGGGCAGTGGTTTGCTGTAGTGATAGCCCTGACCTTCATGGCAGCCTTCGGAGATGATGTAAGCCTCCTGTTCGGCGGTTTCCACGCCTTCGGCGATCACCTGCATGCCCAGGCTCTTGCCCAGCTGGATGATGGCGCGAACGATGGTCGCATCGTCGTCGTCATCGAGCAGGTCCTGAACGAAGCTCTTGTCGATCTTGATCTTGTCCAGCGGCAGGCTTTTCAGATAGCTCAGCGAGGAATACCCCGTACCGAAATCGTCGATCGCGATCAGTGCGCCGGAACGACGCAGGCTGAGCAAATGCTGGGCGGCGGTGCTGATGTCTTCCATCAGGCCGGTTTCGGTGACCTCCAGCTCCAGGCTGCGCGGTGGCAGGCGATACATTTGCAGCAGGTTGTTGACCACCCTTGGCAACTCGGCGTGGTGCAGTTGCACGGTAGACAGGTTCACCGCCATGCGCAGGTCGCTGAAGCCCTGGTCGTGCCAGTCGCGTAACTGCTTGCAGGCCTGATCCAGTACCCACTCGCCGATGGCGATAATGGTGCCGTTCTGCTCGGCCAGCGGGATGAACAGGTCCGGTGGAACCAGCCCGTGTTCCGGGTGCTGCCAGCGAATCAACGCCTCGACGCCGACTACCCGGTGATCGCGGTAGCTGATCTGCGGTTGGTAGACGAGGTAGAACTGCTCGCGAGCCAGGGCGTCGCGCAGGTCTTTTTCCAGCTCGCGACGGCGGCGCATTTCGGTATCGACGCTGGCGATATAGAACTGATAGCGATTGCGCGAGCGGGTCTTGGCCAGGGTCATGGTCTGCTCGGCTTTTTGCAGCAGCTTCTCGGTGCTGTCGCCGTCTTCGGGGAACAAGGTGATGCCGATGGTGGCGCGCAGGCGGATTTCCTGATGATCGAGGGCAAACGCCGCTTCCAGGTCATCGAGAATGCTTTGGGCCAGTTCGGCGGCTTCGTAGGGCTGCTCGATATCGGCCTGGACCAGGGCGAACTGGTCGCCGCCGAGGCGTGCAAGGGCGCCGAGGCGTCCGCTATGCGCCCGCAGGCGATCGGCCAGGGCCAGCAGCAACTGGTCGCCGGTCTGGTAGCTGAATTGTTCGTTGATGCCCTTGAAGTCGTCGAGGCCGACGCACAGTACGGCAACCCGGCGTTGCAGTTTGCCGGCATCGACCAGAATCTTGTCCAGTTGCGTTTGCAATTGCTGGCGGTTCGGCAGGCCGGTGAGGAAATCGTACTGGGCCATGCGCAACAGGCTGTTTTCCGCTTCGTGGCGCAGATGGGTATTGCGTTCGATGGACTCCAGCAATTGGTTGGCGGTGTTGATCCAGATCCCCAGTTCGTTTTTCTCGTGGCCCTTGAGCAGCGGAATCTTGTGTTCGCTGGGACGATCCGGATTGATTTCGGTCAGGTGCTCGATGATCCGCGACAGGGGTTTGGTCAACAGCCAGTGATAAACCAGATACAGCACCAGCCCCATCGCCAGGGCGCGCAGCACGCCGGAAATGAAGATGATCACCGAACTGACGATAAAGCCTTGTCCGTAGGTGGCCGTGTCGAGGGTGATGCTCAAGTCACCGTAATACTCGCTGTACGGGCCGCGACCCACCAACTGGGTGGTGAACGTGCGTTCCTGCCCCAGGATCAGGTCGGTCAGCCAGCGACTGTTGGACTGCTGCAATTCGCGGGATTTTTGCGCGAGCATGGCTTCATTGGGATGGCCGATGGAAGCCTGGCGTACGGCGTCGTCCTGAAACAGGCCTTCGATAACCTGCATGCCCATTTCCCGGTCCAGGCTGTAGACGGCCTGGGTCGAGGGGTCACGAAACATGTCCAGAATGCGTTCGGCATCGCCGGCGACGGCCTGGCGTGTTTTATAGGCATCGAAAACGATCTGCGCGCAGCTCAAGACCACGCCGACGATCAATGCCGACAGGAGCACGACCCGGAGCAACTTCACCGACAAGCTGTTCTTGAGTTCCAGCTTCAAAAGGCTATTCCTTGTTCCGTGCGGGTAGCATCAAGTTGCCATGAGTATTGGCAATCCCGTGATGGCAGTCAAAGGGACAATCATCCTTGCGGGATTTTGCCTGCAGCTTGGCCGATAGGGTCTTGACTGGGGTAATTGTCCGATTAGTACTGTGTCGGTTGTCGAGTCCTTCAACTTGAGGGGGGAGGTGGAGATATTTTCCTTCTGGTTGATGTTAGACGGCTGTGGCGGGGGGGCAAGGGGGTGAAGGCTCGTTTCATCCTGGGGAATGGACCCGCTTTGTGTATTGGCGCGATTTTCCTGTAGGAGCTGGCTTGCCAGCGAAGACGGCCAAACAGCCGACCTGACCTTGTTGACTGAGTACATATCCGTTGCTGCGGTAACGGCCACTTGCGGTTTCGCCCTTACGGCGAGTCACTTGGAAAAGCCCCAAGTAACCAAGGGCTCTTGCCCCTTTCGTTCGGTGCCTCGCTAATGCTCGGCATACCCTCGTTCCGGCCCTGCTCCGTGGGCCCGCCGCGATCGGCCATCCCTGGCCGGGCGCGGCTAACCAGTGGGCACCACCGCAAGGCTCCATCACCACCGTGCAGATGGGGAGCTGCGCCAAGTTGCTGAGCAACTGGCCACGGCTCATCTTCTTGCGCAAAACCTGATGGCCTCGGGTGTCCTGGCCATGCAGGTGGAAACTGTGTTTGCCGATGTCGATACCGAGAAGCGTCATCGCATTCATGAGAGATCCTCCGGCCGAAAACGAGAAAAGCCCTGCAAGCGTAAACCTGCAGGGCTTCTCGGTCAGGCTGACCATCTCATTAAACCCGGCATAAAAGCCGGGTTTTTTGACTGGCATCGAGCTTAAGCGGTGAAGGTCTTGCCTTCGAACTGCTCAGCCACGAACTTCCAGTTGACCAGGTTCCAGAACGCTTCAACGTACTTAGGACGCAGGTTGCGGTAGTCGATGTAGTAGGCGTGTTCCCAGACGTCGCAGGTCAGCAGCGGGGTGTCGCCGTTGGTCAGCGGGTTGCCGGCGCCGATGGTGCTGGCCAGGCCCAGGGAGCCGTCAGCTTTTTTCACCAGCCAGCCCCAGCCGGAGCCGAAGGTGCCGATGGAGGTCTTGCTGAACTCTTCCTTGAACTTGTCGAACGAACCGAACGCAGCGTTGATGGCTTCAGCCAGTTTGCCGGTTGGTTGACCGCCAGCGTTTGGCGCCAGGCAGTTCCAGTAGAAAGTGTGGTTCCAGACCTGAGCGGCGTTGTTGAAGATACCACCCGAGGAAGTCTTGACGATCTGTTCCAGGGTCTTGCCTTCGAACTCGGTGCCTGGCACCAGGTTGTTCAGGTTCACGACGTAGGTGTTGTGGTGCTTGTCGTGGTGGTATTCCAGAGTTTCCTTGGAAATGTGCGGCTGCAGTGCATCGTGTGCGTAAGGCAGTGGCGGCAATTCGAAAGCCATGGTGGATCTCCTAATCAGGTCAGTTGCGGTGGGCGCAAGGCCGATCACGGGCGGCCAGACAAGCGCCGGGGAGTTTTATACTCTTTGCGGCGCAGGTGTCGGATCATAGCACCGGGGGTGCGGCATAACCACGCAACAACTGTGTGGAATAGAGGTTCCAGAGCCTTTTGGAATAAATCAGCCAGCCATGATCAGTTGCAGCGCTACAGCGAACATCATGACAGCCACCAGCAGATCGAGGATTCGCCAGGTACTTGGCCGAGCCAGCCACGGAGCCAGCCATGCGGCACCCAGTGCCAGCGTGAAAAACCACAGCAACGAGGCACTGGCCGCACCGACCACATAAGCGCCGGGCTCGGTTTGTTGCGCGCCAAGGGAGCCGATCAGCAAAACGGTGTCCAGATACACATGGGGGTTGAGCAGGGTCACGGCCAACGCACTGAGCATCACTGCCCGCAACGAACGAACGGTCTGATTTTCCCCCTGTTGCAGGCTTTGTTTTGAAAACGCCCGGCGCAACGCCTGACTGCCATACCAGATCAAAAACACCGCGCCCCCCCAGCGGGCGACCGCCAACAGGGTCGGGTTCTGCGCCAGCACCGTGGCCAGGCCGAACACACCAGCGGCCACCAGAATCGCATCGCACATCACGCACAGTGCCGCCACCGGCAGGTGATGCTCACGTCGCAGGCTTTGCGCCAGCACAAACGCGTTTTGCGTGCCGATCGCCATGATCAGGCCGAAGGCCACCAACAGGCCATTTACGTAGCTTTGCCACATGAGGGTTACTCCGCGTTCGCTGCCAGGTCGCGCAGCACTTGCATCGCGCGTTCGGCGTCGGCCTGGCCGACGAACAAATGGTCGTGGTAATAGCCGGCGATCACATTGCAGCTGATGCCCGCCCGGCCCAGCGCCGTGGCGAACGCGGCGGTCAGGCCGACGGCCTCGAGGGCCGAGTGCACGTTCAAAGTGATCCAGGCCGCGACGTAGTCGAAACTGAAACCGGCCCGTTCAGCGTGGGACCGTTCAAGAATGACCGTCAGGCCTTCCTGCTCACGGAAGCTGCCGACGATGTCCAGGCCTTGCGGCAATTGCCCGTCGCGCAGGGTGCAGAACACGTATTCGCCGGCATTGAGTTGCGGGCTCATGCTGCGCAGCAGCGTTGCCAATGAAGTTTCGCCAGCCATGTCGGTGTTTCCTGTTCAAGAGTTCTTGCTGGCCATTCTCTGGTACATCGCTGTATAAGAAAAACCAATAATGCTGATCGCTCATTAGGAAAACTGATGTTCGACTATAAATTGCTTTCTGCCTTGGCCGCGGTGGTCGAGCAGGCGGGTTTCGAACGGGCTGCGCAGGTCCTGGGTTTGTCGCAATCGGCAATTTCCCAGCGCATCAAATTGCTCGAAGCGCGGGTTGGCCAGCCGGTACTGGTACGAGGTACGCCACCGTCTCCAACCGAGATTGGCCGGCGTCTGCTCAACCATGTGCAGCAGGTGCGCTTGCTTGAGCGTGACTTGCAGAGCCTGGTGCCGGCGCTGGACGAAGAAGGTGTGCCGGAACGCCTGCGCATCGCGTTGAACGCCGACAGTCTGGCGACCTGGTGGGCGCAGGCCGTGGGGGATTTTTGCGCGGATCAGCATGTATTGCTGGACCTGATCGTCGAAGACCAGACCGTCGGCCTCAAACGTATGCGCGCAGGGGAAGTGGCGGCCTGCCTGTGTGCCAGCGAGCGGCCGGTGGCCGGCGCCCGCAGCGTGTTGCTGGGTGCGATGCGCTACCGGGCATTGGCCAGCCCGGCCTTTATTGCCCGACATTTCCCCCAAGGCGTACATGCCGGGCAGTTGGCCCGAACGCCGGCCCTGGTATTCGGCCCGGATGACTTCCTGCAGCATCGCTACCTGGCATCCCTGGGCGTCGATGGCGGATTCGAACACCATTTATGCCCGTCGTCAGAAGGCTTCATCCGACTCACCGAAGCTGGGCTCGGCTGGGGGCTGGTGCCGGAACTACAGGTACGCGAACAACTGGAACGCGGCACTTTGCTGGAGCTTTTGCCAGATAAACCGATCGATGTGCCGCTGTACTGGCATCATTGGCGCAATGGCGGTCAGTTGCTGGGTCTGCTCACCGATCAGTTGGTACGCGCGTCGAAGCAATGGCTGGTGCCGTTGGACTGACGGGCAGCGTCAAGACCTCACGCAATACGCAAAAAGAAATATTCGGAGCAATACATGAAAATTCTGGTCACCGGCGCAAGCGGTTTCATCGGCGGGCGCTTTGCGCGATTCGCCCTGGAGCAAGGCCTGGATGTGCGGGTCAACGGTCGCCGGGCCGAGGGGGTGGAGCATCTGGTGCGGCGTGGCGCCGAGTTTATCCAGGGCGACTTGAGCGACCCGCAATTCACCCGCGAGCTGTGTTCCGATGTCGAGGCCGTGGTGCATTGTGCCGGCGCCGTCGGCCTGTGGGGGCGCTATCAGGATTTTCACCAAGGCAACGTCCAGGTCACCGAAAACGTGGTCGAGGCCTGTTTGAAACAGCGGGTTCGGCGCCTGGTGCATTTGTCCTCGCCGTCGATCTACTTCGATGGCCGCGATCACTTGGGCCTGACCGAAGAACAGGTGCCCAAACGCTTCAAGCATCCCTACGCCGCGACCAAATACCTGGCCGAGCAAAAGGTGTTCGGCGCCCAGGAATTCGGCCTCGAAACCCTGGCACTGCGTCCGCGTTTCGTCACCGGTGCCGGCGACATGAGCATTTTCCCGCGTCTGCTCAACATGCAGCGCAAGGGCCGACTGGCAATCATCGGCAACGGCCTGAATAAAGTCGATTTCACCAGTGTCCAAAACCTCAATGAAGCGTTGCTCAGCAGTTTGCTGGCCAATGGTTCAGCCCTGGGCAAGGCTTACAACATCAGTAACGGAACGCCGATCCCGTTGTGGGATGTGGTCAATTACGTCATGCGCAACATGGAAGTCCCACAAGTTACGCGCTACCGTTCCTACGGTTTGGCCTACAGCGTCGCTGCCCTCAACGAAGGCGCGTGCAAGCTGTGGCCGGGTCGCCCGGAACCGACCCTGTCGCGACTGGGCATGCAGGTCATGAACAAAAATTTCACCCTGGACATCAGCCGCGCCCGGCATTATCTGGATTACGACCCGAAGGTGAGCCTGTGGACCGCCCTCGATGAGTTCTGCGGCTGGTGGAAGGCCCAGGCTATTCGCTGAACAGCCCACACTGAACCGACTCCGGGGTTGAGGGTCAATCGGTGCGACTGTGGGGGTTATACTCGCCGCATCAAGCCATCACCGTTTCACAAAGGTTGACTCAATGTCCATGCGTAACGATGCCAACGACGACTTCGATGATGTACCGAGCCTGCGTGCCGACAGCCTCGACGACGATGACTATGTACCCACCGCGCGTACCTCCGTGCATTCGCGCACAACACCAGTGGTCAAGGTCAAGAGCCCGAGCACCGGGCCGTTGTGGGCGCTGGTGGGCGCGTTGTTCTTTGCGTTTGCAGGCCTGGCCTGGTGGAGCTTCCAGCAGATCTCGCTGATGGAGCAGCAACTGGTGGCGACCCAGGAAAGTTTCGCGCGCATCAGTGAGGAAGCGGCGGGGCGCCTGCAGGACATTTCCGGCAAGGTCGTAGCCAGCCAGACCAACGTCACCAGCGACAGCGAAGCCTTGAAGCTGCAAATCAAGCAGCTGGAAAGCAAGTTGCAGGATCAGGGCAAACAGCAACAAGGCGTGGCCGGTCAGGCTTCGGACCTGGACAAGCGCCTGGCGCAGATGACCGCGCAAACCACCGAACTGGACAAGCATCTGGCGCAGATCACTGCCCAGAACACTGAGCAACAGACCGCCACCATTCAATTGCAGGCTCAGGTCAAAGTCTTGAACAGTGATGTGGCCACGCTGAAAAGCGCCCCGGCGGACACGGAAAAATTCGACGCCCAGCTGAAAAGCCTCGGCGCCGACATCACCGCCTTGAAGAAACAAGGCAACCCGAGCGCAGCCATCGATCGTCTGGAACAGGAAGTCGTCATCCTCAAGAGCCAGCAGGACAATCGCCCGGCGACCTCCCAAAGCTCGGCCAACATCGCGGAGTTCGACGCCTTCCGTGGCCAGGTCACCCGAAACATCAATACCCTTCAGGCGCAAATCCAGAACCTGCAACAGCAACTGCGCGCCCGTCAGTAAAACCGAGGGTATTTGTAGGAGCGAGCTTGCTCGCGATGGTCGTCAACGAAAACGCGGGGTTACAGGATAAGCGCGGCGCTCTTTAGTCCATCGCGGGCAAGCCCGCTCCCACAAGGACCGTGCAAATCCTGTGGGAGCGGGCTTGCCCGCGATGCAGGCGACGCGGTCTGGCTACCGAACTTTGTCCTCCCGCCCCCGCAGCAACCTGTTCGGCATCGCAATCGCCGCGGCCAGTCCCAGCAGGGACACCGCCGTGCTGACCATCAGCAAATGCCGGAAGGTCAAAAGCAGTTCGGCGCGCAAGGCGTTCTGCGCATCCCCCGGTACGGCGTTGAGGCCGTCCAGCAGGACATTGCCCGAATGCCCTTCGTTGATCAGCGACGAGCCGGCCAGGTGCGCGAAGCTCGAGTCCTGCAACAACGCCAGCAAGAGTGCCGACATCAATGCCACCCCCACTGCACCACCCAGCGAACGGAACAGGTTGGTGGTGCTGGTGGCGACGCCGATGTCGCGCTGTTCCACCGAGTTCTGCGTCCCCACCAGCGAAGTCGGGAACTGCATGCCGCCGGCGATGCCGCTCAGTAGCATGAACAGGCTGCTCAGTAAGGTGGCGTTGGGCGGGCTGAAGGCCATGCCGAGAATCGAAATCGGCATCAGGATCGCGCCGGTGAGAATCTGCGGTTTGTAGCGACCGGTCACCGAGGTGCGACGGCCGGCGAAATAAGCGCCAATCGGCAGCCCCATGGCCAGCGGCAGCAAATGCAGCGCAGCGCTGTCGGCCCCGGCGCCGGTGACGCTCTGAAAGCGCAACGGCATCAGTACGATCAGCGAAATGGCCTGGAAACTGGTGAAGAAAATCGTGCACCAGCACAGCAGGGCGTTGCGGTTGGCGAACAGGTGCATCGGCAGCAATGGCTCCCGCGCGCGACGTTCATGCCAGACGAACACCGCCAGCACCATCACCGCGCAAGCGAACAGACCGAGCACTTCGCGGCTGCGCCATGAATGTCCCTGGCCGACCTGAGTGATCCCCAGCAACAGCGCAGTCAGGCCGATAATCATCAGCAGTGTGCCAAGGTAGTCGATGACCGGTTTGCGTTGCGGAATCGGCAGCCCCACCAGATTGCGGTTTGCCACCAGCCAGGCGCCCAGCCCCAGGGGCAGGTTGATCAGGAACACCCAGCGCCAGGACAGGTATTCGGTCATGTAGCCGCCGAGTACCGGACCGGCCACGCTGGCCACTGCGTACATGCTGCTGAAATAGCCCTGATAGCGACCGCGCTCGCGCGGCGGCACGATATCGCCAATGATCGCCTGGCTGACCGAAATCATTCCGCCCGCGCCGATTCCCTGAAGGATCCGCGCCAGCACCAATTGCTCCATGCTCTGGGCCATGCCGCAGAACAGCGACGCCAGGGTGAACACGCCCATGCCGAACAGCATCAACTTGCGCCGCCCGTACAGATCGCCCAGTTTGCCGTAGATCGGCACCGCCACTGTCATGGCCACCATGTAGCCGGAAATCACCCAGGCCAGCAGGCTGACGTCCTTGAATTGCGCGGAAATGGCCGGCATCGACACGGCCACAATGGTCTGGTCCAGCGCGCCAAGAAAGATCGCCATCATCAAGGCGACCAGTACGCTGCGAATGGCCGGTTTGGACGTTTCGGGATGGTTGAGATTGGTCACGGGAGAACCTGCGGGCAGTGAGGGTCCCGCAAGGGGCATGGGCGAGCGGGGATGCTCGCCAGTGTAAGTCGGTAGGCAGCTATTCGATAGCCTCATAAGGAAGCCCGACGTAATTTTCTGCAATGGTTTTCCGGCCAGCCTCGGAATCGATGAAGTACTCCAGCTCCGATTCGGCAATCCGCTGGCTGAAGGCATCGTGCTCCTCGAAACGGTGCAGCATCGAGGTCATCCACCAGGAAAAACGCTCGGCTTTCCATACCCGGCGCAGGCAGACCTCCGAGTATTTCTCCAGCAAATCGACACGGCCTTCGCGATACACCTTCAGCAGGATATTGAACAAGGTACTGACGTCGCTCGCCGCCAGGTTCAAGCCCTTGGCCCCGGTGGGCGGGACAATGTGCGCGGCGTCGCCGACCAGGAACATCCGCCCGTACTGCATGGGTTCCACCACGAAGCTGCGCAGTGGCGCGATGCTTTTTTCGATGGACGGCCCGGTCACCAGGTTTTCAGCCAGTTTCTCCGGCAGGCGAGTCTTGAGCTCATCCCAGAAGCGCTGATCGGACCAGTCCTCGACGTTTTCATCGGCCGGCACTTGCAGGTAATAACGGGTGCGGGTCGCCGAACGCATGCTGCACAGGGCGAAACCGCGCGCGTGGCGGGCATAGACCAGCTCTTCGTGAACCGGCGGGGTGTCGGCCAGTATTCCCAGCCAGCCAAACGGGTAGACCCGCTCGAACACCTTCAGGCACTCGGCGGGAATCGACTGCCGCGCCACCCCATGGAAGCCGTCGCAGCCGGCGATGTAGTCGCAATCGAGGCGATACTGCTCACCGTCCTTCTCAAATGTGACGAAGGTTTCGTCGGTTTTCATGCCATGGGGAACGACATTGCCAGCCTGGTAAATCGTCTGCGCGCCGGCCTCCCGACGAGCGGCCATCAAGTCGCGTGTGACCTCGGTCTGGCCATAGATCATCACGGTTTTACCGCCCGTGAGGGCTTGCAGATCGATGTGCACCTGGCGCCCGTCGAGGGCCAGTTCGAAACCGCCGTGGACCAGGCCTTCGGCATCCATGCGCTGCCCCACACCGGCCTGGCGCAACAGCTCTACCATGCCTTGTTCAAGGACGCCGGCACGGATGCGCCCGAGTACATAATCCGGGGTCTGGCGTTCGAGAATCAGGGTGTCGATACCGGCTTTATGCAGCAACTGACCGAGCAAAAGGCCGGAGGGACCGGCACCGATAATGGCGACTTGGGTTTTCAGCATTTTCATTGTTTTTAGGACTCGCAAGCTCCACGCGACCAGGGTCGGTGAATGATTTTTATGGATCGAGTGCTTGCATTTTTCCCTTGCGGGTCTGTCAATTGAAGGTGAAAACTGAGCCGATACCTGTACATTCTGCCAATCGGTGCGATTATCGCCCGTCATCTATTCCGAGGCCTGGATTGAAGTGATGAACAAGCCTGACGTGCCTTCGATTCCGGTGTTCAAGCTCTACGGTGAAAGCCTGGATTGGCCCACCCCGGACTTGCTGCACTGTGAAACCATCTCCAAACGCAGCCGCGAACATCAATGGGAAATCAAACCCCACCGTCATGCCGATTTATGCCAGTTGCTCTTCGTATTCAAAGGTCAGGCAGAGCTTGAAATCGAAGGCAAACGTACGCAACTGGATGAACCGTCGATTCTGGTCATGCCTCCGTTGTCGATTCATGGCTATCGTTTTTCCGAAGACGTCGAAGGGTTCGTCGTGACCCTGGCCGCGCCACTCGTCGCCCATCTGCAAGCGCAATTGGGTAACTCGGTGAATGCCCTGGCCCAGGCCGAAAGTTACCCGGCCGGCAAGGACAGTGAGTACCTCAACAGCCTGTTTGCTGCCTTGCAAACCGAATACACAGGTCACCAACCGGCGCGGGAAATGCTCATGCATTCGCTGGTCAGCGTGATTATGGTGTGGGTCAGCCGTCAGGTGATCCAGCGACGTTCAGCCTCACAACGGCCACAGCGTGCCCGGGAATACCTCAACGGTTTCATTCAACTGGTGGAAGAGACCTATCGCCAGCACGTCAAGGTCGAGGATCTGGCCCATCGGCTGGGCATTTCCGTGTCCCACCTCAACGGCACCTGCCGCGAGCTGGCGGGGCAACCGGCGTTGCAGATCATGCACGAACGGCAACTGCTGGAGGCCAAGCGCTTGCTGACCTACACCAGCATGACCATTTATGAAATGTCCGACGTATTGGGGTTCTCGGATCCGACCAACTTCACGCGCCTGTTCCGACGCCGGGTGGGGATTTCGCCCAAGGCTTTTCGCGACCGCTTGAAGGCCGACCAGGACAATCAGGCCTGATCAGCTATCCCCCAACGGCATTCGTCAGCGCAGGGCGTTGAGGGTGGCGTTGTGGGGGATGCAACGCTCGAAATTGCAGCTGGCGTAATCACGGGGCAGGTTGCGCAACTGCTCCACACGCCAGGCTGCCGCGCCATACAACCCGAGCGTCACCGCGCAGGTGATGAAAATGGCGAGGTACCTTCTTGTTTTGATGTTCATGGCGCAGACCTCTGAACGAATACCCTTGGGTACTACCTTGAGCATAGGTCAGCGTCAGTGAGTTGCCAGCACTGATCACCCTTGTAGGAGCTGGCGTGCCAGCGAAGGCGGCCTCGAATCTTGCACCATTTTTCGGGGCCCCTTCGCTGGCAAGCCAGCTCGTACAGGGCCGGTGTTTACAGGCCAGCATCCCACGCCGGCTCTTCGGGAAACCTCTCCACCAGAAAATCCAGCAAGCTGCGCAACGCCGCCGGCATGTGTTTGCGCGAGGCGTAAACCGCGTACACGTTCATCCGCCGCGGTTCCGCCCGGGGCAGCAGGCGGACCAGTTCGCCATTGTGGATATGCACCCCGGCCTGATACGTGGGCAACATCGCCACCCCGGCACCGGCCATGGCTGCGCGCAGCAGTGTGCTGGCTTCGTTGGCGCTGATGTTCCCTTGCACGGGCACCGAGATCTGTTCGCCGTCCTGTTCGAAATGCCAGAGGCTCTTGCCGAAGTAGGAGTGGGTCAGGCAGTTGTGTTGGCTCAAATCCTCGACCCGCTGCGGCGCTGGATGTTCGCGCAGGTAAGCGGGGGAGGCGCAGATCACCGAGCGACAGACCGTCAGCCGGCGGGCAATCAGGTTGGGGTCCAGGTCGTTACTGGTGCGGATCGCCAGGTCGATGCGCTCATCCACCAGGTTTACCGTGCGGTCGAGCATCTGCATGTCGATGCTGACGCCGGGGTAGCGCTTGACGTACGCCGCCATGGCATCGGCCAGTTGCGCCTGACCGAACGAGGTGCTGACGCTGATGCGCAACAGGCCACGGGGTGCCTCGTCCGGCTCGCTGACGGCGGCTTGCAGGTCGTTGCACAGTTCCAGCATCTGTCGGCACCGGGGCAGGGTTTCGCTGCCGGCGGCGGTCAGGCTCAACTTGCGGGTGGTGCGGTGCATCAGGCGCGCGCCGACCCAGTCTTCCAGTTCCGCCAGGTACCGGGAAACCACCGGCCGCGACAGCTCAAGATGATCGGCGGCGGCCGATTGGCTGCCGAGGTCGACCACCGTGACGAACACCCTCATTGCTTGTAGACGATCCATGATTTGCCCGCTTTCAGAAACAAACTATGTTCAAGCATCGCATTTTTTGTACTGACCCATGCAACTAAGCTCTGCTTCCATGTACTTCTGTCCAACTGTGGGAGCGAGCCTGCTCGCGAAGGTCGTCAACGATAACGCGTGCAGACAGGGTTGAACGCGTTGCCCTTGCGACCATCGCGAGCAGGCTCGCTCCCACAAGGGGCGGTTTTTTCATTCCGATAACGGTGTAAAAAATGATCGGCTTCACCTCACTCAAACGTGTTTTCCTCGCCACCGCCCTCGGGTTTGCCGCCCATGCCAGCGCTTCGACGCTGACGCTGGACGTCTACAATCCCGGCGACAAGGCCATTTTCCCGGTGACCTCGGTGCTGGTCAGCGGTGAAAAAGACGCGATCCTGGTGGACGCGCAATTCGGCAAGTCCCAGGCCGAACAGGTGGTGGAAAAAATCCGCGCCAGCGGCAAGCAACTGACCACCATCTACATCAGTCACGGCGATCCGGATTATTACTTCGGCCTCGACACCCTGACCGCTGCATTCCCCAACGCCAAGGTGCTCGCCTCGCAACCAACCGTTGATCACATCAAGCAGACCGTCGAGGGCAAACGGGCGTTCTGGGGACCGAAGTTGGGGGCTGACGCACCGGCCAAGACCATCGTGCCGGACGTGCTCAAGGGCGACAGCCTGATCCTCGAAGGGCAGAAGTTGCAGGTGGTGGGCCTGGCGGGCAAGCAACCTGATCGCAGCTTCGTCTGGATTCCATCGATCAAGGCCGTGGTGGGGGGTGTGGTCGTCGCTGAAAACATCCACGTGTGGATGGCCGACACCCAGACCCCGCAGTCCCATGTCGATTGGTTGGCTACGCTGCATTCGATTGAAACGCTGCATCCGAAAACCATCGTGCCGGGACACTACCTCGGCGAGAGCACCCGGTCCCTGGCGGCGGTGCAGTTCACCGCGGATTACATCAAGGTCTTCGACGAAGAAACCGCCAAGGCCAAGGATTCCGCGGCGTTGATTGCTGCAATGAAAAAACGCTTCCCGGCATTGGGCGAAGAAAGCTCCCTTGAGCTGAGCGCCAAAGTCGCCAAGGGCGAGATGAAGTGGTAAGCCGCCATATCTGACACTGAAGAAGCTTTTGTGGCGAGGGAGCTTGCTCCCGTTCGAGTGCGTAGCAGTCGCAGGATTTTTGGGGCCGCTGCGCAGCCCAGCGCGAACAAGCTCGCTCGCCACAGGAAAGTTATCGAGTCATCCACAAATGGAGAACGTCATGAGCAAAATCGCAATCATCGGTGCCACCGGTCGTGCCGGTAGCCAACTGCTGGAAGAAGCCCTGCGTCGCGGTCACAGCGTCACCGCCATCGCCCGCGACACGTCGAAGATCGCTCCGCGTAGCGGTGTGGTGAGCCAGGCTGTCGATGCGCTGGATGCCGCCGCGTTGCAAGCGGCAATTGCCGGTCATGACGTGGTGATCAGCGCGGCGCATTTCTCGACGCTGCCTGCCGCCGCCGTGATCGGGCCGGTGAAGCAGGCCGGGGTCAAACGCCTGCTGGTGGTGGGCGGTGCCGGTTCGCTGTTGTTGCCGGACGGCACCCGGGTGATCGACAGCGCAGGCTTCCCGGAGGCGTACAAGGCAGAGGCCGGCGCCGGTGCCTTGTTTCTTGAAAACCTGCGTCAGGAAAAGGTGCTGGACTGGACCTTCTTGTCGCCGTCGGCGGAGTTTGTCGAAGGCGAGCGCAGCGGGAAATTCCGGATCGGCAAGGACGACTTGCTGGTAAGCAGCGAAGGGCGCAGCTGGATCACGTTTGCCGATTATGCGATTGCGATGCTGGATGAAGTCGAAGCGCCGAAGCATTCACGGCAGCGATTTACTGTCGGCTACTGAGAACACAGTTCACCTGTGGGAGCGAGCCTGCTCGCGAAGGCGGATTTACATTCAACAGAGATGTCGACTGTCAGACCGCTTTCGCGAGCAGGCTCGCTCCCACAGGGTTGCAAGCCAGCCTTCGGAATCACCGTGACTGCGCCTGCTCCACCAACCACCCCGTCAGTTCGCGCAACTTCGGCGAAGGTGCAGGTTTTTCCGGGAACACCAGGTAATACGACAGCCCGGTTTTTACCTTCAAATCAAAAGGCATGACTAACCGCCCGGCATTCAGGTCATCGCCGATCAACGACCAGTCGCCAATCGCCACGCCTGTTCCTTGGGAGGCCATCGACATGGCCAGGTCCAGCGTTTCGAAATGCTGACCCTTGCCGACATTGGTCAAGTGCACATCCGCGGCTTTCAGCCAGGTTTTCCAGTCCCGTTCATCGCGGGTGGGGTGCAACAACAAGTGTTGTTGCAGGTCGGCCGGCGTATGCAGGGCCAACGATCCTTCCAGCATTGGCCGCGAACACACGGGTGTCAGTTGTTCATCAAACAGCAGGCACGACACCAGGGCACTGTCCGGTGGCGCACCGTACATCACTGCCGCATCGAATTGTTCGCGATGAAAATCCACGCCGTGCTTGACCGTGGTCGTCAGTTCCACCGGCACGTCCGGTCGTTCCTTTTGCCACTGCAACAGCCGGGGTAACAGCCAGCGCATGACACAGCTCGGTGCCTTGAGCTGCAAGGTTTCGCGCTTCTCGCCGATCTGTTCCACCGCTTCGTCGATCAGGCCGAAAATCTGCTGGACCCGCGGCAGCCACTCCCGCCCTTCGGCGGTCAGGTCCAGCCCTCGGGCCTGGCGGATGAACAGTTCATAACCCAGATGATCTTCCAGCCCGGCGATCTGTCGGCTCACTGCGCCTTGGGTGATGTGCAGTTGCTCGGCGGCCCGGGTGAAATTGCAGCACTGCGCGGTAATCAGAAAAGTGTGCAGCGCCGGCAGGGGAGGCAGTCGTTTCATTGGGATCCAAGGTATGACGTGAAGACATGGCTAGTATGACTTTTTATCCATTGTTGCGGCTACGTGTCGCCCGTTCCAATGAGGCCATCCCTGGACCTGCGAATCCATCATAAACATTGCACAGGTCCGGCGTCTCAATCGAACAAGAAGGGCAATGACATGGCGACGTGCGGCGAAGTATTGGTCAAGTTACTCGAAGGTTACGGGGTCGAGCAGGTGTTCGGCATTCCGGGGGTTCATACCGTGGAGCTGTATCGCGGGCTGGCCCGTTCGAGCATCAACCACGTCACGCCGCGTCACGAACAGGGCGCCGGCTTCATGGCCGACGGCTATGCCCGCACCAGCGGCAAACCGGGCGTGTGCTTCATCATCACCGGCCCTGGCATGACCAACATCACCACCGCGATGGGTCAGGCCTACGCCGATTCGATCCCGATGCTGGTGATCTCCAGCGTGCAATCGCGCAGCCAGTTGGGCGGCGGTCGCGGCAAGCTGCATGAGCTGCCGAACCAGGGCGCACTGTGTGCCGGTGTCGCGGCGTTCTCCCACACCCTGATGTCGGCGTCGGAATTGCCGGGCGTTCTGGCCCGCGCCTTTGCGCTGTTCCAGGCGGGTCGTCCGCGTCCGGTGCACATCGAGATTCCGTTGGACGTGCTGGTTGAAAACGCCGATGACCTGCTCGCCAGCGTTCCGGTAAACATCGACCGTGCCGGTGCTGCTCCGGCGGCCGTGAGCCGCATGACCGAGTTGCTGGCCGGCGCCAAGCGTCCGCTGATTCTCGCCGGTGGCGGTGCCATCGATGCTGCTGCCGAGTTGACCGAACTGGCTGAACTGCTGGACGCCCCTGTCGCCCTGACCATCAATGCCAAAGGCATGCTCGAGTCCGGCCACCCGTTGTTGATCGGTTCGACCCAGAGCCTGGTCGCGACCCGTGCACTGGTCGCCGAGGCTGACGTGGTGCTGGCCATCGGTACCGAGCTGGCCGAGACCGACTACGACGTTACCTTCGCCGGTGGCTTCGAGATTCCTGGCCAACTGCTGCGCGTTGACATCGACCCGGACCAGACCGTGCGCAACTACCCGCCGCACGTGGCGTTGGTGGCCGACTCACGCAACGCCGCCCAGGCTTTGCTCAGTGCGATATCCCACAAGTCGCTGGCCGAGCGCAGCAACGATTGGGGCCAGGTGCGTGCCGCCCGCCTGCGCGAAGAGTTGGCCGCCACCTGGGATGCGCCGACCCTGGCCCAGACCCGCTTCCTGGAAACCGTGCTGCACGAATTGCCGGACGCCGTATTCGTCGGCGATTCGACCCAACCGGTGTACACCGGCAACCTGACGTTCAACCCTGAGCGCCCGCGCCGCTGGTTCAACTCGTCCACTGGCTACGGCACCCTCGGTTACGCCTTGCCGGCCGCAATTGGCGCCTGGCTCGGTGGCAGCGTGGAAAGCGGTACGCGTCCTCCGGTGGTGTGCCTGATCGGTGACGGCGGCCTGCAATTCACCTTGCCGGAACTGGCCAGCGCCGTGGAAGCGCGCACCCCGGTGATCGTGCTGCTGTGGAACAACCAGGGCTACGAAGAAATCAAGAAATACATGGTCAATCGCGCTATCGAGCCGGTTGGCGTGGACATCTACACCCCGGACTTCATCGGTGTCGCCAAGGCCCTGGGCTGCGCCGCCGAAGCGGTCAGTGACGTCGAGCATCTGCGCCGGGCCTTGCGCGTGGCCGCCGATCGCCAGGGCCCGACCCTGATTGAAATCGATCAGACGGCGTGGACCAAGGCGGTGTCGAAATGAGCTTCTCTTTGACGTTGCCAACCACGCTCGACGGCCTGTTCATCGACGGTCAATGGTCCGCCGGCACCGAACACCTGCGCGTGATCAACCCGGCTACCGAAGCGCTGCTGACCACGGTCGTGGGCGGTGATGAGCAAGCAGTCGATCAGGCTGTCAGCGCGGCGACCCGAGCGTTCGCCGACTGGTCGAAAACCACCGGCGCCGAGCGCGGTGCCATCCTGCGCAAAATCGCTGCGGGCGTGCAGGCCGGTCGTGACCACCTGATGCATTTGCAGTCGAGCAACAACGGCAAGCCACAGTTCGAAGCGGCCATCGACGTCGATGACGTGATCGCCACCTTTGAGTACTACGCGGGACTGGCCGAAGGCCTGGACGCGAAACAGGACAGCGCCGTCGAACTGCCGAGCGATGACTTCAGCGCCCGCCTGCGCCGCGAACCCTGCGGTGTGGTCGGCCTGATCGTGCCGTGGAACTTCCCGATGGTCACCACCGCGTGGAAGCTCGCCCCGGCCCTGGCCGCGGGTTGCTGCGTGGTGCTCAAACCTTCGGAAGTGACGCCGCTGCCGGAACTGGAACTGGCGGCAATCATCGCGAACGCCGGCTTGCCTGCCGGTGTGTTGAACGTGGTCTGCGGTACGGGCCTGGCCGTTGGCGCGCCGCTGTCGGCGGACCCGCGCATTGCCAAGATTTCCTTCACCGGCAGCAACGCGGTGGGGGTGCAGGTCATGCAACGGGCGGCGGAAACCGTCAAAGGCGTGAGCCTGGAGCTGGGCGGCAAATCTTCGCTGCTGGTGTTGGCCGATGCCGATATCGAACTGGCGGTGGACGTGGCCTGCGGTGGCGGTTTCTTCAACGCCGGGCAAATGTGTTCCGCCACCAGCCGCGTGCTGGTCGCCGATGAGTTGTTCGACGATTTCCTGAGCCGCTTGAAGGCCCGCGCCGAAGCCATTCGCGTGGCCGACCCGTTCGACCCGAACGTGGAAATGGGCGCACTGGTCAATCAGGCGCAATACCAGCGCGTGCTCGGTCACATCGATCGCGGTCTCAGTGCCGGTGCCACGTTGATTTGCGGTGGCAATCGTCCCGCCGACTTGCCACGCGGATATTTTTTGCAGCCGACGGTGTTCACCGACGTGCCCCTGGACAGTGCGCTGTGGTGTGAAGAGATCTTCGGCCCGGTGATCTGCGTGCGTCGCTTCAGTTCCGAATCCGAGGCGATTGCCCTGGCCAACGACAGCCAGTTCGGCCTGGTGGCCAGCGTGGTCAGTACCAGTGCCGAAACGGCGGATCGCGTCGCCAACGCTTTGCAGGCGGGGCTTGTGTGGATCAACGCGCCGCAGGTGATCTTCCCGCAGACCGCCTGGGGTGGCTACAAACAGAGCAGCATCGGCCGCGAATTGGGGCCATGGGGCTTGCAGGCTTTCCAGGAAATCAAGCACGTGATCCGGGCTGTCTGAAGGCACGAAAAAGGTGAGCGCATGCCTCGTGTTGAGGCATGCGCTCAGGTCATGGCTTCAATGAGTTTTTATCGATAGTCAGGTGTTTTACACAACCTCAGGATGAACCCGTCGGCTCAGTTAACACCCCGTAAATAAGGGGTTCCAAGCAGATCCGGCCGCGCGGATGCAACAGTTTCGACCAGCCTCATACCTACAAAAACAAAGGGAGTCCGTAATGGGCGAGCACGATCTGAATAGACGTCAATTCATCAAGACCGTGGGCGTAGCCTCGGTTGCCGCGGCGGCCATGAGCATGCCGTTCATCAAGGCCAACGCCAGCGATACACGTTTTGCCGGCAAGACCCTGAAACTGCTGACCTGGTCCGATGACACCGGCCTGGCGGCGTTGCGCAACATCGCTGCGACCTTCGAAGACAAGTACGGTTGCAAGGTCGTCGCCGACCGCACCGGCAGTACCTCGGAAATGGTCGCCAAACTGAAGGCCGGCGGTGATCGTCCGCAGTACGACATCATCACCCTGGCAGGCGTCGGCGCCGAAGGTCTGGCCGCCGCCAACCTGCTGGAAAAACCCGACCTCAACCGCATTCCCAACCTGGTCGACGTACCGGAGAAATACCGCACCGGCGCCAATGGCCACGGTATCGGTTACCTGCTGTGGTGCAACAGCCTGGTCTACAGCACCCGCACCCAGAAACAAGCACCGGACAGCTACGCGGCCCTGTGGGACCCGGAACTGGCCCCGAACATCTTCCTGCCGCCGCCGAACTGGACCGAGGCCATGGACCTGATCATCATCGCCGCCAAGCTGGCCGGTGGTGACGAGCACAACATCGAGCCGGGCTTCAAGAAACTCGCCGAGTTGAAAGATCGCGTGGTGACCCTGGGTGAAAACCCGAACCAGATCGCCGAACTGTTCCGCACCGGTTCCCTGGACATGGGCGGCCTGTACGCACCCGCATTCTTCCCGAAACAGATCCGTGATCCGAACTACGGCCTGGGCGCCACCTTCGGCATGAAGGAAGGTTTCTACACCGACCTGATGCTCTCGGTAATGCCGAAGAACCGTCCTGGCGACACCGACATGGCCTACGCCTTCATCAACCACTCTCTGGATCCGCTGGTGCAGGGCAAAATGGCCGAGGACATCTACAACGGTCCGGTCAACGCCAAGGCGATCATCTCCGCCGAAGCGCGCAAGAGCCCGTACATCCTCACGCCGGAACAGATTGCCGAGAAAGCGATCATGCACGACAACGCCTTCCTGGCCACCGTGCATGACCAATGGATTCGTCGTTACACGGAAATCTTTTCTTCCTGATCGAGTGACGTACACAGGCTTTTAGAACACTGCAACACTCTGTGGGGCGGCGGTGCGACGATTCGACTTGCCCGCGATGACGGTCTTCGTGTCGGCAAAGATAAATGACAGATCGCTTTCGCGGGCAAGTCGAATCGTCGCACCGCCACTCCCACAGGGTTTGTGGTGGTTTTCAAGGTTGTGTTTGTCAGCTGCTTTCCATTGACGAGACCCTTTGCTATGGAACACCAACCTCTGACCCATCCGGTGAGTGTCGCCCCCGTGCGCGCTAATCGGGGTGTTTCGCCCACGGCGCGCGCCTGGTTTTTCCTTTCGCCGTCGATGCTGTTTCTCGGCGTGCTGATTGCCGCCAGCCTGTTGGTACTGCGCATGAGCGTGGGCACCAAAGGCGCGGAATGGTCCGGGTTCAGCCTGGCCAGTTATGCCCAATTGCTGGAACCCTATTACCTCAAATCGCTGATCCTGACACTGCGCCTGGCGCTGATCAGTGCGGTGATCGCGGTGCTGCTGGCAATCCCGGTGGCCTACACCATGTCGCGCCTGACTTCGCCGTTCGTACGCCGGATCTTCCTGGCCGCGGTGCTGCTGCCGTTGCTGGTCAACCTGCTGCTGCAAAGCTACGGCTGGCTGGTGATCCTCGGCCCGGGCGGGATGCTCAACCAGACGTTGATGGGCCTGGGCCTGATCAAGCGTCCGATCATGCTCCTCTACAACCAGAACGGCGTGTTGATGGGCCTGGTGCAAACCGCTTTCCCACTGGCGGTGCTGCCGATTGCCAGCGCCATGCGCGGTGTCGCCCGCAGTTACGAAGAAGCCGCCGCGACCCTGGGCGCCAGTCGCCTGCAGGTGTTTCGCCAGGTGGTGTTGCCGATGAGCCTGCCGGGGATCATCACCGGTGCGACCCTGGTATTCGCCTACAACGCCAGCAGCTTCGTCGTGCCGCTGCTGCTCGGTGGCCGTCGCGTACCGATGCTGGCGGTGATGGTGCATGACCAGATCGCCCCGCTGATGAACTGGCCCGCCGCATCTGCTGCCGGTGTGGTGCTGATCGTGACCACGCTCGCCATCATGACCTTGTCCGAATACATCACAGGCCGTCGTCGGCGCATGCTGGAGGCTTCGCAATGAGTTCCCTGACCAAGAAGCGCCAGTCGCTGCTGCCGGGTGAAACCGGCAAGTTCGCCGGCATCCTCTCCGGCTTCATCCTGTTGCTGGCGGTGTTGCCGATCCTGACCATGATCGTCATGTCCTTCAGCGGCTCGTCGAACCTCGACTTCCCGCCAAGCAGCTACAGCCTGCAATGGTACAAGGCGGCCTGGCACACCTTCGTGTCGCCGGATGCCAGCGATGTGCTGAGCCTGGGCAAGGCCATGACCACCAGCCTGATGGTGTCGTGCCTGACCATGATCTTCGCCACACTGATCGCGGTGCCGGCGGCCTATGCGCTGACCCGTTGTGAGTTCCGTGGCAAGGCCGTGGCGCTGCAATTGATGTCGCTGCCCCTGGTGTTCCCGATGGTGGTGCTGGGCCTGGCATTGCTGCTGGTGTTCGACAGCCTGCCGTTCCAGATGACCACTTCGCGGCTGGTGATTGCCCACGTGATCCTCGCGTTGCCGTTCGTGGTGAAAAACTGCACGGCGGCGATGCTCTCCATCGGCAGCGAAGTCGAAGAGGCCGCGCAGATGCTTGGTGCTTCACCGCTGCGGGCGATTGTCGATGTGGTGGTGCCGTTGATGAAGTCGGGGATCCTGGCGGGAATGCTGCTGGCGTTCATCGTCTCGTTCAACGAATTCACCGTGACCTATTTCCTCTACACCATCGACGTGATGACCGTGCCGATCTGGATGTACAGCCGCACCGTGTCCTCGCTTGACCCCACCGTATTCTCGTTTGCCGTGCTCATCGTGCTGATCGACTTCGTGCTCATTTGGGCGCTGGAGAAGTTGGTGGGTGAAGGCGGCGTTTCGTTCTGATTTCTTGAGGTGATTCACATGTCTGGTCTGATTCTGGAAAACGTCGAGAAACATTACGGCTCGGCCTGCGCGGTAACGGATGTAAACCTGCATTTGCCCGAGGGCAAACTGGTGTGTTTCCTCGGCCCTTCGGGCTGTGGCAAAACCACGTTGCTGCGCATGATTGCCGGTCTTGAAACCCTGACCGGCGGCGAGATCCGCCTGGATGGCGAGGACATCGGCAACACCCCGGCGCACCTGCGCAACTTTGGCATGGTGTTCCAGTCTTTGGCGCTGTTCCCGCACATGACCGTGGGCGAGAACATTGCCTATCCGCTGAAACTGCGCGGGGTCAGCAAGGCTGATCAGCGGGCGCGAGTGGTGGAGTTGCTGGAGCTGATCCAGCTGCAAGCGATGATCGATCGCCCGGTGGCAAAACTCTCCGGCGGCCAGCGCCAGCGTGTGGCGATTGCCCGTGCGATCGCCAACAACCCGAAAATCCTCCTGCTCGACGAACCGCTGTCGGCGCTGGACGCCAAGCTGCGCGAGTCGATGCAGGTGGAAATCCGCCAGCTGCAACAGCGCCTGAACATCACCACCATCATGGTGACTCACGATCAGCGCGAGGCCATGACCATGGCCGATATCGTCGTCGTATTGGGTGAACATCGGGTACAGCAGGTGGGCACGCCGATCGAGATCTATCGGCATCCGGCCAACGAATTCGTCGCCGACTTCATCGGCTCCGGCAACATCTTCCCGGCCACCGCGCTGGGCAACGGCAAGGTCAGCCTGCCGGGTGGCGATGCGCTGCAAGTGCCGATCTGCACGAGTATTGCGGCAGGGGAGAAGGTGAAGATGCTGATTCGCCCTGAAGACCTGCAACTGTCGCCCGCGCAGGCAACGGCGGGCAACCGCTTGCTGGGCAAGGTGACGTTCGTGCGTGATATCGGCGCGACCATCGAGACCACGGTTGAGTGTTCCGGGGTTTCGTTTACCGCACTGAGCACGCCGTGCCAGGGGATTGGCTTGAGCATCGGGCATCCGGTGTCGGTGACCTTGCCGGCGGAGGCGTGCCGCGTGCTGGGCGCCTGATCGGATTTGATGGTGGTTTTGCCGGCCTCTTCGCTGGCAAGCCAGCTCCTACAGGGTTCGTCGGTGTTCACACAATTTTGTGATCACCCACAGCCCCTGTGGGAGCTGGCTTGCCAGCGATGAGGCCGGTACAAACAACACAAAACTTTGCTAGACCGACAGTCGCAACCGCGCCAAATCCCGCAACGGCGGCGCCCCGAACAACCGGCTGTATTCCCGGCTGAACTGCGAGGGGCTTTCATAGCCGACCCGGTAACCCGCCGCCGAAGCCTCCAGCCCTTCCGCCAGCATCAAGCGCCGAGCCTCCTGCAGGCGCAGCTGCTTCTGATATTGCAATGGACTCATCGCCGTCATCGCCTTGAAACGGTGATGCAGCGTCGAGACGCTCAGGTTCACTTCCTTCGCCAGATCATCGATGCGCAGCGGTTGCTCAAAGTTGCCATTGAGCCATTTGATCGCCTGGCTGATGCGATGGCTCTGACTGTTGGCGATGGCGATTTCGTACAGCCGATGGCCCTGCGGGCTGCGCAGCAACCGATAGAGAATTTCCCGTCGAATCAGCGGCGCGAGCATGGCGATGTCTTTCGGTGTGTCGAGCAACCGCGCCAGACGCAGCACCGCGTCGAGCATCGCGGTGTCGATGCGTTCCACATACAGGCCGCGCCCGGCGGGTCGGGTCGGCACGCCGATGGGGCCGGCATCGGCGATCAGCGCGGTGATTTCCGTCGGATCGATATCCAGCCGCACCGCCAGGATCGGTTCCTCGGACGTGACATTCACCACCCGACCGCTAAGAGGCATCGAGACCGATACCACCAGGTAATTCAGCGGGTCGTAATTGAAATACTCGTCAACCAGCCGAACTTCCTTGCGTCCCTGAGCCATGATGCACAGCGCGGGTTGCGCCAGCACCGGGGCGAAATCGTGGTTTTGGCTGTGGCGCGACATGAACAGCGAATCGACGGCGGTGGCATAACTGCCATCTTCGCCAGTATTGCGACGAATGATTGCCGCCAGTTCAGCGCGCTGCTTTTCCATCTCGGCATCCAGCGGGTCTGGTTGCTGTTGAGAAAAGTGATCGAATGACGACATGCAAGGCATCCTCGCAAGGGCAGAAGTGATGGGGCAGAGCATATGTTTGTGCAAGCGGCAGCGGTAGACACATCCTGTCGAATGCTTGCCTGATTCTGCACGGGGTTGTTTTTTCACCCTGACAAGGCAGAGAGCAGACGGGAAAACTTGCTTGAAACTCGTATGACAGTACCGTGACAGCGTTTTACACCTTGTTACAGCCGCACACTGCAGTCTCGCAGGATTGTGCAACGCACCGGCAGGAATCGACTAACGACACAGGCGTATCGGCCCTTAACCTTTGATCCTGTCGCAGCCCGTCCCAGGCTGCCACGCGACTCCCCGGGAGGGTTGAACATGTCAAAGCAAATCCCCGTCAGTCATATGGCCTTTGTCCGAGCGCGTGCCGGGCGTTCGCAAGAGCTGGGTGTGCGCCTGAGCGCGCTGATCGAACCGTCCCGCGCGGCGCCAGGTTGCCTGAACTTTGCCTTGCAGCAGTCGCAGTGCGATCCAGAGCTGTGGCTGGTGTCCGGCTTCTGGGTCAATCAAACAGCCATGACCGCCTACTTCAGTACCCCGGCCATGGAGATTTTTGCCGAGCTGGTGCAGGAACTGGTGGTCAACAGCCTGGATTTCCACACATTCAAGGAGGTGTCGGCGGCGCAGGCCCTCGGCCAGTCCGGGGTAGCGGTACACAAACTGGCCGGTTGAGGGTTTAATGGCAGCATTCTCAACCAGCCAGGATGCTCAACATGGCACGCAAAGCCTTTGAAACCTTCGAAGCCGTATCGGCCGTAGTACCCGGCGAGGGTGGTTACCATGCCGCCATTGCCGTCAAAGCGTTGGGTGGCTCCGGCGCCCCGCGTTTTCACAAGGTGCTGGAAGGCCAGATTTTCAAGACCGCCCATGATGCCGATCTGGCGGCCGCCAAAGAGCTGACCCGTCTCAAGAACGTCAAGGAAGATGCCGACCTGCTCTGGTGATCATTTGACCGCCCCCGGGCGATACATCTTGAACAACGCCTCAGGCCCCAGCTGGAAATAGTCCGCCGGCCCGCCGCCGCGCAGAATCGGTTCTGCCGCGGCGGTGTCGTACACCCCGTCCTTCAACAGCCACTTGGCGATATGCACGGCGACCACTTCGCCGAGAATCAGCCAGCTCGGCACCACATTCCCGTCCGCGCGCTGCAGCTGGATGATCTGTGTGACCTTGCACTCGAAGGACACCGGGCTTTCGGCAACCCGTGGCACCGCAATGATTTTCGAGGCAGCCGGGGTCAGTCCGGACAGCTCGAATTCGTCCACCTCTGACCCGACCATGGCGCTGCTCTGGTTCATCTGCCCGGCCAATGGCCGTGTGGCCAGGTTCCAGGCGAACTCACCGGTCTGTTCGATGTTGTTCAGGCTGTCTTTACGCCCGACGCTGGAAAAACCGATGATCGGCGGAATGTAGTTGAAGGCGTTGAAGAAACTGTAGGGCGCCAGATTCAAGCGGCCGTTGGCATCCTGTGAAGAAATCCAGCCAATGGGACGCGGGCCGACGATCGCGTTGAACGGATCGTGGGGCAGGCCGTGGCCATTGGCGGGTTCGTAGTAGTGGATGTCGTCGGGCATGGCCAGTCTTCCTGAAGGCTTGAATCGGAGGGGAGCCATAGTGCAAGGACGCGCCGCTGATTTCCACCCGTGGGCATAACCGCCTCACTCGTGATTAATCCGCTCTTTTGCCTGTGTGACAGAATTTTCATAAAGCGCTTACCCATTTTTCACTGCCTCTGCTCCAGTCTGCGCCCCCGCGGCATAAGCCGAAGAAAATGCTTGTCATGACCACTGGAGCTCTATTGCCCGATGAATAAACTTCCTCAAATCACCCTGGCGTTCTGGGTGATGAAAATCTGTGCGACCACCTTGGGTGAGACCGCCGGGGACCTGCTGTCGATGACCCTCAATGTCGGTTACGCCGTCAGTTCGCTGCTGTTGATCAGCGTGTTCGTGCTGACATTGATCACGCAACTGATGTCGAAAACCTACAAGCCGGTGCTGTACTGGCTGGTGATTCTGTCGACCAGCACGGCGGGCACCACCATGTCCGACTTCATGGATCGCACCCTTGAACTGGGCTATGCCACCGGCTCGATGATCCTGATTGCGATCTTGCTGGGGATTTTCGCGGCCTGGCGCCTCAGTGGGGATTCGCTGAACGTGACCAAGGTCCAGACCTTCCGCGGCGAGATGTTCTATTGGACGGCCATTCTGTTTTCCAACACGCTGGGTACTGCCCTTGGGGACTACCTGGCCGATGATTCGGGGCTTGGTTTTGCCGGTGGCGCATTGCTGATCGGCTCGACCATTGCGCTGGTGGTGCTGCTCAAATACTTCACGAAGATTTCGTCGGTGCTGTTGTTCTGGGTGGCGTTTGTGCTGACACGACCGTTCGGTGCAACCTTGGGCGATTTCCTGACCAAACCCCATGCAAAAGGCGGACTGGATTTCGGCACTATCGGTTCGTCGCTGGTGTTGGCGGGGGTTCTGGTGGTGATGATTGCGGGGGCTTCGTTCGCGCAGAACAAGTACGGGAAACAGGCGACTGCCGAGTTGACTTGATACCGAGGTGAACCCATCGCGGGCAAGCCCGCTCCCACAGGTTTCTGTGGCGTGCACAACATTTGTGACCAACGCCGAATACTGTGGGAGCGGGCTTGTCCGCGATGAGGCCAGTACAGCCACCCTCAAATGTGACTATTAGTCCGTCACAATCCGCGAATGCTTACGGGTGTCTTTCATGGTGATGTACACCAGCAACGACACGGCAATACACGCGGTGACATACCAGTAGTAGCCGGTTTCCATGCCGATGCTCTTGAACCACAGGGCGATGTATTCAGCGGTGCCGCCGAAGATCGATACGGTCAGTGCGTAGGGCAGGCCGACGCCCAGGGCGCGGATTTCGGTCGGGAACAGTTCGGCTTTGACCACCGCGTTGATGGAGGTGTAGCCGCTGACGATGATCAGCGCCGCCATGATCAGGAAGAACGCGCCCCACCAGGTCTGGATGGTGTGCAGGGTCATCAGGATCGGCACGGTGAAAATCGTGCCCAGCACGCCGAAGGCGATCAGGATCGGGCGTCGGCCGATCTTGTCCGACAGGCCGCCGATAATCGGTTGCAGGCACATGAACAGGAACAGCGTGGCCGCAGAGATGGTGGTGGAGTCGGAAATGCTCATGCCGACGGTGTTCACCAGGTATTTCTGCATGTAGGTGGTGTAGGTGTAGAACGCCAGGGTACCGCCCATGGTCAGGCCGACCACGGTCATCAGTTCCTTCGGATGACGCAGCAACGTGCGCATCGCGCTTTCCTTGGCCTTTTCCTTCTTGGTGAACGACTCGGTTTCTTCCATGCCGCGACGCAGGTAGAGCGCGACCACGGCACACAGCGCGCCGATGGCGAACGGGATACGCCAGCCCCACGCATACAGCTGTTCGGTGGTCAGGGTTTGTTGCAGAAGGATCAGTACCCCCAGCGCGATGAGTTGGCCGGAGATCAGCGTCACGTACTGGAAGCTGGAGAAGAAGCCGCGACGTTCCTTGGTCGCCATCTCCGACAGGTAGGTGGCGGAGGTGCCGTACTCGCCGCCGACCGACAGGCCTTGCAGCAGTCGGGCGAACACCAGGAGGATCGGCGCGCCGATGCCGATGGTTTCATAGCCAGGGCTCAGCGCGATCAGCAGCGAGCCAAAGCACATCAGGTATACCGAGGCCATCAGCGCCTTTTTGCGTCCGACTTTGTCGGCATACAGGCCCATCAGCCAGCCACCGATCGGGCGCATCAAAAAGCCCACGGCGAAGATCGCAGCGGTGTTCATCAGTTGCGCAGTGGAGGAACCGGCGGGGAAAAAGGTCTTGGCAAAGTACAGGGAGAAGGCGGCATAGACGTACCAGTCATACCACTCGACCATGTTGCCGACAGAGCCGCTGAAAATCGATTTGATGCGGCTGGCAGTGGTTCTTGGTTTGGCCGTCACGGCAGCCGACCCAAGGGGCAGGGCGTTGGAGTTATCCATTGAAGGATCCTTCGTTTAATTGTTTTTGTGGAGCGCGGTTAAACGCAGCCTGCGGGGGCTATAGCAGGAGCTGTGCCAAGAGGGAGAGGGCCGGTTTAGAGGGGGTAGGACGTTCTGGTGAGCGGAAATCCGCTTATTCAGGATTGGATGTGAGCGGAAAGTCGCTCATTCGGCTCGGGAGTTTTTGTTGGATGTGCGGGCCCCATCGCGAGCAGGCTCGCTCCCACAATGGTGAGGCGTACACCGATCCACTGTAGGAGCGAGCCTGCTCGCGAAGAGGTCCGTCCAGACGCTACAGAAACATCTCCCGTGTAAGCCCATGCCGCTGCATCTTTTCATTGAAGGTGCGACGCGGCAGTTGCAGCTCCTCAAGCACCGCCTTGACGTCGCCCTTGTGCCGGGCCAACGCCGCGCGCAGACACTGTGCTTCAAAGGCTTCCTGCTGCGCCGCCAGTGACTGCCCGGGTTCGATACCCGCAGGGACAGGTTCGCCAAGCCCCAGCACCTGGCGCTCGGCCGCGTTTGCCAGTTCCCGCACATTGCCCGGCCAGTCGTGGCTCAGCAGATGGCTCAATTGCGGCCCGCTCAACGGTGAAAAGGAACGACCCAGGCGCTCGGCGGCCTGTCGGGCGAAAGACTCGTACAACAGGGGAATGTCTTCGCGACGGTCGCGCAACGGCGGCAGGCGCAGTTCGGCGACGTTCAGGCGATAAGCCAGATCCTCGCGAAAACGTCCGGCCCGTGCTTCGTCGAGCAGGTCCGGTTTGGTCGCGGCGATGATCCGCAGATCCACGCGAATACTCTGGTTCGAACCCAGGCGTTCCAGCTTCTGCTCCTGCAACACCCGCAGCAATTTCACCTGCTGGGCCAGGGGCATGCTCTCGATTTCGTCGAGAAACAAGGTGCCGCCATCGGCGTATTCCAGTTTACCGATGCGCTTGCCCTGAGCCCCGGTGAACGCGCCGCTTTCGTGACCGAACAGCTCGGCTTCAAACAGTTGCTCGGGAATGGCCGCGCAGTTTAATGCGACAAAGGGTTTGTCGGCGCGCGGCCCGAAGTCGTGCAGGCAGCGGGCAACCAATTCCTTGCCGCTGCCGGTTTCGCCACGGATCAGTACGTTGACTGGCAGCGCCGCCAGGTCCAGCACTTGCCCGCGCAAGGTTTGCAGGCTTCGGGATACGCCGAGCAGCGTGGCATCGAGCTTGGCGCGGTTGTCGGCCTGTTCGTGCAGGGCACGGTTTTCCAGGACCAGCCGGCGCTTGTCCAGGGCCCGGCGCAGGCTGCCGAGCAGGGTTTCGGGGCTGAAGGGTTTTTCCAGAAAATCGTAGGCACCCTCGCGCATGGCGTCGACGGCCATGGGGACATCGCCGTGACCGGTCAGCAGGATCACCGGCAGGTCGGCATCGCGTTGCTGCACTTCAGCCAACAGCTCCAGCCCGGTCATGCCCGGCATGCGCACATCGCTGAGAATCACCCCGGCAAAATGTTTCGGCAGTTGTGCCAGGCACTCATCGGCACGACTGAACAACTGCACTTCGAAACCCGACAGGCTCAGCCATTGCTCGACGGCGCTGCGGATGCTGCTTTCGTCATCGACCACCATCACTGAATTGAGCATGAGCCATGGGCCTCCAGATCGATGGGCAAGGTCAGGGTGAACACTGCACCGTTGGCGTGATTGTCGGCCGTCAGGCGCCCGCCCGATTCGTGAACGATAGCGAAAGAAACCGCCAGGCCGATACCCAGGCCATCGCCCACGGGTTTGGTAGTGAAGAATGGATCGAACACCTTGGGCAGATTCTCTTCCGAGATGCCGCTGCCGTTGTCGATGACGCTCAACCGCCACAGTTGTTCCTCGGCTTCGAGGCGGATTTCCAGGCGCTTGCAGGGTTTGTCCTGCATCGCATCCAGCGCGTTGCGCAACAGGTTGATCAGCACCTGCTCCAGGCGAATCGCATCGCCGCGTACCCAGGCCGGACGCGTCAGATGCAGCACTGTGCTGACCTGCTCGTCGCGCAGTCGCGTGTCGAGCAATTGCAGCGACTGGTCCACCACCGCCGCCAGGTCCAGGCGTTCGCGCAAGCCGCTGGGGCTTTTGCGGGCAAAGGTTTTCAGGTGGCCGGTGAGGGCGGCCATGCGTGTGAGCATCTCGTCCACGGGTTTGAGCGCCTTGTAGGCATCATCGACCCGGCCGTGATCGAGCAGCAGCCTCAAGGTCGCCAGCTGCATGCGCTGGGCTGTCAGCGGTTGATTGATCTCGTGGGCCAAGGCGGCCGACATCTGCCCGAGGGCGGCGAGTTTGGCCGATTGCACCAGTCCGTCCTGGGCCGTGCGCAGGTCACGGGTACGCTCTTCCACCAGTTGCTCAAGCTCCTCGCGACTGCGCTGGCGCAGTTTGGCCAGACGCCAGCGCTGGTTGAGAAACAACAACAGAAACACCAGAGCCAGCCACAACCCGGCTGCCGCGAGTGCCGCGTTGCGGCTGTCTTCGAAGGCAACCTGGGGACGCCGGAGCAGGTGCAGGGTCCAGCCTTCGGCGGCCAGCGGCAAAGATTCCCATAGATAGTCGGCATTGCCGTCCGGACCCTCGACCCGTGCCAGTTCGCTGTTGTCGTCAAAGCGGCGCAACGATTGAAATTCAAGCGGCGTCAACGGTTGCTTGTCGTATTGGCGGGTGGTCTTGAGTTCGGCGTGATCGCTTTCGCTCAGCGGTTTCAAGTGGCGATAGCGCCAACCCGGTTGATTGGCGATGAAGATGATCCCGCGGGCGTCGCTGACCAGCAGCGTGTCGTTGCCCTGGCGCCACTCGCGTTCCAGTTCCGGAAACTCCAGTTTCACCACCATGGCGCCGAGAAACTGTCCGTCGTCATCGGTCACGGCGCTGGACAGGAAGTAACCCGGAATTCCACTGGTCACGCCTACGGCATAAAAGCGCCCGGTGCCTTGGGTGCGGGTCTGATTGAAATAGGGACGGAAGCCATAATTGTGGCCGACGTAACTGCTGGGCAAACGCCAGTTGCTCGCGGCCACGGCAAGGCCGGTGCGGTCGAGCAATTCCAGGGTCGAGGATTCGGCGGCGCCGTTGATCTTTTCCAGTTTTCGGTTCAGCAGCTCCTGTTGCTCGGGGCTGACCGGGCCTTTGAGCGCATCGCGCAATTGCGGATCCAGCGCCAGCACCGAGGGCAGGGCGCGGTAGCGTTCGATGAGGGTGTGCAGCGATGTGGCGTACAGCGCCAGTTGCTGGTTGGCCCGGGCCGCGTCTTCGACCATGGATTGGCGCACGGTATGACGCATGGCCAGGGTGGCCGCGAGGGCAGCACCGGCGATGATCAACACGGTATACAGCGTCAGGCGCAGGGAGCGGGAAGACAAGAACATGCAGGGCTTACACAAGGAATACGGAGGGGCCGCACGATAACATGAGCTTCCGCTTTCCTTGTAGGAGCGAGGCTTGCCCGCGAAGCTTTTGGCTCCCTCGAGGGACTCTTCGCGGGCAAGCCTCGCTCCTACAGGGAAGGGGGAAGGGTGGGCAATAAAAAAGGCGACAGGGGTAGCCCTGTCGCCTTTGCTTGTTCAGTCGAGGTGCTTACTGCACTTCCACCGCCAAACTTTCACTGATCTTTTTCTGCCAGATGGCAGGACCGGTGATGTGTACCGACTCGCCCTTGCTGTCGACTGCAACAGTCACTGGCATGTCTTTGACGTCGAACTCGTAGATCGCTTCCATGCCCAGTTCGGCAAACGCCACGACGCGGGATTTCTTGATCGCTTGCGCCACCAGGTAAGCCGCGCCGCCCACTGCCATCAGGTAAACGGCTTTGTGGTCCTTGATCGCATCGATGGCGGTCGGGCCGCGCTCGGATTTGCCGATCATGCCCAGCAGGCCGGTTTGCTCAAGGATCTGACGGGTGAATTTGTCCATCCGCGTAGCGGTGGTCGGGCCGGCAGGGCCAACCACTTCTTCGCGAACCGGATCAACCGGGCCGACGTAATAGATGAAACGACCTTTCAGATCCACCGGCAGGGTTTCACCCTTGTTCAGCATCTCGACCATGCGCTTGTGCGCAGCGTCGCGACCGGTGAGCATCTTGCCGTTGAGCAGGACGGTTTCGCCCGGCTTCCAGCTCTGCACTTCTTCCGGGGTCAGGGTGTCGAGGTTGACGCGACGGGCCGAAGGACCGGCTTCCCAGACGATTTCCGGGTAGGCGTCCAGCGGTGGCGCTTCCAGCGAGGCCGGGCCGGAACCGTCGAGCACGAAGTGCGCGTGACGGGTGGCGGCGCAGTTCGGGATCATGCACACCGGCAACGAAGCGGCGTGGGTCGGGTAGTCCATGATCTTCACGTCGAGCACGGTGGTCAGGCCACCGAGGCCCTGGGCGCCAATGCCCAACTGGTTGACCTTCTCGAACAGCTCCAGGCGCATTTCTTCAATGCGGTTCTGCGGGCCGCGGGCTTTCAGCTCGTGGATGTCGATGGATTCCATCAACACTTCCTTGGCCATTACCGCGGCTTTCTCGGCAGTACCGCCGATGCCGATGCCGAGCATGCCCGGTGGGCACCAGCCGGCGCCCATGGTCGGAACGGTCTTCAGAACCCAGTCGACGATCGAGTCGGACGGGTTGAGCATGGCCATCTTCGACTTGTTCTCGGAACCGCCGCCCTTGGCCGCCACGTCCACTTCCACGGTGTTACCCGGAACGATGGAGTAGTGGATAACGGCCGGGGTGTTGTCCTTGGTGTTCTTGCGAGCACCCGCCGGGTCGGCGAGGATCGAAGCACGCAGGACGTTTTCCGGCAGGTTGTAGGCGCGACGCACGCCTTCGTTGATCATGTCGTCCAGGCCCATGGTCGCGCCATCCCAGCGCACGTCCATGCCCACGCGGACAAACACGGTCACGATGCCGGTGTCCTGGCAGATCGGGCGGTGGCCGGTGGCGCACATGCGCGAGTTGATCAGGATCTGCGCCATGGAATCGCGGGCTGCCGGCGATTCTTCACGCAGGTAGGCCTCGTGCATCGCCTGGATGAAATCCACGGGGTGGTAATAGGAAATGAACTGCAGGGCGTCGGCAACGCTCTGAATCAGGTCGTCTTGCTTGATCACGGTCATGAGTCGCGCTCCTCTAAAAGACGGGAACATTCAATAAGGTGCTTGCAGCTTGGGTGCATCGGTCGGTTGCAAGCACCTTTCAAGGCACGCCGGGCATGCTGGCGCGACGCTAAAAAGGCGCGGCAGTATACCGCGCCTCGCTCAAGGGCACACGCGCCGGTAGTCAATCGTTGGTCGCATAGATACGCATAACCTCTTGTAGGCGCTGGCTTGCCAGCGAAAGCGACCTGACAGGCGATACAGTTGTCGTCTGACACGCCGTCTTCGCTGGCAAGCCAGCACCTACAAGGACGTGGGGGCCAGAAAATCGATGGTCATTTATCGGCCACGCCACTAAAGTGACATACGGTCTGTAGAGTAGGACGCTCTGTCAGTCTCCTTTCATTCGGTGAGTCAACGATTGACCCATAACGCCATCCAGCGACTGTTGCTCAAACGTTTTGCCCTCGCGGCCGGCACCTATGCCTTGGCTCTGCTGTTGCTGTGGCTGGCGTTTTTTACCGGTCACTTTCAGGACACGCTATCGGGCGTGGCCATTGGCAGCGCGCTGGTGGTGATCAGCCAGGCAACGCTGTTCGCAATATTCTATTCCGGCTGCAACCTGCGCTTCGCCGACCCCAGCATGACCGAAACCCAGGTGTTGCTGGGGCTGGGTTGGCAAACCTGGCTGATTGCCCATCTGAACGATGCGCGCGGGGCATTCCTGGTTTTTTATGTATTGATTCTGCTGTTCGGGTTGTTCCACCTGTCCCGTCGCTCATTCCTGCGATGCGCCTTGCTGGTGTTTTTAAGTTTCAGCGCGATCACGCTGTGGGAGGGCTATCACTTCCAGCTGCCCGACCCGGCCCTGGCGGCGTTGCAGGTGTGCGTGCTGTTGATCGTGCTGGTCTGGCTGGTGCTCTATGCCGGTTATGTCCAGGCCTCGCGCCACCGCATGCGCCAGCGCCGTTTTGCCTTGCAGGCTCACCAGGACACATTGCGCGGGATGATGCGCCAGCTCGAAGACCTCGTGGCCACCGACGAGTTGACCGGCCTGTTCAATCGCCGGCATTTCCTGCGCCTGGCCTCCCGCGAGCTCAATGCCATGGAGACCGGCGTTATGCATGGCCTGGCGCTGATCGATCTCGACCATTTCAAACGCATCAACGACCTGCACGGTCATGCCGCTGGCGATCAAGTGCTGCAAGCCTTTGCCGGCGTGGCCACCGCTTGCTTGCGCGAAGGTGACGTCCTGGCCCGCTACGGCGGCGAAGAGTTCGTAGTGCTGCTGCCCGACTGCGATGCCGACAGTTTGACCCTGTGCTGCGAGCGGTTGCGCATCGCGTTCACCGATGTCGAGTTGATCGGTCTGAACGTACGCAATCTCAGCCTGTCCGCGGGCATGACCCTGCTGGAGCCGGGCGAGGATCTCGACGAAGCCTTGCAGCGGGCCGATCAGGCGCTGTATCGCGCCAAGCGTGACGGGCGCAACCGTTGCGCGGCAGCGTGGGAAAACGTCGATGCCTGAGCTGCGTGTCGGCGAGCGCCATTGGTCGGTGGCGGTGGGCAGCAATTTGCTCGATGCCCTGAATCAGAACGGTGTGGCAGTGCCCTACAGCTGTCGCGCCGGCAGTTGTCATGCGTGCCTGGTGCAGTGCGTACAAGGGCTGCCGAGCGACAGCCGCCCCGATGCCTTGAGTCCGGAGCAACGCCAGCAAGGCTGGCGCCTGGCGTGCCAGTGCCAGGTGGTCGAGGACTTGCAGGTGCACACTTTCGACCCGCAACAGGACGGCCGCCCGGCCGAGGTCGCGGCCGTCGATTGGTTGAGCGACAGCGTGTTACGTTTGCGCCTGACCCCACAACGTCCTTTGCGCTACAGCGCCGGCCAGCATCTGGTGTTGTGGGTGGGTAATGTGGCGCGACCGTATTCCCTGGCCAGCCTGCCGGAAGACGACCGCTTCCTGGAGTTTCACCTCGATTGTCGCCTGCCGGGTGAATTCAGTGATGCCGCGCGTCAGCTGAACATCGGCGATCCGATCCGCCTTGGCGAATTGCGCGGCGGGGCCTTGCACTATGACCCGGACTGGCATGATCGACCGTTGTGGCTAATGGCCTCCGGCACGGGGCTGGGGCCACTGTTCGGTGTGCTGCGCGAAGCGTTGCGCCATGATCACCGGGGCGCAATTCGCGTCATTCACCTGGCCCATGATGGCAATGAGCATTATCTGGCCAAGCCGTTGCAAGCCATGGCTGCCAGCCGTGCGAACCTGAGTATCGAGCTATGGACCGCGGCCGAGTTGCCAGCGGTTTTGGCGCAACTGCGCCTTGTCTCCCGGCAAACCCTGGCCCTACTCTGCGGAGCCCCCGACAGCGTTGACGCCTTTGCCCGGCGCCTGTATCTGGCGGGACTGCCGCGCAATCAACTGCTGGCCGATGTCTTCCTGCCCCGTGGTTGAGCGCTGAATTCCAGACGCGAGACCGACCATGACCGATGCCATCCAGATTGAACGCGAACGCGGCCTGCTGACGCTGCGCCTCAATCGCCCGGAAAAGAAAAACGCCCTGACCCGTGCAATGTACAACCATCTGGCCGAAGCGCTGAAGCAGGCCGATAGCGACCCTGAAATCAACGCCGTGCTGATCACGGGCTCCAGCGAGTGTTTCACCGCCGGCAACGACATTGCTGACTTCATCCAGCAACCACCGAACAACCTCGACAGCCCGGTATTCCGCTTCATGCTCAACCTGCTTGAATGCCGCAAACCGGTGATCGCCGCCGTGGCGGGCGCTGCCGTGGGGATTGGCACGACGCTGCTTCTGCACTGCGATCTGGTTTACGTCAGCCGTGACGCACGCTTGCGCATGCCGTTCGTCAACCTTGGCCTGTGCCCGGAATTCGGCTCCAGCTTGCTCCTGCCGCGTCTGCTTGGGCAGGCCAAAGCGGCGGAATTGTTGCTGCTGGGCGAAGGATTCAACGGTGAACAGGCTGCGGCATGGGGCATTGCGTCCGAAGCCTTGGGCAGTGGCGAAGAGGCGTTGGCCAAGGCTCGGGAGATGGCCCTGCGCTTTGAGTCTTTGCCACCTGAGGCGGTGCGGATCAGCAAGCAGTTGATGAAAGCCCCGGATCGGGAATTGTTGCGCAAGGTAATAGAAGAAGAGGGGGCGTTGTTTACCCAGCGATTGCGTTCGCCGGAGGCGATGGCGGCGTTGTCCGGGTTTATCAACAGGCATTGAAATCTATGGTGACTGGGCCTCCCTCTTCGCGAGCAGGCTACGCCGTACCATTGTGGGAGCGAGCCTGCTCGCGAAAGCGTCAGCCCAGGCAACACAGCACCAGGATCAGAAAGCAAAAAGCCCCGCCATTCACATGGCGGGGCTTTTGTCTTTCAGCAACCGGTCACTCAGACCATCGGGTCGCCAACATGCAGGATTTTCATGCCGTTGGTGCCGCCGGTGGTGTGGTAGCTGTCGCCCTTGGTCAGGATGACCCAGTCGCCTTTCTCCACCACGCCGCGCTTGACCAGCTCGTCGATGGCTTTCTGGCTGACTTCATTGGGTGCCAGCGAGGCCGGGTCGAATGGAACGGTGTACACGCCACGGAACATCGCCGCGCGGGCCTGGGCTTCGCGATGCGGAGTGAACGCATAGATCGGCACCGAGGAACGGATGCGCGACATGATCAGCGGGGTGTAGCCGCTTTCGGTCAACGCGATGATCGCCTTCACGCCCGGGAAGTGGTTGGCCGTGTACATGGTGGCCAGGGCGATGCTTTCGTCGCAGCGCTGGAATTCCTTGCCGATGCGGTGGCTGGAGGTCTTGCTGGTCGGGTGCTTTTCAGCGCCGACGCAGATGCGTGCCATCGCCTGTACGGCTTCCAGCGGGTACAGACCAGCGGCACTTTCGGCCGAGAGCATCACGGCGTCGGTGTAGTCGAGCACGGCGTTGGCTACGTCGGACACTTCGGCGCGGGTCGGCATCGGGTTCTGGATCATCGACTCCATCATCTGGGTCGCCACGATCACCGCCTTGTTGTGGCGACGTGCGTGCAGAATGATTTTCTTCTGGATGCCCACCAGCTCGGCGTCGCCGATTTCCACACCCAGGTCACCACGGGCCACCATCACGGCGTCGGATGCGTTGATCAGGCCATCGAGGGTTTCGTCGTCAGCCACGGCTTCGGCGCGTTCGATCTTCGCCACCAGCCAGGCGGTGCCGCCAGCCTCGTCGCGCAGTTTGCGCGCGTATTCCATATCGGCTGCGTCACGCGGGAAAGACACGGCCAGATAGTCGACCTGCATTTCCGCGGCGAGCTTGATGTCGGCCTTGTCTTTTTCAGTCAGGGCCGGTGCCGTCAGGCCGCCGCCGCGACGGTTGATGCCTTTGTGGTCCGACAGCGGGCCGCCGATGGTCACGGTGCAGTTCAATTCGGTGGCGGTGGCGGTGTCGACGCGCATTACGACGCGACCGTCGTCGAGCAGCAGCTCGTCGCCCACACCGCAGTCCTTGACCAGGTCCGGGTAGTCGATGCCGACCACTTGCTGGTTGCCTTCGGTCAGCGGATGGCTGGTGGAGAAGGTGAATTGATCACCGATCTTCAGCTCGATGCGCTTGTTGGCGAATTTGGCGATACGGATTTTCGGACCTTGCAGGTCACCCAGCAGGGCGACGAAGCGGCCGTGCTTGGCGGCCAGGTCACGCACCAGCTTCGCGCGAGCCTTGTGCTCGTCGGGGGTGCCGTGGGAGAAGTTCAGGCGGGCGACGTCCAGGCCAGCCAGAATCAGCTGTTCGAGAACTTCCGGCGAGTTACTGGCCGGGCCAAGGGTAGCGACGATTTTGGTACGACGGACGGACATGCAAAGACTCCTGAGTTCAAGCGCTGAGTGAGGCTACTATGGTCTCGGGGTGTAGTCATTGTTCGTTTGCACTACTTTTTTCTTTCTTTATTGAACGCGCAACTTTGTGCCAGGTGGCCTGAAGATTTGCGCCCTCGGGTCGATACAGCGTTCAAGACAGGAGATTTCCCATGCGATTCGTACACATTGCTGCCCTTGCCCTTAGTGTTGCAAGCGTCACGGGCTGCACCCGTTTTGCCATGAACCATCATTTGAACAATGCCTACAGCGCCTACGACCGTGGCAATTGCGAGCAGGTGATGCTCGAGTTGTCCAAGGTCGAGCGTGACAGCCGTGCACGGCCTTATGTCTGGCCGGAAGTGTCGATGATGCGCGGTCAGTGCCTGGAGCGGCAGAAAATGTTCATCGACGCCGCCCAGACCTATCAATTCATCATCGCTTCCTATCCACAAAGCGAATACGCCTACCGCGCCCGCGCCCGTCTGGAAACCTTGCAGAGCCTGGGTCACTACCCCACCCGCAGTGCCGCAGCGGTGCGCCCGACGCAGTTCTGATTCGGGTTGCCCTTCAATAGCTGGCCGACCGGCGGCGGTGAGCTATAGTCGAATAGACCAGTTTAGAGCCTAGTTTCTAAACTGACGTAACACCTGTGATCGGCAGGCGTAAGCGGCAGCGGTTGATGGACTGTCGCACCGGGAACGGGGAGAGCGGGCGGTTTATGCCTGGGTATCAGTAGGCTGGCCTGTTCCGAAGCATTAGTGCGGTCCTGCTTAAGGGCCTTGCGTAGCGAATTCAGCATGTTCACCGACCGCCGGATCGAGCGGCATCAACTGCCGTATTTTCTGAAAGTGTTCAACAGCATCACCGACAAACCCATCGGCTATCTGGGCAATGTCTCCGAAGACGGGCTGATGCTGATCAGCCAGTTGCCGATGATGATCGGCGCGGACTTCGATTTGCGCCTGAAGATCCCGGCCAGCGATGGCTGCCAACAGGTTATTGACCTGCGGGCGTGCTGCCTGTGGTGCCATGAAGACGCCACCCCCCGCCACTATGACGCCGGGTTCAGCCTGCAACAGGCGCCGCCGGAATATGCACAATTGGTGGGGGCGTTGAAGCAGTACTTCAGTTTTCAGACATTGCCGGCTTCGGCCTGAATGAGCTTCGCGAGCAAGCCCGCTCCCACAGTTGATCTGTGTGTTTCGCAAATACCATGTTCACTGAAGATCCCATGTGGGAGCGGGCTTGCTCGCGAAGGCGCCAGTGCAGACGATGGGCATCCAGCAGGCAGATCAAACACTCCCACTACGCTTCCAGCTCAAATACTGCGACACCAGTTTCGTACCCAACTCTCCGGGCCGCGCATCCAGCACCGGCACCCCATGTGCACTTAACCGCTCATGCAGTTCAACCCGTGCATTGAGGTAATCCACCGTGCCGCAATAGGCCAACGCCTCGGGCAAGGTCTGCACTAGTGATTCCCGAATGTGGTCGAGCACGTTTTCGCGCAAACTGGCGACCAGTACCCGATGATGCTTGCCCAATCGTTTGACGGCCGTGAGCAGCTCTTCATCGTCCTCATCGCGCAGGTTGGTCACCAGCACCACCAGCGCCCGGCGTTTTTGTCGGGCGAGCAATTGGGTGATGGCCGCTTGATAGTCGGCGCTGCGCTGGCTGCTGCTGAGGTCGTAGACGGTGTTGAGCAGGATATTGAGTTGCCCGCTGCCCTTCACCGGGGCGAGGTAGCGCGGTTGATCGCTGGCAAAAGTGCTCAGGCCCACCGCATCGCCCTGGCGCAGCGCGATGTAACTCAGCAGCAGGCAGGCATTGAGCGCATGATCGAAATGCGCCAGCTCATCGTCCTGACTGCGCATGCGGCGGCCGCAATCGAGCATGAAAATGATCTGCTGGTCGCGTTCATCCTGATACTCCCGGGCAATCGGCGTACGTTGGCGGGCGGTGGCTTTCCAGTCGATTTGCCGCAGGCTGTCGCCCTCGCGAAACTCGCGCAGTTGATGAAATTCCAGCCCCTGTCCGCGGCGCTGGCGTTGGCGTACGCCAAGTTGGTTGAGCCAGTGGTCCACCGCCGACAGTTGGCCGCCGTACAGGCGGGCGAAGTCGGGATAGACGCGCGTTTGGTCCGGTACCTGCAGCAAGCGTTTATCGGTCCACAGGCCCAACGGACCTGGCAGGTTGACTTCGCAGTGCTCGAAACGGAAGTGACCACGCTTGAGCGGGCGCAGGCGATAACTGCTCAGGCTGCGTTGGCCGGGTTGCAATGACAGCGTCAGCGGCAGGTTTTCGAAGCCCAGGCCGTCCGGTACATGGTCGAAGAGTTTCAGGTCCAGCGGCTGAACGAAGTCATGTTCAAGCTCCAGTCGTACTTCCCCCCAGCGTCCCAGCGACAGGCTGCCGGGCATGTGCCGTCGCACGCGGGGTGAGGGCAAGCGTTTGAGGCGGATGGCATCGATTAGCGCTAGCGCGAGAAGCGCCAACAGCAGACCCCAATTGATCCGCGACAGGTAAGACGGCAGCGCAAAATCCAGTGCCTGCAAGGCGCCCAGCACGATGCCGATGACCAACAGCAGGGCCAGCCAGAGCAGCAGCAGGCGCGATGGTTTCACTGGCGCGGCGCCGGCACTTGATCGAGCAATTGCCGCAGCACCTGATCCACCTCCAGCCCCTCGATGTCCAGATCCGGTGCGATGCGCACGCGATGGCGCAGCACCGACAGCGCACAACCTTTTATGTCATCCGGAATCACGAACTCGCCACCGCGCAACAAGGCCCGCGCCCTTGCGCAACGGACCAGTGCAATCGAGGCCCGGGGCCCGGCACCGAGGGTCAGGCCTGGCCAGCTCCGGGTGGTGCGGGCCAGGCGCACGGCGTAATCGAGCACCTGTTCATCCATCGGCAAGTCACTGGCGATGCGCTGCAAGGCCAGCACATCCTTGGCCTGCAACACTGTGCGCAGCGGCTGCACGTCGAGCATGTCGGCGCGGGTCGAGCGGCTGACCTGGCGCACCATGTCCAACTCCTGCCCGGCGTCGGGATAGTCCATGCGCACCTTGAGCATGAAGCGATCCAGCTCGGCTTCCGGCAACGGGTAAGTGCCTTCCTGTTCGATGGGGTTTTGTGTGGCCAGCACCATGAAGGGTTGCGCGATGGGCAGGGCGCGACCTTCCAGGGTGACTTGCCGCTCCTGCATGGCTTCGAGCAACGCGGCCTGGGTTTTCGCCGGGGCACGGTTGATCTCGTCGGCCAGCAACAGGTTGGTGAACAGCGGACCCTTGCGCAGTTTGAATTGCTCGGTCTGCAAGTCGTACACCGCGTGCCCGGTGACGTCGCTGGGCATCAGGTCCGGGGTGAACTGGATGCGTGCGAATTCGCCGCCGAAGCAGCGCGCCAGTGCCCGCACCAACAGGGTCTTGCCCAGCCCCGGGACACCTTCGAGCAACACATGGCCGCCGGCAATCAATGCCGTGAGCACATCGTCGATCACATTGATCTGGCCGATCACGGCTTTTTGCAGTTCACCGCGTATGGCTTGCGCCAACTGGCTGGCGCGTTGTCGTTGCGCCGCGGCGTGACTGGCGGCGTCGGGCTTGATCGGTTCACTCATAACTTCCGGAACCCTGCTAACAGTTACATGTGTTTTATCTTCCATAAATCAGTCACTTACCTAATCTGACTTTTTTAACTTATTTTTTACGCGTGGAACGGGTGAACGACTGCCAATCTGCCTCATTGCAATCTCATGGCAACCCCTCACTTAAGCGTTCGTCAGAGGTGGAGGTTAGTCTACGACGGACAATGATTCAGCTGGGTCTATTCAGCCTTCGGAGCAAACGAAGCACTGAAGAATGTGAACCCCAGATTGCTCAGGGCTTTGCTGGCTCGCACCTGCCAGCTCGTGCGGACCGACATCCCCGGAAACCCTATCCAGATCGATTACAAAGTGCTGGCCAACGTGACGAAAGCCGAGGGGGGGTTGGCGCTGAAACCACTGGGATCGATATCAGATTCGACAATAAGTATCACTGCGCGATCATGAACGGTGCAGAAGTCCAATCGCACCGTTATTCAGACGCTTGCAAAGAGCTCTTGGAAAAGGTGCGATCGGTAGAAGCGTACATTCAGGAAGTGGAGAAGGAGGTGGAGGCCAAGGGCCAGCGTAACTGAGCACCTTCAATGAGGAACCTGCTATCGGGCAAGTTCCTTCGCTCACTAGACCAGGCTCAACAACATCTGGCCCGATTCATGGATGAGGTGGATAAACATCATGGGATGTAGATCTATCGCTGCTGGCCCCAGTAGATGCACCTTTGAAGATTCGGTCACCCTCTTTTTTGTCGATGGTTCAAAGCAAATAAAGGATGGCAATGGTAAACAACAAACCGATGCTGAAGATGATCGTCAGGAAGACAATCGTACGCATCAAGATGTGAATCCACATGACACTAGACTCCCATTACCGTTCTTTTATTTTAGGGTTTGGCAACATTTTGGGAGCTTCGAAACTCAAGAGCTCGTAGGAGTCCTAACGCAATAATTAAGCCATTTAAGTGAAGGCTGCCTGGATGCAAGCCTTGGACCTGTAGCGCGGCGTTCCAGGCGACTGCTTTCAGACGAAAACTGTCCCCGAGTTCCCCCCCCAAAAAATGAGGCTCCCCCGCCTATGGGGGGAACATGTGTTCGGACGCCACCCAGCGGGATTGGAATGCTAAGTCAACGCTTTGCCGCTGGGGGCACACGGCAGAGATGCTCCTGGGTCTAAACCGTCCTTGGTGGTTTCTATCCTGGCCTCCTATCGTCATCAAGGTAGGGCATAGAGCTTGAACAGCATCCGGGATGTATCGTTGACGCCTCCCAAATGCTTGTCGTATGCCCGTTCAATCGCTCCAGTACGGTACATTTCGCTTAGGGCGCGATCGACCAGCAGACGGAAGTTTTCATCGTCTCGATTGACCATCATTGAGGTCGTTGCGTACTCGAAAATGCGATCGAGCAGCACAAGATTCCCGGTGGCGTTGTTGTCGGCGAGTTCATGTTTAAGCATCGTGCGTTCGGCGAAGAAGACATCTGCCTTGCCTTCGGCAACGCGTTTGAGACCAGCGCCAGTGTCTTGCACCGTGACGAGCGTGGCGACCACCCCCAAGGATCGCATTTGTTGATTGATCCACTGCTCGGTGACACCGCCCGCGATCGTGGCATAAGTCATGTTGGCCAGTGCGCGATTGATGTCTGTGCGCCAGGTCGGGCCGGTTTTGGCCACTTCACCTTTCAGGGCAATAAGTAGCGAGTTAGGCGCTTTTTTGTTGACTACAGCCGAGAGGCCGGCCGTGTAGACAGGAATTGAGTAGCTGACTGTTTTACGACGCTCCAGAGTTACTGGCGTCGGCGTGCACAGAATGTCGACTTTTCCAGTACTGACGGCGCTGGTTTCTTCGCCCAACTGAACTGGCTGATAACGAACTTGCAATGAGGGCAGGTTCAACTCGGTTTTTATTGAGTTGAAGATGTCCTGACAGAGGTCGATCGCATATCCGCTGACCTTGTCACCCGCCTGGTTACTGAACGGTGCGAAGTCAGGCACATACCCCAGAACCACTGAATGACTGTTGCGCACCCGTTCAAGCGTGTCGGCTCCCGCGACTACGGGTACCAGGGAAAGTAGGCAGACAAGAAGCAGGTTGGCGGCTTTGATCGGTTGAGCGCTCATTTCTCATTCTCCCGTCTCGTATTTCTTTTGATAGGTGGTGAACCATCATTCAAATTATTTCTGGCGATACCACCCACACGCTGCAGGGCATCTTGTACAGCAGATGTTCCACGGTGCTGCCCACTAACCGCTCCATGGCGCGGTGACCTACGCGTCCCATGACAATGACGTCAGTGTCATAAGCCCCGGCATAGCTGGAAAGCACCTTGGCCGGATTGCCCATAATCATGTGCTGGTGCTCCGGCGCAATCCCGTTGCGCTCCGAAAGCTCGCCGAACGCTTCAGCTTGAGCGTCGAACAGGGTCTTGGCTTTGCTCGAAGAAAAGAATGCGGAGCCATTACTGAAACCGAATTCATCTGCGCTGATGGATGAAAGGTCATGGGCGTAGATCACATCGAGCTCGGCGTTGCAGGTGGCGGCCAGTTTGGACGCCTCGCGCAGAATCCTGTCGTTGAAACCTTCGTATTGGTCATCACGATGAAAAGGGTCCACTGCGGCGACGATTTTGCGCGGCAATGCATGGTGCATATGACTGACAAAATGCAGCGGCACCGGGCATTCGCGCAGCAGATGGATATCCAATGGGGTAAACATCAGGCGTGACAGCAGGGATTCGTGTTCCAGCGCCTTGATCAATACGGCCATCGGCTGTTCTTTGAGATGAATGAGGATTTCCTGCAAGGGGTTCTCCACCCAGACCACTTCAGTGGTGACGTGAACCCCGATTTTGCGCAACGGTCTAGCCTGGTCCTCAAGCCATTGACGATGGCGCTCGACATAGCCCAGCCGCATCTGTTCCCGCGCTTGTTCGTTGACCATCCCGGCAGTCGCCAGCCCTTCGAGGTAATCGAACGCTACGATGTGCAGTGCCGCGTCCGAAGCCTTGGCCAGTGCGGCAGCCCGGTCGAAGGCAGGGCTGTTTTCCATCAACGGCGAGACAACCAGCATGAAACGTGATTGATCAGACATGGGAGGTCTCCAGTAGGTAAACGCGCAATGGCTTGCCGCAATGGCTGCGGTACTGGGCAATGAAGCCTTGCACTTATCCTGCTTTCGACTGGGGGCAGAAGGTTGACATTTGTCAAATGGAATGGGGACGGATGATGTGGCCCGACGTGCGGTTGCCCGGGCCTCGTCCAGTGACGAAATTGTTGACCATTATCAATTTTTCGTCCGTCGCCCCGGCGCAGTCTTTAGGCTCGTGCTGAACGTTGGCTTGCGCAGGCAAAAGAGGGATCACCATGGCAACCATGAAAGCGGCTGTTTTCGTTGAACAGAACCGGATCGTGCTGGAAGACAAACCCATCCCGGAAGTCGGGCCGCAGGATGCATTGATCCGTATCACCACCACGACCATTTGCGGCACCGACGTGCACATCTTGCGCGGTGAATATCCAGTGGCCAAGGGCCTGACCGTGGGCCATGAGCCGGTGGGCATCATTGAGCGTCTCGGTTCGCAGGTGCGCGGCTTTGTCGAAGGGCAGCGGGTGATTGCTGGTGCCATCACGCCCAGCGGGCAAAGTTATGCCTGCCTGTGTGGTTGCGGGTCACAGGATGGACCAGATACCCGCCATGGTTTCCGTGCCATCGGGGGCTGGAAGTTCGGCAACATTATCGACGGCTGCCAGGCCGAGTACGTGCTGGTACCGGATGCCATCGCCAATTTGTGTCCGATTCCCGACGGACTCAGTGACGAGCAAGTGTTGATGTGCCCGGACATCATGTCCACCGGGTTTTCCGGGGCAGAGCGGGGTGAAGTGACCATCGGCGATACGGTAGCCGTGTTTGCCTTAGGGCCAATAGGCCTCTGTGCGGTGGCGGGTGCACGACTCAAAGGCGCGACAACGATCATTGGTGTCGATGCCGTGGCTGAACGGATGAGCGTCGCACGACGGTTGGGCGCGACCCATGTCGTCAACTTCAAGGACGGTAACGTGGTCGAGCAGATCATGGCCCTGACCGATGGTCGGGGTGTCGATGTGTCCATCGAGGCACTGGGAACCCAGGGGACGTTCGAATCCGCGCTGCGGGTATTGCGCCCGGGTGGTCGACTATCCAGCCTGGGTGTTTACTCCAGCGATCTGCAAATTCCCCTCGATGCCTTTGCCGCAGGGTTGGGCGACTACAGCATCGTCACCACCCTATGTCCCGGCGGCAAGGAACGCATGCGCCGCTTGATGGCGGTGGTCCAGAGCGGTGGCGTGGACCTGTCGCCGCTGGTGACTCACCGTTTCAAACTTGATGATATCGAGGCGGCTTATGAGTTGTTTGCACACCAACGGGACGGTGTGATGAAGGTCGCGATTACGCCGTGAGGGTATGCGGGGCGAATCTAGATGTCGAACGGAGGTATTTATGATCATTGATATCACGGAGAAACCGACAAACCATTGCTGGGTCGTGCGCATGGATGCCCTGCAAGTGAACTTCAATAGCCTGGGAGAAGCACAGGCTTTCGTTGGCCAACTCAAGGCACGCATCGAAGCGCCGCATGTCTGGCCAACTCCTCCTTCCCCGGTAGCGTTCACCAAACGGATGCCTGGCCCTGGGGCCCGGGCCGACCTCGTGGTGTAACCCTTTGGACCAGCACGGGAGCTGCACGGGTTTGCTGATTGCGATCAGCAGCTATTCCATCAGCCAATCTGTGGTGGCGTGGGTCAGCGCTGGGTGATGGTTCGGTTGCGGACCAGATGTTGCTAACGCCGGCGATGTGGGGGGGCTGACGGACATCGCACGCGTAACTGACAAAAATCAAGTGGTCAGAACAGGTAACAATCAATCTATGGCTCTACTACCGGATTGAAATGAACGCGTGCGGAGGTGTCCCATGTCGCAGACTCAGCGTTTACTCTTGATCGCCCCTTCAGCCATGACTCGTACCCCGGCATTCGACCGGGCCGCGGCGTTGGCGCTGGCGATGCATTTGCCGTTGCACATCGTGGCGTTCGACTATTCACAGGCCTTGGCGGTAGCCGGGATGTTCGCCCCGGAACAGTTCAGCCTGGCCCGGGACGGCTATCTGCAAACCCATCGGCAATGGCTCGCGGATCAGGCCGGTTTGATGAGCAAGCATGGCGTGGAAGTCACCAGCGAGGTGGTGTGGGTTCAGCAGGCGTACGAGGAAATCCTGGCGTTCATTAATGAAATGCCGCTGACGCTGATCATCAAGGACGCGCAGGAAGAGTTGGCGTTAAAGCGCGTGTTTTTCACGCCGCTGGATTGGCAGTTGCTGCGCGACTGTCCAGTGCCGGTGCATCTGGTGACCAATTCCCTGAATCCCCGGCCACGTAACGTACTGGCCATCATTGATGTGTTGCGCGATGAGGAGCAGGACCGTGTGTTCAACGACCAGATTATCGACTCAGGGGCGAAACTGGCCGCGGTCTTTGATGCCAACCTTGAATTGCTGCACGTGTATGACTGGACAGCTGCATACGTGCAGGAGATGGGCTTTGCCTCGTTTGCGCTAGCCTCCGAGATCAATGAAGTGTTGGGGACGGCCCAACACGAGGCGTTCGCGGCCATCGCTGCACGCCACGGCGTGCCTGTGGAACATTGTCACTTCAAGGAAGGTGCCCCCGTGGCGAGTATTTGTGAATTCGCCGCCGAGCACGGCACGGATGTCATCGTCATGGGCACGGTGCAGCACAAGGGGTTGAGCAAACTTTTAGGTACCACGGCCGAGCAGCTCTTGCATCGGGCGCCGTGCAGTGTGCTGGCGATCAAGCCGGGACGAATGCTGCAATCCTGAGGGCGGGAATTGCCCCGCGATGGACCGTTGGCCGGAACATCGCGGGGCAATTTTTACAGGTAAAGACTATGGATGACCTGACGGGTGTCGTCGGGATCATTGTGCGTCTCGAAACCCAGTGCCTTGGCCAAGTCGCGCATTGGCAAATTACTGGAGGCGTCCACCGAATACATCTGGCGAAAGCCGTTTTTCCGGGCTGCCTTGATCAAATGGTGCATCAGTAATGTGCCTAGCCCCAGGTGCGTCCATTCGTCGGCGACCGTAACAGCGCATTCACAAACATGGTCGCCAGTCGCCGCATAGCGGCTGACGCCTATCTCGACCAGTTCACCGTTGTCGTGAACCAGGGCGATGTAGGCCAGGCGCAGACTGTCGTCGGTATCCATCAATTGATTGAGCATCGCATCGCTGGGTTCGCTGAACTGCGCGAGAAAGCGCATGTGCCGGGATTCGGGCGAAAGCCGTTTGATGAAGGCATATTCACGGTCGCGATCCTTTTCCGTCAGCGGCCGGATCAGCACGTGGCGGCCGTCCCTGAGCGCTTCGATCCAGTATTGGCCGTTGACCGCAGCGTAGACGGCCGCTGCCCGATCATTGTGGTCTTTGACGGTGAGCATGGGGTATTCCTCCAGTGCGGTTTAAAAGGTGATCGGGCGGCAAAACGCCGCGATTGATTCCTTTTTTACGCCGCTGTCTGCGCTGGAATTTGATCTGGATCAGAGACGGGTGTCTGGGGCGTCAATTCGTGCCGGTTTGATGTAAATCAACCTGCTCGAAGTATCAGAGCGCAGTGTGGAAGCATGCCGGCAGGTGATGACCGGGTCGAACGGAGGTGTGTGATGAGTCAATATCAAAGGTTGCTGCTGATCGTCGATCAAGGCCTTCAGCAGTCCCCGGCGGTGCAGCGTGCCGTCGCGCTGGCCAAGGCCGCCGGGGCAGTTCTGGACGTGCGGGCCTTTGTAGAGCCGACGCCGGTGGTGCATTTGTGGGAGGAAAAAGTCGACGATGCAGAGCAGCAGCGCTATTTGCGTCGCTACCGCCGCTGGGAGGCCGAAGAGTTCGATCGGCTCAGCGACCTGGATCTGGAGGTGACGGTCAAAGCCGTCTTCACCACCCATCCGCTGCTGGATATTTTGAGGACGGTCGAAGACCTCAAGCCCGACCTGTTGATCAAGGATGTAACCCTTGAACCTGTGCTCAAGCGGGTGTTTATTACCCCGCTCGATTGTCACTTGTTGCGTGAGTGCCCGGTCGCCGTGCACCTGGTCAACCACGTCCAGTACAGCTTGCCCCACCGGATCGTGGCGGCAGTGGACCCGTTCGATCCGGCAACTCAAATCAGCGGTTTGAATGACACCATCATCCAGACCGCCAATGCCCTGGCACTGCAATGTGATGCGCCGTTACACCTGTTGTTCGCCTATGACTTGTCGCCCCTCTTCAACAGCGACGCGCCACTGGCCGGGGGAGGTTGGGGTGTGGACTTCATCGAGGAGATGCGTCAATCCTTGCACCAGGCGTTTATTACACTGGCGCAGCGTTACGGCGTGCCGCCTGAACGACGCCATTTCGTCATGGGGCTGCCGGTGCCGGTGATCAGTGGATTCGTCGAGGAATTTTTGGCCGATGTGGTGGTGATGGGCACTGTGCATCGGGTGGGAATCGACCGGCTGATTGGCAGCAATACAGAGCGGGCGCTGTATTCTGTGCCGGGGAGCATTCTGGCGGTCAGGCAGCACGTCAGGGAGTGAGCACGATTGCGCCGTTGAACTGGCCGGTCCGTAAGCGTTCCAGCGCCGGATTGGCATCGTTCAGGGAAAGACGGGTGATGCCGCAGTTTACTGTCCGCGTCCAGGGGCGATCTGGATGGCCAAGTGTGCCGCGCAGGCCAGGACGTTGATCAATAGTTGCCGTGAACCAGGCGTTGGAATAGGGTGCTCTTGCGGTTGTAACGGCTGGCCGGGACGATGCAGGGCCATGGCGCGCATGAAGATTCTCCAGGCGTCACTTCAGGTGACGTTGGCAGCCCACGATCAGTTGCTTGAGCCCGTCCAGGTCCATGATGTTGACGTCGCGTCCGGTTATTGCCACCAGTCCTTGGTCACGCAGGTGCGCGATGCCCCGACAGATGGTTTCGAGGCGCAGGCCCAGGTAGGAGCCTATTTCCTCCCGACGCATTTTCAGCACAAAGCTGCTGGACGAATAACCCCGCGTATTCAAGCGTTGTGACATATTCAGCAAAAAAGCGGCCAGGCGTTCATCCGAGTTCATGTTGCCCAGCATCATCAGCATATCGTGATCGCGAACGATTTCACGGCTGAGGATTTTGTTCAGGTTGTGCTGCAATGAAGGCAGTTCTCGGGCAAGTTTTTCCAGGTGAGCAAAATGGATGGGGCAGACCTCGCTGTCCTCCAGAGCTACCGCGTCGCAGGCATGTAGATCGGTGCTGATGGCGTCCAGACCGAGTATTTCACCAGAAATCTGGAACCCAGTGACTTGCTCGCGACCATCGATTGAAAGCACGCTGGTTTTGAACGAACCGATTCGGACGGCATAGAGCGAGCGCAACGGATCGCCTGCACGGTAGAGTGCTGCGCCTCTTTTGACCTTAAGTCGTTGCATGATCAGTGTGTCCAGACGCTCGATTTCCACACCGGTCAGGCCTAGTGGTAGACACAATTCCAACACACTGCAATTGGAGCATGCAGACTTGAGGTAGTGACTTTGAGACGGCTTGGCGTCCGACATAATCTGCATGCCCCGGGTAATTGGAATAAGCATAGGTGCTCTAATTGCCCAGCTTTTCATTAGATCCAACTTAATGTGGATGTAATAGACGAACGGGTCGGAGCGCCGTTCCGTTGGCAAAATGCTCCTTGGACGCCAGCGCCATTCAACTTAAACGCAATCTTTGAGAGTTGATGTAAATCAAGTCATGAACGCTTCAGGCTCTCAGAATCGAGGAAAGCTTTGATGCCGATGTTCCGGCTAAGCCTCATCAGGCGCCGGGATCTCGATCTGGCAGGCAGCATCGAGCGATGATTTGCCGACGTTCAGGATCGCAGCTTGCTTGAAATGATGATCTGACTGGAGACCCATCATGAGCCAGTATCAACGGTTGTTACTCATTCTTAACCCTGTCCTGCGCTATTCCTCAGCCATGAACCATGCGGCAGCGCTGGCCAAGGCCAGCGGCGCGAGTTTGCATATCGCGGCGCTAATCCCCTCTTTCAAATGGTTATCGCTGCTTGAAGAAGGTGATCGAGAACCGGCTCGGGAGCGCTACCTTCAGGACCATCGCGACTGGCTCAAGACGCAGGCAAAAAGCCTGCGGGATAGAGATATTGACGTGACCACCGAGGTGGTTTGGGCCGAGGATATGAAACAGGACATTCTTGACCACGTTGTGGAGCTGCAACCCGACCTGTTGATCAAGGAGATTCAGCATGAGTCGGCGCTCAAACGGGCCTTTTTCACACCTTTGGACTGGCATCTGCTGCGCCATTGTCCGGTACCGATTTTTCTGGTGGGTGGCAGCGGCTTTGTGTTGCCGCGCAAAGTGGTGGCGGCGGTTGAGGTGTCAGACAATGAGTCAGCCGACAACGAACTGAATGAGCGGATTATCAAGCAGGCCTCCAGCCTTGCCATGCAGTGTGAAGCCGAGTTGCATTTATTGTACGCCTGCGATGTTGCGGCAGATTATCTGGCGGACATGGGTGGCCTGAAGCTCGCTGACCTTACCAAAGCGCTACGCAGGGACTTGGAAAAGTCCTTCCTGAGGTTGGCCTTCCACTTCGGCGTGCCCTCTGATCGTCGACATTTCATTCTGGGGCATCCGGTCACGGCGCTGAGCGAGTTCGCTAATCAACACCACGTGGATGTGATCGTGATGGGCAGGGTCCAGTCCCATGGGGTGCACAAGCTTGTGGGCAGCACGACCGAGCATATCTTGTATCAGGTGCCATGCTGCGTCCTGGCGGTATAGATCGAATCGGTACGGGGCTTGATGTCACACCGTCAACTCGACAATTTGTCGATAGCCTGCTCTTAGCGGCCGACAGTTGAATCTGATATGGATTGAAAAGGGATTATTTTCGTTTCCAGTACTTCTGCATTTCCAGAAACAGAAAGGATGCGGTCCACGTGATGAGTACCAACCCGGTCAGTGCTTGCAGGCCGGTCAAGTATTTGAGGTTGCCCACCGGCGAAATATCACCGAAGCCGATCGTCGTGTACGTCGTGAAGGAAAAGTAAACGCAGTCCATCAGCGAACCGTCGAAGTTGCCCGTCAGGCTACCCCAACGACCGGAGTGCACCATCAGGTAGTAGACCAATGCGAAACACCAGACCTCTGTGGCGTGGGCCAGCAGTGCGCCGAATACCCCAACGACAATTCTAAAACGGCTCCACAGCTTGAGTCGGGGCAGCCAATCATTCAGGCGCAGCAGACATTCGTAATGGATCGCTACGACGATGATGACCACGAGCGTATTGATCAGCGTGACTGCCAGCATGGCGGATCTCCAGCGGTGTCGGGCTGGAATTCAAGCTATTCCAGACTGGTTTTACGCAGGCTCAAGTCGCTCATGCGGACCTCCACTGTAAGGTCCGAGGGTTATGGCGAACTGTCATTGCCGGTCTGTGTTTTCTACGCCTGAGAACGGGAAAGTCGTTGAGGTAAATCAACAATGGTTTCATGAGCCGAAAGGAAGAGGTATTGCCAGCAATAGCCAACGATTTAATTGATAAAAATCAGTGTTCCCGCCGGATTACGCAAGATACTCGAACCACAGGTTTCCAGTTGTGATAGTCCGAGGGTGAAGATCATGAGCAAGAGTTTGTCCATTACATTGCTGGGCATTCTGCTGGCGACGACTGTCGGTTGCAGTCACAAGTACGCCCAGGAGATCGACGCACGTCTGGAGTCCGCCGAAAACAATGCTGCAACGGCACGACTCAGGGCCGATGAGGCATTCATAAAGGCTGAGCAGGCAACGGCAGCGGCCGCACAGGCGCAAAGCACCGCCGATGAGGCGAACGAACGTGCCAGGCGGATGCTGGAGAAGGCGAATCGCAAGTAGCAAGGGTTGCCTCGGGCCCAATGAAAGAAAGTCGGGCTTGCAAGCAGACAGGTCAATGGTTTCAGGGGGCGGTGTGTGATGCTCAAACTCAAACGCATTCTATTGATAGCCCCTAGCGAAATGACCCTGACTCCGGCGTTTGAGCGTGCGCGTGCCTTGGCTTGTGCAACCGGTGCGTTGCTGCACATCGTCGCGTTCGATTATGTTCCGGCGCTTGCGGTGGCCGGTCTGCTTGACCACGATGCGATGGCCCAGGCACGGGAAGGTTATCTCCAGGTACACCGGCATTGGCTGGAGCAGCAAGCCCGGTTTCAACGATGCACCGGCATGCAGGTGACCACTGAAGTGGTCTGGGCCCGGTCGAGCCTGGCGCACCTGCTGGAGTATGTGAATGACTTTCTTCCGGATCTGGTGATCAAGGATACCCATTACGTGCCGGCACTCGACCGGGCCTTTCACCGACCTTTGGACTGGCACTTGCTGCGCGAGTGTCCGGCCCACTTACACCTGGTGACCAGTGCCGCCAACCCTAAACCATTGAAAATTCTTGCTGCGATCGATCTATCCCATCTGGAAGAGATGACCCGGGGATTGAACGACCGGGTACTCGATCTGGCCTCTACGCTAGCGGCGGGCTGCGGTGCTGTACTGCACATGCTCAACGTCAGTCGTTGGTCTGTGATGAGCGATACGCCGATGAGCGTGCCGACAGGCAGTCTGGATGACAGTTTGAGAGACGCGATTGAGGATGCCCAGCAAGAGGCCATGGATGCGCTTGCCGAGCGCTATTGCATCAAGAATACACGCCGGCATTCACTGACGGGCATCCCCCACAAAGTCATCGGGCTTTTCGCTCAACAGAATGCCTTTGACATGGTGGTGCTGGGCACGGTTTATCCTCACGAACATAACCGGTTTATCGGCAGTACCGCTGAGAGCGTGTTGAACCGGGCACCGTGCAGTTTGATGATCGTCAAACCATTACCGCCACCAGATTGAAAGGGGCTCTGTTGAGCCTGCGGTTGATAAAAATCAATTGGCCGTGAACCAAAAGGAGCGATCAATAGCGCTCCCCTTGCCATGGCCTTGCCGCCACTGGCATCCACATGCACAAGGAAGTCCGCTTCGCGCTTGACGGTGCGCTCTTCATGGGGGAAGGGCAGACGCTCCACCCACCCCTCCTTCAGCGCGTATTCATAGAACGTGCAGATGTATGGAAATCGTACAGTGCGCGTCCGGTACTGGGCCATGAACGCTTCGAACCCAATCCCGTTCACGTTGACTGCGCTGACCCGTTAGGGCATGAATTCGCCCCTAAAGCGCATGAGCTTCTAAGTGACTGTTTCTAATCACAGCAATCCAACGCTTTCCAAGTGCCAGATCATAAGGCGTTCCTCAAGGTTTGCAGATGGGCGACCTGGCGACTGAATTCGGCGCTGGACAGTCGCTGCTTCGGTCGCGGGCCCATGGCCTGGCTGATGGCGAGTGTGGGTTGGCCGGTCAGGCGTGAAAGCACTCGCCATTGTTCGGCGACGCCGAGTTGGTCATAACCGGGATGGCGCCGACGGACACGGCGCAGAATGTCTTGCTGCAACCCTTGCAGCAGGCTGTGCTGACCGCTGCGGCGCAACATGAAGTCGGCGCTGGCACGCAGGTGCTCCTGCAACTGCCGACGTGCTGTCGGCACCGGTTGCTGCATTGGCCCGTGGCGCACCCCGGCATGCCAGAGGCCCAGGCCGATCAGGGCCAGCAAGGCGACCAGTGCCTGGGGGAAATTGCGCAACAGCAGTGTCCACAGACTGTCGTGTTCGGTGTCATATAGCAGGGTCACGCTCGTGTCCGCCGTCAGGTACCAGAGCAACCACGCGTTGTCGTACTGGTCGATGGCCGGGGTTTTCCACAGGTCGGCATCGGTCACCACGATGATCGAACCGAGCCCATGGTTGAGTTGCATCATGTGCGTGGCCTTGCCGCTGTTGGCCCAAGCCTGGGCCAGGTTTTTCGGGTCTTCCAGATGAAACGCAGGATCGAAGCTGGCGTAGGCCGGCGCGTCTTCGTTTTCCAGGTACAGCTTGGTGAGATTCGGATAGGGATCGCTTTCATTGTCCGGCGGTGGCTCCTTCAGATCCTTGCTCAAGAATTGGTGCAGCTGTACCCGGTCGAGCAGCCGGTCATTGCTTTGCCCGGTCTTTTCATCCCACAACGACTGGGCGACGAACAGCAGCCGCCCACCGGCTCGAGCCCAGTTCATCACTTGATCAATTTGCCGTGGCGTCATGTTGTAGCGGTCCCCCAGCAACAACAGGCTGTGCCGATGCGGCTCCAGGCTGGGCAGGATGTCGAGGCTGTCGGCATGGTTGACGTTCAGGCCTTGCTTGCGCAGGAAGTGTTCGGCGGCCAGGTAGGGATTGGCCTGGGCTTGCGGCGAGGGGCCGTGATCGATTTCCACCGGATAGGGCGTAGCCTTGAGATACAGCCAGACACTCAGCGTACCCAGCAACACGGCGATCAAAGCGCCGAGCATCACTGGCCAGGCGCGCCGGTTCAACGGCTTGTCCCCGGGCCGAACAAGGCACGCCAGCCGTCACACAGTTCCTGCTGCAAATGCGCGGGGGGCAGTCGGTGCCCGTAGGCCATGTTCTGCCAGTGACGGGTCAGGTTTTGGCTGAAAGCCAGCAAGGCCGGTTGTTGCAATTCTTCGACGCGTTCCAATACCTGGCCTTCGGTGTCGGCGGCTTTCAGTGCGATGTCGAAGTCGTGCAGCAAGTGGCTGAGCAGGGCGCGATAGAGCAACCCAAGCGCTTCCCGGGGGTGAGTTTGCCAGAGGTTTTCGGCGCTGGTGGCAATGTCGGTGGGCAAGGTTTCGCGGTCGATATCCAGGCCGAATGCCTGTTGCGGCACCGGTCGCGCGGCTTGTTTTCCAGGGCTTGGCCGACGACTGACGTAAGCCTGTAGCCAGTCGCGGTAATGCCAGATCAACAGACCGGCGGCTGCGATTACGGTGCCCCACAGCAAAGCCTCGATCAGCGTGGCCACGGCACCGAAGCGCTGGCTGCCAAACAGCTCGAACAACGCCCTGAGCCATTGCGGTGTGTTGCCGTCTTCCGGGGTTTCGGTCGTGGCATTGTCCGTACCAAAGCGGTAACGGGTGACCGTCTCCCTGTTTTTAAACGGCGGCTGATCGAGGATTGCCTTAATGCTGTCCCGGGAGGCCTGACTGGTCAGTGGCTGCTCCAGCAACCGCGGGCTGTCGGGTGTAATGGCCGGCTCGGTGGCCCAGACGCTTTGTGCGGCCGGCATCAGCAGGATCACCGCCAGCAATAACGCGACGGCTGCGCTGCTCAGGCGTTGGCGCAGGCGACGGAACACCAGTTCGATGTCCCAGGCTTCCAGCACGGTGCGCCGGTTCAGATAAAGGCTGAAGCCGCAGGCCACGTAGATCGGTTCCCAAATCACCAGTACCAACGCATAGAAGGCATTGGTCAGGTGTTCCAGCCAGCGCCAGTCCTGGGTGGCGGCGCTCATCAGCGACTGCCAGTTCCAGTCGAGGGCCACCTGTTGCGGCAGGAGCAGATAGAACAGCACCATCAGCCCGATCCACAGGGCGGTTTCCAGGTGCACACCTATCAGCGTCAGCCATCGAGCCGCGCTGGCGTCGCGCTGCAACAGCACCTGCAATCGCTGTTGCCGAGCCTCACCCGACAGACCTTCGAGCTGCACCACCGGCAGCAGGAAGCTGCGACAAAGGCTCAGCCGTCGCCAGGTCAGACTGGCCAGCAGCTGCGGCTGGAGCAGTCGCGGCCATTGGTAAAGCGCCTGTTTCAATGTGGGCGTTTCACCGAACAGGGCCTTGGACAGGATATACAGCGGCAGGCGTTCGAAGGCCGGTTTCAGCCACCAGAAAATGAACACGGCGAGGGAGGGTGACTCCCACAGCAGCCAGGTCAGTAGCGCAAAGACCGGCAAGGTCACCATGGCCCAACTGGTCATCAGCAGGCGCCGGTGGCGCTGGCTCAGCAGCACTCCAAGGTCCATGGCTTCCCAGGTGGGGCGCGGGCGGATCACCACACTGGCGTCACTCAGGCGCATGACGAACCCGCCCCGCAAACAGCAGATAAACGGCGACCGACAGCCAGAGCGCCGTTCCGACCAGGTATTTGGTCATGGGTGCCGGTGTCGTCAGCGACGACCAGTACGCCTCGATGAACGCCGCAATCAGCAGAAACAGCATGACCCCGCAAATCAGCAAAACACTCTTGCGCGCCGCCAGACGCAAGGCCTCGCCACGTGGCAGGCGTCCTGGCGCAATCAATGCCCAGCCCAGTTGCAGGCCGGCGGCTCCGGCCAGGGCAATGGCGGTCAGTTCGAAGGCACCATGGCCGATCACGAAAGACCAGAAGGTGTGCCCGTAACCGATCTGTGTCAGATGCCCGGCCACCGCACCAATGGTCATGCCGTTGAAAAACAGGAAAAACGCACTGCCCAGGCCAAACAGCAAACCGCTGGCGAAGGTCTGAAAGGCGATGCCGATGTTGTGCATGATGTAGTAGCCGAACATCACCCAGTCTTCGCTGGCCGCCCGTTCTGCCGAGCGCCCCAGGTGACCGGCGTCGGGGTCGTACATGCTTTGCATGTCGCTGACCTGTTCGGCCGGGATCAGGTTGTAGACCAGGTCCGGAAACAGATAAACCAGCAGCGCGATACCGATCAGGCTGCCGAAGAACATCAGGCTGGCGGCAACCACGAAGCGCCACTGTTCGCGCACCAGCCGGGGGAAGTCCGCGAGGACGAACGCCAGCAAATGGGCGCCCGGTCTGCTGCGATGGCGATACAGCTGTTGATGCCCGCGCAGGACCCGTTGCTGCAACGAGTCGATGAGAAAGCTGCTGTAACCGCGTTCCCGCGCCAGTGCCAGGTGTTGACAGACACGCCGATAATCGCCGGGAAAACCCTCGACCCCGGTGGCGTTCCTGTTGCGCTCCAGGCGTTCCAGCAGGCCGTCGAATTGCTCCCATTGGGCCATGTGCCGATGTTCGAAAAAACTTTGCTTCATGCCGGACCCAACAGGCCATGGGCGATGCCGTTGAGTTCCGCCACGGCCTGCGGCGCGGGAACCTGTAGCGGCTGCGCGAGGATCGATGCCAGCTCATAGACCCTGGCATCGGAGAGCTCAGCCTGGCGTTCGGCAAAACCGAGGATGGCCCGTTGCTCGGCCAGTGTCGGGGTAAAGGCCGGGCGACGAGGCTGGGCGGGTGGGAGTTGCGGTCGGGTGAGTGGCTGTTCGCGGTAAATCACCAGGGTACCGGCGGCGATGTCGCCGAGGCGCTTGAAATTGGAGTGTTGCAGGCAACTGATGGCCCCGAGGAAGTAACCGAAGGGCAGCAGGTCGACAAAGCGCAACAGGTTGCGCAACAGTGACGCAGACCAGCCAATGGGGGTGCCATCGTCCTGCACCACGCGCAGGCCCATCCATTGCTTGCCCGGTGAGCGCCCCTGGTTAAGGACCTCGAACAGCACCATGTACCACCAGCTCACGACGAAGATCAGCAGCGAGCCGAGTCCCGCACCGAGTTTTCCCAGCATCGCCAGGACGATGAACAGCACGCCGAGGATCAAGCCGCGCATCGCCAGATCAATGGAAAACGCCAACGCACGAACCATCAGCCCGGCCGGGCGCAGAGGCAAATCGATGCCTTCCGGCGTTTCGACCTGATACCGCGTATCCAGTGGCGGGAACAGCGTCGCTTTCCTTGGCAGTGCTGTGGTCTCGAGCATGGGCAACCTGATGATGTGGCCTGATCGGGATTGTCTTGTCTCTCGATGCTAGCAGTCTCGCCGGGGAAAACGACATAACTCTGTATTGCGCGGTAATAAGGCAGGGGCGATTGAATGACAAGATTGCTGGCCGGAGCAGGACATGAACGCCTAGACTTCGCCGATCTTCAGCTCAGGATTAGCCCGTGACCTCCATCTTCTGGTACGACTATGAAACGACGGGCATCAACCCCCGTTGCGATCGCCCACTGCAAATGGCGGGGCTGCGTACTGACTTCGATCTCAATGAAATAGACGAGCCGGTCAACCTCTATTGCCAGCCCAGTGACGACATCCTGCCGCACCCGGCGGCCTGTGCGATTACCGGCATTACACCTGTCCGCTTGTCTGAGCAAGGCTTGAGCGAAGCCGATTTCATGACCCGGGTACATGCCCAACTGGCGGCTCCGGGCACCTGCGGCGCGGGATATAACACCTTGCGTTTCGACGACGAGATGACCCGCTACAGCCTGTACCGCAACTTTTTCGATCCCTATGCGCGGGAATGGCAGGGCGGCAACAGTCGCTGGGACCTGATCGATGTGGTGCGTGCCGCGTATGCCTTGCGCCCTGACGGAATTACCTGGCCAACGGATGACGAGGGGCGGGTGACGCTCAAGCTTGAACGCCTGACGGCCGCCAACGGTATCGATCACGGCAATGCCCACGAAGCGCTGTCGGATGTTCGCGCTACCATCGCCCTGGCGCGGTTGATTCGGGAAAAACAGCCGAAGTTGTATGACTGGCTATTTCAGTTGCGCAGCAAGCAAAAGGTGCTGGATCAGATCCGCCTGCTGCAACCCATGGTGCATGTGTCCGGGCGTTTTTCCGCGGCACGTCATTACGTCGGCGTGGTTTTGCCTTTGGCATGGCACCCGAAGAACAAGAACGCCTTGATTGTCTGTGACCTGCACCTCGATCCGCAGGGCCTGCTGGACCTGGACGCCGAAGCCCTGCGCCAGCGCTTGTACACCCGTCGCGATGAGCTGGCCGAGGGTGAATTACCGGTGCCGCTCAAACTTATTCACATCAATAAATGTCCGGTAGTGGCACCGTTGTCCGTACTTCGCCCGCAAGATCAGCAGCGTCTGGGGCTGGATATGGCGCTGTATCAGCAGCGTGCACTGCGGCTAAGTGACGCGCCAACAGTCTGGCAAGATAAAGTTCAGGGAATTTACGCCCGCGAGGAGTTTGCCTCCAGCGAGGACCCTGAACAGCAGTTATACGATGGTTTTATCGGCGACCGCGATCGACGGCTATGCGAACAAGTCCGAACGGCCGACCCGCAGCAATTAGCGCAAGCGCATTGGCCTTTCGATGACGAACGTTTGCCTGAATTATTGTTTCGATATCGCGCACGCAACTTTCCCAATACGTTGAGTTTCGACGAGCAAGAGCGTTGGCGAATATTCTGTCAGAAACGTTTGTCAGCCCCTGAGTGGGGAGCGCCCAATACCCTGGAAAGTTTCATAGAGGCCGCAGCCCAATTGACCCTTACTGCGACATCGTTTCAGCAAGAGGTGCTTGAGCAATGGCAGGTGTATATCCAGGACTTGCGCAAACGTTTGAATCTTTGAAATCGAAAACGAACGGAGGCTAAACTCCGGGCATAAAAAAACGCCAGCGCAATGCTGGCGTTATTTTTTGTCGCAGATTTATCTGCAACAAGCACTGTGGCTTAGCCCAGCAGGGTAGCCCAGCCTTCAACCACGTCACCGCCCCACTTGGCTTTCCACTCTTTCAGAGTCTTGTGGTTGCCACCTTTGGTTTCGATGACTTCGCCGTTGTGCGGGTTTTTGTATTGTTTAACTTTGCGAGCACGCTTGGTGCCGGTAGTTTTTACTGCGCCGCCGCGTGGTGCCTTGGTTTTGGATTCCGGATCCAGCAACGCGATGATGTCACGCAGGGACTTGGAGTATTCGCCCATCAGGGTACGCAGTTTGCCTTCGAACTCCAGCTCGGTTTGCAGTTTGTCGTCTTGGGACAGGTTCTTCAAACGGGCTTGCAGCTCTTTGATAGCTTCTTCGGTGGCGCGATATTCGTTGATCAAGGACATGATTACTACCTTATGCAGGAAACAGGATGGCAGGGACAGTGCGGCAATAATAGTCAGGGTATTTCATCAAGTAAACATTAAACCGGAGTTTATTTAATTTAAGTACGATGAGTTCGGTCTACATTGGATGAGCAGTTAAATACTTCGAAGCTTGCGCTGCAAATATTCACAATTGAATGCTGCTTGAGGGTTAACAACACTGCCAAGGCTAGCGCCTTGAGGGCTGAAAGAACCTGGCCGCCGGCCGTCGGGCAAGGCCTGGCATGATTCGATACTGCAGTTTTGCTGCGCAATCGCTAGAATGGCGGCCTTTGCGAAGTTCTGGAGTTTCCCCCTCATGCGCACCTTTCGGCTGGTGATCTCTTGCCCGGACCGCGTCGGCATCGTTGCTAAAGTCAGTAACTTTCTGGCGTCACATAACGGCTGGATCACTGAAGCGAGCCATCACTCGGACAATCTCAGCGGCTGGTTCTTCATGCGTCACGAAATTCGCGCCGACTCGCTGCCCTTTGGTATCGAAGCCTTTCGCGAAGCGTTTGCGCCCATTGCCGAAGAGTTCTCGATGGACTGGCGCATCACCGATACCGCGCAGAAAAAACGCGTGGTGCTGATGGCCAGTCGCGAATCCCACTGCCTCGCGGACTTGTTGCATCGCTGGCACAGCGATGAACTGGACTGTGAAATCGCCTGCGTGATCTCCAACCACGACGACCTGCGCAGCATGGTCGAATGGCACGGCATTCCGTATTACCACGTGCCGGTCAATCCGCAAGACAAGGAGCCTGCATTCGCCGAAGTCTCGCGCCTGGTCAAACAGCACGATGCCGAAGTGGTCGTACTGGCTCGTTACATGCAAATCCTGCCGCCCGAGCTGTGCAGCGAATATGCGCACAAGGTCATCAACATTCACCACAGCTTCCTGCCGTCGTTCGTCGGCGCCAAGCCGTACCACCAGGCGTCCATGCGCGGTGTGAAGTTGATCGGTGCCACTTGCCACTACGTGACCGAAGAACTGGACGCCGGTCCGATCATCGAGCAAGACGTGGTGCGCGTCAGCCACAGCGACAGCATTGAAGATATGGTGCGTTTCGGTCGCGACGTCGAGAAGATGGTACTGGCCCGCGGCCTGCGCTATCACCTGGAAGACCGGGTGCTGGTGCACGGTAACAAAACCGTGGTGTTCTGATCCCGTCACGACACGGTTGAAATTCGAAGGGCCTGGGCGTTCAATCGCTGCAGGCCCTTCGCCGTTTCTGCACCGAGGAAATCACCATGGCCGACCCACTGGATAAAGCGACTTCCAAAGCGCCCGCCACATTGGGCGAGGGCTGTTTGAGCCGGTACGACCCGGATGACATGAGTGCGGAAGATGGCACGGAGTTTCCGGGTGCCGCCGAGTTGTGGGAGCAGTTGCAGCAAGAGTCCGACGACAAGTCCGAGGACCTGTAGAAGCCGGCTTGCCGGCGAAGGGGCTTCTGAGCCTTGCATTGATCTTCGACCGCCTTCGCTGGCAAGCCAGCTCCTACCAGGGGGGGATGATCAGGCTTGCTTGAGTTTCAACAGCTTCTTGAGCAGCGGTCGGCCCAGCATCAACAAAAACACCGGCCCGCCCACTAATAGATAGAAGTAATAGGTCACCGCCCGCCAGATCAGGATCGCCGCGGCCGCCGTGGATTTTCCCACCATGGGTGCCAACAGCGCCGCTGACGTCAGTTCTGCCGCCCCGGCCCCACCCGGTAACAGGCTGAATTGGCCTGCACTCAGTGACAGCATCTGGATCAGAAAGCTCCAGGCCCACTGCAAATCCGCGCCAAGCCCTCGCAATGCCAGATACAGCACGCTGTAACGCAAGATCCAATGCAGGCAGGTCAAGGCAAACACCGTGATCAATGTCTGGAAGGGCAGCTTCAGGGTGTCGGCAAACGCCGCCAGAAAGTGCAGCAGTTTTCGTGCCCAGCGCATACGCGTGGTGGATTGGACGTTGAAGCGATTGAGCAATCGGCCGCTCAGCCGAATCAGCAAGCGGTGATAGCGGGCCACCACGACGCAACAGACCAGGCCGCCGAACATCGAGATGGCGCTGACGATCAGCAGCCACTCCATGCGCTGGCTCAGGTGCTGGAACAGCGCATAAATCAGGATCGCGCCAAGCGCGCAAAGGAAAAACAACAGATCGCTCAACTGATCCATGGCGAACACGGCACTGCCTCTGGCCGGACGCACGCCGTTGCGCGCCAGCAATGCCATGATGGTCAGTGGTCCGCCGCTGCCGCCGGGGGTGGCGCAGTAGGCAAATTCGGCGGCCATCACCACACCGAGACTTTTGACCGGGCTTACCTTTGCGCGCTGGTCTCCCAGCAACAGGCGCAGGCGCAGGGTATTCACCACCCAGCACAGCAGGATCATGGCGAACATGACCAGCAGCCAACTCAGTGGAAAAGCGTTCAGTCGCGACCAGGTTTCGCTGCCACCCAATAACCAGGGAATCAGCACTGCGGCGAACAGGCCGATCAGCAATAGAATCCCGCGGCTCATGCGGCACGATCCCGGCGGTCGCCTTGCAGTGCCAGCCAGTGCGCCTTGGTCATCGGCACCCGGCCCTCATCGAGCAGGCGCCTGAGGGTATTGAGCCAATAAGTACGTGAAAATTCGTGTCGCATATCCACCGGGTGCAAGCCAAGGCGAATGACCGGTGCCTGCCGCCAGCGTTGTTCGAGTTGATCGCTGACCAGTTTCGACAAGCCCCGGCGCCACGCACTGCGCGCACTCCAGACCAAACCGGGTGCATCGACGGTTGAGAAGTCCGGCAGGCGGTAGAGATGTTGTGCATCACTGGTGTAAGCCAGGGGAAGTTGGCGCAAGGCCTGGCGCGTGCCTTCGCTCATCAGCCAGGCCGGAGCGACGAAGCCCTGCAGCGGCCACTGATAACGGTGGAACATTTCGATACCGGCGCGCAGACGGGTGAGTGCGGCCTCCCGGGACAGGCTGTAGAACTCACCTTCGTGGGTGTAGATCCGGCGCATGAACCAGTCTCGGGGATTGCTCGCCATGGGTCCGTCATCGCAATGAAAATAGCCGTGCAACGCCAGTTCATCACCGCGGGCAAGCCGTTTGTCGAGCCGGTGGCGAAATTCCGGGTGGGCTTGCAGGGCGTTGCACTTGTGGAAATCCGGCACCACCAGCCAGGTGATCGGCACAGTGCCGAGTGCGTCGACGGCTTCGACAAAGGGCTGGTAATCGACCCAGGTTGGCGGCGCGACATCGTGCAGCACCAGTAACAGGCTGGGTGCATTCATGGGCTCAACCATTGGCCGCCCGCGGCCATTGATTGCCGAGTACGGCGTGATAGTGGCCGAGCAAACTGTTGACCACGGTATCCCAGGCGTAGTGCCGCTCGACATGGTGTCGCGCTTGCTGGCCGAGGGCTGCACTGCCCTGGCTGAACAGTTCGCGCACGGCATTGGCCATGGCCAGCGGATCGTTAGGGGCACACAACACGCCACATCGATCGGTGATGATTTCCTCGAACGCGCCAGCTGCCACGGCCACCACCGGGATGCCGCAGGCCATGGCTTCGAGGACCACCAGGCCAAAGGTTTCCTGATCGCCGGCATGCAATAGCGCATCGGCACTGGCCATCAGACGGGCAATCTGCGTGGCGGGACAGAACTCATCGATGACGGTGACATTGCCCGGCACGGTGGTCGGCATCGACGAGCCCACCAGCAACAGGTGATAGCGGCGGCCCAGGCGTTTCATGCAGGCGAGCAGGACCGGCAGGTTTTTTTCCTTGGAACCGCGCCCGGCGAAAATCAGCAGGTGAGTGTTTTCGTCGAGTCCCAGTTCGGCCCGCAGGCCGGTATCGCGAGCATCGGGATGGAACATCTGCAAGTCGACGCCCAGGGGTTGCACGAAAACATTCTTGACCCCCAGTCCGGTCAGCTTGTCAGCCATGACCCGGCTCGGCGCCAGCACCCGGTCGAAGTTGCCGTAGAGTTTGCTGACATAGGCTTCGACGTTTGGGGTAACCCAGTTGCCCATGCGGTTGCTGACCAGCAGCGGCAGATCCGAGTGATAAAAGCCAATCACCGGCACATCCAGTTGCCGGCGCGCATCCAGGGCGGCCCAGGCCGTGAGGTAAGGGTCGCCGACCTCGATCAGGTCAGGTTGCAGATCGTGAAGGACATTGCGCCAGGGCGCGAGACGCAACGGAAAGCGATAACCTTTGCCGAAGGGCAGGGCGGGAGCAGGAACGGTGTAGATGCCATCCTGTTCGCCGAAGGATGGCCCGGGAATCAGCAAACTATGGCGAATGCCCGGTCTTGTGCACAGGCGATGATGTTTGGCGTCCAGATACGTGCGCACGCCACCGCTGGCAGGGGCGTAGAACATGGTTATGTCCGCGATATGCACGATGAACATCCCTCCGGTCCGTTGATCTCCTTGGTTGACCTTAATGAAGAATAGATGTTCGGCTGGGGTTTTGCGGGGGGGGGTGTCAGGAAGGTTTTGCGGGGTTTTACAGACCGCCTTCGCGAGCAGGCTCGCTCCCACATTTGACCGAGTTCTTCCAGTAGAACCGCGATTAAATGTGGGAGCGGGCTTGCTCGCGAAGGGGCCAGTTCAGGCGCTAGATACGGAAACTGCCTACCAATTGTTTGAGGCGCGCCGCCTGCTGCTCAAGGTCGGCACAGGCACGCAGGGTCGACTGCAAGTTTTCCACGCCCTCCTGGTTCAATGTGTTGATTTCGGTAATGTCGACATTGATCGACTCCACCACAGCCGTCTGTTCCTCGGTCGCCGTGGCCACCGACTGGTTCATGCCGTCGATTTCGCCGATGCGCAGCGTCACGCTGCTCAGGCGCTCCCCGGCAAGATTGGCGATTTCCACGCTGTCCTGACTATGGCGCTGGCTATCGCTCATGGTGCTGACGGATTCGCGGGCACCGATTTGCAGCTCCTCGATCATGGTCTGCACCTGTTGCGCCGACTCTTGCGTGCGATGTGCCAGGTTACGCACCTCATCGGCCACCACCGCAAATCCACGCCCGGCTTCGCCCGCCCGGGCCGCTTCAATGGCGGCGTTGAGGGCCAGCAGGTTGGTTTGTTGGGAGATGCTGGTGATCACTTCCAGAATCTGCCCGATGTTCACGGTTTTGCTGTTGAGCGATTCAATGTTGCTGCTGGAAGCGCTGAGCATGGTCGACAACTGATTCATCGCGACAATGCTGCGATCCACCACTTGTTGGCCATCTTCTGCAAGGCTGCGGGCATCGCTGGCCTGATTCGAGGCTTGCGCGGCGTTGCGGGCGATTTCCTGGGCGGCAGCGCCGAGCTGGTTGATCGCCGCAGCCACGCTGCTGGTGCGCGAGGCCTGTTGGTCGGAGTTGAACATCGACGAGTTGGACGCGGCCACTACGCGCAATGCCACTTCGTTGACTTGCCCGGTGGCGGAAGACACCTCGCGTATCGAGCCGTGGATGCGGTCGACGAAGCGGTTGAACGCGGTGGCGAGGATGCCGAACTCATCGTTGTTCACGATGGTCAGGCGTTTCGTCAGGTCGCCTTCACCATCGGCAATGTCAGCCATGGCGCGGGTCATGATGTTCAGGGGCTGGATCAGGATGCGGATCAGCATGCCCAGCAGGGCGATGATGATCGCCACGGCAATAATGGTCGCAATGACTGCCGAGGTGCGGAAGTCGCTGAGCATCGAGAAAGCTTTTTCCTTATCGACGGACAGACCGATGTACCAGTTGACCGACGACAGCCCTTTGATCGGGGTGAAAGTCACAATACGGGTTTTACCGTCAACCTGGATTTCGCTCATTTCGCTGCTGATGGCAGGCGTGTCCTGTGGGTAGACGTCCTTGAGCGTTTTCATCGCCAGTGCTTTGTCGGGGTGCACCAGGATCTTGCCGTCCGAGCTGACCAGGAAGGCATAACCCATGCCGTCGAAGTCCAGTGCGTTGAGGCTGTCGGCGATCACTTGCAAACTCAGGTCGCCGCCGACGACACCGATATTTTGTCCGTCCTTGATGACACTGTTGACGATGGAAATCACCAGCTGGCCGGAAGCCAGATCCAGATAGGGTTCAGTCAAGGCCGAACCGCTGGTGCCTTGCGCGCTCTTGTACCAAGGGCGAGCACGGGGGTCGTAGCCGTCGGGCATCTTGCTGTCCGGGCGAATGATGAACGAACCGTCCTTGCTGCCCAGGTAGGCGCCCATGAACGATGAGGTCACGGCTTTTTGTACCAGCAATTTGGAAACGTTGTCGGCGTCGGAATTCAGGGCAACGGATTGTGAAAGGTTTTCAATCAGCAAGCTGCGCCCGTTGAGCCAGGTCTGGATATTGTTGGCAGTGACTCTGCCCATTTCCTGCAGATAATTGTCCAGGTTTTCGCGAATGGCGTTGCGCTGCAAATAGTCGTTGTACAGCGTGAACGAGGCAAAGGCGGCAATGACGATGAGGGCGGCGGCAAGCAGGATTTTATGGCTGAAACGTAGATTTTTGTTCATGGCTTGGGGTTCCGCTAAGGTCTTAATGCCCATCGCGTGCTTTTATAAAGGGACGCAATATGAGCAAGGTTGAAAGCAAGTGATATTTCCATCGCTCCTTAAGGGAAATGTCCGACCAGGTTGTGTCTGTCTGCTTTGTACTCATTCCTATCGGCCGTGCAGCACCAAAGATTAACCATGGGTGACCAAATGCCTGATTTATCGCAACTTGTTATCGGCGCCGACCTTTCAGGGCAGCCGATTGCCCAGGCCATGCGCCTGGCCAACCGTCACGGTTTGATCGCAGGCGCTACGGGGACCGGCAAGACGGTCACCTTGCAACGTATGGCCGAAGCCTTCAGCGATGCCGGCGTGGCGGTGTTCGCCGCGGATATCAAGGGTGACCTGTGTGGTCTGGGCGCCGCGGGAAACCCCCAGGGCAAGATCGCCGAGCGGATCGCCGGTATGCCGTGGCTGAACCACAAGCCGGCGGCGTATCCGGTGACTTTGTGGGACATACACGGTCAGTCCGGTCATCCGTTGCGCACCACCTTGAGCGAAATGGGGCCATTGCTGCTGGGCAGCCTTCTGGAACTGACCGACAGTCAGCAGTCGGCGCTGTACGCCGCCTTCAAGGTCGCGGACCGCGAAGGCCTGTTGCTGCTGGACCTCAAGGACCTCAAGGCACTGCTCAACCACCTCAAGGACAACCCGCTACTGCTGGGGGACGATGCCGCGCTGATGACCACCGGCTCCAGCCAGGCCCTGTTGCGGCGCCTGGCGACCCTTGAGCAGCAGGGCGCCGAGGCACTGTTCGGCGAACCGGCGCTGCAACTCGAAGATATTCTGCAACCGACCGCCGAGGGGCGGGGGCGCATTCATTTGCTCGACGCCAGTCGTCTGGTGCATGAGGCGCCGAAAGTCTACGCGACCTTTCTGCTGTGGCTGTTGGCCGAGCTGTTCGAGCAGTTGCCGGAACGTGGTGACGCGGATAAACCGCTGCTGGCGCTGTTTTTCGACGAAGCGCATTTGTTATTCACCGGCACCCCCAAGGCGTTGCAGGATCGTCTGGAGCAGGTGGTGCGATTGATCCGCTCGAAAGGCGTGGGCGTGTATTTCGTCACCCAATCGCCGGGTGATTTGCCGGATGACGTGCTGGCACAGCTCGGGTTGCGGATCCAGCATGGTTTGCGCGCGTTCACCGCCAAGGAACAGAAATCCCTTCGGGCGGTGGCTGACGGCTTTCGGCCGAACCCGGCGTTCGATACCTTGTCGGTTCTGACTGAACTCGGTATCGGTGAAGCATTGGTCGGCACCTTGCAGGACAAGGGCACGCCGGAGATGGTCCAGCGGGTGTTGGTGGCACCACCGCAATCACGGATCGGGCCGTTGACCGAGACCGAGCGCACGGTGCTGATCGCCGGTTCGCCGTTCAAGGGGCGATATGACAAACCGATCGATCGCGAGTCGGCATACGAAGTGCTGATGGGGCGCAAGGGGCTGGCGCCGGAGCCCGACGCGGCGCCAGGCAAACCGGCACCGCAAGAGCCGAGTTTCACCGAGCAGGCCGGGGAGTTTCTCGGTACGGCGGCGGGGCAGGCACTTAAATCGGCGATGCGCCAGGCAGCGAATCAATTGGGGCGACAGTTGGTGCGCGGGTTGATGGGGTCATTATTAGGCGGCAGCAAACGCCGCTAGCGTAAAAACTGTGGGAGCGAGCCTGCTCGCGATGGCGGTCTGCTATTCAACGAATATGTTGACTGATAGTCCGCTTTCGTCGGAACACCGCCCGGAGCCAGCTCGCTCCCACAGGGGGGCTGTGTCAGGCCTTGGGTCTGGCATGGGCCGCCAACCGCTCCAGCGCCGCCCGCAGATTCGGATCGGTTATTCCGTCGGCCGTGGCCTGAATGGTCGCCGCCGCATCGTTGGACAAATCCATGGTATGCCCGGCCGCGCCTTGCCGAACGGTGGGCGGCTGCACTTTGAACAGGATTCGCGTGAGGTTGGTGAACTCGTCGAACATTTGCAGTTGCCGTTGCAGGCGCTTTTGCTGGTAGCGCAGGCGGGTGGCCCAATGACCGTCGGTGACAATCAGTAATAAACTGCCTTCGCGCCACGACGCCACATGGCAGTGTTCGCGGGCGGCGGGCTGCAATTGGCTTTCCAGCAGGCGTTGCAGATGGCCCAGGCGTTGGGCATGCCCGAGTATGGCTTTGAGCGGCTTGGCTTCACGAAGCAGGACGGCGGGTGCTCTGGCCGTAAGAGGGCGAAATGCCATGATCAGACACCTGAAGTAACAGAGCCGCCATGGTAGCAGAAAGCACCGGATGCGCCCGACCCATTGCTTTGCGCGCGCTTTACCCATTAAATCAACGAGTAGCTTCTGCCTTGTATGGCTTGAAGTTCAGCAATTTGCCCCTATTTTAAGTGAGCCCCGTCAAAGCGCTGTGCCAGCATCGTGGAATAACGCCACTTTCCTCACCATCGTTTCCGGGTAGAATGCTCGTTCGCATGCGGCCATGAGGGCTGCTCGGGCGACTCACGGGGCCGCCCTCCATCCCTTTAGTGTGGAAGATCCTGCCGATATGTTTGCGCCTTTGTTAAAGAAACTTTTTGGAAGCAAGAACGAGCGTGAAGTCAAACGCATGCTCAAGACGGTGCAACTCGTCAATGCCTTCGAAGAGCAAATGGTGGCCCTTTCGGACGATCAATTGCGTGCCAAGACAGATGAGTTCAAGGCCCGCATCGCCAAAGGGGAAAGCCTCGACAAGCTCCTGCCGGAAGCCTTTGCGGTCGCCCGTGAAGCGGGCAAGCGCGTCATGGGTATGCGCCACTTCGATGTCCAGCTGATCGGTGGCATGACCTTGCATGAAGGCCGCATCGCCGAAATGCGTACCGGTGAAGGCAAGACCCTGGTGGGAACACTGGGCGTTTACCTCAACGCGCTGTCCGGCAAGGGCGTGCACGTGGTCACGGTGAACGACTACCTGGCCCGCCGTGACGCCAACTGGATGCGTCCGCTCTACGAGTTCCTCGGCCTGACGGTTGGCGTGGTCACACCCTTCCAGCCGCCGGAAGAGAAGCGTGCAGCTTACGCTGCCGATATCACCTACGGCACCAACAACGAATTCGGTTTCGACTACCTGCGCGACAACATGGCGTTCAGCATGGAAGAAAAATTCCAGCGCGAACTCAATTTTGCCGTGATCGACGAAGTCGACTCCATCCTCATCGACGAAGCCCGTACTCCGCTGATCATTTCCGGACAGGCCGAGGACAGCTCCAAGCTGTACATCGAGATCAACAAGCTGATCCCGCAGCTGGAGTTGCACGTCGAAGAAGTGGAAGGCGAAGTCACCAAGGCCGGCCACTACACCGTCGACGAGAAGACCCGCCAGGTCGAACTCAACGAAGCCGGTCACCAGTTCGTCGAAGACGCGCTGACCCGTCTCGGCCTGCTGGCTGAAGGCGAGAGCTTGTACTCGGCACACAACCTGAGCCTGCTGACTCACGTTTACGCCGGCCTGCGCGCGCACAAGCTGTTCCATCGCAACGTCGAGTACATCGTGCAGGACGGTCAGGTCGTACTGGTCGACGAACACACCGGTCGTACCATGCCGGGCCGTCGTTTGTCCGAGGGGCTGCACCAGGCCATCGAAGCCAAGGAACACCTGAACATCCAGGCCGAAAGCCAGACCCTGGCATCGACCACGTTCCAGAACTACTTCCGCCTGTACGAAAAGCTTTCCGGCATGACCGGTACGGCTGACACCGAAGCGTTCGAATTCCATCAGATCTACGGCTTGCCGGTCATCGTTATCCCGACCAACAAACCGCTGGCCCGTAAAGACTACAACGACCTGGTGTTCCTGACCGCCGAAGAGAAATACGCGGCGATCGTCAATGACATCAAGGAAAGCATGGCCGCTGGTCGCCCGGTACTGGTGGGTACTGCCACCATCGAAACGTCCGAGCACATGTCCAGCCTGCTCGTGAAGGAAGGCATCGAACACAAGGTTCTGAACGCCAAGTTCCACGAAAAAGAAGCCGAGATCATTGCCCAGGCCGGTCGTCCGGGTGCGCTGACCATCGCTACCAACATGGCCGGTCGCGGTACGGACATCCTGTTGGGCGGTAACTGGGAAGTGGAAGTCGCTTCGCTGGAAAACCCGACCCCCGAGCAGATTGCCCAGATCAAGGCCGACTGGCAGAAACGTCACCAGCAAGTGCTCGAATCGGGCGGTTTGCAGGTGATCGCTTCCGAGCGTCACGAATCGCGCCGTATCGACAACCAGTTGCGTGGTCGTGCCGGTCGCCAGGGTGACGCCGGTTCCAGCCGTTTCTACCTGTCGCTGGAAGACAGCCTGATGCGCATTTTCGCCTCTGACCGGGTGAAGAACTTCATGAAGGCCCTGGGCATGCAGCCTGGCGAAGCGATCGAGCACCGCATGGTGACCAACGCCATCGAAAAGGCTCAGCGCAAGGTTGAAGGCCGCAACTTCGACATTCGTAAGCAACTGCTCGAGTTCGACGACGTCAACAACGAACAGCGTAAAGTGATCTATCACATGCGTAACACGTTGCTGGCTGCCGACAACATCGGTGAAACCATCGCCGACTTCCGTCAGGACGTGCTGAACGCGACCGTCAGTGCGCACATTCCGCCGCAATCGCTGCCTGAGCAGTGGGACGTGGCCGGTCTGGAAGCCGCATTGCAGAGCGACTTCGGTGTGGCGCTGCCGATCCAGCAATGGCTCGACGAAGACGATCACCTGTACGAGGAAACCCTGCGCGAGAAGCTGATGAAGGAGCTCGTGGCGGCGTACAACGAGAAAGAAGACCAGGCGGGCGCCGAAGCGCTGCGCACCTTCGAGAAGCAAATCGTTCTGCGCGTTCTGGACGACCTGTGGAAAGACCACCTGTCGACCATGGACCACCTGCGTCACGGCATCCACTTGCGCGGCTATGCCCAGAAGAACCCGAAGCAGGAATACAAGCGCGAGTCGTTCACGCTGTTCTCCGAGTTGCTGGATTCGATCAAGCGCGACTCGATCCGTGTGCTGTCGCACGTTCAGGTGCGCCGCGAAGATCCGGCCGAAGAAGAGGCACGCCTGCGCCAGGAAGCCGAAGCACTGGCCGCGCGCATGCAGTTCCTGCACGAAGAAGCCCCTGGCCTGGAGCAGCCGGAAGCATTGGGTGAAGAGGTCGATGTGGCCCTCGCCACCGCTCCGGTTCGCAATGAGCAGAAGCTGGGCCGCAACGAGCTGTGCTACTGCGGTTCGGGCAAGAAGTTCAAGCATTGCCACGGGCAGATCCAGTAAAACCCGTTTCATACGCTGAAATACCCGCGCCGCGACCGGCTCCTGCCGTCGCGGCGTTTTACCATTCAAACCACCGCTCTTGCTGAAGCGGTGCAGACATCATCTATAAAGGAGCGCATTCATGGCTGTTGGTCTTGGTCCTTTGCCAACGTTGCACCCGGTTGCCGGTTTTGAACTCGGTATCGCCTCGGCCGGTATCAAGCGCCCGGGGCGCAAGGATGTCGTGGTCATGCGTTGCGCCGAAGGTTCCACAGTGGCTGGCGTGTTCACCCTGAACGCCTTTTGCGCCGCTCCCGTGATCCTGGCCAAGCAGCGTGTGCAAGGCCCGGTGCGTTACCTGCTGACCAACACCGGCAATGCCAACGCCGGTACCGGCGAGCCAGGCCTGGCCGCCGCCGAGCGCACCTGCGCCAAACTGGCTGAGCTGACCGGCGTGGACGCCAGCCTGGTGCTGCCGTACTCCACGGGTGTTATCGGCGAGCCGCTGCCGGTCGAGAAAATCGAAGGCGCGCTGCAAGCGGCCCTCGACGACCTGTCGGTCAACAACTGGGAAGCGGCCGCCACTGGCATCATGACCACCGACACCCTGCCCAAGGGCGCCAGCCGCCAGTTCCAGCATGACGGCGTGACCATCACCGTCACCGGTATCAGCAAGGGCGCGGGCATGATCCGTCCGAACATGGCGACCATGCTCGGCTACATCGCCACCGATGCCAAAGTCTCCCGCGACGTGCTGCAAAACCTGTTGCTGGACGGCGCCAACAAGTCGTTCAACCGCATCACCATTGACGGCGACACCTCGACCAACGACTGCTGCATGCTGATCGCCACCGGTCAGGCTGCCCTGCCGGAAATCACCCGTGCCGAAGGCGAGCTGTTCGCCAAGCTCAAGCAAGCGGTGTTCGAGGTGTGCATGGACGTGGCCCAGGCCATCGTTCGCGATGGCGAAGGCGCGACCAAGTTCGTCACCGTTGAAGTCAATGGCGGCGGCAATCACCAGGAGTGCCTGGACGTTGGTTACACCGTGGCCCATTCGCCGCTGATTAAGACTGCGCTGTTCGCTTCCGACCCGAACTGGGGCCGCATCCTGGCCGCCGTTGGCCGTGCCGGCGTACCGAACCTGGACGTGAGCAAGATCGATGTGTTCCTCGGCGAAGTGTGCATCGCCAGCCGTGGCGCCCGCGCCGCGACTTACACCGAAGCCCAGGGCGCGGCCGTGATGCAACAGGAAGAAATCACCATCCGTATCGAACTGGGCCGCGGCGATTGCAGCGAAACCATCTGGACCACCGACCTGTCCCACGAATACGTGAAGATCAACGCCGAGTACCGTACCTAAGACCGAGTTGACCCATTCGCGAGCAGGCTCGCTCCCACACCGGATTTGCATACACCTCAAACCACTGTGGGAGCGAGCCTGCTCGCGATGGCGATTTGTCAGTCACCCGCTAGACTGGCTTGTCCCTATATTTAAAGGTCCCGAACATGTCCTTGCACCTGATCATCGGCGACAAACTGCTTTCCTCCTGGTCCCTGCGCGGCGCCCTGGCCCTCGACCTGACCGGCGCTGCCTATACCGAAGAACTGATCAAGCTGAACCAGCCGGATACCCGCGAGCGTCTGCTCAAGCATTCGCCGACCGGCAAAGTCCCACTGTTGAAGACCGAACACGGCACCATCGCCGACTCTTTGGCGATTGCCGAGTACCTGGCGGAACAATTTCCCGACGCACAGCTGTGGCCCAAGGACATCGCGGCCCGGGCCCAGGCACGTTCGGCGTGTGCGCAGATGCACAGCGGCTTTTTCGCCATGCGCGGCAACATGCCGTTCGACCTGAGCCACGACGCACCGCTGGCGCCGGTCCCGGCGGATGTTCAGGCCGATATCGAGCGTATGTCGGCGTTGTGGGCCGAGTGCCGCGCCGCAGCCACCGAAACCGGTCCGTATCTGTTCGGTCGTGTATCGCTGGCCGACGTCTTCTTTGCACCGATTGCCGTGCGCCTGCGTACCTATCAGGTCAAGCTGTCGTCAACCGACGAAGCCTATGTTGAAACCCTCTACCAATGGCCGGCATTCAAGGCCTGGCAGAAGGCCGGACTGGAGGAAATCGAGCGGTGAAACGAGTACACGTAGCGGCTGCCGTTATCCGTGACAACAGCGGCAAGATTCTCATCGCCCGCCGTGCCGACACACAGCACCAGGGTGGTCTGTGGGAGTTTCCCGGTGGCAAGGTCGAGACCGATGAATCGGTAGAAAACGCACTGACCCGGGAGCTGCAGGAAGAACTGGGTATCACGGTCAGTGCCGCGCGCCCGTTGATCAAGGTCCGCCACGATTACCCGGACAAGCAGGTGTTGCTGGATGTCTGGGAAGTCTCGGCGTTTACTGGCGAGCCTCACGGCGCCGAAGGCCAGCCATTGGCCTGGGTGTCGGCGCGTGACCTGTCGGGTTATGAATTCCCCGAGGCCAACCGGCCAATTGTCGCGGCTGCACGCTTGCCTGAGCAGTACCTGATCACTCCCGAAGACCTGGAAACCCCGGCGTTGCTGAAGGGGATTCAGAAAGCCATCGCCGGCGGTATCAAGTTGATCCAGCTGCGCGCGCCGAACGGTTACGACCCCAAGTATCGCGATCTGGCGGTGGATGCAGTGGGCCTGTGTGCCGGCAAGGCGCAGCTGATGATCAAGGGGCCGTTCGAGTGGCTGGGTGATTTCCCGTCCGCGGGCTGGCACATCACCTCGGCACAGTTGCGCAAATACGCGGCCGCCGGTCGGCCGTTGCCCGCATCGCGCTGGTTGGCAGCGTCCTGTCATGACGCCGAGGAACTGGCGCTGGCCGAGGAGATGGGCGTGGACTTCGTGACCTTGTCGCCGGTTCAGCCGACCCTGACGCATCCGGGGGCTCAGCCATTGGGTTGGGAGCAGGCTTCGACTTTGATCGAGGGATTCAGCAAACCGGTGTTTCTGCTCGGTGGCGTTGGCCCTGCGGAAGTTCAGAAGGCTTGGGCGGCAGGTGCCCAGGGTGTGGCGGGGATTCGGGCGTTTTGGCCTGATTCTTTGGTGTAGCTAGTGATCCTTTCGCGAGCAGGCTCGCTCCCACAGTGGACCGCGTTTTTTCAGAAAAACAGCGATTAAATGTGGGAGCGAGCCTGCTCGCGAAGGCGGCTTGGCAGGCGCCGACTAAACCTCAGGTTTCGCAGCAGGCTGCCACAAAATCTCCGCAACCCCCTGGCGCCGGGCAATCACCCGCGCCACGACAAACAACAAATCCGACAACCGATTGATGTACGCCAATCCCACTCCGGCCAACGGCTCCAGCGCATTCAGATGCTGGCAGCGGCGTTCGGCGCTACGGGCCAGGCTGCGGCAGACGTGAGCCTGGGCAATCAGCAGTGAACCGCCCGGCAGAATGAAATTCTCCAGCGGCCCCAGTTCTTCATTCCACACATCGATTGCTGTTTCCAGGCGTTCGATCTCTGCGGTGTTCAATGCCTGATATTCCGGCATCGCCAGTTCGCCGCCGAGGTCGAACAGCCGATGCTGACAAGGTGCCAAGACCTCGATCACTTCCCTCAGCCCCGGATGCGCGGCGATTTCTGCCGCCAGTCCGGCCAGCAGCACACCCACCTGACTGTTCAGCGTATCGACCTCGCCGATGGCCTCGATCCGCGGGTGATCCTTGGGCACGCGGCGACCGTCGCCCAGGCCGGTTTCGCCTTTGTCGCCGGTGCGGGTGTATATCTTCGACAAGCGAAAGCCCATGGATTACCTCGATAGCTGGTTGAGTTCTTGAGAGACGACCGGGGTGCCCGCCAGGGGCAGGCGCAAGGTGAAGCAGGTGCCTTGACCCAGGGTCGATTGCACTTCCATCTGACCCTTATGGTTGTTGGTGATGATGAAGTACGACACCGACAGGCCCAATCCGGTGCCCTGGCCAATTTCCTTGGTGGTGAAAAACGGTTCGAACGTACGCTTGCGCACGCTTTCGCTCATGCCGATGCCGTTGTCCTCCACCTGGATTTCTGCCCAGGGTGGATTGAGTCGGGTGCGCAGAATGATCCGCCCCGGCTCGCGGTCGTCTTCGCGCTGGTGAATGGCCTGGGCGGCGTTTTTCAGCAGGTTGAGCAGCACCTGTTCCAGTTCGTTGGCTGTGCCAGGCACTGGGCCCAATGCAGGATCGAACTGGCGAATGATGGCCTGGCCCTTGAAGTCGAAACCGATCGCCAGGTCGAAGTCGTTGCTGGCGATTTCCACCGCTTGATCGATCAGCGCCGGCAGGTCGCACGGGGCCATTTGCCGGGTGCTGCGGCGACTGAAACTGAGCATGTGGGTAACGATTTTCGCCGCCCGGGCGCCAGCCTGTTGAATGCCATCGAGCAGTTGCGGCACTTCCCGTGCTTGCAGGTAGTCGTTGACCGTCGACAGTTCGACGCCGACCTGTTCGGCCTGTTCGAGGTTCTTCGGCAGATCGGGGGACAGCCGGCGGCGAATGTTTTGCACGTTGTGCAGGATCGCCCCCAACGGGTTGTTGATCTCGTGGGCCATGCCGGCGGCGAGGCCGCCGACCGAGAGCATTTTCTCCGACTGCACCATCATCTCTTCCAGGGACAGTCGCTGGGTGATGTCGTCGATCCGGATCACCACGCCACGTCCGGCACCGCCCATCAGTGGGTAGAAAGTCAGGGCGTAATGCCGGGGGTCATCGTCCTTGACCCAGGTGACACGCTCGATCTTGGCCACCGTGTGCTGCTCGACAGTTTGCTTCAGTTGCGGAAGAAACGGCTTGAGCGGCTCGAAGGCGAGGAAAATCGGTTGATTCAGGGCTTCGTCCAGCCGAGTGCCGGAGAGGGCGCTGGCTTCCTGGTTCCATTGCGTCACGTACAGCTGTTCGTCGAGGGCGATCAGCGCGGACGGCATGGAGTCGATGATGCTGTTGAGGTAATTCTGGAACCCGGTGAGTTTTTTCTCGATCTTGCTGCGCACCTGGACTTCGAGTTCCAGTTTGCGATTGGTGTGGCGGGTTTCTTCGGCCAGGCCCTGTGCCTGGTCAAAAGCGGCCTGGGAGTCGTCCCGCGCCCGTTTGAGTTGCTGCTCCCGGGCTTCGATGCGCGAGAGCATGGTGTTGAAGGCTTCGGCGAGGCTGCCGATCTCATCGTGGTTGCCGCGGGAGGCGCGCAGGGCATAGTTTTCTTCCCGGGTCACTTGCCGGGACAGCTCTTCGAGTTGATGGATCGGCCTTGTGATCAGACGTTTGATCTGCCGGGCGATCACCAGCCACAGCAGCACGCTGAAGATCAGGATGCCGAGACTGGCGGTCAGGGTCCCGGTATAGAACGCCATGGGCAGTTCGCTGCTGGCCACCAGCAAAAGATGCCCGGAGGCGGCGCCCGGACGGGGCAGGGTGATCACCTGATTGCTGCGAAACTCGGTGGCTTGCCAGGCTTCCATGTGCCGGTAACGCTCCGGCAGGTTCAGATGATCGCCATGTTGCAATTGCGCCAGGCGATCGCCCTTGCCGTCATACAGGGCGGCGGCACGCAGCGGTGAATAGCTGTTGAGTTCATCGAGCAGGCGCTGGGCGCTTTGCGGCGATGCCAGGGCTTCGGAGATCAGGCCCGGATTGGAGACCAGCCGGCCGATGGTTTGCAGGGCCTGGGGCGCCATGCTTTCCTGGGAGATGTAATACGCGGCACTGATAAAAGTCAGGTTGGCGACCAGCAGGACGGTGGTCAACAGCACCAACAGGGCGGCCAGCAGTTTTTGGCCGACAGGAAGGTTTTCAAGACGCTGGCGCAATGGCATCAGGTTTATCGCTACAAAGGAACAAGTGGCCAGCGTAGCCGCTGCTCAGTCGCTGGGCAATCCAAGGCTGTGCAGGCGGGCGATCAACCTGGACTCAAGCTGAGTGAGGTGCGGCAGGTTCAATTGATGGCGAGCGGCGACTTTGCAGGCATGGCCCAGCAGGTAGCTGATTTCGGTGCGGCGCCGGTGGCTGACATCCTGGTACATCGACGAGTAGTTGGCGGCGGTCGCATGGATCACCCGTTCGACTTCCTGTTGCAGGTTCTCGGCGGCAGCAGGCTGACCACAACGTTCAAGCAGTTCGGTCAGTTCGCCGCAGAGGGTGGCGACTTCACAATGATGTTCCTGCAAACCGCCATTGCGACAATCGTGCAGCACCGTCAACGGATTGATCGCGCAATTGAGCGCCAGTTTGCGCCATAGTCGGGTCAGGATATCGGTGGTCCACTCATGGGGAATGCCGGCAGCGTCCAGGTCATCCAGCCAGATCGGGGCGACGGGATGGCTGGCGTCCCCCAGCCAGGTGAACCCGTGGCCGGCAAACACCACCCGCCAGTCGCCATCGCGAAAGGCACCTTCGGTGCTGGAGGCATACATGCAGCGCGCCTGGGGTACCTGCGCCGCCACGGCGTCCTGACTGCCGAGACCGTTCTGCAACAGAATCAGTTCCGCGCCGGGGGCCAGGCGGGGTGCCAATTGCGCCACGGCGTGTTCGGCGTCGTAGGCTTTGCAGGCGACCAGCAGGCGCTGGATGGGCGCTTGGCTGTCGGCTGTTTCGGCAGGCACCGGATAATGCGGTGCTTCGCCGTGTTCGACCAGCGTCAGGCCGCCAACCGCCTCATACGCCTGCAAGCGCATGGCATCGCGCACGATCAGTCGCACCGGCACTCCGGCCCGGGCCAGGCGGGTGGCCCACAATGTGCCGAGACTGCCGGCGCCCAGGATATGCCAGGTGGTGGCCATCAGCTTTTTGCTCTGTTTAACGCGCGCATGGACGGCTCGCAGTGAATGATGGGAAAGACCCGTTATAATCAGCGCGGATTTTTACCGCAAGCCAGGCGTGCTCCATTGGTGCGCCTTTTATTTGGAGAGATTACATGCCGTCGTTCGACGTGGTATCCGAACTGGACAAACACGAAGTCACCAACGCGGTCGAGAACGCCGTCAAGGAACTCGATCGTCGCTATGACCTGAAAGGCAAAGGCAGCTTCGAGTTCAAGGAAAAGGACCTGACCGTCAACCTGACCGCTGAAGCCGATTTCCAGCTTGAAGCGATGATTGAGATCCTCAAGCTCTGCCTGGTCAAGCGCAAGATCGATGTGCAGTGCCTTGAGGTCAAGGACGCTTTTGCTTCGGGCAAGCTGATGAAGCAGGAAGCCGTGCTCAAGGAAGGTATCGACAAAGAGCTGGCCAAGAAAATCGTCGCTCACATCAAAGACGCCAAGCTCAAGGTCCAGGCCGCCATTCAGGGTGAGCAAGTGCGCGTCACCGGCAAGAAGCGTGACGATCTGCAGGAAGCCATTGCGGCACTGCGGGCCAAGGAATTCGGCATGCCGCTGCAGTTCAACAACTTCCGCGACTGACGTGGAACCTCTCGGCGTTTTCGGCGTCCGAGGCCCAAGCAACGGTAGAAACGATTGACCCCGGTGATAAGGGCTCGATCTTTTCTACCGTTTATTTTTCGCGTGCCGGATGGCCGGAAATCAGGAGAACGTAGATGGATTTGAATGCAGAAGTAGATAACCTGGTCAGGGTGTCCCAGGCCTGGATCCCGATGATCATGGAATACGGCAGCCGTGTGCTGCTGGCGGTGATCACCCTGGGCATCGGCTGGTGGCTGATCAACAAGGTCACGCAAAAGCTCGGTGGCCTGATCGCGCTGCGTAACGCCGACCTGGCGCTGCAAGGGTTTATCAGCAGCCTGGCGAACATCATTCTGAAGATCCTGCTGATCGTCAGCGTGGCGTCGATGATTGGCGTGGAAACCACTTCGTTCGTGGCGGCAATCGGTGCGGCGGGTCTGGCCATTGGCCTGGCCTTGCAGGGCAGCCTGGCGAACTTCGCCGGTGGCGTGCTGATTCTGCTGTTCCGCCCTTTCCGTATCGGTGACTGGATCGAAGCCCAGGGTGTTGCCGGCACTGTCGACAGTATCCAGATCTTCCACACCGTACTGCGCACCGGCGATAACAAAACCATCATCGTGCCAAACGGTAACCTGTCGAACGGCATCATCACCAACACCAACCGTCAGCCGACTCGCAAGGTGGTGTTTGATGTAGGCGTCGATTACGAAGCGGACTTGCAGAAGGCCCGTGAAGTGTTGTTGGAGTTGGCCAAGGATCCACGTGTATTGGCCGATCCGGCACCTCAAGCGGTGGTTTCTACGCTGGGTGACAGTTCGATCACTCTTTCGCTTCGAGTGTGGGTGAAGACGGCGGATTATTGGGATGTGATGTTCATGTTCAACGAACAATCCCGTGATCGTTTGAAAACAGCCGGTGTTGATGTCCCGTTCCCACAGCGGGTTATTCGCGTGGTTCAGGAATCCGCGGTGCAGTAAGCAACAAAAAAGGCCCATCCGAAGATGGGCCTTTTTTTATCGCAACGTACTAACTTTCGGCAATTACAGAACCGACAGCGGGTAGTCGACGATCAGACGGAACTCGTCAACGCTACCTTCGAACGCGTCGTCATGGTTGGCGCGGTGCCATGCTTGACGAATACGGAAGGACAGATCTTTAGCTGGGCCAGTTTGAACGACGTACTTGGCTTCAACGTTGGTTTCGTGGTGCTTGCCATCTTCACCGTAGAAGCCGGTGTAGGCGCTGCCCGCTGGAGTGTTGGTACCGTCGATGTCCCAACCTTTCACGTAACGGGTCATGAAGCTCAGACCAGGTACGCCGTATTCGGCCATTTTCAGGTCATAACGGACTTGTACCGATTTCTCGCCTGGGGCGTTGAAGTCAGAGTACTGGATGGAGTTGGCGAGGAAGATCGAGTCGCCACCGCGGTTGTTTTTACCCACGCCGACATAGTCGAACGGAGTATCGCCATTCACTTTCTGGAAGCCCAGGGTGACGGTGTGTGCTTTCAGGAACGAGTAAGCAGCGGCCAGCGAGTAGGCGGTGTTGTTGATTTCGCCTGCTTTAGCGCTACCGGTGTCCCGGGTGTTGTAGATGTTACCGTCGAAGTTGATCGAGTTGTCGCCACCCAGTGCCAGGGTGTAGTTCGCGTTGGCGTAGTACTGGTTCCAGATGTCTTCCAGTTTAGCGCCGTACAGCGAAACGCTCAGGTCCGGGGTGATGCCGTACTTGCCACCGAGGTAGTCGATGGAGTTGGCTTGCACGCCAGCGTAGTTAGCCCACAGGTCGCCGTTACGGGCGTTGCTGTCCTGGCTGGTCGCCGAGTAGAAGTGGCCGCCTTCGAGGTCGAGATCTTTGACTTCACTGCTCTGCAGTTGGATACCGCTGGCAGTTTGGTGAAGGATACGGGAGCCGCCAACAGCGAACACTGGAGCAGTGCTTGGCTGCATGTCGCCGACTTTCAGCTCGGTCTTGGAGATGCGGAACTTGGCGGCAGCGCCGGCTTTGCCCTGGCTGTTGTTGACTTCGCCATCATTGCCAACGGTCATGTTGCCCGAGCCGGCATATTTGTCGGAACCGTCCAGTTTAATGGCCAGTTGACCCCAAGCTTCAACGCCAACACCGATCAGACCTTGGGTGTAGCCCGAGCTGAACATGCCCTGGATCCCTTGGGTCCAGTCTCTGTCGTCGGTTGCGCCGTCTTTCTTGTTACGGTTGTAGTAGTAGTTGCGAACCAGCAAGTCCAGCTTGCTGTCTTCAACGAAACCTTTGGCTTCTGCCTGGTCGCTTACGAAAGGTGCGGCTACTGCCAACTGAGTACTGGCTGCTGCTGCAACTGCCAGTGCGATCATGCTCCACTTCATCACGCGCATCGTGATTTGCTCCTTTGGTTTTAGAAGAGTACTGCCGTCCCACCTGTTTTATTATCTGGGCGGCTCTTTCTTTTTGTGTCGGCGCAAACTTATATCACGCCGACAATGTTGGCGATACTTGCGCATCTAACCTTTCGGCATCTTTACGACCCTGTCGTAAACAGCTTGCTAGATGTCGCAAATTTACAGCCTGGATGCAACCGGGCCGACAACGTTAGTGCTGTTTTTTGGGGCTGGTGCATCGCTAAAAAGAGTCCCTGGTGAAACGTTTGAATCTCCATCGGGCTATCCTGCCACTGTTTTATTCAGTCTTGAGGCTCTCACTTCCAGCGATGCCTCATAGACGATGTGGGTGTTAATGCAACAAACGTGCACAAATCAGAAGGATTCCTGTTTTTTTTTCTGATGGGCCGCCTGACACTGTAAAAGCCTCATAAAATCGGGGGGATCATCCTGTTGGTATTTGGGCTTGACGCCATTCCTTGCATCGTGTTGACCCCTGTTGTTACCGCCGGGTGACACCCAAAAACGTTACCGCTTCACCCCGCCAGTGAGTAATTGGCGGATGTTCGAAGCAATCAGCGTAGACGCACTGTTCGGTTTTGGTGCAAAAATTTTTTAACGTTGTACTGAATTCATACAGTTCGACGTTTTTCGACGTTTGAACGAATCGTTGTCTGTCGGTCATTTAAGCGGTTTTCCAGACCATGCTGGTGCCGTATTGGTGCGTTTTGGCGGTGGTTGTCACATCTCGGGGCGGATGTGTGGCCGCTTGTCGGTCCTGTGGGTAGGCTTGAACCGTGGTTCCTCGTGAAGGCGTCTGCGTTCGCAGGTATGCTGCCTTCCTGTCGCTTGGCGCGCGATCTCTATGGATGGGCGCTAAGCTGAAAATGATGACCTGGCGGGAGTGCACGCAGTGTTCGCTTTAGATTCACGACTTCAACAAGACACCTTGCCGATCGGTGATTTCCCGCTATGTCGGTTGCTGTTGTCCAACGATTCGAACTATCCCTGGTTCATTCTGGTACCTCGTCGCGACGATATCAGCGAGATATTTCAGTTGGATGTCGCCGATCAGCAGCAGCTATGGCTGGAAACGACTGCGTTGGCAGAAACGCTCAAGGATTCGTTTGACGCAGACAAATTGAATGTCGCGGCGCTGGGTAATGTGGTCAGTCAGCTACATATGCATGTGATCGTGCGCAAAAGGGAGGATGCCGCCTGGCCGGCTCCGGTCTGGGGCAAACACCCGGCCAGGCCTTACACGGCCGAGCAGATTGCCGTGATTCGCGAGCGGCTGCGTCTGGTGTTGACCGATGACTTCACGTTTCTGGAGGGTTGAATCATGAGCCTGGAAGAACGCGTTACCGATTTGGAAAGCCAGCTGGCGTTTCAGGATGACACCATCCAGGCATTGAATGACGTGCTGGCGACGCAGCAGCGGGTCGTTGAGCGCCTGCAGTTGCAAATGGCTGCGTTGCTCAAGCGCCAGGAAGAAATGGCCGGTCAGTTCGAGTCTTTCGAAGAAGAGGCGCCACCGCCGCATTACTAATAGACAGGCATTAAAAAACCGCGAACAGCCTGGCTGTTCGCGGTTTTTTTATGGCTTCGAATCAGCGTCGCGGCAGGGCGGCGATCACATCTTCGGCTTGCAGGCCTTTGTCACGATTCATGACGGAGAACTCCACGCGCTGGCCTTCGACCAGGACGCGGTGACCTTCGCCACGAATGGCCCGGAAGTGCACGAAGATATCGTCGCCGGAGTCACGGGAAATAAAGCCGAAGCCTTTGGAAGTGTTGAACCACTTGACGGTGCCGGTATCGCGGTTGCTCATGTCATAGCTTGGCGTGGCGGTGGCCGGAGACGATTTGTAGAAGCTGATGGCCAGATGAAGAACAACGGCGATCAGGGCTGCGACCAGGCTGAACAGTACGGCAGGTTGAGCGGCAATGACAGGCATCGGTGCGAGCAGCGTCAGGATTTGCAGAACCACAGCCAGGATCAGCAACGCGCTGACGAGGTTTTGCAATTGATGGCGCGGGCCTTTGTTCCAGTTGGGGATCACTGGAGCGAGGGTGAGGTTGAGCAGGCCGAACAAGGCCAGGTACAGCGCATCGGGTTGTTGCAGGTACGGTACGGCTTCGGTTCGCAGGCTAGGGATGAAGGACAACAGCAAGGCTGCTGCGCCCATTAGCAGGTGGACGATTTTCAACATTTTGAGTAACTCACGTTAAGACGGATCACAAGGAAGAGCTGATGAGGCACGGTTCGCTTCAGAACAATAAGAGGCGTTGAGCACGTACCCGATTATCAGCCTATGCGCAGTGCCCGGAAAATATGGGCGCCAGCGACACACTGCCTATTTAACAGCAAAGCTTGTGGCTACTCAAATCAAGGAGTCCAGCGGTGCATCGGGGGCAATTTGTCGCAGGTCGAGGTGGTATCCAGGGCAGAAGCGTGGCGACAGAATTGCCAGGACCGCAAGTCCATCGTCAACAGACTTTCGTGTCTGCTGTCGGACACTTATGTGCTTTATTTGAAGACCCATAATTTTCATTGGAATGTCACCGGTTCCATGTTTGAGCTGTGAATGACGCCCTGTGGGTGCTGTTCGCGCGTTGTCCTTGTCCTCGCGAAAAACACCTGTTTATTGAGTGAATTTTCGCCAGTCAGAGTAGGGAAAGTTCGGGCGTAGGACGCTCTCCATGATCTGCCTTCAGTTGTTGGCTTCTCCTACGCAGATGGTCAAAAAGTCATCTGGATATAACTTTGCTCTCGCGGTTCTATAAGCGAACAGGCTCTTATGGAAACCAGGGATGGCAAAGGAGTGTCAACGGTATGCTTTATGAAAACAGGCGAAAGGAGGTCAGGATCGGCCCACTCAAGAACACAAGGATTGATCCGTTTGTCAGTGAGTTCGATATGGGGCTGGCTCAGCCCTTGTCCCGGTCGGTGCGCTTGAATGGCTTTGCGACTTGTTTGCGGCTTGAGCAGGTTTACTGGGACATTCTGGCTGAAATGGCCAAGGTTAATTGTTGCTCGGTCAGTGCATTGTTGTCTTACGTGGATCGCGAAGTGCATCTGCGTCATGGCGGGGTGAAGAATTTCAGTGGGCTGGTGCGGGTGGTTTGCGTCGTTCACAGCCTCAAGGAAGGCGGTTGTGTGGCCATGGCACCGTCCCGGCAGTGAAAGGGCAGCATGTCGATCTGTGCAGTCTTACGGCTGCACAGGCTGCATTTAATGGATATAATCCCGCTCTTTGCCGCAAAACCCAGCGTGCGCGGTAGCAATCTGATCGCCGAGACAACCCCCATGCCGATGTACGATTACCAATGTGCTTCCTGTGGTCATCAGTTGGAAGCCATTCAAAAGATCAGCGATGCACCGCTGGTCGACTGCCCTGCGTGCCAGGCAGCAGAGCTCAAGAAGATGTTGTCCATGCCGGGTTTCCGCCTCAGCGGTACCGGCTGGTACGAGACCGATTTCAAGACCGGATCCAAGAAGAACCTGGCTGGCGGCGACAAAGCTGACTAGGGTCCATGCTCTGGGCCGGGAGCCTTGAACTGAACCACACACGCGAGCGCTTGCATCCTCGGCCAGCCGATGTACGCAAGGTCTCCAACCGAATGACGAATTACGAGAAGTGAATCCACGACCATGATGCGCAGCCATTATTGCGGCCAACTGAACGAAAGCCTGGAAGGCCAGGAAGTTACCCTTTGCGGATGGGTCCACCGTCGCCGTGACCACGGTGGGGTGATTTTCCTCGATATCCGTGATCGTGACGGTCTGGCCCAGGTGGTGTTCGACCCGGACCGCGCTGAAACTTTCGCCGTCGCCGACCGTGTGCGCAGCGAATACGTGGTTAAAGTGACCGGCAAGGTGCGCCTGCGTCCGGCCGGCGCCACCAACGCCAACATGGCGTCGGGCATGATCGAAGTGCTGGGCTACGAGCTGGAAGTGCTGAACGAAGCGGAAACCCCGCCGTTCCCGCTCAACGACTACTCCGATGTCGGCGAAGAAACCCGCCTGCGCTATCGCTTCCTTGACCTGCGTCGTCCGGAAATGGCCGAGAAGCTGCGTCTGCGTTCGCGCATGACCACCAGCATCCGTCGCTACCTGGACGAGAACGGCTTCCTCGACGTCGAGACGCCGATCCTTACCCGTGCGACCCCGGAAGGCGCCCGCGATTACCTGGTGCCAAGCCGCACCCACGCCGGTTCGTTCTTCGCCTTGCCGCAATCGCCGCAGCTGTTCAAGCAACTGCTGATGGTGGCCGGCTTCGATCGCTACTACCAGATCGCCAAGTGCTTCCGCGACGAAGACCTGCGTGCCGACCGCCAGCCGGAATTCACCCAGATCGACATCGAGACCAGCTTCCTCAATGAAGAAGACATCATTGGCCTGACCGAAGGCATGATCCGCAACCTGTTCAAGGAAGTGCTGGGTCTGGAGTTCGGTGAGTTCCCGCACATGACCTTCGAAGAAGCCATGCGTCGTTACGGTTCGGACAAGCCGGACCTGCGTAACCCGCTGGAACTGGTTGACGTTGCCGACCAGCTCAAGGAAGTCGAATTCAAGGTGTTCAGCGGCCCGGCCAACGACCCGAAATGCCGTGTGACTGCACTGCGCGTACCGGGCGGGGCGAGCATGCCGCGCAGCAAGATCGACGACTACACCAAGTTCGTCGGCATCTACGGTGCCAAGGGCCTGGCGTACATCAAGGTCAACGAGCGTGCCAAAGGCGTCGAAGGCCTGCAGTCGCCAATCGTCAAGAACATCCCTGAAGCTGCCCTGAACGTGATCCTCGATCGCGTGGGTGCGGTCGATGGCGACATCGTGTTCTTCGGTGCAGACAAGTTCAAGATCGTCAGTGAAGCCCTGGGCGCACTGCGCATCAAGGTTGGTCACGATCTGAACCTGCTGACCTGCGAGTGGGCACCGATGTGGGTCGTCGACTTCCCGATGTTCGAAGAGAACGACGACGGCAGCTTCACTGCCTTGCACCACCCGTTCACCGCGCCGAAGTGCACGCCGGCAGAGCTGGAAGCCAATCCGGCCACCGCACTGTCCCGTGCCTACGACATGGTCCTGAACGGCACTGAACTGGGTGGCGGTTCGATCCGTATCCACCGCAAGGAGATGCAGCAGTCGGTGTTCCGTCTGTTGGGTATCAACGAAGCGGAACAGGAAGAGAAGTTTGGCTTCCTGCTCGACGCGCTGAAATACGGCGCACCGCCGCACGGTGGCCTGGCCTTCGGCCTGGACCGTCTGGTGATGCTGATGACCGGCGCCCAGTCGATCCGTGAAGTGATCGCCTTCCCGAAAACCCAGAGCGCGGCGGATGTCATGACTCAGGCGCCGGGTCAGGTGGATGCCAAGGCATTGCGCGAATTGCACATTCGTCTGCGCGAAACGCCTAAGGCCGAGTAAGGCTGACCTGAAGGGCGCATCTTCGGATGCGCCTTTTCTTTATGGATAGGGTCGATATTTTTGTTTGCCGGCTGGCGCATCATGGCGTGGCGGGCAATGTTTCAAAGAGAATTCGGAGCGAGTTATGGCAGGTCATTCCAAGTGGGCGAACATCAAGCACCGCAAAGAACGTCAGGATGCCAAAAAGGGCAAGATTTTCACCAAGTGGATTCGTGAGCTGACCGTCGCTGCCCGTCAGGGTGGTGGCGATCCAGGCTCCAACCCGCGTCTGCGCCTCGCGCTGGACAAGGCCCTCGGTGCAAACATGAGTCGTGACATCATCGACCGCGCGGTGGCCCGTGGTGCCGGTGCTGCCGATACCGACGATATGGTTGAGCTGTCCTACGAAGGTTACGGCCCTGGCGGCGTGGCGGTGATGGTCGAGTGCATGACCGACAACCGAAACCGTACCGCGGCGGCTGTCCGCCATGCGTTCAGCAAGTGTGGCGGCAACCTCGGTACCGACGGTTCTGTGGCGTACCTGTTCGAGCGCAAGGGGCAGATTTCCTTCGCGCCCGGCGTCGATGAAGATGCGTTGATGGAAGCGGCCATGGAGGCCGATGCCGATGACGTCGTGACCAACGAAGACGGGTCCATCGACGTGTTCACATCGTTTGCCGGGTTCTATTCCGTGCGTAACGCGCTGGAAGCGGCCGGGTTCAAGGGCAATGACGCGGAAATCGTCATGTTGCCGACCACCAGCGCCGAGCTGGATCTGGAAGGCGCGGAAAAAGTCCTCAAGCTGATCGACATGCTCGAAGACCTGGATGACGTGCAGAACGTCTACTCCAACGCGGATATCCCGGAGTCGGTGGCCGCCCAGCTCGGTTAGGAGTGATTACGATCCAATGTGGGAGCGAGCCTGCTCGTGAATGCGGATTTTCAGGCAGCATCGTTGCTGAATATGAACCCGCTTTCGCGAGCAGGCTCGCTCCCACATTTGTCATTCGCTGTTTTTAATATCGTGCATTTACTTAACCCACAGGCGTTATGACTTTAATTCTTGGTATCGACCCCGGTTCGCGCATCACCGGGTATGGCGTGGTACGCGATACCGGGCGTGGCTGCGAGTACGTGGCCTCCGGCTGCATTCGCACCGGTGCCGGTGAGCTGCATGAGCGCCTGCAGATTGTCTATCGCGGGGTTCGGGAGATCATTCAGACCTACAAGCCTGTGACCATGGGCATCGAAAAGGTGTTCATGGCGCGCAACGCCGATTCTGCCTTGAAGCTGGGGCAGGCCCGCGGTGCCGCCATCGTGGCGGGCGCGGAGGAAAGCCTGGAGATTGCCGAGTACACCGCGACCCAGGTCAAGCAGGCGGTGGTTGGCACGGGGGCCGCCAACAAGGAACAAGTGCAAATGATGGTCATGCACATGCTGAAACTGACCAGTAAACCGCAAATCGATGCCTCGGACGCCCTGGCCATTGCCATTTGCCATGCCCACACCCGTTCCAGTCTGTTGCCCCATGGCCTGGGTTCGGCACGCAGTCGTGGCGGGCGCCTGCGTCTCTGATAGCATCGGCAGTCAATTTTATGGGATGAGGATTTGCGCCTGTTTTGTCGGCGCGCAATCCCTGCTCTGTCAGTCGCCGGCCTTGTGCTGGCCAACGCTCAAGGATCTGTAACGTGATTGGACGCTTGCGCGGCACACTGGCTGAGAAACAGCCGCCGCACCTGATTCTGGATGTAAACGGCCTGGGGTATGAGCTTGAAGTGCCCATGACCACGCTTTATCGCTTGCCGTCGGTCGGTGAACCGCTGACATTGCACACCCATTTGGTCGTGCGCGAAGACGCGCAGTTACTCTATGGCTTCGCCGGCAAGCGCGAGCGAGACTTTTTTCGCGAGTTGATCCGTCTCAATGGTGTGGGGCCGAAACTGGCCCTGGCCTTGATGTCGAGCCTTGAAGTCGACGAACTGGTTCGTTGCGTGCAATCCCAGGACACTTCGGCGCTGACCAAGGTGCCAGGCGTGGGCAAGAAAACCGCCGAACGCCTGTTGGTGGAGCTCAAGGATCGCTTCAAGGCGTGGGAAACAGTACCGGCCATGTTTGCCCTGGTACCGAACCAGCCGGACGGACCTGCGCCGGTCAATACCGCCGAGAACGACGCGGTCAGCGCGCTGATCTCCCTGGGCTACAAGCCGCAGGAAGCCAGCAAGGCGATTTCCGCGATCAAGGAGAAAGGCTTGAGCAGTGAAGACATGATTCGTCGCGCCCTGAAGGGAATGATCTAAGTGATTGAAGCTGATCGTCTGATCGCCGCCACGGGTGCTCCCCGTGACCGCGAGGAAGTCCAGGACCGGGCGATTCGTCCTGTCAGCCTGGCCGAATACATTGGCCAGCCGACGGTCCGTGAGCAAATGGAGTTGTTTATCCAGGCCGCCCGGGGGCGCAACGAGTCCCTGGACCACACCTTGATTTTCGGTCCTCCGGGATTGGGTAAAACCACCCTGGCCAACATCATCGCCCAGGAAATGGGTGTCTCGATCAAAAGCACTTCGGGGCCGGTCCTCGAGCGCCCGGGTGATTTGGCAGCGTTGCTGACCAATCTCGAGCCGCACGACGTGCTGTTTATCGATGAAATCCATCGCCTTTCGCCGATTGTCGAAGAGGTGCTGTACCCGGCCATGGAGGACTTCCAGCTCGACATCATGATCGGCGAAGGGCCGGCCGCGCGTTCGATCAAGCTCGATTTGCCGCCATTTACCCTGGTCGGCGCCACCACGCGGGCGGGGATGCTGACCAATCCGCTGCGTGACCGTTTCGGGATCGTCCAGCGCCTGGAGTTCTATAGCAACGCCGATCTGTCGACGATTGTCAGTCGTTCGGCGAGCATTCTCGGATTGCCACTGGACCCGGAGGGTGCATTCGAAATCGCCCGTCGTGCCCGTGGTACCCCGCGGATCGCCAACCGCTTGCTGCGCCGGGTGCGGGACTTTGCCGAAGTTCGCGCCAAAGGTCATATCACCAAGCCGATCGCCGATCTGGCCCTGAACCTGCTGGATGTCGATGAGCGTGGCTTCGATCACCAGGACCGCCGTCTGTTACTGACCATGATCGAGAAATTCGATGGCGGGCCGGTCGGGGTCGACAGTCTCGCTGCGGCCATCAGCGAAGAGCGCCACACCATTGAAGATGTGCTGGAACCCTATCTGATTCAGCAGGGCTACATCATGCGCACCCCGCGAGGGCGAGTGGTGACACGGCACGCGTACCTGCACTTCGGTTTAAACATTCCGTCACGATTGGGCGAGATGCCCGTGGTAGACGAGTTTCTCGATGCCGTGGACGATTAATTAACTTTTGCGTGCTGATTTTTCGGGCATTGTGCTGTCCCAGGACCGTACTTTTGCGAGAAAGCCGCAGAACAATGAAAAACAGTTGCCTGGCCGGATTGGCAACCCGAGGAGTAAGCACTAGAGTATGCGCGCGCAAAACGGGCTTGAGCCTTTCGCACATCGTTGTCGCGTTTATTACGAGGACACCGATGCGGGCGGCATCGTGTATTACGTCAATTACCTCAAGTTTATGGAACGGGCTCGAACCGAGCGGCTCCGAGAGCTGGGCTTTGCCCAATCGCAGCTGGCAGGGGAGGACCTGTTGTTCGTCGTGCATTCCAGCGAAGCGCGCTACCACGCGCCGGCGCGACTGGACGATGAGCTGCTGGTAAGCGCTGAAGTAATCGAATTGAACCGGGTCAGCCTGCGCTTCAAGCAGCAGGTCAGGCGGGCTACGGATAATGCACTGCTCTGCGAAGGGCAGTTTCTGGTGGCCTGTGTGCGCACTGAAAGTTTAAAACCCCGGGCCATTCCCGAAGCTCTACGAGCGGCCTTCGCCGACGTGAGCGGCGCGGGTACACACTCAAAGCAGGAGATAAAGCGTGGAAGCTAACGTCGTCGACCATTCCTCCATGTGGAGCCTGGTCAGCAATGCCAGTATCGTGGTGCAACTGGTAATGCTGACCCTGGTAGCCGCATCGGTGACCTCATGGATCATGATCTTTCAGCGCAGCAATCTGATACGTGCCGGTCGACGTGCCCTGGAGAGCTTTGAAGAGCGCTTCTGGTCGGGCATCGATCTGTCCAAGCTCTACCGTCAGGCTGGCAGCAATCCGGACCCGGACTCGGGTGTCGAGCAGATCTTCCGCGCCGGCTTCAAGGAATTCTCCCGTTTGCGCCAGCAGCCGGGCGTTGATCCGGAAGCAGTCATGGAGGGCGTTGCCCGTGCCATGCGCGTAGCCATTTCCCGTGAAGAAGAAAAGCTCGAGCAGAGCCTGCCGTTCCTGGCCACCGTCGGCTCTGTCAGCCCGTACATCGGTCTGTTCGGTACCGTCTGGGGCATCATGAACTCCTTCCGCGGTCTGGCGACTGCCCAGCAAGCGACCCTGGCCACTGTGGCGCCAGGTATCGCCGAAGCCCTGATCGCCACCGCGATCGGCCTGTTCGCCGCCATCCCGGCCGTTATCGCTTACAACCGCTTTTCTGCTCGCAGCGAAACCCTGCTGAGCCGTTACTACACCTTCGCCGACGAATTCCAGGCGATCCTGCACCGCAAAGTGCACACCAGCGAAGAATAAGCAGGTAATTTCCAATGGCTTTAATCGCTCGAGCTCGACACAAGCGCAAGCCGGTCGCCGAGATGAACGTGGTGCCTTACATCGACGTGATGTTGGTGCTGCTGGTCATCTTCATGGTGACCGCGCCGATGCTCAATCAGGGCGTGAAAGTTGATCTGCCGAAGGTTTCCAGCGAAGCCTTGCCGCAGGACAACAACACCCAGGTCCTGACCATTTCGATCAAGGCTGACAAGACCTATTACTGGAACCTTGGCAGCGAAGTCGACACAGAGAAGCAACAAGATCGCGCCATGACCCTGCCGCAGATGACGGACGCGGTCACCAAGATCATTCGCGCCGGCAACGAAGGCGGCAAGCGTACCCAGGTCTTCATTCGCGGCGACAAGAGCGTCGACTACGGTGCCGTCATGGGTGCCATGGGCGGGTTGCAGAAAGCCGGGGTCGGTAATGTTGGCTTGATTACCGAGGCGCCCTGATGCAGCAACAGCGAGAGCCGTCCGCCTCGGAAAGCTACTTCTGGCCTAGTGTCTGGGCGATTGGCTTGCACGTGCTGGTGTTCGGCATGCTGTTCGTCAGTTTTGCCTTCACACCGGAGCTGCCGCCGGCCAAACCGATTGTCCAGGCGACCTTGTACCAGCTGAAATCCAAAAGTCAGGCAACCACCCAGACCAATCAGAAGATTGCGGGTGAGGCGAAGAAATCCGCCGCACGCCAGACCGAAGAAGAGCAGTTGGAACAGAAGAAGGTTGAGCAGGAAGCAGTGAAGGCTGCGGAACAAAAGAAAGAAGAAGCGGCTCAAAAGGCCGAGGAAGCCAAGAAGGCCGACGAGTCCAAGAAAGCGGAAGAGGCGAAAAAGGCTGATGAAGCCAAGAAAGCTGACGACGCGAAAAAGGCCGCCGAAGCCAAGAAGGCAGAAGAGAAACAATTGGCTGATATAGCCAAGAAGAAAGCTGAAGAAGAAGCCAAGAAGGCTGCTGAAGAAGAGGCCAAGAAAGCGGCCGCTGAAGAAGCGAAGAAAAAGATCGTCGAAGACGCGAAGAAGAAAGCCGCGGAAGACGCCAAGAAGAAAGCTGAAGCTGAGGAGGCGAAGAAGAAAGTCGCCGAAGAAGCGAAGAAGAAAGCTGCTGCCGATGCTGCGAAGAAGAAATCGCAGGACGCGGCGAAAAAGTCCGCCGAAGACAAAAAGGCTCAGGCCCTGGCAGATTTGCTTTCCGACACGCCGCAGCGTCAGCAGGCCTTGGCCGATGAGCGAGGTGACGAAGTCGCCGGCAGTTTCGATGACCTGATTCGACTACGTGCAGCGGAAGGCTGGGCTCGTCCACCTTCGGCCCGCAAAGGCATGACGGTTCAGCTGCAAATCGGCATGTTGCCGGACGGTACGGTGACTTCGGTCAAGGTGCTCAAGTCCAGTGGCGACGGTCCGTTTGACGCTTCAGCCGTAGCGGCAGTGAAGAATATTGGACGTTTGACAGAAATGCAGGGAATGAAGCCGAGCGATTTTGCTCCGTATCGTTCATTCAAGATGACATTCACACCTGAGGATCTAGCCCCGTGAGAAACCTCCTTCGAGGAATGCTCGTCGTGATCTGCTGCATGGCAGGGATCGCGATGGCAGATGAGAAAAACATTCTGGTTACCAGCGGCAGCGATCGGGCCACCCCGATTGCAGTCGTGCCGTTCGGCAATCAGGGCGGCAGCGTGTTGCCGGATGACATGGCTGAAATCATCGGTAACGACCTGCGCAACTCGGGTTACTACTCGCCGATTCCAAAGCAGAACATGATCAGCCAGCCAAGCCAGGCCAGCGAAATCATCTTCCGTGACTTCAAGGCGCTGGGCGCCCAGTACGTCATGGTGGGCAGCATTGTTCCTGCGGGCGGTCGCCTGCAGGTGCAATACGCACTGTTCAACGTTGCTACCGAGCAGCAAGTGCTGACCGGCAGTGTGTCGGGTGGCGTCGATCAATTGCGCGACATGTCGCACTACATCGCCGACCAGTCGTTCGAAAAACTCACCGGTATCAAAGGTGCGTTTTCGACTCGCCTGCTGTACGTGACGGCCGAGCGTTTCTCCGAGAAGAACACTCGCTACACGCTGCAACGTTCCGACTATGACGGTGCCCGTGCGGTAACCCTGCTGCAATCGCGCGAGCCGATCCTGTCGCCACGTTTCGCACCGGATGGCAAGCGCATCGCCTACGTTTCATTCGAGCAGAAGCGTCCTCGGGTGTTCATGCAGAACATCGATACCGGTCGCCGTGAACAGATCACCAACTTCGAAGGCCTGAACGGCGCGCCAGCCTGGTCGCCCGATGGCAATCGCCTGGCGTTCGTGCTGTCGAAAGACGGTAACCCGGACATCTATGTCATGAACCTCGGTTCGCGTCAGATCACCCGCGTCACCAACGGTCCTGGTATCAACACCGAACCGTTCTGGGGCAAGGATGGCTCGACCATCTACTTCACGTCCGACCGTGGCGGCAAACCACAGATTTATAAAACCAGCGTCGGTGGCGGCGGTGCCGAGCGTGTGACTTTCGTCGGTAACTACAACGCCAACCCTAAGTTGTCGGCGGACGAAAAGACCCTCGTGATGATTCACCGCCAGGACGGTTTTACCAATTTCAAAGTGGCGGCTCAGGATTTGCAGCGCGGTAGTGTAAAGATCCTCACTGATAGCACTCTGGACGAGTCGCCTACTGTTGCGCCCAACGGCACCATGGTAATCTACGCCACCCGCCAGCAGGGCCGGGGAGTCTTGATGCTCGTGTCCATCAATGGACGCGTAAGGCTCCCACTTCCTACCGCACAAGGCGAAGTCAGAGAACCTTCCTGGTCCCCTTTCCTGAACTGACGCGGCGCTATACGTTTTACTTAACACACTGGGGTTCATTAGGAGTTTCACGATGGAAATGCTGAAGTTTGGTAAATTTGCTGCGCTGGCTCTCGCCATGGCTGTAGCTGTAGGTTGCTCGTCCAAAGGCGGCGACAATGCCGGTGAAGGCGCAGTAGATCCAAACGCTGGTTACGGCGCAAACACTGGTGCAGTTGACGGCTCCCTGAGCGAAGAAGCTGCACTGCGCGCTATCACCACTTTCTACTTCGAATACGACAGTTCGGACCTGAAGCCAGAAGCCATGCGCGCTCTGGACGTTCACGCCAAAGACCTGAAAGCAAACGGCGCTCGCGTTGTTCTGGAAGGCAACACCGACGAACGTGGTACTCGTGAGTACAACATGGCACTGGGCGAGCGTCGTGCGAAAGCCGTTCAGCGCTACCTGGTACTGCAAGGTGTTTCCCCAGCTCAGCTGGAACTGGTTTCCTACGGCGAAGAGCGTCCAGTTGCTACCGGCAACGACGAGCAGTCCTGGGCTCAAAACCGTCGCGTCGAACTGCGTAAGTAATTCGTCATGCGAACGTGCCGTCGTGCTGTAACTGTTTTGGCTCTCAGTCTCGCACCGCTTGCGGTGTGGGCTGCGGTTCCTGTGGTCGAGGACAACTCCGGCTATAACAATAGCGGGAGTAGTTATCCGCCTGCGGGTTACGGTACGAACGGCGCCTATGCCGGGGGAGGGGTTTCGGCCCCTGTCTCGGCACAGGGCGAGCTGTTCAACCAACTGCAATCAATGCAGCAACAAATCGAGCGCCAGCAAGGTGCAATCGAAGTTCTGCAAAATGATGTAGCGCGCATGAAGCAAGAGAACCTGGAGCGATACCAGGATCTTGATCGGCGCATAGGATCGGGCGTTGCACCAGCCGCGACTCCAGAAAATTCTTCCACCGGTGGTGATTTGAATGCCCCCGGTGCTGCAGCAGGTGCAAGCGCAGCCGCGGGGGCGGCAGCCGCTCAGGCACCTGCAGCGGGCAGCGAACCGGCAGACCCGGCGAAGGAAAAGCTCTATTACGACGCGGCCTTCGACCTGATCAAAGCCAAGGATTTCGACAAGGCCAGCCAGGCTTTCTCCGCATTCCTGCGCAAATACCCGAATAGCCAATACGCGGGCAATGCCCAGTACTGGTTGGGCGAAGTGAACCTGGCCAAAGGCGATCTGCAAGGTGCAGGTCAGGCATTTGCCAAGGTTTCGCAGCTTTATCCCAAGCACGCCAAGGTGCCTGATTCGCTGTACAAGCTCGCTGATGTAGAGCGTCGCCTCGGTCATACCGACCGGGTCAAAGGCATTTTGCAGCAGGTGGTTTCCCAATATCCGGGCACTTCCGCCGCTCAGTTGGCCCAGCGCGATCTGCAGAAAATGTAAGCCTGCTTGACCCGTTTCAAAGAAACCCGCGCTTGTCGCGGGTTTTTTCGTTAGAATTCACACCCTTTTTCTGAAACACGCTTTTTGGGATCTGCGCATTGCCGGGGTTCCTTGAAGTGCCTGACGGAGGCGGACAGCCTGTTTAGCTGTTACGCCCGTGGCGACTATGCAAGACACATTGAGAATCACCGAAGTTTTCTACTCGTTGCAGGGTGAAACTCGGACTGCCGGCCTGCCCACGGTTTTTGTGCGCCTGACCGGTTGCCCGTTGCGTTGCCAATACTGCGACAGCGCCTACGCGTTCACCGGCGGGACCATTCGCACGCTCGACGATATCCTCGAGCAAGTGGCTGGATTCCGCCCGCGTTATGTCTGTGTCACGGGCGGCGAGCCCCTGGCGCAACCCAACGCCATTCCTTTGCTCAAGCGGTTGTGTGATGCCGGTTACGAAGTGTCACTGGAAACCAGTGGTTCGCTCGATATCTCGGCGGTGGATCCCCGGGTCAGTCGCGTCGTCGACCTGAAAACCCCGGGTTCTAAAGAAGCGCATCGCAATCGTTACGAAAACATTGAACTGCTCACGCCCAACGATCAGGTGAAATTTGTCATCTGCTCGCGGGAAGACTATGACTGGTCTGTTTCCAAGCTGATTCAATATGGTCTGGACCAGCGCGCCGGTGAGGTTCTGTTCTCGCCAAGCCATCACGACCTCAATGCTCGGGATCTGGCCGACTGGGTGGTAGCGGACAACCTGCCAGTACGTCTGCAACTGCAGCTGCATAAATATCTTTGGAACGATGAGCCGGGGCGCTGAAATGACGGAACAACTGAACACTGCGGAAAAACGTGCGGTCATCCTGCTGTCCGGTGGCCTGGATTCGGCCACTGTCGTCGCCATGGCACGTGCCGAAGGTTACAGCTGCTACACCATGAGCTTCGATTATGGTCAGCGTTCTCACGCCGAGCTGTACGCAGCCGAACGGGTTGCCCGTGACTTGGGTGTCGTGGAACACAAGGTAATCGGCCTCAACCTGAACGGAATGGGGGGCTCGGCGCTGACTGATAGCAGCATCGATATTCCGGAAGAGTTGGGTGAGGGCATTCCGGTCACTTATGTGCCTGCGCGCAACACGGTATTCCTGTCCCTGGCACTCGGCTGGGCTGAAGTGCTCGGCGCACGGGACATCTTCATCGGCGTCAATGCCGTGGATTACTCCGGCTACCCGGACTGCCGTCCCGAATTCATCGAGTCGTTCGAGCGCATGGCGAATCTGGCGACCAAGGCGGGTGTGGAAGGTAATGGCTTCCGTATCCAGGCACCGCTGCAAAACCTCAGCAAGGCGCAGATCGTCCAGGCAGGTGTGAAGCTTGGGGTCAATTACGGCCTGACGGTTTCCTGCTATCAGGCCGACGATAACGGCCGTGCCTGCGGCAAATGCGACAGCTGCCGCCTGCGTGCTGAAGGCTTTGCGGCAGCCGGAATCAGCGACCCGACACCTTATTTTTGATTTATTTTAAAATAGGTGTTGAATAGTCCTTAAAAATCAGTATTATACGCGCCACCACACAGCGGGTCGTTAGCTCAGTTGGTAGAGCAGTTGGCTTTTAACCAATTGGTCGTAGGTTCGAATCCCACACGACCCACCATTTTCAAGCTGTTTTAAAAGTCTGGAAGGCCCACGAAAGTGAGGATTTCCGGATTTTTTTTTGCCCGCGATTTACCTCCGCCCGGTTCTTGGGCAGCACTGCACGACACAGGTCAGAATCATCTTTTGCATCCACGGGATATTCTGTAGCCTTGCGCAGCTTCAACGCTGTCCGTGCCTGATGAATACTCACTTTCCCGGCGGTACCCTGATGGGTCCGGAGCCGGGTGTATACTCGACTTTCGCGCGAATGCGCCTGCAGGTCTTGCGAACATGACGCAGATTTCCGAACGCCTTCTGGTTCAAGCCCACCTCGACGCCAAGCAGCCCAAGCCGCTGACAGCCGACGAAGAGGCCTATTACCGCGCCGCCATCGCTGCCGAGCTCAAGGCTCAGGACGCGGTGCTGGTCGCCCACTTCTATTGCGATCCGATCATTCAGGCCCTGGCCGAAGAAACCGGTGGTTGCGTCTCCGACTCGCTGGAGATGGCCCGCTTCGGTAATGCACATCCGGCCAAGACCGTAGTGGTCGCCGGCGTGAAGTTCATGGGCGAAACGGCCAAGATCCTCAACCCCGAAAAACGCATCCTGATGCCGACGCTGGAGGCGACATGCTCGCTGGACCTGGGTTGCCCGGTCGACGAGTTTTCCGCGTTCTGCGACCAGCATCCCGAGCGCACGGTGGTGGTCTATGCCAATACGTCGGCGGCAGTAAAGGCCCGGGCGGATTGGGTGGTGACTTCAAGCTGTGCGCTGGAAATCGTCGAAAGCCTGATGGATAACGGCGAAACCATTATCTGGGGGCCGGACAAGCATCTGGGCACCTACATTCAACGCCAGACTGGTGCCGACATGCTGCTGTGGGACGGTGCCTGCATCGTTCACGAAGAGTTCAAGTCCAAACAGCTCGAAGACATGAAGGCGCTGTATCCCGATGCCGCGATCCTGGTGCACCCGGAATCGCCGACCTCCGTGATCGAACTGGCAGATGCTGTCGGCTCCACCAGTCAGTTGATTGCAGCGGCGCAGAGCCTGCCGAACAAGACCCTGATCGTCGCCACCGACCGCGGCATCTTCTACAAGATGCAGCAGTTGTGCCCGGACAAGGTGTTTATCGAAGCGCCCACGGCCGGTAACGGCGCCGCATGCCGCAGTTGTGCACACTGTCCATGGATGGCGATGAACACCCTTGAGCGTACGCTCAAGAGCTTGAAGGAGGGGGCAAACGAGATCTTTGTCGATCCTGCGCTGGTTCCTCAGGCCATTCGACCGCTCAAGCGCATGCTGGACTTCACCCAGGCTGCGCGGATGAAGTTGGCCGGGAACGCTTAATAGCTGTCAAATCGCAAAAAAACTGTGGGAGCGAGCCTGCTCGCGAAAGCGGTGTATCAGCAACATTAATGTCGGCTGACACTCCCTCTTCGCGAGCAGGCTCGCTCCCACATTGGTTTGTGCTTTTCGGGATTACTTGGTCTTCTTGGGAATCCGCACCAGCCGGGTATTGGAGTACATGTCGTGCCAGCTGCGGTGCTGCTTGTCGAATAGCGACCAGAAGAACCCCAGGCCAACGCACAGCAGCGATGCGATCGACACCACGAAGCGCAACAGCGCTTGCCACAGGCTGATGGAGGAGCCGTCGGCGTTCTGTACACGGATGCACCAGACCTGCATGCCCAGGGTCTGGCCGGACCAGGTCCAGAATTTGGCGAAAAAGCCAAACAGTACGAACAGCAACACGGTCGAGAGCAGCGGGTCGCCATCAAGTGCCCCGGCCTCTGTGAGCGCGCGCATTTTGTCTTCGCCGATGATTGCCATCTGGATCATTTTGTAAATGCCACTGGTGACAATCAGCAGGGCGGTGCACAGCAGGAAGTCATAGAACATCGCGGCCAGACGACGACCCAGGCCAGCGGCAGGAAATTCGCCCTGGGGGTTAAGCAGGTGTTTCGACATGGCGGCTCTCGGCGAAAAAAGAAACCATTTTACGGATTTACGCGCACAAAAAAGCCCCTGATGTCAGCATCAGGGGCTTTTTCGTAACAGAAGATTAGGCTTCTGCTTGTACTTCGTCAGCCTGCATGCCTTTCTGGCCTTGCACGGCGATGAAGGTCACTTTCTGGCCTTCTTTCAGGCTCTTGAAACCGTTGCCCTGAATAGCGCGGAAATGTACGAACAGATCCGGACCGCTTTCTGGAGTGATAAAACCAAAACCTTTCTCGTCGTTAAACCACTTGACGGTACCGCTCTGACGTTGGGACATTTCTTATTTCCTTTGACGCTAAAATTAATGACAGTCTCCTTCTCATGAAAGAGTACTGGGGCTGGTTGCAGGAGAGTAAGAAGACGTCGAACGGGATGTAGCTAACTTGTAGGCTACTGCCCAGGTCACGATTCCAAGCGACCCATGCAAACACAGTGAACAAACTCTACGCCAACTATGGGAGAAAAAACAAGCCCCTGCCAAGCCCCGGATTTCCTCAGGTTGCTGGCAGTTTGTCGGCTCATGGAGGCTGCTTATTCGATACGCTTGTTCAATTGTTTTCGAACGTTATAAGCAAAGTTCATAATCGAAGCTTAGAGCCAAACGATGCACTCTTTTATGGCGGTTGCGTTACACATTAGTGCACTGTTAACGCAACCGCGTTACTTATAGGAACAATCAATCAGCCGCGATAGTAGCGTTGTGGAACAAATGGCATTTTGCTTACAAGCAAAGGAACCTTTTTCCCACGAACAATTGCCCATACCTGTGTATCGAGAGCGATATAAGCGCTGTCGAGGTAACCCATCGCCAAAGGACCGCCCAGGGTCGGCCCGAAACCGCCGCTGCAGACGCTTCCGATGATCTCGCCCGCTTCGTTGACGATCTCGGCACCTTCACGCACCGGGGTGCGTTCCTGTGGCAGAAGGCCGATGCGCTTGCGGCTGACACCGCCCTGTTGTTGGGCAAATACGCTTTCAGCCCCAGGGAAACCACCCGCACGTGCGCCATCGGCACGACGTGGCTTGGAGATGGCCCACAGCAGGCTGGCTTCGATCGGGGTGGTGTCGGTGTTCATGTCGTGGCCGTAGAGGCACAGGCCGGCTTCCAGGCGCAGCGAGTCGCGCGCGCCCAGGCCGATGGCTTCGACTTCCGGCTCCGCCAGCAGGGCGCGGGCAAGGGCTTCGGCACTGGCGGCCGGCACAGAGATTTCGAAACCGTCTTCACCGGTGTAGCCCGAGCGGCTGACAAAGCAGTCCACGCCCAGCAGTTTCACGCGAGCGAACTGCATGAACGTCATCTTCGCCACTTCCGGTGCCAGACGTGCCAGCACAGTGACCGCCGCCGGACCTTGCAGGGCGAGCAGGGCGCGCTCTTCGAACAGTGGTTCGATCGCGCATTGTTCGCCAATGTGTTTGCGCAGATGCGCCAGGTCCTGATCCTTGCAAGCCGCGTTGACCACCAGGAACAGTTCATCGTTACCCAGGTTGGCAACCATCAGGTCGTCGAGGATGCCGCCGGTCTCATTGGTGAACATCGCATAGCGCTGCATGCCTACCGGCAAGTCAATGATATCCACCGGTACCAGGGTTTCCAGGGCCTTGGCGGCATTGGCGCCGGTCAGGCGGATCTGGCCCATGTGCGAAACATCGAACAACCCGGCCTGATCACGGGTGTGCTGGTGCTCTTTCATCACGCCCAACGGGTATTGCACGGGCATGTCATAGCCGGCGAAGGGCACCATGCGCGCGCCCAATTCGATGTGCAGTGCGTGCAACGGGGTTTTCAACAGTTGTTCGGTGGACATATTCAGCTCCTTAAAAAGTGCTTATGCAGGTGAGCGCACATCAGCACTCGATAATGTTGACCGCCAAACCGCCACGGGCGGTTTCCTTGTATTTGCTTTTCATGTCGGCGCCTGTCTGGCGCATGGTGCGGATGACCTTGTCGAGGGAGACGAAGTGCTGTCCGTCACCCCGCATGGCCATGCGCACCGCATTGATGGCCTTGACCGAACCCATGGCATTGCGCTCGATGCAAGGCACCTGCACCAGACCGCCAATCGGGTCGCAGGTCAGGCCCAGGTTGTGTTCCATGCCGATTTCCGCAGCGTTTTCCACTTGTTGCACCGTGCCGCCGAGGACTTCGCACAAGGCCCCGGCCGCCATGGAACACGCCACGCCGACCTCACCCTGGCAGCCGACTTCGGCGCCGGAAATCGAGGCGTTTTCCTTGTACAGGATGCCGATGGCCGCGGCGGTCAGCAGAAAGCGCACCACCCCGTCATCGTTCGCCGTAGGAATGAAACGCATGTAGTAATGCAACACCGCCGGAATGATCCCGGCCGCACCGTTGGTGGGGGCCGTGACGACACGCCCGCCATTGGCGTTTTCTTCGTTGACCGCCAGGGCGTACAGGTTGACCCAGTCCAGCACCGACAGCGGATCGCGCAGGGACGATTCCGGGTTCTTGCACAATTGCCGATACAGCGCGGCCGCCCGGCGCTTGACCTTCAGGCCACCGGGCAGAATGCCTTCGTTACGGCAACCGGCGGCGACGCAGTCCTGCATGACCTGCCAGATCTTCAACAGGCCGGCACGGGTTTCCGCTTCCGGACGCCATGCACTTTCGTTGGTCAGCATCACCTGGCTGATGGACAAGCCGTAGGTGGCGCAATGACCGAGCAGTTCCTTGGCGTTTTTGAAGGGAAAGGTCAGGGGGGTCGAGTCTTCGACGATGCGGTCGGCGCCGGCGGCGTCTTCATCGACGACAAAACCGCCGCCCACCGAGTAGTACTCGCGGCTGCGGATTTGCAGGCCCGCGGCGTCGAATGCGCGAAAAATCATGCCGTTGGGGTGATAGGCCAACGGTTTGCGAATCATCGCCAGGTGTTCTTTCTCGTTGAACGCAATGCTGTGTTCGCCGAGCAGGTTCAAGCGTCCGTTGCCGCGAATGGCTTGCAGGCGGGCGGCGACGGTCTCGGTGTCCACGGTATCCGGGTGTTCGCCTTCCAGGCCGAGCAGCACCGCTTTGTCGCTGCCATGGCCCTTGCCGGTGGCGCCGAGTGAGCCGTAGAGCTCGACCTTGACGCAGGTGGTGGCCGTCAGCAGCCCGTCACGGCGCAAGCCTTCGACGAAGCGCGCGGCGGCGCGCATTGGACCGACGGTGTGGGAGCTGGAGGGGCCGATGCCAATCTTGAACAGGTCGAACACGCTTAACGACATGGTTGTTCTCCGGTTTCTTGTTATAGGAATTGGCGGAATGTGAGACTTGGCACAACCCCTGTGGGAGCTGGCTTGCCAGCGATGGCGGTGTGTCAGGCAACAGAAATGTAGACTGATCCACCCTCATCGCTGGCAAGCCAGCTCCCACAGGGTTTTGTGGTGTTCTTGAAAACGGGGGCGAGCGAACCCGCCCCTTTATTGCCTTAAGCGTAGCTTTCGATCGACGGGCAGGCGCAAACCAGGTTGCGATCGCCGAACACGTTGTCGACGCGACCGACCGGCGGCCAGTATTTGCCTTCGATCAGCGAGGCGACCGGATACACCGCCTGCTCGCGGCTGTACGGGTGCGACCACTCGCCGACCAGCTCTGCCGCCGTGTGCGGGGCGTTTTTCAGCGGGTTGTCGTCCTTGTCCAGGGTACCGTTTTCCACAGCGCGGATTTCTTCGCGGATGCGGATCATGGCGTCGCAGAAGCGGTCCAGTTCTTCCTTGGATTCGCTTTCGGTCGGCTCGATCATCAGCGTACCGGCCACCGGGAACGACATGGTTGGGGCATGGAAGCCGAAGTCGATCAGGCGCTTGGCCACGTCATCGACGCTGATGCCGCTGCTGTCTTTCAGCGGACGCAGGTCGAGGATGCACTCGTGCGCCACCAGGCCATTGCTGCCGGTATACAGCACTGGGTAGTGCTCTTCGAGGCGGCGGGAAATGTAGTTGGCGTTGAGGATCGCCAACTGCGAAGCGCGTTTCAGGCCGGCGCCACCCATCATGCGGATGTACATCCAGGTGATCGGCAAAATGCTCGCGCTGCCGAACGGTGCCGCACAGACCGCGCCTTCCTTGCGTGCCATTTGCGCGTGGCCCGGCAGGAAAGGAGTGAGGTGCGATTTGACGCCGATCGGGCCGACACCCGGACCGCCACCGCCGTGGGGGATGCAGAAGGTCTTGTGCAGGTTCAGGTGCGATACGTCGCCGCCGAACTTGCCCGGCGCGCAGAGGCCGACCATGGCATTCATGTTGGCGCCGTCGATGTACACCTGGCCGCCGTTGTCGTGAATGATGCCGCAGATCTCGCGGATGCCTTCCTCGAACACACCGTGGGTGGACGGGTAGGTGATCATCAGCGCGGCGAGGTGTTCGCGGTGCTCGATGGCCTTGGCGCGCAAGTCTTCGATGTCGACGTTGCCGCGGGCGTCGCAGGCGGTGACAACCACACGCATGCCGGCCATTTGCGCGGTGGCGGGGTTGGTTCCGTGAGCCGACGACGGGATCAGGCAGATGTCGCGACGGTCTTCGCCACGGCTCTGGTGGTAGGCACGAATCGCCAGCAGACCTGCGTATTCACCCTGGGAACCGGCGTTCGGTTGCAGCGAGATCGAGTCGTAACCGGTGGCGGCGCAGAGCATCGCTTCCAGTTCGTCGGTCAGTTGCTGGTAGCCGGCGCTCTGCTCGGCCGGGGCAAACGGATGCAGCGCACCGAATTCGGCCCAGGTCACCGGGATCATTTCGCTGGCGGCGTTGAGTTTCATGGTGCACGAACCCAGCGGGATCATGGTGCGGTCCAGCGCCAGGTCCTTGTCGGCCAGTTTGCGCAGGTAGCGCATCAGCTCGGTTTCCGAGTGATAACGGTTGAACACCGGGTGGCTGAGGATCGGCGACTGGCGCACCAGTGCGGCCGGGATGGTGCTTTGTACCGAGGTGGCGACAGCGGCGAAGTCCGGCAGCGCCTTGCCGTCGGCCAGCAGGCTCCACAGGGTTTCGATGTCGGCCTGGGTGCTGGTTTCGTCGAGGGACAGGCCCAGACGCTCGGCATCGACCACGCGCAGGTTGATCTGTTGCGCGCGCGCTTTTTCGTGCAGCGCGGCGGTGTGGGCGCCGGTGTTCAGGGTCAGGGTGTCGAAGAAGCTGACTTGTTCAACTTGCAGACCGAGATTGCTCAGGCCCTTGGCCAGAATCGCGGTGAGGTGATGCACGCGATTGGCGATCTGCGTCAGGCCTTTCGGGCCGTGGTACACGGCGTACATGCTGGCGATGTTGGCCAGCAGCACTTGCGCGGTACAGATGTTCGAAGTGGCCTTCTCGCGGCGGATGTGCTGTTCGCGGGTCTGCATGGCCAGGCGCAGGGCCGGCTTGCCGAAACGGTCCACGGAGACACCGACCAGACGGCCCGGCATGTCGCGTTTGAACGCATCCTTGGTGGAGAAGTACGCAGCGTGCGGGCCGCCGAAGCCCAGCGGAACGCCAAAACGTTGTGCACTGCCGATGGCCACGTCGGCGCCAAATTCGCCCGGTGGGGTCAGCAGGGTCAGGGCCAGCAGGTCGGCGGCTACCGCTACCAGGGCGTTGGCGGCGTGGAAGCGTTCGGTCAGTTCGCGGTAGTCGAACAGGTCACCGTTGCTCGCTGGATATTGCAGCAGGGCGCCGAAGAACGGGGTCACGTCAGTCAGTTCAAGTTCGTCGCCCACCACTACTTCGATGCCCAGCGGCTCGGCACGGGTGCGCAGTACGTCGAGGGTCTGCGGGTGGCAATGCACGGACGCGAAGAATTTGTGGCTGCCCTTGTTCTTGCTCAGGCGCTTGCAGAAGGTCATGGCTTCGGCGGCGGCGGTGGCTTCGTCGAGCAGGGAGGCGTTGGCGATCGGCAGGCCGGTGAGGTCGCTGATCAGGGTCTGGAAGTTCAGCAGCGCTTCGAGGCGGCCTTGGGAAATTTCCGGCTGGTAAGGGGTGTAGGCGGTGTACCAGGCCGGGTTTTCCAGCAGGTTGCGCAGGATTGGCGACGGCGTGTGGGTGCCGTAGTAGCCCTGGCCAATGTAAGTCTTGAACAGCTGGTTTTTGCTGGCGATGGATTTGATCAACGCCAGGGCGTCGGCTTCGCTCAGGCCGTCTTCGAGGCCGAGGACGCTGGTGCCCTTGATGCTGTCGGGGATGACGCTGGCGCTCAGGGCTTCCAGGGAGTCGAAACCGAGGCTGTTGAGCATGGCTTGCTCGTCGCCGGCGCGCGGGCCGATGTGACGGGCGATGAATTCGTTGGCAGTAGTCAGGTTGACCTGGGTCATGTCGGTGCTCCTCAGGCTTCGGCTTGGGCTTTGATCAGACGGTCGTAAGCGTCCTGATCCAGCAGTTTGGCGACAGCCGAAGCGTCAGCGGGTTGGAAGCGGAAGAACCAGCCTTCACCCAGCGGGTCTTCGTTGACCAGTTCCGGGCTGCTGTCCAGCGCCGGATTCACTTCCAGCACTTCACCGTCCAGAGGCATGTAAACGCCGCTGGCCGCCTTTACCGATTCCACGGTGGCCGCTTCAGCGCCCTTGTCGTAGGACTGCAGCTCCGGCAGTTGTACGAAAACCACGTCGCCCAGTGCGTTCTGTGCGAAAGCGGTAATGCCGACTGTGACAGTGCCGTCAGCTTCGGTGCGCAGCCATTCGTGATCTTCAGTAAAACGCAATTCGCTCATGGAAAACTCCTAAGGGGCCAGACTCGTCTGGTGGACGCGATTGAATGCTTGGGCATTTGCCCTGATTTATGAGTGGTTACTAAGCAAGAACACGGCCAATGTTTTTTTATTGTTAATAATCAATGACTTAGGATGTTTTCAGAAGGCGATTGATTTGCTTGCTGTAGCGAAATCGCTACAGATGCAAGTGAAGATAAAAGCTGAAGTGGATCAAAGCCTTGCAGGACGCTGATCGGAGAGGGGTGTAGCGATATCGTTCCGCTGTAGCGCTTTCAGTACAGGTGGAGGTCGTTTTTGAAGTGATTCTCAGGACAAACACACAATCTCTGTGGGAGCGAGCCTGCTCGCGAAGACGGAGTGTCAGTCGAAGCTTATTTGACAGTCACACCGCTTTCGCGAGCAGGCTCGCTCCCACAGGGTTTTGTGTTGGTAGCGGGATTACGGTTTGTTGGGAATACCGTACTTGCGCAATCGATGAGCGATCGCGGTGTGGGAGGTTTGCAGGCGGCTCGCCAGTTGGCGGGTCGAGGGGTAGCTGACGTAGAGTTTTTCCAGGAGGGTTTTTTCGAACTCGTCCATGGCCTGTTCCAGGCTGTCGATGTCCTGGTCGCTCTGGCGCGCCACCGACGTGCCGGCAATGTCGAGGTCGCCGATGTCCACCAGGCTGCTTTCGCAAATGGCCGCGGCGCGGAAAATCACGTTTTGCAGTTGACGCACGTTACCCGGCCAGCGATTACCCAGCAGGGCCGGATAAGTGCCCGGCGCCAGGCGACACACCGGGCGCTGGATCTGCGCGCAGGCTTGCTGCATGAAGTAGCGGGCCAGCAGCAGAATGTCCTGGCCGCGCTCACGCAGCGGCGGGACTTCGACATTGAGGACATTGAGGCGGTAAAACAGGTCTTCGCGGAACTGGCCTTCGCTGACCATCTTTTCCAGGTTGCGGTGGGTCGCGCTGAGAATGCGTACGTTGACCTTCACTTCGCGATCGCCACCGACCCGACGGAAACTGCCGTCGTTGAGGAAACGCAGCAACTTGGCCTGCAAGTACGGCGACATCTCGCCGATTTCATCGAGGAACACCGTGCCCTGGTTGGCCAGCTCCATCAGCCCCGGCTTGCCACCCCGTTGTGCGCCGGTGAAGGCGCCGGGGGCGTAGCCGAACAGTTCGCTTTCGGCGAGATTCTCCGGCAGCGCCGCACAGTTCAACGCCAGAAACGGTGAATTGTGCCGCGCACTGATGGCGTGGCAGGCCCGGGCCACCAGTTCCTTGCCGGTGCCGGTTTCACCCTGGATCAACAGCGGCGCATCAAGGGCTGCCACCCGTTGCGCGCGGACCTTGAGCGTGCGGATCACCGGCGATTCGCCCAGCAGCGCATCGAAGCCTTCGGCGTGGTCGTGGTGCAGCGCCGACAGCTGTTCGCCGATGCGGTTCGGTTGATACAGGGTCAGCAGGGCACCGGCGTCAGTGATCGGCGTGGCGTCCAGCAACAACGTCTGGCCGTTCACCGTGATTTCCCGCAGCGGCAGGCGAAAGCCGTGTTCGAGCAGGGTGTCGAGCAGCGCCGGGTCGCCGAACAGGTCGGCAACGCTTTCACCGGCCGGTTCGCGGCCGTACAGGGCAATCAGCGCGGGATTGCCCAGCAGCACCTTGCCGGCACTGTCTAAAGCCAGCACCGGATCGGTCATGGCCGCCAACAGTGCATCGAGCTGCAGGTGCCGACGCTGGCCGGGCAGGATGTCGACCACTGTCATCGCCTGCACGCCGCGCACGCTGAGCAACGCATCGCGCAGCTCTTCGAGGACGTCCGGACTGAGGGTCGGCGCGTCGATATAGACGTTGGGCGGAATCATTTCCACCGCATCCAGATTGAGATTGCGCCCACCGAGCAAGGCCAGGACTTCCTGGGTAATACCGACGCGGTCGATGAAGCTGACGTGGATACGCATGGGGCGGTTTCAGGTTCTGGAGTGCGGAGGGTGGCAAGTATGCCTTGGGGCGGGCGTTTGGTGAAATCCTGCGCGCTGCAGGCAGGGATGTTTCCACTGTGGGGGCGAGCCTGCTCGCGAAGAGGGCGTGTCAGTCGACAGCAGTGTTGGCTGACACTCCGCTTTCGCGAGCAGGCTCGCTCCCACAAAGGATAGTCTGGTCACTTTGATCAATTTGAGGGACCACCATGAAGTTGTTGCTTGCGTATCAACCACCTTACGACTGGCCGGCGATGCTCGGCTTTTTGTCGGCGCGGGCAATTGCCGGAATGGAAGAAGTGGTCGACGGTGTTTACTCGCGCTCCATCGGCTTGAAAGGTGCTCACGGCAGCCTGTCGATCAAGCCTGCGACAGCGGACTCACTGGAGCTGACACTCGACTTCCCCGACCCGGCGGCCGTGCCCGAGATCGTCGCGCGGGTGCGACGGATGTTTGACCTGGATGCCGACCTGCCCTCGATTCATCAGCATTTGGCGGCTGATCCGCTGCTGGCGCGGTTGATTGCCGAGCGTCCGGGACTGCGTGTGCCGGGGGCCTGGGACGGACTGGAATTGGCGATTCGTGCGGTGTTGGGCCAGCAGATTACGGTGGGGGCCGCGATCAAACTGGCGGGGAAACTGGTGGCGCAATACGGCGTGCCAATGACCACGCCGCAGGGTGGCTTGAGCCACGTGTTTCCTGAGGCCGAGGTCTTGGCGATGGCGGATCTGGCGGCATTGGGGATGCCGAAAAGCCGTGGCCGCACATTGTCGGGCGTGGCCCGGGCATTGCTCGATGATCCGTTGCTGTTCGAACCGGGTCGGCAGGGCGGTGTGGCGCGCTTGCTGGCCTTGTACGGCATAGGTGACTGGACGGCGCAATACATTGCCCTGCGGCAGTTGCGCGAGATGAATGGGTTTCCCACGGGGGATGTGGGGTTGATCAATGCCTTGGCAGCGCTTGAGGGGCAGGGCGTGACAGCGCGGCAGTTGTCGTTGCGGGCTGAAGGGTGGCGGCCGTATCGGGGGTATGCGGCGCAGTTGCTTTGGACTTCGTTGAGTCGGTCGGATTGAGGCTGGCCCTGCTTTTGTGTTGATTGAACTGACGCCATCGCGGGCAAGCCTTGCTCCCACAGTAGGAGCGAAGACGATCAACTGTGGGAGCAAGGCTTGCCCGCGATGGCGTCCGGAAGGTCACCACCACTGCGGGCGATGGGAACCCAATTCAGAGGCCGCAATCGCCCACTGCAACGGCGTACCGGTGATTTTCAGCGGCACCTGCAACCGATGCGCCGGCCCCCAAGGCGTCTGTTCGACCAGCATCCCCTGATCGCTTTCATCCTCTGCCCGCAACAGCTGCCCGGTATCGGTGCCATTCTCGATCAACAACTTCGCCGTGCGCGCCAACGACAGCCGTGCCGAACCACCTTGTCCGCTGCGCAAGCGCTCTGCCAACAAGGTGATCGCGCTGGCCGCCATCAGATACCCGGTGGCGTGATCGAGGGCTTGCAGTGGAAGGGGCGTCGGTTTATCGGTTTTTTTCCACTGCATACCGGCTTCGGCAATGCCGCTGCTCATCTGCACCAGGCTGTCGAAGCCACGGCGATTCTGCCACGGGCCGCTCCAGCCATAGGCATTGAGGCAAACGTCGATCAGCCCGGGAGCCAGTTTTTGCCGGTCACCGACACCGTACCCCAAACCTTCCAAAGCATCGGCGCGGTAGCCGTGGATCACGATGTCGGCGTCCTTGAGCAGGCTTTCGAACACGCGGCGGTCGGCTTTGTCATGCAGGTCCAGGCGAGCACAGCGCTTGCCTAGCGTCATTTCCGGTACGACACCCGGTTCGTTCCAGGTGGGCGGGTCGATGCGCAAGACGTCGGCACCCAGGCCGGCGAGAAAACGGCTGGCGACGGGACCGGCGAGTACGCGGGTCAAGTCCAGCACCTTGATCCCGGCCAACGGCTGCGCCACCGATCCCTGCCAGGGTTTGGTGTTATGGCTATGGTGGGCGGCGAACTGAATCAACGGTTCGGCGTTCACAGCCTGGCCTTGTGGATGGACCTGCCACTGCTCCCGGCTGCGCATTTCGGCGGCGCAGCCACCGGCATCGACCACGGCCTGCTCCAGATCACTCTTGGCCCATTGCGCCACTTTGCTCGCTACCCCTGCACGGTCAGCGCAGGCGCCAAGCACCGATTCTGCGGCGGCGCGGTGATGGGGGGCATTGGTGTGCAGGCGAATCCAGCCATCCTTGGCGGCATAGTCACCGGCGATGGGGTCCCACAGTGGCGGAACACTCCAGCCCAACGGTCGGATCGAACTCGCGAACCAGAAGGAGGCCAGGCGCCGGTCGACTTCGAGGCCGGGCAAGCGTCCGGTTTGTTGGTGCAACAATTCACTGATGGCCTGGCCGGCGACGGCGATGCTGGCACAGGCCAGGTCCGTGACGGCAAACGCCGAGGGCAGGGCGCCCGTGGAAGTGAAGGGGATTGGCGTGTGCGGCAAGCCGAGTGCGGCTTGAATGGACGTGAGTAAATCAGTCATCGAAGGCCCTCCGGAGCGAGAGCCCGAGCATAGATCAAAATCCGGGTCGATCGGATGAAATCCCCTGTAGGAGCAAAGCTTGCTCGCGATGGCGTCGTGACAGTCAACCATGCGGGGCCTGATCCGGCGCCATCGCGAGCAAGCTTTGCTCCTACAGTATTGTGTTGTTCATTACACCCGGAACTGATCCATCAGTTTCATCTGGTGGGTGGTCAGGTTGTTGAGTTGGCTGCTGATCTGCGCCGATTCGGTGGCCTGTCCGGTCAGGGTTTCGGTGACGGTGCGGATCGCCGAGACGTTGCGGTTGACCTCTTCGGCCACGGCGCTTTGCTGTTCGGCGGCGCTGGCGATTTGCAGGTTCATGTCACTGATGACGGTGACCGCGTCGCTGATTTTGCTCAAGGCCTGCACCGCTTGCTGGATCTGTCCGGCGTTGCTGTGGGCCTGGGTCTGGCTCGAATGCATGGTGGCGACCACGCCGCGAGTACCGCTCTGGATGCGCTCGATCACCAGGCGGATTTCCTCGACCGAGTCCTGGGTGCGTTTGGCCAGGTTGCGCACTTCATCGGCCACCACCGCAAACCCGCGACCGCTCTCACCGGCACGGGCGGCTTCAATCGCCGCGTTCAGCGCCAGCAGGTTGGTTTGTTCGGCGATGCTGCGGATCACCTCCAGCACCGAACCGATCTGCTCACTGTTCACCGCCAGTGCTTCAACTTCACTTACGGCCTTGCTGACTTCGTCGGCCAGTTGATTGATGTCGCGGGTACTGCGCTCGATGATCTGCATGCCATCGCGAGCCGACTGGTCGGCGCCCTTGGCGGCATTGGCGGCGTTCGACGCACTGTTGGCAACGTCGTGGGCGGTGGCGCTCATTTCGTTGGACGCGGTGGCAACCTGGTCGATTTCGCGGAACTGCACCTGCATGCCTTCGCTGGTCTGGCGGGCGATTTCCGAAGACTGGTCGGCCGTGCCGCGGGCATCGGTGATGCTCTGCTTGATTTGCGCGATGGTCGGTTGCAGCTTGTCGAGGAAGCGGTTGAACCAACTGACCAACTCGCCCAGTTCATCCTTTTTGCCGTAGTGCAGGCGTTGAGTCAGGTCGCCGTCGCCGCTGGCAATCGCCTTGAGCATGTCGGCCACGCTGTTGATCGGCCGGGTAACGCCCGAGGCGGTGAGCCAGATCAGCAGCAAACCGATCAGCCCGGCAATGATCGCCACACCCACTGCCTTGATCGTGCCGCTTTGCCGGGCGTCGTCGAGCACCGCTTGCAGTTTCACCGAGTCGGCCAGCAACACTTGCTTGGGCAGGTCGATCACCACGCCCCAGGCCTTGGCGTCGGCAATCGGGCTGACCGGGTACACCGCGCGGATCAGGTCACCTTGTTCGAGCACCTTCGGTGCGCCGACGCCCAGCAGTTGCAGCGCGTCCTTGCCAACTGCGCCGAGGGTATCGCCGATGCTTTTGCCGACCTTCGTTGCATCGACACTGTAGGCAGCCATGACACCCGTGCCGGAAACAATCAACATGTGCCCGGCACTGTTGAACAGTTCGCGCTGGGCGTCGACCGCCGCGGCTTGCAGGGCATCGAGGGCGATATCGATACCGACCACGCCGATGGATTTGCCCTCCACCAGCAGCGGCACGGAAATGGTGGTCATCAACACTTCCTTGCCGCCCACCGTATCGGCGTAAGGGTCGAGCAGGCAGGTGCGCTTGCTGTCCCGAGGGCAGGTGTACCAGACGTTGTAGGGCGTACCGCTGAGGTTCAGGGTGGTTTTGGTCATGTCCTCTTCGACCATGATCGTGTTGAGCGCTTCACCCCCGGCACGGCTCCAATAGGTCGCGAATCGGCCGATCTCGTTGGACTGGCGGGCGGCGTCACTGACGAACTCACTGTCCTTGCCGTCCAGGCCATTGGGTTCGAACGCCAGCCAGATACCCAGCACTTTGCCGTTGCGCTCGAAGGCGGTTTTCAGGCTCTGGTTCAACTCTTCACGCAGGGCACCGGGCTCAAGTGAACGCTTGGCGGCCATGGCGCGCATGTCCTTGATCTGATCCGCCAGGGCGGTCACCACAGTCAGGGTCTCGCCGAAGGTCTTCTGCACCCGCACCGCCTGCTCGGCCGCCTTGGCCTGCAACAGGTTCTGCACACTCTCGGTGAGCATCTTGCGGCTGGAGGCACTGACCAGCTCATCATTCTGGTTGGTCTGGTAGACGTTCATGCCCACGATCAACGTGACTACGCCGAGCAGGCACAGACCGGAGAGCAGGACAGTTTTCAGGCGGATGGACAGTGAGTCGAACATAGGGCGAACTCGCGAATGGGTGAGGTGTTGGCTGGAGTCGGGAACGACTCGTTACGCCAAATCCATTCAGCGCCATTCATGGCACATCGGCGTCGGTATGAGGTGCATGAGGCCGATGCCGACGAACGGTCATGGTTGAACGTTTGCGGGGGAAAATGTGCCGAAAAGCGGAAAAAAACGAGAAAAAAAGCGGTGTGATTCAGGCCCGATTGCCCAGGCCCATCCCGCCCGGCTTCTTAACTGCGCCCCGACAAATACGTCGCGTAATCCGGAATCCGGTGCGTGTGCGCCTGATTCATCAATGGGCTGCTGAGCAGGTAGTCGGCGCTGCATTCGTTGCACGCCACCGGAATGTTCCAGACCGCTGCAACGCGAAGCAATGCCTTGATGTCCGGATCGTGGGGTTGTGGTTCGAAAGGGTCCCAGAAGAACACCAGCATGTCGACCCGTTGCTCGGCGATTCGCCCGCCGAGCTGTTGGTCGCCGCCCAGCGGTCCGCTGATCATGCTCTCTACGGGCAGGTCGAGGCGTTGTTGCAACAACAACCCCGTGGTGCCGGTGGCGACCAGTTCGTGTTGCGCGAGCTTGTCTTTCTGCCGCTCGGCCCAGTCCAGCAGAAACACCTTGCAGTGGTCATGGGCGACCAGGGCGACGCGCTTGCGGGCTGCCATGGTCTTTTGAGTGAAGGTGATTCCGATCATCGACGGTACTCCGGAAATGGCACGCACCCTGTAGGAGCGAGCTTGCTCGCGATGAACTGTCGAACACCGCGGGGCATCAGGTTCCCCGCGTTATCGTTCACGACCATCGCGACGGTGCGACGATTCGACAGGCTCGCTCCTACAGGAAGGGGGGCGAGGCTTATTCGGCGTTACACAACGCCAGGCAGTTATCGAGCATGCGGTTGGAGAAGCCCCATTCGTTGTCGTACCAGGCCAGTACCTTGAGCAGCTTGCCGCTGGTTTTGGTGTGGTTGGCGTCGAAGATCGACGACAGCGGGTTGTGGTTGAAGTCGCTGGAGACCAGCGGCAGGGTGTTGTAGCCGAGGATCTTCGAGTGCTGACTGGCATGCTTGAGCAGTTCGTTGACCTCTTCGGCCGACGCTTCACGCTTGAGCTGCACGGTCAGGTCCACCAGGGACACGTTGATCACTGGTACGCGCACCGACATGCCGGTCAACTTGCCCGCCAGTTCCGGCAACACCAGGCCGACCGCTTCGGCCGCACCGGTCTTGCTCGGAATCATGTTCTGGGTAGCCGAACGGGCACGGTACGGGTCGACGTGGTAGACGTCGGTCAGGTGCTGGTCATTGGTGTAGGCGTGGATCGTGGTCATCAGGCCGCTTTCGATGCCCAGCTCGCGATGCAGCACCTGGGCCACCGGTGCCAGGCAGTTGGTGGTGCACGACGCGTTGGAAATAATCTGGTGCGACTGGCGCAGAATGTCGTGGTTGACCCCGTAAACCACGGTGGCGTCGGCGCCCTTGGCCGGGGCCGAGATGATCACTTTGCGTGCGCCGGCCGTAATATGCGCGGCGGCTTTGGTCCGGTCGGTGAACAGACCGGTGCATTCGAATACCACATCAATCTTTTCCGCGGCCCAAGGCAGGTCGGCCGGATTGCGAATGGCACTGACGGAGATACGGTCGCCGTTGACGGTGAGGCTTTCCTGATCATGCTGGACATCGGCGTCGAACGTGCCATGAACCGTGTCGTACTTGAGCAGGTGCGCATTGATCGCGCTGTCCCCCAAATCGTTGATGGCGACGATCTGCAGATCCTGACGATAGCCTTGGGTATAGAGTGCGCGCAGAACGTTACGGCCAATGCGGCCAAAACCATTGATAGCTATTCGTAGAGTCATTTGTCAGCGCCGCCGTCGTTTTGTTGTTGGAATAACAAGATTATTCGTAAAAAAATAGAAAACAAGCCTTTTTAATGGCAATATTTTGTTCAATCTACAACGAGTGACCTGAATCAACTGGTCCCAATGGTCAACAACGCCGTCTGTCATCCCATCGACAACGGTTGTTGATCAGCATAGACAATCAGGTCGCCACATCCGTTAGCCTGGAGTTCTACACATGCATCCCCGCGTCCTTGAGGTCACCGAACGGCTTATCGCCCGCAGCCGCGCCACGCGTGAGGCTTACCTTGCACTGATTCGCGGTGCGGCCAGCGACGGTCCCATGCGCGGGAAACTGCAATGCGCCAACTTCGCCCACGGCGTGGCCGGCTGCGGCAGCGATGACAAGAACAGCCTGCGGATGATGAACTCCGCCAACATCGCAATAGTTTCGTCATATAACGACATGCTCTCGGCGCACCAGCCGTACGAAGTCTTCCCGGAACTGATCAAAAAGGCCCTGCGCGAGATCGGCTCGGTCGGCCAGTTCGCCGGAGGCACCCCGGCCATGTGCGATGGCGTGACCCAGGGCGAGCCAGGCATGGAGCTGAGCTTGCCGAGCCGTGAAGTGATCGCCTTGTCCACCGCCGTGGCCTTGTCCCACAACATGTTCGACGGCGCGCTGATGCTGGGCATCTGCGACAAGATCGTCCCGGGCCTGATGATGGGCGCGCTGCGCTTCGGTCATCTGCCGATGATTTTCGTCCCGGGCGGGCCAATGGTGTCGGGCATTTCCAACAAGCAGAAAGCCGACGTGCGCCAGCGCTATGCCGAAGGCAAGGCCAGCCGCGAAGAGCTGCTGGAGTCGGAAATGAACTCCTACCACAGCCCCGGCACCTGCACCTTCTACGGCACCGCCAACACCAACCAGCTGCTGATGGAAGTCATGGGCCTGCACTTGCCGGGCGCGTCCTTCGTCAACCCGAACACGCCTTTGCGCGATGCCCTGACCCGCGAAGCGGCGCATCAGGTCACACGCCTGACCAAGCAGAACGGCAACTACCTGCCGATCGGCGAAATCGTCGACGAGCGTTCGCTGGTCAACTCCATCGTCGCCCTGCACGCCACCGGTGGTTCCACCAACCACACTCTGCACATGCCGGCCATCGCCATGGCGGCAGGCATCCAGTTGACCTGGCAGGACATGGCCGACCTCTCCGAGGTGGTGCCGACCCTGAGCCACGTCTATCCGAACGGCAAGGCCGACATCAACCACTTCCAGGCCGCGGGCGGCATGTCGTTCCTGATCCGTGAACTGCTGGACGCCGGACTGCTCCATGAGAACGTCAACACGGTGCTGGGCCATGGCCTGAGCCGTTACACCCAGGAACCGTTCCTCGACAACGGTGAACTGGTCTGGCGCGAAGGCATCACTGAAAGCCTCGATGAAAGCATCCTGCGCCCGGTTGCTCGCGCGTTCTCCCCAGAGGGCGGCTTGCGGGTGATGGAAGGCAACCTCGGTCGCGGGGTGATGAAGGTGTCGGCCGTGGCCGTGGAAAACCAGATCGTCGAAGCACCGGCCATGGTGTTCCAGGATCAACAGGATCTGGCCGACGCGTTCAAGGCCGGTTTGCTGGAGAAGGATTTTGTCGCGGTAATGCGCTTCCAGGGCCCACGCTCCAACGGCATGCCGGAGCTGCACAAAATGACGCCGTTCCTCGGCGTGCTGCAGGATCGCGGCTTCAAGGTCGCACTGGTGACCGACGGACGTATGTCCGGGGCCTCGGGGAAAATCCCGGCAGCCATTCACGTCAGTCCCGAAGCCTATGTGGGCGGCGCTTTGGCGCGGGTGCAAGAGGGCGATATCATCCGCGTCGATGGCGTCAAAGGCACTTTGGAGCTTAAGGTGGACGCCGAAGAATTCGCAGCGCGCACGCCGGCCAAGGGATTGTTGGGCAACAACATCGGCACCGGTCGCGAGCTGTTCGGTTTCATGCGCATGGCCTTCAGCTCGGCGGAGCAGGGCGCCAGCGCCTTTACTTCTGCCCTGGAGACGCTTAATTGAAACTGGCTTTGGTCGGTGACATCGGTGGGACCAACGCACGGTTCGCGTTGTGGAAAAACCAGCAGCTGGAATCGGTCCAGGTGCTCGCGACGGCCGACCATGCCAGCCCGGAAGAGGCGATCAGCCTCTACCTGAGCGGCTTGGGGCTGGCGCCGGGTTCGATCGGCTCGGTGTGCCTGTCGGTGGCCGGCCCGGTGAGCGGTGATGAATTCAAGTTCACCAACAACCACTGGCGCCTCAGTCGCCAGGGCTTCTGCCGGACCTTGCAGGTCGAGCAACTGTTGCTGGTCAATGACTTCTCGGCGATGGCCCTGGGCATGACGCGTTTGCAGCCGGGCGAATTTCGCGTGGTCTGCGAAGGCACGCCTGAGCCGCTGCGCCCTGCGGTGGTGATCGGTCCGGGTACTGGCCTTGGCGTAGGCACCTTGCTCGACCTCGGCGAAAGGCGTTTTGCCGCGCTGCCGGGGGAGGGTGGTCACGTCGATTTGCCGCTGAGCAGTCCGCGGGAAACCCAGTTGTGGCAGCACATCTTTAATGAGATCGGGCATGTCAGCGCGGAAACCGCGTTGAGCGGCGGTGGTTTGCCTCGGGTCTACCGGGCGATCTGTGCGGTGGACGGCCACACGCCGGTACTCGACACCCCGGAAGCGATCACCGCTGCCGGTCTGGCGGGCGACCCGATTGCCCTGGAAGTGCTCGAACAATTCTGCTGCTGGCTCGGTCGCGTGGCCGGTAACAACGTATTGACCACGGGTGCGCGCGGTGGCGTGTACATCGTCGGTGGCGTGATTCCGCGCTTCGCCGATTTCTTCCTCGAAAGCGGTTTCGCCCGGTGCTTTGCCGACAAGGGCTGCATGAGCGATTACTTCAAGGGGATACCGGTGTGGCTGGTGACGGCACCGTATTCCGGGTTGGTGGGCGCGGGTGTGGCGCTGGACCAGATGTAAGACCGAGTTGCCTTCATCGCGAGCAAGCATTGCTCCCACAGGGTCTGCAGCGAAACCTGTGGGAGCAAAGCTTGCTCGCGATGGGGCCGGAGCAGACAACATAGATTTACGCTCGATCAGGCATAATCCGCCCAATTCAAACAACAAGGACGCCGCCCCGTGAGCTCAGTCAACAAGTCGATTTTGTTGGTCGATGACGATCAAGAGATACGCGAGTTGCTGGACACCTACCTGACCCGCGCCGGTTTCCTGGTCCGCACCACGCCCGATGGCGCCGGGTTCCGGCAGGCGTTGAACGATCAGCCGAGCGACCTGGTGATCCTCGACGTGATGCTGCCGGACGAGGACGGTTTCAGTCTGTGTCGCTGGATTCGCCAGCACCCCAAGCGAGCGCAGGTGCCGATCATCATGCTCACCGCCAGTTCCGACGAGGCCGACCGGGTCATCGGCCTGGAGCTGGGTGCCGACGATTACCTGGGCAAACCCTTCAGCCCCCGTGAATTGCAGGCACGCATCAAAGCCCTGTTGCGCCGGGCCCAGTTCGGGCAGGAACGAAACGGCGGTGAAGTGCTGGCTTTCGATGACTGGCGGCTGGACATGGTCAGCCACCGGTTGTTTCACATCGATGGCGAAGAGGTGATTCTGTCCGGCGCCGATTTCGCCTTGTTGAAACTGTTCCTCGATCACCCTCAGGAAATCCTCGACCGCGACACCATCGGTAACGCCACCCGGGGCCGCGAACTGATGCCGCTCGATCGCATCGTCGACATGGCCGTCAGTCGCCTGCGCCAGCGCCTGCGCGATACGGAAAAGCCGCCACGGTTGATTCGCACCGTGCGGGGCAGCGGCTACCAGTTGGCGGCCAATGTGATTGCCAACAATGGTCACTGAGTCCCTGCGCAAACTCGCCGCACGAGTACCGGTGCCGCGCTCGCTGCTCGGGCGCATGTTGCTGCTGACCCTGCTGGCGGTGCTGTTCGCCCAGGCGTTGTCGAGCGTGATCTGGGTTTCGCAATTGCGCGCCACGCAACTTGAAGGCCTGGTCACCAGCGCCCGCAGCCTCGCCCATTCGATGACCGCCAGTGTCAGTTATTTCCGTTCATTGCCGGTGGCGTTCCGGCCGTTGGTGCTCGATCAGTTGCGCAGCATGGGCGGCACGCGGTTCGTGGTCACGCTCAACGACAAACCACTGGGCATGGAAGTCTTGCCGATCACGCCGCGCAAGGCGGCGGTGATCAAAGCGGTGGATGAAGTGTTGCGCCAATCCCTGGGCCAGGACACCGATATCTCGGTGACCTTTGTCAGCCCCGAGGACCTGCGGATCTTCAATGGCGGCCTGAAACTCGACGAGCTACCACGTTCCTGGGCGCACTACGCGTTGACGCTGGAACCGGTGAACCCGCCGGTGCTGGTGACGCAGATCCAGATGGCGCCCGGTGAATGGCTGTACATCGCCTCGTTGTTGCCCGAACCCTACACCAGTCTTGAAGAACAAGGCCTGCCGGCGCAACAGGTGTGGTTCATTGTCCTCACCAGCGGCTTTCTGCTGTTGTTCATTGGCCTGTTGGTGCATTGGCAGAGCCGTCCACTCAAGCGTCTGGCGCGGGCGGCGCGGGACTTGTCGCTGGGCGCCGACGTCGAGCCGGTAGCCGAGGGCGGCGGCAGTGAAGTGGTCGAAGTCGGCCGGGCCTTCAACACCATGCGCGAACGCATCAGCCGTTACCTGACCGAACGCAGTCAGTTGTTCAGCGCGATTTCCCACGACCTGCGCACGCCGATCACCCGGTTGCGGCTGCGGGTCGAATTGCTCGAAGACGAAAAACTGCAAGCCAAGTTCGGCCGTGATCTGGACGAATTGGAGTTGCTGGTCAAAGGCGCGCTGCAATGCGTGAAAGACACCGATATCCACGAAAACATCGAGCCGGTGGATCTCAATCATGTACTCCATTGTCTGGTGGAACCTTATCTGGCACCGAACGGCAACGGCCGCGTGACCCAGCAGGGGCGGGCACTGGCGGCTTATCCGGGCAAGCCGCTGGCGCTCAAGCGTTGCATCGGCAACCTGATCGACAACGCCTTGAAGTACGGACAGAACGCCCACCTGCACATCGATGACGATGACAGTGCGTTCGTGCTGCATGTCGACGACGAAGGGCCGGGGGTTCCCGAGCAGCGGCTGGAGCAGGTGTTCGAGCCACACTTCCGTCTGGCCGGGCAGCAACAGGGGTATGGGTTGGGGCTGGGGATCGCCCGGAACATTGCCCATAGTCATGGGGGGGAAGTGAGTTTGCAGAATTTGCGTGAAGGCGGGTTGCGGGTGACGTTGCAGTTGCCGCGCAGTGTTGATTAGTTAAACCGCGTTATCGTTCTTCGCGAGCAGGCTCGCCCCCACAGTGGTTTCGCGTCTAATACCAATCCAATGTGGGAGCGAGCCTGCTCGCGAAGGCGTCAGACCATGCAACACATTCTTCAAGGCAATTGTCACTGAACGGTGACATAACCCACCCCCTTCGTTACAAGCCCGCCCCGGCCCGTTGTTTAGACTCCCCTCAGTCATAACAACAAAAAAGGCCCCCCATGCACACCTTCCAACCCGCCTTCAGCAGTTGGCTGAACGCACCCGCCCATCAGCAATGGCTCGCCGTCGAAGGCCTGCGCCTGCTGGCGTTTGCCAAGGCTTCGAAGCTACCCGAAGGCTTCGGCAATCTCGACGAACGAGGTCGTTTGCCGGCCGACGCGCAAGCCGAAACCATGAACACCGCGCGCATGACCCACAGCTTCGCCCTGGCCCATATCCAAGGCCTGCCGGGGTTTGCCGAGCTGGTGGATCACGGCATCCAGGCCCTGCGCGGGCCGTTGCGCGATGCGCTGTACGGTGGCTGGTTCGCCGTCGCCGAACACCGTGACGGCAATACCGGCAAGAACGCCTACCTGCATGCCTTCGTGGCGCTGGCCGCCAGTTCCGCTGTGGTTGCGCAACGTCCCGGTGCGCAAGCCTTGCTCGACGATGCCATCGACATCATCGACACGTATTTCTGGAGCGAGGAGGAGGGCGCCATGCGCGAGTCCTTCAACCGTGACTGGAAAGCAGAGGAAGCCTATCGCGGTGCCAACAGCAACATGCACGCCACCGAAGCCTTTCTCGCACTGGCCGATGTCACCGACGACAAGCGCTGGCTGTGCCGGGCTCAGCGCATCGTCGAACGGGTGATTCATGGTCATGCCGCCACCAACGGCTACCTGGTGGTCGAGCATTTCGACCTCGACTGGCAGCCGTTGCGTGAATACAACCGCGACAACCCGGCCGACGGTTTTCGCCCGTACGGCACCACGCCTGGGCACGGTTTCGAATGGGCACGGCTGTTGTTGCACCTCGAAGCGGCGCGAGTGCGAGCCGGGATGCTCACTCCGGGCTGGCTGGCCACCGATGCGCAAAAACTCTTCGAGCAAAACTGCCTGCATGGCTGGGATGTCGATGGTGCGCCCGGCATTGTCTACACCCTCGACTGGGACAATCGCGCCGTGGTTCGCCACCGCCTGCACTGGACTCATTGCGAAGCCAGCGCCGCTGCCAGTGCCTTGCTCAAGCGTACGGGCGATGCGCAGTACGAACACTGGTACCGACTATTCTGGGAGTTCTGTGACCGTCATTTCATCGACCGCTGCGAGGGTAGCTGGCACCACGAACTCGATCCGTTGAACCGCCCGAGCGCCGATATCTGGGCGGGCAAACCGGATCTTTATCACGCCTGGCAAGCCCTGTTGATCCCGCGCCTGCCATTGGCGCCGAGCATGGCCAGTGCTCTGGCAGCGTTGTCCCAGAGCGCTCCTGTGTAACCATATGGTGACATTCGCGCGTCCCTTCGTTACCTGCCAAGGGTTGGCGCCTGTTTAAAATCCTATGCAGCGCAAGCAACAGACTTGCATGCATAACAACAAGAAAGGTGCTCCTAGATGAATGCGATTTCTCGCCTCGCTACTGTCATTTCTCTCGCTTCCCTGTCTGCGCTCCCCCTCAGTGTCCTCGCTGCCGAATCCAAAGGTTCCGTTGAAGTCGTTCACTGGTGGACGTCCGGTGGTGAAAAGGCAGCGGTCGATGTCCTCAAGGCTCAAGTCGAAAAAGACGGCTTCACCTGGAAGGACGGCGCAGTCGCCGGTGGTGGCGGTTCCACGGCCATGACCGTTCTCAAGAGCCGCGCCGTCGCCGGCAATCCGCCGGGCGTTGCCCAGATCAAAGGCCCGGACATCCAGGAGTGGGGCAGCACCGGCCTGCTCAGCACCGACGCGTTGAAAGACGTTTCCAAGGCGGAAAACTGGGATGGCCTGCTGTCGAAGAAAGTCTCCGACACCGTGAAGTACGAAGGCGATTACGTAGCCGTGCCGGTGAACATCCACCGCGTCAACTGGCTGTGGATCAACCCGGAAGTGTTCAAGAAAGCCGGGATCGACAAGGCCCCGACCACCCTCGAAGAATTCTATGCAGCGGGCGACAAGCTGAAAGCCGCCGGCTTCATCGCGCTCGCTCACGGTGGCCAGCCGTGGCAGGACAGCACCGTGTTCGAAGACGTGGTGCTCTCGGTTATGGGCGCTGACGGTTACAAGAAAGCCCTGGTGGATCTCGATCAGAAAACCCTGTCCGGCCCTGAGATGACCAAGTCGTTCGCCGAGCTGAAAAAGATCACCGGTTACATGGACCCGAACCGCGCCGGTCGTGACTGGAACATCGCCGCCGCCGACGTCATCAACGGCAAGGCCGGCATGCAGATGATGGGCGACTGGGCGAAAAGCGAATGGACCGCCGCGAAGAAAGTCGCCGGCAAGGACTACCAGTGCGTAGCGTTCCCGGGCACTGAAAAAGCCTTCACCTACAACATCGACTCCCTGGCGGTGTTCAAGCTCAAGGCCGATCGCAAGGGTGACATCGCTGCCCAGCAAGACCTGGCCAAGGTCGCATTGGGTACCGACTTCCAGAAAGTCTTCAGCATGAACAAGGGTTCGATCCCGGTGCGTAACGACATGCTGAACGAAATGGACAAGCTCGGTTTCGACGAGTGTGCCCAGAAGTCGGCGAAGGACTTCATCGCGGACGACAAGACCGGCGGCCTGCAACCAAGCATGGCGCACAACATGGCCACCTCTCTGGCCGTGCAAGGCGCGATCTTCGACGTGGTCACCAACTTCATGAACGACAAGGACGCCGACCCGGCCAAGGCCAGTGCTCAACTGGCGTCGGCGGTCAAAGCGGCCCAGTAATCCTCAGCACCGAGTGAGCCCCTGTAGGAGCGAGCCTGCTCGCGATGGTGTGTCAGATACACAGATGTCGACTGACACTCCATCGCCAGCAGGCTGGTTCCTACAAGGGATCGCACTCCGATCCTTTACATCTAACCTGGATTATCCCGATGAGCTCTGTGGCGGTTTTCAGCAAAGCCTCACCGTTCGATGCGCTGCAACGCTGGTTACCCAAGTTGGTACTGGCGCCGAGCATGCTGATCGTGTTGGTTGGCTTTTACGGTTACATCATCTGGACGTTCATTCTGTCCTTCACCAATTCCAGCTTCATGCCGAGCTACAAGTGGGTTGGCCTGCAGCAATACATGCGCCTGATGGACAACGACCGCTGGTGGGTCGCGAGCAAAAACCTCGCACTGTTCGGCGGCCTGTTCATCGGTATCAGCCTGGTGCTGGGCGTGTTCCTCGCGGTGCTGCTGGACCAGCGCATCCGCAAGGAAGGCTTCATCCGCACCGTCTACCTGTACCCGATGGCGCTATCGATGATCGTCACCGGTACCGCGTGGAAATGGCTGCTCAACCCAGGCCTTGGCCTGGACAAGATGCTGCGTGACTGGGGCTGGGAAGGCTTCCGGCTGGACTGGCTGGTGGATCAGGATCGCGTGGTGTATTGCCTGGTGATCGCCGCCGTGTGGCAAGCCTCCGGTTTTGTGATGGCGATGTTCCTCGCCGGCCTGCGCGGTGTCGATCAGTCGATCATCCGTGCCGCGCAAGTCGACGGTGCGAGCCTGCCGACCATCTACCTGAAGATCGTACTGCCGAGCCTGCGCCCGGTGTTCTTCAGCGCCTTCATGATCCTCGCGCACATTGCGATCAAGAGCTTCGACCTGGTGGCGGCGATGACCGCCGGCGGTCCCGGCTACTCGTCCGACCTGCCGGCGATGTTCATGTACTCCTTCACCTTCAGCCGTGGCCAGATGGGCATCGGTTCGGCCAGCGCCATGCTGATGCTCGGTGCCGTGCTGACCATCCTCGTGCCGTACCTGTACTCCGAGCTGCGAGGCAAACGCCATGACTGATCAATTCGGAAAGCGCGGCCTGAGCTTCAGCCGAGTCGCGATTTACACAACGCTGTTACTGGCCGCTGCGGTCTACTTGATCCCGCTGGTGGTGATGCTGCTGACCAGCTTCAAAACGCCGGAAGACATCCGCACCGGCAACCTGTTGAGCTGGCCGGCCGTGATCGACGGCATTGGCTGGATCAAGGCCTGGGATGTGGTGGGCGGTTACTTCTGGAACTCGGTGAAAATTACCGTACCGGCGGTGCTGATCTCGACCTTCATCGGTGCCATGAACGGTTACGTGCTGTCGATGTGGCGCTTCCGCGGTTCGCAACTGTTCTTCGGCCTGTTGCTGTTCGGCTGCTTCCTGCCGTTCCAGACCGTGCTGCTACCGGCCTCGTTCACCCTCGGCAAGTTCGGCCTGGCGAACACCACCTCGGGCCTGGTGCTGGTGCACGTGGTCTACGGCCTGGCGTTCACCACACTGTTCTTCCGTAACTACTACGTGAGCATTCCGGATGCCCTGGTCAAGGCTGCACGTCTGGATGGCGCAGGTTTCTTCACGATCTTCTGGAAGATCCTGCTGCCGATGTCGATCCCGATCGTGATGGTCTGCCTGATCTGGCAGTTCACCCAGATCTGGAATGACTTCCTGTTCGGCGTGGTGTTCGCCAGTGGCGATGCCCAGCCGATTACCGTGGCGCTGAACAATCTGGTCAACACCAGCACCGGGACCAAGGAATACAACGTTGATATGGCCGCCGCGATGATCGCCGGGCTGCCGACACTGTTGGTCTACATATTCGCTGGCAAGTATTTCCTGCGTGGGCTGACGTCCGGCGCGGTCAAGGGGTAGAAACATGGCAACTCTCGAATTACGCAACGTCAACAAGACCTACGGCGCCGGTTTGCCGGACACCCTGAAGAACATCGAACTGAAGATCGATGACGGGGAATTTTTGATCCTGGTCGGTCCGTCCGGTTGCGGCAAATCCACCTTGATGAATTGCATCGCGGGCCTGGAAACCATCAGCGGCGGCGCGATCCTGGTGGATGATGCCGACATCAGCGGCATGAGCCCGAAGGATCGCGACATCGCCATGGTGTTCCAGTCCTATGCGCTGTACCCCACCATGAGCGTGCGGGACAACATCGCCTTCGGCCTGAAGATTCGCAAAATGCCGACTGCCGACATCGACGAAGAAGTCGCTCGCGTCGCCAAGCTGTTGCAGATCGAACACCTGCTCAACCGCAAGCCCGGTCAACTTTCCGGTGGTCAGCAACAGCGGGTGGCGATGGGCCGTGCGTTGGCGCGGCGGCCGAAGATTTATCTGTTCGACGAACCGCTGTCCAACCTCGACGCCAAGCTGCGGGTCGAGATGCGTACCGAAATGAAACTGATGCACCAGCGCCTGAAAACCACCACGGTCTACGTGACCCACGACCAGATCGAAGCCATGACCCTGGGCGACAAGGTGGCGGTGATGAAGGACGGGATCATTCAGCAATTCGGCACGCCGAAAGATATCTACAACAACCCGGCCAACCTGTTCGTGGCGAGCTTCATCGGTTCGCCGCCGATGAATTTCATCCCGTTGCGTTTGCAGCGCAAGGACGGGCGCCTGCTGGCGTTGCTCGACAGCGGCCAGGCCCGTTGCGAATTGCCGCTGGGCATGCAGGACGCCGGTCTTGAAGACCGCGAAGTGATCCTTGGCATGCGTCCCGAACAGATTGTCCTGGCCAACGGCGAGGCGAACGGTTTGCCGACCATCCGCGCCGAAGTGCAGGTCACCGAACCGACCGGTCCCGACACACTGGTCTTCGTCAATCTCAACAACACCAAGGTCTGCTGCCGCCTCTCACCGGATGTTGCACCGGCGGTGGGCGAGACCCTGACCCTGCAATTCGATCCGGCGAAAGTGCTGCTGTTCGATGCCAAGACCGGTGAACGCCTGGGGGCTGCCGGCCTGCCGAAAGCCGAGAGCCACGCTGACAACGTCGCCCAATTCAAAGGCCGCTGAAGATCAAAAACTGTGGGTAATCCCCCTGTGGGAGCGAGCCGGCTCCGGGCGGCGCTCCGACGAATACGGTCTGACATTCAACATAGATGTCGTCTGACACACCGCCTTCGCGAGCAGGCTCGCTCCCACAAGGGGCATCTCCCAACTGATGTAACCGCGTTAGATAAAAACAGTTAATAACAATAAGACGAGGATGTAGGGATGAAGAAGAACAACAACGCTCAGCTTATCTGCCAGTTATCGGCCGTTGCGGCCATGATGCTGGCCGGTAGCGTGCACGCGGCTGATGCGTTTAGCGCCGACTCCGAATGGATGACCGGTGATTGGGGTGGTGAACGGACCCGGCTGATCGAGCAAGGTATCGACATCAAGATGGACTATGTCGGTGAAGTGGGCGCCAACCTTCACGGCGGTTTCAACAACGACAAGACTGCGCGTTACTCCGACCAGTTTGGCCTGGGCGCGGCGCTGGACCTGCAAAAACTGCTGGGCTGGGATAACACCCAGGCCAAGATCCAGCTCACCAACCGTAACGGTGAAAACATCTCCAATGACCGCGTCGGCGATCCGCGTGCCGGCACCTTGAGTTCCTCCCAGGAAGTCTTCGGCCGTGGCCACATGGTCCGACTGACCCAGCTGTGGATCAAGCACCAGTTCCTCGACGGCAAATTGGACGTCAAGGCCGGTTACTTCGGCGAAGGCGAAGACTTCAACACCTTCCCTTGCGAGTTCCAGAACCTGGCGTTCTGCGGTTCCCAGGTGGGTAACTGGGCGACCAACATCTGGTACAACTGGCCGGTCAGCCAGGCCGCGATCCGTGTGAAGTACAACATCTCGCCTGAGTTCTATGCGCAGATCGGCGCGTACAACCAGAACACCTCGCAACTGGAGCACGGTAACGGCTTCAAGCTCAGTGGCAGCGGGACCAATGGCACCGTCTTGCCGGTCGAGCTGGTGTGGTTGCCGAACCCTGGCAACCTGCCGGGCGAATACCGTGTCGGTTACTACAAAAGCACGTCCAACGCCGACGACGTTCGCAAAGACGACAACGGCAATGATGCGGCCACCACCGGCAACGCCTTTCGCAGCCACGACAGCAAGCACGGCTACTGGTTCGTTGCGCAGCAACAGCTGACCAGCCACAACGGTGACAAGTCCCGCGGTCTGAGCGTTGCCGCCAACGCCACTTTCCATGACAAGGACACCAACATCGTCGACAACTACCAGTCGCTGATGTTTGTGTACAAGGGCCCGTTCGATGCGCGTCCAAAAGATGACGTCGGCATTGGTTTCGCCCGTATCCATGTCAACGATGACGTGAAGAAAAACGCCGAGCTGACCAACGCTGCCAATGGTGTCACCGAGTACGAGGACCCACTGTTCTCCCCGTTGCGTGAGACCGAGTACAACTACGAGCTCAACTACGGCTTCCACGTGACCAACTGGCTGACCGTGCGTCCCAATCTGCAATACATCACTCACCCGGGCGGTGTGGATGAAGTGGATAACGCACTGGTCGCTGGCCTGAAAATTCAGTCGGTGTTCTGACGTTGTTGCGATAAGCTCCTCTCCATGTGCGCATTTTGCGGACAGCCATGGCTGTCCGCTTTTTTTTGGGGTGGCGCACCCAGGTAAAGATGATTTTCAGGACCGTGGCACATGCTTGAGCATCCGCTACAACGCTTCTTCAAATCCTTGCGCGAACGGCCGGTGTTTGCGTGGGAGCGCTATCAGAAGCGCGACGTGTTGGTGATCGATCATCCGCTGTGTCAGGCGGTGTTCAGTCGTCAGGGCGCGCAGTTGTTGCATTTCCAGCCCAAGGGCCAGAAACCCTGGTTGTGGTGCGCGGCGAAGTGGCCGCAGGTCGGGGCCATTCGCGGTGGCGTGCCGGTGTGCTGGCCTTGGTATGGCCGCCATCCAAGCGAGAATGCCTGGCCTTCCCACGGCTGGGCACGTTTGCTCGACTGGAAGCTGATCGACAGCAGCAGTGAAAACGACGGCGTGCGCCTGCACTGGCAACTTCAGTTGTGCGACTGGCAAGTGGACCTGCACGCGCACCTCGGGGAGCGCATGGACCTGCGCTTGAGCACCGAGCATCACGACAGCCTTCCCTGCCAATTGAGTCAGGCGTTGCACGCTTACTGGCGTATTGGTGACGTCGGCGAGGTAGCGCTGTCTGGACTCGACGGCGCGCAAGGTTACGACCAGTTGAACCGGCAGGTTTGTCAGCAGGAAGGTGAGTTGCGCGTCGATGGCGGCTGTCAGCGGGTGTTCCAGCATGACGGCGAGCTGCAGCTCAATGATCACGCCTGGCAGCGGGCGCTGTGCATCGATACCGGCGATGCGGCGGACACGGTGGTCTGGCACCCGGGCTCGCGGCCGTTGCTGGGCGTGAGCTGGAATGAGATATCGGAGTTCGTTTGCGTGGAGGCTGCGAGCGGCGGGACTGACAGTCTGTGCCTGAAGCCTGGGGAGCGGGCGCATTTGAGTTTGCAGGCGCGCGTGGGGGCCTGATTTTGCGGTGGCGCCGCTGACGCCATCGCGGGCAAGCCCGCTCCCACAGTAACCGCGGCGGTCACAGGTTTTGTGTTCGACGCAGACACTGTGGGAGCTGGCTTGCCAGCGAAGAGGCCCGCTCAGACAATGAAAATGCCGGATCAGTTGAACTCGTCACCCACCGGATACCGACTCGCATTCAAGCTCTCTTTGATCTTGCGCAAATGCGGCTGGAAATCCACGCCCCGACGCAAGGTCATGCCGGTCGCCAGTACGTCCAGCACGGTCAGCTGGATGATCCGCGAGGTCATCGGCATGTAGATGTCGGTGTCTTCCGGCAGCGGAATGTTCAGGCTCAAGGTACTGGCCTTGGCCAGGGGCGAGTTCTCTGCGGTCAAACCGAGCACCGATGCGCCGTTTTCCCGGGCGATGCGTGCCACTTCCACCAGTTCGCGGGTGCGGCCGGTGTAGGAAATGATCACGAACAGCTCGCCGGTGTGTGCCACCGAAGCAATCATGCGCTGCATCAGCACGTCGGCGTGGGCGGTCACGGCCAGGTTGAAACGGAAGAACTTGTGCTGCGCATCCAGGGCCACGGGGGCTGAGGCGCCGAGACCGAAGAAGTGGATCTGCCGGGCCTGGATCAACAGGTCGACGGCGCGGCTGATCAGGTTCGGGTCCAGTGCCTGGCAAGCGCTGTCCAGGGACGCGATGGCGCTGCCGAAGATTTTCTGGGTATAGGCTTCCGGATTGTCGTCGGCCTCCACCGCGCGGCTGACGTACGCCGCGCCGCTGGCCAGGCTCTGGGCCAATTGCAATTTGAGTTCGGGGTAGCCGCTGACGCCGAACGAACGGCAGAAACGGTTGACCGTCGGCTCACTGACCGACGCGGCCTGGGCGAGGGCGGCGATGCTGAACCGGGTGGCCTGCTGTGGGTTGAGCAGGATCACCTCGGCGACTTTGCGTTCGGCCTTGTTCAGCTCTTCAAGGCGATTCTGGATCTGCTCCAGGAGATTTCGCACGCGGTCCATATGGATTTCCTTGATTCACCTGCGCCGATAAGCGCACGGCTAATGCAAAAAGGGCCTTTGATGCGGCCCGTAACGGTGGCCTATCCTACTGATGGCTCCGACCGACCACCACTCGGAATCTGTATTTTGCGAAAATGTTGTGGTTATTACTACATTTTCCCTTGAGTGATGCCTTGAAAAAAGGTATTTGTAGCTTAACTTGATAAAAGAACAAACATCATGCCTTCGATTACGGTTGAACCGTGCACCTTTGCCTTGTTCGGCGCCCTCGGCGATCTGGCCTTGCGCAAGCTGTTTCCTGCCCTTTATCAACTCGATGGTGCCGGCCTGCTGCACGAGGACACGCGGATCATCGCGCTGGCCCGTGAGGCTGGCAGCGAGCAGGAGCATTTGGCATTCATTGCCTCCGAGCTGCGCCGCTATGTTGGTGCCAAAGAGCTGGACGAAGCCGTGGTCGAGCGCTTCCTTGCGCGGCTGAGCTACCTGCACGTCGATTTCCTCAAGGCCGAAGACTATGTGGCCCTGGCTGAGCTGGCCGGTAGCGCGCAACGGGTCATTGCCTATTTCGCCACGCCGGCAGCGGTGTACGGTGCGATCTGCGAGAACCTGGCGAAGGTCGGCCTGGCGGAAAACACCCGCGTGGTGCTGGAAAAGCCGATCGGTTCGGACCTGGAATCCTCGCGCAAGGTCAACGACGCCGTGGCGCAGTTCTTCCCGGAGAACCGCACGTATCGCATCGACCACTACCTGGGCAAGGAGACGGTGCAGAACCTGATTGCCCTGCGTTTCGCCAACAGCCTGTTCGAAACCCAGTGGAACCAGCACTACATCTCCCACGTGGAAATCACCGTGGCCGAGAAGGTCGGTATCGAGGGCCGCTGGGGCTACTTCGACAAGGCCGGCCAGCTGCGGGACATGATCCAGAATCACCTGCTGCAACTGCTCTGCCTGATCGCCATGGACCCGCCGGCCGATCTGTCCGCCGACAGCATCCGCGACGAGAAGGTCAAGGTCCTCAAGGCGCTGGCGCCGATCAGTCCGGAGGGCCTGACCACCCAGGTGGTGCGCGGCCAGTACATCGCCGGCCATAGCGAAGGCAAGGCGGTGCCGGGTTACCTGGAAGAGCCCAATTCCAACACCCAGAGCGACACCGAAACCTTCGTCGCCCTGCGTGCCGATATCCGCAACTGGCGTTGGGCGGGTGTGCCTTTCTATCTGCGCACCGGCAAGCGCATGCCGCAAAAGCTGTCGCAGATCGTCATCCATTTCAAGGAACCGTCGCATTACATCTTCGCTCCCGAGCAGCGCCTGCAAATCAGCAACAAACTGATTATCCGCCTGCAACCGGACGAAGGCATTTCCTTGCGCGTGATGACTAAAGATCAAGGCCTGGACAAGGGCATGCAACTGCGCAGCGGCCCGTTGCAGCTGAATTTTTCCGACACCTGGCGCAGCGCACGGATTCCCGATGCCTACGAGCGGTTGTTGCTGGAAGTGATGCGCGGCAATCAGAACCTGTTTGTCCGTAAAGATGAAATCGAAGCCGCGTGGAAGTGGTGTGACCAGTTGATCGCCGGGTGGAAAAAATCCGGTGATGCGCCCAAGCCTTACGCGGCAGGGTCCTGGGGACCGATGAGCTCCATTGCTCTGATCACGCGGGATGGGAGGTCGTGGTATGGCGATATCTGATTTGAAACTGCCCCGGGGCGTCAGCGCCCATTCGTTCAAGAGCTCCGTGCTCTTGGCCGAAGGCCTGGCACTGAACGTGGCCAAACAACTGAGCGAGGCTATCGACGCCCGGGGTACCGCGACCCTGGTGGTGTCCGGTGGTCGCAGCCCGGTGGCGTTTTTCCAGCACCTGGCCAAGCAGGCGCTGGACTGGTCGAACGTGGTGGTCAGCCTGGCGGACGAGCGCTGGGTGCCGGTGGAGCACGCCGACAGCAACGCCGGCCTGATCAAGAAATATCTGTTGCAAGGCCCGGCGGCCAAGGCGCAGTTCCTGAGCCTGTACAGCGCCAGCGCCAACCTGGAACAGGCGGCCGAACACGCCGACCGTTTGCTCGCCGAATTGCCGGCGATCGACGTGCTGGTGCTCGGCATGGGCGACGACGGTCATACCGCGTCGCTGTTTCCCGGCAGCCCGAACCTGGCCGAAGCCCTTCAGGCTGACGGCAGCCGTCGCTGCTACCCGATGCTGGCACCGACCGTGCCGCATCAGCGCCTGACCATGAGTCGTGCGCTGCTGGCTTCGGCCAAACATAAAATCCTGTCGATTTCCGGTCAGTCCAAGCTGACCACCCTGAGTTTCGCGCTGGCCGGTGACGATGTCGCCGAAATGCCGGTGCGCGCATTTCTGCAACCCACGTTAGAGATTTACTGGTGCCCATGAGCCAAGGAACAGCCGCTATGACAAACCCATCCCCGACCGTTTCCATGGCGGATAAAGTTGTCCTGATCGACAGCCTCTGCGCCAAGGCGCGAATCCTGCCGGTGATCACCATCGCCCGCGAGCAGGACGTCCTGCCGCTGGCCGATGCCCTCGCAGCCGGTGGCCTGACCGCCCTGGAAGTGACCCTGCGTTCGCAGTTCGGCCTCAAGGCCATCCAGATCCTGCGTGAACAGCGTCCGGAACTGGTGACCGGTGCCGGCACCGTGCTCGATCGCCACATGTTGGCCGCGGCCGAAGCGGCGGGCTCGCAGTTTATCGTCACTCCGGGCATCACCCGCGACCTGCTGGAAGCCAGCGTCGCCAGCCCGATTCCACTGTTGCCGGGCATCAGCAACGCCTCGGGCATCATGGAAGGCTACGGCCTGGGTTATCGCCGCTTCAAGCTGTTCCCGGCGGAAGTCAGCGGCGGCGTTGCGGCCATCAAGGCCCTGGGCGGCCCGTTCGGCGAGGTGAAATTCTGCCCGACCGGCGGCGTGGGACCTGCCAACATCAAGAGCTACATGGCGTTGAAAAACGTCATGTGCGTGGGCGGTAGCTGGATGCTTGATCCGGAGTGGATCAAGAACGGCGACTGGGCCCGCATTCAGGAATGCACCGCCGAGGCCTTGGCACTGCTGGACTGATCGCTTCACCCGACACGTAGTTGTGTGTTTTACGGCTTTAACGGTGCGCTTGGTCGGTGCACCGTTTTTTTTTGCCTGCGAAAAAATGCTTGGCGCGAATCCTTGTGGGAGCGAGCCTGCTCGCGAAGGCGGCGTAACACTCAACATTTGTGGTGGCTGACACACCGCTTTCGCGAGCAGGCTCGCTCCCACAGGTCAGCGCAGCTCCGTCAATGCAGTGACCAGGCGCTTCATGTGCTCAGCGGTGGTGGTCAACCCGGGCGTAATCCGGATGCACGGGCCGCACGCCGCACCACTGCGCACCACGGTGAACAGGTTGTACTCGCTGAGCAGCCGCTCGACCATCGCCTGTTGATCATCCTGCGCGGTAAAGCGCATCGACGTGATGCCGCAATACAGTCGCGGATCATCCGGTGTCAGGACTTCGATGCCCGGCAGTTCGCGTACCTCGCGCACCCACAGGTTGCGCAGGTAGTTCAGTCGCGATCCCTTGGCCGCAGCGCCGCCCATGGCGTGATGCTCTTCCAGCACCAGCGGCAAAGTCAGCAGGGCAGGGATGTTCGGTGTGCTGTAGGGCGTGCGGGCGCGAATGTCGGTGACCGGGAAATGCATTTCGCTCATGTCCGGGTCGATGTCGGCCAGGCGCTCGGGGGCGATGTAGATAAAACCCAAGGTCAGCGGCGCACCGATCCACTTGTGCAGGTTATAGGCAGCAAAGTCGATGCCCAGGTCAATGAGATTGAATTCGAACTGACCCAAGGCATGGGCGCCGTCGAGGATCACATCGATGCCATGCTCCCTGGCGGCAGCGGCAATGGCCTGCACCGGCATCACCAGGCCGGTGCGATGGGTGACGTGGGTCAGGGCCATCAGCTTGAGTCGAGGATAGCGGGCGAAGGTTTCACGGTAGGAAGCGAGCAAGCTGTCGAAGCTGGCGGGGTGCAGGTGTTCGATCTCGATCACCTCGACACCGCGATGTTTCGCCAGCCAGCGCATGGCGCCCTTGACGGTGTCGTACTCCAGATCGCAAATCAGTACCTGGTCCCCCGGTTGCAGGCGATTGTAGTTGCGAATCAGCGACTGCAAACCGTCCGACGCATTGCGGGTGAGGGCGACGGCCTGCGCGGGCACACCCATCAGCCCGGCCACTTGTGCTTGTATCTTGAGGCTTTCACCCTGTTCGAAACGCTGGCGGACATGAACCGAATTGCCGCGGTTGATCAGTTCAATGTTGCGCTGATACTCCTCGACCACGGTACGTGACATACGTCCGAAGTAACCGTTTTCCAGATTGATCGGTCCGAGTTGCAGGTCGTAGCGGTCGGCAAAGGTTTGCCAGAAGGCTTCGTCACGGGCGCGGCGGGTGTTATCGGGCATGGGGCTGCTCAATCAGGGGCGGGATGAGTGAATCAGTGGCGAGGCGCAGGTTTGCCATGTTTGGCGCGTAGCGGTTCGAGCAATTCCGATAAGCCGTTGTGATCGATTTCCTGCATCAGCGCCAGCAGGCCGCCCAATTCGCCATGGGGGAAACCTTCCCGGGCGAACCAGTTCAGGTACGGGCCCGGCAAGTCGGCAATGATTCGGCCTTTGTATTTGCCGAAGGGCATTTCACGGGTTACCAGCAGTTCGAGCTTTTCAGGGTTCATGACTCAGTCGTCTTGATTCAATGGTCGGGAAAATACAGGCATTCTGCATGCAGGCCAATTGACAGATCATGCAAAAAAAACGGATACAGATTTTTTGAATAAGTCTAAATGATTGATAAATAACGGTTAATTTTGCGGTCCGAAGCTGGCATGCAGGGTGCATCGTTTAATTGCATCTTTCATCAACCGCAAGGAATTGAAAAATGACCGATATGAATAAAGAAGCGATTTCTGTACTCAATGACCTGATTGAAACCAGCAAGGACGGTCAGGAAGGGTTCAAGACTTGCGCTGAAGACATCAAACACCCTGAACTCAAAACCCTGTTCGTGCAACGTTCCGCTGAATGTGCAAAGGCTGCCGCGGAACTGCAAAGTGCCGTGCGTTCGATGGGTGGCGATCCGGAAACGTCCACCAGTGTCAGCGGCGACATGCACCGTCGCTGGGTCGACGTTAAGTCGATGTTCACCGGCAAGGGCGAAGAGGCTGTGCTCAACGAAGCCGAGCGTGGTGAAGACCATGCACTGAAGGCTTATCGTGAAGCCATGGAAAAAATCAACAAGCACAACCTGGTGGGGATTCGTGACATCGTCGAGCGTCAGTATCACGGTGTGCAACGTAACCACGATCAGGTAAAAGCCCTGCGTAACCAGGCGCGTGCACGTTCATAAGCCTCGCCAGTAACAACTGTGGGAGCGAGCCTGCTCGCGAAAGCGGAGTGTCAGTCGACATCAATATTGACTGACACGGCCCCTTCGCGAGCAGGCTCGCTCCTACATTTTGATGTGCGGCGAATCAGCCGATGCTGATCGCCGGCAACTCGGTCAAGGTCACCGATTGCTGCTTGCGCGGCGCCAGGATTTCCGCCTCGCCATCCACCACCAGCTCATCGCGCTGGTTGAACACGCGAGTGGCAATGCGCACGCGGAATTTCGGCAGTTTTTCCAGGATTTCCAGACGCACGGTCAGGGTGTCGCCAATTTTCACCGGCTTCTGGAAGCTCATCTGCTGACCAATGTAGATAGTGCCCGGCCCTGGCAGTTCGCAGGCCACTGCCGCACTGATCAGCGCACCGCTGAACATGCCGTGGGCGATACGTTCCTTGAACATGGTGCTGGCGGCGTATTCGGCATCCAGGTGCACCGGGTTGTGATCGCCCGACATCGCGGCGAACAGCTGAATATCGCGCTCTTCGACCGTCTTGCTGAAACTGGCGGTCTGGCCGATTTCGAGGGCTTCGTAGGGGGTGTTGGTAACCTGGGTCATCTGTCTCGATTCCTGTGACGAATAAAAAGATTCACAAAAAAACTATTCGGTTCGGTGTGGCCGGGGATTGCTCAGTGTCTGGTTGATCCAGGCCAGCACATCGGCGATCACTTCATCGCGGTTGGTTTCATTGAACAATTCGTGCCGAGCCTGTGGGTAAATGGTCAGTTGCAGGCTCTGGCTGCCGGCCTCGCGCAAGGCGCCGGCCAGATCTTTCAGACGCTTGCCTTCGCTCACCGGATCACATTCGCCGCCGATCACCAGCAACGGCAGGCCCGGGTCGATCTGGGCGAGATTGGACGCTTTGCTGATTTGCTGCAACCCGCCGAGCAAATCGATCCACAACTGATTGGTGCAACGGAAACCGCAAAGCGGGTCGTTGGCGTACAGGTCGACTTCGGCCGGATCGCGACTGAGCCAGTCAAACTGGGTGCGTATCGGTTTGAATGGCTTATTGAATGAGCCGAACGTCAGCCACTCGATCAGCGCGCTGCGTCCCTTGGGGCCCTGGCGCAGACGTTCGAAACGGGCAATCTGGCGGGCAGCGCGATAAAGCGCCACGGGCTGGAAGTTCGAGCCGCTGAGAATGGCGCCGTGCAGGCTGGCGCTGTGATGCAACAGATACCCCTGGGCGATGTAGCTGCCCATGCTGTGGCCCAGTAACACGATCGGTGTGGCGGGATGCTGTTGGCCGATGTGCTGGTTGAGGCACGCCAGATCACCCACCACTTTGGCCCAACCGTCATTGTCGGCGAAATGGCCGAGTGTCCCGTTTTCGGCAGTTTTGCCATGTCCGCGCAGATCCGGGGCGTACACGCCGTAGCCCTGGGCACAGAGCTTTTCTGCCAGGCGCCCGTAGCGAGCGCTGTGTTCCGCCATGCCGTGAGCCAACAGGATCACGGCCCGGGGTTTGTCTGCGGGCAGCCACTGGTTGACGAAGAGACGGCTGCGGTCGCTGGTGGTCAGCCAGAATGTATCGTGGATCATCGCGATTCCTTTGTCGGGACATAGAGCTTGCCGCTTGCAGCTAAAAGCTTGCCGCTCAAGGTTATAGCGCATCCTTCACCGGACGCCTGATCAGGCCGCGTCGCGGCAGCAAGATTCACAAAATCAATGACACACATCCGCATATTTGCCTGATTCGACATAGCTGCTAGTGTCCGTGAAGCTCCGCTTTTCGCTTTCTGCTTTTTGAGCAACAAGAAAGAGAAATGACAGAAAAGCGGCCCGGATAGGCTCAGGTAAAGAGGACAAGAACAATGCAACCTGATTTCTGGAATGACAAGCGCCCGGCCGGCGTGCCCCTGGACATTGACGTCGCTGAGTACAAGTCGGTTATCGAGGTGTTCGAACGTTCCTGCAAGAAATTTGCTGATCGCCCGGCGTTCAGCAACATGGGTGTCACCCTGACCTACGCCGAACTGGAACGCTACAGCGCAGCGTTCGCCGGTTATCTGCAAGCTCACACCGACCTGGTGCCGGGTGATCGCATCGCGGTGCAGATGCCAAACGTCCTGCAATACCCGATCGCCGTGTTCGGCGCCTTGCGCGCCGGGCTGATCGTGGTCAATACCAACCCGCTATATACCGCGCGGGAGATGCGTCATCAGTTCAAGGATTCCGGTGCCCGGGCGCTGGTGTACCTGAACATGTTCGGGCAGAAAGTCCAGGAAGTGCTGGCCGACACCGACATCCAATACCTGGTCGAAGCGAAGATGGGCGACCTGATGCCCACCGCCAAGGGGTGGCTGGTCAACACGCTGCTGAGCAAGGTCAAGAAAATGGTTCCGGCCTATGCCTTGCCCCAGGCTATTTCCTTCAAAAGTGCGCTGCGCCTGGGCAAAGGCCAGCCCATCAAGCCGCTGAAGGTTGGCCTCAATGACATCGCCGTCTTGCAGTACACCGGCGGCACCACCGGCCTGGCCAAGGGTGCGATGCTGACCCACGGCAACCTGGTGGCCAACATGCAGCAAGCACGGGCCTGCCTCAGTCAGTTTACCAATGACGGCCAGTCGCTGCTGCGCGAAGGGCAGGAGGTGATGATCGCGCCGCTGCCGCTGTACCACATCTATGCGTTCACGGCCAATTGCATGTGCATGATGGTAACCGGCAACCACAACGTGCTGATCACCAATCCGCGGGACATCGGTGGCTTTATCAAGGAGCTGAAAAACTGGCGGTTCTCGGCGTTGCTGGGGCTTAACACGCTGTTCGTGGCCCTGATGGACCATCCGGATTTCAAGACCCTGGACTTCTCCAGCCTCAAGCTCACCAACTCCGGCGGCACCGCGCTGGTCAAGGCCACCGCCGAGCGCTGGGAGCAGTTGACCGGTTGCCGCATCACCGAAGGCTACGGCCTGACCGAAACCTCGCCGGTGGCTTGCACCAACCCCTATGGCGATCAATCGCGCATCGGCACGGTCGGCCTGCCGGTGCCGGGGACCACGCTCAAGGTGATCAACGACGAGGGCGTCGAACAACCGCTGGGCGAGCGTGGCGAACTGTGCATCAAAGGCCCGCAGATCATGAAGGGCTACTGGCAGAAACCCGAGGCGACCAACGAAGTACTGGACGCCGAGGGCTGGTTCAAGTCTGGCGACATTGCGGTGATCGACCCGGACGGTTTCGTGCGCATTGTCGATCGCAAGAAAGACATGATCATCGTCTCGGGTTTCAACGTGTACCCGAACGAAATCGAGGACGTGGTCATGGCTCACCCGAAAGTCGCCAACTGCGCGGTGATCGGTGTGCCCGACGAACGTTCGGGGGAGGCGGTGAAGTTATTCGTGGTGGCCCGTGAAGCGGGGGTCAGCCTTGAAGAGCTCAAGGCCTACTGCAAGGAAAACTTCACGGCGTACAAAGTGCCCAAGCACATTGTCTTGCGTGAGTCGTTGCCGATGACGCCGGTGGGCAAGATTCTGCGGCGGGAGTTGCGCGATATCGCCTGATCGGTGAATGGCCGCGCTTCGCGCGTTCGCGAGCAGGCTCGCTCCCACAAGGATTTCGGTGATCCTGTGGGAGCGAGCCTGCTCGCGATTTTTTTTGGAGGCCCCGATTTACGGGGCTTTCAGCGACATATAGGTTTTTTACTCTAAAATGACTGATTGCCATTCTTGAGTCATAAATGTGACCGTAGAGGCCGCTTTTGGCTCTAGGCGACCCTATTCAAAGCTGCTACTCTCGGCGCGCTTTGTGACTTCTCGGCCTAGTAAAAAGCCAGACTCACCTATAGACAAACACCAATAATAATCGCATCAAATGCGGTGTTGAATTCGCGTTGCTGAGGAGTGGGCTTCCATGAACGAAGACTTTTGGAAGGATAAGTACCCAGCTGGAATTGCTGCCGACATCAATCCAGACGAGTACCCGAATATTCAGGCAGTGTTGAAGCAATCCTGCCAACGCTTCGCCAACAAACCGGCTTTCAGCAACCTGGGCAAGACAATCACCTACGGTGAACTGTACGAATTGTCCGGTGCCTTTGCCGCGTACCTGCAACAGCATACCGATTTGCAACCGGGCGATCGAATCGCCGTGCAATTACCCAACGTGCTGCAGTACCCGGTCGCCGTCTTCGGGGCCATCCGCGCCGGGCTGATCGTGGTCAATACCAACCCGCTGTACACCGCACGGGAGATGGAGCACCAGTTCAACGATTCCGGTGCCAAGGCCCTGGTCTGCCTGGCGAACATGGCGCACCTGGCCGAGGCCGTCGTGCCGAAAACCGGGGTCAAGCACGTCATCGTCACCGAAGTCGCGGACCTGCTGCCGCCGCTCAAGCGGTTGCTGGTCAACAGCGTGATCAAGTACGTGAAGAAGATGGTGCCGGCGTATCACTTGCCAAAAGCCGTCAAGTTCAACGACGTATTGAGCAAGGGCCACGGTCAGCCAGTGGCCGAAGCCAACCCGGCCAGCAGCGATGTCGCGGTCCTGCAATACACTGGCGGCACCACCGGCGTGGCCAAGGGCGCCATGCTGACCCACCGCAACCTGGTGGCGAACATGCTGCAGTGCAAGGCACTGATGGGCTCCAACCTCAATGAGGGCTGCGAGATCCTGATCACGCCGCTGCCGCTGTACCACATCTATGCCTTCACCTTTCATTGCATGGCGATGATGCTGATCGGCAACCACAACATCCTGATCAGCAACCCGCGCGATTTGCCGGCGATGGTCAAGGAACTGTCGAAGTGGAAGTTCAGCGGTTTTGTCGGTCTCAACACCCTGTTCGTGGCCCTGTGCAACAACGAAGGCTTCCGCAAGCTGGATTTCTCGGCGATGAAAGTCACCTTGTCCGGCGGCATGGCCCTGCAACTGGCGGCGGCAGAGCGCTGGAAAGCGGTCACCGGTTGTGCCATTTGCGAAGGCTACGGCATGACTGAAACCAGCCCGGTAGCCACCGTCAATCCGATCCAGAACATTCAGGTCGGCACCATTGGCATTCCGGTTCCATCGACCCTGTGCAAAGTCATCAGTGATTCTGGCGCTGAACAGCCCATGGGCGAAATCGGCGAACTGTGTGTGAAAGGTCCGCAAGTGATGAAGGGCTACTGGCAGCGCCAGGAAGCCACCGATGAAATCCTCGACAGCGAAGGCTGGTTGAAGACCGGTGACATCGCGCTGATCCAGCCGGATGGCTACATGCGCATCGTCGATCGCAAGAAAGACATGATCCTGGTCTCCGGTTTCAACGTGTACCCGAACGAGCTGGAAGACGTGCTGGCAACCCTGCCAGGCGTGCTGCAATGCGCGGCCATCGGCGTGCCGGACGAGAAGTCGGGCGAGGCGATCAAGATTTTCATCGTCGCCAAACCGGGCGTGACCCTGACCAAGGAACAGGTGATGGCGCACATGCGCGCCAACGTCACCGGTTACAAGGTCCCACGCTCCGTAGAGTTCCGCGATGCACTGCCGACCACCAACGTCGGCAAGATCCTGCGTCGGGAATTGCGCGATGAAGAACTGAAGAAGATCAACGCGAAGAAAGCGACTGTGTGATCAAAAAAAGCCCCGCAGATGCGGGGCTTTTTGTTGGTCGGCTGGCAACACCGATCCTCTGTAGGAGCGAGCCTGCTCGCGAAATAGGCCCAGACAACACGGACATCCAGGCAGTCCGCGTCATCGTTGACGTCCATCGCGAGCAGGCTCGCTCCTACATGCGAAACGGCGCGAAATTGACGTTGGTGCCCGCCGGGCGCATGTCCTGCAGGTACGAGTCCTTGTCGGCGCTCAGTTCCAGGCTCAGGGCCGCCTTGCGCTTGCCCTGGTTACGCACCACCAGGCCTTCGAGCTTCTCGCGCAGGAACACTGTCGGCACTTTCAGGTGCAGCAGTTCGTCCGTATCGGGGGTATGCATCAGCAGGTGAATCCACTCGTACTGACCAACGGCCAGGCGCGACACCGGGATGTCGAACCACCAGATGTTGCGGTTGCGGTTCAGTTCGGTGAAGTGGCAGTTGTTGACGCCAAGCACAGCACCGCCGAGTTCCTGATTTCTGCGGGCAATGGCCTGCTTTTTATCGAGTTTCATAACATTCCTACGGGATTGGATCTTCAGCGCCAGGGCCTGAATACGTTGCGCATTCTCGGGGGTTGCCGGGCAAACATAAAGCCCAACCTGCATTGAACGATGAAATGTCCTGGTGAAAATAAATGAAACTCCGTGCAAACGCCCCCGGTCAACCTCATGTAACGACTTTTCTCATTGAATTGTTCACAGGAGAAACACCATGGGTAGCACAAGCGATAAAGTAAAAGGCATGGCCAACGAAGCCGCTGGCAACGTCAAGCAAGGCGTTGGCAAGGCCACCAATAACCCCAATCTGCAAGCTGAAGGCAAGGCTCAGGAAAGGAAAGGCGAGGCCCAGCAAGCCATCGGCAAAGCCAAGGACGCGATCAAGAAAGGTGTCGATAAAGCGTGATACGGCCTTCAAGGAGCGGAAGAAACGGCCATCCACGGATGGCCGTTTTTGTGTCAGCCTGAACTAGATCGACGAAATTGTTTCAAAGTCGCCAGGTAGGCTACTTTGATGAAAGAAAACGGCCCCTGAGACGCACCAATTCCACCCATCCTGTAATGCGGCGAATGGAGACGCGAATGATTTTCCCGGACATGAGAGGCCTGCCTTTGCACCGTGTGATGATGCGCACGGTCACCGAGTTCGTCGATGACGAGATGTCGACCTATGCCTCGGCGCTGGCCTATCAAATGCTGTTTTCACTGTTTCCTTTCATTCTGTTCCTGATCGCCCTGATCGGCTTCCTGCATTTGCCCGACTTCTTTTCCTGGTTGCGCCTGCAGTCGGAACTGGTGCTGCCGCCCCAGGCGCTGGAGCAGGTGAACCCGGTGATCGACCAGCTCCAGCAATCCAAGGGCGGATTGTTGTCCGTGGGTATCGTGATTGCCTTGTGGACGGCTTCGGCCGGTGTGCGCTTGATGATGAGTGCGATGAACGCCGCCTACGATGTGGTTGAAGGCCGGCCGGCGTGGAAACGTTTTCCGCTGTCGATCATCTACACCGTCGGCATCGCCGGCATGCTGTTGGTCGCCGCCGCGCTGATGGTGCTGGGGCCGCAGGTGATGAACTGGATCGCCGCGCAAGTCGGTCTTGAATACTTCATCGTCACGCTGTGGAACATCGCGCGCTGGCCGGTGATCGTGATTTTGCTGATGGTCGCCGTGGCGCTGATCTATTACGTCATGCCCGACGTCAAACAGGAGTTTCGCTTCATCACGCCGGGTTCGGTGCTGTCAGTGGTGGTGTGGATCATCGCGTCCCTGGGCTTCGGTCTGTACGTCAAGGAATTCGCCAACTACAACGCCATGTATGGCAGTATCGGCGCGATCATCGTGCTGTTGCTGTACTTCTATATATCCGCCGCGGTGCTGCTGCTCGGGGCCGAGATGAATGCGGTGATCGAACACATGTCGCGCGAAGGTAAAGACCCTGGCGAAAAAGTCGCCGGTGAGCACGGTCCCGTCCACGAAGAAAAACACCATGTTTCCGGGCTGGGCCGGGATCACTCCGTGAAGCCACCCACTGACGAAGTCATCAAATGATCCGTGAAATTCTGAAAATGGGCGATGAGCGCCTGCTGCGCATCGCGCCACCGGTGCCGGCTGACATGTTCGACAGCCCCGAGTTGTGGCAACTGATCGACGACATGTTCCAGACCATGGAAAGTGTTGGCGGGGTCGGCCTGGCCGCGCCGCAGATCGGCGTCGACCTGCAACTGGTGATCTTCGGTTTCGAGCACAGCGAGCGTTACCCGGACGCGGAAGCCGTGCCGCAGACGATTCTGATCAATCCCTTGATCACGCCGCTGAGCCCGATTATGGAAGAGGGGTTCGAAGGTTGCCTGTCGGTGCCTGGCATGCGTGGCGCGGTGGATCGCTATCAACAGATCCGCTATGAAGGTTTCGACCCCAAGGGCGAACCCATCGTGCGCATCGCCTCCGGGTTCCATGCGCGGGTGGTACAGCATGAATGCGATCACCTGATCGGTCGCTTGTACCCGTCGCGCATTACCGACTTCAGCAAGTTCGGGTTCACCGAAGTGATGTTCCCGGACCTTGATCCGAATGCGGATGACTGAACTCACCACAAAACCCCTGTGGGAGCGAGCCTGCTCGCGAAGGCGATATGTCAGTCAATATTGATGTCGACTGACACTCCGCTTTCGCGAGCAGGCTCGCTCCCACATTTGAGTTCCGGGGAAGATCACACATTATCGGCGGTGGACCTGACTAACGGTTCCAGGCCCATGGCGATCATCGGCTTACTGCGAGCATAACGGCTCAAGCGCTCGACCATGGCGTAGGGCATCGGCGGGTCGAAGGTAAACCCACGGCGCTCATAAAACCCACGCAAGTCCGGATGGCAGAACAACCACACCGGCAGCTCAAGTCCTTTCACCGCCTCAGCGATCAAGGCAGCGGCGACACCTTGCTCGCGACAAGCCGGATCGACAAACAAACCCGTCAGCCAATGCCCACCCGACACCGGGCGCAAACACAGCGCCGCGATGATCTCGTCACGCCTTGCGACCCACAGTTGCGCGTCGCGCACCGCTTTCATCGACGATTGGTGGGCACGATAGAACTTGTTCATCAACGGCCAGAGGGGCTCATCGAGTTGGGCGTAATGGGTGCTGTGCATAGGACTAAACTGTTGGAGGGCAAGCGCGCGATTATAAAAGAACGCGCACGCCGGGATAGGTGTATACCTGATCTCACATCCCTCGCGAGTGGAGTACGCATCATGTCTAAAGGTATGGAATCAAAAAAAGAGCTGAAGAAAAAACCGGCGAAAACCGCCATTGAAAAACGTGCCGACAAAAAGGCCAAGAAGTTGAACGTATTCGGGCATTGATCCTGCTCCGATGGACCGCTCCCACGCTCTGCATGGGAGCGGTCATTTGAAAATAATCTGCAAGAAATCCCAGTGTCGTTGCACAGAAGGGGACTGGTCCCCGATCCGAGCAACGCCATGTCCCATTACTTCGATAACGCCCACCGAGAAGACATCGAAACCCTGCGCCAGCGCCTGACCGCCCGCACCGAGTGGCCGACCTGGTTGCTGTTGATCGGCGTGTACGGCGCCTGGTTCGCCATCGTTCTGAACAGCCATTCATTGGGTCTTTGGTGGTGCACCCTGTTGCTGATTCCCGTGGTGGTGCTCTGGCTGTCGGTGCAGCACGAACTGCTGCACGGTCATCCGACCCGCTGGCCGGCGCTGAACAAGGTCCTCGGCTATGCGCCGTTCGCCGTGTGGTATCCCTATACGCTGTATCGCGACAGCCATTTGCTGCATCACCGCGACGAAGACCTGACCATCCCGGGCCGCGATCCGGAAAGCCGCTACTTGAGCAGCGAACAGTGGCAGGGCAGTTCGCTGTTCGAACGAGGCCTGCACTGGCTGAACAAAACCGTGCTCGGCCGCTTCGTGCTCGGTGCGCCGCTGGCGTTGCTGGGGCTGGCTCGGGAGGAGCTGCATCGACTCAAGACCGGTGAGCGCCAGGCCTGGCTGATGTGGCTCAGCCATGGTGCGCTGACATGGCTGATGCTGCTGTTCATTGCGCACTACAGCGTATTGCCGGTGTGGCATTACCTGTTGCTGGTCAGTGTACCGGCGCTGTCGGTTGCAATGGTTCGCTCCTACTATGAACATCGCCCGCACACGGCGCCGGAGCAGCGCACCGTGATCAACGAAGCGGCGTGGCCCTGGCGCTGGCTGTTCCTCAACCTCAATCTGCACCTGGTGCATCACGATTTGCCGGGGTTGCCCTGGTACGACTTGCCACGGGCCTACCGCGCGCGTCGCGAGCAATGGCTGGCGCGCAGCGGCGGGTTTCTGGTGCGGGGGTATGGGCAGTTGTGGCGGGAGAATGGGGTGAAGGCGATCGACAGCCCACGGCATCCGTTTCATTGATCTAAAGCCACCACTACTAACCCTGTGGGAGCGGGCTTGCCCGCGATAGCGATCAATCAGTCGCCAGATGTGTTGGATGTGAAATAGTAATCGCGGGCAAGCCCGCTCCCACAGGGTACTTCGTTGCATGGGACGAATCTGATGGCTCAAAAAATCGCCGAATTGCTGATGTATGTCGCCCCTGAACCCATTCGCCAGGCCAACGAGCGCTGGCTGACGCGCATCCTCGAGCGACTCGGCGCCACCCGCCGCGACGCTGAGGGTCTGTCGTTGATGGACCTTTGGCGGTCACCGCAGTTACTCCTGACGCAAACCTGCGGTTATCCGTTGATGACCGCGCTGCGCGGCCAGGTCCGGATCCTCGGGCGTCCACGCTACGAACTGCCGGACAGCAGCGACGGCAACCATTGCAGTCTGTTACTCAGTCGCGCCGACAATCCACGGCGAACCTTGCCGGACTTTCATGGCAGCCGTGGCGTGATCAATGGTGAAGACTCCAACAGCGGCATGAACCTGTTGCGCCATCGACTGGCGCCGTTGCATCGGGACGGGCAGTTTTTTGCCTGCGTCGGTATCAGTGGCAGCCACCGCGAAAGCCTGCGTTGGTTGCGCGAAGACCTTGCCGACCTGGCGGCCATCGACAGCGTGACCTACGCGTATCTGGCACGTTACGCCGCCGAGGAGGTGGCCGGGTTACGGGGTGTCGCTCGCAGTGCTTTGAGCCCGACGTTGCCGTACATCACCGCTGCGGGTGTCAGTGATGAACAGATTGAAGAAATTCGGGAGGTGATGAATCAGGCGTTGGGCGATTTGCCGGAGGTGGCAGAGGTGCTTGGTTTGCGGGAAGTATTGCCGGCCAGTGAAAGCGACTACCACGTTATTCTCGATTACCAGCAGGAAGCGCAAGCGTTGGGGTACGGGCGGGTGCGATAAGGTTTGAGGGTGGTGTCGACAGATCCCTTTTCGCGAGCAGGCTCGCTCCCACAGGTGTTCTGTGGACCTGTGGGAGCGAGCCTGCTCGCGAAAGCAATCGGCCAGGCACCTCTATTTTTATATTCAATAAAAGAATATAAAAATGAATTTTAAATATTATTAATGAATAAGGCTCCTTGCTAGGATCGCGTCACCGGACGACCGGACATTCAGCGACCCCTAACTTCTGGAGCCACTATGTCCGGCACCGACCTTTCCCATCGCAATGACGTGGGCCGACTGTTCCGCGCCCATTACCCCTGGTTGTGCGCTCGATTGCGCCACTACCTGGGCACCGCCGCCAGCGTCGAAGACATTGCCGCCGAAGCCTTCGTGCAGTTGCTCGAAGCACCGCAGCCGGTGTCGATCCGCGAACCCCGCGCCTTGCTGACCACCATCGCCCGTCGATTGATTTATCAACTGTGGCGCCGCCACGACCTGGAGCGCCGGCATCTGGATCAACTGCAACAGGTTGATCAACCTTCAACGCCTTCGCCCGAAGAACTGGCGCAACTGACCCAGGCGCTGCATGGCCTCGACCGCACGTTGGCGCGCCTGCCGGGCAAGGTCAGGGCCACCTTTCTGTTGTCGCGGGTCGATGGCCTGACCTACCCGCAGATCGCCGCCGAGCTGGGTATTTCCCTGCGTTCGGTCAGCGTCTACATGACCCGCTCCCAGGCCTTGTGCGACCGCCACAGCGCCAATCAATTCCTGAACCGCCTTACTGACAAGAGGTCCGCATGAGATCGATCAAAACCCTGCTCGGCAGTTCGCTGCTGGCCCTGAGCCTGATGGCCAACCAGGCACCGGCGGCAGAAAAAACCGCGCCCATCCACTTCGGTGACATCACTTGGGAAAGCGGTAGCCTCATCACCGAGATCCTGCGCCTGATCGTCGAAAAAGGTTATGGCTACCCGACCGATACTTTGCCGGGCAGCACCGTCAGCCTCGAAGCGGCGCTGGCCAAAAATGACATTCAAGTGATCGGTGAGGAGTGGGCCGGGCGCAGTCCGGCGTGGGTCAAAGCTGCCGCAGAGGGCAAAGTGTTCGGTCTGGGCGACACGGTCAAGGGCGCTACCGAAGGTTGGTGGGTGCCGGAATACGTGATCAAGGGTGACCCGGAGCGCGGCATCAAACCGTTGGCGCCGCAGTTGAAGTCCGTGGCAGACCTGGCGAAGTACAAGGACGTGTTCCGCGACCCCGAAGACCCGAATCGCGGGCGCTTCCTCAATAGCCCCACTGGCTGGACCTCGGAGATCGTCAACAGCCAGAAACTCAAGGCCTACGACCTGACGGCAAGCTTCGTCAACTTCCGTACCGGTTCCGGCGCAGCGCTGGATGCCGAGGTGGCATCGTCGATCCGGCGCGGCAAACCGGTGCTGTTCTACTACTGGTCGCCGACGCCGCTGTTAGGGCGCTTCAAACTGGTGAAGCTCGACGAACCGCCGTTCGACGCCGAAGCCTGGAAAACCCTGGCCGATGCCAACAACCCGAACCCCAAAGGCACCCGTTCGATGCCGGCCAGCCTGGCCATCGGCGTGTCCGCGCCGTTCAAGGCGCAGTACCCGGACCTGGTGGCGTTCTTCGAAAAGGTCGACCTGCCGATCGATCTGCTGAACCGGACCCTGGGGCAGATGAGCGAAAAACGGCAGAAGCCCCGTGAAGTGGCCGAAGCGTTTTTGCGTGAGCAGCCGCAGGTGTGGAAGGGCTGGGTGCCGGGGGAGGTGGCCAGCAAGGTGAGTGCAAATCTGTAATTGAGTGGTACCTGACCCATAGCCTTCGCGAGCAGGCTCGCTCCCAGATTGGGTTTGTGAACGACACAGATCGAATGTGGGAGCGAGCCTGCTCGCTAATGGTCTCCAGCCTTACACCCAGTGTGCGACCAACGCTACCTCACCCCTGCCGCTGATCCTTCCTCTCTCGTAGCTGAACCGATTTTGTCCTCGATAGTGGCCGACTAGTGGCCTTGCTAAGCCCAGTCTCCTGTCTATGCTCACTCGTAACTAAATATGTCGGTCACAATCGGATGACAAGGATTGAGACCCCGAGAGTGCGCAAACCAAGGCACCCACACGGAACGACAGGGAGTGAAACGCTAAATGGAATTTTCTTATGAGCGCGTTAGGGCTTGCCCGGCTCCGGGCTATCGAGAAAGGGATGTCTTGATGAGGACGTCGCAATAGGGACCCTCCGATTCAACATCAAACAATGACCTGACAAGTCTCCTTCTTTTGGGGGGGGAGCGCGCGCACCTGTTCCCGCTAACGTAGTGGTGGATGTGAAAGACCCGTTACTTTCATTAATCAAAAGACCGCGCTCGGGGTGAAACGAACATGTTCAACCTGCATAACAAGGCTGACTTGCTGGAAATCGAACGCTTCAGTTGTGCGCTGACCGAAGCCAATGCCAAGTTGGCCGCAGTCAGTCGTTCAATGGCAATGATTGAGTTCACGCCCGACGGCTTCGTGCTGGATGCCAACGAAAATTTTTGCAACGCCATGGGTTACGGCGCCGACGAGGTACGCGGCAAACACCACCGGATATTTTGCGAAGAGGCCTTTTACCGCAGCGAGGAGTACGCCAAATTGTGGCGTGATCTGGCCCGTGGCGAAGCGGTCAGCGGCACCTTTTTGCGCCTGAACAAAAGCGGCAGGGAGATCTGGCTCGAAGCCAGTTATATGCCGGTGTACGGCCCAGATCGCCAGGTGCGCAGTGTGATCAAAGTCGCCACGGACATCACCGACAGGGTCAACAAGGAACACGAAAACGCAAGCAGGCTGGCGGCGATCGGTCGCTCCATGGCGGTGATTGAATTCACCCCGGACGGCAAGGTGATCACGGCCAACGAAAACTTCCTCAAGACCATGCATTACTCGCTCAATGAAGTCGTCGGGCAGCACCACAGCCTGTTTTGCCACCGTGCCGAAGCCGAGTCACCGGCCTACAAGGCATTCTGGGCGTCACTCAATCGCGGCGAATATCACTCGCACCGTTTCGAACGCAAGGACAAGCACGGTCATACAGTCTTCCTGGAAGCGTCCTACAACCCGTTGTTCGACGCCAAGGGGCGGCTCTACAAAGTGGTGAAGTTCGCCAGCGATATCACCAGCCAGATGACCACCCTGCAAACTGCCGCAGAATCGGCCCACAGCACCTCGGTGCAAAACGACGTCTGCGCGCGCAAGGGCTCCGAGGTGGTGCAGCAGACGGTGAAGATCATTCAGGACATCTCCAAAGACTTGAACGAAGCGGCGCTGAGCATTGATGCCGTGAGCAAGCAGTCCGACATCATCGGCACCATTGTGCAAACCATCCGTGGTATCGCCGATCAGACCAACCTGCTGGCGCTCAACGCCGCCATCGAGGCAGCCCGCGCTGGCGAGCATGGACGCGGATTTGCGGTGGTGGCCGATGAAGTGCGCAGCCTCGCTGCGCGCACCAGCCAGGCGACGGTGGAGATCGTTGATGTGGTGCGCAAGAACCACGATTTATCGGTGAGCGCCGTGTCGAGCATGCAGTCGAGCCTGAGTCGAACCGGGCTCGGCGTGGAACTGGCGAACGAGGCGGGGGAGGTGATTCTGGAGATTCAGCAGGGCTCGCGGCATGTGGTGGATGCGATCAGCCAATTCAACTCGACCTTACAGTTGAATTAAAAGGCAACGTGAACCCTGTAGGAGCAAGGCTTGCCCGCGATAGCGGTCGTGAGATCGCCATCGCGGGCAAGCCTTGCTCACACAGGTGCGGGGTTGTAGCCACCGATTAAAGCGAAGCCAGGAATTTATCCACCACCTGAACACCGTTTTTTTCACTGCCCTGGGCTTTCTCGGCCTCTGCAATCTGGCGCTTGTCTTCCATGCGCTGGGCAATCTCCTCACCCACCGCCTTCTGTTTCTCCGGCGGCATTTGATCGACCTCTTCCTGGGTCAGCCCCATCTCTTGCAGAACCGCATCACGCATGCGCTGTTCCGGGGTCTTGCTCATGTAATCCTTGAATTCGGAAGTGGCCGAGCCGTCCTTGATCCGATCCTTGACGCCATCCGGCAGCGGCGCGTTGACTGCTTGCAGGTTAACGCGGGTCTTGGCAAACGCCTCATCGACGTTGTCGCTGATCCGCGTGGCTTCGCTGACCTGTTGCGTGGCCTGCCCGGTGGCGGATTCCTGGACCTGTGTACTGGCTTGCGCGGTTTGCGCCTGCACATTGTTTTGCAGGGCCTGGGCCATGGCGCTTTGAAGCCCGGCGGCGGCTTCGGTGGTCGGGTCTTCGCCGGGACGTTTGGGGAGTGGTGTTACCAGGGTTGATTTTGCACTGACCAACATGATGAGCAGACCTTGTGGGTGATGGCGGTGCAGCGCTTTCAGCAAATACTGTGCCTTAAAATAAATTCCTTAAAAATCAATTGGTTGAAAATAAGTATTGGAAATGTCGACGGGCGATACCGGCAGAGGTTTGCCGACGAACGGCAAACGTGGCATTCAGGGCAAGCCGTTGCAGCAATGTTTAAGAAATCCGGTTTGTGGCGCCAGACGCTTGAAATAGTCATCGATGGCAGGGAAGTCGGGACGCTCCATGGGGGTCATCAGCCAGCGATTGACGGACAGGCCGATGACGATATCGGCCAGGGTAAATCGGTTCCCGGCGACATACGCCTTGGTGGTCGCGAGTTGATGTTCGAGAATGCCCATTTTCTGGTTCCAGCCACGCACGCTGACTTCCACGCGATGCGGGTCCTGGAACTCCGGATCTTTGCGCACCAGTGCCATGAACGCGTAGCTCCATGACGAATTGAGATCGGTGGCCTGCCAATCCATCCACTGCTCCACCCGAGCGCGGGCGGCCGGCTCGATGGGCAACAGCTCGTTGTGATGATGGTGGTGCTTGCCGGCCAGGTAGCGGCAAATGGTGTTGGATTCCCAGAGCACCCCGTTCTCGTCGATGATCACCGGCACCTGGGCGTTGGGATTGAACCTGAGGAACTCGGGACTGTGGGTCGAGCCAAATCCGCTGCCCCAATCCTCGCGTTCGTAGGTAAGGCCCAGTTCTTCGCAGGTCCACAGGACCTTGCGCACGTTGATCGAAGAGGCTTTGCCGAGGATTTTCAGTGCATGGTCCATGTTGCTACTCCGTCAGCGAATCAAGGCGTCGGAGAATCATAGTGAGCCTGCCAACGGCTGACATCAAGCCTATAGGAATGGTCTGTAGGCAAGGGATTTCAGAGGATTTCCGAAGAGTGTGAATTCTTGCGCGCCTGCCTACAACTAAGCCAGAATCCGCCGACTTGTGCGTCTGGTGTCCGGATTCTATTGTTCCGTGTCGCTGAAAATCAGCGATCGGGTCTAGCAGCCAGGACACTTTAGACGCATGGCGTCCACCGTTCGTGATGGGTTCACGTTATGGCGGCTGTGCGTGGGAAGACTTTCGGGTCTACCGGGTTCTAGAGTCCTGGTCTGCTAGCCCACGCGCGGCTGCCACCTTAATGTTCGTCTAGCAGCGAACAGTGGCAGCTCCATCACTCTAGGAGCATCGCCATGTTCAAACCCACACCAAACCCCCCGCGCAATCCCAGTCCCATGTTCCTCATCGCCCCAGACATCAGTAACGAAACCCTGCTGGCGCATGCCTGCGAATCCCTGGCCTCGGCGAGTGTCATGACCAATGACTTTGCTACTTTTCTGGAGGGAAGCCATCGCAATACGGCACTGGCGATTGCCCAGATCGTCATGCTGGCCGAACTGGCGGTGAATCGGGCGCTGGATAATCTTGATCCGCAGGATTGATCGCTGACCTGTAGGAGCCGGCTTGCCGGCGAAAGCGGTCTATCAGGCGCCATCCATGTCGATTGATGCGCCACCATCGCCAGCAAGCCGGCTCCTACAGGTCAGGAACGGTCAGGTACTCTCGCGCACTTTCAACTCAAACCCCATGTCCTGCACCGGCTTGGCCACGGTATTGCCGGCCATCAGCGTCAGCATCTGTTCCGCCGCGCGGCGGCCGATGGCTTCACGCGGGGTGCTGATGCTGCTCAGGCGCGGGACCATGTGAGCCGAGGCGGGCAGGTCGTTGAAACCGAGGATCGCCACCTGCTCGGGGATCTTGATCCCGCAGCGCATGGCCTCGAGCAATGCACCCTGGGCCAGGTCGTCGTTGCCGAAGAAGATTGCATCGACGTCGGGATGACTGGCCATCATCTGCAGGAACAACTCGCCGCCCAGGCCGACCGAAGACGGGCGCGGCGTCAGCACTTCCAGCGCCGGGTCGTACAGACCGGCTTTTTGCAGGGCGCGGCGATAGCCTTCGCCACGCAACAATGTGCGCTGGTCGAGTTGCGCGCCGATGTAGGCCAGGCGTTTTCGGCCGCGGGACAGCAAATGCTCGGCGGCCGTTTCGCCGGCGGCCAGTTGTGAAAAACCGACGCAATTGAGGCCGGCGGCGCTGTCCAGTTCCATCATGTACACGCAGGGAATGTTGCTCGCCTCGATCATCCGTCGCGAACTTTCAGTGCGGTCGAAACCGGTGAGCAGCAAGCCTCGGGGCTGATAGGCCATGTAGTTGCGCAGCAGGTTTTCTTCTTCGTCGCGCGAATAATGGAAGTTGCCGATCAGCACTTCGAAGCCCTTGGGGCGCAAAACCTGATGGATGGCTTCCAGGGTGTCGATGAACAGCAGGTTGGACAACGATGGCACCAGCACCACCACCGAGTGGCTCTGGGCCGAGGCCAAGGCGCGGGCAGCAGAGTTGACCACGTAGTTGAGTTCAAGGGCCGCGTTCTGCACCTTTTCCACCAGTTCCGTGGCCACGGTGCTGACGCCGCGCAAGGCGCGGGATGCGGTAATCGGGCTGACACCGGCCAGGCGCGCGACTTCGTTCAGGGTAGGGCGGCCAGTGGTGCGCGTATTTTTATCGTTCTTGGTTGAGGTCATCGACGGCTTGCCAAACAAAATTCAAGGCACTAAGGTAGCGCTGTCTCGATGCAGCTGCAAATGCGTGAGCGGGGGTTCGCCTGATCCTCGCTTTTTGGCGTTGAGACTTAACCTGCTGCAACCCATAAAATGACAAGAAAGGCGTCGGCAACTCCTGCTTTTGGTCTAGTGTCATAACTGGCAAAGGTAGCGCTGTCTGCGCGCTGAGGTGTTACATGAATCATCCCATCACCGCCCTGGTCATCATGGGCGTTGCCGGTTGCGGCAAGACGTGCGTCAGCGAGGCCCTGTGCCAACTCAGCGGCGCCACTGCCATTGAAGGCGACACTTTTCATCCTGCCGCCAACATCGAAAAGATGAGCGCGGGTATCCCCCTGAACGATGAAGACCGTGCCGGCTGGCTCGACAGCCTGTGCGATGAACTGCGCCGTGTCGATGCCATGGGCGAGCGCCCGGTGCTGACTTGCTCGGCCCTCAAGCACATTTACCGCGAACGTCTGCGCAGTGCCTTGCCGGGCCTGGGCTTCGTGTTTCTGGAACTGACTCCCGAAGTCGCCGCCGACCGCGTCTCCCATCGGCCTGGTCATTTCATGCCGTCGACCCTGATCGCCAGCCAGTTCGCCACCCTCGAATCCCCCATCGGCGAGCCGTTGACCCTGGCCCTTGATGCGTCGACCCACAGCGTCGATGAGCTGGCTGTGCAAGCGCACCACTGGTGGCTCGAGCACGGCCTGAAACGCGCCGGTTAAATTTTGCTTGCAGAGATAGCGCTGTCCTTATGGCTTTCGAATTACCCGCTTTAATAACAACAACAACCAGGAGACACCCCTAATGTTTGGCATGTCCCACGAGACGTTCCTGCTGCTCGATGCAGTGGTGACGGTGATCGGGCTTATCGTCCTGATCACCAAGTTCAAGTTTCACCCCTTCATTGCCCTGATCATCGCCGCCGCTTTCCTCGGGCTGACCTCCGGCATGCCGATCGGCACCATCATCAAGGCATTCCAGGACGGCTTCGGTGGCGTGCTCGGGTTTGTCGGGATCATCCTCGCGTTGGGCACCATGCTCGGCAAAATGATGGCCGAATCGGGCGGGGCGGATCAGATCGCCCAGACCCTGATCCGCGCCTTCGGCAAGGACAAGGTACAGTGGGCGATGATGTTCGCCGCGTTCCTGGTGGGCATTCCGTTGTTCTTCGAAATCGGCTTCGTGCTGCTGATCCCACTGGTGTTTATCGTCGCCCGCCGCACCGGCGTGTCGATCATCAAAATCGGTATCCCGCTGCTGGCCGGCCTGTCCGCCGTCCACGGCCTGGTGCCACCGCACCCGGGGCCGCTGCTGGCCATTGGCGTGTTCGGTGCCGACATCGGCAAGACCATTCTCTACGGCCTGATCGTGGCGCTGCCGACGGCCATCATTGCCGGTCCGATTTACGGTACGTTCATCGCCAAGCACATCCCCGGTCATCCGAACCAGGAACTGGTGGATCAACTGGCCCGCGAGACGGACTCAGCCGATCTGCCGAGCTTCGGCATCACCCTGGTCACCGTGTTGTCGCCAGTGTTCCTGATGCTGCTCAAGACCTTCGCCGATGTGGTGCTGCCGGACGGTAATTTCTTCCGCACCTTCATGGACCTGATCGGTCACCCGATTTCGGCACTGCTGATCGCGCTGCTGCTGTCGCTGTACACCTTCGGTTACAAGCAGGGCATCGGCTCCCAGCAGATCCTCAAATGGCTGGACGCCAGCCTTGCACCGACCGCGGCGATCATCCTGATCATCGGTGCCGGTGGTGGCTTCAAGCAGATGCTGGTGACCAGCGGCGTGGGTGATGTGATCGGTCATATGGCGGTCGCCGCGCAAATTTCGCCAATCCTGCTGGCCTGGCTGGTGGCGGCGGTGATCCGTATTGCGACCGGTTCGGCAACCGTGGCGACCATCACTGGCGCAGGCATCGTGGTGCCGGTGGTGGGGATGATTCCGGGTGTTAACCGTGAGCTGCTGGTGCTGGCGACCGGTGCCGGTTCGTTGATCCTGTCGCACGTTAACGATGCCGGTTTCTGGCTGGTGAAGCAGTACTTCAACATGACCGTGGCGGAGACCTTCAAGACCTGGACGGCGATGGAGACCATCCTGTCGGTGGTGGGCCTGGGCTTTATTCTGCTGTTGTCGTTGTTCGTCTGAATATCACTGCAAGACAAATGTGGGAGCGAGCCTGCTCGCGAAGAGGGCTTAACATTCAATGAAGATGTCGAATGTAAGTCCGCTTTCGCGAGCAGGCTCGCTCCCACAGTGTTTTGTGTTGGGTGTCAGGATTTGCTGACGAGCCCATCCGCCCGGAACATCCCGCGAATCCCGCGCACGGCCTGGCGAATCCGGTCCTGGTTTTCGATCAGGGCGAAGCGCACGTGATCGTCCCCGTATTCACCGAAACCCACGCCCGGCGAGACGCAGACCTTGGCTTCGGCCAGCAGTTTCTTGGCGAATTCCAGCGAACCCAGATGGGCATAGGCCTCGGGAATCTTGGCCCAGACGTACATCGAGGCTTTCGGGTTTTCCACCATCCAGCCCAATTCATGCAGGCCCTTGACCAGCACGTTGCGCCGCTGCCGATATTGCTCGGCGATGTCGCGCACGCATTGCTGATCGCCTTCCAGTGCCGCAATCGCCGCGACTTGCAGCGGGGTGAAGGTGCCGTAGTCGTGGTAGCTCTTGATCCGCGCCAGGGCGTTGACCAGTTCCGGGTTGCCGACCATGAAACCGATGCGCCAGCCTGCCATGTTGTAGCTCTTGGACAGGGTGAAAAACTCCACCGCGATGTCCTTGGCGCCCGGCACCTGCATGATCGACGGGGCCTTCCAGCCGTCGTAGACGATGTCGGCGTAAGCCAGGTCATGCACCACCAGCACGTCGTACTGCTTGGCGAGGGCGATCACCCGTTCGAAGAAGTCCAGCTCCACGCACTGGGCGGTGGGGTTTGACGGGAAACCGAGGATCATCATTTTCGGTTTCGGGATCGAGCCACGAATCGCCCGTTCCAGCTCGGCGAAGAAATCCACGCCCGGCACCAGCGGCACCGAACGCACCTGGGCGCCGGCAATCACGGCACCGTAGATGTGAATCGGGTAGCTCGGGTTCGGCACCAGAACGGTGTCGCCCTGGTCGAGGGTGGCCAGCATCAAGTGCGCCAGGCCTTCCTTGGAACCGATGGTGACAATGGCTTCGCTTTCCGGGTCGATGTCGACCTCATAACGATCCTTGTACCAGTTGGAAATCGCCCGGCGCAGGCGCGGAATGCCCTTGGACGTCGAGTAGCCGTGGGTGTCTTCGCGCTGGGCAACGGTGACCAGTTTTTCGACGATGTGCGGCGGGGTGGCGCCGTCGGGGTTGCCCATGCTCAAGTCGATGATGTCTTCGCCACGACGACGGGCGGCCATCTTCAGCTCGGCTGTGATGTTGAAAACGTAAGGGGGGAGTCGATCTATGCGCGCAAAGCGGCGCGGCGAACCTTGTTCGGCCATTGTTGCCTCGATAACGTAAGCGCCCGGAACCGTCCGAGCGACGCTGGTCACTGCGGTGACCTGTGGCGGAATGTACGGGCAGCTGTGGCAGACTGTCCAGCCTCCATGTAAACAAATTTTTCCGAAGGAATTGGGTCGATGGAATTTACCAGTGGCTTCTTGCTGAGCCTTTCGCTGTGCCTGGACATCGGCGTCGCCAACATCGCGATGATCACCCTGGCAATGCAGCGCGGCTATTTTCAGGGCTTTGCACTGGGCCTGGGGACTTGTGTCGGCGACCTGATCTACGCGGTGCTGGCGCTGGCCGGCATGACCGTTTTGCTGCAATACGAAACCGTGCGCTGGGTGTTGTGGATCGGCGGCTCGGCGCTGCTGGTGTACTTCGCGGCGAAGATGATTTATTCGGCGATCCACCACGAGGCGCTGCTGGCCGAGACCCCCGAGGTCGGCCACAACTCCCACCGCAAGGAGTTCTTTCGCGGGATTTTCCTCGCCATGTCGTCGCCCAGTGCGATTCTGTGGTTCGCCGCGGTGGGTGGCACGCTGATCGCCCGATCAGGCGGTGGCGGATCCCTCAGCTCGGCGCTGTTTCTCGGCGGGTTTCTCTGCGCCGGGCTGCTGTGGTCCGCCGGCCTGTGCTTTGTGGCGAGCCACGGCGGCAAGTTGCTCGGCGACAAGTTGCTGCGCTATTCCTACATGGCATCGGCGGCGATCTTCTGCTATTTCGCGGTGTACGTGATCCTTTCCGGTTACAACGAGTTTGTCGGCGCCGCTGCCGTCGAGCAGTTGCACGCCCTGTGATTGGGCGAATCGGGTTTGGCTTCTATACTCCCAGCCGAACCCACTTTTTCCTTCCAGGAGTTGCATCATGGATGAACAAAAAGGCTTCGAACTGTCGGAACCTCGCTTCGAACACGGGCACTTTTTCCTGATTGCCGGTATGGGCGACCGCTTCACCCGGCAGACCATTCCCCGCATTCCGGCCCTTTGGGAGAAACTCATGCCCCATCTGGGTCAGATTCCGGGCCAGAAAAACGAAGTGATGTACGGCGTCGGTTACAACTTCGACGGCGAGGGCGGTTTTGACTACATCGCCGGGGTCGAGATCAGCAAGCTCGACGACCTGCCCGATACCTACCGCTGGGTAGAAATTCAGCCCCAGTATTACGCGGTGTTCGAGCACAAAGGGCCATTGACCAGCCTGCCGCAGACCTTCCGCTACATTTGTGACACCTGGCTTCCGCAATCCGGGTACACCGCAACCGACGCCCCGGAGTTCGAGCGCTACAGCGAAGACTTCAACCCGAAGCTGAACACCGGCAAGCTGGAAATCTGGATGCCGATCAAGCAATGACCCCGGCGTCGGGAGGCGCATCAAAGGATTCGCCTCTCGATGTCACGCGGCTGCTGATTTAAAATCCCCAGCCTTTCCCCGCCGATTCCGAGCTGCCATGAACACCGTCATTCGCAACGTCACGCCTGCCGATCTGGACCGCTGCTACGCCATCGAAACCGTTGCCTACGAAGGCGACGAAGCCGCGACCCGCGAGAAAATCGCCACCCGCATCGCCACTTGGCCCGAGGGTTTCATCGTTGCCGAAGTGGACGGCGTGGTCGCCGGTTTCATCAATTCCGGCGCGGCATTCCAGGTCGAAATGTCGGACGAGGCGTTCAAGGAACTGATCGGCCACGACCCGGCCGGCCCGCACGTGGTGATCATGTCGGTGGTGGTGCATCCGGATTATCAGGGGCTGGGCCTGGCCAAGCGCCTGATGGGCGAGTTCATCGAACGCATGCGCGCACTGAATAAAGTCAGCATCCACCTGATGTGCAAGGAGCGGCATATTGCGCTGTACGCCGGGTTTGGCTTTGCCTACATCAAGCCCTCGGCCTCCGACCATGGCGGGATGGCCTGGCATGAGATGGTGCTCAATCTCTGATTCAATGCACAGCCCTTGTGGGAGCGAGCCTGCTCGCGAAGAGGGAGTATCAGCCGGCATCAATGTTGCCTGATACACCGCTTCGCGAGCAGGCTCGCTCCCACAGGGAAACTATGCCGGGATTCAGAATTTCAGTGCCATCCGCCGCTCATACCCGATCCGCCCCTTGTACGCCTCGCCGCTGTCGATGAACCCATACTTGGCATACAGCGCAATCGCCGATTCATTGTCCGCATCCACCGACAATTCCAGTCCCCTGATTTCCGGCCAGGCCTCACGGGCCGCTTCAGGCAGTGCTTGCAGGCAGGCCTTGCCATAGCCTTTGCCCTGAACCTTTTGATCGACCTGCAAGGCATGCAGCGTGGCGCTGTGTTCGTCGGCCCAGGCCGGCAGTACCGGCGGGCGCTTGAGCAGCAGGAAAGCCACGGGAATGTCATCGGCCAGCAGGGCGAAGCCTTTGACGCCGGGGCCGGGCCGGGACAGCAAGGTATGCAATGCACCGTGGATGTCACCGGAAAACCTGATTTGATCCGGATGCACTTCGATGGCCTCGACCTGTTGTCGCTGCAGCGCGTTCAGGCTTTCGTAAGGCACGAGTCGGGCTGTCACTGGAGTGTCCTTTTTCCAACAAAAATGAGTCTCGAATTCTAGCGATATTGCGTGGGTGGATTATTTTTATTTCGTCTGTCGATTTGCCGGATCGCCGGACGACTAAGGGTGTCTTCACAATAAAAACCACGGAGAACCACCATGAACTCGCAAACCCAGATCCAGAACCTGATCGAGAGCTATCGCCAGGCCGTCATGACCAAGGACGTGGATAAAGTCATGGCCCTGTATGCCGAGGACATCGTCTCCTTCGACGCGGTCAAGGCCTTGCAATTCAAGGGTAAACCAGCCTATCGGGCCCATTGGCAGGCCTGTATGGAAATGTGCCCCGGGCCGCACATTTTCGAGTTCCACGAAGTGACCATCGAGCCGTCCCAGGAGATCGCTTTCGCCCACTTTCTGGCGCATTGCGGCGGCACCAACGAGAAGGGTGAAACCCAGGCCTGCTGGATGCGTGTGACCCAGTGCTATCGGCAGGAAGCCGGGTTGTGGCAGATCGTCCACGAACACTGGTCGGCCCCGTTCGACATGACCAGTGGCGCGACCCTGTTCGACCTGCAGCCTTGATTATCCGGCTGTTGATCGGCAAGCCGGGCCAGAATGCCCATCTGCGACCATAGTTGTTCCGTTCGATCCAGGAGAACGCCATGAAATACCTATGTCTGGTCTACAGCGACGAGCACCTGCTGCATTCGCTGCCGGAAAGCCCGCACGATTCAGAGTGCATGGCGTACGCCGAGTCGGTCCAGGGCAGCGGCCGGATGGTCGCCGCCGAGGCACTGGAGTCGGTGCAGACGGCCACCACGGTGCGCATGCGCAACGGCAAGCTGTCGATCACCGATGGCCCGTTCGCTGAAACCAAGGAGCAGTTGGCCGGTTTCTACCTGATCGATGCCAGGGATCTGAACGAAGCGATCCAGGTCGCCGGGGACATTCCGGCGGCCCGGATCGGCTGTGTCGAAGTGCGCCCCGTTCGACAGTTGAATCCTTGAGATGCCGGGGCTTTCGGTGCAGGCACAGGTCGAGCAGGTTTATCGCCAGGAATCGCGGCGCATTCTGGCGACGCTGATTCGCCTGCTCGGCGATTTCGACCTCGCCGAAGAGGCCCTGCACGAAGCGTTTTTCGTTGCGGTCGAGCGCTGGCAGCAGGATGGCGTTCCGGACAACCCGCGTACCTGGCTGGTGTCCACCGGGCGTTTCAAAGCCATCGATGTGTTGCGGCGGCGCGCCCGCTTCGCCGCCTCGCGACCACTGTTGATCGCGCAACTGGAGGCGCTGGAGCAGGCCGACTGGAGTGACGAAGACGTGGAAGACGATCGCTTGCGCCTGATCTTCACCTGTTGTCACCCGGCCTTGGCGGCGGATGCCCAGGTGCCGTTGACCCTGCGCGAAGTCTGCGACCTGACCACAGAAGAAATCGCCCGGGCCTTTCTCTCGGCGCCGGCCACCATCGCCCAGCGCATCGTGCGCGCCAAGGCGAAAATCCGCGATGCAAAAATCCCTTATCAAGTGCCGTCCCTGGCGGAGTTGCCCGAACGCCTGGACAGCGTGCTGCGGGTGATTTACCTGGTGTTCAACGAAGGCTACTCGGCGTCCATCGGTGCGCAAGTGACTCGCGAGGATTTGACCCGTGAAGCGATTCGTCTCGGCCGGTTATTGATGGAGCTGTTGCCGGAACCGGAAGTCATGGGCCTGCTGGCGCTGATGCTGTTGCACGAGTCGCGACGGGTGGCCAGAACCTCCACCAGTGGCGAATTGATTTTGCTGGATGAGCAGGATCGAACGTTGTGGGACGGCGAGATGATTGCCGAAGGCTGTGCACTGGTGGAGCGGGCGCTGGGCACCCGACGCTTCGGTCCGTACTGCCTGCAAGCGGCAATTGCCGCGGTGCATGCCGAAGCGCCGTCGGTGGATGAGACCGACTGGACGCAAATCGTCGGGCTGTATGACGTGCTGCTGCGAGCCGTGCCGTCACCGGTGATCGAGTTGAACCGGGCGGCGGCACTGTCGAAACGCGACGGTCCGTTGGCGGGGCTGGCCCTGGTCGAAGCAATACTGGATCGCGGTGAGCTGCTGGATTATCACCTGGCGCATTCGGCCCGAGCGGAATTTTGTCGGCAGTTGGGAAGGGTGGAGCAGGCCCGAGCGGCTTATGAACGGGCGCTTGAGTTGACGCAGCAAGAGCCGGAGCGGCGGTTTATCGAGGGGCGGCTCAGGGCGTTGGAATGATGTGATCTTGCGGGCCTCATCGCGGGCAAGCCCGCTCCCACAGGTTCAGGGGGGGCATATATTTTGTGTACGACTCGGACACTGTGGGAGCGGGCTTGCCCGCGATGGCGTCCGAACAGACACTGCTATTCCAGCATCTCCCACAGGTTCAGGGGTGTGCATATATTTTGTGTACGACTCGGACACTGTGGGAGCGGGCTTGCCCGCGATGGCGTCCGAACAGACACCGCTATTCCAGCATCTTGCCCAACAACCAGCTCCCCGCCGGCCCCGGCGGATTGAGGCGCGACCACAAGGCATCCACCGACACCGTTTTCGGCCAGCCGCGCACCTGCAATTCCTGCAGCGATCCCGGACCGAAACGTTCCACCAGCCAACGCGGCAACGGCGCCCAACCGAATCCGCCCTGGGCCATTTCCAGCAGCATCAAGTAACTCGGCGCCGACCAGACACGGCCCTTTGCACGGCTTTCATAGGGATTGACGATGGTTGCCAGGCGCAGTTCGCGGTGCTGTTGCAGTATGTCCTGATCGATGTGTTTCAACGTCGCCAACGGATGCCCTGGCGACACGAACAGGGCGATTTCCGTGCGTTCGTCCACCGTCGAATTGACCAGGTCCGGCGGATAGCTGTCCTGCATTTCGGCGAAGGCAACCTGTGCCCGGCCGCTTTGTACCAGCGCCACCAGGTCGTCGCATTCGGCGATCAGGCATTCGAGTTCCAGGTCCGGATAACGCTGCTCGAACGCACTGAGTGACGCTTCGAAACGGTCGGACTGGTAGGTGTCGGACAGCGCCACGGTCAGCTTCGCCTCGACCCCTTGAGACAATTGGCTGGCACTCATTTCCAGACGACTGGTAGCGGCCAGGATGTCCTCCGCCCGCTGCAACATCACGTGCCCGGCCGGGGTCAATGTGGGTTTGCGGCTACTGCGGTCGAACAGCGCCAGGTTCAGGTCGATTTCAAGACTGGCCACTGCGGCGCTGATGGTCGACTGGCTGCGGCCCAACTTGCGCGCCGCGGCGGAAAACGAACCCTGCGTCGCCGCCTGGACAAACGCCTGCAACACTTCCTGGGAGGCCATGAACTATCGCCTTGATCGATGGTTATTGGTTATGAAGTATCGGTGTGATGTCGGACCATGGCAACCACAGTCACTCAGAGGAGTCTGGTCATGAGCGCCAACAAATCCATCACTGAACGTATTTTCCAGGCCATCGGTTTCGAACTGCTGGCCATCCTGATCTGTACCCCGTTGCTGGCCTGGATCATGGACAAGCCGATGATGGAAATGGGCGTGGTCACCGTCGTCATTGCCGCCCTGGCCCTGGCCTGGAACGTGGTGTTCAACGCCCTGTTCGACCGGGTGCTCAAGCGCCTGGCCATTGCGCATAACGCCTGGGTCCGCGGGGTGCATGCGCTGATGTTCGAAGGCGGCCTGGTGGCCCTTGGCGTACCGCTGATCGCCTGGTGGCTGAATATCAGCCTGTGGCAGGCGTTCTTGCTGGATCTCGGCGTGCTGCTGTTTTTCCTGCCGTACACCTACGTTTACCACTGGGTGTATGACGTGGTGCGCGAACGGCTCGTCATGCGTGAGCACAGCAACGCATAACCCTGTAGGAGCGAGGCTTGCCCGCGAAGAGGGTGTGTCAGGTACGACGCCTTCGCGGGCAAGTCGGATCGCCGCACCGCACGCTCCTACGGGTCTTGCGCTGATTACAAAAACATCCCGCCAGACGCTTCAACGCGCTGCCCATTGATCCACTGGCTACCCGGCGCCACCAGCAAGGCAATCGCGGCGCCGATGTCGTCCGGCTGACCGACACGACCCAGCGCGGTATTGCTCGCCACCAACTGGTTGATGGCTGCGTTATCGCGCACGGCGCCGCCACCGAAATCGGTTTCGATCGCCCCCGGCGCCAGGATGTTCACCGTAATCTGGCGGGCGCCGAGTTCTTTGGCCTGGTAGCGCGTCAACACTTCCATCGCTCCCTTCATTGCCGCGTAAGCCCCATACCCCGGCAGGCTGAAGCGGGTCAGTCCGCTGGACACATTGATGATGCGTCCGCCGTCATTGAGCAGTGGCAGCAGGGTTTGGGTAAGGAAAAACGGCCCTTTGAGCTGGACATTCATCAGTAGATCAAACTGCTCGACCGTGGTGTCGGCGAAGTTCGCGTGCAGGCCGATACCGGCGTTGTTGATCAGGAAATCGACGTGCGTTTGATCGAAGTGCGTGCGTAATGCCTGGTCAACCTCGATGCCGAAGGCGGCGAAGTGTTCGCTCTGGCCGACATCCAGTTGCAGCATGGCGGCGCGACCGCCCAGGCTTTCGATTTCGGCGACCAGTGCTTGTGCCTCGTCGGCGCGGCTGTGGTAGGTGCCGATGATGTCGATGCCTTGCGCAGCCAAGTGCAGGGCTGCGTTTTTGCCGAGGCCGCGACTGGCGCCGGTGATCAATGCGATTTTGCGGGTCATGGGACTTCCTCAGGAGCAGTGGCTGTTAATGTGAGGAAGTTTATTTGTCCGGCTTTCGGTGATAAACATGGCGAAATCGGAATCACTGGTCGGTACAGCCGAACAATAGAGGGGCAGGCCATGAACAAGCTGGAACTGTTGCGCACCTTTGTCCGGGTCAGCGAGATGTCGAGTTTTACCCTGGCCGGGGAGAGTCTGGGGTTGCCGCGCTCGACGGTGTCCGAACAGGTGCAGGCGCTGGAGGCATTGCTCGGCACGCGCCTGTTGCAACGCACCACGCGCAAGGTTCAGGCGACCCAGGATGGCCTGGTGTTGTATGAGCGCAGCAAGGATTTGCTGTCGCACATGGATGAAATCGAAGGGTTGTTTCGTCAGGACGAAGCGTCATTGGTGGGACGGATCCGCATCGACATGCCGAACATTCTGGCCCGGCGCGTGGTGATGCCGCGCCTGCCGGAATTCATGGCGCGACACCCGCTGCTTGAGCTGGAAATCAGCAGCACCGACCGTCGGGTCGATTTGCTCAGTGAAGGCTTTGATTGCGTGGTGCGGATCGGTGCGCAACCGGATCAATCGGTGGTCGCCCGCCACCTGTGCGACTTTGCCATGATCAACTGTGTCAGCCCCGGGTATGTGCAGCGTTATGGCATGCCCGAGCGCCCGGAAGATCTGGCGCAGCATCGGCTGGTCCATTACGTCGGTGTGTTGGGCGCGCGCTCTGAAGGCTTCGTGTACGAGGTCGACGGCAAGGTGCAGCGACTGCCGATGAGCGGCAGCATCACGGTCAACAGCACCGATGCCTATGAGTCGGCATGCCTGGGCGGTTTCGGCATGATCCAGGCACCGCGGATGGGCATGCACGAATACCTGCACAGCGGTGCGCTGGTGGCGGTGATGCCGCAGTACAACGCGCCGTCCATGGAGGTCTCGCTGCTGTATGCCCGGCAACGGCATTTGCCATTGCGGGTGCGGGTGTTCATGGAGTGGTTGGGGGAGGTGGTGCGTTCCGCGATCTGATCAACATCACATAACCTAATGTGGGAGCGAGCCTGCTCGCGAAAGCGGCATGTCAGGCAATATCAATGTCGACTGACACAACGCCTTCGCGAGCAGGCTCGCTCCTACAGGGTTTTGCGGTGTTCTTTAGAACAGTTGGGTGAACAACCAATACAAACTCCCCGACAACAGGATCGCCGCCGGCAAGGTCAGGACCCAGGCCATCAGCAGGTTGCGGATGGTCTTCATCTGCAAGCCGCCGCCGTTGGCGACCATGGTCCCGGCCACGCCCGACGACAGGACGTGGGTGGTCGATACCGGCAGACCGAACATGTCGGCGGCGCCGATGGTCAGCATGGCCACGGTTTCCGCCGAGGCGCCCTGGGCGTAGGTCAGGTGGGTCTTGCCGATCTTTTCGCCAACCGTCACCACAATGCGTTTCCAGCCGACCATGGTGCCCAGGCCCAGGGCGATGGCCACGGCAATCTTCACCCACAACGGAATGAACCGCGTGGAGCTGTCGATCTGCTGCTTGAACAGTTGCAGCTTGCCGTTGGTGTCGGCGTCGAAATTGCCGACCTTGTTCTTGTCCATCAGGCGAATGGTTTCGCTGGTCAGGTACATGTCGTTACGCACGTTGCCCACGGCCTCGGCAGGGACTTTCGACAACGCGCCATAACCCTTGACCTGAGCACCGATGCTGCCGGTCAGCGCGGCGAGCGCCGGCACCAGTTGTGGCGTTGCTTCCTTGCTGCGCACGTAGTCGGACAGCACCGGGCGCGGGTCGGCCGGGGCCGGCAGCGGTGCGCTTTTCACCAGCGCTTGCTGAGTGACTTCAGCCACGGCGGCAAACTGCAATGCCTGATCGGCGGGCATGGTGCGGTTCAACGCGTAAGCCATGGGCAGGGTGCCGACCAGGATCAACATGATCAGGCCCATGCCTTTCTGTCCGTCGTTGGAGCCGTGAGCAAAGGACACGCCCGTGCAGGTGAGGATCAACAGGCCGCGAATCCACCATGGCGGTGGCGTGTTGCCCTTCGGCTCCTTGTACAACGCACGATTCTTGACGAACGCGCGCAGCGCCAGCAACAGCAACGCAGCGCAGCCGAAGCCGACCAGAGGCGAAAGCAACAACGCATAGCCGATCTTGGTCGCCTGCGCCCAGTCCACGCCACTGGTGCCGTCACGCCCGTGCATCAGGGCGTTGGCCACGCCTACACCGATGATCGAACCGATCAGCGTGTGCGACGACGAAGACGGCAGGCCCAGCCACCAAGTGCCGAGGTTCCACAGGATGGCCGCGATCAGCAGGGCGAAGATCATCGCGAAACCGGCGGAGGAACCGACTTGCAGAATCAGCTCCACCGGCAGCAACGCGATGATGCCGAACGCCACCGCGCCGCTGGACAGCAACACCCCGAGGAAGTTGAAGAACCCGGACCACACCACCGCGACATTCGGCGGCAGCGAGTGGGTGTAAATCACCGTGGCCACGGCGTTGGCGGTGTCATGGAAACCGTTGACGAATTCGAAGCCCAGGGCAATGACCAACGCCACGCCCAACAGCAGAAACGGCGTCCAGGTGGTCACCACGGTGCCGAGTTCGTTCATGTCGTGCATCAGGCTGTAGGCAGTAAACAACAGCCCCAAGGCCAGCACCGCGAAAAACACCACGAGGGTGAGCAGACCGGGTTTTTTATCGAACTGCGGTTTACCGCTACTGGTGGGCGCCTGGGCGGGGGAGAAGGAAGGCGTAGCCATGCCGGACATTCCTTTGGAGGGAAGGGGGTATCCGCCATGATCGTTGCGAAATGTTACAGGGAGGCTGCTTTGGGTCAGGGTTTGGGCTTTTTGTGGATCCGATCATCCGAATCCACCACTCCTCTGTCGCGGTGAAACCTGAAACCTGTGGGAGCGAGCCTGCTCGCGAAAACGGTATTGGATTCAACAATTGTGTGTCTGACACACCGCTTTCGCGAGCAGGCTCGCTCCCACAGGATTTCAAGCGTGTTCAATAATCCCGTCGCTTACGAAACGCCCAGCGTCCCGCAATCAGGGTGAATGTCGCGACCAGCGCCACCAGAATCCAGAAGCCTTCCGGGTCCTGGGAAAGCGGCACGCCGCCGACGTTCATGCCGAAGAAACCGGCAATGATGTTGATCGGCAGCGCCAGCACCGTGACCACGGTCAGGGTGAACAGCGTGCGGTTGCTCTGTTCGTTGAGGTTGGCGGCGATTTCTTCCTGCAACAACTTGATGCGTTCGCTCAGCGCCGTCATGTCGTTGATGATCAGGGCGAACTCCTCGGTGGATTTGCGCAGCTCCTTGACGTCTTCCTTTTGCAACCAAGGCGGCGGGCGATTGAGCAGTCGCAACAACGAGCCCGGTTCCAGCGCCAGCAGGCGTTGCAGGCGCACCAGCACCCGTCGGTTGGCGCCCAGTTCGGCGCGGTTGGTGGACAGGCGCGAGGACAGCAACTCGTCTTCGATCTGATCCACGCTCAGGCTGGTCTTGCGCACGATCTGCGTCAGCACTTCGCCCTGATCGCGCAGCAGGTGCACCAGCAATTCCAGGGGCGAGCGAAAGCGCTCGCCGGCCTTCACCGAGGAGCGCAACTTGTCTACCGAGTGCAGCGGTTGCAGGCGCGCACTGATGATCAACCGACTGCGCACGCACACCCACAGCGTCGAGACATCCGACGAGACCATGCTGCTGAGGTTGAACACCACATCGTTGACCACCGCCAACAATGCCGAATCGACATGCTCGATGCGCGTCGAGCGTGAACCTTCATGCAGCGCTTCGAAAAACTCGTCGGGCAATTCCAGATGGCTTTTCATCCAGCGCTCGCACGCGGCATGGGCGAGATTCAGGTGCAGCCAGAGGAATTCGTCGCTGTCGTCCGGTTGTTGCAGGCATTGCAACGCCCTGGCCGAGTCGATCTCCCGCCCGCGCTCGCCCGGGCGGAAACTGAAGCCGTAGAGCAGGCCGAACAGATCCGTATCGCGATGGCTTTGATCGATGCTGTGGTTCATGAGGACTCGCAAGGGAAGGCGCCTGTCGCGGGTTTTACAGGTTCACTTGAGCCGCATCATCGCAAGGCTTCATGACGTTTTTGTGACGACAAAGTGAATGCAAAAAATGGCCATACCGGCGGTCGGATTCAGCTAAAGAACCGCTCTGGCACGCCGATCCCGCTTGAGGTAAGTTGCGCGCCCTTGGCCCAAAGCCAACGCCGCAGACAGGGATGTTTGAACACCTTTCACGCCTTCACCGGGCGTGTCTCATTCCTGCCACGAGTACCTTCCGATGCTTTTGCAAAAGTCCTTGAGAGCGCAAATTCTCGCCCTGTTGAGCGGCAGCCTGTTTGCGATGCTGTTGATCGCCCTGGCCTGTTTTCACTTTCTCTCCAGCGGCGTGCAGCGCTACGCCAACTTGATCGAAGGGCCGTTGCACACGTCGCAATTGATCGACGAAGCCAACCTGCAATTCAAGGTGCAGGTGCAAGAGTGGAAAAACGTTCTGTTGCGCGGCAAGCAACCGGCGGACCTGGACAAATACTGGAAGCAGTTCGAGGACCGCCAGCGCGATGTGCAGGGCATCCTCGGCGAACTGGCGGGGCAGAAGGACATCGAGCCGTCACTCAAGGCTCGCATCGAGCGCCTGCGCGATGAGCATCGCCAGTTGGGCGCCGCTTACCAGAAGGGCCGTGATGCCTACGTGGCGGCTGGCGCCGACCCGACGGTGGGCGACACCGCGGTCAAAGGCGTGGACCGCGCGACCAGCGATCAGATGAGTGAATTGGTCAACGAGTTGCGCAAGCAGGGCACCGAGCAATCGAAGCTGATCAGCGCCAGTGCCGACAACACCGTGATGCTGGGGATCATCGTGATGCTGGTCTCGGGTCTGCTGATCGGTTTGCTGAGCCTGTGGCTGGTCAACCGCAACCTGGTCGAGCCGATTCGCCAACTGATCGAATACGTGGCGCAACTCAGCCGGGGCAAGCTTGCCGAGCGCGTGGCCAGCACCCGTCAGGACGAACTGGGCAAACTGGCGATGGCCGCCAATACGCTGCGCGACTTTCTCGCCGAAACCTTCAACCGGTTGCAGCGCAGCGCCACGAATCTGGACAGCGCCAGCGGTGAACTGAATGCGATCGCGACCCTGATGGCGTCCGGCACCAATGAGCAGTTCAACCGTACCGATCAGGTGGCCACGGCGATGAACGAAATGTCCGCCACCGCCCAGGAAGTCGCCCGCCATGCCGCCGATGCGGCGCGTGCCGCTGATGACGCCGACCATTCGGCGCAGCAGGGCGAAAAAGTCATGCAGGGCACCATCCACACCATTACCCGGATGCGCGGCGAAATCGCCAATACCGCCACAGTCATCCGTCAGCTGGAAACCGACAGCGGTCGCATCGGCAAAGTACTGGAAGTGATCCGCGGTATCGCCGAACAGACCAACTTGCTGGCGCTCAACGCTGCCATCGAAGCGGCCCGTGCCGGTGAAGCCGGGCGCGGGTTTGCGGTGGTGGCCGATGAAGTGCGCAGCCTGGCGCAACGCACGGCGGCGTCGATCATCGAGATCAACCAGATCATTCAGACCGTGCAGACCGGCGCGGTGGATGCCGCGCAGGCGATTGAAAGCGGTCAGTCGCGCAGCGAGGAAAGTGTCCAGCAAGTGACCGAGGCCGGCGCCATGCTGGAGCGCATCACCCTGGCCGTGGAAGCCATCCGCGACATGAACCGCCAGATCGCCACCGCCGCCGAAGAGCAGACCTCGGTGGCCGAAGACATCTCGCGCAACCTCACCGAAATCACCAGCATCGCCAGTACCAACCTGGACAACGTGCAGCGCACCGAAGCGGCGAGCAACAACCTGCACGGGTTGTCGGGAGAGTTGAACGAGGTGACGGCGCGCCTGAGCGCCTGACCCATCGGCCAGACGAAAAAAAGCCGCACGATCGGAACATCGTGCGGCTGGTGTTGAAGCGGATTTATTTGTCCTGTTTGTTTTTCAAAACCTTGCCGGTCGCGGCATCGATGTCCACGTCCCACTTCACGTTTTGGGCGTCGCGCAGTTCGATTTCATACTCGAAACCGTTGAAGTGGTTGTCCAGTTCGGTTTTGGTAATGGTCGCCCCCGGATGCAGTTGCAGCGCGATCTGGTTCAGGTCTTCCAGTGGCTTGATCTTGCCGTCCTTGACCAGTTGTGGAATTTCGTCCACTCGTACATCGGCCTGGGCCAGACCGGCAGCGAGGGTCAGGGTTGCAACCGCGAACAGGGCAGTCAAGGTTTTCATGAGCGTCTTTCCTGGGGGAGCTGTTTAAGTGGGATCAGGTTATCCGTGGCAACTTAATTCAGCCTTAAATCCCCGTTGTCCGAACTAAAGCCTTCGCGAGCAGGCTCGCTCCCACAGTGGTTCATTGGCTTACACAAATTCTGTGACCTACCGAGATCAAATGTGGGAGCGAGCCTGCTCGCGAATGCAAACACCTCGGTCCCGGATCAATACCCGTTGTTCTTCAACACCTGATCGACACTCACCGCCGCCGGGCGTTTGTAGAACTTCAACAACTCACTGGCACGGTTGGTAAAGATCCCATCAACCCCTGCTTCCATGACCTTCTGATAATCCACGGCATCGTCGATGGTATAGACGTGCACCAGCAGGCCCTGATCGTGGGTGTACCGGTTCATCCACGGGTGCACCAGATCCGCGTAACTCTGATCGCCACCCTGGGTCAGCGCGGCGGACGGGCCGGTGCCGATTGCGCCCTGGGCCTTGGCGTAGTCGACCCAGCGCTGGAACTCGGCTTTGTCTTTCGGCGCCTGTTTGGCGTAATAGGCGGCTTTGTCTTTCTCGCCGGACTCGGCAAAGGTGACCTTCGAAACAGGTTCAATGTTGCCCTCGCCGACCCACAGCAACAGGATCTTCGGCACCTGCGGCATTTCCTTTTGCAGCAGTTCGAGGCTGCTCTTCTCGAACGTTTGCAGGACCACCTTGCCCGGCCCCTGACCGACCGCCGGCTCGCTTTTCGCCACTGCCGAACCGGCCGGGATCAGCCAGCCGCGTTCCTGAAGTTTCGCTTTCAGGTCATGCTCGATGCCGGGAAATTGCTTCGGCTCCTTGGTCTCGATGTACAGGCCCGGTTGGTGCTGCGGATTGCCCTGGGCGATGTCGATGATTTCATCGAGGGTCAGGATGTTCAGGCCCGCGTAGGAAGGGCGTGCGCGATCCGGGTATGCGGTGTTGAACCAGGTGCCGGCATCCAGGGTTTTCAGCTCGGCCATGGTGAAGGCGTTGGCGGGGCTGTCCTTGCGCTCGGGGAATTTGCGGGCGACGTCGGTGGTGCGTTGCAGGGTGTTGTCATGCAGGGCGAACAGCACGCCGTCCTTGCTGCGTTGCAGGTCCAGTTCCAGGTAGTCGGCACCGAGGTCGCGCGCCAGTGTGTACGCGGCGGCGGTGGATTCGGGGGCATCGAAGGACGCGCCACGGTGGGCGATCACAGCCGGGTGCGGGATGCCCGATCGGATCGCCAGCGCCGAGGGGGCTGGCTCGCTGGCGGCCTGGGCCTGGCCGAGGGCGAGCAGCAGACTCAATAACAGAGCGTTTTTAGTGAAGGTGACAGGCATGGTCGAGATCCTTTCGCGAGGGTGTTCAAAGACGTCCCTTTTAACAACTGAACGTTGCCAGCGCTATCGCGAGACCGACATAAACCTGTTTGAAGCTGATGTTCGTCAGGGTTTTTGTGCGTGCGTTTGCAGTAGGCTTGCTCCCGGCAATTTCCCCGGCAGAGGGAAAACCCTTCGCGAGCCCTGCGTGTAAACCAGAAATCACATCGTGTGAGGTTTACCATGCGCATCACTTCCCAGCTGATTTGCCAGGCTGCCGACCAACTCAAGGGCTTCGTCGGCCTCAATCGCAAGACTGGCCACTACATCGTCCGTTTCAGCGAAGATGCCTTCGGCATGGACGTGGCAGACGACGGCATCATTCCGGTCAGCGAATTCGTCTGGGTCGTCGGCCCGGAGCACACCATGACCCTCAAGCGCGAGTTGATTCAGCTGCTGCTGGATCAGAATATCGACGAGCGGATCAACATCACCGAACCGTTGCGGGTGTACATGAACCGGCGGGATGTGCCGGAGATTACGGCGCTGCGGAGTTTGGTGCGGGGCTGAGGTTTATGCGGTGATTTTTCTGGCCTCTTCGCGAGCAGGCTCGCTCCCACAGTTGATCTTCAGTGTTCACACGGACAATGTGGGAGCGAGCCTGCTCGCGAAGACGGCCTGATAAACACCGCATCAACTACAGCTTGAACTCATAATCCCGCTCAACCTTACACACCCGCGTACAACACTGCGCATACCAGGTAGACCGCCCCCGCTCCCGAATTTCACTGTGCTCCGGATGATGCTCCCACAGTTGATCTTCAGTGTTCACACGGACAATGTGGGAGCGAGCCTGCTCGCGAAGACGGCCTGATAAACACCGCGTCAACTACAGCTTGAACTCATAATCCCGCTCAACCTTGCACACCCGCGTACAACACTGCGCATACCAGGTAGACCGCCCCCGCTCCCGAATTTCACTGTGCTCCGGATGATGCTCCCACAGTTGATCTTCAGTGTTCACACGGACAATGTGGGAGCGAGCCTGCTCGCGAAGACGGCCTGATAAACACCGCATCAACTACAGCTTGAACTCATAATCCCGCTCAACCTTGCACACCCGCGTACAACACTGCGCATACCAGGTAGACCGCCCCCGCTCCCGAATTTCACTGTGCTCCGGATGAAGCTTCCACGCCAAAATCGCCGCCTCGCTTGCCCAATACGAAACGGTAATCCCCACCCCATCATCACCCCGCGCCGACTCCACCCCAAGGAACCCCGGCTGCTCACGGGCCAACTCGACCATTCGCGCGGCAGCTCCGGCGTAACCCTGATCACCCTCAGTGCGCAGCGAGGTGAAGATCACCGCGTAATACGGCGCGGGCGGAGTATTGGCGATCATGACCGCCGCTCCGCGCATGCTTCAACCAAGGCCCGCACCAGAGGCGGCAGGGTGCCTGTGAGCGCAGCGCGTTCCGGCTGGAACAACGTGGCAACGAAGAACGGATGACCCTTGAGCTCCAGTGCGCGCAAGCTTTGCGCCGCATCGTGACCGACAGCATGTAGTTCGTGCTGGAGCAAGGCCTGCTCGAACAGCGGGTTCACACCAAAGCGGCAGCGATAGCCTTCACGAATCTCGGACGTTTCATACGCCTTGGCGATCAACGAACCTTTGCGCAAATGAATGCTATCGACCACCTCAACCAGTGAGCACGTCAGAGGCGTGAGCAATGCGCGGGCAGCGTCGGGAGATGTCTCGCCGTGCTCGGCATTCGACCAACCCAGTACGTTGCGCGCATATTCCAGCACGGCGTGTTGAAACCCGCCGCAGGTGCCCAGGAACGGTCGTTGTTGCTCGCGGGCAAAGCGAATCGCCCGCAATGCGCCGTCCATGCTGCGATAAGGGCTGGCTGGCACGCACCAGAAACCGTCGAACTCATCGAGCGACGTATAGGTGCTGATGCTGTCGGTGGCCAACCATAGCCCTTGTACATCCTTGCCGGTGTGTTCGGCGGCCATTCCGAGGGCCAAGGGGATGGCCTGATGAGCCGTAACTTGCGGATCGTAATCGCCGATCAGGGCGATGCGGATGACGGGGTTTTCCATGGCTGGCCTCAGCGCTTGTTGATTCCTGACGCCCACTATAGATTGGCGTTCACGCACTCAATATTGGCGTTACTCCAAGTGATCAATGCAGCGACGCACTATCGACTGGACTACCCGGACCTGGCCCTGATCCTTGCGCTGGTGCGCGGCGGCTCGCTGGCTCGGGCTTCGCAGCTGATGAAGGTCGATGTTTCGACGGTGTTTCGGGCCGTGCGTCGACTGGAAGCTGCATTGGGCCAACAGTTGTTCGAAAAAAGTCGCGCCGGCTACCTGCCCACCACCTTGGCGCAGTCGCTGGCCGAGCAGGCGGAACGGGCCGAACAGGCATTGGACGCGGCGCGCATCGGCGTGGAGCAGGGTGGTGAAGTCGTCAGCGGCACTGTGCGCCTGACCTGCACCGATTCGGTCCTGCAAGGTTTGCTGTTGCCGGCGCTGGCGCAGTTCATGCCCAACTACCCGGCGCTGACGATAGAACTCAGCACCTCCAACGACTTTGCCAATCTCAGCCGCCGCGATGCAGACATTGCCCTGCGCCTGACTCGCACACCACCGGAGCATTTGGTGGGGCGGCGCCTGGCAGACATTGCCTACCGGGTGTGTGCCAGCGCGGGTTACCTGCAATCGATCGATACGACAGACCTGGCTGCATTGACCTGGATCGCGCCCGATGACTTTCTGCCGGATCACCCAACGGTGGCGTGGCGCCGTCAAGCGCTGCCGGGCGTGATGCCGGGGTATCGCTGCAACAGCATGTTGTCGGTCACCGAACTGGTGCGGGCCGGATTGGGGGTGGCGGCGTTACCGGATTTTTTGATCGGTGACGGCTTGCAGACGCTGGGCGAGCCGTTGCACGGTTACGACACTGCGCTATGGCTGCTGACCCGCCCGGATTGCCGGGCGTTGCGCTCGGTGGTGACACTGTTCGACGAGTTGGGACGCGCGCTGAAATTGCCGTAAGGCCACTCAGGCCTTTGGCTGATCCTTGCGTACGAAATGCTGATGCATCTCCGTGGTCAGGGTTTCGATACGCTCGGTCAGTTCCTTGGTCATTTGTGTCAGTTGGGTGTTTTGCTCAAGCAGCTGAAGCAGTTGCGCGGTATTTTGCGCCGCTTGCGCCTGACGTTCACTGTTGGCAATCGCCAGCGCTTCGCGGTGCTGCGCATCGGCTTCGGACTGGGCTTTGTCACGCGCCGCCTGACGGGTTTGCGCCAGCAGAATCAAGGGTGCGGCATAGGCCGATTGCAGACTGAATGCCAGGTTGAGCAGGATGAACGGGTAGACGTCGAAGTGGGTGAAGCCGGACAGGTTAAGGCACACCCAGACCACCACGATCAGCGTTTGCGCACCGAGAAAGGTCGGGGTGCCGAAGAATCGTGCAAAGGCTTCGGCCCGCAGGGCAAATTTGTCGTTGCCAAAAGTGGGGGCCAGGTGGGCATGAGGACGATGAAAACGCAGGTGATCGACGGCGGCGGGGGCTTGGGTTTCGCTGGTCGTGCTGGTCATGATGCTCTCTGGATGGCGCTGGGACTGAGGCTCACTATAGCCCCGACGCCAGTTTCATTCAGAAACACATTGCCGTGTCTGATTTGGAACGGCGGACAGGTCGATCACTTGGCCAGAATTGTCATTTATTGCACTTGATAACAGGCCAAAAACATATCCAGCGCCGACTCCACCACGGTGCCCTGCATTTCGGCCGACAAACCCGGGAAACCCATGGAAATCTGCGGCCAGAAGGCGAAGGATTTGAGCAGGCCCTGAACCTGTTGCGCAGCAAAGTCGGGGGCGGCCGCTTTCAGGCGACCATCAGCCTGGGCGGCGCGAATCCACACGGTCAGGCCTTCTTCATGTTCACCCATACGCGCCACCATGTTCTGCGCGCGTTCCGGGGAATGGATAGCTGCCGCAATCGCCACCCGCGCCAGGTCGAGAAAATTGTCATCGCCCAGCATCTGCACCTTTGCCGCCAATATCGGACGCAGTTGCTCGCGCAGCGGCAAATCGGAGCGGTAGGGCGTTTCCTGTTCAGCCGTCACCCGCGCCCATAATTGATTGAGGATTTCGGCAAACAACTCTTCCTTGCTGGGGAAGTGGTTGTACACCGTGCGCTTCGACACACCGGCGGTAGCGGCAATCTTGTCCATGCTGGTGATCTCGAAACCGTTGGCACGGAATTCGGCAATCGCCGCCTGAATAATGGCTTCGCGTTTTCGGTCGGTCAGGCGCTGTGGAGCTGTCATAAATGCGGCTTCGGCAGAGTGAATAGAAAATTACACTCGGTAGTTTACTTGTGAACGGCTTTGATGCAACCTTGAAACTACACTGTGCAGTGTAATGTTTTGTTAATCCTGCACGGTGATAACTAGAGTGTTCGGCTGATGCGTGCGTGCCTTGGCCATTTATCGTCCCAAGCGGAAAATCGTGAAACGAGCGGTTTTTCTGGAGTCATTCAGTCATGGCCAACTCAACTTCCCCGGCGGATGTCGCTGACACAGCCGAAGCTTCTCGTCGGACAGAAGGGCAATACCGCAACCATGCGCCGGTCAAACGCGAAGGTTTTCGCAAGACCTTGCGCATCCTGTGGAACGTGATCTTTCACAAACCGCGTGATACTCGCCCCAGCGCCCCGGTCCCGGTGCAACCCCTGACGCAAGCGGCACTGATTGCCGCACCGAACCACAGCGTCTATCGCCTCGGTCATTCCACGGTATTGCTCAAGTTGCGGGACAAGTTCTGGATCACCGACCCGGTCTTCGCCGAACGCGCCTCACCGGTGCAGTGGGCCGGCCCGAAACGATTTCACCAGCCACCCATCAGCCTGGAACAATTGCCGCCTATTGAAGCGGTGATCCTGTCCCATGATCACTACGACCACCTGGACCACCAAGCGGTGCTGAAGCTCGCCGACAAGACCCGATATTTCCTCACCCCGCTGGGCGTGGGCGACACCCTGATCAAATGGGGCATCGACGCCAGCAAGGTCCGGCAACTGGATTGGTGGCAAGGCACCGAAGTCGAAGGCATTCGCTTTGTCGCCACACCGTCGCAACACTTTTCCGGTCGTGGTCTGTTCGATGGCAACAGCACGCTCTGGGCCTCGTGGGTAATGATCGACGGCGATACACGGATCTTCTTCAGTGGCGACAGCGGCTACTTCGATGGCTTCAAACGCATCGGCGAACAATACGGCCCGTTCGACCTGACCCTCATGGAAACCGGCGCCTACAACGTCGAGTGGCCGCACGTGCACATGCAACCCGAGCAAACCCTGCAAGCCCACCTCGACCTCAAGGGCCGCTGGCTGCTGCCGATCCACAACGGCACCTTCGACCTGTCAATGCATGCCTGGTACGAGCCCTTCGACCGCATCCTGGCCCTGGCCTGGGAACGCAGCGTTTCGATTACCACGCCGCAAATGGGCGAGGCCTTCAACCTGATGCATCCACAGCGGGGTGGGGCCTGGTGGCTGGCGGTTGAGCAGCAGGTATTCGAGGATCAACAGAGCGTCGGGTAAGGCAACTACAAACAGAGGCGAACCTTCGTACGAGTAGCAGTGAGCCGTGATGACGGATAATTTCGGCCGCTTCTGTAGGCTGAAAAAACGGGTGAAATCATTCACTCGCAATCAGTCAGAAGGATGTCTACATGGACGTAACGTTAAACGGCTGCATGAAGCGGCTGGCCGGGATTGCCCTGTTTTCGATGGCGGCGAATGCAGCCACTGCGCAGCCCCCCGCGCCCGAAACCAGGCTGGAGTATTTGAGTGTCGATGAAATCAATCAGCGGATGGATCGCGGTCAACTGAACGCTGTAACGCTGGTTCGGCACTTGTTGCAGCGGATCGAAAGGCTGGACAAAAACGGGCCGGCCATCAACGCGATCATCGAACTCAACCCCGATGCATTGGCCATGGCCGAGTCGCTGGACCGGGAGCGAAAGGGCGGCTACATCCGAGGGCCGCTGCATGGCATTCCGGTATTGCTCAAGGACAATATCGATACCTCCGATCAAATGCAGACCACTGCCGGTTCACTGGCCATGGTAGGTGAGCCCGCCGCGCAGGACGCCTTCATCGTGCAACGCCTCCGGGCGGCGGGGGCGGTGATTCTTGGAAAAACCAATCTCAGTGAATGGGCTGCCTTCCGCGATCCTGGACTCCCCAGCGGTTGGAGCGGGCGCGGCGGCCAAACCAAAAATCCACACCTGTTAAGTGGCGACCCCTGCGGTTCCAGTTCAGGCTCTGCCGCAGCCGTCGCGGCAGGTTTTGCGCCCTTGACCGTCGGAACGGAAACCTCTGGCTCGATCAGCTGCCCGGCGTCCATGAATGGTGTGGTGGGTATCAAGCCTACGGTAGGTCTGTTGAGCCGCAGCGGCATCATCCCGGTCACTCACAAGCTGGACACGCCCGGCCCGATGGCGCGCACGGTGCGCGACGCAGCACTCCTGTTGAACGCCATGGTGGGCAGCGATGCCGCTGATCCGGTGCCAAGGCCGCAGAATCTGGACACCGTGGACTTCACCGCCTTGTTGCGTCCAAACGCACTGGTCGGACGGCGAATCGGTTATCCCGCCAAATTTGATCGCAGCAATTTACCGCTCCTGACCGATCCGCAGTTTTCTAAAGCGTTGGAACTCATGCAGGCAGCAGGTGCAACGTTGATCCCCGTGGAATTGATCGCCCCGGTTTCAGAACGGGTAGAGGAGGCATTGCACATGGGGATCAAGCGCGACTTGCCTCGTTACCTGGCGACTCGAACCGGCGTTCCTGCCAAGACACTGGAAGATCTACTGCTGTTCAATGCCCCTAACTCCGAAGGTCATAACCAGGACACATTGATCGCCGCCAGCAAGGTTGTCTTTGACGAGCAAACCTACAACCAGCTCTGGCAAAAAATCCAAAGCGAAAATGCCGCTGCCATCGATCAATTACTGGCAACCCATCAACTGGATGCCCTCCTATCAGACGTCGCGTCACCGGCCATGAACGTCGTACCGCTGGCAGGATATCCCGGCATCATGGTGCCTTCCGGCATAGACGATGACGGCGTGCCAACTTCGGTTTACTTCTTCGGACCTCGCTGGAGCGATGCCAGGCTTCTGGCGTTGGCGTATGGCTATGAGCAGGTGTCCCATGCACGGCGGACACCGGCGTTCAAGCCGTAGCGAGAGGGCGACAACGTGGCTGATCAAGGCGAATTGCCTATCAGGTAAAGACCACTTCGAGTCGGCCCTCTTTTCGTGATCGAGGGGCCGACTTGACCACGATCTGCACGTCACGCCCAAGCAACAGCAGGCACTCCATCATCTTGGCTTCACTGATCCCCCGAAACTTTCCACGTAGCATTTCGGAAAGCTTGGGTTGTGACAGACCCAAAATGTCTGACGCCTGAACCTGGGTCAAATGTCGAGCCTTGATGATTTCACCAATTTTTGCAGCCAACTGGGATTTGACCCGCATTTCACTGGCGTTGGGTGTTCCGAGGTCTTCGTAGACGTTCCCACTGCCTTCTTCGATTTCAACCATTTTTCAATCCTTTCGCATGATCCCGTGCTGCTTGAAGGCGCTTACTGATTAGATCGATGTCGCACTGCGCGGTCTTGATCCCGGTAGTCGACTTTTTCTGAAAGCAGTGCAGAACATAAATTGCGCTACCAAAACTAACGGTGTAAACGGCACGATAGGTGTTCGTATCGAAGTCCTCAATCAACTCAAGAACCCCCGCACCTCCAAAGCCCTTCAATGGCTTGGCGTCCGGATGCTTCTTGCCGCTTTGCGCCAGATGGAGAGCGTGACCAAAAACATCCTGTACATCTGAGGGCATCTGCTTGAGATCTTTCTTGCTGCTGCTAACCCACAGGAGTGACTTCCTTGTACTCATGCGAAAATATACCTATATGGGAATAATCGTCAATCGAAGCTTCTGCTCATTCAACCATCGCAAAATCCGCCCGCCCCACCGGATTCGGCGTCGACCCCTTCACATTCATCCCACGCCCCGGCGCAAACCCCGGGAAGAACACCAGCCCCTCCGATTCAAACCGATACGCCAACGTCAACCGCGTCACATCCAGCACCTCGCGCTTGGCCTCGAAACGCTGAATGGCCTCCACCGAAACCCCGGCCTCCCGAGACAGCTCTTCTACACTCCAACCCAGCATCGCTCGGGCCTGGGCGCAGTGGGCCGGGGTGAATTGGAAAAGGGCGATACGCTCCAGGGTGATTTTCATCGCTTGAGAGGCCATGGTGTTCTCCGGGCTCGGGGGTGTTGGTTCAAAATATACTGTGTTTTTGTACAGTTGTTTTGAGCCCGGATCAAATTGATTTTTTGATTTTTTCTATCCCATGCCTTCCAGCCGGACGGACGGTTACTTCCCCTCCAACCCCGGCGCCTCTCGTACAATGAGGTGATCCAGATTCTCAATGTTGGCGCTGAACACCCCGAACGTCTGCTCGGGGTTTTTCTTGCTCGGCACCTGCTTCAACTCGGGCGTCACCCCATAAAAAAAGCAATACAACGCCCGCCCACTGTCGATGGCATGCTTGATCTCTTCCAGGAACGCCTTGCGCTTGCGGTAGGTGTCGATCAGCTTCTTGCTCAGGTAAACATTGACCGAATACGGCTTCTTCTCGAACCAGACCTTCTTCTCGAAATCGATGCGAAAGCTCTGGGTGTAGTCTTTGATCTCCTTGATCCTGCCCCAGTAAATCAGCCCGTTGTTGTCCTGTAGATATTCGATCTTCTTGAAGAACGCCCCGTAGGTTGCCGTGTGCTCACCGATCTTCAATGGCATGCGCTTGAGCAGCTCCTTGTCTTCGAAGTTCGAGACAAAACACTCCACGGGGTGAGCGAAGACACTGGTTTTGTCCGGTGCCGAATCCTGGGCTAGATGCTCGACGCTATTGTCCGCTGAAGACGTTATCGCCTCATCCCTGGCAACATCAGTCGTCACCGCTGGGCTGTGCGGCTTACGCACATACTGACGCCGGGTCAGCAGCAACTCCGACGGAAAATGTTCTTCAGGACCGTCTTCCGCTTCGGCCTCCACACCCGACGCCGGCGCCTTCAGGCTCACATAAGGACAACCCTCGACATGCCGCGTACTCGGCAGATTTTTGAAATGCGGTGTACGCACGTAATTCACATTCTTGGCATTGAACGTCCCCAACCCATTCGTCGCATCGAACGCCAAACGACAGGCATCGTTGGGGCACTGGAAATGCTCCTGGGCGGAATCGAACGCCATCGTCTCGTCGAAATTGAGATCGCGCACGTCATAGATCGACAGTTTGTCGTCGAGGCTGAGGCAGTAGGCGAGGTCGAATTTCATGGGGCTCGGATTCGTGAGGGGGAGGGGTATTAATAGCGGGAGCCGAGACTGGTTGCACTCACTGTTTTCAACACACCGCAAATCGAAGGCCAGCCACTGAACCTGTGGGAGCGAGCCTGCTCGCGATTCCAAAAATCACCACAGCCATCAAGCCAACCACCCACCTGTGGCGAGGGAGCTTGCTCCCGCTGGGCTGCGAAGCGGCCCCAAAACCAGCAAGCTCGGTACATCAGGTAAACCGCATCGCGCGGATTGGCGACTGCTGCGCAGCCGAACGGGAGCGAGCTCCCTCGCCACAGGTTTTTGTTCAACTCGCTCACTCGGAATCATTTCAGTTATCGACTATCACTACAGGTTAAAAACAGAGTTAGGTTGTGTGGGAGTGATATGGCGCAAATCTTCTCGATTTCGCTTATTTGTTTTTTCGTCAGTTTGTAGTCGTACACATAATCTTCTTCACTTTTCCAGCCCATTAATGCAGCTAGCTCGCCGCTAAGAATTGGGAGTGTTTTTTCATATGACGCGAAATCATCCCCATCGCGTACTCCCATTACTGTGTGCTTCAAGGTTCTATACTCCGTGTCGGATCTGCAGGTTTTGTCTGAATTCCTGAGTTATGGTCAAACTCACCCAAGTGTTTCCCACGCTTGTTGTACTTCTCCACTGCGCCATGCTGAAAGTCCCATTCGTAAATTGTGCCGGAACCATCCTTCCAGCGAGGGCGGAGACCACCACCCTTCATACGTGTTTTGGGTGGAGCCCATTTTGCACCTGGGAATGCGGGCAGTACGTTCGGTTTCGGGTGGTATTTGTGAGAAACACTAACAACCACATAAACCGGCCTCACCCCCGTCCCCACCGGAAACACAAGAATGAAATCCTTGTACTCAGGCGGGTAAATCGGGTTCACGATAATGGCATCAGCCTGCTTCGTCGGCGGAAAGACCCATATATGCGGTGCCTGCGGGGCGGCCTCCAGCTTGGGAATGCCGAGAATGTCGGTGCCGTCCACGGCTGGGGTCCAGATCAGTTCGATGCCGTCACCGAGGTCGGCAATGTATTGGCTGCCGCGCATGGCGATCTGTACGACATCAACCATCTCCCAGTCGCGATTCTTGCCGGTGTAGAAGCCGTAACCCTTGAGACTGCCATCAGCCTGTTGTTCGATTTGCAGGCGTACGCGAGTGCGGGCCTGTTTGAGGGCGCGCAGTTGGTCTTCGGAGTAAAGGGCGCTATCGCCCAGGCTGGGTGTCCAGAACACGGCGAGCAGGCCGGCCAACGTGGCGCTTGCGGCAGCGCCGATGGCTGGCATGACTTGCATGGCTGGAGCGCGCAGTGCCAGTCGCCCGACACCCAGCGAAAGGGTCGAACCGCTGATCGTTTGCAGATTCAGCAGCCCGCCATCGTCCGCCTCGCGAGCACCGAGCCAGGCGATTTCACCGTAGTCCTCAAGGCTATCGGTGGGCACCATGCCCGAAGGGTTTGAGTAGTTGATGACCGCGTCCGGCAGCTTGCAGGATTTGGCGAAGACGCAGCCCGCTTGAACCGTTTTTTGTTCGACTGCGACGATCTGGCGCTTACGCATGTATTCGTCTTGCCGGGCGAGCATGGCCTCGTGGTCTTTTTGCCGGGCCTCGCGCTCGGTCAGTTCGCGGGCTGTCATAGGGCGGTAGGTGACGTGATGACCGTCACCGGATGGCGGGTTTCGAATTAGGGGAATGTCCTTGTTGCGAGCCACTGATTGTCCTTGTGTGTTCGTCCATCGACAGCCCCGAATAGGGGCTGCGCGACGTTAACGAATGGGACACAGTGTGGCTGTAGGACGGGTCGCTAATGACTCAGGGAAATGTCGCTGATGGTCAGGACGGCAGCGCAGAGCTTCTATGAACCGCCGCTCTTACAGGCGTGAGAGTGTTGTCTGTTCTTCAACGAATTCGGTCTGCCTGCCAGGCGATCAGCTTCAGAAATTCCGTGGGTGCGGGCTTGCTCGCTATTCCCAAGAACAACACAGCCCCCAAGCAAGCCCCCCACTTTGTGGCGAGGGAGCTTGCTCCCGTTGGGCTGCGAACCAGCCCCAAAAACCGCACTAAGCGGAACATCAAACAAACTGACGCGCGCGAATTGGCTATTTTTACTCAGAAACAGAAAATCCGCTGCCGATATTTCAGGCAGCGGATTTTATTGGGGCGAGCAGTCAGTATCCACGCATCACTCGTGATGCCTTCCGCCACCACGATTCATGCCGATTGAAAGGATCATCCGCCAACATGCACGGCATATCCCGCAACCGAATCCACGGTTCATCCTGCCAATGCAGCATGCAGAGCGACATCTTCGGCCAATCAAGCACACTCAACGTCGGGCGCTCCCTGCGCGACGGCTGAGCATCACGCAACACAGGCACTACCTGATGAGTCAGCCACTCCCGCAGCAATCGATTCTCAGGGTAGTAGTGATAAATCAACAACGCATACACACCTGACTCGCTCACCATCAAGCGCTTTTTGGCTGCGCCATAGACTTCGATGAGCATCATTTGCCTCTGGTCCGCATCGAGCTTGCGCGTCATACGTTCATCAAGGTGTTTACCCATCAGCCGTCCTAGATCATGTGCGCAGAACCACGCCTGGTTCTCCAAAAGAAGAGCATGCAGGTGGACGTTGTGACGGGTGAAAAGGGTAGGTCTGAGCGATTCAGGCATGGCGTGCCTCCTGGAGCGGAAGCGCGTGGTTGGATCTGAGGGTACGGCGATTCACCTTCATCGTGAAGGTCGGATTGTCAGGCATTTCCTTTACCTCTGGCTGCTTTCTTAGGGCATTCGTTAAGGGTGTCGGGAGCTAAGAAACCCACCAGAGACGGGCCGGACATATTCCCCTTTCGGGTCTTGTATTCGCCCACTCCCGACATAACGGGAATTTTTCGCAGACGTAGAGAAACCGCAGACGAAAAAAAGCCGCATGACTGTCGGGTGCGGAGGACCGCTCTGGTTTGTAGAGTTTCTTAGGCTCTGAGCCGGGAGGTTAGGTTGAATGTGGTGGAGGGTCAAGACATGGGCTGAGTGGAGTAGGCGGTACCGACCTACTTGCCTCAACACCTATCTAATGTCGCAGCTGCCTGGACAAAATCTCGAATCGCCATATACTGTTTTTTTGTACAGTATATTTTGCATGCCAGATCGCTTTTGATTTCGTTCCAGTGATTCGGCTGACATTTCGTGATTTAGCGAAATGATAAATTTACATCAGCCACACAAGGGATAGAATAGTGATCATTCGTCACAGATTTGACCCAGAGGATTGCAGGGCTCATGAACCTTTTTGAAACCGCATTTACACAAGCCGACGAGACGAGCTCGCAATCATTTCACCAAGATCCACATCCGGCTCAAGATTTGGCACTTCTACACAAACTGCTTGAGATCTACGACCAAGGCCAGCTAGCCGAAAAGCTCAGTGAGATTGGTTCGCCTCACTGTCGCGAAACGGTCAACCGCTGGATGAAGGGTAAAGCGTTTCCGAAGCTGACCCACGCTGAGTACACTCATCTGGAGTCTCTACTCCCTAAGCGGTTAAACCATAAGCCTTCTTTTACATTCATCGATCTATTCGCTGGGATCGGAGGCATTCGAAAGGGATTTGAAGCAATTGGCGGTGAGTGCCTGTTCACTTCCGAGTGGAACAAATATGCGGTTAAAACCTATAAGGCGAATCACTACTGTGATCCCGCCCGGCATAGCTTCAATCTGGATATCCGCTCGGTAACTCTGTCCGACAAACCAGAGGTAAGTGAAGACGAAGCCTATTTGCACATTGATCGCAATATCCCGGATCATGACGTATTGCTTGCGGGCTTTCCTTGCCAGCCGTTTTCGCTGGCTGGTGTCTCCAAGAAAAACTCGCTAGGCCGTAAGCACGGCTTCGAGTGCGAAACCCAAGGCACCCTCTTTTTTGATGTGGCACGGATCATTGCCGCTAAACGTCCAGCTGCTTTCCTGCTGGAGAATGTGAAGAATCTCAAGAGTCATGACAAAGGCAACACATTCAGAATCATCTGCGAAGCGCTTGATGAGCTTGGGTATGAGGTAGCAGACGTAGATGCCTCGAAGGGTACAGATCCGAAAGTTATCGATGCCAAACACTTCCTTCCCCAGCACCGTGAGCGGATTGTGCTGGTGGGCTTCCGCCGCGATTTGAATGTTCACCAAGGCTTCACCCTGAGTGAAATCAGCAAGCTCATTCCGAAGCAAAAACCGACGTTTGGAGATTTGCTCGATAAAGAAGTAGACAGCAAATACATCTTGACGCCAAAACTCTGGGATTACCTGTATCGCTATGCTGCGAAGCATCGTGAGAAGGGTAATGGCTTCGGTTTTGGGTTGACACGGCCTAATGACATTGCGCGAACGCTATCTGCCAGGTATCACAAGGACGGCTCTGAAATCCTTGTTGACCGAGGCTTTGTCGACACTCTGGATTTCAATAGCGAGTTGAACCAGATTAATCGACCTCGTCGATTGACACCCCATGAGTGTTCACGATTGATGGGATTTGATAAGCCTGGTGAGAGCGCATTCATCATTCCGGTTTCTGACACACAAGCTTATCGTCAGTTTGGTAACTCTGTTGCCGTACCGGTTTTCGAGGCGGTGGCTCGATTGATGAAGGACCGTATCCTGAAAGCGAAAGAGAAAATGGCCGACACTGAGCAGCCTCAGTTGGAGTTCGCCCTTCCAGCCTGATGAGGTAACCGCGTCGGTCCTAGATCCGGAGCGTCCAGCGCTCCGGTATGGAGGTTCTTTGACTGATGTGGTGGATGTAGCTACACGCTCTAGAATGATGGCTGGAATCCAGGGTAAAAATTCCAAGCCTGAACTTCTAATCCGCAAAGCCCTGCACGCACGGGGTTTTCGCTTCCGGTTGCATGTCAAAGACCTTCCCGGTACGCCTGATCTGGTGTTACCAAAATACCGTGCAATTGTTTTCATCCATGGCTGTTTTTGGCATGGTCATGCATGCAGGTATTTCAAGATTCCCCAAACTCGCCCTGAGTTCTGGTTAGAGAAAATCGGAAAAAATCAGACTCGTGACAGCCTTCAGGAAGACGCCCTAAAAGCAATGGGCTGGAGGGTGCTTGTCGTGTGGGAGTGCGCTGTACGGTCGATGAAAAAAGAAAAAAAAACGTTGCTTGTTGACCTGATAACGAACTGGCTGATAAATGGATCGGAATATTTCCAAATCGACGAAGATGCGTTGGAACCAGGATGCAGGTCCTCACACTAGAGGTAGTGATTGTGGTTCAGTGGCAGCTCCGTCCGCTAAATCTGAACGAAACTTCGGGGAAAGCATTTCCGACGAAAACTTCGCTGGTGTGAACGCACCAGAGTTGAAGGCCGTGTCCTGGAAACGCTCCAGAACCTACTGGATGCGCGAAGCGGTGGACGTCGCTGAGCATTTCGAGTCAGCGATGGCTCACCTGAATATCAGAAATAAGGAACAACAATGGGTTTCCATCCGGAATGGAATGATATTTCCACTTTGATCAATCAGAGTGAGAGTCTCTTCATCAAGAAATTGTCACGCAATGACACATCTTGGGCAGATAGTTCCAAGAATGGGCACCAAAACGGCTTTTTTATCCCTCGCCCTATTGCGGAGTCTGACTTTTTTCCAAAACTGAAGAATTCCAACCCGGACAAACCGCACATTTACGATGTCGAATATCCAACGTTCTGGCCAGCCACTGGCGAGATAAAGATATCGACGATCAAATATTTTTCGATGCGCAATCCAGGCAACAAAGAGAAAGCAAAGCCAAGGTATGAGTGGCAACACACGGGGATACCCAAGGAGCAATTCCAGGCACTTTCCCCAGCCTCGCTGCTTGTTATCGGAAAGCTCAAGCAGGTGAGGTTTGGTTCCACCTATTGGTTCATCGTCGTCGATTCGGTAAGCGAAGAGGCGGAAATTATCGAGACCGCATTCGAGCTGGGTTCCGATTTTCACTACGGGCTATTCGATCCTGCTTCGCTTGCTGAGCCTGCTTCCGAAACCGATCAGCTTATTGCGGAGCTGTCGCAGGCGTTAAAGGATGGAACCCTGGAGCAATTCATTAAGAAGCAGGCTCTTCCATCTCCGGATGCACTGGCGGGAAAAGCTCAGGACAAGTGGCTCGATGGGAGTGGCTTCTGTGACATGAATCCGTTCACCGTGTCCCGGCCTGGTGATGCGGTCATGCTTATCAGCAGGGACATTGAATATTCCATCTACAAGCAGGCAGAACTTCGCTTTCGTGCAGCTCAAGTCGCCCGAATCCTACTTCACGGGGGAGGTGATCCTGTTAGCAATCTTGTTCGGGCATTCTCTGAGCTCGACTCGATATTCCTCAGCGCGGCGCAAACCAGAAAGAGCAGAGCAGGGCTTTCGTTTGAGCATCATGTAGCGAGGCTTTTCAAGGATGGTCGAATTCGTCACGAAGCGCAGGCTGTCTTCGGTGGTCGGCGCCCGGATTTCGTGTTACCTGACGTTAAGGAACTCAATGTAAAGGGAGATGCGGTTATTGTTTCCTTGAAGACAACCCTGCGCGAACGATGGAAACAGTTGGCGTTAGAGAAGCCGCTTGGAGAAATTTTTCTCGCTACTGTTGATGATCGAGTGTCGGGGGAGGCCATTGATGAGATGGCTAGGAACTCGATTTCGCTGGTTGTGCCAGAGTCTTTGAAGAAAGCTAAAGAGTCGGCTTACGATGGCTACGATAACGTCATCACGTTCAGGCAGTTTTTCGATAATGAGGTGAAAATGAAGCGCCCTTCATTAATCCTTCCAGTGTAGTCCCTGACTAGTTGATGAGGTGCTTAGGGGGATGGTGCACTTCCTAAGGATGAATTTTGGCTGTTAATGAAAAAATAGCCGCGTAGTCTGCGGCTATCCCTACTTGAGGTCAAAGTTGCGCAAAAATGCGGATCATATGGCCATCGCCTTTTCGATAACCTGGCCGTGGTGCCTGAAAGCAATCACCCGAGAAACTGAGGTTGGAAATTTTACTCAGTTCACAAAGATCCCACTCATGACCTGGCGTGACATGACCTCCTAGAGTCTGAAAGCACCGTAGCAATATTTTTCCCGTGCGAGAAATGTCAATTGCATGTGGTTCAACTACGCGATCAATACCGCTGTAGGTGAACTTCAGAACTTGAAGGTTATTAATTGCATCAATAATGATCTGTCTCATAGATGTTACTCACGACGTGATAATGGGAACGGGACAGTCACCCGTCCCGCCGTCCTTACGAAATACGTCCTTACCACTACGCCAGTGCTTAAAGCTCATACAGAAAATGACTCTGTATCCTGGCGGCGCCACTGGACCTTCGTTCATAAAACGAAATCTCCGACGCGAGGCCGTTGTAACCGTCCGAAAGGTGTCTATAATCACGTCGCGCATTTCCCAATGCATCGTGATTCGAGACTTCTCAGTCACGGCCCGCACCCTCGGGCTTCGGTTCAACGGTGCGGTCAAGACCCGCAGTAATCGTTGGCGCGATTACTGCGGGTTTCTTGTTTTTGGTTACTGCAAATTTTTTTCCTGCTGCCCCCGAAAGAGCAGCAGGGGGGGTGGAAATCAATCCCAGCTCAACGCCCCACCAGTCTGATACTCAATAACCCGCGTCTCAAAGAAGTTCTTCTCCTTCTTCAAGTCCATAATCTCGCTCATCCAAGGGAACGGGTTAGTCGTCCCCGGATACTCTTCCTTCAACCCAATCTGCGACAGACGACGGTTAGCGATGAACTTGAGGTAGTCCTCCATCATCGCCGCATTCATGCCCAACACACCGCGAGGCATGGTGTCGCGAGCGTATTCGATCTCCAGTTGAGTGCCCTGCAGAATCATCTGCGAGGCTTCTTCCTTCATTTCAGCATCCCACAAGTGCGGGTTTTCGATTTTGATCTGGTTGATCACGTCGATGCCGAAGTTCAGGTGCATGGATTCGTCGCGCAGGATGTATTGGAACTGCTCGGCGACGCCGGTCATTTTGTTGCGGCGGCCCATGGAGAGGATTTGGGTGAAGCCGCAGTAGAAGAAGATGCCTTCCAGAACGCAGTAGTAGGCGATCAGGTTGCGCAGCAGTTCTTTGTCGGTTTCGACGGTGCCGGTTTCGAACTTCGGATCGGAGATCGAGCGGGTGTATTTCAGGCCCCAGGTGGCTTTTTTCGCGACCGATGGGATCTCGTGGTACATGTTGAAGATTTCGCCTTCATCCATGGCCAGCGATTCGATGCAGTACTGGTAGGCGTGGGTGTGGATCGCTTCTTCGAAAGCCTGGCGCAGGATGTACTGGCGGCATTCCGGGTTGGTGATCAGGCGGTACACGGCCAGGACCAGGTTGTTGGCAACCAGGGAGTCGGCGGTGGAGAAGAAGCCGAGGTTGCGCATGACGATGCGGCGCTCGTCGTCGGTCAGGCCTTCCGGGTTTTTCCAGAGGGCGATGTCGGCGGTCATGTTGACTTCTTGCGGCATCCAGTGGTTTGCGCAGCCGTCCAGGTATTTCTGCCAGGCCCAGTCGTACTTGAAGGGCACGAGTTGGTTGAGGTCGGCGCGGCAGTTGATCATGCGCTTTTCGTCAACGGCGACACGGGCGGAGGCGCCTTCGAGTTCGGCGAGGCCTTCGGCGACGTCGAGGGAATCCAGGGCAGCTTTGGCGCGGGCCACGGCAGCGGAGTCAGAGGCGGTCACGGCGCGAGCTTCCAGGGCTGCGGCACCGCCGGCGCTGTCGAGACGGTCCATATTGGCTTCGGTGGCGTGGCCGGCGTTGGCGCTCTTGGCCACTACTTCCGTGTCTTCTTTGTCGAATTCGTCCCAGCTCAGCATGACGTGTCGTCTCCTGCGTGAGGGCCAGTTGCCCGTGTGAAAATGAATAGGTCGGTTTTTCACACGGCCTTACTGGCCGCGTTGGATCTAAAGGAATCGTTTTTTGCAGCAGCTATACGCAGGCATCAAACAGAATTTTGTACGGGGTTCCGAGAGCCACTGATGGGCGCAGCAAGCGTTGATTGCTTGTGCGGGGCTTCAGACTGGCTTTTCATCCCTGTAAGGGAATATTGCAGGCCCGTTTACGGCCGCATTATAGGGAAGTTTTGCGTGCTGTGGTGCGACGAAATGGCTTGCGGATCGGTCGACGGCGACCGTTGTTCGGCCAGAGCGAGGGTTTACAGGGCTTTGAACGATGTTGGCGGGGAAAGATTTTTTTTCCTGATTTTTTGCCGTGGATTATTTTTGCTCAAGAAATAACCAAAAAAGGCTTTTTTCACTACATCTTGTGTTTCTGTGGGGGTTTCTCAGGCTCCAGACACAACTAAGCCCGACCGAAGTCGGGCCATGAAGTCGCGCTGGCGGCTCAGCTCAGGCGAGCGGCGCCAACGTGGTCGGCACCATCGGCGGCGAGGCGGGCGGCGCCAGTGTGATCAGAGCCGTCGGCAGCAAGTTTGCCTGCGCCAACGTGGTCTGCGCCATCGGCTGCGAAGGACGCTGAACCGGTGTGGTCGTAACCGTCGGAAGCGACAGCCGCTTCGCTGGTGTAGGCGGCCGAGCCGGTGCGGTCGTAACCATCGGCAGCGAAGGTGTTGGCAGCCAGGACGGAGAGGGTCAGGGCGAGGATCAGTTGGGTTTTCATGGTCTTTGCTCCAGTTTCGAGGGCGTTGTTTGTCGTGGGTTGAGACTGATACTACGCCGACTATTTCGATTAAAAAGCGCAAATAAATGCTTAAAATAATCGAAATATTCGATTGTTAAGGTTCGGCGCTTCATCTGCCTGATCGCGGCGGGTGGGTCGAACCTATTCGGGGGAGGGGTGAAGCAGGGGATCAGCCGTTAGAGCAACCGTTGCCCATCGCGCTGTAACGCAGGATATGCCGTTGACCGTTGGAATCTTCGTATTCCATTTTCATTGGCACAACTTCACAAACATTCGGGGCTTCGCTCATGGAGATCACTTTGGCGATGTCCAGGTTCATCGAGTAAGTGTATTCCTCAATGGGCGGTTGTTGCTGCGCGACATCAGTCGGGACCTCGCTTGCCATGGCACTTACGCACACGCTGCTGAGGGCCAGAACCAATAAAGCTTTCATTTGAGTTTTACCTTTCTAAGGTCGAGTGGGTTCACGCAACCTTTTTGGGGTTGCGTGTGGAGCTGAACTACTTGGTTTGGGTTAACTGCCTTCGTGGGGGCTGTAACTGGGTTAACTCAGGTTGCCGGGTTGGCGTGGCAGATTTTAGGGGTGGCGGATACGTTCATATAGACGTGGTTTTGATAAACACCTTTGACAGATCCTGTAACAATCCCCGAATAACCTCTATTTCTCTGCGGGAGCGAGCTTGCTCGCGATGAACCTGAGATCTTCGCGGGGTGTAAGGCTGGGCGCGTTATTGTTGACGACCATCGCGAGCAGGGCTCGCTCCTACCAGGGGCGGTGGGCGGTTTAGAGCTATTCATGACAATTTGTATGGGCTTGTTACTACCATCGTCGAATGGTTCTATAGGCCCGGCCCGGCTAAAACGGGGGCCATACAAAAACAACTAATTCCACCGAGGTAAGAAAGATGAGTGCGGCTTCCCTGTATCCCGTTCGTCCCGAGGTCCTGGCCAATACGCTGACTGACGAGGCGACCTACAAGGCCATGTACCAGCAGTCGGTCGTCAACCCGGACGGTTTCTGGCGCGAGCAAGCCAAGCGCCTCGACTGGATCAAGCCTTTCACCACGGTCAAGCAGACCTCCTTCGACGATCACCATGTCGACATCAAGTGGTTCGCCGACGGCACCCTGAACGTTTCCTACAACTGCCTCGACCGGCATCTGGCCGAGCGCGGCGACCAGGTCGCGATCATTTGGGAGGGCGATGACCCTGCCGAAAGCCGAAACATCACCTACCGCGAACTGCATGAACAAGTCTGCAAGTTCGCCAACGCCCTGCGCGGCCAGGACGTGCACCGCGGCGACGTGGTGACGATCTATATGCCGATGATCCCCGAAGCCGTGGTCGCCATGCTGGCCTGCACCCGGATCGGCGCGATTCACTCGGTGGTGTTCGGCGGCTTCTCGCCGGAAGCGCTGGCCGGTCGCATCATCGACTGCCGCTCGAAAGTGGTGATCACCGCCGACGAAGGCATCCGTGCCGGCAAGAAGATCCCGCTCAAGGCCAACGTCGACGACGCGCTGACCAACCCGGAAACCAGCAGCATCCAGAAAGTCATCGTCTGCCAGCGCACCGGTGGCGACATCAAGTGGAACCAGCACCGCGACATCTGGTACGAAGACCTGATGAAAGTGGCCGGCACCGTGTGCGCGCCGAAAGAGATGGGCGCCGAAGAAGCGCTGTTCATCCTCTACACCTCCGGTTCCACCGGCAAGCCGAAGGGCGTGCAGCACACCACCGGCGGCTACTTGCTGTACGCGGCGATGACCCACGAACGTGTATTCGACTACCGTCCGGGCGAAATCTACTGGTGCACCGCCGACGTCGGCTGGGTCACCGGCCACAGTTACATCGTCTACGGCCCGCTGGCCAACGGCGCGACCACGCTGCTGTTCGAAGGCGTGCCGAACTACCCGGACATCACCCGGGTGGCGAAGATCGTCGACAAGCACAAGGTCAACATCCTCTACACCGCACCGACGGCGATCCGCGCCATGATGGCCTCGGGCACGGCGGCGGTGGAAGGCGCCGATGGCAGCAGCCTGCGCCTGCTCGGTTCGGTGGGCGAGCCGATCAACCCGGAAGCCTGGGACTGGTACTACAAGAACGTCGGCCAGTCCCGTTGCCCGATCGTCGACACCTGGTGGCAGACCGAAACCGGCGGCAACATGATGAGCCCGCTGCCGGGCGCCCATGCCATGAAACCAGGTTCGGCGGCGCGTCCGTTCTTCGGCGTGGTGCCGGCCCTGGTGGACAACCTGGGCAACATCATCGAAGGCGAGGCCGAGGGCAACCTGGTGATTCTCGATTCGTGGCCAGGCCAGGCGCGCACGCTGTACGGCGATCACGACCGTTTCGTCGACACCTACTTCAAGACCTTCCGCGGCATGTACTTCACCGGTGACGGCGCCCGTCGCGATGCCGATGGGTACTACTGGATCACCGGTCGCGTGGACGACGTGCTCAACGTCTCCGGCCACCGCATGGGCACCGCCGAGATCGAAAGCGCCATGGTCGCGCACCCGAAAGTCGCGGAAGCGGCGGTGGTCGGTGTGCCGCACGACATCAAGGGCCAGGGCATCTATGTCTACGTCACCCTGATCGCCGGCGAAGAAACCAGCGAGCAGTTGCGCCTGGAGCTGAAGAACTGGGTGCGTAAGGAGATCGGCCCGATTGCTTCGCCGGACGTGATCCAGTGGGCGCCGGGCTTGCCGAAAACCCGTTCGGGCAAGATCATGCGGCGGATTCTGCGCAAGATTGCTACCGCTGAATATGACGGGTTGGGCGATATTTCCACCCTGGCGGACCCGGGGGTGGTGCAGCATTTGATTGATACGCACAAGACGATGAATGTTGCGTAAGTAGCGTTTGGCGTCATCGAAGCCCTACCCGATGTTGAGTCGGGTGGGGCTTTTTGTTGCCTGAGGTTTTTGTGTTGGCAGTTCTGGCCTCATCGCGGGCAAGCCTTGCTCCCACAGGTTTTGTGTTGTTCGCCGATCTTGGGCACGACGCCGATTCCGTGGGAGCAAGGCTTGCCCGCGATGACGGCCTGACAGATACCGCATAAACATCAGCCAATAATTATCGGCTTCCTCTGTAGGCGCTTTCCCACTGTTACCCATCTGCTTTCAAGTAACTGAATGTGTAACCGCTCGCGCAGAGTCGGGGCATTGCGAAACGCCGTCGGCCAGCAATGGTGCATTTCGCACGCTCAAAAAATAACTCCCCACGCTACGCTTGCCGGATTAGAAGGGTTTGCCAATAATAGGCCCGCAATTTGCAACATAGATCGGTTTACCATCTTTTGCTCTTGCATGATTTTGCAAGGCTGTCAACGTGCCTAAACGGCTTTCTCGGTGCTTCTGTAACTAGTTGTCGCATTGAAGAAATATCGGCTTCGGGCCTGTCGTTAGAATGCCGATCATTCGCTCGTCGTTGCCCGTGTTGAAAATTCGCACACGCAATGCAGGACGCAGCAACGCTTTCCGGTTCCACTCATTCGCATATTGGGCTGTCGCTCACTCTGCCGTTTTAGCCCTTTTCCGATGGAGTCCCAAGATGAAGAAACTCGTGCTGCTTGGCGCCCTGGCACTGTCCACCGTGCTGTCCCTGCCAACCTTCGCCGATGAAAAACCTCTGAAAATCGGTATTGAAGCGGCTTACCCTCCGTTCGCATCCAAAGCACCGGACGGCAGCATCGTGGGTTTCGACTACGACATCGGCAACGCCCTGTGCGAAGAGATGAAGGTCAAGTGCGTGTGGGTCGAGCAAGAGTTCGACGGTCTGATCCCGGCGCTCAAGGTGCGTAAGATCGACGCGATCCTGTCGTCCATGTCGATCACTGAAGATCGCAAGAAGTCCGTGGACTTCACCAACAAGTACTACAACACTCCGGCGCGCCTGGTCATGAAGGCCGGCACTCAGGTCAGCGACAACCTGACCGAGCTCAAGGGCAAGAACATCGGCGTGCAACGTGGTTCGATCCACGAGCGTTTCGCCCGTGAAGTCCTGGCCCCGTTGGGTGCCGAGATCAAGCCGTACGGCTCGCAGAACGAAATTTATCTGGATGTGGCCGCTGGCCGCCTCGACGGCACCGTGGCAGACGCTACGCTGCTGGATGACGGTTTCCTGAAAACCGACGCCGGTAAAGGCTTCGCCTTCGTCGGTCCTGCGTTCACCGACGTCAAATACTTCGGCGACGGCGTCGGCATTGCCGTGCGCAAGGGCGACAAGGCTGAGCTGGACAAGCTCAACACTGCCATCGCGGCCATCCGCGAAAACGGCAAGTACAAGCAAATCCAGGACAAGTACTTCGCCTTCGATATCTACGGCAAGTAACACGTCCCGGCGACAAGTCCTAAATGGCGCAAGCAACAGGATCTCTGAGGTTTGCGCCATTTTTTCATCCCAACTTTCGAGGACCTGAATCATGTTGAAAGGCTACGGGGCTGTCATCCTCGATGGCGCTTGGCTGACGCTTCAGCTCGCCTTGTCGTCCATGGCCCTGGCCATTGTTCTGGGCCTGATCGGCGTGGCACTGCGCCTGTCGCCGGTGCGCTGGCTGGCCTGGCTGGGCGATCTGTACTCCACGGTGATCCGCGGTATTCCCGACCTGGTGTTGATCCTGCTGATTTTCTACGGCGGCCAGGACCTGCTCAACCGCGTCGCACCGCTGCTCGGTTTTGACGAGTACATCGACTTGAACCCGCTGGCTGCCGGTATCGGCACCCTGGGCTTCATCTTCGGTGCGTACCTGTCGGAAACCTTCCGTGGCGCCTTCATGGCGATCCCCAAAGGTCAGGCCGAAGCCGGCATGGCTTACGGCATGAGCAGTTTCCAGGTGTTCTTCCGGGTGCTGGTACCGCAGATGATTCGCCTGGCGATTCCGGGTTTCACCAACAACTGGCTGGTACTGACCAAGGCCACCGCGCTGATTTCGGTGGTGGGTCTGCAAGACATGATGTTCAAGGCCAAGCAGGCGGCCGATGCCACCCGCGAACCTTTCACCTTCTTCCTCGCAGTGGCGGCGATGTACCTGGTGATCACCAGTGTCTCGTTGCTGGCATTGCGTCACCTTGAGAAGCGCTACTCGGTAGGCGTAAGGGCGGCTGATCTATGATCTTCGACTACAACGTCATTTGGGAGGCCTTGCCGCTGTACTTCGGCGGCCTGGTGACCACCCTCAAACTGCTCGCGCTGTCGCTGTTCTTCGGCCTGCTGTGTGCCTTGCCGCTGGGCCTGATGCGCGTGTCGAAAAACGCGGCGGTCAACATGACCGCATGGCTCTACACCTACGTGATCCGCGGCACGCCGATGCTGGTGCAGTTGTTCCTGATCTACTACGGTCTGGCGCAATTCGAAACCGTTCGCGACAGCTTCCTCTGGCCGTGGCTGTCCAGCGCGACCTTCTGTGCGTGCCTGGCATTCGCCATCAACACCAGCGCCTACACTGCCGAAATCATCGCCGGTAGCCTGCGGGCCACGCCGAACGGCGAGATCGAAGCGGCCAAGGCCATGGGCATGTCGCGGGTCAAGATGTACAAGCGCATCCTGTTGCCGTCGGCTCTGCGTCGTGCGCTGCCGCAATACAGCAACGAAGTGATCATGATGCTGCAGACCACCAGTCTGGCGTCCATCGTGACCCTGATCGACATCACCGGTGCCGCGCGCACGGTCAACGCCCAGTTCTACCTGCCGTTCGAGGCCTACATCACCGCCGGCGTGTTCTACCTGTGCCTGACCTTCATTCTGGTGAAGCTGTTCAAACTGGCCGAGCGCCGCTGGCTGGGCTACCTGGCCCCGCGGAAGCACTGATATGGAACGCATTGATCATGCATTGCCGTGGAGCCACCTTGGTAGCGAGCGCCAGGTTTCGGTGTTCCGCTTCGGCAGTGGCGAGCGCAAGGCCTACATCCAGGCCAGCCTGCATGCCGATGAACTGCCGGGCATGCGCACGGCCTGGGCGCTGAAGAAGCGCCTGGCCGAACTCGAAGCCCAAGGCTTGCTCAATGGCGTGATCGAACTGGTGCCGGTGGCCAATCCACTGGGCCTCGGTCAACTGTTGCAGGGCAACCATCAGGGGCGGTTCGAGGCCGGCAGCGGCAAGAACTTCAACCGGGATTTCGTCGAGCTCAGCGCGCCTGTGGCGGCGGCGCTCGATGGGCATCTGGGCGATGACCCGCACGCCAACATCCGTTTGATCCGCCAGGCCATGAGTGACCATCTGGCTGCCTTGCCAGAGGCGAGCAGCCAGTTGCAAGGCATGCAGCGTGTGCTGCTCAGCCATGCCTGCACCGCCGATGTGGTGCTGGACCTGCATTGCGATTGCGAGGCGGCGCTGCACATGTACGCCTTGCCGCAGCACTGGCCGCAGTGGCGTTCGTTGGCCGCGCACCTGAATGTGCGGGTCGGCCTGCTGGCGGAAGACTCCGGCGGCAGCTCCTTCGATGAAGCCTGTTCGCTGCCGTGGTTGCGGTTGTCCCGTTTGTTCCCGGACGCGCAGATTCCGCTGGCGTGCCTGGCGACTACCATTGAGCTGGGTGGCCAGGCCGACACCGGTCGCCTCGAGACCGAGGCGCACGCCGAGGGCATTCTGGCGTTCCTCGCCGAGCAGGGCCTGATCAGCGGCGACTGGCCTGCACCTGCACAGGACGCTTGCGAAGGCCTGCCGTTCGAAGGCACTGAATTGCTGTTCGCGCCGCATCCGGGCGTGGTGAGTTTTCTGCGTAAACCCGGCGAGTGGATTGAAGCCGGCGACGAGATTTTTGAGGTGATCGATCCGCTGGCGGATCGGGTCAGCACGGTGTGTGCTGGTACGTCCGGGGTGCTGTTTGCCATTGAACGGCTGCGTTATGCCCAACCCGGTTTCTGGCTGGCCAAGGTGGCGGGGCGCGAAGCGCTGCGTCACGGGCGCTTGCTCAACGACTGACTGACTGCTTTTTGTGAGAACCGACCGCATGTACAAACTTGAAGTCCAAGACCTGCATAAACGCTATGGCAGTCACGAAGTGCTCAAGGGCGTGTCCCTGAAAGCGGCGGCTGGCGATGTGATCAGCATCATCGGCTCCAGTGGCTCCGGCAAAAGTACCTTCCTGCGCTGCATCAATCTGTTGGAGCAGCCGCACGCGGGCAAGATCCTGCTCAACAATGAAGAGCTGAAGCTGGTGGCGAACAAGGACGGCGCGCTGAAGGCCGCCGACCCGAAACAGCTGCAACGCATGCGTTCGCGCCTGTCGATGGTGTTCCAGCATTTCAACCTGTGGTCGCACATGACTGCGCTGGAAAACATCATGGAAGCGCCAGTTCATGTGCTGGGCGTTTCCAAGGCCGAGGCCCGTGAAAAGGCCGAGCATTACCTGAACAAGGTGGGTGTCGCTCATCGCAAGGATGCCTACCCGGGCCATATGTCCGGCGGCGAGCAACAGCGCGTGGCGATTGCCCGTGCGCTGGCGATGGAACCCGAAGTGATGCTGTTCGACGAACCGACCTCGGCCCTCGACCCGGAGCTGGTCGGCGATGTTCTCAAGGTGATGCAGGCCCTGGCCCAGGAAGGCCGGACCATGGTGGTGGTGACCCACGAAATGGGCTTCGCCCGTGAAGTGTCGAACCAGCTGGTGTTCCTGCACAAAGGTGTCGTCGAAGAAAGCGGCAACCCGCGTGAAGTGCTGGTGAACCCACAATCGGAACGTTTGCAGCAATTCCTCTCGGGCAGCCTGAAGTAATCAAGACTGCCGTTGTGCACCAGGATCGTGCATGCTTCGCAAATCAGAGGCTGGCTCCTGATCCCTTGTAGGAGCGAGCCTGCTCGCGAATGCGGTGTGACATCCAGCGTAGATGTCGACTGATCCACCGCTTTCGCGAGCAGGCTCGCTCCTACAGTTGATCTGTGTTGGTTTCGAGATTTGCGTCCACTTACGGGCTAGCATTGGCCCATGCCTTCATCACTGTTCTTCGCTTCGGATCGCCCACCCATGACTGCCCATCGAATTGGTTTCCTGATTTGGCCCAGCACTAAAGCACTGACGCTTGCGCTGGCTGAGGAGGCCTTGCGTGTTGCCCAGCGTGTGCATCCGGACGTGGTCTACGAACTGTCATTCCTGCAGGCCGAACCTCCGGCCGAAAACGCCTGGCAATTGCCCGGCGAAGCCTGGACTGGCAAGCTCGAAAATTTCCAGAAGCTGTTCCTGCTCGCCGACGAGCCACCGACCACCCTGGCGCCGGCACTCAGCAGTGCGCTGAAACAACTGGTGCGTTCGGGGTGTGTGATCGGTGGTCTGTCCGCCGGTGTCTATCCGTTGGCGCAACTCGGTTTGCTTGATGGTTATCGTGCTGCCGTGCATTGGCGCTGGCAGGACGATTTCGCTGAACGTTTCCCGAAAGTCATCGCCACCAGCCATCTGTTCGACTGGGATCGCGATCGCCTGACCGCCTGCGGTGGCATGTCGGTGCTCGACTTGCTGCTGGCGGTGCTGGCTCGCGATCACGGTGCGGAACTGGCCGGTGCGGTGTCGGAAGAGTTGGTGGTCGAGCGCATCCGCGAAGGCGGTGAGCGTCAGCGTATTCCGTTGCAGAATCGCCTCGGCTCCAGCCATCCAAAGCTCACCCAGGCGGTGCTGCTGATGGAAGCCAACATCGAAGAGCCGCTGACCACCGACGAAATCGCCCAGCACGTGTGCGTGTCCCGTCGACAGCTGGAGCGGATCTTCAAGCAATACCTCAACCGTGTGCCGAGCCAGTACTACCTGGAGCTGCGCCTGAACAAGGCCCGGCAGATGTTGATGCAAACCAGCAAGTCGATCATTCAGATCGGCTTGTCGTGCGGCTTCTCCTCGGGGCCGCATTTCTCCAGCGCCTACCGAAACTTCTTCGGCGCCACGCCGCGGGAAGATCGCAACCAGCGACGCAGCAGCAGCCCGTTCGAGTTGTCCTCCGTGCCTTCCGAGCGCGGCTGATTTCTGCCTGATCAGTCCATGGCGCTATTGCCATGGATGACCTGTTAAAGCCTTCGCTCATCCTTCTTTATAGATGTCCGGCCGTTGTCGGCATCTCGCGATGCCTCGGTAAATCAAATCCTGCCAAGCCTGCCGTTAACTGTCTGGTCCAGTTAAACTGCGCCTTTGCGACCCTATATGTCGCATTGCCGTAAACCCGGGAAAATCCGGGGTTTGCGCTATAAGAAGTTGTCGCTTGGCGGCAAGGCCGGGCTGAAAACTGTCCTTACAATCCCCCCATCGCTCGCCAGTTTCAGGCGAGTGTTTTCTCTTCAGGAGACTCCGATGTCCGTTGAGCACGCTGCGGTACAACGCGCCGATTTCGATCAGGTTATGGTTCCCAACTACGCGCCTGCCGCCTTCATTCCTGTGCGTGGCGCCGGCTCCCGCGTCTGGGACCAGTCCGGTCGCGAGCTGATCGACTTCGCCGGCGGGATTGCCGTAAACGTATTGGGCCATGCGCATCCGGCGCTGGTCGGCGCCTTGACCGAACAGGCCAACAAGCTGTGGCACGTGTCCAACGTGTTCACCAATGAGCCGGCCCTGCGCCTGGCCCATAAGCTGATCGATGCCACCTTTGCCGAGCGTGCTTTCTTCTGCAACTCCGGCGCTGAAGCCAACGAGGCCGCCTTCAAGCTGGCCCGTCGCGTCGGTCACGACCGCTTCGGCAGCGAGAAGTACGAAATCATCGCCGCGCTCAACAGCTTCCACGGTCGTACCCTGTTCACCGTGAACGTCGGTGGCCAGTCGAAGTATTCCGACGGTTTCGGTCCGAAAATCACCGGTATCACCCACGTGCCGTACAACGATCTGGCCGCGCTGAAAGCCGCCATTTCCGACAAGACTTGCGCGGTGGTGCTGGAGCCGATCCAGGGCGAAAGCGGTGTTATCCCGGCTGAACTCGAATACCTGCAAGGCGCCCGCGAGCTCTGCACCGCGCACAACGCGCTGCTGATCTTCGACGAAGTGCAAACCGGCATGGGCCGTACCGGCAAACTGTTCGCCTATCAGCACTACGGCGTGATCCCGGACATCCTGACCAGCGCCAAGAGCCTGGGCGGCGGTTTCCCGATCGCGGCGATGCTGACCACCGAAGACCTGGCCAAGCACCTTGTCGTCGGCACCCACGGCACCACCTACGGCGGCAACCCGCTGGCGTGCGCGGTCGCGGAAGCGGTGGTCGACGTGGTCAATACTCCTGAGGTGCTGGCCGGTGTAAACGCCAAGCACGACAAGTTCAAGGCTCGCCTGGAGCAGATCGGCGAGAAGTACGGCCTGTTCACCAAGGTGCGTGGTCTGGGCCTGTTGATCGGTTGTGTGCTGAGCGACGCCTGGAAAGGCAAGGCCAAGGACATCTTCAACGCCGCTGAGAAAGAAGGCCTGATGGTGTTGCAAGCGGGGCCGGACGTGGTCCGTTTCGCGCCTAGCCTGGTGGTTGAAGACGCCGACATCGATGCCGGTCTGGACCGCTTCGAACGCGCTGCGGCAAAACTGACCCAAGCCTGAATTCAGGTCGCGTGACGCTCGGCGCCTATTCTCAAGGGTGAGCGCCGAGACAATTTTTCCGTGCCGGGCCTGCCCGACGCATGACCCCTGTAGGAGCTGGCTTGCCAGCGAAGAGGCCCGAAGGCCTCGCGGTGATCAAACGGTCGCCTTCGCTGGCAAGCCAGCTCCTACAGAGGGCGATGTGTTGAGCAACCCCGGTATTTTTTTCCCGTCGGCCAATCGGGTCGACCTGTTCTTGATTAAGGAGTGACACCATGCTGGTGATGCGCCCCGCGCAAATGGCTGATCTGGGCGAGGTACAGCGTCTGGCTGCGGACAGCCCGATTGGTGTCACTTCCTTGCCGGATGACGTTGAACGCCTGAGCGACAAGATCGCCGCGAGCGAGGCGTCGTTCGCTGCCGAAGTGAGTTTCAACGGTGAAGAAAGCTATTTCTTCGTCCTCGAGGACACGGCCACCGGCAAACTGGTGGGCTGCTCGGCGATCGTCGCTTCCGCCGGTTATTCCGAGCCGTTCTACAGCTTCCGCAATGAAACCTTCGTGCACGCCTCTCGCGAGCTGAAGATTCATAACAAGATTCACGTGCTTTCCCAGTGCCACGACCTGACCGGCAACAGCTTGCTGACCAGTTTCTACGTACAGCGTGAGCTGGTGGGTTCGCCCTGGGCCGAGCTCAACTCCCGTGGTCGCCTGCTGTTCGTGGCCAGCCACCCGGAGCGCTTTGCCGATTCCGTGGTGACCGAGATCGTCGGCTACAGCGATGAAAACGGCGACTCGCCGTTCTGGGATGCCATTGGCCGCAACTTCTTCGACCTCAATTACGCCGAAGCCGAGCGTCTTTGCGGTCTGAAGAGCCGTACGTTCCTGGCCGAGCTGATGCCGCATTACCCGATCTACGTGCCGTTGCTGCCAGACTCTGCGCAAGAAGCGATGGGCCAGGTGCATCCACGGGCGCAGATCACCTTCGACATCCTGATGCGCGAAGGCTTCGAGACCGATCACTACATCGATATTTTCGACGGCGGCCCGACCCTGCATGCCCGCGTCTCGGGGATCCGTTCGATCGCCCAGAGCCGCGTGGTGCCGGTGAAAATCGGCGAGCCGGTCAAAGGTGTCGGTCGACAGTACCTGGTGTCCAACGCGCAGTTGCAGGATTACCGCGCGGTCATGCTCGAGCTCGATTACGCGCCGGGCAAACCCGTCACTCTCGACCTGGATGCGGCCGAAGCCCTGGGCGTCGGTGAAGGTGCCAGCGTGCGCCTGGTAGCGGTTTGACACCTGACTGAAAAGAGTCTTGCAAAGCAGCGAAGTTTCGCGGGTGGCGTTGGCGGCCCGTTTGAGGAGATAGCATGATCGTTCGTCCCGTACGCAGCAGCGATTTACCCGCTCTGATCGACCTGGCCCGCAGCACCGGCACCGGCCTGACCACCTTGCCGGCCAACGAAGAGCGTCTGGCCCATCGGGTTGGCTGGGCCGAGAAGACCTTCCGTGGCGAAGCCGGGCGGGGCGATGCGGACTACCTGTTCGTGCTCGAAGACGACAACGCTCGCGTGGTGGGCATTTCCGCCATCGCAGGCGCCGTTGGCCTGCGGGAGCCCTGGTACAACTTCCGCGTCGGTCTGACCGTCAGCGCGTCCCAGGAACTGAACATCTATCGCGAAATCCCGACGCTGTTCCTGGCCAACGACCTGACCGGCAACTCCGAGCTGTGCTCGCTGTTCCTGCACGCCGATTACCGCAGTGGCCTCAATGGCCGCATGCTGTCCAAGGCGCGGATGCTGTTCATTGCCGAGTTCCCGCAACTGTTCGGCAACAAGATCATTGCCGAGATGCGCGGCGTGTCCGATGACGCCGGGCGCTCGCCGTTCTGGGAAAGCCTGGGCCGACACTTCTTCAAGATGGAATTCAGCCAGGCCGACTACCTGACCGGCGTGGGCAACAAGGCGTTCATCGCCGAACTGATGCCGAAATTCCCGTTGTACACCTGCTTCCTGTCGCCGGATGCACGCAACGTGATCGGTCAGGTGCACCCGGACACCGAGCCGGCGCTGGCCATGCTCAAGAGCGAAGGTTTCAGCTACCAGGGTTACGTCGACATTTTCGACGCAGGCCCGGCCATCGAATGCGAAACCGGCAAGATCCGCGCCGTGCGTGACAGCCAGGCGCTGGTGTTGGCCATCGGCACACCGGGTGACGACGCCACGCCATTCATCATTCACAACCGCAAGCGCGAAGACTGCCGCATCACTGCCGCTCCGGCACGTCTGGCCGCCGGTACGCTGGTGGTCGACCCGCTGACCGCCAAACGTCTTCAACTCAACGCTGGCGATCAAGTGCGCGCCGTGGCGTTGTCCGCAGCTCGGGAGTCGAAATAATGAAGTCGCTATACATTGCAGGTGAATGGCTGGCCGGTCAGGGCGAAACGTTCCAGTCGCTGAACCCGGTGACCCAGCAAGTGCTGTGGTCGGGTGAAGGCGCCACCGCCGCTCAGGTTGAATCGGCCGTGCAAGCGGCGCGTCAGGCGTTCCCGGGCTGGGCCCGTCGGACCCTGGAAGAGCGCATTTCGGTACTGGAAGCCTTTGCCGCAGCCTTGAAGACCAGCGCTGACGAATTGGCTCGCACCATCGGTGAGGAAACCGGCAAGCCCCTGTGGGAAGCGGCGACCGAAGTCACCAGCATGGTCAACAAGATTGCCATCTCGGTGCAGAGCTACCGTGAGCGCACCGGCGAGAAGAGCGGCCCGCTGGGCGACGCCACCGCCGTGCTGCGCCACAAACCCCATGGTGTTGTCGCCGTTTTCGGCCCTTACAACTTCCCGGGCCACTTGCCCAACGGTCATATCGTGCCGGCACTGCTGGCCGGTAACAGTGTGCTGTTCAAGCCCAGCGAACTGACACCGAAAGTCGCCGAACTGACGGTCAAGTGCTGGATCGAGGCCGGTCTGCCGGCCGGTGTGCTGAACCTGCTGCAAGGCGCCCGCGAAACCGGTATCGCCCTGGCGGCGAATCCGGGGATCGACGGGCTGTTCTTCACCGGCTCCAGCCGTACCGGCAATCACTTGCACAATCAGTTTGCCGGCCGTCCGGACAAGATCCTCGCGCTGGAAATGGGCGGTAACAACCCGCTGGTGGTCGATCAGGTCGCCGATGTGGAAGCCGCGGTGTACACCATCATTCAGTCGGCGTTCATTTCTGCTGGTCAACGCTGCACCTGCGCACGCCGCCTGTTGGTGCCACAAGGCGCCTGGGGCGATGCATTGCTGGCGCGACTGGTGGCAGTCAGCTCGACGATTGAGGTCGGCGCTTTTGATCAGCAACCGGCGCCATTCATGGGTTCGGTGATTTCCCTCGGTGCGGCCAAGGCGCTGATGGAGGCCCAGGAGCATCTGTTGGCCAACGGCGCGGTGGCGCTGCTGGAAATGACTCAACCCCAGGCCCAGGCCGCACTGCTGACCCCAGGCATTCTCGACGTGACCGCCGTGGCCGAGCGCCCGGATGAAGAGCTGTTCGGTCCGTTGCTGCAGGTGATCCGCTACGCTGATTTTGAAGCGGCGATCGCTGAAGCCAACGATACCGCCTACGGCCTGGCCGCCGGTCTGCTCTCGGACTCCGAAGCGCGTTATCAGCAATTCTGGCTGGAAAGCCGTGCCGGTATCGTCAACTGGAACAAGCAACTGACCGGCGCCGCGAGTAGCGCGCCATTCGGCGGCGTCGGCGCTTCGGGCAACCATCGCGCCAGCGCTTACTACGCGGCGGATTACTGCGCGTACCCGGTGGCCTCGCTGGAAACGCCGAACCTGGTGTTGCCAGCGGCCCTGACGCCTGGCGTGAAAATGGCGTGATGCCCATTCGCGGGCAAGTCCGCTCCCACAGGTTCGGTGGCGTTCACACATCTTGTGTACGACGCAATCACTGTGGGAGCTGGCTTGCCAGCGATGGCCGCGCCTCGGTCGTACTGAATAGTTACTGAAGCCTATAACAAACAGATTCTCGTGGAGCCTCGCTGATGAAATCCTATGAAGTCAATTTTGACGGTCTAGTGGGGCCGACCCATAACTACGGTGGCCTGTCCTACGGCAACGTCGCGTCCCAGAGCAACAGCCAGCAGTCTTCGAACCCGAAGGAAGCGGCCCTGCAAGGCCTGGCGAAGATGAAGGCGCTGATGGACATGGGCTTTCAGCAAGGCGTGCTGGCACCTCAGGAGCGCCCGGATGTGGCGGCTCTGCGTCGCCTTGGCTTTGGCGGAACCGACGCTGAAGTGATTGAGCGCGCTGCCAAAGAAGCGATGCCGCTGCTGGTCGCCAGTTGCTCGGCGTCGAGCATGTGGGTCGCCAACGCCGCTACCGTCAGCCCGAGTGCCGACACCGCGGACGGCCGCGTGCATTTCACGGCCGCCAACCTCAATTGCAAATACCACCGCAGCATCGAACACCCGACCACCAGCCGCGTGCTGGGGGCGATGTTCGCCGACCATAAACACTTCGCACACCACGCCGCGTTGCCGGCCGTGGCGCAATTCGGTGACGAAGGCGCGGCCAACCACACGCGTTTCTGCCGTGAATACGGCGAAGCCGGCGTCGAGTTCTTCGTCTTCGGCCGCAGCGCGTTCGACACCCGCTACCCGGCTCCGCAGAAGTACCCGGCACGCCAGACCCTTGAAGCGTCCCAGGCCGTCGCTCGCCTGCACGGCTTGAAGGATGACGGTGTGGTCTACGCCCAGCAGAACCCGTCTGTGATCGATCAGGGCGTGTTCCACAACGACGTGATCGCCGTGGGCAACGGTGAAGTGCTGTTCTATCACGAGGACGCGTTCCTCGAGACCGAACAGATGTTGGCTGAATTGCAGAGCAAACTCGCCAAGGTCGGTGGGAAATTTCAGTCGATCTGTGTGCCACGTTCCGCAGTAACGGTCGAAGACGCGGTTCGGTCCTACCTGTTCAACAGCCAATTGCTGTCGCGTGCTGACGGCTCCATGCTGTTGATCGTGCCGGAAGAATGCCGTGGCAATGAGCGTGTCTGGCAATACCTGCAGAGTTTGACCAGTTCCGGCGGCCTGATCCGCGAGGTGAAGGTTTTCGATCTCAAGCAAAGCATGCAGAACGGCGGTGGCCCTGCTTGCCTGAGGTTGCGCGTCGCGCTCAACGAAACCGAACTGGCGGCGGTCAATCCAGGGGTTATCATGACGGCACCGTTGTACGGCACGTTGACCGAATGGGTTAACAAGCACTACCGCGACCGCATGACCGAAAACGATCTGGCGGACCCGCAATTGCTGCTTGAGTGCCGGACGGCACTGGATGAACTGACGCAAATCCTTAAACTGGGCGCGGTTTATCCATTCCAGATCAATTGATCGACGGCGCGCTTTCGGACACGACAGCGCGCCGCTTCATCTCAAACGAGAGCGTTATTACATGAGCGACAAACTGCAGCTGATCCTTGAAGACACCGACGGCACGCAATTGGAAACCTCCTGCACCCGCGTCGCGGTCATGTGGCAAGGCAAAGAGCTGTGGATCCAGCACGATGGCCGCGGGCAGTTGCTGATCGGCGTGGACGTCGAAGAAGGCGACGCCGAATACGCCAACCTGCTGCTGCGCCCATTGGCGACTAATCTGGTAAGTCTGCAACTGGAAATGGAACCGGCTGAAGTCGGCGACGAAGACCACGTTCACGGCCCGGATTGCAATCACGATCACTAAGGAAACCGCTCTATGCTCGCCCTCGGCAAACTGCTTGAACTGACCCTCGCCGGCCGCGAACCGGCGGAGAAGACTCAACTGACTGTCGAAGGCGTGCGCATGCGCTGGTTGAGCGAGGGTGCGCTGGAAGTCCGGCCGCCCGAAGCGCGCGACAATGGCCTGGATCTGCTGCTGTCCGCAGGGATCCATGGCAACGAAACAGCGCCGATCGAATTGCTTGATCGGTTGTTGCATGACATCGCTCGCGGCGATCTGAAGCCGTGCGCCCGTATTCTGTTCCTGTTCGGCAACCCCGAAGCGATTCGCAAGGGCGAGCGTTTCGTCGAGCAGGACGTCAATCGGCTATTCAATGGCCGTCACGAACAAAGCAGCGGCTCGGAAGCCTTGCGCGCCTGTGAACTCGAGCGGCTGGCCGCCAGTTTCTTCAGCCTGCCGGATCGCCAGCGCCTGCACTACGACCTGCACACCGCGATCCGCGGCTCGAAAATCGAGCAGTTCGCGTTGTACCCCTGGAAAGAAGGGCGCCAGCATTCGCGCCAGGAACTGGCCCGCTTGCGCGCCGCCGGCATGGAGGCGGTGCTGCTGCAGAACAAGCCGTCCATCGTTTTCAGTTCCTACACCTACGACAAGCTCGGGGCAGAGTCCTTTACCCTCGAACTGGGTAAGGCGCGGCCGTTCGGGCAGAACGACGGCGTTAACGTCTCGCTGCTGGAAAACCGACTTAAGCAAATCATCGAAGGCAACGAGCCGGAGTCGACCGAGGCGGCGCTGGACGGATTGCAACTGTTCAGCGTGGCACGGGAAATCATCAAGCATAGCGATAGCTTCCGCTTGAACCTGCCAGCGGACATCGAGAATTTTTCCGAATTGGACGTGGGGTATTTGCTGGCGGAAGACATCGCCAATACCCGCTGGATCATCGAGGAGGAGGGCGCCCGGATTATCTTCCCGAACCCCAAGGTGAAGAATGGCCTGCGCGCCGGCATCCTGATCGTGCCAACCAGCGACGATAACCTCGCCTGAGCACAACACTAAACATTGTGGGAGCGAGCCTGCTCGCGAAAGCGGTGTATCAGTCGACATAATTGCTGACTGACAATCCGTCTTCGCGAGCAGGCTCGCTCCCACAGGTTTTACACTGCTTACACCGCTACTGCGCGGTGTTCAGTGCGACGCAATGCTCGTATTTTTTTCAACGTATCCGCACACGTCCTCGCCGCTTCCTGGCCTTTATGCACGAAATGTTCGAAGAAGAACTTGTGGTGCTCTTCGCCGGCATGGAAGTGGTGCGGGGTCAGGGACACCGAGAACACCGGCACTTCGGTTTCCAGCTGAACCTGCATCAAGCCGCTGACTACCGACTGGGCGACGAACTCGTGACGGTAGATGCCGCCGTCCACCACCAGGGCTGCCGCGACGATGCCGGCATAACGGCCGGTCTTGGCCAGCAACTTGGCGTGCAAGGGCATTTCAAAGGCGCCGCCGACTTCGAAGAAATCGATGTCGGACTCCTGATAACCCTGGGCAATCATTTCGGCGACGAAGCCTTTACGGCTCTGGTCAACAATATCCTTGTGCCAGCAGGCCTGGATGAACGCAACGCGCTCGCCCTGATGGTGTTTGCTTTTGCTGTCGATTGCGGTGGGTTGCATGTTCTGACTCCTGTTTGTGTGAAAAACAGGGCGTTATGAATCGAAGGGGATTTCAGGGTACGCGCGCTCGCACGAATGCTGCGCAGGGCCCATCGGTAACAATCCCGTTCTCTCTTCATCCGGACTATGACCGTCGGCCCCGGAATCACACCGGGTCTGCTGACCTTGCCGCCAGTCACCGCCGAAGCCGTGCCGTCACCAAGCGCTCGCGGGCTATGCGCGTTGCGCGCAATTACCGCCGGTGGGGAGTTGCACCCCGCCCTGAGAACGTTTTGCCGTCAGATTGTTTGGCGGCGCCGCTTTTTTAACACATATTTCTCACCTGTGCATCGCTGCTATCTGATGATTCTTATCGACTTTTTCGTCGGTTCAACAAGCCTTTTCCTACACAAGGGTTGATTATTCAGCGGCATGACCGCAGTAATTCCTACCTGAAAGGGATTTTCCCCTGCTAACCGAGGCCAGATTCATGAGCGTTATCGATCTTCGCAGCGATACAGTCACCCAACCCACCGCCGGCATGCTCGACGCGATGACCACCGCGGCCACCGGAGACGATGTTTATGGCGAAGATCCGACGGTCAATCGGCTGGAAGCTGAATTGGCAACGCGCCTGGGGTTTGCCGCGGCGTTGTTTGTCCCGACCGGCACCATGAGCAATCTGCTGGGGTTGATGGCCCATTGCGAGCGCGGTGACGAGTACATCGTCGGCCAACAAGCGCACACCTATAAATACGAAGGGGGCGGCGCGGCGGTGCTTGGCTCGATTCAGCCGCAGCCACTGGAAGTGCAAGCCGATGGTTCGCTGGACCTGGCGCAAGTCGCTGCCGCGATCAAGCCGGATGACTTCCACTTTGCCCGCACTCGACTGCTGGCACTGGAAAACACCATGCAGGGCAAGGTTCTGCCCCTGGAATACCTGGCCCGGGCCCGCCGCTTTACCCGCGAGCACGGGCTGCAGTTGCATCTGGACGGTGCGCGGTTGTACAACGCGGCGGTCAAGCTGGGTGTCGATGCCCGGGAAATCACCCGGCATTTCGATTCCGTCTCGGTCTGCCTGTCCAAAGGCCTGGGCGCGCCGGTCGGTTCGGTGTTGTGCGGCTCGGCGGAGTTGATCGCCAAGGCGCGGCGCCTGCGCAAGATGGTCGGCGGCGGCATGCGCCAGGCCGGAATCCTGGCGGCGGCTGGTTTGTATGCATTGGACAACAACGTTCAGCGCCTGGCCGACGACCACGCCAACGCCCAATTGCTGGCCGAAGGCCTGCGCGCGGCGGGTTATGAGGTCGAGCCGGTACAGACCAACATGGTTTATGTGAACATGGGCGACCGGGCCGAGGCGATCAAGGCCTTTGCCGCTGAACGCGGGGTCAGGCTCAGCGCCGCCGCACGCCTGCGGATGGTCACGCACATGGACGTCAGCGCTGCGCAAATCGAGCAGGTCGTCGCGACATTCGTCGACTTTTCACGTAAGTGATAGCGTTAGCCGTCCAATTGACCGTTTCTATCGTATAAACACGCTGTACCCCGCGCACAGGGCCGATATAATGCGGCCCTTTGCCGTCGTTTCGTCTGTTGACGTTTCGAACAGGCCTTTGGCCGCAGCCTCCGTGGAAGAACCTAATGAAAAGCGCAGAAATCCGTGAAGCCTTCCTTCGCTTCTTCGAAGAGCAAGGCCACACCCGTGTAGCCTCCAGCTCTTTGATTCCGGGCAACGACCCAACCCTGCTGTTCACCAACGCGGGGATGAACCAGTTCAAGGACTGCTTCCTGGGCCAGGAAAAACGCGCGTACACCCGCGCCGTCAGCAGCCAGAAATGCGTGCGCGCCGGCGGCAAGCACAACGACCTGGAAAACGTCGGTTATACCGCTCGTCACCACACATTCTTCGAAATGCTGGGCAACTTCAGCTTCGGCGATTACTTCAAGCGTGACGCAATCACCTACGCCTGGAACTTCCTGACCTCCGACAAGTGGCTGAACCTGCCGAAGGAAAAGCTTTGGGTCACTGTCTACGCCAGCGATGACGAGGCGTATGACATCTGGACCAAGGAAATCGGCGTTCCGGCGGAGCGCATGGTTCGCATCGGCGACAACAAGGGCGCGCCGTACGCTTCCGACAACTTCTGGACCATGGGCGACACCGGCCCGTGCGGTCCTTGCACCGAGATTTTCTACGATCACGGCGCCGACATCTGGGGTGGCCCACCGGGCTCGCCGGAAGAAGACGGCGACCGTTACATCGAAATCTGGAACAACGTGTTCATGCAGTTCAACCGCACCGCCGATGGGGTGTTGCACCCGCTGCCAGCACCGTCGGTGGATACCGGCATGGGCCTGGAGCGGATCAGTGCCGTGCTGCAGCACGTTCACTCGAACTATGAAATCGACCTGTTCCAGAGCCTGCTGAGCGCATCGGCCAAGGCCATCGGTTGCACCAACGATGCTCAGGCTTCGCTGAAAGTCGTGGCCGACCACATTCGTTCCTGCGGTTTCCTGATTGCCGATGGCGTGCTGCCGTCCAACGAAGGCCGCGGCTACGTGCTGCGCCGGATCATTCGTCGTGCTTGCCGTCATGGCAACAAGCTGGGCGCCAAGGGCAGCTTCTTCTACCAGATCGTCGCGGCCCTGGTCGCCGAGATGGGCGAAGCCTTCCCGGAGCTGAAATCCCAGCAGGCACACATCGAACGCGTGCTGAAAGCCGAAGAAGAGCAATTCGCCAAGACCCTGGAGCAGGGGCTGAAAATCCTCGAGCAGGATCTGGCCGAGCTCAAGGGCGACGTGGTGCCGGGCGATGTCGTGTTCAAACTCTACGACACCTACGGCTTCCCGATGGACCTGACCGGCGATATCGCCCGTGAGCGCAGCCTGACCATCGACGAAGAAGGCTTCGAGCGCGAAATGGAAGCCCAGCGCGTCCGTGCACGTTCCGCCAGTTCCTTCGGCATGGATTACAACAGCCTGGTCAAGGTCGACGTGGACACCGAGTTCACCGGTTATACCGCTCACAGCGGTTCGGCAAAGATCGTTGCTCTCTATAAGGACGGGCAATCGGTCGACGTCTTGAATGAAGGCGAAGAAGGCGTGGTGGTTCTGAACCAGACGCCGTTCTATGCGGAATCCGGTGGTCAGATCGGTGATTGCGGCTTCCTCCAGGCTGGCGCTGCGCGTTTCGACGTGCGCGACACCACCAAGACCGGCGGCGCGTTCCTGCACCACGGTGTGCTTGACTCGGGTAGCCTGATTGTAGGTGCCCCGGTCGAGACTCATGTCGATGCCGAAGTGCGTCACGCGACGTCGCTGAACCACTCGGCCACTCACTTGCTGCACGCCGCATTGCGCCAGGTGCTGGGCGATCACGTTCAGCAGAAAGGCTCGCTGGTCGACAGTCAGCGCCTGCGCTTTGACTTCAGTCACTTCGAAGCCATCAAGCCTGAACAGCTGAAAGCGCTGGAAGAGATCGTCAACGCCGAGATTCGCAAGAACTCCGAAGTTGAAACCGAAGAAACCGATATCGAAACCGCCAAGCAGAAAGGCGCCATGGCGCTGTTCGGCGAGAAGTACGGCGACAGCGTTCGTGTGCTGAGCATGGGCGGCGATTTCTCCGTCGAACTGTGTGGTGGTATCCACGCCAACCGTACCGGCGACATTGGCCTGCTGAAAATCATCAGCGAAGGCGGTGTGGCTTCGGGTGTGCGTCGTATCGAGGCAGTCACCGGTGCTGCGGCACTGGCCTACTTGAATGCGGCGGAAGAACAACTCAAGGAAGCGGCCAACCTGGTCAAGGGTAGCCGCGACAACCTGATCGACAAGCTGTCGGCTGTGCTGGAGCGCAACCGTCTGCTGGAGAAGCAACTCGAGCAGTTGCAAGCCAAGGCAGCCAGCGCGGCCGGCGACGATCTGTCGGCGCAAGCGCTGGACGTCAAAGGTGTGAAAGTGCTGGCCGTGCGTTTGGACGGTCAGGACGGCAAGGCATTGCTGGCGCTGGTTGATCAGCTGAAAAACAAACTCGGTCGCGCAGTGATCCTGCTCGGCAGTGTCCATGAGGAAAAGGTCGTTCTGGTTGCAGGCGTAACCAAAGACCTGACTGGCCAACTCAAAGCCGGTGATTTGATGAAGCAAGCCGCTGCGGCAGTGGGCGGGAAGGGCGGTGGTCGTCCAGACATGGCGCAGGGCGGTGGTACTGACGCCGGCGCACTGGATGCGGCACTGGCGCTGACCGTTCCGTTTGTAGAGCAGGGTTTATAAGGCAGTGCTTGCGGCCCGCAGTCTAGTGGCGGGCCGCAACGCTGTTTGAGTGATTATTTGGGCGCCCTTCATGGGCAGAGGCGGCTTTGAAATGGCTTTGATCGTACAGAAATTTGGAGGCACCTCGGTCGGTACTGTCGAGAGAATCGAGCAGGTCGCCGACAAGGTTAAGAAATTCCGCGATGCCGGCGATGACCTGGTGGTTGTGCTGTCTGCAATGAGCGGCGAAACCAACCGTCTGATCGATCTGGCCAAGCAAATCAGTGGCGACGGCCAGCCGGTTCCGCGTGAACTGGATGTGATCGTGTCCACCGGTGAGCAGGTGACGATTGCCCTGTTGGCCATGGCGCTGATCAAGCGCGGCGTGCCTGCGGTGTCCTACACCGGCAACCAGGTACGGATCCTGACGGATAGCGCGCACAATAAAGCGCGTATCTTGCAGATTGATGACCAGAAGATCCGCGGCGACCTGAAGGCCGGTCGTGTCGTGGTTGTTGCCGGTTTCCAGGGCGTTGACGAGCACGGCAACATCACCACCCTCGGTCGTGGCGGCTCCGACACCACCGGCGTGGCCCTGGCGGCAGCCCTGAAGGCTGACGAATGCCAGATCTACACCGACGTCGACGGCGTATACACCACTGACCCGCGTGTGGTGTCCGTGGCACAGCGCCTGGACAAGATTACCTTTGAAGAGATGCTGGAAATGGCCAGCCTCGGTTCCAAGGTGTTGCAGATCCGTGCGGTGGAGTTCGCCGGCAAGTACAACGTTCCGCTGCGCGTATTGCACAGCTTCAAGGAGGGTCCGGGTACCCTCATTACTATTGATGAAGAGGAAACCATGGAACAGCCGATCATTTCCGGCATCGCTTTCAACCGCGATGAAGCCAAGCTGACCATCCGTGGCGTGCCAGACACCCCGGGCGTAGCGTTCAAGATTCTCGGCCCTATCAGCGCCGCGAACATCGAAGTCGACATGATCGTGCAGAACGTCGCGCACGATAACACCACCGACTTCACCTTCACCGTGCACCGTAATGATTACCAGGCTGCGCAAGCCGTTCTGGAAAACACCGCTAGTGAGATCGGTGCCCGTGAAGTCGTTGGCGACACCAAGATCGCCAAGGTTTCGATCGTTGGTGTTGGCATGCGCTCTCACGCAGGCGTAGCCAGCCGCATGTTCGAATCCCTGGCCAAGGAAAGCATCAACATCCAGATGATCTCGACTTCGGAGATCAAAGTCTCTGTAGTGATCGAAGAGAAGTATCTGGAGCTGGCTGTGCGCGCCCTGCACACAGCTTTCGATCTGGACGCGCCGGCCCGCCAGGGCGAGTGATGCGTTTGCCAAAAGGCGCGGTCTGACCGCGCCTTTTGTTTTTTTGAATGGCGTGACCCCGAGGCTGTTCTTTTGCTCGCGCTAGTCAATACTCAGGCATGTAGGCCGCGACCGCTTTGGTTGTAGGTCGAGTGCCTTTTTTTTGCAGACTGTTGTCCCTGAAATGTAAGGCGTGAGGAGAAAGGTATGTTGATTCTGACTCGTCGGTGCGCAGAAAGCCTGATTATTGGTGATGGCGAAATCACCGTGACCGTGCTCGGCGTCAAAGGAAATCAAGTGCGTATTGGGGTGAACGCGCCTAAAGAGGTGGCTGTCCACCGTGAGGAAATTTACCTGCGCATCAAGAAAGAGAAGGACGAAGAACCAAGCCATTAATTTTTATCGTTTTTTATGTTTGCAAACGGGGAAGAAGCTGGTTAATATACGCCCCGTGTTGCGGAGAGCTGGCCGAGTGGCCGAAGGCGCTCCCCTGCTAAGGGAGTACACCTCAAAAGGGTGTCGGGGGTTCGAATCCCCCGTTCTCCGCCATTATTTGCGTAGTACGTTGTAATCTGGCTTCTTCGGTAAGTTGTTGAAATTACTAGAAAAAGTGTTTGACATAGAGATTAGACGGCCTATAATGCGCGGCAACAAATGCACTCGTAGCTCAGCTGGATAGAGTACTCGGCTACGAACCGAGCGGTCACAGGTTCGAATCCTGTCGAGTGCACCATTTAAGAGTTGTTTGCAGTGATGTGAGCTACTCTGTTTCAACCAGTTGTGGTCTGGTCTAAAAACACAAAATGCACTCGTAGCTCAGCTGGATAGAGTACTCGGCTACGAACCGAGCGGTCACAGGTTCGAATCCTGTCGAGTGCACCATACAAACAAAAAGCCCGCCTTTAAAGCGGGCTTTTTGCCGTCTGGGATTTGGCTTTTCCTTTCGTGCATCCTCTCTCATCGAATTCTATGTAGGCGCTACGACCTCGCTTGGTTTCGTAGCGGTAGCTCGTGCTCGAATTCCGAATACTGATCTTGCTCGGCTTGCCGAGAGCGCTTTCGACGTCTTGCTGAGTCATGCCTGCAATAATCCGTTGATTGAGAATGGCTTCGCGCCGCTCTCTCGCACTGATCTGGCTTCCACATTTGTCCTCTGTCTTGCCGACAACGGTTGGATCTCTGTCTTGAATCTTCACGCCTGAAGTTGCGCGAGATTCGGCTTCGGGCATGAGGGTGGGCGCCACGCTGCCGGCTGTTGGTGTGCGGACTTCATGGGCCGTAAGGCTTTCGTCGATGGCACAGCTTAGCGTTGTATAGGTGATATGCCCGTTGGGTGCCGCGCATCGGTGAATGGTCGTGGCAAGCGCACAGGGCGGACAGAGCAGGGCGATAAGAAAGCAATACTGCGCATTCGATGGCATCAAGCGTCCTCCGTGACGATTGAAATCAAGGTTAGCCGCCACATTTTTCCGCTGTGGTGTGTTTTCTTTTCAGGATGAGTCGTCGCAGTTTGAAGGATCAGGACGGCGCTCAAGTTTGTCTTGCAAGCGCTTGTTTCAGCCGCGATTTTTTAACATTTAAAACCGTCAGGCGGTGTATCATTGCGCCCGTCAGCCCCGCCGGGGCTTGTGGAATACCTCCATGGACTTACCCAGTAGTTACTCAGTAAACCGTTTTTCCAATCATGAATTGACTGATTGATCCTTCCGGCGTGCTCCACTGCTGGGAGTGGAGTTCGCCTATGTCTGAAATTGAAGTAAAGAAAACACAGGAAAGCTTGCAGGACCGCCTCGCTCAAGTTGTTGAGCTGTTGCAGCGTCAGCGAGTGGTTGAAGACCTGACTCACCGCCAGGAAGGCCCGCATCATGACCGGGTCGAAAACCTGGTTCACCGGCAGAACCTCGTCGAACTGCAGCGCAAGCTCGATGATCTGCACTCCGCCGACGTTGCCTACATCCTTGAAGCCTTGCCGCTGGACGATCGTCTGACACTCTGGCAATTGGTCAAGGCTGATCGCGACGGCGACATTCTTCTCGAAGTATCCGACTCGGTCCGTGAAACCCTGATCGCCGACATGGACGATCACGAGCTCCTGGCTGCGGCCAAGGACATGGATGCAGACGAACTCGCTGACCTGGCCTCCGAGCTGCCGCGAGACGTCGTCCACGAGTTGATGGAAACCCTCGATGCCCAGCAGCGCGAACGCGTACGGTCTGCTTTGTCCTATGACGAGGAGCAGGTCGGTGCATTGATGGACTTCGAAATGGTGACCATCCGCGAGGATGTCAGTCTCGAAGTGGTTCTGCGTTACTTGCGGCGACTCAAGGAGTTGCCTGGCCATACGGACAAACTGTTCGTGGTCGACTACGACGGTGTCCTCAAGGGTGTGCTTCCGATCAAGCGTTTGCTGGTCAATGATCCGGAGAAGCAGGTTTCTGAAGTCATGGCCAGCGACCCGGTGAGTTTTCATCCGGACGAAGAAGCCTACGATGCCGCCCAGGCGTTTGAGCGTTATGACCTGATTTCCGCACCAGTGGTCGATAAAAACGGCAAACTGATTGGCCGTCTGACCATCGATGAAATGGTCGACCTGATTCGTGAAGAGAGCGAAAACGAAGTTCTCAACATGGCGGGTCTGCGTGAAGAAGAAGATATTTTCGCATCGGTCTGGAAGTCATTGCGCAACCGTTGGGCTTGGCTGGCGATAAATTTGATCACCGCATTCGTTGCATCTCGGGTGATTGGTCTGTTCGAGGGTTCCATCGAGAAGCTTGTGGCGCTTGCGGCGTTGATGCCGATCGTGGCGGGTATCGGTGGCAACTCCGGTAACCAGACCATCACCATGATCGTTCGAGCCATGGCGCTGGATCAGGTGAGCACCGGTAATACTTCGCGACTTATGCGCAAGGAACTGGCGGTTGCACTGATCAATGGTGTGGTCTGGGGTGGGGTGATCGGCGTTGTTGCTTACCTGCTTTACGGCAGCTGGTCTTTGGGAGTGGTGATGACTGCTGCCATGACCCTAAACCTGTTGCTTGCGGCGTTGATGGGGGTTTTGATTCCGATGACGCTCGCGCGGCTTGGGCGCGACCCGGCGATGGGCGCGAGTGTAATGATCACGGCTATGACCGATAGCGGTGGCTTCTTTATTTTCCTTGGGCTGGCCACGATCTTCCTGCTCTGAGTTTCTTGCGAGAAAAAAACCCGCCATCCGCGGGTTTTTTTATGCCCGAATTTCAGGCAAAAAAAAGCCAGCGATCAGGCTGGCTTGAGCTTTCAGTATTTGAATCAGGAGGCGTCAGCAGCCATCTCGGCATCATGGGCAATAAGTGAGACGAGAGCGTTTTGCTGGCGGTGAGAGAGTTGGCGGAAGCGTTGCAGCAATTCACGTTCGTGCAACGAGAGCTCTGGGCTGTCCAGGCGCATGCTTAGTTCTTCGCCCAGTGCGCCTTCCTGAATAAGGCTTTGCTCAAGGCGCGCGATGATTTCGGAGTTCATGCTGCGGTGATGATTGCGAGCCACCTCGGCAATGCGTTCACGCATTCCGTCTGGCAGACGTACGACGAACTTGTCAGCCGTACGGCTGGAATAAATTGCCTGTTTCAATGGGCGCATATATTTAACCGGTTAGTTCAGGGGAGCGGTTCTCGGGATTGGCCGCAGGATGTCTGATACGACAAGCGCAATGGCCAAATGTTCAACCTGAATTGATAGAGGCTGGCATCATGCCTCAAAGTTGCCAGATCATTGGCGTCAATTCTGTGACAAATATTGAACTGGATAAAGGCGTTATGCCAGCACCAATTATCAGAAATGCGGACTGGTTTGGAAAGCTGTCTGGGTCCGTATCGCTGACCGCGTCCTCAGCCCTACAGCCGAAGTCGAAATATCTGAGGGCATTTCATGCGGCTGTTCCTTACCCTTTACAGGATAGTGGCAAATGGCCGATTTACTAGAGGTGCGTGTGCAGTGAGGCCTATTTAGGATGGATGGCGAAAAGGGGGAGTGCCTCCGGGCCGACCACGACGGGGTCGTCTGGCCCGCTCGAATAGCAAATGCTTGGCGTTTCTGCTTGCTGCATGAGAGGAAAGTGGGAAGCTTACCGGTTTGCCTGGTAAAACGTCGCGGCTCAGTGGAGCACTTGCCTACACTTAAAAAGCCCACGGACGACATGACAAAGGCAGGCTTGCCCGTTAACATGCTCGCCGTCTACCGCTCTGCGTATCCTCGCAGACATTTGTGTCTCAGTAGCTCAATTGGATAGAGCATCCCCCTCCTAAGGGGAAGGTTGGCAGTTCGAACCTGCCCTGGGACACCATATTATTCGCTATGTCCAACATTCATCATTTATCAGCTATGCGTCCATGGGGCAGGGCGGGTGCAATAGCGGGTGGATTTTCTCGATTTACCAGCGATACGCAACCTCAATCAGTTCTGATTGAGGAGTCAGCTTCCCTGTCGAAAAAATCATCTTGCGCCCTTCGCTTCGATAAGAATCGCTCGCGGATCGATGTCCGCCGCCTTTACTTAATATATGGAAAACCATATATTCGAAAAGCCATATGCGAGCAGAGGCTTCACAAGGCGTTCTCACATATCGGTGTGAGTAGCGGAGGATTGCGCGGCAAGTCGATAGACGAATTTCGTGGTGAGCGTTTCGATTACGTCATCACCTTGTGTGAAAAGGCCGCAGCCGATTGCCTCTCGTTACCTGGAGCAGTAGAGGCGTTGGCCTGGAGTTTTGAGGACCCAGTGACCAGCACCAATCCGAGGCCTTCCGTTATGCCCTTCACGAAATTCATGAGCGCATCAAGCTGTTCGTTTTGGTCAAAAACAAGCGCTGAGAAACGATATGACTGACCATCTGATACCGACCACTGTTTTCAAATGCCTGGCTGACGATACTCGGGTACGCACGATGCTGCTTATCACCCGTGAAGGTGAACTGTGTGTTTGCGAGTTGACCTGCGCGTTGAACGAGAGTCAGCCAAAAATCTCGAGGCACCTCGCACAACTGCGGACTTGCGGCCTGTTGTCTGACCGTCGGCAAGGCCAATGGGTCTATTACCGGTTGCATCCAAATCTGCCGGACTGGGTTCATCAAGTGCTGACTACGGTGCTCGATAACAACAAGCATTGGTTAGGTCCTGATGCAAAACGCCTTGATGAAATGGGTGATCGGCCTGAGCGGGCACTTGCCTGCTGTTAAAACCAGATCGTTTGATTCCCCCTTCCGCGCGCCATTCAACACCCTGCCCATATCGAATACATCAGCCAGTTCGACACCCAGTCGAACTCCCTCTGACAACAGATACAGAGCGCAACAACATGACTATCAAAGTTGGCATCAATGGTTTCGGTCGGATCGGTCGCCTCGCTCTGCGAGCAGCCTGGAACTGGCCAGAGTTTGAATTCGTGCAGATCAATGATCCGGCCGGTGATGCGGTCACCCATGCACACCTGATCAACTTCGATTCTGTGCACGGCCGTTGGCACAGCGACGCCAGCGCAGAGGGCGATCATGTCGTGATCGGCGGCAAGCGCATCAAGGTGACCGCGAACAAAGCGATTGCCGACACCGACTGGTCGGGTTGCGATCTGGTGATCGAGGCCAGCGGCAAGATGAAAACCGTGGCGGTGTTGCAGGCCTACCTGGATCAGGGCGTCAAGCGTGTGGTGGTCTGCGCTCCGGTGAAGGAAAAGGGCGCGTTGAACATCGTCATGGGCGTCAACCATCAGCTGTTCAAGCCAGCTGAACATCGCATCGTCACCGCCGCTTCGTGCACCACCAACTGTCTGGCGCCCGTGGTGAAGGTGATCCACGAGAAGCTGGGCATTCGTCACGGCTCCATCACCACTATTCACGACCTGACCAACACCCAGAGCATCCTCGATCAGCCGCACAAGGATCTGCGCCGTGCGCGTGCTTCCGGCATGAGTCTGATTCCGACCAGCACCGGCTCGGCCACTGCCATCGCCGAAATTTTCCCGGAGCTGCGTGGGCGACTGAATGGTCACGCTGTGCGCGTGCCGCTGGCCAACGCTTCACTGACTGACTGTGTCTTTGAGGTCGAGCGAGTCACCACTGTGGAGGAGGTGAATCAACTCCTCAAGGACGCTTCCGAGAACGAGCTGAAAGACATCCTCGGTTTCGAGGAGCGTCCACTGGTGTCCATCGACTACCGCACCGACCCGCGCTCATCGATCATTGATGCGCTGTCGACCATGGTCATCAATGGCACCCAGGTCAAACTCTATGCCTGGTACGACAACGAATGGGGCTATGCCAACCGTACCGTCGAACTGGCCAAAATGGTCGGTCTGGCAGTCTGAGGAGCGGTCATGAAAGCGTTGTTAGCCCTCGCGCCCGAAGTGCGACAGTACCTGCTCGTGACCGGCAATTATTGGGCCTTCACCCTCACCGACGGCGCTCTGCGCATGTTGGTGGTGCTGCACTTTCACGCCTTGGGCTACAGTCCACTTCAAATTGCGGCGTTGTTTCTGTTCTACGAACTCTT
>NZ_AP017423.2:4837500-5310000 GCF_002356535.2 Pseudomonas izuensis | reverse complement strand
TGAAAAGCGTAGTCGATGGAAAACAGGTTAATATTCCTGTACTTCTGGTTATTGCGATGGAGGGACGGAGAAGGCTAGGCCAGCTTGGCGTTGGTTGTCCAAGTTTAAGGTGGTAGGCTGGAATCTTAGGTAAATCCGGGATTCTAAGGCCGAGAGCTGATGACGAGTTACCCTTTGGGTGACGAAGTGGTTGATGCCATGCTTCCAAGAAAAGCTTCTAAGCTTCAGATAACCAGGAACCGTACCCCAAACCGACACAGGTGGTTGGGTAGAGAATACCAAGGCGCTTGAGAGAACTCGGGTGAAGGAACTAGGCAAAATGGCACCGTAACTTCGGGAGAAGGTGCGCCGGTGAGGGTGAAGCATTTACTGCGTAAGCCCACGCCGGTCGAAGATACCAGGCCGCTGCGACTGTTTATTAAAAACACAGCACTCTGCAAACACGAAAGTGGACGTATAGGGTGTGACGCCTGCCCGGTGCCGGAAGGTTAATTGATGGGGTTAGCTAACGCGAAGCTCTTGATCGAAGCCCCGGTAAACGGCGGCCGTAACTATAACGGTCCTAAGGTAGCGAAATTCCTTGTCGGGTAAGTTCCGACCTGCACGAATGGCGTAACGATGGCGGCGCTGTCTCCACCCGAGACTCAGTGAAATTGAAATCGCTGTGAAGATGCAGTGTATCCGCGGCTAGACGGAAAGACCCCGTGAACCTTTACTATAGCTTTGCACTGGACTTTGAATTTGCTTGTGTAGGATAGGTGGGAGGCTTTGAAGCGTGGACGCCAGTTCGCGTGGAGCCATCCTTGAAATACCACCCTGGCAACTTTGAGGTTCTAACTCAGGTCCGTTATCCGGATCGAGGACAGTGTATGGTGGGTAGTTTGACTGGGGCGGTCTCCTCCTAAAGAGTAACGGAGGAGTACGAAGGTGCGCTCAGACCGGTCGGAAATCGGTCGTAGAGTATAAAGGCAAAAGCGCGCTTGACTGCGAGACAGACACGTCGAGCAGGTACGAAAGTAGGTCTTAGTGATCCGGTGGTTCTGTATGGAAGGGCCATCGCTCAACGGATAAAAGGTACTCCGGGGATAACAGGCTGATACCGCCCAAGAGTTCATATCGACGGCGGTGTTTGGCACCTCGATGTCGGCTCATCACATCCTGGGGCTGAAGCCGGTCCCAAGGGTATGGCTGTTCGCCATTTAAAGTGGTACGCGAGCTGGGTTTAGAACGTCGTGAGACAGTTCGGTCCCTATCTGCCGTGGACGTTTGAGATTTGAGAGGGGCTGCTCCTAGTACGAGAGGACCGGAGTGGACGAACCTCTGGTGTTCCGGTTGTCACGCCAGTGGCATTGCCGGGTAGCTATGTTCGGAATAGATAACCGCTGAAAGCATCTAAGCGGGAAACTAGCCTCAAGATGAGATCTCACTGGAACCTTGAGTTCCCTGAAGGGCCGTCGAAGACTACGACGTTGATAGGTTGGGTGTGTAAGCGCTGTGAGGCGTTGAGCTAACCAATACTAATTGCCCGTGAGGCTTGACCATATAACACCCAAGCAATTTGCGAACTCGAAAGAGACCAGATTGCGGTGTGTGAAGACGAAACGAACCGAAAGTTCGACGCTCACAAAACACCGATTTCTATCACCTGCCCAATTTGCTGAAGCGCGGCCATCTGGCCACGATTCGGTACCCGAATTTCTTGACGACCATAGAGCATTGGAACCACCTGATCCCATCCCGAACTCAGCAGTGAAACGATGCATCGCCGATGGTAGTGTGGGGTTTCCCCATGTGAGAGTAGGTCATCGTCAAGATTAAATTCCGAAACCCCTATCTGCGTATGCAGGTAGGGGTTTTGTTTTGCCCGCAGAAAAGTGGCGTGACGAAAATTCCCGTTTCCACGCCACCAACGATCTCGATTTTTTGCCGAGCAAAACCGCGAATGCACGTCTGATGCTTCAAGAGAACGCTACCACTGGCCGATAACCATGGGATCACAGCGATCTTCAATTTTTGCAGCTTCCAATCGTTACGGCTGCCAAAGAGAAATCGCTTGATAGCCTATGGCTACTAGCTATCATCTGCGCGCTGAAAGGGGCGGTGAAGCTGATCTGGTTCATGTATCTGCCTTTCGGTTCTTCCTCTTAAATTGCCTGGAAATCTTCGATGTTGTCGTATCACCAAAAGAGTTTTCTGATCGTCGATGATTTTTCGGACTTCCGCAGTTCCGTCAGGTCAATGCTGCGGGAGTTGGGCGTCAAGGATGTGGATACAGCCGACACCGGCGAGCAGGCATTGAAGATGTGCTCGCAGAAATCCTACGATTTCATCCTGCAGGATTTCCATCTGGGCGATGGTAAAAAGAACGGTCAGCAGGTGCTCGAAGACCTGATGATTGAGAAGCTGATCAGCCATGAAAGTGTATTTGTCATGGTGACCGCAGAAACCAGTCAGGCCATGGTGCTCAGCGCGCTGGAGCACGAACCCGATGCTTATCTGACCAAGCCTTTCAACCGTTCCGGCCTGGCCCAACGCCTTGAGCGCCTGGAGCAGCGCAAGACCCTGCTCAAGCCAATTCTGCAGGCCCTCGACCGGGGAAAACCGGTTGAGGTGCTTAACGCCTGCATTGCCCTGTGCAAGCAAGATATCCGCTATTCGCCTTTGTGCCTGCGTTACCGCGCAGATGCGCTGCGCGACTTGAATCAGAACGAAGCCCTCGAGCGTCTTTACGACAGCATCATTGCCGATCGGCCATTGCCTTGGGCATTTGCGGGCTTGGGTAAGTTGCTGTTCAAGCGTGGCCAGGTGGCTCAGGCCAAAGGCGTCTACGAAAAGGCGCTGAAAGTCTTTCCAATGATGCCGGCCCTCTACGACGGCATGGCGGACGTGCTGGTCGCGGAGGGGGATACCAAATCAGCTCAACGAGTATTGGAAGAAGCGATTCGCCTGTCACCCTTGGCAGTGCGTCGCCAGGCACAGTTGGGCAAATTGGCGATGACCAACGAAGATTTTGACACGGCGTCCAAAGCCTACCGCCAGGCTGTTAACCAAGGCGCTCAATCACGTTTCAAGGATGCTGAAAGTAACCTTGGACTGGCCCACGCCTTGATCAGCAAAGGCAGTGAAAAAGGCCTGGATACCCGGACCCGGCTGGAAATCAATACAACGCTGAGCGCGGTGGCCAAGGAGAATCCGTCCGACCCCGGCCTGCAGATCCGTGCACGGTTGATGAAGGCCACCAGTCTGTTGCTCAACGATGCCGAGACCGCGGAAAAGCTCACTGAGCAAGCGTTGATGCGTCTCGATGGCATGGAGCAGTTCATGAGTGCGGAGGCTGCGTTATTGGTGGCCAAGCAATTGCAGATGCTCGGTCAGGCAGAGGCCGGCACGTCGATGTTGAAAAACTGTGTGGAAATCTACGGTGACGATCCGGCGGTCATGAAGGACATCGCCAAACTCACGGATGACCCGACTATCCTCAATTCCGGTAACGCCGCCGCTGATCTCAACCGACAAGGTGTTCGCGTGTACAAGACCGGTAACCTGGTGGAAGCCCGGGAAGTGTTCCGCAAAGCCCTGGTGCTGCAACCGAAGAACATCAGTATCGCGTTGAACTTGGCACAGGCCCTGCTGCATGGCACCGATACCAGCGTGCCGTCGGCCGAACTCGAAGAATGTCGGAGCTGCCTGAAAATGGTCGGTTTGATGCCTGATACCGACACGCGTTATCCGCGTTATCAGAAGCTTAAAAGCAAGGCGTTTGGCGAATGAACGACAAACAACAGTCCCTGGATTTTTCTACGGTAATCGCTTCGACCGTACACGACATGAAGAACTCGTTGGCCATGTTGATGCAGGCGCACAGCCAATGGTTGGCGAACCTGCCCGACCCGGCGCGGCATACTCCGGAGCAGGGCGTGATCGAGTTCGAGTTCGCCCACCTCAACGGAATGCTCGTGCAGTTACTGGGTTTGTATAAGCTCGGTGTGAATCAGATGCCCTTGCAACCGGCCTACCACGAACTGGATGACTTCATTGAGGCGCAGTTGGCCTGTCATCAGGACGTATTTGCCAGCCGCGGTATTGCAGCGACCTTCGAGGTCGATCCCTTGAGCCCTCTGGGTTTTTTCGATCGAGAGCTGATCGCCTCGGTTCTCGCCAACAGCATCAACAATGCCATTCGTTATGCCCGGCATGCGGTGTTGATCAGCGTCAGCGACGAAGCCGGACAACTGGTCCTGACCATCAATGACGACGGTGAAGGCTACCCGGTCGAGATGATCGAGCGTCAGGCGGACTACGTGCAGGGCATCAATCACAGCAGCGGCAGCACTGGCCTGGGGCTGTACTTTGCCGGAAGGATTGCGGCGTTGCATCAACGCAATGGCGTCGGTGGCCGTACCGAAATCAGCAACGGCGGCCCGCTGGGTGGGGGCGTCTTCAGTCTCTATCTGCCTTGAACTTCTCCCCTGGGCTTGAAGCTTTTTGTTTGACGCTGCTTGATATTCCGAACACGCGGAGCCTATTTTGTACAGGTTGCCGTTCGCGGCTCGCACAATAACAAGGATTGCGTCATGACAACCGATGGCCTGAGTTCACTCGCTCAGCGATTGACGGGCATTGATGAGATTGAATGTGTCACGCCGGATTTGAATGGCGTGCCACGGGGTAAAGTGATGACCTGCGAGGGTTTCCTCGAGGGACGGCGTTTGCAGATGGCACGGGGGGTGCTGCTGCAATGCATCATGGGTGGATATCCGCCAGCGCGTTTTTACGGCAGCGATGACGGCGACCTTGCACTGGTTGCAGATCCTGCGCAAATCCATCGCTTGCCCTGGAGCGAGCAACCGCGAGCGTTCGCCATTTGCGATGCGGACGAACTGAATGGCGAAAGCTCCAATCTCTCGACCCGCGGACACCTCAAGGCTGTTATCAAGCGATACAAGGCCCTTGGCTTGTCGCCGGTGGTTGCAACCGAGCTGGAGTTTTTTGTCTTCGCGCGCAACACCGACCCGACTCAGCCTTTTCAACCACCTGTAGGCCTGGACGGTCGACGCGAAGATGGCCATTCGGCATTCAGTGTCAGTTCCAATAACGGCTTGCGGCCGTTTTTCACTGAAGTCTATAAGTGCATGGCCGCTTTGGGCTTGCCTCGCGATACCTTCATGCACGAGATGGGCATCAGCCAGTTCGAGATCAACCTGCTGCATGGCGATCCATTGCTACTGGCCGACCAGACGTTCCTGTTCAAGCATTTGTTAAAGGAGGTCGCACTCAAGCACGACCTCACCGTGGTCTGCATGGCCAAGCCCTTGGCACATACGCCGGGCAGTTCGATGCATATTCACCAGAGCATCGTCGAGGCCGGCACGGGACGTAATGTGTTCAGTGATGAGGCGGGTCAGCCGACCGCGACCTTCCGTCATTTCATCGCGGGTCAGCAGGCCTGCATGCTGGACTTCACCGCCCTGTTTGCGCCGAATGTGAATTCGTATCAGCGCTTGTGCCATCCCTACGCATCACCGAATAATGCCTGCTGGTCCCATGACAACCGGGCGGCGGGGTTGCGCATTCCGGCCAGTTCGCCGGTCGCTCGGCGGGTCGAGAACCGCTTGCCGGGCGCCGATGCCAACCCGTATCTGGCGATTGCCGCCAGCCTGGCTGCCGGGTTATATGGCATTGAGCACAAACTGGAGCCGAGCGAGCCGATCCAGGGTGAATTTCAGGTACCGGACAATCTTTCATTGCCGTGTACCTTGCATGCAGCACTTGAGCGTCTGAAACGTAGCCAATTAGCAAAGGAACTGTTCGGCAAGGAATTCATCGAAGGCTACATCGCTTCGAAGACCATGGAGCTGACCAGCTTCCTTGATGAAATTACCCCCTGGGAACGGCGTGTACTAGCAGCCCAGGCCTGACGCACCGTCTATATCGGGCTATCGTTTCGGTAGTCTGATTCTCACTGCAAGGAGCCGCTCGGAACGCCGATGCGCCAAATCTGGAAACCCTTTCGAGCGCTTTATTTCGCCTCGCTGATGATGTTGATCGGCTCAGGCTTGCTGAGTACTTACCTGGGCTTGCGCCTGGCGGCCGACCATGTCGACAGTCTGTGGGTCGGTGCGTTAATGGCGGCCAACTATTTCGGCCTGGTGTTGGGCGGCAAGATTGGCCACCGCTTGATTGCCCGTGTCGGGCATATTCGCGCCTATTCGGCGTGTGCCGGGATCGTCGGTGCAGCGGTGCTTGGGCACGGTTTGGTGGATTGGCTGCCGGCCTGGATATTTCTGCGGGTCATCGTCGGCCTGGGCATGATGTGCCAGTACATGGTCATCGAGAGCTGGCTTAACGAGCAGGCCGAAGCCTCACAGCGCGGTACGGTTTTCAGTGGTTATATGATCGCCTCGTACCTGGGGCTGGTGTTGGGGCAACTGATTCTGGTCATGCACCCGGGCCTGGGTCTGGAACTGTTGATGCTGGTCGCCTTGTGCTTTGCCTTGTGTCTGGTGCCAGTGGCCCTGACCCGACGGATTCACCCGGCGCCGCTACACCCGGCACCCATGGAGCCCAGATTCTTCATCAAACGCGTGCCTCAGTCGCTGAGCACGGTACTGGGCGCGGGGTTGATCATCGGTTCGTTCTACGGTCTGGCGCCGCTGTATGCCTCGCAGCAGGGGTTGTCCACCGAGCAGGTCGGTCTGTTCATGGGTAGCTGCATTTTCGCCGGCCTGGTGGTGCAGTGGCCGTTGGGCTGGCTGTCCGACCGTTATGACCGGGCGCTGTTGATCCGCTGTTTTGCTTTCGTTCTGGCACTGGCTGCTTTGCCATTGGCGATACTCAAGCAGGTCCCGCTGGAGGTGCTGTTCATTGCCGGCTTCCTCTGCTCACTGGTGAAGTTCTGCTTGTATCCGCTGGCAGTCGCATTCTCCAATGACCATGTCGAAGCCGATCGCCGGGTGTCGCTCACGGCAATGTTGTTGGTCACCTATGGCGTGGGTGCCAGTATCGGGCCGCTGGCGGCGGGTGTGCTGATGAAGCTGTTCGGCAGCCAGATGCTCTATGCCTTCTTCAGTTTCTTCGCCTTGGTACTCGTGTGGCGAATTCGCCCGAAAGCAGTGACCAATCTGCATCAGGTGGACGATGCGCCACTGCATCACGTCGCCATGCCGGACAGTATGTCGAGTTCGCCACTGGTGGCTTGCCTTGATCCGCGGGTCGATGAGCAAGTGGTGCAGGATCAGATGCAGAATCCGCCTTCTGAACCGACTTCCGAGCCGCAGCCGCAAACCGATGCACCTCCAGAGGAACCGGATTCGGGAAGGGAGCAAAGTTTCACCGAGGCCAGGCCATAACACTCAGGCATAAAAAACGGGCAGTCACCGCAAAGGGGCTGCCCGTTTTTGTTGGCGCGTTATATCAGAAGTCGTCTTTGTCGAAGCGCCGTGCTTCGCGTTGCAGCTGATAGACGAACCGCTCGACCTGCCGCTGCACCAGGCCGCTCATGTTATGGAAGCGTACACCGGCGAAGGTGGTGGAGATTCTTTCTTCGAAGTGCAGGTAGCGCAGTTCGACCGGCGCGGTCATCTTGCCGAAGGGCAGGGCAGCCATGAAACGATCATAGACCTGGCCCAGCTGCAGGTTGCCGGTGATGTCGCCGGCGAAGCGCAATTTGCAACCGGTGGCCGAGATGTCCAGTAACTTGCCGCTGATCGGTGCCTTGAGTTTCTCGCCATCCAGGTCGACGTCGACCAGTTGCGCCAGCTTCAGCGCTGCACGGAACGCATTGCGGCGCTGGTGATAGACCACTTCGTCGGGCAGCGTGCCACGGTAGCAACGACTGCCACCGGATTCGTCGATGGATAACGGGCCATTGCTTTCCCAGGCAATGCGCACACCCTCATGGAAGCCTTCGACCTTGAACGGCTCGCCAGCCAGCAGGTAGCGCTCGCCATCGCGGGGAATCATTTCGTCCAGAGCGATCATGTTGCGATCACGGTCGACGTCCACCAGATAGCTCTGGAAGCGCTGGCTGCGCTCATGGAACGTGATGATCAGCGGGTCATGGCTTTCTTGCAGCTGGCGAAGGTTGCCGGAGATTTCCAGGGGCGTGCTGAGCACCTTGGGTGGCTGCGGAGCATCGTCCGCATTTAAGGCATTGGACACGGTTAATCAATCTCCAGACAAATTTTGACTACGGCTGGCCAGCATTTTGCCAGCATGTTTCGCGTCTTGATAGAGCGTGCTCATCGACAGGCTCAAGCCTGACTGAGCGTGCGCGGTTTCACAAGCTTGGAAAATGATCCGCTGGCGTCATACAGCGCTGGAGGTTCACCGCCGGTAAGGATCTTCAGCTGATTGGCCGTGGCGGCCTGCTGCACCAGTATCGACTGGCCGTTGTTGACATTGATGGCTTGGCATTGGGCCAACAGGTCGGTCAGCACATCGCTTTGCGCCAGCAGCGCCGGGCCGACGCTCGACTGGCTGGCCAGTTGCTCCAGACCGCTACGATTGGTGGGCAGGTTGAGGCTGGCGAGGATTTCGCTGCGCTTGCGGCCATGCTGCTCAAGCAAAATGATCAAGGCCTGCTTTTGCGCCAGGATCTCCTCAAGCAGGTACATGTCGCGACCATGCAAGGCGAGGGATTCAGTACGCAGTAATTCCAGCAGTTGTTGCGCTGGAGCAAAATCGTCGGTGATCAGTTGCAGCAAATTGGTGTCGTGCATGGCTGGCCTTGGGTTTTAAGCGTCCAAAAGCCTGGCGCGGGCCGTGGCCTAGCGCTGGGCTTCGAAGTTGAGCAGTTTGCTGGCTACACGGTTGCTGTCGACTTTATAGCTGCCATCGGCAATCGCTGCTTTCAACTCGGCCACACGGGCTTTGTCGACGGCAGGCTGATCGCGCAGCGTATCAGTGACCTTCTGCAACTGTTGAGCCTCATTGCTGAGATGTACCGATTCCCCGACTGTAGCCGTACCGGCCTGCTCGGCCTGGGTATTCAGCGGCGCGGATTTGCCGGTATCGGCAGTGTCCTTGGCAGCGCTGGTACGAGTACTGCCCGTCAGTGACGAGGAGCTGTTCAAACGGCTGAAATCGATGACCATGATAAAAAACCTCTGGGAATTTGGACGCTTGCCATGTTTTCGGCCATTCCCCGTAAAACTTTAGGCCCAATTATCAATAGAGCTCGCGCGCGCCAGCGCTTGCCCTGCATGGAGCACAGTTTAGGGAACAGCCATGGCCAGCGCCACATCTTCACGAACAAAGAGCCCAGCATGGCCGCTTACATTGAAACCTCCACCTGGCCCGGCGCGGTGACCTGCGCCTTGATAACGCGTTGGGAGTTGAGGTTTTTCACCCGGATCTGTTCGCTCATACCGCCGTTGGACAGTGCTTCGCCAGGCATGCGCACGCTGAGCGTGCCACTGCGGGCGGTAATGACCACTTGATCACCCTTGCGAATGACTTCCGCCTGTTCGAGGTGCACCAGTGTGATGACCTGGTCGGCGACCATTGGTCGGGTAAGCCGTTGCCCGACTGCCTGGTCCATGGAGGTCAGGTAACCCTGGTTGATCGCGCTGATGTCCCGCTCGCGCAAAATGACATCTCCAGGCTCGACAATGCCGGCGCGCCGCAAGGGGCGGGTGGTGGTCACGACATCGCGAAACAGGCGGACTTGAGCAGGTACGAAGACTGTCCAAGGGGAAGCGCCCTCGCAACGCACCTTGACCGTGACCCGCCCCAACGGCTTGGCCGGACTCTCCAGCGAGGCTGTCAATTCCTTGTCGCACATCGGCATGCGTAGGCGCGGGTCGAGTTGGTTGACCTGAATTTCGTAACGACCTTCCGTTTGACTGGTGGCCAGATAGTCTTCTACGGTGAATTCAAGAAAGCCCTGAGTGACGCCGATAAGCATGTCAGGCAAGGTAACCGCGTCAGCAAGGGCAGGGCTGCCAGCGTTGAACAGGCAAACAGCCGCTAACACGCCGAGCAATTTGCGGCAGGGTGTGGTCAGGCGTCGAAAAAATGTCGGTTCTGTGTTCATAACGATTAAAAAAGCAAGCGCCGTGCCGTTTAGTGATGAAGGTGCGTCGCAACAACACTTGGCGTTGGTGTAGGAGTCTGGGCATGGCTGGTGTAATGGATTCGGTGAACCAGCGCACGCAACTGGTGGGGCAGAATCGCCTTGAGCTGTTGTTGTTCCGTCTCGACGGCCAACAGCTGTACGGGATCAACGTATTCAAGGTTCGGGAGGTGTTGCAATGCCCCAAACTGACGCTGATGCCCAAGTCCAGTCCTGTCGTGTGCGGCGTGGCGAACATTCGGGGGGCGACCATTCCGATCCTTGATCTGGCAATGGCGACCGGCTCCGGTGCTTTGAAGGACAAGAACAATCCCTTCGTGATCATTACGGAGTACAACACCAAGACCCAAGGGTTCCTGGTGCGCTCGGTGGAGCGCATCGTCAACATGAACTGGGAGGAGATTCATCCGCCACCCAAGGGGACCGGTCGCGATCACTACCTGACGGCGGTGACGCGGGTCGACAATCAGTTGGTCGAAATCATCGACGTCGAGAAGGTGCTGGCGGAAGTGGCGCCGACACCGGAAGCGATTTCCGTCGGCGTGGTGGATGTCGAAACACAGCACAAGGCGCTTTCGTTGCGCGTGCTGACGGTCGACGATTCGTCGGTGGCGCGCAAGCAGGTCACGCGTTGTCTGCAAACAGTCGGTGTCGAAGTGGTGGCGTTGAACGATGGCCGGCAAGCGCTGGATTACCTGCGCAAACTGGTCGACGAGGGCAAGAAGCCGGAAGAAGAGTTCCTGATGATGATCTCCGACATCGAGATGCCGGAGATGGACGGGTACACCCTGACGGCGGAGATCCGCAACGACCCTCGCATGCAAAAGCTTCATATCATCCTGCATACTTCGTTGTCGGGCGTGTTCAATCAGGCGATGGTCAAGAAAGTCGGTGCCGATGACTTCCTGGCCAAATTCCGTCCTGATGACCTGGCATCCCGGGTAGTCGACCGGATCAAAGCAGCAGATATCAGCTAGGGGCGTCGGGCCCCTGGCAGTCAACACGATTTAAGAGGCGGCAGCATTGTCTACGGGTAATTTGGATTTCGAACAGTTCCGGGTATTCCTGGAAAAAGCCTGTGGCATTTTGCTCGGTGAAAACAAGCAGTATCTGGTCTCGAGCCGTCTCAACAAACTGATGGAGCAGCAAGGCATCAAGTCCCTGGGTGAGTTGGTTCAACGCATCCAGACCCAACCGCGCAGCGGGTTGCGCGAGATGGTGGTGGACGCGATGACGACCAACGAAACCCTGTGGTTTCGTGACACCTATCCATTTGAAGTCTTGAAGAACAAGGTGCTGCCTGAAGCAATCAAGGCCAGTCCCGGTCAGCGGCTGCGAATCTGGTCGGCGGCGTGTTCGTCAGGTCAGGAGCCGTACTCGCTGTCGATGTCCATCGACGAGTTCGAGCGCAGCAATGTCGGGCAATTGAAGATGGGTGCGCAGATTGTGGCCACCGATCTGTCCGGCACCATGCTGACCAACTGCAAGACCGGCGAATACGACAGCCTGGCCATCGGTCGCGGTCTGTCGCCCGAGCGGCTGCAGCGCTATTTCGACCCCAAGGGGCCGGGGCGCTGGGCCATCAAGGCGCCGATCAAGAGCCGGGTGGAATTCCGTTCGTTCAACCTGCTGGACAGTTACGCGAGCCTCGGCAAGTTCGATATCGTGTTCTGCCGCAACGTGCTGATCTACTTCTCTGCTGAAGTGAAGAAGGACATCCTGTTGCGCATTCACAGCACGTTGAAGCCGGGCGGTTATCTGTTCCTCGGTGCTTCCGAAGCGCTGAACGGGTTGCCGGATCATTACCAGATGGTCCAGTGCAGTCCGGGGATCATTTACCAGGCGAAGTGATGGATTGGCGGTATCGAAAAGCGGGAGTCCTCAGGGACTCCCGTTTTTTTATGTCTGTTGATATTCCCTGTGGGAGCGGGTGTTCTTGAAAAGGTAGCCAAGCGGCAGAAAAGCGGCATCCAGCGGAAACCGGTTGCCGCTTTTCTGGCATTGCCGCGTTGCCACTGCCCGCAAAGCCCCGGTTTACGGGCTTTTTTGAATTGGCATGACGCTTGCTAAGTTCATCGTACGAAAAATCAGGTCACCCGAAGGTTTCCCGACATGAGCATCAGCTTCGATAGAGCGCTCGGCATTCACGAAAAGGCATTGGGCTTCCGCGCCCAGCGTGCCGAAGTCCTGGCCAACAACATTGCCAACGCCGATACCCCGAACTACAAGGCGCGGGATCTGGAGTTCTCGAAAGTGCTCGAGGCGCAGAACGATAAAGCCAAAAACGGCACGTTCGCCTTGAACATGACCAACAGCCGTCATATCGAAGCCGAAGGCCTGGGCAACGGCGAAGAATCGCTGATGTACCGCACGCCGATGCAACCGTCGATTGACCAGAACACCGTGGACGCCCAACTGGAGCAGTCGAACTACGCGGAAAACGCGGTCAACTTCCAGGCCAGCTTCACCCTGCTCAATAGCAAGTTCAAAGGGCTGGTGTCAGCCCTGCGCGGAGAGTAAGTCATGTCCCTATCCAGTGTTTTCAACATTGCCGGTAGCGGCATGAGTGCCCAGACCACGCGTTTGAACACCGTCGCTTCGAACATCGCCAACGCCGAGACGGTCTCGTCGAGCATCGACCAGACCTACCGTGCGCGTCATCCGGTGTTCGCCACCATGTTCCAGGGCGGCCAGAGCGGCGGCAGCGATTCGCTGTTCCAGAACCAGGAAGCCGCCGGGCAAGGCGTACAAGTGCTGGGCGTGGTCGAAGACCAGAGCAACCTTGAGGCGCGCTACGAGCCGAACCATCCGGCTGCCGATGCCAAGGGCTATGTCTATTACCCGAACGTCAACGTGGTGGAAGAGATGGCCGACATGATTTCCGCGAGTCGTTCGTTCCAGACCAACGCCGAAATGATGAACACCGCCAAAACCATGATGCAGAAGGTCCTGACCCTCGGTCAGTGATAAGGGGCGACTCAGATGAGTGTTACCGATACCACCAGCAGCCTTAGCCTCAAAGATATCCTTGCCAACTCTTCGATCAAGACCAACACCAGTGCCGACGGCCTGGCGTCCGCGACGAACAGCGCCACCGGCAATAAGTCCCTGGGCAAGGATGCGTTCCTGCAACTGCTGGTGACGCAGCTGAAAAACCAGAACCCGTTGGAGCCACAGGACAACGGTGCATTCGTTGCCCAATTGGCACAGTTCAGCAGTCTGGAAGGCATTACCACGCTCAATAGCACCGTGTCGGGCATCGCCGGCAACTACAACTCGTCCCAGGCGTTGCAGGCTTCGTCGCTGGTCGGGCGTTCGGTCATCGCGCCGGGCGACAAGGCTGTGGTCGATACCGCCAAGAGCCTCAACGGCACTATCGCGGTACCGGCGTCGGCAGACCCGGTCTCCCTCAAGATCACCGATACCGACGGTAAGGTTATCCGCACCATCAACCTGGGCTCTCAACAAGCCGGCAACGCCAGTTTCATCTGGGATGGCAAGAACGATGCCGGTGAAGTGGCCAAGGCCGGTACGTACACCTTCAACGCCACCGCGACCTACGACGGCAAGGCGACCTCCCTGGTGACGAACCTGCCGGCGACCGTCAGCAGCGTGACCATCAGCCAGACCGGCGGTGAATTGATGCTCAACCTCGCCGGGCTGGGCAGCATCGCCCTGTCCAAAGTACAAACCATTGGTATGTAGGGCCGACTAACACGGCACAAAGGAGTGGAATATGTCTTTCAATATCGGCCTTAGCGGTCTCTATGCATCCAACAAACAACTGGACGTGACCGGCAACAACATCGCCAACGTTGCGACCACCGGTTTCAAATCGTCCCGTGCAGAATTCGAAGACGTTTACTCGGCCACCAAACTGGGCTCCGGCAGTAAAACCACCGGTAACGGCGTGCGCCTGGCCAACGTTTCGCAACAGTTCACCCAGGGTGATATCAACAACACGGGCAACGTGCTGGACATGGGTATCAACGGTTCCGGTTTCTTCGTGCTGAACAGCAATGGCTCGCTGTCCTACACCCGTGCCGGTACGTTCAAGGTCGACAAGGACGGTTACGTCACCAACACCGATGGCTCTGCGCGTCTGCAGGGTTATGGTGTGGATGCCAATGGCAAGATCCTCAATGGCGTATTGACCGATCTGCGCATTGACACGTCGAACCTGGCGCCGAAAACCACCACCAGCGTTTCGTCGACAATCAACCTCAATTCCACGGCGCCGGATATCGACCAGGTTGCCAACCCGTTCGACCCGAGCAAGCAGGCGTCCTTCACCAAGCAGTTCAGCACCCCGATTTACGACACTCAGGGTAACCAGCACACCATGGATCAATTCATGGTCAAGACCGGTGCGAACACCTGGAAAACCTACACCCTGATCGATGGTCGCAACCCGGATGGCAGCGACCCTACGCTTGCAGCTTCGCCGCCGGTTCCTTCGGACATGGTATTCGACACCTCCGGCAAGCTGGTCTCGGTGACCACTCCTGCGCTCCCTGTGCCGATCGTCAGCCCTGACCTGAAGGTCTCCGGCTGGATTCCCGGTACCGTGACCAATGGCGTGTGGGCACCCAACGGCGCCGCCGCCGACCCGGCCGGTGTGACGATTTCCATGAGCAATACCACACAGTTCAACGCCGACACCGCGCGTTCGATTCCTGTGCAGAACGGTTACGCGACGGGTCAGATCACCAACCTGACCATCGACACCAGCGGTGTGATGCTCGCCAACTTCAGCAACAGCCAGACCAAGGCCATCGGCCAGATTTCGCTCGCCAGTTTCACCAACGAACAGGGTTTGCAGCCTGTAGGTGGCACCAGCTGGAAAGAAACCTACTCGTCGGGTATCCCGGGCTACGATGCACCGAACACCGGTACCCTGGGGCAGATCCAATCGAACTCGCTGGAAGAGTCCAACGTCAACCTGACCAGTGAACTGGTCGACCTGATCAAGGCGCAGAGCAACTACCAGGCGAACGCCAAGACCATCTCCACCCAGAGCACCATCATGCAGACCATTATTCAGATGACCTGATACTGGTTGGCTGATTGCTGCAAAAAGAACCCCTCGCAAGAGGGGTTTTTTATGGCTGTGTTTTTGTCAGGGGCCAAGGTTCTGCTTGTCTGTACTGACGCCTTCGCGAGCAGGCTCGCTCCCACATTAGAACGTCTGAGCGCCGCAAATCCACTGTGGGAGCGAGCCTGCTCGCGAAAGCGTCAAACAGGTCACCACATTTCCTTGAGGCAAAAGAAAACCCCCGACCAATCCAGAGGACTAATCGGGGGTTTCAGGTAAGCGCCTTTGAGCGCCTACCGGCTCAGCTTATTGGCAAGCTTCGCAATCCGGCTCGTCAATGGCGCAAGCCTTCGGCACTGGAGCAGGACCGGCAGGTGCTGCCAGGACCGAATCGTCACCGTGGTTGCCGCCGCTGGAAACAGCGTTCAGCTTGCCGGTGTTGATGGTCGACTTCTCGGTGCTGGTCGCGGCCAGGGCACGGAGGTAGTAAGTGGTTTTCAGACCACGGTACCAGGCCATGCGGTAGGTCACGTCCAGCTTCTTGCCCGAAGCGCCGGCGATGTACAGGTTCAGCGACTGAGCCTGGTCGATCCACTTCTGACGACGGCTTGCCGCGTCAACGATCCACTTGGTGTCCACTTCGAAGGCAGTCGCGTAGAGCTCTTTGAGTTCTTGCGGGATGCGCTCGATCTGTTGCACGGAACCATCGTAGTACTTCAGGTCGTTGATCATGACCGAATCCCACAGACCGCGAGCCTTGAGGTCGCGAACCAGGTACGGGTTGATCACGGTGAATTCGCCCGACAGGTTCGATTTCACATACAGGTTCTGGTAGGTCGGTTCGATCGACTGCGAAACGCCGGTGATGTTGGCGATGGTCGCGGTCGGTGCGATGGCCATGATGTTGGAGTTACGGATACCTTTCTGCACACGGGCGCGCACAGGTGCCCAGTCCAGGGTTTCGTTCAGGTCAACGTCGATGTACTTCTGGCCACGGGCTTCGATCAGGATCTGTTGCGAGTCCAGTGGCAGGATGCCCTTGGACCACAGCGAACCCTGGAAGGTCTCGTACGCGCCGCGCTCATCGGCCAGGTCGCAGGAAGCCTGGATCGCGTAGTAGCTGACCGCTTCCATCGACTTGTCGGCGAACTCGACGGCAGCGTCGGAACCGTAAGGGATGTGCTGCAGGTACAGCGCGTCCTGGAAGCCCATGATGCCCAGACCGACCGGACGGTGCTTGAAGTTGGAGTTCTTCGCTTGCGGCACCGAGTAGTAGTTGATGTCGATCACGTTATCGAGCATGCGCACGGCGGTGTTCACGGTGCGTTGCAGCTTGGCGGTGTCGAGCTTGCCGCCCACGATGTGGTTCGGCAGGTTGATCGAGCCCAGGTTGCAAACGGCGATCTCGTCCTTGTTGGTGTTCAAGGTGATCTCGGTGCACAGGTTCGAGCTGTGGACCACGCCGACGTGCTGCTGCGGGCTGCGCAGGTTGCACGGGTCCTTGAAGGTCAGCCATGGGTGGCCGGTTTCGAACAGCATGGACAGCATCTTGCGCCACAGGTCTTTGGCCTGGATGGTCTTGAACAGCTTGACCTTGCCCGGGTACTCGGTCAGGGCTTCGTAGTACTCGTAGCGCTCTTCGAAGGCCTTGCCGGTCAGGTCGTGCAGGTCCGGTACTTCCGATGGCGAGAACAGGGTCCACTTGCCGTCATCGAAGACACGCTTCATGAACAGGTCAGGGATCCAGTTGGCGGTGTTCATGTCGTGGGTACGACGACGGTCATCACCGGTGTTCTTGCGCAGCTCGATGAACTCTTCGATGTCCATGTGCCAGGTTTCCAGGTAGGCACAGACAGCGCCCTTGCGCTTGCCACCCTGGTTAACGGCGACGGCGGTGTCGTTCACAACTTTCAGGAACGGCACGACGCCCTGGGATTTGCCGTTGGTGCCCTTGATGTACGAACCCAGCGCACGAACCGGCGTCCAGTCGTTGCCCAGGCCACCGGCGAATTTCGACAGCATGGCGTTGTCGTGGATCGCGTGGTAGATGCCCGACAGGTCATCCGGCACGGTGGTCAGGTAGCAGCTCGACAGCTGTGGACGCAGGGTACCGGCGTTGAACAGGGTCGGCGTCGATGCCATGTAGTCGAAGGACGACAGCAGGTTGTAGAACTCGATGGCGCGGGCTTCGCGGTCTTTCTCTTCGATTGCCAGGCCCATGGCCACGCGCATGAAGAAGATCTGCGGCAGTTCGAAACGCACGCCATCCTTGTGGATGAAGTAACGGTCGTACAGGGTTTGCAGGCCCAGGTAGGTGAACTGCTGGTCGCGCTCGTGATTGATCGCCTTACCCAGTTTCTCCAGGTCGAATTCGGCCAGAACCGGGTTCAGCAATTCGTATTCGATACCCTTGGCGACGTAGGCAGGCAGGGCCTTGGCGTACAGGTCGGCCATTTCGTGGTGAGTGGCGCTCTCGGCCACACCGAGGAAGCCCAAGCCTTCGGCACGCAGGGTGTCCATCAGCAGGCGAGCGGTGACGAACGAGTAGTTCGGCTCGCGTTCAACCAGGGTACGGGCAGTCATCACCAGAGCGGTGTTGACGTCGTTCAGGGCCACGCCGTCGTACAGGTTTTTCAGGGTTTCGCGCTGGATCAGGTCGCCGTCGACTTCTTCCAGGCCTTCGCACGCTTCGGTGACGATGGTGTTCAGGCGGCCCATGTCCAGTGGCGCAAGGCTGCCGTCGGCGCGGGTGATACGGATGGACGGGTGAGCGTTGACCGCTTCCTCGGCTGGAGCGTGCGAAGCGCGCTCTTTGGCACGGGAGTCACGGTAGATCACGTAGTCGCGAGCGACTTTCTGCTCGCCGGCGCGCATCAGGGCCAGTTCGACCTGGTCCTGGATTTCTTCGATGTGGATGGTGCCGCCCGATGGCATGCGACGCTTGAAGGTGGCAGTGACCTGTTCGGTCAGGCGGGCAACGGTGTCGTGGATTCGCGACGAAGCGGCAGCGGTACCGCCCTCAACTGCGAGGAACGCTTTGGTGATGGCGACGGTGATCTTGTCATCGGTGTAAGGAACGACAGTGCCGTTACGCTTGATCACGCGCAGTTGGCCAGGCGCAGTGGCGGACAGATCCGAATTCGAATCAGCGGCCTGCGGCAAGGTGCCCTGCGGGTTCTCGCGAGTTGTGTCGGTTTGCATGGGGGGTTGTCTCCACATTCTCTATGTTTGTTTGGGCACCTTGACGATGCCCACCGTTCTGTCCTGAAGCACTACAACCGACGTGGCGTCGGGTATAACAACTTCGGGACAGTAGGAAAAAGGCTAATGATGCCGCTTCCTTGCCGAAGTCTTTGGCAGCGAGCCTGAGCTCGATGCCGGATTCCTTTCAGGGGTGCCAGTTATGACTGCAACACCCGTACCGTTCCGGCCATTCGGGCCTGAAATAAACGGTGCCATCCGCAGCTGCGGTTTGGGCTTGTAAAATCGTGCTTGGTTCAACCCTGAACAGGCAATAAAGCGCTTGAGTTCAGGGTCTGAAATGTGGTTGGGCTTTTAAGCTAAAACCCTACATGTAGGGTTTTTTTAGCGCCGAGCTACAAGATAATGCGTTTTGGAGGGTGTTGCAACGTACTGCCTGTGGATAAACCTGTGCGTAAATTGTGTGTGAAAGATGGCGCGGGCGTGTAGGCCGCGAAGTAGCTGGAGCGGACTGTTTTTCACTCATTTTCAGCGACTGAAAACAGCCATTCGGATTTTTAAGGGCGCGAACCCTATCACAAAAAAACGTCTTGTCCGAACGCATTTACCAGCTTGTGTTCTGTGCGGGCGACGTTTATACAATCGGCCAGCATGCAGGCAATTTATCCACCCCCATCATTACAAAAAGACGGGTGGATCCTTCCTTATTAGAGAAATTGGCAAGTAGAGGTCACCCGTGGAGCAAGAAGCCTGGCAGGTATTGATTGTCGAGGACGACCAGCGTCTGGCCGAACTGACTCGCGATTACCTGGAAGCCAATGGCCTGCGTGTGTCGATCGAGGGGAATGGCGCCCTGGCGGCGGCGCGCATCATCAAGGAGCAGCCGGACCTGGTGATCCTTGACCTGATGCTCCCTGGCGAAGATGGCCTGAGTATTTGTCGTAAGGTTCGCGACCGCTATGACGGCCCGATCCTGATGCTCACCGCGCGTACCGACGACACCGACCAGATCCTCGGCCTGGACCTTGGCGCAGACGATTACGTATGCAAACCGGTGCGTCCGCGCTTGCTGCTGGCGCGCATCCAGGCGTTGTTGCGACGCAGTGAAACACCCGAGGTCGTCCCGGAAAAACAGCGCCGGCTGCAATTCGGCCCATTGGTGGTGGACAACGCGTTGCGTGAGGCCTGGCTGAATGACAACGGCATCGAGCTGACCAGCGCCGAGTTCGATTTGCTCTGGTTGTTGGTGGCCAACGCCGGCCGCATTCTCTCCCGGGAAGAAATCTTCACCGCGCTGCGCGGTATCGGCTATGACGGACAGGACCGCTCCATCGACGTGCGCATCTCGCGTATCCGGCCGAAAATCGGCGATGACCCGGAGCATCCGCGCCTGATCAAGACTGTCCGCAGCAAAGGTTACCTGTTCGTTCCCGAGGCCTGCGTAGATTCGTCCCTGTGAACTCGATCTTCCTGCGCATCTATGGCGGCATGTGCGCCGCGTTGATTCTGGTGGCAGTGCTCGGTGTGCTGGCGCTGCACATGCTCAACCAGGTGCGCGGCGAGCAATATCGCGAACGCCTGGCCCATGGCACGTTTTCGCTGATGGCCGACAACCTGCAACCGATGAACGAAACCGAGCGCCACCGGGCGCTAGTGGTGTGGGAACGGCTGCTGGGGATTCCGCTGGCGCTGAAAACCTTCAACCAGACCGACCTCGATCTCACGCAGCGTACCCGCGTGCTGCATGGCCAGGCGTTGGTGGAGCAGACCGGCCCGCATGCGGCAAAGGTTTACCGCCTGGTCAGTGACAAGGAACAACTGGTGCTCACCGGTGAGGTCCAGCAGATCAGCGAACAATTGGCCCGGGCGACGATTTACCTGTTGACCGATGAATTGGTGCGCTACCCGGTGGGCGAGCAACCGGTGCGCCTGGCGCAATTGAAGCAGGACAAGGGCTTTGGTTTCGACTTGCGGCTGGTTACGGTGGAAGACGCCGACATGGATGAGGACCAGAGCCGCCGGGTATCCGAAGGCGACACGGTGATGGCGCTGGGCAAGGGCGGCGATTCGGTCCGGGTGTTCGCCGGCATGGTCGGCACGCCGTGGGTGCTGGAAATCGGGCCCTTGTATCAGATGAATCCTTATCCGCCGGAGTGGCTGGTGCTGATCGCGGCGCTGGGCCTGACCCTGATCGGCTTGATTGTCTACCTGCTGGTGCGGCAACTGGAGCGCCGCTTGCGTGGACTGGAAGCCGCCGCCACGCGCATCGCCAAGGGCAGCCTGGAAACCCGCGTACCGGCGCGCGGCGCGGACTCGGTGGGGCGGCTGGCGTCGGCGTTCAACGGCATGGCCGAGCACTTGCAGCAACTGCTGGCAATCCAGCGGGAACTGGTGCGCGCCGTTTCCCACGAACTGCGCACGCCGGTAGCGCGCTTGCGTTTTGGCCTGGAAATGATTGGTTCGGCGACCACGCCGCAAGCCCTGGAGAAATATTGCGAGGGCATGGATCACGACATCGAGGACCTCGACCGTCTGGTGGACGAGATGTTGACCTATGCGCGGCTGGAGCAAGGCTCGCCAGCACTGAATTTTCAACGCGTCGACCTGGATGCCCTGGTCAATCAGGTGATTGGGGAGCTGGCGCCGTTGCGTGCCGATGTCACGGTGCAGCGTGGCTTGTGCCTGTCGGCCGCCGACTGCGACGATGCCTGGGTCGAGGCCGAGCCGCGCTATTTGCATCGGGCACTGCAGAACCTTGTCAGCAATGCCATGCGTCATGCGCAATCACGGGTAACCATCAGTTATCAGGTGGGGCAGCAACGTTGTCGGGTGGATGTCGAGGATGATGGGCCGGGCGTGCCGGAATTGGCCTGGGAGAAAATCTTCACCCCGTTCCTGCGCCTCGATGACAGCCGGACCCGTGCATCAGGCGGGCATGGCTTGGGCCTGTCGATTGTGCGGCGCATCATTCATTGGCATGACGGGCGGGCATTGATCGGCAAGAGCAAAAGCCTGGGCGGTGCCTGTTTCAGTTTGAGTTGGCCGAGGAATCAGGAGAAGCGCTGAGTTATTTGTTGTCTGTTCGGGCCCCATCGCGAGCAAGCTTTGCTCCCACAGGTTTTGTGCCGGTCAAACTAAACCTGTGGGAGCAAAGCTTGCTCGCGATGGCGGCCCGACAGGCGCCGAAACACTTCAGGCCCTGATGCTGACCAGACTCAACAACTGCTCATCCTTGACCCCAAACTGCGCATCCAGCTCGGTGCCGTTGCGCCATTCACTCGACAGGTCCGTCAACAGCCGCAACCGCACTTCACCCGCCTCGGTCCACTCCAGCACTTCGGCGTGTTCAAAGTAGAAACGCTGCTGGACGATCGGATAGAGCGCCTTGAACAGGCTCTCCTTTACCGAAAAGGTCAGGGTCACCAGCAACGCCAGTTGATCGCGATGCCCGGCGGCCATGCGATGGAGCTCGGGCGGGGTGAGAATTTCCCCGGCCAGGCGTTCGGCGCGTTCGGCATTGAGCAGGTTTTCCAGGTCCATGCCCAAGCCGCGCCAATGGTTTTTCCTGGCGACAATTGCCGCGGCCCGGCCGGTACTGTGGGTAATGGAGCCGGTGATATGCGCCGGCCAGACCGGTGCCCGGTCTTCGCCGATGGCCGGGCTGACGCTCAGGCCTTCCAGTTGTTGCAAGGCGGCCCGCGCGCAGATCCGTCCGGCGAGAAACTCCGCCTGCCGTTTCGCGACGGAGCGCTGGATACTCGCCGGCACGTCGATGGCGCTGCGCTGGAAATCATCGCTGAGCAGTTGCGAAGGATTGAAGTGGGTGCTCAACAGCACCGCATCCGGCAGCACAAACGGCAGCGGCCAGTGGGCATCGAGGGGCGTACAGCAGGCGGGCAGGGCGGGGACTGGATTCATGTCGGGCATTTTGCCGGGTTGCCCTGAAACTGGGTAGTGCAAAGGTTCAGATCGGCGGTGCGGCCATTCGCGAGCAGGCTCGCTCCCACAGGATCGACGGTGAGACACAAATCCAATGTGGGAGCGAGCCTGCTCGCGAAAGCCGCACCGCGGTCTACCTGATTACCCAAATATCTTCTTGAAAAACGCCTGCATATCCGCCCACGACTTTTCATCCGCCGCCTTGTTGTAACCAATGTCCGGCCCGCCGTGATCGCCATGACTCAGGCGATCGGCGTCAGGATTGCTGAAGCCGTGCTTGGCGCCGTCGAGGCTGACGAACTTGTAGTCGGCGCCAGCCTTGTCCATCTCGGCTTTGAAGGCAGCCACGTTATCGGGCGTCACCATGCTGTCCAGCGCGCCGTGTTCGACCAGGACTTTCGCTTTCACGCTACCGGGTGTCGCCGGCGTTTTAGTCGCCAATGCGCCGTGGAAACTCACCACGCCGGCCAGCGGCATACCCTGACGCGCAGCATTGAGTACCACACCGCCACCGAAGCAGTAGCCGATGGCAGCCACTTTATTCGGGTCGGTTTGCGCTTGTTTCTTCAGCAAGTCGAGCCCGGCCTGAAAGCGCGCACTGGACGCCGCGCTGTCTTTCGTCGCCGCCTGCATGAACGCCATGGCGTCCTTGGGGTGTTCGGTGTTTTTGCCGTCGCCATACATGTCGATGGCCAGGGCGCTGTAGCCGAGGCCGGCGAGGTCGCGGGCGCGGCGTTTGGTGTAATCGTTGAGCCCCCACCATTCATGCACCACAACGACGCCGGGGCGCGGGCCCTTGATCGCGTCGTCATAGGCGTAATAGCCGATCAGTTTCGTGCCGTCGACGCTCTGGTAGGGGATTTCCTGGGTCTTGATGGCGGCGTGGCTGAGCCCGCTAAAGGCCAGCAAGAGGACAGCGAGGAACATGCGCATGGTTAATCTCCTGTCGAAAATTATCGGGACACTCTCATCGAAGCACCCGGATCGGGTTGATTCAGCTTAGGTTCAGATTGCGTTCAGGGGGAGTTCAGGGCGGGATCAGTACCCTTGCCGCTACCAAAAAGCGAACAGCGCATGAGGAAACTCCCTATGACTGGCTTGAAAAACCTGCTTCTGGCGTTCACCGTCCTGGGCGTCAGTGCTGCCGCCCATGCGACCGACGATAATTTCACCAGGCTTACTTCTGGACAGACCAGCGACAAGGTCAAAAAGTCCGGTGTCCTGAATTATTCGAGCGTGGGCGGTGTGGTCGACAATGACAGTGCCTGGAGCGTGCATCTGGCCCGGCAAGGCAGCCAGAATAGTGACTACGCCACGTATGACAACGTGTCGGTCTCGCACAATGGCATTAAACTTCGTCAGGAGGACCTCATGGGCCGCTACGATTTGACGACTATCAGCAAGCCGTCGTGATATCAGCCATCGCAACACGTGCCTTTATTGAAGGTTGTGCCTCTGGAGCTGTTGATCAGCAGGAGAACGTTATGAAATTGCTGGTCGTCGAAGATGAAGCGCTGTTGCGCCATCACCTGCAAACCCGCCTGACGGAAAGCGGGCATGTGGTCGAGTCCGTGGCCAATGCCGAGGAGGCCTTGTATCAGACCGAGCAATTCAACCATGACCTGGCGGTGATCGATCTCGGCCTGCCGGGCATGAGCGGCCTCGATCTGATCCGCCAGTTGCGCTCGCGGGGCAAGACCTTTCCGATCCTGATCCTCACGGCGCGCGGCAATTGGCAGGACAAGGTCGAAGGCCTGGCGGCTGGCGCCGACGACTATGTGGTCAAGCCGTTCCAGTTCGAAGAACTCGACGCCCGGCTCAATGCCTTGTTGCGCCGCTCCAGCGGTTTCACCCAGTCGACCATCGTCGCCGGGCCATTGGTGCTCGACCTCAATCGCAAACAGGCATCCCTGGACGATCAGCCGCTGGCGCTGACGGCCTACGAGTACCGCATCCTCGAGTACCTGATGCGCCATCACCAGCAAGTAGTGGCCAAGGACCGCCTGATGGAACAGTTGTACCCGGATGACGACGAGCGCGATCCGAATGTGATCGAAGTGCTGGTCGGCCGTCTGCGCCGCAAACTGGAAGGGCCGGTCGGGTTCAAGCCGATCGATACCGTTCGCGGCCTCGGCTACCTGTTCAATGAGCGCTGCACTTGATTCGTTCCCTTCGTGTCCGCTTGATGCTCGCCGCCACACTGCTGGCGGTGTTGTTCATGCTGGCGCTGCTGCCGGCGATGCAAGGTGCGTTCAGCCTGGCGCTGCAAGACTCCATTGAACAACGCCTGGCCTCCGACGTGACGACACTGATCTCCGCCGCACGGGTGGAGAACAACCGCTTGCAGATGCCGGCGCAATTGCCCGACGAGCGCTTCAACCTGACCGACAGCCGTTTGCTCGGTTATATCTACGACCGCGAAGGTCATCTGGTCTGGCGCTCCAGGGCCACTCAGGAAGAGATGCTCAATTACAAACCGCGCTATGACGGGCGCGGCAATGAGTTCGCCAGGATCAGAGAAGCCAATGGCCAGGAGTTCTTCGTCTATGACGTCGAGGTCAAGTTGCTGGGGGGCAAGAGCGCGGCGTTCAGCATTGTCGCGCTGCAACCGGTACGCGAATACGAGCTGACCCTCGAAGGCCTGCGGGAAAACCTCTACCTGGGCTTCGGCGCGGCCTTGCTGGTGCTGCTGGCGTTGCTGTGGATCGGCCTGACCTGGGGCTTGCAGGCGTTGCGCCGGCTCAGCCAGGAGCTGGACGAAATCGAAAGTGGCGCCCGCGAAAGCCTCAGCGAACAACATCCCCGCGAACTCTTGCGCCTGACGGGTTCCCTGAACCGCTTGCTGCACAGCGAGCGCGAACAGCGCAGCCGTTACCGCGATTCCCTCGACGATCTGGCGCACAGCCTGAAAACACCGCTGGCGGTGCTGCAAGGCGTCAGCGAGGACATGGCGCAACGCCCCCAAAATCGCGATCAGGCCCGGGTGCTGCAAACCCAGATCGAGCGCATGAGCCAGCAGATCAGCTATCAATTGCAGCGCGCCAGCCTGCGTAAAAGCGGTCTGGTGCGGCATCAGGTTCAACTGCGTCCGGTGCTGCAAAGTCTCTGCGACACGCTGGACAAGGTCTACCGCGACAAGCGCGTGCGGGTGACCCTGGACCTGCCGCCAGAGTGTTACGTGCCGATTGAGCAGGGGGCCTTGCTGGAGATGATGGGCAACTTGCTGGAGAACGCCTATCGCCTGTGCCTGGGTGAAGTGCGCATCAGCGTGCGGCAGACCCTGGGTGGTATCGAATTGTGCGTTGAGGACGACGGTCCCGGCGTGCCGCCCGATCAGCGCGCACGAATCCTGCAACGTGGCGAGCGCCTGGATCGACAGCATCCGGGGCAGGGCATTGGCCTGGCGGTGGTCAAGGACATCATTGAAAGCTACAGCGCCAAACTGACGCTGGGGGATTCACCCATGGGCGGGGCGGCGTTCAGGATTCAGTTTCCGGTGGTTTAGTGTTGCTCTTGCGGGCGCCATCGCGAGCAGGCTCGCTCCCACAATGGATCTATGACGCACTGAACATCCCCTGTAGGAGCGGGCTTGCTCGCGAAGAGGCCAGTCAATCCGCCGCAAATCTCAACTTTCCTGCGCCCGGTAAGCCCCAGGCGTCAGCCCCGTCCACTTCTTGAACGCCCGATGAAACGCCGAAGGCTCGGAAAACCCCAGCTGTTCGGCGATCTGCTGCAAGGGCAGATCGTTGCGGCTCAGGTGATAGATCGCAATGTCGCGGCGCAACTGGTCCTTCAACTCTTGAAAGCTGGTGCCTTCCTCGCGCAAATGCCGACGTAGCGTCTGCGGGCTGATGTGCAGGTGCGTGGCCACGGCGTCGAGGTCCGGCCAGCGAGCACTGTCGCGGCTGAGCAAGCGCCGCAACTGGCTGGTCAGGCTATGGCCATCATCCGGGCGCGCCAGCAGGTCGGCAGGCGAGCGTTCAAGGAAATGCTTGAGGGTACGTTCGTCCTGTAGCAACGGCATGTTCAAGTAACGACTGTGGAACAGCAGGCTGCTTTGCGCCCCGCTGCTCTTTTGTGCCGCGCTCTTTGCGGTTGAAAAGCTCAGTGCACAAGAGAACAGCAAATCGTACTCGGCCCCGTGTTCCGGTCGCGGGTAACTGAACGTCGCCTGCTCCAGGCGAATGCGCTGACCGATCAGCCAACTGCCGAACCGGTGCCAGACCACCAGCAGGTATTCGGTGAGAAAATGGTCCGGATCCCAGAGCTGCGAATCGTCCAGGCTCAGGCGAATCATTTCGTCTTCGCGCGTCAGGGTCAGGCGCGGGGCGTCAGGGAATAGGCTATAAAACAATAAGCCGCGGTTGAGTGCCTTCTCCAGATTGCGGCAATGAATCACGGCATGGCACATCATCGCGAAGCTACCGGGTTTGCTCGGCGCTTTCCCAAACCCGAGGTATTCGTTGTCCAGTGCCAGCCACAGAGCCTGTATCAGTCGGGTGAATGGCTCCGGACCAATGCGCGCCCGCGGCTCTTCGAGCAACTCGGGGCTGATCCCCAATTGCTGCAACAGGTCCGAATAGTCGTAGCCGTGCCGTTGCGCGCCGCGCAGGACCGCACGGGCGAAATGACTGGCGATGGTGCGTTCGCGCATAGCAGGCAAATCCGTCCATTGAGCGATGGATGGTAGCTGCGGTTGCAACGGATGAACAAGGCGGATATCCGCCAGATTGTACGACCCGATTTGGTCAATGGGCGGAAATCCGCCACTGCGGCGCAACCGCTAGCCAGTCAAGAAGAACCTGCAATGCCTGATATCAAAAGGCTTGTAGGAGGATTCACGGAAGGTGGCACGGGCTTTGCGATACAACCGGCAGATGCCTGCCGTCGCGCAGCTCGAAAAAACAAATCCCTCCGGTGCAGGAGGGTTCGCAAATGAGGTGTCGTGGGCAACGGATGGATGTTGTCCCCGCGCACTCTTGAGGAACTTTGCAATGACGACTCGTCAGCCACTGTACAAATCCCTGTATTTCCAGGTGATCGTTGCAATTGTCATCGGTATTTTGCTCGGTCACTACTATCCACAGCTCGGTGTGGCCGTTAAGCCGCTGGGTGACGGGTTCATCAAGCTGATCAAAATGATCATCGCGCCGATCATCTTCTGCACCGTCGTCAGCGGTATCGCGGGCATGCAGGACATGAAGTCGGTTGGCAAGACTGGCGGTTACGCGCTGCTGTACTTCGAAATCGTATCGACCATTGCGTTGCTGGTGGGCCTGGTCGTGGTCAACATCGTGCAGCCGGGCGCTGGCATGCACATCGATGTGAGCACCCTGGATGCCTCGAAAGTGGCGACCTACGTGGCACAAGGCGCTGACCAGAGCGTTATCGGCTTCCTGATGAATATCATCCCGGCCACCATTGTCGGTGCGTTCGCCACGGGCGACATCCTGCAAGTGCTGATGTTCTCGGTGATCTTCGGTTTCGCCCTGCATCGCCTGGGTGCCTATGGCAAGCCGCTGCTGGATTTCATCGATCGCTTCGCCCACGTGATGTTCAACATCATCAACATGATCATGAAGCTCGCGCCAATCGGTGCGTTCGGTGCCATGGCGTTCACCATCGGTGCCTACGGTGTCGGCTCGCTGGTGCAGCTGGGCCAACTGATGGCCTGCTTCTACATCACTTGCGTACTGTTCATCCTGATCGTGCTCGGCGGTATTGCCCGCGCGCACGGTTTCAGCGTGCTAAAAGTGATCCGCTATATCCGTGAAGAACTGCTGATCGTGCTGGGCACCTCCTCCTCGGAATCGGTGTTGCCACGCATGCTGATCAAGATGGAGCGTCTGGGCGCGCAGAAATCCGTCGTGGGTCTGGTGATCCCGACCGGTTACTCGTTCAACCTCGACGGCACGGCGATCTACTTGACCATGGCGGCCGTGTTCATTGCCCAGGCCACTGACGCCCACATGGACATCACGCATCAGATCACCCTGCTGGTGGTGTTGCTGCTGTCCTCCAAGGGGGCTGCGGGCGTGACCGGTAGCGGGTTCATCGTACTGGCGGCCACCCTGTCCGCGGTGGGTCATCTCCCGGTTGCCGGCCTGGCGCTGATTCTCGGCATCGACCGCTTCATGTCCGAAGCCCGTGCCCTGACCAACCTGATTGGTAATGCCGTTGCCACCCTGGTGGTGGCCAAGTGGGTCAAGGAGCTGGACACCGACGTGATGCACGCTGAACTGGCTTCCGGCGGTCGCGGCATTGCTGACGAGCCTAAAGACGATGTTCTGGGCCATGTCAAAGGGGCGACCCCGACTAACGCCAAGTAAGTCTTGTTGTAATGAAAAACCCGCTTCGGCGGGTTTTTTATTGCCTGCGACTTGAGCGCAACTGTCAGCGTCACTGGCGCATAAGGTGATTGCTCCGTCACGTTCGGCTGCCTAGTCTGAGGGGCATCATATAAGGAGAATATTCATGCTCGGTCCACTGGCATCACTCAAGGTACTGGATTTCTCGACCCTGCTGCCCGGCCCGTTCGCCTCGTTGTTGTTGGCGGACATGGGCGCCGAGGTGCTGCGCATCGAATCGCCGACCCGCATGGACCTGTTGCGCGTGCTGCCACCCCACGATCACGGGGTATCGGCCAGCCACGCCTACCTCAATCGCAATAAACGCAGCCTGGCCCTGGACCTCAGGCAGCCTGAGGCGCTGGACGTCATCAAGCAATTGCTCAAGGACTACGACATCGTGCTGGAGCAGTTTCGTCCCGGTGTCATGGAGCGCCTGGGGCTGGGCTATGAAGCCTTGAAGGCGATCAATCCGAAGCTCATCTATGTGTCGATCACCGGTTATGGCCAGACCGGCCCCTACAAGGATCGCGCCGGCCACGACATTAATTATCTGGCGCTGGCCGGGCTGGCGAACTACACCGGCCGCGCCGACAGCGGACCGCTGCCCTTGGGCGCGCAGGTGGCGGATATCGCCGGTGGTTCGCTGCACGGCGTGGTCGGTCTGTTGGCGGCAGTGATCGCCCGGCAGCACACCGGGCAGGGGCAACATCTGGATGTGAGCATGACCGACTGCGCATTCAGCCTGAACGCCATGGCCGGTGCCGGGTACCTGGCCTGTGGCGTCGAGCCGGGGCGGGAAGACCAGATGCTCAATGGCGGCAGCTTCTACGATTACTACCGCTCGCGGGACGGGCGCTGGTTATCGGTGGGCAGCCTGGAGCCGGACTTCATGAAGCAGTTGTGTGTGGCGTTGGGGCTCGAGGAGCTGGCGAGCCTGGGCCTGTCGCCGCAGCCGGCGCAGCAGAAGAAGCTCAAGGATGCGTTGAAGGTCGAGTTTGAAAAACATGACTTTACCGAGCTGTGTGCGTTGTTTGCCGAGCTGGACGCCTGTGTCGAGCCGGTATTGAGCCTGCGCGAAGCGGTGCGGCATCCGCAATTGCGGGCGCGGGAGCTGGTGACTGCAGTGCCGCGGGGCGATGGTTCGACTCAGGCGCAGATGGCTTGTCCGTTGAAGTTTTCGGATGGATTGCCGGAGCCCAGGCATATTGGTGCGGCGTTGGGGGAACACACGGATCAGGTGTTGGGGGAGTTGGGGTTCAGCGTTGAGCGGATTGATGAGTTGCGGCGTGCCAGGGTGATTCTCTAGCGCCTATACCGGCCTCATCGCGGGCAAGCCTTGCTCCCACAGGGATCAGCTTTGATCACAAAATTTGTGAACGACAATGAAACCTGTGGGAGCAAGGCTTGCCCGCGATGAGGCCAGCGCAGTCACCCAACTACTCGACCCGCATTTCCCCACTGAACACCAACGTACTGCGGCAGCGCCGGCACAAATACCGCCGCCCCTGTCTCACCAGGCTATGGCGCTGTGCCGAAAACGGGAAATCGCTGTCGGCGCACGGGCATTTGTAGATGTAGCGGGTCACGCTGCGGCGTTTGACGTCGTAGGTGTGGCAACGATTGGGGGGGAGTTCATACACACCACGCATGATCAATTGCCATTCTTCGCCATGGGGCTGGATGCGGTCGCCAAACAATTGATGGGCGATCAGGTGCGCGACTTCGTGGGCCACGGTCTGCTTGAGGAAATCTTCGGTGTTTTCCCGGTACAACTGCGGGTTGAAGCGCAGCAGGTTCTCGTGCAAATGCGCGACGCCGGCTTTTTGTCCACGCAGCTTGAGGCTCACCACGGGGCGTTTGAAAGGTCGTTTGAAAAAGGATTCGGCTTGTTGGAAACAGTCTTCGACGCGGGAATTGAGTTGCTCGGGCATGCTTGATGGATCTCCAGAGACGTCGAGTATGCCGCAACCCCCAGGCCTTGCGAATCGCTCAAGCGCCGAATGGTCGTAGCCGTTCCAGTTGTTCAAGCATTAAAAGGCCGCCTTGCGGCGGCCTGTGTTGGCAGATCTAGTTTTAGGTGACGTGATATTAATTGGTGTAGACCGGCCCCACGCCGAGTCCCCAGACAATTACGGTGAACGCCATGATGGCCACCAGCACCACAAGGCCTACGGCGAGTACAGAACTGGAAAACAGGAAGCCCTCGTCAGTTGGTATGTTCATGAACGTCGGTAGCCCGACATACAGCAGGTAGACCGTGTAGCAGATCGCTGCGGTGCCGATGATCATCCCCAGCCACAAGTGTGGATACAGTGCCGCCAGACCTCCGATGAACAGCGGTGTCGCGGTATAGGTTGCAAATGCGACGCAGCGGGCCAGGCTCGGGTTGGCGTCATAGGTGCGGGCCATCCAGTGGATGAACGCACCCATTACCGCAACGCCGCCAAGCATCGCCACGTACGACATGATCGACATCCATAGTGCACTTTCCATCGTCAACATCACTGGCGCCCGACTGCCGATGACCCAACCGACTTGCGTGGTGCCGATAAACGCCGAAATTGCCGGGATTGCCGCCAGAATCAGCGTGTGGGTCAGGTACATGTGGCTGATGCTTTCCTCCTGGTCGCCACGGATTTCTTTCCATTCCTGGTCAGGGTGGGTGAAGAGCCCCACTACGTGATGGATCATGCCAGTCACTCCTCTTGTTTTTACCGTCGCCCCCCAGTGGAGCGCCTACGGGCCAATGCGGCCAAGTAAGTAATAGGTCTGGATTTGAATGCGACCTTATGACGCAGTATAGGAAGGAGTTTCCCTTACAAGGTGAAGGGGCTTAGAGCAAATTGCGCTGTAAACCTTGTTGTTAATCGCTGCTGGGACTGTCAGCGGTTCTTTGTGGGAGCGAGCCTGCTCGCGAATGCGATATGTCAGTCGACATCTTTATTGGCTGACGCACCGCATTCGCGAGCAGGCTCGCTCCCACAGGGGGATAGGGGGCACTTCGCCCTGGCGGGGTTTTTGCGTAAAATGCCCGCCTTTCGTCACACCTCACGGATTTCGCGTCATGGGCACTCTTACGGTCAACCAGAACAAACTGCAAAAGCGCCTTCGCCGCCAGGCCGGTGAGGCTGTCGCCGATTTCAACATGATTGAAGACGGCGACAAGGTCATGGTCTGCCTGTCCGGCGGCAAGGACAGCTACACCATGCTCGATGTGCTGATGCATCTGCAGAAGGTCGCACCGATCAAGTTCGATATCGTGGCCGTGAACATGGACCAGAAGCAGCCGGGGTTCCCCGAGCATGTCTTGCCGGCCTATCTCAAGGAGCTGGGCATCGAGTACCACATTGTCGAGAAAGACACCTACTCGGTGGTCAAGGAGCTTGTTCCTGAGGGCAAGACCACTTGCTCGCTCTGCTCGCGCCTGCGTCGTGGCACGCTTTACACCTTTGCCGATGAAATCGGCGCGACCAAGATGGCCCTGGGGCATCATCGCGACGACATTGTCGAGACCTTCTTTTTGAACATGTTCTTTAACGGTTCGCTCAAGGCCATGCCACCGAAACTGCGGGCCGACGATGGTCGCAATGTGGTGATCCGCCCGCTGGCCTACTGCAGCGAAAAGGACATCCAGGCTTATTCGGATCTCAAGCAATTCCCGATCATCCCGTGCAATCTCTGTGGTTCCCAGGAAAACCTGCAACGCCAGGTGGTCAAGGAAATGCTGCAGGACTGGGAACGCAAGACCCCGGGGCGTACCGAAAGCATTTTCCGCAGCCTGCAGAACGTGATCCCGTCGCAACTGGCGGATCGCAACCTGTTCGACTTCACCAGCCTCAAGATCGACGAGACGGCGGCTTCGCGCTTCGTCAACGTCGTAAACCTTTAAGCACCATCACTGTGGGAGCGAGCCTGCTCGCGAAGGCGTCCGGTCAGTCGACATCAATGTTGAATGACACACCGCTTTCGCGAGCAGGCTCGCTCCCACCGTTTTTACTTCTATTTCCCGGGAGAGGGCATGCGCGACTACAAGTGGCTGAACGAATACTGCTTGAACCGTTTCGGTTCGGCCGCCGAACTGGACGCCCATCTGCCCGTTCCCAAGACCCCGGCACAGTTGCGCGACATCACTGACGATCGTTACCTGTCGACCATGGCGCTGCGTGTGTTTCGCGCGGGCCTCAAGCACAGCCTGGTGGATGCCAAGTGGCCGGCCTTCGAAGAAGTGTTCTTCAGGTTCGACCCGGAAAAAGTCGTGCTGATGAGCGCCGAACACCTGGAGCGCCTGATGCAGGACGCGCGGATCATCCGCCACCTGGGCAAGCTCAAGAGCGTGCCGCGCAATGCGCAGTTCGTACTGGACGTGGCCCATGAAAAGGGCAGCTTCGGCGCGATGATCGCCGATTGGCCGGTGACTGATATCGTCGGGTTGTGGACGTTCCTGAAGAAGCGTGGCCATCAATTGGGCGGTCTGTCGGCCCCGCGTTTTCTGCGGATGGTCGGCAAGGACACGTTCGTGCCGAGCTATGACGTGGTGGCGGCGTTGAATGCACAGGGCATCATCGACAAGGTGCCGAGCAGCCTGCGCGACCTGGCGCTGGTGCAGCAGGTGTTCAACCGATGGCATGAAGAAAGCGGCGGACGGCCGATGAGCCAGATCTCGATGATGCTGGCTTACACAGTGAATCATTGAATCCGAGTCGCCTCATTCGCGAGCAGGCTCGCTCCCACATTGGATCTGTGCTGTTCACAAATCCCCTGTGGGAGCGAGCCTGCTCGCGAAAGCGGTCTATCAGGCGACGGAAATCTCGCCCTCGCCAGCCAACTTGCGATTCAACTGATACCGCCAGCGCACATACAGCAAGGCCGAGCAGAACACCGCCAGGCTCGCGCCCATTTCCAGCAAACCGAACATCTGCCGGTTCGGGTCGTACGCGGCCAGGGCGCCCTTGATGAAATACAGGTTCACCACAAAACACATCCATGAATGCCCGCGCGGGCTACCGACCACCATGCCGGGCGCCAATAACAGCAGCGGCACCAGCTCGATCAGCAAAATCACCCAGGGCCGGGCGCCGTGCAGGTCGGCTACCAGCAGGTAGTAGATACACAGCAACCCCACCAGACCGAAAAAACACAACAGACTGATGACACGCATGGCCCGAACACGGGGTTCGAGCCATTCGATGGCGGGCAGGATCTTCGGCTTCTTGGCCACCCTCAGCCCTCCAGCTTCTGTGCCGTCTTGGCCAGGCGCATGCCCAGTGCGCGACACAGCGCCACTTCGTGCCCGTCCAGACCGCTTTTACCATCAGCCCCGGCGTGGTGGCTGGCACCGTATGGCGTGCCACCGCCCTGGGTTTCCAGGAGCGCTGACTCGCTGTAGGGCAGGCCGGTGATCAGCATGCCGTGGTGCAGCAACGGCAACATCATCGACAGCAAGGTGGTTTCCTGGCCGCCGTGCAGGCTTGCGGTGGACGTGAACACGCCGGCCGGTTTGCCCACCAGGGCGCCGGTCAGCCACAGGTTGCTGGTGCCGTCGAGGAAATACTTGAGAGGCGCCGCCATGTTGCCGAAGCGGGTCGGACTGCCCAGGGCCAGGCCAGCGCAGTTTTTCAGGTCGTCGAGGCTGGCGTAGAGCGCGCCCTCCTCCGGAATGTCCGGGGCCACGGCTTCGCATTCGGTGGAAATCGCCGGCACCGTGCGCAGGCGCGCTTCAAGGCCGGCCTGTTCGACGCCACGGGCAATCTGCCGGGCCATTTCGTTGGTCGAGCCGCTGCGGCTGTAATACAGCACCAGAATATATGGCGCACTCACGGCAGCAGCTCCAGGATCTGCTCCGGCGGCCGGCCGATGACGGCTTTGTCGCCGACCTCGAGAATCGGTCGCTCCATGAGTTTTGGGTGGGCGGCGAGGGCGGCGATCAATTGCGCCTCGCTCAGGCTGCTGTCGGCCAGGTTGAGGGTCTTGTACTCGTCCTCGCCGGTGCGCAGCAGTTGCCGGGCGCTGATGCCCAGTTTGGTCAGCAGGCGCTGGATTTGCGCGGCGTCCAGCGGGGTTTCCAGATAGCGCACCACGGTCGGGGTCAGGCCACGGTTTTCCAGCAGTTCGAGCGCACCGCGGGATTTCGAGCAGCGCGGATTGTGATAAAGCGTCAGATCGGTCATGAGCGGGTCGCATCTTGTGTGAGGTGGCGGCTATTCTAACTGTGCAACGCGTAATCCAGAACCTTGGGTGGCAATGGGTCGCGGCAGTATTCTTTTTTCGACAAGGATCACGACATGACAAGGCGACTGGCAGCGGCATTGGCGATCATCGGGGCGTTGATGCTGGGGGGCTGCGGTAACGACTACGGGATCGATCAGAACGGGCAGAAGGTCGCCTCCGAGCGCCTGGACAAACAATGGCTGGTGCTCAACTACTGGGCCGAATGGTGCGGCCCGTGCCGCACTGAGATCCCGGAATTGAACACCCTGGCCGGTCAGCTCAAGGACAAGAAGATCGGTGTGTTCGGGGTCAACTTCGACAATGTGCAGGGCGAAGAGCTGAAAAGCGCCAGCGAGAAACTCGGCATCCAATTCACCGTGCTGGCGCAGGACCCTGCCGAGTTGTTCGAACTGCCCCGCAGTGAGGCATTGCCGGTGACCTACATCATCGATAACAAGGGCAAGGTGCGGGAACAGTTGGTGGGCGAGCAGACGGCGGCGGGGGTGATGGCGAAGCTGGAGGCGTTGCAGGCCAAGAATTGAGAGTTTGTGGGAGCAAGGCTTGCCCGAGATAGCGATCTCAGGGACGCCATCGCCAGCAAGCTGTGCTCCCACATGAATCGGGGATCAACCCTCTTCCAGCCACCAGCGCAGCGGCTTGCCTTCGGCAGGCCAGAAGCGCATCTGCTCGATCGAGGAGACGTCCCAGCGCTGCACGTTTTCCAAGGCCTGAAGGAACCGCTTTTCCTGCTCCATCAGCGCCGGCGCGCAGAGTTTGCGCGTGCTGCCGATCTTGCCGAAGCTCAGTTTGCTGCCTTCCAGGGTGTAGGGCGCAAACCAGTGGTTGCAGCCGCCGTTGCCGTAGGCGCGACCATCTTCACCGAGGGTGATGGTCAGGTGGCTGTAATCCATCAATGGCCGTTCGCCGATCCACTCCAGGATGTAGCTGCGGTTTTGTTGCAATTGCACAGGCTCGGCGGCGCAACCCAGCAGGCTTGCACCGACCATACCGGCCAGAGCGAGGCGTTTCATCACGCAGGCTCCTGGCATTTCGGGCAAAGGTGTTTCTCGCCAACGGACTTCCAGCCCAATTCGGCAATCCGCGCAGTGGCAGCAGGTTTTTCAGCCTTGTTGCCCAGTTTGGCGTCGACCGCGAACTCGAAGCTCAACTCCTTGGCGCAGCTGTCGCAATTCACTTGCCAGGTATGGATCGCCAGTTCGCCGAACACCGGACCACTGGCCACCGCGACCCATTGGCCGGGCGGATTGATCAAGTGGCGAACCGTTTCGACGGTCAGGCGCATGGACAAGTCCTTGGCACCTTTGAGGGTCACGACCAGCACGTCATTGTTGCGAATCGAGCCGCCGTTGCCGGTGACTTGATAACGCCCCGGCACCAGGGCGCGGCATTCGGTGAGGGTGTGTTGCGGGTTCATCAGGCTGTAGCGGAAATCGTGTTCGACCATGGGTCCTCCAAATATGCGCGATATGCTAGCACGGGCATACGCGCAGCATGGCGCGGGCAGATGACCTTCGATCAGGTTCAGTCGCCCTCGACACGATTCTCGGGCTTGCCCGCCCTCCAGGCCGCGATATTGTCCAAGGTGGTCGCGGCTATCGCGCCCAGGGCTTCGCGGGTCAGGAAAGCCTGGTGCGCGGTGACGATCACGTTGGGGAAGGTCAGTAGCCGCGCCAGTACATCGTCTTGCAAAGGCAAGTCGGAACGGTCCTCGAAGAACAACTGCGCCTCCTCTTCGTAGACGTCCAGCCCCAGATAACCCAGCCGGCCCTCCTTCAATGCGTCGATCAGCGCAGGCGTGTCCACCAGGCCGCCGCGGCCGGTATTGATCAGCATCGCACCCGGTTGCATGTGCGCCAGCGATTCGCGATTGATCAAATGCTTGCTCTGTTCGTTGAGCGGGCAATGCAGGCTGATGATCTGCGATTCGGCCAGCAGTTGCGGCAAGCCCAGGTAGCGGGCCCCCAAGGCTTCAACCTGTGGGTTGGGGTATGGGTCGTAGGCCAGCAGTTGGCAGCCGAACCCGTGCATGATCCTGGCAAAGGTTGCGCCGATCTGCCCGGTGCCGACCACGCCGACGGTCTTGCCTGCCAAGTCGAAACCGGTCAGCCCGTGCAGGCTGAAATCGCCTTCGCGGGTACGGTTGTAGGCGCGGTGCAAACGGCGGTTCAGCGCCAGGATCAGCGCCACCGCGTGCTCGGCCACGGCATGGGGCGAATAGGCCGGTACACGCACAATCGCCATTCCCAGGCGTTTCGCCGCTGCCAGGTCGACATGGTTGTAACCGGCCGAGCGCAGGGCGATCAGGCGTGTGCCGCCGGCCGCCAGGCGTTCGAGCACCGGGGCGCCGAGGTCGTCATTGATGAAGGCGCAGACCACCTCGTGATGCTCGGCCAGCGCCGCCGTATCGAGGCTCAGTCGCGCTGCTTGAAAGTGCAATTCGATACCGGCCGGCAGGTCGGCGGCGAGGAAACTGTCGCGGTCGTAGGTCTGGCTGCTGAAAAGAATCGTGCGCATGCTGTCCTCCTGGAAAACTCACGTTTTGCTGCCTACCCCGATCCTGTAGGAGCTGGCTTGCCAGCGAAGGCGGCCTCAAATTTTGCGTTGTTCTCAAGTTTGCCTTCGCTGGCAAGCCAGCTCCTACAAGGGGTGCGATTAGTTTAGCGTTCAGGATTCACAGTCCAATTGCGCTGCGTCAGGCATTGATACGCGCCTGGGCGGCCAGTCGGTTGATCGCGCGGTCGAGTTCTTCGAGGGCGCCAAAGGCCTTCGGGTCCTTTTGCTTGAGCAGGGTTTCGCTGCGCTGGCAGGCCGCGCGCAGTTGCGGTACGCCGCAATAACGGGTGGCGCCATGCAGGCGGTGAACCCGTTCGATCAGCGCATTGTGGTCGTGGCTTTCCTGCGCCTGGCGGATGGCTTCGCGGTCTGCTTCCAGCGATGCCAGCAGCATGGCGAGCATGTCCGCAGCCAGATCGGCCTTGCCGGCGGCCAGGCGCAAACCTTCTTCGTGATCCAGCACCTGCAGCTCATAGGCGCCGCCGTGGCTGTCGCCGGAGCGTTCCGGGCTCTGGTTGCGCAGCGCCAGGCCACTCCACTTCAACACCACTTGTGCCAGTTGCCGCTCGCTGATCGGTTTGGTCAGGTAGTCGTCCATGCCGCTTTGCAGCAGCGCACGTTTCTCGTTGGCCATGGCGTGGGCGGTGAGGGCGACGATCGGCAAGGGTGTGCAATGCCGCTCGCTTTCCCACTGGCGGATTGCCTCGGTGCTCTGGCGTCCGTCCATGCCGGGCATCTGCACGTCCATCAGCACCAGATCGAACGTCTCGACCTGAACGGCCCTGACGGCGGCGTATCCGCTTTCCACTGCCAGCACTTTGGCCCCCATGTCTTCGAGCAGGGTCTGCACCAGCAGCAGGTTGGCCGGGTTGTCGTCGACGCACAGCACTTTCGGTGCGCGGCTGGAGACCGGTTCACCGGGTTCGCTGCGGGTCTGGCGCGGGTTGACCAGATCGGAAAGCGCCCGCCGCAGCTTGCGGGTGCAGGCCGGTTTGGCCTGGAGCTGACTGTGAGGGTTGGGCACCGAGAGGTGGAACAGCGTCTGTTCCGTGGTCGGGCACAGCACCAATACTTTGCAACCCAGGTGTTCGAGGTCCCAGATGTACTGGTTGAGGCGCTCCGGCGGCATGTCGTTGCTGGTGACGCCCAGTACCGCCAGGTCGATTGCCTGGTCAGTCTGATGCGCGACGGTCACGCCGTTGGTCAGGCTTTCCAGGTTAGTGAACGGGGTGACGGCCAGACCGCAATCTTCCAGTTGATGCTGTAGCGCCTGGCGGGCCAGCTCGTGATTTTCCAGCACCGCCACGCGGCGACCGGACAACGGCGGGCCGGGCAAGTCTTCGGCGTCGTCGCGGGTTTTCGGCAGGCTCAGGCTGATCCAGAATTCCGAACCTTCGCCCGGCGTACTGTCGACGCCGATTTCGCCGCCCATTTGTTCGATCAACCGCTTGGAAATCACCAGCCCCAGGCCCGTGCCACCGGGCTGTCGGGACAGCGAGTTGTCGGCCTGACTGAACGCCTGGAACAACGCCCGCACGTCCTGGTTCGACAAGCCGATGCCGGTGTCCTGAATGCTGATGCGCAGTTGCACACTGTCTTCGTTTTCATCTTCCAGCATGGCGCGGGCAACGATGGTGCCTTCGCGGGTGAACTTGATCGCGTTGCTGACCAGGTTGGTGAGAATCTGTTTGAGGCGCAGCGGATCGCCCACCAGCGACAGCGGCGTGTCGCGGTAAACCAGGCTCACCAGCTCCAACTGCTTGGCGTGGGCGGCGGGGGCGAGGATGGTCAGCGTGTCCTGCAGCAGGTCGCGCAGGTTGAACGGAATATGGTCGAGCACCAGTTTGCCGGCCTCGATTTTCGAGAAGTCGAGGATTTCATTGATGATCCCCAACAGGCTGTCGGCGGATTTTTCGATGGTGCCCAGGTAGTCGAGCTGGCGCGGGGTCAGCTCGCTTTTTTGCAGCAGGTGGGTAAAACCGAGAATGCCGTTGAGCGGCGTGCGGATTTCATGGCTCATGTTGGCGAGGAACTCGGACTTGATCCGGCTCGCCTCCAGGGCTTCCTTGCGCGCCAGATCGAGCTCGATGTTCTGGATCTCGATGGTTTCCAGGTTCTGGCGCACGTCTTCGGTGGCCTGGTCGATGCTGTGCTGCAATTCTTCCCGGGCGTTCTGCAGGGTGCCGGCCATGCGGTTGATGCCGGACGCCAGCTCATCCAGCTCCTGGCTGCCGAGGGGCGGCAGGCGGGTTTCCAGATGACCGTCCTTGAGCTGGGCCACGGCTTGCTTGATCTGGCTCAAGGGTCGATTGATCGTGCGCCCCATGCGCAATGCCAACAGCGCCGCTCCCCCAAGGCCCGCAGCGATCATCATCAGGCTGGCAAACAGGCTGCGGTAGCCGCGCAGCAGCATGCCGTTGTGGGACAGTTCGAGTTCGACCCAGCCCAGCAGGCGGTCGGCTTCATCGGGAATCACGTCACCGGCCAGGTTGCGGTGTTTGCCGAACACGGGCAGCAAATAACGGGTCGCATCACTGCCACTGCGGCGCAACATCTGCGATCCCTCGCCCATGGGAGCCTGATTGAGCATGATGGGACCGGCATGGGCCAGCGGCGTGCGGTCAGGCGCGAGGAAGGTCACGGCACGCACGTCCGGTTGTTCCAGGGATTCGGTGGCAATTCGCTCCAGCAACTCGGTGTTTCTGTGCCCCATGGCCGGTGCCACCAGCGGCGCCAGTTGCTCGGCGATCATCTCGCCGCGCTGCATGAGTTGGGCTTGCAGGTCGGATTGCTGCATCCAGGTAAAATAGCCCCCCAGCACCAATGCCATCAGGCTGGTTGGCAACAGGGTCAGCAACAGCACGCGGCCTTTAATTCCCAGGTTCTTGAGCACGCCTCTCTCCCGCATCCAGCTATTTATAGACCCGCACGTGCGTCCGGCACGCGTCACCTGGGCAGTGTAGCGATTTGCAGGCGGTCAATCCTCGTAAAATTGACGTCGTCATTCATCGGTCGGCTCGGCACTTTTGAGTGCGAGGCAAAGCCGTGGGTTGCCCTGTGCGGCGCAATCTTGAATAATTATCAACTGAGAATTATTTGCAGATACTCATGACTCCCATCACGTCCGGCCATCCCCGTATCCTCTCCATCGAAGACGACCTCGTACTCGGTGCCTATGTTCACGAGCATCTGGGCCGTAGCGGCTTTCAGGTGACCTGGTGCCAGAACGGCCGGGAAGGACTGGACGCTGCACTTCAGCAACCTTTCGACGTGGTGCTGATGGACATTCTGCTCCCCGGCCTGGATGGGCTCTCGGTGCTGACTCAACTGCGCCAGAGTCATTCCACGCCGGTGTTGCTGATGTCGGCGCTGGGTGCCGAGGCGGATCGCGTCAGCGGTTTTCGCCTGGGGGCCGATGATTACCTGCCCAAGCCTTTCAGCATGGTCGAATTGCGAGTGCGCATCGAAGCGATACTGCGCCGGGTTGCACTGGACCGTCGGCCGACACCGTCCGCGATGGTCCCGGTGGCGGACAGCCTGCGTTTCGACGATGAACTGTTCGAGGTGTTCTACGGCGAACTAGCTGCTGGCCTGACCCGCAGTGAATACCGGTTGCTGGAAACCCTGAACCGCAACGGCGATGAAGTCTTGAGCAAGGCCTTCCTTTATCAGCATGTGCTGCAACGAGGCTACGCGGCCCATGACCGCAGCCTGGACATGCACATCAGCCAGATCCGTCGCAAGCTCAAGGCCATCGGCTACACCGAACGCGAAGTGCGCACGGTGTGGGGCAAGGGCTACATCCTGAGTGCCGGCGATGAACTGTAAGTTGCCGGGGCGGCACTCGCTGTTCTGGAAGCTGGCCTGTCTGCTGGTGGCGTTCTGTCTGCTGATGATCTGGTTGAGCTGGTCCTGGGGCCGCTACATGGAAGAGCGCAACCAGTTCCTGTCGGATGAGGCTCGCGGCACCCTGACGCGCTATGCCGCCGAAGCCGACCGGGCATGGCGGCAGCACCAGCGCGAGGGCGTCGATCGCTGGCTGCAAAGCATGCAGCAGCGCGAAAAGAGTTGGGTCGGTGTCATCGGCGGGGATTTGCAATCCTTGAGCAGCCAACCGCTGACGGAAAAGGAAATCGAGCACCTGACCTTCCTGCGCGGCCTGGATTGGCCCATCCACAAGAAAGGCCGGCCCTGGATGCGCGTGCCATTTCCCCGCGACCCCTCTGCCGGCAGCCTGGTGATCGAACTGCCCGAACGTTTTGTGCCCGGGCACTATCGGGTGTTCTGGCGCGTGATCACCAACGGCGTGATTCCGGGACTGTTCACCTTATTGCTGTGCGTCGGCCTATATCGCTTGCTGGTGATCCCGCTCAACACCTTGCGCGAACAGGCCAATGCCTGGCGCGCCGATCAATTGAATGTCCGGTTGTCGAGTCGTGCCACCAATCGTTCGGATGAGTTGGGCGAGTTGGGCAGGGCGTTCGATCACATGGCCGAACGCCTGCAAAGTACCGTGGCCTTGCAGCAGCAATTGCTGCGCGACCTGTCCCACGAATTGCGCACGCCGCTGAGTCGCCTGCGAGTCGCCAGTGAAAGCGAGCAAGGGTTGGACGCCTTGCGCGAACGTATCGGCCGCGAAGTCGACGGCATGCAGCGGCTGGTGGAAGACACCCTGCAACTGGCCTGGCTCGACACCGAGCGCACCCGCTTGCCCGACGAAGCGATCCAGGTCCAGGCACTGTGGGAGATGCTCACGGAAAACGCCTGCTATGAAAGCTGCTGGCCGGGAGGGCAATTGCAGTGCTCGGTGGACTCGTCCTGCTGGGTGCGTGGTCACCTCAATACGCTGGCTCAGGCGCTGGAAAACATGCTGCGCAATGCGATTCGCCATTCCCCCGAGGGCGGCGTGGTCACGCTAGGTGGGCGACGTGACGGCAACTATTGGCATCTGTGGCTGGAGGATCAGGGTGGTGGTGTCGCGGAAGCGGATCTGGAGCGGATCTTCCTGCCGTTTACCCGCCTCGATGGTTCGCGACCGGGGGATGGCGGGTTTGGGTTGGGGTTGAGCATTGCCAGGAATGCGGTGCAGCGGCAGGGCGGGAGGCTTTGGGCGCAGAACACTGGGGCGGGGTTGCGGATGAATATGCGGTTGGTGGCGGATGATGGCGGTGACAATGACGACGCCATCGCGAGCAGGCTCGCTCCCACAGTGAGTCAGTGCCGACCACAGATGATGTGAACAACCAGGATTAAATGTAGGAGCGAGCCTGCTCTCTAATAGGCCCTCCCAACAACGAACACTGTGAATTTGCCAGAGCGTTCCCGAGATTCTGTACGACTTTTCCCAAAGGGTATCACCGGTCATTTCAAGCGTCCTTGGAGGTTTAAGCTCACGCTTTTACTCATGTCCAAGGAGTCATGCATGACCGCATCCCAGGTGCCCTGCAGTACAACCGACGACCGCTTCAATGAAGTGCTTGCCCTGATTCAACGTGCCAGACGACAGGCCCTGCAGGCGGTCAATACCCAGTTGATAGAGTTGTACTGGCAGGTGGGGGCTTATATCAGCCGCAAGCTGGAGAAAGCCGAATGGGGTGATTCCGTGGTTGGTCAATTGGCCGAGCATCTGGCCCAGAATCAACCGGGGCTGCGTGGTTTTACTCGGTCGAACCTGTTCCGCATGCGCCAGTTCTATGAGACCTACCGCACCGAATTAAAAGTCGCACCACTGGCGCGACAATTATCCTGGTCACACAATTTGATCATCTTCGGCCAATGCAAACGGCCGGAAGAACGCGAGTTCTATCTGCGAATGGCCGTTCAGGAGAAATGGTCCAAGCGGGAGCTGGAGCGCCAGTTCAAGGCGGCGCTGTTTGAGCGAACTGGGCCGCGATTTCTGCTTTGTCGGCTCCCAATACCCGATTCAAATCGGCGGGCGTGATTTTGCGCTGGATTTGCTGTTCTTTCATCGGGGTCTCAACTGCCTGGTGGCCATCGAGCTCAAGGTCGGGCGTTTTGAACCGGAGTATCTGGGCAAGTTGGGCTTCTATCTGGAAGCTTTGGATCGCGAAGAACGCAAACCTCATGAAAACCCTGCTATCGGTGTCTTGCTCTGTGCCAGCAAGGATGACGAAGTCGTCGAGTACGCCCTTAACCGCAGCCTGTCGCCCGCGCTGATCGCGGAGTATCAGGTCCAACTGCCGGACAAACAGTTGTTGCAGGCCAAGCTGCATGAGTTCTATGCCTTGAATGTCGCACAAACAGAAGAGGGCTGAATGATCCGCTTATTCCCATAAACCATAAGCACCACACTTTGCGTGATATGGCCTTCCAAGGTTTGCCGGTATGATAGTCGCCCCCGCAGTCTGGATTGCGAATACGCCATGACCTTGCAGTACCCAACCATCGCCGATTGCGTCGGCAACACTCCGCTGGTCCGTTTGCAGCGCCTGCCCGGCGAAACCAGCAATACCCTTTTGCTCAAGCTCGAAGGGAATAACCCGGCGGGTTCGGTCAAGGACCGTCCGGCGCTGTCGATGATCACTCGCGCCGAGTTGCGCGGGCAGATCCACGCCGGCGATACGCTGATCGAAGCAACTTCGGGTAATACCGGGATTGCGCTGGCCATGGCCGCCGCGATCAAGGGTTACAAGATGATCCTGATCATGCCGGACAACTCCAGTGCCGAACGCAAAGCCGCCATGACCGCCTACGGTGCCGAGCTGATTCTGGTCACCCAGGAGCAAGGCATGGAAGGCGCCCGTGACCTTGCCCAGCGCATGGAAGCGGAAGGTCGCGGCAAGGTGCTGGACCAGTTCGCCAATGGTGATAACCCCGAGGCGCATTACACCGGCACCGGCCCGGAAATCTGGCGCCAGACCGAAGGCACCATCACCCATTTCGTCAGCTCCATGGGCACCACCGGCACCATCATGGGCGTCTCGCGCTACTTGAAAGAGCAGAACGAGAACGTGCAGATCATCGGTCTGCAACCCATGGAAGGCTCGGCGATTCCGGGTATCCGTCGCTGGCCCCAGGAATACCTGCCGAAGATCTACCAGGCCGATCGCGTTGATCGCATTGTCGACATGGCGCAAAGCGAAGCCGAGGACGTGACCCGTCGTCTGGCCCGCGAGGAAGGTATTTTCTGCGGCGTGTCGTCGGGTGGTGCCGTGGCAGCCATGTTGCGTCTGTCCAAAGAAGTTGAAAACGCGGTGATCGTCGCGATCATCTGCGACCGTGGCGACCGTTACCTGTCGACCGGCATTTTCGACGCGCCCAACTGATGGCCAAGCATGAGAGAGGCCTGCGCTTCCAGCCCACAGGCGGCAGCAAGGCCCCGCAAGTCCCGACCGGCAAAAAGCAGCGCCTGACCATCGAGCGCCTGGCCAATGACGGTCGCGGTATCGCGTTTTTCGAAGGTCGCACCTGGTTCGTCATCGGCGCATTGGCCGGTGAGGAAGTCGAGGCGCGTGTGCTCGGTGCCCACGGTAAAGTGGTCGAGGCGCGTACCGAGCGGGTGTTCAAGGCCAGCGAACTGCGCCGCCCGGCGCCGTGCGCCCATGCCGGCCGCTGCGGTGGCTGCAGCGTGCAACATCTGCCTCACAGCGAACAGCTCGCCCTGAAACAGCGCATGCTCGCCGAGCAATTGACCAGGGTCGCCGGTGTCGAGCCCGAAGAATGGGCCACGCCCTTGAGCGGTCCGGAATTCGCTTACCGCCGTCGCGCCCGAGTGGCGGTGCGCTGGGACATGAAGGCGAAGAAACTCGAAGTCGGTTTCCGCGCCGCCGGCAGCCAGGACATCGTCGCGATCGATGAATGCCTGGTGCTGGTACAGCCCTTGCAACCGATCATGACCCGCTTGCCGGAGATGTTGCGGCGCTTGAGCAAACCCCAGGCACTTGGGCATGTGGAGTTGTTCAGCGGTTCATCGTTGGCGGTTTTGCTGCGGCACATGGCGCCGCTGTCCGAGGCCGACCTGACGATCCTCAAGGATTTCTGCGCGTTCCATGAAGCCCAGTTGTGGCTGCACGGCGACGGTGAACCGCAGCCGGTCGAGGCCGGTCAATCCTTGGGCTATCGTTTGGAACAGTGGAACCTGGAGTTGGCGTATCGGCCTGGGGATTTCGTCCAGGTCAACGCCGGGGTCAACGAAGCCATGGTGGCCCAGGCTCTGGAATGGTTGAAGCCGACGGCGGATGAGCGAGTGCTCGATCTGTTCTGCGGTTTGGGTAACTTTGCCTTGCCGCTGGCGCAGGTCGTTCGCGAGGTGGTGGCGGTGGAAGGTGTGCAGGTGATGGTCGAGCGGGCAGCCGCGAACGCTGTCAGCAACAATCTGAATAATGCGCAGTTTTTTCAGGCCGATTTATCCCAGCCTCTGGCTGATGCCGAATGGGCGCGCGAAGGCTTTTCTGCGGTACTCTTGGACCCACCGCGTGACGGTGCTTTCGAGGTGGTGCGCAAGCTCAAGTCCCTGGGCGCCGAACGGTTGGTGTATGTGTCGTGCAACCCGGCAACTCTGGCGCGCGACACGGTCGAATTGATCAAGCAGGGCTACCGGTTAAAACGTGCCGGGATTCTCGATATGTTTCCTCAAACGGCACATGTCGAGGCCATGGCGTTATTTGAAGCGAGCTAGGAAGGCTCGTCTGGTCCGACTGGCCCGCCCGTGCAGCCACGCACCAGCCCGACGTGGGCTCATGGGCAACGAAGGTCAGCGATTCTGACGCATTGAATCTGCGTCGTAGGGAAGGTAAGCAAGATGGTACAGGTGAGAGCACACCAGCCGATCAACACCGACGGCAGTATCAATCTCGAGGCTTGGCTCGATCATGCGGTCAGTGTCGATCTGGCACTGGATCGCGAAGCCTTGAAAGAAGCCTGCGAGTACGCTCGCGAGGCTGAGCAACAAGCCAATGCGGCGCAGAATTTGTGGTCAGAAGGCAATTCGAGTTTCCGCACCGGCCTTGAAATCGCCGAGATTCTCGCCGACCTCAAGCTGGATCAGGATTCGCTGGTCGCCGCGGTCCTGTACCGGGGTGTTCGCGAAGGCCAGATCCCGCTACCGGCGGTCAGTCAGCGCTTCGGTCCCGTGGTGGCCAAGCTTATCGACGGCGTGCAACGCATGGCGGCGATCAGTGACAGCCTGAGCCCGCGTAAATCCATGGTGATGGGCACCCAGGGGCAGGTGGAAAACCTGCGCAAGATGCTGGTGGCCATGGTCGACGACGTTCGCGTCGCCCTGATCAAACTGGCCGAACGCACCTGCGCAATTCGTGCGGTGAAAACCGCCGATGACGAAAAGCGCAACCGCGTGGCCCGCGAAGTGTTCGACATCTACGCGCCGCTCGCTCACCGTCTGGGTATCGGTCACATCAAGTGGGAGCTGGAGGATTTGTCCTTCCGTTACCTGGAGCCTGACCAGTACAAGCAGATCGCCAAATTGCTCCACGAGCGGCGACTGGATCGCGAGCGCTTCATCAGCGACGTGATGAGCCAGCTGAAAAACGAGTTGCAGGCCACCGGCGTCGACGCCGACATCAGCGGCCGGGCCAAACACATCTATTCGATCTGGCGCAAAATGCAGCGCAAGGGTCTGGAGTTCAGCCAGATCTACGACGTGCGCGCCGTTCGTGTACTGGTGCCGGAAATGCGCGACTGCTACACCGCGCTCGGCATCGTCCACACCTTGTGGCGACACATCCCGAAAGAGTTCGACGACTACATCGCCAACCCCAAGGAAAACGGCTACCGCTCGCTGCACACTGCGGTGATCGGGCCCGAGGGCAAGGTGCTGGAAGTGCAGATCCGTACCCATGCGATGCACGAAGAGGCAGAGCTTGGCGTTTGTGCGCACTGGCGCTACAAGGGCACCGACGTCAAATCCGGCTCCAATCACTACGAAGAGAAAATCTCCTGGCTGCGTCAGGTCCTCGAATGGCACGAAGAGCTGGGCGATATCGGTGGCCTGGCGGAACAGCTGCGGGTCGATATCGAGCCTGATCGCGTCTACATCTTCACCCCGGACGGTCATGCCATCGACCTGCCGAAGGGCGCGACGCCGCTGGATTTCGCCTACCGCGTGCACACCGAAATCGGTCACAACTGCCGTGGCGCCAAGATCAACGGGCGCATCGTGCCGCTCAACTACAGCCTGCAAACCGGTGAACAGGTCGAGATCATCACCAGCAAGCACGGCACCCCGAGTCGCGACTGGCTGAACCCGAACCTGGGTTACGTTACTACTTCGCGGGCGCGGGCGAAGATTGTTCACTGGTTCAAGTTGCAGGCGCGCGATCAGAACGTCGCCGCCGGTAAAACCCTGCTTGAACGTGAGCTCAATCGCCTCGGCCTGCCGGCGGTGGATTTCGACAAGCTGGCCGACAAGGCCAACATGAAAACCGCCGAGGACATGTTTGCCGCGCTCGGTGCCGGCGACTTGCGCCTGGCGCAACTGGTCAACCTGGCGCAGCAACTGGTCGAGCCGGAACGCGGCAACGAACAGCTGGAACTGATTCCACGCAAGGCCACCGGCTACAAACCGGGCAAGCGCGGCGACATCCAGATCCAGGGCGTCGGCAACCTGATGACCCAGATGGCGGGCTGCTGCCAGCCGCTGCCGGGGGATGCGATTGTCGGTTACATCACTCAGGGCCGCGGCGTGAGTATTCATCGCCAGGATTGCGCCTCGGTGCTGCAACTGGCCGGACGCGAGCCGGAGCGGATCATCCAGGTCAGCTGGGGGCCGGTGCCGGTGCTCACCTATCCGGTGGACATCGTCATTCGTGCCTACGACCGTTCGGGGCTGCTGCGTGACGTTTCCCAGGTGCTGCTCAATGAGCGGATCAACGTGCTGGCGGTCAACACCCGCTCGAACAAGGAAGACAACACGGCGTTGATGTCCCTGACCATCGAGATTCCGGGGCTGGATGCACTGGGGCGGTTGCTGGGACGGATTTCCCAATTGCCGAACATCATCGAAACGCGGCGTAACCGAACGCCTTGAAGATGGCCAATGTGGGAGCGAGCCTGCTCGCGAATGCGATACTCCAGTCGACATCTTTGTTGGCTGATGCACCGCTTTCGCGAGCAGGCTCGCTCCCACAGGGTTTTGTGGTGAGACATAAATAATGTACAGCCTTGAAGACCTGCTGCACTTGATGAGCCGCCTGCGCGACCCGCAGTACGGTTGCCCGTGGGACATCAGGCAGACCTACGCGACCATCGTCCCGCACACCCTGGAGGAAGCCTACGAAGTCGCCGATGCCATCGAGCGCGGTGACTTCGATCACTTGCAGGGTGAGCTGGGCGATCTGCTGTTCCAGGTGGTTTATTACAGCCAGTTGGCCCGGGAAGAAGGGCGCTTCGAATTCGATGGCGTGGTCGACAGCATCACCCGCAAGCTGATCCGTCGTCATCCCCATGTATTCCCCACCGGTGACCTGTACGCGCCGCTGGATGTCCCGCGTCTGAGTGAAGAGCAGGTCAAGCAGCGTTGGGAAGAGATCAAGGCCGAAGAGCGCGCGGAGAAGTCCGACGCCCCGCAACAACTGTCCTTGCTCGATGACGTCCCCGCGGCGTTGCCCGCGTTGTCCCGTTCGGCCAAGTTGCAAAAGCGCGCAGGGCAGGTCGGTTTCGACTGGCCCGATGCCTTGCCCGTGCTGGACAAGGTCCGTGAAGAACTCGATGAAATACTCGAAGCGATGGCCGACAACGACCCGGCGGCGATTGCCGATGAAGTCGGCGATCTGCTGTTTTCCGTGGTCAACCTGGCGCGCCATCTCAAGGTCGACCCGGAAACCGCGCTGCGTGGCGCCAACAGCAAGTTCGAACGACGCTTCCGTTTTATCGAACAGGCATTGCGCGACACCCACCGTCCCATGGAAGATTGCACCCTCGAAGAGTTGGACGCCTTATGGGGCGAAGCCAAACGTCAGGAAAAGAATGTGCCCAGCTGCGGTTGAGCAGTTGCCTAAGTGAGTAATAAGCACCATGAGCATTTCCCTTCGCGACCAGTTGCTCAAAGCAGGGCTGGTCAACCAGAAGCAGGCCAAGCAGGTCAGCAAAGACAAGCAGAAACAACAACGCCTGGCCCACAAGGGCCAGATCGAACTCGATGATTCCCAGCAGCGTGCGGCGCAAGAAGCCATGGCCGAGAAGGTCAAGCGCGATCAGGAACTCAACCGCCAGCAGCAGGAAAAAGCCGAGGCCAAGGCCCGTGTCGCGCAGATCAAGCAATTGATCGAAGCCACGCGCTTGCCGAAGTTGACGACCGAGGACTACTACAACTTCGTCGACGACAAGAAGGTCAAGCGCCTCTCGGTGAACACGCTGATGCGCAACCAGCTCAGCAACGGTTTGCTGGCTATCGTGCACCATGCCGGCGGTTACGAAGTCATCCCGCGGGAGGCGGCCCTGAAGATCCAGGAACGCGATCCGCAGCGCATCGTGCAGATGAACGTCAAGACTGAAGAAGTCGCTGCCGAAGACGATCCGTACGCGGCCTATCAGATCCCGGATGATCTGATGTGGTAAGCCGTTCGAGGCCGTAACAACGACAAACCCCGCTCATGGCGGGATTTGTCGTTTTCAATGCGGTCATTGTTTATGCGGAGCGCCGTTCCCGTTGCTGCTCCTGGGTTTCCAGCTCGGCCTTATAGTTGTAGGCGTCTTTCTCTGAATGGAACATCCCGACCAGCAGGTCTTGTTGGTACACATCCCAGATCCGGATACCGGCGGCTACGCCTTCATGGGATTTATGTGAATCGTCGCGTTCAGTTACTTTTACAGTCATCTGCTAGCTCCAATCTCTGTTATCTGCAGCAAGGCATGTGCAGGACTCTTTTATAAATTTTGTTAGCCTGCTAAGTAAATGCCAAGGATTGGAAAGGGTTTTTTACAAAAATGGAAACAGTCCTGCAGCCCGCGAAATCCGCGACATTCAGTCGCAGGGCATTGGGTTTCATGACAAAAGCTTCATGTTGAGCAGGCGACTTCGACCCTGTGGGAGCTGGCTTGCCAGCGATTTCGATGTGTCAGGCGATGGTGATGTTGGCTGTGCCGACGTCATCGCTGGCAAGCCAGCTCCCACAGGGGTTTATATTTACCGCGAGGCTTTCTGCAGGCGAAAAAAAACGCCCCGAACCAGTCGGGGCGTTTTTTTGTGCGGCTCAGCGGCGGGGTATTACTTGCCCTGCCAGCGCTTCAGTACCAGGGTGGCGTTGGTGCCACCGAAACCGAAGCTGTTGCTCATCACGGTGTTGATGGTGGCGTTTTCGCGGGTCTTGGTCAGCACCGGCAGGTCGGCCACTTCCGGGTCCAGCTCGTCGATGTTGGCGGAGCCGGCAATGAAGTTGCCTTCCATCATCAGCATGCAGTAGATCGCTTCGTGGACGCCGGCGGCGCCCAAGGAGTGACCCGACAGGCTCTTGGTGGAGCTGATGGCCGGCGCCTTGTCGCCGAACACTTCACGCACACCTTTCATCTCCGCGACGTCGCCGACCGGGGTCGAAGTGCCGTGGGTGTTCAGGTAGTCGATCGGGGTGTCGACGGTGGACAGCGCCTGCTGCATGCAGCGGATCGCGCCTTCGCCACTTGGGGCAACCATGTCGTAGCCGTCGGAAGTCGCGCCGTAGCCGACGATTTCCGCGTAGATCTTCGCGCCACGGGCCAGAGCGTGCTCCAGCTCTTCGACGACGACCATGCCGCCGCCACCGGCGATGACGAAGCCGTCACGGTCGGCGTCGTAGGCGCGGGAGGCTTGTTCCGGGGTGTCGTTGCGCTTGCTGGACAGGGCGCCCATGGCGTCGAACAGGAACGACTGGCTCCAGTGCTCTTCTTCACCGCCGCCGGCGAATACGATGTCCTGCTTGCCCATCTGGATCTGTTCCATGGCGGTACCGATGCAGTGAGCACTGGTGGCGCAGGCAGACGCGATGGAGTAGTTCAGGCCCTTGATCTTGAACGGGGTGGCCAGGCAAGCGGAAACGGTGCTGCTCATGGTCCGCGTTACACGGTATGGGCCGACGCGCTTGACGCCTTTTTCGCGCAGGATGTCCAGCGCTTCCATCTGGTTCAGCGTGGACGCGCCACCGGAACCGGCGATCAGGCCGGTACGCGGGTTGGACACTTGCTCTTCGGTCAGGCCGGAGTCAGCAATGGCGTCTTTCATGGCCAGGTAGGCATAAGCCGCTGCGTGGCCGACGAAGCGATAAATCTTGCGATCGATCAATTCTTCAAGGTTGAGGTCAATGGAGCCGGAAACCTGGCTACGCAGACCCATTTCGGCATATTCCGGGTTGAACCGGATGCCAGGGCGGCTTGCACGCAGGTTAGCGGAGACGGTCTCTTTGTCATTGCCCAGGCACGAAACAATGCCCAGACCAGTGATAACGACGCGGCGCATGCGAATAACCCTTAGAAGTTGTCAGTGGAGGTGAATACGCCGACCCGGAGGCCTTCGGCGGTGTAGATTTCGCGACCGTCGACAGTGACCGAACCGTCGGCGATGGCCAGGTTCAGCTTGCCCTTCAGGACACGCTTGATATGAATGTTATAGGTGACTTTCTTGGCGGTCGGCAGGACCTGGCCGAAGAACTTCACTTCGCCCGAACCCAGGGCGCGGCCACGGCCCGGCAAGCCTTGCCAGCCGAGGAAGAAGCCGACCAGTTGCCACATGGCGTCGAGGCCCAGGCAGCCCGGCATCACCGGATCGCCTTCGAAATGGCAGGCGAAGAACCACAGGTCCGGAGTGATATCCAGCTCGGCGACCAATTCACCTTTGCCGTACTTGCCACCTTCTTCGCTGATCAGGGTGATGCGATCGACCATCAGCATGTTCGGGGCGGGCAGTTGCGCGTTACCTGGGCCGAACAGCTCACCGCGACTGCAGCGCAGCAGGTCTTCCCGGGTAAAGGCGTTTTGTTTGGTCATGCGAGCTCCTCAATAGTCCCATGCGGCAGGTGGGGCAAATCTTCCCGGCCGATCGAAGCGTTCATGCCTCGAACCGGCAGCCTACTCATAGACTATTGCGTTGTGGTGAAAGTCACAGCACCAAGGACATGAATGTACACTTGTGCACTGAAATTATTATTCAAGCCCCTTTTCGGGCCTGTTCGGGTGCCTAAGACTGCCGCACTTTCGCCTTTCACGCCAGTCGCAGATGCTCGAAAGGCCTGTACTACTGCACCCAGCGCTGCAGAATCTGCTGAAGATCATTGCGTTTGAAGGGCTTGGCCAGATAATCGTTCATCCCCGCCGACAAACAGGCTTCGCGATCGCCCTGCAAGGCATTGGCGGTCAGGGCGATGATCGGCAAGTCGGTGCAACCAGGCAGTTGGCGAATCTGTCGGGTGGCCTCGTAGCCATCGATGATCGGTAATCGGCAGTCCATCAGAACCGCTTCGAAAATCAGGCTCTCGGCACTGCGCACCGCCTGTGCGCCATCGGCGGCGACGCTGACAGTAAAGCCCAGGCTGCGCAACATGGCTTCGATGACCGTCTGATTGACCGGATTGTCTTCGACCAGCAACACATTGCGGCCATCGCCATCCCCATTGCCTGTCGGTGCCCGCGGGGCTGGAACCTGCAGTGGCTGCTGATGAAGTGCCAGCGGGATTTCCAGGGTGAATACCGAGCCACGGCCTTCTTCGCTCTGGGCGCGCAGGGTGCCGCCCATGCGCTCGGCGAGAGTACGCGCAATCGGCAGGCCCAGGCCGGTGCCGCCGTAACGTCTTGAAATAGAACTGTCGGCCTGCTGGAACGCGTTGAACATCAATTCCAGGTTTTCGGTCGCAATGCCGATCCCGCTGTCGCGCACGGTACAGGTGAACCACACCAGTTCATGATCCAGCGACTGCCACTGCGGTTCGATAGACACACGGCCCTGCTCGGTGAACTTCAGTGCGTTACCGATCAGGTTGACCAGAATCTGCCGGATCCGCGTCGGGTCACCCTGGACCTGCAACTCGCGCATGTCTTGCGCGATCTGCAATTGCAGATCGAGCCCGCGTTGCGCGGCGCTGTGCTGGAACGACTGGGCGCAGCTGCCGATCAAGTCGGCGAGGTTGAACGGAATGTGTTCGAGCTCCAGTTCCGAGCGCTCGATGCGCGAGAAATCCAGAATATCGTTGATGACTTTGAGCAGATGCTCGGTGGACTCCGACGCCAGCGCCGCGTATTCGACCTGCTCCGGGGTCATTTCGGTGGTTTCCAGCAGCTGCAACATGCCCAGCACGCCATTCATCGGTGTGCGCAGTTCATGGCTCATCATGGCAAGGAAGTCGGACTTGGCATTGTTGGCTTTTTCCGCTTCTTCACGGGTCTGGATCAATTGCGCCATGGCCTGGTGCTGTTCGCGACTGGCCTGTTCGAGACCGCTGGCCAGGTTATTGATGTGTTGCGACAAGGCGCCCAGTTCGGTGTCGTCCACAATGGGCAACGGCGTTTTGTAGTCCCCGTCCTGGATCGCCTTGACCGCATTGCCGATGTCGCGGATCGGTTGCGACAGGCTTCCCGCCAGGCGTCGGGCGAGGACGAAGGTAAACAGCAGGGCGAACAGCGCCAGAATCGCGGCCTTGAATAGAATTTCCTGCTGGCGTTGACTGAAGGCATCGCTGGACAGGCCGACGATCACCCGGCCCAGGTAATCCTCGGCGGGGCCGCTGGTGGCGATTTTGCTGTCCTGGAAAAAATCATTGTGCAGCGGGATCCGCTGCAGCCGTACCGGCGCCTGAAACACTTCGACCTGATGCGGGTGGGTATGGCTGGCCGACGGTTGCTCGACATACACCAGAATCCGGTTGTCATTGTCCTGGATTTCCAGAAAACGTACGTTGGGCGTTGCCAAGGTGGCCTTGAGCAGACTTTCCAGCACCTCGTTGTTGCCGGAAATCACCCCGTATTCAGTGGCCGGGGCCAATTGGTTGGCGATGAGTTGACCGGTGTGGTTGAGTTCCTGGCGCAGGTCCTGGATCCGCACGAAGGTAAAGAAGCTGATCAGCAGCAAGGTCAGCAAAAGGGCAGGGCCCAGACTGATCAACTGCGTGCGGGTGTTGATGTCCCAACGGCGACGGAAGGTCATGGACGGCGTTCTCTTTCAGCCAACAGTGTTGCGACAGAGGCTTCGTTTATCTGTTCAATACCCAATGAACGTGCCACCTGCGGGTTGCTTGAGACTTTGAAGCGAAGCGGGTAGTGCGTACGCGGCCACGTGGCGGGTGGCTGGTCGAGCAATTCATCGAGAATCGCCAGCCAATCGCTCTGATCGCTGTAGGTGCTGGCCAGGCTCCCGGCCCTGACGAACCCGGCGTTGGGGCCGATCAGCGCCAGTTGTCGCGAATAACTGCTGAGCAGCAGGTTTTTTGCGGTTTTCGGGTTGTACAGATCGGGGTCATCGAGGCCCAGCAGCACGTCACTGCTATTGAGCAAGGTTTGCAATGGACGACTGTCCTGGATGTTGTCCCAGCGCTCGGTGACCACCTCGAGCCCGAGCGGATAAGCGGCCCGGCGCAGCTCTTTCAACAGAAATTCGCTGTGACTGTCGTATAGCACACCGACACGCTTGACCTGGGGCAGGAGCGTTCGGGTCAGGCGCAATTGGCGCTCCAGCGGCGGGTCGCTCCACAACAGGCTGAGGTGTGGGGGCACGCTGTCGCCCAGGTGTTGGCGCGCTTGCAAACGGCTGATACGCAGCACCAGTGTCGCAGGGCCCTGGGCGTCTTGCAGGCGCCAGTCAAGGCTCGGCAGGTCGAGCAGAATCAAACGGACATCGTCCGGGATTTTTCCGGGTGATGGCAGGTCGGCCAGCGGCTGGAACCGTACGCGATCGCCAGGGCGCAATGCGCGCACTGCCTGGACGAAGGATTGCACGCCCGGGCTGTCTTCGGCGCCGGTCAACAGGATGTCCGCGGCGCCGGCTGACAGGCAAGCCAGCCAGCCACTGATCACCAGGCACAGCATCGCCAGCAGGTGGCCAACACCTGGCGTCTTGCGTGGCGGACAATGATTCATCTTAAAAGACCAGCTCCGCGCTGAAATACATCACCCGACGTTCATCGTAATTGTTGTCGACGAAAGTGGTGGGCTGGTTGTCGAGGCGTTGCTGCATCACGCCGGCCAGCTCCAGGTTCGCCTTGCCCAGGCCGATGCGTTTTGCGATGCGTGTGTCGACACGTTCGAAGCGATAGTCGTTGAGGGCGTCGTCGCCATAGTAGAACAGTGCGCTGTTCCAGCCATGGCCCCAATCCCGCAGCCAACCGGCGGAACCGCTGTTGCGTGCGGTCTGTTGTGCGTCCAGCGGGTTGCTCGCGTCGGCATCGACGTAGGCATAGGTCAGGCGCAGTCGGTCGGCATTGTCGATTCTCCAGTCGAACTGGGTTTCAGCTCCCGAAAAGCGTGCCGAATTGGCATTGCTCGCAATGTACTGATTGTTGCGTAACGGCTCGCTGATCATTCCGGTGATTTCGTCATGGAACAGCTTCACATCGACGGCCATCCCCCATTCGGCAAAGTAGCCGTTGTAGCCCAGTTCACGGGATCGCATGTGTTCCTGATCAAGGTTGCCGGGGCCGCGTGTCTTGACGAAATAGCGGGCACTGGACTGTCCAAACGCGCCGGGCTGCAGCTTGGTGACCTGGTAACTCCAGTTGACACTGTTCTCGAACATGTCCGGAGAACGAATCGCCTCGGAGTACACCGCACGCAAACCGTGGCGCGGGTTGATCAGGTAATTGACCGCCATGCGCGGGGTCAGCGAACTGCCGATCAAACGGGTGTCTTCGAACATGGCTCCGCCCTGCAATAACCAGTGTTCGCTGGCACGCCATTCGAGTTGGCCGAATGTCCGCCAGGTAGTGTCATCGAGGGTGCCATTGAAGTAGGTCTCGGAGTCAGCCCGGTCGTAACGATAGTTCAGGCCGCTGACCAGGCGCAGGCTATCGGACAGGCTCAGGGTGTCTTGCAGTTCGAGGTCGTAGCGTGTTTCCCGGGTGCTTTGATCGATGTCACCGCAAACCGTCTGTCGAGCACCGCTGCGCCATTGGTCGAGTACCTGGTTGGCCAATGCCTGCTGGGCAGGATCGCCGGCGGGCGCGCCGGGACCGATGAATTGTTCGATGTTGCGTGCCAGGCGTTCGGTGTAGTTCGGGTTGAGTTGCCAGAGCTCAGTCAACTGCGGGCTGAACGAGACCTCGGCATCACAGGCGCGCCAGGTTTGCTGGCGGTCCCAGTGCTGGGCCGTGCCCTGGATGTACAGACTGTGGTCGGGATTGATGTCGAGGTTCCAGCGCAGCGAGCCGGCGTAGTCCTTGGCGGTGACGTCGGAATTGTTACCAGAATTGGTAATCCCGGAAAACACCGGGCGGTAGGTATACGGCCGCTGGTTGCTGCCTTCCTTGGCGTTCAATTGCCAATCGATGCTTTGCCGTTCGCTGAGTGCCTGGCTGACGTCCAGGCTGAAACGGTTCAATCGGCGGCTATCGTGGTAATCGGCGCCGTTGCGATCGATGTCGAAACCATCGTCCTGCTGGCCAGACAACGACAGGCGCAAATCGCCGTCATCCCAACCTACGCCCTGGCTGGCATAAAAGTCGTCGATGCCACGTTGGCCATGCGTGACTTTCATTCGCGTACCGTGGCTGTCGGCCGGGTGGCGCGTGATGATATTGACCACCGCCATCAGGGCATTGGCGCCATAGCTGACGGTGTTCGGACCGCGGAATACCTCGATGCGCTCAATATCTTCCATGGCCACCGGGATGTCGCTCCAGTCCACGATGGACAGTCCGGCACGATAGACCGAGCGGCCATCGATCAGTACCTGCATGCGCCGTGCCTGGGTGGCATTGGTCCCGTGATAGTTCACCACCGCTTGATTGCCGCTGATATTGCCGACCATCATGCCCGGCACCAGGCGCAGCACCTCGCTGATATCCCGGGCGCCGGTGGCAGTGATCAGGGCATTGTCGATCACCGTCATGCTTCCCGGGACCGCGGCCGGCGACTGTTTCAGGCGCGTGGCCGTGAGCACCTGCGGCAACGGATCGCTGTCGAGGAACAGGTCGTCAGCGAGCAATGGCGAACTGAAGACCAGCGCCAGTACCAGTGGCGAGCGGGGTGAAGGCGAGCCCAATGACACAACACGTCCTTGTTATTAATTATTGGCGCGCATGTTAACCGAGCCGGATGACTTTTCCAGTCACGATGTCAGCACTTTCCTCGGTTTTATCGGACTTCTTTGCTCATGCGCGGGTAATTGACACAGGGGCTGGCCGCCACTGGGGGGCTCCGTATAATGCCGACATTGCCACTGGTATTGGATAAACGGATTGCATATGACTGAACAGCGCCCGATTGCGGTCCTGGGAGGCGGAAGTTTTGGTACCGCCGTGGCTAACCTGCTGGCCGAAAACGGCCATCAAGTCCTGCAGTGGATGCGTGACCCCGAACAGGCCGAGGCCATCCGGGTCAATCGCGAGAACCCGCGCTACCTCAAAGGTATCAAGATACTGCCCGGCGTGACGGCGGTTACCGACCTGCAAGCCACCCTGGAAGCCTGCGACCTGAGTTTCGTCGCATTGCCTTCCAGCGCGTTGCGCTCGGTGCTCGCGCCCCACGCCGAATTGCTGCGGGGCAAGCTGCTGGTGAGCCTGACCAAGGGCATCGAAGCCCATACCTTCAAACTGATGAGCCAGATCCTCGAAGAGATCGCCCCGCAAGCGCGCATCGGCGTGTTGTCCGGGCCGAACCTGGCCCGTGAAATCGCCGAACATGCGTTGACCGCCACGGTGGTGGCCAGCGAGGACGAAGAACTCTGTGAACGGGTTCAAGCCGTGCTGCATGGCCGTACCTTTCGTGTGTACGCCAGTGGCGACCGTTTCGGCGTCGAGTTGGGCGGAGCGTTGAAAAACGTCTACGCGATCATCGCCGGCATGGCGGTGGCGCTGGACATGGGCGAAAACACCAAGAGTATGTTGATCACCCGGGCTCTGGCGGAAATGACCCGTTTCGCTGTGAACCAGGGCGCCAACCCGATGACCTTCCTCGGCCTGGCGGGCGTGGGTGATTTGATCGTCACCTGTTCGTCGCCAAAGAGTCGCAATTATCAGGTCGGGTTCGCCCTAGGCCAGGGTTTGAGCCTGGAGGAAGCGGTCAACCGCTTGGGTGAAGTGGCCGAAGGCGTGAACACCCTTAAGGTGCTCAAGGCCAAGGCCCAGGAAGTGGGCGTTTACATGCCGCTGGTCGCCGGGCTGCACGCTATCCTGTTCGAAGGGCGCACGCTTGAACAGGTGATCGGCCTGCTGATGCGCGGCGAACCGAAGACCGACGTCGACTTTATTTCCACCAGCGGCTTCAACTGAGCCCTCAACGCAACAGGAACGGAGCGAGACATGAGCGATCAAAAAGTAGAAGCCAAATACGAGTCCATCCTGCTGCGGGTGCTTTGGATGGTTGTCTTTGTGCTGGTCTGGCAAGTGGCGCAGTTCATCCTTGGCGCTGTGGTGCTGGTGCAGTTGATCTATCGTTTGATTTATGGCGCCCCGAGCGCCAGCCTGATGAACTTCGGCGACAGCCTGAGCCAGTTCCTGGCGCAGATCGGTCGTTTCGGCAGTTTTCACAGCGACCAGAAGCCTTGGCCGTTCGCCGATTGGCCGACGCCGCGTACGCCGGAAGGTGAGGCACCGCATGTCGTGGCGCCAGCCCCGCATCCGGCCCGAGATGAGGAACCCAAGCTATGAAACTCTGGGTATTGCGTCATGGTGAAGCCGAACCGCACGGCTCCAAGCCCCACGATTCGGAACGGGAACTGACGGCCAACGGTCGTGAAGAAGTGCTGCGCACCGCCGCCAACCTGGTTGGCCAGCCGCTAACAGCGATTTATGCCAGTCCTTATATGCGAGCGCAGCAGACCGCGCACCTGGTAAAAGATGCCCTGGGTTTCGAACCGGAAATCCGCACCGTTGAGTGGCTGACCCCGGATTTCGATCCCGACAGGGTCACCGATCAACTGAAGTCGGTGACCAATGTGCTGCTGGTTTCTCATAATCCACTGGTGGGGAATCTGCTCAGTTACCTGCAACATGGTGCTGGCCATCCGCCAGAAAAAGTCAGTACCGCCGGCCTGGCCGAGCTTGAAAGCAATGAGCTGCTGATCGGGGCGATGAAGCTCAACAGCATCAAGCACCCGTAACCTGATTTTGCTTTTGATTCCTGTAGGAGCAAGGCTTGCCCGCGATGGCGTCTTCAAGATCGCCATCGCGGGCAAGCCTTGCTCCTACAGGTACTGCTTCGCCTGAAAAAAATGTATGAAATAGCTAACCAAGCACTTGCTTGGTTGGCTACGCTTGCTCCACAACAAAAATAAAGGAGCGAGTCGCATGTCTGCTGCTTTTCGTTTGCCGTTGGAGGTGTTCTACGAGCGGGAGGCGCGTCATCCGCGCCAGCGCTTTTTGGTCCAGCCTGTCGGTGACGGCCAGGTCGAGACCCTGACCTGGGCCGACGTCGGTTATCAGGCCCGCTGCGCGGCGCACTGGCTACGGGCGCGGGAATTGCCCCAAGGCAGTCACATCGCCCTGATCTCGAAAAACTGTGCGCACTGGATCATTGCCGACCTGGCGATCTGGATGGCCGGGCATGTTTCAGTGCCCTTGTACCCAAACCTGACGGCCGAGTCGGTGGCCCAGGTGCTGGAGCACTCCGAAGCGGCGCTGGCCTTTATCGGTAAGCTCGACGACTGGCCCGGCATGTCCCGTGGGGTCAACCCGGACCTTGTAACCATCAGCCTGCCGCTGCATCCGCCGGGGGACTTCGATTTCAGCTGGGCCGACCTGCAACACAGCTCGCCGATTCAGGACGACCCGAAACCCGGCGCCGATCAACTCGCGACCATCATTTATACCTCCGGCACCACGGGCATGCCCAAAGGGGTGATGCACAGCTTCGGCAATCTGGGATTCGCCACCACTCACGGCACGCAATTGTTCGGCTTGAATGAGTCGGATCGACTGCTTTCCTATCTGCCACTGTGTCACGTTGCCGAGCGGATGTTCGTCGAACTGGCGTCGATCTATACCGGGCAGACCGTATTCTTTGCCGAAAGCCTCGATACCTTCCTCACCGACCTGCGGCGCGCCCGGCCGACGGCGTTGTTCGGCGTACCGCGTATCTGGACCAAATTCCAGATGGGTGTGTACAGCAAGATCCCGGCAAAACGCCTCGACTTCCTGCTTGGCCTGCCGATCATCGGCAAGCGGGTCGGGCACAAGGTGCTCGCCGGGCTGGGCCTGGACGCCTTGCGCGTGGCGTTGTCGGGCGCCGCTCCCGTGCCGCAGACCTTGCTGCTGTGGTATCGCAAACTCGGGCTGGACGTGCTGGAGGTCTATGGCATGACGGAAAGCTGTGGCTACTCGCACATCTGTCTGCCCGGCCAGAACAAACCCGGCTGGATCGGCAAGCCCTGCCCGGAGGTCGAGGTTCGAATCGATGAGTCGGGCGAGGTGCTGGTGCGTAGCGGCGCCACCATGCTTGGGTATTTCAAGGAACCGCAGAAAACCGCCGATACCCTGACCGAGGACGGCTTCCTGCGCACTGGCGACAAAGGCGAGGAAGACGCCGAAGGCAACCTGCGCCTGACCGGACGGCTGAAGGAAATCTTCAAGACCAGCAAAGGCAAGTACGTGGCGCCGGCACCCATCGAAAACCGCCTGGCGGTGCATTCCCGCATCGAGCAGGTGTGCGTGGTGGGCGATGGCTTGAGTGCGCCGCTGGGCTTGTGCGTGCTCTCGGCGGTGGGGCAGCAGGATGCAGGGGAAGCGGCCCGCGCCGGCTTGCGCTCCAGCCTGGAAAAACTGCTGGAAGAGGTCAATGCGGTCCTCGATAAGCACGAGCGATTGCGGCGGCTGGTGGTGGTCAAGGACAGCTGGGCCGTGGAAAACGGCTTCCTCACACCGACCCTGAAGATCAAGCGCAACGTGATCGAAGCCGCCTATGGCGCGCGCTTCGAAGAATGGAGCGAGCATAGCGAAGCGGTGCTGTGGCAGGATTGAGGCACGCATAGACCAACAAGGAAATTCAGCGATGAGCCTGTGGCGTACCACTCCCAACATCGAACAGTTGAACGCAATCCAGAAAAACACCATCGGCGAAGTGCTGGATATCCGCTTCGAAGCCTTCGATGATGAATCCCTGACCGCGAGCATGGTCATCGACCACCGCACCCATCAGCCGTACGGCTTGCTGCATGGCGGCGCTTCGGTGGTACTGGCGGAAACTGTCGGCTCCATGGCCAGCTACCTGTGCATCGACGCCAGCAAGTTTTACTGCGTGGGCCTGGAAATCAACGCCAACCACCTGCGTGGCTTGCGCAGCGGGCGGGTGACGGCAGTGGCCAGGCCGATTCACATCGGTCGCACGACCCATGTCTGGGATATCCGTTTGACCAGCGACGAGGGCAAGGCCAGTTGCGTGTCGAGGTTGACCATGGCGGTGGTGCCGTTGGGTGAAAATCCGCCTGCCCGTTGACCCCGTACCTGTAGGAGCAAGCTTGCTCGCGATGGTCGTTAACGAAAACGCTGAGAGCCTGACACCCCGCGGCGTTCTTTAGTTCATCGCGAGCGAGCTCGCTCCTACAGGGGGTATCACCATGGCCGGACTGTCATCATTCCTGTCAGTTACGGTCATTGCTGTAGTACGCGGTCTTACGGACAATCAACGCCTGATCTCGCTCATGGATTTGCCGGTTATGTCGCAACAGATATTTTTCGCCCACGCCAATGGTTTTCCTTCGGGTACCTACGGCAAATTGTTCGCGGCGCTGGCGCCCGAGTATCAGGTGTCGCATCTGGAGCAGCATGCCCATGACCCGCGTTTCCCGGCGGATGACAACTGGTACAACCTGGTGGATGAGTTGATCCATCACGTGCAGCAACAGGCCGAGCCGGTCTGGGGCGTTGGCCATTCCTTCGGCGGTGTACTGCATCTGCACGCAGCGTTGCGTTGCCCCGAGTTGTATCGCGGCGTGGTCATGCTCGACTCGCCGGTACTGTCCCGTGCCGACCAATGGGTGATCCGCGCAGCCAAGCGATTCGGTTTCATTGACAAACTGACGCCCGCTGGCCGTACCCTGGGGCGACGCGAAGAGTTCGCCGATCTCGAAAGCGCCCGTCGTTATTTCGCCGGCAAAACCCTGTTTCGCGGTTTCGACCCGGAGTGTTTCGACGCCTATCTGCAATACGGTTTGCAGCAGGTCGGCGACAAGTTGCGCCTGCGTTTTGACCCGGCCACGGAAATCAGCATTTACCGTGGCGTGCCCCACACCAGCCCTGGCCGAACCGGGCAATTGAAAGTGCCACTGGCACTGGTTCGCGGCCGCAAGAGCCGGGTGGTGATGCGCTATCAAGCCAGTTCCGTTGGGCGCATGCCGCTGGGCGAAACCCTGACCATGCCCGGGGGCCACATGTTTCCCCTTGAACGGCCTCAGGACACTGCCGCGATGCTGAAAAACCTGTTCAGTCGCTGGGACGGTCGCCAGCAGGATTGCGCATGAGCAACGTCGTCGAAGAAATCCGCCTGAGCCTGCCGCACATCGAGCTGGCGGCACACTTGTTCGGCGCCGAAGACGGGTTGCCGGTGATTGCCCTGCACGGCTGGCTCGACAATGCCAATAGCTTCGCCCGGCTGGCGCCGAAGCTCAAAGGCCTGCGCATCATTGCCCTGGACATGGCCGGCCACGGTCATTCCGGGCATCGCCCGGCCGGTGCCGGCTATGCCATGTGGGACTATGCCCACGATGTATTGCAAGTCGCCGAACAGCTTGGCTTGAAACGGTTTGCACTGATGGGACACTCCATGGGGGCGATCGCTTCGCTGATCATTGCCGGGTCATTGCCGGAACGTGTCACCCATCTGGCGTTGATCGACGGCGTCATTCCTCCTACAGACAAAGGCGAAAATGCTGCCGAGCGCATGGGCATGGCCTTGCAGGCACAACTGGATCTGCGGGAAAAAAGCAAACCGGTCTACAGCACCCTCGAACGGGCCATCGAGGCGCGCATGAAGGGGCTGGTGGCGGTCAGCCGCGAAGCCGCCGAGTTGCTGGCCCGGCGTGGCTTGATGCCGGTGCCGGGCGGTTACACCTGGCGCACCGACAATCGCCTCACACTGCCATCGCCACTGCGGCTGACCACCGAACAGGCCATGGCCTTCGTCCAGCGCGTCGCGTGCCCTGCAAAACTGGTGGTTGCCGCCGATGGCATGCTCGCCAAACATCCCGAATTGCTGGAGCGTCTACCCTTTAGCCGTGAACAGCTGCCAGGCGGCCATCATTTGCACCTGAATGACGAGCCCGGTGCCGATCTTGTCGCAGACTGTTTCAATCGGTTCTTCGCCATTCCTTGACTTGCACCGGGCAACTGTCGAGGCTGGGCGGGTTGAAATGGGAGACAACCATGATAGATCTGTACACCGCTGCGACCCCGAATGGCCACAAGGTCTCTATCGTGCTCGAGGAACTCGGCCTGCCTTACACCGTGCATGCCTTGAGTTTCGACAAGAAGGAACAGAAGTCCCCGGACTTCCTCAAGATCAACCCCAATGGCCGGATCCCGGCGATTGTCGATCGCGCCAACGGCGATTTCGCCGTGTTCGAATCCGGCGCCATCCTGATTTACCTCGCTGAAATGACTGGCAAATTATTGCCCGCCGACCCCAAGGGGCGCTCGGTCGCGTTGCAGTGGCTGATGTTCCAGATGGGCGGTATCGGCCCGATGCAGGGCCAGGCCAACGTGTTTTTCCGTTACTTTCCGGAAAAACTCCAGGGCGCCATCGATCGCTATCAGCATGAAACCCGACGCCTCTACGAAGTGCTCGATACGCGCTTGCAAACCGTCGAGTTTCTGGCCGGCGAGTACAGCATCGCTGACATTGCGACGTTCCCCTGGGTGCGAGGCTACGAGTGGTCCGGTGTTCCAGTGGATGGACTGACGGCGTTGCAACGCTGGATGGCGACCCTGGAAGCGCGGCCAGCGGTGCAGCGTGGTTTGCTGATTCCTGAACGCACCGATGACGCCAGCGTCGTCAAGGGTGCCCAGGCCATGCTGATCCGATGAGTCTATCGATGCGTTCCCTCAATCTGCTGGTGCTGTGCAGTTTCAGTCCCCTGTTGTTTGCCGCTGATCTACCTGGCAGTCAGGACCTGCCGATCCTGCCCCGCATGGCCGATGCACAGATCATCGACTATCGCCCGGCGGCCGAACTTGAACGGATTTATCCGCTCGGTTCGATCCGCAAGATCAGCGGCCAGTTACGCTTCGATGGCCAGGTCAGTGCCCGTGGCAGCACCACGTCGGTAACCTATGAGTTGCCGCCGGAACATTCATCCATCGACGCCTTCACCGCTGCTCGCGAAGCGTTGCAGAAGCAGGACGCCCAGTTGCTGTTCTGGTGCCAGGCCCGTGATTGCGGCGAGAGCAGCCTGTGGGCCAACGAGGTGTTCGGCAACGCCAAACTCTACGGCTCGGACAACGAACAGGCGTACCTGCTGTTGCGCCTGGCGGCACCGAAAGACAACACACTGGTGGCGCTTTACAGCATCACCCGCGGCAATCGCAAAGCCTACCTGCACGTTGAGCAATTCGACGCTGCCGCACCGCTGGGTGTTCTGCTGCCGACCTCCGCGACCTTGCTGCGTGAACTCAAAAGCACGGGCGAACTCGATTTCCCCAACCTGACCCAGGCGCCTGATGACACCTGGTTGCGCCTGATCTCCCGAGGCCTGAATCTGGACACGACGCTACGGGTCAGTGTTTCCGGACCGAATGCCGAAGCCTGGCGTCAGGCGTTGATCGACCAGGGCGTGCGTGCGGCGCGGACGGAAACCGGTCGTGTCGAAGGCTCTGGCCTGCACATTGAACTGCTGCGATAAGCTTTATCAGGTGAACGCTTGTCGAAGCGTTCGCCTACTCTTTTGCTGACTGATTTATTCGAGATTTCCAATGATCAATAACGATCGGCTGTTGGTGCAGATCCTGCTCGTGGTGCTGTTCGGTGCGAGTTTCTGGGTGATGGCGCCGTTCTGGTCTGCGTTGTTCTGGGGCGCGGTGTTGGCGTTTGCCAGTTGGCCGTTGATGCGCCTGCTGACCCGTTGGCTCAATGGCCGCGAATCCCTGGCGGCAGCGCTGTTGACTGTGGGCTGGATGGTGTTGGTGGCGGCGCCACTGGTGTGGCTGGGGTTCAACCTGGCCGATCATGTCCGCGATGCCGTGGCGTTCATCAAGGATGTGCAGGTCGATGGCCTGCCGGAGGCCCCGGTCTGGCTGGGCAGCGTTCCGTTGGTGGGCGGGCGTCTGGTGGGGATCTGGGACAGTGTCGATCAGCAGGGCGCGGCGATGATAGTGTCGCTCAAGCCCTATTTCGGGCAGGTCGGGAACTGGTTGCTGGCGCGCAGTGCGCAGATTGGCGGCGGTATTCTCGAACTGACCTTGAGCATTGTCTTCGTGTTCTTTTTCTACCGCGACGGGCCACGGCTGGCGGCGTTTGTCCATAGCTTGCTGGAGCGCCTGATCGGCCACCGTGCCGGTTATTACATCGAGTTGGTGGCGGGCACGGTGCAACGGGTGGTCAACGGAGTGATCGGCACGGCTGCGGCCCAGGCGGTGCTGGCGCTGATCGGATTCCTGATTGCCGGAGTGCCGGGGGCGCTGGTGCTCGGCATCGCCACGTTCCTGCTCAGCCTGATTCCCATGGGGCCACCACTGGTGTGGATTCCGGCCACGGCATGGCTGGTCTGGAAAGGGGAGTACGGGCTGGCGGTGTTCCTCGGCATTTGGGGCACATTCATCATCAGCGGCGTGGACAACGTCCTCAAGCCCTACCTGATCAGCCGCGGCGGGAATTTGCCGTTGGTGATCGTGCTGCTGGGGGTGTTTGGCGGGTTGATTGCGTTCGGCTTCATCGGTCTGTTCATTGGTCCGACGTTGCTGGCGGTGGCGTACAGCTTGTTGACCGACTGGAGCAAGAGTCAGGCCCGGGTCGAAGACCGTCGCTGAGTCAGGAAGGATTACGCAGGGGAAGAAGAAAACAGACTCGCGTTGATCCGGCGGACGGATGATGGGGACCGTCAGACCAACGCCAGGCTGTAAAAGCGACTCGGGCTTCCTTGCCCGAGCCGTATAGCGGGAAATCAGAATTTCGCTTCGGCATCCAGTTGCAGGGTGTTGATGTCCGAATCTTTCTTGTTGATGTTGGCGTTGGTCTGGTCGGAGGTCGCCATGAAGTACGTGGCACCCAGGGCGAAGTTCTTGTCCAGCTCGTAGCTCACTTTCAGCTTGCTGCCGCGCGAACCGGTAAAGCCGTTGGCGAAGTCGGAGTCGGTGAAGGCGCCAACTACAGAGTTACGCTGTACGTCGCGGTAGTTGTAGTCCACTGCGAAACCGTAGAACTTGGTCTTGACGCCGGCCAGCCAGGCGGTGTCCTGATCGTTGCTGGCGTCTTTGTTGTCGACGTACTGACCGTACAGCGACAGCGGTACTGGCAGGCCGCCGATGTCGAGCTGACCAAAACCTTCGTACAGCTTGAACTGTTCGTTCGGGCTGTTGCCGTTGATAGCCAACTGACCTGGGATGACGCCTGGGACCGGGGTGATGTTGTCATCGTTGTCGTAGCTGTAGATGCTGCCACCCAAGGTGAACTTCAGGTTGTCGGTGAGGGCGAAGCGCGCACCCAACTGACCCGCATACAGACGCAGGTCGTGTTTGAACTGCACGCCCTCGCCGTCGACGTTGTCCTTGAGGGTGTAGTGACCGGCGCTACCGAACAGCTCGGTGCTGCCGCTCAGCGGGTACTTGTACGACAGCGACAGACCTTCCGGGCTGATGTCGCTATCCCAGATGACGTCGCCCATGCTCACCCATTGCTGTGGCATCTTGCCGCCAACCACGTGCAGGTTTTTGATGGCGTCTGGGTGGTAATCCACGTAACCCTGGTCCAGCCAGATCTGCTTCTTGTCGAAGTAGTTGTCCAGGCTCTGGTTGGTGGAGCGAGGGTCGTCGTTGTTGCCGGTGGCGATACGGATACCGGTATCGACTTGCGGGTTGATTTCGCTGTAGGCGCCCAGGCGGACACGAATGCGTTGGCGATCCTGGTCTTTGTTGTTTGGAACGCCATCGTTCTTGACGGTCTCCTGACGGAAACGCACGTCGCCCTTGAATTGGGTCTTGGCAGCCCAGGCCAGTTTCTGGTCGAAGGTGCTCAGCTCATTGGTTTTCTTCGCGGTTGCCGCGATCTGCTCATTGGTCTCTTGCTGAGCCTGGCGGGCGATTTGCTGGTCTTTTTGGTCCCTGGCCAGCTCGGCTTGCAGTTCGCTGTACTGCGCGTTGGTAATCGAGCCGTTAGCCTTAAGCATGTCGAGCAGTTTGGCGTCGACTGCGGCGCTGGCCGGAACACTCATGGCCAGCAGCAGGCCACCACACAGGGCCGCCGCAGTTTTCGTGGAAGCAAGACGCATATCAATCTCCGAAGATGAGAGTGGATGACTGAGCCATCCAGGGCACAACCGACCATTGATGGACGGAAAACAGTGACCGGGTATAACCCGGCGCTCTAAAAACAGGCGCCAGTATCGCGATGGTTTATGACAGAGCGGTGGCAATGTGATGGCATGTCGATGACGATACAAAGTCGTCCCGAACTATTGAGCTAGAGCGCTGTCGTCGATTTGATCGTGTGCAAAGGATGGCGATAGGCGATACTCGCGGGGCTTTCACACCACGAATAAGTGAGGATGGTGATGCCGTTGCAACGCCTGCAAAATCTGTCCGAAATCGACCCGCACACGTGGGACGCCCTGGTGCCCGAGACTCAGCCGTTTCTGTGTCACGCGTTCCTGAGCGCACTGGAAGACAGCGGCAGCGTGGGCCCTCATTCCGGCTGGCAGCCTGAACATTTGCTGCATGTCGAAGGCGATCGACTGATCGCGGCATTGCCCAGCTACCGTAAATGGCACTCCTACGGCGAGTACGTGTTTGACCACGCCTGGGCCGATGCCTGTGAGCGCGCCGGCATTGATTACTACCCCAAGCTCCTGACCGCCGTGCCGTTCAGCCCGGTCAGCGGTCCGCGTTTGCTGGCAGCGAGCGTGGAAGACGGTTTTGAATTATTGAAAAGCCTGCCGGGCTATCTGGAGATTGAACAACTCTCCAGCGCCCACATCAATTTCACCGACCCGTTCACCGATGCCGCATTGGCCGAACAACCGGGTTGGTTGCAACGCATCGGCTGTCAGTATCACTGGCACAATCGCGGCTATCGGGACTTCCAGGATTTCCTCGATGCCCTGAGTTCACGCAAACGCAAACAGATGCGCAAAGAGCGCGAGCAAGTGGCGGGGCAGGGGTTTGAGTTCGAATGGCTTGAAGGTCGGCAACTGACCCAGGTGCAGTGGGATTTTGTCTATGCCTGCTACGCCAATACCTACGCAGTGCGTCGGCAACGACCCTATCTGACACGAGCGTTTTTCAGCTTGCTGGCCGAGCGCATGCCGCAGTCGATACGCGTGGTATTGGCCAAACAGGGTGCTCGGCCGGTGGCGATGGCGTTCAGTCTGGTGGGGGGTGACAGTTTTTATGGCCGTTATTGGGGCTGCCTGGCGGAGTTCGATCGCCTGCACTTTGAAACCTGTTTCTACCAGGGCATGGACTACGCGATTGCCAACGGCTTCCAGCGCTTCGACGCTGGCGCCCAGGGTGAGCATAAGTTGATTCGCGGCTTCGAACCGGTGATCACCCATTCATGGCATTACCTGCGTCATCCAGGCTTGAAAGCCGCGGTCAAAGATTTCCTGCATCAGGAACGGGTGGGTGTGCTGGCCTATGCCGAGGATGCGCGGATGGCGTTGCCTTACCGACAGGGCTGAATTTCACACAAACCATTGTAGGAGCGAGCCTGCTCGCGAAGACGGAGTGTCAGACAGCAAGTTTGTCGACTGATACACCGCTTTCGCGAGCAGGCTCGCTCCCACAGGGTTATTGGTGATAGTTAATCGATCCCGACAAACCCACCCGTCTGGTGCTGCCACAACCGCGCATACAAACCGCCCAGGGCCAGCAGTTCGGCATGGTTGCCGGTTTCGGCGATCTTGCCGTTTTCCAATACCACCAGGCGGTCCATCCGGGCGATTGTCGAGAGCCGGTGGGCGATGGCGATTACGGTTTTGCCCTGCATCAGGGTTTCCAGGCTTTCCTGGATCGCCGCTTCGACTTCCGAATCCAGTGCCGAGGTGGCTTCGTCCATGATCAGGATCGGCGCGTCCTTGAGCAGCACACGGGCGATGGCGATCCGCTGACGCTGGCCGCCGGAGAGTTTCACCCCCCGCTCACCGACATGGGCATCGAAGCCGATGCGGCCTTCGGCATCCGACAAGGTGGGAATGAAGCCATCGGCCCGCGCCTTGTGCACCGCCTCCCAGAGTTCGATGTCGGTGGCATCGGGTTTGCCATAAAGCAGGTTATCGCGGATCGAGCGATGCAGCAGGGACGTGTCCTGGGTGATCATGCCGATGCGTTCGCGCAGGCTTTCCTGGCTGACGTCGGCAATGTTTTGGCCATCGATGAGAATCTTCCCGCCTTCCACGTCGTAGAGGCGCAGCAGCAGGTTGACCAGTGTCGACTTGCCGGCGCCCGACGGACCGATCAGGCCGATCTTTTCACCGGGTTTGATCGTCAGGTTGAGCCCGCCGATGATCCCGCTCTGCTTGCCGTAGTGAAAGTCCACGTCCTCGAAGCGCACTTCGCCACGGGCCACGTTTAGCGGTTTGGCCTGGTCGCGGTCGGTCACGCTGACCGGTTGCGAAATACTCTGCAAACCGTCCTGGACCATGCCGATGTTTTCGAAGATGCCGGTGACCACCCACATGATCCACCCGGACATGTTGACGATACGAATCACCAGTCCGGTGGCCAGGGCAATCGCGCCCACGGTGATCAGTGACTGTGTCCACAGCCACAGGGCCAGCCCGGTGGTACAGACGATCAACAGGCCGTTCATGCTGGTGATGACCACGTCCATGCTGGTGACGACACGGCCGGCGAGTTGGGCTTTTTCGGTTTGTTCCTTGATCGCTTCGCGGGCGTATTGCTGCTCGAAATGGGTGTGGGCGAACAGCTTCAGGGTGGTGATGTTGGTGTAGCCATCGACGATCCGCCCCATGAGTTTGGAACGAGCATCGGAAGCGACCACCGAGCGATCCTTGACCCGGGGTACGAAGTAGTAGAGGGCGCTGATAAAGGTAACGATCCAGGTCAGCAACGGGATCATCAGGCGCCAGTCGGCTTCGGCGAACAGCACCAGCGAGCTGATGGCATAGATCAGCACGTGCCACAGCGCATCCACCGCTTGCACGGCCGAATCGCGCAGGGAGTTGCCGGTCTGCATGATGCGTTGGGCGATGCGCCCGGCGAAGTCGTTCTGGAAAAAATTCAGGCTCTGCTTGAGCACGTAACTGTGGTTTTGCCAGCGGATCAGGCTGGTCATGCTGGGGCTCAGGGTCTGGTGCACCAGCAAGTCATGCAGCCCGACGAACACCGGACGCAGGATCAGCGCCACCACCACCATCCAGGCCAGTTCAACGCCGTGTTCCTTGAAAAGGTTGGCGTTTGGGGTGCCCTGTGCCAGGTCGATGATGCGGCTCAGGTAGCTGAACAGCGCCACTTCGATCAGGGCTGCGAACAGGCCGACGATCAGCAGGGCCACGAAACTCGGCCAGACCTGCTTGAGGTAATAGGTATAGAAGGGCAGGACCCGGTCCGGGGGAGCGGCTGTCGGGGCATCGCGAAAAATGTCGATCAGTTTTTCAAAACGGCGATAAAGCATCGGTTTTCCACCCGCGAACGGGCACTCCTTTAAACGGTTTGAGCCTTGCCGGTTAAACCGGTAAAAGCTCGGACATCCTTGTCCAGCTTAGTCTTAGTCGATGCGTTTGGCCGACTTGATGAACACCGGGTCGGCCGGCACATCCTTCATGCCGCCACGCATGGTGGTGGGCGTATTGACGATGATGTCGACCACATCCATGCCTTTGACCACTTTGCCGAACACCGCGTAGCCGTCACCCTGATCGAGGAAATCGTTGTCCTTGACGTTGATGAAGAACTGGCTGGTGGCCGAATCCGGTACCGAGGTACGGGCCATGGACAAGGTGCCGCGAACGTTGGCCAGGCCGTTCTTGTGCTCGTTCTTGATCGGCGCCTTGGTGTCTTTTTGCTGCATTTGTTGGGTGAAGCCGCCGCCCTGGACCATGAAGCCCGGAATCACGCGGTGGAAAATCGTGTTGTTGTAGAAGCCGCTGTCCACGTAATCAAGGAAGTTCTTGGTACTGATCGGGGCCTTGACCGGGTCCAGTTCGATTTCGATTGGGCCATTGGTGGTTTCCAGCAGGACATGCGGCGCCGTGGCAGGCGTTGCCGCCATCAGGTTGGCGGCAAACAGAACGGAGCCGGCGGCGAGGGCGATTTTTTTCAGCATGGGTCAGTGATCCTGAGTGGGGTGGTATCGACTGCGGTGAGAAACTCGAGCAGTGTCTGGTTGAAGCGTTCGGGCTGGTCCAGCGGCGTGGCGTGACGGGAATCGGCGATCACCACCAGCCGCGCATCGGGCAGCAGTCTTGTGTAGTTTTCCTTCAGCGAGACCGGTGTGTAGTCACGGTCGGCGCTGACGATGAGGGTTGGACAGGACACCTTCGACAGTCGTTCCTGAACCCCCCAGCCAACGATTGCATCGAAGCTGGCGAGATAAGCATGTTTGTCGTTTTTTGCCCAGCGGTCGGCCATCTTTTGTCGCAAATCCGCCTGCTCGGGCTTGGGGAACAATTTGCCGCCCAGCGCCTCGCCAATGGTGCGCAGGCTGAGGACGCGCATCAGGCTCCAGCGTTTGAACCACTGCCAGTAATCATCGCGGCTGCGCAGTTTGACTTCGGGCGCGCTGTTGACGATGCACAGGCTCTTGAGCAGTTGCGGCTGATCCACAGCCAGTTGAAAGCCGATCATGCCGCCCATGGACAAGCCCACGTAATGGGTCGGGCCGAGATTCAGATGCTCGATCAGTGCGACGAGATCGGCGCTGAACCCGGCGATGCTGTAGCGCTCGCGAGGTTTGTCGGAGCGACCGTGACCGCGTACATCGGGGACGATCACCCGGTAGCGCGTCGCCAGCGCGGGGATCTGTTTTTCCCAGTCCAGCGTGCTGGAACCCAGGCCGTGGACCAGCAGCAACGGCGTGCCGTGGCCATATTCCTCATAGTGCAGGTTACAACCTTCGTGTTCGAAATAGGCCATGGGTACACTCCGTGTCAGGCTTGTTCAGGGGCCGCGAAAGGTGCGTCCAGCGGCGCAGTGTCGAAAGTACGCAGCAGTTCGATGAGGATCTGGGTTGCCGGCCCGAGCGGTTTGTCCTTGTTCGAATACAGGTAAAAACTCGGGTTGCGGCTCCCGCCTTGATCCAACGGTAGCAGCTTGAGCGTGCCTTCTCGAAGTTCGCGTTCAATCATGTGCCTGGGCAACCAGGCGAACCCCAGGCCACTGCTGACGAAGGTGGCGGCGGTGGCCAGGCTGCCGACGGTCCAGCGTTGTTCGGCGCCGAGCCAGCCGACATCTCGCGGTTGCTGGCGACCGGAGTCGCGGATCACCACCTGCATCTGGCTTTCCAGGTCCTGGAAATTCAGTTCACGGTTCAGGCGGTGCAGGGGATGTTCGGGGTGGGCGACCGCGACGAATTCGACATCGCTCAATTCCGCGCCCAGGTAACCCGGGATGCTCAAGCCGGTAATGGCCAGATCGGCTACGCCTTCCAGTAATACTTCCTCGACGCCTGACAACACCTCTTCGCGCAGACGCACCCGGCAGCCGCGGCTTTGCGGCATGAAGGCGGTCAGCGCGCGGACGAGGCGGGCGCTGGGGTACGCGGCGTCGACCACCAGGCGCACTTCGGCTTCCCAGCCTTGTTCCATGTGGTGGGCCAGGTCTTCCAGCTGGCTGGCCTGTTTCACCAGTTGCCGGGATCGGCGCAACAGCACGCCACCGGCTTCGGTGAGCACCGCTTTGCGCCCGTCGATGCGCAACAGCGGCACGCCGAGCTGGTCCTGCATGCGCGCCACGGTGTAACTGACTGACGATTGCGAGCGGTGCAGCGCTTCGGCGGCCTGGGCGAAACCACCGTGGTCGACCACGGCCTGAAGCGTTCGCCATTGATCAAGGGTCACGCGGGGCGCTTTCATGTGGAGCTCCTCTTGTCCTAAGCTGCGCAGTTCTTATTGGAGACTGCTGAATGAAAAAACTGTTTTTTTTTAAATCAGGCTTTGTGCTGCTGGCGATGTTGCCGCTGACTGCGTTTGCTTATCCGATCGATGTACAAAAAGAACTCAATGGCCTGAAGATCGACTACACCACTTACGCCTCCGATTACGATCTGGGTTCGATCACCGTGAACAACTATGGTGAGATCCCTGCCGAATGCGCGGTGGTGTTCCGCAATGGCCCCGAATCGCCAAAGACGCGCAGGGTCAATCTGGATGCCGGCAAAAGCGCCGACCTGTCAGCCAAGTTCAATCGCAAAATCATCAAGCTGTACATCAGCATGACCTGCAAGCCGAAATGACCTCCAGCGGAGCAGGCCAGCTGGCTATGCTCCGCTTATAAACGAATTTATTGATGGGTTATAGCAGTTATTTGCGCTTTTTCATCGATATGACTCTGTTTAACCTTCACTCCATCGACTTACAGCATTCTCAGATGGAGCCTACATCCCATGTCCCGCGTTCTGATCATCGAAAGCAGTGCCCGTCAGCAAGACTCGGTTTCCCGTCAACTGACCCAGACCTTCATCAACCAGTGGAAAGCCGCGCATCCTCAGGACCAGATCACCGTTCGTGACCTGGCCGTCAACCCGGTGCCGCACCTGGACATCAATCTGCTGGGTGGCTGGATGAAACCTGCCGATCAGCGCAGTGACATTGAACAACTGTCCCTGGAACGCTCCAACCAGTTGACCGACGAATTGCTGGCCGCCGACGTGCTGGTCATGGCCGCACCGATGTACAACTTCGCCATTCCGAGCACCCTCAAAGCCTGGCTCGATCATGTGCTGCGTGCCGGCGTGACCTTCAAGTACACCGAAACCGGTCCCCAGGGTTTGCTCAATGGCAAGCGCGCCTATGTGCTGACCGCTCGCGGCGGCATCCATGCCGGCGCGCCATCGGATCACCAGGAACCCTACCTGCGTCAGGTCATGGGCTTCATCGGCATCCACGACGTCACGTTCATTCACGCCGAAGGCATGAACCTGGGCGGTGGCTTCCAGGAGAAGGGCCTGAACCAGGCCAATGCCAAGCTTTCGCAGGTGGCCTGACCGGTTAATCGCCAGATAATCGCTGGATGGTCTAGTGACCTGGCGCAACCCTTCAAGCCTGTACGCGCATCGAACCTCCCTTTGCACTTATTGCTCCTGAGTGCCCTGGCCCGATTGAACGCTTTAGCGAGATCGGGCTTTTTTTTGCCCGGGATTTACGGAGTATCCACTTCACCCCTGTGGGAGCGAGCCTGCTCGCGAATGCGGTAGGTCAGGCAACAATGATGTCGACTGACACTCCCTCTTCGCGAGCAGGCTCGCTCCCACAAGGGAATTTGTGTGTTGCCTGATGATTCGCAGTGAAAGACAAAAACCGCTATCGTCGCCGCCATTCGAAACGAGGCGAGCATGGGCTATCTACTTTTTGTCACGCTGATCCAGGCGTTTTCCTTCAGTCTGATCGGCGAATACCTTGCCGGTCATGTCGACAGTTACTTCGCGGTACTGGTGCGCGTGCTGCTGGCCGGACTGGTGTTTATTCCACTGACGCGCTGGCGCTCGGTGGAACCGGCCTTCATGCGCGGCATGTTGCTGATCGGCGCGTTGCAGTTTGGTGTGACCTACGTTTGCCTGTACTTGAGTTTCCGTGTGTTGACGGTGCCGGAAGTGTTGTTGTTCACCATCCTCACGCCGTTGCACGTAACCCTGATCGAAGATGCGCTCAATCGCCGCTTCAATCCCTGGGCATTGATCGCTGCACTGGTGGCGGTCGCGGGCGCGGCGGTGATTCGATATGACCGGATCAACCCGGATTTCTTCATGGGCTTTCTGTTGCTGCAGCTGGCCAACTTCACCTATGCCGCCGGGCAGGTGCTCTACAAGCATCTGGTGGCGCGGCACCCGAGCGACCTGCCGCATTATCGGCGCTTCGGCTACTTCTATCTGGGCGCGCTGGCGGTGGCATTGCCGGCATTTCTGTTGTTCGGCAAACAGAACTTCCTGCCTGAAGCACCGCTGCAATGGGGCGTGCTGCTGTTCCTCGGCCTGGTCTCGACTGCCTTGGGGTTGTACTGGTGGAACAAAGGCGCGTGCCTGGTCAATGGCGGAACATTGGCAGTGATGAACAACCTGCATGTGCCGGTCGGATTGCTGATCAATCTGCTGATCTGGAATCAGCATGAAGAACTGGGACGGTTGCTCCTTGGCGGTGGTGTGATTCTGCTGGCGGTGTGGATCAGTCGTTTGGGCATCCGGCGCGTAGCCAAATTCGTGTAGGCGCTGCCGCAGGGTGCGGCAGTTGGACCCGCAAACGGGCTGGTAAGCCATGGACAGCGGAAGAACCAAGGGAATGGCAGCATGAAATATGCGTGCAAAACAATGGCTGTGGGTGTCTGCCTGTGGGCTGGCTTGATGGTGTCAATTCCAGAAGCTGTGTTGGCTGAACAAGCGGGTACAAAAGATTGGAAGCAATCAACGATCAATGACCTTCTGGTCATGCGGCAACTGGTCGTCACTGCTCATCCTGGCGTCTTGGACAGTAATAACCAGGCGTTTACAGACTGGGTTGAACAGGGCTTCCTGGAAGCGAGTGAGCTGTCCAAACGTGTCAACTCAAGGAAAGACTCCCAAGCCGTTCTTGATTTTTACATTGCAGGCTTCAAGGACGGACACCTTGGCCTGAGTCAAAACAATTCAGGGAATTCTTCCTGGGCTGGCTTTCTTCTGGATATGCAGGGGCAGAATTTCGTCGTAAAGCACGTCGCTAAAAATTGGCCTGTGCCGTTACCGCCGCTAGGTTCCAGGGTTATAGCCTGTGATAACAAACCAGTCCGCGAGATGCTGGAGAGCGATATATCGCCTTATGTTGATCGCAGACTGAATCTAACGTCGACCTGGATGCATTTGGCCAAACAGTTAACGGTCGATGATGCCAGTTACCCCGTGCTGGCGAGGGTCTTGTCAAAAAGTTGTCTGGTTGTTCTCCCGAATGGCGTCAGGCAACACTTTTCGCTGTTATGGCAAGAAGATCACGGGCAGTTGGAAGCTTTACTGCGTCAGCCACAACCACCCCAAACCCTCCAGGATCTGGGAGGCGGGCGGTATTGGATACAGGCATCAAACTTCATGCCGTCAGCCGCCGAGAATGCTTCCCTCGATAAAATGCTCGAAGCCATCAAGCGTATCGATGATGCCAGGGTGGTGGTGCTTGATACACGAGGTAATCGCGGCGGTAACAGTTTGGTGGGGGCTGAAATACTGTCTGCTCTATTAGGCTCGCAGCGGGTAAAAAGCCTGGATGAGTCTTCTCATGCGTATGCGATGTGGCGTGTTTCGCCTTTTGCGCTCTCAACGCTCAATAAAGCGCTCACTGCCATGGAAAGCGACTATGGGAAAAACAGTGAGCCGTATAGGTTTGTTTTCGGTTTAACCCGATCGATGGAATCTGCCCTTCACCAGAAAAAAGACTGGTTGCGACAGCCGGGCACTTCTTCGGTTGATCAAGAGGGCGCGAGAGGCGCCAATGACCAGGGTTTCAAAGGTCAGCTTGCACTGGTGACTGACTCATTTTGCGCAAGTGCCTGTCTCGATTTTGCGGACGTCGTGCTTGCTGTTCCGGGGGTTATTCATTTTGGTTTACCCACGAGCGCCGATACGCTTTATATCGATATCGGCGCTCAAACGTTGCCGAGTGGCGCCCGGTTCTGGCTACCGTTAAAGGTATGGAGAGGCCGAACGCGAGGCAATAATCAAAGTTATGATCCCCGGTTCATTTTTGACGGGGATATAAACGATACAGCCGCCGTTCAACAGTGGGTGCTCGATAAATTATGACCGCAACGGCGCCATTGATGATGCGCGCCGCAAGACGGGTGCTACATGATGTGTTTTTCCGGCTCGGGAATATGGCTGGCACCCAGCACTGCCGGCAACAAGCCGGCGCGTAAATCCGTGCCGCTGGGCTGCTGATAGAGGCTTAACCCGAACTCTGGCAGCACCGCCAGCAGGTAGTCGAAAATATCCCCCTGGATTCGCTCGTAATCGGCCCATGCCGTGGTGCGGGTGAAACAGTAGATTTCCAGCGGAATGCCCTGGGCTGTGGTCTGCATCTGCCGAACCATGCAGGTCATGTTCGGCTGGACCTCCGGGTGACTCTTCAGGTACGCCAGGGCATAGGCGCGAAATGTCCCGATGTTGGTCATGCGCCGACGGTTGGCCGACATGGCTGCGACGTTGCCCTGGGCTTCATTCCAGGCCTTGAGTTCAGCCTGTTTGCGGCTGATGTAGTCCGTCAGCAAATGCACCTGGGACAGTTTCTGCTCTTCGTCATCGCGGATGAATCGCACACCGCTGGCGTCGATGAACAGGCTGCGCTTGATCCGTCGACCACCGGATTGCTGCATGCCACGCCAGTTCTTGAACGACTCGGACATCAGGCGCCAGGTCGGGATGGAAACGATGGTCTTGTCGAAGTTCTGCACCTTCACCGTGTGCAGGGTGATGTCCACCACATCGCCATCGGCGCCGACCTGTGGCATTTCGATCCAGTCGCCGACCCGCAGCATGTCGTTGCTGGTCAATTGCACGCTGGCAACGAAGGACAGCAGGGTGTCCTTGTAGACCAATAGAATCACTGCCGACATGGCACCCAGACCCGACAGCAACAACAACGGCGAGCGGTCGATCAGGGTGGCGACGATGATGATTGCCCCGAACACGTACAAGACCATCTTGGTCAGTTGCACGTAGCCTTTGATCGAGCGGGTGCGCGCGTGTTCAGTGCGGGCGTAGATGTCGAGCAAGGCACTGAGCAGCGCGCTCACCGCCAGCATCAGGAACAGGATGGTGAACGCCAGCGCCACGTTGCCAAGAAAGATCATCGCGGTTTTGCTCAGCTCCGGCACCAGGTGCAGGCCGAACTGGATCACCAGCGACGGCGTCATCTGTGCGAGGCGCTGGAACACCTTGTTGTGGCGAAAATCGTTGATCCAGTGCAAGGCAGGCTGACGACCGAGCATTCGGCTGGCATGCAGAATCAGATAGCGTGCCACTCGTCCGAGCACCAGGGCGATCACCAAAAGCACGACCAATGCCAGGCTGGCATGCAGGAGCGGGTGCTGATCGAGGGCACCCCAAAGGTCTTGGGCGTTGAGCCAGAGCTGTTTGATATCCATGGGAGAAACGATTCTTCTGTAAGGCGCGACGGGCGATTAGAGCATTTAAGACGCTTTGTATTACGTTCCGGGACAAATCAGGCAACAAAAAAGCCACTGTTTGCTGTCGATTGCATAAAGAAACTCGGCCTACGCGCTCGAAACCGTTACCCTATGCAGCTGATTTTTTGTATTTCTTCGAGGTAGCACCCGTGTTTTCCGAATTCGCCCTGCACGAACGCCTGCTCAAAGCCGTGGCCGAACTGAAATTTGTCGAGCCAACGCCTGTGCAAGCAGCGGCTATTCCGCTGGCGCTCCAGGGACGTGACCTGCGGGTGACAGCGCAAACCGGCAGCGGCAAAACCGCCGCCTTCGTTTTGCCGATCCTCAACCGCCTGATCGGCCCGGCCAAAATCCGCGTCAGCATCAAGACCCTGATCCTGCTGCCAACCCGCGAACTGGCCCAGCAGACCTTGAAAGAAGTTGAGCGCTTCTCGCAGTTCACCTTCATCAAGTCCGGCCTGATTACCGGCGGTGAAGACTTCAAGGTCCAGGCCGCCATGCTGCGCAAGGTGCCGGACATCCTGATCGGTACGCCGGGCCGGATGATCGAGCAACTGAACGCCGGCAACCTTGACCTCAAGGAAGTCGAAGTGCTGGTGCTCGACGAAGCCGACCGCATGCTCGACATGGGCTTCGCCGAAGACGTGCAGCGTCTGGTGGACGAGTGCACCAATCGTCAGCAGACAATGCTGTTTTCCGCCACCACCGGTGGTTCGGGCCTGCGCGAGATGGTCGCCAAGGTATTGAACAACCCCGAGCACCTGCAGCTCAACGCGGTCAGCCAGCTGAACGAAACCACCCGTCAGCAAATCATCACCGCCGACCACAACCAGCACAAAGAACAGATCGTCAACTGGTTGCTGGCCAACGAGACCTATCAGAAGGCCATCGTCTTCACCAACACCCGGGCCATGGCTGACCGTATCTACGGGCGCCTGGTGGCACAGGAATACAAGGCATTCGTGCTGCACGGCGACAAGGACCAGAAGGATCGCAAACTGGCGATCGACCGTCTGAAGCAGGGCGGGGTGAAGATCCTCGTGGCGACCGACGTTGCGGCTCGCGGCCTGGACGTCGATGGCCTGGACCTGGTGATCAACTTCGACATGCCACGCAGCGGTGACGAATACGTCCACCGTATCGGTCGTACCGGCCGCGCCGGCAACGATGGCCTGGCCATCTCGCTGATCTGCCACGGCGACTGGAACCTGATGTCGAGCATCGAGCGCTACCTCAAGCAAAGCTTCGAGCGCCGCACCATCAAGGAAGTCAAAGGCACCTACGGCGGACCGAAAAAGGTCAAGGCCTCGGGCAAGGCTGTTGGCGTGAAGAAGAAAAAGACTGACGCCAAGGGCGACAAGAAAAAAGTCGCCGCCAAGACCCCGACCAAGCGCAAGAGCGCCAACCGTCCGAAGGCCGAAGCGCCGTCGCTGGTCAGCAAGGATGGCATGGCCCCGCTCAAGCGCCGCAAGCCGCAAGAGCCGGCTGCTGAATAAGCACCCTGGCTAAACAAAAAATGCCCGTATCGCCAGATACGGGCATTTTTGTTTAGATGACGCATAGACCTGAGGTAGTGATTTGCCATGCTGGTGATTTCCAACAACGTGCAGTTGCCGGATGCCGAGATCGAGTTGACGGCCATCCGCGCCCAGGGCGCCGGTGGGCAGAACGTCAACAAGGTCTCCAGCGCCGTGCACCTGCGCTTCGATATCCCGGCCTCGTCCTTGCCCGAGTTCTACAAGGAGCGGCTGCTGGCGCTGCGTGACAGTCGCATCACCAGCGAAGGCGTGTTGATCATCAAGGCCCAGCAATATCGTACCCAGGAGCAGAACCGCGCCGATGCGCTGGAGCGTCTGGTCGAGTTGATACTCAGTGCCACCAAGGTCGAAAAGAAGCGCCGCCCGACCAAGCCGACCCTCGGTTCGAAGACCCGTCGGCTCGAATCCAAGAGCAAACGCGGCAACATCAAGGCCGGGCGCGGCAAGGTGGATTTCTAGCCGCGGGCTTCGCGATGTTTCGGCGCCTGCCGGTACAGGTAAATGCACAGCATCAGGCTGCTGATCGCGGCCAGCGCGGCGAACAGGAAGATCGACGCAAAACCGAACCCCGCCGCCACCGCGCCGGCCAATGGCCCGGTGATCCCCAACGACAAATCAATGAACAGTGAATAAGCGCCGACGGCCGCACCACGACTCGACGCGGGCACCAGATTGACCGCTTCCACCCCCAGCGCCGGAAACACCAGGGAGAAGCCAAAGCCGCTCAACGCCGCGCCCGCCAGTGCCCAGTGAGCATCGGGTGCCAGCCACAGCAGCAACAGGCCCAGGGTTTCCACCGACAGGCAAGCAATCGCCACGCGAAAGCCTCCCAGGCGATTGATCAGGTTGCCGAACAACAGCCGCGCGCCGATGAAGCTGGCGCCGAACAGGCTCAGGCACAACACCGCGTTATCCCAGTGCCGGGTGGCGTAATACAGGGTGATGAACGTGGCGATGGTGCCGAAACCGATGGAGCCCAACGCCAGGCCGCAACCGTGGGGCAGCACCCGCCCAAGCACGTGCATGAACGGCAAGCGTTCACCGACCACGATGGGCGCGGCGGTTTTTGGCCAGGCCAGCAGCAGCCCGAGCATGGCCAGCAGCACAATGCTCACGCCCATGCTCCACAACCCCAGCTGACCGACCAGCCATACGCCCAGCGGCGCGCCGACCGCCAATGCGCCGTAGCTGGCGATGCCGTTCCAGGAGATGACCTTGGCGGTGTTCGCCGCACCGACCCGGCCGATGCCCCAGCCAATGGAGCCGGAACCCACCAGGCTTTCCGCGCTGCCGAGCACCAGGCGGCCGAGCAGCAGGCTGAGCAGGCTCAGCATGGGAAGGTTGTGGGTCCATGCCGAAATCAGCATGAACACGCCGCTCAAACCGCAACCGGCCAGGCCATACATCACTGCCAGTTTGCTGCCCTTGTTATCGATGATCTTCCCGGCGTAGGGACGGCTGAGCAGGGTGGCGAGGTATTGCACGCTGATCACCAGCCCCGCAATCACCGCGCCGAAGCCCAGGTCGCTGTGGACGTAGCCGGGCAATACCGCCAGGGGAATGCCGATATTCAGGTAGCCGATAAAGGTGAACAGGACGATGGAGACAACTTGCAGCGTGACCGCCAGGGGGCGCTGGTTTTCTGACATGGGGAGAAGTCCACGGGAAAGCAGGATTAGATAGGCTGCTTATGATAACGGTGCAAACGTTCGTGGAGGGTAAAAAGTAAAACTATTTGCCTGACGGATCCGTCAGGGCTTGGCGGGCGCTACCAGTTGCGTGGTGACCAGGGCGGCGAGCGCATTTTCTTCGCTGCCGAAGCGGGCGAGTAACGCAGCTTGTTTTTCGGGAGAGAGGCGGTTCCAGATCTCGATCATTTTCTCCGCGGTGCCGATCAGAACGCTGGCTTGCTCTTCGCTGAATTCATCGGTCATGGGGGAGGGCTCACGGTTCAGGCAGTGTGGAAAGCGCATGTTAGCGCTTTCCACACGGTCTGTACGGCGGGTGTTTCAGTCTTCGCTGTCAGCCTGGCGGCTGTCAGTGGCTTCTTTCGGCTGGGGCTTTTGGGCACCGGCTTGTTGCGTGGTTGTCTGCTCAGGTACGTGCAGGCTTGGGAAGGGGAGATTAGGAATCTCGTGCATAGTCGCGCTCCTCGCTAAGTCTGTTGACAGATCTGGTAGATCCGCGCTTTTAGAAAGCTTGCTAAGGATACAGCACGGGAAATGACAAATAGACTTTTATATCCATTTGTTTCGACGGATGGGCTTGTATAGACAGGTCGAAATAACTGTAGGAGCGAGCTTGCTCGCGAAAAACGTCAACGATAACGCAGGGTGTTTGACACCCCGCGGTGTTCTGGCGTCCATCGCGAGCAGGCTCGCTCCTACAGGGTTATATGCAGACCTTGGCGATCGCCTCAGCCAGCAAATCCAGACGCGTGGCATCAATCCCGGCCACGTTCGCCCGGCCTGTGCCGACCATGTACACACTGTGGTGATCGCGCAGTTGCTTGACCTGATCCGGCGTCAATCCGGTGTAGGAAAACATTCCGCGCTGCACGCCGATGTGTGCAAAGCGTTCGCGCAACCCATGGGGTTCAAGCGCTTCCAGCAGACCGCTGCGTAGCTGGGCAATCCGCAAGCGCATGGTTTCCACTTCGTCGGTCCACAGCTGTTTCAGCTGCGGATCGCCAAGAATGGTCGCCACCACGGCAGCGCCATGGTCCGGCGGCGTCGACCACAGGTTGCGGGCGATGTTGGCCAGCTGACTGCGAATGTCCACCAGTTTGTCCGCGGTTTTCGCACAGACAATCAAGGCACCGGTGCGGTCGCGGTACAGGCCGAAGTTCTTCGAGCAGGAACTGGTGATCAACACTTCCGGCAACTCGGCGGCAAACAGCCGGGTCGACCAGGCGTCCTGCTCCAGCCCATCGCCAAAGCCCTGGTAGGCGAAGTCGATCAGCGGCAACAGTTCGCGCCGACGCACGACGTCCAGCACCCGACGCCAATCGTCATGGGACAGATCGAACCCCGTCGGGTTATGGCAGCAGGCGTGCAGCAGCACCACATCGCCCTTGGGCGCCTGGTCGAGCACTGCCAGCATCGCCTCGACGTCGAGACGGTTGTCGCTGCCGACGTACGGGTAGTGACTGACCTTGACCCCTGCCGTGGCGAAAATGGTTTCGTGGATCGGCCAGGTCGGATTGCTCAACCACACGCCGCGGCCGGGCAGGCACTGGGCGATGAAGTCGGCGCTCAGGCGCAACGCACCGGTGCCGCCCGGCGTCTGGGTGGCGCCGGCACGTTTGTCGCGGATCAGCGTTGAGTCAGCGCCGAGCACCAATTCATTGATGACCTTGCCGAACGCGGGTTCGCCATGGCCGCCAATGTAGGTCTTGGTGCTTTGGCCATCCACCAGCCGCGCCTCGGCCAGCTTCACCGACTCAAGAATCGGCGTCAGGCCCTGGGCATCCTTGTAGACACCGACGCCAAGGTCGAACTTGCGCGGGTTCGGATCCTGCGCATAGGCCTCCATCAGGCCGAGGATCGGATCGCCGGGCACCCGGCCGATGGCGTCGAAGTGCATTACTTGCGTCCTTCTGCTGTCTTGGCCACTTCGTCAGTGCGTGCAGCCATGATGAAGTCGTTGCGGTGCAGGCCCTTGATCGAGTGGCTCCACCAGGTCACGGTGACTTTGCCCCACTCGGTCAGCAGGCCAGGGTGGTGACCTTCGGCTTCGGAGATTTCGCCGACAGCGTTGGTGAACGCCAGTGCGTGTTTGAAGTTTTTGAACAGGAAGACTTTTTCCAGTTGCATGATGCTGTCGCGTACTTCGATGTTCCAGTCCGGGATCTGCTTGATCAGGATCGGCAGTTCTTCGTCGCTGACTTGTGGGGCATCGGCGCGGCAGGCTTCGCAGTGGGCTTGGTTCAATGTGGACATGATGAATTCCTGAAATCGAAAAAATGGAAATCGGTCGCCAGTGTGCTCACGCTAAAGCAAAGCGCAAATTACTGACAGACTCACTTGATCGTAAAAGCAGCGGTTCAGGCGGCTTTTGGTTTTGGCGGAAACTTCGGTGCGTGCAAACCCATCTGCATGGCTTGCTTGACCATGCCCATGATGTCTTCGTGGGCCAGGTCGAACAGGCGCTTGAGATTCGGCAAGACAAAGTACAGGGGCTGCAGGATGTCGATGCGGTACGGCGTGCGCATGCATTCCAGTGGATCGAACGCCTGATGCTCAGGTTCGTCCGACAGGCAGTACACGGTTTCTTTCGGCGAAGACAGGATGCCGCCACCGTAGATGCGCTGGCCTTGCGGGGTATCGAGCAGGCCGAATTCGATGGTCATCCAGTACAGGCGCGCCAGGTACACGCGTTCTTCCTTGGAAGCCTGCAGGCCAAGTTTGCCGTAGGTGTGGGTGAATTCAGCGAACCATGGATTGGTCAGCAGCGGGCAGTGGCCGAAGATCTCATGGAAAATGTCCGGCTCCTGCAAGTAGTCCAGCTCTTCGCGGGTGCGAATAAAGGTCGCCACTGGAAACTGCTTGCTGGCGAGCAATTCAAAAAAGGTCTGGAAAGGGATCAGCGCGGGAACGCGCGCAACCTGCCAGCCGGTGGTTTCACCGAGAACCTTGTTGATCTCGCCCAGTTGCGGAATGCGGTCGTGGGGCAGACCGAGTTTTTCGATACCGTCCAGGTATTCCTGGCACGCACGCCCTTCGATCACCTTCAGTTGGCGGGTGATCAGCGTGTTCCACACCGCGTGTTCTTCGGCGGTGTAGTCGATAAAACCATGCGCATCGGGCTCGCGAGCCACGTATTGCGTCTGCTTCATGCTGCTCTCCTGCTAGGGGGATTCGTTCTTGTTATGTACTGCTATGGACCTAGGAATAATCCATTGTTCGCCGCTTTGCAGCCGGTGTTCCGCCTCTTGCGCAGGAAAACGCCTTATTAATCGTAAAGTTTTCGTTACGTATCGCCGGTTGTCGCGCAGATGTTGAGATTGGCAGGTGGGAAAAGCCGTTCAACTGTCACATAATCTTGACGACTATCTGAGCGCCTCAGCAGAAAATAATCACTGAAGGAGCGAGCCTGCTCGCGATGGAGTCGAGGGAACCGCGTTTATTCAGGAAGAGCGCGTTTTCGTTAACGTCCATCGCGAGCAGGCTCGCTCCTACATGGTTGCACACCAAACTCACCGTTTTTTCGGGCCTTTATATGCGTATCAAAGTCCACTGCCAGAACCGCATCGGCATCCTGCGCGACATTCTCAATCTGTTGGTGGAGTACGGCATCAACGTCGCCCGCGGCGAGGTGGGGGGCGAGCACGGCAATGCGATCTACCTGCACTGTCCCAACCTGATCAACATCCAGTTCCAGGCGTTGCGCCCGAAGTTCGAGGCGATTGCCGGGGTCTTCGGTGTCAAGCGCGTAGGGTTGATGCCCAGCGAGCGTCGGCACATGGAGCTCAACGCCTTGCTTGGCGCCCTGGAGTTCCCGGTGCTGTCGATTGATATGGGTGGCTCCATCGTCGCGGCGAATCGCGCAGCGGCGCAGTTGCTCGGCGTACGTGTCGATGAAGTGCCAGGGATTCCGTTGTCCCGCTATGCCGAAGATTTCGATTTGCCGGAACTGGTGCGTGCCAACAAGTCGCGGATCAACGGGCTGCGGGTCAAGGTCAAGGGTGATGTGTTTCTGGCCGACATCGCGCCATTGCAATCGGAGCATGACGACAGTGAAGCCATGGCCGGTGCGGTGTTGACGCTGCACCGCGCCGACCGGGTGGGCGAGCGCATCTACAACGTGCGCAAACAGGAGCTGCGCGGCTTCGACAGCATCTTTCAAAGCTCGAAAGTGATGGCTGCTGTAGTGCGTGAAGCACGACGCATGGCGCCACTGGATGCGCCGCTTTTGATAGAAGGCGAAACCGGCACCGGCAAAGAGTTGCTGGCGCGGGCTTGCCATCTGGCCAGCCCCCGTGGGCAATCGCCGTTGATGGCGCTCAACTGTGCGGGTCTGCCGGAGTCGATGGCCGAGACTGAATTGTTCGGCTACGGCCCCGGTGCCTTCGAGGGCGCGCGGGCCGAAGGCAAGCTTGGGCTGTTGGAACTGACGGCGGGCGGTACGCTGTTTCTCGATGGCGTCGGCGAAATGAGTCCTCGGTTGCAGGTGAAACTGCTGCGCTTTTTGCAGGACGGCTGCTTCCGTCGTGTGGGCAGCGATGAAGAGGTCTACCTCGATGTGCGGGTGATCTGTGCGACCCAGGTCGACCTGTCCGAATTGTGCGCCCGTGGCGAGTTTCGTCAGGACCTGTATCACCGCTTGAATGTGCTGTCGCTGCACATCCCGCCACTGCGTGAATGCCTCGACGGTTTGCCGCCGCTGGTGGAGCACTTCCTCGATCAGGCCAGCCGACAGATTGGTTGTCCGCTGCCCAAACTGGCCCCGGCGGCCATGGATCGGCTCAGTCATTACCATTGGCCGGGCAACGTGCGGCAACTGGAGAACGTGCTGTTCCAGGCCGTTTCCCTGTGCGACGGCGGCACGGTCAAGGCAGAACACATTCGCTTGCCGGACTATGGCGTGCGCCAGCCACTGGGGGATTTTTCCCTGGAGGGTGGGCTGGACGAGATTGTCGGGCGCTTCGAGAAAGCAGTGCTGGAGCGGTTGTATTCCGAGCATCCAAGCAGCCGGCAGTTGGGCAAGCGGTTGGGGGTATCCCATACCACCATTGCCAACAAGTTGCGCGAGTATGAGGTTGGCAAGAGCGAGTCATAGCCGAGGGCTTACTTTATTAATGCCGGCCTCATCGCGAGCAGGCTCGCTCCTACAGGGAATACGCGATCCAACTGTAGGAGCGAGCCTGCTCGCGATAGCGGTAGTGGCCATCACCCAGGTCAAGCCTTGCCACCCACCGGCATGACACCGCCGGTTTTTCGTCTCCGACACAATTCCCCTGATCCCCTCAGAACCCCTCAAGTCCTTTGTTTACGGGGTCTCGCATCACCGAAATCAAATTGGTCTGCAAATTGCTTGTGGCTGATGAGTACAGCAGTGGGCGGCAAACGTCCGGCAGGCAGAGGAAAGAGTGTGGACAAGTACCTTTACGTGGCAATGACCGGCGCCAGCCAGAATGCACTGGCGCAAAAGGCTCATGCCAACAACCTCGCGAACATCTCCACCAATGGTTTCCAGAAAGATCTGGAGCAGGCGCGTTCGATGCCGGTGTTCGGTGACAGCTTTCCGGCGCGTGCGTTTGCCATGTCTGAACGTCCGGCCACCGACTTCTCCCCGGGCGCCCTGGTGGAAACCGGCCGCGACCTCGATGTCGCCGTGCAAGGCAACGGCTGGCTGGCCGTGCAGAACCCTGATGGCGGTGAAAGCTACGTGCGCACCGGCAGCCTGGTGGTGGACGCCCTGGGTGTGCTGCGCGCCGGCAACGGCATGCCGGTGATCGGCAACGGTGGCCCGATCGCCGTGCCGCCCGAGCAGCAGATCGAAGTGGGCGAGGACGGCACCATCAGCATCCGGGCGATGGGCGAAGGTCCCCGCGTCATGGCGGAAGTCGACCGCATCAAGCTGGTCAACCCGGACATCAAGAACATGACCAAGGGCCTGGACGGATCGATCCACACCAAGGACGGCAAGCCGGCGCAAGCCGATGCGAACGTCAAGCTGGTGTCCGGTTTCCTTGAGTCGAGCAACGTCAATGCCGTGGACGAAATGACCTCGGTACTGGCTTTGTCCAAGCAGTTCGAGCTGCACATCAAGATGATGAACACCGCCAAAGAAGACGACCAGGCCATGGCTCGGGTCTTGCAGATCAGCTAATTACCAGAACGTCGCGCCGTAAAACAGGCGCACGAGGAGAATCGAATGCTTCCGGCTCTATGGGTTGCCAAAACCGGTCTGTCCGCCCAGGACACCAACCTGACCACCATTTCCAACAACCTGGCCAACGTGTCGACCACGGGTTTCAAACGTGACCGTGCCGAGTTCCAGGACCTGCTCTACCAGATCAAGCGTCAGCCAGGCGCCCAGTCGACCCAGGACAGCGAACTGCCGTCGGGTCTGCAACTGGGTACCGGTGTGCGCATCGTTGGCACCCAGAAAAACTTCACCGCCGGCAGCCTGCAAACCACCGATCAGCCGCTGGACATGGCCGTCGACGGTCGTGGTTTCTTCCAGATCCTGCAACCGGACGGCACCACGGCCTACACCCGTGACGGTACGTTCCACCTGGACTCCAACGGCCAGATCGTCAACGCCAGCGGCTTCGCCCTGGAGCCGGCCATCGTCATTCCGAACGACGCCCAGACCTTCACCGTCGGCCGCGACGGCACCGTGTCCATCACCGTGGCCGGCAACCCTGCTGCCCAGGTGATCGGCAACCTGCAAACCGCCGACTTCATCAACCCGGCCGGCCTGCAAGCGGTGGGTAACAACCTGTTCCTGGAAACCGCCGCCAGTGGCGCACCGCAAGTCGGCACCCCGGGCCTGGCCGGTTTCGGTACCACGCTGCAGAACACCCTGGAAACCTCCAACGTCAGCACCGTTGAGGAGATGGTCAACATGATCACCACTCAGCGTGCCTACGAGATGAACTCCAAGGTGATTTCCACCGCCGACCAGATGCTCTCGTTCGTAACGCAGAATCTGTAATCAAGTCTATGAGGCGGCCATGAGGCCGCCTGCAACACCGTGAGGTAGGGTCATGAAACGCTATGTATCTGTTCTGGCACTGAGTGGGATAGCCGCGCTCGCAGGTTGCGTGCCTGCGACACCCAAGCCCAATGACCCTTACTACGCCCCGGTGTTGCCGCGCACGCCGTTGCCGGCGGCGGCGAACAACGGCTCGATCTATCAGGCCGGTTTCGAACAGAACCTGTACAGCGACCGTAAGGCGTTCCGGGTCGGTGACATCATCACCATCACCCTGAACGAGAAGACCCAGGCCAGCAAAAACGCCAACTCGCAAATTGGCAAGAACAGCAAGACCAGCATCGGCCTGACCTCGCTGTTCGGCTCCACGCCCAACACCAACAACCCGTTCGGTGATGGCGACCTGAGCCTGAACGCCGCGTATGAAGGCGACCGCGCGACCAAGGGCGACAGCAAGGCGGCGCAGGGCAATACCCTGACCGGCTCGATCACCGTGACCGTTGCCGATGTGTTGCCCAACGGCATTATCGCGGTGCGCGGCGAGAAGTGGATGACCCTCAACACCGGCGATGAGCTGGTGCGGATTGCCGGCCTGGTTCGCGCCGATGACATCTCTACCGACAACACCGTGTCGTCGACCCGTGTCGCCGATGCGCGCATCACCTACTCGGGCACCGGTTCGTTTGCCGATGCGAGTCAGCCAGGCTGGTTCGACCGTTTCTTCCTCAGCCCGCTGTTCCCTTTCTAGGTGGCTACGTTGAATTTCAGAAGTCTCATCGTTGCCGCTTTGATGCTGTCCGCGGCTTTCAACGCTCAAGCCGAGCGCCTGAAGGATATCGCCAGCATTTCCGGCGTGCGCTCCAACCAGTTGATCGGTTACGGCCTGGTGGTCGGGCTTAACGGTACCGGCGACCAGACGACCCAGACGCCCTTCACCCTGCAGACCTTCAACAACATGCTCTCGCAGTTCGGCATCAAGGTGCCGCCAGGTTCGGGCAACGTGCAGTTGAAGAACGTCGCGGCGGTGTCGATCAGTGCCGATCTGCCGGCGTTTGCCAAGCCGGGTCAGCAGGTCGACATCACGGTTTCGTCCATCGGTAACTCCAAGAGCCTGCGTGGCGGTACGTTGTTGTTGACGCCGCTCAAGGGTATCGACGGCAACGTCTATGCAGTGGCCCAGGGCAACCTGGTGGTCGGCGGTTTCGATGCCGAAGGGCGTGACGGTTCGAAGATTACGGTCAACGTTCCGTCGGCCGGACGCATCCCGGGTGGTGCTTCGGTCGAGCGAGCGGTGCCGAGCGGTTTCAACCAGGGCAATAGCCTGACCCTGAACCTCAACCGTTCCGACTTCACCACGGCCAAGCGCATCGTCGACAAGATCAACGACATGCTCGGCCCGGGCGTGGCCCAGGCCATCGATGGCGGTTCGGTTCGTGTCACCGCGCCACTGGACCCGAGCCAGCGTGTCGACTACCTGTCGATCCTCGAGAACCTTGAAATCGATCCGGGCCAGGCGGTGGCGAAAGTCATCATCAACTCCCGCACCGGCACCATCGTGATCGGGCAGAACGTCAAGGTGTCCCCGGCCGCCGTCACCCACGGCAGCCTGACCGTAACCATCACTGAAGACCCGATCGTGAGCCAGCCCGGGCCTCTGTCCAATGGCCAGACGGCGGTCGTGCCGCGCTCGCGGGTCAACGCCCAGCAGGAAGCCAAGCCGATGTTCAAGTTCGGTCCGGGCACCACCCTCGACGAAATCGTGCGTGCGGTGAACCAGGTCGGCGCAGCGCCGGGTGACTTGATGGCCATTCTCGAAGCACTGAAACAGGCCGGCGCCTTGCAGGCCGACCTGATCGTGATCTGAGGACGGCGAACATGGATATGTACAAGAGCGGTCGTGTCAGCAGCAGCGATTCGGGTGCGTTTTCCGACCTGAACCGGCTGAATCAGCTCAAGGTCGGCGACAAGAACAGTGACGCGAACATGCGCAAGGTCGCGCAGGAATTCGAATCGCTGTTCCTCGGCGAGATGCTCAAGTCCATGCGCTCGGCCACCGAAGCGCTGGGAAAGGACAACCCCCTCAACACGCCTGAAGCCAAGCAGTATCAGGAAATGTACGACCAGCAACTGGCCGTTTCCATGTCCCGCGAGGGCGGTGGTATTGGCCTGGCGGACGTGCTGATGCGCCAGATGTCGAAGAACAAGCCGCTGGCGCCGGGTGAGGCGGCCGCCTTGTCTGCCGCCAAGCAGGAGGCCGCCAAGGCTGCTGCGCAAACGCCAGTGGCCGCCGGTACGGTGGCCACCAACGGGCCGCTGTCGCGGGTCAATGGCGAGCGTCCGCTGTGGGCTTCGCGTTCGGTCAAGGCACCGACAGGCGAGGGCACGCACCGCAATGACATGGCAATGATCAATCAGCGTCGCCTGGCATTGCCGCCGAAACTGGCGGATCGGCTGCTGGCAGGCCTGGTGCCTTCCGCCACGCCGGCGACCACGGCGGCGGTCGCGGCGGTCAACAAGACCCCATTGCCGGAACGCACCACGCCGACCGGCACGGGCCCTCTGTTCAACGGCGACTGGCTGGCGAATGCCCAGGTCGCTGCCGGCGGTGGCTTGCAGATTCACGGTCGCGCCATCGCCCAGATTCCCCTGGCGCCGGCGAAGAAAGCCTTCAGTTCCGCCGACGAATTCGTCAACACCATGCTACCGATGGCCAAGGAAGCCGCCGACCGCATCGGCGTCGATCCGCGTTACCTGGTGGCCCAGGCTGCCCTGGAAACCGGTTGGGGCAAATCGGTCATGCGCGCCCAGGATGGCAGCAGCAGTCACAACCTGTTCGGCATCAAGACCGGCAGCAGTTGGCAGGGCGATTCGGCGCGGGCGATCACCAGCGAATTCAGGAACGGCGAGATGGTCAAGGAGACGGCCGAGTTCCGTTCCTACGCCTCTTACAAGGACAGCTTCCACGACCTGGTGACGCTGCTGCAATCGAACAATCGTTATCAAGATGTCGTGAAGTCGGCCGATAACCCGGAACAGTTTGTACGCGAGTTGCAAAAGGCCGGTTACGCAACCGACCCGAACTACGCAAGCAAGATTTCGCAGATAGCCCGGCAAATGACGAGCTACCAGAACTACGCCGCGGCGGGCGCTTCCACGACGCCTTTATAGACACAAGGTATAAGGTCTGAACCATGAGTTTGCTCAACATCGGAATGTCGGGTCTGGCCGCTGGCCAATCCTCGTTGATGACCACCGGCAACAACATTGCCAACGTCGACACCGCCGGGTACTCACGCCAGCAAACAGTGCAGGGCACCAAGGCCTCGCAGCAGTTCGGCAATGTGTACATCGGCACCGGCACCACGCTGGCCGATGTGCGTCGGGTGTACAACAGCTACCTCGATGCGCAGTTGCAGACCACCACTTCGCTCAACAGTGACTCGGCCGCGTACCTGGGCCAGGTGACGCCGCTGGACAAACTGCTTTCGGACAGTGGCACCGGCTTGAACGGCGCACTGACCAAGTTTTTTGCTTCGGTGCAGAACGTCAATGCCAAACCCGGTGACGACGCTTCCCGTCAATTGCTGCTCAGCGATGCCCAGGCCTTGAGCAACCGCTTCAATTCGATGTCCGCGCAGCTGTCCCAGCAGAATGCCAATATCAACGGCAACCTGACGAACATGGCGGATCAGGTCAACAAACTGGCCGCAACCGTGGCGCAGTTGAACCAGAAGATCTCCGAAGTTTCGAGTACCGGCGGCATGCCGAACGAGCTGCTCGACGCCCGTAACGAAACCGTGCGCCAACTGTCGACCTTCACCGGTGCGCAAGTGGTGGAGCGTGAAGGCAGCCTCGACATTTACCTGGGCAGCGGACAGCCGCTGGTCATGGGCAACACGGTAAACAAACTCGAGGCGGTGCCGAGCAAGGACGATCCGGGTCGCCTGGCGCTGCAGCTCAATCGCGGTTCGAGCACCATTGACATCACGCCGATCATGACCGGCGGCGAGATTGGCGGTCTGCTGCGTTATCGCAGCACTGTGCTGGACCCGGCCATGAACGAATTGGGACGCGTGGCCCTGGTCGTTGCCGATCAGATGAACAGCCTCCAGGCCCAGGGCATCGACAAGAACGGTGACTTCGGTTCGACGCTGTTCAACAGCGTCAACAGTGCGGCCCAGATGTCTCAGCGCAGTATCGCGACCATCGGCAACTCGCCGGGTACCGGCAACTTCAACGTGAGCATCGAGGACAGCGGCAAACTGACCATCAATGACTACAAGGTCACGTTCACCAGCGCCACCGACTACACCGTTCAGCGCCTGCCGGACAACACGCCCATGGGCGCCTTCAACACGACGACGACGCCGCCGCCGGTCATTGACGGTTTCTCCCTGACGCTGACGGGTGGCACTCCGGCTCCCGGCGACACCGCCGCCGCCGGCGATACCTTCAAGATCACCCCGACCCGCAATGCGGCGACGAACATCAAGACCGAGATGACCGACTCCAAGCGCCTGGCCATCGCGGCACCCCTGGGCGCAGCGATTGCGCCGGGCTCCAGCGGCACGCTGACGATTCCGGCCAGCGGTCAACCGACCCTGACCACCAAGTTCGACATCTACGACCCGGCCACCACCACCGCGATGCAGAACGGCCTGAAAAACTCCACGCCGACCAAGGTGGTGTTTGGTGACGTATCTGCCGACGGTACCAGCCAGACCTACCAGTTCCTGGATGCCAATGGCGGCGTCATCAGCAGTGGCACCATCAAGCCCGGCGAGAACAACACCCTGAGCCTGAGCATACCGCTCAAGGATGCCACGGGTGCACCGATCCCGCCGGCGCCCGCCACCCAGTACACCGCGAACTTCGACATGACCATCGCCGGCGCGCCTCTCAAGGGCGCCGCGATCAACGTTTCGCTCAGTCAGCCGGGCACGCTGGACAACCGTAACGGCACCGCACTGGCGGGCCTGCAAACCGCGCAGACCGTGGACACCGCTTCCGCCAGCAAGGGCATTTCCCTGACCGATGCCTACGGCAAACTGGTCGAGGGTGTCGGTGCCAAGGCCGCTCAGGGCAAGCTCGACAGCGCGGCGACCGACGCCATCCTGGCGAACGCCAAGAGTGCTCGCGATTCGCTGTCGGGTGTCGATCTCGACGAAGAAACCGGCAACCTGGTCAAGTATCAGCAGTACTACACCGCGTCTTCGCAGATCATCAAGGCTGCGCAGGAAATCTTCAGCACACTGATCAACAGTCTTTAAGGAGTCGTAGCCCATGCGCATTTCTACCGCCCAGTTTTACGAGTCCTCGGCTGCGAACTACCAGCGTAACTTCGCCAACGTGGTCAAGAGCAGCGAAGAGGCCAGCAGCCTCGTTCGCGTCAATACCGCCGCCGATGATCCGGTGGGTGCCTCGCGCCTGCTGCAGTTGGGCCAGCAGGCTTCGATGCTCGATCAGTACCAGGCCAATGCCACCACCATCAAGGGGACCCTGGGGGCGACCGAAGCGGTGATGACCAGCATCAACAATGTGCTGCAGCGCGCCAAGGAACTGGCCGTCAGTGCCGGTAACGCCGGTTACACCGATGAGGACCGCAAGGCCAACGCTTCGGAGCTGGGGCAGATCGAAGAGCAACTGCTCAGCCTGATGAACAGCAAGGATGAGAATGGCAAATACATCTTCGCCGGTTCCAAGGGCGATACCGTGCCATTCACGCGCAACAACGACGGCACCTACAGCTACAACGGCGACCAGGTGACCCTTGACCTGGCCGTTGGCGATACGATGTCGATGGCCACCAACAGTACTGGCTGGGACGCGTTCCAGCAGGCGCTCAACACCAGTCGCAGCCAGGTCACCATGACTTCGCCGCCCGTGGATGACGGGCGCGTGACCCTGTCCAATGGCCAGGTGTCGTCGAACGTGAGCTACAACAACAAATTCCGTAGTGGCGAGCCCTACACCGTGGACTTCGTCAGCGGCACGCAACTGAAGATCACCGACGCTGCCGGCAATGATGTGACGGCCGAAGCCAGCCAGGGCGGCGCGTTCGATCCGACCAGCAAGACCGGGCAAAGTGTGAGTTTCCGTGGTGTCGACCTGACGCTGAATATCAACCTGGGCGCCGGTGACGTACCTGGTGCGGTGCTGCCAGGGCACTCCTTTACCCTGGCCGCCAAGCCTGACACGTTCACGGCCACCCGCAGCCCGGGCAACCCGACGGCCGCACAGGTGACCACCAGCAGCATCACCAACGCCACCGACTACCACGCCAGTTTTCCGTCGGGGGCAGCGGTGATCAAGTTCACTTCGGCGACCGACTTCGATCTGTACGCAGCCCCCCTGACCGCCAACAGCAAGCCGGTGTCCAGTGGCACCATGGCCGGTAGCGTTGCCACGGCGTCGGGCGTGAGTTTCACCTTCACCGCCGCCCCTGTGCCTGATACCGGCGATCAGTTCAGTGTGGCCGTCAACACGCACGAAACCCAGAACATTCTGGACACCGTGAGCCAGTTGAAGACGGCGTTGAATACGCCCACCAACGGCAACGCGATTGCCACCCAGAAGCTGCAAGCCTCGCTGGCCTCGGGCATCGCCAACCTGGCGAGCGGCACCGATCAGCTGTCCAGCGCCTTGAGTTCGGTCGGTGGTCGTGGCCAGGCGCTGGAGAATCAGATGGACACCAACCAGAGCCTGGTGCTGGCCAACACCCAGACCCAATCGGCGATTCGCGACTCCGATCCCGCCGCAGTGATGACCCGCCTGACGTTGCAGCAGACCATGTTGCAGGCCTCTCAACTGGCCTTCAGCAAGATTGCTCAGTTGGGCTTGTTCAACAAAGTCTGAGTTTGCGCCTGTCGAGTTGCCAGCCGTCTTTTCCTAAGCGGTTCCGGAGTTTCTGCCCGAAAGGGTAGAAACCCGCCGCTCGAGAGTTTCCCGCCGTGAATCAACATCCCCTCGTCAGCATCGTTATCCCTGCGTTCAACCCGCGTTTTTTCAGCCAGGCGCTCGAGAGTGCGCTCGCGCAGACTTATCAGCCCATCGAAATCGTCGTGTGTGACGACTCCGTGGGTGATGAGATTCGCGATATTGTCGAGTCGTTTACCGAGCAGGCTCACCCGGTTCGCTACCTGCGCAATCCTCAGCGTCTGGGCTTGCAGAAAAACGTACTGCGTTGCGTGCAAGAGGCTCGGGGCGAGTTCATCAAGGTCTTGTGCGACGACGATCGCCTGTTTTCTCCCAGCATCGCCTTGCAGGCGCAGGTGTTGATCGATCATGCCGATGTCAATCTGGTGCTCGCTCTGCGCATGTTCAGTGACGCCGGCAACTTCATCCTGCCATCGCGGGTCGACAACTGCCGGTTCTCGCCAAATGACGCCTTGTTCAAAGGTGAGGACATGTTGGCGATCTTCGAAGGCACGCCGAAGAATTTCATCGGCAATTTCAGCTCGACCCTGATGCGCCGCGCCGATGTGCTGGAGCTGTTGCCAGCGCTGATCCAGGAAGGCGCCGGGTTTGTCGCCATGCTCGATTTCGCCTTGTTCGTGTGCCTGATGCGTCGCGGCAATCTGGTTTCGCTCAATACCGTGCTCAGTACAGAGCGCTTGTACCCGGAGCGTCTGAGCAAAACCCCGGAGATGGTCAAGGCCACCCTCCAGGAGTGGAGCTGGTTGACTCAGATGCTGGCGGCTCGCAGTGGCGAGTCGGCGCCGGCTTCGGGTTGGGTGCGTTTCATCGATCTGGCGAAAATCAGCGATCAACCCCATGCCTGGGAAGAGTTGTGCGTCGTGCGAATTCTGGGCAACCGCAACACCGTGGTGAATGGCCGGGTGGGTGGTGAGAGTGGCAGTTACGCCGATTTCTACCGCGAATGGCTGGCGGTCCGCAGGTTCTCGGACGTCGAGCGGCGCTTGATGCCGCAGCGTATCGACACCTGGGCGTTCAAGCCCCAAATCGTGCCGATCGTGATCGACAGCGATGCCGACAGTGCCGCACTGAAAACCACGCTGCAGAGCATCGAATCCCAGCTCTATGCGCCGCAAGCGGTGATCGTACTGTCCGACGCGAGTGATGTCGCCGGTGAGCGCGTGGTGCAGTTGCCCTGGCAGGCCGAGTGGGCACAGCAGCTCAATGCTGTCGTGCCGCAACTGGAGGGCGCCCACTGGTTTTATCTGCTTCGGGCCGGCGACACCTTGCGCGAGTCTGCGCTATTGATTCTGGCCGAACGGGTTGCCGGTTCTCCAGGCATCCTGTGTGCCTACAGCGACGAGGGTGCGCTGTTCGACGGGGAGTCCATCGATCCGGTGTTCAAGCCGGACTTCAACCTCGATCTGATGCGTGCTTATCCCTACGTCGGGCGCACCTTGGCATTCGAACGTCAGCGCTTCATGGCGCTGGGCGGGTTCGATCCGGCCCATGGCGAATTGGCGCCCCATGACCTGTTGTGGCGTCTGGTGGAGGAAGCCGGTCCGCAGACCATCGAGCACATCGCCGAAATACAAGTTGAATCGAGCCTGACCTACGCCAACTGGTTGTCATTGCCCGCTGTGATCGATCGCAATGCCGGGATGGTCAGTGCGCACCTGGACCGTTTGGGCGTGGCCCATGCTATCCGGCATGAAGAGCTGCCGTTGATCAATCGCATCGATTATTCGCACGGCGCCCGGCCCCTGGTGTCGATCATCGTGCGCACAGCGGATTCGCTCTACGCCTTGCAGCGTTGCATTGAAAGCGTGATCGAGCGCACCGCTTACACCCAGTACGAAATCCTGATCGTCGAAAGCGGGACCGATGACCAGGCCATGCTCGACTGGCTGGCGGCGATGGCGCAAATGGGTGCCGCGATGTTGCGGGTACTGCGTTACGCCGGTGATGACAATGACGCCGCCATTCACAATTTTGCCGCGGAGCAGGCGCGTGGCGAGTACCTGTTGCTGCTCAGTGCGCAAGCGGTGATTGGCGACGGCGACTGGCTGGACGAATTGCTCAATCATGCCCGGCGTCCTGAAGTGGGCGTGGTCGGTGCGCGGATTCTCAGCCCCGAGGGCACGATAGTCAGTGCCGGTTTGATCCTCGGGCTGGCGGGCCCCGTGGGCTCGCCGTTCCAGGGCGAGGCGGCCGGGTCCCGTGGCTACATGCAGCGCCTGCATGTCACTCAGAACTGGAGTGCAGTGAGCAATCACTGCCTGATGCTGCGCAAGCAGGCACTCGACGAAGTGGGAGGCTTTGACGACAGGACGTTCAGCCTGGATTTGAGCCACGTCGATCTGTGTTTGCGGGCGAGCAAGGCCGGTTACCTGGTGGTCTGGACCCCTTACGCCAGTGTCGTGCTGATGCCCCACGAGGCTGTGCCGGCCCGGCGTTCGTCGCAAGCGTTGCTGGAGCAGGAGCAAGAGCGGGAGCAGGAAGCGTTCTACTGCAAGTGGCTGCCGAAAATCGCCAGGGATCCGGCCTACAGTCCGGCACTCAGTCTTGGCGTTTCGAGTTTCAGTCTGGAGGCTTCGCTGCGCCACAACTGGAACCCGTTTTGCACCCGCGCCTTGCCGCTGGTCCTGGGCCTGCCAGTGAACAGCACGGCGGTCGGCATTTACCGGGTGACTGCACCGCTGGAAGAACTTCAGGCGGCGGGCCGGGTGATCGCCAGAGTGGCTTACGAGTCGCCGTCGACCGTGGAGATCGAGCGCTTGTCGCCGGACACCATCGTGTTGCAAGGGCGCTACAGCGAAGGCGCGGCAGGTGACATTCTGCGCATGAAAAAATACTCCGGCGCCCTGCGGATTTTCGAGCTCGACGACTACGTTGTCAGCGCGCCGAAAAAGAATACCCATGCCCGTAACAAGCCGGTGAACACCGAGCAGATGCTGCGCGAAGGCATCGCTTTGTGCGATCGCGTGGTGGTCACTACCCAGCCGCTGGCCGATGCCCTGTCGAGCATGCACAGTGATATTCGCGTGGTGCCCAACATGCTCTCGCCGGTCCCTTGGGCCACGTTGACCAGCCGGCGCCGAACGTCTGGCAAGCCGCGTGTCGGCTGGGGCGGCGGCACCAGCCACACCGGCGACCTGGAAATCATTGCCGAGGTCGTGCGTGAATTGGCGAATGAAGTCGAGTGGGTCTTTTTCGGCATGTGCCCGGAGGCATTGCGGCCGTACATTCACGAGTTTCATTCCACCACCGGCTTTCAAGGCTACCCGTACAAATTGGCGAGCCTGAACCTCGACCTGGCACTGGCGCCGCTGGAGTTCCACATCTTCAACGACTGCAAGAGCAACCTGCGCCTGCTGGAGTACGGTGCCTGCGGTTACCCGGTGATCTGCACCGACACTGCGGCCTATCGCGGCCACTTGCCGTGCACCAGGGTCTACAGCAACAGTACCGAGGAATGGTTGCAGGCGATCCGCATGCACCTGGCCGATCCCGATGCCAGCTATCGCATGGGCGATGAACTGCGCGAGGCAGTGCACCGCGATTTCATGCTGCGCGGCGATAACCTCCAGCATTGGTTGTGGGGTTGGTTGCCGGACTGATCCTTTCAGGCAACCCACAAAAAACGCAGTCGACTCATTCTCGACTGCGTTTTTTTATGCCCGAAGGTTCATCAAGAGCACCGTCTGTACCCTGCCTGTAGAGCTGGCGCGCTTCCTGCAAGTCGTCCCTATATCGCCATAAAACGAGCGCTTGCGGCCAGCCCGCGCGCGCCGGACACGGCCAATGTTTTAGCCCGGCGGCCTGCAAAAGCTTGATCAAGCTTGGTTGAGCCCTGTGACGAACAAGAGGGGAGAGGATGAAGGCAGTAATTCTGGCAGGTGGTCTCGGTACGCGGATCAGCGAAGAGTCGCACCTCAAGCCTAAGCCAATGATTGAAATCGGCGGCAAGCCAATTCTTTGGCACATCATGAAGCAGTACTCCGCTCACGGGATTCATGATTTCGTGATCTGCCTTGGCTACAAGGGCTATGCGATAAAGGACTTCTTTGCCAACTACTTCCTGCATACCTCCGACGTCACATTCGACATGTGCAACAACCGCATGGATGTTCACCAGAACTACAGCGAGCCATGGCGCGTCACGCTGATCGACACCGGTGAAGAAACCATGACCGGCGGGCGTTTGCGTCGCGCTTCGCGTTATCTGGAAAACGAGCAAGCGTTCTGTTTCACCTACGGTGACGGCGTTTCGGACCTCAACATCGGTGCACTGGTCGACTTCCACCTGAGCCATGGCAAGCTCGCCACCGTGACCGCGGTGCAACCGCCGGGACGCTATGGCGCCCTGGAGCGCGATGGCGACAGGGTCTTGGGTTTCACCGAGAAACCGCGTGGCGACGGCGGCTGGATCAACGGCGGCTTCTTCGTCCTTTCGCCAAAGGTCTTGCCTTACATCGCCGCCGATCACACCTCATGGGAAGCCGAACCGCTGACGAAGCTGGCCAGCGAACAACAGTTGCAAGCCTTCCAGCACGAGGGCTTCTGGCATCCGATGGACACCCTGCGTGACAAGAACCACCTGGAGTCGTTGTGGCAGAGCGGGGAGGCCCCATGGAAGCAATGGGACTGAGCCCGCAATTCTGGCGCGGCAAGCGGGTTCTGGTCACCGGCCACACCGGTTTCAAGGGCAGTTGGTTGACGTTGTGGTTGCAGAGCCTGGGGGCCGAGGTCAGCGGGTTTGCCCTCGATCCGTCCACCGAGCCGAGCCTGTTCGAACTGGCGCGCGTGCACGAAGGCATCAACGATCAGCGAGGCGACCTGCGTGACCTCGGCGCCTTGCTGGAACTGATCGCCGAGACCCAGCCGGAAATCGTCCTGCACCTGGCGGCCCAGCCGCTGGTGCGCGAGGGTTATCGCGACCCGTTGGGGACTTACTCCAGCAACGTCATGGGGACCCTCAACCTGCTGGAAGCCATCCGCCAGGTCGGCGGCGTCCGTGCCTGTGTGCTGGTGACCACCGACAAGGTCTACGCCAATCAGGAATGGCTGTGGCCGTATCGCGAGAACGAAGCACTGGGCGGACACGATCCTTATAGCAGCAGCAAGGCTTGCTGCGAGTTGCTGGCGCAGTCTTACGCGGCCTCGTTCTTCCCGGCCGAGCGTCATGCCGAGCACGGCCTGGCCCTGGCCACGGCCCGCGCCGGCAACGTGCTGGGCGGTGGTGATTTCGCGCCGGAGCGTTTGATTCCCGACGTGCTCAAGGCCTGGTCGGCGAACGAGCCCGTGACCCTGCGCTTCCCTAACGCCGTGCGCCCATGGCAGCACGCGCTTGAGCCGCTGGCCGGTTATCTGCAACTGGCTGCCGGCCTGTATGAGCAAGGCCCGCAATTCGCTGGCGCGTGGAACTTCGGCCCGAGTGAGGCGGATATGTGCAGCGTCGGCGAAGTCGTCGAGTTGCTCGCCCATCGCTGGCCGCAAGCCCGCGGGCTGCGCATCGAGCCGAGCGACTTACATGAAGCCGGCCTGCTGCGCCTGGACAGCAGTCGTGCCCGTCAATTGCTGGCCTGGCAACCTCGCTGGTCGTTGCAGCAATGCCTGACCCAGACCCTGGATTGGCATTTGGCGTGGCAGAACGGCGATGACATGCGCGCCATCACCTTGAGCCAGCTGAACCTGTACCGAGGCGCGTTGTGAGCGAATTTCTGTTGAAGGCATTGCCACTGGACGGGCTGTTCAGCGTGCAGCACAAACGCTTCGAAGACGAGCGCGGGCACTTCGCCCGGCTGTTTTGCGAGGGCAGCCTGAACGCCTTCGGCCAGGCGTTTCACATCCGCCAGATCAACCATTCCTGCACCCACGAACGCGGCACTGTGCGCGGCCTGCATTACCAGAACGCCCATGCGCCGGAAGCCAAGTTGATCACGTGCCTGCGCGGTGAAGTGTGGGACGTGGCGGTGGATTTGCGCCCCGACTCCGACACCTTCCTGCACTGGCACGCCGAGCACCTGCGCGCCGGTGATGGGCGCAGTCTGCTGATCCCGGCCGGGTTCGCCCACGGCTTCCAGACCCTCAGTGCCGATGCCGAGCTGCTTTATCTGCACAGCAACGATTACACGCCTGCGCACGAAGGCGGGTTGTCGGTGAACGATCCGCGGCTGGCGATTGCCTGGCCGTTGCCTGTCAATAATCTGTCGGCGCGGGATTCCAGCCATCCCTTGCTCGATGAACACTTTGCTGGAGTGCGTGTATGAATTGCCGTGGTTGCGGGACTCCGTTGACCTTGCCGCTGATCGATCTCGGCACCTCGCCGCCGTCCAACGCCTACGTGCGTGCCGATCAGTTGGAGCAAGCCGAGCAGTGGGTGCCCTTGAAGGTTGCGGTGTGTCAGCAGTGCTGGCTGGTGCAGACCGAGGATTACACCCGCGCCGACAGCCTGTTCGATGCCGAGTACGCCTATTTCAGTTCGTTCTCCAGCACCTGGCTGGCCCATGCCGAGCAGTATGTGGCCGAGATGGTCGAGCGTTTCGGCCTGACCGCCGACAGCCGTGTGGTGGAGGTTGCCGCCAACGACGGTTACCTGTTGCAGTACGTCGCCGGGCGCGGCATTCCTTGCCTGGGTGTCGAGCCGACCCGCAGCACCGCACAAGCGGCACGGGAAAAAGGCCTGGAGATTCGCGAGCTGTTTTTCGGTCGCGACACCGCCGCGCAGTTAAATAGCGAAGGCTGGGGCGCCGACCTGATGGCCGCCAATAACGTGTTGGCGCATGTGCCGGACATCAATGATTTCCTCGGCGGTTTCGCGACCCTGCTCAAATCGACGGGTGTGGCGACATTCGAGTTCCCGCAACTGCTGACGCTGATGGCCGGGCAGCAATTCGACACGCTGTATCACGAGCACTATTCCTATCTGTCACTGACCGCCGTGCAAACGTTGTGCGAGCGTAATGGCCTGGAAGTATTCGACGTCAGCCAGCTCTCGACCCACGGCGGTTCGCTGCGGGTTTTCGTCCAGCGTCAGGATGGCGAGCGTCGTCAGGTGCAACCGGCGGTCCGGCAACAGTTGCAGGCCGAACTCGCCGCCGGGGTGAAGACCCCCGAGTACTACACAAGCCTCGCGCCGGCCGCCGAGCGCATCAAGCACGAGCTGCTGCGCTTCCTGTTGCAGGCCAAGGCCGATGGCAAGCGTGTGGTCGGCTACGGCGCCGCCGCCAAGGGCAACACCTTGCTCAACTACGCCGGGGTCAAGCCGGACCTGCTGGCCTGGGTCGCCGATGCCAACCCGCACAAGCAGGGCAAATATTTGCCGGGCAGCCGCATTCCAATCGTTTCGCCCGCGCAGATCGAAATCGAAAAACCGGACTACGTCCTGGTGCTGCCGTGGAACCTGTTGCACGAAGTCAGCCAGCAGCTCGCGCAGGTACGGCAGTGGGATGGCCGGTTCGTGATCGCCGTGCCTGAGTTGACCGTGCTGTGAGGGTTCTGGTCACCGGGGCCACCGGTTTCGTCGGTCGTCATCTGGTTGCGGCATTGTTGGCCCGTGGCTGCACGGTGCGAGCGGTCGCGCGCAATGTGCAAACCGCCGCGAGCATGCCGTGGATCAATGACGTCGAGTTCGTGAGTGCGGATATTCACGCGGCGAGTCTGGATATCGGCGCGCTGACCGAGGGCGTCGATGCACTGGCGCACCTGGCATGGCCGGGGTTGCCGAACTATCGGGCACTGTTCCATTTCGAGCACAACCTGATGGCCGACTACCGCTTCATCAAAGGCGCGGTCGAGGCGGGCGTGAAGCAGGTGATGGTGACCGGAACCTGCTTCGAGTACGGCATGCAGAGTGGTCCGCTGAGCGAGGAGAACGAAGCGCAGCCGGCCAATCCCTACGGTCTGGCCAAACACACCCTGCACCTGTTTTTGCAAAACCTGCAGCAGGCGCATCCGTTCACGCTGCAGTGGGCGCGTCTGTTTTATCTGCACGGCGCCGGGCAGAACCCCAACAGCCTGTTGGCGGCGCTGGACCGGGCGATCGACGCCGGCGACGTGACGTTCAACATGTCGGCGGGTGAACAGCTGCGGGACTTCCTGGCGATTGAAACGGCCACCGCGCACCTCGCCGCGATCCTGCACAAGCGCGATTTCGACGGCACGATCAACTGCGCCAGCGGCCAACCGGTTTCGGTGCGGGCGCTGGTCGAACAGCGCTTGCGCGAACGCGGCGCGACTCTCGGCCTGAACCTCGGCCACTACCCGTATCCGACCCACGAACCGCTGGCGTTCTGGGCGGTGACCGAGCGCTTGCAACAGTTATTGGGAGCAGAGCAATGAGGCACGAGTTGTATCGGGTCACCGACCTGCCGGTGTTGCAGAACCGCACCTTTGCCGATCCGGAATCGGCCAAGGCGTCGGCCAGTGCCGACATGTTGCTGGTGCAGGATGAGCGCAGCGGTCTGATCTTCAACGCGGCGTTCGACGCCGACAAGCTCAGCTACGATGCCGACTATCAGAACGAGCAGGCGCACTCCGGCCAATTCCAGAAACACCTGAGCGATGTCGAAGGCATCATTGCCCGGCACTTCAAGGGCCAGGAACTGATCGAAGTCGGCTGCGGCAAAGGCTATTTCCTGGAGCTGCTGAAGGACCTGGGGTATGCCATCACCGGTATCGATCCGGCCTACGAAGGCGATAACGCCGATGTGATCAAGGCGCCCTTCACCCGTGGCCTCGGTCTGGCGGCGGACGCCATCGTGCTGCGTCATGTACTGGAGCACATCCAGGACCCGATGGGCTTTCTGGCCCAGATGGCCGAGGCCAATCAGGGCGGGCAGATCTACATCGAAGTGCCTTGCCTGGACTGGATCGTTGAACACCGAGCCTGGTTCGACCTGTTTTACGAGCACGTCAACTATTTCCGCCTCGATGATCTGCGCCGGATGTTCGGCACGGTACATGAGGCCGGCCACCTGTTTGGCGGCCAGTACCTGTACGTCGTCGCCGACCTGGCGACACTGCGCCTGACCCCCGAACAACCGGTGTCACGCCTGGTGTTGCCCGAGGGTTTCACCGCCAGCCTCGAGCGTGCGGTGCAGATCATCCAGGCCGCACCCGGGCAGGGTTCGGCGATTTGGGGGGCGTCGTCCAAAGGCGTGATCTATTCGCTGTTTCTGCAACGGGCTGGTGTGGCGGTGGATCGCGTCGTGGATATCAACCCGGCCAAGCAAGGGCGCTACCTGCCCTTGAGCGGCGTGCGCGTGTCTTCGCCGCAAGAGGCCATGGACGCCTTGCCTGAAGGTGCCAACCTGTTTGTGATGAATTCCAACTACCTCGAAGAAATCAGGCGGATGACCGATGGACGCTACGTCTATCACGCCGTCGACAGCGCTTCGTTCCAGTGACTATTGAGATTCTAAAATGACCGACAACACCATCAATAAAGCCTTCGAAGCCGAGTGCCAGGCAGAAATCGCCCGTCAGGGCGACGACCAGAAACTCGTGGGTCTGGCCAAGGATTTCTTCAACGAATCGGCCAAACACAAATACAGCTACCACTTCTCGTGGATGGGGCGGCCGATCATTCAGTTGCCGCAAGACATGATGGCGATGCAGGAAATCATCTGGCAGGTCAAACCGGACCTGGTGATTGAATGCGGCATCGCCCATGGCGGCTCGATCATCTACTACGCCTCCCTGTTGGAGCTGCAAGGTCACGGCGAAGTACTGGGTATTGACCTGGACATCCGTGCACACAACCGCGAAGCCATCGAAAGCCACCCGATGAGCAAGCGCATCAAGATGATCGAAGGCTCGAGCATCGACCCTGCCATTGCCGCCCAGGTACGCGCCGCCGCCGAAGGCAAGAAAGTCATCCTGGTACTCGACTCCAACCACACCCACGACCACGTGCTCGAAGAGTTGCGCCTCTACGCACCCCTGGTTTCGGTGGACAGCTACTGCGTGGTGATGGACACCGTGGTTGAAGACATGCCGGCCGACTTCTTTCCGGACCGTCCATGGGGCCCGGGCGATAACCCGAAGACGGCGGTGTGGAAGTACCTGGAGGAAAACAAGGACTTCGAAATCGACCAGCAAATGCAAAACAAGCTGCTGATCTCCGTGGCGCCGGACGGCTACCTGCGTCGCGTTCGTTAATCAAAAACAGTTCAGGTTCCTGGCGATTGGCCGGTTGTGGGGATAGACAGATGCAAGTGCAAAACAGTACTCAAAACAATGTCGCGCCGCTGGACGAGCGGTTGACGGTGGTGGTGATTTCCCACAACCGGAACGCGTTCCTGCGACGTACCTTGCAGTACTACAGCAACTATCCCTGCACGGTGCTGGTGCTGGACTCCTCGGTCGAAGGCGACGAGCACATGGCCGAGGACTTCCCGTCGGTCGACTATCGCCATTTGCCGCAGTACACCTACAAGGGCTTCCAGGACAAAATCACCTACGGCGTCAATCAGGTCACCACGCCCTATATGGTGTTTGCCGCCGATGACGATTTCCTGCTGCACGGCGCATTGACCGAGTCGCTGGAATTTCTCGAAGCCAACCCGGATTACGGCCTGTGTCATGGCTACGGGATGATGTACCTGGCACGCGCCACGGAAGTGAATTACTACCGTCGCGACAAGCGCGTCCAGGAAGACTACAACGCGCAGCAGCCTGAGGTTCGGCTCATGGAATTCATGGGCCAGTTCCTGCCGCCGTTCTATGCGGTGACTCGCACCGATCTGCTGCAACAGTGGTACAGCCTGTTACCGGCCGGCACCAGTTTCGAGTGGCAGGAAATTGGCCATACGTACTTCCTGCTGGCTTGTGCCAAGGCGCGGGTGCTACCGATTCCTTTTGCCGTGCGCGAGATCAACTATGGCGCCTCGGAACACAACACCAACGTCTTGACCGTGCTGACCTACAAGGACGCGAAATCGGTTGCCGAGCGTGACCAGTTTGCCGAGTTCCTGGCGTCCTTGCCGACGCAACTGGGCGATCAGGATCCGGCCCGGGTCAAACAGATTGCGCTGGACAGTTTTGCCGCCATGGCCGAATGCCTGCTCGAAGGCCGCTCGCTCAAAGGCAATATGATTTTCCGATCAGTGTGGACCGAGCCGGGGCGTGAGCCCGTTCGTACGTTCGGGCCCGAGCAGTTCGTCGAAATGCCGTTCTACAACAAGCCGATGTTCGACCTGCTGACCGAGTTCGAATTTTTGCTGCACGCCATGCCCGCCGGTCGTTTGCAGCTCCAGGAGCTGGAAGGCATCCTGCTTCGCCAGACCGAGCTGATGCGGGTCCAGCCCAATGACAATGAACGCACGCTACGTGCCCGTCTGTGGGAGGCCTACGGACTCAACCGGTTCAACCGTTCGGTGGTCAAGGGTCTTGCCCAATCATTGATGGGGACCGAAGAAGAGGCCGAAGGGATCAAGCTGCAGGCCTGGGCCGAGCGTCTGGATTCGTTGCCAAGGCAGGACGAGCGCGCGCTGTTCAAGAAGATGCCGTCCGGCCGCCTGCTCGACTGGCTCGACGCACGCAATCCCGAAGCCGGGCAGTTACCGGCGATTGCCAGCCACCTGGCCGCGCACGATGGCGGGCCGCAGTTCGGTATCTTGCTGCTGGACCTGGAAGCGGACATGTTCAAGTTGCAGGCGACGTTCGACAGCCTGGTCAATGGTCATTGCCGGGCCTTCAAGGTCATGGTCTTCACCACGGGCGAGTTGCCGGCCTCCACGTCGGTGCGCGACACCGTGCACTTTGTCAAAGTCAGCACCACCAACTATGTAGAGCGCATCAACCAGGTGGTGAATCAGTCGAGCGCCGACTGGATCCTGCTGGCTGAGGCCGGTGATCAACTGACCCCCAGCGGCTTGCTGCGTGCCAGCCTTGAATTGCTCGGGGCAGAAGGTATCCGCGCAGTGGCCATGGACGAAATCCAGCGCAAGGCCAATGGTGCCCTGACGGATGTATTCCGTCCGGGGGTGAACCTCGATTTGCTGCAAACCGTCCCGTCCTTGATGGCGCGGCACTGGTTGATCAAGCGTGATGTGCTGGTTCAAGCCAAAGGTTACTCGCCAGAGTTCCCTACCGCGCTGGAGTTCGACCTTTTGCTGCGTTTGATTGAAGACGGTGGCCTGAACGGTCTGGCGCACCTGGCCGAGCCATTGCTGATAGCCAATGCGCCGGTCGAAGAGGAGAACAGCGAGGAGCGCCGGGTGCTCACGCGCCATCTGGCGAACCGTGGCTACCGCGGTCAAGTCAGCTCGACGTTGCCGCAGACCTGGCAAATCGATTACCAGCACGCCGAGCGTCCGCAGGTCTCGATCATCCTGCACAGCCAGGACAATCTGGAGCCTCTGCAACGGGCCCTGGTCAGCGTGCTGCAACGCACCCGATACCAGCGTCATGAAGTATTGATCGCCGACAACCACAGCCAGTCACCTGAGCTGCTGGCCTGGTTGAGCAGCCTGGAAGGCAAGGGCGAGCGTATTCGTATCTTGCGCAGCGGTCAGCGCCTCAGCACTTCGGCGCTGCACAACCTGGCGGTCAACGAAGCCAAGGGTGAATACCTGGTGCTGCTGTCGGCCGAGGCCGAAGTGTTCAACGCCAACTGGCTCGACGCCCTGCTTAACCAGGCGCAGCGTCCGGAGGTCGGTATCGTCGGCGCCAAACTGATGGATATTCGTGGTGTGACGACCCAGGCCGGTTTGATTCTGGGTCTCAATGGCCTGGTGGGCTCGGCTTTTGTCGGCGAACGCAAAGACGCCAAGGGCTATCTGTTCGGCCATCAGGTGGAGCAGAACTATTCGGCGGTGTCCGGTGCCTGCCTGATGATCCGCAAGGATGTGTACCAGGCCGTAGGTGGTCTGGACGAAGAACATTTCGACGAGGCGTTTGCCGATATCGACCTGTGCCTGAAAGTCGCCGACGCCGGCTACCTGACCGTGTGGTGCCCGCAAGCCCAGTTGCTCCACCCGGGACTGTTGCCTGATGAACCTCAATTGGCCGCAGCCCTGCGTGATAAATGGCAGGCACGCTTTGTACAGGATGCCGCCTACAACCAGAACCTGGCCCTGACCGGCAAGGGCTTTACCCTTCGCGAAGCTTCCAGTGTGAACTGGGCGCAGTTGCTCGCTTAAGCCTGGCTGACAGGTAATAGGACTCAAGGCATGTTCAACGGTAAATCCATTTTCATCAGCGGCGGCACCGGCTCGTTCGGCCGTAACTTCATCCGCCGTTTGCTGGAGCAATACCAGCCCAAGCGCGTGGTGGTGTTCTCCCGCGATGAGCTCAAACAGTACGAGATGCAGCAGACGTTCAATGCACCGTGCATGCGTTACTTCCTGGGTGACGTGCGCGACGCCGAGCGTTTGCGCCAGGCCATGCGGGGCATCGATTATGTGGTGCACGCCGCTGCGCTCAAGCAAGTGCCGGCGGCAGAGTACAACCCGACCGAGTGCATTCGCACCAACGTCAATGGCGCGGAAAACATCATCGCCGCCGCCATCGACAACGGCGTGAAGAAAGTCGTGGCACTGTCCACCGACAAGGCCGCCAGCCCGATCAATCTGTACGGCGCGACCAAGCTGCTTTCGGACAAACTGTTCGTCGCCGCCAACAACATTGCCGGTGAACAGCAAACCCGGTTTTCCGTGGTTCGCTACGGCAACGTCGCCGGCTCGCGGGGTTCAGTGGTGCCGTTCTTCAGCCATTTGATTGCGCAGGGCGCGAAAGAGTTGCCGATCACCGATGAGCGCATGACCCGCTTCTGGATCACCCTGGACCACGGTGTGCAGTTCGTGCTCGACAGCTTCGCCCGCATGCACGGTGGCGAAGTGTTCGTGCCAAAGATCCCGTCGATTCGCATTGTCGATCTGGCCCTGGGCATGGCCGAGCATCTGCCGCATAAACACGTTGGCATTCGTCCGGGAGAAAAGCTCCACGAACTGATGGTGCCGCTGGATGACGCGCGCATGACCCTGGAGTTCGCCGATCACTACACGATTCAGCCGTCGATCCGTTTCACCAGCGTCGACGTGGATTTTGCCGTGGACAAGCTGGGCGAGCGGGGCCGACCTGTCGGCGAAGACTTCGAGTATCGCTCCGATACCAATCCGAAGTTTCTCTCGGTCGGCCAGATCGCCGAGCTGCATGCGGGGCTGTCGGCATGATTCCCTACGGTCGGCAAAGCCTCGATCAGGCAGACATCGATGCGGTGGTTGCCGTGTTGCAGTCCGACTGGTTGACCCAGGGGCCGACCATCGAGCGTTTCGAACAGGCGATGGCCGAACGTTGCGAGGCGGATTTTGCCGTGGCGGTGTGCAACGCCACGGCGGCGCTGCACATTGCTTGTCTGGCCGCCGGACTGGGGCCGGGCGACCGTTTGTGGACCACGCCGAACACCTTTCTGGCCTCGGCCAACTGCGGTCGTTACTGCGGTGCCGACGTGGATTTTGTCGACATCGATCCACTCACCTGGAACCTCGACGCCAATGCACTGGCGTTGAAGCTGGAGCAGTCCGAGCGCGACGGGACCTTGCCCAAAGTGCTGGTGGCCGTGGCGTTCTCGGGGCAGAGCTGCGACATGCGCCGCATTGCCGAACTGGCCGAGCGCTATGGTTTTACCGTGATTGAAGACGCGTCCCACGCCGTCGGTGCGTCCTATGCCGGGCGGCCGGTGGGTTGTGGCGAATTCGCGGCGATGACCGTGTTCAGTTTCCATCCGGTGAAGATCATCACCAGTGCCGAAGGCGGCATGGTGTTGACCAATCGGCCGGAGCTGGCCGAGCGTCTGCAACGTCTGCGCAGCCACGGCATGACCCGCGATTCGCAGCAAATGACCGAGGCCAGCCACGGCCCGTGGTACTACCAGCAGGTGGAATTGGGTTTCAATTACCGCATCACCGACCTGCAAGCGGCCCTTGGCTTGTCGCAATTGAGCAAGCTTGAGGGCTTCATCGAGCGTCGTCGCGAACTGGCGGCGCGTTACGACCGGTTGCTGGCGGATCTGCCATTGACCCTTCCCGGCCCTCAGTCCGAAGCCGAATCGGCGTGGCATCTGTATGTCGTGCGGTTGCATCTGGATGCCATCAACTTGAGTCATCGCCAGGTATTCGAAGGCTTGCGGGCGGCCGGCGTCGGGGTGAACCTGCACTATATTCCGGTGCATCTACAGCCGTACTATCGCGAGCAGGGTTTTGCCGAGGGTGATTTCCCACAGGCCGAGCGTTATTACGCGCAGGCCATCAGCCTGCCGCTGTTTCCGTTGCTGAGCGATGAACAACAGGACCACGTGGTCGAGCACCTGCGTCGGCTGGTCCTTGAGGAGTAAAGAGTCTTGAGCTGCGTTGCGATTATTCCGGCCCGGGGCGGTAGCAAACGAATTCCGCGCAAAAACCTCAAACCGTTCGACGGCGTGCCGATGATCGTCCGTTCGATCCGCACAGCGCTGGAGTCGGCGCTGTTCGACCGGGTGATCGTCAGCACTGACGACGCCGAGATCGCCGAGGTGGCGCGGGCCCACGGTGCCGAGGTGCCCTTTATGCGGCCGGCGTCGTTGTCCGATGATTTCACCGGTACGGCGGCGGTGATCGCCCATGCCTTGCAGCAGCTCGAGACGTTCGATTTTGCCTGTTGCCTCTACGCCACCGCGCCACTGTTGCAGGCGCGTTATCTGCGTCAGGGGTATGAGTTGCTGATGCAGCATCCGGACAAGTCATTCGCGTTTTCCGTGGCCGGGTTCGGATTCCCGGTGCAACGTGCCCTGACCCTCGACGCGCAAGGCGCCTTGACCGCGCTCTACCCGGAGTTTCGCAACACCCGTTCCCAGGATCTGTGCGAGGCGTATCAGGACGCCGGGCAGTTCTATTGGGGGCGCAGCGAAGCCTGGTTGCGCGGCGACGCGTTGTTTTCACCCGCGAGCCTGCCGGTGATTCTGCCGCGTCACCTGGTGCAAGACATCGACACCGCAGAAGACTGGACGCGCGCCGAATACCTGTATGACGCGCTCAAAAGAGGCGGTGAACTGCAATGAGAGTGCTGATTCGCTCCGATGCCTCGCCGACCATTGGCAGCGGCCACATCGCCCGCTGTTTGCCACTGGCCAGAGCCTTGCGCAAACACGGGGCTCATGTGGCTTTCGCCTGTCGCCGGTTACCGGGGCATCGGCTGGACAGTCTGGCAGCCGAAGGCTTTGAAACCTTCGCGCTACCCGATCGCTACCCTGATGAAGACCCGCAACAGGCCATCGAATCCTTACTGCCCTGGCAGGCGGACATCGAGGCATTGGCTCATCTGCTGGAAAATCATGCGGCGTTCGACTGGATACTGGTCGATCACTATGGCCTCGACCATCACTGGCAAACGGCTGCGCGCCGCCTGGCGCCTCGCATCGCTGCGGTGGATGATCTCGCGACCCGTCGGTACGACGTCGATCTGTTGCTCAATCAGAACCTGTCAGGCACGCCACAGGCCTATGGCTCGTTGTTGCCATCGGGTTGCCGGACGCTGTTGGGCCCACGCTTTGCCATGCTGCGCGATGAGTTTCGCTGCCCAGCCATCGAGATCAAGCCCCGGGTCAGGCGGGTACTGGTCAATTTCGGCGGGTTCGATGTGGCGATGCAGACCCACCACGCGATGTTGGCAATGGCTGATTTCCATGAGCTGGAGGTCGATTTCGTCGCCGGTGCCGACAATCCGGCCTGGGAACAGATGCAGGTGTTGGCGGCCGACCGTCCCAACTGGCGCCTGCACAGTTTTGTCAGCGACTTCTACACGCTGATGACCGAAGCGGATTTGTTTATCGGTGCCGGTGGTGGAACCAGTTGGGAGAGGGCGGCCATGGGGCTGCCGACGATCTGCATTGCGGTGTCGAACAACCAGCAGGCCAACGGTGAGGTGATGGGCGCTTGCGGGGCCCATGTGTTCCTCGGAGCGCGCGAGTACGTCAGCGTCGAGCAGTTGCGTCAGGCCGTCGCTTTTATCGCGGGCAATCAGGGGCTTCGCCAGAGCCTGGCCGATCGTTCACGGCAACTGGTTGATGGCCGTGGTGCGCAACGTGTGGCTGCGGCGCTGGTCGGGGCGGTTTTGCAACTGCGCCCGGCAAAGCTTGAGGATGCACAACTGTTGTTTGACGGGCGCAATGCAGAGGCGGTGCGGCATTCATCACTGGACTCAGGCGTCATTGACTGGCCGGCGCACCAAACCTGGCTGGCCGCGAGTTTGAAAAATGACCAGCGCCTGTTGCTGATCGCCGAAGCCGATGACGGCCCGATCGGTGTGTTGCGCTATGACATTGATGGTCATGAAGCCAAGGTTTCGATTTATCTGTTCGAAGGCCGTTTCGGGCTGGGCTGGGGCCGCGCACTGCTGTCACGGGGCGAAGACTTTGTCACCGCCCGCTGGCCGCAACTGGACACCCTTGCCGCCGAGATTCTGCCGACCAACCAGCCGTCGCTGAAGACCTTTCGCGAAGCCGGTTTCACCCAGAGTGTTTGCGCGTTCACGCGCGTATTGAAGGATCACCGCCCATGACCAGTTTCAAGATCGGCAACCGCTTGATCGGTGCTGACGCGCCGCCGTTCATCATTGCCGAGATGAGTGGCAACCATAATCAGTCCCTGGAGGTGGCGTTGCAGATCGTCGAAGCTGCGGCCAAGGCCGGCGCGCATGCGTTGAAGCTGCAGACCTATACCGCCGAGACCATGACGCTGGACCTGTGCGAAGGCGAATTCTTCATCAAGGATCCAGACAGCCTTTGGTCGGGTACTTCGTTGTACGCGCTGTACGAAAAGGCCTACACGCCATGGGAATGGCACGCTCCGATTTTCGCCCGCGCCAAGGCGTTGGGCATGGTGGCGTTCTCCACGCCATTCGATGACAGCGCGGTGGATTTCCTCGAGAGCCTGGACGTGCCGGCGTACAAAATCGCCAGTTTTGAAAACACTGACTTGCCCTTGATTCGCCGGGTCGCTGCGACCGGTAAACCCTTGATTATCTCCACTGGCATGGCCAGCATCGCCGAACTCGACGAAACCGTGCGTGCCGCCCGTGAGGCCGGGTGCAAGGATCTGGTGTTGCTCAAATGCACCAGCACTTACCCGGCAACGCCGGCCAACAGCAATGTGCGCACGATTCCACATCTGCGCGATTTGTTTGGCTGTCAGGTGGGGCTGTCCGACCACTCCATGGGCGTCGGGGTGTCGGTGGCGGCGGTAGCGTTGGGGGCGACGGTGGTCGAGAAGCATTTCACCCTCGACCGTTCAGCCGGCGGTGTGGATGCCAGTTTCTCGCTGGAACCTGAGCAAATGGCCAGCCTGGTGATTGAAACCGAGCGAGCCTGGCAGGCCATGGGGCAGGTGCAGTACGGCGCTACCGAAGCCGAACGCAAGTCCCTGGTATTTCGCCGTTCGCTGTACGTCACACGGGACATGGCAGCCGGCGAGCCCTTCACCCCGGAGAACCTGCGTGCTATCCGTCCAGGCCTGGGATTGGCCCCCAAGCACGCGCAAACCCTTCTGGGACGCCGCGCCCGCCACGCCATCAAGCGTGGCACGCCGCTGGATTGGCCCCTTGTCGAATAACCCCATTCGGGGTTGATTCGGCAAAATAGAGTGACCTGCGAGTCATAACGGGCATCTTCACTGTATTGTATTGCTCGGGAAGGTGGCGCCTGGTGCCTGTTTGGCCCAGTGATGGCCTTTTATTCTTCCCGTTGTCGCTGCCTTGGGGGCGACGCTTTTCTCTGTTTGTCGGCGCCCCTCGATTCCTTGCGAGCGGTGGTATTGGGCTGTTTATTATTGGGAAGCCGTAATGATTGGCATAAAAAGCATTGCGAGCTACGTTCCTGTAGCCGGCGTGGACAATTACGCACAAGGTGCAAAATTCGAAAAGGATGAAGAGTTCATCCTGGGCAAGATCGGTTCGGCCTTCCTGCCGCGCAAGGACGCCGGGCAGGAAACCTCGGACCTGTGTGTCGAAGCAGTCAACGCGCTGTTCGCCAACAATCCCGATTTGAAACGTGAATCCATCGACGCGCTGATCGTCGTCACCCAGAACGGCGACGAAGAAGGCCTGCCGCACACCGCGGCCATCGTTCAGGACAAACTGGGCCTGCCAACGACCGTGGCGGCGTTCGATATTTCCCTGGGCTGCTCCGGCTACGTCTATGGCATTTACGCGCTCAAAGGCTTCATGGAGGCCGCAGGCCTGAAAAATGGCTTGCTGATCACCGCCGATCCCTACTCCAAGATCGTCGACCCGGAAGATCGCAACACCACCATGCTGTTTGGCGATGCCGCCACGGTGACCTGGATGGGCGAACAGCCTGTGTGGGAACTGGGCAAGGCCAAGTTCGGCACCGACGGTTCCGGTGCGCCGCACCTGAAAGTCACGGACGGGGTGTTCTACATGAACGGCCGTCAGGTTTTCAACTTCGCGCTGCTTAAAGTCCCGGCGCACTTGCACCAATTGCTCGACGATTCGGGGCTGAACCCTGACGATATCGATGCCTTCTGCATTCACCAGGGCAGTGCGGCGATCGTCGATGCCGTGGCGCGCCGCTTCGAAGGCGACCCTGCCAAGTTTGTCAAAGACATGGTCGAGACGGGCAACACGGTGTCGTCGAGCATCCCGCTGCTGTTGGAGAAGCACGTGCTGGACTCCAATTGGAATCGCATTGCGATCAGTGGTTTCGGTGTCGGGTTGTCATGGGGTTCGGCGATCATCTATCGCCCCTGAGCCACTCGCATCCCGGTCATAAAAATCAGGCACAAAAAAAAGCGTTCAAGGTGTACCTTGAGCGCTATTTTTTTGCCCCAATGAAAAGCGAGGCCCCATGAGCGAGTTCTTTGAGCGCAACGCACAAGTCATACAGCGCCGCTGGCCGGCACTGTATGCGCGTTTGCTGATTGAAGACACGAATGCGTTGCAGGCTGATCTGGTAGAGGGCCTGGGCTCGACCCTGAGCATCAACGGGATCCAGCTGACCAGCCGTCATGACCGTACCCGTGAGGCCAGGCTTCAGGCCGACAGCCTGCCGGCCGACAGCCAGGTGCTGCACGTCTACGGCACCGGTTTGGGCGATCTGCCCATGGATTTGCTGCAGCGTACCGGGCTCGAGCGTTTATATGTGCACATCCTCAATGGCGCGGTGTTTTCGCTGGTGCTGCAACTGATCGATCAGCAGCCCTGGCTCAGTGATCCTCGGGTGGAACTGCTTTTTGCCGGGGATCTTCCCGAGATTCAGTTGCCCTATTTCGCCTTGCCATCAGAGCTGGTGCTGGCGGATGACTTCAATGCCAAGATTCGCGACCGGTTGATCAGCGAAACTCACCTGACCTTCAATAATCGTGAATTCGCCCCCCAGGCGCCGGAGATCGTCGAGCGTTTGCAGGCCAGCCTGAAACGACTACCGACCGATGGCGATGTGGCTGAACTGTTCGGTACGTGGCAAGGCCAGGACGTATTCGTCATCGCCACCGGGCCGAGCCTGGAGCTGCATTTCGAAGCATTACAGGCACTGCGCAATCAGGCGAAGCGACCTTTGTTTATCTGTGTCGATACCGCCTACCGACCGCTGCTTAACCACGGGATTCACCCCGACATCGTGGTCAGCATCGATCAGCGCATCTCGGCTCGGCATCTGCCGCCCGAAGGCACGTCGGATATCCGCCTGGTTTATATGCCCATGGTCGATCCGCAGGTAGTGGAGGCCTGGCAGGGCAAACGGTATGCCGCGTATTCCGCCAGCCCGATGTACCAGTCATTGCGTCACCAGTTGCCACGAGGCCAGCTCCATCATGGTGGCAGTGTCATCCATCCGGCAGTGGACCTGGCGGTGAAAATCGGCGCGGCGCACATTACCCTGTTCGGTGCCGACTTTGCCTTCCCCGGTGACAAGACCCATGCCGGTTGGGGCGACGGTGACCTCGGGCCGCAACTCGGTGCAGCCAGGCATTGGGTGCTCGATGGTCACGGGCAGCGAATCAAGACCCAGCTCAACTTCCGCAGTTACCTGTGCGAACTGGAGCGATATATCGCCGACCATCCTGGGGTGCATTTCTATAACAGCAGTCGGGCCGGGGCGATGATCGCCGGCACGTCGTTTCATCCGGAGCTGGCGGTATGAGTGCGGTAGAGTCCTTTGTCAGCGAGGCACAACGCTGCGCAGTGATGTTCCGTTTGGGGCGTGATGTGGAAGCCGGTCTGGTGATGATCGAGCTGGCCACTGCGATACAGGCATCCTTCGACGTTGCGCCTGAAGGCGTTCAGCGGCAGTGGCTGGCCGTGCTCGGTAGCCTGCTGGAATGTCAGGAAGCGCAAAACTGGTTGGCGCTGGCTGATTATCTGGAATATGAATTGGTCCAGTTGCTGACGGACAGTCTGTCCTTTTAAACAATTTCCCTTCTGCCGGCGCGGGCGAGCCCTCGCCAATCTGTCGCCGGCATTTCCATGACGTCATTTTTTTGCTGCTCGATTGCTGCCAAGCCCTTTATTTACGGGGGGTGGCAACGTGATGGCAGTTTTTTTTGAAAATCCCCTAAAGCAAGTTGCAAACCCGACGATAACTATTACGAAGGTTCTCTAGGCCATACCCGGCGGTTGCCAGGGCCGGAAGCCGCAGTACCCAACCAACGAGGAATTCGTCATGGCTTTAACCGTAAACACTAACGTTACATCGTTGAACGTACAGAAAAACCTGAACAAGGCTTCTGATGCTCTGTCGACTTCGATGACTCGCCTGTCTTCCGGCCTGAAAATCAACAGCTCCAAAGACGACGCCGCCGGCCTGCAAATCGCTACCCGTATGACTTCGCAGATCCGTGGTCAGACCATGGCGATCAAAAACGCCAACGACGGTATCTCGATCGCTCAGACCGCTGAAGGCGCGATGCAAGAGCAGACCAACATTCTGCAGCGTATGCGTGAACTGGCTGTTCAATCCCGAAACGACTCCAACGGTACCGACGACCGCGCTGCTCTGAACAAAGAGTTCGCAACCATGTCGGACGAGCTGACTCGTATCGCCAAGTCGACCAACCTGAACGGCAAGAACCTGATCGACGGCACTGCTGGCACCATGACCTTCCAGGTCGGTTCCAACACTGGCGCAACCAACCAGATCACCATCACTCTGGACAGCGGCTTCGATGCTGCCACCCTGAGCGTTGACTCCGGCGCCGTAGCCATCACCGGTAACGACAGCGCCACTGCAGAAGCCAGCAGCGCCGCTGCTATCGTCGCCATCGACGCTGCACTGAAAACCATCAACACCAGCCGTGCGGACCTGGGTGCTGCCCAAAACCGTCTGACCAGCACCATCTCCAACCTGCAGAACATCAACGAAAACGCCAGTGCTGCACTGGGTCGCGTACAAGATACCGACTTCGCTGCTGAAACTGCACAGCTGACCAAGCAACAAACTCTGCAACAAGCTTCCACCTCGATCCTGGCTCAAGCCAACCAACTGCCATCCGCTGTACTGAAACTGCTTCAGTAATAGCCGGGTTAGTTTTTGGCGGGGGAGTGCGCTTGTCGTGCTCTCTCGCTTTTTACTTTAAGAGGTGATGGACATGGATATGAGCGTCAAGCTGAACTTGTCTTATCCGGCGCCCCAGCAGGCGACGACAACTGTTGCTGATAAGCCTGCGCATAAGTCTCTGGCAGAGTCCGCACCCGTGGGTGCCGTCAAGGATGAAAGCAAGAGCGATCAGGCCGAGCAGGAAAAACTGAAGATGGCCGTTCAGGAAATCGAAAAGTTCGTGCAATCGGTCAAGCGTAACCTGGAGTTCTCGATTGATGAGCCCTCCGGCAAAGTTGTAGTCAAAGTGATTGCCAGTGAATCCGGTGAGGTGATCCGCCAGATCCCCAACGAAGAAGTCCTGAAACTGGCCAATAGTTTGAATGATGCAAGCAGCCTGTTGTTCAGCGCGAAAGTCTGATCGCTGGCACGAATTTTGTTGCTATGTTCTTTTGGGCGTTGTAGTGGTCAAAAGACCGGCGAGACACTGAAGGGAGATCTACATGGCAAGTCCAATTTTACCGGGTCTGGGCTTAGGTTCCGGCCTCGATACCACCGCTATCGTCAAGGCACTGGTCGATTCTGATAAAGCGGCCAAGCAAGGTCAGATCACCCGTGGGACTTCGGCTAACACCGCAAGCATCTCCGGTATTGGCACCTTGAAATCCTTGATGGCTGCGTTCAACAAGTCCATGACTGATCTGGGCAGCACAACCAGCCCGCAGTTTCCAGGCTATGCCGCGACTTCCGCCGATGTGAAAATCCTGACGGCTACCGCCAGCAACACGGCCGTGGGCGGCACCTACAATGTTAACGTCGGCAATCTCGCCACTTCGTCCAAAGTGGCCAGCGCTGCTTTTGTCGGTGGTGCGAGCAGCGCGATTAACGCGGGCACGCTGACCATCAGTCAGAGCGGCAAAAACTACAACGTCAGTGTTGGCAGCGGTGCGACACTGCAATCGGTCCGTGACTCGATCAACGCTGACAGTTCGCTCAAGCTCGCGGGCGTCAGTGCCAACATCGTCACCGACTCCTTTGGTTCGCGCCTGGTGCTGGGATCGACCAATACCGGGGCAGGCTCGGATATTTCCGTTAGCGGCATTGCAGAGCTGGCCATCGATGGAAGTAACGTCATCGGCACCAGCGGTTCTCCGATGTCCCTCACGTCCGCCGGCACCATCGGCGCACTGGCTGTCGATGCCAACTTCACCATTGACGGCATGGCGTTGACCAGCAAGACCAATTCGGTCGACAAGGCGGTTTCCGGCTTGACGCTGAACCTGACGGCGACCGGTTCGACGACGGTTTCCGTGGCAAGCAACAACGATGGCCTGAAGGCTTCGATCCAGAAATTCGTTGATTCCTACAATGCCATCGTCAATGGCATCACGAAGTTGACCACGCCTTCGGTCGATGCCAATGGCAATCCGGTTTCGGCGGCGTTGACGGGGGATGCGCTGGGTCGCTCGATTCTGTCCACCATTCGCGGACCTCTGTCGGAAACCGGTGCTGGCGACAAGCTCACGGTGCTCGCGCAGTTGGGGATCACCACCAACCAGAAGACCGGTGCACTGGATTTCGACAGCACCAAATTCAACGTCGCGATGAATGACAAGAAACTGGGCGGTGAGGTCCAGGAGATGTTCACGGGCACTAACGGTCTGCTGTCGCGCATGACCAAGGCGATCACCCCGTTCACTCAAACCGGTGGCATTCTTGATCAGCGCAGCACCAGTCTGAACAAGACAGCTTCCAAGCTGGCTGCCGATCAGGAGGCGCTCGATCGTCGTGTAGAAACGCTGACGGCCGTGCTGACCAAAAAGTACAACGACATGGACACCCTGGTCGGCAAGCTCAAGGCCACGGCCAGCAACATCACGTCGATGTTCGAAGCCATCACCGCGCAGCAGAAGAACAGCTGATCATCCGTTAGCGCCAAAAGCCCGGCAACGTTTTGAGCGTTCCGGGCTTTTTGCATATGCATCTAAAGTTTTTTGACGCGTCGTCGATACGCTGTTTATACGAACCAAAGCATTCAGATGAGGTACAACATGAATCCAATGTTAGCCCTTCGCCAATACCAGAAGATTGGCGCCCAGGCGCAGACTTCCGAAGCCAGCCCCCACCGTCTGGTGCAGATGCTGATGGAGGGTGGTCTGGATCGTATCGCTCAGGCCAAGGGTGCCATGGAGCGCAAGGATATCCCGAACAAAGGGATATTGATCGGCAAGGCCATCGGCATCATCGGTGGCCTGCGTGAGGGACTGGATCTGGAAAACCAGGCCGAATCGGTGGGTGAGCTGGATAACCTCTACACCTACATGATGAAGCGTTTGACCGAGGCCAACCTCAAGACAGATCCAGTGATCCTTGACGAAGTCGCCGATTTGCTTCGCACCGTCAAAGACGGTTGGGACGCTATTGCTACACCGGGTCCGCAGTTTTAAGGAGAACACCATGAGTCCTGTATTGCAGCGAATCGAACAAGCGCGCGCCGGCCTGGTCGATGCATTGGCCGAGCGAAACTGGGAAGCCATTGGTCAATTGGACCTGGATTGCCGTTCCTGCATGGAGGATGTCATGAGTGAGTCTTCGGTGAGCGAAGTCGAGTTGCGCGATAATCTTGAGGAATTGCTGGGGGTGTACAAGCAGCTTCTTGAAGCGGCGACAGGGGAGAGGCAGGCGATAGTCGATGAGATGTCGCAGATCTCCCAAGCACAGAAGGCTGCAAAGGTTTACCATCTGTTTGGTTAATTAATCCTCGGTTAATCCAAACATAGTGCGCCATAAATTTGACTGTGCACGGTTTTTTGACTTAACTAGTGGCTGGTTCCAGATTTCAGTCGTCTTCAGGCATGATCTTGCCTGCAAGCGTGTAGCTTGCCCCAGCATTTTGGGCATTGAGTTGACTAGGGAAGTTGCTATTGCATGTGGCGTGAAACCAAAATTCTGCTGATAGATGACGATAGCGTCCGCCGCCGCGACCTGGCGGTGATTTTAAATTTTCTCGGCGAAGAAAATTTGCCCTGCGGGAGCCACGATTGGCAGCAGGCTGTCGGCTCATTGTCATCTAGTCGCGAAGTAATCTGTGTCCTCATCGGGACGGTCAATGCTCCTGGGGCGCTTCTGGGCTTGCTAAAGACACTCTCGACATGGGATGAGTTCCTTCCGGTTTTGTTAATGGGCGATAATTCTTCCATTGACCTGCCGGAGGACCAGCGTCGCCGGGTGCTTTCGACCCTCGAAATGCCACCCAGCTACAGCAAGTTGCTCGACTCGCTGCACCGCGCCCAGGTCTACCGCGAGATGTATGACCAGGCCCGCGAGCGCGGTCGTCATCGCGAACCCAATCTTTTCCGCAGCCTCGTCGGCACCAGCCGGGCGATCCAGCACGTCCGCCAGATGATGCAGCAAGTCGCCGATACCGATGCCAGCGTGTTGATCCTGGGCGAGTCCGGGACCGGCAAGGAAGTGGTCGCGCGCAACCTGCATTACCATTCCAAGCGTCGTGAGGCACCGTTCGTGCCGGTCAATTGCGGGGCGATTCCGGCCGAGCTGCTGGAAAGCGAATTGTTCGGTCACGAGAAGGGCGCCTTCACCGGAGCGATCACCAGCCGTGCCGGGCGTTTCGAGCTGGCCAACGGCGGTACCCTGTTCCTCGATGAAATCGGCGACATGCCGCTGCCGATGCAGGTCAAGTTGCTGCGCGTGTTGCAGGAGCGCACCTTCGAACGCGTGGGCAGCAACAAGACCCAAAGCGTCGATGTACGCATCATTGCGGCGACCCACAAGAATCTCGAAAGCATGATCGAGATCGGCACGTTCCGCGAAGACCTGTACTACCGCCTGAATGTGTTCCCGATCGAGATGGCGCCGCTGCGCGAGCGTGTCGAAGACATTCCGTTGCTGATGAACGAGTTGATCTCGCGCATGGAGCACGAGAAGCGTGGTTCGATCCGCTTCAACTCCGCAGCCATCATGTCCCTGTGCCGTCATGGCTGGCCGGGCAACGTCCGCGAGCTGGCCAACCTGGTGGAACGCATGGCGATCATGCATCCGTACGGGGTGATCGGCGTGGTCGAACTGCCGAAGAAATTCCGTTACGTCGACGATGAAGATGAGCAAATGGTCGACAGCCTGCGCAGCGATCTCGAAGAGCGGGTGGCCATCAATGGTCATACCCCGGACTTCACCGCCAATGCCATGCTGCCGCCGGAAGGCCTGGACCTGAAGGACTACCTCGGCGGTCTGGAGCAGGGGCTGATTCAGCAGGCGCTGGATGATGCCAACGGTATCGTGGCGCGCGCTGCCGAACGGCTGCGTATCCGCCGCACTACGTTGGTGGAAAAGATGCGCAAGTACGGTATGAGCCGTCGTGACGGAGATGAACAGGCGGATGATTGACGCCTGTTTTTCAACCTCCTCATTTATAAGCAGTTTTTTTTAGGCACGGGTATTGCTACGTCCCTCGCAACGTTCCGTTTCACTGACGGTCAGCCAAGCGAGAGAGCACGATGCCCCAAGCCGCCCAGATGTCTCCTGCTCCAGATACCTTGGGGCAATCGTCGTCCGTAGAGCAGGCAAGCCGGCTTGGCCTCGAGCAGGCTTTCGCCCTGTTCAACCAGATGTCGAGCCAATTGACCAGTTCCTACAGCATGCTCGAAGCCCGGGTTACCGAGCTCAAGGGCGAGCTGGCCGTGGTCAGTGCTCAGCGCATGCAGGAGCTGGCGGAAAAAGAGCGCCTGGCCAACCGTCTGCAAAATCTGCTCGACCTGTTGCCTGGTGGCGTCATCGTCATCGACGCTCAGGGCATCGTGCGCGAAGCCAATCCGGCGGCCTCCGAACTGCTGGGTCTGCCGCTCGAAGGTGAGTTGTGGCGTCACGTCATTGCTCGCTGTTTTGCGCCTCGCGAAGACGACGGTCATGAAATCTCCCTCAAGGATAAGCGGCGCCTGTCGATTGCCACGCGTTCGCTGGATGCCGAACCGGGTCAGCTTGTGCTGTTGAATGACTTGACTGAAACCCGACACCTCCAGGATCAACTGGCCCGCCATGAGCGACTGTCGTCCCTGGGCCGGATGGTTGCTTCGCTGGCTCATCAGATTCGCACACCCTTGTCCGCCGCCTTGCTTTACGCCAGTCATTTGACCGAGCAGGCACTGCCCGTCGAGACCCAGCAACGTTTTGCCGGGCGCCTCAAGGAGCGCCTGCATGAGCTCGAGCATCAAGTGCGCGATATGTTGGTGTTCGCCCGCGGTGAGCTGCCATTGCCCGACCGCATAACCCCCAAGCAACTTATGCAAACGCTGCAGGCGTCGGCGCTGACCCATGTGCAGGCGTTACCGATCCGCTGGCAGTGCGACAGCCATGCCGGCGAGTTGCTGTGCAATCGCGACACCCTGGTCGGAGCCCTCCTCAATCTCATCGAAAACGCCATTCAAGCCAGCACCGGTGATGTGCGCTTGAAGGTTCATCTGTATGCCCGCGACAACCACCTGCGTGTGTGCATCAGCGACAGCGGCAGCGGTATCGACCGCGCCGTGCTGGCGCGTCTGGGCGAGCCGTTTTTCACCACCAAGGCCACCGGAACCGGCCTGGGGCTGACCGTGGTCAAGGCGGTTGCCCGTGCTCATCAGGGACAATTGCATTTGCGCTCGCGGCTCGGTCGCGGCACCTGTGCGCAGGTGATCCTGCCGTTGTTCAGTGGCGCTCAGGGAGCGGAGTGAAGGTCATGGGTATCAAGGTTCTACTGGTTGAGGATGACCGGGCTTTGCGCGAAGCACTGGCCGATACGCTGTTGCTCGCCGGCCACGATTACAAGGCTGTCGGTTCGGCGGAAGAGGCCTTGGTCGCGGTCGAAAGCGAGGCGTTCAATCTGGTGGTCAGCGACGTCAACATGCCGGGCATGGATGGTCATCAGTTGCTTGCCTTGTTGCGGGCGCGCCAGCCGCAACTGCCGGTGTTGCTGATGACGGCACACGGTGCGGTGGAGCGGGCGGTCGATGCGATGCGTCAGGGCGCGGCGGATTATCTGGTCAAGCCATTCGAACCCAGGGCCTTGCTCGATCTGGTCGCGCGCCATGCCCTGGGCAGCCTCGGCACCGCCGACAGCGAAGGGCCGGTAGCTTTTGAGCCGGCCAGTGCGCAACTGCTGGAATTGGCCGCGCGGGTGGCGCGCAGTGATTCCACGGTGTTGATCTCCGGCGAATCCGGGACGGGCAAAGAGGTGCTGGCGCGCTACATCCACCAGCACTCTCATCGCGCCAGCCAGCCGTTCATTGCGATCAACTGTGCGGCGATCCCGGACAACATGCTCGAAGCCACGCTGTTCGGTCACGAAAAAGGCTCGTTCACCGGCGCCATAGCAGCACAGGCCGGCAAGTTCGAGCAGGCCAATGGCGGGACCCTCCTGCTCGATGAAATTTCCGAAATGCCCCTCGGCCTGCAAGCCAAACTGCTGCGTGTACTGCAAGAACGCGAGGTCGAGCGGGTAGGGGCGCGCAAGCCGATCGCCCTGGACATTCGCGTGGTTGCGACCACCAACCGTGACCTGGCCGGTGAAGTGGCGGCGGGGCGTTTCCGTGAAGATCTTTACTATCGCCTGTCTGTATTTCCGTTGGCCTGGCGCCCGCTGCGCGAGCGCACTGCCGACATCCTGCCGCTGGCCGAGCGCCTGCTGGCCAAACACGCCAATAAAATGAAGCATGCCGCGGCACGGCTGTCGCCTGAGGCGCAGGCGTGCCTGATCGGTTATCCGTGGCCGGGGAATGTGCGCGAACTGGACAACGCGATTCAGCGCGCATTGATCCTGCAGCAGGGCGGTTTGATCCAGCCCCAGGACTTCTGTCTGTCCGGGCCGGTTGCCTGTGCGCCGTTGCCGACACTCGTGCCGGCGCGGGCCGTGGAGGTTGAAGCCGAGTCTGCCGGGGCTTTGGGCGATGATCTGCGTCGCCGCGAGTTCCAAATGATCATTGACACCCTGCGCATCGAGCGTGGCCGCCGCAAGGAGGCCGCGCAAAAGCTTGGCATCAGCCCAAGGACCTTGCGTTACAAGCTGGCGCAGATGCGCGACGCCGGAATGGACGTGGAAGCCTATCTGTTCGCCACCTGAAAGTTGACGCTGGTCAAACCACTGTGGGAGCGAGCCTGCCCGCGAAGAGGGAATGTCAGTCGACATTTGTGTGTCTGTCACACCGCCTTCGCGAGCAGGCTCGCGCCCACAATGGATTTGCGGCAATTCACGGTCATGGCAACGCAGGGAATGGCTTTTGTAGGACGCAGTCACGGAGCTGGCACCCTTGTTGCTAACACCTCACTACCCGCCGAGTGAGTGTCAAAAAAATTGCGGGTCGCCATCGACGTAGCTTCGTCAAAGAGAGAGACCATGAGCCAAGGTATTGAATTCAATCGGTTGATGCTGGACATGCGTTCCATGCAAATGGATGCGATGTCTGCGCCGAAATCGACTGCCGCCGTCCCTGAACTGAATGGCAGCAGCTTTTCCGACATGCTCGGTCAGGCCGTCAATAAAGTGAACGATACCCAGCAGGCGTCCAGTCAGTTGGCCAATGCCTTCGAGATCGGCAAGAGCGGCGTCGACCTGACGGACGTGATGATTTCCTCGCAGAAGGCCAGTGTGTCTTTCCAGGCGTTGACCCAAGTACGCAACAAGCTGGTTCAGGCTTACCAAGACATCATGCAGATGCCGGTTTAAGGACGAGATTGAGTCATGGCAGAAGCAGTCGCCGATAACGTTCCGGCCAAGGCCACACCGATAGACGGCAAACCGCCGCTGTTCGGGTTGTCTTTCCTGGAAAACCTTTCCGAGATGACCATGTTGCGTCAGGTGGGCCTGTTGGTCGGCCTGGCCGCGAGCGTGGCGATTGGCTTTGCCGTGGTGTTGTGGTCCCAGCAGCCGGACTACCGTCCGCTGTATGGCAGCCTTGCCGGTATGGACGCCAAACAGGTCATGGACACCCTGGCCTCTGCCGATATTCCTTACACCGTAGAACCCAATTCCGGTGCCTTGCTGGTCAAGGCCGATGATTTGTCCCGTGCGCGCCTGAAACTGGCGGCCGCTGGTGTCACTCCCAGCGACGGCAACATCGGTTTCGAGATTCTCGACAAGGACCAGGGCCTGGGTACCAGCCAGTTCATGGAAGCCACCCGCTATCGTCGTGGCCTCGAAGGCGAACTGGCCCGGACCATCTCCAGTTTGAACAACGTCAAGGGTGCTCGCGTGCACCTGGCGATTCCGAAGAGTTCGGTGTTCGTGCGCGATGAGCGCAAGCCAAGCGCGTCGGTTCTGGTTGAACTCTATTCCGGTCGTTCGCTGGAGCCGGGCCAGGTCGTGGCCATCATCAATCTGGTGGCGACCAGCGTTCCTGAACTCAGCAAGTCGCAGATCACCGTGGTCGACCAGAAGGGCAACCTGCTCTCCGATCAGGCGGAGAACTCCGAACTGACCATGGCCGGCAAGCAATTCGACTACAGCCGTCGCATGGAAAGCATGCTCACCCAGCGTGTGCACAACATCCTGCAACCGGTGCTGGGCAACGACCGCTACAAGGCTGAAGTGTCTGCCGATGTAGACTTCAGTGCCGTCGAATCGACCTCCGAGCAGTTCAACCCGGACCAACCGGCATTGCGCAGCGAGCAGTCGGTCAATGAACAGCGCACCGCCAGCAATGGCCCGCAAGGTGTGCCGGGTGCCTTGAGCAACCAGCCACCGTCGCCGGCTTCCGCGCCGCAAACCACAGGCGGCACTACAGCGGCAGCGGGCATGGTGCAGCCAGGCCAGCCATTGATCGATGCCAACGGCCAGCAAATCATGGACCCGGCCACCGGTCAGCCAATGCTGGCACCGTACCCGGCGGACAAGCGTTCACAATCGACCAAGAACTTCGAACTCGACCGTTCCATCAGCCACACCAAGCAGCAGCAGGGCCGTTTGAATCGCCTGTCGGTGTCGGTGGTGGTGGATGATCAGGTCAAGGTCAACCCGGCCAATGGCGAAACCACCCGCGCGCCATGGACCGCCGATGAACTGGCACGCTTCACCCGCCTGGTCCAGGATGCGGTCGGTTTCGACGCCAGCCGTGGCGACAGCGTCAGCGTGATCAACATGCCGTTCTCCGCCGATCGTGGCGAAGTGATTGCCGACATTCCGTTCTACTCCCAGCCGTGGTTCTGGGACATCGTCAAGCAAGTGCTGGGCGTCTTGTTCATTCTGGTGCTGGTGTTCGGCGTGCTGCGCCCGGTGCTCAACAACATCACCGGTGGCGGCAAGGGCAAGCAGCTGGCGGGTATCGGCAGCGACGTCGAGCTGGGTGGCATGGGCGGCCTGGACGGCGAACTGGCCAACGACCGCGTCAGCCTCGGTGGCCCGACCAGTATCCTGCTGCCGAGCCCGAGCGAAGGTTATGACGCTCAGTTGAACGCAATCAAGAGTCTGGTGGCTGAAGACCCGGGGCGTGTGGCCCAGGTCGTGAAAGAGTGGATTAACGCAGATGAGTGATAACCGAGCCATTGCCGCCAAACTGACCAAGGTCGACAAAGCCGCGATTCTGCTGCTGTCCCTGGGTTCTACCGACGCCGCCCAGGTACTGCGCCACATGGGACCCAAAGAGGTCCAGCGTGTGGGCGTGGCCATGGCACAGATGGGTAACGTGCACCGCGAGCAGGTCGAGCAGGTGATGAGCGAGTTCGTCGACATCGTCGGCGACCAGACCAGCCTGGGCGTCGGCTCCGACGACTACGTGCGCAAGATGCTCACCCAGGCCCTGGGCGAGGACAAGGCCAACGGCCTGATCGACCGCATCCTGCTGGGTGGCAACACCAGTGGCCTCGACAGCCTGAAGTGGATGGAGCCGCGCGCCGTCGCCGACGTGATCCGTTACGAACACCCGCAGATCCAGGCAATCGTGGTGGCGTATCTCGATCCGGACCAGGCCGGCGAAGTGCTCGGCAACTTCGACCACAAGGTGCGCCTGGACATTATTTTGCGGGTGTCCTCGCTCAACACCGTACAGCCTGCGGCCCTGAAAGAACTCAACCAGATTCTCGAGAAGCAGTTCTCCGGTAACTCGAATGCCTCGCGCACCACCTTGGGTGGTATCAAGCGCGCGGCCGACATCATGAACTTCCTCGACAGCTCGATCGAAGGCCAGCTCATGGACTCGATCCGCGAAGTCGACGAAGACCTGTCCGGTCAGATCGAAGACCTCATGTTCGTGTTCAACAACCTGGCCGACGTCGACGACCGCGGTATCCAGGCATTGCTGCGCGAAGTGTCCTCCGACGTGCTCGTGCTGGCCCTCAAGGGGTCGGACGAAAACGTCAAAGAGAAAATCTTCAAGAACATGTCCAAGCGTGCGGCCGAACTGTTGCGCGACGACCTCGAAGCCAAGGGCCCGGTGCGCGTCAGCGACGTGGAAACCGCGCAGAAGGAAATCCTCACCATCGCCCGTCGTATGGCCGAAGCCGGAGAAATCGTTCTCGGCGGCAAAGGCGGCGAGGAAATGATTTAACACCATGGCCAAGCATGATGATGAACCCACTGACCTGATCCGGGCCAGGGATGTCAGTGGTTTCGATACCTGGGCACTGCCCAGCTTCGACCCGCCGGCACCCGAGCCTGAGCCGGAGCCGGAACCCGAACCGCCGGAAATGGAAGAAGTGCCGCTGGAGGAAGTCCAGCCACTGACCCTCGAAGAACTCGAAAGCATTCGCCAGGAAGCCTACAACGAAGGTTTCGCTGTGGGTGAGAAAGAAGGATTCCACAGCACCACGCTCAAGGTTCGCCAGGAAGCCGAAGTGGCGCTGGCGGCCAAGATCGCGGGGCTTGAGCAATTGATGGCGCACCTGTTCGAGCCCATCGCCGAACAGGACACACTGATTGAAAAGTCCTTGGTCGACCTCGTGCAGCACATCACCAAACAGGTGATCCAGCGCGAACTGGCCATCGACTCGACGCAAATCGAACACGTCATGCGCGAAGCCCTCAAGCTGCTGCCGTTGGGCGTGGGCAATGTGCGCCTGTACATCAATCCGCAGGATTTCCAACAGGTCAAAGCCCTGCGCGAGCGCCATGAAGAAACCTGGCGCATCGTCGAAGACGAGGCGCTGTTGCCGGGCGGCTGCCGGGTCGAGACCGAGCACAGCCGGATCGATGCCACGGTGGAGACCCGCGTCGTGCGGGTGATGGACAAGCTGTTCGATCAGTTGCACGAACAGGCTCTGCACCCGGCCGCACCGGACGTGAGCCTGGAAATGCCCATCGAAAGCAAGCCGGCCGCGGACATTCCCGATGCGCCTTGAACGCACCAGTTTCGCCAAGCGCCTGAGCAGTTATGCCGAGGCCACGCAATTGGAAGGCGCACCGATCCTCGAAGGCCGCCTGCTGCGCATGGTCGGCCTGACCCTCGAAGCCGAAGGCTTGCGCGCGGCCATGGGCAGTCGCTGCATGGTCATCAACGACGACAGCTATCACCCGGTGCAGGTTGAGGCCGAAGTCATGGGCTTCTCCGGCAGCAAGGTCTTCCTGATGCCGGTCGGCAGCGTCGCCGGTATTGCGCCCGGAGCCCGGGTGGTTCCGCTGTTGGACAGCGGCCGCTTGCCCATGGGCATGAGCATGCTCGGGCGGGTGCTCGATGGCGCCGGTCGTGCGCTGGACGGCAAGGGCGGGATGAAGGCCGAGGATTGGGTGCCGATGGACGGCCCGACCATCAACCCGCTCAAGCGTGAGCCGATCAGTGAGCCGCTGGACGTGGGCATCCGTTGCATCAACGGGATGTTGACGGTCGGTCGCGGCCAGCGGCTTGGCCTGTTTGCCGGTACCGGTGTCGGTAAGTCGGTGTTGCTGGGCATGATGACCCGCTTTACCGAGGCCGACATTATCGTCGTCGGGCTGATCGGTGAGCGGGGTCGTGAAGTTAAAGAATTCATCGAGCACATCCTCGGTGAAGAAGGGCTCAAGCGTTCGGTGGTGGTGGCATCGCCGGCGGACGATGCGCCGCTGATGCGTCTGCGCGCCGCCATGTATTGCACGCGTATCGCCGAGTACTTCCGCGACAAGGGCAAGAACGTCCTGTTGCTGATGGACTCGTTGACCCGTTTCGCCCAGGCCCAGCGGGAAATCGCCCTGGCCATCGGCGAGCCGCCGGCAACCAAGGGCTATCCGCCGTCGGTGTTCGCCAAGTTGCCGAAACTGGTGGAGCGGGCCGGTAATGCCGAGAAGGGCGGCGGTTCGATCACCGCGTTCTATACCGTGCTGTCCGAAGGCGATGACCAGCAGGACCCGATTGCCGACTCGGCGCGAGGGGTGCTCGACGGGCACATCGTGCTGTCGCGGCGACTGGCCGAGGAAGGGCATTACCCGGCCATCGATATCGAGGCGTCCATCAGCCGGGTCATGCCGGCGGTAGTGTCGCCGGAGCACATGACCCGCGCGCAGTACTTCAAGCAATTGTGGTCGCGCTATCAGCAGAGTCGGGACCTGATCAGCGTTGGCGCCTACGTCGCCGGTGGGGATCGCGAAACCGACCTGGCGATTTCCCTGCAACCGCAACTGGTCAAGTACCTGCGTCAGGGCCTCAACGACAGCATCAGCCTGGGCGAAAGCGAAGCGTATCTCGCGTCGATCTTCGCGCCCGCGGCGGGCGGTTAACCGATCATGGCCCAGACTCGGGCAGGGCGCCTGGCGCCCGTGGTGGAAATGGCCGAGAAGGCGGAGAAAACCGCAGTCCAGCGCCTGGGTCATTTCCAGGGGCAGGTGCGTCTGGCGCAAAGCAAGCTCGACGACCTCGAAGCCTTTCGTCTCGACTATCAGGAACAGTGGATCGTACGCGGCAGCGGCGGCGTATCGGGCCAATGGCTGCTGGGGTATCAGGGTTTCCTCGCACAATTGGGCACGGCCATCGATCAGCAGCGCCAGAGCCTGGCCTGGCACCAGAACAACCTGAACAAGGCGCGGGACACTTGGCAGCAGGCGTTCGCCCGGGTCGAAGGCTTGCGCAAACTGGTTCAGCGGTACATCGATGAGGCGCGGGCGCTGGAAGACAAGCGCGAGCAAAAGCTGCTGGATGAATTGTCCCAGCGCTTGCCGCGGCAGGATCAATATTGAATCCGCGTTATCGTTCATCGCGGGCAAGCCTTGCTCCCACAGGTTCGCGTCGAGCCTCTGTGGGAGCAAGGCTTGCCCGCGATGGCGATCTGATGGGCGCCACAATTCCTAACCTTGCCCCAACCTCTACCAACTGCTAAACCTTGAACAAGCAGGTTTACCAACGACAAGGAAGCCATGACATGTCAGTCGTTACAGAAGTCTCTGCGAATGGGCAAAAACTGACGATATCGGTCAAGGGACGATTCGATTTCGCCAAGCACCAGGAATTTCGAGAGTCCTACGAAGACAAGGATCTCGCAGAGGTCGTGATCGACCTGAAAGAGGCGACCTACCTCGACAGTTCCGCATTGGGCATGCTGCTCCTGTTGCGCGATCACGCCGGCGGCGACGACGCCGATATCCGCGTGGTCAACAGCAGTTCCGACGTGAGGAAAATCCTCGCTATCTCCAATTTCGACAAACTGTTCGACATCAGTTGATCGCCGTGCAGCCTGCACTCGAATCGCTGACGATACTGATCGCTGAAGACAGCGCGGCTGATCGCATGCTGTTGTCGAGTATCGTCCGGCGCCAGGGCCATCAAGTGCTGACGGCTGCCAACGGTGCCGAAGCGGTCGAGGCGTTTCGCCAGCAACGGCCGCAACTGGTGTTGATGGACGCGATGATGCCGGTGATGGATGGTTTCGAAGCGGCCCGACAGATCAAGGCGCTGGCCGGGGAAACCCTGGTGCCGATCATCTTTCTCACCTCGCTGTCCGAAAGCGAAGCCTTGGCCCGTTGCCTGGAGGTCGGGGGTGACGATTTTCTGGCGAAACCGTACAACCAGGTGATCCTCGCCGCCAAGATCAAGGCGATGGACCGATTGCGGCGGCTGCAGGCGACCGTGCTGCAGCAGCGTGACCAGATCGCCCGGCATCACGACTATTTGCTCAACGAGCAGCGGGTGGCCAAGGCCGTGTTCGACAAAGTGGCCCATTCCGGCTGTCTGAACGCCCCCAACATTCGCTATCTGCAATCACCTTATGCGCTGTTCAACGGTGATTTGCTGTTGGCGGCGTTCACCCCGTCGGGCGACATGCACGTGTTGCTCGGTGATTTCACCGGCCATGGTTTGCCGGCCGCGGTTGGCGCGATGCCCCTGGCCGAAGTCTTTTACGGCATGACCGCCAAGGGCTATGGCCTGGCGGAAACCTTGCGCGAGATGAATGCCAAGCTCAAACGCATCCTGCCGGTGGACATGTTCTGTTGCGCAACGCTGTTGTGCCTGAGCTTCCAGCGTCGTTCGGTGGAGGTCTGGAACGGCGGCATGCCGGACGGCTATCTGCACAGCATCGCCACGGGGGAGCGAACGCCCCTGACGGCCCGGCATTTGCCCCTGGGGGTGTTGAGTCCGCAAACCTTTGATGACCGCACTGAAGTGTTTCCGATGGCGCTCGGTGATCGGGTGTTTTTGTTGTCCGACGGCGTGATCGATACCTGCGATGCCAATGATCAGCTGTTTGGCGTGCAGCGGTTGCAGCAAGTGTTCGCGGCCAATCGTCAGCCCGATGCGTTGTTCGAGGAAATCGAGCAGGCGCTACGGGATTTTCGCGGCGAAGCCCGGGACGATGTCAGCATGGTCGAAATCAGCCTGTTGGATCCGGCTCACCTGAGTCCGCCCGTTCCGGTCTATTCCGACAGTGGTCAGTCCTGTCCGCTGGACTGGTCGGTGAGTTTCGAGTTTCGTGCCGCCACGCTCAAGCGTTTCAATCCGCTGCCATACCTGTTGCAACTGCTACTCGAGGTTCACGGTCTGCGGGCGCAGAGCGGGGCCCTGTACAGCGTTCTTGCAGAGCTGTACTCCAACGCCCTGGAACATGGCGTGCTGGGGCTGGATTCCAGTCTCAAGCGTGATCTCGCGGGTTTCGCCCGTTATTACCAGCAGCGCAATTCACGGCTGGACGGCCTGCAGGACGGTTATGTGCGAGTGCATCTGGAGGTCACGCCACAAGATGAGGGTGGTTGCCTGGTGATACGCGTCGAGGACAGCGGCGTGGGATTTGATGTCGATCGGGTGATGGAGCGTCCGATTGATCCTGTCCGTTTGTCGGGACGCGGCGTCAGTCTGATCCGTCAGTTGGGGCGTAATGCCAGTTGGTCCGACGATGGTCGAAGTGCCCGCGTGGAGTTTTTCTGGAAGGCTCTGGCATAATCCGCACATTCTTGATCAAGGAGTGAACAAGTGGCTGACACACATCTGGACCCAAACGTGCTGAGCGCGTTGCGGGAAGTCATGGAGGATGAGTTTTCGACATTGGTCGAGACCTTCCTCGCAGACTCCGAAGAACGGTTGCAGCAATTGACCGTGGCGGCCGACGCCACGCAGATACTCGAGACCGCGCACAGCTTCAAGGGCAGCAGCAGCAACATGGGCGCCACTCGCCTGGCCGGGCTGTGTCATGACCTGGAGCAACGGGCCAAGGCGCGAAACCTTTCAGGCATTGAAGCCCTGATCGCTGATGTTGCCCGTGAGTTCGCCCTTATCCGGCCACTTTATGAAGAAGAACGGCAGCGTTCTCTCTCGGCCATCACGACCGTTCGGCCTTATTGATCACGCTCGAGCAAAACTGGCGCGACCTTTGCAGTCAACTCTCCCAACTGTACCTACGATCCCAGTGCAGCGGAGACCGTTAAATGCCCGTTACCCCTAACATTCTTCTTCAGGCCGCCACGCAGGCCAAGACTCAGGCCGCCTCCGCCAATTCCACGGCGCTGCCCGCCGAGCCCGGGGACAAGGCTGCAAGCTTCGCTCAAGTGTATGCCAGGCAAGGTCAGAACAAACCTGACGTAGCGGCTGATGGTTCGGCCAGGCCGGTACGTGACAAAGCCCCGGACGGTGCCGGCAAGAAGGATGTCGCCGACGACGAATCTGCCGCCCCGGAACCGGCCGTTGCCGATAGCGGCAAAACCTTGCCCGCCGACAAACCGGCGCAGGCTGGTGACAAGGCGGCGAGCGAGGACCCGGCGGACACCGCCCAGACTCCGGTCGTTGACACTGCACCTGTCGATCCGGCGCTCGATCCTGCCTTGCTTCAGTCCGTTCAGCCAGTTGTCACCGCGCCAGTCCCGGCCACGACGCCCGTGGTGGAAGCCGAACCGAAACCGGACCAGGCACCGGTTGCCGCGGCTGTCGCCGCAACAACGCCAGCGGTCGCTACCACCGACACCGATTTCGACCCTGAAGCCGATCCGCTCGACGCGCTGCCCGCCGTGCGCCTGGCCATGGAGCAGAGCGGCCACGTTTCCGCGTCCAGCCAGGCACAACCCAAAGCCGCACCAACGCCTGCCCAGGCGCAGGCCGATGGCGAGCAGACCCCGGCGCAGAACTTTGCCGCGGGCATGGCCAACATGCTCGACGTGCAGGCCGACAAGGACAGCACCAGCCAGGGTGGCGACAAGGCGTTCAGCGGCCTGATCGATGACGGTCTCAAGGATCTCAAATCTGCCAGCAGCGATACCCGGGTGGACGACTTCGCCAACCGTCTGGCGGCGCTGACCCAGGCGGCTACGCCGAAAACTGCCAACGCGGTACCGGTGAACCAGCCGATTGCCATGCATCAGAGCGGCTGGACCGAGGAAGTCGTGAATCGGGTCATGTACCTGTCCAGCGCCAATCTCAAGGCGGCGGATATCCAGTTGCAACCGGCCGAGCTAGGGCGCCTCGACATTCGGGTGAACATGGTTCCGGACCAACAGACCCAAGTGACATTCATGAGTGCACACCCCGGCGTTCGCGAAGCGCTGGACGGCCAGATGCATCGTTTGCGTGACATGTTCGCGCAGCAGGGCATGGGCCAGGTCGACGTCAATGTGTCCGACCAGTCCCGGGGTTCGCAGCAGGGGCAGGAGCAGGCTCAGCAGAGACAAAGCGGGCGAACCAGTGCCAGCGGTGGCCGCCTCGACGGCATGGATGACGAAGCCGTACAGGGCGTCGCCGAAGTCGCCGCCCCGGTGACCAGCGTGATCGGCTCCAGCGCCGTCGATTACTACGCCTGATTGGCCTGAATGCTAACCCTGTGGGAGCGAGCCTGCTCGCGAAGGGGCATTAACAGTCACATCTTTTTCGACTGTTATTCCGCTTTCGCGAGCAGGCTCGCTCCCACAGTGGTTTTGCGCTGGTCTTAAAGTGGTGGCCAGTCCATCCATCCCCCTCCCAACCGTTCTGGCATAACACTTGCTCTTGCCTATCCGTGCGACTGTGAAAACCCGAATAGTGACGGATTATTGGCATGGCGAAGAGCGACGCAGTAGTAAAAGACCCCGCAACCAAAGGCAAATTCAAGCTGATTATCCTGATCGTGCTGGCCCTGCTGCTGGCGATCGGTGTGTCCGTGGGGGCGACTTGGTACTTCATGCACAGCGCCCAGAGCAAGCCTGTCGCCGCGGCCGAAATCGCTCCGGTGGGCAAGCAGCCGGCGATTTTCGAGTCGATGGCGCCGGCGTTTGTCGCCAACTTCAACCAGAACGGCCGTCAGCGCTACATGCAGGTGAGCATCACCATGCTCGCGCGCAATCAGGCGGATCTGGACGCGCTCAAGGTACACATGCCGGTGATCCGCAATAACCTGGTCATGCTGTTCTCCGGACAGGACTTCGCCACGCTCGCCTCGCCGGTCGGCCAGGAAATGTTGCGTCAGAAAGCCACGGCCAGCGTCCAGGAAGTCGCGCAGAAAGAACTCGGCAAAGTGGTCGTCGAACAGTTGCTTTTCACTAATTTCGTACTGCAGTAGGAACACGACATGGCCGTGCAGGACCTGCTGTCCCAGGATGAGATCGACGCGCTGTTGCATGGCGTGGACGATGGTCTGGTACAGACCGATAACATTGCCGAACCCGGCACCGTCAAAAGCTACGACCTGACCAGCCAGGATCGCATCGTCCGCGGACGCATGCCGACCCTGGAGATGATCAACGAACGTTTCGCCCGCTACACGCGCATCAGCATGTTCAACATGCTGCGCCGTTCGGCGGACGTGGCGGTCGGTGGCGTGCAGGTGATGAAGTTCGGCGAATACGTGCACTCGCTGTACGTGCCGACCAGTCTCAACCTGGTCAAGATCAAACCGCTGCGCGGTACAGCGCTGTTCATCCTCGACGCCAAACTGGTGTTCAAACTGGTGGACAACTTCTTCGGTGGCGACGGCCGTCACGCCAAGATCGAAGGGCGGGAATTCACCCCGACCGAATTGCGCGTGGTGCGCATGGTGCTGGAGCAGGCCTTCATCGACTTGAAGGAAGCCTGGCAGGCGATCATGGAAGTGAATTTCGAGTACATCAACTCGGAAGTGAACCCGGCCATGGCCAACATCGTCGGTCCGAGCGAAGCCATTGTGGTGTCGACCTTCCACATCGAACTCGATGGCGGTGGCGGCGATCTGCACGTGACCATGCCGTATTCGATGATCGAACCGGTGCGCGAAATGCTCGACGCCGGCTTCCAGTCGGACCTCGACGATCAGGACGAGCGCTGGGTCAATGCCTTGCGTCAGGACGTGCTGGATGTCGACGTGCCGATCGGCGCCACTGTGGCCCGTCGCCAGTTGAAATTGCGCGACATCCTGCACATGCAGCCGGGGGACATCATCCCGGTGGAAATGCCGGAAGACATGATCATGCGCGCCAACGGCGTGCCGGCCTTCAAGGTCAAGATGGGCTCGCACAAAGGCAACCTCGCGTTGCAGGTGATCGAACCGATCGAGCGCCGCTGACCGGCACACCAACCCTATTTGAAATGACTGCTTGTGATCGAGCAGTTGCTCGTCGAGGACAAATTGATGGCTAACGATATGAATACCCAGGACGACCAGGCGCTGGCTGACGAATGGGCCGCGGCCCTGGAAGAAACCGGTGATGCCGGCCAGGCCGACATCGATGCACTGCTGGCCGCCGATTCCGGCGTTCCGGGCTCCAGCCGCCTGCCGATGGAAGAATTCGGCAGCGTGCCGAGAAACAACGATCCGGTCAGCCTGGAAGGGCCGAACCTGGACGTGATCCTCGATATCCCGGTGTCGATTTCCATGGAAGTGGGCAGCACCGACATCAACATTCGCAACCTGCTGCAACTCAACCAGGGTTCGGTGATCGAGCTCGATCGCCTGGCCGGTGAGCCGCTGGACGTGCTGGTCAACGGCACGCTGATCGCCCATGGCGAAGTGGTGGTGGTCAACGAGAAGTTCGGCATCCGCCTGACCGACGTGATCAGCCCAAGCGAACGCATCAAGAAGTTGCGCTGAGTGAAAAAGCTTCTTTGGGGTCTGTTGGCGTTGCCGTTCAGCGTGCTGGCGGCCGAGCCTGTCGCGACAGCCGCTACTGCCGCGGCACCGGCGGTCAACAGCGGCGTGGCCGGGCAATTGACGCAGCTGGTGTTCGGCTTGCTGCTGGTGCTGGGGTTGATCTTCTTCCTCGCCTGGCTGTTGCGCCGGGTGCAGCAGGCAGGGCCGGCCGGCAAGGGGCAGGTGATCGAGCTGATCGGTTCCCGCGCCCTCGGCCCGCGTGACCGTTTGATGCTGGTGCAGGTCGGCAACGAGCAGATCCTGCTCGGTCTCAGCCCTGGCACGATCACCGCGCTGCATGTGCTTAAAGAGCCGATTGAAGTGCCGGCCACCGCCGACAAAGCGACTCCGGAGTTTGCCCAGCATCTGTTGAAGATGCTCGGCAAGGATCAGAAGGATAAGAAGTAATGGGTGCGCTACGCATCGTCTTGACGCTGGCCCTGCTGCTGGCCGCGCCGCTGGCGTTCGCCGCCGATCCGCTGTCGATCCCGGCGATCACCCTGGGCACCAATGCACAGGGCGCCCAGGAATACTCGGTCAGCCTGCAAATCCTGCTGATCATGACTGCGCTGAGTTTCATCCCGGCGTTCGTCATGCTGATGACCAGTTTCACCCGGATCATCATCGTCTTCTCGATCCTGCGCCAGGCCCTGGGCCTGCAACAGACACCGTCGAACCAGATCCTCACGGGCATGGCGCTGTTCCTGACCCTGTTCATCATGGCGCCGGTGTTCGACCGGGTTAACCAGGACGCCTTGCAGCCGTATCTGGCGGAAAAAATGACGGCTCAGGACGCCGTGGCCAAGGCCCAGGTGCCGATCAAGGACTTCATGCTCGCCCAGACCCGCACCAGTGACCTGGAGCTGTTCATGCGCCTGTCCAAGCGCACCGACATTGCGAGCCCGGATCAGGCGCCGCTGACCATTCTGGTGCCGGCGTTCGTGACCTCGGAGCTGAAAACCGCCTTCCAGATCGGTTTCATGATCTTTATTCCGTTCCTGATCATCGACCTGGTCGTGGCCAGTGTGCTGATGGCCATGGGGATGATGATGCTGTCACCGCTGATCATTTCCCTGCCGTTCAAGATCATGCTGTTCGTGCTGGTCGATGGCTGGGCGCTGATCATCGGCACCCTCGCCAGTAGCTTTGGTGGTGTATCGCCATGACGCCAGAAGTCGCCGTCGATATCTTCCGTGAAGCCCTTTGGCTGACCACCATGATGGTGGCGGTGCTGGTGATTCCGAGTTTGCTGGTGGGCCTGATCGTGGCGATGTTCCAGGCCGCCACCCAGATCAACGAACAGACCTTGAGCTTCCTGCCGCGCCTGCTGGTGATGCTGGTGACCCTGATCGTGGCCGGCCCGTGGCTGGTGCAGACCTTCATGGAGTACATCCTGCAGTTGTACGGCAGTATTCCGCAGGTCATCGGCTAAGCCATGTCGTCGCTGCTTCAGCTGACCGATACCCAGATCAGCACCTGGGTGGCGAGCTTCATGTTGCCGCTGTTCCGCATCGGCGCCTTGCTGACGGTCATGCCGGTGTTCGGCACCTCACTGGTGCCCAAGCGCATTCGCCTGTATTTCGCCCTGGCCATTACGGTGGTCATCGCCCCGAACCTGCCGCCCATGCCGCCGGTAAATGCGCTGGACTTGAGCGGATTGCTGCTCATTGCCGAGCAGATCCTCATCGGCGCGGTACTCGGTTTCTCCCTGCAACTGTTCTTCCAGGCCTTCGTGGTGGCGGGGCAGATCGTCGCCATTCAGATGGGCATGGGCTTCGCCTCGATGGTCGACCCCACCAACGGCGTGTCGGTGGCGGTGATCGGGCAGTTCTTCACCATGCTGGTGACCCTGATGTTCCTGGCCATGAATGGCCATCTGGTGGTCTTCGAAGTGCTCACCGAGAGTTTCACCACGTTGCCGGTGGGCAGCGGCTTGATGGTCAATCATTTCTGGGAACTGGCCGGCAAGCTCGGCTGGGTACTGGGCGCGGCGTTGCTGCTGGTGCTGCCGGCGATCACCGCGCTGCTGGTGGTCAACATCGCGTTTGGCGTGATGACCCGGGCGGCACCGCAACTGAACATCTTCTCCGTCGGCTTCCCGCTCACCCTGGTGCTCGGGCTGTTTATCGTCTGGGTCGGGCTGGCGGACATTCTCAATCAGTATCAACCGCTGGCCAGCGAGGCCTTGCAGTTTTTACGCGAACTGGCACAGGCGCGCTGAGTCATGGCAGAGAGCGAAAGCGGTCAGGACAAAACAGAAGACCCCACGGAGAAAAAGAAAAAGGACGCCCGTGAGAAGGGCGAGATTGCGCGCTCCAAAGAGCTGAACACCCTGGCGATCATGCTTGCCGGTGCTGGCGCGCTGCTGATTTTCGGTGGGGCACTGGCCCAGGACCTGATGGACCTGATGCGCCTGAATTTTTCCCTGTCGCGGGACGTGGTGCTGGACCAGCGCTCGATGAGCACCTACCTGCTGCATTCCGGGAAGATTGCCTTGCTGGCGATTCAGCCGGTAATGATCACCTTGCTGCTGGCCGCGTTGATCGGCCCTATCTCCCTGGGTGGCTGGCTGTTCTCCGCCGGCAGTATGGCCCCCAAATTCAGCCGCATGAACCCCGGTGCGGGCCTCAAGCGCATGTTCTCGGCCAAAGCCCTGACCGAGCTGCTCAAGGCCCTGGCGAAGTTTTTCATTGTCCTGTTCGTGGCGCTGGTGGTGTTGTCGGGAGACATCGACGACCTGCTGCGCATCGCCCATGAACCGTTGGATCGAGCGGTCACTCATAGCCTGCAAGTGGTCGGCTGGAGCACCCTGTGGATGGCCTGCGGGCTGATCATCATTGCCGCGGTGGACGTACCGCTTCAGTTGTGGGAAAGCATCAACAAACTGAAGATGACCAAGCAGGAAGTGCGCGACGAGCACAAGGACCAGGAAGGGCGGCCCGAGGTCAAGCAACGGATTCGCCAGCTGCAGCGCGAAATGTCCCAGCGCCGAATGATGGCCGCCATTCCCGACGCCGACGTGGTCATCACCAACCCGACCCACTACGCCGTAGCACTCAAGTACGACCCGGACAAGAGCGGCGCGCCGATGTTGATTGCCAAGGGCAGTGACTTTTTGGCGCTGAAGATTCGTGAAATCGCGGTGGCCAACGAAATTTTGCTGCTGGAATCGCCGGCGCTGGCGCGGTCGATTTACTACTCCACGGGGCTGGAGCAGGAAATTCCAGGTGGGTTGTATCTCGCGGTGGCGCAGGTGCTGGCGTATGTCTATCAGATTCGCCAGTACAAGGCCGGCAAGGGCAAGCGGCCGGATCCGTTGAAGGATGATTTGCCGATTCCGCCTGATCTGCGTCGCGATTCCTGATTCTTTCGTTGTCAGTTCCGGCCTCATCGCGGGCAAGCCTTGCTCCCACAGGTTTTGTGGACGACACAATATTGTGGGAGCAAGGCTTGCCCGCGATGAGGCCCGTCCAGGCAACACAAATCTTCATGTAAACCTCTCTAATTCAAACCCCCGCAAAAGTTGGAAAGCTTCTTGCAGTAGCCCCTGTGCGCCCGCTTCAGGCGTCAAAAGTTTGCTTTAAAGGCACGGGGATTACCGGTGGATCGCTCTCAGTTACTCAACAGTACTCGCACGCACATGGCAGACCTCAGTCGAGGCAATCTGGGCGTGCCGCTGTTGTTGCTGGTCATGTTGGCGATGATGATGTTGCCGGTCCCGCCGTTCCTGCTGGACGTGTTTTTCACCTTCAACATCGCCCTGTCGATTGTCGTGTTGCTGGTCTGCGTCTACGCCTTGCGGCCGCTGGATTTCGCGGTGTTCCCAACCATTTTGCTGGTGGCGACCCTGCTGCGCCTGGCGCTTAACGTGGCCTCCACGCGGGTGGTGATGCTTCATGGTCAGGACGGTCACGCCGCCGCCGGCAAGGTGATCCTGGCCTTCGGTGAGGTGGTGATCGGCGGTAACTACGTGGTCGGTATCGTGGTGTTCGCGATTCTGATGATCATCAACTTCGTCGTGGTGACCAAGGGCGCCGGGCGGATTTCCGAGGTGAGCGCGCGTTTCACCCTCGACGCGATGCCCGGCAAGCAAATGGCCATCGACGCCGATCTCAATGCCGGTCTGATCGATCAGAACCAGGCCAAGGCCCGTCGTGTAGAAGTCGCCCAGGAAGCCGAGTTCTACGGTTCCATGGACGGTGCCAGCAAGTTCGTGCGCGGTGACGCCATCGCCGGCCTGCTGATTCTGTTCATCAACCTGATCGGCGGCATGGCCGTCGGTATCTTCCAGCACAACATGTCCTTCGCTGATGCCGGCAAGGTTTACGCATTGCTGACCATTGGTGACGGTTTGGTGGCGCAATTGCCATCACTGCTGTTGTCCACTGCTGCCGCGATCATGGTGACCCGTGCTTCCGGTTCGGAAGACATGGGCAAGCAGATCAATCGCCAGATGTTCGCCTCGCCCAAGGCGCTGGCCGTGGCTGCCGGCTTGATGGCGGTGATGGGCCTGGTGCCTGGTATGCCGCACGTGTCTTTCCTGAGCATGGCGGCGCTGGCGGCGGGTGGCGCGTACCTGTTCTGGAAGAAGCAGAACGCCATCAAGGTCCACGCTGCACAAGAGGTCAAGCGTCAGCAGGAGCTGCTGCCATCGCCGGCCCGCGCCCAGGAAACCAAGGAGCTGGGCTGGGATGACGTGACGCCGATCGACATGATCGGCCTGGAAGTGGGTTATCGCCTGATTCCGCTGGTGGACCGCAACCAGGGCGGTCAATTGCTGGCGCGAATCAAAGGAGTACGCAAGAAGCTGTCCCAGGACCTGGGCTTCCTGATGCCGACCGTGCATATCCGCGACAACCTCGATCTGGCGCCGAGTGCCTATCGCCTGACCCTGATGGGGGTGATCCTCGCGGAAGCGGAGATTTACCCGGACCGCGAACTGGCGATCAACCCGGGGCAGGTCTACGGCTCGCTCAACGGCATCACCGCCAGAGACCCGGCTTTCGGGCTGGAGGCGGTGTGGATCGAAATCAGCCAGCGTGCCCAGGCGCAATCGCTGGGCTATACCGTGGTCGATGCCAGTACCGTGGTGGCAACCCACTTGAACCAGATTCTGTACAAGCACTCCAGCGAGCTGATAGGTCACGAGGAAGTGCAGCAACTCATGCAATTGCTGGCGAAAAACTCGCCGAAACTGGCCGAAGAACTGGTGCCGGGCGTGCTGTCGCTGTCGCAATTGCTCAAGGTTTTGCAGGCCTTGTTGGCCGAACAGGTGCCGGTACGCGATATCCGCAGCATCGCCGAAGCCATCGCCAACAACGCCTCCAAGAGTCAAGATACTGCCGCATTGGTGGCCGCGGTGCGCGTCGGCGTTTCCCGCGCCATCGTGCAAAGCATTGTAGGCACTGACTCGGAGCTGCCAGTCATCACGCTGGAGCCAAGGTTGGAACAAATATTGCTCAATAGTCTGCAGAAGGCAGGACAAGGCTCGGAAGAGGGCGTTCTGCTGGAGCCAAGCATGGCCGAGAAGCTGCAGCGCTCGTTGATCGATGCGGCTCAGCGTCAGGAGATGCAAGGTCAACCGGTGATTCTGCTGGTGGCCGGTCCGGTTCGCGCGATGCTCTCGCGATTTGGCCGGCTGGCAGTCCCGGGTTTGCATGTGTTGGCCTATCAGGAAATACCTGACAACAAGCAAGTGACCATCGTTGCGACAGTAGGGCCCAACGGCTGAGGTAGTGGTTTATGCAAGTTAAGCGTTTTTTCGCCGCCGATATGCGTCAGGCCATGAAACTGGTTCGTGATGAGCTGGGCGCCGATGCCGCCATCATTGGCAACCGCCGGATCGCCGGTGGTGTCGAGCTGACGGCTGCCCTGGATTACAAACTGTCGGCGCTGGCTCCGCGCGTTCCGAACATGGAACTCGAAGACGAGCTGCGCAAGACTCAGTCGCGGATCGTCACCGCCCAGGCCGAATTGAGCCTGCGCAGCGAAGGCGAGAGCGACAACGCCACCAATCGCCAGTTGTTCGCAGGCCTGCCGCTCACCGCCGCCGAGCCGCTGATCGAACCGACCTACGCCGAGCCCCGTCGCCCTGCGCCGGCCCCTGTTGCTGCGCCTGCGGTTGATCAGCGCGTGTTCGACTCGATGCGCTTCGAGCTCAACGGCCTGCGGGAGCTGCTTGAAGTTCAGCTGGGCTCTTTAGCGTGGAACCAGCTGCAGGGCAGCCGTCCGGACCAGGCGAACCTCTGGCGCCGCCTGCAACGCATTGGCCTGTCCGGTCCGTTGTCGCGGGATTTGCTGGCGCTGATCACCGACATCGAAGAGCCCCGCCAGGCCTGGCGCATGTTGCTGGCACACCTGGCACGGATGATCGCCACACCGGAAGTCGAACCGCTCGAAGAGGGCGGTGTGATTGCCATGGTCGGCCCTGCCGGCATGGGCAAGACCACCACCCTGGCCAAGCTGGCTGCCCGTTACGTGCTTAAATACGGCGCACAGAACATCGCGCTGGTGAGCATGGACAGCTATCGTATTGGTGCCCAGGAGCAACTCAAGACCCTGGGCCGGATTCTCAATGTATCGGTGACCCACGTCGATCCGGGGCAATCGCTGGTGCAGGCACTGGATCCACTGCTGCGCAAGCGCGTCGTGCTGATCGATACCGCCGGCCTGCAAGCCAGCGATCCGGCCCTGCGCATGCAGCTTGAAAGCCTGGCCGGGCGTGGCATCAAGTCAAAAAATTACCTGGTCCTGGCAACCACCAGCCAGAAACAGGTTCTAACCGCCGCTTATCACAGTTACAAGCGTTGCGGGCTCGCTGGCTGCATCCTGACTAAACTGGATGAAACGGCGAGTCTGGGCGAGGTGTTGAGCCTGGCCATCAGCCATGAATTGCCGGTGGCCTACCTGACCGACGGCCCGCGGATCCCGGATGATTTGCATCTGCCGCGTCGTCATCAACTGGTCAGTCGGGCCGTTAGCGTGCAAATGCAGGAAGAGCCCAGCGAAGAAGCCATGGCTGACATGTTCGCTGATATCTACCACAGCCCGACCAAACAGGTAGGCTGAGGTGAAAATGAATAGTTTTTGTACCTACATCGATGGTCTGCCATGCATTGTTCCATTTGCGAACGCGCAGCCAGTAATGTGGCCTCCGTCTATGCAAGACAAGGTAAAGAAATAACATGGGCAGCATGCATCCCGTACAGGTGATCGCGGTGACCGGCGGCAAAGGTGGCGTCGGGAAAACTAACGTGTCAGTGAACTTGTCCCTGGCTTTGGCTGAGCTTGGCCGGCGCGTCATGCTGCTGGACGCCGACCTGGGGCTGGCGAACGTCGACGTTCTGCTGGGCCTGACACCCAAACGTACCCTGGCCGACGTGATCGAAGGCCGCTGCGAGCTGCGCGACGTGCTGTTGCAGGGGCCTGGCGGCATCCGCATCGTGCCGGCCGCGTCCGGCACCCAGAGCATGGTTCATTTGAGCCCGGCGCAGCATGCCGGCCTGATCCAGGCGTTCAGCGACATCGGCGACAACCTCGACGTGCTGGTGATCGACACCGCTGCGGGTATTGGTGACTCGGTAGTCAGCTTTGTGCGCGCGGCACAGGAAGTATTGCTGGTGGTCTGCGACGAACCGACTTCGATCACCGACGCCTACGCCTTGATCAAATTGCTCAACCGCGATTACGGCATGAACCGCTTCCGCGTCCTGGCGAACATGGCGCAGAGCCCGCAGGAAGGTCGCAACCTGTTTGCCAAGTTGACCAAGGTCACGGACCGCTTCCTCGACGTCGCCCTGCAATACGTCGGCGCCGTGCCTTACGACGAAAGCGTACGCAAGGCCGTGCAGAAACAACGTGCCGTCTACGAAGCCTTTCCGCGTTCCAAGTGCTCGCTGGCCTTCAAGGCAATCGCACAAAAGGTCGATACCTGGCCGCTGCCGGCCAACCCGCGCGGGCACCTGGAGTTTTTCGTCGAGCGCCTCGTGCAACAGACGGCAGGACCGGTGCTATGACAGCCAGCGGTTACAACCTCTACAAGAAGTCGGCGCGTGACGCGCAGTACGAGCTGATCGAGCGTTACGCGCCACTGGTCAAACGCATTGCCTACCACTTGCTGGCGCGCCTGCCGGCCAGCGTCCAGGTCGAAGACCTGATCCAGGCCGGGATGATCGGCCTGCTTGAAGTGTCGACCAAATACGACGCCAGCAAAGGCGCGAGTTTCGAAACGTACGCGGGCATCCGTATCCGCGGCGCCATGCTCGACGAAGTGCGCAAGGGGGACTGGGCGCCACGTTCGGTCCACCGCAATACCCGCATGGTCAGCGACGCCATTCGCTCGATTGAAGCTAAAACCGGCCGTGACGCTAAAGATCACGAAGTTGCGGCCGAACTCCAATTGAGTCTCGACGATTATTACGGGATTTTGAACGACACCCTGGGCAGCCGGTTATTCAGTTTCGACGATCTGTTGCAGGACGGCGAACACGAAGGGCTGCACGAGGATGGCGCGAGTGCTCATCTCGAACCGTCACGCGATCTGGAAGATGAACGCTTCCAGGCGGCGCTGGCGGACGCGATTGCCAATTTGCCGGAGCGTGAGCGACTGGTGTTGGCGCTGTACTACGACGAAGAGTTGAACCTCAAGGAAATCGGTGAGGTCCTGGGGGTCAGCGAATCTCGGGTCAGCCAGTTACACAGCCAGTGCGCGGCCCGTTTGCGGGGGCGTTTGGGAGAGTGGCGAGCGCGCTGAAGGCAGTGTGGGGGCACTGCGACGTGGCTGGTGGGGTGATGAACCGCGCCGGTCTCGATCCGCTGTACTCCAGACAGTCATCGAGTGCTTTGCCAGATTGATTGAAATGGCGCGTCCAGGTGCTGGGCGCGTTTTAGTCTGCTTGGAGGTCGAATTGGACAAGAACATGAAAATCCTCATCGTTGATGACTTCTCAACGATGCGGCGGATCATAAAAAACCTGTTGCGTGACCTGGGGTTCACCAACACGGTCGAGGCCGACGATGGCACTACCGCCATTCCGGTACTCAACAGCGGGAGCATCGACTTTCTGGTAACGGACTGGAACATGCCTGGCATGACCGGTATCGATCTGCTGCGCCACGTGCGTGCCGATGAAAAGCTCAAGCACCTGCCGGTGCTGATGGTGACCGCTGAAGCCAAGCGCGAGCAGATCATCGAAGCGGCCCAGGCCGGTGTAAACGGCTATGTGGTCAAACCCTTCACGGCCCAGGCGTTGAAAGAAAAAATCGAGAAGATTTTCGAACGCATCGGTTGAACTGCGCCACGGGGGAGCTATGGGGCATAACGAATCTTCGCAGGGCGATTTTGAATCGACCTTGAAAAAACACGCCGTCGAACTGGTCGCGAGCCTTGAAAAAGGCAGGTTCGGCGATGCTGTGCAATTGATCCATGAGCTCAACCAGACCCGTGACCGCGGCCTGTATCAGGAAGTGGGCAAGCTCACCCGCGAGTTGCACAGTGCGATCGTCAATTTCCAGATCGACCCGCACATGCCGCAAGCCGAGGAAGTGTCACAGATCACCGATGCCACCGAGCGTCTGGGGTATGTGGTCAAGCTGACCGAGGCCGCGGCCAACCGCACCATGGACCTGGTGGAAAACGCCACGCCGCTGGTCAGTCGCCTGAGCGAAGAAGCCCAGGCCCTGAGCACCGACTGGGGACGGTTCATGCGTCGCGAAGTCGGGGCTGAAGAGTTCCGCGAACTGGCGCGCCGGGTCGACGGCTTCCTGACACGCAGCGCCGAGGACGGCCGCGCGGTGTCGAGCAATCTCAATGACATCCTGCTTGCCCAGGATTACCAGGACCTCACAGGTCAAGTGATCAAGCGTGTGACCCAACTGGTCACCGAAGTTGAAAGCAACCTGCTCAAGCTCGTACTCATGGCCAGCCAGGTGGACCGCTTTGCGGGCATCGAACATGACCGTGATGCGATGCTTGCCGAAAAAGATCCACAAAAACATCTCTCTCAGGGTGAAGGTCCGCAGATTCATGCCGATAAAAGAGAAGACGTTGTGTCCGGTCAGGACGATGTGGACGATTTGCTATCCAGCCTGGGTTTTTAGGGTTCGGAATTTTAGGTTTTTTGGGTTTTTAAACCTGTTAGGAGCACACCATTAATGAGCTTCGGCGCCGATGAAGAGATCCTTCAGGATTTCCTGGTTGAGGCCGGCGAGATTCTAGAGCAACTGTCCGAGCAACTGGTCGAGCTGGAAAGCCGGCCGGATGATGCGGACTTGCTCAATGCAATTTTTCGCGGTTTTCACACTGTAAAAGGGGGCGCCGGCTTCCTCCAGCTCAACGAGCTGGTGGAGTGCTGCCACATCGCCGAGAACGTATTCGACATCCTGCGCAAGGGCGAACGTCGCGTCGATTCGGAACTGATGGACGTGGTTCTCGAAGCACTGGACGCGGTGAACAGCATGTTCAGCGAAGTCCGCGAGCGCAGCCCGATCACGGCGGCCACACCTGAACTGCTCGCGGCACTGGCCCGTCTGGCCGAGCCGCAAACGGCAGACGAGGCTGCACCTGCGCCCGTTGCCGAAGTGGTTGAAGAGCCTGTCGCACAAAGCGAATCGGGTGACATCACCGACAATGAATTCGAACAACTGCTGGACTCGCTGAACGCCGTCAAGGCTCAGGCCGAGGCGCCGGCGGCTGCACCTGCACCTGCTGGCGATGGCGTTGCCAGCGACGAAATCACCGATGCCGAGTTCGAGTCGTTGCTCGACCAATTGCACGGTAAAGGCCAGTTCGCCGTGGATGCGGTGGTGGCCCCTGTTGCACCTGCCGCGCCGGAGGCTCCGAAAGCCGCGGGCGACAGTTCCGACATCACCGACGACGAATTCGAAGCGCTGCTCGACCAATTGCACGGCAAGGGCAACTTTGCCGTCGAGGCGCTGGAATCGGCCATTGCTTCGGTGCCGACGCCTGCGGCGCCAACGGCCGCCGCAGCCGGTAGCGACCTGATTACCGATCACGAATTCGAATCGCTGCTCGACGAATTGCACGGCAAAGGCAAGTTCACCGAAGTCGGCAGCACATCGGCAGCCGTCACCGGCGCCAGCACTCCGGTGGTGGCCCCTGTCGCCAAGGCTGCACCTGCACCTGCGGCCAAGGCACCTGAGCCGAAAACCGAAACGCCCGCTCCAGCACCCACTGCCGCACCGGCTCCAGCCCGTGCCCAAGCTGCGCCGCCGGCGGAAAAACCGGCCAGCGAAGCCGAGACCACCGTGCGGGTCGATACCGCGCGTCTCGACGAAATCATGAACATGGTTGGTGAACTGGTACTGGTGCGTAACCGTCTGGTTCGCCTGGGTCTCAACAGTGGCGACGAAGCCATGTCCAAGGCCGTGTCGAACCTCGACGTGGTGACGGCCGACCTGCAGACCGCGGTCATGAAGACCCGGATGCAACCGATCAAGAAAGTCTTCGGGCGCTTTCCGCGCCTGGTTCGCGACCTGGCTCGCCAGCTCAAGAAAGAAATCATTCTGGAACTGGTCGGCGAAGAAACCGACCTCGACAAGAACCTCGTCGAGGCCCTGGCCGATCCGCTGGTCCACTTGGTGCGCAACGCGGTCGACCACGGCATCGAGTCGCCGGAAGAGCGCGAAGCTTCGGGCAAGGCCCGTGGCGGCAAGGTGATCCTGGCCGCGGAACAGGAAGGCGACCATATCCTGCTGTCGATCTCCGATGACGGCAAAGGCATGGACCCGAATGTCCTGCGTTCCATCGCGGTGAAACGCGGTGTGATGGACAAGGACGCGGCCGATCGCCTGAGCGACACCGAATGCTACAACCTGATTTTCGCCCCGGGTTTCTCGACCAAGACCGAGATCTCCGACGTGTCGGGTCGTGGCGTGGGCATGGACGTGGTGAAAACCAAGATTTCCCAGCTCAACGGCTCGATCAACATTTTCTCCGCCAAGGGCCAGGGCTCGAAGATCGTCATCAAGGTGCCGTTGACCCTGGCGATCATGCCGACGTTGATGGTCATGCTCGGCAACCAGGCGTTCGCGTTCCCGCTGGTGAACGTCAACGAGATCTTCCACCTCGACCTGTCGACCACCAACGTGGTGGATGGCCAGGAAGTGGTGATCGTGCGGGACAAGGCGCTGCCGTTGTTCTACCTCAAGCGCTGGCTGGTCAGCTCCGCCGCTCACGAAGAGCAGCGCGAAGGCCATGTGGTGATCCTTTCGGTGGGCACCCAGCGGATCGGCTTCGTCGTCGATCAACTGGTGGGCCAGGAAGAAGTGGTCATCAAGCCATTGGGCAAAATGCTCCAGGGAACCCCGGGCATGTCGGGCGCCACCATTACCGGTGATGGTCGCATTGCGCTGATTCTCGATGTTCCGAGCATGCTCAAGCGTTACGCCACGCGGCGTATTTGATTCTGGTGGAGCGGGGCGACTGAGGCCCCGCTGCATCTAACGGAGTGTTTATGGCAGTCAAAGTCCTGGTGGTGGACGATTCGGGGTTTTTCCGCCGCCGCGTCTCGGAAATTCTTTCAGCGGATTCGAATATCCAGGTCGTCGGTACGGCGACCAACGGAAAAGAGGCGATCGATCAGGCGCTGGCCCTCAAGCCGGACGTGATCACCATGGACTACGAGATGCCGATGATGGACGGCATCACGGCGGTGCGGCACATCATGCAGCGCTGCCCGACCCCGGTCTTGATGTTTTCCTCGCTGACCCACGAAGGCGCCCGGGTGACCCTCGACGCGCTGGACGCCGGCGCGGTGGACTTCCTGCCGAAGAATTTCGAAGACATCTCGCGCAACCCCGAGAAGGTCAAGCAACTGCTGTGCGAGAAGATACTCAGCATCGCGCGCAGCAACCGTCGTGTCAGCGCCTACAGTGCTCCGGCGCCTGTAGCGGCTCCTGCACCAGCACCTGCGCCTTCCAGCCTCGGCAGTTATGGCGGCAGCGCGCCTGTGCGTCCGGCACCGATCCCGGCGCGTACTCACGCCGCCGCACCCTCGTCGCCGGCCCCCAAGCGCAAAGCCTACAAACTGGTGGCCATCGGCACATCCACGGGCGGCCCGGTTGCCCTGCAGCGGGTACTGACTCAATTGCCGGCCAACTTCCCGGCACCGATCGTGCTGATCCAGCACATGCCGGCAGCCTTCACCAAGGCCTTCGCCGAGCGTCTGGACAAGCTGTGTCGCATCAGCGTCAAGGAAGCCGAGGACGGCGACATCCTGCGTCCGGGCCTGGCTTTGCTGGCACCCGGTGGCAAGCAAATGATGATCGACGGCCGCGGCGCGGTGAAAATCTTGCCGGGCGACGAGCGTTTGAACTACAAACCGTGCGTGGACATCACCTTCGGTTCGGCGGCGAAAACCTACGGTGACAAAGTTCTGGCGGTGGTATTGACCGGCATGGGCGCCGACGGCCGCGAAGGCGCGCGCCTGTTGAAACAGGGCGGCAGTTCGATCTGGGCCCAGGATGAAGCCAGCTGCGTGATCTACGGCATGCCGATGGCCATCGTCAAAGCCGAGCTCGCCGACGCGGTGTACAGCCTGGACGACATCGGCAAGCACCTGGTCGAGGCCTGTATCTGATGGATGTTCTCAGCCTCATCGGCATCATCATGGCGTTTGTCGCCATCATCGGTGGCAACTACCTTGAAGGCGGGCACCTCGGGGCGCTGGCCAACGGCCCGGCAGCCTTGATCGTACTCGGCGGGACCATCGGCGCGGCGTTGCTGCAATCGCCGATGAGCGCCTTCAAACGGGCCATGCAGATACTGGCGTGGATTCTGTTTCCACCGCGTGTCGACCTGGCCGGCGGCATCGATCGCGTCGTCAACTGGAGCCTGACCGCACGCAAGGAAGGCTTGCTCGGGCTGGAAGGGGTGGCCGACACCGAGCCGGACAGCTACTCGCGCAAAGGCTTGCAACTGCTGGTGGACGGCGCCGAACCCGAAGCCATCCGCAGTATTCTGGAAGTGGATTTTTTCACCCAGGAAAGCCGCGACGTCGAAGCGGCCAAGGTGTTCGAAAGCATGGGCGGTTATGCGCCGACCATCGGCATCATCGGTGCGGTGATGGGCCTGATCCACGTCATGGGCAACCTCGGCGATCCATCGCAACTGGGCAGCGGCATTGCCGTGGCCTTCGTCGCCACCATCTACGGTGTGGCCAGTGCCAACCTGGTGCTGCTGCCGATTGCCGCCAAACTCAAATCCGTTGCGCTGCGCCAGTCGCGTTATCGCGAAATGTTGCTCGAAGGCATCCTGTCGATCGCCGAAGGTGAAAACCCTCGCTCCATTGAGTTGAAGCTTCAGGGCTTCATGGATTGATGGGGGTAATGGACTATGGCTCGTCGCCGACAGCATGAAGAGCATGTAAACCATGAGCGTTGGCTGGTTTCCTATGCCGACTTCATCACCTTGCTCTTCGCGTTTTTCGTGGTGATGTACTCGATCTCTTCGGTCAACGAAGGCAAGTACAAGATCATTTCCGAGGCGCTGATCGGGGTCTTCTCCGACACCGAACGCGCGCTCAAGCCGATCCCGATCGGTGACGAGCGTCCGAAGACCGTGACCCCGGCCAAGCCGCTGGTCAAGGATGCCGAGCAGGTCGACGCCGGCATCGCCGGGGCCAGCGATCCGCTGAAAAGCATTGCCGACGACATCAGCGCGGCGTTCGGTGACCTGATCAGTTCGAATCAGATGACGGTGCGTGGCAATGAGCTGTGGGTCGAGATCGAACTCAATTCCAGCCTGTTGTTCGGCAGCGGCGATGCCATGCCCAGCGACATCGCGTTCAACATCATCGATAAGGTCGCGGCCATTCTGAAGCCGTTCGACAATCCGATTCACGTCGAAGGTTTTACCGACGATCAGCCTATTCGTACCGCGCAATACCCCACCAACTGGGAACTGTCGTCGGCCCGCTCGGCGAGCATTGTGCGCATGCTGGCGATGCAGGGGGTGAACCCCGGTCGTCTGGCATCGGTGGGCTACGGCGAGTTCCAGCCGGTGGCCAACAACGCTACGGCCGAAGGTCGGGCGCGCAACCGGCGCGTGGTGCTGGTGGTATCACGCAATCTTGACGTGCGCCGCAGCCTGACCGGGACCGGAACCGCTCATACCACACCGGATGCTGCTTTGAAGCGTGCTGGCACACAAACTGCACCGACCCCGGTCAAGTCGCCGGTACGAGAGAGCGCCGTCAATTCTCCGTCACCCGCATTAACACGTTGAGCTATTTCTCGGCCGATTCCTTATGGTCGGCCGGGTGGAACAATCCGAATGAGAGTCTGGGCAGTCGCCAATCAAAAGGGTGGTGTCGGTAAAACCACTTCCTCCATCGCTTTAGCCGGTTTGCTGGCCGAGGCGGGCAAGCGCGTGGTCGTGGTCGACCTGGACCCCCACGGCTCGATGACCAGCTACTTCGGCTACGACCCCGACAGCCTGGAACACAGCAACTACGACCTGTTCCTGCACAAGGGCAGCGTGCCGCAGGGTTTGCCCGGGCAATTGCTGCTGTCCACCAGTGACGAACGCATTTCCCTGTTGCCATCGAGCACCGCCCTGGCCACCCTTGAGCGCCAGTCGCCAGGCCAGAGTGGCCTGGGCCTGGTGATTGCCAAGAGCCTGGCGCAGTTGTGGCAGGACTTCGATTACGCAGTGATCGACAGCCCGCCGTTGCTCGGCGTGCTGATGGTCAATGCCTTGGCGGCAAGCCAGCAATTGGTGATCCCGGTGCAGACCGAACACCTGGCGGTCAAGGGCCTGGAACGCATGGTCAACACCCTGGCGATGATCAACCGTTCTCGCAAGCAGGCCTTGCCGTTCACCATCGTGCCAACCCTGTTCGACCGTCGCACGCAAGCGTCCCTCGGCACGCTAAGGGTGCTGCGCGACAAGTTTCCGGAAGAGATCTGGCAGGGCTACATTCCCGTGGACACGCGCCTGCGCGATGCCAGCCGTGCGGGGCTGACGCCTTCGCAATTCGACGGCAAGAGCCGCGGCGTACTCGCCTACCGTGCGTTGCTCAAGCATCTGCTGGCGGCACAACTCGTTCCGCAGGTGGCGTGAGATGAGCCATAGCCGTGGGGTGCGCACATGAACCGGCCATTGAAAACTACGTCGCGCCCGCAACTGGCGCTTCAGTCTTATCTGGAAAGCTTGCTGCAGGACATCACCGAGGAGTTTGCTCCGTCAATCGAAGCGCCTCCCCAGGTGGTCGAGGTCGAAGCGGCGCTGGACGAATTCCAGGCGGCAGTGCTCGAAGAACAGGCCCGGGATGCGCAGAAAGCCGTGGCCGCTCCCGCTCCAGTGGCCACGCCGGCAGCGAAGACACCCGTTGTCGTAATCGAAGCACCGGCACCTGTCCTGGCGCGGGTATCGACCATCGCTCCGTTGCTGCAAGCGTTGGTGCCTCCATCCGCCGAGGTGGAGCCAACACCGGAGCCAGCGGTTGTCGAAGTTCACCAAGCGCTGGTGCTCCCGGTGGTCGAGGTTCACCTGCCACCCGCCAACACGCCGCCACCGGTGGAAACCGACGGGCGTCCGGCCTGGGCAGCCGAACCGTTCGAATGCCTGTTGTTCGATGTTGCCGGGTTGACGCTGGCGGTGCCGCTGGTGTGCCTGGGGTCGATTTATCCTTTGGCCGGCCATGAGCTCACGCCGCTGTTCGGCCAACCGGAGTGGTTCCTCGGCATCCTGCCGAGCCAGGCGGGCAACCTGAAGGTTCTGGACACCGCGCGTTGGGTCATGCCTGACCGTTATCGCGATGACTTCCGCCAGGGCCTGCAATACGTCATCTCGGTTCAGGGCTACGAGTGGGGGCTGGCGGTGCATCAGGTCAGCCGCTCGTTGCGCCTGGACCCGAACGAAATCAAGTGGCGCAGCCACCGTGGTCAGCGGCCATGGCTGGCGGGCACGGTGATTGAACACATGTGTGCGTTGCTCGACGTATCCGAACTGGCCGAGTTGATCGCCAGCGGTGGGGCAAAGCACATGGGCGGCAGCAAGCCGGCCCCAAAATTGAAATGAACACTGCACAACAAACACGCGACGGCATTCAAATGCCGCAGCACAGAACACACACCGCCACGGCGGTTTTTCGAGGGGTCAGGGTATGAATGATAAGGCGACGGCGGCAAAAGGGTCCGAAGATCCGATCCTGCAATGGGTAACCTTCAAGCTGGACAACGAAACCTACGGCATCAACGTGATGCGCGTTCAGGAAGTCCTGCGCTACACCGAAATCGCCCCGGTGCCGGGTGCCCCGAGCTACGTGCTGGGCATCATCAACCTGCGCGGTAACGTAGTCACCGTGATCGACACCCGTCAGCGTTTCGGCCTGATGAATGCCGAAATCAGCGACAACACCCGTATCGTCATCATCGAAGCCGACAAGCAAGTGGTCGGGATCATGGTCGACAGCGTGGCCGAAGTGGTTTACCTGCGTCAGTCGGAAATCGAAACCGCGCCGAACGTCGGTAATGAAGAATCCGCCAAGTTCATTCAAGGCGTGTGCAACAAGAACAACGAACTGCTGATCCTGGTCGAACTGGACAAGATGATGAGCGAAGAAGAATGGTCGGAACTGGAGAGTATCTGATTGATTCTCGAGGTTGCGGTCATTGTCCTGTTCCTGTTCTGGGCAGGCACGCTGGCGATGTTTCTGGCGTACATTCGCGATCAACGCAAGATCGCCGCGCAACAGGCCCAGGGAGATGCGCTGCGTGATCAGCGCATCAAGGACCTGGCCAAACGGGTCGATGACTACCAGAACGGCAATGTGCGCATGGGTGAAGACCTGCACGAACTACGTGCCATTGTCGCGCCCCTGCCGGACCAGCTCGCCCGCGTGGAACAACGCGACCCTACAAGCCTGTCGTTCGCCCAGGCGGCGCGACTGGTGGGGATGGGCGCCAGCGTCGACGAACTGACCCAGTCCTGCGGCTTGACCCAGGCTGAGGCGGAGTTGATGAGTAAGCTTCACAGGAACTGAGCCGGTTTGTAGAGATCGCTGTTTATGGTGCTCCTCACTGGAACCATAAGTGGCGATCTTTTTGTCTCGCGGTGCTCTCTAACTTTTCTGCAGTCGAATTACAGTCGCTGTATTGTTAGGCATCCAACTATGCCCCGCTATTAATAGCTTTCCATCAGTCGACAAGGTGCAAGCGGCAGCTGAATCTCCTTTACCAAACACTGAGATCATCCTCCATCCAACTCCGTCAGCAAAGCTTTGATCCAATCGCCCGGTTTCCGTATACCGACCTACCAAAATTTCAGTCTGAGTGCTGGAGTCTATGCTAAGAGTCATGCCTACCGCAGTTGTGGTATTACCTGTCGAGGATATTCCATCCTTCCAATAACATAATCCCTTTCTCGCCTCGGTGATTACCGGAGTACCACGATTGAACATGTAGTCGGGCTGACCGTTTTTCGTAAAACCCGTAATAACGCAATCGTTGGTTCCTAAAGTATCGTTTGGCTGAGTATAGGCAACTCCCATGGCGACCAACCGACCATCCTCTTTCGGGACCACATGCGAAAAAAACATTGAATGATTCGGGACAGTGGCGATAGAAAAGCCGTCCTTGCCAAATGATCGATCGATGTTGCCGTTATCACTGAGTCGAGCCAAAAGACCATTCTCGACATGATCCCCGGCTCCGCCGTAGACGACGATCTTTCCATCTGACTGAACGATGTGTCCCGTTAACCTAGTGGGCTGCTTTAGATAATTCACGACGACGTAACCTATCTTGTTAAAACTCTCGTCAGCAGTGCCATCTGAATTGAAGCGCATGATGACTCCGCTGCCTTCCGCAATAATTGAGGTCAGCAATATCTTTCCATCAGGTTGGACCGTTACGTCGCCGTCTGCGAACAAATCGGACAAGAGTGGTTGATTGCCTAAGTAGTCTGGGTGAGCACGTTTTACCGGCAGGTCGATAATGATTTGTCCATTATTTCCCCAACTGAGATCGCGGTAACCATTTTTAAGGAATTTCGCGATTACATGTTGGAATCCGAATGGTTCAAGATAGTTGTATCCGAAAAGCAGAATTGTCCCATCCTTCAGGATTTTCACCGGCCCTCCCAGAGCCATTACACCCGGAAGAAAGTTGCCTCTAACGAATCCTTGGTATTTCGGTCCGCCAAATTCAGGATTAATAGAGCCGTCTTCGTGCAACCCAATCAGCCCGAACTGCGCCCTATCATCGCCATGCGTAGTTGCACCCAGAATGATTTTTCCGTCATGTTGCACGGCTATACCCATGGCTTCGCAGGAGCGGGTTCCTGGAAAGGAGTGCCCAATCTTTCCGTCAAGTCCAAACGTCGGGTCAAGAAAGTCTGAGTTACTTTTCGAAATTCCGTCTGAAAGGGTCATGGGGTTCACCTCGAAAAACAAGTTTATGTAGTCGCTAACGAGAATTGTGATGCGACGCCGCATCAACACGCCTGTAAGGTTTGTTGATGCGTTGTGTTATTTACTTTATTTAAATCGAGTGGTGCTACTGTCAGAAATGACAGTAGCGACAAGTGGTGATGTGGTCGTGGCTACAAGGTGCGCCGATGAAGTCAGTAATCATCCCCGCGATCCGTCACATCCTTTTCGACCCTAGGCGCATCCGGATCCTGCCCCGCCGGAAACTTGCCCTTCAAATTCCACGCAAACGCAATGATCTCCGCGATCGTGCGGTACAACTCCTCCGGAATACTGTCCCCCAGCTCCATGCGCGCCAGCAGCTTCACCAGCTCGGCGTTTTCGTAGATCGGCACCTCATAGTCACGGGCGATCCTGAGGATTTCTTCAGCCAGTTCTTCGTCGCCCTTGGCGGTGAGGGTAGGGGCGTGGCTGCCGTCGTATTGGAGGGCGATGGCCTGGCGTGGGGCGTTGGGGTTTTTCATGCAGTTTCGTCGACCCAGCGTTGTTCAAGACGGGTTTGCGGGCCTTGGGGTGGTTTGCCGTGATGGCAATCGAGATCACCGACGTTCAGGCCCGATGCCAGCAGGCGTTGGCGCAATGCCGCCAGATTGTTTTCGATCAGGCTGGCGGTGTACGGCCGTTCGGCCCACAACTGGCTGGACAGGCTGCCCTTGATCAGCTGTGCCTGAATCTGCATCGGCCCCAGCGGCTCCATGTCGAACGCCAGCTCGACGCGCCACAGTTGTTGCCTGGGCTCTTGCTCGTCGCGACGTTCATGTTGCTGTTCTTTCTCTGGCGTTTCTTCGCGCTGGAATTTGATCTGCAATGGCACGATGTCTTGCAGGTTGCGCATCGGGATTTCCAGTTGCCAGGTGCTCATCAGGCGACCGTCACTGGTGACGCCGCTCTGCTCCAGGCTAGACAGTTGATGGCTCTGCAAGCGTGAAACCGCTGCCGCCGCCAGACGCAGCAAGTGTTCGAGGTCGTCTTCGCCTTCGGCGCTTTGCAACAGGCGCTCGGGCAGCGGGAAGTCGGTCGGTGAGGGTTTGGCGCTGACCTGTCCGAGCATGCCCAGGGCATTGCGCACGAAGCTCGGCATGGCCTGGGCCAGGGTGTTGGCGGCGATGATCGCACTCAGATTGGTACTGGCCGGCAGCCCCGGTGTCAGTTGCGCAATCAATTTGAGCAGATCGGCTTTCATGTCGGGCGCGAGTGTGGGGTTCTGACCGGTCAGCAGTTTGGTTTCGAGGAAGGCGCCACTGTTGGCCAGCGCCTGCGCCAGGCCTTTGGGTGTGCTCAGTTGCTGGACGTCCGGCAGGCCGGCAAGCAGCCTGTCCACGGCCGCGCGCAAGTCGCTGGAGGTTTGGTCCGATGGTGGCAGGTTTTGCAACAGCGTGAGCAAGCCATTCAGCGAGCCCTGACGGCTGGATTGACTCACCAGTTGCTGGGTCACCGCCAATTGCTCCTGGCGGTTGCTCAAGGGCACGAACTTCAAGGTCTGGGTGTCCTGCACCTGGGCGCTGAGCAAGGTGCCGATACGCAACGGCTGCGGGCTGTCGATGCTCAAGGTGCTGCCGCTCAGGGCGGTATTGAGCAGGCTGACCATCGAGCGAAACACCGTCGGTTGCCCCGGTACTTGCGGCAACACCTGGGAGGTCAGCACTTTGCCCTGTAACAGCGTGCCGACCGGCAGTTGCGCGGTGTCGAGGCGGGTGAGGGTGGCAACGCTGGAGGCGAGGGCCTGTTGCACGGTAATGGCCAGATTGCCCGCCGAAGGCTGGGTGACGGCGATGCTGGTGCCCTGGGCCAACGGCAGGTTGCTGGTGGCCTGGACTGTGGTCTGGCGCCCGCTTTCCAGAGTGACCTTCAACAATAGCTGAAAAGTCTGATCCGCCTGCTTGAGCGACAGCACTTCGGCCCTGGCAGTCTGGCCGGTGGTGATCAGGCCCTCGATGGGCGTCAGCAGCTTCAGCAACTCGCCACTGATCGCCAGCGGGCGCGTGGCCGCCGGGGTGGTCTGCGGTAGCGGGAGGATGTTGATTTCGCCTGTCATACGCGGTCACAACCTTGGGAAAATGCGCTCTTTGGAGTAGGAAATGGCATGTATAATGCCGCGCGGTTGTATACAGGGCGCCCGAAACATTGCAATTATTTGACGCAAGTCTCTCGCTCGGGTTGCCAATACATCTATTCTGCTTCTCTTTAACGGCCGCGCCAGAGCCGACTTGAACCGATAAGGCCCGTGAACCCTTGACCAGTCCTGTCCTGCAAACCGTTGCCCTTGCCTGTGAGCGAGACCTCCGGCTGCTCTTCGAAAATCTCGATTTGAGACTGGCCAGTGGCGAAATGGTACAAATCAGCGGCCCCAATGGCAGTGGCAAGACCAGCCTGTTGCGCCTGCTTTCGGGGCTGATGCACCCGACGGCCGGTCAAGTGTTGCTCAATGGTCAGCCACTCAACGAACAGCGCACGGAGCTGGCGCGCAACCTGCTGTGGATCGGCCATGCTGCGGGGATCAAGGACTTGCTGACGCCGGAGGAGAACCTGAGCTGGCTCTGTGCCCTGCATCAGCCGGCCTCCCATGAAGCGATCTGGCAGGCCCTGGCGGCGGTCGGGTTGCGTGGTTTCGAAGATGTTCCCTGCCATACCCTGTCCGCTGGCCAGCAGCGCCGTGTCGCCTTGGCGCGTTTATATCTGGACAGCCCGCCGCTGTGGATTCTCGATGAGCCCTTCACCGCGCTGGACAAGCAAGGCGTAGCGCAGCTGGAAGAACACCTGGCCGGCCACTGCGAACGCGGTGGCATGGTGGTATTGACCACTCACCACACGCTGAGTCGCATGCCGGCTGGCTATCGCGACATTGATCTGGGGAAATGGGCCGTATGAGTGTGTTCGGCCTGTTGGTCGCCCGTGAGGCCCGTCTGTTGTTCCGCCGCCCCGCGGAACTGGCGAACCCGTTGGTGTTTTTTGCCATTGTCGTTTCGCTGTTTCCGCTGGCGGTGGGCCCCGAGTCTCAATTGTTGCAAACCTTGTCCCCGGGACTGGTCTGGGTGGCGGCCCTTTTATCGGTTTTACTCTCGCTGGACGGGCTTTTCCGCAGTGATTTCGAAGACGGATCGCTGGAACAGTGGGTCCTTTCGCCGCACCCCCTGCCTCTTCTGGTTCTGGCCAAGGTGCTGGCACACTGGTCGTTTTCCGGCCTGGCACTGGTTTTGCTCGCTCCCTTGCTGGCGTTGATGCTCGGTTTGCCTGCCGCCTGTCTGCCGGTGTTGCTGCTTTCCTTATTGCTCGGTACACCGGTGCTGAGCCTGCTCGGTGCGGTGGGCGCGGCGTTGACCGTCGGTTTGAAGCGTGGTGGCCTGTTGCTGGCATTGCTGATTCTGCCGTTGTATATCCCGGTGTTGATTCTTGGCAGTGGCGCCTTGCAGGCGGCCTTGCAGGGCATGCCGGCGACCGGTTATCTGTTGTGGCTGGGTAGCCTGACCGCCCTGGCGATAACCCTGACACCCTTTGCAATAGCCGCTGGCCTGAAGATCAGCGTCGGCGAATAATGAGGTCTGGTTAAAAATTGACCAGTAAAGACCCTTTGGCTGCCTCGTGATAACGGGCAGCAACCGTGATTGGAAACAGTAATGAACTGGACCTGGTTTCATAAGCTCGGCTCACCCAAGTGGTTCTACGGCATCAGCGGCAAACTGTTGCCGTGGCTGAGCATGGCGGCGTTGCTGCTGATCGGCATTGGCGTGGTCTGGGGCCTGGCCTTCGCGCCGCCCGACTACCAGCAGGGCAACAGCTTTCGCATCATCTATATCCACGTTCCGGCGGCCATGCTGGCACAGTCCATCTACGTGATGCTGGCCGTGTGCGGTGTCGTCGGGCTGGTGTGGAAAATGAAACTGGCCGATGTCGCCCTGCAATGCGCGGCCCCCATCGGTGCCTGGATGACCGCCGTGGCGCTGGTCACCGGGGCGATCTGGGGCAAACCGACCTGGGGCTCGTGGTGGGTCTGGGATGCACGACTCACGTCTATGCTGATCCTGCTGTTCCTGTACTTCGGTCTCATTGCGCTGGGCAACGCCATCAGCAATCGTGACAGCGCGGCCAAGGCTTGCGCGGTGCTGGCGATTGTCGGCGTGATCAATATCCCGATCATCAAATACTCGGTGGAGTGGTGGAACACCCTGCACCAGGGTGCGACCTTCACCCTCACCGAAAAGCCGGCGATGCCTGCCGAAATGTGGCTGCCGCTGTTGCTGACGGCGCTGGGCTTCTACTGTTTCTTCGGCGCGGTGTTGCTATTGCGCATGCGCCTGGAAGTGCTCAAGCGCGAGGCGCGAGCCAGCTGGGTCAAGGCCGAAGTACAGAACAGCCTGGAGGTCGCTCGATGAGTTTTGCGTCATTCGGCGACTTCATCGCCATGGGCCATCACGGCCTGTATGTCTGGTCGGCCTACGGCATTTGCCTGGTGGTGCTGGCCCTCAACGTGGCGGCGCCGATCCTGGCCCGCAAGCGTTATCTGCAACAAGAGGCGCGTCGTCTGCGCCGGGAGAACGGCAAGTGAATCCGCTGCGTAAAAAGCGTCTTACCATCATTCTTGCGATTCTGGTCGGGGTCGGCGCTGCCGTTGGCCTGGCCTTAAGCGCCCTGCAGCAAAACATCAATCTGTTTTACACGCCGACGCAGATCGCCAACGGCGAGGCCCCGCAGGACACGCGTATTCGTGCCGGTGGCATGGTCGAGAAAGGTTCGTTGCAACGTTCCAGTGATTCGCTGGACGTGAAGTTCATTGTCACCGACTTCAACAAGTCCGTGACCATCACCTATCGCGGCATCCTCCCTGATCTGTTCCGCGAAGGGCAGGGCATCGTCGCCCTGGGCAAGCTCAATGCCGATGGCGTGGTGGTGGCCGATGAAGTGCTGGCCAAGCACGACGAGAAGTACATGCCCCCGGAAGTGACCAAGGCGTTGAAAGACAGTGGTCAGTCCGCCCCAACACCCGCTAAGGAGGGTTGATCCATGACTTCCGGCATTTTCATTCCAGAGCTTGGCCATCTGGCCATGATTCTGGCGCTGTGCTTTGCGCTGGTTCAGGCCGTGGTGCCGTTGCTCGGTGCCTGGCGCGGTGACCGTTTGTGGATGAGCCTGGCCCAGCCGGCAGCCTGGGGCCAGTTTGCCTTTCTGCTGTTCGCTTTCGGTGTTCTGACTTATGCGTTCATGACCGACGATTTCTCCGTCGCTTATGTGGCCAGCAACTCCAACAGTGCCTTGCCGTGGTACTACAAGTTCAGCGCCGTGTGGGGCGCCCACGAAGGTTCGCTGCTGCTCTGGGCTCTGATCCTCGGTGGCTGGACTTTTGCGGTGTCGGTGTTCTCCCGCCAGTTGCCGCAGGTGATGCTGGCACGGGTGCTGGCAGTGATGGGCATGATCAGCACCGGTTTTCTGCTGTTCCTGATTCTCACCTCCAACCCATTCAAACGTATCCTGCCGCAAATACCCAGCGATGGCGCTGACCTCAATCCGCTGCTGCAAGACATCGGCCTGATCGTGCACCCGCCGATGCTGTACATGGGGTATGTCGGTTTCTCGGTGGCCTTCGCCTTCGCCATCGCCGCGCTGATGGGGGGACGCCTGGATGCGGCATGGGCACGCTGGTCGCGCCCATGGACCATCGTCGCCTGGGCCTTCCTCGGCATCGGTATCACCCTTGGCTCATGGTGGGCCTATTACGAACTCGGCTGGGGCGGCTGGTGGTTCTGGGACCCGGTGGAAAACGCTTCCTTCATGCCATGGCTGGTGGGCACTGCGCTGATTCACTCGCTGGCGGTCACGGAAAAACGTGGCGTGTTCAAGAGCTGGACCGTGTTGCTGGCCATTGCCGCGTTCTCGTTGAGCCTGCTGGGCACATTCCTCGTGCGTTCCGGCGTGCTGACCTCGGTTCACGCTTTCGCCTCCGACCCCGAGCGCGGGGTGTTCATCCTGATTTTCCTGCTGTTCGTGGTGGGCGGATCGTTGACGCTGTTCGCCCTGCGGGCGCCGGTGGTCAAGAGCCAGGTCGGCTTCAATCTCTGGTCCCGGGAAACCCTGCTGCTGGGCAATAACCTGGTGCTGGTGGTGGCGGCTTCGATGATCCTGCTCGGCACCTTGTACCCGCTGATTCTCGATGCGATGACCGGCGCCAAGCTGTCGGTGGGCCCGCCATACTTCAACGCGCTGTTCATTCCGTTGATGGCGTTGTTGATGCTGGTGATGGCGGTCGGCGTGATCGTGCGCTGGAAAGACACCCCGGTGAAATGGCTGGCGAGCATGCTGACCCCGGTATTGCTGGGCAGTGTCGCCATGGCGGTAGTGGCCGGCGTCGCTTACGGCGATTTCAACTGGGCGGTGCTCGCCACCTTCCTGCTCGCCGCCTGGGTGTTGCTGGCCGGCGTGCGCGACATCTTCGACAAGACTCGCCACAAAGGCCTGATCAAAGGTCTGCCGACCCTGACCCGCAGCTACTGGGGCATGCAGCTCGCGCACCTGGGCATCGCGGTCTGCGCCCTGGGCGTGGTGTTGTCGAGCCAGAACAGTGCCGAGCGCGACCTGCGCCTGGCGCCAGGTGAATCCATGGACCTGGCCGGTTATCACTTCGTGTTCGAAGGCGCCAAGCACTTCGAAGGCCCGAACTTCACATCCGACAAGGGCACCATCCGGGTGATCCGCGATGGCAAGGAAGTCAGCGTGCTGCACCCGGAAAAACGTCTCTATACCGTGCAAAACTCGGTGATGACCGAGGCCGGGATCGACGCCGGGTTCACCCGTGACCTCTACGTTGCCCTGGGCGAACCGCTGGGCGATGGCGCCTGGGCGGTGCGGGTGCACGTCAAGCCGTTCGTGCGCTGGATCTGGTTCGGTGGCTTGCTCACCGGTCTGGGCGGGGTGCTGGCGGCGCTGGATCGACGCTATCGGGTCAAGGTGAAAAGCCGTGTGCGTGAAGCACTGGGCATGAGTGGAGCCACTGCATGAAACGATGGTTGATGCTGTTGCCACTGGCGATTTTCCTGGTGGTCGCTGTTTTCCTGTATCGCGGTCTGTACCTGGACCCGTCCGAGTTGCCTTCGGCGATGATCGGCAAACCGTTCCCCGAGTTTTCCCTGCCGGCAGTGCAGGGCGACAAGACCCTGGCCCGCGCCGACATCCTCGGCAAACCGGCGCTGGTCAACGTCTGGGGGACCTGGTGCATTTCCTGCCGGGTCGAGCACCCGGTACTGAACAAGCTGGCCGAAAGAGGCGTGCTGATCTACGGCATCAACTACAAGGACGTCAACGCCGACGCCTTGAAGTGGCTGAACGAATTTCACAACCCGTATCAACTGGACATCCGCGACGATCAAGGCACCCTGGGCCTGAACCTCGGCGTGTACGGCGCACCGGAAACCTTCTTCATCGACGCCAAGGGCATCATCCGCGACAAGTTCGTCGGGGTGATCGACGAACAGGTCTGGCGTGAAAAACTGGCGGCCAAATATCAGGCACTGGTCGATGAGGTCAAGCCATGAAGCGCTGGCTCGCTGCTGTCGTGCTGGGCTTGAGCATGGCCGGGGTGGCGCATGCGGCCATCGATACCTATGAGTTTGCCAAGGACGGTGATCGCGAGCGTTTTCGCGAACTGACCAAGGAACTGCGTTGCCCCAAGTGTCAGAATCAGGACATCGCCGACTCCAATGCGCCCATTGCCGCCGACCTGCGCAAAGAGATTTACCGCATGCTCGGCGAGGGCAAGGACAACCAGCAGATCATCGACTTCATGGTCGATCGCTACGGTGATTTCGTCCGTTACAAACCGGCCCTCAATGCCAAGACCGCATTGCTCTGGTTCGGTCCCGCCGGCCTGCTGCTGGGCGGTTTTGTGATCATCGCGGTGATTGTCCGCCGCCGTCGCGTACAACGCGCCAGCACCCCGGGCTCGCTTTCTGCCGAGGAGCGCGAGCGCCTCGACCACCTGTTGGATAAAAACCAAGAATGATTGATTTCTGGCTCGCTGCAGGTTTGCTGCTTCTGGTGGCCCTGAGTTTTCTGCTGATCCCTGTTCTGCGCAGTCGTCGCGCCCAGCTCGAAGAGGATCGTACTGCCCTGAACGTGGCGCTGTATCAGGAACGCGTGGCTGAGTTGCAGACTCAGCAGGAAGAAGGCGTTCTCGATGCTGCGCAAATGGACGCCGGTCGCGCCGAAGCCGCCCGTGAGTTGCTTGCCGATACCGAAGGCGTTGCTGCGCCGAGGGTATCGCGACTGGGCAAGCCGGCGCCGTTGCTGGCGGCGATCCTCGTCCCGGTGCTGGGCCTGGGGTTGTACCTGCATTTTGGTGCCAGTGACAAAGTCGAGTTGACCCGGGAATTCGCCCAGGCGCCACAGTCGATGGAAGAGATGACCCGGCGCCTGGAGCGTGCGGTCGCGGCGCAGCCGGATTCCGCCGAGGCCCTGTACTTCCTGGGACGCACCTACATGACTCAGGATCGTCCCGCCGACGCGGCGAAGGTCTTCGAAAAAACCGTCAACCTGGCCGGGCGCCAGCCTGAACTGTTGGGACAATGGGCCCAGGCCCAGTACTTCGCCGATGGCAAGCAGTGGTCGGAAAAGACTCAGGCACTGACCGATGAAGCGTTGAAAGCCGATCCCAAGGAAGTCACCAGCCTCGGCCTGCTGGGTATCGCAGCGTTCGAAGGCCAGCGTTATCAGGAGGCGATCGATTACTGGAATCGCCTGCTGGAACAATTGCCACCGGAAGACCAATCCCGCATCGCACTGCAGGGCGGTATAGCCCGTGCAACCGAAAAACTGTTGGCCAGCGGTGGCAAAGTGGCCCCGGCACCGGTGGCCAAGGCGGGCGCGTTGCTCAAGGTCCAGGTGGATCTGGCGGCCGACCTCAAGGCCAAGGTCCAGCCCGGTGACAGCGTGTTCATTTTCGCCCGCGCCACTTCCGGCCCACCTGCACCCCTGGCGGCCAAGCGCCTGACCGTGGCCGACCTGCCGGCAACCGTCGAACTGGGCGATGCCGATGCGATGATGCCGCAATTGAAACTGTCGAACTTTCCTGAAGTCCAACTGGTTGCGCGCATCTCCCGTGCTGGCAAACCGACAGCAGGTGAGTGGATCGGTCGCAGCCAGCCGCTGGCCAGCAGCACCACCGCGCCGCAAACACTGACCATCGACAGCCCGGACAAATGACAGGAAACGCCACCATGACCGCCATTGCTCGTATCACTTTGCTCAGCGTTGTTTTGGGGCTGAGCGCTTGTGCGGTCCAACAGCCCGAGTCGACGCACCTGCCGCCGATTCCGCCTTCGCAGCCCAAACCCACGCCGTCTACCTCGCCCAGTCCGAGCAAACCGGGCATCCCGGCCAAGCCCGCCAAACCGCTGCCGCGCACCTCCGCCAGCTTTGCGCCGCCACCGGGGGGCAACAGCCATTGGGACCCGAAACTGGGTGTCTATGTGCTCGACGATCAGCCCAACACCTTCTATCGCCAGCGTACCTATTACCGCTGGGATAACGGCTGGAGCCGCTCGATCAGCCCGAAAGGACCGTGGGAAGAGACCGATATTCACGGCGTGCCGGGCGGTCTGGGGCGACAGTTCGGGCAGTAACGCAAAAGGCGACCTTCGAGGGTCGCCTTTTTTGTGGGCACAGAAACACCGCTCAACCTTGCTTGCGGCAGATGTCTGTAGGAGCCGGCTTGCTGGCGAGGCGGCCTATGAGCCGACCTGATTTCGAACCTGTTTCCGATCCCATTGTGGGAGCGAGCCTGCTCGCGAAAAACGTCCAGACAACGCGGTCATTCAGATAGGGCGCGTTATCGTTGACGTCCATCGCGAGCAGGCTCGCTCCCACAGGGGATCACAGGCAGGTCAAAAATCAGGTCGACTTTGCGGCTGCCTGGCGAGGCGCGCCGATCCAGTGGATGGCCAGCGCAATGAGCCCCAGCACCACACCAAAGACCACAATTCCCGACCAACCATAGCGCGTCATCAACCAACCGCTGACCGCCGCACCCACCGCCCCACCAAAGAACGTCGCCGTCATGTACAGGCTATTGATGCGGCCCTGTGCTTTCGGATCGACCGCAAACGCGCGAGTCTGATTTGACACCAGTCCCGACTGCACACCGATATCCAGCACGATCACGCCGAGCACCAACAATGCCATCGAGGTTTGCGCACCGGAAAGCAGCAGGTAGGCCAGCGTGACAATACCGATACTGGCGCCGATAACACTGCGCGAGCCTAACCGGTCGGTAGCGCGACCGCCGAGCGACGCAGCCAGCGCACCGGCGGCGCCGATGATGCCGAAGCCGCCTGCCCAGGCACTGTTCAACTGCCAGGGACCGTGGGCCAGCAGCGCCGCCAGGTTCACCCAAAACGCATTGAAGCAGGCCCACAACAGCGCCTGGACGATCATCGACTGGCGAATCGGCGCATTGTCACGCATCAGTGGCCACAGTGATGCGAGCAGGCGCGGGTAGGACAGGTTGGTACTCGGCACGCCTTGTGGCAGCAGTGCAGCCGCAGCGAACCACACCGGAATCATGAACGCCGCTTCCACGCCATACACCGCACGCCAACCCCAGGTCTCACCCACCACACCGGCAATGGTGCGCCCGAGCAGGATGCCGACCATGATGCCGCTGACCACCGTGCCGACGTTGCGCCCACGTTCGCTGGGCTTTGACATGACCGCAGCGAAAGGCACCAACTGCTGGGGCACGCAACTGACGATGCCGAGGCCGAAGGACGCGGCAATCAACGTACCGACGCTGGGCGAGATGGCGGCCGCTATAGCGAAGCAGAAGGCCAGGGCAATCTGCCCGAGCACCAGTTTGCGCCGATCGAAACGGTCGCCCATGGGCAGCAGCAACGCCAGCCCGGTGGCGAAACCCAGCAGCGCCGCGCCGGCCACCAGATCGACAGTCGTCAGGTCCAGGCCCAGATCCGACGCAATCAACGGCAGGATCGGTTGGGTGCAGTAAATGTTGGTGATCACCGCGCCAGCGATGATCGCCATCATGATGATCTTGCCGCGTGACGCCAGCGCGGGTGCTGTTGTGCTTTCGGAGGATAGGGGCAGGGCGCTCACGGCACTCTCCTTCAGGGTTGGCTTCCGGCAGGTGCGACGGGATATCGCGCGCGGGAGTGGAGTGCCCCACCTTACGCATTCGCATAAATGGGGATAATCCCCTAGGATCGGGAATCATCCTTCCATATTTTGATAGAGCGCCATGAACCGTCTTGAATCCATGTCTGTCCTGATCGCGGTGGTCGATGCTGGCAGTCTGTCGGGCGCCGCGCGCAGGCTTGGCATGCCGCTGGCCACCGTCAGCCGCAAAGTGGCGGAGCTGGAATCGCACCTCAATACCCGCTTGCTGCATCGCACCACCCGGCAACTGTCGCTGACCGAAGCCGGCGCTTCTTATGTGGCGGCGTGTCGGCGCATTCTTGAGGACATCGGAGAAGCCGAGCGCATGGCGACCGGCGAATACGCCTCGCCCAAAGGTGAGCTGGTGATTACGGCACCGGTGGTGTTCGGGCGCCTGCATCTGGTGCCGGTGGTTGCCGAATTTCTCGCGCACTATCCCGAGATCGAGATCAACCTGATGCTCACCGATCGCGTGGTGCATCTGATGGAAGAACACTGCGACGCCGCGGTGCGTATTGGCGAGTTGCCCGACAGTTCGCTCATGGCCACGCAGGTGGGAGCGGTGCGCCGCGTAGTCTGCGCAAGCCCGGACTACCTGGCGACCCATGGCGTGCCCACCCGGCCTGCGGATCTGGCCGAACACGCCTGCATTACCTTCGAGGTCCTTGAGTCTGTCGGCGCCTGGGTGTTCGAGGCGGGCAAATCGCAGACGTCCGTGCGGGTTCGTTCGCGGTTGGCCGTCAATACGGCGGAAGCGGCCATCGATGCGGCGATGCTCGGGGTCGGCGTGATACGGGTGTTGTCCTATCAGGTCGCGGACGCCCTGAGCAAAGACGCTCTGCAGGTGGTACTCCAACCTTTCGAGTCATTGCCATTGCCGGTCAGCCTCGTGCACAAGGGGCAAACCCCGTTGCCACTGAAGCTGCGTGCATTTCTTGATTTTGTAGCGCCGCGATTGCGAGCGCGCGTTTCCCTGTAGGAGCGAACCTGCTCGCGATGGAGGTCAACGATGACGCGTGCTGCCTGAATGCCCGCGTTGTCCGGACGTTCATCGCGAGCAGGCTCGCTCCTACAGTCTCAACCTTTCACAAAACCTTCATCAAATAGTTAATCCAGCGACATGTGCGAGTCATAGGGCTGACATGCCCCGTGCCTAAAGTCGGTTGAACTCAAATACGGCCATGGACGGCCGTGCAACCAGACAGAGAAGCCCATGAACGCAGCTATCCATGTCGATCATCTGAACAAGACCTTTGCGCGTAAAACCGCATTGGTCGACCTCGAGCTGACCATCGCGTCCGGTGAGATGGTCGCGCTGATCGGCGCGTCCGGCTCCGGCAAGTCCACCTTGCTGCGCCACCTCGCGGGCCTGGCCTGTTGCGACCGCAACAACGGTGGCAGCGTCAAGGTGCTGGGCCGGGAAGTGCAAGCCAGCGGACGGCTCAATGGCAAGGTGCGGCGCTTGCGGGCCGATATCGGCTACATCTTCCAACAGTTCAACCTGGTCAATCGCCTGAGCGTACTCGACAACGTACTGCTCGGTTGCCTGGGCCGCATGCCACGCTGGCGCGGCAATTTGTGCCTGTTCAATGCCGAGGAAAAGCAGTTCGCCCTGGAGTCCCTGGACCGCGTCGGCCTGGCCGATCTGGCGGCGCAACGCGCCTCGACCCTGTCCGGTGGCCAGCAGCAACGCGTGGCGATCGCCCGGGCGCTGACCCAGCGTGCCGAAGTGATCCTGGCGGATGAGCCGATTGCCTCCCTCGACCCGGAGTCGGCGCGCAAGGTCATGGAGATCCTCGCCGACATCAATCGCCGCGACGGCAAGACCGTGGTCGTTACCTTGCATCAAGTCGACTACGCCACGCGCTATTGCCCGCGTGCCGTGGCGCTCAAGGGCGGACGCATTCATTTCGATGGCCGCGCCGCCGAGCTGAGCAGTCAGTTCCTCAATGATTTGTACGGTGCCGATATCGACACCAGCCTGATGTGTTCCGACCAGATTCGCACCGCCGAAGCCGCGCCCCGGCTGGTATTGGCGCGCGCGTAAACACCCCTCGATTCCCAACCGTTCACCCTCAGGAAGCCTTTCCATGTTGAACCGTATCGGTCGCGTTTTTGCTGGCGCAGCACTGCTCGCCAGCTGTGTGCTGGGTACCGCCCAGGCAGAAGAAAAAGCCATCAACTTCGGCATCATGTCCACCGAGTCGTCACAGAACCTCAAGAGTATCTGGCAGCCGTTTCTCGATGACATGCAGAAAAAAACCGGCTTGAAGATCAACGCCACCTTCGCCTCCGACTATGCCGGTCTGATCCAGGGCATGCGCTTCAACAAAGTTGACGTCGCCTGGCTGGGCAACAAGGCCGCCATCGAAGCGGTGGACCGTTCCAACGGCGAAGTCTTCGCCCAGACTGCGGCCGCCAGTGGCGCCGCCGGCTACTGGAGCGTGTTGATCGCGCGCAAGGACAGCCCGATCAACTCGGTCGACGACATGCTGAAAAACGCCAAGAACCTGACCTTCGGCAACGGCGACCCGAACTCCACCTCGGGTTATCTGGTGCCGGGCTACTACGTGTTCGCCAAGAACAACGTCGATGCGGCCACCGCGTTCAAACGCACCCTCAACTCCAGCCATGAGGTCAACGCCTTGAGCGTGGCCAAGGGGCAACTGGACGTGGCGACCTTCAACACCGAAAGCTGGGATCGCCTGGAAGTCACCCAGCCGGACAAGGCGGCGATGCTCAAGGTGATCTGGAAATCGCCGCTGATCCCCGCCGACCCGCTGGTGTGGAGCAAGGCCCTGAGCGACAGCGAGAAGCAGAAGATCCGCGATTTCATCTTCAGCTACGGCGACACCGATTCCGAGAAAGCCGTGCTCGCAGGCATGCAACTGGGCAAGTTCCTGAAATCCAGCGACGACCAACTGCTGCCGCTCCGTCAGCTTGAGCTGTTCAAGCAGCGCACCACGATCAATACCGACACCAAGCTCGAAGCGGCGGACAAGGCCAAGAAGTTGGCTGAGATCGACGCCGAACTGGCCAAGCTGCAAGAGCGCATCACCTTGCTCGAGAAGACCGACAAAAAGACTGCCGCCACTGCCGGCTGATCCACCGCAACTCAACTGTGGGAGCGAGCCTGCTCGCGAAAGCGGTGGGTCAGACGAAGTCGATGGTGCATGTGCCGCCGCCTTCGCGAGCAGGCTCGCTCCCACAGGTTTCCCCACAGGTTTTGCATCAGCAAATGCTTCAGGAAAATTTTAGAGAACCCTTATGACCACTCTGCACGCTGAAGCTGTCGGCAAGCGTACCTGGCCGCAATACGCCGGTTGGGGGCTGTTCCTGGTCCTGCTGGCCTGGGCCTGGCACGGCGCCGAAATGAACCCGATGGCGCTGTACCGCGATTCGGGAAACATGGCGACCTTCGCCGCGGATTTCTTCCCGCCGGACTTCCATGAATGGCGCGCCTACCTAAAGGAAATGATCGTCACCGTACAAATCGCCCTCTGGGGCACGGTGCTGGCGATTGTCTGCTCGGTGCCGCTGGGCATTCTCTGCTCGGAAAACATCACGCCCTGGTGGATCCACCAACCGCTGCGCCGGGTGATGGACGCCTTCCGTTCAATCAACGAAATGGTCTTCGCCATGTTGTTCGTGGTGGCGGTGGGGCTCGGGCCGTTCGCCGGTGTCCTGGCGCTGTGGATCAGCACCACCGGCGTGCTCGCCAAGCTGTTCGCCGAAGCGGTGGAAGCGATTGATCCAGGTCCCGTCGAAGGCGTTCGCGCCACTGGTGCCAGCGCCTTGCAAGAGGTGATCTACGGTGTGATTCCACAAGTGATGCCGCTGTGGGTTTCGTATGCGCTGTACCGCTTCGAAGCCAACGTGCGTTCGGCGACGGTGGTGGGAATGGTCGGTGCCGGCGGCATCGGCGTGATCCTCTGGGAGAACATTCGCGCCTTTCAGTTTGTTCAAACCTGCGCCGTGCTGCTGGTGATCATCGTCGTCGTCAGCCTGATCGACATTCTCTCGCAACGCCTGCGCAAGCAGTTCATCTGATCTTCGGAGGGGTGCCCCTGGGCGCTTTTTTTTAAGCATGCAGTTGTCTAGACAAGACGAGCCGGTGTACCGCGAACTGGCCGACATCCTGCGTCGGGAACTGGCGGACTACCGCGCTGGAGACTTCCTGCCAGCCGAGGTTCAACTGGCCGAACGCTTCGGTGTCAACCGCCACACCCTGCGTCGCGCCATCGATGAACTGGTGTTCGAAGGCAGCCTGCTGCGCCGCCAGGGCAAGGGCACCCAGGTGCTGGAGCGCCCGTTGATTTACCCGATGGCTGCCGACAGTGCCTACAGCCAGTCGTTGTCCGCCCAGGGCCTGGGTGTCGAGGCGGTGTTGCTCAAGCGCCGTTACTGCTTCGCCAGCCGTGAAGAAGCGCAGCACCTGAACCTCGCCGAGATGGCACCGATGATCGAATTGCAGACCTTGCGCAAGCTCGACGGGCAACCGGTCAGCCTGATCCGCCATCGCTACTGCGCCAGCCACGCACCGTTGCTGGCGGACTACACCGGCGGCTCCCTGCGTCAGTACCTCAGTGAACGCGACCTGCCGCTGACCCGCACCCAGAGCCTGATCGGCGCCCGCTTGCCCAACCGCGAAGAAGCCGCGCTGCTGATGATGCCCCGGCACTTGCCGGCGCTGAGTGTGTTCACCCTTTCCCGTGATCGCGACGGCCGTGCGGTGGAGCTCGCGCAGTCCACCAGCCGTTCGGATCGCTTCCAGTACCAGGTCGTCACCTGATGGAGAACCAACCGATGAACCCTGCTTCTCACACTGCGCGCCAGCATTGGATCGGCGTGCTGGCCCGCGCCCGTCGCAGCGAATTGCAGCCCCATGAAGACGCGTTGCGCGACGTCGAGTACCAACTGATCCGCGCCCCGGAAATCGGCATGACTCTGGTGCGTGGCCGCATGGGCGGCAACGGCGCGCCATTCAATGTCGGCGAAATGAGCGTGACCCGTTGCGTGGTGCGCCTGGCCGATGGCCGTACCGGCTACAGCTACCTGGCGGGCCGCGACAAGGTCCACGCCGAACTGGCGGCGCTCGCCGACGCACATTTGCAAGGCGCGCAGCAGCGCCATTGGCTCGACCAGGTGATCACGCCGCTGGCCCAGTCCCAGGCCGAACGTCGCGCGCAAAAAGAGACGGACACCGCTGCCACCAAAGTCGAATTCTTCACCCTCGTGCGAGGAGAAAACTGATGAGCGCACAGTTGTTGCAACCGGCGTTCGCCGAGCCGGTGCTGGATGCCCAGCGCGGCTTTCGCGCGGCACTCAAGGCACTGGCCGGCCCCGGTCTGATCCAGACCCTGCACGCCACGCCGAGCCTGGAAGGTCTGGTGCCTGCGACCTACGCCTTATGCCTGGCGCTGCTGGATGTGGACACGCCGCTATGGCTGGCGCCGTCGTTCGACACGCCGCTGATCCGCGCCAATCTGGCGTTCCACTGTGGCTGCCCGCTGACCGTCCATCGTGAAGAGGCGCGCTTTGCCTTGCTCGCCGCCGACGACCTGCAAGACCTCAGCGGCTTCGATCACGGCAACGATCGCTACCCCGATCAGTCCTGCACTTTGCTGGTTCAGTTGCCCAGCCTCGCTGGCGGGGCAGGGGTGAGTTGGCGCGGGCCGGGGATTGAAACCGAACACGCCGTCGCGTTGCCGGTGGCCGATGGCTTCTGGCGTGAACGTGAACAGCGCAACGAATTCCCCCGTGGGCTGGATCTGTTTTTTACCGCCGACCATGACCTGATCGGCCTGCCGCGCAGCACTCGCATCACACAGGAGCGTGTCTGATGTACGTAGCCGTCAAGGGTGGCGAACAGGCCATCGACAACGCCCACCGTCTGCTGGCGAAAAAGCGCCGGGGCGATACCTCCGTCGCTGAATTGAGCGTTGAACAGATCCGCCAGCAACTGCCATTGGCGGTGGCGCGGGTGATGAGCGAAGGCTCGCTGTACGACGAAGAGCTCGCTGCGCTGGCGATCAAGCAGGCAGCGGGGGATCTGGTGGAAGCGATCTTCCTGCTGCGCGCCTACCGCACCACATTGCCGCGCTTCAGCCCGAGCCTGCCGATCGACACGTCGAACATGCTGCTCAGCCGCCGTTTGTCCGCCACCTTCAAGGACGTGCCCGGCGGGCAACTGTTGGGGCCGACCTTCGATTACACCCATCGTCTGCTCGACTTTGCCCTGCTGGCCGAAGGTGAATACCCGGGACCGCAAACCACCCCGAATGCCAGCCTTGAAGCCTGCCCGCGTGTCCTAGGCCTGTTGGCCAAGGAAGGGCTGATCAAGAACGAGTCCGACAACAACGAAATCGTCGCCGACATCACCCGCGACCCGCTGGAATTACCCGCCAGCCGCGCCGAACGCTTGCAAGCGCTGGCCCGTGGCGATGAAGGTTTCCTGCTGGCACTGGGTTATTCGACCCAGCGCGGTTATGGCCGCAACCACCCGTTCGCCGGGGAAATCCGCATCGGTGATGTCGAGGTGTGGATCGATCCTGAAGAGCTGGGTTTCCCGATCTGCCTGGGCATCATCGAAGTCACCGAGTGCGAGATGGTCAACCAGTTCGTCGGCTCGGCCACGGAACTGGCGCAGTTCACCCGCGGCTATGGCCTGGCCTTCGGACATGCCGAGCGCAAGGCCATGGGCATGGCGCTGGTCGACCGCGCACTGCGCGCCAAGGAGTTCAACGAAGAGATCGAGTCCCCGGCGCAGCAGGAAGAATTCGTGCTGATGCACTGCGACAACGTCGAGGCCGCCGGTTTCGTCTCGCACCTCAAACTGCCTCACTACGTGGACTTCCAGGCCGAACTGGAACTGATCCGCAAACTGCGCAAGCCTGCCGAGGGCAGCAACCATGAATGACTTGATTCAGGCACCCGTGCGCGACGCGGCGTACAACTTCGCCTACCTCGATGAACAGACCAAACGCATGATCCGTCGCGCCTTGCTCAAGGCCGTGGCGATCCCCGGCTATCAGGTGCCGTTCGGCGGTCGCGAGATGCCGTTGCCTTACGGCTGGGGCACCGGCGGCATGCAATTGACCGCGGCAATTCTTGGCGACGATGACGTGCTCAAGGTCATCGACCAGGGCGCCGACGACACCACCAACGCCGTGTCGATCCGCCGCTTCTTCGCCCGCACCGCCGGCGTCGCGACTACCGAAATCACCCCGGACGCGACGGTGATCCAGACCCGCCACCGCATCCCGGAAACGCCGCTGCACGCCGATCAGATCATGGTTTACCAAGTGCCGATCCCCGAGCCGTTGCGCTTTATCGAACCGTCGGAAACCGAGACCCGGACCATGCACGCCCTCAACGATTACGGGGTCATGCACGTCAAACTTTACGAGGACATTGCCACCTTCGGCCACATCGCCACCGCCTACGCCTACCCGGTGATGGTCGATGAACGCTACGTGATGGACCCCTCGCCGATCCCCAAATTCGACAACCCGAAACTCGACATGAGCCCGGCGCTGATGTTGTTCGGCGCCGGCCGCGAGAAGCGCCTGTACGCGGTACCGCCGTACACCAAAGTCGTCAGCCTCGACTTCGAGGACCACCCCTTCGAAGCCCAGCAATGGGACGAGTGCTGCGCCATTTGCGGCAGCCATGAGTCGTTCCTCGACGAGCTGATCCTCGACGACGCCGGCACCCAGAGCTTCGTCTGTTCCGACACCTATTACTGCGCCCAGCGCGTCAGCCAGCAGGAGCAGGGCCAATGAACCAGGCGCTGAAAAACGATCTGTCGGTGTCCACCGAACCCTTGCTGCAAGTACGTGACCTGTCGCTGTTGTACGGCCCGGAGAAGGGCTGTCAGGACGTCAGCTTCGACCTTTATCCCGGCGAAGTGCTGGGGATTGTCGGTGAGTCCGGCTCCGGTAAATCGACCTTGCTTTCGCTGCTTAGCGGGCGCCTGCCGCCACAAAACGGTCGCATCGGTTACCGCGACAAGCAGGGCCGATGGCTAGACCTGTACAGCGCCAGCGAAGCCGAACGCCGTACCTTGCTGCGCACCGAATGGGGTTTTGTCGAACAGAACCCGCGAGATGGTTTGCGCATGGGTGTTTCAGCCGGCGCCAACATCGGCGAGCGCTTGATGGCCCAAGGCGTACGCAATTACCAGCAACTGCGTGGGGCGGGTCTGGACTGGTTGAGCCAGGTGGAAATCGATCCGCAGCGCATCGACGACTTGCCCCGGACCTTTTCCGGCGGCATGCAACAGCGCCTGCAAATCGCCCGCAACCTGGTGTCGAGCCCGCGCCTGGTGTTCATGGACGAGCCTACAGGCGGCCTCGATGTGTCGGTGCAGGCGCGCTTGCTCGACCTCTTGCGCGGGCTGGTGCGCGAGCTGGATCTGGCGGTGGTGATCGTCACCCATGATCTGGCGGTGGCGCGGCTGCTGGCGGATCGCCTGATGGTGATGCGTCGCTCGCGGGTGGTGGAAACCGGGCTGACCGACCAGATCCTCGACGATCCGCAGCATCCTTACTCTCAACTGCTGGTGTCTTCGGTGTTGCAGCCATGATGAATACCTTGATCGAGGTCCGTGACCTCTCGAAAACCTTCACCCTGCATCAGCAGAACGGCGTGGTCCTCAACGTGCTGCGCGGTGTGGATTTCAGCGTGGCGGGCGGCGAATGCCTGGTGCTGCACGGCCAGTCCGGTGCCGGTAAAAGCACCTTGCTGCGCACCCTGTATGGCAACTACCTGCCGGCAGGGGGCAGCATTCGCGTTCAGCACGACGGCCAGTGGCTGGAGCTGGTGGGCGCCGAGCCCCGGGACATTCTCCAGGTGCGCCAGCGTACCTTGGGTTATGTCAGCCAGTTCCTGCGGGTGATACCGCGAGTCGCCTGCCTGGACGTGGTGATGGAGCCGGCCCTGGCCCGTGGCTGGTCCAGACACCTGGCGCAATCCCGGGCCGAACTGCTGCTCACTCGCCTGAACATTCCGCAACGCCTGTGGCAACTGGCACCCGGTACCTTCTCTGGTGGCGAGCAGCAGCGGGTCAACATCGCCCGTGGCTTCATGGTGGCGTGGCCGGTGATGTTGCTTGACGAGCCGACGGCCTCACTCGACGACAACAACCGTCAGGTGGTGCTGGAGCTGATGAACGAAGCCAAGCAAGCCGGTGCAGCGCTGATCGGCATTTTCCACGACCGCGTTGCCCGCGAGGCGGTTGCCGACCGCCATCTCGACATGACGCCTGCCGCAGTGAACCAAGAGGAATACGCCGATGCCCGTTGAACAGATCCTCAGCAATGCCCAACTGGTCACCGCTGACCGCGTGTTCTACGGCACCGTACTGCTGCGCGATGGCGTGATCGCTGATGTGGCCGAAGGCCCGAGCCGCTTGCCCCAGGCCCAGGACCTCAACGGCGATTACCTGCTGCCGGGCCTTGTCGAGCTGCACACCGACAACCTGGAAAAACACATGACCCCGCGCCCCGGCGTGGATTGGCCTTCGCGTTCGGCGGTGCTCAGCCACGATGCACAGATCGTCGCGGCCGGCATCACCACGGTGTTCGACGCGGTGTCCATCGGCGACGTGAATCCCAAGGGCAACCGCATGCAGAAACTGCCGGCGATGCTCGAAGCGATCTCCAGCGCCTCCGACGCCGGGCTGACGCGCGCCGAGCACCGGCTGCACCTGCGCTGCGAGCTGTGCCACCCGGATACCCTGAGCGTGTTCCGCGATCTGGTGGAGCATCCGCTGGTGCAACTGGTGTCGGTGATGGACCATTCGCCGGGTCAGCGCCAATTCGTGCTGGAGTCCAAGTACCGTGAGTACTACATGGGCAAATATCACCTGACGACCACGCAGATGGACGAATTCATTACCTTGCAAATGGCCAACTCTCGCGAGTACAGCGACCGCTATCGGGCGGCGATTGTCGAGCATTGCCTGGCGCTCGGCCTGTCGGTGGCCAGTCATGACGATGCGACGCTGGCCCACGTCGAGGAATCGGCGCGCTACGGCATGACCATCGCCGAGTTCCCGACCACGGTCGAAGCGGCGCGCGGTTGCAAGGAATGGAATATGAAAGTGTTGATGGGTGCGCCGAACATCGTGCGCGGCGGTTCGCACTCGGGTAACGTGGCGGCCGCAGACCTGGCGGCAGAAGGGCTGCTGGACATCTTGTCCAGTGACTACTACCCGGCGAGCCTGTTGCAGGCCGCCTTTGCACTGGCGGCGCAGAGCGAGCGGATCGGCCTGCCCGAAGCGATGCGCATGGTCAGCCTGGCCCCGGCCCATGCCGCAGGACTGAGTGATCGCGGCGAAATCGCCCCGGGCCTGCGCGCCGATCTGGTGCAGGCACGCAGTCAGGATGGATTGCCGGTGATCCAGCAAGTATGGCGACAAGCGAAGAGGGTGTTTTGATGTCAGGCAGGTTGATCTATCTCATCGGGCCTTCCGGTTCGGGCAAGGACAGCCTGCTCGATGCCGCACGACCTCGGCTGGCCGAGCGCGGCTGCCGTATCGTGCGGCGGGTCATCACTCGTTCGGCGGAAGCCGTGGGGGAAGCGGCACTGGGTGTCAGCATGCAACAGTTCACCGAGATGCAGGCCCAAGGCGCATTTGCCCTGAGCTGGCAGGCCAATGGCCTGGCCTATGGCATCCCTCGGGAGATCGACGATTGGCTGGCGGCAGGGGACGACGTGCTGGTCAATGGCTCACGCGGGCATCTGCCGCAAACCCGCGAACGCTATCCCAACGTGCTCGTGGTGTTGCTGACTGTGAACGAGGCCGTGCTGCGCCAGCGCCTGCTGGCGCGGGGGCGTGAGTCCGTGGCCGAGATCGATCAGCGGCTGGCGCGCAATGCCCGCTTCGGCGAACGCCTGCTCGCCGAAGACCCGAAAGTGCACCTGCTCGACAACTCCGGGCCGCTGGAGCGCACGGTCGAAGGCCTGCTGGCTTGCCTCGACGAGCCCGCAGCATGCGCCTGACGTTGCTGGGCACCGGCGATGCCCGGCAAGTGCCGGTGTACGGCTGTGAATGTCAGGCCTGTGTACGTGCGGGCATCGAGGCACGTTGGCGACGACAACCCTGCTGCGCATTGATCGAATGCGGCGACCAGCGCTGGCTGATCGACAGCGGCCTGCCAAACCTCACCGAACGCTTCCCGCCGCGCAGTTTCAACGGCATCTTCCAGACCCACTACCACGCTGACCATGCCCAGGGTTTGCTGCATCTGCGTTGGGGGCAGGGCCTGGTGATTCCGGTACACGGGCCAACGGACCCGGAAGGCCTGGCGGACCTCTACAAGCATCCGGGGATTCTCGACTTCAGCCAGCCGTTCGAGGCATTTGAAACCCGTTGTTTCGACGCGTTGAGTGTCACCGCGTTGCCACTGCTGCATTCCAGACCGACCCTCGGCTATCTGCTCGAAGGCGAGGGGCGGCGCATCGCCTACCTGACCGATACGGTGGGGCTGCCACCGGCCACCGAGGCCTGGCTGCAACGTCAGCCACTGGACTTGCTGGTACTCGACTGCTCCATGCCGCCGCAGCCACTGGCACCGCGTAATCACAATGACCTGAACCTGGCGTTGCAGTGCATTGAAGAATTGCAACCTGAGTCGGCGGTATTGACCCATGTGGGGCATACGCTGGATGCGTGGTTGATCGAGCATCGTGGTGAGCTGCCGGGCAATGTCAGTGTGGGGATTGATGGGGTTGTGCTCTAGGAGGGACCGGACATACCCGATCCTTGTGGGAGCGAGCCTGCTCGCGAAAGCGGACTTTCAATCACAGCTTTGTTGACTGTGCCGCCGTCTTCGCGAGCAGGCTCGCTCCCACAAGGGGCTGTCATCCACTCAATTACACCCTGTAAAACAGCCAAACGTCGCGTTGCGGATTTTTGTGCTTGAGTAAATATAACTCTGGAGTTACTTTTATTCGGGCCGGAGCAAGGAGGCGGATGGTGCAAAGCAGGCTATTGATCAAGGAGATGATGGAAGCAGGTTGGACGTTGGACCGAATCACTGGCAGTCATCACATCTTCACTCACCGCTACAACCCATACACGATTCCCGTTCCTCACCCGAAAAAGGATTTGCCGGTGGGGACGGTCAAGAGCATCAGGAGGCGAGCCGGGCTTTTTTTCCCGCTGGCCAGTTACGCAGGAGATCCATAATGCAATATCCAATCTGTATCGAGTGGGGCGATGAGAACACCGCCATCGGTATTCAGATCCCCGATATTCCAGGTGCGGTAACCGCCGGGGATACCTTTGAAGATGCCTATAACGCGGCGGTCGAGATTGCCCACATCATGCTGCAAGAGATCGCGGCGAGTGGAGAGCCGATTCCGATGCCGACGTCCATGGTTGAACATCTCGCAAATCCCGATTTCATCGAGATGGGCTGGGGCATGCTGGAAATCGACATTTCGCCCTATATGGGCAAGACCGAGAAGGTCAACGTGACGCTGCCGGGCTATGTGATCCAGCGAATCGACCGTTATGTGCGCGAACACAACGTCAAAAGTCGCTCGTCGTTCCTGGCGGATGCGGCGATGGAGAAGCTGGTTCGGTATTGAGGGGTGTCAGTAACACCGTCATCGCGGGCAAGCCTTGCTCCCACAGGGTTAATGCATAACCTGTGGGAGCAAGGCTTGCCCGCGATGCTTTTTAGGAATTACGCAGTCGCCAGCGAACGCTTCTCCGAAACACTCAAAAACCGCAACAACGCCACCAATGGAAACGCACTACCCACCACCACGATCCACAACCAGCCGCCCTGTTCATACACCACACTGGCCACCGAAGAGCCAAACGCACCGCCAATAAAGATGCTGGTCATGTACAACGCATTCAGGCGGCTGCGGCTTTTGGCATCGAGGGCGTAGACCGCGCGTTGGCCGAGGACCATGTTCATCTGCACACAAAAGTCGAGCACCACGCCGGTCACGGCCAGACCGATAACGCTGTAGGCCGGATGAATGAACGCTGGCAGGAAGCTCAGGCTGGCGAACAGCAGCGCCAGCAAGGAAGCGATGCGTGTATGGCCGGCGTCTGCGAGTCGACCGGCGATGGGCGCGGCGATGGCGCCAATGGCGCCGACCAGCGCGAAAATCGCGATTTGCGATTGCGACAAGCCATGGTTACGCGCCAGCTCCAGCGGCACCGAGGTCCAGAACAGGCTGAATGTGGCGAACATGCAACCCTGGTAAAACGCGCGTTGACGCAGCACGGGTTGCTGGCGCAGCAGCGTCCACAGCGAGCCGAGCAACTGTCCATAGGTCGCACTGTGATCAGGCTGGCGCTTGGGAATGGTCACCGCCAGCACGATGCTGATCGCTGCCATTAACAGCGCCGCAATCACAAACATCGCGCGCCAGCCGAAGTGATCGGCCACCACACTGGACACTGGTCGCGCCAACAGGATTCCCAACAGAAGACCGCCCATGATCCCGCCGACCACGCGGCCGCGAGACTCTTCCGGCGCCAGGTGTGCAGCCAGCGGAATCAGGATCTGCACCGACACCGAACTGAAGCCCACCAGCAACGAGATCAGCAAAAACACATTCGGCTGATCGGTAAAGGCTGCGCCCAACAGACTGGCAATGGCCACCACCGTGGTGATGATCATCAACCGGCGGTTCTCCAGCAAGTCACCCAAAGGCACCAGAAAGAACAGGCCCAACGCATAACCAATCTGGGTCAGCGAAACGATGAAGCTGGCCAGGGTGTTGCTCAGGCCGACGTCCGGCGCGATCAGGCCGATGATCGGCTGCGCGTAGTAGATGTTGGCCACGATCGCCCCGCAACAGAAGGCGAACAGCAGCACCATGCCTCGGGTCATTGTCGCGGTGCCGTGGGGCACCTGGGTCGCTGGGTTCATAACGTGTCTCGCTGAACGGAAGGGAATGCGCGCAGGCTAATGGCCTGGTCAATACGGCGGAAGAGAGATTGGAGTGATAGCAATCATTCCATTGCGGAATGAGTGACGAACGCGCGTGCCGTTCGCCGATGAGCGTTGCGTCAAAATTTCAGGGGCTGATGATACATTCACTTACATCTTGTTCGATAGCGTGCTTATGTTCTCTTTTCACGTTTCATCACAGGAAGTCACTCCCATGAATCCGATGTTTCGTCACGTTATTCGCGGCGTTTCAATGGTCACCCTGATCGGCTTGTTCACCGCAGGCCCGGCCCAGGCACAAGATGCACCCGGCATGCGCATTGGTGTACGTGGCGAGATTACCGGCGTGAGCCCGGACGTTCTGAAAGTCCACGCCAACAGTGGCGAAAATGTGGTCATCAACCTGACCAATGACACCAAAATCCGCGCGGTTACCCTGGCGAACATCGAAGATATCAAGCCCGGCAGCTACATTGGTTCGGCAGCCATTCCTCAAGAGGATGGCAGCCTGAAGGCGTTGGAGGTCCATGTCTTCCCGCCGGAACTGGCGGGCAGCGGCGACGGCCATCGCCCCTTTGATCTGGCCAAGGGCAGCAGCATGACCAACGGCAGTGTCGGCGATCTGGTCGTCAGCAATGGCCGGGTATTGACCGTCAACTACAAGGGTGGCCAGCAGAAAATTCTGGTGCCGGAAGATGTCCCTATCGTCAACCTGGTGCCGGGGGATCGCAGCTTGCTGAAGGTGGGCGTGAAAATTGTCACGTTCGTGACCCAAAGTGCGGATGGAACGCTCACGGCACAGTCGATTTCGGCAGGCAAGGATGGGGTGACACCGCCAATGTAATGGTCACCAGGCGACCGACCATCCGAAGAAATGCCAGCTTTTGCGCGCCAGCTAAAATCTACAGGGGGATCACTTCAACGCGTCCTTACAAAGCGGGAGTCTCACGATGAAAATCGTATCTTCGCTGGCGTTGGTGGTAGCGGTTGGGACGATCTCCGGGTGCTCGACAGTACCCGACAGTCAAGTCACCAACGTTCCCCTGAACGCTACTTCCATCAATGCCGGAAATATCGCCCGGCCAATCATGATGCCCGATGGTCATGCAACCGTGTTCTGGTTTGCTGTCAGTGGCGAACCCCAGGGCAGCGCATTGCCAGGCCGTTTGCAGGCCTACATCTATCAGGGAAGCTGTGGGAGCCTGGGTGCAAAACCGGCCTATGACTTGAACGACGGTCCGAATGCGCGGTTCTATTCGCAAGCGTCGATGCAATATTTCTGGAAAAGCGCACCGGTAGCGGTCGAGACGCTTCGAGCGGGGGGCTATGCGTTGGTGGTGCGTGAAAGTCCGGGGGATGGTCACCAGGCGATTTTTTGCGGCAACCTGAGCTGAACCCTGTAGGAGCGAGCCTGCTCGCGATGGACGACAGGACACCGCGGGGCGTCAGTTTCCCAGCGTTATCGTTGAGGTCCATCGCGAGCAGGCTCGCTCCTACAGTAGTTCGGTGTTTTACCAATAAAAAAGGCGACCTCTTCAGGTCGCCTTTTCATTTTCAGCGCTTACTGCGCATAAATCTGATCGAAAATCCCGCCATCATTGAAGTGGGTTTTCTGCACGGTGCGCCAGTCGCCGAAAGTTTTCTCGACCGACAGGAAGTCTACTTTCGGGAAGCGGTCGGTGTACTTCGCCAATACCGCCGGATCACGTGGACGCAGGTAGTTGGCCGCAGCGATTTCCTGGCCTTCCGGCGACCAAAGGTACTTCAGGTATTCCTCGGCAGCGGCGCGGGTACCTTTCTTGTCAACCGATTTGTCGACCACCGACACCGGCGGCTCGGCTTCGGCGGAGACGCTTGGGTAGATGACTTCGAACTGGTCGCGACCGAATTCGCGGGCGATCATTTCCGCTTCGTTTTCGAAGGTCACCAGCACATCGCCGATCTGGTTGGTCATGAAGGTGGTCGTAGCGGCGCGGCCGCCGGTATCGAGCACTGGCGCTTGCTTGAACAGCTTGCCGACAAATGCCTTGGCCTTGTTTTCGTCACCGCCGTTCTTCAGCACGTAGCCCCAGGCCGACAGGTAGGTATAGCGACCGTTACCCGAGGTTTTCGGGTTTGGCACGATGACTTGTACGCCATCCTTGAGCAGATCCGGCCAGTCTTTCAGGGCTTTGGGGTTGCCCTTGCGCACGATGAACACTGTGGCGGAGGTGAACGGCGCGCTGTTGTTCGGCAGGCGTGTGACCCAGTTGTCCGGGACCAGTTTGCCGTTGTCCGCCAAGGCATTGATGTCGGTGGCCATGTTCATGGTGATGACGTCAGCGGGCAAGCCGTCGATGACCGAGCGTGCCTGCTTGCTGGAACCGCCGAAAGACATTTGCAGGGTGATGTTTTCGTTGTGCTCGGCTTGCCAGTGTTTCTGGAACGCAGTGTTGTAGTCCTTGTAGAAATCGCGCATCACGTCGTAGGAAACGTTAAGCAGGGTCGGTGCGGCCTGAGCCATGCTGGTCAAGGCCAGGCCAGCGGCCAGAAGTGAGGCGCCAAAGAGTTTTTTCACTGCGAATTCCTTGTTCTATGTATGTATGAGCAGCCGCCCCCTGTAGGAGCGAGCCTGCTCGCGAAAAACGTCAAGACAACGCGGGCATTCAGACAGCCCACGTTATCGTTAAAGACCATCGCGAGCAGGCTCGCTCCTACAGGGGGTAATGTGTAGAGAGGGATACCATTTTGCCAGCGACTATAGCCGGGCTCGCATAGGCCTTTAAAGATTAAAAAGCTCTTTGCTTATTCCATTTTCTTGAACAATGCATTGCCGCAGCGAGAGCAGAACGATGCTTCGTGTTCGTGGCTGTTTTTCTTGCATACCGGGCAGTCGTGTTGCAGTTGCCCGCCGCGCATGGCAGTGGCCAGCTCTGCGGTAAAGATGCCGGTGGGGACGGCGATGATCGAATAACCGGTGATCATCACCATCGACGAGATCACCTGGCCCAACACAGTCTTTGGCACGATGTCGCCATAACCGACGGTCGTGAGCGTCACGATGGCCCAGTAGATGCCTTTGGGAATGCTGGTGAAGCCGTGCTGCGGGCCTTCGACCACGTACATCAGCGTGCCGAACACCGTGACCAGGGTGCAGACGCTGAGCAGGAACACGAGGATTTTCTGTTTGCTGCCGCGCAGGGCATCGAGCAGGTAATGCGCTTGTTTGAGATACGGGCCGAGTTTGAGCACGCGGAAAATCCGCAGCATCCGGATGATCCGGATAATCAGCAGGTACTGCGCATCGGCGTAATAGAGGGCGAGGATGCCGGGTACGATCGCCAGCAAATCCACCAGTCCATAAAAACTGAAGGCGTAACGCAACGGTTTGGGCGAGCAGTACAGCCGCAGGATGTACTCGCCGAGAAAGATGACCGTGAAGCCCCATTCAATGTACGCCAGCACATCGGCGTAGTTCTGGTGAATGGTGTTGATGCTGTCGAGCATCACGACCACCAGGCTGGCGAGGATGATCAACAGCAAAATGCCATCGAAACGCCGGCCAGCCTTGGTGTCAGTCTGGAAAATCATGACGTAAAGCTGTTCACGCCAGTGTTTGCTGCTGTCCATGGATAACGCCTGACTCGAAGATCAGCGCAGCCTAGGTTGATTGTCCCCGTGAGCGCAAGGCGCGGTGTCGACCGTGGTTTTGCCGAATATCTGAATGCCGGTGCGGATCAGCCAGCAGGCGAGAATAAACGGTGCGGTGAGCGTGGCCAGACCGGCGGCTGCAAAGAGGGGCGTCAGCAACAGCGCCAATACGATGCCAAGCAGTGGCAGCCAGGGTTGCTGGCGTTGCGCGCTGAAGGCGAGGGCGGCCAGCACGGCATTGTAGCCGCCCAGGCCGAGCAGGGCGGTGCCGGTCTCGTGATGCAGCAGACTGGAGCCCAGGCCGAGGATCGAGGCCATCAGTGCCCAGCAGAACGCACGGCGATCGGCGATCAGCAAACCGGCGGCAATCATCGCCCCGGCCAGTGGATGGTCGAGGAACATCACCTGGCCAATACCTTTGAACGATGCGGCCAACAGGTTCGGTGTGTTCAATTCGATCAGGGGTGTCGGTAGCGATGGCGTGGCGAAACACAGCAGCAACCAGCTCAGGCCCACGAATGGCGCGGTGTAGGCGGGCACGTATTGGTTGACGCGGGTGCGCTTGAGCCACTGTTGAGTGATCATCGCACTCAAGCCGCCGGCAGCCAGAATCAGCGGCGGCATCACCGCCGACCACGGGAAGTACAGACTCAGCAACAGGCCAAGCAACACGCCGTTGTAGCTGAACAGGCCAGCCTGGCGATCGGCCTTTGCATAGTTGCGCCGTTGCGCGGTGAGTAATCCGGCGACACCGCCGAGCAACGCACCGCCGAGCAGCGCCGGCGCCGTGAACAGGATGGCTGAAAGGCACAGCAAGCCGCAGAGCGGATGGCGCTGAAGGAAAATTTGACTGAAACCGTTGAGCAAAGCCTCGGCCCAGTCGGGGCAGTGGGTGTTGAAGTGATTGGCAGGCATGGCAGTTCTAAAAAGTCAGTTAGACCGTGTCGCCGCCTTCGCGAGCAGGCTCGCTCCCACATTGAATCTTTGTTCAGTCATTGAGTTTGTGGTGTACACAAATCAACTGTGGGAGCGAGCCTGCTCGCGAAGAGGCCGGTATGTGCGCTCTAGATCAACGTCTCGATTCGCAAGGAGTTAGTCGACCCCGGCTGCCCAAAGGGCACACCCGCCGTGATCAATAACGTGTCGCCACGCTGCGCCATGCCCTGGGCCTGGGCAATCTCCAGCGCTGTCGAGCACACCTCATCCACTTGGCGCAGCCGATCATTGACCACCGAATGCACGCCCCAGGCCACGGTCAAGCGACGCGCGGTTTGCAGATTGGGCGTCAGGTTGAGGATCGGCACCGTCGGCCGTTCCCGCGCCGCCCGCAAACTCGAGGTGCCGGATTCGCTGTAGTTCACCAGCACCGCCACCGGCAGCACGTTGCTGATGCGGCGGATCGCGCAACTGATCGCATCGGACACCGTGGCTTCGGCTTTCGGCCGGCTGACGTCGAGCTGGGCCTGATAGTCCGGACCGTTTTCCACCTGACGGATGATCTTGCTCATCATCTGCACGGCTTCGAGCGGGTATTCGCCGGATGCGGTTTCCGCCGACAGCATCACCGCATCCGCCCCTTCGGCCACGGCGTTGGCCACATCGGTGACTTCGGCGCGAGTGGGCGCCGGAGAGAAGCGCATCGATTCCAGCATCTGCGTCGCCACCACCACCGGTTTGCCGAGCTGGCGGCAGGTGCTGATGATGTTCTTCTGAATCTGCGGCACGCTTTCGGCCGGCACCTCCACGCCCAGATCGCCGCGGGCGACCATGATTGCGTCGCTCAACTCGGCGATTTCCCGCAGTTGTTCGACGGCCGACGGCTTCTCTATCTTGGCCATCAAAAAGGCTTTGTCGCCGATCAGTGTACGGGCTTCGCGGATGTCGTCCGGGCGCTGCACGAACGACAGCGCCACCCAGTCCACCCCCAGTTCCAGACCGAAGTTCAGGTCGCGGCGATCCTTGGCGGTCAGCGGGCTCAGGTCGAGCACCGCTTGCGGCACGTTCACCCCTTTACGGTCCGACAGCTCGCCGCCGTTGAGCACCGTGGTGTCGATGGCGTCGGCGTATTTGGTGACCACCCTCAGTCGCAACTTGCCGTCGTCCAGCAGCAGGTCCATGCCCGGCTCCAGCGCTGCAATGATCTCCGGATGCGGCAGGTTGACCCGGCGTTCATCGCCCGGCGTGACATCCAGGTCCAGGCGCAGGGCTTGACCGCGGACCAGTTGCACCTTGCCCTCGGCAAACCTGCCAACCCGCAGCTTCGGACCTTGCAGGTCCATCAGAATGCCCAGCGGATAATTCAACTGGCGCTCGACTTCACGGATCCATTGATAGCGCTGGGCGTGATCGGCGTGATCGCCGTGGCTGAAGTTCAGGCGAAAGATATTGACCCCGGCCTGCACCAGCTCACGGATGTTGTCGATACCGTTGATAGCCGGACCCAGGGTGGCGAGGATTTTGACCTTTTTGTCAGGCGTCATATTTAGGGCTCTCGAGAATCAGGATGGCGCGGAAGTCGTTGACGTTGGTGCGGGTCGGCTCGGTGACGATCAGTGCATCCAGCGCCTCGAAATAGCCGTAGCCATTGTTATTGTCCAACTCGTCGCTGGCGCTCAAGCCGAGGGCGGCGGCACGGGCGTAGCTGTCCGGGGTCATGATGGCGCCGGCGTTGTCTTCGGAGCCGTCGATGCCATCGGTGTCGCCGGCCAGCGCATAGACGCCGGGCAGGCCCTTGAGGCTGTCGGTCAGGCTCAGCAGGAACTCGGCATTGCGTCCGCCCCGGCCATTGCCGCGCACGGTGACCGTGGTTTCACCGCCGGAGAGAATCACGCAAGGCGCCGCCAACGGCTGACCGTGCTGCACCACCTGACGGGCGATGCCGGCGTGGACTTTCGCCACTTCGCGGGATTCGCCTTCCAGGTCGCCGAGAATCAGCGGGCTGAATCCGGCCTGACGGCATTTCACGGCCGCTGCTTCAAGGGATTGCTGCGGACGTGCGATCAACTGGAAGTGACTGCGAGCCAGGCTCGGGTCACCGGGTTTGACGGTTTCCGATTCCGGGTTTTGCAACCAGGTGCGCACGGAGGCGGGTACGTCGATGTGGTAGCGCTTGAGAATCGCCAGCGCTTCGGCCGAAGTGCTCGGGTCGGCCACGGTGGGGCCGGAGGCGATGACCGTGGCGAGGTCGCCCGGTACATCGGAAATCGCGTAGGTGTACACGGTGGCAGGCCAGCAGGCCTTGCCCAGGCGCCCACCCTTGATCGCCGAGAGGTGCTTGCGCACGCAGTTCATCTCACCGATGGTGGCGCCGGATTTGAGCAGGGCTTTGTTGATCGACTGCTTGTCGGCCAGGGTGATGCCGACTGCGGGCAACGCCAGCAATGCCGAGCCGCCACCGGACAGCAGAAAGATCACGCGGTCGGTTTCGCTCAAGTTGCTGACCAGTTCGAACACCCGTTTGGCGACGGCTTGACCGGCTGCATCGGGGACTGGGTGCGCGGCTTCGACCACTTCGATTTTTTCGCAGGGGGCGCCGTGACCGTAGCGCGTGACCACCAGACCGGACACTTCACCCTGCCAGCAACGCTCGACCACCTGGGCCATGGCGGCCGCGGCCTTGCCGGCGCCGATGACGATCACCCGACCGCTGCGATCGGTAGGCAGATGGGCTTCGAGGACTTGCTGCGGATGGGCCGCGTCGATGGCTGTGGCGAACAGCTCGCGCAGGAATTGTTGCGGATCGACCGACATGGCGGGCTCCCGGAATTCTTGTTATTGGGATGTCGAGGCTTGCATAGCCCCTGTGGGAGCAAGGCTTGCCCGCGATGCAGACGCTGCGGTGTTTCTGCTGCACCGAGGCGATGCAATCGCGGGCAAGCCTTGCTCCCACAGGGGCGAGGGCAGGGACTTACTTCTTATCGCGAATCGAGAAGTTCGCCATGTGCTCCAGGCCCTTGATCAGCGCCGAATGGTCCCAGTTGCTGCCGCCGATGGCCGCACAGGTGCTGAACACTTGCTGGGTGTTGGCGGTGTTCGGCAGGTTGATGTTCAACTCCTTGGCGCCTTGCAGGGCCAGGTTCAGGTCCTTCTGGTGCAGGCTGATGCGGAAGCCCGGATCGAAGGTGCCCTTGATCATGCGCTCGCCGTGTACTTCGAGGATCTTCGAGGAAGCGAAACCGCCCATCAGCGCTTCACGCACCTTGGCGGGATCGGCACCGTTCTTCGAAGCGAACAGCAGGGCTTCGGCCACGGCCTGGATGTTCAGCGCAACGATGATCTGGTTCGCCACTTTCGCGGTCTGACCGTCGCCATTGCCACCGACCAGGGTGATGTTCTTGCCCATGGCCTGGAACAGCGGCAGGGCGCGTTCGAAGGCATCGGCATCGCCACCGACCATGATGCTCAGGGTTGCGGCCTTGGCACCGACTTCACCGCCGGACACCGGCGCGTCAAGGTACTGCGCACCTTTTTCGTTGATTTTTGCGGCGAAGGCCTTGGTGGCGGTGGGCGAGATCGAGCTCATGTCAATCACGACCTTGCCTTTACTGACGCCGGCGGCAACGCCATCGGCGCGGAACAGCACGTCATCGACCTGCGGGGTATCCGGGACCATGACGATGATGAATTCGGCTTCTTGCGCGACTTCTTTCGGGTTCGCCAGGGCGACGGCGCCAGCGGCGATCAGGTCGGCAGGCGCAGCGTCGTGGTGCGCGGACAGGAACAGGCTGTGACCGGCTTTCTGCAGGTTCGCCGCCATTGGGTGGCCCATGATGCCGGTGCCGATAAATCCGATTTTAGCCATGAGAAAATCCTCTTTTTATTCTGATGCTGCAATGCAGTCTTAGAGACTCAGCAGATTCATTGTGGGAGCTGGCTTGCCAGCGATGGCGGTGGGTCAGGCAACATATTTGTTTTGTGTGCTGCCGCCATCGCGGGCAAGCCCGCTCCCACAGGGTTTTGTATTGTTCGTTCAGATCGCGTTATGGGTTTTGAGCCAGCCCAGGCCTGCTTCGGTGGTGGTCAGCGGCTTGTATTCGCAACCGACCCAGCCCTGATAACCGATACGGTCCAGGTGTTCGAACAGGAAGCGGTAGTTGATTTCACCGGTGCCCGGTTCGTTGCGCCCAGGGTTGTCGGCCAACTGGATGTGGTTGATCTCGCCCAGGTGCGCGGCCATGGTGCGGGCCAGGTCGCCTTCCATGATTTGCATGTGATAGATGTCGTATTGCAGGAACAGGTTGGCGCTGCCGACCTGTTCGCGAATCGACAGGGCTTGCGCGGTGTTGTTCAGGTAGAAGCCCGGGATGTCGCGGGTGTTGATCGCTTCCATCACCAGTTTGATACCCGCCGCTTGCAGCTTGTCGGCCGCGTACTTGAGGTTGGCAATGAAGGTTTTTTCCACGATGGCATCGTCGACGCCTTGCGGGCGGATGCCGGCCAGGCAGTTGACCTGGGTGTTGCCCAGCACTTGCGCGTAAGCGATCGCCAGATCGACACCGGCACGAAATTCTTCGACCCGGTCCGGCAGGCAGGCGATACCGCGCTCACCCTTGCCCCAGTCACCGGCCGGCAGGTTGAACAGCACTTGGGTCAGGCCGTTGGCGTCGAGCTTGGCTTTGATTTCGGCGGAGCTGAAATCGTAGGGGAACAGGTATTCGACACCACTGAAGCCGGCCTTGGCGGCCGCTTCGAAACGGGCAAGAAAGTCCTGTTCGGTGAACAGCATGGACAGGTTGGCTGCGAAACGCGGCATGGTGGTCTCCTGTAAATCGGTGAAGCCCTCTGTGGGAGCGAGCCTGCTCGCGAAAGCGGTGTGCCAGGCAACATCAATGCTGAATGTGCCGGCCTTTTCGCGAGCAGGCTCGCTCCCACAATGGGGGCAATGTGCAGTTAGTCGAGCAAGGAAATCGCAGTCGGTGCGTCGTTGCCGACCAGCGCCAGGTCTTCGAATTCGTTGACGGCGTTGATCTCGGTGCCCATGGAAATGTTGGTCACGCGCTCCAGGATAATTTCGACGATCACCGGAACCTTGAACTCCTCGATCATCTGTTCGGCCTTGCGCAGGGCAGGGGCGATTTCAGACGGTTCGAACACACGCAGTGCCTTGCAGCCCAGGCCTTCGGCAACCGCGACGTGATCGACGCCATAACCGTTGAGTTCCGGCGCGTTCAGGTTATCGAAGGACAGCTGCACGCAGTAATCCATCTCGAAACCGCGCTGTGCCTGACGGATCAGACCCAGGTACGAGTTGTTCACCACCACATGAATGTACGGCAGCTTGAACTGCGCGCCCACCGCCAACTCTTCGATCATGAACTGGAAGTCATAGTCGCCCGACAGTGCGACAACCTTGCGGGTCGGGTCGGCCTTGACCACACCCAGCGCCGCCGGAATGGTCCAGCCCAACGGACCGGCCTGGCCGCAGTTGATCCAGTGACGCGGCTTGTAGACGTGCAGGAACTGCGCGCCGGCAATCTGCGACAGACCGATGGTACTGACGTAGCAAGTGTCCTTGCCGAACACCTGGTTCATCTCTTCGTAAACCCGCTGCGGCTTGACCGGCACGTTGTCGAAGTGGGTCTTGCGCTGCAGGCTGGCCTTGCGCTGCTGGCAGTCTTGCAGCCAGGCGCTACGGTTTTTCAGTTTGCCGGCGGCTTGCCATTCACGAGCGACTTCGATGAACACGGTCAGCGCGGCAGCGGCGTCGGAAACGATGCCCAGGTCCGGGGTGAACACGCGGCCGATCTGGGTCGGTTCGATATCAACGTGAATGAACTTGCGGCCTTCGGTGTAGACGTCGACCGAACCGGTGTGGCGGTTGGCCCAACGGTTACCGACACCCAGTACCACGTCGGATTTGAGCAAGGTCGCGTTGCCGTAGCGGTGCGAAGTCTGCAAGCCGACCATGCCCACCATCAGCGGGTGATCGTCAGGAATGGTGCCCCAGCCCATCAGGGTCGGAATGACCGGGATGCCGGTCAGCTCGGCGAATTCCACCAGCAGGTCACTGGCGTCGGCATTGATGATGCCACCACCGGCTACCAGCAACGGACGCTCGGCCTCATCCAGCATGGCCAGGGCTTTTTCCACCTGAACGCGGGTCGCGCTCGGCTTGGCCAGTGGCAGTGGCTGATAAGCGTCGATGTCGAACTCGATTTCGGCCATCTGCACGTCGAACGGCAGGTCGATCAGCACCGGGCCTGGACGGCCGGAGCGCATTTCATAGAACGCTTTCTGGAACGCGTAAGGCACTTGGCCCGGTTCCAGAACAGTGGTCGCCCATTTGGTCACCGGCTTGACGATGCTGGTGATGTCGACGGCCTGGAAGTCTTCCTTGTGCATGCGAGCGCGGGGTGCTTGCCCCGTGATGCAAAGGATCGGGATCGAGTCGGCCGAGGCGCTGTACAGGCCGGTGACCATGTCGGTACCGGCAGGACCGGAGGTGCCGATGCACACGCCGATATTACCGGCCTTGGTGCGGGTGTAGCCCTCGGCCATGTGCGACGCGCCTTCAACATGGCGAGCGAGGACGTGATCGATGCCGCCGACCTTTTGCAGGGCGGAGTACAGCGGGTTGATGGCAGCACCCGGGATGCCAAAAGCGGTATCAACCCCTTCACGGCGCATCACCAGAACGGCGGCTTCGATTGCTCTCATTTTGCTCATGGTTTTGTGCCTCTTTACGTTTTGTAATTGTATACAAGTGGCTTTGCGCAGAGTGTATTCACGGCGGACGGCGCAGGTCAATCCATTTTCTCAAGCGGTTGTTTCATTCGTCGGAAGCCCGATCTACTGTGGCTTTTCGTCGCATGTGGCGCTTTTCGATAATTATTGTATACAAAAAAATAATTCATTGTGTTCTATTTGTTGCATCGGACTGCGGCACAAAGAGCAGTCCACCGGCTTTCCGAAAAACAAAATGAGGACGGCACCATGAGCGCTTTAACCTTGAAAGTCGCAGTCAACCTGGTCAACGAGGCCATCACCGCAGGGCGCGCGATTTCCGCGGCGCCCTTGACCATCGCAGTGCTGGATGCCGGTGGGCATCTGATCACCCTGCAACGTGAAGACGGCGCCAGCCTGCTGCGCCCGCAGGTCGCCATCGGCAAGGCCTGGGGCGCCATCGCGCTGGGCAAAGGCTCGCGCCTGTTGGCCCTGGACGCACAACAACGCCCGGCCTTCATCGCCGCGTTAAACAGCCTGGGGCAGGGCAGCGTCGTGCCAGCACCGGGTGGTGTGCTCATTCGCGATCAGGGTGGGAACGTGCTGGGGGCGGTGGGGATCAGCGGGGATCTGTCGGATGTTGATGAGCAGTGCGCGATCAATGCGATCGAGGCGTTGGGGTTGAGGGCGGATGCGGGGGTTGTGGCTTGATCTCAATCGCCTGAACTAATGTCATCGCTGGTAAACCAGCTCCCACAAGGACTGGGGTGTTCACATATTCGGCGGACACCAACAGACCCTGTGGGAGCTGGCTTGCCAGCGATTGCTATCTGCCAGACACATCCAGCTATAAGTGTGTATCACTGCTCAGAATTTCCGGGGCTAGCCTTTTCATGAATTCATCATGAGAGAGGCAAAGGAATGCCCAATTTACCCGCATCACATCGTCTGCGAACCGGCCGCTATGCCGAACCCAACCGAATCTATCTACTGACCACCAACACTCTTCATCGCGAGCCGATCTTTGCGGATTTCGCTTTGGGCAGATTGGTTGTTGGTCAATTTCGCCGGGCGCAAAATCTTGGGCTGGCGAACTCTTTGGCCTGGGTAGTCATGCCTGATCATTTTCACTGGCTCGTCGAGCTGGAAAACTGTTCCTTGCGCAGACTGATGCGCGAGACCAAGTCCCTGATTACTCGAGAAGTGAACCATTGCAGGGGCAGGAGCGGGCCTCTATGGCAGCAGGGCTATCACGACCGGGCGCTGCGACGAGAGGAAGATCTGGTGAAATTGGCTCGGTATGTGGTGGCCAATCCATTGCGGGCGGGTTTGGTGGAGAAGCTTGGCGATTATCCATTGTGGGATGCGGTTTGGCTTTAACAACTTTGGACCGAATTGCCCCCATCGCTGGCAAGCCAGCGATGGGGGCAACTCGGTCTATCAATCCGGCTCACACCCCTTGAGCACCAGCCGGATGATCGTCTGCGCCGCCGCTTCATAGTCCACTTCATCCAGTCTGGCCTTGCCGGTGATGGCGGTGATTTGCCAGTCGAAGTCGGCGTAGGTCTGGGTGGCGGCCCAGATGCTGAACATCAGGTGGTTGGGGTCGATGGGGGCGATCTGGCCGCGGTCGATCCAGGTCTGGATGCAATCGATGTTGTGCCTGGCCTGGCCATTCAGCTGTTCGACCAGATCGGCGCTCAGGTGAGGGGCGCCATGCATGATTTCGCTGGCAAACACCTTGGAGGCAAACGGCAGGTCACGGGAAATACGGATTTTCGAGCGGATGTAGCCACTCAGAACTTCGCTGGGTACGCCGTCGGGGTTGAACGGTGTCGAGGCCTGCAGGATTGGCTCGATGATGCTTTCCAGGACCTCGCGGTAGAGGTTTTCCTTGGATTTGAAGTAGTAGTAGACGTTGGGCTTGGGCAATCCCGCCTTGGCGGCGATGTCGCTGGTTTTGGTTGCAGCGAAGCCCTTGTCGGCAAATTCTTCACTGGCGGCACGCAGGATCAGTTGTTTGTTGCGCTCGCGGATTGTGCTCATAAACCAGGTGGTTCCTTGCCTGTACTGGCGGTTGCGCATGGTAGCACCGGCCTCCGGCGGCGCTCAAGAATGCTCCGTGCCGCGCCCGGCCGCGCTATGCTGCACGCCATTCATTCAAGAAGGAAACCCGATTCATGGCAGGAAGCAGTTTGCTGGTGCTGATCGACGACATTGCCGCTGTGCTGGACGATGTGGCGTTGATGACCAAAATGGCCGCCAAGAAGACCGCCGGAGTGCTGGGCGACGATCTGGCGCTCAATGCCCAGCAGGTCAGCGGCGTGCGTGCCGAGCGGGAAATTCCGGTGGTCTGGGCGGTTGCCAAGGGTTCGTTCATCAACAAGCTGATCCTGGTGCCGTCGGCGTTGGCCATCAGCGCATTCATTCCGTGGTTGGTCACGCCATTGTTGATGGTCGGAGGCGCTTATTTGTGCTTCGAAGGGTTCGAGAAGCTCGCCCACAAGTTTCTGCACAGCAAGGCCGAGGATCAGGCTGAGCATGCCGAACTCGTCGAGGCGGTGGCGGACCCGGCGGTGGATCTGGTGGCTTTTGAAAAGGACAAGATCAAGGGCGCGATCCGCACTGACTTCATTCTCTCGGCGGAAATCATCGCCATCACTCTCGGCGTCGTGGCCGATGCTGCGCTGACCCAGCAAGTCGTCGTGCTGTCGGGCATCGCCATCGTCATGACCGTCGGCGTTTACGGGTTGGTGGCAGGCATCGTCAAGCTCGATGATCTGGGGCTATGGCTGACTCAGAAGCCCGGGCAGATGGCCAAGAGCATCGGTGGCGGGATTTTGCGTGCGGCACCGTATCTGATGAAAAGCTTGTCAGTGATCGGCACGGCGGCGATGTTCCTGGTGGGTGGCGGGATCCTGACCCACGGTGTGCCGGTGGTGCATCACTGGATCGAAAGTGTCAGCGCAGGGGCGGGCGGTGCCGGGTTTATCGTGCCGACGTTGCTTAACGGGGTGGCGGGGATTGTGGCGGGTGCGGTGGTGCTGGTCGGGGTGATGGCTGTCAGCAAAATCTGGAAAGCGCTCAAGGGCTAAAACCTGGCTCTGTCCAAATGTGGGAGCGAGCCTGCTCGCGATGGCGGTGTGTCAGACAACCTTGATGGTGACTGACATGACCTCATCGCGAGCAGGCTCACTCCCACAGTGGTTTGTGGTCGCCGGAATTACTCGGCAATCTGCAACTTGCGCGACTCGGTGTAGACGTAGCGCACCTTCTCGTACTCGAACGGCGAGTTCAGTTGGCCATAGCGGAAGCTGGTTTGGTAGCGCTTGTCGACGCCGCGCAGGATCCAGATTTCCGGATGGTTTTCGCTGACATTGGCAACGTTGAGGAAGTTGATGGCCGACTCGGCGCTGAAATCGACGATCAGACCGCCCGTGTCACGCAGGTTCGACGGGCCGAGGATCGGCAATACGAAGTAGGCGCCCCCTGGAACACCATAGAAACCCAGGGTCTGTCCGAAGTCTTCCTTCTGGCGCGGCAGGCCCATGGCGGTGGCCGGGTCCCACAGGCCGGCGATGCCGATGGTGGTGTTGAGCAACAGGCGCCCGGTAATTTCCATCGAGCGCTGGCCCTTGAATTGCAGCAGGCTGTTCAACAGGTTCGGCACGTCGCCCAGGTTGTTGAAGAAGTTGCTGACACCCGTGCGCAAGAAGCTCGGGGTGACGTAACGGTAGCCATTGACCACTGGCAGGAACACCCATTGGTCGAAGCGGTAATTGAAGTGGTAAACGCGGCGGTTCCACTGTTCCAGCGGGTCGTAGACGTTCAGTGCGCTGAGGGTCGAGCGTTCGAACTCGCGCTGATCCAGCCCCGGGTTGAACTTGAGTTTGCTCAGTGGCTCCTTGAAGCCGTCGCTGTCGACGACCACGGGGGCGTTGGCTTTGCTGTTGTCGGCATTGGCGGCGGTTGCACAGAGTAGCGCGGCGATAAGCAGGAGGTATTTAGCCACGGAAGAACTCCAGCATGGCGTCGCTGTTGACGCGGTAGTTAAGGTTGCCGCAGTGGCCGCCCAGCGGGTAAACGGTCAGGCGATCGCCAAACGTCCTGCGCAGGAAACCGAGGTCCCCGGGGCCGAGGATCACATCGTCGGCGTTGTGCATGACGGCGATTTTCGGGCTGTCGTGCAGGTAGTCCTTCAGCGCATACAAACTCACCTGGTCGATCAGTTGCAGCAGGCTGCCGCCGTCGGTGCGGGCGCGCCACATCGGGATCACCTGTTCGGTGATGTAGCAGTCGAAGTCGCACTGCAACGCACGCTTGAGGTAGGGCGTGAGGCTGGTGCCTTCGGTGATAGGCGTTTTCGGTGGAGTGATGAGGCCGCGGCGGTTGATCAGGTCCGAAGTGAAGGCGATGTCGGCGGCGGAGAAACGGAACGAGGTGCCGATGAGCATGGCCATCTGTTCGTTGCTCAGGTGCTGCTTGGACTGCTGGAAGTCGTAGAGCAGCGCATCGTTGAGGTCGATGTAGCCTTTCTGCTGGAAGTAACGGGTCAGTTTGTTCAGCACCAGCTCATAGAAGGTGGTCGTATTGGTGATGCCCTTGACTTCCGTTTGTACAAGCTTGTCCAGGTTGGTGATCGAGGTGTAGAGATTGACCGGAGGATTGAGCAGCAGCACTTTCTTGAAATTGAAGCTGCGGCGGGTTTCGTCCAGGTGCGCCACGAATGCCGCATCCAGTGCGCCGAGGCTGTAGCCCGTCAGGTAGTAGTCGGTGACCGGCAGTTTCGGATTTTGCGCCCGCACCGCCTGCATCACACGGTACATGTCTTCGGCGTCGTCCTTGGTGATGCCGGGGGTGGCAAAGCGCGAAGCGGCGCTCATGAAGTCAAAGCTGGTGGGCGATGACAACTGCACCACGTGATAGCCGGCCTTGTAGTAAAGCTTTTTCAGGTATTCGTTCAAGTTACTGTCATAGCGCGCACCGGTGCCGGCGATCAGGAAAATCAGCGGTGCGGCTTTATCCTGGGTGGCGATGCGATAGGTGAGTTTTTTCACCGGCCAGAAGTTGTCGGGCAAGTCGAATTGACGCTCAGGCCGCAACGTGACGCTGCGATCCGATTGATTGATGTCATCGTCCAGCGGCAATTCCGGGCGCAAATCCGGCGGCGTCGTGGCGATGGTTGCCTCGAACGGGTTGGTCAGCGGATAGCCATAACTGGCGGCGTCGATATCCCGCGCCAGCGCGGACGCACTCAAGATAAGGCCGCCAAACAGGGCGGCGAAGCGCAAGGAACGGAGCATGACTGGATCCCTTAGAGGATGGTGCCGAATGAAGTTCGCAGGCTATGACCACTGGATTTGCGCCAAAGTGCCACGCATCGGCACCAAACTGGCCTGAACTCGAAAGTAATAGTAGCTGGACGATACACTTTGCAGCGTTTGGATGGCCAGTTAACTGTTGTTAGCGCTTGCTTAAGGTGGCCGGGCGATTAAGCTGGCCGCCGTTTTCGCTTAATTGGAGTGCTTCATGTCCCGTCGTCTGCCGGTGATTCTGCTGCTTGTTTTGCTGCCGTTATGGCTGGCCGCCAGTTATGGCGCGCGTTATGGCTTCATGGAAGATGCGCAGTGGGTGGGCATCTGCGTGGATGAGGCGAACCGCTGGGAATGTCAGGTCCGTTCGAACCTGGGTCTGTTGATTCACTTTGCGGTTTTGGGCTGGGCTGCGTTGGCAACGGCGGTGATCGGCTTTGTGCTGCCAGGGCGGGCAGGGTGGTGGCTGGCGGTGCTGGCGTTGGTGCTCGGGTTCCCGGCGCTGGCGTTGTACAACACGACGTTGGCGGTGTTTGCGGTGGTGATTGCGGGGTTGCGGTTGGTCAGGGCTACCCGTAGCGCCTGATCGCCCGTCTTCGCGAGCAGGCTCGCTCTCACATTTGATCTGCGTCCTGCACAGTTTCTGTGCTCACTGCAGATCTATTGTGGGAGCGGGCCTGCTCGCGAAGGGGCCGGCGGGCGCACTGAAAATCAGGTTTTGCGAACCCGCAAGCAACGCCACAACGCCGCCGCCATCAACACACTCACCAGCGCCCAGCCCCAGGCCTGCTGGTTCTCCAAACCTTCACGAAACAACTGCGGCGCAATGCCCGCGCCGATGATGAAGGTCAGCAGGGCGATTTCCCGGCGTGGCACGCTCACCGGGCGGCACAGGTAGACCAGCGCCGGCACGATGAACGCCACACTCGGGAAGCTGCGATAGCGCGGGTCGAACACCAGCTCCAGCATCGTCACCGCCGCGGCAAACCCTGCCACCGCCAACAACCAGCCTGATCGACGTTCGAGGGCATTGAAGGCTCGTCCACGCCATCCGTTGCGAGGGCTCAATGTCAGTGCGGCATGAGCCAGTACCAACAGGTTCAGCGCCGTCAACAACGCGACCCACAACCATTCGCTGGTAAAGCGGGTTGTAACCCGTGCCAGATCGCCCCAGGCGCCAATCGAGCAAGCCGCCAGTGCTCCCAGCAACGGCAGAACCAGCGCTGCTCGGGTGCTGCGCACACGACCGCCGAGGATCAGCGTGCCGAGGAAGATCAAAGCGCCCACCATCAGCCACTGCGACCAATAAGGTACGTTGGACACGGGGCCGGCCAGCACGCCCTTGTCCTGGCGATCTGCATCGAACAATCCCCAGTAACCCCCGACAGCACCTTCATTGGCGCGTTTCCACGGTTGGTCGAAAGCTTCGATCAGGTTGTAGTGCCAGCCGTGCTGCTCGGCCATGGTGACAAAACCACGAATGAATTTGGCTTCGTTGACCCGGCTAGGCAGGGCGGTTTCGCGCTGGCGGCCTTCACTCGGCCAGCCGGTTTCGCCAATCATCACGTCCTTGGGCGCGAACTTGTTGCCGAACACCTGGCGTACTTCGGCCACATGTTGCAGGGCCGCGTCGATGTTCGAAGGATCATCCTCCCAGTACGGCAGCAAGTGGATGGTCAGGAAATCCACAGCCGGCGCGATTTCCGGGTGCTTGAGCCAGAACTCCCAGACGTCGGCATAAGTGACGGGCTGTTTGACCTGGCTTTTGACCTTGTTGATCAGCCTGGCCAACTGGGCGCCGGTGACTTCCTTGCGCAGCAGGGTTTCGTTGCCGACGATCACCGCGCTCACCACGTCCGCGTTGGCATTGGCCGAGGCGATCAGCAGGTCGACTTCTTTCTCGGTGTCTACCGGATTGCTGTTGACCCAGGCGCCGATCATCAGCTTCAACCCGTGCTTGCGTGCCAGATCGGGCAGGGCTCCGAGGCCGGTCATGGAGTAGGTGCGGATGCATTCGAAGCTTTTGGCCAGCAGCGCGAGGTCGGCGTCCATGCGCTCGGGGCGCAAATTGAACGGCACATCGAAGGGAGACTGGTCCTTGTCGAACGGGGTGTAGGAGGCGCATTGCAGCTTGTGCGTCGCGCTGGCCGCGTCCGGCAGGATCACCGGTTTGCCAATGCCATACCAAAAGCCGCCAAGGGCAAAAAGCCCCAGCAGACAGGAAAATAGATAAGCCAAAAAAGGAAAGCGGGATGTCGCGGGCATGGTCAGGCCGTCTGGGAGCAAAGCGGCGCATGTTACCTGCATTTGCACCGTGCTTGGGGGCCCGCATGATTTTGACATGCAAAGTTCGGGCGGATCGGCCAGTGCCGTTGTTGAACAACAGTTTAATGGCGTTCTGATGTCGTTTCTCGATGCCTTGAGGTCGCTGGCAGAGCAGGTCGCGATGTGCGTCAGGTTGATTATCGAAGGCGTCAGTACCCTCGTTGATAAATCGCACTGATGATCGAAAGAGTTTGCGGTGAGGCGTGATGGGGGCGCTGTGCACCATAACAATACGTTTAAGCGACTCGGCATCCGTCGAGCGCAGCACTTTCGGGGAAGTAACGATGAAGATGCGACGACTCTTGGGCGCAGGTGCCGCTTTGGTGCTGGCGATCAGTTCTACCGTGGCCAGTGCCGCCGGCAAGGAAGTGACCATCGGTTATGTCGACGGCTGGTCGGACAGCGTCGCCACGACCAACGTGGCCGCAGAAGTGATCAGACAGAAACTCGGTTACGACGTGAAGCTGCAAGCAGTCGCTACCGGGATCATGTGGCAAGGCGTGGCCACCGGCAAACTCGACGCCATGCTGTCGGCCTGGCTGCCAGTGACCCACGGCGAATACTGGACGAAGAACAAGGATCAGGTCGTCGATTACGGGCCGAACTTCAAGGACGCGAAAATCGGCCTGATCGTGCCGGAGTACGTTAAAGCCAAGACCATCGAGGACCTGAAAACCGACGACAGCTTCAAGGATCGCATCGTTGGCATCGACGCCGGTTCAGGCGTGATGCTCAAGACCGATCAAGCCATCAAGGATTACGACCTGACCGGTTATCAACTCAAGGCCAGTTCCGGTGCCGGCATGATCGCCGAGCTGACCCGTGCCGAGAAGAAAAACGAATCCATCGCAGTGACCGGTTGGGTGCCGCACTGGATGTTCGCCAAGTGGAAACTGCGCTTCCTCGAAGACCCGAAAGGCGTGTACGGCGCGGCTGAAACCGTGAACAGCATCGGCAGCAAAGGCCTGGAGGCCAAAGCACCGGAAGTGGCCAAGTTCCTGAAAAACTTCCAGTGGGAATCCAAGGACGAAATCGGTCAGGTCATGCTGGCCATTCAGGACGGTGCCAAGCCTGACGCCGCGGCGAAGGATTGGGTTGCCAAACACCCTGAGCGTGTAGCCGCCTGGACTAAATAACAGTCACCTCGCTTTTCCCTGTGGGAGCGAGCCTGCTCGCGAAAGCGGCCTGCCAGTTGACAGAGATGTCGGCTGACACAAAGCCATCGCGAGCAGGCTCGCTCCCACATTTATTTTGTACATGCTTGAAATTGGCGAAAACGCCATGTGGTTCTAAGACTAAGGTCGTCTGGAACCTACCCCGTAGCCGCATAGAGTGGATACCGTTCCAACTCAATCTGTGCTGCGAGGATAAAAACAATGAACGACAGCATTTACCTCTCGATTCAAAACAGCCCGCGCTTCAAGGAGCTGGTTAGCAAGAGGGAACGATTCGCCTGGATTCTTTCCGCGATCATGCTAGGGCTTTACTCCGGATTCATCCTTCTTATTGCTTACGGGCCGCAAGTGCTGGGGGCGAAAATCAGCCCCGGGTCTTCGATTACCTGGGGCATACCGATCGGTGTCGGGCTGATTGTTTCGGCCTTCGTCCTGACCGGTATTTACGTACGACGTGCCAACGGCGAATTCGACGACCTGAACAATGCGATTCTCAAGGAGGCTCAGCAATGATCCGGCGTCTAATGGCTCTTTTGAGCATCGCAGCCTTTGCACCTGGCGCCTGGGCCGCTGATGCCCTGACCGGCGAAGTACACAAACAACCGCTCAACGTCGCCGCGATCCTGATGTTCGTGGTGTTCGTCGGTGCAACCCTTTGCATTACCTACTGGGCCTCCAAGCGCAACAAGTCGGCAGCCGACTACTATGCGGCGGGCGGCAAGATCACCGGTTTCCAGAACGGTCTCGCGATTGCCGGTGACTACATGTCCGCGGCGTCCTTCCTGGGTATTTCCGCGCTGGTGTTCACCTCCGGCTACGATGGCCTGATCTATTCGATCGGCTTCCTGGTGGGCTGGCCGATCATTCTGTTCCTGATCGCCGAGCGCCTGCGTAACCTGGGTAAATACACCTTTGCCGACGTGGCGTCATACCGCCTGGGGCAAACCCAGATCCGTTCGCTGTCCGCTTGCGGTTCGCTGGTGGTGGTGGCGTTCTACCTGATCGCGCAAATGGTGGGCGCCGGTAAGCTGATCCAGCTGCTGTTCGGTCTCGACTACCACGTTGCGGTGATCCTGGTCGGTATTCTGATGTGCCTCTACGTGCTGTTCGGCGGCATGCTGGCGACCACTTGGGTGCAGATCATCAAGGCGGTCCTGCTGCTGTCCGGCGCTTCTTTCATGGCGCTGATGGTGATGAAGCACGTCAACTTCGACTTCAACACACTGTTCTCCGAAGCCATCAAGGTTCACCCGAAGGCTGAAGCGATCATGAGCCCGGGCGGCCTGGTGAAAGATCCGATCTCGGCGTTCTCCCTCGGTCTGGCACTGATGTTCGGTACCGCTGGCCTGCCACATATCCTGATGCGCTTCTTCACCGTGAGTGACGCGAAAGAAGCTCGTAAAAGCGTGCTGTACGCGACCGGCTTCATTGGCTACTTCTACATCCTGACCTTCATCATCGGCTTCGGCGCAATCCTGCTGGTCAGCACCAACCCGGCCTTTAAAGATGCTGCTGGCGCGTTGCTGGGCGGTAACAACATGGCGGCGGTGCACCTGGCCAATGCGGTCGGTGGCAGTATTTTCCTGGGCTTCATTTCGGCAGTGGCGTTCGCGACGATTCTGGCAGTGGTTGCCGGTTTGACCCTGGCCGGTGCGTCGGCGGTGTCTCACGACCTGTATGCCAGCGTGATCAAGAAGGGCAAGGCCAACGAGAAGGATGAAATCCGCGTTTCGAAAATCACCACGATCGCGCTGGCGGTGCTGGCGATCGGGCTGGGCATCCTGTTCGAAAGCCAGAACATTGCGTTCATGGTGGGCTTGGCGTTCTCCATCGCAGCGAGCTGCAACTTCCCGGTCCTGCTGCTTTCCATGTACTGGAAGAAGCTGACCACCCGCGGCGCGATGATTGGCGGCTGGATGGGCCTGGTGAGTGCTGTGGGCCTGATGGTGCTCGGCCCGACCATCTGGGTGCAGATCCTGCATCACGAGAAGGCAATCTTCCCGTATGAGTACCCGGCGCTGTTCTCGATGATCATTGCCTTTATCGGGATCTGGTTCTTCTCGATCACCGACAAGTCGACGGCGGCTGACAATGAGCGGGCGCTGTTCTTCCCGCAATTCGTTCGCTCGCAGACCGGTCTGGGGGCGAGTGGGGCGGTTTCGCACTAAGGCTTCAGCGATCTATATATAAGCTGCGTTAAAAAAGAATGCCCCGGTCGAGAGATCGGGGCATTTTTTGTGGGCGGTTATCGCGCATTTGTTGTCGGAGCAAGGCTTGGCCGCGATGGTTGCGTTACGGTTGGGCGGTACTTAACGGATAGATCCGGTCCCATTGTGGGAGCGAGCCTGCTCGCGAAGGCGGTGGGTCATGCGGCATAAATGTTGATTGATCTGGCGCCTTCGCGAGCGGGCTCGCTCCCACAGAGGGTCCGAACGCCAGGGGAGATCCATCAACCAAATAATGCACAAACAAAAACGGCCTCTATCTATATAGAGGCCGTTCTCGGTACAACCAGGACGTTATCGCAAGGCAGGTATTACTTGCGGTCTTCCAGCTTGGTGATGTCACGCGACTCGTAGCCGGTGTACAACTGGCGCGGGCGGCCGATCTTGTACGGGCTGGAGAGCATTTCTTTCCAGTGGGAGATCCAGCCGACGGTCCGCGCCAGGGCGAAGATCACGGTGAACATGCTGGTTGGAATGCCGATCGCCTTGAGGATGATCCCCGAGTAGAAGTCGACGTTCGGGTACAGGGAGCGTTCGATGAAGTACGGGTCGGTCAGGGCGATCTCTTCCAGGCGCATGGCCAGTTCGAGTTGCGGATCGTTCTGGATGCCCAGTTCCTTCAACACTTCGTCGCAGGTCTGCTTCATGACGGTGGCGCGTGGGTCGCGGTTTTTGTAAACGCGGTGACCGAAGCCCATCAGCTTGAACGGATCGTTCTTGTCCTTGGCCTTGGCGATGAACTTGTCGATGTTCGAGACATCGCCGATTTCATCCAGCATGGTCAGAACGGCTTCGTTGGCGCCGCCGTGGGCAGGGCCCCACAGTGCAGCGATACCCGCGGCGATACAGGCGAACGGGTTGGCACCCGAAGAGCCCGCCAGGCGCACGGTGGAAGTCGACGCGTTCTGCTCGTGGTCGGCGTGGAGGATGAAGATCCGGTCCATGGCCTTGGCGAGCACCGGGCTGATCGGTTTGATCTCGCACGGGGTGTTGAACATCATGTGCAGGAAGTTTTCCGCGTACGACAGGTCGTTGCGCGGGTACATCATGGGTTGACCCATGGAGTACTTGTAAACCATCGCTGCCAGGGTCGGCATCTTGGCAACCAGGCGGATCGCGGAGATTTCGCGATGCTGCGGGTTATTGATGTCCAGGGAGTCGTGGTAGAAGGCCGAGAGGGCGCCGACTACGCCGCACATGACGGCCATCGGGTGGGCATCGCGACGGAAGCCGTTGAAGAAGGTCTTGAGCTGCTCGTGAACCATGGTGTGGTTCTTGACGGTGCTGACGAACTGGGCCTTCTGTTCTGCGGTCGGCAATTCGCCGTTGAGCAGCAGATAGCAGGTTTCCAGGTAGTCCGACTTTTCAGCCAGCTGTTCGATCGGGTAGCCGCGGTGCAACAGAATGCCGTTGTCGCCGTCGATATAGGTGATCTTCGACTCGCAGGAGGCGGTCGACATGAAACCAGGGTCAAAGGTGAAACGGCCCGTGGCCGTCAAGCCCCGAACATCGATAACATCGGGACCAACGGTGCCGGTTAAAATGGGCAGCTCGACGGGGGCTGCGCCCTCGATGATCAACTGCGCTTTTTTGTCAGCCATGTGGCCTCCTATTTATGCTTGAAATCATCAGACAGACCCCCCACGCAGGGCCCGCACCACTATAGTGAGATAAATTCGAATGTCAATTTGCCTAAAGTCTTGCTCCAGAAGGCTTTAACCCGACTTTTTTCTCGAAATTGCCTGCCATTTACGCCTTTTATACGCGTTGTGCAATCAGCTATTAGGGCTAGGTGTTTGCGTTGTCATTAGTAGCCTAACTGTCTATACTCGGCGACCGACCGCCAAGGGCTTTTGGGCTTGCTTTCATTGGGGGTCGCATCCCTGGGTGGTGGTTACCTGACCAGTGCACTCCCCAACAACTTTGCCCTGATTGTTAGGGGCTCTTCAGTGTGAAAAAAAAGCCGTGAAAAGCCAACGACCTGTAAACCTAGACCTAAGGACCATCAAACTCCCCATCACCGGCGTTACGTCGTTTCTTCACCGTGTTTCCGGCATCATCCTCTTCCTGGGCCTCGGCTTCATGCTTTATGCATTGGGCAAATCCCTGGGTTCCGAGGAAGGTTTTGCCGACGTGAAGGCAACCTTGACCAGTCCTCTGGCCAAGTTCGTAGCATGGGGCCTCCTGTCCGCTCTTCTGTATCACCTGGTAGCCGGTGTGCGCCACTTGATTATGGACATGGGCATCGGTGAGACGCTGGAAGGCGGCCGCCTGGGCTCGAAAATTATCATCGCCGTTTCCGTGGTGTTGATCGTTCTGGCAGGAGTTTGGATATGGTAACCAGCGTTACGAACCTTTCGCGTTCGGGCCTCTATGACTGGATGGCACAGCGTGTGTCTGCGGTTGTCCTCGCGGCTTATTTCATCTTCCTGATCGGATACCTCGCAGCGAACCCGGGCATTGGCTACGACCAGTGGCATGGCCTGTTCGCCCACAACGGGATGCGTATCTTCAGTCTGCTGGCCCTTGTTGCCCTCGGCGCTCACGCCTGGGTCGGTATGTGGACCATCGCGACCGACTACCTGACGCCAATGGCGCTGGGCAAGTCCGCGACTGCAGTACGTTTCCTTTTCCAGGCAGTATGCGGCGTCGCGATGTTCGCTTACTTCGTCTGGGGTGTGCAGATTCTCTGGGGTATCTGATTCATGGCTAACATTCCAACGATTTCTTTCGACGCCATCATTATTGGTGGCGGCGGCGCCGGCATGCGCGCTGCGCTGCAACTGGCGCAAGGCGGCCACAAGACTGCCGTGATCACCAAGGTGTTCCCGACCCGTTCGCACACTGTGTCGGCACAGGGCGGCATCACCTGCGCCATCGCGTCGGCCGACCCGAACGATGACTGGCGCTGGCACATGTACGATACCGTCAAGGGTTCCGACTATATCGGTGACCAGGACGCTATCGAATACATGTGTCAGGAAGGCCCGGCCGCTGTTTTCGAGCTCGACCACATGGGTCTGCCGTTCTCGCGTACCGAAACCGGCCGTATCTACCAGCGTCCGTTCGGCGGTCAGTCGAAGGACTACGGTAAAGGCGGGCAGGCTGCCCGTACTTGCGCCGCTTCCGACCGTACCGGTCACGCGCTGCTGCACACGCTTTATCAGGGCAACCTGAAAGCCGGCACCACGTTCCTGAACGAGTACTACGCTGTCGACCTGGTGAAAAACGGGCAAGGCGAGTTCGTCGGTGTGATCGCGATCTGCATCGAAACCGGCGAAACCACCTACATCCGCGCCAAGGCAACCGTTCTGGCAACCGGCGGTGCAGGTCGTATCTACGCTTCGACCACCAACGCCCTGATCAACACCGGTGACGGCGTCGGCATGGCTCTGCGTGCAGGCGTACCGGTACAAGACATCGAAATGTGGCAGTTCCACCCGACCGGGATCGCCGGTGCCGGTGTACTGGTAACTGAAGGTTGCCGTGGTGAAGGTGGATACCTGATCAACAAGCACGGCGAGCGTTTCATGGAGCGTTATGCTCCGAACGCGAAAGACCTGGCCGGTCGTGACGTTGTTGCCCGTTCGATGGTTAAAGAGATCATCGCCGGCAACGGTTGCGGTCCGAACGGCGACCACGTAATGCTCAAGCTCGACCACCTGGGCGAGGAAGTGCTGCACAGCCGTCTGCCAGGTATCTGCGAACTGTCGAAAACGTTTGCTCACGTTGACCCGGTTGTTGCTCCGGTTCCGGTTGTTCCGACCTGCCACTATATGATGGGCGGCGTTGCCACCAACATCCATGGCCAGGCGATCACTCAGGACGCCGACGGCGTCGACACCATCATCCCTGGCCTGTTCGCAGTGGGTGAAGTGGCGTGCGTATCGGTTCACGGTGCCAACCGTCTGGGCGGCAACTCGTTGCTCGACCTGGTGGTCTTCGGTCGTGCGGCCGGTCTGCACCTGGAAAAAGCGCTGACCGACGGTATCGACTACGACGACGCCACCGAAGCTGATATCGAAGCTGCTCTGGCGCGCCTCAACGCACTGAACAGCCGTACCGATGGCGAAGACGTCGCTTCCCTGCGTCGCGAGCTGCAAAACTGCATGCAGAACTACTTCGGTGTATTCCGTACCGGCGAATACATGCAGAAGGGTATTGCCCAGTTGGCCGATCTGCGCAAGCGCATCGCCAACGTCAAGATCAACGACAAGTCGCAGGCGTTCAACACTGCGCGTATCGAGGCTCTTGAGCTGCAAAACCTGCTGGAAGTGGCTGAAGCTACCGCCATCGCTGCCGAAGTACGTAAAGAGTCCCGCGGTGCTCACGCCCGTGAAGACTTCGAAGACCGTGACGACGAAAACTGGCTGTGCCACACCCTGTTCTTCCCGGGTGAGAAGCGCGTTGCCAAGCGTGCCGTGAACTTCTCGCCGAAGACAGTTCCGACGTTTGAACCCAAGATTCGGACTTACTAAGGGTGGCCGCCATGTTGCAAGTCAGTGTTTATCGCTACAACCCTGATCAGGACGCCGCGCCGTTCATGCAGGAATTCCAGGTCGATACCGGTGGTAAAGACCTGATGGTGCTGGACGTGCTCGCGCTGATCAAAGAGCAGGACGAAGGTTTCTCCTATCGTCGCTCCTGCCGTGAAGGCGTTTGTGGCTCCGACGGCATGAACATCAACGGCAAGAACGGCCTGGCGTGCATCACGCCGCTGTCCGCTGTTGTAAAAGGTAACAAGTTGATCGTTCGCCCTCTGCCAGGTTTGCCGGTTATCCGTGACCTGGTCGTCGATATGAGCATCTTCTACAAGCAATACGAGAAGGTTAAGCCATTCCTGCAGAACGATACGCCGGCTCCGGCCATCGAGCGTCTGCAGTCCCCAGAAGAGCGTGAAAAGCTCGACGGTCTGTACGAGTGCATCCTGTGCGCTTGCTGCTCGACCTCTTGCCCGTCCTTCTGGTGGAACCCGGACAAGTTCCTGGGTCCAGCTGCCCTGCTGCAAGCGTACCGCTTCCTGGCAGACAGCCGTGACACCAAGACGTCCGAGCGTCTGGCTTCGCTGGATGACCCGTTCAGCGTATTCCGCTGCCGCGGGATCATGAACTGCGTCAACGTATGTCCGAAAGGCCTGAACCCGACTAAGGCCATCGGTCACATCCGTAACATGTTGCTCTCGAGCGGCGTGTGATTCAGCTGTTGTAAATGCAGTACCGCTGTAAACGTAGAGGCTAAGGCGCGGGCTTCAACCCGCGTCGTAGCTATAACCAGAGCAGCAGCTTAAAAGGCTGCGGCTCTTATTTTGAAGAAATGAGACAAGCAGGGGCATCCGGGCTGGTACCCGGACTATCAGTGTGATCCTAGTGGCTTGTTTTGGTCGCTGCATTCGGACTTCTGCAAGTTTGCTCGGTGTCGACACCGATGGTGTTCCCCTAACCGAGGGTGACCAAGCATGCAAGAAAGCGTGATGCAGCGCATGTGGAACAGCGCCTACCTATCCGGTAGTAACGCTGCCTATGTGGAAGAGCTCTACGAGCTCTACCTGCACGACCCTAACGCTGTGCCAGAAGAGTGGCGCACCTACTTTCAGAAGTTGCCTGCCGACGGCAACTCTGCCACCGATGTTTCGCACTCCACGATTCGCGATCATTTCGTCTTGCTGGCAAAGAACCAGCGCCGCGCCCAACCGGTTTCCGCCGGCAGCGTGAGCAGTGAGCACGAGAAGAAGCAAGTTGAAGTGCTGCGATTGATCCAGGCCTACCGTATGCGTGGCCACCAGGCAGCCCAGCTTGACCCGCTGGGACTGTGGCAGCGTACTGCACCTGCAGACCTGTCGATCAATCATTACGGCTTGACCAATGCCGATCTTGATACGACCTTCCGTGCCGGCGACCTGTTCATCGGCAAAGAGGAAGCGAGCCTACGCGAAATTCACGAAGCGTTGCAGCAGACATATTGCCGCACCATCGGCGCTGAATTCACGCACATCACCGATTCCCAGCAGCGCCAGTGGTTCCAGCAGCGTCTGGAAAGCGTGCGTGGCCGTCCGACGTACTCCGCTGACATCAAGAGCCACCTGCTCGAGCGCGTCACTGCCGGTGAAGGCCTGGAAAAATACCTGGGGACCAAATACCCGGGCACCAAGCGTTTCGGCCTGGAAGGCGGCGAGAGCCTGATTCCGATGCTGGACGAACTGATCCAGCGTTCCGGTTCCTACGGCACCAAGGAAATCGTTATCGGCATGGCCCACCGTGGCCGTCTGAACGTGCTGGTCAATACCTTCGGCAAGAACCCGCGCGAGCTGTTCGACGAGTTCGAAGGCAAGAAGAAGGTCGAGCTGGGTTCCGGTGACGTTAAGTACCACCAGGGTTTCTCGTCCAACGTGATGACCGCCGGCGGTGAAGTTCACCTGGCCATGGCGTTCAACCCGTCCCACCTGGAAATCGTTTCCCCGGTGGTCGAAGGTTCGGTTCGCGCCCGTCAGGATCGTCGCAACGACCCTACCGGTGAGAAGGTTCTGCCGATCTCCATCCACGGTGACGCGGCATTCGCCGGTCAAGGCGTGGTGATGGAAACCTTCCAGATGTCGCAGACCCGCGGTTTCAAGACCGGCGGTACCGTGCACATCGTGATCAACAACCAGGTCGGTTTCACCATCAGCAACCCGCTGGACTCGCGTTCCACCGAGTACGCCACCGACGTCGCGAAAATGATCCAGGCGCCGATCCTCCATGTGAATGGTGATGATCCGGAAGCCGTATTGTTCGTGACCCAACTGGCCATCGACTACCGCATGCAGTTCAAGCGTGACGTGGTGATCGATCTGGTCTGCTACCGTCGTCGCGGCCACAACGAGGCTGACGAACCGAGCGGCACCCAGCCGCTGATGTATCAGCAGATCACCAAGCAGCGCACCACCCGTGAGCTGTATGCCGATCGTCTGACCCAGAGCGGTGTACTGGACGCAGAGCGTGTTCAGGCGAAAGTCGACGAATACCGCAACGCGCTGGACAACGGTCTGCACGTAGTGAAAAGCCTGGTCAAAGAGCCGAACAAAGAGTTGTTCGTGGACTGGCGTCCGTACCTGGGTCACGCCTGGACAGCGCGTCACGACACTCGCTTCGACCTGAAAACCTTGCAGGAACTGTCCGCCAAGCTGCTGGAAATTCCGGAAGGCTTCGTGGTTCAGCGCCAGGTTGCCAAGATCTACGAAGACCGTCAGAAGATGCAAGCCGGCGGCCTGCCGATCAACTGGGGTTACGCCGAAACCATGGCGTACGCGACCCTGGCATTCGAAGGTCACCCGATCCGCATGACCGGCCAGGACATCGGCCGCGGTACGTTCTCGCACCGTCATGCCGTATTGCACAACCAAAAGGACGCGGGCACCTACATCCCGCTGCAGAACCTGTACGACGGTCAGCCACGGTTCGACCTGTACGACTCGTTCCTGTCCGAAGAAGCGGTGCTGGCGTTCGAGTACGGTTACTCGACCACCACGCCGAATGCCCTGGTTATCTGGGAAGCCCAGTTCGGCGACTTCGCCAACGGTGCCCAGGTGGTGATTGACCAGTTCATCACCAGTGGCGAGCACAAGTGGGGCCGTCTGTGCGGTCTGACCATGCTGCTGCCGCACGGTTATGAAGGTCAGGGTCCTGAGCACTCCTCGGCTCGTCTGGAGCGTTACCTGCAGCTGTGCGCCGAGCACAACATTCAGGTGTGCATGCCGACAACGCCGGCTCAGATCTACCACTTGCTGCGCCGTCAGGTGATCCGCCCGCTGCGCAAGCCACTGGTAGTCCTGACTCCGAAGTCGCTGCTGCGTCACAAGCTGGCTATCTCGACTCTGGAAGATCTGGCAGAAGGTTCGTTCCAGACCGTTATCCCGGAAATCGATGCACTGGACCCGAAAAAGGTCGAGCGCATTGTTCTGTGTAGCGGCAAGGTCTACTACGACCTGCTGGAAAAACGCCGTGCCGAAGGCCGTGACGATATCGCCATCGTGCGTCTCGAGCAGTTGTACCCATTCCCTGAGGACGACTTGAACGAAGTCCTGGCTCCTTACACCAACGCCAAGCATGCCGTCTGGTGCCAGGAAGAGCCAATGAACCAGGGTGCCTGGTACAGCAGCCAACACCACATGCGTCGCAGCATCAGCAACCTCAACAAGTCTCTCGTACTCGAGTACGCGGGCCGTGAGGCTTCTGCTGCACCTGCATGCGGTTACGCATCGATGCACGCCGAGCAGCAGGAAAAACTGCTGCAAGACGCCTTTACTGTTTAACGCCTTCGCGCACCTGAAACCGAATTTAAGGAACCACAGATAATGGCTATCGAGATCAAAGCCCCCACTTTCCCGGAATCGGTTGCCGATGGCACCGTTGCCACCTGGCACAAAAAACCGGGCGACGCCGTCAAGCGTGACGAACTGATCGTCGACATCGAAACCGACAAAGTCGTACTGGAAGTTCTGGCCACTGCTGACGGCGTGCTGGGCGCTATCGTCAAGAACGAAGGCGACACCGTTCTGTCCGACGAAGTGCTGGGCTCGATCGTTGAAGGCGGCGCCGCTGCCGCTGCTCCTGCTGCCGCTCCGGCCGCAGCTGCCCAAGCCGCTGCCCCTGCTGGCGAAGGCGAAGACGATCCTGTTGCTGCACCGGCTGCTCGCAAGCTGGCTGAAGAAAACGGCATCAACATCGCTTCCGTTGCCGGCACCGGCAAAGGTGGTCGTGTGACCAAGGAAGACGTGGTTGCAGCTGTTGCCGCCAAGAAAGCCGCTCCAGCTGCCGCGCCTGCCAAGGCTGCTGCTCCTGCCGCTGCTGCTCCGGTATTCGCTGCCGGCGACCGCGTTGAAAAACGCGTTCCGATGACCCGTCTGCGTGCCAAGGTTGCCGAGCGTCTGGTTGAAGCTCAATCGAACATGGCGATGCTGACCACTTTCAACGAAGTCGACATGACCGAAGTCATGGCCCTTCGTTCGAAGTACAAGGACCTGTTCGAGAAGTCCCACAACGGCGTGCGCCTGGGCTTCATGTCGTTCTTCGTGAAGGCTGCCACCGAAGCGCTGAAACGCTTCCCGGCTGTCAACGCGTCGATCGACGGTGCGGACATCGTTTACCACGGCTACGCTGACGTCGGTGTTGCTGTTTCCAGCGACCGCGGCCTGGTTGTACCGGTTCTGCGTAACGCCGAGCTGATGAGCCTGGCTGAAATCGAAGGCGGCATCGCTACGTTCGGCAAGAAAGCCCGTGACGGCAAACTGTCGATGGAAGAGATGACTGGCGGTACGTTCACCATCACCAACGGCGGCACCTTCGGTTCGATGATGTCGACCCCGATCGTCAACCCGCCGCAGGCTGCGATTCTGGGCATGCACAACATCATCCAGCGTCCTATGGCAATCAACGGCCAGGTCGTTATCCGTCCGATGATGTACCTGGCACTGTCCTACGATCACCGCCTGATCGATGGCAAAGAAGCTGTGACCTTCCTGGTGACCATCAAGAACCTGCTGGAAGACCCGGCTCGTCTGTTGCTGGATATCTGATAGAAGCAGCCATGAGCTGCAAGCCCAGGCTGTCGGAAAACCCGCAGCCTGGCTTGCAGCTCGCGGCTTGAAGCTTTTCGCTAAAGAGGATTTTTTGAATGTCGCAGAAATTTGACGTAGTAGTGATCGGTGCGGGCCCTGGCGGCTACGTGGCTGCCATCAAGGCCGCGCAACTCGGTCTGAGCACTGCCTGCATCGAGAAGTACACCGATGCTGAAGGCAAGCAAGCCCTGGGCGGCACCTGCCTGAACGTAGGCTGCATTCCATCCAAGGCGCTGCTGGACAGCTCCTGGAAATACAAGGAAGCGAAAGAGAGCTTCAACGTCCACGGCATTTCGACTGGCGAAGTCAAAATGGACGTCGCTGCGATGGTTGGCCGCAAGGCTGGCATCGTCAAGAACCTGACCGGCGGTGTTGCCACCCTGTTCAAGGCCAACGGCGTCACTTCGATCCAGGGCCACGGCAAACTGCTGGCCGGCAAGAAAGTCGAAGTCACCAAGCCAGACGGTTCGGTTGAAGTCATCGAAGCTGAAAACGTCATCCTGGCTCCAGGTTCGCGTCCGATCGACATTCCACCGGCTCCGGTTGATCAGAAAGTCATCGTTGATTCGACTGGCGCACTGGAATTCCAAACCGTACCTAAACGTCTGGGCGTAATCGGTGCTGGCGTGATCGGTCTGGAACTGGGTTCGGTATGGTCGCGTCTGGGCTCTGAAGTGGTTGTCCTGGAAGCCCTGGACACTTTCCTGATGGCAGCGGACACCGCTGTTTCCAAGGAAGCGCTGAAAACCCTGACCAAACAGGGTCTGGACATCAAGCTGGGCGCTCGCGTGACCGGTTCCAAAGTGAACGGCGACGAAGTCGTTGTGAACTACACCGACGCCAACGGCGAACAGACCATTACTTTCGACAAGCTGATCGTAGCCGTTGGTCGCCGTCCGGTGACCACTGATCTGCTGGCTGCCGACAGCGGCGTGACCCTGGACGAGCGCGGTTTCGTGCACGTTGACGATCACTGCGCCACCACCGTACCGGGCGTTTTCGCCATCGGTGACGTGGTTCGCGGCATGATGCTGGCGCACAAGGCGTCGGAAGAAGGCATCATGGTTGTCGAGCGCATCAAGGGCCACAAGGCCCAGATGAACTATGACCTGATCCCTTCGGTTATTTATACTCACCCGGAAATCGCGTGGGTCGGTAAAACCGAGCAGGCCTTGAAAGCTGAAGGCGTAGAAGTTAACGTCGGCACCTTCCCGTTCGCAGCCTCTGGCCGTGCCATGGCTGCCAACGATACCGGCGGTTTCGTCAAGGTCATCGCAGATGCCAAGACAGACCGCGTATTGGGCGTCCACGTGATTGGCCCAAGCGCTGCCGAACTGGTTCAGCAGGGCGCAATCGGTATGGAATTCGGCACCAGCGCTGAAGACCTGGGCATGATGGTTTTCTCCCATCCGACCCTGTCTGAAGCCTTGCACGAAGCTGCTTTGGCAGTGAATGGCGGCGCCATCCACATCGCCAACCGCAAGAAGCGTTGAAGACTATGTGAAAACGTCGCGAGCGACGGAAAGACAAGGCAAAAACAGGTGAGAAAGCGGAGTTGACGTCAGTCAATGAGCATTTTGAACCTGTTTTTAACGCAGTATTTCCGAGCGCAGCAGTTTTCACATGTCTGAAGAGACAATAAGAAACCACGGCGGAGTGGCCCGTCGTGAGCCTTGCATGCAAGACTCACCGCGGAATATCCGCTGGACGCAGCCTTGCATAGCTGCACCGGGTATCCGGAAAGGCTATGCAAGCAGCAGTCACAGGTGGTGCGGCACTTGAATGAGTGCAGCACCGAATGCGCAGTACCTAACGAAGACGGTAATAAGCATGAATCTTCACGAGTATCAGGGTAAGCAGCTGTTCGCTGAGTACGGCCTGCCAGTATCCACCGGTTACGCGGTAGACACCCCGGAAGCAGCAGCAGAAGCTTGCGACAAAATCGGCGGCAGCGAGTGGGTTGTCAAAGCCCAGGTCCACGCCGGTGGTCGCGGTAAAGCGGGCGGCGTAAAGCTGGTTCGCAGCAAAGAAGACGCCAAAGCCTTCGCACAGCAGTGGCTGGGCAAGCGTCTGGTGACTTACCAGACTGACGCCAATGGTCAGCCAGTCACCAAGATCCTGGTTGAATCGTGCACTGATATCGCTAAAGAGCTGTACCTGGGCGCTGTCGTTGACCGTTCGAGCCGTCGCATCGTGTTCATGGCTTCCACCGAAGGTGGCGTGGACATCGAGAAAATCGCTCACGACACTCCAGAAAAAATTCTGAAGGCCACTATCGATCCACTGGTTGGCGCTCAGCCATTCCAGGGTCGCGAGCTGGCATTCCAGCTGGGTCTGGAAGGCAAGCAAGTTGCCCAGTTCGCCAAGATCTTCGTAGGTCTGGCCAAGCTGTTCAAGGATCACGACCTGGCCCTGCTGGAAGTGAACCCGCTGGTGATCAAGGCTGACGGCGATCTGCACTGCCTGGACGCCAAGATCAACATCGACGCCAACGCCATGTACCGTCAGCCTAAGCTGAAGACTTTCCACGATCCGTCGCAAGACGATCCGCGCGAAGCGCACGCTGCCAAGTTCGAACTGAACTACGTAGCGCTGGAAGGCAACATCGGTTGCATGGTCAACGGTGCTGGCCTGGCCATGGGTACCATGGACATCGTCAACCTGCATGGCGGCAAACCAGCCAACTTCCTCGACGTGGGCGGCGGTGCTACCAAAGAACGCGTTACCGAAGCTTTCAAAATCATTCTGTCCGACACCAACGTCGCTGCAGTACTGGTTAACATCTTCGGCGGCATCGTTCGTTGCGACATGATTGCCGAAGGCATCATCGGTGCAGTGAAAGAAGTCGGCGTGAAAATCCCGGTTGTTGTTCGCCTTGAAGGCAACAACGCTGAGCTGGGCGCTAAAGTACTGGCAGAAAGCGGTTTGAACATCATCGCTGCTACCAGCCTGACCGACGCTGCTCAACAAGTTGTCAAAGCTGCGGAGGGCAAATAATGAGCGTCCTGATCAATAAAGACACCAAAGTTATCTGCCAGGGTATTACCGGTTCGCAAGGTAGTTTCCACACCCAGCAAGCCATCGAGTACGGCACCAAGATGGTTGGTGGTGTAACTCCTGGTAAAGGCGGCACCGAGCACCTGGGTCTGCCAGTGTTCAACACCGTGAAAGACGCCGTAGCTGCCACTGGCGCCACCGCCAGCGTGATCTACGTTCCGGCTCCTTTCTGCAAGGACTCGATCCTGGAAGCTGCTTTCGGCGGCATCAAGCTGATCGTGTGCATCACCGAAGGCATTCCTACCCTGGACATGCTGGACGCTAAAGTTAAGTGCGACGAGCTGGGTGTTATCCTGATCGGCCCTAACTGCCCAGGCGTGATCACTCCAGGCGAATGCAAGATCGGCATCATGCCAGGTCACATTCACTTGCCAGGCAAGGTCGGTATCGTTTCCCGTTCCGGCACCCTGACCTACGAAGCTGTGAAGCAGACTACTGACGCCGGTTTCGGTCAGTCGACTTGCGTCGGCATCGGTGGTGACCCGATCCCGGGTTCGAACTTCATCGACATCCTGAAGCTGTTCCAGGAAGACCCGAAGACCGAAGCGATCGTGATGATCGGTGAGATCGGCGGTTCGGCTGAAGAAGAAGCGGCTGCCTACATCAAGGCACACGTGACCAAGCCGGTTGTTTCCTACATCGCTGGTGTGACTGCTCCTCCGGGCAAGCGCATGGGCCATGCTGGCGCAATCATCTCTGGCGGCAAAGGCACTGCAGACGAGAAATTCGCTGCGCTGCAAGACGCAGGCGTTAAAACCGTGCGTTCGCTGGCAGACATCGGCAAGGCCCTGGCCGAGCTGACGGGTTGGGCTGTCAAGTAAGCCTCGCGCTTAGCTGACGCTTTACCAAACAAAGGCCACCTTCGGGTGGCCTTTGTCGTTTCTGCGATTTGCGTTCGCTGTGCTGGCCTCTTCGCGGGCAAGCCCGCTCCCACAAGGATTTGTTGCGTTCATACAATTTTGTCTACCCCGCAAAACCTGTGGGAGCGGGCTTGCCCGCGATGGCGGACTTACAGGCGACAACCATGAACATGCGAAAACGCGACACAAAGATGTCGCGTATCGGATAGTTCGCCCTCAAACAGTGCGTTTGTCAGACAAATTCGTTAGGCTAGCAGCCATTTTTGCGTCCGCAGCCCACAAGGCGGCAACGCGCTAAAAGGGTTGGTCTCATACGGACCGACTGCATTTCCCTCACCCATAAGGGAAACCCCTCTCTAAATTCCGATTCAGTAGTGTGGTATTTCCTTAATGAAAGTGTTGAAAGGTCAGGACATCCTGGCACTTGGTTTTATGACGTTTGCCCTGTTCGTCGGGGCCGGCAATATCATCTTCCCGCCTATCGTCGGTTTGCAGTCCGGGCCTAACGTCTGGATGGCGGCGCTGGGCTTTCTGGTCACGGCGGTAGGATTACCGGTGATCACCGTTGTCGCGCTGGCCAAGGTCGGTGGTGCCATGGATGCGTTGAGCAGCCCGATCGGTAAACTGGCCGGTGGCCTGCTGGCCGCCGCGTGCTACCTCGCCGTGGGGCCGCTGTTTGCCACGCCGCGTACCGCTACCGTGTCGTTCGAAGTGGGCCTGGCGCCGCTGACCGGCGAAAGCCCGTTGGCGCTGTTTCTCTACAGCTCGGTGTATTTCCTGCTGGTGTTCTTCATCTCGCTCTATCCGGGCCGTCTGCTGGATACCGTAGGACGTTTCCTCGCCCCGTTGAAGATTATCGCCCTGGCCGTTCTTGGCATCGCGGCATTCGCCTTGCCGGCGGGCGACATTGGTCAGGCAACGCCTGAATACGTGGCGGCACCGTTCTCCCAGGGCTTCATCAATGGTTACCTGACCATGGATACCCTCGGCGCGCTGGTGTTCGGCATTGTCATCGTCAACGCGATCCGCTCCCGCGGCGTCGAGTCGCCAGCATTGATTACCCGTTACGCGATCATTGCCGGCCTGATTGCCGGCGTGGGCCTGGCGCTGGTGTATATCAGCCTGTTCCGTCTCGGTTCCGGCAGCCATGAAGTGGCCGTCGGTGCGACCAACGGCGCGGCGGTGTTGCACGCCTACGTGCAGCACACGTTCGGCTCCCTGGGCAGCGGATTCCTTGCGGTACTGATCTCTCTGGCGTGTCTGGTGACGGCTGTTGGCCTGACCTGCGCGTGCGCCGAATACTTCAGCCGTGTACTGCCACTGTCCTACAAGACCTTGGTGATCATCCTGGCGGCGTTTTCCCTGTTGGTCTCCAACCTGGGCCTCACCAAGCTGATCGCGTTCTCGATTCCGGTACTGACCGCGATCTACCCGCCATGCATCGCCTTGGTAGCCCTGAGCTTCTGCAAGGACTTCTGGCATGAGCAAGGCCGTATCGTCGGTCCGGTGATGCTGGTGTCGTTCATCTTCGGTCTGATCGATGCCCTCAAGGGGGCCGGCCTGGCGGACTGGATGCCGGCGCAGCTGGCCCACTTGCCGCTGAGCGAGCAGGGGTTGGCGTGGCTGGTACCATCGGTCATGACCCTGGTGGTCGCCGTGGTCTGCGATCGCTTGCTGGGCAAACGCGTCGAAGCTTTGGCTTAAGCTTCACGGGCCTGCCACAAGCGGGCTTTTGAGCTGCTCTCTACAAAAAATGGAAATGCCCCGTATCAATAGATACGGGGCATTTTTTATGGGCGTGAGGCAGTGTCTTTTTCCTTAAGCTAACGTCGAAGCATTGCGAAAATCCAATGTGGGAGCGAACCTGCTCGCGAAGGCGGCTTTAAATTCAACATACATGTTGTCTGATCCAGTGCTATCGCGAGCAGGCTCGCTCCCACAGTTTTGCCTTTCCTAGTCATCAAAAGGACCTGCATGTCGTTCATCCAAGCCAATCTGATCCACATCCTCGCCGCGCTCTGGTTCGTCATCTGCTGGGGCGGTTATACCCGCTATGCAACGTGGAAGGGCCGTGACACTGCGTGCCTGGCCAGCGTTCTGCATCTTTACCGCGAAGACTGGATGCGCCGCATGCTGCTGCGCGACAACCGCATCGCCGACGCCAGCGTGATTGGCAACCTGGAGCGCAATGCGTCGTTCTTTGCCTCCAGTACCCTGATTATTCTGGCCGGCATTCTCACGGTGCTCGGGGCCTCCGAGCGGGCGGTGTCGTTGCTGGCGGATATTCCGATGGTGCAGCAGGCGTCCCAAGGGATGTCGGAGATCAAATTGCTGTGTTTGGCGCTAGTGTTCGTCTATGCGTTCTTTACCTTCAGTTGGTGCATGCGCCAATACAACTTCGCGGCCATTCTGGTTGGCTCGGCGCCGATGATCGGCGAGCGCCATGTGTCCGAGCAGGAGCGCAAAGCCTTCGCTGCCCGTGCTGCCCGTGTCATCTCCATGGCGGCCAACCAGTTCAACTTCGGCCTGCGATCCTATTACTTCGGCATGACCATGCTGGCCTGGTTCGTCAGCCCCTGGTTGTTCATGTTGATGAGTGCCGGCGTTGTGTTCGTGCTGTATCGCCGCGAGTTTCATTCCGACGTTCTGGACGTGATGGTCTATACCCCTACAGAGGCGCCATTGCCCGAGGTGATCAAAGAGGCTGCTTGATGAGTATTCCGTTCTGGTGTGTGTTTATCAGTGCCGTGCTGATCTACGTGGCGCGCATGCCCGTGACCACGGCCATGAAAGAGCAGGGCGGTTACGACAATCACCTGCCGCGCCAACAGCAGGCGCAACTTACGGGGTTGGGTGCCCGTGCAGTGGCGGCACATCAGAATTGTTTCGAAGCCTTCATATTGTTCGCGGTGGGCGTGTTGATGGCGCATACCACGCAGACGGCAGGATGGCTTATTGATTTGCTGGCGATCATCTTCGTGATCACGCGAGTTATCTACTTGGTGTGTTACTGGAAAGATCTGGCCTGGCAGCGCAGCCTGGTTTGGCTAGTGGGTTTAATCTGTTCGCTGTTGCTGATGATCAGTCCGACTTTTCGAACGATTTTGTTGTGACGCCTACATGGCCAACAAACGTGAAGGCAAAAGAAAACCCGCACTTGGCGGGTTTTCCTTTATCTGACTAAAAACCGATTTAGTTTTTAGGAGCGGCTTCTTTTGCCGCTGCTTCGTTCGATTCAGCCTGAGCTTTGGCAGCTTCGGCGTTTTCTTTCGCTGCGTCGTTCACTTTATCCTGAGCTTTGCTCATGTCTTGCTGAGCTTGCTCAGCATGTTTGTTGGCTTCTTGAGCTTTGTCCTCGGATTTTTTATCGCAGGCAGCGAGACCGAGGGAAGCGGTCAACATCAAGGCAATAGCTAAAGTCTTACGCATGGGGTGTTTCTCCTGATGGAAAATATCTTACTGGCCTTTCGAGCACAGCCCTCAGGGTTAAGTTCCATAAGTCGTTCAGATATATAAGTTTGTTCTAATGCGGAACTTTTTTCAGTGCTGTTCACTGCACTGTCGGAATACTAAACAAGAGTTTTTATCAAATGGCTGAAAGTCTCGTTTTCGAGCGTGCAACGCGATTTCTTTCCGCGCTGCGACATTGTCAGGTCCTCGGCCTGCGTGTTCACAGTGCCAGCAGTGAAGGGCTCACCGTGGTTTTGCCTTACAGCCCGCAGATCGTTGGTAACCCGCAAACCGGTGTCATTCATGGTGGCGCGCTGACCACGCTGATGGACACCGCCTGCGGCATGTCCACCCTCTGCGTGCTACCGGAATTCGAAGTCTGCCCGACCCTCGACCTGCGTATCGACTACATGCACGCCGCCGAACCCCATAAAGATGTCTATGGTTTCGCCCAGTGCTACCGCGTGACCACCGACGTGATTTTCGCCCGGGGCTTTGCTTATCAGGACGATCCCGAACAACCGATTGCCCATGTGGTGGGTACTTTCATGCGCATGGGCAAGGGCATCAAGGGCACCAAGGGCTTTGGCGGCGCTATTGCCGGAGAGGCGAAATGACTGACACGTTTCAGGAACAATTGCGACAGGCCCACGAACTGGGTGACTACGCTTCACTGCTGCAGATGATTCCCTACGCGACACTGATCGGTGTCGAATGCTCGCGGGTGGGGGATGAGTTGCTGTTTCGTCTGCCGGCCAACAAGGACAACATTGGCAACCCTCTATTGCCCGCCATCCATGGCGGCGTGATTGCCGGTTTCATGGAGCTGGCAGCCGCCATGCACCTGCTGATTGCGACCGGCTCGCCGAGCGTGCCGAAGATTATCGATTTTTCCCTCGACTATCTGCGGGCGGGTCAATTCCGCGATACCTGGGCCCGATGCCAGGTGTGCCGCCAGGGACGCCGGGTGGCTAACGTCGCAATTACCGCATGGCAAACCACCGAAGGTGAGCCGATTGCCACGGCCCGGGCGCATTTCAAACTCGAGGAGCCCTTGAAATCCTGAACGCAGCCCCCAACTCTGATGACAACCCGCCGCCGACCCTCTTGGTCGCGGCTTATGCCATCTGATTGGAGTTTGATGACCATGAGTGTGGAAACTCAAAAGGAAACCCTGGGCTTCCAGACCGAGGTAAAGCAGCTGCTGCACCTCATGATCCATTCGCTGTATTCCAACAAGGAAATCTTCCTTCGCGAACTGATCTCGAACGCCTCTGACGCTGTAGACAAATTACGTTTCGAAGCGCTGGCCAAGCCTGAATTGCTGGAAGGTGGCGCCGAACTGAAGATCCGTGTGAGCTTCGACAAGGACGCCAAGACCGTCACGCTCGAAGACAACGGCATCGGCATGAGCCGCGAAGATGTGATCACCCACCTGGGGACCATCGCCAAGTCCGGCACTGCCGACTTCATGAAAAACCTGTCGGGCGACCAGAAGAAAGACTCGCACCTGATCGGTCAGTTCGGTGTGGGCTTCTACTCCGCGTTCATCGTCGCTGACAAAGTCGACGTGTTCAGCCGTCGTGCCGGTAGCCCGGCCAGCGAAGGCGTGCATTGGTCTTCCAAGGGTGAGGGCGAGTTCGAAGTCGCCACCATCGACAAGGTCGAGCGCGGCACCCGTATCGTCCTGCACCTGAAGTCCGGTGAAGACGAGTTCGCCGATGGCTGGCGCCTGCGCAACATCATCAAGAAGTACTCCGACCACATCGCCTTGCCGATCGAGTTGCCGAAAGAAGTGGCCGCTGCCGAAGGCGAAGAGCAACCGGCCGTTGAATGGGAAACCGTCAACCGTGCCAGCGCCCTGTGGACTCGCCCTCGCACTGAAGTGAAGGACGAGGAATACCAGGAGTTCTACAAGCACATCGCCCACGACTTCGAAAACCCGCTGAGCTGGAGCCACAACAAGGTTGAAGGCAAGCTGGAATACAGTTCGCTGTTGTATGTGCCGGCCCGCGCACCTTTCGACCTGTATCAGCGTGAAGCGCCGAAAGGTCTGAAGCTGTACGTGCAGCGTGTGTTCGTCATGGACCAGGCCGAATCGTTCCTGCCGCTGTACCTGCGCTTCATCAAGGGTGTGGTCGACTCCAACGATCTGTCGCTGAACGTGTCGCGGGAAATCCTGCAGAAAGACCCGATCATCGATTCCATGAAGTCGGCGCTGACCAAGCGCGTACTGGACATGTTGGAAAAACTGGCGAAGAACGAGCCTGAGCAATACAAGGGCTTCTGGAAGAACTTCGGTCAGGTCATGAAAGAAGGCCCGGCAGAAGACTTCGCCAACAAGGAAAAAATTGCCGGCCTGCTGCGTTTCGCCTCCACCAACGGTGACGAGGGTGAGCAGGTTGTTGGTCTGGCCGACTACCTGGCTCGCGCCAAGGAAGGTCAGGACAAGATTTACTACCTGACCGGCGAAACCTACGCTCAGGTCAAAAACAGCCCGCACCTGGAAGTCTTCCGCAAGAAAGGCATCGAAGTGCTGCTGCTGACCGATCGTATCGACGAGTGGCTGATGAGCTACCTCAGCGAATTCGACGGCAAGAGCTTTGTCGATGTGGCGCGCGGTGACCTGGACCTGGGCAACCTGGACTCGGAAGAGGACAAGAAAGCCGCGGAAGAAGTCGCCAAGTCCAAGGAAGGTCTAGTCGAGCGCCTCAAGACAGCGCTGGGCGAATCCGTTGCTGAAGTACGGGTTTCCCATCGCCTGACCGATTCTCCGGCGATCCTGGCCATCGGCGAGCAGGACCTGGGCCTGCAAATGCGTCAGATCCTGGAAGCCAGCGGCCAGAAGGTGCCGGATTCGAAGCCGATTTTCGAATTCAACCCGGCTCACCCGCTGATCGAGAAGCTCGACAACGAGCAGAGCGACGAGCGCTTTGGCGACCTGTCGCACATCCTCTTCGATCAGGCGGCCCTGGCGGCCGGCGACAGCTTGAAGGACCCGGCGGCGTATGTGCGTCGTCTGAACAAGCTGTTGGTTGAACTGTCGGTTTAACTGCGTTGTAGAAAAACCCGCTTCGGCGGGTTTTTTCATTCTGGTGTTGAAAATCAGGAGTCAGAAATGAGCCAAATCACTGTACGTTCCGTGGCCTACCAGATTGACGGTCAGGCTTACGAAAGCCGCTTGGCTTTCGATGCCGACCAAAAAGGTGCGCGCCCGGGACTGTTGATGGCACCCAACTGGATGGGCGTCGGCGCCGGTGCCGAGGACATCGCCAAATCAGTAGCGGCCAAGGGCTATGTGGTGCTGATCGCGGACCTCTACGGCCAATCGGTTCGTCCAACGAACAACGATGAGGCGGGCGCGGCGATGATGCCGCTGAAGAACGACCGTGCATTGCTGCGCAAGCGCATGCAGGTGGCGTTCGAGCAATTGCAGAAGCAAGGTGAGGCGCCGGTCGATACGTCGAAACTGGCGACCTTCGGTTTCTGCTTTGGTGGTTGCTGCGCGCTGGAACTCGCCCGTACCGGTGCTCCGGTGAAAGCCGCCGTCTCGTTCCATGGCACCCTCGATACCCCGAATCCGGCCGATGCGAAGAACATCAAGGGCAAGGTGCTGGTATTGCACGGAGCATCCGATCCATTGGTGCCGAAAGAGCAATTGCCGGCTTTTGAAGATGAAATGAATGCCGCGGGTGTGGATTGGCAGTTGCTCAGCTACGGCGGGGCTTTCCACTCGTTCACCGACCCGCATGCCAAGGTGCCGGGGATGATGATGTACGACGCGAAGGTCGCTGCGCGGGCGTTCACTTCGATGCATAACCTGCTGGATGAAGTGTTCAAGGGCTGATTGCTTTTTTGCCCCGGCATGGTCGGTGTGAGTGCCGGCCTCTTCGCGAGCAGGCTCGCTCCCACAATGGAATGCATTTCCCTGTGGGAGCGGGCCTGCTCGCGATGGCGGTGTGACTCACACCGAGGATCATTACAACGGAGTGGGCTCGCTTCGGTGTTTTGGCAATTCAATCCGATCGACTTCCCCCGGCACCGTTGGCCAGTCCCCGGCCGCCCAGCGTCGCCGTGCTTCGTCGATCAACGCCGGGTCGCTCGCCACGAAGTTCCAGTTGATCCGCCGCGGACCGTCCAGCGGTGCTCCGCCGAACAACACGGCATGACAATCGCTCTCGGCGAACAACGTTATTTCTTCCCCGGCCGGCAGCACCACCAATGCGTGTGGTTCTATCGGTTCGCCCTCCAGTTGCACTTCACCGCTTAACACGTACAGCGCACGTTCTTCATGCTCGGTGGGAATCAGCAGTGTCGCCGCCGTTTGCAGGTGCAATTCGGCATACAGCGTGGGAGAAAGCACGGGCACCGGCGATTCCAGGCAAAAGCCTGAACCGGCAATCATGCGGATTTTCACGCCAAGGTTTTCACTGGTCGGGAGCGTAGATGCGGGATGGTGGCTGTAATGGCCAGGGCCGTGTTCGCGGTCCTTGGGCGAGGCCAGCCAGATCTGCAGGCCGTGCATCGTGAAACCGCGTTCTTTCAGCGCTTCGGGCGTGCGTTCGACGTGGGCGATGGCGCTGCCGGCGGTCATCCAGCTGACATCCCCGGCATTGACCACCTGATCCGAACCGAGGCTGTCCTTGTGCTGGAGCTGGCCTTCAAAGAGGTAGGTGAGCGTGGACAGGCCAATGTGCGGATGTTGGCGAATGTTCATGCCATCTCCCGCGCTGTAGCGGGTCTCCAGCATGTGGTCGAAAAACACGAAGGGCCCGACATTGCGGCATTTGGCGGATGGCAACGGACGCAGGATGGGCTGGCCTTCGACATCTTCGGCACGGGGGCGGATCACGAGCGGAGTGTTCATGGTGCGTTCCAGGCTGAGCGGGTGATGATTCGAGCATAACCCGCTTGTACAGCCCTTGCCGCTATTGGCTGAACGCGCCTTCGGATAGATGGGTTTCGATGCTGACTTCGCTGGTGGTCATCAGTTTGTGAATCGGGCAGCGATCGGCCACGCGGTGCAGTTCTTCACGCTGAGCGTCGGTGAGTACACCTTTGAGGGTCAATTTGACGTGCAGCGCGTATTTGCCTTTTTGCTCTTCGCTGTTATCGCGTTTGACCTCGACGCCGACACCGGTCAGCGGGATGTCCTTCTTCCTGGCATACAGCTTCAGGGTCAGGGCTTTGCAGGCACCCAGCGCCGCATCGAAGTAATCGTGGGGTTCCGGCGCCGAGCCTTCACCGCCAGCAGTGGTGGGCACGTCGGCAAAGAGTTCGTGGTCATCGATTTGCACGGTGTGACGAAAACCTTCGGCGGACACGGTGTTGACGGTAACAGTCATGGGAAACCTCGCGGGCGACAGGAATGGTCATTCGATCAAAAAGGAACGTGAAGGTATAGAGCATTCCTGCGCAAACATGTTCCGGATATCCGGGGTGGTACCGGTTTTTCGCTGAATCGTTACCGCTTTTGACCGATACAGTAGAGGCGTTTTGATATCATCTTTTCGTCTTACGCAAATTTTCAACAGTCCGATATCGTCTAAAAGACCAGCTGCCTGAGGCAGCGCATTTGGAAGGAACCAGAGTAATGAGTATAAGAAGTCTCAATATTGCGCCGCGTGCGAGTCTGGGTTTTGGCCTGTTGGCATTGATGGTTTTTGGGCTGGGGGTGTTCGCTCTACTGCAGATGTCGAATATGCGGGCACAGGCCGATGAGGTCGATGACAACTGGCTGCCCAGCGTCATGGCGGTCGGTGATATGAGTCAGGACATGTTGCGGCTGCGGGCCTTGACCATGCGCTTGCTGATCAATCGCGATCCACAGGCGTTGGCTCAGAACGTCAGTAAACTCAACGATTTGAAGGCCGTTCTCAGCGATGCTCAGCAACGCTATGACAAGCTGATCGTGTTGCCTGAAGAGCGGATTTTGTTCGATCGCTTCAAGACCGCCGAGCAGAAGTATCTGCAGTTCCAGAGTCAGGTAATGGCGGGGTCTGCCCAGGGACGGGTGGAGGACGCAGCGGCCATTCTCAACGGTGAAATGAATCCGCTGGCCGATGAAATCACCCTCACGCTCAAGGAACTGGTCGGCTTGAACAAGCACAACGCCAATCTGGCGAGCGAAGCGGGGCGCCAGGTATTCAACCAGTCGCGGATCTGGGTCGGGGTAATGATCGGCCTGGCGGCGATTGCCACCGTTGGCCTGGCCTTATTGTTGACCCGCAGTATCGTGGTGCCGCTTTCGCAATCAGTGAAGGTCGCCGAAGTGGTCGCTGGTGGCGATCTGACCGGTGACATCAGCGTCACCGGCGACGACGAGCCGGCGCGGCTGTTGCACTCGCTCAAGAGTATGCAACTGAACCTGCGCGAAACGATCCAGCGTATTTCCGAGTCATCCAGCCAATTGGCCTCTGCTTCGGAGGAACTCAGCTGCGTCACCGAGGATGCCACCCGTGGCCTGCATCAGCAGAGCCTGGAAATCGATCAGGCCGCCACGGCAGTCAATCAGATGACGGCGGCGGTGGAGGAAGTGGCAAGCAATGCCGTGGCCACCTCCGAAGCGTCCCGCGAGTCCGATCGCATTGCTCAGCATGGCCGTGAGCAGGTGCACCAGACCGTGTTGTCTATCGAGATGCTGGCCGATGATGTCACCGCCAACGCTTCGCAGGTCGAAGACCTGGCGCAGAAGGTGTACAGCATCGGCAAAGTCCTGGACGTGATTCGCTCGATTGCCGAGCAAACCAACTTGCTGGCCCTGAACGCGGCCATTGAAGCGGCCCGGGCCGGGGATGCCGGGCGCGGGTTCGCGGTGGTGGCCGACGAGGTGCGGGCCTTGGCGCACCGTACTCAGCAATCAACCCGGGAAATCGAGCAGATGATCACTGGAATCCAGCAAGGCACCGATTCGGCGGTCAGCTCGATGCAGCACAGCAATGCCAGGGCGCGCTCGACCCTTGAAGTGGCAAAGGCCGCGGGCATTGCACTGGAAGACATCGCGTCGGCATTCACCCTGATCAATGAGCGCAACACCGTGATCGCCAGTGCCTCGGAGGAACAGGCGGCGGTGGCGCGGGAAGTGGACCGCAACCTGGCGAATATCCGCGACCTGGCGTTGCAAAGCTCGGCCGGGGCGAATCAGACCAGTGCAGCGAGCCAGGAGCTGTCACGGTTGGCGGTGGATCTGAACACCCTGGTGGCGCGGTTTTCGGTCTAGGGATCGATAGCCGAATCCCGGACAAAAAAAGCCCCGCATTGGCGGGGCTTCTTCATGTCGGTGTGGATCAGCTGCCTTTGACGGTCTTGCCGTTGACCTTGCCGTCCAGGAGCATGATGTTGTACTCCTTGCCGTCGGTTTCGACCTGTTGCAGGCGGACCAGCAGGTAGTCCCAGTCCTTGGCGAACCAGAGCACGGTGATGCGCTTGCTTTGTGTCGGGTCACGCACGCGCTCGACCTTGATCGCATCGATCTGGCCAGCCTTGGTGTCGACCTTTTCCGAACCCAGCACACGGAAATCATAGGTATCGACTTCACCAGCATCCACGACTTGATAGCTCATGCTTTTCTTGCCGGCGGCCACGTCATGCTGCAGTGCCAGCTGATAGGTGGACTTGTCGACCATGCCACGGTTCAGCGGAATATTGACCGCGTCGCCACGGTCAGTGCCGGTGATTTTCTTGGCGGTCCAGTCGAAGTCCAGGTCAGCCTTCTTGGCTTTGCCCAGGCCACCCCGTTCGAAGTGGTAGGACTGTGGCAGCAGGGTGTCCTTGTCGACGGTCAGGGTGCTTTCTTCGGACAGGCTGGCGATCATCATCGAAGCCTTGAAGCTGAGCTTCCAGACGCCGTTGGCTTCCTGGGTCAGGCTGCGCTCGGCAGTGCCACTCATGGGCAGCTGCTTCCAGTCGGCAGTGTAGCTGGCGGAGAAAGGATGAAGGTCTGCCGCCTGTGCGAAGGGCAGGGCGAGCAGAGCGCAAGCGAAGAGCAGGGCACGACGCATAAAATCTCCTAGATTCGAATCAAATGGCCGCTGGCCGCGAGTAACTGCCCATCCAGTAAAGCACCTTGATCGTCGAGTGATAAACGGCCTTCGGCAAACCAGCGGACGGCCATCGGGTAGATCAGGTGTTCCTGAACATGGACCCGCTGCGCCAGACTCTGCGGCGAGTCGTGCAACTCTACCGGTATTACTGCCTGTACGACCAGTGGTCCGCCATCGAGTTCCTCGGTGACAAAGTGCACGGAGCAGCCGTGTTCAGCGTCGCCGGCTTCCAGAGCGCGCTGATGAGTGTGTAACCCTTTGTATTTGGGTAACAAAGACGGATGGATATTGAGCAGGCGACCCTGGTAGTGGCGCACGAAGCCCGCGCTGAGTATGCGCATGAAGCCGGCCAGGACCACGAGTTTGGGGTTGAAGGCGTCGATCAGTTCGATCAGCGCGGCATCGAAGGCTTCGCGGCCGTCGAAAGCCTTGTGATCCAGGGTGCGGGTGTCGATCCCCGCGTCCCTGGCGCGTTGCAGGCCGTAGGCGTCGGCGCGGTTGGAAATCACCGCAGCGATGCGGACCGGGCTGTCGCCGGTCCGCGTGCTGTCGATCAGGGCCTGCAAGTTACTGCCGGTGCCGGACAACAGCACCACCACATCACAGGTCTGGGACATCAATGAGCCTTGAGGTTCTTCAGTTCAACCTGGGCCGCGCCTTCGGCAGCGGTGGAGATCTGACCGATGACCCAAGGCTGCTCGCCCGCTTCGCGCAGAACGTTCAGGGCCGCTTCAACGTGCTCTTGAGCCACGCAGATGACCATGCCCACGCCGCAGTTCAGCACGCGGTGCATTTCGTTCTCGTCAACGTTGCCTTTCTCTTGCAGCCAGTCGAACACGGCCGGGCGGTTCCAGCTGGCTACGTCAACCACGGCTTGTGCGCCTTTTGGCAGGACGCGCGGGATGTTGTCCAGCAGGCCGCCACCGGTGATGTGGGCCATGGCTTTGACGGCGCCGGTTTCCTTGATCAGCTTGAGCAGCGGCTTCACATAGATACGGGTCGGGGCCATCAGCAGGTCGGTCAGCGGTTTGCCGTCGAGCTGGGTGTTTTCGATGTCGGCGCCGGACACTTCGATGATCTTGCGGATCAGCGAGTAACCGTTGGAGTGCGGGCCGGAAGACGGCAGGGCGAGCAGGGCGTCACCGGCAGCGACTTTGGAACCGTCGATGATTTCGGATTTTTCCACGACGCCGACACAGAAGCCGGCCAGGTCGTAGTCTTCGCCTTCGTACATGCCAGGCATTTCAGCGGTTTCGCCGCCGACCAGGGAGCAGCCGGACAACTCGCAGCCAGCACCGATACCGGTTACCACCTGGGCGGCGGTGTCGACGTTCAGTTTGCCGGTGGCGTAGTAGTCGAGGAAGAACAGTGGCTCGGCGCCACACACCACCAGGTCGTTGACGCACATGGCAACCAGGTCGATGCCGATGCTGTCGTGCTTGTTCAGGTTCAGTGCCAGGCGCAGCTTGGTGCCGACGCCGTCAGTACCGGAAACCAGCACAGGCTGCTTGTAGCCGGCCGGGATTTCGCAGAGGGCGCCGAAACCGCCCAGGCCGCCCATGACTTCCGGGCGCGCAGTGCGCTTGGCGACGCTCTTGATGCGTTCGACCAATGCTTCACCGGCGTCGATGTCTACACCGGCGTCCTTGTAGCTCAGGGAGGGTTGCTTGCTCATGATCCAGGCCTTTAGGGGGGATTTCTGGGTAACGACCGAGTTCAGCGGGGGCGCGCCGAAATCGACGAGGGCGATTGCCTCACGCGAATTTCGAAAGTGCCCGGCTGTTGCCGGTCTGCGAAGGCGCGCGATTTTATCAGGCTTGAAGGGCAGCGGCCATCCTCACGCCGACGGCAGGGGCATATCGGCTTAAAAAAACCTTCATTGTTGTGTGTTGGTTGCATCCTTCACGCTTGAGCAGGGTATCGTCATTAACCGTCTATCGTTATGACAGTGCGAAAACTTACCCGGGCCGTGTGAATGTTTTGCGCCGGGCGATGGTCACAGCCTTGCTCGATCGTGTTCATGCGGCCTGTTCCAGCCGCTCTTGTCGTCAGGAATCTTCCATGCGTTTTTGTAAATTCTTGTTTGTGGGCTGTTTGTCTCTGGTCAGTCTGGTCAGCCATGCCGAAACCGTCAAAGGCCTTTATCAAGTGCGCGAACCGGTCAGTGGCCAGTCGCCGGAAGAGCGTGAGCAGGCGACACAGCGCGCCCTCGATACACTCGTCTTGCGTCTGACCGGCGACCCCAAGGCGGTGCAAAACCCTGGACTGGCGGCGATCCGCAAGGACCCGCAGCAAATCATCAGTCAGTACGGCTTTGACGCCGGGCCGCCGGAGGTATTGAAAGTCGATTTCGATCCGGCCTCCACCGAACAGGCGTTGCGCCGTGCCGGGCTGGCCATGTGGGGCGCCAGTCGGCCTTCGATTCTGGGATGGTGGTTGAACGATTCCACCGAGGGTTCGAGCCTGGTGGGCGACGGTCAGGCCAGTGCGGCGCCGCTGCGTCGCGCGGCACAACACCGCGGCTTGCCTTTGCGGCTGCCCCTGGCGGATCTGAATGAACAGATTGTCGCCACTGCACCCAATCTGGAAAGTGCTGATCCCGCGCCGCTGCACAACGCATCGGAACGCTACAATGCCGACGCCTTGCTGGCGGTGCATGCCCGTGAAGAGGGTGGGCAGTGGCAAGCCAAGTGGCGCTTGTGGCTGGGCGACCAGAAAGAGGCGGGTAGTGTCCAGGGTGCCGATCAAGCGGCTCTGGCAGACGCGGTGATGCTGGCGGTCAACGAGCGGCTGGCGCCACGATTTGTTGCCAAGGCAGGTGCGTCGACTCAGCAGTTGCTGGAAGTGCAGGGCATGAATCTTGAGCGCTATGCGACCCTTGGACGTTTGCTGGAGCCTTTTGGCGGGCGCCCGCAAAGTGTCGATGGCGACCGGATTCTGTATCGGGTCAATGGCAGCACCGAGCAGTTGCGGGCGCAGTTGTCGCTGGCGAAGTTGCAGGAAGTTGCGGCGGCACCGGCCCCTGTCGCCGCGGCACCTGCTGCGCCGGCGACCGGCGGTTCGGCCCCCGCCGCAGCGCCCGTCGCTGCACCGACACCGCAATTGCATTTCCGCTGGTAATTATTCTTTCTTTATATAGAAGCAATGGAGTGGTTCATGGCCGATACGCGGCGTTGGTTCTGGTTGGGTGGAGTGGTTCTGCTCTGCGCGTTTATCTGGCTGCTGCACCCGATCCTGACGCCGTTCCTGGTGGCGTTGTTGCTGGCCTATCTGTTTGATCCGCTGGTGGATCGACTGGAGAAGGCCGGGCTGTCGCGAACCCTGGGCGTGGTTGCCGTGTTCGCACTGTTCATATTGATCTTCACCACGCTGCTGCTGGTGCTGGTACCGATGCTCGCCAAGCAGCTGTTTCGTTTGTATGAGCTGGCACCGCAGATGCTCGACTGGTTGCAGCACACCGCGCTGCCGTGGGCGCAATCCAAGTTCGGTTTGTCGGAGGGTTTCTGGAAGTTCGACAAGCTCAAGGCCGCCATCAGTGAGCACATGGGGCAGACCAGCGACGTTGTCGGGGTGGTATTGAGCCAGGCGACGGCTTCCGGTCTGGCGCTGATTGGCTGGCTGGCGAATCTGGTGCTGATACCGGTGGTGACGTTCTACTTGCTGCGGGATTGGGATCTGATGATGGCCAAGATCCGTAGCTTGCTGCCGCGGGATCGGGAGGAGCGCGCAGTGTCCCTGGCCGGTGAGTGCCATGAAGTGCTCGGGGCCTTCGTTCGCGGACAGTTGCTGGTGATGGTGGCGTTGGGCGTGATCTACGCCGCGGGCCTGATGCTGGTAGGGCTGGAGTTGGGGCTGTTGATCGGTCTGATTGCCGGTCTGGCGGCGATTGTGCCGTACATGGGGTTTGTGATCGGTATAGGCGCGGCATTGATTGCCGGTCTGTTTCAGTTCGGCGGTGATCTGTATCCGATGATTGGTATCGTCGCGGTGTTCATGGTGGGGCAGGCGCTGGAGGGCATGGTGCTGACGCCGTTGCTGGTGGGGGATCGAATAGGTCTGCACCCGGTGGCGGTGATCTTTGCGATCCTGGCCGGTGGAGAACTGTTCGGTTTTACCGGCGTTCTGCTGGCGCTGCCGGTGGCGGCGGTCATCATGGTGCTGGTGCGTCATGTGCATGATTTGTATAAGGATTCAGAAATCTATAGTGGTGTGGACGAGCCAGAGCTTTGAGCGGCTTTGCGAACAACCCGGATTGACGCCGGGTTGATACCTGCACCGCCAAAGAAACTGTCATCAAACCGGGGCGCCAACGCAAACCTTTGATTTTGCTTGTGGTCTGTCGCATTGTGCGGTCGGCTTCACGGGTATAAACTTCGCAAACTTTACACAGAGGCCACTAACGGTTCCTTTGGAACTGTTCAGTCAGCATGAAACCGATTCAGCTGCCCCTAGGTGTGCGTCTGCGTGACGACGCCACCTTTATCAACTACTACCCAGGCGCCAATGCCGCTGCACTCGGCTATGTCGAGCGGCTGTGCGAAGCCGACGCCGGCTGGACCGAAAGCCTGATTTATCTCTGGGGCAAGCACGGGGTAGGTCGCACGCATCTGTTACAGGCGGCTTGCCTGCGTTTCGAACAGATGGGTGAACCGGCGGTGTATCTGCCGCTGGCCGAGTTGATGGATCGCGGCATCGAAATCCTCGACAACCTCGAGCAGTACGAACTGGTCTGCCTGGATGATCTGCAAGCGGTTGCCGGCAAGGCGGATTGGGAAGAGGCGCTGTTCCATCTGTTCAATCGTCTGCGCGACAGCGGTCGGCGCCTGCTGATTGCCGCGTCGACGTCTCCGCGGGAACTGCCGGTGAAGCTGGCGGACCTCAAGTCCCGCCTGACCCTGGCGTTGATCTTCCAGATGCGCCCGCTTTCCGACGAAGACAAACTGCGCGCCCTTCAGCTGCGCGCGTCCCGTCGAGGCCTGCACCTGACCGATGAGGTCGGGCATTTTATCCTGACCCGTGGGACCCGCAGCATGAGCGCGCTGTTCGAGCTGCTTGAGCGTCTCGACCAGGCCTCCCTTCAAGCTCAGCGCAAGCTGACCATTCCCTTCCTCAAAGAAACGCTGGGCTGGTAGCTAGCCCGGTAAATCTGCGGCCTCCAGCGATTTTTGGCATATTTCAGGCGCCAGAAAATGCGCTTTCCTGGCAATTGCAGGCTGCGTAAAGGATCAAAATGGGCTTAAGCGCTTAGATGTAAACGAGAAACCGGGAAGTCACAAAAAGTTCGATTGAATTTGCAAATGAGGTTGATAGCGGGCATAGTCTCGGCTTCTTTACAACTAACAGCCACGGTCGTGCCCATGCTAAAGCGCTTTGCACCCCTCGTGCCCCTCGCACTCGTTACCCTGTTGTTCGGTTGCGCTGCCCACACCCCAGTGGCCCAGCAAGAGCAACAACAGCAGGTTAAAAACTCTGTTACTGCCCAGTCTTCCATTCGTTATCAAGACTCTCTTTTCCAGGAAGAAGTGGCCACCGAAAAAGAACTGGCCGCCTTCGCCGACGGCAAGTCCTATCAGCTTCCGGTTCTGGCCGACAGCATCCTCGAACGCGGCATGTCCCTGATCGGTACCCGTTACCGTTTCGGCGGTACCTCCGAAGCCGGTTTCGATTGCAGCGGTTTCATCGGCTATCTGTTCCGCGAAGAGGCGGGCATGAACCTGCCACGGTCCAGCCGTGAAATGATCAACATCGATGCACCGTTGGTCTCGCGCAACAAGCTTGAGCCGGGTGATTTGCTGTTCTTCGCCACCAACGGCCGTCGCGGTCGTGTCAGTCACGCCGGGATCTACCTGGGTGATAACCAGTTCATCCATTCCAGCAGCCGCAAAAGCGGTGGCGTGCGGATCGATAGCCTGGGCGACAGCTACTGGAGCAAGACCTTCATCGAAGCCAAGCGCGCACTCGCGATGGCTCCGAATGCCAGTCCGATTGTCACGGCGCGCAAGTAAGCGGACAGTTCGTAAGGCGAACTTAAAGTCTTACTTGAAGTTTGCCGCATAAGCGCTAGAATCTGATCCATGAATGATGGCAAACCGCCTGCGTACTGCGCAGGCGGTTTTCTTTTCTGCGTCCTCTGCAGAAAAAAGCCGCAGCCAGATCAGGATGCTCTGCTTATGTCGACGTCGGCCCGCCTCGCAATCATGCTTTTCGCAGCGCTGCTCAGTGCCTGCGCCAGCCGCACACCACCGCCAGCGCCGGTGGTTCGCGCTCCCATCGTTTTCGGTCCTTCCCAAGCCTTTTCGCCTGAAGCGGAAGATGTGCTGTTTCGTGCATTGGGCCTGGTGGGCACGCCTTATCGCTGGGGTGGCAATACACCGGACTCCGGTTTCGATTGCAGCGGGCTGATCGGTTATGTGTACCGTGATGTCACCGGCATTTCCTTGCCGCGCACCACCCGCGAAATGATCTCCATGCAAGCGGCCGATGTCGGCAAGGAAGGCCTGCAAACAGGTGACCTGGTGTTCTTCGCCACCAACGGCGGCTCGCAGGTCAGCCATGCCGGCATCTATGTTGGCGAAGGTCGTTTTGTCCATGCACCTGCCACGGGGGGCACGGTCAAGCTCGACAGCTTGTCCAAGGCTTATTGGCAGAAAGCCTACCTGAGTGCCAAGCGCGTCCTGCAACCGGAGCACCTGGCGCGCAATCCGTAACAGCCAGAGGTTGTGGTCATGACCGCTCGCACGCTCAATCTCGACGATTCGCTCTATCACTACCTGCTTGACGTGTCCCTGCGCGAAACGCCGCTGCTCAAGCGTTTGCGCGACGAAACCCAGGCGCTGCCCATGGCGCGCTGGCAAGTGGCGCCAGAGCAGGGGCAGTTTCTTGCATTGCTGGTGAAACTAACCGGCGCCAGGCGTTTGCTGGAAGTCGGCACCTTCACCGGTTACAGCGCCCTGTGCATGGCTTCGGCATTGCCGGAGGGCGGTTCGTTGATCTGCTGTGATATTCCGGGCGATTACAACGCAACGGCGCGCCGTTACTGGCAGGAAGCCGGGCTGGCGGGGCGAATTGAGCTGCGTCTGGCGCCGGCGCTGGAGACCCTGAGCAAACTGGATCAGCCAGGCCAGTTCGATCTGATTTTCATTGATGCCGACAAGGCCAACTATCCAGCCTACCTGGAGCATGCGCTGCGCCTGTTGCGCACCGGCGGTCTGGCGGTGTTCGATAACACGCTGTGGAGCGGTCGGGTGCTGGAGGACAATCCAGAAAGTGCAGATACCCGAGCCATTCAAGCGCTCAATCGTGCCTTGAAGGATGACTCGCGGGTCGATCTGTCGCTGTTGCCGCTGGGGGATGGGCTCACCCTTTGCCGCAAACGCTAAACACAGAGTCCCTGTGGGAGCGAGCCTCCTCGCGAAGAGGTCAGCACATTCAGCATCAAAGTTGCCTGTACTGACGCATTCGCGAGCAGGCTCGCTCCTACAGTGGTATGTGGTGCTATTTAGTTGCCGACACCCGCCACACCTTGTTCCCCACGTCATCGGCCACCAGCAAATCTCCCTGCTGGTCTATCACCACACCCACCGGCCGGCCCATGGCGTTTTCTTCGTCATTGAGGAACCCGGTGAGTACATCCACCGGCTGTCCGCTCGGTTTGCCGGCGCGGAAGGGGACGAAAATCACTTTATAACCGCTGTGTGGCTTGCGGTTCCATGAACCATGCTGGCCGACAAAGGCACCTTCCTTGAATTGCGCCGGCAGCGTGTTGCCTTGGGCAAACGTCAGCCCCAGCGACGCGGTATGCGGGCCGACCGCATAGTCCGGCGCAATCGCCTTGGCCACCAGTCCGGGGTTTTGCGGTTCGACGCGGATGTCGACGTGTTGGCCGTAATAGCTGTAAGGCCAGCCATAGAACCCGCCGTCCTTCACGGAGGTGATGTAGTCCGGCACCAGGTCGCTACCGATTTCATCCCGCTCATTAACAGCCGTCCACAATGCGCCGCTCGCAGGCTCCCAGGCCAGTCCGTTCGGATTGCGGATTCCCGAAGCAAAGATCCGGTGGTTGCCGGTGGCGCGATCCACTTCCCAGATCGCCGCGCGTCCTTCCTCCTGATCCATGCCGTTCTCACCGACGTTGCTGTTCGAGCCGACGGTGACGTACAGCTTGCTGCCGTCCTTGCTGGCAATGACGTTTTTGGTCCAATGGTGATTCAGGGTGCCCCCCGGCAGATCCACGACTTTGACCGGCTGCGACTTGATCGACGTGTCGCCGTTTTCATAGTGGAAGCGCAGCAGGCGGTCGGTGTCGGCGACGTACAGATCATTGCCGACCAGGGTCATGCCGAAGGGGGAGTTGAGGTTTTCCAGGAATACCGTGCGAGTTTCGGCGACACCGTCGTGGTCGCTGTCCCGCAGCAGGGTGATGCGGTTCGGGCTGGGTACGGTTGCACCGGCGCGGGCCATGACTTTTTTCATGACCCAGCCACGAATGCCTTTGCCGTCATCCGGTTTGGGCGGGGCGTTGGTTTCGGCGACCAGCACGTCGCCATTGGGCAGTACATACAACCAGCGCGGATGATCGAGTCCCTCGGCAAAAGGGGCCACTTGCGTGCCGGCGGCGGCGACGGGTCTGGCGCCGTCCGGCCAGCCGATTGCCGGGGCGATGTTCACCGTCGGCATCAGCGTCTTGTTGGGTTCCGGGAGTTTGGGCGACGGGCCGGTGCCGTCGGAGACTTGCATCGTGGAGGTCTCACCGCAACCGGCGAGCCCTCCGGCGAGGGCGATGATGAGAGCGAGCTGAAGCTTGCGCATGCTGATCTTCCCTATGAATCCATTGACCTGATCAGTAGAGAAGCGCAAGCGCGTGATGGTTCAACCGGTCAGCCGCGGGCCTCCTTGAGCAGCACGGCGATGCCCGGGTGGTAATGGCCCGCTTCGTTGCGCAACTTGCGATAGGCATAAGGGAAATACCAGGCCACGGCGCAGGTGTGCTCCTTTTGCAAGTCGTCGACCATGTCCTGCAGTTCTTCCGGGGTGGCGCCATGCTGGGCTTTTTGCGGTGCGACGAACAGGCAGCCGAGTTTGAGGTCGCTGGCGTAGCTGATTTGTCTGGCGTTGCTGGTGATGTCTTGCAGGGCCTGGGTCAGGTTCAGGCTGTTGACCCGTGGCCAGCGTTGTGTGGCCTGCAGCCAGGCGCGTGTTTCGGGCGTGGCGATAAACAGGTCGGCGCGACCATTGCGTTCGCCTTCTTCGATCTGTTTGCGGGTGGGCGATTGTTGCAAGGTGACCATTTCCGCCATCCACGCCGACGAGGAGAGCAGACCGAGGTTGGCTTTTTCGTCGAGCCAGTACGGCGTTTCGTTATCGCCGCGCACGGCGTTGTAGCGGTCGATACACTCGAACCAGCGCTCCAGCACCGGGCGCAGGAATTCCAGCTTCGGATTGCTGATGATCATGCCTTGCATGTGGCTCACCCTTGTTATTGTGTTATGAGGTTTGTGGCGCTTTGATATCATTGCTGGGCGTGCGGCACAAGATTGACGTCAGTAAATTGATTGACGGTAGATAATCACTTGCGCGGCCTGTCTTCAATTGACGCTCCACCCCCAACCCTCTAACCTTCGCGGCTTGTTTCAGGTGCTCTGTGGCTTGCGCCGACAGAGTGAAACAGGGAAGCCGGTGAGTGGCCGATTCAAAGCATGATGGCCTGCAATTCCGGCGCTGCCCCCGCAACGGTAAATGAGTGAACACTGTGCCTTGAGCCACTGTGTCAATTGACATGGGAAGGCGCACAGTCGGCAAACGCCGCTCATGAGCCCGGAGACCGGCCTGATCCATCCAAGCGGCATCACGGTGGGCGATGCCAGGCTTCTTGCCATCTATTCTTGTGCCTGCCCGCCGTTATCCAGCCTCAACGGAGAGCTCCCCCATGACTGATACCCCTGATCGTGACGAACGTCATCTGGCGCGCATGTTGCGCAAGAAAGCCGTGATCGACGAACGCATCGCCAATTCCCCGAACGAATGCGGCTTGCTGCTCGTGTTGTCCGGCAACGGCAAGGGCAAGAGCAGCTCGGCGTTCGGCATGCTCGCCCGGTCGCTGGGCCATGGCATGCAGTGCGGCGTCGTGCAGTTCATCAAGGGCCGCAACAGCACCGGCGAGGAATTGTTCTTCCGACGCTTCCCCGAGCAGGTGCGTTTTCACGTGATGGGCGAAGGCTTTACCTGGGAAACCCAGGACCGTCAGCGTGATATCGCCGCCGCGGAAGCGGCCTGGGCGGTGTCGCAGGAACTGCTGCGTGATCCAGCCATCGGCCTGGTGGTGCTGGATGAATTGAACATTGCGCTCAAGCACGGGTATCTCGATCTCGATCAGGTGCTCAGCGATTTGCAGGCGCGTCCGCCGATGCAGCATGTGGTGGTCACCGGTCGCGGCGCGAAGCCGGAGATGATCGAACTGGCCGACACCGTCACCGAGATGGGCATGGTCAAGCACGCCTTCCAGGCCGGGATCAAAGCGCAAAAAGGCGTCGAGCTGTGAATCAACCTCGTCATTGCCCGGCGGTACTGATTGCCGCGCCGGCCTCCGGTCAGGGCAAGACCACCGTCACTGCCGCACTGGCCCGTTTGCATCGCAATCAGGGGCGCAAGGTTCGCGTGTTCAAATGTGGCCCCGACTTTCTCGACCCGATGATCCTCGAGCGCGCCAGCGGTGCGCCGGTGTATCAACTGGACATGTGGATGGTCGGCGAGCAGGAAAGTCGCCGCTTGTTGTGGGAAGCCGCAGGCGATGCCGACCTGATCCTGATTGAAGGGGTGATGGGGCTGTTCGACGGCACACCGTCCAGCGCCGACCTGGCGCGGCACTTCGGTGTGCCGGTGCTGGGCGTGATCGACGGCACCGCCATGGCCCAGACCTTTGGCGCACTGGCGCTGGGGCTGGCGCGCTATCAACCGGATTTGCCGTTTGCCGGGGTCCTGGCCAACCGCGTTGGCACCTTGCGTCACGCACAATTGCTCGAAGGCAGCCTGACTGAAGGCTTGCGCTGGTACGGCGCCTTGTCCCGGGAAACCGGGATCGAATTGCCAAGCCGGCACCTCGGCCTGGTGCAGGCCAGCGAGTTGAACGACCTGGATATGCGCCTCGATGCGGCGGCCGATGCCCTGGCCAGCAGTTGCGAAGTCGCGCTGCCACCGACGGTGGAGTTCGCCGCGCCGGATGTGATCGCAGCCGAACCGTTGCTGTCCGGCGTGCGCATCGCCGTGGCCCGGGACGAAGCGTTTGCCTTCACCTACGGTGCCAGCCTCGATTTGTTGCGGGCGATGGGCGCCGAGTTGTCGTTCTTCTCGCCGATCCGCGACCGTGTGTTGCCAGAGGCGGACAGTCTGTATCTGCCGGGTGGTTATCCGGAATTGCATCATGTGGCACTGTCACAGAACACGTCGATGCTCGATGCAATCCGCGCGCACCACGCCGCCGGCAAGCCGTTGCTGGCCGAATGTGGCGGCATGCTGTATTTGCTCGATTCGCTCACGGATGTCGAAGGTGCTCGCGCAGAACTGGTCGGCTTGCTGAGCGGTGATGCGGTGATGCAAAAGCGTCTAGCCGCGCTGGCCCTGCAAGCGGTCGAACTGCCGGAAGGTTCGCTTCGCGGCCACACCTATCACCACTCGCTGACCACCACCGAACTGACGCCGATTGCCCGGGGCTTGAGTCCCAATGGTGGGCGCGGGGCGGAAGCGGTTTATCGCGAGGGGCGAATGACCGCTTCTTATGTGCACTTTTATTTTCCGTCGAATCCGACGGCGATTGCCGCGCTGTTTGCGCCAGACCGTGAGGACGCCTTCGCGAGCAGGCTCGCTCCCACAATGGATAACCTAGACCCTGTGGGAGCGAGCCTGCTCGCGAAAAGGCCATGACCGACAACACATTCAGTCAGGCCGAACGCGAAGCGGTTTATCGCGCAATAGCCGAACGCCGCGACATGCGCCATTTCAGCGGCGGAACTGTCGAGCCCGAACTATTGCGCCGTCTGCTCGAAGCCGCGCACCAGGCACCGAGTGTCGGCCTGATGCAGCCCTGGCGTTTCATTCGCATCAGCGACCGGGCCTTGCGCGGCAAGATCCAGGCGCTGGTGGAAGAAGAACGCATCCGCACTGCCGAGGCCCTGGGCGAGCGAACCGACGAATTCATGCAACTCAAGGTCGAAGGCATCAACGATTGCGCCGAAGTGCTGGTGGCCGCGCTGATGGATGATCGCGAGCGGCATATCTTCGGCCGGCGCACCCTGCCGGAAATGGACATGGCGTCGTTGTCCTGCGCAATTCAGAACCTGTGGCTGGCATCCCGCGCCGAAGGGCTGGGCATGGGCTGGGTATCCCTGTTCGAGCCGCAAGCCCTGGCGGACTTGTTGGGGTTGCCGTCCGGTGCCAAGCCGTTGGCCATTTTGTGCCTGGGGCCGGTCAAGGAATTCTACCCGGCACCCATGCTGGTGCTTGAAGGCTGGGCGCAGGTGCGTCCGTTGAGTGAATTGTTGTACGAGAATTATTGGGGAGTGAGTCAATGAGTGTGGCGTTGTTGAGTGTCGCCGCCGTGGCGCTGGATGCGCTGCTGGGCGAACCCAAGCGCTGGCATCCGCTGGTGGCGTTCGGCCGTTTTGCCGAGCGCATCGAGCAGCGATTCAACGGTGGTGGTCGCGGCTGGCGCAGCCATGGCGTCACCGCATGGGTGATCGCGGTTTTACCCTTGACCTTGCTGGCCACGGCCATTTCCTGGGCGCCCTACGTCGGCTGGATCGTCGAGATTCTCGCGCTGTACTGCGCCCTCGGCATGCGCAGTCTGGGCGAGCACGTCGAGCCTGTGGCCAAGGCCTTGCGCAGCGATAATCTCGAAGAAGCGCGCCAGCGTGTGAGTTACCTGGTCAGCCGCAAGACCAGCGAATTGGATAAAACCGAAGTCGCCCGCGCCGCCACCGAGTCGGTGCTGGAAAACGGCAGTGACGCGGTGTTCGCCGCCTTGTTCTGGTTTGCCGTGGCCGGTGCGCCGGGCGTGGTGCTCTACCGTTTGAGCAACACCCTGGATGCGATGTGGGGTTATCGCAACGAACGCTTCGAACGTTTCGGCTGGGCTGCGGCGAAGATCGACGATGTGCTCAATTACATTCCGGCGCGGTTGGTGGCATTGACCTACGCGCTGTTGGGCAAGACCCGGCTGGCCTTGAAATGCTGGCGCACCCAGGGCCCGACCTGGGACAGTCCGAATGCCGGTCCGGTGATGGCGGCGGGTGCCGGTGCGTTGGGCGTTGAGTTGGGTGGGCCGGCGATTTATCACGGCGAACTGCACGAGCGTCCGCAACTGGGCGAAGGCGTGCCGGCGGATGCGGACTCCATCGACCGCGGCTGGCAACTGGTCCAGCGCGGGGTATGGTTATGGCTGCTGATTCTCTGCGTGGGGGCTGAATTTTATGCTTGAGCACGGTGGGCGGTTGCGCAAGGCGGCGCTCGAATACGGCATCGAGGAAGCCGATTGGCTAGACCTGTCCAGCGGCCTGGCACCCTGGCCGTTTCCGGTTCCGGATATTCCGCTGCGGGCCTGGGCGCGCTTGCCGGAAACCGATGACGGCCTGGAGCAGGCCGCCTGCGATTACTACGGCACACTGCAGGCGCTGCCGGTGGCCGGTTCACAAATGGCCATTCAGTTGTTGCCGCGATTGCGGCGGGCCGGCAAGGTCGGCGTGCTGTCGCCTTGTTACGCCGAACATGCCGAAGCCTGGCGTCGCAATGGCTACATCGTTCGCGAAGTGCTGGAGCAGGAAGTCGATTTTTTCGTCGACAGTCTCGATGTGCTGGTGGTGGTCAACCCGAACAATCCCACCGGCTTGAGCCTGACGCCCGCCCGATTGCTCGATTGGCATGGACGCCTGGCCCAGCGCGGTGGCTGGCTGGTGGTGGACGAAGCGTTCATGGACAACACGCCGCACCTGAGTGTGGCGCCGTTTGCCCATCAGGTCGGATTGATCGTCTTGCGTTCGTTCGGCAAGTTTTTCGGCCTGGCCGGGGTGCGGCTGGGTTTTGTCCTCGCCGAGCGCAAGTTGCTCAAGTTGCTCGCCGAACAGGTCGGGCCGTGGGCGGTGAGCGGGCCGACCCGAGTGCTCGGTCAGGCTTGTCTGCGCGATACCGAAGGACACAGGCAGCAACGCGTGCGGGCCGAGGAAGCCAGCGAACGGCTGGCGTCGTTGCTGGAGCAGTACGGGTTCAAGCCCCAGGGCGGTTGCGCCTTGTTCCAATGGCTGATCACCGAGCGCGCCGAAGAGCTGCACGAGTTCATGGCCCGGCGCGGCATTCTGCTGCGATTGTTCACGCAAACCAGCAGCCTGCGCTTCGGCCTGCCCGACGGTGACGCCGATTGGGCACGCCTGGCCGCCGCATTCGAAGACTTCGCCAGGGAACGCCAATGACCACGTTGATGGTGCAAGGCACCACCTCCGACGCCGGCAAAAGCACGCTGGTGACGGCACTATGCCGCTGGGTCACGCGTCAGGGCGCAGGCGTGGTGCCATTCAAGCCGCAAAACATGGCGCTCAACAGCGCGGTGACGGCTGACGGTGGCGAGATCGGCCGTGCGCAAGCGGTACAGGCCCAGGCCGCTTATCTCGAACCGCACACCGACATGAACCCGGTGCTGCTCAAACCCAACAGCGATACTGGCGCCCAAGTGATCATCCACGGTCGCGCCGTCACGACCATGAACGCGGTGGCTTATCACGACTACAAGGCCATCGCCATGCAAGCGGTGCTGGCTTCCCATGCACGGTTGAGCGCGGCCTATCCGCTGGTGATGGTCGAGGGCGCCGGTTCACCGGCCGAGATCAATCTGCGTGCCGGCGACATTGCCAACATGGGCTTTGCCGAAGCGGTGGATTGCCCGGTGGTGTTGATTGCCGACATCAACCGGGGCGGGGTATTCGCCCATCTGGTGGGTACGCTGGAGTTGCTTTCGCCCAGCGAGCAGGCGCGGGTCAAGGGCTTCATCATCAACCGTTTTCGCGGTGACATCGCCCTGTTGCAACCGGGCCTGGACTGGCTGGAACAGCGCACCGGCAAACCGGTGATTGGCGTATTGCCGTATGTGATGGACCTGCACCTGGAAGCCGAGGACGGTATCGATCAGCGCCAGACCGACAAGGCCGAGCAGGTGCTGAAAGTGCTGGTGCCGGTGTTGCCGCGCATCAGCAACCACACCGATTTCGATCCGCTTCGCCTGCATCCGCAAGTGGATCTGCAATTCATCGGCCCCGGCCAGGCGATCCCGCCGGCCGATCTGATCATTCTTCCGGGCTCGAAAAGCGTGCGCAGCGACCTCGCGTATCTGCGGGCCAACGGTTGGGAAACCGCCATCTCCCGTCATCTGCGGTATGGCGGGAAATTGCTGGGCATCTGTGGTGGCCTGCAGATGCTCGGCGGGCAAGTGCATGACCCGCTGGGCCTGGAAGGCGCACCGGGTTCCAGCGCCGGTTTGGGTTTGCTGGCGTTTGAAACCCGCCTCGAAGAAGAGAAGCAACTGCGCAATGTGCGCGGGCATTTGGTGCTGGAAAACGCTGAGGTCAGCGGTTATGAAATCCACGCCGGCGTGACCACTGGCCCGGCACTGGAAAACGCCGCGGTGCAGCTCGATGACGGGCGTTGCGATGGCGCGCAAAGTGTCGATGGGCAGATTTTCGGCACCTACCTGCATGGTCTGTTCGAATCGCCGGCGGCGTGCAGTGCGTTGCTGCGATGGGCAGGATTGCAGGCCGTGCAGGATGTGGATTACCACGGGTTGCGCGAGCGGGATATCGAGCGGTTGGCGGATCTGGTGGAGAAGCATCTGGATACCGGGTTGTTGCGCGAACTCTGTGGGATTTGAGGTGGTTTTGAGATTGCCATCGCGAGCAGGCTCGCTCCCACAGTTGACCGCGTTCCAATGTGGGAGCGAGCCTGCTCGCGATAGCGCCTGCCGCTACACCGCCAAATAGAAGGTTGATAACCATGCTCCAACTGATCCTCGGCGGCGCCCGCTCCGGCAAGAGTCGCCTGGCTGAAAAACTGGCAACAGACAGTCAACTCCAGGTGACCTACATCGCCACCAGCCAACCCCTGGACGGCGAAATGAGCGACCGGGTCGCCCATCACCGCGCCCGTCGCCCTGCCGAATGGGCCTTGATCGAAGAGCCTTTGGAACTGGCCCGCGTCCTGCGTGAAAACGCTCGCGCCGATCATTGCCTGTTGGTGGATTGCCTGACGTTGTGGCTGACCAACCTGCTGATGCAGGGCGATGCCGAACGCTTGAACGTTGAACGCGATGCGCTGCTGGAGTGCCTGGCGTCGTTGCCGGGTGAAATCATTTTTGTCAGCAACGAGACCGGAATGGGTGTCGTGCCGCTGGGCGAATTGACTCGCCGCTATGTCGATGAAGCCGGTTGGCTGCATCAAGCTCTGGCCGAGCGTTGTCAGCGAGTCGTCCTGACCGTCGCCGGCCTGCCCCTCACTCTGAAAGGAACTGCGTTATGACCCAATCCTGGTGGCTGAACCCGTGCAAACCGATCGACGCCCAGGCGGTCGAGCAGGCCCAGGCCCGTCAACAACAATTGACCAAGCCGGCGGGTTCCCTCGGTCAGCTGGAGTCGGTAGCGGTACAACTGGCGGGATTGCAGGGGCGGGTCAAACCGAGTCTGGAGCAGGTTTCGATCACGATTTTTGCCGGCGACCACGGCGTGGTGGCCGAAGGGGTGTCCGCGTTTCCTCAGGAAGTCACCGGGCAAATGCTGCACAACTTCGTCAGCGGCGGCGCGGCAATCAGTGTGCTGGCGCGGCAGTTGGGGGCTGCCCTTGAGGTGGTGGATCTCGGGACGATTACGCCATCGCTGAGCCTGCCGGGGGTGCGTCACCTGAACATCGGCCCGGGCACGGCGAATTTTGTGCAGGGCCCGGCGATGACCGTGGCTCAAGGCGAACTGGCATTGCAGGCGGGTCGTGACAGCGTGCGGCGGGCCAAAGAAGCCAATGCGCAATTGTTCATCGGTGGCGAGATGGGCATCGGCAATACCACCGCCGCCAGTGCACTGGCCTGTGCCTTGCTGGATTGCCCGGTGGTGCATCTGACCGGGCCTGGCACCGGATTGAACGCGGCGGGCGTCAGCCACAAGGCTGAGGTGATCGAGCGAGCATTGGCCTTGCACGGTGCCCGGCGTGGCGATGCGTTGCAAACCCTGCTGAACCTGGGTGGTTTCGAAATCGCGGCATTGGTCGGGACCTATCTGGCCTGTGCCCAGGAAGGCGTTGCGGTGCTGGTGGACGGCTTCATTTGCAGCGTCGCGGCGTTGGTCGCGGTGCGTTTGAATCCACAATGCCGCCCGTGGTTGTTGTTCGGTCATCGTGGCGCCGAGCCGGGGCATCGACATGTGTTGGAATCCTTGAATGCCGAACCGCTGCTCGATCTCGGCTTGCGACTGGGAGAAGGCAGCGGGGCTGCGCTGGCGGTGCCATTGTTGCGGCTGGCGTGTGATCTGCATGGGCAGATGGCGACGTTCGCTGAAGCCGCAGTTGCGGATCGCCCGGCATGATCTTGCGTCTGGATCTGCTGCGCCATGGCGAAACCGAACTTGGCGGCGGCTTGCGCGGCAGCCTCGATGACGCGCTGACCGAAAAGGGGTGGCAGCAGATGCGCTCAGCGGTGATGGAGCAGGGGCCTTGGGATCGTCTGGTCAGCTCACCATTGCAGCGTTGTGCGCGCTTCGCTGAAGAACTCGCCGCGCGCTCGGGCTTGCCGGTGGCGTTCGATCCAGACCTGCAAGAGCTGCACTTCGGCGCGTGGGAGGGGCAGAGCGCCGCGGCGCTGATGGAAACCGATGCCGAAGGCCTGGGATTGTTTTGGGCTGACCCTTATTCATTCACTCCGCCACAGGGTGAGCCAGTGGCCGAGTTTTCAGCGCGCGTGCTGGCGGCGGTCGCGCGTTTGCAGGCGGCCTACGCCGGCCAGCGGGTGCTGCTGATCAGCCATGGCGGGGTCATGCGTTTGTTGCTGGCCCAGGCGCGAGGCTTGCCCCGTGAGCAGTTGCTGAATGTCGAAGTGGGTCACGGTGCGTTGTTCTCGCTATCGGTCCAGTCCGATGGCTTGTTAAAGGAAGTGCGCTGACCATGTTGCCGTTCTGGATCGCCCTGCAATTCCTCAGCAGCCTGCCGATTCGTTTGCCGGGCATGCCGGCACCGCAGGAATTGGGGCGGTCACTGCTGTTTTATCCGCTGGTGGGTTTATTGTTCGGCGGTATTTTGTGGGGGATGAACTGGCTGTTGCTGGGGACACCGCTGTTGCTGCACGCGGCCCTGTTGCTCACGGTGTGGGTGCTGCTCAGCGGCGCGTTGCACCTGGACGGCCTGGCCGACAGCGCCGATGCCTGGCTCGGCGGATTCGGTGATCGCGAGCGCACGCTGACTATCATGAAAGACCCGCGCAGCGGACCGATCTCGGTGGTCACGCTGGTGTTGGTGTTGCTGCTGAAATTTTCCGCGTTGCTGGCGCTGATCGAACAACAGAACGCCGTGGCACTGATCATCGTTCCGTTGTTGGGGCGTAGCGCATTGCTCGGATTATTCCTGACGACGCCCTATGTGCGTCCCGGTGGATTGGGGCAGGCGCTGGCCGATCATCTTCCGCGATCGACGGGCAAGCAGGTGTTGCTGGTCAGTGCGCTGGCCTGTGTGTTGATCGCGGGTGTCAGCGGCATCTTTGCAGTGGGGCTGGCGGTCCTGTTGTTTGTCTGGTTGAGACAAGTGATGCTGCGACGGTTGGGTGGCACGACGGGCGATACGGCGGGGGCGTTGCTGGAGTTGCTGGAGATGGTGCTGCTGGTGGGTCTCGCTTTGTAGGAGCAATGCTTGCTCGCGATGAACGATGACGCGGTTTTCTGTCTGAATCCGCGTAACGGCCATCGCGAGCAAGCTTTGCTCCTACAGGATCGGTGTAACATAAATTTGCAGTCTTCTCACCACGGGTATATACACGCACCATGCTCGACTCCCAATGTTTATGCATCAACCTGCGTCGCGCCGCCCGTGGCGTCAGCAGGCATTACGACGGCGCTCTCGACGGCTTCGGGATCAACGTCGCGCAGTATTCTTTGCTGTGCAATCTGCAGCGCCTGGATCAACCCAGCATTTCCATCCTGGCGGAAGCCATGGGGCTGGATCGCAGCACCCTGGGGCGCAATTTGCGTGTGCTGGAAGGTGAGGGCCTGGTGACGCTGGTGGAAGGCGAGGACATGCGTAATCGTATCGTCCTGCTCACCGAAGCCGGGGCCGAGCGGTTGCAGGCAGCCTTGCCGGCCTGGGAGGCGGCGCAACAGCGGTTGGTTGATCGGCTGGGGGCCGAAAAGCGTGAAATGTTGTTGAAGTTGCTGGACGAACTGGCGTAATGCCGGTTTGTTCGATCTTAAGCGGGTATATACCCGCGCCCGGAGAACAAGAATGACATCGATGTGGCGTACGTGCGGTTGGGTTCTGTTGGGGAGTGCGCTGATTCTTGCGTTGTCTCTGGGAGTGCGACATGGCTTCGGCCTGTTCCTGGCGCCGATGAGTGCCGAGTTCGGCTGGGGGCGTGAGGTCTTTGCCTTCGCCATCGCCCTGCAAAACCTGATCTGGGGCCTGGCGCAGCCCTTCACCGGCGCGCTGGCCGACCGCTTCGGTGCGGCGAAAGTGGTGCTCATCGGTGGCATATTTTACGCCTTGGGCCTGGTGTTCATGGGCATGTCCGACTCGGCAATGACCTTGTCGTTGAGTGCCGGTCTGTTGATCGGTATCGGCCTGTCCGGTACTTCGTTTTCGGTAATCCTCGGCGTGGTCGGGCGGGCGGTTCCGCCGGAGAAGCGCAGCATGGGCATGGGCATTGCCAGCGCCGCCGGTTCGTTCGGCCAGTTCGCCATGCTGCCCGGCACGCTGGGGTTGATCGGCTGGCTCGGCTGGTCCACGGCCCTGCTGGCGCTGGGACTGCTGGTGGCACTGATCGTGCCGCTGGTAAGCATGCTCAAGGACAAACCCTTGCCGGTACTCGGCCATGAGCAAACCTTGTCCGAGGCCCTGCACGAGGCCTGCTCGCATTCAGGATTCTGGCTGCTGGCATTCGGTTTTTTTGTCTGCGGTTTTCAGGTGGTATTCATCGGCGTGCACTTGCCGGCGTACCTGGTGGATCAGCATCTGCCGGCGACGGTCGGTACTACGGTGTTGGCGCTGATCGGCCTGTTCAATATCTTCGGCACCTACACCGCAGGCTGGCTGGGCGGGCGCATGTCCAAGCCGCGGTTGCTCACGGGGCTGTATGTGCTGCGGGCGGTAGTGATTGCGCTGTTCCTGTGGGCACCGGTGACCACGACAACCGCCTATCTGTTCGGCATGGCCATGGGTTTCCTCTGGCTGTCGACGGTGCCCTTGACCAACGGCACGGTCGCGACCTTGTTCGGCGTACGGAATCTGTCCATGCTCGGCGGGATTGTGTTCCTGTTTCACCAGCTCGGTTCGTTCCTCGGTGGATGGTTGGGCGGGGTGGTGTACGATCGAACCGGGAGCTATGACTTGATCTGGCAGGTAGCGATTCTCCTGAGCCTGATGGCCGCCGCCCTTAACTGGCCGGTGCGTGAGCAGCCGGTGGCGCGGCTGCAATCCCAAATGAGTGCGATATGAACCGTCTCTTTCCGCGAATCACCCTGATTGCTGTCTGTGCCTTGCTGCTGGCCCTGGCCTGGTGGGGCTGGCATCAGGGTGGGCTGGCGTTGATGCAGTTGGGTATGGCGGTTTGTTAGCTTGCTAGCAGGATGTGAGGACGAGTAACTTCCATTCCTGACGATTCCTCACAAGGAAGCACCGATATGCTGATGCGCTGGTTTGCAGTTCCCGCGTTGGTAGCGTTTACCGGATTGGCTCAAGCGGCAGAGTGCCCGGAGTTGCTGCAAGGTTCATTACCCAAGTTGCGCGCCAATGAATCCATCGATTTATGCCAGCGCTTCGCCGGCAAGCCGTTGGTGGTGGTCAATACCGCGAGTTTCTGTGGTTTCGCCCCGCAATTCAAAAGCCTTGAGGCGTTGAATCAACGTTTCAAGGGGCAGGGGCTGGAGGTAATCGGCGTGCCGTCCAATGACTTCAAGCAGGAGTCCAAGGACGGTGCTGAGACCGCCAAGGTCTGCTATGTGAATTACGGCGTGACCTTCACCATGACCGAGCCGCAGAAAGTCCGCGGCGACGATGCCACCCATCTGTTCAAGGTGCTTGCCAAACAGAGCAGTACGCCGAAATGGAATTTCTACAAGTACGTAGTCGATCGCCAGGGCAAGGTGATCGCCAGTTTCTCCAGCCTGACCAAGCCTGATGATCCCGACTTCATCGCGGCGGTGGAGAAAGCCCTGGCTTCGCCACCGTTAGCGTCCACCCCATGATCTGAAACTGGATAACCCCCTGTAGGAGCGGGCTTGCTGGCGATGGCGGTGTATCAGGCGCGGCATGATTGACTGGAATACCGTCTTCGTCGGATCGCCGCCCGCAGCAAGCCGGCTCCTACAGGGCATTGGGCTATTGCCCACAAAAAAGCCCCGCCTCTGTACAGAGCGCGGGGCTTTTTTGATTCCGGTGGCGAGCGGTTCAAGCTCGCCGTGCATCATCAGAAGCGATAGGTAGCACCAACACCGAAACCGTTCGCACTGTTTTCGTACTTGGCGTTGTAGGACTGACCCAAGCGGTTAGTGCGTTGGACAGTGACATCTTCTTCCTGAAGGTAGGAGTAAGCCACGTCAATGGTCCAGTCGTCGGTTGGGTTGAAGCCCGCACCGATACTGAAAATCGTCCGGTCGCCGGTAGGAATGCGTGGCGAACGATCAGTGTTGTTGGTCGGCGACTGGTCAAAGGTGAGACCGGTACGCAGTACCCACTGCTTGTTCAACTGGTAGGAAGTACCCACGGCGTAGGCCCAGGTGTCATGCCAGTTCTGCTCTTCCGTGATGGTGCCAACAATTTGTGGGGCGAGGGCACCACCGCTGGCTGCGGTTACGCCTTCGTTGTTGACGGTGATGTCTTTCAGGCGGCTCCAGCGGGTCCAGGTAGCACCGGCATAGAGTTTCCAGGCCTCGTTCATATCCTGAGTCACGGAAAGGTCATAGGACTCAGGTGTTTCGATCTTCAGCGAGGCATCGTAACGGTTGGATTTGAGTAGCTGAGGTGGCACGCCACCGCCGGCAGTCACTTCGGTGTGGCCGTCGAGCTTGTAGTTCACTTTCGAGTGATAGGTCAGGCCCACGCGAGTGGTGTCGGTGGCTTGCACCAGGACGCCGGCGTTCCAGCCCAAGGCCGTATCGTCACCCTTGATCTGGATATTGTTGTCGCCAGTCCTTGGGTTGAGAGAAATGTCCGATTGCAGCTCGCCGGAAATCCGGTTGATGGTAGGGCCAAAACCGATCGATACTTTATCGTTGAACGCGTAGCTGACGGTTGGCTGCAGAGTGACGACCTTGACTTCGCTCTTGCTGCCGAAAGCGCGGCCCTGAAAGCCGGTTTCGTAGTTGGTGATCAGCCCGAACGGAGCGTAGACACCAACACCGACCGACCATTCATCGTTGAGTTTATTGGTATAGAAACCCATCGGTACGGTAGTGAACGGAACCATGTCGCCTTTGTTGGTTCCGATTGAACTGCCGCTGGCATCTTTGATATCGGTCGAGGCGTCGATCGCTGCGATACCGCCAGTGATTTGCTGGCCCTTGAGGCGAGACATACCGGCAGGGTTGCCAAAAACTGTACTTGCATCATCGGCAGAAGAAGAACGCCCGGCGTAACCAGTCCCCATCCCGCTGATGCTTTGTTCGTTGAGGGCAAAGCCACTTGCGAAGATCTGGGTGGATGCCAAGGCAACGGCGAGGCTAATGGTGGTTTTGAGCATTACTTTTTTCATTATTAGAACTCCTGATGATCACCGGGGCGAAAATTACCAACATTTTCGTCCCAGCGCCATAGGCTGTATCGCTTGATTTAGAGCGGTTTTGTAGGACAATCCGACCAGATTCGCGACCTGTTGTGCGATCTTTGGATCCAGGTGAGATCAGCAGGCAACCTGATTCAGCGGTGAAACACAGGTTTGCCAGGCGTAGGTGAAGTCTCTCAGGCGCCCTTGGGGTTGGAAGGTCTGGCGCCAGATTCGGGCCATTCCCAACAGGTCGTCTGCTTCGGGGAGCGGGGTGTTCTGTTCTTCGACCAGCAGCCAGGCGATGGCGGTGGCGTAACGCAGGTTGACGGTCAACTCCAGGTGCGGGCCACTGAGAAAGGCATGCTGGCTGGCCAGGCCACGGACAAGGCTGGCGCGCTCGGGGTCCAGTGCCAGATAGTGGTCCCAGAGTGCCTGATGGCGGGGTTCGGCGATTCGATAGAGGCCGTGTCCACGGCGGTCGTGCAGGGCGGTACCAAGGGCTGACTGGCTGGCGGCGATGCCCAGCAGCAGGGATTCGGCGGTGGCGCTATGGCGTCCAAGGTAAATCAATGTCGGGCGGATCACATAGCGGCACAGTTCGCTGGCAGCGATACCCATAAAACCCTCGAAACATGAAATGGGCGGCGATACCTGAAAGGAGCGTTGGCAGCGGTGAATCGACTCAGGCTCGCCGGAAGCGGATGAGACCGCTTGAGTTGAAGTGTAGTGTCATATTGGTAACGTAAAGGCCTGTTTTTAAAATATTTCCGGCTTCGAGTTATAACCGTTATATCGGTTGGTGCTTAGGCGGGGGTGGGCTGACGTGAAATGGCGGGCAATAAAAAGCCCCGCTTTTTGAGCGGGGCCTTTGATGTTTCAGCCTTGCTGGCGTCTCAGGCAACCAGTGCCTGACGGGTACGTTCGATCACGGCCTGCAGCGGTTCTGCGCTGGAGTATTGATCGGGGTACAGGCGTTCGCTGTGACGGGCGATGCCGTGTTCGTTGACCAGGGTAAAGCTGAAACAGCCTTTGCGAGCGGCCATGATCAGGCAGTTCATTGGTGCAAAAGCATTGGTTAGGGTGCGGATGGCATCCTGTGCATGGATTTGAGTAGACATAGTCATGGGTGTTCCTACAAGCGACACGGATAAGAGCCGTGCAAAATTAAAACGTTCCAGTAACGACGACCACCGTTGGTCGAACGAAGAACCCGACTGGAACAAAGCAGCCAGTTTGAAGCGCTGATAATTGGCGCGCTTGGGCTGGCAGGTAGGTACTTAGGAGGGCAGGCAACACATCGAGGGCAAAGGTTCTGGGCCCGGGGTGAAGATCCTGATCAATTTGCAGGTTGGTTCGGTCAGAGTAAGTGAGCCTGACAACACCCTTTGCTTTCGATTCAAAGGCTGTGTTGATGCAGGATTTACCTGGAAACCATCGAGGTGGTCGATCCCGCTTGTTCGGTGAAGGGCTTCCTGTGGGAAGGCTGACCGGGGGGATTTGTTCGACCAGAATTGACTTTCAGCTTGGTACTAACGCCGCGGATACTAACGGATTGAACTGTCGAAGGGAAGTGTGTTAGCCAAAAAAGATTCGCCATCCATGCCATTTGCGGCGGCGTGAAGTGATTTGCCCCAGGTCATGAACCAGAAAGGTGCCCTGTAAACGCCCGGAATCCGACGGGTGGTCCGGTTGATCCGACCAGTGGCGAACAGTCTGGATCACGGGTTTTGCGGGGGTTATCCCCAGAAAAAGAGAAAAAGTGCGCCGAAAAAGGTCAGCGATATAACCACCACGAAGGTACTTGTGCACATTAGTAGCGCAGCCTGTCACCCCGCTGTCATCTAGCCTTCAAGTACAGTGGGTGCCTGTAACCAAAATTTAAGTCAATGAAAAACATCGCTTTTTTTTACTGGTGAAAAAATCGTCAGTTTGACTGCAGGCCCCATTCCATAGGGCTTTGCGCCAGTTCGGGGGCGGTTGTCCACTGAGTTATCCACAGCTTCTGTGGATTGTCCCGAGCGCTTGCTCTAGGACGGGCGTGCCGCGATTTTTTCACCTTTACCTGTAAGAAAAAAAGAGTAGAGTGGCGCGCCTTCCGATCTGCCCACAGTGCTTTATGAAGTTTCGTACACCGTCCGTGTCCTCCACGTCCAAAACATCCCCTGTTGCCCCGCCCAAGCGCTTTTCGATGCGGGTGGCCGAATGGCTGCTGGACAGTCCGCACCTGGGTGAAAACACCAACGTCAAACACATCGCCGGGCGTTTGCTCAAGCAACCGGCCCGTGAGGGTGTCGTGGCTGCGCAAAGCCGTCTCGGCCAGTTGATGTGCCGTGAGTGCGGCAATGCCAGGGACCGTCGCATCGGCCAGGACCTCTTGCGCCAAGCCGCGCGGGCAGGGGATCTGCGCGCACAACAGGAACTGGGCCGGATCGAAGACTGAGCTGTCCAAGACCTGACGCCTTGGTTAACCTTCAAGCAATACTTCAATGGCAGGAATGGCTATGGCTATGGACTTGACCAGCGCATTGCTCGGTCTGGGGGGCGCTGCTCTGCCGTTACTGGTGGTGGCCTGGCAACTTCAAAGCAGGGTAAGCACGGCACAGGCAGAGACCGCGCTTCTGCAAGAGCGCCTGGCCACGGCGCAACTGGCGCAGGATGGCCTGAACGCGCAACTCGAAGCCTGTCGCGATGAAGTAGCCGATCTCGGCCAGGCCAATGCCGCCCGGCAAGCTGACCTGGCGGCGGTACGTCGCGAAGTCGAGCTGCTGCAAATTGAACGCGACGATGCTCGCGACGCCGCCCATGCCTGGAATATCGAGCGTGCTGGCAAAGATGCCGAATTGCGCCGCCTGGATGCCCATGCCGCGTCGCTCAATGCCGAGCTGCGCGAGCAGCAGGAAAGCCATCAGCAGCGCCTCAATGACCTGCAAGGATCAAGAGATGAGCTGCGTGCGCAGTTCGCCGAACTGGCGGGGAAAATTTTCGATGAGCGAGAGCAGCGTTTCGCCGAAACCAGTCAGCAGCGACTGGGGCAGTTGCTCGATCCATTGAAGGAGCGCATCCAGTCGTTTGAAAAGCGCGTCGAGGAAAGTTATCAGGCTGAAGCCCGGGAGCGCTTTTCGCTGGCGAAGGAACTGGAGCGTTTGCAGCAACTCAATTTGCGCCTGAGCGACGAAGCCACCAACCTGACCCGTGCCTTGAAGGGGCAGAAGACCCAGGGTAACTGGGGTGAACTGATTCTGGAGCGGGTGCTTGAACATGCCGGCCTGGAGAAGGGGCGCGAGTATCAGACCCAGGTCAATCTCAAGGGGCCGGATGGCGAGCGTTTCCAGCCGGACGTGATCATCTATCTGCCAGGCGACAAGCAGGTGGTGGTCGACTCCAAAGTCAGCCTCACGGCGTATCAGCAATACGTGGCGGCCGAAGACGAGGGCATCAGCCAGATCGCCATCAAGCAGCACGTATTGTCCCTGCGCAATCACGTCAAAGGTTTGGCCGGCAAGGACTACAAGCGGCTCGATGGCTTGCACAGTCTGGATTTCGTGCTGCTGTTCGTACCGATCGAAGCGGCGTTTTCCGCCGCGTTGCAGGCCGAACCGACACTGTTCCAGGAAGCGTTCGACCGCAATATCGTGATCGTCAGTCCGACCACCTTGTTGGCGACCCTGCGCGTTATCGACAGCCTGTGGAAGCAGGAGCGGCAAAGCCAGAACGCCCGGGAAATCGCCGAGCGGGCGGGGTGGCTGTACGATAAATTCGTGTTGTTCATTCAGGATCTGGATGAAGTCGGCAATCGCTTGCAGCAACTGGACAAAGCCTACAGCGCAGCGCGCAACAAGCTGACAGAAGGCCGCGGCAACCTGGTCAGCCGCAGTGAGCAGCTGAAATTGCTCGGGGCGAGAGCGAGCAAAAGCTTGCCAGCGGACTTGCTGGAGCGGGCGATGACGGATGTCGACGGACTGGTCGAATTACCGGAATAACCAGAAAAGCATCGCGAGCAAGCTTTGCTCCCACAGGGTGTGCCCCGAGCTCGCGGCAAGCATCAATCCTGTGGGAGCAAAGCTTGCTCGCGATGGCGTCATTCCTGCCGGCGCAAAACTCAAACCATTACAACGGCAAATGCCGGCTCAACAACGCCCGCAACGCCGCCGGTTTCACCGGTTTTGCCAGGTAATCCAGTCCGGCTGCATGCACCTGGGCCATGGTCTCCGGACGGCCATCGGCGCTGATCACCACGCCGGGCACCGGTTCGCCCAAGCGAGTGCGCAACCAGGCCATCAATTCAGTGCCCGTTTCGCCATTGTCCAGGTGGTAATCCACCAGGGCCAGTTGCGGCCGCACCCCGTCACCGAGCAGCGCCGCACACTCGTCGCGATTGCGCGCGGTCCAGACCTGGCAACCCCAGCGAGTCAGCAAACTGTTCATACCGATCAGGATGCTGTCTTCGTTGTCGATGCACAGCACCTGCGCACCACTGAGCAATTTGCCATTGAGCTCGGCTGCCTTGGCCGGCAACGTGGCTTGCGTCCGGGCCAGGGGTACGCTGACGCTGAACACGCTGCCGCGCCCGGGCCATGAACGTACGCGCAAGGTATGCCCCAGCACGCGGCACAGTCCGTCGGCAATCGCCAGCCCCAGGCCCAGGCCTTTCTCGGCGCGTGTCTGATGGCTGTCGAGGCGTTTGAATTCTTCGAAAATCACCTGCTGTTTATCTTCCGGAATGCCCGGCCCACGGTCCCAGACCTCCAGGCACAGCTCGCCCTGGCGACGGCGAACCCCCAGCAGCACCGGGCCTTTGGCATAGCGGAAGGCATTGGTCAGGAAGTTCTGCAGGATCCGGCGCAGCAGTTTGATGTCGCTTTCGATGCGCAGCGTGCTGCCCCGCACGCGGAACTCCAGTCCTTGATCCCGTGCCAGTGCCTTGAATTCGGCGCCCAGGGCATCGAACAGCTCATTGAGTGCGAATGGCCTGGCGTCGGGATTGATCTTGCCGTTTTCGAGGCGGGAAATATCCAGCAGATCGCTGATCAGGTCTTCGGCTGAACGCAGTGAGCTGTCCAGGTGCTGCACCAGTTTTTGCGCCTCACCGGACAAGCCATCGTCCTGATGATTGAGCGCGGCGGAGAACAGTCGCGCCGCATTCAAAGGTTGCATCAAGTCATGGCTGACCGCCGCCAGAAAGCGGGTTTTCGACTGGTTGGCCGCTTCTGCGGTGCCCTTGGCCTCGGTCAGGGCCACGTTGAGCTGCGACAGTTCGTGGGTGCGTTCGGCCACTCGTTGTTCGAGGCTTTCGTTGGCTTCGGTCAGCGCCTGTTCGGCTTCGCGGAACGGGGTGATGTCGGTGAAGCTCATGACGAAACCGCCGCCCGGCATCGGGTTGCCGATCAGTTCGATCACCCGGCCGTTGGGGAACAACCGCTCGGAAGTATGTGCACGCCCCTGGCGCATCCAGTGCAGGCGGCGGGCGACGTGCACTTCGGCTTCGCCCGGGCCGCACAGGCCGCGCTCGGCGTTGTGGCGAATGATGTCGGCAATCGGCCGGCCGACGCTGATCAAGCCATCCGGGTAATTGAACAGTTCCAGGTAGCGACGGTTCCAGGCCACCAGCTTCAGCGACTGGTCGACCACGCTGATGCCTTGGGTGATGTTCTCGATGGCCCCTTGCAGCAGCGCGCGGTTGAATTGCAGGACTTCCGAGGCTTCATCGGCGATGCGTACGACGTCCTCCAGTTGCATTTCCCGACCTTCGATGGCGGCTTTTACCACCGCGCGCGTCGACGAAGCCCCCAGGACACCGGCCAGCAATCGCTCGGTATGGGCGATCCATTCACCGTCGGCGTTCTGGCTCGGATTAAAGCCTTTGCCCTGGCGGTAGGCAAAACGGATAAAGCTCTGGCGGGCGCGCTCTTCACCGACGAAGCGGGCCGCCAGTTGCAGCAGATCGTCGATCTGCACCGCCAGCATCGAGCGCGCGCTGGGGCGGGCACTGATTTCCTGGCCAATGAATCGACCGGCCTGCCAGTGTTCCGATACTCGCGTACGTGACAGCACCGAAACCCAGGCGAACAGTGTGAAGTTGCCGGCAAGGGACAGCACCACCCCTTGGGTCAGTGGTGTGATCGGCAGGTTCAGCGGGTTGCTGTGCAGCCAGGCCAGGCCCGGGAAATTGCTCAAGGGCAAGCCGAGGCTGTGGGCGGCGATGGGCAGTATCAGGGTGTAGAACCAGAGGAAGGTGCCGGTGGCGAGGCCGGCGAATACGCCGCGTCGGTTGGCCTGCTTCCAGTACAGCGCACCGAGCATGGCTGGTGCCAATTGCGTCACGGCGGCGAAGGCGATCTGGCCGATGGTCGCCAGGCTCGCGGTCGAGCCCAGCAATCGGTAGCTGACATAAGCCAGCAGCAAAATCACCACGATACTCACGCGGCGCACCGACAGCATCCACTGGCGGAACACTTCGAACGGCCGTTCGGCGTTGTTGCGGCGTAACAGCCATGGCAACAGCATGTCGTTGGAAACCATGGTCGACAGCGCAACACACTCCACGATCACCATGCCGGTGGCCGCCGAAGCGCCGCCGATGAAGGCCAGCAAGGCCAGGGCCGGGTGTGCCTGAGCCAACGGCAGGCTGATGACAAAGGAGTCCGGCAGCACCGAACTCGGCAGCAGCATCTGGCCGGCCAGGGCGATCGGTACGACGAACAATGCCGCGAGGGCGAGGTACGTCGGGAACACCCATTTGGCCAGGCGCAAATCCTGAGGGTCGATGTTTTCCACCACCGTCATCTGGAACTGTCGCGGCAGGCAGATGATCGCCATCATCGCCACCCCGGTCTGTACCACCATCGAAGGCCAGTTAACGGTTTCTTTCCAGTAATCCTCGAGACGCGGGGCGAGCATGGCCTGATTGAACAGGTCATCAAAGCCGTCATACAGCCCGAACGTCACATACGCGCCGACCGCCAGAAACGCGAACAGCTTGACCAGCGATTCGAAGGCAATCGCCAGTACCATGCCGCGGTGGTGTTCCGTGGCGTCGAGGTTGCGGGTACCGAAGACGATGGTGAACAACGCCAGCACCAGTGACACCACGAGCGCGGTGTCCTGCGCGCGAACCCCCATGGCGTCGGCGCCGGCACCAATCAGCAGGTTCACCCCGAGGACGATGCCTTTGAGTTGCAAGGCGATGTAGGGCAGAACGCCGACCAGGCAAATCAGCGCCACCACCACCGCCAGCGATTGGGATTTGCCGTAGCGAGCGGCGATGAAGTCGGCAATGGAGGTGATGTTTTCCTGCTTGCTGATCATCACCATCTTTTGCAGGACCCACGGGGCTCCGATCAGCAGCAGGATCGGCCCGAGGTAGATCGGCAGGAATGACCAAAGCTGCTCCGCCGCCTGACCCACGGCGCCAAAGAATGTCCAGCTGGTGCAATAGACGGCCAGCGACAGGCTGTACACCCACGCACGCATCCGTGGCGGCAACGGCGTGCTGCGACGGTCGCCGTAAAAGGCGATGGCGAACATGATGGCCATATAGGCCAGGGCGACGGCGGCAATCAGCCCGCTGGACAGCGACATGGGAACTCCACACAACCAAAGACACCCGGACCTCCCGCCCGGACAGACAGTCTCGCACGATGGCAGGGGTTAGTCAGTGTCGACCAAGGTCGTGGCGTGGCGGGGTGTCGCAGTGTTGCGTTCAGCCGGATTTGCGGTGCCGGTGCGGACCTCTTCGCGAGCAGGCTCGCTCCCCCAGTTGAAATGCATTCCATCGTGGGAGCGAGCCTGCTCGCGAATGGCGGTGTCACTGACTCAATGCAATCGCGATCAACCGATGCAATTCCTCGACTTTCAGCGGCGCCTCGGAAAACAGAATGCGAAACACGATAGGCGCCGCCACCAGATTGATCAGCCGATCGACGCTGGGCGTGGGCTCATCCGGGTAGCGGTCGAGAATGACCTGCAATTGCCCGCCAATGATCGTCGCGCAATAGCTCGGCTTGAGGCACGACTGCACGTCGCGCAGCATGTTGCGGCCGGGGGCAGAGCTCATTTCATCCAGATACTGTTCGGCCCAGGCCCGCACATCGCCTTGCAGGCTGCCGGTCCTGGCCGACTCGGTTTCCGGTTGCAGGCGGGCGAGCGCAACGTCCGCCAGCAGTGCCGACAAGTCACCCCAGCGCCGATAAATGGTCGAGGGTGTCACTCCCGCGCGCGCGGCGATCTGCGGCACCGTCACGGTGGAGCGGTCCTGCTCTTCGAGGAGTTCGCGTACGGCGGTATGAATCGATTCTTGCACCCGGGCGCTGCGGCCACCGGGACGTAAAACGGGAGCGGTCATCTGTGTTTCCTGTCTCGTGCCGGGGCTGGCCCCGGTCTTGAAAGTCATGCACCGGACCTTAACACAAAGAGTTTGCTTTAAGCGCGATCCGGTAGCACACTCCGCAAAAGCAAAAAATTAGCTTTTGCGGAGCGTTCCCATGTCCTCTACTCATCCCCATCGTGCCAGCCTGTGGTTTCTGGCAGTCACTTTACTCAGCTTCCTGGCGGCCTCCACGGCGCCGACGCCCCTGTATCACTTGTACCAGGAGCAACTGCAATTCTCGCCTGCGGTGCTGACCCTGATTTTCGGCGTGTATGCCCTCAGTTTGTTGGTGGCGCTGCTGACCGTCGGTTCGCTATCGGATTACCTGGGGCGCAAACCGGTGATATTCACCGCTGTGTTGCTCAACATTCTGGCGATGCTGCTGTTTATCTCCGCCGACAGTGTCGCCTGGCTGATCAGTGCTCGGGTGCTGCAAGGCTTCGCCACCGGCATGGCCACCGCCGTATTGAGCGCCACGCTGCTCGATACCGATCGTCAACAGGGACCGCTGATCAACAGCGTGGCACCGTTGCTCGGCATGGCCCTGGGCGGGATGGGCTGCGGATTGTTGGCCGAATTTGCGCCAGCGCCATTACACCTGACCTATTGGTTACTCTTGGCTCTGTTTGCGATGCAGGCCGTGTACGTATGGCGTTTGCCGGAAAGTGTCTCGCGCCAGCCAGGTGCATGGGTGTCATTGCGGCCGACCCTGCATGTGCCGGTGCAAGCGCGTTCGACGTTGTGGAGGGTATTGCCGCTCAACACTGCAACTTGGGCGCTCGGCGGATTCTTCGCGTCTCTGGCTCCATCATTGGTGCGTGCAGCCACCGGTTCAACATCCAACCTGGTCGGTGGATCAACCGTGGCGGCATTGACGCTGACGGGCGCCCTGATGATCTTCACCTTGCGCAATCGACCGGCCTCCCTGGCGTTGCGGCTGGGTGCCAGTTTGCTTGCGACAGGTGTGATCCTGATTCTGCTGGGCGTACACAGCGCCAACCTGCCGCTGTTTTTCCTCGGTACGCTCGTTGCCGGTTGTGGCTTTGGCAGTGGTTTTCTGGGTGCCGTGCGCAGTCTGGTGCCGCTGGCCTTGCCCCATGAGCGGGCGGGTCTGATGTCAGCGTATTACACACTCAGTTATCTGGCGTTCTGCCTGCCGTCGTTGCTGGCCGGCAATCTTGCGCGCACTTTCGGGCTGGTGGCGACCACAGATGGGTATTGCGGGGTTTTGATCATCCTGTCGCTGAGTGCGCTGTTTTCACTGCTGCGCCAGCGCACCGTCAGTGTTTGTAGCGCTGCCGGTCGGTCATAAATAACGGCGCCTCGAGAGGCGCCGTTTTGTTGTCCGCAGTTAGATCTGCGCAAACCCTCCGTCTACAAACAATTCAATACCGTTGATGAAACTGCTGTCGTCCGAGGCCAGGAATACCGCGGCTTTACCCACTTCCGATGGCGACCCGAGGCGGCCCATTGGCACTTGGCTGCTCAGATAATCGAGCAGGCCTTGTTGTTGATCCTCCGGCGCGAGCTCGGTCAGGCCGGGGGTGTGAATCGGACCCGGACTGATCACGTTGACCCGAATCCTGCGCGCCTTCAGATCCAGCAACCATGACCGGGCAAAGTTGCGTACTGCGGCTTTGCTGGCGCTGTACACGCTGAAGTTTTCCGTGCCTTTGGTCGCAGTGGTCGATGCGGTGAGGATCACCGAGCCACCGTCCTTGAGCAGGGGCAGGGACTTCTGCACGGTGAACAGCAGGCCTTTGACGTTGACGCCGAAAATCCGGTCGAAATGTTCTTCGGTGATCGCCCCCAGCGCCAGCATGTCTCCACCACCGGCGTTGGCAAAAACGATGTCCAGATGACCAGCCCTGGCTTGGATCACTTCGAAAATCCGGTCCAGGTCATCAAGGTTCGACACGTCACCCTGAATGCCGGTGACGTTCTGGCCGATGCTGCGAACGGCCGCATCCAGTTCCGCTTGACGGCGACCGGTGATGAATACTGTGGCGCCCTGATCAACGAAGGCTTGAGCCGAGGCCAGGCCAATGCCGGTAGTGCCGCCGGTGATCAGTGCGATTTTGCCTTTGAGAGTGCTGCTCATGCGGTGAATCTCCGAGAGTCGTGTGGGAGGAGTTCGGCGCTGATGTGTGCCGTTGAAGCCACTCTATGCCTGACGATTCGGCAGAAAAATCACCTGAATCGGGTTTGTTTGTACATGGTTGTGGACAATACTCAGGGCTCTTCGACTGAGGGTTGACCATGAATCAATTGCTGGCCATGCGCGTCTTCGCCCGTGTCGTACAGGCTGGATCCTTTACCCGGGCCGCCGATTCCCTGAACCTGCCCAAGACCTCAGTCAGCAAACTGGTGGCCGAACTGGAGGAGCACCTCGGTGTGCGCTTGCTGCAACGCACCACCCGCCGCTTGACGGTGACGGCGGACGGCATGGCCTACTACGAGCGCGCCTTGCAATTGATGGTTGAGCTGGATGACCTGGACAACAGTTTCGCCAGTGCTCAAGGGCGTCCGCGAGGGCGGATCCGGGTCGATGTCGGAGGCTCGGTAGCCAGCATCCTGATTATTCCGGCCCTTCCGGATTTCCATGAGCGTTTCCCGGACATCCAGATTGATCTGGGTGTCAGCGACCGGTCAGTGGATTTGATCAGCGAAAATGTCGATTGCGTGATTCGCGGCGGCCCGTTGACCGAGTTGTCTCTGGTGGCGCGTCCGTTGGGTCTGTCGAGCTGGACCACCTGCGCGACGCCGGCTTATCTGGCGCGTTTCGGTACACCGACTGATCCCCGGGACCTGGAAAAACATCACCGAATCATCAGCTATCACTCGGCCCGCACGGGGCGGGTGATGCCGGCGCGTTTCGAGCGCAACGGCGAGAAAATCGAAATTCAGGCGCGTGGCCTCATCAGTGTCAATGAAAGCAACGCACATTTGGCGGCGGGGCTGGCAGGTCTCGGAGTGATTCATACCTTCACGTACACCGTACAAACGCACATCGAGCGCGGTGAGCTGGTGCCGATTCTTCAGCATTGGCGGCCAGCGCGTTATCCGTTTCACGTGCTGTACCCGCCGAACCGCCACTTGAGCAATAGAGTGCGTGTGTTTATCGATTGGTTGGCTGAGTTGTTCGCCGGGATGGCTTAGTCTCTTATTTGTAAAATAGATAACACTTAGAGATATTACCCGTTATATCGATATTCTATTCGGATCTATGATGGGCTCTACCTCACCAGAGGACAGGAGTTCGTTATGACATGCACCCACACTGCCAAACCCGGAATCAAGCCTTTTCGCCATTTGCAGCACCCGCGCGAGGTCATTCGCCAGTTCACCCCGAACTGGTTCGCCGCCACCATGGGCACCGGAGTGCTGGCTTTGGCGCTGGCGCAATTGCCCGTCGCCAATCCCGTTCTGCACGCCATTGCCGAAGCCCTTTGGCAGTTCAACATCCTGCTGTTCCTGTTATTCACGGCGTTGTACGCGGCGCGTTGGGTGCTGTTTTTCGATGAGGCGCGGCGGATTTTCGGCCATTCCACGGTTTCGATGTTTTTCGGCACCATTCCCATGGGCCTGGCGACCATCATCAATGGCTTGCTGGTGTTCGGCCTGCCGCGCTGGGGTGATGGCGTGATTCAGCTGGCGGAAGCCTTGTGGTGGCTGGATGTGGCGATGTCACTGGCGTGCGGGGTGCTGATTCCCTACATGATGTTCACCCGCCAGGAACACAGCATCGATCAGATGACCGCCGTCTGGCTGCTGCCGGTAGTGGCGGCGGAAGTGGCGGCTGCCAGCGGTGGCCTGCTGGCGCCGCATCTGGCCGATGCCCATTCGCAATTGGTGGTACTGGTGACCAGTTACGTGCTTTGGGCATTTTCCCTGCCTGTGGCGTTCAGCATTCTGACCATTCTGTTGCTGCGCATGGCGCTGCATAAACTGCCTCACGAAAATATGGCCGCCTCCAGCTGGCTGGCGCTTGGACCTATTGGCACGGGCGCGCTGGGCATGTTGCTGCTGGGGGCCGACGCTCCGGCGATTTTCGCCGCCAACGGTCTGCCAGGTATGGGTGAAATCGCGGCCGGCCTGGGTCTGGTCGCCGGCATCACGCTGTGGGGCTTTGGTTTGTGGTGGATGCTGATGGCGGTATTGATCACCCTGCGTTATCTGCGTGCCGGTATTCCTTTCAATCTCGGCTGGTGGGGTTTCACCTTCCCGTTGGGCGTCTATTCTCTGGCGACGTTGAAACTGGCCAGCACGCTGCACCTGACGTTTTTCAGTGTCTTTGGTTGTGTACTGGTGACCTTGCTGGCGGTGATGTGGCTGATTGTCGGGAAACGCACCGTGCAAGGCGCGTGGCGGGGCGAGTTGTTTGTCTCGCCGTGCATTGCAGGATTAACGAAATAACCGGCAAATTTTCGGTAATGTGTGGCCTGGATCGACGTGCGATATTCCAAGCATTGTATTCAGGCCTCTCTCTAAATCAGGGACACATGGAAGATGAGTCACCCCTCACAGTTCACCTTGCTGCGCACCCGGCGCTTCCTGCCGTTCTTCGTGACCCAATCCCTCGGGGCGTTCAACGACAACATCTTCAAGCAGTCGTTGATCCTCGCCATCTTGTACAAGCTCACCCTCGAAGGTGACCGTTCGATCTGGGTCAACCTGTGTGCGCTGCTGTTCATCCTGCCGTTCTTTCTGTTCTCGGCATTGGCCGGGCAGTTCGGGGAAAAATTCGCCAAGGACGCGTTGATCCGTCTGATCAAGCTTGGGGAAATTGCCATCATGGCGGTCGGCGCGATCGGTTTCATGTTCGATCACTTGTCGCTGATGCTGGTGGCACTGTTTGCCATGGGCACCCACTCGGCGCTGTTCGGGCCGGTGAAATACTCGATCCTGCCCCAGGCCCTGCGTGAAGATGAGTTGGTTGGTGGCAACGGTCTGGTGGAAATGGGCACCTTCCTGGCGATCCTGGCCGGGACCATCGGTGCCGGGATCATGATGTCGTCCAGTCATTACGCGCCGGTGGTTTCCACCGCAATCATCGGCATCGCCGTGCTCGGCTACCTGGCCAGCCGCGGTATTCCGCGGGCGGCGGCGGCTTCGCCGCAAATGCGCCTGAACTGGAACATTTTCAGCCAGTCCTGGGCCACGTTGAAACTCGGCCTGGGACAAACTCCTGCGGTGTCGCGCTCGATTGTCGGCAACTCATGGTTCTGGTTCGTCGGGGCGATTTATCTGACACAGATCCCGGCGTATGCCAAGGAGTGGATGCACGGTGATGAAACCGTGGTGACGCTGATTCTGACGGTGTTCTCGGTCGGTATCGCCGTGGGTTCGATGCTTTGCGAGAAGCTCTCCGGGCGCAAAGTCGAGATCGGCCTGGTGCCGTTCGGTTCGTTCGGCCTGACCGTGTTCGGATTGCTGCTGTGGTGGCATTCCGGAGGGATTCCGGACAGTGTTGCAGGGCATGGCTGGATCGAGATTCTCGGATTCGGCCACACCTGGCTGGTGTTGCTCGACATCCTCGGCCTGGGGGTGTTCGGTGGTTTCTACATCGTGCCGCTGTACGCGCTGATCCAGTCTCGCACCGCCGAGAACGAGCGGGCGCGGGTCATTGCCGCCAACAATATTCTCAATGCGTTGTTCATGGTGGTGTCGGCGATTGTCTCGATCATCCTGCTGAGCATGGTCAAGCTGTCGATCCCGCAGTTGTTCCTGGTGGTGTCGTTGCTGAACATCGGCGTCAACGCCTACATCTTCAAGATCGTCCCCGAGTTCACCATGCGTTTCATGATCTGGCTGCTCAGCCATTCCATGTACCGCGTGGAGCATCGCAATCTCGACCTGATCCCCGATGAAGGCGCGGCGCTGCTGGTGTGCAACCACGTGTCGTTCGTCGATGCCTTGCTGATTGGCGGTGCGGTCCGTCGGCCGATTCGCTTTGTGATGTACTACAAAATCTACAACCTGCCGGTGTTGAACTTCATCTTTCGCACGGCCGGGACGATTCCGATTGCGGGACGTCAGGAAGATATCCAGATCTACGAAAAAGCCTTCACGCGCATTGCCCGGTATCTGAAGGATGGCGAGTTGGTGTGCATTTTTCCCGAGGGCAAATTGACCGCCGATGGCGAAATCAATGAGTTCAAGGGCGGGCTGACGCGGATTCTCGAAGAAACACCGGTGCCGGTGATTCCCCTGGCCTTGCAGGGGTTGTGGGGAAGTTTCTTCAGTCGCGATCCGGGCAAGGGACTGTTTCGCCGGTTGTGGTCGCGGGTGACCTTGGTGGCGGGACCGGCGGTGGCGGTTGAAGCGGCGGAGCCTGCCAGGTTGCAAGCGTTGGTGGGGGATTTGCGTGGGACAGTCAGGTAATCGGTGATTGTGCAGGACTCATCGCGGGCAAGCCTTGTTCCCACAGGTTTTCTGTTGTGTTCACAATATCGGTCACACCACATAACCTGTGGGAGCAAGGCTTGTCGGATCGCCGCACCGCCGCGATGGCGTCAGTGGCTTATGCGCTAACCTTGAGCCCAACCAACCCGGTAATGATCAACGCCACACTGGCCAACCGCACCAGCGCCATGGATTCACCAAACAGAATGATCCCGGCGATCACCGTGCCGACCGCACCCACACCGGTCCAGATGGCATAGGCCGTGCCCAGCGGCAATTCCTTCATGGCAAGGCCCAGCAAGCCAAGGCTGACAGCCATGGCCGCAACGGTGAGGGCGGTGGGGAGCGGACGGCTGAAGCCATCGGTGTACTTCAGGCCGACGGCCCAGCCGACTTCGAACAGGCCGGCGAAAAACAGAATGATCCAGGACATCAGAGACCTCCATCGATTGACGGGGTCGTCCCCAGATTAATGACTCGATCGAGCCGCGGGGTCGTCCCCGCGTTGCGCAATATAGTGCCCAGCATTAATCCGGGGATCAAGTTTCGGATCAGTCGATGGCTTGCTGAGCGGCGATTTCGCGGTCCTGTTTCTCGCTCATGCGTCGGAACCAGGTCGAGAGCAGGGCGCCGGAAATATTGTGCCAGACGCTGAACAACGCACTGGGCACCGCCGCCAGTGGCGAAAAGTGCGCGCTGGCCAACGCGGCACCCAACCCGGAGTTTTGCATGCCGACTTCCAGGGCCAGGGATTTTCGTTGGGCCAGTGGCAGCTTGAACAAGCGCCCGGTGAAGTAACCCAGCAGGTAGCCGAAGCTGTTGTGCAACATGACCACGGCCATGATCAGCAGGCCGGACTCGGCAATTTTCGCCTGGCTGGCGGCAACCACGGCGGTGACGATGATCACGATGCTCACCACAGACACCAACGGCAATACATCGACGGCGTGGCGAACCCGATCACCGAGCAGGCGTTGGGCGACGACACCCAGCACGATCGGCAGCAGCACTACTTGCAGAATCGACCAGAACAATTCCATGAACGAAACCGGCAGCCAGGCGGAAGCCAGGAGCCAGATCAGCGCCGGCGTCAGCAGTGGAGCGAGGAGGGTGGTGACGGCGGCGATGGCCACCGACAATGCCAGATCCCCGCGTGCCAGCCAGGTCATCACGTTCGATGAGGTGCCGCTTGGGCAGCAACCGACCAGAATCACCCCGACGGCGATCTCCGGTGGCAAATGGAAGGCCTGGCAGAGCAACCACGCCACACCGGGCATGATCACGAAATGTGCAACGACTCCTAGTGCCACGCGCCATGGATGGCGGGCGACTTCGGCGAAGTCTTCGAGCTTGAGGGTCAGGCCCATGCCAAACATCACCACCCCGAGCAGCGGGACGATGGCGCCCTTGAGGCCGATGAACCATGCCGGTTGCAGGAACGCCACGACAGCGAATATCAGTACCCAGTAGGCGAAGGTGTTGCCGACAAAACGACTCAATGCAGCCAATGCGCGCATGGCCTGATCCTTATTTTAAATAACACCACAAACCAATGTGGGAGCGAGCCTGCTCGCGAAGGCGGTGGGTTAGTCAATATATATGTCGACTGATACTCCGCTTTCGCGAGCAGGCTCGCTCCCACAGGGGAACCGGCAGGCTTTAGATCCCTTGGGGAGTCTCTTCCCCACCCAAGGCTTCAACCAATGCCGGCAGGAAGTCGCCGAACGTCAGCATCATCAGGGTGAAGCTGGCATCCAGTTGGCCCAGGGCTTCGTCACCGCCGTCCTGTTCCGCCTGGTCTTGCAGCAGGTCTTCGAACTTCAGGCGCTTGACCACCATTTTGTCGTCGAGGACGAAGGACAGCTTGTCCTGCCAGGCCAGTGACAGCTGGGTGACCACTTTGCCGGTGCTCAGGTGCAACTGGATTTCTTCGCTGGTCAGGTCCTGGCGCTTGCAACGCACGATGCCGCCGTCTTCGTGGGTGTCGCGCAGTTCGCACTCGTCCAGCACGAAGAAATCGTCCGCGGCTTTCTGGGTGGTGACCCACTCGGTCATGGTCGCGGTCGGGGACATCTTCACGGTCAGTGGACGCACCGGCAGCGTACCGATCACTTCACGCAAAGTGGACAACAGGTCTTCGGCGCGTTTCGGGCTGGCCGAGTTGACCAGGATCAGGCCCTGTTTCGGCGCGATGGCGGCGAAGGTCGATGAGCGACGGATAAAGGCGCGCGGCAGGAAAGCCTGGATGATTTCATCCTTGATCTGGTCGCGTTCCTTCTTATAGACCTTGCGCATCTGCTCGGCTTCAATCTCTTCGACCTTTTCCTTCACCGCGTCACGCACGACGCTGCCCGGCAGGATGCGTTCTTCCTTGCGTGCGCTGATCAGCAGGAAGTCACCGCTGACATGCACCAGCGGCGCATCTTCGCCCTTGCCGAACGGTGCGACGAAACCGTAGGTGGTCAACTCCTGGCTTGCACATGGGCGCGCCAGTTTGGTGGCCAGTGCAGTTTCCAACGCCTCGGCATCAACAGGCAGATCTTGGGTCAGGCGATAGATAAGCAGGTTTTTGAACCACATGGGGTGAGTCTCTCCTTATATACAAAGGCGGGCATTATTGTCCTCCGTGTGCCATAGGCCAACCCTTCTCTAAGCCTTTGGAAGGCATGAAAAAATTAATTAAAAAAGTGCTTGCCAGAGGTGGGGTCGCTCCGTAGAATGCGCGCCACACCGAAGCGAAGGGTGATTAGCTCAGCTGGGAGAGCGTCTGCCTTACAAGCAGAATGTCGGCGGTTCGATCCCGTCATCACCCACCATTCGTTTCAAGTGTTACGCGCAGCGGTAGTTCAGTCGGTTAGAATACCGGCCTGTCACGCCGGGGGTCGCGGGTTCGAGTCCCGTCCGCTGCGCCATATTCGGTAACCTGGAACACTGAACGCCAGGTCACCACGGAAAAGCCCGCTGATGCGGGCTTTTTTCTGCCTGAAGTTTGTCGGTTGTATCTGCTGGGCGCGTCGTTTCACTGGTTTTTAGATTTTTTTGAAAAATTTATCAATTAAATCAACACTTTATAAAAACCTGTGGCATAATGCGCCCCGCAACGAAGGTAAAGGGTGATTAGCTCAGCTGGGAGAGCGTCTGCCTTACAAGCAGAATGTCGGCGGTTCGATCCCGTCATCACCCACCACTTTCAACGCTACGCGCAGCGGTAGTTCAGTCGGTTAGAATACCGGCCTGTCACGCCGGGGGTCGCGGGTTCGAGTCCCGTCCGCTGCGCCATATTCGGTAACCTGGAACACTGAACGCCAGGTCACCACACAGAAAGCCCGCTTAATGCGGGCTTTTTGTCGTCTGGCGTTTGGGTTTTCTGCCTTTGTAGGAGCGAGCTTGCTCGCGAAAAACCCGAGAACACCACGGGGTGTCAGACTTCCCGCGTTATCGTTGACGACCATCGCGAGCAGGCTCGCTCCTACAGCCCGGCATTGCGGGCGTGTCGGTAGTCGCTGACGGCCTCGTAGACGGCTTTGCGCAGTCGGTTGATGCCGCCAATCGGACGATGCGCCTCAAGTCCAAACCATGGGTTGAACGAAAGATTGTCGCATTGCAGGTTCAGCGCCGGCGTGTCGAAATCCTGTGCCGGCACTGTGATCCTCGCGACGGTTTGGAACGGCGCATCGCTCTCACGCCACTCAATGCTGGTGTCTTCGATCGGCATGTATTTGTTTGCGTCCTGGCGCTGGATCTGCAAGACGAAGCACGCCGGCACTCGATCTGTGGATAACTGCTGGTTCAGCGCGCTGCGCAGGAAGTTCGGCAGCTTCTGATTTTGTGCCGGCAAGGTGTAGTCCGGGCAGCTTCCTGGGTCGGGCATCACGCGAAACTTGGCATTGGCCTCACCGAATTTATAGGGCGAAACCGAAAAATAGGTCGTCCGGGTCGGGCTCGGCGGTGCAGGTGAGAGCGTCGCCAGGGCAATGAACAGATGACGCACCTGCCAGGCGCGCGGGTCCCAGCCCGGAAAGAACGCCATCATTGTTTTGCCATCCGCCTGAGCAGCGACATTCTGACGATACTCAGCGACATCGCTGACGAAGAAATTCGGATGGCTGAACATCACGAAGTCCTGTTCGCCTCGTTGCGGCTGATCGCTCAGCAGTTGTTTGCCCGGCACTTCGAGCAGCTTGATGGCCATGCCCCGGGCATCATGGATGCTGTCGAATTGTGGGTAGGCGTTGCCGTTGGACAGGCGCATGGTCGCTTGCCAGGTTTTTCCGGGTTCGCTGAACACGCCTTGGCGCAAGTCGCTTTCCAATTCCGGCAGTACCTGGACTTCCGCCTGCACGCAGCCGTGGGCCTTGGCATGGGCATCACGCAGATAGCGTGTGCTTTCGCGGTGCTGGTCGACGATGCGCACAGCGGTCTGAATGATCTCCTGAGTCATTGCCGCTTCACCATTCGGGATCAGTTCCTGCGCTGATACCGGCCCGCGGTGTTGCCAGGCAAACCACGCGGTGGCCAGCGCCCAGCCGAGCAGTCCAAGTCCCGACAGCCAGAGCAACGCCTTGCCAAGAAAGGTGCCCAGGCGCAACCAGAGGGTCTTCAACAGGCAGCAAATCCTTTTGATCATGGCAGCTGCGACTCCAGCGGGCCGCCCAGCACTTTCAGATACTCCAGCAGTGCCCAGCGCTCCGGCGGCTGCAGCAGGCGGCCAATCACGCCGTTGCCGAGCTTGCCGGAGCGGAATTCGTGCCCGCTGTTGTGGTTGCCGGTGATGCGCGTGTCGAACTGAAAGCCGTTGGTAAAGGCTTCGGTGCGATAGCCCAGGTGCTTTGGGTCGTACTCGAAGGTGCCTTTGTAAAACGTGGTTGCGCGTTCATCCTGTGGTGAGAGCAACTGGTAGATGCTTGGCACCGAACCGTTATGCAGAAACGGCGCCGTCGCCCACACGCCTGCCAATGGTCGAGCCTTGTAGGCGCGTAATTCACGTACTCCGATAGGCAGGCCGAAACCGTCCAGCTGCGGTCGTTCGGCCGGGGTTATACCGGCGTCGCGATAAGCCCGGTTCCCGACAAATGCCGTGACATAGGCCAGGCCCCTGGCCACTGACATCTGGCTAAGATCGAGCGGCTCGGTGGGCTTGGGCTCGACGTCGAGTTGTTCCAGTTCCTGCTGATTCCATTGCAGCGCCGTCAGGTCGAAACGGTGGTCGGCAATGTTGTTGGCGGCGCCTGGGTCGGTACCGATGAACGCCACCGGCAGCATCTTCAGGTGTTGTACGTATCGCCCTTCGCCTTGAGTCACCCTTGGTACGTGGCAGCCGGCGCAGTTCTCGCTGAACAGGGCACGACCTTTGGCAGCCAGTGGCTTGTCGATTGTTCCTAGCAGGGCTTCCGGCCAGGCGGGTGGTTCCAGCCGTTGCAGGGTTTCCTCGATCAGGTGCAAATCGTGCACTCGAACACTGGAGGGGTAACGGTCAGCGCCCATCAGCGGCTGCCTGTTAGGGTCAAAAAAATTCAGCGTGGCGCCTACACCCAGGGCTTCGCCGATATTGCGCGCCATGGGTTGCTTCGCCGAGCCATTCCATTGCACCCAATCGAAGGTCCACATGTCCCATAACGGCGGATAGTCGACAGGGGCGTTGGCCACGCGGTAGTTGGCGGGGGAAATCGCATCGCCGAAGCTGGCGTTGGCAATGCGCCCGAACGCATCAGTACGCCCCGGGCCTTCTTCAGTCGGGTAGAGCCCGCGATGGGTGTCATTCCAGGCCACTTTCAGGAAGGTATCCAGGGAGCCTTTGAATTCCTTGCGCAGTTGCTGGTGTCGGGCCTCGTAGTCCGGGCCCAGCACCTCGCGGGCGAAACGTTCGAATTTCCACGGGTTGTAGTAAGTCGAGGCCAGGCTCGCCACCAGTGCTTGTCCGAAACTCCCGCCTCGCAGTGTAGGAACACTGGAAGGCAAAACATGCTGCGCCGAACCGCCGTCGATGCGCACGGCCTGTCCCTTGAAGCGCAGTTCTCCGGTGTGGCAGGCGGCGCAGGTAATATCCAGAAATGTTTCTGTGCCAGCGGAATTCTGGTGCCGGGCAAAGCCCACCGGCAGGTTGCCGGGGTTGTTCGGTGTGGGTTTCTGCCCGGGGTCGATCAAGAAACCGAAGCGCGCAAGGTATTCAGGAGCGGCGAAGCGTTGTTGCGAGAAAGGCAGTTCGAGCGCAGTGAACCAGTCGTAGCGCAAGCCTTTGACCTGAGTGCCCTGGGGCGTGAAGTAATAGGTATCGCGGTCGGCAACGCTCCATTGCTCCAGGTAATGCACCTGCTGCGCCGGGGACCACAGCGGCAGTTTCGGATTGGCGACGTAGTACAACACCACGGCCAGGCCTGCACACAGCAGGACACCCATCACACACAGCAATCGGAATAAGAGGCGCAAGATGAACGTCCTTGTCGATTTATGCTTCCGTTATGCCTGAGTGCCAGGTAGGCGGCAAGTGGCCATTACGCCAGGTGTTGCGGGATGCAGAAATAGTTTCTGTGGGAACGAGATGACAGAAGTTTCATCATCTACACTCCGAAAAGCGTTTAAACACCTGAACTTATCGGAAATCTCTGGCTCTCATGCCGGTAGCCATTGGTCGTGGCCGCCTGATAAGCTCGCGGCTTTACTCGATTGCCCTTTAGGCGCATGAACAAGGAAATAGCATGAAACAGCATCGGTTGGCGGCGGCGGTGGCCCTGGTTAGCCTGGTACTCGCGGGTTGTGACTCGCAGACCAGCGTAGAGCTGAAAACCCCGGCGCAAAAAGCTTCCTACGGGATTGGCCTGAACATGGGCAAGAGCCTGGCTCAGGAAGGCATGGATGACCTGGACTCCAAAGCCGTAGCCCAGGGCATCGAAGATGCCGTTGGCAAGAAAGAACAGAAACTCAAGGACGAAGAACTGGTTGAAGCCTTCGCCGCACTGCAAAAGCGTGCCGAAGAGCGCATGGCCAAGATGAGTGAAGAGTCGGCGGCCGCCGGCAAGAAATTCCTCGAAGAAAACGCCAAGAAAGCTGGCGTCGTGACGACCGCTTCGGGTCTGCAGTACGAAGTGGAAAAGAAAGCCGATGGGCCTCAGCCAAAGCCGACTGACGTAGTGACTGTTCACTACACCGGCAAGCTGACCAATGGCACCGTGTTCGACAGTTCCGTCGAGCGCGGCAGCCCGATCGATCTGCCGGTCAGCGGCGTGATTCCGGGCTGGGTCGAAGGCTTGCAACTGATGCACGTCGGCGAGAAGTACAAGCTGTACATTCCTAGCGACCTGGCTTACGGCGCGCAAAGCCCAAGCCCGGCGATCCCGGCCAACTCGGTACTGGTGTTCGACCTGGAACTGCTGGCAATCAAGGATCCAACCAAAGAAGACGCTGCCAAGTAATCAGCGCCTGACTTGAAAACAACGCCCCGTTCATGCGGGGCGTTGTTGCATCTGGAGTCCGGCACGGGTAAACAAAGCGAACCGATGATGTAGGCTGCAGTCATAGCCAGTGTAGGAGCGGCGTTAACCGCGTCAGACCGCCAAGTCAATGAAATTATGGGTTTTTTTTGATGGGTAAAAAATGCCCGATCTAAGCTCAGCCCTTGTGCAATGGGGCTTTCAGCCTTGAAAAGTAGCTCTGTTCACAAGGTTATCCACAATTTGTGTGGATAACATTTCCGTGGGAGTCATCATGAAAACACCCTGGAACTTCGCTCGTTTCCTGCCGCTGGCCGGACGCCTGCTCGCACGTGGACGTTTGCCGACCTTGCTGTTCGCAGTGGCCAGTAAAGGTGCCAGCCAGGGCCATCGGCTGGGCAAGCTCAAAGACGATCTGCGCCTGCTGCAGGCACTTTGCCTGGCGTACTGGCGCGGTGAGTATCGCGCAATCAGTCCCAAGGCGGTGGTATCGGTCGTGGCCGGACTGATGTACTTCCTCAGTCCCGTGGATGCGATTCCGGATTTCCTGCCTGTGTTCGGCATGCTCGATGACATCGCCGTGCTGGGTTGGCTGATGAAAGTGCTCGACGATGAACTCAACGCCTTCCGCGCCTGGCGCAAGCGACAGGGGCCGGAGAGACTCGCGGTCGTCGAGCGCCTGCCCAATACGCCTGAACAACTTCAGCTTCAGGGACCGAAAAAACACTGAGTCGATCAAGTCTCCTCCGCAGATAGATAGCCCCCGCGACCTTAGCCGCTGTTAGGATTACACTTCTAGGGAAAAGTGCCGACTCGCTAAGTGTTGTTGTCCTACGGGGTAGTCATGGATATTCAGATAATTACACGCGAAGGCGAACCCGAATACGCGGTTCTGCCGTGGGCTCAGTATCAGGCTCTACTTAAAGCAGCAGGCATCAATGAAGCACCGTCGCGTCCGGCCCCAGCGCCGCTTGCGACAACCCAGGACCCGATTCTTCCAGGTCTTGATCAGCTACGCAGTTTGCGCGAAGGGAAGGGCATCGCCATTGAGGCGCTCGCCCGCACGGTAGGTATCAGCCCGTCTTATCTGGCCATGATCGAAAGTGGCGAGCGTCAGCCCGACGCTGCGATTCGCCGCAGCCTGGCCTGGGAATTGACGGTGCCGGGGTGGAGGGATGAATCGTGAGCGTACGCATCAGTCGTCAACATTGGGACGGATTGCTGGGCGAGCTGGATCAGGCGCGCCGTCAGCGTCATCTCCTGACCTATCGGGCGTTGCTGGAGCGTTTGCAGCTCCCCACGCCCGCCATGCAAACCCTGACTGCCGCCCTTGAGCATCTGGCGGCGCTGGACGCCAAGGCCGAGCAACCCTTGCGCAGTTCATTGGTGATCAGCCAGGGTGCCAGCCGCCTGCCACGCACCGGTTTCTTTGAGTGCGTCGAACGCCTCGGACGCTTCTCCGGGCCGTCCGATGGTGTTGCCGCCGCGTCCTGGCATGCCTCGGAGGTGGTGCGGGTGTTCGAGTACGAGTACCCCGAGTCGGCGGAGGCCTGAGTGTTTTTACGACTCAAGGCGCGGGTCAATTACTGGCTGGCGCGCAGGTTGTTTCGCTGGTCATGGTTTGTGCGTAACCCCCGTGGCTGGCGCTGGCTCGAGGGTCAGTTCGCCCGCATGGCGAACCTGGGCGATGTCGGTGCCCAGAGCTTCTATGGCCATATCCTGACCTTTCGCGGCGTGGGTCTCGGCGCGCGCGAAGAGGGAGTGCGCCTGCTGCGCCTGGCGGCATTGGCCGGTGATGGCAAGGCGGCCTATCAGGTGGGGGTGATCAGCCTCGCCGGAACACCGAGCAAGGCGCCGGACCCCGCCGAAGCGGCGCGGTTCTGGGGGATTGCCGCGAAGGCCGGGCATCCGCTGGCGCAGATCAAGCTTCAGGAGCTGGCCTCCCGCGATTCCACGGAATAACCCCGATTTATCTGACAGATCCGAGTGGCGTAGGAGGAGACTCCTGCGCCACTTTTTTATGGGTGAATCGGTTTTAGCGAATCGCCCTACACGAAACACCTCTTCGTCTGACTTCTTTCCCCGCTGATCCCCCGCAAAGTCCCTCGCGCCCTATTTCCTGTGCGAGAGATTGCTCATGTTCGACCCGGTTTTTCACGCGGCTTCCTGCGTTTCGGTGGGCTGATGGATCACATCGCCCGGTTCGAGCAGGAACTCGAGCATTTCCCGAATACCCTGACGCTCTACCGTCAACAGCTCTCGCGTTGGTTCAACAAGACCGCCGACCGGGTCAGCCACGCCATGGACATGCCCTCGCTGATGGGCATGGACCGGGTGATCAAGCTGGGCAATGCCAGCACGGTTGTCAGCAGCGGTGACGACGACTTTATTTCGACGGTCGCGCAGTGCCCGAAAAGCGGAATACTGCAGATCGAGAGCAAGTTCGAGTCGGTGTATGACGTACCGCTGGGGAACATTCAGGTTGATGTGATTGCGGTGAAGGGCGGCGAATCGACGCCCGTCATGCTGGATGAACACGGCAAGGGGCAATTCAGGGGCGAGGCGGGAAAGTTCTATCGCGTGCGGGTGCAGAGCGAGGTTACGCCGCAGCAGGTGGATGAGCTTTTCAGTGCCTACAACGAGTTGTCTCAGGCTCTGGAAAGTTGGCTTCGCAGTGAGTGGGAAGTCTTCAAGTCACAGTGGTCGCAATCGACTTCAGGGGCCGTGGGCAACGGGATGCTGGCCGGCAGTTGGGCGGCCATTGAGGGGGTATGGGACGGCATTCATTTGCTGTCGGACGTTCTCCGGGATCCCGGTGAGTTTGCGGGGCGGCTCGGCAGCGGCGTCGATCAGCTGAGGGCGCTGGCGGAAAAAGCGCCGCAGGAGATGGCAAAGATCCAGCTGTTGGCCAGTGACGAGGCGGCGCTTTCTCTACTGTTGCGCACAGCCAGCCTCTGGTTGGACATGCTGCCACCCAGCGTGATCGCCGGTGAGACTGCCAAAGCCGTATCGATGCTGGTGGTGGAATTGCTGATCGACATCCTGATCGCGGTCGTCCTGACCTTCGCCACGGCAGGGGGTGGAATTGCCTACTTGAAGATGCGTTTGGCCAGTCGCGGCGCGCAGTTGATCAGTGCGGTAGCACGACTGGTTGAGGCGATGTTCACGATCCTCAATACCTTCGTTGTTTACGTTGACCGCTACAAAAAAGTCGCTGCCCGGGGTGTGGCGGCCGGGCTGAAAAAAGGCCGGATGCAACTGCGCTGGAACGCTCGCAGCAATACCACGCTGAAGAAAGACGAACACCACGACGACGTTCCGAAACAGGCGAAGAACCCCAACGGCGACAGCGTCGAACCCGCCGCCCACACCGCCACCCACGGCTGTCCGCTGTCGCTGGTCACCGGCGAAGAACTGCTGAGCCTCACCGACGGCACCCTCGACGGTCTGCTGCCCTTCGCCTTCACCCGCCTGTATCGCACCAGCGCCGTCGACCTCGACTGCGGCCTCGGCTTCGGCTGGAGCCATGCGCTGAGCCAGCGCCTGGAGCTCGACGGCGACACGGTGCTGTGGATCGATCCGGAAAACCGCCGTACGCCGTTTCCCCGCCCCAGCCTGGCGCGCCCGGCGATCCACAACAGCCTGGCGCGGGCGGCAATCTACCTCGGCGAGCAGGCGGATGAGCTGATCGTGGCGCTGGCCGGCGAGGCGCCGCGTTTCCAGCACTTTATCGACGGGCGTCTGACGGCGATCAGCGACGCCTACGGCAACCGGCTGACGGTGCAGCGCGATTTGTCTGGCCGCATCCAGCGCCTCGATAACGGCGCCGGGCGTTGTTTGCGGCTGCGCTATGACCGCCAGCACCTGATCGCCGTCGACTACCAGTGCTTTGACCTGGCCGACGAGCAGCCGCCGGCCTGGCGCACGGAGCAGACCCTGGTCAGCTACCGCTACGACGGCCGCGGCCGGCTGATCGAGGCCACCAACGCCGTCGGTGAAAGCGAGCGCTACGACTACGACGAGCAGCACGTCCTCCTGCAGCGGCAGCTGGCCGGCGGCGCGAGTTTCTACTGGGAGTGGGAGCGCGCCGGCAAGGCAGCCCGCTGCATCCGCCACTGGGCCTCCTTTGCGCAGATGGACACCCGTTATGCCTGGGACGACGCCGGCGGGGTGCGGCTCACCCACGCCGATGGCAGCCAGGAAAGTTACGTCCACGACGACCAGGCGCGGCTGGTGCGCCGGGTCACCGCCGACGGCGGCGAGCTGCTTAAGGCTTATGACGCCCAGGGCCGCCTGATCGCCGAACAGGATGCGCTGGGCGCGGTCACCGACTACCGCTACGACGAAGTCGGCCGGCTGGTCGCGCTGATTCCGCCGGAAGACGCGCCAACGTCCTACGAGTACCGCAACGGCTTCCTGCATGCGCGCTATCGCGGTCAAGCCAAGTGGACCTACCAGCGCAATGCCCAGGGCGATCTCACCTGGCTGATCGACCCCGACGGCCAGAGCACCTACCACGAATACGACGCGCAAGGGCGCATGGTGCTGATCCGCTATCCGGACCACAGTCAGCATCTGTTCACCTGGAACCGCCTCGGCCAACTGCTCGAAGAAACCCGCCCCGACGGCGGACGCCGGCAATATGCCTACGACGCGCGGGGGCGACGGACCACGGTCGAGGACGAATTCGGCGGCATCACCCGCTACCAGTGGGACGCCGTCGGCCGCCTGTTGCAGGTGACGTTGCCGAGCGGCGCCCGCCGCACCTTCAGCTACAACGCCTACGGCCGGATTACCGCCGAGCGCGACGAACTGGAGCGCGTCACCCGCTACGAGTACGCCGACGATTTGCATTTGGTCAGCCGGCGGATCAACCCCGATGGCAGCACACTGCAGTACCGCTACGACCACGCGCAACTGTTGCTCACCGCCATCGAGAACGAGTCCGGCGACAGCTATCGGCTGGACTACACGCCCGGTGGCTTGATCCGCCAGGAAACCGGCTTCGACGGTCGGCGCACCGCCTATGCCTACGACCTTAAGGGTCAATTGCTGGAGAAAACCGAGTTCGGCGATGACGGCTCGCAGCTCGTCACCGCCTATCAACGCGACAGCGCCGGACGCCTGTTGCTCAAGACCCTGCCCGACGGGAGCAAGGTCGAGTACCGCTATGACCGGCTGGGGCGGCTGGTCAGCGTCGACGACGGCCAGGCGCATCCGCTGGCGTTCGAGTACGACGCCCATGACCGGCTGATCACTGAACACCAGGGCTGGGGCACCCTGCGCTACGGCTATGACGCCTGCGGCCAGCTGCAGCACCTGCGCCTGCCGGACAACAACCGCTTGCAGTACCACCGCGCCGAAGGCGGCGCGCTGACCGCCATCGACCTCAACGGCACGCGCCTGACCGGCCACCAGTTCGCGTGCGGCCGCGAACGCCAGCGCCAGCAAGGGACCTTGTTGAGCGATTACGCCTACGACGATCAGGGCCGCCTGCAGGCCCACGCCGTCAGCCAACAGCAACGCCCACGGTACCGTCGCGATTATGCCTACAGCGCCAGCGGCCAGCTCCTGCAGATCGACGACAGCCGTCACGGCCCGCGCCACTACCAGTACGACCCGTGCGACCGCCTGACCGGCGTGCGTCATGCCCGTCACGACGAGGCGGAACACTTCAGCCACGACCCGGCCGGCAACCTGCTGATCCACGACCGCCCCGGCCCCTGGCACCTCAAGGGCAACCGCCTGCTACGCCACGCCGATCGCCACTACGCCTACGACGCCTTCGGCAACCTGAGCCGCGAACGCCGTGGCGACCGCATCACCGAGTACCGCTACGACAGCCAGCACCGCCTGATCGGCATCACCCTGCCGGACGGCCGCCACGCGGCCTACCGCTACGACGCCTTCGGCCGGCGCATCAGCAAGACCGTCGACGGCCACACCACCAGCTTCTTCTGGCAAGGCGACCAGCTCGTCGCCGAAAGCAGCCCGAGCCACTACCGCAGCTACCTCTACGAACCCGGCAGCTTCCGCCCGCTGGCCCTGCTCGACGGAAAAGGCCCGACAAAAGCCTGCCCGTTCTACTACCAACTCGACCACCTCGGCACCCCGCAGGAACTCACCGACTACGGCGGCGAAATCGTCTGGTCGGCCCGCTACACGGCCTACGGCAAACTGCGCCAACTGACCCACGGTGGCGGCGAACAACTGGAGCAACCACTGCGCTTCCAGGGCCAGTACTGCGATGCTGAGAGCGGGCTGCACTACAACCGCCATCGCTATTACCAGCCGGACAGTGGCCGTTATCTGACGCCGGATCCCGTGAAGCTGGCGGGTGGCTTGAATGCCTATCGCTATGTGCCGAACCCGACGGGGTGGGTGGATCCGTTGGGGTTGAGTGGGAATTGTCCGGGGGGGAATAAGCCGGGTTGTTCGGTGCCGGATAGCAGTGCTGGCGCTAGTGTGGATGAAGGTGAGCCGGAGGTTCCAAAACCAAGATCAAAGCCTCAAGATTTTGGAAATGAAGAGAAGCTCACTGGGCATTATGAAAAACATGGTGCGGAGTTTGGGGCTATGAGCAAAGAAGAGTATTTACTGATAGCTCGACAAGTCGTGAATCAAGGCACCCGAGTCGATTATGAATACAAGGGTGAGATTCGAGGAGGGTATCTACAGTTGATGGGCAATAATCGAAGGGGTGACGCCAAGTTTGCATTCGTGGGCACCAATAAAAATCAAGATATTACGACGTTGCATACAAAAAGCGGGAAAGAGTTTTGGAGAACTATAAACGGTGATGGACGAGATAAAGTGATAAGGCCTGCTGATGACTAGTAAATATGAAGCTTTAGTAATCGATATCGACGAAGTGGTCGAAGACGCTATCGTTTTGCTTGTCGATGGTGTGACTGTTAAATGCTTCGCGAGCTACTGCCCGTTGGATATCAGGGTGGGTGGACGGTATGAAGTTGAATTCGAAATGGTTTTGCCTGATGGCGATTGTGTTGTGGCATCACAAGAAGCAGGTGTAGGGGTCGAGATGGTTGGTCTTGGTTTCTCATGCATTATTTCTGGGTATTTGGACGGAGGTACTTTCCGATCCTTCGTTGATTTTACGGATCAAGGCCTTCACTACGAGTATCCGCAGTTCAATGAAAAACACGTAAAAATTACTGTGGATAGGCTTGATGTGTCCTTCTGACAGAGTTGCGAAGTTTCCAGGCAACGTCCTAGGAGATTTCCTTCAAGATCTAGCGGTTTCCATGAACTGGTGCGATGTGAACTCCATGGATAGTCTTTGGCTGCCCCCGCAAAAACGGTGGCAGGGCGTAGGAACCCTTGAGGACTAGAAGAACGCTTTGGCGTCGGTATCTGAATTGCGGCTGACAATGTGCATCCGTAAGATCATTTGCGGCAGCTGTGCGCGGGCACGCTTCGGTGTGGCCGAGTGCTCTGGTCTCGGTATTCCTACCCCGCGTATAGCTGCCACCCAAACCTGTAGGAAGGTCGGTGGAGGCTTCCATTTCGCTACCAGAGGTTTAAACGATGAAAAGTATCCATCCCGATCCACCCTACGAAAAACCAATCCCCCATCCCGATAACCGCTTCATGGCCCTCACCAGCAACTGCTCCGAAATGCCCACCCTGTTCGTCGACACCCACGCACCGCTCGACGTTCTGACCGATGCTGCCAATTATCGAATCCGTGCCGTCACCCAAGTCCTGGAAAATCTATCCATGCGCGGTTCGATCGAGTGTGAATCTTTCATTCTCAGCGATTTTGCCTTGCTGTGCGCCATTCCGTTGCGGGATGGGTGCGATGTGCTGGATGTGGTTGGGCGGCGGTTGCGGGGGCTGTCCTCAGGGGTTTAGTGACGGATCAATGATGTCGGACATTTGAGTTGTCTGAGCGGGCGTCATCGCGGGCAAGCCATGCTCCCACAGGGGGACATGTCGTTCACAAAAATGACGTGCGACACGGACCTGTGGGAGCGTGGCTTGCCCGCGATGGCGTCAGCTCAGTCAGCGTTGTCCCGTCAGCCAGGCCCCTTCAGGCTCAGGCACCGCCAGGCTATCAATCACATGCACGCTGTAGCCCGGCACATTTTTCGCGTGGTGCTTGGCTTGTGACGCCATTTCTGCCAACTGGCTGGCATCGATTTCCCCACAGGCCTCGGGATGCAAATGGACCACGCCGATGGACAGGGACAGCAACGGGAATTCCTGGCGCACGCCCTGGCGGTTGGGGGCAATGAAACAGCCGGCTTCCAGGTGTTCGCTGCGGTAAAAGCGTCGGCATTGGCTCTGGAAGTCGTCCAGTAGCTGGTTCAAACGTTTGCCCCAGTCTTCCGGGCCGAGCACCATCAGGAAATCGTCGCCGCCGATATGGCCGACGAAGTCGCGGGACGGGTCGACGCGGTCGTTCAGGCATTGCGCCAGGCAGAGAAGGACTTCGTCGCCACGGCCGTAGCCGTAGATGTCATTGAAGGGTTTGAAGCTGTCGATGTCGACGTAGCAGATCACCGATTCGCGCTTCTGTTGCAGTAGCCGCGTGAGGCATTGCTGGATCGGCACGTTGCCGGGCAGCAGGGTCAGCGGGTTGGCGTAGCGGGCTTGCTGGATTTTCAGTTCGGTAATCAGTTTCAGCACATCGATTACCCGGCCCAGGCCCAGATAGCTGCCGTTGAGGGTGATGATGAAATCTTCTTCGATGCGTTGCCGGGCGCGGCTGGTGATCAGGCGGCTGACCTGTTGCAGCGATTGGCTCATCTCGACGGCCAGGAAATCATCGTTCATCAGGCGGCTGATGGGCTTGCGGGCAAACAGGTCGGTGGCAAACGGCTTGAGCAAGGCGTCCGAAAGCGAATGCCGATGGACGATGCCACACGGCTGGCCTTGCTCGTCCAGCACCGCCAGTGAGTTGAGGTTGGCCTGACGGCGGAAAGCCTCGAGGACGTTAGCGGTCGGGGTATCGCGGCCCATCGCGGGCTGGTCGTTGAGCAGGGCACTGAGGTCGCTGGCTTCATCGTTCAGTACAACGGCGGTACTGTCCTGTCTCGGCATCAGGGTCCGGGCATCCCGGGGTGGATGTTCCTGAGGGCGGCAGAGCAGATAGCCCTGGACCAGATCGACGCCCATTTCCGTCAACACCGCCAGCTCTTCCGGCAACTCGATGCCTTCGGCGATCACCTGCGCCCGAGACGCCTTGGCGATCTGCAGGATCGAGCCGACGAATTCGCGCTTGAGGGCATCCTGGTGGATGCCATCGATGAAATGCCGGTCGATCTTCACGTAGTCCGGACGCAACTCGGACCACAGGCGCAGGCTCGAATAGCCCGCACCCAAGTCATCCAGCGCAATGGAAAACCCCATCGCCCGATAGTGATGCAGGGCGGTTTGCAACAACTGAAAGTCGTCGATCGGCGTTTGCTCGGTGAGTTCGATCACCACCTGGCTCGGCGGGATGCCGAAGTCCTGCAACAGTTGCAGGGTGCGGCCCGGCTGGTGCGCAGCTTCGAGCAGGGATTCCGGGGAAACGTTGAGGAACAGCTTGCCGGGTAGTTGCTGCTCGTTGAAACGTCGGCATGCGCTCTGCCGGCAGGCGATTTCCAGTTCGCTCAAGCGGCTGGCCTGGCGGGCCACGGCGAACAATGCGATGGGGGAGTGCAGTGGACTATTGGACGGGCCACGGCTGAGGGCTTCGTAGCCAAGAATACGGCGTTCGGAGAGGCTGATGATCGGCTGGAACAAGCTGTGCAAACCGCCTTGAGTCAGGATTGAACTCAACGCACTCAGCTGTTCGGTTGTGGTCATGGCGATCTCTGGCGATAAAAAAAGGACTGGGCGGGCTCTTGGTAAAAGAGCACGCCCAGTCCTTTATTTCACGACAGAATGATGACTGTTTGATGAAGCTCCGGGGAGCTTCAGCATTAAATTGCCATCATCTGGCTTGTAACCTCTTAATGCTTGGCCACCGCGGTGTTGAGCTTGAGGTAGTCCAGCAGAATGCGCCCGGTCTCGCTCAGGTAGGCATCGTCTTCCGGCTTGGTCTTGTCCGGCTCGGCCGCCAGGGTGTCTTCGTCTTCTTTCTTCAGCTCTTTGAGTGGCTCTTCGCCCTTGGCCTTGCGACGGATGTTCTCCATGGCCAGTTGCTTGGCTTCGATGTCGGCGTGTTGGGCACGACGGTCGGCCTCGTTGAGGCTGACGGTTTTCTCCGTCATCAGCTTCTGCGCCAGGGCCAGTTTGTCGCGGATGAACACGAACTCCGCGTCTTTGGCCGTGCGCACGTCATGCTCGGACTTGAGCTGGGTGATGTATGGCTTGAACGGATCGAGCGCAGGCTTGATGGCCGCTTTGATGGTGTCCCACGGCATGGCTTCCGGCAGGGCGCTTTCGCCGATTTCCTTGGTGTCGATGATCGACGGGTAATCGATGTCCGGCAGTACGCCCTGGTGCTGGGTGCTCTGGCCGGAAACCCGGTAGAACTTGGCCAGGGTCAGTTTCAGTTCGCCATGGTTCAGCGGCTGAATGGTCTGCACGGTGCCTTTGCCGAAGGTCTGGCCACCGATGATCAGTGCGCGGTGGTAGTCCTGCATGGCGCCGGCAAAAATCTCCGAAGCCGAGGCGGACAAGCGGTTCACCAGCAATGCCATCGGGCCTTTGTAGAACGCGCCCGGGTTTTCATCTTCCAGTACATCGACACGGCCATCGGCGTTACGCACGAGCACGGTCGGCCCTTTGTCGATGAACAGGCTGGTCAGCTCGGTGGCTTCCTGCAAGGAGCCGCCGCCATTGTTGCGCAGGTCGATGACTACGCCGTCGACCTTGTCTTTCTGCAACTCGGTCAGCAACTTCTTGACGTCACGGGTGGTGCTCTTGTAATCCGGGTCGCCGGCTCGGAACGCCTTGAAGTCCAGATAGAAGGCCGGGATCTCGATGATGCCGAGCTTGTAGTCCTTGCCATCCTGCTTGAGGTTGAGTACCGACTTCTTCACGGCCTGGTCTTCAAGCTTCACCGCTTCGCGGGTGATCGGCACGATCTTGCTGGTCTGGTCGTTCGGCGCATTGCTGGCCGGGATCACTTCCAGGCGCACCACGGTGCCTTTCGGGCCGCGGATCAGCTTGACCACTTCGTCCAGGCGCCAGCCCACCACGTCGACCATCTCTTTGTTGCCCTGGGCAACGCCGATGATCTTGTCGGCCGGAGCGACCTGCTTGGTCTTGTCCGCCGGGCCTGCCGGCACCAGGCGCACGACTTTCACCTGATCGTTATCGCTCTGCAACACGGCGCCGATGCCCTCCAGGGACAGGCTCATGTTGATGTCGAAGTTTTCCGCGTTATCCGGCGACAGGTAGTTGGTGTGCGGGTCGTAGGACATGGCGAAGGTGTTGATGTACGCCTGGAAGATGTCTTCCGCGCGGGTCTGGTCCAGACGCACCAACTGGTTCTTGTAACGCTTGGTCAGGGTTTCCTGGATTTGCTTGGAATCCTTGCCAGCGATCTTCATCCGCAGGACTTCATCCTTGACGCGCTTGCGCCACAGGTCGTCGAGTTCCGCGGTGGATTTGAGCCAAGGGGCGTCCTTGCGATCGATCAGCAAGGTTTCCTTGGTGGTGAAGTCGATTTTGTCGACGCCCTTGTTCAGCTCGGCAAGGGCGAAGTCCAGACGCGCCTTGACGCGGTCCAGGTAGCGCTTGTAGATGGTGAACCCGGCGTTGAGGTCGCCGCTTTTGAGGAAGTCGTCGAACTGGGTCTTCCACTTGTCGAATTCGGCAATGTCGCTGGCCATGAAGTAGCTGCGCGACGGGTCGAGCAGCTTGAGGTAGCTGTCGTAGATGATCACCGAGCGCGCGTCATCGAGCGGTGGTTTGCTGTAGTGGTGGCGCTTGAGCAACTCCACGACATTCAGACTGGCGATGACTTCGTCGCGATCGGGTTGAAGCTTGTCCCAGCTATTGGCTGCGAATGAACTGCCGGACAGCGGCAAAAGGCCGATACCGATGAAAAGGGCGAGGGCGGTGCTGGGGAACAAACGCTTCATGTTGATTCGACGCGGGGACAATTGATAACGCATATTAGGCCGTCTTTGAAGTCGCCGGTTCCACAAGGGCCGGTCGCATAATGCAAAAAGCCCGGCGCTACCGCTTCGGGCTCAGTCCAGACTCACTATGGAGGCACTGTGAAAGCATTGCAAGGCGTTGACGGTCAAGTGGAGTGGGTTGAAGAGCCGAGTCCTGCTTGTGATGTAGGACAAGTTCGCATTCGCGTGGCGGCTGCGGGCCTCAATCGTGCCGATTTGTTGCAGAAAGCCGGTCTTTATCCACCGCCGCCGGGGGCCAGCCAAGTGCTCGGTCTAGAGTGCTCCGGGGTGATCAGCGAGGTCGGTCCGGGCGCTTCGTGGAAGGTAGGGGATCGGGTTTGCGCCTTGCTGGCCGGGGGCGGGATGGCCCAAGAGGTGGTTATCGACGGACGGCATGTGTTGCCGGTACCCGACGAAATGTCGTTGGCCGAAGCCGCCGCGCTGCCGGAAGTGTATGCCACTGTCTGGTTGAATTTGTTTCAACTCGCTGCGCTCAAGCCGGGTGAGAAAGTTCTGTTGCACGCCGGCGCAAGTGGAATCGGTTCAGCGGCCATTCAGCTGTGCAAGGCGTTTGGTAACCCGTGCTGGGTCAGCGTCGGCTCCGCCGAGCGCCTGGCCTACTGCGAAGCGCTCGGAGCCCAGGGCGGGGTGGTGCGCACCGACGATCTGGAGAGCCTGAGCGATCTGGGGCCGTTCGATGTCATCCTCGATCCGGTGGGTGGCAGCTATGCGGCGCTGAACCTGAAACTGCTGGCCGGTGACGGTCGTTGGGTGTTGATCGGCCTGATGGGCGGCCGCGAGGCCAGGCTGGACCTGGCACAGGTGTTGGCCAAGCGTGTGCAATTGCTGGGTTCGACCTTGCGTAGCCGTGACGATCAATTCAAGGCGGATCTGTTCAGCGATCTGAGCCAGCATGTCTGGCCGCTGTTTGCCGAAAAACGCCTGAGCCCGCAACTGGCCAAGGCCTTTCCGATCAAGGATGCCGAGGCGGCGTTTGCGGAGTTGGCGAGCAATACGGTGGCAGGGAAACTGGTGCTCCTGATTGACGAAAGCCTGACCTGACAACGCAAAACCTGTGGGAGCGAGTCTGCTCGCGAAGGCGGATTTTCAGCAACAGATGTGTTGACTGATACACCGCTTTCGCGAGCAGGCTCGCTCCCACAGGGGATCCGGGTTATTTCCAGAGATGGATCGGCCAGCCGGCTTTTTCCGCCTGCTCGCGTAACACCGGATCCGGATTGACCACATGCGGGAAATCCACCTTCAGCAACAACGGCAGATCATTGCGCGAGTCTGAATAGAAACTCGCGCCCTCCAGGTTTTCCTCTTCGGCATCCAGCCACTCCAGCAATCGGGTGATCTTGCCTTCGCGGTAGGTCAGGGTGCCGACGGTGTTGCCGGTATAAACCCCGTGCGCCACTTCCAGTTCGATCCCGAGAATCTCGTCGATGCCCAGGCGCTCGGCAATCGGTCCGACCAGGTGCGTGCCCGAGGCGGAGATCACCAGAATGCGGTCGCCCGCCTTGCGGTGGGCGGCGATGGCTTTGGTGGCGTCGCTGAAGATGATCGGTTCGATGAAGTCTTCTACCCACGGACCGACCAGGTGATCGACTTCGGCCGGCGTACGACCGATCAACGGTTCGAGGCTGAATGCCATGTAATCCTCCATGGCCAGATGGCCCCTGCCGTAGGCGTCCATCAATTCCTTGTCGCGTCGCAGGAAGGATTCGCCATCGACCCAGCCGAGGCGGACCATTTGCTCACTCCACAGCGAGGCGCAATCGCCGTGGATCAGGGTTTCGTCCAGATCAAAAATTGCCAGGGCCATCAGTGCAGTTCTCTCTTCAACATCAGCAAGGGCATCAGGCTACCTCACACAGGGCAGTCGGATCGATGGAAAGTGCCAGGCGCTGACCATCGGGGTGCAGATCGCTGGCCGAGCGGTTGAGTACGTCCACCACCAATTCCACGCCCCGGGCTTCGATCCGGTAACGAATCACGTTACCCAGCAGGCTGTGGCTGCGCACTTGTGCATCGAGTTCGCCGTTCAGGCTCAATTCGATGGCCTCCGGGCGAATCGCAATACGATGATTGACCGGCCGCTGCAGCAGTTTCGTCGCGCTCTCGGCATCCAGCAGGTTATAATTACCAATGAATCCGGCGGCGAACACATCCACGGGGGCGGTGTACAAGGTTTCGGCGTCGCCGCTCTGTACGATTTTTCCCTGATTCATCAGGAAAATCCGGTCAGACATGGTCAGGGCTTCTTCCTGATCGTGTGTGACGAAAATGGTGGTCAGGCCCAGTTCGCGCTGGATCTGACGGATCTGTTCACGCAGGTGCTTGCGGATTCGCGCATCGAGGGCCGACAGCGGTTCATCCAGCAACAACAGGCGTGGTCGGGTCACCAGCGAACGGGCGAGGGCAACGCGCTGGCATTGGCCGCCTGACAGTTGATGCGGATAGCGGGCGGCAAAATCATGCAGCTCCACCAGTTTCAGCACTTCGGCGACACGTTTCTGACTATCGTCGGCGTTGACCTTCTGCATGCGCAGGCCGAAAGCGACGTTCTGCTCGACGGTCATGTTGGGGAACAACGCGTAACTCTGGAACACCATGCCGATCCCGCGTTTCTGCGGGCTCAACGGCACGATATCGGCATCATCGAGCAGGATCTTGCCGCCATCCACCGAGGTCAGGCCGGCGATGCAACGCAGCAGCGTGGATTTGCCGCAACCGGACGGGCCGAGCAAGGTGACGAACTCACCCTTTTGAATTTCGCAATTGATGTCGCTGAACACCGTGGTGCCCGCGTAGTCCTTTTTAAGATGTTGGACGCTGACATAGCTCATTCGCTTTTGTCCTTGTTCAAGATATTGGCCGCCCAGGTCAGAACCAGCACGAAAAAGAAGTAGGAAATCACCAGCGCACTGGTGAAGTGGCCGCTGCTGTTGCGCATGTTGTTGAGATAGACCTGCAAGGTTTCGTAGCGGGTGCCGACGAGGATGTTGGCGAACACGAACTCGCCGAACAGGAACGAGAACGACAGCAGCAAGGCCACCATCAAGCCCTTGCGCAGGTTCGGCAGCACCACCAGGAGCGCTGCCTGGAAGGTGCTGGCACCGAGCAGTTGGGCGGCGTCCATCAGGTCGCGCAGGTTGATCGCTTGCAGGTTGTTGGTGATCGCCCGGTACATGAACGGCAGCGCCACGGTGAAGTAGCAACCGATCAGGATCCACGGCGTGCCGACCATGGCGAACGGCCCGGATCCGTAGAGTTGCAACAGCCCCACCGACGACACCACCGGCGGTACGGCGAAGGGCAGCAGGATCAGGATGTTCATCAGCGCATCGAGTTTCGGGAAGTGGTAATGCACCACGAACAGCAACGGCAGAATCAGCACCACCGACAGTATCAGCGCACCGATGCAAACCACTAGAGATTGGCCGAAAGCACTCAGGAAGCGCGGATCGCTCCAGAGTTGCAAGTACCATTTGGTGCTGAAACCGCTGGGCAGGATGGTGGCCGACCAACTGCTGGAAATCGAGTAGATAAAGGTGCCGAGCAACGGCAATAACAGGATGGCAAACAGCAGATAGACCACTACCCGATGGTAGATACCGGCGGGCCCCAATTCAGCGCGAGACATGGTAGCTCCTCTTCAACAGCAGTTGATGCACGATGGTCACCAGGGTCATCAACGCCACCAGCACCACAGCCAGGGCGCTGGCCAGGTTCGGGTCCAGGGAAATGTCACCCGAAACCATCGCCGCGATGCGGATTGGCATCACGTTGAAGTTGCCGGTGGTCAGGGCATACACCGTGGCGTAGGCGCCGAGTGCGTTGGCCAGCAGGATCACGAAGGTGCCAAGCAGGGCCGGGGTCAGCACCGGCAGACCGATGTGGCGCCAGAACTGCCAGCCGTTGGCGCCGAGCAGCGCGGCTGACTCGCGCCAGTCTTCGCGCAAGGCATCAAAGGCCGGGTAAAGCAGCAACACGCCCAGGGGAATCTGGAAGTAGGTGTAGAGAATGATCACTCCGGTTTTCGAATACAGGTTGAAGTCCTGAATGATCCCGGCCTGCTTGAGCATGATGGTGAAGGTGCCGTTGAAGCCCAGCAAAATGATGAACGCAAAGGCCAGGGGCACGCCGGCGAAGTTGCTGGTCATGTTGGCGAAGGCGTTGACGAAGTTGCGCAGTTTCGAGTCGACCCGGCGCAGGGAGTAGGCACCGAGCACGGCAATGATGATGCCGAACACGCTCGACCAGAAACTGATCTCGAGGCTGTACTGGATCGCCTGGAGATAGAACTTCGAATTGAAGATCCTGGTGAAGTTCGCCAGGCCCCAGCCGAACTCTTCCGATTCCAGGCTGTTGATCATCACCCACACCAGCGGGGCGATTTCGAACACGATAAAGAATAGGGCGAAGGGTACCAGGCACAAGGCTGCCAGCCATCTGCCGCGCGTCATGGAGGTCACTTGAGCAGCTCCCGGCATACGGGTTTGTCGTGGGGTACGCCCAATAACTCGCAGACGGTGCCGCAGATTTCGATCTGTTTCGGTGCGGCGCCGGCATTGAAGCTGAAGGCATCGCCGAGCACGAACAGCGGCACTTCGCGTTCTTCAGGCAGCAGGCCGTTATGGGAGCGGTCGTTGTTCATGCCATGGTCGGCGGTCACCAGCACCTGATAACCGGCGTCGAGCCAGCCTTGCAGGTAGTCGGCGAGGATGATGTCCGCCGAGCGGGCGCTGTTGCGGTATTGCGGGGTGTCGAGACCGTGCTTGTGCCCGGCGTCGTCGATGTTCATGGGGTGCACCAGCAGGAAATTCGGTGCATGGCGCAGGCGCAGGTTTTCGGCGTCGGCGAACAGGTGCGAGTCGGGGTAGTGATCGCTCCAGTAGAAATGCCCGTGCTGGATTGGCAGGGCAGGGTCGTCGGTGTGACGATCCCGGGCCGCCACGAATGGCGAGCGGTTGTACAACTCACTGACCCAGTGATACGCCGCTGCCGCGGTCTTCAGGCCGGCGTCGGTGGCGTAGTGGTAGATGCTGCGCTGGTTGGACAGGCGCGAGACGTTGTTATGAACGATGCCGCTGTCGATCGGCGTGACGCCGGACAGGATGCATTCGTAAAGCGGTCGGGACAGGGCCGGCAATGCACACTCCAGTTTGTAGAGCGCTGCGCGTCCTGCGCCGACGTAAGCCTGCAGGTGCCCCATGGCGTGGCGCGCGACTTCGTAATTGAGGCCGTCGAGCACGACAAGGATGACATTGTGCTTCATAGGGGCGGTGACTCCAAAAACAGAGGGATCGATGAAACCTGTGGGAGCAAGGCTTGCCCGCGATGGCATCACCTCGGGTCTATCGGATAGACCGAGTTGCCTGCATCGCGAGCAAGCTTTGCTCCTACAGATGAAGCATTACTTCATTTCTACGATGACTTCTTCGTTCCACTTCTGAGGCAGTGCCTTGGAGGTTTTTTCCCAGGCATCCGCGTCCTTGATCGGCGTGACCTTTTTGTACTGCTCGTTAGGCAGCAGCTTGGCCTGGACATCGGCCGGCAGGGTCAGGTGCTCGGCGCGGATCGGACGGGCGTTGCCTTTGGCCAGGTTGATCTGGCCGGCGTCGCTGAAGATGTACTCACGCGTCAGCTTGGCGGCGTTCGGGTTCTTGGCGTATTTGTTGATGATGGTGGTGTAGCCGGAAATCACCGAGCCGTCGGATGGAATCAGTACGGTGTAGTCATCCGGATTGGCCATCTTGGCCTTGTAGCTCAGGCCGTTGAAGTCCCAGACCACGCCGACTTCGATCTCGCCTTTTTCCATGGTGGCGATGGTCGGGTTGGCCATCGACAGGCGGCCCTGCTTGGCGATGTCGGCGAACAGTTCCAATGCAGGCTTCAGATTCTTCTCGTCGCCACCGTTGGCCAGTGCGGCGGCCAGTACGCCGTTGGCGGCCTGGGCGGCGGTGCTCACGTCGCCAATGGACACCTTGTATTTGCCGTCCTTGAGGTCAGCCCACTTGGTGGGGGCTTCGGAACCGTGCAACAACTTATTGTTGACGATGAAAGCGATGGTGCCGGTGTAGGCCAGGGCCCAGTGACCGTCCTTGTCTTTAGCCCAGGCAGGCACCTGGTCCCAGGTGGATGGCTTGTAGGGCTGCGTAACGTTCTGTTTCACCGCGATCGGGCCGAAGGCTGCACCGACGTCGCCGATGTCGGCGCTGGCATTATCTTTTTCAGCAGCGAACTTGGCGATTTCCTGAGCCGAGCTCATGTCGGTGTCGATGTGTTTCAAACCATAGGTCTTGGCCAGGTCTTCCCAGGTGCCTGCCCAGTTTGCCCAGTTGTCGGGCATGCCGACACTGTTGACCGCGCCTTCCGCTTTCGCAGCGGCTTCAAGGGTTTTCAAATCATCAGCCGCCATGGCGGCGGTGCACATGGCAATGGTCGAGCCTAACAGTGATGCCAGGAAAAGCTTTTTCATTCCGAAGCTCCTATGGGCGTTTTCAACGCTGCGATTGCGGTTGTGTTGGTCTAGGTCAGCAATACCTGAGCCAATCTAAGGGGGCTCGATGACACTTTGATGTCGTTCGTCGACCGGCTGAACGTTAATTTGCCCGGTATTGGAGGGTGCCTGATAAGCGTAGACCATCATCGAAGGCCCGCCGTACAAGGACTTGGCCGAGGTATTGCACGATTTTTATTGATTTGTTGGCGTAACCGTTCGGTCGCTTGTCATCGCTCAGTCATGTGCACTGCCTACGCTTGCAGGATGTTGATCGAGCCGATTAGTCGTGCGGTTCTGCCCCGAAACAGTGCTGGTCTAGTCCAGATAGGTAACGTTGATGCGTGATGAGGCAACAAAAGCGGTGACAGCCATTGGCCAGGTGCTTCAGGAGCAGCTCGATCACGGGTTGCTCGCGCCCGGAAGCAAATTGCCCGCCGAGCGCAAGCTCAGTGAGTTATTCGGGACCACACGGATCACTGTGCGCGAGGCGTTGTTGCAACTGGAGGCTCAGGGGCAGATTTATCGCGAGGAGCGACGTGGCTGGTTCGTTTCGCCACCGCGCCTGGCCTATAACCTGATGCAGCGCAGTCACTTTCACGCGATGGTCAGCGCCCAGGGGCGAGTGCCCTCCACCGAGGTGATTTCTGCGCGTTTGCAACCGGCGTCGGCGGCGGTCTGTGCCTGGTTGCAGTTGCCGGCGCTGTCGAGCGTGATTCAGATCTGCCGTTCACGACGCATCGACGGGCGACTGGTGTTGTACGTGGAGCACTACCTGAACCCGCAGTATTTTCCGGGGATTTTGGAGTTCGATTTGAATCAGTCGATCACCGAGTTGTATGCGCGGCACTACGATCTGCACTACGGGCGGGTGCGTTTCGAGATCGTGCCGACGGCGTTATCGGTCGATGCGGCGGCGGCGTTACGGGTGTCGGTGGGGAGCCCGGGATTGCGCATTGCGCGGGTCAATTATGATCAGCATGAGCGCTTGATCGACTGTGACCTGGAGTTTTGGCGGCATGATGCGATTCATGTCGGGGTGGATGTGGTCTGAGCTTTTGACTTTCTGTGGGAGCAAAGCTTGCTCGCGATGCAGGTGCCGCGGTCTATCGAAGGATTGCGTCGATGCTATCGCGAGCAAGCTTTGCTCCCACAAAGGCCGTGGTGCTATTCCTTCTGCGGGCCACCACCGGCGGTGATGACCTGCACGCTCATCCTTGGCGTCGCCAGGTCCATCCCCGCTTCGTCCATATGCCGTTTCAGCGACAGGTTGAACGCCCGTGAAACCTCCCACTGCTTGATCGGCGCGGTCTTGAAGCGGGCGCGCAGAATCGCGTTGCCGGATTCGAAACTTTCCACACCCTGAATCTCCAGCGGCGACCAGATGTTGCGCCGTTGCAGTGGGTCGGTGCGCATTTTCTGGCCGACTTCGCGCATCAGTTTGATCGCGTTGTCGATGTCCATGCTGGCCGGTACGGCGACCCGGAAGATCGCGTAGCCGAATTCCCGGGAGTAGTTCTTGATGCTTTTGATTTCGCTGAACGGAATGGTGTGGACGATGCCGTCGATGTCCCGCAGGCGTACGGTGCGAATGGTCAGGCCTTCGACGGTGCCCAGGTGCCCGCCGACATCCACGTAGTCGTCGATGGCCAGGGAGTCTTCGATGATGATGAACAGGCCGGTGATCAGGTCGGCCACCAGCGATTGTGCGCCGAAACCGATGGCCAGGCCGATCACGCCGGCACCGGCCAGCAGCGGCGTGACGTTCATGCCCATGTTCGCCAGGGCGACGATCAGCGCAATGATGAAGATCGCCACGAACAGTACGTTACGGATCAGCGGCATCATCGTCTGTGCGCGGGCGTTGGCCAGGCCTTTGCGCGAGCGGGTGAGGGCGTGGTGCACGGCAGTGTCGCTGAGGATCCAGATCAGCCAGGCGAAGATCAGCGTGCCGCCGAGGCTGAACAGTTTGACGCTGATTTCATGGCCTTCGCCTTCGGTGAAGCTGATCAGCGACATACCCCAGACCCGCAGGCCGAGTTCGATGAACGCCAGCCAGACCAGCAGATGCGCGAGGGTGTAGAAGAAGCTTTTCAGGCGTTCGGAGTACAGCGCGTGGCGCTTCACGCCGCGTTGTGGCTTGAGGGCATGGCGGCGCACCAGGCCGTTGATGACCATGCACAACACCAGCAGCACGGTGCAGATCAGAGACTGACGCAGGGCGGTGCTGGTATCGCCGGCCGAAACGAAGGTGGCGAACAGCGAAATGCCCACCAACACCAACGCCGGCACGAACCAGAAGGTGCCGAGAATTTCGATCGTGTCGCTGAGGGCGCGGCGGGTCAGGCGTCGTGACAGTGGCTGGTTGCGGATCAGATGCGCGACCGGGCGCCGGAAGCGCAGGATGAACAGCCCCGTGGACAGCGCCGCCAGGACGTTGGCCACCGTGGCGGCGGAGTGCGCCAGATGCACGCCCAGGCTTTCGATCAGGCGTGGGTCGTTCAGGGCTTCACCGAACGCGGCAAAGCTGCCGATCAGCCACAGCGGCCGAAAGGCCTGATGGCGCAGGATGTACAAGGCCCGGTGACGGTGCGGACCGTCGAGCAGGGAAAAGGCGATGACGCAGACTGCGGAAAAACAGGTGCCCACCACCAGCGCATACGCCAGCACCATGGCCAGGCTTTTACCCAGCGACGATGGCAGGGCGTAGCTCATGTACACCGTGATGACCAGGGCGATCAGCCATGGTCCGAGCTTGCGCAGGGCGAAGCGCAGCATGTCCAGGGCCCTGGGATGTTGCGGCAGCTCTTCGGTCAGGCCGAAACGCATGCGTACCCGATGGCTGAGCCAGATCAACGCGGCCGCCAGCAGGCTCCAGACCATCAAAATCATGGCGAAGGCGAAAATGATCGGCAGCCATTCGTTGGCTGGCAGCACCAGCTCGATCAGTTCGTCCCTGGCCAGGTTGAATTCGTCGGACCAGCGCGTGATCGGGCTGTCGGCACCGGAAAACTGTTTTTCGAAACTGGCCAGGGTGCCGCCGATCAGGCCCAGCACGCCTTCTTCGGTGGTCGGCTGGGCCTTTTTCGTGACATCGCGCAGTTTCTTCAAATCCGCCAGCAGCTTGGTGCGCTGTTGATCGTTTTCCAGGGACTTGATCACTTCGTCGAGGGATTGACCGAGGGGTTCCTGCGCCTCCGGCTGGGCTTTCGCCGAACTGTTGAGAAGGCTCGGCAAACCGGCCGCCTGGGCTGGCACTATCGGCAGCAGCGTCATCAGACAGATGAGGAAAAAACACGGCAAGGCAAAAAGACGAGCGAACACTGGGCGGTCAACCTCGGGGTGAGCGGGTCGACCGAGTGTACGAGCCCGTCAAATTCAATGCGAGTCGGGGGAGGATTTATTCGTTGAGTTTGGCGAGGATCTTGAACACCACGGTGGCGAGGATCAACAGCATGCCGATCCACATGGCGAATACGCCGGCGTTCTTGTCGCGAAAGTTGAAGCCGATTGCCAGCAGGATCATCCCGGCGAGGATCGGGATCAGCATGCCGTGGAAGGAGGACATCGAAATCATGGTGACTGCCTTGTCAGGGGGAGTAGTTGAAGTCTAGGTGGGAATTGGGTGGGCGGTGCAAAGGTGTATCAGAAATGAGTTACCAACATCATGAGTTGGTATTGGCTGTGCTGCCGTCTTCGCGAGCAGGCTCGCTCCCACATTGGAATGCATTTCAACTGTGGGAGCGAGCCTGCTCGCGAAGCTTTTTTAAGGTTTACGGCAACTCACGGCAGGCGTAGAAGGCGCTCAGCACTTTGACCAGATGTGCCAGGTCATGGCTGCCGCACAGTTCGCGGATCGAGTGCATGGCGAAGGTCGGCAGGCCGATGTCCACGGTGCGCACACCCAGGTGGCTGGCGGTGATCGGGCCGATCGTCGAGCCGCAGCCCATGTCGCTGCGTACCACGAAACTCTGCACCGGCACTTCTTCGGCCATGCACAGGTGACGGAAGAACCCGGCGGTTTCGCTGTTGGTGGCGTAGCGTTGGTTGCTGTTGACCTTGATGACAGGGCCGGCGTTGAGTTTCGGGCCATGGTTGGCGTCGTGCTTGTCAGCGTAGTTGGGGTGCACGCCGTGGGCATTGTCGGCCGAGACCAACAGGGATTTCTGAATGGTGCGCACGAACTCATCACCTTCGGGCAACAGGCGACGCAGCGTCTGCTCGAGCATCGGGCCATCGGCCCCGCAAGCCGAGCACGAACCGACTTCCTCGTGATCGTTGCAGACCAGTACGCAGGTTTCGTCGGTCTCGGCAGTCAGCAGCGCTTGCAGGCCGGCGTAGCACGACAGCAGGTTGTCCAGGCGTGCGCCGGCGATGAAGTCACCATGCAGGCCTATCACCGCTGCGCTCTGCGTATCGTAGAAACTCAGCTCGTAATCCAGCACCACGTCGGCATTCAGGCCATGTTCACGGGCCAGTTGATCGGTGATCACCGCGCGGAAATCCACGCGCTCGTCGCCGGCAAATTGCGCGAGCACCGGTGGCAGTTCGGTTTGGGCATTGATCGCCCAGCCCATATTGGCTTCACGATTGAGGTGGATGGCCAGGTTGGGGATGATCGCGATGGGTGCCTTGAAGTCGATCAACTGGCTTTCGACCTTGCCGTCACGGCGGAAGGTCACGCGCCCCGCCAGGGACAGGTCGCGGTCGAACCACGGTGCCAGCAGGGCGCCGCCATAGACTTCCACGCCCAGTTGCCAGAAGCCCTGGCGTTGCAGTTCCGGCTGAGGCTTGACCCGCAGGCACGGGCTGTCGGTGTGGGCGCCGACCAGGCGGATCCCGCCATGCAGCGGCGAGTGGCGGCCCATCTTGATCGCGACGATCGAAGAGTCGTTACGGGTGACGTAGTAGCGACCATTGGCTTCGGTATTCCACGGCTCGCGCTCGTCGAGACGCTGATAGCCCGCCGCTTCCAGACGTTGAACAAGGCTGGCGGTGGCATGGAACGGGGTAGGGGAGGCCTTGAGGAAGTCGATCAGGCCTTGGTTCAACTCTTCGCGCATAAGTAGCTCCAGACAGCAATGACGCCAGTTTAACGTATTGGTTGGAGAATTGGCGGTGGGCTGATGGTGGGGATGCCGCCGAGATTAAATCTTGAGAAGACCCCTTGTGGGAGCGAGCCTGCTCGCGAAGGCGGAGTGTCAGTCACCATTGATGTCGACTGACACTCCGCCTTCGCGAGCAGGCTCGCTCCCACAGTTTTTATTGTGTTGACCGTTAAAACGGTGCAGGGCACTCGAAACGCAGGCGTTCGCCGGTCTGGGGATGAGTGAAGGTGAGCATGCTGGCGTGCAGGCACAGGCGTGGCCAGGCCGCCAGGGCCTGTTCGTGGGCATAGAGCCCGTCGCCCAGCAATGGGTGGCCGATGGACAGCATGTGTACACGTAATTGGTGCGAGCGGCCGGTGATCGGCGTGAGCTCCACGCGGCACCAGTCGCCGCAACGCTCCAGCACGCGCCAGAACGTCAGGGCATGTTTGCCGAATTCATGGTCCACCACATGGCGCGGCTTGGTCGGCGGATCGTAGCGCAAAGGCAGGTCGATGCTGCCACTGTCCAGCTCGGGTTGACCCCAGCACAGTGCGGTGTAGGCCTTTTCGGTCTCGCGGTCGTGAAACTGCCGGGACAGTTCGCGGTGCGTATCGGGATCACGGGCCAGCAGGATGATGCCGGAGGTTTCCCAATCCAGCCGATGGACGATTCTTGCTTCCGGGTAGCCGTTTTCTTGCAGGCGGGTGATCAGGCAGTCCTTGTTGTCATCGGCCCGGCCAGGGACGGAGAGCAACAGGGTCGGTTTGTTCACCACCAGCACGGCGGCGTCCTGATGGATGATGTGGACGTTGGACAACGGCATTAAAACAGCCTCGTAACAAACGCCAACGGCGGTTCAGGCCCCCCGCTCTGTGGGAGCAAGCATTGCTCCCACAGAGTGCAGACAGCCTGAACCGCCGTGGCTCCCGCCGGATCGACTCAGCGATCTGGCAGGGTGATGTTGAGTTCCAGAATCGAGCAGCTGCCCTGGCTTTCCAGTGCGACGTGCACGTCATCGGACCCGATGTTGACGTACTTGCGGATCACCTCGACCAGCTCCTTCTGCAAGGCCGGCAGGTAGTCCGGGGTGCTGCGTTGGCCGCGTTCGTGCGCCACGATGATCTGTAGACGCTCTTTCGCTACCGACGCGGTGCTTTGCTTTTTGTTGGCACGAAAGAAGTCAAAAAGGTTCATTGCTTAGTTGCCTCCAAACAGGCGCTCGAAGAATCCCTTCTTCTGTACATCGAGGAAACGATGGTCCACGGTCTTGCCCAGCAGGCGATCAACGGTATCGCTGTAGGCCTGGCCGGCATCGCTCTGGTCGTCGAGGATCACCGGAACGCCCTGGTTGGATGCCTTGAGCACCGCCTGGGATTCAGGGATCACGCCGAGCAGCGCCACCGAGAGGATTTCCTTGACGTCTTCTACGCCGAGCATTTCGCCTTTGCTCACACGTTCCGGGTGATAACGGGTAATCAGCAGGTGTTCCTTGATCGGGTCTTCGCCGCGCTCGGCGCGACGGGACTTGCTGGCCAGCAGGCCGAGCATGCGGTCGGAGTCACGAACCGAAGACACTTCAGGGTTGGTCACCACGATCGCTTCGTCAGCGAAGTACATGGCCAGGTGGGCGCCTTTCTCGATGCCCGCCGGGGAGTCGCAGACTACGAACTCGAAGTCTTCCTTGAGTTGCATCAGGACTTTTTCCACGCCCTCGACGGTCAGTGCGTCTTTGTCGCGGGTCTGGCTGGCGGCCAGTACATAGAGGTTTTCCAGGCGCTTGTCTTTGATCAGGGCCTGTTGCAGGTTGGCTTCGCCGTTGACGACGTTGACGAAGTCGTACACCACGCGGCGCTCGCAACCCATGATCAGGTCGAGGTTACGCAGACCGACGTCGAAGTCGACGATAACTGTTTTGTGACCGCGCAGAGCGAGGCCGGTACCGATAGCGGCGCTGGTGGTGGTCTTACCCACACCACCCTTGCCGGATGTAACCACGAGAATCTTGGCCAAGGTGTTTCACCCCTAAGGAAAAAGGACTTTTAGCCCCTGAAAAACATCTCTTGAAAACTACTGCAGTCGGACAGCCTTGGCTGGAATTCGGTTCTTGGCGGCGTTTACCCCCGGTAAACACTGCTTTTGGCCTGTTTCCTACTTCGTTTGAGCCGTTTTCGCTACGTTTTAGAGATGTTTGGAAAATGCGGCAGTATCCGTTAAAGCCGAATGATGTTCAACACATCGCCCGACAGGCTGACCTGAACGCCTGAACCCCATAAAGGGTCGCGACGCAGATCTTCGGACACCTTGTAATGACCGGCAATGGAGACCAGTTCAGCGCTCATTTGCTGACAGAAAATCCTGGCTTTCGTATCGCCTTTGACCCCGGCCAGCACACGACCACGCATGGGGCCGTATACATGGATGTTGCCATCGGCGAGAAGTTCCGCCCCCGGGCTGACCGAGGAAATCACCACCAGATCGCAGCCCTGGGCATAAATCTGCTGGCCGCCACGTACTGGCGAAGTGATAATTTTTGTCGGTTTGATCGTCGGTTCCGGCGGCTTTTCCGGTTTTTTCGCAACGACGCCTTCATTCAGGTCCAGCGGGCGCTCACGGGCGCCGGACGGTGGCAGCACCGGCAGGTCGACTGCGATGGCAGCCGCGATGTCTTCGATACGGCTGGCACGGATCGCCAGGGTGCGCAGGCCGTGCTGGCGGCAGACGCGCATCAGGCCCGGCAGATCGACCACGCCTTCGTTGGGCGACAGCTTGTCCAGGGCCAGTACCAGCGGTGCATTGCTGAAAAAGTTGGGTGCCTGGGCGACCTTGGCGGCCAATTGCCGATCGAGGCTTTCGAGGTCGTTACGGGCCAGTTCCAGCACCGTAATGGCGAGCATGCTGCCCTTCAGCTGGAACACGGGATCTTGGTCTAGCGGTTCGGTTTGGCTCATGGTCGGCATACAACGACTTGTCACTAAAAGTGCCGAGACTTATAACGAGAACGCCCGCGGGCCGCAAGCCGGGTCGAACGATGTAGAATGCGCGGCCATTGTCTTTTCGGAAGCTTTAATGGATCGCCCGCGTTTTCGAACAACCTTTCTGTCTCCACGTTTCTGGCCGCTGTGGCTGGGCCTTGGGCTGTTGTGGCTGATTGTCCAGTTGCCGTATCCGGTATTGCTGTGGATCGGCCGTGCGCTGGGTGCCTTGATGTATCGGGTGGCCGGCGACCGACGGCGCATCGCCAAGCGCAATCTGGAGCTGTGCTTCCCTGAAAAGACCGCTGCCGAGCGCAAGCGTCTGCTCAAGGAAAACTTCGCTTCCACCGGCATTGCCTTTTTCGAAATGGCCATGAGCTGGTGGTGGTCCCGTGAGCGCCTGGCGAAGCTGGCCCACGTCGAAGGGCTGGAGCATTTGCAGCAGGCCCAGCGCGAAGGCAAGGGCGCGATTCTGATGGCGGTGCATTTCACCACCCTGGAAATCGGCGCCGCACTGCTTGGCCAGCAGCACACCATCGACGGCATGTACCGCGAGCACAAGAATCCGTTGTTCGACTATGTCCAGCGTCGTGGTCGCGAGCGGCACAATGCCGATTCACTGGCGGTGGAGCGAGAAGACGTGCGTGGCATGCTCAAATTGCTGCGCTCGGGCCGGGCGATCTGGTATGCACCGGATCAGGACTACGGCGCCAAGCAAAGCATTTTCGTGCCGCTGTTCGGCATTCAGGCCGCGACCGTCACCGCCACCAGCAAGTTTGCTCGGCTGGGCAAGGCGCTGGTGGTGCCATTCACCCAGGAACGCCTGGCGGATGGCAGCGGTTATCGCCTGGTGATCCATGCGCCGCTCGAAGGCTTCCCGGGGGAAACCGAGGAAGAAGACTGCCTGCGCATCAATCAGTGGGTCGAAGGCGTGTTGCGCGAGTGTCCGGAGCAATACCTCTGGGCCCATCGTCGCTTCAAGAGCCGCCCACCCGGCGAGCCGAAGTTGTACGCCAAGCGCGGTTGATCAATCGAACCCTGTAGGAGCGAGCATGCTCGCGATGGACTCGAGAACGCCGCGGGGTGTCAGGCTGCTAGCGTTATCATTGACGACCATCGCGAGCAGAGCTCGCTCCTACAAGGGAAGGTCCCCATCAAAGAGCATGGAGCGTTGTATATGAATCCCGCTGAACCGGTCACAGGGTTGATTCTTTCCGGCGGCGGGGCTCGGGCGGCCTATCAGGTCGGTGTGCTGGCGGCGATTGCCGAGCTTTTGCCATTGGGTGCGGACAATCCGTTTCCGGTGATCGTCGGCACCTCGGCCGGTGCGATCAATGCCGTCAGCCTGGCCAGCGGGGCGATGGATTTTCGCGCGGCCATCGAACGGCTCACGGCCTTCTGGCAGGGCTTTCGCAGTCATCTGGTATTGCGCAGTGACTGGCCCGGAGTGATCCAGCAGGCCAGTCGATTTGTCGGTCACAGCCTGCTGGGCCTTGGCGCTCAGGTCCCGGTGGCGTTGCTCAATAGCACGCCACTGCGCCATTTGCTCAACCACAAGTTGCACATGACCGGTATTGCAGAGGCCATCGCTCGAAAGCAGTTACACGCAGTGGCCGTCACAGCGTTTGGTTACGAATCCGGTCAGGCGGTGACGTTCTATCAGGGCGGAGGCACCATTGACGCCTGGTTGCGCCATCGACGAATTGGCGTTCCTACCCAGTTGTCCGTTGAACATCTGCTCGCCAGTTCGGCCATTCCGCTGTTGTTTGCCCCGGTGAAAATCGGCGAAGAGTATTTCGGTGATGGCGCGGTGCGCCAATCGGCACCGATCAGCCCGGCACTGCACCTGGGGGCGAGTCGTGTGTTGGTGGTGGGGGTCAGTGGCAACCCGAGGGGCATCGATCCGGAGCAGCCGTTGCAGCGCGCGTACACCGGTCAGCAACCGACCCTGGCGCAAATCGGTGGGCACATGCTCAACAGTACGTTCATTGACAGCCTGGAAAGCGACATCGAGTTGTTGCAGCGCTTGAATCAGTTCAGTCGCCTCATGCCCGATGGCACACCGATCCGCACGCTGGGTGTGGCGCCGGTGGAGGTGCTGGTGATTTCGCCGAGTCAGCCGATCGACGAGATTGCCGCACGCCATCGCCAGGAATTGCCGGCGGCGCTGCGATTGTTTTTGCGCGGGCCAGGGGCGACCAAGACCAGTGGGGCGGGGGTGTTGAGTTATCTGTTGTTCGAGGCGGGATATTGCAGCGAGTTGATTGATCTTGGGCGGCGGGATGCGTTGGCCAAGAAGGATGAGTTGTGCCGGTTTCTGGGATTGGCGGTTTCGGCTTGAGATTGACGGTGCGGCATTCGCGAGCAAGCTTTGCTCCCACAGGTTTTGTGTCGTTCGCATAAGTGGCGAACAATATAAAACCTGTGGGAGCAAAGCTTGCTCGCGATGGCGTCCTTACAGACGCCGCCGAATCAGAAGTGAACCTTGACCAGTAAGCTGGTCGCGCTCTGATCGGTCTTGAAGCCCTGGCTGTCTTCGATACCGTACTTGTTTTTCCAGTAGTCGTATTCGACACCGACGTACAACTGCTTTTCACCCAGATTCAGCGCCTTGCCCAGGTCGTACTTGATCTGCGGATTGAAGTGCAGGTTGGCGTGGTATTCGCCTTTTTTGTTGACGTCGTTGTCAACCACCCAGTCCATGAAACCGTCGATCAGGATGCTCGAGTCGCCCACCGGAATGGTGTAGGACCAGACCGGCGTGACCTGCCAGATGTTGTCGCCCGGGCGGCTGCCTTCGGTGTGACGGTTGTAGAAGTTCAACTGGAAGTAGTCGAAGCCCGGGATGGCCAGGTCGAAGCCTGGACCGATCAGGTACGACTCGGTGTCGTTCTCGCCGAACTCATAGGTCATGGCCAGCAGGACGTCCTTGACCGGGCCGAATTCCAGCTTCTGATCGAAGATCTTGCCGAACGACAGGCGCGGGCTGAATTCGCCGTAGTAAGAGTTATTACCCGCGAAGGCGTCTGGCTTGCCGTTGTAGAAGATCTTGTCGACGAAGAAGAAGTTGTCGCCGTATTTCCAGCCATCGGCGTGTTCGAAGGTCACTGTCTGCTGGATGCGTGGGTTGACCTGGAAGTCCTTGCCATACAGGTAGGTCAGGCTGTTGTTCTGCCATTGCAGCAAGTCGCCGGCCATGGCCTGGCCCCCTGCCAGCATGGATCCCGCGAGCATCAGGCTAGTGCACGTGCGTTTCATTCGGTTGCTCCCAAAAAGTAGTGGTTTCACGTTTTTTTTTAAGGTCGACGCTCTGGTGTGGCGTCTTTTCCTGTAGCTGTAAAAAATCTTCCATTCGGTCAGCTTGAGTGCTGTCAGCAAGTGCTGCGCCAAGGTTTTCTGAAAACAAAAAAACTCCCGTTCGGCTGCTCTGCAACAGTCGATTGAGAGGGTTTTGGGGATGCCTTGGTACCGTCCAGCGCCGGGATAAGTTGGCTTTCTGGTCAGGAATTAAATCCGGGCTTTTTTTTAAAGCGGATTCAGGCGGCCGCGGAGAATACTGACTCCTTGGCCAGGTCTCAAGTGCCCCGCAACAGCGCACCGACGACAGGTTTGAAGCGCGGTTGCGGGTCATCTTAGAAATGCACCTTCACCAGCAGGCTGGTGGTGCTCTCATTGGTGTCCAGCCGGGTGCTGTCTTCAATGCCGTACTTGTTTTTCCAGTAGCTGTATTCGACGCCGACATACACCTGTTTCTCCCGCCAGCCCAAGGCCTTGCCCAGGTCGTATTTGACCTGCGGGTTGAAGTGCAGGTTGGCGTGATAGGTGCCATGGGCGTTCTGGTCGTTGTCCACGACCCAGTCGATGTAGCCGTCAATCAACAGGCTCGAATTGCCCAATGGCAGGGTGTAGGACCAGGCCGGGGTGATCTGCCAGACATCATCGCCGGGACGCGAGCCTTCGGTGTGGCGGTTGTAGAAGTTCAGGGTGAAAAAGTTGAAGCCGGGCACCTTGAGATCAAAACCGGGACCGATCAGGTAAGCCTCGCTGTCGTCTTCGCCATTCTCGTAGGTCATGGCCAGCAGCACGTCCTTGATCGGGCCGAATTCGAAACGGCGGTCGAGGATTTTGCCGAAGGACAGACGCGGGCTGAATTCGCCATAGTAGGCGTGAACGCCTTTGTTCCGGTCTTGCGCGCCGTTGTAGTAGGTGCTGTCGACGAACAGGAAGTTATCGCCGTACTTCCAGCGGTCGGCGTGTTCGAAGGTGATCGTCTGCTGGATCGGCGGATTGACCGCGAAATCCTTGCCGTACAGATAGCTCAGGCTGTTGGTTTGCCACAGCAGCAGATCGCCGGCCATGGCCTGGGTCGCGGCCAGAAGCCCACCGCCCAACAGTATGTTTGTCTGTGTCCGAATCATCTGTTGCTCCTTCTTGTTTTTATTTTTCAGGCGCAGGCAGTCCCCGACCTGTGGAAGCGAGCCTGCTCGCGAAAGCGGTTTGCCAGTCAACATTGATGTTGGATGTGACGACCTCTTCGCGAGCAGGCTCGCTCCCACAGGTTCTGTGGTGTCTTTACCTGTCAGTGGGCGTGGCAGTTGGCGGCAGCGCGTTCGGCGCCGCCAAGAATGTTGAACAACAGGTTCAACGTCAGGGCGCTGAGAGTGGCCATGGCGATGCCGCTGTGGGTGATCGGGCTCATCCATACGGGCAGGTGGGCGAAAAACTCCGGACGCACCACCGGGATCAGGCCCATGCCGATGCTCACCGCCACCAGCAGCTGGTTGCGGCGGTCACCGATGTCGGCTTCCTGAAGAATCTTGATGCCGGTGGCGGCCACCATGCCGAACATCGCAATCGCCGCGCCGCCCAGTACCGCTGGCGGAATCGAGGCCACCAGGAACGCCGCTTTGGGCAGCAGGCTCAGGACGATCAGCAAGCCACCGGCAACGATGGTCACCGAGCGGCAGCGCACGCCGGTCATCTGCACCAGGCCGATGTTCTGGGCGAAGGAGGAGTGGGTGAAGGTGTTGAAGAAGCCGGCGAAGAACGAGGCGCCGGCATCGCACAGCAAGCCGCGACGCAACATGCGCGGGCAGACTTCCTGGCCGGTGATCTTGCCCAGGGCGAGGAACATCCCGGTGGACTCGACGAAAATGATCACCACCACCAGGCACATCGAGAGAATCGGGGCGAGTTCGAATTTGGGCATGCCGAAGTGCAGCGGGGTGACGAATTGCAGCCAGGGCGCATTGGCCATGCCGCTGAGGTCGACCATGCCGATCAGGCCGCAGAGCACGTAGCCCAGGCACATGCCGATCAGTACGGAAATATTGACCCAGAAACCACGCATGAAACGATGCACCAACAAAATGGTACCCAGCACCAGCGCAGCAATGGTCAGGTAGATCGGCGAACCGAATTGCGCGGCCTGAGCGCCGCCGCCGGCCCAATTCACCGCTACGGGGAACAGCGACAAACCGATCGAGGTGATGACCGTGCCGGTCACCAGCGGTGGGAAGAAGCGTACGACTTTGGACATGAACGGCGCGATGATCATGCCGAAGAAACCGGCGGCGATGGTGGCGCCGAAGATTCCTTGCAGGCCGATGCCGGGCATGCCGGCCATGGCAACCATGCTGCCGACTGCAGCAAAACTGGCGCCCATCATCACCGGCATGCGGATACCCAAGGGGCCGATGCCGAGGGACTGGACGATGGTGGCAATACCGGCCACCAGCAGGTCGGCGTTGATCAGGAAGGCGATTTCTTCACGACTCAGGCCTGCGGCCTGTCCGATGATCAGCGGCACCGCGATGGCTCCGCCGTACATCAGCAGAACGTGTTGCAGGCCAACCAGGATCAGTTGCAAAAGGGGTAAACGCTGAATGGCGGGTGCGTCGGGGATGCGCGCTTCGGATAGCTCGGACATGCAACACCTCGGATCATTTTTATTCTTGTGATTATTTGCATCAGGGCGACCGCGTCGCGGCCAATCGCTGGCAAGTCGAATCGTCGCACCGCAGCTCCCACAGGATTTAGGTGATCCCTGTGGGAGCTGGCTTGCCAGCGATGCTTTTTGCTACTTAATTGGTCGGGGCACCCTGAACAATCCAGGCGCCGATCAGGTCACGTTCCTGCTGGGTCATCTGCGTGATGTTGCCCAGTGGCATGATCTGGCTGGTGACGGCTTGCGCCTGGATGCGCGCAGCGTTCTGGCGGATCTGTTCGGGGGTATCGAACATCACCCCGGCCGGAGCTGCGCTGAACAGCGGGCTGGTCGGTTTGGCCGAGTGGCAAACGGCGCAACGCTCTTGAATCACGCTGTGCACCTTGTCGAAACCAGGACCGGCATTGGACGCTTGCGCTGGCGCCGCTGCCGGAGCTTCGGCAGGTTTTGTCTCAGCCGGTTTCAAACCACCGCCCAATGCTGTTTCCGGCAGAGGCTGGTATTCGATCTTCGCAGGCGCCTTGGCCACTTCAGGGCTGTTCATCGGTGCGGGGCCGGTGACGTAAGCCAGGCTGATCATGCCCACCGCTGCCACTGGCAGGGTCCAGGCAAACTTGTGGCTGTCGTGACGGGTGTTGAAGTAGTGACGCACCAACACCGCCAGTACCGCGATCCCCGCCAGGATCAACCAGTTGTACTGGCTGCCGTAGGTGCTCGGGAAGTGGTTGCTGATCATGATGAACAGCACGGGCAAGGTGAAGTAGTTGTTGTGACGCGAACGCAGCAGGCCTTTGGCCGGCAGTGCCGGATCGGGCGTGCGGTTCTCGGCGATTGCCGCCACCAGTGCGCGCTGTGCGGGCATGATGATGCGGAACACGTTGCCGACCATGATGGTGCCGATGATCGCGCCGACGTGCAGGTAGGCACCACGACCGCTGAACACCTTGCTGAAGCCGTAGGCGGCGCCGATGATCAGGACGAACAGGATGAAGCCGAGCAGGGCAGGGCGTTTGCCCAGGGCCGAGTCGCAGAGGAAGGAGTAGATGAACCAGCCGATGAACAGCGAGCCGATACCGATGGCCACGCCTTCAGGGCCGCTCAGGGTGCTGCCCGGAGCCAGCAGATAGAGCGTCGGGTTGGAGTAGAACACCACGCACAGCAGCGCGATACCCGACATCCAGGTGAAGTAGGCTTCCCATTTGAACCAGTGCAGGTTGTCCGGCATGGTCGGTGGGGCCAGTTTGTATTTTTCCAGGTGGTAGATGCCGCCGCCGTGGATCGCCCACAAATCACCGGCCAGACCGCTTTTCGGGTTGACCCGATTGAGGTTGTTTTCCAGCCAGACGAAGTAGAACGACGCGCCGATCCAGGCCACACCGGTAATCATATGAACCCAGCGCACGCTCAGGTTCAGCCATTCCAACAGATGTGCTTCCACAGTCTTTACCTCTCGCCTGTCACTCTGTTGTCGAGTGATCAGACCTTCTCTTATTGGTGGGGGGCGAGGATCAAACGCTCATCCTCTTTGAAAAAATGCTCATCGCAGTTATTGCCTGTGCCACTGCGATCAACCACCAGGAAGTCATCCCGCTTTTCGATCGTCAGCACCGGGTGGTGCCAGACGCCGCGATGGTAATTAATGCCCTGCCTGCCGTTGGTGACGAAGGCGCGGACCAAGCCTGATACAGGTTCATCGCCAAGTGGCGCGACCACGATCAGAAAGGGGTTGCCGAGCAGCGGAATGAAAGCCTGGCTGCCCAGCGGATGGCGCTCCAGCATGCTGACGGTCAGCGGCATGTCCTGCGCGTCGGCGCGGAAAATGCTGATGATCGCCTTGTCCTCTGGCGTGGCGGTTTCCACCGTCGCCAGTTTGTGAAAGCGCATGGTCGAACCGTTGTTGATCATGAAGTGATCGCTGCCGTCGGTTTCGATCACGTCACCGAAAGGGGCGAAGGCTTCTTTGGTCAGCGGTTCAATCGTCAATGTGCGCATGCTGTTCTTATCCGAATTCTGTGTTGTTGGATCTGACGTCTTCGCGAGCAGGCTCGCTCCCACAGGGGAATGCATTTCAAATGTGGGAGCGAGCCTGCTCGCGAATGGCCTCACTGCTTATTTAGCGACCTTGCCCAGGACGCGCAGGCGGCTCACACCACCGTCCGGGAAGACGTTCAGGCGGATGTGGGTGATCGGGCCCAGCGCCTTGATCTGCTCGGCGAACGTGTGTTCGGCGTGCATTTCCAGCTTCTGGCTTGGCAGCAGTTCGCGCCAGAACAGCGATTGGGTTTCGATCTGGCTGTCAGTGCCGCCTTTCACGAACGCGCCCTGGATCGAGCAACTGTCCGGGTAGTTGCCCTTGAAGTGCAGGGTGTCGACGATGACTTTCTCGACTTCGCCGGCATGGCCCAGGGCGACGATCACCCAGTCATTGCCCGGGGTACGACGACGTGCGGTTTCCCAGCCGTCGCCCATGTTGATACCGCGGCCCGGGTTGAGGATGTTGCTCATGCGGCCGAAGTGCTCATCGGAGCAGGCCAGGGCACGACCGCCGTTCAGGGCAGCAGCCAGGTCGACCTGTTCGTTGTCGCCAACCGCCGACCAGTCGCGGAACGGCACGCCGTAAACGCGCAGACGGGCCACGCCACCATCCGGGTAGATGTTGAAACGCAGGTGGCTGAAGGCCTGATCGTTTTTGATTTCGTGGTAGTGGTGGCTGTTGCCTTGCAGCTCGACGGCGGACAGCACTTCAACCCACTGGGTGTTTTCGTTCGGCTCGCCTTCGGCCAGGAAGCAGGCTTCCAGGGAAGCCGACGGCGGGAAGTTGCCGGTGAAGAATGAAGTGTCGATGTCCACGCCCTTGATCGAACCCGGTACGCCCAGGCGAATCACCGCGCTGTCGAAGCCTTCGAAGCGTTTGCGACGCGATTCCCAGCCGTCCATCCACTTGCCGTTGTCATCGAACACGCCCTCCTTCCATACGGCCGGGGTCGGTTGGAACAGACGGTTGGCGTCTGCGAACCAGTCATCGGTGACCGAGATGATTTTGGTGCCCAGGCGGGCGTCGGCCAGGTTGACGAACTTCTCGAAAGGTACGGCGTAAGCTTTCATTCTTCTTGTCTGCCTTTAAATAAGTGGCTTGGGATGCTCTCAGGGCCCTGGGCGTGTTCGGCGTTCTTGAGCACGCTCGGGCCAGGATCGCTATAGGGTCAGTAATCGGAACAGGGCGATCTTGTTGATCTCCGCCAGCGCGCACTTGAACTCGGTGTCGACCGGGTTATGGATGCGCGTTTCGAACGCTGCGAGGATCTGATGCCGGTTGCTGCCTTTTACCGCCATGATGAAGGGAAACTTGAACTTGGCCTTGTAGGCGTCGTTCAGCTCGGTGAAGCGCTGAAACTCTTCGGCCGTGCATTGGTGAATACCGGCGCCAGCCTGTTCATTCGTGCTGGCTTCGGTCAACTGGCCCTGGACGGCAGCTTTACCGGCCAGGTCCGGGTGAGCGTTGATCAGTGCCAGCTGACTGGCGTGATCGGCGCTCAAAAGGATGTCGCTCATGCGTTGGTGCAGGGTTTCGATCTGGTCGATCGAAGCGTCCTGGCCCAGCTCGAAAGCCTTTTCGGCCACCCATGGCGAATGTTCGTAGATATCGGCGAATACGCTGACGAAAGCGTCGCGGCTCAAGGTCGAGGGTTTGATCGATTGAAAGGTGCTCATTTGGCAGCCCCTTGGTACGGGTGGGTTTCCTGCCAGTGGCGCGCGATGTCAACGCGACGGCTGAACCACACCTGTTCATGACTTTTAGCGTATTCGATAAAGCGCTTGAGCGAGGCCAGACGCGCCGGACGGCCAATCAGGCGGCAGTGCAGGCCGATCGACAGCATCTTCGGGGCTTCGGCGCCTTCGGCGTAGAGCACGTCGAACGCGTCCTTCAGGTATTCGAAGAAATCGTCGCCCTTGTTGAAGCCCTGGACCTGGGTGAAGCGCATGTCGTTGGTGTCCAGGGTGTACGGGATCACCAGGTGCGGCTTGCCGGTCGGGTTGTTCGGTTCCCAGTAGGGCAGATCGTCGTCGTAGGTGTCGCTGTCGTAGAGAAAACCGCCTTCTTCCATCACCAGGCGACGGGTGTTCGGGCCGGTGCGGCCGGTGTACCAGCCCAGCGGGCGTTCGCCAGTGATTTCGGTGAGGATGCGGATCGCTTCGAGCATGTGCTCGCGTTCCTGGGCTTCATCCATGTACTGGTAGTCGATCCAGCGGTAGCCGTGGCTGCAGATTTCATGGCCGGCATCGACCATGGCGCGGATCACGTCCGGGTGACGCTGGGCGGCCATGGCCACGGCAAAAATGGTCAGCGGAATGTCGAATTCCTTGAACAGCTTGAGAATCCGCCAGACGCCGGCGCGGCTGCCATACTCGTAAAGGGATTCCATGCTCATGTTGCGCGCGCCTTGCAGCGGCTGCGCCGAGACCATTTCCGAGAGAAAGGCTTCGGATTCCTTGTCGCCGTGCAGGATATTGCGCTCGCCACCTTCTTCGTAATTGAGCACAAAGGACAGGGCGATACGGGCATTGCCCGGCCAATGTGGGTGAGGAGGGTTACTGCCGTAACCGGTCAGGTCGCGTGGGTAGTCAGCGCTCACTGCAGTCTTCCTTCTTATTCGTGGTAGCAGATTGTGTGGCGCGCCTGGATGGGGGTGGCAGGCTGGCGTCACAGCGATGGGCTGATTGTATACAACTTTATATTCACTTTGTAAGCCTGATTTTTTGCATTTTTCGCTAACGGTCATCTTCGCGTGCTATCGGGAGGAGCCTGCAAGAAATTTGCCTGGTTGGTCAGCTAATGGCTGCGGGGTTCAGATTCTTGGTGCTTTCGCCGTAAATCGCCTGGAAATCCCTGGGTGGCGTAGAGGGTCGTAAAAATGTCGCTTTTATTGTGTACAATTTTTTTGAAAAATGTCTTAATCAGTCGCTCGCCGCAGCTTTTCGCGTTCTGAAACGGTGCGGTCTCCTTTTAACTGACTTCGGGAGGCGCGAGGTCTGACTGCTTCCACGCAGGCAGGCGCGCAGAATCAATGGGACGTTTGACTACACACGTTTTGGACGCTGCACATGGTTGCCCGGGCAGCTCGATCAAGGTCGAGCTGTACCGCGTTGAAGGATCGCACCTGGAATTGGTCGCCACTGCGATAACCAACAGCGATGGCCGTGTCGATGCACCGCTGCTGCAGGGTGATGACTACCGCACCGGTGTCTATCAGGTTCAGTTTCATGCGGGCGACTACTACCGCGCCCGTGGGGTCCAGTTGCCTACGCCTGCGTTCCTGGATGTCGTGGTGCTGCGTTTCGGCATCTCGGCGGAACAGGATCACTACCACGTGCCGCTGCTGATTTCGCCCTACAGCTATTCCACGTACCGCGGCAGCTGATCCCCCAAGCAGCTGCCTCACCCTGGAAGCGACTGCGCATATAGCTTCTTTGGTCTTTCGCCCGCTCACACTGCGGGCTTTTTTTCGCGCCGTGCTTAGGCCCTTGGATCATCCGATCGCACAATAAAGACAGCGTCGGGGCGATCCTTTGAAATCTGGCTCCCGCCTTTGAGCCAGACCAGCTTGTTCGCCGCTTGGGCGTCTTGAACGGCTTGCATGGCCGACGGGCCAATCATTTCCGGCCACCTGTTCGAGGAGAATCCCTGGTCACGGGAAGGTGGAATATGAATTTTTTTACCGAGAACACGATGCAGGGTCATGAAGAACACAAAATCATGCCCTGTTCGCCGGAACACCAACACGGGATAGGACTGGGCGACGGTGGGCTCAAACACGGTGTATCCATTGCGGCTCAAAAGGTTGGCCATGAACAGCTTGAGGTCGACAGCATTTTGGGTGGTGGTGAAGTATCGCCACTCGTTGCGGAACTTGTGCGGATCAAATTCCAGTCGCTGTAATTGCGCTTGATCGGAAAGCAGGGGAAGTTCCATAACCCGGGAAATCCCCTCGCCTGCAGTCATTGGCGACACGGGGAGCATGAGCAGTGGATCAGCCAACTCTGGCCGTGGTGTGATGTTCAGGGACCTCCAGTCATTGAACACTTGCCTGAGGGTCGTCAGCCCGGCGCTGGTTGCGACTTCGGAGCCGTTGGCGAGGTGAAACTGTTTTCTGGCGACATTCAGTAAAGAGATTTCCGAGAGCTCGGGAAAGTAAGTGGCGACATAGTCGGTCAGCGCTCTGACGAAGGGTAGCTGCGGATCGACTTCCCAGTGGTGGTTCGGCGGCACCTGGATAGCGCCACGGGGTTGTTGTTCGGGCTCTCGCCTGAGGGTTGCTTGCAATAAATCAAAGTCGTAGATCAGGTGTGTCGGGTTCTTGATGTAAACAATGGGATGGTCCGGCGACTCACCGCGCGGCACGGTCTTGTACAGAACACCCGCGATGGTGACATCTTCGGGCGACGCATGTTGAGCGGGGATTTCCCAGTTTTGCCATGGCTCGGATGGTGGATCGGCTTCGGACATCCGCGGAACGGATGACGCAGCATCCTCGTTTTCTTCTTCATTCCGGCGTGGGCGCTTGGAGGGACCTGCTTCCTCATTCGGATCGCCCGGCTGTCGGTTGACTGTCACAATCAGTTCTGAATCCACCATGCCACTGTTGTCGGGTCGAAACTGACGCCATTTGAGCATTCCTTCCACACGTTCAAGCCGCGGGCCTGAAGGCACGAGCTCTGTGATCTGTTTTGCCCTGAAATGACCTTGCGCGTCGTGGCCTACAGATACCGTCCCGCCCTCTACAAGATCGACATACTGGCGCCCGGAGACAATTGATCGGAGTCCGGTCGCCGGGTCGGGATCGGGTAACCGCTCTACCAGCCCAGGTGCCAGATAATAATTGCCCAATGGGAAGTCAGTAATGGTACGACTGATGTGCAGATCGGCAGGGAGGTCGATGATCTCAATGGGCGGAGGCTGGACCTCAAGTGTTTGTGCGTGCTCCGGGAATTGATGCCCTGGCTGCGAATCGGGTTCATGGCCTTGTGGGGTGACAGGACGCCTGGGCAAAGTGTCCGCGGCCGTGTCGCGTATGCCTGAGGGGCCATCGTTTGGGGGGCCGGGGAATTTGGGGCGAAGGGGATGTTTTGGGCTCATTGAAAACCTTTTTGGAGTCGTATGAAATGTATGTGCCTGAAATGCGCGGTCAGTTCTCGCCGGCATGACCGGCGAGATGAGGCGTCTGTCAGCGTTCCCTGATAATGAAAACCGACTGCCATCCCGAGGCGGTTATCTGGGTTCCACCAAGCAGCCACACCACTTTGTTCTGGTCGTGAGCAGTCAGCAGTGCTGTTCGTGCTTGTTCGCCGATACGGGCTGTCAGATGCGGGTCGGAAAGTTCATTGCCCGGTGGGGTGATGTCTCTGATTGCGTGGCCCTCCACACGACCCAGTTTCAGGAAAAAAACGGCATCGTGGTTGGCGCGGGTGAAAACGAGCGTTGAGCCTTGGTGTTCGTTTGTTAAAGGAAAAACACTGTACCCATTGCGCACCAGCACGGTTGCCACCAGCCGCTTGAGGTTGAAGTTGGAAGGGTTGGCAGAAAAGTTTCTCCATTCCTCAGGGAAACGATGCGGGGCAAAGTCCAGCCGTCGCAACGTTACGGCAGCATCAGAAGGGGGCAGCGCCAACCAGCCAGTATTGGTGGTTCTGGTGATGACGGGAAGCATGAGCAGCGGGTCGGCCAGTTCTCGTCGAGGTATTGTGGCGCTGCTGGCATTGGCCCAGTTACGAAAGGTCTGCTTCAAGACCATAAGGCCACGGCTGTTGATAACCTCCGAATGATCGGCGCGATTAAATAGCGTTCTTGCAACGGTATTTAATGTCTCATCCGAGTAGTCCCTGAAAGTTTCGGCGATGTAACCGGTCAAGCTCTTGTCGAATGGGTAGAGGTTGTCCGGCACTTTCCACTCGCCGTTCTGTTTGACTGCCCACCTGGGTTGCAGTGATAGATCGTCCTGCAGCATCTCTTCGAAGGCTTCATAGCGTGAAGGTGAAAACCGGGGATGTTCCATTAAAGCAACTTCAGTGTTCGCCAACGATCCTTGAGGTACGACGCGATAATGAAGCCCTTCGATTTCAATGGAGTTCGCCGATTGAGGCTTTGTCGAACTTCCCCAGTTCTTCCATAACGCAGAAGACAGATCTATAGGAGAGGCGGGCTGCGTGAGAAGGTCTGAGAGGAGGGGGTGTGCTTGGGCTAAATCGCTGTCGTCTTCATCCAGGCGCGGCCGCTTGTTGGTGCTTGGGCCGGGTTGTTCGTCCGTCGAGCTTGACGATTGTGGGTTGCGCCCAGGGGCGTCTGTGGTTTTCCTGCGCCAGAACACCGTTCCGGCAATTCTTTCGAGTACCGGACCTGTGGCGATCAGCTCATTGGCGGATGACGCTTGGTACTCGCCGTCATCTCGGCGTCGCACCAGCGTGACGCCTTCATTTTCGATTTCTGCATACATCGTGTTGCGTTGGCCATGGCGTAATCCGTCGGTAAGTGGGGCGGGTAATCTCGATATCAGAGCGGAGGGCAGAAAGTTGATGTCGGATGTTATGCCAGAGGGGCTGATTACAAGTGGCCCGGGCGTGGAAATGTCCACCACCATAATCGATGGTCCTTGCGGGGAATTGTCCGATTGCCCTTCAGGCCGTTGGTTCCCCGGCAAGTCGATGGCAGGTCCGGGAATGTTGGGATCAGGCAAGTGGTGCCAAGGAGTTCTCCCGTCCTCGCCCTGGTTGTTTCTAATAGATGGGTCAGTTTCCGGAGTACCGGGTTTTGGTTTTCTTGGTGGCTTCATGCCTATGTCACTCCAGTAATAGATATCGCTCGTTTGGATAGATTCACACCTGCCAGTTGGGAGCGAGTCGCCCGATCAGACAGGTTTATAGTATTGATTACGCTTAATGCAGAGGGTGATAGTTATGTTGTGCAAAGTGAATGGGTTTGTTGAGATTTAAGTAATCTCTGGCTGTTTTTAACTTGTTGCGTGGAGATAGATTAATCCGAAAATAAGATCAACTTTATGTAAGGTGCCAGAAGCGCTCACCAGATATATATCCTCGATAGGTGTGTCTTCATTGTTATATTCGGGGAGGTAGATAATGGTTTGCCCGATCAGAAGTTTATTTTCCGATAGTTTTTTTATGGAAGGGTCCAGAAACCGTGTGTAAAAATACCAGGTCGATGCGTTGGATATTTTAGCGAGTGCGCCCGGTGTAGATATTCGAAGTTGGGTGTGTGTTTCGAACCGGACATGATAGGTCGAGCCTTTCCCCTCGAGTGATAGTGTCGTATTTGACAAGCGCCCAGGGAGATCGACAATCTGCGGGTGTGAATCAAGTATGAGGGCCTTGCTATCTTCAGGGGTAAGAAAGTGGTAGCGTCCTGTCCGTCTTTTAAGCATGCACTCGCCATCTATCTTTACAAGACCCGGAGTGTCTCCGTAAGCATGGTTATGCGCTGGAGGAGGGATTATTCGATAGGACACTCCGTCGCGCATTGTTACGATTAATGCCTGATTCAATTTCATTTCTTTGCTCATGTAATTCGAGTGGGAAATGTTTGAATAGGTGTAATGTCCATCGGATATAAACTCTTCGAGTGTTAAAGTTTTGCTGGTAAAGTTAAGTTTCAGGGAGGTGTTGCTGGCGGTTGCATTGTGATGGGCATACTGACTGTCAGCTCGAATCGTATAGGTGGCTTGAGCTGAAACCATTTCCTTACTGTCATAATCGATAAAAATAGTGTTTACGGCGTTATTGTCTTTTTTTGTGATTGTGAAGCGGGTTTCGGGTGTGTCCCTATTAATGAAATAATTTGGGTGTGTGGTGGAGGACACTTCATGCTCAGGGCTGTTGAGAATCAATGGGGACGGCCTTCTCCCCTTCACCAGAATCAAGACTTCAACACTGTGGTTATCAAGGCCTTCCAATTCATCGGGGAAGTCAGGGGAGAGTTGAAACCCGTCCAGGGTCAAGAAACGTAGTATCTGTTCCTGGAACAGGCGTTTGTTTTCCGTTGTTTTATAGACGCCCTTGATGACCAGCTTTCTTTCCGGTAATTCTCCATCGGGTCCACACCGCGACGAAACCACAAGTGAAGTGCCTTCAATGGACCACCGCTCAATGGCTTCAAATGGCCAGTCCAGGATAATCACGCTTTCTTCCTGCGGGTCCTCGCTGATGACGACAGTGCCGCTTTTGTGGGCAACGTAATACTGGTCTAGGCCTGCGCCACCTGCAGCACTTCCATACCTCCCCATCAGATAAATCGTGTCATCACCACCACCTGCATCGATCTCGTCGTGGCCTCTGGAAACGATACGGTTCGCACCGGCGGATCCCTTCACGATGTTTCTCGCGCCGGAGAGCGTTTCGACGTTTTCAATACTTTCCAGCGCTGTCAGGTGGACAGGAGGCATCGAACCGATATTGCTCAGCAGGCGGATCCGGCCGTTCTCCAAATCAATTTCATAGCCGGTGTGTGGAGAAACGTCCCGGCTTTCCAGCTTGCCTTGGAAAACCAGCGTGTCGTTACCGTCGCCACCTAGAAGTTGCGCATCTGTCTGGACAGGCGCGGGCGCTTTGAGCGTCTGTACGGCACCTTCAAACAGGAACTGATCATCCTGATCACCACCGGTCAGGTGCTTTGAGCCTGTGCCATAGATGAAATGATTGGGTTTCTTTTCGACACCGATGACGGTGTCTTTCCCGCCTCCCAGCAGCCAAAGCGTTGCTTTGGTTTCACCGCCGGTTCCCTTCACTACTCCAGGGAGATCCGAAGGAATTCCGTTGCGCGCGTCGATGGTATCGTTTTCGTCCTGAATCTGTGGCGCCTTGATTTCCGTGGAGCCCATCGATTCGCGGCCTTCGGAATCCTCCTCGAACCAAAACACTTGGTTGGCTTTCAGGGAAACAGTCACCTTGCCATTTACGATGGCCTCGACACTGCCTTTCAATTGTCCATCGAGCCAGTTACGCGCTCTCTTGGTGAGCATTTTCGAGTGCTGATCTTTAGTCAAAGCGATGCTGTATCGGTCCTCAATGCGTTGCGGCGGACTTTGGTTGAGAAAGGCAAGAAAGCCGGTAACGAGACGTTCATCGACACTCAGCTCAATGTAATCGTCAATGTCGTCCACATAGCGAACGGCGCTGTAGATCTGCGATCCCGTAATCAGAATGGCTGCCGCCGCGATTCCCAGCGGACCGGCATGTGCGAAGCCGGCCAGGGCCGCCGTGCCGAGAATCAGGGTCAATGCGGCGCTGGTCAGGTTCAAGCCGGCTGCGACGTAATGATCCAGGGCCTGCTTGCCGGTGGTTTGAGAGGCATCGTTCAGCGCTTTGATCGCCAAGTAGATGTCGAAGGGCAGGGTCAAGGCGCCTGCGATCAAACCCGCTCCACGCGACAGGTGTAGACCAAAGTGAGTCCTGGAAAAACCCTGGTAGACCAGCGCACTGTTTTCAATCATCTCTTGGGCGGTTTTAACCAGGCCGCGCTCGATGATCAGCGAACCGAGCTCCGTCACCACCGCCCCGGCATTGATCGCCGCTTCGGTACGATCACCGCTTTTGATCGCGTCGCAAATGCCCATCAAACCGCTATAGATACCAAACGCCTGTAACCCGACGCCCATGCTGTTAACGACTTTGCTTTTCTGTTTGTTGACCCAGCCAGGCACATTTTCGGGTAAGCGGGTATCGCGGATATCCAGTTTCTGGGCTGATTGTAAAAGCCTGTCGATCTTTTGCGTGTGAGTGCCTTGTGCCTCGCTGAACAGCGGTGATGCGTCGACCGAGCGATGAGTTGCAATCTCGAACAACAGGGTCGGGATCGTGTAGTCGCCAACAGTGCCGCTCGCCCGGATGCGATTTTCGACATCAGCGGGGTTCAATTGTATGTCGTCGATAAATGCCTGGGGGGGCCGGCGAAAGTTGGTGTTGCCGATATCCAGCGGCTCACCATCAATGGTGGCATTCATCAGGTGAAGTTCTATGCGGCTGACTGTGAATTGGCCAACTATCAGCGGTCCATAATGCTGATCCAGGGCCCGCAGCACCCGTTCCCGCTTCCTGGCGGATCGAGGGCGCTGGTCACCGGCAGTCGAGGCTCCGTTGCTGCGGATAAAATCCGCGATTTCCTGATCGGCTCCAGCCAAAGAAGGCGGATCAATGTCCGACACTTTGATGGCGTCGTAGTCTGTTGCGTCGGAAGGCGTGAAATTGTGCGCCATACATACTTCCTGGTCGGGCTGTTTGGAAAAACGTTGGCCCGAACTGTAGGGAAGCGTGATATGCGTACAGCGATAAATATGTATGACGTGTGTTTCTGCCGATGACGTTGCATCCGACGCTGTATCACGTGAAGCGTGCGAAAGCCCATCCGCGGCTTCAATCTGCCGGGATGGGCGGTGGGGGTATCAGTGCCCACTCAAGAGGGAGGCAGCGCCAGCGCCACCAAACAAACCGGCACTGACCCGGTTGAACCAGCTCTGGCCCTTGCCCGAACGCAAATACCTGGCTGCACCGTGGGCGCCGAGTCCGTAGGCGACTTTGCATAGCAGATCCAGCACGGTCCAGGTGGCGATCATCACCAGCAGTTGCGGCAGGAACGGCTGCTCGGCACTCAAGAACTGCGGCAGAAACGCGGCGAAGAACAGGATGTCTTTCGGGTTGCTGGCCCCCAGCATGAAGGCGCGGCCGAACAGTGCACGAAAACGCGGCACCGGCGCCGCCTGAGGCACTTCGGCACCATGGGAAGGCTGACGCGATTGCTGCCAGCTCTGCCAGGCGAGATAGAACAGGTACAGCGCGCCGACGATTTTCAGGGCGCTGAACAACTGTTCCGATGCCAGTAGCAGCGCGCCCAGGCCCAGTGCCGAAGCACTCAATAGACAAATAGACGCGATCACACCGCCGAGAAATGCCGGGTAGGAACGGCGCAGGCCGTAGTTCAGGCTGTTGCTGATCATCAACAACGACAGTGGTCCCGGGATCAGGATCACGACCAACGCAGCGCCGCTGAACAGCAGCCAGGTTTCCAGACTCATCACTTTCCTCCATTTGCACAAAAGCCTCACCCGACGGGGTGAGGCTGTTTTCGAATCTGTACCGCGGTTACAAGAAGATGAACTTGGCGATGAAGATCGCGCAGAGCACCCACAGGCTCACGGAGATTTCCTTGTACTTGCCGGTACCGGCCTTCAGCGCCACATAGGTGATGAAGCCCAGCGCAATACCGTCGGCCACCGAAAAGGTCAGCGGCATCATGATCGCGGTGACGATCGCCGGAATGCTGTCGGTCGCTTCGTCCCACTCGATGTGGGCCATGCCGCCCATCATCAGCATGGCCACATAAATCAGCGCACCGGCGGTGGCGTAAGCAGGGATCATCCCGGCCAGCGGCGCGAAGAACATGGCCGCGATAAATAGCACACCTACGGTCACGGCGGTAAGACCAGTCCGACCACCCGCCGCTACGCCAGCGGCACTTTCCACGTAGCTGGTTACCGGAGGGACGCCGACCACGGCGCCAAATACGCTGGACGCACTGTCGGCTTTCATCGCGCGGGAGAGGTTTTCGATGCGGCCGTCAGCGCCCACCAGGTTGGCGCGTTGGGCCACACCCATCAGGGTGCCGGCGGTGTCGAACATGTGTACGAAAAGAAAGGCCAGCACCACGCTGATCATGCTGACGTTGAACACGCCGGCGAGGTTCATCGCCATCCAGGTTGGTGCAAGGCTGGGTGGGGCAGACATGATGCCCTCGTAGTGCACCAGGCCCAGGCCCCAACCGGCCAGCGTCACAGTGATGATGCTGATGAGGATCGCGCCGAACACCTTGTGGTAGCTGAGGATGGCAATCATCAGGAAGCACACGGCGGCCAGCAGCGGGCCAGGCTCGCGCAGGGAACCGAGCTTGATCAGCGTCGCTGGACTATCGACGACGATGCCGGCGGTTTTCAGGCCGATCAAGCCCAGGAACAAGCCTACACCGGCGCCCATGGCGAAGCGCAGGCTCACCGGAATACTGTTGAGCAGCCATTCACGGATCCGGGAAAAGGTCAGGATCATGAACAGCACACCGGACACGAACACCGCACCCAGGGCGGTTTCCCAGTTGTAGCCCATGGTGCCGACCACGGTGTAGGTGAAGAACGCGTTCAGGCCCATGCCCGGCGCCAGGCCGACCGGCCAGTTGGCGTACAGGCCCATCAACAGGCAGCCCAATGCCGCGGCAATACAGGTGGCAACGAATGCCGCGCCATGGTCAATTCCGGCGTCAGCCATGATGTTGGGGTTGACGAAGATGATGTAGGCCATGGTGATGAAGGTTGTCAGACCGGCAATCAGCTCGGTCTTCACCGTGGTGCCATGCAAGCTGAGTTTAAAGATGCGCTCCAGCCAGCCATTGCGTAAAGGCGGCGAGAGATCCAGCGTCGATGCTTCGGATTTGCGGCTTTCCACAGCGAATACTCCTCAAGAGTTTTATTTTTATTTCCAGGGCCGGACCCGAGGGGGTGGCAGCGGCCCTTTGAGGCACTTGCGAATTTGTTGACTGCTTGGTCAGGAACTCGCACGAAGTGGATTATGCTTTTGTATACAAAGAAAGCAAATAATGTTTTTGGTTTTGTGGACGAAAAGTTTGGCAATTGCGGTATATCGCCAAGGAGGGCGTCATCGCGAGTAGGCTCAAGGGACGCTGAAAACAAAAAAACCGGCTCAAGGGCCGGTTTATTTTTGTCTGGAGTTTGTGGTGCCTGGAAGGGACTTATCGCGAGCAAGCTCGCTCCTACAGGGGATTGCGGTCAACTGTGGGAGCGGGCTTGCCCGCGATGAGGCCGGTACTGACACCGCAAAACCATCAGACCGCCGCGAAACGCTGATCCAGATAATCAATGATCACCTTGGACTCGTACATCCAGGTGGTCTGGCCGTTCTCTTCGATGCGCAGGCATGGCACCTTGATCTTGCCGCCTTGCTCCAGCAAGGTCTGGCGGTCTTGCTCGTTGTTCTTCGCATCGCGCAGGGCCACCGGCACATTCAAGCGACGCAGGGTGCGGCGGGTTTTGACGCAGAACGGGCAGGCGTGGAATTGATACAGGGTCAGGCCCTTGGCGGCGGTTTCGACCTGGGCCTGGGCGGCGGCGGGGCGCTGCTTCTTGCCGGGGCGAGTGAGGAAGTCGATGAAGATGATCAGTTGGCCGAGGCCGACACGAAGCGCTTTGACGAACACGTTGTAAGCCTCACTGGGCGAATGAAGAAAGTCGCGCAGCTTACCTGATTTTTCACAGGCGAAAAAAAACCGGCGATGAATGCCGGTTTTCCTGTGTTGCGAATTACTTGATGAGGCTGAGGAATTCGCTGCGGGTCGCGGCGTTCTCACGGAACTCGCCGAGCATCACCGAGGTGATCATCGTCGAATTCTGCTTTTCCACACCACGCATCATCATGCACATGTGCTTGGCCTCAATCACCACCGCAACGCCCAGGGCGCCGGTGACCTGCTGGACCGCATCGGCGATCTGGCGGCTGAGGTTTTCCTGGATCTGCAGGCGGCGGGCATACATATCGACGATCCGCGCGACCTTGGACAAACCCAGCACCTTGCCGCTCGGGATGTAGGCGACATGGGCCTTGCCGATGAACGGCAGCAGGTGGTGTTCGCACAACGAGTACAGCTCGATGTCCTTGACCAGCACCATTTCGCTGTTGTCGGAGCTGAACAAGGCACCGTTGGTGACTTCTTCAAGCGTCTGTTCATAACCGCGGCAGAGGTACTGCATGGCTTTGGCGGCACGTTTTGGCGTGTCGAGCAGGCCTTCGCGGGACACGTCCTCGCCCAATTGGCCGAGGATCGCGGTGTAATTCTGTTCCAGGGACATGAAACTACCTGTGGGATTTTACGCAAAGAACAAGGGTACGGTGGCGGACACGGCGCTGCAAGCGTGACGCATCAGCTTTACTCGTCGCGACCTTCCATCATGGTGCGTTTGAGCATCACATAAACCGCACCGGCACCGCCATGCTTGGCCTGGCAGGAAGTGAAGCCAAGCACTTGCGGATGCTGGCGCAGCCAGGTGTTGACGTGGCTTTTGATCATCGGTCGCTTGCCGTCCAGGCGTACGGCCTTGCCATGGGTGACGCGCACGCAGCGGATTTCGAATTTGGTGGCTTCCGCCAGGAAGGCCCAAAGGGTTTCCCGGGCCTTTTCCACATTCATGCCATGCAGGTCGAGGCTGCCTTCGAACGGAATCTGTCCGATCTTGAGCTTGCGCATCTGGCTTTCCTGCACGCCGTCGCGGGCCCACATCAACTCGTCTTCAGGGCCGACGTCGATGACAAACTGATCGGACAGCCCATCGACGGTGGCGGCATCGGTGCGCACGGTGGCAGCCTGTCGCAGCTTGGCGATCTGTGCTCGGTCAGCTTTGGGTTTGCCGGTGTCGGCGCGATCGTGCTTGATTGGCTTGACGCCTTGGATCGCGCTTTTGAACAGGGAAAAATCGTCGTCTTGCATGTCAGCCTCCGCGAAGGGCGGCCAGTTTACCCAACTCGAGGCGAATGGGGGCGCGACAAAACGCGCTGCGTTCGGCTCAGTCGTGTTTTTTCATCAAGTGCGGAGACATGTTCAGCTCCATCGACTGCCGTGAGCGGCGTCGGCAACGACGCCACAACCACACGCCGAGGTACAGCACGAACAGCCCGATCGCCAGGATCACCGCCGCTCCGGCGCGGTTGGTGTTCAACTCGCCCAGGGCAGGTGCATGGCCGAGCAGGCTGGCGACGCCGGCCATGGCGAGCAGCACGCCACAGGTTGCCAGCAACGCAGCGAATGCTGCGCCGATTCGAAAACGCCAGTTGCGTTGGCCTTTGGGCCGCAAGCGGCGAGCGTCAAAACCATCGGATAACTTCATTCCGACCTTCCTCAATGGGTATCGGCCCTTCGACCGGAAGTTGACCGGGATGTTCCTGAGGCTAAGACAATTACGGCTAATGAGAGGCTTTTACGGATGAGCGGCGGTATGGACCGCTCATCAAGCGTCGATCAGACCAGGTCGTTGGTCTGGGCGACGGCGGCAAAGTTGTCCGCCATGATCGCCATTTCGGTCCGCTGCACATCCTCGGCGCTCAGGACACCGCCTTTGTACGGCAGATCGCGGGTGGCGCAGGCGTCTTCCACGAGGGTGCAACGGAAGCCCAGGTTTTTCGCTGCCCGAACCGTGGTACTGACGCTGGAGTGACTCATGAAGCCGCACACCACCAGGTCCACCGAACCCAGATCTTCCAGGCGTTTTTTCAGATCCGTGCCATGGAATGCACTCGGCAGGATCTTTTCAATCTTGATCTCGCCGGCAAGCGGCTCCAGCCCTGGTATGAATTGCCCGCGCTCACCGCGTGGGTCGAACAGCCCACCGACAGTGCCGAGGTGGCTGACATGCACGATCGGCCGGCCGGCCGCACGGGCAGCAGTCACCAATTTCTTGATGTTCGCGACAGCTGCATCCATGCCGCTCAGGGCCAGGGGACCGCTGAGGTATTCTTTCTGGGCATCGATGATGATCAGGGTCGCATGACTCAGTTTGGCGGCTGCATAACCGCGGCCGCTGAGTTGAAACATCGTTTGTGGAACGGACATTCTGGGGCTCCTTGGAGTGGGGCTTTTGCGACATTGTCCTCTGGCTGAGCGCTTCTGTGAATCGCTACCATCGTAGGCACCGTCGTTACTGGCGTGCAGCGTTGTCAAGTGGCCCGTTTTGTTCAATGCCCAGCTGTAAAAAGAGATTAGTCCTACATCTGCCGTAGTGTATTTCCCGCGTCGTCGTGGGGACGTTAGGCTGTTAGAATCGCCCGTCGATTTTTCTGGAGTTTGCCGTCGTGATCACTTCCCGCCTTCGTACCCTGCGTGACCATATCCGTTGGGCCGTCAGCCGCTTCCATGGGGAGGATCTGTTTTTCGGCCATGGGACCGACAATGCCTGGGACGAAGCCCGTCAACTGGTGTTGGGTGCACTGCACTTGCCGTGGGAAATCGCTGACAGCTACCTCGACTGCAACCTGGAGGAAGACGAACTCGTCCACCTGCAGCAGTTGCTCAAGCGCCGCATCGAAGAGCGCGTACCGACCGCTTACCTGCTGGGCGAGGCCTGGTTCTGCGGCATGTCGTTCATTGTCGATGAGCGCGTGCTGATCCCGCGTTCGCCGATTGGCGAGTTGATCGAAAACCGCTTTACCCCATGGCTGGGTACCGAGCCTGCGCGGATTCTGGACTTGTGCACCGGCTCGGGCTGCATCGGTATCGCCTGCGCCTACGAGTTCCAGAACGCTGAAGTGGTACTGGCCGATCTGTCGTTCGAAGCGCTGGAAGTGGCCAATCAGAACATCGAGCGTCACGGCGTCGACGAGCGGGTGTACACGGTGCAGGGTGATGGTTTCGATGGCTTGCCGGGGCAGCGTTTCGACCTGATCGTGTCGAATCCGCCGTACGTTGACGCCGAAGATTTCGCCGACATGCCGGACGAGTACCAGCATGAACCGGAACTGGGCCTGGCCTGCGGTGACGATGGCTTGAACCTGGTGCGACGCATGCTCGCCGAAGCGGCGGATCACCTGACCGAGAAGGGCTTGCTGATTGTCGAGGTGGGCAACAGCCAGGTGCACGTCGAAGCGTTGTACCCGGAAGTCGATTTCGCCTGGCTGGAGTTCGAGCGTGGCGGGCATGGCGTGTTCATGTTGACGGCCGAGCAGTGCCGGGATCATCAGGCGTTGTTCGCTTCCCGCGTTTAACCGTCAAAAGCTTCGCGAGCAGGCTCGCTCCCACAGGGGATTTGTGAACGACGCAGATCCAATGTGGGAGCGAGCCTGCTCGCGAATAGCCGCGCCACGGTTTCAAGCTGTTAGCGGTGCGTCGCAATCCAGATCAACAACCCTGCCTGAAATACCGCGAACGCTACCAGGCAGGTAATGGTGAAACGCAGCCCGGCGTCTTCACGTTTGTACTTGCTGACCTTTTCTTCGTGCTTCTTGAGTTTGACTTCCTGCTCGGCCAGGTTCTGTTCGGCCTGCTGGAGCATCTGTGCGGCTTCAAGAATTTCCACGATTTGCAGTTTTTCCGTGTTCCAGTCACCCAGCAGGTCGCTGACTCGCACCTCTTTGACGCTGCCCTTCAAATGCTGGGCGTCGGCGTAGACCACATCGAAACCGTGCACGCGCAAAAAGTGGTCGCGGCGCAGCCGCGTGTCTTCGTTCAGCGCGTCCTTGTTGTTGAGATCGCTGCCGTCGACGGTGTAACCCGGCCAGCGCGCCTTCACCCAGTTAATGCCTTGTGCCGCCATGAATCGGCCGATGCCGCGATTGAGCGGTTCGATCTGCAGGCCGCTTTCCGGCGCGAAATGCACGCGTTTTTCAGTGTGGTCGACCCACACGTCCAGATGGTTCTGTTCCTTGCGCACCCGCTGGGCGGGCAGGGAGATGGTCATGCGCAACAGGCTGCGCTGATGGTCGTTGCGTTCGGCGTAACCGAATTCGACAAAACGCAAGGGCCGCCCACCGGTGTTGCGATCGGTCTGCAACGGTGCCAGGCGGAGCATCTTGTGGTGCTCGACGTGGACGTCCGCCCATGGCAGCTCGACCGCTGGCGGAGCGTCTTGTTCAGCGGTGGTGTCGGGTGAAGTCTGGGTATCAGTCATAACGGCGAGATCCTGTCCAAGCTCTGCTGCCGCCAGCTATTGCGCTGGCGACAATGGCTTATCGGCCGTTTTTTTCAGGACTGGAGGGCAAAAAGAGGTTAACTGGAGCGAAGTCCGTCAATAAACCCGAGGATTCGCGCGCCCAGTTCCGCCGCCAATGGCAAATTCGGATCTTTGTAGGAGGCCAACTGGCGTTTCACGTCGTTGGGGACGATGCGCATGACGTGGTTCATGCCTTCGATCAGCGCCAGTTCGGCGTCCGGTTTGGCCGCCTTGAGCAGGCGGGCATCATTGACCCCGACCTGGATATCGTTGCTGCCCTGGATGATCAGCGCCGGCATTTTCAAGCGGGCGAAGGCCGCCGCCGGGTCCTGGCGGAACAGTGAAATCAGGTACGGTTGCACGCTCGGGCGGAAAATCACTTGCAGTTGCGGCGGCACATTGTCGTCGGTTTTCCCGGCCTTGAGGCTATCGAGCAGCTCATTGCTGCGCAGCATCAATGGCGGCGGCAGGCGATTGCCCAATTGCTGGCGCAATACCTGATCGATCGGCCGGGCGGTGCCGGACATGGAAATCACCGCCGTCGCATCGATGCTCGGTGCGGCGAGGCTGGCGATCAATGCGCCTTCGCTGTGCCCCAGCAGGATCAGTTGGCCAAAGCGCGGATCGGTTTTAAGCTTCTGGCCCCAGGCCTCGGCGTCGGCAACATAGGCCTCCACCGTCAGGTTTCGCTCGTCCGGCGTGGCCGCGAGGCTGGCCGCCACGCCACGTTTGTCGTAACGCACGCTGGCGATGTTGTGTTTGGCCAGGACCCAGGCCAGGCGCTTGAGGCTGTCATTGCGTCCGCCGTCGGGGTTATTGCCGTCGCGGTCCGTAGGACCGGAACCGGAAATGATCAGGACAACCGGTACCGGTTTGTCGGACTTGGGAAGCAACAGCGAGCCGAAAAGCTCGCCGGTGCCGGTGTCCAGGGTGATCGGCCGTTGCAGGACAGTGGCCTGGGCGAAGCCGGAAATCAGGGTAAGGCTCAAGATCAAAACTCGCAGCATCATCACGCCATTATCAACAGAATGCCGGTTGGACTCCCGGGCACCCATAAGGTTCGAGGATGAACTACTTGGGTAGCCTGCGTATACTGGCGCGCATTACGTATTTGGGTTCGATTTCACGGAGCGTCCTGCATGTCCGGCAATACCTACGGCAAGCTGTTCACTGTCACCACCGCTGGCGAAAGCCATGGGCCGGCGTTGGTCGCCATTGTCGATGGCTGCCCGCCGGGCCTGGAGATCTCCCTGGAGGATCTGCAGCACGACCTGGACCGCCGCAAGCCCGGCACCAGCCGTCACACCACCCAGCGCCAGGAAGCCGACGAAGTCGAAATCCTTTCCGGCGTATTCGAGGGTCGCACCACGGGTTGCGCCATCGGCCTGCTGATCCGCAACACCGACCAGAAGTCCAAGGACTATTCGGCGATCAAGGACCTGTTCCGCCCGGCCCACGCCGACTACACCTACCACCACAAATACGGCGAACGCGATTACCGCGGCGGCGGTCGCAGTTCGGCCCGTGAAACCGCCATGCGCGTGGCCGCTGGTGCGATTGCGAAAAAATACCTGGCCACCCAGGGCATCATCATTCGCGGTTACATGAGCCAGCTGGGCCCGATCGAAATCCCGTTCAAGACCTGGGATTCGGTGGAGCAGAACGCATTCTTCAGCCCGGACCCGGACAAGGTGCCGGAGCTGGAAGCCTATATGGACCAGTTGCGTCGCGACCAGGATTCGGTCGGCGCGAAGATCACGGTGGTTGCCGAAGGCGTGATGCCGGGCCTTGGCGAACCGATCTTCGACCGTCTCGACGCTGAATTGGCCCATGCGCTGATGAGCATCAACGCGGTCAAGGGCGTGGAAATCGGCGCCGGTTTCGCCAGCGTCGCCCAGCGCGGCACCGAGCACCGAGATGAAATGACTCCGCAAGGTTTCCTCAGCAACAACGCTGGCGGCATTCTGGGCGGCATCTCGTCCGGTCAGCCGATCGTGGCGCATCTGGCGTTGAAACCGACGTCCAGCATCACTACACCGGGCCGTTCCATCGACATCCATGGCAATCCGGTGGAGGTCATCACCAAGGGCCGTCACGACCCGTGCGTCGGCATTCGCGCCACGCCGATTGCCGAAGCGATGATGGCCATCGTGCTGATGGACCACCTGTTGCGTCACCGCGGGCAGAATGCCGATGTGCGCGTGAGTACACCGGTGCTGGGTCAGCTCTGAATGGCTGACTTGAATAACGCCGCAGTCTGATGGCTGCGGCGCTCCCGTACTGGCGGCTTTCCAGTTTCTACCTCTTCTATTTCGCCTTGCTCGGTTCGACAGCGCCGTTTCTGGCGCTGTACTTCGACCACCTGGGGTTTTCCGCCGCGCGTATCGGTGAACTGGTGGCGATTCCGATGCTGATGCGTTGTGTGGCGCCGAACATCTGGGGCTGGCTCGGTGATTACACCGGCCGACGCCTGGCCATCGTGCGTTTTGGCGCCGTCTGCACGCTGCTGACCTTCTCGCTGATTTTCGTCAGCAAGACCTACGCCTGGCTGGCGATGGTCATGGCCCTGCACGCGTTCTTCTGGCATGCGGTGTTGCCGCAGTTCGAGGTCATCACCCTGGCGCATTTGCAGGGGCAGACCTCACGCTACAGCCAGATCCGCTTGTGGGGCTCCATCGGTTTCATCATCACCGTGGTCGCGCTCGGTCGCCTGTTCGAATGGCTGAGCCTGGATATTTATCCGGCGGCGCTGGTATTGATCATGGCCGGGATCGTCCTGAGCAGCCTGTGGGTGCCGAACGCCCAGCCGGTCCAGGGCGAACGATTGGCGGGTGAGGGCTTCCTCGGCCAGTTGCGCAGCCCCGGCGTGCTGGCGTTTTACGCCTGCGTGGCATTGATGCAGATGAGCCATGGGCCGTATTACACCTTCCTGACCCTGCACCTTGAACGGTTGGGCTACAGCCGTGGGGTGATCGGCATGCTCTGGGCCGTCGGCGTGGTCGCCGAGGTGTTGATGTTCATGGCCATGAGCAAGATCCTTGCGCGCTTTTCGGTGCGTCGGGTGCTGCTGGCGAGTTTCCTGCTGGCGGCGTTGCGTTGGTTGCTTCTTGGTTCGCTGGCGGAATTTCTCTGGGTGCTGTTGTTTGCCCAGGTGCTGCACGCGGCGACGTTCGGCAGCTTTCACGCCGCTGCCATTTCCTTCGTGCAACGTAGCTTCGGCGCGCGCCAGCAAGGGCAGGGCCAGGCGTTGTACGCCGCACTGGCCGGTACTGGCGGTGCACTGGGCGCGTTGTATTCCGGCTACAGCTGGAATGCCCTGGGCGCGGCATGGACCTTTAGTATTGCCAGTCTCGCAGCCGTCGCGGCTGCCGTTATCATTGCCACACGAATGCAAGAGGACAGGTCATGAGCCTTACCCGTGAACACCTCGCCCAGGAAATCATCGACGCCGGGCGTTTTCTGTATGGCCGCGGCTGGTCGCCGGCCACCAGCAGCAATTATTCGACCCGACTGTCTCCGACCGAAGCCTTATTGACGGTGTCGGGCAAACACAAGGGGCAGTTGGGCCTTGACGATGTACTTGCCACCGACCTCGCCGGCAACAGCCTGGAACCTGGCAAGAAACCGTCCGCCGAAACCCTGCTGCACACGCAGCTCTATAGCTGGCGCCCGGAAATCGGCGCGGTGCTGCACACCCATTCGGTGAACGCCACGGTGCTGTCGCGCCTGACGTCGCAAGACTTCATCGAGTTCGAAGACTACGAACTGCAAAAAGCCTTCAGCGGCGTGACGACTCACGAGTCCCGGGTGCGGGTGCCGATTTTCGATAACGATCAGGACATTGCGCGGCTGGCCGCCAAGGTGCAGCCTTGGCTGGACGCCCATCCCGATTGCGTCGGTTACCTGATTCGCGGCCATGGCCTCTACACCTGGGGCGCGCGGATGAGCGACGCGCTACGGCAGATCGAAGCCTTTGAATTTTTGTTCGAGTGCGAGTTGAAAACCCGCTCGCTCTTTAACCGTTAAGGAGTTGCCCTGATGAGCAGCCTGTCCGTTTATCACGTCTCCAGCCCTGAAGTTCCCAACAAGGTGCTGACCCATTTCGAAGACATCGCCTCGACCCTGGCCGAACAGGGCGTGCGCTTCGACCGCTGGCAAGCCGCCGCGAAAATCCAGCCCGGCGCAAGCCAGGACGAAGTGATCGCTGCCTACCAGGTGCAAATCGACAAGCTGATGACTGAGCACGGCTACATCACGGTCGATGTGGTCAGCTTGAACAGCGATCACCCGCAAAAAGCCGAATTGCGCGCCAAGTTCCTCGAAGAACACCGCCATGGCGAAGACGAAGTACGCTTTTTCGTCGCTGGACGTGGCTTGTTCACCCTGCACATCGACGATTACGTCTATGCCGTGCTCTGCGAGAAAAACGACCTGATTTCGGTGCCGGCCGGTACTAAACACTGGTTCGACATGGGCGAGCACCCGCATTTCGTGGCAATTCGCCTGTTCAACAACCCGGAAGGCTGGGTGGCCAATTTCACCGGTGAAGACATCGCCAGCCAATTCCCGCGTCTTGAGGACTGAATCGATGCCGATCAAAGCGATTCTCACCGACATCGAAGGCACCACCAGCGCGGTGAGTTTTGTGTTCGACGTGCTGTTTCCCTATGCAGCGAAACATCTGCCAGCGTTCGTGAGCCAAAACGCCACGCGCTTCGATGTGGCCGAGCAATTGGACGCCGTGCGCCGGGACAGCCACGAGCCGAACGCCGACGTCGAGCGAGTCATCGAAATCCTGCTGGGCTGGATTGCCGAAGACCGCAAGGCCACGCCGCTCAAGGCGTTGCAGGGGATGGTCTGGGAGCAGGGTTATCAGGCGGGACAACTCAAGGGCCATGTGTACCCGGACGCCGTTGAAGCACTGCAACGCTGGCACCAGGCCGGCTATCAATTGTTCGTTTACTCCTCAGGGTCGATCCAGGCCCAGCGCCTGATCTTCGGTTGCTCGGAAGCGGGGGACCTGACGCCGCTGTTCAGCGGCTACTTCGACACTACCTCCGGGCCCAAGCGCGAAGCGCAGTCCTACGCCAACATCACCCGGGCGATCGAGATCGAGGCGTCGCAGATACTGTTCCTGTCGGACATCGTCGAAGAATTGGACGCTGCGCGCGCAGCGGGGATGGCCACGTGTGGATTGGCCCGTGAGGGTGGGGAATTGGCGGGGCATGTCACCGTCGACAGCTTCGCCCTCATAAACCCCGCCACCTTCTAAACACATCTACCTCTGTGGGTCCTTGTGGGATGGCCCCTTGTGGGAGCAAAGCTTGCTCGCGATGACGCCATCACATTCACCATCGATGTGACAGAACCACCGCCATCGCGAGCAAGCATTGCTCCCACAAGCATGCTCCTGCAAGGGCGTGTTTATGCTGAGTGATAAGTCGGCAACGCAAACCGCTGTTGGCTTTGCAGCATGGAAATTTGCGGCAGCTCGCTGGCCTGTTCGGCAAGGTCGCGACGGATCGCGCTGATGACCCACGACAATTGATCGCCATTGTGCAATTGCTGATAGGAAATCGAGCGTTTGAAGACTTTGCCTTCGGCGCTCAGGGTCAACAGAATCCCGCCGTCAGGCCGTGCCTGGGTGGTGACTTCGAAGTTGGAGAACAAGGATGAAAACTTTTCCTGGATCAGGCTCATGTCTATCAGCTCCGTGATTACTTGATGGCAAGCGTGCACAGAGCGTTGCAGTGATTGTGCCAGTATCTTGTTTCTAGAAAAGTGCTTTAAAAACAGTTGGTTAGGATTTTTGTGAATTTTCGGTTTCGTGCAATTTGCAAGAATGGCCATCGTGCATCCTGCATTTTGCGTGGTCGTCGGCGATTCGATGGAACCATTTTGTGTGCCAGCGCTCTCGATTTCCAGCACCCTGTGGCGGATACAAAACATTTCAAAAACCGCATGTACAGCTCAAGAACCGTTGACGTATTTTCGGGCATCAAACAGCGCCGCCCGACAATAAGAAGATCGAACGGGAGCAACCATGAGCCGCACCTCGAGCGACACGATTACCTGGAGCATGATGCTCCGCAAGCTGCCTTCCATTGCCAAAGCCCTGCCACGGGTGGTCAAGGGCATGAAGGTCGCCAACGTCAAGGACCCGACCCAACCGTGTGGCCTGGGCTGGAGTTTCGAACAAGCTACCTTGCGCAATCCTGATGGCCCGGCCTTGCTGTACGGCGAGCTGTCATTGAGTTATGCACAGGTCAACCGGTGGGCCAATCGCATCGCCCATCACCTGATCGAACAGGGTATCGGCAAGGGCGATGTGGTCGCAGTGTTCATCGAGAACCGCCCGGAACTGTTGGTGACGATATTGGCGGTGACCAAGGTCGGCGCGATCAGTGCCTTGCTCAATACCTCGCAGACCGGCGATACCCTGGTCCATAGCGTGAATCTGGTGGCACCGGTAGCGATTGTGGTCGGCGAAGAGCTGGTCCCGACGTTTCTGGCGGTGCGTGAGCGGGTATCGATCGAAGCAGCGCGTACCTGGTTTGTCGCTGATCAAAACACCTACAACCATCCCGGTATTGCCCCCGAAGGCTTCATCAACCTGATGACCGCCAGCGTCGACGCCGACAGCGATAACCCCGCCACCAGCCAGCAGGTTTACTTCGACGACCCGTGTTTCTATATCTACACCTCGGGCACCACCGGGTTGCCCAAGGCCGGGGTGTTCAAACACGGTCGCTGGATGCGCAGCTTCGTCAGCTTCGGGAGGGTCGCGCTGGATATGCGCCCCGCGGACGTCGTCTATTGCACCTTGCCGCTGTACCACGCCACCGGCCTTTGCGTGTGTTGGGGCTCGGCCATCAGCGGTGCCTCAGGGTTTGCCATCCGCCGCAGATTCAGTGCCAGCCAGTTCTGGAGCGATGTGCGCAAGTATCGCGCGACCACTATCGGTTATGTGGGCGAATTGTGTCGTTATCTGGTCGATCAACCGCCCAGTGCCGACGACAGCAGGCACGGCGTGATCAAGATGATCGGCAACGGCCTGCGGCCCGACGCGTGGCGCGAATTCAAGACGCGTTTTGGCGTGAGCCACATCTGCGAACTCTATGCGGCCAGCGACGGCAATATCGGTTTCACCAACATTCTGAATTTTGATAACACCGTCGGTTTTTCCCTGATGTCCTGGGCGTTGGCGGCTTACGACCATGACAGTGGCACGCCGACCCGTGCCGCCAATGGCTTCATGCGCAAGGTCGGCAAAGGCGAGCAGGGGTTGTTGCTGGCGAAAATCGACGACAAGGCGCCGCTGGATGGCTACACCGATCCGCAGAAAACCGAGAAGGTCGTGCTTCACGACGTGTTCGTGAAGGGCGACCGTTACTTCAACACTGGTGACTTGTTGCGCCATATCGGTTTCGGCCATGCGCAGTTTGTCGATCGCCTGGGCGACACCTATCGCTGGAAGGGTGAAAACGTCTCGACCACCGAGGTCGAGAACATCCTCCTGAAACATCCGCATGTTTCCGAGGCCGTGGCCTATGGCGTGGAAATCCGCAACACCAACGGCCGGGCCGGAATGGCGGCGATCACGCCCGCCGAATCCCTGGCGACCCTGGACTTCAGTGAATTGCTGGCGTTTGCCCGGCAGCAAATGCCGGCCTATGCGGTGCCGTTGTTTCTGCGGGTGAAAGTGAAAATGGAAACCACCGCCACCTTCAAATACCAGAAGACCCGGCTCAAGGATGAAGCTTTCGACCCCAGTCGAACGGGCGATGACCCGATCTATGCGTGGTTGCCCGGAACCGACACTTACGTGCAGGTCACCCAGCAGATGCTGAGCGACATTCAGGGTGGCCTGTATCGTTATTGAATGTGGCTATAGCTGCGCATCAGAAAAAAGAAGTGACAGTGTCGGGACTGCTCGGGAAACTGTCGGCTTTGCGAATAACTGAATGTGGAGTGCTCAATGTCAGACAAAAGCCGCCAGATGACCCCCGAAGAAGCTGCCGAGTTTGCCGAACAGGTATTCAACAAGGCGCGGGAGGGCGATGCGGCCATGATGGCTGCTCTGCTGACCAAAGGGTTGCCGCCGAACTTGCGCAATCACAAGGGCGATACCTTGCTGATGCTGGCCGCGTACCACGGACATGTGGACACGGTGAAAGTCCTGCTCGAACACAAGGCCGATCCGGAAATCCGCAACGATAACGGCCAGAGTCCGATCGCGGGGGCTGCTTTCAAAGGCGACCTGGCGGTAGTCACGGCGTTGGTTGAAGGGGGCGCGCAGGTTGAGGGTTCGTCCTTCGATGGCCGTACCGCGCTGATGATGGCGGCGATGTTCAACCGTGTCGCCATCGTTGACTACCTGATCAGCAAAGGCGCCGACCCGAAAGCCAAGGACGCCAATGGCATTACGGCGCTGGATGCGGCCAAGACCATGGGCGCCACCGATACCGTTGCGCAGTTGGAGAAACTGCTGGGCTAACCCCCAAACCTGTGGGAGCAAAGCTTGCTCGCGATGACATCATCACATTCACCATCGATGTGACAGATACACCGCCATCGCGGGCAAGCCTTGCTCCCACAAGAGCAATTGCGCGGCGCAATGGGGTATCCTTCGCGCCCTCAACATTCCCTCGCTACAGGATCCGCCCCATGAAAGCCGCACTCGTCGAACTCATCAGCAAAATCAGCTCCGGGTGCATGGGCGAAGACGAAATCCTCAAGGTCGCTGACGAAGCGGCCCAGGCCTACGCGGACCCACAGGGCTTTCTGGCAGCCAATCCGGACATCAACTACGACGATACCTTCCCGATCCCGCTGGGCGAGTGGGTCGTCGTCGGCAGCCTCCCCGAGACGGTGTTGTTCCAGGCTGACACTTACATGGACCTGTTCGCCCAAATCGTTGCCTCGTTCGGCCCGGGCGTCGAGTTCAACCTCAAGTCCAAGCAACTGGCCAAGACCGAGGCGTTGACCGCACTCAATCGCATTCAGGTGCAAATGAGCAGCCTGAACAAGGAAAACGGCGGCTATGTGCTGATGAACTTCAGCCAATTGCTCGACGACGAACTGCAAGTGGTTCTGGTCTTCGGCAACGACGTACCACGGGTACTCGAGTTGTGCGCAGAGGTCGGCATCGCCGCCGCGCCCGCCCTGGAAGCCTTGAAAGTGGCCATCCACGTCTGAGACGGCAAAGCTGTCAATAAAACGGAACCCTCGCCACGGCCGGCTATCCTAAGGGGCATACCACTCTTCGGGAGCGTCACCATGGGTTCCACCTTCAACAGCCTGGTCGGCCTGATCATTCTTGCCTTGGACATCTGGGCCATCATCAATGTGCTGAAAAGCGGCGCGGAAACCGGGATGAAAATCCTCTGGGTGCTGTTGATTGTGCTGCTGCCGGTTCTGGGCCTGATCATCTGGGCCATCGCCGGGCCACGGGGCAATGTCAGGATCTGATTGCGCCTTCGTCTACAACGCATTTCCCTGTGGGAGCGAGCAGGCTCGCTCCCACATTGTTCTGTGTGTACTCGGTCATGAAGGTTCGACCTGTCATCTTCCGCAACGTAGAATGCGCGCCTTTCCCGGGCAATCGAGGTGATCGATTGGCCATCATGGGCGGGTAACCGTCCGTTGCCACCCGCATTCATCGGAGCACTTCCCATGAGCACCACCCCAACCAGCGACTACCTGGAAACCCTCTACGAAGGCTACGGCCAGCGTTTTCGCATGGACAAACTGCTGCACGAAGTGCGCACCGAGCACCAGCACCTGGTCATTTTCGAAAACCCGCGCATGGGCCGGGTCATGGCACTGGACGGCGTGATCCAGACCACCGAAGCCGACGAGTTCATCTACCACGAAATGCTCACCCATGTGCCGATCCTCGCGCATGGCACCGCCAAGCGCGTATTGATCATCGGCGGTGGCGACGGCGGCATGCTGCGTGAAGTGGCCAAGCACCGCAGTGTCGAACATATCACCATGGTCGAGATCGATGGCACCGTGGTCGACATGTGCAAGGCGTTTCTGCCGAACCACTCCAAGGGCGCCTATGACGACCCGCGTCTGAACCTGGTGATCGACGACGGCATGCGCTTCGTCGCTACCACCACCGAAAAATTCGACGTGATCATTTCCGACTCCACCGACCCGATCGGGCCGGGCGAAGTACTGTTCTCGGAAAACTTCTACCAGGCCTGCCATCGTTGCCTGAACGAAGGCGGCATCCTGGTGACCCAGAACGGCACGCCGTTCATGCAAATCGAAGAAGTCAAAACCACTGCCGGTCGCCTGCGCAGCTTGTTCCCGGACTGGCACTTCTACCAGGCCGCGGTGCCGACCTACATCGGCGGCTCGATGACCTTCGCCTGGGGCTCGACCAATACCGCTTATCGCAAGTTGACACGTGAAGCCCTGCAACAGCGCTTCGCTGGGAGCGGCATCGTCACGCGCTACTACAATCCAGAGATACACATCGGCGCGTTTGCCTTGCCACAGTACGTACTGCAGGCGGTGGGCAAGCCAAGCAACGACTGAATGTATGCATGACCCCTGTAGGAGCTGGCTCGCCAGCGAAAACGGCGGCACAACACCCGTGTTGACTGACGATCCGCTTTCGCTGGCAAGCCAGCTCCTGCAGGTTTTGTCTGTTTTTTTATGCCAACGCACAGCAACCGATTGGAACGATCAATTCGAGCTAAAGTCGAGATAGGTGTAAGCCCATTTACGGGTTTTGATTGAGGAGGCTCCGATGTCAAAGTGGAAAGTCACCTTCGTGGATGATCACGGTGAAACGATCAACGAAGTCTTCGAGTGCGAGGAATGCCCAAGTCATGAGCAGGCCGCCAAACTCATCAAGGAACGGCTCCTTCCTGTCGCCGCCAAGCTGGATCTGAACGATCTGGAAGGTCGAACCACTGACGCGAGCGTCAAAAACCTCAAGACCCAGAACAGCATTCAAATCCTCGGCATCACGCCAATCTGAACAACTCCTGTCACATTCTCAACCAGGCCTTGGCAGCGCCTCTGTCCTGAGGCTACTCTGCAATCGAGATCAGCGAACGGATCGCTAAGGTCTGGTCTTGTCAGCTACATGCTTGTTTCCCGCCGGCACATCGATTGCCGAAACGCGCGCGGCCATGGTTGCGTGCGCAGGGAGTACGGAAAGTCTATCCATCGGTTTGAGGAGGACGTTTCATGAGCACAGCCTATCAAGAAGACATCAGCAGCAGCGTGCTGCGCCGCATGAAAGAAGGCGGTTTCGACTTTTCACGGTTCCATCCCATCGAGTTCTACGCCATTTTCCCGGACGAGGAGCGGGCACGCAGGGCGGCAGGTCATTTTCATCGAGGAGAATCCCTGAATGCGCAGATCAGTGTGCGTGACGACGGCGCATGGGCGCTGGAACTCAGCAAGGTGATGTACGCCACTTACGACGATATCGGCGATTTCGAGCAGGGTTTCGAAGCGGTGGTCGAGCCGTTGGGCGGCATCATTGAAGGCTGGGGAGTCAAGCAGGAGGTACGAGGGCGACTCGCATAACCCTATGAACAGTGACAAGTATCAGTAGCGGCTGACCTTCGGGTTGGCCGTTTTCGTTTGTGCAGATGTGAAATTAAACACGGCCCCCGTAGGAGCTGGCTTGCCAGCGAAGGCTCCCCTGAGTGCAACGCATGACTTAATGGTCACTTCGCCAGCAAGCCGGCTCCTACGGACTATGCTGGTGACAGGCGTCTATTACGCCTTGCAATGAAGCGGGGGGCGATCAGGTTGGGCATTTGCCGCACAGGATTGGTGCGGTGTCTGCGTATTGATTATCCAACCGATTGATATCAAAGCGTTTATGCCGATGGCACGGGCCTTGCGATGGCCTGGATGTCCGGGTGACAAGGAGTACGGCATGATCCGCACCTATTTTGATGAGATGTACGATGCCGGCGGCCAGGTCCGCCCGCATTATCGGGAGTTTGCCCGTTGGCTGGCCGAGACGCCTGACGAGCTTCTGGCACAACGGCGACGCGAGGCCGATCTGTTATTTCATCGCGCCGGGATTACATTCACGCTCTACGGTGATGAGCAGGGGACAGAGCGCCTGATTCCCTTCGATACCATTCCGCGCAGCATTCCCGCCAGCGAATGGCGGGTGGTCGAGCGCGGCTGCATCCAGCGGGTCAAGGCGTTGAACATGTTTCTCGCCGACCTCTACCACGAGCAACGGATCATCAAGGCCGGCATCATTCCGGCCGAGCAGGTGCTGGCCAACGAGCAGTACCAGTTGGCGATGCAAGGGCTGGACCTGCACCGTGACATCTACTCGCACATCTCCGGCGTCGATCTGGTGCGCGACGGCGACGGCACCTACTACGTGCTCGAAGACAACCTGCGCACACCCAGCGGCGTCAGCTACATGCTCGAAGACCGCAAAATGATGATGCGTCTGTTCCCCGAGCTGTTCGCGGCGCAACGCATCGCGCCCATCGATCATTATCCGAACCTGCTGCTCGATACCCTGAAAAGCTCAAGTCCCATCGACAACCCGAGCGTGGTGGTGCTGACGCCGGGACGGTTCAACAGTGCGTTCTTCGAACACGCTTTTCTGGCGCGGGAGATGGGCGTGGAGCTGGTGGAAGGCGCGGACCTGTTTGTGCGTGACGACAAGGTCTACATGCGCACCACCGACGGGCCAAAAGCCGTCGACGTGATCTACCGCCGTCTCGACGATGCGTTCCTCGATCCGCTGGCGTTCAACCCGGAGTCGATGCTCGGCGTGCCGGGCCTGCTGTCGTCCTACCGCTCCGGCAATGTGGTGCTGGCCAATGCCATCGGCACGGGAGTGGCGGACGACAAGTCGGTGTACCCGTTCGTCACGGACATGATCCGTTTCTATCTGGACGAAGAACCCATCCTGAAAAACGTGCCGACCTGGCAGTGTCGTAATCCCTCCGAGCTTTCCCACGTACTGGCCAATCTGCCGGAGCTGGTGGTCAAGGAAACTCAGGGCTCCGGCGGTTACGGAATGCTGGTGGGGCCAGCGGCAACCGCCGCGGAAATCGAAGCCTTCCGCGCGCGGATCATCGCCAAGCCCCATGCCTACATCGCACAACCGACGTTGTCGCTGTCGACCTGTCCGACCTTTGTCGAAAACGGCATCGCGCCGCGCCATATCGACCTGCGTCCGTTTGTATTGTCCGGCCGTGAAACCCGGGTCGTGCCCGGCGGCCTGACCCGTGTCGCCCTGCGCGAAGGCTCCCTGGTGGTGAATTCCTCCCAGGGCGGTGGAACCAAGGACACCTGGGTGGTCGAGGATTGAAGGAAGCCTGTCATGTTAAGTAGAACTGCCTCGGATTTGTATTGGATGTCGCGTTACCTGGAGCGGGCGGAAAACCTCGCACGGATGCTCGACATCAGCTATTCGCTGTCACTGATGCCACAGGATGGCCGTGGCAACGGTCTGCATGAACTGGCCATGCCCCTGTTGATTACCGGTACCCTGGACGATTACCTCGAACGCCACGGCGAACTGCATGCCGAACGGCTGCTGCATTTTTTCGCCCTGGACGCGGCCAACCCGGCGAGCATCTACAGTTGCCTCGGCGCGGCGCGGGCCAGTGCCCATGCTGTGCGTGGGCGAATCACCGCCGACATGTGGGAAAACATCAACGCGACCTGGCTGGAAATTCGCGGGATTGCCGAGCAGGGCCTCAGTCGCTACGGCATGAGCCGCTTCTGCGAGTGGATCAAGGAGCGTTCCCACCTGTTTCGGGGCGCGTCCTACGGCACCATCATGCGTAACGATGCGTTCCGCTTCATTCGCCTGGGGACCTTCATCGAGCGCGCCGACAACACCCTGCGCCTGCTCGATGCCCGCTACGAAATGGCCGGTGATCAGGCTGAAGCGGTCAGTGATGGCACGGCCCACGCCTATTACCAGTGGAGTGCCTTGCTGCGGGCGCTGTCGTCGTTCGAGGCCTACACCGAAATCTACCGTGACGCCCCCGGCGCCCGGCATGTGGCCGAGTTGCTGTTACTGCGGGCGGATGTGCCGCGCTCGCTGCGCGCCTGTACCGAAGAAATCGACCAGATTCTCGCCCAGTTGCCGGGGGCCAATGGCCGTCCTGCACAACGCCTGGCGGCGGAAATGGACGCACGCCTGCGTTACACCGGCATCAGCGAAATTCTCGACGAAGGCCTGCACGCCTGGCTGACCGAGTTCATCCCGCTGGTGCGCCAGTTGGGCAACGCGATTCACAGTTCTTACCTGGAGGCTGCATGAGACTTTCCATTAGCCACGAGACCACCTATCACTACGAAGATCAGGTGCGGGCGAGCATCCAGTATTTGCGACTGACCCCCCACGACAGCGAGCGCCAACACGTGCTCAGCTGGCAGCTCGACCTGCCGCGCCCGGTGCGTGCGCAACTCGATCCATTCGGCAATATCCTGCATGTGCTGACCCTGGACGAGCCCCACGAGGCGATCATCATCGGTGCCCGCGGCCAGGTCGACATCGACGAGCTGCGCGAAGCCGAGCACGAGAGCCAGTCGGCGTTGCCGTTCCTGCGGTTCACCCGCCTGACTGAAGCGGATGCGGCGTTGCGTGCGTTCGCGCAGCAGGAGTGCAAGCAGCGGCGGGACCGCACCGCGCTGATCGACCTGATGCATGGCTTGAACCAGCACATGACCTATACGCCGGGCGCCACCGAAGTGGACACCAGCGCCGCCAAGGCTTTCGCCGGGCGTTCGGGGGTGTGCCAGGACCACACCCATGCCTTCCTCGCCTGTGCCCGCAGCCTGGGTATCCCGGCGAGGTACGTGTCCGGTTATCTGTACAGTGAAAACAGCGAACACCTGGCCAGCCACGCCTGGGCCGAAGCCTGGCTCGATGATGCCTGGTACAGCTTCGACGTGACCAACGAACTGGCCCGGCCCGAGCGCCACTTGAAACTGGCGGTGGGCCTGGATTACCTGGATGCCTGTCCGGTGCGCGGCATGCGTCGCGGTGGTGGCGCTGAGCAGATGCATGCCAAGGTGTTCGTCACGCCGACGCCTGCGCGGGTGATCTCCGTCCAGCAACAGTAAGGCGCCAATCCCTGTAGGAGCAAAGCTTGCTCGCGATGGCGGTGGTTCAGTTACAGAAATGTTGACTGACAAACCGCCATCGCGAGCAAGCTTTGCTCCTACAGGGCAGAAGGCAATCAGGGCTTCGCCTTACGCCCCACCATATGCTTCAAATACCCCACCAGCATTCCCAGATCCTCATCCGGTAGCACCTCGCTCGAGAACCCGGGCATTTTCGCCTGGGGCCACTGGCGCAAACCCTGCGGATCGCGGATGTAGCGCTTGAGGAAGTCCGCGCCGAAGTACTCGGTCGGGTTGTACGGAATATTCAGGTCCGGCCCGAACTGCGAATCCCCGGCACCGTTCAATCGATGGCACGCCAGGCAGTTTTTCTGAAACAGCGCGAAGCCCTTGTTGACCGGGTCGTCGGCCTTCAACGCAGGATCGGGCAGCAGGGCTGGAAAGCGCTCGGCCACCGGCGCCATGCTCTTGATGCTGGCGACTTCGAACGGCCATTGTTCCGGGCTGATGTTGCCCGCCCGCGGATCAGTCCAGACCAGGTAAAACGGCCCGGCGCTGTGCTTGCCTTCTGACAGGGGTGGCCACGGGTTCGCCGGGTCTTCGATCGCCAGCCAGGCCCGCGCGCCCTGGGCATTAAGCAGGGGGGCCGCTGACAATTCCGCGGCAAAACCATCGAGCGCGACAGCTTGCAAATGATCGTCGGGTTTGACCCCCGTCAACAACGCCGCCAACGGGACAGCGCGGTAGCTCATGTCCCGTTTGTAGGAAACGTCATTGGGGATGTTGATGGTCTGGACCAGCGGATGCTTGAGCAATTCCTCGGTCTGCCAGGTGCGACTGTCTGCGCCCAGCTCCAGATTGAGTTGTGCGGCGTACAGGGGCGTGCCGAGCAGCAAGGCCCCGAACAGAATGAGCGTTTTCAATTGATCGCCGTCCATGTCGTGGAAGTGCCACAAAGGTTGGCACAGCCACGCTGGCCCGGGTAGCGAGCCAGTCACATTTTTAACGTGGCGATGTAAAACTCTGGTGTCGTATTTTTTGAATACCGACTAGCCGATCACCTTGGTCAGGTTGGGCAAAATCAACAACAGCGTAGTAGCAAAGAGAATGAGACCTGCTTGACGGACTTTCGATTGTTTGAACATGGCTGACCGCCTTTTTTTTGTTATTTCCTGATGCCTGCCTGCATATATCCATGACGGCAGACGTTGCACTTCCTGTAGGACGAGCGCCTCGGCAAAACCCGACGACAACTTCGTATAACTTCACCTTAGAGCCCGCGTCACGCTTGTTTTAGATCCATTTAGTATGGTTGTCTCGGTATATGCTATTAAAAAGGCATGAGGCCTATTGCCAGCTTCTTGGGCGGCCTTTTGCTAGACACCTGCGTGTCAAGAAACGGTTTACCCGTTTGTTGACGACCGTCCGTCTGAGCGTGAGCGTCAATGCCGATGAGCGCTGCGGTCATTGAATACGGGGGGCCTCCGGCGAAGAGTGTGAGTTGTGTTTTTCATTCATTCGCACTGCGGTTCGAGGACGTCATGACCCAAGCTTTGATTTTCGATGCGCTACGTACGCCCCGTGGCAAAGGCAAGGCCGACGGCGCTTTACACAGCGTCAAGCCGGTGAACCTGGTGGCTGGATTGCTCAGGGCGCTGCAAGAGCGGACTGCCCTCGACACCCGTCAGGTCGATGACGTGGTGCTCGGTTGCGTCACGCCCATCGGCGATCAAGGCTCCGACATCGCCAAGACCGCGGTCCAGGTAGCGGACTGGGATGTCAGTGTGTCTGGGGTGCAGATCAATCGTTTTTGCGCGTCAGGGCTGGAGGCGGTGAACCTTGGGGCGATGAAAGTCCGCTCGGGTTTCGAAGACCTGGTGGTGGTCGGCGGCGTCGAGTCCATGTCGCGGGTCCCCATGGGCAGCGATGGCGGGGCCTGGGCCCTGGACCCGGAAACCAACCTGCATAGCCACTTCACTCCGCAAGGCGTCGGGGCCGACCTGATCGCCACGCTCGAAGGCTTCAGCCGTCACGACGTCGATGCCTACGCGTTGCATTCACAGCAGAAAGCCGCGCGGGCGCGCGCCGATGGATCGTTCAGCAAGTCGCTGGTGCCGGTGCAGGATCAGAACGGCATCATCCTGCTCGATCACGATGAGTTCATCCGGGCCGACTCGACCCTGGAAGGCCTGGGCAAGCTCAAGCCGAGTTTTGAAATGATCGGGCAAATGGGCTTCGACGCCACCGCGCTGCGGGTCTACAGCCAGGTAGAGCGGATCAACCACGTCCACACTCCCGGTAACAGTTCCGGAATCGTCGATGGTGCGGCGTTGATGCTGATCGGTTCCGAAGCCAAGGGCCGGGCACTGGGCTTGCAGCCACGGGCGCGGATCGTCGCCACGGCGGTGACCAGCACCGACCCGACCATCATGCTCACCGGCCCTGCACCGGCCACCCGCAAGGCGCTGGCCAAGGCCGGGCTGCGGGTTGAAGACATCGACCTGTTCGAGGTCAATGAGGCCTTTGCCTCGGTGGTGTTGAAGTTCATCAAGGACATGGCCGTCGACCCGGGCAAGGTCAACGTCAACGGCGGATCCATTGCCATGGGGCACCCGCTGGGCGCCACCGGCTGCGCGATTCTCGGCACCCTGCTCGATGAACTGGAAGCCCGGAGCCTGCGCTACGGCCTCGCGACCCTGTGTGTGGGTGGCGGCATGGGCATTGCCACCATCATCGAACGCCTCTGAGCCCCGAATCCAAGGAAACCTTTCATGACCCAAGCCATTCGTTACGAAAAAGGCCAGGACCAGATTGTCGTCCTGACCATCGACATGCCGGGCCAGAGCGCCAACACCATGAACGCGGTGTACCGCGACGCCATGGCCGACTGCGTGGCCCGCCTGGTGGCCGATCGGGACGCCATTGCCGGCGTCATCATCACTTCGGCCAAGAAAACCTTCTTTGCCGGCGGCGACCTCAATGAGTTGATCAAGGTCGGCAAACCGCAAGCCAAAGCCTTTTACGACATGGTGCTGAACCTCAAAGGGCAATTGCGCACCCTGGAAACCCTCGGCAAACCGGTGGTTGCGGCGATCAATGGCGCGGCGCTCGGCGGCGGTTGGGAAATCTGCCTGGCCTGCCATCACCGCGTGGCGCTGGACAACCCATCGGTGCAACTCGGTTTGCCGGAAGTGACCCTCGGCTTGCTGCCGGGCGGCGGCGGGGTGGTGCGCATGGTGCGCATGCTTGGCCTGGAAAAAGCCCTGCCGTATCTGCTCGAAGGTAAAAAAGTACGGCCGCAACAGGCGTTGCAGGCGGGGCTGATCGATGAGTTGGCGGCGGATCAGGACGAACTGCTGGCCAAGGCCCGCGCCTGGATTATCGCCAACCCGACCGCCGTGCAGCGCTGGGATGTGAAGGGTTACCAGATTCCCGGTGGTACGCCGTCGAGCCCCAAGGTCGCACAGATGCTGGCCATTGCGCCGTCGATCCTGCGCAGCAAAACCCAGGGTTGCATGCCGGCGCCGGAGAAGATCCTCTGTGCCGCGGTGGAAGGCGCGCAAGTGGATTTCGACACGGCGCACCTGATTGAAACCCGCTACTTCACGGAGTTAACCACCGGTCAGATCTCGAAAAACCTGATCGGTACTTTCTGGTTCCAGCTCAACGAAATCAATGCCGGAGGCTCGCGGCCGCAGGGAATCGCTCCGTACGTCACCCGGAAAGTCGGCGTACTCGGCGCCGGAATGATGGGCGCGGGCATAGCGTTTGTCAGCGCGTCGGCCGGTATCGAGGTGGTACTCAAGGACATCAGCCTGGCGGCTGCCGAGAAGGGCAAGGCACACTCGGCAGCGCTGCTGGACAAGAAAGTGGCGCGCGGTCAAATGAACAGCGAGCAGCGCGAAGCCGTTCTGGCGCGCATTCATACCACCGAAAGCGATGCCGATCTGGCCGGTTGCGATCTGATCATTGAAGCCGTATTTGAAGACCGTGAGCTGAAGGCCAAGGTCTCCCTGGCCGCACAAAAAGTCGTCGGTGCGGATGCGGTGATCGCCTCCAACACGTCGACCCTGCCGATCAGTGGCCTGGCCACGGCGGTGCCGGACCCGAGCAAGTTCATCGGTCTGCATTTCTTCAGTCCTGTGGACAAAATGCCCTTGGTGGAAATCATCAAGGGCAATCACACCAGCGATGAGACCCTGGCTCGCGGCTTCGATTTCGTCCTGCAAATCAAGAAAACCCCGATTGTGGTCAACGACAGCCGTGGCTTCTTCACCTCGCGGGTGTTCGGCACGTTTACCAATGAAGGCATCGCAATGCTGGGTGAAGGCGTCAGTGCGCCAATGATCGAGACCGAGGCGCGCAAGGCCGGCATGCCCATCGGACCGCTGGCGATCTCCGACGAAGTGTCCCTCAGCCTCATGAGCCATATCCGCCAGCAAACCGCCAAAGACTTGCAGGCCGAAGGCAAGCCGCTGGTCGAGCATCCGGCATTTGCCGTGATCGACTTGCTGCTCAACGAATACAAGCGTCCGGGCAAGGCGGCGGGAGGCGGTTTCTACGAGTATCCGGCGGGTGGCCAGAAACATCTGTGGCCTCAATTGAAAACCCGCTTTGAAAAGGCCGACGGGCAGATTTCGCCCAAGGACGTACGTGATCGCCTGCTGTTCGTGCAAGCCATCGAAACCGTGCGCTGTGTGGAGGAGGGCGTGCTGACCTCGACGGCGGATGCCAACGTCGGTTCGATTTTCGGCATCGGTTTCGCTGCCTGGACCGGCGGTGCGCTGCAGTTCATCAATCAATACGGGGTCAAGGACTTCGTCGCCCGCGCCCAGTACCTGGCCGGACAATACGGCGAGCGCTTCGCGCCACCGGCATTGCTGCTGGAGAAAGCCGCCAAAGGGGAGACGTTTTAGGGATTAGTGACGCATCGCGGGGCTTGCCTTGTCACGGTGTTTCAAGGCAGGCTCTGGGGTGTGCATTATTCCCATCACGTGTCAGGTATTTTTTATGTCGTTACGCATCTGCATTCTCGAAACCGACAACCTGCGTCCGGAATTGGTCGACCAATATCAGGGCTACGGGCAGATGTTCAAGCGCCTGTTTTCGCAGCAACCCATTGCCGCTGAATTCACTATCTACAACGTGGTACAGGGTGACTATCCCAGCGATGACCTGACCTTCGATGCCTACCTGGTCACCGGCAGCAAGGCTGATTCCTTCGGCACCGACCCGTGGATCCAGACCCTCAAGGAATATCTGCTGACCCGCTACAAGCGTGGCGACAAACTGTTGGGCGTATGCTTTGGCCATCAGTTGCTGGCGCTGTTGCTGGGCGGCAAGAGCGAACGGGCGAGCCAGGGCTGGGGTGTCGGTACCCACAATTACAAACTCGCTGCCAAGGCGCCGTGGATGAATCCTGTGCGCGAAGAGCTGACCCTGCTGATCAGCCACCAGGACCAGGTGACCTCACTGCCGGAAAACGCCACGGTGATCGCCTCCAGCGATTTCTGCCCGTATGCCGCGTATCACATCAACGACCAGGTGCTGTGCTTCCAGGGTCATCCGGAGTTCATTCACGACTATTCCCGGGCCTTGCTGGAAATTCGTCAGCAAGCGCTGGGCGAGCAGGTGTATTCGAAGGGTATCGCGAGCCTGGAAAGTGAGCATCACGGCGCCACGGTGGCCGAGTGGATGATGCGGTTTGTGGCGCACAAGCCAGAATCGGTTAAAGGCTAAAAGCTTCGCGAGCAGCTCCCACATTTGAAACTCGATCGATTGTGGGAGCGAGCCTGCTCGCGAATGAGGCGACTGTTTTTCACTGGAAGCACACAGCCCTACAGCCACCCCGATTTCTTGAAACTCGCCCACAAAGCCACACACCCCACGGTAATAAACCCCAGCACCGCGAAATAGCCGTAATGCCAGCTTAGCTCGGGCATGTTCTGGAAGTTCATCCCGTAAATCCCCGCTACCGCCGTCGGGAACGCCAGGATCGCCGCCCACGCGGCAAACTTGCGCTGAACCACGCTCTGGCGTGACGCCTCCAGCAACACCCCGACTTCAATCGTCTGGCTGGCAATGTCCGCCAGGGTGGTCAGGTCTTCCATCTGCCGTGTGACGTGAATCTGCACATCGCGAAAATACGGGCGCATGTTCTTGTCGATGAATGGAAAGCTCAGTTTTTGCAGCTCTTCGCCGATCTCCACCATCGGTGCTGCGTAACGGCGCAGGCGCAACACATCGCGGCGAAGGCTGTGCAGGTCCTGGATATCGCGTTCGTTCAGCGTGCCGCACAGGACGTTGCGTTCCAGCTCATCGATCTCGGCATGAATCGCTTCACCCATCGGCTGGTAGTTTTCAATCACGAAGTCGAGGATGGCATAGAGTACGAAATCTTCTCCGTGCTCAAGCAGCAGAGGGCGCGCCTCACAACGCTGTCGGACATAGGCGTAGGACGCCGAGTGACCGTTGCGAGCGGTAATGATGTAGCCCTTGCCGGCAAAGATATGGGTCTCGATGAACTTGAGTTTGCCTTCTTCCCGAATGGGGGAATACGTGACGATGAACAGCGCATCGCCGAAGGTTTCCAGTTTCGGTCGACTGTGTTTTTCCAGGGCGTCTTCGATGGCCAGTTCGTGCAGGTTGAACTGGCGTTGCAGGTTGTACAGTTCCTCGGCGCTCGGCTCTTCAAGGCCGATCCAGACAAAATGCCCCGGCTTTGCAGCCCAGGCCGCGCCTTCGTCGAGGGTGATATTGGTGACTCTCTTGCCAGCGCTGTAAACCGCAGCAGCAACAACTCTACCCATGATGGTGATTCACTTCTTATTAGCAGGCGTTCATTAGCAAAAAGTAGCGGGCGTTACTCAGCTTAGCCTTGTCTGCTGCTGGAGCGTCAGTGAAATCTGCGCGGTTTTCGGGCAAAAGAAAACCCGCACAGGGCGGGTTTCATTCAAGCGGCTTGCAGTTGCCGGTCCATCGAGTCGATGCATTCGCGCATCTGTTCGCGGCACTGGGCAATCAACATGGGCATGTCGTCCAGACTCAAGCCGGCGGTGGGAATGGCCGGTAACGAGCGAATCAGAATTTTCCCACTGCGCCAGCGATTCAAGCGCATGTGTTTGACGTAACTGCTGACGCACACCGGCACGATCGGAACCCCGGCCGCGATGGCCATCTGGAAGGCGCCTTTCTTGAACGGCAACAGCTCTTCGCCCAGATTGCGCGTGCCTTCCGGGAAGACCCAGATCGAGGTGTCTTGGTTTTGCAGCGTGTGGGTGGTGGTCACCATCGACTGGCGTGCTTTCTGTGCATTGCCACGGTCGATCAGTACATTACCGGCCAGCCAGAACAACTGACCGAACAATGGCACCCATTTCAGACTCTTTTTACCGATGCACACGGTACGGCGGGGCACCACGTTACCGAATACAAACAGATCGTAGTTGGATTGGTGGTTGGCAATGATCACGCAACTGTCGGGTTTATCCATCAGCGGCCCGACATCGGCCTTCACCCGTAAACGCAAAATACACATCGCCGGCCACGCATACAGACGCGCGCACAGACGACTGTTATCCGGATTGAACGGGCGGCACAGGCCGAGCATCACGCCCAGCACACCCGCGACAATAAAGTGCAGGCCCATCAATGACATACGTAAAACAAACAGCATTTTCAGGCCCCACCGGGACAAAAGGTGGCGCAGTGTACGGATGTGCACTGTTTTCGGCAATTGCCGCTAAAGAAGCGGGAGATAGCCGATGTTTAAGCACATGTTTCCGGCTGATGGGTGAGACGCGTTCTAGAGCGGTTGCCGGCTTTTCAACAGGGTAGGTACGAAAAAGCCCGACACGACGGTCGGGCTTTTCGTTGAAGCAGGTTGGGGCTTAACCCAAATGCTCCTGATCCAGAATGATCGCGTTATCCAGGGTGTCCAGCAGTGCCTTGCGGACTTTCAGCTTGGTGTTCTTGTGTGCGGTCATGTTGATCTTCTTCAACTGACGAGCCGCTGCCAATGCCGCGCCTTGCAGTTCTTCCGCCGACACCACCAGGTCAAGGAAGCCGGCATCCACCGCAGTCTGTGGATTGAACATTTCACCGTTGATCACCGAACGGTGGAATGCCGACTTGCGCAGTCGATCACGGGCCAGCTCGATACCGGCGTGGTGCATGGTCATGCCGATCTGCACTTCATTCAGGCCAATGCTGAACGGGCCGTCGACACCGATGCGGTAGTCGGCTGACAGCAGCAGGAATGCGCCTTTGGCAACCGCATGGCCGGGGCAGGCCACGATTACCGGGAACGGGTGAGACAACAGGCGGCGGGCCAGCGTCGAGCCGGCAGTTACCAGCGCCACGGCTTCTTTAGGGCCGGACGTCATCACCTTCAAATCGTAACCGCCCGAGAGAATCCCGGGCTGACCGGTAATGATCACCACCGCACGATCAGTCACCGCCTGATCCAGCGCCGTGTTGAAGGCTGCAATCACGTCCGGAGAAATGGCATTGACCTTGCCATTGCTCAGGGTCAGGGTCGCGATACCGTCTTCGAGATGGTAGGAAATCAACTCACTCATGACGCTATTCCTTTCAATAAAGTTGGGCAGAAGTTACCCACCGTCTCAGGCCAGGTAAAGCGCCATGACTGACCCGCCAGTCACCCTTTGCCCGCCCGCCAAGCGTAGCCCGCCCTGCCAGCGGCACATTGCCCTCTATATAGTCGTGTGTGCGAAGCCAGAGATTGGCCGGTTTGCCATTGCCCTGACCGGCTCGAAACGACTAATTGCGTTAAGCGCATGAAAATTCTGAAAAAATGTTTGCCATCAGAAAAGCTTTCGACTACATTAGCGCGCCTCGACAGACAGAACTTGTTTGAAGAGATACGGTGAAGTGTCCGAGTGGCTTAAGGAGCACGCCTGGAAAGTGTGTATACAGGAAACTGTATCGAGAGTTCGAATCTCTCCTTCACCGCCACATTTAAACGAAAAAGCCCCGATTATTCGGGGCTTTTTCGTTTCTGCGTTTCTAAAAAAAATCCAGTTCATACCTTGGGCGGATCACCGGTAGTAATCCGCGAAAGTGCTTACTCTGGCATCGTCCAGGATTGTAGCGTGTAGCCTTCCTGGCTCAACTTGGCGCGCACCTCTTCCAGCAGGCTTTCCAGCTGCGCCGGGTCGGAATAGGCGCTGCTTGGTATCTGTTTGCGACATATACGTGTGTTGGCCCGGTCGACGACAGTGAGGCTCAGTTCGCCATTACCGTCTTGTGGAGCCCAGGCGACGCATTGAAAAGGTTCGAGTGCGTGGCCTGCAATCAAAAGTGCTTCGTTGATGCGCAGCGGGGTGCTCATCAGTCGTCTCTCCTTGTACCCAAACAAATGATGTGCCGAGCTCTGGCCCATAGCAGTCTTCACTGTTTTACATACCTGCCTGGCGCCGGTTCCAGAGGCGGGAATTTGTCATTCCCTGTGTGCGCTACCGCGGGTTGGCGCTCGCCGGAGTGTCCCTCCAGCCAGTTGAACCAATCATTCCACCAGCTACCGGGTTGCTGCTCGGCATTCTTGAACCAGGTCTCCGGGTTTTTCGTGACCCGATTATTGGTCCAGTAATGACGCTTCTGCTTGGCCGGTGGGTTGATGACGCCGGCGATATGCCCTGAAGCGCCCAATACGAAACGCTTGGCACCGGAGAGCAGGTTGGTGCTGGCGTAGGCGCTTTTCCAGGGCACGATGTGATCGTCATGGGTGGCGAGGATGTAAGCGGGAGCGTCAATTGCACGCAAATCCAGCTTGACCCCGCAGCATTCCAGCTCGCCTGATTTCAAATCGTTTTGCAGATAGGTGTGGCGCAGGTACCAGCAGTACATCGGGCCCGGAAAGTTGGTGCTGTCGTTATTCCAGTACAGCAGATCAAGGGGAATCGGCTTTTGTCCCTTGAGGTATTTGTCGACGTTGTAGTTCCACCACAATTCGTTGGGGCGCAGCAGGGAGAAGGTATTGCCCATGTCCTCGCCACGAAACAGACCGATAGGGCCATTCTTGCCGCCGATTGTGCGCTCGCGGTACGCCACCAGCTCTTCATCGACGAAGACGTCGATGGGGCCGGTATCGAGGTAATCAAGGAACGTGGTGAGCAGGCTCACGCTGGCGATCTCTCTGTCGCCACGTGCAGCGAGTACGGCCAGTGCAGTGCTCAACAGGGTGCCGCCGATGCAGAAACCCACGCAATTGAGTCGCTGCTGGCCACTGATCTCGCGGGTCACTTGCAGGGCGTTGATCACCCCGTGCTCAATCATGTCATCCCAGGTGGTGCCAGCGTGTTCCTGGTCAAAGTTGCGCCAGGACACCAGGAATACGGGATGTCCCTTTTCCAGCAGGTGGCGGACCATCGAGTTGTCCGGACGCAGGTCAAGGATGTAGTACTTGTTGATCGAAGGCGGTACGACGAATACCGGGTGCCGGTACTGGGTTTCGCTTTGCGGGTAGTACTGAATCAGCTGGAACAGGTGATTCTCGAAGACGACTTCACCAGGGGTGTTGGCCAGATCGATGCCAACCTTGAAGGCATCTTTATCACACTGACGCATTTTGCCTTCGTTCATGTCGCTGGCCAGATGCTGCATCCCTGTGAGCAGGCTGGCACCTTGAGTCTCGACCACACGCTGCAGCGCGTCAGGGTTACTGACCAGAAAATTGCTTGGCGCACTGACGGCAATGGCTTGCTCGACCAGATAGCGCAGGCGTTGGCGCGGTTTCTTTTCGTTGATCAGCAGTTTGTCGAGCAGTTTCAGGAGAAAGCTGGAGTTGAGCAGGTAAAACGCAGCGAGGGAGCCGAACAGTGGGTCGCTCCAGTTGCCGCTGGCGAAGCGTCGATCATCGAAACTGAAGGGTTGGCCGGTCAGCAATTTTTGGCCGAGTTGGCCCCATTGAACCTGGTAGTCCATTTGCAGGCTGTCCAGGGTTTCGCGAGGCAGGTCGAACCAGGCACCGTGCTCATGCCCGGAAAACCAGGGATTGGTGCTGACCCACAGGCGCAATTGTTGCACTGCATAGGACGCGATGAACGGAACCTGGCCTGACCAATAGGTGGTGAATGTATGCGCGTTATTGTCCATAAAGTTCCTTGCCCCTACCGATGAGCCGGGCAGAAAAAAGCCGCGCTTTGCCGGACTCCGGCATAGCGACGGCAGGAATGCGGGCTGCATTGATTGACGCCAATCTGATGCGCGGAGCAAGGGTCGCAAGCCCGCGCATTGGCTTATTCAGATGCCGTTGGTTAGCGCTCGATGGCCAGGCTTACGCCTTGTCCGCCACCGATGCACAGTGTGGCCAGCGCCTTCTTTCCATCGCGACGGACCAGTTCGTGCACCAGCGACACCAGAATCCGTGCCCCCGACGCGCCGATCGGATGACCAAGGGCGATTGCACCGCCGTTGACGTTGACTTTGCTGGTGTCCCAACCCATCTCTTTGCCAACCGCCAGCGCCTGGGCGGCGAAGGCTTCGTTGGCTTCGATCAGGTCGAGGTCCTCGACACTCCAGCCGGCTTTTTGCAGGGTCAGGCGTGTAGCCGGGACCGGACCGATGCCCATGATTGACGGGTCCACACCGGCGCTGGCATAGGCTTTGATCCGTGCCAGTACCGGAAGGCCAAGCGCTTGTGCTTTAGCCGCGCTGGCCAGTAACAGCACGGCCGCACCATCGTTGAGGGTCGACGCGTTGCCGGCGGTCACGCTGCCGTCTTTCTGGAAAGCAGGTTTGAGTTTCGCCAAGGCTTGCGCAGTGCTGTCGACACGTGGCTGTTCGTCGGTGTCGAAGACCAGCGGTTCGCCCTTGCGCTGAGGAATCAGGATCGGGGTGATTTCGCTCTGGAAACGCCCGCCCTCAATGGCGGCGGCGGCCTTCTGTTGCGAGGCGGCAGCGAAGGCATCCTGTGCTTCACGAGAGATCTCGTACTTCTGCGCCAGATTCTCGGCGGTGATACCCATGTGGTAGTCGTTGAAAGCGTCCCACAGGCCATCCTGGATCATGCTGTCCTGCAGTTGCGCATGGCCCATGCGCAGGCCGGTACGTGCCTTGGGCAGAACATAGGGGGCCAGGCTCATGTTTTCCTGACCGCCGGCAATCACCAGTTCCGCGTCACCGCAACGGATTGCCTGGACGGCGAGATGGACCGCCTTGAGGCCGGAGCCGCAGACCTTGTTCAAGGTCAGGGCAGGTGTGGTGTTTGGCAAGCCGGCCTTGATCGCTGTCTGGCGTGCCGGGTTTTGTCCGGCGCCGGCAGTGAGAACCTGGCCCAGGATCACTTCATCAATCTGAGCAGCATCGAGACCCGTCTGCTCCAGCAAGTTGCGAATCACTGCGGCGCCCAGCTCGGTCGCGGGAATTGCAGACAAAGAACCCTGGAAACTGCCAATGGCGGTACGAGTAGCGGCAACGATTACGACTTCGTTCATGCGTGACCTCATGGAAAGACAAAATTCGTCGAGCAAACCAGGGCATTGCTGCCCTGATCAGGGTTATTGCATGTTCATGCCGCCGTTCAAGGAGAAGTCGGCACCGGTGCTGTAGGCGGACTCATCGGAAGCCAGCCACGCCACGATTGAGGCGATCTCTTCGGGTTGGCCAAGGCGGCCCACCGGTATTCCCGCGATCATGCCTTCGAGAATGTCCGGGCGAATGGCCGCCGTCATGGAGGTCTGGATGTAGCCTGGGGAAACGGTATTGACGGTCACGCCCTTGCCGGAGACTTCCCGGGCCAGTGCCATGGTGAAACCATGGATGCCGGCCTTGGCGGCGGAGTAGTTGGTCTGACCGAACTGGCCGCGCTGACCGTTGATCGAGGAGATATTGATGATTCGCCCCCAACCCTGGGCCAACATGCCTTCAATGACCTGCTTGGTGGTGTTGAACAAGCCCGTCAGGTTGGTCCCGATCACGCTGTTCCAGTCTTCCGGGGTGAGCTTGCGAAAGGAGGCGTCGCGAGTGATGCCAGCGTTGTTGACCAGCACATCGATCGGGCCGAATTGTTCACGAGCCATCTCGAAAGCCTTGCGAGTGGTCTCCCAATCGGTGACGTCGCCATAGATGAACTCGAACTCATAACCGGCCTCGCGCTGGCTGGCAGCCCAGTCGTCCTTGCGGCTGGAATCAGAGCTGCAGCCGACGATTACCTTGAATCCTTCCTTGTATAGACGTTGGCTGATTGCCGTACCGATACCGCCCATACCACCCGTTACCACAGCAATACGACTACGCGATTCCATACATCTACTCCGTTTTTTTGCGCTGCAGGAGAGAGGATTGTTCGATATCGACGGGGCGTGCGGAAGTGTTTGAAGGTGACGATTTCCTGTCCATCGGTGCCACGCGGGTGTTCTGGCTTGCTGGCAAAAAATGACGGGTTACCCTACTTGGATCAATTTCTGAAACTCAACGGATAGTTAATATTTGTGAAACATTATTGAAATATGTTCAACGCATGTCAGTATCGGCTCCGAACAGGACGTTCGGTTCCACAGGTCAATGAGGACGCCATGTATAAAATGAGTTCAGGTTATGCCAGCATGCTGGCGAATACGTTTTTGGCCCAAGGACTGGACGTTGCCCGTCTGTGCGAGGAAGCGGGGCTGGATACCAGGTTCGTGAATAAACCGGGAGCATGCTGGGATCGAAGTACGATCTATCGTCTTTGGGATTTGGCTGCTCAGGCTTCGGATGACCCGAACATCGGTTTGAAAGCCTACGGGAATTTCCATCCCAGCAGTTTTCAGATCGTGGGCTACACGATGATGTCCAGTTCGAACCTGAAAAGGGCGCTTGAGCGTCTGGTTCGTTTCAGCCCGTTGATCAGTACCGGATTCAGCCTTTTCCTGGTCCAGGAGCAGCAGCATTACCGACTGGCCAGCCTCGAGCATCAGCAACCGGGCTCGGTCAAACCCCGGCAATATACGGATGCAGGTTTGTCTTCGCTGCTGGGTTTCTGCCATTGGCTGGCAGGTGGCAAGTCACCGCGACCTTTGAGTGTGGAGTTCGCGTATCCCGAACCTGAAGACACGTCGGAGCATCAACGGCTTTTTGGCTGTCCGCTGAGGTTCGGGGCGGCGTATGACAGCATCTTGTTCGATGGCCAGGAGCTTCTGAGTCCTTTGAGCATGGCCAACGAGGCGTTGGCCACCCTCCATGACAGTTATGCCGTGGCTCAATTGGACCTGTTGTCCGGTTGCTCTATCGTTGGCAGGATTCGCGCGCTGATTACCGAGCGCTTGAGTCAGGGGCAAGGCCAGGGGCAATGTGATATGGAATCGATTGCGGCGGCACTGAACATCAGCAAGCGAACGCTTCAGCGAGGCCTTGAGAAGGATGGCACGCAATTCAAGGACGTCCTGAACGATGTGCGCCGGCAGATGGCTGACTTCTATTTGCGCCATTCTCATTTCAACTTGAAGCATGTGACAAGCCTGCTCGGCTTTCATGATCACAGCAGCTTCCATAAGGCATGCATCCGTTGGTTCGGTATGACCCCCGGCCAGTATCGAACCGACGAGTTGTCGCCTGTGGTCGAAGAAGTCGCGCCGGTCCGCCCCATAAACCCCGTCGACCTGTACAGGGATCATACGGTCGCAGGTTTCGCCAACGTTTACGCCGAACGGATACACCGCTAATCCCTTGTGAAGGTTTATTGAGGTTTGGGGCCTTTTGTCTTTCTGCTCGCTTTGTGTTTCGGGGCTTTAGCGACGATGGCGGGAGCGGGCCTCGGGGTGACAACTGTTTCACTGGGCGGTTGGGTCAGGCCAAAGCCCGGCAGGGGGACTTCGAGCAGCGCGTGGAGCTCACGGCAGAGTTCGCCTTTTGCTCCAGTGGTTGCCAGCAGTTCAGGCATCATTTGCCCAACGGCTGTCAGGACCTGTTGGCGTTCCTTTGCCTCTGGGAGCAACAAGGGGAGGGTGCGCAAACTTTCTTGCGGGTGAGCAAAAACCAGCAGGTTCTGCAAGCGGATGGCCTCACGCAGGGCCGTGGGCTCATCGCTGTAGTCCTGGACCAGCCGATGCACCTGCTGGATCAGTTTTTCGATGCTTTCCTTGCCCGCCTTGTCGCTGTCGCGGCCCAGCAAAAACAGAATCCTCACCAAGGCTTCCAGGGGGCCGCCATGGGGTAGCGAATCCTGCAGGCGTTCGATCAGGGCCTGGTCCTGCCGGTCGGCATGTGCCTGGAGATTTCGCGCAGGCTTGTTGCCGGTGAGGGCATTCAGTGCGCCATAAACTCCGTAAAAACACAGCTCCTGAGTGGCATCACGCGCATCGCGGTACGCATTCAGGGTGTCCTGCATCTGGTTGGAGAACAGTTCCTGCCAAGCCAGCAACGGGTTGTCTTTGCGTGCGGGACGACGATCACTGGTGACTTTGGATGTGCTCCCGGCCAACCACCACAGCGCCGGATTCAGGCTGCTCCATAGCAACCGCTGCTGTTGGAAGGGGTGCGTCCTGCGCATCAATTCGGCAACGGGTTCATTGACCATCGGACGCAGCCATGGACGTATGAACCCGTCGTAAAACGCGCTGTTGATTTCAGAGATGCGCTCTACCAGAGAGAATTCGCGATCGTCATCACGGGCCGGCTCGATGTCGTCGTGTATATCGGCGATTCGCCTTGATTCGAATTGCACTCGGTATTGCACGTCATGGCTGTCTGAAGGGGCCGGCAGATCGTCAATCAGCATCTCATACAGACCTGCCGGCAGCGCATTGATGGCTTCGACCGCGCCGAGCAACTCCCGGTGTTCACGCCGCGCCACCTTGCCGGAGACGAAAATACCTAAATGACCGATGCTGGCGTGCCGAAGATAGACGATGGTGCGGCCTGCCTCATGCAACGCGAGATCGCTGGGATAGACATCTGTGATCCAGTTCAATGCCTGCTGGGGAGGGGTGATGTTGTCGCCGTAGGAGCAGAACACCACCACCGGTACTTCGATCCGTTTCAGGTCGATACCGCTGCTCTTGCGATCGAGTCCGCCGGACAATTGGTTGCCAATGAAAAGATCGTCGACAATCATCTCGATTTCTTCGCCATTGAGCAGGGTCGGGCTGCCCCACCAGCGTTCGAAGTCGAGAAAGCGCGCAGCCTCGCTGTCGACCTGGCTGAACAACTGGTAGTACTTGCCCCAATAAGTGTTGGCCGGGTCCAGGTTTTCGAAATTGCTGACCAGCCAGCTACCGTCAAAACGGCCGTTGCCCAGGTCGCTGCCCAGGCGAGCCAACCAGCCACCACCCAGCAGGCCACCGGTATAGCGCATCGGATTGCGTCCATTGACACCGGCCCAGTACGACAGGGGGGCACCATTGATAATGATCAATCCCGGCAGTTCCGGTCGCGTTGCCGCCAGTCCCATCAAGGCCCAGCCGGCTTGGCAGTTACCAATGATAATCGGCTTGCTGTTGGCCGGGTGTAGGGCGCCGACGACTTCGATGAACCGGGCCTGGGCTTCGGCGATATGGGCCAGGGTTTGCCCAGGCTGTGGTGAGTGACTGAAAGAGATGAAATAGGTGGGGTGGCCGGCTCTGAGGCTTTCACCTAATACCGAATCCTGTTTGAAACCGCCGATTCCCGAGCCGTGGCCGCCGCGTGGGTCAATGATGATCACCGGCCGGGCGTTGCTGTCGATTTCTTGCCCGGGTCCGGGGAGGATGCGCAGCAGTGAATAGTTGACCGGGTGCGGGAGCTCGGAGCCTGCGATCAGGGTTTCATGAGCGAACTTGAGCAGCAGCGGATACCCGGCGCGTTCATGGGCCAGCGTATTGTCGCCGCGTTGGCGCAGGGTGTCCCAAAACAGCAGGCAACGTTGGCCGAAGTCCGTGACATATTCCTGCCATTCAGCGGGCGTAGGTTGTCTGAGTTGACCCCGCTTCAGAGGTGCGAGGGTTTTTTCCTGGCGCTGACGACAAGCAATAAGGAAGTTCAGCGTATTGAGGCGCTGCAGATGAATCAGGTGTTCGAACAGGCCGCGTTGAGAGGAAAGTCTGTCATATTGCGATGCAATAATATCTTCCTGGCCCATGGTGATCTCCTGGTTTTATGCATGAGAAGCAGCTTGCCTGCCTCTCATCATCAAAGAGCGCTTGGCCGGCCGTTTGCCTTTCAGGAGTCTATAGCGAATAGCGGCGGGAGGGAAAAAGTTTTTGTGCGGCGCACAAAAAACATTGCCAAACGAATTTGTGCACTGCAATATAAAAGCTAACGCGATGACCGGCAGGATCGCTATCGCGTCCTCAGGCCTACGTCGGCCTTTCAGAATCAGGAGATTCAAGCATGTCTTTTTTCAACTTGGAAAAATTGCAAGACGCTCAGAAAGCCAACCTCGACCTCCTGCAGCAAATCAGCGGCAAAATCTTCTCCAGTGTTGAGCAGCTCAGCCAATTGCAGTTCAAGACCTTGCAGGCCACAACCGAGGAGCAGTTCGACGGTTTCCGCAAGCTGCTGGCGGTACGTGATCCACAAGGGTTCGCTGAGCTCCAGGCTTCTTTCACCCAGCCTAATGTGCAAGCCGAACGCCTGGCTGAGTTCAATCGTCAAGTGCACGCGCTGATTGTTGGCACCCAATCGGAAATTGCCCAACTGACCACGCGTCAGGTCGAGGCGGGCACCAAGCAGGTGCAAGAGTTCGTTGAAGTGATCAGCAAGAATGCACCGGCTGGCTCCGAGTCTGTTGTGGCCGGATTCAAGTCATCGCTGGCGAATGCCAGTACCGTATTTGAAAGTGCACAGAAAGCCGTAAAACAGGCTGCTGACGCTGCTCAGAGCGGTTTTGGCGCAGCAACCGCCGCAGCCGGCAAAACCGCTCCTGGTGCCAAGGCTACAAGCGAAAGCAAATAAGCCGGATCAGAACGGTTACAGGATGACGATGGGTTTATTCCCCATCGTCATTTTTTTTTGGTCCGCCGCCAGCCCCCGGCTTGCTCCCGAACAGGCCGAAGAGGTTCTGAGTGTTCATGTAGAGGGCTTTTGACTGGTCGACATACTGGCGCATCAGATCCTGCATGACCGGTGCTTGCTGGTGCATGAATGCACTCCAGGCTTCAGACGACTGAGCGCCGGTCTGGGACTGGATGTCGATGACCGTCTGGATGCTTTTATCCAGGTAGCTGCCGAGGACACTCTGGTAGGGACCGTAGAACTGGATAATCCCCATGAGCATCTCACTGGAGAAGATTGGCTCACCGCCACTTTCGGCTTCCAGGATGACCTGCAGCAAAATGCTTCGGGTCAGATTCTCGCCAGTCTTGGCGTCGACCACCTCGAACGGGATTCTATCGACGACCAATTGGCGTATATCCGCAAGGGTCAAATGACTGCTGGTGTGCGTGTCATACAGACGGCGATTCGGGTACTTCTTGATCAGACGGGGGGTGTTCCGACTGTTATCTGTCATGCGGGGCTACTCACAGCAAGCCTGGTTTGCAGGCATCTTATCGTACTCTGACCACTGCGACTCCAGCGCGTCGCTTCACGCGGCACGCGCAGGGGGTAGCGTAAGAACTTCTTTCATCTTTTGAGCGCTGAGCCCGCAAGCGCAGAGGAGAGGGCGCTTCCGAAACTTATGTAGGACAAAGGAGCGCAGCGTAGGACGCAGCTTTTATAGCGCTGTTTTTTGGATTTGCATAACCGGTGAGGTTCACCCGGCTTCGCGATCTATTCAGTGTGGGCAACGCTGTCCAACCTTCGAACGAATCGACCCCCATGTCCCAGCCTCGCGCCGCTTTTCGCGGTGTATCCATGCCCATTGCAGTTGTATTGATGTACCGGCTCACTCTCTGAACGACAAGGAAATCCCATGATCACCACCACGACCCACGCTATCGAAGGCCGACAGATCACCGCCTACCTGGATATTGTCAGCGCCGAGTCGGTACAGGGCGTCAACGTCATCCGCGATGTGTTCGCCGGGATGCGGGATTTTTTCGGCGGGCGCTCCCAGACGCTCGAGCGGGCATTGAAGGAGGCGCGTATCCAGGCCACCGACGAGATCAAGGAGAGGGCGCGGGCGCTTCAGGCGGATGCGGTGATAGGGCTCGATTTTGAGATCAGCATGCCGGCCGGCAAGGGTGGAATGGTGGTGGTATTTGTGACTGGAACGGCCGTCAAACTGAGGTGATCAGGTCAGGTCCATTCGTCGGGCATTGGGTAATCTGAACTGCAAGTCCATTAATGACCGGCTAGTCTCGAGGGCCTTGGTGATCGATATTTTTTTTGGCAAATGGGCTTGCCGGTGTCGGTCCCGCTTTTGAAGAGGGGTGAAGAGATGGCTGATCCGTATATCGAAGACGACGGTGCAGAATTTCCGATCAACAACTGCGTACAGTGTGGGCAGACGGCGTACGTAGCCAGCTTCGGCGAAGACCAGACCGAGGTCGACAAAATCAAGACCAGGGCGTGTCGGGTACAGAAGGGAAAATTTCTGCCCAAGGTGACAGCCCCTGTCAGGAAGTAATGAACCAGCAAGCGAACCCCGTCATTGAGCGGGGTTTTTTGAGCCTGGGATTCGTATTGTTTTTTATTTTTTGAGGACGGTGTGAACGAATATTCAGCCGGGTTTTTTTTCACAAAGTTTTCACGAGATCCTACGTAGGCTCAACTCATCCGTTAGAAAGCAACACCCTGCCCGTTCCCCAGCGGGCTTTTTTTTGCCTGGCATAAAACCTTTTCCAAAATTGCTGTCCAACCGTCGCTAACTACGAGGTTGAGTGCGCGCATGTCTGGACTTTGTCTCCTCTAAAGCTTTCAATCTCGACCCTTTTGATTTTCATCCCTATTTTGAGGTTTTTGTCATGCGTTTCACTCTGCCTGCTTTGGTTCTGGGTCTTCTGGTTGCTCAAGGTGCAATGGCTGGCGACGGTACTGCCGCAATCGGCGGCGGTTTGGGCGGCGCGCTGGGTAACGTCGTGGGCCAGAGCATGGGTGGCAGCACCGGTGCAGCGATTGGTGCGGGTGTGGCAGGCGCGGCGGGTAGTGCTGTTGCTGCCAAAAAAGGCCACCGTACCAGTGCTGCGATCGGCGGCGGCGTGGGTGCTGCTGGTGGTTCGGTTATCGGTAACAGCCTGGGCGGCAAGACTGGTTCGACCATCGGCGCAGGCCTGGGTGGCGCATTGGGCGGCGGCGTAGGCAGCAACCTGGCCAACGGTCACAAGCGTCACTGATCCCGAGCGATCCATTCAAAAGCCCGGCTCGCTCAACAGGCTGGCCGGCTAGAGGAAATGCCCGTATCGCAAGATACGGGCATTTTTTTATGCGCCCTATCCAGAATACGGGGCGGATTGCCTTTCATAGGGTCTGATTGCGCGGTCTTTTTTGTTATTCGTCATTCTTGACACTGTCCAGTCAGCTTCTCTAGGATGCTGCTCATGCGCCGATTTAAACAGCTACTTGCGGGGCGCCAGGTGACTCGATCAGTTGCCGATAGAAGCCTGGAGCAGGCTTCGAAATACCGCTAAAGCGCTGGTTCGGTGTTGCCTCTCACCTGCCATGCAGACTTTTGAGGCAGAGACACGACACGATGAATGCACTAAGCCCCGTTGTACGTCCCGCGCCGATCACGGCACATCTCACCCAGCGCAATCCAAAAATCCTGCTTGGCGGTAAACATCAGCCAACGCTCTTGCGTTACCTCGATGGCTGGCCGCGTCGCACCGGTGGGCCGGCAGCCTTTCTGATTCAGTTTGTCGAAGACGGTGAATCCCTGGCTCGATTTGCCAGCGACAGTTTTGATCTGGCGGTGATTCAATCGCCCAGCGCCGAAGATGCCCCTGAAGTCATCAGGCAACTGACCCGTGTCGCCCGCCAAGGGCTGATTACCCGTCGCTGAGGCCCGGAGCGCCATGGCTCATGGCGCTGCGGCTCAAAGATACTCGATCGCCACGATGTACACACATTGCTCGCCAGTAGGTGTCTGGACCCGAACTTCGGCGTCCAGTGCCTTGCCGATCAACGCGCGGGCCAGGGGTGAGTCGATGCTGATCAGGCCCTGTTTCAAATCCAGTTCGTCCGGCCCGACGATGCGATAGCGTGACTCTTTGCCGTCCTCGTCTTCAATGGTGACCCAGGCACCGAAATAGACTTTGTTCGGATCGCTGGGTTTCTCGCTGACGACCTTGAGGGCTTCCAGGCGTTTGGTGAGAAAACGCACACGGCTGTCGATTTCGCGCAGCATCTTTTTGCCGTAGGTGTATTCGGCGTTTTCCGAGCGATCGCCCTGTGCCGCGGCTTCGCTGACAGACTGCGTCACTTGCGGTCGCCGTACGTGCCAGAGCTCATGAAACTCGGCGCGCATCCGCGCTTCACCCTCGGGGGTGATCAGCGCGGTGCCTGCGGTGCGGGGAGGGCGATAACGGCTCATGGTGATTTCTTTGAAGAGTGAAGGGCTGAGTCTATCAACCCTCGCGCAGGACTGTCAGGGGGCTGGCATTCAAGGCGCGGCGGGTGCCAAATACACCGGCGCCACCAATCAGTACCGCACCGATCAGCGGCAGTACCAGCAGCCATGGATGCGGATGCCAGGGCAGGTCGAACGCATAGCGGTACAACACCAGGCTCACGACTTCCGAACCCAGCGCGGCCAGTAAACCGCTGACGGCACCGAGCAAACCGAACTCGATCCGCCGCGCCTTGACCAGCAATTGCCGCTCCGCCCCCAGCGCTCGCAACAGCGCCCCCTGGCGGATGCGTTCATCCAGCGTTGCCTGCAAGCCGGAAAACAGCACCGCCATCCCCGCCGCCAATACAAACAACAGCACATATTCCACCGCCAGGGTGACCTGGGCGAGGATGCTGCGCAGCTGCGCCAACAAGGCTTCGACTTGCAAAATGGTGACCGCCGGAAAACTGCGGGACAGATCGACGATCTGTTGGTCATGGCCCGGCGCCAGATAGAAACTGGTCAGGTAAGTCGCCGGCAGGTCCTTCAAGGTACCGGGCTGGAAAATCATGAAGAAGTTCGGCTGGAAATTGTCCCAGTTGATCTCCCGCAGACTGGTGACTTTCGCCTCGCGATTGACCCCGCCCACGGTAAAGACCATGTGATCACCGAGCTTGAGTTTCAGGCTTTCGGCGACTTTGCCCTCCACCGACACACCGGGAATGTCGTCTGGCGGTTGCTCAGGCCACCAGTTGCCGGCGGTGATCCTGTTACCCGCCGGCAGGTCGGCGGCCCAGGTCAGGCTCAGGTCGCGCTGGACCGCACGATCACCGGCCGAATCCTTGCTGACGATTTGCTGCACCGGTTCGCCGTTGATACTGATCAGCCGACCCGGCACCACCGGGTACAGCGGTGCCGATTGCGCCGACACTGAGATCAGGCGATCGGTAAACGCCTGCTTGTCCGCGGGCAGGATGTTCAGGGCAAAATAGTTCGGTGCATTTTTCGGCAGCTGGTTCTGCCAGGTGTCCAGCAGTTCGCCGCGCAGCAAGGCGATCAATGCCATCGACAGCAGGATCAGGCCGAATGCCAGGGATTGTCCCGCGGCTGCCAGCGGATGACGGAGCAACTGGCCGAGACCGAGGCGCCACGGCAGGGAGGCCCGGGCGAGCAGGCGCCGCAGGCTTTTCAACAGCAGCAACAGCAAGCCGCCCAGTACGAGTGCCGCAATCACGCCACCGCCGAGCAGGGCAAAGGTCAACACCAGGTCCAGGCTCAGGCGCCACATGATCAACCCGAGGGCGCCCAGCGCTGCGCCGTAGACCATCCAGGTACTGGAAGGTATCGGCAGCAGGTCGCGGCGCAACACGCGCAACGGTGGAACCCTGCCCAGCGCCGCCAGCGGCGGCAAGGCAAAACCGGCCAGCGCCACCAGCCCGGTGCCGATCCCGGCGATGGCTGGAAACAGGCCGCCCGGTGGTACATCGCTCGGCAGCAAGTCGTGCAGCAAGGCAAACAGCCCCAGTTGTGCCAGCCAACCGATAAAGGCACCGCTGATACTGGCGAGCAGTCCGAGGACGGTCAGTTGCAGGCTGAACAACACCATGGTTTCCCGACGGGACAAGCCCAGGCAACGCAACAATGCACTGGCATCGAAGCGGCGAGTGGCGAATCGTGTCGCCGACAGCGCCACCGCCACACCGGCCAGCAACACGGCCACCAGACTGGCCATGTTCAAGTAACGTTCAGCCTTGCCCAGGGCACCGCCGATCTGCCGGTTGCCATCGCGGGCATCCTGGATGCGTTGGTTGGCGGCGAGGCCGGGTTTGATCAGTTGGCGATAGGTTTCCAGCGCCTGGGCCTTGCCGCGCCAGAGCTCCCGGTAACTGACCCGGCTGCCGGGCTGCACTACGCCAGTGGCGGCGAGGTCGTCGAGGTTGATCAGTACCCGTGGCGTCAGGCTGTAGAAATTGCCGGCGCGGTCGGGTTCGTAGGTCAATACCCGTGCCAGTGTCAGTGTTTTCATGCCGACATCGATGCTGTCGCCCATCTTCAGATCGAGCGCGGTCAGCAACCGGGCTTCAACCCAGGCTTCACCGGGTTTTGGCCCGCCACCGGACGCCTCCGGGGCGAAAGGGGCAGGGGCGCTCTTCAGTTCGCCGCGCAACGGGTAGGCGTCATCGGCAGCCTTGATGCTGGACAACTGGATCCCGTTGTCGGTGGCGATGACGCTGGAGAACTCCACCACCTGCGCATGTTCGAGACCCAGCTCGGTGCCGCTCTTTATCTGTTCGGGGCGCGCCGGCGAGCTGCCTTCGAGCAGCAGGTCTGCACCCAGGAACTCGGTGGCGCGCAGCATCATGGCACCGTTGAGGCGGGCACCGAAGTAACCGATGGCGGTGCTCGCCGCCACAGCCACCAGCAAGGCGAAGAACAACACGCGCAACTCACCGGCGCGTGCGTCACGCAGCAACTGGCGGATGGCGAGACTGAACAGGCGCAACAGCGGCAGGCGTGCCATCAAGGCTCCAGTGGGGCGACCAGCAGGCCGGCTTCAAGGCGGATCAGGCGCCGGCAGCGATGCGCCAGGCGTTCATCGTGAGTCACCAGCACCAGGGTCGTGCCGCGCTCCTTGTTGAGTTCGAACAACAGGTCGCTGATGCGCTCGCCGGTGTGACTGTCGAGGTTGCCGGTGGGCTCGTCGGCGAACAGCACGTCGGGTTCGGCGGCAAATGCCCGGGCAATCGCCACGCGCTGCTGTTCGCCGCCGGAGAGCTGACGTGGCGAGTGGGTCAGGCGCTGGCCAAGGCCGACCCGTTGCAGCAGCTCGGTGGCGCGACCACGGGCATCTTTGCGGCCATCGAGCTCAAGGGGCAGCATGACGTTTTCCAGCGCATTGAGGCTATCGAGCAGTTGAAACGACTGGAAGACAAATCCCACGTGCTCGGCGCGGATGCGAGCACGCTGGTCTTCGTCGAGGCTGCTCAGGCCCTGCCCGGCGAGGGTGACTTCGCCGCTGCTCGGCAGGTCGAGGCCGGCGAGCAGGCCCAGAAGGGTGGATTTGCCGGAGCCGGATGCGCCGACGATGGCCAGGCTGTCGCCCTTGTTCAGTTCCAGGCTGAGTTCGTGCAGGATGGTCAGTTCACCTTCCGCGCTGGGAACCACTTTGCTAAGGTTCTTCGCGGTGAGAATGCTTGCGCCCATGGAGAATCCGATGCGTGTGTGGTTTTTGAGTGCTGGCCTGGCCTTGATGTGCATGGCCCAGAACGCAGCGGCGGGTACTGTCCTGATCGTTGGCGATAGTATCAGCGCCGGTTTCGGACTGGATACCCGGCTGGGGTGGGTGTCGTTGCTCGAACAACGGCTCAAGCGCGAAGGTTTTGACGATACGGTGGTCAATGCATCCATCAGCGGCGACACCAGTGCCGGAGGCCAGGCGCGGCTGCCGGCGCTGCTTGCAGAGCATAAGCCGGAGCTGGTCATCCTCGAGCTGGGCGGCAATGACGGGCTGCGCGGATTGCTGCCAACGCAATTGCAACAAAATCTTGCTTCTATGATCGACAGTTCCCGCGCCAGCGGTGCCAAGGTGCTGTTGCTTGGCATGCAGTTGCCTCCCAACTATGGCGCGCGCTACACCAAGGCTTTCGCCGAGGCCTACAGCAACGTTGCCGAAGAAAAGAAAATTCCCCTGGTGCCGTTTTTCCTCGACGGTGTAGGCGGTCATCCCGACCTGATGCAGGCCGACGGCATCCACCCGGCGGCCGGGGCTCAGGACAAGTTGCTGGAAAATGTCTGGCCTACGCTAAAACCGCTGTTATGACACTTTTCTACGCGCAGGCTTTCGGCTAAGGTGGCGCCCCCGATTTGGAGCCCCCGATGCCGCGTCCTGCCTGGTCCCTGTTTGCCTACCAACTGATCGAGCCTGACGAACAGCTGGATCTGTTCGCCTGCCAGGAAGTGCGGGTACATCTGGTGACCCGTCAGCTGGAGCTGGGCGGTTCGGCTGACCGGACTTTGTGCGGCAGCCTGTTGCCGGCGCAGCCACGTTGGTCGAGCGTCGATCGCAAGGTCTTCCAAGACCAGCGCCTGTGCTCGTTGTGCCGGGCCATTCTCGAATCGCAAAAGCGCGGTACCTCGCCGATCTGGCCTGAACTGCGATTCGAGCTGTAGGAGCTGCCGCAGGCTGCGATCTTTTCCCTGCATGGCACGCTCTATCGGTGAGCTCCCCGAAATAACAGACGGCGGTGTACAATCCGATTCTTATACCTCTGTTGATCATGCGAAGGATTTTCCGGATGTTGCCGCGCTTTCCTGCCGTCACCCGCTGCCTGTCTCTTGCCGCCCTGTGTGTGGCCGGTCCCGTTGCTGCATTGGAGTTTCCCCTGCCTCCGCCCGGTGAAGACATCATCGGCCAGGTGCAGGTGATCAAGGCCAAGTACGAAGATACTTTCGCCGACCTGGGCACCGCCTACGATCTTGGCTACTCGGAAATGGTTGCGGCCAACCCGGGCGTCGATGCCTGGTTGCCGGGCGCCGGCACCGAAATCGTGTTGCCGACCCGCTTCATCCTGCCGCCGGGCCCGCGTGAAGGCATCGTCATCAACCTCGCCGAGTACCGCCTCTACTACTACCCGAAAGGCAAGAATGTGGTGTACACCTTCCCGCTGGGTATCGGCCGTGAAGGTTGGGGGTCGCCGATTGCCCACACCAGCATCACTGCCAAGACGCCGAACCCGACCTGGACGCCTCCAGCGTCGATCAAGGCCGAGCACGCCGCCGATGGTGATCCGCTGCCAAACGTAGTACCGGCAGGCCCGGATAACCCGCTGGGGCCGTTCAAGTTCACCCTGGGCACCCCGGGCTACCTGATCCATGGTTCGAACAAGAAGTTCGGCATCGGCATGCGCACCAGCCACGGCTGCTTCCGCATGTTCAACAACAACGTGCTGGAAATGGCCGGCATGGTGCCGGTGGGTACGTCGGTTCGTATCATCAATGACCCGTACAAGTTCGGGGTGAGTGGCGGCAAGGTCTACCTGGAGGCGCACACGCCACTGGACGACAAGGGCAACCCGTCGGTGGTCGACAAGCACACCGCGGTGATCAACGCGATGCTCAAGCGTGAAGACATCACCAACAACTTGCGCATGAACTGGGATGTGGTACGTGACGTCGTTGCTGCCGAAGACGGCTTGCCGGTGGAAATCGCCGTGCCGAACAACTCGGCGCCGATGGTCACGAGTGCACCGATCGACCCGCTGCAGTAACGCTTGAAGAGAACCCGCCGATGCTGGCTGCATCGGCGGGTTTTTTTACGCCTGCACGAAACGGCGGGCAATAAAAAAGCCGACCCAATAATGGGTCGGCTTGATAACAATCCCGAAGGACTATTACTTGCGGCTAGCTTTGTCCAGCATGCGCAGAGCACGCTCGTTAGCTTCGTCAGCAGTCTGTTGTGCTTTTTGAGCAGCAGCCAGAGCTTCATCAGCTTTACGGTAAGCTTCGTCTGCACGAGCCTGGGAGCGAGCTGCTGCGTCTTCAGTAGCGGTCAGACGTGCTTCGGTTTCTTTCGATGCGCTGCTGCAACCGGTAGCCAGAACTGCGGCCAGAGCCAGAGCAGAGAATTTCAGAACGTTGTTCATCGTGTTCCCCTTCAAGGACTTTCAATTAAGTGGCTGTCTCCTCAGATTGAGGAAATAGCCGGCGTACATACTACCCATTACTTGTCGTAAGTAAACTGACGTAAAGCAAGAAGCAAAAAAAATTGTAGGCTTTGATTCTTTTTCGAGCAACTTTTAACTGCACTGTTTAAAAAATATTCAGCTGGGAGGCCCGAGATGAGCGAGCCGACCAGGAAAAGTTCCCCTGTGCCCGCAGCTCTTTTTCCGGTCTTGGCTAAAGTGTGTCTAGATGGATTCGTCTACACTTTTGTTCGGATTTTGCGCGACGCCTCTCATATCTTTCTCCATGTTGCGGTGACTTTAACAACGGGCGTTCGTCTCAAGTCTCAACATCCGGCAATGTTCAGGCGTTCGACCCTGGGAGACCACTGGTCGAGCCGTCCCTGCGTGATCCCGGGGCAGCACCCGCCAACCAGCATGATGACGAGCGCACCTTGAGCATTTCTGCCAATGGTGCCTACTATTTGTACGTGCTCGGTTGCGCGAGATCGGTGTAGCTCTTCTCGGTGTCCATTCGGGCACGGGGTGGCGTAGATGTTCCTTCGCCGGAAAAACATCGGTAAGGTAGGGGTCGGAATTCAAGACCCGCGAGGAGTAGTGATGAGCGAGGCGTTGTCCATCCACCATGACCAGGCTGGTCATCAGTTCGAGACCAATGTGGACGGTCATCGTGCCTACCTGACTTATATGGATCTGGGGAAACAGACCCTGGATATCTATCGCACATTTGTGCCCAACGCATTGCGCGGCCGTGGCATTGCCGCGGCACTGACCGAGAAGGCGCTGGAGTACGCCGAGGAAATGGGCTACACGGTCATCCCATCGTGTTCCTACGTCGAGCGCTACATGGAGCGTCACCAGCGGCATGCGGCCAAGCTGAGCCAGTGACTTTCAGCAAAACGAACACATAAAAAAACGCCGGGCACTGCCCGGCGTTTTTTTGTCTGCGTTTTTTACACCAAGCGCCGATCAGGTGCGATCACGTTTAGGCAGCACATCCTTGAGCTTGGCATGCATGCTGCGCAAGGTGTTCTCGGTCGCGGTCCAGTCGATGCAGGCATCGGTGATCGACACGCCGTATTGCAGGTCGGCGAGGTCTTTCGGGATGGCCTGGCAGCCCCAGTTCAGGTGGCTTTCGACCATCAGGCCGATGATCGACTGGTTGCCTTCGAGGATCTGGTTGGCGACGTTTTCCATCACCAGCGGTTGCAGGGCCGGATCCTTGTTGGAGTTGGCGTGGCTGCAATCGACCATGATGTTCGGCTTGATTTTGGCCTTGTTCAGCGCCTGCTCGCACAGGGCGACGCTGACCGAATCGTAGTTTGGCTTGCCGTTGCCGCCGCGCAGCACCACGTGGCCGTAGGCATTGCCCTTGGTGGTCACGATCGACACGCCACCTTCCTGGTTGATACCCAGGAAACGGTGCGGGCTGGAAACCGATTGCAGGGCGTTGATGGCCACGGTCAGGCCGCCGTCGGTGCCGTTCTTGAAGCCGACGGCCGAGGACAGGCCGGAAGCCATTTCACGGTGAGTCTGGGATTCGGTGGTGCGCGCGCCGATGGCCGACCAGCTGATCAGGTCCTGCAAATACTGCGGGGAGATCGGGTCGAGGGCTTCGGTGGCGGTTGGCAGGCCCATTTCGGCCAGGTCCAGCAGCAATTGACGACCGATATGCAAACCGTCCTGGATCTTGAACGAGTCATCCAGGTACGGATCGTTGATCAAGCCTTTCCAGCCGACGGTGGTGCGTGGCTTCTCGAAATACACGCGCATGACCAGATACAGGGTATCGGACACTTCCGCGGCAAGCACTTTCAGGCGCTCGGCGTATTCGTGGGCCGCCTTGATGTCGTGGATCGAGCAAGGCCCGATGACCACGAACAGACGGTGGTCGGTGCCATCCAGAATGTTGCGAATGACTTCGCGGCCCTTGGTGACGGTGCGCAGGGCGGCGTCGCTCAGGGGGATGTCACGCTTGAGCTGATCGGGGGTGATCAGCGTCTCGTTGGAGGCGACGTTTAGGTCGTTGATCGGTAAATCAGCCATCGTTTACTCGTCAGGTCACGGGTGCCGGCCGCCAGCGAACCCGCGCGGCGGAGCACAGCAAATTAAGCGCGTCGGGGAGCCGAACCTTAGCGCGTTACACCGTGGCTCGACAATGGGCATGCGCCGCTTTAGCGGGCATTCTCGATGAATTCCCGGCCTTTGGGCGCGTCCTAATCCTGCATTGACTGTGCAAATGCCCGATGGACCCTGTCGTGGGAGAACTCGTCGGCATGCTCCTGAACCCATTCGAGGGCCAGGGCCTGAATCTCCTGCAGGTCTTCGTGAGCGTCGTGCTGGCGGCAATAACGCTCTATCTGACACACCTGCTCGCCCATCCGCGCACTGAACAGCGTCTGTTCGTCGAGAAAGGCAATACCTACCAGATAGCCGTGCTTGCGTCGCAGGCACCAGGCTACATAGCCCAGAATGCGCAGGTCGGGATTAAGGGTCGGCATGCGCACTTCAAGCGCTGTGCCGTAGCGCCACGCGCGGTGATAATTGCAAGCCATGCCCCCGAGGCTGCTAGTGTGCAACTGGTGCCGCGAAATACACTCAGGTTTGAACAACGTTAATTCAACGGGCACATCGTCAGGATGAGGAATGAATCGTCCCATGAACACGGACTCCATGTGTCGGCCATCTGACATTGTTTCCCCCAGTATAGTGGTCGAATTGGAGCTGACCGATTTCGACGCCGACCAACGGCTGCTGACGATGAACGGTGTATCACTGGTTATTTTCACCAGCGTCGGTTGCTCAAGCTGCCGTTTTGCCCGTGAACAGTTGCCGGCGCTCGATCTGGCCGTCGATCGACTGTGCTGGATCGATGCCGGGAACAATGGCGGGGTGGTCGAGCGTTATCAGGTCTTTCATTTGCCGGCGCTGTTTGTGGTGCGCGACGGTGAGTTCTTTGGGGCGTTGCATGCGCGCCTGACCGGCACCGAACTCAATCGGGCGATACGTCAGGCGTTGAGTCGAACAGCAGAGGAGTTGCCATGATGGGGGCAGTTGCCAAACCGACGGTCGGTATTATCGGGACCGGTGCAATCGGCGGTTTCTACGGGGTGATGCTGGCGCGTGCCGGCTTCGATGTGCATTTTCTGTTGCGCAGCGAATTTTCCGCGGTGGCAGAACGCGGGTTGCAACTTCACAGCGCCGTTCATGGCGCGCTGACGTTGAACCCGGTGCAGGCCTATTCGTCGGCCGAAGACATGCCGCCCTGTGACTGGTTGCTGGTGGGGGCGAAAACCACCAGCAACGCAGACCTGGCGCCAGCCATCCTTCAGGCCGCGGCGCCGAATGCCAAGGTATTGCTGCTGCAAAACGGCCTGGACGTCGAGGACAGCCTGCGTGAACTGCTGCCTGACTCGCTGCATGTGCTGGGCGGGCTCTGCTACATCTGCGTCCATCGCGAGGGGCCTGGCATCGTCACCCATCAGGCGCTGGGTGCCGTGCATGTGGGCTACCACAGCGGTCCCGCCGTCGATGGGGCGGCACGCGCCGCAATTGTCGAGGAAGGCGTCGGGATGTTCCGTGCCGCCGGCATCGACTCCCAGGCCATGGCGAACCTGCACCAGGCGCGCTGGCAAAAACTGGTCTGGAATATCCCTTACAACGGTCTGTCGGTGTTGTTGGGGGCGAGCACCACGCCGTTGATGGCCGATACCGATACCCGCGAGCTGATCAAGGCACTGATGGCCGAAGTGGTGCAGGGGGCGATCGCCTGTGGTCATGAGGTGCCGGCGGGTTATGCCGAGCATTTGTTCAGGGTGACCGAGAAAATGCCCGACTACTGGCCGAGCATGTACCACGATTATCTGCACAAGCGACCGCTGGAGCTGGACGCCATTTACGCCCGGCCGCTGGCCGCCGCCAAGGCGGCGGGGTGTGAGATGCCGCGCATCGAGGCCCTGTATCGCAGTCTGGGTTTTATCGATCGACGCAACCGGTAAGTCGATCAACCTGAGGGGGAAGGGCATGGCAAAGACTATCGACGACAAGCTGGTGCTGGCGATTTCGTCGCGCGCACTGTTTGACCTGAGTGAAAGCCACAAGGTGTACCTGTCGAGTGGCGTCGAGGCTTACCGGCAGTATCAGATCGAGCATGAAGACGAAATTCTCGAACCCGGTGATGCCTTCCCTCTGGTGCAGAAACTCCTCAACCTCAATGCCAGCCTCGGCCGTGCCCGTGTCGAGGTGATCCTGGTGTCGCGTAACAGCGCCGACACCGGCCTGCGGGTGTTCAATTCGATCCATCACTATGGACTGGCCATTTCCCGCGCGGCGTTTGTCGGCGGGCGCAGTCCCTATCCGTACCTCAAGGCTTTTGGCTGCGACCTGTTTCTTTCCACCCATGCCGAAGACGTGCGCAGTGCACTGGACGCGGGTTTTGCCGCGGCGACCATCCTGTCGGGAGGCGCCAGCCGCGCCGCCAGCGATGAATTGCGCATTGCTTTCGACGGCGATGCGGTGCTGTTTTCCGACGAGTCGGAGCGCGTGTACCAGGCCGGTGGTCTGGAAGCGTTTCAGGCCAGCGAACGCGAGGCGGCCCGGCAACCGTTGCGCGGTGGGCCATTCAAGGGTTTCCTGGCGGCCCTCAATCTGTTGCAGCGCGAGTTCCCGGATGGCGCCTGCCCGATCCGCACGGCGCTGGTGACGGCCCGCTCGGCACCGGCCCACGAACGGGTGATCCGCACCTTGCGCGAATGGGACATCCGGCTGGATGAGTCGCTGTTTCTCGGTGGCCTGACCAAATCGGCGTTTCTCGAAGCCTTCGCCGCCGATGTGTTTTTCGATGATCAGGCCGGTCACTGCGAGTTGGCCCGGGAAGTCGTCGCCACCGGTCATGTGCCCCATGGCATAAGCAACGAACAAAAGGTTTAAGCCCGCCGATCAACGTGTTGCGCAGGACGTCGTACTCCTCAAGGCACTGCTAAGCTGAATCAATCTCCGCCATGTTGGCATTCGAGGAGGTCATATGATTCGCTCGATACTCTATGCCACTGACCTCGGTCTGTACGCCCCTTTGGTGATGCAGCATGCCTTGGCATTGGCCCGGACATTTAATGCCAACCTGTACGTGGTGCACGCGGTTGAACCCATGGGGCTGTTCGCCGAGTCGGTGCTGCAGAGCTATCTCGATGAGCAGGCGTTGAACGAGTTCCACAATCAGGGGTTGAACACCGTCATTGCCAGTATCGAGCAGCGGGTGCTCGACAGTTTTCGTGAAGAACTGGGGGGAGAGGGCGAGCACGATCTGGAGCGGATCCAGGCGGTGCGGGTGCTGCAGGGCGATCCGTCGCAGGTGATTCTCGACCAGGCGCAGAAACTCTCCGTGGATTTGCTGATCGTAGGTAGTCATAGCCATGGTGCTGGCGCGGAAACGCCATTGGGCCGGACCGCCGCGCGTGTGTTGCAACTGTCGCAGGTGCCGGTTTACCTGGTGCCGCTGGTGCAGCGTCGTCGCCAGGGGGATCGCTAGAACACGAATAGTGGCATTCTGATAAAAAGTTCTAGATTTATTCTTCAAACCATTAATATAGTTATATACCGTCGCTGATGCCCGTGGCGTCTATCTGCTTTGAGGGATTCATATGAAGCTTCAACAATTGCGCTACATCTGGGAAGTGGCGCACCACGACCTCAACGTTTCCGCTACAGCCCAAAGCCTTTACACCTCGCAACCGGGCATCAGTAAACAGATCCGACTGCTGGAAGACGAATTAGGCGTCGAGGTGTTCGCCCGAAGCGGCAAGCACCTGACCCGCGTCACCCCGGCCGGTGAACGCATCATCACCACCGCCGGTGAAATTCTGCGCAAGGTTGAAAGCATCAAGCAGATCGCCCAGGAATTCTCCAACGAGAAGAAAGGCACCCTGTCGATCGCCACCACCCATACCCAGGCGCGTTATGCGTTGCCACCGGTGATCAGCAATTTCATCAAGCAGTACCCGGACGTTGCCCTGCACATGCACCAGGGGTCGCCGATGCAGATCGCCGAAATGGCGGCTGACGGCACGGTGGATTTCGCCATCGCCACTGAAGCGCTGGAGCTGTTCGGCGACCTGGTGATGATGCCGTGCTATCGCTGGAACCGCTGCGTGGTCGTACCTCAGGGGCACCCGCTGACCAAACTGTCGAAGCTGACCCTCGAGGCCCTGGCCGAATACCCGATCGTGACCTATGTATTCGGTTTTACCGGCCGCTCGAAACTCGACGAAGCCTTCAGCCATCGTGGCCTGACGCCAAAAGTGGTGTTTACCGCGGCCGACGCCGACGTGATCAAGACTTACGTGCGCCTGGGCCTGGGCGTGGGCATCGTGGCGAAAATGGCGGTCGATACCAAACTGGACAACGACCTGGTGGTGCTCGATGCCAGCGAGCTGTTCGAGTCCAGCGTGACCAAGATCGGCTTCCGTCGCGGTACTTTCCTGCGTGGCTTCATGTGCGACTTCATCGAGAAGTTCGCCCCGCACCTGACCCGCGAAGTCATGGCCAAGGCTATCCAGTGCCACAACAAGCAGGAACTGGAAGAGCTGTTCGACGGTGTCGAACTGCCGGTGCATTAAGTTTTCTTAAACAACCTCGGTGACAGCAAACTGTTGCCGAGCGCCCGCCACCAGAATCTCCACCTCATCGCCTTCGAACTTGCCCAGCAGGCCTTTGCCCAGCGGTGAGCACGGGGTGATGACGGTAATGGTTTGCCCCACCAGATCGACCTTCAGGCCCGCCGCATCCGGTGCCAGGAACAGCCACTGTTCACGGCCCTTTTCGTCTTCCAGGCCGAGCAGCGCGCCGACTTCAATACCACGCCGTTCGTCATAAGGACGCGGGACCAGGTTTTGGCAAAGCGCCAGAGACTGACGGATCTCTTCGACCCGCCTGGCTTGCCCGGCAGCCAGGTAGGACGCCTCCAGACCCAGCGTGTCGTACTTGTTTTCGGCGATGTTTTCTTCGTGGGTCGCGGTTTCGTAGGCGGTTTGCGCAGCGCGTTCGGCGATGTCGAGGTCGATGCGCAGCTTATCGAGAATCAGTTGGTGGACACTTTGTTTATTCATGATCAATCGCAGAATTGCAGGACGTTGGCGCGACTTTTTTCGCTTGGGGCGGTCTGGTCCTGTTGCAACCAGAACTGGCATTTTGCGTTCGACAGATTGCGATTGCTGCTGCGTGCCTGATCGAGTCGCTGCGCCTGTTCGTTCTTGCGCAGGTTTTCTTCGTATTGCTCGAAGATCGGGCTCTGTGGAGGAATATCCGGTACCGGTTGCGTCGCCACGGGCGGTTTGGCCAGTTGCTCTATCGTCGCCGCGACCGGCGCCAATTGTTCGTTGAAGAACAGTCGAGCGACGAGCCAGCAGGTCAGCGCGATGGCGATGAAACCCAGCCACAAACCGAAGGCGATGCTGCCGGTCAGTTGCACGACATTGAGCTGGATCGGCAATGGACGGCGCGGATTGGGACGGTAGGGCATGGCTGCCTCCTGGCAGTGGGTCGCGGGGTGTTGGCGATTGTCGCACGAAGAATAATCGTCGTCGGCTCTTCTGCACGGGGTAATTTATGCGCAGAATCGCTGCCTTTGCCAACGGGAGCCTGGAATGCCTGAAAAGAAAACCCGCTGGGATATTTTTTGCACCGTGGTCGACAACTTCGGCGACATCGGCGTGACCTGGCGCCTGTCCCGGCAACTGGTTGCCGAGCATGGGATAGCGGTGCGGTTGTGGGTCGATGACCTGCGTGCCTTCGAGCGCATGTGCCCGGAGATCGATATCCACACCTCGCAGCAATGGCAGCAGGGTGTGGAGGTGCGTCACTGGGCGAGCGACTGGCAGCCTGTCGAAGCGGCGGATGTGGTGATCGCCGCGTTCGCCTGCCAATTGCCGGGCGCCTACATGGACGCCATGGCCGAGCGGGAAAAAACACCGCTGTGGATGAATCTCGATTACCTGAGTGCCGAGGGTTGGGTGGTCGGCTGCCACGGCTTGCCGTCGGTGAAGTACAGGCATGTGCAGAAATTCTTCTTTTTTCCGGGGTTCCAGAAAGGCACGGGCGGCTTGTTGCGTGAAAGCGGATTGCTCGAACGGCGACGGACGTTTCAGCAAAGTCCTGAAATGCAGCGCGAGTTCCTACAAGGTCTTGGGATAAATCCTGCGCAGGGTGCGCAATTGATCTCGCTGTTTGCCTACGAAAACACCGGGCTGGCCAGTTGGCTGGACGCGATGGCGGGCGACACGATGCCCACTCATCTGTTGGTGCCGGAAGGGCGGATTCTCGGCGATGTCGAGCGTTGGCTTGGCGTGGATGGACTGAAGGCCGGTGCGCTGCATGTGTGCGATGCGTTGACCGTGCAAGTGTTGCCGTTCGTCCGACAGGACCAGTATGACCATTTACTGTGGTGCTGCGATTTCAATGCGGTACGTGGCGAAGATTCCTTTGTCCGCGCCCAATGGGCGGGGCGGCCATTGCTCTGGCACATCTATCAACAAGAGGAAGACATCCACCTGGATAAACTGGAAGCCTTCCTCGCGTTGTATGTGAACGGTCTGTCGGAGACCGCTCGCGAGGCGATCAGCGGTCTTTGGCGGGCGTGGAATGCCGGTGACAATATGGCAGGCCACTGGCAATCGACCCGCAAACACTGGCCGGAACTGCAAAAACACGCCGAGACATGGTGTCTGGAACAGGCCTCGCAGGCTGATCTTGCGGCAGCGCTGGTACAGTTTTATGTAAATTGGATATGATACGCGGCCTAGATTTTTGTAAATCCCATCCAAATTCGGATATTCGCAATGAAAACTGGTAAAGAACTCAAACCCGGTACAGTGATCCGTATCGACAACGACCCTTGGCTGGTTCAGAAAGCTGAATTCACCAAGTCCGGTCGTAACAGCGCGATCATGAAGACCAAGCTGAAAAACCTGCTGACCGGCTACAAGACCGAAACCGTTTACGGTGCGGACGACAAGCTGGATGACGTGATCCTGGATCGCAAAGAAGCGACCCTGTCCTTCATCAGCGGTGACTCCTACACGTTCATGGACACCACCGACTACACCATGTACGAGCTGAACGCCGAAGACATCGAAGCCGTTCTGCCGTTCGTTGAAGAAGGCATGACCGACGTTTGCGAAGCCGTATTCTTCGAAGGCCGTCTGGTTTCCGTAGAACTGCCGACTACCATCGTGCGTCAGGTTGCCTACACCGAAGGTTCCGCTCGCGGCGACACTTCCGGCAAGGTGATGAAGCCTGCCAAACTGAAGAACGGTACCGAGCTGTCGGTTGCTGACTTCATCAATATCGACGACATGATCGAGATTGATACCCGCGAAGGCGGTTCCTACAAAGGCCGTGCCAAATAAGCACTGCTTCAGGAATGAAAAAGCCCGACCAGTGAGTCGGGCTTTTTTTCGTCTGTCGAAATCTACGCTTTATCCCTGTGGGAGCGAGCCTGCTCGCGAAAGCGGTTCGTCAAACACAACATCATTGCCTGACACACCGCCTTCGCGAGCAGGCTCGCTCCCACATGGGGCGCAGCTCTATTTCAGGTGTTGTTTCAGTTCTTCAGATGCCTGCAGCATCGCCGAACGCACCGCCGGCACCTGACTCACCACGTTGAGCAAACCGTAGTCGTGGATCATGCCGTTGTAGCGAACCGAGGTCACCGGTACGCCGGCTTCGTCCAGTTTGCGGGCGTAGGCTTCACCCTCATCGCGCAGCACGTCGGCTCCAGCGGTTTGCACCAGCGCGGGTGGCAGGCCCTTGAGTTGCGCAGGGGTTGCCCGCAATGGCGAGGCGTAGATCTCGTTACGCTGCCTGGCGTCGGTGGTGTAGTTGTCCCAGAACCACTTCATCATGTTGCGGGTGAGGAAGTGCCCTTCGGCATACTGGTTATAGGAACCGGTGTCGAAGTTGGCATCGGTCACCGGCCACAGCAGTACCTGGAACTTGATTGCCGGGGTGCCTTTGTCTTTTGCCATCAATGCGACCACGGCCGCCATGTTGCCGCCGACACTGTTGCCGGCCACGGCCAGACGCTTGCCGTCGACGTTGATCTCTTTACCGTGTTCGGCCACCCATTGGGTCGCGGCATAAGCCTGATTGATCGCCACCGGATAATGCGCTTCCGGCGACGGTGTGTAGTTGACGAAAACCGCTGCCGCCCCCGAACCCACCACCAGGTCGCGAACCAGCCGCTCGTGGGTCGGGAAGTCTCCCAGTACCCAGCCGCCGCCATGGAAGAACATGAACACCGGCAGCTCGCCTTTGACCCCGGCCGGCCTGACGATGGTCAGGCTCAGCGGTTGGCCGTCGACCTGGATGGTCTTCTCGCTGATATCGGCTTTTGGCAGCGTCAGCTTCACCCCCGACTGCGCGCCCACCAGCACGGCGCGGGCGTCTTTGGGCGTCATCTGCTCCATCGGTTTGCCGGTGCCGGCGTTCAACACATCGAGAAACGCCTGGGTGTTGTGTTCAGCGTCGCCGGCGAATGCACTGTGGACGGATAGGGCGAGAAGGGTACCGGTCAAGACTTTGCTGAAAGTGTTCATGTTCATTTCCTGTTCGGGCCTGAGTGGACAAAAGCGGTTAGACGGTCACGTGCAGGCGCACTTCGACGTTGCCGCGGGTGGCGTTGGAGTACGGGCAGACCTGGTGGGCAGCGTCGACCAGGGTTTGTGCATCGGCTTGTTCAAGGCCTGGCAGGCTGATGTGCAGGTCGATGTCCAGGCCGAAACCGCCAGGGATCTGGCCGATGCCGACATGGGCGGTGATCGAGGCGTCGTCCGGGATTTTGCGTTTGGTCTGGCTGGCAACGAACTTCAGTGCGCCGATGAAGCAGGCGGAATAGCCGGCGGCGAACAGTTGCTCAGGGTTGGTCGCTGCGCCGCCGGCACCGCCGAGTTCTTTCGGGGTAGCGAGTTTGACGTCGAGAACGTTGTCGCTGGAAATCGCGCGACCGTCACGGCCGCCGGTGGAGGTTGCGATTGCGGTGTAGAGAGTTTGCATGGTGGAAGCCTCGTTCGGGATTTGTTTTGTTTGCGCTAAATGTTTGCGCGCTAAGTAAGTGCGAAATAAATGTATCGCGCAAATGTTTGGCGCGCAAGATAAATTTTGAAAAAAAATCCCGAATGAACGCTTGGGAAATGAATGGGCTTGGCGGAAAGTGATGAGATAGAGCTTCAGAAGAGCGTTTTATCTGCCAGAAAATTTTTTGAAGGATGGCCAATGTGGGAGCGAGCCTGCTCGCGAATGCGGTGTGCCAGTCAGCATCAATGCTGAATGTGACAATGCATTCGCGAGCAGGCTCGCTCCCACAGGGGGGTAGGCTGTAGTTAGAGGCTGTCTTGCAGATGCCGACGCAGTGCTTGCAGCTCCGCTTGCAGGTTCTGCAGTCGTTCCAGCGTCATGCCGCTGGCGCCGAGGATGCACTGGGGAATGTCCCGCGCCTTGTCGCGCAGGGCCCGGCCTTGCTCGGTGAGTTCGACGATTACTACGCGCTCGTCTTCACGGCTACGGGTGCGGCTGAGCACACCTTCGGCTTCCAGGCGCTTGAGCAAGGGGGTGAGCGAACCGGGATCGGTCAGCAGCCGGGCGCTGATTTCGCCTACGGTCAAACCGTCCTGTTCCCACAGCACCATCATCGCCAGGTACTGTGGATAAGTCAGGCCCAACGCTTGCAACAAGGGTTTGTAGACCTTGGTCATCATCAGCGAAGTGGAGTGCAGGGCGAAGCAGGCCTGGTTGTCCAGCAGCAGATCGTCGCAGTTGTCCGGGGTTTTGCGCTCGGTGGTCATTTCGCAGCCTTGATCGGTGATCGTCATGAATCTAGCGGGCAAATCTTTAATGCACCAGACAATTCTAGCCTAGTGGCGGCCCAGATGGGTTTGCAGCACCAGATCCCAGGGAGGGATCGGACTGAAACGGGTTTTCAGGTATTCCAGCAGCAGACGGCTGCGGGAGCTGGGTTGCTGCTCCAGGCGCAAGGCATAGATCCCGGCGCTTTCCGGTTTGGGCAGGCCACTTTCGCAGAACAGGGGCAACAGTTCGCCGCGCAACAAGTACTCGCTGGCCAGCCACGTCGGCAAGTGCGCGACACCCAGACCGGCCAGCGCGCCGCAGACCAGCGCTTCGGCATTGTTGGCGCTCATGCGAATGCGCGACGGGCGATGCAATTGCATCTGGCCATCCTGCTCGAAACGCCAGGCAAAGGGGGGTGCCAGACCGGCCCAATCGAGGCCATCGTGGTCAATCAGTTGGGCCGGATCATTCGGCACGCCGCGGCGTTGCAAATAATCGGGGCTGGCGCAGGCGATGCGCACCATGCTCGCCAGTGGTGTGGCCACGAGCCGAGTGTCGGCCAATTGCCCGGCGCGCAGCACCAGATCGACCTTGCCCAGGTTCAAGCCCTGCATGTCGACGAAACTGTCGATCAGTTGCAGTTGCACGTCGAGCCCGGGGTAGAGCATCAGAAAGTCGGCAATCACCGGCGCCAGATGCCGTCGACCAAACGCTGCCGGCGCATCCACCCGAATCAACCCTTCCGGGGCGCTGCTGAGGGACACGGCCTCGGCCCTGGCCAGGCGCAATTCCGCGACAATGCGCCGCGCGCGCTCGGCAAATGCCAGGCCCGCCGGGGTGGCCCTGACGGCGTGGGTACTGCGAATGAACAACTGGCTGCCGACGGCGCTTTCCAGGCTGTCGATACGCCGGGCTACCGCCGAGGGCGTCAGTGGGTGGCGGCGCGAAGCGGCGGAAAAACTGCCGGTTTCCAGCACGTCGAGGAACAGGCCGAGCTGGTCGGTCAGTTGATTGGGATTCATGGTGCGCCCATTGCTTTTGCGAATTTGGCACAGCCATTGTGCGTTGCTGTGCGTTTCCGCGCCAGAATCAACTGCGTAGGATCGAAGGCCTGATGTGACTGGGATAAAACGCTCGTGATTGAGTTTCTGATGTATCTGGTGTTCGGCGCGGCCTTGGGCACACTCGGCGGGTTGTTCGGAATTGGCGGCGGTCTGATTGCCATTCCGCTGCTGGGTGTGCTGTTCGGTCTCGACCAACAGATTGCACAAGGCACGGCACTGGTGATGGTGGTGCCGAATGTGATGCTGGCACTGTGGCGTTATCAACAGCGCAACCGGATTGAATTGCGCCACGCGTTGCCACTCGCCACGATGGGATTCAGCTTCGCCTGGCTCGGTTCCCTGTGGGCGGTGGGCATTGATGCACAAACCATGCGTCTGGGGTTTGTCGGGTTCCTGATCGCGCTGTCGGCGCTCAACCTGGCACGTATGTTTACCGCCAGTGCACCAGCAGCCTCGGAGATGAATTACCCGTGGCCGTGGCTGGGTGTACTCGGTGCGGCATCCGGCACCATGGGCGGCGTGTTTGGCGTGGGTGGTGCCGTGGTGGCGACGCCGGTACTGACCAGTGTGTTTGGCACCAGTCAGGTGGTGGCGCAAGGTTTGTCGCTGGCGTTGGCATTACCCAGCACGGGTGTCACGCTGGTCACGTATGCCGTGCATCATCAGGTGGACTGGATGATCGGCATTCCGTTGGCAATCGGCGGGCTGATTAGCATCAGTTGGGGCGTGAAAATTGCCCATGCGCTACCGGAGCGGCTGTTGCGCGGACTGTTCTGTGGCTATCTGGTGTGCTGCGCGGTGACACTCGCCCTTAAAGTTTGAAGCCTTCGATGATGTGTTCGGCCAGGCACTCGGTGATTGGCGACGGGTTGTGCAGGTTGCGCACCAGCATGATGCTGGCTTCGGGCAACAGGGGCAAACCTTCATCCTCGCCGAGGATGCGCATGTCGGGCGTTATCAGGCTTTCCAGTTGCGCGGTCACCGCCAGGCCGGCGCTGACCACTGCCATGATCGCCGACAGGCTGTCACTGTTGTAGGCCACCCGGTAATCGCGGCCTATGGCATCGAGCGCATTGCAGGCCCATAAGCGGCAGAAACAATCGCTGTTGAACATCGCCAGCGGCAACGGTGTCTGCTCGTGGGCGCTGTAGCATTGCGCTTCGGCCCAGACGAATCGTTCCTTGCGCAACAACTGGCCGATTTCACTGCCCGGTTCGCGGGTGACGATGGACAGGTCCAGATCCTGACGCACCAGCAGTTGTTTGGATGATTCGCAATGCACCTCGATCTGGATCAGCGGGTAGGACTGGGCAAACCGGCGCAGAATCCCCGGCAGGAAACGCATCACATAGTCATCCGGCGTACCGATGCGCACCATGCCGACCATGTGCGGTTCGCGCAGGGTATTGAACACCTCGCTGTGCAGCTTGAGGATGCGCCGCGCATAGCCAAGCAACACCTGGCCTTCCGCCGTCAGCCTCACCTGGCGGCCGTCGCGCTGGAACAATTGCCGTTGCAACACGTCTTCTTCCAGCCGTTTCATCTGCATGCTGACGGCGGACTGTGTGCGATTGACCAATTCACCGGCGCGGGTAAACCCACCCTGGTCGGCGATGGCAACGAAGGTGCGCAGCACTTCGGTATCGATACTCGGGTAGGCCGACATTCATCAATCTCCGAGATATGTGACATCAGAAACATTCGTTGGATTGATCTTAAGCCTGGGGCGAGACTGAAGCCATCCAAACGGAGGGCAACAAGATGAAAGGTCAACATGAATATCCAGCCGTAGAAAAACACTCTCACCACCTGGTATCGGATCTGTTGCACAAGTTCAGCCGCTGGTATGAACTTCACCGGGAACGCGAGTTGTTGGCAAGCCTGAGTGATGAAGCGCTGAAAGACATCGGTATGAGCCGCGCGGATGTGGAGTTCGAGTCGGTCAAACCGTTCTGGAGCGACCCGATGCACAAATGAGTAAAACCCAACTACACAAACCGACTTTCGGTGAGGTAGGTTGCGAGCAGACAAGGAGATGCTCATGCCCGCAACACAGTCCTTTTCCCTCAAACAGGCTCGGCGTCTGGCGCTGGCTGCCCAAGGATTCAACGGGCGCCAGCCGCCGGCGACGATCAAACCGGTTCAACTCAACCGTCTGATCGAACGGCTGGGCATTCTGCAGATCGATTCCGTCAATGCAGTGGTGCGTTCGCACTACCTTCCGCTGTTTTCCCGTCTCGGCAATTACTCATCCGACTTGCTCGACCAGGCCGCCTGGAGTCAGGGCCGGCATCGCACCTTGTTCGAATACTGGGGGCATGAGGCCTCGTTGCTGCCCTTGTCCATGTACCCGTTGATGCGCTGGCGCATGCAACGTGCGACCCGGGGCGAAGACATCTATCAGCAACTGGCGAAATTCGGTCGTGAACAGCAGGACACGGTTCACCGGGTGCTGGTTTGCGTTCAGGAACAGGGCGCGCTGGGCGCGGGTAGTTTGTCGACGCGCCAGGAGCGGGCAGGGCCGTGGTGGGACTGGAGCGCGGAAAAGCATGCGCTGGAATGGTTGTTCGCCGCAGGCGAAGTGACTGTCGCCAGCCGGCGCGGATTCGAGCGGCTTTATGACCTGCCTGAGCGGGTGATTCCTGCGGCGATTCTTGCGCAACCGCAATTGAGCGAGGCCCAAGCCCACCGTGGTCTATTACTGCACGCCGCGACAGCTTTGGGGGTGGGTACCGAGAAGGACTTGCGCGACTATTTTCGCTTGAGTCCCGCTGACAGTCGCCCACGCCTTGATGAATTGGTCGAGGCGGGTGAGTTGCTCATTTGCGAGGTCCAGAGCTGGCGGCAACCGGCGTATTGCCTGCCCGAGCCCAAGATGCCACGCAGGGTCGAGGCCAGTGCGCTGCTTTCACCCTTCGACTCGCTGATCTGGGAGCGCAGCCGTACCGAGCGCCTGTTCGATTTTCGCTATCGGCTGGAGATTTACACGCCGCAGGACAAACGGGTCTATGGCTATTACGTCCTGCCGTTCTTGCACAACGAACGGATCGCCGCACGGGTTGATCTGCGCGCCGAACGGGCGGCGGGGCGATTGGCAGTGCATGCGGTGCATGAGGAAGAGCCGGGGCTGGATGATGAAGGGATGCTGGCGTTGGCGGTCAATCTGCGGCGGATGGCGGATTGGTTGGGGTTGGAGCGGATTCAGTTGAATTGTCCGCGGGCGAGTGCGGCAAGGTTGAGGGTGGCATTGGCCGGGATTGATGGTGTCTGAGCTGGCCCTTTCGCGAGCAGGCTCGCTCCCACAGGAGTGCGCTGTACCTGTGGGAGCGAGCCTGCTCGCGAAGGGAGCGACGCTATTTAACGCCGAACCTGTTTCAGGGTCTCGGCAATCAAGAATGCCAACTCCAGCGACTGGTCGGCATTCATCCGCGGGTCGCAATGGGTGTGGTAACGATCCGACAGACCGTCCTCGGTTATCGGCCGCGCGCCACCAATGCACTCGGTGACGTTCTGCCCGGTCATCTCGATGTGAATGCCACCGGCATAACTGCCTTCGGCTTCGTGCACCTGGAAGAACTGCTTCACTTCACCGAGGATCTGCGCGAAGTCGCGGGTCTTGTAGCCGCTGCTGGCCTTGATGGTGTTGCCGTGCATCGGGTCCGAACTCCACAGCACTTGCCTGCCTTCACGCTGCACGGCGCGAATGAGCTGCGGCAAGTGATCGCCGACCTTGTTCGCGCCCATCCGCGCAATCAGGTTAAGACGGCCCGGATCGTTGTCCGGGTTCAGCACGTCGATCAGGCGAATCAGGTCTTCGGGGTTCATACTCGGGCCGACCTTGACGCCGATCGGGTTATTCACCCCGCGCAGGAATTCGACGTGGGCGCCGTCGAGCTGACGGGTGCGGTCGCCGATCCACAGCATATGGGCCGAGCAGTCGTAATAATCGTTGGTCAGGCTGTCGCGGCGCACGAAGGCTTCTTCGTAGTTCAGCAGCAGCGCTTCGTGGGCGGTGAAGAAACTGGTCTCGCGCAGTTGCGGCGAGCTGTCCATGCCACAGGCACGCATGAAGGCCAGGGTTTCATCGATGCGGTCGGCCAGGTGGCTGTATTTTTCCGCCAGGGCCGAGTTGGCGATGAAGTCCAGGTTCCACTTGTGCACCTGATGCAGGTCGGCAAACCCGCCCTGGGCGAATGCGCGCAACAGATTCAGGGTGGCGGTGGATTGGTGATAGGACTGCAGCAGGCGCTCCGGGTCCGGCACGCGGCTTTTTTCGTCGAAACCGATACCGTTGACGATATCGCCACGGTAGGCCGGCAGGGTCACGCCGTCGATCGTCTCATCGTTGGCCGAGCGGGGCTTGGCGAATTGCCCGGCCATGCGCCCGACCTTGACCACCGGGCAACCGGCCGCGAAGGTCATGACAATCGCCATTTGCAGCAGCACCTTGAAGGTGTCGCGGATTTTCGCGGCGGAGAACTCGGCGAAGCTTTCCGCGCAGTCGCCGCCTTGTAACAGAAACGCGCGGCCCTGGGTCACCTCGGCAAACTGACGGCGCAATTCCCGGGCTTCACCGGCAAACACCAGCGGTGGATAGCTGGCCAGGGTTTGCTCGACATGCTGCAAATGCGCCACGTCGGGATATCGGGGTTGTTGCTGGATCGGCAAGGCGCGCCAGCTGTCAGGGCTCCAGGGTTGGCTCATCGCGGTCTCTAATGTTTTACGCTCGGACAACCATGTTATCAGCAATTAGTGCGTGACCTGTTCCCGAAGCTTGGCGGACAATCGCGCCTTTGCCGCCCCCTGTTCGCGGTGTTATTGCGTTGCCGCTTTTTATATTGAAGGCATGGCGACGATCGGGAGACGAAATGACTGAGGAGCGCGTCGAGCATTTGCTCGCCGAGGTGCAGGACGAATTTGGCGTGATTCGTGTGCTGGAAGTGGCTGATTACCGTTTTCTCGAATTCGGTGATGCCATCGAGCAAAGCTGTGTGTTTACAGCCGACCCGAGTTGGCTCGAATACGATTACACCCGGGCGATGCTGATCGGTGCGCTATGCCACGAACAGCCCGAATCCGCGCTGTTCCTGGGTCTCGGCGCCGGCACGCTAACCCAGGCCTGCCTCAAGTTCCTGCCGCTGGAAGATGTCGAGGCCATCGAACTGCGCCCGGATGTGCCGCGCCTGGCCATCGAATACCTTGGGCTGGATGACGATCCGCGCCTGTATATCCGCGTGGGCGATGCGCTGGAACTGCTCGACACCGCCGAGCCGGCGGACCTGATTTTTGTCGACCTCTATACCGACGTGGGTCCGGGCGTTGGGCATCTGGCGTGGACCTTCCTGGAGAACTGCCAGAAACGCCTGAATCCCGGAGGCTGGCTGGTGATCAATCAGTGGGCAACCGATGACGGCAAGCCGTTGGGCGCCGCATTGCTGCGCGGGCTCTATCACCGGCATTACTGGGAGTTGCCGGTGAAGGAGGGCAACGTGATCCTGATCGTGCCTTCGGAGCTGGATCAGGAGCTCGATATGGAAGGGTTGACCGCCCGGGCTGAAGCACTGGCGCCGCGGTTGGGGTATTCGTTGCAGTCGTTGATCAAGGCGATTCGCCCGGCGACTTGAGTGCTGTCTGGTTGGGCCTCATCGCGGGCAAGCCTTGCTCCCACAGGTTTTGTGTCGTTCACATTCTCGGTGGACGACGCAAAACCTGTGGGAGCAAGGCTTGCCCGCGATTGCGATATCAATGCCGACACAACTCTCAACAGCCTTTGAATACGCCGGGCCGCCGCTCCACCAGCGAACGCACCCCCTCCTGGGCATCCTCACTGCCCAACAACTTCTTCACCAGCACCGGCAACCCTTGGGCAGCAGCCGTTTCCCCTTCATAACGCGCCTGTCGCGCCGACATCAATGTGGCCTGAACCCCCAGCGGTGCCTGACGGGCAATGCGCTCGGCCAGCTCGATTGCCCTGGGCAGCAAATCCTCGCTGGCCATGACTTCCTGCACCAAACCCAAGTGCAACGCATCATGGGCATCGAACTCATCCCCGGTCAGCATCCAGCGCATGGCATTGCCCCAGCCGGCCACTTGATGCAGGCGTAGCGTGGCACCGCCAAAGGGGAAGATGCCGCGCTGCACTTCCATTTGCGCGAAGCGGGTATTGCTGGCGCACAGGTTGATATCGGCGGCCAGCATCAACTCGATGCCGATGGTCAGGCAGTAACCCTGGGCCGCGACGATCACCGGTTTGCTGACTCGGGGACCGGCAAATACCCCCCATGGATCGCAGCCGCCGGGCGGAGCCTGCCAGCCTTCGGTCAGCGCGGCGCTGGCATTCACCAGATCCAGACCGGCGGTGAAATGCTCGCCATGACCAAATACCACCGCCACCCGCGCTTCGCTGTCGGCCTCGAACTCGCCATAAGCCAGGCTTAGCTCGTTGAGCAGGTCGAGATCGAAGGCGTTGCGTTTGGCGACCCGATCCAGGCCGATCAACAGGACATGACCGCGCTTTTCACGGCTCACACGGTGGGTGTCGAGCTCTTTCATGAGGGCATTTCCTCGAGCGGGAAGGGGAGTCGGACCGACGGTCCGCGTGTTCAAGGTGAACCGTTTTAGCGTCATGACCCGCAGGGCCGGGCCTTTGAAAAATAGACGCTTGCACGATTATCCGCAAAGCCTGTGACAGAACGCTGTACGCGGCAGTTTTACGTTAAAAAAAGGCTCCCTTTTTCGGCAAATTCCGGTATAGTGCGCGCCGGCCTTTAGCCGGGCCGCGTTTAGGTAGCGCAATTCCCCGAAGTCAGCTTCGGTTGCACGTCCGTACAGCGGACTCTTCCTTAACGATTCTTTTCATTCATTCGTTTTCGCAAATCCCCGCCGACAAAGCTGCCAGGGCGACTCTTGAGTCTCAACACGGCATGCGCAGCTTTGGAGCATGGGTCTTTGCGGATGCACTTAGAGGCAGACCCATGACCCAGGAAATCGGCGGCTTCGCCGCTCTTGAACTTCATCCCAATATTGTCGCTGCAGTAGTCGCTACCGGCTATGAAGAGCCTTCGGCCATTCAGCAGCAGTCGATCCCGATCATTCTCGCCGGTCACGATATGATTGGTCAGGCGCAAACCGGTACCGGTAAAACCGCTGCCTTTGCCCTGCCTATCCTGCACCGCATTGATCCGTCCAAGCGCGAGCCGCAAGCTCTGATCCTGGCCCCAACTCGTGAGTTGGCGCTACAAGTTGCAACCGCTTTCGAAACCTACGCCAAGCAAATGCCGGGCGTAACTGTTGTGGCTGTCTACGGCGGCGCGCCGATGGGCCCACAATTGAAAGCAATCCGTAATGGCGCACAGATCGTTGTCGCCACTCCGGGCCGTCTGTGCGACCACCTGCGTCGCGACGAAAAAGTGCTGGCGACCGTGAACCACCTGGTTCTCGACGAAGCAGACGAAATGCTCAAACTGGGCTTCATGGACGACCTGGAAGTTATCTTCAAGGCCATGCCGGAAACCCGTCAGACCGTATTGTTCTCGGCCACCTTGCCGCAATCGATCCGTGCCATCGCCGAACGCCATCTGCGCGATCCGAAGCACGTGAAGATCCAGAGCAAGACCCAGACCGTTACCGCGATCGAACAGGCTCACCTGTTGGTTCACGCTGACCAGAAGACTTCTGCCGTTCTCAGCTTGCTGGAAGTGGAAGATTTCGACGCGCTGATCATGTTCGTGCGCACCAAGCAAGCAACCCTGGACCTGGCCAGCGCCCTGGAAGCCAAAGGCTACAAAGCCGCTGCGCTGAACGGTGACATTGCCCAGAACCAGCGTGAGCGCGTGATCGACTCCCTCAAGGATGGCCGTCTGGACATCGTTGTGGCGACCGACGTTGCCGCTCGTGGCCTGGACGTACCGCGCATCACTCACGTGTTCAACGTTGACATGCCGTACGATCCGGAATCCTACGTTCACCGTATCGGCCGTACTGGCCGTGCCGGTCGCGAAGGCCGTGCGCTGCTGCTGGTGACTCCGCGTGAGCGCCGCATGCTGCAAGTGATCGAGCGTGTGACCGGTCAGAAGGTTGCCGAAGTTCGTCTGCCGGACGCTCAAGCGGTTCTGGATGCACGCATCAAGAAGCTGACCAACAGCCTGTCGCCGCTGGTGGCCGATGCCGAATCGACTCACGGTGATCTGCTGGATCGCCTGACCGCCGACATCGGTTGCAGCCCGCGTGCCCTGGCCGCAGCCCTGCTGCGCAAGGCTACCAACGGTCAAGCGCTGAACCTGGCCGCTATCGAGAAAGAGCGTCCACTGGTGCCGAACAACGCACCGCGTGGCGATCGTCCAGAGCGTTCCGGTGATCGTCCGGACCGTGGTGACCGTGAGCGTCGTGCTCCGATCCCGTTGGCCGAAGGTCGTGCCCGTTGCCGTACCGCGCTGGGTGCGCGTGACGGTATCGCCGCCAAGAACCTGCTGGGCGCCATCCTCAATGAAGGTGGTCTGGCCCGTGAAGCCATCGGTCGCATCCAGGTGCGTGACAGCTTCAGCCTCGTCGAGCTGCCTGAAGATGGTCTGGAGCGTCTGCTGACCAAACTGAAGGACACTCGCGTTGCCGGTAAGCAGTTGAAACTGCGTCGCTATCGCGAAGATTGATCCGCTTTCGGGCTGATTGATCGAACATAAAAAATCCCCGACTGGTTCGGGGATTTTTTTTGCTTTTTTTTCCTTTGAGCCGGTGGTGCGCCCTTCGCGAGCAGGCTCGCTTGTATGGTAGGACTTGAAGGGAGGAGGAGGGACAAGGCTCGATTCTGACTGTTGACGCAGTACAGACTGTGGGAGAGTTCGCCCCTCCTCCTTTCACCCAAGCGCCGATAAAGAATGCTTCTGGCTAGGACCGACGATAGGAACAAGCCTGCGCCCCTGGGTGAGCCCTTCAAGTGCTTAAAACCATATCTCGGAGGAAATCCTATGGCAATGCCGGTTCCAGTCTTAAAGCCGATCGTGGGCGTGGATGTCGCCAAGAACGAACTGGTGATCTATCACGCCGAACTGGACCTGCTCGAAAAAATCCCCAACAACAAGGTAGCCATTGGTAAATGGTTAAAAGAATTGGCGGGGCCGGTGGCTATTGCCATCGAAGCCACCAATATCTACCACTTGGAGTTCGCTGACTTGGCCTATGAGGCCGGCTGCGTGATTTACATGGTGGGCGGTTATGAGCTCAAGCATTACCGCGAAGGTGTGAAGATTCGCGCCAAAACCGATGCGCTGGATGCCAAGCTACTTGCTCGGTATCTGAAAAATGAACAGGAAGAGCTTCACCCATGGACCCCGCCGTCACCGCTATACCGCCAGCTCCTGAGCCTTTTCCGCCGTCGGGCCGCCTTGGTCCAGGCAAGGGTTGGACTGGTGCAAAGCTGGTCGAATGAGCCCCTGCTGAAGGCGGCTTTTACCGAGCAAATAAAGTCCATGCAGCAGCTCGAGACGCTGATCGAAAAGACGATCAACGATCAGCTCAAGGAAGCCGGTTTGCTCGGTCAGCTGAAACGTTGCCTGAAAGTTGAAGGCATCGGATTTTTGACCGGTGCGCGCCTGATTACAGCGTTTCAGCGCGGAGACTTCAGAAATGCAGATGCCTTCATCGCCTTTCTGGGAATGGATTTACGGGTGGCAAAATCAGGGCAAAAGGACGCTCGCCGGAGTTTGACCAAGCGAGGCGATCCAGAGGCCCGTCGGCTTTTGCACAATGCGGCCATGTCGGCGAGTCGTACCGAGACCTGGAAAGGGTTTTACCAGGAGCAAAGAAGCCGAGGTTTCAGCACCACCCAGGCACTGGTGATGCTGGCCCGCAAGCTTGCTCGGCTGGTATTCGCCCTGTTGAAAGGACAGAGCGAATACCAGCCGAAAACCAGATGAGGGCTTCCCCTCAACCATAGAATCTCCCACAGTAGATATTCTGCGCACACAAGTGGTGTAAACGACCGAGATCAAATGTGGGCGCGAGCCTGCTCGCGAAGGGCGCAACTCGGTTTAACGGTCAGCCAAAGCGGTAGATATCCATACCCAACGCACCCATCGTGAAGCCTTTGTGGGCGACGGTGAAATTACCCCCGGCACCGCGGGCAAAGTACAGCGGAAGCAGGTGTTCATCGCTGGGATGGTTGCGCACGGCGTTCGGTGCCTGTTGACGATAATCGTGCAAAGCCGTTTCGTCGTTGGCCTCAAGTTTCTCGATCATCCAATCGCGAAATACCTGCGCCCAGGGCTCGACGCTCTCAGGGCCGGCATGCCAGTCCAGTTCCCGCAGGTTGTGGGTAATGCTGCCGGAGCCGATCAACAGCACACCCTGTTCGCGCAAGCTGGCCAGGGCATGGCCGACGCGGGTTTGCAGGGCGGGGCCGCCACGGGTTGGCAGGGAAACCTGGACGATCGGAATATCGGCCTGCGGATACATCAATGACAAGGGCACCCAGACGCCGTGGTCAAACGGCCGCTGAGTGTCGCTGCGTGCGGGAAGGTCGGCTGCGTTCAACAGCTCGACAACCTCGGCCGCCAGCCGGGGATCGCCGGGCGCCGGATATTGCACTTCGAACAGCGCCTTTGGAAAACCACCGAAGTCATGCCAGGTTTCGGGCCGGGGATTGGCGCTGACCAAGAGTTCATGGCTTTCCCAGTGCGCCGAGACAATCACGATGGCTTTGGGCTTGGGCATTTCTGCCGCCAGGCGAGCGAGGGCCGGCCCGCTGGCGCCGGGTTCCAGGGCCAGCATCGGGGAGCCATGGGATATGTACAGGCTGGGGAACATGAATGAGCTCCTGAGAGTTAAGATGGCACCATCTTCAGTCAGATCATTGATCTAAATCTAATATAAGTTTTAGGGTGTTTTGATCGAATTTTCGGGGTTATTTATGCAGCCGGAGTTTTGGCACAAGAAGTGGGCGTCGAATCAGATCGGCTTTCATCTGCCGCAGGTGAACGGTCATCTGAAACGGTTCTGGCCACAGCTGGGTCTTGAGGAAGGTTCACGGGTGTTGGTGCCGTTGTGCGGCAAGAGCCTCGATTTGCTGTGGCTGGCACACCAGGGGCATGAAGTCCTGGGCATAGAGTTGTCGGAAAAAGCCGTGGAGGATTTCTTCGGTGAGCATGGTTTCGATCCCGCCATCAGCGAGCAGGGGCCATTCAAGGTCTATCGCGCCGGTTCGATTGAACTGTGGTGCGGTGATTTCTTCTCCCTGAGTGCCGGTGATGTGGCGGATTGCTCCGCGCTTTATGATCGCGCGGCGCTGATAGCGTTGCCGCCAGAGATGCGGGAGCGCTATGCCGAACATTTGAAACGGATACTGCCCAGGCAGTCCCTCGGGTTGTTGATCACCCTGGATTACGATCAGGCACAAATGTCCGGGCCACCATTCGCCGTACTCGACGATGAAGTGCAGCGGTTGTTCGGGGCTGCGTGGGGGTTGAAGATCCTTGAGGATCAGGATGTCTTGAGCGAGAGCGGGAAATTTCTGGAGGCGGGTGTTACGCGGCTTGAGGAACGGGTGTATCGGGTTTCCAGCCGGTAATGCTTGTTGATTGTTCCGGCCCCATCGCGAGCAGGCTCGCTCCCACAGGGGGGCGTGTTGTACGCAAGTCCAATGTGGGAGCGAGCCCGCTCGCGAAGGGGGCCGAAAGAACACCCAATATTGAAGCGCATAAAAAAGGCCCGCATCACTGCGGGCCTTCTTGTTTGCCTTGGAAGCACTCAGCCCCGACGACGAGCCAGTGCGTCGATACGCTCTTCCAGCGGTGGATGGCTCATGAACATGCGAGCGAAGCCCTGTTTGAGGCCACCGTTGATGCCAAAAGCATTCAGGGTGTCCGGCATGTGCACTGGCAGACCTTGTTCCGCACGCAGGCGTTGCAGGGCGCCAATCATCGCGGCAGTACCGGCCAGGTTTGCCCCGGCTTCGTCGGCACGGAATTCCCGTTTGCGCGAGAACCACATGACGATGGCGCTGGCGAGGATACCCAGGACCAGTTCGGCGAAAATGGTCGCCACGTAGTAGGCGATCCCTTGGCCTTCTTCGTTCTTGAAGATCACCTTGTCGACAAAGTTGCCGATGATCCGTGCGAAGAACATCACGAAGGTGTTCACCACGCCCTGGATCAGCGCCAGGGTCACCATGTCGCCATTGGCCACATGACCGATTTCGTGAGCCAGAACGGCCTTCACTTCATCCGGCGAGAAACGCTCAAGCAAGCCCTGGCTGACCGCGACGAGTGCGTCGTTCTTGTTCCAGCCGGTGGCGAACGCGTTCGCTTCGTAGGCCGGGAAAATCCCGACTTCGGGCATCTTGATCCCGGCTTCACGGGACAGTTGCTCGACGGTTTGCAGCAGCCATTGCTCGTGGCGAGTACGTGGCTGGGTAATGATCTGGGTGCTGGTGCTCATCTTCGCCATCCACTTGGAGATGAACAGCGAGAACAGGGAACCGGCGAAACCAAAGACCGCACAGAAAATCAGCAGCTGATTGAGGTTGAGATCAACCCCATTGGCCGCCATGAACCCGTTGAAGCCGAAAAGGCTTAGCGTGATGCTGGCAATCAGCACGACCGCCAGGTTAGTGGCCAAAAACAGCAGGATGCGCATCATGGTTGTAGAAATCTCCTTATGCTAAAGATGTAGCGTACTGCGGGGTATATAAGGTGCTGCACCGGGGTATTCAACCAGGTGACTATTTCAAACTGTGTCCTACGGCAATAGCTTAGCTGCTTGCAGGGTATTTCCGACGTTGTACCGGGAAGTGTTTGTAAGACTTGTGGGCATTGCAGCGCCCGCCGTTGTTAGGCGAGAACGGGCTGTGTGTGGTTGGTCGGGAAACGAGATGACTGGATTCGGCAGGGCGTAAACATGTGTTGCTGAATGAATCACCGTGCGACGCCTGTGGACGTCGCACGGTGATGGCCATTTACTGGCGATAGGTTTTGAGGAAGTTGCCGATGCGCCCGATAGCCATGTCCAGGTCATCGACCCGTGGCAGGGTCACGACGCGGAAGTGGTCCGGCCACGGCCAGTTGAAGGCCGTGCCTTGTACCACCAGCAGCTTCTCGGAGAGCAGCAGGTCGAGGACGAATTTTTCGTCGTTATGGATCGGACAGACTTTCGGATCGATGCGCGGGAACGCATACAGCGCGCCCATTGGCTTGACGCAGCTCACGCCAGGAATGTCATTGAGCAGTTCCCAGGTGCGGTTGCGTTGTTCCAGCAGGCGCCCGGGCGGCAGCACCAGATCGTTGATGCTCTGATAACCACCCAGCGCGGTCTGGATCGCATGCTGGCTCGGCACGTTGGCACACAGACGCATGTTGGCCAGCATGTCGATGCCTTCGATGTAGCTCTGGGCATGGTGTTTCGGGCCGGAAATGGCGATCCAGCCGGAGCGGAAACCGGCGACGCGATAGGACTTGGACAGGCCATTGAAGGTCAGGCACAGCAAGTCGGGCGCCAGGGAAGCGGTGCAGATGTGCACGGCATCGTCGTACAGGATCTTGTCGTAGATTTCGTCGGAGAACACCACCAGATTGTGCTGGCGGGCCAGTTCCAGCATGCCCAGCAGCACTTCTTTGGAGTACACCGCGCCAGTCGGGTTGTTCGGGTTGATGATCACCAGTGCCTTGGTGTTCGGGGTGATCTTGGCCTTGATATCCGCCAGGTCCGGCCACCAGTTGGCCTGCTCGTCGCACAGGTAGTGCACCGGATTACCACCCGACAGGCTCACTGCCGCGGTCCATAGTGGGTAGTCCGGTGCCGGCACCAGCACTTCGTCGCCGTTGTTGAGCAGGGCCTGCATCGACATCACGATCAGCTCGGAAACACCATTGCCCAGGTAGATGTCTTCTATGCCGACGCCTTCCACCTGCTTTTGCTGGTAGTACTGCATCACGGCCTTGCGCGCGCTGAACAGGCCCTTGGAATCACTGTAGCCCTGGGCGGTCGGCAAGTTGCGGATGACGTCCTGGAGGATTTCATCCGGCGCTTCGAAACCAAAGGGCGCCGGGTTGCCGATGTTCAGCTTGAGGATGCGATGGCCTTCCTCTTCCAGGCGTTTGGCGTGCTTGAGCACCGGGCCGCGAATGTCGTAGCAGACGTTGGCGAGCTTGTTCGATTTGCTGACCTGCATGGCGATGTGTTCCCGAAAATGAACGATCCAGGCGGCGTGTGAACAACCGTACTGGGAATCCTGCGCAATCGCACAGGCCTGACGCCTTGAGAGGCAGCATCCGTAAATCCGTTTGAATGCGCGTGGTCTGGCTGCCAGACTGGCGTTTGACGAGGCGCAATCATACGTGCCGCCTGATCCGTGGAAAAGGTACAGATCGGGCTTTTTCAGCCGCCGAGGTGTGATGATGGAAAAGTTGGAAAAAACCCTGGAAGAATGGAAAGCCATGCTCGATCCCGAGCAGTACAACGTGTGCCGGCTCAAGGGCACCGAACGCCCGTTCTCCGGCAAATACAACGACAGCAAGGTCGACGGCATTTTCCACTGCATCTGCTGTAACGAGCCGCTGTTCGATTCCAGAACCAAATTTGATTCCGGATGCGGCTGGCCGAGTTTCTATGCGCCGATCGGTGACAGTGCCATGGTCGAGATTCGCGACACCAGCCACGGCATGATCCGCACCGAAGTGGTCTGCGCCAAATGCGATGCGCACCTGGGGCATGTGTTCCCCGATGGCCCGCCACCTACCGGTCTGCGTTACTGCATCAACTCGGTGTGCCTGGACCTGGTGCCGCGCAACTAACCTGCGTAGATCAACTCAATTCCTGTTGGAACCGGCCTGCTTGGCGATGCAAATCTCAAGACCGCCTTCGCTGCGGTGCGGCGATCCGACGAGCCAGCTCCTACAGTGATTGGGGATGAATGGACCATCCGCGGCTGATGCAACACCTGTAGGAGCCGGCTTGCCGGCGAAGGCGTCCGGGTTGGCGATGCAAGTCTCAAGGATCGCCTTCGCTGGCAAGCCAGCTCCTACAGTTTGCGGTGTGCTCCGGAAAATCGATTATTAAATTGCACACAATTCAATTGCACGCTATGTTTGGTGCATCTTCCCGAATCCGGAGCCTTCATCATGAGCGACAACCTGCTGAGCATCCCGTGCACCACTATCAAGGGTGAGCAAAAAACCCTGGCGGATTTCGCCGGCAAAGCCGTGCTGGTGGTCAACACCGCCAGCAAATGCGGTTTCACCCCACAGTACAAAGGGCTGGAGGAGTTGTGGCAGACCTATAAGGACAAAGGCCTGGTGGTGCTGGGCTTTCCCTGCAATCAATTCGGCAAGCAGGAACCGGGTAACGAAGGCGCGATCAGCGAGTTCTGCGAGTTGAACTACGGTGTCAGTTTCCCGCTGTTCAAAAAGATCGAGGTCAACGGCGCCGATGCCCATCCGCTGTTCGTGCAGTTGAAAAAGCGTGCACCGGGCGTGCTCGGTTCACAGGGCATCAAGTGGAACTTCACCAAGTTCCTGATCGGCAAGGACGGCAAGCTGGTCAAGCGTTTCGCCCCGGCGACCAAGCCACAGGACCTGAGCCGCGAGATCGAAGCCCTGCTCAAATGAACACCTTGTCCGTCGACTCCCTGAACCTCGACAGCCAGCTCTGCTTCAAGCTGTACGCTGCTTCCCGGGCGGTGATTCGTGCCTATAAGCCGATGCTCGATCAACTGGGCCTCACCTACCCGCAATACCTGGCGATGCTGGTGTTGTGGGAATGGCAGGAAACAGTACCGGAGCAGCCCACCGTCAAGGCCCTGGGCGAGCGCCTGGCGCTGGACTCCGGCACGCTGACGCCGTTGCTCAAGCGCCTTGAGCAACTGCAGCTGGTACAGCGTCAGCGTTCGGCCCGGGATGAGCGTGAGGTGCATTTGAGCCTGTCGCCGACCGGTCTGGCATTGCGCGATCAGGTTGGACCGCTGAAGGCTCGACTGTTGTGCGACAGCGGCGTGGATCTGGATCGCCTGAATCAGTTGCGCGACGGCCTGGATCACCTGTTGGGGCAAATCAAGGCACTGTCGTAACGGGTATCCAGATATCCAGCAGCGCGACCAACTCTTCCCGGCGGAACGGTTTGGCCAGGTAGTCGCTCATGCCCGCCGCACGGCAACGTTCGCGTTCCTCGGACATGGCGTTGGCGGTCAGGGCGACGATAGGCAATTGCGGCCAGCGTCCGCTGCGGCGGATTTGCCGGCTCGCTTCATAGCCGTCCATCACCGGCATGTTGCAGTCCATCAACACCAGATCGAACTCGCTGCCTTCCAACTGATCCAGTGCCTCGACACCATGGGCGGCGACGATCACTTCGCACCCGAGTTTGCCGAGCATGCCCTTGGCCACCAGTTGATTGACCGGATTGTCCTCGACCAGCAGCACCCGCGCGCGGCGTTGTGGGGATTGCGCATCGATCCGGATGTCGCCAATGGTGGCGATTTCAGGTTGCAGGACGCGGCGCAGGTTCTGGTGCAGCGCATTGCGTGCCAAGGGGCGTGCCTGCTGCTGCAAGGGGGCGAGGGCGTTGACTTGTTCGCTGGGCATGAAATTGCCATAAGCGGTCACCAGCAAAATCGGCGCGGTGAAGGTGGGGCGCAGGTTAAACAAGCATTCCGGGCAATCGGTAATCAGCATGTCGAAATCCAGGCCGATCAACGGGTCGTCGATGGCGCGCTGCTGATAGTCCACTCCCCAGCCAGGTAACACGCTACCCAGCAGTTCCGCCAGGCCACTGCTGGCGGCGGTAATGGCGATGACCTTGCCCTTCAAAGACGGCGGTACGAGGGCCCGGGTGTGCCGGGGCAGTGGCAGTTGCGCGCAGAATTGGCTGCCGAAACCCGCTTCCGAGCTGATGGTGAGGCGCCCTTGCATGGCTTCGCAAAGGTTGTAGGTCAGCGCCAGGCCCAATCCGGTACCGCCGAATTGCCGGGTAATTCCGGCACCGGCCTGGGTAAAGGGCTGGAAGATTTTCACCTGAGCGTCCTGGGGGATGCCGATGCCCGTGTCGCAGACCTCGATTCTGACGCCATCGCCGGCGGTCGACAGGCGCACATCGACTCGCCCGAAACGGGTGAACTTGAGGGCGTTTGAAAGCAGGTTGCTGACGATCTGCCGGACCCGGGTCGGATCGCCGAGTACCAGTGCCGGAAATTGCGGATCGATCAGGCAGGTCAGCTCGACACTCGGTGCCGCGTTTTGCGACAGCAAGTTGGCGGTGTCTTCGATCAGCGAGGCCAGGTCGAACGGGATGTGTTCGAGTTCAAGCTGGCCGGCATCGAATTTCGACAGATCCAGAATATCGTTGAGCAATTCCACCAGCACCTTGCCCGAGTCATGGGCAATGGACAGCTGTTGCTGTTGCTCGGCAGTCAGCGGACCGTCAAGCGACAGCGCAATCATTCCCAGCAAGCCATTGAGGGGCGTGCGGATTTCGTGACTCATGTTGGCCAGGAATACCGAACGCGCTTCGGCCATGTCCAGGGCAGTACTGCGGGCGACTTCCAGCTCTTCATTGGATTGGCTCAGGCGGGTGTTGATCGCCTTGAGTTCGGCGGTGCGCGCCGACACGATGTTTTCCAGTTGGCTGAGGTAGTCGGTGAGGCGGTTTTCCGCGTTGCGCCGCTGCTGGATTTCGGTGGCGACATTTTCGAATTGCTGGTTGGCGACTTTCACCAGCACGCCGATTTCGTCATTGGCGTGCCCGGTCGGGCATTCCAGGGAGGTGGGTTCAATGCTGCGCGAATCGCGGCCGCTGAGTTCACGGATCACCCGCACCAAGGGTTTGGTCAGCATCACATAGAACAGCGCCAGCAGCAGGCCGGTCAGGATCAGGCTGCGGGCGAAACCGTTGAGCAGGGTCACTTCGGCGCGACGCAGGAACCGATATCCGAATGAGTAGGTGTCGACGTCCAGTTGCAGCGTGCCGAGGGCTTCGCCTGGCAAGTGGTCCAGATAGAGGCGGTCCTCGAACTGCCGGTCGGCGCCGAACAGCAGATCGCTGAGCACGCGATAGCCGCTTTGCAGGCCGGGGCGCTTGACGTTGGCCAGCACGTTGCCGTTGTTGTCGGTCAGCCTGGCGCCGATGATCGCCGGCGAGCGCAGCAGGCCCAGGGTCAGTTCCTGAGCGAGTTCGGCGTCGATGTTGTAGGCGATGCGCGAGGCAGGGTTGTGGCTGATTTCCAGCAAAGACAGGATTTCACGGTTGATGGAGGCGTCTTCACTGGCATAATCGATGCCTATTTGCAGCAGGCTGAGCAGCGTGCCCAGAATAAAACCGACCAGCACGGTCAGCCGGGCTTGTTTGTAAGACAGCCGGTTGGTGAACTTGATATCCATGGGGTGTTGGATCACTTTCGTTTCCCTTCGCTGCTCAAGCATAGCCGATGCATGGATGCCGATGTTCTCGCGAGTCTCTGTATCGGGGCTGATCCCGGTCATGGAGCCCTATGTGTTGTCGCTGTATCGCCATCATTACTGTGAACGTGCCCGAGGAGAAGACGTGGATTCCCGATTGAATGCTTTTCTTGAACGCGCCGATGCCGTTCTGGCCCGTATCGAACCGTTGCTGCCTACCCCTCGGCAAGCCATCGACTGGACAACCTGCCTGGCCGCGCGCTGGCAACGCGAGGGCCGTAGCGGCTTTCTGCTGCCGCTGCAGGTCAGCCTCGATATGCGTTTGTCCGACCTGATCGGCGTCGACCGCCAGGTGGAACAACTGGGGCGCAATACCCAACAGTTTCTCGATGGCATGCCGGCCAACCATGCGTTGCTCTGGGGCTCGCGCGGCACCGGTAAATCCTCGCTGGTCCGCGCCTTGCTGGCAGAGCACGCCGAGGCCGGTTTGCGCCTGATCGAGATCGAGCGCGATCACCTGGCGGATTTGCCGCGGGTGGTCGAACAGATCGCCAAACTGCCCCAGCGTTTTGTGTTGTTCTGCGATGACCTGTCGTTCGAGTCGGGCGAGGGTGACTATCGCGTGCTCAAAAGCGTACTCGACGGTTCCCTGGAACAGGCACCGGACAACGTGTTGCTGTACGCCACCTCCAACCGTCGCCACCTGGTGCCGGAAAAGGAAAGCGATAACGAAAACTGGAAACGGGTCGATGGCGAATTGCACCCCAGCGAGGCGGTGGAGGACAAGATCGCCCTGTCGGATCGTTTCGGATTGTGGCTGTCGTTCTATCCGTTCACCCAGGAACACTTTCTCAACGTCGTCGAGCACTGGATCGGTCAACTGGCCGACAAGGCCGGCCTCAAGTGGCAACGCACCGAGGAGCAGGACATCCTCGCGGTGCGCTGGGCCACGGGGCGCGGCAATCGTAACGGACGTTGCGCCTATCAATTTGCCCGTTATTGGGTCGGGCTGAAACTGTTGGAGCACAAGGCATGATCGATTTACAAAAGAGCGGCCAGGGCCTGGAAGGCTACCGCATGCTGCACGCGCAGCTTGAGTCACTCTTGGCGGATGAGCGGGATTTCATTGCCAACGCCGCGCAGTTTTCGGCGTTCCTGTTCAATCAGCTCGATGACCTGAACTGGGCCGGATTCTACCTCAATCGCAACGAAGAACTGGTACTGGGCCCGTTCCAGGGGCAGATCGCCTGCGTGCGGATTCCGTTCGGTCGGGGTGTATGCGGAACCGCGGCGGCCACCTTGCAGACGCAGTTGGTCGAAGATGTGCACGCATTCCCCGGGCATATCGCCTGTGACAGTGCATCGAACAGCGAACTGGTGGTGCCGCTGGTCAAGGGCGGTCGCCTGATCGGTGTGCTGGACCTCGACAGCCCGAAACTGGCGCGTTTCACTGCGCAGGACCAGGCCGGTATCGAGCAACTGGCGGCGATTTTCCTGCGCCTGACCGACTGCTGATCACGCCGTCAGGCCTGCCTTGATCAGCAGGCCTGACGGGTCTACCACATCGATTTGCCGTGGGTCGAGGAAACGCTCGGCGTACTTCAGATAGATGCGCGCCTTGATGAATAACCCGAACAACTCGGGGTCGATGTGGGCCTCCCGGCACATAGTGGCCATGATGCCCAGCGCTTCGCTCAATGGCTTGGCCTTCTTGTACGGCCGGTCGGCAGCGGTCAGCGCTTCGAAAATATCGGCGATCGCCATCATCCGCGCCGGCAGGCTCATGTCCTCACGCTTCAAGCGTTTTGGATAGCCGGTGCCGTCCATCTTTTCGTGATGACCTCCGGCGATTTCCGCCACGTTGCGCAGGTGGCCGGGGAAGGGCAGATGGTTGAGCATCAGGATCGTCTGCACGATGTGGTGATTGATGATGTAGCGCTCTTCAATGGTCAGGGTGCCGCGGGTAATGCTCAGATTGTAGAGTTCGCCACGGTTGTACTTGTAGCGGGGTACATTGAGTTTGAACCCCCAGGGATTGTCCGGCGCAATCAGTTCGGCTTCGGCGCGTTCGAACAGATGCTCGGGCTTGTCCGCCAACAGCGATTCGGCGACCGGCAATGCGGGAGGCGGGGTACGGGCCTGTCGCTGATTCTCTTCCCAGGAAACCCCCAGCCGGTCATCCAGGGTTCGGGTCCAGGTGCGCTGTCCGATGCTGCGCAGGCGTTGCAGGTCGCTCTCGGCCATGGCTTCACTGCCGAGATTGCAGCGGGCTACAAAGACGAAGTCATCATCCAGCCCGGCCAGGGTGGCCTCACGCAGTTGCGTCAGGTGTTGCTCATCGCCGCCGTGGGCGAGCGCCTGCCAGTAGCTGATCCAGGCATCGCGCTTGAGCACTTCGAAACGGGTGCGGATTTCGTGGATGCGATCGTTCAGGGTTTCCAGCTTCGTGGCCTTATCCACGACGTATTCCGGGGTGGTGACCTTGCCGCAGTCGTGCAGCCAGGCTGCGATGTGCAGGGCTTCCCATTCATCATCGGTGGGTTGATAGCCGTTGAAGGCCGGATCCTTGCTGGCGGCAGCGGCTTGAGCAAGCATCAGGGTCAGGGCCGGCACACGCTGACAATGCCCGCCGGTGTAAGGGCTCTTTGCGTCAATTGCACCCGCCAGCAGCTTGATGAAGGCATCCAGCAGTTGTTTCTGCCGGGCTTGCAGGCGCTGGCTTTCGATACTCACCGCCGCTGCACCGGACACGGCCTGCAGAAACGCAATGCGATCCGGGCGAAGTTTCTCCAGGTCGCTCTGGTTGCCGCTGTCGGCCAGCAGAAACACCAGCAGACCCACGGTTTCGTTATGACGATTGTGCAAGCGGATGCCGATCAGGTGCACCCGGGGACAGTCCAGTGCCAGCAGCACTTTCTGCAAATCCCCCGCCTGTTCGAAACCGAGATTACAGACGACATTGTCGGCACTCGACAACTGCTGTAGCCAGGCGGGGCTCTGCGGGTTATGCAGTTCGTGCGCGTGGATATCGAACGACGACAGGGGCTGCGCAGTCTCGTTGATGACCAGGCCGTGGGGTTCCATGCGATCGCCGTCGCCTTCGCGCAGATAGATCAGGCCGGCCTGGGCCTGGCCGATTTTCACGGTTTCAAACAGCACCCGTTGCAGCAACGGGGCGAACCGGGTTTCGGCACTCAGGCTGTCGGTGATCTGGAAGAAGCTCGCCAGGGTGTCTTTCATGCGCGTCATCGACACACTCAGTTGGTCGATTTCGAGCACCGGAGAGCGACGGGACAGCGGAAAGTTGAAGTCGAAACTGCGAATCGCATCCGCTTCCTGCACCAGTGCGCGCAGGGGCTTGACCAGGACTCTGGAGGTCAACCAGCCCAGCGGCACGCACAACAGCAGCGTCGCCAGGGTAATCAGCGCACCTTGCCAGCGCACGCGGTAAGCGTCGATCAGCAATTCATCTTCCGGCACCAAAAGTGCCAACTGCAGTCCCCGGGGGCCTCCTTCCTGCATGCTACTGCGGGCGACGATCCATTGGCGACCGCCGACATTCAGGCGATTACCTTCGGGAGGGTTGTTGAGTAGGGCACCCAGGCTGGGGCTCAGGTCGGCGGCCTTGGCCAGGCGGACGGTCTGATCGTCGATGATCAGCCGGCTGGCGTCGGGGTAGGCAATGGCGTTGCCCTGGGCATCGAACAGGACGATTTCGGTAGCAGGGGTCACCACATGCTTGGCCAGGGTGGCACTGAGTTCGACCAGGGTCAGGTCCGCGCCCATGACCAATTGCTCGCCGCTGCGTCGGGCCAGGGTGGTGCCGACGTTGTGGGTGGAGAAAAAGACATAGGGTTCTGTGGTGATTTGATCGTTGTCGCGGGCGGCGCTGGTAAACCAGGCGCGGCTACGCGGATCGTAGGGATCGTCGGGATTATCCTGACGGCTGATGAAAGCCAGGTTCCGGTCGAAAAACAAGGATTGCGAATGTACCTGGCCGCCACTGTTTCGCTCGATGCTCCACACTTGATACGCCGCTGTCGTCGGGGCGTTGAGCAGTGTTTTCAAGTCGTCGGTTCGCAGGGGGCGAACCATGAAAAAATCGCCATTGCCGTAGCCCAGGTACAGTGACGCCAGATCGGGGTTGTCGGTGAGTGACTGGCTGAAGGGTTTGAGCAACGCCAGGCGTTGCTCCAGGTCCGGTGCCTGTACGGCGGGGTTGAGGATCTGCAGGCTCAGCAGGTGACGAATCGGTTCGTAGGTCGCTTTCAGGTCAAGGCGGACATCCTGCTCGATGCGATCGAAGAGCTTCTCGCTGCTGGACAGGATGATCTGAGTGGATTGCTGATAATTGAAAATGCCCAGCACCAGTCCGGTCAGCAACAGCAGGCAGGTAAGCATCACGCTGATATGAATGTGCAGCGGAAGCCGCCGTTGATCCGGGCGCAGTGGGCTGGACATGCAGGTCACTCCATGATGGTTAACACACTGCTCAGCGTCCAAGCATAGTTAAGCCTCTGTGATTCTGCTTTCGTCGCTCTGTCCGATTTGTTGCAACAGCGCCTGATCCAGTTCCAGCAGGGCACGTTCCACTGCGGCACAGCATTCGGCGACTTTGTCAGGGTGGAAGTCGTCGCGACAAGTTGTTTCCAGCGCTTCGCAGCTGTCGATCAAGCGAATCGCCTGGGCGATTCGCGCGGCACCCTTGATCTTGTGGGCAATATCGATAAAGGCCTGCGGGTCCAAGGAGCCGCAGAGTGCCAGCAACCCCTGGCGATCGAGACGGTTACTGTTGAGCAGTTCGGTCAACAGTCGCTGGTTCAGCACGGGATTGCCGCCGGTCAACTGCTGCAAGCCTTCCAGGCTGAAAGCCGGAACGAGGGCGGTCGGTGCTATGCCTTCGACCCATTGGCTCAGGGCGGTCAGGGTCAGGGGTTTGAACAGACAGTCATCCATTCCGGCATGCTTGCAGCGTTGAATTTCTTCCGGTTGCGCATTGGCAGTGAAACCCAGAACCGTGCAGGGTGCCTGTTGCGTTTGTTTTTCATGTCGGCGAATGGCTCGGACCAGCTCATATCCATTCGTGACCGGCATGTTGCAATCGGCGATCACCAGATCGAACGCACCGGTTTTCCACACCTCCAAGCCTTTCTGCCCATTCTCCGCGACACTGAACCGATGACCCAGAAACTCCAGTTGCTGGCAAATGAGCAAACGATTGGCGGCATGATCGTCGACCACCAGAACGTTCAACGAGGCTGTGGCGTGTTGGATCTGCGTTTCGGTTTTTTCCACCCGGGACGCCCCTGGCAGTGTCGGCAAAAGCAGCGACATCAGTACTTGCGTACCGACACCCGGCTGACTGCTCAATTGCAAGCTGCCGCCCATCCTTTCACACAGGCTGCGGCTGATCACCAGGCCAAGCCCGGTGCCACCTCGGGCCGTTTGCCCGGCGTTATCGGCCTGAGCGAAGGGTTCGAACAGGCGCCGTTGATCCTCTTCGCTGATGCCTATGCCACTGTCCTCGACCTGCAACTGCATCTGCACCTGATCGTGCTCGGTGGTGGGGTGCAGGTCGACGCTAATCCTGATCTGGCCGTGCTCGGTAAACTTGATGGCATTGCTGACCAGATTGGACAGCACCTGCTTGAAACGCAGCGGGTCCAGCAGGACATCGAAGGACGGAGTGGCCGGGCTGAAATCCAGCTGGAGTTCAAGTTCTTTCTGCCGGGCCAACCCATCGAAAATCCGCACCACCGACGCCACGATCTCTCGCGGATTGACAGGTTCCGGGCTCAGGCTCAGGTGTCCGGATTCGATGCGCGCGATGTCGAGTATGTCGCCGATCAGGTCCAGCAAATCCTTCGCCGAGTTGTACGCCACATCGATGGCCGGGCGGTCAGGGTGGTTGTGTTCGATCCGCTTGAGTGTCAGTTCGAGCATGCCGATGACCGCATTCATCGGTGTGCGGATCTCATGACTCATGGTGGCCAGAAACGTGCTTTTGGCACGGTTGGCTTCATCGGCACGCTCTTTCGCGCAACGCAGGTCATCGAACAATTGCCGGCGTTCGCTGATGTCGATCCAGCCACCGATGATGCCTTGCACTTCGCCGCTTGAGTCGCGGTAGGGGAGAATCCAGTGATAGATCGTCAACCGACGGCCGCCGATATGCAGCGCACGGTCGAGAATCAGTGGGGTGCCCTCGGCCACGACTCGCTGATAGTCCGCGTGGTATTCCTGGGCTTCGAAGGCATTGCTCAGGGTGCCGTGGATGACACTTTTGCCGATGACGTCCTCGCGTTTGGCGCTGAAGGCTTGCAAGTAACTGTCATTGCAACTTTGCAGCAGGCCCTGACGATCGCGCACATAAATCGGGTGAGGGGTGCCGTTGACCAGCGAGCGCATGAATTCGAACTGATCGTTCAATGCACGCTCCGCAGCCTTGCGTTGATTGATCTGGCGCCGCATGTAGGCATTCCAGGCCACGGAAATCAGTAACAGCACACCAGCACCGATGACGATTTGGTAGAACAGCCGCTGATAGTTGCGCCAGGTGCTTTGCGATGACGCCGAATAGCCACGCCAACGGCTGTTGATGATGCCCAGTTCCTCCGGCGCGATACTCAACAGGGCCTTGTTGAGGATGTCATGAAGTTCCTTGGCTTGCCGGCCGGTCGCCAGGGAAAAGGCTGCCTGCTCGGTGCCGATGGTGGTACTGATCTGCAGGGTGGGTTCGAACAGTCTGGATGAGATGAAGTAATTGGCGATCACCAATGAGTTCACCGTGCCCTCTGCCTGACCCTCGGCCAGCATCTCTACGGCACTGAACGTGTCCGGGGTCTCGACGAGCTTTATCTGCGGGTACTCGCTACGCAGATAAGCCATCAGCGGATGACCTTGTGCTATGGCCAGGCGTTTGCCGTTCAGCTGCGTCAGGTTGGTCGGGCTGTCCGGGGCCTTGCGCGTCAGCAGGACATAGGAATTTTGCAGGTAGGGACGGCTGAAGTTCAGCTGGGTGTCGCGTTGTGCGCTGGGAAGCAGTGCGGCAATCAGGTCTGCCTGGTCATCCTTGATTCGCTGGACCATTTCGCTGTCGTTGCGGCTGCGCTGGATGTCGAAGCGTAAACCGGTGCGCAATCTGATCAACTCGAGCAGGTCTGCGGCAACCCCTCGAAAGTTGCCGGCACTGTCGAAAAAGGTAAGGGGTGCGAAGGCTTCGTTGACCACCACGCGTACCACCGGGTGTTGCGCCAGCCAGCGTTCTTCGCTGTAACTGAGCTCCAGTTTGTGATCGGTGAGCAGAATGTCACTACCGGCACTCCAGCGTTTGGCAATGTTTTCTCGAACGCTGTTGGGGATGGCGACGAGCATCGCATTGATGATGCCAAGCAGTTCGGGATTGTTGCGGTGCACCGCAAAACTGAAACCGTGGGCTTCGTGTTTGCCGAAGTTGGCCATGCGGATGTTATTCAGATAGCCCTTGTTGATCATGTAGTGGGTGGAGATGGTATCGCCGAGAAACACGTCAGCCTGGTCGAAGGCAACAGCATTGATCGCATTCTGGTAGGACGGATAGGACGTGATGATCGCCTTCGGATAAAGGGTCTTGACCTCCTCCAGCGGCAAGTAGTGATACACCATGCTCAGGCGCATGCCCTCGAGGCCATCGGTCAGGGATCTGGTTTCGCCTTCACGGGTCACCAGGACCGGCTGATCCACGGCGTAGGGCGTGGACAGTACGATGTCGGCATTGCGTGCTTCGAACCCGTTGGCGGTACCGAGCAGGTCGACCTCACCCTTTTCAAGGGCTTCAATGGCGGCTCCACGGGATGCAAAGCGCTGAACCCGGATGGGTAAACCGGTGGCCTGGCCCAGTGTGCCCGCGTAATCGGCGGTGAAGCCTTCATAGTCGTGGCCACTGAGGGTCAAGTCGAAGGGCGGATAATCCGGTGCCGAGGTGCCAAGGATCAGTTCTTGCCTGGACTGGAGCCACTGTCTTTGCGATGTGTCCAATTGAATGTCCAGCTGTCCGGCCGTCGAGCGACTCAGCAAGGCGAAGTGTTCGCTGCCCTGGGCCGCGAGCGATGAGGTGCTCAGGGACAGGCCCACGGCCATCAGTATCAGGTAGTCCTTTAAATGACCGGGCATCCTGTTTCTCACACCAACGCGTTGCGTTTTGCCATTTCGATGAGTTCAACCAACGACTTGGCCTTGAGTTTTTGCATGAGACGTTTTTTATAAGTGCTGACAGTCTTGTTACTGAGAAACATGCCTTTGGCAATTTCCTTGTTGGTACGGCCTTGAGCAAAAAGTTGCAATACCATCAACTCCCGGTCGTTGACGGATTTGAATAACTCCAGTTCGGCATTACGCACCTCATCGCCACGAACCGGGTTCAACGCTTCGCTCGGGAAATAGTTGTAACCCGATAGTACTGCTTTGATGGCGCTGACCAGTTCGCTGAGATCTTCCTGTTTACAGACATATCCGGAAGCGCCGGACTGCATGCAACGAATTCCAAAAAGTGTTGGGCATTGTGCAGTGAGTACCAATGTTTTCAAGGGGGTACTCATTGCATTGAATCGGGCCAGCACCTCCAGGCCATCCAGTTTGGGAATACTGATGTCGAGAATGACCAGATCGGGCATGCATTCACGAACCATCTGCATGGCATCGACCCCATTGTCAGTTTCACCGACGACTTTGTAGCCTTCGTGTTCTAGCAGCATGCGAACTGCAAGTCGGATGACGGGGTGATCGTCGACGATAAAAACGGAGTTCATAATCAAATCCCATGCGAACTGAAATAAAGCGCGCACCTTAGCTCAGATAGTTGGGGGCACGTATGAACTGACCTACCTGTAGCAGCAAAATAGGAATGTTCCTACAGGTGAAAAAGAATAGGCTTACGCGTCAACTAGGTTTTTTATATAAATGGTTAGTGGTTGGTTTAATTTGGTTGTGCTGTTAATGAATTATTTTGTATGTTTTTTATTATATGTTGATCTGGCTTTTTGGTTGGTGTTCAACGGCTTTGAAATCAACAGTTTTGTGAGTTCGGCTTGTTTCAATGGCTTGACCAAATAACCCAATAATGGAAGGTCATGAATGCTTGCCATATTTTCAAGTCCATCCAGTTCATCAGGCGTCAGGCTACTCAGTAGGATTGCCTGTTTGATCATCCCGTTGCGACTGGCGAATTTGACCAGATCAATTCCGGAAATATCGGGAAGGCATTGATCGCACAAAAGAATATCGAAAGGCTGTTCGGCACCAAGCATTTGTTGCAAAGCGCCCTGGGCGCAGTCGGTTGTGGTCAATCGGGTGAAGCCATAACTTTCGAGCAGGTATTGAGTGGCCCTTAGCTGAAACGGATGGTCTTCCACCAGCAAGATGCGCAGATTGTCTTTGATCATATTATTCACGCTTCTTTTATATAACAAAGTAGCCGTGATTGTTTCGCGTCGATACCGGGCAATCGATCAGTTCACTCGACATCAACTGTAGGGGGATTCAGCGAGTGTTGAATGCACTTGGTTTTTTAGTGGCTGATCGGCCATTACTGGCGGCGTAATGGTTGATCAGCCAGTGCTCCTCAGTGACTGGAGCGCCCCGTCATTTCCAGCGCCATGTCGCTGGCGTAGTTGTCCGTCATGCCGGCAATGAAGTCGATCATTCGCAAAAATGATGTGTGCAGCGCGCCGTTTGGATCGGGTGCGTTGTTGCCCAGCAGGTCGAGAATCCGCCGGCTCTTGAAAGATGGCGTCCGACCGTTGTGTTGCTCGAGCGCTGCGCCACAGAAGGCGTTGAGCAAGATTTCCAGGGTGGTGTAGGCGCCGATCTCGTGCAGGGTCTTGCGCTTGTCCTGGAAGATTTTCTTGCGCGCCATGTCTTTTGCGTTCAACACGCAACGTTTGGCCGGGCCGTGCATGTGCTCCACCAGATCGCCGGCCAGCGTGCCGGCCAGCAACGTGTCTTGCTGTTCGACAAAGGCGCGGGCCGCGGCATTGGTCAAGTGCTCGATGGCCTTGCCACGCAGGATGGCCAACTTGCGTCGGCGAGAATCCCCGGGACCGAGTTGCCGATAGGTTTCCGGTAGATCGTCGCCCACCAGATCCAGCAGCAGTGACTCGACTTCGGCATATTCCAGCAACGCCATTTCCAGGCCATCTTCGAGGTCGATCAGCGCGTAGCAGATGTCATCGGCGGCTTCCATCAGGTAAACCAGCGGGTGGCGTGCCCAGCGCTGTTCTTCGAGTTGCGGCAGGCCGAGTTTCTGGGCGATCTGTTCCAGAAGGGGCAGTTCGCTCTGGTAGCAGCCGAATTTGTGTTTCTTGTACCCCAGCGAGTCGGCATGCCTGGCCGTCCACGGGTACTTCAGATAAGTGCCGAGGGTGGCGTAGGTCAGCCGCGTGCCACCGTCGAACTGGTGATATTCCAATTGGGTCAGCACCCGAAAACCCTGGGCATTGCCTTCGAAATTGAGGAAGTCGTTGCGTTCGGCTTCGCTCATTGCATCGAGCCAGCCACGGCCGGCAGCTTGCTGGAACCAGTGACGAATCGCATCTTCGCCAGAGTGACCAAATGGGGGATTGCCGATGTCATGGGCCAGGCAAGCCGATTGCACCACCATCCCCAGGTCACTGGGTTCGCACCATTCAGGAAGGGCCCCGCGGATGGTTTCACCGACGCGCATGCCCAGCGAACGGCCGACGCAGCTGACTTCCAGCGAGTGAGTCAGCCGCGTGTGGATATGGTCATTGCTGGAAACCGGATGCACCTGGGTCTTGCGTCCCAGACGACGAAACGCCCCCGAGAAAATGATGCGGTCATGATCTTTGTGGAAAGGACTGCGGCCGAGTTCTTGCGGGCTGTGCAGAGGCTTTCCGAGGCGTTCGCGGGTAAGCAGGGTGTGCCAATCCAAGGCGGGTATCTCCGTCGGGTGAATTGAGTTCCTAGCTTCCCGGTTCGCACCGTGCCCTGCAAGGGGTACCAGGGGGTGTTCTCAATTAGTTTTCGCGCTGCGTCGGGGAACGCATTTCCCTTGTAGGAGCTGGCTTGCCAGCGAAAGGGGACTGTCAGCCAATATTGATATTGACTGTTCCGCCGTCTTCGCTGGCAAGCCAGCTCCTGCAAGTGCGCGTGTTATCCACAGGCTTGTGTATAGGCTCGTCCTAGAACCCGACCGCATCGATATCGATGAGCAACAAGCGCTCCCCCCTATCAAAAAACTGCCCGGCAGTAAGGCAGTACTGATTACTGGTGGCATCGCGATACGTGTTGGAGAGGGTCAACTGCCGTTCTTCCCAGCCCTGCGCGAGCAGGTGATAGAAGTACGGACGCCAGGACCAGTTATGACCCAGGTAGCGATTGTCGGCGACCCACGCGTTGTTACGCCATTCCAGGTTCGGCGTCAGTTGTGTGCCATGTCGGTCGCATTGATAGAAGCGCAACAGCCAGGGGAAGGCGTCGAGTTGAGGCAAGTCACTGAGCGGGGCGCGAGCCTGGGCCCAGGCTTGCAGGATCGCCATGAGTTCGCTGAGTTGCCGGCGCATGATCATCAGACGACCGCGCTCGGCCAGTTTCTGCTGAACATAGCGCTGACGCAGTTGTGCAAAGGGCTCAACGAAGGCATCGGTGGGAAAAAAGTCTTCTTGTGCGCCTGCGAACAGAAATCCCTGCACGTAGCGCGATCCGCACTCCAGCGCAAAATTGAGCTGCGCATCGGTTTCCACGCCCTCGGCGATAATCCAGCAACCGGTTTTCTCGGCCATTTGCGCCAGGGCCTTGACCACGTCACTGCTGGGACCGCCCAGTGCCGCTGCCTGGAATAAACGCATGTCGAGTTTGAGGATGTCCGGTTGCAGCGCCAGCACGCGATCGAGCTGGGAGTAGCCGGCACCGAAGTCATCGATGGCGATTCGCGCACCGGCTGACCGGTAACGCGTCACCACTTCGGCCAAGCGCTGGATATCGCCCCCCAGTTCGGTAATTTCGAAAACGATTCGCTGTGGATCGATACCGTACTTGCTCAGTTGACTGAGACTTGGCAGCGGCTGTTCAGGGCGTAATCGGCTGATCCAGCGCGGGGAAATATTCAGACTGAGAAACCAGTCCGAGGGCGCTTCATGCAGTCGGCTCAAGGCGTTGTCGCGCAGCTGGCGATCCAGGCGACGCAGTGCAGTGGCGTTGGTCCGTGGATCGGAAAACAGTGGTCCCACCGATGCCAATTGACCGTTGGCCTGACGCAATCGACCCAGCGCCTCGACACCTGCGATACGGCCGGTGGCGGTATCGATGAACGGCTGAAAGCAGGCGAGCGGTTGCCCATCGATCACAAATCCTCCTTGGTTGATCTTGTTTTTGGATAGGGCCTGGACACCGGGTAGGTACGCAGGATTGAACCCCTCGATCAAGAGGTTCATCCCACGGGTATTGCAAGAATGCAGCCAGATAGAAACGGCTCAGGGTTTGCGAGAGGAGCCTTGCATGACCAGCTTTATCAGTGGGCCCAGTGTGGTGCCGAGCTGAACCAGGCGGGTCAGGCTTGCGACCCCGCCATTTTTTGCGCCCTTGCCGGTCAGAAAACCCAGCAGGGTCACTGCTGCGACGCCCCAGAGTGGAGCGTGCTTGAGGCCGAGGCCTTCGTGCAGGTTTTGCGTCATGCCGCGAACACGCTGCAGGGGTTGCAGCAGTTGCGCGGATTCGTGGCGGATTTCCTGGCGATGCATTTCCATGCGCAGTCTGATCAGCGCCTTGCGCATTTCCGTGCGCGAACTGTTTTGAGGCAATTCAGGCAGATTCATGGCAACAGGCGCTCCCGATCATTTGCCAACTCTTCCAGCGTGCCGTGGAAGGGCGAGGACTCATCGAAAATCGCCGCTCTCAGGCGAATGCCGCAGAAGATCGCTGCCAGGGCGTAGAACAAGCAAAGCCCGATGATGGCCGCCAGGCGATAGGTGTCCCAAAACAGGATCAGCACCAGCGTGGACAACCCCACCAGCAACAGCAGGGCGAACACCAGCGCCAGGCCTGCAAACAGCAGCAGGCTGACGGTGCGCGCCTTTTGTTCCTGCAGTTCGATGCCGAACAGTTCGACATGGCTGTGCAGTAATCCAAGAACGGCGGCACCCAGGCGCCGCGATGAGGAACTTGCGCCTGTCGTGGACGCGCCGATTTCGTCGATCGCCATCATTAGCGCCGGGTTGCCAGCAGGCCGATCAGGAAACCCACACCGGCGGCGATCCCGAGCGATTGCCATGGGTTGGCCTGGACATAATCCTCGGTGGCGGTCACGGCAGCCTTGCCGCGTTCGCGCAGGGAGTCTTCGGTCAGTTTCAAGGTTTCCCGTGCACGCAGCAGTGTGTCGTGGATCTGCTCGCGCAATTCATCGGCCTGGTCACCGGCCAGGGAAGCGGTGTGTTCCAGCAGCCTTTCGGTGTCGTTGACCAGTGTCTGAAAGTCATTCATCAGGATTTCTTGAGCAGTCTTTGCCTTGATGCTGGCCATTGGTGATCTCCATAAGTGGCGTCTGAAACGTTCGAGTATGAGCCTTGTACGAAGGTTCAGTACAAATGACTGGTACAACTTTTGCTGTGTGCTGGTGCGCCAGCCTGCGCGGATGCGCTGTTGCCGGGCATGATTTACGTAAACCATAACTCAAACAATCAAAACCCGAGCAAATGTCCCCGATCATGATCGACTTCGGCGAATGCTGTGCGCCAAAGCGGTTCATCGGGCGTGGCGCTCTCCATTGGAGGCGACACAACTTGGTGCATGGATTGCCCGCGCGAACTGCTTTGGTGCTTTTTTCAGCCTTAAGGTCTGCCTAATCCATGGAAAATCTGCAAAGCGCTGTGGACAGTCTGCTCCATAGTTCCAACACGCTGTTCATCCTGATCGGTGCGGTGATGGTACTGGCCATGCACGCCGGTTTCGCCTTTCTTGAAGTCGGTACGGTCCGACAAAAAAACCAGGTTAACGCGCTGTCGAAGATCCTCAGCGACTTCGCGGTTTCAACCCTGGCTTACTTCTTTATAGGCTATTGGATTTCGTATGGGGTCAACTTCATGCAGCCGGCTGCGGTGATCAATGCCGATCACGGTTATGGGCTGGTGAAGTTTTTCTTTTTACTGACGTTTGCCGCGGCGATCCCGGCGATCATTTCCGGTGGTATCGCAGAGCGTGCGCGATTTGTACCGCAACTGTGCGCGACGGCTCTGATTGTGGCGTTCGTCTATCCCTTCTTCGAAGGCATGGTCTGGAACGGCAACTTTGGCTTGCAAGCCCGGTTGCTGGAGCACTTTGGTGCCGGCTTCCATGATTTTGCCGGCTCCGTGGTAGTTCATGCCATGGGCGGCTGGCTGGCGCTGGCGGCGGTACTGTTGCTCGGGCCACGCAATTGTCGTTACCGCGAAGGGCGCCTGGTGGCTTTCGCGCCATCGAGCATTCCGTTTCTGGCGTTGGGGTCGTGGATCCTGATCGTCGGCTGGTTCGGATTCAACGTGATGAGCGCGCAAACCCTGCAAGGGGTCAGCGGGCTGGTGGCGGTGAACTCGCTGATGGCCATGGTCGGTGGCACGGTGGCGGCCTTGATTGTCGGGCGCAATGACCCGGGCTTTCTGCACAACGGTCCGCTGGCCGGGCTGGTGGCGATCTGTGCCGGCTCGGACTTGATGCACCCCGTGGGCGCCTTGGCGACCGGGGCCGTTGCCGGGGCACTGTTTGTCTGGTGCTTTACCGCCGCTCAGGTCAAATGGCGGATCGACGATGTGCTGGGTGTCTGGCCGCTGCATGGACTGTGTGGCGTGTGGGGGGGAATTGCCTGCGGTATCTTCGGCCAGAGCGCGCTGGGAGGGCTGGGCGGGGTGAGCCTGATCAGCCAGTTGATCGGTACGGCACTGGGTGTGCTGGTGGCACTGGCCGGCGGCTTCGCGGTGTACGGTGCGATCAAGGCGCTCCATGGTCTGCGCCTGAGTCAGGAAGAAGAGTATTACGGGGCGGATTTGTCGGTGCACAAGATCGGCGCGGTCAGCCAGGACTGAGTGGTGGCCTGTCCCTGCTGCTCATTGCCGGTTTTGACGCGCCCGGGCGCTCGACGGTTTTTCGGGGCAGGCCTAGAATAGGCACTCAAATTTTTCGGTTGAGCGCTCATGCTTCCTGAATGTCAGCTGTTCGGCACCTTGGGGTGCCATCTGTGTGAAGTGGCCGAAGCCATGCTGATGGAATTTGTCGAGCGTGGCCTGCTGGTGGAGCTGGTGGACATCGCTGACGACGAATCATGGTTCGCAGCCTACAGCCTGCGTATTCCTGTATTGCGCCGGGTCGATACGGGCGCCGAGCTGGGCTGGCCGTTCAGCGCCGACGAAGTAGTGACCTTTCTGCGTTAAATTTTTGTGAGGGTGGGGCACCCGCCGGTCGAACTTTACGATTGATCCCTTGGCTTAAAGATGGCGATTCGGATACTGTATGCGCATACAGTTATTCGGGTTGCTGCATCGCGGTCCCTGGGAACAGGGTGGTGCAGCCATATCCGGGGTGAGAGGGATGAATCGTGGTCAATGTCGAACAATTGAAGAGCAGCGTAAACCGTATGTCGGTGGACGTGGTCCGCGAGGCTGTCCTCGAATTGCGTCTGGACGGCCTGGTAACGGAAGGCAAAACACCTTTCAACAAACTGCACTTCAATACCTGTTTCGCTGAAATCGAAGCGTTGTTTCAGCGCGCAGGCTACCACCGGCAACTGGACGTCGTGGGTTATCAAGGTTTGTTGTATGCACTGTACGACCCAGTTCGCTGGGAGGCGGTCGATGTGTTGCGCTGGCTCAAGGAGTACACCGAAGCGGCGGCGCGCACGCAGATACCGGCCTGAGGATTCTTCGCTAGGTTCGTTCCCGGTGCTGTCGGATAATGCCGCTCTGTATCGAGGGTTAGAGTTTTCGTATGTCCAGTTCACCTTTTTCCGCTGCACACAACCAGGCCAGTACGCTCTACTTGCCACCTGGTGCGTGGGCGACCGTTTTCGATTGCCTGTGCGAGCATTTCAGCGCCATCGGTCGTGAACAGTGGCTGGACCGAATCGCCCGGGGCCGCGTTCTCGATGGGCACGGCACGCCGATCGCCCTCGATTTGCCTTACAAGGAAGGCCTGCGCATTCACTATTTTCGCGAAGTGCCGGACGAAAAACCGATCCCGGTGATCGAGTCGATCCTCTACGCGGACGCGCATCTGGTGGTGGCGGACAAGCCGCACTTTCTACCCGTGACGCCAGCGGGTGAATATGTCGAGCAAACCTTGCTGAGACGGTTGATCCGTCGTCTGGACAACCCGCACCTGGTGCCGTTGCATCGTATAGACCGGCATACGGCGGGGCTGGTGTTGTTTTCCGCCAACCCTCAAAGTCGCTCGGCTTATCAATCGCTGTTTCCTTCGCGCCAGATCGAAAAACGCTACGAGGCCATTGCCCCGGCGTTGCCTGAGCTCTCGTTTCCATTGGTTCATAAAAGCCGGCTCATCGATGGCGAACCTTTCTTCCGCATGCAGGAAGGACCGGGTGCCAGCAATACTGAAACGGCTGTCGAAGTCAGGGAAAGGAACGGTGATCTCTGGCGCTATGGCCTTTATCCGGTGACGGGCAAGAAACATCAGCTGCGGGTACATATGACCGCGTTAGGCGCGAGCATTTGCAACGACCCGTTCTATCCTCAGGTAATCAAGGATATCGAGGATGACTACGCCAATCCCTTGAAACTGTTGGCCCAAGGCCTGAAATTCGTGGACCCGGTCACGGGGCAGGAAAGAGAGTTCGAGAGCACGATCACCCTGCAATGGTGATCAAGTGTTCCAAAATCCGATTCAGTGCGTTGATTGGAAAATTCGAATTAATGGGCGGGTTTGCAGTCATTTGAACAGGCCCCACGAACGTGGCATTCAGTGACCCTCGGTACAGCAGCCAGATCGTGCGGCCCGAAACCTTCCATGCAAGGAGATACCAATGAGACGTACCGTTTTCGCCGGGATGTTCATTTGCGCTGTAATGTTGGCCTCTCCCGTATTCGCCGCAGACCACGACCTTTGCACCATCAAGCTCCAGGAACTCAAGAACAAGGTTTCCAGCCTGCCGGCCACGTCCGAAAATACCGCCATGGAAATCAGGCGGATGCAGGCCAGCGCGGAATCGGCTCGAGCGGCCGACGATGACAGGAAGTGCATCACCGAAGCCACGCAAGCGCTGGCCCGGGTAGATCAACTGACCAATGAGCCAAACCCTTGACGAACAGGCTTGGTTTCCGGATTTAAGAAAAGCAAATGCCCCGACAAGTCGGGGCATTTCTGTATCCGGTAGTCGCCGCGTAGATTACAACTCTTTAACGGTGCGAACCTGATCCTTGTTGATGCGGGTCTGTTTGCCATCCAGCTGCTCGAATTCGTAGAAGCCCGAATCCTTGTCATAGTGTGGCGTGTCGACGGCCTGGATTTCGCGACCGTCATTCAAGGTGATCACTGTAGGCGATGCGCAACCGGCGAGGGTCGTGAGGCCCAGCGCGAGCATGAAAGTGGCCAGGGTCCGTTGAGTCATGGGTGTGTCTCCGAAATTGAATACTTTTGGTTACTGAACTTGAGACGTATACGGCGTGTGCAAGTTCCTCGGGTGCTGTCAGTCTGACACAGTGCCGTGCGTGCTTAACAGTTCCGGCGTGTTGAGGTTGGCCAGGCGCGGGTCGTTGTCAGGACACTGTAGCGCGGTTGCGCCCAGTTTGCGCATGAGTCGCCCCGGGCTACGCTCGCCGTCGCTCCAGGCGCGTTCGAAATCACCGCGAAGTGCCACGGGAATGACGCACAGCAAAGGTTCCCAATGCTCGTCATGGCGCAGCATCAACGGTTTGTCGGGATGTTGGCTCGCCGTTTCGCGCATGCTGGCGAGCAGCGCTTCATCGATGCGCGGTACATCGCAAGGCAAGACCAGCAGATGCGGGTGGCGAGCCGCTTTCAGGCCGGCGCGAATGCCGGCCAATGGCCCCGGAAAATCGCCTTCATCGTCATGAACCAGTTGGTCGGCGTAGGGCGCGTACTTTTCCAGATTGCGGTTGCAGGAAATGATCAGGTCATCGCTCAGCGGGCGCGTCTTGCGATGCAGGTGTGCAATCAGCGGTTCGCCGTGCCATTGCACCAACCCCTTGTCCTGACCGCCCATGCGTTGGCCGCGACCGCCTGCCAGGAGGAGAATGGAGCAGGGCGGTAAATCCGGATTTGAGGTCATGGCGAGTCTCCATGGGGGCGGCGAAAAAATGGGGCGCTGTGATATAACACCGGGCTGTTTCTCCTACAACTGGATGAGCCTATGAAAGCCAAGGCTGATGTACCTTTCGCCCCGCTCAACATTGCGGTGCTGACGGTCAGCGACACCCGAACCCTGGAAACCGATACTTCAGGCCAGGTCTTTGTCGACCGCTTGACCGCCGCCGGCCACAACCTGGCCTCCCGGGTGTTGCTCAAAGATGATCTCTACAAAATTCGCGCGCAAGTGGCCAACTGGATTGCCGACGATGTCGTACAGGTGGTGCTGATCACTGGCGGCACCGGTTTCACTGGACGCGATAGTACGCCGGAAGCAGTGAGTTGCCTGCTCGATAAGCAAGTCGATGGATTCGGTGAGTTGTTCCGGCAGATTTCGGTGGCGGACATCGGCACATCGACCGTTCAATCCCGCGCGCTGGCGGGTCTGGCCAATGGCACGCTGGTTTGCTGTTTGCCGGGATCGACCAATGCCGTACGCACCGGTTGGGATGGCATTCTTGCCGAGCAGCTGGATTCACGGCATCGCCCCTGCAATTTCGTGCCTCATCTGAAACAGGCGGCTCCCTGTGAATCCCGCGGGTAAGCCGGGCAAGTCCGGCAGCCTGATGCCGGTCGAAGTGGCGCTCGCACGTTTGCTGGAAATGGCTGACGCCTCGAGAATTGTCGAACGCGAGCGCTTGCCGTTGGCGCGGGTCGAGGGGCGAGTGCTGGCCGATGATCTGGTGTCGACGCTTGATCTGCCGCCATGGCCCAACAGCGCCATGGACGGTTATGCCTTGCGTGCAGCCGACTGGACGGGAGAACCCCTGGTCGTCAGCCAGAAGGTTTTTGCCGGGCAGGCACCTGATGCCTTGATGCCGGGAACCTGTGCACGAATCTTCACCGGGGCGCCTGTTCCCGCCGGCGCCGATTGTGTCGAGATGCAGGAAAATGCCGACGTACAGGCGGATGAGCGAGTGCGCTTCACCGAAACCCTGACCCCTGGACAAAACATCCGTGCACAAGGCCAGGAAACCACGGTGGGTGAACTGATTCTGCCGGCGGGTACGCGTTTGGGGCCGATTGAGCAGGGGCTGGCTGCCTCGCTCGGTTGCGCCGAGCTGGACGTCATTCGCAAGGTGCGCGTTGCGGTGCTGTCGACCGGGGATGAATTGGTCGAACCGGGTCAGGCGCTTGGGCCAGGGCAGATCTATAACAGCAATCGTGTTTTGCTCTGCAGTTGGTTGCAGCGGATGGGCTGTGAGGTGATCGACGCCGGCATTCTTCCCGATGATCTGGTCACCACGCGGGCCCGCCTCGGTGAATTGAAGGATGTCGATCTGATCCTTTCTACCGGTGGCGTATCGGTGGGCGAGGCAGATTTTCTGGGCATTGCCTTGCGCGAAGAGGGTGAGTTGAGTTTGTGGAAGCTTGCCATCAAACCTGGCAAACCGCTGACGTTCGGGCATTTTCGCGGCGTACCGGTCATTGGCTTGCCGGGCAATCCGGCATCCACCCTGGTGACATTTGCCTTGTTGGCCAGGCCTTATCTCTTGCGTCTTCAGGGCGTCAAACAGGTGGAGCCGCTGAAGGTGCAGGTGCCAGCAGGGTTTGACTGGCCCATCGCCGGCAATCGACGTGAGTACTTGCGCGCTCGTCTGGAAAATGGTCGGGCAATCATTTACAAAAATCAGAGTTCCGGGGTGTTACGCAGCGCCGCCTGGGCTGATGGACTAGTCGAAGTGCCGGAGCATCGCACCCTGATTGCAGGTGATTCCGTCTATTTCATTGCGCTGAGTGAAGTACTGAGCTGACCTTGGCAATTGTCCTGCCGTGCAAGCCCGGTTGATCTGACCGGGTTTGGCGTCAAGACGAATCAATGCGCCAGGAGCAGTGTCACGAGCTGATCGAAGCGACTGTTGGCGACCCAGCCGAGCAGGCCGAGCACTACGACTGTTCCGCCAGCGGAATAGGCAAGCCGGTGTTTGATGGACTTTACGTCACTGCGAACTTCTTCCATTTCTCTTCGCATGTTGTTGAGGTGTCTTTCCAGCTCAATGACACGAGGCTCCATATCAACTTCTCCAGTGGGTTTCGCAGCTTGCTGACGGGGCCGTTTCTCTGCGAGCGTTACGCCCGGAATCCCCGGCAACTTCAGGTCGTGGTGTTGCATGGCACATCCTTGTGATTGTCTTGCGGATAACTGAAAAAACTGGACACCAAACTGTACCAATCACACTGATTGGTCAATTGAGCCGATTCCTCACGATTTGTAAGAAATATCCCGTCATGCAGGACGCAAGATGGCCCGCCTGAAAAAAACATCATTTTTTTGCGACTTTTAAGGTAATCGACGCGGTCAACATCTCCCATACGCTATTCATACCGGGGAGTGACATCTATGAGCGATCGCAAGGCGCTGTTGATTCTGCATGGCAAGCAGGCGCTCAACGAAGCAGTTCGCGCTGCCGTCGAAAGCCGTCGCGAAAAAGGTTGGGAGCTGGCCGTCAGGCTGACATGGGAAGCCGGCGACGCGCAGCGGCTGGTGGATGAAGCACTGGCGGCAGGGTACAGGCAGATTGTTGCCGGTGGTGGTGACGGAACCTTGCGCGATATTGCCCAAGCCATGGCAGCACAGTCGACACAGGCCAGTCTGGTACTGATGCCGCTGGGCACCGCCAACGATTTTGCACGCGCCGCCGGTGTTCCGCTGGAACCTGCTCAGGCTCTGGATTTATTGGACATGAAGCCGAGTGCCATTGATCTGGGGGAGGTCGGTGGGCAGGTTTTTCTGAACATGGCCACAGGTGGCTTTGGCAGTCAGGTCACGGCCAATACCTCCGAGGACTTGAAAAAGGTACTCGGCGGCGCGGCTTACCTGTTCACTGGCTTGTCACGCTTCAGTGAGCTGCACGCGGCGTATGGCGAGTTGCAGGGGCCGGGTTTTCACTGGAGTGGGGACCTGTTGGCGCTGGGCATCGGTAATGGTCGGCAGGCGGGTGGGGGTCATGAATTATGCCCGCAGGCGCTGGCGGATGATGGTTTGCTCGATATCAGCATCTTGCCAGCCCCGCAGGAAGTGGTCGACACCTTGAAAAACCTGCTGGCCGATGGTTTCGGCATCGACAACATGTTCGTGAGAGCCCGCTTGCCATGGGTCGAGATCAAGGCTTCGGAAGGCCTCTGTATCAATCTCGATGGCGAACCGCTCGAGGGTGACTGTCTGCGCTTTTCGACACGGCCGGCGGCACTTCGGGTGCACTTGCCTGAAGGCTCGCCGCTGTTGAGTGCGTCGCAGCCTGTCAGTCATCCAGGCTGATGATCTGCTCGCGCACGGCGAACAGCACCAGGCCAGCCACGTCAAAAATCTGCAAGCGTTTCATGATCTGCGAGCGGTGGGTTTCAACGGTCTTGACGCTCAGACCCAGGCCGTTGGCTATTTCGCGGGTGGATTTTCCCCGAACAATCAACCGCAGAATCTCCAGTTGACGGGCCGTCAGGTTGTGCGAGTCGGCAGGTTCGGGGTTTTTCTGGTTCCGGGTCAGTGCCTGGGTGATGACGGTATGGGCAATGGCCGGGCTCAGGTAGCGTTCGTTGTTACGCAAGGCTTCCAGGGCATGCGCCAGTTCGGTGGCCGTGGTGTCCTTGAGCAGGTAGCCGTGAGCCCCGGATTCCAGCGCTCGCATGATGAGGGCCGGATCGGTGTGCATCGACAGGATCAATACCTTGCTCTGCGGGCGGACTCGCTTGAGTTGCTGCAAGGCATCAAGGCCGCCGGTCTGCTTCATGGATATATCCAGCAATACGATATCCGGGGACAGATGCTCGACCATGGCCAGCAGCTGTGAGCCGTCATCGGCCTCGCCGATGACCGCATAGCCAGGAAGGTCCAGCACCAGGGCGCGCACGCCAGCCCTGATCAGCGAGTGGTCATCCACCAGGAGTAAGTTACAAGTCAATGCATAACCTTATTTGTACTGGCTCGTTCGAGCGAGCGTGGTGCCCAGGGGAAGAGCGCTTCGATTTGAGTGCCTTTGCCCGGTTCGCTGGTCACGGTCAATGTGCCGCCCAGTTGACTGATCCGCTCCGACATCCCGGCCATGCCACGCTGGCCTTCTCGACCCGGGTCGGTGGCCGGGGCGAATCCCTGGCCGTCGTCACTGATCGATAATGACAGGCCCTGGGGCAAACGCTGCAGGCAAACCAGCAGATTCTTTGCCTGGGCATGCCGCAGTATGTTGGTGACCGCTTCCTGGGTAATGCGATAGGCCGCCACGGCCATTTCTTCCGGAATCCCCGTCAGGCGTTGGTGGCATTCCAGGCTCCAGTGCACGGAGGTATTGGCCAGCGTCTTGAGCAGGTGTGCCCGCAGGCTGGCTTCCAGTCCGAGACTGGTCAGCTGCCGGGGGTTCAGGATGGCTGACACGTCGCGGACTTTGGCGAGGGTTTCTTCCAGGGTGTCGCAAAGTACGGAGCATTGCCCCTGAAGTTCTTCCGGCATCCGGCGCTTGAGCCAGTCACTTTGAAGTTTGGCGGCGGTGAGCAACTGGCCGATGTCGTCATGCAGTTCCCGGCTGAGCCGGTGGCGTTCGTTTTCCTGGACCTGGAGCAGACGGTCGGCGAGTTCCTGGGGTTGGAACTTGATCGACTTGCGCGACAGGCGATATTGCACCCAGACACAACCCAAGGCAGCCATGTTGAGCACCAGCAGACCCAGCGGCAGTTGAGTGGAAAGAAAATAGATCAGCAGGCTGCCAAGGGTGGAGCAGGCACATAGCAAAAGCGTGAACCGACGCGCGTTTTCTCGGGAGGGTGGCCACGTGGCAATTGACTTGAGGCTGGCGTACATAGCGGATGGAGCCAATGGATGTTCGCTGCGGGCAGACCGGCCATGTTGATTGACGGGTCTCTGTTTTGTAATGTTGTACAACAACTTCAACGGTGCATAGTTTCTGTATAAGAAAATTCAGCCTGGAACTTGGTCAGGCTACAGCCGCGGCAATCATATTGCCATTAATTGACGTCAACTAATGGGCGGCATAATACCACTTAAGATACCGTTGGTCGCGCATGCGATATATGTCCTGGGCGTCAGGAGGCAAGGTGTTGCGCAGGTGAGTTCCACATTGGAAAGTGTGGTTATCGTTGTCGGAGGGGGGCGTTTATCAATGGATTTTGTCTTTTGACGTCAGGCAAAACCCTAGTCGGGACAGACACGCTATTGCCGGAAAGAATAGTTATTTTATTTGCCGCTGTCGTTAATGGGTATGCAGTATTCAATTGCGACATGTGCGCGCTCAAGTTACTGCACAGTCATGACAATTAAGTGTGTAGCGCGACACGACTCCGTGGATCTAAGCCTGCCGCTCCAGGTAGGGAACGAGTGCGAACGGTTTGGAATTAACCGGAGGTTGAAACTGACTTTGGCCGACCTGGAAGGCAAAGGCCTCGATCAGGGTCGTCTGTTCGGTTTCATCGAGACTCAGTTGGCCGGTTTTCTGGTCGATCAGTTCAAGTTGCCAGGCAATCAATGTCAGGCAGTCTTTCAACGCACCCAGGGCCTCGTCGTGCAGTGCCATGTGATTTTGCGCGTGGTTGAGCAAGCCATGAATGTGCAGTGAGAACTCTGAAACCGCCGCCAGTGCGAGGGCGTCCGCCTTGCTGGCCAGTTTGAGCAGCGTGCTGAGCATGCAGTCGATGGCGTCCTTGTCATTGCTGATCAGTTGCAGATGGCTCAGGCATTCTTCGGTTTTGGCCAGGAGTGATTCGGCTTCGACGAGAAATTCCGGGACCCGCTTTGCCCACTCTTTACGATTGTTCGGCATGCTTATCTCCACAACGTCATGACTAATGAGGGGATGTCGTGCGTGTCGACGGGGACAATGGCTGTCCCGACGTAACCGTTTCGTCGTGAGATCGCATTCCGGCCGGCTTGAACACAGGCGGGGAAACTACTTGAGAGGGTGGCTGGCCACTGACCTGCGATCGCACACAAAAGCCTGACTCCATTCATGCAATGAGAATGGCGTCACATTAATGGCTATTGGATATTGCGAATATCAGGTTGTGGCTGATTGTTGCTAGGGGAATCCCTTACGCGACGGAACCTTGGGCGAAAATAACGGTCGCCGCGCAGAGCATGTAGCAGATCAAATCATAGCGCCAGTAAACCATGATGTTAATGTGACATCAATGGTTGAGCATGGCATTTCGCAGGGGTCAAGGTCTGGGGAAAACAGCCGATAACCCTCTATTAGTGAATTCATCAGTACAAGCCCAGGAGTCATTGATGGCTGGCATTCTCGATACGGTAGACCAACGTACGCAACTGGTGGGTGAGAATCGCCTGGAAATTCTCATGTTCCGGCTCGCCGGGCGGCAATTGTTCGCAATCAACGTGTTTAAAGTGCAGGAAGTCCTGCAACTGCCAAAACTGACCCTGATGCCTCAACGCCACCCGTTCGTTTGCGGCGTGGTCAACCTGCGTGGCCAGACCCTGCCGGTGATCGACCTGTCCCAGGCGATCGGCATGCGTCCGCTGGTGCCGGGCCCGAACAGTACAATCATCGTCACCGAGTACAACCGTTCCGTGCAGGCGTTCCTGGTCGGTGGCGTGGACCGTATCGTCAACATGAACTGGGAAGCGATTCTGCCGCCGCCGACCAGCGCCGGTCGCCAACACTACCTGACCGCCATCAGCAAGGTCGACGACCAGTTGGTGGAAATCATCGACGTGGAAAAAGTCCTGGCGGAAATCGTGCCCTACAACGCCAAGGTGTCCCGCGACAAACTCGATGACCCGGTGCTCGAGCGTGCCCGTGGACGTGAGGTGCTGTTGGTGGATGACTCCAATGTGGCCTTGGCGCAACTGCGCGACACCCTGGGTCAACTGGGCGTGAAAATGCACATCGCCAGTGATGGTCTGAAGGCACTGAACATGCTCAAGGCCTGGGCCGACACCGGGGTGAACATGACCGACAAACTGCTGATGGTCTTCACCGACGCGGAAATGCCGGAGATGGATGGTTATCGCCTGACCACGGAAATCCGCAACGACCCACGTCTGCGTGGCCTTTATGTGGTGCTGCACACGTCTTTGTCCGGCAGCTTCAACGACTCGATGGTCAAGAAGGTCGGCTGCGACAATTTTCTCTCCAAGTTCCAGCCGGACAAGCTCGTCGACGTGGTGCGCCAGCGCCTGATGCTGGACGCCGTCCCTGCCTGATAACGATGTAATCCCTGTGGGAGCGAGCAAGCTCGCGATGGTGTGTCAGTCAACATCAGTGCAGCTGACACACCATCGCGAGCAGGCTCGCTCCTACAGTTGTTTTTGCACTTTGATTCAGGGAGCAGGCTCGTATAGGGTGGCGTTTTTGCCTACCAGGGAGCTGGCCATGTTGCGACTGAGCGCGCTTTATCGTTATCCATTGAAATCCGGCAAGGGTGAAACCTTGCAGCAGGTCGGCCTCGACAAGCTGGGGTTGGACGGCGATCGCCGCTGGATGCTGGTGGACGAGGCCAGCGGGCGTTTCCTGACCCAGCGGGCGGTGGCGCAGATGAGCCAACTCTCGGCGTTGTGGAATGCCGATGGCGGCCTGACCCTCAATGCTCCCGGTTACTCGCCGATTGATATCGCGTTGCCTGGTAGCGACGCTGAGCTGCGCGGCGTGACCATCTGGCGCGACAGCTTGCGCGTGCCGGATGCCGGCGATGCGGCGGGTGCCTGGGTCAGTGAATTCATTGGCAAGCCGACGCGTCTGGTGCATGTGCCACTGGAGCGGGCGCGTACTACCGAGGCCGGCTACGGCAAGGAAGACGATCAGGTGGCGTTCGCCGATGGCTTCCCCCTGTTGCTGATCGGTCAGGCGTCGCTGGAAGATCTGTCGCAACGGGTCGGTCGCCCGCTGGAAATGCTGCGCTTTCGACCGAACCTGGTGATTGAGGGCAGTGACGCTTTTGCCGAGGATGGCTGGAAGCGCATTCGCATTGGTGATGTCGAATTCCGGGTGGTCAAGTCGTGCTCACGCTGCATCCTCACCACCATCGATCCGCAAACCGGCGAACGTAGCGAAGATCGCGAACCGTTGGCGACCTTGCAGAAGTATCGTGCCGAAGCGGATGGCGCGATGTTCGGGCAGAATCTGGTCAATGACAGCAATGGACGGCTGGAAGTCGGTATGCCGGTGACCATCCTGGAATAATCGCCTTGAAATGAAAAACGCCCGTGTCTTCAAAGACACGGGCGTTTTTTTGTTGCCGTGAAAACCCGAGGGTTTAGCCGCGGTATTCGCACAGGTAAGCGGTGTCGACGGCGACTTTCAGCTGGAATTTGCTGTTGGCGGGCACATTGAACTGGCTGCCGGCGGCAAAAGTTTCCCAGTCGTTGCTGTCCGGCAGCTTGACGGTCAGCGCGCCGGAGACCACGTGCATGATTTCACGCTGGCTGGTGCCGAATTCATATTCGCCCGGAGCCATGACGCCGATGGTCGCCGGACCTTCAGCGGTGCCAAAGGCGATCGACTTGACGGTGCCGTCGAAGTACTCGTTGACTTTAAACATGGGCGATTCCTCGAAAAGGGCTAAAAAGGGCCGGCCAGTATGCACAAGGGGGCCGGAGTCGTCACCTCTCCGAAGGAGGGAAAATCTGCGGTAACAGGCGCGCGGTATTGCGTGCATCCTCCAGCGCACGGTGTTGTTGACCGGTAAATTGCAGACCTGCCAGCTGCAGTGCGCCATTGAGCCCCAGCGGGCGTTCCAGGCGACGGGCCTTGGCAAAGCGCTGCTTGAGATTGATGTGCGGTGTGCGGCTCAAGACGCTATCGAGTTGCAGCCGCTGCCATTCCTGAATGAGCTGCTGGCGATCGTAATCCCCCCAACTTATCCAGCCTTCCAGTTGCGAATGATGTTGCCCCAGCCATCGTTCGAATGACGGCCAGATCTCGCTCAGCGTCCGGGCCGCATCGACATCGGCCTGGGTGATGTGCGTCAGTTCCCGACAAAACGGTGTCAGCAACGGCCGCCGCAATGGCCGCACAAAGCACTGGAAGTGATCCACTTCGCGGCCTTTGCGGTCCACCAGGGTGGCGCCGATTTCGATGATTTCCATTTCAGTTACTGGCCAGCCACCCTCATCGGTGGTGGCTTCCAGATCAATGACCAGCCAGTGAGGCATTGCAGGGTTCCTGGTATCCGCGTCCTGATAGGCTTTGAGCGTAGCCAAACGCGGCGGTTCCGCCTAGCGGCTTATTCGACCTCCAGTAAAATCTGACGATTCTTCACCTGATCGCCGACGCGCACCTGCAGGCGCTTGAGAACGCCATCGATGCCCGACTTGAGTGGATGCTCCATTTTCATCGCCTCCAGCACCACCAGCAATTGCCCCTTGCTGACCGGGCTGCCCTCGTTGACCAGCACATCGACAATGGCGCCGTCCATCGGCGCCTTGAGGGTGCCGCAGCTGATACTGGACTGGCTGCTGACCAATGCCTGGGTCCGGTCATCCAGTCGCAGGCTGCCGGGGCGGGTAAACAGGCAGATTTGCCCGGCGTGCAGTCGGTAGGCATGGCGACGACGGATGCCGTCGATTTCCAGGGTGGCCCAGCGCCCGTCGCACTCGATGATCTTCAGTTCAAGGCTGCGGCCGGCGACCTGAACACGCCAGGCTTCGCCCGGTACGGCGTTCAGCGCCACTGACCACTGCTGATCGTCCAGGCCGAGGCGATAATGCAGCGGCACACTGGTGTTGTTGCGCCACCCGGCCAGCGGCCCGCGGTGTATCTGGGCCGAGGTCTGGTAAAGCAGGGCGGCGGCAATCGCCAGTTCCTCGGCACTCGGTACAGGGGGATGCAGGCACGGATGGTCAGCGAATTGCCGGGCAATGAATCCGGTACTGAATTCGCCGCTGATGAACTGCGGGTGCTGCAACAGGCTGGCGAGCAGGCACTGGTTGCTCTGCACCCCCAGCAGAACGCTGTCCTGCACCGCCCGCAGCAACTTGCGCCGGGCCTCCTCGCGGGTGGCACCATGGGCGATGATCTTGCCCAGCATCGGATCGTAGAAAGGGCTGACCTGCTGGCCTTCGATCAGGCCATGGTCAATCCGTACGCCGCCGCTTTGCAGTGCCGGTTCCCAAGCGTCTATGCGCCCGGTTTGTGGCAGAAAGCCCCGGGTCGGGTCCTCGGCATACAGGCGCACCTCCATGGCATGCCCGTTGAGTTGTACCTGCTCCTGACGCAACGGCAGCGGTTGTCCTTCGGCGACGTTCAGTTGCCAGGCAACCAGATCCAGGCCGGTGATCAGTTCGGTGACCGGGTGTTCCACTTGCAGCCGGGTGTTCATCTCCAGGAAATAAAACTGCCCGCGCACATCCAGCAGGAATTCCACGGTGCCCGCACCGACGTAATTCACCGCCCGACCGGCCTTGAGCGCCGCTTCACCCATGGCCTGGCGCAAAGTGGCGGTCATGACCGGGCACGGCGCTTCCTCGATGACTTTCTGATGGCGGCGCTGGATCGAACAATCGCGCTCGCCGAGGTAGATCAGGTTGCCATGCTGGTCGCCGAACAGCTGGACCTCGACATGCCGGGGCTCGATCAACGCCTGTTCTAGGATCAGTTCGTCGCTGCCAAACCCGTGCAGGGCTTCGGAGCGAGCGGTGCGAATCTGTTCCAGCAAATCACCGGCATCATGCACCAGCCGCATGCCGCGCCCGCCACCTCCGGCACTGGCCTTGATCATCAGTGGGTAGCCGATGCGTTCGGCTTCGCGACTGAGCGTTGCGTCATCCTGTTCGGCGCCCTGATAGCCCTGGATGCACGGCACGCCAGCATTGAGCATGGCGATTTTCGACAGGCGTTTGCTGCCCATCATTTCGATGGCTTCGGGGCTGGGCCCGATGAAGGTGATGCCGGCGTGCTGGCAAGCACGGGCGAACCCGGCGTTTTCAGAGAGAAAACCGTAACCCGGATGGATCGCATCCGCGCAGGTCAGGCGCGCCGCGTCGAGGATCGCCTGGATGTTCAGGTAAGACTGTTGCACCGGGGCCGGACCGATATGCACGGCTTCGTCGGCCATTTGTACATGCAGCGCATCGGCATCGGCATCGCTGAACACGGCGACGGTACGGTAGCCCATGGCCTGGGCGGTGCGCTGGATGCGGCAGGCGATTTCACCGCGGTTGGCGATCAGGATTTTTGTGAATCCGGGCATGGTTTATTTCCCTGCTTTTGCGGTGAATGTGAGGGCCTCATCGCTGGCAAGCCAGCTCCCACAGGATTTGTGAACGGCAAATATCCTTGTGGAAGCTGGCTTGCCAGCGATGCTTTTAAAGGGCCCACCCCGGTTTGCGTTTCTGCACAAAGGCCATGGTCCCCTCGACCCCTTCTTCGCCGATCACCGCTTCGCTGAACCACTCGGCCGCCTGATCCAGCAACTCGTCCGATGGCTGCACGGCACCCGCCAACAACAACTTTTTAGTCATCGCATTCGCCCCCGGCGCACAACACAACACATGGGCCAGCACTTCATCGAGGCGTTCGGCCAATGCCTGTGGATCATGCTCGACAAAATGCACCAGCCCCATTCGCCGCGCGTGAGTGCCATCGAAACGCGCCGCCGTCAGGGCCAGGCGCCGGGTCTGGGTCAGGCCGATGCGCTGGACCACGAACGGCGCGATCTGCGCCGGCAACAGGCCGAGGCTGGTTTCCGGCAGGCCGAATTGCGCCTGATGATCGGCCAGGGCGATATCGCTGACACAGGCCAGCCCAAAGCCGCCGCCCAGCACCGCGCCTTGCAGCACGGTGATCACCACTTGTGGCGCGTGCTGGGTTTCTTCCAGCAGGGCACCGAAGGCACGGTTCATTTCGCGGTACGCCGTTGCACCCTGGGCGCGGGCGCTGGCCATGTCCTTGATGTCGCCACCCGAACAGAAGTGCCCGCCGGCACCGCCGATCACCAGGGCGCGAACAGCACGGTCATTGCGCACCGCCGCCAGCACCGAGCGCAGTTCGGCGACCATCTGCAGACTCATGGCATTGCGGTTTTCCGGGCGATTGAGGGTGATGTGCAGCACGCCGTTATGCAGCTCCAGCAGCAGCGTCTGGCAAACCGGCAGGCTGCTCATGGCTTTTTCCCCGGCAGGATGCCCATGAGTTTGCAGATGATCCCCAGCATGATTTCGTCGGCACCACCGCCGATCGACACCAGCCGCACATCGCGGTAAGCACGGGCCACCGGGTTGTCCCACATGAAGCCCATGCCGCCCCAATATTGCAGGCAACTGTCGCTGACCTCGCGGCCCAGACGACCGGCCTTGAGCTTGGCCATGGACGCCAGGCGCGTGACGTCCTGGCCTTTGACGTATTGCTCAGTGGCCTGATAGACCAGCGCGCGCAGGCATTCGATTTCGGTCTGCAATTCGGCCAGGCGGAAGTGAATGACCTGGTTGTCGATCAGCGCACTGCCGAATGTCTTGCGCTCCTTGCAGTACTCGATGGTGCTGTCGACACAGTATTCCAGACCCTTGATCATGTTCGCCGCGCCAAACAGGCGTTCCTCCTGGAATTGCAGCATCTGCATCATGAACCCCGCGCCTTCATGGCCGATGCGGTTGCGCTGCGGCACGCGCACGTTGTCGAAAAACACCTGGGCGGTTTCCGAACTGCGCATGCCGAGTTTGTCCAGGTGCGAGCTGAGGCTGATACCGGGACTGTTCATCGGCACCATGATCAGCGACTTGTTGACGTGCGGCTTGTCGTCCGAGGTGTTGGCCAGCAGGCAGATGAAGTCGGCGCTCGGCGAGTTGGTGATCCACATCTTGCTGCCGTTGATCACGTAGTCGTCGCCGTCCTTGCGCGCGGTGGTTTTCAACCCGGCCACGTCGGAACCGGCACCGACTTCGGAAACGCCGATACAGCCGACCTGTTCGCCGCTGATTGCCGGGCGCAGGAACTCGTCACGCAGCTCATCGGAGCCAAAACGCGCCAGGGCCGGGGTGCACATGTCGGTCTGCACGCCGATGGACATCGGAATGCCGCCGCAATGAATGGTGCCGAACTCTTCGGCAGCGACGATCGAGTAGCTGTAGTCCAGGCCCATGCCGCCGAATTTTTCCGGTTTTGAAATGCCCAGCAGACCCAGCTCGCCGGCCTTGCGGAAAATCTCGTGAATCGGAAAGCGCCCGGCCTTTTCCCATTCATCGACGTGAGGGTTGATCTCATGATCGACGAATTGGCGGACGGTGCGGCGCAGTGCTTCGTGTTCCTGGGTGAAGATCATTTTTATTGTTCTCCTTATCAATCGGCCTAGAACCGGGCCACACCAAAACTGTTGGCTTGCAGCGGCCGTATCCCGGCCTCGTGACAGATATCCAGCAAGTAACCGAGCAGGGTCCGGGTATCCCGTGGATCGATCAGGCCGTCGTCCCACAGATTGGCGCTGCCGTAGAGCGCCGTGGACTGGCTGTCGAGTTTCTGCGCGGTGACCTGCTCCAGCATGTCGAGCATTTTCGGGTCGGGCACCAGGCCGTCCTTGGCCTGTTTGGCCTCGGTGACAATGCGCAACACCTTGCCGGCCTGGGCGCCGCCCATCACCGCAGTGCGACTGTTGGGCCAGGCGAAGATGAAGCGCGGGTCGAGACCACGGCCGCACATCGCGTAGTTGCCGGCGCCATAGGAACCGCCGACGACGATGGTGAGTTTGGGCACCCGGGCATTGGCCACCGCCTGGATCATCTTGGCGCCGTGCTTGATCACGCCTTGCTGCTCCGATTCGGTGCCGACCATGAACCCGGTGGTGTTGTGGAAAAACAGCAGTGGCGTCTGGCTTTGGTCGCACAGCTGAATGAACTGTGCAGCCTTGCTCGCGCCCTTGGGCGTGATCGGGCCGTTGTTGCCGATGAAGCCGCATGCGCGACCCTGGATTTTCAGATGACCGCACACGGTTTGCTGATCGAACTCGGCCTTGAATTCGAGGAAATTCGAGCCGTCGGCGATACGGGCGATGATTTCGCGTACGTCGTAAGGCTTTTTCGGATCCTCCGGGATCAGCCCCAGCAGTTCGTCGATGGGGTAGAGCGGTTCTTCCCACTGAGGTTCAGGGAGCCACGGCAGTTGATCGTTCCATGACAGCAGGCTGACGACCTCGCGCACCTGACGCACGCCGTCGGCATCGTTTTCGGCCAGGTATTCGGCGGTGCCGGCCATTTGCGCGTGCATCTCGGCGCCGCCCAGTTCTTCATCGGTGGCGACCTCGCCGGTGGCAGCCTTGAGCAGCGGGGGACCTGCGAGAAACAGCTTGGCCTTGCCGCGCACCACCACCACGTAGTCCGACAATCCCGGCTGGTAGGCGCCGCCCGCCGTCGCTGAACCGTGCACCACGGTGATCTGCGGCAAACCCATGGCCGACATCCGCGCCTGATTGGCAAAGCTGCGCGCGCCCTCGACGAAAATTTCCGCCGCGTAGTTGAGGTTGGCGCCGCCGCTTTCGGCGAGGGTGATCATCGGCAGTTTGTTTTCCATGGCGATTTGTTGCAGGCGCAAGGACTTTTTCAAACCACTGGGGGAAATGGTCCCGCCCTTGATCGCACTGTTGTTCGCTACCACCAGCACGCGAACGCCGGATACGTAGCCGATTCCGGCGATCAAGCCGCCACCGGCCGAGCTGCCATCCTTGTCGTCGTGCAGTTTGTAGCCGGCCAGGCTCGCCAGTTCGAGGAACGGCGCGCCTGGGTCCAGGAGCAGATTGAGGCGTTCGCGGGGCAGCAGTTGGCCGCGTTTTTCGAATTTGGCCCTGGCTTCGGCAGCCTTGTTCAGCAGGTTCTGTTCGAGTGTTCGGACGTGTTCGATGCACGTCAGCATCGCCGCATGATTGCGGGCGAACTGTTCGCTGTGGGAATCGAGTTGTGACTGAATCACCGGCATGGGTTATTCCTTGTCCTTGAGCACATCAGGAAGGTACGCACGGTGAAAACCGTTGTACGACTCACTGTTCGTCGCTTTGTGAATCGGCCACGCCCGTCCGCCGAGACTGGCCGCACCATCAATGCGCAAGGTGCTGCCGCTGATAAACGCCGCTGCCGGGCTCAGCAGGAAAACGATGGCCGCACTGACTTCCGATTCGGTGCCGATGCGCTTGAGCGGCACGTGTTCGCGCAAGGTCGGGATTACCGCCTTGAACGCACCTTCGTAAGTGTCCATGCCGCTGGACGCAACCCAGCCCGGCGCCACGGCGTTGACCCGCACGCCGGCGTAACCCCACTCGAAGGCGGCGGTCTTGGTCAGGTTGTCCATGCCCGAACGTGCCGCGCCGGAGTGGCCCATCCCGGGCATGCCGCCCCACATGTCGGCGAGCATGTTGACGATGGACCCGCCATGCTTGCTCATGGACTGATTGAACACTTCCCGGGCCATCAGGAAACCGCCCACCAGATTGGTGCGCATCACGGTTTCGAAGCCCTTCTGGTTGATCGAGGCCAGGGGCGATGGGTACTGCCCACCAGCATTGTTGACCAGGCCGTGTATCGGGCCGTGTTTTTTGATCAGGTCGCCGACACGATCCTTGACCGCGTCTTCGTCACGGATATCACAGACAATCCAGTCGGCCTTGCCGCCGTCTTCGGCAATCTCGGCGGCGACGCTTTTCAGTTTGTCGGCCTTGCGCCCGACCAGCAGTACATGGGCGCCCAGGGCCGCCAGTTCGTGGGCGGTGCAGCGGCCGATGCCACTGCCGCCACCGGTGACGATGATGGTTTGACCGGCAAACAAATCGGCTTTGAAAATCGAATCGTAGGCCATGGTGGCAATCCTCTAGTTGACCTGGTCGGCGATGCGCTGCGGCACCGGAATCTGGATTTCCAGCAGTTGCTGGGCGAAGGCCTTGCCTTGCGGGTCGATGCGCAGACTGGCAACGCCGCCGCCACCGAGGGCGTTTTCAAGAAGAAAATTCAGGCTGTGGGTGGCGGGTAAATACCAGCGCTCGACACGTCCGTGGACCGGGTCGAGAACGTGGCTCATCCAGTCGACGATCACCTCCGGGGTCAAGGCCTCGGCAATCCACGGCAGGTACTCGGGTGCGCGAGCCATGACGCCGATGTTGCTGTGGTTGCCCTTGTCGCCGGAGCGCGCCACGGCGAGTTTGATCAGCGCCACGCTGGCGTCCGCCGGACCATCGGGTCTGGGTGGTTCGAACGGCGCGGGTAAATCATGGGTATCGAGCATGTCCAGGGCGGGCAGGGCGCACGGATGGCGTTGACCCATGAAATCAATTTCCAGCGTGCAGGCGGATTTGTCGATGAGGAACGAGAACAAGCGGATCAGTGGATACACCGTCGGCCGTCCGCCGACGATGCCGGTCAGCCCCGGCGCCATACCGGTGGCCGCCTGGGCGATTTCCCGGGAAAACACGATCAATGCCTGCTTGTTCGGATGGCGTACGGCGAGCTTGATCACCACTTCGCGGCTGTCCTGGCGCTGGGCATGGGGGCCGTACGTGGCTTCACTGCCGAGCAGTTCGATGCTGACGTCACTGTAGGGCGCCCAGCCACGCCGAGTGAAGATTTCCGAAGTCTTGTTGATGATCGCCGCGCTGACTCGACGGGCCTTGTCGACCGCATCGATGCCGGCGATCAGGCAACTGGCGGTGCAGCGGAAACCATCCGGATACGTGGCACTGACTTTGTACTGAGCGGTCGGTGGTAGGCCTTTTGCGCCATGCACCTGAACGGCATTTTTGCCTTGTTGAACGAGTTTGACCTGGGTGAAATCGCAGACCACATCCGGCAGCAAATACGCGCGCGGATCGCCGATCTCATAGAGCATCTGCTCGCCTACCGTCAGTGGCGTGACCAGTCCACCGGAGCCTTCGGGTTTGCTGACGATGAACTGGCTGTCGGCGCTCACTTCGACGATAGGAAAGCCGATGTGTTCGTAGTCCGGCACATCGCGCCAATCGGTGAAGTTGCCCCCGGTGCACTGCGCACCGCATTCGATGATGTGCCCGGCCAGCGCCGCCTGGGCCAGTTTGTCATAGTCGTGCCACGACCAGCCGAATTCATGCACCAGCGCGGCGCTGACCACGGCGCTGTCGACCACGCGCCCGGTGATCACGATGTCCGCCCCCAGACGCAGGGCTTCGACGATGCCCGGCGCGCCGAGGTAGGCATTGGTCGAGACACACATCGGCGGCAGCGGGGCGCCGCTGAACATTTCATGGAGGCCAAGGGTGCTCAGCTGTTTGAACTGCGGTTGCAGGTCGTCACCCAGCAGCACGGCGATCTTCAATGCCACTCCGGCCTTGTCGCAGGCCGCTTGCAGGGCGGCGGCGCAGGCCTGTGGATTGACTCCGCCGGCATTGCTGATGACGCGGATTTTATGTTCGGCGAGCTGTGTGAGGAGGGGGCTCAGGACTTCGATGAAGTCACTGGCATAACCGGCCTGGGGGTCTTTCATCTGCGCGCCGGCCATGATCGACATAGTGATTTCGGCCAGGTAATCGAACACCAGGTAGTCCAGGCGCCCGCCTTCCACCAGTTGCGCGGCGGCAGTCGAGGTATCGCCCCAGAAGGCGCTTGCGCAACCGATGCGGATCGTTTTGGGCGCAGTCAATTCCATAACCACCTCCGACAGATGTGAATCGAGACTACCAAGCAAGCGCTTGGTTTGTAAATGACTGAAATATCTTCTGCCCGAGCGCTTGCTTGGTTGCCAATGCCAGCTTAAATTGCCCGCGCAAGCCCGCTGTTTTAGCGGTGATCAAGACTGTAGGAGAGAACGGGTGGACGAGCAAAAAGCCCTGAGGGTCATGCGTGATCTGGTCGACAACGGCCAGTTGACCGATCCGGACAGCGCCCGTGGCAAGCTGCTGCAAGTGGCGGCCCACCTGTTTCGCAACAAAGGCTACGAGCGCACCACCGTGCGCGATCTGGCCGGTGCCGTGGGCATTCAGTCGGGGAGCATTTTCCATCACTTCAAAAGCAAGGACGAAATCCTGCGGGCCGTGATGGAAGAGACCGTCCGCTACAACACCGCGTTGATGCGCGCAGCCCTCGCCGAAGCCCACAGTGTGCGCGAGCGGGTGCTGGCGCTGATCCGCTGCGAATTGCAGTCGATCATGGGCGGCAGCGGTGAGGCCATGGCGGTGCTGGTCTACGAATGGCGCTCGCTGTCCGAGGACGGCCAGGCAAAAGTCCTCGCACTGCGGGACATCTATGAAGACATCTGGTTGCAGGTGCTGGGCGAAGCCAAGAGCGCCGGGTTCATTCGCGGTGATGTATTCGTCACCCGGCGTTTCCTGACCGGGGCTTTGTCCTGGACGACCACCTGGTTTCGCGCTGATGGCAGCATGAGCCTCGATCAGTTGGCCGATGAAGCGCTGACTCTGGTGCTGGAGGAAAAATAATAAGTTTGTGTTGGTCGGCAGGAAACTGGCTAACTGGGCGAAACCGCCTAGCTTGAAAGCATTGATGCAGTATTTTTGGGGAGTGGGTCGTATTGATGTCTTCGCCAATTCGGACGGCTTCGCGTTTTTTGCTGGCAGCGCTTGCGGCGTTATCGATTTTGCCGTCCCAGGCCGCACAACTGGTGCGCATCGGTGCCGCGCACTTTCCTCCGTACACCGTGCGCCCGGAAACCGGGGCCGACACGGGCCTGCTGCCGCAATTGGTCGCAGCGCTCAATGCCCTGCAAAGCGACTATCAATTCGTGCTGGTGCCCACTTCCATTCCCCGACGCTTTGGTGACTTCAAGCAAGGGCGGGTGGACATGGCGATCTTCGAAAATCCCGACTGGGGTTGGAAAGAAATCCCGCACACCATTGTCGACATGGGCCTGGAAGACGCCGAAATATTCGTCGCCCAACGTCAACCCGAAGGCCGGTCGGCTCGCCAGCAAGACTATTTTGACGACTTGACGGGCAAGCGTCTGGCGCTGTTCAGCGGTTACCACTATGAATTTGCCAGCTTCAACGCCGAGCCCAAATACCTCGCCACCCACTACAACGCCACGTTGACCTACTCCCATGACAGTAACCTGCTGATGGTGCTGCGTGGCCGCGCCGACATCGCCCTGGTGACGCGCTCATACTTGAGCGACTACTTTTTACGCAATCTGAAAGTCGCTGATCAGTTGCTGGTGTCCGATCGCGTCGACCAGGTTTATCACCATTACGCCATCCTGCGCCCGACAGCGCCGATCACGGGTGAGGCATTCGGCAGCTTGCTGCAAGAGCTGCGGGACAATGGCCAGATGCTGAAGATTTTTGATCCGTACAAGATTGCGGTGGTGCCGGTTCCGCATTAGAGGGTTCCACAGGTCGCGCTCATTCAGACATCACGGGTTATCGTTGACGTCCATCGCGAGCAAGCTTGCTCCTACAGGGTTAGCGCTGAACCTGTGGGAGCGGGCTTGCTCGCGATGGGAGCGACACAAATGTCGTCGCTTAACGACGTGCACTGGCATCCGCACGATTGCCCGACACCTTGCGGCAATGCACCAACGCATCGCGAATCATGAAGTTGACCAGGGTTGGCGAGACACCGAGTTCCTTGGCGATGTCCTTTTGCGGTACGCCGTTCAGGCGGTACATTTCGAAGGCGTAGCGGGTACGGCTCGGCAGTTCGGTGAGGGCGTCGGCGATGTTTTCCAGGGTCGAAAAATTAATGTGCGACGTTTCCGGCGAAGCGCCCTGAATCACCACGTTCAGCCCTTCCTCTTCAGGCCCGGAATACTTCTGCTCCAGTGCCTGCTTGCGGTAGTGATCGATCGCCAGGTTGCGCACGATCTGGAACAAATAACTGAGTTGAGCCTTGAACGAGGACGTGATCGGGGGTGCCGATTGCAACCGGAAAAATGCATCCTGCACCACATCCTCTGCACGCGAACGGCAGCCGGTGATGCGCGCTGCAATCTTGACCAGAATCAGTCGATTGTCGACGAAGGCCTGAAGTAGCGGTGAATCGCACCTGCTTGTGGACACTTGTTCCGTCATGGAAATCACCTTGCTGCCAATAGGTTAGTGGGACGCCGGGAAATCCTGGCCGTCCAGCACATCGAGCGACAAATTATTCGTAATGATAATTATTGTCAATTGAGGGGGGGCGAGCAGTGCGCTCGAATGTGGGGTGTGAACGCTACGACACGCGGACTCACCTGACACCCCGCGGTGTTCTCCGGTTTATCGCGAGCAGGCTCGCTCCTACAGGGATTCAGGGTGTTCATATATTGGGTGTCCACCACTGCCCACCGTTGATGCCGGATATGGTTCAAACAATCGAATCGATATCGATGGTCATCGGTGGAATCGAGCGTTCGTTCGCGCCTGGTTGCGGCGCCACTGCCAGTTGCACGGGAGCCTGGTTCTGTGGATGTGCCTGCCAGCGGGCCAGGTTCTGCGCCAGTTGCTCGGGTTGCGCACACAGCACGCCGTAGACATCTTCCTGTTTGATGGACTGATAAGACAGGGGCGCCAGTCGCGCTTGTGTGGTTTTGATCCGGTCAATCTCCTGCTCGAGGGCATTGATGAGCTTTTCCTGGCTCCGCACATAGGCATCCGGCCTGGCCATCAGATCCTGCCGTTTGCGGCGCATTTCTTCAGAGACGATGTTCAATGCGCCTTCTACAAATTGAAGCTCGCGACGGGTGATCAGGGGAAGGTTCGATTCCGATGCTTGCTGCCAGCGCCGCAACGTCGCCCAGCAGGCGGGAATGTAGGCAGGCGCCATGAAATGGTCTGCGGCCTGGAAAATCTGAGACAGCAACGAGGGTCGCTGCGGCAGGCCGTTTTGCTGCTGCAGCGCCACTGTGCACGCGGCATGCTGGTTGATGACGTCGCAGCCCGGCTGCCAGAGAATCGAAGACATTTCCTGGCTGTTGAAGCGCACAGGCATGAAGTGGAGCAAGGCGCCGTGGTGCTCGTACGGCTCACCGGTCCAATTGGTAATGCCCGCGACAAACACCGACAGGCCGAGCGGAACGTTGACAAAGGTCATCGCGGCCCCGGCGCCGAAAACATTGGCCTTGGTATTCATCCAGGTGCCAGGCACGCTGGGCACCGGGTCGTTGTGGTTGACCATGCGGTAGTGCACCAGCGGTTCCGCGCCTTTGACGAAGTTGGCATCACCGGCTCGGGGGGCGCCGTAGGTGTAGAGTTGGAGGGTGTAGTTTTCCGATCTGCGACGCAGCATCTCCGCGAGCAGCAAGGCTACGGCGCCGCCGAGACTGTGGCCGCAGATCAAGAGCTTTTGGCCCGCATAAAATTTGTCGAGATAGTTGAGTACAAAGTCGTAAGCCTTTAACGCACCTCCATAAAAACCTCGGTGCACCTTGCTGTCGGTGCCTTGAAACGGCACTTGGTATGCATCGGCGTCGCGAAGGGCATCGGGAGGATTCTCGGAAGTACCCCGCACGGCAATCAGGATCAGTTCGTCGTTGTGGGTGATGAAGGCTTGGGTATCTGTGGCATCTTCTCTATCGATATCGTTGAGAAAGTGAACTTTGGCAGGGTGTTCCTGATTGCTCTTTAGTGCAGGGTTATTCACGTCATAGAGAGAGGGATCAAACGGCACGATTTCCAGACGTTTGGAGTACGGCACATCTTCATACAACGGATAGTAAGGTTTGGTTTGTGATGAATTGACCTGCCAAATTTCATCTGACACGGCCATCGCATCGCCAAACCAGTTTCCAACGCTCGGTTGCAGCGGAAAGCTCACGGTAGAGTTTATGGGCGCTTTCTCTGGTTCCTGACCAAAAGGGCAATAGCTCAGGGTTGACATCAGCGCGAGTTGATAGAGGTTCAGTGCGCAGAAATCGGGGCCGGTCGACAGCATGGGGCGCAAGGCCCGCAGTGGTCGTACTTCAAGCACCGTGTGCTGTTGCGGTAGCAGGGCAAAGCCGAGCTTGCCATGCTCCCCCATGATGGTTGAGCGTCCTGTACTACCCGGGCAGGACGACTCTGGAGGGAGATGCGAAACATGCTCGACCAGATGACGCACTTCTATCTGGACGAATTCATCGGCGCAGGCTTGGGCTGGATTGCTGATGGGGCGTGTTGCGTCCGGGTTCAGGAAGCGGGCTTGCTCGGCGCGTACCTGGAGTTCGGTTATTTGGAGAGGGTAGTGAGGTCTGGTTCGTAAGTCTTTATACAGTTGTTCTGTGCCTTCGTACTTCTCATGGAAAACCAGCGCAACCGGGCCTGCAAAGTGGTTAGTGACTTTTCCTGTGCCTGTGATATCGAGATAGCCGCTGTATTTCTGGCCTTCCGAATCGATCACTGTGTAGACCAGTCCGGCGTAGGGTTCTCCCGAGCCGAACTCGTCGACCAATTGAAAACTGGTCCATTTGCCTTGTACCGGGCATGCCAGCACTCTGCTGCTCAAGCGTGATGACAATTCTTCATCCATGGACTTCATGTCTAAATCTCCTTATTCCGTGCAGCCGGGGTAAATGGTGCAAATGCGGCCATCCGGCATCTTGAAATGGCTAAAATCCGTGTAATTGCCATCGCAGTAAGCGCGCTGGTCTTCTAAACCTTTGCCCATGCAACGCTTCCAACCCCCGGGCACTTTGACCCAGGTGTCTCCCCAGCCAGGTTTTTCTTCCTCAGCCAGCGTGATCTTCATCCTCACGGTTTTACCGGGCAGTTGATCAAGGGTGTACGCCGAGAACGGACGCCCTTTTCCCAGCTCGCCCTGTGCGTCGGTTTTTTTGCAGTCGAGGATTTTTCGAAGGATGCGGGGCTTGCCGGAGGTGCGGAACAGCCATTGGCATTCACCGTAAAACATACTTTCACCCGTGTTGCTAAACGTGCCCTTGTATTGCTCCTCCAATTCGTCACGAAAGGCGACGTTGGCGCTGTCTCCCCCAAAATCTCCCCGGTCTTTTCCATAAGTCGCATTGATATCCAGCTCAATACGCTGGATCACCGAGGGGCAGCCATCTATCGTTCTTCGAATAGTGATTTCGGCGTCCGGTGTGTATTGCGTGCGCCATTCCCGGTTGAACATGATGTTTTTATTGCGCCGGTTTTTGATGGTGCAGGTTTCGCCCTCGGCGGGCTCGTAGTAGACCGTTGCGATGTAGGCAAAATCAGGCGGCAAGTCCGCCGTGAAGGTGAAGGTATTCGGCTGGCTGGCGCAGCCGGCGGTCAGCACGAGGCAGCAGCCTGGAATCAAACGGCGCAGCGCTCGGTGGTATGGGGCCGCCTCGAACCTCCAGTGTTCCTTATCGGGTGACGTGGCACAGGCTCCAGCACCCGGATGTGAAAGGCTTTCCATGTCTAAATCTCCTTATTCGGTACAGCCGGGGTAAATCGTGCATTGGCGCCCGTCGGGCATTTGATAGCCGCTGAAATCTTTGTAATTACCGAAGCAAAACGCGTACTGATCTTCGAAGTTGTCACCCATGCAGCGCTTCCAGCCATTGGGTACCTTGACCCAGGTGTCGCCAATGGCAGGCCTTTCTTCCTCTGCCAGTTTGATCTTCATCCTCACGGTTTTACCGGACAGTTGATCAAGGGTGTACGCCGAGAACGGACGCCCCTTTCCCAGCTCGCCCTGTGCATTGGTTTTTTTGCAGTCGAGGATTTTGACGATCCGTCGGTAAGTGCCAGCAGTGCGGAACAGCCACTGGCATTCACCGTAAAACGTACTTTCACCCGCGTCACTGAACGTGCGCTTGTATTGCTCTTCCAACTCGTCGCGAAAGGCGACGTTGGCGCTGTCGGCCCCAAAATCTCCCCGGTCTTCTCCATAGGTCGCATTGATATCCAGCTCAATACGCCGGATCACCGAGGGGCAGCCATGGATCGTTCTCCGAATAGCGATTTCGGCATCCGGTGTGTATTGCCTGCGCCATTCCCGGTTGAACATGATGTTTTTGTTGCGCCGGTTTTTGACGGTGCAGGTTTCGCCCTCGACGGGCACGTAGTAGACCGTTGCGACGTAGGCGAAATCCGGCGGTAACTCCGCCGTGAAGGTGAAGGTATTCGGCTGGCTGGCGCAGCCGGCCATTAACACCATGCATCCCCCCAGGCCGGCGCCGCGCCATGGGCCGTTCATAACGACGTCTGCCTTTTGCCAAACCCCTGTAACGAATACACCCGCTCAAAATGCCTGGCCGGTGTTTCATCGGCACGCGCCTGCCAATACGCCTCCAGGGTATAGGCCGGTGCTTGCAGGCTCTGCACCAAGAGAAACTCCACTTGCTCCGGCGCGTGCCAGCCCCATGCATCCGCTTGGGTCAGTCGATCGCGTATCCATGCATCCGGATCATGTTGTCCGGCGAGGTCGGCGTAGGCCTTTACGTGCTCGGCCAATAGGTAACGATGGGCATTGATAAGGCGAATTTGCATTGCCTGCCAAGCGCAAGTCGATGTGCGCAACCACAGGGGTTCATTGGGCACTGGATAAGTGCCGGGTGCCGGGTTGTCGGTGATTTTCCAGCCTGCGCCATCCCAGCAGCACACACTGATCACCGGCCCTAGGTAGGCCGGAAGAGCGTCGGCAGGTAATTGTTCGAGGGCCCGGGCCAACACCCGATTGTCATGAAAGCGGTACAGCGCTTGATGCGCACGCGGACCGATGAGCAAGCGTTCGCGCCAGTGTTTGGCCAGGTTGGGCAAGTCACCTTTCGGCAGGCTGGCCAGCCATCCCCAGTTACGCTGCGGATGTTCGAGCAGTCCATCGATGCGTCTGTCGCCGGGCTGGTCGAGGGTGAAAATGAACGGCCCGGCATTGGCCAGGTCGGTGATGGCAGTGCCTTCGTAGACACTCAGATACTGCTCGATCGGGCTGGCGTTCAACAGTGACTGGCAGATGTCGTTTTCATGTTCAGGGTCCAGAATCAAGCACAGCGAATAGCCAGCACGTTGCTGGTCAGTCATCCAGCGACGGACAAACAAGTCAGTCATGCCAGGTCTCCTTGTGGCAGGCAAATGCCCGCACGGCAGGCCTCGCAAACGGGGCAGAAGTCCGCGCCCAGCATTTTGCTGTGCGTCATCAATGCCCTTTGGCTGAGCGCCAGCACGGGGCGCAGTTCCGCTGGCGCCGATAGTGCTTGAACCATTGCGGGTGCCGAGATGGCCGAGCCGGGCACCGGTGCGCCACCGAGCTGGAGCTCGCTGCTGCCGAAAATGCCGCCATGGCCAATCACCAGGTGTTGGTCGCCTCCCCGAATGCTGACGCCCGCGGCGGCCTCCAGGATCAGAAACTTGCTGGCCTTGATGCAAACCTGGTCAGCCTCGATGACCAGGTTTTGATCGACGCGGGTGTGGCTGTTGCTGGCCACATGGACCATGTGATCCCCCAGGACAGTGCGATGTTCTTGCGCCTCCAGCAGCGTAAAACTGTTGCCCTTGATGGTTTCCCGCCGCTCATTGCCCACTTCGAGGCGACTGTCGTTTTCGATCTTCTGTTCCATATCCCGTTGGGCGCGCAGGTAGATCAACTCCCGACCGACGCGATCCTCCAGGTGCACTTCATTGAAGCCGGTGCTGTTCGGTGTACTGCGCGAGCGAAACACGCTGCGGGTTTTATGCTCCGGCAATGCATAGGGCGGTGGGTTGATGCTGTTGATCAGGCAGCCGCTGATCAGCGGTTGGTCGGGATCACCTTCCAGAAAGCTGACGAGTACTTCCATGCCGACCCGCGGCAGGCTGACGCTACCGTGGGCATTGCCGGCGAAACCGGAGGCCACCCGCAGCCAGCAACTGCTTTGATCGTTGTGTCGCCCTTCGCGATCCCAATGAAACTGCACCTTGACCCGCCCGTATCGATCGCAATGGATCTCTTCGCCTTCGGGACCGGTGACCTTCGCGGTCTGGCTGCCGAGCATTCGCGGTTTTTCGTGGACGAGGGGCGGGCGGTAGAAAACATCCCAGGGAATGGCAACAAACCGGTTGCGATAACCCTGGACAAAGCCGTCCTGGCGATCGATCGCGTCGTGGCTGAAATTCTCCTCGAGCACGGCGGGTTGCCGGCCTTCATGGCGCACTTTGGTCAGTAGCCAGAGGTCGTTCCATTCACGGATCGGGTGCTCCGACATCTGCAGAAGGTGCCCGGATACCAGGGACGGTTGATCGCTTTTGCCCTTTGCCCGGTCGTGATCGACGCGGTGACGTTCCAGGGATCGTTGACTTCGCACCTTGTCACGCTCAACCAGATCAACCCTTCCCAGGTAAGCATAATCTTCCAGATCCGGCTGAACCTGGCCGGGCGCGGATCGGCAGTTGGATTCCAACAGTATGCTGGCTTTCTTGAAATCGTACTCTCGGCGTGTGGTGCGACTGGGGCGGGTATTGAGTTGTCGCTTGAATCGCTTGATGACCGGCCCTTCGGCAACCAGGCCGTTGTCCCGTCGATAAGGTGTTACCCCTTCAATCCGGGGGAACATGGACTGATGATCGGCAAACACCAGCAGATGTTTTTCGCGGCTATGGCTGAAGTGGTAATGCAGGCCTTCTTCTTCACAGAGGCGCTGGATGAAGTGCAAATCAGATTCCTGGTATTGCACGCAATATTCGCGAGGGGGATAAACCGAGGTCAGGCGGAACTCGTGAAATTCACGATTGAGGCCGTGGTCTTCCAATACCGTCGCAATGATCTGTGCAACGGTCAATTGCTGAAAAATGCGCTGGTTGATTCGGTGTTTGAGATAGGCCAGACGAGGCACCAGCGTCAGGCTGTAATGGGTCAGGCGATGACCGCTCTCACCGTGGGCAACGCTATGTATCTGGCCATGAATGCCGTTGCCATGATCGTTAAAGGCCAGGAAAGCCTGTTTGTGCAGGAGGTTTTCCAGGTCCAGGTTCGGTCTGTCGCTGACCAGTTCGACATCGAAGGCGTAGGTCTGGCTGATGGACTCATTGCCAACGAAGGATAGGACCTGAAGGTCGTGTTCGAAATCGGTGATCGCAAGCGTGAAACGGGTATCGAGGGTCGCGTCGGGCATGCATGACTCCTTGTCCTGCGGCGTTGCACAGACTCCGGAACGTTGATGCACGCGTGTAAAAAGGTCATCCATGACCCTTTACGGTAAAACGTTCTGAAGCCGGGTTCAGCTGCAACGCTACCAAGGCTGCCAATGAATTGATGTCAGACGCTTCCTAAAATGCCGTTACAAACCTTCAATTAGAACGCTGCAATCCAGCGGGGCGCCGATGTGTGAATACCATCAGTCCCTGTGGGAGCCTGCTCGCGAAAACGGCAAACGCTTACATTCGTGTGATTGACTGCTAACCATCAGACACTCAATCTTCCGACTCCATTTTTCAAACGGAGACGCTCCGATGCCTTTCGTAACCATTGACGGTCGCCCCCTTCATTACATCGATCAAGGCACCGGCCCGGCAGTCCTGCTGGCTGGCAGTTACCTGTGGGATCAGGCCATGTGGGCGCCGCAGATTGCCGCGCTGTCACAACAGTATCGGGTGATTGCCCTGGACCTGTGGGGCCATGGTGAATCAGGGGCACTGCCTGCCGGCACGACGTCGCTGGACGATGTGGCGCGCCAGGCATTGGCATTGCTCGATCATCTGGACATCGATCGCGCGACCCTGGTTGGCCTCTCGGTCGGGGGCATGTGGGGCGTGCGCCTGGCCTTGTCGGAACCGCAGCGGCTCAACGGGTTGGTACTGATGGACACCTATGTTGGCGTCGAGCCGGAGCCGACCCGCCAATACTACTTTTCGCTGTTCAAGATGATCGAAGAAACCGGCGTGATCGCGCCACAGTTGCTGGATATCGTGGTGCCGATTTTCTTCCGCCCGGGCATTGATCCGCAGTCGGCGTTGTATCAGGACTTCCGCGCCAAATTGGCGGCACTTCCGCCCGAGCGCCTGCGCGAAAGCATCGTACCGATGGGGCGGATTACCTTTGGCCGCGATGACCTGTTGCCGCGTCTGGGTGAGCTGGATGCAGCGACCACGCTGGTGATCTGTGGCGATCAGGACAAGCCACGTCCACCTTCGGAAGCCCGTGAAATGGCGCAGTTGATCGGTTGCCCGTGTGTGCTGGTGCCGGAGGCGGGACATATCTCCAATCTGGAGAATCCGGGGTTTGTGACTGAAGCACTGCTGAAGTTTTTAGCCAGGAAGAGATAGTTGTTCGTACTGACGTCATCGCGGGCAAGCCCGCTCCCACAGAGATCGCACATACCTGTGGGAGCGGGCTTGCCCGCGATGACGTCAGTGCTGCCACTACAAGTCTGACAGCAAAACCAACTACCTGGGCCCGAGAATCTTCACCAACTTGTCCGGCGAAGGCGCCCCTTGTTGCTGTTGCAGCTCGCCCTTGTCATCCATGTAGAAAATCGCCGGAGTGGCTTGCAGTTCCAGGTCTTCCATCAATTGCATGTTGGCGGCGAGCTTTGCCTGAATCGCCGGCGGCACGTCCTTCAACGCCTTGAGCGAGCTGCCCTTGCCGGCGGCTTCGTGGTCATGCAGGGCCTTCTGCGGGTCCTTTGCGGCCAGTAGCGCGGCGGATTTGCCCGGGCTGTCTTCGCGGATGATGCCGACCATGATGTGGCGCAACTGGACCTTGCCGGCCTTGACCCAGGGCCGTGCCTGTTCCCAGAACATGTTGCAGTACGGGCAGTTCGGGTCACTGAACAGGTAGATGACGCGTGGCGCATCCTTGTTGCCATCGGCGATCCAGTTACTGGCTTCCATCTTGCCCCAGATTTCCTTGGCCATCGGCGCGTACACCAGTTTTTGCAACGGCGCGCTGCTCAAGTCGTTACCTTCGGCGTCGTACAGGTTGCCCAGCAGCACATGCTTGCCATCGGGTGTCAGGTACAGCGCCATGCCACGGTTCTGGTATTGCGCCGCGTAACCACGCAAGCCATCGGGTGCGTCGAATTGGCCGACGATTTTCGCACCTTTGGCTTCGATCTTCTTGATCGCTTCGGGCAACTCTTCGGCCTGCGCCAACGGCAAGTGCAGCAGGGCGGCACCCAGGGTCAGGGTCAGCAGGTGGCGGAGGCGGGGCATGGCGGTTTCCTTGAAGAGGTGGCAGGTGCGGAGTCGAAGTTTTCCAGGGCGCGGGCCAGGCTGGCTTGCGACAGTTCGCCCAGATGGCTGCCCAACAGGCGACCGTCGGGGCTATAGAACAGCGTCGTCGGCAAGGCCATGGAACCGACGGCCTGGCCCAGGCGACCACCGCCGTCGAACAGCACGTTGGCCAGGCTCAGGCCCTGGGTTTCCAGAAAGGTAGCGACGCTTTGCATGCTTTCGGCCTGATTGACGAATAGAAACGTCAGGTCCGGGCGTTGTTGCTGGGCGTTTTCCAGGACCGGCATTTCCCGACGGCAGGGCGGGCACCAGGTGGCCCACAGATTGATCACCAGCGGGCCACCCTTGTAGTCGGCCAGTTGCACGGTTTCACCGGCGGCGTTGCGCAGGGTGATTTCCGGCAGGCGCGTGCCTTGCTCATAAAGGCTCAGGGAGAAGGTCGCCAGCAGCCAGAACGCCAGTCCACTGGCCACGCCAAAGCCCAACGGACGGCGCAGGCCGGGGCGACGCCAGCCCCGGTACAGCGTGGCAAGCACCAGCGCGATCACCCCCGGCCAGGCGAGAAAGCCGCCGTCGCGCAGGTCGATCACCTGCCAGGGATCGTTGCGGTAGTGCGCCCAGTAAGCTGCGATGAAACCGACCCGTGCCGCGAGCAAGCCGATCAAAAACAGGCTGAACAGTACCGACTCGGGGTTATCGCCACCGCGCCTGGCCACCCGCCAACCGACGAACGTCGCCAGTGCCAATGCACTGATCAGCAGTAGATGGTTGAGCGCGATGGCAAAGGTGCCGAGGGTGAAGGTCAGCATTAACGGGCGTCTCGGGTGGTGGTCCAGCGTTGCAGGAAGGTCTCGGCATCGACCTCGCCGGTGATGCGCTGGCTGCGACGCTCAACGCCGTCGGCACCGACCCACAGCAGGCTCGGTGGTCCCGGCACTTTATAGCGGCCGAGCAGTTCGCGGCTGGCGGCATTGTCGGCGGTCACATCCAGCCGGAGCAAGCGCACATCGCTGAGGGCCTCGAGGACCTTGGCCTTACCGAACACCTGTTTTTCCATGACCTTGCACGACACGCACCAGTCGGCATAGTAGTCCAGCAAAACCCACTGGCCCTGGGCTTGCGCCGCATCGAGTTCCCGCTGTAGCGCGGCCGGGTCTTTGATTGTAGTGAAGGCGTCGTGGCCCGTTGGCATCGCGGCGACAGCCGAACCTGAAGCGCGGAACACCTGCAACGGCTTGAACAGATCATCACTGCCGCCCGCCGCACCGACCATCAACAGGCTGCCCCACAGACCGAGCAGTAAAGAGCTTGCGCCGAACAGATGCGCGATGCGTCCAAAACCGTCCGATTGCTTCCAGGCGCTATAGGCGGCAATCAGCAGCAGCGCACCACACAAGCCAACCCAAAGTGATTCATCCAATACCGGGCGTAGCAACAATAATGCGGTGGCAAGGAACAGGAAGCCGAAGATGCCCTTGACCAGATTCATCCAGGCACCGGGTTTGGGCAGGAAGCGATTGCCGACTGTCACCAGCAACAACAGTGGCACACCAATACCAATACCCAGGGCGAACAGGATCAGCCCGCCATGCAGAGCATTACCGCTTTGTGCGATGTAAAGCAGCGCGCCTGCCAGCGGCGCGGTCATGCACGGGCCAACCAACAGACCGGACAAGGCTCCCAGCACACCCGCGCCGACCAGGCTGCCGCCACGCTGATTGCGCGAGACATTTTCCAGTCGATCACGCACGGCCACCGGCAGTTGCAGCTCGAAGTAGCCGAACATGGGTAACGCCAACAGCACGAAAATCGCGGCGAAACTGCCCAGCAGCCAAGGGTTTTGCAGCAGGGCCTGCAGATTTGCCCCGAGCAACGCCGCCAGGACGCCCATCGCCGCATACACCAGTGCCATGCTGACCACATAACTGCCGGCCAGGGTGAGACCGCGTCTGGGTGTGGCACCACTGCCGACAATCAGCCCGGCCAGAATCGGCAACATTGGCAGTGAGCACGGGGTAAAGGCCAGCAACAAACCGAGGCCGAAGAAGACCATGAGGCTCCAGCCCAGCGCCCGCTGTTGCAGACCACTGGCCAGGGCTTGATCCGGTGCTTCGTTCGTCGCGGAAACATCGACGTTACCGCCCAGATCCACGACCTGAGTCTGCGGCGGATAACACAATCCGGCATCGGCGCAGCCCTGGAAACCCACCTTGATCTGCCCGGTGGCTCCAGCCGGGACCTTCAGCTCCAGGCCCTGGCGATAGACCTGCTGCTCACCGAAAAACTCGTCGCTGTGGGACTCGCCCTCCGGTAGCACAGGATGCTGCCCGGCAGACAATCCATCGAATTTCAGGCGTTTCTGGTATAGGTAATAGCCGTCGGCAATTTGCCAGAACAACTGGGTTTCACCGGATTCAAGGCGCTCTGAGGTGAAAACGAACGCTTTGCCGACGGGCAGAAAATCGGGCTTGGATTCAAACGGATTGCCGCCAGCCTGGGCCTGACCCAGGCTGGCAAAGAATACTAATAACAATGAAAGAATGTAACGCATCGACAACGCCTTGGGGATGACACACATTGCCCAAGATGATGGCCCGCGATTAACCGGGTGTTAACGCAACCCGTCGATGGCCGTCCCTGGCAATGACTGCCAGACCGGATCAGACAACATCGCTATAGGCCAGCCTGTATTCGGACATCGGAGGATGAGACTTCTTCCATTGTTGCGCGAAGGTTTTCGCGGCGGCTATTTGATCGGTTGTCATCTCCTTGGCAGTCTCCTCAAGGCACTGTTTGGCGGTCGTGTGTCGAGACAGTTCTGCGGTGGTTTCGACAACCAGCCAGATCAAACCATAGCCTTTAACCAGATTTCGGCTGAACCCGTACTCCTTGTCGACGCCGTTATCATCCTCATAGAAACCACAGAGCCCCAGACCATAGTCCAGCACCCCATTGACGTCATTGAGTTCGGCGCGCTTTTCCAGCCATTGACGCCTGAGAGGAAGATTCTGGTTGATCGGAAAGCGGTTGCTGTACCAATGCATGGCCTTTGAGAAACCGGCCTCGGCTGCGTTTCTCAACAGCAAATCGATGGTGGCTCGACGTAGGCGGCTGTCGGCAATGAGCGATTCGTCCTTGTCGTACTTGACCGCAAGAATGTACTGCCCCTCCAGAGAACCGGCATCCGCGGCTTTTCTCAATGCCTCAATGTTCTGGTTCAACTCGTACAACTCAAGCATGGCGTCAGCATTGCCTTTGTCGGCTTCGGTCTGGGCCAGTTCCTTCGCTTTCTTGAGCGAGGCTTCGTCTCCCAGTCGCATCAGGGCGTAAACATGATCCTGAGCGCCAGCGAGTCGATACCAGTTTTTTGCTTCTTCGGTGATGCTGCCTGCCTGACGCCTTATCACCTCGGCCAACGCGTATTGCGACGCACGGTCGCCTGCGGTGGCGCCGATCGTCAGATAGGACTTGGCCTGGCTGAATTCTCCCAGGTTGTACAGGACGATGCCCTTGGTGATCGCTTCTTGGGGCTGATCGGTGATTCGGGTTATCAGTGCGCTCAGGGTGTCACGCAGGTTGAACAGAGTCGTTAAAATACTTAAATGTGAATGCATATTTGCAGCCTCTATCGAGTAGGAATGAATTTGAGTGCAACCCGATACAGGCTATTGAGGAGGAGGGGGATGGGGGCGGTATATATGTATCGCGTGGAATCCTGTAGACGCTCGCGATGATTAACCGCCCCCAAGGACTGGTCGGCTGCGACGTCGTCGCGATATTCAGTCGCGCAACAGCCCGGGCCAGGACACGTCGTCAATTTTGACTGGGCCTGTCTCGGCTCGGTTATTGCCCATGTCGTATCTGATGTATTCGTTGTTGGTCAGGAAAATATAATAATAACGATTGAACATGGGGCGGTCGTTCTGTACTGCACCAATAATCCGATGTTTGTAACGTTCCAGTCCTGGATGATTGCTGTTTGTAATCGACGCATGTCTAATGGTTTTTAATTTGTGGCTTACGGCTTCGGGTTTAAAGTCAAGGCGCAGGAATGTGCCGTCATTCAAAAAGAAGTGGAACAAAAAGGAATTGTCGGGTGAACCCCACCACGTGCCGGCAACGATACGATCGAAGTAGGGGGTTAGCTGGTGCCATTTTGAGTCTTCTACACGGTGTACGCTAATGACCTTGTCCCTGTCTTGATCGAATCGACAGACTGTGGGCCTGCCATCTGCGTAATAAAAAAGCCACAAAACATCCAGGTCCATTTCACTCATGCTGGCCCCAGTTTCTATTTTTGAATTATGTGCGGTCGTCGTGAAGCCAAAGCGCAGGTCTTTTGCATGGGAATGAAAATCTCCCCAGGTCTTGGCATTGATGTCGAAGGGGTATCCAGCTTCGACGGTATTATCAGCGAGGTCGAATCGAGAGTATTTGTTAATATCCTTGAAGAAGAAATAAATCTTGTCTTTGCCCGCACGCCAGTCGACAGCAACAAAATTTTTAAGTGTTGGCATGGTTTTCTTCCTTTCAGTGAACTGAGTGCTTCAAGCCCGTTTAAGAGGTTTTATCATTAGGTAAGTGTTTAACTATATTTGGCAGTGGCCTTGAGTTGTGGGTTGAAACTACTATGAAATAAATGTGTTGTATTCTGGGTTTTGTTTATAGTTGTTTCGAAATCCAATGAGCTTAAAGGCGATGTTGTTATGTTGCGGTAGTTATTGGTACGGAAAGTTGAGTGGGTACCACAACCGCTGTACAGCGGTGTCGGTACACCGTCGGATTTGAGCTTCTCCCCAGCCGTATTCATCGACATAATCCGGACTTAATGCCGGTTTGTTTGACTCGTGTTTTTTATGGAGGCCCCCATGCACGTACTGGTTTGCGAAGACGATGAGTTGATCGCCAGCGGCATCGTCGCCGGCCTGACCGCCCAGGGCCTGACCGTGGAGCACGTGGCCACGGCGTCCGCGGCACGGGCGATGCTCAAGGTGGCGGAGTTCGACGTGATGGTGCTCGATCTCGGCTTGCCCGACGAGGATGGCCTGAAGCTGCTGCAGCAGTTGCGCCACAACGGTCTGGAACTGCCGGTGCTGATCCTCACGGCCCGGGACTCGGTCACCGACCGTGTCGACGGTTTGCAGGCCGGCGCCGATGACTACCTGCTCAAACCTTTCGACCTGCGCGAATTGGCCGCGCGCCTGCACACCCTGTTGCGACGGGTGGCGGGGCGCAGCGTCAACCTGATCGAACACGGTGCCTTGACTTACGACCCGAGCAGTCGCGAAACCACGCTGGCCGGCCAGCCGGTGGATCTCTCGCGCCGCGAGCAATCGTTGTTGCAGGCCCTGCTGCACAACCGTGGTCGCGTGCTGTCCACCGAGCAACTCAAGGACAGCGTCTATGGCTTCAACGACGAGCTTGAGAGCAACGCCCTCAACGTCCATATCCATCACCTGCGGCGCAAACTCGGCAATGGTATCGTCGAGACGGTGCGCGGCCTGGGGTATCGCCTGGGGCCGGCCGATGGTGGAGAACAATCGAAGTGATGAGTCTGCGTTTGCGCCTGAGCCTGACGCTCGGCGCCGCGTTTGCGCTGATCTGGGCGCTGGCGGCGGCGTGGATGCTCAGCGATCTGCGCAATCAAATGATGTTTTCCCTCGACCAGCGCCTGGTGGCTTCGGCGCGGATGGTCGCCGGGTTGATGGAGCAATTGCCGCCGGTGCCGAGCAAGGGCGAGGGCACGCATTTCAGTGCCGAACAGCTTAATATTCCCGGGGGCATGGCCTGTCAGGTCAGCTCATTACGCGGGGAAATCCTCGCCCGCAGTCACAGCGATCCGGGACAAACCCTGGAAGCCGAAAAACTGGGCTTCCACGATCAAATGATCGACGGCGCGCCATGGCGCAGTTTCACCCTGGCCAGGGGCGATCTGCGCATCACCACGGCTGATCGGCAGATCGAGCGGGAGGCGTTGAACATGTCGATCCTGTTGGCCGCGTCGGTGCCGGTGGGCGTGGCCTTGCTTGGTTGCCTGTGCCTGCTCTGGCTGGGGATCGGCCAGGGGCTGGCGCCGCTCAACCGCATGCGCGATGCCTTGATGCGTCGCAGCGCCGACTCCCTGGAACCCTTGCAGGTCCAGCCATTGCCCAGTGAGCTGCAACCATTGCTCGATACGCAGAACCAGTTGCTCCAGCGAATCGGCAAGACCATCGAGCGCGAACGCCGTCTGACCGGTGACGCCGCCCACGAATTGCGCAGCCCGCTGACGGCGATCAAGACTCACCTGCAAGTGGCGCGCATGACCGAGGGGGCGGCCCGGGATCAATCCCTGGCCCGGGCCGAGGAGGGCGCCGACCGTCTGCACCGGACACTCGAACAATTGCTGTTGCTGGCGCGGGTCGAGGGCAGCCTGTCGTTTGACGATGGTGTGCAATGCAGCGCCGAACAAGTGGCGAAACTGGCGATTCAAGACACCGCCGGCGGCGATCGCCAGCGCATCAGGTTCGAGCTACCGGCCAGACTCTCCCACGCGCCGGTGCAAATGCCCGCGGTGCTGTCGATTGCCGCGCTGCGCAATCTGCTGGACAACGCCCTGCGCCATACGCCCGGCGACGGCTCGGTGGAACTGAGCCTGCAAACCACTGGCAACCGTGTGCAGTTCGTGGTGCGCGACCACGGGCCGGGCATTGCAGAAGACGATCTGCAGCATTTGACCCAGCGCTTCTGGCGTAACGGCCAGAGCACCGGTTGCGGCCTGGGCCTGGCGATTGTCCAGGCCATTGTCCAGCGCTGCGGCTGTACCCTGTATTTCGACAGCCGGCCGGATGGACTGCGGGTTGAGCTGACCATGCCGTTGCAGCCGGTCTAAAAAACACCACAACACTCCTTGTGGGAGCGAGCCTGCTCGCGAAGACGGCAGCACATCCAGCATTTGATGTGACTGACAGAACGCTTTCGCGAGCAGGCTCGCTCCCACAGTTGGTGTTGTGTTGCACATCAAATGTAACTTCTCTCCATTGGCCGCCCGGGCCTCGCAAGGCTATCGTTCCTCGCACTCAACGGATTGAGGTAACAGCGCCATGGAAGATCCGATTCGCACCTGCAAGGCAACTCCAACCGACGCCGGCATCATCAGCCGCATCATCGAGCGCTCCATTCGCGTCGGTTGCGCCCGCGATCACCGCAACCATCCGCAAACCGTTGCCACCTGGACCCACAACAAGACCATCGAACACATCCAGCCCTGGCTCACCGACCCGCGGCTGTACTTGAACATCGCCCTGTTGCAGGACAAACCGGTTGGCGTCGCCATGGCCTCGATCAGCGGCAAGGTGGCGTTCTGTTACGTGCAACCGGAATGGTTTCGCCGGGGCGCCGGGCAAGCACTGGTGCAGGACCTCGAAGGCTGGCTGATCAGTCAGGGCCTGCGCCAGGCGCGACTCAACAGCACCCGCACCAGCGAAGCGTTCTACCGGCATCTGGGCTATCAGCCCTGTGCCCGGGCCTTCATGGTCTCAGGGCTCCAGGCCATTCCCATGCACAAGGGCCTGATCTCTGTTTCATCGAAAGGCTAAATCCTTGAGCCGCGATTGAGGTCTGACTGCCGACACATTTGTCGAATGTACTAACGTCATCGCAGGCAAGCCCGCTCCTACAGATCCGAGTCGCACGCTCATTTTGCGACCGGCATGATGTCTGTGGGAGCGGGCTTGCCCGCGATGACGGCCGATGAGTCGACGAAGAATTCAGCCCTGCTGAAACATCTCCTTCGCCCGCTGTTCGATCTGTTCCTGAGTCAGATCCTCCTTGCGCGTGGCCAGGAACCACAGATGGCCATAGGGATCCTTCAAGGTGCCGGAACGGTCGCCATAGAACTGATCCTTGACCTCCGACACCACGATGCCGCCGGCGGCAATCGCCTGTTTATAAGACTTGTCGACATCGGTCACATACAGATGCAGACCCACGGACGGCGACTGGCTAGGATTGCTCAACGGCCCTTGATCGCACGGCGTACCGAGCATGATCGGGCAGTCGCCGATACGCAGTTCGGCGTGACCGACGCGGCCATCGGGCATGGCCAGGCGCATGACTTCGATGGCATTGAAGGCTTTTTTGTAGAAGTCGATGGCTTCAGCGGCTTTTTGAATGCCCAGGTACGGGGTGATGCTGTGATAACCCTCTGGAATAGGTTTGACGCTCATGATGGTTCTCCCTGAAGTTGTTGTGAATCCGCTGCCTTTGAGCAGGACAAACAAGTGTAGGAGTTGCTGAAGGCGGCGATCTCTTGATTTTGACTTTCAGCATGTTTCAAGTTCACAAAAAAATCGCAGCGATCGCTAACAACGCCACTGTTCAGCCATCAACAGTGAAGCAACAGACTGTCCGGCCTCATCATCCTGAAACCTCCCAAGGGCCCTTTCAACGCCCGTAAACATTGACCCGCGCGGTCAGGCACAGAAGCTGCAATGACTCAGTCATCACTGGTATCGAGAGTCCTGTATGTCTGCCTATTCCGAATCTGCCGTTTATCCGATCAATCCGCCGGCCGCCCACCGGATCGTCGACGAAGCTGAAGCCCTGCGGGTAGCCGAGCGTGTCGCCGCGATCCTGCTGGAGCAGGACGCCGAGCGTGACCGAACCCGACAGGTACCCGCCGAAGTCGTCGATCTGTATTCCAACAGTGGCCTGTGGGGGATCACCGTGCCGAAGGCATTCGGCGGCGCGCAGGTGTCCTATGCCGTGCTGGCGCAGGTCATCGCGATCATCTCGGCGGCCGATCCGTCCCTGGGACAAATTCCGCAAAACCACTACTGCCTACTGGAAGACATCCGCCTGCAGGGCACACCGGAGCAACAGGCGCATTTCTTCGCGGTGGCGCTACAAGGTCACCGGTTTGCCAATGCCTTGTCGGAAACCGGCGGCAAGAATGTGCAGGACATCCAGGCGACAGTCCGTCGCTACGGCGACGGTTATGTGATCAACGGGCGCAAGGGTTATTGCACCGGTTCGCTCTACGCCCACTGGCTGGCGGTGCTGGCGCTGGATGAAGAGCAAAAGGGCCAGTTGGCCTTCGTCGAGCGCGGTACCCAGGGGCTGGTGGTCGTCGACGACTGGGACAGCATCGGCCAGCGCACCACCTCCAGCGGGACGGTGCTGGCCGAGGATCTGCACGTCCCGGCATTCAACCTGTTCCCGACTTATCGTTCCTATGAGAGCCCGACCCTGGCCGGCCCGTTCGCCCAGTTGACCACGGCCGCCATCGACGCCGGCATCGCCCGTGCCGCCCTGCGCGACACCATCGCGTTCGTCCGGCAGTCAGCCCGGCCATGGATCGATGCGGGCGTGGACAAGGCCAGCGAAGACCCGCTGACCATCATTCAGGTCGGAGGCCTGGAGATTCGCCTGGAGGCTGCCGAAGCCTTGCTGGAGCGCGCTGGTCAAGCGCTGGATGCGGCGCGCCCGGCACCGGATGAAGACAATGTTGCCCATGCCTCGCTGGCGGTGGCCAAGGCCAAGGTGCTGACCACCGAAATTGCCATCGAAGCCACCAACAAGTTGTTCGAGCTCGGCGGTACCCGTTCGACCTTGAAGAAGCACAACTTCGACCGTCACTGGCGCAACGCACGGGTGCATACCCTGCATGACCCGGTGCGCTGGAAGTACCACGTGGTCGGCAACTGGCTGCTCAACGGTGTGAAACCGCCACGCCACGATTGGTCGTGACCATGGCCGAACTGTTCAAAAACATTTACTGGGCAGACATCGGCCAGGCCTGCCTTGACACCCTGAGCATGCTCGGCGCGGCCCTCGGTTTTACCGTGCTGCTGGGGCTGCCGCTGGGAGTGCTGCTGTTCCTCACCGGCAAGCGCCAATTGCATGAAGCCGTCGGTATTTACCGGGTGCTGTCGGTGATCGTGAACATGCTGCGTTCGCTGCCGTTCATCATTTTGCTGATCGTGCTGATTCCCCTGACTACCTTGCTGGTGGGCACCTCGCTGGGTGTGCCGGGGACCATTCCGCCGTTGGTGGTGGGGTGCACGCCGTTTTTCGCACGACTGGTGGAAACCGCGTTGCGGGAAGTCGACCGCGGCGTGGTGGAAGCGACCCAGGCCATGGGCGCCAATACCTGGCAAATCATCCGCCACACCTTGTTGCCTGAAGCCAGGGGAGGGCTGTTGGCAGCGGTTACGGTGACCGCGATCGTGCTGGTCGATTACACGGCGATGGCCGGGGTGATAGGTGGTGGCGGTCTTGGCGATCTGGCGATCCGCTATGGCTATCAGCGATTCCAGACGGACGTGATGGTGGTCACCGTGGTGCTGCTGTTGATCCTGGTCCAGGCCCTGCAAATGAGTGGCGACCGTCTGGTGGCGCGTTACAGCCGGCGATAAGCATTCGATTCCTTCTCTTTAATAGAAACAAAAAACCGGCCCCACGTCCGCCCCACGACGGCCACTTGAAATATGCCTAGGAGCACAGCATGAAAAAGACCCTGGCCATTCTGGCTGCCCTCGTCTCGTTGAGCGTTCACGCCAATGAAAAACTCACCGTCGGCGCTACGCCGGTGCCCCACGCGGAAATCCTCGAATTCGTCAAACCGACCCTGGCCAAGGAAGGCGTGGACCTGGACATCAAGGTGTTCACCGACTTCATCCAGCCGAACCAGCAACTGGCGCTGAAGAATCTCGACGCCAACTATTACCAGTACCGACCGTTCCTCGATGATTACAACAAGACCCGCCATACCGATCTGGTGCCGGTGGTCGGCGTGCACATCGAGCCGTTCGGGGCTTATTCGACCAAGATCAAAAACATCTCCGAGCTCAAGGACGGCGCCACCGTGTCGATCCCCAACGATCCGGTGAATACCGGGCGCGCGCTGGTGCTGCTGCACGAAGCGGGGCTGATCAAACTCAAGGACCCGAGCAATACCCTGGCAACCCAACGGGACATCGCCGAAAACCCCAAGCACCTGAAAATCCGTGAGCTGGAAGGTGCATTGCTGGCACGTTCAGTGAGCCAGGTGGACCTGGCGTTCGTGTTTGCCAATTACGCGCTGGAAGCGGGGATCGACACCAACAGTGCGTTGATCGTCGAGAAGGGCAAGAGCCTGTATATCGAGTTCCTGGTGGCCCGGCCAGACAACATCAACGATCCGGGCCTGCAGAAACTGGCCAAGGCGTTGAACTCCGATGACGTGCGCCAGTTCATTCTGACGCGCTACAAAGGACAGATTGCGCCAGGGTTCTGATTTTTCGTTGGCCTTTAGGATGCCATCGCTGGCAAGCCAGCTCCCACAGGATTGGTGTTGTTCACAAACCCTGTGGGAGCGGGCTTGCCCGCGAAGGCCGCACCGCTGATTCTGGATTTGCCTCCAATTCCAGAAGCTAGATCGACAGCTGCATCAAGCGCTCGCCCTGCACGTTTTCCGTGGGCCGGCGCTTGTTCACCGCCAGTTCGCCGATCTTGATCAGGCGCGTGCGGGTCACGTTGCGGCTCAGGCCCAGCAACGCGGCGGTGTGCACCTGGTTGTAGTGGCTGAATCGGTAGGCGGCGCGCAACAGGGCGTCTTCGACTTTTTCGTGCAGCGCACCCGCCTGTTCTTCGAAGAGCTTTTGGAAAGCACGATCCAGCAGCGCCTGGGCAGAGTCATCGACCTGCGCCTGGTGGTCATCCTGACGCTCGATACGCATGTTCGACAGGCGCAGGTCGTCGCGTTCGATCACGCCGTTTCGGCAAATCAGCAGGGTGTGGTGAATGACGTTTTCCAGTTCGCGAATGTTGCCCGGCCAACTGTAGCCGCGCAGTTTCAGTTCAGCCTCTTTGCTGATGGTGATACTGCCGTAGCCCAGGCGCTGGCTGTAGGCGTCGATGAAGTGGCGGGTCAGCGGCAAGATGTCGCCGGGACGATCGCGCAGTGGACTCAACTCCAGGCTGACCACATCGAGCCGGTAATACAGGTCTTCGCGAAAATGCCCGGCGTTGATGGCTTTTTCCAGTTGCACGTTGGTCGCTGCCAGCACTCGCACATTGATGGGAATGCTCTTGCGCGAACCCAGACGCACCACTTCGCGCTCTTGAAGTACGCGCAACAACTTGACCTGGATCGCCATCGGCAAATCACCGATTTCATCGAGGAACAGCGTGCCGCCGTCAGCCTCTTCGAACCAGCCGGCCTTGGCGCTCAATGCGCCGGTAAACGCGCCTTTTTCATGGCCGAACAGCTCGGCCTCGACCAGGGATTCGGAGAACGCGCCGCAGTTCACCGCCACGAATGGCCGGTTGCGCCGGGCGCTGAGGTTGTGGATGTGCCGCGCCACCAGCTCTTTGCCGGTGCCGGTTTCGCCAATGATCAGCACGCTGGCTTCACTCGGCGCGACTTGTTGCAGGTGCGCGAGCAAGGCCTGGGATTTCGGGTCTTCGAACACCTGCGCGGTGGCGCGGATCGATGTCGCCAGAGCGGGCGAGGGCGGTAAGGTCAGCAGTTGCATAAGGCACGCTCCAATGAGGGCAGGCTAGGAATAGAAAGTCGGAATCGGCAAGGCCTGGTTCAGCGCCCAGTCACCCAGTTCGTGAATCTTGTAGTCCACCGGGTCATGCAGGGTCTGGGTGCGCAGGTTGCGCCAGTAACGGTCCAGGCGCAGAGAGGCGTGGGTCGAACGCGCGCCGGTCACTTCGAACAAGCGGCTACACAACTCCAGGCCATGGCGGGTCGCGGCGACCTTGGCCGTGGCGATGGCCGTGGCCAGATGTCCGCGCTCTTCAGCACTCAGATCCGGACCTTTGGCCCAGGCTTGGTCGAGCCGTTCGGCGGCGCGCTCCACCAGCAACCGGACACCTTCGAGCGCCACCCAGAACTCGCCGAAGTGGCCGAGTACATAAGGGTCCTGACGCACATCCCGAACCGTGGATTTGTGCCACGGACGGGTCTCGGTCAGCGTGTATTGCCGCGCTTCTTCGAAGGCGCCTTCGGCGATGCCGAGAAACAGGTGGGTGAACGTGAGCTGGGCGATCAACGGGCGAAGGCAGGCGAACGGCGTGCTCAGCGGCCCCGGATCAAGCAACAGTTCCGATTCCTCGACGCGCACCCGTTCGAACGTGGCGCTGCCGCTGTCGGTCTGGCGCTGGCCCATGTTGTTCCAGTCGTTGTGCAAGGTGATGCCGCTGCGACCGCTGGGAATGGCGGCGATCAACAGCTTTCCGCCAGCGCTTTCATCCACCGCCGAGGCAATGAGCATTTGCGAATCGCTGGCGCCGGAGCAGAAGCTCTTCTTTCCGGAAAACTCACGCCAACCACCGAGGTTTTTCACCACGGTGCGGGTGTCCAGCGGATTGAGGGCATTGCCCCAGAACCAGTTCTGGCGGGCGGTCTGTTCGAACCATGGCTGCCATTGTTCGGGGCGGGCGAACAGGCGCACGGTAGCGAGCATCAGGTGATGGAAACCGAAGACATGGGCAATCGAACTGTCGACCTTGGCGAACTCGCGCACGACGTTCAGGGTTTCACTCCAGTGGGCGCCAAGACCACCGAACCGGGTGGGAATACTTAACGCCAGCAGGCCGCTTTGACGCAGGGCGTCACGCTCGGCCTTGGGCGTACCGCCACGCTCGTCGCGTTCGACGGCAGTCAAGGCAAACCCGGCGGCCAATTGGCGGGCGGTTTGCAGCGGGGATATCAGGGCGCTGTGCGGCTTGGCAGTCACGCGGGTTTCCTTCTAAAAATCGACACACTTCTGTAGGAGCAAAGCTTGCTCGCGATGAACGATGACTCGGTCCAGCTGGATAAACCGCAGTGTCTGCATCGCGAGCAAGCTTTGCTCCTACAGGAGCGGAATCAGGCTGAGGCTTTGGCCGGGAGCACATCATTGGCAATCATTTCGCCAAACGGCCCGGTGAGGTTGGTGACGCCCCGCCCGGCAAGGCTGGCGTACGGCTCCGGCAGCAGCGGAAACACCAGTTCGGCAAAGCGATACGCTTCTTCGAGATGCGGGTAGCCGGAGAAGATGAAACTCTCGATCCCGAGGTCCGCATACTCCTTGATGCGTGCCGCCACTTGCTGTGGGTCGCCCACCAGCGCCGTCCCGGCGCCACCGCGTACCAGGCCGACACCGGCCCACAAATTCGGCGAGATCTCCAGGTTGTCGCGACGCCCGTCATGCAGGGCGGCCATGCGCCGCTGGCCTTCGGAATCGAAACGCGAGAATGACTTCTGCGCGGCGGCGATGGTTTCGTCGCTGATGTGTTCGATCAGTTTGTCCGCGGCTTTCCACGCCTCTTCGGCGCTATCGCGAACGATCACATGCAGGCGAATGCCGAACTTCACCGTGCGCCCGTGACGGGCGGCCCGCTCACGAACATCGGCGAGTTTTTGCGCCACGGCGGCCGGTGGTTCGCCCCAGGTCAGGTAGACATCGACCTGCTCGGCGGCCAGGTCATGAGCAGCATCGGACGAACCGCCGAAATACAGCGGTGGATAGGGTTTCTGCACCGGCGGATACAGCGCCTTGGCGTTCTGCACCCGCAGGTGTTTGCCCTCGAAATCCACTGACTCACCTTGCAACACCCGGCGCCAGATCTTCAAAAATTCGTCGGTCACTTCGTAGCGTTCGCTGTGATCGAGGAAGCTGCCGTCACCGCGGTTTTCATCGGGATCGCCGCCGGTCACCACATTGATCAGCAAGCGGCCGTTGGACAGGCGGTCCAGGGTGGCGGCCATGCGCGCCGATACGGTCGGCGAAATGATTCCCGGGCGGATCGCTACCAGATAACGCAGGCGTTCGGTCAGTGGCACCAGCGCCGAAGCGATCACCCACGAATCCTCGCAGGAACGCCCGGTGGGAATCAGCACGCCGTGGTAACCCAGGCTGTCGGCGGCCTGGGCCACTTGTTTCAGGTAGTTGAGGGTGACCGGGCGCGCGCCCTGGGTGGTGCCCAGGTAATGGCCGTCGCCGTGGGTGGGCAGAAACCAGAAAACATCCATGAAGAAGTCCTTAAGCGATTTTCAGCAGAGGGTCGGGATAGGCACTGAACAAGGGCGCGGCGCGTTCTGCAGCCAATCGAATGCGGGCCTTCAAGGGCTCACTGGTTATTTGGTAATTGGAAAAATCGGCTTCGGTGGCATACACGCCAATCGGCAAAGTCAGCGCCTGGAAGAAGCTGAACAGCGGCCGCAACTGATGATCGAGCACCAGTGCATGTCGTTCGCTGCCACCGGTGGCAGCCAGCAACACCGGGGTGTTGATCAGTGCATTCAGATCGATCAGGTCGAACAGGTGCTTGAGCAGGCCAGGGTAGGAACCGCGATACACCGGTGCGGCGACAATCAGCAGATCGGCACTTTCAATCGCCTGCAGCTCGGCTTCGATTTGCGCACTCACTTCCTGACGGGATAGCGCCGCGCCCAGTGGCCGGGCGATATCGCCCAGTTCGATCAGCGTGCTCTCGATCGGCAGATGCCCGGCCAATTGCGCCAACAACGCTTGAGTCAGCACCAGGGTGCGAGAGGGGCGCCAGGTACCGCCGGAAACGGCAACGACTTTCAATGGACGCGACATGATCAGTTCCTTTTTAAACAGTTGCTGGGGAAGCAGTGAGTCATCACTGGGCTTCTCCCCCTTGAGCAAGAGCTGTACCAATCCCTCGAAGCCAGGTTTTACGGGGCCTGCAGCGCGTTGATCAGTCCACACTGTTGAAAATTCAGGGTTGTTTGTTGAATGACTGTTGCGTGGCGAACAGTTGCGAGAGCAACAGTTCATCAGCGGATGCACTCGTTATAAAGCTTCGTTTTTATTCCGTAAAAGAAGTTTATTTAATATTTATAGTTCTTTATGGAATATAAGGTGCTGAATGGCGAGCCAATTAGAAAAACGCGATAACGACTATCGAGAGCGTTGATTTCTGCCCGTTCGAAGGCGCGAGTAGCCTGTGTTCATTGCCCCGAACCCAGTTTGCCAGGATGCTCGACATGAAAACCCTCATCACCACTTTCCTGATGCTGACCCTCTCCGTTCTCGCCGGATGTGCCAGTCATGTTTCCCCGGAACTGCGCCCCTACACCGCTGAAGAAACCCGGGAGCTGGCGCTGGAGGCGTTGAATCGCCGTGGTTTGTCCTTCGACGAGTACCATGCGAAGAAGGCCGAATTGCTCGGTGAGCCGCGCAAGACTTTTGGCTTCGACAAACAGGGCGAAATGAATGCAGAGCGAACTGTACAGCTGCACGGTCGCCCAAGCTGATCAAGAACTGTACTGCTCGAACTTTCACCTAACTGTCCGTGGGTTTCCCCCGAGGTGTGCGATAGGGTCAATACCTGACCGACCCTGACGGACTGCCACCCATGACACTCTCGCTCGATCTGCTGATGGGCTTTGCGCTATTTGCCCTTGTCACCTCGATCACGCCCGGCCCGAACAACACGATGTTGCTGGCATCCGGCGTGAACTTCGGCTTCAACCGCACCATTCCCCATATGCTTGGCATCACCTGCGGCTTCTTCGTGCTGGTTGTGGCGGTCGGTTTCGGCCTGGGCGCGGTATTCCAGACTTACCCTGTGCTCTATACGGTGCTGCGCTACGTCGGCGCGGCGTATTTGCTGTATCTGGCGTGGAAAATCGCCCATTCCGGGCCGGTCTCGGACAGCGAGAACGGTGAGGCCAAACCGATCAGCTACCTCGGCGCCGCTGCGTTCCAGTGGGTCAACCCCAAGGCCTGGATCATGGCCATCGGCGCCATTACCACTTACACACCAATGCAAGGTTACTTCACCAATGTGATCGTGATTGCCGCGGTGTTCGCGGTGATCAACCTGCCGAGCGTCGGTGTCTGGGCGGCATGCGGCACGCTGTTGCGCAACGTGCTCAAGGACCGACGCTGGTTGCGTCTGTTCAATTGGGGCATGGCCGCGCTGCTGGTGGCATCGCTGTATCCGATATTGCTCGAAAGCTTTAGCTGACGCATTGCTTCAACCGGTTGCCCGATGCCTGTTAAGCTGGCTTTTCAGGAGCGTTCCTACGCACTTTTAAATGAAGTTGTACTTCTTTAACGGCATCCGATCAGGTATTGGTAACGTTCTGAACCCGGACGCAGCTCACGAGGCTGCGTCTCGACGTTTTCAGTCACGAGCTTCCTGATCCCGGAACACGCTCTGCGAGTCTTTTATGAATAAACGTCCGCTGTATTTCGACTACGCCGCCACCACGCCGGTGGATGAGCGGGTCATCAAGGTCATGGTCGAGTGTCTGGGGTTCAACGGCAATTTCGGCAACCCGGCCTCCAGCTCCCACGCGTTCGGCCAGCAGGCCCGGCAATCGGTCGAACAGGCGCGGCGCCAGGTCGCCGAACTGGTCGGTGCGCAACCTGAGCAGATCGTCTGGACCTCCGGCGCCACCGAATCCAACAACCTCGCCCTCAAGGGTGTCGCCCAGGCGCGGGGCATTGCCGGCGGCCACATCATCACCAGCCAGATCGAACACAAGGCAATCCTCGATACCGCGAAGCAGTTGCAGGACGCCGGCATCGCGGTGACGTTCCTGGTGCCGGACGCCGACGGCCTGATCACCCCGCAAGCTGTCAGCGAAGCCATGCGCGAGGACACCTTCCTGGTCTCGCTGATGCTGGTCAACAACGAACTGGGCACGGTCAACGACATCCCGGCCATCGGCCAGGTGGTGCGCAATCGTGGTGCGCTGTTCCATGTCGACGCGGCCCAGGGCGCCGGCAAAGTAGCGATCGATCTGGCCGAATGGCCGGTGGACCTGATGTCGTTTTCGGCGCACAAACTCTATGGCCCCAAGGGCATCGGCGCGCTGTATGTCGGCCTGCGGACGCAACAGCGCTTGCTGGCGCAGATCCACGGCGGCGGGCACGAGGGCGGATTGCGCTCCGGCACCCTGGCGACTCATCAGATTGTCGCGATGGGCGAAGCTTTCGCCCTGGCCGCCGCTTCGTTCGATGAAGAAAAGGCCTTGATCGTGGGTTTGCGTGAGCGCTTGCTCAAGCAATTGCTCGGTATTGCGGGCGTGCGACTCAACGGCAGCCCCACCCAACGCATCCCGCACACCCTGAGCCTGACCTTCAGTGAAGGTGAGTTCAATTCGACGGCCTTGCTGGCCTCGATCGCGTTTTCGGCGACCTCGGCCTGCAATTCTGCAAGCAATGCGCCGTCCCATGTGCTGCTGGCACTGGGGCATGACGCTCGCGCGGCGAGTCGCACCATTCGCTTGAGCCTGGGACGTTTCACCACGGAGCAGGATATCGATCAAGCGGCACAACTGATTAAAGCGGCCTGCGCCAGTGCTCCGGCATTCTGGCAATAGGGCGATTGGTACCGGCACTGATCGGCACCGACACAACAACACAATAATGATGAGTGGTTAGCAGGAGTTACGATGAATACGCAGTCTTCAATCGATGGATCTGTGCCCCAGCGCCTGGCGCACACCCGCGAGCTGATGAGCCGGGAGGGCATTCACGCGCTTCTGGTGCCGTCGGCCGACCCGCACCTGTCCGAATACCTGCCGGGCTATTGGCAAGGGCGCCAGTGGTTGTCCGGTTTCCATGGTTCTGTCGGCACCCTGATCGTGACCCCGGACTTTGCCGGGGTCTGGGCCGACAGCCGTTATTGGGAACAGGCGACCAAGGAGCTAAAGGGCAGCGGCATCGAACTGGTCAAGCTGCAACCGGGGCAACCGAGTCCTCTGGACTGGTTGGCTGAGCAAACCCCTGAAGGCGGCGTGGTCGCGGTCGATGGTGCAGTCATGGCCGTGGCCTCGGCGCGCACCCTGGGCAGCAAACTCCAGGAGCGTGGCGCACGCCTGCGCACCGACATCGATCTGTTGAGCGAAGTCTGGAAAGATCGCCCGATTCTGCCGAACGAGCCGATCTATCAGCACTTGCCACCGCAAGCCACCGTCAGCCGTGGCGAAAAGCTCGCCAAGCTGCGCGAGACCTTGCAGGCCAAGGGTGCCGACTGGCACTTCATCGCCACCCTCGATGACATCGCCTGGCTGTTCAACCTGCGTGGCGGCGATGTGTCGTTCAACCCGGTCTTCGTTTCCTTCGCTTTGATCAGCCAGCAACAGGCAACGCTGTTCGTGGCGCTGAGCAAGGTCGATGCGGAGCTGCGCGCGGTCCTGGAACAGGACGGCGTGACCCTGCGCGATTACAGCGAAGTGGCTGATGCACTGCGCGCCGTGCCGAGCGGTGCGAACCTGCTGGTCGATCCGGCACGCGTGACGGCGGGGCTGCTCGATAACCTCGACAGCGGCGTGAAGCTGATCGAGGGTCTCAACCCGACCACCCTGGCCAAATCGCAGAAAAGCCTGGCCGATGCCGAGCACATCCGTCAGGCCATGGAGCAGGACGGGGCGGCGCTCTGTGAGTTTTTCACCTGGCTCGATTCGGCGCTGGGCCGTGAGCACATCACCGAACTGACCATCGACGAGAAACTCACCGCCGCACGTGAACGTCGTCCGGGTTACGTTTCGTTGAGCTTCAACACCATTGCCGCGTTCAACGCCAACGGCGCCATGCCGCATTACCACGCCACTGAAGAAGAGCACGCGGTGATCGAGGGCGACGGTCTGTTGCTGATCGACTCCGGTGGCCAGTATCTGGGCGGAACGACCGATATCACGCGAATGGTAGCGGTGGGAACGCCGACCGCCGAGCAGAAGCGCGATTGCACCCGCGTACTCAAGGGCGTGATTGCCTTGTCTCGCGCGCAATTTCCCAAAGGCATTTTGTCGCCACTGCTCGATGCCATCGCCCGCGCGCCGATCTGGGCCGAAAGCGTCGACTATGGTCACGGCACCGGTCACGGCGTGGGCTACTTCCTCAATGTTCACGAAGGTCCGCAAGTCATCGCCTATCAAGCCGCGCCTGCACCGCAAACCGCGATGCAACCGGGCATGATCACTTCCATCGAACCAGGCACCTACCGTCCGGGTCGTTGGGGTGTGCGCATCGAGAACCTGGCGATGAACCGTGAAGCAGGCAGCAGTGAATTCGGCGAGTTCCTGAAATTCGAAACCCTGACGCTGTGCCCGATCGACACCCGTTGCCTGGAACCGTCGTTGCTGAGCGAGGAAGAAAAGCAGTGGTTCAACGCTTATCACGCCGAAGTGCGTGAGCGCCTGAGTCCGTTGCTCGACGGTGCGGCCCTTGAGTGGCTGAACACTCGCACTGCGGCTATTTAATCGGCTGTAGCTCCGGCGCTGATTCCAGCGCCTGGCTCATGTAGTCGACAAAGGCTTTGACCCTGGCGGATTGGCGACGATTCGCCGGGGACACGGCATGTATCGGCAACGACTGCGCGGTGTATTCCTGCAATATTGCCGTCACTCTCCCGGCTTTCAGATCCTCGCTGAACAGCCATACCGGCGACAACGCGATCCCCAAACCTCCGAGCACCATCTCGCGAATCGCTTCGGAATTGTTGCTTTGCGCATTGCCCTTGATCCGCACTTCGTAGCGCTGGGTATCTTTCTCATAAATCCAAAAATTCTGACTGGTCAGTAAATTGAACAGCAGGCAGTTGTGTCTGCTGAGTTCCTCGGGCGTTTGCGGCAGGCCGTGTTGAACCAGGTAATCCGGCGTTGCGACAGTCACTCGGTGAGTGATGCCGATATGGCGGGCGATCAGACCGCTGTCGTTCAGCGCGCCGATCCTGAATGTGACATCCAGACCTTCGCTGACCAGATCCTGATTCTGATCGCTCAGTTGCAAGTCAATCTGAACTTCGGGATGACGCCTGAGAAACTCCGGCAGGCGCGTAGCAATCTGCAAGCGCCCGAAACTGACCGAGGAGCCAATTCTCAGTGGCCCGGCGATGATTTCCCGGCCGGACTGAAAGCTGTTCTCGGCGGCGTCCACCGCTGCGAGGATTTGTCGGCATTGGTTGTAGTAACGCTGCCCTTCATCAGTCAGGGAAAGCCGTCGGGTACTGCGGGCGAGCAGCTTTCCCCCCAGCTGTGATTCCAGCGCTCGCAGCACTTTGCTGATGGTCGGCTGGCTGGTCTGCAGCTCCCGGGCGACGGCGGAAAAACTGCCGCGTTCGACGACTCGCACGAAAGTAGCCATTGCATTGAGCTTATCCACAGGGGGCCTCATTCATGCCAAAGGGGCATGCTTACTATAGCTATATAGCGTCTTATCGGCATGAGCGGGTGGGAGGAAGATCAGTCCTACAACCACCTCTGACGGAAATAGGCGAAATGACTGACTCACTGCAAATGCGCGCACTGATTGTTGACTCGGCTAACGCGCCACTACGCTTGGCTTCCATACAGCGGCCCGTACCTGGCGCTGGACAGGTATTGATACGGATAGCGGCCAGTGGGGTGAATCCATTGGACGGGAAGATTCGTTCGGGCCAGGCCGCTCATGCTCGGCAGCCGCTGCCGGCGGTGTTGGGCATGGATCTGGCGGGAGTCGTGGAGGCGTCGGGAGAAGGCGTCAGTGGCTGGGTGCCGGGCGATGAGGTCTACGCCATGGCGACGGGGATTGGTGGGGTTCAGGGTTCGTTGGCTGAGTACGCGGTGGTCGATGCACGGCTGCTGGCGCGAAAACCGGGCAATCTGAGCATGCGTGAAGCGGCCGGGTTGCCGTTGGTGCTCATCACGGCATGGGAAGGGTTGGTCGACCGGGCTCGGGTAAGGGTGGGGCACAAAGTGTTGATTCACGGCGGGGCGGGTGGTGTAGGGCATGTCGCTGTACAAATCGCTCGTGCATTTGGTGCAGAGGTATTTGCTACCGGCTCTGCGCGGCAGCAGGGGATCATAGAAGCATTGGGCGCGACCTTTATCGATTACCGCAACGCTTCAGTCGACGATTATGTGGCTGAGCACACGGCCGGGGAGGGCTTCGATATTGTCTATGACACTGTGGGAGGCGAAACCCTGGATGCGTCCTTCAAGGCTGTGCGGATGTATCACGGTCATGTGGTGAGTTGTCTGGGCTGGGGGCAACACAGTCTCGCGCCGCTGTCGTTTCGCGGGGCGAGTTATTCCGGGGTGTTCACCTTGTTGCCGTTGTTGACGGGCCAGGGGCGTGAGCGTCATGGTGAAATTTTGCGCGAGGCGGCGCGTCTGATCGAGGCGGGCAAGCTCACACCCATTATCGATCCGCGCCGTTTCACTCTGCACACTGCCGAGGCCGCCCATGGGCTGCTCCTGTCGGGAGCGGCGCAGGGGCGGTTGGTCATCGAGATTTAACTCAGGGCTTCGCGGACGAATTCCAGTCGGTCCTGGCCGAAAAACAGCTGGCCACTGACAAACATGCTCGGGGCACCGAATACACCGCGTTGCACTGCTTTCTCGGTGTTGTCCTTGAGCACAGCCTTGACGTCCTCATCGGCTGTCAGGGCCAGCACTTCGTTGGGATCGAAACCGTTTTGACTCAGTACAGTCGCAACGGTTGCCGGTTCATTGAGGTTGTGGCCTTCAACCCATAGCGCTTTGAAAAGGCAATCGATGAATGCCGCGAAGCGTTCAGGATGGCGTAGCTGCATGCCGGTGACGGCGCGCATGAGCATCAGCGTGTTAATCGGGAAATGCGGATTGAACTTCAACGGCACGCCATAGCGTTTCGCATATCGGTCGAGATCCTGAAACATATAGCGACCCTTGGCCGGAATGGCCGCCGGGGTGGCATTGCCGGTGGCTTTGAACACGCCACCGAGCAGGATCGGAACGTAGATCAACTGGCTGTCGGTTTGCTCACAGATTTTCGGTAGCTGGGTGTATGCCAGGTACGTAGCGGGGCTGCCCAGATCGAACAGGAATTCCACGGTTTTGCTCATGGTCGATGCACTCTGCTTATTGTTGTGGGGGAGGGCTTACCAGCGTTCGCTCCAGGGGCGCAGGTCCAGCTCGAAGGTCCAGGCGTCGCGGGGCTGGCTGTGCAGGTACCAGTAATTCTCGGCAATGTGGTCGGGATTGAGAATGCCGTCCTGGTCCTTGGTCGCGTATTTTTCAGGGAAGCTTTCGCGGATGAAATCGGTGTCGATGGCGCCGTCGACGATGATGTGTGCAACGTGAATGTTCATCGGCCCGAGTTCACGGGCCATGCTTTGCGCCAGCGCGCGGATCCCGTGCTTGGCGCCCGCGAATGCGGCAAAACCGGCGGCACCGCGCATGCCGGCGGTGGCACCGGTAAACAGGATCGTACCCCGTTGTCGCTGGGCCATGCGCTTGGCCACTTCACGGGCATTGAGAAACCCTGAGAAACAGGCCATTTCCCAAATCTTGAAATACTTGCGGGCAGTTTCTTCAAGAATGCTGCAAGGCACGTTGGCGCCAATGTTGAACACGAACGCTTCAATGGGGCCAATCTCGCTTTCGATCTGCTCGACCAGTGCCACTACGTCTTCTTCCTTGCGGGCATCGCAGGCAAAACCGTGGGCCTCACCGCCAGAGGCCTTGATGGAATCCACCAACGGCTGAAGCTTATCCGCGCTGCGCCGGGTGACACAGGCGACAAATCCTCCCTGCGCAAAACGTTTGGCGATGGCGCCACCCGTGGCATCACCTGCGCCGACGACCAGTACGACCTTCTTGTTATTCATGGATAGATCCCTTTGGTAAACGATCGTTAACTAAACGAACGTTATGCTACGATTCGATCAGCGTCAAGACGATCATCTCTGAGGGAAGGGCATGCGTTACTCAGCCAATCACAAGCTGGAAACAAGGGAAAAATTGCTGCAGAGCAGTGCGGTGTCTGCCAAGGCGTCCGGCTTTTCCACCGTGGGTGTCGACGGCCTGATGAAAGCCATCGGCTTGAGTGGAGGCGCTTTTTACAGCCACTTTTCGTCGAAGGACGAGTTGTTCGCTTCAATAGTCGAACATGAGTTGCGCCAGAGTATGGAGCGTTTGGGGGCTGATCAGGATCGCGACAAGCTTGAGCGTTGCCTGAAGCACTATCTCAGCATGTCCCATGTGGATCATCCGGAAACCGGCTGTGCGTTGCCGGCATTGGGCGCCGAGATTGCCCGTTCCGATGTGATGATCCGACAGCAGGCGGAGCACTGGATTTGTCGACTTCAGGAGAGTTGGGCGCAGGTGCTGGAGAGCGATAGCCTGGCCTGGGCCATTCTGTCGCAATGTATTGGTGCGTTGGTGGTGGCGCGGATGCTCGCCACGCCGGAGCTTCAGCGTACGGTGTTGAAGTCGAGTTACACAGAGATCGGCCGTCAGATCGCTGGTTCGAGAACCTGACGGCGAGGTATCGATTTTTTATTTGCAGATGACAATCATGCTGCGGCTGGTATACCCGGCGGGGTTGAGGCCGAACGGATAATCCCCGGGTTCTTCCACGGCATCCCCTGACTTGGCGATGACCTTGTATCCCTTGGGGGCGCACGAGTTGGCGGCGCTGGTGT
>NZ_AP017423.2:115000-4832500 GCF_002356535.2 Pseudomonas izuensis | reverse complement strand
ACGGGTATCACGTAAGTGATGCGGTAGAGGAGCGTTCTGTAAGCCTGTGAAGGTGAGTTGAGAAGCTTGCTGGAGGTATCAGAAGTGCGAATGCTGACATGAGTAACGACAATGGGTGTGAAAAACACCCACGCCGAAAGACCAAGGTTTCCTGCGCAACGTTAATCGACGCAGGGTTAGTCGGTCCCTAAGGCGAGGCTGAAAAGCGTAGTCGATGGAAAACAGGTTAATATTCCTGTACTTCTGGTTATTGCGATGGAGGGACGGAGAAGGCTAGGCCAGCTTGGCGTTGGTTGTCCAAGTTTAAGGTGGTAGGCTGGAATCTTAGGTAAATCCGGGATTCCAAGGCCGAGAGCTGATGACGAGTTACCCTTTGGGTGACGAAGTGGTTGATGCCATGCTTCCAAGAAAAGCTTCTAAGCTTCAGATAACCAGGAACCGTACCCCAAACCGACACAGGTGGTTGGGTAGAGAATACCAAGGCGCTTGAGAGAACTCGGGTGAAGGAACTAGGCAAAATGGCACCGTAACTTCGGGAGAAGGTGCGCCGGTGAGGGTGAAGCACTTGCTGCGTAAGCCCACGCCGGTCGAAGATACCAGGCCGCTGCGACTGTTTATTAAAAACACAGCACTCTGCAAACACGAAAGTGGACGTATAGGGTGTGACGCCTGCCCGGTGCCGGAAGGTTAATTGATGGGGTTAGCTAACGCGAAGCTCTTGATCGAAGCCCCGGTAAACGGCGGCCGTAACTATAACGGTCCTAAGGTAGCGAAATTCCTTGTCGGGTAAGTTCCGACCTGCACGAATGGCGTAACGATGGCGGCGCTGTCTCCACCCGAGACTCAGTGAAATTGAAATCGCTGTGAAGATGCAGTGTATCCGCGGCTAGACGGAAAGACCCCGTGAACCTTTACTATAGCTTTGCACTGGACTTTGAATTTGCTTGTGTAGGATAGGTGGGAGGCTTTGAAGCGTGGACGCCAGTTCGCGTGGAGCCATCCTTGAAATACCACCCTGGCAACTTTGAGGTTCTAACTCAGGTCCGTTATCCGGATCGAGGACAGTGTATGGTGGGTAGTTTGACTGGGGCGGTCTCCTCCTAAAGAGTAACGGAGGAGTACGAAGGTGCGCTCAGACCGGTCGGAAATCGGTCGTAGAGTATAAAGGCAAAAGCGCGCTTGACTGCGAGACAGACACGTCGAGCAGGTACGAAAGTAGGTCTTAGTGATCCGGTGGTTCTGTATGGAAGGGCCATCGCTCAACGGATAAAAGGTACTCCGGGGATAACAGGCTGATACCGCCCAAGAGTTCATATCGACGGCGGTGTTTGGCACCTCGATGTCGGCTCATCACATCCTGGGGCTGAAGCCGGTCCCAAGGGTATGGCTGTTCGCCATTTAAAGTGGTACGCGAGCTGGGTTTAGAACGTCGTGAGACAGTTCGGTCCCTATCTGCCGTGGACGTTTGAGATTTGAGAGGGGCTGCTCCTAGTACGAGAGGACCGGAGTGGACGAACCTCTGGTGTTCCGGTTGTCACGCCAGTGGCATTGCCGGGTAGCTATGTTCGGAATAGATAACCGCTGAAAGCATCTAAGCGGGAAACTAGCCTCAAGATGAGATCTCACTGGGACCTTGAGTCCCCTGAAGGGCCGTCGAAGACTACGACGTTGATAGGTTGGGTGTGTAAGCGCTGTGAGGCGTTGAGCTAACCAATACTAATTGCCCGTGAGGCTTGACCATATAACACCCAAGCAATTTGCGAACTCGAAAGAGACCAGATTGCGGTGTGTGAAGACGAAACGAACCGAAAGTTCGACGCTCACAAAACACCGATTCTATCACCTGCCCAATTTGCTGAAGCGCGGCCAACCGGCCACGATTCGGTACCCGAATTTCTTGACGACCATAGAGCATTGGAACCACCTGATCCCATCCCGAACTCAGCAGTGAAACGATGCATCGCCGATGGTAGTGTGGGGTTTCCCCATGTGAGAGTAGGTCATCGTCAAGATTAAATTCCGAAACCCCTATCTGCGTATGCAGGTAGGGGTTTTGTTTTGCCCGCAGGAAAGTGGTGCGACGAAAAAAGGGACAGCCTGATGGCTGTCCCTCACTCCTGGAACCTCAGTGAAACTTTGGCAGCACGTGTTCTGCAATCTCCTCAATAACTTCAGCGACCTCTCGCTCGCTGCGACGCACATGCAGGCCGACATGTTGTACGCCTGCCTCACGCAATGCCTGCAGTTCGTCAATCAACGCCAATCGCCCACAGCAACCACCGTAGCGAACACGACGCATCGGCGCATGGGGATTGGCCGACAGATCCAGATGGACAAAGCTGATGTAGGGTTTATCGCCGCCCACCTCACGCCACAATCCTGCTCGACGACGATGTTCATCCGGCGTGCCGGGGTAGGCGAGCCAGCCGTCCATGTGTTGACCAATCCAGGCTGGCGATTGTTGGCCGAGGCCAGCCACCAGTAACGGAACTGGTTGCTCGCGCTCCGGAAGCAGGCGTGCACCGTCGGGCAAGCGGCCTTCGCCCTGGCTGCGCAGCAACTCAACGGTTTCGCGGAAGATTTCGCCACGCTGATCGTAATCCACGCCAAACAACGGATATTCCATCGGGCGGTCACCGCTGGCTACGCCCAGCAGCAAACGCCCATCACTCAACTCATCGATACTGTTGGCAGACTTGAGTGTCAGCCAAGGCTGGCGCAGCGGGAGTACAACTGCCGCCGTACCCAGCATGATGTTATCGGTGATACCTGCCAGGTAACCCAGGTAGGAAAAGGTTTCGAACACCTGCGCGGCATCGCCGAAATGAGGATCGTAAACCGGTACGTCGCGAACCCACAGCGCTCGGAAGCCGGACTGGTCGGCCAGGCGGGCCATGGCTGCGTGTTGTTTCAGGTCGGGCACACCAAAGGGGCGGTTTTCGGCAACCCGCCGCCGCTGACCGTCGCTGGACCAGTCATTATCCAGTGGCAGTTCCAGGCCGATGGAAAAACCGTTCGAACCCAGTAATCGTTGAAATCGTGGATGCATGAGAAGACTCCCAATAAAACATGCACCGAGTATCTACAGCCCGGTCACCCGGAAAAACGCATGAATGGGAATATCAATCTTGAGTGAAACGCACGAGTCTGCTGCCTGGATGAAAAACTCTTCACCCTCCAGAACCCCCGTTAGAGGAAATCGCACTAAATTGACCGGTCGGTTTTTGATAGGGTGCAACTCCTTTTTTAAGGACTGATTTGCGGCCCACGGATCGGCACTGTCTTTTCAAAGAGTTGCCAAAGAAATGCCCGAACCGATACCGATCAAGGACCACGAAAAAGAGACGCGGCTGGTCAACAAAAGACTGATGGCCTGCGCCTTGTTCGTCGTCGCCATTACCTGCGCGCTGGTGGTGCGCATGTATATCCTGCAGGTGGTGGAATTCGACTATCACTCCACCATATCCGAAAACAACCGCGTCCACGTCCTGCCGATCACCCCCACTCGTGGCTTGATCTATGACCGCAATGGCGTCGTTCTGGCGGACAATCGGCCCAGCTACAACCTGACCATCACTCGCGAACGCGCATCCGATGTCAAAGAAGAACTGGACGAGGTGGTCAACCTGCTGCACCTGCCTGCTGAAGACCGCACACTGTTCGACAAGGCAATGAAGCAGGCGCGGCATCCGTTCGTGCCAGTGACGCTGTTCTATGAGCTGAGTGAAGAACAGATCGCGGTGCTGGCCGTCAACGAGTTCCGGTTGCCGGGCATCGATGTAGAACCCCAGTTCGTACGCCATTATCCGTTGGCCGAGCACTTCGCCCATTCGATCGGCTACGTCGGACGAATCAATGAGAAAGAGTCCAAGATTCTGGATTCGGTCGAATACCGCGGCACTCAATCCATCGGCAAGACAGGGATCGAGAAATTCTACGAGTCGGAACTGCATGGTCATGTCGGTTATGAGGAGGTGGAAACCAACGCCCAGGGACGCGTGCTGCGAGTGCTCAAGCACACCGACCCGATACCTGGCAAAAACATCGTACTGAGCCTCGACGTCAAACTTCAGGAAGCCGCCGAGCAAGCCTTGGGCGATCGTCGTGGCTCCGTGGTTGCACTCGATCCGTCGACCGGTGAAGTGCTGGCCATGGTCAGCAAGCCGAGTTTCGATCCGAATCTGTTCGTTACCGGTATCAGCTTCAAGGAATATGCGGCGCTGCATGACTCGATCGACCGGCCGCTGTTCAACCGCGTGCTACGCGGCCTCTACGCGCCGGGCTCGACCATCAAGCCGGAAGTCGCGATTGCCGGTCTGGATGCCGGTATTGTCACGCCACAGACCCGGGTATTCGACCCGGGTTACTACCAACTCCCGGATTACGATCACAAGTACCGCAACTGGAACCACAGCGGTGACGGCTGGGTGGACATGGACGCGGCGATCATGCGTTCCAACGATACCTATTTCTACGACCTGGCCCACAAATTAGGCATCGACCGCCTGCATGACTACATGGCGATGTTCGGTCTGGGTGAGAAAGTTTCCCTGGATATGTACGAAGAGTCGCCCGGTCTGATGCCATCTCAAGCCTGGAAGCGCGCCACACGCCGCCAGGCGTGGTTCCCGGGCGAGACCGTGATCCTTGGCATTGGCCAGGGCTACATGCAGGTCACGCCGCTGCAGCTGGCCCAGGCCACGGCGCTGATCGCCAACAAAGGTGTATGGAACCGTCCACACCTGGCCCAGACCGTAGACGGCGTCGCGCCGGTGGACCAGCATCCGATGCCGAACATTCTGCTCAAGAATCCGCGTGATTGGGAGCAGGTCAACCATGGCATGCAGATGGTGATGCACGATGCCCGCGGGATTGCCCGGGCGGCCGCCGTGGGGGCGCAGTACCGCATTGCCGGCAAGAGCGGTACCGCGCAGGTGGTGGCGATCAAGCAGGGCGAGCGTTACAACCGGGAGAAGACCCGCGAGCGTAACCGCGACAATGCCTTGTTCGTCGGCTTCGCCCCGGCCGAGCATCCGAAGATTGTGATTTCGGTGATGATCGAAAACGGTGAGGCCGGTGGTCGCGTCGCCGGTCCCGTGGTACGGCAGATCATGGACGCCTGGCTACTCGATCAGGACGGGCACCTGAAGCCGCAATACGCAGCGCCAAGCAAGGCGCCAGGCGATCCACACGTCTAAACCATCAAGGCTTCACAGCACAGGCTCACGGATGCTGAGCATGTGCTGGAAGCTCTCCAGGAACACCGTTTCGGCCTGACTCATTTTCTGTTCGCGATTCCACAGCAGATGGATATCAAAATCCACCACTCCGTTTTCCGGCGGCAAGGGCCAGAGCAGGCCCTGTTCGACATCCCGTCGAACCAGGTGCGTCGGCAGGCAGCCGATGCCATAACCTGCGCAGATCAGGCGATAAATTTCTTCGAAACTGGTAGATGATGCGACGATCTTGCCGGTGAAGCCTTGCTGGTCGCGGAACAGCGTCAGGGGTGACAGATTACCCCCCAGTTGATCGCTGGTGAAGCTGACGAAGTTTTCCGTCGCCAACTGTTCCAGCGTTAAATTCTCTTGTCCGAACAATCGATGACGCTGACCGCAAAAGTACGCATAGGTCTCGCGGAACAACACCCGTTGCTCCAGTCGCGGCTGCGGCAAACGGCACAGACCGACGCCGATGGTCGCGGTCTTTTGCAGCAGTGAACTGATGATGTTCGAGCTGCCCATCACCTCGACTTCCAGTTCGATTTTCGGGTGGGTTTCATGGAAATCGGCAAGGAACTCGTCGTAATGGCGCGCTTGCACGCCGCTGACGGTGAGGATGCGAATTTTACCGACCACGTCATCGTGGCGACTCTCTACCACCGTACCCAGACGCGAAATATCACCGTAGATATCCGCCGCAATGCGCAGGACTTCTTCCCCGGTTTCCGTCAGATCAAAGCGCCGACCGCTGCGGGCAATCAACACGCATTCCAGTTGTTCTTCAAGACGTTTCAGCGCCTGGCTGACCGCCGATTGCGTGATATGCAGGCGTGCGGCAGCACGGCTCATGCTGCCTTCCTGGCCGATGACCAGATAGGTGCGCAGCAGGTTCCAGTCGAGGCGATCGTTCAGAAAGCGTCGACCGACCCAAGGATTGGTAATGGAGGACATAAAAATCCATGTAGTAGCGTGGCTAATAGTAAAGATAAGAATTTGAAAATTGACTAATCCTGGCATGGAAGCGATAAAGCCCACAAGCGCCACAGAGCGCAACCGTCACAGCCTTAACACCTGCCCAAAACTATAAGTACACAGGGTTCTTGCATGCACACTACCCCCCAACCGCGCCGAGCCGCGGCCGCCGCCTTCATTGGCACGACCATCGAGTTCTACGATTTTTACATCTACGCCACCGCGGCGGCGCTGGTGCTTGGGCAAGTGTTCTTCCCCAGCAGCGATCCGGTGATGAGCACCCTGGCTGCCTTCGGCAGTTTTGCCGTCGGCTTCATTGCCCGGCCCATGGCTGGCATGGTGTTTGGCCATCTGGGGGATCGTCTCGGGCGTAAGAAAATGCTGCTGGTGACCATGACCCTGATGGGCATCGCCACCGCCGGCATCGGTCTGTTGCCCAGTTACGCCAGCGTCGGTAGCTGGGCACCGGCCGGTTTGATCGTGCTGCGCTTGATCCAGGGTATTTCGGTCGGTGGCGAGTGGGGCGGCGCGGTGCTGATGGCCAGCGAACACGCGCCGGCCAAACGCAAGACGTTCTACGCATCGTTTGCCCAGCTCGGCAGTCCCGCCGGGTTGCTGTTGGCTCTGATCGCTTTTCGCCTGGTGACCTCCCTTGAGCCGGAAGAATTCCTCGCCTGGGGTTGGCGGCTGCCGTTTCTCGCCAGCGGCGTGTTGATGATGGTCGGTCTGCTGATCCGTTCCGGCGTTCACGAGTCGCCGGAATTCGCCAAGGTCCAGGACAACAACGAAACCGCCAAATACCCGGTCATGGAGGTGATCCGCACTTGCTGGCGGCAGATCCTGTTCGCCGCGGCAGCCGTGACCATCGGTTCGGCCGGTTTCTTCTTCACCAACACTTTCATGATCACCTATGTCACCCAGTATCAGGGCATCCCGCGCTCGACGATTCTCGATTGCCTGTTCCTGGTGACCATCATTCAGTTGCTCTCGCAACCGGTCTCGGCGCTGCTGGCCGAACGCATCGGCGAAGGCCGTTTTCTCAAACTGGTTGCGCTGCTGTGCATGGTTACGCCTTACCCGATGTTCCTGCTGGTCGGTACGCAAAATATTGTGCTGATGACCGTCGGCATAGCCCTGGCGGTGGTGATTCTCTCGGCGCTGTACGCGGTGATCGCTGGCTACATGACCCAGGCCTTCCCGGTGCATCTGCGCTACTCGGGCATTTCTATCGCCTACCAACTGGCCTGCGCCCTGGCCGGTGGCACCACGCCGCTGATCGGCACGCTGTTGGCGAGCAAGTTTTCCGGACAATGGTTGCCGCTGGCGGTGTTCTTCACCTTGCTATCGGCCCTGTCCCTGATCGGTGTTTGCGGCCTGGCCCGTCTGCGCGCCAACCCGGTCGTCACCCACGCTGCTAAAGAGGTGTATTCGTGAGTAAACCTGCACACATGGACGCGGTTGAATGGCAAGCCCGTTGCGAGTTGGCGGCGCTGTACCGCCTGGTCGCGCACTTTCGCATGACCGACCTGATCGACACCCACATCACCCTGCGTATACCGGGGCCTGAGCATCACTTTCTGATCAACCGTTATGGAGTGATCTTTGACCGCATGCGCGCCTCGGATCTGGTGCGCATTGATCAGGAAGGGCGGGTGGTCGACCCGACCTACGAAGGTCACCGGGTCAACGCCGCCGGCTTCGTCATTCATTCGGCGATCCACATGGCGCGCCCGGATCTGAATTGCGTGATTCACACCCACACCGCAGCCGGGATGGCGGTCGCCGCGCAGAAACAAGGCTTGCTGCCGATCAGTCAGCACGCGCTGAAGTTCTACGGCAAGTTGGCCTATCACACCTATGAAGGCATCGCGTTGTCGCTGGATGAGCGTGAGCGTCTGATCGCCGACCTCGGCCCGCATCGCGCGATGATCTTGCGCAATCACGGCTTGCTGGTCGGTGGTTCGGGTGTGGCCCAGGCGTTTCAGGAGATTCATTTTCTCGAGCGTGCCTGTCAGGCCCAGGTCCAGGCACTGGCCGGCGGGTCGGCATTGCATTACCCGTCGCCGGAAGTCTGCGCGCACACCGCCGAACAGTTTGACCGTGATGAGCAGGACAACATCATCGACCTGGCCTGGGAGGCCGCACTGACCCTGATTGAATCCCAGCGTGAGTCCTATTTGTCATGAGTGCAGTCATCAATACCGTGGTGTTGCTGTCCCGAGACACCTTGTTGCTCAAGCAATTGCAAGCCGCGTTTGCCCGTAGTGCGCCGCAACTCACAACGGTGCTGGCCGATGACCCGCGGGCAGCCAACGCACAAATGGCGGCGTGCTGGTTTCCTTTGCCGGGCAGCCTTGCTGCGTTGCCGAATCTGCAAGTCATTCACTCGGTGGCCGCCGGTATCGATCACCTCGACCACGACCCATCGTGTCCGGACTTGCCGATTTGCCGGGTGGTCGACCCGGGCCATCGCCAGGGCATGACCGAGTACGTGCGCTGGGCGGTGATTCACTATCACCGCGGCTTCGACCAGGTGTTGTCGCAACAACGGGAGCAGCACTGGGAGCGGCCGCTGCAACGGTCGGCGGGGCAATTCAGGGTCGGCGTGATGGGGCTCGGTTCGCTGGGCAGTGCCATCGCTCTGGATCTGGCTGCCGCGGGTTATGACGTACGTGGCTGGGCCCGACGCAGCAAGGATCTACCGGGCGTGCACACCTTTGCAGGTGCGGAGACACTCAACCCGTTTCTCGACGGCGTGGAGTTGCTGATCAACCTGCTACCGCTGACCAGCGAGACTCGCGGCATTCTCGGGCGTGCAACGTTCGAACGGCTCGCCAACGGCGCGGCACTGGTCAACTGCGGGCGTGGCGGGCATTTGAACATCGACGACCTCGAACAAGCACTCAAACGCGGTCAACTGCGCGGCGCCTTGCTGGATGTCTTCGAGCAGGAACCACTGCCAGCCGACAACCGCCTCTGGACGATGCCCGGCGTGTCCATCACCCCGCACATGGCTTCGGCGGCGTCCCATGACTGCATCGCCGAACAAGTGGCGGAAAACTTCCATCGCCTGAATACCGGCGAGCCGTTACTCAACTGCGCCGACCGAATACTGGGTTATTAACCAACTACGCAAATCCCCTGTAGGAGCGAGCCTGCTCGCGATGAACCCAAGAACACCGCGTTTAACCAGTAAACACGCGTAATCGTTAACGACCATCGCGAGCAGGCTCGCTCCTACAGGGGGATTGCATAACCGGTAAGAACGAGCTTCCCCCGCAGCCATAACAACAACCTTCGCCTCAACCGTTTTACTGCCAGTTCAAAACAATTACATAAATTCCTGGAGACAGTGATGAGCGATCTATCGTCCGCAGAAAAGTCCGGCGCACCACCGGAAGTTGCAATCAGCATGAAAAAAGTCGCGGTAGCCAGTGTCATTGGCACCACCGTGGAGTGGTACGACTTGTTCGTGTTTGCCACGGCCTCGGCGCTGGTATTCAACAAAGTGTTCTTTCCGGATTTCGTGCCGCTGATCGGTACGTTGCTGGCCTTCGGCACCTTCGCTTCGGCGTACCTGGCGCGAATCGTCGGCGCGGCATTGTTCGGGCATTTCGGTGACCGCCTGGGACGCAAGTCGATGCTGTTGATATCGCTGCTCACCATGGGCGCGGCGACTTTTGCTATCGGCTTGTTGCCTGACTTCGCCACCATCGGCATCTGGGCGCCGATCCTCTTGTTGCTGCTGAGGGTGATCCAGGGCCTGGCGCTGGGCGGCGAGTGGGGCGGGGCGGTGCTGATGGCGGTGGAACATGCGCCGGCCAACAAGCGCGGCTTGTACGGATCCTGGGTGCAGATCGGCGTGCCGGCCGGGACCCTGATCGCCAACCTGGCCTTCTTGTTGATCGCTGCCTGGATGCCCCCTGAAGACCTGTTGGCCTGGGGCTGGCGCATCCCGTTCCTGGCCAGCGTGCTGCTGATTGCCGTCGGTTTGTACATCCGCCTGAACATCTCGGAAACCCCGGCCTTCAACAAGGTCAAGGAGGCCGACGTGCAAGTGAAAATGCCCCTGGCGGAAGTGTTCCGCAAATACTGGAAGCAAGTGGTGCTGGGCGGCATTGCCACCATGTCCACTGGCGCATCCTTCAACATCATCGTCGCTTTCGGCCTGACCTACGGCACGCAGAACCTCGGCTTCAGCCGCAGTGTGATGCTCGGCGTTGTGTTGCTGTCCTGCGCCTGGTGCATCGTCATGTTGCCGGTGTTCGGCGCGCTCTCGGACCGTTTTGGACGCAAGCCGATCATCGTCGGCGGCATCATTGCCGAAGCACTGGTGGCGTTCCCGATGTTCTGGTTGATGGACACCAAAGAGCTGCCGATGGTGGTCTTCGGTTACCTGTTGCTGATGACCGCGTTTGCCGCCAATTACGGGCCGATCGCCACGTTCCTCGCCGAACTGTTTGGCACCCGGGTGCGCTATTCCGGGCTGTCGATCAGCTACATGTTGTCCGGTCTGCTGGGCAGCGCGGCCACACCGATTGTCACGACTGCACTGCTGGCCGCGACGGGCAAAGGCTCCTCGGTGGCCTGGTACATGATCGGCGCGGCATTGATTTCGCTGGCAGCGCTGTTGTTGCTGACCGAGACCTTCAAAAGGGACATCAGCGAAATCCCGGGCCTCGTCACGGCAGGCGATCCCGCCCTCGGCAAACCTCTCAAATCGGCTACGGCCTGAATCCCGGAGTTCAACCCCATGCGCAGAATTCAATCGGCCCCAGGCTATATCGGCCCGGTCGGCCCTTACTCCCAGGCCGTGGTCAGCGGCCACCTGGTGTTCACCGCCGGGCAGATTCCGGCTCGCAGCAATCTTGACGAACAGCCCGAGGATTTTTCCGAGCAGGTGCGACAAACCTTGCGCAATCTGGAGGCGATCCTGATCGAGGCCGGCTCCGATTTCAGCCACGTGATCAAGGTCAACGCCTACCTGACCGATCCCGCGCAACTGGAGCCGTTCAACGCGGTGTACCGCGAGTTTCTCGGCCATGCGCCGCCTGCACGGACCACTGTGTGCGTGGCGCTGTGGGGCGTTTCGCTGGAAATCGACTGTGTCGCCGAACTGATTGCCAGGGAGCCACAACATGGATGAGTCGCAATTGATCGAACAGCTCAAGGCTGTGAGCTTCCCCACCCTCGGGCATTTTCTGGAGGAGGGTTTTGCCGACCCGCAACTGCGGGCCATGGTGCCCAACGTGAAACTGGTGGGCCGGGCATTGACCCTGAAACTGGTGGGCGCCGACGCCATCGCCGTCAACCAGGCCCTGGCGCAAATAAGGCCGGGCGATGTGCTGGTGATCGACACCGGCGGCGATCATCGGCACGCCCCGGTCGGCGCGGTCACCAGTTGCGCGGCACGTTGCGCCGGGGCAGTGGGCATCGTGGTGGACGGTGCAGTGACCGACCTGCTTGAACTGCGCGAGGCCGGGCTGCCGGTGTTCGCCCGTGGCACCAGCCTGCTGACCACCAAATTGCATGGTCGCGGTGACAGCCAGATCAATCAGCCGGTCCACTGTGCCGGTGTGACAGTGCATCCGGGGGACCTGGTGCTGGCGGATGGCAACGGCGTGTTGTTTCTCGACACGGCAACAGCGACGTCGGTTATCGAGCAGGAACTGGCATCGGACCGCGCCGAGCCTCGCTTGCTTGAGCGCCTGCGCGCCGGTGAGCCGGTGGCGCAGGTCTTACTGTAGGAGCTGACTTGCCAGCGAGGGCGGCCTGGCGACCTGTAGCGCCTTCGAATACGCCTTCGCCGGCAACCGGCTCCTACAGATATCGCGTCGTTTTGAACTTTTTTTGGAGAAACTCATGTTGAAGATTAATGGCGAACGCCTCTGGGCGAGTCTGATGGCGATGGCCGAAATTGGCGCCACCGCCCGTGGCGGCAGCTGCCGCCTGGCCTTGAGCGATGAAGACAAGGCCGGTCGCGAATTGTTTGCCCACTGGTGCCGTGAAGCCGGCATGACCCTGAGCGTGGATGCCATCGGCAACCTGTTCGCCCGCCGCGCCGGTACTGATCCGCAGGCTGCGCCGGTGATGATGGGCAGCCACCTCGACACCCAACCCGAAGGTGGTCGGTTCGATGGCGTGTACGGCGTGCTCGCCGGCCTGGAAGTGGTGCGCTGCCTCAACGATCTGGGTATTAAAACCCGCAAGCCGCTGGAAGTGGCCGTGTGGACCAACGAAGAAGGCGCACGCTTCACCCCGGCAATGTTCGGTTCGGCGGTGTTCACCGGGATCATGGATCTGGACACGGCGCTGGCGGTGCGTGACGTGGACGGCATCAGTGTTGCCGAAGCGTTGCAGCGCACTGGTTATGCCGGCGAGCGACCGCTGGGCGGCGCGGTGGATGCGTATTTCGAGGCGCACATCGAACAAGGGCCGATCCTTGAAGACAACGCCAAGAGCATCGGCGTCGTCAGCGGTGGCCAGGCGATCCGCTGGCTCGACGTGCGGGTCGAAGGTATGGCCGCCCACGCCGGTACGACGCCAATGCCGCTGCGCAAGGACGCCTTGTATGGCGTGGCGCGGATGATCCAGGCCATTGAAAGCCTGGCGACTGATTTCGCCCCCGAAGGCCTGACCACCGTTGGTGAGTTGAGCATCAACAAGTCCTCGCGCAACACCATTCCGGGGCGGGTGGATTTCACCGTCGATCTGCGTCATCACCGCGACGAAGCCATCGCCGCCATGGAGCAACAGGTGCGTGCGCGGCTGCAGGCAATTGCTGACGGTCGCGGCTTGAACCTCACCATCACTCCGCACTGGATCAGCCCGGCCACGCCGTTCGATGCCGAATGCGTGGCGGCAGTTCAGCAGGCGGTGGATGCGCTGGGCTACGCTCAGCAATCTATCGTCAGCGGTGCCGGGCATGACGCGATTCACCTGGCACGGTTCTGCCCGACGGCCATGGTGTTTATCCCGTGCGTGGGCGGCTTGAGTCACAACGAAGCCGAAGATGTGTTGCCCGAAGATGTGCGCCAGGGCACGGACGTGCTGCTCAACGCCGTGCTGGCCCGCGCCGGGAAAGTTGACTGAACGCAGGCCCATGTGGGAGCGAGCCTGCTCGCGATAGCGGTGGGTCAGTCGCCATCAATGTTGAATGTGCCGGCCTCATCGCGAGCAGGCTCGCTCCTACAGTGGGACGCGTCCGGGTTCAAGATCCACGTTAACTGACAGGAATTCACCCCATGCGCAGTTTTTTCCACCCTGAACAACTGCTTCACCATCCACGCAGTTACTACTCCCGTGGCCAGATGCGCACGCCGCAGGAAGTGCCGGAACGTGCGCAACGATTGGTGCAGGCTTCTCATGCACTGGGTTTCAAGGTTGAGCAACCCACCGATGCCGGGCTCGATCCGTTGCTGGCGGTGCACGGTGCACCGTATCTGGCGTTTCTCCAGGAAGCGCATCAGCGCTGGAAGGAAATCCCCGAGGATTGGGGCGACGAGGTGATGTCGAACATCTTCGTCCGCGAGCCCAATGCCCTGCGCGGGATTCTTGCCCAGGCTGCGCGCTACCTGGCCGACGGCAGTTGTCCGGTGGGCGAGCAAACGTGGCGCTCGGCCTACTGGTCGGCGCAAAGCGCGATTGCCGGCGCCCGGGCCTTGCTCGATGGCGAGCCCGCCGCGTACGCCTTGTGCCGTCCACCGGGGCACCACGCCCGGGCCGAAGCAGCGGGGGGCTTCTGTTATGTGAACAACGCGGCAGTGGCGGCGCAGGTGTTGCGTGACAAGTTCGCGCGGGTAGCGGTGCTTGATACCGACATGCACCACGGCCAGGGGATCCAGGAAATCTTCTACGACCGCGATGATGTGCTCTACGTCTCGGTGCATGGCGATCCGACCAATTTTTATCCGGGAGTCGCCGGGTTTGCCGATGAGCGCGGTGTCGGGGCGGGCGAGGGCTTCAACCTCAACTTGCCGATGGCCCATGGCGCCAGTGAAGCGGATTTCCTTGGCCAATTGGATGTGGCACTGGCGGCCGTGAAGGACTTCGATGCCGAGGTGCTGGTCCTGTCCCTCGGTTTCGATATTTATGAGCTGGACCCGCAAAGCAAAGTGGCGGTAACCCGCGAAGGGTTCGCCGTGCTCGGCGAGCGGATCCGCAGCCTCGGGTTGCCATGCCTGATCGTGCAGGAGGGCGGGTATCACCTGGAGAGTCTGGAGGATAATGCGCGGGCGTTTTTTGTGAATCCCGAGGTGTGGCAGCTTTGATTCTTCGGTGTCATTGACGACGCCTTCGCTGGCAAGCCAGCTCCCACAGTGACCGAGTTGAACCGCAAATTTGTGGACAACACCGGACCTGTGGGAGCTGGCTTGCCAGCGATGAACGATAACGCGATCCACCTGCCGGAACACAAGCGCCGTAAGGCACTTGCCATCGCCCTGACGTTAACGTAAAGATGGCTCCACAGCGCCGACATATAAAGTAAAGGCGCAGGGCGGACGACCCGGAGCGCTTGATGACGCTAATAAAAACAAACTCCCCCAAACTGCACCACGAAGCCCGGCTGGCCCGGGAAAAGCTGCACCTGGAAGGTGAAGTGCCGGACGGCGTCCTGCGGGCGGAAATCGATGCCTCGTGGCGACGCAGCCTCAGCCATGGCGTGCATTTCAATGCCAAGCACGAGCTGGCGCTGGAATCGGGCGCCAGCCTTGACGTGCTGCTGTCGAGCAATCGCTTGTTGATCGACGCCGCGTTGCCGGCCATCGATTACCTGGCCGAACGCCAGGGCAAGGAAGGGCTGATCATCCTCGCCAACTCCGATGCCACCATCCTCGCCGTCGAAGGGCGCGCCGACCGCCTCAAGGGCAGCGGCCTGCAGGACATCACCCTGGGCGCCTGCTGGAGCGAAGCCGTTCGCGGCACCAATGCCCTCGGCACGGCGCTGGTGGAAGCCCGGCCGACCCTGATCGATTGCGGCGAACATTACCTGGATCGCCTCAGCGATTTTTCCTGCACCTCGGTGCCGATCCATTGCCCGCAGGGCGACATCCTCGGCGTGCTCGACCTGACCCGCGAAGGCCCGCTGGGTCGCGCCCACGACAGCACGGCGCTGCTGGCCATGGCGGTCAGTCAGATCGAGAGCCGGGTGTTCAACGCCAGCTATCCGGATGAAATCGTCCTGGCCTTCCACAGCCGTCGCCAGTACCTCGAATCCCCCTGGCAGGGCCTACTGGCAGTCAGCCTCGGCGGACAAATCCTCGCGGTCAGTGCCCAGGCCTGTCAGTTGTTGCATGCCGAGCGTTCGGCGCTGGTCGGTCGGCGCTGTGAAGAGTTTCTCGGCGTCGATGGCCTGCAATTGCTGGCGCGCTTGCATCAAGGCGGCGCCGGCAGCCTGCAGACCGCCAAAGGCGAATTTTTCTACAAGACCCTGCGTGCGCCGCAGCGAAACATCAACGTCGCAACTCCTCCACGCACCCCGGCCAAAACCACCAAGGCTCAACCGGACCTCGAGTCCCTGGCGGGCAGCAATGTCCGTTATGCCCGCGCCCTGCGCATGGCCCGCCAAGGCCTGGCCAACCAGTTGCCGGTGTTGCTGCTGGGCGAAACCGGTACTGGCAAGGAAGTCATCGCCCGTGCCCTGCACATGGCCGGCAGCCGCTGCGACAAACCCTTCGTCGCGGTGAACTGCGCAGCCATCCCCGAGGGCCTGATCGAGTCCGAGCTGTTCGGCTACCGCGAAGGCGCGTTCACCGGTTCGCGCCGGGGCGGCATGGTCGGTCGCCTGCAACAGGCCCACGGCGGCACCCTGTTTCTCGATGAAATCGGTGACATGCCGCTGGCCTTGCAAGCCCGGCTGCTGCGGGTGTTGCAGGACCGCAAGGTCGCACCGCTGGGCGCCGGCGAAGAGCAGGACATCGACGTCGCCCTGATCTGCGCCACCCACCGCGACCTCAAGCGCCTGGTGGAAGACAAGCACTTTCGCGAAGACCTGTTCTACCGGGTCAACGGCATCAGCGTGATGCTCCCGGCCCTGCGCGAGCGCGAAGATTTCAGTGCACTGGTGGACCGACTGCTGGCCCGGCTCGATGCGCCGACGGTGGTATTGCATGACGACTTGAGCCGTTTGCTCGGCAACTATCACTGGCCGGGCAACATCCGCCAGCTGGAGATGGTCCTGCGTACCGCCCTGGCCATGCGCGAACCGGGGGAAACCGTTCTCACGCTCGATCACTTGCCCGACAGCATGCTCGACGAGTTGACCGCGACCGAACGCCCGCAGTCCGGCAGCATCCGCGAAAACGAACTGGAGATGATTCGCCAGTCACTGGACAACCATCAGGGCAACGTCTCGGCCGCCGCCGACGCCCTGGGTATCAGTCGCGCGACCCTGTACCGCAAACTCAAACAGTTGCGTTCGTGATGCAGCGCCTGATCGTTCGGCTGATCGACAGCCAGAACCCCGAAGCCCTGCAAGCCTCGCTGCATTGGCTTTACAGCTTTGTGAGACCCCATCGGCTGGCGATTGCCGGCCTGCTGGCGCTGTCGGTCTGCGCCTCGGCGCTGGTGCTGGTGCAGCCGTGGCTGACCAAGCTGCTGATCGACGATGGCCTGTTGGCGCGCAACTTCCCGATGCTGGTGCTGATCGCCGGGCTGATGATCGTCGCCGGGCTGTTGGGCACGGCGCTGTCGGGGATCAATCGTTACCTGCACACGCGACTGTCGGGGCGCATGCTGTTTGCCCTGCGCGATGACCTTTATCGGCATTTGCAGACCCTGTCGCCGAGCTTCTACGGCCAGCGGCGCATCGGCGACCTGATGTCGCGCCTCGATGGCGACGTGGCGGAGATCCAGCGCTTTGCCGTGGATTCGCTGTTCTCGGCGGTGTCCAGCGTGATCGGCCTGGTGGTGGCGGTGGCGATGTTGTTGACCCTGTCCTGGAAGCTATCGCTGCTCGCGCTGGTGCTGATCCCCCTCGACGTGCTCTGGCTGCGCTGGATGCGCCGCAAGGTCGAGCGCGATGTGCGGCAGTTGCGGGAGCGTTCGGCGGACATGTCGTCGTTCATGGTCGAGACGCTGCCGGTGATGAAATTCATTCAATCCGCCGGCCAGCAACAGCGCGAAGCACAACGGCTTGAGCGATTGGGCCAGGGCTACATGAGCCAGTTGCTGCGCCTGCAGGTCACCGAGTTTTTCACCCAGGCCGTACCGGGTACATTGACCTCGCTGTCCCGAGCCTGTGCCTTCCTGATTGGTGGCTACTGGGTGGTGCAGGGCACCTGGCAACTGGGTGCGCTGATCGCGTTTTCCACTTACTTAGGTATGGCCGTCGGGCCGGTTCAGAGTCTGCTGGGGCTCTATGTGGCGATTCAGCGCATGACCGTCAGCCTCGGCCGGGTGATGGAGTTGCGTGGTGAGCAGCCGACCGTGCTGACACCCGACGCCCCGAAGCCAATGCCTGCCTCGGGCGAATTGCGCTTCGAAGAAGTGCACTTTAGCCACCCCGGTCGCTCGACTACCCTGCGTGGCATCGAAGCGCGGATTCCCTACGGTTTGAAAGTCGCCCTGAGCGGCGGCTCCGGCGTCGGCAAATCGACCCTGATCGATCTGCTGCAACGCCACCATGACCCACAGTCCGGGCGGGTGCTGCTGGGCGAAGTGGATGTGCGGGAGCTGGACCTGTTCCAGCTGCGCCGACGCATCGCCGTGGTCAGTCAGGACATTGTGCTGTTTCGCGGCAGCCTCGCCGACAATCTGGCCTATGCGGTGCCGGACGCCAGTCGCGAAGCGATTGCCGAGGTGGCGCGGCTGGCGCAGCTCGACAGCTTGATCAGCTCCTTGCCCGAAGGTCTCGACAGTCCGCTGGGCGAGCGCGGCCAGCAGTTGTCCGGTGGGCAGAAACAACGCATCGCCATTGCCCGGGCGTTGCTGCAGGACCCGTTGATCCTGGTGCTCGACGAAGCCACCTCAGCCGTGGATGAAGCCACCGAGCGCGAAGTGATCGAGGCCATCGACCGCCTGTTTGCCGGGCGCACGCGCATCCTGATCAGCCACCGCCCCTCGACCCTGGCCGATGCCGACCTGCGTTTTGAATTGCTCGACGGTGTACTGATCTCGAAAACGGTGCTGCATGAAGCCTGAGCTTTATGAAAAACCTGAGCTGCGTATCGGCGTGGTGGACAGCGGGCACTCGGCGGCGCAGCGGGTACAGGTGATCGCCGGGCGGCGCTTTTCACTGGTGGAGGACGGGCTCGCCGAAAGCGACTTGCGCGACGATCCGCTGGGCCACGGTAGCGCGGTCATCGAAGCCATCGGCCGGAGAGCGCCCTCGGCGCTGTTTTGCGTGGCCCAGGTGTTCGACCAGCGCGGTGTCACCAGCGCCTTGCAGATCGCTTCGGCGATTGACTGGCTGGTGGCGCAGGACGTGCGGTTGATCAACCTGAGCCTGGGTTTGCGTCAGGATCGCAGCCTGTTGCGGGTCGCTTGTGCAGCGGCGGTGGATCACGGTGTGCTGCTCTGCGCGTCGAGCCCGGCGCAAGGCGAAGGCGTGTACCCGGCGAATTATCCACAGGTGCTGCGGGTCACCGGCGATGCGCGCTGCGCCGAACTGGAATGGTCGTGGCTCAACAGCGCCCAGGCTGATTTCGCCGCGTGTGTGCATGGCACTTATCCGGGGCAGTCGGGCGCGAGCCTCGGCTGCGCGGCGTTGAGCGGGCACATTGCGGCTTTCCTGGTGGAACATCCCGAGGCGAGCAACGAACAGGTCATCGAGTACCTACGGCATAACGCTCGATATCGCGGCCCTGAACGGCGACTCGGGCCATGACCGCGATTGTGGTTCTGGGCGCCGGGCCGTCGGGCGCGGCGGTGGCGTTAGGGCTGCGGCGGCTGGGCTACGCGGTCACGCTGGTCAGCGAGTGGCGGCGGTTTGCCGCGCTGGAGGGCGTTTCGCTCCGGGTGCTTGAGGCCTTGCGCGGTGCCGGGCTGCATCAAGCGTTGGCGGATGCGGCACTGCCTTCCCAGCGACAGGTGAACTGGAACGGCCGGGAACATGCGCAGAACGTCGAGTTTCTGCTGGATCGCCCGACCTTTGATCGCGGGTTGCGCGAGGATTTGCGGGGCGCTGGCGTTGAGCTGATCGAAGGCCGGGTGCTGTCGGTCGAGGCCTGCGCGACCGGGCATCGCATTGAAATCGACGGGCGCCAGACGCTGGGCGCGGACTTTCTGGTGGAAGCCCGCGGCCGTCAGGCACCGACCCTCGGCAAAGGCCTGCGCGGGCCGGAGACGGTCAGCCTGCTCAATCGCTGGCAAAGCACGCCGGGCGCTACCGCCAGCGCCGTGGAAAGCCTTGAAGACGGTTGGGCGTGGATGGCGCGGCGGGCCGACGGCCAGTGTTACTGGCAATGGACAGTGGACGTCGTCAGCGCCGGATTGCCGGGCAAGGCGCAGTTACTCGATTACTGTCACCGGCGGCGTCAGGACTCGGCGGTGGCACTGGCTTTTTTCGCCGGTGAACCCGAGGTCGATGTGCAGCTGCACGCCCGCAGCAGCACGGCGATTCTGAGTCCGCAGGTGTGTGGCGACAATTGGATACGGGTCGGCGATGCGGCCATGGCGGTGGACCCGCTGTCGGGCAATGGCATCTTTCAATCCCTGTCTTCAGCGTTGCAGGCCCCGACGGTGATCAACACCTTGCTGCGTAAACCCGAGCGAGCGGCGCTGGCCCGGCGTTTTCATCAGCAACGGGTGGAGCAGTTGTTCCTGCGGTTCGCGCGGATTGGTCGGGATTTTTATGCCGATGAACAGCGCTGGCTGGATCGGCCGTTCTGGCAGGCGCGACGGCAATGGCCGGATGCTGAGGTCGCCCATGCCGAGGCGGATTTCAATGCATTGCGGATTGAGCGGGCGCCGGTGTTGCGCGATGGCTTTGTCGATGAGGCCGAGGTGGTGATCACGGCGGATCAGCCATTGGGAATCTGGCATGTTCAGGGCGTTGAGCTGGCGCCGTTGCTGCGGCGGTTAATTTGTCGCGAGCCGGCTGAGCAGGTGCTGGCGGGGTTGACGGTGGAGCAGGGGAGGATGGTTCGGGGGTGGTTGTTGGCCCAAGGGTACAAGCCCTGATCCTTGCGGTGACAGGTATGGCCCCATCGCGGGCAAGCCTTGCTCCCACAGGTCCGCGTCGTTTGTCATGAACGACACAAACCTGTGGGAGCAAGGCTTGCCCGCGATGGCGTCCGAAAGAACGCTGCCAATTACAGCTTGATCAACACCGACTTCAATTCGGTGTAATGCTCAATTGCCGCATACCCCATCTCCCGCCCAACCCCCGACATCTTGTAGCCACCGAACGGCAGCGCCGGATCCAGGGCGCTGTGGCAGTTGACCCACACCGAACCGGACTTGATCCGCGGAATCATGCGGTGCACTGCCGCCAGGTCATTGGACCAGATGCTCGCACCCAAGCCGTAAGGGCTGTCGTTGGCCATGCGCAGCGCATCGGCTTCGTCATCGAACGGAATCGCCACCAGCACCGGGCCGAAGATTTCTTCCTGCACCAGCGAATGCTTTTGATCGACATCGACGATGACCGTCGGCTTGACGAAAAAACCCGGTCCGAACTGCTCGCCACCGCAAGCGATGGTCGCGCCGCTTTGCCGGCCCTGTTCGATGTACCCGTAAACGCGCTCCTGCTGACGGGCGGAGATCAACGGCCCCATCTCGACGCTCGGGTCCAGGCCGTTGCCGAGTTTCATGGCGTTGGCGATATCGCTGATGTCCGCCACCACATTGTCGAAATGCTTGCGCTGCACATACAGGCGCGAGCCGGCACAGCAGACCTGGCCCTGATTGAAGAAAATCGCACTGGCGGCACCGGCGGCGGCGCTCGGCAGGTCGGCGTCGGCCATGACGATGGTCGGCGATTTGCCGCCCAGCTCCAGGGTGACCCGGGTCATCGAATCCATGGCGATCTTGCCGATCTGCTTGCCCACGGCGGTGGAGCCGGTGAAGGTCAGCTTGTCCACCAGCGGGTTGTGGGTCAGGGCGGAACCGGCAGTGATGCCGGTGCCGGTGACCACGTTGAACACGCCTTCGGGGTAGCCCGCTTCCAGCACCAGCTCGGCGAGTTTCAGGGCGGTCAGCGGGGTTTCATCGGCGGGCTTGAGGACCACGGTGCAGCCGGTGGCCAGGGCCGGGCCGAGTTTCCAGCAGGCCAGCAGCAGCGGGAAGTTCCAGGCGACGATGGCGCCGACCACGCCCACCGCTTCGCGACGGATGAAACTGTGGAACTGGTCGTTGGGCATCAGCGGCAGCGATACGTCGACACTGGAGCCTTCAATCTTGGTCGCCCAGCCGGCCATGTAGCGCAGGAAGTCGATGGCCAGTTGCACGTCCATTACTTGGGCGACGGCCGCGCTCTTGCCGTTGTTCAGGCATTCCAGTTGCGCCAGCAACTCGGCATCGCGCTGCATCAGGTCGGCGAGCTTCCACAACAGATTCTGCCGCTCGCGGGGGCGGGTACGGCTCCACGCTGAATCATCGAACGCCTGGCGGGCGGCCAGCACTGCGCGGTCGACATCGTCCGGCGTGGCCCGTGGCACCACGCACAGCACTTCGCCGGTGGCGGGGTTGTGCAGGTTCATGGTCTGGCCGTCGGCGGCCTCGACCCAGTCACCGCCGATAAGCATGCGCGGAGCGCGTTGGATAAATGCCGTAGTGGCGGGAAGCAGGTTAGGGAGCGACATGGCGAGGCCTCTTGTTGTTCGTGAGAACAGGGCTTTCGCAATGGCTGTGCCAAGTGTCCGAGAGGCCCGGCCGGCCCTTGTTGGGTGGGGTTTTTCCTGAAACCGGGAGAGGCTGGCGGTGCGATGGTTTTGTCGCAAATCGCGACAGCGTGTGAGACGACGAACAGCCTGTCCGCCATCTTGAGGCAGCCCTTGGCGAGGACTAGAATTTTCTGGTTCGGTGGGTGAAGTGAGGGATCATTTTCCCGGCATCACATCTGGCGTAAGGGAGGCAGCGATGAACCTTTCACCCCTGGAAATTCAAAGCATCATAGAGCGCAGTTTTCTACCCTCGGTGTGCACCTGCAGCATGGCACCGGATCAGTCCCTGACGATTCGGGTCTGCGATTGCATGACCGGCCAGGTGGACCTGATAGCCACCCACGTTCCCCTGTGGAAACTGGACACCGTGCACGGAATTGCCACGCTGGTGGCGGAAATGCGCCAACAGATCGAATCGCACAAAGGCGCTCAGCCACCGATCTACCACTGACATCTGCGTCGGCCGCACCACAGCGGTGGCGCGGCCTGTGTCGATAGCCTCATGACGCCATTTTTCGAGTAATTTCCTCGAACGTGCTGCTATCGGCGGCTGCCAATAGCTTTCTGTCATCCTTGAGCGTCGCCAGAAAAGTCACTTCGGTTTCCTTGCCCGCCAACATGAAGCCGGCGAAGGCGCCAATCGGTCCGAGCAACATGGCACCCGCCACGCCGAAGCCGATGGCTTCCTTGATGTTGTTGATCGAATCCTCGTTGGCCACTTCCAGGTTTTTGAATTTCGACAGCGGGAGCGTTATGCCGGGCCACGGGTGCAGCGACGTTCTCAGGGTAAAAACGCCATCCCGGTAATCTCCGTCACCCTGCAGAAAGTCCCCCGCCAGGACAGTGATGCTTGCCATTTTTTTTCCCCTTCCTGGCAATCGGTGAACGACCATTTCGCACCCGCCGGCGCGGACCGTCAATGGCTGGCCGATGAGCTGTTCCGGTAGAGCATCTATGCTGTCTCAGACTGCAACAGCTGTCGCGATATTAGACGCCAGCCACCGCCTCCAGACATGGCCTTGTGCAGTCAAATCAACGCAAGTTATTGATTAAGAAGCTTATCGGCAAGCTGGCACGCTCCGTGTATTGCTCATTGCAGACGTTTCTCTTGCCTGCGTCAGCGGATCAAAGCCGACGGCAGAAACCAAAAAAAACGATCAGCAACAAAAATAAGAAAGCACCGTGCGAGGTTCGACGTTGATGAAGAGAAAACTCCGATCAGGCCTGAGTGCCAGTCTGCTGGCCGTGGCCGCTTGTGTGGCGCTGCATTCGCCCTACAGCCTGGCAGCCCGTGACGCCCAGACCATCCTCAAGGAAACCTGTCAGGGCTGTCACACCCCCGAAGCCAATAACGCCCTGAGCCGCATCAGCCACCAGCGCAAGACGCCGGAAGGCTGGCTGATGAGCATCGCCCGCATGCAGACCATGCACGGTTTGCAGATCAGTGATGAGGACCGCCGGACGCTGGTCAAGTACCTGGCCGACACCCAGGGCCTGGCGCCCAGCGAAACCGACGGCGTGCGCTACGCGATGGAGCGCCGGCTCAACACCGTGGAAAAATTCGACGACCAGACCAGCCAGATGTGCGGTCGCTGCCACTCCGGTGCGCGGGTCGCCCTGCAACGCCGTCCGGCCCAGGAATGGGAGCGCCTGGTGAACTTCCACCTTGGCCAATGGCCGTCACTGGAGTACCAGGCGCTGGCCCGCGACCGCGACTGGTTCGATATCGCTCGCAAAGACATGGTGCCGCTGCTGGCCAAGCGTTATCCGCTGGACAACCCGGCCTGGAAAAAATGGTTGGGCACGGCGCCGAAAAGCGAGGCACTGGTGGGTGACTGGAGCTTCAGCGGTCACTTGCCCGGTAAAGGCGAACTGGCCGGCGTCATGAGCGTGACCGCCGACGGCAACGACACCTTCAAGGTCAGCGTCAAGGGCCAATACGCCGACGGATCGCCGTTCAACGGTGACGGCAGCGCGATTCTCTACACTGGCTACGAATGGCGCGGCAACGTGACCATCGATGGCGTGACCATGCGCCAGGTGTTCGCCGCCCAGGGCAACGCCCTGCAGGGCCGGATGTTCGAGGCCGAGCACGATGAGCGTGGTCTGGATTTCGTCGCCGCCAAGCAGGGCTCCAGCCGATTGCTCGCGGTGCAGCCGGGTTATCTGAAGGCCGGCAGCGAAACCGAAGTGACCCTGATCGGCAGTGGCCTGGCCGGCAAGCCGAACTTCGGCAAGGGCGTGGACGTGGTCGAAATCGTCTCGCAGAGCCCGGAACAGATCAAAGTCAAACTCAAGGCAGCCGCCAATGCCCAGCCGGGCCTGCGCGCGGTCAGCGTCGGCTCGCTGAAAGGGCCACAACTCTCGGTCTACAGCAAGATCGATGCGGTCAAGGTCGTGCCTGAATTCTCCGTGGCACGGATCGGCGAGGGCGGTGGTTCGACGCCGAAAGTCCAGGGCCGTTTCGACGCCGAAGCCTGGGGCAAGGGCGCCGATGGCAAGCCGTATCGCATCGGCGTGTTCCCGGCGCAGTGGAAGGTCGAGGCCTTCGACGATCGCGCCAAGGAAGACGAAGACGTCAAGTTTGCAGGCACCATGCAGGCCGACTCGGGCGTATTCACCCCGGGCGATGCCGGGCCGAACCCTGCACGCAAAATGTCCACCAACAATGCCGGCAACCTCAAGGTGATCGCCGCCGTTGACGACGCAGGAAAATCCCTGACCGGCGAAGGCCACATGATCGTGACCGTGCAACGCTGGAACAATCCACCCATTCCTTGAGTTGGCCTGATCGTCAGCGATTCAGACACTTTTCGGAATGATCGCAAGCCCTGCACAACGGGGCTTGCACAGGAGGTTTGCCATGGGCGCAATTTTGAATCTGGTCGAACGCAACCTGCACGAAGTGCACGTAGACGCCGACCGCATGCTGTTCCACATCCCCAGCAGTTCGCTGTTCGCCAGCGATGAACTGACGGGCACCATCATCGACACCTTGCGTGGCCCCGGCTGTTCCTCGGACGACCTGATCCAGCGCCTGGCCGCGCGTTTCAACGGCGAGGAAATCACCGAGACCCTGCGCGAGTTGATGGCCCTGGAACTGGTCAGCGACGGCTCGCCGCTGACCCCGGACATCGCCACCAAGCGCGTCGAGCGCACGGCAATCAACACCGTGGTGCTCAACGTCAACACCGGCTGCAACCTGAGCTGCACCTACTGCTACAAGGAAGACCTCGACAAGCCGTCGGCCGGCAAGAAGATGGACGTCGAAACGGCCATAGCTTCCGTCGAAATGCTGCTGCGCGAATCCCCGGACGAAGAGCGTTTCACCGTGGTGTTCTTTGGCGGCGAGCCGTTGAGCAATCGCAAGCTGATCGAGTACATGGTCGACTATTGCGAGAAGCGTTTTGCCGAGGCCGGCAAGTTCGTCGAGTTCGTCATGACCACCAACGCCACGCTGCTCACCGAAGAGACCGTGGATTACCTCAACGCCCACCGTTTCGGATTGTCAGTGAGTATCGACGGGCCGAAAACCGTGCACGACCGCAACCGCATCACCGTGGGCGGGCAGGGCACCTACGACGTGGTGCGGCGCAAGGCCGAGATGCTGCTGTCTCGCTACAACAGCCGTCCGGTGGGCGCGCGGGTGACCCTGACCACCGGCGTCACCGACGTCGAAACCATCTGGGATCACCTGTTCAATGAGCTGGGTTTTGCCGAGGTCGGTTTCGCCCCGGTGACCTCCGGCGACATCAGCAGTTTCAACCTCACCAGCGATGAACTGGTGCAGGTGTTCGCCAACATGAAGGCCCTCGGTCGCCGTTACCTGGAAGCGGCGCTGGAGCACCGCAACATCGGTTTCTCCAACCTGCACCAGTTGATCACCGACATCCACGAAGGCCACAAAAAGGCCCTGCCGTGCGGTGCGGGCCTGAAGATGCTGGCGGTGGATCACAAGGGCGAGCTGAACCTGTGCCACCGGTTTACCGGTTCGAGCCTGCCGACCTTCGGCAACGTCCACAGTGGTGTGAAACAGGTGGAGTTGAACGACTTCCTGTCCCAGCGCCTGGACCGCACCAATACCGGCTGCGAAGACTGCCAGATCCGCAACCTGTGCTCCGGCGGCTGCTACCACGAGAGCTACGCCCGTTACGGCGACCCGACTCACCCGACTTATCACTACTGCGAACTGATGCGTGACTGGGTCGATTTCGGTATCGAGGTCTACACCCGGATCATGGCCAATAACCCTGCGTTCATCAGCAGCTACATCACTCCGCGCAAGGCTCACTGATATGAAACATCTCAAGGCAATCAATAACAAAGCGTTGAAGCTGGATCAGGCCGCGGACGAGAACCGCATCGAAGAAGTGGTGGCCATGAGCTCCGTGGCGGGCTGTGCGTCGACAACTGACCCGGGTTGGGAAATCGATGCGTTTGGCGGTGTGTCGTCGTTGTGCCAGCCGATGGAAGCCGACCTGTATGGCTGCTCCGACCCTTGCTGGTGGCCGGCCCAGGTGCCGGACATGATGAGCACCTACCCGGACTGGAACAAGGATGCACAGGCGTCCAACGACAACTGGCGAAACCTCGGCACTGTCTTCCCGAAAGACAAGTGATCGGATAACAAGAAGGATTCCAGCATGCGTAATTTGAAAGCCTGCGGCCTGGCCGCGTTTGCCGTCCTGAGCACTCTTTCGCTCACCGTTGTGGCCGATGAAAACACCGCGCTGCAAGACGGTCATGAATACATGTTGACCACCAATTATCCGAACAATCTGCACGTGATCGACCTGGCCACCGACACGCTGTTCAAGACCTGCAAGATGCCGGACGCCTTCGGTCCGGGCACCGTGCAGCTGTCGCCGGATCGCAAGACCGCTTACGTGCTGAACAATCACTACGCGGATGTCTATGGCGTCGAACTGGACAGTTGCAAACAGGTGTTCCACGCCAGCATCACCCAGAAGCCCGGGGAGAAAGCGAGGTCCATGTTCGCCTTTACCCTCAGCCATGACGGCAAGGAACTGTTCACCATCGCCAACCCGACGCTGATGCTCAACGATCACTACGAAGTGCAGCAGCCTCGGCTCGATGTGTACAAGACCGACGCCGGCATGGATGCCAAACCCGTGCGCAGTTTCCCGGCGCCGCGACAGCTGACCATCATGCAGAGCGGTGACGACGGCACGCTGTACGTGGCAGGGGCGGATATCTACAAGGTCAACGTGCAGACCGGCAAGTTCGACGTGCTGATCCCCAGCCGTCACTGGAAACGCGCCAACTACGCCGCGCCAGACGTGCTCTACGTATGGAACCAGCAGACCTATCGCCATGACTTCTCGCTGCTCTACACCACCGCGAAATTCAAGGACAAGAAACAGGACCCGGCCACCGCCGACTACCTGTACGGCCTGTTCAGCATCGACCTCAAGACCGGCAAGACCGAAACCACCGACTTCGGTCCCCTGACGGAAATCTACTTCAGTGGCATGCGCTCGCCGAAAGACCCGAACCTGATGTTCGGTGTGCTCAACCGCCTGGCCAAGTACGACATCAAGGAGAAAAAGATGCTTCAGGCGGCGACGCTCGATCACTCCTACTACTGCATTTCCTTCAACAAGGACGGCAGCAAGATCTACCTGGCCGGGACGTTCAACGATGTGGCGATCTTCGATGCCGACAGCCTGAAACAGATTGGCAGCATCAAGATGCCAGGTGGGGACATGGCGATTACCACGGCGCAGGTTTTTGTGCGGTAACGGCGGCGCCTGAGCTGACGCCTTCGCGAGCAGGCTCGCTCCCACATTTTTACCGCATTCTTACTGAAAGAACGCGGTCAACTGTGGGAGCGAGCCTGCTCGCGAAGAGGCCTTCAAAAACAACACAAAATCAAACCCCCGGCACCGGACACCCCAAATCCCCCTCCTGGCACTTCAAGTACGTCTTGAACGTCTCAATCCGCGCCTTGGTCAATTCCGTCACGCAATTGCCGTAGATCAGCGGATAAACACTCCCGCCTTCCACACCTGACGCCGAAAACTTGCACTCGGCATCGCGAAACGCAATCCACGAACGCTGCGCATCCACGAGCAGTTTCTTGCTATCAGGATTGCCCTTGAGCCTTGAGGTGATTTGTTGATACAGCGCATTCAACTCCTTGTCTGCCGCCGCGTGCTGCTGCGACGCACACAGGTTCATCGTGGCCTGGTCGGCAGCATTGTCGCAGTCCACGGCATGGGCCAATTGGGTGAGCAGCAAAGGCGTCAGTGCCAGGAAAAAGCGTGTGCGCATGGGGAAAACTCGCTGTGTCAGAGGGGATAGGGGGGCAGTGTAGCGAAGCGAAAAGCGATGCAAAGAGAGCGATTGCGACAACTGACACCCGATTCATACAACTTTCGGGCTGGACATGTGGTCTTACAGGCCTACTGTTGTTCAGTACAGGAGGTGACATATGAAACCAGTACCCAATAGTTTTGAACGCAAAATAATGCTCAAGTCGCCGCGCTCCCATGTCTGGCGCGCATTGGTCGATGCCGAGGCGTTCGGTCAATGGTTCGGTGTCGCGCTCGAAGGCAGGCGTTTCATTGCCGGTGAGTGGACCCAGGGACAAGTCACGTATCCCGGTTATGAACACGTGTTGTGGAATGTGCTGGTCGAGCGGGTCGAACCGCAGCAGTTGTTTTCGTTTCGTTGGCACCCCTACGCCGTGAATCCGAAGATCGACTACTCCCAGGAACCCACCACGCTGGTGAAGTTCGAGCTGGCGGATTTCGAGGACGGCACGCTGCTCAAGGTGTCCGAGTCAGGTTTCGCCCACATTCCCGACATTCGTCAAAAAGAAGCGTATTACATGGACAGCCGTGGCTGGGAAGAGCAATTGGGCAGGCTCGAGCACTTTCTCGTCGATAGCGCCAAGGCCCGCGAGCGTGAGAGTGAATGATGCATCTAAGGGTTTTCGGAAGGGTGCTATAGCGAATGTCTTACACGCGATGGTAGCTATGTCGTCTATTGCAGATTGGATCCGATGCGTATTCTGGCCCCATCCACTGACGCACAGGGAGTGCTCAGGATCATGGATGATCGGCCATTTGCATGGAGTGCTGACGACAGGGAGTCGTAATGGTCTTGGAAAAACCCGCTTCGGCGGGTTTTTTTGTGGGCGCATGAAAATGGCCGGCGAAACTCTACCTGTAGGAGCGAGCCTGCTCGCGATGGTCGTTAACGATAACGCGTGTTGACTGGTAAAACGCGGTGCTCTTGAGACCATCGCGAGCAGGCTCGCTCCTACAAGTCGAGTTTCGCCGCGGCACGCTCAGTGATTTGCGCACGCAGTTTCAACGACCCGGCGGCGCGCTGGCGAGCTTCCTCCAGCACGCCGGCCGGCGCTGTTTCCGGGCTGCCGGCCCGGAACGGCGGCGCCGGCGCGTATTCCAGCTGCAATTGCACCAACTCGGCAGTGTCCTGATCGAACAATTCAGCCGCCAGGGTCAGGGCAAAATCGATGCCTGCGGTGATCCCGCCACCGGTCAGCAGATTGCCGTCGCGCACCACCCGATCCTTCACCGCAATCGCTCCCAGAGGCGTCAGCAACTCGTGATAGGCCCAGTGGGTGGTGGCGCGCTTGCCCTTGAGCAGGCCCGCCGCACCGAGTACCAGCGCACCGGTGCACACCGAGGTGACATAACGCGCCGTCGCGGCCTGTTCCCTGAGGAACGCCAGGGTCTGGTCATCTTCCATCAACGGCCCGACCCCGCTGCCGCCGGGCACGCAAATCACATCCAGCGCCGGGCAGTCGTCGAAGGTGGTGGTGGGCTTGAGCATCAGGCCGGTGCTGGCGGTGACGGGCATCAGGTCCTTCCAGATCAGATGCACTTTCACATCCGGCAACGAGGCCAGCACGTCGTAAGGGCCGGTGAGGTCGAGTTGCTGCACCTGTGGAAACAACAGAAAGCCGATCTGCAAGGTCATGGTGTTTTTTCTCCTGAAGTGGGTGGACGGCTTCACTGTAGGCGCCTAGCATTTGGCGCATACGCCAATCACCCCACGAATTACGCCAAAATGCCCAAAACCATTCATGTGCTCGCATTTGCCAATGTGCAATTGCTTGATGTCACCGGGCCGTTGCAGGTGTTCGCCTCGGCCAACGACATCGCCCGCCAGCAAGGTTTACCCACACCTTACGCGCCGACGGTGATCGCCAGTGGCGGCGGGGCGGTGATGTCGTCGGCGGGCTTGGCGTTGTTGGCCGAACCGTTGCCGGAGCAGGGCAGCGATACCCTGATCATCGCCGGCGGCTGGGGTGTTTACGCGGCGGCGGAGGACCCGTCACTGGTGACCTGGGTGCGCGAACACGCGGCGCGGTGCCGGCGGGTTGCATCGGTGTGCACCGGGGCGTTTTTGCTGGCGGCCAGCGGTTGGCTCGATGGCCGGCGCGTGGTCACCCACTGGACTCGCTGCGATCAACTGGCGCAGAAGCACCCGGCGCTGCAGGTCGAACCCAATCCGATTTTCATTAACGACGGCCCGGTCTGGACCTCGGCCGGGGTCACCGCCGGCATCGACCTGGCGCTGGCGATGGTCGAAGCCGACCTCGGCCGCAACATGGCCCTGGAAGTCGCCCGGCAACTGGTGGTGTTCCTCAAGCGGCCCGGTGGCCAGTCGCAGTTCAGCGTAACCCTGTCCTTGCAGAAAGAAGGCAATCGGTTCGACGAGCTTCACGCCTGGATCAGCGAAAATCTCACCCAGGATCTCGGCATCCCGAACCTGGCCTTGCAGGCCGGCATGAGCGAGCGCAGCTTCGTGCGCCACTACCGCGCCGATACCGGCCAGACCCCCGCCCGGGCCATCGAGTTGATTCGGGTCGAGACGGCGCGACGCCTGCTCAGCGATACCGGCGTGCCGATCAAACGGGTCGCCGTGCAATGCGGATTCGGTAGCGAAGAAACCTTGCGCCGCTGTTTTCTGCGGGCCATGGGCGTGACGCCGCAGGCCTATCGCGAACGTTTTTCCGTCAGTGCTGCAGCAGATCCAGTAACGCCTTGAGCGTGGCCCCGGGGGCTTCTTCGGGAATGTTATGCCCGACCCCCGCCAGCACCCGGCGCTCGTAACGCCCGGTGAAGTGTTCGAGGTCGTCGTCGATTTCCGGTGCCGGGCCAACGCCATCGTCGGCACCACACAGGGAAATCGTCGGCACGCTGATCGGTGGTTGCTTGGCCAGGGCCTCTTCCATCCACTCCAGCGCCGGATCGCCGGGCGCATACATGAACCGATGCCGGTAAGAGTGAATCACCACCTCGACGAAATCCGGGTTGTCGAAGGCCGGTGCGCTCAAGGGGTATCGTTCAGGGCCTTGGCTCCAGGTCGGCGACCACAGCTTCCAGAGCAGTTCACACAAGGCCCGGCGATTTTCCGTCAAGCCTTCGACGCCGCGCGGGGTGTGAAAATAGAACTGATACCACAGGCGATGCTCGGTTTCCGGGTCCCGTGGCCGGGTCGAACGGGGAATGTCCTGCAGGTTGTAGCCATCCCCCGTCACCAGGCAACGCACCCGCTGCGGCCATAATGCCGCCACGATGCACGCCGCCCGACCGCCCCAGTCGTAGCCGCAGAGGGCTGCTTTCGAGATGCAGAGGGCATCCATCAGATCGAGCAGATCCTGGGCGAGGGCGGCTTGCTGACCTGAGCGCAATGTATCGGGGCTGTTGAAACGGGTCGGGCCGTAACCGCGCAGGTACGGGACGATGACGCGGTAACCTTTGGCTGCGAGGGGCAGGGCGATTTCGTCATAGGCGCGGGCCGAGTAGGGGAAACCGTGGAGCAAGATCACCGGGTCACCGGTGCCGGGGCCGTGCTCTTCGTAGGCGAGGTTGAGCCACGGTGTCTGGATGACCTTTACTGGATGATCGACCACGACAAGCTCCCGATTAATGACCTATTGAAAGGCTAGATCCGCGTTTGCCTGAGCCCGATGCAATTACCCCAAGGGTCGCGCACCTGGCGCCGTTACTCAACGGCTTCAACTTCCGCCACCTGATTGAAGTACTTCGCCCGATCCGGCGTAAACGTCACCACCATTCCCGTGCGGGAACAGGTCAGCGCCCGTTCCTCGCTCAAATCCACATCCAGATCCTCCCCGCGCAAACCCTGCCATTGGGCGAGGTATTTGAGCGAGCCGTACTTTTCGAGTTTTTTCAAGCTGCGGCTGACGCCACCTTTCCAGCCGAGCACCGGGAGTTCATCGGCGAGGCATTGTCGGGCGAGGTCGGGAAAGCGGGCGGCGCGCTGGCGACCGATTTCCCAGCACTTGATCAGGCCCTTATCGTGGGCCTCCCAGAGTTCGTCGCGGTTCAAGCCGGTTCGCAGGGGGAGATCGATGCTGCGGTGGATGCGTTGGGTCATGCCGGTTCCTTGAATTCGGGTTTTGTTGGACAGCTCCGCTGTGCCCGTTGGTTGAGGATGTTAGGGGAGGGATGTAACAGTTGGCAATAAACAGTTTTCAGGTGTGGGAAAAGTTACCGGAGGCTAATGTGAGCTGAAATTTTTGTTAAATCTAAGATGTGCTTGGGTGAGCTATCTTGGGTAATTGGTTTTTGACAAGTTTATCCATAGAGAGCTCAATGAGGGGTCTTGATTTATAAAATTCGTCTTGTGTAGCAAGTCAGATGTTTGTTGAAGGGAATGCTCAAGTATTTCTTCAGTAAGAAGAATGTTGTTGTGTATGAAAACGAGGCTCCTCAATTGGATTGTCTTGATCAGTGTTGACGTGTGTTCATTGATGCGTGGCTCAATGGATTCTCCGTAACCCTGAGTGAAGTTCTCCCACGCAGTGAGTTTTTTTGATTCGTTTAGTTCTGCTCCGCTCAGCCACCAGAGAAAAGTAGCAATGTCCAGTGCCGGGTCAGCGAGCCTTGCATGTTCGAAGTCAATCAGTTTGCATCTGTCCTTAAAGTAAAGCGCATTTCCCGGCCAGGCGTCACCATGGCAAATGCATTGTTCGAATGGGGGAGCGAGTGGAGGCAGACTCAGGCTTATGTTGTCAAAAAGATTGGTTATCGTTTTTCTGAGTTGGACTGCTGGAGAGGAGTTGTCTTTTTTCAAGCTTCGCATCAGATGGTGAATATTACTAGTGTTGAATTTAGGATTGGTAAATGATTCGGTTGGGCACTCGTGTAATCTGAAAAGTGCTTTGCCAAAAAGAAAACAATGCATGTCTTTGTTATGTGGTGAATATTGGTTTCCCAAACAAAGACGAGTCATTAATCCGTAATAGGTTTTTCCGTTGAATTCATAGGTTTGTTCCTTGTTTGCGTTTGGGGTGATGACATGAATGCAATTGATGTCATGTGAGTTCAGGTGCGTGAGTATCGTTCTTTCAAAGGAGATCCTGCTTTTCGAATGTTTGATTTTTTTGAATAGTTTCAGGATGAAAGTTTCGGTGTTGTCTGATATTTGCAGTATTTTGTTGACTCCGTCGTAAATAAGTTGCGCTGATATTGCCTGAATTTCATATGTATTTGATATTTTTGATAAAAGCTCTTCAGATATGCTCATGGGAACTCTAGCAAAGTTTTATAGGTTCAAAGATATGGGTTGCTAATTAGGTTTCACAGCGACACGTACATGCATTAGCACAGCATTTTGTGGATAGTAGGGTTTGCAGGGAAAATGGAAATGCCGTTCGGTCTTGTTGGGATTTGGCTGGCTTGGTTTAAGGAAGCGTCCTACTTTCACAGCATCTCACGGCTGCCAAAACCCCTTCTCCCCACTCAACTTCCGATCCAGAAAACACGCCGCGCTGATCAACGCCAGGTGCGTCAACGCTTGCGGCGTATTCCCCATATGCCGCCCGTGACTGTCGAATTCTTCAGCGTACAACCCCAACGGATTGGCATAGCGCAGCAGTTGCTCGAATTCCAGATGGGCCTTTTCCCCCCGTCCGGCGCGGGCCAGGCACTCGACGTACCAGAAGGAGCACGCGGCGAACGCGCCTTCGGTGCCGGGCAGGCCGTCGATGTGGGTGTGTTCGTTGCGGTAGCGGTAAACCATGCCGTCACGCACCAGGTTTTTCTCGATGGCATCGAGGGTGGCGAGCCAGCGTGGGTCCCTGGCGCTGACGAAACGCACCAGTGGCATCAGCAGCATCGAACCGTCGAGGCCGGTGCCGCCGATGTGCTGGACGAAATGCCCGTGTTCTTCATTCCAGAAGTTCCCCCAGATGTCGGCGTAGATCGCCTGACGGGTCTGGTCCCAGCGGGCGAACGGGGCGGGCAGGGAGCGTTTCGAGGCGAGGCGGATCGCCCGGTCCAGCGCCACCCAGCACATCAGGCGCGAGTGCAGAAAGTGATGTTGTTCGCCGCGCATTTCCCAGATGCCGACGTCTTCCTGCTGCCAGGTGTCGCAGACCTGATCGACCACTTCCACCGTGTGTTTCCAGCCCTCGTGGGAAATGGCTTCGCCGTACTTGTTGACCAGGTACACCGCGTCCATCAGCTCGCCGAAGATGTCGAGTTGAACTTGCGCGTAAGCCAGATTGCCGATGCGTACCGGCGTCGCGCCGCCGTGACCCGACAGGTGCGTGAGATCGATTTCCGGCAGTTCCTGCCGACCATCGATGCCATACAGAATATTCAGTTTCATGGCTTTGCCGTGACAGTCGCTGACCCGCCCACGCAACCAGCGCATGTAGGCGTTGGCTTCTTCGGTGAAGCCCAGGCGCATGAAGGCATACACAGTGAACGAGGCGTCGCGGATCCAGGTATAGCGATAATCCCAGTTGCGTTCGCCACCGACGTTTTCCGGCAGGCCGAAGGTCGCCGCCGCAAGGATTGCGCCGTGTTTGCGTGAAGTCAGCAGCTTCATGGCCAGCGCCGAGCGGCTGACCATTTCCCGCCAGCGGCCGCGATAGTTGGACTGGCCGATCCAGTCGCGCCAGAACTTCAGCGTGCGCTCCAGGCACAAATCCGCGGCGCCTTTCTTGAAGCGCGGATCATCGATGGCGCCGAGCAGAAACTCGGCGCTCTGGTCCTGTTCGAGAGTGAATTCGGCGACGGCAGCGTTGCCGTCGATGCTCAAGGTCTGGGCCGATGACAAGCGCAGGGACGGCTGATTGGCGGCGTCGAAGATCACATCTTTATTGTCGAGGCGGGCACGTGTACCCGCGCGGGCATAGTCATGGCACACGGCACATCGCAGATGAAAGTCTGCCTTGCCACTGACCACCCGCACCTTGCGCATCAACAGCGGCAAGTCATCCTCAGTGTCGCCAATGGGCAGCAGATCGGTGATTTCCACTACCGCGCGGTCGCTCAGCCAGCGGGTTTGCAGCACGTTGGTATCAGGCAGGTAGATTTGCTCGCGGCGGGCGTCGGGCAAGTCCGGGGACAGTTGGAAAATCCCTGCTTCGGGGGTGTCCAGCAGCGAACAGAAAATCGATGGGCTATCGAATTCCGGCCAGCAGAAAAAATCCACGCTGCCCTTGTCATTGACCAGCGCGGCACTGCGCATGTCGCCGATAATGCCATGGGCATCGATGGGGCTTTGGCGTTCGGGGTGGTGGTCAGTCATTGTCGGGAGTACTCCGGGAACTGAGAGCCTGAACAGAGGACTGGTCTGGGGGGTGAGAGTTCATTAGCCTGGAATGACAAGGTGGCTTTGCCGGCCTCTTCGCGAGCAGGCTCGCTCCCACAGTTGAATGGTGTATGCGGTCCATTGTGGGAGAGAGCCTGCTCGCGAAGGGGCCTTCACATTCAACCAACAATTCGACTCTTTCCCCCGCTGCCAGCCCTATGGCAACTTGCAGGCCCTTATCGAGTCCGAACCCCCATGGCAAACCCCTACCGCGAACTGTTCAAGGCCCCAGGCAGCCGAGCCTTCGTACTGGCCGGGATGATCGCGCGCATGCCGATTTCCATGACCGGTATCGGCCTGATCACCATGCTTTCGCAGTTGCAGGGCGGCTACGCACTGGCCGGGGCGGTGGCGGCGACGTTTGCGCTGGCCACGGCATTTTGTGCGCCACAGGTGTCGCGGCTGGTGGACCGTTTCGGTCAGCGGCGGATCCTGCCAGTGTCGGCGCTGATCGGCGGCGGGGCGTTGTTGCTGGTGTTGCTCTGCACCCGTTTGCAGGCGCCGCAATGGACGCTGTTCGTGTTCGCCGCGCTGGCCGGTTGCATGCCGAGCATGTCGGCGATGGTGCGGGCGCGCTGGACCGAGCTGTATCGCGGCCAGCCGCAACTGCAGACCGCTTATGCCCTGGAGTCGGTGCTGGACGAAGTCTGCTTCATTGTCGGGCCGCCGTTGTCGGTGGGCCTGTGCGTGGTGGCGTTCCCCGAGGCCGGGCCGCTGGCGGCATTGTTGATGCTGGCAATCGGGGTCACGGCGTTTGTCCTGCAACGCAGCACCGAGCCGGCGGTGCATCCCCATGAAGAACATCTTATGGGTTCGATCATTCGCTCTGTGGACGTCCAGTGGCTGATGCTGTTGATGGTCGCCATGGGCACCATCGTCGGCGTGGTGGATGTGGTCAGCGTGGCTTTCGCCCAGCAGCAGGGTCAACCCGCGGCGGCGAGTATTGTGCTGTCGGTGTACGCCATCGGCTCATGCCTGGCCGGGCTGGCATTTGGCGCGCTGCGTTCGAAGGTGCCGCTGCCGCGCCTGTTTCTCTACGGTGGGGTAGCGACGGCGGTGACGACCTTGCCGCTGTTGCTGGCGACGAATATTTTCGGGCTGTCGCTGGCGGTGTTCGTCGCCGGGCTGTTTTTTGCCCCGACTCTGATTGTCGCCATGGCCCTGGTGGAGCAGATCGTGCCGCCGGCCAAGCTCACTGAAGGCTTGACGTGGCTGGTCACCGGCTTGAGCATCGGCGTCGCGATCGGCGCGGCCAGTTCCGGGTGGCTGGTGGATGCGTTCGGGGCGCGCAGCGGGTTTTGGGTGGCGATTGCGGCGGGGGCCGTGGTGTTGGGTTCTGCGGTGCAGAGTTTCCGTCATTTGAAATAGAGGCTAATTGTGGGAGCGAGCCTGCTCGCGATGGAGTGTCAGCCACATTGATCTCGACTGATACACCATCGCGAGCAGGCTCGCTCCCACAGGGATATTCCTTCGACTAATTTCTGTCAGGTCTCATCCGTTCTCCTATACAGACAACTTTTCGAGGTAAGCCCGGTGACCCAGCTGACATTGCTGTGCCTGCCCTATTCGGGTGCGAGCGCCATGGTTTACAGCCGCTGGCGGAACAAACTGCCGCAGTGGCTGAAACTGCAGCCGGTGGAGCTGCCGGGGCGGGGCGCGCGGTTTGGTGAGCCATTGCACACCGATATGCGGCGGTTGGCGCTGCAACTGGCGCAGGAACAAAAAACCACGCTCAAGGCACCCTATGCGCTGTTCGGCCATAGCCTCGGCGCGTTGCTGGCCTGTGAGATGGCCCATGCGTTTCGCTCGCTCGGCTGTGCGGAGCCGGTGGCCCTGTTTGCCTCGGGCACCGCTGCGCCGACAATGCGTGCCGACTACGACCGTGGTTTTGCCGAGCCCAGGACCGATGCCGAACTGATCGAGCAACTGCGCACGCTCAACGGCACCAGCGAGGAAGTGCTGGCCAACCAGGAGCTGATGAGCCTGACCCTGCCGATCCTGCGCGCCGACTTCCAGTTGTGCGGGCGGTTCGAGCCGTTGCCACGTCCACTGCTCCAGTGCCCGGTACACGTGCTCGGCGGCAAGGCCGACCGGGCCACCATCGAGCAGTTGATCGGCTGGAGCAAGGAAACCCGTGGCAGCTTCTCCGTGGACATGCTTGGCGGCGGGCACTTCTTCATTCATGAACATGAGGCCAAGGTACTCAAGGTGATCAAGGATCAGCTTGAAGTGCATCATCGCCGACACGCCATGGTTGCCAGCGCCTGATCCGACGCCTGTAGGAGCTGGCTTGTCGGATCGCCGCATCGCCGCGAAGGGGCCCGAATGAACGCTACAAATCCTCAAAGCTGAACCCTTCCTGAAGAACCCCGCGATTCCCCCTGCAAGGTTTTGTAACAGGTTTACTCTCCACATACCGGGGCGTAAGCTTCGCGCGTTTTCAATCCATAGCGGAGACCCACAGTGGGTACTTGTTCGAGTGACAGTAGTCGGCCGGTTTCAATAACCGGCACATCCTCGGCCTGATAACGCGCCATCTTTTTGTGCCGTTGTCTCGCCGTAATAGCGAGCAGCGGCATCCCGACCACGGCCATTTCCGGCCGGTGTCCCGACGTCCTTCTCATCGACGCTGAACCGTGCGTGATGTTCGACCTTTTGTCGTCATCGCGGCGCACCGACACGCCTGCTCGACGGTTTCCCGGCTGATCCTGGGGGAACTGCCATGAACCTGACCCTGCTCAAGGAATTCTTCGCCGGATTCCTGCGCACCCGCCACATCGCCCGGCACTTCCGTCGCCTGGCGCTGCTGGAAAACTTCACCGACACCACGGTCAGCCGCGAGGTGCCGCCGACCCTGGCGCAAACCCTGGTCAGCGCCGCCGGCAGCGACACCGGCGCGCTGCTGGGCACTTTGGGCAGTCACACCGACGGCTTGAGCGAACTGGAAGCGGAAGCACTGCGCGAGCAATTCGGTCTCAACGAGGTCGAGCACGAACAACCGCTGCCGTGGTGGACGCACCTGTGGCACTGCTACAAGAATCCGTTCAACCTCCTGCTGACGTTGCTGGCGGTCATCTCCTGGCTGACCGAAGACATGAAAGCCGCCATCGTGATTTTTTCCATGGTGGTGCTCTCGACCTTGCTGCGCTTCTGGCAGGAAAGCAAATCCAACCAGGCCGCCGATGCGCTCAAGGCGATGGTGAGCAACACCGCGACGGTGTTGCGCCGGGATCTGGAAAACGGCGGTACACAGCGTCTTGAATTGCCGATCAAGCAACTGGTACCCGGCGACCTGATCGTGCTGTCGGCCGGCGACATGATTCCCGCCGATTGCCGGGTGCTCAGTGCCAAGGACCTGTTCGTCAGCCAGGCGGCCATGACCGGTGAATCGATGCCGGTGGAAAAATTCCCGCGCCGCCAGGACAGCGACACCCTCAATCCACTGGACCTGGACAACATTCTGTTCATGGGCACCAACGTGGTGTCCGGCACAGCGATGGCGGTGATCCTCACCACCGGTAACAACACCTATTTCGGTGCGCTGGCGCAACGGGTCGGCGCCACCGACCGTGCCCCCACCTCGTTCCAGACCGGGGTCAACAAAGTCAGCTGGTTGTTGATCCGCTTCATGTTCGTCATGGCGCCGCTGGTGCTGTTCATCAATGGCTTCACCAAGGGTGACTGGACCCAGGCGCTGCTGTTCGCACTGTCGATTGCCGTGGGCCTGACCCCGGAAATGCTGCCGATGATCGTGACCTCGACCCTGGCCAAGGGCGCGGTGTTCCTGTCGCGCAAAAAAGTCATCGTCAAACGTCTGGATGCGATACAGAACTTCGGTGCCATGGATGTGCTGTGCACCGACAAGACCGGCACCCTGACCCAGGACAAGATCTTCCTGGCGCGCAATGTCGATGTCTGGGGCAATGACTCCGATGACGTACTGGAAATGGCTTACCTCAACAGTTACTACCAGACCGGCCTGAAAAACCTGCTGGACGTGGCAGTGCTCGAACACGTGGAAATCCACCGTGAATTGAAAGTCGGCACGGCGTTTCGCAAGGTCGATGAAATCCCGTTCGACTTCACACGTCGGCGCATGTCGGTGGTGGTCGCCGAACGTGATCAACCGCATCTGCTGATCTGCAAAGGTGCCGTGGAGGAAGTGCTGGGGGTCTGCTCGCGGGTGCGTCATGGCGAGGTGGATGAAGTGCTCAGCGAAGTGCTGCTGGCGCGGATCCGCCAGGTCACTGCGACATTCAACGCCGAAGGTCTGCGGGTGGTTGCCGTGGCGGCCCGGCCAATGATCGAAGGGCGCGATACCTACAGCCTGGCCGATGAACGGGAACTGACCCTGATCGGTTACGTAGCGTTCCTTGATCCACCCAAGGAAAGCACGGCCCCGGCGCTCAAGGCCCTGGCTGCCCACGGCGTAGCGGTGAAGGTGCTCACCGGCGACAACGAACTGGTGACCGCGAAAATCTGCCGTGAAGTCGGACTGGAGCAACAAGGCCTGCTGCTGGGCAACGACGTTGAACGCATGACCGATGCCGAACTCGCGGTCGCGGTGGAGCGTACCAACGTCTTTGCCAAACTGACGCCGTCGCACAAGGAACGCATCGTGCGCCTGCTCAAGGGCAACGGTCATGTGGTCGGATTCATGGGCGACGGCATCAACGATGCGCCGGCCCTGCGCACCGCCGACATTGGTATTTCGGTGGACAGTGCCGTGGACATCGCCAAGGAAGCGGCGGACATCATCCTGCTGGAAAAAAGCCTGATGGTGCTGGAGGAGGGCGTGCTGGAAGGGCGGCGTACCTTCGCCAACATGCTCAAGTACATCAAGATGACCGCCAGTTCCAACTTCGGCAACGTGTTCTCGGTGCTGGTGGCCAGCGCGTTCATTCCGTTCCTGCCGATGCTGCCGATGCACCTGCTGGTGCAGAACCTGCTCTATGACATTTCGCAGATCGCCATTCCGTTCGATAACGTCGACGCCGACATGCTGAAGAAACCGCAACGCTGGCAGCCGGCGGATGTCGGTCGGTTCATGCTGTTCTTCGGGCCGATCAGCTCGATCTTCGATATCACGACCTTTGCCTTGATGTGGTACGTGTTCGATGCCAATACCCCGGACCATCAGACGCTGTTCCAGTCCGGCTGGTTCGTGGTCGGGCTGCTGACCCAGACGCTGATCGTGCACATGATCCGCACGCCGAGGGTGCCTTTCCTGCAAAGCCGCGCGGCGATGCCGCTGATGGTGATGACCGGGCTCATCATGGCCGTGGGGATTTTCCTGCCGATGGGACCGCTGGCGCATTACTTCAAGCTGCAGGCGCTGCCGTCGCTGTACTTCGTGTTCCTGCCGGTAATTCTGCTGGCATACATGGGCCTGACCCAGGCGGTGAAGGGGTTCTACATCCGGCGGTTTGGCTGGCAATGATTCCGCCGCTCCCTGTGGTGGATTCTTTGGTTGGGAGGAAGTATCCGAGCGACCGAGATCCACGGTGGGAGCGAGCCTGCTCGCGAAGAGGCCATCCCATCCAATATCCATGCTGACTGACCCACCGCTTTCGCGAGCAGGCTCGCTCCCACAGGGGGACGCAACAATTGTGATCGCGCGTATCCGATGGGGGTTGGTATTTAGGAAAAGTCCTACAGAAAGCTCGAGGGGTCTTCCGTAGCCTTGCGCCCTCATTAATCTGACTCGCTTGCGGGGGGCCACGTTGTCGAACAAGTCATTACGCATCCTGATCGCTGACGAACAACACTTTCACCGGTTGCGGATCGAACGCTGGTTCAACCAGCTTGGCTACTACGGGGTGGCGCCGGTGCAGAGCCTCGAAGAACTGCTGATTCTGGTGGAGTACGCCAGCGAGCCCTTCGACCTGCTGGTCGTCGATGCTGCACTGGCCGATGGCAAGCTGGATCTACTGGATTTGTGCCTCGATAACCGGCAACTGGATCACGTGTTGATCTACAACGGTGCGCAGGCCGGGCTGTCACCCATTCCCGCCTGTGAAAAACAGGGGGTTCAGGTAAGCCACGCTTCGTTGCCTGATCTCGCATCGATCCAGCGTCTGATGGCCGTCGTCGATCCGCGGTTACCGTTCGTCGGCACTGTCATTTCTGTCAGGTAGTGCAGCGCAGTTATCCGTGCCAGAGTCTATGCGCAGCCACTGCGTTTAATCTGGGTCTTGCCCCATCGTCGTGTTTTTGCCCAGGGAGTTGCCATGAAGCGAGTGTTGATTGCGGACGATCATCCGGTGATTCGCGGGGCACTCAAAATCGTACTCAGGCAGGAGGGCTACAAGCACATCCTTGAAGCCGGCACTGGCAACGAAGTTTTACCGATGATCCGCCAGCACGAGCCGGATCTGGTGGTGCTGGATTTGAACATGCCGTGCCTCGACGGGCTGGAGGTGCTGGCACGTATCCAGGCAAGCGAAGTGCGGTGCCGGATCGTGGTCTTCACGTCCCAGGAAGCGGAGCATTTCCAGGATCGTTGCATGCGTGCCGGTGCCTCGGCCTATGTCGCCAAGACCAACGATCTGGAGCATTTGCAAAAAGCCGTGCACGCGGTGATGGGCGGATACACCTATTTCGCGCGCCTGCCCTCGAGTTCGGTGTCGATGAGCATCATGCAACGCACCGAAAAACAGATGATCGACAATTTGTCGGACCGCGAATTGACGATCTTCCAGCAACTGGCCCGGGGCATGAGCAACAAGGCCATCGCCGAGGCCCTGCATTTGAGCCACAAGACCGTCAGCACCTACAAGACCCGTTTGATCGAAAAACTCAACGTGGAGTCGTTGGTGCATTTGCGCGATCTTGCCTTGCGCAATCATTTGATCTGAATGAACGCCTTGCGATGTCCGCGCGTTTTGAAAAGCCTGCTATTGCTGGGCGTTGTCCTGTGGGGCATCACTGTCAGCGCCCAACCACAAACACTGACGTTGCTGGGACGCTCCAGCGTAGAGGGTTATACCGCCCGGCTCTCTGAAGCCGATACCCGCTGGTTGCAGCAAAAAGGCAAGCTGGTGCTGGCCGTTTCAGTCCCTTATCCGCCCCTTCGAAATCACCCCCACCGATCGCGCACTTGAAGGCATGACGGCGGACTATGCCGGTCTGCTCAGTCAGTTGTTACAGGTGGAGGTTCAGGTGCGGCGCCTTACGTCGCGAGAGGAGGCAATCCGGGCGCTCAAGCAAGGGGATGCGGACTTGCTGGGAACGGCCAACCGTTATGAGGCACAGGATCCACAGCTACAGATGTCCAGCGCCTATGCCGTCGATCAACCGGTACTGGTGGCACGTACCGATTTGCCGAATGTGCCGGACCCGACCTTGGCCGGCAAGCGCCTGGCGATGGTGGACCACTACCTGCCTGAACACAGCGTAAAACAGTTCTATCCCGAGACTGATGTTCGGCTTTACCCCTCGACCCTGGCAGCCGTGGGGGCGGTGGCTTTCGGTCAGGCGGATGTCTTTCTGGGGGATGCCCTCTCTGCCCATTACCTGATCAGCAAAAACTATCTCAATAACGTCCTGCTGGCCGACTTTTCACCCATGGAACCCGGTCACTTCGCCTTTGCCCTGAGCCGCGACAACCGGCGGCTGTTGCGCATCGTCAACCAGGCATTGGCGGCGATCCCGGCCAATGAACAGATGAATATTCTACGGCGGTGGGGGGCGAACGGGGCGTCGATGCCGGGCACGAAATCACTGCAATTGAGCGTGGCCGAACAACGCTGGCTCGACCGACACCCGCGTGTGAGCGTGGCGATCAACGACAATATCCCGCCGATCACCTTCATCGACAGCGATGGCAAGTTTCGCGGTATCGGGGTCGATGTGCTGACGAAAATCAGCCTGCGCACCGGGTTGCAATTCGACATCCGCGCCATGCGGTCGGTGACGGACATGGTCAACGGCATCAAGAGCGGAGAGGTCGACGTGCTGGCCGGGATCGGCCTCAGTACCCGGCGTGAAGAGGACCTGCTGTTTACCCGGCCATTCCTGAGCAGTCCTTCCGTGCTGGTGACTCGCGTGGCGCCCGACAGCCCCAGAACCCTCGAAGAGATGGCGGGAAAAACCCTGGCAATGACTTACGGCAACATTGCCGGCGAGTTCGTTCGGCAACACTTCCCGCTGATCCGCTGTCTGGATGCCCCCTTGTCAGCGGATGCCATGGAAATGGTCGCCCAGGGCAAGGCCGATGGCAGTATCAATTCGTTGATCAGTGCCCGTTACCTGATTTCCCGGCAATACCGCGATCGCCTGCAAGTGACCAGCACGGTGGGCATCGATCCCGCCCGCAGTACCCTGGCGACCAGTCGCGAGGCGACCGAGCTGCATTCGATCCTGGACAAGGCGTTGCTCAGTATCCCCCCAGAAGAAATCGAGGAGCTGAGGCTTCTTTGGCGCAATGACCTGATGGTGGAGCAAAGCGTTTGGCTACGTCACCGACAGTCCATTTTTCAGGCATTCGCCGCGGCCGGTTTCCTGCTGTTGCTAGCCTTGGCCGGGATCGCCTGGCAGCGTCGGCAGATTCGTTTGCGCCAACAACTGCTGGGGCAACTGCAGGAGGCCAAGGACGCCGCCGACGATGCCAACCGCGCCAAGACCACGTTCCTGGCCACCATGAGCCATGAGATCCGCACGCCGATGAACGCCCTGTTGGGCATGCTTGAACTGGCGCAGAAAAGGGCCGAGGAGGGCGTTACCGACCGTGCGGCCATCGAGGTGGCGTCCAAGGCCGGGCAACAGCTGCTGGCATTGATTGGCGACATTCTGGACATTGCCCGTATCGAGTCCGGGCAACTGTCGCTGTCGCCGGAGCGGGCCAATCTGCAGGCGTTGGTGATGTCGGTGTGCCGGGTTTTCGAAGGCCTGGCACGGCAGAAGAACCTGCGGTGGCGGGTGGAATTGGGTGAGCACAGCGACCGCGATGTGCTGGTCGACGCCACGCGCTTGAAGCAGGTGCTGTCCAATTTGCTGAGCAATGCGATCAAGTTCACCCACGAAGGCGAGGTCAGCCTGTGCTTGCGGGTGGTGCCCGCACCGCCTGACCGTCTTGCCGTCACGCTGTGCATCGAAGACAGCGGCATCGGCATCAGTACCTATGACCAGCAACGGCTGTTCAGCCCGTTCGTGCAGGCGGGGAACAGTCCGCAAGCTGGCCGACAGGGTTCCGGCCTTGGGTTGGTGATCAGCCGTACCTTGTGCGAAATGATGGGGGGACGCTTGCAGCTCTACAGTGCTCTCGGGCGCGGTAGCCGGGTGGACATCAGCTTGGAACTGGTGGCGTTGCAAGCATTGCCCGACATTGAAATGCCGCAGGAGAAATCGCAGGTTCGTCCCTTGAGCATTCTGGTGGTCGACGATTACCCACCCAATCGTGAATTGCTTTCACGGCAATTGAGTTATTTGGGGCATCAGGTTCAGGTCGCGGAGGATGGCCAACAAGGTTTCGAGCAATGGCGTGAACGCGCCTTCGATCTGGTCATCACCGATTGCAACATGCCGAAGGTCAGCGGTTATGAACTGGCGGGAGCGATCCGCGATGAGGAGCGGTTTGAAGTGGGGGAGCGGACGGTGATCCTGGGCTTCACCGCCAATGCGCGACCCGAGGAAAAAGTTCGTTGCGTTGAAGCCGGCATGGACGACTGCCTGTTCAAGCCGATCCGGCTGGTCGACTTGAGCGCATGGTTGGCCTCGAGATTCTCCAGCGAACCGGCAGGCGTGACCCCATTGCCTTCCCCCAATGAAATCGACTTGAGCGGGCTGCGCAAATTCACGGGGGCCGACGATGAACTGATTACCCAGCTGTTGAGCGACCTGGCCGTGACCAATCGCGATGACCGCGAGCGCCTGCTGCAAGTCCATGCCAGCGGCGATTATCACGGTTTGCAGGACCTGGCACACCGTATCAAGGGTGGGGCGCAGATGGTCCGGGCGCAGAATCTGGTCGAGTGTTGTGAGCAACTGGAGCGTGCATGCGGTAGGGGGGATGCCTCACTGATCGACGCCGCCGTCGATCAGTTGCATCAAGCCATGACCCGCCTGGACTACAGGCTCGAGCAGGATTTAGGCTAGACCCCGCTCGTTAATCCCAGATCGGTGCGATGCCTTTCGGGCTGGTCAGGCGATGGTCGCGATCCAGACCGGCGATCAACGCCATGTCGGCGTCGCTCAATTTCATGGCGCCGGCCTTGAGGTTGCTGGCGAGGTTGGCGCGTTTGGTGGAGGAAGGAATCACCGCGTGCCCCAGTTGCATGGCCCAGGCCAGAGTGACTTGTGCCGGAGTCGCTTGCAGGCGGTCGGCGATCCGGGCAATGACCGGGTCCTTGAGCACTTCACCGTAGGCCAGGGTCATGTACGACGTGATCTGGATGCCCTGGCTATGCGCGAACTCGACAACCTTGCGGTTTTGCAGATACGGATGCAGCTCGATCTGGTTGGTGGCAATGTGCTCGGCACCGATGGCGGCGATGGCTTGTTTCATCAAGTCGACGGTGAAGTTAGACACGCCGATCTGACGGGTCAGGCCCAGGCGCTTGGCTTCGAGCAGGGCGCCCATGAATTCTTCGACCGGCACCTGGTCTTCCGGCGATGGCCAGTGGATCAGGGTCAGGTCCAGATAGTCGGTCCGCAGTTTTTGCAGGCTTTCCTTGAGGCTTTCGATCAGGCGATCCCCGGCGAAGTTGGCCACCCAGATCTTGCTGGTGATGAACAGTTTTTCGCGGGCGATGCCGCTGGCGGCGATGGCTTCGCCGACGTCGGCTTCGTTTTCGTAGATTTGCGCGGTGTCGATGGCCCGGTAGCCCAGTTCCAGGCCGGTGCTGACCGAATCGATGACCACCTGGCCTTGCAAGCGAAAGGTGCCCAGACCGAATGCGGGGATAGACATGAATGACTCCAGAGGTTGCGGTGGGAATGAGCGCGAGTATCCGCGCCTGCATCCGTGAGAAAAACCGCTGGATTGGCAAAGCAATATTTACCGCAAGTCAAGAATCGGGGGGCAGCCAGATGAATGTGTGGTGTTCAGTCTGGCGCCATCGCGGGCAAGCCCGCTCCCACAAGGACCGAGGTGTTTCACAATTTTTGTTCAGCCACCGGACCTGTGGGAGCGGGCTTGCCCGCGATGGGGTCAACACGGTTTAAAGCCTTACCCCTAAGCAATATCACTATGACTGAACTCTTCCCCCAGAAAGTCGATTAACGACCGTACCGACGGCAGCAACCCACGGCGTGACGGGAAAATCGCATGGATGATCCCGCTCTTCGGCGCCCAGCCCGGCACCAGTTCCACCAGGTGTCCGGCGGCGATGTCGTCGCGCACCACCACGCTGGGCAAGTGGGCGATGCCGACCCCGGCGATGGCTGCGTGACGCAGGGCCAACAGGTCATCGGTGACCATCCTTGGCGCATGACGTATCACCGCGCTGGCACCCTCGCTACCCAACAATTCCCACTGATATTCACGCTGCGCCGCGCCCCAATGCAGGCTGGGCAAGCCGCTGAGGTCGGCTGGCGACGGCGGTGTCGATAAACCTTCGGCGAACACCGGACTGCCCACGATGCTCTGGGTGCTGTTGCCCAATACCTTCATTACCAGGTCGGTGTTTTCCAGCGGCGGAAAACGCACCCGCAGGGCAATGTCGAAGCCTTCGTGGATCAGGTCGACCCGGCGGTTGGTGCTTTCGATGAACAACTCCACCAACGGGTATTTGAGCATGTAGCGGGTCAGCATCGGCCCGACCCAGGTGTTGAGCAACGCCGTCGGGCAACTGATGCGCACCAGGCCCTGGGGCTCGGAGCGATTGCGTTCGATCAGTTCGGCGGCGCTTTCTGCTTCCACCCGCATGGCCAGGCAACGCTGGTAATAGGCCTGGCCGATTTCGGTCAACGAACAATGGCGGCTGGTGCGGTTGAGCAGGCGTACGCCCAGGCGTTCTTCAAGCTCGGCGATACGTCGGCTGAGCTTGGACTTGGGCATGTCCAGTGCCCGCCCGGCCGCGGCGAAACCATGATGTTCCACCACTTGGGTGAAGTAATAGAGGGTGTTGAGGTCTTCCACCGTCGTTCTCCAAATAGAACGCTAAGGCTGATTTTTGCAGTCTAGTGCAGAAAAGGTCACAGTTTTAAGCTTTGCCCATGGCTTTACTCACCTTATTTGGAGGCACCATGAAACGCATCATCGGTATCTATACCAGCCCACGGACCCATTGGGTCGGCGACGGTTTCCCGGTTCGCACGCTGTTTTCCTACGACAACCTGGGCAAACACATCAGCCCGTTTCTGCTGCTGGACCATGCCGGTCCCGCCGAATTCACGCCGACCACCGAGCGACGAGGCGTTGGTCAGCATCCGCACCGTGGCTTCGAAACCGTGACTATCGTTTACAAAGGCGAACTGGAGCACCGTGACTCCACCGGCAGCGGCGGCAAGATCGGCCCTGGCGACGTGCAATGGATGACCGCGGCCTCGGGCATTCTCCATGAAGAGTTCCACTCCGAAGGTTTCGCCAAAACCGGCGGCACCCTGGAAATGGTGCAGCTGTGGGTCAACCTGCCGGCCAAGGACAAAATGGCCGATGCCGGCTACCAAACCATTCTGGATGGCGACATTCCAGGCATCGCGCTCAAGGACAACGCCGGCAGCCTGCGCTTGATCGCCGGTGAGTTCGACGGTCACACCGGACCGGCGCGCACCTTTACCCCGGTCGATGTCTGGGACATCCGTCTGAATGCCGGCAAATTGCTCACGCTTGATCTGCATGAAGGGCGCAACACGGCGCTGGTGGTCCTGCGCGGCTCGGTTCAGGTCAATGGCCTGGAGTCGGTGCGCCAGGGGCAGTTGGCGCTGTTCGACCGCAAAGGCGATCAGTTGACCCTTGAGTCCAGCGAGGACGCGGTGGTGCTGTTGCTCAGCGGCGAGCCGATTGACGAGCCGATCGTCGGTCATGGTCCATTCGTGATGAACACCGAGCAGGAAATCCACCAGGCCTTCGCCGATTTCCAGTCCGGTCGCTTCGGCCGGATGCACGGCTGATCGATCGCGCTTCAATGATTCCGGAAATTCACGAAGCCGCGCCGCATGCCCGGTACGTGGCGCGCAAGGGTGAAATCAACGCTTGGGACAACGCCGAGTTTCACGCGGCAGTCAAAGCCACCGGCAAGAAAACCCTGGTGATCGCCGGCACCCTGACCAGCGTTTGCCTGGCGTTCCCGTCCATCGCCGCCGTACACGAAGGCTACAAGGTATTCGCGGTGGTCGATGCTTCCGGCAACCACTCGAAACTGGCCACTGATCTGACAATTGCCCGCTTGTCCCAGGCCGGGGTGGTGCCAATCGACATTATGGCTACGCTCTCTGAGCTGCAAGGCTCGTGGAACCGTCCGGACGCCGAGCAGTGGGCCGCTGTCTATGCCCAGGCCATGCCGCATTATCAATTGCTGATCGAGAGCTACCTCAAGGCTCAGCAAGTGGCGAATGAACACGAAGTGCTGGATTCCCAGCGCTAACCGGGTACCCCACGCCGATTTCCACTCGGCATCGATAACACGCGAGGACTACTGCCATGACAACTTCTTACAAACGTCTCGACAAGGATAACGCCGCCGTTCTGTTGGTGGATCATCAGGCGGGGCTGCTGTCGCTGGTGCGGGACATTGAACCGGATCGCTTCAAGAACAATGTGTTGGCCCTGGCCGACCTGGCCAAGTACTTCAAGTTGCCAACCGTGCTCACCACCAGTTTCGAGACCGGGCCCAACGGCCCGCTGGTGCCCGAACTCAAGGCACTGTTCCCGGATGCGCCGTACATCGCTCGTCCTGGCCAGATCAATGCCTGGGATAACGAAGACTTCGTCAAGGCGATCAAGGCCACCGGCAAGAAACAACTGATCATCGCCGGCGTAGTGACCGAAGTGTGCGTGGCGTTCCCGGCACTCTCGGCGCTGGCCGAAGGTTTTGATGTGTTCGTGGTCACTGACGCTTCCGGTACCTTCAACGAAGTGACTCGTCACTCGGCCTGGGATCGCATGTCCCAATCAGGCGCGCAATTGATGACCTGGTTCGGCCTGGCCTGTGAGCTGCATCGCGACTGGCGCAACGACGTGGAAGGCCTGGCGACGCTGTTCTCCAACCACATCCCGGACTACCGCAACCTGATGACCAGCTACAACACGCTGACCAACAGCAAGTAACCGGGGCAACACCTAACCCTGTGGGAGCGAGCCTGCTCGCGATAGCGATTGATCAGTCACTGCAATGGTGACTGTTCTGCCGCCATCACGAGCAGGCTCGCTCCCACATTTGTTTTTGTGGTGTCAGGGGAATCCAGCCAAATCAATTGCTCCTACACTGTGCCCAATGTGTGCGATCTTTTGCCCATCGTCCTGTGCTGGAGCCGCTTGATGCTGTCGTTGCTTGCCGAACACCCGTTGATCTGCGCCCTGGTCCTGATCCTGATCGATCTGGTGCTGTGGCGCTTGATCGGTGCCAACCACCACAACTGGAAACTGTTAGTACGGGTGGTGATTTTCTCGTTGTACAGCGTCCTGCTGTTCAACGAAGGCATGAACCCGCTGGAGCAGGCGCCGTGGGTGGATAATGTGCCGCTGCACCTGGCCGCCACCGGGTTGGAGATAGGCTGGTGGTTGTTCGCCGCGCGGACCCTGACGGTGCTGATCGGCGCAGCGATGATGCAAAGTGTGGGGCACACCGGGCGATTGTTGCAGGACCTGCTCGGTGCGTTGATTTTCCTGATCGCGGTCATCGCCGCCCTGGCCTACGTGCTCGATCTGCCGGTCAAGGGCGTACTGGCGACGTCTGGCGCCTTGGCGATCATTGTCGGCCTGGCGCTGCAAAGCACCCTCAGCGACGTGTTTTCCGGCATCGTCCTGAACACCACCAAACCCTATCAACTGGATGACTGGATCGCCATCGACGGCACAGAAGGCCGGGTCATCGACATCGATTGGCGTGCCACGCGGCTGCAAACCTCCCAGGGCAGCATGATCGTGATTCCCAACTCACTGGCCGCCAAGGCCAAGATCACCAATTTCAGCCGGCCCAGCGATATGTTCGGCGTATCGATCAGTCTGCAGGTCAGCCCCCATGTGCGCCCGCAAACCGTGATCGATGCCCTGGAGCGGGCGATGCAGGGCTGTCGCATCCTGTTGAATCACCCAGGCCCCAAAGTGGCGCTCAAAGGTTCGAGTCCTGCCGGCGTGGAATACGAAATCAGCGGGTTTGTCGCCCAGATGAGTGAAAAGCGCACGGTGTGCAATCAACTGTATGACCTGGCATACCGGCACTTGCGGGCATCCGGAGTGTGCCTGCTGTCGAGTGTGGAACCCACGCCGACGAGCGGCCTGTCACGGGCGCGGGCGTTGATCGACAGTTCGCCGATCTTCTCTACCTTGCGCCAGGAAGAGAAAGAAACCTTCAGCCAGAACATGACCCCGCAAAACTTTCGCGCCGGGGAGACGATCCTGGCGGCGGGGGAGGTCAGCAATCACTTGTTTATCATCGAGTCGGGAGTGGTCACGGTCTCATTGATCCGCCACGGCATGCCAATGGAGTCCGGGCGCATGGGGCCGGGGGAAGTGATCGGCGAGGCCGGCATCCTGATCGACAGTTCGGTGCCCGCCGTGTTCTCCGCGAAAACGGCTTGTACGCTTTACCGCATTGAAAAGGCCTACCTCAGACCGTGCCTGGAAGCCCGGCACGACATCAACGACGCGATGAAGACCCTGCTCGATTACCGCTTGCACAAAGTGCAGGAATTGACACAGGAAGTGCCGGTGGTGGTGCAGAAGAAAGGGTTTTTGCAGTGGTTGCTCAAGCGGACGGGCTGAGTTTCGTGGCGTATGGCCGCTGCGCGGTTCCTGTAAGAGCGAGCAAGCTCGCTCCTACAACGTCCATACCCTCGCCTCGACCGATCAGCCAGTAGCGGTTCAGGCGGCTGAAGTTCAGCGGCAGGGTATCGCTGAGTCGTTTCTGCAGTGGCCTACTCGACTTCCCCCATATTGGCTATTTGTGCAAACCGTCCACGGGACTAACGTATGTCCACACCCACTTGCCCTGGAGCACGTCATGCAAACCCGTACCGATTTCTACACCGCTTCGCCTGATGCCCTGAAAGCCATGATTGCCCTGGAAACCGCCGTTTCCAAACTGCCGCTGGAAAAAAACCTGATCGAGCTGGTCAAGCTGCGTGCTTCGCAAATCAATGGCTGCGCCTTCTGCATCGACATGCACACCGCCGATGCGATCAAGGGCGGTGAAACCCCACGCCGGCTGTTCGCCGTCACGGCCTGGCGCGAGGCACCGTTCTTCACCGAGCGCGAGCGTGCTGCGCTGCTGTGGACCGAATCCCTGACCCAGCTCAGCCTGACCCACGCCCCGGACGAAGACTACGACGTGGTCAGCGCGCAGTTCACGCCGAAAGAAATGGTCGACCTGACCGTGGCCATCAGCACCATCAACAGCTGGAACCGTCTGGCTGTGGGCTTCCGAAAAACCCCGCAAGCCTGACAATCCCCGGTTAACTGTAGGAGCGAGCCTGCTCGCGATAGCGGTAGGTCAGTCACATCGATGTTGAATGTACCGACGCCATCGCGAGCAAGCCCGCTCCCACAGGGGGCAAAATTTCAGATCTGGCCTCAATGCGCATCCGCACTCGGCGCGGCCGGTGGTTCTACCTTGCGCATCAAGGGCACCATCGCCGTGGCGACGATGAAGCAGACCATGATCATCAGGAATGCGTCGCCGTAGGTTTGTGTCTGCGCTTCGCGGTAGGTCAGCAGCCAGAGCTGGTGCAGGCTGGCACTGACCCCGACATCGCCGCTCTGACCCAGGGCGGCGAAGTTGTTGCCGACCTGGGACAGCCACTGGTTGAGGGCTTCGTTGGTGCTGTTGAGGTGTTCGGCCAACCGGGTGAAGTGCAGGTTGGTGCGGTCATTGAGAATGGTCGCGCAGGCAGCGATGCCGATGGCGCCGCCCAGGTTTCGCATCAAATTGAACAACCCCGAAGCATGTTTGAGCCGCGCCGGCGCCAGCCCGCCCAGGGTCAGGGTCACGGCTGGCGGCACCGCCAGTTGCTGGGCAATCCCGCGAAAGGCTTGCGGCAACATCAACTCCCTGGCACCCCAATCGTGGGTGATCGGGCTGAAATCCCACATCGACAAGGCGAACAATCCCAGGCCGGTCATCATGATCCAGCGCAAATCAATGCGGTTGGCCAGAAAGGCATACAGCGGAATCGCCATGATCTGGAACACCCCGGTGGAGAAAACCGCCAGACCAATGTCCAGCGCGCCGTAGCCGCGCACCCGACCGAGAAACAGCGGTGTCAGGTAAATAGTGGCGAACAGGCCGATCCCGGTGACGAATGAAAAGAAACAACCGAGGGCGAAGTTACGGTCTTTAAGGGCGCGCAGATCGACGATCGGGTTGGCTACGTGCAGGGTCCGGCCGATGAAGGCCAGGCCTGCCAGGCCGCTGATCCACGCGGTGGTCAGGATGGTGCTGTCACTGAACCAGTTCCAGCGCGGGCCTTCTTCGAGGGTGTATTCCAGGCAGCCGAGAAACAGTGCCAGAAACACCATGCTCAGATAGTCGGCGCCCTTGAGCAACGAGAGTTCCGGCTGATCGATCTTCACCAGCATCGGCACCGCCACGGCAACGAAAACCCCCGGCACCAGGTTGATGTAGAACAGCCAGTGCCAGGACGAGATATCAGTGATCCAGCCACCGATCACCGGCCCAAGGGTCGGTGCCAGCGAAGCCACCGCGCCGATGGTTGCGGCGGCAATCACCCGCTGCTTGCCGGTGAAGAAAACGAAGGCCGTGGTGAACACCATGGGAATCATCGAGCCGCCGAGAAACCCTTGCAGGGCGCGGAAGGCGATCATGCTCTGGATGTTCCAGGCGACGCCGCAGAGCAGGCTGGTCAGGGTAAAACCCACGGCGGAGGCGCAGAACAGCCAGCGTGTGGAAAACACCCGCGATAACCAGCCGGACAGCGGGATCACGATGATTTCTGCAATCAGGTAGCTGGTCTGTACCCAGGCGGTTTCGTCGGTACCGGCCGACAGTCCGCCGCCAATGTCACGCAGCGATGCCGAGACGATCTGGATATCCAGCAGCGCGATGAACATGCCGATGCACATGCTGGCGAAGGCGAAGACCTTGGTCGCCGTGGCCATGCTCGCGGCATTGAACGGTTGCGCCGGGGCGGCGAGGGCGCGGCTCATGGCGCGCTGGCCACTGCAGGCGCATCCGGCGCTTTACGGGTGTCCACTTCAGCGGTGACCGACAGGCCGGGACGCAGATGGCCGAGCACGCTGTCGGCCGGATCAAGATGGATGCGCACCGGCACTCGCTGCACGATTTTGGTGAAGTTGCCCGTGGCGTTCTCCGGCGGCAGTACGCTGAATTGCGAACCGCTGGCTGGCGCGAGGCTGTCCAGATTACCGTGGAATTCCTGCCCCGACAGCACGTCGGCATGAATCACTACCCGCTGGCCGGGCGTCATGCGCGCCAGCTGGTCTTCCTTGAAGTTGGCATCGACCCACAAGCCACTGGAGGGCACCACCGACAACAGTTGCGAGCCGGCCTGGGCATACGCGCCAACCCGCGCCCGACGATTGCCGATCACGCCATCCACCGGCGCGCGCAACTCGGTGTAGCCGACGTTCAACTGCGCCAGGTCGCGCTCGGCTTTGGCTTGAATCAAAGCGGCGCGGGCTTGTTGTTTCTGGGTGGCGATGACATTCAGTTGCCGTTGTGCCGCCAGCAATTCAGCCTGGGCACGGCTGCTTTGAGCCTGTGCGGTCTTGAAGGTGGCGTTGGCCCGTTGGGCGCTTTCCACAGAAACAGCGTTGGTGCTGACCAGTTTTTTGTAGCGGGCATCGTCATCCCGCGAACGGGCGGTTTCGGCGCCAGCGGCATCGATGCCGGCACGGGCCTGGCCAATGACCGCCTGTTGCAGCTGTTCGGTGGCGTCGAGGTTGGCGAGCAGGGCTTCTTCAGCCGCCACCGCGCCTTCGGCCTTGGCCAGATTGGCGCGGTAGTCGCGGGAATCGAGGCGGATCAGCACGTCACCGGCCTTGACCGTCTGGTTGTCGGTCACCAGCACTTCGTCGATGTAACCGGCGACTTTCGAGCCGATCACCGTCACGTCGCCGCCGATGTAGGCGTCGTCGGTTTCCTCGATGAATCGGCCGTTCGTCCACCAGTGCGCGGCGTACACACCGGCCAGCACCAGCGCGGCGATGCCCAGGGTCGGCAGGAGCAGGCGTTTGAGCAGGGGAGGCTTGGGGGCGGTCACCGGGACGGCCAGGTCGGGCTCAACGGAAGGCATGCTGGTCATGGAGGATTACCTGTAGGAAACGGCATTTAATTACGTACGTAATATGACGCATGTCATATTTAGTGGCAATTTATTTTTGCTGCCGGTCGTCAGGTGGTATTGGCGGGAAATGAGAAGGGGGGATCGCGGTAGATTTATTGTGGGAGCGAGCCAGCTCGCGAAGGCGGCCTGACACTCAACATCTCTGTTGTCTGACACACCGCTTTCGCGAGCAGGCTCGCTCCCACATTTGAAATGTGTTGTCAGTTATTGACTGGCCAAGCGTGCACTGGCCATCGCCAACCCATCCTTGCCCTCCCGACTGTTAACCCCGGAAAGCCAGGCCTCCAGCACCGCCGGATTGGCCTTCAACCACGCCTTGGCCGCCGCCCGGGGCTTCTGGTTCTGGTTCAGCACCGCATCCATCAACTGGTTCTCCATGGCCAGGCTGAACTCCATGTTCTGCAACAGCTTGCCGACGTTGCTGCATTCCTTGAGGTAGTCCTTGCGCACGTTGGTGTAGACCGTGGCCTGGCCGAAGTTCGGGCCGAAGTATTCGTCGCCGCCACTGAGGTACTTCATGTTGTTGCGGGTGTTCATCGGGTGCGGTTCCCAGCCCAGGAACACCATCCATTCGTTCTTGCGCGTGGCGCGTTTGAGTTGCGAGAGCATCGCCGCTTCGCTGGACTCGACAATCTTGAAGTCCTTCAGGCCGAACGCGTTCTTGTCGATCATGGTCTGAATCAGCCGGTTGCCATCGTTGCCTGGTTCGATGCCATAGAGCTGGCCGTTGAGTTTGTCCTTGAATTTGGCGATGTCGGCGAAGTCATGCAGCCCGGCGTCGTACACGTAGTCGGGCACCGCCAGGGTGTATTTGGCGCCATGCAGGTTGGCGCGTACGGTTTCCACGGTGCCGGCGTCGCGGTAGGGCTTGATGTCGTTTTCGGTGGTCGGCATCCAATTGCCGAGGAACACGTCCAGCTCCTTGCCCGAGGACAGGGCGCGGTAGGTCACCGGGATCGACAGCAGCGTGGTTTTGGTCGTGTAGCCAAGGGATTCCAGCACTTCGCTGGCGACGGCGGTGGTGACGGTGATGTCGGTCCAGCCGACGTCCGAGAAGCGCACCGTGGCGCAGGATTCCGGCTCGACGGCCAGGGCATGCAACGGCAACGTGAGGGATGCAAGCAAGAGCAAGGCTTTCATGGATCGACTCCTCAAGGGGTGAACCTTTTTGTTGTTATGGGTGATGCAGAAAATATCCTTCGTGAATTCACTCGCCACAGGTGGATTACTGTGAGGGTGTAATCGAGGCTGCTCTTGATCAAACGCGGCATAAACGCGCCGTTTTCCAGCAGTTGTGGCGCAGCGAAATAACGGCAGCCCATGTCGTTTCCCATCAAGTGCGCGCAAGGCGTCCCTCTACACTGCCAGGCAACCGATCAACGTCTGTGGAGCACGGGATGAATCAACCTGTCGAGCAACTGAGAATCCGCCTGGCTTGCGCGTTTCGCTGGGCGGCGCGGCTGAACCTGCACGAGTCCATCGCCAATCACTTCAGCGTGGCGGTGTCGGGGGACGTTCGGGAGTTCTTGATCAACCCTTATGGCAAGCATTTCTCGCGAATCAAGGCCAGTGACTTGCTGCTGGTCAACGCCGATGATCCGGCCAGCCTTGACCGCCCCGACGCGCCGGACATCACCGCCTGGGCCTTGCACAGCGCCCTGCATCGCAACCACCCACACGCCCGCTGCATCCTGCACACCCATTCCAAATACGCGACGGCGTTAGCCTGCCTCAAGGATTCGCGCCTGCCGCCCATCGAGCAAAACTGCATGCGCTTCTTCGAGCGGGTGGTGATCGACGACGGCTTCGACGGCATGGGCCTGGGGGATGAGGCCGAGCGGGTCAGCCGCCTGCTGGGGGGCAAGCCGATTCTGTTGATGGGCAATCACGGGGTGCTGGTGGCCGCGCCGAGCATCGCCCAGGCTTTCGATGATCTGTATTACTTCGAACGGGCCTGCGAAACCTATATCACCGCGCTTTCAACGGGACGGGAGTTGCGCATCGCCAGCGATGAAGTCGCCCGCAAGACCTGCCGGCAATGGCTCGACTATCCGGGCTTTGCCGACAAGCATTTCAATGCGCTGCTGGGGATTCTGGACGAGGAAGAACCGGATTATCGCCAGTAATCAATCCGCCTCGACCGGCCGCTGCGCCTTGCGCAGCGGCTGGCGCATCACCGGAGCGGTCCAGACCTGACTGCGATCTTCGCTGGGCGGGCAGCCGAAGCGGGCGCGATAGGTGCGGGAGAAATGTTCCAGCGAGCCGAAGCCCGAACAGGCTGCCACCTGAGCCACACTCAAGCGTGTCTGTTGCAGCAAACTGTGGGCCTTGGCCAGGCGCAAGGTGATGTAGTACTTGAGCGGGGAGAGCCCGGTCTGATGCTTGAACTGCCGCTCCAATTGCCGCCGCGACAACCCGACCTGGCCGGCAATCGCTTCGCAATCCAGCGGTTCCTCCAGCGCCTTTTCCATCAACTGCACGGCGCGGCGAATCTTGCTGCCGTACAACCCCGTGTTGGTCAGGCTGCCGTCGAGCTGGTTGTCCGCCGGCGCGCGCACCTGGCCCATCAACAGGTGCATGCCGATTTCCCGCGCCAGTTCGCTGTCGATGCTCTGGCCGATCCAACTGAGCAGCATGTCCAGCGTCGATGTGGCGCCGGCGCAGGTCATGCGCTGGCGTTCCAGGGTGTACAGCTGCGGCTTGGCGTGGACCCGTGGATAACTTTCCTGAAAACCCTGCAAGTTGTCCCAATGCACCGCCGCTTCATAACCATCGAGTACCCCGGCCGCCGCCAGCAGTTCGGTGCCGGTTTCCACGCCCATCAACACCGCGCCGAACAGCGCCTGTTTGCGCAACCAGCTCTTGAGCGTGAGGTTGCGGCTGTGTTTATGCACATCGAAACTGGCGATCACCAGGCACACATCAAACCCCTGGTCGGCCTTCAAGCCATCGTTGGCGACGGTGGTCAGGCCGTTGCTGGCCTCCACCGGTTCGCCGTCCAGCGACAACAATGACCACTGGAACAACGTGCGCTGGCTCAGCCAGTTGGCAATGGCCAGCGGCTCCAGCACGGCCGCCAGGCCGAAGTTGGAAAACGACGGCAACAGCAACACCGCCACGCGCAACGGCGTGACCTCGCCGCGCCGCCAGGTGAAGCGGGTTTCTGCGTTACTCGACGACTGATTGCTCATGAGTGATCTCTATCGTTGCTGCGTCTGCCATTGCGGGTGAATCCATACCGGCGCTTCGGAGGGCGGCAGAGGTTGCCTGCCGCGAATCATGTCACTGGCCTTCTCCGCGATCATCACCGTCGGCGCGTTGGTGTTGCCGCTGACGATCAACGGCATGATCGAGGCGTCCACCACCCGCAAACCGTCGAGGCCATGCACGCGCAATTGCGGGTCGACCACTGCTTCGGCATCACCCACCGGACCCATCTTGCAGGTGCCGCTGGCATGGTAGCCGGTTTCCGTCACTTGTCTGGCCCACGCATCCAGCGCTTCGTCACCTTGCGCTTGCGGGCCGGGCACCAGTTCTTCTCCCTTGAACGCAGCCATGGCCGGTTGCCCGATGATCTCGCGCACCAGCCTGGCACCGGCGCGCATGTCGGCTCGATCCTGCTCGGTTTTCAGGTAATTGAACAGGATGCGCGGCGGCTGCCTGGGGTCGTCGCTATTGAGCGTGACGCTGCCGAGACTGGTGGGGCGCATCAGGTCGATATGGATCTGGAAGGCGTGGTCCGGCACCAGGTCGACACTGCCGGGTTTCACCGCCAGCGGCATGAAGGTCAATTGCAGGTCGGGATGTTCGACCCCGGCCCGGGAGCGGATGAACGCCCCGGCTTCGAAATGGTTGCTTGCCGCCAGCCCATCGTGGGTGGCGAACCAGCGTGCGCCGATCCACCATTTGCCCGGTGCGGTGGTCCAGGGATAGAGCGACACGGGTTTCTTGCACAGGTACTGCACGACAGTGTCCGGGTGGTCGTTCAGGCGTCGGCCGACGCCGGGTAGGTCGTGCTTGACCGTAATGCCCAGGTCGCGCAGTTCAGACGCAGGACCGATGCCGGAGAGCAACAACAATTGCGGCGAATTGATCGCACCCGCCGTCAGCAACACTTCGCGGCGGGCATGGGCCGTGTGGGTTTCGCCGTTCTGTTCGTACTCGATGCCGATGGCACGCAGGCCGTCGAACAGGATGCGCAACGCCAGGGCATCGGTGGCCACCCGTACGTTACCCCGGCCCAGCGCTTCGCTCAGATAACCGCGCGAGGTGCTCCAGCGCCGGCCGTTGCGAGTGGTGCGGTCCACCGGACCGAAGGCTTCCTGACGGTAGCCGTTGAGGTCGTCGCTCAAGCCATACCCGGCCTCGGCGCCGGCCGCCAGAAACGCCGCGCACAATGGCGTTTGCGTGTCGCCGGGGGTGACGTGCAAATGCCCGGTCGCCCCGCGGTAATCGTCCACGCCGCCGGCATGGGTTTGTGCGCGCCGGAAGTACGGCAGCACCTCCCGATAACTCCAGCCCGCGCAGCCTTGTTCGGCCCAATTGTCGTAATCCCGGGCATGGCCACGGATGTAGACCATGCCATTGATCGACGACGAACCGCCCAGGGTTCGCCCCCGAGGCGTGCCGATGCGGCGACCGTCCAGATAGGGTTCCGGCTCGGAGTGGTAGCTCCAGTTGTAGCGCGTGCCTCCCACTACCAGCCCCACGGCGGACGGCATGTCGATGGTCCAGCTCTTGTCCGCAGGTCCTGCTTCCAGCAGCAGAATCCTCACCGCCGGATCTTCGCCCAGGCGATTGGCCAACACACAGCCCGCGGACCCTGCGCCCACAATCAGGTAATCAAACGCATGGTTGGCCATGGTTCGGGGTGCTCCATAATTGAAAGAACATTTCACACACTCTGTGGGAGCAAAGCTTGCTAGCGATAGCGGTGGGTCAGGCAAAATCAGCGTCGGCTGACACACCGCCATCGCGAGCAAGCTTTGCTCCTACAGGATGTGGGCTGGTTCAGATCGCGGACTCACCATGAATCCCGTTGAACACCAATCGATGAAAGTGATGCACCAAATGCTCGCTCTCATTGCTGCGCTGGGCATCGATCATGTAGCGGCCCTGGTCATACCCCAGCGAATGCAAACCCTTCTGCACCGAGATATTCAGCGCAATGTCCTCCGGCCCCAGGTCCTCGTTCATCCACTTCATGCACTGCTCGCTGACCTTGGCGGTCTCGGCATTGTTGGAGTAATACCCGAAGCGCAACAGCGAGCGTTCGGCGTCCAGCGGAATCATGATGAACGAGCCCAGGAACTCCGAGAACGGGAAGGTGTAGAAGGTGTTGTTCGGCCACAGGCCAATGTTGAAGAAGCACTCGTCCGGGTTCAGATCCTTGCGCAGCGGCACGCCGTAGGCTTCGGTCACCGTGAGATTGGCCGGGGCGATGTAGGTCCACCAGTTGTCGCGTTTGGTCAACTGATAACCCTTGAAGTCGATGAGACGGGCCAGGTCGATATGGCAAGGCCCCGACAACTTGAAGTGATAACCCTCGATGGAGTTGTCCATGATCACCTTCCAGTTGGCCGGCACGATCACGTCCTGTTCCTCGATCAGGCGCATGTTGGCCAGGTCCGGAAACACCCGGCGCATTTCTTCATCGGCCCCGGGAAACAAATCCCGCAGAGAAGGCGCCTTCGGATCAAGATTGAAGTAGATGAAACCGCCCATTTCCTCGGTGCGGATCTGCGGAATGTTGAACTGCTGCAACTCGAAGTTCTTCATCTTCTCGCACCGGGGCGCGCTGCGCAGGCTGCCGTCCATTTCGTAGCACCACGAGTGATAGGCACAACGCACCACGCCCCCGGTAGTGTCGCGACGCTCTTCGAGCAAGCGATTACCGCGATGCTGGCAGACGTTGTGGAAGGCATGGATCTGCCCCTGCCGATTCTTCGCCACCACCACGCTCTGGTCGAAAATATCCGTCACCACATACTGCCCCGGCTCGGCGAACTCACTGACATGCCCGGCCACATGCCAGGCATGCATGAAAATGTTGTCGCGCTCGGCCTTGAACAAGGTCTCGTCGTAGAAGTAACGCGAGGGCAGGGTGAAGGCTTCTTCCGGGTCCTGATGATCCCAGCCGTCGATCGAACCTGGGGATTTGAGAGTCTGGACATTGAGCATCGGGGCGATCTCCTCGGTGACTGGCGCCGCACGGTACGGCTTTGTTGTGGGTCCTAATCTAGGGGGCGAGGAGGAGGGGGGATTGATGGAAAGCGACCAGTTGCGAGTGGGAAATATCAAGGCGCAGGTTGTTGTTTGCGGGAAATTCTATGTTGTCTTTAACACCGCTATCGCGAGCAAGCTTTGCTCCCACAAGGGATTCGTGGTGTTGCCGGGTATTGTGTTCGGCCACGATCAACTGTGGGAGCAAAGCTTGCTCGCGATGGACGTCAACGATAACGCGTGCTGTCTGACTGAACGCGTTGTCTGGACGTCTTTCGCGAGCAGGCTCGCTCCTAGAGGTTTATCCGTCTATCAAGCCCGCTCAAAAATCGCCGCAATCCCCTGACCACCACCAATGCACATGGTCACCAGCGCATAACGGCCACCGGTACGATGCAGTTCGTGGATGGCCTTGGTGGCGATGATCGCGCCGGTGGCGCCCACCGGGTGACCGAGGGCGATGCCCGATCCGTTCGGGTTGACCTTGGCCGGGTCGAGGTCGAGTTCCTGGCTGACGGCACAAGCTTGTGCGGCAAAGGCGATGTTGGCTTCGATCACGTCCATGTCGGCCACGGTCAGGCCGGCACGCTTGAGGGCGATACGGGTGGCCGGAACCGGGCCCAGGCCCATCAGTTCCGGCTCGAGGCCGGCGTGGGCGTAGCTGACCAGGCGGGCGAGTGGGCGCAGGTTGTTGACCTGTACCGCAGCACCGGTGGCCATGACCAAGGCAGCAGCACCGTCGTTCAGGCCCGAGGCGTTGCCGGCGGTGACCGAGCCGTCTTTCTTGAACGCGGGCTTCATCGAAGCCAGTTGTTCCAGGGTGGTGGCACGAGGGTGCTCGTCGACGTTGAATAGCTGGGTGCCTTTGCGACCCTGGATTTCAACGGTGGCGATCTGGTCGGCGAAGTAGCCGTTGGCGATGGCATGGGCCGCGCGTTTCTGGTCTTCGAACGCCAGGGCGTCCTGCATTTCGCGGGTAATGCCGTTGCGCGCGGCGACGTTCTCGGCGGTGATGCCCATGTGAAAGTTCTGGAACGGGTCATGCAGGATGCCGAGCATATAGTCGACGGCCTGGACATTGCCCATGCGCGAGCCCCAACGGGCCGAAGGCAACAGGTACGGGCCGCGGCTCATGGATTCGGCACCGGCGCCGATGGCGATGTCGGCGTCACCCAACAGCAGGGTCTGCGCGGCGCTGACGATGGCTTGCAGGCCGGAACCGCACAGACGGTTGACGTTGTAGGCCGGGGTTTCCTTCGGGATGCCGGCGTTCATCGCGGCAACGCGGGAGATGTAGGCGTCGCGGCATTCGGTGGGGATCACGTTGCCCATCACCAGGTGGCCGACGAGGGCCGGGTCCACGGCGGCACGTTCCAGGGCGGCCTTGACCGCTGTGGTCGCCAGGTCGGCCAGGGGCACGTCCTTGAGCGAGCCGCCGAAGGAACCGATGGCGGTACGGGCGGCGCTGACTACGTAGATTTCCGGGGTGTTCATGGCTGGTTTCCTTTCGGTGGATTCTTATCTGTACTGCGATTGAGCAGGGCGTTCAAGGCGCTTTTCGCCTCGTCGGTGTTCAGGCGCTGAATGAACAATGTGTTCTCTTCGCGCAGGGTGGCTTGCAGTTCGGCCATGCCGTCCTGCTTCATCAATTGTCGGGATTGGCGCAAGGATTGCTGAGGCATTGCCAGAAAACGCTGGGCAATCTTGTTGGCCGCCTCAAGGCACTGCGCGCCGTCGTCGAAGGCTTCGTTGGCCAGGCCCCATGCCACTGCTTCGTCGCCATTGAGGCCTTCGCCCAACAACAGCAGACGCGCGGCACGGGCCTGACCGAGCAGGCGCGGCAACAGCAGGCTGGCGCCGAATTCCGGGCACAGGCCGATGTTGACGAACGGCATGCGCAACTTGGCGTTGCGGGTCACCAAGACCTGATCGCAATGCAGCAACAGGGTGGTGCCGATGCCGATGGCAGCGCCGCATACCGCGGCAATCAAGGGCTTTTGCAGATGCGTCACGGCGCGCATCAGACGGAACGCCGGGCTGTCGAGGTGAGTCGGTGGCTCTTGCAGAAAGTCCACCAGGTCGTTGCCGCTGGTGAAGCAGTTCGGGCCACCGGTCAGGATCACCACGCGGATCGAATCGTCCTCGTCGGCCGCGAAAATCCAGTCGGCCAACCGCGTGTACATGGCGTTGGTCAGCGCGTTGAGCTTGTCGGGGCGATCGATGGTCAGCGTCAGCACGCCATCGCGTTGTTCTTGTTTGATCAGGTCAGTCATGGCTGGCGCCTGCGGAGTCGGTTTGGCGGCCACTTTAAGCGGCAGGCAAACCCCGGAGCTATGACAAAACGGGTCAACCACCCTGATGCTTTTTGCCATGTCATCGGCTGACACACCCATTCGGGGTATGGATTCACCCTGCGAATCGCCCAATAGTAGGTTCATCCGCTCATCCAGAGCCGAACTCGCTCGATAAGGTGAATGTGCAATGCGCAAGACACTGAAGGTGATTTCCAGTCTGTTTGTTGTTTCGTTGGTCATCAATGCCCATGCCGCTGACGTGGACGACAGCAAAACGCTGCGGCTCTACAACTGGGCGGATTACATCGGCGAGAAGACGCTGGCGAATTTCGAGAAAGAAACCGGCATCAAAGTCATCTACGACACCTTCGATGCCTATGAAACGGTGCAGGCCAAGTTGCTGACCGGTCACTCCGGTTATGACCTGATCGTGTTGAACGCCTCCCTCGCGCCGCCGCTGATCCAGGCCAAGGTGTTCCAGCCGCTGGACAAAAAGCTGCTGCCGCGCTGGAACAATCTTGACCCGAAAGTCTTGCAGGACATGCAGGGGTTTGACCCGGGCACTCACTATTCCGCGCCCTACACCTGGGGCAGCAATGGCGTCACCTACAACGTCGACAAGATCAAGGAGCGCATGCCGGACGCACCGATCGGCTCGCTGGCGATGATTTTCGATCCGAAGATCGTCTCCAAATTTGCCGACTGCGGCGTGACCCTGCTCGATGCGCCCACCGAAGTCATTCCCATGGCCCTCAAGTACCTCGGCCGCGACCCGCGAAGTGCCGCGCCGGAGGACCTCAAGGCCGCCCAGGAATTGCTGTTGTCGGTACGGCCGTACATCCGCAAATTCGATTCGGTCAATTACCTGACCAGCCTGCCCAATGGCGATGTGTGCATGGCCATGACCTGGTCCGGCGACTACGCCACCGCCATGGCCCGTGCCGAAGAGGCCAAGAAGCAGATCAACCTGGCCTACTTCATTCCCAAGGAAGGCTCGCTGATCTGGTTCGACAACATGTACATCCCGGCCGACGCGCCGCACGTGGCCAACGCCCACAAGTTCCTCGATTACCTGATGCAACCGCAGGTGATGGCCGATGTGAGCGATTACATCAACTACGCCAACAGCAACGCGGCCGCCACGCCTTTGCTCAATGCCAGCGTGCGCAATAACCCGGCGATTTATCCCGATGAAGAGATTCGTCAACGACTGTTCCCGCAGAAAACCCAGGACGCCAAAGAGATGCGCGCCATCACGCGGGTCTGGAGCACGGTGAAGAGCGGGATCTGATCGTCCACTTGTTCAGTTTGAGGTTTGTGTATGGCTACTCCAATCAAGAAAGTATTTTCGCAGGCCGAAGAGGCTGCACTGGTCAAGGCTGACAAGGCCCACCACATGCACGGCTACCACATGTTCGACGAGCACGCCGAACAGGGCTCCCTGAATATCGTCGCCGGCGAAGGCACCTACATCTACGACACTCAGGGCAACCGCTTCCTCGATGCCGTGGGCGGCATGTGGTGCACCAACATCGGCTTGGGCCGCGAGGAAATGGCCGAGGCCATTGCCGATCAGGTACGGCAGCTGGCTTATTCGAATCCGTTTTGCGACATGTCGAACAACGTGGCGATCCAACTGTGCGAAAAACTCGCCAGTCTCGCTCCCGGCGACCTCGACCATGTGTTCCTGACCACCGGTGGTTCCACGGCGGTGGATACGGCTTATCGCCTGATCCAGTACTACCAGAACTGCCGTGGCAAGACGGAAAAGAAGCACGTCATCGCCCGTTTCAACGCCTATCACGGCTCGACCACTTTGACCATGTCGATCGGTAACAAGGCCGCCGACCGGGTGCCGGAGTTCGATTACGCCAACCCGCTGATCCACCACGTGTCCAACCCCAACCCTTACCGTGCACCAGAGGGGATGGACGAGGCGCAGTTCCTCGAATTCCTGGTCAAGGAATTCGAAGACAAGATCCTCTCCATTGGCGCAGACAAGGTTGCCGGGTTCTTCGCCGAGCCGGTGATGGGTTCGGGCGGGGTGATCATTCCGCCCAAGGGTTACCTCAAGCGCATGTGGGAAGTCTGCCAGCGCTACGACATCCTGTTCGTCGCCGACGAGGTGGTCACGTCCTTCGGGCGCCTGGGCAAGTTCTTCGCCTCAAAAGACGTGTTCGACGTGCAACCCGACATCATCACCACCGCCAAGGGCCTGACGTCGGCTTATCTGCCACTGGGCGCGTGCATTTTTTCCGATCGCATCTGGAAGGTCATTGCCGAACCGGGCACTGGCCGCTGCTTCACCCACGGCTTCACCTACAGCGGCCATCCGGTGTGCTGCACCGCGGCGCTGAAGAACATTGAAATCATCGAGCGGGAAAACCTGCTGGCCCATGTCGACGACGTCGGCGGCTACCTGGAACAGCAACTGGCCACACTGCGGGATTTGCCGCTGGTGGGGGATGTGCGCTGCCTGAAACTGATGGCCTGCGTGGAGTTCGTTGCCGACAAACGTACCAAGGCCTTGTTTGCCGACGAAATCAACATCGGCGAGAAAATCCATTCACGGGCTCAGGCCAAGGGTTTGCTGGTGCGGCCGATCATGCACCTCAACGTGATGTCGCCACCGCTGATCCTGACGTATGCACAGGTCGACGAGATCGTCGACATCCTGCGCGAGTGCATCCTGGAAGTGGCGGCCGAGCTTCAAGCGAGCGGCCAGTACGCCGGCCAATGACTTCATCAGTCAGGTTGTTACCAAGGCCTTGTTCACCCGCTAGACTGCGGGTCATGAGCAGACCAAATGACGAAGCGCTGATCGCAATGCCCTTCGGGGCACTGCATAAATGGCATGGGGGAATGCGCGAGGCATTCGCCCATGTCGACGAGCCCGACGCCCTGCAATACCTGGCAGCGGCGTTGGGGGAGCTGGTGTCCATCGAGTCGATGATGATCAGCCTGGAGCGCAAGGACCGCGTGCCCCAGTTGCTGTATCAGCGCGGGATTGCCGAGCAATATCAGGTCTCGATTCTCGAACGCTATTTTGCCGGCGGCTACTTGCTCGACCCGTTCTGTCTGGCGGTGGAGCAGGGGTTGGCGCAAGGCTTCTATCACCTGGAGGAAATCGCTCCGGACAACTTCTTCGACAGTGATTACTACAAGACCTATTACCTGAATGTGGGGTGTTCGGAGGACAGCTACTACATCGTCGATACCGGTAATGACACGAAGATTTCCGTCAGCCTCTTCCAGGGCCACGGCGGTGAATGCCTGCGGGTCGACCAGTTGAACCTGCTGCGCGCCGTCGAACCGCTGGTGCGCGAATTCGTCAGCGAATTCAGCCGGCGTGGTTTGCTGCGCAATAGCGAGATCCAGTGCAATCACGAACAAGGCCTGCGTGATGATCTCAAGCACCGGGTGCAATCGGCGTTCGAGCATTTCGGCAGCGATTTGCTCACCGAACGGGAGCGGGAAGTGGCGCACATGGTGCTGCGGGGGCACTCGGTGAAATCCACCGCCAGCCAGATGAACATCTCCCCGGAAACCGTGCGCATGCACCGCAAGAATCTGTACCTGAAGCTGGAAGTGGGTTCTCAGTCGGAGTTGTTTGCGCTGTTTATCGAGTGGTTGCGCGGGCATTGATTGCCCGGCACAACCAATAACCCTGTAGGAGCGAGCCTGCTCGCGAAAGCGGTGTATCTGTCGATAAATCATCGCCCGACACGACGCCTTCGCGAGCAGGCTCGCTCCCACAAGGGATCTCCTACAGGGTGGGTCAGCGCGCTCGCAACCGTCGCCCGACCACATCCAGCACATCACAGCCATCGCGCAACGGGATGGCGCAGAGCAATGAAAAGTCGCTGAGGATGAAGGATTCGCACTCGATCGAACCACGCATGGACAGGTTTTCCAGCACTTGGGTGACGGCGCGGATTCGGTAGTTGGCGGCGTCCATCAGGATGTCGAGCGGTGCTTGGGTGTCGACGAAGAGGGTGGGCATTTCACTGCAATTGCTGGTGAGTGCCATGAAGCGGTTGTCGGGATGTGGGGCTGGTTTTTCGTAGGGTGGATCAGGATGAATGGTTTTCATGCTTTTGGACTCTAGAGAAGGGAAAAGCGGAGCTACCAAAAGCCTTCCTACGGGCCAGGGTGGCAGCCATGTACGGGGTAGGAATATCGAGTCCCTAGCACCTCGACCACGCCGAAGCGTGCCCGTACATAGCCGCCGCAGCTGATAGTACGGACGCATTTGAACGGTCGCAAACCAGGTAATTGGCGCCAACGTGGTACTAGGGAATCTGGAGGTTCCTACACCCCACCACTGAATTTCAGTGACCACCAAAGACTATCGATTGAGCGCCTTCCAAACCAGTTCACGCAAATCGCCACAGTTCGAAGGAAATCTCCGAAGACCTTGCCCAGAAATGTCCTAGGACCTGTGGAGCTTACATCCGCAAAACCGGGGTGGTAGGTTGTGGATGAGGCACAACGGCATGATCAAAGCCTAGGAAAAACAGAAATGTCCTACGTCAATTAACTCCTGGATCACCTCAACCCCTGTAGGAGCGAGCCTGCTCACGAAGGCGGTGTGGATTCACTCAAGAGTTCGAGTGATTGATGACATGACCCGGCTGCGCATACAGATCGATGCCCAACGCGTGAATCACTTTCAAAACCGTATTGAAACGTGGTTTTGCGCCTGGAGCGAAGGCCTTGTACAAGCTTTCGCGACCCATTCCGGAATCTTTGGCTACCTGTGTCATGCCGCGAGCCTTTACTACGTAACCGACGGCGCGAAGAAATTCTTCATTGTCACCATCAGCCAGTACCTGAGACAGGTATTCGCTGATGGCCTCATCGCTGTCGAGCAGAGCCGCCATATCGAAAGTCGTCAAAGTCTGGCTCATGGCTAGACCTCCTTTGCCAATTTTTTTGCACGTTTGATATCAGCGTTTTGAGATGACTTGTCGCCCCCGGCAAGCAAGACGATGACGACTGTCTTGCGCATCGTGAAGTAAATCCGGTATCCGGCACCTACATCCACGCGCATTTCGGAAACGCCATCACCTACTGGCTTGATATCGCCCAAATTTCCCGCGCTAGCACGTTCAATGCGACGGGCTATGGCTACCCTTGCCCGCAAATCACGGATTGAGGTGTGCCATGCGGAGAAAGTCGCTGTTTGCTGGACAAGATAATTCATTGCGCGACTGTATCCAAATGGATACGAACGAGCAGTCAGACATTTCTTGGATTAGCGATGGTTTATTCCGCGAAATATGTGGGGCTGTGCGGTACGGCGAGGATCTTCTGTGGGAGCGAGCCTGCTTGCGAATTCGGGTTGTCAGTCAATGATGATGTCGACTGACACTCCGCTTTCGCGAGCAGGCTCGCTCCCACAGTAGATAGGCGGTGGAATACAAAAACTGTGACCACCCAAAAAACTGTAGGAGCAAAGCTTGCTCGCGATAGCAGAGTGTCAGGCGACGATGATGCCGCCTGGTACTCCGTTATCGCGAGCAAGCTTTGCTCCTACAGGTGGTTGCTGGTTGACCACAAGATTTGTGGTCAACCAAGAGGCCTGATCAGTCTTCGCGTTTCACCACCAGCGTCAAAATGTCATAACTGGCCACCAGATCACCCAACTGGTTGGTCACTTCCACATCCCACGCCACCACCCCTTGCGGGATGCCTTGCGGGCTCTTCTTGCCCTGGTCGATCTTGCGTTTGCAGGTCAGGCGGGCCTGGATGGTGTCGCCGATGCCCACCGGGTTGATGAAGCGCAGGGTGTCGAGACCATAGTTGGCCAGCACCGGGCCGACGCCGGGGGAGACGAACAGGCCGGCCGCGGCCGACAGCACGAAGTAACCGTGGGCGATGCGCTTGCCGAATTGCGATTCCTTGGCTGCGATGTCGTCGAAGTGCATGTAGAAGTGGTCGCCCGACAGGCAGCCGAAGTTCACCAGGTCGGTTTCGGTGACGGTGCGACGGTGGGTCAGCAGCGACTCGCCGATCTGCAGGTCCTGGAAGTAGCGACGGAACGGATGCACGTCGGTTTCGATGACCTTGGCGCCGCGCACATACTCACCGGTGACCGCTGCCAGCATGGTCGGCGAACCTTGTACCGCCGCACGTTGCAGGTAGTGTTTCACCGCACGCAGGCCGCCGAGTTCTTCACCGCCGCCGGCACGGCCCGGGCCGCCGTGCTTGAGTTGCGGCAGCGGCGAGCCGTGGCCGGTGGATTCGCCGGCGCAGTTACGGTCCAGTACCAACAGGCGACCGTGGAGGGCGGCTGCGACCGGAACGGCCTTGGCTGCGATCTGTGGATCCTTGGTCACCAGACTGGCGACCAGGCTGCCTTTGCCGCGAGCGGCCAGGGCCAGTGCCTCGTCGATGTCGTCATAAGCCATCAAAGTGCTGACCGGACCAAACGCTTCGATGTCGTGAGCGCCGCCTTCGGCGTGCGGATCGCGAGCCTGCAACAGGGTCGGGGCGAAGAACGCGCCCTTGTCGACGTTCACGCCGCGTGGGTCGAAGCCGTCGCGGGCACCGAACAGCAGGTCGCTGCTCTGCAACAGCATTTCCAGGCGCTCGGCCACGTCTTTCTGCTGATCGTGGGAGGCCAGTGCGCCCATGCGCACGCCTTCCACTGACGGATCACCGACCACGACTTTGGCCAGACGATCACGCAGGCGCGTGGCGACCGCATCGATATGCTTGGCCGGGACGATAGCGCGGCGGATGGCGGTGCATTTCTGCCCGGCCTTGGTGGTCATTTCCTTGGCCACTTCCTTGATGAACAGCTCGAACTCTTCGTCGTCCGGGGTCACGTCCGGGGCGAGGATCGCGCAGTTCAGCGAGTCGGCTTCGGCAGTGAACGGCACCGAATTGCGGATCAGGTTCGGGTTGACCCGCAGCTTGGCGGCGGTGTCGGCTGAACCGGTGAAGGTCACCACGTCCTGGCCTTGCAGGCGGTCAAGCAGGTCGCCGGTGCCTCCGATGATCAGTTGCAGGCTGCCCGCCGGCAGCAAGCCGGATTCGTCCATCAGGCGCACCACGGCTTCGGTCAGGTAGCTGGTGGCGCTGGCTGGCTTGACGATGCACGGCATGCCGGCGAGGAAGCTCGGGGCGAACTTTTCCAGCATGCCCCAGATCGGGAAGTTGAAGGCGTTGATGTGCACCGCCACACCGCCGCGAGGCACCAGGATGTGGGTGCCGGCGAAAGTGCCCATCTTGCTTAACTGAAGTGCCGGGCCTTCGTGGACGACATTGCCCGACGGCAGTTCACGCGAGCCGAGGCTGGCGTAGGTGAACAACGTGCTGTTGCCGCCTTCGATGTCGATCCAGCTGTCGGCACGGGTCGCGCCGCTGTGGTGGGAAATCGCGTAGAGCTGTTCCTTGCGCTCGGCCAGGTACAGGGCCAGTGCCTTCAGGCGCTGGGCGCGTTGCTGGAAGTCGAGCGCCATCAGGCCGCTGACGCCTTGGCGGCGACCGTGCTCGATGGCTTCGGCGAAGTCCGGGCGCTCTTCATGGGTACGGAAGATTTCATGGCCGTCGATGGCGCTGCGCAGGGTTTGCGCGCCTTGCTGGCCGATCCAGCGACCGGCGATGAAGCTTTGCAGGGTAGGGGCGTGGGACATGGCATTGATTCTCAAAAGTTTTGAAAACACCGCATGACCACTGTGGGAGCGAGCCTGCTCGCGAAGAGGGCGCGTCAGTCGACATCATCATTGACTGGCCCACCGCTATCGCGAGCAGGCTCGCTCCCACAGGGTTTTGTGTTGTTCTTGTGGATAGGTATCAGAGCTGGTCGAAATCCAGCACGACTTTGTCGCTGATCGGGAAGGCCTGGCACGACAGCACATAGCCGGCGGCCACTTCGTAGTCTTCCAGCGCGTGGTTGCTGTCCATTTCCACTTCGCCTTCGATGACCTTGCACTTGCAGGTCGAGCACACGCCGGCCTTGCACGAGTAGGGCAGTTCGGCGCCCTGGGCGTTACCGGCGTCGAGGATGCTCTGGCTGTTGCGTGGCAGATCGAAGGCCAGGGCGCGGCCGTCACTGATGACGGTGATCTGGCTGACCGCCGAATCGACTTGGCGGGCGGCCTCGCGGGCTTCGCGTTTCTGCTGGCTGCCGGCGGCGGCGAACAGTTCGAAGTGAATGCGTTCCGGTGCCATGCCCTTGGCCTTGAGGCTGTCGCGCACGGTCTCGGTCATTTCCTGCGGGCCACAGATGAAGGCGGCGTCGAGGGCCTTGACGTCGAGCCAGCGGCTGAACAGTTGCTCGCATTTCTCGGCGTTGATCCGACCGTTGTACAGGTCGACGTCCTGTTGCTCACGGCTGAACACGAAGATCAGGTTCAGGCGTTGCAGGTAGCGGTTTTTCAAATCTTCCAGTTGTTCGCGAAACAGCGCGCCGGAGCTGGAGCGGTTGCCGTACAGCAGGGTCACGCGGCTGTGGGGCTCGGTTTCCAGGGTGGTCTTGATGATCGACAGAATCGGCGTGATGCCGCTGCCCGCGGCCACGGCCAGGTATTGACCATGACGAGCCGGGTCGAGTTCGACGCTGAAATGCCCGGCCGGCGGCATGACTTCCAGGGTGTGCCCGGCTTTCAGTTGTTCGTTGGCGTAGGCGGAAAAACGACCGCCGGCCACGCGCTTGACCGCAACACGCAGTTCTCCGTCGTTGACCCCGGTGCAGATCGAGTACGAGCGGCGCACTTCTTCGCCATCCAGCTGGGTGCGCATCACCAGGTGCTGGCCCTGGGTGAAGTGGAAGCTGTCTTGCAGTTCCTGTGGAATCTCGAAGGCGATGGACACCGCGTCACGGGTCTCGGTGCGCACGTCCTTGATGGTCAGGCTATGAAACTTGCTCATTGTTGTTCTCCAGCTGGACGGACGACGCCGCTCAGATGCACTTGAAATAGTCGAACGGTTCCCGGCAATCGACGCAGCGATACAGCGCCTTGCACGCGGTGGAACCGAACTCGCTGAGCACCTCGGTGTGGACGCTGCCGCATTGCGGGCAGGCGATCACCGGGCTTTCACCGAGCAGGCTGCGCTTGCTGGTACTGCCCTCCGGCGGTGCGATGCCGTAAGCGCGCAGGCGCTCACGACCGCTGTCGGTGATCCAGTCGGTGGTCCAGGCCGGGGTCAACTTGCGCTCCAGGCGCGGGGCGTTGAAGCCGGCCTGTTCCAGGGCGGCACGGATGTCGCCCTCGATCACTTCGGTAGCCGGGCAACCGGAGTAGGTCGGGGTGACCACCACATGCAAGTGGCCGGCTTGCCAGTCCAGGTCGCGGACGATGCCCAGGTCTACCACGCTGACCACCGGCACTTCCGGGTCCATGACTTCGGACAGGATCGCCCACGCGGCAGCCAGGTCGGTCGGTTGTGCCGGCCGGGCGCCCTGGTCGCTGGCGATCAGATCACCAGGTTGCATCGGGGTACGCTCGTGGCAGGAACTGCATTTCGGCCAGCAGAATGCCCAGGTGTTCGGTGTGCAGGCCCTTGCGCGCATTCAGGTAGAAATAGCTTGGCGCGGCCGGTACGGGCAGGGTGGCGCTGGCGAAGATCTGTTCGACCTTGGCTTGCCAAGCTGCGGCAACCGTGGCGATGTCCGGGGTGATGCCGGCCTCGCACAGGCGCTGTTCGCTGTCATCGGCGGCGATCAGTTCGACGGTGAAACGCCAGACTTCCGGGATGGCCGCGAGCATGCGCTTGTGGCTTTCCTCGGTGCCGTCACCCATGCGCTCGATCCACTCGCCGGAACGGCGCAGGTGATAGGTGACTTCCTTCACGGCCTTGGCGGCGATGCCGGCAATACGCTCGTCGCTGGACTGGCTCAGGCCCTTGAGGACTTCCAGGTGCCAGGCGTCGTACAGGAACTGCTTGAGCATGGTCACCGCGAAGTCGCCGTTGGGTTGCTCCACCAGCAGCAGGTTGCGGTAGGCACGCTCGTCGCGACGGAACGCCAGGTGATCGGCGTCACGGCCATCGTCCAGCAGTTCGGCGGCGTATTCCAGCCAGTTGCGCGCCTGACCCACCAGGTCGAGGCCGACGTTCATCAGTGCCAGCTCTTCTTCCAGAGCCGGCGCCTTGCCGCACCATTGGCACAGGCGCTGGCCCTGGATCAGGGCGCTGTCGCCCAGACGCAGCAGGTATTCGATCAGATCAGTCTTGTTATTCATGGTCGGCCTCACATGTGCCCGACTTCGGCCGGCAGCTCGTAGAAGCTGGCATGGCGGTAAACCTTGTCGTCCGACGGATCGAACAGCGGGTCTTTTTCATCCGGCGACGAGGCGGTGATCAGTGCCGACGGCACCACCCACAGGCTCACGCCTTCGCTGCGACGGGTGTACAGCTCGCGGGCGTTTTCGATGGCCATGGTGGTATCGGCGGCATGTACGCTGCCGACGTGCTTGTGGTTCAGGCCGTGCTTGCTGCGCACGAAAACTTCGAAGAGGGTCCACTCGGACATTTCAGTTACTCCACATCAGGTGGCCGGATCAGGCGGCGTTCTTGTTTTGTTTTTTGCGGGCGTGGGCGACGGCGGCTTCGCGAACCCAGGCACCGTCTTCAATCGCTTTGCGGCGAGTGGCGACACGTTCCTGGTTGCACGGGCCGTTGCCCTTGAGCACTTCGTAGAATTCGTCCCACTGGATCTGGCCGAAGTCGTAATGGCCGGTCTCGGCGTTCCACTTCAGGTCCGGATCGGGGCAGGTGCAGCCCAGCAGTTCCAGCTGCGGAATGGTCTGGTCGATGAAGCGCTGACGCAGTTCGTCGTTGCTCTGGCGCTTGATCTTCCAGGCCATGGATTGCGCGCTGTTCGGTGAGTGTTCGTCACTCGGACCGAACATCATCAGCGACGGCCACCACAGGCGGTTGATCGCGTCCTGGACCATGTCTTTTTGCGCCTGGGTACCGTGGCGCATCATGGTCAGGAGGATTTCGTAGCCCTGGCGCTGGTGGAAGCTTTCTTCCTTGCAGATGCGAATCATCGCCCGCGAGTACGGACCGTAAGAGGTGCGCTGCAATACCACCTGGTTAACGATCGCCGCGCCATCCACCAGCCAACCCACCGCGCCCATGTCGGCCCAGTTCAGCGTCGGGTAGTTGAAGATGCTCGAATACTTGGCTTTGCCACTGTGCAGCTTGTCGATTTCTGTATCGCGATCGGCGCCCAGGGTTTCCATCGCGCTGTACAGGTACAGGCCGTGACCGGCCTCGTCCTGGATCTTGGCCATCAGTTGCAGTTTGCGTTTGAGCGATGGCGCGCGGGTGACCCAGTTGCCTTCGGGCAGCATGCCGACGATTTCGGAGTGAGCGTGCTGGGAAATCTGCCGGATCAGGGTCTGGCGGTAAGCATCTGGCATCCAGTTCTTGGCTTCGATCTTGATTTCTGAATCGATTTTTTCCTGGAAAGCGCGCTCCTGTTCGGACATCTCCGACAGGTCTTTTATGCGCTTTACGCCTGTTTCTACTAGCTGTGCGTACATTTTGGTCTCCGGCCTCTTTTTTGTTCAGGGGCATTTCGCGGGCATGGAGAACTTTATAAGCGATACAGAAATTAATATCAAACTGAAAATATCGTGTCGTATGGATTTTTGTATCGCTTTGGGATGAGTGGTTGGTTTTTGGGTGGGTGGGTCGGTGTACATATCCGTTGCTTCGGTAACGGCTACTGACGGTTTAGCCCTTACGGCGAGTCCCTTTGGCAAACGCCCCAAAGGAACCAAAGGTCTCGCCCCGGCGTCCGGCCCCTCGCCAAGGCTCGGGGTCACCTTGCTCCAGTCCTGCTCCGTGGGCCCGTCGCACTGGGTCATCCCTGGCCCACTGCGCAGTGGCCTCCACTCGGCCGCTCGGAGGGACAAGAAGATCAAGATCGAAAACCAGATCAAAAGCCTGCCAGGAGGCCTGACAGCTGACCTGGTTTTTTTGAGATGCACCTCCACCCTGTGCGAGCTTGCTCGCAATGGCGGGCTACGGGCCGACCTGTCTATTGCTGGGCTCCGTGAAAAACCTTTTTTTACCGTGAAATTTGAACTGTCGGAGATTTGCCTTCGAAAGTTTCATTTCTGAGTATGTGCTTTTAGTTCCAACACTCGAAGTAATTCGGTAGGCGTCAGTATTTGAAAAAATATAAAGGATGTTTATTTTGTTTAAATAAGTGTAGGAGGGAAGTTACGTTGTTTTGAGATATTTCTGGGGTTGAATTGGGAGCGGTACTTCACTGATTGTAAGTGCCGTCTGAAATTTGTGTTTTTCTTTGCGTCAATTTTTTAAATGTACTAGGTTTCGGTTTGCTGACGATCAGTCGTTGATTGGTGGGCCGGATTTCCTCGTCGTATTTTTGAATAGTCAGCCTGCTATGGGTGGCTGGTAGTTAGGTGTGCAGCGGAAGGACTATTTAATTTAACTAACAAAAATTCAAGGTGCTCTAGATATGAACAAGGTGGGCGTGACACTTGATCCTACAAGTCTTAATGTTCCTGAGATGATGTTGGCGCAAATTATTAGAGCTGAGAGGTATGGCCAGCCATCGAGTGCATTTGCTATTGAGTCGATACCTGTTCCTTGCTTTAAATCCGATGAATGCTTAGTCAAGGTCATGGCTGCAGGTGTCAATCACAATGGTGTTTGGGCTGCACGAGGATATCCCGTAGATGTCATTGATCTTCAAAGGTCTCGTGGTGAGAAACAAAACTTTCATATTGCCGGATCCGATGCTTCCGGAATCGTTGTTGCGGTAGGCAAGGACGTAGGCGATATCTCTATCGGTGATGAGGTGGTCCTGCACTGCGGTTGGTGGGATTGCGATGCAGTGGCCGATGAGATCATGGATAAATCGGCAAAAATATGGGGTTATGAAATCAACTTTGGAGCCTTCGCGGAGTACACCCGGGTCAAGCGGCAGGCAATTCTGCCTAAGCCCGCGCATTTGAGCTGGGAGCAGGCTGCGTCCTACATGCTCTGCGGGGCGACGGCCTATCGCATGCTGCATGGCTTTGCCCCACATACGGTTAAACCGGGCGATGTGGTCCTCATATGGGGGGGCAGCGGCGGAATGGGTTCGATGGCTATTCAATTGGTCAACGCCGCTGGAGCCATCCCCATTGCTGTAGTGAGCAGCGACGAAAAAGCGGATTACTGTCGACAGATTGGTGCCAAAGGCACGATCAATCGTCAGGAGTATGGGCATTGGGGCGTCCTGGACGATATAGAGGATCCGGCTGCATATGCCAAATGGCTGAGTGAAGCCAGGCGTTTTCAGCATGAAATCTGGCGTTTGGTAGGTGATAAGAAAAACCCCAATATTGTTATTGAACATCCTGGCGAAGATACATTTCCGACATCCTCCTTTGTGTGCGCGCCCGGTGGAATGGTGGTTATTTGTGCCGGAACCAGTGGGTACAAGGGGACCTTCGATATCCGCTATCAGTGGATGCGACAGAAAAGGTTTCAGGGTTCTCACTTTGCCAATCTGGCTCAATGCAGTGCATTCAATAAGTTGGTTCGTCAGGGGCTGGTAAACCCTTGTTTAACTAGAATTTTTGATTTTGAAGATTTGCCGGAAGCCCATCAGATTATGTTCGAGAATAGGGAGCTTTTGGGTAACTTTGCCATTCGAATCGGTAGTCGTCGGGAGGATTGAGCGAATGTTGTTTATTCAAAAGTTTGTCGATCTCGCTCGTGCGCTCCCCGAAGTGCCGGCCATTGTTGATGTGTCGTCGAAGCTTTCATACGGCGAGTTATATGATCAAGCGCAACGCTTGGCCGAGGTTATCGCTTCGACAAGTTCGGGCTCGATGATCGGTGTGTTGATGGAGAAAAGCGTCGATTACATAGTCTCGATACTGGCTATTCACTTATCGGGGCGAACAGTCGTACCACTGGACAGGAGTTACCCGGTTGAGCGATTACGGCAAATGATCACTTCCATCGACTTGTCGTTATGCCTGCTGAATGAGCAGGAGAACGTCGAGTTGACCGTGATGCTGGACGAGTGGACGCGCTCGCTGCGTATTGATGAACCCACCGCGCCGTCGGTAGGTACCGGCAGTGTCGAGATTACGCCCGAGACACTGGATGAAGTGCCGGCTTACGTTGTCTTTACTTCCGGGACTACCGGGCAGCCCAAACCGGTCATGGTGCCGTATCGATCGCTGAGCACCCTGATCGACTGGATGGTGAAAGCGCCGGGTCAGGCTGGCACCACGTTGTTGTATGCGGCCCAGGGTTTTGATGTTTCATTTCAGGAGATCTACAGCGCGTTGTGCCATGGGGATCGTCTGCTGGTCATCACGGACGAACAAAAGAAAGATCTGCACGAGCTGACTCGAGAGATGGTTTCTGCGGCAGTCACGCGCCTGTTTCTGCCAACCTCAATGCTGATCCCTTTCGTCACGTTCAATCTTCACGACTCGCAAGTGTTGGCTGATCTGCAGGAAGTGATCTGCGCCGGTGAGCAGTTGAAGATTAGCCCTGTCGTCAGGCAATGGTTCAAGGCTCATCCCCAATGCCTACTGATCAATCACTACGGTCCGGCCGAAACGCATGTGGTGATGGAGCATCGGCTCGGTGGCGAGCCAGAAGACTGGCCGGATCTGCCGCCCATCGGTCAAGTCACCCAGGCCAGCACCGCTTACCTGCTCGATGACGAGCTACAGCCAGTCATACCGGGTACCAACGGACAGCTCTACATCGCCGGCCGCTCGCTGGCGCTGGGTTACTACGGCATGTCCGCGCAAACGGCAGAGAAGTTTGTGACACATCCCGAGACACACGAGCGGATGTACAACACCGGCGACATCTGTGTCCTGAACGAACAGGCGTTGTTCGAGTACAAGGGTCGGCGTGACCGACAGTACAAGGTTCGCGGCTACCGGGTCGAGTTGAAAGAAATCGAGACCGTCGTCGCTGATTCCGAGCTGGTCGACGATTGCCTCGTCGTGGCCCGACAGTCCGGCCGGACTACGACGCTGGTCCTGTACTTCATGGCCCAGGAACGTGATCACGATCCCAGTATGAGCCTGCATACGCATCTGGCGGCAAGACTGCCCGATTACATGCTGCCGTCCTTCTACAAAAAGATTGCGGCCATTCCTTTGACGCAAAACGGCAAGGTCGATCTGCAAAAACTGCCTCAAGTCGGTGGGCTGCGATCGCACATTTCAACGAGCTACGTTGAGCCGCATGGTGAGCTTGAAACGACGGTGTGCGAGCTGGCGGCGTCCTGTTTTGGTCTTGACCGGCTCGGTGCCAACGATAACTTCATGGACGTCGGTGCGAACTCCATCACTCTGATTTCCCTGTTGGCCGAACTGCGTTATGTGCTGGCCCATGACTTCCGCCAGACCGATCTGTTCGAGTACCCGACGCCCAGGCTGTTGTGCGCCTGTTACCAGTGCTCGCTGGATACGACGCAACAGATTGCCCCGGCGGTTGCGCCCGCCAGCAACCGAAAACAGAGATCGGCCGCCATTCAACGTTTTCAGGAAAGAAAGGGGGACTGACATGCACAATCATGAGGAGTATCAAGAACCGTCGGATGAAAGTGACATTGCGATTGTCGGTATGTCTTGCCGTTTTCCGGGGGCAACATCGATCCACCAATACTGGCAAAACCTGTTGAACGGTGTTGAAAGCATTCATGTCGAGACCGACGCGGACGGGCAGATTTGGGCTCGCGCCGAGCTTCCGGGTATAGAAGACTTCGATTACGGTTTTTTCGGGTTCAGTTACAAGGAGGCCCAACTGCTGGATCCCCAGCACAGGATCTTGCTCGAGTGCGCGTGGGAGGTGCTGGAGGATGCATCGTTGCACGCGCAGACCGGTTCTGTTGGCGTGTTCTGCGGTGCCGGCCCTAGTTCCTATTTCATCAACAATGTTCACGGCCTGCGTGCCCGCGACAGCGCCTGCGGCTTGTATCAATCCTCCGAGGCTCTGGCGCAATTCATGGCCACGGACAAAGAGTTCCTCGCCAGTCGCATCGCTTATAAGCTCAACTGTTGCGGTCCTGCGGTAAACGTTCAGGCCGCCTGTGCGACGTCGATGTTCGGTATTCAGGCCGCCATTCAGGCGCTATTGCTGAGGGAGTGCGATGCGGCACTGGTCGGTGCCGCCGCGGTCTCTGTTCCGCAATCGATCCCCTACTATTTTGAGCCCGGCATGCCATTCAGCGCCGATGGGCATTGTCGTCCGTTCGATGTTAAGGCCAGCGGAACAGTGTTCGGTTCGGGTGCTGCGGTAGTTGGACTGAAGAGGCTTGGTGACGCTCTGGCCGACGGCGATCAGATCCATGCGGTGATTCGCTCGGTCGCCACCAACAACGATGGTGCTCATCGAGCGGGTATGTCGGCGCCTTCTGTGGCCGGGCAGGCTCGGGTCATTCGCGAGGCACTCGATATCGCCGGTGTCGGCCCCGAGCAGGTCAGCTACGTCGAGGCCCATGGCACCGCGACCCCCATTGGCGACCCCATCGAAATCAAGGCCCTGGCCAATGCCTTTGCCGACCGTGACCGCGAACACACCTGTTACCTGGGGAGTGTCAAAGGCAATATCGGACACCTGGGATGGGCGGCCGGGATGGCCGGTCTGATCAAGGCAGTCCTGATCGCTCGGCACAAGGTGATCCCCCCGACCCTCAACTTCGAACAGTACAACCCGCAGCTGTACATTGAGGAAACCCCCTTTACTGTCAACCGGCAACAAGTGGTCATCACGACGCCTCACGTCATCGTCGGGGTCAGCAGTTTTGGCTTGGGTGGCAATAACTCGCACTTGATTGTCGAGACGGCGCCGGCACCGAAGGTTGCCAGTTCATCACTCGACCATGAGCGGTTATGCCTGATTCCCGTCTCGGCCAGAGAGCGCGACGGCCTGCAGCAGCTGTGCGCCGGTTACCGGCAGTTTCTCGAGGCTCAGACGGACGACAGTTTCCCGCTATTTGCCGCCAATCTTCTGCATTCCAGATCATTGTTCGAGCAGCGCACGTACGTCATCGCCAGTCATCGCAGGGAAGCCATCGACGCACTGGCCGGGTTGACCTTCGACGCTCGGCCGCCGGCGGCGACTGCGCCACGGGTTGGCCTGATGTTTTCCGGTCAAGGCGGCGAACATCGGGACATGGGGCGAGAGCTCTATACCCATGAAGCGCTGTTCAAAGCCGAGCTGGATGCGTTCGACCCGGTCTGCCAGGACGTCTTCGGTGCCTCTGCCGCCAATCTGTTGTTCGATCCCCGGATCAACGGGCAGGTCGAGCAGGATATCGCCCGCTCGCAGCCCATGACATTTGCGCTGCAAGTGGCGATGGCGCGTCTGTTCCTATGTAATGGCATCGCCCCCGTGGCAGTGTTTGGGCACAGCCTGGGTGAGTACGCGGCAGCCTGCATTGCGGGGGTGTTCAGCCCCGAGCAGGGTTTCCGAATGCTTGTAAAGCGCAGCCGACTGCTGGATTCGCTGGGAGACATCGGGGCCATGGTAGTCCTTGGGGGCGATCACGAGTGTGCGTCGAGATTGATTGAACGAACGCCAGGCGGGCTGTCGATTGCCGCATTAAACGCGGTAAATAACACGGCGGTATCCGGAACGCTGGAAGCGGTAGGTCTTCTCCTGAAAAACGCGGACGCCGCCGGGGTGAGCGCAACGCGATTAAAGATCTCACGTCCCGGGCACTCCTCTTTGTTAGACCCGTTACTGGACAGCTTTGAAGCCTATCTGGACAGCGTCGAACTGAGCCCACCTGTTCGTTCTTTCATTTCCACTGTAACGGGAACACTGGCCGGCGATGAGGTGGCGACCTCGCAATATTGGCGTCGTCAGTTGCGTGAAACTGTGAATTTCCGAGCGAGCGTTGCCGCTGCACTTGACCTGGGTTGCACTCACCTGGTCGAGATCGGGCCGAAAGCCATGCTGTCAGGTCTGGTGCTCAGCGAGGCCGGAGACCGTTTGAGCATGCTGCCCATGGCTCGGGGCGGGCAGAGGGATCATCGACAGTATCTGACGGTGTTGGGTGAGTTGTTCCAGGCGGGCGTCGATGTTCACGTCCCGGTCCAACAAGGGCGAGTGCCGATACTGGCAGGTTTGCCGACTTATCCTTTCCAGCGCGTTCGCTGCTGGATTGAAACGTCTGAGCCGGTTCACGCCCAAGCCAAACACACCTATCAAACGGTTTGGCAGTCGTTGACGGTGGAGCGGATGGACAGCCACTCGGCTGCCGGACAAAAGGTTCTGTTTCTCGCGCCGAACGAGGCATTCAACGAGGCTGAAGCCCGCTACCTGAAAAACTCCTTCGGCCAGTTTCACTGCGTTGCGTTGAATCGCTTCATGGGCATTGACGCGTCATCGCGCGAAGCCTTGGATTTCATTGCAGCGCAGGATTTCGACGGGATGTGGGGGGAGTATGCCGAGGGCGTAGACAGGGTGTATCTCGACCTGCGGCAGTTGCGGAACAATGACGCATCCACGGCAGTCAGCACCTGCGCGCGAGTCTTGAACCTGTTGCGCTCCGTGCCTGACGGTTATGACCGGCGACCACAATTTTGTCTGTTGTTTGCCACGGAGGCCAACCGCGATGAGGACATGAGCCTCAACCCGGTGGCAAACAGCGTCGTGGGCATGCTTCGCTCGGTGTTGATCGAAGAGCCTGACTGGAAGGTGACCGTCCTCAACTTCATCAGTGAGCAGTCGCCCACAGGTATCGAGGATGCCAGCCCGATCGTGTTGTTGCCGTTAACCGACGAGCTCGTCGTCACGGTCAGACAGGCGCAAGCCTTCGTGCCCCGGCTGGAAAGGACAATGGACAGCAATGACGCCAGCTTCAGCTTCCCTGTCGATAACAGTTACCTTCTGATCGGCGGCGCTGGCGGCATCGGCAGGCAGTTGATCGAAAGCCTTTGCGCTGATCAGGTCCAGTGCATTCATGTTATCGGGCGCTCGGCACTACCTGGTGAAGCGATGCAAGCCCTGATGATACGTTACCCGAGCATCCGGTATCTGGGGTTCGACCTTTCGTCCGATCAGGGGCGGGACGAGTGTGCGAAGTGGCTGCAAAGTGCAGCGATTGGCAAGGTGACCATTTTCAATCTAGCCGTCGATCTCAATGACCAGTTATCCAGTGAGGTTCAGGTTGCGGATCTGCAGCGTTCGTTCGAGGCCAAATGCACGAGTGTCCTGACCCTTTACCAACTGCTGTGTGACCAGGGACGGGCGATCGACTGTGTTTTCAATTTCTCTTCAGCCACTTCGATTCTGGGTAATGGCGGACAGTCGACCTATGGTGCGGCCAGCGCCTTTCTCGACGCCGCCCATGAGGCATTGTTTCTCCGGGCGTCCAGGGTACTGACGGTCAATTGGGGGGTGTGGGGCGATGCCGGAAAACTACGCGATAACTACCAGCGAATGCAGGTGCTCAAAGCCAGTGGCTTGAACAGCCACAGCAGTGAACAGGGCTTGCTTTTTATCCGCCAGTTACTGGCCGGTCCATCCCGAATCGCTGGGTTCATGAACATTGACGCCAAGGTCCTGGGCGACAGATCTTGGGTTTGTGCACGGTTCCTTGAGCAGCTGGTGACTGATGACAGCAATAAAGACAGGACCCGGCCGGCCAGCGTTTCGGCTCGCCTTCTCGAGTGTGCCGACGAAACCCAAATGGGTAGCTTGCTCGAGACCTGGCTCGTAGAAACGATTGATTCGCTGGTCGGTCTGGAGGCGTCGAGCCGTGGACGCTACGACATGATCAAAGAGTTTGGCTTCAAGGCCCTGGGCTTTGACTCATTGGCTCTGGTGCAACTGAAGAATGCACTCGTCACGCAGTTTGACCTGCAGTGGACCGTCAAACGCTTTAACTCCATGCAGGCGTTAAGTGAGTTGCATGCCCTCCTTGTGTCCCACGTCACTCAGCCGGCATGGCGTGCAGCCCATAGTGAGCGCAACGGCTCTGTTGAAATGGGTGTGCAGGGCACAGCGGTTTCATTGCAACAGATGCGGTGGATTTCGCTTATTGGCAAGGACTATGGTCTGCGCGTCATTCCCTATTTGATTTACTGTCACTTCGACGCCGAGCACTGCCGGAAGGCGCTGTTCCAAGTGGTGGATGAGCATCGGTTGTTGCGAACGTTTTTCCCGCAAGGACGGCCAACAGTCAGAACCTCCGCTGAAGTCCTCCAGGGCTTTGGGGTGCTGTTTACGGATTTGTCTTCACAAACGGCTGCGGACAAAGCGCAGCAGATTGGGGCCTGTGTGCAGGCCATGGCGCAGGCGTTGCCCAAGCCTGAGGATAATGTGACCTGGACGATTCACTTTATCGATGTCGGGGAGCCATTCTTCATCGCGCTGCTAGGGGTTCAACATCTGGAGTTCGATGGCAAATCCCTGACCCTGTTTTTTGACCGGTTTGGCGAGTGTCTGCATCGCCTCGCCGAGCATCAGCCACTGACGCGTATCGATCACGAAATGGGTTATGCCGACTATGCGCGACGTCAACAGCAGTACCTGAGTGAACAGTGGGGCACCGATGCCCGTTTCTTCAAGGGGCTGTACAACGCCTTTGAAGGCCCGACCGTGTTGCCCGCGCACCCGGGGTTCACATCCACGGCCGCTTGTTCGTCGTCCCGCTACAGCATCGAAGTCGCCGGGGCGAACCGTGTTTTGAGCGAATTGGCCGAGCGTTACGGATTCAGCGTGTTCAATGCAATTTTGTATGTTTACGCCACGACCATGGCCGACGTCATCGGCTGCGATCAGTTGATTGTCAGCGCGATCAACAGCGGGCGCGGCTTGAGCGAGTTCAACAATGTGATCGGTCCGTTCACCTCTCCGCTGCCCGTACCAATCACTGTGCATCACGACTGGTTGAGTGGCATCTCAACGGTCGCACACGCGCTGGAGGCCATTCAGGGTTATCCATTCATGCACCCGTCCATGTTGATCGGTGAAGTGTCGGCGTTTTCCGGGATGGCGCACGACACCTACTTTTCGGACGTGGGCATCAACTTCCTCAACTATCGCCACACCGCTGAGGCCCCGGGCAAGGTTCGGATCGAAGGAGTGGAGATCCTTGGTCCGGTATCGGAGGGGCTTCTGTCAGGGGCCAACGTCGAAGACATGCGGCGAGTACCGGGTCTGCATCTGGTGGTCGAAATCAACGGCGATGATTTGCGCTTCAACTTCTGGTTCCACACCCAGCGCTTCTCGACCGCCGAAGTTGAAGGCTGGGGGCACCGCATGGTGCAGCACCTGAAGCAACTGATGAGTATGGCGAGGGCAACCGATGAGCACTGAGCCGCTGACGCTGCTGTGCTTCTCGTACGCGGGTGGCAGCGCCAGGTTCTATGCGCGCTGGCGCCGTGTGTTGCCGTGCGTAAATGTGATTCCGGTCGACATTCCGGGACGGGGAGGAGCGCAGGATACACCGGCATTGGTCACCCGCGACGAACTGATCGATTACTTGCTGGCCCACTACGCTCGATGGTGCGTCCCCCCCTTTGCACTCTTCGGCCACAGTCTGGGCGGGCGTATCGCGTTTGAGTTCCAGTGGGTGCTGGAACAAACGCGGGGGCTCAAAGCCGTGCGGTTGTTCGTCAGCGGATGCCTGGCACCTGAACGGTTTGCCGAGGCCATGCGTATCCGCGAGCGGGATCTGAGCGATTTAACCTTATTGCGAGTGCTGGCAGGACTAGGGGGAACACCACCGGAATTGATGGCCAATCCGGCGCTGATGGACGCGGCATTGCCTATGATCAGGGCCGATTTTCAGTTGGCTATCGACCTTTCGAAAAGCGCCGTCACTCCTGTTTCCGTGCCTATCGATCTGTTGCTGGGCAGCCGGGACAAGGTCACCAGTCTCTTCGAAGACTATCCAGGCTGGACACGTCATACCTCCCGTGGATGCCAGGTGTCAGTCATTGCGGGGGATCATTTTTTTATTCGTTCCCAAGCAATATCGGTCGCCAGACTGGTGGGGGAAAAACTGCAGGAGTTTGCATTGAATGAAGGTTGAACCTGAGGTGCAGGATTGGTTGGACAGCGGTGGTTGGCCATTGCATGTTATCGGGCAGCGGATGATCGAACGGGCACAGCATGAGTCGGCCTGTTCCTACCGCTGGTGCATATACGATGTGGTTCGCGGCACTCGTCATGCGTTCAATGAGCACGCCCGTGTTCCCGCCTCAAGTACCCGTAAGCTTTACATCCTGGTGGCAGTGCTGCTGCTGATTGAACATGGGGAGCTGGCGCTGAGCGACAGCGTCGTGGTGGATAACCAGAAAGCGGGCGTTCAAACCTGTGGCGGTCTTTGGTTGCTGGACAGCCCCCGGGTATTCACTGTGGCGGAACTGCTCAAGTTGATGATGGGTTTAAGCGACAACGTCGCCACCTTCTATCTTGTGGATCTGCTCCGTCTTGAACGCTTGAATGCGTTGTCGACTGTACTTGGGTTGGCCGGGACTTGGCATTTATCGGCGGTGCCGAGTCCGGCGTTGACTGCCAATCACCCGTTGAGTGCAGTCAATACCACTACGGCGTCGGACTTGGTGACGGCCCTGTCGATATTGGTCGAAGGCGCAAAAAATCGCTTGCCTGCCGGCGGGGCTTTTATCCGCCGGGAGTTGTGTGAGTTCGGCCTGAACAGCATGCGCGCGCAGCAAGACACCACTGCGGTCAGGAGCTGGCTGACCGATGTGGACCAGGTAGGCGACAAACACGGCATCGGCTATCGCAACTACAACAACGTCGCTTACCTGGCCCATGGCGGCGCAGTAAGGATCATCTTTTCGATCATCGTTGACGACCTGCATCGCATTGAAAGTCCCATGCCGGCCTTTGCTCACGCCAGGGATTTCATCGCCCTTTTTTCCCGCTTGCTGAATGACTACACCAGGCTTGAATACCCCTCCAAGGAGCTTTGATATGGCCCGTCCCCTCTCTGCCGCCTATGCCAACAAATCCGAAATTTATGACAGTGCTAGACCTTCCTATCCGCAAGAGGCCATTCTGTTCATCCAGCGTCAGCTCGATTTATCGCTGGGATTGCCAGTGCTGGATGTCGGATCGGGAACCGGGATACTGACCCGGCAACTGGCGGCTACCGGCATGCCGATGATTGGAATAGAACCTGACGCAAACATGCTGGCCAAGGCCAAAGCAAAAAACGGGCAGCCAAGCGCAAATTACCGTTCCGGAACGGCCGAACAACTGGGTGCTGCACCGTGCTCGGTAGCGGCGCTGGTGTGCGGGCAGTCCTTTCACTGGTTCGAGCCAGGCAAGACCCAGGCTGAATTCCGACGGGTGCTGGCGACCGACAATCCAGTGATCCTCATCTGGAATATTCGCAGCCCCGACTGCGATGAGTTTCACCGTGCTTACGAACAATTGCTGAACGATGCCTTCGAACGTTATGCCGAGACGTTGCAAATCGACGAAGCCCTGGAAAGCCGGGTCCAGCAGTTTTTTTCCGGTCCCTACGAGGAACGCACGTTCCACAATAGTCAGCAACTGAGCGAGTCGGGTCTGCTTGAAAGAACCCTGTCCTGTTCCTATGCGGCGCAACCAGGAACACTCGAATATCGTACGGCCAGCAACGCCCTGAACGCCTTGCATCAGGAGTATCAGCAAAACGGCCTTGTCTCACTTAACTATAAAACGCGTGTGGTCTATGGACGTATTTAACCGGATGGGCCTGCGTCGGTTGTTCAGCGGTTCGGCACTGGTAGTGCCGCTGTCGTTTTTCCCGACGTTGGCACGGGCCGCTTTTCTTTCCTACTTTCTGATTTTTCTGAAGGAGCGCTTCGACCTTTCGGTGGATCAGATCGGGCTGTTTGTCGGCGGGTTTATTCTCCTGAGCTCAGTGTCCAGCCTGGTGTTCGGCTCGGTACTGGACGGGTTGAGTCTCAAAGCCTTGATGCTGACCTCATCCGTCATCCAGTCAACGGTGTACTTGAGCCTGTTTATATTCAACTCGCTGGCCCTGGTTTTCATTCTGTGTCTGCTGCTCAATCTGACTTACCTGTCGCTGGAGACAGCCGTGCGCATGTGCATCGCCCGATTGTTCCCTCCGCAGGAAACCGCGTCGGTGCTGTCGCTCAAATACACCTTCACCAACACCGCGTATGCATTGGGGCCGCTGATCGGACTGTGGCTGAATCGCCAAGGTGTTTCGCCATTGCTGTTCTGCAGCGCATCGGCGCTGATTTTTATTCTGGTTGCCGTCAATCCGTTTGCATTGCCGAGGGGGGGCGATCGGCAAAACGTCGAAGGCGAAGGGTGGTTCGGTTCGCTGGCAATCATGGCCAAGGATCGCAACCTACTGAAGTTCACGGTAGCCAGCGTCTTGCTGGCCGGGGTGTTCGGGCAGTTTCACATGTACGTGGGCCAGTACCTGATCACGGCCCATTCCACCGCGCAAATGTACGAGATCATCAATGTGGTGTTTGTCACCAATGCGCTGACTTCGATCCTATTGCAATATCAGATCGGTCGCAGGGTGGCTGCTGAACGATTCAGATACTGGATCTGCGGCTGCATTCTGGCGTTCGTGATCGGGCTGATGGGATTTGCTTTCTCCAGCACCCTCTATTTATGGGGCTTGTTCACTGCCATCTTTACGGTAGGAGAAATCATCATTCAGCCACTGGAGTTTTTCTACATCACCCGTATCGCACCGGCGCACATGGCTGGGGCCTACTACAGCTCGCAAAACCTCACGTACCTGGGTGCGGCGTCGACGCCGGTGGTCTGTGGTTTTATTCTTGCCGACTTTAATCCGCTGTATTTTTTGTTGTACTTGTTGGGGTTGCTGATGGTCGGCGGTGTGATTTTCTATGTAGAAGGGGGCAAGTTAATCCGACCGGAAACAAAACAGCCCCTAGCAAGTGGGGCTGTTGGTGATTAGGGATCAATATGACTTTGCATAGAGTGCCCAGAGTCTGGTGGGCTGACCCGTAAACAAACAGGTGGCTGCAGCCTTGGGTTGAACAAGTGGAATACAGCGAACTGTTACACCCAGTTCGCTGATGGTTTTCTCAACTTTCTCGTCATCAATGAAGGGCGCGAGAACGAATTTATTGAGTTTGTCTTTGCGCTTGAGTGCTTGCTTAAAGCCTTCGAGGGTGGTGACGGTCTCTGTATTGTCGAAAAGTTTCTTTCTGGCACTTTCAAGCATGCCTATCTGGATAGTCTTCAGGATTTTTGACACGTCTTTTACAAAGATATTGATGTCCACATTCAATATTTTCTTACTGTTGTCTCTGCAGGAATAAGTGACCATGTTCTGTTCCAGCTCCTTTATCCCGACTTCGACCCGAACAGGCACACCGCGCTTGATGTGATACCACTTTTTTTCGCCGCCATTCATGTCCCGCTTATCAACGCTGGCACGCAGTTTTTGCCCCTTCAGTCTTTTCCGGGAGATCTGTTTTTGCAACTTATCGCAGTAGGCGTGGATGGCTTCGGCATCCTGTTCACTGCGTACGATCGGAACAATGATGACTTGCGTCGGTGCCACCAGCGGTGGGATTACCAGGCCGTCGTCATCGCCATGGGCCATGATCATTGCACCAATCAATCGTGTGGAAACGCCCCATGAAGTGGTCCAGGCCAATTCTTTTACCCCTTCCTTGTTAACAAAGCGGATGTCTGATGCCTGGGCAAAGTTTTGTCCCAGGAAATGTGAGGTCCCCGCTTGCAAGGCCTTGCCGTCCTGCATCATCGCCTCGATGGTGTAGGTATTGACCGCGCCCGGGAAACGTTCCCATGAGCACTTTTCGCCCTTGATTACTGGTATGGCCAAGTGTTCGACAGTAAACCGCTCATAGATATCCAGCATCTTCAGCGTCTCGTCCAAGGCCTCTTCACTGGAGGTGTGAACGGTGTGGCCTTCCTGCCACAGAAACTCTGAGGTGCGCAGGAAGATCCTTGGACGCATTTCCCAGCGCAGGACGTTGGCCCACTGGTTAATGAGTAGCGGCAAATCCCGATAACTTTGCACCCATCGTGAAAAGGAGGCACCGATCACCGTTTCGCTGGTAGGCCTGATGATCAAAGGCTCTTCCAGTTCGCCAGCGGGAGTGAGTTTTCCATCTGCTGTCTGTTCCAGACGGTGATGGGTTACAACTGCGCACTCCTTGGCAAAACCATCGACATGTTCTGCTTCTTTTTGTAAAAAGGATAAGGGGATCAAAAGTGGGAAATATGCGTTCGCATGGCCTGTATCTTTGAATTTTTGATCAAGCTCTCGTTGAATCTGCTCCCATATGCCATAGCCCCAAGGGCGAATGACCATGCAACCTCTAACGGGAGAGTTTTCAGCCAGTTCAGACTGGCTGATGACTTGTTGATACCATTCGGAAAAATTTTCACTTCTTGTAGGTGATATTGCGTTTTTCATAATGCCCCGTCTTTGAAAAGGCAGCGTGTGATTTTGAGATTGGTGTTGTGTAGGTGTATGTATATTTTTTGAGGTTTGAAATTTCAAGAACTCATATTTTTTCTTTGATCTTTCGGAAAATTCTTTCAGACAGATCTGTTTTTTTTGTAAGGTTTTTTCATTTTCTTTGCGCGACGCTGAGCATTATTAAGGATTGCTTGGCTTCATCATCGGTTTGCACAACCACGGCACTATCCAGATCGGCGACACCTTCAGCGAAGGCGAAACCCTGGGCTTCACCGGCATCCCGCACTTCACCCCGGAACTGTTCCGTCGCGTGCGCCTGCGTGATCCGCTGAAATCCAAGCAACTGCGCCAAGGCTTGCAACAAACGGCCGAAGAAGGCGCTACCCAAGTGTTCTTCCCCAAACGCAGCAACGACATCATCCTCGGCGCCGTCGGCGTGCTGCAGTTCGAATTGGTCGCCAGCCGCCTGAAAGAGGAATGCAAGGTCGAGTGCTCCTACGAGCCGATCACCGTCTACTCTGCGCGCTGGATTGAATGCAGCGACAAGAAGAAGCTTGAGGAAATCTCTAACAAGGCGGTGAAAACCTGGCACTGGACGGCGGCGGTCACCTGACCTACCTCAAGAATGGGCAAATCACGAACGACTCGCTCGCAATACTCATGGGTGGTTGAACAGGTTTTTTGGCAGACACCACAGGAAGGAAATCGCGTGGCACGGGGAGCCAGATCGATCTGTAGGGCATCGCCATCAGGCTTGATGGTTACGGCAGAAAAGCCCGCCCAAAAAAGGAAGGACAGTACTAATATCGCGCACAGAAACGTCGGTTTGTTAGATGTGTTTGCTCGCACGAACATCATCAATCAAATCGGCGTTCCTGTTTCTGTGTTTCCCGAAATTCCGTGAAGAACCAAAAAAAACCCCGCATCAGCGGGGCTCAAAGGGGTGCAGCAGTCATGCTTTAGGGCGTTTGTCCACTACGTGGCAGGCCTTGCCCTCGGATCGCTTGATCGAGTGGAAAGGCTGCAACACGATCCGCGTACTGATCCCGATGTAGGTCTTGATGTGCTTGCTCAGCTCGCCGCACACGGCTTTTTGCTGGTCGTCGGTCAGGTGCTGGTGTTCGGCCTTGAGCTCCACGTGCACGTCGACGCTGTCCAGGTTGCCGTTGCGATGCAGATGGATCTCGTAGCTCTCGGCAAGTTGCTTGATTTTCAGCACCTGCTCTTCGATCTGCGTCGGGAACACGTTCACGCCGCGGATGATCAGCATGTCGTCGCTGCGTCCGGTGATCTTGTCGATGCGTCGCATTGGCCGCGCAGTGCCCGGCAGCAGGCGCGTCAGGTCGCGGGTGCGGTATCGGATCATCGGCAGGGCTTCTTTGCTCAGGGAGGTGAACACCAGTTCGCCCATCTGGCCGTCCGGCAGTACTTCGCCGGTGATCGGGTCGATGATTTCCGGGTAGAAGTGGTCTTCCCAGATGGTCGGGCCGTCCTTGGTTTCGGCGCATTCCATGGCGACGCCCGGGCCCATGATTTCCGAGAGGCCGTAGATGTCCAGGGCGGTGATGCCCATGCGCGCCTCGATGGCGCTGCGCAGTTCGGCGGTCCACGGCTCGGCACCGAAGATGCCCAGGCGCAGGGCCAGTTTGTGCGGGTCGATGCCCTGGCGCTCGATTTCATCGGCGATGTTGAGCATGTAGGACGGCGTGACCATGATGATGTCCGGCTGGAAATCCTTGATCAGCTGCACTTGCTTTTCAGTCTGGCCGCCGGACATCGGAATCACGGTGCAACCCAGGCGCTCGGCACCGTAGTGCGCACCCAGGCCGCCGGTGAACAGGCCGTAGCCATAGGAAATGTGCACTTTATCGCCACGACGACCGCCAGCCGCGCGGATCGAACGGGCCACGACGTTGGCCCAGGTGTCGATGTCGTTCTGGGTGTAGCCGACGACGGTCGGTTTGCCGGTGGTGCCGCTGGAGGCGTGCAGGCGCACGATGTCGTGCATTGGCACGGCGAACATGCCGTAGGGGTAGTTGTCACGCAGGTCGGACTTGGTGGTGAACGGGAACTTCGCCAGGTCGTCGAGGGACTTGATGTCATCCGGGTGCACGCCCAGGGCATCGAAGCGCTGACGGTACAGCGGCACGTTCTCGTAAGCGTGTTTCAGGCTCCAGCGCAGGCGTTCCAGCTGGTGCGAACGGAGTTCGTCGACGCTGGCGGTTTCCAGCGGGTCCAGCACGGGATCAAGCGTGGATTGGGAAATTGGCATGTTCATGTTTTCACTCGAATTGTTTTTGTGTTCAAGCCCCTGCACGCGGGGGCTTTGAGTGCATGCCCCAAGGATACCTCTGGGCTCCTTGGGAATCGCGATTCTTTAGTGGGATAGACGCTCGATGATCAGCGCGATCCCTTGGCCCACGCCGATGCACATGGTGCACAGGGCATAGCGGCCTTGACGTTCTTCCAGCTCGTGCAGGGCGGTGGTCACCAGACGCGCGCCGCTCATGCCCAGCGGATGGCCCAGGGCAATGGCGCCGCCGTTGGGGTTGACCCGTGGATCGGTGTCGCTCAAGCCCAGTTCGCGCAACACCGCCAGGCCTTGGGCGGCAAAGGCTTCGTTGAGTTCGATGATGTCCATGTCCGCCAGGCTCAGGTTGGCCAGCTCCAGCACCTTGCGGGTCGCCGGCACCGGGCCGATGCCCATGATTCGTGGCTCGACGCCGGCAGTGGCCATCGCCACCACTCGGCCACGGGCGGTCAGGCCATGGCGCTTGGCGACTTCGGGGCTGGCCAGCAGCAAGGCGCAGGCACCGTCGTTCACGCCGGAGGCATTGCCGGCGGTGACGCTGCCGCCTTCGCGGAACGGCGTCCCGAGTTTGGCCAGTTGCTCCAGCGTGGTATCGCCGCGCGGGTGTTCATCGTGCTCGACCACTTTGGCCGGGCCTTTGCGCTGGGGGATTTCCACCGCGACGATCTCTTTGGCCAGACGTCCGTTGGCTTGTGCAGCGGCAGCGCGTTGCTGGCTGCGCAGGGCGAAGGCGTCCTGATCAGCGCGGGAGATGTTGAACTGTGCGGCGACGTTCTCTGCGGTTTCCGGCATGGAGTCGATGCCGAAGGCCTTTTTCATCAGCGGATTGACGAAGCGCCAGCCGATGGTGGTGTCGAAAATCTCGGCCTGACGGGAGAACGCCTGCTCGGCCTTGCCCATCACCAGTGGTGCGCGGGACATCGATTCCACGCCACCCACCAGCATCAGCCCGGCCTCGCCACTGCGAATTGCACGGGCGGCGGTGCCAACCGCATCCAGCCCGGAACCGCACAGGCGGTTGAGGGTGGTGCCCGGTACGCTGACCGGCAAACCGGCCAACAGTGCCGACATGCGTGCGACGTTGCGGTTGTCTTCGCCGGCCTGGTTGGCGCAGCCGTAGATCACATCGTCAACGCTGCTCCAGTCCACATTCGGGTGACGGCGCAGCAGTTCGCGCAGCGGCACCGCACCAAGGTCGTCGGCGCGCACGCTGCTCAGGACACCGGCATAGCGGCCGATGGGCGTGCGTACCGCGTCGATAATCAGGGCGTCATTCATTCGGGGTCTCCTGCGCCAGCACTGGGCCGCGCACTTTGTAGGATTTGCCGTGGAACAGGGCGATCAACTGGCCCTGTTGGTTTTCAATGCGTACGTCGTAGTTGCCGGTGCGGCCCGAGCGGCTTTGCTCGATGCAATCGGCACTCAAGGTGTCGCCCAGGCGGGCCGGGGCGATGTAGTCGATGCTGCAACCGATGGCCACGGTGGCTTCGTTGTAGCTGTTGCAGGCAAAGGCGAAGGCCGAATCGGCGAGGGCGAACAGGTAGCCGCCGTGGCAGGTGCCGTGGCCCTGGACCATGTCGGCGCGCACGGTCATGCCCACGCGAGCGGTGCCGGGGCCGGCGGACAGCAGGCGCATGCCCATCGCCTGGCTGGCGGCGTCACGCTGGAACAGCGACTGCGCACAGTCGCTGGCCAGGGTCATCGCTTCATGGTTAGTCATGGAAGTTTCTCCCTTCGGCCACGCGGCGGCGCAACAGCAGCGACGGCCGGTAGCGTTCTTCGCCGTAGGCGGCTTGCAGGTTGTCCAGTGTGCTGAGGATGTGTGGCAGGCCCACTGCGTCGGCCCAGGCCAGCGGGCCTTGGGGGTAGTTGACCCCGGCGCGCATCGCCAGATCGATGTCGGCGGCCGAGGCCACGCCTTGCAGCAGGGCGTCGGCGGCTTCGTTGGCGAGCATTGCCACAGTGCGCAACACGGCCAGGGCCGGGCTGTCGCTGAGCAGGCTGACCTTGAGGCCGGCCTGTTGCAGCAGGCCGACGCCTTGCTCGAGGGCCAGCGGATCGATGCCCGCCGCATAACTGATGGCGATGCGTTTGGCAGTGGCGTAATCGCCCACCAGATCCAGCAGGATCAGGTTGCGCAGGCCGTCTTCTTTGGCGCGCTGACAGGCCATGCGACCGTCGCTCAAGGCCAGCACCGCGTCACCGACCCGCAACAAACCACGGCCGTCGCGCTGGATGACGTTGACACCTTGTTCGCGCAGGCGTGGCAGCAAGCCTTGGGCGATACCCAAATCGCCTTCGACGAGGCAGGCTTCAACGCTTGCGCTGCTGGTGATTTCAGCGGCTTGCGGGCGTTCGGCACCCTGGGTGTAAGAGTAGAAACCCTGACCGCTTTTACGACCCAAACGCCCACCGTCCACCAGCTCTTTCTGAATCAGCGAAGGCTGGAAACGGGTGTCCTGGTAGTAGGCGTCGAATACCGAGCACGTCACGGCGTAGTTAACGTCATGGCCGATCAGGTCGGTCAGCTCGAAGGCGCCCATGGCAAAGCCGCCGGCCTCGCGCATCAGTGCGTCCAGGGTCGGGCAATCGGCGGCGCCTTCCTGCAACAGACGCAGGCTCTCGGCGTAGAACGGCCGGGCCACGCGGTTGACGATGAAACCCGGTGTGGAGCGGGTGTGTACCGGCTTCTTGCCCCAGGCCTTGGCGGTGTCGTACAGGCATTCGGCCAGAGCCGGATCGCTGGCCAGGCCCGAGACGATTTCCACCAGCGCCATGACCGGCGCCGGGTTGAAGAAGTGCAGGCCGAGCAGGCGTTCCGGATGCTCCAGCTGCGCGGCGATGCTGGTGATCGACAGCGACGAGGTGTTGCTGGCCAGAATGCATTGCGCGCCGCAGATGCCTTCCAGCTGACGGAACAGCGCGCGCTTCACGTCGAGGTTCTCGACGATCGCTTCAATGATCAGATCGCAATCGGCCAGGGCTTCGATAGCTTCCACGGCTTGCAGGCGGGCAATGGTTGCACTGCGCGACTCGGCGGACAGTTTGCCGTTCTCGACCCGTTTGCCCAGTTGCCGGTCAATGCCTTCGATGGCCTGGGCGGCAGCACCGGGACGATTGTCCAGCAGCAATACCGGATGGCCGGCCTGCGCCGCGACCTGGGCAATGCCGGCACCCATGGCACCAGCGCCGATCACGGCGACGCGTTCGGTTTTATTCAATGCGGTCATGACTCAACGCCCCTTGAAACTTGGGGTGCGTTTTTCCATGAAGGCGCTGACACCTTCGCGGTAATCCTCGCTGCGCCCGGCCAGGCGTTGCAGGTCACGCTCAAGTTCCAACTGTTCGTCGAAGCTGTTGCTCATGCTCGCGTTGAGGCTGCGCTTGATCAGCGCCAGGCCGTAGGTCGGCTGGGTGGCCAGGTGTTGCGCGAGCTTCAGCGCTTCGTCACGCAGTTCGGCGTCGTCCACGCAGCGGTAGATCAGGCCCCATTGCTCGGCCTGTTCGGCGGTCAGGCGGTTGCCGAGCAAGGCCAAAGCCTTGGCGCGGGCCATGCCGACCAGGCGCGGCAAGGTCCAGGTGCCGCCAGAATCGGGGATCAGGCCGATCTTGCAGAAGGCTTGAATGAAACTGGCCGAACGCGCCGCCAGCACGAGGTCGCAGGCCAGCGGAATGTTCGCGCCTGCGCCTGCCGCTACGCCATTGACCGCGCAAATCACCGGCATCGGCAGGTCACGCAGTTGGCGGATCATCGGGTTGTAGAACTTCTCGATGGATTCGCCCAGGTCCGGCACGGCACTGCCCGGCGCGACGTTGCGGTCGCTCAGGTCTTGCCCGGCGCAGAAGCCGCGGCCTTCACCGGTCAGCAGCAACACGCGCACGTCGGGGTTCTGCCGCACCTGTTTCAGCGCTTCCTTCACTTCACCATGCATCTGGGTGTTGAAGCTGTTCAGTTGATCCGGGCGATTGAGGCTGAGCAGGGCCACGCCAGCGTCGATGGAAAACAGGATGTGTTCGAAGTTCATGTTGTGGGCGCTCTCTAAGAGGTCGTACGAATTCGTTGTTGATTACTGGCCAGTAAAGGTCGGCGTGCGTTTTTCCTGGAACGCCGCGATGCCTTCGTTGCGGTCGCGGGTGCCGGCCAGCACGGTGAACGCGTGGCGCTCGAATCGCAGGCCGCTGGCCAGGTCGGTGTCCATGGCCTTGAGCAGCGCTTCCTTGGCCAGGCGCACGGCCAGTGGGGCCTTGCTGGCGATGGCGCGGGCGACTTGCAGGGCGCGCTCGACGGTGAATTCCGGTTGGGTGACTTCGCTGACCAGGCCGGCGCGTTGCGCCTGGCGGGCATCGATCGGCTCGCCGGTCAGCACCATCTGCATGGCCATGGATTTACCGACGGCGCGCAGCAGGCGTTGGGTGCCACCGGCGCCGGGCATGATCCCGAGGTTGATTTCCGGCTGGCCGAAGCGCGCGTCTTCGCCGGCGATGATGATGTCGGCGTGCATCGCCAGTTCGCAGCCACCGCCCAGGGCGAAGCCGTTGACGGCGGCGATCAGCGGTTTGCTGAAGCGGGTGATGGCTTGCCACGAGGCCTGGCGCGGGTCGTCGAGGATGCCCACCAAGTCGCGTTCGGCCATTTCCTTGATGTCGGCACCGGCGGCGAACGCCTTGCGGCTGCCGGTGATGACCACGGCGCGGGTGTCGGGATCGGCCTGGGCGACGGCGAGTTCGTCGGCCAGTTCGCCCAGCAGTTGGGTGTTCAGGGCATTCAGCGCCTGTGGGCGCTGCAGGGTAATCAGGCGCACGCCAGTGTCGAGCGTTTCGACGGTCAGGGTTTGAGGCACGGCGGTTGCCCTCACGGTGTACGCACGGCGGGAGTGCCGGCTTGTTATTGGATCGGCCGCAGGGGCCGGTTTTGCCGGAGTATACCTGCAACGTGATACGCAAATGCAATACAAAAATTGATTTGATGTGTCCTATTGTCGGATTTGTGGTTTTCAGAAGCCTGTATCAGCTAATCGGTTGTATGGGTTTTTTCCCCGTATTTATTGGCTTTAGTGGTGTTTTAGAGCGGTGGGTGGGGTGGGCGCATCCCGGGCTTTTCAAGTGATACGCTTTTTTGTCTTTGTGCTGATAAAAGCGATGTGATACAAATTGAGTCAATAAATGCATCGCTTTGTAAAGGAAGCCGCCATGACCTGCTACAGCCTCGATGGCCTGACCCCGGTGATCGACCCCACTGCTTATGTGCACCCGACGGCTGTCCTGATCGGTGACGTCATCATCGGTGCGCATTGCTATGTAGGGCCGCTGGCGAGCCTGCGCGGTGACTTCGGGCGGATCGTGCTGGAAGAGGGCGCCAACCTGCAGGACACCTGCGTGATGCACGGCTTCCCGGACAGTGACACGGTGGTCGAGCGCAACGGTCACATCGGCCACGGCGCGGTATTGCACGGTTGCCGGATCGGCGCCGATGCACTGGTGGGCATGAACGCAGTGGTGATGGACAACGCGCGCATCGGCCCGCGGTCCTTCGTCTCGGCGGCGGCGTTCGTCAAGGCCGGTTTCGAATGCCCCGAGCAATCGCTGGTGATGGGCGCGCCGGCCAGCATCAAACGGACCCTGAGTGATCAGGAAGTGGCGTGGAAACAGGCGGGTACCCGTGAGTATCAAGAGCTGGCCAAGCGGTGCCTCACGCAGATGCAGGAGTGTGAACCGCTGGCCGCGCCGGAAGCGGATCGACCGCGTATGAGTGACCGTGGGTTGCGGCCCAAGGGCAATACCTTATGAACCTCGATCCCCTGTGGGAGCGAGCCTGCTCGCGAATACGGTCTGACATTCAATATTGATGGAGACTGACACACCGCCTTCGCGAGCAGGCTCCCACAAGGGGGCTGCGCTTAATCAGTTGGCTTTCGGTATATTCCTTTTCTTTTTTTAGCCCGGTACGCCCATGTCGTCCCTGACACCCCTGAACCATCTGATCACCCGTTTCCAGGAGCAGACGCCGATCCGCGCCAGCTCCCTGATCATCACCTTGTACGGTGATGCCATCGAACCCCATGGCGGTACCGTGTGGCTGGGTAGCCTGATTCAATTGCTCGAACCGATCGGCATCAATGAGCGGCTGATCCGCACCTCGATTTTCCGTTTGACCAAGGAAGGCTGGCTGACGGCCGAGAAAGTCGGCCGGCGCAGTTACTACAGCCTGACCGGCACCGGTCGCCGGCGTTTCGACAAGGCGTTCAAGCGGGTCTACAGCACCAGCATGCCGGCCTGGGATGGTTCCTGGTGCCTGGTGATGCTCTCGCAACTGACCCAGGACAAGCGCAAACAAGTGCGTGAAGAACTGGAGTGGCAAGGTTTTGGTGCGATTTCGCCGGCGGTGCTGGCCTGCCCGCGCAGCGACCGCACCGACGTCAACGCGACCTTGCTCGACCTTGGCGCCCTGGAAGAAACCATTGTCTTCGAAACCACCGCCCAGGACGTGCTGGCCTCCAAGGCCCTGCGCCTGCAGGTGCGCGAGAGTTGGAACATCGAGGAACTGGCGACCCACTACAGCGAGTTCATCCAGTTGTTCCGGCCGCTCTGGCAAGCGCTTCGCGAGCAGGAAAACCTGCAACCGGCGGACTGCTTCCTGGCACGGATTCTGCTGATTCACGAATACCGCAAACTGCTGCTGCGCGATCCGCAATTGCCGGACGAGCTGTTGCCCGGCGACTGGGAAGGGCGCGCGGCTCGCCAGTTGTGCCGCAACATTTACCGTTTGATTTACGCCAAGGCCGAGGAATGGCTGAACAGTGCACTGGAAACTGCCGACGGCCCGTTGCCGGACGTGGGCGAGAGTTTTTATCGACGCTTTGGCGGGTTGAAATAACCCGCTGTCAGACACGCTCAGGGATTGACGTAGACAATAACAATAAGCCTGCGTGAGGCCTGCCATGATTTCTACAATTGCACAGCGCCAGGATGGGTTCGATCAGTGGATCCATCAGATCAACCAGATCTGCGGCGCCTTTAACGCACAACCCCTGGGCGCCGGTTTTGCCGGGCAGATCCGGGAATACCGCAGTGATGCGCTCAAGCTCAGCTTCGTCGATGTCTGCCAGGCGCGGCTGTACCGCACGCCGCAGGAAGTGGCGGCGGGCGAGGGCGGCAAATACTTTGCCGTGTTCCAGCTCGACGGCACGGCAGGCATGGCCCAGGGTGACGACAAGGTGCTGCTGTCCGCTGGCGACATCACGCTGATCGATGCCGCGCGGCCCAGCGATTTCACCTACAGCGAAAACTCCCGGCAATTGTCGCTGATCCTGCCGTCGCAACTGGTGGAGCAGACCTTGCGCTTCAACCAGGTCAGGTGCGGCCATCGGATTGCCGGGACATCGCCCATCGCGATGCTCTCGCATCGCTTGATTCTCGACGCCACGCGCCAGCCGGAACTGAGTCGCCAGGAGAGCGAAGCGACCCTGGAGGCGATTGTCAGTCTGCTGCGTCCGGCCATCAGTCAGGCCGACGATTGCACCGATCTGCACGAGCGCACGTTTCGCAAGACCCTGAGCTTCATCGACCAGCACATCCGCTCCGAAGAACTGTGCCCGGAATGGCTGGCGCGGGAAGTCGGCATGTCCACCCGTGGCCTGTACCGGATGTTTGCCAAGAAGGGCCTGGTGGTGGCGCGCTACATCAAGAACCGTCGCCTGGACCTGTGCGCCGAATCCCTGCGCCAATCGAGCAAGGAGCAGAAGTTGTCGGTGCTGGGGTATTCGTGGGGGTTTTCCGATTCGAGCTACTTTTCCACGGCGTTCAAATCGCGCTTCGGCATTGCGCCGGGGGAATACCGTAAACAGCATGCGTGATGGTTCGCCAGAACACCGCGTAATCCTGTGGGAGCAAAGCTTGCTCGCGATGGAGTGTCAGCTAAATGGTTGTCGATTGGCACGACCCAATCGCGAGCAAGCTTTGCTCCCACAGGGGTGGGTGTTGGGCCAACTGAATCAGGCACCGTTTTTGAGCAACTGGCCGAGCGCCTCCAGCTCGCTTTTCTCAAGGTCCGAAACCAGCACGAAGCGCATGTGGTTCTCTTGCCAGGACACGACGTTGAAGCCGCGAATCGTCTCGCTCTGTCGCGGTTTGTCGGCCTCCGCCGTGGGCAGGATGAACACATTGATGATGTGCTTGTTGCGCCCGTAACTCAGGGCCGCCGTGGTCTGATGTTGCAGATAATCCAGACGCCCACCCAACAGCGGAAAACCCTGCGCCGAGTAGTCGAACACCGGCGGCGAGAAGTCGAGCTTGCCGGTGAACCAGGGCTTCACGGTGTGGCGGTCAGAGGACACCACATCGTTCAAATGCGCGCCCATCAATGATCGGACGTGACTGGACACCGCTTCGTCCATCAAGGGTTGTTGGGCGCCTGGTGTCGCTACATAAAGCACCATCGCCAGGGCCAGCGCCGCCGCTGAAAACGCCGGAGCGAACCAGGTTCGCCAGCGCTCGATGAAACGGGGTTTTGGGGGCTCATCAGGGAAAATACTGGCGGCCAGCGACGCCGGCGCCCTGTAATACACCGCACTCTGCTTAACGCCGGCGAGCAGCAACCGGGCCTGATCATGCAACCGTGCGCACTCGGCACACCCGGCCAAATGCCCGGCCACCTTCGCCGCCGTCGCCGGATCGAGTTCCTTGTCCAGATAGCCATGTATCAGCGTCTGGCAAACCGTGCAGTCGAGTTCATTCATGATCGTGCAACTTCAGTAGTTCGAGTTTGAGCATGGCGCGAGCCCTGGCCAGTCTCGACATGACGGTACCGATGGGGATGTCGACCACCAGGGCGATGTCCTTGTAGGGCATGTCTTCGAGCTCCTTCAGAACAATCACCTCGCGAAACACGGGAGGCAGGGCGCACAGGGCCTGCTGGATCAGCGCTGCGTTTTCCGTGTGAATGGCCAGCAGTTCCGGGGTCTGGCCGTGGCTCGGCGTGTCGTCGTCTTCGGGAAACCCGTCGCCCAAAGCGACCCAACGGTGCCCGGCCGAGGCCTTGAGCCAGGTGTAGCTCTCGTTGCGCACGATCGTGAGAAACCAGGCCTTGGCGTTGCCGCCGGCGAAACGTTGCGAAAACCTGAAGGCGCGCAAGGCGCTTTCCTGGACGACATCGTGCGCGGCGCTGTCCTGGCCGGTGAGCCAGCGCGCGAGGTTGTAGGCGGCGTCCAGGTGGGGCGCAAACAATTCCTCAAATCGCTTCATAGTGATTCCCGCACTGTCCCGCCTCTATAACTGTGCCGCGTTATGTTTTATTCCCTGGAAAAAATGTTTTTTTCGATCGGGAATAAAGTCCCATCCCATCCGGTTTTAACTCGTGTCAGTTGCATCACTGTAGAACGCCTGCGAGGGAATACCGATGAACATTCATTCAAGACACCAACGACGCGTCGACGGCCCCTTGAACCCGGACCGCCGAACGCTCCTCAAATGTTCGGCCTGGGCGGGGGCGGGCGTGATCTGGGCCCTGTCCGGCGGCATTCCACGGGCCTTCGCCCTGGATGACACGGGCAAGGTCTCGGACCCCAAGGCACTGGCCAGCACCTTCCACTTTGTGCAGATCAGCGACTCGCACATTGGCTTCAACAAAGAGGCCAACCCGGAACCGGTCAAGACCTTGCAAGTGGCCATCGACAGGGTCGTCGCGCTGCCGAAACAGCCTTCGCTGATCCTGCATACCGGCGATATCACCCACCTGTCCAAGCCCGAAGAGTTCGACACCGCCGCACAGCTGCTCAAAGGCCTGCCCTCCACCGTGCATTACGTGCCGGGCGAGCACGACACCCTCGACGAGGGCGGCGGCAAACTCTATCTGCAACGTTACGGCAAGGGCACCCAAGGCAATGGCTGGTACAGCTTCGACGACCACGGCGTGCATTTCATTGCACTGGTGAATGTCTTCAACTTCCAGGCGGGCCATGAAGCGACCCTCGGCGCCGATCAACTGGCGTGGCTGGCCGATGACCTGCGCGCGGTATCGAGCAGTACACCGATCGTGGTGTTTACCCACATTCCGCTGTGGACGATTTATCAGCCGTGGGGTTGGGGGACCGAGGACGGTGACCAGGCCATCGCCATGCTGCGCAAGTACGGTTCGGTGACGGTGTTGAACGGGCATATTCATCAAGTCATCCAGAAGGTCGAAGGCAATATCACCTTCCACACGGCCCGGGGCACGGCTTATCCACAACCCGCACCGGGTGCGGCGCCGTCACCGGGGCCGATGACGGTGGCGGCGGATCAATTGCGCAATTACCTGGGGATCACCGATGTACGGGCGACGCAGGGTGATCATCCGCTGGCGCTGATCGATTCGACACTGGTTTAGGGGAGGGGGGCTGATGAAAACGCGACTGTTGGCCGTGCTCTGCCTGATGTTGTCGATGCCGGTGTGGGCTCAGGAGGTGAAAGTCGATATCAAGGCATTCATGTATGGGCCCAAGGACATGACTGTGCCCGTGGGTACCAAAGTGACGTGGGTGAACGACGACGAGGTCCCGCACACGGTGGCGGAAACCCACAAGGTGTTTCGTTCGGGGGCGCTGGATACGGGGGACAGTTATTCCTGGGTGTTCAACGCGCCGGGGGAATATGAGTATTTTTGTGCGCTGCATCCGCAGATGATCGGGAAGATTGTGGTGACCCAATAACCCGGTGGCCTGGTCAACGCCTGTGGGAGCAAAGCTTGCTCGCGATGGCGGTGTATCAGTCAACAATGATGTCGACTGATACTCCGCCATCGCGAGCAAGCTTTGCTCCCACAGGTTTGGCGTTATTTCGGGGCGTTTAGGTTCAACGTCGGTGTTTCATCGAAGAAGTTCCACGGTTTGAGCAGCACATGCACCCACTCGGTCGGCATGATCGGCCACTCTTCGGCGCGGGCGATGTGGGTGGTGCCGGTGGTCAGCCAGACCACGTCGTCGGTGTTTTCGATGGCGTGGTTGTCCTGGGTGAACTGCCCCAGGCCCGAGTCCTTGTCCGAGCGGTTCGGGTACTTGCCTTCCGGGTACTTCTCCTCCGGGTTGTACTGCGTCACCCACAGCTGCTTGTCCATGAAACTCAGGCGGTGGTACAGCCATTCGTCCTTGCCGAAGTTGGCGCCCTTGGCCACCGGGTGCGTGCCGCCGGCGTAAGGGATCAACTGGTAGGACACCGGGTTGCCGACCTTGTTTTCCTTGCTGAAGTTGGTCAGCAGGCGCACGGTCGACGGGTCGAATTTCTGCGCGGCCTGTTGTTCGGTGCCGACCACTTTGGTTTCGGTCTGCATGGTGCTGGTGCGCGGGCCGCCACGGTCATTGGGCAGTACCACCGGGTTCACTTCCACCAGCGAGTTGCTTTCACCGTCCACGTCCATGTCCAGGCGGAAGTTGTAGATGTGCTGGTGCGTGGTGCCGACGATGTTGTGGTCGAGCAGGGTGCCGTAGCGCGTGTCTTCCTTGGCGGTGTCCTCGTGCATGGTTTTCGACTTCACGCCCTTGACCGCTTCGATACCAGTGGCGCCGGCGTCGATGCCGATGGTGCCGTTCTGCTGGAAGACCCAGTCGAAGATGTAGTCGTAGTTGCCGACGGTGCTGATCCAGCGCACCACCAGTTCACGCCGCTCGGTACTCAGGTTGGGCTGGCCCATTTCCTGGTGTTTGTATTCCGGGCCGGCGTAGCGCTCGAACACTGCCATGGCGCGCGGGATCGCAGTCGGCGCGCCGGTGTAGTCGGCGATGGTCGCGTCCAGCAGCACGGCGTTTTCCGGGGCGTCTTTGCCACGGGCAATCGGCGAGGTCAGGGTGCCCATGCCGTAGTCACCGGAATCGAGGTAAGCCTTGAAGTACCAGCCGACATCCGGGTCGCCATAAGGCACGATCATGCCGCCCAGCGAGCCCTCGTACATGATTTTGCGTTTCTTGCCCTTGTCGTCATAAGTGACGGTGGACAGGATCGGGCCGACCCGCGAATCGAGGCGGACGTGGAAATCCCAGTTCTGCCAGTGAATGCTGTTGCCGGTGATGGTGTAGTTCTTGCCCTCGGGCTCAGTGATTTCCAGCGGTTTGACCGACACGCCCTTGCGTCCGCGTCCGTCATAGGGCGTCGGCTTCATCGGCACCGGAATCAGCGCTTCGTCTTCGATCTTGATCAGCTTCTTCTGCTCCAGATCGACAATCGCCACCAGGCCTTCGATCGGGTGCGCCCAGTAGTTGCCGTCATCGGTATTGAGGTAGCTGACGATTTTCAGCAGGCGCTTGTCCTGCGCCAGGCCGTCCTTGCCGTCGAAGTAACCGACGGTCAGCGGCGTGGCCACGACCTTTTTCACATCGTTGATGCCGCGCTTGGCCAGGGCCTGGGCGTATTCCGGGCTGGCCTCGACGGCCGATTGCACCGTGGCGAAGTCGTCCAGCAGCACCATGCCGTGGGCGCCTTCGATTGGCTTCCAGGACTTGAGTTGTTTGCTGTCGAGATCGACCAGCGCCTCGATCACATGCTTGCCGTCGAGCACCACGATTGAGGCCTCGCGCGGCTGGGCGACGTTTTGCCCGGTGTAGACGAAATTCCACACCTGATCTTTGGGCGGCGCCTTGACCGAGACTTCGGTGAAGCGGAACCCGGGTTGGTAGTGCTCGGACTTCTTGACGATGTCCACCGCCGTAGTGATTTCTTCCACGCTCAACGGATTGAGCGGGTTAGGCCGGGTTTCCACGACAAAGGTGGTGTCCAGGCCGGACTGAAACACCTGGTTGATGAAGTCCTTGGACATGAACGCCGTTTTGTCCTTGAACACCACAGGCACTGTCAGCTCGATGCGTTTGCCGTTGAGCATCGCCACTTTGCTGTTCGGTTTGACCTTGAGATACACCCCGTCCTTGGCGATGGTGAACAGATTGGCGTAGTCGTCCCATTTGACCGTGGCGCCAAACTCCTCGAGCCCCGCTTGCAGCGGCACCATCTCGGCGTGACCGCCATGGGCCTGTGCATTGCCCGCCCAGAAAGACAGGCCCAGGGTGATGGCCAGCGCGAGTCGGGCAAGTGGTTTTCTGTTTCGCAATGCAAGTGAGGTGAACATTCTGGGTTCCTTCGAAAAGCCGGTGACTGGCATACCCGCACTTTGCTACAGCCGGTGAATGGCTGCATTGGAATTGCTGCCAAAATCCTTTGGATCTGTGCCTGATTTAGCGTAGTGGGGGGAATGCGATTAGCGATGTCATATGTTGTCGTACGACTATTTATGATCATCAACTATTTCAAAGCACTGAAAAAATGAGCGAAAGTAGGTGATGTTTCCAGTGTTTTTGCCAATTTTATTACGGTATTCGACGACGTCACGAATTTTTTAAGCGGTAATGCCGATCACGTGGAAAGGGTTTTTTGTTGACGTTCTGTACGAGGGTGGCTATAAATTCAACAAGTCATATGACGACGTATGACGACTGAGATTGTACTTCTAAAAATAAAAAGAGCGTCGACACCACCATGAATCTGAACGAGCCCATCACCGCGCAACGCGTCGGCCAAGCTGTCGGCAAATTTCGATGGACCATCTGTGCGCTGTTGTTTTTTGCGACTACCGTCAACTACCTGGACCGCCAGGTCCTTAGTCTGTTGGCGCCGGATCTGTCGAGGCAATTTGGCTGGAGCAATACCGATTACGCCAACATTGCCGCTGTCTTCCAGTTCACCTACGCGATTTCAATGCTGTTCGCCGGCCGTGTGGTCGACAAGATCGGCACCAAGGCCGCTTTTGTAGCAGCGATCTGTATCTGGTCGACCGGCGCGGTCATGCACGCGTTCGCAGAGCCGATGGGCGAGGGCATCGCCGCCATCTCCGGCGCGCTCGGCATTGCGGTCATCCCGGTCTCGATCGCCGGCTTCATGCTGGCGCGCGCCGTGCTGGCGGTGGGTGAGTCGGCCAACTTCCCGACCGCCATCAAGGTCACCGCTGAATATTTCCCGAAGAGGGAACGCTCCTTCGCCACCGGCATCTTCAACTCCGGCGCCAACGTCGGGGCGATCCTGGCACCGATTTCCGTGCCGCTGATCGCTGCCATGTGGGGCTGGCAAGCTGCATTCATCGTGATCGGCATGCTGGGTTTCATCTGGATGGGCGTATGGCTGGCGTTGTATGAAAAGCCGGAACAGCAGAAGCGCCTGTCGGCGAGCGAACTGGCACACATCCGCAGTGATCTGGACGCTAGCGCCCCCGTGTCGACGGGCGTTGGCAAAAAAGTATCCTGGTTCCAGTTGCTGAAATACCGTCAGACCTGGGCGTTCGCGTTCGGCAAATTCATGACCGATGGTGTGTGGTGGTTCTTCCTGTTCTGGCTTCCGACCTACCTGTCGGAGCAGTACGGCCTCAAAGGTGCAGCCATCGTGGTGCCATTGGCCGTGTTGTACAGCATGACCATGGTGGGCAGTATCGGTGGCGGCTGGTTCCCCAGCTACTTCATGGCACGCGGCGACGCTCCGTATGACGGCCGTATGAAAGCCATGCTGGTGATTGCCCTGTTCCCGCTACTGGTGTTGTTGGCGCAGCCGTTTGGCCACATCAGTGTCTGGGTACCGGTATTGCTGATTGGTGTGGGCGCGTCGGCGCATCAGGCCTGGTCATGCAACATCTTCACCACCGTATCGGACATGTTCCCGCAAAAGACCGTCGCTTCCGTGGTCGGCATTGGCGGCATGGCGGGTGGATTGGGCGGCGTGCTGCTGACCAAGCTCGGTGGCTGGGTGTTTGACTACTACAAATCGGTCGGCGACATCCGTACCGGCTACATGATCATGTTTGCCATCTGCGCCGTGGCTTACCTGGTGGCGTGGAGCGTGATGAAGATGCTGGTGCCTCGTCACAAGGAAATTACCGATCTGTGAGTGAGGGCTTCGACGGCGTGTCGTTGTAACCCTTCGCATTGAACGAGGCCGCTGAGCAATCAGCGGCCTTTTGTTTGTCTGGTGTTCTGTTTTTACAGGTCAGGTTTTGCCGCGGGACGGCAAACGATTGCTTCGGTTTAATAAGAAGCATTACTATTCACGCCCCGTTTACACAGCATGCCGCAATGACCCCCAAGCTGCCCCGCAGACAGGGCTTTTTCGAGCATTACGAAGAGTTGGTTGGTACCTGGACCCGTCGCCTGAGAAATCGTCAGCAGGCCGAGGATCTGGCCCACGATACCTTTGTGCGTGTGCTTGAGTCCGATTCGGCGGCGGTACAGCAACCCCGGGCGTATCTGCACCAGACCGCGCGCAATATCGCGGTGGATGGTTATCGGCGTGAGGATCGGCGGGGCGCCATGGAGTCCGAGGCGATCGATGAAAGTGCGTCGTCATCCGGCGACCCGGAGCATTACATGCGTGCGATCCAATTGGCCGACTCCATCGAACGGGCGCTCTCCGAGCTGCCGGTCAACTGCCGCAAAGTGTTTGTCTGGCAGAAAATCGAAGGCCTGACCCAGGCCGAAATCGCCGAACGCCTGGGACTGTCCAGGAACATGGTGGAAAAGTATATGATCCGCACGCTGCGGCATCTGCGCGACCGCCTGGAAGGACTGCATTCATGATGCGCGCGAACTCCTACACCATGATGCGGTGCGACTTTTCACCCCCGGCCAAACAGGAACTTCCATGATGGATACTCGTGATTGTGCGTGCGGGCAAACAACGGTTCGCGATGAGGCGGCGCAGTGGTTTGTGCGTTTGCAGGAACCCGCCGTCGATGTCGATGTACATCGCCAGTTCGACATTTGGTTGAACGAACATCCCCAACACCGAAACGAATTCGACTTGCTCCAGGGCCTGTGGAAAGCCGCCGACCTGCTGCCGGCGGCACGACTGCGGGCGCTGTGTGAAGAAGCGCCGACTCGCGGCAAACGTCGCCCGATGATGCGTTACGCGGTGGCTGCCAGTGTGTTGGCGGTGGCGGTCGGTTTTGGACTGTTCAGCGGCTTGAATCAATCGTCGTCCTACACGGCGGAGTTTTCCACAGCCCTGGGCGAGCGTCGCCAGGTGGCCTTGCCGGATGGTTCGGTGGTCGACCTCGACAGCCGTACCAGGATTGAGGTGCATTTTGAGAAGAACCGGCGCGGCATCGAGTTGACCGAAGGCGAGGCGATGTTCAGCGTCCAGCATGACACCCGCCGGCCGTTTGTCGTTGAAGCCGCAAGCGCCAGGGTCACGGTCACCGGGACGCGCTTCGATGTGCGTCGCAGCAGCGCCGAGACCCGGGTGGTGGTGGAGCAGGGCACGGTCAAGGTCCAGGGACGCTCGGCGGCCGATCACGATTTCGTCAGTCTCACTGCGGGTATGGGCACTCATGTCGATGCCCAGGGCCAGGTCGCGGCCGCCTACGCGGTGAATCCATCGGAAATGACGGCCTGGCGCAGCGGCAAACTGGTGTTCAACAACGCCAGCCTGGCCGATGTCGCCGAACAGGTCTCGCGTTATCGGGAGCAGCCACTCAAGGTCGGCAATGCGGCGGTGGGTAATCTGCGCCTGACCAGCGTGTTCAAGTCCGACAACACCGATGCGTTGCTCAAGGCCTTGCCGAGCATCCTTCCGGTGGCCGTGCGCACCCTCGATGACGGCAGCCAGGAAATAATTTCAAAATAAATTCAGGTTTTTTTCGAGTTCATCGTCTTCCTGTTCAACTGCAACTGGTTTGCATTAACAAGCGCATACTCTTGCGATTCACAGGACTACGTTTGACGTGAAGAAATCCACCGCTAAAAACAATACGTTCCCTTGGTTGCCGCTGGCGCTCGCGCTGGCGGTCAACGTTGCGATGCCCCAGGCATACGCCGCCGACGCCATCCATATCCAGGCGCAACCCTTGGGTCAGGCCTTGACTCAGCTGGGCCAGCAAACGTCGTTGCAGGTTTTTTTCAGCCCTGAGCTGGTGGCCGGCAAGCAAGCGCCGGCGGTGGACGGCAATCTCTCGCCGGAAGAGGCGTTGCGTCAATTGCTGCAAGGCAGCGGTCTGCAGTACCAGATCGATCAAGGGTCGGTGACATTGATGCCTGCGCCTGCTCAAGCGTCCGGCGGTCCGCTGGAACTGGGGGCGACCGATATCAAGGTGGTCGGCAATTGGCTCGACGATGCCGATGCCGCACTGGTACAGAACCACCCTGGCGCGCGCACGGTGGTTCGCCGTGAAGCCATGGTCGAGCAGGGTGCGATGAACGTCGGCGACGTATTGAAGCGCGTGCCGGGTGTGCAAGTGCAGGATGCCAACGGCACCGGTGGCAGTGATATTTCCCTCAACGTCGGCGTGCGTGGCCTGACTTCGCGCCTGTCGCCACGCTCCACCATTCTGATCGATGGCGTGCCGGCGGCGTTCGCCCCCTACGGCCAGCCCCAGCTGTCGATGGCACCGATTTCTTCCGGCAACCTCGACAGCATCGACGTGGTGCGTGGCGCCGGCTCGGTGCGGTACGGACCGCAGAACGTGGGCGGTGTGATCAACTTTGTGACCCGTGCCATCCCGGAAAAAGCCTCCGCTGAAATCGGCACCACTCTGGAGACTTCCCAACACGGTGGCTGGAAACACATCGATACCGCGTTCATGGGCGGCACCGCCGACAACGGCATCGGCGTGGCGCTGCTGTATTCCGGCGTGAACGGCAACGGTTACCGTGAGCGCAACAACGGCAACGACATCGACGACGTGATCCTCAAGACCCACTGGGCACCTACCGATGTCGACGACTTCAGCCTGAATTTTCACTACTACGATGCCAGCGCCGACATGCCCGGTGGCCTGACCCAGGCGCAGTTCGATGCCGATCCGTTCCAGTCCGACCGCAACAACGATAACTTCAGCGGCCGCCGCAAGGATGTGTCGTTCAAGTGGGCGCGGCAGATCGACGACCGTACCCAGGCCGAAGTGCTGACCTACTACACCGACAGTTTCCGTGGCAGCAACATCGCTGCTCGCGACCAGAAGACCCTCGGCTCGTTTCCGCGCACTTACTACACCTTCGGGATCGAGCCACGGGTGTCCCATGTGTTCGACGTCGGCCCGACCACTCAGGAAGTCAGCGTCGGTTATCGCTACCTCAAGGAAGGCATGCACGAAGAAGCCAGCCGCCTGGCGCTGAACAGCAGCAACGAACCGGTGGTGACCAAGACTTCGGACGGCCATGTGTATCAGGACCGTACCGGCGGCACTGAAGCCAACTCGGTGTATGTCGACAACAAGATCGATGTCGGTAACTGGACCATTACCCCAGGCATCCGCTTTGAGCACATCAGCACCGACTGGCACGACCGCCCGGTGCTCGACACCGCCGGCAAGCCTGTGCCGGAAAAGCACCGCAGCATTGAAAGCAACGAACCGCTGCCGGCCCTGAGCGTGATGTACCACATGTCCGATGCCTGGAAGCTGTTCGCCAACTATGAAACCTCGTTCGGCGCCCTGCAGTATTTCCAGCTCGGCCAGGGTGGCGTGGGTGATCAACCCGCCAATGGCCTGGAGCCGGAAAAAGCCAAGACCTACGAGATCGGCACCCGCTACAACGATGGTGTATGGGGCGGTGAAGTGACGCTGTTCTACATCGACTTCGACAAGGAGTTGCAGTACATCAGCAACGACGCGGGCTGGACCAACCTCGGCGCGACCACGCACCGTGGCATCGAGACCTCGGTGCACTACGACATGGCGGCACTGGACCCACGCCTGGATGGCCTGACCGCCAACGCAGGGTTCACCTACACCCGTGCCGTCTACGAAGGTGAAATTCCCGGCTTCAAGGGGCGCGACCTGCCGTTCTACTCGCGTCAGGTGGCAACCGCGGGCCTGCGGTACGACATCAACCGCTGGACCTACAACGTCGACGCCTTCGCCCAGTCCAAACAGCGTTCGCCTGGCATTGCAGTGAACGCCGATGGCAGCTTCACCAATAACTACATCACTGAAGGCACCGCCGACGGCCAGTTCGGCGACATTCCGGGCTACGTCACCTGGAACGTGCGTGGCGGCTATGACTTCGGCCCGCAGGTGTCGAACCTGAAGGTCGGCGCCGGGGTGAAAAACATCTTCGACAAGCAGTACTTCACCCGCTCCAGCGACAACAACTCGGGCATGTACGTCGGCGCACCGCGCACGTTCTTCGTGCAGGCCAGCGTCGGGTTCTGATAGATCGAGGCGCCTTCATTCGCGAGCAGGCTCGCTCCCACATTGGTTATGTGTCGTTTACTGAACCCTTGTGGGAGCGAGCCTGCTCGCGAAGCTTTTCAGACTTTCAAAACTTTCCCTCCGATAGCCACCGCCACCAGCAACACCGCCATCAGCCCAAAGGCGAAGCTCAAGCTGCTGCCATGGGCGATGAACCCGATCACCGCAGGTCCGGCGAGTATTCCCGCGTAACCCAGGGTGGTAATGGCCGGCACGGCGATGCTTTCCGGCATGACTGTCTGCTTGCCCACGGCGGTGTACAACACCGGCACGATGTTCGAACAGCCGGCACCCAGCAGGGCGTAGCCCACCAGCGCCGCTTCCCAGCCCGGGGCGAAGGTCGCCAGCAGCAGCCCGAGCGCAGCCGTCATCCCGCCGAAGACAATCACCCGCGTCGCGCCAAGGCGCCGCACGATCGAATCACCGGTCAAGCGTCCCACCGTCATGGTCAGCGCGAACGCCGCGTAACCCAGTCCGGCATAGGCCGTGTCGATCCCGCGCTCCTGCGCCAGGAACACCGCGCTCCAGTCCAGGGCCGCGCCTTCGGCGAGGAACACGATGAAACACATCCCGCCGATGAACAGCACAATGCCGCGGGGAACGGCAAACGCCGGCCCCGAACTTTCGCTGCCATAGGGCAGCAGGTGCGGTGCCGCCTTCGCCAGTGCGACCAGCAGCAAGACAGCCACCACCAGCGTCGCGCCCAGCGGCGAAAGCCCCAGGCCCAGCAACGCGCTGACACCCGCCGCGCCGACGATCCCACCGAGACTGAACATGCCATGGAACCCGGACATCATGTTCCTGCCGCTGGCCCGCTCGACGATGACCGCTTGCAGGTTCACCGTCGAATCCACCGTGCCCAGGCCCGCGCCAAACAGGAACAAAGCAGCGATCATCGCCGGGATCGACGACACCGTCGCCAACAGCGGCAAGGCCAGGCAGATCATCAATGTGCCGCCGGTCGCCACCTTGCGACACCCAAAACGCGTGGCCAGAATCCCGGCCATGGGCATTGCCAGGATCGAACCTACCCCCAGGCTCAGCAGCAACAGACCCAGGGTGCCTTCATCCAGCCCGGCCCGGGCCTTGGCATAAGGCACCAGCGGCGCCCACGCGGCGATGCCGAAGCCGGCAATGAAAAAGGCGACACGCGTGGACATCTGTTCCAGGCGCCCCGGAACGAACGAGGTCTGGGTGTTGAGGTTGGTCATATCAATCCTTGGCAAAAAACGTCGCGTCCCTTAAGGACAGTGATCTGGCGGCGAGGGTTCGATCAGCGTCCGCACATCCTTGCACAGCCAGACGGTGTTTCGCGATATGTTGAGCCTGACCGATCATTCCAGCAGGGAGGGCGCCATGGCGCGGATGTACGATGCACGAGGCAATATCTACAAAGTTGTGGCGCCCGAGGCATTGCGCCGCCAGGGTATCGCCTTGCCCGATCAGGCCGGCGACGCTGCACAAACCCGCGAAACCTGGACGTTGGCGGCCATCGAGGCGTGCTGCTCCTGGGCGCCCGGCACGCGACCGCCCGGCAGCAAGGATCATTGCAGCGATGGGTTGCTGGTGGGGCCCTTCCAGTCGGCGCCGCCCTTCGATCTGTTGATCGTGAACACCGACGGTACCCTGGCCGAGCGCAGCGGCAACGGGCTGACGATTTTCTCTCAGGCGCTCAGCGACCAGGGACTTTTGCCGAAGGACGAGACCTGTGTGCTCAGGGTGCACCACGACAAGGCCGATGTGGTTTCACCGGGTGAAACATCGGTGAAAGCGGCGCAAGTTGAAGGTGTGAACGGGTTCTGGCTGGACCTGGGCAAGCCTTCGTTCGGGCCGCAAGCGGTCAGTGCCCATGGCGTTGAAAGCGTGCTGTTCCGCGGTCGCGAACTCAGCCATGTCCAACCGTTGTCGTCGTTGAATGCCGCCTGGTCGCGCAGCCAGTTTGCGCGGGTGGGCAATCCGCATTGCGTGACGCTGGTGGAAAACGCGGATGCCTTGCCGGGCAATGAACAGATGCGCGAATCGCCATTAGCGGAAGGTTTGACGCGGATCACCTATGCCATGCCAGCGGGGGCAGGGCGGCCGTGTCCGGCGGGGATCAACCTGCAATGGGCGATGCACGAGTCCGGGCAGCGGGTGGTCGCGCGGGTGTTCGAGCGGGGCGAAGGGCCAACCGCCTCATCGGGGACCAGTGCCACGGCGGTGGCGTGTGCGGCATGGCGGGTGGGTTGGGTGAGCGCCGGGGAAGTGAAGGTGGTGATGCCGGGTGGGACGGCGCCGATTTTGCTCGAAGAAGAGCAAGGGGAATTGAGTCGGGTGAGCCTGTTTGGTACGGCTCGATTGATTGGCTAATAGTTAGATAGCTATCGCGGGCAAGCCCGCTCCCACAGGTATCGTTGGTTTTCACACAATGTGTGTTTCAACTCGGACACTGTGGGAGCGGGCTTGCCCGCGATGGGGCCAGTCCAGCCAATACAAGTCTCAGTTCAGGTCACTGAACTCCACCACCGGCATCGTGCGCTTCATCAACACCTTGCCTCCGCGAACCGAATACAACGGCAAGCCCTGACTGCGGATCACCTCGTAGTCGCTCTGCGCCGACAGGATCAGCAAGTTCGCCGGCCGTCCCGCTACCAGGCCATAACGATCACCCAGGGCGAGGGCCTTGGCGCTGTTGTCGGTGACCAGGTCCAGCGCGCTTTGCAGGTTGCGGTAACCCAGCATGTGACAGATATGCAGGCCGGCTTCGAGTACCCGCAAGATGTTGCCGTTGCCCAACGGATACCACGGGTCGACGATCGAATCCTGGCCGAAACACACGTTCATGCCGGCTTCGAGCAACTCGTTGACCCGGGTCACACCCCGGCGTTTCGGAAAGTTGTCGTAGCGCCCTTGCAGGTGAATGCTCTCGGTGGGGCAGGAGACAAAACTGATCCCCGAATGCCCGAGCAGGCGAAACAGCTTGGCGCAGTAAGCGTTGTCATAGGAGCCCATGGCCGTGGTGTGGCTGGCGGTGACCCGCGAACCCATGTCGCGGCTGCGGGCTTCTTCGGCCAGTACTTCGAGAAAGCGTGAGTGGGGGTCGTCGGTTTCATCGCAATGCACATCCACCAGGCAACCGGTGCGCTCAGCCAGGTCCATCAAAAACTTCACCGAACTGACGCCTTGGTCGCGGGTGTACTCGAAATGCGGAATCCCGCCGACCACGTCCGCACCCATGTGGATCGCTTCCTCCATCAAGTCACGGCCATTGCGATAGGACTCGATGCCTTCCTGGGGGAAGGCGACGATTTGCAGGTCGATCAGGTGACGGCTTTCCTCGCGCACTTCGAGCATCGCTTTAAGGGCAGTCAGTTGCGGATCGGTGACATCGACGTGGGTGCGTACATGCTGGATGCCGTGGGCGGCGAGGCTCTGGATGGATTTCTTCGCCCGGGTCTTGGTGTCTTCCAGGGTGATGGTCGTCTTGCGCTCGCCCCAGCATTCGATGCCTTCGAACAGCGTGCCGCTCATGTTCCAGCGTGGCTCGCCGGCGGTCAGCGTCGCGTCGAGGTGGATGTGTGGCTCGACAAAGGGTGGCACCACCAGGTTGCCGCCGGCGTCGAGGTCCTCGGGGCCCAGGGTCGGGGCTTCGGTCTGCCGGGCGATATTACTGATCAGGCCGTTTTCCAGGTGCAACTCATGCAGGCCTTCCTGGTTGCGCAACCGGGCGTTGATGATGTGCATCGGGAGGGTCCTTTCAGAAAGCTGTTAGTCGATACCCCTACGTTAGCTCGGTGGTGGCAATCCCCGCCAGTGGGCCGTTCAAATGTGGGAGCGAGCCTGCTCGCGAAGGCGGTATTGCAGTCACAATGATGTTGAATGTGCTGCCGTCTTCGCGAGCAGGCTCGGTCCCACAGAGATTCGGTTTCGTCAGGAAAAAAAGGGGAGAAAGCGCAGCAATGCCGCGACAATGGCTTCGGGGGCGTCTTCCTGGACCAGGTGTCCGGCATTGGCAATGGCGTGAAATTGCGCCCCGGGAATCATGCCCTGCAAGGCGCGGCCGCGTTCAATGGGGATCCACTGATCGTCTTCACCCCAGAGAATCTGCACCGGACAGCGAATCGTCGGGTACAACCCTTCGGCCTCACGGGTGTAGCGCTCGTCCATCTGCGCGATCTGCCGATAGAACGCCGCTTGCCCCGGATCGCCCAGCCAGGGTTGCACGTAGGGTGCGAGTTCGTCGTCCGGGATGTCCCGCTTGATCGCCCCGCGAATATAGGCGGGCACGATTGCCCGTTGAATGTAGTCGGGCAGCCCGCTGAACGCGGCCTCGTGCTGACGTACATGCTGCACGAACGGCGAGCCCCAGGGTGTCAGCGCTACCGGGTCGATCAGTGTCAGGCTGCGATACTCCTTGCCGTTGAGCAGATGGGCACGCAGCACCGTGGCCCCCCCGAAATCGTGAGCCACCACGTCCGGGTAATCCAGGCCCCAATGCTCCAGCAGGCGCGCCAGCAATTCGTTTTGCACGCCCAACGACACGTCACCCTCGATTTTATCGGACTGCCCGTAGCCCAGCAGATCGAAGTAATGCACCCGGTGCGTGGTGATGAAATACGGCGCGATACGGTGCCAGACATAGGAGGAGAAGGGCGTGCCGTGCACGAACACCAACGGCGGGCCGTCGCCGCGTACGGCGAAGCGCACGGAGTGGCCGTTGAAGCGAAAGGTCTGGGCCAGCGGCCAGTCAGTCATGGGCGTGTCCTCTTGGCGGGTGAGAGCCAAAAAGCATAGGCATAAAAAAACAGCCGTTGAAGGCTGTTTATTTAATCAACTGACGAAACGCGATCATTGTGGGAGCGGGCTTGCCCGCGATTGCGGTGTATCTGTCACATCAATGTTGGATCTGCTACCGCCATCGCGGGCAAGCCCGCTCCCACAGGTTTTTGCATTTGATGCCAGATCGGTTATTCGCCGCGATAGATGCACCCGCTGGTGCAGGTCTCGTGAATGCGGATCGCGCTGAGTTCCGGCAGCAGCGGCTTCATCTCGTTCCAGATGAATTTGGCCAGCACTTCACTGGTCGGGTTTTCCAGACCGGGAATATCGTTCAGATAGTTGTGGTCCAGACGCTCATACAGCGGCTTGAAGATCGCCTTGATCTCCGAGAAGTCGCGGATCCAGCCGGTATGCGGATCGAGATCGCCGCTCAGGTGAATCGCCACTTTGAACGAGTGACCGTGCAGGCGCCCGCACTTGTGGCCGTCCGGGACGTGGGGCAGGCGGTGGGCGGATTCGAACGTGAATTCTTTGAAAATTTCCACAGTGTTTTCAGCTCTGTTCAGGTGGCGATCGCCGTAGCGATGTAGGCAGGCTGCGAGTTTAACAGCTTGTCCTGACTAAAGGGTCAGCAGGCGTTCGCCAAGGCGACCGTTGGCGGCCAGTTCAAGAAACTCATCGCCCAGCCGGCGACTTTCATCCATCGTCGCGCGCCAGTACTTCTGCCGGCTCGGCGCGTCGCCCATGAAGCGCTTGAAGTCGTTGCGGTCCGGCAGTTTGCCGTAGGGCAGGCGTGCCAGGTATTCCCTGGACGGTGCCAGCAGCAGCACATCTTGCAAGCGGGCCGGGCAGGCGCGGCGCCAGGGCAGGGTCTTGTCGAACCAGCCGGGAATGACCCGGTCGGTGAAGTGCGGATACAGCACGATGTCATTGCCGCTGTAGGGCAAGTCGAGGTGATAGTCCAGCAGGCCGCCGTCGCGGAACGTGCCTGCGCCGGCACCCGGCAGGTCGCGCACGCCTTCCATTACCATGGGAATCGACCCCGAGGCGAGCAGCGCCTGGCGCAAATTGCCGGCGTTCAGCGGGACGAAGCGCGACGGGAAGTCGTTCAGCGCGTTGACCGGCGGCGCCAGGCGCGGGTCGTGGATGATCAACCGCTCGAAATGCCGCGATAGCCGCGCGCGACCGCGCAGGTTGTCGGCGATCACCGACGACAGACCCAGGCCCAGCCGGCCGCGATGATCATCCGCGAGCAGGCCGTGGCTTTTGACCACCATGATGTTCAGGCGATAATGGGCATTTGTGAGCAGGGCGGCATCGCGGCCGTCGAGCAAGTCATCGAGCATGCGTCGCGAGCTCTGGCTGATCTGCGCCATGGTCACGCCCTTGGCGAAGTTCTGCTCGGTGTAAAGCTGCCCGAGACGGCGGATGCCCTCGGCGGCGTCCGGCAGACAGGCGCTGGCGAAGCGCCAGGAACCGACCGAGGCGCCAATCAGTGAACGCTCCCGAGGCGCCGACGGCAGCCATTGGCCGAACAACGCCAGGTCCAGTCCCTGAATGCCCAGTGCCTTCGGCCCACCGGCAGCGCCAGGCAGCGTGCCGACATCGGCGGCGCCGAGGCCGTTTTCACGAATGCATGCAAAGGCACGCGGGCCGGCCTTGATCGTCAGGGAGGGGAACTTGATGTGGATGGCGGTCATACCGGTCTCGGTGTCTGGCAAGCGGGGAATTATGTGGGAGCGAGCCTGCTCGCGAAAGTGGTGTGTCATTCAACATCGATGGCGACTGACACGGCCTCTTCGTCGGAACGCCGCCCGGAGCCGGCTCGCTCCCACAGGGATTGGGTATGATCGATGATGGCAATTCAGTTTCAATTAAGTTGATGCTGCTATGGTGGCCCCCTCAGGCAAGATCCGAAGAATACGGAAACACCCATGAACACCCTGACGGCCCTGTTCGCCGCGTCCCTCATCGGCCTGACCGCCAGCCTCGTCCACGCCCGCGACCTGGATCAGGACGAAGCTCTGCGCCTGCGCCAACGAGGCGTGATCCTGCCGCTTGAACAACTGCTGCAACAAGCGCTGGACCGCTACCCGGGGGCCAAGCTGCTGGAAGCCGATCTCGAAGAGAAGCACGAAGTCTACATTTATGAAGTCGAGTTGCTGACCCCTTCAGGCGTGGTCCGCGAGATCGCCCTCGATGCCGCCACCGGCCGTTTGCTCAAAGACAAGGAAGATTGACCGATGCGTTTGCTCCTGGTGGAAGACCATGTGCCCCTGGCCGACGAACTGCTGGCCGGCCTCAATCGGCAAGGGTATGCCGTGGATTGGTTGGCCGACGGTCGCGACGCGGTGTACCAGGGCAGCAGCGAACCCTATGACCTGATCATCCTCGACCTCGGCCTGCCAGGGTTGCCGGGACTCGAGGTGCTGGCGCAGTGGCGCGCCGGTGGCCTGGCCACGCCGGTGCTGATCCTCACCGCCCGCGGTTCCTGGGCCGAGCGCATCGAAGGGCTCAAGGCCGGCGCCGACGATTACCTGACCAAGCCTTTTCATCCGGAAGAACTGCACCTGCGGGTCCAGGCGTTGCTGCGCCGCTCCCACGGCCAGGTCAATCAGCCGACGCTCAAGGCGGCGGGTTTGCAGTTGGATGAAGGTCGCCAGTGCGTGACCCGCGACGGCGCTGAAATTCAGCTGACCGCCGCTGAGTTTCGCCTGCTGCGTTACTTCATGCTGCACCCGGACCAGATCCTTTCCAAAAGCCACCTCGCCGAACACCTCTACGACGGTGAAACCGAGCGCGACTCCAATGTGCTGGAAGTCCACGTCAATCACCTGCGTCGCAAGCTCGGACGCAGCGTGATCGACACCCGTCGCGGCCAGGGTTACCTGTTCGGCGGGCAAGCGCAGTGAGATCGATCCAGCGCCGCTTGAGCCTGGGCCTGATCAGCGTGTTGGTGGTCGTCGGCCTGATATTGGCGCAAACCAGTCTGTGGCTGTTCGAAGTGGGCTTGCAGCGCTACCTCGAATCCGGGCTGCGCATCGACAGCGAGAACCTGCTGGTGGCGCTGGTGCGGGGGCCGCAGGGCCTGCAACTGGATGAGCGGCATTTGTCGCCAGCCTATCAACGACCGTTTTCCGGTCATTACTTCCGTATCGATTTTGCCGACAGTCATTGGCGCTCCCGGTCGTTGTGGGATCAGGAACTGCCGCGCCTCGAACATCCCGGCCTGCACAGCAACCTGCAATTGGGGCCGGAGGGCCAGCAGTTGCTGGTGTTGCGTTCGGACTATCGCCGGCTGGGCCAGTCGATCTCCATCAGCGTGGCGCAGGATTACACGCCGGTGCGAGAGAGCTTCCAGCGCATGCGGCAAATCGGTCTCGGCCTGGGATTGGGGGGATTGCTGCTGATTCTGCTGTTGCAGCGAATCACCGTGCGTCGCGCCTTGCGACCACTGGAGAAGGCCCGGGAACAGATCGCGCAGCTGCAACAGGGCCAGCGCTCGCAGCTTGATGATCAGGTGCCGGTGGAACTGGAACCGCTGGTGGCGCAAATCAACCATTTGCTGGTCCACACCGAGGACAGCCTCAAGCGCTCGCGCAATGCCCTGGGCAATCTCGGCCACGCCCTGAAAACCCCCTTGGCGGTGCTGTTGAGCCTGGCGTCAAGCGAGCAGCTCGACGCCCACCCGCAACTGCGCAAAATCCTCAAGGCGCAACTGGAGCTGGTCCAACAGCGGCTCAACCGTGAACTCAACCGCGCCCGTTTGGCCGGCGACGCACTGCCCGGCGCACGGTTTGACTGCGACGTCGAACTGCCCGGCTTGCTGGCGACGTTGAACATGATCCATGGGCAACATCTGGACTTGAGCTATCGGTCACCGGCGGGCCTGCAACTGCCATGGGATCGCGAAGACCTGCTGGAGTTGCTCGGCAACCTGCTGGACAACGCCTGCAAATGGGCGGATGCCACGGTCCGCTTGAGTGTGACTGAAACTGCGCACGGGTTTGAGTTGAGTGTGGAGGACGACGGCCCGGGCATTCCCGAAGACCGCCGCGATCGGGTGTTCAGCCGTGGTACGCGGCTGGATGAACAGACCGACGGCCATGGATTGGGCCTGGGGATCGTGCGTGACATCGTCGACACCTGGGGCGGGGTGTTGCGGTTGCAGGAGAGCGAGTGGGGTGGGTTGAAGGTGGTGATCGAATTGCCCAGACGCACCTGATCCAACACCGGAAAAACTGTGGGAGCGAGCCTGCTTGCGAATGCGGTGGGTCTATCACATCGATATTGGATGTGACACCGCCTTCGCGAGCAGGCTCGCTCCCACAGGGGATTGCGTTATCCCTTAAAAATTCAGGTGTGATGAATCTCCCGATCCTTGGTTTCCGGCATGAAGAAAATCCCCAGGACGGCCGTCATCATCGCGATGACAATCGGGTACCACAGCCCGTAGTAGATATCCCCCGTGGCCGCGACCATGGCGAACGCCACCGTTGGCAGGAAGCCGCCGAACCAGCCGTTGCCGATGTGGTAGGGCAGCGACATCGAGGTGTAGCGGATGCGCGCCGGGAACAGCTCCACCAGCCAGGCGGCGATCGGCCCGTAGACCATGGTCACGTAGATCACCAGGATCGTCAGGAGCAGCAGCACCACCGGGTAGTTGGTCTTGGCCGGATCGGCCTTCTCGGGGTAGCCGGCCTCCTTGAGAGCGGTAACAAGCGAGGCAGTGAACGCGTCGTTCTGCGTCTTGAAGTCGGCGGCCGGCATGCCGGTGCCCTCGAAGCTGGTGATCACTTTCTCGCCGACACGGACCTGCGCGACGGTGCCCGGTTCGGACTTCACGTTCTCATAGGGGATGGCCCTTTTTGCCAACACGGTCTTGGCCAGGTCGCAGGAACTGGTGAATTTGGCCTTGCCCACCGGGTCGAACTGGAACGAACACTGATCGGGGTTGGCGACCACCTTGACCGGGTTTTTCGCCTGCGCGACGAACACGTCGGGGTTACCGTATTGGGTCAGCGCATGGAAGATCGGGAAATACGTCAGCGCCGCCAGGATGCAGCCGGCCATGATGATGCCCTTGCGGCCGATGCGGTCGGACAGGCTGCCGAAAATGACAAAGAATGGCGTGCCGATCAGCAGGGAGCCGGCAATCAACAAGTTGGCGGTCTGCGGGTCGATTTTCAGCGTCTGAAGCAGGAAAAACAGCGCATAGAATTGCCCGGTGTACCAGACCACCGCCTGGCCGGCGGTGCCGCCGAGCAGGGCCATGATCACAATCTTGAGGTTTTCCCAGCGGGCGAAGGATTCGGTCAGCGGCGCCTTGGACGCCTTGCCTTCAGCCTTCATTCTCATGAACACCGGCGACTCACTCAGTTGCAGGCGGATGTACACCGAGACGATCAGCAACAGGATCGACAAGAGGAACGGAATCCGCCAGCCCCAGGCTTCGAAGGCCTCGGTGCCCAGCGCCGTGCGGCAGGCGAGGATCACCAGCAGCGACAGAAACAGGCCGAGGGTCGCGGTCGTCTGAATCCACGAAGTGAAGTAGCCGCGTTTGCCTTTCGGTGCATGTTCGGCCACGTAGGTCGCCGCGCCACCGTACTCGCCCCCCAGGGCCAGGCCCTGCAACAGGCGCAAGGTGATCAGGATGATCGGCGCCGCCACGCCAATGGTTGCATAGCCGGGCAGAAAGCCCACCACCGCCGTGGACACACCCATGATCACGATGGTGATGAGGAAGGTGTGCTTGCGCCCGATCATGTCGCCCAGCCGGCCGAATACAATCGCGCCGAAGGGGCGTACGGCGAAGCCCGCGGCAAACGCGAGCAGGGCGAAGATGAAGGAGGTGGTTTCGTTGACGCCGGCGAAAAAGTGCTTGGCGATGATCGCGGCGAGGGAACCGTACAGGTAGAAGTCATACCACTCGAACACGGTGCCCAGGGACGAAGCGAAAATGACCTTGCGCTCCTCCTTGGTAATGCCATGGTGGGGCGCGCTGCCCGTGGATGTATTGTCGATTGCCGCCATGAGACTCTCCGTTTTTCTTGTTTTAGGCCGGAGCACCTTCATTGTTGTTGCCGCACCCTGGCCCTGGGGCTGATGTCATCGGACACACACTGACGGCCTCGCATTGCTGCGAAGTCTCTAAAAGCATAATCGGCTTTGCACAGATATCCACTCGCCATCATGGCAGACACAGAACCTGTAGGAGCAAAGCTTGTTCGCGATAGCGGTAGGTCAGTCACCGCAGTGTCGAATGTTCTACCGCAATCGCGAGCAAGCTTTGCTCCTACAGGGGAGGGGGGGGTTAAACGCGGAACTGATCCATCAGGCTTTGCTGTTGATTGGCCAGGCGATTGAGCGACTGGCTCACGCGCGCCGACTCATTGGCCTGCCCCGACAACGACTCGGTCACATCGCGAATGGTCGCCACGTTGTTGTTGATCTCCTCGGCCACCGCGCTCTGTTCTTCGGCGGCGCTGGCAATCTGCAGGTTCATGTCGCTGATGACCGTTACCGCATCGCCGATCTGCCGCAGGGCCGTCACGGCCTGTTCGACCTGCTCGACGCTGCCCTGGGCCTGGCGATGGCTGTTGCCCATCGACCCCACCACGTCCTGTGTGCCGCTTTGCAGTTGTTCGATCACCAGGCGGGTTTCTTCCACCGATTCCTGGGTGCGTCGCGCCAGATTGCGCACCTCATCGGCTACCACGGCAAAGCCGCGCCCGGCCTCACCGGCACGGGCCGCTTCGATGGCGGCGTTGAGCGCCAGCAGGTTGGTCTGTTCGGCGATGGCGCGGATCACTTCCAGTACCGAGCCAATCTTCTCGCTGTTGGCGGCCAGGCCTTCGACCTGGACCATCGCCGCGCTCATGTCGGCGGCGAGGTTGTCGATGCTGGCGGTGGTGCGGTCGATCACGGTCAGCCCCTGACGGGTCGCCTGATCCGCGTCCCGCGCCGCCTGGGCTGCCTGGGCGGCACTGCGGGCGACGTCCTGGGCGGTGGCGCTCATTTCGTGGGACGCGGTGGCGACCTGATCCACCTGGCGGTATTGCTGCTCCATGCCGGCACTGGTCTGGGTGGCAATGGCGGAGGATTGGTCCGCGGTGCTGCGGGCGTCCTGTACCGAGCGTTTGACCTCGGCAATGATCGGTTGCAGCTTGTCGAGGAAACGGTTGAACCAGCCGGCCAATTGACCCAGCTCATCCTTTTTGTCGTAGGCCAGGCGACGGGTCAGGTCACCTTCGCCGCTGGCAATGTCTTCGAGCATGTGCGCCACGCCGAGGATCGGCTTGGTCACGCTGCGCGCCATCAGCCATACCAGCAGCAGGCCAATCAAGGCGGCCAGCACACCCAGGCCGAGTTCGGTCAGGGTGCCGACGGTGTTGCTTTCATCCAGTTGTTTTTTCAGCGCTTCGGCCGGTCCCACCAGCACTTTTTCCGGCACGTCGAGCAACACGCCCCAGGCCTTGCCGCCCGGTATCGGCTGGAACGGCGCCAGCACCTTGAGCTGCTGATCGCTGTGCAGGCTGGTGGTCTTGCTGGCTGTGGCGAGCATGCGCATCAGCTCGGCACCGGTGTGTTTGTCCACGGCTTCCAGACGCTGGCTGAGTTTGCTGGCGTCCGGGCTGTAGCCGGCGAGCAAACCGGCCGGGCTGACGATGCTGACGCTGGTCTGGCCGTCATAGAGTTTCTTGCTTGCGCTCTGGCTGACCGCTTGCAGGCTGTTGAGGTTGATGTCCACCGACAGCGAAGCGATGACCTTGCCGTTGACCATCAACGGGAAAACGATGCTGGTCATCAGCACGTTCTGGCCGTCGATCACATAGAAGTACGGCTCGATCACGCAGGGCTTGAGGTTGGCGCGTGGGCAGGTGAACCAGGCGTTGGCCGCTTCGCCGCTGGGGCCAGTGCTGGTGTCGGCGATGTCTTTTTCCGGTAGAGGCATGGACGTCAGCTTGCCTGGGGTCGGTTGCGACCAGTACAGGGCAAAGCGGCCTTTTTCGTTGCTGCCGACATCGCTCTGGCCGGCGAACAGCTCGTCCTTGCCGTCCAGTCCGTTGGGTTCGAACACCAGGGACAGGCCGAGCAATTCCGGGTTGGCCTGCAGGGCCGACTTGACCTGGCGGGTCAGGTCTTCGCGCAGATCGAAGGCATCGAGAAAGCGTTTCTCGGCCTGCTCGCGCAAAAACAGCACCTGCCGCGAAAAGCCGTGGCCATATTGATAGGCGTCCATGAACTGTTGGCGAATGCCCAGCGCCTGGTTTTCACCCTGGGACTCGATCCGCGCCTGGGCGGCTTCGGTCAACATCTCCATGCTCGAGGCTTTCACCAGTTCGGAGCTGTGCTCCATGCGATACAGCGAGAGCCCCACCAGCAGGGTCACGATGCCGGCCAGGCACAGCCCGGCCAGCAGGGTGATTTTCCATTGAATGGAGAGTTGTCTGAGCGACATGGAGACGTCCTTATTCGATAAATATCTGAGACTTTGCACTGTAACGGCCGGGATTCGGCTTTCTTAAGGGGATGCCGCTTTCTGTGGGAGCAAGGCTTGCCCGCGATGGCGATTTCAAGGACGCCATCGCGGGCAAGCCTTGCTCCCACAAGAAGCGGTATCACATGCTGCTTGAGGCTTGCAGCTTGCCGCTGCTTCCTTCACAGTGCGCGCCCTCTAATAAAACCCATTCTTAAATCCGCTGGCGGCTCTTCGCAGACTGCCGGACGGAGTCTTTCCGTTTGTCTCGAGGTAATGAAATGAATGCAGTGATTGCCGCGGTCGGCATCATGCTGATACTTAGCTTGTCCCGCGTGCATGTGGTCATCGCGTTGATCGTCGGTGCGCTGGTGGGTGGCCTGACCGGTGGCCTGGGCATCGACGCGACACTCAAGGCCTTCAACAGCGGCCTCGGCGGCGGGGCGACGGTGGCGTTGTCCTACGCGCTACTTGGCGCTTTCGCCGTGGCCATTGCCAAGTCCGGTCTGGCCCACGCCCTGGCCGACAAGGCACTGGCGATGGTCGATCGCCAGCACGCCAGTGGTGGGGGACAGGTCAAATGGCTGTTGATCGGCCTGCTCTGGGTGGTGGCCATTGCCTCGCAGAACATCTTGCCGATACATATCGCGTTCATTCCGCTGCTGGTGCCACCGCTTTTATACGTGCTGACCAAGTTGCAACTGGACCGCCGATTGATCGCCTGCGTCATGACCTTCGGCCTGATCACCCCGTACATGTTCCTGCCGGTGGGCTTCGGCAATATCTTTCTCAATGAGATCCTGCTGGCCAACGTCGCCCGCAGCGGTGTGGACATCAGCGGCATCAACGTCACCCACGCCATGGGCATCCCGGCGCTGGGCATGCTGGCCGGGCTCGGGGTGGCGTTTATCAGCTACCGCAAAAAGCGCGTCTACGATCTGGAAAAGATCGCGCAAGTGGAGCAGGTGGCCGTGCAATACAACCCGTTGAGCCTGATGGTGGCAGGCCTGGCCATCGCGGCGGCGTTCATCATTCAGTTGCTGCTGGACTCGATGATCATCGGTGCGCTGGCGGGCTTCCTGCTTTTTTCGCTGTCGGGCATCGTCAAGTGGCGTGATACCGATGACCTGTTCACCGAAGGCATGAAAATGATGGCGATGATCGGTTTCATCATGATCGCCGCCTCGGGGTTCGGCGAGGTGATCAAGGCGACCGGGGACGTGCAGACGCTGGTTGAGGCGTCGGCCGGCTGGATCGATCACAGCAAAGCCATTGGCGCGTTGATGATGCTGCTGGTCGGCCTGCTGGTGACCATGGGCATCGGCTCGTCGTTTTCCACGGTGCCGATCCTGGCGGTGATTTTCGTGCCGTTGTGCGTGCAGCTGGGTTTCAGCCCGATTGCCATCGTGTGCATCGTCGGCACCGCCGGCGCCCTGGGCGACGCCGGTTCGCCGGCCTCGGATTCGACCCTCGGCCCGACCTCCGGCCTGAACATCGACGGCCAGCATCACCACATCTGGGACACCGTGGTGCCGACCTTCCTGCACTACAACCTGCCGTTGCTGGCGTTTGGGTGGCTGGCGGCGATGGTGCTGTAACCCGGTTTCCCTGACACCCTACAATCACTGTTGGAGCGAGCCTGCTCGCGAAGGCGGTGTATCAGTCGATGCATTTGTTGCCTGACACACCCTCTTCGCGAGCAGGCTCGCTCCCACAGGGGGCGGTGCGACCTTGACCTCAACTTTTGACCTGGCGTGCCGTTAAAGCCTTTACCCACGCCAATAAAACCAAAAGAGTGAACGTCATGCGCATGAGCCTGAAGGCCAAAGTCCTGTCCCTTGCCGTCCTCCCGGTGTTGCTCTTCGCGCTGGTCATCAGCCTGACTACATTGTTCATCCTCCAGGGCCAGGCCCGTCACGAAGTCGAGCAAACCCGCGAGCGCCTGCTCAGCGATGCCAAGGCCACCCTGCAAAGCTATGTGGCCGTGGCCATGACCACCATCAAGCCGCTGTACGACGCCGCCGCCCAGGGCGATAACGCCGCGCGGACCCAGGCGATCAAGTTGCTGTCGAACATCAAGTACGGCAAGGAAGGCTACTTCTTCGGCTACGACTCCGAGACCGTGCGCCTGTTCAAGGCCAACGACCCTGAAGGCGTGGGCAAGAGCTTCAAGGACAATCGCGACCCGAACGGCGTCTACGTCAACCGCGACCTGGTGAAAGTCGCCAAGGACGGGAGCCATTACCTGCAATACAGCTCGCCGCTACCGGGCAACGCACAAGTGTTGGTGCCGAAACTCGGCTACACCGAATACCTGTCGAAGTGGGACATGGCGGTCGGTACCTCGGTCAACCTCGACGGCATCGAGGCGCAAGTGGCCGCGGTCGAGGCTCAGGTTCAGGAGCGCATGCAAGGCGTGGTGCTGAGCATCGTCGGTGTGGCCGTGGTGGTGCTGTTGCTGATTGCGGCGGCCGGGATGTTATTGGCCAACACCATTTTGCGTCCGCTGAACCTGATGAAAGCCAACCTCGACGACATCGCGGCGGGCGAGGGCGACCTGACCCGGCGCCTGACCATCACCAGCCAGGATGAACTGGGTGAGCTGGCCGGTTCGTTCAACCGTTTCGTCGACAAAATCCACGGCCTGGTACGTCAGATCACCGAAATGACCTCGCAACTGACCGGGCTGGTGACTCAGGTTTCCGACCAGGCTCACCGTTCGGACCAGGCCATGGAGCGCCAGCGTCACGAGACCGATCAGGTGGCCACGGCGATCAATGAAATGTCGGCCGCCGCCCAGGAAGTGGCCAAGAGCGCGCAGAACGCCGCGGTGGCCGCGCAGCAGACCGATGAAGAAGGCCAGGCTGCCAAGCGCGTGGTGGCCGGCAGCATCGTGAAGATTCATGCGCTGGTGGATGACATTCGCAGCAGCGGCGTCTCCCTCGACAGCTTGCAAAAGGACGTGTCATCGATTGTCAGCGTGCTCGGGGTCATTCGCTCGATTGCCGAACAGACCAACCTGCTGGCGCTCAATGCGGCGATCGAAGCGGCCCGCGCCGGTGAAGCCGGACGCGGTTTTGCGGTGGTGGCCGATGAAGTGCGGGCATTGGCCAGTCGCACGCAAATCAGCACCCAGGAAATCCAGGGCATGATCGACCGTTTGCAGGCCGGCACCCAGTCGGCGGTGGAAGCCATGCGTCGTTCCAGTGAGGCCGGTGACGGTACTTCGGCGCAGGCCAACGAAGCCGGCGCGTCCCTCGACACCATGGCGCAACTGATCGCCACCATCAATTCGATGAACGCGCAAATCGCCAGTGCAGCCGAAGAGCAGACCGCCGTGGCCGAAGAGATCAACCGCAGCGTGCATCAGATTGCGGTGGCGGTGGATAACGTGGCTGGCGAGACCCAGTTGGGTGCGCAGACATCGCGCAGTCTGGCGGAGCTGGGGCAGCGCCTGGGCGGCCTGGTCGGGCAGTTCCGTATCTGACACGCCCCACTTGTAGGAGTCGGCTTGCCGGCGAAGGCGTTCGCATGGGCGCTGCAAGTCTTGAGACCGCCATCGCTGGCAAGCCAGCTCCCACAAGGGCCGGGGATGAATGAACAATTTACGGCTGGCGCAACACCTGTAGGAGCCGGCTAGCCGGCGAAGGCGTCCGCATGGGCGCTGCAAGTCTTGAGACCGCCATCGCTGGCAAGCCAGCTCCCACAAGGGCCAAGGATGAATGAACAATTTACGGCTGGCGCAACACCTGTAGGAGCCGGCTTGCCGGCGAAGGTGTCTTTATTGGCGACGCAAGTCTCGAGGCTGCCTTCGCTCGCAAGCCAGCTCCTACACTGGTAGGACGGGGTGTTTTGTTCGGCCCCGACCACTGCATAAGGAGTCAGCACCATGACCGATGACCGTAAATGTGACTGCCCTAAATGTAACTGCAAGCTTGGTGAGCATCCGATCGTGCGTCACGGCAAGCACTTTTGCTGTGAGGCCTGCGCCAAGCACCATGAGCACGGTGAAGAGTGTGCCAATCAAGGTTGCAAGTGCGCTCATGGCTGACAGCGATCACGCATTGGAAAGCGGAGCCCGTTCGGGCTCCGCTTTTTTTCGGGCGGCAGGCGCCAAGGCATCAGTTCGCCGGTCGCCACTTGACGTTTTCCACACCGAACTTCTCTGCCATCGGCTTGCTGGTCTTTTGCACTTTTTCCCGGCCAAAGCGCGGGATCCGGCCCACCCCCGCGTCGCAACTCGCCCAATGCCAGGCTTCGGCGTTGTCCATTTTTTCCAGACGAATGATGAACGATTTGGGGACGCCATGAAGGGTGTACTCGATGACGAAGAGTTTTGCGTTGTTCATATGGCCCGTATTCCTCCCTGTGGTACATAAACGGATCGCGGGTCAGACGGAAAATTCAGTCAAATTGTCAGACGGTTGCGCTCCTGGCGGCCTGTCCGGGGTCTGGTTAACATAAAGCCTTCCCTCCAAAGCTAATGATCATAGCCCATGGCCCTTGCTGCCCCGCCGGATCTGAGTGACACCGATGTGCCCGTGCAACCGCTGGCGCGTACCTATCCGCGCGGGCTGTTCATCGAGCCGCACGAGCATGTCTGGGGGCAGTTGCTGTACGCGATGAGCGGAGTGATGTGGGTCGAGACACCCCATGAGGCGCTGGTGGTGCCGCCGCAACGGGCGGTGTGGCTGCCGCCGGGGGTGCCCCACGGGATTCGCGTGGTGACGGACCTGCAAATGCGCAACATCTACCTGCGACCTTCCCTGGCGGCAACGCTTGATGACAGCGTGCAGGTGATTGAGGTCGGCGGGCTGCTGCGGGAGTTGATCGTCGGCCTGGTGGAGCAGGGCGACCACGGTGCCCCCGAGTATTACGACGCATTGGTAGGGCTGGCATTGTTGGAGCTCAAGCGGGCCCGGCGCTCGCTGATGAAAATCCCTTTGCCGGACGATTCCGACCGGCGGCTGATGAACCTGTGCCAGGCGGTCATGGCCCAGCCATCCCTGGACATACCTTTCGAACAGCACGCCGAAACCGCCGGTGCCAGCGTGCGTACCCTGGCGCGACTGTTCAAGGATGGCCTGGGCATGGGTTTTGCCGAGTGGCGGCGCCAGGTGCAACTGGCGACGGCGGCGGCAGAGTTGATCCAGGGCGTACCGGTCAGTGCGATTGCCCGGGAACTGGGCTATTCCCCCAGTAGCTTCAGCGACATGTTCCGCCGGGAACTGGGTGTCGCGCCTTCGCAGTATTCGACCCAAAACCTGTAGGCGCTGGCTTGCCAGCGATTGCGTCCTCACAGGCAATCGCCTGAAGCACCGCGTTCGCTGGCAAGCCAGCTCCTACAGGTTCGCGTAGCGGTGTTTTGGCCGAAATTCAGAAGCACTTGGCCGATGCGCGAGGCCACCCCGCTCTAGACTTCAGGCATACCTCAATTGCCCGCGGAGTCTGCCATGAGCTACTTCATTTCCCTGTCGATCGGCCTGGGTGTCGGCCTGATCTACGGCGCCCTGGATTTTCGTTCCCCTGCACCGCCAGCCATCGCCCTGGTAGGCCTGCTGGGCATGCTGGCCGGTGAAAAACTCTGGCCGATGGGCCGTCAGTTGGTCGCTGGCTGGATCTCCTGAATCCCTGTATCTACTGGATGGAAACCACATGAAAGCTTTGCAGTTCGACAAAACCGGTGATCTCGCGGCCTTGCGCTACGTCGAGGTGCCCACCCCCGTGCCCGGTGCCGATGAAGTGTTGGTCGAAATCAAGGCCGCCGGGCTCAACCCAAGCGATGTGAAGAACGTCCTGGGACGTTTTCCCTACACCACGTTGCCAAGGATTCCCGGTCGTGATTTCGCCGGCATCGTCGTTGAAGGTCCGCAAGCACTGATCGGCCAGCAGGTCTGGGGTACGGGTCGTGAATTGGGCTTTTTCGCCGATGGATCCCATGCACAGTTCGTCAAACTGCCGGCCAAGGGCGTCGCGATCAAGCCCAGTCATCTGAGTTTTGCCCAGGCCGCCAGCCTTGGCGTGCCCTATACCACGGCGTGGGATGCGCTGGAGCGCAGCCTGGTGACCGCTGAAACCCGTTTGCTGGTGATCGGCGGCGGGGCGGTCGGCAGTGCCGCGCTGGCATTGGCGAAAGTGCGCGGTGCCCAGGTGCTGGCGGCGGCGCGGCGGCCGGAGCAGGTCAAGGATTTGCAAGCCCAGGGTTACCGGACGCTGCAACTGGACAAGCCCGAGGACCTGGGGGCGCAGGTGAATGCGGTGTTCACCGGTGGCGCTGACGTGATTTTCGACACCACGGGCTTCTGGCTACCAGCCTCCGTCGCAGCATTGGCCACCTTCGGCCGTATCGCGATCATCGCCGCACCGGTGGATGGCATGGTGCAGCTGCCGGCACTGGCGCTGTATCGCAAGGGCGGCTCGGTGGTAGGGATCAACTCGCTGCTGTACGGCGTACAGGCCTGCGCGGCGATGCTCGATCAGTTCGGCCAATTCTTCGATCAGGACCTGTTGCCATTGCCCCAGGGGCTGTTCGAGTCGCCGTTGGCCGAAGGTTTGGCGCGCTACGCGGAAGTCAATCAGGGCAGTGGTGACAAGGTGATTTTGCTGCCATAACCCCTCTCACTGTAGGAGCGAGCCTGCTCGCGAAAGCGGAGTGTCATCCAACGTTGACGTGCCTGACTCACCGCTTTCGCGAGCAAGCCCGCTCCCACAAGGCTAGAATCGGCCTCATCGATCCTACGAGGTACCCCCGATGAGTGAACCGATCCGTCTGACCCAGTACAGCCACGGCGCTGGATGCGGTTGCAAGATTTCCCCCCAGGTACTGGAAGTGATTCTGGCCGGCAGCGGGGCGCAGAATCTGGACCCCAGACTCTGGGTCGGCAATGCCTCCCGTGACGATGCGGCGGTGTACGCCATCGATGAAGAGCGCGGCGTGGTATCGACCACGGACTTTTTCATGCCAATCGTCGACGATCCCTTCGATTTCGGCCGTATCGCCGCCACCAATGCCATCAGTGATATTTACGCCATGGGTGGTGACCCGTTGATGGCGATTGCGATCCTCGGCTGGCCGGTCAACGTGCTGGCGCCGGAGATTGCCCGGGAAGTGATCCGCGGCGGCCGTTCGGTGTGCGATGAGGCAGGCATCCCTTTGGCTGGCGGGCATTCCATCGATGCGCCGGAACCCATCTTCGGCCTGGCCGTCACTGGCCTGGTGGAAAAACGCCACATGAAGCGCAACGACACCGCCACCGCCGGTTGCCTGCTTTACCTGACCAAACCGTTGGGCATCGGCATCCTCACCACCGCCGAGAAAAAGGGCAAGTTGCGCAATGCCGACATCGGCCTGGCCCGTGACTGGATGTGCACCCTGAACAAACCCGGTAGCCGCTTTGGCAAGCTCGATGGCGTGACGGCGATGACCGACGTCACCGGTTTCGGGCTGCTCGGGCATCTGGTGGAAATGGCTGACGGCAGCAACCTGACTGCACGTATCCAATATGACCGGGTGCCGCGTCTGGCGGGGGTCGAGTATTACCTCGAACAAGGCTGCATTCCCGGCGGGACGCTGCGTAATTACGACAGCTACGCCAGCAAGCTCGGACGCTTGCAGGAACTGCATAAACGCGTGCTGTGCGACCCGCAGACCAGTGGCGGGCTGCTGATCGCCGTCACCCCGGACAGCAACGAGCAGTTCTTGAAGGTGGCTGCGGGGCTGGGCCTGGACCTGGCACCGATTGGTGAACTGATCGAACGACAGACACACGCGGTCGAGGTGTCCTGATGGCTGTCGACAGCACCGATTACCGCGATATCTTCCTCAACGACCGGCCGATGATGGATGTCCGCGCGCCGGTCGAGTTTGCCAAGGGCGCCTTCCCCGGTGTGGTCAACCTGCCGCTGATGAACGATCACGAGCGGCAACGGGTCGGCACCTGCTATAAGCAACAGGGTCAGCACGCCGCCATTGACCTGGGCCATCAACTGGTGTCCGGCGCGGTCAAGGCCGAGCGCATCCAGGCCTGGGCGGACTTCGCCCGGGCGCATCCCGATGGGTATTTGTATTGTTTTCGCGGCGGACTGCGCTCGCAGATCGTCCAGCAGTGGCTCAAGGACGAGGCCGGTATCGACTATCCGCGGGTGGCTGGCGGCTACAAGGCCATGCGCAATTTCCTGTTGAATACGGTCGATCAGGCCGTTGCCCAGTGCGATTTCGTGCTGCTGGGCGGTATGACCGGCACCGGCAAAACCGAAGTGCTGACGCAATTGAACAACGGGCTGGACCTTGAAGGTCACGCCAATCATCGCGGTTCCAGTTTTGGTAAACGCGCCACGGGCCAGCCGGCCAATATCGACTTTGAGAATCGTATTGCCGTGGACCTGCTGAAAAAGCGCGCCCTTGGCTGTGAGCAATTCGTGCTGGAAGACGAGAGCCGGGCCATCGGCAGTTGCGCGTTGCCGTTGTCGCTGTATCAGGGGATGCAGCAGTTTCCGATGGTCTGGCTCGAAGACAGCCTGCAAGGACGGGTCGAGCGGATCCTGCGTGATTATGTGGTGGACCTGTGTGCCGAGTTCATCCGCGTGCATGGCGACGACGGTTTTGTGCTGTTTTCCGAACGCTTGCTGGACAGTCTGAACAATGTGCAGAAACGCCTGGGTGGCGAGCGGCATCGGCGGATGCTGGTGCTGATGGAAGACGCCCTGGCGGAGCAGGGACGCAGCGGCGCGGTGGATTTGCACCGGAGCTGGATCGAAGGGCTACTGGTTGAGTATTACGACCCGATGTATGCGTTTCAGCGGGAGAAAAAGGGCGCGCGGATCGAGTTTGCCGGGGAGCGGGGGGCGGTGCTGGCGTATTTGCGGGAGCGGGGCAGTCTGCGGGGGTGATGGTGGGTTTGCCGGCCCCTTCGCGAGCAGGCTCGCTCCCACATTGAATCTGTTCCCTGTGGGAGCGAGCCTGCTCGCGAAGAGGCCCCAACAGGCAGTGGAGAACTCAAATCGGACAAGTCTCAGGCCCATTATTCAGCCCTTGCTTGTAGGTGTGGCTTTGCAGGCTGGCCTTGCCGTTATGCCAGGTCAGGGTCAGCACATACAGCGAATCGTAATCATTGGATTCCCAATCCTCGGTGATGGTCTGCTTCTCACCGACGGCGTCCCCGGCGACCTTGTTGATCAGCTCCGGCAGGTAGCCGTGGGACCAGGCGGTGTAGATCACCGAGTTGTGATACTTGTCATGCAGCAGTTCCTCGGCCAGGTCGCTGGTGTCGTTGGCCGAGAAATTGATATTCACCGGCAAGCCGAGCTTGATCGCACTGGGGCTGATGGTCATCAACGGGCGGATGTAGCTGTAGGAATTGTTTAGCTCGCCTTCCTCGACATTGCGTGTCGGGTTGGCGGCAAACACATAGTCGGCCTTGCCGAATTTTTCCGGCAGCAGGGTCGCCAGGTCGATGGCGCGGTTCAGGCCCTGGCAATTGAGCTGGCCCAGGCCGCCGGCAGGCTTTTCAGCGTGGCGCAGGAACACCAGCGTCTGCGTGCCGTCCGCCGGTTGAGCGCGGCTTTCGCGGGCCTCCAGCAACATGAACAACGCACCCGCCGCCAGCAGGGCGGGCAGGAATATAAAGGCGCGGTGTTTGAAGCGATTGGCGAGTTTCAGAAAGTTCGTCATCGAAAATGGGTTCTTCAGCGTATTGGGTGAAGGCTGACAATCCTTTATACCGCGAATTTCCTGCGTCGGGTGTTTTCCATATCGTTTAAGCCAGTCCGTTTATAACGGACAGTGCTCAGAGTCCCCTGAGGCCCATTTGGTTCGATTCCGGCCACGGGGTGCAGCAATGTACCGGTAACCTTAAACAGGTGCGTGTAAAGGTTATCGACAGGATGTTGCGAAATTGTGGACACAATACACTGTCTGGTGCATCAGAGCGCTGTGATCTCCTTTGATCTTGACCATCAACGGTATTGATGGCGCCACGCGTCACACCCCGCACCATCTGCATTATGATCGACATTCTCAATTGTCCCGTGGACCCATCCCCATGACCGATTTGTCTGCATTCCCCATCACCAAAAAATGGCCGGCCCGGTATCCGGAGTGGATTCAGCTGTACTCCTTGCCGACCCCCAACGGCGTCAAGGTCTCGATCATGCTCGAAGAGATCGGCCTGCCATACGAGCCACACCGCGTAGGGTTCGACACCAACGATCAGATGTCTCCCGAATTCCTGTCGTTGAATCCCAACAACAAGATCCCGGCCATCCTCGATCCGCACGGCCCGGATGACCAACCGCTACCGTTGTTCGAGTCCGGGGCGATTCTGATTTACCTGGCCGACAAGAGCGGGCAACTGCTGGCCCAGGAGTCGGCGGCACGTTATGAAACCATCCAGTGGCTGATGTTCCAGATGGGCGGGATCGGCCCGATGTTCGGCCAGCTCGGCTTTTTCAACAAATTTGCCGGCAAGGACTACGAAGACAAGCGTCCCCGTGACCGCTACGTCGAAGAAAGCAGGCGCCTGCTGGCTGTCCTCGATAAACGCCTGGAAGGCCGGGACTGGATCATGGGCGAGCGCTACACCATTGCCGATATCGCCACCTTTCCGTGGGTGCGCAACCTGATCGGCTTCTATGAGGCCGGCGATCTGGTAGGTATCCATAATTTCCCTAACGTCACCCGGGTGCTGGAGCGCTTCCTGGCGCGGCCGGCGGTGAAGCGCGGGCTGGAAATCCCGAACCCCGTCTCCAACTAATCACTACCCCCTGTGGGAGCGGGCTTGCCCGCGATGAGGTCGGCATATCCAACATCTATGTTGAATGTACCGCCGCCATCGCGGGCAAGCCCGCTCCCACAGGGTTTTGAGTACATCTAATCTCCGATTTTCAGGATTTGCCCATGTCCAGCCAGTTCCCCGAAGCACGTCCACGCCGTCTGCGCCGCAATGCGAGCCTGCGCAGCCTGTTCCAGGAAACCGAGTTCAGCCTGAACGACCTGGTCCTGCCGATCTTCGTCGAAGAAGAGATCGACGACTTCGTGCCGATCAAAAGCATGCCCGGGGTGATGCGCATTCCGGAATCGAAACTGGCCGGTGAAATCGAGCGTTATGCCCGGGCCGGGATCAAGTCGGTGATGACCTTCGGCGTGTCCCATCACCTGGACAGCAATGGCAGCGACACCTGGCGCGAAGACGGTCTGGTGTCGCGCATGTCGCGCATTGCCAAGGACGCGGTGCCGGAAATGATCGTCATGTCCGACACCTGTTTTTGTGAATACACCGATCACGGCCATTGCGGCGTGCTGCACAACCATGAAGTGGATAACGACCAGACCCTGATCAACCTTGGCAAGCAAGCCGTAGCGGCGGCCCGCGCCGGTGCCGACGTGATTGCGCCGTCGGCGGCGATGGACGGCCAGGTCCGGGCCATCCGCCGGGCACTGGATGAGGCCGGTTTCACCCAGACGGCGATCATGGCCTATTCGACCAAATTCGCTTCGGCGCTCTATGGCCCGTTCCGCGAAGCCGGGGGCAGTGCGCTCAAGGGCGACCGCAAAAGCTATCAAATGAACCCGATGAACCGCCGCGAGGCGGTGCGCGAATCGTTGTTGGACGAACAGGAAGGCGCCGATGCGCTGATGGTCAAGCCGGCAGGTGCCTACCTGGACATCATCCGCGACATCCGCGAAGCCTCGCGCCTGCCCCTGTCGGCGTATCAGGTCAGCGGCGAGTACGCGATGATCAAGTTCGCCGCGCAGGCGGGGGCCATCGACGAAGAGCGCGTGGTGCGCGAAAGCCTGGGGGCGATCAAGCGGGCGGGGGCGGATCTGATCTTTACCTACTTTGCGATGGACCTGGCCCTGGCCGGGATCTAAAACCAGCCAACAGCCCCTGTGGGAGCGGGCTTGCCCGCGATGAGGCCAGCCTGTTCAACATTTATGTTGAATCTACCGCCGCCATCGCGGGCAAGCCCGCTCCCACAGGGGGGGTGTGATGGTTTCAGGATTTGCCAAAAAACGGCCTGATCCCGTGATGGCTGAAATACCGCTCGATCACCTTCGGATCCGAGCACGTTTCGGCTATCGCCACATACGTATCCGGCCGCAACAGGTAAAAGCCGTTTCGCCCCAGGCCTGCCGTTTCGAACGCCGGTCGCCAGTCGAATACATGCAGCGGCAAATGATGTTCGTTGCACCAGGCGATCATCTCGTCGCTGGTGTCGCCATACACATGCACTTGCCAGGTCGGACATTTCAGCGATTCGAAATTGTCCCCCTCGCCATCGTGCGCCCAGGGCAAGCGGTCGCCGCCGTGAACGTGCCCGGCCACGCCCGTGCTCAAGGGCATCCCTCGGTAGTTCAGGGTGATCTGCGACACCGTGCGAAAGAGAAATTCGCGGGACGTTTCGAACGAGGCCATTTTCGGCAGCAGGAACGGCGCCAGACGTGTGCGCAGCAGGTCGGCCATGCGCCCTTCGGCGGTGACGAAGGTGAAGACCCGGTCGGTGGTGGCCACCAGTTTGCGGGCGAACGCGATGCGCTCGGCTTCATAGGTGGCGAGCAGTCGGGCCTCGGCACCGCCGCTCAATACGGCCGCGAGCTTCCAGGCCAGGTTGATCGCATCGCCAATCCCGGTGTTCATGCCCTGACCACCGGCGGGGCTGTGCACATGGGCGGCGTCGCCGAGTAAAAATGCGCGCCCGGTGCGGAAATGATTCGCCACCCGATGATGCACGCGGTAGGTGGAGAACCAGTTCAGTTGCTCGATCTTCACCTGCATATGGCCGATGGCCCGACTGCTGACGTCCTCGAATCGCAGGGTTTCGGCGTGTTCGGCGCGTTCGTCACGGACTGTACCAATCAAGCGTGCACGACCTTCGCCGGCCAACGGGAACACGGCGAGAAAATCCGCTTCATCGAGATCCACGTGCAGTTCGCCATTGAACGCCGGCCCGCTGGCCTGGACATCGGCGACATAGAAAATCTGTTGATAGGTGCCACCGGGGAATCCGGTGTCCAGGGCCTTGCGCACAATCGACCGGGCACCGTCGCAGCCGGCCAGGTAACAGGCCTGGCAGGTTTCCTGCTGGCCATCGGGCAGGCGCAGGGTGGCGGTGATGCTGTCACCGGTTTCATCGAACCCGAGCAGTTCGGTGTTGCGCTCTACCGTAATGCCGAAGGTTTCGAGACGGTCGATCAGCAGGCGCTCGTGCTCGTCCTGTGGATAAATTTCGAGGAACGCGTACGGCGTCAGGCCTTCGCCGACCCGGTTCAGGGGCAAGCGGGCCACGGGCTCGCCCTTGACCCAGAAATTGGCTGCCGCCACGCGATGGCCGTTCTTGACGACAGCGTCGGCAAGGTCCAGTTGTCGATACAGCTCCAGTGTCCGCGCCTGAACCGCCAGCGCTCGGGAGGTGGTGCCGGGCGTCGAGGTTTTGTCGATAATCCGCACGCGAATACCCAGTCTGCTCAGCCACAGTGCCAGTACCAGCCCGGTCGGGCCGGCACCGATGATCAACACGTCGCTACGATGCATGTGCCTGTCCTCCTCACTGAGTGGAGCAAGTATGGTCCAAACAGGCGGGGCAGCCAGACCGTGTGTCCAACGACCTCCTGTGGGAGATTCCATGATCTGAGCGGCAGAGATCCCCTGTGGGAGCGAGCCTGCTCGCGAAGAGGTCCTCACATCCAATATCCATGCTGACTGACCCACCGCTTTCGCGAGCAGGCTCGCTCCCACAGGGTTCGTGTCAGGTTGAGGAACAGCGCATCGTCGCGACGGTCATAGCCATCACCCTGCCATCGGCCTTATGGTTGACCCGGCTTTACCGACTTCCTGGAGCAACATGCAAGCCCATCGTTTGATCATGAGCATCGCCGCATTGCTGGTGCTGGCCGGATGCGGCAGCCAACAGACCCGGGAGCCACCGGTGCGCACACCCGCCGAGGTCAAGGCGCAAATCGTGCGCCTGCTGCCGGCTCAAGCGGTTGACCGCCAAGGCTGGGCCACGGACATCTACGCCGCGTTTGCCGCACAGAACATTGCGCCCACCACGCAAAACCTCTGTGCGGTACTGGCCGTCACCGAGCAGGAGTCGACCTTCCAGGCCGATCCGCCCGTACCGGGCCTGGGCAAGATTGCCCGTGACGAGATCGACCGCCGGGCGGCCAAGGCACACATTCCCGGCCTGTTGGTCAGCGGCGCGTTGCAGGTGCGTTCGCCCACTGGCAAAAGCTACAGCGACCGGCTCAATGCAGCGCGCAGCGAAAAGGAACTGAGCGCGATTTTCGACGACTTCATCGGCATGGTGCCGATGGGCAAGACCCTGTTTGCAGGCTTCAATCCGGTGCATACCGGCGGACCGATGCAGGTCAGCATCGACTTCGCCGAGCAGCACGCGAAGGACTATCCCTACCCGGTGGACAGCTCGATCCGCCGTGAAGTCTTTACCCGCCGTGGCGGCCTGTATTTCGGCATCGCGCATTTGCTCGGTTACCCGGTGAACTACCCGCAGCCACTGTATCGCTTCGCTGATTTCAACGCCGGCTGGTACGCCAGCCGCAATGCCGCGTTCCAGAATGCCGTGAGCCGGGCTTCAGGTATCCCGCTGGCGCTGGATGGTGATCTGGTCCGCTATGACTCGATCATGCCCGGCACCACGGAAAAGGCCGTGCGCACCCTCGGCCAGCAATTGGGTATGCGCAATCCGACGATCCGGGATCAACTGGAGGAGGGCAACACGCTGGCGTTCGAAAACACCCGGCTCTACCAGCGGGTGTTCGCGTTGGCCGAACAGGCCGAAGGCCGGCCATTGCCCCGTGAGGTGCTGCCGGGGATCGTGCTGCAAAGCCCGAAAATCACCCGCAAACTCACCACGGCGTGGTTTGCCAAACGGGTCGACGAGCGTTACCAGCGCTGTATGGCGCGCTGAAATGACGGGAAGAAAACGAAAAAAGCCCGGCTGATCAGGCCGGGCTTTTTGGGTCTGCGATGTTGCGATTCAGTCAAGCGACGCGGTTGCCTTGCAGGTGGTCGGAGCCATCGGCGGCGACACGGTTGCCTTGCAGGTGGTCGGAGCCATCGGCGGCGACACGGTTGCCTTGCAGGTGGTCGGAGCCATCGGCGGCGACACGGTTGCCTTGCAGGTGGTCGGAGCCATCGGCGGCGACACGGTTGCCTTGCAGGTGGTCGGAGCCATCGGCGGCGACACGGTTGCCTTGCAGGTGGTCGGAGCCATCGGCGGCGACACGGTTGCCTTGCAGGTGATCGGAACCATCGGCAGCGACGCGGTTACCCTGCAGGTGATCGGAGCCATCGGCGGCGACACGGTTGCCTTGCAGGTGGTCGGAGCCATCAGCCGCCACAGCGCGTTTTTCGAGCAGGCGATCAGAACCGCCCTCAGCCACACGATTTTCGATCAGGCGATCAGAGCCACCTTCAGCCACACGATGTTCGATCAGGCGATCCGAGCCGCCTTCAGCGACTACAGGTTGAGCCGAAGTCGCGGCGAAAGCGTTCACTGCGAAAACCGAGAAAGCGATGCTGAGGAGGGTCTGGCGTTTCATGATCGTGTGCTCCGGGGTGTAATGGGTTGGTATGGAGCAGATGTTACGCCGCAGGATTTTTAAGAGAACTTCATTGACGTGATGGTGAACATCGATGTTATCGATAGGGCGATCGTCCTACCTGTTGTGAGACTGATGATGCAGTCGTCGGACGAACGCGGCGCGATCGGTGGCGGCTTCTACACTGGATAGCTGGCGCGAGTCATCGCAAGGAGGTGTGCATGTATCAGCTCTATGGTTATCAAAACTCCGGCGCCGCGGCGATCGAGGCGGCGCTTGTGCTTTGCAGGGTTCCCTTTCGCTTCATCGATGTCGAGTCATCTGCCGAGGCCGCCCAGGATTTACGCAAGCTCAATCCACTCAAGCAGATCCCGACACTGCAATTGCCTGACGGCAGCATCCTCACCGAGAGTGCGGCCATCCTGATTCATTTGGGGCTGACATTTCCCGAGTCGAACCTGCTGCCGAAAAAACCTGCCGACCGCGATCAGGCGATACGGGGCATGGTCTATATCGTGAGCAATTGTTATGCCGCCATCGGCGTCATCGATTTTCCGGAACGCTGGCTGGCCGAAGCGGATGAAGCTTCGCGGCAAAACCTGATCGCTGGCAGTCGCGCGCGGCTGCACTGGAGTTGGGAAGTGTTTGCCGATCAGTTTTCGGCAGAGCTGTACCTGGACGACGAGACACCTGGCGCGCTGGACGTGCTGGCGGCGGTGATATCGCGCTGGGCGGGAAGCCGGGAGCATCTGCGCAGTACCCGGCCGGGGTTTTACGCCTGGCTGGAGCGCATCGACCGCCACCCCACACTGGCGCCGGTTTTCGCCCGGCACTGGCCGGCCTGAACCACACACACCTTGTGGGAGCGAGCCTGCTCGCGAAGGCGGTAAGTCAGTCAAAGCATGCATTGGCTGACACGCCGTCTTCGCGAGCAGGGTCGCTCCCACAGGGAATATGCGGTGAGTTTTAGTCATTCTCCGCGAATGTACTGTTCCAACTGCTGGATCAGCTCAGCCTGCTCGGCGATGGCTTCCTTGACCAGGTCACCGATCGACAGCAAGCCGATCAACTTGCCGTCTTCCACCACCGGCAGGTGACGCAGGCGCCTGTCCGACATGATGCCCAGGCAGGTGTCGACGGTCTGGTGCGTGTCCACGGTGATCACCGGCGACACCATGATGTCGCGCACCGGCGTGCCCACCGAAGAACGTCCGTGCAGCACCAGTTTGCGCGCGTAATCCCGTTCACTGATGATGCCCAGTACCTGGTCGTTCTCCACCACCAGCAAGGCGCCAACGTTTTTTTCGGCCATCTTCATCAGCGCTTCGAGCACCATGTGATCGGGTTTGATCTGGTGCACTTCCTGGTTTTTCTGATCTTTCAACTTGAGCAGTTGCGCGACGGTTTTCATGGCGGTTTTCCGGGTGTTGTCGTTGTCCTTGAAGAATCGTAGACCCAAGCGCGCAGGGCAAGGGCGAAAGCGGCAGATAACACGCAAAAAACGCCATTTGGCGGATTTTCTTTGATAAACCCCGATCACGAATACACCACGAACCCTGTGGGAGCTGGCTTGCCAGCGATAGCGGTATATCAGATAAAGAAATGTCGACTGACCCACCGCATTCGCTGGCAAGTCGAATCGTCGCACCGCAGCTCCCACAGGGTTCTACAGTGCCTGCTGAATGACGCGTAGAATCAACATCCTGAATCAAAACCGAGGTTTGCAGTGGTGGATTTACCCCAGGGCTTCGTCCTGACCCGGCATTGGCGCGATACCCCGGCGGGTACGGAAGTCGAGTTCTGGCTGGCGACCGACGGCGGTCCCCGGCGCCTCCGCCTGCCTTATCAGCCGTCGGTGGCGTTCATTCCGGCCAGCCAGCGCGAGCAGGCCGAGGCCCTGTTGCATGACGAAAAAAACGTCGAGCTGCGCCCCTTGGCCTTGCAGGATTTCGAACATCGCTCGGTGCTCGGCTTGTATTGCCGGCAGCACGGGCAGTTGATGCGTCTGGAAACCGCACTGCGTCGGTCCGGTGTCGAGGTGTACGAAGCTGACGTGCGCCCGCCGGAACGCTACCTGATGGAGCGTTTCATCACCGCACCGGTGCGCTTTGACGGCACGCCAGGGCCCGAGGGCCTGTTGCTCGATGCGCAGATGAAACCCGATCCCGATTACCGGCCGAAACTCAGGCTGGTGTCCCTGGATATCGAAACCACCGCCCAGGGCGAGTTGTATTCCATTGCCCTGGAAGGGTGTGGCGAGCGCCAGGTGTACATGCTCGGCCCGGCTAATGGCGACGACAGTGCGGTGGATTTCCTGCTCGAATACTGCGAGTCGCGAACGCTGCTGCTGAAAAGGCTCAACGACTGGTTCGCCCGACATGACCCCGATGCCATCATCGGCTGGAACCTCGTGCAGTTCGACCTGCGGGTGCTGCACAAACACGCCCGGCAACTGGGCGTACCGCTCAAGCTCGGGCGTGGCGGCGAGGAAATGCAGTGGCGTGAACACGGCAACGGCAACCATTATTTCGCTAGCGCTGCCGGCCGGCTGATCATCGACGGCATCGAGGCCCTGCGTTCGGCGACCTGGAGTTTCCCGTCGTTCAGCCTGGAAAACGTCGCGCAAACCCTGTTGGGCGAAGGCAAGGCCATCGACAACCCGTACCAGCGCATGGACGAAATCAACCGCATGTTCGCCGAGGACAAGCCGGCACTGGCCAAATACAACCTCAAGGACTGCGAGTTGGTCACCCGGATTTTCGCCAGGACCGAGCTGCTGACGTTTCTACTGGAACGGGCCAGTGTCACCGGTTTGCCGGCTGACCGCATGGGCGGCTCGGTGGCGGCGTTCACCCATCTCTACATGCCGTTGATGCACCGCCAGGGCTTCGTCGCACCGAACCTGGGCGGCAAACCTGCGCAAGCGAGCCCCGGTGGTTTTGTCATGGACTCGCAACCGGGGTTGTACGAGTCGGTGCTGGTGTTCGACTACAAAAGCCTTTATCCCTCGATCATCCGCACCTTTCTCATCGATCCGGTGGGCCTGATCGAAGGGCTCAAACATCCCGATGACGCCGACTCGGTGGCGGGCTTTCGCGGTGCGCGATTTTCCCGCACCCGGCATTGCCTGCCGTCCATCGTCGCCCGCGTCGCCGAAGGCCGGGAAACCGCCAAGCGCGAGCACAACGCGCCGTTGTCCCAGGCGCTGAAGATCATCATGAACGCGTTCTACGGCGTGCTCGGTTCCAGCGGTTGTCGCTTTTTCGATACGCGGCTGGCGTCGTCCATTACCTTGCGCGGCCACGAGATCATGCTGCGCACCCGTCAGTTGATCGAAGCCCAGGGCCACACGGTGATTTACGGCGACACCGACTCGACCTTCGTCTGGCTGCGTCGCGCCCACGGCCAGCAGGAAGCCGCGCAGATCGGCCGCGCGCTGGTGGATCACGTCAACCAGTGGTGGCGCGAGCACGTGCGTAAAGAGTATGGCCTGGAGAGCGCGCTGGAGTTGCAATACGAAACCCACTACGAACGGTTCCTGATGCCGACCATTCGCGGTGCGGAGGAGGGCAGCAAGAAGCGTTACGCGGGGTTGGTCACCCGTGCCGACGGCAGTGAGGAGATGGTCTATAAAGGCCTGGAAACCGTGCGTACCGACTGGTCGCCGCTGGCCCGGCAATTCCAGCAGGAGCTTTACCTGCGCATCTTCCAGCGCAAGCCCTATCAAGACTATGTGCGCGACTACGTGAGCAAAACCCTGGGCGGCGAGTTCGATGACCGCCTGATTTACCGCAAGCGCCTGCGCCGCACCCTCGACGACTATCAGCGCAACGTCCCGCCCCACGTACGGGCGGCGCGCATCGCCGACGATTACAACGACCGCCAGGGCCGCCCGCGGCAGTACCAGAACGGTGGCTGGATCAGCTACGTGATCACCGTCGCCGGCCCCGAGCCGCTGGAAATCCGCAGCGCGCCCATCGATTACGACCATTACATCACCCGGCAATTGCAGCCTGTGGCGGATGCGATCCTGCCGTTCGTCGACGACGATTTCTCAACGCTGATTGGGGGGCAACTGGGCCTGTTTTGAGTCCAGCAGCGACAGCGTCCAGTCGTCCAGGATGCCGTGGAAGTACTGGTTCAGGGCTTGATGAAACGGGCTGTCTTCGGCCGCGACCTGGGCGAACAGGGTCATCGACGAATGAAATTTCAGGTCGTCCGGATGGCCGAAAATCGCCGCTACCGAACGCTGCCGGATGTTCAGCACTTCCTGGGTGCAGGTACGCAACCGGGCGCCCAGCAGAGGGTGATCAAGGTAAGCCTGCGCCTCTTCCCGGGAGCGGATCGCGAAGCGTCGGGACATTTCGCTGTCACCCAACCCGGCAAATTGCGGAAAGACGAACCACATCCAGTGGCTGCGCTTGTGACCGGCGTTCAGTTCGGCCTGAACCCGGTCGAACACCGGGCCCTGCGCCTGGATGAAGCGTTGCAGGTTGAAGGCGTCCGGTGGATCGGTGCTTCTCATGACGAAGGCCTCTGACAGCGTAATGGTTTAGACCATGGCCAGCCGCTGCTTGCGTTTGGGCGCGTGAAACGCTTGGTCCAGCGCCTCCAGATCCCCGGCTTCAAGCTGCAGCCCGGCAGCCTGGGCGTTGAGTCGCACATGCGCAGGAAGGACCGCCTTGGGGATGGCGATCACCCCCTTCTGGCGCAGCAGCCAGGCCAGCGACACCTGCGCAGGCGTCACGCCATGACGGGCCGCCACCTGCTTGAGCGTAGCATTGGCCAGCATCTGCCCGCCCTGACCGATCGGACAGTAGGCCATGACGGGCATCCTGTGCTGCTGGCACCAAGGCACTAAATCAAATTCTATCCCGCGCTCCTCCAGGTTGTAGAGCACCTGATTGGTGGCGCAGGCCGGGGTGTTCAGTTCCTGCAAATCATCGACGTCGAAATTGGACACGCCCCAACGGCCGATCTTGCCGGCTTCGCGCAGGCGTTCGAAGGCTTCGACGGTTTCCTCCAGCGGATACTGGCCGCGCCAATGCAGCAGGTAGAGATCGATGTAATCGGTGTTCAATCGACGCAGGCTGCGTTCGCAGGCTTGGGGAATGCCTTTGCGGCTGGCGTTGTGCGGGTAGACCTTGCTGACCAGGAAAATCTTCTCGCGCTGGCCGGCGATGGCTTCACCCACCACTTCCTCGGCGCCACCTTCGGCATACATTTCGGCGGTGTCGATCAGGGTCATGCCCAGTTCGATGCCCAATCGCAATGCCGCGACTTCGTCGGCCTGCCGGGAGCGGTCTTCGCCCATTTGCCAGGTGCCTTGGCCGATGACGGGCACTTCGGTGCCGGCCAGTTGCGTGGTGCGCATGTTTAACTCCTTTTGATCCTTACTCCGGTTGGCATCAGGATAGCCCCTCGGGTTCCATCCTGGCGGCCCTGCGGCCCATTTGCGCCCCCTTGTAGGAGCGAGCCTGCTCGCGAAGGCATTGTGTCAGGCACTTCATGTGTTGGCAGGCACTCCCTCTTCGCGAGCAGGCTCGCTCCCACATGGGTATTGGAGTTAAGGCATAAAGATAGATCGCATCGATATAAGTGGTTATAAGAAAAATCGCTATGCTGCGGGCCAGATTTCCTCTGTGGTCTATGTGGACGTATCAATGGATTTAGTGAATATCGGGTTGGTTGTCGCCGGGCTGGTCGTCGGCTTCATCGTCGGCATGACGGGCGTGGGTGGCGGGTCGTTGATGACGCCCATCCTGCTATGGTTTGGCATCAACCCGGCGACGGCGGTCGGCACCGATTTGCTGTACGCGGCCATCACCAAGTCCAGTGGCGTGCTGGTCCACAAAAAGAACAACAACATCGACTGGGCAATCACCGGTTGGCTGACCCTTGGCAGTGTGCCGGCGGTGGCGATGACGTTGTGGTTCCTGAGCAGTTTGCACTCGGCCCCCGAAGCGATGAACGCGATCATCAAGCAGGCACTGGGTTTCGTCCTGTTTGCCACGGCACTGGCGATCCTGTTCAAGAAGCGCCTGCTCGATTTCGCCCACAAACGCGCCGGCGGCAGCTACAAGCCGAGCGGTACACGGCTCAATGTACTGACCGTAATCACCGGCCTGGTCCTGGGCACCATGGTGGCGCTGACCTCCATCGGCGCCGGCGCCCTGGGCACTGTGGCGTTGTTCATTCTTTATCCGCTGCTGCCGACCCGCCGCCTGGTGGGTACGGAAATCGCCCACGCCGTGCCCCTGACGCTGGTCGCCGGTCTTGGCCACGCGAGCATGGGCAACATGGATTGGCACGTACTGGGTTACTTGCTGGTGGGTTCGCTGCCGGGGATTTACCTGGGCAGCCACCTGACCGGGCGCCTCTCCGATGAGCTGTTGCGCCCGTGCCTGGCGACGATGCTGGTATTGATCGGTTACAAACTGGCGTTCTGACTGAACGGGCTGCGCCAGCTTCATTCGCGGGTGAAGATTTCCAGCAGATGCCCGTCCGGGTCATCGAAATACACCCGCCGCCCCCCTGCGTAATCATTGACCTGCTTCGGCCGCTGTTTGCCAGGGTCGGCCCACCACGGCTGTCCGCGTGCCTGCAGGCGCGCGAAGGCCCGGTCGAAATCGTCGTCACCCAGTAAAAACGCATAGTGCTGCGAGGCGATCGGCGGATCGTTGTCGTAGAAGTCCAGCGACACCTGGTTGTCGAACCTGACGATCAGCATCGGTCCGAAGGGCTCGGGGGCGGGCAGGCCGAGGAGTTCGACCAGGAAATGTGCCGACCGGTGCTTGTCGCGGCACCAGACGATGGTGTGGTTCAACTGCGCGCTCATGCAGGGGCCCTCACGGCGGATCAACCCGCTCTTTGCCTGTTTTCAGATTAGCCCAGGCTGTTGCGCAATGACCGCCCTGACCTAAGCTTGGGGCAAAGCGGACACATTTGCGAAGCGTCACCGGAACGAACGCCGCAATGCGCAATCATTAGAGCGTGAATATCAAAAGGAGATGCGCATGCTCATCAGGTCACTGACCCTGGCTACCCTGCTGGCTGTCGCCGGCCCCCTGTTCGCCAACGATGGCGACTCCCCTCTGGATATCGACAGGGGCAGGGCTCGACCACTGATTGTCATCGCGCCGAGCACCGTTGATCCCGTCTGGGTGAACCTGAAGAAATCCCTGGAAGATCCCACCAACAAACAGGGTGTCGCCGAGCGCAACATCAGGGTCTACAGCGTGTTGAACATGTCTGGCCAGCTCGACGGCAAGGACATGGGCCAGCAGGACACCATGGCGCTGATCCGCGCGCTGAAACTCGGTGCCGGGGCGTTGCCGAAAGTGATTCTGGTGGGTAAGGACGGCGAGAAGAAACTCGAAAGCTCGGGGGAGGAATCGAAGTCGGTCGACCTGAAAAAAATCTTCGACACCGTCGACGCCTTGCCGGCGGCCGAGAAGGAAGCAGCCGCGCCCGCGCCACCACCGGTGGCCGCAGAGCCGGCCGCTGACAAGGGTGCCAAAGGGGCCAAAGGTACGAAAAATGGCAAACCGGCCAAGCCGGCCAAGCCGCCGGAAATGCCGGATGATTGACCTGTGGGAGCGGGCCTGCTCGCGATAGCGGTGTTGCAGGAGAGGGTTTGTCGCCTGTTATGGCCTCTTCGCGAGCAGGCTCGCTCCCACAGGTAAGGGAAGGGAGGCAGATTACTTGCTCAGTGCACTCAGGATCGTATGAGCCACTTTCACTCGCTCGGCATTCGGGTAGTTCCTGTTCGCCAATATCACGATGCCGATGTCTTTCGACGGCACATACGCGACATAAGCACCGAACCCGCCGGTCGAGCCGGTTTTGTTGAAGAGTACGTTGTCCGTTTGAGGCCGGGACGGGTTCAGCCACTGGACCTTGTGGGCCTCCATGGCCATGGGCGTCGAATTGCCGGCGAGCAGCGTTTCGAGGGTGACCGGAAAGCGGTAGGCCTCCCAGCCCAGGCCCTGGGTCATGTCGCCGACGGTGTAGTAACCGGTGTGGGTGGCGGCGATGGCCTGCTGCAAGGGTTTTTCCAGCGTCAACGGATTCATGTTGGCCTCGACGTAGCGAAGCATGTCTGCGGCGCTGGTTTTCACCCCGTAGGCCTCGGAATCCAGCGCCCCTGGGCCGACCCGCACCGGCTGGTCATCCTTGCTGTAGCCTTGGGCATACAGCGCCATTTGATCCGGCGGCACCTTGAGGAAGGTGTGCTTCAGCCCGAGTTTCGGCAGCAGGGTTTTTTCCATGACGTCGTCAAAGGACGCGCCCATGCTTTGGGCCGCCAGATACCCGAACAGCCCCAGGCTCGGGTTTGAGTATTGTCGATAGGTGCCGGCGGGATAAACCGGTTTCCACTGCTTGAAATAGCCCAGCATCTTGTCCGGCGCATCGGCCGAATCCGGAAACTGCAACGGCAGGCCACCGGCGCTGTAGGTGCCGAGTTGCAGCACGCTGATGTTGTCGAACGCGCTGCCGCGCAGTTGCGGCAGAACGCTGCTGGCCTTGTCGGATAACGACAACTTGCCGCTGGCCACGGCGTAGGCGGCGAGGGTCGTCGTGAAGGTTTTGCTCACCGAACCGATTTCGAACAGGGTGTTTTCGTTGACCGCGGTGCCGGTTTCTTTCGAGGCGACACCGTAGTTAAAGTAATGCGCCTGGCCGTTGACGGTGATGGCAATCGCCATGCCGGGGATTTGCTCTTGTTGCATCACCGGTTTGATCGCCGCGTTGACGATGCTTTCCATAGGGTCGTCCGCCATACACTGGCTGGCGCCGAGAAAAAGTAGGAAAGCACTGTAGGACGCGAGCTTGTTCGATTTTTTAACAAACATGACGGATTCACTTCCTTGAGTTGACAGGGTGTTCACCGCTGCACAATGAGCGGCTTTTCAATTCGGGCCACGGTTGGGCGAAGGCAAATCTATGCAGTCTTTTGAGGCTGAACAACCGATGATATTTTGCACGAGCCATTAGAAAAATTTGGGGGTGGTCATGATTCGGCCGCAATTACCGCTCAACGCACTGCGGGCCTTCGAGGCCTCGGCGCGGCACTTGAGTTTCACACGGGCAGCGGTGGAATTGTGTGTTACGCAGGCGGCCGTAAGTCATCAGGTCAAAAGCCTTGAGTCGCAACTGGGTGTGACCCTGTTCAAACGCCTGCCTCGCGGGCTGATGCTGACCCGTGAAGGGGAAACCCTGTTGCCGGTTTTACGTGAGTGTTTCGATCGTATTGCCGAAACGCTGGAGTGTTTTCAGGGCGGGCATTTTCGTGAAGTGTTGACGGTCGGGGCGGTGGGGACCTTCGCGGTGGGATGGTTGTTGCCGCGACTGGAGGACTTCCGGGCGAAACATCCGTTCATAGATTTGCGCCTTTCGACTAACAACAATCGCGTGGATGTCGCCGCCGAAGGGCTGGATTACGCCATTCGTTTTGGTGCGGGGGCGTGGCATGGCATTGAGGCGGTGCGGGTGATCGAGGCGCCGCTGTCGGTGTTGTGTGTGCCAGAAATTGCCCGGCAACTGAAATCCCCTACCGACCTTTTGCGGCAGACGCTGTTGCGCTCGTATCGCACGGACGAGTGGCCCGAATGGTTCCAGGTTGCCGGCCTTTCGAGCCCGGCGGCAGTGCCGGCGAGCATTGTGTTCGACTCGTCACTGGCAATGATGGAGGCTGCACTGCAAGGTGCGGGCATGGCATTGGCGCCGCCACTGATGTTTTCGCGGCAACTGGCGGCGGGTGCGATCGAGCAGCCGTTTGCGATTCATATCACCACCGGCAGTTATTGGTTGACCCGTTTGCAGTCGCGCGCCGAAACGTCGGCGATGACGGCTTTCAAGGGCTGGTTGCTGCAAGCGGCGCAGGTGAGTGGACAGATCTGACACCTGTGGGAGCGAGCCTGCTCGCGAAGGCATTTTGTCAGTCGCATTGATGCTGAATGTGCCGACGCTTTCGCGAGCAGGCTCGCTCCCACAGGGATTTGCGGTGTTTTTGAGTTAGCGCACCAGGCACGGCCGCTTGTTATCGAACTTCCAGCCCGGAATCAGAAACTGCATCGCCACGCTGTCATCCCGCGCTCCCAGGCCCATGCCTTTGTACAGTTCATGGGCCTTGGCGACCTGATCCATGTCCAGTTCGACCCCCAGTCCCGGTTTCTTCGGCACCTGCACGCAGCCGTCGACAATCTGCAGCGGGGCCTTGGTCAGGCGCTGGCCGTCCTGCCAGATCCAGTGGGTGTCGATGGCGGTGATTTCGCCCGGTGCGGCGGCCGCGACATGGGTGAACATCGCCAGGGAAATGTCGAAGTGGTTGTTGGAATGCGAGCCCCAGGTCAGGCCCCATTCGTGGCACATCTGCGCGACCCGCACCGAACCCTGCATGGTCCAGAAGTGCGGGTCGGCCAGCGGGATGTCCACCGATTGCAACTGGATCGCGTGACCCATTTCCCGCCAGTCGGTGGCGATCATGTTGGTCGCGGTTTTCAACCCGGTGGCGCGGCGGAATTCAGCCATGACTTCGCGGCCCGAGTACCCGTTTTCCGCACCGCAGGGGTCTTCGGCGTAAGCCAGTACATGATGTTGGTCGCGGCACAAGCGGATGGCTTCCTTGAGTGACCAGGCACCATTTGGGTCGAGGGTGATACGCGCCTCGGGAAAGCGTTCGGCCAGGGCCGTGACCGCTTCGATTTCCGCGTCGCCGCTGAGCACGCCGCCCTTGAGCTTGAAGTCCTTGAAGCCATAGCGCGCGTGGGCGGCTTCTGCCAGGCGCACCACGGCCTCGGCGGTCATGGCCTTTTCGTGCCGTACGCGGAACCAGTCGTTGTCGGCGTCCGGTTCGCTGCGGTAGGCGAGGTCGGTGTCGTTGCGGTCGCCGACATAAAACAGATAACCCAGCATCTTCACTTCATCGCGCTGCTGGCCTTCACCGAGCAGGGCGGCGACCGGCACGTCCAGGTGCTGGCCGAGCAAGTCGAGCAGCGCGGCTTCCAGGCCGGTGACGGCGTGAATGGTGATGCGCAGGTCGAAGGTCTGCAAACCGCGTCCGCCGGCATCGCGGTCGGCGAAGGTCTGGCGTACCTGATTGAGGATTTTCTGGTAGGTGCCGATCGGGCTGCCGACTACCAGGCTGCGGGCGTCTTCGAGGGTCTGGCGGATGCGTTCGCCACCCGGTACTTCGCCGACGCCGGTGTGGCCGGCGTTGTCCTTGAGGATCACGATGTTGCGGGTGAAAAACGGGCCATGGGCGCCGCTCAGGTTGAGCAGCATGCCATCGTGGCCGGCCACCGGCACAATCTGCATGCTGGTGATGATCGGGGCCTTGGCGGTTTCGTGTGCGGTCATTTTCTTGTCCTTCTCAAAAACAATATTCAGGCGGTATGGCTCGCGGGTTTGCCCGCGGCAATGACGGGGGCAGTCTTGGGTGTGTTGCGGGCGGCGAAAACGATGATCGCGGCGATGATCGAGGTTGCGGCCAGGCCGTACAGCCCACCCTGGATCGACCCGGTACGTTCTTCCAGCAGGCCGAACGTGGTCGGTGCGACGAAACCGCCGAGGTTGCCCACCGAGTTGATCAGCGCGATGACACCCGCGGCGATGCGTGCATCCAGATAGGCCTGGGGAATCGGCCAGAACAGCGACGACGCCGATTTGAAACCCAGCGCGGCAAAGCAGATCGCCACGAAGGCGAAGACCGGCCCGCCGGTGGTGGACATGAACATCCCGGCAGCGGCGATCAGCAGGGCGGCAGCGACCCAGGCTTGCTGGTGCTTCCATTTGGCCGACAGCGAAGCGAAGGCGTACATGCCGACAATCGACAGCAGCCACGGAATCGAGTTGAACATCCCGACCTGGAAGTCACTCAGGTCGCCCATCTTCTTGATGATGCTCGGCAGCCAGAAGGTCGCGGCGTAGATGGTCAGCTGGATGAAAAAGTAGATCACGCAGAAGAGGATGATCTGCCGGTCCTTGAGCAGTTTGCCCAGTGACGGTTTGACCGGCGTCGCGGCTTCGCGGGCCAGCTGTTCGTCGTCGATGGCCTTGACCAGTGCGTCCTGCTCGTCGCGGGTCAGCCATTTGGCGTCGTGGGGTTTGGAGTCCAGCCAGAACCAGACAAAGATGCACAGGCCCACCGAGAACATGCCTTCGATGAAGTACATCCATTGCCATCCGTGCATGCCCAGGCCGTTGATTTGCAGGAGCAGACCGGACAAGGGACCGGAGATCAGCGAGGCTATCGCCGAGCCGCTGAGGAAAATCGCAATCGCCTTGCCACGCTCCAAGCCGGGCAGCCAGCGGGTGAAGTAGTAGATCACCCCGGGAAAGAAACCGGCTTCAGCCACGCCCAGGAGAAATCGCAGGATGTAGAAGTGGGTTTCGTTCTGGATGAACGCCATGCCCGCGGCCACCAGGCCCCAGGTCAGCATGATGCGGGTCAGCCAGAGGCGTGCGCCGACTTTTTGCAGAAGGATGTTGGAGGGCACTTCGAACAGCGCGTATCCGATGAAGAACAGGCCGGCACCGAGGCCGTAGGCGGCAGCGCCGATGCCCAGGTCGTGTTCCATGTGGGCGCGGACGAAGCCGATGTTCACCCGGTCGATGTAGTTGACGATGAACATGATGACGAACAGCGGCAAGACGTGACGTTTGACTTTCGAGATCGCGGACTTCAAGACCGAATCGGTGCCGTTGTCCATTGCGGAAATGGATGTATTCACTGCGTTTTCTCCCACTCGTTATTTTTATGCGGGGTGTGACAGGTGTGACGTTGTTGCTAGACATCATACAACTACATTTTTTCGCTCCGCAACCGCTTGCACCCAACAAAATCGCCATTGCTCAGAGATTTGTTATTCTATTTTTGATTTTTTGTGGCTCCAAAGTGGGGTGGTGTGCAGTGTTTGTTGAGTGTTGTCATACAAGTTGAGTGAGTATTTTCGAGATTCCAGACAAGCGCGGTGCTACGATTCCGATAGCTCCGCCTTTGGATGATCGCCATGCAAGAAGACCTCGACGCACCTGCCCGCAAACGCAGCCACAATCTGGCCCACGATCTGGTGGCCAAGCTGACCCAGAGCATCCTGCTGGGGCAGATGCTGCCCGGCGACAAGCTGCCGTCGGAGAACACGATCGTTCAGGAGCACGGCGTGAGCCGCACCGTGGTGCGCGAGGCAATCTCCAAATTGCAGGCCTCGGGGTTGGTGGAAACCCGTCACGGCATTGGCACCTTTGTGCTGGAGCGCGCGCCGGAGCAGGGGTTGCGGCTGAATGTCGATACCGCGCTGGGGGTGCGCAGCATTCTGGAGTTGCGCATGGGCCTGGAAACCCAGGCGGCGGCGCTGGCGGCGATCCGTCGTACCGAGCGGCAATTGGCGCAGATGCGTGAAGCGCTCGACGATTATCAAAACCTGCTGGCCAACAACGACAGCTGCGTCGAGGCTGACCGGCGCTTTCATCTACTGATAGCCGAAGCCACCGGCAATGTGTGCTTCACCGAAATCATGCAGCACCTGGGCAGCGCCATGATTCCGCGCACTCGGGTCAACGCGGCCGAACGTGGCGCGGTGGATTTGAGCAAGCTGGGTCAGTTGGCCAATCTGGAACACGAGGCGATTCTCAACGCCATCAAGCGCCAGGACCCGGACGCGGCGCGGGCGGCGATGTGGCTGCATTTGACCAATAGTCGGGACCGGTTTTCACCCAGCTGATTGCGGCAACACCGCAAATCCCCCTGTGGGAGCGAGCCTGCTCGCGATGGCGGTGTGTCAGGCTGCTTCAATGTTGAATGTGCCGGCCTAATCGCGAGCAGGCTCGCTCCCACAAGGGATTTTCATTGTTCAGGCGCGCGCCACCTGAACCACCGGCCGCCGCTCCAGATTCAATGCCAGCACACTGATCAACACCACCATCGCGCCGACCGCCACCATCAAGGTCGGCTGCTCACCCAGCCCCACGGACGCAATCATCATCGCCACCGGCGGCACCAGGTACAGCGTCATCGTCGCCCGGCTCAGGTCCACATGGGCCAGCACATACGCCCACGCCAGATAAGCCAGGGCACTGGGGAAAATCCCCAGGGCAACCACCGCGAACTGCACGCGCAATGGGGCATTGGCGACTTGATCCACCAGCCCCGGCAGGAAAATCAGCAGCAACGCCGTCCCGGACCAGACCGTGTAGCACACCAGCGTCAGGCCGTCGTAACGCCCGGTGTGATGTTTTTGCAGGGCAAAGTAAAGGCTCCAGGACAGCGCCGCCAACAGGATCAACACGCCATGGGTGTCGATGCTGTCCAGGCCATGATCGCCCGCCACCACAATCACCACGCCGATCAATCCCAGGATCACGCAACCCCAGCGCCACAGGCTTACCCGGTCCTTGAACACAAAACGCGCCAGCAAGGTGCTGAACAATGGCGTCGACTGCGCCAGCACACTCGACGCACCGGCACTGACACCCTGTTGGCCGACATTGATTGCCACGTGATGCAGGCTCACTGCGAAGAAACCTAGCGCCATCAGCAGTGGCATGTCGCGAAGGTTGGGCAGGCGAATGCCCCTGATCACCGCGACCACCGCCATGAACAGCGACGCCAGCAGAAAGCGCAACAACGCCAGGTGCACAGGGTCGTAGGCCTGCAAGCCGATGTGGATGCCGGTCGGGGAATATCCCCAGCAGACCACGACAAAGGCCATGGCCAGGAAGATTTTCAAGGAAGAGGCGGGGGAGGGCGTGAGTACATTCATGGTCGTGCACCGAGAGGCAGGTGCAGTGAGTATCAGAACCCTGATCGCTCGCTACAACTGACTTATACTGCGCAAACCGTTCACTTTGAGTGATGTATATGGAGCTGGCACAGATCCGCATGTTCAAGACCGTGGCCGAGGTTGGCAGCATTGCCCGTGCGGCCGAGTTGCTGCATTGCGTACCGTCGAACATCACCGCCCGGATCAAGGCGCTCGAAGCGGAGTTGGGGGTCGCGCTTTTTCTGCGTGAGGGGCGCGGCCTGCGCATCAGTCCGTCGGGCCAGACCTTTTTGGCCTACGCCTCGAAAATTCTCGCGCTGACCGCCGAAGCCAAGCGCGCGGTGGATCCCTCCGCCGAACCGTCCGGATCGTTGCGCATTGGTGCCATCGAGTCTTCGGCGACCGGTCGCCTGCCGCGCTTGCTGGCGAAATTCCACAAGCGCTTCCCAGCGGTGGCGCTGGAGCTGACCACCGGCACCTGGGGCCAGTTGCTGGATGACACGCTGAGCCATCGGCTCGACGGCGCCATCGTCGCGGTGGATGTCGAGCGCTCCCACCTCAAGCGCACACCGATGTACCGCGAAGACCTGCTGCTGATTGCCTCGACGTCACTGGGGCCGGTGCGCGACATGGCGGATTTGCACGACAAAACCGTGTTCATGTGGCCCCAGGGCTGTCCGTATCGGGCGGCGCTGGAGCATTGGCTGTTGCGCCACGGCCAGGCGCTGCCGATTGTCAGCCTGGCCAGTTATGGTGCGATTGTCGGATGCGTCAGCGCCGGGGCCGGCGTGGCACTGGTGCCCAAGGGTGTGTTCGATCAATACGCCAAGGGGGCGGGGTGCGTGGGGTATGAGTTCCCGGAACTGACGGCCATCGACAACCTGTTCTACTGGCATGAAAACGCCGGGGTGCACCCGGCGCGGGAGGCGTTTGTGGCGATGTTGCGCGAAGAGTTCGCCTGAGCACGAAATACCCTGTAGGAGCTGGCTTGCCAGCGAAGACGGCCTCAACGGCAATGCCTATCTGAAGGACCTCATCGCTGGCAAGCCAGCTCCTACAGATCTGCGGGACGATCACCTGCCGCTGTGGCAACGACGGTCGGTGCCGATTTCGTCTATACCTGATCTTCAGATCCCCCTCGAAGGCTGGTTCTGACATGGCTTTACCCGCCGCCTCACCCTGGAGCCCGTTGCGTCAGAAAACCTTCCGCTGGCTGTGGCTGGCCAGTGTCGCCTCCAACATCGGCACCTGGATGCACGAAGTGGGGGCCGGCTGGCTGATGACCTCGCTGTCGGCCAGCCCAATGAACGTGGCGCTGGTGCAGGTGGCCGGTTCCCTGCCGATGTTTTTCCTGGCGCTCCCGGCCGGCGCCCTGGCCGACATCGTCGACAAGCGCCGCTACCTGCTTGGCGTACAACTCTGGATGGCTGCGGTGGCCGCGCTGCTCGCAGTGCTCACCCTGCTCGGGCTGACCACTGTGTGGCTGCTGCTGGCGCTGACGCTGTGCATGGGCATCGGCACTGCGCTGATGATGCCGGCCTGGAGCGCGACCACGCCGGAACTGGTGGGCAAGGACGAGCTTGCGGCGGCCGTGGCGCTGTCCAGCGTCGGCATCAACCTCGCGCGGGCGGTGGGGCCGGCCATTGCCGGGATGCTGGTCAGCCTGGTCGGCCCCTGGCTGACCTTCGCCCTCAATGCCGCCTCGTTCTTCGCCGTGATTGGTGTGCTTGCAGCCTGGAAGCGTGAGACCAGCCCGGCGGTGTTGCCGGCGGAGCGGCTGTTCGGCGCTTTGCGCGCCGGCTGGCGCTACAGTCGCAGTTCCCGACCGCTGCAGGCAGTGCTCGTACGCGCGTTCTCGTTCTTCCTCGGTGCCAGCGCCGGCATGTCGCTGCTACCGCTGATCGTACGTGGAGAAATGCACGGCAGCGCCACCGACTTCGGCCTACTGCTGGGCAGTGTCGGCGTTGGTGCCGTGGTCGGTGCCGCACTCCTGCCTCGCTTGCGCGAGCGGCTGGGCAGTGACCGTCTGGTGGTGCTGTCCAGCGCGCTTTACGCGCTGGTGCTGGTGGCCCTGGCGCTGCTGCGCCAGCTTTACGTGCTGGTCCCGGTGATGCTGCTCAGCGGCGCGGCCTGGATCGCCGTGCTGTCGAGCCTGCAGGTGGCGGCGCAAACTTCGGTGCCGGGCTGGGTGCGGGCGCGGGCGCTGGCGGTCTATATCCTGGTGTTCTTCGGCAGCATGGCCGGCGGCGGAGTCCTTTGGGGCCTGGTGGCCAGCCGCACGTCTATTCCCGTCGCGCTGCTGGGAGCCAGCGTCTTGCTGTTGCTGGGATTGCCCGCGGCCCTGCGCTTTCGCCTGCCGGTTACCGCGGCGGAAGACCTGGCGCCCTCGCTGCACTGGCCGGCACCCATCCTGGCTGAAGGCATGGACCGGGAGCGCGGCCCGGTGATGGTCACTCTGGAATACGACATCGAGCCCGCCCAGGCGCCGGACTTCCAGGTCGCAATGGTGCACGTGCATGGGATGCGTCGGCGCAACGGGGCGATTTCCTGGTATCTGGTGCAGGACAGCGAGAATCCGCGTCAGTGGCTGGAGTGTTTCGTCGACGAGTCCTGGCTGGAGCACCTGCGCCACCACCAGCGGGTCACGCGTGGTGAGTTGCGTATCGAAGCGGCAGCCCGGCAGTACCAGACCAGCGGAGTGGAGATCCGCATCCGTCACTACCTGCAGGGGGCCGCACACTGAAGGCATCTTGCCCCGGAGGGTTTATTGATCGGGATCTATGCTTGGTGAACATCCCGATGGCACTCGCGCGAGCCGTTGTGGCCTAAGCATCAGGACGTACCTTCGCGTCCCGGCGCATCGGCATGGATCAGACATGAACGAAGAGACACTGCACGACAAATCGCTGACGGTCCTGCTGGGGCTTGTGAGCATCGCGTTCATCTGGATCCTGCTGCCGTTTTACGGTGCGGTGTTCTGGGCGGTCATCCTCGGCATCCTCTTTGCGCCGCTGCAGCGCCGATTGCAATTGAAGTTCGGCTGGCAACGCAACATCACGTCGCTGCTCACCTTGAGCATCTGCCTGGTGATTGCGATCCTGCCGGTGATAGTCCTCGGCATCTTTCTGGTCCAGGAGGGCGCGACGCTCTACAAAAGCATCGAAAGCGGGGAACTGGACATTGCCGGGTACGTGACCCATTTCAAACACAGCCTGCCGCCGTACTTTCAGCACTTGCTCGATCGGTTCGGGGTTGGCGAGCTGAATGGGTTGCGGGAGAAAATCATCAAGAGTGCGGTGTCGGGCAATGAGTTTGTCGCCACACAGGTCTTCAGTTTCGGTCAGGGCACTTTCGATTTCGTGGTGAGTTTCTTCATCATGCTCTACCTGCTGTTCTTCTTTCTGCGGGACGGCGCCGAACTGGCGCGTAAAGTCCGCTCCGCCGTACCGTTGCAGGAACACCAGAAACGCCGTTTGCAGCTCAAATTCAATCGCGTGGTGCGGGCCACCGTGAAGGGCAACCTGCTGGTAGCGATCACGCAAGGCGCGTTGGGCGGTTTGATTTTCTGGTTTCTGGACATACCGAGCGTGTTGCTCTGGGCAGTATTGATGGCGTTTCTATCGTTGTTGCCGGCGGTGGGGGCGGGGATTGTCTGGGCGCCGGTGGCGGTGTTTTTCCTGTTCACCGGGGCGATCTGGCAGGGCGTAGTGCTGGGGTTGTTCGGGATTTTCGTGATCGGCCTGGTGGATAACGTATTGCGACCGATCCTGGTGGGCAAGGATACGAAGATGCCGGACTATCTGATCCTGATCTCGACCCTGGGCGGCCTGGCGATCTTTGGCCTCAATGGCTTCGTCATCGGGCCGTTGATTGCGGCCCTGTTCATGTCGAGCTGGGATATTTTCCTCGAAACCAAACCGCGGGTTCAGCTGCCTTAGGCATTGAGTTTGCCCGTCTGGCCCAAGCTGACACGCTGTGACATTGCCTGGGCGGCCGGCAGCGAGGTGAGCGGACCGCTGATCGGCTCGCCGTCGAGCACCAGATACCAGCAGGCAAGCAGGCCCGACGCTCTGAGCGGTGCGGGAACGGCGCTGCCGATAACGGACATGATCTGGACTTGAGACATCAAAGGTACCTCCATCAATCTATGGAGCTACCTTACGGGGCCGGCGATTTTTCCGACAATCACCCTTTTCGATAGTGCTCATTGACGCCGTTGAGGCCAAGTGACCATCTGTCGCTCAGTCGACCACCTGATCGAGCATATGGACCACTTCCTGCTCGTTGAGCAGGCCTTTGCGCACCAGGTTTTGCGTCAGCAGCGAGAGGAACTTGGCGCTGCGATGACCTTCAAGGTGCCTGAGTTCGGTCAGGGCGTTGTACACCTTGCTGGAGGTGCATAAACCGACGATACGGTGCGGGTTTTGCGTGGGCATGAGGGGCGTCCTTGTTGTTATCAACCTGTTGTTGGCGGACAGGTTCAAGCTTGCGGCTCTGACATGACATAAATATGACGGTTTTCCCCAAAGGGGCGGGGCGAGTCAATCTTGCCCGCTTGAGCCGCCGATAGTGTCCCGATAGCGACACTGACGAGATTTATCCAGACGTGGGCCGACGAACGGCAACCCCTACAGGGGATCAAAACCCGGGCATAAAAAAGCCCCGCGCTTTCGGGCGGGGCCTGATGAACTGTTACCAGCGACCGTAACCGTGGGGATGGCCGTAGTAATAACCACGGGGTGGCCCGTAGTAGACCGGTGCCGGACGGTAGTAGATCGGTTGTTGTACGTACACCGGCGCCGGCTGGTAATAAACCGGAGGGGGCGGTGCGTAGTAGACCGGCGCAGGCTGGGCATAGACCGGTTGGGCATAGACCGGTTGTGGCGCGACATACACCGGCCGGTTGGCGTTGATCAGGGCCGAGCCGACGATGGCCGTACCGACGATCGTGCCAAATACCGCCGCGTCATTACCACCACCATGGGCTTGCGCCTGCCCCGCGACAGCCAGGGCGCCAATCAGCAAGGCAACTGTGGGGATTTTACGGTTCATGATAATTCCTCGGTTCTTCGACCCGGCGCTTGTGTCTGCGATAGACCCAAGGATCGTCGCGGGGATACAACTAAGACAGCGTTTTTTCGAAAATCAGCACAGCCGTTGGGTAAATTTTGTGTAAGGTCTGTACCGGCTTGCTTACGGTCGCTTGAAACCGCGTGCAGGCACGCCACCATGATCGATCAGAACACGATGGCCGGCTAATCCCGTCCATCTGAAAGTGCATTGCAAGGAGATTCGCATGCAGATGAACCCGAACAAAGACACCCAGCTGTGCATGTCCCTCTCCGGGCGGCCAGGGAACTTTGGCCTGCGATTTCACAATCATCTGTATGAACAGTTGGGGCTGAATTTCTACTACAAGGCCTTCAGCAGCCAGGACTTGCCGGGTGCGGTGGGCGGCATTCGTGCCTTGGGCATTCGCGGTTGTGGCGTGTCCATGCCGTTCAAGGAAGCCTGCATTGCCCTGGTCGATGAGCTGGACGCCTCGGCCGCCGCCATCCAGTCGATCAACACCATCGTCAACACCAAGGGCCACCTCAAGGCTTACAACACCGATTACATCGCGATTGCCCAGTTGTTGGGCACCCACGCAGTGCCCAAGGACACCACCTTTGCCCTGCGCGGCAGCGGTGGCATGGCCAAGGCCGTGGCCAGCGCCTTGCGCGATGGTGGTTACAGGAACGGCCTGATCGTGGCCCGCAACGAGCAGGCCGGCCGCGCCCTGGCCGAATCCCTGGATTACCCATGGCAAGCCGAACTGGGCTCGCGGCGCCCGCAAATGCTGATCAACGTCACCCCGGTCGGCATGACCGGCGGGCCGGAAGCCGACCAATTGGCGTTCGATGCCGATGCGATTGTGGCTGCGGACATCGTCTTCGATGTGGTGGCGATTCCCTCGGAAACGCCGCTGATCGTGCGCGGTCGTGCCGAGGGCAAGCAAGTGATCACCGGACTGGAAGTGATTGCGATCCAGGCGCTGGAGCAGTTTGTGCTTTATACCGGTGTGCGGCCGACGCCGGAGCAGTTCCAGAAAGCGGTAGAGTTTGCCCGGGGTTGATCCCAGGTTTTGTTTGCCGACTGTACTGGCCTCTTCGCGAGCAGGCTCGCTCCCACATTCGACCGGTTTCCTCCAGATGAAATGCGGTCAAGTGTAGGAGCGAGCCTGCTCGCGAAGGAGGCAGCCCGGTCTTGCAGATAAACCTCTATCTATACTGCTGGCCGGCAAGCAAAGATTTGCCCTCCTGCAACCGGCACCGTGACCGAGGTTTCCATGCATCCCGCGATTCTCAACCTGGATCAGGCCGAACTCCTGCCGCTGCCCGAAGCGTTTGCCCCCACCGGTGAAGCCGCCGGTCGCTATCGACAGCGCCAGGCACGCATTGGCCAGCAACTGGGCGCGCAAAAGCTCGGTTATCGTTTGTATGCGCTGGAGCCCGGCATGCGTGGCAGCCCGTTTCACAGCCATCGGGTCAACGAAGAAATGTTCTATATCGTGGCTGGGGAAGGGGAAGTGCGACTGGGGGCCGAGCGCTTTGCGATCCGTGCCGGTGACGTGATTGCCTGCCCGCCGGGCGGCCCGGAGTCGGCGCACCAGATCATCAACACCAGCGATGCCGAATTACGTTACCTGGCAGTCAGTACCCAGCAATCACCGGACATCTGTGAATACCCGGACTCCGGAAAGTATGCGGTGATGGATGACTTCAAGGTTGATGTCGAGGGCAACGCCTCGGGATTCGTCGCCGTGGCCCGGCAGGCGGATGGGGTGGATTACTGGGACGGGGAGTAAGGGACATTACAACACCAATGTGGGAGCCTGCTCGCGAAGGCGGCGGCGCATCCAGCATCAGTGTCACTGGACGACCGCTTTCGCGAGCAGGCTCGCTCCCACATTGGATTTGAGTTATCGGTTTTACTCCAACCGCGCCAACCGCTCTTCCAGCGCCGCAATTCGCGCTTCAAGCTCTTCGATCCGCTCGACCGAAACGCCGCTGCCGCCACTGCGTTCGACCGGGTTCTGCCGCGCGGCGAGGATCGCTTCGATGTCTGCCGGATCGCCCATGGCGTGCATGTAGCGGTCTTCCCGCTGCCCGGCCTGGCGCGGGATCAACAGTGCCAGGTCGCGGGCGATCAGGCGCTCCAGTTGATGAACGACCTGCTCGGTATCTTCGAAGTCATGCATGCGCCCGCTGCGGGTCAGCAGTTCATTGACGGTTTGCGGGCCGCGCAGGTACAGCAGCCCCATCAGAACCACCTGGGCCGGCACCAGCTCCAGGGCCTTGTCGACCTTGTGTTCCCAGCGATCTGCGCGGCTGCCCATCACCAATTTGGTGAAACCGCGTCCTTCGAGGGCGCGCAGGCTATGGCCGACCTGACCCTGGGTCAGGTTCATCACCGGTTCGCGGCTGGTTTTCTGATTGCAGGCAATTACCAGGGCATTGAGGGTCAGGGGATAGGTTTCCGGGCTGGTGGCCTGTTTCTCGATCAACGAACCCAAAATGCGAATTTCCGTGCTGTTGAGGCGCGGTTCGTCAAAAGTTGTCGCTTGCTCGGTGCTCATGGTTCTGCATCCTTACCCGGTTCATGTATTCTTTGCGTCAATGCACTTTAGATGGGCGTGCGTCGATGGCAACACAAATCGTTGTTTCATCCGGGCGGAAACACGAAACCTGAATGAAATGTTAACGGCATTTTTACAATCTGCCGGGCACCGTATGCGTCGCTGCGCACGGCAGTCTGGCATGATTGGGTGCCGCGTGCTGTTGCACATCGACAACGTCATCGATTTTTCAAGAGATATGGAGCCAAGCATGAGATTGACGTTGTTTTTCACCCGGCACAACGTGTTGACCGACGGGTCATGACCATTCTGGTCACCGGCGTCGCCGGTTTCATAGGCTTTCATACCGCCCGGCGCTTGTGCCTGGACGGTCATGAGGTGGTCGGCATCGACAACCTCAACGATTACTATGACGTCACGCTCAAGCAGGCGCGACTCAAGGAACTGGAGGCCTTGCCGGGCTTCAGTTTCCGGAAAATGGACATCGTCGACAAACCGGCGTTGCTGGCCTTGTTCGAAGAGCAGCGGTTTACCGAAGTGGTGCACCTGGCTGCCCAGGCCGGCGTGCGTTATTCGCTGGACAACCCGGATGTCTACACTCAATCCAACCTGGTGGGCTTCGTCAATGTCCTGGAAGCCTGCCGGCACCATCGTCCGGAGCATTTGATCTACGCCTCGAGCAGCTCGGTGTACGGCAGCAACAGCAAGCTTCCGTTCAGCGTCGAAGACGCCGTCGATCACCCGGTTTCGTTGTACGCGGCCAGCAAGCGCGCCAATGAACTGCTGGCCGACAGTTATTGCCATCTGTATGGCATCAAGTCCAGTGGTCTGCGCTTCTTTACCGTGTACGGGCCCTGGGGCCGGCCTGACATGGCGCTGTTCAAGTTCACCAAGGCCATCCTTAAAGACCAGCCCATCGATGTCTACAATCAGGGCGAGATGGCGCGGGATTTCACCTACATCGACGACATCGTCGAAAGTATCGCCCGTCTGCGTACCCGTCCGCCGGTGCCGTCCGCACCGGACAAGGGCGTCAATCGCCTGTTCAACATCGGTCGCGGCCAGCCCGTGGCGCTGATGGATTTCATTGAATGCCTGGAATTGGCATTGGACACACCGGCCAAGCGCAATTACATGCCGCTGCAGGCCGGGGATGTAGTCAAGACCTGGGCCGACATCTCGGCCCTGACAGAGTGGATCGATTTCAGTCCGCAGGTGGCCGTTGCCACCGGCGTGAAGGAGTTTGTGAAGTGGTATCGGCAGTTTTATCAGATATGAAGCGTTCACCTCTGATAACAGAAAATGAAAAAAAAGAGGGGACTCTATGAGCCAGGACATTTTTGTATCGGTATTGATTCCAGCCAAGAACGAAGCGAACAACCTCAAGCCCTTGCTTGAGGAAGTTCGCGCGGCCCTGGTTGATGAATCCTATGAAATCATCGTGGTCGACGATGGCAGCACCGACGCCACCTTGCACGAGTTGCGGCAGCTCAAGCACGACGGCCTGAGTACCCTGCGCATCCTGCGGCACGAGCAGTCGCTGGGGCAAAGCACGTCGCTGTACCACGCGGCGCAAGAGGCCCGTGGGCAATGGCTGGCCACGCTCGATGGCGACGGCCAGAACGACCCGGCGGACATCCCCGGCATGCTGGCGCTGGTGCAGGGCAAGCAGGGCATGGTCGATGTACAGCTGGTCGCCGGGCACCGGGTCAACCGCCGCGATACCGCCAGCAAGCGCTGGGCCTCGCGTTTTGCCAACAACCTGCGTCGCCGCCTGCTCAAGGACTCCACCCCGGACACCGGCTGCGGATTGAAGCTGATCGAGCGGGCGGCGTTTCTGCGCCTGCCGTATTTCGACCATATGCACCGCTACATTCCGGCGCTGATCCAGCGCCACAATGGCCGAATGATCGTCCATCCGGTCAACCACCGGCCACGCACGGCCGGGGTGTCCAAGTACGGCAACATCGACCGCGCCCTGGTGGGCATTCTCGACCTGATCGGCGTCTGGTGGCTGATCAAGCGCACGCGCCTGAATACCACTGCCCAAGAGATCGAAGGATGATAACCATGACCCGTGAAACCCTGTGGCTGGTCATCGGCTTCGTTGGCCAGATCGCGTTCACCGGCCGTTTTGTCTTGCAGTGGCTGTACAGCGAATACAAGAAGCGCAGCGTGATTCCCACCAGTTTCTGGTACTTGAGCATCGTCGGCAGCACCTTGCTGCTGGCGTATGCCATCTACCGGCAGGACCCGGTGTTCATTGCCGGTCAGGCCTTTGGTTCGATCGTGTACCTGCGCAACCTGCAATTGATTGCCAAAAGCAAACACCTCAAGGAATAAGTCATGCGCCGATCGTTATCGCCCAGGATCGAATGCCTGGGCCTGATGCTGCTCGCCTTGCTGTTGGTCGGCGCCGGCCTGGGGCTGCGTCAGGCACAGAACGTCGATGAGGAACGTTTCCTCGGCGTGGCCCTGGAAATGTTGCATCACGGCTCCTGGCTGATTCCGCACCGTGCGGGTGAGATCTACGGCGACAAGCCGCCGATTTTCATGTGGACGGTGGCGTTTTTCGCCTGGCTCACTGGCAAGCCCAACCTGGCCCTTTATATTCCGGGGTTGCTTTCGGCGGTGTCGGTCACGGCGATGGTCTACGACCTGGGGCGCCGGTTGTGGAACCAGCGCATCGGGCGTAATGCCGCGCTGTTGTTCCTGGCTACCTATCAGACCTACAGCATCCTGCGCACCGGTCAGATCGACAGCTTCCTGGTGCTGTTCACCACGCTGGGCCTGTACGGTCTGGCGCGTCACTTGTTGCTCGGCCCCGCGTGGCGCTGGTTCTACATAGGCTGCGCGGCCATGGGCATCGGGGTGATTACCAAAGGCGTGGGCTTTTTGCCGGCGCTGCTGCTGATTCCGTATGGCTACGCGGTGCGCAAGCGCTGGACTGGTGTGGTGGCGATGCCGGGCGAGGCGCGCAAGTGGCTGCTGGGGTTGCTGGTGATGCTGGCGGCAATTGCTGTCTGGTTGCTGCCACTGGCCTTGACCATCGTGTTCAATGGCACGGCTGACGAAGTCGCCTACGCCCGGGAAATCCTCCTGCGCCAGACGGCCGGGCGCTACGCCGCCTCGTGGGATCACCGCGAACCGTTCTGGTACTTCTTCACCAACGTCATCCCGCAATACTGGCTGCCGCTGGTCCTGGCGCTGCCTTGGCTGGTACCGGCCTGGCGCCGGCAACTGCAAAAGCGCGACGGCCGCGTGCTGGTGCTGCTCGGCTGGGTCGCGCTGGTGGTGCTGTTCTTCTGCATCAGTGCCGGCAAGCGCAAGTTGTACATCTACCCGGCGCTGCCGGGGTTGGTGCTGGCGGCCGCGCCACTGATGCCGTGGCTGCTGGGACGCTGGTTCAAGCAACGCCCACGCTTGCGCCGGGTATTCCCGGTACTGGTCGCATGCTGGTTCGCGCTGTGGTTCGCCCGTGGTTTCATCGAACCGATCAAGGAAGGCGACAATCCCCACGAAGCAATCATGGCGCAGGCCAATACCATGACGCACGGCGCGGACCTGGTGCTGGTCAACTGGCGTGAGGGGCACTGGCTGTTGGCCCGTCAGCCGATCGTGCATTTCGGCATGGCTGATTCGACGGTCGAGCAAGCGGCGAAATGGCTGCGCGAGAATCCCAAGGCCTATGCCCTGGTCCCGGACGAGTTGCTGGGCAAGTGTTTCAAACCCGAGGCCGCCCATGAATTGGGCGAAACATCCCGTGCCGAATGGTCGATCGTCGGCGCCGATGCCGATAACGGCCAATGCCATCCGGGGCAGCCTGGACATGTGTATCGTTTTAGTTGGGATTGAGAGAACCCATGAGTAAAGCAAGGAAAGCAGGATTACTCGAGTTGTACATCATCGGTGAGCCCGATCTGTTCTTCGGGCTCGCTAAAACGAAGAGTTCTCAGGTATTGCGTGGGGAGAAATCCTGATGAGGTTAATCCTGAGTTCTTTGTCGTTGCGCACTGTCGCCTTGCTCGCCGCCGTAGCCATTGCGTTGCTGTTTTTCTGGGGACTGGGCAGTGTGCCATTCCTCAGTGTCAACGAGGCCCGCAGAGCCGTCACCGTACGGGAAATGCGTGAGGCGGGGAGCTGGCTGCTGCCCTACATGAACGGCGACTTGTACCTGTCCAAGCCGCCGTTTTTCTATTGGGCGGGCCTGGTTTCAACAGCGGTGCTGGGCAGTTTGTCCGAATGGAGCGTCCGCTTGCCGTCGGCGCTGGCCGCGACGGTGTGCTGCATCGGCACCTATCTGTACGGCGTCAGGCAGGCCGGACGCCAGGCCGGTTTGTTCGCGGTGGTGTTTCTGGCCGCGAACGGGGCCTTCAGCCTGTTCGCCCGTCGCTCGGAAATCGAGATGCTGCTGACCTTGCTGTGTTTCGGCGCGTTGTTGGCGGCCTGGCACTTCATTTTCCAGCAGGGCCGTGCCATTTGGAGCCGACTCAGCTATGTGCTTTTAGGCTGTGCACTGCTGACCAAGGGCCCCGTCTGCCTGTTGTGGGTGACGGCGCCGATCCTGGCTTACGCCCTGATCTATCGCGATGCCCGGGCCAAGGCCTATCTGTGCGACGGCTGGGGCTGGCTGATTGCTTTGGTGCTGGGCGGCTCCTGGTATGTGGCAGTGTCCATGAACCAGGGATGGGGCATCTGGGCATCGATCGTCAACGAAGACATCGTGAAGAAGATCGACGGTCAAGGTGCCGAGGCCTGGTACGCCTATCTGTTGTACCTGGCCGGTGATTTCTTTCCGTTCTGGCTGATCGTGTTTGTTCAGCCCCGGCGCTTCTGGGCAATGATCCGCGCGCGCCGCGAGGCCGCCATGCTGCTGTGTTGCAGCCTGCTGCCGCTGCTGGTCTTTTCCTGTTTCACCGAGAAGCACGGCAAGTATCTGCTGCCGATTTACCCTTCCATGGCATTGCTGCTGGCGATGCATTGGGCCGCGGTGTTCGACACCGCGAAGGGGCGCTGGCGGGCATGCCTGGCCACGGTTCCTTACGTGATGCTGGCCGGGTTTGTGGTGTTTTACATGTTCGTCGAAGCCCGGGTGTTGTCGCATCGGGTCGGTGGCCTTGAGCAGGTCGCCACGCTGGCCGCCGGGCAACCGGGCCAGAAAGCCTACAGCGTTGGTGAGCCGGATATCCGCCTGGTCTACTACATGGGCCGGCCGGTGACGACGCTGACAGTTGCGCAGTTGCAAGGCGCCAACCGTCCAGTGGGGCTGCTGTTCGCCCAGGAGCCCCTTGAACCGGAACTGCGGGGCCTGGCAGCGTGCAAGGTCGGGGAAGTCGAACCCTATCTGAAACCGGACCACGCAGCGCTGCTCGTCCACCTCGCAGCCGATTGCCGCTGATCGGCTCCCTTCGCAAAACCATCACCGCGACATCGCCCGTTCGGACTAGGCAGGGCTAACGATTCTGCCGCGTTCGGCGGACGCCAAACTCGAAGCTCAAAGGGGTGTTGCGCCATGCGCGCCCCGCTTAACGAGCAGAAGGCGCCGCGATGGAGTTTGCATTCAGCGACGAACAGGAAATGATCCGCGCATCGGCCGAGGGTTTTCTCGCCGATGTGTCGGACTCTGCCGCCGTGCGAGCGGCAATGGTCAGCGAGCGAGGTTTCGACGAGGCTCTCTGGCAGCGGCTGTGCCGCGAGATGTACTGGCCGGCGATCCATATTCCGGAAGCGTACGGCGGGCTTGGCCTGGGCTTCGTCGAACTGGCGATTTTGCTGGAACAGATGGGCCGTCGCCTGCTGTGCTCACCGTTTTTCGCCACCGCCTGCATGGCCACGCCTGCGTTGTTGCTGGCGGCCAACGAGGAACAGAAGCAACGCTGGTTGCCGTCGATCGCCGACGGCAGCCTCACCGCGACCCTGGCCTTCAGCAGCGCGAATGGCTGGTCGGCGCAGGATATCCAGTCAACCGTGGTTGCCGAGGGTGACGGGTTCGTACTCGACGGTACCCTCAAGCATGTCCTCGACGGCCATGGCGCCGACCTCCTGATCGTTGCCGCGCGATCGCCCGGAACGGCCGGCGAGTCGGGTATCAGCCTGTTCGCCGTGGACGCGAAGCGCGCCGGGATCGAGCGGCAGATGTTGCCGACCATGGACCAGACCCGGCGCCAGGCCCGGATCCAGCTCAAGAACCTGTATCTCGACGCCGACTGCCTGCTTGGCGAGTTCGGTGCCGGCTGGCCTGCGCTGGAGAAAACCCTGCAATTGGCCTGCATCGGCCTGGCCGCCGAACAGACGGGTGGTGCCCAGCAGGTGCTCGACCTGAGCGTTGCCTACATGCAGGAGCGCCAGCAGTTCGGCCGTCCCATTGCCAGTTTCCAGGCCCTCAAACACCGTGCCGCCGACATGATGCTGCAAGTCGAATGCGCCCGTTCGGCCAGTTATTACGCGGCATGCGTGGCCCAGGAAGTCCTCGACCCGTCGGGCGACCCGCAGGTGGCCGCCGAACTTCCGCTGGCGGCGGCGCTGGCCAAGGCACAGTGCTCTGAAACCTGTTTCCACTGCGCATCCGAATCGATCCAGTTGCACGGCGGCGTCGGTTTCACCTGGGAATACGACCCGCACCTCTATTTCAAGCGCGCCCGCGCCAGCGAGAGCTTTCTCGGGCGACCGGCCTGGCATCGCGAGCGGATTGCCACAGTGATTCTCGGGGAGCAGCCATGAAGATCAGTTTCAGTGAGCAGGACGAGGGTTTCCGTCGGGAAGTGGCCGACTGGTTGGGCGCCAACCTTTGCGGTGAATTCGAGCCCCTGCGCTTTCGCGGCGGGCCGGGCGATGAGCACATGTTTCCCGAGGAACGCAAAGCCTGGGAGCGCAAACTGGCCCAGGGTGGCTGGACATGCGTCGGCTGGGCGCCGGAACACGGCGGACGCGGCCTGTCGATCAGTCAGCAAGTGATTTTCCACGAAGAGTACGCCCGCGCCGGCGGTCCCGGACGCATGGGCCATATCGGCGAAGGCCTGGCCGGTCCGACCATCGCCGCGTTCGGCACTGCCGAGCAACATCGGCGCTTTCTGCCGGGCATCGTCAGCGGCACCGAGTTCTGGTGCCAGGGCTATTCCGAGCCGGGCGCCGGGTCGGATCTGGCCAACGTCAAGACCCGCGCCACGCTGGACGAAACCAGCGGTAGCTGGGTGATCAACGGGCAAAAGGTCTGGACCTCGCTGGCCCATGAATCGGACTGGTGCTTCGTGATCGCCCGTACCGAGCCCGGCAGCGTGGGCCATCGCGGCTTGTCGTTCCTGCTGGTGCCGATGGATCAGGCAGGAGTCACCGTACGGCCGATCGAGCAATTGACCGGCACCTCGGAATTCAACGAAGTGTTCTTCGACGACGCCCGAACCGACGCCGCCAACATCATTGGCGAACCGGGGGAGGGCTGGAAGATTGCGATGGCGCTGCTCGGGTTCGAGCGTGGTGTCTCGACGCTTGGCCAGCAGATGCAGTTCCAGAACGAACTCAACGAAATCATCGCCATCGCCAAGGCCAACGGTGCCGCGCGCGATCCGGTGATGCGCCAGCGTCTGGCCGACGCCTGGAGCGGGCTGCGGATCATGCGCTACAACTCGCTGCGCATGCTTTCCGGTGCGCAGGACGGGTCGCTGCGCAAGGAGGCGACCATCTACAAGCTGTTCTGGTCGACCTGGCACGCCAGCCTCGGCAAGTTGGCGATGGACGTGCTCGGCGCCGAAGCCGAATTGCTCGAAGCCGCGCCGTATCAACTCACCCGCTTGCAGTCGCTGTACCTGTTCAGTCGCGCCGACACCCTCTACGGCGGCAGCAACGAAATCCAGCGCAACATCATCGCCGAGCGCGCCTTGGGAATGCCCAAGGAACCGCGTCCGCGCACCTGATCAAGGAGTTTTGCATGTCTGTTCCTCACTATGTTGCAGGTCACGGCCTGCTGCGCGGCAAGTCGGTATTGATCACCGCGGCGGCGGGCGCCGGCATCGGTTTTTCCGCCGCCGTGCGTGCGGCCGAGGAAGGTTGCCGCGCCTTGATGATCAGCGATATCCATGAAGGCCGGCTGGCCGAAGCGGTGTCGAAGATCCGCCAGACCACCGGTCTTGAACAGGTTTTCAGCCAGGTCTGTAACGTCGCTGACGAAACCCAGGTGCAGCAACTGATCGCCGGCGCCGAGCGGGATCTGCAGGGCGTCGATGTACTGATCAATAACGCCGGGCTCGGCGGTTCACGGCTGCTGGTGGAGATGTCCGACGATGAGTGGAACCGGGTCCTCGATGTGACGCTGACCGGCACCATGCGCATGACCCGCGCCATGCTGCCGAAGATGATCGCGCGGCGGGCCGGGGTCATCGTCAATAACGCTTCGGTGTTGGGCTGGCGGGCGCAGAAAGAACAGGCGCATTACGCCGCCGCCAAGGCCGGGGTCATGGCGCTGACCCGTTGCGCGGCGGTGGAGGCCGCTGAACATGGCATCCGCATCAACGCGGTCAGTCCGAGCATTGCCTTGCACGATTTCCTGCGCAAATCCGCACCCCAGGCGGTGCTTGATCAGCTCGCCGCCAACGAAGCCTTCGGCCGCGCCGCCGAGGTCTGGGAAGTGGCCAACGTGATGATGTTCCTGGCCAGCGATTACAGCTCCTACATGACCGGCGAAGTGTTGTCGGTGTCCAGCCAGAGGGCTTGAACATGCCACGTATATTCGACACGCCCCTGGCCTTGTCCGACGCCGTGGGCGAGGCCCTGGGCGTCAGTGACTGGCTGCTTCTGGAGCAGGAACGCATCGACCGGTTCGCCGAGGCCACGGGCGATCACCAATGGATTCACGTCGATCCGGTCAAGGCTGCCAGCGGACCCTTTGGCACCTGCATTGCCCACGGCTACCTGAGCCTGTCCCTGGTCAACCTGTTTCTTCCGCAGATCGTCGAGGTGCGCGGCCTGGCCATGGGCGTCAATTACGGCTGCGAGCGGGTGCGTTTTCCCGCCGTGGTCCGCGTCGGCTCGCGAGTACGGGGCAGCGCGCAATTGGTCGCGGTCGAGGCAGTGAAGGGCGGCGTTCAGGCGACCATCCGCGTCAGCGTCGAGATCGAGGGCGAGGAACGCCCCGGTTGCGTGGTCGACACCATCAGCCGCTATTACCCCGCCTGAGTCAGTCAGCAGTATTCCCGAGGAATTGAGCATGAAAGAAGCCGTCATCGTTTCGACCGCCCGCACGCCCATCGGCAAGGCCTTTCGCGGCGCGTTCAATGACACCGAAGCGCCGCAACTGGGTGGCCACGTGGTGCGCGAAGCCGTTCGCCGCGCCGGCATCGAGCCGGGGGAAGTCGACGATGTGATCATCGGTGCCGCTGCGCAACAGGGCACCCAGTCCTACAATCTTGGGCGCCTGTGCGCGATTGCCGGCGGCTTGCCGGCTTCCGTCGCCGGGATGGCGGTCGAGCGCCAATGCTCGTCGGGGTTGATGAGCATTGCCATGGCCGCCAAAGGCATCATGTGCGACGAAATCGATATCGCCGTGGCCGGTGGCCTGGAGTCGATTTCCCTGGTGCAGAACAAACACAAGAACCTGTATCGCAACCAGTCCGGCGCGGTGATCGAACTCGATCCGCACGCTTATATACCGATGATCGAAACCGCCGAGATCGTCTCCGCACGTTACGGCATTTCCCGTGAAGAGCAGGACGAATACAGCTACCAGAGCCAGATGCGCACCGCCCTGGCCCAGAGTGCCGGACGCTTTGACCGTGAACTGGCACCGCTGGCCAGCCGCAAGGCCATCGTCGACAAGGCCACGGGCGAAACCCGTTTTGAAACCGTGACCTTGCTGCGCGACGAGTGCAACCGCATCGACACCACCCGAGAAAGCCTGAATGCGCTCGAGCCGGTATGGCCGGGTGGCCAGTGGAGCGACAAGGGCCGCTTCATCACCGCCGGCAACGCCTCGCAACTGTCCGACGGCGCTTCGGCCTCGGTGTTGATGAGCGCGAAAATGGCGGAAAAACGTGGCCTGGAACCGCTGGGGATTTATCGCGGCATGGCGGTTGCGGGCTGCAATTCGGACGAGATGGGCATTGGCCCGATCTATGCGATTCCGAAGCTGCTCAAGCGCCATGGCCTGACCATGGACCATATCGGTCTTTGGGAGCTGAACGAAGCATTCGCCTGCCAGGTACTGTACTGCCGCGACACCCTGGGTATTCCCGCCGACCGCTTGAACGTCAACGGCGGGGCGATTTCCATTGGGCATCCTTTCGGGATGTCCGGTGCGCGAATGGTCGGGCACGCATTGGTCGAGGGCCAGCGCCGCGGTTTGCGTTACGTGGTGGTGAGCATGTGCATCGGTGGCGGCATGGGCGCTGCTGCATTGTTCGAGGTGGTCTGAATGATCGGTGCACAACAGATTCAGGCGATCATGGCGCGCTATGTGGAGTTGGTGGATGCCGGTGATATCGACGAAATCATTGCGCTCTACAGCCAGGACGCGGTGGTCGAAGACCCTGTGGGTCAAACCCCGTTGCGGGGCATCGTCGCCATTGAACGCTTCTACCGTGAAGGGCTGGGCACCGGCAAAGTATCGGCGACGCTGACGGGGCCGGTGCGTGCAACCCTCAACGGTTGCGGTGCAATGCCGTTTCGGGTCGACATGGAGTGGGCAGGGCAGCCGTGTTCGCTGCACGTGATCGACGTGATGGAGTTCGATGCCGACGGCAAGATCCGCTCGATGAAGGCCTTCTGGAGCGAAATCAACCTCTGTAGGAGCGAGCCTGAACGCGAAGGGGCCGGCACATCCAATAGTGATGTCGACTGACACACCACTTTCGCGAGCAGGCTCGCTCCCACAAGGTTAACCATCGACTCCAATTTCCATGGTCGACGCAAATCCACTGTAGGAGCGAGCCTGCTCGCGAAGAGGCCGGCACATTCAATAGTGATGTCGGCTGACCCACCGCCATCGCGAGCAGGCTCGCTCCCACAAGGTTAAGCCTTGATTCCAGTTTCAATGGTCGACGCAAATCCACTGTAGGAGCGAGCCTGCTCGCGAAGGGGCAGGCACATCCAATAGTGATGTCGACTGACACACCGCTTTCGCGAGCAGGCTCGCTCCCACAAGGTTAAGCCTCGATTCCAGTTTCAATGGTCGACGCAAACCCACTGTAGGAGCGAGCCTGCTCGCGAAGGGGCCGGCACATCCAGCATCAATGCCACCTGACAAGCCGCCATCGCGGGCAAGCCTTGCTCCCACAGGGAAAGTGGTGTTTACAGGGCAGAGTTCAACGTACGTCCCTGAACCAGATCGGCATTCTGGGTTTTGCCGGTTTCGTAATAGGCCTTGAGGTTTAGGGCGATCTCGCGCACCACCTTGTTGAACGCCTTGCCCAGCAACCCCTCCACCAGCCGGCCACCGCGCAGGCTGTAGCTCATCCGGGTGGTAATGCGCGTGGCGTCGCCCTCGGCTTGCAGGGTGTAGCTGAAGCAGGCCTCGCGAAAGGGGAAAGGTGCGCCGCCACTGGCCTTGTGCAGGACCAACACAAAGCCGACGCCTTCCTGCCATTGCACCACGGTCTCATCCAGCCATTGCCCACCCTTTCGAAACACCCGGCGGCTGGCGCCCACGCCTTCATGGGCGCCTGGGTGAAACTGGCAACCGGTCAAGCCCGGTACGTAGTGCGGGGCTAGGCTCAGGTCGCGCAATTTCGCCCACGCGGCTGGCAGGCTGAGGTCGAGCAGGACGCTGTGGCTGGCAATCGCAGACATGGTGCAACTCCTGGTTTTCAATGGGATAGGGCCGCGTCAAGAAACGCAGGTCGTTCACCGCCGCCGTGCACGGCAATATCCGCGCCGCTGACATAACGTGCCAGCGGTGAGGCCAGGTACAGACAGGCATCGCCGATATCTTCAGGATTTGCCAGGCGCTGCAACGGAATGGTCGCTGCCACCCGGGCGATTCCGGCGTCGTCGCCATAATGCATGGCTGCCTGCTCGGTGAGTATCAACCCGGCCGTCACGGCGTTGATCCGCACCTTGGGCGCCCACTCCACGGCCAGCGAGGTGGTCAGGTTGAGCAACCCGGCCTTGGCCGCGCCATAGGCGGCGGTGCCGGGAGACGGGCGGGTGGCGCTGACGCTGCAGATATTGATGATCGCGCCACCCTCGGGCTGCGCCTGCATCACCCGGTTGGCCTGCTGACACAGATTCAGCGGCGCCAGCAGGTTCAGGCGGATGATCGATTCGCTGAAGCGCGGCGAGGCACTGGCGGCCTCGGCGTTCGGTGAGCCGCCGGCGTTGTTGACCAGCACATCGAGGCGACCGAAGCGCTCGACAATTCGCTCGATCAACCGCCCCGATTGCTCGACATCCCGCAGATCGCAAGGCACAAACAGCGCCTCACGCCCGCCACTGGCTGGCAAGGTCTGCGGGGCTTCGCGACCGCAGATCACGACGTCGGCGCCGTATTCGAGAAAGCGCTGGCTGATGCCGCGCCCGACCCCTTTGCCACCGCCGGTAACCAGTACCACTTTGCCGCGAAAGTCCATCGGATCAAGCATGGGTGCCTCGTCTTGTGGTTCGGAAATGCTTCCGATGCTAGGTCTGGCGACTCCATTGGCCAACGTCCGATAAGACTAGAGGACGAGGCTGTGTAGGAGCTGGCTTGCCAGCGAAGAGGACCTCGAGCCGTGCACCGCCAAGGCGGACGCCTTCGCCGGCAAGCCGGCTCCTACAGGTGTTGCGTCAGCCGCGAATTGTTCATTCAACCCAATCACTGTGGGAGCTGGCTTGCCAGCGAAGAGGGCCTTGAGATTTGCACCGCCCATGCGGACGCCTTCGCCGGCAAGCCGGCTCCTGCCGTCGCGTAGTCCTGTCGGACGATGTTGATTGCCCGGCCCCTCGGAATAATCCGATGACAACAACAGGCCGGGAGGACACCTTATGGGCGCTTCAGCGCAAGGGCACTTCGTTACGCTGCCGGATGGACTGCAGCTGCACTATCAAGATATCGGCGAGCAAGACATCGGCAGCGGCGAGCCGGTTATTTTCGTTCACGGCAGCGGACCGGGTGCCAGCGGTCACAGCAACTTCAAACAGAATTACCCGGTGTTCGCCGACGCGGGCTACCGCGTCATCGTCCCCGACCTGCCGGGCTACGGCGCTTCGGACAAACCCGACACCCTCTACACCCTCGATTTCTTCGTCACCGCCCTGAGCGGTCTGCTCGACGCCCTGGATATCCAGCGATGCGTGCTGGTCGGCAACTCCCTGGGCGGCGCCATCGCGATCAAACTGGCGCTCGACCAGCCGCAACGGGTCAGCCGCCTGGTGCTGATGGCCCCCGGTGGCCTGATGGAAAAAGAGCAGTACTACCTGCAAATGGAAGGCATCCAGAAAATGGGCGCGGCCTTCGCCAAGGGTGAGCTGAACGACGCGGCGGGCATGCGTCGCTTGCTGGCGCTGCAATTGTTTGACGACACCCTGATCAGCGACGAGACGGTCAACGAACGAGTGGCCGTGGTGCAGCAGCAGCCGGTCTGTGTGCTGTCGACCATGCAAGTGCCGAACATGACCGAGCGCCTGGGCGAATTGCAGCGCCCGATCCTCGGGTTCTGGGGCATGAACGACAAATTCTGCCCGGTGTCGGGCGCACACACCATGATGCAGCACTGCCGAAATATTCAATTCGTGCTGCTTAGCGAATGCGGACATTGGGTCCAGGTCGAGCACCGTGAACGGTTCAATCGCCAGTGCCTCGCATTCCTCGGGGAGGCCCGCCGATGAGCGTGCAATTGCGCCGCGAGTTCGGCGAAGAGCTGTATCAGGCGCTGCTGAGCGGCCGCACGCTGGCGCCGCTGACCGAGCGTTGGCCGGCGATCAGCATCGAAGACGCCTACCACATTTCCCTCTACAGCATCGAACGGCGAGTGGCGGCCGGGGATGAGATCGTCGGCAAGAAAATCGGCGTGACCTCGGCGGCGGTGCAGCAGATGCTCAATGTGCATCAGCCGGATTTCGGTTTTATCACCCGGCAAATGTCCTTCGCCGATGACGCCCGGATTTCCCTGTCTGCCAATAAGCTGATCCAGCCCCGGGCCGAAGGTGAGATTGCCTTCAAGCTCAAGCGCGATCTGGTCGGCCCCGGCATCACCGAAGCCGATGTGCTGGACGCCACCGCATACGTGATGCCGTGTTTCGAGATTGTCGATTCGCGGATCCGCGACTGGCGCATCCGCATCCAGGACACCGTTGCCGACAATGCGTCCTGCGGGGTGTTCGTGCTGGGCGACAGCCAGGTCGACCCGCGCGAGCTGGACCTGCCCAACCTGCGCATGCGCGTGTCGAAAAACGGTGCGCCCCTCAGTGAGGGCCTCGGCTCGGCGGTGCAGGGCAATCCGCTGACCGCCGTGGCCTGGCTGGCCAATACCCTGGGCGCCTTCGGCATTCCGTTCAAGGCGGGGGAAATCATTCTCTCGGGCTCGCTGGTGCCGCTGGAACCGGCCCGTGCCGGCGACAGTTTCTCATTGACCATCGATGGCCTGAGCAGTGCCCGGGTGTCTTTCTGCGCCTGACCTGTGGGGATTTAACCGGATGAGCAAGAAACTCAGAGCGGCCATTATCGGCCCCGGCAACATCGGCACCGACTTGCTGATGAAAATGTATCGATCCGAGTGGATCGAACCGGTGTGGATGGTCGGCGTCGACCCGCAATCCGAAGGGCTCAAACGTGCCCGGGAAATGGGGGTGAAGACCACCGCCGAGGGTGTTGACGGCTTGCTGCCCCACGTTCTTGACGACGATATTCGCATCGCCTTCGATGCCACCTCGGCCTACGTCCATGCCGAAAACAGCCGCAAGCTCAACGAGCTGGGCGTGATCATGATCGATCTCACGCCGGCGGCCATCGGCCCGTTTTGCGTGCCGCCGGTCAACCTCAAGGAGCACGCGGCAACGCTGGCGATGAACGTCAACATGGTCACCTGCGGTGGCCAGGCAACCATCCCGATGGTGGCGGCGGTGTCGCGGGTGCAACCGGTGAGTTATGGCGAGATTGTCGCCACCGTTTCCTCCGGTTCGGTGGGCCCGGGCACGCGGCAGAACATCGACGAATTCACCCGCACCACGGCCGGTGCGGTGGAACGGATCGGCGGTGCCCGGCGCGGCAAGGCCATCATCGTGATCAACCCGGCCGAGCCGCCGCTGATGATGCGCGACACCATCCACTGCCTGACCGATGACGAGCCGAACCAGGATGCGATCCGCACCTCGGTGCTGGAAATGGTTCGTGAAGTGCAGCGCTATGTGCCCGGCTACAAGCTGATCAACGGGCCGGTGTTCGACGGGCGCAAGGTGTCGATCTTCATCGAGGTCGAGGGCCTGGGCGACTTCCTGCCCAAATCCGCCGGTAACCTCGACATCATGACCGCCGCCGGCTTGCGCACCGCCGAGATGTTCGCCGAAGAAGCCCACAAGGGCGCCCTGCAACTGCCCGTTCGCTGAGTGGAGATGAGCATGAATTTACAAGGTAAAAGCGTCCGTCTGCACGACATGAGCCTGCGCGACGGCATGCACGCCAAGCAGCACCAGATCAGCCTGGAGCAGATGATCAGCGTTGCGACCGGCTTGGATGCGGCTGGTGTGCCGCTGATCGAAATCACCCATGGCGATGGCTTGGGCGGCGCGTCGCTGAACTACGGTTTTCCGGCCCACAGCGACGAGGAATATTTCTCGGCGGTGATCCCGTTGATGAAGCAGGCCAAGGTCTCGGCGTTGTTGCTGCCGGGGATCGGCACCCTCGATCACCTGAAGATGGCCCATGAACACGGGGTTTCGACGATTCGCGTGGCGACCCATTGCACCGAGGCGGATGTGTCCGGCCAGCACATCGGTATGGCGGCGAAGATGGGCCTCGACACCGTCGGCTTCCTGATGATGGCGCACATGGTCAGCGCCGAACAACTGCTGGAGCAGGCGCGGCTGATGGAGAGCTACGGCGCCAATTGCATCTACTGCACCGACTCGGCCGGCTACATGCTGCCCGACGAAGTGACGCAAAAGATCGGCACCTTGCGCGCCGGGCTGAATACCGGGACTGAAGTCGGTTTTCATGGTCATCACAACATGGGCATGGCGATTGCCAACTCGCTGGCGGCTATCGAAGCGGGCGCTGCGCGAATCGATGGTTCGGTCGCGGGGCTCGGCGCCGGGGCCGGCAATACGCCGCTGGAAGTGTTTGTGGCGGTGCTGGAGCGGATGGGAGTCAACAGTGGCGTCGATTTGTACCGGATCATGGACGTTGCCGAAGACCTGGTGGTGCCCATGATGGACCAACCGATCCGCCTCGATCGCGATGCCCTGACCCTGGGGTATGCGGGGGTCTACAGTTCGTTCCTGCTGTTTGCCAAGCGTGCCGAGCAGAAGTACGGCATTGCGGCTCGTGAGTTGCTGGTGGAATTGGGGCGACGCGGTACGGTGGGCGGTCAGGAAGACATGATCGAAGACCTGGTGCTGACCCTGTCGCGGTCACGGGGTGTGTTGCCGACCTGATCCTTGAAACACTGAAAACCACCGGTCTTGTTTACAGGGCCGGTGGTTTTTTTATGGGAGCAGATTGCGCACCAGCGGCGGATAACAGTTGATGGCCGCGCTCGAACAGCTGAAATACGCCGTGGTCGGGCGGTAGGCTTCATTCTTGAACAACTCGCACAGGCTGGCGGTACTGCCGGCGCAAACGAGGATGAACAGGGCAAAAGTGGCTTTTCGCATGGCGAACCTCGACATGGATTTTATTGTTGTAGAGGCACGTTATGGCGACTGGCGATGTGTGGCTTCGTCCGAATGGACTACCCGATCCATTTCAACCCACCCCCCCAATCCCCTGTGGGAGCAAGGCATGCCCGCGATGGCGGTGTGTCAGACAGCAGTGATGTTGAAGGTGCCGGCCTCATCGCGAGCAGGCTCGCTCCCACAGTGATGTGGTGGTGTACATAGAGTTTGCTGACAAACATTGGTCCTTTGTGGGGGCGAGCCTGCTCGCGAAGGCGGTGTGTCAGGCGACAGTGATGTTGAAGGTGCCGGCCTCTTCGCGAGCAGGCTCGCTCCCACAGTGATGTGGTGGTGTACATAGAGTTTGCTGACAAACACCAGTCCTTTGTGGGAGCGAGCCTGCTCGCGAAGGCGGTGTGTCAGGCGACAGTGATGTTGAAGGTGCCGGACTCTTCGCGAGCAGGCTCGCTCCCACAGTGATGTGGTGGTGTACATAGAGTTTGCTGACAAACACCAGTCCTTTGTGGGAGCGAGCCTGCTCGCGAAGGCGGTGTGTCAGGCGACAGTGATGTTGAAGGTGCCGGCCTCTTCGCGAGCAGGCTCGCTCCCACAGTGATGTGGTGGTGTACATAGAGTTTGCTGACAAACACCGGTCCTTTGTGGGGGCGAGCCTGCTCGCGAAGGCGGTGTGTCAGGCGACAGTGATGTTGAAGTTGCCGGCCTCATCGCGGGCAAGCCTTGCTCCCACAGGGTTTGTGGTGTGTCAGGTACGTCGGGCGAGGGCGGACGTGGCCATGAACAGGGCGGCAATGGCCCGGGCTTCATTGAGTTCGCCTCGGGCTACCAGTTCGGGGATCTGTGCCATTGGCACCCGCAGGCATTCCAGGGGTTCGGGTTCGTCGCCGGTCAGTTTGCAGGGGCTCAGTTGTTCGGCCAGTACCACTCGGTAGCGGTGACACAGGTGGCCCGGCGCCAATGTCAGCTCGCCAAGTTCACTAAGGCGTGCAGCACGCATACCGACTTCCTCGCAAAGTTCGCGCTGCGCCGCCTGCAGGTAGTCTTCATCGGGCTCTGCGCCGCCCTTGGGCAGGCCGAGCACGGTCTTCTCGACGCCCACCGCATACTCCCGGACCAGCAACACATGCAGCGGATCAGGCATCGCCACCACCATCACCGAGCGATACCCCGTACCGCGCAGGCGTTCATAGACCCGCTGCTGGCCATTGCTGAATTGCAGGTGCAAGGCTTCGATCTGAAAGTAGCCGCTTTCAGCCAGCAGCTCGGTCTTGAGGATGGTCGGACAATTGCGCATGGTCAGGCCCCTGGTTGGGATAGACACACTGTGCGCCTTGCCTGTGAGGGCGCCATCGTCCAAGCGGACGAGGGCGCAAGCCGTGTACTAACCGAGCGTCGCCACACTGCGCAGGATCAGGCGCACCAACATGGTCTGGCGAGTCACGCCAGTCTTGGAGAAGGTCGAGCGCAAATGAGCCCGCGAGGTGTTGCGGCTGATACCGAGTTCTTCCGAGGCTTCGTCCAGGGTCAGACCATTGGCCAACAGCATCGCCAGTTGGGTTTCCGCCGGGGTGAAGTCGAACAGTGCGCGCACGATCTCCTGGGGCGCGGTGGATTGCTGCTCCGGGTCGCTGATGAAAATCACCACCGTGGGGCACTGCTTGCCTTCGCTCCAGTCTGTCAGCGGCACCGAACGCACGATGATCCCCAGATCGGCCTTTCCGGACGGCCGTTGCACCCGCAGGGCCTCGACCACCGATGGATTGCTGCTCTTCTGCGACAACAGCGACTGTTTCACCAGGCGCCGGAATTCCTGGGTGTCACGGGCGGTCCCGACCTGCAGGCCGTCGTTGACCAGTTTGATGCCGTCCTTTTCCTGGATCAGTCGATCGGCGACCTGGTTGGTTTGCAGCACCTTGCCGGCCTCGTCGAGGATGATCGTGCCGACCGCCATCTGATTCACCGCCCCGGCGTACAGGTTGCGCTCGGCCTCGATGCGATTGAGCTGCATGTGGATCTTGATCGAGCGTTCCAGGTGCGGGATGAAATGGGTGAGCAGGGCTTTTTCTTCGTTGCCGAACGGCTTGTCGTCACGCCCGCGGCTGATGCGGATCCGGCACTGGGCGCCGTCACTGGTGTTGATGTCGGCGCCGAGAATGTGGAACACGTCGACCGGTTCGAGGAAGTTCTTGTAGAACTCCGATTGCTGCCAGTCGTCGTTGGAGACGAACTCGGCGAGGGTCACCACCTGGCGATTGGGCAGGTCGACGAACGGGTCGAGGCTGAAAAAATGTTTGTTATAGGACGCGGTCGCCTCGGTCGAGGTGCCGGTGGTGTTGACCATCAAGCCATCCACATGGGCACTGGGTGGACGCAGGATGAAGGTCACGTACTTGCTATTCAGATACACATTGAGCTGATTGAGAAAGGTCGCCCAGGGAATGTTTTCCAGCGGCCCCTGATAGAGGTTGCCGAGCAAATCACTGAACGTATCGAGGCTGAGGTCCTGCTGCATAGGGAAAAACCGTTCTTATTATTAGCGTTGGCGGTGGCCGAGAATAAGCGCCGATATCGGCTCCATGCAACGCTCGGGCTCAGGGCCTGACGGGCGGCTGCCGGGCAGGCCCGTGGCGGGCGAAAGGCCGTTGCCGTCAGACCCGTTCGCTGGCGCGCACGACAAATTTCTTGTGTTCCAGCACGTCCGCCGCCAACGCCTCGACGTCGGTGTAGAACTGCTCGTACCAGCGGCGCAACTGATACACCGGGCCATCGCCGTCACACAGCAGCGGGTTGTCGACGCGGGTCTTGCTGTGCCAGATCGCCACGTCTTCGTAAAAGGCTTCCTGGGCCTGCTGCACGTAGGCCTTGGCCATCGCCTGATTCTGCTCTTCGCTGAGCCCCGGAATCTTTTTCACCAGCACGCCGTAACGCAGGGTGAAACTGTCCAGGTCGATCGGTACATGGCAGTTGAGCAGGATCGAATGGATCGGCTGGCCGTTCATGGCGCCGGTCATTTCGGTGATCTGATAGGCCGGGCCGTAATAGGTGGCCACGGTGCTCAGCACGCTGTCACCGGACAGCCGCTCGCTGCGGGCGCTCATGATCTGGGTGGCCAAATGGCCTTCGAAGATATTGCTGAATGCCTCGACCGGCGCGCCATGCACGGTGCCGAAGTGCGCCATGTCGGCGATGTTGTCGATCAGTTCGCGGCAGTGGGTGCCGATCTGCAATTCGGCGACTTCCCACGCCGCCCACTCTTCACTGAAGCAGGCATCGATGCGCGGGATGCGTTGCTCGGGCAGTGGCGGGTTGCCCTGCGGGTCATTCCAGACGAACAGCAGATGGTTTTCTTCCATCAGCGGCCAGCTTTTGATTTTGGCCCGCGGCGGAATGCGCTTGGCATAGGGAATGTCATCGCAGACGCCATCGGCGCCCCAGCGCCAGGCGTGGAAGGGGCAGCGGATCGAGTTGCCTTCGACGCAACCGGTACTGAGGTCGGCGCCCATGTGCGGGCAGTAGCCATCGAGAATATGCAGCTCGCCGTCTTCGCCCTGGAAGGCCACCAACTTTGTGCCGAACACCTCCAGGCGATGGGGCTTGCCGTCGCGGTATTGGGCCGCCAGGCCCAGGCAGTGCCAGCCTCGGGCGTAACGATCTTCCAGCAGTCTGGCTTCGATGCGGTGCAGGGTACTCATCTTATTGTTCTCCCAGGGTTCACGGGTTTGGCGCATGTCACGGATTCTGCCGCGCCTGTGAAAGCGGGCATCGTCTGAATGGACGATGGCCGCCCGGCGATGGCCCGCTCTACTGGCGCCATTGGACCCAGTGCAGGAGTTGGCGATGAACAATGAACATGGCCCGGTGGCAGTGATTACCGGCGCCGCCAGTGGTATTGGCAGAGGCCTGGCCGAGCACGCGGCGAAGCTGGGCATGCGCCTGGTACTGGCCGATCGGGATGCGGCAGGCCTGCAAACCTTTTGCGATCATTTGCTGGCTGGCGGCGTACAGGCGTTGGCCTGTGTGACCGATGTTGGCGACCCGGCGCAGGTCGAGCGTTTGCGCGACCGTACCGTCGAGCACTTTGGCGGGGTGGACCTGTTGTTCAATAATGCCGGGGTGATGCAGACCGGCTACAGCTGGGAAATCACCCGGGCGCAATGGGACCGGATGCTCACCGTCAATCTGGACGGGGTGATCAATGGCATTCGCGCTTTCGTGCCGCTGTTCTTGCGCCAGGGGCGGGCCGCCCATGTGATCAACACCGCCTCCCTGGCAGGGCTGGTCAGCAGCCCGTTGATGGCGCCGTACAACGTGACCAAGCAAGCGGTGGTCGCACTGTCGGAAACCCTGCACTACGAACTGGCGATGCTCGGCGCACCGGTGTCGGTTTCGGTGCTGTGCCCGGGGCCGGTCGCCAGTGAAATCATGGCGTCGAACCAGGTGGTGGACGCCGCCGGTTCGTCCTTCAGCCAACTGCTCGACGGCACCATTCGCCAAGGCATGTCGCCGGGAGAGCTGGCCGCGCAGGTGTTCGACGCCATCGCGCAAAAACGCTTCTGGATCCTGCCGCACAAAGGCTTCGAACCAGCGCTGGAGCGACGGGTGCGGAGCATCCTTGAACAAACCAATCCCGTCTTTCAAATGACCGATGTAGAGGAAGATTCCCATGCCGCTCGATAAGCAGATCGCCGCGGTGCTCCAGCAGTTTCGCGATCTGCCGGAGCCCGATTTCAGCCAGCTCGACGCCGTGCAATACCGGCAGTTCAGCGACAACCTGCTGCCCGCCATCCCCGGCGATCCGATGATCGAAGTGCGTGACCTGAAGGTTACAGGTGCCGCAGGTCTACTCGATGCGCGGCTGTATCGCCCACTGGAAGAGGACAATCTGCCGCTGCTGGTGTTCTTCCACGGCGGCGGCTTTGTCATGGGCAATCTTGTTACCCACGACAACCTTTGCCGTTCTCTGGCGCGCCAGTCAGAGGCGGTGGTGGTGTCGGTGGCCTATCGACTGGCACCGGAACATCATTTTCCGGCGGCCCCCCTCGATTGCTATGCGGCCACGTGCTGGCTGGTCGAGCATGCGGATGAGCTCGGCATCGACGCAAGTCGCCTGGCGCTGGCCGGGGACAGCGCAGGGGGCAACCTGGCGCTGGCGGTCAGTCGTTTGGCGGCGCAACGCAAGGGGCCGAAAATCAGTTACCAGTGCCTGTTCTATCCGGTGACCGATGCCCGCTGCGACAGTCAGTCCTATGAGGATTTTGCCGAAGGTTATTTTCTGTCCAGCGCGATGATGTACTGGTTCTGGCAACAATATTTGCAGGATACCGGGCAGGGGGATGATCCTCTGGCTTCGCCGTTGCGGGCCAACAGTATGGCGGGTTTGCCGCCGACCACGCTCATCACCGCCGAATTCGATCCGTTGCGTGATGAAGGCGAGGCTTTTGCCCGGTGCCTGCTGCAGGCGGGTGTATCGGTGCGCCTGCAACGCTGCGAAGGCATGATTCACGGGTTCATCAGCATGGCTCCGTTTGTCGAGGGCGCTGCATTGGCCTTGGCCGACGCCGCGGCCGATCTGCGCAGGGCACTCAATTGAACGGCGTGGCGAGCCCGGCATTCGATACGGTGCCGCAGTTGATCGAGGCCATTGCCGCTGGGCAAATGGTGGTCATCACCGACGATGAGCACAACGGCGAAGGCTCGTTGTTGATGGCCGCCGAACACTGTGGCGCCGAGGCGGTCACGTTCATGGCGGTGCAGGCGCGCGGGCTGATTTGCCTGGCCTTGACCGAACAACGCTGCCGCGCGCTGGGGCTGGACCTGATGGTGCCCCATTCACGGGCGCAGCATGGCGTGGGGTTTACCCGCTCGATCGAAGCGGCGACCGGGGTGTCCACCGGCATTTCAGCGGCAGACCGGGCGCGTTCGATTCAGGTCGCGGTCGATCCTGTCAGTGGTCCGGCAGATCTGGTTCAACCGGGGCATATCTTCCCGGTGCAGGCATTGCCCGGCGGGGTGATGCAGCGCGCCGGGCATGTCGAGGCGGCGTGCGACCTGACGCGGCTTGCGGGCCTGCAACCGGCAGCGGCGCTGGTGGGAATTCTGAACGAGGAAGGGGCGTTGGCTCGTGGCAACGAACTGCACGAATTTGCCCGCCGTCATGGCCTGCGAATCGGCAGCGTTGCCGACTTGATCCACCACCGCATTCTGTACGAAGGCACGATCGAGCGCGGGGGGGAGTATCCGCTGCATACCCGTCATGGCGAGTTTCGGGTAACGACCTATCAGGACACCTATCAAGGCGCGCTGCATCTGGCACTGGTCAAGGGCCGGATCGACAGTACGCAGCCGGTTCTGGTACGGGTGCAGAGCATTGAAACGCTGCGTGATGCGCTGGGTTGCGAAAGCGAAGGCGGGGCCCAGCAGTGGACCCTGGAGCGCTCCCTGGCAAGCATCGCGGCGGCTGGCAATGGCGTACTGGTGTTGCTGGCTCAAAAGGAAACCGCCGATGGCGTGCTCGAACAACTGCGCCTGCGTAGCGGCGGCAAGCCAAGGGCGCCACAGTTTCCGCAGCGGACCCTGGGCATCGGCGCACAGATCCTGCGGGACCAGAACGTGCGCAAGATGCGCCTGATGAGTTCACCGGTGCCGTACAAGGCTGTTTCCGGGTTTGATCTGGAAGTGACCGAATTCGTGCCGTTCCAACCCGAATCCTGAGTCGAACACAGTACCTGTGGGAGCGAGCCTGCTCGCGAAGACGGCTTGATAGGCGACATTGATGTTGAATGTGCCGGCCTCTTCGCGAGCAGGCTCGCTCCCACAAGGGATTTGCGGGGGTGGCGAATTTAGTGTTCACCGAAGATCAAACTGTAGGAGCGAGCCTGCTCGCGAAGGCGGCTTGATAGGCGACATTGATGTTGAATGTGCCGGCCTCTTCGCGAGCAGGCTCGCTCCCACAAGGGATTTGCGGGGGTGGCGAATTTAGTGTTCACCGAAGATCAAACTGTAGGAGCGAGCCTGCTCGCGAAGGCGGCTTGATAGGCGACATTGATGTTGAATGTGCCGGCCTCTTCGCGAGCAGGCTCGCTCCCACAAGGGATTTGCGGGGGTGGCGGATTTAGTGTTCACCGAAGATCAAACTGTAGGAGCGAGCCTGCTCGCGAAGACGGCTTGATAGGCGACATTGATGTTGAATGTGCCGGCCTCTTCGCGAGCAGGCTCGCTCCCACAAGGGATTTGCGGGGGGTGGCGGATTTAGTGTTCACCGAAGATCAAACTGTAGGAGCGAGCCTGCTCGCGAAGGCGGCTTGATAGGCGACATTGATGTTGAATGTGCCGGCCTCTTCGCGAGCAGGCTCGCTTGTATGGTAGGACTTGAAGGGAGGAGGAGGGACAAGGCTCGATTCTGACTGTTGACGCAGTACAGACTGTGGGAGAGTTCGCCCCTCCTCCTTTCACCCAAGCGCCGATAAAGAATGCTTCTGGCTAGGACCGACGATAGGAACAAGCCTGCGCCCCTGGGTGAGCCCTTCAAGTGCTTAAAACCATATCTCGGAGGAAATCCTATGGCAATGCCGGTTCCAGTCTTAAAGCCGATCGTGGGCGTGGATGTCGCCAAGAACGAACTGGTGATCTATCACGCCGAACTGGACCTGCTCGAAAAAATCCCCAACAACAAGGTAGCCATTGGTAAATGGTTAAAAGAATTGGCGGGGCCGGTGGCTATTGCCATCGAAGCCACCAATATCTACCACTTGGAGTTCGCTGACTTGGCCTATGAGGCCGGCTGCGTGATTTACATGGTGGGCGGTTATGAGCTCAAGCATTACCGCGAAGGTGTGAAGATTCGCGCCAAAACCGATGCGCTGGATGCCAAGCTACTTGCTCGGTATCTGAAAAATGAACAGGAAGAGCTTCACCCATGGACCCCGCCGTCACCGCTATACCGCCAGCTCCTGAGCCTTTTCCGCCGTCGGGCCGCCTTGGTCCAGGCAAGGGTTGGACTGGTGCAAAGCTGGTCGAATGAGCCCCTGCTGAAGGCGGCTTTTACCGAGCAAATAAAGTCCATGCAGCAGCTCGAGACGCTGATCGAAAAGACGATCAACGATCAGCTCAAGGAAGCCGGTTTGCTCGGTCAGCTGAAACGTTGCCTGAAAGTTGAAGGCATCGGATTTTTGACCGGTGCGCGCCTGATTACAGCGTTTCAGCGCGGAGACTTCAGAAATGCAGATGCCTTCATCGCCTTTCTGGGAATGGATTTACGGGTGGCAAAATCAGGGCAAAAGGACGCTCGCCGGAGTTTGACCAAGCGAGGCGATCCAGAGGCCCGTCGGCTTTTGCACAATGCGGCCATGTCGGCGAGTCGTACCGAGACCTGGAAAGGGTTTTACCAGGAGCAAAGAAGCCGAGGTTTCAGCACCACCCAGGCACTGGTGATGCTGGCCCGCAAGCTTGCTCGGCTGGTATTCGCCCTGTTGAAAGGACAGAGCGAATACCAGCCGAAAACCAGATGAGGGCTTCCCCTCAACCATAGAATCTCCCACAAGGGATTTGCGGGGGGTGGCGGATTTAGTGTTCACCGAAGATCGCTCTGTAGGAGCGAGCCTGCTCGCGAAGGCGGCTTGATAGGCGACATTGATGTTGAATGTGCCGGCCTCTTCGCGAGCAGGCTCGCTCCCACAAAGGGTTTGCGTTGGATTAAGGTTTGAGGTCCCGCAACATCTTCCTGGCTTGATCTTGCACCGCATCCGGTGCGGTCATGTTGCCGTCGATCACGGTGATGACCGCATGACCTTGCCACAATTGGTACGCATCGGCTTTTTGTTGCGCCGCCGTAGGTGTCGGTGGCGCGGCCAGGTTGACGTGGACCAGGCCGTCGGCGCCGCGCTGGGAGGTGAAGTTCACGCGATCCCAATTACCGATCGGGGCGAAACTCACGCCTTTGACGTCGCTGGCGGGCAACGCTGGATAGTTGATGTTCAGCCCGCTGACCCCTGGTAAACCGAGCACGTTCAGTTCGCATTGGCGTTTGTTTTTTTCACAGGCCTGTCGGGCTGGAGCACCCGCGAGGCTGGCTTTTTCGATGACCTTCACCGCAAACCGCGCCGTATCATCCATGGCGCCCAGGGTCTTGCGATAGCCAGCCTGCTGATCGCGCATGATCAGATCCATATCGATGGCCGTGGACACCGCCACCGCGGGGATCCCCTTGAACATCGCGCGTACTGCTGCGTTGAGGGTGCCGGACATCTGCGTCAGCGGGCCGACGTTTTCACCGAAGTTGCTGCCCGAGACCACCAGGTCCGGTGGCGTGTCCTTGAGCAGCACATCCAGCCCGACGTTGACCGCATCCACCGGCGTGCCAATCGCCGAGGTCTTGCCGACAGGTGGTGTATAGCCTTCAGGCGGACCCACGCAAAACCTGCCCGGTGCCAGTTCAGTCACCGCCAGCGCCTGGCCAGGCACGACCACGCTGGCGGCACTGATGCCGCTGCTGTCGTTCAACGGGCCAACCAGGGTCACCTTGTGCCCGGCGGCAGTCAGTGCGCGGTACATCGCGTCGATGCCAGGCGCGCGGCAACCATCGTCGTTGGTCAGCAGTATGTTCAAGGCATTGGCGTGCATCGACAGACCGACGCCCGCCAGGGCGATGACGCCCGTGAGGAGTTTGTTCATGGAGAGTCTTCCGTGAATTGAGCAAATTGAGAAAAGCACAACGCCCCGACCGAATGAATCGGCCGGGGCGCGGCGGGTTTAGCGGGTGCCGAGTTTGCGCAGGTTGCCAGGGGTGAATTCGTCTTCCGTGAAGGCGGTGGCATTGAGCTTGGCCGGTTTCTGGTCGATCAGCATGCGGTCAACCAGATACGAGCCGGCGATCAGGTCATGGTAGATCCCGAGGCGAGCGTGGTAGCGCTGTAGCTCGTAGGCGTAGATCGAGGTCTGCATGTTGGTGCGCCACAGTTGGCCACGGCTGTCGTAGTTGTCGGCCAGGGTGGCGGACCAGGTGTCCTCGTCCAGGTACAGCACGCGCTTGGCGTACACGTGGCGGGCACCTTCCTTGAGGCTGGCCTGCAACACCCAGACGCGGTGCTTCTCGTAGCGCATGTACTGCGGATCGACATGGCCGGTGGTGGCCAGGATCTGGTCGGCCGTTACGCTGGGGTCGTCGATCTTGTAGTTGTGGTACGGAATGTAGATTTCCTTTTTGCCGACGATGGTCCAGTTGTAGCGGTCCGGTGCGCCGTTGAACAAGCGGTCTTCGTCGTACACACGGAACCCACCGGCACCGGTCGGTGAGTCGTAGCCCACGGTTGGTGCGCGACGTACCCGACGTTGGCCCGGGCTGTATTGCCAGGCCTGGCGCGGGGCGGCGGTCGGGTTGATGAACTCGTGACCGACGACGATCTCGCCTTTCTTGCGCACCGGTTCCAGGGTGGTGATCAGGAAGTTGGTGAGCACACCGTTGGCCGTCTCCAGGGTCTTGTCCGGACTGGACCAGATCGAGAAGATCTTGTAGTTGACTTCTTCGAGTACCTTTTCCTTGTTGGCGTACACCACGGCCTGGCCGTAGTTGGCTTCTTCAGTATTGGCGCGCCCCTGCAAGGTATGGTTGAACATCAACTCGCTGCCGTTCTTCGGGATCGGGAACGGCGAGGCACCCCAGGCGTTTTTCGTGTCGTTGTTGTCATTGTCGAGTTCGGCAGTGACGGCGTTTTTCTTGATCTGGTCTTCCAGGCGCTGATCGAGGCGGAAGTCGCGGTGGCTCGGGTACACCGGGATCTTGAATGTATCAGGGTAGCGCTTGAGCAACGCTTTCTGGCCATCGGTGAGGTTGTCGGCGTACTTGTCCATGTTCCTGGCATCGATCACGAACAACGGTTTTTCCGCGGCGTACGGGTCCGGGTACGGCGTGCCGGGGCCGGCGTATTTGAGCTGCGGCGGCAGGCCGCGCCATTTGCCCGTCCAGGCCGGGATACTGCCGTCGGCGTTGCCGGCCTTTTCGGCGCCCATCGGGGTCAGGTCCTGACCCAGGCGGGCGGCTTCCTGGTCGCTGACCTTGGCCTGGGCCAGGCCACTGCTCAACAGGCTGACGGCCAGCGCCGTGCCCAACAAGGTGTGGGTGAATCTAGACATGCTGTGCTCCTCCTACTGGGGAATCAGAACCGGTACTTGAAGTTGAGCGCGACGTTGTCGCGGTCGGCCAACGGGCTGTTGTTGGCATTGCCCAGGTAGGCGTTGTAACGGGCTTCAACGGTGAAGTTGCCCAGGTAACGCCATGAGCTGCCGATGCTCGCGCGGTTGTCGTTCTGGCCCGCGTTGATCGAGCCCACCAGCGAGCTGTCACCATGTGCGGCGGCGCTGAAGGTGACGGGCACCGACATGTCCCAACCGCTGAATACGTCGTTGTAATCAAAGTTCGCCTGAACCGTGTAGCCCCAGGCATCGCGGTCATAGACCAGGCTGTCGGTGCCCGGCAACGAGAAGCCGGGAGCCAGGGTCACTGGCTGCGATTTGTCATTGCTGAGCACGGTGTTGTAGACCAGCTCGCCGGTCAGGGTGGTGTTGTCCGCCCATGAAGTCGGGCCGACCACGTAGATCATCGACGTCTGCGCCTGCATGGTTTTGCCGCGCACCGGGCTGGAGAATCCGTTGTCGACCATCACCGGCTGACCGTCACGGTAACTGACTTCGCCGGCCCAGCTCACGCTGCCTAGCACCGTGGAGAAACTCGCACCGTACTGGTCGATGTTGTCGAAGTAGCGCACCCGGTAGTGCCCCAGGTCCGTCTGGAAATCCAGCGACGGGGTCTTGTCGTGATAGCGCGAGTAGTAAATGCCGAACTCGGTGTTGTTCAGCGACTCGGCTGCATAGGTAAACGCCAGACCGTACTGGCCGCTGTTACTTGGCTTGTCATCGCCCAGGCGGGTGAGGAAACCGGTGGCATCGTTGAAGCCGCCCTCGTCGATGAAGTCGGTGGTGGAGAAGTAGCTGCCGACACCGAACAGTTGGGTCTTTTCCCATTTGTATTGGTAGTAGGCCTGCACATCCAGGCTGTCGGTCAGGCTGAACTGGGTGAACAGCTGGCCGACCGGCAACAGGATTTCCTTGACCTCGACGCCGGGCGTGGTCGCCTTGGTCGCGTCCACCGGGCTTTGCGCGGCGGAAATGCCGGGGTAGAACAGGCTTTCGCCCCAGCTCACCACCTGATTACCGAGGCGCGCGTTGAGGTTGTGGCCGCCCAGGTCCCAGGTGCCATAGGCGTAGTAGTCGAGCATGCGCAATTCATCGCGGTGCTGATCGATGGTGTCCTGGGAGAATCGGTCGGGACGGCTGCAATGACCGCCGGCGAAGCAGTTCGAGGTGCCGGTGTCGTTGTCGTTGCCCTGGTCGTAGACGTTGTCGTAGAAACCCGTCGCCCGGACGAACACGCCGTAATCGTCTTGCCACTTGATGTTGGCTTCGGTGAGAAAGCCACTGCGGTTGTTGATCAGGCTGCCCTTGTCGAACGCGTTGTCGCCGTCGTTGGCATCAGCATTGGCCGTCAGTTTGTGATCGCGAGACTCGGTCCGCCAGGCCAGGCTGTAGGTCAGTGTGGTGTCCCAGTCGATGCTCAAGTCTTCGCTTGGCTGAAAGCTCATGGCGTTAACGTGAGCGCTTAGTCCGCCAGCCAGCAACAGCAAGGCCAGCTGTACGCGAGGGTGCTGTGTTGGTGGGGCGATTATTGTTTTTATCATGTCGTCCTCATGCCCAGGTCAGAGCAGCCCGACCTGTATTTGCGGGGGGTGATTGGTGCTGGGGGCGACTATGGAGTCACGTCTTGTGCGTAACATCGTCCAAGCGGACTAAGCGATTTGCAGGGGGGGAGCGCTTGATCACCTATGTGGGAGCGAGCCTGCTCGCGAAGGCGGCTTGGTAGCCGACCTGTCTCTTGCTGACCGGGTACATATCCATTGCTGCGGTAACGGCTGCTTATGGTTTCGCCCTTACGGCGAGGCACTTTTTTCAAACGCCAAAAAAGTACCCAAGAAGGCTCGCCCCGGCGTCCGGCCCCTCGCCAAGGCTCGGGGTTCCTTCGCTCCGGTATCCATCCGGGGACACTGCCCTCCGGTTGGCTTCGCTGCACCTACATGCAGCGTGTTCGACTGCGTCGAACGGCGCTGCGCGCCACTCCCCGGATGAACACCTCTACTCAGCCTCCCGAAGGGTCGGGTGGATCAAGATCAAAAGCTTGCAGGCGAGCTAACGCTCGGCCTGTTGAGTGGTGAGAAGCAGGTGTACACCGTCCCCTGTGGGAGCTGGCTTGTCGGGGCGCCGCATCGCAGCGAAGGCGGCCTGGCAGCCGATGTGTCTCTTGCGGATGTACCCAATCCCTTGTGGGGAGCGAGCCTGCTCGCGAAAAACGACCAGGCACCGCGTTTATTCAGGCAGGGCGCGTAATCGTTGACGTCCTTCGCGAGCAGGCTCGCTCCCACAGGGGATCGGGGCATGCCGAGCCTGGGCGAGGCACCGAGTGGTGGGGCAAGAGCGTTTTGGTTACTTTGCGCCGGGCGGCGTTCCGCTTTTCAAAGTGACCCGCTGTAAGAGCGGAACCATAAGTGGCCGTAACCGCAGCAACGGATATGTACACCATCAAAATCCATGTCGCCTGACACAAAGCCATCGCTGCGATGCAGCGACCCGACAAGCCAGCTCCTACAGGGATATGGGGCGGATGCACGGAGCACCAGCCCCCGCCTTAGTCCTATCGGACGATGAACACCCAGCCCGTGCGGCGAACAATCCCGAGACCGACTGCACCGGGCGAAGATCCGGCAGCGGCGGTTTTTGCCTGATGGGCGCTGAACAAGGGTGACCGCATGAACGCTGCCGCAATTAAATGGGACGAGTGCTGTGATGTGCTGGTGATTGGCTCGGGCGCGGGGGGTATGACCGCTGCACTGCGTGCCCACGACCTGGGCCTGAATGCGCTGTTGATCGAAAAAAGCGCCGAGTATGGCGGCACCTCGGCGGTGTCCGGCGGTGGTATCTGGATCCCCGACAACCACCGGATCAAAGCCCTCGGTGGCAGTGATTCGGCCGCCGAGGCCATCGCCTACATTCGCGCGGTGACCCATGGCGAGATCGATGATGGGCGCATCGAAGCATACGTCGAGCACGGCCGGGAGATGGTCGAATACCTCGAACGCCAGACCCGCGTGCGTTTCGAGGCACAACCCCGCTACGCCGATTACTACCCCGAAGTCGAAGGCGGAAAACCGGGCTATCGCTCCATGGACCCGCAACCGTTTGACGCCGCCGAACTGGGCGAAGAATTCCTGCATATGCGCGCACCATCCCCCGGCACCCTGATGATGGGGCGCATGGCAATGACCATGAAAGAGGCGCAGGTTTTGCTGTGCCGTGGGCCTGGCTGGTTGCGCCTGACACTGCGTGTGATGTGGCGTTACTGGCGTGATCGTGAGGGCCGGCGCTTGTCCCGCCGAGATCGCTACCTGACGCTGGGCAATGCCTTGATCGGTGCCTTGCGCTGTTCATTGCAGGATCGCGGCAAGTCGCTGTGGCTCAACTGTGCACTGGAAGAGTTGCTGATCGTCGGAGATCGGGTCGGTGGCGCACGGGTCTGTCGCAATGGGCTGATGCTCAACGTCAAGGCGCGCTATGGCGTGATCATCGCCGCCGGTGGTTTCGAGCGTAACCAGGCGATGCGCGCACAGTATCTGCCGCAGCCGTCCCAGGCCCTTTGGAGCGCCACGCCGCCGCACAATACCGGCGACGGCATTCGTGCCGGCCAGGCCATCGGCGCGCGCACAGCCCTGATGGACCACAGCTGGTGGGCGCCGACCACCCATGTCCAGGGCGAGGAAAAACAGCGCGCGCTGTTCGTTGAGCGGACGTTGCCGGGGTGCGTGATGGTCAATTCCGCCGGTGAGCGTTTCGTCAACGAAGCCGCGCCCTACACCGATATCGTCTACGCCATGTACGCCAACGACCGCAAAGCCGCGGTGAGTGTGCCGTGCTGGATGGTGTTCGACGCCGAGTTCCGCCGTAAGTACCCCTGCGGCGCTTTGTTGCCCGGCTATGCCCAGCGCGACTGGCAGTTGCCCGAGCACTTGCGCACGTACTTCCACAAGGCACCGACCCTTGAGGCATTGGCCACTGAAATCGGCGTGGACGCCGGTGGACTGGTGCGCACGGTGCAGCGCTTCAACGGTATGGCGGTGCAGGGTGTCGACGAAGATTTCCACAAGGGCGAGTCGCTGTTCGATCGCTACTACGGCGATCCGGGCGTAAAACCCAATCCGTGTCTGGCGCCGCTGCTCAAGGGGCCGTTCTACGCGGTGCGCATCGACGCCGGGGACATCGGCACCAAGGGTGGTTTGCTCACCGACGTTCACGCCCGTGTGTTGCATGAAGACGGACATCCCATCGACGGCCTGTACGCCATCGGCAACAGCGCCGCTTCGATGATGGGCCGTACCTATCCGGGCGCCGGCTCGACCATTGGTCCGGCCATGACCTTCGGGTATCTGGCGGCCAATCACATCAAGCACCAGAGCGAAACGGTCTCGGGTAAAGCGTTGTTCGGGAGTGTCGAATGAACAGTCAGCAGGTTGCAGTCGTCACGGGCGCCAGTCGTGGGGTTGGCCGGGGCATTGCCCTGGCGTTGGGGGCAGCGGGCATGACGGTGTTCGTCACCGGCCGTGCTCCGGAACACGGCGGTTCGAATCTGTACGGGCATGCCTTGCGTGGCTCGCTGGAGGACACCGCTGCCGCGATTACAGCGGCGGGTGGACGCGGCATCGCGGTGGTCTGCGATCATGCCGACGATGGGCAGGTGCAGGCGCTGTTCGCAAGGGTCGAGCAGGAATGCGGGCACCTGGATCTACTGGTGAACAATGCCGCGTTCATCCATGACCAGTTGATCGAGCCGGGCCCGTTCTGGGCCAAACCGCTGGACCTGGTGCGGATAATCGATGTGGGTTTGCGCTCGGCGTACATCGCCAGCTACTACGCGGCGCCGTTGTTGTTGCGCAGTGCTCAAGGACTGATCTGTTTTACCTCGTCATTCGGCGCCGGGTGCTACATGCACGGACCGGCATACGGTGCGCAGAAGGCCGGTATCGACAAGCTGGCGGCGGACATGGCGGTGGATTTTGAAGGGCAGGGCGTGGCGGCGCTGTCGCTGTGGCTGGGCCCGCAACTGACCGAACGTACGCGGATTGCCGGTGAACAGCATGGCGAGCAATACCGGGCGTTTCTGGCGGATGCCGAAACCCCGCAATTCAATGGCCGGGTGATTCATGCCTTGCTCAACGATCCGCAGTTGATGACGTTCTCCGGACGAACCCTGATCACCGCCGAAATCGCCCGGGGTTATGGCATCAGTGAAGCCGAGGGTCGCCAGCCGCCATCCCATCGCGCCATGCTTGGCGAGCCGCGCCGACAGCATCCGGCGCGGGTCATCTAAGTTCACGATCTTCAAGACAACATAAGAACCTGTGGGAGCGGGCTTGCCCGCGATGGCGGTGTGTCAGTCAACATCAATGTTGAAGCTGACGCCCTCATCGCGGGCAAGCCCGCTCCCACGGGTATTCGGTTGCTGAAGTATTGTGGTAGTCAGTCGACACTCACCAAAGCCCACTCCCGCAACACATTCTTGGTCACCTTGCCCGCCGCATTCAGCGGCATGCTCTCAAGCACCTGCACCCGACGCGGAACCTTGTAGTTGGCCATCTGCTCGCGGCACCAGGCCAGGAACCTTGCCTCCTCGATCTCGATGCCCGGTGCCGGCAGCAGAAAAGCCATCGCCACTTCGCCCATCCGCTCGTCAGGAATGCCAATGACCGCCACTTGCGCCACCCCCGGATACGTCAGCAGGCACTGCTCGATTTCCGCCGGGTACACATTGAAACCGCCGGTGATGAACATGTCCTTGAGCCGGTCGGTGATGCGCAGATAACCCTGCTCGTCGAGTACGCCGATGTCCCCGGTGTGCAGCCAGCCATCGGCATCGAGCATTTCCCGGCTCGCTTGGGGATTGTTGAAATAACCCTGCATCAGGTTGTAGCCGCGTATCTGTACTTCGCCGGGGACATTGGCCGGCTGGCTGCGACCATTGCTGCCAACACAGCGGACCTCCACGCCAGGCATCGCCCGGCCGCTGGTGTTGGCCACGCGATCCGCGTCGTCACCGGGGCGGCAGATCGTGGCAAAGCCGCAAACTTCGGTCAGGCCGTAGGCGGTGACGATGGTGGCGAAACCGAGCTCGTCGCGCATGCGATGGATCATCTCCACCGGAATCGCCGCCGCACCGGTCACCGCCACCCGCAATGAACTCAAATCGAAAGCGTCGCGTTGCGGATGAGCGAGCAGTGATTGATAGAGCGTCGGCGGCCCCGGCAACACGGTGATGCGCTCGCGCTGCACGCATTCAAGCACCGCCTGCACATCGAACACCTGCTGCGGCAAGATCGTGCAGCCACGCATCAGCGCCGCCAGCCAACCGGCCTTATAGCCGAAGGAGTGGAAGAACGGATTGACGATCAGGTAGCGATCGCCCTCACGCAAACCGACGATATCGCTCCAGTCGCGCACGATTCGCAGATTTTGACCGTGGCAGGTCTTGACCCCTTTGGGCTTGCCGGTCGTGCCCGAGGTGAACAGCAAATCGGACAGGGCTTGCGGGCCGACCTGTTGCTCACGGGTGCGCAGGGCCAATTGCGGCAGGTCGGCCGCCAGGTCCAGGAACGTCTCCCACCGCAGGGTGCCGGAACCTGCACCGCGCAGGGTGACGATGTGACGCAGGGCTGGCAGGTCTTCAGTGGCCAGCATGCCCGGGTAGTCCACTCCGAGAAACTCGCCGATGGCGAATAAAACACAGGCGCCGCTCTCGCGCAGGATGTAACCGGCCTCGCTGCCCTTCATGCGGGTGTTGAGCGGCACCAGTGCGGCACCGATGCTCTGCAGCGCCCCGGCAGCCACGATCCACTCCCAGATGTTTGGCGCCCAGATCGCCACCCGGTCTCCGACCTGAACGTCCAGCGCCAGTAGCGCGCGGGCGGCCTGGCGGCGCAAGCGGTCGAGTTCCCGGTAGCTGATCGAGCGCCCCGAATCCTCGATGGCCGGGCGATCGCCGAAGGCCTGGGCTGTGTTGGCGAACAGTTGAGCGATGGTCAGTGCGGTGGCGACAGGCGGCATGGGGCCTCCCCGGTTAGAAGACTGGTATGAAAAAAGGGAGTGAGCCGGGCAGGGCGCCCGGCTGGATGGCGATTTACGCGGCGGGCGGGGCGAAGCGGCGACCGGCGGAGAAACCGCCGTCTACGGCAATCATCTGGCCGCTGACAAAGGAGGCTTCGTCGGACGCCAGGAACAGCGCAACGTTGGCCACTTCTTCCGGTTGCCCGGAGCGGCTGAGCATGTGCTGCGAGGCAAAGAAGGCGTGGAACGCGTCATTGTCACGGACCATGCTGGTCATCGGCGTTTCGATCAGGCCCGGGCACAAGCCGTTGACGCGCACATTGGCGTAGCCGTAGTCGATGGCCATCGAACGGGTCAACTGGTTGATGCCACCCTTGGACACGTTGTAGGCGACGTTGCCATCGCAACCTTGCAGGCCGAAGATCGAGCCGACGTTGATGATCGAACCGCTGCGTTGCGACACCATCGACTCCAGCGCGTATTTGCTGGTGAGCATGCTGCCGGTCAGGTTGATGTCCATCACCCGTTGCCAGTTGGCGGTGGTGGTCTGGGTGACGCTACCCTGGTCGGCGACGCCGGCGGCGTTGACCAGCACGTCGATGTGCCCGAAGCGGCTGACGACTTCCTGCATCACCTGCTGGACCTGCGCTTCGTCGCGCACATCCAGGGTCATGAACAGGCCGGGGAAATCCGCCGGTGCGCTGCCGATGTCCAGCCCCACCACTTGTGCGCCTTCAGCGGCAAAGCGGCGCACACAGGCCAGGCCAATCCCCGAAGCGCCGCCGGTGACCACCGCGACCTTATTGTGCAAACGAGCCATAACTGCACCTCTTTTATTGTTGTGGGCTAATGCTGTGGCCGAGTCTAACCGCAGACCGGGCCGACATGATCGTCCGTTGGGACTAGGGCGACGGAGTACCTTCCTGCATCAGCACGGTCAACTGTGGGAGCGAGCCTGCTCGCGAAAAACGCCCTGACAACGCAGACATTCAGATAGCCCGCGTTATCGTTGACGACTATCGCGAGCAGGCTCGCTCCCACAGGTTTTGCGTTCCGCAGGGAGGGCGGGTCTCAGTCGGGGAATTTCAGGCGCACCCGGGCGCCGGTCGGACGGCTCTGGCAGGCCAGGGTCCAGCCTTCTTCCAGTTCTCTTTGGCTCAGGACATCGTTGCGTGCCAATTGGGTTTGTCCTTCCTGGACCACGCACATACAGGCCCCGCAAAAACCTTCTTCGCAGGACGACGGCACATCCAGCCCGGCCGCCTTGCAGCTTTGCAGCAAGGTGTCGCCGGGGCGGCAGGTGATTTCGTGTTGCTGGCCATCGAGTTCTACGATCAATGCCTCGCAGTGCGAATCGAGTGCGGCGGCACGGGCCACAGCCTCTTCGGCGAGTAACTGGTCCGGGTCCGGCGGTGAAACGAAGCGTTCGACATGGATGCGCCCCGCGCTTTCGCCCAGTGCCAGCAGCGTGCGTTCCACGGTGTCCATGAACGGCCCTGGCCCGCAGATGAAATAATCCCCCCCCGCCGAACCGCGCAGCAAATGACGGACTTGAGCGTCCGTGAGGAAACCCTGCACCGAATCAAGGACGTGCACCACGTGCAGTCGATCAGGATGCGCCTTGATCAACCGGCACAGCTCGTCCTTGAAAATCACCGACGCTTCATCGCGGTTGGCATAGATCAGCTTGATCGGCCGTGTGCTGTTGTGCAGTGTCGATTTGAGAATGGAGAACACCGGAGTAATCCCCGAACCGCCACCGAACAGCACCAGTGGTCGGGCGTCCTCATCCGGTTGCTCTTCATCCAGACAGAAGTGCCCGGCCGGCGGCAACACCTCCAGCCAGTCGCCGACCTGTACGTCGTTCATCCAGTTCGACACCCGGCCACCGTCGACCCGCTTGACCGTGACCTTGGGCAGCGCGTCCACCACGGGCGAGCTGGCCATGGAGTAGCAGCGGGTCAACAGTTTGCCGGCCAGGGGCACGCGAAAACTCAGGAACTGACCCGGTTTATAGCGAAAGCGCTCCCGCAGCGACGGCGGGATATCCAGCACCAGCGAGCGGGCATCCAGGGTCTCGTCGACCACCGCGCACACTTGCAATGAATAGCTGCCCGTCGACGATGGGGCCGGTGTCAGGTTCTGCAATTGCGTGCCCATGTTCACCTCGACCTCAGAGCCCGCTGATCAGTTGCGCATTGTCGACACGGATCTCGGCACCGTTGACGAAACGCGACTCGTCGGTGGCCAGGAACAGCACCACGTTGGCGATATCCCGAGGGGCGCACATGCGGTTCATCGGGTCCTGATCGAGGGCTTCCTGGGGGATCGCCTGACCACCGGCCAGGGCCTGGGTCATCGGCGTGTTGACGCCGTCGGGGTGCACGCTGTTGCAGCGAATGCGGTAGCCCTGCTGTTTGCAATGCAAGGCGATGGAACGGGTCATCGCCGCCACTGCACCCTTGGACGCCGAGTAGGCGCAGAACATCGGCATGGCGCCCAGCGCCGCCACCGAAGACATGTTGATGATCGAGCCGCCGCCGGTTTCCTTCATCGCCTGGATCGCGTATTTGCAGCCTAGGAAGTAGCCGTCGCCATTGATTTTTTGCACCTTCTGCCACAGTTCCAGGGTGGTATCTTCGATGCTGCCCAGTGCGAGGATCGCGGCGTTATTGACCAGCACATCGAGACGACCGAAGTGTTCGACGGTGGTCTTGATCACGTGCTGCCAGTCACGCTCGCTGGCGATGTCGTGACGAATGAACAGGGCGTTGCTGCCGATTTCCGCGGCGACCTGGCGGCCCGCTTCCTCATTGAGGTCGGTCAGTACCACCTTGGCGCCTTCGCGGGCCAGCAGCAGGGCGTCTTCGCGACCGATGCCGCTGGCGGCGCCGGTGATGATGCAGACTTTGCCTTCTACACGTTGCATTGTTGTTCTCCTGATCCTGTGGTTTGAACTGCGATTTGATCGGCCACGTGGGCGGCAGCCCGGCGACCGGAATAGATGCAATCGGCCAGCGACAGGCCGGAGACATAAAGATTGGAAGCGACCCCGACCGCGTTGCGACCCGCGCTGTACAGGCCGTGGATCGGCACGCCGGCGTGGTCCAGTACCCGGCCGCTGCGCTCGCACACCTTCAGCCCGCCGAGGGTAATGACCGGGCAGGGGAAGAGTTTGCTGTCGAACGACAGGTCGAGGGCATACCACGGGCCTTGTTCGAGGTTGGCGAGCATCGCCCCGGACTTGCCGAACTCATCGGCGATTACGCCCTGCGCTGCTCGGGTATAGCGCTCGACACTTTGGCGCAGCCGTTCGGGAGGCAGATTGCAGCGCTTGGCCAGCCCGGTCAGGCTGTTGCTGCGTTTGGCGTTGAATAGCAGGTTGAGCAGCACTGGCAGGCGCTGGAAGTTCCACACCTTGCCCGGCCCGACTTGACGCAATGCCTCGCGCACCAGTGCCCGGTTGAGGATCAGGATGGCGCGGCCGTCCTGTTCTTCGACCATGGCGTGGCCGAGGGTCGCGCCGTAGATTTCCTCGTTGGCATAGCGCTGGCCGCGCCCGTTGACGATCAGCCCTCGGGCCCAGGCCAAGGGTGGATTGATGAAGCGCCAGGCGCTGACCTTGTCCATTCGCGCCACGTTGCCACCGGCGCTCTGGCCCAGGGCGATGCCGCTGCCGTTGCAGCCAGTGGTGCCCAGCGGCAAGCCGGCCAGGTACTGCGGGGCATGCTTTTCCACCCATTCGCGGTTGAAGATAAAACCGCCGCTGCTCAGCAGCACCGCGTGTTCGGCGCGGATCAGTTGGCGTATGGCATGAGATTGCTCGATGCGTTTTTGACGAGCGCGCAAGCGGTCGGCCAGGGCCGGGGCGTACATATGAATGGCGGCGGCCCAACGCGACAGGCGCGCATGTTGCCGGGCGGCGCGGCTGCCCGGAGGCAGTTGCCAGGCTTCGACACCGAGCACCCGATCGTTGTGATCGAGCACCAGGCGGCGCACTTCGCACTGGCTGCGCAACCGGGCGCCGTGGCGCAAGGCGCTGGCCTTGAGCGGGGCAAACAGGCTGGCGCCGGACATGCCGGGGCCTTTGGTGCGGTGACCGCGGGGTGCCGGTTTGGCGCTGGCGGCGTAGGCCGGCACGGCTTCGTTGCCGGAGTAATAGAGGTAGTACTGATCGCTCGGGTATGAGGTCTTGTGTGGCGGCACACTGGATTCGAAGGCGACGCCCTGGCGTTCGAGCCAGGCCAGTTGCGCGCGACTGCCTTCGCAGAATTCCTTCAGCGTCCGGCTGCTGACGGCGTCACCGACTTCCTGGCGCAGGTAATTGAACATGGCTTCGTCGGTGTCTTCGTAACCCGCCTGACGCTGGTACGGCGTTCCGCCACCGGCATACACCACGCCACCGCTCAATGCAGTGGCACCCCCCCCTTCGAAGCGGTCCAGCGCCAGCACCGCCAGGCCACGGCTGGCGGCTTCGATGGCGGCACAGGCGCCGGCCCCACCGAAACCGACGATCAGCAAGTCGCAGCGATCATCCCAGCTCAACTGCTCGGCGCTGTTCACTCGCAACTCCGTCAACCCGTTCAGGCCGTCCATGTTCGGGCCTCAGCCAGCGACAGCGAAGGAGGGTGTCGGCTTGGCAGTGGTGGTGTAGCTGCCGTCGAGATAGACCAGCGGGGTGATGGCGTCACTGGTGTGGATTTGCAGGATGCGCCCGATGAATATGGTGTGGGTGCCGTAGCTGAAGTGGCCGTCCTGACGGCAGAGGATCGCCGACTGAGCGTCGCCCAGGTAAGGAATGCCGCCGGCACTGGTCAGCCAGTTGCCCCGGTCGAAGCGCGCCTCGCCCTTGATCGCGCCGCTGCACAGGTGCGCCAGGTCCTGTTGTTCGACCCCGAGGATGTTCACGCAAAAATCCGCGCCGGTTGCCAGGGCGGCGTGGGGTGAGGCGGTCTTGTTGACGCAGATCAGCAGCGACGGCGGTTCGGTGCTCAGGGAGTCAACCGCCGTGGCGGCCATGGCGAAACGCTCGGAGCCGTTGCTGGTGCTGATAATGGTGACTGACTTGGCCAGGCGGCGCATGGCCTGGAGCATGTCGGCTTTCAGATTGATGTCGTTCATCGCACGAGCCCTTTTTGTTGTGCATGGAGTGCGATGGATTCTTGCTCTGGCGTCCATCTGGAACATCGTCCGAGGGGACTAGTTGATCGTTGAGACTTGGCGGCCTCCGGGCCGACCAGGCGGGTGGGTTGATTGAGTACATATCCGGTGCTGCGGTAACGGCCACTTATGGTTTCGCCCTTGCGGCGAGGCACTTTTTTCAAACGCCAAAAAAGTACCCAAAAAGGCTCGCCCCGGCGTCCGGCCCCTCGCCAAGGCTCGGGGTTCCTTCGCTCCGGTATCCATCCGGGGGCACTGCCCTCCGGTTGGCTTCGCTGCACCTACATGCAGCGTGTTCGACTGCGTCGAACGGCGCTGCGCGCCACTCCCCGGATGAACACCTCCACTCAGCCTTCCGAAGGGGCGGGTGGATCAAGATCAAAAGCTTGCAGGCGAGCTAACGCTCGGCCTGTTGAGTGGTGAGAAGCAGGTGTACACTGTCCCCTGTGGGAGCTGGCTTGTCGGGGCGCCGCATCGCAGCGATGACGGCCTGGCAGCCGACGTGTCTCTTGCGGATGTACCCAATCCCTTGTGGGAGCGAGCCTGCTCGCGAAAAACGACCAGGCACCGCGTTTATTCAGGCAGGGCGCGTAATCGTTGACGTCCTTCGCGAGCAGGCTCGCTCCCACAGAGGATCGGGGCATTTGCCAAAGCCAGGTCGGCTGTCAGGCCGCCTCGTTTTGCTTTTGATCTGGGCGCCCCGTTAAACCACGCTGGCCGGAGTGAGGGTATGCCGAGCCATAGCGAGGCACCGAGTGGTGGGGCACGAGCGCTTTGGTTACTTTCGCGCTCTTCGAAAGTGACTCGCCGTAAGGGTGAAACCATAAGCAGCCGTTACCGCAGCAATGGATATGTACACCATCAAAATCCACATCGCCTGACACAAAGCCATCGCGAGCAAGCTTTGCTCCCACAGGGGAAATGCGGCGAGCGAGCCAATCTCTGATCTTTTCCATTCTCCACCCGGCATGGTCCGTTTGAGGGATGCCCACCCCGCCGCGCATTGCTTGAATGCCACGCAGGGGGCGCTGTTCAGGCCCCGCTGCACGCGCGCCCCGGCGGATGGGGTGAACAGAGGAGAACAATAACAATGCTCAACCAAGACCTGATTCGCCAGCGTCTGAGCCAACGTGCCCGCGAGCTGGTGCCGATCCTGCGTGAGCGCGCCCTGAACGCCGCTCAGGCCGGGCAGTTGCCCGAAGAAACCCTGAAGGATTTCCAGGACGCCGGTTTCTTCCGCATCCTCCAGCCCTCGCGTTGGGAAGGTTATGAGCTGGAACCCAAGGACTTTTTCGACGTGCAGATGACCCTCGCCGAAGGCTGCATGTCGTCGGCCTGGGTGCTGGGGGTGGTGGCGATCCACAACTGGCAACTGGCGTTGTTCGATGACCGCGCTGCGCAGGATGTCTGGGGCGATGATTCCAGTGTGCTGATCTCGTCTTCCTATATGCCGGTGGGCAAGGTCGAGCGGGTCGAGGGTGGCTTCAAGCTCAGCGGGCGCTGGGGCTTTTCGTCCGGCAGCAAGCATTGCGACTGGGTATTCCTCGGTGCACTGGTACCGCCGGAGGAGGCGGGCGGGGCGCCGGATTACCGGACCTTCCTGGTGCCGCGCAGTGACTACCGGATTCTCGACAACTGGAACGTCATGGGCCTGGAAGCCACCGGCTCCCACGACATTCTGGTGGAGAACGCTTTCGTTCCCGAGTACCGCACCCATCGCGCCTTCGACGGCTTCATGCAGAACAGCCCGGGTAATGCGGTGAACACCGCGCCGTTGTTCCGCCTGCCGTTCGGGCAGATTTTTGTGCGTGCCGTTTCCTCGTCGGCCATCGGTGCCCTGCAAGGCGCAGTGAATCAGTTTGTCGAGCACAACCGTGCGCGGGTGGGTGTCAATGACGGGCGCAAGATGGTCCAGGACCCGGCCGCGCAATCGGCGCTGGCCAATGCCATGGTCTGTGTCGACGAGTGCAAGACCGTGCTGCAGCGCAACTTCGCCCTGATGCTCGATCGTGCGCAGAAGGGCGAGCCGCTGAGCATGCCCGAGCGGGTGAAGATGCGTTACGACTCGGCGCTGGTGGCCGACAAGTGCGCCAAGGCTGTCGGCGAGCTGATGTTCAACAGCGGCGCCTCGACGATCTTCCGCAGCCACCCGATCAACCGCGCCTTCCGCGACATTCACACCGGCCGTGCCCACGTCGCCAACAGTCCGGCCAAGTATGCGTGGAACCTCGGCGGCGTGAGCATGGGGCAGGACAGCAATGACTTTTTCCTCTGATGGTTTCTGCTGAATCAGCTAGTCCGTTTGCGTGATTCGAGCGCCCTGCCAATACCCGAGCATGGGCGCAAGGCACAGGTCTCTGGCGCCGACTGCGCATCCAAATAAGCACAAGGATCAACCATGAAATTTTCCCTGATTTACGAAGCCCAGACGGTGGACTCCAGCCGCGAAGGCGACCGCAAGATTTTCCAGGACACCGTCGAACAGGCAGTGCTGGCCGACAAGCTCGGCTTCGATACCTTCTGGTGCGTGGAGCACACCGCGCTGAGCAACTACTCGCACATGTCCGCGCCGGAAACCATGCTGGCGTTCGTGGCCGGCAAGACCGAGCGCATCGGCATCGGTCACGGTGTGGTCTGCCTGCCACCGGCGATGAACCACCCGGTGAAAGTCGCCGAGCGCATCGCCACCCTCGACCTGTTGTCCAAGGGCCGTGTGCATTTCGGCGTGGGCAAGGGCGGCACCCAGCAGGAGGCTGGCACCTTCGGCTACGACCTGGCGACCTTGCAGCCGCAGATCGACGAGATGATGTACCTGATCCCGAAAATGTTCGTGCAGGACGAAATCGAGCACAACGGCGACTTCGTGCAGATCCCCAAGCGTCCGATCCATCCAAAGCCGTATCAGGATCCACACCCGCCGATGTACCTGGCGTGCACCAACACCGAATCGTTGAAAAACGCCGGCGGTCGCGGCATGGGCGCGCTGGTACTGGGCTTCGGTGGTCCGGAAGAAATCGCCAAGAAGGTCGAGGTGTATCACACGGCCTATGACAACCGCGATGAGAAGAAGCAAGTGGGCTTCCGTCCCAACCGTCACATCGCGGCGCTGTGCCCGGCGATCGTGCTGGAGGACAACGAAGAGGCACGGCGTATCGGTATCCGTGGCCAGCGTTACTTCATGGAATCCCTGGGCTACTGGTACGGCGGTGGCGAGCGTCCGGACCCGGAGAAGTGGAAGGACGACACCTTCGTCGATGGCAACGGCCAGAGCGTGATCAAGTCGCGCTTCGCCTCCGAAGAAGTCAGCGTCGACTTCTCCGACCCGACCATGGCGATGATGAACCCCAACCACGCCTACGGCACCGTCGAGGATTGCATCGGCTACGTGCAGCGCCTGATCGACGCCGGCGCCGACGAGATCCTGTTCATCTGCCAGATGGGCACCGTGCCGCAGTGGGCGCAGCTCGAAACCCTGAAGAACATCGGTGAAAAAGTGATCCCGCATTTTCGCAAGGGTTGATGGCGGACATTGATCGCATTCCCTGTGGGAGCGAGCCTGCTCGCGAAGGCATTGTGTCAGGCAACATCAATGTCGACTGACACACCGCCATCGCGGGCAAGCCGCGCTCCCACAGGTTTTGTGTTGTTTGCGGACTTTGCATCCGCCACAGGAACCTGTAGGAGCGAGCCTGCTCGCGAAGGCATTGTGTCAGGCAACATCAATGTCGACTGACACACCGCCATCGCGGGCAAGCCGCGCTCCCACAGGTTTTGTGTTGTTTGTGGACTTTGCATCCGCCGCAGGAATCTGTAGGAGCGAGCCTGCTCGCGAAGGCATTGTGTCAGGCAACATCAATGTCGACTGACACACCGCCATCGCGGGCAAGCCGCGCTCCCACAGGTTTTGTGTTGTTTGCGGACTTTGCATCCGCCACAGGAGCCTGTGGGAGCTGGCTTGCCAGCGAAGAGGGCGGCACATTCAGAGTTGATGTTGACTGACACAATGCTTTCGCGAGCCGGCTCGCTCCCACAGTGTTCTCTATCGTTCCCGAGCTTCCGGGTTTTCAGGTCTGGAACGGAATCCAGGCCAACTTTCCAACGGGCCCCCAAGGCCCGTTTTTTATTCCCGCCCCAATCAGTTTCGCTAGTCCCATTGGACGATGTTGCCCCTGTCCGAACCCGTTTGAATAGGCCCACATAAAGTCTCCCCCGGCAATCGCCGAAGGGCGGCACGGCCTGAGCAAAACGAGGAGTGCATCCATGGATATCCGTGGTCTGGGTTACGTCACCCTGTTGTCCAGCGACCTGGCGCAGTGGCGTCATTACGCAAGCCAGGTGCTGGGGATGATGGTCGCCGGCGACGATGACGGTGAGTATCTGTACTTGAAAATGGACGAGCGCCATTACCGCATTCTGGTACAGAAAAATGCCGAGAACGGCTTCGGTGCCTGCGGCTGGGAAATGGCCGGAAAGACGGCGTTCGAACAGGCGATCAGCGAGCTGCAACAAGCCGATGTACAGGTCACTCGCGGCACCGCTGCCGAAGCCGAACTGCGCAAGGTTCAGGAACTGGTGCACTTCAGCGACCCGGATGGCAATCGCCACGAGCTGTTCTGGGGACCGTTGCAAGACTTCGCCCGTTTCGTCTCGCCAGTCGGGGTCAAGGGTTTCGTCACCAACGATCTGGGCATGGGCCACGTGGTACTGCCGGCGCCGAGCTTCGAACGCTGCCGGGATTTTTACGAGCAGGTGCTCGGCTTCGGCCTGTCCGACCTGATGAAAGTCCGCTTCACCCCGGACCCGGCCGAGCCGCAAAAGCGCATCCACTTCCTGCACTGCAACAACGGCCGGCACCACTCGCTGGCGATCTTCGAGTGCCCGATGCCCCACGGCTGCGTGCACATGATGGTCGAGGTCAATGCCCTGGACGAAGTCGGCCGCGCCCTGGACCGGGTGCACGCCAACGGCGTGAAGCTCTCGGCGACTCTCGGCCAGCACACCAACGACCAGATGATTTCCTTCTACATCAAGACGCCGTCCGGGTTCGATCTGGAGTATGGCTGCGATGGCCTGGTGGTCGACTGGGATCGCCATACGCCGTTCGAAAGCACCGTGGTCAGCCATTGGGGCCATGACTTCAGCGTCGGTCGTCAATGAGGAGCATGACCTTGAACAAGCAAATGACCACGGCCGAGATCGTCGGCCAGCTGCGTGACGGCATGACCATCGGTATCGGTGGCTGGGGTCCGCGGCGCAAACCCATGGCCCTGGTGCGCGAGATTCTGCGTTCGGACCTCAAGGACCTGACCGTGGTCGCCTACGGTGGCGCCGATGTCGGCATGCTCTGCGCGGCGGGCAAGATCAAGAAACTGATATTCGCCTTCGTCTCGCTGGACTTCATTCCCTTGGAACCGTACTTCCGCAAGGCGCGCCAGGATGCGGCGCTGGAGGTGATGGAGATCGATGAAGGCATGCTGTTGCTTGGCCTTCGCGCAGCGGCGATGAACGTGCCGTTCATTCCCACGGCAGTGGGCCTGGGTACCGATGTGCTGCGGCACAACCCGCAGATCAAACTGATCGCCTCGCCCTATGCCGATGGCAAGGACTGGGTCGCCATGCCGGCGCTCAAGCTCGACGCGGCGCTGGTGCACGTCGACCGCGCCGATGCGCGCGGCGTATGCCAGATCAGTGGTCCGGATCACTACATGGACGACCTGTTCGTCCGCGCGGCGACCCACAGCTACGTGACCTGCGATGAGCTGGTGGACAGCGCGTATTTCCACCGCGACCCGGCACTGGCGCATCAGGTGTTCTGGGAACGCAACCTGACCACCGCCGTGGCCCACGTGCCAGGCGGGGCGCATCCGTCGTCCTGCGCGCCGCTGTACGGCTTCGACGTCGCGCACTTCAAGGCTTACAACGCCACGGTCCAGGCGGCCGATGGCTGGCAGGGCTACGTCCGTGACTACGTTGACTGCACCCACGAACAGTACCTGGACAAGGTCGGCGGCCTGGCTGCCATCCGTGAACTGCCGTTGCCGATTTTCTGAGGAAGCCTTTCGATGAACACGACTACTTATAGCCTCGCCGAGTTGATGATCTGCGCGGCCTCTGAAGCCTGGCGCGAAGACGGCGAAGTGTTGGCCAGCGGCATCGGCGTAATCCCGCGCCTGGCCGCGTCACTGGCCATGCTCACCAGCAACCCGAAACTGCTGATGACCGATTCCGAAGCCTACATGGTTGCCGAACCGGTGCCCTTGGGCGCACGCAATGGCTACGAGCCCAAGCGCGACAGCTGGATGGGCTTCTCGCGGATTTTCGACAACGTCTGGGGCGGCAAGCGTCATGCGCTGGTGGGCCCGACCCAGATCGACCGTTTCGGCCAGGCCAACATTTCCTGCATCGGCGACTACGCCAAGCCCAAGGCGCAAATGCTCGGTGTGCGCGGCTTTCCCGGCAACTCGATCAGCCACGCCAACTCGTTTTGCGTGCCGAGCCACAACCGTCGGGTGTTCGTCGAAGGCGAGGTCGATATGGTCGCTTCGGTCGGCTACAACCCGGCTCGCCTGGCCCTGGGCTGGTCGCTGGATGACATCGATATCCGCCTGATCATCACCGACCTCTGCGTGCTGGATTTCCAGGGTCCGCAACGGCAGATGCGCATTCGCTCGCTGCACCCCGGCGTGACGGCGACGCAAGTGCAGGACAACACCGGGTTCGAGTTGCACGTGCCGGACGACTGCCCGACCACCGCGGCCCCGACGGCCGAGCAGTTGCAGCTGATCCAGCGTCTGGACCCGCACAACCTGCGCGCCCTGCAACTTAAAGACAACCCGCCAGGCCAACGCTGAGCAATGCGTTGCGGAGACAAGTGATGGCTGAAGATAACGATAACAATCAGGCCGACGTGGTGCTGTACGAGGTGCGTGGCGCGGTGGCGCTGGTCACCATGAACCGCCCCGAGTACCACAACGCGCAGAATTCGCAGATGACTTATGCGCTGGACGCGGCGTTTCGCCGGGCCTGCGATGACGATGACGTGAAGGTCATCGTGTTGCGTGGCGCCGGCAAGCATTTCTCCGCCGGGCATGACATCGGCACGCCCGGTCGAGATGTGGACAAGACCTTCGACCGTGCGAGCCTGTGGTACGACCATGTGAACAAGCCGGGTGGCGAGTTTCTCTATGCCCGTGAGCAGGAAGTCTACCTGGGCATGTGCCGACGCTGGCGCGAGATGCCCAAGCCGACCATCGCCATGGTCCAGGGTGCGTGCATTGCCGGCGGACTGATGCTGGCCTGGGTCTGTGACCTGATCGTCGCCAGCGAAGACGCTTACTTTGCCGATCCTGTGGTGCGCATGGGCATTCCCGGAGTGGAGTATTTCGCCCATGTGCATGAACTGAACCCGCGCATCGCCAAGGAGTTCCTGTTCCTCGGCGAACGCATGCCGGCCCCGCGTGCCTATCAGATGGGCATGCTCAATCGGGTAGTCGCCCGCGATGAACTGGAGCAACAGACCCTCGATATCGCCGGGCGCATCGCACAGATGCCACGCCTGGGTCTGCAATTGAGCAAGCAGGCGGTGAACAACGCCGAAGACCTGATGGGCAAGCGCGCGACCATGGACATGGTCTTTGGCTTGCACCACTTCGCCCATGCCCACAATGAACTGGTGTCCGGTGACCGCCTCGGTGGCTATGACGCCAAGGCCATGGCCAGTTCCCAGCGTAAAGCGGGCGGGGCGTGAGCATGGCGATTTCCTTGAACACTCGACTGACCGGGTTGCTCGGTTGCCGCTACCCGATCATCCAGACCGCCATGGGCTGGGTCGCCGACCCGAAACTGGTGGCGGCCACGGGCAATGCCGGGGGCTTCGGTTTTCTTGCCGGGGCGACCATCGAGCCGCAGCACATGGAGGCGGCGATCCTTGAAACCCGGCGTCTGACGGATCAGCCGTTCGGCGTGAACTTCCACATGTATCAAGCCAACGCTACCGACATCGTCGAGCTGGTGTTGCGCCACAAAGTCCGGGCGGTCAGCTACAGCCGTTCGCCCGGCAAGCAAATGATCAGCCGTCTGAAGGATGCCGGGGTGGTGTGCATTCCCACCGTGGGCGCCCTGAAACACGCACAGAAAGCCGTGGAAATGGGCGCCGATGCGGTGACCGTGCAGGGCGGCGAGGGCGGCGGGCACACCGGTTCCGTGCCGACCTCGATGCTGCTCGACCAAGTGGTCAATGCCGTGTCTGTGCCGGTGGTTGCAGCAGGTGGCTTCAAGGATGGCAAAGGCCTGGTCTCGGCCCTGGCCTACGGTGCCGAAGGCATCGCCATGGGCACGCGGTTTCTGATGTGCGCCGACAGCCCGGTGCCGCGGGCGACATTGGCGCGATACCTGGCGGTCAAGGACCCGGCGGCGATCATCATCAGCCGCGCCATCGACGGCATGCCGCAACGGATGATTCGCAACGAATTGCTCGACCGGCTTGAGGCTAGTGGAAGCCTCAAGCGTTGGCTGCTGGCGTTGCAGAGTGGCCTGGCGTATCGCCGCCATACCGGCATGAGCCTGACGCAACTGCTCGGCAGTGCCTTGAAGATGCGCAGTGCCGGAGAACTGAGCGCCGCGCAAAGCCTCATGGCCGCCAACGCGCCGATGGTGATCCAGAAGGCCATGGTCGACGGGCATCCGGCTGAGGGCGTACTGCCCGCCGGACAGATCGCCGCCTCCATCGACAGCCTGCCCAGCTGCGCCCAATTGATTGAACAGATCGTCCGCGACGCCGAAGCGCGTCTGGGCGAGCTGTGCCGCCGTGTGTCGTGAAGGAAAAAAGGCATGAAACCATTTAGCGTCAGCATCGATAACGGCATTGCCGAACTGGTCTTCAACCGGCCACCGGTCAACGCCTTCAACTGCCAGGGCTGGGCCGACATCGCCAGCGAGATCGAGGGCCTGGGCCGCAACAGCGACGTGCGGGTGATCGTGATCCGTGCCGAAGGTCGCGGCTTCTGCGCCGGGGTCGATATCAAGGAACTGGCCGCCGACGGCAACCTGATCGTCGCGGTAAACAAGGGCAACTACGACAGCTTCAAGGCGATCCACCGCAACCCGAAACCGGTGATCGTCGCGGTGCACGGCTTCGTGCTGGGCGGCGGCATCGGCATCTGCGGCGCGGCCGACATCATTGTCGCGTCCGAGTGCGCCACCTTCGGCGTGCCGGAAGTGGATCGCGGTGCCATGGGCGGCGGTGCGCATTTGCAGCGCCTGTTCCCGGTGCAGAAAGTCCGCCACATGTATTTCACCGGCCAGGCCATCGACGCCGCCGAAGCCTGGCGCCTCGGTGCGGTGGAGCAGGTGGTCAAGCGCGAAGACCTGCGCGAGACCGCGTTGCAGATCGCTCGCACCATCGCCGCGAAGAGCCCGGGAATGATCAGCCTGGCCAAGGAAGCGCTGACCGGCATCGAAGACGGCAATCTCGAAGACAAATACCGCTGGGAGCAGGGCTTCACCCTCGAAGCCTATCGCTCACTGGATTCTCAGGAAGCACGCGACTCGTTCGTCGAGAAACGCGATGCCCGATTCAACGGCTGAAGGCATATTCATGGACCTGACCTATACCCCGGCCCAGCAGGCCTTTCGTGCCGAGGCGCGAACCTGGCTGACGGCCAATGTACCGAGTGAACCGCTGCAATCGTTCGACACCGAACAAGGCTTTGCCGAACACCGCGCCTGGGAAGCCAAACTCAACGAAGGCCGTTGGGGCATGGTGACCTGGCCGACCGAACTGGGCGGGCGCGGCTGCGACTTGATCGAATGGCTGATTTTCGAAGAGGAATACTACCGTTCCGGGGCGCCGGCACGGGTCAACCAGAACGGCATCTTCCTGCTCGGCCCAACCTTGATGGAGTACGGCAGCGACGAGCAGAAAGCACGTTTTCTGCCGCGTATGGCCACCGGTGAAGACATCTGGGCCCAGGCCTGGTCCGAGCCGGGTGCCGGTTCCGACATGGCGGCGATCCGCTCCCGAGCCGAACGGGTCGGCGACCACTACGTGATCAACGGCCAGAAAACCTGGTCGACCCGCGCGGTGTGGGCCGATTGGGCCTTCGGTATTTTCCGCACCGACGGGCAATCCCAGCGCCATCACGGACTGACGTTCATTCTGCTGCCGCTGGACACGCCCGGCATCACCGTGCGGCCGATCCCGCAGCTCAACGGTCTGCCGGGGTTCGCCGAGATCTTCTTCGATGACGTCAAGGTGCCGGTGGAAAACGCCCTGGGCGGCGAGGGCATGGGCTGGCACGTGGCGATGTCCACCGCCGGGTTCGAACGGGGATTGCTGCTGCGCTCACCCGCGCGTTTTCAGGAAACAGCGCGACGGCTGGTGCAGTTGTACCAGGCCAACCGCGAGCATGCCGACCGCGACCCGGCCATCGGCGAGGCGGTGATGCGTGCCTGGCTGGACGCCGAGGCCTACACCCTGAGCACCTACATGACCGCCTCGCAACTGGTACAGGGCGGCAAGATCGGTCCGGAATCCTCGACCAACAAGATCTTCTGGTCAGAACTGGATCAACGCATGCACGACACCGCCATGAGCATCCTCAGCCTGCGCGGCGAACTACTGCCCGAAGCACCGGCGGCCGGCGATGTCGGCCATTGGCTGGAAGGTTTCCTGTTTGCCCAGGCCGGACCGATCTACGCCGGCACCAACGAGATCCAGCGCAACATCATCGCCGAACGCATGCTCGGCATGCCGCGCGCCTGAGGAAGAGACCATGGACTTTAGTTTCAGCCGCGACCAACTGCTGTTTCAGGACAGCGTCAGAAGTTTTCTGATCAATGAAGTCACCCCGGAGCGCATTCGCGAACTCTGGCAGAGCGACAGCGGGCGAAGTGACGAGCTGTGGGCGCAACTGGTGGAGCTGGGCCTGACCGCCCTGACCGTGCCCGAGGCGCACGATGGCATGGGTCTCAATGAACTGGACTTCATTCTGATCGCCCAGGAATGTGGTTATGCCGGGCTGCCCGAGCCGTTGGTGGAGACGATGCTGGTCGGTGTGCCGTTGCTTGCCGCACTCGATGATCGACACGCAGCACTCAAGCAGCACTGGTTGTCGCGGGTTGCACAGGGCAGTGCGCGATTGGCGATTGGCGAGCCAGGGAATCCGCTGGTCAGTGATGCCCACGTTGCGGATCTGCTCCTGCTGGCCCATGGCGATGAAGTGCATGCGGTTGAGCGCGAAGCGGTGAGCCTGACGCGTAACGTATCGGTCGATCCCAGCCGCCAGTTGTTCCAGGTCCAGTGGACGCCGGCGCCTGCTACCTGCGTTGCCAGCGGTGAACAGGGCCGTCGTTTGTGGGCCGCTGCGGTCAACCGTGGCGCCCTCGGCAGTGCCGCTCAATTGCTGGGGCTGGCCAAGCGCATGGTCGACCTGGCGGTGGATTACACCTTCGAGCGCAAGCAGTTCGGCAAACCAGTCGGTTCGTTCCAGGCGGTCAAGCATTTGATGGCCAATGTCGCGGTGCAGATCGAATTCGCCAAAGGCCCGTTGTATCGCGCCGCTCATGCCGTCACCGGGCAGCAGGCAGGGCAAGACGTGCTGGTGTCCCACGCCAAACTGGCGACGGCGGAAGCGGCCATGCTGGCCGCGAAAAACACCATCCAGGCCCACGGCGCGATGGGGTACACCTGGGAAGTCGACCTGCATATGTTCATGAAACGCGCCTGGGCGCTGGACAAGGTCTGGGGTGATCGCGGGTTGCATAAGGGACGGATACGTGCGGCGTTGTTTGAGGGTAATCCTGCGTTGGGGGCCGGCAGTACTTTCTGACGGCGACTGATGCCCGATATCAAGGGCACCGAAAAACTGTGGGAGCGGGCTTGCCCGCGATGAGGGCATCACATCCAACATCTCGGGTGACTGACACACCGCCATCGCGGGCAAGCCCGCTCCCACAGGTTATTTGGCAGCCTTCATGATTTCATTTTTTTACCGAGGTAAACCATGCCTGAAGCCTACATAGTCGACGCCCTGCGCACGCCCACCGGGCGGCGCAAGGGTGGTTTGAGCCAGATTCACGCCGCCGACCTGGGCGCCCATGTGTTGCGCGCGCTGGTGGAGCGCAATGCCATCCCCGACGACGATTACGACGATGTGATTTTCGGCTGTGTCGACACCATCGGCCCGTTGGCCGGGGACATTGCCCGCACCAGTTGGCTGGCCGCGGGCCTGTCGCAAGCGGTGCCCGGCACCACCATCGACCGCCAGTGCGGTTCGTCCCAGCAAGCGGTGCACTTCGCGGCGCAGGCAGTGATGAGCGGCACCCAGGACGTGGTCATCGCCGGTGGCGTGCAGACCATGACCCAGATCCCGATCTCTTCGGCGATGATCGCCGCCGAGCCCCTGGGCTTCAGCGATCCGTTCAGCGGTTCCGAAGGCTGGGTCCGCCGTTATGGTGCACAACCACCGACACAGTTTCGTTCGGCGCAGATGATTGCTGAAAAGTGGGACCTGTCCCGGGCCCAGTTGGAAGCCTGGTCGCTGGAGTCCCATCAGCGCGCCTTGCGCGCCATCGAACAAGGCCGATTCAGCCGCGAGATCGTACCGCTGGCCGGTGTGTTGCACGATGAAACGCCGCGCCAGACCAGCCTGGAAAAAATGGCCGAACTGGAGTTTCTGTTCGGCTGCGATCGGGTGACGGCGGCAGTATCGAGCCAGACCTGCGATGCGGCCAGCGCGATGCTGATCGTCTCCGAAGCGGCGCTCAAGCGTTACGGACTGACGCCCCGTGCACGTATTCACCACCTGAGCGTGCGCGCCGAAGACCCGATCTGGATGCTCACCGCGCCGATCCCGGCCACCGCCTATGCACTGAAACGCGCCGGCATGCGGCTTGAAGACATCGACCGGGTGGAGATCAACGAAGCTTTCGCCTCGGTGGCCATGGCCTGGCTCAAGGAGACCGGCTATCCCCATGAACAAACCAACGTCAACGGCGGTGCGATTGCCCTCGGCCATCCGTTGGGTGCAACTGGCACGCGGTTGATGTGCAGCCTGTTGCATGAACTGGAACGCAGCGGCGGTCGTTATGGTTTGCAGACCATGTGCGAAGGCGGTGGCCAGGCCAACGTGACGATTATCGAGCGCTTATAAGCAGATACACACTGAACCTGTGGGAGCTGGCTTGCCAGCGACGGGATCGCTGCGGTGGGCCTGATAGACCGCGGCGTCTGCATCGCTGGCAAGCCAGCTCCCACAGGGAACCAGTCGACCAGAAAGGAATAACAACATGAAAATCTGTGAAAACCGCGTGGTGATCATTACCGGCGCCGGCGGCGGTCTGGGCCGGGCCTATGCGCTGGCCTTTGCCGCCGAGGGCGCCAAAGTGGTGGTCAATGACATCAATCGTGAAGCGGCACTGGCCGTGGTCGGCGAAATCCTCGGTCAGGGCGGCAGCGCCGTGGCCAACAGCGACGACATCACCCGCTATGACTCGGCGGCGCTCATCGTGCGCCAGGCCATCGAAACCTTCGGCGGACTGAATGTAGTGGTCAACAACGCCGGCATCTGCCGCGACCGCATGTTCGCCAGCCTCACCGAGGCCGATTGGGATGTGGTGGTGGCCGTGCATCTGAAAGGCCATTTCTGTATCGCCAGTCATGCCGCGAAGTATTGGCGTGAACAGGCCAAGGGTGGTGCAAAGGTCGATGCGCGGATCATCAACACCAGTTCCGGCGCCGGGTTGCAGGGTTCCATCGGCCAGTCCAACTATGCGGCGGCCAAGGGTGGGATTGCTTCGTTGACGTTGGTACAGGCGGCGGAACTGGGACGCTACGGGATTACCGTCAACGCCCTCGCTCCGGCGGCGCGCACCGGGATGACCGAGCAGGTGTTTGCCGAGACCATGAAGAAGCCGGAGGAGGGCTTTGATTACTTCGCCCCGGAAAACGTCGCGCCGCTGGTGGTGTGGCTCGGGTCCGAGGCGTCTGCCGATGTCACCGGTCAGATGTTCGAAATCGAGGGCGGCAAGTTGTCGATTGCCGACGGCTGGCGTCGAGGCCCCGAACTGGATCGCAAGGGCCGCTGGGCGGTTGGCGAGGTGGGTGACGCGGTCGCACAACTGCTGACTCAGGCGGTTCCGGCGGCAAAGGTGTACGGCAGCTGAAAAAGAGCAGTCTGGGAAGGGCCATGCATGGCTATAATCGGCCCACTATGCGATCCCCTGTAGGAGCGAGCCTGCTCGCGATGGTCGTCAACGATAACGCGGGTTGTCTGATTACCCGTGGTGTCTGGTGGTTCATCGCGAGCAGGCTCGCTCCTCCAGGTGGCTGATGTTTCCCTCCGTCACTCCATGAGACCTGCCATGACCATTTCCCTGTATGACGCTTCTGTCCCAGTTTTCAAACAGATGCTCAACGCCCTGAGCGATGTACTGAACAAGGCCGAAGCCCACGCCACCGCCAAGAACATCGACCCGAACGCCTTCCTGCAAGCCCGCCTGTACCCGGACATGTTCCCGCTGGTGCGTCAGGTGCAGATCGCCGTTGATTTCGCCAAAGGCGTGTCCGCGCGTCTGGCTGAAGTCGAGTTGCCGAAGTACGACGACACCGAAACCACCTTCGCCGAACTGCAAGCATTGATCGCCAAGGTGCTGGCGTTCATTGGTGAGATCAAACCGGAGCAGATCAACGGCAAGGAAGGCATCGAAATCGTGACCCGTCCGGGCACGCCGAAAGAGAAGCGCTTTTCCGGCCAGGCTTACCTGCTGACCTACGGCTTGCCGCAGTTCTTCTTCCACGTCACCACCACCTATGCGTTGCTGCGTCATAACGGTGTGGAAGTGGGCAAGCGCGACTACATGGGCGCGTTCTAACCCACCCGGATACAAAAAAGCCCGCCGAGGTGCAAAACCTGGCGGGCTTTTTCATTCTTTCTGTGGGAGCGAGCCTGCTCGCGAAAGCGGCGTGTCAGTCGATATATTGGTGTCTGGCCTATCGCCTTCGCGAGCAGGCTCGCTCCCACAGGGGGCTTGGTTTAGGCCAGACGTTTCGCGTTCTGTTCTTCACCCAGGCAAGCCGCTGCCGTGAACAATACGTCAGTGGACGAATTCAACGCCGTCTCCGCCGAATCCTGCAGCACACCAATAATGAAGCCGACCGCCACCACCTGCATGGCGATTTCGCTGGGGATGCCGAACAGGCTGCACGCCAGCGGGATCAGCAGCAGCGAACCACCGGCCACACCCGAGGCACCACAGGCACAAATGGCTGCGACGACGCTCAGCAGAATGGCCGTGGGAATGTCCACGGCAATGCCCAGGGTGTGCACCGCCGCCAACGTCAGCACGGTGATAGTGATTGCCGCACCGGCCATGTTGATGGTGGCGCCGAGCGGAATCGACACCGAGTAAGTGTCTTCGTGCAGGCCCAGGCGCTTGCTCAGTTCAAGGTTGACCGGAATGTTCGCCGCCGAACTGCGGGTGAAGAACGCGGTGATGCCGCTTTCGCGCAGGCACATCAGCACCAGTGGATACGGGTTGCGGCGCAGCTTCCAGAACACGATGACCGGGTTCATCACCAAGGCCACGAACAGCATGCAGCCCAGCAATACGGCCAGCAGATGCGCGTAGCCGATCAGGGCGCCGAAACCGGACGTGGCCAGGGTCGAGGCCACGAGGCCAAAAATCCCCAGCGGCGCAAAGCAAATGACCAGGCGCACGATCACCGTCACACCGTTGGAGAGGTCGCCCAGCACCTCGCGCGTGGTATCACCAGCATGGCGAATGGCAACGCCCATGCCGATGGCCCAGGCCAGAATGCCGATGAAATTGGCGTTCATCAGCGCACTGACCGGGTTGTCGACCACGCTGAGCAGCAGGCTTTGCAGCACTTCGCCGATGCCGCCCGGTGCGGTGACGGCGATGTCGTGGGTGGACAGGGCAAGACTCGACGGGAACATCATGCTGGCAACCACCGCGACCACGGCGGCCGCGAACGTGCCCAGCAGATACAGGAACAGGATCGGCCGGATGTGGGTTTGCTGACCGTGCTTGTGGTTGGCGATCGAGGCCATGACCAGGACGAACACCAGAATCGGCGCGACGGCTTTCAGCGCGGACACGAAGACTTTGCCGATGAAGGCGGTGGACTTTGCCGCTTCAGGCGCGATCAGGGCCAGGGCAATCCCGGCGATCAGGCCGATGATGATCTGCGTGACCAGGCTGGTGCGTTTCAGGCGTTGCAATAGAGAAGGGGATGAAGCGGTCATAAAACGGCATCTCGGATTTTTTATAAATGCATGGTTTCGCAAGTCTGCAGCAAGAAGCAGGGCCGTCCGCAGGTAGGAAACCGAAAGGGAGAACACGGGGCTATTGCCAGCGCTAATTCCTGTGGCGAGGGCGCTTGCTCCCGCTGGGCAGCGAAGCGGCCCCAACAAATGGGCCTGCTGTGCAGGCCAGCGGGAGCAAGCTCCCTCGCCACAAGGGCGCGGACTTTATCACAGCGTCGTATCGTTCCTTGAGCCTGTGACGATCTGCCACCCAAGTGCCCGGCGTGATTTGCAGCTTCGTGCAACCCTGGTCGCGAACACTCTGTTAAGCTTCGCCATCCTCATTTTCATGTCTGCCAGTGAGCCTTCGGGCTATCGCTGGTGTTGTCGTTTTCTGGAGTTCTGCATGCTGTTGCCCATTCTTCTGTTGTCAGCCGCCGGTTTTACGGTGCTGACCACGGAATTCATCATTGTCGGTCTGTTGCCAGCCATTGCCCGTGACCTGGACGTCAGCATCCCGCAAGCGGGTTTGCTGGTGACCCTGTTCGCTTTTACAGTCGCTGCGTTCGGGCCATTCCTCACCGCGTATTTCGCCCGCTTCGAGCGCCGCAAGCTGTTCATCTCGGTGTTGATCATGTTCGGCCTGGCCAACACCCTCGCGGCGCTGGCGCCGAACATTTGGGTGATGGCCTTTGCCCGGTTGATTCCGGCATTGGGCTTGCCGGTGTTCTGGGCGCTGGCCAGTGAAACGGCGGTGGACATCGTCGGACCGGACTACGCCGGGCGCGCCATTGCCAAGATCGGCTTCGGTATCGTCTGTGCCACGGTGTTCGGCATTCCGGTGGGCACCTTGATTTCCGATGCGTTCGGCTGGCGCAGCGCCTTTGCCATTCTGGCGTTCATCGCCTTTGCCAAGGCGCTGCTGCTGTTTATTTACCTGCCGAAAACCAACCTGCACCAGCATCAGGTCAGCTTCCGCTCGCAGTTCAAGATCCTGCGCAGCCCGTTGATGGTGGGGCATGTATTGCTGTCGATCGTGGTGTTCAGCGGCATGTTCACTGCCTACACCTACCTGGCGGACATCCTGGAGCGCCTGGCGGGCTTCAACGGCACAGTAGTTGGCTGGTGCCTGATGGGGTTCGGCGCGGTCGGGCTGATCGGCAATTCGCTGGGCGGGCGCGCGGTGGATCGTCATCCGCTGGTGGCCTCGATGATGTTCTGTGCGTTCATGATTGCCGGCCTGGTGACGCTGGTGCCGAACATTCATTCGCCCTTCGGCCTGGCGGCGGCGATGGGCATCTGGGGGGTGACGCAAGCGGCGTTGTTCCTGGTCAGTCATGTGCGCCTGATGAAGGCCGCGCCCGAAGCTCCGGCGTTCGCCGCGTCGCTGAACATCGCCGGGGCCAATCTCGGGATCGGCCTGGGTGCCATGATCGGCGGTCGGGTGATCGACAGCGTCGGCCTGCAAGGCCTGGGGTTTGCCGCCGCCGGGTTTATCCTCGCGTCGATTCTGTTGGCCATCGCGTTGATGACCTTCAAGCCCCGCGAAGTCGTCACAGCGCTGTAAACAGCTCGCGTCGGGCACCTTCGGTAATGGCGACAATACCGGGGTGCTTGACCTTGCGTTCCACCGAAATGGCGTAGAACGACTCGCGCACCGCGTCGGTCTGGCCGATCACCTCCACGCCATATTGGCGCTTCACTTCATCGGCAATCACGCTCGGGCCGATGAAAATCCCGCTGCCGGATTGGCCGAAGGCCTGCATCAAGGCGCTGTCGTCGAACTCGCCGACAATCTGCGGCTGGACCTGCTGTTCGGCGAACCAGCGTTGCAAGCGGCTGCGCACCACGGTTTCGGGTCCGGGAATCAGCAGCGGCGCGCCGTGCAAACTGCGAGGAAAGTCCTGGCCGTAGCGCGCTGCCAATTCGGTAGTGGCGAAAAAGCTGATCCCGCATTCACCGAGTTTCTGGCTGTAGCCCTTGATGTCCAGGTGCGAGGGCATCGGGCTGTCGGAGATCACCAGGTCCAGGCGCTGGATCGCCAGGTCGGCCAACAATCGCTCGAGTTTGTCCTCGCGACAGCTGATGCGCAGCGGCTCGCTCAATTCCATGATTGGCGCGATCAGGCGATAGACGATGGATTTGGGCACCACATCGGCGACGCCTACCCGAAACAGAATCTGCTGTTCATGGGGTTGCGCCCGCAACATCAACTCCAGTTCGCCACCCAGCTGAAACATTTGTTCGGCGTAGGGCAGGGTCTGGCGCCCGGCTTCGGTGAGTTCAAGTTGCCGGCCTACCCGGCGAAACAGTTCGATGCCGTAGGTGTGTTCGAGCAGCGATATCTGCCCGCTGATGGTCTGGGGCGTCAGGTTCAGCTGCTCGCAGGCGCGCACGATGCTGCCGGTCTTGGCCACCACCCAGAAGTAATGCAATTGCCGATAGTTGAGCATGGTGATCTACAGTTCGTAAAAACCGAAGTATAGCCGCTGAAAATACGAATTTTCCTGAAGTGTTCAGGCCCCTAGAATGCGTCGCTATCAACGGGCCATCGTTACGGTCTGTTTGTTCTATCGAGGAAAACATCATGAAGCTTAAATCCACGGCCCTGCTGATTGCGTCCTTACTGGTTCTGGCCGGATGTGACCAGGCCGAAAAAAGCGCTCAGCAACTGATGGGCAAGGCTGCCGAAACTGCCAAACAGGCCATCGACGATACCCACAAAGCCGCCGAGCAAGCGCTCAGTGATGCGGCCGGTGGGTTGATCGGCAAAAAAGAATCATCGGAAAAAGACGCGGAAAAAACCGAATCTTCGTCCCAGGAAATCTAAACCGTCTTACAGCGAGTCAGGACTGACCCATGGAATACCTTTTACAGCTAGCCGCCAGCCCCGCAGCCTGGGTTGCCCTGGCCACCCTGGTGGTGATGGAAATCGTGCTCGGCATCGATAACCTGATCTTTATCTCGATCCTGACCAACAAGTTGCCCGAGCAGCACCGGCAGAAGGCACGACGCATTGGTATCGGCATGGCGCTGATCCTGCGCCTGGGCCTGTTGAGCACCATCGCGTTCATCGTCCAGTTGACCGAGCCTGTGATTGACATCTTCGGCCAGGCGTTCTCCTGGAAAGACATGATCCTGATTGCCGGCGGTCTGTTCCTGTTGTGGAAAGCCACCACCGAGATTCATCACAGCATGGACCCGGCGCCGGAAGATCCGAAGTCCGCGACCTCGACCGTGACCCTGGGCTTTGCCGCCGCGATCGGCCAGATCCTGATGCTGGACATGGTGTTCTCCATCGACAGCATCATTACCGCTGTCGGCATGACCGAGCATTTGCCGATCATGATCATCGCAGTGGTGGTATCGGTACTGGTGATGTTGCTGGCCGCTGACCCGCTGGCCAAATTCATCAATGACAACCCGACGGTGGTGATGCTGGCCCTGGGCTTCCTGATCATGATTGGCATGACGCTGATCGCCGAAGGCTTCGGCGCCCACGTACCGAAAGGCTACGTCTATGCGGCGATGGCGTTCTCGGCTGCGATCGAGGTGTTGAACATGATGTCCCGGCGGGCGAAGCAGAAGCGCGTAACCGCTGAAGCCTGACCGGCGCTGAATGAAACGGCCGCCTGAACTCGCAAGAGTCCAGGCGGCCGATTTTTTTGTGCGGTGGAAAAATGCCAATCAGTGGGCGGAGGCGTGATGCACGGCGGTTTTATCGGTTTTCGTCAAAGGTGCCGGCTGGGCAGGGTGATGATGGCGGCGGGTAATGCGCAGTACCCCCCATAACATGGCGGCGGCAACTGCCAGCCAGCTGCAAATCAACATCACGATTGTCATTGTCAGGCTCATCGGTGCCTCCTCTTTGCCCTGCAGCGGGCACACACGCTTTGCAAGTGACAGTCTAGTCGCTGGCATGTTGCACGCTATTGACTGAAGGTCGACAGCGACCAACCAGTTCGCTCTATCCAACGCAATCAACTACCGGTTAAGGCTATACCGCGGTCGCGCGGCGTCCTATGATCGACAGCCAAGCCGGGAAGCAGATTGCCCGGCGTCTGAACAAGAGAGTGATGATGGTGCGGGTAATTCCTCGAATTCTATCGGCGGCGGTGATCGTGGGTTGCGTCGCTGGCCTGGCCGGTTGCGCCGGCAGCGTTGCACCGCAGATCAAGCGTCTGCCGGAACGTGTCGAACTCAGCGGCCGGTTCTACCGCGGCGTGGCCAATCAGAGCGGGCCGCAAGTGCTGGCGAGCATGCTGGACCAGCAAGGCATCGTGATAACCCCGGGCTTGCTGGATAAGCCGTTGCATTTGCCGGGCGCCGAAGCCCAGCTGCAACAAAACATGCAGAACCTGGCCCGTGAGTACGGGATGATGGTTTATCCCCTGGACAGCAACTTGCCAGCCTTGTTGACCCAGGTGGCGGCCGGTTACCCGGTGATGGTGCGCTTTACCGAGGGCTCCGTGCTCTGGGCCGAGCCACGGTATGCGATTCTGTCCGGGTATAATCGTCAGAAGCAGACCGTGTTGTTGCGTGCGGGGATGGATCAGCGATTGCTGATGAGCTTTGGCTCGTTCGAATCGGCTTTCAAGGACGCCGGTGGATGGGCGGTGCTGATTCAGGCGCCGACACAGATTCCGGCCGAAGTCGATCAGCAGCGCTGGCTCAAGGCGGCCAATGATCTCGCCCAGGCCGGCCAGGAACAGGCGGCGGCGAAGGCCAAGGGCGCTTTGAAGGCGCAGTAAGCCCGTTCGTCATCTGCCGGGCACATCGGTACGCTGGTGGTATCTGATATTCAAGGCCCGGATGTTTCGGGCCGCGATCAGGAGGCGTCCATGGCACATTCCGATACCCCTTCCGGCCCGCACTCGTCCGAACATTCGTCCGGCGACGAGTTGGGCTTCGATCCCGACTCCCCGGATCTCGCCGACCCTCAGGTCGATCCTGTCGGGCCGGCCAAGGCGCCCAGGGATGTGAAACCGGGTGACAATCCCAAGGCCCCGGCAAAGCCCTATGATCCACTCGGCGATCTGAAACCCTAGGTCTCATGGAGGTGCGTATGTCTACCGATTCGAGCTTCAACGACAAACGTCCGGAAAACGTTCCGACCACCCCTGAAGAAAGTGTCGATCCGGTGATGGATCCGGACAGCCCGTTGCGAGATCCGCTGGCCCGTCCGACGGTGGTGCCGGGCGAACATCCGCAGGGATGGAGGGATCCCAGCAAGGGCGATGGCATCCCTGACGACGATCAAATGCCGCTGCCCAACGACTGATCGTCGACGAAAAAAAGCCCCGAATGTTCGGGGCTTTTTCATGTGGTCGCAGCCAGATTACTTCGACGCTTCAACCACGCCGCTCTGGCGGTGCTTGAGGTTCTTGTCCGATTTGTATTGCAAGGCCGCGGACGCTACGTCGGCACTTCTGCCGGTTTCGACCCAATTGCGGATGCGCGTGGCATCGGCAAAATGGGTGAATTTGCCGTAAGCGTCAAGGAGCACCAGGGCAACCGGGCGGTCACCCATCCGGGTCACCAGCACCAGGCAGTGACCGGCTTCGTTGGTGAAACCGGTTTTCGTCAGTTGGATGTCCCAGTCTGCCTTACGGACCAAATGGTCGGTGTTGCGAAAGCCCAGGCTGTAGTTGGGCTTGCGGAACGACACGGTTTTTTCCTTGGTGGTGCTCAACTCCGTCAGCAGCGGGTACTTGTGCGCGGCGATCAACAATTTACTCAGGTCGCGGGCAGTGGACACGTTGTGCGGCGAGAGGCCGGTCGGCTCGACGAAGTGGGTGTTGGTCATGCCCAGCGCCTTGGCCTTGGCATTCATCGCGGCGATGAACGCGGCATAACCGCCCGGGTAGTGGTGGGCCAGACTCGCGGCAGCGCGGTTTTCGGAAGACATCAGTGCGATCAGCAGCATTTCCCGGCGCGGCATTTCGCTGTTGAGTTTGACCCGGGAAAACACACCCTTCATTTCCGGGGTGTCACTGATGTTGATGTTGATGTACTCGTCCATGTTCTGTCTGGCCTCAACCACCACGAGGCCAGTCATCAGCTTGCTGACGGAAGCGATGGGTACAACCACGTCAGGGTTGCTGGCGTAGATGACTTTGTTGGTCTGCAGATCCAGCAGCAATGCACTGCCGGAAGCGATCTTGAGATGCGAGGTGTCTCGAGGCGCCGCGGTGGTTTCGCCGGCGCTGGCAATTGGCGTGATGAAAGTCCCTGTAACTGCAAAAAATAGGCTCAGGATAGAAAGACGGATTTTCACGCTGGCAGACTCATAAAGTGTTGATACGCCGTATATGTAACGGGCTATTTCTTAAAAGGCGCGACATTCTGGAGTATGGCTGAATAACTGTCGATGGTTGTTCGAGGGTGGCGTTAAAGTCCTTGGAAACATGAAAAAAAAGTCATTTTCCGGCGGATGGTCGATCCTGTTTCGCGGGCAAAAAAGAACCCCGCCATGGGCGGGGTTCCTTGAGTCGCTGGCTACCTCGGCAGTGAGGTTCAGCCGTGCAGGGTTTCCGCTGCATACAACGTGTTTTCCAGCAGGCAGGCACGGGTCATCGGACCGACGCCGCCCGGTACCGGCGTGATCCAGCCGGCGCGGGGCAGGGCGGTTTCGTAGATCACGTCGCCGACCAGTTTGCCGTCTTCCTGACGGTTGATGCCAACGTCGATCACGATCGCGCCTTCCTTGATCCATTCACCCTTGACCAGGCCAGGCTTGCCGGCGGCCACCACGACCAGGTCGGCACGGCCGACGTGGCCGGCCAGGTCCTTGGTGAAGCGGTGGGTGACGGTCACGGTGCAACCGGCCAGCAACAGTTCCATCGCCATCGGACGGCCCACGATGTTGGAGGCACCGACCACCACGGCGTTCATCCCGTACAGATCGGCGCCGGTGCTTTCCAGCAGGGTCATGATGCCTTTAGGAGTGCACGGACGCAGCAGCGGAATGCGCTGGGCCAGGCGACCGACGTTGTAAGGATGGAAGCCGTCGACGTCCTTGTCCGGGCGAATGCGCTCCAGCAATCTGGACGCGTCCAGGTGTTCGGGAAGAGGAAGCTGCAACAGGACGCCGTCAATCGCCGGATCGTCATTGAGGCGATCGATCAGATCGGTCAGCGCTTCTTGAGTGGTGTCGGAAGGCAGGTCATAAGCTTGGGAAAGGAAGCCGACCTCTTCACAGTCTTTACGCTTGTGCGAGACATAAACCTGAGAGGCAGGATCGCTGCCGACCAGGATCACCGCGAGACCCGGTGTGCGCAAGCCTTGCTGGCGACGCTCGGTGACGCGTTGGGCGATCTGCTGGCGCAGGCTGGCGGCGATCGATTTGCCGTCGATTAGTTGTGCAGTCATTGCGCGTGATTAACCATCGAGAGGGGAAAAAAAGAGAGCGCATTCTCGCATGTCGTGCGGTGAGGGCAAAGGCGCTTGGTCTGCAAATTCCCCTAACTCCTTTAATTAAATGAATTTTTTTTAAAAAGGATTTGACGACCTTCGGGGGGCTCTATACTATTCGTCGCACTTGTCGGGCACAGCCTAGCACTGGTTAAGAAGGTCAAGCGGAATCAAGGTTCTGCAAGACTGGAAAGCATTTAGTTTGTAGTCCTTCAAGGGTACAGATTAATAAGGCGCCCGTAGCTCAGCTGGATAGAGCATCCGCCTTCTAAGCGGATGGTCGCAGGTTCGAGTCCTGCCGGGTGCGCCATTAGGCAGCTTTGGCACAAGTAGCGCAATATGGTGGGCGTAGCTCAGTTGGTAGAGCACGGGATTGTGACTCCCGTTGTCGTGGGTTCGATCCCCATCGTCCACCCCATATTTCGAAAAGGCGCCAGATTAACAGTCTGGCGCCTTTGCTTTAAAGGCTTCATCCGCGGATGTGGTGGAATTGGTAGACACACTGGATTTAGGTTCCAGCGCCGCGAGGCGTAAGAGTTCGAGTCTCTTCATCCGCACCAAATAAAGCGTCATCCATGCCGATTGGCCTGGCTGGGGCTCACAAAGAAGTTGTTTGGCTTCTTTGGCACGCAATATGGTGGGCGTAGCTCAGTTGGTAGAGCACGGGATTGTGACTCCCGTTGTCGTGGGTTCGATCCCCATCGTCCACCCCATATTTCGAAAGGCGCCAGATTTAATAGTCTGGCGCCTTTTTTGTTTCAGTGGTTTGAGTATTCGGCGGCTGCGGTACCGGGCTGCAGGGGCAGGGCGTTTCGTCGTATTTATGTTTCTCGATGATGCTGCGCTGCCCGCCGGCCTTGCTCGCAAGATCGGTTGCCAGGGAGATGATTGGCAACCTCTTCTATATATAGAAGGGTTGGCGCAGAGCCTTGGCGTGATTGGCTGTATTTGCCACCGGGGCGAGGTGCATCCGTGCATTCGCACCTATAAATTGCCTGCTGCGTTTTTACCCGTTTTCAGTAGGGTGACTTCTTGAGTTTGACCCACTAGAATGCATGCCCTTGATTCTGGGGTCGGAAACGGCCGGCCAACGTCTGTGCAACGAGGAATATCCATGCAAGTTTCTGTTGAAAATACTTCTGCTCTTGAGCGCCGCATGAGCATCACCGTGCCGGCTGAGCGCATCGAGACTCAGGTCAACAAGCGTCTGCAGCAGACTGCCCAAAAGGCCAAGATCGCAGGCTTCCGTCCAGGCAAAGTGCCAATGAGCGAAATCAAGCGTCGTTTCGGCGCTGAAGCTCGCCAGGAAGCGGTAGGCGACGTGATCCAGTCTTCCTTCTACGAAGCTGTGGTTGAGCAGAAGCTGAACCCGGCTGGTTCGCCTTCGATCGAGCCTAAATCCCTGGAAGCTGGCAAGGACCTGGAATACGTCGCTGTTTTCGAAGTATTCCCTGAGTTCACCGTTGCCGGTTTCGAAGGTATCACCGTCGAGCGCCTGAGCGCTGACGTGGCTGATGCCGATCTGGACAAGATGCTGGACATCCTGCGCAAGCAGAACACCCGTTTCGAAGTGGCCGAGCGTGCCGCTCAGAACGAAGACCAACTGAACATCGATTTCGTCGGCAAGGTCGACGGTGAAGTGTTCGCTGGCGGTTCCGCCAAGGGTACTCAGCTGGTTCTGGGTTCCGGCCGCATGATCCCTGGCTTCGAAGACGGTCTGGTCGGCGCCAAGGCCGGCGAAGAGCGCGTTCTGAACCTGACCTTCCCTGAGGACTATCAGAACCTGGACCTGGCTGGCAAAACCGCTGAGTTCACTGTCACTGTAAACACCGTTTCCGAGCCAAAACTGCCAGAACTGACCGAAGAGTTCTTCGCTCAATTCGGCATCAAGGAAACCGGTCTGGAAGGCTTCCGCACCGAAGTTCGCAAGAACATGGAGCGCGAACTGCGCCAGGCGATCAAATCCAAGGTCAAGAATCAGGTAATGGACGGTCTGCTGGCCACCAACCCGATCGAAGTGCCGAAGGCTCTGCTGTCCAACGAAGTTGACCGTCTGCGCGTGCAGGCTGTTCAGCAGTTCGGTGGCAACATCAAGCCTGATCAACTGCCGGCCGAGCTGTTCGAAGAGCAAGCCAAGCGCCGTGTTGTCCTGGGTCTGATCGTGGCTGAAGTGGTCAAGCAATTCGACCTCAAGCCTGACGAAACCCGCGTTCGCGAAATGATTCAGGAAATGGCTTCGGCTTACCAAGAGCCTGAGCAGGTCGTGTCCTGGTACTACAAGAACGACCAGCAACTGAACGAAGTCCGTTCGGTTGTGCTGGAAGAGCAAGTTGTGGATACTGTTCTGCAGAAAGCTAGCGTGACCGACAAATCGGTCTCTTACGAAGAAGCAGTCAAGCCGGTAGAAGCTCCAAAAGCCGACTAAATTGTTTTTGCGTTAGAAGTACACACCATAAGCCAGCCTTCGAGCTGGCTTATGCGTATTCAAGACATAACTTTTGGGAGTGACTGCAGAGCATGTTCCGTAATTCGTATATTCAGCAGAACTCTGATATCCAGGCCGCAGGCGGCCTGGTCCCGATGGTTGTCGAGCAGTCCGCTCGTGGCGAACGCGCCTACGATATTTACTCGCGCCTGCTCAAGGAGCGTGTGATCTTTCTGGTTGGTCCGGTAGAGGACTACATGGCCAACCTGATTTGTGCGCAACTGCTGTTCCTTGAAGCGGAAAACCCGGACAAGGACATCCATCTCTATATCAACTCCCCGGGCGGTTCGGTGACGGCGGGCATGTCGATCTACGACACCATGCAGTTCATCAAGCCAAACGTGTCGACCACCTGTATCGGCCAGGCGTGCAGCATGGGCGCGTTCCTGCTGACGGCCGGTGCCCCTGGCAAGCGTTACTGCTTGCCGAACTCGCGTGTGATGATTCACCAGCCACTGGGCGGTTTCCAGGGCCAGGCGTCGGATATTGAAATCCATGCCAAGGAAATCCTCTTCATACGTGAGCGTCTCAACACGCTGATGGCCAAGCACAGCGGGCGCACGCTTGAAGAAATCGAGCGCGATACCAACCGCGATAACTTCATGAGTGCAGAAGCCGCGCGTGAGTATGGGTTGATCGATGAAGTCATCACCCAGCGCCCCGCTTAAAATAAGCAGCTCAAAATAGGCTTGGTCGGCTGGTCTGATCACCGGCGGGCTTGAAAAAGCCCGCAATAGCCTTCATCTTGTGTTGCAAGCCTATCGGATTTGGATCGAACGAATGACTGACACCCGCAACGGCGAGGACAACGGCAAGCTGCTCTATTGCTCCTTCTGTGGCAAAAGCCAGCATGAAGTGCGCAAATTGATTGCCGGCCCCTCGGTCTTTATCTGCGACGAGTGCGTTGACCTGTGCAATGACATCATCCGTGAGGAGGTGCAGGAAGCCCAGGCCGAAAGCAGCGCGCATAAATTGCCTTCGCCTAAAGAAATCAGCGGCATCCTTGATCAATACGTGATTGGTCAGGAGCGTGCGAAAAAGGTTCTGGCCGTAGCGGTGTACAACCACTACAAGCGCCTGAACCAGCGTGACAAAAAGAATGACGACGTCGAACTCGGCAAGAGCAACATCTTGCTGATCGGCCCGACAGGCTCGGGTAAAACCCTGCTTGCCGAAACACTGGCCCGCTTGCTGAACGTTCCGTTCACCATCGCCGACGCAACCACCCTCACCGAGGCGGGTTACGTGGGTGAAGATGTCGAGAACATCATTCAGAAGCTGCTGCAGAAGTGCGATTACGACGTGGAAAAGGCCCAGATGGGCATTGTCTACATCGATGAGATCGACAAGATCTCGCGCAAGTCTGACAACCCGTCGATCACCCGGGACGTTTCCGGTGAGGGCGTGCAGCAGGCCCTGCTCAAGTTGATCGAAGGCACGGTCGCTTCCGTTCCGCCTCAAGGTGGTCGCAAGCATCCGCAGCAGGAATTCCTGCAGGTCGACACCCGTAACATCCTGTTCATCTGTGGTGGTGCGTTCTCCGGTCTGGAAAAAGTCATTCAGAACCGTTCCACCAAAGGTGGCATTGGTTTCAACGCGGAAGTGCGCAGCAAGGAAGAAGGCAAGAAAGTCGGTGAATCCCTGCGTGAAGTCGAGCCTGATGATCTGGTCAAGTTCGGTTTGATCCCGGAGTTCGTCGGTCGCCTGCCAGTCCTTGCAACGCTGGACGAGCTGGATGAGGCTGCTTTGATGCAGATTCTCACCGAGCCGAAAAATGCGCTGACCAAGCAGTATGCCAAGTTGTTCGAGATGGAAGGCGTGGACCTGGAATTCCGGGCTGACGCGCTGAAGTCGGTTGCCAAGCGCGCGCTGGAACGTAAAACCGGTGCTCGCGGACTGCGTTCGATTCTCGAAGGTGTGTTGCTCGACACTATGTACGAAATTCCCTCGCAGTCCGAGGTGAGTAAAGTAGTGATCGACGAAAGCGTTATTGAAGGCAAGTCCAAGCCATTGTTTATCTATGAGAACAATGAGCCTGCTGCCAAGGCCGCGCCAGACGCCTAAGCGTCACGCAGTCGGTACAAAGAAGGGGCCTTCGGGCCCCTTTACTATTGGGGAGCTGGCTTGTGCCGAGGCTGGCTTGTGTAGGCGCTGGCTTCTGTAGGAGCTGGCTTGCCAGCGAAGACGGCATGAAAGCCGAACTGATTTTTCCGATGTATCAGGCCCCCAGGCGCTGCCGCAAGCACTGATCTTTCAAGTGATTCTTTTATCCGCTTGTTTTTTTCCAGACGAGCCCCCATCTTGGTTTCAAGCTTACTTTCATCTGTTTCCGGCCTTAAGGCCGCCGTAGAGGCGAAATCATGAAGACAACCATCGAATTGCCTCTCCTGCCATTGCGTGATGTCGTGGTTTATCCGCACATGGTTATCCCGCTGTTCGTGGGGCGCGAGAAATCCATCGAAGCCCTCGAGGCAGCGATGACGGGCGACAAGCAGATCCTTCTGCTGGCTCAGAGAAACCCTGCCGACGACGATCCCGGTGAAGACGCACTTTATCGCGTAGGTACGATAGCTACCGTTCTACAGCTGCTGAAGCTGCCTGACGGCACCGTCAAGGTTCTGGTCGAGGGCGAGCAGCGGGGCGCTGTCGAGCGTTTCAGCGAAGTGGACGGCCATTGCCGTGCCGAAGTCTCGTTGATCGACGAATCCGACGCGCCAGAGCGCGAGTCGGAAGTGTTTGTTCGCAGCCTGCTGTCGCAGTTCGAACAATATGTGCAGCTGGGCAAGAAAGTCCCCGCTGAAGTCCTGTCGTCGCTCAACAGCATCGACGAGCCTGGGCGCCTGGTCGACACCATGGCCGCGCACATGGCCCTGAAAATCGAGCAGAAGCAGGAAATCCTCGAAATCATCGATCTATCGGCACGGGTCGAACATGTCCTGGCATTGCTGGACGCCGAGATCGATCTGCTGCAAGTCGAAAAACGCATTCGCGGTCGCGTCAAAAAACAAATGGAGCGCAGTCAGCGCGAGTACTACCTGAACGAGCAGATGAAGGCCATTCAGAAAGAGCTCGGCGACAGCGACGAAGGTCACAACGAAGTCGAGGAGCTGAAAAAGCGTATCGATGCCGCTGGCCTGCCAAAAGACGCGCTTGCCAAGGCTCAGGCCGAACTGAACAAGCTCAAACAGATGTCGCCAATGTCCGCGGAAGCGACGGTGGTGCGCTCGTACATCGACTGGCTGGTTCAGGTGCCGTGGAAGGCCCAGAGCAAGGTCCGTCTGGACCTGGCGCGCGCAGAAGACATACTCGATGCCGACCATTATGGTCTGGAAGAAGTCAAAGAGCGGATTCTCGAATACCTCGCCGTGCAAAAGCGCGTGAAGAAAATTCGTGGTCCGGTGTTGTGCCTCGTCGGTCCTCCGGGGGTGGGTAAAACCTCTCTGGCGGAGTCGATCGCGCACGCCACCAACCGCAAGTTCGTGCGCATGGCCCTCGGTGGTGTGCGTGATGAGGCGGAAATTCGTGGTCATCGCCGTACTTACATCGGTTCGATGCCAGGAAGATTGATTCAAAAGATGACAAAGGTGGGCGTCCGCAACCCGCTGTTCCTGCTCGATGAAATCGACAAAATGGGCAGCGACATGCGTGGCGATCCGGCGTCGGCGTTGCTGGAAGTGCTCGATCCCGAGCAGAACCACAACTTCAACGACCACTATCTGGAAGTCGACTACGACCTGTCCGATGTGATGTTCCTGTGCACCTCGAACTCCATGAACATTCCGCCGGCGTTGCTGGACCGGATGGAAGTGATTCGTCTGCCGGGCTACACCGAGGACGAGAAGATCAACATCGCCGTCAAATACCTTTCGCCCAAGCAGATTCAGGCCAACGGCTTGAAAAAAGGCGAACTGGAATTCGATGAGGAAGCGATCCGCGACATCATCCGTTACTACACCCGCGAAGCCGGTGTGCGTGGCCTGGAGCGCCAGATTGCCAAGGTTTGCCGCAAGGCGGTCAAAGAGCATGCCCTGGAAAAACGCTTCTCGGTGAAGGTCACCGCAGACGATCTGGAGCACTTCCTGGGTGTGCGTAAATTCCGTTATGGCCTGGCAGAACAGCAGGATCAGATCGGGCAGGTTACCGGGTTGGCGTGGACCCAGGTGGGCGGCGAATTGCTGACCATCGAAGCCGCTGTCGTACCGGGCAAAGGTCAGTTGATCAAGACCGGTTCCCTGGGCGACGTGATGGTCGAGTCGATCACCGCAGCCTTGACCGTGGTGCGCAGCCGCGCGAAGAGCCTGGGGATTCCCCTGGACTTCCACGAGAAGCGCGACACCCATATCCACATGCCGGAAGGGGCGACGCCGAAAGACGGTCCTAGCGCCGGTGTGGGCATGTGCACGGCGCTGGTATCGGCATTGACCGGCATTCCGGTGCGTGCGGATGTAGCCATGACCGGTGAAATCACATTGCGTGGCCAGGTACTGGCGATCGGCGGTTTGAAAGAAAAACTGCTCGCCGCTCACCGTGGTGGAATCAAGACTGTGATCATTCCTGAAGAGAATGTTCGCGATCTGAAGGAAATTCCTGACAATATCAAGCAAGATCTCCAGATTAAACCGGTTAAATGGATTGACGAGGTCCTGCAAATTGCGCTGCAATACGCGCCGGAGCCCTTGCCGGATGTGGCTCCGGAGATTGTCGCGAAGGATGAAAAGCGCGAGTCCGATTCTAAGGAAAGAATTAGCACGCATTAGTACGTATTTGCCTGGGGGGCTTCCTTGACAGTTTTTTAGAGCCCTTGTTATAAAGCGGCTCTTAAGTGTCTGTAGGCCATTCAGCACTCGTTTTTGCTTTCACCAAAAAACTTAGAATCATACTCAAATAGATATAAGGGGACTTAGAGTGAACAAGTCGGAACTGATTGATGCTATCGCTGCATCCGCTGATATCCCGAAAGCTGCTGCTGGCCGTGCGCTGGACGCTGTAATCGAATCCGTCACTGGCGCTCTCAAGGCTGGCGACTCCGTTGTTCTGGTTGGTTTCGGTACCTTCTCCGTAACTGATCGTCCAGCTCGCATTGGTCGTAACCCACAGACTGGTAAGACACTGGAAATCGCGGCAGCCAAAAAACCAGGTTTCAAAGCCGGTAAAGCACTGAAAGAAGCTGTCAACTAAGTTCGATTCAGGTTTTTACCTATCCGGGTCGGGGTCATGCCTGACCTGGCAGCGGAGCGGTAGTCCAGTCGGCAGGTCGCCGGTCCGAGACGCCGAGGCTCGCAAGTTCGAGTCATCGGTCCGCTCCGCCAGTTACGAGAAGGCGCATCCTCGGATGCGCCTTTCTTCTATCCGGATTCTACCCACGCTCCACGGTTGCCTAATTTTGAAGTTCAACCGTTTATGGGGGACGCATGCTGCAGAATATCAGGGACAATTCACAAGGCTGGATTGCCAAGACCATCATCGGGGTCATCGTTGCACTGATGGCTTTGACCGGTTTCGACGCCATTTTCAAGGCTACGACGCACAAGAATGAGGCGGCGAAGGTCAATGGCGAAGAAATCAGCCAGAATGAGCTGAGCCAGGCGGTCGATATGCAACGCCGTCAACTCATGCAACAGCTGGGCAAGGATTTCGATGCTTCCTTGCTCGACGAAAAAATGCTGCGCGAATCGGCTCTCAAAGGCCTGATCGACCGCAAACTGCTGCTGCAAGGCGCAGAAAGTTCGAAATTCGCTTTCTCCGAAGCGGCCCTGGACCAGGTCATCCTGCAAACACCTGAATTCCAGGTGGATGGCAAATTCAGTCCTGAGCGTTTCGATCAGGTCATTCGCCAACTCGGCTACAGCCGTATGCAATTCCGCCAGATGCTGGCCCAGGAAATGCTGATTGGCCAGTTGCGCGCCGGTGTGGCGGGTAGCGGCTTCGTCACCGATGCACAGGTTCTGGCCTTCGCCCGTCTGGAAAAACAGACCCGCGATTTCGCTTCCCTGAGCATCAAGGTTGACCCGGCGGCCGTTAAGCTGACCGACGACGAAGTCAAAGCCTATTACGACGAACACGCCAAGGAATTCATGACACCGGATCAGGTGGTCATTGATTACCTGGAGTTGAAGAAGGCTTCCTTCTTTGATCAGGTCAGCGTCAAGGACGAAGACCTGCAGGCGGCGTATCAGAAAGAAATCGCGAACCTGTCCGAGCAACGCCGGGCTGCGCACATTCTGATTGAAGTGAACGACAAGACCACTGAAGCCCAGGCCAAGGCCAAAATCGAAGAGATCCAGGCACGTCTGGCCAAAGGCGATAAGTTCGAAGCCCTGGCCAAGGAGTTCTCGCAGGATCCGGGTTCGGCCAACAATGGCGGCGATCTCGGCTACGCAGGCCCTGGCGTCTATGATCCAGCGTTCGAGAAAACCCTGTACTCGCTGGCCAAGGATCAGGTTTCCGGGCCGGTTCGCACCGACTTCGGTTTCCACCTGATCAAGCTGTTGGGCGTGGAAGCGCCTGAAGTGCCAACGCTCGCCAGCCTGAAAGACAAGTTGACCCGCGAATTGAAGGCCCAGCAGGTCGAGCAGCGTTTCGTCGAGGCAACCAAGCAACTGGAAGACTCCACGTTCGAAGCCTCCGATCTGGCCCAGCCGGCACAGGACCTCAAGCTCACCGTTCATACGTCCAAGCCGTTTGGCCGTGAAGGCGGGGAGGGCGTTGCGGCCAACCGTGCCGTGGTCACCGCGGCGTTCAGCCAGGAAGTGCTGGAAGAGGGTGCCAACAGCACGGCCATCGAGCTCGATCCGGAAACCGTGATCGTCTTGCGCGCCAAGGAACACCTCAAGCCTTCGCAGCTGCCGCTGGAAAGCGTGGCCGGTCCGATTCGCGCCCAATTGGCCAAGGAGCACGCCAGTGCTGCTGCCAAGACCAAGGCCGATGAGCTGATTACCAGCCTGCGCGATGGCAAGACTCCGCTGGACAAGGCGATCGACGGGCAGAGCTGGAAAGTGACCGAAGCCGCGACCCGCGCTCAGGAAGGGGTTGACCCAGCCGTGCTGCAGGCGCTGTTCCGCATGCCCAAGCCTGCCGCCAAGGACAAGCCGACCTTCACCAGCGTGACCCTGCCTGATGGCAACCTGATGATCGTACGCCTGAACGGTGTCAACGAGGCCGCAGCACCGACCGAAGAAGAGAAGGCTCAATACCGTCGCTTCCTCGCTTCCCGTGTTGGCCAGCAAGACTTTGCGGCTTACCGCAAGCAGCTGGAAAGCCAGGCCGAGATCAAGCGTTTCTGATGTCGGACTGAGCGATGCGCTACACAAGAACCCCGGCCGAAAGGCCGGGGTTTTTTATTACAGCCGCGCTGACGAGTGTATGGGACTTTTTGCCTAATATCGGAGTCAACACCCCTGTAACCGTTTTAAGACACAATCGATGCGACGCTAAGCATCGATCTGTTGCACAATACGCCCCGAATCGTTTTCTTCAGGATGTTCAATGTCTAAATCACTTCCCATGCGTGTTGCCGGGCTGGCGCTGGTGCTGGCCGCTGCGGCCGGGTGCTCGTCGAAGAAAGCCGCCATCTATGAGCATGAGAACTTCGACGACTCCGGAACCTTCTCCCGAAATTACCCGGTGACCGACGCGCAAAGCTGCGAAGCCGCTCGTCGGGCCCTGTTGAGCCAGGGCTACATCATCACCAGCAGCGATCCGAAACTGGTCAGCGGGCACAAGAGCTTCCAGCAGACCGGCGAGACCCACATGGAAATCAGTTTCAGTGTGGTCTGTGCCGAAGACGGCAGCGCCGGGCATCACGCCACGGTGTTCGCCAACGCCCTGCAGGACCAGTATGCGCTGAAGAAGACCAATAACTCCGCCAGCCTCGGTGTAGGCGTGCTGGGTTCGGTGTCGATGCCGATCGGTTCGTCGGACGACTCGATGGTCAAGATCGCGAGTGAAACCGTATCGTCGCACAAGTTCTACGAGCGATTCTTCGCGCTGGTCGAACTGTTCCTGCCCAAGGAAGTGAAAGAAGCGGCGCACATCACCGACAAGCCGAAAACCGAGCTGGGCATGCCGGAACCCGCGCCAGCTGCCTTGGCTCCGCAATCGACATCGGCACCGGTCGAAGCCGCTCCGGTCGCGTCCGAGCCGGTAGCGCCGCCGCCTGAAGCCGCTCCGATTGCCGCGACCCCGAACGCCGAGCCGAAGCCCTCCACGGAAACGATCACGCCACCGGCCAACCCGAGCGACATTCCGCCACCTTCAGAGCCGATTCAGGCCATGCCGATCACTGGACAGTGATCGACGTGACGGGGCCGGGCAAAAAAAGCCGGTCCCGTGGCGGTGGCAAGATTGATCCACGTCAAACAGACCGCTGTCCTGCGGCCTGCCTCGAAAAAAACCTGTGATAAATTCCTGAGCGCCTGCTACGTTTTATTCAGTAGCGACGTAGTGTCGTGCCAGCGTCATTTTTCTTTCATTCGGGCACTTTATGCTCAAGGCGCAGGTCATTTATTCAGGCATTTTTTTTAATGAGCCCGTGGGGGATTCAAAATGGACGATTATCAAGAAGAACTGCTCGAGTATCAGGCATTTGAACTGGACCCGCCGGAGCCGGCGGAGGACGCTACCGAGCTGTAATTATTGCTTTCGGGCTTCAAACTTGTAGCGGTTGACCTGCAGCTTCAAGCTGTTTGTCGATGACTTCGGCGAAACTCGCCGGGTGTCTGGCCGGTCCAGCGTTTGAAGGCGCGCTGAAAGGCTTCGGCTGAGGCAAAGCCCAGCAGATAGGCAATTTCTCCGAACGCCAGCTCGGTATCGCGGATGTAGGTCATGGCCAGGTCGCGACGCGTGTCGTTAAGAATCGCGCGAAACTGCGTACCTTCTTCGGCCAGTTTGCGGCGCAAGGTCCAGACGGGCAGCTTCAGGCGTGCCGCCACTTCTTCCAGGTCGGGTTCCCGGCCACCATTGAGCAACGGCCCCAGTAATTGAGTGATGCGTTCACGCAGGCTGCGGGTGCGTGTCAGTTGCTCCAGTTCCCGTTCACACAACTTCAGCAAGTGGCGCCAGGTACTCGGGCAGTGCTCCGGATTACGCTGAGCGAGGCTGGCCAGGCTCAGGCGCAGCTGGTTGTGTTCAGCGCCAAACTGAATCGGGCAGTCGCCCAGCACGTCATAGGCTGCGTGGTAGTCAGGTGCTTCGAACTCGATTTCGATGCGCTCGGCGCGCAGCGGGGCCGGGCTCACGCTGGATAATTGCTGCAACCAGCCTGCGATGATCGAGTCCACCACGAAGCGGTTGTAACTGTTGTAAGGGCTGATGGAGTAGAAGCGCAGCCATGCCCCCTGAGGGTCTTCGTGAAAACTCGATTGACCGCGATAGTTGGAGCCGTACAAGGCTTCGAAGCGAATCAGGCAGCGCGCCGCCTCGCGCACCGTCGGCGCCTGGGCGGCGGTGACACCGGCGAGCCCGGCCTGGCTCAGGCGGCTGAACTGGCCCATGCGCAAGCCGAGTGCGGGGTTGTCGGTCAACTGAATGGCGCTGTGGCCCAGGCGCATGTAGCGTGGAATCGAGAGTCGGGCACCGGCCTCGCCGAGACGGGCCGCATCGAGGCCGTATTGTTCCAGCAGGGGCTGCGGGTCCACACCATGGCTGCGCACCGCGTCGGCCAGGCTGTGAACGAAGCCTACCGAAAGATCACCGAGTCGCATCGGTTGCGGTTTCATGGCTTACAACCAAAGGTTGAGCAGGCGCGCACCGCGGGCGTCGCCGTCGGAAAAATGCTGACCGTTGCTACTGAGAAAGCTTTGGCCGGCGCTGGCTTGATCCCAGAACTGGCCACGCAAAAACACGCTCATGCCGCCTATTGCCTGGCTGGAGGGCGGTTGAGCGGTCAAGGTCAGGCGGTGCCAGGCCTGGCCCTCGCTGAGGTCCCCGACTTTGAGGCTGACGGAACCCGGCGTCGAAGAGCCCTTGTAGCCGCGCCACGGTTGATCCCAGGTGCCTCGGCCGGCAACGAACGCCGGGACCGCGACGATCCGTACCTGCTGATCGTCGAGCTTGCGATAGTTGTCCGGGTACCAACTGTCGATGCCGATCAGCACACCCAGGCGTCCGGCCGGGGTATCAACAACGTTGAGCGTGTGCTCGCCATTGGCCTTGATCGCATCCTGATGTTCAAACACCGGGTGCATCTGCCGCTGGGGTTGGCCGATCGGCACGCCGTCGCGGCCAAACACCACGCTACTGTTGTACAGCGCGCCGCGACCGATTTTCAGGGTGCCGTCGATGACAACGGGCTCGGGCAATACGATGGAACCTGCCACCAGGGTCACACGGAATTCTTTCGCCAAACCGCCGAACAAGGCCTGGTAGTCCTTGGCCATGCCTTTGGCTTTCATCCGCAGGTGGGCGTCATCCAGGCGACTGCCGCCCTCGGCGCTCATCAGCGCACGGACAAACTTCAAGGGATTGCTCACGGCGAGCCAATTCATGGCTTCCTTGAGGGAGGTGGCCTGGTACAACTCATCCTTTTCACCGCTGACCATCAGCCAGGTGCCGACATGTTCGGGCAGCACGACGATGGTTTTCTCGTTCAGCAAGCCTTGTTCCTGGGCCTTTTGCAAATAAGCCGCGAGTTTGCGGTGCAGGCGCTCGGGGCTTTGGTAATCGGTGGGGAACAGCTCGGGCTGGATGCCCAGCAGGTTGCCACGGTCGGCGGGCGTGCCTTCATCGACGGCGAGATCGATCCGCAGGTCCGAGAGGTAATGGCCCGCCGGGCGATCCGCGGCCCACATGGCGTAGGTCGTCAGGGCGGCGATCAGCGCCATTGAAAAGGTCAGGTACAAAAATTTACGCATGGGAAAACAGTAAACGGCCGTGTGCAGGGCAGGATTTTGCATTCAGATGCCGAGAGAGGCTACGGCAAAACAAACCGTTAGCGACAGATTTTTCACGGTTTTCAGTTTTTGTTGCAGGATGGCCACCGTCGAGCCCGGTGTCGGGCCCGACGGTGGGGGGCGTTGCGGTCACCGTCAGCGTGCTGCCGCGACCGTCACGGACACGGTTGCCGGTGACGACATCGCGCCTTTGGCGTCGCTGGCTTGATAGGTAAAGTTCGCGGTGAATCGTGGGTGGGCAGTGGCCGGCGGCGTGTAGATCACACGCACACCGTCGGTGCTGACCGTGCCCTGGCCGGAGGCCGGTTGCGTCAGCCCCACCACGGAAAGTGGCACATTGCCGTCCGGGTCGTTGTCGTTGGCCAGGACATTGATGGTCAGCGGTTTGCCGTTGCTGCTGGAGGCGCTGTCGGATTTGGCGACCGGTTTTTTGTTCTCGCCTGCGCCACTGCGGAAGGTCGGCAGCGCCGCGGAGTTCACGTAGGTGACGCCGTCCCAGCCGGGCAGGGGGGTTGGCATCAACTGGAACTGACCCGGATGCTCGATATCCCAACGCAACAGCATGGAATTGTCTTCGTGCTGGGTGTTGTGACAATGCTCCATGTAGGTTCCAGCAAACTCGCGGAAGTGAATCGCCATTTCCACATCCACCGAACTGTCGATGCCTTCGCCGATGCGGTACACATCCTTGCGCGCCCATTTCTCCCATTCCGGCGGTGCCTTGCCGTCGCGGCTGAGGACGATGCCTTCCTCGAAGTGCACGTGCACCGGGTGGTTCCAGCCGGTGCCACCGTTCTTGATTTTCCACACTTCCAGGGTGCCGTCGCCGCTGTAGCCGCCATCGGTCGGGCCGTTGGCCAGTTGCGGTGCGGCACTGAGGCGACGAGGGTCCATGGTGTAGCCAAATCCCCCATCGGTCTTGATGGTCCATGGCGCTTCGTCGGTGCCATCGGAACGACCGAAGATGAACTCGCGATGCCGCGCCAGTTTCAGTTTGGCCTGCACGGTCGGGTCGTCACGGTTGAGGGTCAACGGGATCATGATCTTGCCGGCCGCCTTGCCCGGTTTTGCAGGCTCATAGTCAACCGGGTTCATGCTCACATCCGTGCCGCTGTAAGGCTGCACTACCAGTTGCAGGAACTTGCCGACCACGGGGTCGCCCTGGTCCCATTCCAGCCCTTTGCTGCCCAGCTTGAGCACCGCCTTGTACTTCCCGGACATCACGTCGGCCAGGCTCAGGGGCGTCTTTTCCGGCCCCCTGCCGCCCTGGTGCGCCATCAAGTTGACGAAGTACAGCTTGTCGCCAACGCTGATCCCGTTTTTCGCGAAGTTGACGATGATGTCGTAGCGTTCGGCGATGCCTTGGGTCGGCAGGATGGCGTTATGGTTTTGCAGGTCGCCGTCACCGTCCAGGTCCATGCTGCCGTCGAACGGCACCGCGTGTTCCATGAGGTTGCCGTCGTTGCCGACCAGGTGGAACGGCACGCGGGCATAAGAGACGCCGGAACCTGCCGGCCCGGGGAATTCGCCACCGGTTCCGGCGATTTCACGCACGAGGGCAATCCTGAAGTAACGCGACACCGAACCGTTGAGAATGCGGAAACGATAGCTGCGCGCCCGTACTTTCAGTTTCGGCTGGTACTGCCAGTTGACCAGGATCTGATCGCCGAGGAAGCCGTCGGTGTTGAACGGGTTGAACCACAGTTGACCGTTCTTATCCCAGGCCTTGTCGGCCACCATCAAGTTGACGTCATAGTCGCGGTTGCCCCAGGGCAGCGCCGAGCCGCTGGGCAGGCGCAGGTTGACGCCGTCTTCGATTGCCTCGTTACCGCGATCCAGCGCGCTGTAGTAGTTCATCATCACCGCGTTGCCCTTGTAGACGTTCTGCGCGGTGAAATCGAGCATGTGATCGTGGAACCAGTGGGTGCTCATGGTTTCGCGCCAGTCGCCGCGAATCTTGATGGTGCCGTTCTGGCAGGTCTTCAGCCCTGGCGTGGCATCGTTGACGAACAAGGTTTCGCCCGGCGCGCACGGGAATGCTGCGCGAGGGTCTTCAGCCTTGGTGTTGATGGTGTCGTAGCCGGCCAGTTGCATCGGCCAGCGATAGTCGTAGTACTGCCCCGGAAAGAAAAACGCATTGGTATAGCCGTCGCTTTCGGCCGGGGAGTGGCCGTTGTGTTCGTGGGTGCTGAGGGTGTGCAGGCCGAACCCCATATTGGCCGAAGGGTCGATCGGCAAGGCGTTGTAGTGACGCATCAGCACCGGTTGGCCGTAACGCACCATCAGCAGTTTGACCGGAAAGGTGCCGTCGAAAGTCCAGAGCGCCTTGTGGTTCTGAATCGGCATGTTGGGGTGAAAGCGGGTGTCGATGCCTTTGGTGGTACCCGTTGTGGTCGGGATGTCCGAGGTCTGGTAGTAGAGACCGCCAGGGCCGAACTCACCGGCGGCGTAGTTGTGCAATTGCCGGCGGTCGCGCATGCCGCCGTTGAGTTTGGCGCCCGCTTGCACGGTTTTGAAGGCGACCTGCGGATAGAACTCGTTCCAGCGCTGGTGGGACCAGCCTTTTCCAGGCGGACGGCCTTCGGCCGGCGAACCTACCGGATGGCGATTGAGGAAGGCTTCGATCTGCGATTTCCACGGGTTGCGGTCCAGCACGTTGGAGTACTGCGCCGGAAACGGATAAAGCCCCGGCTGGCGCATGAAGGCTTCCAGTGCCGAACTCGACGGGCCGCTGCGAGCGATGTTGTCCGGGTCCTGCTGGGGCGCCGGGCCGGCAAGGGGCACGGGAAATGTCAGTGGCGGCGCGGGCAGGGTCGGGTCGAGTTTTTCCGTGCCGAATTCCTCGAACAGCAGCAGTTGCTGGGTGAACGGCTGGGCCCCGAACAATGGGCTGGGCTTGCCGTTGGTGGGGATCTTGAACGAGGTTTGCAGGCTGGGCGGCAGTACGTTGTCGGCGCGCGGGGTTTTGCGGTCGCCATACACGCCGTTGGGCAGGGCTATCGCACCCTGGTTGGCGGGCGGCATGGTCAGCAAGGCATCCAGCGCGACCTTGGGGTCGGCCGGGGGATTGGAGTAGGCCGAGGGGTCTGTCGGTGGTGGCTGGCTGACATCGTCGAGCGGCGCGGCATTGGCGGTGGTCAGGGTAATGAGCATCGCACAAGGCAGGCTTGACCTGCGCAGCAGGGCGATGGAATTGCTTGGTGGTGTCGCGCGTTTCATTTTTCACCCCTCGCGTGATGCCCCGCCGTCTCCATTGTCGGGACGACAGCTGTTGCGGGTACAAGGGGTAGAGCAACTAACGAGCCACAACAGCATGGCGTAGAAAAAGTTCCAAATAATTAGCGGGTTGTTTAACTAGTACTAATGGGGGATACGGGGGGTGGGTGATATTCCTCAAATCTGGTGATAAATGCCCGGCTGAGTGGGTGTGGTCGCCCATTTTTGGGGGAGTGGCAGCCCCGTTAAACCGACCGCTTTTGACAGGATATTTCTGCATTGGTGGGTGTTGCCAGACGGCCGGGAATTGGGGGGAAAGCATGCCGAGCGCGCCGCGAACCAGTTGCTTCGCTGGTCCGCGGTGAGGGTTGAAAATGTCACGGATGTGACAGGGCTTTGGTAACTATCAAAGACATTTACCCTGAGGGAGGAACGCCGGTCAGCCATCATTTGGCTCGACCGGCTGGCAGGTGATCGTTAGTTGGTGACCAGCAGCTCCGGTCCAAGGTAATCGTTGATCTGGTCGATATCGTCATCGCCCAGGCTGCCCACCGAAGAGGCCAGGCGCAGGCGTGACATCAGGTAGCGCAACTTGGCCTCGAACAGATCGTGGCGCGCAACGAAGAGCAACTCTTCGGCGTTGAGGACGTCCGAATTGGTACTGGTGCCTCCCTCCTTGAAGCCCTTGCGTGTCGAAATCAGTGAACGTTCGTTGGACGCTACTGCCTTCTCCAGTGCGCGAACGCGTTTGGCGCCGCTCTGTACACCGTGATACTCACGGGTGGTTCCGGAGATGACTTCCTGTCGTGTGGCGTCGAGTTCGTCCGTGGCCTTCTCGCTGTTGGCGCTGGCCTGGCGTGTCAGTGCGCTGACGCCGCCACCGCTGAACAGCGGGATGTTGACTTCCAGCCCGATCGAGCCGTAGCGGTTGCGTTGATTCAATTCGGAGATTGATTGGCTATCGCCCGCGGTGTAGCCGGCAACGAAATCCAGGGTTGGCCAGTGGCCGGCTTTGGCGCGATTGACTTCTTCTTCGGCGAGGTCGCGGCTATATCGGCGCGCATGGATCAGCGGGCTATCGGTCTGGGCCTTGACCAACCAGTCCTGCAGGTTGCTCGGCAGCAGCGGAGGTGTATCGAAGTTCGGCTGCAAGGTGGTCAGGGATTCGGGTGTTTCACCGATGTATTCCTCCAGCTTGCGGCGCGCGTTGATCAGGTTGTCCTGGGCTTCGATCAGTTCGGCCTCGGCGAGGTCGCGGCGAGCGGCCGACTCATCGATGTCGGTGACCGTGCCGGCACCCAGTTCCATGCGCCGTTTTGCCGAGGCGAGTTGTTCTTCGAAGGCGTTGAGCTTGGACTTGGCCAGGACGATGGTTTCGCTGGCCAGGAGCACGTCGAAATAGCTTTCGGCCAGGCGCACCGCGGCGTCCTGACTCTTGGCATCGAACACCGCGACGCTGTAGTCGGCTCGCTGCTGGCCCTGGCGGTATTCGGCCATTTTCTGTTTGTTGAACAGCGGCTGGCGCAGGCGCACGTTGGCGCCCTTGGAGTCATAGTCCAGATCCCTGTCGATGCCGTTCTGGTGTTGGGTGCCATTGACCTTGTTGTCGTAGGCCGAGGCACTGATCTGCGGCAGCAGGCCGGCCTTGCCGATGGCGCGGTTTTCCCCGCCGGCCTCTTTTTCATGCACGGCGGCGCGGTAGATGGGGCCTTGGTACTGCAACAGGTCCCAGGCTTGTTTGAGGTCCATGGCGCCGGCCGGCAGGCTCAGCCCCAGCAGGCAGAAGAACAGGCAATGACGGTCCATTTCATTGTTCCTTGAAGGCGCTGTCCACGCGGTCGAGCATTGGTTTGAGCAGGTAGCTCATCATGTTGCGCTCGCCGGTCTTGATGGTGACGCTGGCGGGCATGCCCGGGCGAATGTGATTGCTGCCCAGCAGGTTCATGCCATCGGGCGTGACTTCAACCTGAGCCAGGTAGAACGGTTGCTTGCTTTCCTCGTCGAGCAGGCGGTCGGCGGAGATGGTCTTCACGCGGCCGGGGATATTGGGTGTCTGGGCATGGTTGAAGGCCGGAAAGGCAATGTCCACATCCAGTCCGGGAACCATCTTGTCGATGGCCTGCACGGGAATCATCGCGTCCACCTGCAGCGGTTCGTTGACCGGAACGATTTCCATGATCTTGAAGCCCGGCTGAATGATCCCGCCGACGGTGGCAATGCTCAGTGACTGGACCATGCCATCGATGGGCGATCGAATCACCGTGTGGGTCACTTCATAGTCCAGCGCGCGCAAGCGGTCGGCCAGGGTGGTGTTTTCCTTGGCGGTGTCGGTCAGCTGCGATTCGACTTCCTTCAGGTAATCGTGCTGGCGTTGCAGGATGCGCAACTTGATTTCAGTGGTCTGGCTGCGCACGCGAGCGATGTTGTTGAGGTTCTCGGCCTGGCCGGCGGAGAGGTCGGCGTTGCTGCGTTCCAGCTCCAGCAGGCGGTTGCGCGGCACATAGCCTTCAGCCGCCAGTACGCGGGTGCCTTGCAGTTCCTGGTTGAGGAAGTTGATCTGCGAGGCGCGGGCGCCATAGACCTGTTGCAGCCCCTTGAGCTGCACCTGCGACGCCGCCAGGTTTTCCTGCAGGATGCTGATTTCGCCCGCGAGGCCGGCGCGCCGGGTATCCAGCAGGCGCTGTTGCAGGTCCATGGCGGCCAGCAGGCGGTGGTCATCGCCGAAGCGCTTGACCAGCTCGGGATCGAAGTTCACCACATCGCGGTCGTCACGTTCCGCTTCCAGGCGGTTTTCCACCGTCTTGCTGACGATGTACTGGGCGCCGACCGCACCCTGTTCGGCAGCGGCGCGCAACGAGTCGAGGCGGACCACCTCCTGGCCTTTCTTCACCACATCGCCTTCGCGAACGAGTATGGCCTCCACGGTGCCGCCGCTCAGATGCTGCACGGCTTTGCGATTGCTGGTGACTTTCACCGTGCCGGTCGCGACCACGCCGGCATCCAGCGGCGCCAGCCAGGACCACAGGAGGAAACCGCCGAAGCCGGCGAGCACCAGCCACACGCCCCATCGCGCGGGTTTGCCGACGTCCAGGTCTACCACGCTCCTGGGATCGTTCTGAATCATCTCGGTGTGTTGGCTCATTTGCATGATCGGTCACTCCCGTGCTTTGACGGAGGTCAGCGGAGTCGGTGCGCCTGCAGGTATCACACTGGCCTTGCGCAGCGCTGCGAATACTTCATCGCGCGTGCCGAGCATCTGCACACCGCCGTCGCGCAGCATCAGCACCTTGTCGACGGCGCAAAGTACGTTGGGACGGTGGGAAATCAGAATGACGGTAGCGCCACGGCCCTTGAGTTCGGCCAACGCATCGACCAGGGCCTTTTCACCGACGTCGTCGAGGTTGGCGTTCGGTTCATCCAGCACGATCAGATTGGGTTCGCCGTACAGGGCGCGGGCCAGGGCGATGCGTTGCTTCTGGCCACCGGAAAGCGGGCTGCCATCGGTGCCCAGGCGCGTGTCATAACCTTGCGGGAAACGCAGGATCATCTCGTGCACGCCAGTGCTCCTGGCCGCACGGATGACCGCGTCGCTGTCCACTTCGCCAAAGCGCGCAATGTTGTCGGCGATGCTGCCTTCGAACAGTTCCACGTCCTGTGGCAGGTAGCCGAGCCAGGGGCCAAGCTCGCCCTTGTTCCAGGTGAATATGTCCGCGCCGTCCAGGCGCACCTTGCCGGCCTGCGCCGGCCAGACGCCGACCAGCAGGCGGGCGAGGGTGGATTTGCCCGAGGCGGATGGGCCGATGACGCCAAGGCTTTCGCCCGGGAGGAGGCTGAAGCTCACCCCGCGCAGAATCGTGTTGTTGGTGCCGGGGGCACCGGCAAATACGTTCTCCACCGCCAGCATGCCCAAGGGGCGCTGCAGCGACATGCTCGGTGGCCGGCGTGGATAGTCATGCAACATCTCGTTGAGCCGGCCCCAGGCCGAACGGCAACCGAGCAATTGCTTCCACGACGCGATGACCTGTTCCACCGGGCCCAGCGCACGGCCGGTGAGGATCGAGCAGGCGATCATCATTCCCGGGGTGATCTTGCCTTCGATGGCCAGCAGCGCGCCGGCGCCAAGGATCAGCGACTGCAACGTGATGCGCACGAAGCGTCCGGTGCTGCTGATCAAGGCGGCGCGGTCGGAAGCCAGGGTCTGCATTTCCAGAATGCGCAAATGGCTTTGGAACCAGCGCTTGCTGATCGACGGCAGCATGCCCATGGCCTCGATGACCTCGGCGTTGCGCAGGTTGTTGTTGGCGTATTGGGCGGAGGAGAGGGCGGCCTGATTGGCTTCGGCCAGCGGCTTCTGCGTGGCCTTTTCGGTGAGATAAGCCAGGCCCATCAGTATCAGCGAACCGATCAGCGTCACCAGTCCGAGCAGCGGGTGGATCAGGTAGGCGACCAACAGGTAGATCGGTGTCCACGGGGCATCGAAGAAGGCGAACAGGGCATTGCCGGTGAGGAACTGACGAACCTGCGCGAGATCTTGCAGGGCCTGGGCCGGATTACCTCCGGCACGGCTCAGGTTGCGTTCGAATGCGGCGGTGAAGATGCGTCGGTTGAGGTCCATGTCGAGGCAGTTGCCGACCCGGATCAGCACGCGGGTGCGGACCAATTCCAGCGTGGACATCAGCAGGAACAGCCCTATCACCAGCACGGTCAACATCGTCAAAGTCGTGACGTTGCGGCTGACCAGGGCCCGATCATAGACCTGCAGCATATAAACGGCTGGCGTCAACATCATGACATTGATCACGCCACTGAACCCTGCCAGCGAGTAAAAACTGCGACGCAGGCGAAAGATCGCGTCGGCGAGTTCGGAGCGGGTGCTCGACTGCTTGTGCATTTTGGTAGTCCCCCACCGAAAAGCCGATGGCCCCTTGCGGCGCCACAGCTGCCAGTTCACATAGTTGGCTAACAATATGTAGTTGTGTAGGCGGCTCGTCGGCACAAGCTGTAGCTCTCTGGGCCAGTCCCGAATTCTGCCGTGCTTCCACATGCAGGAGCGTAGGTGGCGTTTGTTTCTCTAGCGATACAGTTTCAAATAACATTTCGCACTAGCTGTGCTTAAGAAAATCTATATATCGTTAAATAACAGTTAGTTGGCATGTCTGATGCCGGTCGTCTGCTTTTACGGCGTAATATTGACAGTCAATTGCAATGGAACTTTAGTCATGGGGGAGGGTCGCCCGCCTGAAGCCCGCCATCACTTTGGCAATGCAAGGCACGTTGACTCCTGAAGGAGCAAAACATGTCGATCATTGCGTTCTTTTGCAGAGTGACGGAGCTGTACAGGAGGTTCGCCTCGACCTCCAGATGCCATGGCCCACCGACAGCCTGGCATCGCTCTGCCTAATCGCTCAGCGAGCCATTCCTTTTGCGAATTCCAGGCGCGCATTACCGGGCGCCAGGTGACGGCTTTGCCTGATCCACGCCTGCTCTCGCCAAAAAACTGAATCAACACACTGCGCAAGTCAGCACCTGACTGGGCGCGGGCGGATTCTGTCGTCCCGCGCCTTACCCCCAGATAGATCGAGGACAATGTAAAATGGCCAATTTCAACAAGTCGGACCTGGAATTCATCCTCAAGCAAATCTTCATTGCAGAAGCGCATGCCAACGGCGCCAGCCTCATTGATTTGCTACCCAACAGTCAGGTGCCTTTCGGTCTGCGAACCGTCGATGGCAGCTACAACAACCTGGTCGCCGGGCAAAGTGAGTTTGGCGCCTCGGACAACTCCTTCCTGCGCTTGCTTGATGCCCAGTATCGGGCGGCCTATGCAGCGTCAGGGAATGTGGTCGACCCGCAGCCACGGATTATCAGCAACCTGATCGTCGACCAGACCGCCCACAACCCGGCTGCGGTCGCGGCGAACGGCGGTGCCGATCCGGTGATCAGCCCCGGCTTGGATGGGGTGTTCGGCACGGCCGATGACAAGGAAGTGTTTTTCATCCCCAACGTGTCGCCGGACGTCGGCCTGACCGCCGGCTTCAACTCGTGGATGACCTTTTTCGGCCAGTTCTTTGACCATGGCCTGGACCTGGTCACCAAGAGCAGTACCGATGTCGTGTTTATTCCGCTGCAACCGGACGATCCTTTGTACGTACCGGGCGGCCATACCAACTTCATGGTGCTGCCACGCGCCGTGCATACCCCTGGCGCGGATGGGCAACTCGGCACTGCCGATGATGGCCAGCTCAACACCACCTCGCCGTTTGTAGACCAAAGCCAGACTTACAGCTCACACCCTTCGCACCAGGTATTCCTGCGCGAGTACGTCCTCAACGCGGCCGGTGACCCTGTGGCAACGGGGCGCTTGATTACCAATCGCGATCTCGGCGCTGATGGCAAGTTCGGCACCGCCGATGATGGCAACGGCGAAAACGGCGGCATGGCGACCTGGGCAGTGGTCAAGGCCCAGGCCCGTGACATTCTCGGTATCAACCTGACCGACGCCGATGTGCACAACGTGCCGCTGCTGGCCACCGATGCGTATGGCAACTTCATCCGGGGCCCGAGCGGCATGCCTCAAGTGGTGATGCGCTTCAGTAACGGTGCTGACGGGATTGCCGGGACCGCTGATGACGTTACTCAACTGATCGAAGGCAATCGGGATGCTCCGATCAGCCTGGCCAACGCCGTGAGCACCGGGCATGGTTTCCTCGACGACATCGCCCACAATGCCGCACCGGTCATCGTCGGAGGGGTTCTGCAGGCGGATGGCGACACCGATATCGGCAATGCGCAGGCCGTTGACGCAGGTGGCAACAACCTGACCTATGACAACGAACTGCTCGACGCCCACTACATTGCCGGTGACGGCCGGGTGAACGAGAACATCGGCCTGACCACCGTGCACCATGTGTTCCACTCCGAGCACAACCGCCTGGTCCAGCAATCGAAGGACACCATTCTGGCCGCCGGCGACCTGGCCTTCCTTAATGAATGGCTGGTGGACGACGTGGCCGCGATACCGACCACACCTGCCGGTATCGCCGCGTTGGTGTGGGATGGCGAACGGCTGTTCCAGGCCGCCAAGTTCGGTACCGAGATGCAGTACCAGCACCTGGTGTTCGAAGAGTTCGCGCGGACCGTTCAACCGCAGGTCGACGGATTCCTGGCCCCCAACGGTTATGACACCTCGATCAACCCGGCCATCCTCGCCGAGTTTGCTCATGTGGTGTATCGGTTCGGTCACTCGATGCTGACCGAGACGGTCGATCGCTTCGACCCCGAGTTCAATCCGCTCCTCACAGACCCGAACAACCCGGACTCGCAACTCGGCCTGATCGCGGCCTTCCTCAACCCGCTGGCGTTCGCCGGCAGCGGGGCGACTGCGGACGAAGCGGCCGGGGCGATCATTCGCGGTGTCACCCGCCAACTCGGCAACGAGATCGACGAGTTCGTCACCGAAGCGCTGCGCAACAATCTGCTCGGCCTGCCGCTCGATTTGCCGGCGCTGAACCTGGCGCGCGGTCGCGACACCGGCATCCCTACCTTGAACGAAGCGCGCCGTGAGATGTACGCAGCCACCGGCGACAGCCAACTCAAGCCGTACATCAGTTGGGCTGACTTGGTGGACCACCTCAAGCATCCCGAGTCGCTGGTCAACTTCATCGCGGCCTTCGGCACCCACGGGGCATTGACGGCGGCCGATGTGGATACGCTGGTCGAGATGCGTGCGGTCGCCGCTGCCCTGGTGTTTGGCGGCAGCGCGGTGATCAACGTCGGCACTGCCGATGAACGTACCTTTACCGCCACTGAAGCAGATCGCCTGGACTTTCTGAACAGTAGGGGCATCTACGCCATGGTCAATGGCGTCACCACCACCGGTGTGGACGACATCGACTTCTGGGTCGGTGGCCTCGCCGAGCAGAAAATGCCGTTCGGCGGCATGCTCGGCTCGACCTTCAACTTCGTGTTTGAAACCCAACTGGAAGCGTTGCAGAACGGCGACCGCTTCTATTACCTGTCGCGTACCGCGGGCCTGAACTTCGGCACGGAGCTGGAGAACAACTCCTTTGCCAAGTTGATCATGCTCAACAGCGATGTCACCCACCTGTCGAACACCGTGTTCCTGACGCCCACGTTCACCCTCGAAGTGAATCAGGCCAATCAGTTCACGGGCCTGGGCGCGCACGGTAACGCCGACCCGACGGGCGGCATCATGATCAACGGCGTGGAAATCGTGCCGCTGGTGATCCGCGACAACCCCAACACGCCTGGTGCAGACAGCAATTATCTGCAGTACACCGGTGAAGACCATGTTGTGCTGGGTGGTACCGCCGGCAACGACATCATCATTTCCGGTGACGGCGATGACACCATTTATGGCGATGGCGGCAACGACATTCTCGAAGGCGGTGCCGGGAACGATGCGGTACTCGGTGGCGCGGGCGATGACATCATCACCGACTCGTTCGGCGACAACCGCCTGGAAGGCAATGCCGGCAACGACGTGATCATCGCCGGCAGCATGCTGGCGGCCGGCAACCTGATCCTCGGCGGCGATGGTCAGGACTTTATCGTCACCACCGAAGACATCACTACCACCTTCGGCGGCCAGGGCGACGACTTCATCCTCGGTGCCAAGACCAACCTGCCACCGACCGGCAACGAAGGCGATGACTGGATCGAGAAGGGCACCCAGGACGGTGCACCTGGCGATAACTTCTCGCCGTTGCTCAATGACGATGTGATCGGCAACGACATCTTTATCGGTGGCGGTGGCTTCGACGAAATGATCGGCGAGGGCGGCGATGACATCTTTGTCGGCAGCGATGCCCAGGACAAGATGGACGGCATGTCCGGTTTCGACTGGGTGACCTACAAAAATGACAAGGTCGGCGTGACCGTTGACCTGAGCCTGGCCGCACTGGCACAGCCACACGGCAACGCGCCAAACCAGAACGCCGGGGTGTTCAATCCGGTCGGTGCCTCGCCGGCCTCGATCCTCGACCGCTTTGCCGAGGTCGAAGGCTTGTCCGGTTCGAAATACGGTGATGTGCTCAAGGGCGACGATGTGGATGCTGTCACTATCGTCAACCACGGGGGGGCCACGGGCAGTGCGCTGACCAATGTGGCATTGATCCACGGACTGGCGCAGTTCCTGGCCGATGCCGGCCTGCCGACCACCGGCTTTGCCACCGGAAACATCATCCTCGGTGGCAATGGCAGTGACCTGATCGAAGGCCGCGGTGGCGATGATCTGATCGACGGCGACAAATGGATCAACGTCAGGATTGCGGTGTATGCCCCGGGTGATGTCAACCATACCGGCCCCGAGATCGCCAGCTTCGACAGCATGGTCGACATGATTCCGTTCATGCTGGACCGCACCTATAACCCGGGTCAGCTCAAGGCCGTGCGGGAAATCCTGCCCGGTACCTCGACAGGCGGGAACGCCTTCGACACCGCGATTTTTTCCGGGCGCCAGTCCGAGTACGTGGTGACCCAGGACACCCGTGGCACGGCCGATCTGTCGGACGACGTCTGGACGGTGGCCGATACCGTCGCGGCTCGCGACGGCACCGATACCCTGCTGCATATCGAACGCCTCCAGTTCGCCGATTCCCAGAAAGTGCTGGTGCCGGGGCTGAACGCAGAACCGGTGGGCAGTCCGACCATCACCGATGGAAACGGCGGAGCGATCACGGTGGGCGACACGCTGATCGTCAGCGTGGCCGGGGTGACCGATGCCAACAACATTGCGGCGGGCAATCCACTGGGTTCGATCAACAATTCCTCGGTGTCCTACTACTGGCAGTTCGAGGCCAATCCAGGCAGCGGCGTTTTCGAGGACATCATCCTGTTGCCGGCCGGTGACCTGGCCTTCCAAAGTGCCGACGGTACCCGGTTCAAGGTCTCTCCTGACCTCGCCGGTTTGTCGTTGCGGGTCAAGGCGATCTACCAGGATGGGCATGGCACCACTGAAGTGGTGTTCTCGCAGCCGACGGCCGTGGTGGCTCCCGGCGCACCGGTCGTGCCAACGGCGCCGGTACCTGTAGTCGACGCCACGGCGGGTGGCGAAGGCCTGCACATGGTCCGTTCCGACCTCAACTTCATTCTTGATCAGATCAAGATTGCCGAGGCGGACGCGGCCGGACAGGACATCCTCTCGCTGATCCCGAACATCCGCGCGCCGTTGGGCCTGCGTGCGGTCGACGGGTCGAACAACAACCTGATGAACCTCAATGGCAACAACCACACTGAGTATGGTGCCGCCGACAACACCTTCCCGCGCTTGAGCGATCCGGTGTTCAATCCGGCGGAAGGTGCGCCTGCCGGCTTCTTCGGCCCCGGCTCGCCGGCCATCCCGGGGTCGTCCTATGCGCAGAACAGCGGTGCTGTGTTTGACTCGCAGCCGCGCACCATCAGTAACCTGATCGTCGACCAGACCTCGCACAACCCGGCGGCCTATGCCACGGCTTACGACCCGGGTGCGAACGGTCATCTCGACTTCGGCGTGGTGGGTTCGGGTAACGACGACGTGCTCAAGGATGGCGTACGGATAGTCGCCAGCCCTGGCATGGATGGTCAGTTCGGTACTGCCGACGACCACGATGTGTACCTGTTCGAGAACACCGCGGCGGATGCGGGATTGTCCGCGCCGTTCAACGCCTGGATGACCTTCTTCGGGCAGTTCTTCGACCATGGTCTGGACCTGGTCAGCAAAGGCGGTTCAGGCACCGTCTACATCCCGCTGCAACCGGATGACCCGCTGTATGTGCCGGGCGGCCACACCAACTTCATGGTGCTGACCCGCGCGACCAACCTGCCAGGGGCCGATGGTTTGCTCGGCACGGCCGACGACATTCATGAGCATACCAACAGCACCACGCCGTTCGTGGATCAGAACCAGACCTACAGCTCGCACCCATCGCACCAGGTATTCCTGCGCGGTTATGTGCTGACTGACCACGGCCCCATCGCGACCGGCAAGCTGATCACCAACCGTGACCTGGGCGCCGATGGCAAGTACGGCACCGCAGACGACACCGAGATCGGTGGCATGGCGACCTGGAAGGTGGTCAAGGCGCAGGCCAACGACGTCCTGGGCATCCACCTTACCGATGCCGATGTCGATAACGCGCCACTGTTGGCGACCGACGCATACGGCAACTTCATCAAGGGGCCGCACGGCTTCCCGATGGTCGTGATGAAGGGGCTTGACGGTCTCGCCGGCACGGCGGATGACACCCTGGTCGAAGGCAATCCGCTTGCCCCGATCAGCCTGGCCAATGCGGTACGCACCGGTCACCAGTTCCTCGTCGACATCAACAACAATGCCGTACCTGTGTTCAGCGGTGGCGTGCTCGCGCCTGACGCCGATCACGATACCGGCAACGCACAGCCGTTCAACCCGCAGACCGGGGCCAACCTGACCTACGACAACGAGTTGCTGGATGCGCACTACATCGCTGGCGACGGACGGGTCAACGAGAACATCGGCCTGACGGCGGTGCATGCGATCTTCCACGCCGAGCACAATCGGCTTGTCGCACAGACCAAGGACACTGTGCTCGATTCGCATGACGTGGCCTTCCTCAACGAGTGGCTGCTCAATCCGGTGAGCGCGCTGCCCGTCAACCAGGCGGAGATCGATGCGCTGGTGTGGAATGGCGAGCGCTTGTTCCAGGCGGCCAAGTTCGGCACCGAGATGCAGTATCAGCACCTGGTGTTCGAGGAGTTTGCACGGACCATCCAACCCAGGGTCGACCTGTTCTTCGCACCGACCCAGGTCTATGACGTCGACCTCGATGCCTCGATCGTCGCCGAGTTTGCCCACACCGTGTACCGGTTTGGCCACTCGATGCTGACCGAGACCGTTGATCGCTTCGACGCCAATTACAACGTGGTGGGCGATCCGCACAGCGCTAATCCCAATCAGCAAATCGGCTTGATTGCGGCGTTCCTCAACCCGTTGGCGTATGCCGCCAGTGGGCTGACGCCAGAGGATGCGACCAGTGCAATCATCCGTGGGGTGACTCGGCAAGCCGGTAACGAAATCGATGAGTTCGTCACCGAGGCGCTGCGTAATAACCTGCTGGGCCTGCCGCTGGACCTGCCGGCGCTCAACATCGCCCGTGGCCGCGACGTGGGCATTCCCTCGCTCAATGCGATCCGCCGCGACATCTACAGCCAAACCGGTGATTCCCAACTCAAGCCGTACACCAGCTGGGTCGACCTGGTGCAGCACCTCAAGCATCCGGAGTCGTTGATCAACTTCATTGCGGCCTATGGCACGCATCAGTCGATCCTCGCGGCGACCACGATGGAAGCCAAGCGCGATGCAGCCATGTTGCTCGTGTTCGGTGGCACGGGTGCGCCGGCGGACCGCCTGGACTTCCTCAACGGCAGTGCTGAATGGGCCAACGTAACGCGGGCCGGTAAAGACGGGGTGCTGGGGACTGCCGACGACCTGAAGGGGGTGACGATCACGGGTGTCGATGCCATCGATCTCTGGATCGGCGGCCTGGCGGAAGAGAAAACGCCGTTCGGCGGCATGCTCGGCACGACCTTCAACTTCGTGTTCGAGAACCAGCTGGAAAAACTCCAGGACGGCGACCGCTTCTATTACCTGGAACGTACCTCTGGCCTGTCGATGAATGCCGAACTTGAAAGCAACTCGTTCGCCAAGCTGATCATGGCCAACACCTCGGCCACGCACTTGCCAGGCCTGGTGTTCTCGGACCCGACGTTCTATCTGGAAGTGGACCAGAGCAAGCAGTACAACGATGGCGTGGGCAACGCCGATCCGCTTGACGACAACCATCATCAGGTGGTGTTCCGCGACAACCCGCTGACGGTGGGGCCGGACACCAACTACATCCGGTACTCGGGTGATGAGCACATTGTGATGGGCGGCACCAACGGCAAAGACATCCTCGTCTCCGGGGGTGGCGATGACACTGTCTGGGGCGATGCCGGCAACGATCGCATCGAAGGGGGTAACGGCAACGACCAACTGCGTGGTGGCGCCGGCGACGACATCATCACTGACATGGGCGGCGACGATAACATCCAGGGCGGCGACGGCAACGACGTGCTGCACGGAGGCAACGGCATCAACCTGATCATTGGCGGGTTCGGCAATGACTTCATCGTGACCGGTGAGGACGCCTCCGAAGCCATTGGTGGCCAGGGCAACGACTTCATCCTGGGTAGTAAGGCCAACGAGCAGGACATGGGTAACGAAGGCGACGACTGGATCGAGAAGGGCACCTCGGACGGTGCGCCTGGCGACAACTTCGACCCGCTCGGCAACGACCCGGTGATCGGCAACGATGTCTTCATCGGCGGCAACGAGAACGACAAGTTCAACGGTGAAGGCGGCGACGACATCATGGTCGGCAGTCTCGGCTTCGGTGACCGCTATATCGGCGGCTCCGGCTATGACTGGGCGACCTTCAAGGACCTCACCCAGGGCGTGACCATCGATTACAGCGATCGCTTTTTCGATGTACCGCCGGTACCGGGATCAGGGGCCTCGGCGCTGGTGCGTTTCGACATCATGGAAGGTTTGTCGGGTTCGAAACACGGTGACTTCCTGCGCGGTGATAACGGAGATGCGACATCGCTACCCACCGCGGGGGCAACCGGCAGTGTGCTGACCAACATCAGCCTGATCAACGGCCTGGCGAATCTGCTGCCAGCCGGAGCGACGTTCTACGACGGCGGCAACATCATCCTCGGTGGCAGCGGCAGCGACCTCATCGAAGGTCGCGGTGGTGACGACATCATCGACGGTGACAAGTGGCTGAACGTACGCATCAGCGTACGGGCGAACGCGGATGGCACTGGCCCGGAAATCGCCTCCTTCGACAGCATGGAACCGATGGTGCCCTTCATGCTCAACGGCACCTACAACCCAGGCCAACTGGTCATCGTGCGGGAGATTCTGACCGGCGAAGACAAATACGACACTGCGCTGTTCTCCGGTAATGCGTCGGAATACAGCGTCGTGGTCGAGGGCAATACCGTCATCGTGACCGACCTGGTGGCGGGGCGTGACGGTGTTGATCGCCTGACGGGCATCGAGCGTCTGCAGTTCGCTGACGTTGCGCAGTCGTCCGGCGTGGGCACCGCCCAAAACGCAGGCCCATCGGGGCATCTGGCAATCCTCGATGATGCCACCGGTACGCGTGATGACACGCCTGTCGCCGGCCAACTGCTGCGCGTCAGCGATCAGGCTGTATTCGACGCGGACAACGTGAGTGGGGCCAATCCGACCGGTGCGGTTACCGGTGCGGTGGCTTACTACTGGCAGGTGGAAAACATTCCGGGCTCGGGTGTTTTTGAAGACATCACCTTTGTCGCCGCCGGCGAGGTATCGCGGGCGATCGGCACCACCTACCGCGTGGCGGACGATGTTGCAGGTCTGAACATCCGCGTCCGGGCGGTGTATCAGGATGCCAAGGGCACGCTGGAGATCGTCGACTCGGCGGGGAACAGCGCACCGACCGCAGGGCCGACCGTCACCGGGCTTTTGGCGCAGAACCAGGTGTTGACCGCTAACACATCGAGCATCGTCGATGCCGATGGCCTCAGCAATCCGCAGTTCACCTACCAGTGGCAGGCGACCAACGGGGTCAGCTTCGTCAACATCCCCGGCGCTACCGGCAGCACCTTCACGCTGGGTCAGGCTCAGGTCGGCAACCAGGTGCGTGTGGTGGTCAGTTACGTGGATAACTTCGGTGTGGCCGAAAGCATTGCATCCGACCCTTCGGATCCGGTGGCCAACGTCAACGATGCACCGACAGGCGCGTTGCTGATCAGCGATACGACACCGGAACAAGGACAGGTGCTGACCGCGCTGACGGCCGGGATTGCTGATGTCGATGGGCTGGGCACCTTCAGCTTCCAATGGCAGCAAGGTATCGGCGCTTCCTTCACCGACATCAACGGTGCGACCGCTGCGACCTTCACCCCTGGGTCGGCGCAGAACAATCTGCAACTGCGGGTGATCGTGCGCTACACCGATGGCTTCGGCACGCTGGAGTCGGTGACCTCTGCAGCGACGGCGGCGGTTGTGCTACCGCCTGGCGTGGTGCTGACGGGTGACGGTGGCCCGAACACCCTCACGGGCGGCGCGGGTAACGATGTGCTGAGTGGCCTGGGCGGGAACGATACGCTCAACGGCTTGGGCGGTATTGACCAGCTGTTGGGCGGCACCGGCAATGACATTCTCAACGGCGGGGACGACAACGACGTCCTCAATGGCGAGGACGGCAACGACACCCTCAACGGTGGGACCGGCGCGGATACCATGAATGGCGGTGCCGGCAATGACACCTTTGTGGTCGATAACGTCGGTGACACCGTCATCGAGGCAGTGGGTGGCGGTACCGATCTGGTGCAAACCAGTCTGACCAGCTACGTGCTCGGAGCCAACGTCGAGAACCTGACCTATACCGGTGCGGCCAGCTTCACCGGTACCGGTAATGCGCTGGACAACGTCCTCACCGGCGGGAGCGGTAACGACACCCTCAATGGCGGGGGCGGCAACGACACCCTCAACGGCGGGCTTGGCGCGGATGCCATGAATGGCGGTGCCGGTAACGACACCTATGTGGTCGACAACGTCGGTGACACCGTGACCGAGGCGGTGGGTGGCGGTACCGATTTGGTGCAAACCAGTCTTACCAGCTACGTGCTCGGAGCCAACGTCGAGAACCTGACCTATACCGGTGCGGCTAACTTCACCGGTACCGGTAATGCGCTGGACAACATCATCACCGGCGGGAGCGGTAACGACGTTCTCAATGGCGGGGACGGCAACGACACCCTCAATGGCGGGCTGGGCGCGGATGTCATGAATGGCGGTGCCGGCAACGACACCTTCGTGGTCGACAACGTCGGTGACACCGTGACCGAGGCGGTGGGTGGCGGTACCGATCTGGTGCAAACCAGTCTGGCCAGCTACCTGCTTGCTGCCAACGTCGAAAACCTGACCTATACCGGCGCGGGTAACTTCACCGGGACCGGTAATGCGCTGGCCAACACGATCACCGGCGGGGTCGGTAACGACGTCCTTGATGGCGGTGCGGGGGCTGACCAGTTGGTGGGGGGCGTCGGCAACGACACCTATGTCGTCGATACCGCCGCGGACGTGGTGGTCGAGGGGGCGGGTGGCGGTACGGATACCGTGCAGACGGCGCTGGCCAGCTACACCCTGGGTGCGAATCTCGAGAACCTGACCTATATCGGCGCCGGTAACTTCACCGGTACCGGTAACGCGCTGGCCAACACCCTCACCGGCGGGGTCGGTAACGACGTCCTCAATGGCGGGGACGGCAACGACATCCTCAACGGTGGGCTGGGTGCGGATGTCATGAATGGCGGTGCCGGCAACGACACCTTTGTGGTCGACAACGTCGGTGACACCGTCACCGAGGCGGTGGGTGGCGGTACCGATCTGGTGCAAACCAGCCTGGCCAGCTACCTGCTCGCTGCCAACGTCGAGAACCTGACCTATACCGGTGCGGGTAACTTCACCGGGACCGGTAACGCGCTGGCCAACACCATCACCGGCGGGGTCGGCAACGACGTCCTCAATGGCGGTGCGGGTGCTGACCGGTTGGTAGGGGGCGCCGGTAACGACACCTACATCGTCGATACAACCGCGGACGTGGTGGTCGAGGTGGCGGGTGGCGGTACGGATACTGCGCAGACGTCGCTGGCCAGCTACACGCTGGCTGCCAATGTCGAGAACCTGACCTTCACAGGCGTTGGCAACTTCATTGGCAACGGTAACCTGGTGAACAACGTCATCACCGGCGGGGCAGGCAATGACAACCTCAGTGGTGACAACGGCGATGACATCCTCACCGGCAACGGCGGTAACGACACGCTCAATGGTGACGCCGGTAACGACCAACTGTTCGGTGGCATTGGCATCGATACCCTGAACGGCGGCACTGGCGATGACAGCCTCGACGGCGGTGACGGGAATGATACGTTGAATGGTGGGGTAGGCGACGACACGCTGCTCGGCGGGCTGGGGGATGACAGCCTGGATGGCGGTATCGGTAACGATCTGCTCCAGGGTGGCGATGGCAACGACACGCTGCTCGGTGGTGTCGGTAACGACACATTGCTGGGTGGCATCGGCAATGACCAGATCGATGGCGGTACCGGCAACGATACGGTCACTGGCGGTGCCGGCAACGACATCATGGATGCCAGTAATGGCAACGATGTCTTCCTGTTCGCAGCGGGCTTCGGGACCGATCGGATCATCGGCTTCGATGCCAACGCGGCGGGAGGCCAGGACCGGCTCGATATTTCCGCGTTCAACATCACGGCGGCGACCTTTGCCGGCAGCGTCACCATCGCTGATGTCGGTGCGGATACCCTGGTCAGCTTCGGAGGCGCTGACTCCATCCGCCTGGTAGGTGTGGCCGACGCAACAACCGTCACTGCCACGGACTTCATTCTGGCTACTTGAGGTCCTGATCAGTAAAGTCGCAGGGAGCGTAAGCAGAGGGGGGAGGGCATTGGATGCCCTCCCTTTTTTTATGAAAGCTGGCCGTTCGTTCGGACTCGGTTTGCAGCTTGCGTGGCGTCATCCCATGCGGGCGCGGAAGCGGGCCTATACACAAGCGCGTGGAAAACATCTGTAGATACCGTCTTGAACCTCACCGAGCACGTGCAGATTTCGGGTCAAGCTGACTTGGCTGTCGTAGGTGTACCCAGTTCAAATGTGGGAGCGACGGTGCGGCGATTCGACTTGCCTGACAGCTGACTTGATTCTCGCGGATGTACTCGATCCCCTTGTGGGAGCGAGCCTGCTCGCGAAGACTTTGTGTCAGGCGACATATTTTTTGATGGTGTACATATCCATTCCTGCGGTAACGGCCACTTAGGGTTTCGCCCTTACGGCGAGTCACTTGGAAGAGCCCCAAGTAACCAAGGGCTCTTGCCCCTGTCGTTCGGTGCCTCGCCTAGGCTCGGCATGCCCTCCTTCCGGTCCTGCTCCGTGGGCCCGCCGCCATCGGCCATCCATGGCCGGGGGCGGCTAACCCGGCATCCATGCCGGGTTGCCCACTGCGCAGAACCTCCACTCGGCCTCTCGATGGGGCAAGTAAGTCAAAAGCCAAAGCAACGCGAGGCGGCCTGACAGCCGACCTGTTTTCACGAATGTACGCATTCCCCCTGTAGGAGCTGGCTTGCCAGCGAAGGCAGCGGCACGGTCAACATCAGTGTTGGCTGGCAGACCGCTTTCGCTGGCAAGCCAGCTCCTACAAAGACCGGGGTTGATTGAAAAAGCGTGGGCTAGACGCAAAGCCTGTGGGAGCTGGCTTGCCAGCGAAGACGGCGGCACGGTCAACATCAGTGTTGGCTGGCAGACCGCTTTCGCTGGCAAGCCAGCTTCTGCAAAGACCGGGGTTGATTGAAAAAGCGTGGGCTAGACGCAAAGCCTGTGGGAGCTGGCTTGCCAGCGAAGACGGCGGCACGGTCAACATCAGTGTTGGCTGGCAGACCGCTTTCGCTGGCAAGCCAGCTCCTACAAAAGGCCGGGGATGATTGAAAGGCGTGGGTTTGACACAACACCTGTAGGAGCTGGCTTGCCAGCGAAGACGGCGGCACGGTCAACATTCGTGTTGACTGGCAGTCCGCTTTCGCTGGCAAGCCAGCTCCTACAGAAGCAGGTTGAAAACGTTAGCAGGCCACCCGCGCCGCTAATTGTGTGCAGTGTCTGCCCCGACAGCCGCCAGGTTTGTCGACAGGGGGATGCTCTGTGTGACTTTGGCCATCTGGGTGATTTCCACGTGCAACTTATCCTTGCCCAGCAGGTAGTCGGCCAGCTTCTGTGAAAACGGCCAGTAGTTCAGTTCGGCAGACAAGGTGAGGGGCCCGACGGCATCGGCCGGCACCAGGAAGTTGAAGTCCTCGATAGCGTAGCCCTTGGGCAGAATGCGGTTGTCCGAGAGAATTTGCGTGGCATTCCAGACCTCGACGTCCAACGGATTGCCGTCCTTGTCGCCGATGTGCACTTTGAAATTACGTGTGTTGTCCTCGGTCTTTCCGTCCTTGATCGTGCCGAGCCGATAGAGCTCGCGACCACTGGCATCCAGCACCCGGAAATCGATCCACATTTCCCGTCCCTCCGGGAAGCCGGTCGGCAGCTTGTGCCCGGCGCCGACGTTGGCAACTTTCACGGATACCGAGGTGTATTGCCCGGGAATGATGGCGGCCGGCAGTGGCTGGAATTTTATTTCCCCCGCGCTCGAGAGCATGTCGCGCCCGCGTTGCGCGCCCGCGTCCTGGCCCAGATGCTGGAGCATCATGGCGTTGGCGCCGCTGAACCAATGCGAGGCGACCTTCTCGCGGTCTGGCCCCATGATCGCGGCCTTACCCGCAAAGCCCGGCATATGGCAGCTCTGGCAGGTGACATCGTTAAGGCTGTAGGAACTCTCCTGCCATTCGTCATAGGTTCGCTCGACCGCCACGCTGCTGAACGGGTGCGTGACGTTGTGGCAGGTGCCGCAAAAGTCCGAGCGCGTGTGCAGGGCGGAATACACGGTGTCGTGATAGGGCGAAACGGCATCTTTGCGCGGGCCGAACTTGGTCGGTTTACCGTGCGCTCGAGGGCTCATGACATAAGCGCCGTTATCGAGGCCCGTGCGGGCGCTGATGTTGTGGCAGGTCTCGCAATCGACCCCGGGCATCGGATGATCTTTCGCGCTGTCTTCAACCGAGGAACGGTTGATATCCGAAGTGATTTGCCCGGTCGTGAGACCGATCGGGGTATGGCAGCCGGTGCAGAAGTTATCGACCTTCCCGTCGGTGGCCGCACTTGCACGCTTGAGCAAGGCCCGATAGATGGGTTCATCCCAGGCTTGGGACATCATCGACGAGCGCCACTGCTTGTAGATCTCCGTATGGCAAGCGCCACAGACCTGGGCATTGTCGAAGTCTTTTACATTCAAAACCAGGTTGCCGGTGGTATTGGCCCGATGCGGAAAGAACGGCATCGCGCCAGTCACGTGCATGAGCTTGGAGCGCGCCGGCTCCAGCCACTTCTCATTAGCCTGATCGTCATTGCCCTGAGATTCATCGGCCGCCACCAGCGTTACCGTAAGCAGGCAGACCAGAAAGCATAAAAGACGACTCATATATCCAGGGCGGTTCATAAGTGATTCCCCAAGACGGTTGCAGAGGATGACTGCAGCACTTCCATCGAGTTGCAGGGGTACTTCCTGCTGTAAGCCAATGGTCATAGGTGCAACTCCTCGACGTTCCACCTTTCAGGAACGGGAGAAGCTCACTGGGTCATTGCATTGCAAGGAATGTGACAAAATGTGTCGGCAGCCTGAAGATCCCGTTGGCAGGGTCAGAGGCTGAAGCTTTGTGCTGATCGAGGCGCGAATATGGCTGGGGGACGGTACCCAATGTTGGGGGTACTCACTCCGAAGTCGGGGGCTGTGTGGCCGCCACTTCCGATCAACGCTTGCTAAAGGCCAGCCGCGCGGCGAACAGCACAAAGACCAGGCCTGTTGTGCGATCCATCCACGTGATGACGTTCTCGCGCCGCAGAACGTTGGCGAGCTGTTGCGTTGCGCCAATCAACGTCGACGACCACAACAAACCGAGCACCACGTGAATGCTGACCAGACCAAAGGTCCAGGCGATCAGGTTGTGCCCTTGGGGAACAAACTGCGGAAGAAAGGAGACGTAGAAAATCCCGACCTTGGGATTAAGGACGTTGCCCATCATGCCCTTCAGGAACCAGTTTGCATTCGGTCTTGCGTCCGCTTCGGCGGGCGACAACGAGCTTCGCGGGCGCAAAAGCATATTCAGCCCAAGCCAGGCCAGGTAAGCGGCACCGCAATATTTCAAGCCGTTGTACGCAAGCTCCGATACCGCAATCAGGGCGCCCAGGCCAAAGGCGACTGCGGCGCCCCACAACAGGCAGCCGGCGTTGATACCCAATGCCGCGCGGAGCGCCTGTTGTTTGCCTTCCACGGTTGCGGTTCTCAAAACCAGCGCGGTATCGAGGCCCGGTGTCAGCGTCAGCAGGGCGGCTGCAAAGGTAAACGCGATGAGGTTGTCTGCAATGGACATTGGCGTATGACTTAAAAGTGATGACACGCGAACGTTAGCACAGGGCGGGTAGGCGTCAGCCGACGTGACCGGTCACCTGGGCGCATAGTTTTGTCAGCTGTTCGGCCAGGTCGATCACGCGGCGGGGTGCGTCGGGGCGCAGGTGGAGCGCGATTTCCAGCGGCGTCAATTCAGGGAAGGATTCGGCCACGCCCAACCGTCGGTGGCCGGGCAATGCCAGGCGCGAGGGCAGCACGCTGACGCCGAGACCATCGGCGACTGCCGAGCGCACGCTCGCCAGGCTCGCGCTGCTGTAGCCGATGCGCCAGCGTCGGCCGGCGCTCTCGAGCGCGTGGATCATTTCATCGCGATACAAGCCACCGACCGGAAACACCACCAGAGGCAGCGGGTCGCGTTCACAGGTCGGCTCGTTAAGGCTGTCGAACCAGGCAAGCGGTTCGGGCCAGGCGGCATGCCCCACCACCTGTCCCGGGCGTTGCTTGACCAGCACCAGGTCGTAGTCGCCTGCACAAAACTGTTGCCACAGCGTATTGCTCAGCCCACTGCTGATCTCAAGCCGTATCGACGGGTGCGCGCGCGCGAAGGCGCCAAGCGTCGGCGTCAGCAAGTCCGAGGCGAAGTCTTCCGGCACGCCGATGTGCACTTCGCCCTGTGCGTGGCCTTTGCGTAACTCCTCCACCACCTCTTCCATCAGCCCCAGGACCCGGCGCGCATAGCCGAGCAAGCGCTCGCCGTCCTCGGTGGTGACGACGTAGCGCCCGCTGCGGTTGACCAGCTCGCAGCCGAGTTGCTCCTCAAGCCGCTTCAACTGCTGGCTGATGGTCGACTGGCTCAGGTGCACGCGTTCACCGGCGCGCGTGAAGCTACCGCTCTCCACCACCGCGACGAAGCTCTTGAGCAGTAACGGATCGATCAGTGCCGACGTCATTACATTCCCCACTAATAGTCATTCGAACATTTCATTTCCGAATAATAGCATCTGCTTTTACTCTCGCAGAACAGCCGCTGAAACGGCCCGTTGACCCGAATGACCAAGGAAAATCTCATGACCAGTGACGTGACGCTGATGCAGCAAAAGGCTGCCGAGCCAGCACCCGCAGCGGCGGCTTGCATCGCTGCAAGCGTGTCACGCACGGACAAGGTGTCATTGGCGGCATTGGTACTGCTGGTGTTGCTGGGCCTGAATTTGCGTCCGTTTCTCACGTCGGTAGGGCCGGTACTCGATCTGGTGCGCGCCGACATCGGCCTCGACTTTCGCGCCGCGGCAATGCTGACCACTTTGCCCTTCGTGCTGATGGGCCTGATTGCCTTCATGGGCATCGGTGTCGCACGTCGCTTCGGCGAGCGGCGGGCGCTGGCCGGTGCGTTGTTGCTGTTGATGCTCGGGTGCGGGTTACGCGCTGTGGTCCGGGACGGCGCGCAGTTGATTGCCAGCGCCGGTATCGCCGGTATCGGCGTGGCGATGATCCAGGCCCTGATACCGGGTGTCGCCAAACGTTGGTTTGCTGATCGGATAGCGATGGTGATGGGGCTCTATTCGGCGGCATTGGTTGGCGGCGGGGCGCTGGGCTCGTTGGCCAGTACCTGGCTGAACGCGTATGGCGGCTGGAGGCTGGGGCTTTCCATCTGGGCGTTGCCGGCACTTGCCGTGTTCCTGCTTTGGCTGGTGTGCGCGCCACGTACTGCGCCGGTAGCCGCTGGCGGACCTGCACCGGTCCTCACCGGCAGCTTCTTCAAGAATCGGCGCGCGTGGCAGTTGGCCGCCTACTTTGGGCTCACCAACAGCGGCTACTCAAGCCTGGTGGCATGGCTGCCGTCCTTCTACCAACAGCAGAACATGAGCCTGCAAACCTCGGGCAACTTGCTCGCGTGGTTGGCGATGTTCCAGGCGACGGCGGCGTTCGCGATGCCGATGCTCGCCCGTCGCAGCATTGATCTGCGCGGTGCCTTATGGCTGACGATCGCGCTGCAGGTTGCCGGGTTCACCGGCTTCGCGCTGGCGCCCACTGCAGCGCCGTGGTTGTGGGTCGCACTGGCCGGTTTCGGCCTTGGCGGGTTTTTCTCCCTCAGCCTGATTGTCAGCCTCGACCACTTGCCCAACGCACAAGCGGCCGGGACCTTGGCGGCCTTCGTCCAGGGCATCGGTTTCCTGCTCGCCTCGAGTGCGCCCTGGTTGATCGGCTGGCTGCGCGACGCCGGAGGGAGTTTCATCACCGGTTGGTGGTTGCACATCGGGGTGCTCGCAGCGATGGCGGTGCTGACGGTCAAGTTCGCCCCGGCAAGCTACCGACGCAGCATGCAAGGGGTGCGATGAATACTTGTAGGAGCGAGCCCTGCTCGCGATGTACTTGAGAGCACCGCGTTTAATCAGCAAACACGCGTAATCGTTAACGACCATCGCGAGCAGGGCTCGCTCCTACAGGGAGCGGTGTTACATACAGGGTTGGCCATTTATATAACCGCAATACCCACGTGCTTACGGAGAATAAGATGAAGAAGTTCGCAGTTTCAGTTGTTCTGGCCCTGGCCGCCAGCGGCGTCTACGCGAAAGACTTGCAAGTCATTCGCTTCGGCGTCGACCCCACTTACGCCCCGTTCGAGTCGAAGGCGCCCGATGGCCAGCTCGTGGGCTTCGATATCGATCTCGGCAACGCGATCTGCGAAAAGCTGAAGGTCAAATGTGTGTGGGTCGAGAATTCATTCGACGGCATTATCCCGGCGCTGAAGGCCAAGAAGTTCGATGGCATTCTTTCCTCCATGAGCGTGACCGAGAAGCGTCAGGCGCAGATCGCCTTCTCCGACAAGATCAGTAACGTCCTGCCCCGTCTCATTGCGAAAAAAGGCTCCACTCTGCTGCCAACCCCCGAATCCCTTCAAGGCAAGCGTGTCGGTATCGAGCAGGGTTCCACCCAGGAAACCTATGCCAGGGCTTACTGGGCACCGAAGGGCGTCACCGTCACGACCTACCAGAACCAGGACCTGGTTTATCAGGACCTGATAGCCGGTCGCCTGGATGCGGCGCTGCAATCCTCGGTCCAGGCCGATCTGGGCTTTTTGAAAACCGAGAGCGGACGTGATTTTGCTTTTGCCGGCCCGGAGTTGCGCGACCCGAAAACGCTCGGCGTGGGAGCAGGGATCGGTTTGCGCAAAGAAGACAATGAACTTCGCGAACAGATCAACGGGGCGCTTGCCGAGATTATCAAGGACGGCACTTACCAGAAGATCTCCGATAAATATTTCTCCTTTGATGTTTACAACTGATTGATTTCAAGTCGCGGACTTGAATCTCTGACGAATCCAGACTTTTGCGGCATTCAAAAACAATAAAAGCACGATTGAACAAGATAGTCGGCATCGGCTGAATTATCGGGTTCAAGGAGAATGTAATGTCCTTGGCAGACTATGGGCCGCTGATCGCAAGTGGCACCTGGATGACACTCAAACTGGCCATATTATCGCTGCTGGCTTCGGTAATGATTGGATTGGCAGGCGCCAGTTCCAAGTTGTCGGGTCATCGGTGGTTGCGCAATATCGCCACCCTCTATACCACGATGATTCGCAGTGTTCCGGACCTGGTGACCATGCTGTTGCTGTTCTACAGCATTCAAATCCTGCTCAACCAGGTCACCGAAGGGCTTGGAATGGACCAAATCGATATCGATCCCTTCCTCGCGGGTGTCGCGACGCTCGCGTTCATCTACGGCGCTTATTTTACCGAGACCTTCCGCGGTGCTTTCCAGGCCGTCCCGCGCGGTCAGCTGGAGGCGGCCATGGCCTATGGCCTCAGCCCATGGCAGGGGTTCTACCGCATTTTATTCCCGCAAATGATGCGTTTTGCCTTGCCCGGTATCGCCAACAACTGGCAGGTCATGATCAAGGCGACGGCTCTGGTATCCATCATCGGCCTGTCCGATATCGTCAGGGCCACCCAGGATGCCGGAAAGAGCTCCATGCAGCTGTTTTACTTCACCGTGATCGGTGCCCTGATCTATCTCGCCATTACCACGGTTTCAAACGGCGTTCTGGCATGGCTTAAACATCATTACTCCGTCGGCATCCGGGAGGCTGAACTGTGATCGCTATTATCCAGGAATATTGGCAAGCGTATTTGTGGTCGGACGGCGCCAACTTTTCCGGCCTGGCAATCACCTTGTGGCTGCTGGTGCTGTCGATCGCCATCGGCTTCGTGCTGTCGGTGCCGCTGGCCGTGGCTCGCGTGTCGAAAAACCGCTTTATCCGGCTTCCCGTCTGGTTTTACACCTATGTGTTTCGAGGCACGCCGCTTTATATACAACTGTTGATCATCTACACCGGTGTCTACAGCCTGAGCGTGGTGCGCGAGCACGCATTTCTCGACATGTTCTTTCGCGAAGGCTTCAACTGCACGGTGCTGGCGTTCGCGCTCAACACCTGCGCCTACACCACGGAAGTCTTCGCCGGCGCGATCAGGTCGGTGCCCTACGGCGAGGTCGAGGCGGCGAGGGCTTTCGGCATGTCCCGGTTCACCCTGTACCGCCGCATCATCCTGCCCTCGGCGTTGCGTCGCGCACTGCCGTACTACAGCAATGAGGTGATCATGATGCTGCATTCGACCTCGGTGGCGTTTACCGCCACGGTGCCCGACATCCTGAAGGTCGCCCGCGACGTCAACTCGGCCACCTATGCGTCGTTCGAGGCTTTCTTCATCGCCGCACTGTTGTACGCGGTGATTGCGCTGTCGCTTGTCTGGCTATTTCGTCGCGGTGAAACCCGCTGGCTGGCCTTCCTGAAACCCCAGGCCGCCTGAAGGCCGCATACGCAGGGCAACACCATGTACAAACTGACCGTAGACGATCTGTACAAGAAATATGGCAACCACGAAGTGCTCAAGGGCGTGTCGATCAAGGCCAGGGCCGGCGATGTGATCAGCATCATCGGCTCCTCGGGGTCAGGCAAGAGTACCTTCTTGCGCTGCATCAACTTCCTCGAACAGCCGTGCGCCGGGCGCATCACGGTGAACGCCGAGGAAATCCGCACCGAAAAGGACAGGAACGGCGGGCTGCGCGTGGCCAGCCAGAAGCAGTTGCAAGGCATGCGCACCAAGCTGTCGATGGTGTTCCAGCACTTCAACCTGTGGGCGCACATGTCGGTGCTGGAAAACGTGATCGAGGCGCCGATGCACGCCCTTGGCCTCAGTCGCGATGAAGCGGTGGCCCGCGCGCGCAAGTACCTGGCCAAGGTCGGTCTGCCGGCCAGCATGGAGGCCAAGTACCCGTCGCACCTGTCCGGCGGCCAGCAACAGCGTGTGGCGATCGCCCGGGCCCTGGCGATGGAACCGGAAGTGATGCTGTTCGACGAGCCGACCTCGGCGCTTGACCCGGAGCTGGTCGGCGAGGTGCTCAAGGTGATGCAGGCCCTGGCCGAAGAAGGGCGGACCATGGTGGTGGTGACGCACGAGATGGCCTTTGCCCGCGAGGTGTCCAACCACGTGATCTTCCTGCACCAGGGCAAAATCGAGGAAGAAGGCAACCCGGAGCAACTGTTCAAGCACACCAAAAGTGAGCGACTCAAGCAGTTCCTGGCCGGCAACTTGAAATAGCCCTTTGGGTCCCGTAAAGAGTGCCCCCGTCGGCCACCTGGCGGCGGGGCACGCTCAATCAGTGATGAGGTTCAAATGACGTTCTGGTTGCGTAACGTCCGCCCCTATGGCGGCGAAATCGAAGACCTACAGATTATTGAGGGTCGCATCGGCGATCGTCGGCCAGCCAGTGGCCATCCGGTTGCCAGCGCTGACTTTGACGGGCAGGGTCAATTACTCGTTCCGTCACTGGTAGAAAGCCATATCCACCTGGACAAGACGCTGTGGGGCCAGCCTTGGCGCCCGCATAGCGCAGGCCCAAACCTCAAAGCGCGCATAGCCAACGAACGGCAAATCCTGCGCGAGCTCACATCACCCATTGCCGAGCGTGCAGGTGCTTTGTTGGAACAATGCATCGCCCGTGGCTCGCTGCTGTTTCGCTGTCATGTCGACGCCGATCCCGAGTTGGGCATCGAGCATGTGCAAGCCATGTTGGCGCTGCGCGAACGCTATGCCGACCTGGTGGAAATCGAGTTCGTCACCTTCCCACAGGTGGGCCTGGTCAACCGCCCCGGCGTTGAAGAGTTGATGCGCGAAGCCCTGGCGCTGGGCGTCGAGGTCATCGGGGGGCTGGACCCCTGCGGCATCGACAACGATCCCATCGCGCACCTGACGATCCTGTTCGAACTGGCGAGCCAGTTTGATCGCGGTATCGATATCCACCTGCATGACGGTGGCGAGCTGGGGCTCTGGCAGATCGCGCGCATCGTGGACTTCACCGAGCGCTATCAGCGTCAGGGGCGAGTCATGATCAGCCATGCCTTTTGCCTGGGCATGAAAGACTGGGCCCAGGTGCAGCCGTTGGCTGAACGCCTGGCGGCCAATCGGATTTCCCTCATGACCACGGCGCCTTCGGATATTGCCATCCCGCCCTTCAACGAGCTGCGCTCGGTCGGGGTCAACGTGTGCCTCGGTTCGGATGGCATTCGCGATGCCTGGACCCCCATGGGCAATGGCGACATGCTCGAACGCGCGATGTTGCTCGCCTTGCGTTGCGGCATGCGGACGGACCTGGAGATCTGTGCAGCGTTCGACGCCGCTTCCGGCAATGGGGCGCGGGCACTTGGGCGCAGTGATCACGGCCTGGCAACCGGGCAAACCGCCAACCTGTTGTTGCTACCGGCAGAGACGCTGAGTGAAGCCGTTGTGTCTCGTCCGCTGGCACGCACGGTGATCAGCCGCGGCGTCGTCGTGGCGAAAAATGGCAGCCTGCTGCACAGCCGTCTGTGATCCCAAACACTTTCACCGGATGCCTTGTATGACACATCACTACGACGTCAACGCCCCCCTCAATAAAGTCGACCTGCTGATCGAACACGGCGTGGTCATCACAGTGGACGATCAACGGCGCGTCATCGAGGACGGCGCAGTGGCCGTGCTCGGCAATCGCATCGTCGCGGTGGGGCGCACGGATGAGCTGCGGGCTCGCTTTACGGCTGAAAAAGTCATCGATGCCCGTAACAAGGCGGTGCTTCCGGGCTTGATCGACAGCCACGCCCATGCCGGCCACGCCATGCTCAAAACCATCGGCGGCGCAGAGGGCAATGCCTGGATGGAGGCGTGCCAGACCATCTACACCTCGGCCTCCGGCGTGGAGTTCTGGGAGGTCGACGCCAGGTTATCGGCGCTGGAGCGGCTGAAATGCGGCACCACCACCGGCGTCTCGCTATTGGGTGGCGGCGATTCGATCATGCGGGTCGACGATCCGGTCTACGCGCAACGCCACGCCCGGGCCATCGCCGAAATCGGTACCCGCTCGGTAGTCGCCGTCGGGCCGTCACGGCCGCCGGCGCCGCGCACCTACCTGGACTGGTCGACCGAACCGCCCACTCGGCGTGACGTCAGCTTCCAGACCATGTTCGAAGTCTGCGAAGAAGTCGCCAGGACCTGCGACGGCATGGGGGACGGCCGGGTGCGCATAGCCATCACGTTGCCGGTGTACGCGCCACAATACGAGCCCGATCACCGGGAACTGGCCCCTCTGTTCCGCCAGCAGGCACAGGATTACCGGGCGCTGGCCCACCGTTATGGCCTGACGTTCACCCAGGATGGCCACCGCGCCGGTACGCTGGCGCTGGCCCACCGCGAACTGGGTTTGCTCGGCCCGACCTCCTTCATGTCGCACTGCATTGACCTGACCGAGGAAGACATCGCCCTGTGCCGCGAGACACAGACGAAAATCGTGCACAACCCGAGCGCCATCATGTCGATCCTGGGGCGCTGCCCGGTGCCGGAACTGATCGAGGCCAATGTCACCGTTGCCATCGGTTCCGACGGCGCCGCCCCGGACCGTGGTTACGACATGTTCCGCCACATGTTCCAGTGCATGCACTACCACCGCCGCCATTTTCGCGACCCGGACATCCTGCCCCAGGGCAAGGTGCTGGAAATGGTCACGATCGACGCGGCCAGGGCGCTGTCGATGGAGCATGAGATCGGCTCGCTGGAAGTCGGCAAGAAAGCCGACATCATTTTGATCGACCTGTTCAAGCCGCACCTGATGCCGATGAACATGCCGGTCCACCGTGTCACGTGCTTCGCCAATGGTGCGGACGTGTGTACCACCATCGTCGACGGCAGGATCCTGATGGAAGACTATGTCGTACGCGCTGTCGACGAGGCGGCTGTGCTGGCCGCCGTGCAAGAGGAATCGGAACGCATGCTCGACCGCAGTGGCTTGCGCCATCTGACAGCCGAATCGAAAAACCTCTGGAGGGCGGCCCGCTATCACGCGGCAGGTTGAGTCACCTTGGGGCAGCGGGGCTTGTACAAAGCGACGAGTCTGCTATCACCTGCCCGGTGTCAGTCGACTTGCCGCGACGGACCTTGAACCATGCCGCGTACAATGCCGGGACGAAGAAAATCGTCAGCAGTGTCGCCACGGTGAGACCACCCATGATCGCGATCGCCATCGGTCCCCAGAACACACTACGTGTGAGTGGGATCATGGCGAGCACGGTGGCCAGTGCCGTCAGCATCACCGGGCGTGCTCGGTGGATGGCGGCATCCAGTACAGCATTCCACGGGTCGCGCCCCTCGGCGATCTCGATTTGTATTTGATCGATCAGAATCACCGCGTTGCGCATGATCATGCCACCCAGCGCGATGATGCCCAGGATCGCGACGAAGCCCAGCGGCGACTGGAACACCAGTAGCGCCGGCACTACGCCAATCAGGCCCAGCGGCGCGGTGAGCATCACCATCCACATGCGGGAAAAGTTCTGCAATTGCAGCATGAGCAACAGCAGGATGGTGACCAGCATCAACGGGGCTACCGCGACCAGCGCCTTGTTGGCCTTGTCGCTTTCCTCAACCGCTCCGCCTACATCGATACGGTATCCGGTCGGCAGCTTGGCTTCGATGTCCTTGAGCAATGGCAGGATTTCCTGCGTCACCGATACACCCTGTTCACCATCCTTCACGTCGGCACGCACCGTGATCGCCATGTCGCGGTTGCGGCGCCACAGTACCGGCTCTTCCAGTTCAGCGCGCACCTGGGCGACTTGCGACAGGGGCACCACCGTGCCTTGGCGTGTGTAAAGGTTGATGTTTTTCAGTGTGTCGAGGTTCAAGCGTTCCTCTGGCACGGCACGGGCCACGATGTCGATCAGGTCCTCGCGCTCACGCAACTGCGACAGGGTTGCGCCATTCATCACGGTCTGGGTCGCCAACGACACATCGGCCGGCGTGAGGCCGAGCGCACTCGCCTTGTCCTGATCAAGCTCCACCTTCAGCGTACGCACCGGGTCGTTCCAGTCGAGTTGGAGGTCGCGCACCTTTTGGTTGGACGCCACCACCTTCTCCACGTCCCGGGCGATCTTGCGCACTACCTGGGTATCGGGGCCTACCACGCGGAACTGCACCGGGTAGCCGACGGGTGGCCCCAACTCGAGTCGGGTCACGCGTATCCACGCTTGTGGGAATTGTTGGTTAGCCGAGTCCACCAGCCGCGCACGTACTCGCTCGCGCGCATCCAGATCTTTGGTCATCACAACGAACTGGGCAAAACCCGGATTAGGCAGCTCGGGGTTGAGCGAGAGATAAAAGCGCGGTGCGCCGGCGCCGGTGTAGGCGGTATAGAAACGCACGTCCTCGTCCTTCGCCAGGACCGCCTCCATGTGCTTGACCTGCTCAGTCGTCGCGGCGAACGAGGAGCCTTCCTTGACACGCAGGTCAATGACCAGTTCAGGACGCGAACTGTTGGGGAAAAATTGCTGCGGCACCAGCTTGATACAGGCCAGAGCAAGCACCAAAGCGCCCACCGTCGCACCGATGACCACCCAGCGACGCTCAATGGCGGCATCGATCAGGCGGCGCAGGCTGCGGTAGAACTTCGTATCGTGCGGATCAGCGTGCTGGTGCTTGCCCAAGTCGTTGGGCAGCATCTTGACCGCCAGGTACGGTGTGAAGATGCCAGAACAGATCCACGAGAACAGCACCGCGGCACCGACGATCCAGAAAATGCCCCCCGCGTACTCGCCGGTGGTGGACTTCGACAGGCCGATCGGCAGGAAGCCTACGACCGTGATCAGCGCGCCGGTCAGCCGTGGCATGGCGGTGGACTGATAGGAGAAGGCGGCCGCCTTCACGCGGTCCATGCCGGTTTCCATCTTCGCCACCATCATCTCGATAGCGATGATGGCGTCATCCACCAGCAGTCCCAACGCGATAATCAGTGAGCCGAGCGAGATACGTTCGAGGTTCCAGCCCATCGCCAGCATCACCAGCGCCACGCCACCCAGCACCAGCGGTACCGTGGCCGCGACCACCAGGCCTGCGCGCCAGCCCAGGCTGGCCAGACTGACCGCAATCACAATGACCAGCGCTTCGACCAGCGCGCGCCCAAAGTCCAGGATTGCATCCCTCACCGTGGTGGGCTGATCGGCCACCAGCTCCAGTTCCACACCATGCGCAAGTTCCGACTGGATCTTGGCGACTGCCGTGTCCATCGCCTTGCCAAGGTCCACGATGTTGCCGTCGCTGGTCATCGTGATGCCGAGCATCAGTACGGGCTGGCCGTTGTGACGTACCGTGTAGGTCGGTGGATCCTCGAAGCCACGGGTAACGGTCGCGACGTCGCCGAGCTTGATCAGCCGCCCGCCCGCGGAGATCGGCACGTTGCGGATGGCCTCTTCGCTGGCGAACTGGCCACTCACGCGCACCATGACGCGGTCGCCATGGGTGTCGATCTGGCCTGCGGGCAGCATGGCGTTCTGGCTCTTGAGGCTTTCGGCGATGGCCAGCGGTGTAATGCCCAGCGCTGCCAGGCGCTCGTGCGAGAACTCGACGTAGACACGCTTGGCCTGCTTGCCGATAAGATCGATCTTCTTGACCATCGGCACCTTCAGCATCTGGCGCTTGATGTCTTCGGCCGCGTCTGACAACTCAGCGTGGCCGATGCCGTCGCCCTTGACCGCATACATCAAGCCATACACGTCGCCGTACTCGTCGTTCAGGATCGGGCCGATCACGCCGTCAGGCATCTCCAGGCTCAGATCGTTGAGTTTCTTGCGCGCCTGGTACCAAGCCTCGCGCTGGTCAGCCTTGGAGGTGCCGCCGCGTACGGTGAGCGTCATGCCGGCATAGCCTTGCCGCGCGTAAGTAACCACCTTCTCGAAGTTGTCGATCTGCTCGAATTTTTTCTCCATGCGGTTGAGGACCTGGTCCTGCAACTGTTGGGCAGTGGCGCCCGGCCAGATGACCATAGCGGTCATGGACGGCACGGAAAAGTTCGGGTCTTCCAGTTGGCCAAGCCGGGTGAAGCTGAAGGCACCGGCCACTGCAACGATGAGCAGCATGAACAGGACAATGGCGCGGTGGCGCAATGCCCAGTCGGTGAGATTGAAGTTGCTCATCGGGCGGCCTGCTGCGTGGTGTCTGTTTCATTGATTGCGGCGTTGGGGAGGGCGACCTTTAATCCTGAGGTCATCTTCTGTACACCGGCCGTAACGACCAATGTGCCAGCCCGCGGCCCAGTGACGAGCACCTCGTCATTGCGATAGCCCCAGACGGCCACCCGCTCCAGATCGACCACACCTTCCGGCGAGACGGTCCAAAGCGCTGGCTGACCGCCACTTTGCGTGAGTGCCGTCGCCGGAACCGTTGCCACTGCGACACTGGTCATCACGCGCTCGGCCGTAACCGTGGCGGTGGCACCCAGCGGCAGGGCCTTGGCTGGTTTAAGTCGAGCGCGGTAGGTGCGCGTTTGCGTCGCAGCCTGTGGCGACAATTCGCGCAAGGTGGCATCGAAGCTTTCGTTTGGCGCACTGGCCAGCGCACCTTTGAAATGTGCCTCCTTGAAGACCGACAACTGGTCTTCGGGGACATCGATGACGACCTCGGATTCGTCCGGATTGGCAATCGTAATAACCGGTTGGCCTTCCGCCACGACTTGTCCCGCTTCGATGCGTACCGCCGTGACCACGCCGCTACGGGAGGCGCGCAGTACGGTGTACTTCAGACGGTTGCGGGCGAGCTCAAGCTTTCGCGCTTCAGCCTCGGCGGTCGCACGCGTGGTCTGGGCATTGGTATGTGCACGCTCATCGTCGGCCGCGCTGACTGAGCCATCCGCCTTCAGGGCCGTCAGGCGCTGGCGATCGGATTCTGCCTGGCGCGTCTGCTCCACGGCAGCGGACCACTGCTGTTGCGACGCTTCTTCCGCGAGGCGGTAGTCGTTGTCATCCAGCACAGCCAGTATGTCGCCTTCGTGCACCACCTGACCCACGTCGACCTTGCGTTGGGCAACCTTGCCACCCACACGGAAGGATTGGTCGACTTCATGGCGCGACTGCACGGTGCCCACATAGCGGCTGACGTCGCGGGCGTTGTCGTAGTTGATTTCAACAGTACGTACCGCTCTGGGGGCCGGCACGGACGGCTGATCCGGGCTGCACGCGCACAGCATAGCGACGACGGCCAGGGTGCCGGCCGCAGTAAGGGAATTCTTCAAGACGGTTCCTCTTTGGAAAACGACAGATACTTAGGAAAGTGGTGGCCGGTCGGCTTTGACGGATGCGGTTGGGTTGGAGGGTTGTTCGAACACCTGCCAGCCCCCGCCCAGTGCTTTGTAGAGCTGCACGCTATCGAGTAGCAGGCGGGTGTTGCTTTCGTTGGAATTCAGGCGTGCCGCCAGGCGCGCGCGCTGCGAATCCAGCAAAGGCAACAGGTCAATCTGCCCGCGGTTATAGAGCGACTGGGCGCGACTTTGCGCCGACTCCGCTGAGGCAGCGGCCAGTTGCAGCGACCCCGAGCGGCGGCGTTCCTGCGCAAGGGTGACAAGGGCGTTTTCCACATCCTCGAGCGCTCGCACGATGCCGTCTTCGGCGCGTAGTACTGCCTCTTGTTGAGCGCTTTCGGCCGCTTCGTTGATGGCTTGCGTGCGTCCGGCGTTGAACAGCGGCATTGCCAGCAGGCCCGCGACGTTGGTAAAGCGCGCAGCGCCGAGATCGGCACCATTCAGGTTCAGGCCCTGGCGGCCGAAGGACGCACCGAGAAAGAGTTGCGGGAACCACTCAGCTTTCGCTTGCTGGCGACGCGCATTGGCGGCATCGAGCTGGGCCATCAACGCCAGCACGTCAGGTCGGCGTTGCAGCAATTCGGCTGGCTGCCCGGGCTTGGCCTCAGGCACATCCGTCATGTCGCTGCTCGAGGGCTGAATGTTGGTGCTGTTGAAAGACTGGTCGGCAATCAGTACCGCGATACGGTGGCGCGCCACCGCCACTTGAGTTTCCAACGGCGGAATCTGCGCCCGCGCGGACAAGGCGTCGGTTTGTGCGCGTTCGACGTCGAATGCGGAGGCCAGCCCCACCTGTTGACGCGCGGTGACCAGACGCAGCGTCTCGTCCTGCATCGCCGAGATAGCGCGCAGTGTTGCGACCTGGCGCTGTGCACCGACCAGTGAGAAGTAGTTGCTGACGACATCGCTCATCACCAGCAGGCGCACACCGCGCATGCTGTGTTCCGCGGCCAGCGCATCGGCATCCGCCGCCGCTGCACCGGCTCGCAGGCGGCCACTCAGGTCGAGTTCCCACGAGACGTCCAAGCCCGCACTGGCGGTCTTGATATCCGGATACCCCTGTTTTACGGCTGAATTGAAACCGGTGCTGTGGTCACTGCCAGAGACCGACGCACCGACGCTCGGAAGCAGCCAGGACTGGCTGACCGTTTCTCCGGCCCGCGCGGCACGCAGTCGCTCGGCGGCAATCTTGACGTCGCGATTTTCCCGCGCGGCTCGGCGCACCAGATCCGTCAGCAATGGGTCATGGTAGACCTCCCACCAGGCCGCCTCGGGCTCCATCTCGGACGCCGTACTCGCGGCGAAGTTGCTCGGCACGTCGACCGAGGGTTTGAGGACCGGTGTGGAGCAGCCAGAAAGGGCGAAGGCGATCGATGTGGCCAAGGCAGCCGCCATGGCAACCGCGGTCGGGCACTTGGTACGTTGCAAGGTTGTCCCGCCGGCATGGCAAGGCAGCGGATGGGGGGTGGAAAGTCGCGGCATCAGAAATGGACTCGTCTAGTTCGAGGTGGCGTCAGCGTAGGGGGACTGTGTAGGCAAAGTCGTCAGCGAACCGTCAGCGTTCGGTCGCGATGCGCTTTGTCTGTCGATGCGGGAAAGGATCATTCACCATCGACGTCTACCGCCTGCTCGCTGACGGCTGTCACCAGATCCGTACCAATCGACTCCAGCAACTCTTTGCCCGACGAGAACTCGCGCTGACGTCCGGTGACCAGGTTCTCCAAACGACCCACCAGGGCGCCCGGTTCGGCATCACTGCGCAGCTTGAGAACGTAGGTGCGGCGGCTCGGGTATTTGGATTCAGGGTTAAGGCTCATCGCAGACCTGGGATCAAGAAAGTTCGATGCCAGCGTAAGCCGTCCCCCTGGGTCGAGTCGTAAGCAAAAGGTCAGACTTCGGTCGGATCACCTTTGCTCTCACAAACGTCACTTCAAGCCCGCTTGACAGCCTCGAGCAGCGAGCGCGCACGCTTTACCTGTTCGGTTCCGTGCGTTTCGGGCAGTTGATCAATCAGCATTACCAATGCCTGGTGATCCTCTGGCGTGGCATCGTGGCACTCACACAATTCAACCAGCGCGAGCAGCTCCAGCCATGATGCTTCCTGGGCGCGCGCCTCCTCAATCGCACGCCGCACCGCCGAGTTGCTGGCGTCCGACCAACCCTGAGCTCGCGCGAGCGCGGCCTCCAGCAGCAAAAGCTGCGGCAGGTAGACACGTTCGCCCAGTTCCTCACCTATCCGGAAAGCTTCCTGCAATTGGACTTGTGCTGCGTCGTAATCACCCGCCAGGAGCAGCGCCTCGGCGGCGTAGCCGAGTACTTCGCTGGCACCGGAGCGCATCCCGAGTCCCGTGTGTTCCTCGTAAGCCTCACGGATGTGCCGGTAGCCCTCTCGCGGCGCCCCGTTGCGCGCGTCGGCCCACCCGCGCCACCAGCGACAAGCCGTACGACCGAGTGCGAGCGAATATTCGTCGACGAGCTTCTGCATGTTGTCAGCCAGCGCTGCCACCCGCACAGGGTTTCCCAGTCGCACTTCGATCAACACCTCCTGCCAGGTTGCGACTAGCCCTGTCATAGGTTGTCGAAGCGTATGAGCGCGGGTTTGTGCCCGCTGCATATGGATCCGTCCTTGCTCAATCAGGCCAGATCGCACCAGCTCGATGGCCAGCATTCCGTGCAGCATGGCTTGGGGATCAGTCGCAAAGATCTCGTTTGTCCCGATATCCAGAGCCTCGGCGATCGCGAGTGCGCGCTCCAACCAGCTGCGTGTCATTTTCGTGCGGCCCTGGAGGTGATGTACCTCGCCCTGAACGATGCACGCTGCCAGCATGAGCGATTGATCGTTTGCGTTCAGGGAGAGCGCTTCTGCACGTTCTGCCACTTCCAAGGCCTGCGAATAGTCGCCGCGCAGACCGAGCAGATAGCCGAATCCATGCAGGAGGCGCCCGCGCATGGGGTGCTCGGGTACATCCGTGAGCAACGTGTACGCCCGTTCGAAAGCGCCTTTGGCTTTGCTGCCGACACCGAACATGTGAAAGGCTGAAACCCCCTGCAACGTAGCCAAAGTCATTTCGAGCGTATCGCGCTCCGTCCCTTCGGGGGCCTGCATAAGCAGGACCAGGGCGCGCTCGGTGAGGCCGATGCACAAGTCCGGGCTGAAGTGCAGCAGCGCGGCTTCTGCGGCCTCGGCGTAATAACGCAGCGCGATCATCGGCAGCCGGGCACGGTCGAAGTGCATCGCCAGCTCCGAGGCAGCAACCGGCACTCCGACCGAGCGCTCGCGTTCGAGGGCAGTGCCAACCTGGCCATGGAGATCGATGCGCAACGAACGCGGCGTGCGGTCGTATAACACCTGGCGAAAAAGAGCGTGGCGGAACGAGTAAGGCAGCTCTACCGCTTCATCAACATCGGGTGCCCGAGATTGTGTGAGCCATACCTGCTCACGCATCAATTCCTCACAGGCGTCGATCACCGAAGAGAGACTACGCTCGAGGGCCAGCGAAACCGTCTCAGTCCGGAAATCGGACCCGCACACCGCCGCCGCGCAGAGAAGTGTTCGTTGCTCGGGAGCCAGCTTGGCAATGTAGTGATCGATGATGGCCGCAAGGTTGTCGGGAACCGCCAGATCGGCCAGCCGAGCTTCGATGGTGGTTTCGTCCTCTTTCGCATCCATCACTTCAGTGATGATCGAGGAAACGAACAACGGCACGCCGTCGGTCCGTTCGTGCAGGGCGCGCACGAAGGCTTCATCGCATGCGAGTGAGGCTGAACGCAACGCTACATAGTCGGCGACCTCGGTTTCGGAAAACGGGTCGAGCACCACTTCCTCGCACAAGCGTTGCAGTCGCAGTTCGTGGCGCAATGAGCTGAGCGGATGGTCGAGCGCCACCACCTCGGCAAGGCGGAAGCTTGACAGCCACATGAGGCGTGCGGGGCCACGGCGTCGGGCCATGTAGTTAATCAGCTGGACCGTCGCCCGGTCGCTCCAGTGCAGGTCTTCGGTCACCAGCAATAGCGGGCGCAACGCTGTATAGCGGTCCAACAGTTCGCCGAATTCCCTCAGCATGCGTTCCGGGCCGACACCGGCCAGCTCGCGCCGCAATGCGTCTCGCTCCTGCGTACTACTTAGCCACGGCAATTGCAGCAGCCAGGTGGGTGCCACTTCGCGCAATAACGCCGGCAGGGTAGGGTCGCTGCGGCACAGATCGGCCAACGCCTCCAGCACCGGCAGGTACGGTTCGCCGGTGCCGAAGTGCTCCATGCAATGGCCGCGTGCGCAAGCGATGCCGCCAAGGCCGGCGAGGAAATGTTCGATCAGCGTGGTCTTGCCGATCCCCGGTTCTCCAGCCAGCCAGACCACGGCCCGCTGGCCGCCACCGGCCCGCTCCCATGCCCGTTGCAGCCTGGCGACTTCGGCAATGCGACCGATGAATGACGGCAACCGAGGTGTGTCGGTCGGCGGAACTGCCGTGGATGCAGGCGGTACCGAAGCAGCAAGGGGCGACGCGGCGATGAAGCGATAGCCGCGCCGCGACACTGTCTCGATAAAACGAGGGTGCCTGGGGTCATCGCCCAACACTTTGCGCAGATCGCTGATGGCCGTCTTCAGGACTGAGTCGCTGACAAACCGATGCCCCCACACGGCATCCAGCAACGCATCTTTGGATACCAACGTCCGTGTCTGGCGAGCGAGTACGCACAACAACAGGAAAGGGGTCGGCGCCAACGCCACCGCTTGCCCATCGCGCAACAAACAAGCGTTGGCCTCGTCGAGCTCGAACTCGCCGAAGTCAAGCAGGACGGGGGTCGGATGGGACTGCGGACGCGCCACGGTTGATTCCTGAAAACTTAAAACATGTTGCTGAAAATTCGCACGGACCGGTCATTTTCGACCTTGACCCGGACCCTCGCAGTTACGCGTTTCGGCCCTGGGCCGTTGCTTCCATGACACGCCTGATCCACTTGGAAGCCAAGCGTCGTCGGTCGGAAACCGCAACGCCCACAACTTCACGCCATGGCGTGCCAAGCACAACGGAGGAGAGGGCTCGGGGTACTGTCGGATCCAGGCCTGTTGTTCAAGCCGGAGGGCTGTCAGACGGTAGCAACAGCTCAACACCCTGCTTGCGAATGCCATCGGCGGCGGCAGGGGTCAGCGCGTCGTCGCTGAGGATGATGTCGAACTGCTCCAGCCCAGCGATCTTGTACATACTGAAAGTACCGTACTTCGAACTGCTGGCGATCAGCACCACTTGCGACGCCGATTGCATCGCGGCTTGCTTGACCTCCACTTTCAGCGCCGAAGGTGTGGTGAGGCCACGACGCAAATCCCAGGAGCTGGTCGAGATGAACGCGATATCGGTGACAACCTGGCGCAAGGTGGCAACCGCCAGACCGCCCACGCATGATTGATTGGAATGATCCAACTGCCCGCCGGTGTGAATGACTGTGACATGGGGTGCATCGATCAATGCCTGCACAATCCCGAAGTCGTTGGTCACCACGGTCACGCCCGTCAGCGCCTTGATATACGGGACGATCTCCAGCGTGCTCGTTCCCGCATCCAGATAAATCGTCATGTCCGCATGCAGCAGCCGCGAAGCCATCCTGGCCATTGCCTGCTTCTGTGGCAGCTCGACCACCGCCTTGGACTGATGGCTGGGCTCGCTATGGAGCTGGCTCGCGATTCGCACGCCACCGGTTACCGAGTAAGCACGGCCTTCCTGCTCCAGCAGCGCTATATCACGGCGTATGGTCATGTGCGAGCAGTCGAACATCTCTATCAATTGATGAACGCTCAGCACCTGATGCTTGCGCAACTGGCGCAGCATCAACTCACGGCGCTGTTCTGGAATCATCGGTGCGCCGCGTTCGTCGGCGATGTCCTTTTGACTAGGCATCCGGGCTCCAAAGTAAAAATCCGCATGAAAGGAAAGCGGGAAAACATAGTAGCGAATCTACGGTGAAGGGACGAGCTGTGGTGAATGTTTGTTCTCATGAGGCAAGGAGTGGGGTTCCCTTTGGATGACCCTTCCATGGTAAAGGCTCAGACTAGGTGTTAAAAAATGTTATTTCAAAAAAATACTTCACATAATCTGATCATTGGGGGATTATCTACCCAACCTGTATGACGACCTGATTACAAGACAAAAACAGGGTGGCCAAGATGTTCGATAAGGTCCCGACTCACGTGCTCAGCGACAGTGTCGCTCAGCAGTTGCTGGACAAGATTGAAGCCGAAGGCGTGCTGCCACCCCGACAAGGGCACAGCATCTTCGTCACGGCCAACGCCAATATCCGCCCGCTGCGAATTGATTTCGCAGAAGGCGATCGTCGCGGCCATTCGGCTGGGCGATCCGCTCGCCGCCGGGCATGCCGCCCGCGCACATATCTACAATGCGGCCTGCCGTCTGCGCCTTGCTGGCGTTGAATAAGCCGCTGTTTTTCTCAGGAGTCTTCCCAATGAATAACAAGAATGTCGGTGTTGTCGGTCTGGGCGCGATGGGTCTGGGTATTGCCCGATCGTTGTTGCGCAGCGGTTTCAATGTGCATGCCTGTGATGTGCGCACTGCCGTCACAGAACAGTTCGCGGGGGAGGGCGGGGTGGCTTGTCCTTCGCCGTCGCACATGGCCGCTGAGTGTGACGTGATCATTACCGTGGTGGTCAATGCCGAGCAGACCGAAACCGTATTGTTCGGTGACGGTGGTGCCGTGGCTTCACTGCGGCCGGGCAGTCTGGTGATCGGTTGCGCTACCGTAGCTCCGACCTATGCCGTGGACCTGGGCCAGCGCCTGGCCGCGCTGGGGCTGCTGTATCTGGATGCACCGATTTCCGGGGGGGCCGCCAAGGCAGCCGCTGGCGAGATGACCATGATGACCTCGGGGCCGGCCGACGCCTATGCCAGGGCCGAGTCGATCCTGGCTGGCATGGCCGGCAAGGTTTATCGCCTGGGTGACGTCCATGGCCTGGGCTCGAAGGTCAAAATCATCAACCAGCTCCTTGCCGGCGTACATATTGCCGCCTCTGCCGAAGCCATGGCGCTGGGCCTGCGTGAAGGGGTCGATGCCGATGCGCTGTATGAGGTGATCACCCACAGCGCCGGTAATTCCTGGATGTTCGAAAACCGCGTGCCGCACATTCTCAAGGCTGACTACACACCGTTGTCCGCCGTGGATATTTTCGTCAAGGACCTGGGCCTGGTGCTGGATACCGCCCGGGCCAGCAAGTTCCCGCTGCCGCTGTCGGCGACCGCTCACCAAATGTTCATGCAGGCGTCCAGTGCCGGGTTCGGCCGTGAGGATGATTCGGCAGTGATCAAGATTTTTCCGGGCATCGAATTGCCGACTGCCAAGCCCCAGTCCGTTTGAAGCCTGAACCCGTTTGAGGAACACCCCATGACAAAATCCACCGCCCGCCCGCTGCTGGGCTGCATCGCCGACGATTTCACCGGTGCCACGGATCTGGCCAACATGCTGGTGCGCGGCGGTATGCGCACCGTGCAAAGCATCGGTATCCCGAGCGCGGAAATTGCCGCCGGGCTTGATGCCGATGCGATCGTCATTGCCCTGAAATCGCGTACCACGCCGGTCGCCGAAGCGGTCGAGCAGTCCCTCGCGGCGCTGGCCTGGTTGCGCGAGCAAGGTTGCGAGCAGATCTTTTTCAAATATTGCTCGACGTTCGACTCCACCGCGGCCGGCAATATCGGCCAGGTCAGTGAAGCGCTGCTGGCCGCACTGGATAGCGACTTTACCCTGGCGTGCCCGGCGTTCCCGGAAAATGGCCGGACGATCTTTCGCGGTCACTTGTTTGTGCAGGATCAACTGCTCAGCGAATCGGGCATGCAGCATCACCCGCTGACGCCAATGACCGATGCCAATCTGGTTCGGGTGCTGCAATCGCAGACCCGCCTGAATGTCGGTCTGTTGCGCTACGACACCATTGCCCGCGGCGCTGAGCAGGTGCGGGCACGAATCACAGAGTTGAAAGCTCAAGGTGTCGGCATGGCAATCGCTGATGCCCTGTCGGACAGCGATCTATATACCCTCGGTACCGCCTGCGCCGATCTGCCTTTACTGACAGGTGGTTCGGGGCTGGCCTTGGGCCTGCCGGAAAACTTCCGTCGCGCCGGCAAGCTGCGCGACCTCGATGCCTCGAAACTCCCGGCGGTGTTCGGCGGGGAAGTGGTGTTGGCCGGTAGTGCTTCGATCGCCACCAATGGACAAGTGGCGGCCTGGCTCGAAGCCGGCCGGCCGGCCTTGCGCATTGATCCGTTGGCCCTGGCGGCGGGTGAACCGGTGGTCGCGCAAGCCCTGGCCTTCGCTCGTGATAACGAACAAACCGTATTGATCTACGCCACCAGCTCACCGGAAACGGTCAAGTCGGTGCAACAGCAACTGGGGGTGGATCAAGCCGGAAGCCTGGTGGAAAACGCCTTTGGCGAAATTGCACGAGGTCTGCGCCAGAGCGGCGTGCGCCGTTTTGTGATCGCCGGCGGAGAAACCTCGGGCGCTGTGGTGCAGGCACTGGGCGTACAGCTGCTGCAGATCGGCGCACAGATCGATCCGGGTGTCCCCGCGACCGTCAGCAGTACTGACGAACCTCTGGCGCTGGCACTCAAATCGGGCAATTTCGGTGGCCGGGATTTCTTCAGCAAAGCCTTGAATCAACTCGCCGGGGGTGTGCAGTGAGTAACGAAAACGCCTTGCGCGAAGAAATCTGCGAGACAGGCCTTAGCCTTTATCAGCGCGGTTACACCGTCGGCAGCGCCGGCAACATCAGCGCACGCCTGGATGACGGCTGGTTGATCACCCCGACTGACGTCTGCCTCGGACGCCTCGATCCGGCAACCATCGCCAAGGTCAATTTGGCGGGTGAATGGGTGTCCGGTGACAAACCTTCAAAAACCCTGGCGCTGCATCGCCAGGTCTACGATCGCAACCCAAGTGTCGGCGGCGTGGTGCATACCCACTCCACCCACTTGGTGGCCTTGACGCTGGCCGGTGTCTGGCAGGCGGACGACATCCTGCCACCGCTGACGCCGTATCAGGTCATGAAAGTCGGCCACATCCCGTTGATCGGCTACCAGCGACCCGGTTCCCCGAAGGTTGCCGAACAGGTCGCTCAACTGGCCAATAGCGTTCGTGGCGTGATGCTCGAACGGTTGGGCCCGGTGGTCTGGGAGAGTTCGGTGTCCAGGGCCAGCTACGCCCTGGAAGAACTCGAGGAAACCGCGCGGCTCTGGCTGATGAGCAATCCCAAGCCTGAACCGCTCGACCAGGCGGCGCTGGAAGAGCTGCGAGCGGCTTTTGGTGCGCACTGGTAAGGCGTTGGCTTAACACGACCGACCGATAACGGAGGCCCTGACCGGGAGACGCGCAGCGACTCTCGACGGACTCGGCTTGCCAAAAAATACAATAACAAGAGGATAACCAGGCATGACTCATCTTCATGGCGGCATGTTCAGATCCACTGGCGGAAACGTTTCGCTCACCCGGTGTGGAGGGTGTGTGCAATGAGCCCGCTAATCCTGCTGATTACCGCGGGGCTCGGAATCGCTCTGCTGTTGTTCCTGGTGCTCAAGTACAAGTTTCAGCCCTTCGTGGCCTTGATGCTGGTGAGCATTCTGGTGGCGCTGGTGGCCGGGGTGAAGCCGGCCGATCTGGTCGCCACCATCGAAGGCGGCATGGGTAAGACCCTGGGTCATATTGCGATCATCATTGCCCTGGGCGCGATGATCGGACGGATCATCGAGCTCTCCGGCGGTGCCGAGGCGCTGGCCAGGACGCTGATTACCCGTTTCGGCAATCGACGTACGCCGCTGGCGTTGACGATGGCCGGCTTCATGGTCGGGGTGCCGGTATTCTTCGAGGTGGGCGTGATCATCCTCATGCCGCTGGCCTATGGTGTTGCGCGCAGTGCGCGCAGGCCGCTGTTGGTGTTCGCGTTGCCGATGTGCGCGGCGATGTTGACCGTACACGCCTTTCTGCCGCCACATCCCGGCGCAGTGGCCGCTGCCAGTCAGTTGGGCGCGGATCTGGGCCGGGTGCTGATGTTCGGTCTGCCGATCACCGCGTTCCTCTGCTATGTCGGCTACCGCGTGGCCGGGCGCATGACCCGTCGGGTGTACCCGATGACCGACGATGTTCGTGCCGAGGTCTATGGCCCGCATGTCACCAATGAAGATCTGGCCGCCTGGTCCAATGGCAACCACACGAACACCGCGCAAGCAGCCGTGGCTGCGTCACATATGGGCCTGGAGGAGTCCACCAGCAGCATCGTTGCCAAGTTGCCGCCGGCACCCGCACCGGGGTTTGGCCTGATCGTCAGCCTGATCCTGCTACCCATCATTCTGATTTTGCTGGGGACTCTGTCGACCTCGTTGCTGCCTGCCGATTCGCTTCTGCGAGGCATCATGACTGTGCTCGGTGCCCCGCTGGTGGCGTTGCTGCTCGACACCTTGCTGTGTGCCTGGCTGCTGGGTACGCGCCGGGGCTGGAGCCGCAGTCAGGTTTCCGATGTGATCGGTTCGGCTTTGCCCGGCGTGGCCATGGTGATCCTGATTGCCGGTGCCGGCGGGGTGTTTGGCAAGGTACTGGTGGATACCGGTATCGGTGCGGTGGTTTCCGACATGTTGCGCACCACCGGTCTGCCGGTGCTGGCGCTGGGCTTTCTGCTGACGCTGCTGTTGCGCGCGGTGCAGGGCTCGACCACGGTGGCGCTGGTGACCACTGCGGGCATCATCAGCCCGCTGATTGCGACCCTCAATCTCACCCCGAACCACATGGCCTTGCTGTGCCTGGCCATGGGCGGTGGCGGGTTGGCCATGTCCCATATCAATGATGCCGGTTACTGGATTTTCACCAAGCTGTCCGGGTTGAACGTGGCGGACGGCCTGCGTACCTGGACGGTGCTGACCACCTTGCTCGGCACCTTGGGTTTCTGTATTACCCTGCTGATCTGGCCCTTTGTCTAACCCGCTATCTCAGGAGCTACCATGCCTCGTTTTGCTGCCAACCTCAGCATGCTCTACCCGGAACATGCGTTTCTGGATCGCTTCGCCGCCGCGGCTGCCGATGGTTTCGAAGCGGTGGAGTATCTGTTTCCCTACGACTACAGCGCCGAAGAGCTCAAGCAGCGCTTGAGCGACAACGGCCTGGTGCAGGCACTCTTCAATGCACCGCCCGGTGATTGGGCGGCGGGCGAACGCGGCACGGTGTCGTTGCCCGGCCGGGAGACTGAATTTCGAAGTGGATTTGATCGCGCCCTGGAATACGCCGACGTGTTGGGCAATTCACGCATTCATGTCATGGCCGGCCTGCTGCCCTCCGAGATTGACCGGGCACGGCATCACGGCATTTACCTGGAAAACCTCGCCTATGCCACCGCCCAAGCAGCCAAGGCAGGCGTCACCGTACTGCTCGAGCCCATCAATACGCGTGACATGCCGGGCTTTTTCCTCAATCGGCAGGATCAGGCTCAAGCCATCTGCAAGGAAGTGGGAGCCAGTAACCTGAAGGTCCAGTTCGACTGCTACCACTGCCAAATCGTCGAGGGCGACCTGGCCACCAAACTCCGCAGGGACTTCGACGGCATCGGCCACATCCAGATCGCCGGCGTGCCGGACCGACATGAGCCGGACCTGGGAGAGGTCAATTATCCTTATCTGTTCGAGCTGATCGATCAGTTGGGCTATGACGGCTGGGTAGGGTGTGAATACCGGCCGCGTGGCAATACCTCGGCCGGCTTGCAGTGGTTACGCGACTGGAAATCCCGTTAAACGCGAGAAAAACCAATCCATTGACGCGTTTCTCCAGCAATGGTCCGACATCACGACATGAGCCATTTCACCCACGGCGTCCATGCTGTGCCGGCTCAAACGGTTAAAGGCATCGGCGTCTCTGCACATTTGGATCATTAAGTTGTCACTTACGGTCATTGAGAGGTCTTTGGAGTGCCAATAGTCTGTAACCCATGACTGAGGGGCGCCAAAGAGCGCCCGCCTTTTTCCGTGATCGCTCGTTGTGGAGTTACCGATGACCGCCGCTCATTACCCGCACCTGTTGGCCCCGCTGGACCTGGGTTTTACCACCTTGCGCAACCGTACCCTGATGGGCTCGATGCACACCGGTCTTGAGGAGAAACCGGGTGGCTTCGAGCGCATGGCGGCGTACTTCGCCGAGCGTGCCCGTGGCGGTGTCGGCCTGATGGTGACCGGCGGTATCGGTCCGAACGACGAGGGCGGTGTGTACTCTGGCGCCGCCAAGCTGACCACCGAGGAAGAAGCGCTCAAGCATCAGATCGTGACTCGCGCGGTGCATGAGGCGGGCGGCAAGATTTGCATGCAGATCCTTCATGCCGGCCGTTATGCCTACAGCCCGAAACAGGTCGCGCCAAGCGCCATCCAGGCACCGATCAACCCGTTCAAGCCTAAAGAGCTGGACGAAGAAGGCATCGAGAAGCAGATCAGCGATTTCGTCACCTGCTCGACCCTGGCGCAACAGGCCGAGTACGACGGCGTCGAAATCATGGGGTCTGAAGGCTACTTCATTAACCAGTTCCTGGCCGCTCACACCAACCACCGCACCGACCGTTGGGGCGGCAGCTACGAAAACCGCATGCGCCTGCCGGTGGAAATCGTGCGTCGGGTGCGTGAAGCGGTCGGCCCGAACTTCATCATCATTTTCCGCCTGTCGATGCTCGACCTGGTGGAAGGCGGCAGCACCTGGGAAGAAATCGTGCAGTTGGCCAAGGCCATCGAGCAGGCCGGTGCGACGATCATCAACACCGGTATCGGCTGGCACGAAGCGCGGATCCCGACTATTGCCACCAAAGTCCCGCGTGCGGCGTTCAGCAAGGTCACGGCCAAGTTGCGCGGTTCGGTGAACATTCCGTTGATCACCACTAACCGCATCAACACCCCGGAAGTCGCCGAGCAGATCCTCGCCGAAGGCGATGCCGATATGGTTTCGATGGCGCGGCCGTTCCTTGCCGACCCGGACTTCGTCAACAAGGCCGCTGAAGGTCGCGCCGATGAAATCAACACCTGCATCGGTTGCAACCAGGCGTGCCTGGATCACACCTTCGGCGGCAAGTTGACCAGTTGCCTGGTGAACCCGCGAGCCTGCCACGAAACCGAACTCAATTACCTGCCGGTGCAGCAGCTCAAGAAGATCGCCGTGGTCGGTGCCGGCCCTGCCGGTTTGTCTGCCGCGACCGTGGCGGCCGAGCGTGGTCATCAGGTCACGCTGTTTGATTCGGCCAGCGAAATCGGCGGCCAGTTCAACGTTGCCAAGCGCGTGCCGGGCAAGGAAGAGTTCTATGAAACCCTGCGTTATTTCGGCCGCAAACTGCAAACCACCAACGTCGAGGTGTGCCTGAACACCCGCGTGGATGTGGCCGGACTGGTCGAGGGCGGTTACGACGAAATCATCCTGGCCACCGGCATTGCGCCACGGCTGCCGGCGATTCCCGGCGTGGAGCATGCCAAGGTATTGAGCTACCTGGACGTGCTGCTTGAGCGCAAACCGGTCGGCAAGCGGGTCGCAGTGATCGGCGCCGGCGGTATCGGTTTTGACGTCTCGGAGTTCCTCGTTCACCAGGGGCAGGCCACCAGCCTGAATCGTGAGGAATTCTGGAAAGAGTGGGGCATCGATACGCACCTGGAGGCGCGTGGCGGTGTCGCCGGGATCAAGGCCGCGCCCCATGCACCGGCCCGCGAAGTGTTCCTGCTGCAACGCAAGAAATCCAAGGTCGGCGACGGCCTGGGCAAGACCACCGGCTGGATTCACCGTACCGGTCTGAAGAACAAGCAGGTGCAGATGCTCAACAGCGTCGAATACCTGAAGATCGATGACGATGGCCTGCACATCCGCATCGGCGAAACCGGCGAGCCGCAAGTATTGCCCGTGGACAACATCGTGATCTGCGCCGGGCAGGACCCGCTGCGCGAGTTGCAGGAAGGTCTGGTGGCGGCGGGGCAGAACGTGCATCTGATCGGCGGCGCGGATGTCGCGGCGGAGCTGGATGCCAAGCGGGCGATCAATCAGGGTTCGCGGTTGGCGGCCGGGTTGTAACACGCAGGCCAAAAGTGCCAATGGCTTTCGCGAGCAGGCTCGCTCCCACATTCGATCTTCGGCGCAACCAACATCCTTTGTGGGAGCGAGCCTGCTCGCGATGGCGGCCTATGAGCGACTAGAATGCTGGCTCTTTATGAGCTCAATCAGGCGCCAATGTTTTTTCCTCCCTCCGACTGGCTACCCCAAGCCCCCCTCGAACCCCTCGCTCTCGACTGGCTCAAAACCGCCGGCATCGAGTCCGCGATCCTGCGCCTGGACCTGATCGACCCACTGATCAGCGGCAACAAGTGGTTCAAGCTCATCGAGCATCTCAAAGCCGCTGACCGGGCCGGTGCCGAAGGCATCATCAGCCTGGGCGGCACTCACTCCAATCACCTGCATGCACTGGCCGCGGCCGGCAAGCGGTTTGGTTTTGCCACGGTCGGCCTGTTGCGCGGGCATCCTCAGGAAACACCCACGACCCTCGACTTGCAGGCGTTCGGCATGCAGCTGCACTGGTTAGGCTACGGCGGCTATCGGGCGCGACATGAAGCGGGATTCTGGGACCCATGGCAGGCGCAATATCCCGATCTGTTTCCAGTCCCGGAAGGTGGCGGCGGTTTGCAAGGAGCAAAGGGTTGCGAACAGCTGAAGACAATGGTCAGCGCACAACTGGACGGACTGGGGTGGGATGACTACGACGGTTGGTGGCTGGCCTGTGGAACCGGCACCACCCTGGCCGGACTGGTGTTGGCCGAAGTGGGGAAACACCCGGTTTATGGTGCGTTGGCGGTGCCTGACGATCATGGTGTGGCGCAACAGGTCGAGCGGATCGTGGAGGAGGCGGGCGTGACCGAGCCGGTCTATGAACTGCTCGACGCCAGCCGAGGCGGTTTTGCCAAAGTCGATTCGCTGTTACTGGAGTTCATCGAGCAGACCGAACAAGCCAGCGGCGTTCCCCTCGAACCGCTGTATACCGGCAAGGCATTGCTGGCACTCAAAGAGCAAGTTGAGGCGGGGAAGTTTGCCCCAGGCACGCGACTGATTTTCGTGCATACCGGCGGTTTGCAGGGACGGCGGGGGTTCAATCCACAAATCTGAAAGGCACCGCAATCCCCCTGGGAGAGCGAGCCTGCTCGCGAAAACGGTATATCAGGCGCCTCAATGCCGGATGTGCCACTGCTTTCGCGAGCAGGCTCGCTCCCACAGGGGTATTCGGTGTATTCAAGTATTACGGCTCACCCCCTTGGGCATCATCCGCAACAAGGTGTTATCGCCCACCACATAGTGGTGATACAGCCCGGCTACGGCATGCAGGCCGATCAGCCAGTAGCCAATGGTTCCGGCGAGCTCGTGCCATTCCTGCAGTTGCCTGGCGAATGCCTTGTCTTCAGCCACCAGCATCGGCAGGTCGACGCCGTAGAACATCACTTGATTGCCTTTGGCGCTGGTGGTCAGCCATCCGAGAATCGGCGTGGCGATCATGAACAGGTAAAGCGCCCAGTGCATCAGCCTGGCCAGCATCGTCTGCCACTGAGGCGATGCCGGGAAAATCTGGGGTGCCGGGCCGAAGCTGCGCGCGAACAACCGCAACCAGACCAGGACAAACACCGTCAGGCCGAGCATGAAGTGTGACTCCACAATCAGCGCTCGACCACCACTGCCTTTAGGGAATATCCCACGCAGTTCGATGCTGGCGTAAACCAGCGCCAGCAGGACCAGCATCAACCAATGCAGCACGATCGATACGGTGCTGTAGCGTGATTCGGAGTTTTTCCATGGCATACGGCGTTCCTCACAGGTCGGGTCAAGCCACCGTTCCTGATCAACGGTGTGCTTTAACTGTAATCCTGTTTCAGCGGATTTGCCTGAGGTTATCGGTCGCTGAATGCCCTGGTTCAGGGAATTGACAGCCTGTAGGAGCGAGCTCGCTCGCTCCTACAGGGGGCTGGTGTGAATCAGTGGGTCTGCGGCATCTCGCCTTTGGCCAGGCGTTTGTTGATGTCGGCGATCACTTCCGGCAAGTCGGTGATGGTGTCGATCATGTAATGCGGGCGAGAGCCTTCGAACAGGGCGTGGATACGCTTGCGTTCGCTGTCCAGTGTATCGCTGCCGAGGGCGCGATAACCCTCGTAGTCCAGACCCAACGCGTTGCCCGAGCAGATCAGTGCCACGGTCCACATACCGGCGCGGCGCCCTTCGAGAATGCCCGGCACGGTGTCGTCGATCTTCACGCAGGCGGCAACGTCGTCGATGCCCAGGGCGATCACATTGGCCAGGGCCTGGGCCGGCCATGGGCGGCCGTTTGGCACTTCGTCGGTGGCGACGACGTGGTCGGCGACGTAACCGTTGGTGGCCGCCAGCTCGACGACCTTGTCCATGACCTGTTTCGGGTAGCCCGAGCAGGAACCGATCTTGATCCCTTGCCGGCGCAGGTTGGCGATGGTGTCCAGCGCGCCAGGAATCAACGCCGAGTGTTCGGCGATTTTCTCGATCTGCAACGGCATGAAGCGCTGGTAGATGGCGGTGACGTCATCGTCGGTCGGTGTGCGGCCGAACACCTTGCGATAACGCTCGGCGACTTCCGGCAGGTTGCACAGGGTACGGATGTGGTCCCACTTGCCCATGCCCATCGGGCCACGGGCTTCTTCGATGGACACCTGCACGTCGAATTCGGCGAAGGCTTCGACAAAAATCTGCGTCGGTGCGAAAGAACCGAAATCGACGACGGTGCCGGCCCAGTCGAGGATGGCGGCTTGCAGCTGGGTTGGGTTGGTGTAGTTCATGGTGAAAAATTCCTGTGAGAACGAGCTATTAGGGAGTTCGCCTTTCCTATGGGAGCGGGCAAGCCCGCTCCCACAGGGATCGTGGTGGTTTAGATCTCGAGGACTTCCATCTCGCGCAGCACTTCGCCGATGGCTGCCACGGCTTCACGCATTTCGGCCGGTTGGACGTGGCCGATGCAGCCGACGCGGAAGGTTTCGACCTGGGTCAATTTGCCGGGGTAGAGGATGTAACCCTTGGCCTTGACCCGCTCGTAGAACTCCTTGAACTGATAGCGCGGGTCTTTCGGCGCGTGGAAGGTGGCGATGATCGGCGCCTGGATCGCGGCCGGCAGGAAGCTGCGCAACCCTAGCTTGGCCATCTCTTCCATCAGTGCCTGGCAGTTGGCGGCATAACGCGCATGCCGCGCCGGCAGGCCGCCTTCTTCGTTGTATTGCAGCAGGGCTTCGTGCAGCGCCGCGACTACATGGGTCGGCGGGGTGAAGCGCCACTGGCCGGTTTTCATCATGTAGGCGTGCTGGTCGAACAGATCCATCGCCAGCGAATGGGAGTTGCCAGCGGCGGCGGCCAGGGATTCTTTGTTGGCAAACACAAAACCCATGCCCGGTACGCCTTCCAGGCATTTGCCGGAAGCGGCGATCAATGCGTCGAACGGCACCTGTTGCGCATCGACAGGCAGCGCGCCGAAGGAGCTCATGGCGTCGATGATCAGGCGTTTGCCATGTTGCGCGACGACCTGGGCGATGTCCGGCAAGGGGTTGAGGATGCCGGTGCTGGTTTCGCAATGGATCAGCGCGACGTGGGTGATGCCGGCATCGGCCCGCAGCAGGCGGTCGACATCGGCGGCGGTGGTCGGTTCGTCTTCGGCGGTTTCGAAGGTACTGAACGGGCGGCCGAGCACTTCGCAGATTTTCGCCAGGCGTTTGCCGTAGGCGCCGTTGATCAGCACCAGGACTTTGCCATCGCGAGGCACCAGGGTGCCGATGGCCGCTTCCACCGCGAAGGTGCCGCTGCCTTGCAGGGGCACGCAATGGTGGCTGGCGGCGCCGTTGATGATCGCCAGCAGTTGCTCGCACAGGCTGGCGGTCAGTTGGTTGAAGCGGTCATCCCACGAACCCCAGTCGACCATCATCGCCTGGCGGGTGCGGGCCGAAGTGGTCAACGGGCCGGGGGTGAGCAGGATGGGTGCGGCAGTACTCATTCTCGTGTCCTCGCAATCGATGGGATGAAGCTACGGGGCTTAAATTGCAATTTGCCGAGTTATCAATCAAATTGTTTATTGTTATGCCAGCCATCAGTGAGAGTTATTCATGAACCTGTTTCAGCTCCGTGCGTTCGATGCCGTGGCCCGCGAGGGCAGCTTCACCCGCGCCGCCGCACGACTGTTCATCAGCCAACCGGCGGTGACCGGGCACATCAAGGCGCTGGAAGAGCACTACCAGATCACCCTGTTGCGCCGCACCGCGCGACGGGTGGAGTTGACGGAAGAGGGCACCAAACTGGCGGCAATCACCCGGGCGATGTTCGGCCTGGCCGAAGAGGCGCAGGTGATGCTGGAGGCCAACCGGCAGTTGCTCACCGGGCGCCTGGAAGTGGCGGCGGACGGCCCGCACATGGTCATGCCGATGCTCGCGAGCCTGCGGGCGCGCTATCCGGGGATCACCGTGAACCTGCGTCTGGGCAATGCCCAGGAAACCCTCGCGGCGCTGTTGTCCGAGCATGCCGACGTGGCAGTGCTGACCGAAGTCGAGCCGCGCAAGGGCCTGCATCTGCAGGCGCTGAGCGAGTCACGCATTTGTGCATTGGTGCCGGATGGTCATCCGTGGGCTTCACGGGCCAAGGGCGTGCCGCTGAAGGAGTTGGACCAGGTGATCATGGTGCTTCGTGAACCGAGTTCGATCACCCGACGCACCTTCGACGAAGCCTGCTTTCAGGCCAAGATCAATCCACGGGTGCTGCTGGAACTGGACAGTCGTGAAGCCGTCACCGAGGCAGTGGCGGCCGAGTTGGGGGTGGGCGTGGTGTCGTCGGTGGAAGTCAGCCACGACCCACGGGTGGCGGCGGTGCCGATCATTGGCGAGGGGTTGGTGAACCGGCACATGATGGGGTGCATGGAGCGGCGGCGGGATTTGCGGCTTATTCAGGCGTTTTTCGGGTTGGCGCCGGTCAGGTAGACCGCGGTGCGGCCATCGCGGGCAAGCCTTGCTCCCACAGGTTTTGCGCCGTACACAACATAGGTGGCCAGCCCCCATTCCTGTGGGAGCTGGCTTGCCAGCGATGGGGCCAGACCTGCTTACACAAGGCTCTCGCGCACCATCTCCAGAAACGTCGCCACAATCCGCCGCGAACTCTGCTCGCGCAAGCACACCAGCGTCTCGGTCAAGCGCCGTTTGCAATCGGTGATCGGCAACGCGCACACCCGCGAGTCGGCGCCGAATTCGGCAGCCGAGACCACACCCACGCCAATCCCCACCACCACCGCCTCCCGCGCGGCTTCGCGTCCTTCCACCTGAATTGCCGGGCGGATGCGAAATCCCGCGCCGGCCATTTCTTCTTCCAGGGTCTGGCGGGTCACCGAGCCGATTTCCCGCAGCACCAGCGGGGTGTCGTCGAGGTCCGCCAGGCAGATGGACTCGCGATCGGCCCAGGGGTGGTTACGCGAAACGAACGCCACCATCGGGTCATTGCGCAGCGGCAAGGAGATCAGGCGCTCATCGCTGACATCACGGCCCAGCAACGCCAGGTCGGCCTGGTAATTGAACAGCCGGAATAACGATTCATCGGTGTTTCCGGTTTCGATCTTCACGCTGATGCCGGGGTAGCGCTCACAGAACCGGGCGATCTGCGGCAACACGTGCACCGGCGCATCCACCGCCAGAATCAGGCTACCGGTCTGCAACGCCTGGGAGTCCTGCAACAACTCCTGGGCCTCGGCTTCGATCACGAACAGTTTCTGGGTGACGCCAAGCAAGCGCTCGCCCAGGTCCGTGAGACGCACCGAGCGTTTGTTGCGGTGGAACAGCAACACACCGTAGCGCTCTTCGAGTTTGCGCACCTGATCGGAAATTGCCGGTTGCGTGAGAAACAACCGTTCGGCGGCTTTGGTGAAGCTTCCATGGACGGCCACGGCGTGGAAGGCTTTGAGCTGGGCGTGGGAAACCGACATCGAAATCTCCAGGTACAAGCTGAGCTTATATTGGAAATACGATAAATCGATTTCACTTATTAATCAGTAATTGTTTTTATCATCTCAACCCGCTGACTGGTCGGTCGAACAGCAGCGAGTACCATGAGCCCGTGCGTGCGACAGCAGGACTCATCTGACCGGAACCGCCCACAGGGACCAGGCGGTTTCGCAGTGCTCAACAATAAAAACACAGGCGTTTTCTTCAAATTCTGCCGGCACACTCACACCCTGAGGTCAGACCCACAATGAACAAGCACATCGGCACCATCAAGCGTTGGCGCGTGCAGATCTTCGCGATCACCTGGCTCGCCTACGCCGCTTTCTACTTCACCCGCAAAGCATTTTCCGTCGCCAAACTCGGGATCGGCGAAGACCCGACGTTCATGCTCGACAAAATGGCCATGGCCAACCTCGACGCCATTTACCTGACCGCTTACGCCGTCGGTCAATTCACCTGGGGCATCCTTGCCGACCGTTTCGGTCCAAGGGTTGTCGTCCTCGGTGGCTTGCTGATTTCGGCGGGGGCGGCGCTGGTGATGGGCAGCTTCGCCACGTTGCCGATCTTTGCCACCTGCATGCTGATCCAGGGCCTGGCGCAGTCCACGGGATGGTCGGGGCTGTGCAAGAACCTCGGCAGTTTCTTTCCCGCCGAACAGCGCGGGCGGGTACTGGGCCTGTGGAGTTCCTGCTACGCCTTTGGCGGTCTGGTGGCGTCGCCGTTTGCCGGTTGGTGGGCGTATACGCTGATCGGAACCTGGCACGCGGCATTCATTTCCAGTGCGGCGGTGGTTGGGCTGGTCGCCGTGCTGTTTTTTATTTTTCAACGCAACAAACCCGAAGACGTGGGCTTGCCGGCCGTGGAGCCGGAGCCCGAGTTGACCGCTGAAGAGGCGTACGCCCAGAGCAAGATCAGCGTCCTGGAGCCGTTGAAGGAAATCCTGCGCAACCGTACGGTGCTGATTCTCGGTCTCGCGTACTTCATGTTGAAGCCGGCGCGCTATGCGATTCTGCTCTGGGGCCCGGTGATCGTTTTCGAACAGATGCCCTCGGTGGGCAAGGTGGGCGCGGCGATTATCCCCACCGCATTCGAACTGGCCGGGTTGCTGGGGCCGATCATGATCGGCCTGGCCTCGGACAAACTGTTCGGCGCCCGCCGCATGCCGGCCTGTGTCCTCAGTCTGTTGGCGCTGACCGTATCGCTGGCCTTCTTCATGGGCGCCTTGCATACCGGTAGCGTGGTGCTGGTGGTGGCATTGCTGTTCGTCATGGGCCTGACCCTGTATGGACCTGACTCGATGATCAGCGGCGCGGCCGCCATCGATTTCGGCACCGCCAAGGCCGGTGCCACGGCGGCGGGCTTCGTCAATGGCTGCGGCTCGGTCGGCGCGATTCTCGGCGGGCTGCTGCCGGGTTACTTCGACACCGTCACCGTATTCATCGTCTTCGCCGGCTGCGCGATGTTCTCCGCGCTGGTGCTGATCCCGCACTGGAACAGCCGCCCCGGTGGCCTGAAAACCAACTATCCGTTAGTGCCTGACCGGGCGATGACTGTAAAACCCCTGCGTACCTGAACCCGGCATTGTCGGGAGTCCGAGCCTGAACGTGTGCCTGGCGAAGTTCGCCGCGGCGGCGGGCAAGGCTGATAAGGGCTGACGGTCAGGGTGCAGGGTCCGTGGGGTTGATCAGCCAGTCGAGCAGCAGGCGAGATTCGCCACGCGGTGTTGGGGATCGGACGGGCTGGGGCGTATGGTGTTGCCCCATGCTCGCGCAAAACACCGGTCGGTCGGCGTCGCCGTCAAGGAAACAGACCAGCCCGTCGCTACCGGCCAATGGCAGCATGGACGGGTCAATGCGATTGTTCGACGCGGCCAGGGCAATCGGTACCCAGAGTCCGTCGGATTCCTCAGGATCAGCGTCCGCCGTGGGCCATAAACAGACCTGTATCCGGCCGCGATCATCCAGTGTTGTCGGTTGCCCCGTCGGGCCGCACACCCGGGCAGGCTGATAACCGGGAATGCCCGGCCTGATCTGTTCGAGTGCCGGACGCAATACCGTCGACCAGGGAATGGCGGTGAACTGATTGTGGTAACGCGGCGGCGTGTCCGGTGCCAGAATCGAGCCCTGTTGCCCCTGTTGCCCCTGTTGCCCCTGATGCCGCGTCTGGATCACCAGCCATTGATCGTTGAAACCTGGCAGCGGGTGTTCGGCGACCTGGACGATCCGGCCGCTGCGTAATTCGTGATGATTGCTTTTGCCGTGGATTTGCACTTGCCGGCAACGCAGGCGCTCCAGGTGCCGGCGGGCGCGTTGATCGCAATGACGCTGTTCGACAGCGGGGCGGGGCATGGGCGGCATTGCCGGGGCAAGGGGCTGATTGGCCGCGCTGTCGTTACATCCTGCCGCGCCGCGATCCCTGGGATCCAGTCGTGGGGACAAGGGGGGCGCATCATGGCGCTGGAACAATTCGGTGATGGTCGCAGGGCCGCCTGTCTTGGGGGCATCGCCGTCAAACGGCATCAGCAGCGGTTCTTGCGGGAGGCTCAGGCTGTCTTCGGCGAAAACCAGCACATGGGCATCGCGATGATGTTCAAAGTGATAGTGAATGCCTTCTTCCTCGCACAGCCGTTGCAGCAGGGTCAGGTCGGTTTCTTCGTACTGAATGCAAAATGGCCGCAGCGGATAGTGCCCGGTCCCCAGTTCAAAACGGTAACTGCTGTCGGGCAGGTCATGTTCCTCCAGCAACCGGCGCAGGATCATGGGCACGCTGAGATGCTGAAAGACCCGCCGTGATCTGTACTTGTCCAGTGCTTGCAACGCGGGCACCAGCACCATTTTGTAGCTGAACCGGTGCGGCCCGCGATGTTCACGACTGACGCTGTGCAGCACGCCATGAATTCCCTGACCTTGCCCCAGGTTCAAGTGCGCCGGTTGTTGCAGCAGGCGATTGGGCTCCATGACCGCAGCCAGGCCGAGCACCTCGATGTCGAATCGATAGGGTTGGTTGAGGGCCTCGTGACCGCTGAACTGCACCACCTGCAAACTCAGGTCGTCATCGAGGAGGGTCAGGGTGAAGGGACTTTCCTTGTCGTCGTGCATCGAACGCGCTTCTGCCATGGGATACGGGCACAGAGGGTACGAAACCGCAGCGCTTTATAGTCATCGCAAATCGAAGTTTCAGAATCGCCCTACAACGGTGGGTGAAGTTGTCGATCCTGAATCCCGATCAGAGGGTCATATTTTTTGGTCGATTGCCAACTTTAGGCCGTATAAACTTGGCACCATGCGTCGGCCAATAGATGTCTCGGCGCCATAGACAAGAGAGTGAGTAATGGGCGCACAGTGGAAGGTTAAACACAAAGAAGCGGCAGCCAATGCCAAGGGCAAGATCTTCGGCAAACTGGTGAAAGAAATTACCATTGCTGCGCGCAACGGCGCCGATGTTGCCACCAACGCACACCTGCGCCTGGTGGTTGAACAGGCCAAGAAAGCTTCGATGCCCAAGGAAACCCTGGATCGCGCCATCAAGAAAGGCGCGGGTTTGCTGGGCGAAACCGTGCAATACCATCGCGTGACCTATGAAGGCTTTGCGCCGCATCAGGTGCCGCTGATCGTCGAGTGCGTGACCGATAACATCAACCGCACCGTCGCTGAAATCCGCGTCGCGTTCCGCAAGGGCCAGTTGGGCGCTTCCGGTTCGGTGGCCTGGGATTTCAACCACGTCGGCATGATCGAAGCCTCGCCGGACACCCCGGATGCCGATCCGGAAATGGCCGCCATCGAAGCCGGTGCCCAGGATTTCGAGCCCGGTGAAGACGGCGCGACCCTGTTCCTGACCGAGCCAACGGACCTCGATGCGGTACAGAAAGCCCTGCCTGAGCAAGGCTTCACCGTGTTGTCGGCCAAGCTGGGCTACCAGCCGAAGAACCCGGTCAGCGGTCTGAGCGATGAGCAGATGGCTGAAGTCGAAGCCTTCCTCGAAGGTCTTGATAACCATGATGACGTGCAGGACATGTTTGTCGGGTTGGCGGGTTAATTCGTTTCTTCAGTGACACCGCTTTCGCGAGCAGGCTCGCTTCCACATTGGACCGTGTCCGTCAAGGCAACTCGGTCAACTGTGGGAGCGAGCCTGCTCGCGAATGACCGCGAAGCAGTCACCCGTTATTCAACTCCGTAACGATTTCGCTGAACCCCGGCCGCGCCAGCACATCCGGCTGACAACAGCACTGCTGCAACGCCTCCAGCTGCACACGCCGTTCATCGCTCAACCCCGAGTCGATCCGCTCCAGCAATTCCCCCAGCAAGATCCCGAACGCTCGCACTTCGATCCGTTGCAATGCACGGCTTTCCAGGCTGTCCGTCGTGGCGTGGAACGACGCCGCGCCAAAATCGCCCAACAGGCAATCACCGTGCTCGTTCCACAGGATATTGTGACCATAGAGGTCGCCGTGGGTGATGCCCTGGTGGTGCAAATGGCCGGCCACCGAAGCAATGCCACGGGCGATGCGTAGCGCCACATCGGCAGTGAAGCGGGTATCGTCGGCGTAAACGTCGCGGCTGCAGGTGGCCAGGCTCGGAAGCGCGGCGAGGTTGCGGTAGCTCGGCTCCATCAACTGCATCACCAGCCCGGCCGTTTGCTGTGGGTGACCGATAATCCGTCCTTCAACGCGGATCAGATTGGGATGGGTGCTGGCGGTGATGCAGGCGTTCATTTCGTGCAGCGGCGAGCCATCGCTGGTCATTTCGCCTTTGTAGAGTTTGACCGCCACCTGCGTGTCCGGTTGTCCCGGTCGTGCCCATGTCGCCCGATGAATCACCCCGGAAGCGCCTTCGCCCAGTTTTTGCTCCAGCTCCAGCGCCGTCCATGGAATGCTCGCGGTGGCTTCAAGGGCGGCCGCATCGGCTTCGGTTTCCAGCGGGTTACCGGCGTAGGCCAGCCACGTCAGGCCTGGCAGGGAGAGTAGCCATTCGGGCAGATCGGTCAAACAGTTGGCGGCGATGCGGATAAGCTCGAGCCGATGGCAGTTGCGCAAGCTGTCGGGCAAGCGCTGCAAGCGGTTACCCGCCAGCATGAGTTTTTGCAGATAAGGGCGCTCACCCAGCTCGGTTGGCAGCTCACGGATGCGGTTATCCGTCAGGATCAGCCAGCGCAGTAACGGCGGCAGGGCCTCACCCGGTACGTGTTCGATACGGTTGGCCTTGAAGGCGACCATGGTCAGTGTCGCGCATTGACCCACGCAAGCAGGCAGTTCGGTGAACTGGTTATCGGAGCAAAACAGCACGCGCAGGCGCGTCAGGCGGTGCAAGTCATCCGGCAGGCTGCTCAAGGCATTGCCACTGAGGTTGAGCACTTCCAGGGAGTCCGCCAGGTCGAAGATTTCCCGGGGGAACTCTGTCAGGCCGCAACTAAGGTCCAGGCGAGTGATGCCTGTCAGCGTGCCGGCGCGCAGTTGTGCAAGGGTGTGCATGAACGGGTTCGCTATCGGTCGAAGGAATGGGCGGCATGATAGCGGGAATAGTGTGCTGCCTGTCAGGTCCCCTTCGCGAGCAGGCTCGCTCCCACATTGGGCCGCCGTGGTCAACGGTGGGAGCGCTGCTCGCGAAGAGGCCGGTACTGCCACACAAAACCGGGGTTTAAACCGATTCCCGGATCTCAACCAACTGCCCCAACCGACTGCGTGTACGCGCCAGGTCGATGGCCTCGCCGCCCAGGCTTTCGCGCAACGAGCGCTGTCCGAGCAATATCAGGTGCTTGTCCTGATCGTATAAAACGTCCACCAGATTGATAAAGCGTTGCTGGGCGGCAATCGAACAGTCGGCCAGGCTGGGCAGTTCGTCGATGATCCAGTGATCGAAACGCCGGCACAGTTCCAGGTAATCCATGACGGCGGTGGGGTGGTCGCACAGGTCGCTGAAGGTGAAACCGATGGTGCGCCCTTCGCAGTAGCGGGCGGGCAGATGGCGGGTGCCGACCGGCAGGGCAATGGCCGGGGTTTGGGCGGCAGGCAGGTTCGAGGCCTGGCGCTGTGCCGGCGTGGCGGGCCAGACATACTGCCCCTGGGTAAACAGTTGCTGCGCGTGAGTTCTGGCCTGGCTGCGGTAGTCGTGTGGCCCGCCGACTTCCATCACCTGCATGCGCGCGTTGATCAGGTCGATCACCGGTTTGAAGCGCGCGTGGTACAGCGGGTTGGGCAACAGGCCTTCGGGCGGGTAATTGGAGGTGACCAGCAGCAGGATGCCTCGGCGGAACAACGCCTTGAACAGCCGCGTGATCAGCATCGCATCGCCGATGTCGTGGACATGGAACTCGTCGAAACACAGTACGCGGCAGTTACGCAGTAACTCATCCAGCGTGGTAGCCAGCGCATCCGGTTGATCGCGATGAGTGAACATTCCCCGATGCAACCGGGCAAAAAATTCGTGGAAGTGCAGGCGCTGTTTTTCCGCAAGGGGGATGGCCTGGAAAAAACCATCGAGCAGCCAGCTCTTGCCGCGACCCACTGCACCATGCAGGTAAAGACCCGGCAGGGTTTTCGCCCCGGCACCCAGCAGCGTCGCGGCATGCTGTGCCATGCAGTCGATCACGCGTTGCTGGCTGAGGCTGAGGGTGTAACCCTGGGAATGGGCCTTGTGGTGAAAGTAGTCGTGGATGACCCGACCGCTCGCGACACCGTTGGCGGGTGCAGTCGTTGCCTTGCCGAAGAGGCGGCGCAGCGATGGCCAGCGCGGAGTGAGTCGCGAACGGTTGGGCGGTCGAACGGCCACTGTGATGTCACCCCGTAATCTTCAGGCAGGCTCCCCGAGCTGCGGCGGCATAGTGTAACCAGAGGCGGGAATTCGCATCCAGTTGTGTCTGATTTTTGTGGAGGTGCCTGATTCCCCTGTAGGAGCAAAGCTTGCTCGCGATGGCGGCAGGTCAGGCACAGCGTCGTTGACTGTACTGGCGCCATCGCGGGCAAGCCATGCTCCTACAGGAGATTTGTGTCGTTTGTTAGAGGGGCTGTGTCAGTGATTTAGCGCTCGATACTCCGATTCCACCGCGCATTCCACGCCGGGCGCTGTTCGTTGACCTGATCCCAGTCCACCGCGATCGCCGTCTGCAGGTACTGCTTCATCGCCTCGACCTGCCCGCGGGTACGGTCTGTTGTCGGTGTATTGGGGTTGGACGGAATCTGGTCGCCATCCTCAAGCGCGGCAGCCTGGGCTTCGGGGGTCAGCAGGAACGCGGCGAGCTTTTGCGCCAATTGCGGCTGAGTGTTGTTGGCGATGGCGCACTCGGCGACGTTGAGCACCACGGCACCTTCTTTCGGTTGTGCGTATTCCACCGGCATGCCCTTGAGTTTCAGGGCGGTGACCTGGGTCGGGGTCAGCGGAAAGAGCGCTGCTTCGTCGGTCTGGAGCATTTCGGAAATCTTCGCCGAGCTCGGAATGTACTCCAGCACGTTGCGCCCGACGCTGTTCGGCCAGGCCTTGAACCCCGGTTCGACATCGGTCTCGCTGCCGCCCTGGATACGGTTGAACATCAGGAAACCATGCAGGCCGAAGGTGGAGGAGGCCATCGACTGGAATACCACCTTGTCCTTGAAGCGCGGATCGGCCATGTCCATCCACGAGGTCGGCGCACTCCAGCCTTTCTCCTTGAACAGTCGGGTGTTGTAGGCCAGACCGGTCACACCGAGGCTGACGGCCACCGCCTGATCCTTGATCCGGCCCTTGGCCGGGATCTGCGCCAGGGTCGGGTTGTCTTCGAGCTTGTCGCACAGGCCCATGCCGATGGCGCGGTACATGATGCCGTCGTCGAGGAACATCACGTGCATCTGCGGGTTGCCCTTGCTGGCCTGGACCTTGGCCAGGATATCGGCGGAGGTACCGGGCACGATCACCACCTTGACGTTGTTGGCCTTCTCGAAAGCCGGCAGTACCTTGTCGGCGTACAGCCGCTCCATGGTCCCGCCGTTCATGCCCAGGTACAGCGTCGGCTCGGCGTGGGCCTGGGCGGCGGCGAGCAGGGCGCTCATGCAGGACAAACCGAGCAGAGCAGTGCGTTTGACGTTATTCATTGGCGCGACCTTCCTCTATCAAGCTACGGAGATGGAGTGAAACCGGGTGATGGAAAACGCATCCAGCGACGTCTTTGACGCGCCGCTACAGATGATCTCGGTGAGCGCCTGGCCCACCGCCGGGCCGATCTGGAAACCGGCGCCGGCAAAGCCGAACGCATGCAACAGACCGGGCTGGGTACGGCTGTGTCCGATCACCGGTTGGCGATCGGGCAGGTAACCTTCGGTGCCGCTCCAGGTGCGAATCGCCTGGGCGCCTTCCAGAAACGGGTAAAGCTCGACGGCCTGGCGCAGGATTTCCAGCACCGCGCCTTGACCGGGACGGGCGCGGGCATCGTCGAGGGCAAAGCCCTGGCCGCCGCCCAGCACGCAATTGCCGCGCGCGACCTGGCGTGCATAGATACCGCCGCCCTCGACGCCGGTGCTGGCATCCATCACCAGAGGCAAGGGCTCGGTGACCAGCATCGCCGGGTGTCCGGAATGCATCGGCACCGGTTCATCGAACTGCGCGGCCAGGCTGCCGGCCCAGGCGCCAGCGCAGTTCAACAACCAGGGCGCATGCAACTCCAGGCCGGTTTGCGTGCGCACGCGAAAGCGCTGGCCGTCGTGTTCCACGGCGGTAACCGCGCATTGCTCGTGTACCTGCACGCCGTGGCGTCGCGCGGCCCGGGCGAACGCAGGGGACACCAGGCGCGGATTGGCATGACCGTCATCCGGGCAATAGGAGGCGCCCACCGCGACGTCTCCCACCCATGGAAAACGCCTGCGCAGTTCGGTGCGGTCAAGCACCTGCAAATCGAGGCCGAAGCCCTGGCTGCTGACTTCATAGTTCTGTAGCGCTCGCAAATCGTCGAGGCTGCGAGCAAGTTTGAGGTGACCGCTGCGTTGATATTCACCGTCGATCCCGATCAATTGCGGCAACTGCCCCCAGATGGCGTGGGCGCGTTGTGACAGCGGCAGTTGCGACAGCGGCCGCCCCTGACGACGCACGCCACCGTAGTTCACGCCGCTGGAATGCGAACCGCAGAAATCCCGCTCCAGCAGCACCACGCGCCGCCCGGCCTTGCCAAGAAACAGCGCCGCCGAAGCGCCGACGATGCCGCCGCCAATGATCACTGCGTCGACTTCGATCATGCTTCGATCTCCAGGCCAAAGGGCAGCGGTTTGATGGGAGACTGGGCCCGCAGCCGGCCAATGTCGGACACGTCGCGCCGGCTTTCGCAGGCAATGATTTCCGCTGCGGCCGCGCCACACATCCGGCCCTGACAGCGACCCATACCGATCCGGCAGTGGGCCTTGACCCGGTTGATTTCCCAGTGACCTTCGCGCACGACCTCACGAATATCGCCGGCACGAACTTCTTCGCAGCGGCAGACCATCACGTCATCGTTGATGCGCGCGGCCCAGTCCTCGGGAAAGGCAAAGGCACGTTCCAGACCCTGACGAAAATCGCCGATGCGTTCCAGCGATTGTTCAAGCTGCGCGGGGCGTTGCGCCGGGATCAGGTGGCCGGTGTCTTCGAGCAACGCCAGCGCGGCGCGCTCGCCGGCCATTTCCGCAGCGTCGGCGCCCATGATCCCGGCGCCATCACCGGCCAGGTACACCTCGGCGACACTGCTGCGACCGGCGCGGTCGCGTTGTGGCAGCCAGGCACGGTTGAGCGGGTTCCAGGCGAACTCGCAGCCAAGCAGGTCGGCGAGCTGGGTTTCGCTGCGCAGGCCGTGGGCGAAGGCGACGGCATCGCAGTCCAGTCGATGTTGGCCTTTTGCGTCCGACCAGATCAGCGCCTGCGTCCGTTGCTCACCTTCGACGCCTTGCAACGTCGCGCCCTGATGCACCGGGATGCCGTGGGCGGTGAGCCAGCCGCGGTAATAGAGACCTTTGGCCAATGTGGCCGGTTGAGCCAGCAGGCCGGGCAGGGCGCGGGCCTGGGCGCTGAAGGGGGAACTGTCGAGCACCGCGATCACCTTCGCGCCAGCCTTGGCGTATTGATAGGCGACCAGATATAGCAACGGGCCGCTGCCGGCGAACACCACGCGCTCGCCGATGGCGCAGCCCTGGAATTTCAAGGCAATCTGCGCCGCACCGAGGCTGTAGACGCCGGGCAAGGTCCAGCCCGGCACCGGCAGAACCCGGTCGGTGGCGCCGGTGGCGACGATCACCCGGGAAAACCCCAGTCGCGCGGCACGGCCGTCGTGCAAGGTGTCGAGGGCACCGTCTTCGGCGTTCCACACCAGCGTGTCGGGGCGATAATCGAGTTGTTCGCGCAACTGATCGATGGTCTGGTGCAGGGCCTGGGCCTTGCGTGCTTCGAAGCCATACAGCTTGACCGGCGAGCGCGTGAAATTGGCCGGCTGGCGCCGATAAATCTGCCCGCCACCGCGTGCGGCTTCATCCAGCAACACCGGGCGGACACCATGTGCCACCAGGGTTTGCGCGGCGCGAATACCGGCCGGGCCGGCGCCGATGATGACGACAGGCTTCATGCGCACCTCTTTTGTGAACGATCCGCGACCACTGTGGGAGCTGGCTTGCCAGCGATGCCGGCGGCACAGGCAACATTGGTGGTGGCTGACAAGCCGCTTTCGCTGGCAAGCCAGCTCCCACAGGGGATGGGGGTACCGCAGGTGGAATGTATCTTCATAGCGATCGCCCCGGCTCGCGGCTGATGTGTTGTCCCGCTTCAAGCAACGTCGAGCAGGCGCGGACCCGGCGGCCGTCGCCCAGGCGTACCCAGCAGTCCTGGCAGGCGCCCATCAGGCAGAACCCGGCGCGGGGTTCGGCGTTGAAGTCGCTGCCGCGCAGGTGTTCGCTGCAGGTCAGCACCGCCGTCAGTACGGTGTCGCCGAGCAGGCCGCTGGCCGGTTGGCCGTCGAGGGTAAAGTCCAGGGCCGGGCGGTCGCCTTCGGCCAGTCGTTTCAGCAGAGCCATGGCGCCCTCATTGTTTGCCCACCAGAACCCGATCCAGGCCGTAGACCCGATCGAGCAGAATCATGGTCAGCGCGGTCAGCGCGATCACCAGTGCCGACACCGCCGCCATCATCGGATCGATGGACTCGGTGGCGTAGACGTACATGCGCACCGGCAAGGTTTGCGTGGCCGGCGAGGTGACGAAGATCGACAGCGTGACCTCGTCGAAACTGTTGATGAACGCCAGCAACCAGCCCCCGGCGACCCCCGGCAGAATCATCGGCAGGGTGATCTGGCGGAACAGCGTGAAGCGCCCGGCACCCAGGGATTGCGCGGCGTGTTCGGCACTGCGGTCCAGGCCGATGGCCGAGGCCAGCACCAGACGGAGCACGTAGGGGGTGATCACCAGCACATGGGCGAAGATCAGCCACGCAAAGCTGCCGTTGACGCCCATCAGCGCAAACAGGCGCAGCAACGCCACCCCCAGCACCAGGTGCGGAATGATGATCGGCGACAGGAACAACCCGTTGAAGAAATCCCGGCCGGGGAATTCGAAACGGGTGATCGCCAGCGCCGCGGGCACCGCGATCAAGGTGGCCAGCGAGGCGGCGCTGAACGCCAGGATCAGGCTGTTGTAGAACGCATCGACAAAGTCGGCACGCTCGAACACGGCGCGGAACCAGCGCAGGGAAAAATCGCTGGTCGGCAGGCTCAGGGTGTTCTCCGGGGTAAAGGCGACAAGGCACACCACCACCAGCGGCGCGAGCATGAACAGCACCACAAGGGCATGAAACAGCAGGGCGAAAGGACCGTTCCTGGACATGACGAATTACCCCAATGACTTCTTGTAGCGGCCTTCGATCATGCGGTTCCACGACAGCATGATCAGCAGGTTGATGAGCAGCAGGGCCACGGCGATGGCCGCGCCCATGGGCCAGTTGAGTTCCGACAGGTATTGGTCGTAGATCAGCGTGGCGACCATCTTCAGGCGGCGTCCGCCGAGCAGGCCGGGAATGGCAAATGAGCTGGCGGCGAGGCCGAACACGATCAGGGTTCCGGAAAGGATGCCGGGCATGACCTGGGGCAGCACCACCTGGCGAATCACCGTGAAGTGGCTGGCGCCCAGCGACAGCGCGGCTTGCTCGGCGGCCGGGTCGAGCTTCTGCAGCGAGGTCCAGACCGGAATGATCATGAACGGCAGCATCACGTGAACCAGTGCGATCACCACGGCGAACGGCGTATAGAGCAACTTCATCGGCGAGCCACCGAAGGCTTGCAGGACCTGATTGACCAGGCCGTCGGCACCGAGCAGCAGGCTCCAGCCAAAGGCGCGCACCACCACCGAAATCAGCAATGGGGTAAGGATCAGGATCAGGAAAATCGAGCGCCACGGGGTGCCCATGCGGCTGAGGATGTAAGCCTCGGGCACGCCGATCAGCACGCAGAGCAAGGTGGTCAGCGCACTGATCCACAGGGTGCGCAGGAAGATCTCGTAGAAGTACGGATCGCCCAGCAGGCTGCCGTAATGCTCGGCGGTATAGGCGTCGGCGTTGATGCCCGAGCCGTAGTCAAAGACGTTGAACGACAGCACCAGGGTCAGCAACAGCGGGATCACCAGCAGGCTGACGTACAGCGTCAGGGCCGGTGCCGACAGCCAGTAACCCTGGCGTCCCTGGCGGATGGCGGCGAGGGTGCTCATGCTGTCACCTCGTCAATGCTCAGCACCCGCAACAGCGCCGTATCCCAATCCAGGCCCACCGCCGTGCCTTCGTTCAGCGGGGCCGAACCGTCGTTGCGGCGCACCACACTGAGTTCGCCGAGGCTCGTCGACACACCGTACAGCCATTGGCTGCCCAGGAAGAAGCGGCTGCTGACCTTGCCTTGCAGGCGCCCGTGACCCGCGTCGCGCAGGTCGATTTTTTCCGGACGCAGGCTCAGGGTCAGTTCGCCGGCGCCATAGGTGCACACCTGAACCGCGCCGTTCGTATCGCGTTCACCGGGCAGCAGATTGGCCTTGCCAACGAAGCCGGAAATGAACTCGGTGCGCGGGTGTTCGTAGAGGGTGTAGGGCGCGTCGATTTGAGTGATGCGCCCGGCCTGCATCACCACCACGCGATCGCTGATCGATAGCGCTTCGGACTGGTCGTGGGTGACCATCAGTGTGGTGATGCCCACTTCGCGTTGAATGCGGCGGATCTCGAATTGCATCTCTTCGCGCAGGTTGGCGTCGAGGTTGGACAGCGGTTCATCCAGCAGCAACACCGGCGGCTGGATCACCAGCGCCCGGGCCAGGGCGACGCGCTGGCGCTGGCCACCGGACAGCTCCCGAGGATAACGCTCGGCGTGCTGATGCAGGCGTACCAGCTTCAATACACGCTCGACCCGCTGTTGGATCTCGGCGTTCGGCACCTTGCGCATGCGCAGGCCGAACGCGACGTTGTCCTTGACGGTCATGTGCGGGAACAGCGCATAACTCTGGAACACCACCCCCAGGCCGCGGCTGGCGGGTTTGGCGTGAGTGATGTCGCGACCGTCCAGCACGATGCGCCCGCTGGTGACGTCGACGAAGCCGGCGATCATTTGCAGGGTGGTGGTCTTGCCGCATCCGGAGGGGCCGAGCAGGGAAACGAATTCGCCTTTCTCGACCGAGAGATCGGTGGCGACCACGGCGTCGATTTCACCGTAGCGTTTGCCAAGTTTTTGAAGTTGCAAAAAAGCCATGACTGCGCCTCCACCTGAGATTGTTATGCGCGCCTCGGGGCGCGCTTTTTTGTATGGGCAGATACGAAAAAATGTTTGCGGGGTGCGTTGGCGCTCGACTTGGGTCGGCTGCCGCTGTTGTTCGAATCGCCCCTGTGTGGACGCAGATTAGGACGAAGACTAGGATGGGCTCAATGGCCTATTTCACTGAAGCGATGACTATTTTCAGTTTCATTCGGTGAGTAAATTAATATGCGAGAAAATTCATGTCAGATTCCATTGAGCGGAATGAAAACAAAAATGAAGTCGGTGTCGGCGCCGTCCCAAGGTTGTTTGCGGTGTTGCGGGCATTGGGCGATACCGTGGAGGGCGGCGAGCGCGTGACGCAACTGGCCCAGCACATCGGTTTATCGCAACCGACCACCCACCGCTTGCTGCGCAGCCTGATGGAGGAGGGCATGGTCGAGCAGGACGCGCGCAGCAAGCGTTACCGCCTGAGCCTGGACTTTTTCGCCTTGGCCGCCCGGGCGGGCAACAGCGGAAACCTGCGCGAACTGGTGCGCCCGGCGTTGCTGCGGCTTTCGGCGTCGCTCGGCGATTCCTTGTTTCTGCTGGCGCGCAGCGGCTTCGATGCGATCTGCCTGGACCGCAGCGAAGGTCCGTTTCCGATTCGCACCTTCACCGGTGACATCGGTGGCCGGGTGGCGCTGGGCGTAGGGCAGGGCAGCCTGGCGATCCTGGCGTTTCTGCCGGAAGAAGAACGCGAAACAGTGATCCATTACAACCTGCCGCGGCTCAAGGATTTCCATCTGTATGACGAGGTGTTCCTGCGCTCGGAAGTCGAGAATGTGCGCAAGCTCGGTTACGCCGGACGCAACACCGGTGTGTTGCAGGGCATGGCCGGGGTGGCGGTGCCGATCCTCGATCGTGAAGGCCGGGCGGTGGCGGCGTTGAGCGTGGCGACCGTGAGTGACCGCCTGGGGCCGGATCGCTTGCCGACGGTGGTGGAGATGCTCAAGCGTGAAGCGGCGTTGATCGGGCCGCGGATCAATCCGTTTGATCCTTTGCTACGGCGGCCGTCGCAGGTGTTCGGACAAGGTTGAGCGCAATCTCCAGAGACTCATTGAACCCTGTGGGAGCGGGCTTGCCCGCGATAGCGGTCTTTCAGGCGATATCTTTATTGCTACCAGGCCGCCATCGCGGGCAAGCCCGCTCCCACAGTGATTTGATGGTGCTCAGAAGTTCGTGGTCTGTCTGAGCATCTGCGCCGCCGGCGTATCCGTCGGGCTGACCATCGCATAGTTGTAGCCGCCACCGGACCAATACTCGGCCTGCAACCCGCCATCACTGCGACTGCCTCGTGGCAACAGGAAGTTCTTCGGTCCCGGCGGGCGCACGTAGAAGCTGATCTTGTTGCCGTCCTGATTCTCGTACACCACCATCGCCGCCGGTCCCTGTTCGGTGCTGAGCAGGCGGCCGCTCACCGGTTTGAACCCGGCGCCGGTCAGGTCCGGCAAGCGATTGGCTTGGGTGAAATAACGGTCGAGCCAGCCCTGCATGTCGCCGTCTTCGCCGGCCTTGTAGTCCGCCGGCAACAACCCCTGCTGGGCAATCAGGCGGTAAGCCTGCATGGCATCGGCCATCGGTTGCGCGGCGCTGAGCAGGGTCATTTCCCGGGCTTGCCAGCCGCTGACCCCGCCGACGCTGACCGCAATCAGCAACACTGCGGCACTGGCCAGGTGGCGCCGGGACTGGCGCTTAAGGCGCTGGCGAATCAGCGCCGGATCGAGGTCCGGGTTGGCCGGTTGCTGCAACGCGCCACTGAGGGCCGCTCGTAGTTGCTGGGCGTCTTGCTGCCAGGCGCGCACTTGTGCGGCAACTTTCGCATTGCTGGCGAGAAAAGACTCGACCAGGTGTCGGTCGTCCTCGTTGAGTTGGTGGTCGACGTAGGCGTGCAAGTCGCGCTCGCTGGGGGGCATGCTGATCATTTGAGTCTCCGCAGGGCAGGGCGGGTGATTTCGCCATCGCTGAGTTGGCGCAGGGCCTGGCGGGCCCGGGACAGGCGGGACATCACGGTGCCGGTGGGTACGTCGAGGATCTCGGCGACCTCTTTGTAACTCAGGCCTTCCACCGATACCCACAGCAACAGCGCGCGCTGTTCGGTGGGCAGTTGGTCGAAGGCATTGAGGGTGGATTGGGCGATCACGGTGCGTTCCACCGAAGGCTGCACATCATCGCGCCCGGTGAAGAATTCGAGCATCCGCGCATAGCGTCGGGAGCGGCGATGCGCATCGAGAAACTGTCGATACAAAATCGCAAACAGCCAGGCGCGCAAGTCGCCTTCGACGCGTTTAGCGCCCCAACTCGACAGTGCACGTTCCAGGCACGATTGCACCAGGTCGTCGGCACTGCTGGCGTTACGTGTCAATGACACGGCAAATCGCCGCAATCCGGGAATGATTTTTCTCAGTTGTTCGTCGATATCGTTCATGAAGTGCTGACTAGTCACTACGCTAGGGACTAGGAAGACGCCCGATAACCGAGGTTATTCCACGCCCGAAAAAATAAACACCGCACGATGGAATAAACCGGTGTGCGGTTCGTCTGCTTGATTCTTCTCACTTGTGGCCGATGGCCCTGGAGTCTTTCATGGTAGATCGATCATCACCGCCACCCTTGAGTGCCGCCAGCGTTGCGTTGCGTCTGGCGGGCATTGCCGTGGTTGTCGCTGTCGTGGCCGGGGCGTTTGCCTACGTCAACGGCACCTTGGACCCACAACGGCTGACGCCGAAAAAACTGATCAATGTGCTGGAAACCAATAACGGCGTGCACCCCGGATTCCGACGCAATCATGCCAAGGGTGTGTGCGTGATCGGCCATTTCGAGAGCAGTGGCGAGGCTCGCAGTTATTCCATTGCACAGGTATTCAATGAGCCGCGCACGTCGGTGGTCGGTCGTTTTGCCTTGCCGGCGGGTAATCCCTACGCGCCGGACAGCGCCGTGCCGATCCGCAGCCTGGCGTTGCGCTTCACCCAGGCCAACGGCCAGCAATGGCGCACCGGGATGAACAGCATGCCGGTGTTTCCGGTGGGCACGCCCGAAGCGTTCTATCAATTTCAGCAGGCTCAGTCGCCGCTTCCCGCAACCGGTAAACCGGACCCGGCCGCGGTGCCGGCGTTCTTCGGCTCGCACCCGGAATCGGCACCGTTCCTGGCATGGATCAAGACTGCCAAACCCTCGGCCAGTTATGTGACGGAAACCTACAACAGCGTCAACGCGTTCTATCTGGTCAACGCCGCCGGCCAGCGGCAAGCGGTACGCTGGAGCATGGTGCCGGTGGCTCAGGACGCGCCCGGCGCCACGGCACCGCAGGGCAGCGATTTTCTAGAGAAAGACCTGGTCCAGCGGATCACCGCCGGCCCGTTGCGCTTTCAGCTGAACATTACCCTGGCCAACCCCGGCGACCCGGTCAACGACGCCAGCAAGGCTTGGCCCGAGGGGCGCAAGGTGTTGAATGCCGGCACTCTGGTTCTGGAAAAAACCCAGCCACAACTCAACGGCGAGTGCCGCGACATCAACTACGACCCGCTGGTCTTGCCTGCGGGCATCGAAGGCTCCGACGACCCGTTGCTCGCCGCGCGTTCAGCCGGCTACTCCAATTCCTACCTGCGTCGCACCAGCGAAGTCAGCCAGTTGCCCGCCGCCAAGCAGGAGGCTCAACAATGAATACTCAACCCAACCATTTCGCTCCCTTGGCGCGCCTGCTGCACTGGCTGATGGCGCTGATGATCATCGCCATGCTGTTCATCGGCGCAGGCATGGTCGCCTCGGTCTCCGAACGCCATGAATGGCTGATCCACCTGCACAAGCCCTTGGGCGTGGCGATTTTGTTGCTGGTAATCGTGCGTCTTGTGGTGCGCTTCTCCACGCAACAGCCGCCGTTGCCCGCGGACCTGCCGGGTTGGCAAGCGCTGGCGGCGAAGGCATCCCATGTATTGCTGTATGCCTTGATGCTGATTTTGCCGTTGCTCGGCTGGGCGATGATTTCCGCGTCCGGTGAGCCGGTGATGCTCGGCAGTTCGATGCAGTTGCCGTCAATTGTGCCGGCGAACGCGCAGGTGTTCGCGTTCCTGCGCAAGGCCCATGGGTATCTGGCGTATTTGTTGTTTCTGACGGTGTTACTGCATTTGGCGGCGGCGTTGTTTCATGGGTGGATACGGCGTGATGGAGTGCTGGAGAGCATGTTGCGGGGCAGGGATCGCGGTTGATCGATAGCACGCAAAACCTGTAGGAGCGAGCCTGCTCGCGATGACGGCGCCACATTCAATATTTCTATTGACTGATACGCCGCGATCGCGAGCAGGCTCACTCCTACAGGTTCCGCGGTTTGCAATGAAATCAGGGGATAGATCAGCGCAACGAGTCGACCATCTCCGCCACGGTGGTCAACACATCCTTGCCCAACTGCTTCGACCGCTTGCCCGACCAGCCGGTCTCCGCGTTCGGATGATCGTCATGATCCTTGAACGGCATTTCCAGGGTCAGGGACAGGCAGTCGTATTTCTGGCCAACGGCGTTGCAGGCCAGGGTCATGTTGGCCTTGCCCGGTTCATCGCGGGTGTAGCCGTGCTTGGTCTGGAAGTCCTTGGTGGTTTTCTTCAGATGGCTGCGGAAGTGCTCTTCGAGTTTTTCGATCCGCGGCGTGTAGCCCGGATTGCCTTCGCAAGCGGCGGTGAAGACGTGGGGGATTTCCTCGTCACCGTGAACGTCGATGAACATATCGACGCCATACTTTTCCATTTGCTGCTGGACGAAAAAGACTTCCGGGCTGACTTCCGGGCTGGCGCTCTGCCATGCGCGGTTCAGGTCCTGGCCCATGGCGTTGGTGCGCAGGTGGCCGTGGAAGGCACCGTCCGGGTTCATGTTCGGCACCAGGTACAGGTCGGCGCTGGCCAGCAGTTTGTTCAGCACCGGGTCGTCGTGCCGTTCCAGGCGCTCGATCACGCCTTCCATGAACCACTCGGCCATGTGCTCGCCCGGATGTTGCTGGGCAATCATCCACACCTTGCGCCGGCCTTCGGCGCCCGTGCCTTTGCGCAGCAGTTGAATGTCACGGCCTTCGACGCTCTTGCCGGTGGCCAGCAGTTCGGTGCCGGCCTTGGTCAGCGCCTGCTCGATCAGCCAGTCATGACGGCCGCGGCTGTAGGGTTCGAAGTAGGCGAACCAGGCGTGGGTTTGCGTGGCTTCAAGGCAGAAGCGCAGGCAGTCGCCTTCGAAGATGGTCGGTACGCGGAACCAGTTGACGTGATCGTAGGAGGCTACGGCCTGATAGCCGGTCCAGGCCTTGTTGTACGAGGACTGGCTGGCATTGTTCAGGCGGAACCAGTGCTCCTGGCCGACATGCAGGCCGCTGGCCTTGAAGTGGAACCATTGAAAGTGATTGCTTTTGGTATCGGGTCGAATAGCCAGCAGGGGCTTGAGCGGGTCGCTGACATCGATGACCTGGATGTTGCCGCTGTCGAAATTGGCACTGATGTCGAGAGTTTTAGCCACGGTCAGGGTTCCTGATTCAGATTTTTATGTTGGCTACTTTACACGCAAGAGAAGGGCGTTAGGAGCGCATAAAAACGTTTCACCCAAGGTGTCGAAGATTGGGTTCGTGGCTTGGGGAGTAGGCTGGTTTCTACGGGTATTGCGATGGATGATCGGCGGGATGTGCGAAGCGGCAGAAGGAGGATATGGGCTTGAAATAGGGGGGGCGTCCTCCCTGACGCCGACGCAGCTTAGAGACTGCACGATTGATTCTCAAGTGCTATCTGCGATTGGTTTTTCCTTTATGATCAACGGCTTCTCTTGCCAACAAATATTCTTTTGATATCATCCGCGCCATCGAATTTGCAGCACCTACAGACTTCATTAGCCTGAAGCCATAAGCCAGAAAACTGGCAAAAAAAGACCCGGCAAAAAGCCGGGTCAAAAACCGTGATTAGCCTGATGAGGAGATAGTCCAGGAGACCGACCTAAGGTCCCTTGGTCTATCGACTGATCTCGCGATCAGTTGATGCAATAATAATCATTCTCGTTTGCAAGTCAAATGAATTGTCTGCGCGATTGGAAAATTCTTTCCAGTCCTCTTTGTTCGTGCATTCGTTTCAACCGTTCTGATGCCTCTCCAGTGACCGATCCACCATGGCCTTGGCCATGTCGATCATATGTACCGTCGAAAACGCCAGGTCCCGGTTTGTCCCCTGCAGATGGCTGGCTGACTCGCACGCCGTGGCGGCGGCACAACGCAACAGGTCCGAGGCATGGACCAGCGCCTCCTCACTGCTGATGTTGCGGTTCACATCAAAGAATCGTGTCTCGACCGCTTCTTCTGAAACAGCCGGTTTCAAGTAATAGTCCAATGCGCGCTGTGCAGCGGCCGAGCCCTGGGGCGAGGTGAGGGAGGTGTCGATTTGCATATCAGGCAAGTCGTTGGCAGGTTGGGTCATGGTGATGGCAAGCTCCGTGATAGATTCAGATCCGTGAAGCCATCCTAGTACGATCTGTATTTGTGACCATCGTTTAAATACTACAATTTGTGTTTTGTCGGCCGGAGGCGCCCACGTATCGTGCCGCACATGGATAAATGGATTGAATTGGTCAAGGCCAAGATGAGTGAGCTCAAAGTCACTCAAGAGATACTCGCCGAACGCCTCGGGATGTCCCAGGGTGGCGTTGGCCACTGGCTGAATAAACGTCGCGAGCCTGGCATCGACAACATGAACCGGGTGTTGAAGGCACTCGGAATGGACTTCCTCGAAGTGGTGCTGGTGATTCGCGAGCCCGCGGATTCACAGGACGACGAAATTTCCCTGACGCAAAAGTACAACCCGTACTTCCGCTACCCGGTCAGTGACTGGCGGGAAACGGGAGAAGTGCGCGATGGCGAACAGGCGCAGTACCGTTTTGAATTGTCCGATTATCACGCCCGGGGCGCGGCGTTCTGGCTGACGGTCGTCGGTGATGCGATGACTGCACCCAGTGGCCTGAGCATCGCCGAGGGCATGTTGATACTGGTGGACCCGGACGTGGACGCCGAGCCCGGCAAGTTGGTCATTGCCCAATGGCCGGACAGCAGCGAGGCGGTTTTCCGCAAGTTGATCGAAGAGGGCGGGCAGCGTTACCTGGTCCCGCTCAATCCGACGTATCCGAAAACCCTTTACACCGAAGAGTGCCGAATTATCGGCGTGGTGGTTCAGGCAACAGCCAAGTTCTAGACGCAGCGCGGTCCTTGCAGGAGTCGAGCTTGCTCGCGATAGTCGTCAACGATGACGCGGGCTGTCTGAATGCCCGCGTTATCTGGACGTTCATCGCGAGCAAGCTCGCTCCTACAGTTTTACGCTTCTTCCAGCTCCACCAGCGCACTGCCTTCGCTGACCATCTCGCCTTCCTGGCAATACAACGCCTTGACCACACCGGCGTGGGGCGCACGAATGCTGTGCTCCATCTTCATCGCTTCCAACACCACCAGTTGCGCCCCGGCTTCGACCGTTTGCCCGGCCTCCACCAGCACACGCACGATGCTGCCGTTCATGGGCGCGGTCAGGCCGCCGTGATGACTGTGACTGGCTTCAACGGCGCTGATCGGGTCGTAGGACTCGATACGGCGCAGTTCACCTTCCCATTGCAGGTACACGAAATCGCCCCGGCGGATCGCCCGATGCTGGCGGCGCAGACCGTTGTGCTCGGTCAGCAATTGCTCGCCTTTGAGCTGTGCGCTGTGGGCGTTGCGGTCGCCCAGCGTCAACGCGCGGTCCTGGCCTTCACAGCTCAGGTGCAGGGTGATTTCCGACGGCAATCCGGCACGGAAACCATTACCAATGGCCCAAGGAGAACTCGGGTCATCGCTACGCGGTGTACTCTGCTGGCTTTGGGTGAACGCCTGGGCAGCGGCTTGCCAGAACTCATCGCTGAGCCCGGACGGCGCCGGCAGCAGTTGTTCCTGATAGCGCGGGATGAACCCGGTATCCAGTTCGGCGGCGGCAAACGCCGGATGACCGATGATCCGGCGCAGGAAGTTGATATTGGTCTTGAGCCCGCCAATGGCAAACTCGTCGAGCATGCTCAGCAGGCGCAAGCGAGCCTGCTCACGGTCCTCGCCCCAGGCGATCAGCTTGCCGAGCATCGGGTCGTAGAACGGTGAAATCTCGTCACCCTCTTCGACACCACTGTCCACCCGGCGACCCGCACCCGGCTCGGATTCGCGGTACAACTCCAGGCGACCGGTCGCCGGCAGGAAGTCATTGCCCGGGTCTTCGGCATACAACCGTACTTCGATGGCATGGCCGATCAGCGGCACCTGATCCTGGGTCATCGGCAAGGGTTCGCCACGGGCCACGCGAATCTGCCAGGCCACCAGGTCGAGGCCGGTGATGGCTTCGGTGACCGGGTGTTCGACCTGCAGGCGCGTGTTCATCTCCATGAAGAAGAACTCGCCGCGAGCATCCAGCAAAAACTCCACGGTGCCGGCGCCGACGTAGCCGATGGCTTGCGCCGAACGCACGGCGGCTTCGCCCATGGCGCGGCGCAGTTCCGGGCTCAGGCCGGGTGCCGGTGCTTCTTCGACGACTTTCTGGTGCCGCCGCTGAATCGAGCAGTCGCGTTCGTTGAGGTACAGGCAGTTGCCGTGTTGATCGGCGAAGACCTGGATTTCCACGTGACGCGGTTTCAGCAAGTATTTCTCCACCAGCATCCGCGAATCGCCGAATGACGATTGCGCCTCACGCTGGGCCGAGGCCAGGGCTTCGGCCAGTTGGCTGACGTCCTCGACCACTTTCATGCCTTTGCCGCCGCCGCCGGCCGTGGCCTTGAGCAGCACCGGGTAGCCAATGCGTTCGCAGGCATCGCGGAAGGTGTCGAGGTCTTGCGCTTCGCCGTGATAACCCGGCACCAGCGGCACGCCGGCGGTTTCCATCAGGGCCTTGGCGGCGGACTTGCTGCCCATGGCGTCGATGGCCGAGGCGGGCGGGCCGAGGAAAATCAGGCCGGCTTGTTCAATGGCACGGGCGAACCCGGCGTTCTCCGACAGGAAACCATAACCGGGGTGGATCGCCTGGGCACCGCTGGCCTTGGCGGCGGCGATCAGTTTGTCGATTTGCAGGTAGCTGTCGGCGGCTTTGCTGCCACCCAGGTCGACACGAATATCGGCTTCACGGCTGTGGCGTGCATCACGGTCGGTGGCACTGTGCACGGCCACGGTGGTCAGGCCCAGGGCCTTGGCGGTGCGCATCACCCGGCAAGCGATTTCGCCGCGGTTGGCCACCAGCAGGGTAGTGAGGACGGGTGCGCTCATCAACGCGGCTCCTTGGGGGTGATTTCGGCTTGCCAGCTCGGCGGGCGTTTTTGCAGGAAGGCGCGCAGGCCCTCCTGACCTTCGGGGCTGACGCGGATGCGGGCGATAGCGTTCTCGGTATAGCGACGCAGCGCCGGGAGCAGCGAGCCGTCGCCGACTTCACGCAGCAGGTCTTTGCTGGCGCGCATGGCCGCCGGGCTGTTGAGCAACAGGTTGTCGATCCACTGCTCGATTTTTTGCTCCAGCTCCTGGGCTGGATAGCTCTCCGACAACAGGCCCAGTTCCCGCGCCCGTTGCCCGCCGAAGCGCTCGGCGGTCAAGGTATAGCGCCGGGTAGCACGTTCGCCGATGGCTTGCACCACGAACGGGCTGATCACGGCCGGTGCCAGGCCGATGCGCACTTCCGACAGGCAGAACTGTGCGTCATCGACGCCAATCGCCATATCGCAGCAACTGATCAGGCCCAGCGCGCCGCCGAAGGCTGCACCTTGCACCACGGCCAGGGTCGGAATCTTCAGCTTGGCCAGGTTGTACATCAACTCTGCCAGTTCCCGGGCGTCGTCGAGGTTGGTGTGGTAATCGAGTTCGGCCGATTGCTGCATCCACGCCAGGTCCGCACCGGCGCTGAAATGCTTGCCGCGACCACGCACGAGCAGGAAACGCAGGCTGGCATCGCTCGACACCTGGTCCAGGGCGAGGATCAATTCGCGGATCATTTCGGCGTTGAACGCGTTGTTCTTTTCTTCGCGGCTGAGCCACAGGGTTGCAAAGCCCCGTGGGTCGGTCAGCAGTTCGAGGGTGTTGAAATCGCTCATATTGTCCGTCTCCACAACTCTGTTCTCTGTAGGAGCGAGCTCTGCTCGCGATGGACGTTCAAACAACGCTGGCTACCTGATGCCCCGCGTTTTCGTTGACGACCATCGCGAGCAAGCTCGCTCCTACAGGGGGCGGATTACATCCGGAACACGCCGAAGCGGCTCGGTTCGATTGGCGCATTCAGCGACGCCGACAAGGCCAGGCCCAGGACATCGCGGGTCTGTGCCGGGTCAATGACACCGTCGTCCCACAGGCGAGCGCTGGAGTAATAAGGGTGGCCCTGTTCCTCATACTGGTCGAGGATCGGTTGCTTGATCTCCGCCTCCTGTTCGGCGCTGAAACCCTGGCCACCACGTTCGGCCTGCTCGCGCTTGACCTGCACCAGCACGCCGGCGGCCTGTTCGGCGCCCATCACGCCGATGCGCGCATTCGGCCACATCCACAGGAACCGCGGGTCGTAGGCCCGACCGCACATGCCGTAGTTGCCAGCGCCAAAACTGCCTCCGATGATCACGGTGAACTTCGGCACTTTGGCGCAGGCCACGGCGGTCACCAGTTTCGCGCCATGCTTGGCGATGCCGCCGGCTTCATACTTCTGACCGACCATGAAGCCGGTGATGTTTTGCAGGAACAGCAACGGAATGCCGCGCTGGCAGGCCAGCTCGATAAAGTGCGCGCCTTTCTGAGCGGCTTCGGCGAACAGGATGCCGTTGTTGGCAAGGATCGCGATCGGGTAACCGTGCAGGTAGGCAAAGCCGCAGACCAGCGTCGTCCCGAACAGGGCCTTGAACTCGTCGAAGACAGAGCCGTCCACCAGTCGAGCGATGACTTCGCGCACATCGAAAGGCTGTTTGGCATCGGCCGGCACCACGCCGTACAACTCGTCGCTGCTGTAAAGCGGGGCGATGGGCGCGCGTTGCTGCACGTCGCCCAGCTTGCGCCAATTGAGGTTGGCGACACTGCGACGGGCGATGGCCAGGGCGTGTTCATCGCTTTCGGCGTAATGGTCCGCTACCCCGGAAATCTTGCAATGCACATCAGCACCGCCAAGATCTTCGGCGCTGACCACTTCACCGGTCGCCGCTTTCACCAGCGGCGGGCCGGCGAGGAAGATCGTCGCTTGCTCGCGGACCATGATCGCTTCGTCGGCCATCGCCGGCACATATGCGCCGCCTGCGGTGCAGGAGCCCATGACCACGGCAATCTGTGGAATGCCCATGGCGCTCATGTTGGCCTGGTTGAAGAAGATTCGGCCAAAGTGCTCGCGATCCGGAAACACTTCATCCTGACGCGGCAGGTTGGCGCCACCGGAGTCCACCAGATAGATGCAGGGCAAACGGTTCTGCTGGGCGATGGTTTGGGCGCGCAGGTGTTTTTTCACGGTCAGCGGGTAGTACGAGCCACCTTTTACCGTGGCATCGTTGGCGACGATCATGCACTCGACGCCTTCCACGCGGCCGATCCCGGCAATCACGCCAGCGGCGGGAACGTCTTCACCGTACACCTCATAGGCGGCCAGTTGGCTTATCTCCAGGAACGGCGAACCCGGATCGAGCAGGCGATTGATGCGTTCACGGGGCAGCAATTTGCCCCGCGAAGTGTGGCGTTCCTGGGCCTTCGGGCCGCCACCTTGCGCCACTTGAGCGAGCAGGGTGTGCAGCGCATCGACCTGTTTGAGCATCGCCGCGCTGTTGGTGGCGAACTCCGCTGAACGGGGGTTGAGCTGGGTATGCAGGATAGCCATGGGCAGCTCCGTTAGCGGGTTTCGTTAAACAGTTCGCGACCGATCAGCATGCGACGGATCTCACTGGTGCCGGCACCGATTTCGTACAGCTTGGCGTCACGCAACAGACGACCAGCCGGGAATTCGTTGATGTAGCCGTTGCCGCCGAGAATCTGGATCGCGTCGAGGGCCATTTGCGTGGCGCGTTCGGCGCTGTAGAGGATCACGCCTGCGGCGTCCTTGCGTGCGGTTTCGTTGCGCTCGCAGGCCTGGGCTACCGCATAGAGGTAGGCGCGGCTGGCGTTGAGTTGGGTGTACATGTCGGCGACCTTGCCCTGGATCAGCTGGAATTCGCCGATGCTTTGGCCGAACTGCTTGCGGTCATGGATGTACGGCACGATCAGGTCCATGCACGCCTGCATGATCCCGGTCGGGCCGCCGGAGAGCACGACGCGTTCGTAGTCGAGACCACTCATCAGCACCTTCACGCCGCCATTGAGTACGCCGAGGATGTTCTCTTCCGGTACTTCGACGTCATCGAAAAACAGTTCGCAGGTGTTCGAGCCGCGCATGCCGAGCTTGTCGAACTTGTTGCTGCGGCTGAAGCCTTTCCAGTCGCGCTCGACGATGAAGGCGGTAATGCCGTGCGGGCCCTTTTCCAGGTCGGTCTTGGCGTAGATCACATAGGTGTTGGCGTCAGGGCCGTTGGTGATCCAGGTCTTGCTGCCGTTCAGAACGTATTTGTCGCCGCGTTTGTCGGCGCGCAACTTCATCGAGACGACATCGGAGCCGGCGTTCGGCTCGCTCATGGCCAGGGCGCCGATGTGCTCGCCACTGATCAGCTTCGGCAGGTACTTGGATTTCTGTTCGTGATTGCCGTTGCGGTTGATCTGGTTGACGCAGAGGTTGGAGTGCGCGCCATAGGACAACGCCACCGAGGCCGAGCCACGGCTGATTTCTTCCATCACCACCACGTGGGCCAGGTAGCCCAGGCCGGCACCGCCGTACTCTTCCGGAACGGTGATGCCCAGCAGGCCCATGTCGCCGAATTTGCGCCACAGGTCGGCGGGGAACAGGTTGTCGGTGTCGATCTGAGCGGCGCGGGGGGCGATCTCTTTGGCGACGAAGGACTGAACCTGATCGCGCAGCATATCGATGGTTTCACCGAGGGCAAAATTCAGGGATGGGTAGCTCATGGGTCACCTTTTGGCTTTTTTGTCGGGTGGGGAGGGCAGTGATTTAGCTCTCACCTTTACGTTAACGTAAGCCTGTGACGAATGGCTGTCAATCACCCTTTACGTTAACGTCAACTTGAGCGAGAGTAGAGGCAGTTCAAGATAGAACGCGGAGCCACATTGTGGGAGACCGCGAGTCGCCCGTTAATAAAGACAATAGGGGTCATCATGGATCAACCCACTGCAAACCCGCAGCGCAGCTACACCCGCGGTTCCCAGGACAAAGCCTTGCTGGCAATGACCATCGGCCAGGCGTTCGATAACACAGTGGCGCAGTACCCGACCGGGGAAGCGCTGGTCGTGCGCCATCAACAGCTGCGCTACACCTGGCGGCAATTGGCGGAAATTGCGGACCTGCATGCCAAGGCACTGCTGGCGCTGGGCTTGCAGACCGGTGACCGTCTCGGCATCTGGGCACCGAATTGCGCCCAGTGGTGCATCAGCCAGATCGCCAGCGCAAAAATCGGCGTGATCCTGGTCAACATCAACCCGGCTTACCGCAGTTCCGAACTCGAATACGTATTGAAGCAATCCGGCTGCCAGTGGCTGGTGTGCGCCGGGGCCTTCAAGACCTCCAATTACCACGCCATGTTGCAAGGCCTGGTGCCGGAGCTGGCGGAGCAATCCATCGGCCAGTTGCACAGCGAGCGCCTGCCCGAGTTGCGCGGTGTCATCAGTCTGGATGCGCAACCGCCCAGCGGTTTCCTGCCGTGGTCGCAACTGGCCGAACTGGCCGGTGGCGTGTCGGACGAACAATTGCACGAGCGCCAGGACAGCCTGCATTTCGACCAGGCAGTGAACATCCAGTACACCTCCGGCACCACCGGTTTCCCCAAGGGCGCGACCCTCAGTCACTACAACATTCTCAATAACGGTTACATGGTCGGTGAAAGCCTCGGACTGACCGCCGCGGATCGCCTGGTGATCCCGGTGCCTTTGTACCACTGCTTCGGCATGGTCATGGGCAATCTGGGTTGCATCACCCACGGCAGCACCATGATTTATCCCAACGATGCCTTCGATCCGCTGCTGACCCTGAACACCGTCGCCGAAGAAAAGGCCACCGCGCTGTACGGCGTGCCGACCATGTTCATCGCCATGCTCGATCAACCGCAACGCGGCGAGTTCGACCTGTCGACCCTGCGCACCGGGATCATGGCCGGAGCAACGTGCCCGATCGAAGTGATGCGCCGTGTCATCAATGAAATGCACATGAGTGAAGTGCAGATTGCCTACGGCATGACGGAAACCAGCCCGGTGTCGTTGCAGACCGGTCCGTCAGACGATCTGGAATTGCGCGTCACCACCGTCGGCCGCACTCAGCCGCAGCTGGAAAGCAAGATCATCGACGAGGCGGGCAACCCGGTGCCCCGCGGCACCATCGGCGAACTCTGCACCCGGGGCTACAGCGTCATGCTCGGTTACTGGAACAACCCGGAGGGCACTGCCGAAGCGATCGACCAGGCCGGATGGATGCACACCGGTGACCTGGCGAGCATGAACGCCGAGGGGTATGTGTGCATCGCCGGACGTAACAAGGACATGATCATCCGCGGTGGCGAGAATATTTACCCGCGGGAGCTGGAAGAGTTCTTCTTCACCCACCCAGCGGTGGCTGACGTGCAGGTGATCGGCATTCCTTGCTCGCGTTACGGTGAAGAGATCGTCGCCTGGATCAAGTTCCACCCCGGCCACAGTGCGACCGAACAGGAACTGCAAGCCTGGTGCAAGGAGCGCATCGCGCACTTCAAGACGCCGCGTTACTTCAAGTTCGTGGAAGAGTTCCCAATGACCGTGACCGGCAAGATCCAGAAATTCCGTATGCGCGAGATCAGTATTGAGGAGTTGCGCATCAACAAGGCATGACACAAAACCTGTGGGAGCGGGCTTGCCCGCGATGATGGTGGAACAGTCAGCATCGATGTTGAATGTAATGCCCCCATCGCGGGCAAGCCCGCTGCCACAGGGTTTTGCATTATTTTCAGAATCGCAGACAGCACAAAGGGGAGCCGAAGCTCCCCTTTAATTTTCGTTGCGCGTGCTCTTTTTTTATTATTGAGGGGCGGTCTGTTTTTGTTTTTGGCAACCGTTGCCCTTTACCGCTGTTTTTGGCGATCCCCATCCGGGATCAAGAGCAAACGTATTTTTTTGAGCGCTGATCTACTTTTTCGCTGAGCGATCCAACCAGTTCGGGAGCTACCTGAAGGTAGTTTTATTGTTCTCTGCCCGGTTGCGGGTTACTCCGAAAAGCACCCTGAAAAGCACATCTTCTCCAAAAAAATCTGTTAGCTGCGTCTCTGCCGTGTTGTTTTTGTTATGTCAGAGTCGTTACGTCTTGTTTTTATTAGGTGTGTCGCAATTTTTTATTCTTGTTATGCCATAGAGATAGCAGGAGCCGTGCCAACTTTTAAAAATCATTTAAAATCAATAACTTAATATTTTGTAGGATTTTTCTCTCAGGGAATCCCTGACAATTTGTTTCCGTGTTACTCGCTTTTCCCCACATTTCGGATGTCGCGGTAACACACGAAGGTGTCGTTGCACTCAATGTGCGCTAAGGGCCTTCGCCACACGGGAGCCGGTCGGGCGACCCAGCACGGCGCTGATTTGCCGGCCGGCGCGTATCAGGGCCTCCAGGTCAATGCCGGTTTCGATCCCCAGGCCATTGAGCAGGTAAACCACGTCCTCGGTGGCGACGTTACCGCTGGCGCCCTTGGCGTAAGGGCAGCCACCGAGCCCGGCGATGGAGCTGTCGAACACCGAGATCCCTTCCAGCAGGCTGGCGTAGATATTGGCCATGGCCTGGCCGTAGGTGTCGTGGAAATGCCCGGCCAGTTTTTCCCGGGGTACATCTGCCGATACCACCTCAAACATCCTGCGGGTTGCGCCGGCGGTGCCGGTGCCGATGGTGTCGCCCAGAGAAACCTCGTAGCAGCCCATGGCATAGAGTTCACGGGCCACGCGCGCGACTTGTTCTGGTGCGACCTGACCTTCATAAGGGCAGCCCAGCACACAGGACACGTAACCGCGCACGCTCACACCGTGCTGGCGGGCCGCGTCCATGATCGGTACGAAACGCTCCAGGCTTTCGCTGATCGAGCAATTGATGTTGCGTTGGGAAAAGGCTTCGGACGCCGCGGCGAACACTGCGACCTCCTTGACCCCGGAGGCGAGGGCGTCTTCAAAACCGCGCAGGTTGGGCGCGAGTGCGCCGTAGGTGACGCCCGGTTTGCGCTGGATCTGCGCGAAAACATCGGCGGAACCTGCCATCTGCGGCACCCATTTGGGTGAAACGAAACTGCCGACTTCTATATAGCCCAGGCCCGCGGCCGTGAGCGCGTCGACCAGTTGCACCTTGTCGGCGACACTGATGGGTTGAGCTTCGTTTTGCAGACCGTCGCGGGGGCCGACTTCGACAATGCGTACTTGGGTGGGGAGGGACATGGGATTCGACCTGTTCTTATTGTCTGAATGTTCGATGAACCCTGTGGGAGCGGGCTTGCCCGCGATGGCGTTGGGTCAGTCAGCATCAATGTTGAATGTCATGCCCTCATCGCGGGCAAGCCCGCTCCCACAGGGCATTGTGTGGATCTACTGGATTGATTCCTGACTCTTGAGCGTCTGCTCCAGCGCCTGCACACAGCGCTCTTCAGCGGTATCCAGTTCCAGTTTCATCTGTTCGATGTCCAGCAGTTGCTGTTCCAGCTGTTCCCGGCGCTCGCTGATTTTTGCCAGCATGCTGTGCAGTTGCTTGGTGTTACCGCTGGACGGATCGTAGAGTTCGATCAGTTCGCGGCATTCGGCCAGGGAAAAGCCAATGCGCTTGCCCCGCAGGATCAGCTTCAGGCTGACCTTGTCACGGGGTGAATAGATGCGTTCCTGACCACGGCGTTCGGGACTGAGCAGGCCTTGCTCTTCATAGAAACGAATGGCCCGTGTGGTGATGTCGAGCTCGCGGGCGAGGTCGGAAATGCTGTAGGTCTGGCTGCTCATGGAAGCGCTCGCAAAAGGTCATGCGCTAAGCTAATGGCAGGTTGACGTTTACGTCAAGTGGCAGGGATTTTCAGTGTCATCACTGGCCTCTTCGCGAGCAGGCTCGCTCCCACAGGGGATATCTATCTGACACAAATATTGTGTTCACTGAATATCCATTGTGGGAGCGAGCCTGCTCGCGAAGAACGATAACGCGGTGCAGAGCCCTACACCTTCTCCAGCTTCTTCTCATGCGCCGTCACCTGCTGGCACAACTCGATCATCTGCTCGCGCATCCAGCGGTTGGCCGGGTCCTGGTCAGTGCTTTCGTGCCAGTAGAGATGGGTTTCCACCGGCGGCACATCGTTGACCGGCAGGCTGAAGGCGTGCAAATCGTTACGGCGGGCGAAGCGTTCCGGCACGGTCATGACCATGTCGGTCTGTTGCAGCACTTGCGAGGCCATCAGGTAATGCTGGGAACGCAGGGCGATCTTGCGCTGGATGCCCATCTTGCCCAGGGCCAGGTCGACGTGACCCAGGCCGCTGCGCCGGCTGGAAATATGGATGTGGGTCAGGCCCAGGTAATCATCCAGCGTGAATTTTTCCTTGGTGGCCAGTGGGTGCCCCTTGCGCATGGCACAGACGTAGCGGTCTTCCATCAACTTGACGTGGCGCACCTGCGGGTCAGTGTTGAGCGGCGCGTCCACGGCGAAATCGAGGCGGCCGGCCGCCAGTTCCTTGGTGGTCTCGCGGCGCTTGGACAGGAAACTCTCGATGATCACCGTCGGCGCGAGGCGGCGCAGGCGCTGGAACAGCGGCGGCAGGATCACCGCTTCAGTCAGGTCGGTCATGCTGATGCGATAGGTCTTGACTGCCTGCAGCGGGTTGAAAATGCGGCTTTCCTGCACCGACACCCGCAGCAGCGAGAGGGCGTTACGCACCGGGCCGATGATGTTCTGCGCCATTGGCGTGGGCACCATGCCCTGGGCGGTACGTACGAACAACGGATCGTTGAAGGTCTCGCGCAGGCGGGCCAGGGCGTTCGACACCGCAGGTTGGGTGATGCCGACAATCTGCCCGGCGCGGGTCAGGTTGGCTTCGGTGTAGATCGCGTCGAAGACGATGAAAAGGTTGAGGTCGACCTTGCTCAGATTCATTTACGCGGCTCTCTTATTGTGTGGACGGGCAGCCTTGGCTATCAGTCGATCATATATCGGTGATGAATGTTAATACACGCCGAGAATAGGCTAGGTAAATTTTCATGGCTGTTCTAGCATCGATTGCATGAACTAAACAACTCCTTTGACCCCAGCAAAAAGGTAGATCTGCTCATGGATTTCGCTTATTCGCCCAAGGTGCAAGAACTGCGTGAGCGCGTGACTGCGTTCATGGACACCTACGTCTATCCCGCCGAAGCCGTGTTCGAACGTCAGGTTGCCGAGGGCGATCGCTGGCAGCCGACGGCGATCATGGAAGAACTCAAACTCAAGGCCAAGGCCGAAGGCCTGTGGAATTTGTTTCTGCCTGAGTCCGAGCTCGGTGCCGGCCTGACCAACCTCGAATACGCGCCGCTGGCAGAAATCATGGGTCGCTCGTTGTTGGGCCCCGAGCCGTTCAACTGCTCGGCGCCGGACACCGGCAACATGGAAGTGCTGGTGCGCTACGCCAATGAAGAACAGAAACAGCGTTGGCTCGAACCGCTGCTGCGGGGGGAGATCCGCTCGGCGTTCGCCATGACCGAACCGGACGTTGCCTCCTCCGATGCCACCAACATGGCTGCCCGTGCGGTGCGCGATGGCGACGAGTGGGTGATCAATGGCAAGAAATGGTGGACGTCCGGCGCCTGCGATCCGCGTTGCAAGATCCTGATCTTCATGGGCCTGAGCAACCCCGACGCCCCGCGCCATGCCCAGCACTCGATGATTCTGGTACCGGTCGATACCCCCGGCGTGAAGATCCTGCGTCCGCTGCCGGTGTTCGGTTATGACGATGCGCCCCACGGTCACGCCGAAGTGTTGTTCGAAAACGTGCGGGTGCCGTACGAAAATGTCCTGCTGGGCGAAGGACGCGGTTTCGAGATTGCTCAGGGTCGCCTCGGCCCGGGCCGGATTCACCACTGCATGCGTTCGATTGGCATGGCTGAGCGCGCGCTGGAACTGATGTGCAAACGCTCGGTGAACCGTACGGCGTTCGGTAAGCCCCTGGCACGCCTGGGCGGCAACATCGACAAGATCGCCGACTCGCGGATGGAGATCGACATGGCGCGCCTGCTGACGTTGAAAGCGGCGTACATGATGGACACCGTCGGTAACAAAGTGGCCAAGAGCGAAATCGCGCAAATCAAGGTGGTGGCGCCGAACGTGGCCTTGCGGGTGATCGACCGGGCCATCCAGATTCATGGCGGGGCAGGGGTGTCGAATGATTTCCCGCTAGCCTACATGTATGCCATGCAGCGTACCCTGCGCCTGGCCGACGGCCCGGACGAAGTGCACCGCGCGGCGATCGGCAAGTTCGAGATCGGCAAGTACGTGCCTAAAGAGATGATGCGTAGCGGTCAATAAGTCTGCGTTATCGTTCTTCGCGAGCAGGCTCGCTCCCACAGTTGGAATGCATTCCCCTGTGGGAGCGAGCCTGCTCGCGAAGGCGGTGGCCCATTCAACGCAGTAATATCAGTAAACCCAAACCTCAACCCGCCGATTCTTGATCCGCCCTTCATCTTCGTTGTTGGCCGCCACCGGCATTTCGGCGCCAAAGCCGCGGACCTCACGCAATACCACGCCGCTTTTCACCAGTTCCCGCCGCACCGCCATGGCCCGCAGTTTCGACAACAGGTCGGCGCGTGCCGGATCGCTCTTGGCATCGCCAAACCCCACCAGCGTGACCTGCCGCTCGGTTTTGTCATGCTGCTTTATATAGTCGAGTACCCGTGACAGGTCCTGTCGGGCCTTGTTGTCGAGGCTGGCGCTGCCTTCTTCGAAACGAAAATTGACCGTCAACCGCTGCGCGTGACGGCTGAGTCCCTGATAGCCCTCGGGCATCAGCGCATTCGGGGTGACGGCCATGGCCTGCACGGTCTGCGCGATAAAACCGTTGGCGGCAACAATCGCCTGGCCCTGGCTGCTTTGGGCGTAGGCCACCAGCGCCTCGGCCCAGGGATTTTTCCCGTTCGGTGGCAAGTAAAAGAACAAGCGGCGGGACAACGGATAGTCTTCGGTGGCGATCAGGCTGTTCTGCGGCAACATGGCCTGGGATTGGCCATCGACAATCGCCACGGTCTTGGCCTGGCGCACGTAGGGCAGGCCAATGAAGCCAATGCCTTGGGGGTCGAGGCTGACCGCATCGGACAATTGCTCGCTGGATTCGAAGCGTTTCGCGGCACCGCTCAGGGTTTTCCCGTGGCCATTGAGGACCAGCTCCTTGAACGTATCGTACGTGCCGGACTGATCATCCCGCGCATACAGATGAATCATCCCGCCACTGCCGCCGAGTTCTTCCCAGGTTTTCACTTCGCCACTGAAAATGCGCGCCAGTTGCACGGTGTCGAGCTGTTTCAGCGGGTTTTGTGGATGAAGGATGATCGCCAGGCCGTCGATGGCAATGACCTGTTCCGCTCTGGCACTTTTCAGATCGCCCAGTGATTGAAGGTCGAGCACCTCACGCTCCTTGATCGGACGTGACGAAGCCGCCAGATCGGCGCTGCCGGTTTTCAGTGCCGTGAAACCGGTACTGGAACCGTGGGCTGTCAGCTCCACTTCGATCCGGCGCCCCTGTACGGTTTCACCCACGATCCGCAGTTCATTGGCCTTGTCCGGGGTTTCGCTGTGTACTTTTATAAGGCCCTGTTGGCGCAGCAAACCTTCGACCAGTGCCGGGCCCAATGCCGCGCCAATGGTGTTGGAGCCCTGGATGCGCAGCACCGGGCCCTGCTCGGGCGTCGGCAGATCGCTGGCCGAGGTTGTTAGCGGCAGCCAGGCGCAGAGCATCAACAGGAACAGAACGCGCAGCGTCATGCCGGCACCTTACATAGCGAAAGAGGTGTCGGGAGATTAAGTCAGTAAGATGTCCGAAATATGACACTTTCCATTGTAGAAGCGAGCCTGCTCGCGAAGGCGGTATCTCAGTCAGCATTAATGTCGACTGACACTCCGCCTTCGCGAGCAGGCTCGCTCCCACAGGGAAACCGCGCAGGGCTTGAGATCAGCTCAATTCAAGCCAGATCGGCGCATGATCCGACGGTTTTTCCATGCCGCGCAGTTCGTAGTCCACGCCCGCATCCTTGACCCGTGGCAGCAGGCCGTGGGACGCCAGGATCAAGTCGATGCGCAATCCACGCTTGGGCTCGTCTTCAAACCCGCGGCTGCGATAGTCGAACCAACTGAAACGATCGGTCACATCAGGGTTGAGGTGACGGAAACTGTCCACCAGGCCCCAGTTTTTCAAGCGGGCCATCCACTCGCGCTCTTCCGGCAGGAAGCTGCATTTGCCGGTTTTCAGCCAGCGTTTCATGTTGTCCGGGCCGATGCCGATGTCGCAGTCTTCCGGGGAGATATTCACGTCGCCCATGACGACAAGCGGCTGGTCGTTCTTGAACTGGTCTTCCAGCAATCGCTGCAGATCGCTGTAGAAGCGTTCCTTGGCGGGGAATTTTGTCGGGTGGTCGCGGCTTTCACCTTGTGGGAAATAGCCGTTCATGATGGTCACCGGCACGCCATTGGCATCGGCGAACGTGCCCCAGATGAAGCGCCGCTGCGCGTCTTCTTCATCGGTGACGAAGCCTTTGTGCAGGGCCAGTGGTTCCTGACGCGAGAGCAGGGCGACGCCGTAATGTCCCTTTTGCCCGTGGAAATATACGTGGTAGCCCAGGGCCTTGACTTCATCGAGGGGGAACTGGTCGTCGTGGACCTTGGTTTCCTGCAGGCCGATCACATCGGGCTGGTGCTTTTCAATCAGCGCCGCCAGCTGATGGGGACGGGCGCGCAGCCCGTTGATGTTGAAGGAGACAATCTTCATGGTCGGCAGTCCTGGCAAAAGGGCGATGCTAGCTGACATGTCGGAATGGGGCCAGTGGTCAGTCAGATCTTCGTCGACAGTGCGGGCCTCATCGCGGGCAAGCCTTGCTCCCACAGGTTCTCGGTCCAGCTTTACCTGTGGGAGCAAGGCTTGCCCGCGACGAGGCCCGCACAATCACAGCTGTGTCGACTGGCAGAGCCTGCTCCCACAATCAATGAGTCTGGTCTATACCTGTGGGGGAACTGTGTCGTCACCCAAAGGCTCCTACCCACAAGAGCGCAGCCACCCGAGCCGCGCCGGGGAGATCAATCGTCATGCCCGAAACCTCCACCGCGATTGCCGATATCCACATGCTCGACAGCGGTTATTCCCGCGAAGCGCGTTCCCTGTTGTACCAGGCTTACCGGCACGAGCCGACATTCGCTTACCTGTTCGAAGCCGAACGCCCTGGTTATGAACAGCGGGTGCGCGCCACTGTGCGGGAACTGGTCAAGCAGCACTTTCTGCAGGATTTCCCGGCCATCGGCCTGCTGGTCAACGATCGCTTGATCGGCATCGCGCTGATCGCGCCGCCACTGCGTCGGCTGGGTATTACCGAAAGCTGGGCCTGGCGTTTGCGCATGGTGCTCAGCACGGGATTTCGCTGCACCCGACGCTACCTTGAGTATCACGATGCCGTAGCGGCGTGCGTGCCGTCCGACTCGGTGCATGTCCTGCCGTTGCTGGGGATTCATCCGCAATTCCAGGGCAAGCATTTCGGCGAGCAATTGCTGCAAGCGGTGCATAACTGGTGCGCGGTGGATGAAAAATCCCAGGGGGTGATTCTCGACACCGGGGATCCGCGATATCTGGAGTTCTACAAGCGTCAGGGCTATGAGGAAATCGGCGAGGTGGCTGTAGGACCGATCCGTGAACATGTGTTTTTTCACGCCAACCCCCAGGTGGTGCAAACAGCCACGGCATAAGAGTGAGAACTTTCCGGCCACGCTATGCTCTATCACGCTCTCAAGCTCGTGATAGCATCCGCGCCTATGAAGTTTCCAGGAAGATTTACCAGTGGCGTGCTCATGCTGATCAGCAGCTGCGCGGCACTGGCCCAAAGTGAATTGGATGTGCGGATCAAACCGTCCAACGATGCACTGAAAGCCAATATAGAGGGCTATATCGGCAGTCTCGGCGATCGTGATGAAGAAGCCTTGTTGCGCTTCAGTCGAGGCGCCGAGGAACAGGCGCGCAAGGCTGCCCAGGCCCTGGGTTATTACCAGCCGCAGATCGACAGCAAAGTGACGGGGGGCAAGACACCGCACCTGATACTGGAAATCGACCCCGGCGAACCAGTGCATCTGCGCAACGTCACCATCCGCGTCGACGGCCCGGCGGCCTCCCTTAAAGCCTTTCGTGTGCCCAAGGGCCATGCGCTGCAAACCGGCGCAGTGCTCAATCATGGCCAATACGAAGACGCCAAGCGACTGATCCAGAATCAGGCCTCGCGCTACGGTTTTTTCAGTGGCCGTTTCACTCGTTCGACGTTGTCGGTCGACCCGCGGGCCGGGGTGGCCGATATCGAATTGATCTACGACAGCGGCCCGCGTTACTCCCTGGGCAAGGTCAGCTTCGAAGGCGACACGCCATTCGACGAAGACTTGCTGCAACGCATGGTGCCGTTCAAAGCCGGTACACCGTATGACTCCGAACTGATCGCCGAACTCAACCAGGCACTGCAATCGAGCGGCTATTTCGAAGGCGTGCGGGTGGATGCCGCGCCGACGGCTTCCAAGGAGGATGTCATCCCGGTGGACGTCAAACTGGAAACCCGCAAGCCACGGACCATGGGCCTCGGGCTTGGTTTTTCCACTGACGTCGGTCCACGGGTCAAGGCCAACTGGACCCGGCATTGGGTCAACCCGCAGGGTCACAGCTATGGCTGGGAGACCGAAATCTCGGCGCCACGGCAAAACGTCGGGTTGTTCTATGACATTCCGCTGGACCCGCCGCTGACGGACAAACTGCGGTTTGCCGGTGGTTATCAGAACGAAGAAATTGCCGACAAGGACAGCCTCAGCAAGATGCTGACCCTGGGCCCCGAATGGCACAGCAAACTGCCCAGCGGCTGGCAGCGGGTCGTGTCGCTCAAGTGGCAGCGCGAGGAATATCGGCTCGGCGACGACTCCGGGCTCAGTACGTTGCTGATGCCGGGCGTGAGTTATTCGTACCTTAAAAGTGACAACCGCATCGATCCGCACAACGGCTATCGCCTGGCATTCGAAACCAAAGTGGCCAAGGAAGGTTTGGGCTCGGACAACAACCTGGTGTACGGCACGGCGTTGGTCAAAGGCCTGACCACGGTGTTCGACAAACACCGTTTGCTCGGTCGGGTGCAGGTCGGCGGCAGTGCCACCAACGGTTTCAAATCGGTGCCGCCGTCGCTGCGGTTCTTTGCCGGTGGCGACCAGAGCGTGCGCGGTTATGACTATCAGAGCCTGTCCCCGGAAAACAGCGAGGGTGACCGCATCGGCGGCCGCTACATGGTCGCGGCCAGTGCCGAGTACCAATACTCCATCGCCGAAAAGTGGCGGGTCGCGACCTTCGTCGACCAGGGCAACTCCTTCAATACCCTCGATCTGCCGAACCTCAAGACCGGGGTCGGCATTGGCGTGCGCTGGGTCTCGCCGGTAGGACCGATCCGCCTCGACCTGGCCCATGCACTGGACGACGATGGCGGTATTCGATTGCACTTTTCCATGGGGCCTGAATTGTGAAGCGTGGTTTGACCGTAACGCTGCTGGCGATTCTGACGTTGTTGATGCTGGTGGTCTTGACGTTGGTCACGGTGCTGGGTACAGCGACGGGCAGTCGCTGGGCACTCGGTTTTGTGCCGGGCTTGAGCCTGGACAATTTCCAGGGGCAATTAGGAGGGCAGTGGAGCGCAGACCATGTGCTCTGGCAGCAGGGCACCAGCCGGGTCGAGCTGGACAAAGTAATGTTCGCCTGGTCGCCGTTGTGCCTGACACGCATGACCTTGTGCATCGAACAATTGCAGGCTGATCAGGTCAGCCTGCAATTTCCGCCCGGGGCGCAAGAAGAGAGCAGCGGGCCGATCAGTCTTCCGGATTTGCAGTTGCCCGTGGCGCTCGAACTGGGCGACGTTCGGATCGGCCGCCTGCTGTTCAACGGCAGTGAACAGCTCAAGGGCCTGCAACTGGCGGCGCACTGGACGACCAGCGGCTTGCAGATCGACTTGGTCAGTTTGCAACGCGATGAGCTGAGCCTGAAGCTGTCCGGCCTGCTGCAACCGACCGGCAACTGGCCGCTCAAGGCAGAAGGCAAACTCACGCTTCCTGCGCCAGGCACCGAGCCATGGGCACTGGCCCTGAAAGTCGATGGCGACCTGCTCAAGACCCTGAACCTGAAGGCTGACAGCAGCGGCTACCTGAACGGACAATTGACCGGCGAGCTGCAACCCTTGGTGGAAAACCTGCCGGCCAAGGTGCGGATCACCGCTGACGGCTTCAAGGCCAGCGCCGACTTGCCGGACACCCTGCAACTCAATCAACTGGAACTCACCGGTGCCGGTGACCTGAAAAACGGTTATCAGTTGCTCGGCAATGCCACGTTGCCTGCCGAACAAGGCCCGGTGGCGCTGATGCTACAAGGCAAGGTCGACGCCAACGGTGCGCAGATCGCGGCACTGGACCTGACGGCCAACGACAAGCAAAGCCTCAAGCTCACGGGGCAACTGGATTGGAGCAAAGGCTTGAACGCCGAGGCCAAGGTCGATTGGCTGGATTTCCCCTGGCACCGCCTCTATCCATTGATCGATGAGCCGCAAGTGGCCTTGCGCACCTTCAAGGGCGAAGTCTCCTACACCGACGGCAAATACCTTGGCCACTTCGACGCCTTGGCGGATGGCCCGGCCGGAGCGTTCAGCCTGAGCAGCCCGTTCGCCGGGGACCTGACGAAAATCTACCTGCAACAAATTCAATTGACCGCCGGGCAGGGCAAGGCCGAAGGGCACCTGAACCTGCAATTCGCCGATGGCATTGCCTGGGACACCGCGCTGGACCTTTCGGCGATCAACCCGGCGTACTGGGTTGCGGAGCTGCCGGGCATCCTCGCCGGACCGTTGCGCAGCAAAGGCGAGATGAAGAATGAAAAACTCAGCCTGAGCGCCGACCTTGATCTGAAGGGAAAGCTGCGTGGCCAACCGGCAGTATTGCAAGCCAAGGCCGATGGCGGCGGCGAGCTATGGAATCTGAACGCGCTGCAAATCCGTCTGGGCGACAACAGCATCAACGGCAAGGGCAGCCTGCAACAGAAGCTTGTGGGGCAGATCGACATCAAGTTGCCGCGTCTTGCCCAGCTCTGGCCGCAATTGCGCGGCCAGGTCAATGGTCGCGTGGATGTCGCCGGTACGCTCAAGGCGCCCCAAGGCAAGCTCGGGCTGCAAGGTACGCAACTGGCGTTCGCCGACAATCGCCTGCAAAGCCTGAACCTGGACGCCACCCTCGACAGTGCGCAACGGGCGAAAATCGACCTCAAGGGCAGCGGTATTCAGGCCGGTGATACCTCGCTCGGCACCTTGACCGCCAGCGGCCAGGGCGACATCAAGAACCAGAAACTGAGCCTCGACCTGCAAGGGCCGAAGCTGAAACTCGCCCTTGGGCTGGACGGCGCGCTGGACACCGGCAACTGGCGCGGTCGCCTGGCCAGCGGCGATATCCAGGCCGGTGGCCAGGACTGGAAACTCCAGGGTCCGGCTAAACTGGAGCGGCTGGCGGACGGCCAAATCAACTTTGGCGCCCACTGCTGGATGTCCGGCCAGGCCAGCCTCTGCGGCGAAGATCAGCGGTTGGTGCCTGAGCCGAAGCTGCGTTACCACCTCAAGCAATTCCCGATCGACAGCCTCGCGCAGTGGTTGCCGAAGGATTTCACCTGGCAGGGCCGACTCAACGCCGACGTGCAACTGGACCTGCCGGCCAGCGGTCCGAACGGGCAGATCAGCATCGATGCCAGTGGCGGCACGCTGCGGATCAAGGAAAAGGACCAGTGGCTGGAATTCCCGTATCAGACGCTGAAACTCACCAGCAAACTCACACCCAAGCGCATCGACACCGACCTGAATTTCGTCGGCGGCAAACTCGGCGAATTGATGGTGCAGGCGCAGATCAACCCGCTGCCGAAGAACAAACCGGTGACCGGTTCATTCCGCTTGAGTGGCCTGGACCTGTCGGTGGCGCGTCCGTTTGTGCCCATGGTCGAGAAGCTGGCCGGGCGTTTGAATGGCAGCGGCACGATTTCTGGCGGATTGCTGGCACCGCAGGTCAGCGGCAATTTGCTGCTCAGTGATGGCGAGGTGTCCGGGCCTGAACTCCCGCTGGCAATCCAGGCCTTGCAACTGCGGGCGGTAATCGCTGGCGAAACCGTGCAACTCAATGGCGATTGGAAAAGCGGCAAGACCGGGCAGGGCAGCCTCAACGGCAATATTGCCTGGGGTCAGGCACTGATGGTTGACCTGGCGCTCAAGGGCTCGCAGTTACCCGTCACCGTCGAACCTTACGCCAAGCTCGAAGTGGCGCCGGACCTGAAGATCTCGATCAAGGACGACAAGCTGGCGGTCGCCGGCAAAGTGCGGGTGCCCAAGGGCGACATCACCATTCGCGAGTTGCCGCCATCGACGGTCAAGGTGTCGGATGACACGGTGATCGTCGGCCAGCAGACCGAAGAGGGCAAGCCGCCGATGGCCACGGTGATGGACATCGATGTGGTGGTGGGGGAAGACAAACTGAGCTTCGCCGGGTTTGGCCTGACGGCGAACCTGCAAGGTCATGTGCACATCGGCGACAACCTCGACACCCGTGGCGAGCTCTGGCTCAACGACGGGCGTTACCGTGCGTACGGCCAGCGCCTGACCGTGCGCCGGGCGCGCCTGTTGTTTGCAGGTCCCATCGATCAGCCGTACCTGGACATCGAAGCGATCCGCCAGACCGACGACGTGATCGCCGGCATTCGCTTGAGCGGCAGTGCCGAGCAGCCGACCACGCAGATTTTCTCCGAGCCGGCCATGAGTCAGGAGCAGGCGTTGTCTTACCTGGTGCTGGGGCGTCCGCTGAGCACCACGGGTGAAGACAACAACATGCTCGCCCAGGCAGCGCTCGGGTTGGGCTTGATGGGCAGTTCGGGGGTGACCGGTGGTCTGGCGAAAAACCTGGGTATCGAGGATTTCCAGCTCGATACCCAGGGCAGCGGCAACACCACCAGCGTGGTCGCCAGCGGCAACCTCTCCGAGAGGCTCAGCCTGCGCTATGGCGTCGGTGTGTTCGAGCCGGCCAACACCATTGCCTTGCGCTACAAGCTGAGCAAAAAGGTCTATCTCGAAGCGGCTGGCGGCGTGGCCAGTTCGCTGGACATCTTCTACAAGCGGGATTTCTAAGCCGCACTATCTACGAACCGAGTCGCTCCCTTCGCGAGCAGGCTCGCTCCCACAAGGATCACGCTGTACCTGGGGGAGCGAGCCTGCTCGCGAAAGCGTCAGTGTGGGCGCCACAAAACCCGACACCATTGGTCAACTATTTACCAAGCAACCTAACTATTGCGTTGACATTCGCTGCCTAGGCAGTAACATCTCGACATACATTCACTGCCTAGGCAGCTAACTGGTGGTCAGATGAAGCATTTCTCCCCGGACGATTTCCACAATTGCCATCTCGGTCTGCTGCTCGGGCGCGCTGCGCTGCTCAAGGACAAGATCATCGACACGCACATGGAACCCCACGGCATCACCGCCGCGCAGTTCAAGGTGCTGATCATCATGGCCCAGTTCGGGGTTGATACGCCGGGCGAACTGTGCCGGCACTTGTCCCTGGATAGCGGTTCGATGACCCGCATGCTCGATCGTCTGGAACAGAAAGGTTTCCTCGCTCGCCAGCGCTCTGAAGCGGACCGCCGCCAGGTGCGGCTGGTGCTGACCGAAGAGGGGCAGAAACTGGCCGATCGCCTGCCGCACATCGGCGCCGATGCCATGAACGAACTGGCCGGTGCCGTAACTCCGGAGGAGCTGCAAACCCTGGAACGGATCCTCAAGAAAATTTTGCTGGCAGCCGGTGACTCGATCACCTTGCTGCGGGTAGGTGGAAACGATGAACAGTAAGACCCTGCGTACTGGCTTGAGCCTGGTGCTGTTGGCCATGAGCCTGGCCGGTTGCGCCAATTACAGTGGCCTGACCACCGAAGGCGTCAGCCTCGATGCGAAAAGCCTCAAGGCCGGGCAATCCCTTGGCGATGTGAAGCTGTCGCCGGCGGCCTGGCCGAAAAGCGACTGGTGGAAAAACCTCGGCGATCCGCAGCTCGACAGTCTGATCCACGAAGCCCTGCACGACAGCCCCGACATGCAGATTGCCGACGCCCGTGCCCATCAGGCCAGCGCCGCTGCTTACGCCGCCGATGCCGATCGGATGCCGACCCTCGATGCCAGCGCCGGCGTCAGCCGTTCGCGCCTGGCCCGGGACCAGGACCCGAGCGGGCAGGGCGACCGCTACGCGACGCTGCGCAACATCAGCACCAGCTTCAACTACAACTTCGACCTCTGGGGTGGCCAGCGTGACGCCTGGGAAGCCGCATTGGGCCAGGCCCGGGCTGCCGAAGTGGATCGACAGGCCGCGCAGTTGACCCTGTCCGCCGACGTCGCCCGCGCCTACAGCGATCTGGGCCAGGCGCACATCGTTCATGACCTGTCCGCCGAAGACCTCAAGCGCACCCGGCAAATGCTCGACCTGAGCAAGCGCCGACTGAGCGCCGGGATCGATAGCCAGTACCAGTTCCAGCAGACCGAAAGCCTGGAAGCCACTTCCCAGGCCAATCTGATCGACGCCGAGAAACGCCTGAATAGCGCGAAGATCGCCTTGGCCGTACTGCTGGGCAAGGGCCCGGACCGCGGCAATGAAATCGCCCGGCCGCAAATCCTCAAGGCCAGCGCCGTGGCGTTGCCGTCGGTGCTGCCCGCCGAGTTGCTCGGCCGTCGTCCGGATCTGGTGGCTGCGCGCTGGCGGGTCGAAGCGGCGAGCAAGAACATCGACGCCGGCAAAACCCGCTTCTATCCCAACTTGAACCTCAGTGCCGCCGCCGGTGCCGAATCTTTGTTGGGCGATGCGATGTTCGGTTCGGCGAGCCGCTTTTTCAACATCGCGCCAACCCTTTCCGTGCCGATTTTCGACGGTGGCCGCCTGCGCGCCGACCTCGATTCCCGCGACGCCGACTACGACCTCGCGGTGGCGCAGTACAACAAAAGCCTGGTGAAGGCATTGGGGGATGTCAGCGACAGCATCAACCAATTGCGTGATATCGGCCGGCAAATCGCTGCCCAGCAGCACGCCACCGACATCGCCCAGGATTCTTACAACACCGTGGTCCAGCGGTACGGTTCCGGCATCGGTAACTACCTGGACGTGCTCAGCATCGAGCAGCAATTGCTCCAGGCCCAGCGTCAGCTGGCCAACCTGAATGCCGAGCAGATCGATCTGTCGATCCAACTGATGCAGGCGCTGGGCGGTGGCTTCCAGCCTGAGGCCATGGCCTCGGCCAACGCTGCTCCAGCCACGCTGACTCACTAATTCAAGGTATTTGTCATGGCCACTGCCGAAACAACCCCAACTGAAACACCCCAGGGCAATCCCAACTCGGGCAAACGCAAGTTCATGTTGTTGATCCTTGCCGTCGCTGTCGCGTTGAGCGGCGCTGGTGTCTGGGCTTATCACGAGTTTTATGGTCGCTGGAGCGAAAGCACCGACGACGCCTACGTCAATGGCAACGTGGTGGAAATTACCCCGCTGGTCACTGGCACGGTGGTCAGCATCGGTGCCGATGATGGCGATCTGGTTCATGAAGGCCAGGTGCTGGTGAACTTCGACCCCAACGACGCCGAGATCGGCTTGCAAAACGCCCAGGCACAACTGGCCCGCACCGTGCGCCAGGTGCGCGGCTTGTACAGCAATGTCGATGGCATGAAAGCCCAGGTCAATGCGCAACAGGCCGAAGTGCAGAAGGCCCAGGACAACTTCAATCGGCGGAAAAACCTTGCCGCCGGTGGGGCGATTTCCCAGGAAGAGCTGTCCCACGCCCGCGACGACCTGACCTCGGCGCAGAACGCCCTGGCCGACGTGAAGCAAAAACTGAAGACCACCAGCGCGCTGGTCGACGACACCGTGGTGTCATCGCACCCGGACGTGATGGCCGCCGCCGCGCAATTGCGCCAGGCCTACCTGAACAACGCCCGTAGCACCCTGATCGCGCCGGTCACCGGTTACGTGGCCAAGCGCACCGTGCAACTCGGCCAGCGTGTGCAGCCGGGCACGGCACTGATGGCGGTGATCCCGCTGGATCAGCTGTGGATCGACGCCAACTTCAAGGAAACCCAATTGCGCGACATGCGCATCGGCCAACCGGTGGAAATCGAAACCGACCTTTACGGCAGCAGCGTGAAATACAGCGGCACCATCGACAGTCTCGGCGCCGGTACCGGTAGCGCGTTTGCCTTGCTGCCGGCGCAGAACGCCACGGGTAACTGGATCAAGATCGTGCAGCGGGTGCCGGTGCGGGTTCATGTGAATGCCGAAGAACTGGCCAAACACCCCTTGCGGGTCGGCCTGTCGTCCATGGTCGATGTCGATCTGCACGATCAGAGCGGCCCGGTGCTGGCGCAACAGCCACCGCAGAAGGCGTCGTTCAGCACCAGCATCTATGACCGTCAGTTGGCCGAGGCTGACGCGATGATCACGCAACTGATTCACGACAACAGCGCCGCGGTCAGCAAGACCGCCAACCGCTGATTCGCCAAGCATTCATCACACCGGCCCTGTGGGAGCGAGCCTGCTCGCGAATCCGGTGTGTCAGGCGACATTGATGCAGCTGACACGCCCCCTTCGCGAGCAGGCTCGCTCCCACAGGGGGTTAGCTGTGACCGACCGCCCTGTTTCATAGGATTCGCGATGAGCAATAACGCGTCTTTCACGCCCCCCAGCCTGGTGCTCAGCACCATCGGCCTGTCGCTGGCGACCTTCATGCAAGTGCTCGATACCACCATCGCCAACGTGGCGCTGCCGACGATTTCCGGCAACCTGGGCGTGAGTTCGGAACAGGGCACCTGGGTGATCACCTCGTTTGCGGTGAGCAACGCGATTGCGCTGCCGTTGACCGGTTGGCTCAGCCGGCGTTTCGGCGAGGTGAAGCTGTTTATCTGGGCGACGCTGCTGTTCGTGCTGGCGTCATTCCTGTGCGGGATTTCTACCACCATGCCGGAACTGGTGGGCTTTCGGGTCCTGCAAGGGGTGGTGGCGGGGCCGTTGTACCCGATGACCCAGACGCTGCTGATTGCGGTCTACCCACCGGCGAAACGGGGGATGGCCCTGGCGTTATTGGCGATGGTGACGGTGGTGGCGCCGATTGCCGGGCCGATCCTCGGTGGCTGGATCACCGACAGCTATAGCTGGCCGTGGATCTTCTTCATCAACGTGCCCATTGGCCTGTTCGCCGCGTGGGTGGTCACGCAACAGATGAAGAAGCGTCCGGTGGTCACCAGCCGCCAACCCATGGATTACGTTGGCCTGATCGCGTTGATCATCGGCGTCGGTGCGTTGCAGATTGTCCTCGACAAAGGCAATGACGCCGATTGGTTCGAATCCAGCTTCATCATTATCGGCTCGGCGATTTCCGTGGTCGCCCTGGCGTTCTTCGTGATCTGGGAAATGACCGATGAGCACCCGGTGGTGAACCTGCGGTTGTTCGCCCACCGCAATTTCCGCTACGGCACCATCGTGTTGATTCTGGGCTATGCCGGGTTCTTCGGGATCAATCTGATTCTGCCGCAATGGTTGCAGACACGCCTGGGGTACACCGCGACCTGGGCCGGTTTCGCCGTGGCGCCGTTGGGCATCCTGCCGGTGCTGCTGTCACCGTTCGTCGGCAAATACGCACCGCGCTTCGACATGCGGGTGCTGGCGGGCGGGGCGTTCCTGGCTATTGGCCTGAGCTGTTTCATGCGTGCCGGGTTCACCAATGAAGTGGACTTCCAGCACATCGCCATGGTGCAACTGTTCATGGGTATTGGCGTGGCGCTGTTCTTCATGCCGACCCTGACCATCCTGCTGTCGGACCTGCCACCGCACCAGATTGCCGACGGCTCGGGCCTGGCCACGTTCCTGCGGACCCTGGGCGGCAGCTTCGCGGCATCGTTGACCACCTGGATCTGGATCCGCCGCGCCGACCAGCACCATGCCTACCTGACCGAAAGCATCACCCCGTTCGATCCGGCGACCCGGGAAGCGCTGACCCATCTGGGCGGGGCAGGGGCCAAGGCGTACACGCAGCTGGAGCAGACGGTGGTCAGCCAGGCGTACATCATGTCCACGGTGGATTACTTCACCTTGCTGGGCTGGATGTTCATGGGCTTGATCCTGATCGTGTGGCTGGCCAAGCCGCCGTTTACCGCGAAAGCAGGCCCTGCGGCCTCCGCGGGCCACTAAACACCACATAACCCCTGTGGGAGCGAGCCTGCTCGCGAAGAGGGAGTGTCAGCTACATCAATGTCGCCTGACACACCGCATTCGCGAGCAGGCTCGCTCCCACAGTGGATATGTGTTCGGTGTTAGAGAGTGGGCGCTGCCAACTGCGGCGGCGGGGCAAAATCAAAGGGCGCCAGCGCAAACCCCTGCTCATCCACCTGTAACGCCCACCCCTGACGATCCCAGTCCCCCAGCACAATGCGCCGGGCCGCCTGATCGCCAAGTTGCAACTTGTGGATGGCCGGGCGGTGGGTGTGGCCGTGGATCAGGGTTTTCACCCCGTACTGGCGCATGATTTGCGGAATCTCTTCGGGCGTGACATCGACGATGTCGTTGGCCTTCATGCGCGTTTGCGCACGGCTTTCACTGCGCAGCTTGCGCGCCAGCTTATGCCGGGTGCTCAACGGCAGATGCCGCAGGATGAACAGGCTGATGGGATTGCGCAGGTAGCGACGCAGCTTCATATAGGCTTCGTCGCGGGTGCAAAGGCTGTCGCCGTGCATCAACAGCACCGGCTCGCCGTTGAACTGCACGACACTCGGGTCTTTCAGCAGGGTGCAGCCGGCCTGTTTGCAGAAGGCCCGGCCGAGCATGAAATCGCGATTGCCGTGCATCAGGAAAATGGCTGTGCCGCTGTCGCTCAAATCGCGCAGGGCCTGGCAGATGGAGCGCTGGAAAGGGGTCATGGCGTCATCGCCAATCCACACCTCGAAAAAGTCGCCCAGAATGTACAGCGCACTCGCCGAGCGGGCGCGTCCGGCGAGCAAATCCAGAAACGCCCGGGTGATGTCCGGGCGCTCCTCTTCCAGATGCAAGTCTGAAATCAGCAATATCACTCAATGATCTCGGCTTTCTCGATGATCACGTCGTCTGCTGGTACGTCCTGGTGGCCGGACTTGGAAGTGGTGGCCACACCTTTGATCTTGTCGACAACGTCGGTGCCGGCGGTCACTTTACCGAATACCGCGTAGCCCCAGCCTTGTACGTTCTTGCCGCTGTGGTTCAGGAAGCTGTTGTCAGCCACGTTGATGAAGAACTGGGCGGAAGCCGAATGCGGCTCCATGGTGCGAGCCATGGCGACGGTGTATTTGTCGTTGGAAAGACCGTTGTCGGCTTCGTTCTGGATGCTTGGGCGCTTGTCTTTCTTTTCTTTCATGCCAGGCTCGAAACCGCCGCCCTGGATCATGAAGTTGCCGATGACACGGTGGAAAACGGTGTTTTCGTAGTGGCCGGCCTTGACGTATTCAACGAAGTTGGCAACGGTGATCGGTGCCTTTTCAGCGTTCAGTTCGAGGACGATGTCGCCGAAGTTGGTGGTCAATTTGACTTGGGTCATGTTGGCTACTCTTTCAAGGAATTCGTGGGTGTCGAGGCAGCGCGGCCCCTTACCGTGTTGGTCTGTTTCGACCAAGGAGCGCAGTTTAGCGCGACAGGCGCGAATTTCGAGGCTGTTTTTCATTTGCATCCGATTAAATGCAGCCGTTTTCGGGCCTGCTCTGTCAGCGGCTTGACGGCATCGGCTATGATAGCGGCTTTGTTTTGTCCGGCCTTTACGCAGGCCATGCACTTGTACGCCAAGGATCCTATGAGCAAGCCCACTGTCGACCCTACCTCGAATTCCAAGACCGGCCCTGCCGTGCCGGTCAACTTCCTGCGGCCGATCATCCAGGCAGACCTGGACTCGGGCAAGCACACGCAGATCGTCACCCGTTTCCCGCCTGAGCCCAACGGCTACCTGCACATCGGCCACGCCAAGTCGATCTGTGTGAACTTCGGCCTGGCCCAGGAGTTCGGCGGCGTCACGCACCTGCGTTTCGACGACACCAACCCGGCCAAGGAAGACCAGGAATACATCGACGCAATCGAAAGCGACGTCAAGTGGCTGGGCTTCGAGTGGTCCGGTGAAGTGCGTTATGCCTCGCAGTATTTCGACCAGTTGCACGACTGGGCCGTCGAACTGATCAAGTCCGGCAAAGCCTATGTCGACGACCTGACGCCTGAACAAGCCAAGGAATACCGTGGCAGCCTGACCGAGCCTGGCAAAAACAGCCCGTTCCGCGACCGCAGCGTCGAAGAGAACCTGGACCTGTTCGCCCGCATGAAGGCCGGCGAGTTCAAGGACGGCGCCCGTGTGCTGCGCGCGAAGATCGACATGGCCTCGCCGAACATGAACCTGCGCGACCCGATCATGTACCGCATCCGTCACGCTCATCACCACCAGACCGGCGACAAGTGGTGCATCTACCCGAACTACGACTTCACCCACGGTCAGTCGGACGCCATCGAAGGCATCACCCACTCGATCTGCACCCTGGAGTTTGAAAGCCACCGTCCGCTGTACGAGTGGTTCCTCGAAAACCTGCCGGTGCCGGCCAACCCGCGCCAGTATGAGTTCAGCCGCCTGAACCTGAACTACACCATTACCAGCAAGCGCAAGCTCAAGCAGTTGGTCGATGAAAAGCACGTCAATGGCTGGGACGATCCGCGCATGTCCACGCTGTCGGGCTTCCGCCGCCGCGGCTACACGCCGAAATCGATCCGCAACTTCTGCGAAATGATCGGCACCAACCGTTCCGACGGCGTGGTGGACTTCGGCATGCTCGAATTCAGCATCCGCGACGACCTCGACCACAGCGCCCCACGCGCCATGTGCGTGCTGCGTCCCCTGAAAGTCGTGATCACGAACTACCCGGAAGGCCAGGTCGAAAACCTCGAACTGCCGTGCCACCCGAAAGAAGACATGGGCCTGCGCAAGCTGCCATTCGCCCGTGAGATCTACATCGACCGTGAAGACTTCATGGAAGAGCCGCCAAAAGGCTACAAGCGCCTGGAACCGGCCGGCGAAGTGCGTCTGCGTGGTAGCTACGTGATCCGTGCCGACGAAGCGATCAAGGACGCCGACGGCAACATCGTCGAGCTGCGCTGCTCGTACGACCCGGACACCCTGGGCAAGAACCCTGAGGGGCGCAAGGTCAAGGGCGTGATCCACTGGGTACCGGCCGCCGCCAGCGTCGAGTGCGAAGTGCGCCTGTACGACCGTCTGTTCCGCTCCGCCAACCCGGAGAAAGCCGAGGACAGCGCGAGTTTCCTGGACAACATCAACCCGAATTCACTGCAAGTGCTGACCGGTTGTCGTGCCGAACCCTCGCTGGGCAACGCACAGCCGGAAGACCGTTTCCAGTTCGAGCGCGAAGGTTACTTCGTCGCGGATATCAAGGACTCGAAACCCGGTCAGCCGGTATTCAACCGTACCGTGACCCTGCGTGATTCGTGGGGCCAGTGATTCAAGGATTTAAGACGTGCTAACGATCTACAACACGCTCACCAAGAGCAAAGAAGTCTTCAAGCCGCTCGATGGCAACAAGGTGCGCATGTACGTGTGCGGCATGACCGTGTACGACTACTGCCACCTGGGCCACGGCCGCAGCATGGTCGCCTTCGACCTGGTGACCCGCTGGCTGCGCTTTAGCGGCTACGATCTGACTTATGTGCGCAATATCACCGACATTGACGACAAGATCATCAATCGCGCCAACGAGAACGGCGAGTCGTTCGAAGCCTTGACCGAGCGCATGATCGCGGCGATGCACGAAGATGAAGCGCGCCTGAACATCAAGAAGCCGGACATGGAGCCGCGTGCCACGGACCACATCCCTGGCATGCACGCGATGATCCAGACCCTGATCGACAAGGGTTACGCCTATGCGCCGGGCAATGGCGACGTGTACTACCGCGTCGGCAAGTTCATGGGCTACGGCAAGCTGTCGCGCAAGAAGATCGAAGACCTGCGCATCGGTGCGCGCATCGAAGTCGACGAGTCCAAGCAGGACCCGCTGGACTTCGTGCTGTGGAAAGCTGCCAAACCGGGCGAGCCGAGCTGGGAATCGCCGTGGGGCGCCGGGCGTCCGGGCTGGCACATCGAGTGCTCGGTGATGTCCACCTGCTGCCTGGGCGAGACCTTCGACATTCATGGCGGCGGCAGCGACCTCGAGTTCCCGCACCACGAGAACGAAATCGCCCAGAGCGAAGCGGCCACCGGCAAGACCTACGCCAATGCGTGGATGCATTGCGGCATGATCCGCATCAATGGCGAGAAGATGTCCAAGTCCTTGAACAACTTCTTCACTATTCGCGACGTGCTCGACAAGTACCACCCGGAAGTCGTGCGTTACCTGCTGGTGTCGAGCCACTACCGCAGCGCGATCAACTACTCGGAAGACAACCTCAAGGACGCCAAGGGCGCCCTGGAGCGTTTCTACCATGCGTTGAAAGGCCTGCCGAACGTGGCGCCGGCGGGTGGCGAAGCGTTCGTCGAGCGTTTTACCACGGTGATGAACGACGACTTCGGCACGCCGGAAGCCTGTGCGGTGCTGTTCGAGATGGTGCGTGAGATCAACCGCCTGCGCGAGAGCGATCTCGATGCGGCGGCCGGTCTGGCGGCGCGCTTGAAGGAACTGGCCAGTGTGCTCGGTGTGTTGCAGCTCGAAGCCGATGATTTCCTGCAAGCAGGCGCCGAAGGGCGTGTGGACGCAGCTGAAGTCGAAGCGCTGATCGCTGCACGCCTGGCAGCGCGTGCTGGTAAAGACTGGGCCGAATCGGACCGCATCCGCGACCAGCTCACCGCCATGGGCGTGGTGCTGGAAGACGGCAAGGGTGGCACGACCTGGCGTCTGGCTGACTGATTGCCGTATTGGCTATAAAACAAAACCCGCCTTGTGCGGGTTTTTGTTTTTTGGACAGGAGTGCATCGTTGTCTGAGGTGACGCCATCGCGGGCAAGCCTTGCTCCCACAGGGATGAGTCGTGTCCGAAACGTGTGGACGACGAAATCCTGTGGGAGCAAGGCTTGCCCGCGATTGACTGCGCAGCAGTCAGCTGTCTGACTGACGCAACCGCTTGTACAGGGTATTGCGACTTACCCCCAGCCGCCGCGCCAGATGGGAAATATTCCCCCCAACCGCCCGCAACTGCCGATTCAAATCCTCGGCATCATCAAGATCCACCGCCAGCGGCTCCGGTGCCTCGACCGGCTCCATCTCCAGATCGACAAAAAAATCATCCGGCAAATGCTCCGGTCGCACCGGTTGTTCCTCGGCCATGGCCAACGCCACCTGCATCACGCTGCTGACCTGACGCAAATTGCCCGGCCACGGATGGCGGTCGAACAGTTCCAATACCTCTCGGCTCAAGCCGGCCCACTGGCTCGGTTCGCGGTGCTGCTCCCACAGACGCTTGAACAACGCCTGCTTGTCGCTGCGCTCGCGCAGTGGCGGCAACTCCAGGGTCAAGCCGCCGATGCGGTAATACAAATCCTCACGGAAACGCCCCAACTGCACTTGCTCACGCAAGGAGCGGTTGGTCGCGGAAATGATGCGGATGTCCACCGGGAACAACTCGCTGCTGCCCACCGGCTGCACGCAGCGTTCCTGCAACACCCGCAGCAATCGCGCCTGGGTCGGCAGCGGCATGTCGCCGATTTCGTCGAGGAACAGCGTTCCTTTGTCTGCCTTGCGAATCAGTCCGATACTGCCTTTCTGATTCGCCCCGGTGAACGCGCCTTTCTCGTAGCCGAACAATTCGGATTCCACCAGTTCGGCGGGGATCGCCGCACAGTTGACGGCAATGAACGGTTGTTTGCTGCGAGAGCTGGCCTGGTGCAGGGCCTTGACGAAGACTTCCTTGCCGACCCCGGTCTCACCATGGATCAGCAGCGGAATATCTTTTTCCAGCAAGCGCTCGGCCTGGCGCACGGCTTTTTCCACGCGGCTGTCGCCGAAGTGCAGGGTGTTGAGGCTGATGGCGGCCGGGGCGGGTGCCGCCACGGCAGGTTCCGCATTCTTTGCTTCAGAAAATAGTCGCGCGTGAATCGACGTCTGCTGCGGCCGTTTCAGCAGGCACTGGAAGCGATTGCGTCCAGAGGTTTGCAGGGCGAAGGGCAACCCCTCGGGTTGATTCAGCAGTTCCAGTAGCGACACCTTGAACAGGCTCTCGACACTGACCCGCGACAATCGCACGCCCAGCAGATTGTCAGCGCGACGGTTGGCGGACAGCACCTGGCCGCTCTCATCGAAAATCAACAACCCGGCCCACTGGCTGTCGAGGTTGTTCAGGCCGGTGTTGAAGGTCAGTTGGAAATGCTGGCCGTGGAACAGGTTGAGGATCAGCCGGTTTTCCACGGTCTGGCTCATCATCTTGACCATGCCCAGGGTATGGGACGGCGGCAGGTAGCTGTCGCTGGACACGTCCAGCACTGCAATGACCTTGCGCTCGGCGTCGAAAATCGGCGCGGCGGAACCGGTCATGAAGCGATTGGCCTTGAGGAAGTGTTCATCGTGCTCGATGTGCACCGCCTGCTCGCAAGCCAGCGCGGTACCGATGGCGTTGGTGCCGCTGCAACGCTCCATCCAGCTGGCGCCGGCGCTGAAGCCGCGGGTCAGGCTCGGTTCGATAAAACGCTGGGTACCCCAGGAGGTCAGCACCTGGCCCTGGTTGTCGGCGAGCATGATCAGGCAGTTGGAATTGCTGAGGATGTTCTCGTAATAGGGCAGCACTTCCTGATGGGTGGTCTGTACCAGTGAGTGCTGGCTTTCCAGCAGCTGTGCGATGCCTTCGGCAGGTAGCTGGTCGAACGCCGGAGCGCTCTGATGATCAAGGCCGAACGCGCGGCAGCGTTTCCAGGAGTCCTGGATGATGGCGTCGTGGGATAACGCGGGGGCAGGTGCGGCCATTGAAGTCAGCCTCTGATTGACGCTTTTATTGTTGTTATAGGCAGTCCTCTGTGGGAGCGAGCCTGCTCGCGAAAGCGGTGGGTCAGGCAACTCAATGTCGACTGACACTCCCTCTTCGCGAGCAGGCTCGCTCCCACAGGTTTTGTCATTCTGGCTTCGTTCCAGCGGCGACAAAAGCATCCATAGAGTGTTGTTCACTAATGTTCATTGTCAATCGTTGAACTGTTCAGTTGTTCAGTCTCGATTGTTCATTTGTGTTCAGCATCGAACGCGGATTTTCGGCAATTTCAAAGATTTTCCAAACAGATCAATGGCTTGAAATTTTTGGCACAAATGTCGCTATACAGCTCCGGTCGCTTGTCTCCAAAAATAAAAAAGGCCGAGCCATGTCATTAACCCTGGAGCATGTCAGCCGCACCGTCGAGGGCCAGACCTGGATTGACGATGCGTGCCTCAAGTTCGAACCTGGATCCTTCAACGTTTTGCTTGGGCGCACGCTGTCCGGCAAAACCAGTCTCATGCGCCTGATGGCCGGGCTGGACAAGCCTGACAGCGGTCGCATCCTGATGAATGGCGTCGATGTCACCCAGCGGCCAGTGCGTTTGCGCAACGTGTCGATGGTCTATCAGCAGTTCATCAATTATCCGACCATGACCGTCTTCGAGAACATCGCTTCGCCCCTGCGCCAGGCGGGTGTGTCCAATGAGCTGATCCAGAGCAAGGTGCTGGAAACCGCGAAGATGCTGCGCATCGAGAAATTCCTCCAGCGCCATCCCCTTGAACTTTCCGGTGGCCAGCAACAGCGCACGGCCATGGCCCGGGCGTTGGTCAAGGATGCCGAACTGATTCTGTTCGACGAGCCGCTGGTCAACCTCGACTACAAGTTGCGCGAAGAGTTGCGCCAGGAAATGCGTGAGCTGTTCAAGGCACACCACACCATCGCCATCTATGCCACCACCGAGCCCAACGAAGCCCTGGCACTGGGCGGCACCACGACCATTCTTCACGAGGGGCGGGTGATTCAGAGCGGCAAGTCGTCCGAGGTCTATCACCAGCCGCAGACTGTTCTCGCGGCCGAGCTGTTTTCCGAGCCACCGATCAATCTGATGCCGGGGCGTATCGCCGGTAATGAAGTGAGCTTCGCCAATTTCGTGCATTTCCCGCTGAACGTCGATTTGCGTCCGGTGGGCGAGGGCGAGTTCCGCTTTGGCGTGCGCCCCAGCCATATCTCGCTGGTGCCGAGCAACGACGATGACCTCGAATTGGCAGTGACCGTCGAGGTCGCCGAAATCAGTGGCTCGGAAACCTTCCTGCACGTGCGCAACGAGCATTTCCTGCTGGTGCTGCACCTGCCCGGCGTTCACGAATACGACGTCGATGCGCCGATCCGCATCTACATCCCGACCCATAAACTGTTTGTGTTCGATACGCAGGGGCGGCTGGTCCAGGCGCCGGGCCGGCGTGTCGCGAGGGTTGCCTGATGGCCGAAATCCGTTTGCAGAACCTCGCCCACAGCTACACCAGCACACCGAGCGTGCCCGAGGATTACGCGATCCGCGAGATGGATCACATCTGGGAGCAGGGCGGTGCGTATGCCTTGCTCGGTCCTTCGGGCTGCGGCAAATCAACGTTGCTCAATATCATTTCCGGGTTGCTCAGTCCGTCCCAGGGTCACGTGTTGTTCGACGGTAAAGCGGTCAACGACCTGACCCCGGAAAAACGCAACATTGCCCAGGTTTTCCAGTTTCCGGTGGTCTACGACACCATGACGGTGTTCGACAACCTGGCCTTCCCTTTGCGCAACCAGGGCATGGCCGAGGCGAAAATTCACACCAAGGTGCAGGAAATCGCTGAAGTCCTTGACCTTCAGAATCTGCTGAACAAAAAGGCCCGCAACCTCACCGCCGACGAAAAACAGAAAGTCTCCATGGGCCGTGGGCTGGTGCGCGATGACGTGTCGGCGATTCTCTTCGATGAACCGCTGACGGTGATCGACCCGCACCTGAAGTGGAAGCTGCGGCGCAAGCTCAAGCAGATCCACGAGCAGTTCAACATCACCATGGTCTACGTCACCCACGATCAGCTGGAGGCTTCGACCTTCGCCGACAAAATCGCGGTGATGTACGGCGGGCAGATCGTGCAGTTCGGCACGCCGCGGGAACTGTTCGAGCGGCCGAGCCATACCTTTGTCGGCTACTTCATTGGCAGCCCCGGCATGAACCTGATCGAGGTGCAGCCACAACCGGGCGGTGTCGGTTTCGCTTCGACCCATTTGCCGCTGTCAGCGGCCATGCAAAAACGCATCGCCGAGAGCACCTGGCAAACCCTGAAGGTCGGCATTCGCCCGGAATTCGTCCACGTGTGGGACGAGCCGTTCGATGAGGCACTGCGGGCACACGTCGTACACGTCGAAGACCTCGGTACCTACAAGATCATGACCCTGAACCTCGACGGCGTGCCGCTGAAAGTGCGCCTGGCCGAAGACAAGCCGGTTCCCCAAGGCACGGCCTACATCAGTTTTCCGGGGCAGTGGCTGATGGTCTACGCCGACGAATTCCTGCTGGAGCCGCATGCAATGGATGAGGTGCAGCCATGAACAAGGTGCAGAACAACAAGGCCTGGTGGCTGGTGCTACCCGTGTTCCTGCTGGTGGCCTTTAGTGCGGTGATCCCGATGATGACCGTGGTCAATTACTCGGTGCAGGACATCTTCGACCAGTCCAGCCGCTACTTCGTCGGTGCCGACTGGTACAAACAGGTCTTGCTCGATCCGCGTCTGCACGACTCGTTGCTGCGTCAGTTCATTTACTCGGCCTGTGTGCTGCTGATCGAAATCCCGCTGGGAATCGCGATTGCGCTGACCATGCCGACCAAGGGCCGCTGGTCGTCGGTGGTGTTGATCGTCCTGGCGATTCCTTTGCTGATCCCGTGGAACGTGGTCGGCACCATCTGGCAGATCTTCGGTCGGGCCGACATCGGCCTGCTCGGTTCGAGCCTCAATGCCATGGGCATCAGCTACAACTATGCGGCGAACACCATGGACGCCTGGGTCACCGTGCTGGTGATGGACGTCTGGCACTGGACCTCGCTGGTGGCGCTGTTGTGCTTCTCCGGCCTGCGGGCGATTCCCGACGTGTACTACCAGGCGGCGCGAATTGACCGGGCTTCGGCCTGGGCGGTGTTCCGGCACATCCAGTTGCCCAAGCTCAAGAGCGTGCTGCTGATCGCAGTGATGCTGCGCTTCATGGACAGCTTCATGATCTACACCGAGCCGTTCGTGCTCACCGGCGGCGGGCCGGGCAATGCCACGACCTTCCTCAGCCAGACCCTGACGCAGATGGCCATCGGGCAGTTCGACCTGGGCCCGGCCGCGGCGTTCTCGCTGGTGTACTTCCTGATCATCCTGTTGGTGTCCTGGCTGTTCTACACCGCCATGACTCACTCTGACGCCAACCGCTGAGGCCCGCACCATGAGCAAGAGAAAGCTGATTCCACTGCTGCTCTACATCCTGTTCCTGCTGGTGCCGATCTACTGGCTGCTGAACATGTCCTTCAAGAGCAACACCGAAATCCTCGGGGGCCTGACGCTGTTTCCCCTGGATTTCACCTTCCACAACTACAAGGTGATCTTCACCGATCCGGCCTGGTACACCGGTTACCTCAACTCGCTGTACTACGTGAGCCTGAACACGGTGATCTCCTTGAGCGTGGCGCTGCCGGCAGCCTATGCGTTCTCGCGCTATCGCTTTCTCGGCGACAAGCACCTGTTCTTCTGGCTGTTGACCAACCGCATGGCACCGCCGGCGGTGTTCCTGCTGCCGTTCTTCCAGCTGTACTCCTCGATCGGACTGTTCGACACCCACATCGCCGTGGCGCTGGCGCATTGCCTGTTCAACGTGCCGTTGGCGGTGTGGATTCTCGAGGGTTTCATGTCTGGCGTGCCGAAGGAAATCGACGAAACGGCCTACATCGACGGCTACAGTTTTCCAAAATTCTTCGTGAAGATTTTCGTCCCGCTGATCGGCTCCGGCATCGGTGTGACGGCGTTTTTCTGCTTCATGTTCTCCTGGGTCGAACTGCTGTTGGCGCGAACCCTCACGTCGGTGAACGCCAAACCCATCGCGGCGGTCATGACCCGCACGGTCTCGGCGTCCGGCATCGATTGGGGGGTACTGGCGGCGGCGGGGGTGTTGACCATCCTGCCCGGCATGCTGGTGATCTGGTTTGTTCGCAACCACGTGGCCAAGGGCTTTGCCCTGGGTCGGGTATGAGGAACTGATGATGGAATGGATGAGCTGGACCGTCCCTACGATGGCGTTTTTCGGCGTCATTGCCTTGATCCTGGTGGGCATGACCACCTGGGAGCTACGTTCGCCGAGCGTGCTTCGGCGAGGTTTTCTACCGATTGCCACCACCCGTGGCGATCGGCTGTTTATCGGTCTTCTCGGCAGCGCCTACCTGCATCTGATGGTAATCGGCGTGACCGACTGGAGCATCTGGGTCGCCTTCGCGATGTCCCTGGTGTGGCTGTTGGCTGTGATGCGTTGGGGCTAGTCGAGTCGCTCGGCAATGTTGCTCCGAAATCCCATACAGGAGGTCTCTATGTTCGACAAAAACAATAAGCTGCGACATAGCATTTCATTGGCAGCCATGCTGGCACTCAGCGGTTTGAGCGCAACGGCCTGGGCCGATGCCTATGAAGAAGCGGCGAAGAAATGGATCGGCAGCGAGTTCAAGCCATCCACGCTGACGGCCGATCAGCAACTGGCGGAATTGAAGTGGTTCATCAAGGCGGCCGAGCCGTTTCGCGGGATGGACATCAAGGTCGTCTCGGAAACCCTGACCACTCACGAGTATGAATCCAAGGTACTGGCCAAGGCTTTTACCGAGATCACAGGCATCAAGGTCACCCACGACCTGCTGCAGGAAGGCGACGTGGTGGAAAAGCTGCAGACCGTGATGCAATCGGACAAGAGCATCTATGACGGCTGGGTCAACGACTCGGACCTGATCGGTACCCACTTCCGCTATGGCAAGACCGAAGCGATCACCGACCTGATGGCCAACGAGGGCAAGAACTTCACCTCGCCGACCCTGGACATCAAGGACTTTATCGGCACTTCCTTCACCACTGCGCCGGATGGCAAGCTCTATCAATTGCCCGACCAGCAGTTCGCCAATCTGTACTGGTTCCGCGCCGACTGGTTCGAGCGGCCGGAGCTGAAAGCCAAGTTCAAGGAAAAGTACGGTTACGAATTAGGCGTGCCGGTGAACTGGTCGGCCTATGAAGACATTGCCAAGTTCTTCAGCGAAGACGTCAAGGAAATCGACGGCAAGCGCGTCTATGGGCACATGGACTACGGCAAGAAAGACCCGTCCCTGGGCTGGCGCTTCACCGATGCCTGGTTCTCCATGGCCGGTGGCGGCGACAAGGGCCTGCCTAACGGCTTGCCGGTGGATGAGTGGGGGATTCGTGTCGAGGATTGCCATCCGGTGGGTTCCAGCGTGACTCGCGGTGGCGACACCAACGGCCCGGCAGCGGTGTTCGCCACCCAGAAATACGTCGACTGGATGAAAGCTTACGCACCACCGGAAGCCGCGGGCATGACCTTCTCCGAATCCGGACCGGTGCCGTCGCAAGGCAACATCGCCCAGCAAATCTTCTGGTACACCGCCTTTACCGCCGACATGACCAAACCCGGCCTGCCCGTGGTGAACGCCGATGGCACGCCGAAATGGCGCATGGCGCCATCGCCACGCGGGCCTTACTGGGAGGAGGGCATGAAGCTGGGCTATCAGGACGTGGGTTCCTGGACGTTCATGAAGTCCACGCCTGAGAAACAGAAACTCGCAGCGTGGCTCTATGCGCAGTTCGTGACCTCGAAAACCGTATCGTTGAAGAAAACCATCGTCGGCCTGACCCCGATCCGCGAATCGGACATCAACTCGCAGGCCATGACCGACCTGGCGCCAAAACTCGGTGGCCTGGTTGAGTTCTACCGCAGCCCGGCCCGCGTGCAATGGACCCCAACCGGGACCAACGTGCCGGACTATCCACGTCTGGCACAGCTATGGTGGAGCCACATCGCCGAAGCCGCCAGTGGTGACAAGACTCCGCAAGAAGCACTGGACGGTCTGGCCAAGGATCAGGACGCCATCATGTCCCGCCTGGAGCGTTCGAAGGCACAAGCCACCTGCGCACCGAAGATGAACCCGGAGCGCGATGCGCAATACTGGTTCGATCAGCCGGGCGCACCGAAGCCGAAACTGGCCAACGAAAAGCCCAAGGGCGAAACCGTGAGCTACAACGAACTGCTGAAATCCTGGGCGGACGCGCGTAAGTAAACGGCTGGAGCGAGAAAGGCGAACGGCACCGGAAGGTGCCGTTTTTGATTGTGTCTGTTAAGGCCTCTTCGCGAGCAGGCTCGCTCCCACAATAAATCCCGGGTGTTTATAGATATTGTGTACGCAGGAAATCCATTGTGGGAGCGAGCCTGCTCGCGAAGGGGCCATCTCAGGCAATAGGTTTCTAATGGAAGGTCAAATATATAAAGAGCAAAAGATCGCAGCCTTCGGCAGCTCCTACAGGGAGTATGCGATCTAAATGTAGGAGCTGCCGAAGGCTGCGATCTTTTGCTATTGAAACTCCAAAAACAAAAACGGCACCCGAAGGTGCCGTTTCTATTTACTAACTACCAAGTATCGCTAAACGATCAACCCGCCAGACCCGATTGCTGAACCAGGTTCAGCAGCGGCTGTGGATACAGACCAAGGAAGAACGCCAGTACCGCGATGGCCAGCAGCATCACGCCGCCTGCACGTTGTTCCCAGTGCAGTTGCGCATCGTGGCGACGCAGGTTGGGTTCGATCAGGTACAGGGTGACCATGACGCGCAGGTAGTAGAACACGCCGATGGCACTGCCCAGAACCAGGGAGCCGACCAGCCACCATTGGTGCGACTCGACACCGGTGGCAATGATGTAGAACTTGCCGATGAAGCCCGCGGTCAGCGGGATACCGGCCAAGGACAGCATCATCACGGTCAGTACGGCGGTCAGGTACGGACGGCGCCAGAACAGGCCGCGGTATTCGTACAGGGCGTCCGCGTCACGGCCGTTGTACGGCGAGGACATCAGGGTGATCACGCCGAAGGCACCGAGGCTGGTGATCACGTAGGTGACCAGGTACACGCCGATGGCTTCCACGGCCAGGCCCTTGCTCGCCACCAGGGCGATCAGCAGGTAGCCGAAGTGGGCGATGGACGAGTAACCCAGCAGACGCTTGAGGTTGCTCTGGGTCAGGGCCAGCAGGTTACCGAACAGGATCGACGCGATGGCGATGATGGTCAGTACGTTGCTCAGCACACCGCTGCTCGCCGCTGGCGAGATCTGGAACAGACGCACCATCACGGCGAACACGGCAACCTTGGAAGCTGTCGCCAGGAACGCGGCAACCGGTGCCGGAGCACCTTCGTAGACGTCCGGGGTCCAGAGGTGGAAGGGTACCAGCGACAATTTGAACGCCAGGCCGATCAGCATCATGCCCAGGCCCAGTTGCGCCAGCGAACTCGGCATGCCGGTGGCCGCCAGGGCCTGGCCGATACCGACGAAGCTCAGGGAGCCGGCGTCAGCGTAGAGCAGGGCCATACCGAACAACAGGAACGCGGAGCCGGCAGCCGACAGCACCATGTACTTGATACCGGCTTCCAGCGAACGCTTGTTGAAGAAGGCATAAGCCACCAGGCCGTAGACCGGTACCGAGAGCAGCTCCAGACCGACGAACAACCCGGCCAGGTGTTGCGCGCTGACCAGCACCAGGCCGCCGGCGGCGGCCATCAGGATCAGCAGGTACAGTTCTTCACGGTTGCCCGGGTAACCCGAACCGCCATCACCGAGGTAGGCGTGGGCGAGGGTGACGCAGGCGAGGGTGGCGACCAGGATCAGCGCCATGTACAGGCAGGCGAAGGTGTCGATCTGCAGCAATGGGGTCACGGCCAGTGGCGCGACTTTCAGGGCCGGCAGGATCGACAGCAAAGCCAGGTTAAGACCCGCCACCGACAGCAGGAAGGTCTGGGAGTGGTTGCGGCGCCAGGCGATCGCCAGCATCACCACGATGATCGTGGCGCTGGTGATCAACAGCGGCGCTAGCGCGATAAAGTGTTGAGTCGTGAATTCCATAGCGCTCTTACCGGGCCGAAGCGAGTTGAGTGAAGGCGGTGCCGAGCCACTGCTGCACGCCATGCATTGTCGCGGCAGAGGTATCGAGGAACGGCTGCGGGTAGACGCCGATGTAGATCAGCAGCGCTGCCAGACCGACCACCATGATCATTTCGCGACCGTCCATGCCATGCAGCACCGCGTCCGACTTGGCCGGGCCGAAGTAGGCACGGTGGATCATGATCAGCGAGTAGACCGAACCGAACACCAGGCCGGACGTCGCGATGATGGTGACCCACGGGGCAATCGGGAAGGTGCCGATCAGGATCAGGAACTCACCGACGAAGTTGCCGGTACTCGGCAGGCCCAGGGAAGCGGCTGCAAAGAACAGGCTCAGGGCCGGCAGGTAAGCGATCTTCGACCACAGGCCACCCATCTCGCGCATGTCACGGGTGTGGGTGCGTTCGTACAACTGGCCACTCAGGATAAAGAGTGCCGCGGCCGACAGGCCGTGCGCCAGCATCTGCATCACCGCGCCTTGCAGTGCCAGTTGGCTGCCGGAGTAGATGCCGATCAGTACGAAGCCCATGTGGGAAACGGACGAGAAGGCGATCAGACGCTTGATGTCGGTTTGCGCGAACGCCAGGAACGCACCGTAGAAGATCCCGATCAGACCCAGGGTCATGGCGAACGGCGCGAACTCGGCCGACGCATTCGGGAACAGCGGCAGGGCGAAACGCAGCAGGCCGTAGGCAGCGGTCTTCAGCAAGATACCGGCCAGGTCCACGGAGCCTGCGGTCGGCGCCTGGGCGTGAGCGTCAGGCAACCAGGAGTGGAACGGGACGACTGGCAGCTTTACCGCGAAGGCGATGAAGAAGCCGAGCATCAGGATGTACTCGGTCGTCATCGACATCTTGGTCTTCAACAGATCGGCGTAGTTGAAGGTAATCACGCCGGTGTCGTTGAAGTTGACCAGGACCAGGCCCAGGATCGCCACCAGCATGATCAGGCCGGAAGCCTGAGTGAAGATGAAGAACTTGGTCGCCGCGTAGATCCGGGTTTTCTTGCCGTCCGAAGAACTGTGACCCCAGAGCGCGATGAGGAAGTACATCGGCACCAGCATCATTTCCCAGAAGAAGAAGAACATGAACAGGTCGAGGGCCAGGAACACGCCGACGACACCGCCCAGGATCCACATCAGGTTCAGGTGGAAGAAGCCCACGTGACGCTGGATCTCTTTCCAGGAGCAGAGTACCGAGAGGACACCCAGCAGGCCGGTCAGCATGATCATCAACAGCGACAGACCGTCGAGGGCCAGGTGCACGTTGATGCCGAAGCGCTGGATCCAGACGTGCTTGAACTCAAGCGCCCAGGTCGGATCGGCGCCAGGCGCCGGGGCAAACGAATAGTCGCCGTGGGCCCACAGCCAGAGGCCGAGGGCGAGCAGCAGGGACATGGTGATCAGCGCAATCCAGCGGGGGAGGGTGGCGCCGAAGCGCTCACCCAGCCAGCACAGCAGGCCGCCGATAAAGGGGATCAGGATTAGCCAAGGCAGAATCATGACGGGCTCAATTCCTTTCGCAAGTTCGCAAGGTTCATATCAGACCGCTACCAGCACGACGGCGCCGATTACCAGCACGGCACCAGCAGCCATCGAGGCGGCGTACCAACGCAGTTGACCGGTCTCGGTACGGCTCAGGGCGGTGTGACCGCCTTTGGCCATGCGCGGGATCAGACCGATGGTCTGGTCGAGCGGGTCTTTGCGCAGGATGTGGCTGATCGCCAGGTAAGGCTTGACGAACAGTTTGTCGTAGATCCAGTCGAAGCCCCAGGCAGCGAACCACCAGGCCGACAGGAAACGGCCGATGCCGCTGTTGGCGATGGCGGTCACGAAGCGACGCTTGCCGAGGAACAGCAGCGCGGCCAGCAGGATACCGGACAGGGCGATGGCGCCTGACGCGATTTCCAGGCTGTGCTTGGCTTCGCCGCCGGCATGGCCGACGCTTTCCGGCAGTACGCCGTGCAGTGGCGGAACGATCATCGCGCCAATGGCGGTGGACAACACGATCAGCACCGACAGTGGCAGCCAGTGGGCGATGCCATGACCGGCATGGGCTTCGGTCTTCGCTTCACCGTGGAACGCGATGAAGATCAGGCGGAAGGTGTACAGCGAAGTCATGAACGCGCCGACCAGACCTGCGTAGAGCAGACCGTGATTGCCGCTGGCGAACGCTTCCCAGAGGATTTCGTCCTTGGAGTAGAAGCCTGCGGTCACCAGTGGCAAGGCCGCCAGGGCCGCGCCGCCAACGATGAAGCTGGCGTAGGCCAGAGGCAGTTTCTTCCACAGGCCACCCATCTTGAAGATGTCCTGCTCGTGGTGGCAGGCAACGATCACCGCACCGGAGGCAAGGAACAACAGGGCCTTGAAGAAGGCGTGGGTCATCAGGTGGAAGATCGCGCCATCCCAGGCACCGACGCCTAGGGCCAGGAACATGTAGCCGATCTGGCTCATGGTCGAGTAGGCGAGGATACGCTTGATGTCGGTCTGAACCAGCGCGGCAAAACCGGCCAGCACCAGGGTCACGCCACCGACGATGCCTACAAGGTGCAGGATTTCCGGCGCCAGGGTGAACAGGCCGTGGGTACGGGCGATCAGGTAGACACCCGCGGTCACCATGGTTGCAGCGTGGATCAGTGCCGAAACCGGGGTAGGACCGGCCATCGCATCCGCCAGCCAGGTTTGCAGCGGCAGTTGCGCGGATTTACCGACCGCACCGCCCAGCAGCATCAGGGTGGCAAGGACCATCCAGATGTTACCGGCCTGGAATTTCTGCGGTGCCAGCACCAGCAGTTCCTGAACGTTCAGGGTGCCCAACTGGGCGAACAGGATGAACAGGCCGATGGCCATGAACACGTCGCCGATACGGGTCACGATGAAGGCTTTGAGTGCGGCGTTACCGTTGTTGCGGTTGCTGTAGTAGAAACCGATCAACAGGTACGAGCACAGGCCCACGCCTTCCCAGCCGAAGTACAGGAACAGCAGGTTATCGCCCAGCACCAGGAACAGCATGCTGGCGATAAACAGGTTGGTGTAGGCGAAGAAGCGCGAGTAACCGGCTTCACCGCGCATGTACCAGGACGCGAACAGGTGGATCAGGAAGCCCACGCCGACCACCACACCAAGCATGGTCAGGGACAGACCATCCAGGTACAGCGCGAAGTTCGGCTTGAAGCCTTCCACCGCCATCCACTGCCACAACACCTGGGTGTAGTGGCCGCCTTCCGGTGGCGCGACGTTGAATTGCCAGATCACGTAAGCCGCGACGATGGCAGACAAGCCGACAGAACCGACGCCGATCAGCGCCGAGAGGTTTTCCGAGAGCCGTCCACGGGAGAACGACAGCAGCAGGAACCCAATGAGAGGGAATACGAAAGTCAGATAGAGAAGATTCATCCGCGCATCTCACTGGCAGCGTCGATATCGAGCGTGTGGAAGCGGCGATACAGTTGCAGCAGGATCGCCAGGCCGATACTGGCCTCGGCGGCTGCCAGGCTGATCACCAGGATGAACATGATCTGTCCATCCGGCTGCGCCCAGCGGCTACCGGCAACGATGAACGCCAGGGCGGAGGCATTCATCATGACCTCCAGGCTCATCAGCACGAAAAGAATGTTGCGGCGGACCATCAGGCCGACCAGACCGAGGCAGAACAGGATGCCGGCGACCGCCAGACCATGCTCCATGGGGATAGCAGGCATCGTCATTGCTCCTTGGCTTCGTTGCGGCCCAAGTGGAACGCCGTGACGGCTGCGGCGAGCAGCAGCATCGAGGCGAGTTCGACCACCAGCAGGTAAGGACCGAACAGGCTGATGCCCACGGCCTTGGCGTCTACGGTGGTGTGGCCGACGGCCTGGCCGGTCTGGTGGGAGAACAGCACGTACAGCAGTTCAACCAGCAGCAGCGCGGCGAGGGCGACCGGGCCGCCCCATATACCGGGCTTGAGCCAGACGCGCTCCTGCTGAACCGAGGCCGGGCCCAGGTTCAGCATCATCACCACGAACACGAACAGCACCATGATGGCGCCAGCGTAGGCGATCACTTCCAGTACACCGGCGAACGGCGCGCCGAGGGCAAAGAAGGTCATTGCCACGGCGATCAGCGAAATGATCAGGTAGAGCAGGGCGTGCACGGGGTTGGTGTTGGTGATCACGCGAAGCGTGGACACCACAGCGATACCCGATGCGAAATAGAAAGCGAATTCCATCTTTCTTCCTTAAGGCAGCAAGCTCTTCACGTTGATCGGTTCGGCTTCATTCTGCGCGGAGCCCTTCGGCTTACCGGCAATCGCCATACCTGCAACACGATAGAAGTTGTAATCAGGGTTTTTGCCGGGGCCGGAGATCAGCAGATCTTCTTTCTCGTAAACCAGGTCCTGACGTTTGAACTCGGCCATCTCGAAATCCGGTGTCAGCTGGATCGCGGTGGTCGGGCAGGCTTCCTCGCAGAGGCCGCAGAAGATGCAGCGCGAGAAGTTGATGCGGAAGAAGTCCGGGTACCAGCGACCGTCTTCGGTTTCAGCTTTCTGCAGCGAGATGCAGCCAACCGGGCACGCCACGGCGCACAGGTTGCAGGCTACGCAGCGCTCTTCACCGTCGGGGTCGCGGGTCAGGACGATACGGCCACGGTAGCGCGGCGGCAGATAGACCGGTTCTTCCGGGTACTGCAGCGTGTCGCGCTTGCGGAAGGCGTGGCCGAAAATCATCACCAGGCTGCGAAGCTGGGTGTAGAGGCCATGCACGATGTCAAATATGTACTTCATGATTCTCTATCCTCACTGAGCCGCGACGGCGGACGTGTTGAGCAACACGATCGCAGCGGTCACCAGCATGTTGACGAGGGTCAGCGGCAAGCAGAACTTCCAGCTGAAATCCATCACTTGGTCATACCGTGGGCGCGGGATCGAAGCGCGCAACAGAATGAACATCATGATGAAGAACCCGGTTTTCAGTGCGAACCAGATGAACGGGATCTGCGGCAGAATGCCGAACGGACCGTGCCAGCCACCGAAGAACAAGGTCACCAGCAGCGCCGAAATCAACACGATGCCGATGTACTCGCCGACGAAGAACATGCCCCATTTCATGCCGGCGTATTCAATGTGGTAACCGTCGGCCAGTTCCTGTTCCGCTTCCGGCTGGTCGAACGGGTGACGGTGAGTCACGGCCACGCCAGCGATGAAGAAGGTCAGGAAACCGAAGATCTGCGGAATGATGAACCACAGGTGCTGGGCCTGGTAGTCGACGATGTCGCGCATGTTGAACGAGCCGACCTGGATCACGATGCCCATCAGCGACAGGCCCATGAACACTTCGTACGACACGGTCTGAGCCGAAGCACGCAAGCTACCCAGGAGGGCGAACTTGTTGTTACTCGACCAGCCGGCGAACAGCACCGCGTAGACCGACAGACCGGCCATGGCGAAGAAGAACAGGATGCCGATGTTCAGGTCCGCCACGCCCCAGGTCGGGGTGATCGGGATGATCGCGAAGGCAATCAGCAGGGCGCTCATGGCGACTACCGGTGCCAGGGTGAAGATCATCTTGTCGGCGAATGGAGGCGTCCAGTCTTCCTTGAAGAACATCTTGATCATGTCGGCGGCGATCTGGAACGCGCCGAACGGACCGACGCGGTTCGGACCGTAACGGTCCTGCCAGAGGGCGAGCAAACGACGCTCGACCCAGCTGAGCAGGGCGCCGCAGACCACCACGGCGAGCAGAATCACCACGGCCTTGAGGACCGCGATGATGATGTCGATCACTTCAGGAGTGAACAAGGTCATTGAGCTGCCTCCTGCAGACCGTCAACGGATTTGCCAAAGATGGCTGGCGGAATGCCGGCGATGCCCGCAGGCAATGCCACCAGGCCAGCGCCCAGCTCTTCGTTGATGCGCAGCGGCAGACGCAGGGTCTGGCCAGCGACGTTCAAGCTGAGCATGGCGCCGTCGTTGACACCCAGGCGATCGGCTTCGGATTTGGCCAGGGCGACGTAGGCGGCCGGGATGCGTTCCTGAACCGGAGCGGCTTTCGAAGAGTTTTCTTCGCTGCCGAACAGGTGGAAGAACGGCACGACCTGCCAGGTGCCCGGAGCCGGGTTGAACGCACGCGGAACGCTGGCGAACCAGTTCAGCGAGTCACCGGTGCTTTCGATCAGGCGGGTGCCCGGGTCGCCAGCGCGGATGTGACCACCGACTTCGTCCTGGAACTTGTTCCAGGCTTGCGGCGAGTTCCAGCCCGGAGACCAGGCGAACGGCACTTGCTGACGCGGTTCGGCCGAGCCCGAGTAACCTTCCATGGAGAAGGCGAACGCGGTGTCCTTGTCCTGCGGGGTGCGCGGCTCGTGCACGCTGATGTCGGCGCGCATGGCGGTACGACCGGAGTAACGCAGCGGTTCACGGGCCAGTTTCAGGCCCTTGATGCGGAACGCGGCGGACGGAGCGGCGTTGACGATGCCGGCCAGTTGCTCGGTGCTCGAAGCAACGGCAGCGGTGGCATGGTCCAGTTGCGTCCAGTCGATCGGCTTGTTCAGCAGGGTGGCGCGCAGGGCGTGCAGCCAGCGCCAGCCTTCGTGAACCAGGATGCTGGCATCCATGTATTGCGGGTCGAACACCTGGAAGAAACGCTGGGCGCGGCCTTCCTGGCTGACCAGGGTGCCGTCGCCTTCGGCGAAGCTGGCGGCTGGCAGTACCAGATGCGCACGATCGCTGGTGGCGGTCTTCTGATGGTCGGCGACGATCACCACTTTCGCGGCGGTCAGGGCGGCATCAACCTTGGCCTTGTCGGTACGGGTGTACAGATCGTTTTCCAGCACGACGATGGCGTCGGCCTTGCCGTCGATCACCGCTTGCAGCGCAGCGTCGACCGACTCGCCACCGAGCATGGCCAGGCCGAGGCTGTTGGCCTCCGGCACGATCAGGCTGATGGAACCGTTCTTCTCGCGCAGCTTCAGGGCCTTGGCGATGTTCGCAGCGGCTTCGATCAGGGCTTTGGAGCCCAGGGACGTACCGGCGATGATCAATGGGCGCTTGGCGGCGAGCAGGGCGTCGGCAATGCGCTTGGCCAGTTCGAGGGCTTCGGCGTCCAGGCCTTCAACGGCAGGGGCGCTGGCGTCAAGGGCGTGAGCCACGGCGAAACCGATGCGAGCCAGGTCGTCGGGAGCGGCGTGAACGCACTCTTCGGCGATGTCGTCGAGTTTGGTTTCAGCCAGGCTGGCGATGAACAGCGGGTTCAGCGCGTGCTGACCGATGTTCTTCACCGCGGCGTCGAGCCAAGGCTGGACGCGCATGGCATCAGCCATGTCTTCAGCTTTACCTTTGACCGACTGACGCAGGCCCAGGGCCATACGGGCAGCGGTCTGGGTCAGGTCTTCACCCAGGACGAACACGGCGTCGTGATCTTCGATGTCGCGCATGTTCGGCACAGGCAGCGGGCTGTCTTTCAGCACCTGCAGCACCAGGCGGATGCGCTCCAGCTCGGAAGCCTCGATGCCGGAGTAGAAGTGCTCGGCACCGACCAGTTCGCGCAACGCGTAGTTGCTTTCGAGGCTGGCGCGTGGCGAACCGATACCGACGATGTTACGACCGCGCAGCAGGTCGGCGGCTTTATCCAGTGCTTCGTCGAGGGTCAGCTTGGCGCCGTTGGCCAGCAGCGGCTGACGCGGACGGTCCTTGCGGTTGACGTAGCCATAGCCGAAACGGCCACGGTCGCACAGGAAGTACTGGTTGACCGAACCGTTGTAGCGGTTTTCGATGCGACGCAGTTCACCGTAGCGCTCGCCCGGGGAGATGTTGCAACCGCTGGAGCAGCCATGGCAGATGCTCGGCGAGAACTGCATGTCCCACTTGCGGTTGTAGCGCTCGGAGTGCGTCTTGTCGGTGAACACACCGGTCGGGCAGACCTCGGTGAGGTTGCCGGAGAATTCGCTTTCCAGGGTGCCGTCTTCAACGCGACCGAAGTACACGTTGTCGTGGGCGCCGAACACGCCGAGGTCGGTGCCGCCGGCGTAGTCCTTATAGAAGCGCACGCAGCGGTAGCAAGCGATGCAGCGGTTCATTTCGTGGGAAATGAACGGGCCCAGTTGCTGATTCTGGTGGGTACGCTTGGTGAAGCGGTAACGGCGCTCGTTGTGACCGGTCATTACCGTCATGTCTTGCAGGTGGCAGTGACCGCCTTCTTCACAGACCGGGCAGTCGTGAGGGTGGTTGGTCATCAGCCATTCAACGACGCTGGCGCGGAATACTTTCGCTTCTTCGTCGTCGATGGAGATCCAGCTGCCGTCGGTGGCGGGGGTCATGCAGGACATGACGATCCGACCACGCTTGTCGTTCTCGTCGGTGTACTGCTTGACCGCGCACTGGCGGCAAGCGCCAACGCTGCCAAGGGCGGGGTGCCAGCAGAAATAAGGGATATCGAGGCCTAGCGACAGACATGCCTGTAACAGGTTGTCTGCCCCATCGACTTCGAGCTCTTTGCCGTCTACGTGGATAGTGGCCATGGTTCAAAGTTCTTCGTTGGCCCGGTGTCAGCGGGCGTGGCTAATGGAATCTTGTTATCCGCGCGAATCAAAACAGCCGGTGAAGGCGTCATCGCGCGAAAAGCGAAGGGCACGGACCCTTCGCCTCTTTTTAAGCGTTTACGCGCCGACTACGATCGGCCTTGCCAGAGGCGGGACGGCGGCGCTGGTGGGCGCGATGCCGGCTTCGAACTCGTGGCGGAAGTATTTGATGGCGCTGCCCAACGGCTCCACGGCACCTGGTGCGTGAGCACAGAAGGTCTTGCCTGGGCCGAGGAAACCGACCAGACCCAGTAGGGTCTCGATGTCGCCAGCCTGCCCTTGACCGTTCTCGATCGCACGCAGCAGCTTGACGCTCCACGGCAGACCGTCACGGCACGGGGTGCAGAAACCGCACGACTCACGGGCAAAGAACTCTTCCATGTTGCGCAGCAGGGACACCATGTTGACGCTGTCATCCACCGCCATGGCCAGGCCGGTGCCCATACGGGTGCCCACTTTGGCGATGCCGCCGGCATACATTTGCGCATCCAGGTGTTCCGGCAACAGGAAACCGGTACCGGCGCCGCCAGGCTGCCAGGCCTTGAGCTGGTAGCCGTCGCGCATGCCGCCGGCGTAGTCTTCGAACAGCTCGCGACCGGTGACGCCGAATGGCAGCTCCCACAGGCCAGGGTTCTTGACCTTGCCGGAGAAGCCCATGAGCTTGGTGCCCATGTCTTCGCTGCCTTCGCGGGCCAACGATTTGTACCAGTCCACGCCGTCGGCAATGATCGCCGGGACGTTGCACAGGGTTTCGACGTTGTTCACGCAGGTCGGCTTGCCCCACACGCCGACGGCGGCAGGGAAGGGCGGCTTGGAGCGCGGGTTGGCGCGGCGGCCTTCCAGGGAGTTGATCAGTGCGGTTTCTTCACCGCAGATGTAACGCCCGGCGCCGGTGTGGACGAACAGCTCGAAATCGAAGCCGCTGCCCAGGATGTTCTTGCCCAAAAGGCCGGCTGCCTTGGCTTCTTCCACGGCACGGTTCAGGTGCTTGGCGGCGGTGGTGTATTCGCCACGCAGGAAGATGTAGCCACGGTAGGTTTTCAGTGCGCGGGCACTGATCAGCATGCCTTCGATCAGCAGATGGGGCAGTTGCTCCATCAGCATGCGGTCTTTCCAGGTGTTGGGTTCCATTTCATCCGCGTTGCACAGCAGGTAGCGGATGTTGATGGATTCGTCTTTTGGCATCAGGCCCCACTTCACGCCCGTGGGGAAGCCTGCACCGCCGCGACCTTTGAGGCCGGAGTCTTTCACGGTCTGGACGATGTCGTCCTGAGCCATGTCGGCGAAGGCTTTGCGCGCAGCGGCGTAACCGTTCTTGGCCTGGTACTCGTCGAGCCATACGGCTTCGCCGTCGTCACGCAGGCGCCAGGTGAGCGGGTGAGTCTCGGCCGAACGCTTGATGCGGTTGGCTGGACCGAAAGAAGTCAGGGTCATACGTAGCCCTCGAGCAATTTGGCAACGCCTGCTGGCTGCACATCACCGAAAGTGTCGTCGTCGATCATCAACGCCGGCGCCTTGTCGCAGTTGCCGAGGCAGCAGACCGGCAGCAGGGTGAAACGACCGTCGGCGGTGGTCTGACCCAGGCCGATGCCCAGCTTGCTCTGGATTTCGCTGACCACGAACTCGTGGCCACCGATGTAGCAGACCATGCTGTCGCAGACGCGAATGATGTGGCGACCGACCGGTTGACGGAAGATCTGGCTGTAGAACGTCGCCACGCCTTCAACGTCGCTGGCCGGAATGCCGAGGATTTCGCCGATGGCGTACAAGGCGCCGTCCGGCACCCAGCCGCGTTCCTTCTGAACGATCTTCAGGGCTTCGATCGACGCCGCGCGCGGGTCTTCGTAGTGATGCAACTCGTGCTCGATGGCCGAGCGCTCGGTTTCGCTCAGGGCGAAACGGTCTGTCTGGATAAGCGTGCTGTTCATGCTTAGCGGTCCACGTCGGCCATAACGAAATCGATACTACCCAGGTACGCGATCAAGTCCGCGACCATGCTGCCTTTGATCACCGAAGGGATCTGCTGCAGGTGCGGGAAGCTTGGGGTACGGATCCGGGTGCGGTAGCTCATGGTGCCGCCATCGCTCGTCAGGTAATAACTGTTGATACCCTTGGTCGCTTCGATCATCTGGAAGGATTCGTTGGCCGGCATGACCGGGCCCCACGAAACTTGCAGGAAGTGCGTGATCAGGGTTTCGATGTGTTGCAGCGTGCGCTCTTTCGGCGGCGGCGTGGTCAGCGGGTGATCCGCCTTGTACGGGCCTTCCGGCATGTTGCGCAGGCACTGGTCGATGATCTTGATGCTCTGGCGCATTTCTTCGACGCGCACGATGCAGCGATCGTAGGCATCGCCATTGGCCGCCAGCGGTACTTCGAACTCGAAGTTCTCGTAGCCCGAGTACGGACGTGCCTTACGCAGGTCGAAGTCGCAACCGGTGGAACGCAGGCCGGCACCGGTGACACCCCATTCCAGGGCTTGCTTGGTGTTGTAGTCGGCGACGCCGATGGTCCGGCCACGCAGGATGCTGTTGTCCAGGGCCGCTTTCTGGTATTCGTCCAGACGCTTGGGCATCCACTCGACGAAATCCTTGACCAGCTTTTCCCAGCCGCGCGGCAGGTCGTGGGCGACGCCACCGATGCGGTACCAGGCCGGGTGCAGGCGGAAACCGGTGATGGCTTCGATCACCGTGTACGCACGCTGACGGTCGGTAAAGGTGAAGAACACCGGGGTCATGGCGCCGACGTCCTGGATGTAGGTACCTAGGAACAGCAGGTGGCTGGTGATCCGGAAGAACTCGGCCATCATGATGCGGATGACGTCGACCTTCTCCGGTACCTTGATGCCCGCCAGCTTCTCGACCGAGAGCACGTACGGCAGGTTGTTCATCACGCCGCCGAGGTAGTCGATACGGTCGGTGTACGGGATGAAGCTGTGCCAGGACTGACGCTCGGCCATCTTCTCGGCACCACGGTGGTGGTAGCCGATGTCCGGTACGCAGTCGACGATCTCTTCACCGTCCAGCTGCAGGATGATGCGGAACGCACCGTGTGCCGAAGGGTGGTTGGGACCCAGGTTGAGGAACATGTAGTCCTCGTTCGGGCCGGAGCGTTTCATGCCCCAGTCTTCCGGCTTGAAGCGCGCGGCTTCTTCCTCGAGCTGTTGCTTGGCCAGGGTCAGGCTGAACGGATCGAACTCGGTGGCACGGGCCGGGAAGTCCTTGCGCAGCGGGTGACCTTCCCAGGTCGGCGGCATCATGATGCGTGACAGGTGCGGGTGACCTTTGAAGTCGATGCCGTACATGTCCCAGACTTCACGCTCGTACCAGTTGGCATTCGGCCAGATGCTGGTGACGGTTGGCAGGCTGAGGTCGCTCTCGGACAAGGCAACCTTGATCATGACGTCACTATTACGTTCGATCGACATCAGGTGATAGAACACGGAGAAGTCGACGCCGTTCGGCAGCCCTTGACGCTTGGTGCGCAGACGCTCGTCCACGCCGTGCAGGTCATAGAGCATGACGTACGGCTTGGGCAGGTTGCGCAGGAAAGTCAGGACTTCGACGAGTTTGGCGCGGGCAACCCAAAGCACCGGCATGCCGGTGCGGGTAGGCTGGGCGGTGAACGCCTCGGGGCCAAAACGGTTGTTCAGTTCGACGACCACATCCTGGTCGTCTGCCTTATAAGGCGGGATGTACAGAGCACTGCCTGTAGTCATGGTTATTTATCGCTTTCGGTCAACGTAAAGAATGAAGCCAGTTTTTCGTTTCTTTGAAACAGCTGAACTGGATCAGACTTCGTCGGGGCTGCGCAGGTTGGTTACCTGAATACGCTGTTCGCGGCGCTTTTCCTTTTCGGAAGGCATCTCGGCGCGATACACGCCTTGATCGCCAACGACCCAGGAAAGTGGGCGACGCTCCTGGCCAATCGACTCCTGCAACAGCATCAAGCCTTGCAGGAAAGCTTCAGGGCGGGGCGGGCAGCCAGGCACGTAGACGTCCACGGGCAGGAACTTGTCCACCCCTTGAACGACGGAGTAGATGTCGTACATGCCACCGGAGTTGGCGCACGAACCCATGGAGATGACCCATTTAGGCTCGAGCATTTGCTCGTAGAGACGCTGGATGATCGGCGCCATCTTGATGAAGCAGGTACCGGCGATAACCATGAAATCCGCCTGGCGCGGCGATGCCCGGATAACCTCGGCGCCAAAGCGCGCGATGTCGTGGGGCGCCGTGAAGGCGGTGGTCATTTCCACGTAGCAGCACGAAAGACCGAAGTTATACGGCCACAGGGAGTTCTTGCGCCCCCAGTTGATCGTGCCGTTAAGCACGTCTTCGAGCTTGCCCATGAAAATGTTTTTGTGGACTTGATCTTCTAACGGATCGGAAACGGTTTCCCGTTCGCCAATCGGATACTGCTCGTTAGGAGCATCGGGGTCGATCCTGGTGAGATTGTATTGCATTGCCAAAGCCTCATTGTTTCAGCTTCGCTTGTCGCTTACGACGAGCTTCCGGAGCCCAGTCAAGGGCGCCCACTCGGAATAGGTAGACAAGGCCTGCCAACAGAATTGCTATGAAAACGAGAGCTTCGACGAATCCGGTCCAGCCGCTTTCGCGGACGGACACAGACCATGCAAAGAGAAAGAGGGCTTCGATATCGAAGATCACGAACAGCATCGCGACCAGATAGAATTTTGCCGAGAGCCGCAAGCGGGCGCCACCTGTAGGTAGCATGCCGGACTCGAACGGTTCGTTTTTGCTGCGGCCCCAGGCTTTTGACCCGAGGAGGCTGGAGACGCCGAGCATGAAGGCACAGAGGCCGACAACGCCCAGAAGGAAAATGGCAAAGCCCCAGTTGTGGGCCATGAGTCCTGTCGCTTCGGGCATGCTGGTAATCCTTAACAGAGAGCAAAGGTCTCTGAGCTTGAAAAGAAACAAAGCAGTGACGATATGTCGCAGCAATCAATCCCGCTGATTTTATGGCTAAACACCCGGCAAGTAAAATTCCTATAGCGAAATTATTTATAGGAATAAGGACATAGCGCAGGTCAAAAGCGCCGTAGGCCTTGCGTTGCGGGCATTAGCCGGCTTTTTGGGAATTATGTTTTGTAGGGAATGTAACGAACATAGTTGTGGCTAAATGATAATCAATATTGTTTGTGGTGATTTTTAAACTGTTTACTCGCTAGTGAGTTGGGGAGTTGTCTTATATGCGGGTTACTGCAAGTAGCGTGGGAGGTGGTTTTACCCTGTTTTCCTGATCGTGAAACTGCTCTGGATCAGAGTTTTTTGGATCACCATCGACCCCTGTGGGAGCGAGCCTGCTCGTGAAGGGGTGGCACATCCGGCATTCATTTTACTGACGCACTGCTTTCGCGAGCAGGCTCGCTCCCACAAGGGGTTGCGGTATGCGGTAAATCGCAGGCAAAAAAACGCCCCGAACCAGTCGGGGCGTCAGATGGGCAGCGTTGCGGTTAGCTTTCTATTCGTTCCGCAACGGCCGTTGTCTCAGGCGAAGCAGATCAGTGGAACTGTTCTTCTTCGGTCGAACCGGTCAGCGCGGTAACCGAGGACGAGCCACCCTGGATCACGGTGGTCATGTCGTCGAAGTAGCCGGTGCCCACTTCCTGCTGGTGAGCCACGAAGGTGTAACCCTTGGCGGCGTCGGCGAATTCCTGCTCTTGCAGCTTCACGTAGGCAGTCATGTCGTTGCGGGCGTAGTCGTGCGCCAGGTTGAACATGCTGTGCCACATGTTGTGAATGCCGGCCAGGGTGATGAACTGGTGCTTGTAGCCCATGGCGGACAGTTCGCGCTGGAACTTGGCGATGGTCGCGTCGTCCAGGTTTTTCTTCCAGTTGAAGGAAGGCGAGCAGTTGTACGACAGCAGTTGGTCCGGGTATTCCTTCTTGATCGCTTCGGCGAAGCGACGGGCTTCTTCCAGATCCGGCTTGGCGGTTTCGCACCAGATCAGGTCAGCGTACGGAGCGTAGGCCAGGCCGCGAGCGATGGCTTGATCCAGGCCAGCGCGAACCTTGTAGAAACCTTCCTGGGTACGTTCGCCAGTCACGAATGGCTGGTCGTACGGGTCGCAGTCGGAAGTCAGCAGGTCAGCCGCGTTGGCGTCGGTACGGGCCAGGATGATGGTCGGAGTACCGGCAACGTCGGCCGCCAGACGGGCAGCGGTCAGCTTCTGTACGGCTTCCTGGGTAGGAACCAGTACCTTGCCGCCCATGTGGCCGCATTTCTTCACGGAAGCCAGTTGGTCCTCGAAGTGAACGCCGGCGGCGCCTGCTTCGATCATGCTTTTCATCAGCTCGTAGGCGTTCAGTACGCCGCCGAAACCGGCTTCGGCGTCAGCAACGATCGGCGCGAAGTAGTCGATGTAGCCAGCGTCGCCCGGGTTCTTGCCGGCTTTCCACTGGATCTGGTCGGCACGACGGAATGCGTTGTTGATGCGCTTGACCACGGTTGGAACCGAGTCCACCGGGTACAGCGACTGGTCCGGGTACATCGATTCGGCGGAGTTGTTGTCCGCAGCCACTTGCCAGCCCGACAGGTAGATGGCCTGGATGCCGGCTTTGACTTGTTGTACTGCCTGGCCGCCGGTCAGGGCGCCCATGCAGTTGACGAAATCTTTCTCAGGACGGAAGGCTGGCTTGGCACCCTGGGTAACCAGGTTCCACAGCTTCTCGGCGCCCATTTTTGCAAAGGTGTGCTCAGGTTGAACCGAGCCACGCAGGCGGACGACGTCAGCAGCGGAGTAAGTGCGTGTCACGCCTTTCCAGCGCGGGTTTTCAGCCCAGTCTTTTTCGAGGGCTGCAATTTGCTGTTCGCGTGTCAGTGCCATGGGAGATAAACCTCGTCGCGTCTTTATGAAAAGTTGTTCTGCGGTGGAAAATTCCTGCGCTCGCTGACCAGAAGCTTAGGCGGTCAAGTCGGTTTCGGCGGGGATGGCGACGGGATGAACGATGGGCTCGAGGGGAAGTGAGCAGGTAAAGGCGGACTGCGGGCGCATTCGGGCATCGTGGGCCTTGGTACGAACATCAGTGTGGTGCCGGGTTACCTAAAAACGCTTCCGTCCCTCGGGACAACTTCGTTCCAGTCGACAACCTCGTCAAACACACCTTGTGGGCGGTACAGACACGAAGCGGTTCGCGGGGTAGGTGCGAACATCGCCTCGAAGGCCCTTGCCAGGGCCCCTGGTTAGCGGGAGCGAGGCCATCATGCCTTCGCTTTTTTGGCTCGTCAAACATTTTGTAGTGCTTTTTTTCAAGCACTACATCTTTGGTCTAATACGACCCGCCAGTCAGTATTCGGTGGCTTAGTCCAAAGTATCGACCTTTACTCGCAGCGTGATGTCGTTCCGGCTTTGGGTCGAATAACTGCGGGCCAGGCCCTGTTTATCGGCCTGTGTCTGGCCATTCACCCCGGCCAGCAGGATCCATTCGCCCAAGTGGCCGGTGATGGTTGTGTCGGTGCTTTGCACGTTCACTACATCGGGACGTTCCTGGCTCATGCGGTCACGGTTGGTACTGATCGACAGGCGCACGATCTCGCCAGTGACGGTGGCGGTCACATAAAACCCCTGGGTGACGTTGCGGTATTGGGTCTGGCTGCTGTAACCGCCATAGGAGTCACTCTGGCTGCTGGTGATCGGCACGCTCTGGCCGACCTGGATCAGTGCGGGCATCCCGTCGGTGGCCTGGATTTGTTGGATGCCGCCGTCACGACTGTCAGTGCTGCGGTTGATGATCCGGGTCTGGCTCGGTTTGACGCCATTCACGGTATAACCCTGGTCACCCTGAAAGTTGTTTTCATTGGTGTCGACGGTGATCAGCAGGCGTTTGGGGGCAGTGTCGAGTTGGGATAAAAGTGCTTTAAGTTCGTCGATCTTGCGCTGATCGGCATTGACGATGAGCTGACTGCCGTAGGCGCTGACCTGGCCTTCCTTGCCGATGAAGTCCTGGGCTACCGGCAGCATGTCGGCGCTGGTGTGATAGTTCAGCGGTACGATTTCGGTGGCCGCCATGACCGAAAAACTGCAGCTCACCAACAGGGTGGTGAGCAGGGTGCGTAGGGACATATCCGTTATCTCCGACTTCGTGGTTTATGTAGGAGCGAGCCTGCTCGCGATGGTCTTGAGAGCGCAGTGGAGTATCAGGTTTCCAGCGTTATCGTTTACGTTCATCGCGAGCAGGCTCGCTCCTACAGGTGCATGTGTTGATAGTGCCAGTTTGTCGGCTCGTATTGGCGCTAGTTGAATCCTAGACAGCAAAACGCCCCGGCATCCGAAAATGACGGGGCGTTTTGTGGTGTGTTTCACAGCCTGTTCGCGATTGGCTCAGGCCGAATGGCGCACCATGTCCACATGAGGAATCCCTGCCTCCAGGAACTCCTCACTGACCATGCTGAAACCCAGTCGCTCATAGAACGCCGTAGCCTGAACCTGGGCGCTGAGCATTTGCTGCTTGAGCCCGCGCTTCTCGGCTTCGTCAATCACTGCGTGCATCAGCGCATCGCCGACTTTCAACCCGCGCCAGTCCTTGAGTACCGACACCCGGCCGACGTGACCGTCGGGCAGCAGGCGTGCGGTGCCAACCGGAAAGTCGCCTTCGAGGGCGAGGAAATGCACTGCAGTGACGTCATCGGCATCCCATTCCAGTTCAGGTGGAACGGATTGCTCGGCGACGAACACCGCTTCACGAATGCGCCGGATCTCGGCGTTGTCCTTCTGCCAGTCTGCGACACGTACGTGAATCTTATTCATCGGCGAACCCCAGGCTACCTTGCTTGACCAGTTCGCACAGCAGGCCGCGGCCGTCTTCGTCGCTCAGCCATGGGCCGAGATTGTCGACGTGCAGGGCATCGGCGGCGCAAATCATTTTCAGCAGTTCGCGCAGTTTGCCCGGCAGATAACGGCTCTGGCCGCTGGCGAACAGCAGCAGGTCGTCATCCACTTCCGACCAGGCCAGGCGCGCGCTCGGGTTGCGGATCAGCACTGCGCCTTGCTCCAGTGCGCTGAGGACGTCGTCTTCCTCGAGGTCTTCCGGACCCACCACCAGTTCCGGGTAGCGCGGCTCGGTCATGAACTGGCCGAACCAGGTCAGCAGCAGGCGCTCGTCGCTCATGTGTTCGGCCAGCAGGCCTTTCAAGCGGTCGAGGGCGTCGTGCTGGATCTGATGCGGGTCGACCGCCGGCAGGGCGTCGGCGTCGGTGTAGCGCTCTTCGTCCGGCAGGAACTGGCTGAGGAAGTCGGTGAAGTGGGTCAGCACTTCAGCGGCGCTCGGCGCACGGAAACCCACGGAGTAGGTCAGGCAGTCATCGACGGCCACGCCACAGTGGGCCAGGCGCGGCGGCAGGTACAGCATGTCGCCCGGTTCCAGGACCCACTCGTCGGTCGCTTCGAAGTCGGCGAGGATGCGCAGGTCCGCATGTTGCAACAGCGGGCTTTCGGAGTCGCACATCTGGCCGATTTTCCAGTTGCGCTTGCCGTGGCCCTGCAGCAGGAACACGTCGTAGTTGTCGAAGTGCGGGCCGACACTGCCACCCGGGGCGGCGAAGCTGATCATCACGTCGTCGATGCGCCAGCTCGGCAGGAAGCGGAAGTGCTCCAGCAGTTCACTGACTTCCGGGACGAACTGATCGACGGCTTGAACCAGCAGGGTCCAGTCGCGTTCCGGCAATTTGCTGAACTCGTCCTCGGCAAACGGGCCGCGACGCAGTTCCCATGGGCGCTCGCCGTTCTCGATGATCAGGCGCGATTCGACTTCTTCTTCCAGCGCCAGGCCGGCCAGTTCGTCGGCATCGATCGGGCTTTCGAAATCAGGAATCGCCTGACGGATCAGCAGCGGTTTTTTCTGCCAGTAGTCGCGCAGGAATTCCCGTGCCGTGATGCCGCCCAAAAGTTGAAGAGGAATGTCAGGATTCATGTGTAACCTATTGAAAAAAATTACTTTTCATACGGGAATAAAAACGCCCGGCGCGGCCGGGCGTCTTAAAAGGGTCAAGCGGTCGATCAGATGCGTTTGGCTTGCTCTACAGCGTTACCGATGTAGTTCGCCGGGGTGAGCAATTTCAGCTCGGCCTTGGCGGCGGCAGGCATTTCCAGGCCGTCGATGAAAGTCTGCAGCGCTTCTGGGCTGATGCCCTTGCCGCGGGTCAGTTCTTTGAGTTTTTCGTACGGGTTCTCGATGTTGTAGCGGCGCATCACGGTCTGGATCGGCTCGGCCAGCACTTCCCAGCAGGCGTCCAGATCGGCAGCAATTTTTTCCGCGTTGAGTTCGAGCTTGCTGATGCCTTTGAGGCTCGCTTCGTACGCGATCACGCTGTGGGCGAAGCCGACGCCGAGGTTGCGCAGAACGGTGGAGTCGGTCAGGTCGCGCTGCCAGCGGGAGATCGGCAGCTTGCTCGCCAGGTGCTGGAACAGTGCATTGGCGATGCCCAGGTTGCCTTCGGAGTTTTCGAAGTCGATCGGGTTGACCTTGTGCGGCATGGTCGACGAACCGATTTCGCCAGCGATGGTGCGCTGCTTGAAATAGCCCAGGGAGATGTAGCCCCAGATGTCGCGGTCGAAGTCGATCAGGATGGTGTTGAAGCGTGCGATCGCATCGAACAGCTCGGCGATGTAGTCGTGCGGTTCGATCTGCGTGGTGTACGGGTTGAAGCCCAGGCCCAGCTCGTCTTCGATGAAGGCGCGGGCGTTGGCTTCCCAGTCGATCTCAGGGTAGGCCGACAGGTGGGCGTTGTAGTTGCCGACAGCGCCGTTGATCTTGCCCAGCAGCGGAACGGCGGCGACCTGAGCAATCTGGCGCTCCAGGCGGTACACCACGTTCGCCAGCTCTTTGCCCAGGGTGGTCGGCGAAGCCGGTTGACCGTGGGTACGCGACAGCATTGGCACGTCGGCGAAGCGGATGGCCAGTTCGCGGATGGCTTCGGCAGTCTGGCGCATCAGCGGCAGCATCACGTCATCACGGCCTTCGCGCAGCATCAGGGCGTGGGACAGGTTGTTGATGTCTTCGCTGGTGCAGGCAAAGTGGATGAATTCGCTGACCTTGGCCAGTTCCGGCAGCTTGGCCGCTTGCTCTTTGAGCAGGTATTCGATGGCCTTGACGTCGTGGTTGGTGGTGCGCTCGATCTCTTTGACGCGCTCGGCGTGCTCCAGGGAGAAGTTTTCCGCCAGGGTATTGAGCACAGCGTTGGCTTCGGCGGAGAACGCCGGTACTTCGCTGATGGCAGGGTGAGCGGCCAGGCGCTGGAGCCAGCGCACTTCAACCAGAACGCGGGCACGGATCAGGCCGTACTCGCTGAAAATTGGGCGCAGGGCCTGGGTTTTGCCGGCGTAGCGGCCGTCAACAGGGGAAACCGCAGTGAGCGAAGAGAGCTGCATGGGGTGTTCTCGGACAGTCGGGCAACGAAATGGGGCGCGTATCATACATGAAAAAATCCGCGGGTCCGTTGCCAACTGACCAGCGTATTACGCGTTACTGACTACAAATCGGTGTTGCCGGTGCGCTTCAGCTGCTGCGCATCAGCGGGTAAAGCTCTTTGAGCAATTTGCGGCGGCTGACCACCAGTTGCCAGCGATGACCGCCCAATTGCCGCCACAACCGTGCCGAACGAATACCGGCGAGCAACAGGGCGCGGATTTTCGAGGCATTGCTCGGTTGCTGCAGGTTACGCATGTCGCCGTGGACCTGGATGCGCTGGCGCAGGGTGCTCAGGGTGTCCTGGTACAGCGCACCGCAGGCGGCGATCACGTTTTCGTGAGCCGGGCCGAAGTGCTCGACCTGGGACTGGATCTGCGGCAGGCGTTTGCCGATGATGTCCAGCATGTCGTTGCGCTTTGCCAGCTGACGCTCGAGGCCAAGCATGGCCAGCGCATAGCGCAGCGGTTCGCGCTGCAGGGCGCTCGGGTCGCGTTCCAGGGCGCCGATCAAGGCACGATAACCTTCGCGCAGATTGATGTCGTCGCCGCCGTACACCTCCAGGGTGTCCTTGGGGTCGCGGATCAGCAGGCTGCCGAGCATGCAGATCAGGCCGGCTTCGTTGGTCTGGCCGGTCTTGGCGATCTTGTCCACCAGCACGGCGGCGAGGAATACGCCGCCCAGTGCCGTCAGTTGCTCCTGAGTCGGGCTCATCGGGCCTGGCCTTTGCTAGTCCATGGTTCTGCAACTTCGATAACACCGCCGCCGAGGCAGATTTCACCGTCGTAGAACACCACGGACTGGCCCGGCGTGACCGCGCGTTGCGGGTCTTCGAAGGTGGCGCGGTAGCCGGTGGCGGTTTTTTCCAGGGTGCAGGGCTGGTCGCTCTGGCGATAGCGGACCTTGGCGGTCAGCTTGCGTGGCTGGCTCAGGTCGATCGGGTTGACCCAATAGATGTCGGAAGCGAGCAGGGCGCGGGAGAACAGCCACGGGTGATCGTTGCCCTGGCCGACAATCAGTTCATTGTGCTCCAGGTCCTTGATCAGTACGTACCACGGCTCTTCGCCGGCGTCTTTCAAGCCGCCGATGCCGAGGCCCTGGCGCTGGCCGATGGTGTGGTACATCAGGCCGTGGTGCCGGCCGATGACTTCGCCTTCGGTGGTTTTGATTTCGCCCGGTTGCGCCGGCAGGTATTGCTTGAGGAAATCGCTGAAACGGCGCTCGCCGATAAAGCAGATCCCGGTGGAATCCTTTTTCTTCGCGGTCGCCAGTTCGTACTTCTCGGCAATTGCACGCACCTGGGGTTTTTCCAGTTCGCCGACCGGGAACAGGGTCTTGGCGATCTGTTCGCCACCGACCGCGTGCAGGAAGTAGCTCTGGTCCTTGTTCGGGTCCAGGCCCTTGAGCAGTTCGGTACGGCCATCGATATCGCGGCGACGCACATAGTGACCGGTGGCGATCAGGTCGGCGCCGAGCATCATGGCGTAGTCGAGGAACGCCTTGAACTTGATCTCGCGGTTGCACAGGATGTCCGGGTTCGGCGTGCGGCCGGCCTTGTATTCGGCCAGGAAGTGCTCGAACACGTTGTCCCAGTACTCGGCGGCGAAGTTGGCGGTGTGCAGCTTGATGCCGATCTTGTCGCACACAGCCTGGGCGTCCGCGAGGTCATCCATGGCGGTGCAGTATTCGGTTCCATCGTCCTCTTCCCAGTTCTTCATGAACAGGCCTTCCACTTCATAGCCTTGCTCGATCAGCAGGAGAGCGGAAACGGAAGAGTCCACGCCGCCGGACATGCCGACAATGACGCGCTTCTTTTGTGTATCAGAAGGGGCTGGATCACGCATAGGGATTCAATGAGTGTCTTGAAAAAGGACGCGATTCTAACAGGCTCAAGCCCGCAAGGCTAAAGAGAAGGACGGATCAGTTCGAGACCGAAGTGTTGGCGGTCCAGATAGTCGTCGATGCAACGGATGATCAGCTCACTACGCCAGTTGTCGCGCTGTGCCATTAATTCCTCACGGGTCAGCCACTTGGCGCCGACGATGCCGTCGTCCAGTTGATAATCGGGGTGGTGTTTCAGTGCTTTGGCGATGAAGCACACCCGTTGGTAGGTTACGCCGTTGCTCGGCGCGGTATAGAGATAAATGCCCAGCACGCCAGTCGGCTCGACATCCCAGCCGGTTTCCTCGAGGGTTTCGCGCACGGCGGCTTCGGTCAGGGTTTCGTCCGGGTCCAGGTGGCCGGCGGGCTGATTGAGCACCGTTCGTCCATGCTTGAGTTCTTCGACCATCAGGAAGCGACCATTGTCTTCGACGATGGTGGCGACGGTGATGTGGGGTTGCCATTCCATGAATTTGCCTCGAATCATTGTAGGAGCAAAGCTTGCTCGCGATGGTATCACTGCGGTGTATCTGGAATACCGCGGTGCCTGCATCGCGAGCAAGCTTTGCTCCTACAGGATGTTGGCGTGTCAGAAACAGAAACCCCGGCACGAGGCCGGGGTTTCTTTACATCGTTACAGCCTTACACCAGCGCAGCAATCGCCGCGTTGAGCGTGGCGCTCGGGCGCATGGCCTTGCTGATCAGGTCGGCGTCGGCGTGGTAGTAACCGCCGATGTCCACTGGCTTGCCCTGAACGGCGTTGAGCTCGGCAACGATGGTCGCTTCATTCTCGGTCAGGGTTTTGGCCAGGGTCGCGAACTGCGCTTGCAGTGCAGTGTCTTCAGTCTGGGCGGCCAGGGCCTGGGCCCAGTACAGCGCCAGGTAGAAGTGGCTGCCGCGGTTGTCGATGTTGCCGACTTTGCGCGATGGCGACTTGTTGTTGTCCAGGAACAGGCCGGTGGCCTGGTCCAGGGTCTTGGACAGTACCAGGGCTTTCGGGTTGTTGTAGTTCACACCCAGATGCTCAAGGGAAGCGGCCAGGGCCAGGAACTCGCCCAGGGAATCCCAGCGCAGGAAGTTCTCTTCCAGCAGCTGTTGAACGTGCTTCGGTGCCGAACCGCCAGCGCCGGTTTCGAACAGGCCACCGCCGTTCATCAGCGGGACGATCGACAGCATCTTGGCGCTGGTGCCCAGTTCCATGATCGGGAACAGGTCGGTCAGGTAGTCGCGCAGTACGTTACCGGTCACCGAAATGGTGTCCTTGCCTTCGCGAGTGCGTTGCAGGGTGAACTTCATTGCGTCGACCGGCGCCATGATCTGGATGTCCAGACCGGCAGTGTCGTGATCCTTCAGGTAGGCCTGAACTTTCTCGATCACTACGCCGTCGTGAGCGCGCATCGGGTCCAGCCAGAAAATCGCCGGAGTGGCGCTGGCGCGGGCACGGTTGACGGCCAGTTTGACCCAGTCCTGGATCGGCGCGTCCTTGGTCTGGCACATGCGGAAGATGTCGCCGGCTTCAACAGCCTGTTCCATCAGCAGGGTGCCTTTGCTGTCGGTCACGCGAACCACGCCGTCGACCTTGATCTGGAAGGTCTTGTCGTGGGAGCCGTACTCTTCGGCTTTTTTCGCCATCAGGCCAACGTTCGGCACGCTGCCCATGGTGGTCGGATCGAAAGCGCCATTGGCTTTGCAATCTTCGATCACGGCCTGGTAGATGGTGGCGTAGCAACGATCCGGGATCACGGCCTTGGTGTCGTGCAGCTGGCCGTCGGTGCCCCACATTTTGCCGGAGTCACGGATCATGGCTGGCATCGAGGCGTCGACGATGACGTCGCTCGGCACGTGCAGGTTGGTGATGCCCTTGTCGGAGTTGACCATTGCCAGCGATGGACGAACGGCGTACACCGCCTGAATGTCGGCTTCGATGGCCGCTTGTTGCTCGGCCGGCAGGGCCTTGATGCGAGCGTACAGGTCGCCGATGCCGTTGTTCAGGTTGAAGCCGATCTGTGCCAGCACGTCAGCGTGCTTGGCCAGTGCGTCTTTATAGAACTCGGCAACGATCTGGCCGAACATGATCGGGTCGGAGACCTTCATCATGGTGGCCTTGAGGTGAACCGACAGCAGCACGCCCTGTTGCTTGGCGCTTTCGATTTCAGCGGCGATGAAGGCGCGCAGAGCGTTCTTGCTCATCACGGCGCAATCGAGGATCTCGCCAGCCTGAACGCTGGTTTTTTCTTTCAGGACGGTGCGGGTGCCGTCTTGCGCGATCAGTTCGATCTTCACGGCGTCAGCGGCGTCGATCAGGGCGGCTTTTTCGCTGCCGTAGAAATCGCCGGTGCTCATGTGCGCAACGTGAGACTTGGAGTCCGCAGCCCAGGCGCCCATTTTGTGCGGGTGCTTGCGTGCGTAGTTCTTGACCGAGAGCGGGGCGCGACGGTCGGAGTTGCCTTCGCGCAGGACCGGGTTCACGGCGCTGCCCTTGATCTTGTCGTAACGGGCCTTGGCTTCTTTGTCGGCGTCGCTGGTCACGGTTTCCGGGTAGTCCGGCAGGTTGTAACCCTGGGCTTGCAGTTCCTTGATCGCGGCTTGCAGCTGCGGAACCGAGGCGCTGATGTTCGGCAGCTTGATGATGTTGGCTTCAGGCGTAACGGCCAGGTCGCCCAGTTCGGCGAGGTGGTCGGCTACGGCTTTGTCGCCCAGTTGCTCGGGGAAGCTGGCCAGGATGCGCCCTGCAAGAGAGATATCGCGGGTTTCAACGGCGATATCAGCGGAGGCGGTGAAGGCCTCTACGATAGGCAACAGTGAATAGGTGGCGAGGGCTGGGGCTTCGTCGGTGAAGGTATAGATGATCTTCGAGCGGTTGGGCATATTCGGATTAACTCTCTCTTCTTTGCTAAAGCGTGCGCAGAAACTCGAGGGGCGCCGGGTAAGCGCGTTCGTTCAAAGTCATCCATGAGCCGAATTTCGAGGTTTCTTCGCGGTGATGTTGGGTGCATCAGTAGAGCGTCAAGCAGTCGGGCTGCGGTAACAGTCCGGCTATGGGCGGAAAGTCTCGGCTACATTTGGGTAGCAAGGAGAGGTCGGCCTTCGTGACCCTTTGGTCAGCGGGCGGCATTATACATAGGTAGCTGGCAATCTGCCGATGGTTCAAGTGAATCGATTCTCGTCCATTGGTCTAAAGGTCGCAGGGAGCGTTGAAGGAAATTAGCGGCGCAGGGTCATTCGTCGTGCTTGGGTTTGGCGTTTTTCCCTTTGCTTTCAGGCTTGTAGCTCAGCGGTTGTGCGGCTTTGCGGCAGATCGATGGAACATAGGGTTTGCGCGCCGATTTAACTGGGTTACGCTCGAACCAAGCCAGATGTTCAATCCAATCAATGGAGTTCAGCATGGGTTACAAGAAGATTCAGGTTCCAGCCGTCGGCGAAAAAATCACCGTCAACGCCGACCATTCTCTCAATGTTCCTGATAATCCGATCATTCCGTTCATTGAAGGCGACGGCATTGGCGTCGACGTCAGCCCCGTAATGATCAAAGTGGTTGATGCTGCCGTGGAAAAGGCCTATGGGGGCAAGCGCAAGATTTCCTGGATGGAAGTCTATGCCGGTGAGAAAGCCACCCAGGTCTACGACCAGGACACCTGGCTGCCCCAGGAAACCCTGGATGCCGTGAAAGATTACGTCGTCTCCATCAAGGGGCCGCTGACCACGCCGGTCGGTGGCGGTATCCGCTCGCTCAACGTTGCCCTGCGCCAGCAACTCGATCTGTATGTGTGCCTGCGGCCGGTGGTGTGGTTCGAAGGTGTGCCCAGCCCGGTGAAAAAGCCTGGCGACGTCGACATGGTGATCTTCCGCGAGAACTCCGAAGACATCTATGCCGGTATCGAATGGAAGGCCGGCTCCCCTGAAGCCACCAAAGTCATCAAGTTCCTGAAAGAAGAAATGGGCGTCACCAAGATCCGTTTCGACCAGGACTGTGGTATCGGCATCAAGCCTGTTTCGAAAGAAGGCACCAAGCGTCTGGTGCGCAAGGCCCTGCAATACGTAGTGGACAACGACCGCAAGTCGCTGACCATCGTGCACAAGGGCAACATCATGAAGTTCACCGAAGGTGCCTTCAAGGACTGGGGTTATGAGGTGGCGAAGGAAGAGTTCGGTGCCGAGCTGCTCGACGGCGGCCCATGGATGAAGTTCAAGAATCCGAAAACCGGTCGCGAAGTCATCGTCAAGGACGCCATTGCCGATGCCATGCTTCAGCAGATCCTGCTGCGTCCAGCCGAATACGACGTGATCGCCACGCTCAACCTCAATGGTGACTACCTCTCCGACGCCCTGGCGGCGGAAGTGGGCGGCATCGGTATCGCGCCAGGCGCCAACCTGTCCGACACCGTGGCCATGTTCGAAGCCACCCACGGTACGGCGCCGAAGTATGCCGGCAAGGATCAGGTCAATCCGGGGTCCGTGATTCTTTCGGCCGAGATGATGTTGCGTCATCTGGGCTGGACCGAGGCGGCGGACCTGATCATCAAGGGCACCAACGGTGCAATCAAGGCCAAGACCGTGACCTATGACTTCGAACGTCTGATGGAAGGCGCCACCCTGGTTTCGTCTTCCGGGTTCGGTGAGGCGTTGATCAAGCACATGTAAGCGAACGACAGACGTATAAAAACCGCCCGATTCAAATGATTGAGTCGGGCGGTTTTTTTATGACTGGATGATAGGTGGAGCAGTTAACTCAGGGCGGTGTCTTGAGCACTGGCGGGCGTCGCAATGGCGGCCGGGTCAGCATTCTTGACGGCTGCGTCATTGATATCGACCGCATGCAGTCCCTTGGGCCCTTGAATGATGTTGAAGGTCACGGCCTGGCCGGCCTTCAGGGTTTTATAACCGTCCATTTTGATGGCTGAGTAGTGGGCAAACAGATCTTCTGTCTTGCCGTCCTCATTGATGAAACCGTAACCCTTGGCATTGTTGAACCATTTCACCTTGCCGAACGCCATGCTCATATCCCTCTGCAACAGACTCCATCACTGGAGTATCATCCAGTTCATCCGCAGTCACTTCTTCGAAAAAAGTTGACTCCGCGGACCTTTTTTACCCACTGTGGGCTCTATTGGTTGTAACACCGTTTTGCCGATAGTCAAGCTGACCCGGCAGTCGGAGTTGAAAACGTTCAAGACCGCCCCCACCACTGTATTTGCACAACTGACGAACCTTTCTTTCCATGCATGCAATCAGCCAGATTCGACTAACATTCAATCAGGATCGCCCTGATTTACACGACGACGATTCCGCAGGCATTGCTGTTCAGGAGGCTAAGCCTGCTTTACAGGCGCCGCCGATGTACAAGGTGGTTTTGTTTAATGATGACTACACACCGATGGATTTCGTCGTCGAAGTGCTCGAGGTGTTTTTTAACCTGAATCGCGAGCTGGCGACCAAGGTCATGCTGGCCGTCCATACAGAAGGGCGGGCAGTATGTGGAGTGTTTACCCGCGACATCGCCGAGACCAAGGCCATGCAGGTCAACCAGTACGCCAGGGAAAGCCAGCATCCGCTACTCTGTGAAATCGAGAAGGACGGTTAATCGCCGGACACTTGGGTATGAGGTGAAGCTATGTTAAACCGCGAGCTCGAAGTCACCCTCAATCTTGCCTTCAAGGAGGCACGTTCGAAGCGTCATGAGTTCATGACCGTCGAGCACCTCCTGCTGGCCCTATTGGACAATGAGGCTGCCGCCACCGTTTTACGCGCGTGCGGCGCAAACCTCGACAAACTCAAGCATGACCTGCAGGAGTTCATCGACTCCACCACGCCATTGATCCCCGTGCATGACGAGGATCGCGAAACCCAGCCAACCCTGGGCTTCCAGCGTGTCCTGCAGCGTGCTGTGTTTCACGTACAGAGCTCGGGCAAACGCGAAGTGACTGGCGCCAACGTGCTGGTCGCGATCTTCAGTGAGCAAGAGAGTCAGGCAGTGTTCCTGCTGAAACAGCAGAGCGTTGCCCGCATCGATGTCGTCAATTACATCGCCCACGGCATTTCCAAGGTGCCGGGGCACGGCGATCACTCTGAGGGTGAGCAAGATATGCAGGACGACGAGGGCGGTGAGTCTTCTTCTTCAGGCAATCCACTGGATGCTTATGCCAGTAACCTTAACGAACTCGCGCGCCAGGGTCGTATCGATCCATTGGTAGGCCGTGAGCTGGAAGTCGAGCGCGTCGCGCAGATCCTGGCGCGTCGTCGCAAAAACAATCCGCTGCTGGTGGGTGAGGCGGGCGTGGGTAAAACCGCGATTGCCGAAGGCCTGGCCAAGCGCATTGTCGACAACCAGGTGCCGGACCTGCTGGCCAACAGCGTGGTGTACTCCCTCGATCTGGGTGCCTTGCTGGCCGGAACCAAATACCGCGGCGATTTCGAGAAGCGCTTCAAGGCGTTGCTCAATGAGCTGAAAAAACGCCCGCAGGCGATCCTGTTCATCGACGAAATTCACACCATCATCGGTGCGGGTGCTGCGTCCGGTGGCGTCATGGACGCCTCGAACCTGCTCAAGCCGTTGTTGTCGTCCGGTGATATCCGTTGCATCGGTTCGACCACGTTCCAGGAATTCCGCGGCATCTTCGAGAAGGATCGTGCCCTGGCGCGACGTTTCCAGAAAGTCGATGTGTCGGAGCCATCGGTGGAAGACACCGTTGGCATCCTGCGGGGTCTGAAAGGGCGTTTCGAACAGCATCACAACATCGAGTACAGCGATGAGGCCCTGCGTGCCGCTGCCGAACTGGCGTCGCGTTACATCAATGACCGGCACATGCCGGACAAGGCCATCGACGTCATCGACGAGGCGGGTGCCTACCAGCGCCTGCAGCCGATCGAGAAGCGCGTAAAACGCATCGAAGTGCCTCAGGTCGAGGACATCGTCGCGAAAATTGCGCGGATTCCGCCAAAACACGTCACCAGCTCCGACAAAGAGCTGCTGCGTAACCTTGAGCGTGACCTGAAGCTGACGGTGTTCGGTCAGGATGCCGCGATCGACTCCCTGGCGACCGCGATCAAACTGTCCCGCGCCGGTCTCAAGTCGCCTGACAAGCCTGTCGGTTCGTTCCTGTTCGCCGGGCCTACCGGTGTCGGTAAAACCGAAGCGGCGCGTCAGCTGGCCAAGGCGCTGGGTGTCGAGCTGATTCGCTTCGACATGTCCGAATACATGGAGCGCCACACCGTATCGCGTCTGATCGGTGCGCCTCCAGGCTATGTCGGGTTCGATCAGGGTGGTCTGCTGACCGAAGCCATCACCAAGCAGCCACATTGCGTGCTGCTGCTCGATGAGATCGAGAAGGCGCATCCGGAAGTCTTCAACCTGCTGCTGCAGGTCATGGACCACGGTACGTTGACCGATAACAACGGGCGCAAGGCGGATTTCCGTAACGTGATCGTCATCATGACGACCAACGCCGGTGCCGAAACTGCGGCGCGTGCTTCGATCGGCTTCACGCTGCAGGATCACTCGTCCGATGCGATGGAAGTGATCAAGAAGAGCTTCACGCCTGAATTCCGCAACCGTCTGGACACCATCATCCAGTTTGGTCGCCTCAGTCATGAGGTCATCAAAAGCGTGGTGGACAAGTTCCTCATCGAACTTCAGGCGCAACTGGAAGACAAGCGTGTACTGCTGGAAGTCACCGATGCTGCGCGCAGCTGGCTGGCAGCCGGTGGTTACGACGCGATGATGGGTGCTCGACCCATGGCTCGCCTGATCCAGGACAAGATCAAGCGTCCACTGGCGGAGGAGATCCTCTTTGGCGAACTGGCCGAACATGGCGGTGTGGTACACATCGACATCAAGGACGGCGAACTGACCTTCGAGTTCGAGACCACGGCCGAAATGGCCTGACGTTAACCGCAACACAGCAAAAAGGCGCCTGTTCGGCGCCTTTTTGCTGTCTGTCTGTTATGAACTGACCCCTGTGGGAGCGAGCCTGCTCGCGAAAGCGGTGGGGCAGTCAACATGGATGCTGAATGATAAATCGCTTTCGCGAGCAGGCTCGCTCCCACAGGGGGTCTGCGTCGTCGTGAAATTGTTGCAGGCAAACAAAAACGCCCGGCATAAGCCGGGCGTCTTGTATTGACCTGATTAGCGAGCGCGGTAAGTGATGCGCCCTTTGCTCAAGTCATAGGGCGTCAGCTCGACGCGCACTTTGTCGCCGGTAAGAATACGAATGTAGTTCTTGCGCATCTTGCCGGAAATATGCGCGGTTACGACGTGCCCATTTTCCAACTCCACGCGAAACATGGTGTTGGGCAGGGTGTCGACGACAGTGCCTTCCATTTCGAAGCTGTCTTCTTTCGACATGCAGTAAAGCCCTCGGTGTCCAGTGAATGGCCCGGTGCAACTGCGCCAGGCAAAAGCGGCGTGCATTGTGCCCGAAAAGTGGGGTTCAAGCCAAGGGGTTTAAGGCTGTGCTCTAGTTCAGAACGACCCAGCGCTGGTTAACCAGCAGCTCAATGGGGCGATATTGGGTCTTGTAGCTCATTTTTTTGCAGTTTTTGATCCAGTAGCCCAGGTAGACCGCATCCAGCCCCAGGCGCCGGGCCTCGGCGATTTGCCAGAGGATGGCGTAACGCCCCAGGCTGCGACGCTCTTCGTCGGGCTCATAGAAGGTATAGACCGCCGACAGACCATTCGGCAGAAGGTCGGTGACGGCGATCGCCAGCAGCCGGCCGTCCAGGCGGAATTCGTAAAACCGTGAAAACGGCAGGTCACGCACCAGGAACGTCGAAAACTGATCGCGACTGGGCGGATACATGTCGCCGTCGGCATGCCGCTCTTCAATATAACGCTGATAGAGGTCGAAATATTCTTCGCTGAATCCTGGCTTGGCCGGCCGGACCTGCAAGTCGGCGTTGCGCTTGAAAATGCGCTTCTGCTGACGGTTGGGGGTGAATGGCACAACAGGAATGCGCGCCGGTACACACGCATTGCAGTTCTGGCAATGGGGTCGATACAGGTGGTCGCCACTGCGACGAAAACCCATTTCCGACAGGTCTGCATAGACATGCACATCCATGGGCTGGCTAGGATCGAGAAACAGGGTCGTGGCCTGCTCCTCGGGCAGATAACTGCAGGCGTGGGGCTGAGTGGCATAAAACTTCAAACGCGCCAACTCGGTCATGATCAACCCTCGGGATAAGCTTTTGATTAGGGGCGTCTCTAAGTGTAAGCCACACGCGCGAAAGACGCTCAGCAAACCCAGGTTGCGCGGCTGGGTTGGTCCAGGTACTGCGCCAGGTAGCCGGCAAATGCCCCGCGCGGAATCGACCGGGCGCCCAGACTGTGCAGATGGTCGGTGGGCATCTGGCAGTCAATGAGCACAAAACCCGAGTCTTTCAAGTGTCGCACCAGTGTGGCAAAGCCATATTTGGAGGCGTTGTCGGCGCGGCTGAACATGGATTCGCCGAAAAACAGCCGGCCCATCGCCAGGCCGTACAGTCCACCGACAAGTGTGCCCTGGTCCCAGACTTCCACCGAGTGCGCGAAACCGCGGCGATGCAGGTCCAGATAGGCGTCCTGCATGGCTTCGGTGATCCAGGTGCCGTCGGCATATTCCCGTGGGGCGGCGCAGGCGCGGATGACCGCGGCAAAATCCCGGTCGAAGGTCACTTGATAGCGTTGTTGGCGCAGCAATTTGTTCAGGCTGCGGGAAACGTGCAACTCGTCGGGAAACAGAACGGTACGCGGATCCGGTGACCACCAGAGAATCGGCTGGCCTTCCGAGAACCAGGGGAAGCAGCCGTGGCGGTAGGCCTGGATCAACCGGTCGGCAGACAGGTCGCCGCCGGCGGCCAACAGGCCGTTGGGGTCGCGCATGGCTTTTTCCAGCGGCGGGAAAGTCAGGGAATTGCGTTGTAACCAAGTCAGCATGGCGTCCGGGCTTGCAGAAGGGGAGGGTGGTGGCGGGCACAAGGCCCGCCACCCAGTGTGCCGTTAAACGGCGGGAATGTCGTCGAGGTATTTTTCCGCATCGAGGGCTGCCATGCAGCCGGCCCCGGCGGAGGTGACCGCCTGGCGATAGACGTGGTCGGCCACGTCGCCGGCGGCAAACACGCCCGGGATGGCGGTCGCGGTGGCATTGCCTTCGCTGCCGCCCAAGACCTGCAGGTAGCCATCGCGCATTTCCAGTTGGCCGATGAAAAGATCGGTATTGGGTTTGTGGCCGATAGCGATGAACACTCCGGTCACTGCCAGCTCGCTGGTTTCGCTGGTATGGCTGTCGCGCAGGCGGGCGCCGGTCACGCCGCTGGCATCGCCCAGCACTTCATCCAGATTCTGGTTCCAATGCAGGCGGATATTGCCATTGGCGGCTTTCTCGAAGAGTTTGTCCTGGAGGATTTTCTCCGAGCGCAGCTTGTCGCGACGGTGAATCAGATGAACTTCCCTGGCGATGTTCGACAGGTACAGCGCCTCTTCAACCGCCGTGTTCCCGCCGCCCACCACCGCGACCACCTGATTGCGGTAGAAGAAACCGTCGCAGGTCGCGCAGGCCGAAACCCCTTTGCCGGCAAACGTCTCTTCCGATGGCAGGCCAAGGTACTGCGCCGAAGCGCCGGTGGCGATGATCAGCGCGTCACAGGTATAAGTGCCGCTGTCGCCGGTTAATTCGAACGGACGCTTTTGCAACTTGGCCGTATGGATGTGGTCGTAAACGATCTGTGTATCGAAGCGCTCGGCGTGTTTTTGCATGCGCTCCATCAGGACCGGACCGGTGAGGCCTTCGACATCGCCTGGCCAGTTATCGACTTCGACGGTAGTGGTGAGCTGGCCACCTGCCTGTATGCCAGTGATGACGACGGGTTTGAGGTTGGCGCGGGCGGCATACACGGCTGCGCTGTAACCGGCGGGGCCGGAACCCAGAATGATCAGGCGGTGATGTTGCGCTTCGCTCATAAAAACACCTCATAAGCCTTTGTCACAAAAGAGAATGCATGCTCAAATTGAGTCGCATGTAATGTGCTTTTGACTATGCTACATCCAAGTGTTCCAAGCATGGCATCGAACGAACAAACCCGTACAATGCCTGGTTGTAACAGTGTTTGTAACAAAATGACCGTTGCGCACCCTGTTTATAAAAACCAGGGCGCAGTGTTAAAAGTAGTCCCAGTTGCGCCTGTTAACTTTTTTACCTGCCTGGATTGGGCAGTTTTTTATAGTCAATCAACAGATGGACGCGCCTTGGGCGCAGGAATAGAAGCGTTTTGAAGAAATCCACCGAAGCACCCAAGACAATCGTTCCGCTCTGGCGCCAGCAATTGCACTACCGCCTCAAGGAAGGTGCATTGATCGCCATCGGCGCGTTGTGCCTGTTCCTGATGATGGCCTTGCTGACCTACGGCAAGGACGATCCGGGCTGGAGCCATAACAGCAAGATCGACGACGTTCAGAACTTCGGCGGTCCGGCAGGTTCGTACAGCGCCGATATCCTGTTCATGGTGCTCGGTTACTTCGCCTATATCTTCCCGCTGTTGCTGGCGATCAAGGCTTATCAAATCTTCCGTCAGCGTCACGAGCCGTGGCAGTGGAGCGGTTGGCTGTTCTCCTGGCGCCTGATCGGCCTGGTGTTCCTGGTGCTGTCCGGCGCTGCGCTGGCGCATATCCACTTTCATGCCGCGACCGGTCTGCCGGCCGGCGCTGGCGGTGCGCTGGGCGAAAGCCTGGGCGACCTGGCGAAAAACGCGCTGAACATTCAAGGCAGTACGTTGCTGTTCATCGCCCTGTTCCTGTTCGGCCTGACCGTGTTCACCGACCTGTCGTGGTTCAAGGTGATGGACGTTACCGGCAAGATCACCCTGGACCTGTTCGAACTGTTCCAGGGTGCCGCCAATCGCTGGTGGGCGGCCCGGACCGAGCGCAAGCAACTGGTCGCGCAATTGCGTGAAGTCGATGACCGCGTACATGACGTGGTCGCGCCGACCGTCACCGACAAGCGCGAGCAGGCCAAGGTCAAGGAACGCCTGATCGAGCGCGAGCAGGCCCTGAGCAAGCACATGTCCGAGCGCGAGAAGCAGGTGCCGCCGGTGATTGCCCCGGCCCCGGTCAAGCCGGTGGCGCCGAGCAAGCGCGTGGAAAAAGAGAAACAGGCGCCGCTGTTCGTCGACAGCGCCGTGGAAGGCACCTTGCCGCCGATCTCGATTCTCGACCCGGCGGAAAAGAAACAACTCAATTACTCGCCGGAATCCCTGGCGGCAGTCGGTCACTTGCTGGAAATCAAGCTCAAGGAGTTCGGCGTCGAAGTCACCGTGGATTCGATCCATCCGGGCCCGGTGATCACCCGTTACGAAATCCAGCCGGCGGCCGGGGTCAAGGTCAGCCGTATCGCCAACCTGGCCAAGGACCTGGCGCGTTCCCTGGCCGTGACCAGTGTTCGGGTCGTGGAAGTGATTCCGGGCAAGACCACGGTCGGTATCGAGATTCCCAACGAAGACCGGCAGATCGTGCGCTTCTCCGAGGTGCTGTCGACCCCCGAGTACGACAACTTCAAGTCGCCGGTCACCCTGGCCCTGGGCCACGACATCGGCGGCAAGCCGGTCATCACCGACCTGGCGAAAATGCCGCACCTGCTGGTGGCAGGTACCACTGGCTCCGGTAAGTCGGTGGGTGTGAACGCGATGATCCTGTCGATCCTGTTCAAGTCCGGCCCGGAAGACGCCAAGCTGATCATGATCGACCCGAAAATGCTTGAGCTGTCGATCTACGAAGGCATCCCGCACCTGCTGTGCCCGGTGGTCACCGACATGAAGGACGCCGCCAACGCCTTGCGTTGGAGCGTCGCCGAAATGGAACGGCGCTACAAACTGATGGCGAAGATGGGCGTGCGAAACCTGTCGGGCTTCAACGCCAAGGTCAAGGAAGCCCAGGACGCCGGCGAGCCGTTGAGCGATCCGCTGTACAAGCGCGAAAGCATCCACGACGAAGCGCCATTGCTGCAGAAGCTGCCGACCATCGTGGTGGTGGTCGACGAATTCGCCGACATGATGATGATCGTCGGCAAGAAGGTCGAAGAACTGATCGCCCGTATCGCCCAGAAGGCGCGGGCAGCCGGTATCCACTTGATCCTGGCGACCCAGCGGCCGTCGGTGGATGTGATCACCGGTCTGATCAAGGCCAACATTCCGACCCGCATGGCGTTCCAGGTATCGAGCAAGATCGACTCCCGGACCATCATCGACCAGGGCGGCGCCGAACAATTGCTGGGTCACGGTGACATGTTGTACATGCCGCCGGGCACCAGCCTGCCGATCCGTGTCCACGGTGCGTTCGTTTCCGATGACGAGGTTCACCGGGTGGTGGAAGCCTGGAAACTGCGCGGGGCGCCGGAGTATAACGACGACATCCTCAACGGTGTCGAAGAGGCCGGCAGTGGCTTTGAAGGCAGCAGCGGTGGTGGCGACGGCGATGATCCCGAGACCGACGCGCTGTACGACGAAGCGGTGCAGTTCGTCCTGGAAAGCCGTCGCGCCTCCATTTCCGCGGTTCAGCGCAAGCTGAAAATCGGCTACAACCGCGCTGCGCGCATGATCGAAGCCATGGAAATGGCCGGGGTCGTGACGTCCATGAACACCAACGGTTCGCGTGAAGTCCTGGCCCCTGGCCCGGTGCGCGACTGACCTGAATTTGAAAGGGCGGTGCTCTCGGGCGCCACCCGCACTCCCACGAATGTTATGAGGACTCCCATGCGTCTTATCCGCATGCTGTTGCTGCCGGTACTGGCTTTGACCACGCTCTCGGCCCACGCCGATGACAAGGACGTGGCGCGTCTGACCCAACTGCTGGAAAAATCCCAGACCCTGACCGCGCGGTTCTCCCAGCTGACCCTTGACGGCTCCGGCACCCAATTGCAGGAAACCGCTGGCCAGATGTCTCTGCAGCGTCCGGGCCTGTTCTACTGGCACACCGACGCGCCACAGGAGCAGTTGGTGGTATCCGATGGCAACAAGGTCACCCTGTGGGACCCGGATCTGGAGCAAGCGACCATCAAGAAGCTGGATGTACGCCTGACCCAGACCCCGGCCTTGTTGTTGTCCGGTGATGTCTCCAAGATCAACCAGAGCTTCGATATCAGCGCCAAGGAAGCCGGCGGCGTGATCGACTTCACCCTGAAGCCGAAAACCAAGGACACCCTGTTCGACAGCCTGCGCCTGTCGTTCCGCAACGGCCTGGTCAATGATATGCAATTGATCGACAGCGTTGGTCAGCGCACCAATATCCTGTTCACTGGTGTGAAGGCCAACGAGCCGATCCCGGCGTCCAAATTCAAGTTCGACATCCCCAAGGGTGCCGACGTTATCCAGGAATAAAGAGCAGGTACACATTACCTGTGGGAGCGAGCCTGCTCGCGAAAGCGGTACATCAGACACAGTAATGTTGAATGTGCCAGAGTCTTCGCGAGCAGGCTCGCTCCCACAGGGATCTGGTCGGTATAAGGACCCAGTGAGGTTTCATAAGTGTGATGGACCTGTTTCGCAGCACCCCGATCGCTCAACCCCTGGCCGCCCGCTTGCGTGCGGCCAACCTGGATGAGTACGTCGGTCAGGAGCACGTGCTCGCTCGCGGCAAGCCTTTGCGCGAAGCCCTGGAGCAGGGTGCCCTGCATTCGATGATTTTCTGGGGGCCGCCGGGGGTGGGCAAGACCACGCTGGCGCGGCTGCTGGCGGAAGTGTCCGATGCGCACTTCGAAACGGTGTCGGCGGTGCTGGCGGGGGTCAAGGAGATCCGTCAGGCGGTGGAAATCGCCAAGCAGCAGGCCGCGCAGTACGGCCGGCGCACGATTCTGTTCGTCGACGAAGTGCACCGTTTCAACAAATCCCAGCAGGATGCGTTCCTGCCGTATGTCGAGGACGGCACGCTGATTTTCATTGGCGCGACCACGGAAAACCCGTCCTTCGAACTCAACAATGCCTTGTTGTCCCGTGCCCGGGTCTACGTGCTGAAAAGCCTCGACGAAGCGGCGTTGCGCAAACTCGTGCACCGCGCCCTGACCGAAGAGCGCGGCTTGGGCAAGCGTAACCTGACCCTCAGCGATGAAGGCTTCCAGATGTTGCTGTCGGCCGCCGATGGCGATGGCCGGCGTCTGCTCAATCTGCTGGAAAACGCCTCGGACCTGGCCGAAGACAACAGCGAAATCGGCATCGAGCTGCTGCAAAGCCTGCTCGGCGATACCCGCCGTCGTTTCGACAAGGGCGGCGAAGCCTTCTACGACCAGATTTCGGCGTTGCATAAATCGGTGCGCGGCTCCAACCCCGACGGCGCGTTGTACTGGTTCGCGCGCATGATTGACGGCGGTTGCGATCCGCTGTACCTGGCCCGGCGCGTGGTGCGCATGGCCAGCGAAGACATCGGCAACGCCGATCCGCGTGCGTTGAGCCTGTGCCTGGCGGCCTGGGAAGTGCAGGAGCGCCTCGGCAGCCCCGAAGGCGAACTGGCAGTGGCGCAGGCCATTACTTATCTGGCCTGCGCACCGAAAAGCAATGCGGTGTACATGGGCTTCAAGGCCGCCATGCGCAGTGCCACCGAGCACGGTTCGCTGGAGGTGCCGCTGCACCTGCGCAATGCGCCGACCAAACTGATGAAGCAGTTGGGTTACGGCGACGAATACCGGTATGCCCACGATGAGCCGGAGGCCTACGCCGCCGGCGAAGACTACTTCCCCGAAGAACTTGAACCGCAACCTTTCTATCAGCCGGTGCCCCGAGGCCTGGAGCTGAAGATCGGCGAAAAGCTCAATCATCTGGCGCAACTTGACCGATTAAGTCCCCGGCAGCGGAGAAAATAGTGATTCAAACGATTCTTGCGGTGTCCGTGGCCGGCATCGCTGGTACATTACTGCGTTTCGCCACCGGCAATTGGGTCAACGCCAATTGGCCCCGGCATTTTTATACCGCGACCCTGGCGGTCAATCTGGTGGGCTGTCTGATCATCGGCGTGCTGTACGGGCTGTTTCTGACACGTCCGGAAGTGCCGATCGAAATTCGTGCCGGCCTGATCGTGGGTTTTGTAGGGGGTCTGACGACCTTTTCATCTTTTTCACTGGATACGCTGCGCCTGCTGGAAAGCGGGCAGGCGCCGATAGCCTTCGGTTATCTGGCCATCAGCGTATTCGGCGGGTTGCTTGCCACCTGGGCTGGCCTATCCTTGACCAAACTTTGATAAACGAGAGACCGACATGCTCGATTCCAAACTGTTACGTAGCAACCTTCAGGACGTAGCGGACCGCCTGGCATCCCGTGGCTTTGCCCTGGATGTCGCGCGCATCGAAGCGCTGGAAGAACAGCGCAAGACCGTCCAGACCCGCACCGAAGCACTGCAGGCTGAACGTAATGCGCGTTCCAAATCCATTGGTCAGGCCAAGCAGCGCGGCGAAGACATTGCACCGCTGATGGCGGATGTCGAGCGCATGGCCGGCGAACTGGCTGCCGGTAAAGTCGAACTGGATGCGATCCAGACCGAACTGGATTCGATCCTGCTGGGTATCCCGAACCTGCCACACGAATCGGTGCCGGTCGGTAAGGACGAAGACGACAACGTCGAAGTGCGCCGTTGGGGCACCCCGACTGCATTCGATTTCCCGGTCCAGGACCACGTTGCCCTGGGCGAGAAGTTCGGCTGGCTGGATTTTGAAACCGCCGCCAAGCTGTCCGGCGCCCGTTTTTCGCTGCTGCGCGGCCCGATTGCCCGTCTGCATCGCGCCCTGGCGCAGTTCATGATCAACCTGCACGTTACCGAGCACGGCTACGAAGAGGCCTACACGCCTTACCTGGTCCAGGCTCCGGCACTGCAAGGCACCGGTCAGTTGCCCAAGTTCGAGGAAGACCTGTTCAAGATCGCTCGCGAAGGCGAAGCCGATCTGTACCTGATCCCGACTGCCGAGGTATCGCTGACTAACATCGTCGCCGGCGAGATCGTCGATTCGAAATTGCTGCCGATCAAGTTCGTTGCCCACACGCCGTGCTTCCGCAGTGAAGCCGGAGCGTCGGGCCGCGATACCCGCGGCATGATTCGCCAACACCAGTTCGACAAGGTCGAGATGGTGCAGATCGTTGAACCATCGACCTCGATGGAGGCGCTTGAAGGCCTGGCCGCCAACGCCGAGAAAGTCCTGCAACTGCTGGAACTGCCTTATCGCACCATTGCCCTGTGCACCGGCGACATGGGCTTCAGTGCGGTCAAGACCTACGACCTGGAAGTGTGGATTCCGAGCCAGGAAAAATACCGCGAGATCTCGTCGTGCTCCAATTGCGGCGACTTCCAGGCCCGTCGTATGCAGGCACGTTTCCGCAACCCGGAAACCGGTAAGCCTGAGCTGGTGCACACCCTGAACGGTTCCGGCCTGGCAGTTGGTCGTACCCTGGTCGCCGTGCTGGAAAACTACCAGCAGGCCGACGGTTCGATCCGCGTGCCAGAAGTCCTGAAGCCGTACATGGGTGGCCTCGAGGTCATCGGCTAAATGAAATATCTGCCGCTGTTCCATAACCTGCGCGGCAGTCGTGTGTTGGTCGTCGGTGGGGGGGAGATTGCCTTGCGCAAATCCCGCCTGCTGGCCGACGCCGGTGCGCTGCTGCGGGTGGTTGCACCTGAAATCGAACAGCAATTGCGCGAACTGGTGGCCGCCAGCAGTGGCGAGTGCCTGTTGCGTGGCTACGTCGAAGCGGATCTGGACGGTTGCGGGCTGATCATCGCCGCCACCGATGACGAATCGCTGAACGCGCAAGTGTCCGCCGATGCCCATCGGCGTTGCGTGCCGGTCAACGTGGTCGATGCGCCAGCGCTGTGCAGCGTGATTTTCCCGGCGATCGTCGACCGCTCGCCGTTGATCATTGCCGTGTCCAGTGGCGGCGATGCGCCGGTGCTGGCGCGCTTGATCCGCGCCAAGATCGAAACCTGGATTCCCTCCACCTACGGTCAACTGGCCGGCCTGGCGGCACGTTTTCGTCACCAGGTGAAAAACCTGTTCCCGGACGTGCAGCAACGTCGTGCGTTCTGGGAAGACGTGTTCCAGGGTCCGATTGCCGACCGGCAACTGGCCGGGCAGGGCGCCGAAGCCGAGCGCCTGTTGCAGGCAAAAGTCGATGGCGAGGCACCGGTGGCGACCGGTGAGGTGTATCTGGTGGGCGCCGGTCCCGGTGATCCGGACCTCCTGACTTTCCGCGCCTTGCGCCTGATGCAGCAAGCCGATGTGGTGCTCTATGACCGCCTGGTGGCGCCGGCCATTCTCGAATTGTGCCGTCGCGACGCCGAGCGGGTTTACGTCGGCAAGCGCCGTGCCGATCACGCCGTGCCCCAGGATCAGATCAACCAGCAGTTGGTGGATCTGGCCAAACAGGGCAAACGCGTCGTTCGGTTGAAGGGCGGCGATCCGTTCATCTTCGGCCGTGGCGGGGAAGAGATCGAGGAACTGGCGGCCCATGGCATCCCGTTCCAGGTGGTGCCGGGTATCACGGCAGCCAGCGGTTGCGCGGCCTATGCCGGGATTCCGCTGACCCACCGCGATTATGCGCAGTCGGTGCGCTTTGTCACCGGTCACCTCAAGGATGGTTCCACCGATCTGCCGTGGGCCGATCTGGTCGCGCCGGCGCAAACCCTGGTGTTCTACATGGGGCTGGTGGGCTTGCCGATCATCTGCGAACAGTTGATCAAACACGGCCGCAGCAAAGATACCCCGGCAGCGTTGATCCAGCAGGGCACCACGGTCAATCAGCGGGTGTTTACCGGCACGCTGGCCGACCTGCCACAGCTGGTGGCGGAGCATGAAGTGCATGCGCCGACGCTGGTGATCGTGGGTGAAGTGGTGCAACTGCGCGAGAAACTGGCGTGGTTTGAAGGGGCTCAGGGGCAGCTTTAAAGACCGCGTCGGTCGAGCGCGACCCCGGCCCATCGCGGGCAAGCCCGCTCCCACAGGATATGTGTTTATGCCGCGATTTTTGGCATCACATAGCACCCTGTGGGAGCGGGCTTGCCCGCGATGGGGCCCTCAAAACCCACACAAATCTCAGGCCTTGCGCCAAACCCCTTTCCCGCTCAACCGCGCCCGATCATGGGCCGCGGTGAAATCCTGCGCCGGCCCTTTCGGCACGATCCCGGTCGGGTTGATGGTCTTGTGACTGCCGTAGTAGTGATGCTTGATGTGGGTAAAGTCCACCGTCTCGGCGATACCCGGCCACTGATACAGCTCCCGTAGCCAGTTCGACAGGTTCGGATAATCGGCAATCCGCTTCAGATTGCATTTGAAGTGGCCGTAATACACCGCGTCAAAGCGAATCAGCGTGGTGAACAGGCGGATGTCCGCTTCAGTCAGGTATTCGCCCGTCAAATAACGGTTCGCGCCCAACAGTTTCTCCAGTCGGTCCAGTTCGACAAACAACTCATCGAACGCTTCTTCATAAGCCTTCTGCGACGTGGCAAACCCGGCGCGGTACACGCCGTTGTTCACCGCTGGGTAGATCCGCTCGTTCAGCGCATCGATCTCGCTGCGCAATGGCGCTGGATAGAAATCCAGATCGTTGCCGGTCAAGTCATCGAAGGCGCTGTTGAACATGCGGATGATTTCCGCCGATTCATTGTTGACGATGTGTTTCTGCTGCTTGTCCCAGAGCACCGGCACGGTGACGCGGCCGGTGTAGTCGGCGGCATCAGCGGTGTAGCGTTGGTGCATGAAATCGAAATGATCGAGTTTGTCGCCGGTGGAGCCGTGGGACTTGTCGAAAGTCCAACCGTTCTCCAGCATCAGATAGCTGACCACCGACACGTCGATCAGGCTTTCCAGGCCCTTGAGTTTGCGCAGGATCAGCGTGCGATGGGCCCAGGGACAGGCGAGGGAGACATACAGGTGATAGCGACCGGCCTCGGCAGCGAAGCCGCCGACACCGCTCGGGCCGGGCTGGCCGTCAGGGGTGACCCAGTTGCGGCGCTGCGCCTGCTCACGCTGGAACGCGCCGTCCTTGCTGCTTTCGTACCACTTGTCCTGCCAGCGACCTTCAACTAACAAACCCATGTCCAAGACTCCTCAACCCGTAAGCGTTGGAGAAGAGTCTATTCCCTTGAGTTCGATAAAAAAGCGCAAAGGTTGCAGGGGTATTATCGATTAAATCGATTTGTCTCGTGCATCCCAGTAGCGTTGGGCAGTTTCGAAAGCTTGCTCGCGGGTCTGGCCGAGACCGCGCAAGGCCAGGGCCATGGTCGAAATCAGGGCCATTTGCGGATAACTGTCGATTACATCGCCACGCCATACGGCTTTCAGATGTTCGGGGTCGAGCGCGGCCGGTTTGACGTGACGTTGCGCCGACAACTGCGGCCATTCCTCGTCCCAGCTTTCGCCGCCGGTGGTGCCATACAGATGGCTGTCGGTATCCGGGTTGATTTCGATCTCGCCGCCATCGCCCTTGACCACGATGGCGGTGTCGCCGAGCAGGCCGCTGGCATCGCGGTGCACCGCCTGATAGCCGGGGTGGAAAATGCTTTGCAGGCCACAGCGGGCGCCCAGTGGGTTGAGAATCCGCGCCAGGGAGTGGATGGGCGAGCGCAGGCCCAGGGTATTACGCAGGTCGATCATCCGTTGCAACTGGGGCGCCCAGTCCATCAACGGCATGAAGGCCAGGCCGCCGTTATCCAGCGCCGCACCGACTTGCTGCCAGTGACGACACAGCGGAATCTGCAGCGCATCCAGCAATTGCTCGCTGTACAGCCGACCGGCCGTGTGTGCGCCGCCCCCATGCATGAAAATCCGCACACCGTTCTGCGCCAGGCACTTGGCTGCCAGCAGATACCACGGCAGATGACGCTTCTTGCCGGCGTAGGTCGGCCAGTCCAGGTCGACATTCAAGGCCGGTGCCTGCAAGCGCTCGCGCAGGGCCTCGGTGAAGCCGGCCATTTCCTCGGCGCTTTCTTCCTTGTGCCGCAACAGCATCAGGAACGCGCCGAGTTGGGTGTCCTCGACCTTGTCATCGAGCACCATGCCCATGGCTTGGCGGGCTTCTTCCCGGGTCAGGTCGCGGGCGCCGCGTTTGCCCTTGCCGAGGATTCTCACGAATTGGGCGAAGGGGTGTTCGGCGGGCGTTTCGAGGGTCAGCGCTGGGTAATCGGTCATAAGCAATTCGTCGGTTTGGGCAGGCCCGCCAGTTTCGCGGCGAGTTTGGCAGGGGTGCCTTTGAACAGTCGGTTCAGGTGCAGGCTGTTGCCTTTGTCAGGGCCGAGCTTCAACGCGGTGTATTTGATCAGCGGGCGGGTGGCCGGTGACAACTGGAACTCTGAATAAAAACTGCGCAGCAGTTCGAGGATTTCCCAGTGTGCAGGGGTCAGCTCGATGTCTTCGGCCGCCGCCAGGGCGCTGGCGACGTCGGTGGACCAGTCACTCAGCTCGACCAGAAAACCGTCCTTGTCCAACTCGATGGCGCGCGCGCCGACCGTCAGGGAATTCATAGCCAACTGTTGACCTTGTCGTGGTGGATCGACAGCTCGACGAAGGCCGGATAATCGATGGCGTCGGCCCAGTCTGGAATCGCAATGGCGCGGGCCCGGGCGTCTTCGGCCAGGACGTAGAGTTTCAGGCCGCGTGCGTAGAGCGCCGAGAAAGGCGCGGTGCCCGGCTGCAAGGCGTAGGCCGCGTCACCGGACAGCAGCAGCGCATCGTTGGCGCCGATCAGTCGCAGGCAACTGCTCAGACGGTCGTCGCCGAAAGGGGAATGAGACAACACATGCAAAGTCGACATCAGAGGGTGATCACCTGGTCGTAACGGTCAATGAGTGCGGTGATTTCGTCGGCGGCCAGCACCCAGGCTTCTTCCAGCGCCAGAGCGCCGGGGTCCAGGCCACGTTGCGCCACACTGTCGGCACAGACAAACAGTTCTTCGACGCCAAACATCGGCAGGGCCTGCAAGTTGGCGCTCAAGTCTTTCTGTTGCAGGGCCTTGGCGTCCTGTCGGGGCGCGAGCTGGAACACACCGTCATCGAGAAACAGCAGGCCGATCGGCAGATCGAACGCACCACCGGCCAGTACGATGTCCAGTGCTTCCCGAGCGCCCGGCCCGGACCACGGCGCCTGACGGCTGATGATCAACATGGATTTAGCCATCTCAAGCGCCTCCGAAACAGATCAGGCGGTCGGCGTCCTGCACCGCGTCATGCAACTGACCGAGGCCGGAGAGTTCCCACGGCGAGCCAACGGCGACAGCCTCACGCTGATATCGGCGGGCTTCTTCCTCGTTCAGCACGCCACGACGCAGCGCAGCGGCGATGCACACCACGCCATCCAGTTGGTGCTCGCTGACGAAGGCACGCCATTGTCTGGGCAAATCCAGCTCGTCCTGGGGCGTGACCACGCTGCTGGACGCGTTGTAAACGCCATCCTGATAGAAAAACAGCCGGACGATCTCATGCCCGCCGGCCAGCGCGGCCTGGGCGAACAGCAGGGCGCGGCGCGAGGAGGGCGCATGGGCGGCGGAAAACACGGCAATGGCGAACTTCATGACGGACTCGATCAGTGAAACTGCGGCCATGATAAAGCTTTATCGGCGGGGCGGCTAAATCGATGTTGTCTGTGCGGGCCTCATCGCGGGCAAGCCCGCTCCCACAGGGACTTGTGAAATGCCGGAAATTTTAGCTTCGCCCACAAAACCTGTGGGAGCGGGCTTGCCCGCGATGAGGCCCGAACAGGCGCAAAAGAAATGGCAGTGTTACTCCTCCAACCCATACAACTCGCAATACTCCAGCCAATCCATCCCCGCCATCTCGGCCACTTCCTTGTGCACTTCCAGGCGCTGGGCCTGATAGTCCTCTTCTGTGGCAGCCGTCAGCTTCAACGTCAGTTCCCAGGCAAACAGCCCCAGGCGCTCGGCTTCGGCTTCGAAGGCTTCGTGCAAGCGCTCGTCACGAAACTGCTCAAGTGTTTCGCCCTTGGCCTGGGCGAGCAGCGGGTTGAGGTTGTCGAGCTCGACGCATAGCTCGGGGCGTGCATCGAGAAACTTCTTCAGTGCCTGTTCGTGTTGCAGCTCGGATGCCGCCATGGTCGCTCCTTGAGATGGATTACGCAGACTGCTTCTTGTTGGCCTTGGCCGCTGCTGCCAGACATTCGAGGGCAAACTGTTCCGTATAGGTCATCTGGATCGGCGTGGTTTCGCCTTTGACGGTACGTTCGCCGTCGAGGATGTAGCGGATCCGCTTGTCGGTGACACCGATTCGCTTGGCGATCCAGGAAGGCGTCTGTCCGATCTGGCTGATCAGCTTGTCGGCATACTCAGTGGTCGGTTTGTAGAACTCGGCGTTGGGTGTCATCAGGTTTCCAGAAAGAAAGGTGAAGCGGCGTATTGGCGCGACAGGGTGCGCGAATCGTTGCGCGGTGTCGCGGTATAAATGAAGTAAAGCAGAACGATACGCGCTGCCGCAGTGATAAAGTCCGCTTTTTCCTGATGAGCGACTGCAATGCGAATTTTGATGGTGGCGCTGGCCGTCACGTTGCTGGCCGGGTGCGCAGGCTCGGTGATGAGCGATGCCCGCAGCAAACCCCCGTACAAGACCCTCAATTCGGACAAGCCGGAAAAAGACGTGGCCCAGTGCGTACAGTTTTCCTGGCAGGACGAAGCGGTGTTCGGGGTCGATGCCAGCGGCTATCTGCAGCCTGGCGAGAAGGGCGGAACGACCGTGTACACCCGTTCGGCGGAGTCATTCGTGGACGTGACCACCAATGCCTCGGGCACCGTATTGAGCTATTACGCGCAGCACGACGACTTCGTCGCCAAGCGCCGGCTGGCGGCGTTGGCGACTTGCCTGTGATCTAGAGGCTTGATGCTTTACCCCTGTGGGAGCGAGCCTGCTCGCGAATGCGTCGGGTCAGTCGACATCAATGTTGGTTGATAGTCCGCTTTCGCGAGCAGGCTCGCTCCCACAGTTCATTTAAGTGTTGTTAATCAGGCGCTTCTGGAAAAAGAAGTGCTTGTGCCCCGGCGGGTAGTCGGCGATGTGCCCGATCTCGCTGTAGCCGCATTTCCTGTAGAACTCCGGTGCCTGGAATTCGAAGGTGTCGAGCCACAGCCCGATGCATTTTTTCTCCCGCGCCAGGTCTTCGGCCATCTGCATCAGCTTCGTACCCATGCCCTGTCCCCGCGCCTGCTCCGGAACCGACAGCAGGTCGATGAACAGCCACTGGTAAAACAGCCGGGCGTAGAGACCGCCGAGGATCTCATCGTTATCGTCGCGTACCAGCAGGGCAATGTGCTCGGGTATGGCGCCGTCGGCCTTCGAGGCGTTGTAGGCACGCAAGGGCAGCAGGATCGCCTGGCGCTCTTCTTCCGTGGGGTTTGGCGAGAACTCTATCCGCAGTGTCATGGCTATATCCTTATGGCAGTGAAACCGCAGCCTATCGTGGTCGCCGGGATTGTTCCATCACCGCCATGGAACCGTCGCCCCGGCGCCAATGTCTAGCCTCAAGAAGCGTCATTCCAGGACGCTGTCCCCGAGGACTCTCTCCGTGAATATTTTCGAAGCCCTGCGCGAAAGCCACGAGCGCCAGCGTACCTATGCCAAGGCGCTGATCAAGACCAGCGGGGACACCCCTGAGCGCGTCGAGGCGTACAAACAACTCAAGTCCGAACTGCAGGCCCATGAAACCGCCGAAGAGCGACACTTCTACATCCCGTTGATGAAGTTCGACAACGGCGTCGATCTGAGCCGCCATGGGATCGCCGAGCATCACGAAATGGACGAAATGATGGAGGAACTGGACGAGACCGAGATGTCCAGCCCCGCCTGGCTGGCAACGGCGAAGAAACTGTCGGAGAAGGTCCACCACCACCTCAAGGAGGAAGAGCAGAAGTTCTTCCAAATGGCCGGCAAGCTGCTCGATGACAAACAGAAAGAGACGCTGGCCAACCAGTACGAGAAGGAATACAAGGCGCAGCTGGCGTGAAGGCGCAGAAGTCGGGCGTTTTGACCTAAGATGTCGATTCACTGAAAAAAACAGGATGCGTTTTCATGTTGAACACAGCCGAACGGGTCAACATCCTTGAGTCCCAGGTGTTGTCCCACGACTGGTATCTGTTGAAGAAAATTACCTTCGATTACCAACGCAACAACGGCGAATGGCAGCGTCAGACCCGGGAAGTCTACGACCGCGGCAATGGTGCGGCGATTCTCCTGTACAACCGCGAAAAGAAGACCGTGGTGCTGACCCGGCAATTTCGCTTGCCGGTGTTCGTCAACGGTCATGACGGTTTGCTGATTGAAGTCGCGGCGGGGTTGCTTGAAGGTGCCGCGCCCGAAGAGCGCATCCGTGCCGAGGCTGAAGAAGAGACCGGGTACCGCGTGCATCATGTGCAAAAGGTGTTCGAGGCCTACATGAGCCCTGGCTCGGTGACGGAGAAACTGCACTTCTTTATCGCTGAATACGATGCGGCATCAAAAGTCAGCGATGGCGGTGGACTGGAAGAGGAAACCGAGGAACTGGAGGTGCTGGAATGGTCATTCGATGAAGCGCTCGAGGCGTTTTATCGCGGGGACATCTGCGACGCGAAAACCATCATGCTGTTGCAGTATGCGGCGATGAAAAACATCTTCACCGCGCCTTGATCCTTGTAGGCGCTGGCTTGCCAGCGAAGGCAGCCTAGAGTCGAGCCCAGAGTCCAAAGGCCAAAGGCCAAAGGCCCCTTCGCTGGCAGGCCAGCTCCTACAGGGTCAGAAGCCTGGCAGGCGTGCTGTGCCAGGCCCATGTCCGCCTTCCAGCGTCAGCAACCGTTCCTTGGCCTCCAGCCCCCCGGCAAACCCGGTCAGTTTGCCCGACGCGCCAATCACCCGATGACACGGCGCAATAATCGAAATCGGGTTCCTGCCATTCGCCGCCCCTACGGCCCGCACTGCACTCGGGTTGCCGATCTGTTCGGCGATCTGGCTGTAGCTGCGGGTTTCGCCGAACGGAATCGTCAGCAACGCTGCCCAGACCTTCTTTTGAAAATCCGTCCCGGAAAAATCCAGCTCCAGTTCGAAACGCTGGCGTGTGCCGGCGAAGTATTCGCGCAGCTGCCTGGCGGCCTGCATCAGGATCGGGTTGTCCGGCGCTTCGTTCATCGGACCGAGGCGCACCCGGCCGGGCTTGTCGTTTTCCCAGAGGATGGCTGCCAGTCGCGAGCCGTTCGCCACCAGCTTCAATTCACCGACCGGGGAGGCCAGGGTGATAAAGGTGTAAGTCATACCTTGGGGCCGCACCGAATTGTTGAACGGGTGTTAAGGATACTGTCTCGCCGGGGAGGCGCAATACGCAATCTTGTCCATACTTGCCTACTGCTCCTGAAGCGTTCCCTCTGTTTTTGTACAGAGCCTTAAAACAAAAAGAGACCGACTCATGAAGTACGAACCTTTTGCCAAATCGCTGATTGCGACTGCCTTGTCGCTCGGCTGTCTGACTGCTCAAGCGGCCTCCGTGGCCCCGGTCGCGGGGGGAAAACGGCATGGTGGTCACTGCCCAGCATCTGGCCAGTCATGTGGGCGTGGATGTGCTCAAAAACGGCGGCAACGCCGTGGATGCCGCCGTCGCGGTGGGGTACGCGCTGGCGGTGGTTTATCCCGCGGCCGGTAACCTCGGTGGCGGTGGTTTCATGACCATTCAGCTCGCGGACGGGCGCAAGACTTTCCTCGATTTCCGTGAAAAAGCGCCCCTTGCCGCCACCGCCAACATGTACCTCGACAAGGAGGGCAATGTCGTTCCGGAATTGAGCACCCGTGGCCACCTGGCCGTCGGTGTGCCCGGCACCGTTTCCGGCATGGAACTCGCGCTGTCGAAGTACGGCACCAAACCGCGCAAGGAAGTGATCGCCCCGGCTATCAAGCTCGCCGAAGACGGTTTTGAGCTGGACCAGGGGGATGTCGACTTGCTGCATGAAGGCACCGACATGTTCAAGAAGGACATGAAGGATTCCGGCTCGATCTTCCTGAGCAGCGGCGAGCCGATGCAGGTCGGGCAGAAACTGGTACAGAAGGACCTGGCCAAGACCCTGCGGGAAGTCTCCGAGAAGGGTGCCGACGGCTTCTATAAAGGCTGGGTGGCCGACGCCATCGTCACCTCCAGCCAGGCCAACAAGGGCATCATCACCCAGGCCGACCTCGACAAATACAAGACCCGCGAACTGGCGCCGATCGAATGCGACTACCGTGGCTATCACGTGGTCTCGGCACCGCCACCGAGTTCCGGTGGCGTGGTGATCTGCCAGATCATGAACATCCTCGAAGGCTATCCGATGAAGGACCTGGGCTATCACTCGGCCCAGGGCATGCACTACCAGATCGAAGCGATGCGTCACGCCTATGTCGACCGCAACAGCTACCTCGGCGACCCGGATTTCGTGAAAAACCCGATCGCCCACCTGCTCGACAAAAACTACGCGACCAAGCTGCGCGAAGCCATCCAGCCGCAAAAGGCCGGCAATTCCAAGGAGCTCAAGCCCGGTGTAGCACCCCATGAAGGCAGCAACACCACCCATTACTCCATCGTCGACAAATGGGGCAACGCGGTATCGGTGACCTACACCCTCAACGACTGGTTCGGTGCCGGGGTCATGGCCAGCAAGACCGGGGTCATCCTCAACGATGAGATGGATGACTTCACCTCGAAAATCGGTGTGCCGAACATGTACGGCCTGGTGCAGGGCGAGGCCAACGCCATCGCCCCCGGCAAGGCACCGCTGTCGTCCATGAGCCCGACCATCGTTACCAAGGACGGCAAGGTGGTAATGGTCGTCGGTACCCCCGGCGGCAGCCGCATCATCACCGCGACCTTGCTGACCATGCTTAACGTCATCGACTACGGCATGAACATCCAGGAAGCGGTCGATGCGCCACGTTTCCACCAGCAATGGCTGCCGGAAGAAACCAACCTGGAAAACTTCACCACCAGCCCGGACACGGTGAAGATGCTGGAAAGCTGGGGGCACAAGTTTGCAGGTCCCCAGGATGCCAACCACCTGGCGGCGATCATCGTCGGGGCGCCGTCGCTGGATGGCAAACCGGTGGGCAAGAACCGCTTCTACGGGGCCAACGACCCACGGCGTAAAACCGGGTTGTCGCTGGGTTACTGACGGTTGTGTTTGAAAGGGGACGGACTTATGTTCGTCCCCTGGTTTTTCAACTCATCAAGGAAGGCACCATGACCAGTGCGCTGTTAATCATCGACGTTCAACAAGCCCTGTGCACCGGCGAGTACGAGTGCCATGAGATCAAACGCGTCATCGACACCATCAACGGCCTCAGTGCCAGGGCGCGAGAGGCGGGGGTTGCGGTGGTGCTGATCCAGCACGAAGAAGAGGGTGATCTGTTGAAACACGGTGCCCCGGGCTGGCAACTGGCCGAAGGGCTGCAAACCTCACCTAACGATCATCGCGTGCGTAAAACCACCGGCGATTCGTTCTACCAGACAAACCTGCAGCACCTGGTGCCCGTGCAGGACTTCGAACGCTTGGTCATTTGTGGCCTGCAAACCGATTACTGCGTGAATGCCACCCTGCGTCAGGCGCACCAGTTGGGCTACGACGTGGTGCTGGCCGCCGACGCGCACTCCACCGTCGACAACGGCAACACGACTGCCGAAGACATCATTGCCGAACACAACAGGGATTGGGCGGACCTCAGTGGTTCGGTGGCGCGGATTGATGTAGTCCCGGCAAAAGACATCCATTTCTGACACCACCGCAATCCCTGTGGGAGCCCTGTGGGAGCGAGCCTGCTCGCGATGGACCTGAGAGCACCACGGGGTATCAGGTTCCCAGCGTTATCGTTGAAGACCATCGCGAGCAGGCTCGCTCCTACATGGATTGTGTGGGTGCTTGTCTATCTCAAGTCGCAAACATCAAAACCCTTTGCGCCCGCACAACCTCCGGCATCACACCCCCCAGCACCAACCGGGTAATGGTTGCCGTGGCCTCCTGATAATCCACATCCTGCGGCGTCTCCCGCCCGGTGATGTGCGCCATCTGCCAGCCAAGATTGGTGTAGGTGCGCGTTGCCGACCAGATAAACAGCATCAGATGTTCCGGGTCGACCGGCGCCAGCAATCCCCGTTCGATCCAGCTGCGCAGGCATTCGACGTTGCGCCGGGCTTCGGCGTACAGCAGTTCGCGACATTCCTCGGGTAAATACCTGGCCCCCAGCAGCAACTCACCACTGAACACCCTGGCTACGTGCGGATGTTCACGGGCGATGCGGATGCGCGCCGCGATATAGGCAGGCAACCCCACCAGCGGATCATCGCTCTCACGCAGCACCGCCGAAGCTTCCAGCAACGGTTCGACGAAACCGAGCAGCACTTTGGCGTAGAGGTTCTCTTTGCTCTGGAAGTAGTAATACAGATTTGCCTTCGGTACCCCTGCACGCGCTGCGATGTCGCGGGTCTGGGTGGCATCGAACCCCTTGGCGGCGAACTCTGCGCTGGCGGCCTCCAGGATCAGCTGTTGGTTGTGTTGGCGAATACGGCTCATGGGCATGTCTTGGCAAATTGAGCTGCGCAATATACAAAACTATATAGCGTGTGAGCCAGCCATGAAGATGAGCGGTGCACTGACGCTCGGCGCCTGGCACAGGACAATTCGACATGCAGTGCTAGTCTTTGAGCTTGATCGACCGTCGTTGGATCCATATTGAGAGGCGGATATGGGCGCAGGCAAACCCCGGCAATCGACCCGACGAAACCTGACGGCGGAGCTGGTCGCCCATGTCGAACGCTTCGAGCCCGACCCGGGGCCGGAACCCGGTACCGCCGAACATACCCCGCAAGAATTTGATGCGATGGTGGATATTCTCTTGCGGGAATACACCCCGAAAGATCTTTGGGTATTTGCCTACGGCTCGCTGATCTGGAACCCGGAGTTTGAATTCGAGGAACGCCGCAGTGCCATCGCTTATGGCTGGCATCGTTCGTTCTGCCTGACCCTGACCCGCTGGCGCGGCACCCGCGAGTTGCCAGCACTGATGCTGGCCCTCGATCGGGGCGGAAGCTGCCAGGGTCTTGCCTACCGGCTGCCCGCGCAGGATCACTTCAAACAGATCGCTCTTTTGCTGGCCCGGGAGATCGACGCCAACCCGCCGACCAACGTGGCACGCTGGATCACGGTGAAAACCGCGTCCGGGCCACTGCGTGCCTTAGCCTTTATCGCCGCGCGGGACGGCAAGGCCTATGCCGGCAAGTTGCCGATGGACAAGGTCGCCCAGGTCCTGGCCCGCGCGGCGGGGCACTGGGGGTCAGCGGCGCAGTATCTGTTCCGCACCGTGACCATGCTCCGCGAGCAAGGCATCCGCGATCGCAACATGAGCCGCATCGAAAGCCTGGTGGCCGAGGAAATCGAAGCCTTGTTGCTTACGCGATCTACTGTAGGAGCGAGCCTGCTCGCGAAAAAAGTCTGAACAACGCGTTCATTCAGGCAGCACGGGTTTTCGTTAACATCCATCGCGAGCAAGCTCGCTCCTACAGGAGGCGTGGACGCCATTAAGGGGGCTGTGGCATGGTCCAGCCCCCAGACCACGCAGCCAACAGGACCCGCACGATGGAGGAGGCACATCAGGACAGCATCGATACATCGATGACCACGTTGCAGGCGTTCAACCGCTGCGTATTGGAGTTGGGGCGCCTCGCACGGGAGCGGGGTGCCGCCGAGTTCATCGCCGACGGCCTGCAAGCCTTCCGTCAACTCGTACCCTTCGCCTCGGCCTGGTGGGGGGAGATGTCCGTTTCGGACGCCAGCGCACCGCCGCAAAGCTGGATGCACGGGCGCATCGACCTGGCCGACTCCTTTGCCGCCGAATGGCAAAAGAGTGCCGGTAGCGACAAATTCTCCCATGACACCTTGAGCCGCCCCGGTGAGGTCATACGCGACAGCGGTTTCACCGACCCCCATGCCGACGTGGACGCCTTCGCCCGAAGGCATGACCTCTACCACCCGATGTGCATCACCTTCGAGCTGCCGGAAAGCGGCTTGATGTTTTTCGTTTGCCTTTACCGGGGCAGCGAAGCACCGGCATTCAACGACAGCGAGGCCGGTTTGTTTGCGGCCTTCTGCGACCACCTGTTGCAGCTGTGGCGATTTCAGGTGCAGGACATGATCCGTGTCGACACCGGCAACGGCGCCACCGACTTCGCGGTCGCGCGGCTGGACGGTGGTCTGCTCTATGTGGGCGCCGGCTTGTGCGCCGTCATTCAGCGCGAATTGCCCGGCTGGAACGGCTCGACGCTGCCTGCCGAAGTCATCGCGCAGTTGCCCAATGCGCCCTGTGTCATGCGCCTGGGACGTTCGGCACTGACCCTGACCCCAAATGCCGAGCACGTCATCCTGTCGCTGGAAACCCAGCCCCGCGGGGTCGTGTTGGCGCCTCGCGAACGGACTGTCGCCATGCTGTTTGCCGCCGGTCACTCCTACAAGGAAATTGCCCGAATCCTCGTCCTCAGCCCGGCAACGGTGCGCACCTATCTGCGCAATTGCTACCTGCAACTGGGCGTGAAGAGCAAGGTGGAACTGGGTTCGATCCTGCGTTCAACACCTGCACTGGCGCCAACGCCACGCCGCGATTGAGTCCCGCGGTTCAACAAATTGCCTGACCCCTCCTCATTTGCAGAGGTCCGTCCAGCCGCCGCGCTCTATAGGGTATGCCCTGCACATCAAGGGCATGCGCGGCCGTCTGGTCGAGTCCTTGCAAAACAATAAAAAAGAGGTGGGGCATTTGAAATTTTCCAGGCTATTTATCGCCGTTGCCGGTGCAACGGCCGTTTCCTGCGTGGCGCTGGTGGGATGCCAGCGTCCGGGTTCGACCAGTGCCGACATGGTCATGCGCAATGGCTACGTCTACACCGTCGACGGCAAGAATTCGGTGCAGCAGGCGGTGGCGGTCACGGGTGGCAAGATCGTCTATGTCGGCAGCGATGAGGGGGTTGCTTCGTACATTGGCGCACAGACACAGTTGATCGATCTGGCGGGACGCATGTTGATGCCCGGCTTCATCGATGCGCACATGCATCCCGGGGATGGTGGTCGCGCCATGACGTTGTGCGACCTGAAATACCAGACCATGACCCGCAAGGTGTTCCAGGAAACCATCCAGGCTTGCCTGGATGCCGACAAGGACAAGGGGCCGGATGTCTGGCTCGAAGTCGGCAGCTGGGATCGCATGGGCATGGACGGACTCGACGGTGACCCCGACAAATCGACCCTCGACGCGCTGAAGACCCGGCGTCCGATTCAGGTGCGCTCCACCGACTTCCATACCGTACTGGTCAACTCCCGTGGCCTCGCGGTGGCGGGCATCGACAAGCGCACGGTCAACCCCGGCGATGGCAAATACGTACGCGATAGTGCCGGTAACCCGACCGGTATCTGCGAGGACGGTGCAGCCGATGCCATGGCGGCCGTGGTACCGCCCGCCACCGATGCCGAAAAGCTGGTCCAGAGTCGCGCCGCGCTCGACGCCATGCGCCAGCAAGGCATCACCAGTTTCTTCGATGCCTTGTCGGGGCCGGAGAATGGCAAGGCGTTCACCACGTTGCAGCAGTCCGGCGAACTGACCGCCCGGGCCTTGCTGGCGATCAAGCTCGATCCGGCCGCCGCGACCGCCGACCCGGAGAAAACCATCGCCGAAGCCAAGGCAATGGCCGCCACCTACGATCAGGGCGAGGCCAAGGTCGCGCCGGGGGTGAGCATGCGTCACGTCAAACTGTTCATGGACGGGATCATCAACGCACCGGCCGATACCGGGGCGATGTTGACGCCCTACCTGCACAATGCCGGCACCGAAAAGGCGCCGAAATGGACGCCCGGCAAAAACCGTGGCGAGCTGTATTTCCCGCCGCAGGTACTCAATCCGCTGCTACTCAAAGCTGTGCAGGCCGGTTTCGATCCACACCTGCACGCCACTGGCGACCGGGCAGTGCGTGACTCGCTCAATGGCATCGAATACGTGCGCCAGCAATTACCCGGCAACGGCTTCCGCCCGACCATTACCCATGCCGAGTCGGTGGACCCTGCCGACTACGGACGATTCAAGGCGCTTGATGTGACTGCCAACATGTCCTTCCAGTGGGCGCAGCAGGCGCCGTCCACGATCGACGGCACCAGCGATCACCTCGGTGCCGTGCGGTTCGCGCGCATGGAACCGTCCGGCAGCATCGCCCGCGCCGGGGGGCGGGTGGCCTATGGCAGCGACTGGCCGGTGGACCCGCTCGACGAGTTCCTCGCGCTGAAGATCGGTGTCACCCGCTCGGGCGACCCGCAGAACCCGCACAGCTATGGCCCCAACTATGCCGGCAGGCTCAACGCCGACCCGGCGCTGTCCCGTGCCGAGGTGCTGCGCACCATTACCCTCAACGCCGCCGAGCAACTCAGGCTGGAGCAGGTGGTCGGTTCCATCGAAGTGGGCAAGTTCGCCGACCTGATCGTCCTGGATAAAAACTTCATGCAGGTTCCCGAGGACGAACTGGGGCGCAATCAGGTGTTGCTGACGCTGGTGGGCGGCAAGGTGGTGTGGGCCAAGGCGCCGTTTGTGGGGCAGGTGGCTGTGATCGAACAACAAAAATAATTTCAGTTACACACAACCCCTGTGGGAGCGAGCCTGCTCGCGAAAGCGGAGTGTCAGCTTGCATCAATGTTGGATATGCAGCCGCCTTCGCGAGCAGGCTCGCTCCCACAATTGGAATGTGTGATGCCGTCCAATTTGGAAGAGAACAAGAATAATGACCCAGCAACGCAGTCCCCTGATCGAAACCCGTTCGATCGATTACATCCCCGAAGCCGAGCGACATGGCAGCCTGTACAGCCAGTTCACCCTGTGGCTCGGGGCCAATTTGCAGATCACCGCCATCGTCACCGGGGCACTGGCCGTGGTGTTGGGCGGTGATGTGTTCTGGTCGCTCATCGGTTTGTTGATCGGCCAGGTACTCGGCGGAACCGTGGTGGCGCTGCACGCGGCGCAAGGGCCGAAGCTCGGGTTGCCGCAGATGATCTCCAGTCGCATGCAGTTCGGGGTGTACGGCGCGGCGATCCCGATTGTCCTCGTGTGCCTGATGTACCTCGGCTTCAGCGCCACCGGCGCCGTGTTGTCGGGGCAGGCGATTGCGCAGTTGATCAGTGTCAGCGACAGTGCCGGCATCCTGATTTTCGCCGCCTGTATCGCCTTGCTGACGATGTTCGGTTACCGGGTGATCCATCTGGTGGGGCGGATAGCCAGCGTGCTGGGCGTCATCGCGTTCGTCTATCTGTTTACCCGGTTGATGACCCTCAACGATATCGGCCTGCTGCTGGAAAATCGCCATTTCGCCTGGAGCACCTTCCTGCTGGCGGTGTCGCTTTCCGCGTCCTGGCAGATCGCGTTCGGCCCGTATGTGGCCGATTACTCACGCTACCTGCCGAGCAAGACCTCATCCTGGAAAACCTTCACCGCCGTTGGCCTCGGTACAGTGCTCGGCGCCCAGGCTTCGATGGTGCTGGGGGTGTTCGCCGCGGCATTGGCGGGAGCGAACTTCCGCGGTCACGAAGTGGCGACCATCGTCGGTCTGGGCAGTACCGGGGTGATGGCCTCCTTGCTGTACTTGAGCGTGGTGTTCGGCAAGGTCACGGTGTCGACCCTCAACGCCTACGGCAGCTTCATGTGCGTAGCTACCATCATCACCGGTTTCCGCAGTCGTCTGGAATTCAGTGCCGGCCAGCGCATGGTGTTCGTACTGGTGATTGTCGCGGCGTCCACCACGTTGGCGTTGCTGGGGCAGTACTCGTTCTTGAACAGCTTCAAGTATTTCATCCTGTTCTTACTGACGTTCTTCACCCCCTGGAGCGCGATCAACCTGGTGGATTACTACTTCATCAACAAGGAGCGCTACGACATCCCGGCCTTGTCCGATCCGGCGGGGCGGTACGGTCGCTGGAACCTGCTGGGGATCAGCGTCTACGTCATTGGCGTGCTGATTCAGCTACCTTTCGTCGACACCCATTTCTATTCAGGACCGATGGTCGCATGGCTCGGCGGCGTGGACGTGTCCTGGATCGTGGGGCTGGTGGTGCCGGGTGTTCTGTATTACCTCTTGGCCCGGACCTCGGCAGTGATCGTGCCGGTTGACCGCAGCTCCAGAGCCTGAATAAGATACATCCGCAATCACGTCTTCATTCGGTGGTACAGCGCGAACCCTGTAGGAGCGAGCTCGCTCGCGATGGTGGTGAACGATTACGCGTAAAACCAGATGCCCGGCGGCGCGTTTGATTTTTTCGCGAGCGAGCTCGCTCCTACAGTTATGAGGCCGGTCATGGATGTTCTCGCACCACTCTACCAATACCTGTTCAGGTGGGTGATCGCCCCTGTCAGCGAGCAATTCCTTGGCCTTTTCGATCTCAATGGCCGTCTGTGTATCGCCTTTCTCTTCACGTCCTATGCCGTTGCCTATGGTCTGTTCCGCGTGCGCAGATCCCGCGGGCTGACCGACGCCCGTTCTTTCTGGCAGTTCATTGGCGGCAACCGGGTGCATTTACATCCATCGGCATTGCTCGATTACCGCTACTACTTTGTGCGGGCGATCCTCCGAGTCGTGCTGGTGGTGCCCATTGTTGGCCTGGTCGACCCCTACGTGCTGCGCTCCGGCGACTACATGCGTTTCTTCACGCACCTTTGGGGCGCGCGGGTGCAAGTGGAAGAACACCTGGCACTGACCCTGGCCTACGGGCTGGGTGTGTTCCTCGTGCAGGACTTTATCCATTACTGGGCCCATCGCGCCTACCATTCCCGCTACCTGTGGGCGTTTCACAAAGTCCATCATTCGGCGCCGGTGCTGGTGCCGGTCACGGCCAGTCGGGTGCATTTCATCGAGAAAATGATCGAGCGGCTGATCGATATCGTGTTCCTCAGCGCCTTTGCCGGCCTCTTCTGGTACGCCTGCGGCGGGGAGATCAGCCGCTACACGCTGTTCGGCGTGACCTACGTGGTGTTCATCCTCAACGCGCTGGCGGCCAACCTGCGACACAGCCATGTCTGGCTGTCGTTCGGGCCGGTGGTCGAGCACGTGCTCAACAGCCCGGCCCAGCACCAGATCCACCACAGCGACGCCCCTCGGCACTTCAACAAAAATTTCGGGATCAACCTGTCACTCTGGGACTGGATGTTCGGCACACTCTACGTCACGCAGTCGCAGCCCGAGGCGATCCGCTTCGGCACCGGCGAGGCGGATCACGAACGTTACCTGACGGTCTACAGCCTTATCGTGACGCCGTTTGTCGAAACAGCACGCAAGCTACGCAAAACCAGGCGCCCGCCATCCATCATTTCGACGATCGAGAAGGGCAACACTGCTCCGTTGAACCTGTGGGAGCGAGCCTGCTCGCGAAGACGTCGGCACATTCAGCATTGATGTGGCTGATACACCGCATTCGCGAGCAGGCTCGCTCCCACAGGTAGTTCAACGCTCGGGCAGCTGCCAGCGCTCACGCAAGCGTTGGTATTCAGCCTCGGGCAATTGCACCAGCAGCGGGGACTGGCGCGGGTCCAGCCAACTGAACAAGCGCGCGATATCCGCTGGCGCCATGGCGGTACAGCCCATTGTCGGCATCGTGGGGCCGCGCCAGATGTGGAAGAAAATGCAGGAGCCCGCGGCGGGGGACGCCGGGGTGTTGTGCTCGATGAAAATGCCTTGGCGATACATGTCATCGTTGCGCCGCATGCGCTCGGAACTGTTCCAGTCCTTGTCGACTGTCGAGCCATCGACCAGTTGGTTGTAGCGTTTGGACTGGCTGTCATCCACGCATTCGATGGCGGTTGTCAGCGCGAGGTAGGGCAGTCGGGTTTCAGCCGTTGGGGCATAGCCGAATGCCGTGCCCAGCTTGAACATCCCGGCCGGGGCCTTGCCGTCGCCTTCCTGTTTGAGCGGTCCCTGGCGTTCTGCAACGCTGTTGAGGCCCTTGCCCCAGGCCATGCCGTTTTTGCCCAGCACCACCGGAAACGGTGCCTCGAATTTTTCAAAGGTGTTGCCGTGGCGTTCGTATCGTTGGGCGGTGGCCTGAGTGTCATTCCAGTCCTTGCTGGTGACGACGATCAATTGCCGACTGTCGTCGAGCCCCTGGGCCATGGCTGCACAGGGCAACAGCAGCAGGGCGCATGCCTTGAGCAACCGGTTCATGGTGTGGACTCAAGCGGGGTGATGGGGAAGTCCATGACCGTCTTCAACGACGCATCCCGCGTGTATGTGAAATGCCACCACTCGGCGGAGTAGCCGGTGAATCCCTCTTGCTCCATGGCACGGGTGAGCCGCTGGCGATTTTCCAGGGCGGTGGCATTGATCAACGTGGTGTCGGTATGGGCGCGCTCATCGAAGCAGTCGAAGCCGGTGCCCATGTCGACGGCGCCGTCGTGCCAGCGCTGACCATAAGGTGCCGTGCAATCGACGGGGGTGGCTGAAGGCGTCCAGCTGTCGGCGGGCAGGGCGTCGGGACCGGTCAGTGTCAGGTCGACAGTGCCGCCTTTGGAGTGATTGGACACCCGTGCCACGTAGCCCAGGCGCCAGAAGTCCTGCTTGTCCACCCGTGGATAGAACTCGGCCTTGCGCGGATCACCCGGCTGCGTCGCAAAACGGCCCATGTCCGCGACCGCCCGACTGGGGCGATAGCAGTCGAATACTTTCAAACCATAGCCTTGCGCCCGCAGTGTCGATTGCACCCGGGCGAGGGCCCTGGCGGCGTCCAGCGACAACAGGCACTCTGGCGCTTCGTAGCCGTCGAGTGCATGACCGGTGAAATTGTGTGCGCCGGCATAGCGGATGTCCTGCTCGATGCCGGGATCGACCGTGCGCAAATACACCATGTGCGCGGGCCTGTCTTCAGCATGGGCGAGGCAGGGCAGGGTGAGGCTCAGGAACAGGAGCAGTGATCGAGCTGCAAATGGCATCGTGCCGGGCCTCCGAAAATGCACTGTAGGCGCTGGCTTGCCAGCGAAAAAACGGACAGTCAGCCAACTCAGAGGCTGATTGTGCCGCCGTCTTCGCTGGCGAGCCAGCGCCTACAGGGAGATCAGTCGGTACGAAACCTGTGGGAGCGAGCTTGCTCGCGATGAGGTCCTGTCAGTCGACATCAATGTAGCCGACATACCGCATTCGCGAGCAGGCTCGCTCCCACAAGGGAATGCGCTGCAAATCAGTCGCGATAGACCGGGAAATCGCTGCACATGGCCGCGGCCTGGCGGGCGACTCGCGCTTCGACTTCGGCATCGCCCAGGTGATCGAGGATGTCGCAGATCCAGCCTGCCAGCTCGATACTCTGGGCTTCCTTGAAACCGCGACTGGTGATTGCCGGTGTACCGATGCGCAGGCCGGAAGTCACGAACGGCGATTGCGGATCATTGGGCACGGCGTTCTTGTTCACAGTGATGCCGGCACGGCCGAGGGCGGCGTCGGCGTCCTTGCCGGTCAGGCCCTGGCGAATCAGGCTGACCAGGAACAGATGGTTGTCGGTGCCACCGGACACCACGTCGTAGCCCCGTTCGACAAAGACCTGCGCCATCGCCTGGGCATTGCGGATCACTTGCGCCTGATAGCTCTTGAATGCCGGTTCCAGCGCTTCCTTGAAGCACACGGCCTTGGCCGCGATCACATGCATCAAAGGACCACCCTGGCCACCGGGAAACACCGCGGCATTGAGCTTTTTCTCCAGTTCGGCATTGGCCCTGGCCAGGATCAGCCCGCCACGGGGACCACGCAGGGTCTTGTGGGTCGTGGTGGTGACCACGTCGGCGAACGGGATCGGATTCGGGTACAGGCCGGTCGCCACCAGCCCGGCGACGTGGGCCATGTCCACGAACAGGTACGCGCCTACCTTGTCAGCAATCTCACGAAAACGCGGGAAGTCCAGGGTCTTCGAATAAGCGGAGAACCCGGCAATGATCATCTTCGGTTGATGCTCCACCGCCAGGCGTTCGACTTCGTCGTAGTCGATCAGTCCGGTCGCGGTGTCAATGCCGTACTGCACGGCGTTGTACAGCTTGCCGGAAAAACTCACCTTGGCACCGTGGGTCAGGTGGCCGCCGTGGGCCAGGCTCATCCCCAGCACGGTGTCACCGGCTTGCAGCAACGCCAGATAAACCGCGGCGTTGGCCTGGCTGCCGGAGTGCGGTTGCACGTTGGCGTAATCGGCGCCGAACAGTTGTTTGGCGCGGTCGATGGCCAGTTGCTCAACCACGTCGACGTGTTCGCAGCCACCGTAATAGCGCTTGCCCGGATAACCCTCGGCGTACTTGTTGGTCAGGCCGCTGCCTTGCGCCTCCATCACCCGCTGGCTGGTGTAGTTTTCCGAGGCGATCAACTCGATGTGGTGTTCCTGCCGAGCGTCTTCGGCGTTCATCGCCGCCAGCAGTGCGTCGTCGTAGCCTTTGATCTGGTCGTGCTTGCTGAACATGGTGGAGTCCCCTTGGTTGTACTCCTGTGGGAGCAAAGCTTGCTCGCGATGAACGATGACGCGGTTCATCAGATAGACCGCGTAACGGCCATCGCGAGCAAGCATCGCTCCTACAGGGTTTCGTTGTTGTTGGACGTTGTTGTTCGCAAGGGCGATGCCAGTATTGATTATGTGTTTTAAAACAAAGACTTACGTGTTTTTTTGATTGAGTGGCGCAGGCGTTCCGTATTGAAATCAATACAGCCATGCAGGCATTGGCGAGCGAAGTCCGGGCCAGGCGGGTTATCAGGGGCTTGTCTTGATTTCACTACGGTGTAGCGATTTGCATACAGCTCCCACAAAGGAAAATCCGTCAGCGCTTCTCGGGTGGTGGCGCTTTACGCGAACAGGCCGCCAGGTCTTCGAGGAACGCCTGAAGAATCGGCGGTGGCGCCGTGCCGCGCCGGGTGATCACGTCGAACGGCGACATCAATTGAAGACTCTGCGGGGCAAGCTGATGCATCTCGCCGGACTTGATCCACTGGGCGGCGAAGTGGGCCGGTAAAAAGCCCAGGTAGGCGCCGGAGATGATCAGGATCGCCAGTGCCTCGATATTGTCCACGGTCGCCGCCGCCTTGCTGACGCCCAGGTGCTCCAGATCGTATTGCTGCATGTAGCCGCGCACGACAATGCGGCTGGTGCTGATCTCTTCGAGCAGTTCATCGCCTTCGGCCTGGCTGCCGAACAGTGGATGGCGCCGCCCGCAATACAGCCCCAGGGCTTCCTGATACAGCGGCGAATGCAACAGCCCCGGCACATGGATCGGGAAGTGCCCGATGGCCAGGTGCAAGCGACCGTCGAGTACCCGTTCCTCCAGTTCCGCGGGTTCGCCGACGTAGACGCTGAGGTGCACATCGTGCCCCCGCGAGACGAAGCGCTGGGTGGTGCGCGGGATCGGCGAGTCAGGGTCGGTGATGGTGGTGTCGATGATCCCCAGGTTGAGCTTGCCGCTGATGTGCTGCTTGAGCACGTCGGCGTCCATGCAGAAATTTTCCACCGCCGAGAGCAGGCGCTGGGTGGCTTCATGTATCGCCACGCCTTGCTCGGTGAGGCGAAAGCCACTGCGCCCGCGCTGGCAGAGCTTGACCCCGAGCCGGGTCTCCAGGTGAGTCATCTGTTCGCTGATGGTCGACTGGCCGGCGTTCAACGCCGCTTGCGCCGCGGAAAAACCGCCACAGCGGACAATCGTGGCAAACACCCGAAGCAACTTCAGGTCGACATCGTGCAGTTGAATCACCCTGGACCTCCCGTGTGTGGATGCATCGGCAATGCCGATATGAGTATCTGATGTTTAGCATTTTTTCCACGAAAAGCTGCGCCCATAGTCACTCCAACGGCGGTCGCCCTGCAGTCCGCCAAGCCGATAACAAGAAGTGGAGAGGCTTGAAATGTCGAACAACGGTTATGAATCCGGCCGCCTGAACCTGCCCTTCGTGGGGCATTGCACCTTCGGCAAATCCCCGGTGTGCACCGACTGGGATGCCCTGGACGCGGACGTGGCGGTGCTCGGCGTGCCCAATGACATGGGCACCCAGTGGCGCTCCGGCGCACGCTTCGGGCCACGGGGCATTCGCGAGGCATCGACGCTGTTTTCCTTCGGCCATGCCGGCGCCTACGACCACGAAGATGACGTCATGTACCTGACCGCCGCCGACGTGCGCATGGTCGACGTCGGTGATGCCGACATCGTCCACACCGACATGGTCACCAGCAACGAAAACACCGAATACGCCGTGCGCAAGATCCTCGATGCCGGGGTCATGCCGGTGGTGCTCGGTGGCGATCACTCGGTGCACGCGCCGGTGATCAAGGCGTTCGAGGGTCGTGGACCGATCCACATCATCCACTTCGATGCGCACCTGGATTTCGTCGACGAGCGCCACGGCGTGCGCTACGGCCACGGCAATCCGCTGCGTCGCGCCTCGGAAATGAACCACATTGTCGGCATGACCCAGATGGGCATCCGCAACGTGTCGTCGTCCAACCGCGATGACTACGAAGCGGCCCATGCGGCGGGTTCGAAAATCCTTTCGGTGCGCGATGTTCGTCGCTTGGGCGTCGACGGGGTGCTGGCGCTGATCCCGCAGAACATCAATTACTACATCACCATCGACATCGACGGTTTCGACCCGTCCATCGCCCCCGGCACCGGCACCCCCAGCCACGGCGGCTTCCTCTACTACGAAGTGCTGGAAATCATCCAGGCCCTGGCCAAACGCAGCAAAGGCAACATTGTCGGCATGGACCTGGTGGAGGTAGCACCCGTCTACGACCCGACCGGCATGACCTCGATTCTCGCCGCGCAACTGCTGCTCAACAGCATCGGTTTCATCTTTCACGAACGCGCCCAAGCGCGGCAGTCCATCCACGAAGCCACCCCGGCCTGAGAGCATGACAATGGACACGATCGTCAAAAGCTACCTGCAGAAATACGGCGTCAGCGAAGCCACCCAGACCTTCCTCGGCAAGGTGCAGAAAATGTTCATCGGCGGTGCCTGGGTCGAGGCCAGCGACGGCCAGACCTCCGAAGTCATCGAGCCATCGACCGAAGGCCTGATCACCCGCATTCCCATGGGCACCGTCGAGGATCTGGACCGCGCGGTGCAGGCCGCCCGCGCCCAGTTTGACGGCGGCGCCTGGCGCCAGGCCAAACCGGCGGAGCGCGAACGCCTGATGCGACGTCTGGCGGACCTGATTGAAGAAAACGCTGCCGAACTGGCCGAGATCGAATCAATCGACATGGGCAAGTCAGTCGCGTTCGCCAAGGATGTCGACATCCAGGGCACGGTCGATACCCTGCGTTATTTTGCCGGTTGGGCGACCAAGCTCCACGGGCGCACCGTGGAGCCTTCGCTGCCGGGCAATTACCTGGCCTATACGCGCAAGGAAGCGGTGGGGGTGGTCGGCGCCATCGTGCCGTGGAACTTCCCCCTGCAAACCATGGCCTGGAAACTCGGGGCGGCGTTGGCCACCGGTTGCACCGTGGTGGTCAAACCCGCCGAATTGACCTCGCTGTCGGCCCTGCGTTTTGCCGAGCTGGTGCAGCAAGCGGGGATTCCGGACGGTGTGATCAACATCGTCACCGGGCGCGGCAGCGTGGTCGGCGCGGCCATGGCCACCCACCCCGACATCGACAAACTGACCTTCACCGGCTCGACCCCGGTGGGCCGCACCGTCGGCCGCGCCGCGCTGGACGAAATGAAGCGACTAACCCTGGAACTCGGAGGAAAATCACCGGTAATCGTGTTGGCCGATGCCGACATCCCGGCCGCTGCGCAAGCGGTCGCCAACGGTGTGTTTTTCAACTCGGGGCAGGTGTGCGACGCCGGTACGCGGGCCTATGTGCATCGCAGCGTCTACGACCAATTCCTGCGCGAACTGATTGCCTACACCCGCACGTTGAAGATGGCGCCCGGCATGGATCCGGACTGCTTCATCGGGCCGCTGGTGTCGGCCCAGCAGAAGCAGCGGGTGAGCGAGTACATCGAAACCGGCAAGCGTGAAGGCGCCGAACTGGTCTACGGCGGCCAGCCAGTCGAAGGTCCGGGCTATTTCGTCGAGCCGACGATCTTTGCCCATTGCCGCAACGACATGCGCATCGTCCAGGAAGAAATCTTCGGCCCGGTGCTGGTGACCGCGCCCTTCGACGATGAAGAAGAGGCGCTGGCCCTGGCCAACGACTCGGCCTATGGCCTGGCGGCGGCCCTGTATTCCAACGACCTGGGCAAGGTGCACAGCCTGATTCCACGGTTGCAGGCGGGCTCGGTCTACGTCAACGCCCACGGCACCCTCGACCCGTCGATGCCGTTCGGTGGCTACAAGCAGTCCGGGTTCGGCAAGGACCTGGGTGCCGAGCAGCTCGATTACCTGCTCGAAACCAAGGCGGTGTGGATCACCTTGCCCTGAAACACCACACAGCACCTGTGGGAGCGAGCCTGCTCGCGAAGAGGCGGGCACATCCAGCATTAACGTCGCCTGACACATCGCCTTCGCGAGCAGGCTCGCTCCCACAGTGATCTTCACAGGGCTTCCAACAGGGACGTCGTTCACCCGAAAGAATGCGGTTATCTCGTCATGATCTTCCAACAATAAGAGACCATCATGAACATTGACGCCAAGCCTGCTCCGAGTGTGTCCATCCTCGACGACAAGTCCGTGGTCGAGAGTCATTCCATCGATTTCATCCCGGAAAGCGAGCGCACCGACAAACTGTCGAGCCAGGGCCCGTTCTGGTTTCTCGGCAACTTCACCTTCTTCACCATGACCATCGGCTTCGTCGGCCCCAGCGTCGGCCTGACCGCCCTCTGGACCACACTCGCCGGCACGTTGGGCATCATGTTCGGCACGCTGTTCATGGCCTTTCATGGTTCGCAAGGCCCGCACCTTGGCCTGCCGCAAATGATCCAATCCCGGGCGCAGTTCGGTTATCGCGGGGTGATTCTGGTGTTGTTGGCGACGCTATTCGTGTTCGCCGGCTTCAACATCGTCAACCTGGTGCTGATGATGCAAGGGCTGCACACGCTGTTCGGTTTCAGCCCCACCGTGATTGCGGTGGCGGTGACCATCCCGGCGGCGGTGCTGGCGATTCTCGGACATGACTGGATGCACCGCAGCTTCAAATGGGCGTTGTACCTGTCGCTGCCACTGTACGGTCTGGTAACCCTGGCGGTGCTGATGGGTTGGGTGCCGGATGCGGTGCTGCCGGCACTCGCCGACGGCGAAGTGGCACCGGCGCCGCTGGGCTTCAACTGGACCGGTTTCATCGCCCAGTTCGCGGCGGCGGCCAGTTACAACATCGCTTACGCCCCCTATGTGTCCGATTACTCCCGTTACCTGCCGAAGAACACCTCCAGCGGCAAATTGATTGCCGTGGTGTTCCTCGGTGCCTCGTTGTCCGGCGCGTGGATGATTTCCGTTGGCGGCTGGCTGGCCGATCACCTGCACTCCACCGACGTGCTGGTGGCCCTGGGGCAAGTCGGCAATACCGTGTCGCCACTGATGGGCACGGCGGTGGTGGTCATCACCATCCTGGCGTTCCTGCCGGTGATCGCGATGAATATCTACAGCGCCAAGCTGACCACATTGACCTGCGTCGACTCGATCAAGCACATCGAACCGACCCGCAAGGCACGCATCCTGGCGATCGCTTTCGTGATCCTGCTGCAACTGGGTGTGGCCCTGAGCATCCAGAGCTCGGGCAAGGGCCTGTCGGTGCTCGGTATCTATCTGGTGGTGATGTTGTACTTCCTGGTGCCGTGGACCTCGGTCAACCTCACCGACTACTTCTTCGTGCGCAAAGGCCGCTACGCCATCCCGCATTTCTTCATGCCCCACGGCAACCTCTACGGCAGCTGGGGTCTGCGTGGCATCGCCGCGTACGCCATCGGCTTCATCTCGATGATCCCGTTCTTCTACATCTTTGATGGCGTCGAGCAGCGTGAGGTGTATGTCGGCCCGCTGGCCAAGGCGCTGGGCAGCATCGACATCGCCTGGCTGGTCGGGCTGATCGTGTCGGGGCTGGCGTACTACTGGCTGAGCCGCTCGATCGATCTCAAGCGCGAAGAAACCGTCATCCAGCACATCGAAAAAACCTGCCCGCAATACACCACCGGCGACTCGCTCAGTGTGTTCAACGAGTCGGCGGTCCGGAGATAAATCATGGCTACGCAAAAATACGACTACATCATCATTGGCGCAGGCTCTGCCGGTTGTGTGTTGGCCAACCGCCTGAGCGAAGACCCTTGCACCTCGGTACTGGTGCTGGAATTCGGTGGCAGCGACCGCAGTGTGGTGATCCAGATGCCCAGTGCGTTTTCGATTCCGATGAACACCAAAAAGTACAACTGGCGCTACGAAACCGAGCCGGAAACCTACCTCAATGGCCGGCGCATTCACTGCCCGCGTGGCAAGGTGTTGGGTGGGTCATCGTCGATCAACGGCCTGGTCTACATCCGTGGCCACGCCTATGACTTCGACGAGTGGGAAACCCTCGGTGCCCAAGGCTGGGGCTATAAGAATTGCCTGCCGTACTTCAAGCGGGCCGAGAGCTACGAGTCGGGGGGTGACAGTTATCGCGGGCAAACCGGGCCGCTGCACACCACCAATGGCAACCACATGAAAAACCCGCTGTACGGGGCCTGGGTCGAAGCCGGTGCCGAAGCGGGCTACATCAAGACCGACGACTGCAACGGCTTCATGCAGGAAGGCTTTGGTGCGATGCACATGACCGTGAAGAATGGCGTGCGCTGCTCTACCGCCAATGCCTATCTGCGGCCCGCCATGGGGCGGCGGAACCTGACCGTGATCACCCACGCCATGACCCGGCAGATCATTCTCGACGGCAAGCGCGCGGTGGGTATCCGCTATGACCACGATGGCCAGACCCACGAGGTGTATTGCAACCGCGAAGTGTTGATTTCGTCAGGTCCCATCGGCTCGCCGCACCTGCTGCAACGCTCCGGCATCGGCCCGGCCGAAGTCCTGCGCAAAGCCGGGATCGTCGTGCGTCATGACCTGCCGGGAGTCGGGGAGAACCTGCAGGATCACGCCGAGGTGTACATCCAGTTCGGCTGCAAGGAACCGGTGACGCTCAACAGCAAAATGGACCCGCTGAGCAAGTTGTTGATTGGCCTGCGCTGGCTGCTGTTCAAGGATGGCCTGGGCGCTACCAACCACTTCGAGGCCGGTGGTTTCATTCGCTCCGACAAGGGCCTGCGCTGGCCGGACATCCAGTTCCACTTTCTGCCGGCGGCCATGCGCTACGACGGTAACAAGCCGATCAAGGGCCACGGCTTCATGGTGCTCACCGGGCCGAACAAGCCGAAAAGTCGCGGCTATGTGCGGGTCCGTTCCGCTGACCCTTACGAACACCCGGAAATTCGCTTCAACTACCTGCAACGCGAAGAAGACCGCGAAGGTTTCCGCCGCTGCATCCGCCTGACGCGCGAGATCATCGGCCAGAAGGCGATGGACCGTTTCCGCGACGGCGAAATCGCCCCCGGTCCGCTGGTGCAAACCGATGAACAGATCGACGCCTTCGTCCGTGAAAACCTCGAAAGCACCTACCACCCTTGCGGCTCGTGCCGCATGGGCGAGGACGATATGGCGGTGGTGGATTCCGAGTTGCGGGTGCATGGCATTGCCGGGTTGCGGGTGATCGACTCCTCGGTGTTCCCGACCGAACCGAACGGCAACCTCAATGCACCGACCATCATGCTGGCCGAGCGGGCTTCGGATCTGGTTCGCGGGGTGACGATGCTGCCGGCATCGGAGGTGCCGGTGGGGCTGGTGGAAAACTGGGAAAGCAGCCAACGCTCGTCGTTGCCGGGGCGTAACGTGCGGGTCTGACTTGATTTCGCGGGTATCCCCAATCCCCTGTGGGGAGCGGGCTTGCCCGCGAAGGCGGCCTATGAATCGACCTGATTGTTATGGAGAAACCAGTTCAACTGTGGGAGCGAGCCTGCTCGCGAAAGCGATGGGCCAGTCAACATCAATGTTGAATGTTATGGCCCCTTCGCGAACAGGCTCGCTCCCACAGGAAGAAAACCATTTCCATTGCTAGTCTGTAACTCCCCGAGACCGCAATGGAGCACCCTCATGCCTATCCAGGCCCTGCGCGCCGACGCTTCCCACATCGACAAAATCGCCCCGTTATTCGACGCCTATCGCGGCTTCTACGGCCAGCCATCGAACCTGCCGCAATCTCGCGCCTTCATTGCCGAACGGATCGCCCGCGACGAGTCGGTGATTTTCCATGCCGAGGACACCAGCGGCGAAACCCTGGGTTTCGTGCAGATGTTCCCGACCTTTTCCTCCATCGACGCTCATCGCACCTGGCTGCTCGGCGATCTGTTCACCACGCCCGCCGCCCGGGGCAAGGGCGTCGGTACGCTGCTGATGAACACCGCCCGCGACTTTGCCCGGTTGATGGGCGCCAAAGGCATGACCCTGGAAACCGCCACCGACAATCACAGCGCGCAGGGTTTGTATGAGTCGTTGGGGTGGGTGCGTGATCCGGGTTACTACACCTACTGCCTGGATTTGACCAAGCCACCTTCAGCCAAGGCGCCATCCCAAGGCTAGTCGGTCAGCGTTTGGCGTCACCGAAGACCGGCCTGAAAAAACTGCGCTCATAGCTGAGGATGCAGCGGGTTTCTTCGGCGTACTTGAAGGCGGCGATGCATTCCGGATCGCTCACCGACTGCTGCCGGTAAGTTTCGTAAGCCGCCAGGCTGGGGAAGGTGAACATGGCCATGGCGATGTTGTTGGCGCCTTCGGACGGCAGGAAGTAGCCGTGATGCTGGCCGCCGAATTTCTCCACCAGCGGAATCCACAGCTTGCCGTAATGCTCGAACGCTTCGAGCTTGTACGGGTCGAGCACGTATTTCAGGTAGCAAGTGATCATCTGTTTTCTCTCTGACAAGTTAGTGGCTGGTTAAATCATTGGGCTGGTCGGGCAGCACCCGCACCTTGACCTGGGGCGCATCTTCACCGCTTGCATCGCGCTTGAGCCATTCGGCTGGTGGGCTGCCCACCACGTTGAGGAAGGTCCTGGAGAATGACGCTTGCGAACTGTAGCCCACCGACGCGGCTATCACCTTGATCTGCACCCCGTCGCGCAGCAGGTCCTGGGCCAGCTTCATGCGCCAGGCGGTCACGTAGCCCATTGGTGAGATCTGCATGATCCGGGTGAAACACGCCGAGAATTTCGACCGGGACATGTTCGCAAGATGAGCCAGCTTCTCTACGGTCCAGAGTGCCTCCGGTTCCTCGTGAATCCGGCTGAACACCGTCGCCAGGCGCCCATCCTGAAGGGCATACAGCAGGCCGCCGGAGATCTTGCCTTCCATCACCGAGCGCCGCACCAGCTGCACGAAGAGGTATTCGAGCAGCAGGTTGAGCGCCTTGGTCCGGCCGGGGGCCTGGTCCTGGAATTCGTTGATCAGGGTGCCGAGCAGGGGCGTGAGGTTTTCCAGCTGCCGGAACGGAAACACCAGGGTTTCCTTGAGCCCGAGCGGGAAAGGTTGCAGGGCATTGCGTCCGAACTGGAAGGAGGCGCAGATCAGTTCGGCACCTTGCGCGGAGCTGGAGCGCAGTTGATAACGGCAACTGCTGGGACAAAACAACACGCTGGGCTCGTTGATGGAAATGTTCGGCAATCCCGGCTGCACCATGTCGATATCGCCGCGACTGATCACATGGATAAACGCCATGCCCGGCGGTTTGTCGAGCACCAGTGTGCCGTCCACGGGACCGGCGAAGAACAGCCGGCCCTGCAGGTGCGTGCGTTCGAAGAATTCGGAAAGGATATCCATGTTGGAGACGCCCGGGTAAAGACTCTGTACGTCCTGGCAAACGTGGAGCAGGGCGCGGCCGTAGGATGCAGTGCTCGCCGATGGTAATCAACGCCCCTCCAGGGAGCCATGGCGCACAGCGATTTTTCTCGTCCACCACCGGAGTCCGTTTACATGAGCCATGATTCGATCCGCACCGCCGCCGAATACGCCGACCCGACAGAGCCCGCGCTGCCGGACCCGGGCATGAAGCTTGACCTGTCCCGCGCCGCGCTGGTGGTCATCGACCCGCAGATCGACTTCCTCAGCCCCGAGGGCGTGAGCTGGGGCGTATTCGGCAAGAGCATCGTCGAGCACGATGTGGTCAATCACCTCGGCCAGTTGTTCGCCGCGGCCAAAGGCGCGGGCATCACCGTCGCGGTTTCCCCGCATTACTACTACCCGTGCGACCACGAATGGCACTTTGGCGGGCCGCTGGAAAAGGTCATGCACAGCATCTGCATGTTCGATCGCCAGGGACCGCTGACCCTCGACGGTTTTGAAAACTCCGGTGCCGATTTCATGCCCGAGTTCAAGCCATACATCCTCGACGGTAAAACCATCATTGCCTCGCCGCACAAGGTGTACGGCCCGGAAACCAATGACCTGGCGCTGCAACTGCGCAAGCACGGCGTGTCGCAGGTCATTCTGGCGGGCATGGCGGCGAATCTCTGTGTCGAGTCGCATTTGCGTGAACTGCTGGAGCAGGGTTTTGAAGTGGCCGTGGTCCGTGACGCCACCGCCGGCCCGACCACCCCGGAAGGCGATGGTTACCTGGCGGCGTTGATCAACTACCGCTACATCGCCAACGCCCTGTGGACCACGGCGCAGACCCTGGACTACCTCAAACCCTGATCGCACCCACAGTTGAACGTGGGTGAACACAAAACCCGGGAACACAACAAATCCCTTGTGGGAGCGAGCCTGCTCGCGAAGGGGCCGGCACATTCAACATTAATGCTGACTGATCCACCGCTTTCGCGAGCAGGCTCGCTTGTATGGTAGGACTTGAAGGGAGGAGGAGGGACAAGGCTCGATTCTGACTGTTGACGCAGTACAGACTGTGGGAGAGTTCGCCCCTCCTCCTTTCACCCAAGCGCCGATAAAGAATGCTTCTGGCTAGGACCGACGATAGGAACAAGCCTGCGCCCCTGGGTGAGCCCTTCAAGTGCTTAAAACCATATCTCGGAGGAAATCCTATGGCAATGCCGGTTCCAGTCTTAAAGCCGATCGTGGGCGTGGATGTCGCCAAGAACGAACTGGTGATCTATCACGCCGAACTGGACCTGCTCGAAAAAATCCCCAACAACAAGGTAGCCATTGGTAAATGGTTAAAAGAATTGGCGGGGCCGGTGGCTATTGCCATCGAAGCCACCAATATCTACCACTTGGAGTTCGCTGACTTGGCCTATGAGGCCGGCTGCGTGATTTACATGGTGGGCGGTTATGAGCTCAAGCATTACCGCGAAGGTGTGAAGATTCGCGCCAAAACCGATGCGCTGGATGCCAAGCTACTTGCTCGGTATCTGAAAAATGAACAGGAAGAGCTTCACCCATGGACCCCGCCGTCACCGCTATACCGCCAGCTCCTGAGCCTTTTCCGCCGTCGGGCCGCCTTGGTCCAGGCAAGGGTTGGACTGGTGCAAAGCTGGTCGAATGAGCCCCTGCTGAAGGCGGCTTTTACCGAGCAAATAAAGTCCATGCAGCAGCTCGAGACGCTGATCGAAAAGACGATCAACGATCAGCTCAAGGAAGCCGGTTTGCTCGGTCAGCTGAAACGTTGCCTGAAAGTTGAAGGCATCGGATTTTTGACCGGTGCGCGCCTGATTACAGCGTTTCAGCGCGGAGACTTCAGAAATGCAGATGCCTTCATCGCCTTTCTGGGAATGGATTTACGGGTGGCAAAATCAGGGCAAAAGGACGCTCGCCGGAGTTTGACCAAGCGAGGCGATCCAGAGGCCCGTCGGCTTTTGCACAATGCGGCCATGTCGGCGAGTCGTACCGAGACCTGGAAAGGGTTTTACCAGGAGCAAAGAAGCCGAGGTTTCAGCACCACCCAGGCACTGGTGATGCTGGCCCGCAAGCTTGCTCGGCTGGTATTCGCCCTGTTGAAAGGACAGAGCGAATACCAGCCGAAAACCAGATGAGGGCTTCCCCTCAACCATAGAATCTCCCACAGTAGTGATTTGTCGCCACTGAATTCCGGGTACACCCGCCACCCAATGTGGAAGCGGTGTTCCTTGGCTCCTACGATTCCCGGGCCGCGCGCACGAACTCGATGAAAGCCTTGAGCGTCGCCGGTACATGGCGACGACTCGGGTAATACAGGTGCAGCCCCGGATAGTAGGGACACCAGTCGCCCAGCACTTGTACCAGACTGCCGTCGGCCAGCTGCGCCTTGACCATGTCTTCGAAGAGGTAGGCGATGCCGACGCCCTGCAACGCCGGGCCGACCATCAGGCTCACATCGCCCAGGGTCAACGGACCGTCGACTTCGATTTCCTCGGCAATGCCGCCACGTTCGAACTCCCAGCGATACAGCGATCCGCTGGGAAAGCGATGGCGGATGCACGGCAGACCATGCAGGTCTTCGGGCTTGTGCGGGACGGCGTGCCGGGCAAAGAACGCTGGCGAGCCCACGACCACCGAGCGCAGGTACGAGCCGATGGGCAGCGAGACCATGTCGGCCTCCAGCCGCGCACCGAAGCGCACACCGGCATCAAAACCGCCGGCGACCACATCCACCAGGCCGTCGTCCGCCACGATCTCCAGTTTCACGTCCGGATAGGCCGCGAGGAATTCGCTGGCCAGCGGCAACAGCACCAGTTCCGCGGCCTGGCGTCCGGCGGTGATGCGCAGGCTTCCCGAGGGTTTGTCGCGGTAGTTGTTCAGGTCTTCCAGGGCATCGTCGATGTCGCGAAAGGCCGGTTGCAATCGCGCGCGCAGGCGTTCGCCGGCCTCGGTCAGGCCGACGCTGCGGGTGGTGCGGTTGAATAGCCGGACCCCGAGCCGGTTCTCCAGGGTGCGCACGGCATGGCTCAGCGCCGAAGGCGTCACGCCCAGTTCGACCGCCGCCCGGCTGAAGTTCAGGTGATTGGCCACGCTCAGGAAGATCGAGAGGTCTGCCGCTGAAGGAGCTTTCATCTGTGAATGCCTTTCACAAAGCCATGCAAAATTATTGGGATTATCACATCAGTAGTGGAGTTTTAAAGTGGCGTCAACTCATCGAGAAGGCCCGGCAATCACGCTCGGGTCGCTGACAGGAGGAGTTGAAATGCGTACTTGGTTCATTACTGGAGCTTCCCGTGGTTTTGGCACTCTCATCGCAGAACGTGCTCTGCGTGCCGGCGACGCGGTGATTGCCACGGCTCGCAAACCCGAAGAAATCACTGCCCGCCTGGGCGATCATCCGAACCTGCTGGCCGTGCGCCTGGACGTGACCCGCGAGGAAGAAGCCCATCAGGCCGTGGCGCAAGGCATCAAGCGTTTCGGCCGCATCGATGTGCTGATCAACAATGCCGGCTTCGGTGTGTTGGGCGCGGTGGAAGAAACCAGCGCCAGCGAGACCGAGCGTCTGTTCGCCACCAACGTCTTCGGCGTGCTCAACGTGACCCGCGCGGTACTGCCGCACATGCGTCGCCAGCGCGCCGGGCATGTCATCAACATCTCCTCCATCGGTGGCTACCAGGCCTACATGGGGTGGGGTGTCTACGGTTCCACCAAGTTTGCGGTGGAAGGCATCACCGAGGCCCTGCATCAGGAACTGGCGCCGCTGGGCATCCATGCCACGGTGGTTGAGCCGGGCTTCTTCCGCACTGACTTCCTCGACGAGCAATCGTTGGTGAAGACCGCGCTGGAATTGCCGGATTACGACGAGACGGTGGGGGCGATGCGCAAATATGCCGAGTCAGCCAACCATGCCCAACCCGGTGATCCGGTGAAGTTCGCCGAGGCCATGTTGGCCTTGGTCAATGCGCCGAACCCGCCACAACGGCTGGCCCTGGGCAGCGATACCATTGCGCGCATCGAAGCGAAAAACCGTTTTGTCGCCCAGGAACTGGCCGAGTGGAACGAACTGGCGCTGTCCACGGATTTCAAGGATTGAAACGTTAAGGCATCAAACCTGATGTGGAGCGAGCTTGCTTGCGATGGCGGCGGGTCAGTCAACTGTGATGTTGGATGTCAGGCCGCTTTCGCTGGCAAGCCAGCTCCTACAGGGGGATGTGGTGGTATGAGTGCATGATATCCATTGGCCATCATTTTCGTTAAAGTGTGCGCCGCTCGAGAGCTGGATCCCGGGCGCTTACTCATGGAGTTGTGCAGTGAAATACCTCAGTAAAGTGGTGGCGGGTGCCTTGGCTGGCCTGGTGTTGGCGGGTTGCAGCAGTGCGCCAATGAACACCCGGCAATACGACAGCAATCAGTACACCGTACTGGGCCACAGCGAAGCGAGCGCCACGGGCCTGATGCTCTTCGGCGTGATCCCGATTCGTCAGAACAGTCGTTTTGTGCGGGCACAGGACGAGGCGATCAAAGCCAAGGGCGGCGATGCCATGATCAACACCCAGGTGCAGGAGCGCTGGTTCTGGGCATGGGTGCTCAACGGCTACACCACCCAGGTTTCCGGTGATGTGATCAAGCTGAAAAACGTTCAGTAATTGCAGTCACCCAAAAAATCCGGAGTCCTGTATCAGGCTCCGGATTTTTTGTTTTATGCAGCTGCTCTCAGGGTCAAGGGACCGGGATGACCGGTGGCTTGCCCTGGTCCTTCAACAGAAACACGACGAATTTGGCGGGTTTGTCTTTGCTGGCATTGCGGCCCACGGTGTGTATGTCATTGGGGCCTTCGTAGAAGCTCTGTCCAGGCATCAGCGTGACTTCCTTGCCACCCTTGACCGCCATGACGATGGAGCCTTCGAGCACATAGATGAAGCCGTGGGCATCGTGCCGATGAACCGGGTCGGCACCGCCGGGCGGGAATTCGACGGTGAGCATCAGCACTTCTTTGCCGGGGTAATCGGGAAGTGCCGTTTCCGAGATCACTTTGACATCCGGGTGTGGTGCATCGGCCGCCAGGGCTGGCATTGTGGTGAACGGCAGGGCAAGCAAGGCGGCAATAATGGGCGTTCTCATGGGATGCTCCTGATGAGAGTGGAGGGCGGGGCCTTGTCCTGATCGGGCAGGGAGCGAACCGGACGCCCCTGTCCGTCATCACTGGGTGCTTGTACTCTTGAGCCACTGATCGAAATGAATCTTGCCGAGAATAGGATTGGCGCCCGGGGTCAGCGACTGGTCGTTGATGCTTGCGCCGTAGTATCCGGCGTTATCGTCGGTAACCACTTCGCGCTGATCCCCGGTGTGTTGCAGGTAGGTCTTGGCGAACGACACCAGGGGTTGCTTGTCCGGGCCGGCCACTTCCAGTGTCTGGCCCGTGGGCGCCGCCACGGCAATTTTAGCCAGCGCCGCCGCGACGTCGGCCGAGGCGACCGGTTGCAGGGCGGCTGAGGTCAAGCGAGCGGTGTCGCCTTGCATGCTGAATTGGACAATGGCGCCGATGAACTCGAAAAACTGCGTGGCACGCAGAATCGTAAAGGGCACCCCGGATTTCTTGATCAATTCTTCCTGGGCCATCTTGGCGCGGAAGTAACCGCTTTCGAGCATCCGTTCCGTCCCCACCACCGAGAGGGCGATGTGGTGCTTGATCCCGGCGGCCTTCTCGGCGGCGGCGAGGTTGCGCCCGGATTTTTCGAAGAATTCGAGCACGGCGGCATCTTCGAACGAGGGTGAGTTGGCGACGTCAACCACCACCTCGGCGCCTTTGAGTGCGGCCTCCAATCCTTCCCCGGTGACGGCGTTGACGCCCGATCTCGGCGAGGCCGACAGCACATCGTGGCCACCTTCACGCAGGAGTTTGCAGAGCTGTGTTCCGATCAAGCCTGTACCGCCGATGACGACAATTTTCATGATTGTGCCTCCGTTTGTTGGTGTGGGAATGTGTGGCGGCTGCTCATGCCACGCATGTTGTGAGTAGCTAGTCTAGGCGGGCGAAAGCGGGGCGTGGATTGGCGGGATGGACGGCAGGCATGGGCCTCGTGCGTCTGAAAAGCTTCGGTTTAATACCCTGGTCATGCTCAAATGGCGGCCATTTTTTTCGCTACAGGCTGGAGCTGTAAATGAACAAAGCGGCCGTGATGACCCTCGTCCTGAGCCTCGGTGCAGGCCTGTTCGCCGCGCAGACGAACGCGCAGGGAGATGCCGAGGCGGGCGGGAAACTGTTCAAGCGCATGTGCAGTGGCTGCCATCAGATCGGCGAGTCAGCGCGGGCGTTTTTTGGTCCGCAGCTCAACGGTATTGTCGGGCGCACGGCGGGAAGCACGACGGACTATCAGTACTCGGAGGCGATGAAGTCCTCCGGCATTGTCTGGACGCGGGAGAAACTGGCGGCGTATATCGAAGACCCGAAGGCGGTGGTGTCGGGGACGCGGATGATTTTCTGGGGAATCAGCGATCAGGAGAAGATCGATGATTTGTTGGCTTATCTGGAGTCCTTTCCGGCGCCGTGACGAGGGTGAGCCAGGGTCAAATATGTTGAATCTGATGCCGCCTTCGCGAGCAGGCTCGCTCCCACATTTGGAATGCATTTCCCCTGTGGGAGCGAGCCTGCTCGCGAAAGCGATAGTTGCCCCGCCAAATCCATGAATCAGATCTAACGTCGCAATTTGGCGCAGTGATCCTGCTCCGGCTGCGCCGCCGTGTACCACACGTAATCCGCGCTTTCTGCGCTCACTGTCTTACCGGCTTCGGCCAGCACCAGCACCGCATTTCCTTCGCCCGCCCCGAGGTCTTTCAGGTGCAACGGCACCCCCAAATCCTTGCGCACATGAAACGCCCCGGCCAACAACACTGCCGGCGTCGGTGCCGCCAACAGGCGCTCGGCCATGCGTCGGTCACGTTGCTGTTGCACGGCGAGCATCGCCGGCATTTGCGTTTCGGGCAGCAAGCCGCAGTGGGATTCTCGGATGTCCTCCAGCAATGTCGCGCGCACCTGTGGGGTCGTGGACGCTTCGCCGGTGAGCGTCGGGCGCTGTTTGTAGATCTGCATGATCTGCGCCCGATCCAGGTTGGCCGACAGCAGCGGGTAGGGTTGGCGCAGGGCGTAGGTGACCAGCGCGCCGTAGACGCCCCAATCCCAATTGGCTTGCCAGGACAGCGCCTGGTACGGATCGGCCGGTGGTTGACCCGCACGGGTGGCGGCCTGCGCCGCATCGACCTTGGCTTGTTGGTCGGGGTTGAGCATTTCCATCAGCAGACTGCCTTGCGGGCGTTGCCTGGCCAGTTCGCGCAGTAGCCACAGTTGCAGGGCATGGTGATCGGGATTGTCGTGTTGCTCGCCGACCAGCACCCGGGTTGCGCCAGCCAGGCGCTCGACCAGTTCTTGCGGTGTCAGGGTGCGCCCGGTGGCGAGCTCGCGGATCATACCGAGATCGGCATGATCCCGACCTTGCGACGCAATCGCTGCCGGGGGCGGCGTAACGTCGTGGGACTGGCAGGCAGCCAGCAGGCTGAACAGGCATAACAGCAGAATGCGCATCGGTGTTCCTTATTAGACAGTGGCCCCCTCGCGCGCAACGGCGGGAGAGGGCGGGTATCAGCGCGCGATAATCAACGGGTGGCCGCGTTCCGGGTGCTGGTGAATCAGCACCTGTAGCCCGTACACCGCTTGCAGGGCTTCGGCGGTCAGGACGTCGTCCGGCGTGCCGTAGGCGTGGGGGCGACCGTCCTGCAACAACAGCAGGTGATCGCAGTAACGCGCCGCCAGGTTCAGGTCGTGCAGGATCACCAGCACCGCCGCACCGCGTCCGGCAAAATCACGCACTGCTTGCAGGATAGTGTGCTGGTGCAGCGGGTCGAGCATCGAGGTCGGCTCGTCGAGCAGCAACGTCTGCCCCTCGGCACCCGGCCACAGTTGGGCGAGTACCCGCGCCAGATGCACCCGCTGGCGTTCGCCACCGGACAACGCCAGATAGCTTCGCCCGGCCAGGTGCAGGGCGTCGGCGGCGCCGAGCGCTTCGGCGACGATTTCGGCATCGCGCACACGACCGCTGGCATGGGGCAAGCGACCCATGCCCACCACTTCGTTGACCGAGAAGGCGAAGTTCAGGCTCGAACTCTGGGGCAATACCGCCAGGCGTTTGGCCCGCTCCTGGCCCGGCCAGTCGGCGAGCTTGCGCCCGTCCAGGCTGACCGTGCCTTCGCTGGCCGGCAGCTCATCGCACAAGGCGGCGAGCAGGGTGCTTTTGCCGGCGCCGTTGGGCCCCAGAACGCCCAGGACTTGTCCTGGGCGTAACTCGATATCGATGCCCGCCAGCACCGTGCGACTGCCGCGTCGGACCAGCAAGTTGTTTGCCCGCAGCATCAGGAACGCCCCCGTACCAGCAGATAAAGGAAGAAGGGTGCACCGATGAGTGCAGTGACGATACCGATCGGCAATTCGGCCGGCGCCAGCAGCAGGCGGGCGACCAGGTCGGCCATTAGCAACAGGCTGGCTCCGGCGAGCAGCGACGCGGGCAACAGCACCCGATGATCCGGGCCGATCAGCAGCCGCATCAGGTGCGGTACCACCAGGCCGATAAACCCGATCAGGCCCGCCGCCGCCACGGCGGCTCCGACACCCAGCGCCGTGCACAGCACCAGTTCCAGCTTGATCCGCTCGACATTGAAGCCCAGGTGCCGCGCTTCGGATTCACCCAGCAGCATCGCATTGAGCGCCGCGGCCCGACGGGGCAACCATAACGCGACGCCCACCGCCACGATCAGCAATGGCCACAGACGCGGATAGCTGGCGCCGTTGAGGCTGCCCAGGTTCCAGAAGGTCAGGGTACGCAACGTGGCGTCATCGGCCAGATAGGTAAACAGGCCAACGCCGGCACCGGCCATGGCGGTCATCGCCACGCCCGCCAGTAGCATGGTGGCGACGTTGGTCTGGCCATTGCTGCGGCCGAAGCGATAGACCACCGCCGTGACGATCAGGCCACCGGCGAAGGCGCACAGCGACAACAGGTAGGGTTCGATGGCCGGCGGCAAACCGCCGAAGAGGCTGCCACCGACGATGGCGATGGCCGCGCCCAGCGCTGCGCCACCGGACACCCCGACCAGCCCCGGGTCCGCCAACGGGTTGCGAAACAAGCCTTGCATGGCCACGCCGGACAACGCGAGTACCGAACCGACCGCGATGCCGAGCAAACTGCGCGGCAAGCGGATCTGGCCGAGGATCAGCTCCGCCTGTTGCGTGTCGCCGCCATCAACCGGCAGCCCGAGCAGGCGCAACCCGGCCAGCAAGGTATCGCCCAGTGGCAGGCTGACCGGGCCCAGGGCCAGGGACAGCCAGAACACCAGCAGCAGCAACAGGCCCAGGGTGATCAGCATGGACCGTGGCTGGACGATGGCCGTCATCGGTTGTTCTCGGTTTTCTGGAGCTGGGCAATCTGTGCGGACGGGTAGAACGCCTTCGACAGTGTGCCCAGTGCATCGGGAATGCGCGGGCCAAGACCACCGACCAGCAGCGTCGGATCGATCACCAGTACCCGGCCTTCACGACCGGCCCGGGTCTGCGCGAGGATCGGATTCTGCTCAAGCAGGGCAGCCCGCGCGGCATCCCCTTCAAGACGGCCACCGGCGAAGATGATCACCTGCGGGTCGAGGGCCAGCATCGCCTCGTTGGACACGGGCTTGTAGCCGCTGTGTTCGGTGAGGTTCTGGCCGCCGGCCTGAGCGATCATCCAGGCGGCCAGCGTGTCCTTGCCGGCTGCCTGAAGATTGCCACCGGAATGGCTGAGCAGCATCAACACCCGCGGCGCGGGGTTTTGCTGCTGCACCTGCTTGACCCATGCGGCCTGACTGTCCAGACGCTGCTGATAACCGGCCATCAAAGCTTGCGCTTGATCAGGTTTGCCAAGCAGCTGCCCGAGTTCGGTCAGGTTGTGTTGCAACGACGGCACATCGGCCTTGGCCGACAACAACTCGATGCGCACCCCGGCAGCCTTCAATTGTGCCAGCACCGGTGGCGGACCCATTTCCGCGCTGCCCACCAGAATGTCCGGCTTCAGCGCCAGAATGCCTTCGGCCGCCAGCGCACGCTGGTAGCCGATGCCCGGCAGGCTGTGCAGCGAGCGCGGGTACTGGCTGGTGCTGTCGACACCCACCAGTTTGCTCTCGCCACCCAGGGCAACCACCCATTCGCTGAACGCGCCACCGGCACTGACCCAGCGTTGGGGCAGGGCATCGGCCACCACCATCTGGCTGAGGAGCACGCCGGCGCAGGCCAGCAGTGATTTGATTCGCATCGCAAGACTTCCTTAGTCGATCAGGACGGTGGCGGTTTCAGCCAGGGCACGCCAGTCATCACGCTCCGGGATGCCCGGCTTGCGCACGCCGAACAGCTGGATGACCAGTTCACCGTCGGCATCGAAACCTTCGTAGCTGGTGATGATGCCATCGACGCTCGGCTTGCGCACACGCCACAGTTCGGTCACGCCGGTGGTCTTGAGGTGCAGGTTGAAGTTTGGATCAAGTACGTTGAACCAGGTGTCCATCCAGCGCAGGTTGCTCACGGGGCCGGAATGAATCTGGATGCAGTGCTTGTTGCCGACGAAGACCATGATCGGCACTTCACCCTGACCGGCGGCTTCGATGACCTTGGTCAGCTCGACGGTGGCCAGGGGTTCGGCCCATTCGTGACCGGCCAGGCGCAGGGCCTGAGTGCGCGCCACTTCATTACGCTTGAGCAGGGCGAAGAAATCGTGGGTGTCCTGGAGCTGTGACCATTCGCTGCGCAGGGCGGTAACGTCCACGTCGGTGTCGGCGCGGGGGGGCTTGGCTTCGGGCAACGGTTGCAGGTCCAGCTCGGTGCTTTGCTCTTCGGCGCGGAAACGCTCGATCAACGGAGCCCAGGCGGCTTCTTTACTGGTAGCGGTGAGGTACACCTTGTGCACGGCCACGCCCTGGCGGTCGAACACCTGGATGCTGCGTTGCGGGCCACGGGCGGTGGTTTCGTCAATGGCGAACACGCTGGCCCAGCCGCTGAGGAACAGGCGCAGGTCGATGTCCGGCGACAGCACCATGCCCATCTGACCGCTGCCCATGACCGTCACGTCGGCGTACACACCCTTGCGCTCGTGCACGCAATGCTCGTTGCGGGTCAGGGCCATGATGTAGCCCAGCTCGCCGAGTGCCGGCAGCAACGCCGCCCATTCCGGGCGCAGGCGCACGGCATCGGTGCCCAGGCGGCTGGCGGTCAGCTCGGCCTCGCTGACGCCCAGTTTGGCAGCGGCATCGCGGGCGCGCAGGCCCGACTGTTCGGCACGCAGCTGTTGCCAGTTCTGGTACAGCGCCGGGGTCGCGGACAGGGCGTTGGATTGAGCGGTCATGTGAACTCCTTCAGGGTCATCGGTTCGCCGTGAGGGCGAATTCTATGGGTATTTCCACGCGGCTGGGCACGGCCCGGCCATCGACAATTTCCGGGCGAAAACGCCATTGGGTAACGGCTTCCAGCGCGGCCTGGTCGAGGCTGTCCACACCCGAGGAGCGGGTCAGCACACGTTTGAGCTGCTGACCGCGTTCATCCAGGTGTACCTCGACCCGCACGATGCCTTGCTGATTGCGCCGGCGCGCGGTGTTCGGATAGCGCGGTGCCGGTGGCGGGGTGACGAAACTGGGGCGCAGGCTGACCACGGGCGTGAGTGGTGGAGCCGGGGTGACCATGGCCGTGGGCAGGGTGAGAGGCGTTTTTGCCGGTGCGGCTGTGGGGGCCGTTGGGTTTGCATTTCGCGCGGTTGAAGTCGGTGCGCTGGCGGGCGGAACCGGACGAGGTTCGGCGCGTGGTGGTGGCGGTGTCTTGGGTTGCGGCTTCGCTGGCGGCGCCGCCTTGACGATTGCAGGCTGGGTACTGACTGGCAGCGGCTTGATGGGGATGGGATTTGCCTTCGCTGGTGCATCCGCCTTTGGCAGTGTGAGCGGCTGACGCACCGGCTCGGAACGTACAGCGGGAGCCGGGATGGCCTTCGCCACCGGTTCAAGATTCACCACTTGAATCGCCATCGGCGGCTGCCAGGCGAGCGGTTCAGCCTCGGCCCGAAACTCGCGCAACAGCCAGCCCACGCTCAGATGCAGCGCGATCGACAGCAGCAGATAGCCCCAAAAGTGCTTCATGTACGTTCGTACTTATTCCTGATGAGAACGCACATGATAATAATTTGCATTTGCGTGTCAAGCTCGTTTATCTTCGCCCCCCGCTGCCAAGCAAGCGTTTGGTCCAGGCCTTCCCAGAAAGGTCTCGAACGCTGCGTTACCTAAAAAATCAAACACATGCCGGACAGCTCTAACCGCTGACAAGGTCCTGCCGAGGGTCTTGCCAAGTGACGGCTGTCTGCACATCAGGAGTGAGTAGATGTCGATCCGCCCGCCATTCGCCAAACGTCCCTGGTTGTCCCTGTTGTTGCTGTCGCCATCGTTGGCCCTGGCTGCAGAACCCGTGACCCAGTTCGATACCGTCAGCGTGACCGCCACCCGCACCGAGCAGACCTTGCTGCAAGTGCCGAGCACGGTGTCGGTGCACAACGAACGGGAAATCGATCAGCACAACGACAAGGACCTCAAGGACCTGGTGCGTTATGAGCCGGGCGTTTCGGTGGAGGGCACCGGTAGCCGCTTTGGCAATACCGGGGCAACCATCCGCGGCATCAATGGCAATCGCGTCCTGACCCAGGTCGATGGCGTGCGCATGCCGCAGAGCAACTTCTTCAGCCCGTTCCAGGACGTGCGCAGCAACTACGTCGACCTCGACACCGTCAAGCAGGTGGAAATCATCCGCGGCCCGGCGTCTTCGCTGTACGGCAGCGACGCCATCGGCGGTGCGGTCAGCTACCTGACCAAGGACGCCGGCGATTACCTGGAGGAGGGTGACGACACCTACGCCCGTTTCAAGACCGGTTATGACGGCAGCGATGACAGCTGGCAGCGCAGCGCCACCTTCGCCGCCCGTGAAGGTTCGGTCGACGGCCTGTTGCACCTGGGCCGTCGCGATGGCCAGTCCACCGATACCTGGGGCGGTATTGGTGGTGTCGGCGCTACCCGCGAAGACGCCAACCCGCTCGACTACACCACCAAAAACCTGCTGGCCAAACTGGGTTGGGACTACGCCGATGGCGACCGTTTGCAGTTCACCTACGAGCGCTACGAGGACGACGCCAATAGCAACCTGCTGAGCGACGTCGTCACCCGCGCCACCACGACCAGCCCGGCGATTCTCGGCTCCAGCTCTGAAGACAGCATCGACCGCACCCGCTATAGCCTGGCGCACACCCTGAGCCTGGACAGCCTGCTGGCCGACAAACTGCAATGGCAGTTGAACTATCAGGAAAGCGGCAACAACCAGAAGACTTTGCAGCAGCGCCAGACTGTCTCCCGTGTGAACCGTGTGCGTACCCGCGACTCGCAATACGATGAGCGCCTGTGGAGCCTCAATACTCAGCTCGACAAGGAATTCGCCATCGCCGATACCCGACACCACCTGATCTACGGTGCCGAGGTCAAACGCATCGACGCCAGCAACCTGCGCAAGGGCAGTGAAGTGCGCCTGGACACCGGCGCAACAGTGCCGGCCACGGAGAATTTCCCGGTCAGCGACTTCCCGGACCCGACCAGCGATTCCCTGGGTCTGTTCGTGCAGGACAACATCGAGATCGGCCGCTGGACCCTGTTGCCCGGCGTGCGCTACGACTACTACCGCCAGACGCCGCATGTCACCCAGGAGTACCTCAACGGCCTGCCATCGGAAACCGATCCGTCGCGCATCACTGACGATCACATCTCACCGAAACTCGGCGTGACCTATCAACTGACTGAACACGAAAGCCTGTACGGCCAATACGCCGCCGGTTTCCGCGCGCCAAGCGCGATCAACATGTTCGGCGAATTCAGCAACCCGCAATTCGGTTACCAGCAGATCGGCAACCCCGACCTGAAACCGGAAACCAGCGACAGCTACGAATTCGGCCTGCGCGGTCGCTACGACCTGGGCAGCTTCGGCATCGCGCTGTTCTACAACAAGTACAAGGACTTCATCGACACCGACACCGTGCCGGACCCGAACGGCACCGGCCTGCTGACCTTCCAGCCACGCAACATCGGCAAGGTCACCATCCGAGGCGCCGAAGCCAAGGGCGATATCAAGCTCGACGCTTTCATGCCGGCGGGCACCCGTGCCCTGGGCTCGATTGCCTACGCCCGTGGCAAGGACGAAGAAACCGGCGAGGCGCTGAACAGCGTCGATCCGCTCAAGGCCGTATTGGGTCTGGGCTACGATGCGCCGAGTGGCGTGTACGGCGGTCAGTTGACCTGGACCCTGGTGCAGGCCAAGGACCGCGTCGACCACACCAAAGATGCCGAGCTGCTGATCAACCGCCAGTTCGAAACCCCGGGCTACGGCGTGCTTGACCTCAATGCCTGGTGGCAAGTGACCGAGCAAGTCTCGATCAATGCCGGGCTGTTCAACCTGACCGATCAAAAGTACTGGAACTGGGGCGACGTCCAGGGCCGCGATGAAAACGCCGCCGGCCTCGGCCGCCTGACTCAACCTGGGCGTTACACCGCCGTGAACCTGATTTGGGAAATCTGATCGGTGTGCATCCTGTAGGAGCGAGCCTGCTCGCGATGGACGTCAACGATAACGCGCGCTGTCAGGATGAACGCGTTGTCTGGACGTTTTTCGCGAGCAGGCTCGCTCCTACATTTAATCGTCAAGACGCCCAGTTTTTCCGGTGAGCCGGTGCACCCAGAGGTGAACCTGTTGCACCGCCATCAACGACGATCTCCGCGCCCACCACATTGCTGGAATCGCTGGAGGCGAGGAACAACGCCACCGTCGCCACTTCTTCGGCTTCGCCGATGCGACCGAGGGGAATGGTGGTCTGCAATTTCACTTCCAGTGCATCCATGGCCGCCGAACTTGAGGCCAATGGGTTCCACACCGGCGTGCGTGCAGCACCGGGGGTGATCTGATTGACCCGGATGCCACGAGGCGCAAACTCCGAAGCCATGACCCGAGTCATCGAGCGCACGGCGCCTTTGGTCGCTGCGTAAGCGCTGTAGCCTGGCCAGCCCATGTCGGCGTGCACCGAGCCGTTCAAAATGATCGAGGCACCGGGATTGAGGTGCGGCTCTGCGGCTTGCACGGTGAAGAACGTGCCGGTGAGGTTGGTCTGGATGATGCTCTGGAACACCTCCAGGGTGGTACCGCCAACCGGGGTCAGTTCAGCAATGCCCGCATTGGCGAACACGATGTCCAGTTTGCCAAACGCGGCGACCGCTTCAGCCACGGCGCGCTCGATTTCCTTGACGTCGGTCAGGTCGGCCTGGATCGCCAACAGGTTCGGTCCCAACGCCTCCCTGGCTTCATCCAGGGTTTTTTGACTGCGGCCGGTGATGGCCACCTTTGCCCCTTCAGCGATGAAAAGCTTCGCGGTCGCCAGGCCCAGGCCGCTGTTGCCGCCGGTGATGAATGCCGTTTTTCCAGCCAGTTTCATGGTGAGTTTTCCTGTGATTAAAGGTTTTATGATGCAACCATCAAGGGCGGTGCAAAGGTGCGTCTGGCACCGGCTTCAATGTGTGGAACCGGGTTTGTGGTTTTATAATGAAACCAACGGCTGTGATTATTAGCACTCAAGGTTGTATTATGCAACCACTTACTGAACGACGCAGTTCGCGTCCGTTCCGGCCATTCTTTGCTGGAGGTACGTTACGTGAAGCGCAAAAGCTTGCAGGGTGATCCTTGCCCCGTCGCCCGGTCCCTGGATCTGATCGGCGATTGGTGGTCGCTGTTGATCATCCGTGATGCGCTCGCCGGAACGCGGCGATTCAGCGATTTCCAGAAAAGCCTGGATGTCGCGAAAAACATCCTCAGTACGCGGCTCAAAGGATTGGTGGCGCAGGGGGTGATGGAAATGGTCCCGGCGGCGGACGGCAGCATCTACAAGGAGTACGCGCTGACCGAAAAGGGCAGGGCCTTGCAGACCGTGCTGATTGCACTTTCGCAGTGGGGCAACGAGTTCATGTACGAACCCGGCGAACTGGGTTCGGTGATGGTCGACGCAAAAAACCGCAAGCCCATCCAGAAGCTGGAACCAGTGGCCGCCGATGGACGACACCTGGCACCGGATGAAGTGGCGACCCGACTGGGTGTGCCGCATTGAGATTTTAAATGCGCACCGCGATCCACTGTGGGAGCGAGCCTGCTCGCGAAGAGGGAGTGTCAGTCGACAGTGATGCTGCCTGTTCCACCGCCTTCGCGAGCAGGCTCGCTCCCACAGTAAATCGCGGTCACTGAAGACTAAGTGTGTTACCGATCTAACTCAGCCAACGCCCTGGCAACCCCCGAACCATAGAACGGATCGGCCATCGTGCAGTGGGCGATATGCCGTTGCTGCACCTCTTGGGAAACGCCACTGAGCGAACGCGCCGTGTTTTCGAACAATGCCTGTTTCGCAGGTTCCGACATCAGGCGGAAGAGGTTGCCCGGCTGTTCGAAGTGGTCCTCGTCCACACGATGATCCCAATGACCGGCAGCGCCGGCGATCTTCAGCGGCGGCTCGCGGAAGTCCGGTTGATCGGCCCAGGCGTTGTCGCTGTTGGGCACGTACGCCAGTTGGCCGCCGTAGTTGCCGTCCACGCGCATGGCACCGTCGCGGTGGAAGCTGTGCACCGGGCAGCGGGCGGCGTTGACCGGAATCTGGTGGTGATTGATCCCCAGGCGGTAACGCGCGGCATCCCCGTAGGCGAACAGCCGCGCCTGCAGCATCCGGTCCGGTGAAAAGCCAATGCCCGGCACCACGTTCGATGGGGAAAACGCCGCTTGTTCGACTTCGGCAAACACGTTTTGCGGGTTGCGGTTCAGTTCGAAGTAACCCACTTCGATCAGCGGGTAGTCCTGGTGCGGCCAGACCTTGGTCAGGTCGAACGGATTGACTGCATGATCCCGGGCCTGCTCTTCGGACATGACCTGGATGTAGAAGGTCCAGCGCGGAAAGTCCCCGGCCTCAATGCTGTCGAACAGATCCCGATGATGACTTTCCCGGTCCCGGCCGATGAGGTCCTGGGCCTGTGCATCGCTCAGGTTCTCAATGCCCTGTTGGGACTTGAAGGTGAACTTGACCCAGTGCCGCTCGTTACTGGCATTGATCAGGCTGAAGGTGTGGCTGCCGAAACCGTGCATGTGCCGGTAGCTGCGCGGAATGCCGCGCTGGCTCATGACGATGGTCACCTGGTGCAGGGCTTCGGGCAGTGACGTCCAGAAATCCCAGTTGCTTTGCGCGTTGCGCATACCGGTGCGCGGATCACGCTTGACCGCATGGTTGAGGTCCGGAAAGCGCAATGGATCGCGGAAAAAAAACACCGGGGTGTTGTTGCCCACCAGGTCCCAGTTGCCTTGTTCGGTATAGAACTTCAAGGCAAAACCACGGATATCGCGCTCGGCATCGGCCGCGCCGCGTTCACCGGCAACGGTGGAGAAGCGAGTGAAAATCGGTGTTTGCTTGCCCACCTCCGAGAACAGACGGGCCTTGGTGTAGCGCGTCACATCGTGCGTCACGGTGAAGGTGCCGTAGGCGCCGGAGCCTTTGGCATGCATGCGCCGCTCGGGAATCACTTCGCGGTCGAAGTGGGCGAGTTTTTCCAGAAGCCAGACATCTTGCAGCAAGGCAGGGCCGCGAGGGCCGGCGGTCTGGGTATTGAAGTTGTCGACGACGGGGGCGCCGTTGATCGAAGTCAGTTTGTTTTTCGGCATGGCACGGTTTACTCAAGTTAAAGTTTTTAGTTGCACGGAAAGAGTGAAAGTCCTGAAGGAATCAAGCACTGATAGGGACGATATTATTTGTTGAAGAACCGTGGCGCATCGCTGCGATCGGTAAGTGGGTGCATGCTTGAGTCTGAGGCGGTTAAACCAACGTATTAAGAAGAAGCGGGTTGATGGATCAGCATTGACCCCGGCGTTTCAAGATCGCTTCAATACAGGCCAACAGCGCATTCGTGTTGAAAGGTTTGGCGAAATAACCTTCCGGCTGTCGCACCTTGTCGCTGAACTTCGGCGGCATGCCGGACTTGCCGGTGATGAACAGTGTGGGGATGTGGATGTTTCTTGCGGCCAGGGCTTCGTACATTTTCACGCCGCACATGCCGGGCATCTGGATATCCGATATCAGGCAATCCGTCTGCTCGGGTCCGCTGGATTGAAGAAAGGCATAGGCACTGTTGTAGGTTTTTACTGTGTAACCGTAAGAGCGCAACAAGCTATCCAGTGAGATAAGAATACATTCGTCATCATCAACAACTGAAATAATAGGTGTGTTGAACATGTAAAGACCTTGCGTCATTGCGAGTGGCGCCCGCCATACTTGCAAGATACGCGCTCCAATAATGCGGGATAGTATACTTGGGTATGTCTGGTTGTTTCTTCGCGGTGGCTGAGATGGGTTGTCAATATCAACAAGCGAATCAATGAATGTTTATTAGTTGCCGAACTCTCTTGCAAGGCCTGAACCGGAGGTTTCATCCTGGTGGCTCCTGGGTCAGGTTATCCTCGATCAACAAGATGAAATGCGCGTTGTGCCGGACGCATTCTCCAAAGAAGCGTTTGCTGGCGTTGTCCTTGTTGGCGACGGCGCAGTCACGGTAATCACGCAGCAAGGCGTCGGCGGCCCGCAGTCGGCGTGTGCCCCTATCAATGCCGGTCAGGCAATCGGCAAAACACGTCCCCTCGCCGGTGTCATTGAGGTGATAAAGCGTCGCGGTGTCGGCGTAACCACCCAGGTCGGTGATGGCCGTGCTCAGGAAGTCGGCATAGCCGGTATTAGCGCGCACCAGGCGATGAAACAGTTGTTGGACCGGCAGGAAGCTGACGTTATGCAGCTTCTGCTGACCCCGTTTGAGTTGTGCGAGGATGCTCAGCACGGTGCCCAGGAGGTCATTGAGTACATCGATGATCTCCACACGCTCGGCGCAGGACAAGGACGTATGCGCGCCATAGCGACTGATGCGCAGCGGGTGACTGACGATGTACAGCTTTTGCAATGCGTTCATGACAACCGTCCCCTAGCCAGCGCATCGGCGCGATGAATTGATCCATTCGATGTGGCCAGATTAAGTCGACGCGCGCCCGATAACACTCCTACCTCAAGACGGCGGCCTAGCACATGGGGCTATGTCCGTTATACGCGGGTATAGACGGTTAGCACTGAGGTAGGAGTGCCTGATGCCAGCGGGCGGCTTACAGTGCGGGGACGATTGAATTCACAAGGCTGGCTGCCTGTTTTTTCGACGGCCCGTTGCGACGGTCTTCGCGGCTTTTCTCCCATCAACGCTACTCTGTTCACTGACGGCGATCGCAGGCGGGTTCCTGTTTGAAGAAGGGCATCCGCCTGCAAGGTTGTGGAGAAATCATTCATGTTCACCTTCCTGCAGGCTCATCCGTTGATCTGCGGTGTCATCCTGATCCTCATCGACCTGGCGTCCTGGCAATTGATCGGGGGGGCGCGGCACAACCTGCGGTTGTGCGTGCGCATCGGCATTTTCGTGGCGTTCAGCTGGGTCATGACCGCGGCCGGCATCAGCCCGTTACAACCGCCACTGTGGCCGGAGGATGCCATCCTCAACCTGATGGGCACGGTGCTGGGCATCGGCTGGTGGCTGTTCGCGGCCCGGACCGTGACCATCATCCTCGGCTATGGCCTGATCTCCCGGGCCGGGCACAGCGCACGCTTGCTCTACGATCTGATCGGCGCATTGATTTTCCTGATCGCCATCGTCGGTGCCGCGGCATACGTCCTGCAGTTGCCGGTCAAAGGCTTGCTGGCGACGTCCGGGGCAATGGCGATCATTGTCGGCCTGGCCCTGCAAAGCACCCTGAGCGATGTGTTTTCCGGGATCGTGCTCAACACCACCAAGCCTTACCAACTCAATGACTGCATTTCCATCGATGGCACCTCGGGCAAGGTGGTCGAAATCGACTGGCGCTCGACCCACCTGATGACCGACATGGGCGGCATCGCCGTAGTGCCCAACTCGGTGGCGGCGAAAGCGCGGATCATCAATTTCAGCCGGCCCGGCGATGTCAACGGCATCAGTGTGACCATTGCCGTGCCCAGCAGCGTGCGCCCGCGCCGGGCCATCGATGCCCTGGAAAAAACCTTGCGCGGGACCCGGGCGCTGTTGCAGTCCCGCTCGGCCAAAGTCTCGGTCAAAAGCTCCCACCTGGATTACACCGAGTACGAACTGAAGGGGTTCATCGCGTCGGCCAAGAACAGGAACGAAGTGAGCAACCTGATGTTCGACCTCGCCCATCGTCACCTCGAAGCGGCGGGCGTCATTTGGGGCCATGGCCAGGAAGAGCAGCGCTGGAACCGTCAACGCCGGCTGTTGGAGGATGTGCGGATCTTCCGCTCGCTGAGCAACGCTGAACGTGACAGCCTCGCCGACGAAATGACCCCGGTGGACTATCAGGCCGACGAGGTAATCCTGGCGTTCGGTGAAGTTGCCGATTGCCTGATGATCCTCAGCACCGGGGTGGTATCGGTATCGATTCACGACGGCGAAAAGCTTATCGAAGCGGGGCGCATGGGGCCGGGAGAAGTCTTGGGTGAGGAGGGGATTCTTGCCGATAAACCCTCCCGGGGCGAGTTCCGCAGCATCACCAGCGGCCGGTTGTTCCGCATCGAAAAAACCTTGTTCGGCAACCAGCTCGAACACCTTGGCGAGCTGAAAAGCGCCCTGAGCAACTTGCAGGACCAGCGCCAGGAAATCCGCGAGACCGTGGTCATGCAAAAGCCTGTCGAGATCAAGAAAAGCGGCTTGTTGCAGTGGTTGATGCAACGCCGGTGATGCCTTTCACCGACCCCCCCGTGCCCAGGGAGCTTACCTGTGGGAGCGAGCCTGCTCGCGAAGAAGTCACCTCGATTTAGTGTGGTGCGGCGGATGAAGCTTTCGCGAGCAGGCTCGCTCCCACAGGTAAGCTTCCTTGCCACAGGTCATCATCGTTTGCGGTCAGGCACCGGCCGGGCATTGGGATTGCAACAGCGGGCTCCATTGGTCCTGATTGTCCGGGCGGCGGTAATACACCACCATGCGCCGGGCGACCTGCATCGCCATTTCACGCCCGCAATCGGCCTCGACCAGCGCCAGGGCCAGATCGATCCCGGCACTGATGCCCGCCGAGGTCCACACCGACTGTTGCTGCACGAAAATCGCCTCGCGATCGAGTTCGACCTGCGGGAACAGGCGCTCGAACACATCAGCCATCACCCAGTGGGTTGCTACGCGCAGGCCGTCGAGCAAGCCGGCCTGTGCCAGCAGGAATGTACCGCTGCACACTGACGCCATGCGTCTGGCCGTGGTTGAGGTGACGCGCAACCAGTCCACCAGCGCTGGGCTGTCGGCCATGACCTGGCGGATCTGCGGGGAGCCCGGGACGATCACTGAGTCGATCGGGCTGTCGATAAATTCACTCAGGCGCCGCGTCTCCACCACCAGGCCCTCGGCCGTCGGGACCGGTCCACCTTCCATGCTGGCCGTGTGCAGGGTGTAACCCGGCAAACCGCATTCGACCAGGCCATGGTTCGCCGCAAAAAAAACAGTCTGGGCAGCGGTCAGGTCCAGCAAGCCTATATGCGGGTAGGCCACGAACACGATGGTGCGCGGTGGTGCCTGCTCGGCGTTGGCGCGTTCAGGGGTGTAGCTCATCTCATCGATAGACACTGCTGGTACTCCAGGTCGCCGCATGGCGTCGTCAGGTGTGGGGAGGGTTATTCATCGTGTTCCAGGGTGGTCAGCGGAATCGCAAACAGGAACTGGGTGCCGACCCCCACCGTGCTGCTGACCCAGATGCGTCCGCCATGGAATTCAATGATGGAGCGGCAGATCGCCAGTCCCATACCCAGGCCGTTTTGCTTGGTGGTGAAGAATGGATCGAACAGCGACGCCAGAATGTCCTCGGCAATGCCGGTGCCGGCATCGGCGACTTCGAGCACCGCCTCGTTGTCCTGCACCAAGGTGAGAATCCGCAGGGTTCGTGGCCGGTCGTGCACGTTGGTCATGGCCTGGCAGGCATTGACGATCAGGTTGATGATCACTTGCTGTAGCTGAATCCGGTCGACTTTGACCTGGGCACCGGGAGCGCGCAGTTGCAGGTAAGGGCGCACCTGATGGTTGGAGGTGTCATGTTGCATGAGGGTCAATGAGTCACTGACGATGTCATCGAACACTTCGGTCCTGCGCTGCACGTCACTCTGGCGTGACAACGCCCTGATGCACGCGATGACTTCGGAGGCCCGGCAAGAGTTTTGAATGATCCGGTCCAGTGAGCGGCGTGCTTCTTCAAGATTCGGTTCCGCGCGATTGATCCAGCGTTTGCAGGATTCACCACTGGTGATCACGGCGGCCAGCGGTTGATTGATTTCATGGGCGATGGAGGCGGCGAGTTCACCCATGGAGGTCACCCGCGTGACGTGCGCCAGTTTTGCCTGGGAATGAAACAGCGCTTCTTCGGCCTGCCTGGCGGCGGTCACGTCCATCAAGGCGCCGACATACTCGATGCGCCCGTGAGGGTTGAACAACGGATTGGCAATCAACCGTACGTGCTTGATTCGACCGTCCGGCATCACCAGTCGATGTTCCACTTCGATCAGTTTTTCCCGAAGCGCGGCCTTTTCGAAAACACTTTCGACAATCGGCCAATCATCCGCAGGGGTGCGCGCCCTGACCAGGTCCAGCGACGGTGTGACATCCAGTGGGTACTCCAGGATGCGTGCAGACTCTTGCGACCACGACACGCTGTAATCATCGACAATCAGACCAATGCTGCCGGTGCGGCTGAGTTTTTGTGCACCTACAAAAAACGCCTCTTTGCGACGCAAGCTGTCGTTCGCCCGTTTGCTTCTCAGCGCCAGCAGGGCGATGGCGCTCAGCGCGATCACACAGCGCACGAATCCAGCGATCAGCTTCTGGTCGCGATAGCCTTCGTCGAGGATGAAGCTGGCGGTCAGGAAGGCCACGCAACTGAAGGCCACGGCAAGGAAAACAGGGACGGAAAAGATGTTGGCCGACATGAACACCAGGGTGATGTAGAGCAGTGTCGGTGCGACATCCACGTTAAGCAGGGAGTTGGTAATGAAGATCATGCTGCCCACCGCGATGGCGGCCAGCCAGGCTATGGCGTCTGATGAAAAAAGTTGCTTGCAACGTTTGATGATAGACATTTGTTTTTCCAGATTTGCTATCGAACGGCGCACCCGAGAGGCCGGGCAAACTCTTCATTACGTTTTACTTGCGCTCCTGCAAGAAAAAACGCCCGCCAAAAAAACCAGTGGCAGGCGCTTGGGAAATGTCCCGGTCCAGCAAGGAGAGGGCTGGTCGGGATACAGGCGTTGACTGCAGATCAACTGCCAAGTCCGGACAGGTCACTGCAAAAGGGGCTGCCGGATGGGGGCCCGGCAACCCCGACGGATCAGGCCACCGGGATCAGCGGGTCGGCCGCGGCCAGGGCAGCGGCACGATCAGCCGCCGGCGGATAGATCCATACCGTGTTGATCTGGGTCTTGAGTTCCTTGGCTTCGTGCTTGACCAGTTTGACCTGGCGATCCCAGCCCTCGGTGAACACCGCGCCCCAGCTGCCCAGGTCCAGGCAGGTGACGTACTTGGGCTGGCTGTAGGCAATCGGTTCCACGCCCAGCAGCTCGGCGACGACGTTGTTGCCGGCATGACGGCCCAGGCAAATCGCATGCTGGCAGGACATCGCCGCGAAGTTGCCCAGCTCATCCGTCGCGGCATAGGCCACGTCGCCGGTGGCATACACGTCGGCGTGACCGCGCACCTTCAGGTTCTGGTCGACATGCAGGCGACCCTGACGATCACGGGTACCTTGCACTTGCTCGGTCAACGGGCTGGCGCGGAAACCGACGGTCCAGATCACGGTGCTGGACTCGATGCGCTGGCCATTGGCGAGGGTGACGCCACCGGCATCGACCGAGGCGACGCTGGTACCGACAATCCACTCGATGCCCAGGTGCTCCGACGCTTCGATAATCGATGGACGAATTCCATCGCCCAAGGACGCGGCGATTTGCGGGGCGAGGTCGACCACAATCACGCGGATGTCGGCGTTCTCACCCAGCACGGCACGCAGGCGCGCCGGCATTTCGGTGGCGGTTTCGATACCGGTGAAACCACCGCCGGCCACCACTACGGTGTTGCGGGCCGCGCTGGCAGGCAAGTCTTTCAACCGGTTGATGTGGGCTTCCAGGTGCGTGGCGGATTCGATCTCGTCGACATCGAACGCGTGCTCGAGCATGCCCTCGACCGGTGGACGCATCAAGCGACTGCCGGCGGCCAGCACCAGGCGGTCGTAGCTCAGCTGGCCTTGAGCACCAGAGACCTTGGTGTAGCTGACCTGTTTGTTTTTCTCGTCGATCACCTCGGCCGAACCCTGGACGAATTTCACGCCCACGGCGTCGAACAAGTCGTTCAATGGCGCCTTCATGTTGTGCACGTTAGGCTCGTAGAAGCGCGGACGAATGCGCAATTCGGCTTGTGGAGCCAAAACGGTGATCTCGACGTCATTGCGATCATGCATGTCCAGCAGGCGAGCAGCGCTCAACGCACTCCAGACCCCACCGAACCCTGCACCAATAATCAAAATCTGTTGTTTCATTGTTATAGCTCCTGAAGAACAATCGAGGGCGTGAAAAAGATGTTTCGCAGTCAGCGCGACCGCTATGGCTCTTTGTTGCGATGTGCCTGTACAACGCTAAATAGAGAGGGTTCGGCTTGATCTGAAACAGATGTTATTCGAGGGCCTTGTTCCTGGCACTGCTACATTGGGTCATTGGCAGTATGACTAAGTGTTATCGGGCTATACCAAGGTGTTAGTTGCACGCTGTGAGCAGAGATTAGTTGTGCGGATCGAGGACTGTTTCAATACAGTCGAGCAACTTTTCGGTTGCGAAGGGTTTGGGGAAAAAAGCGACTGGCTTCAAGGTGTTGGCGTCGGGATGACGCTGTGCGTCGGGGTTTCCGGTCATGAAGATCACCGGAACATGAATGCCTCTGGCCGACAGTTCTTCATACATTTCAATGCCGTCCATTTCCGGCATTTGTATATCGGAGATCAGGCAGGACGTCACGCCAGGCCCATCGGAAAAGAGGAACTCGTGGGCGCTTGCATAAGTTCGCACCGTATATCCGCTGGAGCGCAATAAACTGTCCAGTGCCATCCTGACGGATTCATCATTATCGACGACGGCAATCATTGCCTTATTGCGCATAGTTATGTCCTGCCTGGTAGCGGAAAGCACTTAGAGGCTGTCCGCCATCCCTGCAAGATACGCCGTCCTGAATGGATGCCCAGTATACGTGGGTATAGTCACCTGATAGCCGGCTGAGCCGAGATCACCTCCGCCATGCGTACCAGATCGGCAAATGAACGAGCACCCATTTTGCGCATGGCCTGGCCGCGATGAATCTTCACGGTGATTTCGCTCAGGCCGATTTCCCCGGCAATTTGCTTGTTCATCAAGCCAGAGGCCGCCAGTGCCATCACCGTTTGTTCCCGGGCAGTCAGGGTCTGGTGGCGCGTACGCAACTGGTCGGCGTAGTGTTCGGATTCACGGCGCTGTTTGTCACGGGTGTGGGCGGCGCACACCGCGTCGATCAGGTCCTGTTCGCGGAAGGGCTTGGTCAGAAAGTCCACCGCGCCGGCTTTCATCGCCCGCACGGTCATGGCGATGTCACCGTGCCCGGTAATGAACACGATGGGCACGTTGATGCCGGCGGCGGCCAATTCGTTTTGAAAGTCCAGCCCACTGCTGCCTTGCAGTCGTACATCCAGTACCAGGCAACTGGCGGTGTCCGGGCGTGTGTATTTCATGAACTCGGCGACCGAGCCGAATAACTCGACCCGCAAGCCGATGGAGCGCAACAGACTGCCGAGGGATTCGCGCAGCGGCGCATCGTCGTCAACGATGAAAACCATGGATTCGCTTAAGGTGGTTTTATGGAGGGGATGTTGTTCGTTCATTGCTTGTTCCCAAGGGGTTGGACATGCAACCGTCCTGCGCTGTGTTCCTTGCGAAGGGCGCTACATTAAGTGCGTGCGGGGCTTGCGACACTCCTACCTGCGGGTAGCCGATCAATACCTTGGCATGCCTGCGTCATACCTTTGTATTAAATGGCTGCGGCGTAGCCCGAATCGTTGACGACCCGTATCGGCAGGGCAAACAGAAACGAGCTGCCCTGGCCGATGGTACTGGTGGCCCAGATCCGTCCTTCATGGAAATCGATGATCGAACGGCAAATGGACAGCCCCATGCCCAGACCGTTTTCCTTGGTGGTGAAGAACGGCATGAACAGCTGCGGCAGGATCTCGGCGGGAATACCCGGGCCATGATCAGTCACTTCCAGCACGGCTTCGTTGTCCTTGACCCAGGTACGAACGCTCAGGGAACGCTCGCACGGGTCCACCGCGTCCATGGCCTGGCACGCATTGATGATCAGATTGATGATCACTTGCTGCAGTTGCACGCGATCGGCACTGACCTGGCCGCCGAATGCGGTCAGCTCGATAATTGGATTGATCTTGTGATGGGCCAGTTCATAGCGGACCAGGGTCAGGGTTTCGTTGACAATCTCGTTGAGCGACTCGTTCTGGCGCAGCGGGTCACACTTGCGCGACAAGGCCCGGACGCGGCGCGTGATCTCGCTGGCGCGATGGGAATTGACAATGATTCGGTCGAGTGACAGGCGAGCTTCGATCAGTTCGGGCACCGGGCGGCTCAGCCAATTGCGGCAGGCTTCGCCACTGCTGGTGATCGCCGCCAGCGGCTGATTGACTTCATGGGCGATGGACGCCGCCAGTTCACCCAGGGACGTGATGCGGGAGACATGGGCCAATTGGGTCTGGGCCCGGCACAGCGCTTCTTCGGCCTGTTTGCTGGCGGTCACGTCGCGTAACGCGCCCAGGTAGTCAATGTAGCCGAGGTGGGTGTAGAGGGGGGTGGCGGTCAGGTGCACATGCTTGATGCGGCCATCGGGCATCAACAGGCGATGTTTGATTTCGATCAGCGGCTCATGGCGCGCAGCCTTATCGAAACCGGCCTGCACCAGCATGATGTCGGCTGGATGGGTTCGCGCCAGGATCATCGACAGCGTTGGCATGACATCTACCGGATACTCGAAGATCCGTGCCGACTGGTCCGACCAGGAGAGTCGTTCACGACCACTGCGAAAGCTCATGCAGCCTGTCTGGCTCAGTTGCTGGGAGCCGGAAAAATAAACGACTTTTTGGTGCAGGCCATCGCAGATTTTTTTGCAGCGCAACGCCAGCAACGTCATCGCTGCCAGCAACGTCAGGCCACGGAAAAAGTCCTCCGTCGATTCCCAGCGGTCAAACCCGCCGTGGTAGAAAAATACGGTCGTCAACAGCAGCATGCAGAACAGGGCGACCACGATCACCGTGCTGACCGAAACCAGGTTGATCGCCATCAACAGCACCGCAATGCACAGCGTTGCGACGGGAAGGTCGGTGCGGGTTTCGGTATTGACGATGATCCCGCAGGCCACGATCAGCCCCATCAGCCAGACCAGCAGGTTTTCAAACGGCTTGAGGCTGGTTGCGATCAAGGGGCGAGTCGTCCTTTGGCCTGAATTGAACAGCATCTTGCTCAAGCTACCTTTCAAAAATGTATGCGCGCTGCGTGTATTGGCAGGCTTGTCTGTTTTCGAATCGATCATGCGCGCCTCGTCTTTTTGTGCGGGCTGGGCGGAGAATCGCATCGCTATGCTAGGAGCTACGGTTCTCATTCGGTTAGGACAAAAAACCCGAAAAACCTGCCACTCCCCTGACTCGGTCAAGCGCTCGAAAGCATGCACAAGTCATTTATTGCATTGGCTTTTTTGCTCCGTCGCTATACCCAGGTATCACCATGCGCACCTAACGCATGATCGTGCTGTCCCCATGTACGACAGACGTTTGTCATCGACGGCCATAACCTGTTCACGAACTTTCGAACTCAATGGCCTCGTGCCGGGTAGCGAACCTCATGAACAGAAATGACCTGCGTCGTGCCGACATCAACCTGCTGGTGGTTTTCGAGACGATGATGCATGAGCGAAATGTCAGCCGTGTCGGCGAAAAGCTGTTCCTCGGTCAACCCACCATCAGCGGTGCCCTGAGTCGATTGCGCGTGCTGTTCGATGACCCGCTGTTCATTCGTGCCGGACGGGTGATGGAGCCGACCGCGCGGGCCGAAGAGATTTTCGCCAACCTGGCACCGGCGCTGGACGGCATTGCCGCTGCGCTGAGCCGTTGCCAGCCGTTCGACCCGCGCACCAGCGAGACGACGTTTCACGTCGGGCTTTCCGATGATGTTGAATATGCGTTGCTGCCACGGCTATTACGGCACCTGCGCGTCGAGGCGCCGAACATCACCTTGATCGTGTTGCGTGTCGATCAGCAGCAGATGTCGCAGCGGTTGATGAACGGTGATATTTCCGTGGGCATCAGCCATACCCTCGACTTGCCGGCCAATGCACATCGCAAGGGCTTGCGGCCGATCCGGCCGATGCTGTTGCGAGCCGATATCCGGCCCGGCGCTCTGGGGCTGGAAGAGTTCTGCCGACGCCCCCACGCGGTAGTGTCGTCCATGGGCAATGCCACGGATGACACCGACCACGCGCTGGGCCGGCTGGGGCGGCAGCGCAAAGTCGTGCTGACCGTGCCGCAGTTCAGTGCCTTGCCGATGTTGCTGGCGCAAAGCGACCTGCTGGCAATCGTACCGGACTACGTGGCCAAGGCCATGACGTCAGTGGAGGGCGTGAGGGCCGAGCCGGCACCGTTGCCATTGCCGACACCGGAGTTGTCGATGGTCTGGCGCGCAGCGACGCACAGCGATTGCGGGCAACGCTGGCTGCGCTCAAGGTGCAGTGCGTTTTTCTGTGAGCCGGTCGAGTTGCAGATGGTGCCGAAGTCTCGACCGGCCTTGCACAACGATCAGGCTTTGCTGGCGGCCAGGTAAGCGCCCAGGCGCTTGCCCATTTCCTCGCCCAGGGCCTGCAAGCCACTCATGGGCCGGACCATCACCTCGAAATCGACGATTTTCCCCTGTTCGTTGAAGCGGATCATGTCGATGCCCTTGAGCTGTTTCTCGCCGACCCTGGCGCTGAATTCGAGGATGACATTCAGGCCTTCGGCGCTCGCCAGTTCACGGTGGTAGGTAAAGTCTTCGAACACCTTGGATACCGTGTTGAGAATCATCGAAACCACCGGGGCACCGGGATACGGCGTATGCGCCATCGGTGAGCGGAACACGGCTTGTGGGTCCAGCAACCCTGGCAAGGCCTTCAGGTCGCCGGTGCGGATCATCGCGTGCCACAGGCTCAAGGACTCTGCGGCTTTGGGGTGCAGTTGCAGTTCAGACATGGTCAACTCCTGTTTTTTGTTGTTGTTCAAAGCGTGCCTGACGGGGTTCTTCCCAGGTGCCGGGCGATGACCTGCGCGGCGTCGCCTGCCCAGGCGCTGTAGATCGCCGGCCCCGGATGGAAACCGTCTGGCGCCATCGCACCGGCCACGGGTGCCAGGTGGGTCGTCAACAGCGTACAGCGATCCGTGCGATCTGCCAGTTCAGCGAGGCGCCCGTTAAATCGCGTCGCCCGGTTTCCCAGGTACCAACGCAGCGGTTGAGGCAATGCGGGAAATAAATGCATCGGTGGCAGAGGGGAGATGACGATCAGCCTGACGCCGAACTTGTCGGACAGTATCGCCAGCAACTGCTGTTGCCGGGTGACCCACTGATCCGCCGTCAGCGTACCGGTGACGTCATTGACGCCGATGGACAGCAGCGCCACATCGAAGGGCTCCGGCCCGTGCTGTTCGAGCAGTTCCAGCAAGGCTTGCGAATCAAGACCGGACCGCCCCCAGAGCTTCCAGCCAACCTGATACGCCCTGGCCAGGCGACTGACCACCTGACCGCTCAGGGCTTGCGCCTGCGTCGACGCCCCGACACCCGCCGCGGCGCTGTCGCCGAGAATCAACAGACGCAGAGGCTCGCCATCGCCGGCCAGGCCTTCGCGCTCACCCTCGGCCTCCGGCAATTTCGGCGTGATCCGGCGGGTGTAGGCGCCTTGCATCAGCAATAGGGGGCCGAGCATGATTTTGGCCAGGGCTTCGGTTTTGCTCATGTCAGGGGGTCCTGAGAGGGTGCCTTAGACTCGCTTAAAAAGCGTGCATGAAACAGTCCTGAATCCGCTGTAATGCTGTTCATCAGGAATGGAAATGGGGTGGTATATCCATTACCCAGGGGGGCGCTGGCGCGATTCCCTGTAGGAGCTGGCTTGCCTGCGAAGGCATCCGATCAGAAATATGTTGACTGACCCACCGCTTTCGCTGGCAAGCCAGCTCCTACAGAGGATCGTGCATCCAACCAAACCAGGTCAGCCGGTAAACTCTGGAGACTGCTAAAAACGGGCAACAAAAAAACCGGCTGATCAGGCCGGTTTTTTTGTGGGGGACTGCGGTAGGGCAGTTGGGTTTATGCGACGCGGTTGCCTTGCAGGTGGTCGGAACCATCGGCAGCGACGCGGTTGCCTTGCAGGTGGTCGGAGCCATCGGCGGCGACGCGGTCGCCTTGCAGGTGATCGGAACCATCGGCAGCGACGCGGTTGCCTTGCAAGTGGTCGGAGCCATCGGCAGCGACGCGGTTGCCTTGCAGGTGGTCGGAGCCATCGGCGGCGACGCGGTTACCTTGCAAGTGATCGGCGCCATCAGCCGCCACAGCGCGTTTTTCGAGCAGGCGATCAGAACCGCCCTCAGCCACACGGCTTTCAATCAGACGATCCGAGCCGCCTTCAGCGACTACAGGTTGAGCCGAGGTCGCAGCGAAAGCGTTCACGGCGAAGATCGAGAAAGCGATGCTGAGGAGGGTTTGGCGTTTCATGATCGTGTGCTCCAGGGTGTTGTCGGTGGGTATGGAGCTGATGTTACGCCGCACAGCTTTTAAGAGAACTTCATTGAGTCAATGGTAACTATTGATGCAGTCAATGACCCGGAGAAACCTGTGGGAGCGAGCCTGCTCGCGAAAGCGGTCTGCCTGTCACCCTCAATGTTGATTGATAAATCGCCTTCGCGAGCAAGCTTTGCTCCTACAGGGCTGCGCAAACGCCCGGGCGAATTGAAACGCCTACAGCAGGCGGCATACGGCGCTACTTGAACAGTTCGGAATGACTTCCAAGATCCACAAATGTAAGCAGGTCGAAACGTGTGTGTTCATAAATCAGCAGGAAGTCACCGCCGATGTGACACTCTCGAAATCCAGCCCAATCCCCCGTCAATGCATGATCCAGCTACTCGGCTGGCAATGGCTCCCCCAGAAAAAGCATCACCATCACCTGGCGAACTTCATTCATGTCACGGCGCCCGGAGCGTTTGTAACGTTCCCACGATTTCTTGAATTCCGAGGTCTGTGCGCATTGTTTGGGCAGCTCAGCGCGTTTTTGCTTTTTCTCCGGTTTCGCCATCAACATCCCCCAGCATTTCGTCTATCGAGTCGAACCGCTGACGAATATTTTTTGCTTCCATCATGGCGCGGGCCGTTTTCTCCGAAGGAACGCGTACCTCAAACGGAAGTCCCTGAGTCGCTACCACCTGACGAAGAAAAAGGCGCATGGCATCACTGATGCTCAGGCCACAAGCACTCAAAACTTCAGTGGCACGCGCTTTCAAATCCTCATCGATGCGGCAACGCACGTCTGTAGTTTTTAGTAGTGCACCCATGGTTATCACCTCATTGTTAATTTGTAGCTACATTGGCGCTACCTCGATCATTCTGGTTGAGTGGGGGCTTTTGGGTCAACTTCAGCTTGATGGGCGGTTCGAGAACGGGACTGGTAGCTGAGTTTCTCGTCCGGTATTTCAATGGTTAAAGCACGCCATGAATATCAGCCCGATCCTTATCGTATTTGGGAAGCGTCCTGACTCAATGCAGGAAATGGCGGGTAAAAATGGGCTTCATTTAAACGCCTACGAAAAAAGCCCGGCTGATCAGGCCGGGCTTTGGAATATGGAGCAGATATTGCGCCGCACAGTTTTCAAGAGAGCTGTGAGCCGCTCTGCGTAAGAGCGAAGCTTGCTCGCGAATGCGGTGGGTCAGTCACCATCAATGCTGAATAGTGCGCCGCCTTCGCGAGCAAGCTTTGCTCCTACAGGTCCCGGTGTTTGTCCCTTCATTGATCGGTGACGCACAGCTCCCCGGTCGCCCGGATCAACGCCTGGCCATGCAGGGCATCCTTGATCAGGCCGGAGCGTTGTTCGGCCAGCCAGTTGGGGCATTCCGGGTCGATGCGATAGGGCACGAAGTCGGCGTATTGCTGCAACAGACGGGTCTGCAATTCATCCAGTTTTGGCCGCAGTTGAGTGAGGTCGGGTCGAGGCAGGTCGGGCGCCTTGTGCGCCGCTTGCCATTGCGCGATCAAGCCGTACTGCACCAATTTGTTGGCTTCGATCTGTGCGGCGATCAGTTCGGCGGCGTCATCCGGGTCCAGGCTGCGCTCGACGGCCTGCTTCCTGGCGTTGGCGATCACCAACGCTTCCCGGGCGCTATCCTGAATCGGTTTACCACTGTCCCATTTGGTCAGCGCCACCTGATCGGCGATGTTCAGGCGCTCATTGATGGTGGCCAGCAATGGCCGCAAGGAATCGGGCGCCGTGGAAGGGGCCGCGTGGGCGACGCTGGTGAGTGAACAGGCAACCAGTAAAGCGGGTAGCGTGCAAGTCAGCAGTTGCGACAAGCGTGAGCAGTGGAACATAAGCAAACCTCTTGGGCATGGGATGCGCATCACGCAATGTGTAACACAGCCGAATCCGATGAACGATAGTTCAACAGGCTCTTTCGCACAGGCCTGGCTTTGGTGCAGGCTGCGACTTTGTCGTTTTTACCCAGGGAGGCGTAGATGGAAGACAGGTATGAAGTTGCAGTGTTGGGCATGGGGGCAATGGGCGCCGCCACCCTGTATCAATTGGCCAAGGCCGGGGTCAAGGCGATCGGCATTGACCGCCATCATCCCCCGCACGATCAGGGTTCAAGCCACGGTGATACGCGGATCACCCGGCTCTCGGTGGGCGAAGGCGCGGCGTACCTGCCTATTGTCCGCAACTCGCACCGGATCTGGCGCGAGCTCGAAGTGTTGTCCGGCGAGTCGTTGTTCGAACAGTGCGGCGTGCTGGTCATGACCTCCAGTGCCGATTATGACCCGAACGATCAAAGCGATTTCACCCAGCGCACCCTGCAACTGGCAAAAGCCAATGGCATCGAACATGAGGTGTTGTCAGCCGAGCAGATTCGCCAGCGCTTCCCGCAGTTTTCCCCGGTACTCGACACGGCTGTCGGGTATTTCGAACCCAGCGGCGGCTACGTCCGGCCGGAGCGCTGCATCGCGGTGCAATTGCAACTTGCCGAGGCGCGTGGCGCCACGCTGCTCAAGGGCGAAACCGTCACGCAGATCACCTCGCACGAGCAGGGCGTCACCGTCATCACCGACCAGCGCACGATCCACGCCGACAAGGTGGTGATCAGCGCCGGCATGTGGTCCAGGGACTTGCTTGGTGAACCCTTCGACCGCTTGCTCCGGGTCTGTCGGCAGAAGCTGTTCTGGTTCGAACTGGAAGAAGGCGCCCGTTTCGCCCCGGTGTCGCCGACCTTCATCTACTACCACGGCTCAGGCGACGAGGCCTCGAACTATGGTTTTCCGCCGTTGCCTGGCGAGGGCAGCCTGAAGGTCGCCACCGAGCAATACAGCGAAGAATCCTCGCCAGACACGCTGGACAGAACCATCAGCACAGCCGAAGCCCGGGACATGTACGACAGCCACGTGCGTGGCAAAATCGCCGGCGTCAGCGCGCGGTTGGTCAAGTCGGCGGTGTGTGCCTACACCGTCACCCCGGACAGCCACTTCATCATCGACGAACACCCGACCCTCAAACACACGCTGGTGGTGTCCGCCTGCTCGGGGCACGGCTTCAAACATTCCGCGGCATTGGGTGAGGCACTGGCGCAGTGGTGCGTGCAGGGCAGCAGTGAGCTGGACTTGTCGGCGTTCTCACTAAAACGCTTTGACGGGTTACTGGATTGATCGGTCGATTCATCCAGCGGCGAGCAAACGCTCAACCTGCGCCAGCTCCCAGGTACTGAGCAAACCCACCGGGTCGGTGCCGTAGCGCTGCCCGCCATCGAACACCCGGCCGTCCGGGCTCTGGCAATTCAGGCAGTGGCGCAGGTGCACACCGTCCACATCAAGGGTCAGGCGCCAGCCTTCGATGTCGACATGTACCGGGCCGGCTTCAGGCTGCTCTTCGAGGCGCTTGAGTGGGCGAAGGCCCAGGGCGGCGTCGCGCAATGACTGGTAAACCTCGCGGGCGGTCAGGGGCGGCACAGGTGTCTCCGGTGTGTTTGCGGGGGGACAGGATAGATGAAGGGCTGACCGATGTTGAGCACGAAAAAGCCCGGCTGATCAGGCCGGTGCAATATTCGGCCTACACTCATCCACGGACGCTGCAATCCCGGCGGCCACGGGATTCGATGACGACGCACGGGCAGGCGCAGATGAAACCCATCAAACTGATCGTATTCGGTCTGGCATTGGCAGCCGCAAGCTTTTGCGCTCACGCCTACGAATCCGATCTTCACTACGGACTGACCTACTGGCTGGCCACTCAAGCGGGCTTCGATCCCCTGCAAAGCCAGGAAATCGCACGGCAAAACGAACTCACCGACACCGGCATGCTCGACGCCAAGCATGCCATTATCTGGGACCTCTGCATCCTGCAGGATACAAGAGCCAGTTTGTTGACCCGGGCACTTCATTTTCGTGCCAAGCGTGAGCCTCCGGCGAGTCCGGCAGAGCGGCCGGTCAATTCCACCGCTCGCTATGCGATGGGGCAGTCCAACAGCATGATCGTCGAGCCCCATCATGAAGACCCTGATCTTCAGAGCAAATTCGGTCAGGCACTCCACGGCTGGCAGGACTCTTTTTCCCATGCGGGCGTCAGCAATACTTTCTTCCTGTGCCCGGACAACTGGATCTGGTCGCACCCGGTCGACAAGGGCAGTGTGTTCTCCCACGCCGCGGATCAGACCTGGATGGACGTGAAGAAATGCACGATGGCCGCGTCCAGCACCTATGACCTCTTGCTCCGGTATCGAGCGCCATTGACACTCGGTACTCAACCCAAGGATTGGAAAGACCTGGTAGCGCCGGTTGACGCCTTCTGCCGGGCGTCGACCAAGGTGCAAAAAGCAGACTGGTTCAAGGCCGAGCGCGTACCCCAAGCCGAGGCCATCGCGAAAAACACCAGCCTGGACGACGGCGGCCACAGTTTCTTCAAGGCGCCCAGGATTGACTTGCGCCGTGGCGTTCCCTCGCTCAATGCAGTCCCGGCAAACGTACCCGAGTATGAGCAACAGGAACCGGGCTGGCTGCCGGCTATCGAGATGGATGAGAAACTCCAGGCGTTGCTGATGAATCCGCAGACCAACGCATCGCCGCAGGCGCAAGCCTATGCACGGGGATTCCTGAAGGCCTGGCTCACCGCGCCGCCGGACCAACTGCCAGAAGCACTTGCCCCGTTCCTGGGGAAGAGGGTCCTCAGCCAGGATGACGAGTTGATCACGCGCTTGCGGCGCCTGCGCCTTAAAGACCAAGGGCACCCGGAAGCGGCGAATGCCAAGTCAGGGCGTATCAACCCGGACGATTACGTCACGCTCAATGGCGACAACTGGACCACTGGGCTGATCCCGGTCCGCGGGTCGAAAGCCGAAGCACTCGTCACAGACTGGGGGCATGAAATCCTGGTAATCGCCATTCTGAGAAATGCCCCCAACGAAGTGCTGATGGTCGTGACCACCCAGGATTTTGAACCCAAGGCGATATCGAGTCTGATTTTTCACTGAGTGGTGCTGCACGGGAGCAGGTCCCCCCTGATCCCCTGTAGGCGCTGGCTTGTCGGATCGCCGCACCGCAGCGAAGACGGCGGATCAGCCAACAATGATGTGGAAGGCAAGCGCACTTTCAATAACCCCCTCGGCCTGATTGATGTGCAACGCCGCCATCACCATCAAACCCACACCCAGGCAACACCGCATGAACCGCGTGCCGCCGATGGCGCGATACAACGCCGTCAACACCACACTCGTGCCACCGCCCACCAGCAGCGCCTGTAAGAACGTGTCGTGCCAGAACGCCAGACCCAACGCGAAGACAAACATCAGCCAGATCAGGCCCAGCATGATCCTGTCGGCTTTGCGGTAGTGCTCAAGGAAGCGAGGGGGGAAGGGCATTCCTGCTGACTCCGTGTCACTGAACGGAGTGAGGCAGAGGGGATGGTGCTTGGGTAAGTCAGACATTGGCCCTGTGGCGAGGGAGCTTGCTCTTGTAGCGCTCGAGTACGGGAACGGTGCAACGGGAGCAAGCTCCCTCGCCACAGGGTCATTGACTGTTTTTGGTTTGGTTGAGGTGTCTGTGAGAAGTGGGGAGAGCGTAGCTGTTAGCCATCATCTTGGAGCGGGCGACGTCGTTCGGGGGACACATTGGCAGAAATAGAGGCAAGTCATGCTGAATCGGCGGGGTGGCGTTGGGAACCAACCGTACTGCAACCGGTCTTGCCGTATCAAAACGAAAAAGCCCGGCTGATCAGGCCGGGCTTTTTTGTGTGCGATATTGCGATTCAATCAAGCGACTCGGTTGCCTTGCAGGTGGTCGGAACCATCGGCGGCGACACGATTGCCTTGCAGGTGATCGGAGCCATCGGCGGCGACACGATTGCCTTGCAGGTGATCGGAACCATCGGCGGCGACGCGATTGCCTTGCAAGTGGTCGGAACCATCAGCTGCGACGCGGTTACCTTGCAAGTGGTCGGAGCCATCGGCGGCGACGCGGTTGCCCTGCAGGTGGTCAGAGCCATCAGCCGCCACAGCGCGCTTTTCGATCAGGCGATCAGAACCGCCCTCAGCCACACGGCTTTCAATCAGACGATCCGAGCCGCCTTCAGCGACCACAGGTTGAGTCGAAGTCGCGGCGAAAGCGTTCACTGCGAAAACCGAGAAAGCGATGCTGAGGAGGGTCTGGCGTTTCATGATCGTGTGCTCCGGGGTGTAATGGGTTGGTATGGAGCAGATGTTACGCCGCGGATTTTTTAAGAGAACTTCATTGATGTGATGGTGAACATCGATGGTATCGATAGGGCGAGTGGTCTGCCGCTGGTGAGCGTGATGATGGCGTACCTTGGCCAACCGGTTTTTTGCAGCCATTGATTACATTGCGTATCAACTGTAATGCGCGATAGCGTCATTATCAGGAGTGCAAAACACAAATACAGTCAGTCGGAGGATCCTGTATCAAGCCCGCCGGATTAACGGGTGGTGCAGGTGACGATGTTAATTTATTGACTGCGTAGTTGAGGTGTCTTTGATGATTCAGCGCACGATGAAAACTACTTTCCTGGCAACACTTCTTCTCGCAAGTGCAGCCATGCCATTCGTCCAGGCACAACCATTGCCACTCGGTAAAACCGGTGCTTTATATAATGAAGAGGTGGAATGGCGCAGCTTTCCAGCTTTCCCCAAAGAAGTAAAACTGGCCGTCCTGGTTGGCGACCCCAGCAAGCCAGCACCCTACGTTGTGCGAGTCAAAGTGCCAAACGGCATCAAACTAATGCCCCATACACATCCTGAAGATCGTATCTATACCGTTATGTCCGGTGTTTTCTATATTGGTTTCGGTTCTGTCTTTGATCCGGACAAGCTGGTTGCTTATGGTCCGGGTAGCGTGGTGATACTCCCGGCTAATACACCACACTTCCACTGGGCCAGATCAGGAGAGTACATCTCACAAGTTTACGGATTCGGCCCGCTGGGCATCGAGTATATCGATAGCCATGATGATCCTCGTAATACATCGAAGTGACACCTGCTCGCGAAGACGATCTACAAGCCAGTCAGACTTTTGTGAATGTACCCAATCCACGTAGGAGCAAGGCTCGCCAGCGAAGGCGGCCAGACAGCCAACCAATCTCCCGCAGATGTATTCGGTTCAACTGTGGGAGCGAGCCTGCTCGCGAAGACGGTTGCTCAGTCACCAATGGCATTGAATGCAACGCCGCGATCGTCAGATCACCGTCCGGAGCAAGCTCGCTCACAATAAGGTTTCGAGAAATTGCGCCGACCAGTGTTTCATCTTTTCGGCAATGAAAAGGAGCAAAATACCAGCCAAAATAAATCCGTCCCTTTATTCCTCTGCGAAGGCTCAGTGAGGTCGTAGTGATTCGTTTCGAAAGACAATTGGGCAGTTGAACACGAAAAAACCCGGCTGATCAGGCCAGGTTTTTTTTGTGTTTCGGTCAGGCGATTTGTTTATGCGACACGGTTGCCATTCAGGTGATCTGAACCATCAGCGGCCACGGTGTTGCCTTGCAAGTGGTCGGAGCCGTCGGAGGCCACGGTGTTGCCTTGCAAGTGGTCGGAGCCGTCGGAGGCCACGGTATTGCCTTGCAAGTGGTCGGAGCCGTCAGAGGCAATGGTATTGCCTTGCAGGTGATCAGAACCATCGGCAGCAACAGCGCGTTTTTCGAGCAGGCGATCCGAACCACCTTCAGCCACACGGCTTTCAATCAGACGATCCGAGCCGCCTTCAGCGACCACAGGTTGAGTCGAAGTCGCGGCGAAAGCGTTCACTGCGAAAACCGAGAAAGCGATGCTGAGGATGGTTTGGCGTTTCATGATCATGTGCTCCGGGGGGTGTTGTCAGTTGGTATGGAGCAGATGTTACGCCGCAGGATTTTTAAGAGAACTTCATTGAGTTGATGGTGACTATTGATGCAGTCAATGGATGCAAAAACAGGACTTTTTGTAGCGGCAGGCGCCAGCTGCTACAAGCTGTGCGTACGCCAGTGGCTACTGCTCTGTGACGGGCATCAGGTGTTCTTCTAGCCATCGAAGCGTAGGCGCCAATCAAAAGTCATGAAAAACCCGGCTGATCAGGCCGGGTCCTTCGTGCGAACTGACCTGCCTGGTCTACAGCCTCACCGCAAAAAAACGGAGATCTGCTATTGCATTAGTAATCTACAGTTCACTGATGGCAGGTTGTCATAGGGAGGCCTGATGATGCGAAGTTCACTTGTGCATTCGAGACTTTGTTTTTGTTGTTTAGTGAGTGTTGTAACAATGGGGCTGACCGCTTGCTCCAGCAACGCCCCCCCTAAACAAATCATTCGGCCACCTGAGGATGACAGTGAAACTTCGACTGTGCGTATCACTACCAATTGGAAAGAGCACGCGCTTAGCAAAGTGGGGTGCATGGAGCACGCCAAAGCCGTTCTGACACAAGCGAAATATTTTGTTGACGCAGGGGAACGCTCAATCTTTGGGTTGCGTGAAGGCATGACGTTTTCAATTCGCTGCGACTACGAAGGCGTTGCTTTTTTCGCCGTGGCTTATCGCCACAGACCAAGTGTTGAAACTCAGAATCGGATTATGGACGAAGTCATGACGCGGTTTTAAGAAACTCAGGCCAGCGGTACAGGGTTTTATTATGTGCCCATCGCGACTCGAAAGTATGTATGAAGGTCAAGGCGTCACAGCGGGAGCAAAAACCGGGGGCGGGCTTATTTAGTGGTCGGGGAAATAACGGGCGCGCTCGGCGCCCGTTTTCATTTACTCCGCAGTCTGCGCCCGCAAACGCCGCCCGATTACATCCATCAAGTCACACCCATCGCGCAACGGAATGGCCAACAGCTTGGAAAAGTCCGACAACACCACCGTGTCGCAGCCAATCTCAGCGCGAAAGGCAATGTTCTCCAGCACCTGCGTAACCGCACGAATCCGGTAATCCGCCGTGGCTTGCAGAACGTCGAGTGGGGCTTGGGTGTCGATGAGCTGGGAGGCCGGAACCAGGTCGATTCCGGTGAGAGGCATGTATCTTTCCATGGTTGAAACTCTCTGTTTGATTGGCTTGTCGCTATCACTCAGTCGTCGCCAAACGATTGGGTGGCAGCTGTGCGCAGGTTGGCGAACCGGGAACAGAGAAACCGGCAGACCCGAAGGTCTCCCGCGCACAGCCGCCATGACAGCGGCTTTGCGGGTGCGATGATACCTGCAATTAAGCGGATAGCTCTCGCATTCTCTGTTATCAGGTCGCCAAACCTGAATCGCCATTTGGGCGACGGGGTGGACTATAAGTCACACAAGATCAGCCCAGATAGGTGAGCACTTCCGAACTTCATGTAGGACCCGTGTTGATGAAACTTCAGACCTTTCACCTCCCTCCACTGGCATTCCAAACACAGACCTGAGATGTTCATCGCCCCCGTGGTTTCAGCCACCGAAGCTATCCTCAATCAACACGCCAGCACCCGAGACGGACCCTCAATGCAAACCCCAACCAAACCCCAACGTTCCCTCTGGCAAACCTACCTCCTGTTCCTCGCCCCGATGGTCCTGTCGAACTTCCTGCAATCCATGTCCGGCACCGTCAACAGCATCTACATCGGCCAAATGCTCGGCACCCAGGCGCTGGCCGCTGTGTCGGGCATGTTCCCCATCGTGTTCTTCTTCATCGCCCTGGTCATCGGCCTCGGCGCTGGCGCCGGGGTGCTGATCGGCCAGGCCTGGGGTGCGCGGGAGCCGCATCTGGTGAAGGCCATTGCCGGCTCGACGTTGTTGTTGGGGCTGTTGATCGGCTTGGTGGCGGCGGTGGTGGGCAGTGTGTTTGCGCGGTCTTCGTTGGTGGGGTTGGGGACGCCGGGGGATGTGCTGGACGATGCGGTTTCGTATGCCCACGTGATGTTGTGGTTCATGCCGTCGCTGTTGGTGTTTGTGTTGTTCACGCAGTTGCTGCGTGGGGTGAGCGACACGTTTTCGCCGTTGTTGGCGTTGCTGGTGTCGACCGTCATCGGGCTGGCGCTGACGCCGGTGTTGATTCGCGGCTGGTTCGGCTTGCCGATGTTGGGGATTCAGAGTGCGGCGTTTGCCGGGTTGGCGGGGAACCTGGCGGCGATGGGGTGGCTGGCGTGGCGCTTGATTCGCAAGGGGCATCCGTTGGCGCCGGATCGGGAGTTTTTTGCGGCGATGAAGCTGGATTGGGTGATCCTTGGCAAGGTGCTGCGCATCGGCTTGCCGACCGGGTTGCAGATGGTGGTGTTGTCGCTGTCGGAGTTGGTGATTCTGGCGTTGGTGAACCAGCACGGTTCCCAGGCGACGGCGGCGTACGGGGCGGTGACGCAGATCGTCAATTACGTGCAATTCCCGGCGCTGTCGATTGCGATCACGGCGTCGATCCTTGGGGCGCAGGCGATCGGGGCGGGGCGCATCGAGCGGATCGGGCCGATTTTGCGCACGGGGTTGATGATCAACGTGTGTTTGACCGGTGGGCTGGTGGTGTTGGGGTATTGGCTGTCGCACTGGCTGCTGGGCTCGTTCCTCACCGAGGAGGGGACGCGGAGCATGGCCGAGCACCTGTTGCACATCATGCTCTGGAGCCTGTTGGTGTTTGGCTTTCAGGCGATCATCGGCGGAATCATGCGTGCCAGTGGAGCGGTGATGGTGCCGGTGGCAATTTCGATTGTGTGCGTGGTGGGCGTGCAGTTGCCGGTGGCGTATCTGCTGGATGCGCGGTTCGGGTTGCAAGGGGTGTGGATGGCGTTTCCGGTGGCGTATCTGGGGATGCTGGCGTTGCAGACGCTGTATTACAAAATGATTTGGCAGCATCAGAAGATTGAGCGGTTGGTGTAGGGGCTTGAGAGGTGTGTATTGCTGCTGGCGTCATCGCGAGCAGGCTCGCTCCTACAGGGATCTGCTTGCCGCCGGCCACCGTCGCGCCGAGAATTCATGGGTGGGGTGAAGTGTTAACCGACAGGCGTGATCGCCTGGGGAGGTTTTCAAATGAATCATTCATCGCAAACCATCCTGCAAAATCGCGCCGCCGCCGGTCGGCGCCTGGTGGAACCGCTGCTCCCATACGCCCGTCGCGCCGATGTCATCGTCCTGGCTTTGCCCCGTGGCGGGGTGCCGGTGGCTTATGAGGTGGCCACGGCCCTGGCGGTGCGCCTGGACCTGATGCTGGTACGCAAGCTCGGGGTGCCGTCGCACCAAGAGTTCGCCATGGGCGCCATTGCCGGTGGCGGCATTCAGGTTCTCAACGAACAGGCGTTGCGGGCGCACCCGATTGATAAAGCCGCGTTCGATGCCGTGGTCGCCCGGGAGACGCGGGAACTGGCGCGCCGTGAGCAGGCGTATCGCGGATCCCGCGCGCCGTTGCAACTCAAGGATCAGGTGGTGATCCTGATCGACGACGGCCTGGCAACCGGCGCGTCGATGATGGCAGCGATCCATGCAGTGCGCGAGCACGGGCCGTCGCGGATTGTCGTCGCCGTGCCCGTGGCCCCCATTGAAACCGCCGAGGCGTTGCGCAGTGAAGTGGATGAGCTGATCTGCCCGCTGATCCCCGATTGGCTGATGTCCATCGGTTATTGGTACATGGATTTTTCCCAGACGTCGGATCAGGAGGTCATGGATCTATTGCAACGGGCGTGGCAGCGAGAGGCTGGCGACAGCGCGTCATGAATGTGATGGCGTCGGCTGTTCAAGGTGGAATAAACAACTGTTCTTTGCTTTAGTCCTCCTGATGCCGGCTTGTGTGTACGGCACTTCAACCCATGAGGGCGCCCCGGCCCGGAGTGTTCCATGAACTCTCGATTCCCGCGTTTCCCTGCTTTGCTCGCTATCGTGGCACTCGGTGTGTTGCCCGACGCTGGTGCGGTCGAATACACCGACGTCAACCCCACGGCCAGTACCATCAGTTTCACCTACAACCAGATGGGCTCGAGGGTCTATGGCACCTTCGGCAAGTTCCAGGGTTCCCTGCAGTTCGATACCCGCCACCCCGAAGCGGCGCACGCCAAATTGACCATCGACCTCGAAAGCATCGATGCCGGCAGCGAAGACGCCAATACTGAATTGCAAAAGCCGGCGTGGTTCGACACCGCCCAATATCCGGTGGCGACCTTTGAGTCGGCCCGATTCAAGGCCATTGGCAACAACCGCTACCAGATCACCGGCAAGCTCACACTCAGAGGGCTGAGCCGGGAAGTGTCGGTACCGGTCTTGCTGAAAGAGGAAAACGCCATCGGCATTTTCGAAGGCGAGCTGAAGCTGGAGCGCAATGATTTCAAGATCGGTGAAGGCGAATGGGCCGATACGGTTGTTTCCAACGAGATCAATATCCGCTTTCGGATGGTCGCTCCGCAGCGCTAGTGGGTGGGCACGCCCAATCCGAGTGAGCGCATTCGCGACGTAAACGATCAACGCCCGGTCCACATTGCATGGACCGGGCGCCAGTCAACGTTACATCAGTGCGCCGCGATGGGCGCCGTCACCGACTTGCCGAAGGTCGAGGTGATGGTCACGGTCGGGTTCGGTGTCGGGCCGGCGCCGGTGGTGCTGGCCGATACCCTCCAGCGAGCCCCGGTGCCGGTCGGCGTGAGGATCGCGTTACCGAGGTTGAGCGGGCCGGCGGTCGTCGTCGCCGTGACCGTCAGCGTGTTGCCCGTACCCCGTGAAGTGGTCCCGGCCAGGTCCCAGGTGTAGCGGTTGTTGCTGCGCACGGTGACGGTCGCACTGGTCACCACCAGGTCTTCGTTGACCGCCGGTGCAGGCGTCACCGCCACGGAGACGGTTGCCGGTGGCGAGACCGCATCCTTGGCATCGCTGGCCTGGTAGGTGAAGGTCGCGGTGAACGGCGCGGGGGCAGTGGCTGGTGGTGTGTAGATCACACGCACGCCGTCGGTGGTGACCGTGCCCTGGCCGGAGTCCGGTTGACTCAGGCCCACCACTTTGAGCGGCAGGTTACCGTCCGGATCGGTGTCGTTGGCCAACACGTTGATGGTCACCGCTTGCCCGTTGCTGCTGGCCGCGCTGTCAGGATTGGCCACGGGTTTTTTGTTCTCGCCTTCGTTGTTGTTATCGTCACCGGTGCCACCGCTGCGGAAGGTCGGCAGCGCCGCGGTGTTCACGTAGGTGACGCCGTCCCAGCCGGGCAGGGGCGTTGGCATCAACTGGAACTGACCCGGGTGCTCGACATCCCAGCGCAGCAGCATCGAGTTGTCTTCGTGCTGGGTGTTGTGGCAGTGCTCCATGTAGGTGCCGGCAAACTCGCGGAAGTGAATCGCCATTTCCACATCCACCGAACTGTCGAGGCCGTCGCCGATGCGGTACACGTCCTTGCGCGCCCATTTTTCCCATTCCGGCGGTGCCTTGCCGTCGCGGCTGAGGATGATCCCTTCCTCGAAGTGCACGTGCACCGGATGGCTCCAGCCGTTGCCGCCATTCTTGATTTTCCACACTTCGAGGGTGCCGTCACCGGAGAAGCCGGCATCGGTCGGGCCGTTGGCCAGTTGCGGGGCGGCACTCAGGCGGCGAGGGTCCATGGTGTAGCCAAAGCCACCGTCGGTCTTGACGGTCCATGGCGCTTCGTCGGTGCCATCGGAGCGACCGAACGTGAACTCGCGATGCCGCGCCACTTTGAGCTTGGCCTGGTCGGCCGGGTTATCACGATCGATGGTCAATGGAATCATGAATTTGCCTGCCGCCTTGCCTGGCTTGGCGGGCTCGTAATCGGCCGGGTTCATGCTCACATCCGTGCCGCTGTAAGGCTGCACGATCAATTGCAGGAACTTGCCCACCACCGGGTCGCCCTTGTCCCACTCCGGTCCTTTGCTGCCCTGTTTGATCACCGCCTTGTATTTCTCGGACAGCACGTCGGCCAGGCTCAGCGCGTTTTTCTCAGGACCCTTGCCGGTCTTGTGCTCCAGGAGGTTGACGAAGTACAGCTTGTCGCCGACGTTGATCCCGTTTTTCGCGAAGTTGACGATGATGTCGTAGCGTTCGGCGATGCCTTGCACCGGCAAGATGGCGTTGTGGTTTTGCAGGTTACCGTCGCCGTCCAGGTCCATGCTGCCGTCGAACGGCACCGTATGGGCCATGAGGTTGCCGTCGTTGGCGATCATGTGGAACGGTACGCGATTGTAGGACACGTTGGAGCCGGAAGGCCCCGGGAACTCACCGCTGTTGCCGGCCACTTCACGCACCAGGGCAATCTTCACGTAGCGCGATACCGAGCCGTTGAGAATGCGGAAGCGGTAGCTGCGTGCGCGCACTTTGAGTTTCGGCTGGTACTGCCAGTTGACCAGCATCTGATCGCCGAGGAAGCCGTCGGTGTTGAACGGGTTGAACCACAGTTGGCCGTTGGCGTCCCAGGCCTTGTCGGCCACCACCAGGTTGACGTCGTAGTCACGGTTGCCCCAGGGCAGCGCCGAGCCGCTGGGCAGGCGCAGGTTGACGCCGTCTTCGATTGCCTCGTTACCGCGATCCAGCGCGCTGTAGTAGTTCATCATCACCGCGTTGCCCTTGTAGACGTTCTGCGCGGTGAAATCGAGCATGTGATCGTGGAACCAGTGGGTGCTCATGGTTTCGCGCCAGTCGCCGCGAATCTTGATGGTGCCGTTCTGGCAGGTCTTCAGCCCTGGCGTGGCATCGTTGACGAACAAGGTTTCGCCCGGCGCGCACGGGAAGGCCGCGCGTGGGTCCGACGCGGTGGTGTTGATGGTGTCGTAACCGGCCAGCTGCATCGGCCAGCGATAGTCGTAGTACTGCCCCGGAAAGAAAAACGCGTTGGCGTAGCCATCACTCTCGGCAGGGGAGTGGCCGTTGTGTTCGTGGGTGCTGATGGTGTGCAGGCCGAACCCCATGTTGGCGGCGGGGTCGATCGGCAGGGCGTTGTAATGACGCATCATCAGGGGTTGGCCATAACGCACCATGAGCAGTTTGGGCGGCACGGTGCCGTCGAAGGTCCACAGCGCATTGTGATTCTGCACCGGCATGTTCGAATGGAAACGCACGTCGATGCCCTTGGTGGTGCCTATCGTGGTGGGGATGTCGGAGGTCTGGTAGTAAAGCCCGCCAGGGCCGAATTCACCGACGGCGTAGTTGTGCAATTGCTTGCGGTCGCGCAAGCCCATGTTGGTCCGGGCGCCGGCTTGCACGGTTTTGTAGGCGGTCTGCGGATAGAACTCGTTCCAGCGCTGGTGCGACCAGCCTTTTCCTGGTGGACGGCCTTCGGCCGGCGAACCTACCGGGTGGCGGTTGAGGAAGGCTTCGATCTGCGCCTGCCAGGGGTTGCGGTCCAGCACGTTGGAGTACTGCGACGGATACGGGAACAATCCCGGTTGGCGCATGAAAGCCTCCAGCGCGGCGCTGGATGGACCACTGCGGGCGATGCTGTTCGGGTCCTGTTGCGGCGCCGGGCCGGCGGTGGGGACCGGGAAGGTCAAGGTCGGTGGCGGAGTCGTCGGGTCGAGTTTTTCCGGGCCGAATTCTTCGAACAGCAGCAATTGCTGGGTGAAGGGTTGCGCCCCGAACAACGGGCTGGGTTTGCCGTTGGTGGGGTAGTTGAACGAGGTCTGCGCGGACGGCGGCAGCACGTTGTCGGCACGGGGTGTGTTCTTGTCGCCGTACACGCCGTTGGGCAGGGCGATCGAGCCCTGGTTGGCTTCGGGCATGGATTTCAAGGCTTCCAGTTCAGCCGCTGCTTCAACCGGATCGGTGGCTGGATTGGAGTAGGCCGAGGGGTCTGTCGGTGGCGGCTGGCTGACATCGTCGATGGGGGCTGCGCTGACTGAGGTCAGGCTGGCGGTGATCAGCATGACAGAGGCCACGCTGGACCTCCGCAAGAAGCTGATCGAACTGAATACGGGTGTTGTTCTTTTCATATGATTCCCCTGAGATTTGCCAAATTGGCGAATCCGCCATCCCGACGTGGGGGACGACTGCACTTGCGGTGCAAGGGCCGGTGCAACTGTTGGGCCATCATCGAGCACTAGGACAAAAGTCCCGATTAATTAGCAAGTTGTTTCAGAGTGTTGCTCCGGTGTGGCGGTCAGTGGTGGGGAATATTCCTCAGTTACGGGGAAAATTCCCTTATTTCATTGGGTTACTTTCACCACTCGCGGGTGGGCTGGGCAAAATGAGTGGCTCGCATAAGTAAACGAGAGGCATTATCAAATGATTTGCCCGGGCATCAGACGCCTTTGCAGGCAAGTCGGAGCAATGCCGTTCGGCGCGGTATGATAGGCAACCCCGCGACGAACGCTTTGCACCCATCCCCGGAGTCAGCCCCCGCAATGCCCCAGATCACTCATTTCAAAACCCCGTGCCCCGAGCACATCAACAGCCAGATCCTGCAGATGGTGGTGGACAACCTGACCGACATCAGCATGGTCGCGATCCCTCCGAGCAATCTGTTGTACAACGTTTACCAATACGCGATCGGCTACGAGGTTCACCTGTATCTGGAGGCGTTGAACGGGGCGAAAGGGATCGATGTGGAGTTGATTGTCGCCACCGACCTGGATGACCCGGAGCAGGTCGTCGGATTCCTGTTGTACCTGCCCGTCAAGGACGATCCCGAGGCGTGCGGCGTGGCTTACATGGCGGTGCATGCCAGCCATCGGCGCCAGGGCGTTGCACGCAGGATGCTGCGAGAAATGGTCGGTCGATATCCCCATGCCGAACTGACGTGCGCGGTGGCCAAGGTGCCGTATTTCGAGGCGATGGGTTTTGAAGTGGTGGGCGTGCGCGCGACCCAGGTATTGATGAACACCCGCGACCACGGCAGCGACGGCTTGATGGCGCTGCTGGACGTGGCGTCGATCTACAGCTCGCTGGAGGTGCGGCAGATTCATACGTACCTGCTGCAAAAACACGGCAAGCGGGCAATGGTCGATGCGGAGAAGCAGCGGGACCGGCATCTGGACCAGCTGACGCGCAAAGCCAATGAATTCGTGCGCGAGCGGTTGGGGGAGGGGGCGGTGCCGGTGAGTGGGCCGCGGTTGCGGTTGGTCTGATTACCCTCTGCCAACTCGGTCAACTGTGGGAGCGAGCAGGCTCGCTCCCACAAGTCATCTGCATCCGGCCTCAGGATCAGGACAACTTCACATTCATCGTAATCCGCGCCGTGAACACCTTCTTGCCTTCAACATCGTGAATGTCCACCGGCACGATCTTGTCGCCCTCCGTCGTCCAGTCCACCGCCTCGCCATCAGCCACCGCCGTCACATCACTCTTGGCCTTGGCCAGGTATTCCACCGTCATGCCTTTGGGAATCCAGCGCGCGCCTGCGGGGATGGACACGTCGGTCATCATTCCGGCGGCCAGTTCGGCGGCGTTGCACATCGCAATCGCGTGAACGGTGCCCAGGTGGTTGGTGATCTCCCGGGCAAACGGCACCTGAACGATGGCCGAGCCTTTGCGCAGGTCGGTGACCAGGGGGTTGATGGTGGAGAAATAGGGCGCCACCTGGCAGGCCATTTTGCTGAATGATTCCGGGCCTGCGCTGTTGAACATGCTGAGGAACTGACTCATGTTGAAGCCTCTTTGATAGATGTATTGGCAGAATAGTATTCTGTAACAGAACAATGTTCTGTAACGGAACAGTATTCTGTCGAAGAGAAATCTGTCAACCTAGCGCCACTTTCCCGTTGGCGATCGCCAGCCTTCACCCATGCATTTTCCGGTCTGTGTTGAGTATGGAAACTTCAGATTTACTCGAGCGCTGCTACCCCGGCCGCCGCGCCGAACTCAAGCGCGACATCTTTCGCAAGGCCTTGAAACTGTTCAACGAGCAGGGAATCGAGGCCACGACCATCGACATGATCCGCGCTGAATGCGACACCAGCGTTGGCGCGATCTATCACCACTTCGGCAACAAGGAAGGCCTGGTGGCCGCGCTGTACTTCACTGCGCTGGACGACCAGGCCAGGCTGCGCGACAGCTACATGGCCGACGCCGCCACCACCCGGGCGGGGGTGCACGCCCTGGTGTACAGCTACGTGGATTGGGTCGATAGCCAGCCAGAGTGGGCGCGCTTTCAATACCACGCGCGATTTGCCGTGACCAAGGGGCCGTTCAAGGACGAACTCGCCACCCGCAACAAGGCGCGCAACAAGCAACTGATGGAGTGGCTGTTTGACTCGGCGCGCCGAGCTGAAATGGGGGACATTCCGGCTGAGCTGATACTGTCGCTGATCATCGGGCAGGCCGACAGTTACTGCCGCGCCTGGTTGTCGGGCCGGGTCAAGGGCAGCCCGAAGGCGTACCGGGAGATGCTGGCCGAGGCCGCCTGGCGCTCGGTCGCCGCTACCGAAACCCAATGAATCATCCCCCCCTGTGGGAGCGAGCCTGCTCGCGATAGCGGTGTATCAGGAACATCAACGTTGACTGACACACCGCTATCGCGAGCAGGCTCGCTCCCACAAGGGGGGGTGTTGGTTTTCAGAAGGTTAAAAAAGAGCCTCAAAGCTCTTTGATGGGGAGAAGTGGAGCCATTGAGGCTCAAGATGCGCATGAAGCAGGCGGTGAGCTTGATAGGGGTTCAGTACACTCACCACCTACGCAACGGCTTGGGCAAGCAAGCGGTTGCGCAACTTCATCGTAGAAAGATGGGGGTTCGCCCTCAAGTACCGCTAGTCGAATCCCCCCACAAGTGTCAGCTTCTGCGAAGACCTTCACCCGGCCAACCGGCCTGATTCAGGGCCTTTAGCAGCGTTTCGGCATCCAGCCCCGGCACGGCATGTCCATTACCTTCGGTCGTTTCGGCGGCGAGCAGGGCATTGATGATGGCTTCCTCCACGGCTTCGGTCGCCGCCAGGAACAATTCGCTGATGTGATCGTTATTGACCATGCTCAGGTGGTCGGTGGTCGGCGCGCGTTTGCTCTCGTAGGCGGCGGGTGGCACGTGAGCGTTGCCGGTGGCGAAGGCAATGAAAATGTCGCCGCTGTGGTCCTCGTTGCCGCCGCCAGTGCGTGCCAGGCCAAGGCTGGCACGCTGCGCCAGGCGCGTGCATTGATGCGGCAGTAACGGTGCGTCGGTGGCCAGGCACACCACGATCGAACCCATGCCCGGGTGCGGCAATGAGGCCTTGAGAAACGGTGAATCGACCTGCTCCATGTAACGCCCGACCGGGTAGCCATCGACACGCAATTCGTTGCGGATGCCATGGTTGGCCTGGACGATGGCGCCGACGGTCCAGCCGCCCTGGGCGCTGTTCAAACACCGCGACGCGGTGCCGATGCCGCCCTTGAATTCGTGGCAGATCATGCCGCTGCCGCCGCCGACATTGCCTTCGGCCACCGGTCCGCCCACCGCCGATTGCACGGCCTGGGCCACGTGTTCGGGCTTTACATGAAAGCCGTTGATGTCGTTGAGCAAACCGTCGAAGGTTTCCAGCACCACGGGCATGTTCCAGTAGAGCCGCCCGTCATCCGGTTGCTGTTCACGGTCCACCACGATCAATGCGTCCCGCACCACGCCCAGGCTATGGGTGTTGGTGAAGGCGACCGGGCTGGTCAGCAGGCCGGCCTCGCGAATCCACTCAAGCCCCGTGGCGTCGCCGTTGCCGTTGAGCACATGGACACCGGCGAAGCACGGCTGCCGGCTGGCGGACCCTGCACGGGGTTCGATCACGGTGACGCCGGTCAGAATGTCGCGGCCGCTGGCGGTACGGCCTCGCACGTTGCTGTGGCCGACCCGTACGCCGGGCACATCGGTGATGGCATTGAGGGGGCCGGGTTGCAGTTGGCCAAATTGAATGTTCAGGTCGCGGGCACGTGGTTTCATGAGGTTCTCTTCTTCAAATGAGTGGCGCAAAGGTGAAGGGGATGGAGCACTGAACCTGTGGGAGCGAGCCTGCTCGCGATAGCGGTAGGTCAGGCAACATCAATGTTGAATTTGACGGCCCTATCGCGAGCAGGCTCGCTCCCACAGGGGATTGCGGTGTCTGGACTACTGTCCGTTTTTGACCTTGCTCCAGATCCGCGTGCGCACGCGTTCAGTGGCCGGTGGCAACGGCTGCAAGGTGAACAAGGTCGCCAGTGCCTCGGCAGATGGATACACGGCAGGATTGGTGCGCGTCGCTTCGGCCACCAACGCCGTCGCATTGCGGTTGCCGTTGGGGTAGTTGAGGTGATTGCTGACCGGGGCGATGACCTCGGCACGCATCAGGTAGTCGATGAAGGCCAGCCCCTGTTGTGGATGCGGCGCATCCTTGAGCAACACCAGCGTGTCAAACCACACCGGCGCGCCTTCCTTGGGCAGGCTGTAGGCGATCTTCACGCCGTTGCCGGCCTGCTCGGCGGTGGCCTTGGCTTCCAGCATCGCCCCGGACCAGCCCACTGCCACGCAGATATTGCCGTTGGACAGGTCGCTGATGAATTTCGAGGAGTTGAAGTAGGCGATATGCGGGCGCAACTTGAGCAACAGCGCTTCGGCTTTCTTGTAGTCCTCGGGGTTGGTGCTATTGGGCGGCAGGCCGAGGTAGTGCAGGGCGACCGGCAGCATTTCCGAGGGCGAGTCGAGCATCGCCACGCCGCATTCACCGAGTTTGGCCAGGTTCTCTTCCTTGAACACCAGGTCCCAGGAATCCACCGGCGCCTTGTCACCGAGCACCGCGCGCACTTTGTCGATGTTGTAGCCGATGCCGTTGGTGCCCCACAGGTACGGTACCGCGTACTGGTTACCCGGATCGTTGTTGGCCAGTTTCGCCAGCAGGTCGGTGTCCATGTTCTTGAAATCCGGCATCTCGGCACGGGGTAGCGGGGCCAGCGCGCCGGCCTTGATCAGGGTCGGCAGGCTGAAGTTGCTGGCCACCACCACGTCGTAGCCACTGCGGCTGGTCAGCAGTTTGCCTTCCAGCACTTCGGCGCTGTCGAAGGTGTCGTAGACCGGCTGGATTCCGGTGTCGCGCTTGAAGTCATGCAGGGTGTCGGGGCCGATGTAGTCATACCAGTTGTAGACGTGAACGGTCGGGCCTTCGGTGGCAACCGCCGACAGCGAAACCGCCAGGCAGGCGCCCAACCCCAGATTGAAATACGAGCGGTGACCACTCATGATGCGGCACTCCTGGCCTGCTACGGCCGGTAATATTCAGGAGCTTGCAGAGTATCGACCGGGGTGGCCGTTACCCATTCCCATCATGGGTTACTCGAAAGGGGTAGTGAGTGGACGCGTTGTTGAAAGAGTTGCCGCTGCACCAGGGGCTGGCGCGGGTGTTCGGCGCGATCGGCGAGGACGGATTCTGGCGTGCGCTCATCGATACCTTGCGACTGCTGGTGCCGATGGACAACGCATTGGTGGCAGTGATTCAGCCGGGAAGGGTGCCGCGCCTGCTGATCGACTTCGACTCCAAGGGCAGTGGCGAGCATGAAGATCTGGCGGATTATTGCGCCGGCATGTACCTGCTCGATCCGTTTTACCTGGCGGTCTGTGCCGGCATCGCCGACGGTCTGCACAGCCTCGATTCGGTGGCCCCCGATCAGTTCCAGCAGAGCGAGTACTACCTCAGTTACTTCCGCTCGGTGGTCGGCGGTGACGAACTGCAATTCATGATCAACGTCGACGGCGCCGTGCTCGGCCTGTCCCTGGGACGCTCGGCGCGCTTCACGCTGGAAGAGCAGGGCCGCCTGCTGTGCGTGCGTGACTGGGTATTGGCCGCCATGCGCCGGCACCTGCAATTGCTGCCCCCGCAAGGCCCGGTGGCCGAATCGGTGGCCGGCGATCTGGCGACCCTGCTCGATCGCTTCGACGCGCGCCTGTCGGTGCGCGAAATCGAAACCGCCCGACTTATCCTCCAGGGCTTCTCCAGCAAGGCCATCGCCCAGCAAATGGGCATCTCCCCGGAAACGGTGAAAGTGCATCGGCGCAACCTGTATCACAAGCTCAATGTGAACGGGCATGGGGAGTTGTTTGCGTTGGTGTTGCAGCCGCGATAAGCCGGATTTTTTGGTGGCCCATGCCGGCCCCTTCACGAGCAGGCTCGCTCCCACAGTTGAAATGCATTCCCCTGTGGGAGCGAGCCTGCTCGCGATGGCGGCGACTCGGTCTTACTGCCGGAACACCAAAGCCTTCAACCCACACTCAAGATCGGCATCGGGAAACTCCGGCGGATTGCCCAGCCGTTGCTCGAAGCGCAGGCTCGGCGCTTCGCGGGTCACGCCGTCGATGAGGAAGTCAGCGCCGAATGCCGGGTCGTTCATGCAGGCCAGCACCGTACCTTGCGGAGTCAGCAATTCCGGGAGGCGACGCAATACGCGCTGGTAATCCTTGGTCAGCAGGAAACTGCCTTTCTGAAAAGACGGCGGGTCGATGATCACCAGGTCGTACGGGCCCTTGCCGATCACCTTGCCCCAGGACTTGAACAGGTCGTGACCGAGAAAGGTGACGTTGCCAAGGTCATGTCCATTGAGCCGGTGGTTGTCGCGGCCACGGCTCAAGGCCGGGCTGGACATGTCCAGGTTGACTACGTGGGTGGCCCCCCCTTCGATAGCCGCCACCGAGAAACCGCAGGTGTAGGCGAACAGGTTCAGTACCCGTTTGCCCTCGGCATTGGCCCGCACCCAGTCGCGGCCATAACGCATGTCGAGGAACAGACCGGTGTTTTGTTTGCGGCCAAGATCCACCCGATATTTCAGTCCGCCTTCGGTGATGGTCATTTCCTCGATGACATCCCCCAGCAGCCATTCAGTGGTGCTTTGCAGCAGGTAGCGATGTTGCAGCAACAGCGTATGCGCACCCGATTCTGCCCACTGCGCTGACTGGATGATCGCCATCAGCAACTGCTTCAAGTCCTCCAGTTGCGAAGTTTCTGGCTCCTTGAACAGCGCCACCAGCACCACACCCTGCAACCAGTCCACGGTCAACTGCTCCAGCCCCGGCCAGCAGCGACCACGGCCGTGGAACAGGCGGCGGGTTTCGGCGGGGGCGGCTGCCAGGGCGGTCAGCAAATGCGCTTGGAGAGTGGCGAGGGCGTCTGGGTTCATCGGTCAAGGGTCGGCAATTTTGAGGGGGCGGCATTTAACCATAGTTGCACCATCAGCGGATCACATAACCCCCTGTGGGAGCGAGCCTGCTCGCGAAGGCGGTGTGTCAGTCAACATTAGTGCCGAATGGTATGCCGTCTTCGCGAGCAGGCTCGCTCCCACAGGGTTTGCCACAGAGTTTTTGAAGGCTGCGAGTTATCACGAATAATTTAACTCTGCGTGAGGATTTGGCGATCTTGTCGCTCCCATACTCGGCTCCAACGAACAACAACAAGGAGCCCGGACATGTCGCAGTCAACTGCTTCACCCAAGGCCAGCCACCCCCGTTGGCTGCGGCTCACCCATTGGCTGAACGCCCTGGCGGTGCTGGTGATGGTCACCAGCGGTTGGCGCATCTACAACGCCTCGCCGCTTTTCGACTTCAGCTTCCCGAAATCGATCACCCTCGGTGGCTGGCTCGGCGGTGCCTTGCAATGGCACTTCGCGGCGATGTGGTTCCTGGTGATCAACGGCTTCGCCTATCTGCTCATCAACCTGCTCAGTGGCCGACTCAAACGACGTTTTTTTCCGGTCTCGCCCAAAGGCGTCCTGCATGACCTGTGGTCAGCGTTGCGTGGAAAACTCGGTCACGCTGACCTGAGCCATTACAACCAGGTGCAACGGCTGGCGTACCTGTTCGTAATGGTCGACATCACGTTGCTGGTGATCTCCGGGCTGGTGCTGTGGAAGTCGGTGCAGTTCCCGCTGTTGCGTGAGCTGCTGGGCGGCTACGAGGCGGCGCGGTATGTGCACTTCATCGCCATGTCGCTGTTGGTGGCGTTTGTGGCGGTGCATCTGGTGATGGTTGCGCTGGTTCCAAAAACGCTGGTGGCCATGATCGTCGGTCGCAAGGAGTCCGTATGAAAAAGTCCAACCTTGATGAGTCGTCGATCCTGACCGACGCTCGCAAAATCCTCGCGCCGCAGATCGAAGACCGCTCCCGCCGCTCTTTCCTGCTGCGTGGCCTGACCCTCGGCGGCGTGGCCATGTTGTCCGGCTGCAACCTCACCGACAACGAAAGCGTCGAAACCGCGTTGTCGTCGATGTCGCGCTTCAACGATCGGGTGCAGGGCTGGCTGTTCAACCCCAATGCCATGGCACCGACCTATCCGGCGTCGATGATCACCCGGCCGTTTCCGTTCAATGCCTTCTACGGCATCGACGAAGCACCGACGGTGGAGGAGGAGGGTTATCGCCTGGAAGTTACCGGCCTGGTCGCGGACAAGCGCAGCTGGCGTCTCGAAGAGTTGCGCGCCATGGCGCAGACCGAGCAGATCACCCGGCACATCTGCGTCGAAGGCTGGAGTGCGATCGGGCGCTGGGGCGGCGTGCGCTTCAGTGATTTCCTCAAGCGCATCGGCGCCGACACAGACGCCAAATACGTCGGCTTCAAGTGTGCCGACGATTACTACACCAGCATCGACATGGCCACTGCGTTGCATGCGCAAACCCTGCTGACGCTGACCTATGACGGTGCGGTACTGCCGCGCGAGTACGGCTTCCCGATGAAGCTGCGCATGCCCACCAAGCTTGGCTACAAGAACCCCAAACACATCCAGGCGATTTTCGTCAGCAACACCTACAGCGGTGGCTACTGGGAAGACCAGGGCTACAACTGGTTTGGTGGCAGCTGACGAAGCCTGGACACTTCACCCTCAAAAACGAGCAAGGAGTTTCATCATGAAAAAGCTGACCACTGTTGCACTGTCCATGTGCCTCGCAATCGGCGCCGCCAGCGTATTCGCTGCCGACACCATGAGTAACGACGCAATGTCCAAAGACACCATGTCCAAGGACACCATGAAAAAAGACACGACCATGAAGAAGGATTCCATGGCCAAGGACACGATGAAGAAAGACAGCATGTCCAACGATTCCATGAGCAAGGACGGTATGAAAAAAGATGCCATGTCCAAGGATGCGATGAAGAAGGACGCTGTGTCGCAATAACCCCTTACACCACAATCCATTGTGGGAGCGAGCCTGCTCGCGAATGCGTAGTGTCAGTCAACATGGTTTCAGCTGACCCACCGCTTTCGCGAGCAGGCTCGCTCCCACAGGTTTTTTGCATGTCTTGAGAGGGTATGACCTGAAGTCATACCCCCATGATTTTATATGGTTACAGCCCCGCCAACCCCCAGTGTTAAAAAATCGCAAACCAGCTCATCAACAACAAAAAAGAGCGTTTGCAACCATGATCATTCATCACTGCCGCGTCTTCGCCAGCGACCTGCTGCGCTCTTCGAACCCCGACATTTACCACGCAATCCCTACGGTTTGCGTGCACCTCTGATCAACCCAACTCCCTGAAGAGTAAAAGCTCATGAAAGAACTCGATCTGTACATCGGTGAAGGTTTCGAAGGCCCTGGCGTGAACGCCGCGCACATCAACATCCTGATCGGCCCGCGCAACGGCCCGGCAGGGCAAGCGTTCGCCAATAGCCTGGCTTCGCCAAGCCAGGGCCATTGCCCGTTCATGGTCATCGCCCAGCCGAACATCCCGGTCAAGCCGATGACCCTGTATGTCAACAAAGCCGCGATCGGCAGCGACCTGCACGGCAACGCCACCTGGGGTGCATCCCAGGCCGGTATCGCCAAGGCCGTTCTCGAAGCGCTGCTGGACGGCACCTTGCCGCCGGAAGCCGAAGACGAATGGGCCATCGTCACCGCCAACTGGGTCAACCCGGCCTGCGACGACCTGGATGCGGTGTACCTGAACAACTACAACGCCTGCCGCACCGCGATCCGCGCCGCCCTGACCGGCAAGCCGGAAACCGCGCAGCTCAAGGATGTGGTCAACCACATCAGCAACCCTTTCTACACGCCAAAAGCCTGAGGTCCGCGCCATGCAATACATCCGTTTGGGCAACTCCGGCCTGCAAGTTTCCCGCCTGTGCCTGGGCACCATGAACATGGGTACTCCGGACTGGAAACCGTGGATCTTCGATGAAAAGAAAAGCGAGCCTATCGTCAAGTACGCGCTGGACAACGGTGTGAACTTCATCGACCTGGCGGACTTCTATTCCGCAGGCGTCGGCGAAGAAGTGGTGGGGCGCATCGTCAAGCGCCTGGTCCGTCGTGAAGACCTGGTGATCACCACCAAGGTCGGCTACGGCACCCGCGCCGGGATCAACGCCAGCGGCCATTCGCGCAAGCACATCATGGACAGCATCGACGCCTCGCTCAAACGCCTGGACATGGATTACGTCGACGTGTTCATGCTGCACTACTTCGACGTGAACACCCCGGTCGAAGAAACCATGAGCGCCATGAACGACATCGTGCGCTCGGGCAAGGCGCGCTACATCGGCGTGTCGACCATGCTCACCGGGCAACTGGCGAAAATCCTCATGGCCTGCGAGCGCAATGGCTGGGTCAAGCCGATCAACATGCAGCTGCAACTGAACTGCGCCTACCGCGAAGAAGAGCGCGAGATGATCCCGTTCTGCCGCGATCAGGGCATCGGTGTGTCGGTGTTCAGCCCGCTGGCCCGTGGCTTGTTGACCGGTGACGTGCAATCGACCCGCAACCAGACCGACTTCTTCACCCAGCAGATGTACAGCGACGAAGCCTCGTTCGAGATCGCTCATTCGGTGCAGCGCGTGGCCCGAGCCCGTGGCGTGTCCAACGCGCAGATCGCCCAGGCCTGGGTGGCCAATCATCCGGGCGTGGATTGCATGCTGGTCGGCGCCGACACCACCGAGCAGTTCGACAGCGCCCTTGCAGCACTGGACACCAAACTCGATGCCGAAGAACTGCATGAGCTGGAACGCAACTACACCCCGTGCGACGTGATCAACGATTACACCGCCGGCAAACGTATCCTGCGTTCGGCCCGTCCGGGTTCGGAACGCTTCACCCTGACCGAGGCCGTGGCATGAGCGCTCTGGTGCGGCACGGTAATTTCATCAATGGGCACTGGTTTACCGGCGAGGGGGTAAGCGCCGGGGCGACCTACCCGGTGCTGAACCCGGCCACCGGCGAGCTGATCGCCGATGTGCAGAAGGCTGGCGCCGAAGAAACCAAGCTGGCCATTGAAGCGGCCAATCGCGCCTTGCCGGCGTGGCGCAAGCTGACCGCCAAGGAACGCAGCCAGCGCATCAAGCGCTGGGGCGAGTTGATGCTGAGCAACCAGAAGGACCTGGCGACCTTGCTCAGCCGTGAGCAGGGCAAGCCGCTGGCCGAAGCCATGGGCGAAGTGGTCTACGCCGCCAGCTTTCTGGAGTGGTTTGCCGAAGAAGCCAAGCGCGCCTACGGCGATGTGATTCCGAGCCACAAGGCCGATGCGCGGATCATTGTGGTCAAGGAAGCCATCGGCGTAGTCGCGGCGATCACCCCATGGAACTTCCCGCTGGCCATGGTCACCCGCAAGGTCGGCCCGGCGCTGGCGGCTGGTTGCACCATGATCCTCAAGCCGTCGGAAGAAACGCCGCTATCGGCCTTCGCCCTGGCGGTACTGGCTGAGCAGGCCGGCATTCCAGCGGGTGTGTTCAACGTGGTCTCCGGCGATGCCGTGGCCATCGGCGGCGCGCTGCAAGCCTCCGGCATCGTGCGCAAACTGTCGTTCACCGGCTCCACCCGCACCGGCAAGTTGTTGATGCGCCAGGCGGCCGACACCTTGAAAAAGGTCTCGCTGGAACTGGGTGGCAACGCGCCGTTCATTGTCTTCGACGACGCGGATATCGACGCGGCGGTGAAGGGCGCGATGGCCTCGAAGTTCCGCAACACCGGGCAGACCTGTGTCTGTGTGAACCGCTTCTTCATTCAGGACGGCGTGTATGAAGCCTTTACCGGCAAACTCGCCGAAGCGGTGGCGGCAATGCGCGTGGGCAATGCCCTGGAAGGGGAAACCGAACAGGGACCGCTGATCAACACGGCGGCGCTGGCCAAGGTCGAGTTGCATGTCAGCGACGCGGTGGAGAAGGGCGCCAAGGTCCTGTGCGGTGGCCGTCGCCATGCGTTGGGCGGCACTTTCTACGAACCGACGATTCTCGCCGAAGCCAGCAGCGACATGCTGATCGCCCAGGACGAAACCTTCGGCCCGGTGGCCGCGTGCTTCCGCTTCAAGGACGAGGTCGAGGTGCTGCAACGGGCCAACGACACGCCCTACGGTTTGTCGGCCTACTTCTACAGCCGCGACATCGGCCGCGTGTGGCGCATGGCCGAAGGCCTGGAAGCGGGCATGGTCGGGATCAACGAAGGGATCATCTCCACGGAGGTGGCACCGTTCGGTGGCATCAAGGAATCGGGCCTGGGTCGCGAGGGTTCGAAGTACGGTCTGGATGACTACCTGGAAATCAAATACCTGTTGATGGGTGGCCTGTAAGGGGCCCCCCCCTGTAGGAGCAAAGCTTGCTCGCGATGACGGAGTGTCAGTCGAAGCCTGTGGTGCCTGACACTCCGTCATCGCGGGCAAGCCTTGCTCCCACAGAAGCAAAAAAAACCAGAAATATCGGTTTCATTTCTCCGTCAATAACAACAATTGGAGACTTACATGTCCGTACAACCGGTAAAAATCGACGACCTGCCCATCGGGCGCTTTCACATCAAGATCGCCGGCCTGACCTTCGGTGCGCATTTCACCGACGGCTACATCCTCGGCCTGATCGGCATTGCCTTCACCCTGCTGAGCCCACAGATGCAACTGGATGCTTTCTGGCAGGGCCTGATCGGCGCTTCGGCATTGATCGGTCTGTTCATGGGCAGTCTGTTTTTCGGCTGGATTTCCGACAAGGTCGGCCGGCAGAAAATCTTCCTGGTCAGCTTCGTGCTGATCACCCTCGCTTCAGTGATGCAGTTCTACGTGGAAACGGCGATGAGCCTGTTCCTCTGCCGGGTACTGATCGGCATCGGCCTGGGCGGTGACTTCAGCGTCGGTCACGCCATGCTCGCCGAGTTCGCGCCAAAGAAACATCGCGGGGTGTTGCTCGGTTCGTTCAGCGTGATCTGGACCTTCGGTTATGTGGCGGCGACCTTTGTCGGCACCGCGATGCTCAGCCTCGGCGACGATGCCTGGCGCTGGATGCTGGCTTCGTCGGCGATCCCGGCGGCACTGATCCTGATCGCACGCATCGGCACCCCGGAGTCGCCACGCTGGCTGGTCAATCAGGGGCGTATTGCCGAAGCGCGGGCAATCGTCAAGAAACACCTGGGCGACAACGTCGAACTCGACGAAACCCGTTCCACCGAAACCCGCTCCGGCTACGCCGTGCTGTTCAGCCGCGAGTACCGCAAGCGCACCGCGTTCAACTGCCTGTTCTTCGTCTGCATCGTCATGCCGTACTTCGCCATCTATACCTTCCTGCCGTCGATCCTGCAGAAGATGGGCCTGGCCGAAGGCTTCGGCACCGAACTGATGCTGAACATGCTGCTGATCCTCGGCGCACTGATCGGTATCTGGTGCACGATCAAATTCACCCGTCGCGGGTTCCTGATCAACTCATTCATCATTCTCGCCATCGCCCTGTTCCTGCTGGCGGTACTGCCAGGCAGCGCGGCGTTCCTGATGGTGCTGGTGTTCGGGTTGTTCACCCTGGTGTTGTCGGCGGTCAGTAACCTGGTGGGCGTGTTCCCGGCCGAAAGCTTCCCGACGGAAGTGCGTGCCAGCGGTATTGGCCTGGCGACGGCGGTGAGTCGCCTGGGCTCGGCGATCAGCACCTTCCTGCTGCCGGTGAGTGTGGCGGGGATCGGCCTGAGCCCGACCATGGGCATCCTGGCGGCGATCCTGGGGATTGGCGCGTTGTTGTCCTGGGCCTGGGCACCGGAGACCAAGTCGCTGACATTGAGCCAGGCGTGCAAGGCGCAGAGTCCGGTGGAGGGTGGTATGCATGTAGCCGGAAAGGCTGCAACACCGGTCTAACTACTGGCACGCCCCCTGTAGGAGCAAAGCTTGCTCGCGATAGCGCCGGACCATCCAACATATCCGTTGAATGACACGCCGCCATCGCGAGCAAGCTTTGCTCCTACAGGGGGTAGCGGTGTGTCAAGGGTTGCTGACCCTCTCCAGCCACTCGGTAAACAACCGAACCTTCGACAAGCCCCACTTGTCATTCGCCACATCCAGCCAATAGCCATACGGCCCTATCACCTCCACCGGGGTGATCGGCAACAGGCTGCCATTGGCCAGTTCCTTTTCGATCATCTGCCGGTCGATCACCGCCAGGCCACCACCGGCCAGGGCGGTATGGATCACTTGGTCCAGGGTGCTGAACTCCAGCCCTTGCGCGGCATCGACATCGTCGCGGCCCATTGCCGCCAGCCAGTTTTCCCAGACCTTCAAGCGCTTGCCGTTGTGCAGGATGTGCAGCAACGGCAATCGCTGCAGGTCGGGTGGCTGTCCGTCGGTGAACAACTCCGGGCTGGCGACTGCGATGTGCCGTTCCATGACCAGTAGCTGGCTGTGGCAATGGCTGTCCGCTTCGAGGCCGAAGCGGATGTGGCAGTCGATCTCGGCAAGGTTGTCGTGGCTGGCCTGGTGGGTCACGCTCAGGCTGATGTCCGGGTAGCGCTGACAGAACGCGCGCAGGTGCGCGGACAGCCAGCGGGTCGCCCAGGTCGGCGGCGCCACGATCCGCAGGCGCTGACGCAGGTTGGGCACGCGCACGGCTTGCAGGGCGCGTTCGATATGATCGAAGGCATCGCTCAGGTGCGGGGAGAGGGCGGTGCCGGCTTCGGTCAACGACAGCCCTTGGGGCGTACGAATGAACAGTGTCACGCCGAGGTAGTCTTCGAGCTGCTTGATCTGCCGGCTCACCGCGCCCTGGGTGACGTTCATGCCCAGGGCGGCCTGGCTGAAACTGCGATGCCGCGCGACCTCTTCGAAGACGCGCAGCATGTTGAGCGAGGGCAGTTGACGCATGGCGGGGGGGCTCATTTGTTTGAGTGTGCTTTGTGGTGCCTATCTGACTATTGGCAATGAGCTGATGCAAGCGTTGTTTGGGCTGACGATTTCGCTGGCAAGCCAGCTCCCACAGGTTAGGTGATCACTGTGGGAGCTGGCTTGTCGGGTCGCCGCATCGCAGCGATGGCGTCATCAAGAGCGCAATCAATGCCGGATCAGATGGCAGGACGCCTGATTTCGTCGTCTTCGTGTATCAAAAATGAATTTCCTTCGCCGCCGCTGCTCATACCTGTAGGGCGAGGAGTAGAGCCCGTGAAATCGTTGAGGCATACAGGGAGCGGCAAGGTCATGAGTCGAATATCGACGGCGAGTGGAGACCTTCAAGGCGGGTTGATTCTGGTGGTTGAGGACGACCCGCTGATTCTGGAGTTTCTCTGTGAAATTCTGCAGGAAGAAGGCTATAGGGTGGAGCCGCAGACCAGTGCGGACGCCGCCTCGGTGTACTTGCAGCGTCATGCGCAGGGCGTCGGGTTGTTGCTGACGGATATCACCATGCCCGGCACGCTCAACGGCGCCGACCTCGCCAACCTGTTCGGCGATCGCTGGCCGGACAAACCGATCATGATCATGTCCGGCTACGAGACCCCTGAAAGCTCCGGCGTGCGGCATGAAGTCTCGTTCATCAAGAAACCCTGGGCGCTGGGGCAGTTGCTCGATTGCGTGGATGGCGCGTTCAATTCACGTCGTACCTTGTAGGCGCTGCGGTGCGACGATTCGACTTGCCAGCGAAGAGGCCAGAAAGTCATGCATTGATTTCGCGGACGCCTTCGCTGGCAAGCCAGCTCCTACAGGGATCGTGTAGAGTCTTTGGGATATCCGCTAGTTCCCTGAGATAGGAAGGACCCTTTGCCAACTCCCGAATCCGTCTTCAACAACCCATACCGTGCCTTCCTGTTCGACATGGACGGCACCATCCTCACGTCGATTGCCGCCGCCGAGCGCGTCTGGGCCCATTGGGCCGTGCGCCACGGTGTCGATGTCGAGAGCTTCCTGCCCACCATCCACGGTGCCCGCGCCATCGATACCATCCAGCGCCTGGCGTTGCCCGGTGTCGATGCCGAGGCTGAAGCGGCGTGGATCACCGCAGCGGAAATCGAGGATGTCGAAGGGGTTGCAGAAGTGGCGGGTGCGGCGCGGTTCCTGAAGTCACTGCCGGCCCATCAATGGGCCATCGTCACCTCGGCACCGAGGACGCTGGCGTTGCGTCGCATGGCCGCGGCCGGGATTCCCGAGCCGGATGTGATGGTCACTGCCGAGGATGTCAGCGTGGGCAAGCCTGATCCGGCGGGGTATCGGTTGGCTGCCCGACGACTGGGGGTCGAGATAGCGGATTGCCTGGTTTTTGAAGACGCCACGGTGGGGATATTGGCGGCGCAGGCGGCGGGGGCGGATTTGGTGATTGTCACGGCGACCCATGAACAGCCGATTGAGACGGGGCATGCGACGTTGACGGGATATGACGTGGTTGCCGCGAATGTGGATTCGGTTGGCCTTATCCGCCTGCACACAATCTAATACTGTAGGAGCGAGCCTGCTCGCGAATGCGGAGTATCAGTCAACATTGATGTGGCTGACATACCGCATTCGCGAGCAGGCTCGCTCCCACATTGGATGTGTGTTGGGTTCAATAAATCTTGGGTATCAACCGCCAGCTCCGCGCGCAATAAGCCTCATATTCACCCCCGAACTGCGCCCTCAGCAGCGCCTCTTCTGAATGAATCCGCGCAATCAGCGGAATCAACGTCAACGCCGCCAGCAACAGCCCCACGCCCGAGCGAAATGCCAGCGCCCAACCCACGCCGATGACCATCATTCCCAGATAACTGGGGTTGCGCAGGTTGCGGTAGATGCCGTCGGTGACCAGGCGATGCCCCGGTTGAATCGCCACCAGCCCGCTGAAACGCTTGCCCAGCACGAACACCGGCCATAACCGCAGTGCGCCGCCGATAATGAACAGGATCGCCCCGAGCCAACGCATGCCTTCACCACCAAAGGTCCAGAAATCGATGCGGTCGGTGTAGGCCGGCAGATACCCGCTCAATAATCCGATCACCCCGAACGCTGGCAGCACCCAGCGATTGGCCCGGTCTTCTCGCTCCCCGGAGCTGAGATTGACCTCGGTGAACAGCGAAGCGATGGCCATGACGACTGTCGCCAGCGCCACCACCACCAGCGCGCCGTGGGAGAAGAAAGCGCCAATGCCGCCCAGCCCCCAAATGGCCAGGGCGAGGTAGGCGAGGGTGGACACGACGGCGAAAAACGCCAGTTTTGCCGAGATTTTCATACGACCTCCACGCACACTCCTTTCATTGTAGGAGCTGCGGTGCGACGGTTCGACTTGCCAGCGAAGGTCGTTAACGAAAACGCGTATTCCCTGAATGCTCGCGCTATCGTTGACGATCATCGCGAGCGAGCTCGCTCCTACAGGGGGATCGTCTCCGATCTGGCGCTACGCCGAATCACCTGCGGCGGTTGCCCGAACGCCCGCAGGAAGGCTTCGCGCATACGACGACGATCGGTGAAACCAGTCTCCAGGGCAATCTGGTCGAGGGTCAGGCGTCCGCGCTCGAGCATTTGCCGGGCCGCTTCCAAGCGCAGGTTTTCGATGGCCTTGGCTGGCGACTGGCCGGTTTCAGCGCGGAAGGCACGGCTGAACTGGCGCGGACTGAGGCGCGCCACGTCCGCCAGTTGATCCACCGACAGTGTCTGGGCCAGGTGTTCCCGGGCATAGCCGAGCACGGTCTGGATGCGGTCAGACTTCGGCTCCAGCGCCAGCAGCGCCGAGTGTTGCGACTGGCCACCGGCACGGCGGTGGTACATCACTAGTTTCTGTGCCACCGACCGGGCGAGTTCTGCACCGTGGTCTTTCTCCACCATGGCCAACGCCAGGTCGATGCCGGCGGTCATCCCGGCGGATGTCCAGATCGAACCGTCGATCACATAGATGCGGTCGGCCTCGACCTTGATCGATGGAAAGCGCTCCTGCAGTTGCCGCGCGTAGGCCCAATGGGTGGTGGCCCGTCGTCCTTCGAGCAAACCGGCCTGGGCCATGACAAAGGCGCCGGAGCAGATCGATGCCGTGCGCCGCGCAGTCCGTGCACTGGCACGCATGTAATCGAGTACCGCTTCGGGAGCCTGTTCGAGGATGCCATCGCCGCCGACCACGATCACCGTGTCGATCAGCCGTTCATCGAATGCTTCGGTACCGACGGTCAACCCACCGGAGGCGCGCAAGGTGCGGCCATCTTCGGACAGCACGCGCACGTCATACAACGCTTCCCCGGCGCTGAAGTTGGCGTACTCGAACACCGGCATCGCCGCCAGCGCCATGGACTGGAACCCCTCGAAAACCACAAACGCCACGCTGATCATCGCGATGCCCTCAAACGGTCATGTCCGAAAAACGTACTTTAAACGTCATTTGCGACGCGTGTCAGTCAATTTATAACAGCTCACACCCGGCGAATATCTCGCCGCACTGCAAAGGAAATTGAACATGGCTCTTTCATCCAAAGGTACTGCCCTGATCACGGGCGCTTCGTCGGGCATCGGCGCGGTCTACGCCGACCGTCTCGCCCGCCAGGGTTACAACCTGATTCTGGTGGCGCGCAGCCAAGCGAAACTCAACGCCCTGGCCAGCCGCTTGAGCAATGAAACCGGGCGCAACGTGGAAGTGGTCGCCGCTGATTTGAAAGATAAAACCGATCTACTGCGGGTTGAACAGATTCTGCGCAGCGATGCCAGCATCACTTTGCTGGTCAACAACGCCGGGGTCGGTGCGGTCCTGCCGCTGCTGGGCAGCCCGGTGGATGACATGGAAGACATGATCACCCTCAACATCACCGCCCTGACGCGCCTGGCCTATGCCGCCGCGCCCGGCTTCGTCGCCCGTGGTACCGGGACCGTGATCAACATCGCCTCGATCGTCGCCATCGCCCCGGAAATCCTCAATGGCGTGTACGGCGGGACCAAGGCGTTCGTCCTGGCTTTGAGCCAGTCGATGCTTCACGAATTGGCGGACAAGGGCGTGCGCGTCCAGGCCGTGCTGCCGGGTGCCACCGCCACGGACTTCTGGAACGAGGCCGGCCATCCGGTGGAAAACCTGCCGCAGGAAATCGTCATGTCCGTCGAGGAAATGGTCGATGCCGCGCTGACGGGCTTGGCCAATGGCGAAACGGTGACCATCCCGGGCCTGCACGACGGCGCGCAGTGGGACGATTACGAAGCCCGGCGCCAGGCGCTTACCGGGTTGCTCCACAACTCCACGTCGGCGCCGCGTTACCGTTAATTTGATTGTGTTCTTGCGCACGCTATCGCGAGCAGGCTCGCTCCCACAAGGATCAGTGCATACCCTGTGGGAGCGAGCCTGCTCGCGATGGCGTCATCAGCAACGGCTCATGAACTAAGCTTGAACAAGGACCGTTCACCGCGGGCCCGTGGAAAATTCGACGGGCCAACGGCGTGCAAAAGGAGCCCGAAATGCTTCATATCAGAACGCCCTTGATCCTGCATCCCGACCTGTCGACGCCATCGCGCCGCATCTGGCTCAAACTGGAAAACCTGCAACCCAGTGGCTCCTTCAAACTGCGCGGCATAGGGCTTTTGTGCAGTCAGGCGGCAGAGCGGGGTAAGCGCAAGGTCATCTGTCCTTCCGGCGGCAATGCCGGGTTTGCCACGGCCGTGGCTGCTTCCCGCCTGGGCTTGAAAGCCTGCATTGTGGTCCCGCACACGACCCCTGAATCCACCCGCGCCAGGATCAAGAAAACCGGTGCCGAGGTGATCGTCCATGGCAAGGTCTGGGACGAAGCCAATCTGCGGGCGAAGGAATTGGCCCAAGGCGCAGACACCGAGTACGTGCCGGCCTTCGATCATCCGGTGCTGTGGGAAGGGCATAGCACGATGATCGATGAAATTCTCGAGGATTGTCCGCAGGTCGATGCGCTGGTGACCTCGGTGGGCGGTGGTGGTTTGCTCGCAGGTATTCTCACCGGACTGATCCGCCACCATCGCATGGACTGCAGGATCATCGCCTGTGAAACGCAAGGTTCAGCCTCTTTCGCTGCCGCCGTCAGCGCCGGGCATCCGGTCAAATTCCCCCGGATCGATACGGTCGCGCGGTCGCTCGGCGCATCCCTGGTGGCTGCGTGGCCGGTCCAGCACATCCTGGATTTCCCCCACGAACTGGTCACGCTCAGCGATGAGGAAGCGATCATGGGGGTGGTGCGTTACGCCAGCGATTTGCGTCAGTTGGTCGAGCCCGCCTGCGGAGTGTCGCTGGCCATCGCCTACCTCGACCACCCGGCGATCGCCGAAGCTCACGACGTGGTGGTTGTGGTGTGTGGCGGCGTCAGCATCAGCGCGCAACTGGTGGCCGGCTGGGCTCGTTGATCGAAAAACCCTGTTGAGCCTCAAGCAAGGCAGGGCTGGAAACGCTATCCGGGTTTCACAAGCCCCACCGCTGAGGTTGGCGTTTATTGACCTTCGGCAACGCCGTCCTGGACGAGAATGGCGCGGGCCAGGTCCTCGTCGCTTGCGCTGTTGAGGTCGGGATGTGCCTGACGAATCCGCTGTAGAACCTGTTCAAGATAAACCCCGCGAATCGCACCACCACTGGCCACGAAACTGGAGGCGTCATCCCGTGCGGGAATCATCATTTTTTTATCCTTGAAGGTCGAATACAGCGAAGCGGAAACGCCGGCCGAGGTGGCGACGTCTTCCGCATCCACTTTGGCCATTGCAGAGCCGAAGGGTAAACACAACAGCAGGGAAGAAACGATAATCAGACGGCGCATGACGGTGTCCTCGTGCAGCAAAAAGGAAGTGCCTCATATTTTAGGATGCACGGCGGTCGTCGAGAGTTCCCTGTCGTTGTGCGCCCGGTTAAAAGCGGTAGAGTTCAGCCCCTTGCCGCGCAGACAATCACCTCGACCCGCAATGCCGGATCGGCCAGTTTCGCCTCGCCACAGGCCCGGGCCGGCGCATGCCCTGCCGGGACCCAGGCATCCCATACCGCATTCATCGCTGCGAAATCCGCCATGTCGGCGAGCCAGATGGTGGTTTGCAGCAGTCGTTCCCGGGACGAGCCGGCCTGCTCAAGCAAGGCATCGACTCGCGCCAGGGCATCGCGGGTCTGATCGGCAATGTTGTGCTGCGGGTCGCCCACTTGTCCGGCCAGGTACAGGGTGTTGCCATGGACAACGATCTGGCTCATGCGTTGATTGGTCTGTTGGCGCTCGATGGTTTGCATCAATGGTTCTCCTGTGGAAAGGCGTTGCTCAGAAGCGTTGCACGGAAAAACTGTCCAGCCAGCGGGGGGCATTGCCGGCGATGCAGTCGGCGACCAGTTGGCCAGTGGCCCCGGCCAGGGTCAGGCCCAGGTGCTGATGGCCGAAAGCGTAGATCAGGCGCGGCTCGTTCGGCGACGGGCCAATGACCGGCAGCGAGTCGGGCAGGGAAGGGCGAAAGCCCAGCCATTTGCGCGCGACCGGTTGGGTCAGGCCCATCACGCGACGCACGTGACGTTCCAGATAATCGAAACGCTTGGGGTTGGCCGGGTCATTGATCGAGCCGAGCTCCACGGTGCCCGCCACGCGCAGGCGGCCGGCCATGGGGGTCATGTAGAACGCGCTTTCCACCGGACAGCAGGGCCGGTTGAGCAGGGTGTCTTGCAAGTCGAATTCAATGTGGTAGCCGCGTTCGGTATCCAGCGGGATGTGATCGCCCACCTGGCGCGCCAGCGCTGCCGACCACGCGCCGCCGCACAGCACGACGCGGTCGGCGCGCCAGGCTTTCCCTTCGGCGCTGTTAAGGTACAAGCCGTCACTCTTGCGTTGCAGGGTGGTGATCGTTGCCTGATGCAGGGCCCCCTCGTCGATCAGCGGTGCCGCCAGCGCTTCGATGAATGCGCGTGGGTCATCCATGTGCGACGACTCGGGGAACAGGATGCCACCGACCGCTTTTCCCGCCAGCGCCGGTTCCAGCTGTTCGACCTCTGCCGCTTTCAGCACCTGTTGGGCAATGCCCAGCGAACGGCGCAATTCAATGGCCGATTGCGCCCCGGCGAGACCCTGCTCGGTGCCGTAGGCATAGAGGCAGCCGTTGTGACGCAAGTGCCCGTCAGCCTGCGGACAGTCAGCCAGCAACGGCGCATAGCCGCTGTAGGTGTGCTGGAGGATCTGGCTCAGGGCCTGGGTGTTGGCCTCGCAGCGTGAGGCGCGACATTCATTGAGAAACCGCAGCAACCAGGGCATCAATGTGGGTAAGCGTGCCCAGTTGATGACGAAGGGCGATTCCTTCGAAAACAGCAGCGACGGAATCGCCTTCAACAGAGACGGCTGGGCAATCGGCATCACGCCATAAGGCGCAAGCGTGCCGGCATTGCCATAGGACGCGCCGCTGGCAATGCCCTCGCGTTCCAGCAACACCACCTGGTAACCCTGGCGCCGCAGCCAGAGTGCGGTGGCAACCCCGACCACCCCGGCACCGATAACGGCGATTTCGCAATGAACTGGCTGTGTCATGTTCCTCAGATCCGGTTGTGCATGTAGAGGTGACCCTGGCGCGCCAACTGGCTGATGGTCCCCAGGGCTTTGATCAGCTGCTCCCGTGACAGGGCCGCCGAGATATTGATGCGCACCGCTTGCGGCGAAAGTTCCGGATGCAGGGTGAAAGCGCCGCCGGCGAGCAGCACCACGCCACGGTCCTGACACAGCCGGGCAAAGCGCGAGCCGGTCCAGGGATGTGGCAGCACCAGCCAGGCATGGGTGCCCGTGGCGCTGTGCTGGAATTCCAGGCCTTCGAGATGGGTGGCAAGCAGCGACTGGCGAATGCGCAATTCTTCGCGCTGCTCCGAGACCAGCTGGTCGGCATGTCCATCCTCGATCAACCGGGTGGCGATCAGCGCGGTCAGCGGCGATGTGCTCCAGCAGTCGATGCGCTGCATGGCGGCAATGTCCTGCACCAGCGGTGGCGGGGCCATGACAAAGCCCATGCGCAACCCCGGTGCGATGCATTTGGACAGGGCGGAAATGTAGATCGTGCGTTCCGGCATCAACGCCGCGAAGGCCGGTGGCGATTGATCCAGCAGCGGGCGATACACGTCGTCCTCGATCACCAGCAGATGGGTTTGGCGAATGACAGCCGCCAGTTCTTCACGGCGTTCGGCGTCCAGGGTGATGGCGGTCGGGTTATGGATCGATGGCACCAGAAACAACAGTCGCGGCTGATGCTCGACGCAGGCCTGGCGCAGGGCTTCGGGGGACATGCCGCGCTCGTCGGCATCGACGCCGATCAGAATCAGGCCCAGGGAGCGGCACAAGGCATTAATGCCCTGATAGGTCACGCTGTCGGCCAGCACGGTATCGCCGCTGTTGGTCAGGCTGCGCAAGGTACTGGCGATGCCATGCTGGGCGCCTTCGACGATCAACATCTGCGAGGCCTGGGCCTCGACGCCAGTGTGGCGCAACCATTGCGCGGCAGCCTCGCGGGCCCAAAGCGGGCCTTCCGACGGGTGATAGTCCTTCATGTCGCCAAAGCGCGGGTCGCTGGAGAGGCGCGGCAGCAACTGCGCCAACACTCGATTGAAACCGTCGGTGGCCGGCCGATTGACGCTCAGGTCGACGGTGCCCGGATCATTGCTCGGTGCCGACTGAAACTGCGCCGCCGGATGCCTTGGCTGTGCAACTTGAGTGCCGCGTCCGGGGCGACTTTCCACCAGGCCTTTTTGCTGCAGCAGCGCCATGGCTTTGGTCACGGTGGTGATGTTCACCCCCAGTGCGCTGGCGAAGTCGCGGTGCGGCGGCAGGCGCTCGCCCGGCTTGAGCTTGCCATTGCCGATCGCTTCGGCCAGTGAGTCGGCCAATTGCGCGTACAGGGTTTCTGCCTTGTCGCGCTGCAACGCCGCACTGGCCTTCAGTTCATCCAGCAGTTGTTCGAATTGACTCATGGTGCTTTATCCCTGCTTGTCATGCTTGTAGCAAGACAATAAGCAAATTTGTATTGCTTTTTATCCGATACAAAGCCCATTGACAAGCTAAAAAACCGTGATTAGTGTGTGAGTTGTAATGCTTGTCATGCAACACAATAAGAAAATGGCTGCCATGCGCAGTCCAACGGGTACGCACATGACTATCAAGACATTCCAGCCAGGCTCGCCCCAGGCTTGCCGACACCACCGACTCATCCGCCTGGCAGCAGGCGGCACAGAGTATCCGGTGTGTTGTCCCCCTCATGCAAAGTCTTCTCCGACATTATCCGGTCGATCGACCCTATCCCGTGCAGCGGAGGCCATCCGATGAGCAACGCCCAGCCAACCCAGACCTCAACCCGGACAAGAACCGGGCAACAACGCCTCAGCGGTGCATTGCGCCAGCGCCACATCACCATGATTTCCCTCGGCGGCATCATCGGTGCCGGCCTGTTTGTCGGCAGCAGCGCAACGATTCAGGCGATTGGGCCGGCGGCTTTCCTGAGTTATCTCGCTGCCGGTATCGTGGTCATGCTGGTGATGCGCATGCTCGGCGAAATGGCGGTGGCGCTGCCGGGTGTCGGCTCCTTTACCGAATACGCACGCATCGGCCTGGGCAATTGGGTGGGATTCACCAGCGGCTGGTTGTACTGGTACTTCTGGGTGATCGTGGTGGCCGTGGAAGCGGTGGTCGGCGCCAATATCCTCGAGCAGTGGATACCGCTGCCGGCATGGATGATCGGCCTGAGCCTGCTGGCGATCATGACCGCCATCAACTGCCTGTCGGTGAAGTCCTATGGCGAATTCGAGTACTGGTTCGCCTCGTTGAAGGTCTTCGCGATCATCGTCTTCATCTTCGTGGTGGGCGCCTACCTGTTCGGATTTGCACCGAGCACCAGCGACTTGCTGGGCAACCTGGTGAATGCCCGCGGCTTCATGCCGTACGGCGTGAGCGCGATTCTGGCCGGGGTGCCGACAGTGATCTTTGCCGTGGGCGGTGCCGAGATCGCGACGATTGCCGCCGCCGAATCCGACGACCCTTCGAAGAACGTGGCGAACATGACCCGTTCGGTGATTTTCCGTGTCATCACCTTTTACGTCGGTTCGATTTTCCTGATCGTCTGCGTGGTGCCCTGGGGGCAGATCGTCGCCGGGCATTCGCCGTTCGTGGCGGCGCTGGAGGTGCTGCACATTCCCGGCGCGGCGATGATCATGCAGGCGGTAGTGCTGGTGGCCGTGCTGTCGGCGCTGAACTCCGGCCTTTATGTGTCTTCGCGGATTCTGTTCGGCCTCAGCCAGCGCGGTGATGCACCGGCAAAACTGGCGGTGCTCACCGGGCGCAAAGTGCCACGGGCCGCCGTGCTGCTCAGCAGCGTGATCGGCTACATCGCAATCATGGCAGCGATCATTTCTCCCCAAGGTGTGTTCCTGTTCCTGGTCAACGCCTCCGGTGCGGTGATGCTGTTTGTGTACCTGGCGGTGGCGCTGGCGCAGATCAAGGTGCGCCGTCAGGTCGAAGCCACGGCGCCGGAGCGGCTGACCCTCAGGATGTGGCTGTTTCCTTGGCTGTCCTATGCTGTGGTGGCAGTGATCGCGGGTGTTTTGATCGCCATGGCGTTCCAGGAATCGTTGCGGACACAGTTCCTGGCCAGCCTCGTCAGTCTCGGCGTGGTATCTGCCGCGTACCTGATCCTCAGGCGCCAGCGGCACCACGACGCCCAACCCCATGCCAATGCGATCGACATCCTCGCGGGGTTGCCGACACGGCCATAAATCACACAGCACTTCATTAACAGGGAGCATCGAGCCACGGACGGCGGTTGAGCAACAAGGCTTGTACCGGTCAAAAACAATAAATTTGCCAATAGGTGATCTATGTCCGACTTCAAGTTCGATACCCAGGGTTTCTCCCGCCGCGGGCTGCTCAAAGCCGCCGGCTATGGCTCATTGGCGGTATTGGCCGCCAGTGCGACGGGACCGATGTCCTTCGCGTTCGCCGCCGACAAGCCCATCAAGACCGTGCGCCCCGGCTACCTCACCGCCGCGTGCCTGGGCGACATGCCCCTGGGTGCCATGCGTGAGGGCACGCCCGTCGGCACCGATCTGGAACTGCTCAAGCTCATTGCCGACCGTCTCGAACTCAAGCTCGACGTGCTGACCATGGGCTTCCCGGCGGTGGTCGAAGCGGTCAGGTCCGGGCGCGCCGACTGGTTCGGCGGCAACTTTGCCTGGAACCCGATGCGCTCGAAGATCCTGCTGCTCACCGACCCGGTGTTCTACACCGGGGCCTACGTGATCATGCGCGACAGCGAACCGTTCGACACCTCCATCACCGTCAACGACGTGAAGGGCCGCACCATCGGCGCCATCACCGGCTATTTCACCATCCCCGACATGAAGAAAATCGAGGGTGTGAAAGAGGTCAAGCTCTACGACAACACCGATTCCTGCCTGCGCGATGTACGCGCCGGGCGCCTGGATTTCGCCGTGCTCGATGCCCCGACCATCGACTACATGATCCTTCAGGACCCGAGTCTCAAGCTCAAGCAAATCCCCATGGCCTACGATGAAAAATTCCCCAGCCTGACCGCCAAGTTCGAGGCTATCTGGGGCGTTCATCCGCAGAACCAGGACCTGTTCGACGGCGTTAACCAGGGGCTGCGCTGGCTGAAGGCGACCGACCAGATCAAACCGGTCCTGGCCAAGTACGGCATCAAAAACCCTGACTACCTCGTACCACCGGCCAAGAACCCGCGCATCGGCGTGGACCGCGACGAGAAGGGCAATCTGATCGGTCCGTTCGAGCATCCACCGCGTGATTTCAGTCAGGCTTTTGCCTGAGTAGAGGACCTGGCTCATGGCTGAATCAACACCACTGGTGCGCATCGAAGGGCTGCACAAATCCTTCGGCAGCCTGGATGTGCTCAAAGGCATCGACCTCAATGTGCAGCAGGGTCAGAAGATCTCGCTCATCGGTCCCAGCGGCTCGGGCAAGACCACCTTGCTGCGCTGCGTCAATTACCTGGAAGAACCGACCAGAGGCGACATTTACATCGATAACGAACTCATCGGCCAGCGCCTTGTGGGCACCCGCAAGGTGCCCATGAGTGACAAGGAATTGGCTCGGATGCGCACCGGAATCGGCATGGTGTTCCAGCGCTTCAACCTGTTCCCGCACCTTTCGGTGCTGGACAACATCATTCTCGGCCCGCTCAAGGTGCAACAGCGCAACCGTGCCGAAGCGGTGGAACAGGCCGAGGACCTGCTGAACAAGGTCGGTATGTTCGCCAAGCGCGACGCGTTTCCGGAACAACTCTCCGGCGGGCAGCAGCAGCGCATTGCCATCGCCCGGGCGCTGGCGATGAAACCCAAGCTGATGCTGTTCGACGAAGCCACCTCGGCGCTCGACCCGGAGCTGGTGGGCGAGGTGCTGGGCGTCATGCGCAAGCTGGCGGAGGAGGGCATGACGATGATTATCGTGACCCACGAAATGCGCTTCGCCGAAAGCGTCTCCGATCAGGTGATCTTCATGGCCGATGGCAACATCGTCGAACAGGGCCCGCCCCGGCAGATTTTCCGCGAGAGCCAGATCGAACGCACCCGCTCCTTCATCCGCGCCGTGCAGGAGCACTGATCAATGTTCGATACCACCGCGCTGCACAAAGCCATCGACATGCTGCCGTACTTCCTGAACGTACTGGGGCTCGGTGCCCTGACCACGTTGGGGCTGACCTTCGCGGCATTCATCGTGGCGGCGCTATTGGGGTTTTGCCTGGCGCTGATGCGTCTGTCCCGCAGTCGTATCCTGAGCCTGATCGCCAGTGTGTACCTGGAGATCTTTCGCAACATCCCGATCCTGACCCAACTGTTCATCCTGTACTTCGGCCTGACCTACATCGGCATCACCCTGCCGGCCATCGGCGCCGCGATCATCGGTTTCGGCCTCAATGGCGCGGCGATTCTGTCGGAGGTGTTCCGCTCGAGTATCCGCACCATCGACCGCGGGCAAAGCGAGGCGGCATTTTCCATTGGCATGACCCGCTCCCTGGCGATGCGCCTCATCGTACTGCCGCAGGCGTTCAAAGTGGCCATTCCGGGGATGGCCAACTTTGCCATCGGCCTGCTCAAGGACACGTCCCTGGCGTCGGCGGCGGCAGTGCCCGAACTGACCTTCAAGGCGAAAATGCTGGTCAGCGAAACCTACCAGACCAACCTGATCTACTTCTTGCTGGCCATGATCTACCTGGCGTTGAGCCTGGTGCTTTCCCACTGGGCGGCGCGCACCGAGCGCCGTCTCAAAGTCGTCAAGGAGAACTGATATGGGCTATGGCGAACTGTGGGAAGCCACCCATGTCGAGTTCCTGGCGGCGGCATGGGCCACGTTGCAACTGGCATTCGGCGCGTTGGTCATTGGTTTGATCGTCGGCTTGTTGGTGGCGCTCGCACGCCTGTCGCGCAGCCGGCCAGTGCGGCGGGTGGCGTTGACCTACATCGAGCTGTTTCGTGGCACCCCGGCATTGGTGCAGTTGTTCATCGTCTATTTCAGCCTGACCGAAATCGGCGTTCAGTTCAGCTCGTTCCAGGCGGCGATGATCGGCCTGGGGCTCAACGCCGCCGCGTACCTGGCGGAGATTTACCGTGCGGGGCTGGAAGCCGTGCCCAAAGGGCAGGTGGAAGCGGCCAAGGCGATTGGCATGCCCCATCTCAAGGTGCTGCGCTGGGTCGTGTTACCCCAGGCCATTCGCATCGTGCTGGCGCCGATCGGCAATGTCGCGATCTCGCTGCTCAAAGACACCTCGGTGGCATCGCTGATCGCGGCGCCGGATTTGATGCTGCGGGCGCAGGATTTGAGTTCGGTGTATTTCATGCCGCTGGAGATCTACATCCTGGTGGGCGGGATTTATTTTGCGTTGTGTTATCCGTTGTCGCTGGGGGTGCGGTTGTTGGAGCGCAGGACGCGGCACTGAGGTGAGGTTCAATCCACTTGTGGGAGCGAGCCTGCTCGCGAAAGCGGTGTGTCATTCAGCATGAATGTTGGCTGACCCGGCCCCTTCGCGAGCAGGCTCGCTCCCACAGGGAATCGGGGGCAACTGCAAAACTCACCGCGAAAACCGACTCCGGTAATCCCGCGGCGAAACCCCGAGGTTGCGCTGGAACGTCAGACGCATCCGCTCTTCATCGCCAAAACCGCACAATCGGGAGATTTGATCGATGTTGCGCTCGGAATCTTCCAGCAGGCGCCGGGCGGCTTCCATCCGTAGTACCTCTACAGCCTTGGCCGGGGTGCGGCCGGTCTTGAGTTTGTAGACCCGGGCAAAATTGCGAGGGCTCATCTGCACCTGTTGGGCGAGGGTTTCGACCGTGAGGTTTTCCCCGGCCAGGTTGTGCGAGATCCACAGGTGCAGGTCATCGAATACCGCGCCTTCGCTGGTTTGCGATTGCAGCAATTGACTGTACTGGGCTTGCCCGCCGGGGCGCTTGAGGAACACCACCATTTCCCGTGCCACCTGCAGCGCCACTTCACGCCCGCAATCCTCTTCGACCAGCGCCAGGGCGAGGTCGATGCCGGCGCTGACACCGGCGGACGTCCAGACCGAACCGTGCTTGACGAAGATCGCATCGCTATCGACGTCAATCGACGGGTAGTGCTCCTTGAGCATGTCGCACATCTTCCAGTGGGTGGCGGCGCGTCGGCCTTCCAGCAAGCCGGCCTCGGCCAGCAGAAAGGTGCCGCTGCACACCGAAGCGGTGCGTTTGACTTTGCCCGATGCCTCTGCCAGCCAGGCGACCAGATCCAGGGAAAAGCTCATGGCCTGGAGAATGTTCGGTGCGCCCGGAGCGATCAACGTATCGATCGAGTCAACGTCAAAATCGCTTAACGGCAAGGTATGAACGGCCAGGCCCTCGGCGGTGTGCATCAAGCCGCCGGCCAGGCTGGCGGTGTGCAACGTATACCCCGGCAGATTGAGCGCGTGCCTGTACCTGGACGCGGCCCAGAACACGGTTTGCGCGCCGGTCAGGTCCAGCAGGCCCATTTCGGGGTAGGCGAGGAATACGATCAACCGCGGTGGGTCAGGTTGAATGTCGGGTGGTGGATCGGGGCAGACGGCGGAGCTGGCGATGTCGTTCATGAGCTTCTGTTTTAGCGAGTTGGAATAATCATAATTCGCAAACGGTATAAACGTGATGGCTGCTGATCGGCTGTCAGGAATTCAGGGTTTTATGTCAGTGGCCCGACAAAGTCTAGTCCTGCCGCTGGCGCTTGGTTGTAGGATATTCGCTCGCTGTCTGCCTCGATAACTTGAACGAAGGTAGAGATCATGTCCAAGAGCATAGTGATTGTGGGCGCCGGCTTCGCCGGCGTCTGGAGCGCCTTGGGTGCGGCCCGTGTGCTCGACGTCAATGGCAAGAGCGCCGATGTCGAGGTGACGCTGGTTTCCCCGCGACCGGAACTGGTTATCAGGCCGCGTCTGTATGAACCCTCACCCCACGAAATGACCGCACCCTTGATGCCGATGCTGGACGCCGTGGGCGTCAAGTTTCTCGGCGCCGAAGTCGAACGCATCGACACTACCGCCCGTCAAGTCATCGCCCGGACCGTCGCCGGGCGAAACATTAACCTGGTCTATGACCGCCTGTTGCTGACCAGCGGCAGCATACTCAATCGTCCGCCGGTGCCCGGGTTGGCCGAATACGCCTTTGCCTCGGATCAGTTGCCCGATGCAGTGGAACTGGAAGAACACCTGGTCGGGCTACGCACATTGCCGGACACGCCGGAACGCAACACGGTCGTGGTGGTGGGCGGAGGCTTCACCGGCCTGGAAGTGGCCACTGAACTGCCGGAAAAACTGCGCAGAATCCTTGGTACGGATGCTGCGTTCCGCGTTGTCGTGGTCGAGCGCGCGGATGACATCGGCCCGGATCTGGGCCCAAGCCCACGGCCATTGATCATTGAGGCATTGAAGCAGATGGGCATCGAGTTCCAGGTCGGCTCCGGGGTGGTCGCCATCGATGCCGATGGCGTGCAGACCGCCAACGGTCAGCGGATCGACGCCCAGACCGTGATCTGGACCGGCGGGCTGGTGGCCAGCGGCCTGACCTCGCAAGTGTCGTCGCAACTCGACCGCCTGGGGCGTGCCGAAGTGACCGACGACTTGCGCGTGATCGGCACCGATCACGTGTTTGCCGCCGGTGATGTGGCCAGGGCATTGACTGACGACCAGGGTCATTACTCGCTGATGTCCTGCCAGCACGCGATCATCATGGGGCGCTTTGGCGGGCACAACGTGGCTGCCGACCTGCTGGGTGTGCCGACACTTCCTTACCGTCAACCCTTCTATGCCACCTGCCTGGACCTGGGCGAGTGGGGCGCGGTGTACACCGAAGGCTGGGATCGCCAGATCGTGCTGACCCACGATGAAGGCAAGGAGCGCAAGCGCATGATCAACACCCAATGGATATACCCGCCAGCCGCGAACCGTGCCGATGCGCTGGCGGCGGGCGACCCTCTGGCATCCTTTTAGGCGCAGCCCATTGCAGGAGCGAGCAAGCTCGCTCCTGCAGTTAGGATTGGGTACTCGTGAGTTTTTAGAACAATTGAATTGTCGATCCCTGTCTGTTTCCGCAAAAAAGGGCTGCGTACCTTGATCCACCGAAACCAGGCAAGGCCCCCCTCATGCTCGAGCATACAACCCTATGATTCCCTCCCTCGCCAGCATCGCCTCACGCCTGCGCCTCAAACAACTGCGCCTGCTGATTGCGCTGGATGAACGCGGCTCGTTGCACAAGGCGGCCGAGCAGATTTCCATTTCCCAGTCCGGCGCCACCAAGGCGCTGCATGAAGTCGAGTCGCTGCTCGGCATGCCATTGTTCGAGCGTCAGCCCCAAGGCCTGGTGGCCAACGAAATGGGTCGCTGCATGATCCGTTACGCGCGGCTGATCTACAGCGATGTCGAGCACCTGCGCGAGGACATGCTGAGCATCTTGCGCGGGCAGGGCGGGCGGCTGTCGGTGGGGGTGATCATGGGCGCGGTGCCGTTGCTGACCCGGGCCCTGACTGCACTGCGCCTCAAGCAACCGCAACTGGCCATCGAAGTGGTGGAGAACACCAGTGCGAACCTGTTGGGGCTGCTGGATCAGGGACGGTTGGACCTGGCCATTTGTCGCACCAGTGTCGGCCAGCGCTCGGACGCCTATGCCTGTATCGAGTTGAGCGAAGAGCCTTTGGCGGTGGTGGCCAGCAAGGACCATCCTCTGGCCGGTGCCACGTCGTTGCAACTGACGCAGTTGAGCAATTACCCCTGGGTGGTGTACCCCAAGGACATGCCGATGCGCCAGGCCCTGGAGCGCGAGCTGGAGGACGCCGGACTGGATATCCCGCGTTATCCGCTGGAGACCTCGTCGGTTTTTGCCACCATTCTGTTGGTGCAGCAGGACCCGGCTTTGCTGGCGGTGGTCCCGGCAGAAGTTGCCGGATTCTGTGCGCAGTTCGACTTATTGGTGACGCTGCCCTTGTCGATGCGCGCGCTGGTCGAGCCCTATGGCCTGATCAGCCGGGTCGGCGCCGATTTGCCTGCGGCGGCGAGCCTGCTGATCGACGAATTGCAGCCGTTGATCACTGCGTGATAACCGTCTACGCGGCCCCTGTGGGAGCGAGCCTGCTCGCGAAGAGGGAGTGTCAGTCACCATTGATGAGCCTGACACACCGCTTTCGCGAGCAGGCTCGCTCCCACAGTTTTTTTGCGGTGTTTGTCCGGGCTTATTTGATCGGCGAAAACGCCGCCGGCATCAGCAGTTTCGATTCCATTTTTTCCAGCATCGGGAACGCGATCGGTACGAAGCCTTCGAGCCAGTCCGGGTCCTGGTAAAGGGCGGCGCGTTTCTTGATGCGTTCGTCCAGGCTCTCGTAGGCCCAGAGGTGGATCACCTGGTTCAGTTCGCCGATTTCGGTGTACCACCAGCCCACCAGCGTGGTGTAGCGGGAGATCACCGGCAGGCCGTTTTCCTCGAAGTGCTTGAGGTAGGTCTGCATCTTGCCGATCTGGATTGTGTAGGTGCGCATTTCGTAGAACATGGGGGGGCGTCTCTTCAGGAATGAATGCCTTGTGAGGCGTTGCCGGTGAGTCGTTCGATGTCGGCGGATGCTTGTTCGTCCGTGAACAGTAATCAGCGTCGCGGGCGGTTGATAATGAAAAGGTCTGATCCGGTGATCACCCTTTGTCATCCCCGGTCTGAGGCTGTGCAGTGATAACGTGACCCCTTCGAACAGTCAGGAGCATCGTCATGGATTTGGGTATTTCGGGACGCTGGGCAATTGTCTGCGCCGCCAGTAAAGGCTTGGGCCTGGCCTGTGCGCGAGCCTTGGCGAAGGAGGGCGTGAACCTGGTGATCAACGCCCGTGGTGACGAGACGTTGCAGGCTGCCGCCGTGGAGTTGCGCCGGTTGGCGCCGGCCATCGAGGTGCGTACCGTGGCCGGGGACATCAGCACATCTGATGTGAGAGCGCAGGTACTGGCGGCATGTCCGCAGGTGGATATTCTGGTCAACAACGCCGGCGGACCGCCACCCGGTGACTTTCGTGACTGGCAGCGAGAAGACTGGCTCAAGGCGCTGGACGCCAACATGCTCACGCCCATCGAGCTGATCAAGGCCTGTGTCGATGGCATGGCCGAGCGCGGTTTCGGGCGCATCGTCAACATCACTTCCGGCGCGGTGAAAGCGCCGATCGATGTGCTCGGCCTGTCCAACGGTGCCCGCAGTGGCCTGACCGGTTTCATCGCCGGGTTGGCGCGTCAGGCGCGATTGGCGGGGAACAACGTCACGGTCAACAACCTGTTGCCCGGGCCGTTCGAGACCGAGCGTCTGCACAAAACCCTCAGCGCCGCCGCCGAAGCCAATGGCACCAGCGTCGAAAGCATCGCCGAACAACGGCGCAAACACGTCCCGGCCCAGCGCTTCGGCCAGCCCGATGAATTCGGTGCCTACTGCGCGTTCATCTGCGGCGCCCAGTCAGGGTTCCTCACCGGGCAGAACCTGTTGCTCGACGGTGGCAGCTATCCGGGCACGTTCTGATTTATCCAGCGCCGCAGATTCCCCGTAGGCGCTGTCGAGTGCAACGAGGCTGCGATCTTTTCGATTACCGGGAGTGAGGACTGGTTTGACATGAGCGTCGATATCGACAGCGTGGTGGTGGGCGCCGGGGTGGTGGGGCTGGCGGTGGCCAGGGCCCTGGCCATGAGCGGGCGCGAAGTGATTGTGGTCGAGGCCTTTGAGGGCATCGGCACGGGCATCAGCTCGCGCAATTCCGAAGTGATCCACGCCGGCATTTACTACCCTGGCGGCAGTCTCAAGGCGCAGTTGTGCGTGGAGGGCAGGCAACGCCTGTACGCCTACTGCGATGAGCGCCGAGTCAGTTATCAGCGTCTCGGCAAGCTGATCGTGGCCACCGATGAGACGCAGCACACAGACCTGCAACGGTTGCTGGAGCAGGGCCGGCGCAATGGCGTCGATGACCTGCAATGGCTGGACGCTACTCAGGCGCGGGCGCTGGAGCCGGCGTTGTCCTGCGTCGCCGCGCTGTGGTCGCCGTCCACCGGGATCATCGATTCCCATGGGCTGATGCTGGCGTTGCAGGGCGATGCGCAAACCCATGGGGCCTCGCTGGTGTTTCATACGCCGCTGTTGTCGGCTCGCTGCACCGAACAGGGTTTCGAGTTGCAGATGGGCGGCGCCGAGCCCCTGACCTTGAGCTGTCGTGAGCTGATCAATTGTGCGGGATTGTCCGCGCCCGAAGTGGCGAGTCGCATCGTGGGTCTGCCAGCGCAGCACGTCCCCACGGCGCGATTGTGCAAGGGCAGCTATTTCAGCTTCAGCGGCCGGGCGCCGTTTCGCCATCTGGTCTATCCGGCACCGGAGAGTGCCGGGCTGGGCGTGCACATGACCCTCGACCTCGGCGGCCAGGCACGGTTCGGGCCGGACGTGGAGTGGGTCGACACCGTCGATTACCACGTGGACCCCGCCCGGGCCGACGGCTTTTATGAGGCGATCCGCCGTTACTGGCCGGGTCTGCCGGATCACAGCCTGCAACCGGCCTACAGCGGCATTCGCCCGAAAATCAGCGGCCCGAACGAATCGGCCGCCGACTTTCGCCTCAGCGGTCCGGCCGAACATGGGCTGCCAGGACTGGTCAATCTGTTCGGCATCGAATCGCCAGGCCTGACCAGTTGCCTGGCGTTGGCCGAACACGTAATGAAGCAGCTTGCATAACCCCCTGTGGGAGCGAGCCTGCTCGCGATGAGCCTGAGAACGGCGCGGGGTGTCAGATTCCCAACGTCATCGTTGACGACCATCGCGAGCAGGCTCGCTCCTACAGTTTGGGGGACGACCGATAATCAGCATCCGCGCCGCTGCACGCAGATAGCGCTATCCTTGGAAGATGCGCTTATCGCCATCGGAGACATCTGATGATCAACGTACGCACTGCCCGCATGCTTGCCGATTACAAACAATGGGCCAACCAGCGCCTCTTCGACAACCTGGCGCAACTGCCACCGGGAGAAGTCGAAAAAGAACGCGCCGGGATCTTCAAGAACATGATCGGCACCCTTAACCATATCTACGTCGTTGACTGTCTCTGGCAAGCCCACCTCGAAGGCCGAGGGCACGGCTTCACCACTTCCCATGACGTGATCCATCCCACACTGACGGGCCTGCGCCTGGCGCAACAGGACGTCGATCACTGGTACTGCGACTGGACGGCCCGGCAAACCGATGCCTCGCTGGACAGGCCCGTGCGGTTCACCTTCATTTCCGGGGAAAGCGGCACCATGAGTGCCGGCGCGATGCTGCTGCATGTGGTTAACCACGCCAGCTATCACCGTGGCTGGATCATCCAGATGTACTTCGAAATCCCGGCCATGCCGCCCATGACCGACCTGCCGATCTACCTGCGCGAGACCGACCCGCATTTCAATTCGCTGAATGCGCCGGCAGTGGAGCCGACATGTGCTCCACAATTCGCGAGCGCAACCAACGTTCTGCCGGATCGTTATCGTTGACGCCGTTCCAGACCATGGACAGTTCGGACAGGTTGATCTCGAACGGCGCATCGTCGGCGCGCAGCTGGTCGCTGCCCCTGACCAGCGCGCAGGCCGCGTAATCCGGCACGGTGGCGAGCAGGTCAGTGCCGGCGAGCAAATCACGCAAACCGGCAAATTGCGGCACCGCCAGCACCACCCGCCGTGAACGGCCGATGCGGGCCAGGTCGGTGTCGATCGCCCCGGTCAGATCCCCGGAAAACGACACCAGCGCGTGGGGTCGTTCGCAATATTCATCGAGGGTCAGCGTGCCGGGACGGTTGTCGCCCCGCAGGATCTTCACGCTCAAATCCCGCAGTTTCTTGCGCTTGGCATTGGCCGGCAATTCCGTGGTGTAGCTGATGCCGACGGAAATCTCTCCGCTGGCGAGCATCGAGGACATCAACAGGTAATTCACCCGCCGCACCACCACCACGACGTTCTGCGCCTCTTCGCGGATTTGTTTGAGCAAGGGCGGAAACAGGCCGAACTCGGCGTCGTCGGACAAACCAATGCGAAACACATCGCGGCTGGTGGACGGGTCGAAATCCTTGGCCCGGCTGACCGCGCCGGAAATGGTGTCCATCGCCGGCTGCAATTCCTTGAGAATCACCAAGGCCCGCTGGGTCGGCTCCAGCACCCGACCGTTGCGCACCAGCAACGGGTCGTCGAACAAATCCCGCAAGCGCGCCAGCGCTGCACTGACGGCCGGCTGGCCGAGAAACAGCTTTTCCCCGGCACGGGTCAGGTTTTTCTCGAACATCAGGGTTTCGAAAATCACCAACAGGTTCATGTCCACGCGGCGCAGGTCGTTGCGGTTCATGGGGGAATTCTCGCGGGTTGCAGAATCTCTTCAGTAAAGCACCGAACCGTTTTTTTGTAGGAGCCAGCTCGCTCGCGACAAGCCTGAGTACGCCGCTGGGTGTCTGGCTTTACGCGTTATCGTTCACGACCTTCGCGAGCAGGCTCGCTCCCACAGGAGATCTATGGCGTTTACCAGAATCGGGTACAGCGCAGGTCCACTGTGGGAGCGAGCCTGCTCGCGATGAGGCCAGTCCATCCAGCGCAGATTTTACAGGCTGTGAACCAACTCGGGTTCGGTCAGCATCTTCCGGAAGGTCTCCACCAGTGGCCGCAAATTGACCCGGTGCCACGCCGCCCACAGGGGTCTGCTCAAGCAAATCCACGGCACTTCCCGCAGCACCACGCCCGGCGGTGCGTTGCGGCTCAAGCCTTTCTGAATCATGGCGATGCCCAGTCCCGAGGCCACCAGCGCCATGGCAGTGAAGGGGCCGGTGGCTTCCATGCGGATGTCCGGGGTGAAGCCGGCGCGGATGCAGGCGCTGACGAAGTCTTCGCGGTTGGTGAGGTTCTGGTGGTGCTGCACGCCGATCCACTCCTGAGCGGCGAGGTCGGCCGGGGTCAATATGGCCTGGCTGGCCAGTGGATGATCCGCGGGCAATGCCAGCAGCATCGGGTCGTCCAGTACCTGGAACCCCAGCAAGTCGGGGTCGTCATCGGTCGGCGGCTCACTGACCAGCGCAATATCCAGACTACGCTGTCGCAGACCTTCGAGTTGTTCGGCGGAGCTCTGGTTGTACAGCGCGACGTGCACATTCGGTCGGTCGCCGCGCAGCACGCGCAACGCATTGGGCAGGACGCCGGCGTGCATGGCGTTTTCGATGTAGCCGATGCACAGGCCGCCTTCTTCACCGCGACCCAGGCGCTTGCCCAGGGATTCCAGGCGATTGGCGTGGGTCAGCAGGGCGCGGGTTTCGGCGAGGAAGGTCTGGCCGTCGCGGGTCAGGCGAATGCGTTGCTGGCTGCGCTCGAACAGGGTCAGGCCCAGGCGTTCTTCGAGCTGGGCGATCTGCCGGCTCAGGGGCGACTGGGAAATGTGCAGGCGTTCGGCAGCGCGACCGACGTGTTCTTCCTCGGCGACGGCGACGAAGTAGCGCAATTGGCGGATGTCGATCATGTCAGACCTCTGGGGACTCAAGTGCTGCACATTATGTCTTGGACGGTCCGACCATCGCAATCTAGGATCTGCCCATCGGTAAGACAAATAACCGTTCCCTGTAGAAGCCGGCAAGTCGGCTCCTACAGGGTTACCAGACATTTGAGAGGAATCATTCATGAGCTTGAAAGACAAACTGCCCGGCGCGCTGGGTTTTGGCACCGCCCCGCTGGGCAACATGTTCCGCGCCATCCCCGAGGAAGAAGCGCAAGCCACCGTCCATGCCGCCTGGAATGCCGGTGTGCGTTACTTCGATACCGCGCCGTTCTACGGTTCGGGGCTGTCGGAAATTCGCCTCGGCGAAGCACTGTCCCGTTACAACCGCGACGACTATGTACTGAGCAGCAAAGTTGGCCGGGTGATTCTCGACGAAGTCGAAGACGCCGCCGCCCGCGATCTCGGTGAGAAGAGCGGGGTGTTCGAGCACGGTCGCCCGAACAAGATCGTCAACGACTACAGTGCCGACGCGACGATGCGTTCGATCGAAGACAGCCTCAAGCGCCTGCAAACCGATCGCCTGGACATTGTCTGGGTGCATGACATCGCCCAGGATTTCTACGGTGATCAATGGCTGGAGTATTTCAATCAGGCCCGTACCGGTGCCTTCAAAGTGCTGACCCGCCTGCGTGAAGAAGGCGTGATCAAGGGCTGGGGCCTGGGCGTGAACAAGGTTGAGCCGTGCGAACTGACCCTGGACCTGAGCGAAGCGCAGCCGGACGGTTTCCTGCTGGCCGGTCGCTACACGCTGCTGGACCATGATCGCGCCTTGCAGCGCCTGATGGACGCAGCGCTGGCGCAGAACGTCGAGATCGTGGTCGGCGGTCCGTACAGCTCGGGCATCCTCGCCGGTGGCGCGCACTTCGAATACCAGAAGGCCAGCCCGGCGATCATCGCCAAAGTCGAGCACATCAAACGCATTGCAGCTGCCCATGGTGTCGATATCAAAGCCGCTGCCTTGCAATTCTCCTTGGCCAATCCGGCAGTGGCGGCAGTGATTCCAGGTGCCAGCCGTCCCGAGCGGATTGCCGAAGACGTCGCCGCGTTGTCGGCGGTGATTCCCGCTGCCTTCTGGCAGGCACTGCGTGACGCGAAGCTGGTGTCCGAACGCGCCCCATTACCCATCATTGGAGCTTGAGCATGAAAATCGATCTGAGTGGAAAGCTGGCGATTGTCAGCGGCAGCACCGCCGGCATTGGTCTGGGCATCAGCAAGGCGCTGGCCGAATCCGGCGCTACGGTGGTGGTGATCGGTCGCGATTCGGCCAAGGTCGAGCAGGCGCTGGCGAGCATTCGCCAGCAAGTGCCGGGCGCTCAACTGCGCGGGCTGACTGCCGATCTCGGAACGGCCGAAGGTGCGGAAAAACTGTTCGCCGCCGAGCCACGAGCCGACATCCTGGTGAACAACCTGGGGATCTACAACGCGGTTGATTTTTTTGACACCCCCGACAGTGAGTGGACGCGGTTCTATGAGATCAACGTAATCTCCGGTGTGCGCCTGTCCCGGCATTACGTGCCGGATATGGTCAAGCAGGGCTGGGGCCGGGTGATTTTCCTGTCCTCGGAATCCGGCATCGCGATCCCGGCCGACATGCTCAACTATGGCGTGACCAAAAGCGCCAACCTGGCGGTGTCCCATGGCCTGGCCAAACGTCTGGCGGGCACCGGAGTGACAGTCAACTCGATCCTGCCCGGGCCGACCCTCACCGATGGTGTGGAGGAAATGCTCAAGGATGCTGTCGCCGCCTCTGGACGCAGCGTTCGCGAAGAAGCCGATGCCTTCGTGCGCAAGGCCCGGCCGAGCTCGATCATCCAGCGTGTGGCGGATGTCGAGGAAGTGGCGAACCTGGTGGCGTACATCGCTTCGCCGTTATCCTCGGCCACCACCGGCGCCGCCTTGCGGGTTGACGGCGGTGTCGTCGACAGCTTGGCCATCTGAACCTTTTTGATTAAGCGAGAACATTACATGGCAACAACTTCAGCATTTATCGACATCCCGGCCTCGGCTGATCAGGTCTGGCAATTGATCGGCGGCTTCAACTCGCTGCCTGACTGGCTGCCGTTCATTCCCAAAAGCGAACTCAGTGAAGGTGGACGCGTGCGCAGCCTGCAAACAGCGGACGGCGCGGTGGTGATCGAGCGCCTGCAGGCGTTCGACAATGCCGGGAAAACCTACAGCTACTCGATTGTGCAGGCGCCGTTTCCGGCGACTGATTATCTGGCGACGATCAAGGTTGAAGCGCAGGGGCAGGGTGCCCGGGTGACCTGGTCCGGCCGGTTTGAACCGGTGGGTGTGAGCGACGAGGAAGTGGTGGCGTTGTTTACCGGGATTTATCAGGGTGGACTTGAGGCATTGCGGGCCAACTACCCAACCTGAAATCACCGCCGTCCCCCTGTGGGAGCGAGCCTGCTCGCGAATGCAGTCTGACATTCAACATTACTGTTGACTGACACTCCGCTTTCGCGAGCAGGCTCGCTCCCACAGGTTTTTGTATCAAGCCGGGGTAATCAAACTCTCCCGACAATCGAGCACCAACCGCGCCCCACCCAATTCACTGGTCCCGACCTCCAGCGTAAATCCATGCAGGCTGACAATCGCCGCGACAATCGACAGGCCCAACCCGAAACCGCTTTTCAGGTTACCCGCTTCGGCGCGATAGAAACGCTGGAACACCGCCACCCGTTCAGACTCTGGAATACCCGGACCGGAGTCGAGCACTTCGATGCGGGTATACCCGTGCTCATCGACCCCACGCAAAATCACCCGGCCACCGGGCGGAGTGAATTTGATCGAATTGCTCAACAGGTTCGCCACCGCCTCGAACAGCAAGGCGCGATCGCCATTGAGCGATGGCAGTGACGCCGGCAGTTGCAGTTCAAACGCCAGGCCGTCGTCCTCCGCCAGGGGCAAATAAAACTCATGCAGTTCCTGCAGCAACGACACCGGATCGAGCTGCACAAAGCCGGAACGGCGTTGGCGATCCTCCAGTTCGGAAATCCGCAGCAATCCGCGAAAACGTGCCATCAGCGTGTCGGCCTCGGCCAGCACCAGGTCAAGCTGCGTCGCTTGCGCCGAGCCTTCGCCGGCCTGTTGTTGCATGCGGTAAAGCTGCGCCCGCAAGCGGGTCAGTGGGGTGCGCAGGTCATGGGCGATGTTGTCGCACACGCCCTTGACCTCGTGCATCAGACGCTCGATGCGTTCGAGCATGGCGTTGACGATGGCAGCAAGCATGTCCAGTTCATCGCGGCGGTTGGACAGTGGCAGGCGCCGGGTCAGGTCGCCGGCAACGATGGCTTCGGCGCTGGCCTGAATCCCGCGAATGCGCCGTAGTGGCCGGCGGCGCAGCAGGTGCCAGCCGACGATGCCCGGCAGGATGGTCAAGGTCACGCCCCAGAACAAGGCGTGGAGGATGATCCGGGTCACGGCAAATAACGAGCCGTTGTCCCGCACCAGGATCAGCCAGCGGCCGTCCTTCGTCTGGGTCGCCACCGCGTCGCAACTGTCGGCGGGCAGGGTCGGATCGTCGGACTCTGTGCAATCGTCGAGCATATGAATCATGCCGTCCAGCGGCAGGCCCTTGGGTATGTGACGCAGGGCTCCGTTGAGGTAACGATGCTCGGCATCGAACAGGCCATAGGCGTCGATGCCGCGAATGTCGAAGGTCATGCTGACGGCGAGGGCGTCCACCAATTGTTCGCCCTGGAAACGCGAAAACAGATGCTGGCGTTGCATCAGCGAGTGCTTGGCCAGGTTGTCCAGGTAAGCGGACACCTCGTAGTACATGACCCCCATGAGAATGCCGCTCCAGGTCACGAACAACGCACTGTAGAGCGCCAGCAGGCGACTGCTGGAAGAACGCCAGCCTTTAGACGGGTTCGGCAATGACATAACCCGAGCCTCGTACGGTACGAATCAACGGGACATTGCCAGGTGGGTCGATTTTCTTGCGCAGGCGTCCGATGTGCACGTCGATCAGGTTGGTACCGGGGTCGAAGTGATAGCCCCAGACCTCCTCGAAAATCATCATCCGCGACAGGATTTGCCCGGTGTTGCGCATCAGGAATTCCAGCAGCTTGTATTCAGTGGGCAGCAGCGTGAGCATCTGGCCATCGCGGCTGGCTTCGTGGCTGATCAGGTTCAACTCCAGGTCCGCCACCCGCAGCATGGTGGCCTGGGCGGTCACGGTGTTCTGCCGGCGCAGCAGGACCTCGACCCGGGCGGCCATTTCATCGGTGGCGAAGGGTTTGGTCAGGTAATCGTCGCCCCCGGCGCGCAACCCGCGCACCCGCTCGTCGACATCGGACAGGGCGCTGATCATCAGGATAGGCGTCGCCACGCCCATGGTCCGCAGGGTGGTGACGATCGCCAGGCCATCGAGCCCAGGCAACATACGGTCGAGGGTGATCAGGTCATAGTTTCCGCTGACCGCACGTTCCAGCCCCTCACGCCCGTTGTCGACCCAGTCGACGTCGAGGCCGTGGCTGCTCAGTTCGGCGACGATTTCCCGGGCGGTCACTGCGTCGTCTTCGATGGTCAAGATGCGGGTCATGGGGCTGGCCTGATTAGATGTTCACAACGATAGGCGACATTTTGCCAAGAAATGTACGCAGGCTTTCTAAATTAAAGTTCATGGATGCTGAAAAGATCGCAGCCTTCGGCAGCTCCTACAGGGATCGCGTTCTAAATGCAGGAGCTGCCGAAGGCTGCGATCTTTTGCTCTTCAATGCATAAAACCCGCTAAGCCTACCCGTTCGTTGCATCTTGCATGGGCGCGGGAAGTTCAATCTTTATAAGTTGCTGACGCAAGACGATTTATTCAAAAGACGTGACTGGCACGGCGACTGCAACGGCTCATTCGAGAGTTGTAACACCATCTTTCTGCCTGGAGCGATACAACGATGAATAGATCCTCTGATGGTTTCTATCCCGCCATAGATGACTCGACCACGCTCTCTGGCGTGTCTTGGGGCGCGATCTTCGCCGGGGCGGCGGCAGCAGCGGCGTTGTCGCTGATACTGGTGCTGCTGGGTTTTGGCCTGGGGTTTTCCGCGGTATCGCCGTGGGCCAATGAAGGCGTTAGCGCCAAAGGGTTGGGCATCTCGACGATTGTCTGGCTGGCCTTCACGCAAATCGTTGCCTCCGGGCTCGGTGGCTACATTGCCGGCCGGCTGCGGGTGAAGTGGGCTTATATGCATGGCGACGAAGTCTATTTCCGTGACACCGCCCACGGTTTTCTCGCCTGGTGCGTGGCGACACTGGTGACGGCCACGCTGGTGGCCGGTTCAGTCAGCAGTATTGTCAGTGGGGGTGTACAGGCCGGGGCGCACGTTGCCGGTGGTGCCGCCAGTGCCATGACCCAGGTCGCGGGCACGGCAGCTGCCAATACCGACAGCGATCAGTTCGGCTATTACATCGACAGCCTGTTTCGCGATGATCGTCCGACCGCCGTCAGCGATGATGCTGCCCGCGGCACCGTAACGCGTATCTTCATTCGTTCCTTGAACAACAATGGCCAACTGGCCGCCGAGGACCGTACCTACCTTGCACAACTTGTCGCGCAGCGGACCAACCTGACCCAGGCGGATGCCGAGCGTCGCGTCGATGAGGTCTACGCCCGCACGCAAAAAGCCGTGGCCGACACCAAACTGGCGGCACAACAAGCTGCCGACACCGCCGCCAAAGTCGCCGCCTGGACCACCTTGTGGATGTTTGTCGCGCTGTTGTTCGGCGCGTTTTTCGCCAGCCTCGCCGCAACGTTCGGCGGTCGTCGTCGGGATGCCGTGGTGTATCTGGAAACCGACACTTATGTGACCACTGCACCTGTTCGCTAAACCAGGAGAATTATCATGCGTTCATTACTGCTGTTCTTTCTCGGCGTGCCGATCCCGATCATTATTTTGATTGCGTTGTTCATGCACTGATAGATAGTTGCGCCGCTTCCGCCTTTTGGTAGAAGCGGCCTTTTAGCCTCTGGGACTGATAGTGCCTGTTGATCCATTCGCGAGCAGGCTCGCTCCCACAGGAGAATGCGATCAACTGTGGGAGCGAGCCTGCTCGCGAAGAGGTCAGATCTGACGAAGCAAATCTGTCAGTCAATCGGCGTATCGATAAACACCTCAAGCCCCTCGGCATAGTCAGTGAACGCAGCGATCCTCGGGAATTGCTCAATCGGCACCTGATCCGGCAACACATAATGGGTAAAGCTCCACGCCACCGCGAGGGTGATGCCAGCCTGGTCAATCGAGCCATCCGTTTTCAACGGTTGCTTTTCCAGTTCCCGCTCCAGCGCCTTATAGGCTGCCGCGAGTTGCCCCTCGACTCGCTCGACCCACGGCTTATATTGAATTTCCGCTGGCCGCAGGTTGCGCTCGTAATATAGCTGCACCGACTTTTCGCTCGCCGCCAGCGCCAGTCCGATCAGGCGCAGCGAGCGCAGGCGCTGTTCGATGCCCGTGGGCATCAAGCTGCGGTCAGGGCTGGCCAGGGTTTCCAGGTAGTCGATGATCAGGGTGGAGTCCATCAATACTTCACCATCATTCAGCACCAGGGTCGGTGCCTTGACCACCGGGTTGATTTGCTGGAACTGCTCGAAGGTCCTGAACACCGAGACCGATTCGTGCGCAAGATCGATGCCCAGTCGCTTGGCAGAGATGGCCACGCGCCGCACAAAGGGAGAATCCAGCATGCCGATCAGCTTCATTTAACCGCTCCTTGATATGGCCATTTCGGGAGGAACAACCTTAGCCAAGCCTGCGCGACCTGCAAGCGGGGGCCCTGCCGCGCAGCCGTTTGTCTTCTATATACCTCCCCTGAATGGAATTTCTTGCTATAAACGCACTCCGATATCCGCCTGGATGCCTGTCATAGAGCATTTTCGAGGCCTTGTCGGACAAATTCGCTGTCTTTTCAGTTGCTGAGGCCTCAAGTCGGCCTTAGACTGCCGCCCCTCGTAAATTGAGTGCCGGGTGGCGCTTGGAACAAATGGCGCCTTTCCGATGGCCTGCCCAGGTCCGCCGGAACGCTCCCTTATTCGCCTTAATGCACGTTTTTTTATAGAGATATCAATGACAAAGGACAAGTTGCTGGCCATGCCGGCGGATGACTACATGAATGCCGAGCAACATGCTTTTTTCTCCGAGCTGTTGCAGAACATGAAAGTCGAAACCCATGAGCGCATCGAACAGAACCGCATCGCCATCGAGAGCCTGGACACCCCGGCCGATCCGGCTGACGCGGCGTCCGTGGAAGAAGAGCGCACCTGGCTGGTGAACGCGATCGATCGCGATCAGCGCATGCTGCCTCAGTTGGAACAAGCTTTGGAGCGTATTAAAGAAGACAGCTTCGGCTGGTGCGACGACAGTGGCGAGCCTATCGGCCTCAAGCGCCTGCTGATCAGCCCGACCACCAAGTACTGCATCGAAGCTCAGGAACGTCACGAACAGATCGACAAGCACCAGCGTCAGGCCTGATTCGGCGTCGCCCCCATCGCGGGCAAGCCCACTCCCACAGGATCATCGTGAACCCTGTGGGAGCAGGCTTGCCCGCGATGCTTTTTGTCGTCCGCGAAATTTTCTGTTGATTTGCCGCAACACCCGCGACTAAAGGCTTATGGATAATGGCCTTTTGGTGGCGTTCAATGCGAAAACAACAATTAGAAGATGTTTGGGGTGATTACGATGACGAGAGACGGCTCTGCGGTTGCAGCGGTGCCTGCGCCAATACGTTTGCCGAAAAACCGCTGGCTGACACCGACGTTGCAGAGCATCGCCCTGATGCTGTTGCTATGTGGCATGACGCTCGGGGGCTGGCCGCTGTATGTTGGCCTGCCACTGGCTGTGCTGATTGTCTGGCTGCCGCGCCTGCGGTCACGCGCAGCCCCTGAAGCCGCGCCTGCCGATACGGCCGACACCATCGGCGCGTTGACCCGCGATCTTTCCTTCACCACCAGTCATAACGCACTGTCCGCCGCCGGCGTGGCCTTTTCGGTCAAGCAACTGGCGGACAAACTGCAATCGCAACTCGGCGCCGCAGCACAAATCGTCAGCAATGCCGAAGTGATGATCGCCACCGAACGGGCCACTTCGACCCTGAGTCGCGAGGCGCTTGGCGCCGCGAGTGAGGCGCACCAGAGTGGCGCGGCCGGGCGAAGCGAGTTGATCGAGTCGATTGCGCGGATGCACCGACTCAGCGAGCGGGCCAATAGCAGCCGTGAATTGATCGAAGCCCTGAGCCTGCGCAGTGACGACATCCAGCGCGTAACCCTGGTCATCCAGTCCATCGCCAGCCAGACCAACCTGTTGGCCTTGAACGCTGCAATCGAAGCGGCGCGGGCTGGAGAACACGGTCGTGGCTTTGCGGTGGTGGCCGACGAGGTGCGCGGTCTCGCCGCGCGCACGGCGACCGCGACCGGCGAAGTCGGCGAGATGGTGGCCGATATCCAGCAACGCACGGCACAAGTGGTGGAGCAGATCCGCCAGCTGTCCAGTGACCTCGACATCGGTGTCGAGCAGGTCGAGCACACCGGGCAGCACCTGGAAAACATCGCCCGCCTGGCAGCCAGCGTCGAAGGCCAGGTCGGGGAAATTGCCCGCGGTGCCGAAACCAATCGCGAACAACTCGATAGCCTGTTTCACGCCATCGAGCAGATGCGCAGTGACCTGGCCATCAGCGATCAACAGACCCGGCGCCTGGCCGAGGCCGCGGTACAGATGGAAGGCCAGGCCGAAACCATCAGCGAACGCCTGGCCGAGGTTGGGTTGGACGAGTATCACCAGCGAATCTATGACCTGGCCCGGGAAGGCGCGAGTCAGATCGCGGCGCGTTTCGAAGCGGACATCGAGGCCGGTCGCGTCAGCCTCGATGACCTGTTCGACCGCAATTACCAGGCGATTGCCGGCACCAGCCCGGCCAAGTACCAGACGCGCTTCGATCGCTACACCGATCAGGTATTGCCGGCGATCCAGGAACCGCTGTTGCCGCGCCATGAAGGCCTGGTGTTCGCGATTGCCTGTACCCAGCAGGGTTATGTGCCGACTCACAACGCAGTCTTTAGCCAGCCGCTGACCGGTGACGTTCAGGTCGATACCTTGCACAACCGCACCAAACGCAAGTTTGCCGACCGCACCGGGATTCGCTGTGGCAGTCATCAGCAGGCGGTGTTGTTGCAGACCTACACGCGTGACACTGGGGAGCTGATGCATGACCTGTCGGTGCCAATTGTGGTCAGGGGGCGGCATTGGGGTGGGTTGCGGTTGGGGTATAAACCGCAGAAGCCTCGCTAGTAGTGGGTTTGGATTTGGGGTGGTGTACATATCCGTTACTTTGGTAACGGCTGCGCCGGGCGGCGTTCCGTTTTTCCAAGTGACTCGCTGTAAAAGCGAAACCGTCAGTCGCCGTTACCGCAGAAACGGATATGCACACCCAATCTTTCCAATCCAGAAACCGCAGATTGTTACAACTTCGGCAACGAAGCTCTACAAAGTCGTTATTGTTTGCGCACCGCTCGACTCATTACCATACCTACATTGTTAGGTAGCTAACGGAGTTGAGGGGCCAACATGCAAACCAAAGTAGATGTCGCGGTGATGATCGGCACCGGTGTGCCCGCCAGTTTGCGAGCCTTGGGCCAGAACGTGTGCTGGGTGGTGCTGTTGAACGGCGAACGCCGGGGTACGGCATTTTCCAGTCGCGAAGAAGCGCAGGAGTGCAAGGCTGCCTGGTTGGCGCAATTGAACGCCGACATCCCGGACAGCCTGCATTGAGCCTTTGGTCAATGTACCTGGTGCATGCGCAGGTTCAGGTCATCGACAACCCGCGCCCAGTCGGCGTCTTCACGCAATTGTTCTTTCAGGAAACCTGACTGTTGCGGGGTCCAGAACTCGGCGTCGATGAGTTTTTTGTCGTCAGGCAGCGGTGAATGGCTGGCGATGAAATCGTCGATAGCGTTCTGAGTGGAGTCCAGGCCGAGCTGATCGAACAAACCTTTCAAGTCGTGGGTCGGGGATTCCATGTTCATCTCCTGGCAGGGGTGAATCGAGTTTGAAGCCTGAAGGACGGCTCCCGTACTTCTGAGGGGGCCGAGCTTCAGGAGTTCGAAATCAATATTCAAACGCAGAAGTGAGCATAGACCGCAAACCCGCCCCTCAGGCTTTCAAGGCACCGGCATCGACGGCCGCCTTGAGTTCCTTCGCAGACTCCAGCGCGGCGAGGGCGGCGGTCTCCGTGGACTTGAACCAGCGGTCTTTCTCGACCTGGTGGTAAGTTACGGTTTTCAGCGGTGGCTTGGCGCGCATGACAATCACGGCCTGGAACTCGCCATCGACCTCTCTGGCTTCGCCCCGGATAAAAAACTCGCCGATATCAAATTCCGTCACGTTGCTGCCTTCCCCTGAAAATATATTGTTGTGTTCAACGACGCCCACCGTGGCGGGACGCGATTGATTGGTCGGGCAGTATGGCAGCAGTTGCGGGCCGGCGGCTGAGTTAAGTCGTCGGCATGACGAAACGTCTCTAAGAATGAAGAGGCACCTTGTGTCAAATACGTGACTCGAGCGAGCGGGCGAGGGCGCAGGCTTCGTTATGATCGGTGCGGAAACCTCTTACATGCCCAGTGGACGTTTCCTTGATATGGAAGAACGCATTGCCGGCCAGGATCACCTGAAACCTCGGAAGAACGGGGACCTGGAACTGAAGTTCGGCGTGTTGCAACACCTCCGGACGTGGAATGGGTGGAGGTGTCAGGGTATGGGCGAAGTGTGTCAGCGTGCACATGGGAAGTCCTTTTCGTTGTTTTACCGACGTATGCACGTCGGTATGGGTAGTCTCGGTGAGCATGGCTGCTCTAGAATCACCCTCACTGGTAGGTGATCGATGTTTATCTAAAGCAATTTTCGGCTGGCGATATGTCAGAAAAGTGCTTTTTTTTAAGAGTTTTTTCCCTGAAGTCGATAGTCCGTATTTCTCTGGCCGTACAAAGGGCGTTTTCCTTCAACCTTTGACGAATGCCAGTCAGGACGAGGCGAGCGGCGTCCAGTAGTCTGCTCAAGCCTCGGGATAGATGAGCGCTCTGCCCATCAGGATCTCGACCCGGGTTTATCTGTTTACACCGTCGGCATTGCCGCTTTTTTCGGCTGTACGTTTTTTATGCGTGCAGCATCATTTTCAGATGTGGGGATGGTTCCTTGGCAGTAAGTAATCTCGATATGCATGCTTTGTTCGTGCTGGGTGATTTGCGCGCAAAGCTGGTTAAACAGTTTCAGTCACGTTTCGTTTACATCACCGAACAGAACGCCGAAGGCATCTACGTCGCCGAGATCGACACCGAATCGGCGCTGGTGGTGGATGACAAGCCGGGGCTCAAACTCAAGGTCGGTGACCATTTCAGCGCCTCGGTCCTGCCCAGTCGCGAAGGCGGCAAGCTGGAAATCAAATTCCGCGAAATCAAACTGACGGTCTACGGCCTGGGTGACTACGCCTTTGTGACCACCGCCGACGGCGAGGCCATAGTGTTCAAGGAAGGCCACAGCGCGGTGACGGTGTTTGCGGCCCACCAGCAGTTGCAGGAAGGCCTGACCAAGACGCTCAAAGCCGTTACCGCCAAGGCCGCCAAGTGGCGCAAGGGCGAACTGGTGACGTTCAAGGCGAGCGAGTAATGAGCCTCACCCGCGCCGGTTTCCACCAACAGAACCAGGCCAGCGCCCAGGTCGAAGCCCGGCGTTTGTTCGAGCAGAAAACGGTTCTGCGCGGGGCCTGGCTGAACTGGGTGGCGTCACAGCTCTACGAGTTGCGCCCGGCGGAATACGCCGGCATGGTCAGGCGAGAGCTGATGCGTTTGCAGGACGTTTCCGAAAATTAGTCCGATCTCCTCGAAAGCAGGAACCTCTACTACAGTCAGATGACTGAATGTTCAGAGGCTTTGCGGTCTTCTGCCAGGCCATCCTGCGATTGCTGTGAACAGCACGAGGTGCAAAAGCATGAAAGGTTTTCGAGGGTTGCTGGCCGCTGTCCTGGCCACTTGCGGATTGTTGGCTTTACCCGTTCCGGTGCTGGCCGCCCAGGCGCCGATCCATTTCGCCGACCTGAACTGGGAAAGCGGCAGCCTGATCACCGATATCCTGCGGATCATTGTCGAAAAGGGCTATGGCCTGCCGACCGACACGCTGCCGGGCACCACCATCACCCTGGAAACCGCTCTGGCCAACAATGACATTCAGGTCATTGGCGAAGAGTGGGCCGGGCGCAGTCCGGTGTGGGTCAAGGCCGAGGCCGAAGGCAAGGTCGCCAGTCTCGGCGACACGGTCAAGGGCGCCACCGAAGGCTGGTGGGTGCCGGAGTACGTGATCAAGGGCGACTCGGCCAAGGGAATCAAGCCCATGGCGCCGGATCTGCGCGGTGTCAGCGATCTGCCCAAATACAAGGACGTGTTCAAGGACCCGGAGGCGCCGAACAAGGGGCGCTTCCTCAACAGCCCCATCGGCTGGACCTCGGAAGTGGTCAACAAGCAGAAGCTCAAGGCTTATGGGCTGGACGACAGCTACGTGAATTTCCGCAGCGGTTCAGGGGCGGCACTGGACGCCGAGATCAGTTCGTCGATCCGCCGGGGCAAACCGGTGCTGTTCTATTATTGGTCACCGACGCCATTGCTCGGGCGCTTCAAACTGATTCAGCTGGAAGAGCCGCCGTTTGATGCCGAAGCCTGGAAAACCCTGACCGACGCCGACAACCCGAACCCGAAACCTACCCGGTCGCTGCCTTCGAAGCTGTCCATTGGTGTGTCGTCGCCATTCCAGAAGCAGTACCCGCAGATTGCCGAGTTTTTCACCAAGGTTGATTTTCCCATCGACCCGCTGAACAAGGCGTTGGCCGAGATGAGCGAAAAACACACCGCACCGCGTCAGGCGGCGGAAGATTTCATGAAGAAGCATCCAGATGTGTGGAAGGCCTGGGTGCCCAAGGATGTTGCAGACAAGGTGGCTGCCGAGTTGAAGTGATGTGGCGAATGTTCAACCGCCTTCGCGAGCAGGCTCGCTCCCACATTGGATCTGTGGCGTTCACAAATCCCCTGTGGGAGCGAGCCTGCTCGCGATGCTTTTAGAACCGAGTCTGCACCGCCAGCTCAAAAGTCCGCGGCGTACCCAAATAATAAGCCGGCGACACATGGGCGAACTCGGCATACACCTCATTGGTCAGGTTCCGGACCCGCCCCGTGATGGTGGTGTGTCGGTCGACCTTGTAACTGAGAAACGAGCCGTACAGCGTGTACGACGGTACGGTCATGGTGTTGGCGCTGTCGGCAAACACCGACGCCACGTAACGTGCATCTACACCTCCCTGCCATTGCGGCGCGAAATCATAGGTCAGCCACAGATTGCCGACGCGATCCGGCACGTTGGTCGGTGTGTTGCCCTTGCGTGAAACCACTTGGCCAGCGGCGTTCTTTTCGGTGAATTCGTCGTACCGGGCATCGACCCAGGCGAAGTTGCCTTCGGCCAACAGCTTGTCGGTGATCCGCAGCGAACTGGCCACTTCGATGCCTTTGGACGTTTGCTGGCCCACTGGAATGCTCAGGGTCGGGTCCAACGGATCGGTCACCGCGAAGTCCTTGCGCTCGATCGTATAGGCCGCCACCGTCGCCGCGCCGCGACCGTCCAGATAATCGAACTTGCTGCCGACCTCCCACTGCTTGCCGGTGGACACGTCGAAGTCTTGCGTGCCATTGGGTTGCTCGGCAGCCGTGCTGTATTGCGCGTAGACGTTCGCCGCAGGCAGGATCTGATAAGTCAGGCCGATCCGCCCGGTCACCGGCTCCCAGCTGCGCTTGAGGTGCCGGGGATTGCTGGTGGTCACGACGCGATGGTTGGTCACGTCCAGGTCGATGTCGTCATAGCGCAGGCCAGTGAGCAACGACAGCTTGTCGGTGAGTGCCAGGCGATTCTCGACGAACAGAGCCTTGGTGGTGACCTCGTTGGTCTTGTCGCTGACGAAACCCTGTCGCGTGCCCGGAATATCGTAGAAGTGCCCCGGTTCATAGTTATCCGGATCCACGCTGCTGGCCCCTTTGACGTTCAAGGGTGAGTTTGTGGTCTGGTTGACCTTGTATTCGAAACCGCCGGACCAGGTGGTCGTCAACCCCAGCAGGGTGTTGTCGTGACGCAGTTCGAACTGGTTGCCGTTCTGCTCGCCCTGATGCCGCACCTGATACGCCGTGGAGCGGTTCACTGCCGTGTTATCCGCGTTGTACTGGTAGGTTTCCAGGTTGCGGTAATCGCGCTGGCTGTCGAGGTGGTAAAGCATGTTGCGCAGGGTGGTGCTGTCGTTGATCCGGTAGTCGATGATCGAGCGCACCCAGATCGTCCGTTGTTCGTAACGGCCGTCCTCGACGTTGTAGTTGTTGAAGCGATTGTGTTTGTCGATTTTCAGCTCCCCGACCTTGGGATTGAGCACCGGGGTGCCCCAGTAGGGACTGTCTTCGTGCTCGTCCTGGTATTCCAGGGCCAAGGTGTGGGACAGGTCCGGCGTCAGGTCGCTGAGCAGCGAGAACGCCATGCTCCAGGCATCGCGTTCCTGGCGGTCAATATAGCCGTTGCCGGTGTTGTGGCTGACATCGAGGCGGGCATAGTGCTGCACGTCCGCGCCGGCCTCGCTCAGGGCGTGATTCAGTCCGAACGCGGTTTCGCTGGTGTCGTAGGTGCCGTAGCTGGCCCGGCCTTCCAACGCCTGTTCTTCACGGGTCGCCAGTTTGGTCACGTAATTCAGCGAACCGCCCACGGAGCCGGCGCCATTGATCAGCGATGACGGGCCGCCGACCAGTTCCACCCGATCATAAATCCATGAATCCACTGGTCGTGCCAGTCCGCCGGACACGTTCACGCCGTTGAACATCTGGGTGATCTGGCTGCTGGTGAAGCCCCGATAGGAGACGAAGCCACCGAAGCCCGGCGGTGCGCTGGCGTTGACGCCGGGCAGGGTGTTGGCGGCGTCCTGGAAGTTCTGTGCGCCGTGGCGCTCGATGTCGTTGCGGTTGGCGATGGCCACCGAGGCCGGGGTATCCCGCACGCTCAAGCCCAGGCGCGAGGCCATGCCGCTGGACTGATCCAGGTTCAAGCCGGGTTCGGCGTCTTGTTCGCCATCAATGGTGATCGGTGCGAGATCGACCGTGGATTGTGCCCAAGCGGTAACGGACAGGCAGCCGAACAGGCTTGCCAGCAAAGGGCGGGTCACTACAGAAAAACGTGTCATTGATGAATCCTGAATTCTTGGCAAGCAAACAGCGCACACGCAAACGCCTCGCGTTGGCGAAGTGGGCTGATCGGTAGAGGCAAAGAGATTCAGGCGAGCGGTGGCGCGCGCGGATTGGCTGAGGGCCAGGTGAAACGGGCAGGGAGGTCGGCACTGGCAATCGGTGCCAATGGCGGGCTGTGTTGTTCGGGAAGGATCGCCAGGGTCAGGCTGGAGTTGAACGCGGGCCCCATGCCCCCGCTGGAGCACAACGGACAGCCGAACGCCTTGGACAGCGTCGGCAATTGTTCCTGGGAAGGGTTGGTCGAAACCGGTGCCTGGGTGCTCGGGTCGACCGCACAAAACTGGCCGCCGATGCCATTGAGCTGCATTCCGACCATTTGCCCGTGACCGATGCTGCAGGCGAACACATTGAGCAGAACGCAGCAGTAGAGCGTCCAGGCCAGCAGTGAGCGATCGGTGCGGGAGAATTTCATGGGGCGGCACTTTACTCCTCCGCCGACCGGTCGTGCACGTCAAAAAATGCCGACTAGGATGATTCTGACCCAATCTCTTTCAAGGATCTTCAACCATGACCTTTGCGTTGGCTCAATGGCTGGTGACGATATTTGCAGCGATCAGTTTGGTGCACGTTTATTGGGCGTTGGGTGGTGAATGGGCGACGGTGGCGGCCGTGCCGCAAATACCGGTGGAGGGCGGTGTGCGGTTGCAGCCAGCCTTCAAGCCGCGAGGCTGGATCACGCTGCTGGTGGCCGCGGCCTTGTCAGTGATTGCCCTGTTGGTGTGTTTGCGGGTTGGCTGGTGGCTGCCGCAGGTGGAACACAAAGCGTTGCAGTGGGTGATCAGCGCGATTGCGATATTGCTGTTCGCCCGGGCGATCGGGGATTCGGAGCTGGTGGGGTTTTTCAAGGAGGTCAAGGATTCACGGTTTGCCCGGTGGGATACCTGGGTTTACTCGCCGTTGTGTGTGGTGTTGGGGGCGGGGTTGTTGGCCGTTGCCTGGGTTTGAGTTGCCTCGACTGACGCCTTCGCGAGCAGGCTCGCTCCCACAATGGATCGCACATGACCTGTGGGAGCGAGCCTGCTCGCGAAGAGGCCGGTCCAAACAACGCAAGCTTCTGAACTCAACTCCCGCTTTCCGTACGCCGGCTGCTGACCTCCGCCGGCACATCATCTCCGGCCATGCGCTTGCGAAACAGCGCCGCCCGCGCCAGCAGCAGCGTCGTCACCGGCACGGTGATCGCCAGCAAAATCGGAATCAGCCAGGCGTGCAACACCGGCGCGGACTTGAGTGCCGAAAAGTAGATGATCGACGCCAGCGCCACGCACCAGGCACCCAGGGTCGAAGCCAGGGCCGGTGGGTGCATGCGCTGGAAGTAGTCTTTCATCCGCACCAGGCCGATGGCGCCGATCAACGCAAACAGGCTGCTGAGCACCAGCAGGATCGCCACCGGGATTTCCACCCACAAGGACAATTCGGCATTCATTCGATCACCTCGCCGCGCAGGAGGAATTTCGCCAGGGCAAACGAGCCGACGAAACCGAACAGGGCGATCAGCAGCGCCGCTTCGAAGTAGGTGTCACTGGCATAGCGAATACCCAGCGCCAGCATCATCAGCATGGCGATGATGTACAGGTAGTCCAGCGCCAGAACCCGGTCCTGGGCCGACGGGCCCTTGAACAGGCGGATCAGGGTCAGGATCATCGCCACGGAAAACAGGAACAGGCTCAGCAGGATCGCGTTCGACAGCAAGGCGCTCATTCGAATATCTCCATCAACGGGCGCTCGTACGTCGCCTTGAAGTGCTCAATGAACGGCGCTTCGTCCTCCAGATCGAAGACGTGCAGCAACAGAATGCTGCGGTCCAGCGCCAATTCAGACCAGACCGTGCCGGGCACTACCGTGCAGATCATCGACAGCGTCGCCAGGCCATTGGCGTCGCGCAGGTCCAGCGGCACCTTGATGAACCGTGAACGCGGCGGGCGACGGCCGGCGTTGAGCACGCCCCAGGCCACGGCGACGTTGGACACCAGCACATCGCGACCGACCACCAGGAACAGGCGCAGGATCACCCCCGGCCGGCGAATGCGGATCGGCAGCGGACGCAACTTGCGCATCATCAACGGCGCACAGAAGCCCAGTGCAGCGCCCAACAGCAGGTTGCCGGGGGTCATCGACAAATTCAGCAGCAACCACAGCATCCACAGGGCCAGCGACAGCCACGGCGCGGGAAACAGGCGCTTCATGGTTGCACCTCCAGCATCGCAGCCTTGGCTTCAGGACTTGGCACAGCCCGGGTGCCGAGCACAGCCATCACATATTGCTGCGGGTTGTTCAAGGCATCGGCGGCGGCCTGGGTGTAGCGCAGCAACGGCTCGGCCTTGAACGTCAGCGCAATGCTCAAGGCCAGCAGGACGAAGATCGGCACGCATTCCAGGCGTCGCAGCACTGGCGATGGCCGTTCTGCCGGCGTCCAGAAACGCTGGATGCCCAGGCGCGAAAAGGCCACAAGCGAGGCCAGGCCAGAGAGGATCAGCAAGGCGAGCAAACCCCACGCCCCGTTCGAGATCGGTGCTTCGTGGCCCAGGCCCAGCGGGTTGAGCAGGGCGCTGAGCAGGCCGAGTTTGCCAATGAACCCGGAGAGTGGCGGCATGCCAACGATCAGCAATGTGCAGGCAATGAAGCTCAGGCCGAGAAACGCCATGGTCCAGGGAATCACCTGGCCGACCACGGCTTTCTGATCGTCGTCGAGGTTGATGCCCTTGACCGGCGCCGACGACTCCAGTGGTCGTGGCAGCATTTCGTTTTCATCTTCCAGCGGGATCTCGCTGGCCGAGCGCGAACGCTCGATCAACTCGGCCAGCAGGAACAGCGCGCTCAAGGCCAGGGTCGAACTGACCAGATAAAACAGCGCCGCACCGATCAGGTTGGGCTGGGCGAAACCGACGGCCGACAAGAGAATCCCCGCCGACACCAGAATGCTCAAACTGGCCATGCGCTCCAGGCGTTGCGCGGCGAGGATCGCCACCGCAGCGCAGGTGATGGTCATCAGGCCGCCGTAGATCAGCCAGTCGCCGCCGAAATACGCCGATGCTCCGGCCTGACCGGAGAACAGCAGGGTCCACAGGCGCAGGAAGGTATAGACACCCACCTTGGTCATGATTGCGAACATCGCCGCCACCGGTGCGCTCGCCGAGGAATACGCCGGCACCAGCCAGAAGTTCAGCGGCCACATCCCGGCCTTGGCCAGGAACGCTACCGCGAGAATCCCCGCGCCGGCGTGCAGCAGCCCGCGGTCGGCCTGCGGCACCAACGGGATTTTCAGCGCCAGGTCAGCCATGTTCAAGGTGCCGGTGACGCCATAGATCAGCGCCGCGCCGATCAGGAACAAGGTCGAGGCCAGCAGGTTGATCGAGATGTAATGCAGCCCCGACGACACCCGCGCGCGGCCCGAACCGTGCAGCATCAAGCCATAGGACGCGGCCAGCAGCACTTCGAAGAACACGAACAGATTGAACAGGTCGGCGGTGAGGAACGCGCCGTACAGGCCCATCAACTGGATCTGGAACAGCGCATGGAAGCTCGAACCGGCGCTGTCCCAGCGCGCCATGGCGAACAACAGGGCGCTGACGCCGATGATGCCGGTCAGCACCAGCATCAGCGCCGACAGACGATCGACTACCAGCACCAGGCCGAACGGCACTTGCCAGTTGCCCGGCAGGTACACGCCGATGGAGCCGGGCACGCCGGTGGTCTGCGTCCATTGCAGCAGCAAAATGGAGATGCCCAGCCCCAGCAGGCTGGAGAACAGGTTGATTTTGGCTTTGAGCGGCCGGTGCTTTTCGCCGAGCATCAGCATGATGGCGGCGGTCAGCAACGGCAGCAGGATCGGTACCGCGATCAGGTGCGTCATCGGATTCATTCTTTAGGTTCCCGGCCATCCACATGGTCGGTGCCGGTCAGGCCCCGGGAGGCCAGCAAGACCACCAGGAACAACGCGGTCATGGCAAAACTGATGACGATCGCGGTCAATACCAGCGCCTGGGGCAGCGGGTCGGTGTAATGCAGCAGATCCTGCGGCACGCCGTCCTTGATGATCGGCTCCTTGCCGATGAACAGGCTGCCCATGCTGAAGATGAACAGGTTGACGCCATAGGACAGCAGGCACAGGCCCATGACCACCTGGAACGTTCGTGGCCGCAGGATCAGCCAGACGCCGGACGCGGCCAGGACGCCGATGGCGATTGCGATGACTTCTTCCATCAGACGGCCTCCTTGATGGCGACGGGTTTGGGTTGCGCGGCGGTCTTGTGACCCCGCACCGACTGGTGGGCGAGGGCGGTGAGGATCAGCAGCGTCGAACCGACCACCACTGCGTACACGCCAATGTCGAAGAACAATGCGCTGGCCAGGTGAATGTCGCCCAGCAACGGCAGATCGAGATGCCAGGTGTGGGTGGTCAGGAACGGATAACCGACCGCCATCGCACCGAGACCGGTGACCGTGGCGAACAACAGGCCGGTGCTCATCCAGCGCAACGGCCGCAGGCTCATCTGCGCCTCGACCCACTGGGTGCCTGCCACCATGTATTGCAGGATGAACGCCACCGACATCACCAGCCCCGCGACAAAGCCGCCGCCCGGCAGGTTGTGCCCGCGCATGAACAGGTAGAACGACACCACGAAGGCAATCGGCAACAGCAGGCGCACCAGCACTGCCGGGACCATCATGAAGCCGAGTGCGGTGTCGCTGGCATGACGCGGGTTGACCAGGTCGGTGACCACGTCGGGCGCTAGCAAGCGCTGCTGGGCCGGCAGTTGCAGGCTTTCTTTCGGCGGGCGGAAACGACGCAACAGGGCGAACACGGTCAACGCCACCGCCACCAGTACGGTGATTTCGCCGAGGGTGTCGAAACCACGGAAGTCCACCAGCATCACGTTGACCACGTTGCTGCCGCCGCCCTCGGGCAGGGCGCGGCTCAAGTAGAACGAGGAAATATCGTTCGGCGTCTGGCGCGTCAGCATTGCGTAGGCCAGCAATGCCATGCCGCCACCGACCACGGTCGACAGCAGCAAGTCGCGGATCCGCCGGATGCGCGCCTTGCGCAGGCTGCTCGGCAACGGCGAAACCTCTTCGATCCGCCGTGGCAGCCAGCGCAGGCCCAGCAGGATCAGCACCGTGGTCACCACTTCGACCACCAGTTGCGTCAAGGCCAGGTCCGGTGCCGAGAACCAGACGAAGGTCACGCAGGTCATCAGGCCGCAGACGCTGACCATGGTCAGGGCGGCGAGTCGGTGATACTTGGCTTGATACGCGGCGCCCAGCGCACAGGCAATCGCCAGCAGCCACAGGATGACGAACACGATCGACCCCGGAATCTTCGGCCGGTCGCCCCAGTGCAGGCTGCTGTGCAGCATCGGGATCAACCCGGCCAGTACGGCGGCGAGCACCATCAAAAACAGTTGGGTTTGCAGGCGCCGGGTGCTGATCCGCCGTTCCAGGCGGCGGGCCAGGCGCATCTTGATCACCAGGACGCGCTCGAACAGACGCTTGCCATTGAACCGGCCAATCAGCGGCGGGTAGTGGAAGCGCCCGCGCTTGAGTTGTTTGCGCAGCAGCAGATAAAGGACGATGCCGCCGGACATGGCGATCAGGCTCATGATCATCGGCGCATTCATGCCGTGCCAGATCGCCAGGCTGTATTCGGGCAGCGTGCCACCCACCACCGGCAACGCGGCGGCGGCGAGCAGCGGGCCGACCACTTGCGCCGGGAAGATCCCGACCACCAGGCAGGTGAACACCAGCAACTCGACCGGCGCACGCATCCAGCGCGGTGGTTCGTGCGGCGTGTGGGGCAGGTCGGTGGCGGTGGGGCCGAAGAACACGTCCACGGTAAAGCGCAGGGAATAGGCGACGCTGAACGTCCCGGCGATGGTTGCGACGATTGGCAGGGTCGTTTCGATCCACGCCGTGGCATTGATGAACACGGTTTCGGCGAAGAACATCTCTTTCGACAGGAAGCCGTTGAGCAATGGCACGCCGGCCATGGAGGCGCTGGCGACCATGGCCAGGGTGGCGGTGAACGGAATCAGCTTGAACAGACCGTTGAGCCGGCGGATGTCCCGGGTGCCGCTTTCGTGGTCGATGATCCCGGCGGCCATGAACAGCGAGGCCTTGAACGTGGCGTGGTTGAGGATGTGGAACACCGCCGCCACTGCCGCCAGCGGGCTGTTCAGGCCCAGCAGCAGGGTGATCAGGCCCAGGTGGCTGATGGTCGAGTAGGCCAGCAGGCCCTTGAGGTCGTTCTGGAACATCGCGCAGTACGCGCCGAGCAACAGGGTGCAAGCCCCGGCGCCGCTGACGATGTAGAACCATTCTTCACTGCCGGACAGCGATGGCCACAATCGCGCGAGCAGGAATACCCCGGCCTTGACCATGGTCGCCGAGTGCAGATAGGCCGAGACCGGTGTCGGCGCCGCCATGGCGTGGGGCAGCCAGAAGTGGAAGGGGAATTGCGCGCTTTTGCTCAGGGCGCCAATCAGGATCAGGGGCAACAGGATGGGGTAGAGGGCATGTGCACGAATCAGATCGCCGGCGGCCAGGACCTTGTCCAGGTCATAGCTGCCGACCACATGGCCAAGCAGCATGACCCCCGCCAGCAGGCACAAACCACCGGCTCCGGTGACCATCAGCGCCATGTACGCGCCGCGCCGCGCATCGGCGCGGTGGTGCCAGTAACCGATCAACAGGAACGAGAAGAGGCTGGTCAGCTCCCAGAAAAACACGATCTGGATCAGGTTGCCGGAGATCACCAGCCCGAGCATGGCGCCCATGAATGCCAGGAAAAACGCGAAGAAGCGTGGCACCGGATCGTCCGGCGACATGTAGTAACGGGCGTATAGCGAAACCAGGGTGCCGATGCCCAGCACCAGCATCGAAAACAGCCAGGCGAAACCGTCCATGCGCAGGACGAAGTTCAGGCCCAGGCTCGGCAGCCAGAAGAATTCTTCACGAATGACGCCGCCATGGGCGATTTGTGGGTACAGGAGGGCGACCTGGACGGTGCCGATCAGGGCAACCAGGCCAGCCAGCAGCGATTCGGTGTTACGCGCGTTGTGTGGCAGCACCGCTGCCAGACAGCTGCCTATGAAAGGCAGAAGCAGTAGAACTATCAAGGACATAGGCTTCTAATCTGCGGAAGTTTGTGAAGCATCATACGTGCCAGCTCCCGGATCACCAAACGCCAAGCTGTCGCAGAATCCTACAAGGTAGACGGAAAATCCTTGTTTAACATTGTTTCAAAGGTGTGTGTTCGGCAGGTCCGGCCCCATCGCGGGCAAGCCTTGCTCCCACTGGGTTTGTGTTGATTGTAATTTTTGTGAGCCACACAGCACCTGTGGGATCAAGGCTTGCCCGCGATGGCGTCAGACCTCACACCAGAAATGCCACGATTCAACCTTGCGTCTCACGCTCCAACGCTTCATCAGCCGCAGCACTTTTACCCTTGGTCTTCAACTCACTGACAATCACCGCCGCCACAATCAACCCGGCCCCCAGCAATGCAATCGCCGGCAAGCGCTCCCCGGCGATCCGCCCGACAATCCCGGCCCATACCGGCTCACCGGCGTAGATCAAGGTGGCGCGGGTTGGTGAAACACTTTTCTGCGCCCAGTTCATGGCCACCTGAATCGCTGCACTCGCCGCGCCCAGCCCCAGGGCGCTGCACAGCAGCAGCCAGGAAAAGTCTGGAATGCGTTCCTGGGTCGGCACCACCATCAGGAACGATAGCAGCGAAGTGACCGCCAGTTGCACCACGGTCACCCGCTTCACATCGACTTGACCGGCGAAGTTGCTGATCAGGATGATCTCCGCGGCAATGGCGATGGCACTGATCAGGGTGGCAATTTCACCGGGGCTGAAATTCAACGCCGCGCCGGAGGGCCCCGACAACAGCATCAAGCCGGTAAACGCCAGCATGATCCCGATGCTCGGCATCAACCCCGGGCGACGCCCCAGCACCAGCCATTGCAGCAATGGCACGAAAGGTACGTACAACGCGGTGATAAACGCCGACTGGCTGCTGGGAATGCTTTGCAGGCCCACCGTCTGCAAACCGTAGCCCAGCATGATCGCCACGCCGATAAAGGCCCCGGCCTTGAGTTCGAACAGGGTCAGTTCCCGCAGGCTGCGCCAGGAGAACAGGGCGACGAGGCACGCGGCGGCGGCAAAGCGCAGGCCGACGAAGAACATCGGTCCGCTGACGGTCATTGCATGCTGTACCAGCAAAAAGGTCCCGCCCCAAACCATGGTAATCAGCACCAGCACGCACTCAGCCTTGCTGAGCCGCAGGAAACGGGAGGTAGCCTGGGAGGAGTTCACCGACGTCATGATCTTGCACACTATTTGAGGGGGACGCACAATGCGCCGGAAGTTGGGCAGTATACTGCGCAACACCACCAAGTGAGCAATATAGTGCACAAAGATTCCACGCAACGGGCTTCGGTCCTGCAGCACGTCAGCCAGAACGTTCGCCGTTTGCGCCATGCCGCGGACATGAGCCAGACCGCCCTGGCGGAAAAGTCCGGCGTCAGCCGGCGCATGCTGGTGGCCATCGAGGCCGGTGAAAAGAACGTCAGCCTGACCACCCTCGATCGCGTGGCCGAGGCTTTGGACGTGGCGTTCAGCGACCTGATCCAGGCTCCTGACGTGCGTGACCATAGCCGCATCAACGAACTGGCCTGGGCCGGGACGATTCCCGGCAGCAAAGCCGTATTGCTGGCCAAGGCCAATGCCAGCCGTGAAGTCGAACTGTGGGAATGGCGCCTCGAACCGGGCGAGCATTACCCGTCGGAGCCGGATGCCGATGGCTGGAGCGAACAGTTTTATGTCTTCGAAGGTTGCCTGACCCTGATGGTTGGCGATGTACCGCACCGCATCAGCGCCGGCGAGTTTTTCATGTTCGCCAGCAACCAGCCCCATTCCTATCGCAACGATGGGCCAGTGGCGGTGCGGTTTGTGCGCAACGTGGTGATCTGAACTGTTGGCCCATCAACACGGGATAAACACTTTGTGTTTCTGAAGCTGTAAGTGTTTCTCTAATTATTCTTTAACTTTTTGAAAAATAACGAATTTAAGTTTCGGCACGACTCCTGCAGAAGCTCAGGGAATTCATTCCCCAAGCTACGGAGTGCCGTTTGATGGCCCGTGAAATTCGTCTCAACGCTTTTGACATGAACTGCGTCGGCCACCAGTCGCCGGGGCTGTGGGCGCACCCGCGGGATCGTTCGTGGCAGTACAAGGACCTCGAATACTGGACCGATCTGGCGAAAATCCTCGAGCGTGGCAAGTTCGACGGTTTGTTCATTGCCGATGTGCTGGGCATTTACGACGTCTATAACGGCAACGGCGATGCGGCGATTCGTCAGGCGGCGCAGGTGCCGGTCAATGATCCCCTGCAATTGATCCCGCCGATGGCACTGGTCACCGAACATCTGGGTTTTGGCCTGACCGCGTCGCTGTCGTTCGAGCATCCGTACCCGTTCGCCCGGCGCCTGTCGACCCTCGATCACCTGACCAAGGGCCGCGCAGGCTGGAACATCGTCACCTCGTATCTGGAGAGCGGCGCGAAGAACCTCGGGCAGAAAGCCCAGGCCGAACACGATGCCCGCTACGACTTCGCCGAGGAATACCTGGAGGTTTGCTACAAGCTGTGGGAAGGCAGTTGGGAAGAGGGCGCGATCCTGCGCGACCGTGAGCGTCGGGTGTTCAGCGATCCGGGCAAAATCCACGAGATCCGGCACGTCGGCAAGCACTTCCAGGTGCCGGGCATTCACCTGTGCGAGCCTTCGCCGCAACGCACACCGGTGCTCTATCAGGCCGGAGCATCGAGTCGCGGCAAGCAGTTCGCCGCCGAACATGCCGAGTGCGTGTTCGTCGCCGCGCCGTCGAAAGTGCTGCTGAAGAAAACCGTCGCGGACATCCGTCGTCGCGCCGCCGAAGCCGGGCGCGATCCGTCGAAAATCCTGATCTTCAACCTGCAAACGGTGATCCTCGGCGAGACCGACGCCAAGGCCAAGGCCAAGTTCGAGGAATACAAAACCTGGGTCAGCTACGAAGGCGCCATGGCGTTGATTTCGGGATGGACCGGGATCGATTTCAGCCAGTTCAAACCGGATGAACCGCTCAAACATGTGCACACCAATGCCATTCAGTCGGCGGTCGAGGCGTTCTCCACGGCGGATCCGAACAAGGTCTGGACGCCCAACGAACTGGCGGACTGGGTGGGCATCGGCGGCTTTGGCCCGCTGTTCGTCGGCAGCCCTGAAACCGTCGCCGACCTGCTGCAGGAGTGGGTCGAGGACACCGATGTGGACGGCTTCAACCTGGCTTACGCGCTGACCCACGAAACCTTTGTCGATGCCGTGGAACTGCTGGTTCCGGAGTTGCAGAAGCGCGGGGTGTACAAGACCGACTATGCGCCGGGGACTTTGCGCGAGAAGTTGTTCGGGGAAGGACCGCGATTACCCCGGATTCATCCCGGGGCAGGCTATCGCGATCTGGCGGGGTTGCGGGAGCAGGAGAAAAAAGTGGTGTCTGCGTAGTACCTGGAGCACTCCACAAATCCCTGTGGGAGCGAGCCTGCTCGCGAAAGCGGTGTATCGGTCGATATCGATGTTGACGGTGCCGACCTCTTCGCGAGCAGGCTCGCTCCTACAAGGGGCATTGGTGTTTTTGATATTGCGTCCACGCACATGACACAGGCGCAGGTGAGCTTCCAGATTGCGGGTCAAAACATTAACGTGGCAGCTACCCAGGCAAACATTGATCAGTGAGAACGGCATGAGTGAAACTCCAAACGGACAGCCGACCGACATCATCCGGCACGCAGACATCCTGATCGTCGGCGGCGGTCTCAGCGGCACGATGCTGGCGGCGCAACTGTTGCGCCTGCCGGGCCATCGCCAGGTGCTGGTGATCGAACCCCGCGCCGAACTTGGTCGGGGCGAGGCCTACAGCGCCGTGGAGTTGGGCCATACGCTCAATGGCAATGCGGCGCGCATGAGCGTCGACCCGGACAACGCCGACGACCTGACCCAATGGCTGGGCGAATACATCGCCGCCGGTGGCTGGCCGGAGTCGGACGAGCAGCATGTGCCGGTCAGTGAACTGTTCCCGCCTCGGGGGATTTTCGGCCTGTACGTGCAGCAGCGTCTGGCCGAAGCGCAAGCGGTGGGCGCGTTGAACGGTTCGACGGTCGAGCATGTGCGAGCCGAGGTGGTAGATCTGCAAACTGAAGCGCAGGCGGTGCGATTGACCTTGAACGATGGCCGGCATTTGCAGGGTGCCTTTGCTGTGCTCGCCACGGGCATGTTCCCCGCCGCCCGAACGCCGCAGACCCAATCCAGTGGCTTGAACGCCGCCGCACTCGACCCATGGGATGTGGCCGCGATGCAGCAGCTTGATCCGCAATCGACGGTGCTGATCATCGGCTCGGGCCTGACCATGGTCGATGCCGTGGTGTCGCTGGAGCAGACCGGGCATCGCGGGCCGATCGAGGTGTTTTCCCGTCATGGCTTGCTGCCCCATGTGCGGCGCCAGCCACCCGCCTGGGTGGATTTCCTCGCCGAGGATCACAGCATTCGCACACCCCGTCAGTTGGTGCGCGAACTGCGCCGGCATTGCCGTGACGCGATCGCCGGGGGCATCGATTGGCAGGCGCCGCTGGACACCGTGCGGGCGCACATCGGCCGCTTGTGGAATCAGGCCACCGACGTGCAGCGTCGCCAGTTCGTGCGGCATGTGCGGCCGTGGTGGGAAAGCCATCACCACCGTTCGCCGCCCTTGAGCGCCGAACTGGTAGAACGCCTGCACGGGGAAGGGCGGTTGCGGATTCAGGCGGCGTCCTTCAAGGGGCTTGAGCCTTCCCCAGGCGGTGAAGTGAGCATTCGCATTCGTCGTCGGGGGGAGGCTGAAACCGTTGTCGTCAGCGGCGCGGCATTGATCAACTCCAGCGGCATCGAGTACGACTGGCGTCGGGTTGCGCGGCCGTTGCCACAACAGTTGCTGGCGCGCGGGTTGATCAAGCCGGGGCCCTTGGCATTGGGGATTGCTGCTGAGGTGGACGGTGCGGTGCTGGATGCCGATGGCCGGGCCGCCAGTCGGTTGTTTGCCATGGGGCCGCCGTTGCGGGGGATGTGGTGGGAGAGTACCGCTGTCACCGATGTGGCCAGTCAGGCCAAGGCATTGGCTGTGCGTTTGGTGGCGTCTTGTGCATAGTCGTTATCGAGAGGGGTGATCCTGTTCAGCGGGGTGTGTTGGCGCTGAGCCAACGCTGTTTGATTTGCTCCAGGCGCCCGTCGCGGTTCATCTCATCCAGCGCCTGTTGCCAGCGTTCGACCTGGCGTACATCGGTCTGCAGGGAAAAAGCGATGTAGCTGCCTTGCTGCATCAGCGGCATCTGATAGTGCAGTTGGCTGGGGGCCAACCCTTCTTCGCGGGCAATGGTGGCGAGGGACAGGGTATCGGCCACGACAAAATCGGCACGGCCCACCCGCGCCAAACGCATCATCTGCTCTGGCGTTTCGACGCCATACAAGTTGTTCAGACCCTGTTTCTGCAAGTAGCTATAGGCCAGCCATTTTCGTGGCACGGCGATGCGGCCAAGTTTGCCGGCTTCCAGCAAACTGCGCACCGGCGGCCGGGCGCTGTCGGCGGAGTACAGCGCGGTTTCCACTTCCAGCAATGGCCCGACCCACTGGTACTGGCCATCGCGTTCGGCGGTGCGCAATACGGTGAAGACCCCGGTCGCCGGTTCAGTGCTGGCGACATGCAAGGCTCGCAGTAACGGCAATTGTTGCAAGTTCAAATGATCGCCGGTGCGTTCGGCCAAGGCCTGCACCACATCCACGCCGAATCCCACCAGTTGGCCACCTTGCTGGAAATGCAGGGGCGGGTGGTTGTCGGTGAGCAGGGTCAAATCGGCCGCGAGCGCATTCAGCGTCAGGAAATACAGCAGGCAACCGGCCAAGCGCTTCATGAATCGTCCTTGATGAAGTGAAGCGCGAATACTAGTACGGGCACAGTGCCACTGTCCCGGACTATCTCCGGGGCTTTTGTGTCAGAGATGAGGATTTATAGGGATAGGGTTGTTGTAATACCTGTGGGAGCGAGCCTGCTCGCGAAGGCAAAGTGTCAGGCGACAACATTGTCGGCTGGACGTCCGTCTTCGCGAGCAGGCTCGCTCCCACAGTGGATATCAGTTGTGAGGGAGATCGTGATCAATAACGCTGATATTTCGAACCGAATTCGGCACGGTTTTCGGCGACGACTACACCGTTGATCGCCGCGTTGCCCGGAATCGAGGCAATGCGCTCACGCCGTTCCTGCAGACGATCCGATCCGCCTTCGGCGACACGATTCTCGATCAGGCGATCGGAGCCACCCTCGGCCACGCGATTTTGTTGCAACCGGTCCGAACCGCCTTCGGCCAGCAACGCCTGGGCAGTGCTTGGGGCGGCAACACTAGGGGTGTTGGCCGATGCCAGGTTCGACAGGCCAAGACCGCCCACCAATGCCAGGCCGAGTGCCAGGGACGAAACTTTCGAGAAGTTGAACATGGGAAATTCTCCGTGCGCTTAAGTAGTGAGTGGTCAGTAGCCTGTGCTAGCTGGTGGTCACAGTTAAACGCCGGGGTGTATCGCTGATGTGTGCCTGAACGGTGCGAAATCGGCTGTTGCGTATCAGGATGGGGTTCCTATACAGACGGATACAAAACACCTCGGGAAATGCTCATTCCTGGGCATCGAGCATTTGCACCGGATAGGAAAACACATAGCCCTCGCTGCGCACGGTCTTGATGTAGGTCGGCTCCCGGGAATCATCCTTCAATCGTTGCCGCAGGCGGCTCACCAGCAAGTCGATGGAACGATCGAACAGGTCGGCGTCGCGGCCCTGGGTCAAATTGAGCAACTGGTCGCGGCTCAATACCCGTTGCGGGTGATCGAGGAATACCCGCAGCAAGCGGTATTCGGCGCCGCTGAGGGCCACCAGGGTGTCGTCCTCGTCCAGCAAGTGCCGGGCGGTGGTGTCCAGGCGCCAGCGGCCGAAACCCAGCATGCGGCCACTTTCGGTGATCAGCAAATTGGGCGGCAGCATTCGGGTGCGGCGCAGCACGGCGTTGATCCGCGCCAGCAGTTCGCGGGCGGCGAAGGGTTTGGTCAGGTAGTCGTCGGCACCCATTTCCAGGCCAAGGATGCGGTCGGTTTCATCGTTGCGCGCGGTGAGCATGAGGATCGGCGTGGCTTTGTGTTTGCCTGAGCGCAACTCGCGGCACAGCACCAGGCCGTCATCGCCGGGGAGCATGATGTCGAGCACGATCAGGTCGACCTGGTTGGCTTCCAGAAAACTGCGCATTTGCCGGCCATCGGCAACCACGGTGGTGCGCAAGCCGTTTTTCTTCAGGTAGTTGCCGACCAGTTCGCGAATTTCGCGATCGTCGTCGACGATCAGGATGTGGTTGACGTGGTCCATGGTCGATCCCTTGTATTCGTTGGCGTACACCCCTGTAGGAGCGAGCCTGCTCGCGAAAAACGTCAGGGCGACGCGTTCATTCAGGCAGCACGCGTTATCGTAACGTCCATCGCGAGCAGGCTCGCTCCTACCGTAAAGCTATCAGGCCACCACTCGATAACACGGCACATACGCCGCGCCACCCGGCAGCTTCATCCGGTGCTGGGCGACGAAGGCCTTGAGCAGTTGATCCAGCGGTTGCATGATCGCCGCGTCGCCACGGATCTGGTAAGGCCCGTGTTGTTCGATCAGGCGGATGCCCTTGTCCTTGACGTTGCCGGCGACAATGCCGGAGAACGCGCGGCGCAGATTGGCGGCCAGTTCGTGGGCCGGCAGGTCGCGGCTCAGTTTCAGGTTGGCCATGTTTTCGTGGGTCGGATCGAACGGGCGCTGGAAGCCTTCGTCGATTTTCAGCAGCCAGTTGAAGTGGAACGCGTCGTTGCGCTCGCGGCGGAACTGTTTGACCGCCTTGAGGCCGGCGGTCATCTGCCGGGCGACTTCCGCCGGATCGTCGATGATGATCTGGTAGTGCTTTTTGGCCGCTTCGCCCAGGGTCGCGCCGACGAAGGCGTCGAGTTGCTCCAGGTACGGCGCGGCATGTTTCGGCCCGGTGAGGATGACCGGGAAGGGCAGGCCTTCGTTGCCCGGGTGCATCAGGATGCCGAGCAGGTACAGGAATTCTTCGGCCGTGCCGGCGCCGCCCGGGAAGATGATGATGCCGTGGCCCACGCGGACGAAGGCTTCCAGGCGTTTTTCGATGTCCGGCAGGATCACCAGCTCGTTGACGATCGGGTTCGGTGCCTCGGCGGCAATGATCCCGGGTTCGGTCAGGCCCAGGTAACGGCCGCCGTGGATACGCTGTTTGGCGTGGGCGATGGTGGCGCCTTTCATCGGGCCTTTCATCACGCCGGGACCGCAGCCGGTGCACACGTCGAGGCTGCGCAGGCCCAGTTCGTGGCCGACTTTCTTGGTGTATTTGTATTCTTCGGTGTTGATCGAGTGGCCACCCCAGCACACGACGATCTTCGGCTCGACGCCGGGGCGCAGGGTGCGGGCGTTGCGCAGCAGATGAAACACGTAATCGCTGATGCCCTGGGAGGTGCTCAGGTCAATGCGTTGGCTGTCGAGTTCGTTTTCGGTGTAGACGATGTCGCGCAGGGCGCTGAACAGCATTTCCCGGGTACTGGCGATCATTTCGCCGTCGACGAAAGCGTCGGCCGGGGCGTTCAGCAGCTCCAGGCGTACGCCACGGTCTTGTTGGTGAATGCGGATTTCGAAGTCCTTGTAGGCTTCGAGGATGGTCTTGGCGTTATCGACATGGGCGCCGGTGTTGAGGATGGCCAGGGCGCACTGGCGGAAGATGTTGTAGGTGCTGCCGGATCCGGCTTCGCTCAGTTGCTGGACTTCCCGTTGGGAGAGTGTTTCCAGGCTGCCTTTCGGGCTGACCGAAGCGTTGATTACTTGTCGTTGGGTCATTCAATGATCCTTAAAACGATGACATTCGCGCAGAAACAACGAATGGCATCCGAATGGTGTGTATCCATGAAAGAAGATGGCACGAACTGCGCGGTCTTGCCATGTCCCCCGTTTGACGATGAACAGATGAAAAGGAGCCCCAGCATAGCTAAATCCCTCGCAGAGGCGATAATGGCCCGCGCTTTTTGTGCCCCGCGAGACTTTTTATCATTGAAGTAAGGAAACCCGACGTAATGTTCGAAATCCAGCCGATGAACGCCGAAACCTATCGGCAACAGACGCGGCGCAGCACGCTGGTGATCGCCTTGATTTTCCTGGCGCTGGCGATGGTGCTGTCGACCATGGCGGTGGCGTTGTTCGGTACGCCTGGCGGGGACAATCTGCGTTTCAACATCGGCGGCGTGTTTGCCGCGGTGCTGGTGATGGCGGCGCTGATGCGCAAGGTGTTCTGGACTCAGGCATGGATGGCGCCGGCGGTCTACAGCTGGCAGCTCAAGCGCAGTCTGATGAGTGTCACTAACGTCATGCATCACGTCACGGCCGCGGTGGAAGCGGGTGATCCGAGCGCCATGAAGCTGTTGCGCTTCTATCACCTCGGGTTGAGCCAAATGCATCAATTGGACGGGAACTCCAGTGATCATGGGCAATTGCGGCGGGAAATGGAGCAGCACGAGGCGCGAATGCAAGCGCTGGGCATCAATCCCGATCAGAACCGTCTGGATCCTGCATGGCTGGAGGCGGTGAAGCAGGCGCGGACCTGAGGCCATTCAAACCCGCAGTCGCAGCGTCTCGAAGAGTTTCCGGTCTTCCTTTTTTGCCGATCGGGCATGGCGACGAATGACCTGCAGCAGGCAATCGGTGAAGCAGAGTGCCGGATTGCTCAGTGCGACGTTGCGGCGTGTCACGATGCTTAATTGCCGGTCATCGAATTGTTCGGTCAGGTCCAGGGAGACCACGCGGCCGAGGAAGGGCGGGGCAGCGCTGACAATCGAAGGCCCCCAGGTGCACATATCGGCTCGCTCAACCATCATCTGCAAGATGGCCAGTGACTGGGCGCGAACGATGCGGTTTTCGTCGATCTTCGCGCCGTGTTTCCAGAACAGTTCCTGCATCAACCCATCGTGGCCATCCGGCGCATGGTTCAGGGTCCAGTTCTGCTCCAGCAGTTCATGGATCGAGCGGGCATGCTGATGCGCATGGCCTTCGCGCACCAGCACCGAGGTCTGGTAATCCAGCAAGGTTTCGCAGGCAAATTCCTGGGTCGATTGCCCCGGATGGAGTTGGCCGATCGCGAAATCCATGCTGCCGTCGCGCAGCAGTGGCTGGGCCACGGCCATGAGACTTTCGTACAGCTCCAACTTGATTTGCGGCATGCGCTCGCGAAACGCCAGCACCACGTCGGGCAGGAAGGTCAGGGCGATCCATGGCGTGATCCCGACGCAAAGCCGCCCCTGGGCCTTGCCGCGCAGGTGATCGAGTTCGGTTTGCGCATGTTCGAGTTGCTTGATCACCAGCCGGGCGTGGGTCAGCAGGACTTTGCCATATTCAGTGAAGCTCAGGCCGCTGGGCGTGCGGGTGAACAACGGTAGCTGCTGACTGGTTTCCAGCTCCCGCAAGGCTTTGGTCACGGCCGCCTGGGAAATGTCGAGCGAACGGGCGGCAGCGCGGATGCTGCCCGTCTCGGCGCTGGCAATCAGCGCTTGAAGTTGATGCAATTTCATCTGCTTACCCTTCAGACAACCATTGGTTGTCATCATAACCAAACTGAGACTCCCCAGCCCAGGGTCCCGTTACCTAAGATCGGTCCCGACAGCGCTTTCGCCAGCGCTGCGTCCCCATCGAAGGAGAACAACAATGGACGCCGGCCACGTGCTGCCAGGTATTGCAGCGATACAAGATGAAATGATCGCGTTACGTCAGCGTATTCACGCGCATCCCGAGTTGGGCTTTGAGGAGTTCGTCACCAGTCAGCGGGTTGCCGAATGCCTGGTGCAGTGGGGTTATGAGGTCAGTACCGGAGTGGGCAAGACCGGGGTGGTCGCCACCCTGAAGCATGGCGAAGGCCGGTCCATCGGCTTGCGCGCCGACATGGATGCGCTGCCAATCCAGGAAACCAGCGGTCTGCCCTACGCCAGCCGGATCGAAGGGGTCATGCATGCCTGCGGCCACGATGGTCACACGGCAACCTTGCTGACGGCCGCCCGGTATCTGGCACAGACCCGCACGTTCAACGGTACGCTGCAGCTGATTTTCCAGCCGGCGGAAGAAGGGCTGGGCGGCGCCCGGAAAATGCTCGAGGACGGGCTGCTGGATCGCTTTCCCTGTGATGCGATTTTCGCGTTGCACAACGTACCCGGTTATCCCGTCGGGCATCTGGGCTTCTACAGTGGGCCGTTCATGGCGTCGGCCGACACGGTGAATATCAAGGTCATCGGTCAAGGCGGGCATGGCGCGGTGCCGCACAAGGCCATCGATCCGGTGGTGGTGTGCGCCTCGATCGTGATGGCCCTGCAAAGCATCGTCTCGCGCAATGTCAGCCCGCAGGACATGGCGATTATTACCGTGGGCTCCATTCATGCCGGCAGCGCCTCGAATGTCATTGCGTCCAGCGCCGACATGAGCCTGAGCGTGCGAGCACTGACCCCCGAGGTTCGCCGGTTGCTCGAAGCCCGGATTATCGAATTGGTCAACGCCCAGGCCGCCAGTTTCGGTGCCCGGGCACAGATCGATTATCAGCACTGTCATCCAGTGTTGATCAATGACCCCGAGTCGACCGCGTTAGCCCGGGAAGTCGCCCGCGATTGGTTGGGTGATAACCGGTTGATCGAAGACCTGCGCCCCTTCACTGCGAGTGAAGACTTTGCCTTCATCCTGGAGCAATGCCCCGGCAGTTATCTGGTGATCGGCAATGGCGAGGGCGATAGCGGCTGCCAGCTGCACAACCCCGGCTACGACTTCAATGATGCTTGCCTGCCGATCGGGGCGAGTTATTGGGTCAAGTTGGTGGAAAGTTTTCTGCGTTGAGACGCCGCAACGTCGAGCGTCAATCTGTACAAAAATCGTCTGCGACCTGGAGAGGAAAATAATGAACAAGATAATTGCAGCGGTATCACTGGTGTTTCTGACAGCGTCGAGCTGGGCTGGTGCGGCTGACTGGTCTGGCAAAGTCCTGAGGCTGGGAGTGGATCCCACCTATCCGCCGCTGGAATACAAAAACCAGGACGGCACGCTGACCGGGTTCGGGGTCGACATCGCCGAAGCGCTGTGTGCCGAGTTGCACGCCCGTTGCGTTTGGGTGGAAAGCAGCTGGGACGGAATGATCCCGGCGTTGCTGGCGCGCAAGTTCGACGCGGTGGCGTCGTCGATGACCGTCACGCCCAAGCGCCTGGAGCAGATTGCCTTCACCGACAAGGTGTCCAACGCGCCGGCCCGTCTGGTGGTCAAGCGCGGCTCGGGTCTGCTGCCGACCCTTGAATCGCTCAAGGGCAAGCGCATTGGCGTGGAGCAGGGCTCGACGCAGGAGGCCTACGCCAAAGCCGTATGGGGCGCCAAGGGCGTGGAGATTCTGTCCTATCAGAATCAGGACCAGGTGTATGCCGACCTGGTGGTGGGGCGACTCGACGCCTCGCTGCAGGGCTCCATCCAGGCCAGTTACGGATTCCTGAACACCGCAGCGGGCAAGGATTACGAGTTCTCGGGCGCGACCCTGGACGATCCGAAGTTTTTCGGCGTGGGTGATGGCATTGGCTTGCGCAAGAACGATGTCGAGTTGCGCGAGGACCTGAACAAGGCCCTGGCGACGATTCTCGCCAATGGCACTTACGAGCGGATCAACAAAAAGTACTTCGATTTCGACGTCTACGGCGCGAAATAACACCCTCAGCCCCTGTAGGAGCGAGCTCGCTCGCGATGGTCGTTAACGATAACGCGTCAAACCAGATGCCCCGCGGCGCCCATGGTTTTTTCGCGAGCAGGCTCGCTCCTACAGGACAGGCGCAACGTGGTCGTATGGACCGTGTAGTTGCCGCATCCCCCCTTCACCTCACCCAATAAGAACAAGGAGAGTGAAATGTTTCTCGAAGGCTTTGGCCCGCAGATTTTGCTGGGCACCCTGGCCACCATCAAACTGGCGCTCTGGTCGTTGCTGATTGCTGTCCTGGCAGGGCTGATCGGCGCCAGTTCCAAGCTGTCTTCCAATCGATTCCTGCGCGCGATGGCCACCGGCTACACCACGGTGATTCGCAGCATGCCGGACCTGGTGATCATGCTGCTGCTGTTCTTCAGCCTGCAGATGTTGCTCAACCGCCTGACCGATTGGCTGGGCACCGGGCAAATCGATATCGACCCGTTTCTGGCCGGTGTCGTGACACTGGCGTTCATTTACGGGGCCTACTTCACCGAAACCTTCCGTGGCGCCTTCCAGGCCGTCCCGGCAGGTCAGGTCGAGGCGGCGAAAGCCTACGGCATGACCCGCGGGCAAGCCTTTCGCAAAGTCCTCTTCCCGCAAATGCTGCGTCATGCGTTGCCCGGCATCGGCAACAACTGGCAGGTGTTGATCAAATCCACGGCGCTGGTCTCGATCATCGGCCTGACCGATGTGGTCAAGGCGACGCAGGATGCGGGCAAGGGGTCGATGCAGTTCTTTTACTTCACGCTGGTCGGTGGCCTGATCTATCTGGGCATTACCACGGTCTCCAACGTTGTGTTGTTGTGGCTGGAGCACCGCTATTCGGTGGGTGTCAGGAAGGCGGCGCTATGACCGGCATTCTCGAGGACTACTGGCAGGCTTACCTGTGGAGTGACGGCCCGCACTTTTCCGGGCTGGCGGTGACGTTGTGGTTGCTGATCCTTTCGGTGGCGATCGGATTCCTGCTGGCGGTGCCGCTGGCGATTGCCCGGGTCAGCCGCAACCCGCTGATCCGTGTGCCGGTCTGGTTTTACACCTACGTGTTTCGCGGGACGCCGTTGTACATCCAGTTGCTGTTCTTCTACACCGGCGTGTACAGCTTGCATGTGGTTCGGTCGCAGGATTTTCTCAACGCCTTTTTCCGTGATGGGTTCAACTGCACGGTGCTGGCGTTCGGGCTCAATACCTGTGCCTACATGACCGAAATCTTTGCCGGCGCTATCCGGGCGACGCCCCATGGCGAAATCGAAGCCGCCAGAGCCTATGGGATGAAGCGTTTTACGCTCTATCGGCGGATCGTGCTGCCGTCGGCGTTGCCCCGGGCCCTGCCGTTTTTCAGTAACGAAGTGATTTTGATGCTGCATTCCACGTCGGTGGCCTTTACCGCCACGGTCCCTGATTTGCTGAAGATTGCACGGGACGTCAATTCGGCGACCTATGCCTCTTTCACCGCCTTCGGGATCGCCGGGGTGCTGTATGCCGCCAGCGCCTTTTTGCTGATCTGGCTGTTTCGCCGTGGTGAGCTGCATTGGCTGGCCTACCTCAAACCCCGTACGCATTGACCCCATCGGACTTGCTCGAATGTATAAATTGATCGTTGAAGATGTGCACAAGAACTACGGCAGCCATGAAGTCTTGAAAGGCGTATCGCTCAAGGCCCGGGCCGGCGACGTAATCAGCATCATCGGTTCCTCGGGATCGGGGAAAAGCACGTTCCTGCGCTGCATCAACCACCTCGAACAGCCATCCGCCGGGCGCATAGTCGTCAATGCCGAAGAACTGCTGACGCGCCGCAATGCCAGAGGCGAACTGTGTGTGGTCGATCCCGGGCAACTGCGGGTCATGCGCAGCAAACTGTCGATGGTGTTCCAGCACTTCAATCTGTGGAGCCACATGACGGTGCTGGACAACATCATAGAGTGTCCGATGAGCGTGCTTGGCATCGGTCGGGCAGAGGCCACGGAGCGGGCGCGTCACTACCTCGCCAAAGTCGGCCTGCCGGCCAAGGTCGAAGGGCAGTATCCGGTCCATTTGTCCGGTGGCCAGCAGCAACGGGTGGCCATCGCGCGGGCGCTGGCCATGGAACCCCAGGTGATGCTGTTCGACGAACCGACGTCCGCGCTCGACCCCGAGCTGGTTGGCGAGGTGCTCAAAGTCATGCAGCAGCTTGCCGAGGAAGGCAGGACCATGGTGGTGGTCACCCATGAAATGGCATTTGCCCGGCAGGTGTCGAACCACGTTATGTTTTTGCACCAGGGCCGGGTGGAAGAGGAGGGTGCGCCGGGCAGTGTGCTGGAGCATCCACGCAGCGAGCGGTTGCAGCAGTTTCTGGCCGGGAGCCTCAAATAGCGCAAAGCACTGGCCCGGTTGTCGGGACAATCCTATGATGACTGATTGTGTACATCACCCGTCGGGTGGTTAAAGTGGCGAGCGGGACAATTCGCCATGTCATCAGCAGTCAGGGAGCGTCATGGGGCATCCGTCCATTTACGACCGTATCGAAAAAAGCCGGCCTGGCGTCGCCAGGCTCAAGGTTCGCTCGGCAGTGACGTTGCTGGGGGCGGTGTGCCTGTCGATGGCGCTGATCGTCAGCTGGGAAGTCTGGAGTTCGCGCCAGTATCATCTGCATGACAAGGAAGTGGCGATGTCCAACCTTGCGCAGACATTGGCCTCCCAGGCGCAGGCCACGATCAAGCAGGCGGATACGCTGCTGTTCAGTCTGGTCGATCGTCTGGAAAACGACGGCATTGAAGGGGACCGGCTCCATCGCTTGCAACGCTTGCTCAGCGCCCAGCGCAACGAACTGAGCCAGATCCATGGCTTGTTCGTGTATGACCAGACGGGGCAATGGATTGCCAACTCCAATGGCGCCGAGGTCGGCGTTGCCAATAATTCCGACCGCGAGTATTTCATCTATCACCGTGATCATCCCGATCGCGGGCCGCACATCGGTCCGTCGATCAAGAGCCGTTCCAGCGGCGAATGGATCATGACCGTGTCGCGGCGAATCAATCACCCCGACGGCAGTTTTGCCGGCGTGGCGCTGGCGACGATCTATCTCTCACACTTCCTGGAGCTCTACGACAGCATCGACATGGGCAAGAACGGCGTGATCAACCTGATCGCCGACGACGCCAGCATCGTCGTGCGCCGGCCGTTCAACGAGGCGGACATCGGCACCAGCCTGGCCAAAAGCCCGCTGTTCACCCAGTTGCTGCCCAATGGCAGCGCGGGCACGGCGACGATCAAGTCGATCATCGATGGGGTCGAGCGGGTGGTGGGTTATCGCCGGGTCGAGGGTTATCCGTTGATTGTCTTTGCCGCGCTGAACAAAGACGAAGTATTGGCTGGCTGGCGCAAGGAGTCGATGCTCAGCGCGGCGATCGTGTCGTTGTTGCTCGGGTTCCTCGGCGTACTCGGTTATCGCCTGATCAAGTTGATGAAGCAGCAGAACCTGATCCAGGTCGAGTTGCTCGGGTCACAGGAAAGGCTCCTGGAGCTTAATCGCAACCTGGAGTTGCTGGCCCTGGAAGACGCCCTTACCGGGCTGGCCAACCGGCGCCAGTTCGATCTGTTCATCCAGGCGGAAACGGGCCGTGCCCGGCGCAACCTGACCGGTCTGGCACTGGTGATGATCGATGTCGATCATTTCAAGGCATTCAACGATCACTATGGCCATCTGGCCGGAGATCAGTGCTTGCGCAATATCGCCGCCATCATCATCGAGCACATCAAGCGTCCCGGCGACCTGGCCGCGCGCTTTGGTGGCGAAGAGTTCGCGGTAGTGCTGCCCGGCACCGACTATGTGGGGGCGTTCCTGGTGGCGGAAAAAATCCGCCGCGCGGTGCAGGCGGCTGGCTTGCAGCACAATGAAAGTCCCGAAGGCGTCATCACGGTCAGCGTTGGCGTGTGCGGCTACGATCCGGCGTCGCAAACCCGTACCGAGGACCTGATCGGGGCCGCCGACAAGGCGTTGTATGTGGCCAAGGCCAGCGGGCGCAATATGAGTGTGATTGCCAACTGAGCAACGAACCTTCAGATAAACAGATCGATGCCTTGCACCAGTCGGGTGGCAAGGTACGACTGCTTGAGTTGCTCCAGCCACCAGCCCAGGGCGCGGCCGTCATGGTCTCCGCGCCAGCCGGCGTAGATGATGTTCGGCTCGCGCGGGTCGGCCATCTGTTTTTCCACCAGCGTGCCATTGCTCAATAACGAGCTGACCCGGTGTCGCGGCAACCAACCCACACCCAAACCGTCGCACTGGGCGAGGATTTTCGCGCGCATGGTGGGCACCGCCAGCACCGTTTGCCCGCCGGAAACACCGTAGGTACTGCCCTCGGTGATTCTCGATGAGTCGGCCACGACAATTGCCCGATGCTGCGTCACGGTCGCCCGGGAAATCGGTTCGCTGGCCTTGGCCAGCGCATGCTTGGGCGAGACGGCGAACACCCATTGCATTTCCCCCAGTTGCATCCAGCGCAAGGACGGGATCGCCGGGGGCTCGTTGGTCGCGCCGATGACCAGGTCCGCGCGGCCTTCACGCAGGGCTTCCCAGACCCCTTTGAGCACTTCCTGAGTGATGCGCAAAGGTACGCCGGATTGCAGCGCATCGAATTCGCGGATGACCGGGATCAAGGTTTCGAACTCCAGCAATTCGTCGGTGACGATCCACAACCGACTCTCCCAGCCATTGGCCACTTGCTGCACCCGTTGGGTCAGGCGCGAGACATCTGCCATCAGCCGCGACGCCTCGTTGACCAGCAACTCGCCGGCCGGAGTCAGTTGCAGGCGATAGCGGCGGCGATCGAACAGCAACGCATCGAAGCGCTCTTCCAGTTGCCGCGCCGCGTAGGACACCGTGGACGGCGCCTTGCCGAGCCGGGCCGCGGCCCGTGACAGACTGCCGGTCTCACGGATGGCCTCCAGCAATGCCAGGTCTTCAATCGACAGCATGTTTTTTCAATCCTTCTGTAGGAACCTGACAAACGGCGGTAACGGCAAGAGTCTGTGGGGGCAAAGCTTGCTCGCGATAGCGGCAGCCCAGTCAACAACGATGGCGCCCGGTACGCCGTCATCGCGAGCAAGCTTTGCTCCCACAGAGTACCTGCGCACGATTGCTCTTACAGGTGGAGGCTGATCACTCGAAGATAGAGCAATACGTTGACTGCCAACACTACGCTGGCCAGCCACAGTTGAATCGTCGGGGTCAGCCCGGCCGGGTAAATCACCGGCCACACATAATGTTCGATGAAGCCGGCGCCATAGCCGCTTTGTCCGGCGGCATGGCGCATCAGGTTTTCCCAGCGGGTCAGCGGGCAGGGCAGGTGGAACAGTTCCACCGCCACGCCCCACCCGGCGGCGGGCAGGTGCAGCCAGATCAGGTGGCGCCATTTCAGCACCAGCAGCCCGCCGAACACCACAAACACAATGAACAGTAGATGAAACAGCACCAGCCCATCGGCGGCGATTCGGTAGAGCATGTCGACTCCCGCAGGCGTCAGGCGAATCATTCCATGGTACTCGGGCGCCTGGCCGGCGCTCTATCGATTGTTCAGGGCGCCGAGTACCTCCTTCAAATGCGCCACCAGGGTTTCGCTGCTGCGTTGCATCGGCGCGCGTAGTTCATCGCCGATCAGGCCTTCAAGGGCCAGCGCGGTTTTTACCGGGGCGGGATTGGGTTCGATGAACAGGCTTTGGATCAACGGCAGCAGCTCGAAGAACGTCGTGCGACCGGCAGCCAACTGGTTGTCGCGCACTTGCTGGTACAGTTGAACGAACAGTTCGGGATGCACATGGGCCGAGGCCGCAATCGCCCCTTTGGCACCCAGGCACAAGGCGCTGAAGATCTGGTTGTCTTCGCCGCACAACACATCGACCTGGCCGCTGGAAAGCAGCGCAAGGGTATTGGTCAGGTTGCCGCCGCAGTCCTTGATCGCGACGATGCGCTCGTGGGCGACGATGTTGAGCAGGGTCTTCTGTTCGAAGGTCACGCCGGTGCGATAAGGGATGTCATACAGAATCAGCGGAACGCTGGAGGCATCGGCCACGGTCTTGAAAAACGCTTCGAGCCCGGCCTGGGACGGGCGAATGTAGTAGGGCGCCGGCACCAGTAAACCGGCCAGTGGACGCTTGAGAATCTCGCTCTGGAACTGCAACAGTTCGGTCAGGTTGTTGCCGGCCAGGCCCATGACCACCCGCTGCGCCGACACCAGCTCCAACACCGCGTCGAGTACCGCCAATTGCTCATGCTTGCCCATGGCGGCCGGTTCGCCGGTGGTGCCACAGACGATCAGGCCATCGACGCCTTTTTCCAGCAGATGGCTGACCAGCCGCCGCAAACCCGCGAAATCGATGGCGCCGTTGTGGAACGGCGTGACGAGGGGAACCCAGATACCTTGAAACGATGACATGCACTTTCTCCTGATGGTTGACCGATGTCGTCACCGTCAGAAGCGTAGAAGGAAGCAAGCAAGGGGAGTGGGGTCCGTCGCGCTCAATGTCCTGTCAGCTCATCTGACGGGACAGCGCGCCCCGGTCACATGAGCGACTGTTTCTTCGATTTGAGGGTGCGCGCAACGCAACCTTGCGCCTTGGCAATCAAGCCAATGACGACAATGTTGAGGTTGGAGGTTGCGGACATGTTTGCTTACACCCTGAATGAGGCGCCTAGTTTTAAAAGCCGGCGCGGTGTTTGTCAATCGCGAAAATCAGCGAACTCCCCGCGCATCCCCGTTTTGCTTGAAGTGATCGATCCAGAACGAATGGCAATATGCGCAAGATTGTTCAAGCCATTGTCCGCGACTGCTGGCACAGTCTGCGGTCTTTCCCCTGGTTGTAGAGCGTTATGTCCAACTCCCATTTGCCGCGCACGGCGTTCCTGCGCGGCGCCGCGGCGATCATGCCGCTGTCCCTGGCGACCGCGCCCTGGGGCTTGCTGGCCGGCTCCATGGCCATCGAAGCCAATCTCACGCCCCTGCAAGGCCAGGGCTTGTCGAGCATCGTGTTTGCCGGTGCCGCGCAGCTGGTGGCCATCGGCATGCTCAAGGGCGGGGCCGGGATCTTTTCGATCCTGCTGACGACCTTGTTGCTGACGTCCCAGCATTTGCTTTACGGGATGAGCATGCGTTCGGTGATCTCGCCCTTGCCGGGACGTTGGCGGATCGGTCTGGGTTTCCTGCTCACCGATGAGTTGTTCGCCCTGACCAGCCAGCACGACAAGCAGCAATTCGACCGCTGGTACGCATTGGGCGTGGGCCTGACGTTCTACATCGCCTGGAACCTCTTCACCCTGGCCGGGATCGTACTCGGCAGTAGCATTCCGGGCCTCGAGCACCTGGGACTGGACTTCTCCATCGCCGCCACCTTCATCGCCCTGATTACCCCGGTGGTGCGCAATGTGCCAACGGTGGTCTGTGTCGCGGTGTCGCTGTTCTGTTCGGTGCTGTTCAGCTACTGGCAATGGGGCTCGGCGCTGGTGCTGTCGGGGTTGGCGGGAATGACCGCCGGGTTTGTCTGCAACAAGTTTTGGGGAGCGCGCACATGATGGTCTGGGCGGTGATTATCGGCATGGGCGTGTTGGTGTTCCTCAACCGCTATGTCTTTCTGGAACCCCGGCTGCCGGTGCGCCTGAGCAGCAATGCCCGGCAGTTCCTCGGTTTCGCCGTGCCGGGCATGCTGACGGCGATCTGCGGGCCGATTGTGTTCATGCCCGAGAAACAGCTGAATCTGCAATGGGACAACCCGTACCTGATCAGCTCGCTGGTGGCCGTCGGCCTGGTGCTGTACACCCGCAACACCTTGCTCAGCATGTTGTTGAGCATGGGCTTCTTCTTTGTGCTGCGCTGGTGGCTGTGAGTCGGCGCCGGGAAACTGTTCTACGCTTAAAGTTGATGAACGATCCCTTCAGGAAGAGAGGTGAACATGGCCAATGAACCCAAGCGTCCGGATCCGGATGAAGAAGTCGAGGATGAACCCTCGGAAGAAGAGATCGAACAGCAAAAGCGTTCGACACCCGACTGGAAGCATCCTGACGATGGCAAGGAGCTGTCAGAGCCTGATCGCAAGTTCTGAGCGATCTTTGAAACCCTCAAGCCAGGCTTTCTGATTGTGGGAGCGGCGGTGCGACGATTCGACTTGCTCGCACCGCCGCTCCCACAAATGCGATCGGAACGCCTTATTCCAGCGACAGGAAATCGGGGTGCGCGGCCCGATAACCCAGCGTCTTGTCGATCCAGGCATTCAGCTCATTGACCATCACGGGCGGCTTGCCAGGATAGTCTTCGAGGGTTGAACTCAGTATGTCGTTGATATGTGGGATAGTTTGCAGGTTACGGGTCTTGATGTATTGCCCGATAAAGCTGTCGAGTTGGTAGTGTTCTGTCTTTGTAAGATAAACACAGGCCAGTCTCACGACTTGATTATTCGTAAAATCGTCGCGCAATTGAGTTCTCTGCAAGGCTTGTTGTATGGGATTTCCTTAGTTGCTGACTCTTTGGTCAGCTGGCTGGAGGCATTGGAAATGCGGCGCGAATGCTAGCGGTAGTCATTCAAAATGTATCTATGGCTGACGGATTGTCGGACAAGCGGTAATGCATGAAACGGTTGTACTTCTATGAGTGTTAATCATCTGAAACAGTAGTTGTAACAATTCCACGCTTCGACTTGTTACATATATCGATCGCCCTGTCGATATTGCCAGTTCAAGTGATCGCTTCAATCAATTCAGCCCCTTGGTTTCTGGCGTTGCCAACCGCTTTGCTGACCCTGTACCACTCGAACACATCGCTGTCGTCACCCTGCAAAAGTACCATTTGTTCGGCACGTTCCCTGGGCGTCGCCGGGTCGAGCCATTCCCGCGTCAGTTCTGCCGACAACACCACCGGTCGCCGGTCATGAATGTCCACCATGCCGCCCGCGCTGTCAGCGGTGATGATGACAAAACCGTCATCATCCCGAGGCATGGCACTGCCAATGGGAAACTGCCCGATCGCCGCGCAGAAAATCGGCCCCCGGTCACGCCGCCGGATCAGCCAGGGTTGTCGAGTACCATCCCCGGCATCGACCCATTCGAACCAGTTGTCGACCGGGCAGATCGCGCGATGCGGCCAAATTGCCCTGAAGAACGGACCGTGGGCGACTTTCTCGACCCGTGCATTGATCGGTGCCGCCCGATCCTTGGCCCACTGCGGCCGCCAGCCCCAACGCTGCAAATCGGCGTGCACGCCGTCATCCTCCAGGTGCAGCAACGCCAGTTGCGTGGTGGGCGCGGCGTTGTAGTGGGCCAGTGGCTGATCGCCGATATGGTTGATCAACACGTCGGGAATGCTCAGCACCGCGACGAAATCGTGGATGCCCCGGTATTGCGATAAACGTCCGCACATGACCGAATCCTCCGGCTGGTGTTTTCAGCATAGATGCTTCAACGAAAGGGGATTCCCCGCATCTGTAGGAGCCGGCTTGCCGGTGAAGGCGGTTTCAAGGGCCTCTTCGCTGGCAAGCCAGCTCCTACAAGGGGCGGGGATGTGCGCAAGCGCCGGAACCAAACACTGTGTACCCTGATCCAACCTCGGCTCGCAGCGACCTGCGGGTCGGTGAAGGATAAACGGGCGAAGGAATTTTGCCGTTTGAAGTGTTGACCGCAATGGTCGGGCCCAAGGCAAAACATGAAACAGTTGTTCAAGGTTCTATTCGCGTGCGCCATGGCAGCCAGTCTGCTGGGCTGCATCGCCGCTCCCATCGAAATGACGCCGCAGACCGAACAACGTCTGCACGCGCAACCACCTATTCGCTTCCTGCTGACCTTCGATGACGGTCCCAGCGCATCGAGTTTCTGGAACCCCACCGAAACCGTACTCGACAGCCTGGCGCGCAACCCGCTGCAAGCGGACATCAAGGCCGTGTTCTTTGTGCAGACCCGTGCCACGCGGGCAGGTGGCAGCGATATCGGGCGCGCGATCATGCACCGCGAGCGGGATGCCGGGCACATTCTGGGCTTCCACACCGCGACACCTTCCCACACCAATCATCGCTCTCTCGATCCGCAGGAGCTCGAAGAGGCGCTCACCAACGGCAGTGCCGACATCGCCGCGATCACCGGGGCGCCACCGACGCTGTTGCGTCCGCCATTCTGGAATTACGACAAACGTACCTTCGCCGCTTATCAGCAGCATGGCCTGCATGTGCTGCTGACCGACCTGAGCGCCAATGACGGCAAGATCTGGGGCTTCAACGCCAGCCCCCGGCGCCGGGCGCACTTCCTGCGCTCGATGTCCGAAGTGCGCGAGCGCATCGCCCTGGGCGAGCTGCCGGTGGTCGATGGGGTGATTCCGGTGGTGGTGACCTTCCATGACCTCAACCGCTACACCGCACGGCATACCCGCGAGTACCTGCAAATCCTCCTCGACAGCGCCCGGGCGACCGGGGTGAAAGTCGCAGAACAACCGTTTTACGATGACACTGACGCGCTGCAACGGGCCGCGATGGCCCGCACCGTGCGCGACAGTTCACAGCCGGTGCAACTGCCTGGATTCTGGAACTGGATCTGGAAACGCAATGCCGAGTGAAAAAGTGCTTGGGAATGAGCGCCGGTAAATGAGAGCCGGATAACACTTTTTATTGGCGCAGAAATGGCAAGGGGCAACTATTCTCAACCGGATCCAATCCACTCAATAGGCGTCCGAGGGACCGGTCATGCTGCCCATTTCAGTCCTTTGCAACATCGTCGAGTCCGGCTTTGCGCCGCTGTCCTGCGAATGCACGGAAAGCGGTGGCTTGCTACGCATCGAGGTCTACGAGCCGGTCAGCGGCCGGGTTGAATTGCTGATCAGCGGCGTCTCGACCGAACAACTGACCAGCGTGCGGGCCATCTCCGACCTGATTGGCGAATTGCGTACCGAGATCAGTGCCGGTCGCCGGGCGTTTGCTGGATAGCAGTGAACCTCTTTTTCTGGGAGCAAGGCTTGCCCGCGATAGCGCTCATGAGAACGCCATCGCGGGCAAGCCTTGCTCCCACAGGGGTATCGGCGCCTATGGCTGCAACTCCTCAATCATCCGCAAACAATGGTTCAACCCCGGCGAAACATCGCCCACCCGCCGGCTGAGAATGATCGGCGAGGTGGCATTGTCTTCGAGCAGCGGGGTGAAACCGATGTCGTCGCGGTGCAGCAATTGCACCGAGGCCGGCACTAGCGTGACGCCGATCCCGGCCCCCACCAGACCAATCGCCGTTTGCAGTTCGTTGGTCCATTGCGCCACGTGGATGCTCACGCCATAGGATTCGAACAGCGCGATCACATGGTCGGCGTAGCTGGGCCGCGGGTTGCCGGGGTAGAGCACAAAGGGTTCATGTGCGAGGTCGCGCAGGCTGATGGGGCCGGCCAGCAACGGGTGGCCGGCGGGCAGGGCGGCGACCAGGCGGTCTTCGGTTAGTACGGTCTGGATGATGGCCGGGTCGTCGATGCGGATGCGGCCGAAGCCGATATCGATGCGTCCGGCCTTGAGCGCTTGTACCTGTTGCAGGGTGGTCATTTCCGAAAGCCCGAGCTCCAGCTCCAGCGGCTCGCCACTGCGCAAGCGGCGGATCAGTTCCGGTAGCACGCCGTACAGTGTCGACGGCGCGAAACCGATACCCAGCCAGGTCTTTTCGCCCAGGCCGATGCGCCGCGTGTTGTCGCACACCTTGTTCAGCTGTTCGAGCAGGGCGGTGGAGTGCTCATGGAAAAACCGTCCCGCATCCGTCAGCTTCAGCGGCCGTCCCCGCTCCAGCAGCATCACCCCCAATTCATCTTCCAGTTGCTGGATCTGCCGGCTCAGGGGCGGTTGGGCGATGTGCAGCAGTTCGGCGGCGCGGGTGAAGTTGAGGGTTTGAGCCAATACCTGGAAATAACGCAGGTGACGCAGTTCCATGGAGCCTCCGGACGTCAAGCAGTTGCATACCTTAAAGGTATCAAGTCAGACCAATTCTATATTGGCGTCACGAAAAAAGCCGTACGAGAATCGACTCCAGAACTCCAAGAACCTGATGGGTATCGAAATGCTTGCAACCGCCATTGAATCGATCGAGACGATCATCGTCGATCTGCCGACCATCCGCCCGCACAAGCTGGCGATGCACACCATGCAGAATCAGACCCTGGTGATCATCCGCGTGCGTTGCGCCGATGGCATCGAAGGTATCGGCGAGTCCACCACCATCGGTGGCCTGGCTTATGGCAATGAAAGCCCTGACAGCATCAAGACCAACATCGACACGCACTTCGCGCCGTTGTTGATCGGCCAGGACAGCGGCAACGTCAACGCGGCGATGTTGCGCCTGGAACGCAGCATCCGTGGTAACACCTTCGCCAAGTCCGGTATCGAAACCGCCTTGCTCGACGCCCAGGGCAAGCGCCTCGGTGTGCCGGTCAGCGAATTGCTCGGCGGCCGGGTGCGTGATGCGCTACCGGTGGCCTGGACCCTGGCCAGTGGCGACACCGAAAAGGACATCGCCGAAGCGGAAAAAATGCTCGACCTGCGCCGCCACCGCATCTTCAAACTGAAAATCGGTGCCGGCGAAGTCAATCGCGACCTGGCCCACGTGATTGCCATCAAGAAAGCCTTGGGCGATCGCGCCAGTGTGCGGGTCGACGTCAACCAGGCGTGGGACGAAGCCGTCGCCTTGCGCGCCTGCCGGATTCTCGGCACCAACGGCATCGACCTGATCGAACAGCCGATCTCGCGCAACAACCGCGCCGGCATGGCGCGCCTGAATGCCATGAGCCCGGCGCCGATCATGGCTGACGAGTCCATCGAGTGCGTGGAAGATGCGTTCAACCTGGCCCGCGAAGGCGCGGCCTCGGTGTTCGCCCTGAAAATCGCCAAGAACGGTGGTCCGCGCGCCGTGCTGCGCACTGCCGCCATCGCCGAAGCGGCGGGTATCGGCCTGTATGGCGGCACCATGCTCGAAGGCGGTATCGGCACCCTGGCCTCGGCCCATGCCTTTGTCACCCTGAACAAGCTGGCGTGGGACACCGAACTGTTCGGCCCGCTGCTGCTGACCGAAGACATTCTCAGCGAACCGCTGGTTTATCGCGATTTCGAACTGCACGTGCCGAAGACGCCGGGTCTGGGCCTGAGCCTGGATGAAGAACGCCTGGCGTTTTTCCGTCGCGACAAGACATCCACCGCCATTCATCAAGCCTGAGGAGAGCATTATGCTGTTCCACGTAAAGATGACCGTGAATTTGCCGGTCGACATGAACCCCGAACGCGCCGCGCAGCTCAAGGCCGACGAAAAAGCCCTGGCGCAACGCCTGCAGGACCAAGGCAAGTGGCGTCACCTGTGGCGCATCGCCGGCCTGTACGCCAACTACAGCGTGTTCGATGTCGACAGCGTCCAGGAACTGCACGACCTGCTCATGCAATTGCCGCTGTATCCGTACATGGCGATCGAAGTCACCGCGATGTGCCGGCATCCTTCTTCCATTCGCGAGGATGACCGCTGAACCCAGCCAGTTCAGTTCGCCATACCCATAATTACAAGATGAGGAACCGAAAAAATGAACGTCAAGATTTCCCACACTGCCGAAGTCCAGAAGTTTCTCGAAGAAGCCAGCGGCCTGCATAACGAAGCCGGTGATGCGCGCACCAAAGCCCTGATCTACCGCATCCTACGTGACTCGGTGAACATCATCGAAGACCTCGCCGTGACCCCGGAAGAGTTCTGGAAAGCGGTCAACTACCTGAACGTACTGGGCGCGCGCCAGGAGGCCGGACTGGTGGTGGCGGGCCTGGGCCTGGAGCACTACCTCGACCTGCTGATGGACGCCGAAGACGAGCAGGCCGGCAAAACCGGCGGTACCCCGCGCACCATCGAAGGCCCGCTGTACGTGGCCGGTGCGCCGCTGTCCCAGGGCGAAGCGCGTCTGGATGACGGCCTCGATCCGGGTGTGACCCTGTTCATGCAAGGCCGGGTGTTCAACACCGCTGGCGAACCGCTGGCTGGCGCCGTGGTGGATGTGTGGCATGCCAACACCGGCGGCACCTACTCGTACTTCGATGCTTCTCAGTCGGAATTCAACCTGCGCCGCCGTATCGTCACCGATGCTGAAGGCCGCTACCGTTTCCGCAGCATCGTGCCGTCGGGCTACGGCTGCCCACCGGACGGTCCGACCCAGCAACTGCTGGATCAACTGGGCCGTCACGGCCAGCGCCCGGCGCACGTGCACTTCTTCATATCCGCGCCGGATCATCGTCACCTGACCACCCAGATCAACCTGGATGGTGAAAAGTACCTGCATGACGACTTCGCCTACGCCACCCGCGACGAACTGATCGCCAAGATCACCTTCAGCGAAGACCAGGCCCGTGCGGCGGCTTATGGTGTCAGCGGTCGCTTTGCCGAGATCGAGTTCGACTTCACCCTGCAGTCGTCTGCCCAGCCTGAAGAACAGCAGCGTCACGAACGGGCTCGTGCACTGGAGGACTGATCCCTCGGACTGCCGGACCTGGCCATGAGATGACCAACGGGTTATCTCATGGCTTTTGTGGAAGTCGTACACAATTGTTGTGCTCGACGCAGCCCCCATGTGGGAGCGAGCCTGCTCGCGAAGAGGCCATAAGCCTCCACAGGTCAGTCTGCTGACACACCGCCATCAGTACTGCCTTAGAATGACCCGACGCACCCCATAAGAACAACGAGAGTGACCCGATGATGCAAGCGCAACTGTTGAGTCAGCGCAGCGCCGTATTCGACCATGCCGACCCCTACGAGGTGTCGGGCTACGTCAATCAGCACGTCGGTAACCATTGCATTCTCATGCCTCGCGCCGGGCATCCCCTGGCCAGCCTCAATCATCGCAAATTCGCCAGCCTCGACCTGTGCCGCATCAGCTACGGTGGCAGCGTTCGTGTCACCTCGGGCGCGCTGGAAAGCATCTATCACCTGCAAGTGCTGTTGCGCGGCAATTGCCTGTGGCGCGGTCACGGTCAGGAACATTACTTCGCCCCCGGCGAGTTGCTGTTGATCAACCCCGACGATCCGGTCGACCTGACGTACTCGCACGATTGCGAAAAATTCATCCTCAAAGTTCCCACCTCGTTGCTTCAATCCGTCTGCGACGAGCAGCGCTGGCGGTACCCGGGGCAGGGCGTGCGGTTTCTGGAGAACCGTTATCAGCTCAACCAGCTGGAAGGGTTTGTCAGCCTGCTGGCGATGATCTGCCAGGAAGCCGAGGCCACCGAGCAGATTCCCAAGGTGCAGGAACACTACGCGCAGATCATCGTCAGCAAGATGCTCAGCCTGATGAAAACCAACGTCAGCCGCCTCGAACTCGGCTCCCAGACTGCCACCTTCGAAGCGATTGCCGATTACATCGCCCGCAACCTCAAGCAGAACATCGACAGCGAAGAACTGGCGCGTCAGGCGCACATGAGTGTGCGTTCGTTGTACAGCCTGTTCGAACGCAACGCCGACACCACGCCGAAAAACTACATCCGCCAGAAACGCCTGGAACGCATCAACGCCTGCCTGAGCGACCCGACCTGCAATGTGCGTAACGTTACAGAGGTGGCGATGGATTATGGCTTCCTGCATCTGGGGCGGTTTTCGGACAGTTATCGCAAGCAGTTTGGGGAGTTGCCGTCGGATACGTTGAAGCGGCGGGATTGAGATACGTTGCTTGCCCCACGCGACACTAGGTCTTTGCGACAAGGTCGAATTCGACAACCAGGTAAAGGCAGAACATCACCAGTACGAGTCCCCAGCCAGTCCAATGTAGAACAACTAGTTTTCGTTTAATGCCTACAGGGAAATTCTTCAGATCCTCAGCGCTGGCACCTCCATCACGCAGATAGATGCGAGGTGTTGTCATTACCCCCATTATGGCGCCCAGTAAAAACAGATTCCCCCAAGGTCCACCGCTTCTGAATGGGGCGCGAACCATAACGGCGGGACAGTTCTGCAGGTGATTCAACATCAGATCCATTTTTGTATAGGCGAGATGAAACAACACGCCAATGAAAATGGAGCTACCTGCAAAATAAGCTAAGCCTACACATAGAAAAATTTTGTCAGCGGTACTCACACTCATTTAGTCACCTCGTAAATGACTTCACCTATTGCTTCCCCCATCTTTCCCCCACCAATATCAGCGGCTAAAGAACCTGATCCGGCTATTACAAGTCCACATACCAGGGTACCTACACCACCAGTAGGCACTCCAAGAGCTGCACACATAGCGCCAGTAGTGCCGGCACCCAAAACTGCCCCAATAACAACACCCCCATATATCCCCCCTAAAAATCCACCAGCTTCGGAATATTTCACCCTTTCACAGGCATCTACGTTGCCTTCACCACACACTCCCTTAACCTTTATAACCGAGGCGGCACTACCCACCACCGTACCAATCCAACCACCATACTTAACGTACTTCGCCGCTTTCGCGACGCCTTCAATGTGCGTGGCGTAGCCAGGGATGTGATCAGCCGCACCGGACTTTCTCCAACGATGAACAAGGCTTTTGCTGGATATACCCAAAGCGCTTTTCAAGTTGGGATGGTCGGGAAAACCGATGCTCTTTTTGGTCAGTTGGGTAAGTTGGCCGTCCAGTTGAGTCAGCAATTTTTTACGTTGGGCATAAAACTCGGGGGAGTTCAGGTGCCCATTGGCTTGAAAGGTTTGTGTGTGCAACGCCTCAATGTCACGCAGGATGACTTTCACGCTGTCCAGGTTATTCGAAAACATAGCCAGCCCAACGTTGGCCCCAAGGGATCCCTTGGAAAGAAAGAAGGCGATCTCGTCATGATGGCGAGCCATGAAATCCGCTTCTTCCGAACTCAGTGGCTCCAGTGCTTTGTTGACCTTGCCCGCCGCTTCCATCAACAACGCTTCTTCGCGGGTGCATTGCTGGTTGTTCGGGTCGCTCAAAACAATCATCGTCCCGGCTTTTACCTGATCCAGGTTCGGGTTCAGGGTCTTGAATTTGGCGATGACGGCAGGGGAGGCTGAAGTGAATAGTTGCTCCTCCAGCCTGGAAAAGGTCGTGCTCCTGGGGACGATGTAAAACCCGGGGTCTTCTGGCGGCGGGACGGCCGCTGGCCAGTGCTCGCGGGGCAGGAAGATAAAATCGGGGGCAGGGTGCGGCGAGGAAGCGGCCCTGAGTGCGTCGGGCGTGTTCGCGTGGGTTGTTTTGAGATTCTGCGCATGCACGAAACGGAGTAGTCGCTGCGGATCGGGTTTCGATACGGGATGTGTGAGCCTTGAATCCGGGATTCTTTTAACCGCATCGGTTATGGCGTTTCTCGACTTGCGCATCACGGCCCGGGATTGAAAGAGCAAGTCGTGTTGTTCTTTGCGCAGTGCCTGTATGCCTTGCCGTGGGGTTTTGCGGCCTTGCGCGACATCGTCTACCACTCGCTTGGCGTAATAGGCGACTTCGCGATTGAACCGTTCCCGCGCCATGCCATGGGCAAGATGGCGAGCGCTGATGGTGCGGGCTTGTCCGGCCAGTTTGCCGGCGGCGCTGTTGACCTCCCAGAGGTCATGAAGGTCTGCCTTCATCCCTCTTCACCCCACGAACTGTAGCCGGAGGTCTTGGCGATGTAGTGGGTCCAGGAAATGTCGCGGTAACGAATGGCCACTTGTTCCTGGGGCTCTGCGTCACTCTGGAAAATCACATGGGGCACTTCAAGCGTCAGGTCGGTGATGACCCCGCCCTGGATCGACACCGAGTAAAACTTTTCCTGCCCACCTGCAGGTGTCAGCCGGTAGAAGTTGATGGTGCAGTTGATTTCCTCTCGGTTGGAGAGCGCTTGGGCGAGCAGTGGAGAGGATTTGTCCACGGCCTTGGTGATGATGATCGGGCTGTGCGTCGCCCTGCTCAGGTTACCGATATTGGCCAGGTTGTGGCTGTAGGACAGCACCATGATTTCGTCCCGGTGCGCCGCCTGGTACTTGTTGCCGATAGAGTCCTGGGTTGAACAGCCCGCTGAAATCAGTCCCTGGATTTTTCCGTTGATGGTCATGTAGCCATGACTTGCCATAGACACCACTCCTTGTCGTTGGAGGGGGGAGTCTACGGCGGAGGTTGTAAGCGTTTATGTAGTCCGATTCCCAAAGTTACCTGATCGATAGAACGCGCCGGGCGTTAAGTCTTGATGTCCTACAGACGGTTCTGAACCTGCTGCACAAAACGGATAAAGGTCTGCACCCCGCGGATAGTCCACCCCATTGCCCCGTCCTAGCATGAGCCTTGCCTGAACAATAACAATGGAGGCGGTGGCCATGACCCTGCGACCCGAATACCTTCACTCCCTGCTTGAAGACGATCCTGAGCAGGGCATCTATCGCTGCAAACGTGAAATGTTCACCGACCCGCGCCTGTTCGACCTTGAGATGAAACACATCTTCGAAGGCAACTGGCTGTATCTGGCTCACGAAAGCCAGATCCCCAACGTCAACGATTTCTACACCACCACCATGGGGCGCCAGTCGATCTTCATCGCGCGCAACAAGGACGGTGTGCTCAACGCCTTCATCAACGCCTGCAGTCATCGCGGCGCGACCCTGTGCCGGCACAAGTCCGGTAACAAGAGTTCCTACACCTGCCCGTTCCACGGCTGGACCTTCAACAACTCCGGCAAGCTGCTCAAGGTCAAGGACCCGGCCAACGCCGGCTACCCGTCGAGCTTCAACTGCGAAGGCTCCCACGACCTGACCAAAGTCGCGCGTTTCGAGTCCTACCGTGGCTTCCTGTTCGGCAGCCTCAAGGCCGATGTGCTGCCCTTGGTCGAGCACCTGGGCGAGTCGGCGAAGATCATCGACATGATCGTCGACCAGTCCCCCGATGGCCTTGAAGTGCTGCGCGGTTCCTCCAGCTACATCTACGAAGGCAACTGGAAGCTCACCGCTGAGAACGGCGCCGATGGCTACCACGTCAGCTCCGTGCATTGGAACTACGCGGCCACCCAGAACCAGCGCAAGCAGCGCGAGGCCGGTGACGAAAACCCAACCATGAGCGCCGGCAGCTGGGCCAAGCAGGGCGGCGGTTTCTATTCCTTCGACAAGGGCCATATGCTGCTCTGGACCCGGTGGGCCAACCCCGAAGACCGCCCGCTCTACGAGCGTCGCGACGAACTGGCCCAGGACTTCGGCCAGGCCCGCGCCGACTGGATGCTCGAGAACTCGCGCAACCTGTGCCTGTACCCGAACGTGTACCTGATGGACCAGTTCAGCTCGCAAATCCGCATCGCCCGGCCGATCTCGGTCGACCGCACGGAAATCACGATCTACTGCATCGCCCCCAAGGGCGAAAGCGACCACGCGCGTTCCAGCCGGATTCGTCAGTACGAGGATTTCTTCAACGTCAGCGGCATGGCCACGCCTGACGACCTGGAAGAATTCCGTTCCTGCCAGACCAGCTACCAGGGCAGTGTCACCACCTGGAACGACATGTCCCGTGGTGCCGAGCACTGGATCGAAGGCGCCGACGATGCGGCCAAGGAAATCGATCTGCACCCATTGCTCAGCGGCGTGCACACCGAAGACGAAGGTCTGTTCGTGCTGCAACACAAGTACTGGCAGCAGACCATGCTCAAGGCCCTGGCGGCCGAGCAGTCGAAACTGATCGCCGTGGAGGACGTGCAATGACCATTTCCTTTGATGCCGTGCGCGATTTTCTCTACCGCGAAGCCCGTTACCTCGATGACCGGCAGTGGGACGAGTGGCTGGAACTGTACGCCCCCGACGCGACCTTCTGGATGCCGTCCTGGGATGACAACGACGAGTTGACCGAGGACCCGCAGCGGGAAATCTCGCTGATCTGGTACGGCAACCGCACCGGCCTGGAAGACCGCGTCTTCCGCATCAAGACCGAGCGTTCCAGCGCGAGTGTCCCGGACACCCGCACCTCCCACAACATCAGCAACATCGAGCTGCTGGAGCAGGCCGACGGCGTGTGCAAGGTGCGCTTCAACTGGCACACCCTGAGCTTTCGCTACAAGACGGTCGACAGCTACTTCGGCAGCAGTTTCTACACCCTCGACATGCGCGGTGAAAACCCGCTGATCAAGGCCAAGAAAGTGATCCTGAAGAACGACTACGTTCGCCAGGTCATTGATGTTTACCACTTGTGAGGCGGCCGTCATGACCCATTCCATCGCGTTCAATTTCGAAGACGGCGTCACCCGGTTCATCGACGCCAATGCCGGCGAAACCGTGGCCGATGCCGCGTACCGCCAGGGCATCAACATTCCGCTGGACTGCCGCGACGGCGCCTGCGGCACCTGCAAGTGTTTCGCTGAGGCTGGCACCTATGATCTGGGTGAGGAATACATCGAAGACGCCCTCAGCCCTGAAGAAGCAGAAAAAGGCTTTGTCCTGACCTGCCAGATGCGCGCCAAGAGCGACTGCGTGGTTCGGGTACCGACATCCTCGGAAGTCTGTCGCACCCGGCAGGCCAACTACGAGGCGACCATCAGTGCCGTGCGCCAGTTGTCCGACAGCACCATCGCGCTGTCGATCAAGGGCGAGGCGTTGAGCAAACTGGCGTTCCTGCCGGGGCAGTACGTGAACCTGGGGATTCCCGGCAGCGAACAGACCCGTGCCTATTCGTTCAGCTCGTTGCAGCGCGACGGCGAAGTCAGCTTCCTGATTCGCAACGTGCCTGGCGGCCTGATGAGCAGCTTCCTCACCGGCATGGCCAAGGCCGGCGACAGCATGAGCCTGGCAGGTCCCCTGGGCAGTTTCTACCTGCGCGATATCCGCCGTCCGCTGTTGTTGCTGGCCGGTGGCACCGGGCTGGCGCCGTTCACCGCGATGCTGGAGAAAATCGCCGAGCAGGGCAGCGAGCATCCGCTGCATCTGATCTACGGCGTGACCCATGATTTCGACCTGGTGGAACTCGACCGCCTCGAAGCCTTCGCCGCGCGCATTCCCAACTTCAGTTACAGCGCCTGCGTGGCCAGCCCCGATAGCCGGCACCCGCTCAAGGGCTACGTGACTCAGCACATCGAGCCCAAGCATCTGAACGATGGCGATGTCGACGTCTACCTGTGCGGCCCACCGCCGATGGTTGAAGCCGTCAGCAAGTACATTGGCGAACAGGGCATCCAGCCGGCGAATTTCTACTACGAAAAATTTGCCGCCAGCGCGGCGTAAAAACTGTGCGGCGACACACCTCCTGTGGGAGCTGGCTTGCCAGCGATGAGGGAGTGTCAGTCAACACATCTGTTATCTGACACACAGCCATCGCTGCCAAGCCAGCTCCCACAGGGATTGTTGTGTCTTTGAGGTTTTGTGGAGAGTACATGAACAGATTTCACGAAAAAGTCGCGCTGATCACCGGGGCTGCCCAGGGCATCGGCCGGCGGGTTGCCGAGCGCATGGCGGCGGAAGGGGCGAAGCTGATTCTGGTGGATCGCTCCGAGCTGGTGTTCGAGGTGCAAAAGGAGTTGGGGCAGGGCAGCCTGGCGCTGACCGCTGATCTGGAGCAGTACGAGGAATGCAGCCGCGTGATGCAAGCCGCCGTCGAGCGCTTCGGACGCCTCGATGTGCTGATCAATAACGTCGGCGGCACGATCTGGGCCAAGCCGTTCGAGCATTACGAGGCGTCGCAGATCGAAGCCGAAGTCCGTCGCTCGCTGTTCCCGACGCTGTGGTGCTGCCATGCCGCGTTGCCCTTCATGCTGGAGCAGGGCCGTGGTGCGATCGTCAACGTATCGTCCATCGCCACCCGCAGCATCAACCGTGTGCCGTATGGCGCGGCAAAGGGTGGGGTCAATGCGCTGACCGCGTGCCTGGCGTTCGAAACCGCCGGACGCGGTGTTCGGGTCAACGCCACGGCACCCGGTGGCACCGAGGCGCCGCCACGGGTGATTCCGCGCAACAGTGCCGAGCAGAGCGCTCAGGAGAAAGTCTGGTACCAGCAGATCGTCGACCAGACCCTCGACAGCAGTTTGATGAAGCGCTACGGCACGCTGGATGAGCAGGCAGGCGCTATTCTGTTTCTGGCCAGCGACGAAGCGTCCTATATCACCGGCATGGTCATGCCGGTCGGTGGTGGCGACCAGGGCTGACGCGACTCGCAGTCAATCCCATCCACACGGAGTCATCGTGATGAGCGACAAACCGACGATTGTGCTGGTCCACGGTTTTTGGGGTGGAGCCGCCCACTGGAACAAGGTCATCGCCGAACTGCTGAACAAGGGATACTCCAGCATCCGCGCGGTGGAGATGCCGCTGACGTCCCTGGCAGATGATGCCGAGCGCACACGCAAAATGGTCGCGCAAGTGCCGGGTCCGGTGTTGCTGGTGGGGCATTCCTACGGCGGCGCGGTCATTACCGAGGCGGGCGATCAACCGAATGTCGTAGGGCTGGTTTACATCGCCGCGTTTGCGCCGGACGCCGGTGAAAGCCCCGGCGGCATCACCCAACGGCATCCGCCTGCCGCGGCAGCGAACCTGGCCCCTGACAGCGACGGTTACCTATGGGTCAAGCCGGAGCTCTATCACGAAAGCTTTTGCCAGGACCTGCCCGCGACCGAAGGATTGGTCATGGGCATTACCCAGAAAGCACCATTGGCCAGCACCTTTGGCGACACCATCAAGACAGTGGCGTGGAAGAGCAAACCGTCGTGGTATCAGGTGTCGACCGATGACCGGATGATCGCACCGCAAAATCAGCAATGGATGGCCGCACGCTTGAATGCCAGGGAAATCCTGACCTTGAACGCCAGTCATGCCTCCCTCGCTTCGATGCCGGTCGAGATTGCCGCGTTTATCGACAAGGCCGCGACGGCATTGGCCTCGGCATAAAACCCTATAGGCGACGCTGAAACGCCCGGACGATCCTGAGCGTGGCGTCGCTGGGGTTCAGGTTGTGAACCGCATCCAGCGGAAACCAGATGCAATCGAAGATTTCGTTATGCGGACGGGCCTGATCCAGATTGATCACGGAGGCCTCGTAGACATGGTGCCGGGTATCGCCCGCTTCCAGCTCCATCAGATACAGCATGCCATCGACATCAAGCCCGGTTTCTTCCAGCAGCTCGCGTGTGGCGGCACCCTGCACGGTTTCACCGGGCTCGACCTTGCCGCCGGGTAACATCCAGCGAGACCTTGGCTTGCGCACCAGGAGAATGTGCCGGTCCTGCTCGCAAATGACGGTTGCGCGTACTTTCATGTGTTATCCAATTGACGCCTGTCATCGTATTGTCACAAAACTGCAATAATCGAGCCGCCCCCCCCCGTTTCGCCAGTATTTGCCTGTTTGGAGCGGTTGTAACGCCGCAAAGTGCCCTCGAATACTGTCATCCCGACGCGACGTCTGGTCGGCTTTTTGGCGAGAGGGAGGTGTAAGGTGGTTGCGTCAGCCCTGGATATCATTGCGCAGATGGAGGTGACCATGAGTGCTCCGGTACTGAACAAAATGCACATGAACGGTTATGACGTACTCAGCGTGAACAATGGCCCCTGGCGGGTCTGTACCAAAGGTGATCGACTCGGCTCATTTGGCAGTCGGGAAGAAGCCCTGGCGTTTGCAGCGGCGCTTCCCGGTTATAAGGCACGGTCGAGCAGGCAGGCGCGCAGCCAGTAACCTGATCTTCGATACGCCAAAGCCCCGGCATGCCGGGGCTTTAATGTTTTGGGAGAAGGGACGCTAATATCCGCCACCCCCGCCGGAGCGGGAAGGTTCCCTGGCCTTTAGCTGGGTGTTACTCCATTCGGCGCAGGTCATGAAACTCTTGTGATCGACTTTGCCGCGGCCGTCGAAGCTGACATTGAAGGGCTGCTGATGGCCGGGCCGGGTCAGCTTGTAATCAAAGCAGGTGCCCGGCTCGACGGTACGGTCCGTAATGGTCAGCGGCGGGCCGCCGATCTGCTGGACCTGATCCTTGCTCATGCCGGTTTCGACCTTGGCCACCAGCGGCTGGTCCCCGTAGAGTTGTGAGTCGGTGTTGCAACCTGGCAACACCGCGAGCAGGGCGACAAGCGTAAAAAGAGACTTGTTCATCGCAGTACACCTGCTATTGGGCCTTGTTGCGGCTGATGATCTTGGCCTTCACTTCTTCGGCATAGCCCGCCAATCGTTGTTCATCGCCCTGGAACAAATCGCACAGCCGCCTGACAGCTTCTGCATCGACATCATTGCCGCTCAGGCGTAACTGCTCTGCAATGCGCAAAAGCTCGACCGCCGACCATCGCAGATCCGACGCAAGCCCTTGCAGATCGCGCCGAAGTTGCTGTTCAGATTCGTTAAGCCACATGATGACCTCCTGCGCTCTGCGCTTTGAAATTTTAGACCCATTCCCGCGAAGGGGCGTTGTATTTGTCCGGTTCCGGACCACATCCTTTGGTCGGGAAATTTGCGCGTTCGGCAAAATCCGCTGTCGTAGTGAAGTAGCGGTTTTTTCGGCAAGGGCGGGGGGCATTCAAAATGTCGACAACCGATGATTTCCGGGCGCGTGCCCACGAGCTGATCGCAGACCTGGATGCGGCCACCAGCGAAATGATGAAACTCATTTCCGAACACCAGCTCAGCGGGCCGGAATGGGAGCGGGTCAGCCAATGGCAACATGAAGCCTATGAGCGGTGGATGACCTATTTGAACGAGCGATCCTATCCGGGGCCCGGCGATAACAATGCCAGTCGTTGACGTCCGGTGTAGCGATTGGATGGAAGGGCGGCGGCACGCTACATTTCAATTTTTCAGGATTAAGGACGCTTCATGCAGAACCGGATGTTGATAGGGGGAGTGGTATTGGCGTTGCTGGCGGGATGTTCGTTGCCGGCGTCACTGGTACCCGGCGAGCCGAATGTCAGCAAGCACAGTGAAAAACCACCTAAAGAGCTGGCCGCGTGTGTATTGCCCGCGTGGCAGAAAGAGGTATCCAGCACCACTCAATCGTCGATTGCCAACGGCTACCGGATCACTGCGCCCAGCATCGTCACGGCCGATGAAATCCTGGATATCGTGAAGTGGAAGGAAGGTAGCCGGGTTTCGTTGTATCAGGGGCCACCCTGGGCCAAGTCAGACGCACTGCGCAAGTCAGTGCGTGACTGCCTGTAGGTTCAATCGCAGATTTCGGTGATCGGGATGATCTGATCGTCGCTTGAGGGGGCATTGGCGGTGCCTTTCTTTTCCCGACGATCATTGATCCAGGTATCCACCTGCGCATTGAACTGCGCCGGGGCCTTGCGTCCGACCTTGCGGGCGATGTCCAGGATCGTCTGCTGGGCCAATGCCTCTTCCATGCGCTTTTGCGCGGTCAGCATGGCGCCATGGATCGAGCAGCGTCCCTCCACGGCCCATTCCGGCGTCTGGCCTTCAAACAGCGCACACCGACCACGAATTTCCCGGCATTCGAATAGCGCCTTGCGCCCGTCGATGGCGTTGACGATATCCAGCAGGGTGATTTCGTCGGCAGGCCGCGCCAGCTTGAAGCCGCCACGTACCCCTTCGGTGGCGGCGACCAGTTTGGCCTTGGCCAGTTTGGTAAAGATTTTCGCCAGATAGTCCAGCGGCACGCCTTGCAGCTCGGCAAGGTCGCGCACGCTCGCTTCGCGGGTGTCGCCGTGATTGCCTACCAGGAAAGCCAGGCAGTGAATGCCGTACTCGACACCGGCACTGTAAAGAGCCATCAGAGATCTCCGACTAATATTGTCGCAAATGCTACCAGCTGGCAGCCCGCCGGACAACGAGCGCTTTCTTTCTGTTTCGTGAGCGACTCATTGATACGCGCTGGATACGGGTTGCTAGGGCTGTATCGATCCCATCGATGGAAACCATTGAAAGAAATCCGTTGCGGGGAATAACTAGGATCAATATAGTCGTAGTTGTCAGCGGGCAGTGAGAGACGCCTCTCGAAAGAGAGACGAGATCAACCTCCTGGCCCCAATCAACATTCAATGCCTGGTTTCTTCCCCGGAGTTAAAAATGAAACAACACATCTTGGTAATCGGCGCAGGTTTTGGTGGCATGTGGACGGCTTTGAGCGCCACGCGTCTGTTCGACATTCACGATCACAATCACGTTGAAGTGACTGTGCTGGCGCCTCAGGCGGAGCTGCGTGTACGCCCGCGCTTTTACGAGCCGAACGCCCACCAACTGGCGGCACCCATCGGCGAGCTGTTCGATGCGGTCGGCGTGAAGTTCATCAAGGGCGCCGCCGAGACCATCGATGTCGTAGAAAAACGTGTTGGCTACATGGATGCTTCGGGTAACAAACAAGTCGTCATCTACGACAAACTCGTTCTGGCCACCGGCAGCCGTCTCGCATTGCCTGACACCCCGGGTGTGGCTGAGCATGCGTTCGACGTCGACCAGATCGAACAAGCCGTGCGCCTGGAAAACCATCTCAAGAACCTGGTCAACCAGCCAGAAAGCACCGCACGCAACACCGTCGTGGTTGCCGGCGGTGGCTTCACCGGGATCGAAACGGCGACTGAAATGCCGACCCGTCTGCGCGCCATCCTGGGTGATCGCGCGGAGATCAAGGTGATCATCGTTGATCGCGGCGACAAGGTCGGCGGCTCCATGGGGCCTGAAATCGCCGAGAAGATTGTTGAAGCCAGTCTTGAAACCGGCGTGAAATGGCACCTGAACGCCTCGGTGGTCGGTGTCGATGAAAACGGTGTCACCTTGTCCGATGGCCAGCGTATCGACGCCAGGACTGTGGTCTGGACCACCGGTGTGCGCGCCAGCTCGCTGACCGAGCAGATTCCCGCCGAACGCGATCGCCTGGGCCGCCTGCACGTCGACGCTCACTTGAAAGTCATTGGCCAGGACGACATCTTCGCCACCGGCGACGTCGCCTACGCGGCCAGCGATGACATCGGCAACTACGCACTGATGACCTGTCAGCACGCCATCTCGCTGGGGCGTTACGCCGGCAACAACGTCGCCGCGCAGATCCTCGGTGTAGATCCGACGCCGTACAGCCAGCCCAAGTACGTGACCTGCCTGGACCTGGGCGCCTGGGGCGCGGTCTACACGGAAGGTTGGGATCGTCAGGTCAAACTGGTCAAGCAGGAAGGCAAAGAGCTCAAGACCCAGATCAACACGATCTGGATCTACCCGCCGGCGGCGAACCGTGAAGCGGCTTTGGCAGCGGCGGATCCGATGATTCCGGTTGCCTGATCATGACTCCTATAACGCTTGTTACTTAAGCGAATCCCGCCCGGGTTTTCCGGGCGGGATTTTTTTGTTTCCTGTGGGGCACAGCTCCATTGTGGGAGCGAGCCTGCTCGCGAAAGCGGTGTGTCAGTCAACATCATCATTGAATGTACAACCGTATTCGCGAGCAGGCTCGCTCCCACAAGGGATCAGGGGCAGGACGAAAAAAGGCCGCCGCAACCCGACGCTGCGGCGACCTGAGGGTGACTCTTCAGTGGGCGCCAGCAGCCTTGTTCAAATCACTTTCCGCCCATTCGGTGTAAACGCAGGCATCGGCCGTGGCCCAGCGGACTTTCACCGGATCGCCGGCCTTGAGCGGCATGCCCGCCGCAGAAAGCGCCTTGACGGTCATCGACGTACCGCCCGCCGTCACCACGCTGCAGGTCTGGCTTTCGCCGAGGAACAACACCTCCACGACCTTGGCCGAGACTTCGTTCCAGCCCGCGGCCAAGGGTTCGCGTGTCGCTTGCTCGACACTCAAGGCCAAGGCTTTTTCCGGACGCACCATCAGCAGCACATCCTGATCAGTGTGCAGCCCGGCGGTCAGGCGAATCGACAGCGCCTGACCCTCAAACGCAGCCACCGCATTGCCCTGGGCCTTGAGCTTGAGGAAGTTCGAGTTTCCGAGGAACGAGGCGACAAAAGCATTCGGTGGGTTCTGGTACAGGTCATAACCGCTGCCCAGGCCGACGATCTTGCCGTGGCTGAAGATCGCGATGCGCTGAGACAGGCGCATGGCTTCTTCCTGATCGTGGGTCACGTAGACGATGGTGATGCCCAGGCGACGATGCAGTTGACGCAGTTCATCCTGCAGGTCTTCGCGCAGTTTCTTGTCCAGCGCGCCGAGCGGTTCGTCCATCAGCAGGATGCGTGGTTCATAGACCAGCGCCCGGGCGATGGCAACGCGCTGTTGCTGGCCGCCGGAGAGTTGCGAAGGGCGGCGATGGGCGAACTGTTCGAGTTGAACCAGTTTGAGCATGGCATCGACCCGGCGTTCACGTTCGGCGGTGGCGAGTTTGCGAATCGCCAGCGGAAACGCGATGTTGTCGCGCACGCTCAGGTGCGGGAACAGCGAGTAGCGCTGGAACACCATGCCAATGTCGCGCTTGTGCGGCGGTACGTTGACCAGCGACTGGCCGTTGACCAGGATCTCACCGCTGCTCGGTGTTTCGAAACCGGCCAGCATCGACAGGGTCGTGCTTTTGCCGGAGCCGCTGGAGCCGAGGAAGGTCAGGAACTCGCCGTCCTTGATGTCCAGCGAGATGTTGTCCACGGCAGCGAAGTCGCCGTAGTACTTGTTCAGGTTGCGCAGGCTCACCAGGGGCTTGTCGTTTTGCTGCGCGGTATCTTTGATCACTGCACTCATGTCGTACTCCTGGGCGCTCAGGCGCTGATTTCGTTGCGCCGGCGCAGGGCGGCGGCGATGACCATGACCAATACCGAGAGGCCGATCAGCAGCGTCGAGGCGACGGCGATCACGGGCGTCAGGTCCTGGCGCAGGGTGGTCCACATTTTCACGGGAAGGGTTTGCAGGGTCGGACTGGCCATCATCACGCTCAGCACCACCTCATCCCAGGACACGAGAAAGGCGAAGAGGGCGCCGGCCACCATGCCCGGACGGATCGCCGGGAAAGTCACCTTGAACACCGCTTGCAGGCGCGAGGCACCGCAGATCACCGCGGCGTCCTCGATCGACTGGTCGAACAGCTTCAGCGAGTTGATGATCGAGATGATGGTGAACGGCAACGCCACGATCACATGGCTGACCACGAACGCGAACATGGTCCCGGTGTAGCCCAGCTTGAGAAACAGCGCATAGACCGCCACCGCGATGATCACCAGCGGCACGATCATCGGCAGGGTGAACAGGCCGTAGAGCAGTTCCCGGCCGGGGAAACGACCACGCACCAGGGCGAACGCAGTGGGCAAGCCCAGGGCTACGGCGAAAAACGTGGTCAGCACCGCCACTTTGAGACTGGCCATGGCCGCGTTCATCCAGTCGGCGTTGGAGAAGAACTGGCCGTACCATTTCAGCGTCCAGCCCGGTGGCGGGAACACCAGCCATTGCGACGATCCGAACGACAGCAGGACGATGAACACAATCGGCAGCAGCAAAAACAGACCGATCAGCCCGGTGGTGGCGTACAGGCCAAAGCGCATCCGGCGGCTCATGGCATTGGGGGTCAGGAGCATGACGGCTTACCTCGCGTTGCTGGCGCCAACCGGGGATTCCGGCTGGAGCTTCAGGTAGAAGTAGAACAACACCAGCGTAATCACGATCAGCAACGCGGCGCCGGCGCTCGCCAGGCCCCAGTTGAGGAACGATTGCACCTGCTGAATGATGAACTCGGGCAGCATCATGTTCTGCGCACCGCCCAGCAGCGCCGGGGTCACGTAGTAACCGAGGGACATCACGAACACCATCAGGCCGCCGGAGAACAGTCCCGGCCGGCACAGCGGCAGGAACACCCGGAAGAAGTTGGTCCAGGGACTGGCGCCGCAGATGGAACCGGCCTGCAGGATCATCGGATCGATGGCCTGCATGGTCGCCTGCAACGGCAGCACGATGAACGGGATCATGATGTAACTCATGCCGATCACCACGCCTGTCAGGTTATGCACCATTTCCAGTGGCTGATCGATGATGCCCATGGCCATCAGCGCCTTGTTGATCACGCCCGAGGCTTGCAGCAGCACCAGCCACGAATAGGTCCGGGCGAGGAGGCTGGTCCACATCGACAACAGCACGATGTTGAGGATCCAACGACCCCAGCCGCGTGGTACCAGGGTGATCGCCCAGGCCAGCGGGAAGCCCAGCAGCAAGCTGAACAGTGTCACCAGGCCCGCCACCGAGAAGGTGTTGAGCAAGACTCGGGCATAAGCCGAGTTGGCGAACAGCTGCGCGTAGTTGCCCAGGCCCGGTGTCGGTTCCAGCACACCGCGCAGCAGCAGGCCGATCAGCGGTGCGAGGAAAAACAGGCCAAGGAACAGCAGGGCAGGGATGAGGTTGCTCGAACCACGCCAGCGCTGTGCCAGGCTCGGGGATTGAGTCATCGCAGCGGCCTTGCCGGCAGCGCCGGAGGCGCTCCCGACGGGCGTGGACGGACGGGTCGCGGTTGCCGTCATTTTCATTTGACCAGCCATTCGTTCCACCGTGTCGCGATGGCCGGACCGTTCTTGGCCCAGTACGCGAAGTCGAGAGTGATTTGGTCCTTGGCGTAGGCCGTCGGCAGGTTGGGGGCCAGCACAGAATCCAGGCGCGCCAAGCTGTCGACGTTGACCGGGGCGTAGGCGGTCAGGTTGGAGAAGTCGGCCTGTCCCTTGGCGCTGCTGGCATTGGCCAGGAACTTCATCGCCGCGTCCTTGTTCTTCGAACCTTTGGGAATGACCAGAATGTCGGCCATGACCAGGTTCTGTTTCCAGCTTACGCCGACGGGGGCGCCGTCTTCTTGCAGGGCGTGAATCCGGCCATTCCAGAACTGGCCCATGCTCGCTTCACCCGAGGCCAGCAGCTGTTGCGATTGAGCGCCGCCGCCCCACCAGACGATGTCTTTCTTGATGGTGTCGAGTTTCTTGAAGGCGCGATCCAGGTCCAGCGGATAGAGCTTGTCTGCACTCACGCCATCGGCCAGCAGGGCCAGTTCCAGCACGCCGGGGCTTGGCCATTTGTAGAGGGCGCGTTTGCCGGGGTAGGTCTTGGTGTCGAACAGCGCGGACCAGTCCTGGGGTTTGCCGGAGCCGAGCTTGCCCTCGTTGTAGCCGAGCACGAAGGAGAAGAAGAACGAGCCGACGCCATGATCGGAGACAAACCGTGGGTCGATTTTATCGCGCTGGATGACTTTGAAATCGAGGGGTTCGAGCAAGCCTTCGGAGGCGGCGCGCAAGGCGAAGTCGGCTTCGACATCGACCACGTCCCACTGCACGTTGCCGCTTTCGACCATGGCTTTGAGTTTGCCGTAGTCGGTCGGGCCGTCCTGAACCACGGTGATGCCGCTGGACTTGCTGAACGGGTCGGCCCAGGCCTGTTTCTGCGCATCCTGGGTGCTACCGCCCCAGCTGACGAAATTGACGCTTTCGGCGGCCATCAAGGCCTGGCTGGTCACGCTGAGCAGACCCGCGAACAGCACGGCGGATACACGTTTGTTCAACACCATTTTCACGCCCTCATTGTTGTGTTTATGAGCGGGGCTTTCAGTGCCCGCCTATCGGGAGCAACAGGTCCATCGAGTCGCTGTGACTGTCCGGTCTATGGAATATCATATTATGGTATTCCAAACTTTGTGCAAGCATTTTGCCGTACCGGCTATCTGGCAAATGTGGTTTTTGAAGGATTAACAACATCCCCTGTGGGAGCGAGCCTGCTCGCGAAGAGGCCGGTAAATCCAACATCTTTATTGGCTGTCCTGGCGCCTTCGCGAGCAGGCGCGCTCCCACAGGGAATCAACCGGTAAACGGAATACTCTCCACCACTTCCAGGTCATACCCGGTCAACCCCGCATACTTCAGCGGCGGACCGAGATGCCGCAGCTTGCCAACACCCAGGTTTTGCAGAATCTGCGCACCGGTGCCTACTTCCGAATAGATCCGCGACTGTGAGCGGCTGAACTGCCGTGGCGGCTGGGTCAATTGCGGGACACGCTCCAGCAACGCCTGTGAGGATTCATGGTTGGCCAGCACCACCACCACGCCGCAACCTTCTTCGGCCACCCGTTGCAGCGCGGCCCACAAGGTCCAATTGGAGGGGCCGCTGTATTCGGCGCCGACCAGATCGCGCAGGGGGTCGATCACATGCACGCGCACCAGCGTCGCTTCATCGCGGCGCAAGTCGCCCATGACCATGGCCATGTGGACACCACCCTCGATGCGATCCTCAAAGGTGATCAGACGAAAGGTGCCATGCACGGTCGGCAGCTCACGTTCGCCAATGCGTTGGACCGTGTGTTCAGTGCTCAGGCGATAGTGAATCAGGTCGGCGATGGTGCCGATCTTGATCCCGTGCTTGCGTGCGAACACTTCCAGGTCCGGACGGCGTGCCATGGTGCCGTCGTCGTTCATGACTTCGACAATCACCGACGCCGGGGTGAAGCCGGCCAGGCGTGCCAGGTCGCAACCGGCTTCGGTATGGCCGGCGCGGGTAAGCACGCCGCCTTCTTTGGCACGTAATGGAAAGATGTGGCCCGGTTGCACGATATCGGTCGGGCCTGCCCCAAGGGCGACGGCAGCCGCCACGGTGCGGGCCCGGTCGGCGGCGGAAATGCCGGTGGTCACACCGATGGCCGCTTCGATGGACACCGTGAACGCGGTGCTGAACACACTGCCGTTGCTCGGCACCATCTGCTCAAGGCCCAGGCGCTGGCAATGTTCGTCGGTCAGGGTCAGGCAGATCAGGCCACGCGCTTCCCGGGCCATGAAGCTGATGGCTTGGGCCGTACAGCAGTCCGCTGCCAGCAGCAGGTCGCCTTCGTTTTCCCGGTCTTCGTCATCCACCAGCAGCACCATTTTGCCGAGGCGATAATCTTCGATGATTTCTTCGATGCTGTTGAAGGCCATGCTGGACTCTCAGTGTTTGATGGAAATATAGTGTGGTATACCATAATACAGAATACTGAGGAGGTCACTATGAAGGCGTACTGGATTGCTCACGTGGATGTCACCGATCCCGATCAATACAGCCAATACACCCAGCGGGCGCCGGCGGCTTTCGCCTTGTACGGTGGGCGGATGCTGGCCCGGGGCGGGCGCAGCGAAGCGCTGGAAGGCGGGCCGGCGGCACAACGCAATGTGGTGATTGAATTTGATTCGTACGAGCAGGCGTTGGCCTGTTACCGGTCGCCGGAGTATCAGGAGGCGAAGCGGCACCGTGAGGGGGCGGGGCGGGCGGAGATTGTTATCGTCGAGGGGGTGGCGCCGGTTTGATTATCTGTGGGAGCAAAGCTTGCTCGCGATAGCGGTGGGTCATTCGCCATTAATATTGACTGGACCGCCGCTATCGCGAGCAAGCTTTGCTCCCACAGGGTGTGCAGGGTCAAACTAACGGATGAAGTGAATCTTGCCGCTGTCGTCGTTGCCGATGTAAATGCCATAGATCCCGGCCTGGCGTTCCTCGATGTAGCGCTCGAGGATTTGCCGGATGGCCGGGTAATAGATGCTGTCCCAGGGAATGTCCTCGGGCGCGAAGAATTTGCAGGCGAGGGTTTCCGGTCCGAACTGACCGGTGATTTCCAAGGCGATGGCGCGGAAGATGATGTACACCTCGCTGATCTTCGGCACGCTGAAGATCGAGTAGGGCGAGAGGATTTCCCCCCGTACGCCGCTCTCTTCCCAGACCTCGCGCAATGCCGCCTGCTCGGTGGTCTCGCCGGCTTCCATGAAGCCTGCCGGCAGTGTCCAGGTGCCGGGGCGCGGTGGGATCGCGCGCTGGCACAGCAAATACTTGCCGTCCTGCTCAATGATGCAGCCGGCGATGATTTTCGGATTGACGTAGTGGATGTAGCCACAGCCACGGCACATCAGGCGCTCGTGCGTATCGCCCGGCGGCAGCTGTGACCCGAGGTCATGGCCGCCGCACTTTGGACAAAAGCTCGGGCTGAACATGATCAGCGGCCTATGCGCGGTTCTTTGAGCGCGATGGGCTGGGTGATCTCGGGGATTACCCCGGTCTCTTCCTGCTGGCGCTTGAGGTAATCGAGGGCGACGGTGGCGGCGGCGCGGACGTGGTCGACGCAGGCCTGGTGGGCGGCCAGGGGATCGCCGCTCTTGATCGCCTCGACCATGCGTTCCATTTCCTGGTTGCTGGCGCCGCGACGGTTTTCCTGGGACACCGAGGTCGCGCGCAAGTAACTGATCCGCGCCTGCAGCTGGCGCAATTGCGTGGCCGCGACGTGGTTGCCGGAACCTTCAAGCAGAACGTCGTAGAAACCCTGGACGGAGTCGATGACTTGCTGCAGTTCACCTTCCTTCAGCGCCTGGCGGTTGACCTCCAGGGCTTTTTCCAGGGCCTTGATGTCCTTGGCCTTGGCACGCAGGGTGAACAACTGGACGATCAGGCCTTCGAGCACGCAACGCAGTTCATAGATGTCGACGGCATCGGCCAGGGTGATGATGGCGACTCGCGGCCCCTTGGCGTCGGCGAACTCCACCAGCCCTTCGGACTCCAGGTGACGCAAGGCCTCGCGTACCGAGGTGCGGCTCACGCCAAGGCGATCGCACAGATCGCGTTCGACCAGACGATCTCCCGGCAAAAGCTGGAAGTTCATGATGGCGCTTCGCAGTTTATCCAGCACGATTTCGCGCAGGGTAACGGGGTTGCGATTGACCTTGAAGCTGTCGTCGAGTGGCAGGCGTTTCATGGGGTACGCTCTAAAGATGGCTGTCCTTGCAGAACGGGCATCGACCGCGCGCGTTCAGATCAAACAGCCGAGGGTTAACTGGAGGCCTCGGCATCGGCTTCGGCGAAGGCTTCACGGGCGAGCCGGAAGCTGTCTACGGCAGCGGGGACCCCGCAATAAATGCCGACCTGAAGCAGAATTTCGCGTATTTGCTCACGACTCAAGCCGTTACGCAAGGCGCCGCGCACATGCAGCTTGAGTTCGTGCGGGCGGTTGAGGGCCGAGATCATGGCCAGGTTGATCATGCTGCGCTCCTTGAGCGACAAGCCTTCACGGCCCCAGACATGGCCCCAGCAGTACTCGGTGACCATCTCCTGCAAGGGGCGGGTGAAGTCGTCGGCGTTCTCGATGGAGCGGTTGACGTAGGCTTCGCCAAGCACCTGGGTGCGAATTTTCAGGCCCTGTTCGTACTTTTCGTTACTCATGTCGTTTGCCTCAACTCAGCCCCTGTGGGAGCTGGCTTGCCAGCGATGACTTGATCACAGTCAACATCAATGCTGACTGATCTACCGCTATCGCTGGCAAGCCAGCTCCCACAGGGTTTTGCATTGTTCTCTCAAGCCAGTGTGGGCAACGGCCCCAGCTTGCCCTTGTGGTAAATCATCGGTGTCACCGGCTGCTCGGGCAGGATCAGGTTCTTCACTGCGCCTACGATGATGGCGTGATCGCCGCCATCGTATTCACGCCACAGTTCGCACTCGATGATGGCCGTGGCGTTGGCCAGTATCGGGTTGCCCAACGCACTCAAATGCCAGTCGATGCCGTTGGCTTTGTCCTTGCCCTTGCCGGCGAACGCATAGGCCTCGGCGGTCTGGTCGGCGGACAGCAGGTGAATGGCGAACTGCTTGCTGTCGCGCAGCACCGGGTAGGTGTCGGAGCCATAGTTGGGGCAGAACAGCACCAGTGCCGGATCAATCGACAGCGCACTGAAGGCACTGGCGGTAATGCCGACGATGCCGCCGGCCGGGTCCAGGGTGGTGACCACCGTGACGCCGGACGGGAACGAGCTCATGACGTCTTTGTAAATGCCGGGTTCGATCATTTCGCAGGACTCCTAGCGCATCACAAACGGGTCAGGCATGGGTGCCTGGGAGAGGTTGATCCACACCGTTTTCAGCTCGGTGTAGGCCAGCACCGAATCGATGCCGCTTTCGCGTCCATAGCCGCTGTTCTTGAAACCGCCGATCGGTGCCATGGCCGACACGGCGCGGTAGGTGTTGACCCAGATGATCCCCGAGCGCACGTCCCGGGCCAGGCGATGGGCACGCCCCAGGTCGCGGGTCCAGATGCCGGCGGCGAGGCCGAACTGCGAGTCGTTGGCGATGGCCAGCGCTTCGGCTTCGTCCTTGAAGCGGATGACCGAAGCCACCGGGCCGAACACTTCTTCCTGCATGATCTTCATCGAGTTGCGGTCGCACTCGAACAGCGTCGGCTCATAGAACCAGCCGTCACCAAGATTGGTCGGACGTTTGCCACCCAGGCGCAGGCGCGCGCCTTCGGCAATGGCATCGGCGACCAGGCCTTCGACCACCGCCAGTTGCTGCGCGGTGGCCATCGGGCCCATTTCGCTGCTGTCTTCCTGCGGGTTGCCGATGCGGATGCGCTGGGCGCGTTCCACCAGGCGGCCGACGAACTCATCGTAGATTTCGTCCTGCACCAACAGGCGCGAGCCGGAGACGCAGCTCTGTCCGGACGCGGCGTAGATGCCGGCGATGGCACCGTTGATCGCGCTGTCGAGGTCGGCATCGGCGAAAATGATGTTCGGCGATTTACCGCCCAGTTCCAGCGACAGCTTGGCGAAGTTCTCGGCGCTGCTGCGCACCACATGCCGTGCCGTGGCCGCGCCGCCGGTGAAGGCGATCTTGCGCACCAGCGGATGGCGGGTCAGGGCCGCGCCGGTGCTTGGGCCGTAACCGGTGACGACGTTGACCACGCCCGGAGGAATGCCGGCTTCCAGGGCCAGGCGCGCCAGTTCGAGAATGGTCGCCGAGGCGTGCTCGGACGGCTTGATCACGATGGTGTTGCCCGCGGCCAGGGCCGGGGCCAGCTTGATCGCGGTCAGGTACAGCGGACTGTTCCACGGAATAATCGCCGCAACCACGCCCATGGCTTCGTGCACGGTGTAGGCAAACAGGTCCGGCTTGTCCAGGGGCAGGGTGCCGCCTTCAAGCTTGTCCGCAAGGCCTGCGGTGTAGTGGAAAAACTCCGGCAGATAGCCGACCTGGCCGCGGGTTTCGCGGATCAGCTTGCCGTTGTCGCGGCTTTCCAGCTGTGCCAGTTGTTCCTTGTTTTCGGCGATCAGGTCGCCCAGGCGCCGCAGCAGCTTGCCGCGTGCGGTGGCAGTCAAACCGCGCCAGGCCGGGCTGTCGAAAGCAGTCTGCGCAGCCTGCACGGCGCGCTCGACATCGGCTTCGTCGGCATCGGGCAGTTCAGCCCAGGCTTGTGCCAGGGCGGGGTTCAGGCTTTCGAAAGTCTTGCCCGAGAGGGCATCGACCCATTCACCGCCGATGCACATCTGGAAGCGTGCGAGTGTCATGCAACGATCCCCTTTATATGGTTTTGTCGGGAGTGCGCTGTGTCGAGGAACTCCAGCAACAGCTGGTTGACCAGGCGCGGCGATTCTACGGGCATCATATGCCGCTGTTCGGCGAGTACGGCAACGGTCGCACCGGGTATGCGCCGGGCCAGTTGCTCGGCCATGTCCGGGGTCGAGCCCGGGTCCAGTTCGCCGGTGGCGACCAGCGTCGGCACCTGGATGTTGGCCAGGTCATCGGCGCGGTACATGTCCTGGGTGGCGAACAGCTCATAAGTGGTCAGGTAACCCTGCGGATCGTTCTGCGCAAGGGTCTGGCGCAGCGCGGCGATCTGTGCCGGATTGGCCGCCTGGTACTCGCGGCTGAACCAGCGTGACAACGCCGCTTCGGCGTTGGCGTCCGGCCCGTGTTCGGCGGCCTGACTGGTGCGGGCGATCACGCCGGCGCGTTGTTCGGCGGTGCGATTGAACACACTGTTGAGCACCACCAGACTCTGCAGGCGTTGCGGGTAATGCAGGGCAAAAGCCCGCGCCACCAACCCGCCCATGGAGAAACCGATCACCGCCGCCTTGGGCAATTGCAAATGATCGAGCAGCTCCAGCAACTGGTCGGCATAGCCGAGCAGGGGCGTGCCGCTTTCCGGGCGCGGGCTGGCACCATGCCCCAGCATGTCGTAGGCAATGACGCGGTATTTCGTGGCCAGGCCAACGATCTGGCCGCCCCACATTTCTTTGTTCAGGCCCACGCCGTGGATCAAGACCACGGGCTGGCCTTGGCCGGTCGCCAGGTAACTGGTTCCAGCCGGGGTGCGTTCAGCGGTGAGCCGAATCATGGAGCGCTCCTGCATACCTTTTTGTTGTAGTTGCCCGAGCCGGTGTTACTGGGCGTTTTCGGCCGCCAGCTCTTCCAGATCGATGTAACGGTTACCGATGCGCGGGTGCAGGCGGCCGCCGTCGGCGCAACCCAGGACCACGACGATTTCGTCGGCGCGTGGCGCGTCTTCGATCTGCATTTCCAGGGTGATGTAGTGCGAGCGCAGGCCTTCGTCGTCCTTGTGCATCATCGGAATCTGGATCGAGGTGCCCGGGCCGCCGCGCTTGTTGGTGAAGCTCAGGTAGCTCTTGGCCTTGACCGCTTCGCGGTAGTGGTTGCCGAAGCGCAGGGTATGGATGACGGCGGACGCGTGTTCGATTTCGCCGTCGGCGCCGACCACGGCAGCCTTGCCATAGGCCTCGATTTTTTCGGCACCGCCGATGATGCCCACCAGGCGTTCAACCATCAGCGCGCCGAGGTCGGAGCAGTTGGCGCGGATTTGCGGTTTCAGGTCTTCGACAAAGCCGTTGCCCAGCCAGGGGTTTTTCATCACGACTGCCAGCCCGACCATGGTCACGGGTTTATCGGTGGCCTTGCCGCCTTCGATGAAGGTCTCTTCGACATAGCTGACGATCTTGCGGATTTCGAAACTCATGGGCTGCTCCGTATCAGGATGGAAGGTGTCTGTGCGTATGATGGTATACCATAATATAGGTTGTGCAAGAGCCTTGAACGGGTTTCTGGTCGAATGGCGATGAAATGGGGCTGAACTCCTGTACGAGCGATCCGACGTGGGAGCAATGCTTGCTCGCGATAGCGGTGGTTCAGTTGGCATCAATGTTGGCGGCGCTGCCGTCATCGCGAGCAAGCTTTGCTCCTACAAGGGGGGACTTGTCCGTTAGGCGCTATCTACTGGCTTACTAGCGTTAGCCGGCAACCGCGATGGGCGTTAGAGTCGAGGCTACATTCCTGGCAACCCCGGATGACCCCGATGACTCGCCCACGTTTCTTGCCCGACAACTTCACCCTGGCCCTGATCGGCGTGGTGCTTATCGCCAGTTTGTTGCCTGCCGGCGGGCAGGTGGCGGTGGGCTTCGGCTGGCTGACCAACGTCGCCATTGCCCTGCTGTTTTTCCTGCATGGCGCCAAGCTGTCCCGTGAGTCGATCATCGCCGGTGCCGGCCATTGGCGCCTGCATCTGCTGGTGTTCAGCCTGACCTTCGTGCTGTTCCCGCTGCTCGGGCTGGCGCTCAAGCCGGTGCTGTCACCGATGATCGGCGCTGACCTGTACATGGGCATGCTCTACCTCTGCGCGCTGCCCGCCACGGTGCAGTCGGCGATTGCCTTCACGTCCCTGGCCCGCGGCAACATTCCGGCGGCGATTTGCAGCGCGGCGGCCTCCAGCCTGTTCGGGATTTTCCTCACACCGTTGCTGGTGACCCTGCTGCTGAATGTGCACGGCGAAGGCGGCTCGACCGTCGATGCCATCGTGAAGATCAGCGTGCAATTATTGCTGCCGTTCATTGCCGGGCAGATCGCGCGGCGCTGGATCGGCGCCTGGGTGGGGCGTAACAAGCACTGGCTGAAGTTCGTTGACCAGGGCTCGATTCTGCTGGTGGTCTACGGCGCGTTCAGCGAAGCGGTGAACGAAGGCATCTGGCATCAGATTCCGCTGCGGGACCTGGCGGGGCTGGTGGTGGCCTGCTGTGTGGTCCTGGGACTGGTGTTGGTCGCCTCCAGCGTGCTGGGCAAAGCCTTTGGCTTCAATCAGGAAGACCGCATCACCATCCTGTTCTGCGGTTCGAAGAAAAGCCTGGCTACTGGCGTGCCGATGGCCCAGGTACTGTTCGCCGGCAGCACCATCGGCGTGTTGATCCTGCCGCTGATGCTGTTCCATCAGATTCAGCTGATGGTCTGTGCGGTGCTGGCCCAGCGTTATGCAAAACGCCAGGAATCGGTGGCTGAACTGATGGGGCAGGTCGATCCCTGAGGCAAAAAACCTTTAGGAGTGAGCCTGCTCGCGATGGACGTCAACGATGACGCTGGCTGACGGACACCCCGCGGTGCTTGTGCCTCCATCGCGAGCAGGCTCGCTCGCACAGGGTCAGTAAACCTGCGGCACGATGATTTCCGGTGGCGTCGGGCTGCGCGAGTAATCCTCCTGGCGCACGCGCTCCGGCAGTTCGATCACCGGCAGTTCCACCTCTTCATAGGGCATTTGTCCAAGCAAGTGATGGATGCAGTTGAGCCGTGCCTTCTTCTTGTCGTCGGCCTGTACCACCCACCACGGCGCTTCGGCGATATGGGTGCGTTCGAGCATGATTTCCTTGGCCTTGGTGTAGGCCTCCCAGCGCCGGCGGGATTCCAGGTCCATGGGGCTGAGTTTCCATTGTTTGAGCGGGTCATGGATGCGGCTGAGAAAGCGCAGGTGCTGTTCCTGATCGGAGATCGAGAACCAGTATTTGATCAATTGGATGCCGGAGCGCGCGAGCATGCGTTCGAACTCGGGCACGGTGCGAAAGAATTCTTCGTATTGGTCCGCGTTGCAGAACCCCATGACTTGCTCGACACCGGCGCGGTTGTACCAGCTGCGGTCGAACAGGACGATTTCGCCCGCGGCCGGCAGGTGCGACACGTAGCGCTGGAAATACCACTGGGTGCGTTCGCGATCATTGGGCGCGGGCAGGGCGGCGACCCGGCAGACCCGGGGATTGAGCCGCTGCGTGATGCGTTTGATCACACCGCCTTTACCCGCCGCGTCGCGTCCTTCGAACAGGATCACCACCTTGTGCCCGGTTTTCACCACCCAACTCTGCAACTTCACCAGTTCACCCTGCAGACGGAACAGCTCGCTGAAATAGCGGCGCCGTTCCTGCTTTTCGGGGCTGTCGCCGAGGTGATCGTCGAACAGCGCTTCGAGGTCGTGATCGTCCTCCAGCAGCTCCAGCTCAAGCTCTTCGTCACTGTGATCGAGCAGTTCGCGGTGAATACGTTGCAACAGGGTGTCGTTGGTCAGCGGCATGGTCATCACTCCCGACGAAGATGGAAGTGGCCATGCTAGGCCCGTGCGTGTGACGGCGTGGTGACGGACAGATGATGGTGGACAGAAGGTAACTGAATTTGTCCGGCTGTCATCAGGGTGTCACCAACCCCATGGCAGGATCGGCGCAAACCGCCTTTAGCGCCCCTTGGAACTCCGTCCAGGGGCTGATGAAACTGCCAGGAATCCCTACCATGAAAGGAGACGCCTCCCTGTTTGCGGCCGTTGACCTGGGCTCCAATGCGTTTCGCATGATGATTGGCCAGCCGGTCAAACGGAATCGACAGTTCATGATCCAGGAAGTGAAAACCCTGCGTGAACCCGTGCGTCTGGCGGAGGGGTTTCAAGGCGGGGGGCTGGACGAAATGGCGCTGGATCGGGGCTGGCAGGCGCTGGCGCGTTTCGGCAAGAAATTGCGCGGTTTCGAAGCCGGGCGAGTACGGGCAGTCGCGACCAGTGCCGTGCGTGAAGCGGACAATGCTCAATTGTTCCTGGCCAGCGCGGAACGCCACCTGGGGTTCCGTATCGACGTCATCTCCGGGCAGGAAGAAGCCCACCTGGTCTACGCCGGGGTCGCCCATACGATTCCCGGGGCAGACAGCATGCGCCTGGTGGTGGACATCGGTGGCGGGTCCACCGAGTTGATTCTGGGACGCGGTGCCCAACCCCTGGTCACCGAAAGCATTGCCATCGGCAGCGGCACCTTCGGTACGCGCTACTTTGCGGGCGGCGCCATAACGGCCCAGGCGCTGCTCGAAGCCGAGCGCGTCGCCACGCTGGCCTTTGACAAGGTGGCCCGGCGTTATCGTGCCAAGGGCTGGCAGCAGACCATCGGCTCTTCAGGCACTGCGCGCATGTTGGCCAAAGTGCTCAACGCCAACGGGTTGAACGATTTCGGCCAACGGGGCATTACCTACAGTGGCCTGTTGCGATTGTCGTTGCGCCTGCTGGAGATCGGGCATGTCAAGAAGCTGCGGCTGGCGGGGTTGCCCGCCCATCGACTGAGCATCCTGCCGGGCGGCCTGGTGCTCATGCTGGCGGCATTCAAGGTCTTCGGCATCACCCACATGACGCCTTCCGAGCCGGGTTTGCGGTTCGGTGTCCTGCACGGCCTGATGTCCCGTCACTGACGCGCATGCTCTTTGTAGGAGCGAGCTTGCTCGCGATGGAGGCACAAGCACCGTGGGGTGTCAGGCAGCCAGCGTTATCGTTTACGACCATCGCGAGCACGCCCGCTCCTACAGGGGTTGTGCCTCCTCCAGGTTTTCGACCAACCATTCACTGAAAGCCCGCGCATTGCTTTCACTGTCGCGATGGGTCAACAGCGCCCAGTTCGGGCCACGAATGGTTTGCTCCACCAGCGGCTGCAACAGGCCGGTGGCGCGAGCCTGCCGGCTGAGCAGCTGGCTCACCAGCGCAATACCGAGCCCCGCGCACGCGGCGTCCAGCAGCAGGCCGGGGTCGGAGAAGTTCAGCCCCTGATCCTGCTGGCCGACATCAATGCCGGCCTCCACCGCCCAATGACTCCAATCCATTTCCCGTTCGCCGTGCAGGGTGGTGCGCTGTGCCTGCGGCTGCGCCAAAAGGTCCGGGTGGCAGGCGGGGTAGAGGCGGTCGGCGTACAGCACCTTGAAGCTGCACTCAGCCTGGGAGCTGATGTCATCGCGCACGGCAATGTCGATGGTCTGGGTGGCCATGTCCGGTACTTCATTGGTGCTGTAGATCCACAGATCGACCTGAGGATGGCGGCGGCGAAAATCCCCCAGGCGTGGCAGCAGCCAGTGGCGGGCGAACGCCGGGGTGGTGTTGAGCACCAGTTGATTGGGTTTCTGGTATTGCCCGAGACGGCGAATGCCCACGGACAGTTGTTGCAGCATGGCCTGGGTGGTGCTGAGCAAATCATGCCCTGCGTCGGTCAGGCTGACACTGCGCCCGCTGCGAAAAAACAGGGGTTGCTCGAGGTATGCCTCAAGGCTGCGAATCTGTTGGCTGATGGCCGACTGGGTGAGGTGTAGCTCGGCGGCAGCCTTGTGAAAACTGCCCAGGCGGGCGGCGGCTTCGAAGCCGCGAAGGGTGCTCAGCGGCGGCCAGTGCTTCAGCATATTGATAAGTTCCTCTAATCACTTCTCTGCAAAATCCATCGTTTGTTTGCCCGTTTTTACAGCCGTAGCATGCAAGCCAAGACCAACAAGGCAGTTTTTGTTGAACACAATGGCTTAACTAATGGGGCTTTTTATCATGCTGCAGAACGAAAATCTAAACACCGGTTGGATGATGCCTGCGGAGTGGGTGCGGCACGCGGCGACCTGGATGGTCTGGCCGCACAACCAGGCGCTCTGGGAGTCGGGCTGGCGCGTGACCTTGGCCCAGGTGCAAGAAGATTTCGCGGGCGTGGCCAACGCCATTGCCCGTTTCGAACCGGTGAAAATGGTCGTTGATCCGTCTGCCGTAGCCAGCGCCAAAGCCCTGTGTGGACCGAACATCGAGCTGATCGAGTTGCCGGTGAACGACAGCTGGTGCCGCGATTCCGGACCGAGTTTCGTCTGTCACCCGCAGCAAGGCCTGGCCGGGGTGAGCTGGCGCTTCAATGCCTGGGGCGGCAAGTCGGCCCATGATCTGGACGAAGGCCTGGCGCGGCGCGCGCTCAATCATCTGGGCTTGCCGTGCTTTGGCACGCATCTGAGCAATGAGGGCGGAGCCATTCACGTCGATGGCGAAGGCACGCTGATCACCACTGAGTCGGTGTTGCTCAACCCCAATCGCAACCCGGGCATGAACAAGGCTGAGATGGAGGAGATCTTTGCGCGTCTGCTGGGCGTGAAAAAGACCATCTGGTTGCCGGGTGATCCCGATTACGTCACCGGCGACATGACCGACGGCCATGTCGATGGTGTGTGCGCATTCGCCCGCCCTGGTGTGTTGCTGGTGGACGCCACGCATGACCGGCAATCGGTGTATGCCGAAGTGGCCAAAGAGAACCGCCGTGCCCTGGAATTGGCGACTGATGCCAAGGGACGCAAGTTCGAACTGATCGAGCTGTATGAAGCCAGCGATGCCGTGGACCCGGAAGCGGAAGTGTTCTGCGCGTCCTACACCAACTTCTACATCGTCAACGACGCGATCATCATGCCGGCCTACGGCATTGAAGCCGACCACGCGGCCGCCGAGGTGTTGGGCAAGGCGTTCCCGGGGCGCGAGGTGGTGCCGGTGCGCATCAATCATCTGGCTCATGGCGGTGGCGGCGTGCATTGCATTACTCAGCAACAGCCGGCCTGGCCGGTGGAGGGTTGATGCCATGACCCTGTTAACCATTGCTGTCACCCAGATGCCCTGCACCTGGGACCTGCAACACAACCTCGATCTGGCCGAGCAACTGGTGCGTGAGGCGGCGGCCAAAGGTGCGCAGGTCATCCTGTTGCAGGAGCTGTTTGCCACGCCGTATTTCTGTATCGAGCAAAGTCACCAGCATTTGGCACTGGCCGAGGAGTTTCGCGACAGCCCCGTGCTCAAGCGCTTCGCCGCGCTGGCCAGGGAGTTGGGCGTGGTGTTGCCGCTGAGCTGGTTCGAAAAGGCCGGCAATGCGTATTTCAATTCGTTGTGCGTGGCCGATGCCGATGGGCGTTTGCTGGAGGTGTATCGCAAGACCCATATACCCAACGCCATTGGCTACCAGGAAAAGGAATACTTCAGCCCGGGCGACACCGGTTTCCGCGTCTGGGACACGGCGTTCGGGCGCATCGGCGTGGGCATCTGCTGGGATCAATGGTTTCCCGAGACGGCTCGCTGCCTGGCCTTGATGGGCGCTGAAGTGCTGTTGTTCCCTACAGCCATCGGCTCGGAACCCGGCTGCGCCAGCCTGGATTCCCGCGACCACTGGCAAATGACCATGCGCGGTCATGCGGCCGCCAACATCCTGCCGGTGGTGGCCTCCAATCGCGTCGGTCGTGAAGCGGCGACTACCGATCCAGCCTTGCAGATGAGTTTCTACGGCTCGTCCTTCATCTGTAACCACAAGGGCAAATTGCTCACCGAGGCCGACCGTGACAGCACGGGCGTGCTGGTGCACAGCCTCGACCTGGCGGCCATGCGCGAAGAACGCCTGAGCTGGGGCATCTACCGCGATCGCCGTCCGGACATGTACGGAGCACTGTTGAGCCAGGACGGTCGCCACCTCAATGCACGCTGGAATACTCAAGGGGTCTGACATGCGCACTTTCAATAGACGGTTGCCCGTCGTCCTGGGATTGGCCATCACCTGCGCGGTGACCTCGCTGCACGCCGAGGAAAAAACCCTGCGGCTGTACAACTGGGCCGACTATTTTGCCGAGGACACCCTGAGCCGGTTCACCGCCGAAACCGGGATCAAGGTGATTTACGACGTCATGGATGGCAGCGAGACGCTGGAAGCCAAGATGCTGGCAGGTGGCAGCGGTTATGACCTGATCTTCCCCGGTGACACCGTGGCCGAGCGCCTGGTGCGTGCCGGTAGCCTGCAACCGCTGGACCGCTCGAAACTCACGGAAATGGCCGACATCGAGCCCGGCCTGCAAAAACTGCGCAGGCAATATGAGCATTCGAGCCAGGCCACCGTCCCTTACACCTGGGGCACCATCGGCGTGACTTATAACGACGAGCAGATCAAGCAGCGTGTGCCGGATGCCCCGGTCAACAGCCTGGACATGTTGTTCAAGCCTGAATTGGCCGCCAAGTTTGCCGATTGCGGCATCTCGATGATCGACTCGCCGGACGAAGTGCTGGCGGTGGTGCTCAACTACCTCGGTCGCGAGCCGCGCAGTGCCAAGCCCGAAGACCTGAAGGCGGCGGGCGAACTGCTGGCCGGGTTGCGGCCGTACATTCGCAAGTTCCAGTCGCAACCGGTGACCGACCTGGTGAACGGCAACCTGTGCCTGTCCCTCGGCTACAGCGGGGACATGACCCAGGCCCAGCGCACCTCGGATTCCGCCGGCAAGAAAACCCGGTTCCAGTACCGCATTCCCCGTGAGGGCACTACGGTGTGGATGGACACCATGGCGATTCCGGTCGATGCCAAGCATCCGGAGTACGCCTATGCGTTCATCAACTTCGTCATGCGCCCGCAGAACATGGCGGCCATCAGTAACTTCACCGGCTATCCAACGTCGAATGCCAAGGCCCGTCCCAACGTCGATGCAACGATGCGCGACAACCCGGACATCTACATCGATGAAGCTACCTATGCTCGATTGATTCCCGGCAAGGACATTCCCCAGGCTGACATGCGGGCGCGCATGCGCACCTGGACCAAGTTCAAGACCGCTACCGGCCAGTGAAATCAGCGCTGACCCCGTAGGAGCAAAGCTTGCTCGCGATAGCGATGTGTCAGTCGACATCATCATTGACTGACCCGGCGCTATCGCGAGCAAGCTTTGCTCCTACAGGTCCGGTGTTGTTGGCCGGGTTTTTATTCATTTTCAGGAACCATTGCATGTCGACGCGTCGCGAATTCATCAAACAGGCATCGGTTGTCGCCGGTGTGGGAGCTGCTTTCCTGGGCTTTGGCCCGTCAGTGCTGGCCTCCAGTACGGGCCGTTGGTACATGCCGGATGAAGGCGACAAACATCAACAGGCCTTCATCGCCTTCGGCGCACAGGACACCATCTGGGAAGACTTCACCCCGGACGTGCAAGCCGCCCTCGGCCGGATCGCGCGAACCATCGCCGGTTATGAGCCGGTCACCGTGTTCTGTCGCGAAAGTGAGCGGGATCTGGCCGAAGAGCATTGCGGTAGTGCCAATATCACTTACGTCATCACCGAGCTCGACGACATCTGGATGCGTGATATCGGCGCCAATTTTGTGGTTGATGGCAAAGGCGAACTCGGTGCGGTGGATTTCAACTTCAACGGCTGGGGCAACAAACAGCGGCATGGCAAGGATGCGCAAGTGGCGGCTCTGATTGCCCGCCGCGAAGAAGCCGATCATATCCGCAGCGAACTGGTGGGCGAGGGTGGTGGTATCGAAGTGGACGGTCACGGCACCGGGATCATGACCGAAAGCAGCTGGATCAATGCCAATCGCAATCCGGAGTGGAGCAAGGCCGAGGTCGAGCAAGAACTGAAGGCGCGCCTGGGCCTGCGCAAAATCATTTGGCTGCCGGGCATCAAGGGCAAGGACATCACCGACGCCCATGTCGACTTCTATGCCCGATTCGTCAAGCCGGGTGTGGTGATCGCCAACCTCGACAACGACCCTGGGTCCTACGACAACCAGGTCACCCGTGCGCATCTGGAGATTCTCAAGAACGCCACGGATGCCGATGGGCGCAAGCTGCAGGTGCACACCGTGTCGCCGCCACTGAACCCGCGCAAGAGCAAGTTCAACCGCGGCAATCAGGATTTTGCTGCCGGCTACATCAACTACTTCGTGATCAACGGGGCAATCATTGCGCCTGAGTTTGGCGACAAGGCGGCCGATCGCAAGGCCCTCGACCTGCTGTCTGAACTCTACCCGGACCGTGAGGTGGTGCAGCTCGACATCGATGCCATTGCCGCCGGTGGCGGCGGTATCCACTGCGTGACCAGTCATCAGCCGCTGGTTTAGCGATGGTCGCGGGGGCGTCTGGTAAACTGCGTCCCTTTACCTCCCCAAACAAGAGTGCCCCATGGCCAACCAAGACATCGTCTTCACACCCGATCCCGACCAGGACTCCATCTCCTCCGACGTCGCCGCGTTCAATGGCATCCTGATGTCCACTCAGATCCCGACCCGCGCCGACGGCAGCCTGGAACTGGGCGACATCACCCTGCAGTGCGAATGCACCCTGCAAGCACTCAAGGTCGCACTGGAACGTGCAGGCAGCTCCATGGATCGCGTCATGCACCTGACCATCTACCTCACCGACATGGCCGACCGCGCCGCGTTCAACGAAGTCTACAAGCGCTACTTCGCCAAGCCATGGCCGGTGCGTGCCGCCGTAGGCGTGGCCTCCCTGGCCGTCGAAGGCATGAAGGTGGAAGTCGTCGCCATGGCGGCCAAGGCCTGATTCACAGGTCATACGCATAACCCTGTGGGAGCTGGCAAGCCAGCTCCCACAAGGATTTGGGTAATCCAGCACCACCCGGCAGCACACGGGTGCCCGTCAGGCATTTCGCCGCTACAATGCGCACCTCGACCGTGACAGCCTGACTAAAAAAACATATGTCCTTGCCCAAGCATCACCTGGAATTGCTCAGCCCCGCCCGCGATGTCGCCATTGCCCGCGAGGCCATCCTGCATGGCGCCGATGCCGTGTACCTTGGCGGCCCGAGCTTCGGCGCCCGCCACAACGCCTGCAACGAAGTGAGCGATATTGCCGGCCTGGTGGAGTTCGCTCATCGTTACCACGCCCGGGTGTTCACCACCATCAACACCATCCTGCACGACAACGAGCTGGAGCCGGCCCGCAAGCTGATCCACGAGTTGTACGATGCCGGCGTCGATGCGCTGATCGTCCAGGACCTGGGCGTGATGGAACTGGACATCCCGCCGATCGAGCTGCACGCCAGCACCCAGACGGACATCCGCACCCTGGCGCGGGCGAAGTTCCTCGACCAGGCCGGTTTCTCGCAACTGGTCCTGGCCCGCGAGCTGAACCTGCAGGAAATCCGTGCCATCGCCGACGAGACCGACGCGGCGATCGAGTTCTTCATCCACGGCGCACTGTGTGTGGCGTTCTCCGGCCAGTGCAACATTTCCCACGCGCAGACCGGACGCAGTGCCAACCGTGGCGATTGCTCCCAGGCTTGCCGCCTGCCGTACACCCTCAAGGACGAAAAAGGCGGAGTGATCGCCTACGAAAAACACCTGCTGTCGATGAAGGACAACAACCAGAGCGCCAACATCCGTGCCCTGGTCGAAGCCGGCGTGCGTTCGTTCAAGATCGAAGGGCGCTACAAGGACATGGGTTATGTGAAGAACATCACGGCCTATTACCGCCAGCGCCTGGACGAGGTTCTCGAAGACCGTCCGGACCTGGCCCGCGCTTCCAGCGGCCGCACCGCACACTTTTTCGTGCCCGACCCGGACAAGACGTTCCACCGTGGCAGCACCGACTATTTCGTCAGCGACCGCAAGATCGATATCGGCGCCTTTGACTCGCCGACCTTCACCGGCCTGCCGGTCGGCGTGGTGGAAAAAGTCGGCAAGCGCGACCTGATCGTGGTTACCCAGGAGCCGTTGTCCAACGGCGACGGCCTCAATGTGCTGGTCAAGCGCGAAGTCGTGGGCTGGCGGACCAACATCGCCGAACCCAAAGGCGAGTTCGAAGAGGACGGCGAGAAGCGCTATCGCTACCGCGTCGAGCCCAACGAGATGCCGAAAGGGTTGCACTCGTTGCGCCCGAATCATCCGCTGAACCGCAACCTGGATCACAACTGGCAGCAAGCCCTGCAAAAGACCTCCGCCGAACGTCGCATCGGCCTGGCCTGGGTGGCTCGCCTGGACGAACAGCGCCTGCAACTGACCGCCACCAGCGAGGAGGGCGTCAGCGCCAGCGTGTCCCTGGACGGTCCGTTCGGCCTGGCCAACAAGCCGGAACAAGCGCTGGAGCAACTGCGCGACCTGCTGGGTCAACTGGGCACCACCGAATACCACGCCACCGACATCAAGCTCGATGCTCCCCAGGCGTTCTTCATCCCCAACTCGCAGCTCAAGGCCTTGCGCCGCGAAGTGATCGAAGCGCTGACGGCGGCCCGCCTGCTGGCACACCCACGGGGCGGCCGCAAGGCCGAGACCAACCCGCCACCGGTGTACCCGGAGTCGCACCTGTCGTTCCTGGCCAACGTGTACAACCAGAAGGCCCGGGATTTCTATCACCGTCACGGGGTCGAGCTGATCGACGCGGCGTACGAGGCCCATGAAGAACTTGGCGAAGTGCCGGTGATGATCACCAAGCATTGCCTGCGCTTCTCCTTCAACCTCTGTCCGAAACAGGCCAAGGGTGTGACCGGTGTGCGCACCAAGGTAGCGCCGATGCAGCTGATTCACGGCGATGAAGTGCTGACCTTGAAGTTCGACTGCAAGCCTTGCGAGATGCACGTGATCGGCAAGATGAAGGGCCACATCCTTGACCTGCCGCTGCCTGGCAGCACGCAGCCAGTGGTCGGCCACATCAGTCCCGAAGACCTGCTCAAGACCATCCCCCGCGCCCCGCACTGAGTTCGGGTAAGCACAAAACCTGTGGGAGCGAGCCTGCTCGCGATAGCGAAATGTCAGTCGACATCAACGTCGACTGTCACACCGCCATCGCGAGCAGGCTCGCTCCCACAAAGTTTTCAGTGTTCAAAGGCTCAACTGATCGGCAATGCACAAAATCCAATCGACTGGCGGCCCGCGCCGGCTGTGCTAGCGTCTTGAGGTCAACCCTCATTTGCGAGCCAGCGCCATGGACGAGACCATCGTTAATGTAACCACCGAGAAGTTCAACGCGCTCATAGCCGTCATACAGGCCTATGGCGTGGCTTTCGCGGTCAAGATTCTGGGCGCCATCGCGTTCTGGATCGTCGGCCGCTGGCTGATCGGTTTTGCCGTTGGCATGGTGCAAAAAGCCCTGGGCAAGCAGAAAGTCGATCCGACCGTGCTGCGCTATGTTGGCTCGGCCATCACCGTGACGTTGAACATCATCCTGGTGATCGCCATCCTCGGTTTCCTTGGCATGCAGACCACCACGTTCGCGGCACTGCTCGCCGCCGTCGGCCTGGCGATCGGCATGGCCTGGTCGGGGTTGCTGGCCAATCTGGCGGCCGGTGCCTTCATCATTGTGTTGCGTCCGTTCAAGGTCGGCGATTTCATCTCGGCGGGCGGGGTCGTCGGAACTGTCACCGAGATCGGCCTGTTTGCCACCGCGATCAACACGCCGGACAACGTGCTGACCCTGGTCGGCAACAACAAGATCTTCAGCGACAACATCCAGAACTTCACCCATAACCCGTTCCGTCGTGTCGAGCTCAAGGCGCAGCTGTCCGGCGCCGCCGACTGGAAAGCGGCCGCGGCGTTGCTGAAAGAGAAAATCGCCGCCATCCCCAATGTGCTTGAGACGCCTGCGGTAGACGTGGAGATCCTGGAGTTCAACCTGGTCGGTCCGGTATTGGCAGTGCGTCCGTACTGCCACAACGAAAACTATTGGCAGGTGTATTTCGACACCAACCGCATCATCAAGGATGCCCTCGGCGAAGCCGGCTTCCCGGCACCGATGCCGGCGCAGACCGTGATCTTCCAGCAGGGTGCCGCGCTGCCCGGCCCGCTCGCAAAGGAGTGACCTCAGGAACCGGTTTTCAGTGATGGCGGTTACGGCCTCGAAAGCGATTCAACGCCAACAGGCAACCGCCAAACAATAACGCTGCAGCAGCCACCAGCAGTGGTGAAGGGCGTTGCACATATCCTTGGACAGGGCGGATATCGACCACTGGCATGGGCAGGTCTGCCTGGGCGCAGAAAGGCGTCTCGCTCAACGTCAGACGCGCGCCATCGGCCAGGGTCAATGTCAGGTCTTCGATGGTGCCGGCGACCCGGCCGGGAAACACCGGCTCTCCTGTCGGATCGAGTTGGTCATACAGGAACTGCTGACCTTCGAGCCAGCCGACGGCGGTCTGTAACTCGGGTTCCAGGTAATACTTTCCGTCAAGAAAGAAGCCCGGGAAATGATGGGCACGCTCGACGCTTTCGATGATGTAGCGCTCACCCGGTTTCATGCCGGTCAATGAAGCGATCATGGTGAGTTCCTCCTTGCGGGTGCAAATAGCGGGTGTAAAAAGAAAGCGCCGTGGCCACCTCAAATGCGTACGGCGGCTGATCGGCAGCTTGTGCGCAGTTCCCTGTTTTCACCTACAGGTTCACACGTAGTCTTTTGCGCTGGCACCGGTCCATTGGCTCAATTGCCATCGGCCACCTTGCGCTCGATCTCGTCGACTTTGCGCTGGAACTCATCGGCCTCCGGCTCATCGGATGGCGCCGGAGAGGAGGGCAGGGTCTCATCAGCATTGTCGGGGTCACGGTTTTCGGACTCACCGGGAATGGTCGCGAAGGGTTCGACGGTTTTGGCACGGTCGTCGTTGTTCATGGTGTTTTCCTCCAGTGTCTTCACATTGGATAGAGCACCCTGGAACGAGTTCGAGTTATTTTGCCGGTGCAGCCTGATCGGTTGATCAATGCCTGAACTTCAGGACTGCGCGCAATACCAGGCAGATAAGTGCCCCGAGGAACGCCAGGGCCATGTCTTTCTGCGAGTCCCAGATATCCTTCTGGGTGGCCACGAACGCCTCGGCCTGATCGTCCCCCAGGTACTCGCCGCCGATCCATTCGACCAGTTCGTACAATGCCGATGTCGCGAGGACCAGGCTCAGCACCATTAGCGCCAACCAGCCACCGCGCAAGGGTGTCTGGCGGCAGAGCATTTCCCGCAGCGGGATGACGATCAGCAGTCCATAGCTCAAATGCACCAGGCGATCATACTGGTTGCGCTTCCAGTCAAACGCCGCGTTCAGCGAGTGATCGGTGAGCGCGTGCGCCCATTGCTCATAAGGCACCTTGGCATAGGTGAAATGTGCACCGAGTTCGTGAATGCCGAGCAGCAGCAGGACCGCCAGGTAAGCCTGCCAGGACAGGCGTCGATGCCGCAGTCCGGCGCACAGCGCCAGTATGACCGTGACGGGAACCACGTTCTCCAGCAGCCAGTCCACTGAATCATGGGGCGCAATGCCGGACACCATCACAAGAGCGACCGCCGTCGCCAGGGCGACCCCGGCCTGGGTGGGGGAGGCCGGTTTTGCAATGGCCGGTTCGCAGTCGGCCATGTGGGTCACAAAGCGGGGTAGCCGAAATAAATGAATGCCACCGCCGCGGCGATGGCAAAAGCGCCCAAGGCTTTGGTCGTGGAACGACTCGAGCGACTCGAACTCATGGAGCCGGTGGATCGCTGCAGGTGGGTGCCCGAATACACCGTACGAACGAAGAAACCATCCATGGTTGCCTTGTACGTGTAGTGCAAGCCAATGAACAGAAACAAGGCGATCAGGCCGATGACGACCCCGCGGGTAATCGCCGGTTGGATCAGCGGCTTGGGCGCCTCTGTCGCGCAGGCAGGGCTCTTGAATTCAGCGATGGAGATTCGTCCGTCAGCCAGTGAAGCCAGGCGGGTGCCCTTGAGGGGCGTTGCCTGTTGATCCAGGTCCAGCGCCTGATACTTCCAGAGCGTTGCCGAGCCTTCCCGGCAGTAAGTGAACGCGCCGGGGTTGCCGGCGGCGATGATACAGGCATCGTTGATGCCGTGTTTTTTCAGGGTCTCGATGGCCGACCGGGTGAAGTCCAGTTCGAGGACAGGAATGACTCCGTTGGCACACGCCCCGGCGGAAACCAGCAGGCCCCCCAGGAGGCAAAGGGTTGAAATGTTCAAGGTGAATTTCCTTGTTTTTATTGGCCTTCTGATTGAACTGACGGGTGATCTATCCCGCCATTGATGAAGTCTAGATCCTCAATGGCATCTTGATGATTGAATGTGCGGCGGCCCATCCACTTCCCCTTTTTTTGAACGACCGATGGCATGGCGGACAGCGCCTTCCTGTGCCTTACTCGGTGATTAAACCGGGGAGGGCAATGAATGCGACGCAGAGGCGCACAGTACTGGTTATGGCTCAATAAACGCTTGCCCGCAAAAACTTATGAAGACGAGTTGAACGACGGTCGTCAGATTGAAGTGCAGGCGCGCATCACGCCGGCGGGGATGACCCAAGTCTTTATTGGCGTCTACGACGCCGATGGTGGCGCGGTTTTCGAAGGGTTTCAGGACCGCAGTTTCCGCGAACCGCTCGCTTGCGCGTTGAAGTGGGGCGCATTGCGAGCCCGGGAAATCGTCCTGGAGACCCAGCCATTCGTGGCGCCTCACCGCCCGCAACTGACCTTGAGTCCGCTGATCACCGACGAGGCGATACTGGCCTTGCGGCGGATGGAAATGACCGACAGCGAGCGGTTGAAAATCAAGGCCAGCGATGCCCTGGCTGAATACCGGGCCGCCCATTCGGCCATGCTCGACCTGATGCGCTCGACGACCTCGGTCGACCCGCAGGTCTGGACCGAAAGCCGTGAGCGGCTACGACAGGCCATTGACCGCCGGGTCTGGGTCCAGCGCGGCTACCTGCCTTGAGTACCCCCCCTTGTAGGAGCTGGCTTGCCAGCGAAAGCATTCTTTCAAGCGATGAATGTGTCGACTGACAGTCCGCTTTCGCTGCTGTGCGGCGATCCGACGGGCCAGCTCCTACAGGGGGTTAGCGATTACCCGCGTTTGGGTAACGTCCAGTTTGGCCGGATGAAGTGGCAGGTGTAGCCGTTGGGGTAGTGTTCGAGATAATCCTGGTGTTCAGGCTCCGCTTCCCAGAACGGTCCGGCGGGCTCGATCTCGGTGACGACCTTGCCGGGCCAGAGGCCGGAAGCTTCGACGTCCGCAACGGTGTCTTCAGCGACTTGTCGTTGTTCATCGCTCAGGTAATAGAGTGCCGAGCGATAGCTCGTCCCCAGGTCGTTGCCCTGGCGATTTTTGGTGGTCGGGTCGTGGATCTGGAAGAAGAATTCGAGAATCTGCCGATAACTGATCTGCCGCGGGTCGAAGACGATCTCGATCGCCTCGGCGTGGGTGCCGTGGTTGCGGTAGGTGGCATTGGGCACATCGCCGCCCGAGTAACCGACCCGCGTGGCAAGCACGCCCGGGTAGCGTCGCAACAGATCCTGCATGCCCCAGAAGCAGCCGCCGGCGAGGATGGCGGTTTCGGTGTTCGTCGTCATGGTGCGCACCTCCCATCAGTGAACGGCCTCGTTGAGCGAGGCCATCAGACCCTCATTGCATTTTGCTGTGATCCATCTTGCTGTGATCCATGCTGCCGTGGTCCATCGCGCCGAGCGAACGGGCTTCGGCCTCGACCTTGATCGTCTCTTTCTCACCCTTGGCGTTTTCCACGGTCAGGGTCAGGGGCACTTTGCTGCCTTCTGCTACCTGGGCCGTCAGGTCCATCAACATGACGTGGTAGCCGTTGGGGCCCAGGCTCACCGGCTTGCCGGCCGGCAACGCCACGGATTCGACCTGACCCATGCGCATCACATCGTCTTTCATGCTCATTTCGTGGATCTGTGCAGTCTTGGCGACGGGCGACTGCACGCTGAGCAGCTTGCTGTCCGTATCGGCCTGCAGGGTCATGAAGGCGCCGGTCGAATGCTGACCGGCCACCGTGGCGCGGACCCAGGCGTCACTGACCTGGGTTTGCGCGCACGCCTGCCAGGCCAGGCCGATCAGGGAAAGGCCCAGCGCCAGCTGTTTGATACGGTTCGGGAACAACGAAGTCATCAGCAGACCTCCATGACGGTGAGCAGGTCTTCTGCGCACTCTTGAGCGGTAAGGGACGCGGACAGGCCCAGGCGCAGATTGCCTCGGGAGTCGAATACGTAGCTGGTCGCGGTATGGGACAGGGTGTAGGTGTCGCCGCTCGGCACTTTCTCGAAGAATACGCCGAACTCTTTGGCAACGGCGGCGGTTTCTTCCAGTGTGCCGGACAGTGCTTCGAAGCTGGGATCGAAGGCCTTGACGTATTTGTCGAGCATTTGCGGGGTGTCGCGCTCGGGGTCCAGGGTGATGAAGATCACCTGCAGGCGGTCGCCATCGCGGCCCATCAGCTTCTTCGCCTGGGCAGCACGGGCCAGGGTCGTCGGGCAGACGGCCGGGCATTGGGTGAACCCGAAGAAAATCATCGGCATCAGGCCCCGGTAGCTACCGAGCATCCGGGTTTCGCCGTCGGCGTCCTTGAGCTTGAAGTTACGCCCCATGATCTTGTCGCTCAGGTCCTTGCCGTACTTGAACGACAGCTTGCTGCTGCCATCGCAACCGGCGAGCAGGCCAAGGCTCAGCAGGCTCATGCCCTGCAGGACCGTGCGACGGGAATACAACGTACTCATGGAAATAAAGCTTCCTGTGTAGCGACAGAAAAAACACAGTGCCTGACGCATCAGGCGGAAAAAAGCGCAGGGATGTTAACAAACTGTTGCCCAATCGCGCTTAATCGGTCGCCCGAAGGTCCTGCGCCAAAAGGTCGCGGGGGCTTGTCTACACGAAAATACAAAGGAACCGCGCGCTGACACATTGCAGATACATTCGTGGGGTTCCATGGTGGCGTCCAATACCCATTGAGAGCATTGCCATGTTCCGTCAATTGCAACAGGCCGCCAGTTTCTTCCGCCAGAGCGCACGGTTAATGGTGGGCGTTCCCGATTACGACAACTACGTCGCGCAAATGGCGCTCAAATCTCCGGGTGAGCCGGTGATGAGTTACGAGGCGTTTTTCCGTGAGCGCCAGGAAGCGCGGTTTGGCCGGGGCAAGTGCAATACGCGGTGCTGCTGAAAGGTTGATGTTGTCCATGGATGTATAAAACACCAATAAAACTGTGGCGAGGGAGCAAGCTCCCTCGCCACAGGTTTTTTGGGGGACCTGAATTTACGTGCACTTTTATAAAGCGCAAAGACCGATAACGTGCACCAGCGCGCAGCGATTTGTTCGTCCACCTGCGTGCCATTCATACCCTGCCAATCGCATCAAACCCGCCTGAATCAACGTCTTCCCAGCCCTGATCCATACACTGGCACAAACCCTGCAAAGACCCCCTCAAGTCCATCTAACTAGGCGGACAGCCCGCTCGGTCAACGACGATCGATCAACCGCACAGGTCGTGGGCAATATCGGTGGACCGGGCATGGCCGTCTGGTTTCAACACCGCAAGAGAACAGGCAAAGACGCCTGGAACCGCAAGGTTTCAGGCGTTTTTTTTTGCTTTTTGAACGAGCAGGGTCATTTATGAATTGCACTGTAGCCACGTTGAACAAGCTGCAAACGCTGGTTGTGATCGGCAATGGCATGGTCGGCCATCATTGTGTCGAGCAGTTGATCGAGCGCGGCGCCCTCGGGCGCTATCGTCTGCACGTTTTCAGCGAAGAGCCGATGCGCGCCTACGACCGTGTGCATCTGTCCGAATACTTCACCGGTCGCGATGCCGAATCGCTGGCGCTGAGTGACGCCTCGTTGTACCAGACGCCCGGCGTCACGCTGCACCTGGGTATGCCGGTGCTGGAAATCGACCGCGCACGACGCGAAGTCATCACCGCCCAGGGTTGCGTGGCCTACGACAAACTGATCATGGCCACCGGTTCTTATCCGTTCGTGCCAGCGATTGAAGGTGCCGAAGGCGATTCGCGACTGGTCTACCGCACCCTTGAAGACCTCGATGCCATCCGTGCCGCGGCGGCCAATGCCCGGCGCGGTGTAGTGGTCGGTGGTGGCCTGCTCGGCCTGGAAGCCGCCAACGCCCTGAAAAGCCTGGGCCTTGAAGCCCACGTGGTGGAATTCGCGCCGCGCCTGATGCCGGTGCAATTGGATGATCTTGGCGGTCTGGCGCTCAAGGCACAGATCGAACGGCTGGGCGTCGGCGTGCACCTGTCCCGCGCCACGCAATCGATCAGTGCGGGGGAGCAGTACCGCTATCGGATGAATTTTGCCAACGACGAGTTCCTCGAAACCGACCTGGTAGTGTTCTCCGCCGGTATTCGCGCCCAGGATGCGCTGGCCCGCCAATGTGCTTTGGAGATCGGCCCGCGCGGTGGTGTGGTGATCGACGACACCTGCCTGAGTTGCGACCCGAACATCTACGCCATCGGTGAATGCGCTTCATGGAACGGCAGTCTGTTCGGCCTGGTTGCCCCCGGCTACCAGATGGCCCGCAGCGTCGCCGCGCGCCTGTGTGACGACGCTGCCGAGCCGTTCCGCGGCGCCGACATGTCGACCAAGCTCAAGTTGCTGGGTGTCGATGTCGGCTCCATCGGCGATGCCCATGCCCACACCCCGGGCGCCCGCAGCTATCAGTTCATCGACGAGACCACGGCCAGCTATCGGCGCCTGGTGGTGGATGCCAGTGGCAAGCAGGTGCTCGGTGCGGTGCTGATCGGCGACAACAGCTATTACGACACCCTGCTGCAATACATGCAGAACGCGATTGCCTTGCCGTCCGAACCGGCCGGCCTGATCCTGCCGTCGTCCGAAGGTGCGCCGACCCTGGGCCCAGGCGCCTTGCCGGAATCGGCCACGGTCTGTTCGTGCCACAACGTCACCAAGGGCGCCATCTGCTCGGCCATCGATGGCGGTTGCACCGACCTCGGCCTGCTCAAGTCGCAGACCAAGGCCTGCACCGGTTGTGGCGGTTGCGCCGGGCTGCTCAAGCAAGTCTTCGAGCATGAGTTGATTGCCCGTGGCGTCAGCGTCGACAAGAGCCTGTGCGAGCATTTCGCCTACACCCGTCAGGAACTGTATGCGCTGGTGCGGGTAGAAGGGGTGATCACCTTCGAAGAGCTGCTGGCCAAGCACGGTCGCGGGCACACCGGTTGCGATGTCTGCAAGCCGGCGGTGGGCTCGATCCTGGCGTCGTGCTGGAACCAGCCGATCATGGACCCGTCGCTGGTGCCGTTGCAGGACACCAACGACACCTTCATGGCCAACATGCAGAAAAACGGCACTTACTCGGTGGTGCCGCGCATTCCCGGTGGCGAAATCACCGCCGACAAGCTGATCGCCATCGGCGTGGTGGCGAAGAAATACGACCTCTACACCAAAATCACCGGCGGCCAGCGCATCGATTTGTTCGGCGCACAGTTGCATCAATTGCCGGACATCTGGGGCGAATTGATCGAAGCCGGCTTTGAAACCGGGCACGCCTACGGCAAATCGACCCGCACGGTGAAATCCTGCGTCGGCAGCACCTGGTGCCGGTACGGCGTGCAGGACAGCGTGCAAATGGCCCTGACGATCGAAGACCGTTACAAGGGCCTGCGTTCGCCGCACAAGCTCAAGTTCGCGGTGTCCGGTTGCACCCGTGAGTGCGCCGAAGCACAGAGCAAGGATGTGGGGGTGATCGCCACCGAGAAGGGCTGGAACCTCTACATCGCCGGCAACGGTGGCATGCGTCCGCGTCACGCCGAACTGTTCGCCACCGATCTGGATGATGCGACGCTGATCCGCTACATCGACCGCTTCCTGATGTTCTACATCCGCACCGCGGACAAGCTGCAGCGCACCTCGGTATGGCGCGAAAGCCTGGAGGGCGGCCTGGACTACCTCAAGGACGTGATCATCCACGACAGCCTGGGCCTGGGTGCTGAACTGGAGTCGCAGATGCAACTGGTGGTCAATCGTTATGAATGCGAGTGGGCCAACGCCCTCAAAGACCCGGAAAAACTCAAGCGCTTCCGTACCTTCGTCAACGACAAACGCCCGGACCCGGACATCCACTTTGTCCACGAACGCGGCCAACGGCGCCCGATCATGGCCGCCGAACTCAACCTGATCCCTGTCACCGAGGAGAACGTCTGATGAATCAGTCCAATACCCAACGCGTTGAAACCGGTTTGTCTGCCACCTGGCAATCGGTGTGCAGCCAGCAGGATCTGGTGAACGACTCTGGCGTGGTGGTGTGGCTGGACGGTGCGCAGGTGGCGCTGTTCTACCTGCCGGGCATCGAGGGCAAAAACCTCTACGCCATCGACAACCACGACCCGCAATCGGGGGCCAATGTCATCGGTCGCGGCCTGGTCGGCAGCATCAAGGGCGACCTGGTGGTGGCTTCGCCCATCTACAAGCAGCACTTTCGCCTAGAGGACGGCAGTTGCCTGGAGTACCCGCAACAGCGTTTGCGGGTGTGGCCGGTGCGGTTGAACGGGGGGAGGGTGGAAGTCGCAGTGGTGTGATTCCCCCCCCTGTGGGAGCGAGCCTGCTCGCGAAAGCAGTGTGTCAGTTGACAAAAATATTGACTGACACGGCTTCTTCGCGAGCAGGCTCGCTCCCACAGGAGAGCCCGTTCAACGCTATCTGACAGTTAAACCAATATCAGAATTTGAATGCTTGTCGTCCTACCAGTAACCATTTCCCGTGTTGCTTCTGCCAGATCTGCAAGTTCTCGATTTCGGTGGGAACCACTTCGGTACCCTTGAGGGCCTGGGCCGAAAAGTGATGGCGGACCAGTGCGACATCACCGGAGACCGTGATGGTCTGGTTCTGCATCTCGAGGGTTTTGAACGCGCTTTTGCCGGTTTCGATGTCGGCGATGAAGGCTTGCTTGTCCTGGATCTTGCCGCTGGAATGCCCGTAGGTCAGGTTCTCGGCGGTCAATGCCTGAAGTTGCGCAATGTTCTTGTGCAGCATGGCGTCGGTCAGATGGTCGACGGCTTGCGCGACATCCTTGTCACTCGACGAGGACGCGGCTGCGACATAGCCGCTGAACAGGCAGAGAAAGCCGATCAGCACTTTGACTTTTTTCATGGGAGTTTCCTTGTTGTTGTAGGTTGTCGTACAACCTAGCAGATTTCCCCTGAAATGGAAGATGGCGGGCAGGGGATTGATGGAAGACGACACCTACCGCATGTCGTAAAAACCGTAAAACCCGGTTGCAGGCTTTCAGTAACCGCCGTGACCCGCCGATAACGTCTTCAGCAATGGGCTTTCTTTAGGATGATGAAGCCACCCAAACGATAGACGTGCGAAAAGAGGAACCACAGAGTGTCCATAAAACTGCGTTTACTGTTACTGATCGGCACCGGCGTGCTCACCGCATTGATCATGGGCATGGTCAGTTACCTGGGAAATAGCCAGATGGCGGGAGCAGTGCAGGCCAACGACGTTGGCATGACCGCACTGCGCAATCATCTTGAGGCCGACATGATGCACGATGCGCTGCGCGCCGATGTGCTGTCGGCGATGCTGGTGGGCTTGGGCAAAAGCACCAGCAGCAAGGCCGAGGTGCGCAGCTCCATCGAGGAGCACACCGCGCACTTTCGTGAAGTGCTCGGCGAAAACCTCAAATTGCCGGTCAACGACACCCTGAAAACCGCGCTGAACCAGATCAAGCCCAGTCTCGATACCTACATCAGTGCCACCGAGCGCATTGTTGGCCTGGCCCTGGAAAACCCCGAGGCCGCGCAAAAGGAATTGAGCACCTTCAACAGCGCGTTCAGCCAATTGGAAAACCAGATGGCGGCCCTCAGCGAGCTGATTGAAAACAACACCCAGCACACCAGCCAGGGCACGGCGCAGGCCATCAGCAATGCCAACCTCACGGTCGGCGTTGTGCTCATCGTCAGCCTCCTGCTCCTGCTGGTGCTGGGTCGTTCGGCCATTGTCAGCATCTTGGGGCCGTTGCAGACCGCCAGCCGCATTGCCGAAAGCATCGCCCACGGCAATCTCAGCGAGCCAATCGTCGAGAGCCAGCGCAACGACGAAGCCGGTCAATTGATTCGCAGCCTGGCCACCATGCAGCGGGATTTGCGCGGCATGATCGAAGTGGTGCGCAGCAACGCCCATGGCGTCAGCGGCATGAGTGAACGATTGAGCAACGGCTGCCACGAAGTCGCGGGCAGCAGCCAGCAACAAAGCGTCGCGGCCAGCACCATGGCCGCGGCCGCCAGCGAAATGACCGCGAGCATCGAGGAAATCACCCGGCATGCCGAGCGCGCGCTGAACATGGCCAACCAGGCCGAGGCGCTGGCCAAGGATGGCGGGCGGGTGATCCATCAGGTGGTCAACGACATGGACGGCATCGCCCGTTCGGCGCAGCAATCGGCGCAGGTGATTCGTACGCTGGACAAGGATTCCGAAGCGATTTTCAGCATCATCCAGGTGATCAAGGGCATCGCCGATCAGACCAACCTGCTGGCGCTGAACGCCGCCATCGAAGCCGCCCGCGCCGGTGAGCAGGGGCGCGGGTTTGCCGTGGTGGCCGACGAAGTGCGCAGCCTCGCCGGACGCACCAGCGCCTCCACCCAGGAAATCGCCGCCATGGTCTCGCGCATCCAGCAGAGCACCCGCGAGGCGGTGACCAGCATGGAGGCGGGCGTGGCCCAGGTCGACAAAGGCATGGCGGTGACCGCCGATGTTGAACGCGCCATCCGCGAAATCCTCGACGCCACGCTCAATACCACGCAACTGGTCAACGACATCAGCCGCACCATCGGCGAGCAGAGCCTGGCCAGCAACGAAATCGCCCATCAGGTGGAGATGATTGCCGGCATGTCCGAAGGCACCAGCAAGGTGATAGGGCAGACGGCTTCGACGACCGATGAGTTGTCTTCGTTGGCTGGAAAACTGTCGCAGTCGGTGGATCGGTTTCGATTGTGATTCGTGAAATGCAGACTCTGTAGGCGCCGGCTTGCCGGCGAAGGGGCCATCAGTTTTTCGGTGCTCTCAAGGCCGCCTTCGCTGGCAAGCCAGCTCCTACAGTGATCTGGGTGAATCACAGTTTTGTGATCACCCTGAAACCCTGTGGGAGCGGGCTTGCCCGCGAAGGGACCATTGGATTTTGCGGCGTTCCAGAGTACGCCTTCGCTGGCAAGCCAGCTCCTACAGATACTTATCAGTCACAGCCCCCTCCGAGGCACTGGACACCGTCTTCGCATACTTGGCCAACACCCCGCGTTTGTATTTGGATTCGGGCCGCACCCAACGGGTCTTGCGCTGCGCCAGTTCGGTGTCCGACACATCCATGGTGATCTGCCGGGTTTCGGCGTCGATGGTGATCTTGTCACCGTCTTCGATCAACGCAATCGGCCCGCCTTCAAAGGCTTCCGGTGTGATGTGCCCTACCACGAAGCCATGGGAGCCGCCGGAAAAACGGCCATCGGTGATCAGCGCCACATCCTTGCCCAGCCCCTTGCCCATCACTGCCGAAGTGGGTGAGAGCATTTCGCGCATGCCCGGCCCGCCCTTGGGCCCTTCGTAGCGAATCACGATCACATCGCCGGCCTGCACTTCGCCATTGAGAATGCCGGCCAGTGCGCCTTCCTCGCCGTGATAAACCCGCGCCGTGCCTTCAAAGCGCAGGCCCTCCTTGCCGGTGATCTTGGCCACCGCGCCGGTGGGCGAGAGGTTGCCGCGCAAAATCACCAGGTGCGAGTCCTTTTTGATCGGCTGGTCGAAGGGCAGGATCACGTCCTGGCCAGCGGGGTAGTCGGGCACGCTTTCGAGGTTCTCCGCCAGGGTCTTGCCGGTGACGGTCAGCACATCGCCGTGCAGCATACCGGCCGCGAGCATGCGCTTCATCAAGGGCTGGATGCCGCCAATGGCCACCAGCTCGCTCATCATGTATTTGCCGCTGGGGCGCAGGTCGGCCACCACCGGCGACACCTTGCCCAGTTCGACGAAGTCATCCAGGGTCAGTTCGACATCCACCGCGTGGGCCATCGCCAACAGATGCAACACGGCATTGGTGGAGCCGGCGAGGGCGATCACCACGCGAATGGCGTTTTCGAAGGCCTTGCGGGTCATGATGTCCCGTGGCTTGAGGTCGAGTTTGAGCAGCTCCATGACCTGCTGCCCGGCGCGGAAACTGTCCGAAGCCTTGTCGCTGCCGACGGCGTCCTGGGAGCTGGAGCCGGGCAGGCTCATGCCCAGTGCTTCGATGGCCGAGGCCATGGTGTTGGCGGTGTACATGCCGCCGCAGGAACCGGGGCCGGGAATCGCCACTTCCTCGATCTGCTTGACCTGGATCTCGCTGATGTCCCCGCGCGCGTGCTGGCCCACGGCTTCGAACACGGAAATGATGTCGGTGTGGCCGGCACCCGGGCGGATGGTGCCGCCATAGACGAAGATCGACGGGCGATTGAGCCGCGCCATGCCGATCAGGCAGCCCGGCATGTTCTTGTCGCAACCTCCCACGGTCACCAGCCCGTCGAAGCCTTCGCAACCGGCCACCGTCTCGATGGAGTCGGCGATCACCTCCCGCGACACCAGTGAATACTTCATGCCTTCAGTGCCGTTGGCGATGCCGTCGGAAATGGTGATGGTGTTGAAGATCACGCCTTTGGCGCCCGCGGCATTCGCGCCTTTTTCGGCCTCGATCGCCAGTTTGTCGATGTGCATGTTGCACGGCGTGACCATCGCCCAGGTCGAGGCGATGCCGATCTGCGGCTTGGTGAAGTCTTCATCGGTAAAACCCACGGCACGCAGCATGGACCGGGCCGGTGCGGCTTCGACGCCATCGACCACTTCTGAGGAATATTTGCGCAGATCGTCTTTGTCGCTCATGGCTTTTCCTCACAGGCTCAACTGAAGACCCCTGAGTATAGTCGCCCGTTCGCCGTGACCTGTAGGAGCTGGCTTGCCAGCGAAAGCGTCCTCAAATGCGATACAACACTCGCCTTGGCCTTCGCCAGCAAGCCGGTTCCTACAGGATCGAGGGGCTGGCGACAGATCAGTGTCTGGACCAAGCAGTCGTGAACAGACGCGCGGGTTTGCCGTGTCGTGATATTCTTCGCCCCAACTTGGTTTGACCTATTCAGTTTGCGCGTCCTCGAGATGCGCCAACGGAATCACTGTCGCTCAAGTAGCTGAAGCCAAAAAAGATAAAAAGTCAGTTCAGTAGGGACATATAACTGGGGTCGATGCAGTTCGTCGGCCTTGTGTGCCCACCCTGCGAAACTTATGACCAGGCACCCACGACATTTGCCTGAATGCCGTGAAGCACGGGGCCTGTGGGATAGGGATCAAAAGGGCGGATGACGTTTTATCAAAGGTGTTACAGATGTTTAAGAAAGTGAACACAGCCCTGCTGGGGCTGGCGTTGTCGTTGGGGATCACGACAGCCCAGGCTGAAGAAGCCAAGAAAGTCGATGTGCTGCTGATTGGCGGCGGCATCATGAGTGCAACCCTGGGTGTGTGGCTCAATGAGCTGGAACCCGGCACTTCGATGCAAATGATCGAGCGCCTCGACGGCGTCGCCCTGGAAAGCTCCAACGGCTGGAACAATGCCGGTACCGGTCACTCCGCCCTGGCCGAGCTGAACTACACGCCGGAAGACGAAAACGGCAAGGTCTCGATCCCTAAAGCCGTTGAAATCAACGAAGCCTTCCAGATCTCCCGCCAGTTCTGGGCGTGGCAGGTCCAGCAAGGCGTGCTGAAAAACCCGCGTTCGTTCATCAACTCCACACCGCACATGAGCTTTGTGTGGGGCGATGACAACATCAAGTTCCTGAAAAAGCGCTACGAAGCCCTGCAAGCGAGCCCGCTGTTCGCCGGCATGCAGTACTCCGAAGACCCGGCTGTGATCAAGAAGTGGGTTCCGCTGATGATGGAAGGGCGTGACCCGAACCAGAAAATCGCGGCCACCTGGAGCCCGCTCGGCACCGACATGAACTTCGGCGAAATCACCCGCCAGTTCGTTGCCCACCTGCAAACCACACCGAAATTCGACTTGAAGCTGTCCAGCGAAGTGCAGGACATCACCCGGAACCAGGATGGCAGCTGGCGCGTCAGCTACAAAAACCTGAAAGACGGCAGCAAAACCGAAACCGACGCCAAGTTCGTGTTCATCGGTGCCGGCGGCGGTGCCCTGCACCTGCTGCAGAAGTCAGGCATTCCTGAAGCTCGCGAATACGCAGGCTTCCCGGTAGGCGGCTCGTTCCTCGTGACCGATAACCCGGCCATCGCCGAGCAACACTTGGCCAAGGCCTATGGCAAAGCCTCTGTTGGCGCACCGCCGATGTCGGTTCCGCACCTGGACACCCGCGTGCTCGATGGCAAGCGCGTGATCCTGTTTGGCCCATTCGCCACCTTCAGCACCAAGTTCCTGAAAGAAGGTTCGTACCTGGACCTGCTGACCACCACCACCACGCACAACGTGTGGCCGATGACCAAGGTTGGCATCAAGGAATACCCGCTGGTGGAGTACCTGGCCGGCCAACTGATGCTGTCGGATGAAGACCGCCTCAACGCCCTGAAGGAATACTTCCCGAACGCCAAGGCCGAAGACTGGCGCCTGTGGCAAGCGGGCCAGCGCGTGCAGATCATCAAGCGTGACGAAGCCGCCGGTGGCGTGCTGAAACTGGGCACCGAAATCGTCGCTTCGCAAGACGGCAGCATCGCCGGCTTGCTGGGCGCGTCCCCAGGCGCCTCGACCGCTGCACCGATCATGCTGACCGTGATCCAGAAGGTGTTCAAGGACAAGGTTGCGACACCTGAGTGGCAGGAAAAACTGCACCAGATCGTGCCGAGCTACGGCACCCAGCTGAACAACGACCCGGCCAAAGTGGCCGAGGAGTGGGCCTACACCGCCAAGGTGCTGGAACTGCCTGCGCCGCCGGTGATTGGCCAGGTGGCGGCTCCGGCTGCTCCGGCTGAGAAGGCCAAGCCAGTGAAAGAGAGTGCAGCGGCTGATATGGCGCTGTAATTCGGTTGTCCCGCCATTGTGGTGGGACTGACTGAAAGGCAAAAAGAAAGCCCGCTGAACCGGTGACGGTCAGCGGGCTTTTTTGTGGGTGGGCTATATGAGTTTTCATGTGCTCACCGCGGTACCTGTGGGAGCTGGCTTGCCAGCGATGGCGGCCTGACAGCCGACCTGTCTCTATGCTGACCGAGTACATATCCATTGCTGCGGTAACGGCCACTTATGGTTTCGCCCTTACGGCGAGTCCCTTTGGCAAACGCCCCAAAGGAACCAAAGGTCTCGCCCCAGCGTCCGGCCCCTCGCCAAGGCTCGGGGTTCCTTCGCTCCGGCATCCATCCGGGGACACTGCCCTCCGGTTGGCTTCGCTGCACCTACATGCAGCGTGTTCGACTGCGTCGAACGGCGCTTCGCGCCACTCCCCGGATGAACACCTCCACTCAGCCTCCCGAAGGGGCGGGTGGATCAAAATCAAAAGCGGCAGGCGAGCTAACGCTCGGCCTGTTGAGTGGTGAGAAGCAGATGTACACCGTCCACTGTGGGAGCTGGCTTGCCAGCGATGGCGGCCTCACAGCCAACCTGAGTTTGCGGATGAACGCGTTCCCCTGTAGGAGCGAGCCTGCTCGCGATGGACGTCAACGATAACGCGCACCATCCAGACTTGCGCTTGCCAGGCCCTCTCGTTAACCTTCGCGGCGTCGCTGCCAATTCAGCGATCGGGTGTGGTAGCCCGACTTCATAGGAGCCCAGTCTATTTGGAGTTCCAGTATGCTCAATGAAAACTCAAATCCATCTGCAACTGTTAAGTCCCCCGAAACCGATCCACTAACCCCACCGCCAAAGCCAGCCATGGCCGAACGCCGCCCCAATCCCATCTTCACCATCGCCCCCGACGTCAACAACGAAACCCTCCTGGTTCACGCGTGCGAAACCTTGGCCTCGGCCAGTGTCATGGCCAGTGAACTGGCGTTTATCCTCGAAGGCCCCAAATGCAATCTGGCCCTGGGGATTCAGCAGATGATTTCTCTCGCCGAGTTGTCGGTGAATCGAGTGCTGGATCACGTTGATCCGCAATAAAGAAAACCCGCTGAACCGGTGACGGTCAGCGGGATTGCTGTGGCCTGTGCCGCCGTCTTCGCTGCGATGCGGCGACCCGACAAGCCAGCTCCTACAGTGACGCGTTTTCCCGGACGAATTCTCCATCTGATCCGTATTTTTCAGCGCTTTCTGCCTCTGTAATGCACTCAGTTTGCGTCGCACAATTACGACACGTTCCGCGCCTGAAACCGCGGTGCACCGCAAACTCAATGTGTAGGGGGCCTTATGGGCAAGATGGCGATTTTTCTGGGTGGCTTTCTGGTGCTGACTATTTTGATTGGCGTGCTGGCGACGATTTCGCCGGTATAAGGGAGGGCGCGCGGGCTGATCCGGGATTTTCACAAGCCCGTCTGGGCACCAGTAGCCAGTGGCAGCCCCGAGCGAAGCTGCCACGCCCTCAGGGTCAGTTAGGGATCGGAATGTTCACACCTTCCTTCTGCAGGTCTTCGCGCACCGACTGGAATTTCTGGTACTTGGAAATTTCAACCGGGCCGTCATAGGTCATGCTCTGCATCTTGCGAGGCGGATATTTGGCGTAGGTCTTCATGAGCTTGTCGATGGCCTGGCTGATCGGAACCATGGTCCAGGTGCGTTCGGTGATGTTGCTCATGAAAATGTCATAGCGCTCCTGTGGGTCCTGATACAGGTCGAAGACCTGCGGTACCGTCGCCACGTATTTCGCAGCGCCTTTCCAGCCCAGGTTGGTGTCCACGGCCAGGCCGCCTGTCGGGGCGCCATCGTCGCCACGCAAGTTGAACACGGCTTTGTAGTTGCCCACACGGGCAGCTCCCGGGGACAGCTCGTTTTCGGTGAAGTAGAACCACTCTTTGCGTGGATCGGGACCGGTGCCCTTCAACACCGGGGTCATGTCATAGCTGTCGAAGACGATCGGCTGACCTTCGCGATCTTTCTCCGGCAGTTTGATCCCGGCTACCGAGGCGAACGTCGCCATCAGATCCAGGCCACCGATGATGTCGTGGTTTTTGGCGTTCGCCTTGATCTGGCCGGGCCAGACCATGATCGCCGGCACCCGGTTGCCCCCTTCGCGCACCGTACCCTTGGTGCCCCGGAATGGCGTGTAACCGGCATCCGGATAAACGTCCTGCCAGGCGCCGTTATCGGTGGTGTAAACCACCAGGGTGTTCTTATCCAACCCCAGCGCTTTCAACTTGTCCATGATGTGCCCGATACGGGTGTCGAGCTCGACGATCGAGTCGGCGTACTTCGTCTTGGAGATCGACTTGTGGACGAACTCCGGAGCGGGCAGGTTGGGTTGATGCACTTTCATGAAGTTGACGTTGATAAAGAACGGCTTGTCGGATTTGGCCGCGCTGTCGAGGAACTCCAGTGCCGCTTTCTCGACATAGCTGTCGAAGATCGGAATCCCGACCACACCCGGCTTGCCATCCACCACCGGCGTATCCACGTATTGTCCGTTGATCTTGAATTCCTCGACCGCCTTTTCCCCCGCCTTGGCGGACAACGCGCCTTTGGTCACTTGGGCGAACATGGCGCGGGTCTCCGGATCCATGTCGGGGAACCAGGTGGGATCGGCGTATGTGTAGGCATTGAGGTGGTAAAGGCCGGCGTATTTCATGACGTCGTAACCTTGCGCATTGGGCAGTGCGTAGTCGGCCTCGCCCAAGTGCCATTTGCCGGTGAAATAGGTTTCGTAACCACCGGTTTTCAGCACGGAGGCCAGTGTCCACTCAGCCGCTGGCAAACCGCCGCCCTGACCCTGGAACGCCACCGTGGTCATGCCGCTGCGGTTGGGGATACGCCCGGTCTGCATCGCGGCCCGGCCCGGCGTGCAGCTGGGTTGGGCATAGAAGGAATAGAAGGTGGTGCCTTCTGCCGCCAGTTGATCGATGCTGGGCGTCGGCATGCCTCGACCGACACCGCCGCCATAAGGGCCGAGGTCACCGTAGCCGGTGTCGTCGGAGACGATAAACAGGATGTTGGGTTTTTCGGTTTGTGCTGCCTGGGCAACGTTGATTGCCATTAACAATGAGCATGCCAGGTAAAGCCTGGGGCGGTGCGAGAACCTGTTCATAAGGGTTTTCCTTTCTCTGGTTCCGATCCGTGTTGCAGGTCGCCCCAGTATCGAGGGCAAAACAACAGGACCTTCGTGAGTAACCCCCCAACTTTTAGCCTGGACGGTTCAAGGAAACCCTTTAACGACTGGATCGAATCCCGCGTACCGTTCAAGGCGCCCGTAATAGCCTAGTACGGTGTTTTCGTCGCGCTTGTGACCAGCGGTGTAATTCAGTGTCATTCGTCGCATAGGCTGGATTGAAAAAATCCGGCAAGTTTTATTCTCGAAGGGCTTCCATCAAGGGTTGCACCCATTGATCGCCTTCGAGCCCGACTTACAAGGGGCGCGGCGTTAACCTTTTGAATTCGTCAGGTCTTTCTCAAGGTGATCAAGCAGCGATGCCAGCCTCAGTTCGGCATCGGCCAGCGCCTGTTCGGATGCGACTTGCCAGACAGGGGCGATTTCGAGCAAATCAGGTTCGGATTCGGCCCGCAGGCACCATTGATGATGATCGTGCCACGAGCCAAGGGACGCCTGTACCGACTTCAGTTCAGCCCTGGATTTAGCCTTGAGCGGTGACAATGCCGGAAAAGCATCGGTGAGGTATCTCGCGTTTTTCACGATGATCCTCAGTTCGTGCCGGTCAAAATCCTTGTCCCGAAGACCGGCGATCAACTGAGTGATTCTTTTCTTAAGGGCATTCTGAACCTGGCGTTTGACATCGGCCAGTTCGCCGGCTCTCTCGGCCGTCCGGAACAACTCGGGCCACCGATCCAGTTCACCAAACAGTTTGTCGAGCTCCGGGCTGGCAACGATCTTGCGATACTGTTCTGTCAGGGATGCGCTGCGACTCATCGCCTGGTGCGGATAACCCATTTTCTGCAGTTCACCGATGATGACCTCCAGATCCCTCGTGGGGGTCGTCACGCTGCCGACTTCAGCCGCCGCCTGATTCAGCGCTGCAACCTCCGGCATGTTGCGCAGCGGACGCAAAAGGCTTCGAACTTTGCGAACCGCGATCCTCAGGTCGTGCAGGGCTTCGCTGTCGCTGTTGGCTTGCAACCGGGCGCGAGCGTGATAGAGGGAGACTTCCAGGGAGATGATCTTGGCCACGAAATCGTCGACAAAAGACATCATCGTCCTCGCTTGTGAGTGGATTCGCAGAGCGTAGCAGAGCTTCTGTTTGTTGCAGCCATGGCGCACGACAGCTGCAATAAAAAATTCATCAAGTTACCGCAGTAGATTCGCAACAAATCGATACACTGGAATCTTTTGCCACAGGAAGGGCAATGATGCGCCGCGTTGTTTTCAATCAAAAGGGTGGGGTGGGCAAGTCGAGCATTGTGTGCAACCTGGCTGCTGCAAGTGCAATGGAAGGCTATCGGACACTCGTTGTCGATCTGGATGCCCAGGCCAACACCACGTATTACCTCACCGGTCTGACCGGCGATGACATCCCGGTGGGCATTGCCGATTTTTTCAAGCAAACACTGTCCTCCGGGCCGGCAGCCAAAAAAAGCCGCGCCCAGATCGTCGAGACGCCCTACGACAATCTTCACCTCATCACGGCCAGTGGCGAGCTTGCCGACCTGCAGCCCAAGCTCGAAGCCAAGTTCAAGATCAACAAACTGCGCCGGCTACTGGACGACATTTCCCCGGACTACGACCGGATCTACATCGATACGCCTCCGGCGATGAATTTCTATGCGTTCAGTGCGCTCATTGCCGCGGACGCGGTGTTGATTCCATTCGATTGCGATACCTTCGCGCGCCAGGCGTTGTATCAGGTGCTGGCGCAGGTGGCAGAGCTTCAGGCTGACCATAATGAGTCACTGGTCGTTGAAGGCATTGTCATCAATCAATATGTGAACACCACGGGCTTGCACCGCAACCTGGTCGAAGAGCTCATCGTCGAGGGGTTGCCGATTCTTCCGGTGTATCTCGGCAGTTCGGTCAAGATGCGTGAGTCCCATGAGCGGTGCCAACCGTTGATTCACCTCGACCGGCATCACAAGCTGACCGGGCAGTTCGTTGATCTCTTGCACGTGCTGGAGGAAGCAAGCTGAAGCGGCGCGAGCACTGAAAGATTTGGAAATAGTGCATTCCATCGACTTGAAGTCGGGCGATCAAAAACGCTGCTTAACTGAGCCATGTCGTTTTTTCAGATCACTGTTCGAACGGGGGAGATAGCAATGGCTGACAAATTCCGGGTGCTGTTTGTCTGCGCTAAAAATGACGTTCGTTCGCTGTTTGCCGAGGCGCTGCTACGCCACACCGACTCATCCAGTTTCGAAGCGTTCAGTGCCGGTCTTGAGCCCGGTGAGGTTGATCCTCGAACCCTGGAGTCACTCGAACACATTGGCATCGAGACTAACGGTCTGCGCAGCAAATCGATCGATGAATTCGAGGGGCAGGATTTCCATTACGTCATCACCCTGTGTGACAAGTCGTCCGAGGAAGCCTCACGGATGCCGACCTCCGGCGAGGTGATCGTGTGGAGCTTCGAAGACCCGACGACCAGTGAGCGACCTGAACCGTTTCGCCATGCGCTCCAGGAGATCCACGACCGCATCAAGATGTTTGTCACGGTGAAAACCAGGCAGTGAACAGAGTGGGACATGGTCGGTAAAGCCACCGCCCCACGGGTTTGCATTGGGGGGCGGTGGCAACGCTCTGAACCGTAGGGTGCGTCAACCTGGAAACTGATCACCGAACATGGGATGGCCACCCGCGGAGTTTTCGCGCGTGGCCTCGTCCTGAATCACATCCCAATGTTCGACCATCACACCCTCTTCGAGGCGCAGGATATCGACCACGACCCAGTTTGCAGGCAGGCCAATACCAGAGAAGCGTCCGTGCAGCATGACGAAATCACCCTCCGCGACCGCGAGCTGGCATTCATAACGCAAGTCGGGCGATCCCCCGGCGACCAGTTCAAACAGACCCTCGCGACCTGGAGGCACATGAGCGCTGTGCTGGATGTAAGAGGGCGACCAGAAGCGTTCGGCCGCCACCAGATCCTTGCGATTGAACAGTGTCTGGAAAGCTTCGAGCACGATGGCTTTGTTTTCGGCGGCTGTGTGTCGGGTCATGGTTGGGTCCTATTGGCAAAATGAGGGTCAGCCGAGAGCCGGTCCGCTGGCGAGCATGTCGTTGAACTGATCGACCCACGCATGTTCGTTCGGCCCGGGATTGGCACGCATGGCTTCGGCGGGAGAGACGAGGACTTCGTCCACGCCGCTCTCGAACTGCTCCATGGCTTGCGTGATGAACTGGTCCAGCGGAATGGCGCGCTCTTCCTCGCTGCTGTTGAGCAACTCGGTGCGTACCCAGGGCGGCGCAACTTCAACCAGTTGGATACCTTGTTCACGCAGCAGGTAGCGTTGCGACAGCGTGTAGGAATGAAGCGCAGCCTTGGTTGCCGAATAGACCGCCGCGACGGCCATTGGCACGAAGCCGAGCACGGAGGAGACGTTGGCAATCACCGCGTCAGGCTTCGCTTTCAGATGCTCGACCAGCGCCGAGGTCATGCGGATCGGGCCGAGCAGGTTGGTGGTGACGGTCAACTGCGCGAGCGCGTCGTCAACCGCGCCGCCAGCATTGTCCAGCATCATGACGCCGGCATTGTTGATCAGCACATTCAGATCCGGGTACCTGGAGAGCAGCGTCTGTGCGGCGGCCTGGATGCTGTCCGGGTCAGTGATGTCGAGTTCGATCGCAGCCATGCCTGGATTGGCGTCCAGTGTCTGCTGCAGCCGCTCTTTGCGTCGGCCGGAGATGATCACCTGGTTACCCAGCTTGTGAAAGGCTTCGGCCAGGCCCCGGCCAATGCCGGAGCCGCCGCCGGTGATGAAGATAGTATTGCCGGTCATACGCATGACACGTCTCCTGGAAGGATCAAGTAAGGGGCGTCCAGTACGGCGTTCGGTTGAACAGGTTCGAGCGATTCGCCGTGCTGAATGACGGCGCTAAATTGTCAGCTTCGGCGCTAGAGCAGTAGTCATCCTGATGGGCTATGACTTATGCAGGGAATGCATAGGTATCCGGCCGGTGCCACTTACACTCTCAACGTGTCGCTATCCTCGGCCAGGAGGCTGGAGATCAAATGCTCGATCAGTGCGCGGCCGGCACTTCGGGTGCGCGAGCCATGGGGGAAATAGGCATGCACAGGAATGGATTCGGTCATCCAATCGGTGAGCAGGGGGACGAGCTCACCGGTTTCAAGTTCGCGCCGGCATGCCCAGGCCGTTGTCGACGTGATCCCCAAGCCCGCGGTGGCCGCTGCGACAGCTCCCTCATTTTCGTCCGTTGAGAAATGCGCCTTGAGCTCAATGGTTCGGGTCTCTCCATTGCGTGTGAACATCCAGCCGCTGGGAACAATCGAGGCAGGGCCGGCGATGATTCGATGGGATTGCAGGTCCTCGGGGGTCGTTGGCTCGCCAGCGGCGCGCAAGTAGGCGGGGGAGGTGAGAATGAACCGGGAGATCGTCATGATCTGACGGCTCGTTGCACTGGAGTCCAACAGCCGTCCCAGGCGTATCGCGACATCGATATTTTCGCGGACCAGATCCTGCCAGTGATCGGCGAGCAGGACCTGGATATGCAGGTTGGGGTGCTGGGCCGCGAACGGCGCGATGCGCGGAATGATTTCCCTCACGCCGATGCTCGTTGGCATGCTGATTCGCACGACGCCACGCAGCTCTGCGCCCGCGCGAACGCTCTGTTCTGCCTCTTCCACCGCGGCAAGGATGGGCTCCATGCGCAACAGAAAATCCGCCCCCGCTTCAGTGGGCACGACTGCGCGTGTCGATCTTGCCAACAGCAGGGTACCGAGATCGGCTTCGAGTTCGGCAATAGCCCTGGATACTTGGGATTGAGAAAGACCCACTTCACGGGCCGCGGCTGAAAAACTGCCCAGTCGCGCGACCCTGGTGAAAAGCCGGTAAGTGAAAAGGTCCTTCATGCGTTAGCACCATCCATCAGCCCGTGTGCACTTAAAGGCCCCAGTTACCGGCGGTGCAGATTGTCACGCAGCTTCAGTGTGGAAAGGATAGTCCGTGTAACCCACCTCAGTACCACCAAAGAACGTCTCGCGGTCGTACGGGTTCAGCGGCCAGCCATTGCGCAGGCGTTCCGGCAAGTCAGGGTTAGCGATGAAGTGGCGGCCAAAAGCGACCAGGTCGGCATCACCGGCCTCAAGGATCGCCTTCGCCGACTCACCGGAAAAGCCGCCCGCCGCGATCAGGGTGCCCTTGTAGTGCTGACGGATGAGTTGGGACGCCACCGGATTCTGGTCCCGATGCTCGTCCTCGGCGGCACCCAGGATGCGCGGCTCGATCAGGTGCAGATAGGCGAGGTCCAGCTTGTTCAGTTCGCGGGCGACATAGGTGAACAGGCCAACGGGGTCGCTGTCGGACATATCGCCGAAATGGCCGCTCGGCCCCAGGCGCACCGCCACCCGATTGCTGCCCCAGACGGCGATCACCGCTTCTACGGTTTCCAGCAGGAACCGGCTGCGATTCTCGAACGAGCCACCGTAGATATCCGTACGTTTGTTGCTACCGTCCTGGAGGAATTGATCGAACAGGTAGCCGTTGGCCGAGTGCAACTCCACGCCGTCGAATCCGGCGGCGATACCGCGTACGGCCGCGTCGCGGAAGCTGTCCACCAGCCCGTGGACTTCCGCGATGGTCAGTTCGCGCGCCGGGGTGCCGGGGGTCCAGCCGGACTCGGTGTAGGCCAGTCCGCCGTGTTCCACGACGGAAGGGGCCACTGGCTGGGCACCGTCTGGCTGCAGCAGGCTATTGGACTGGCGTCCCGCATGGTAGAGCTGCAAAAAGATTTTACCGCCCTTGGCATGAACGGCGTCGGTCACCCGCTTCCAGCCAGCGATCTGGCTATCGTCATACAAGCCGGGAGCACCGAGGTATCCATTGCCATTGGCTGCGGCGATGGTGGCTTCGCCGATCAACAGGCCACCGGCGGTGGTGCGCTGGGCATAGTACTCGGCCATCAACTGGCCAGGGATCGCACCCGGCTCGGCACGCATGCGGGTCAGGGGGGCCAAAACAACGCGATGGGAAATCTGGTGGGGGCCTATCTGGATGCTCGTATGCAGTTTGGACATGACAACGATACCTATCAGTGGTGGGATGGGCGCAATGTAGGCGCAAAAAGCGTGGAGAAAAATATCCCGCGATGCCGAACATTTCGGATGGATTTTCCGTAATCCCGCCTCATTGGCGGGGGCTACCGGGGCAGGCAGGAGATGTGATGGAAAATCTGAGTGGCATCGCAACGTTCGTGCAGGTTGCCGAAACGCGCAGCTTTACCGAGTCCGCCCGGCAGTTGGGGGTGTCGTCCTCGACCGTGGGCAAGACCATCGCCCGGATGGAAGAGCGCTTGCAGGTCCGGCTGTTTCATCGCAGTACACGCAGTATCACGTTGACGGCAGAAGGGGCCCTGTTCCTTGAGCGATGCCGCCGCATCCTCAGTGAGGTCACGGCTGCCGAGTCCGAGCTGTCAGGCCTGGCGGGCAATCCACGTGGGCGGCTTCGCGTGGGCTCACCTCTGCTGGGCGACTTGATGATGCCGGCCTTTGACGGGTTCATGGCGCAGTATCCGGAAGTCGAACTGGATATCGATTTTTGCGACCGGATGGTCGACGTGATCGAGGAGGGTTTCGACGCGGTGATTCGGACCGGCGAGCAAAGCGATTCGCGCCTGGCCGCGCGCCGCCTGGGTTCCTGCGCACATGTGCTGGTGGCATCGCCCGTGTATCTCAAGCGGCACGGCGTACCTGTTTATCCGCATTAACTGGAGCGCCATCTATGCCTGCAACACAAATTCCCGGCCACGGGAAAGCTGGAGCGTTGGCCGCTGCGCCTCGAAGCCTCCGAGGCTGAATTGGTGCTGCCCGCGACGATGACGTCGAACACCATCGAGCCTCTTGCCTATGCCGCCATCCAGGGCAGGGGGATCGCCTTCCTGCCGACCTTCCTTGTGCGCGAAGCGTTGGAGGGCGGTCAACTGGTCACAGTGCTGGACGACTACCTGGACCGCCAGGTCGTCTTCTGGATGCTGTGGCCAGCCAGTCGCTATGCCTCTCCCAAGTTGCGTGTGTTCATTGACTACATGAGTGAGCACTTGCGCATCTGATTGCTCATGCCTCGTGAGGGACCCACAATCAGGCTGCCGCCAGTCCCCCGTCAATCAGGTAGATCGCCGCCGAAAACGTCACGATCGACAGCACGGTACTGACCAGGATGGAGGTGGCGGCTTCGCTCTGATAGGCGCCGGTCTGGTTCGCGAACATCGCCGGGATCGTCGCCGATGGAAGCGCGCACAGCAGGATCATCTGTTGTGCGTAAAGGCCATGAGTGCCCAGTACGACAGTGGCGCCGAACATCAGCACGGGGTGAATGAACAGCTTGAGTCCAAGGTTGGTCCACACCTCACCCGACATTTTCAGCTTCTCGGAAGACATGATCAGCCCCAGGCACAGCAGTGATACGCCCGGTGTTGCCTTGCCCAGAAGCGTGAGTGATTCCGCGGCCAGCGGCGGCAGTTTGACCTGAAGCAGGGAGAGGAGGATGCTCAGGGCCGGTGCCCACATCAGCGGGCGGCGTACGGCGCCCGACAGGCTCGACACGAATGCCTGGGTGCCGCTGCCTTTGCCATCGGCGATGGTGAGCAGCATGGTCGTCACCGGAATCATCACCAGGCTCGCGACCAGGTTCAGCACCAGTACTGAATAGATGCTGCCTGCGCCGTACATCGCGCCGAGGATCGGGATGCCCATGAAGGCGGCGTCGGGGTAGCCGTTGACGAAGCCCTTGAGCGTCGCCACCTTGAGGTCGCGAAAGCGCCACCAGCCGATCACCAGTGCGATCGTATACATGCCCATGATGCCGATAAATGTGGCGGCGACGAATTTGAAGTCGAACAGCTGTTCGCGAGGCGTGCCGGCCATCCCGACAAACAGCAGCGCCGGGAATATCCAGCCGAGCACCAGCCGGCTGATCAGCAGGCTGTCCGAATGGCTGAGCCGCCCGCGCTTGCCGGCGATATAGCCCAGCGCGATCACAAACGCGACGGGCAAGATGGGCCCTACGATCCTGTCTAACATGTCATCAATCCTCGTATTTATTCTTATCAAGAATGTCGCCATGGCTGATCGAGGCCGACAGTGAAGGCTGTGGCGTCGGCTTCGATCAGCGGTGCAATCGGCTTATGGGTCAGGGTTTGAAGCGGTAGTCGCGAATGACGTCCGGGTCCGGCTCGATGCCGAGTCCTGGCCCTTGCGGTACGTCGATGCGTCCGTTTCGGGGAATGATGGCGTCGCCATAGAGTTGCGCTTCGAGATCGAAATAACGCCATTCCACCAGTGACTTGGCACCACCCAGGGCGGCACTTCCATGCACGGCGGCCAGCAGGCCGGGGCCGTCATAGAAGGCGTGGACCATCACGGTGACGCCATGGGCGTTTGCCAGCGCATAGACTTTTTGCAGTTCGGTGATGCCGCCCATTTTTGCCGGGCTGGGCTGAATGAAATCGACCGCGCCGGCTTCGAGCAGGTGCTGGAAGTCCATCAGCGTCGACGCATTCTCGCCGGCCGCCACCGGAATGCCGCCGTGCCTGCGCACCGTCGCCAGACCCGAATAGTTCTCCGGCGGCCACACCGGCTCTTCGATCCAGCGCAGATTCAGCGGGCGAAGTTTCTCGGTCATATCCAGTGCTTCACGCACGGACCACGGGGCGTTGACGTCGAGGGTGATCTCCACGTCGGGGCCAGCGGCTTCGCACGCGGCGCGGATCACCTCGACATCGACCTCATGCAGCTTCAGGTGGCGGAAACCGCTGTTGACTGCGCGTTGCACATTGATGCGGATGAGCTCGGGGTCGGCATAGCGGATCAGGCTTGCATACGCCGCCAGCGAGGTGGCCTCACTGCCGCCAAGCAGCTGGTAGATCGGTTGGCTGGCCGCTTTGCCAGCAATGTCCCACAGCGCGATATCAATCGCCGACAAGCCGTAGATGAACGCGCCGCTGCGACCGAAGACGTGAAACTTCTTCTGCAAATCGCCCTGCAATTTCTCGCGGCGTGTGACATCGCTGCCAATCAGCTCGGGCGCAAGGATGGTGTCGATCACGATTTTTACCGCCGGTATCGCGGTGAAACCGAAGGTTTCGCCCCAACCGACAATGCCGTCGTCGGTCGTGATTTTAACCACGAGGGAATCGACCATCTGCAGGTCTTTCGGCCCCCAGACCCCACCGGCCGACTTGCCTCCAGTGGTGAACGGAATCCGCAGCGCAATGGTTTCAATACTGGCAATTTTCATAAGACGTCGCCTCAAGCGGGTTGCACGGTGTCGCGGCGATTTTCGGGTTTCGCCTGCGCCAGGTTGAGGACAACGTATATGACATCCTGTTGTCCTTCAACAGAACAACTGGTGTTTTTCTTCAGGCTTTAGTCTATATGTCTATTAAGTAATTGATTTTAAACATTTTAATTATTATGTCGGTTGCAGAACTTCAGTTTTAACTGACGGGAACAAGTCGCCTGATGTAGATTAAGTAGACAAGTGAGAGGGAAGAACGAGCATGAGTGAAATGAATGTGCAACCCGTCGCGCGGCGACCTCACCTTGCCGAGCACATCGCCCGCTCGTTGAGCGACGAGATTGCCTCCGGACGACTGCGGCCGGGCGATCGTTTGCCCACCGAACAGTTTCTCGCGCAAAACTTCGGCGTCAGCCGGAACGTCGTACGGGAAGGCATCGCGACGCTTCGAGCGCAGGGGCTGATCCAGTCACGCCAGGGCGTGGGCGTTTTCGTTTCGGCCGCGAGCCAATCGCCGGAGCCTTTGGCACCCCGCGAGAGTGCGCCGTTGCTGGACGGTGACAACACGATCCGCAACATGTTCGAAGTGCGGGCCGTATTGGAAAGCCAGGCCGCCGCGCTGACAGCGTCGCACATGACGCCCGGCAAGCTGAAAACCATTCAGGCGGCGGTCCTGCGTATGCAATATGAAGGCGAACCGACCCTGGACACGGTCAATGCGGACCTCGACTTTCATCGGGCCGTGGCCGCCGCGTCAGGCAACGATTATCTCGAGACAATGATTCGCACGGTGCTCGAACCGATGCGGGCATTGATCACGATGAACTTCGCGCGGCGAGGCCCGGTGTTCAGCAATATTCCGCACGCGGCGCGCGGGGAGCATGAAGAACTGGTCCAGGCATTCATCGACCGCAATGCGGCGGCGGCGCGTCAGATCATGGGGCAGCATATCGTCAGCGCAGCATCGCGATTCGGCTACGAGATCAAGTTTTACTAGGGGCGCGGGTTGTTTCATTGTTCTACAAGTGACTCAGCGAGCTTGCACGTGAAAAACACCCGGACAACGCGGTCATTCAGACAGGGCGCGTTATCGTTTACCTCCTTCGCGAGCAAGCTCGCTCCTACACTGAACACCAAACCTGCGGCCAATGAAGATCCCTTGTGGGAGCTGGCTTGCCAGCGAAGAGGCCGGCACATCCGGCACAGATGGCGTCAGATACGCCGCTTTCGCGAGCAGGCTCGCTCCCACAGGGGATCATTTCTCCTTTCTGCTCAGGCCGTATTGCTCCTTGCCGGCCCGATCAATCAGCCATGTCTTCAAGACCGCCGCGGCCGGGCGCAACCCGATCTGGCGAGGGTGTACGAGGTAGTACCCCCTCGACACCGGCAGGCGCATTTCAAAGGGTTCGCACAGCGAGCCGTTTTTCACCTCAACCTCCGTCAGGATCGCGCTGCTGAGCACAACACCTTGTCCGTGTCGTGCTGTCTCTATCGCAAGAATGGACTGATCGAAATGTTGGCAAGGGATGGCAGCGACCTGCGCGTCAGTCAGTTGACTGAAGCGTTTGAACCAAGGCGCCCAATGGGGAAGTAGCGTGGTGTGAAGCAGGGTGGCCCGCGCCAGGTCTTCAGGGCGCTTCAACTTGAGTTTGCGGGCATACGCGGGCGAACAGTAAAGGCGGGCTTCATCGCGGTACAGCAGCGTCGAGTCCAGCAACGGATCGTCACCGTCAAAGTAGCGAATCGCGAGATCGACCCGATCGCGCTCGAAATCAACCAACGCCGTCGATGCGCTCAGGTGCAAGGTGATGTCCGGCCTGAAGCTCAAGAAGTCGGCCATCCGTGAAGCAAACCATTTCGCCGCCAGGGTCGGCGGCATCGACAGCCACACCTCGCTCACCTGGCTCAGACGTAACTCGTGGCTGGCCTGCTGGATCCGCAGGAGCGCGGGCTGTATCGCCGCCCAATAGTTCAACGCAGCCTGGGTAGGGCGCACTTGCCGCACAGACCGGATGAACAACGGCGTGCCCAGCCATTCTTCCAGCTTTTGAATCTGCTGGCCGACGGCGCCGGGGGTGACATGAAGCTCGATTGCCGCTTCGGAAAAACTGCTGTGTTTCATTGCAGCATCGAACGCTAGCAGGGCCTTCATGGGGGGCATGCGGTTCATACTGAAGTTTTTCTACTCCATAGAAGTTTTTTAATCGTTTGTCCGACTCAGTCTTTACCAAGTAATTTCGGGCATCAACCCCCGTGCAGAGGTTCACCATGAATAAGTTTGTCTATCCGGCTTTTGTCCTGCTCGGACTGATCTGGGGCAGCAATTTCATTTTCATGAAATGGGCCGCCGAGGTGATTTCTCCCTCGCAGATCGTTCTGTTGCGCGTGCTCTTCGGCTTCGTTCCTGTACTGGTGCTGGCATTGTCGCGTCGTGCGTTGCGCTGGTCTCACTGGCGGTACATCCATCATTTCCTGGTCATGTCATTGCTGGCCACCACGCTGTATTACCTTGCGTTTGCCAAGGGCGCGGCGCTGCTCCCGTCCGGGATCGCAGGGATGCTCAGCGGGGCGATTCCGCTCTTCGCATTTTTGACGGCCTTTGTTTTTTTACGGCAGGAGCCGATCAATCGCTTGACGGTGACGGGGCTGATGGTCGGTTTTGTGGGCGTGCTGTTGATTGCCCGGCCCTGGACCAGCGCTGGCGACGGCATCGAAATCAAAGGCGTGCTTTACATGGTCGGGGGCTCGTTCAGCCTGGGCTGTTCATTTGTCTATGCCAGGCGTTTTCTTGCGAACAGGGATCTATCGCCCCTGGCCTTGTCGACTTACCAGATCGGACTGGCGTTACTGGTGCTTTTGTTGAGCACTGACCTCGACGGGATCGGGCGGATTGCCGATCAACCCGTTGCCTTGACCGGGCTGGTGTTCGGGCTCGGCATCCTGGGAACGGGTGTGGCCTACGTCTTGTATTACTTTCTGGTGCAGCATCTCGGGGCGCTCAAGGCCGCCGGTGTCACCTACATTCCGCCGGTGGTGGCACTGGGCATCGGCGCATTGCTGATTCACGAACCCTTGCGTGCCCATGATCTGCTGGCGCTGGCGTGCATCATCGCCGGGGTCTATGTGCTGCAGTTAGGGAAGTCGGCGCCGCGTCCGGTTTGCGCCGCGTACAAGTGATGGTCATGCAGGTCTGTCCCTTGAAAAAATGCGCTTATTCCGCACCCGCCACCAAACCGGCAAGGTTTGCCGGTTGGGTGAAACGCCAAGCTGTCAGGCGATGAGCGTGGCGCCTGTCGTCAGGACAATTTTTCCAAAGTGTGTGCCGGAATCGATCAGCTCGTGAGCGCCGCGAGCGTCGGTCAGCGCAAAGGTCTTGTAGATGACCGGCTTGATCTTGCCGCTCTCGATGTGGGGCCAGACCTGCTGCTCGAGTTCCTGCATGATGGTCGCCTTTTGCGCAGGGGTGCGCGATCGCAAGGTCGAGCCCATATGCGTCAGGCGTTTCATCATCATCGGTACGACGTCGAGGTCCTTCGCCGGGCCCTTGATCACACCCACCTGAAGGATCCGGCCGTCCATGGCGGCGACATCATAGTTTTTCTGCACGTAGTCGCCGGCAATGATGTCGAGGATCACATCGACACCTTTTCCAGCGGTGGCCTGCTTGGTTTCGGTGACGAAATCGGCCTCGAGATAATTGATCGCGAGGTCCGCACCCAGCGCCAGGCTGGCGTCCTGATGCGCCTGCGAGCCGACGGTCGTGATGATTTTCGAAGCGCCAAATGCCTTCGCCAGCATGATCGCCGTGGTGCCGATACCCGACGCGCCGCCATGGATCAACACCGATTCGCCAGCATCCAGCTTGCCGCGCTGGAAAACGTTCAGCCATACCGTCATGAACGTTTCGGGCATGGCCCCCGCTTCCAACAGCGACAGGCCTTTAGGGATGTGCATCGTGTTGCAGGCGTCCGCCACTGCAAATTCTGCGTAACCACCGCCGGGAATCAACGCACACACCAGCTCACCGATCTGGAAGTCGGACACGTTGGAACCCACGGCGACAACCTGACCTGACACTTCCAGCCCGGGAATGTCCGTCACGCCAGCGGGTGGATCGTACAGCCCTTTGCGCTGGAACACGTCGGGACCGTTCACGGCCGCCGCGTGGATGCGGATCAGCACCTGATCGGCGGTTGGCGTCGGTACGGGGCGCGTAGTCGGCACCAGGACCTCAGGGCCGCCTGGCTGTTTGATTTCAATGGCCGTCATGAGGGACGGTACGCGATAAATGGGATCAGACATAGCGATCACTCCTTCAAAAGATGATGCTCGATAATCCGGGCGGATCATTGAGCGAGGCCCCCCAAGCCCGCGCAGTATAAGTATCGGTACTGATGCTGGCGCGCAGCGTTATTCATGGTGAGTGATGCAAATTTGCATCAGTGGGGGCGCAATGAATTGGGGGCTGCCGCTGCCGTTACGCTTCGTCCATCACCGGATTGACCAGTTTGCCGATACCTTCGATTGACACCTCGACCACGTCGCCGGGCTTGAGGTAGACCTTGGGGGTCATGCCGAAACCGACGCCCGCCGGAGTGCCGCTCACGATGATGTCGCCGGCTTCCAGGGTGAGCGCTTCGCTGAGGGTGGAGATGAGGGTCGCTACATCAAAGATCATGTCTTTGGTATTGACGCATTGAACGATTTTTCCATTGACCCGGGTTTCCAGCAGCAGCCCCTTGCCGCCGGCGGGGAGCTCGTCGGCCGTGACCAGGTCCGGCCCGAATGCACCGGTATCGTCGAAATTCTTGCCGACGGTCCATTGCGGCGATTTGAACTGGTACTCGCGAACCGAGCCGTCGTTGAACAGTGCATAGCCCGCGACGTGATCGAGCGCTTTGTCTTTCGGGATATGTCGGCCCCCGCTTTTCAATACCACGGCCATCTCGCCTTCGTAGTCCAATGCGTTGGATATTTTTGGACGAATCAACGGTTTGTTGTGTGCTGTCAGGCTGCTGTTTAAACGCGCAAACAGCGTCGGGTAGTCCGGTTGGGCGTAGTCGGATTCTTTGACATGATCGGCGTAGTTCAAACCGAGGCAGAGGATTTTTCCCGGATTGCACATCAACGGCAGGTAGTCATTTTCGCCTATGTCGACAATAGGCCCCAATGCGTTGGCGCCGTAGGTGACCAGATTCACACCTCGCTCAAGCAGGGATTCCAGCGTCTCTTCGCCCAGTACCTTGACGCCATCGGCGGTGCGTACGCCCAGCACGGCGCGACCTCGATGGTTGAAGTGAACGTATCGCATGGGAGTGAACCTCTGTTTGTGGTTGATCCAGAAGGGGTTGATCGGGGTGCCAAGGAGTCTAGTGAGGAGGGGGGAAAGACGAAATTCTCCTTGCCAGCCAGCCAGCCAGCCAGACTGCTCGCCTTGCCGGTCAGGTATATGCCTCATGAAACTTCAATTTCATTGCTGGGCCAGTACGCCGGCGTCCTCGCATGGGGCGAGAAGGTCGCGCCTGATGTGGACCTATGTAGGAGCGAGCTTGCTCGCGATGGTCGTTAACGATGACGCGTGTTTACTGGCTAAACACGGCGCTCTTGATTCCATCGCGAGCAAGCTCGCTCCTACATCGTCCTAAGGTGAACAGCAGAAACAACGGCGGAGGGTGTGGCTGGTCAATGTTGTCTCGCGTGCGGATGCTGGTGTAAAACGGCTGCGCCTGAATCGAGTGGGAATCTGCAGATGAGTCCGCGTACTACTTCCTCCGGCTGGGCGAGCGCCATTGTCCGCGCCCTGGAAATGGGCGGTGTCGACTGCCGCAGCCTGTTCGAACGTCTTGGGATGGACTATTGCGCGCTGAGCGATCCCGAAGCACGCTTCCCACAGGATGGCATGACGGGCCTATGGCACCTGGCGGTAGAAGCCTCGGGGAATCCCGTCATTGCCCTGAACCTGGCCCAGGTGGTGCGACCATCCTCCTTCCATGTGGTTGGCTATGCCTTGATGTCCAGCCGCAACTTGCATGAGGGGATATCCAGTCTGGTCCGCTATCAGCGCATCATTGGGGAGAGTGCAGATCTCAGCCTTCACCCTACATCGGACGGCTATGAGTTGACGCTGGCTATTCACGGCGATCGATTGCCTTCCGCCAGGGAAAGTGCAGAAGGGTCGCTGGCCTATATCCTGGCCTTTTGCCGCTGGCTGGCGTGCCGTCCATTGACGCCTCGCCTTGTCAGCTTTGCCGGACCTGCGCCGGCTCATCCGGCGCCATACCGCGAGGTGTTCCAGGCCCCCCTGAAGTTCAATGCCGGGCACTATGCCTTGTTGTTCGACCGCACCGATCTGGATGCCCCGCTGCATTCTGCCAACGAGGCCCTGGCGCAATTGCACGAACGCTTCGCCGGCGAATACCTGGCGCGCTTTTCGGACGGCCAGATCACCCATCAGGTGCGTCAGTTGCTCTGTCGTTTGCTGCCCCAGGGGGAGCCCAAACGTGAAGTGGTGGCCCAGGCAATGTTAATGTCCGAGCGTACCTTGCAGCGCCGCCTGCAAGCGGAAGGCACCGGTTTTCATCAACTGCTCGACGGTACTCGCCGAGAGCTGGCTGGTCAGTATTTGATGCAGCCCCAACTCACCCTGCAGGAAATCTCCTATCTGCTGGGCTTCGCCGCTCCTGGGAATTTCTTCCGCGCCTTTCGCCGTTGGTTCAATACCACACCCAATGAATACCGGGCCGGATTGTAGGGCGAGGACTTTCAATCCCTATTGCTGTGCGGCGGATATCGGTGCATCGAGCGCATGGGCCGCGCGAATGGGGTCGAAGTACTCGCGCAGGAAGGCGATTTTGCCATTTTCTACCCGGCAGAAAAGGACGTAGTCCTGGCGATAGATTCGGCCCGTAGGCTTGATCAAGCCTTCTGCCTTGACCTCAGCCACCGCCATGCCGGGATCGGCAAAGGCGTGGATCTTCAGGTCGTGAAAGCGGAAATTTTCGACCGCGCCAACGAACCAGCCCACATGGTCCAGCACTTCGTTACGGCCGTTCAGTCGTTCGGGATGACCCAAACCCGGTGCATAGGGAAGCTCCCACAGCAGATCATCGGCGATCAGTGTCTTCCACTGTTCGTGGTCATCGATAAATGTCTGGAAATGCAGGTGCAGCAACTGCGCAGCGCTACTCATTTTCTTGTCCTCGATTGATTGGGTTGGTGCAGTGTTGCGCACCATGCCGATCGAGCGTGGCAACGTTGCCACGTCGATGAGGAATTTCGCATAGGGGAAGAGCGCGCAATAGCCGAATAAAATCGACGCCTATGATCGAGAAATTGAAATAGTTGCGGGTGCGTACCCCTGCACATCGTCGATGAGCGAAAAACGTGCGAACACGTACTCAGGCGATATAGCCACTGACCCCATCCCACAAAAGCTTCAAAGCCGTGACCACCAGCAATCCATAACAGGCGCGGTACATCTGGCGTTGATCCAGCCGTGCATGCAGCCGCCAGCCCAACCAGACACCACTGGGTACGGCGAGCAGACAGATGGCCGTCAGGCTCAACACGTTGCCGGTCGGTTTGGCCAACATCAGCCAGGGCACGGCCTTGAGCAGGTTGCCCACCGTGAAAAACATACTGGTGGTTCCGGCGTAGAGCTGCTTGCTCAGGCCCAGCGGCAGCAGGTAGATCGCCAGCGGTGGTCCGCCTGAGTGCGCGACCATGGTCGTGATGCCCGATGTGAGGCCTGCGGCCACGGCCTTGGGTTTTGAGCGTGGTTGGACCCTGACTTCGCCGCCGGCCTTGAACCAGAGAGCGACAAACGTCAGCGTGACCACGGCCATGACAATGGCGACGGCACGGTGGTCCATCACGCGAAAGAGCAGATAGCCGACGCCGATGCCGACGACCAGTCCGGGCACCAGCAGTTTCAGGTCCACCCTGGACCAGGTGGATGGCTTCCAGTAGCGCAGGCCGAACAGGTCCATGGCGATGAACAACGGTGCGAGCAGGCCACCGGCCGTGATCGGGTCCATCACCAGCGACAGCAGCGGGATGCCGACAATGGCAAAGCCGCCGCCGAATGCGCCCTTCATGAAACAGATCAGAAAGACCCCGGCGAAGGTGACAAGGAGGGTGGTGATGGTCAGTTCCAAGGTGTCGGCCCTCTGGGGATTCATTCCGGATGGATGCGAGCCCATAATCTCGACCATGACCTGCACAAGAAAAAGTGCCAGTTTCGAGGTTTCTCCATGGGCCAGTTTTCAACCGAATCCAACGCATCCTCCCGTGGTACGGAGCGCCGTATCTACGCCAGGCTGCGGGCGCAGATCGAGGACGGCACGCTCGCCGCAGGTGCGAAACTGGTGTCGACCCGGGCAATGGCGGCGGAGCTAGGCGTGTCGCGCACCACCGTCACGGCGGTCTACGAACAACTGGCCGCCGAGGGCTTTGTCGTGACCTCGGCGGGCAAAGCCGCCCGGGTGGCACGGGGGATGAGTACCCCGTCCGGGGCGGTCAAAGCGGACTCGCAGTCGAGCCGGAAATTGCCGCCCGCACTGTCTTCGTACGGTCAGCGAGTGGCCGCCCTCGAGCCGTACAGCGTCGCTTCGCCACTGGCCCGCATCGACTTCAAGTACGGCTCGGTGGCCTCGCGGGATTTCCCGGCCCTGGGTTGGCAGCGCGCTTACCGCGCCGAACTGGTCAAGCGTCAGGCGAACCTCTATTACGGTCAGCCCGAAGGGGAAGAGCGCTTGCGCAGCGCGCTGCAGGGCTACCTGCGCCGCGCCCGCGGCCTGGTGTGCGACGTGGAGCAGATTCTCGTGGTGCATGGTTCGCAGCAGGGCGTGGACCTGTGCGCCCGGCTTCTGCTTGACCCGCAGGATGCCTTCGCTTTCGAGGAGCCGGGCTACCGCATGGCCCGATACAGCTTCGAGGCCACGGGCGCGACGGCGCTGCCCATACCCGTCGATGCCGCCGGGCTGGATACCCGCCATCTGCCGGACGATGATCGCGTGCGGTTGGCCTATGTGACCCCGTCGCACCAGTTTCCCATGGGCGCCGTGCTGTCCATCGCTCGTCGCCAGGAACTGCTGAGGTGGGCAAGCCGACACCGCGCATGGATCATCGAGGACGATTACGGCGGCGAGTTTCGTTATGGCCAGCGACCCATCGACGCGCTGCAATCGATGGACACCGATGCGCGGGTCATTTATGTCGGCACCTTCTCCAAGGCACTCTCGCCGCAGCTCAGGCTCGGGTATCTGGTGCTTCCCCGCGAGCTGGTTCATGTGTTCCGCGAAGCCAAGCGAATGACGGATCGTCACTCGGCGCGCTGGGAGCAAAACGTGCTGGCCTCGTTGATCGAAAGTGGTACCTATGAGCGCCACGTGCGCCGTCTGCGCCGCGAGAACGAGCGACGACGAAAAGCGCTGCTGGAGGCTGTCGAGCAGCATCTGGCGGGGCAGGGGCAACTGGTCGGCATGGCGGCGGGGCTGCATGGCGTGTTGCTGCTGCCGGCACTTCGCGCCGTGGCCGAGCTGGCGCTACAGGCGTCCGCTCTCAAGCGCGGGGTGGGCGTTTATCCGCTCGCGCCGCTGTTCGCCGGCACTGGGTCATCGGCGTGCGAGCGTCCCGCAGGGCTCATTCTGGGTTATGCCGGCCTGACGACCCGGGAGATTGATGAAGGGGTTGGCATTCTTGCCGAAGTGATTCGGGACCTCATTGGGGGATTATCGAAAGCCCGTGTTGAGCTGACGCCAATAAGAAGGTGAGAACCCCGTACATCGACTGAAGACCCTGGAGAAATGCGAGCTGTCGGAGAATCCGCAATCAATCGCGATATCGGTAATTTTCAGTGAGGGGTTCAGGAGCAGCTTCCTGGCTTTGTCCACGCGTAAATGCAGAAGGTACTGATGAGGACTGGATCCGAGACTGAGCTTGAACGCCCGGCTGAAATGGCAGCGAGAGTAGGAGCATTCACGGGCCAGTTTTTCAACGGATACACCATCGACAATATGCGCACACAACATTTCCCTGGCACGTCGCTGCTGCCAAGGCGCCAAGCCTCGATCCTTCGACGACACGGCAAGGCTTTTTCGACCCTGCTGGAGGGACAGGTGCGCCTGCATGGCCATCATGACTTGATCGATGAAAAAGCGATTGGCTTCATCCGGCTGGTTGAGCATGGGCATCACCGCAGAGGCCAAGTGAAACATGACCGGGTCAGACGCCTCGATGCTGTACAGATGGATGAGCAAGAATTCATCGATGGACGGTGTGTGGGTAGCGGGGGTGGTTTTTTCGGGTATCGGATGCATGCTCAAGCTTCCTCGAAATCGGGATACAGGTGCAGGTGCCGGCCGTTTTTGACATCCAGTCTGGTACATGATCCGACAGTTGCAACAAAGGGTGAGGGCCATTCATCCTTTTCGTTGCGCCAGGCGGTTTTTCCAGACAGGAAGCTACTCGCAAAACATCCGGCATCGCATAAAAAAGGCATAAATTCGAACGTTCCGTCTGCCGCTACCCCGATCCGGGAATCAGCAAATTATCTGCGCACAAACCTTCAAAAATCGCACATCCATACAATCGCCGGCTCCAACACACCCTGAGAATGCACACTCCCAAACGTATTCGGAGAAGTGTCATGGCAACTGCAAAAGCAACACCCGGTAAAGGCCTGTTGGATCCATCCAACCACGCTCTGATCCTGATCGACTTCCAGTCACAGATGTCATTTGCCACCAAGTCCATAGACGCCGTCACCCTTCGCAACAACGCTGCATTGATCTCCAAGGCCGCCAGGGAGTTTGGTGTTCCGGCGATTCTTACCACCGTCGCCGAAAAGAGCTTTTCAGGCCCCATGTTCGAGGAAATCACCTCGACGTTTGCTGGCCAGGCGCTCATTGATCGCACCAGCATGAACACCTGGGAAGACGAGCGGATCGCCGTCGAAGTGAACAAGATCGGTCGCAGTAGAATCGTGCTTGCCGGTCTCTGGACGTCGGTCTGCATCGTCGGCCCTGCGCTCTCGGCGCTCGAGCAAGGGTTCGAGGTCTACATCATTTGTGATGCCTGCGGTGACGTTTCGGATGAGGCTCACGAACGCGCCATTACCCGTATGGTCCAGGCAGGCGCACGGCCAATGACTTCGCTTCAGTACCTGCTGGAACTGCAGCGCGACTGGGCCCGAAGCGACACCTACAACGAAACGGTGAAGACCTCCATCGCCCATGGCGGCGCTTATGGTCTGGGCTTGATTTACGCCAAGACGATGTTCAACGCCTCGGAAGGTCACTGATCTGATTTACGCCTCATTCCGCAGGGGGATGAGGCGCACTCGGGTGAGTTGTGCGCTCGGCAGGAGTTGCCGGCTTGCCTGACGACCGTATCGGCTCGCGGGCGCTGGCAGCCCCGGAGGTCGCAATGAGCATTTTCAATGCCAATGAAGTGGCCACGTTAGTCGTTCGGCACCGAGCCCGGCAGGGCAGTGAGAGCGCCTATGAAGACTGGCTGCGAAAAACCGTCAATACCGCCAAGGGTTATGAAGGGCACCTTGGGGTGGATGTTTTTCGCAGCCATCAAGACGGTGTTCATCTCTTCACGAGCGTCCTGCGTTTCACCTGCACGGAGAAGCTTCAAGCCTGGCTGGACTCCGACGACCGTCGTTTACTGGTGGCCGAGGTGCAAGACCTGCTGGCCGATGGCGATCAACTGGAGGTCAGCCAGGGTCGCGAGTTCTGGTTCACGCCCGATACCGCCCAGGCGCCACAGCCGCCGCGGTGGAAACAGGCTTGCATTACCTTTTTGGTCATCCTTCCGCTGTCATTGATTGTCCCCTTGTGCTGGGGCCTGTTGTTCGCACGGGTTCCGTGGCTGGGAGGGTATGTCCAGAGCAATGTGGTGATCACGCTGACCATCGTCTTGCTGGTGGTGTACGTGTTCATGCCGCCTGTGACCCGTCTGTTCGCACCCTGGCTCAGTGGTGATAAAGGCAGGGAGCGTCGGTGAAAACCGGCGCACCGCGAATCGGCAGGCGCCGGCTGGCCGGCGAAGACGGCAGCAAGCATTGCATCGCAAACGCTGACAATCAGGAGGCACCATGAACGCTGATTTGATCATGATCAATGGCCGCTTTCACACCGTTGATCGCGAGAAACCCACGGCCAGCGCCGTGGCTATCAAAGACGGGAAATTCATCGCGGTTGGCAATGACGAAGACATCATGGCCATGCGCGGCAGCGCCACCCAGGTCATTGACTTGAATAAGCGCACAGTGATTCCCGGGCTGAACGACTCCCACCTCCATCTGATCCGGGGTGGCTTGAATTTCAATCTGGAACTGCGTTGGGAAGGCGTGCCTTCGCTGGCGGATGCCCTGCGCATGCTCAAGGCACAAGCCGAGCGTACGCCCGCGCCACAGTGGGTGAGGGTGGTGGGCGGCTGGACGGAATTCCAGTTCGCCGAAAAGCGCATGCCGACCCTGGACGAACTGAACAAGGCCGCTCCCGACACGCCGGTATTCGTCCTGCATTTGTATGATCGCGCGCTGTTGAATCGTGCCGCGTTGAAAGTGGTCGGCTACACCCGCGATACGCCCAATCCGCCGGGAGGGGAAATTCAGCTAGATGCCAATGGCGATCCGACCGGCATGCTGATCGCCCGCCCCAACGCGATGATCCTGTATTCGACACTGGCCAAAGGCCCGACATTGCCGCTGGAATATCAGGTCAACTCGACACGCCAGTTCATGCGTGAGCTCAATCGGTTGGGCGTCACCAGCGCCATCGACGCGGGGGGTGGCTTCCAGAATTACCCCGACGACTACAAGGTCATTCGCGAACTGGCCGATAAAAACCAGTTGAGCGTACGCATCGCTTACAACCTGTTCACGCAAAAGCCCAAGCAGGAGCTGGCGGATTTCAAGAGCTGGACCAGCCTGGTCAAGCCCGGCGACGGCAACGATTTCTTCCGTCATAACGGTGCCGGTGAAATGCTGGTGTTCTCTGCTGCCGACTTCGAGGACTTCCTCGAACCGCGCCCCGATCTTGCGCAGAGCATGGAGCAGGAACTGGAACCTGTGGTTCGCCATCTGGTCGAGCACCGTTGGCCCTTCCGGCTGCATGCGACTTACAACGAATCCATCACGCGGATGCTCGACGTGTTTGAGAAGGTCGACCGGGACATTCCCTTCAATGGCCTCCCCTGGTTTTTCGATCACGCCGAAACCATCACCCCTGAAAACATCGAGCGCGTCCGGGCGTTGGGTGGCGGCATCGCCATTCAGGACCGGATGGCGTTCCAGGGCGAGTATTTTGTCGAGCGCTATGGCAACAAGGCCGCCGAGCACACGCCACCCATCCAGCGGATGCTCGCCGAAGGCGTACCCGTGGGCGCCGGCACCGATGCGACCCGGGTGTCGAGCTATAACCCGTGGACATCGCTGTACTGGCTGGTCAGTGGCAAAACCGTGGGCGGGATGACGCTGTATCCGCAAGGTCTGTCACGGGATACCGCGTTGCAGCTGTATACCCATGGCAGCGCCTGGTTCTCGTCGGAGCAGGGCAAGAAAGGGCAGATCAAGGTCGGTCAACTGGCTGATGTCGTGGCCTTGAGCGCCGATTTCTTCAGCGTCGAAGACGAAGCGATCAAGTGGATCGAATCGGTGTTGACGGTGGTGGGAGGCAAGGTCGTTTATGGTGCCGGTGAGTTCGACCAATTGGCACCGCCCGCGCTGCCGGTCATGCCGGACTGGTCACCTGTCAGCAAGGTTCCAGGGCACTGGAAGCCTAATGCGATGGCCGCTGTCCGGGCGCACCAGTGCAGTGGTCCTTGCGCCGTCCACTCACACAGTCACGAACGGGCCCGGTTGTCGTCTGTGCCGGTGAATGATTTCAGAGATTTCTGGGGAGCCTTCGGTTGTTCCTGTTTTGCATTCTAGGGACGGGAAACGGACGGGGCGAATTTCAGTGGAGCGAATCATCATGCTGAGCAACATGACGATGAGTGACGAGCATCGCAAATCAGTGATCCTGGACTATTTCAGGGCCTTTGATAACGGCGGTGTCGCCCCCGATGGCCGCCATATCCTGGAGCTGTTTTCCGAAGACGCACAGGTTTATTTCCCCAAATGGGGGATCGCCACCGGACGTACGCAGATCGCTGAATTGTTTGCGGACTTGAGTGCGCGGCTGATTTCAATCACCCATGACTACGCTCATTTCAATTGGGTTTTTTCCGGTACGGATGTCGTTGTGTGCGAAGGCACAAGCCACGGCGAGCATGTGGATGGCGCGTGGTGCGCCGGCAATCCGGACTGGGCCGCCGGCTATTGGTGCGATGTTTTCGAAGTCCGTGACTGGAAGATCCATCGTTGTTTCATCTATCTCGATCCGGATTACGCAGGGCAGGACTGCTTGCGTTATCCCTGGTTGGCGAAACCGATTTGAGGCCGGCAAACATGTCTACGACTGATATTGAAACGACAACCACCGCCACCGATGTTGCACTGTGCTGGCTGCGCATCACCGGGTGCCTGCTGCTGTTGTCCGTGCATGGCCTCCCCAAGCTGCTGCATTTCGACCACGAACTGGGGGTGATCGAAGACCCGTTTGGCCTGGGGAGCTGGTTGACCTTGTCACTGGCGATTTTTGCCGAAGTGCTGTGCCCGGTGTTTATCGTCCTGGGTGTGCTGACGCGCCTTGCGACCTTGCCGGTGCTGTTTTTGCTCGCGGTATCGGTGATCTGGGTGCATCCGGAGTGGAGCCTGGCCGAAGGGCAGTTTGCCTGGTTGTTGCTGATCGTCTTCTCGACGATTTTTGTCGCGGGCCCCGGGCGATTGGCACTGGGAACCCGCTTGGCGCATCACTGGCCGTTGCTGCGTGAACTATAGTCACCTGACGTACGGCCTTGCGAGACACTGGTCAGGGCAGCGGTTGCAGGCTGGTCTTGAAGGTCGTGACTACACGGTTACGGCCTTCGTGTTTGGCGTGATACAGGCGTTGATCGGCTGCCCGCAGAATGGCCTCGATGGTGTCGCCGTCGCGGCCCGATTGGGATACGCCGATGCTCACGGTGACCACGGTAGACCGCTGCAAGCCATGAAAAGAACTGTTTGCAACGCTGCTTCGCAGGCGCTCGGCGATAACATGCGCGCCTTCGAGTGACGTCTGAGGCAGCAGTATCATGAATTCTTCCCCGCCTACACGGGCGACACCGTCATACGGCCTGATCGAATCGAGGCATTTCTCCACGAAACTCTTGAGGATGTCATCGCCCACCTGATGCCCGAAGCGATCGTTGATGGACTTGAAGTTGTCCAGATCGAGTGCAAGTACGGAAAACGGCGCAATGCCGCGTTTGGTCCGGCCGATTTCGACTTCGACCCGCTCCATGAACCGACGCCGATTATCAGCGCCTGTCAGTGGATCGGTCGCCGCCAGGTGCCCGAGTTCCTGATTGGTGCGCTGCAGCTCCTGCAGGGCGCTCTCGGTATACGCCATCGCTTCGGCAAGGCGCACCATCAACTCCTCCTGGCTGTAAATCTTCGAGAACGACCGCGTGGTGAGGAACGCTTGCACCACCCCATAGCTCAACATGAAGAATCCACCGGCGAAGATCGCATGCGCGAGCCACCACATATGGTTCCACGGACGTGCAAGGATGAAGGCAAGGGATGACAGTGCGAAAGCAGAGACCGAGACGACAAAAATCATCATCAGCGGCGAACGGATACGGCGCAGCAAGAGTATTGCCACGGTCAACGCGGAAAGCACGAGGGCACCACCTTCCATCGAGAGGCGCACCAAGGGATTGCCGGCGATCGGCGAATTCGCGACGTATGCCACGGCCACGTTAACCAGCAGGAACAGTCCTATCCAGGTCAACCACGGGCGGGCCTTCGTTCGTTGCTCCTCGGTATCAGGGGGGCGGTGGTACGACAGCATTCCGACCAACAACAGAATCGACATGACCAGTCGAGAGGCCGGTCCATACAGCAGGAAGAGCCAAATATTGGTGTGTGCTTGCCCGGTGAACGCGCCATGCAACGCGTAGATGATTACAAAACCGAGAAACCCGAGGGTCATCCAACGCAGCAGCGGATCGCCCGATGACTGATAGCAGCGCCAGGTTACGTAAGTCACGAACAAGCCTTCCAGGGTAGCTGCCGTGATCGCAATGATATGGAACAGGTGATTCTCGAATAGCAGCGTAGGGTCCTGAAACAAGTACAGGTAGGCAATCAGATAGGCCGGAACAAACGCGAATCCTGCGAGCAGCAGGTAGGCGTAAACCTTGACCACGAGGCGAACGGCTTCAGGTGACTCGTCGGTGACGATGAGATTGCTCATGGTTCCCTCCCATTTCAAATCCGTTGAGCCAGCACCGGTCCGGTGTTGGCGCCGCCTGCACGCCAACGGTCCCTCGAAATCGTTACGCCAATAGGGGATGGACCGATCTATGGCATTTCAATATTAGACTCCCTGTCAATTTCTGCTGCACCAGCAGGTAAAAATGAATCGCCCGAGGTTTCCCGGGCGCCGGCGAATGACTGTATTTGGCCGAACCCTACCGATTCGAGTCAGCTGCGACTGTTTGAGTCAGGCGGTAAAGCCGAACAGGCGTTTTGGGGTTTCCCAAAGAATCTGCTGGCGGTCACTGGCATTGGGGAACATCTCGCCGAAGTTGGTCAGAACGGTGCCCAACGCCATGCTTTGACGCGCGCGCAGGAACGGCCAGTCCGTGCCCCACATGCAGTTTTCGGCCGTGAACGCCTGCAGCAGTGCCCGTTGGTAGGGCTGGGCATCGGCATAGGGGAAACTCTGCCTGGAGTATTGCGACAGCCCGGAGAGTTTGACGAAGGTGCGTCCGTTGCTCGCCAGGGACAGCAGTGCCTGGAAAGCCGGCTGTTGCAAGCCGGCACCGACATCGGGCCGGCCGGAGTGGTCGATCAGCACACGGGGACGCGTGCGCTCAAGCAAGGGCAACAACGCCAGCAGTTGATCGTCCTTCACCTGGACCTGGGCATACAGCTCCAGCTCGGCCAGGCGCCCCATCAGGGTGTCGATGTTCAGAAAACGCTCGGGGCCCAGCAGCGCAGCATTGAGCGCCACGCCGACGACACCTTGGGCCTTGTACTGCGCGAGCGTCTCGCTGGTGACGTCGTTCGGCACCACCACCACACCTTTATGCCGGCCCTTGTGGCGAGCCAAGGTGTCCAGCAGGCAACGGTTGTCATAGCCATAGGCAGAGGTCGGCTGCACGATCACTGAATGGCGAATGCCATAGGCCTGCATGACCTGTTCGTAATACGCCGCCGGGCCGATCTCAGGCCCTGCCGGTTGGTAGGTCGCGTCAGCGGGATAGGGGAATTGGGCAGGGTCGATCACGTGATGGTGGCAATCGATCTTCGGTTGCGACAGCAGATTGAGCAGTTGGGAATCCATGGCCGTGCCTGATGATTGATCGGTGCTTTCTTTATCTGCGCTCTGCTTGTTATTGCGTGAGGCGGCCTGGCTCAGGATCGGCATACCGAGCGCGGTGCCGGCTGTGAGCACAACGGAGGTTTTCTGGAGCAGCGAGCGGCGGGAAAAACCGCTGTCATCGAGACGCGTGGCCATGTTCAAACCCTTGTTTTTATCAGTCAGTGCGGCAACAGGGAGTCCATCACCGCCACCCCTTCAAGGCAGTAGCGTCGACCTTAAGGCAAGCGCTCGCCCAGCGTCGTTTGTGAAGTCTTTAAGCAGGTATCGATTTTAGTTATGGGCACCTGTCCGATAAACAAAACAGATACCCGATTAAGGATTTCCCAGAGGCGGCGCAGTCACCTGCGGCTTTAAAGTCACGCTCATCGTTCGGCTATCGGGTGGCCTCTGGCCCGTACCCATCCCCAAGCCGTTCGGCCTCTCGACAACAATAAGAAGGTGAAACCATGAGTCACGAAACGGTCGACATCAAGGCGTGGATCGATAACCGTCCGGTTGCCAGGTATCAGTGGCTCATCATGGGCTTGTGTTTCTTCATTGTTTTATTCGATGGCCTCGATGTGGCGGTCATGGGCTTTATCGCGCCTTCGCTGATTCAGGATTGGGGCCTCTCCAAGGCCGCCTTCGGCCCGGTCATGAGCGCGGGCATGGTCGGGCTCGCCATCGGTGCCCTGACGGCCGGCCCTTACGCCGACCGTTTGGGACGCAAAAAGGTGCTGCTGTTTGCCGTGAGCGGATTCAGCGTGCTCAGCCTGGCGTGTGCGTTCGCCCGCAATCCTTATGAGCTCGCGGCCCTGCGCCTGTTGACCGGCGTGGCCCTGGGTGCGGCGATGCCGAACACCACCACGCTGCTGGCCGAATACCTGCCGGAGCGCAACCGTTCGCTGTTTATTACCCTCATGTTCACCGGTTTCAACATGGGCTCGGGGCTGGGTGGCTTGTTCGCCGCGTGGTTGATTCCTCTGCACGGCTGGCAATCGGTGTTGCTGGTCGGCGGCATCCTGCCACTGGTGTTGTTGCCTTTCCTCTGGTTGCTGCTGCCGGAATCCGCACGTTTCCTGGCGGCTCGCAATGCGCCCGCTGCGCAGATCGCCAAGGTACTGAACAAGCTCGGCGGCCAATTCCCGGCCACCACACGCTTCACCCTCGCCGAAACCCAGGCTCAGCACAAAGCGCCGGTGCGCATGCTGTTCACCGAACGCTATCGGACCGGCACGCTGGCGCTCTGGTTGACCTATTTCATGGGCCTGCTGGTGATCTACCTGACTATGGGCTGGATGCCGACCTTGCTGCGTGAGGGCGGGCTGTCCATTGAACGGGCGGCGACCATTACCGGCCTGTTCCAGATCGGCGGTACGGTCGGGGCGATCGTGGTCGGCTGGATCATGGACCGGCGTAATCCGAACGGTGTCATTGCCACCTCTTATGCATTGGGCGGCATCTCTATTCTGCTGCTGGGGGCGTTCAGTCTGGAGTCGAGCCTGCTGGCGGTCGGCGTGATGGCCGCGGGTTTCTGCATGAGTGGTGCACAAACCGGACTCAACGCGTTTGCACCCGGCTACTACCCGACGGACTTTCGCGCCACAGGCGTGAGCTGGATGCTGGGCATCGGTCGTTTCGGGGCCATCTTTGGTTCTCTCATCGGGGGTGCGGTGCTCAGTCTCGGGTTGGGCTTGCCGTTACTGTTCGCCCTGTTGAGCGTGCCGGCCTTCATCGCCACCCTGACGATCCTGGCCAACGGTCATGCACGGCGCCGGGTCAGCCAGACCCTTGCGGCGCAATAATTTTTCTAGAACACAGGAACTCATCATGGCACGCATCATCGGTGGCCTCGCGGTATCCCACACTCCCACCATCGGCTTTGCCGTCGATCACGACAAACAGAATGAAGCGGCCTGGGCGCCGATTTTCGAAGGCTTCGAGCCGATCAAAGTCTGGCTGAAGGAGCAACAACCGGATGTGTTGTTCTACATCTTCAACGACCACGTGACGTCGTTTTTCTTCGACCACTATGGCGCGTTCTCCCTCGGGGTCGATGAGCGTTACGAGGTGGCAGACGAGGGCGGTAACCCGCGTTTGCTGCCTGCGGTCGGCGGGCATGCGGCGCTGTCGAGGCACATTGGCCAAAGCCTGATGGCCGATGAGTTCGACATGAGCTTCTTTCGCGACAAGCCGCTGGACCACGGCTTCTTCTCGCCCATGTCGGCGCTGTTGCCTTGCGATCCAGAGTGGCCGGTGGAAATCGTGCCGCTGCAGGTTGGCGTGTTGCAGTTCCCGATCCCCAGCGCCTTGCGCTGCTACAAGCTTGGCCAGGCCTTGCGCCGGGCCATTGAAAGCTATCCAGAAGACCTCAAGGTGGCGATTGTCGCCACCGGTGGCGTGTCCCACCAGGTGCATGGCGAGCGCTGCGGTTTCAATAACCCGCAGTGGGACGAGCAGTTCATTGATCTGTTGGTCAACGACCCGGTACGCCTGACCGAAATGACCCATGCCGAGTACGCCACCCTCGGCGGCATGGAAGGCTCGGAGGTGATCACCTGGCTGATCATGCGCGGCGCCTTGTCGGCCACGGTGAAAAACCTGCATCAGGACTACTACCTGCCGTCCATGACCGGCATCGCCACGCTGTTGCTGGAGAACCAGGATCGACCAGTGCCGGCGGATGTGAACGCGCGGCACTTGCAGCATATGCAGCACCAGTTGGCCGGCATCGAGAAACTGGAAGGGACCTATCCGTTTACCCTGGAGCGCAGTGCCAAGGGCTATCGCCTGAACAAATTCCTGCATCGCATGATCGAGCCGCAGTGGCGTCAACGTTTTCTCGATGCCCCGGAAGTACTGTTTGCGGAAGGCGGGTTGAGTGAAGAGGAGCGCGAACTGCTGCGACGTCGTGACTGGCGCGGATTGATCCAGTACGGGGCGATCTTCTTCGTACTGGAAAAACTCGCGGCGGTACTGGGGATTCCCAACTTGCAGGTCTACGCGGCGATGCGTGGGCAGAGCCTGGACGAGTTCATGAAAACCCGGAACCAGCAGGTGCTCTATTCGGTGGCGGGCAAAGTACCGCGCTGATTTGCAATTGCCTTCGCGAGCAGGCTCGCTCCTACAAGGGATGGCGTCGTACTCAAACCCTGTGTACGACGAAGACCCCCTGTGGGAGCGAGCCTGCTCGCGAAGAGGCCATCACATCCAATATCTATGCTGACTGACCCACCGCCTTCGCGAGCAGGCTCGCTCCCACAATGGGCTGTGGCGGAACACAAATTTCATCAGCAACGCGAACCCCCTGTGGGAGCGAGCCTGCTCGCGAAGAGGCCATCACATCCAATATCCATGCTGACTGACCCACCGCTTTCGCGAGCAGGCTCGCTCCGACAATGGGCTGTGGCGGAACACAAATTTCATCAGCAACGCGAATCCCCTGTGGGAGCGAGCCTGCTCGCGAAGAGGCCATCACATCCAATATCCATGCTGACTGACCCACCGCCCTCGCGAGCAGGCTCGCTCCCACAATGGGCTGTGGCGGAACACAAATTTCATCAGCAACGCGAATCCCCTGTGGGAGCGAGCCTGCTCGCGAAGAGGTCATCACATCCAATATCCATGCTGACTGACCCACCGCCTTCGCGAGCAGGCTCGCTCCCACAATGGGCTGTGGCGGAACACAAATTTCATCAGCAACGCGAATCCCCTGTGGGAGCGAGCCTGCTCGCGAAGAGGTCATCACATCCAATATCCATGCTGACTGACCCACCGCCTTCGCGAGCAGGCTCGCTCCCACAATGGGCTGTGGCGGAACACAAATTTCATCAGCAACGCGAATCCCCTGTGGGAGCGAGCCTGCTCGCGAAGAGGCCATCACATCCAATATCTATACTGACTGACCCACCGCCTTCGCGAGCAGGCTCGCTCCTACAATGGGCTGTGGGGGAACACAAATTTCATCAGCAACACGAATCCCCTGCGGGAGCGAGCCTGCTCGCGAAGAGGCCATCACATCCAATATCCATGCTGACTGACCCACCGCCTTCGCGAGCAGGCTCGCTCCCACAATGGGCTGTGGCGGAACACAAATTTCATCAGCAACGCGAATCCCCTGTGGGAGCGAGCCTGCTCGCGAAGAGGCCATCACATCCAATATCTATGCTGACTGACCCACCGCCTTCGCGAGCAGGCTCGCTCCTACAATGGGCTGTGGCGGAACACAAATTTCATCAGCAACGCGAATCCCCTGTGGGAGCGAGCCTGCTCGCGAAGAGGTCATCACATCCAATATCTATGCTGACTGACCCACCGCCTTCGCGAGCAGGCTCGCTCCCACAATGGGCTGTGGCGGAACACAAATTTCATCAGCAACGCGAATCCCCTGTGGGAGCGAGCCTGCTCGCGAAGAGGTCATCACATCCAATATCCATGCTGACTGACCCACCGCCTTCGCGAGCAGGCTCGCTCCCACAATGGGCTGTGGCGGAACACAAATTTCATCAGCAACACAAATCCCCTGTGGGAGCGAGCCTGCTCGCGAAGGCGTCGCGTCAGTCACACAGCTGCTTCTCTTGTTCGCTGATCACCCGGCGAATCACATCCATCAACGCCTGCGCCACAGGCGAGTGCAAACAGCCATTGCGATACGTCAGGCCGATGGCGCGGGTGGTTTGTTTCAGTTCCAGCGCCAGGATGCACAACTCGCCCGAAGCAATCTCCTGTTCCAGCTGGTGGGCGGACACTGCCGCGAGCATGTCCGAGCGCAGCAACAACCCCCGGATGATTGCCATGTCGGCGCTTTCCACTACCGGTCGTGGCGGCGCGATGCCGAATCGGCTAAAGCACTCATCGAGCATCCGCCGGGCTGGCGAGCCAGCACGAGGCAGCACCCATCGGGCGGCGCCGAGTTCATCGTGCTGGGGCGTTTTCGAAGAGAGCGGATGACCACGTCGCGCCACCACCACCATGTCCTCTGTGAGCAGTGCTTCACCGGTCAGGTCGCTGGCGTAAGTGTTCGAACGCAACGCACCAAAAATGAAATCGACATCGCCGGCCCGCAACTCGGTTGCCAGCAGATCGAACGGGCTTTCATTGGTGATCACCTGGATTTGCGGGTGCTCGGCCACCAGCCGCACGATGGCTTCGGGCAGTATTTGCGAGCGACCCAGGGGCAGGGCGCCGACCTGCACCACGCCTTGCAGGGTGCCGCGGATGGCGGTGATGTCCGTGTCGATGTGGCGCAATTCATTGAGCGCCCGGCGAATCGGGAACAGGATTTCCTGGCTGACGCGCGTCGGCTGCAAACCCCGAGGGGTACGCTCGAAGAGTATGTGGCCGCAGCCGTTTTCCATGACCTTGATGGTTGAACTGATCGCCGGCTGGCTCAGGCCGAGGAGGCTGGCCACGGTCTGCATATGACGGGTTTCACAGAGTTTGACGAACACTTGCAGGCGCCGGGCCTGGAACAGATACAGCGGTTCGACCGGGCGCTTGTCCGCCGCGCTTAACAGTCGTGGCACGCTTTCCAGTTCCGCCAGTACCCGTCGCGCCCGCGGCAGCAATCGGTCACCGTAATCGGTCAGGCGCATACCGTTGGCGTGGCGTTCGAACAGCGGCACATCGAGCCGGGTTTCCAGCTCGCCAATCGACCGAGTCACTACTGACTGTGCGCGGAACAGCACCTCGGATGCCTTGGAAACGCTGCCGTGATCGGCCACCCGGACGAAGGCTCGCACTTGCATCAGGCTGGGGAGTTCACTGGATTCCATGGGCGCTCGGACTCTGCAGATCGGTGTTTGAACCGGACTATGCCGCTGCCCCGTTCGAGTGGCAATAAAAAAAACGCATGGCTCCAACACTGCAACGCATTACTCCGCCGGCGGGTCACGATGCGATGCTCTTTCGAAACGCAGGAGGAGTATCCGCAATGATCGAGTCACCGAAAAACGCGCTGGTGGTCAGCGCTCACTCTGCCGACTTCGTCTGGCGCGCGGGCGGTGCTATCGCGCTGCACGCGCAGCAGGGCTACAACGTGCACATCGTCTGCCTGTCGTTCGGCGAGCGCGGCGAGTCGGCCAAGCTGTGGCGCAAGGGCGAGATGAGCGAAGAGACAGTCAAGGTCGCCCGCCGTGAAGAGGCCCAGGCGGCTGCCGACATACTGGGCGCCAGCGTCGAGTTCTTCGACATCGGCGACTACCCGATGCGCGCCGACAAGGACACGCTGTTTCGCCTCGCGGACGTGTTTCGTCGCGTCCAGCCCGGGTTCGTCCTCAGCCACTCGCTGAACGATCCCTACAACTACGATCACCCGCTGGCCATGAACCTGACGCAAGAGGCACGCATCATCGCCCAGGCCGAAGGCTACAAGCCGGGCGAGAAAATCATCGGCGCACCACCGGTCTACAGCTTCGAACCGCATCAGCCCGAGCAATGCCAATGGCGTCCCGACGTATTGCTGGACATCACCTCGGTCTGGGACAAGAAGTACGCGGCGATCCAGTGCATGGCCGGTCAGGAACACCTCTGGGAGTATTACACCCGCGTTGCCTTGCAACGCGGCGTGCAGGCCAAGCGCAACGTCGGGATCACCTCCAGTCGTGACATCGTTTATGGCGAAGGCTACCAAAGCATCTTCCCGCGTGTGACGGAGCATCTGGCATGAGCGAGCTGATTGGAAAAACCGGCATCGTGGTACGCAACATCGCGCGGGCCGAACGGGTGCTGGTCGATGAGCTGGCGCGCTACGGCGTCGCGACTGTTCACGAGTCGCAGGGACGAAAAGGCCTGCTGACGCCTTCGATCACACCGATCCAACGGGGCACCGCCATCAGCGGTTCAGCGGTCACCGTGCTGGTGGCCCCGGGCGATAACTGGATGTTCCATGTGGCGGTGGAGCAGTGCCGTCCCGGCGATATTCTGGTGGTTGCCCCCAGTTCACCCTGCACCGACGGTTACTTCGGCGACCTGCTCGCCACGTCGCTCAAGGCCCGCGGTGTACGGGCCCTGGTGATCGATGCCGGCGTGCGCGACACCCATACCCTGCGGGAGATGGGCTTCCCGGTCTGGTCCCGCGCCATCAGTGCCCAAGGCACGATCAAGGAGACCCTCGGTTCGGTCAACCTGCCGCTGGTGTGCGGCGGTCAATTGGTCAACCCCGGCGACGTGGTGGTCGCCGATGACGATGGTGTGGTCATCGTACGTCGCGGTGAAGTTGCAGAGGTTGTCGAAGCCAGTCGCGCCCGTGCCGACCTGGAAGAGCAGAAGGCGTTGCGCCTGGCTGAGGGTGAACTGGGGCTGGACATCTACAACATGCGCCAACGGCTCGCGGAAAAGGGCTTGCGCTATGTCGACAGTCTCGACGAACTCGGAGACTGAGCATGGGCCAGACACGTATTCCTTGCCTGCTGATGCGTGGCGGGACGTCGAAAGGCGCTTACTTCCTGGCCTGTGACTTGCCCGACGAGCAAATGCTTCGAGACCGCGTGCTGCTGGCGGTCATGGGGTCGCCGGATGCGCGGCAAATCGATGGTCTCGGTGGCGGTGACTCGCTGACCAGCAAAGTGGCGATCATCCAGCCCTCCGCCCGCGCCGACGCCGACGTGGACTACCTGTTCGCGCAGGTGCTGGTCGATGAACCGCGTGTCGATTACGGCCAGAACTGCGGCAACATCCTCGCCGGTGTCGGGCCGTTCGCCATTGAGCGTGGACTGGTGGCCGCGACGGGTGATGTCACCCCGGTGCGCATTTTCATGGAAAACACCGGGCAGATCGCGATTGCCCACGTTCCGACACCGGACGGCACCGTCAGCTATGGCGGGCAGGCACGGATCGACGGCGTGCCCGGCTGCGGTGCGCCGTTGGTCGTTGAGTTCGAGGACATCGCGGGTTCCAGTTGTGGGGCACTACTCCCCACCGGCAACGCTGTCGATGTGTTCGATGGTGTAGAGGTCACCTGCGTCGACAACGGCATGCCGGTCGTTCTGGTCCGCGCCGAAGACCTCGGGCTCAGTGGCTATGAACCCCCTGAGCAACTGGATGCCGACACCCCGTTGAAAGCCCGACTTGAATCGATCCGGTTGCAGGCCGGCCCGCGCATGAACCTGGGCGACGTGCGCCAGCGCAACGTGCCCAAGATGTGCCTGATTGCGCCGGCGCAAACAGGTGGCGCATTGAGCACCCGTACCTTCATTCCGCACCGATGCCATACCAGCATCGGCGTGTTCGGGGCGGTCAGTGTGGCCGTTGCCTGTTTGATCGAGGGCAGTGTGGCGGCGGATCTGGCGTGTGTGGTTGAGGGCAGTGTGGCGGCGTATCTGGCGTGTGTGGTTGAGGGCAGTGTGGCGGCGGATCTGGCGTGTGTGGTTGAGGGCGATAATAAGCAACTGTCGATCGAACACCCCACGGGAGAGTTCACCGTAGAGTTGCGCCTTGAAAACGGTCGCTTGACGAGCTGTGGCTTGCTGAGAACGGCCCGATTGTTATTGGACGGAGGCGTTTTTATTCCGCAAACGGTATGGAAAGGCAATTGGGGGGATGAACGTTTCGTGATCGTTGACTGAGGGAAAGGATCTGCCTATACAATCCGTTCTTTCAATTTTTGTTGCGGTCAGTCATGAGTGAAGAACGAGATATTCCCGAGCCCGAACACGACCATTTGCTCGATCATGAATTCCATGACGATGAATCATGGGGTGAAGAAGACGCTCAAGCCATTTTTGACGACGAAGAGGATGACGTTGATTTTCTTGACCAGATAGATGAAGAGGAGTGAATGGGCGGAAGGAGGAATCGGCGTGCTAGCCGATTCCTTCTCCTGGCGTCCATGCCGATAATCAGGCTTGCGCGGCGCTCATGCCGCCAGTGGCCATGGATTTTTTGCGCACCGCTTGATAGAGCAGGCTGGACACCATGAAGCCCACAATGGCCAGCAGGCTCATCAAGGTGAAGACATAGTTGTAACCCTGCTCACCGGGGAAGTGGTCGAGGATTGCGCCATAGATGACGTAGGCAAACATGCCCGGTGCATAGCCGATCAGGCAACCGATGCCGAAGGCCGAGCCGGTGATGTGTTGGGGAATGCCGACCTCGCCCATGGGCGCCCAGAACACGCCGCGCATGGAGAACACGATCAGGGCGAAGGACAGGGTGGCCGCCATCCCCGCATAGATGAAGCCGGGGCTTTTCGGAATCAGCATGATCACGCCCATCAACGGCAACAGCGCCAGGAATGCCCACTTCAGGTAGCGGCTGGTGCTCTTGAACTGCTTGTCGGCAATGAAGCCGCCGGCAGGCCCGCCGAGGATCTTCAGGAAATACTGGTTGATGATGCCGTAGGCGCCCACCAACGCCACGGGCAACCCGTACATTTCCTTGAGGTAGGGAATGAAATAGGTCAGGCCGCAGTAGACGATGTAGACCATGAACACGTTGAGGCTGACCAGCCAGATTCCCGGAACCTTGATCGCTTCCATCAGGTTTGCCAGGCCATTCTTCGGCTTGGCCACTGACTGCGCGTTGCCCCCCTTGAGCAGGAACCAGGTCAGGGTACCGGCCAGGATGTCGATGACCGAGTAGAACAGGATCGCCGATTTCAGGCCGGTTTCCCCCGAACCCATGGCGACGAACACGCCCAGGGCGGAAAAGGCCACCAGTGTATCCACCACGCCACGCCCGCCTTCGAGCAGGCCGAACAACCGGCCTTGCTCCTGATCGTCACCCAGATTGCGGATGGCTTTGAGCAGCGATGGCCAGAACAGGCAGTCGGCACAGACGGCCAACAGGCTGAACACGATCAGCAAACTGCTGAAGGGCGGGAAGGTCGCCAGGTACAACCCCAGGCTACCGGTCCCGATCAGGCCGAGGGGGATCAGTTTGCGCGTGTCGTAGCGATCGGCGAGCAGGCCGCCCACCACAAACAGTGCAGTCGCGATGATCGCGTTGGCACTCAGCAATACGCCGATTTCAGTGTGACTCAAGCCCATGAATTCCTGCATGGGTACATAGAAGGCGTCCTTGAGGTTCGCCAGCTTGTAGATGGTGCCGCCACCGAGGATGAGGATCAGGAATCTGAGCCATTTGGCCTTGTTTTGAGTTGTCATTATTGTTCTCCGGGCGTAATCGGGTCGTCAGGTTCAGGCGTTGGAAGGGCTGGCCAGGGTCAGTTCGGCCAAGGTGCGAAACTCGGCCAGCACGCTGCGGACATAGGCCACCTGGTTGTTCGCCCAGCGGTGTTCATCGGCCAGCATTCGTTCAAGCGAGTAGCCGTTCGGAAGCGGCGTTTCGCTCATCTCCCGGTAAGCAATGAAGGGATCGGCCGCTTCAAGGCTCTGGCGGAAGGCCGGGGCCACGTAGTGGTTTTCCTGCTCGAGAATGAACGCGATCACCTGTGGCGTTGCTTCGCCCAGCATCAACAGTTCGAACAACAGGCGGGCGCTGGGCAGATCGTCCTCGTCGCTGCCCTGCAATACGCCGTAATGGCCGAAGCCGTTGTGCTCGGGGACGATGCGCACGCCCTTGAGGTGAGTCTGGCGGATGTGCGGCGCCAGGTTGCGCAGGGCCTGCAGGGGCTGTTCGCAGGCATTGATCATGTTGCCGAAGTCGAACAGAGCATGCAGGCGAGGGTGGTCGAGCCGGCTCAGCAGTTGCGCGATTTCGCCGCTCTTGAGTTCTTCATGCTGCTCGAAGTCAAAGTACAGATCGTGCTCGTCGGCCTGTTGCGCGAGGTAGTGCAGGTCGGCCTCAATCACGTCCATGACCTGCGACAGCGTGCCCTCGTAACGGGAGTAAACACGGATGTTGCGCACCCCCAGGGCCTTGGCGATGGCGATCACCTGGTCGACATCCTTTTTCAGCGTGCTGCTGATTTCCAGGTGCACCTCCAGCCCCAGTGCTTTGGCCTTGATGGCAAACGCCTGGAGCTGCGCGGGTGACATTTGGCTCAGGCTGTTTTCTTCGCCGTCGAGCAAGTGCAGGCTCAGGCCTTGCAACTCGTGGCGATAGGCGAAGTCCAGCAGGTCGGCAGGGGTGACACGGCCGTGGGTGAGGTTGGTCAGTAGCGGGTAGGCGTGGGCAAACAGGCGCATTTGCCCGAGGCGCTCAAGCAACCGCCGGGCCAGTGCCTCCGTCAACACGGGAGCAGCACCGTGTTCGACCACCTTATGGCTCAGCAAGGCGTTGAATCGTTCCTGGATCTTATTGTTCATTAGCGTCGTTCCTGGTTCAGACACCGGGTCTACCGGCGCAGCCTTTATCGCGCCAGTCAGGAACTCTCGATAGATCCATTATCAGTTAATTGATAAGACCACTTGCCTCGCATCACGGGGGCGGCGGCAGATAACCCAATGTGCGCAAGCTCCGGGCCAGTGCTTCGACACGCTCCCGGGCCTGGCTTTCAGGCGTGCCGGCAAAGCCGATCAACAGGGCGGGCGGCAGCTCATGCTTGATGCGGTAGTCGCTCAAGGCGTAGGTGTGAATGTTGTGCCGGGCCAGTTGCCGGGCGAGGTCAGTGTCACTGAGTCCGGGGGGCAGCCAGGCGATCAGGTGCATGCCGGCATCTGTCGGAGTGATCCTGAAGAAGCTGCCAATCTGCTTTTCAAGTTGTTCGATCAATGCCTGCTGGCGCGCCTTGTACAGTGCACGCATGCGGCGGATGTGCCCCAGGAAGTGGCCTTCGCTCATGAAGTCCGCCGTTGTGGCCTGAAGCAGTGTGGGCGGGCTGCGATCCATGACCGCGCGCAAGGTGCAAAAGGGCTCGACCAGGGCTTGCGGCAGAATCACGTAACCCAGTCTCAGTGACGGAAAGAGCACTTTGCTGAACGTGCCCACGTAGATCACCCGGGCCATCTGGTCCATGGCATACAGTGCCGGGAGAAGTCGACCACTGTAGCGAAACTCACTGTCGCAATCGTCCTCGATGATCCAGCTCTGATGCTGCGCAGCCCAGTCGATGAGTGCCTGGCGCCGCGCATAACTTAAGGTGACACCCAACGGATGCTGGCGCGAAGGCGTACAAAACACCAGGCGCGCATCAGGGCACTCGGTCAGGCCTTGCTGGACATCGATCCCCTGTTCATCAATACGTAACGGAACCACCCGGGCGCCCTGAGCTTGCAATGCAATGCGCGCGGCGATGTGTCCCGGGTCCTCCATCCAGACACTGTCCTGCGGATTGAGCAGCAGCATGCCCAGCAGGTTGAATGCTTGCTGCGCGCCGGAAACGATCACCACTTGCCCGGCACTGCAGTCGATACCCCGCGCATCGAAAACGTATTCGGCAATCGCTGTGCGAAACGCCTGCAAGCCTTGCAGCTCGCCATACCCCAGAATCGCCTTGGTTGGCTTGAGCAAATGACGGTTCATCAAGCGCCGCCAGACCGCCTGCGGAAATCCGTCATAGGTACTGTGGCTAGGCAGGAAGGAGGTCGGCGTCGCGGGATCCCAATCGGCATAGGACACCCCGCGAAAATGATCGCTGCGCAGCGACAGCATGGACTGGCTCAGGTCGGACAGGCGCGGTGGCTGGCGCTGTTGCTCGTCCTCGACACCCCGGCTTTCCCACTCCGTGCCGACATACGTGCCTGCACCCGTGCGCGAGGCCAGGAAACCTTCGGCAATCAACTGATCGAAAGCATTGAGAATGGTGATCCGCGACAACCCCAACTCATTGCTTAGGGTCCGGGTCGAGGGCAAGCGCACGCCCCCCTGGATTCTGCCGTTGAGTATCTGCTTGCGAATCTGCAGATACAGCTGGCGGTACAGGGGGAGGGCACTGGCACGGTCCAGCTCGATAGCCGACAGCAGCAAACCTGCGGGGGATTTCATGACATGCTCGTCTGCGTGAAATGGAATTTGACCTGGAAGCCGTCAGGCGACGGGGAGGTCAGGGTAGCGAGCGATACCCGATAAGTCATCCGCCGGGCGTTGATATCCGGCGCACTCCGGTGGCTGGATATTCCAAAAAGGGCGCGAACCACTGACCACTCACGCGGGGAAATGGGCGATCCAGTGCCTGGCAATGTCTTCGCGCCGGCAGATCCACACCGCGTCGTGGCCTTGCACGTAATCGAGGAAGCGCGCCAGCGCCATCGCACGGCCAGGATGGCCGCTGATCCGCCCATGCAGACCGACGCTCATCATCTTCGGGTGTTGCGCGCCCTCCTGCCACAGCAGGTCGAACGCATCCTTGAGCAGCTGGAAAAAGTCTTCACCGCAGGCGAAACCGTTCGGCAGCAGATAGCGGAAGTCGTTGTTGACCAGTGTGTAAGGGATCACCAGGTGGGCGGGCGAGCCTGGGAGCCAATAGGGCAGATCGTCGTTGTAGGCGTCCGAGCTGTAGAGAAACCCACCTTCCTCACGCAACAGGCGGCGGGTGTTCTGGCTGACCCTTCCTGTGTACCAACCTACGGGGCGTTTACCGCAGATCTGCTCGATCACGTCGAGGGTGAGGCGGATATGGCGCCGCTCCTGGTCTTCAGGCACGTCGCGATAGTCCAGCCAACGGTAGCCATGCCCGGCAATCTCATGCCCGGCCGCGCAGAGCGCATGGCCAATCGCCGGGGTGAGCTCCAGTGCCCGGCCGACGGCGAAGGCGGTCAGCGGCAAGCCTCGGGCGCTGAACAGCTGCAGAATGCGCCACACCCCTGCGCGCGATCCGTATTCGTACATGCCCTCGACGCTCAAGTCCGGCTCCCCCACACGCGGGGGGCGGCCCGGCAGCTCGTGCAGCCAGGCCTCCGACTGTGCATCGCCATTGTGGATGCATGATTCCGCGCCTTCTTCGATGTTGAGTACGAACTGGATCGCGACGCGCGCCTCACCGGGCCATTGCGGGTGGGGTGGGCAGCCGCCGTATCCGATGAGGTCGCGAGTGGACATCAGCCCAGCTCGAAAGTCGTGACGCCGAACACACGTTCGTGCGCGATCGCCGGAGGAGGGCCGAGGTACATGCGTGCGCAGCCGAACACCTCGATCATGCCCTGTTGGCGCACGAGCGCCATCGCGGCGGGGTTATTTTCCGGGGCATCGAGAAACAACGGTCCACCCTCTGCAAATTCCGCCAGGCGCGCGTAGAGGGCATTGGCTGCCAGGGCGTCATCGGCGAACAAGGGGCCGATCTTGTAGCCTTCCCGGCAGCGCCTTGCTACGCCATAGCCGCTGAGCCTGCCCTCGCGCCGGCAACCCACGGCGAGTGCATCGGCCTGGGCTATCCACCCGCTCAGGAAGGTTTCGCGTGCGGCGGGGAAGCAGGTGCGGTCGTAATCGACAACTTGATCGAACGGGAAGGTGGCCAACGGGACGATGTCCTGGTCGTCTACCGGAGAGGTCGCCGGGCGTTCGGTGATCTCGGCACGAAAACGCAGGTTGCGATGGGAGAAGACGAAACCACCCTTGGCGTAGTAGTCCTGCATCGCGAAGACACCGTCCATGCCGATGCTCGCACCTGGGCGCAGGCGGGCGAGGAGTCGCTCGCGGCGTGCGTGCCAGAGGGTATTGCCCAGGCCTTGACCGCGAAATTCAGGCCGGACGATGAAAAACCCCATGAAACCGAATTCGCCGTTGTAGGAGGTGATGGCACCGCCGCCGATCAATTCGCCGCCCCGGGTGGCCGCGATGAAGGCGGCAGGGTCCGCAGCCCAGAACAGCTCGGCATCGTGTAAACCGGGATTCCACCCTTCACGGGCAGCCCAATCGACGAGCTCGTCCAGCTCGGGACGGGTCATGTTGCGTATGACCAGCTGATTCGACACCGCGAAGTTCTCCTCAGTCGCTGATCGAGTGTGGGGGCCATCCCCACTCTGAACCCTTTCGGTATAGCTTCAACCCGGGTATTGATCCAGGCCGTCACGTCACTTGCAGAATGTGGTTGTTCGCCAGTGCTTTAGTCGTGTCGTGCTTGCCAGTCATTGGCGACCCAGTTGACGAAGGCTTCTGCGACCGGTGATGGATGCATCACCCGGGATTGGGCCAGAACCACTCGCTGAGGTGATACGTCTTCGATGACGGGGAGGCATGTCAGGGGCGTGCCGTCATAACAATGATCGCCGACAGGCCGGGTGCAAGACAGCGCCACGCCGTACCCGTGAGCCACCAGACCTCGCTGCATTTCGAAGGTCTGGGTGTACTGCTGGGTGCGCGGCCGAAGGTCATGGGCCCAGAACAGCGACAGGAAATACTCGCGAGTCTGGGCGATGTCCTCAAGAATCAGGCACTCCTGGGCAAGCTCATGGAGCGAAACGGCATCGTGCGTGGCCAATCGATGATCCTTCGATAACAACGCATAGGGTGTCAGTTCCGCCAGCACTTGCCGGGGAAGGAGAGGGTCCAGCCCCAGGTCGTATGTGAGTGCCAGCTCCGCCTTACCTGCGGTGATGCTCCTGTGAACGCCCGCCAGATCCGTTTCGAACAGCGTGACCTCAATTTCAGGATGCGCCTTTCTGAACCCTGACAGCAGACGCGGGGCATAGTACGGCCCCAAATCCTGAAAGCAGATCAGCGACAGGTTTCCGCGCAGCACTTGAGGCTGGGAATCAGCTTGAACGCTCATTTTCGCGGCCATGCTCAGGATGTCTCTCGCCTGACTGAGCAAGCGCGTGCCAGCGGGCGTCAATTCGAGTCCTCGACTGACCTGGCGCCGGAACAATCGGTCATTCACGGCACCCTCCAGTTGCGAGATGGCGATGGAAACGGATGGCTGCGAGACATGCCGCGCCCTGGCGGCCGCACTGATGCTCCCATGCTCGGCCACTGCCACGAAGTACTCGAGTTGTCTGAACGAGAAGCCTATCAATTTTTTTTATACTCCAGAATAGGATATATATTCTTTTCCTATTGAAGGCGAAAAGCAATACTGCGATCACGTTACAGCAGGGCGGTTATCGATCGGAAGGATTCAGGACTGCTTGCAAAACGGAGGCGAATTTGAAGTTGAGCCGATTTATCGAATCAACCACAAGTTTGCAGCACGGTACTTAGTTGAACTTTGTGATGTTTTTACAACGGGCATGGATGCGCTGACGGCGAAGGCACTGATGATGCGTTCGAGACAGAGCGCTCATTAGATTGACCGACAATGAAAATAATAATTACAAGAGAGGTAGACATGGCCATTTTTACCCACGTTAGTGTCGGCACTAATGATTTGAATAAAGCCCGTGACTTCTATGATGAAGTCTTGAGCAAGTTGAATCTCAAGCGCATTGCCGACCTTGATGATAACGGTTCGATCTGGGGTGAAGCTGCACCTTCCTTTTTCGTCCTCAAACCTGCCAATGGTGCGCCTGCCAGTGTAGGGAACGGTGTGACCGTGAGTTTCGAAGCTCCGAATCGCGCTTCGATCGATGCATTCCACAAGGCCGCCCTGGCCGCTGGCGGTGTCTGTGAAGGCGCGCCAGGTCCTCGCGGTTGGGCGCCACATGCCTACGCCGCTTACGCTCGTGATCTGGACGGCAACAAGCTGGCCGCTTACTGCTTCAGGCCCGTCTGAGCCCTCAAAGTGCAGTAGGGTCGAGTGACCGTTCGCTCGGCCTGCATGAGTGCGATGTCGGCAGGTAACTGAGTTCTGTCGACGGTCGCGCTGTCACAAGCGCGAGAGATGACTATGGAACTTATTTCCAGCAACAAAACCTTTGGTGGCCATTTAAACAAGTACAGGCATGCGTCTAGCGTTGTGGCGTGCGAGATGACCTTTTCCGTATTTCTCCCTGCGCAGGCTGACGTTGGTGTTCGGCTCCCTGTCCTGTATTGGCTGGCAGGGCTGACGGGCAATGAAGATACCTTCGTTCAAAAAGCGGGTGCGCTTCGTGTCGCAGCGGACTTGGGCCTGATCATTGTCGCCCCTGATACCAGCCCTCGCGGCAGCGAAGTTCCTGACTCGGCTCCCGAGGAGTGGGCGTGGGGGCAAAGCGCCGGTTTCTACGTCAACGCAACCGAAAAACCCTGGTCAGATCATTACAACATGTACGACTACGTTGTGAATGAGCTTCCCGGGCTGATCGACCGCCATTTCCCGACGTCGGGTCGGTGTGGCATTTCCGGTCACTCAATGGGCGGTCACGGAGCATTGGTCTGTGCATTGAGAAACCCGCAGAAGTATCTCTCGATATCGGCGTTTGAACCGATCTGTAATCCCGCCAGGACTCCCTGGGGGATCCAGGCCTTTTCGGGCTACCTGGGTGCCGATCGACAATCCTGGCTGTCTTGGGACGCTTCTGAGTTATTAGCGAGTTGCCAGTCGAATTTATCGATCCTCGTTGAATTTGGCGGCGCCGACGAATACCTCGATGAAGAACTTAAACCCTGTACGTTACTGGGGGCGATAAGCAACAGTCGTTGCGAACTCGAGATCAGGGTGCGTCAGGGTTATGACCATAGTCATTACTTCATTGCTTCTTTTATAGAAGACCATCTTCGTTATCACTACAAGAAACTCGTGAGTTCAACACTATAAGTAGGTGAGGTTTGTTTCAACGGCCTGTCGACAGTGCGCGTTGGGCGGTGGCGTGGCGGCGAATGAATATTGAACTTTCATTTAATAAGTAACGTATTTGCTAAGAGGTGCCAGATGGAAAAAGTCTCAGCATTTAAACTTCCCGCCGGAACGGAGGAGGCGTTTCAACGTGATGGCGCAGTATGCGTTCGCCAACTGTTCTCTGCAGAAGAGGTGGCGTTGCTGGAATCAGGAATCGAGCAAAATCTCAGACATCCAAGCCCTCGCGCCAAGGTCGCCAGCCGCCCGGACGATCCCGGCTGGTTCTTCGAAGACTTCTGCAATTGGGAAGACATCGATGCCTACAAGACCTTCATCTTCGAAAGCCGGGTCGGTCATGTTGCCGCGCAACTGATGGGAAGTGACTCCGCCAGGCTTTATCACGACCACTTGCTGGTCAAGGAAGCGAACACGCGTCAACGCACCCCTTGGCATCAGGACCAGCCGTACTACAACGTCGATGGCCGTCAGAACTGCAGCATGTGGATGCCGATTGACCCGGTCGCCCGCGAGTCGACGCTGGAGTTTGTCGCCGGATCGCATCTGGGGCCCTGGCTGATGCCCCGTAGCTTCATGGACAGCCAGGCCCAATGGTTTCCCGAGGGCACCTTGAGCGACCTGCCTGACATCGAAGCGGATCGCAGTGTATGGAACATTCTGGGTTGGGAGCTCAACCCGGGCGACGTCGTGTTTTTCCACATGCTCACATTGCATGCTTCTGGTGGGGTGGGGGGCAACAGACGGCGGCGCGCGTTCTCGGTGCGTTTCCTCGGTGATGACATTACCCATGCGCCACGGCAGTGGAAAACCTCCCCCGACTTCCCGGGGCTCGAAGCTGAACTCGCGGCCGGGGCCAGGATGGAACACGCGCGCTTCCCGTTGCTCTGGTCCAAGCCCTGATCCGAGGCGCGAGTGTGAGGATGGCCGGCTATTTGGCGGATGAGGAGGCGAATGGCAGACACCGTCTGTGTGTGATCGAAAAACGTAAATCCCATGTAAAACCATTGATTAGCTATGCAGGATAAAAATATGAAAAAGATTGTGTTAGCTACGGTATTGGCTGTCGTTTCGTCCGGTGTCATGGCCAGGGATATGACGGAAATAAAGTTCGGTGTGGACCCGACCTTCGCGCCTTTCGAGTCCAAGGCGCCAGATGGCAGCCTCGTTGGTTTTGATATTGATCTTGGCAACGCGATCTGCGCCCAGCTCAAGGCCAAATGCGTGTGGGTCGAAACGTCGTTCGACAGCATCATTCCGGCGCTGCGTGCGAAGAAGTTCGACGGGATTATGTCCGCGCTGTCGATCAACGAAAAACGTAAAGCGCAGATCGATTTTTCCGATCGCCTTTATAACTCCCCAACCAAGCTCATCGTCAAAAAGGGCAGCGACCTCGATGCGACGGTCGAGTCGCTGAAGGGCAAGCACGTGGGGGTGACGCAAGGCACCACGCAGGAGGCCTACATGAAATCGGCCTGGGCCCCGGGTGGTGTCGTCATCAAGTCCTATCAGACGCAGGACCTGGTGTATCAAGACCTGATGTCTGGTCGCCTGGATGCCACGCTGACGGACGCACCCGTGGCGGATATCGGGTTTATCCAGACGCCCAAAGGCGCGGGCTACACCTTCTCCAAGACAGAGGTGAAAGACGAAAAGATCCTGGGTGAAGGCATTGCGATCGGGCTGCGCAAGGGCGACGACGAGCTTGAGACTGCGGTCAACGGGGCACTCAAGGCGTTGCATGAAAACGGCACGTACAAACAGCTGGCCGATAAATATTTCTCGTTCGACATCTACAACTGAGTTCACGGTTTTTTTCTGAATTCAACGGTGGGCCCCAGATTTTTCCTGGGCGCCCATCGCGCACGATCATTTCATATAGGAACGAGAGCCATGTTTCTAGAAGGGTTCGGGTCGATCATCCTCGACGGGACAATATCCACGATCAAACTGGCATTACTGTCCATGCTGTTCTCGGTCGTGCTGGGTTTGATAGGCGCATCTGCCAAACTTTCAAAGAATCGAACGCTACGAAATCTGGCGACGGCGTATACCACGCTGATTCGCAGCGTGCCTGATCTGGTGATCATGCTGCTGTTGTTTTACAGCCTGCAAATGGGGCTGAACAACATCACCGAGGCACTCGGTTTTAATCAGATCGACATCAACCCGTTTCTTGCCGGGGTCATCACGCTCGGTTTCATTTACGGCGCTTACTTCACCGAGACGTTTCGTGGGGCGTATCAGTCCGTTCACGCAGGTCAACACGAAGCCGCAATCGCTTACGGCCTGACGCCGGCGAAGGCGTTCCGCAGAATCATGTTCCCGCAAATGATGCGTTACGCACTGCCGGGCATTGGCAACAACTGGCAGGTGGTCGTCAAGGCGACCGCATTGGTCTCCATCATTGGTCTGACGGACATCGTCAAAGTGACCCAGGACGCCGGTAAAAGCACGATGCAGCTCTTTTACTTCAGTCTGGTAGGAGGGCTTATTTACCTGGCGATCACCACCGTCTCCAATGGTGTTCTCGTCTGGCTGCAGATTCATTATTCGGCGGGCGTGAGGAAGGCGGACCTATGAACATGCATGAGTTCATTGCCCAATACTGGAAAGCGTACCTGTGGACGGACGGCTACCAGCTATCCGGCGTCGCCATGACGTTGTGGCTGTTGGTCGCTTCGATCGCCATCGGTTTTCTGCTCTCGATTCCCATGTCGGTAGCGCGGGTGGCGAAGAACCCGTTCATTCGCGGGCCGGTGTGGTTCTACACCTATGTCTTCAGAGGCACGCCGCTGTATATCCAGATGCTCGTTCTCTACACGGGCGTCTACAGTCTGAGCTATGTGCGTGATCAGCCCTTGCTGGATGCTTTCTTCCGAGAGGGCTTCAACTGCACGTTACTGGCGTTTGCGCTGAACACTTGTGCCTACACGACTGAGATCTTCGCCGGGGCCATCCGGGCCACGCCCTATGGGGAAATCGAAGCCGCCCGGGCTTATGGCCTGTCGCCGTTCAAGGTCTACAAACGGGTGATTTTGCCCTCGGCGTTGAGGCGCGCGCTGCCGGCCTACAGTAATGAAGTCATCCTCATGCTGCACTCCACGACCCTGGCGTTCACCGCCACCGTGCCCGACCTCTTGAAAGTGGCTCGAGACGTCAACGCTGAAACCTATGCAACCTTCGAAGCATTTGGCGTCGCTGCCGTGCTCTATGCCGTGATGGTGTTCGGGCTGGTCTGGTTGTTCCGCAAGGGTGAGTCCCGTTGGCTCGCGTTTTTGAAGCCTCAAACACATTGATGGAGAGCACGATGTACAAGCTGAACGTAGAAAACCTCCACAAAAAATACGGCCCTCACGAGGTGTTGAAAGGCGTCTCGCTAAATGCGAAAGCCGGCGATGTAATCAGCATCATCGGTTCCAGCGGTTCAGGTAAAAGCACCTTCCTGCGGTGCATCAATTTTCTTGAGCAGCCCTGCGCCGGGAAAATCACCGTGGGCGGCGAGGAAATCAGGACCCGGCTGGACATGTCAGGTTCGATGATCGTGGCTGACCCCCGGCAGCTTCAGAAGGTGAGAACCAAACTGGCGATGGTGTTTCAACACTTCAATCTCTGGCAGCACATGACGGTGCTGGAAAACGTCATCGAGGCGCCCATCCAGGCGCTGGGGCTGAGCCGAAAAGACGCAGAGGAACGGGCTCGCAAGTACCTGGAAAAAGTGGGCCTGGCCGCGAGCGTTGAAAAGAAATACCCGTCCCACATGTCCGGTGGGCAACAGCAACGGGTCGCGATTGCTCGAGCCCTCGCCATGGAACCTGAGGTGATGCTCTTCGACGAGCCCACGTCCGCGCTTGATCCCGAACTGGTCGGCGAAGTCCTCAAGGTCATGCAAGCGCTGGCCGAAGAAGGGCGAACCATGGTCGTGGTCACCCACGAAATGGGGTTCGCTCGACATGTCTCCAATCACGTCATGTTTTTGCACCAGGGCCTGGTAGAAGAAGAGGGCAACCCTGCTGAGGTATTGACCCATCCCCGGAGTGAGCGTCTGGGCCAGTTCCTGTCAGGGCGGTTGAAGTAGTCGTGGCGTATGCGAGTGCGCTGAACCTGGCGCCCCGCAACCTTTCCAGTCCTTTATTTTCCCAGCGTCTGCCCAGTAGGAGCACGCCAATGTCCTCACCCATACCTGAACTGCTTGAAGTGCAAGATGAAATCCAGCAGATACGCCATCTGATTCACTCCCGTCCAGAGTTGGGCTACGAGGAGTACCTGACCAGCGATCTGGTGGCGGAACGGCTGACCTCATGGGGTTACGAAGTGACCCGAGGGATCGCCAAGACCGGCGTCGTCGCGGTGCTGACCCGAGGAAGCGGAACACGCAAGATCGGGCTGCGTGCCGACATGGATGCCTTACCGATCCATGAAGACACGCACCTTCCCTATCGCAGCCAGGTCGACGGAAAAATGCATGCCTGTGGCCATGATGGCCATACGGCGATGCTGCTGGGTGCGGCCTATGCCCTGGCCAAGCGAAGTCTCTTCGATGGCACGCTCACCTTGATTTTTCAACCCGCGGAAGAAGGCCTGGCCGGGGCGCGCCAGATGATCAGGGAAGGCATACTCGAGCAGTTTCCCTGTGACGCGCTGTTCGCCCTGCACAACATGCCGGGCTACAAGACCGGAACCTTCGGCTTCCGTCCGGGCGCTTTCATGGCATCGGCCGATCAGGTCGATGTGACCATTCGGGGGAAGGGCGGGCATGGTGCGATGCCCCATCTGGCCGCCGACCCGATCGTGGTGTGCGCGAGCATCATCATGGCCTTGCAGACGCTGGTGTCCAGAACCGTCTCTCCCCAGGAGATGAGTGTCATCACCGTGGGTGCGATCCACGCCGGTCGGGCGTCCAATGTGATCCCCGACAGCGCACACATGCTCATCTCGGTGCGCGCGCTGAATCAGCAAGTTCGCGATCAGCTCGAGATCGATATCACTCGCGTGATCGAGTCGCAAGCGACCAGTTACGGCGCCACGGCAGAGATCAAATACAGCGCGGATTATCCCTTGCTGGTGAACGATCCCGCCGCGACGGCATTTGCCGCAAGCGTGGCGCGGGACTGGCTGGGCGATGCCGAGGTCCTGGAAAACATTACCCCCTTCAACGGCAGTGAAGACTTCGCTTATTTCTTGCAGGAGCGGCCGGGCTGTTACCTGATTCTGGGCAATGGAGATGGGGAGGGGGGCTGCATGATCCATGATCCCCGATACGACTTTAACGACGAAATACTCATGCGCGGCGCGGAATATTGGGTCCGTCTGGCCGAGTGCTTTCTCAAGAAAGATGCATGAAACATCAACCCCGTAGAGCGAGGCTTTGACATGTACAAGAAAGTTGCATCAGCACTCACCCTGGCATCCCTCTTCGTTGCACTCGGCGCCGAAGCCGAGCCCACGCTGAGGTTCGGTGTAGACCCAAGCTATCCGCCTTTCGAGAAGAAGATGCCTGATGGGTCCCTGAGTGGATTCGACATTGACCTCGGGGAGGCCATCTGCGCGAACCTGCAAGTCAAGTGCGTATGGGTCGAGCAGAACTTTGACTCCATGATCCCTGCGTTGAAGGCCAGGAAGTTCGACGCCATTCTCTCGGCATTCAGCGCCACGCCCGTGCGCCGTCAGCAGGTGGACTTCACCAACAAGATTTACGTGGCCCCGTCTGCATTGATTGCAAAAACAGATTCCGGGATTCTGCCGGACGACGACTCGTTGAAAGGCAAGTCGGTCGGGGTCATCCAGGGTTCATTGCAGGAAGCGTACGCAAAAAGCGTGTGGGCCCCGAAAGGCGCTCGTATCCAGTCTTACCAGACTCAGGATCAGATCTTTCAGGACCTGATCACAGGTCGCCTGCAAGCATCTTTCCAGGCGGCGGTTCAAGGCGATATCGGTTTACTGCAAACGCCTCGAGGCACTGGTTACGCGTTTGCCGGGCCACCGATAACGGACAAGAGCATTATCGGAGACGGTGTCGCGATCGGCGTGCGAAAAGGGCAGGACGACCTGGTGCAGAAAATCAACGCGTCGATCGTCGCGATCCGGCAGTCAGGTGAATACGACAAAATCGCCAGCAGATACTTCAGCTTCAATGTCTACGGCGACTGATCCTGTCGCGCAAGAGCAGGCGGATATCCGGATGTTCGCCTGTTCCAGTTCCTCACTCGGGTCGCAACTCCTGCACCAGATCAATCAGTGCACGCAATCGAGCCGGCACCAAACGATGACCCGAGTAATAAAGCCTCAATCCGCCAAACGACGGGCACCACGGCCTCAGCACCGGCACCAGGGCGCCGCTGGCCAGTTCTTCCTGGATGAACCACTCGGAAATGAAACCGATGCCAAGGCCCAACATCACAGCCTGTTTGATGGCCAGCAACTCGTTGGAGACGAAGCGCACCGGCAGATCCATCTGCAGCTTCTGGCCGTCGCGCTCCAATTCCCAATGGTAGAGGCCTCCGTGGGCCATGCGCATGCCGATGCTCTGGTGGGTGAGCAGGTCTCGCGGGTGCTCGGGCACGCCGTGGCGCTCGAGGTACTCGGGCGTTGCCACCACGAGCATCTGGATGTCACCTGACAGCGCCACGGCAATCATGTCTTGCGGCACGGACTCTGCCAGGCGAATCCCGGCGTCGAAGCCTCCGGCGACGATGTCGATCATGCTGGATTCGCTGACGACGTCGATGCGCACCTCGGGATAGCGCTGCGCGTACTGCTTGAACAGCGGCTCCAGCAGCAGGTAGGCCGCGCCATGGGGTGCATTGATGCGCAGTGTGCCGCTGGGTTCGTCGGGGCCGACGCTGGCCTCTTCGCCGGCACTTTTGATCTGCGCCAGTGCAGGCGCGATGCGCTCCACATAGCGTTGCCCGATGTCGGTGAGGGCAACGCTGCGCGTGGAACGATTGAACAGGCGCACCTTCAGGCGCGCTTCCAGACCGGCCACCGCGCTGCTCACGGCAGTGGTGGACATGCCCAACTCCTGTGCCGCGCCACGAAAACTGCTGCGGCGCGCAACGGCCAGCACCACTTCCAGCTCGGTCATTCCTGTTCTGTGCATGGATTGTCCTGAAAATGCGGATGCTTCATGAGTCAAAGGATAGCTTATCGGAACAATGAACCCTTCTTAGACTTCGCATCACAGGGCTCGATTCAGGCGAGTCATTTTGAGCGAGGAGTTGCCATGCAACGCATTGAACACATCTACATCAACGGCGAGTTCGTCATTCCACACGGTCAGGAATGGTTCGACCTCCATAACCCGAGCACCGAGGCAGTCATCGGTCAGGTTCGGCTGGGCGATGCACTGGACGCACAGCGTGCCATCGCAGCCGCCAAGGCTGCGTTCCCGGCCTGGTCTCGTACCACTCGGGAGGAGCGTATGGCGGCACTGCAACGCATGCACCGGGCTGTGGCGGCCAGGGAGGAAGAGCTGCTGGAAGCCGTCCTCGTGGAATACGGCGCACCGGCGGTCCGCGGGCGCTGGATGGCGACTTATCCGGCTGACGTGATTGCGCAAGCGATCGATGCACTGGAGGCGTTCGATTTCGAGGAACAGGTCGGCACGGCCAGGGTCATTCTGACGCCCGTGGGTGTTACCGGCCTGATCACGCCCTGGAACAGCAATGCGGGCTTCATCTGCAACAAGCTGGCCACTGCGTTGGCGGCAGGCTGCACCGCCGTCATCAAGCCCAGCGAGATGAGCGCGTTGCAGACTCAGGTCGTGGTCAGGGCGTTGCACGAAGCGGGGCTGCCACCGGGTGTATTCAATATCGTCAACGGACGGGGCGATGTGGTTGGCGAGGAAATCGCCCGTCATCCCGACGTTGCCAAGATCTCGTTCACGGGTTCATCCGCTGTCGGTCAGCATCTGGTAAGAACCGGCGCCGACACCATGAAGCGCGTGACGCTCGAGCTGGGCGGCAAGTCGCCCTCCGTGGTGCTTGACGATGCGGATTTCCAGGCGGTCATGCCGTTGGTGCTGCAAGCCGGATTTCTCAACAGCGGCCAGGCGTGCATCGCGGGCACTCGCATTCTGGTGCCGCGCAGCCGGCTGGCAGAGTTCGAGCGGATTGCGAAGGAGGGTATCTCACAGATTCAATCGGGTGATCCGCGCAACGCCGACACCGACATCGGCCCGATGGTGAGTCAGAAACAATGGGAGCGGGTGCAGCGCTACATCCGTATCGGCCAGGAGGAAGGCGCGAGCTTGCTGGCGGGGGGCGAAGGTCGGCCGGAAGGTTTGCACGCCGGATGGTTCGTCAAGCCCACGATCTTCACGGATGCCAACAACCGGATGCGCATCGCGCGTGAGGAAATCTTCGGCCCCGTGCTGACGATCATCCCCTACGAGGATGATGCCGATGCGATCAGCATTGCCAACGATACGGACTATGGGCTGAGTGCTCTGGTGCTGGGAAAGAGTCCCGAACGCTGTATGAACGTCGCCCGTCAGATCGATTCGGGACGCGTGCTCATTAACACGCTGGCCCACGAACCGCGTGCCCCCTTCGGTGGATTCAAGCATTCGGGCCTTGGGCGTGAAATGGGCCGGTGGGGGATGAGCGCGTATCTGGAACCGAAGACATTGATTGCGCATGACCCGTTGAAATGACCGGGTCGGGCTCTTGTCAGGGAGTGCTGGGCCCGAGGTTTTCGAGTTCCAGTGCGATACCCGATGGCAAGAGCCCACGAAAAAATGAAGTTAGGGAAATGGGAGAAAGTCTATCCGCCTTCTACTGCGGGCAGGGAAGGACTGTTATTGATCAGGGCATCAAGGCAGTCCGAAGACAACAGTACTTGCCAATTATTTTTAATCGCCGAACAAGCCGATAAGACTCCAGGCTGTCCCAGTAGTAAAGATGAAAAGAATCAGTACAAACGTAAGGACGATCGACTCATTACGCATGACGGTGACTCCCTGGAATGGCATGGCACAATGAGCAGCCAATCTCCGGAGAAGGCGTTTTATGCATCTGTTTCATGCATAGGAAGTACCCTGGGAGTGCTGCTTGCTCAGTTGCTCTCAATGAGTGTGTTAGTGAACACACAGCATTCTCTATGCCAATACCCAGCAGCCTGTAAGTCCTGCCGGGTGACCAGTTTTATGGGTGGTTCAGATATAGGTTGCGGGTAATACAGCCCACTGTTGGGGGTATTTCCTCTGAATAGGGTTGGCAATATGAAGGACTGGCAGGTCTTGGAGACTGGCTTCGGGTGCAGTGTCTGTCGGACCCTTAGTTGCCGTTGTAATTCTGTCTTTAATTTTATCAAGTCTCAAAGCCCTCCCCCGAAGCGATACTGCCAGGCTACGCCAATAGCATCGTATTCGCTGCCGGTACGAGTATGCGCCCCCTCACTCGCAAACAGCTTCAGCGAGTTATTCCGGTTCAACGGCAGCGAGAGGGTGCCCCCATAGCGTGTATTTTCCTGAAAGTCGTGATTACCGACCCCATCGACCGAGGTGCTCCCGCCAGCGAAGTAGGTGCCATCCAGCGAGGCCCAGACACCGTTACTGAAGGCATAGATAAGATGCACCTGAACCTGGTAAGTCGGGTTCTGGGAAAATGTGTGGTCGCCAAGGTATTGGTCATTGTCGGTGTAAAAGGTGCCCGCACCGGATAACTCCAGGGTCACGGGCCCCAGGCGCTTGGAAATCCCGAGTTCGGGCTTGAATGACCAGCGGTTGTTGCCGAGATTGACCAGCCTGCTGGAGTCGTATTGGCCAAGTGGCGCCGTAATTGCGAGGCTGGCGCCGATAATCACATCCTGTTGATAGCCGGGAAACTCGGCCAGGGACATCGCCGGGGCGCCATATAAGTTGACCGAGAACCGGAATCTTGGATCTATCAAGCCAGTCACATTTCGTTCCTTCGGTTCACCGGCGAACAGCGCCGAGCCTGTCAATCTGGCTTCAGGCACGACAATATCGAACTTCCCGGAGCGGCCCCAAACGTCCAGCGACCTGGCAAAGGCAAACACGACAGTCTTGATGTCGAGCTTGGCATCCTGGAGTGGGACTGAGGGGTTGGCGGTCACGCTACCCCGCAGATCGCTGTAGCCCATGAGCAGGAAGTTGATACCAACCGGCGTATTGGCGTAGGACCTGGGTTCGAGATCCTCGGCGACTGCACTGGGGGCTACTATGATGAGTGAAGCGGATGCGAACCGGGCCAGCCTGACAACACAGAGTTTGTGTTTCATCCACATTCGCTCGCTTCCTGCCGGGACCTCAGGGTTCTATGTATTGTTGTAGCGCATCTTCACTCGTTTAGCACTGACAGCTGCCACCCGCATGGTGTAACCGCACTGACTGTTTGATCGGATACTCCGGGTCGAGCAGTGAGCAGGCATACTTTCCCGGCGCCCTCGAACATGCGGTTCTATCCATTCACCAGGCTCTCAGGGTTTGCCCTTGGGTAATCTGCTCGTACATACGGACCCTTCGGTGATTTCGCGCATAACCGCCCATCGCCGAGACGGTGCCGCTTTGAATGTGATCCAGGTAACGGAACATCTTTCGCGGTGAAATAAAACGCACCTGGTAGCCAAGGGCAGTCATTCGATCCTGCAGTTCATAACCCGGATTACGTTCATCCATTTGAAAGTGAAAGCCGTGTTGCTTGATGAGTGCCACATTCCACAGCGTGCAAAAGCTCTTCAGATGCCTTTCTCGATAGGGCTTCGGCGCTCTTGCCTGAAAGCCGAGCGCCTGCAGGCTTCGTCGGGCGTAGTGCTTGCAAAAACGTGAGGCCAGGCGCCAGGCCGAGCGAGCAACGCCACGATCCAGTTGTTCCAGGCATCCGACGGCGGCCACTTCGCGTTGACCCGTACATTGGTCGATCATCATGGCGAAGACTGCCGGATCGTAAATGAAGGTATCGGTGTGCAACAGAAACAGATAGTCGGTTTCAACCTGTGCCAACGCGAGATCCAGAGCCCTGCCATGGGCCATGTTTCCCGCTTCGGGGCCTGTGTGCTTGCGTTCGATCAGTTGAATCCAGTCCAGCGTGCGCAAGTACTCGCTGCTGGCGTCGTCCGAGTGGTTATCCACCACAATCACTGGAACACCGGTGCCCCGCAAAGCTTCCTGTAACAGCGTGAGACAGGTTTTCGTCAGATGAAGTGTTTTGTAGTTAACCAACGCAATGCTGTAGTTGGCTGTCGTTGGGGTTGGAAGATTCATAACCTGTTGAGCCTCGATGATTTAACCGATACCGCGCAAGACTTCTCAAAATTGACGGGGCCTGCGCGCCGTCAATTTGAGCGCGAGACGTCATTGGAGGCGGTGTTGTGATTGCTGGCGGTGGCTGTCGCCGTGGCAGCTGCGGACTGTTGAGGCGTGGTCATGGCGGTTGCCCTTGCAGCTTCCATTTTGGCCATCACGGTATCGCCACCGCCTTCTGCCATTGCGGCGACAGACGCAGTCATCAGGGTCACGATCAAAAGGGTTTTCAGGCTGTTCATGAGTGTTCTCCAGTAGTGAGTTGAGCCAACACACTGTTTGTTGGCTTGGACTCATCCTGACGCTCACGGCCTTTCACGCTGTTCCCCGCAACTTAAATTTTTTGACAGGTTGGCAACCACGCTGGATTGCTTGCCAGTGCGGGTTCAAGTGCAACGGGGAGGGGAGGAAGTACGGCGGGTATACGCCAGGCCGGACAATGCCTGCCAGCGCCTGACACTATTACCAGTCGTCAATACGAATCGGGCATCAAATCCAGTGAGGAGAATAGGGAGTTCGCATCCATAGTCATAGCGCACACCTACGTTAGCTCAAGTCGCTCTAACGCATAATCCTTGCCTGCCAAGGTAAGTTCAAAAATGGTGGCGCCGAACGTACCCCTTGTCACCTTTTGCTTCACAAGACGTTTGGCTTGGAGTTGTTTTAGCCCTTCTTCGACTTCTAACGTGCTGAGTGAGACAAGTTTGCAAACCGAGTTTAAATTTGCAATTTTTCTGAAGTTCGCATGATAGGCCAAAGCTTCCATCAGTAGCGTTTGGTTATCTGTCAGTTGTGGAAACTGAGGGTTGTTCTTTTTGTAAATTTTTCGCTCTATCTCGTGTAACTCGCTGTAAGTTCCATCCGTGATGCGGGCGTAGAAAATCGCTACAGACAGAGTGCTGATTACAATCGCGATAATCATCAGCAGCGACCAATTCGGCATTGGCGTTTCCAGCAAAAGCCAATCCAAAAAACGTAGCAGCCAGTTCGTGGTATCTGCCAACAACGTCAGGTCGAAGTAAATGTCGAGCAGCCTTATGGCAAGCCCGGCGACAAGGAAAATTCCAGCCGAGTAGGCCACGGCCTTGAACATGAACGGGGAGTGCTTGCCTTGTGCTGCCATGCTACTCGTCTCTGGTATAGAAACAGATGTCATCAGCATAGCAGTGGAAAAGCTACCCCCTGGCAGTCGACCTGCAAGGTCAGCTATTGGCCGGTTTCCACCCTTTACCGAGGGCTGCCATGGGTTGATAGCTAGGCGGTGAAGTGGCCGTTCGGTTGAGCCGTTCCCCGCCTGGCATATTGATCGAGCGCGCCAGCGTTATCCGCCGTGGAGGGTCCGGCGTATTACCTATCCCGGGCCATGGGCCCTGCGGCACTAGCGATGGTTGCGATAGCGTTCGGTCAAGGACTGCACGCGGGTGACGTAGGATTGCGTCTCGGCGTAGGGAGGCACCCCGTTGTACTCGACCACGGACGCTTCGCCGGCGTTGTAACCTGCCAACGCCAGCATCTGGTTGCCGTTGAAGCGCTTGAGCAGCCAGGCCAGGTAGCGCACGCCGCCACGAATGTTCTGGCGTGCGTCGAACGGATCGTCCACGGCGAAGCGCTCGGCGGTGGCGGGCATCAACTGCATCAGTCCCTGGGCGCCGGCTTCGGAAATGGCGTTGGGGCGAAACGCCGATTCGGCATGCATCACTGCGCGGACCAGCGCCCTGTCGACACCATAATGATCCGAAGCGGCTTCGATCTCCCGCCGATAGGACTGGGTGTCCAGGCGCAGTGAGGCGACCTTGAAATCCTTCGGCGCCATGCACAGATAGCAGCCCTTGATGTAATAGAGCTCAAGGACATCGACCCGTGCGGAGATCCCGACGGGGCGCCGGCTCACATATTGACGAACACCCTTGTGGATGAAGGTCCACACCCGGATCCGCACCGCGTCCGTGTCGTCTTCCCGGACAAACCGTGGCAGGGCCATGGTCTTGGCGCCGACACCGGCGTCCGCCATGCCATTCAGGCGAGTGCAGCGGGCGGTGGCGATGGTTTGGCTGGTGTAGCTGATGGCTCCGTCCCTGGCTTGGCACTTGAACATGGCGCTGGCGCACAGCGGAGCGACCAGCAAGGCCAGCTCGATACAGCCAAGAAGACTCTTGCGAGCCCATCGCCATGCTCTGGAACTCATTACATTGCTCCGCGCCGCAGGCGCCGATCAGGTCTGGGGCGCCTGGCCCGGGCGTTGCCTTTGGTGGAATTATTCTGGATGACCTGCCTTTTGTTCTGATAGTTATACCCCTTGTAACCGGCCTTGGAACTTGCGTTGACGTACGGGCTGTCGGCGTCCCCGGGCGAGGCGCAGGTCTGATTGCGCTTACGACGCGTCGTCCCGGCTTGCCAGGGCCGTGTGCTGCCTGTCACCGAAGGCTGCAAACGACTGTTCTCTGCCACTCCCTTCTTCGACGTGCATGGGGCAACAGAATGTAAACGCAGCCCAGCACTAATGTGACTTGTCATGGTCAATAAGTCCCGCACGAGCGCCAGCGCTCGTGCTGCCCGGAACCGACCGGATCCGCATCGGCATTTTGATCAAGGACAGTGAAAGCATGCTCGCCGCCATTTAATCTGCAACCGCCTGCAAAGGGCCCCGTGAATCGGGACTCGCCGTACGTTTATCCCTCAATCCAATTCGAAGATTTAAAGCATGCACCTACGCAAAATTGCAGTTGGGCTGTCGGCCCTTGTTTTGCTCTCGACCGGGGCGCAAGCCCGCAGTCTGCTGGATCTCCTCAAGCCACCCGCCCAGCATCAGGAACAAGCGTCCCACTCAGGCTCGATCAGCCAGAGCGCGGCCCTGGACCTCTATTCAAACAAACAGAAGCAGGCATCGTTTGACGGCTGCGCAGAGCTGTTCCCGGCGGCGAAACCGATCAACACGGCCACTGTGCCCGCCACCATGAAACCCCTTGCGCTGTGTTCCGACAATTTCGCGGTGCTGTACTCGCAAACCAGCAAGACGCCGATGGTCGTGGTCGAACGCCTGAATGCCGCCCAGCTGCAGGATGCAAAAGGGGAGGAGCGCACCAACCAGTTCTATCCGGACCCACGCATCCCCAAGAGTGGGCGGGCTGAGTTGAGCGACTACCGCAGCCAACACCCGGCCGTGGACCGTGGCCATCAATCCCCGGCAGCCGATGCACCGAACCCCAATGCAATGGCCCAATCCTTTGCGCTGTCGAACATGGTGCCGCAAGACCCGACCAACAACCGGAAAATCTGGAGCAAGGTCGAGTCTGATGTCAGGAAGTTTGCCAAGCGAGCCGATGGCGATGTGTTTGTCTTTACCGGCCCGATCTTTGACCCGGACCACACCACCATCGGCACCAACAAGGTCTGGGTGCCGACCCGCCTGTTCAAGCTGGTTTACGACGCCTCGTCCAAGCGTGCCTGGGCCTACGTACTGCCCAACGCTGAAACCCGTATCGAGAAACCCATGGACTACGAGGCCTTCGTGAAGAGTACCGGGCTCAACTTGTTGGGGAATCTACCGGTCACAGGATCCGTCGGGCGATCGTGATCTGTGGGTATAACCTGGGAGTCGCTTGACTCCCAGAAATCAGATAAAAGTCGCCGAGCATCTGAAGGAGGGCGCGGTTGGGGCTATATAAACTTGCTTAATATTGCGGCACTTTCTTTCACCAATACATATTTGGCCGTAACAGCGCAAATTCTTGTCCTTTATGACGCCATCCACTTTGGAGCACTTAAACGAGTAGCTGCATCATTTAGTTAGGGCTGTCTCATAAAGGTCACCGCCGGTGACCTTTATGAATGGATGGACTGCGTCCCAGCAAGCACATTGATCCCTAAGGTTTACAGTTCTTCACCGGCCTCAAGATTCAGCTTTGCAGCCGTTTCTCCCACCATATCCAGAATCTTGAGACCAGTTTCGAGAACAGCCTGGCTCAATGCTTTGTCTCGAATACCATCGCTAAGCGCAGTGAATGACACTCCTGCGGCTGCAACCACTGCTAACTGGTCCCGCTCATCCGGTCGCGGTGGTGGAGGGGGTACCAAAATCCACCACCCAGCTGGCAAATTCAACTTTATAGGGCGGCCAGATGGACACCAATCATCGTCGACCAACGCACGCAAGAATCCAGAAGCATCGCCGCCCTGCGCGTGGATCAACGAAGCTGCATCTGTGAGACGGCGAGCCAGATCCACCGCGGCCAACTGTGCCGTAAAGGCCCAATGATCCTCTGGATGGGTTCTCCACGGTTCGGGGAACGGGCCTTCTCTCCATGGTTCTGGGGTTGGGCCTGCTCTCCAGGGTTGGGTGCCTGGGCCAAATTGTTGTGTGAAGCGATGACCTGGACCGCCTGGACCTGCGGGGCCACCGCCCAAAGGCTCCCATAAGCGAGGGTGCAATCGGACAAATATCCTGAATATGGCTGAGCGTGTATCCATGACATTCTCCTTCTTCGGAATGAATGACGCGGCACTTTCGGCCAAGCAATACCAACAACGATTTCTAACGCCTGCACAGGGCAGGCCGGAAACGACGAAAACATGGTAACGACGTCAGATGGTCGTCAGTGGGATATAGAGCATAGTTCTGATTGTCTTGAGGCGAACTCCGTCCGTCTGCTGGACGTTTTTCAGAACGCGGTACTCGTACTTTGCTACAGCGCCCGGGCTGGGGCATATCGGCTTTGCTCTCCAGCTGTTGCGCCACATTTGCCAGGACGCGAACAACCGAAAACCAATGGACTACGAGGCCTTCGTAAAGAGTACCGGGCTCAACTTGTTGGGGAATCTACCGGTCACAGGATCCGTCGGGCGCTCTTGATGGCTTGATGAACGGCTTCCCTGGAAATGGCAGGGCAGACTGACGTTTCACCCACCACTGCGACGGTCCAGGCCAGACCGTCGCTACCCAGCCCAGGGTCGCCAGCAGCGTTCAGGCGGTCACCCGAAAATAAAAGAATGAGCTATTGAGCCTGGCTGTGGTCGATTCAAATAGCGAGGCAAGAAAGTGCTATCGCAGCGCGATCCTACAGTTAGAGAGGTGAATACCTTGAACAGCATCATTTACATCGTTGGATTGGTAGTGGTCATTGCAGTTGTCCTGTCGTTCCTCGGACTTGCATAGTCTGAGGAGTGCTTCCTGACGGGCACTCCTGTCCATCCATACATCAGAAGGGGCGAGCGAGCCGCCCGCCCTTTGCCAAATTGCCCGGCAAGCGCAGAACAAATGTCCGATTCGTTGCTGGCGGATTCTCGTGGGTCGCACTAGCGACGATAGTAGCGGTGCTCGTCCTCGTAGCGGTGCCGCATGGCTCGATCCTCGTGGTGCTCCCAATAACGATGGCGCTCAGCTTCCCGGCGGGCTTGCTCTCTGCGCCACTGTTCTCTCCGCCATTCGTCTCGGCGCCAATCGTCTCTACGATCGTGCCAACGGCCGTCATGCCAGTATCGGTCGTCATGGGCAAGCAACGGCCCTGGCTGTTTGTCGGCCATAGTGGCCAAGGTCGGCCAAGGGTTGCCGGCAGCCTGGGCCGGAGCCTGAACGGCTGCGACTTCAGTTGCGAAAACAGGGGTTGAGGTCTTCATCTGTGTTGCTGATGCCGAGCCCACCGCCGCGAACGCGAACAGGCCGAAGAGCACCATCCGTGGGTCATGGAATTTCATGAGCGAAGACAACCTCTGATTGACAATTGGACGAGTGGCCATCCGGCTGCGGGAAGTCTGCGAGTTCGCGTTTACCGAGCGGATGTGCCTATCCACATAGACCGATAGATAGAGAAAAGTTCTGGGGAGCGGCCGCATAAATAGTCGGGAACGGCGGTTATGACCCATAGCTGTCAGGCTGAATCCTTTCATGTTCATTCGCGACTAGAATTTCCCTGCCGACTCTCCTAAAGCCCGGGCGGATTTCAACCGTGCAGCGTCGGGTCTTGAGCGTTATTTATTTCGGCCAGGGAAACCGGTATGACAAATCCACAAGATAAAGCCGAATCCGACGAGGATTTAGCTCAGATGGTAATAGGACGAGGGCCCTGTACCTATCTATTGCTGCTCTTACTAGGATTAATCCTCCTGTTCCCCTTTCTTGAGGAAGGAATATTTGCTCGCACGTTGCTCGGCATTCTGTTTTCAATCGTGCTGCTCGTGGGCGCTTTCGCCACCCGGCAGACCCGGCAGGGCTTCATCTTCAAACTGGGTCTGGCATTGCTTGGGGTTGGCCTTCAATGGGCGGCGTTGTGGGCTGGGAGTATCGCGATTCTTGACCTTGCCGGGATAGCCTATGCAGCGTCTCTTGCAGTCTCGTTTAGCGGCGTGCTTCGCTATATTCTGATGCGCGGACCGATTACCGCCGACAAGCTGCATGGCGCGCTTGCGGGGTACATCATGCTGGCCTTCGTTTGGTCCTTCGTCTATGCGCTGGTCGAGATATCCAGCGCTGGTTCATTCGGCCCTGGCCACCTCGACTTCGGACAGCCCGGGACTTTCTTCAAACTGATCTACTTTAGCCACACAACGCTCACGACCACCGGTTACGGTGATGTTATCCCAATGACCAACCACGCCCGTTCACTGGTGATGGTCGAAGAATTTTCAGGCGTCTTTTATGTGGGTGTTGTGATAGCGCGGCTTGCCGGGCTTTATCCGTCGAATCAGATCAAGTGACTCTCGATTTGCCTGGGCTACCTTCCCGCGCCGGATAGTTCCAGGGACGAGGGTTCCGTTGAAGCGCGCCTGCATTCGTTTAGCACTGACAGTTGCATGCCGCGATTCAAGGGCCGCGCCGCCCGGCCGATCCTCACCTGCGCAAAGCGCTGAAACCCACGGGTGGCCTGGGTTTCAGCTCAAGGAAGAGAGGGCAGCCTCAACGCTCCATGACATAGGTGCCCGGTGCGGGGCACAGGGGCGGGTACTTGCGCGAGCCGAGCTTCTTCGGCGCCGGCCGGCTGTCGCCCGAGCGCTGCCCGATCCATTCCCGCCAATGCGGCCACCAGCTGCCTTGCTGGCGATCCCCGGCGTTCTGCAGCCAGGTTTCCGGGGTCTCGGCGGCCGCAGGCGCCGCGTAATAGAACGACTTGGGGTTGCCCGGCGGGTTCACCAGGCTCTGCAGGTGCCCGGCGTTGGATAGCACGTAGGTTGCGTCCTCGCCAAACAGCCGGGCGGTGCCGTAGCAGCCCTGCCAAGGGGTGATATGGTCGGTGGTGCCGCCCACCACATAGGCGCCCACCTTCACCTGGGTCATGTCAATCGACTCGCCGGCAATCTCCAGTGAGCCCGGGTTGCTGTAGGGGTTCTGCTGGATCAGGTCGAGGTAGTCCGCGTGCAGTTGGGCGGGCAGACGCGTGGTGTCGTTGTTCCAGGCCAGGATGTCGAAGGCCGGCGGCTTATTGCCCAGCAGGTAATTGTTGACCCAGTAATTCCAGATCAGGTCGTTGGGCCGCATCCAGGCGAACATGCGGGCCATGCCCTGGCCGCTCAGCACACCCTTGCGCCGAGAACTTGCCTTGGCCGCACGCAGGGCGGACGGGGTGGTGAACAGCCCCAGGGTGGTGTCGTCCAGCGCCGAGGGCATATCGAGCACGCACACGGCCCAACTGGTGTTGGCCACCTTATGGCCTTCGCCACGGGCCGCCAGCCAGCCCAGGTAGGCGGCCAGGGTGATGCCGCCCGAGCAGGAGCCCCACATGTTCACATCCGGGCTACCGGTGATTTGGCGCGCCACGTCCACAGCCTGGTCGAGGCACAGCGCGTACTCGGCCAAGCCCCAGTCGCGGTGCTCGCGGGTGGGATTGCGCCAGCTGATGACGAAGAGGTTCACGCCGCTGTCCTGAATCCACTGGATCAGGCTTTTCTCCGGCGAAAGGTCGATGGCGTAGTACTTGTTGATTTGCGGCGGCGACATCACCAAGGGCCGGGCATAGATGTTTTCGGTAGTGGGCGCGAACTGCAACAGCTCGAACATCTCGTTGCGAAACACCACTTGGCCCTTGGCCGTGGCGATGTTTTCCCCCACCTTGAACGGCGTACTGTCGACCTGTCTCGGGAGTCCACGGTTGGTCAACATATCCCGGCCGAATTGGCGCATACCCCTGGCCAGGCTCATGCCACCGGTGTCCACCAGCTTGCGCAGCGCCACTGGATTAGTCAGCGGGGAGTTGCTCGGTGCAACGGCATCGGCCAGAAGCTCTGCGACAAACCTGGCCCGGCTCTTTTCCAGCGGGGCAAGGTCGGTGGAATCGATGAAGCGGGTCAGCTCACTTTGACCGGCCAGGTAGCTCTGCAGCAGGGCACGCAGAAAGGCGTTGGATTGCCAGGCCGGATCGGCGAAGCGCTTGTCCTTCGGGTCCGGCGCAATGCTGGAATTACCGCCGGCGATGCCGCGCAGCGCCTTCAGGTAGCCACCCAGATGAGCGCCAGCCTTGAGCGGCGATTTGCCCACGGCCTTGAGCAGATAGCCGGCCGAACTGGCCAGGTCCGCCGCCCGCACGCTGACCAGCGGATTGCCTGCCAGGGTCTGGTTGGCGGCCGTGCCGATCAGCTCTTGTTGCCGGGTGTTGTCCGGGACATCGCCATCCTTGCGAGCGCGACGCTTTCGGCCGGTCGCCTGGGGACGTTGGGTGGGGGTTGCGGTCTCGCTCGTTCGGGTGGATCTGCTCATGGCGGCTCTCGTGTTTCCGGGCGCGTTGTTGTTTTGCACCGACTCTAGGGCAGCAACGGCTGCGGTCACCTCGCATCGCACGACAGAGAGTTTTCATTTCATGACAAGGGCAATCGTGGGCTGACGAATTGAAAGGGTGAAAGCCAGGGAAGGATCGACGACTATTTCGGACCCCAGCATGTCGCTGGACACATCACTGGCGAGGAAAATACCGGTGCTGGCGGGCTCGATTTATGGGGCGTGGGCTACATGATTCTGGGGTCGCTCAGCCTCGGAAGCTCGTTCGTCTATGCCCGGCGGTTCATGTCCAACCTGGACATCACGCCCCTCGCGTTGTCCAGGTATCAGGTCGGGTTGGTGCTGTTCATTCCTAATCAGCAACCCTAGCAACTTTCGCAGCGACGCGATTTTCCTCCCGACCCTGACAGTCAAACCTGCTCTCAGGCCCCATTGTGTGTCCGGGATCAAGCGGCCAATTGCGAGCGGGGCGTCAAGATGGCCAAGGCAACCGCCACGATGAAGAGCGCCGGCACGTCACCTGCCAAGTGCCCCATTTGCCCCGGCTGGGTGACCGCCTGGACGGCCATGACGCCTCCGTGTACGGCGCTGGACCACACGGTGAACCAGATCAGGCTCAGATTGGCCAATGGATCACGCGCGGCCAGGATCAAGAACACGCCAAGCGTGGCGTAGATGCCAACGATCATCATCGGGTAGTCCGAGTGACCGACGTGCCAGGCCCAGCCGGACGGCCAGAACAACATAAGCGGGTAGAGAGCGAGGCACGCGAGGCCAGCCAAAACCAGAACGACCCGCAAATACCTGAGGCGATCGACTACGGTCATGGCGGACTCCTCTTTGGGCCTGACTCTGAATGGACCCCAAGTGGGGTGATAACGCCTTCACGGGCTTGGTGGATAGCATTCCTTGTTCTGTCGTCTCTCCCTGACCAGGCCGGGTATTGTGACAGTCGGGTGACCGCTGATGGGGTTGATACACCATGGACGCAAAGCCCAATCTGCTCAATCAGTTCCGGCAGTAGACCAAGCATAGCTACTCATTTGCTATCGCTCCGTCCAGCGGCTGCTTCTGGCCGATTAGCGTTCCAGCGGCTGTACGACGACAGCCTTTCAACATTGCCCAATGTTCAAAGACTGACGTCGACGTTGGTGATGAAGCGGGTGGTTCAGGATCGGCCGTTGCCGTTGTAGTTCGGCGTTCAGGCACCCATGGCTTCGACAGGCGTTTGCCCTCGGGCAAAGCGCGTCGCCGAGGTCTGCAGCAACAGCACGACCGACAGGGTCACCAGCAGGAACGGCAGCAGCCAGGCGTTCTCGATGATCGCCAACTGCAGACTGAGGATCAGCAGCAGCATCGGCGTTGCCAGGGCATTTGCCTTGCTCACGTACAAACCGACGGCCGCTTCGCTGTAGCGGCAGGCAATCGCGACACGGATATGCACACGAGCACCGCCAAAGGCCATGCCCAGAATTAACAGGCTCAGCGCTTTGAGAAACAGCGTGTCCGGCATCAGCCACCACATCGTGGTGGAAATCACCGCCAGCGCAGTCAGCGCCGACAGGTAAACCAGCAGGTTACGGCCGGTGTTGGCGATGATGACCAGCACACCGATCAGCGCCATGCCCAAGCCGAACACGGCATCAAGGACACCCAGTTCAAACAGCGTCCATCCGTGATTCGATACATACACGGGCAGCATGAAATTGAACGCGCCTAGAATCGGCCAGATCAGCACCATCGGCACAAACAAGGTCATCGGCAGTCTGGCGGGAGCCGCCACTTCGGGCTTCTCGCGAACATCCATGGGCAGGCCGTTGCGCGTGTAGCAAATACCCGCAACCAGCAAGAAACCGGTGCTCAGTACAAGGGAAAAACCGATGCCGGTCAGAATCGGCATCAAACCCGCTGCCAACAACGGACCGATCATCAGGGCCGCCTGGCTGGTGGCCGTGGTGGCGCCACTGATCCGCCGTACTTTGGTTTCATCCATGCCCCGTTGCAGCTGGGTAAACCACATGTCCAGGCTGGCCTCGAGCGACATGATCATCAGCCACACAAACAGGTTGGTGATCAGCAAGCCGAGGGTAAAGTTTCGCGAGAACCCGGAGATCAGCGCCAGGCCCGTCAGGCACAGTACGAACAGGCTGCTCATCTGGCGTCCGGTCATGTGGCGCGACAGGCGCTTGATCATCATCGGGGTGATGAACGCCGGTATGAACGAGCAGAAAATCGCCAGGGCCAACGGCAGGTAGTCGCCATCGTTCTGTTTGAGAATGGTCCAGGTCAACGAGACCAGCAGTGCGCCGGAAAACAGGCGGTAGACCGTCGAGCAGAACAGGAAAATGGCCAACTCTTTTGCGGTGCTTGGGTGTTCACTCATGTCGTCGATCCTTGCCCTTGAGTACGCGCGATTCATTGAATTTGAACGGCCGACGTCAGCCCCGCAGCCGCATTGAGCGGTGCAGAAGACTGGCGTCGATCCGGGGTGGCCGGGTGTCAGGCGAACGTGCGCATGACCTTGAGGGTTTTCTCGATATCTTCAGGGGTGTTGATGATCCCGGCAGAGAAACGCACCGTCGAATGGCGATACGGTGTGGCACTGGCGATGATCTTCTGCGCTTTCAACTTCGCCACGACATCCTTGGGCGTCCAGCCTTTAACGTCGCAGCACACGATGCCAGCGGAAAACTCGGCGGAGCGGGGCGTATGCAGGTGCACATTGGGCAGCTTCGCCAGGCCTTCTTTCAGTTGACCGTTGAGTTCGGCGACGCGGTCGGCGATGCGCTTGCGGCCGATTTTCTTGACGAACTCGAATGCCTCGATCACGCCCCACTGGTTTTCAAACGCCAGGAACCCTCCAGGGCTGACCCAGGCGGCCTGCGTTTCACCTTGCGGATCGCGTTGCTGGCGCCAGGCGTTGCCAGGCTCGGCGGCCATGATGGTAGGGATGGTGGGAGTGATCTGCGCCCATTGACCTTCACGTGCCCAGATTAGCCCCGTACCGTGCGGGCCAAGAATCCACTTGTGCGTGCCGGCGCTGAAAAAGTCGCAGCCCAGACTGGCCACCTGCGCCTCGGAACAACCGAAGCCGTGCACACCGTCGATCACATAGATGATCCGATCGGCTTCAGCGCGATCACGATTGAGTCGGGTCACAAGTGCACCGATGTCCTTGAGCGGCAAGCGCACGCCAGTGCCCGAGTGCACCCAGGTCATGGCCAGAATGCGCGTCGAGGGTTTGATGGCCGCTTCTATGCGCGCGACGATCGCGTCGACACTGACATCCTCAGGCCCTTCGTACAGGTCGATGCGACGGATGCTCCCACCCCATTTGACCACTGCCAGGCGCATGGCCTCGTCGTGGGTATACCACTCGTGATGGGTGGTCAGGATTTCCTGATCGGGACGCAGCTTCAGGCCGTTGTAAATCATCGCCAGACCCTGCGTGGTGCTGGTGGTCAGCGCGATGTCCTCGGCCCGGCCACCGGTGTACTCCGCCGCCGCAGCGCAAACCTTGCGCCAAACCATGTCTTCGGGTTTGGCGAACATATTGTCTTCAAGGTAGCTGTAAGGGTTCTCGTCGAAGGCCTGGCGGTGGCGCGCCATCGCATCGCGTACCGGCTTGGGGTTGGAAGCCAGAAAGAAATTGGAAATGTGCACAAACTCCGGCGACAGCTTGAACTGCGCCCGTACCGACGCCCAATCGGCGGGGTCAAGCGTCGTTACGGTTTCATCCTTGACAGGCGCTTGACCCACCTGTGCGTTTACTACTCCAGCAAACATGCTGCCTCCAATCAGGGTCGCTCCTACAGTGGCGCCCATAAAATCACGTCTTCCCAGACTCATACCGGTTCCCTATCGATTCACATTGAAGTGCGCGCAGGACGCGCGAATATAGCGTTGAAAATACGCTGACCATAGAGGCCGACGGCCAGGCCGAGCACGATCAGCACCACCGCCAGTACTTTGCTCACCGGCACACTTTCGTTGAACACCACTACCGAGCCGAGCATGCCGAAGATCGGCACCAGCAGAGACAGCGGTGCCACTGTGGAGACCGGATAGGTTTTGAGCAGCGAGTTCCAGATCCAGTAAGCGAACAGCGTGTTGGGATAGACCTGGAACAGGATCGACAACACGGCAGTCGTGTTCACCTGACTGACCAACGCGGTGTAGCCGGCGCTGCCGTTCACCGCGTAATCGAGGGCGAACAGCGGAATCGGTGCAAACGCGCTGGACCAGACCAGAAAGCCGAAGACATCCTTGGTGCTGGCCTTCTTGTTAATGATGTTGGCAACGCTCCAGGACGCCGCGCCCACCAGCACCAGCAACACGCCGGTCAGGCTCACCGAACCGTCACTGATCTTGATGATGCACAACAGCCCCGCGAGGGCGATCAACATGCCCAGCACCTGGAAGCGGGTCAGCGCTTCCTTGAACACCCAACCGCCGAGCAGGATGGTGAAGAACGCGCTGAACTGCAGCACCAGCGACGCGATGCCCGCCGACAGCCCGGCCTTGATACCCAGATTGACCACGCCCCACAGACCAATGCCGAACACCAGGCCATAGCCGATGATGTAGCGCCACGGCACGTCGGGTTTACGGATGAAGAAAATCGCCGGTAACGCACAGAGACTGAAGCGGATACCCGCCAGGATGAACGGATCGACGGTGGCCAGTCCCAGTTTGATCACCGAGAAATTCACACCCCAGATTGCCGTTATCAATACAGCCAACACTACGTGCAGTGGTTTCATGGATTATTTGCCTTGATGAAGGAGGTCGGTGTCACGCCACAGAGGTCAGGTTGTGCGTCAGGCGCACATGTGAAAACAACGATTGCATCCATGCCCGGGTCTGCTGGGGGTCAGCGCTTTTGACAATGCCGGCCAATGGCGCTTCGAACGCCGAATACGTCACGTGCTCCGGCAACAGCGCGCCCACTGACAGTTCGTTCCATTGCACGACGTGCGCACTCGCGCGCAGCTCTTCGGCGCCGTCCAGGCCCTGGTAGATGCGCTCCGGATGGGTGTGCCCCGGGAACACAAACCAGCCGAAACCCAGGTCGTGCTGCTGGCGATTGAAGGCCGAAAGGTCCAGCTCGCCGTCTACGTGAATGCGTAATTCCAGCGACGGCAAGTGGATGCCCGTGGCGAGCTCATAGGTCGCGACCACATCCGCGCCACCGACCCGGTTACCAACCTCGAGGAACACCGGCTCGTCGTCCGCCATGATCGCTTCGAGATGGAACGCGCCATTGTGAATCTGCACCGCTTGCAGCGCCGCGCTGACCCACTCATGCATCGACGCCGTGGTTTCGATGTGCCACGAACCGAGCGGTTGACCGCGCTCCATGTAATCCAGGCAGGTGCCCACGTATTCGCTGGACAGCAGGGTGATGACCCGACCGTTCAATACCAGACCGTCGAAATGGCGGATCGGGCCGCTGATGTACTCTTCGACCTGAAACTCATCAACGCGCAGCGCAAGACAGCTGATCTTGTGCCTGATCTCATCGAAGGCGCGAGCCGGTTGCTGATGAATGCTGACGTCCACGCTCGACGCGCCGCTGTGAGGTTTCAGCACGGTTGCGCCAGTCCACGGCACATGGCCTTGCAGCGCCAGATAGCGCTCCAGCGACATGAAGCGCGGTACACGCAGATGCCGGGCTTGAACCGCTGCTTTCATCTCCAGCTTGTTGCGCGCCAGGGTCACCGACTGCAACGACTCACCTTCGATATTCAGAACTTCGCGCAGACGCGCCGCGTCGAGCAATTCGTACTCGGACATCGAAATGACGCGATCAAAGGTTTGTGGGCTTTCGGCCAGCCACGCCAGCGTTTCATCGAAGGCGCTGTTCAGCCCGGCTCGCACCACGCTATGGCAGCGCAGATCGGCGGGGAGCGTATCGATCGCCGATTGTTTGCCGATGTACGTGACATCGTGCAAGTCATGGTCAATCCCGCGGTGGTATTCGATACGCGGATACGGGACACGGTGAAGAATCAGGATTTTCATGCCGGGGATCTCAAAGCGTATTAAAGAGAAGTCAGGACGCGACCTTGAACAATTGCGCAGCGGACAGGTGACGGTTCAGTACCGTGAGCCACTGTTCACGCAGCACCGTCACCAGATCGCGAATGTCGATGCGCGCGTCATGCAACGCGACGCAGGCATGGGCCACGAAGTCGCTGTTGTCTCTGGGTGTTGCATGGATCAGCCGTGACTGGCCGATGATCCAGGCGCATTCGAGCAGCGCTATATCGTCCTTGGCCAAGTCGAGGGTCTGCGCGGCCAACGTCAGCGTGTCATCAACCATGGTGCGGATTTCGCCCAGTTCGATCACGTCGAGCATCATGTCCTCGGGTACGCCGAACATCACCGTGGCGGCGCTGCAGGTTGCCGGTGGCAGTTCCTGCGGCACCGACGCGCGGAACACCGAATCGACCCACGCCGCATACAGATCGACTCCATGTACCGCGTGCGCCAGCGTCCAGATTTTCATGCCGCCGGGACGACGGTTAGGCTCGATCACGGCCGTTTGGTAATCGGCATCACTGAGTTTGATCTCGTTGTGAAACGGACCGATTCGCTGGCCGACCAGACGATTGACCTGCTCGCCGGTCTGACGAATCGCCTGACGCTCTGGCTGGCTGAGGCGGGCGGGCAGGATCTGCGCTACTTCCACGGGATAACGTCCGGTGGCGCTGACTTTTTCCGTGATAAACCAAAGATCGCCCAAGCCGTCATAAGAGTATTCGCGGGTGAAGGTGATGAACGCTTCTGCCAACACACCGCCCTCCAGGTAGGGCGCCACTTCGGCAAAGGCCTGCTCGCAATCACCCCCCGGTGCGACCATCACCACCCCGCGATTGTTGCCTTCACACGCAGGTTTGATGACGAAGCCGCGTTCCTGGCGCAGGGCGAAATTGCGCACATCGTTGATGCTTCCGATCTGTTGGAAGTCCGGCAGCATGACCCCCAGCGGGTCAAGCAGGGGACGGTCGCGACGCTCGGCAATGCGGTAGGCCAGTTTGTCAAAGGCCCCCAGCGCCAGCTCGGCGTCGTCCACCGGCAGGCCGAGTTGTTCGAGCAGGGCCGCACCGCTGGCGACCGCGTTGTCGGAAAACACCATTCCAGCACTGATTCTGCGAGCGTCCTCGCCCAACTGACGCAGCGCATGGGGGACGAAATCCGGGTCCAGCGGGTCGGCATCGATGACCCGGTCACTGATCTGCAGGTCATGAACCTGAGGATTGTCCCGGACCAGCCAGGTCTCGGCGCCCCATTGCTGGCGCGCATAGTTGCGCATGTGCAGAACATCGCCGATCCGGCTCAGGTTGTAGTCCACTATTAACAATACAGGCGCACGCAGCGGCATGTTCGTCATCCTCAAATGCATGGAATTGTTCATGGACAGCATTGCTGTTCCAGGCGCTTGCTCAGCGGGTTTTCAATGGCTCTCAACGTCGTACTGGATGTCCAGGGCCGTGGCGGAAAGACGCGCCAGACGCTCAAGTTCCGTTGCCTGACGGTCTCGGTCGAACGTCCACAGCAACTGGCCCAAAAACACTTCGCGGGCATGCGCGGGAATCACATCGCCTGCTTTGAGCAGGATGTGTTTCACCACCGGCGTCAGGGGCAGGTCGTTGAGGGTGACTGAGCTCAGCGTTCCCGGTTTGGCGAAATAGACCCGGAAGAAAGTCGCTGTGGTCTGTGCGCTGCTGCCGTCCGCCTGCCAGCCAAATTGGGTCAGGCGTTGCACGAGCGCTTCGCGGGGCAGGGCGTCGTCCTGACTGGCCAGAAGCAGATCCAGCCACAGTGAGAGCATGCTGAGGCCGCCGGTGACGGCCTCGACGCTGTGGGAAATCAAGCTGCCGCCAACGCGCGGATTGATCTCGATCAGGTCCCAGTGTTGCCCGGTGAAACGCGCTTCAACGTGGTAACAGCCCCACTTGAGATCCATGCAGCCCAGCACGTTCTTCAGCCATTGCAAGCCCGCCGCAATCTGCGCCTGATCAAGGCTTGCCGGCGGCGTGGTGCAGCTGTCTTCCAGCACCGTGTCAGCAGTCTCGGTCACTTCGTATTTTTCATGGACGGCCACGACATGCGCCTGACCATCGACCAACAGCGTCTCGAAACTGAATTCCTGGCCGGCGATGTAATCCTCCGCCATGAACTGCAAGCCGTCGTTGAAGGCCGAGGCATACACCGTGTCCTCGACCGAAGCCTTGCGCAGTTCCTCAAGCGCTTGCCAGGTGGTGTCCTTGCGCATCGGAAACGCTGCATACGAAGCGATCCCGTGGATCGGTTTGATGAAGTAGCGCTGGTTCTGCGCTTGCAGTGTTTCCAGCACCGGTGCAGTCAATGCATAAGCATTGGCTTGCGATAATCCTGCCTCGGCCAGTTGGTTGCGCACCTCAAGCTTGTTGCGCAATGCCAGAGCCTGTCGGGCATCAATGTCATACGTTCCGAGCGCAGCGTTGGCTGCGGCCATCAGGTGTCGATAACCTTCCCACACACTGATGCAGCAGGTGACTTGCTCGCCGGACTTGCGCAGCGTCTGGAGTGCGTTGTTCACATCTTCCAGTCTCAACTGGTGAGAGTCTGCGGTGTAGAGCCGGTCCGCCCAGCCCTGAATCTGTTCCAGGCGGGCCGGCACGTGTTCCGGAAGCGGCAATGAAGTCAGTACGAAACACCGGAGCTGGCGGCGATGCAGCTCCTCCTTCAAGTCCTCCAGGAAAGAAAAGCCGCAGTGGCTCAGGATCAGAACGCCGGGTCGATTTGAATTCATTGCCTGCTCCATGGCTTAAGCTGCCTTGTCTTGCGGCTTGGCCAGGGTGTCGATGTACAGCTCGCTGAAGTACATGGCGAGAATTTTCTGATGCTCGGCCAGGTAGCGTTTCAGGGCTTCGATGTCCTGCTCACCTTTGATCAGGAAGCGCAGAGCGGCCCAGACTTCACCCGGATGGTCGTCGTTGATATCGGTGTGAGAGTGGGAAACCTGACCGATGATGTTTTTCTCGCCAACCGACGCCTTGAGGGCTTCGAGCTTGCGTGGTTCGAGCTTCACGTTCACGTACTCGACCAGGTACGAATAGGCAACGACGCCCAGTGGGCCTTCGTGGTCCAGCAGGTAGGAGAAGAAGCCCGCCAGCAACTTGGTGGACAGGTACGGTTCGGTGGCCAGGAACTCTTCGCGACTTACGCCGACACGTTCCAGATCCTGAATGAACAGGTCGTCGTGGAGCATTTCTTCCTGTTCGTAGTGGGCCCAGATCTGTGCTGCTTCCGGGCTGACCTTGGCCACTTCGACCAGGGCTTTTGCTTCAGCCACGCGCAGCAGACGGATGCGCCATGCGGTTTCGACCAGGTGACGTTTGTAGTACGCGCTGTTGACATCTTTGCCTTCCAGGTGAGCGGCTTGAGGCACGGTTGCGTACCATTGCTCGACTTGTGCATCGATAATCCGGTCAACTTCCCCACGCAGATTTAACGACGCGGCAGCATTGAGAAAAGGAGTGCGATCACCATAGCCAACATTCTTTACACGGTTAAGCATAATCAAGCCTCTGTTTAGGGTTTGTTTTTAACGCGTTAATTAATGAACCGACTTCAACTGCAACTATCAGCCAATGACTTCAATGGCTAATTCACCTCTTATCAGGCACTGGCACGCCAGGCGGTATTCTTCGCCGGTGTAACCCAGTACTTCGATAAACGCTTCTTCATCGCCGTCCCGAGGGTTTAACGCCTCGAGACCCGATTTGACTTTGATCAGACAGGCGCCGCAGGCCCCGACGCGGCAGCCCAGCGGGATCACGTTCTTTCCACCGGCTTCCCACTCGATATCGGTAATAGGCGAGTTGACCGGTAATTGAAACTCAAGTTGATGCGACGCAATAGTGAGTGTGTGCAACGCCATACTGACCTCGGTTGATATTAAAGTGTGTGTGGCAGGCCCACTGCTTCACGCCATCCGTTAACTTACGATCGCGAGAAGTTTGTTGATGTTGGAAAGTTATTTGGAAGTCAGTTCCAAGTAGATCCAATACAGCAGGGCGACTGCGCTGATGGCGGCACCCAATATGCAAACGGCGACCCAGCCAAAGTGTGCATAAGTATAAGTAGCGGCTATTGCACCCAGACCACTGCCCACCGAGTAGAAACACATGTAGGCGCCCACCAATCGGCTTTGTGCATCGGGTCGTGCGGCAAAGATCAGGCTCTGATTGGTTACATGGACGGCTTGCACGGCGAAATCCAGTAACACCACACCCACCACCATGGCGAACAATGAGTGTTCAACGAACGCCGTAGGCAGCCAGGACAAGGTCAATAGTGCCAACGCGACGCCTGTGGTGCGATTGCCGAGCCCTTGGTCGGCGAGCCGTCCGGCCCGTGCCGCAGCCAGCGCACCGGCCACACCGGCGAGTCCGAACAAACCAATCTGGGTGTGTGACAGTGACAACGGTGGCGCGCTGAGCGGCAGTACCATCGACGTCCACAACACACTGAACGCGGCGAAGATGAGCAGGGCGAAGGTGCCCCGGACACGCAATGTGCGTTCGGTCAGGTACAACTGGAACACCGATCGCAGCAATTGCCAGTAGCCGCCTTTCGCCGGTGGCGTGGTGGAGGCAGGCATGGTGCGCATCAGCACCAGTGCCATGCCGATCATCAGGGCGGCCGAGACAAAATAAACGCCGCGCCAGCCAGCCAGATCAGCCACTGCACCGGAGACGAAGCGGGCCAGCAGAATGCCCAGCACCACGCCACTGGTCACGGTGCCGACGGCTTCGCCACGCTGCTCGGGACTCGCCAGCGAAGCGGCGTAGGCAACCACCACTTGCACCACGACCGCCATCAGGCCCACCAGCACCATCGCGCCGAGCAACATGCCCCAATCCTGCGACAGGCCAACTGCGCACAGGGCCAGAGCCGACAGCAGCATTTGTGTAAGGATAAGTTTCTTGCGATTGAGCAAATCACCCAGCGGAACGATAAACAACAATCCGACGGCATAACCGGCTTGTGTCGCGGTCACTACGACACCAATCGTGCCCGGCGAAACCGACAGGCTGGCAGCCATCGATTCCAGCAATGGCTGGGCGAAGTAGACGTTTGCGACCGCCATGGCGCAGGTAATTGCAAAAAGAAAAGTCTGATAGCGACTGAGCTTGGAGGTGTCCCGGGTTTGGGGGGCTTGCGTGTGCCCACCGCTGGATTTTTCGGCTTCGATGTCCATCTTTGCCGGGGCATGAGACTTGAACGGCATCACTCCATCCTTGGAATATGTGGTTTCAAAAGGAAACCGATGCGTTGATTTTTATCAAATGAAGTTGTTAAATGCAACCACATTTTGTAAAACATTTTTGTCTGACGTTAGAACTTTTCCCCCCCTTCCTACTGACTCGCTTCCAGGAGATCCATGGCCAGACAGCAATTACTGGCGCAGAGCGAATGCCCGGTCGCCCGCACGCTCGAAGAAATCGGAGATCGCTGGGTATTAATGATCATCCGTGACGCGTTCGACGACGTTCGCCGCTTCAGTGAATTTCAGAAACGCCTTGGTCTCGCCAAGAACATCCTCACGGTCAAGCTCAAAATGCTCGTGGAGTTGGGCGTATTCAACATCCAGCCGGCATCCGACGGCAGTGCCTACAAAGAATATGTGCTGACTGATATGGGGCGCGCGGTATTTCCAATCGTCGTCAGCATGCGCCAGTGGGGGGAGCGCTACTTGTTCAACACAGGGGAGAGCTACTCGGTGCTGCTCGACAATGAATTGTCGGAGCCGGTAGAAACCATCGCCGTACGTTCCAGGGCGGGCAAGGTGTTGACCCCGGCCGATTGTCATCGGCGGGTCGTCAAGCGCTAGGGGTGACGTGAGCATTTCATCTGGCGCTTTCGAAATTGCGCCGCAAATCACCCGTTACATCCACCAGCCTGACGCGTCGGCCATCGTCCTCGGTTACGAGTGGATGGTCGACCGGTTGAATCCACAACCCAATATAGATAGTCCGTCCCACCTTCATCGATACTGGTAACGGTTGGCAGGTAGCTGTCAGCGAGGGTGGAACATGCACCTGTAGACTACGAATAAAACGACCCAAACGCATGACGTTTGCAGCTTTAGTTCCGAGTCTACAGGTGCGCTTGCGCTCGATAACGAATACTCAGGGTTCGCCGTCGCACCGGCTCACTATATTGCCTTCGCTGAACGCAAGCATGCATGTCCCTAGCAGCTATTTTATCGCTTGCGGAGGTTCACGTGACAGCGTCCTTGAGTCAGCACTTCACAGCCTATGTCGGCATTGATTGGGCAGATACCAAACATGATATTTGCCTACAGGCTGGGGATGACAATCATCGTCAGTTCGACTGTATTCCGCACCAGGTTGATCGCATTGATGAGTGGGCCAAGGCATTGCACCTGCGCTTCGGTGGCCCTATCGCTGTAGCTCTGGAGTTGGCCAAAGGGCCTATTGTGTCGGCTCTGCTGAAGTATGACTTTTTCATGCTGTTCCCGATCAATCCCTCGACGCTTGCCAAATATCGCGTGGCGTTCAAGCCGAGTCGCGCCAAGGATGATCCCACCGATGCGGAGTTAGCACTCGATCTACTGCTTCGCCATCCTGAACGGTTCACCGCGCTCAGGCCGCAGAGTGTGGCCATGCGTTCGCTGCTTAGCCTGATCGAACAGCGCCGGGATCTGGTCAACGACAAGACGCGTTTTACCAACCGTTTATGCAACACCCTCAAGCAATATTACCCGCAGGCACTGGAATGGTTCGAGCAGCGAGACACTCTGTTGTTTTGCGATTTCCTCACTCGCTGGCCGACACTCCTGTCAGCCAAACGGGCGCGTAAAACCACGCTTGAGGCGTTCTTTTATGCCCACAACGGGCGTCGCGCCACATTGATCGAGGCGCGTTTGGCGTCGATTCGTGCGGCATCTGCGCTCACAGAAGATGCCGGCATTATCGAGCCTTGCCGCTTACACGCCCTCGCGTTGGTGGAGCAACTACGCACCGTCCTCACGGTGATCGATCGCTTCGATAAGGAAGTCGAGCGGGTCGCTTCTGCACTACCGGATTACGCATTGTTTCGTGGCTTGCCGGGCGCAGGCCCGCATCTAGCGCCACGTTTACTCGCAGCCTTCGGAGAGCAACGTGAGCGTTTCCATGGCGCGGACGAGTTGCAAAAATACTCAGGCATTGCCCCGGTGACGGAACGGAGCGGTAAGAAGAGCTGGGTGCATTGGCGCTGGCAATGTCCAACATTTCTTCGTCAGACCTTTGTGGAATGGGCGGGGCAGACCATCAATAAATCCTTTTGGGCTGGAGCTTTCTACCGGCAGCAACGCGCCAAAGGGAGCACCTATCAAGCTGCTGTACGCGCACTCGCGTTTAAGTGGATTCGGATTCTATATCGGTGCTGGCAGACCAGGACGCTCTACGATGAAACGACCTATTTGAATGCCTTGAGGAAGCGCGGTTCACCGCTCCTGAAGAACCTCGATTTAGGTTGACTGACTTCCTCAGGGCGTGAAGCTACCTTTCGCGAGAGGCCGCTAATGGCCGATTTCTGTCTGTCATCAAGCGGCGTTATCGACCCAAAGCAGGCAGTTCAGCTGTGGACGAACGTCCCGAGATCGGTATTCAATTTTTCGATAGCGTTTTTAAAGTCTTTGGTAGTGATTCGCTGACTCTCGTTCTCTAGCTGGCTTCCGAACAACTTGCGCACCACTTTGACCATTGTCTGATGGGTTTTCGCGTCAATGAATTCAGCTTCTATAAACAGATTAGTATCCTGATCCCGGTGACCGGTGGCTGCCTGTGTCGCTCCAACAACAGCCGCGATCGGCATTACTTCATACCACTTCATGCCCTCGTTCGAAGCGCTGACTCCAGTGATTGCTGCACGCAAGATCAGGGTGTGTGATCGGGCCGATGCTGCGGCCGCGTTAGACACCCTCTGGTACTTCTGGCCCAGCACGAGTTTGGCCTTTCTGGACATGTAGTCCTGCAAATCGGCCAGCGTCTGCCGATTGACCCTCTCATTGGATTTTGGCGCGGGATAAAACTCCAGCGTTCTAAACGCTATGGTGTCGTACGCATTCGGGTTCCATGACGGGCTTACCCAGCGTAGTGCCCTGTCACCCGTGGTGGTGGTCACTTCTTCCAGGTTGTTGTAGTTGGATAGGAATCCGGAGTACTGCTCGCGCTCAGTGACCTGGGAGGTGCAACCGCCGAGAAGCAGGCTGGTCAGTGTGACACCAACAAACAGTTTATGTGCCAAGGTCATGGTGGGTTCACTCCGGGATCAAGTCGTGTTCCGTCAATAGAGAATCAAAAGGCGCCAAGTCATGTTTCCAGTTACGGCTTGTATCCAGGCATTTTCGAACTGATCGGAGATTTGTTTGCCCGTTGCGGACTTGGTCTGCCCCACCGGTATGTCGCGGAATCAGACCTTGGCCTAACTGACGGTGATGTCGGTGTACTTATCCAGAGAATAGGTAGCTTCCGTGACCATGCGCCAGATTTCGTTCAACGGCACGATAACGCTGCGATTACTGTCCGATACGGCGCGGCCAGGCCTATATTTCAGATGCATCGCGGGCAAGCCAAGGCGCATATCGAGAGCGAGGGCGGATTCACAACTATTGGCATTGCAATCCCTCGTCTGACTATCGGGGTGATTACAACATCAGGCTGAGTTTTTTGGCTTTTTCTACGCCGTTTGCAGATGAGGGCAAGATGTCGCACCTTTTTTGTCATCATTGAACGTCGGCTTCTGGCCGGTTGCTGCCTGTCGTAAAAGGCTGTTGACCACCCATAGTCGCTGGCGACAGTCAAAGAACGGCCTTTGGCGACTGTTTGAACTTCAAGGCTTATGAAGAATTCGAGCCAGCGCTTTCAGGTTTCAAACGGGCTCCCGATGTCTATTCGACCTTCAAGGTGCCTGACCCTGGCAAGTCCGTCACCAGATCGACCCCCATCAGCCTCGCGGGTGTGTAAGTGCCGCCAGCCGGACGCTCCTGCAACAGGTAATCGACCACGGTCAACGCACCGTAGATCGTCAAGCTGTAAACGTTCGCGGTGTGCACGCGTGCCACTTTGCATTCTCCGCGAGCGTTACGGGCTTCGCCCCACACATAAGTGCCTTGATCTGCACGCTTTTCCTCATCCGGGCCGATCACCGTCTTGCCGATGCGTGCCTTGAGCAGCCTCTGCACGAACGGCAAACCCAGCAGTGGACGGATGAAGTTGGCGAGCCTGGCACCGCGAATCATGCCGGCAGAGCCCGGTATGAACACCTCGATGTTGGGAATGCCGGTGGTGTGCCAGGCCGTGGAAACGTCGCCCCAGGGAATGGTCATCGCCAGCTTCTCGCCGTCGCCGAAGTCGATGCGACGCACCTGATAGGCCAACGCAACAGACACGATTTTCCCGTCGCGACGTATCTTGCCGCCCTGCGCCATGCCTTCGATTGACGTCTTGGCAGTACCAGGCGAAAAGCTGGAACGGGAATCAAAACCCAGCGCCAGATGCGTTGCATCCGGCAGCGCACGCTTGAGTGCAGCGGCGACACAGTCAGTGGGGATCACGTCGAAGCCGACGCCAGGGCAAATGACGACGCCCGCCGCTTGCGCACGCTCTTGCAGGGACTGGGCATGTTCGAACACGGCAATCTCGCCGGTGATATCCAGGTAGTGCGCATTGGCTCGCAAGCAAGCATCCATCATCGGTGCAGCGGTCGCCGAAAACGGCCCTGCGCAATGCAGAACCAGACCATGGCCCTTGATCTGGGCGAGCAATCGCGCCTCGTCATCCAGTCCGAAAACACGGGCTTCAAGACCCAGCTCCCGGGCCAGGGTTTCGATCCTGTCGCGGCTGCGTCCCGCCAAAACCGGCCTGAGTCCACGCTTGACGGCTTCGCGAGCGATCAGCTCGCCGGTATAACCATTGGCGCCATAGATCATCCATTTCATCTGCGTCACAGGGTTGTCTTGCTGACTCATGCATTGCTCCTGACAGGATTGATGAAGTGCGTTATTGCCTTGCCCAATCAGCGTCAGACGCTAACGTTGAAGTCAGGTTTAGAGTCAAGCAGAAGTGTGCCGGCACCGGCGGCAAACGTTCAGAAGTGCAGGGGGGTTGACCTTAAAGAAAGGTTTAAGGTGAGCATGCACGGACATGCATGACTGTTGGAACCCTGATGATGTTGAAGACCTTTCTTTCTTGTGCGTTGGTATTGATAGGCGGTGCTTTCATGACCTTTTCAAATGCTGAGCCGAACGCTTCCACTGCTATGGCGAAGGATCGCCAGATATTGGTGATCATGACCAATCACGCCAGCTATCCCTCACGAACCGACACCACGGGGCTGTGGCTGACCGAGCTGACGCATTTCACCGATGTGGTGGAAGCGGCCGGCTACACGACGGTTTTTGCCAGCCCCACGGGTGGCGCGGTTCCTTTGGACGAACGCAGCCTCGGTTGGCTCTATATGGACAAGGCCGCCCGTGAGCATTTGCAGTCACCGGCCTTTCGCGCTCGGCTGAAAAACACGATACCGATTGCCGATATCGATCCGTCCCGATTCAGCGTCATCTATTTCACGGGGGGGCATGGCGTCATGTGGGACTTTCCCGGAAACCCGGACCTGCGTCGTGTCGCCGAAACCATCTACAACCAGGGCGGCATCGTATCGGCCGTCTGCCATGGCGTAGCGGGACTGCTGGATCTGAAGGACGAGCAAGGCCGGCTGATCATCAACGGCAGAAACATCACCGGATTCTCTGATCGCGAAGAGCTATTTTCAGGCATGAAGCGTCAGGTTCCGTTCTTCCTGGAGGACAGGCTGGTGAGCCAAGGTGCGCGTTACCGCAAGGCCTGGTTGCCCTTCACGCCATTTGCCATCACCGATGGAAGGCTCGTGACGGGCCAAAACCCTCAATCGCCCAAGGCCGTGGCTGAAGCCGTCATGGCCTTGCTCTCCACCGGCAAGAAAAATCGCTGAATCCTGGTCGATGGCACGCAAAAACAATCCTGCGAGCGAACTGAAAAATCTGTCTTTCCAACGCTTGACCTTAAAGTTCAGTTTAACGTTAAGGTGATTTCAGGCAGGCCCCCGAAGCCGGCCCTGGCCGACGCCAACAAGCCGATGCAATCACCTGGAGAGAGACAGATTGAAACTCGCAAGCGCCGTTTTAACAGGATTGCTGTTCAACACACTTGCCAACCATGCGTTGGCGCAGGTGCCTGAAATGCCCAGTCAGACCGACACAACCATGATCGATATCGCCGGTCACCCGGTGCCCGTCGTCAAGGGCGGTTTGTATGATCGCTTTCGCTCCAATCCTCCGTTGTCGGTGATTGCAGCAGAAGTGCCGGGCGTTGATTTGAGCTGGTTCAAAGGATTGGAGAAGAACAAGGTCGACATTGGCTTTGAGTCGTTCTCCCCAAACTTTTACTACCAGAACAGTCGCGTGACGGCTGTCTATACGGCAGATCTGGACAGGCTCCGGGCACTGATGCCACCTGAAGTACTGGCCACCGTCCAGCCTCTGCAAATCTGGCCAGGTCGAGGCTTGATCGCGTTTACCGCGTACACCTATGAGCACTGCGATAACGACGCCTATAACGAAGTGGCTGTGTCGATCATCACCAACAAACCTGGCAAGGCCAATCTGGGCCCGTTCACGTTGATTGGCCAGTCGATGTCTGGAGATTTCTGGGGCTATGTGCTCAAGCTACCGGTCAATACCGAGCTGGCGAGGGTTCGCGGTGTCGTCGGTTACAACCTGCCGAAATGGCTGACGGGCATTGACCGAAAAGAAGATGCCCGATCGGTGGTCTATGACATTACCGATAGCCAGACCGGTAAAGTGGACGTGTCCTTCAAAGCGAAGAAGCTCGACGACCTGTCCAGCGACGTCGATATCGTCACCAGCAGTTTCACCAATCTCGATCACCACGGCCAGCTGGCCTATGGGTATGCGGTTTCCCGCCAGCTCAGCCACGGCTCCAGCAGAAGCGCGGATTCGGCAACCCTCACGCTGGGCGACGGTAGCCTGTCGAACTACATCCGCTCCTTGAAGCTGGGGAAAATGATGAAGTACGAATACGTGCCTGCGTTCCAAAGTGCACTCTACGCGCCGAAGCCGTTAGCGGCACTGGCTGACACGCACTGATTCAACGATCGGAAAACCTGTCAGGCCTCACAAGCCTGACAGGTCACGCTTTACTTGGACGACGCGCTATCACGGACGCGTGGTGCTGGCGCCATACCTTCCTCGCGCAGACGATGCAACAACAACTGAGTGTTGTCCACGCAACCCATGCCTTCCGGCTTGCTTTCAACGCCCTCGATCACCAGCAGCAGTTGCGCTTTATTCTGCGCCAGCCGTTGCTGGAGGATTTCGATTTCCTCGACCTTGCGCTTTAGCCCACTGAGCAACGCTTCCTGCTGCCAACCGTTCGCGTTCATCGGCAGTAATTGTCGGATTTCATCCAATGAAAAGCCCGCCGCCTGGGCGCCCGTGATGATCTCCAGAACCCACTCCGTGTCGGGCGCGTAGTCCCGATACCCGTTGGCTTTGCGCGCGACAGACTTGATCAGGCCGCTCGCTTCGTAAAAGCGGATGCGTGAAGGCGCCAGTCCAGTGATTTTTGCCAGTTCGCCTATTCTCATATTCCGCTCCGGAAAACCATTGACCTTAAAGTTGACTTTAAACCTAAAGTGATTTGGCGGCCAAGCGACGCAGAGGTCATGCGTGACTGAAACGCCATGGCATTCAGGGGCAGGGGAAAGCCGGACCGGGACTATTCCCTCTGAACCGCCTATTGGATGGCCTGCACGTTGTCTACAAGGGCCACGTTCAACAAGGGTCACGATCAGAACACGAATGGTCATGCCCTCCATTTCATTCGGGAGATGCGAACATGGGTTATGTCACTACGCAGGACGGTGTTGAGATCTTTTACAAAGACTGGGGTCCACGGGATGCCCCAGTGATCTTTTTTCATCACGGGTGGCCGCTCAGCGCGGACGACTGGGATGCGCAGATGCTGTTTTTCCTGGCCAACGGCTACCGGGTGGTTGCACACGACCGACGTGGTCACGGGCGATCCAGTCAGGTCTGGGACGGGCATGACATGGATCACTATGCTGATGACGTCGCGGCCGTAGTCGACCACCTTGGCGTGCAGGGTGCAGTCCATGTGGGCCACTCCACCGGCGGTGGTGAAGTCATCCATTACATTGCGCGCCACGGCGAAGACCGGGTGTCGAAGGCCGCCATCATCAGCGCCGTGCCACCCTTGATGGTTCAGACGCCGAGCAATCCGGGCGGCTTGCCGAAGTCGGTTTTCGATGACTTGCAGGCACAGCTCAAAGCCAACCGCGCCCAGTTCTACCATGATGTTCCCGCCGGACCTTTCTACGGTTACAACCGCCCGGGAGCAAAACCGTCCGAGGGCATCATCCTCAATTGGTGGCGCCAAGGCATGATGGGTTGTGCAAAGGCCCATTACGACGGGATCGTGGCCTTTTCCCAGACTGACTTTACCGACGATCTGAAGAGCATCAAGATCCCCGTGCTGGTGATGCATGGTGATGATGATCAGATCGTGCCTTATGAAAACTCCGGGCTCTTGTCAGCCAGGCTATTGCAAAACAGCACGCTGAAAACCTACTCGGGCTTCCCGCACGGAATGCCCACAACGAACGCCGATACCATCAACGCCGATTTGCTCGCTTTCCTGCGAGGTTAGGCAGCTGGGGGGTGGCTAAAAGGCTGCCCCCCTTCCAGCCGACGTCATGAATGATGGGCTCCCGGTGCCGCGAGAGCCCGTCCAACGATCCTGCTACGAGAACGCGCTGTGCATGATCCGCCGTTGCTGCTCGACATGCATCGCCATATTGCCGGGTGCGGTGGAAGCACTGGGTGGTGGCCCTGCGTAACGCAGCGATGCTGTTTCGGGGATGATGTCGCGCAAATGAACGCCAACGAATGTCCAGGCGCCCTGGTTTTTCGCCTCCTCCTGGCACCAGATCACTGATTGCAGATTCGGGTAGTGACCGAGTTCTTCTGCCAGTGCCTCGTAGGGAAAAGGGAAGAGTTGTTCCATTCGGACAAGCGCAACGTGTTCGGCCTCTTGACTGCGGCGGTGCGCCAACAGTTCGTAGTGGATTTTCCCCGAACAAAGGATGACCCGGGTAATCTTGCGCGCCTTGGTGGGGGTGGCTGCGCTGTCACCGATTACCTCCTGAAACGAGCCGCTGGACAGGGATTCAAGTGTGCTGACGGCTTCCGGATGGCGAAGCAAGGACTTGGGCGACATCACGATCAGTGGCCGGGGCGAAGCGTGCAGTGCTTGCCGGCGCAGGAGATGGAAAAACTGGGCCGGCGTTGTTGGCTGACAGACGCGCATGTTGTCTTGCGCGCACAGTTGCAGGTACCGCTCCAGCCTCGCGGAGGCGTGCTCAGGGCCCTGGCCATCCTGGCCATGTGGCAGCAGAAGAGTCAGTGCGCTGTGCTGTCCCCATTTGACGGCGCCGGACGCAATGAATTGGTCGATGACCACTTGCGCACCGTTGGCGAAATCTCCGAATTGCGCCTCCCACATCACCAGTGCTTCCGGCTTGCCAAGTGTGTAGCCATATTCAAAGCCCAGCACAGCAGCCTCGGACAACACCGAGTTAATGACCGTGAACGTCCCTTGCTGCCCGGCGATGTGATCCAGCGGGCGGTATTTGCCTTGGCCACGCACCTCACGATTTTGCGGGTTGAGCACGGCGTGCCGGTGCCCGAACGTACCGCGCTCGCAATCTTCGCCGCTGAGCCTGACATCGCGCCCCGCAGACAGGATCGAGGCAAACGCCATATGTTCGGCCATGCCCCAGTCAAGCGGTTTCCTCCCCGTCGCCATCTCACCTCGGGCCTGAGTGACCTTGGACACCAGAGGGTGCAGTTTCAAGTCTGTTGGCACGTCGACGATTCGCAGGGCCAAGGCCTTGATCTGCGCCATTGACGGCGCCAGATAAACACGCTGTTCCGATTGGCTGGATGATTCGGCGCAGCCCTTGGACCCGGTCCCTGCAGCGGTTTGGTTGGGTGTAGCAGGCCGAGCATTGTCCATACCGTCGCGGTAGGCCTGAGCGACCGACAACACGTGCGCCTCGGTGATCAACCCGGACGCCACCAGCTTATTGGCATACAGTTGACGAACGCCTGGATGAGTGGCGACCGAGCGATACATCAACGGTTGGGTCATGTGAGGCGTGTCCTGTTCCTGGTGCCCATGACGGCGGAAGCAGACCAGATCGATGACAACGCTTTTGCCAAAGGTCTGGCGGTAATCCAGGGCGAGCTGTACCGCGTTGACGACAGCCTCTGGATCGTCGGCGTTCACATGCAATACGGGCGCCTCGATCAGCTTGGCAATGTCGGTGCAGAAAAAGGACGAGCGCGTTTCCTGGGGATCGGAAGTGGTAAAGCCAATCTGATTGTTAACCACCACATGGACGGACCCGCCGGTGCCATAGCCTTTGGTGTAACTCAAACTCAGGGTCTCCATGACGACACCCTGGCCGGAAATCGCCGTATCCCCGTGGATTTCAACTGCCAGCACGCTGTTGCGCTGTGAGGTTGGATACTGCTTGCCACGCGCGTGGGCTATCCCTTGAACCACCGGGTTGACGATTTCCAGATGCGAAGGGTTGAACGCCAACTCCACCTTCATGGCGCCGTATTCAGTAGCGAGATCTGCGGTATAACCCTTGTGGTACTTGACGTCACCCGCTGGGAGGGGGTGGGTGGCCGTGTTCTCGAATTCGTTGAACAGTGAGGCCGGTGGTTTTCCCAGCGTGTTGACCAGCACATTCAAGCGGCCACGATGTGCCATGCCCATGACGATGTCACGCACACCGGTTTTTGCCCCGTGCCTGATGAGTTCATCAAGCAGGACAATTAAAGACTCGCCGCCTTCCAGCGAGTATCTTTTTTGCCCGGTGTAACGGGCATGCAAGTATTTCTCCAGGCCTTCGGCGGCACAGAGGCGCTCGAGAATGCGTAGTTTTCTTTCGGGTGTCAGCGTGGGTTTGGCCCAAGTGGATTCAAGGCGCTCAATCCACCATTGGCGCTGCACGGGGTCACTGAGGTACATGAACTCGGTAGCGAGGGTGCCGCAGTACGTTGTTTCCAAGGCGGATATGAGATCGGAAATCGACGCCTCACCTTGCCAGAATGCATGGCCAGGCAGTTCGTTTTTCTGGGCCAGGTCGGTGCTGCTCAACCCATGATAAGCGGGCGACAACTCAGGTATTGCCGCCCCCGGTGCCCACCACAGTGGATCAAGATTCGCACTGCGCGCGCCGACCATGCGGTAGCTCAGGATCAGCGATTGTGCAGCCAGTTGTCGACGCGCAATGTCCGGGTCCGGTCCGGCAATCGTTGATGCTTTGCGGTCGATTCTTCGTGCAAGTTGGATGAACTCTTCAATGATAGGGGCATGGGCGATGTCGTCTGCATGTCGCTGGCCGTTTTCCTGCGGCGGCCGAAGCGAGTCGAAATAACTGCGCCACTGTTCTGAAACGGCACTGGGGTCGTTCAGGAATTGTTCGTATAACTCTTCAACGTAGGCGACGTTGCCGCCGTCCAGGACTGAGGTTTTCTGGCTATGCATGGTGATCCTCAACGGGCTAAAGGTGACGGCCGCTTTTTCGGCTTTCACGTGCAGGGCGAGGGACCGGCAGAACCCGGGAGCTGGGCGACTTTCCCTGTTGCAGGGTTCGTCGCGCTGTCAGGCCGCGTTCACTGCACGCGGAAAAAGGGTACTGGGGAATTGAGATCCGTTATGCGATATATTTTATTAACTGAGAGGAATTAATTTCATTAATAAGGGCTGGTCATGTTTTCGTCAGAACGGCTGAAAGGCATCGATGTTTTTGTTTGTGTCGCGGACTCCGGCAGCTTCAAACTCGCCGCCGAGCGCATGAACCTGACCGGGTCAGCCATCAGTAAAAGCATCGCTCGATTGGAAGGTCGGCTCGATATCCGGCTGTTTCATCGCACCACGCGACGTCTGTCCCTGACGGACGCCGGCACTGCGTTCTATAAAACCTGCATCGGCGTGCTTGCCGATCTTGAGGAAGCCGAATCGGCCTTGCATGAAGATACCGAGCCTCATGGCCGGATTCGCATCGACCTTTCTGCGTCATACGGACGGATGCATGCACTTCCGGTCGTTCTGGACTTCATTGACCGGCACCCGATGCTTTCGCCGCACATCACTTTTTCCAATCGAATCGTGGACCCGGTCGAGGAGGGCATCGATGTCGTCGTCCAGGTCGGAGGACCGGGTGTCTGGCCTGCGGCGGTGGGCCACCGTTATCTGGGCACGGGGCGACATATCTTCTGCGCTTCGCCCGATTATCTGGCCAGGCGCGGCGAGCCATGCACGGAAAGCGAGCTGCACGAGCACAGTTGCGTGGTCTACGGTGACAGCGACGGGACGATCCACCCCTGGCATTTCCCGGGCGCCCGGCCGGGTGAAATCGAACGCCGGATCATGGCAGGAAGGTTCCTGGTGGGGGATGGCGAAGGCATGGCTGCTGCGGTAGCGGCAGGGTGTGGAGTCGCGCAGCTACCCACGTGGCTGATCCAGCGCCAGCTTGAAGACGGCAGTCTGGTCGAGGTGCTTCCGCAGTTGGCAACAGATGGCTTGGCGATCAATCTGGCGTGGAGCAAAAGCCGTCAGTCGTTACCGAAGATCCGGGCGTTGCTGGATGTGCTGGCGGCAAGTCTGACGGCGGCTGGCAGGAAGCTTGAGTGAGCGTTTCTGGCCTCGTGGATTCGCTGCGCCTGACTCGCCAACCGGGTCAGCGCATCCCGGACGTGCAGCCTTGCTCGGAGGCAAGCTTCAGCAGCAGCCTGGTTATGTGACGGCCAGAGTGGGGAGATACTTGGCCGTCACACCATTACCGTCACAGCGTTCAGTCGGACATGAAAACGAAGGGGGGGGCGGGTTCAAGCCGGCAAACTTCGACGTCCGCCCCAGGCGACAGCCCCTTTTACTGCTTGCGTTAACTGGCGATCTTTTTTGCAAGTTCAGCAACGTGCTTGCCTTGGAAGCGCGCAATATCCAGTTCATTTTGTGACGGTTGCCGTTTCCCGTCGGCCCCGGCCAGAGTGGTGGCACCATAGGGTGTACCGCCGGTGATCTCATTCATATTGGTGAGTCCTGCGCAGGTGTAAGGCACACCCACGATGACCATTCCTTGATGCAGCAGTGTGCTGTGGAATGACGTAATCGTGGTTTCCTGGCCCCCGTGCTGGGTACCGGTTGACGCGAAAACACTACCGATTTTCCCGACGAGCGCACCTTTCATCCACAGCCCACCGGTCTGGTCGAGAAATGTGCGCATCTGTCCGGCCATGTTGCCAAAGCGTGTCGGTGTACCAAAGATGATGGCGTCGTAATTGGCCAGCTCGTCAGGTGTCGCGACCGGGGCCTGCTGGTCGAGCTTGACACCGATGGCTGCCGCCTGTTCGGCCGGGATGGTTTCAGCCACACGTTTGAGCGTCACATCAACGCCAGATACGGATCGTGCACCATCGGCGACGGCGTTCGCCATGGTTTCCAGGTGGCCATACATTGAGTAATAGAGAACAAGTACTTTCGCCATGATTTTGTCCTGGGTTGGGGCCCATTCGTCGGTTCGAAGAACTTGAAGTACCCCGCTGTCAACGAAGAACAGCGTAGGCGTGGGTCGGCAGCCGCATGAGCCTGCGGAGACTTTGACGGCGTCCGGACTTAACACTAGCAGCTCCCCATAGTGCCTGCCGTCAGTATCAGCCGCTGGTCGAACTCTGAATCAGCAGAAGTCGCGTGGGCTCATTCAATCGATGGTTTCTCCTTCTTTCAATTGCCGGTCATATTCGACGATCGCTTCAATCGCTTTTTCCGCCATCGGTGAGAGCGTGCGATGCGCGAGATACGCGATGGCGAATTGCATGCTGAAGGCTTTTGCATCCTCGAGGACGATCCGACGCAGCGTGCCTGCTGTCAGCTCACGCCGCACGGCGACCAACGGGCCGCAGATCGCGGTGTCGGAGCATTCGGCGATTTCCTTCAAGGTCGTGAAGTTATTGCATTCGGCGCTGAATTCCAGATTTTCAGACGGCTTGTAGCGCAGGCGTTTGCGCAATTCTTCGCGCATTGCTTCCGGCACCGGTACGGCAGCGATGCGCGCTTCGCGTAGATTCGCCGTCGTGCATTTCGCCTTTTCGAAGATCGGATGCTGCGGCCGGGCGAACCACCCGCATTCGTACGTGGACAATGTCACCACCGCCAGCTTGGGCGTCCACGGCACAGCGCGCTTTTCGGCAATAAAGAAATCGATTGCCTCGCCATGCAATCGCTCCAGCAACGTGTCCCAACTTTCCGCTTCCGTTCGTAGTGCCAGCTGCGGGCACGACTGTGACAGCCTTGCGATTACGCCTGGCACGAAAACCGTTGCCGGGTAGGGGCCGACGCCGAAACGTACGTCGCCCAGACTGTGCCCCTTGAACAGCTTGATATCACGGTCGAGCGCCCGGCTTTCGAGCAGCACTCTGCGCGCACGCTCCACCACCAGTTTTCCCGCTGGCGTGAGGTCTATCCCGCGGTAGTGGCGATCGCACAATTGCAGGTCAAGCGTTTCCTCCAGTGCCTGAATGCTGCGCGTGAGTGCCGGTTGGCTCAAATGCAGTTTTTCCGCCGCGCGGGCGAAGGCGCCTTCGTCGGCCAGCGTGACCAAATGTTCCAGTTGGCGCAGGTTCAAGGTATGCGCTCCATGCAATATCTCCATAATTATTATGCAAATGCATTATAGGTTTGGTTCGTTTAGATTCATGCTGAATTTACAATAAAAACGACACGTAAGGAGCAAGGAGCCATGTACCAGCCTAGCCGCCACAGACTGGAGCGCCTTTGGAGTCCGACGGCGCCCGAAACACCGATGTTCCAACCTTCCAGGATGATTGCACTGGCGCTGCCACTCGGTTTTGCCGCCGTGTTGAGTGCTGCTGCCACGACTGCACTTGCCCACACAGAGGCAACGCCAGTGCAGGCAACGACCGCGCTTTCTGGGCCGGACGCCAATACCCGGATTACCGAACCCTACGCGCGCCTGGTGGCGCGCGACGCCTGGTTCTGGGCCTGGCCAATGGTAAACGTCTACAACCGCCGCCTGGCCAATACCAAGGCGCCCGAGCAGGGGCTCGTTGGTGGCGTGCTGCCGATGTCTCCGTTCAATCGCGTGACCATGCTGAGCGATTACATCAAGCCGGAACAACGCGCCATCGCTTGTCCTAACCAGGATGTCGTGTATGGCGCCGGTTACATGGCACTCGACGTCAGTCCGGTAGTGATCCAGGTGCCGGACTTCGGCGAGCGCTTCTGGGTTTATCAATTCTCCGACCTGCGTACCGACAGCATCGCCGGCCTTGGTGCGATGTACGGCACCAAGCCGGGCTTCTATCTGGTCGTGGGGCCGAACTGGCAAGGCGAAGTGCCCAAGGGTATCGCCCAGGTGATCCGGGCGAGGTCCGATGCTGCCTTTATCGGTCCGCGGGTTTTCCAGGATGACACACCGCAGGACAGGCAAGCGGTGCAGGAGGTGATCCAGGGCATCAACGTCTACCCGTTGGCCGAATACGACGGCACCCTGAAACGCCGCGACTGGCGCAAGCTGCCGATATTCCCCAAGCGCGCCGACGGCACGGGCGAAACCCGTTGGGTGCGCCCCGAGGTCTTTTTCGATCAATTGCCGCTCGTGCTGGACCTGGCGCCGCCACTGGCGGGAGAAGAGGCGCGCTACGCACAAGTGCTGGCGGTGATCGCCGCTGCACAGAAAGATCCCGCGCTCAAGCAGGCGATGATCGACGAGGCGGAAAAAGCGGACCGGGAACTGGTCGACCCGTTGCTGCAGTTCCGCAACTGGGGCATTGCGCTGCCGCATCACTGGACCACCATCACCAATGGCGCGCGCTTCGGCACCGACTATTTCACGCGCACCGCCGTAGCGAAGTCGAACATTCTGGTCAATGCACCGAACGAGACGCGCTACTTCTATCAGGACCTGGATGCCGCCGGCATGCGACTCAACGGTGCGAATACCTACAGGGTCACCTTCGCCAAAGGGCAAGTGCCGCCGGTGAAGGGTTTCTGGTCGCTGACGGCGTATGACGCGGCACACTTTTTCGTGCCCAACCCGCTCAACCGTTATTCGCTCGGCACCAAGAACAAGGACCTGAAGATCAACGCTGACGGGTCGCTGACGTTCTACGTACAGGCCGAGTCGCCGGGCGCGGACAAGGAAAGCAACTGGCTGCCGGTACCGAAGGCTGCCGATTTCTCGCTCTTCCTGCGAGCCTATTGGCCGGAAGAAGAAATCACTCAAGGCCGCTGGACGCCGCCAGCAGTCGACAAAAGCGTTATAGCGTCCAACAACTGATTGATATCTCTGCGAACGTGCGTTACCGGCCAGCGCTCTGGCCGCCGTCGACGTGCAGTATTTCTCCCGTAATGAACGCCGCCGAATCCAGGAACAGGATGGCGCTGGCAATTTCGCTGGCTTCGCCCATGCGCCCCAGTGGATGGAGGCTGCCCAGCAGCTCGTAATATTCCTCACTGTGCATGGGCGTCTTGGTGACGCCCGGTGGTGTCTGCCATGCGTTGGTATGTACGACTTGATACCCAAGTATGTTCAGCGTTGCTCAAACAGATGCATTTCCCCGTGGAATCATTAAGTTACTTAATGGTCATAGCCAGGGCTGAACGTTGTCCGGATGAAAAATTCCGGGCAGCCATAACTTTTCAATACCTCCCACGTTTAGGGCGTTCCAATGAATCGCGCAATCATCATGACCCTGGCCATTTTCAGTTCTTTCTTGTTGGGAGGCTGCGGCCCTCACTGGGATGACGGCGAAAGGTACGGCCGATACCACGACCATGATCATCGACGCGGTTACGACCAAGGGGATGACAATGATCAAGGCTATGACCGCCGATATGATCGTCGTGACTATGATCGCGATCACCGTCGTTACCGCGATCGCGACGACAACGACGATTGATGCATTCAACGTCCTGGAGGGGGGGGGCGAGGCGTAACGGGTGAATTAAAGGATCGCAGCCTGCGGCAGCTCCGGCAGCATTACGTGCTCGACCGCTGGCTGCGTTCCTTTCAGCGGCCCATCAGCGCCCATGCGCCGAGTCCGCCAATTGCCCGGTATCGACCCGGACAAACACCGAGTCGCCCACTGCCGTCAGCACATCCCCGGCGTAGACCTCGCAGATCACGCGGGTCTTGCGTCCTACTTCGCCTTCCACTTTCGCCCGCAAGGTCAGCGGGACACCCATGGGTGTCGGTTTGATGAACTTGATGCCCAGGTTGCCAGTGACGCAATTGATGCGGGGCAGGCTGGCGACTTCGCGTTGTTCGGCGCGGTAGTGCCAGGCCATCGCCGTCCAGTTGGAATGACAATCGACCAGCATCGCGATCAAGCCGCCGTACACCAGGTCCGGCCAGCCGCAATACTTGTCATCCGGCACGTGCTCGGCCACGACGTGCTCGCCGTCCTCGTGCCAGTAACTCTTGATGTGCAGCCCGTGGGGATTGCTGCCGCCGCAGCCGTAGCAAACGCCGTCCGGCGCGGCGGTATCTTGCAGGGAAGTGTCGAGCGTGGTCATGCCTTGATCATCCTTAAAAATGGGAAGCCAAACGGGTCATGTATTGAACACCGTAACCCCCTGTGGGAGCGAGCCTGCTCGCGAAAGCGGCGTGTCAGTTGGCATAAACCTCGCCTGATACACCGCCTTCGCGAGCAGGCTCGCTCCCACAGGTCACTTGCCTTCATCGCCGAGGGCATGGATCGGAGGGTATATCCGTTTCCACCGCGTAAGCCAAAGCGAGGCGGCCTGACAGCCGACCAATACCTTCCCGATAAACACGACCCAATTGTAGGAGCGAGCCTGCTCGCTCCTACAGGGAACTGCGGTCTGCTTTGACTTTTGATCTTGATCTGCCCCGTCGGATCCAGGTCAGTCCAGCGGCCTTCCAGCCGTCTCCCTGGTCATCGCCAAACCGATCAACGTAACCCCCAAACACGCCATCACATACAACGCCGGCGCATTATTGTTCCCAGTCAACCCAATCAACCCGGTCGCAAAGAACTGCGCAAATCCCCCAAACACCGAAACTCCCAGGCAATAGACAATCGACAACCCGGTAGCACGGATCGCACGCGGAAACAGTTCCGTCACCAGCACCAGAGTCGGCACGGTGATCAACACCAGCAACAGGGTCGTTACCAAGGAGACAGCCAACAGCGTACCCAGCGTGGGGTACTGGTTCATCAACATGAACGCCGGATAGATCAGCAACAGCATCGGAATCGCGCCCAGGGCAACTGTGCGGCGACGGCCGATGCGATCGCTCAACCGCCCAGCCCAGATCGACAGGCTGATCTGCACCATTGCGCCGAGGCAAGCGGCAGTGGTGCCCATCTTCATTGGCAGGTGCAGCACCGTGACCGTGTAGTTGGTCATGTAATCCAGCACGATGTAGCTGGATGCCGTGCTGCCAATCACCAGCAGCACACCGGTCAGCACTGTTCGACGATAGCGCGTGAAGATCGAGCGGAGGCCGGATGTTGCATGATTACCTGGCGCGGCCTCACCGGCGGTTTCCTTCAGATGGCGGCGAATATAGACGCCGACCGGAATCACCAGGATGCCCAGCACGAACGGCAAGCGCCAACCCCAACTTTCCAGCGCCTCGGGCGACAGGCTCGAACTCAGCGCCAGGGCCACCAGTGCGCCGAGCAGGAAGCTCAGGCCCTGGCTGAACAATTGCCAGCTGCCGTAGTAGCCGCGACTGTTGTCGTCCGCATGTTCCATCAACATCGCGGTGGAAGCACCGACTTCACCGCCGATGGCGAAGCCCTGTATCAGCCGTGCCAACACGATGATCACCGGCGCGGCGATGCCGATCTGCGCGTAGGTGGGCGCGATGGCAAACAGCAGCGAACCCAGGGCCATCAGCCACAGCGTCAGCATCATCGCCGGTTTGCGCCCGACCCGGTCGGCGTAGGTGCCCAGCACCAGTCCGCCGATGGGGCGCATGCCGAAGCCGACACCGAAGGTTGCCAGCGACAGCAGCAACTGCCCCAGCGTGCTTTCGACGGGGAAGAACTGCCGGCCGATCAGGGTGGCGAAGAAGCTGTAGACGGAAAAATCGTAGAACTCAAGGCCGGAGCCGATGGTGATGGCCGCAATGGCACGTGCGCCGATCGGTCGACGCACCGCAGGGGCAGCCGGCATAGCGGTAGAAACGGGAGTGGACATGTGGCGAACTCCAGAAGGCGAGGGCGATACCCGGTTGTCGAGGGCGAATCAGGCCAGGAAGGTTTCCACCAGCCGAACCCAATAGCTGGCACCCGTCGCCAGGCAATCGTCGTTGAAGTCGTAGCCGGGGTTATGCACCATGCAGCCGCCTTCGCCGTCACCATTGCCGATCAGCAGGTAGCAGCCGGGGCAACGCTGGAGCATCACGGCGAAATCCTCGCTGCCGGTCAGCGGTTTCATGTCACGAATCAACCCGTCCTCACCGACCCAGTCCAGTGCCACCTGCCGTGCGAATGCGGTGCTTTGCGGATGGTTGAACAGCGCCGGGAAACGTTGTGCTTCATCGACTTCGACGGTGGCACGGGCGCCAAAGCTCACTGCCTGGGCTTGTGCCACGGCGGTGATGCGCGCAATCAGTTCATCGCGCACTTCGGCCTTGAGGGCGCGCACGCTCAACTGCAACTCGGCGTGATCGGGAATCACATTGGCGGCGATTCCGGCGTGGAATGCACCGACGGTGACCACGGCGGTGTCGAGCGGGTCGACATTGCGCGCGACGATGCTCTGCAGCGCCATGACGATGGCCGATCCCGCCAGCACCGGATCCACCGCCTTGTGCGGCATGGCGCCGTGACCGCCGACGCCCTCGACGCGGATGGTCACGGTGTCGGTGGAGGCCATGAACGGCCCCGGCAGGAAACCGAGCTTGCCCACCGGCAGGCCTGGCATGTTGTGCATCGCGAAAATCGCATCGCAGGGGAACCGTTCGAACAACCCGTCGTCGAGCATGCGCTGCGCACCGCCATCGCCTTCCTCGGCGGGCTGGAAAATCACCACCAGGGCACCGTCGAATTCGCGGCTCTCGGCCAGATATCGGGCGGCCGCCAGCAACATCGCCGTGTGACCGTCGTGGCCGCAGGCGTGCATCACGCCTTCGTGACGACTGGTGTAGGGTAGGCCTGTCTGCTCGATGATCGGCAGGGCATCCATGTCGGCGCGCAGGCCGATCATCTTGCCGCCCTGGCCGTTGTGCAGCAGCCCGACCACCCCGGTGCCGCCCAGACCACGGTGCACATCAAAGCCCCACTCGGTGAGTTTGCCCGCCACCAAATCGGCCGTGGCGAACTCCTCGAAACTCAGTTCAGGGTGGGCGTGGATGTGTCGACGCACGGCGATCATCTCGTCTTCGAGCGCACGAATGCCGGGCAGCGCAGGCAGGTTGAGCATCAAAAATTCCTCGTTTTTATGGGTCGTTTTTGGAAGTTCGACTGATACCCTGCGATCCTAATGAGTTGGCGAAGGCCGCGGCAGTCGCAAAAAAGCGGGGCTGAAAACCCTGGGTTTACACCCGGGGTTAGGGAGGAAAGGATGAAGCTGCATCAATTGCGCGCGCTGGTGATGATTGCCGACTGCGGCAGTATCCGCGCGGCGGCGCGGCAACTGGACGTCTCGCAGACAGCGGTGGTCAAGGCCCTGCGAGAGCTGGAGGAACAGCTGCAATTGCCGCTGCTGGTGCGCAACGCCAGCGGGGTGGTGCTGACTCAATACGGTCAATCGCTGTTGCAGCATGCGCGGCAGATGCTCAGTCAACTCGAGCGTGCGCAACTGGAGTTGGCGCACTTGAGCGATCAGGCCGAGGGGCATTTGCGCCTGGGCATCTCGCCGTGGATGGGCATGACCCTGTTGCCCGAAGTGGTCACGCTGTTCCGCCAGCGAATGCCCCGTGTGCGCCTGGAAGTCTTCGAAGGGTTGATGGCGGTGACCTTGCCGCGCTTGCGCGACGGCACCATGGAGTTTGCGGTGGGCCTGGTGTCTTCGTTGCTGCCGCGCCCGGAGTTCGTCTGCGAGCCGATCTGTTCCTACCGGATGGCCGTGGTGGCCCGCCACGGTCATCCACGCAGTGACAGCCGTTCCATCCATGATTTGCTGGATCAGGATTGGGTGGTCAATTATCCCGATGCCAGTCACGAGGGCCTGATGACCGAGCTGTTCTGGCAACACGGCGCGCAGATCGACATGCAGCACATCCATCGCGCGCATTCGCCGCAGCTGACGTTATCGCTGATCGAACAGACCGACATGCTCAGCTACTTTCCGGAGCCGATGCTCACCGTGCCGATCTACCGCGAACGGGTGGGGCGCCTGGCGCTGGCGGAAACCTTCGCCACCGACACCATCGGCATCGTCACTCCCCGCAATGCCCAGTTGGGAGTCGCCGCGCAATGCTTCGTCGACTGTCTGTTCCAGGTCATCCGCCGCCGGGCCCGGTCGGCACGGCCGGAGGATGTCGAGCTGTTCGATACGCTGGATCTGCTGATTTGAGTTGCGCCTGATGTAGGAGCGAGCCTGCTCGCGATGGCGGCGGGTCAGTCGCTATAGATGTTGAATGTGCCGGCCCCTTCGCTGGCAAGTCGAATCGTCGCTCCCACAGGTTTAGTGTGTGTCCGAAAAGTCCGTGAGCACCATAAATCACTGTGGGAGCTGGCTTGCCAGCGATGAGGCAGTGTCAGACAGAGCATCACTGACTGACCCGCCGCCATCGCGAGCAGGCTCGCTCCCACATTTGATCTGTGCCGCACACAAACCCTGTGTTCACTGAAGATCCCCTGGGGAGCGAGCCGGTTCAGGAACACCGCCGGACAAACTGCAAACCGGCCAGCGGCATTCCAACGCCGGCGATGCACAGGCCCCAGACCAGGCCTTCGATGCCGAATGCGATCAGTGCTCCACCGACGACAGTCGCGGGCAACACCGGGAAAAACAGCAGGCCGATCAGCAGTGCATGGGCCCCCAGAAGTCTTTTCAAGCGACGTTTGGCATTGAAAATACAGACGATCCAGAACAGGGTCCAGAACGCGATACTCAGTAAATAAAGGGCCAGATGGAGCAAATCCCCGATCATTCCATACCCGTGCATAGTCATCCCTCCGTTGCGGTCCCAGCGTGTACGCACCTGACCCGCTCAAGGCCAGGGATCCATGACTGATTAAGTGGTAACACCTTGAACTGTAGTCGACATTGACTGCTCGAGAATCTCCGGCAGTGCTACTGGTACCACATCGACCACGTGGGTGTGATAGGCCCCGAGGCTTTCGCGGTGGCCGATGCTGACCACGGTCATTTTGCTGGCCGCCAGTGCCTCGTACAGCCGGCGCTCGGCTGTTTCGTCCAGCCCTGACGTGGCCTCGTCAAGGAACAGCAACGGCGGCTGGATCAGCAAGGCCCTGGCCAGCGCCAGGCGTTGCTGCTCGCCGGGGCTGAGGCGCCGGCTCCAGTCGCCGGTGTCGTGCAACGGCAGGTGCTGAAGGTCTGCCAATTCAAGCACTTCGTCCAGGCGTGAGTCGTCGATCTCGATGGCATCGTCCGCGCTGGTGTGAAGCAACAGGTCATGCAGTGATCCGCCGGGTAAATAGGGTTTCTGCGGCAGAATGAGCAGCCCCTCGCGGTCCAGTTCGGCGCTGCCCCGATGGCGTGGCCACAATCCCGCCAGCGAGCGCAACAAGGTGGTCTTGCCGACGCCGGACGGGCCGCGCAGCAACAGCCGTTCGCCGGGCGCCAGGTTCAGTGTCAGCGGTTCGAACAAGGGCAGACCGTGCCCGTTCAAGGGGGCGAAAGCCTGCAGGCGAAGGCCGGCGGCGGGGCCGGTGACCGGGTCGGTCGGCGCGGGCAGCGCATCGAGCTCGCGCCAGAAACTGCACAGGCGGGTCTTGGTGGCGCGCCATTCGGCGATTTGCGGGTAGCTGCGAATCAGAAACGACAGAGAAGCCTGGATCTCACCGAAAGCCGAAGCGATCTGGGTCAGTTGCCCCAGTTGAATCTCCCGCGAGAAGAAACGGGGTGAAACCAGCAACAGGGGCAGGGTGAAGGCGAATCGTTCATAGGCCGCGTTGATCCCCAGCAAGTGCTTTTTCGAGCGCACCAGTTTGGCGTAGTTGCTCAACAGCAGCCCGAGCTGACCCAGCAATTGCTTGCTTTCCCAGCCCTGGCCACGGGACAGGGCGACATTTTCGGCGTCTTCGCGCAGGCGTGTCAGGCCGAAGCGGAAATCCGCCTCGCGACGTTGTTGCAGGAAATTCAGGCCGATCAGCGGTTTGCCGATCCAGTGCGCGATGCCGCTGCCGATCACGGCGTAGATCAACGCCAGCCACAGCATGTAGCCGGGGATGGCGAGCGCATGGCCTGCGACTTCGAACTCCAGGGTGCCGGAAATGCGCCACATGATCAGGCTGAACAGCACCACCAGAATGATCGCCTGCAGCAGGTTCAGGCCCAGGTCCAGGGTTTGCTCGACGAAGATCTTGCAGTCCTCGGCAATCCGCTGGTCCGGGTTGTCGTAGGTCACGCTGTGAAAGCGGCTGCGGTAGTAGCGTTGGCTGTCGAGCCATTTGGCGAGGAAGGCCTGGGTCAGTTTTTCCCGCCAGTTGATCAGCAAGCGTTGTTGCACCTGGAACTTGACCATGGTGCAGGCGATGAAGGCGACGTCGAGTACCAGCAGCTCCACGACGTGATAGGCGAACGCGGCGGCGTCCAGACTCTGCAGCGAGTTGTAGAAGCCCAGGCTCCACTCGTTCCAGCGCACCTGGATCGCAATGATCCCGGCCACCGCCAGCATCGCCATGGCCAGGGTCAGCCAGGCACGACGGCGGCCTTGGGCTGACCAATAAGGGGCGGCCAGCAACTTCATATCATGGATGAACATCAGAGCGTCCTGCCTGGCAAACTCGGGGATTGACCCACCGAGTCGAGTCTTCGGAATTCAAAAAACGTGGTAGGTTAACAGTTCTCAAACTCAGTTACGAAGCCCCATGACGTCTCTTCAAACCACTGCCCGAATGCTCGACGAAACCTTGCTCGATCAGTTGTTTCGTTTCGACGGTGCTTTTTTGCGCAGCACCTGCCGGCTGAGCAGTGACATCGAAGGGCGTGGGTTGCCGGCATTTCGCGATCCGCAAACCTGTGCCGAACTGCTGGGGCTGTACGCCCACTACTATCCCGCGGCGCCTCGGGCTGCCCTGGTGTCGCAATGGTCGATGGACCTGATCTGCGTGACGCTGGCCTTGCCGCTGGCCGCCGCCGCACAAAACCTGCGCTGTCATTTGCACGATCCCCATGTGGTGCTGGACAACGGCATGCCGGTGGCTCAAGTGTTCGCTGCCGGCGAAGCGCTGCCACTGAACGACCCGCTGGCCTTCGCACAACAATGGCTGATTGACGACATCGCGCCATGGGTACAGGCACTGGCCGGAGCCGGACGGGTGGCCCAGCGCTTGCTGTGGAACAACGTGGCGGCCGCCATCAATGTGGCCCTCGATTACTTCCAGATGCCCCACGCGGCACAATGGCGCGAGCGACTGTTCCGGGAGCGGCATTGGGCCGATGGCACGCGCAATCCGCTGTACGGCTTCCTGCAACTGGCCCCCGGCCCGAGCGGCGTGCCGTTGCTGATGCGCAAGGTGTGCTGCCTGCACCACCAGTTGGGAGATGCGCGCCCGTACTGCGACAACTGCCCGCTGTTAACCTGACACGGACCTGTAGGAGCTGGCTTGTCGGATCGCCGCACCGCAGCGAAGGCGGTGTATCAGGCGCCATCATTGTTGGCTGACAACCCGCTTTCGCTGGCAAGCCAGCTCCTACAGGGTCACCTCAATCAGGCATACGCCGCGTGGGCTTCGACCTGGGTGAGGCGGCCGTTCTCCACTTTCAGCACCCGGTCGGCCTGTTGGAAATAGGCGTCGTCGTGGGTGATCACGATCACGGTTTTGCCCCGGGCCTTGAGCTCCGGTAGCAGCTCCATGTAGAACACGCGCTTGAAGGTCGGGTCCTGGTCGGCGGCCCACTCATCGAACAGATAAAACGGCTTGTCATCCAGATACGCCGACACCAGCGCCAGGCGCTTGCGTTGCCCCGTAGACAGATCCACCGTGGAAAAACGGTCGTCGACGATGCTGACTTTATGTCCCAGCCCCAAGGCTTTCACGTAGCGGGTCGCTTCGGCGGTGCGGTGTTCGGCGCCTGGACCGTCGTCGCCCAACAAATGCTCGAACAGGTGGAAATCGGCGAACACAGCGGCAAAGTGCTGGCGGTATTGCTCGCGGTTGTCGTCGTCCACTTCCAAGCCATTGAGCATCACGCTGCCGGACTCCGGAGCGTAGAGCCCGAGCAGCAGCATGGACAGCGTCGTCTTGCCACTGCCGTTGCCACCGACCACGAACACCAGCTCGCCCTGTTCCAGCGTCAGGTCCACCGGCCCGAGCATGAACGGATGATCCTCGTGTTCGCCCGGATAGCGGTGGCACACACCATTGAGTTTCAAACGCGTCGGTCCATCGCTGGCGAACAGGTTGCCGGTCGGGGCGGTGACTTTTTCTTCGGCACTCAATTCGGCATCCAGTTGGCGAATGCGGTTCAGGGCGATGCTGGCCTGGCGCAACGAGGGCAGGGCGATCATCAGGTCGGAAATCGGTCGCACCAGATACAGCAAGGTCACGGTGAAGCTGACCAGTACGGTGGTCGATTGCGGCAACCAGAACGGCACGACGAACAGCAGCACGCCGAGGTTGAGGTAGAACAGCAGTGTGCCGAGGTTGGCCACCACCGAATACCCGGCCATGCCGCGCAGGAAGCGCACGCGAAACTCGTCGGCGCCGGGGCGGATAACCTTCTCGACGAAGGCTTCGCCACGGGCATTGTTCAGCTGCAATTCCTTGCTGCCTTCGATCAGGCTGCGAAAGTGCTGGTAGAGCACATCCTTTTGTTGGCGCACCCGTTCCAGATGGCTCAACGGTCCGCGCTCGGCCAGGTGGAACGCGATCAGGCCAACCAGCAGGAACAACGCCAGAATCGCCAACAGCGACCACGACAGCCACGCCAGATAGGCGAAGCACGCCAGGGTCACCACGGCGTTGACGAACAGCAACGGCACCCACTCGAACGCGGCGGTGAAGGTGTGCACGTCCTCGGTGAGGATTACCAGCAGCCGATGTTTGCCCATGCCTTGCAGGCGTTTGAGCGGGGTGGCCAGCAGCTTGCGCGAGAGGTCGATGCGCATCTGGAAAATCGCACTTTGGGTCAGGTGCAGCAGCGACAGTTCCGAACACAGCTTGCTCAGCAGCATGCCGGCGCACAACCCGAAAAAGCCCAGGGCCAGCTCCGGTAATTGCTGTGGGTCAGCGAGCCCGCGGTTGATCAGGATCACCAGCCCGGCACTCGCCAGGCCGCCCAGTGCACCGGTGATCGACGCCAGGGCCAGCAGGCGGGCCGATTGGCGGTAGAGATAAAGAATCAGGTTCATGCGGCGGTTTCCGTCGAGGCCGTGGCCAGCGATTTGTTCAATTGTTCATGGAAGGCGGGCTGCCCGAGGATCGTCTCGTGATCGGCGGCCACCGGATAATGGCAGGTTCGCTGGCTGATGGTGTCCCACTGTGCAGGCAGGTCCGGACGCTCGACCAGGGTCTGTTCAGCCCACCACAAGTGCAGGGTGGCGGCCACCGTCGGCACTGAATAACCGCTGACCCAGCGACGGGCGTCGGCCATCACCTTCAAGGTCTGCTCGACGTAGGCCTGCGGGGCATTGAGGGTCAGGCCGTTGGCGCCCGCCCATTGCAGCAAGGCGAAACGCAACTGCTCCACACGACCCGAGCCGGCAGTGGCCGAGCGCAGTTCCTCCAGGGATTGCGGCGCAAGGGTGGCCAGGCGCTGGCGACTGTCGCTGCTCAGTTCCTGCTGGACCATGGCGAACAGTGCGTCCCACTCCAGTGAGTCGTCCTCGGCGTGGAAGGTGCTGTCGAACAAGCCCAGCCATTCAACCGTTTGCCCCTGCGCCTCCAGCTGCCGGGTCAGCTCCAGCGCGAGCAATCCACCCATGGACCAACCGCCCAGGCGATAGGGACCTTGTGCCTGAATCCGGCGGATCTGCGGCAAGTATTCGCCGGCCAGTGCGACGAGGTCGCGGTCGCGCAACGACTCAGGCAATGCAAGGCCATACACCGGTAGCGCCTCTGGCAACCCGGCGATCATCGGAACGTAGTGATGAACCCCGCCCGCCGGCTGGTGCAGGCAGAACAGCGGAGTCTGGTCTTCAGCGCCGGCCTGCAAGGTCACAACTGTTGTGCGGTCGTCGGGCCGGGCGATCTGCCCGGCGAGGCCGATCAGCGTCGGGTGCTGGAAAATCACGTTGACCGGCACTTCGATGCCCAACGTGGCGCGCAACCTGGCGGTCATGCGCACCACCAGCAACGAATGGCCACCAAGGGCGAAGAAGTCATCGTGGCGGCCGATCACTTCAACCTCCAGCAGCTCCTGCCAAACGCTGGCGAGCACCTGCTCGACATGCCCTTCGGGCGCGGCATATGTCGCGAGGCTGCGGTTCGGCACGCGGGCCAACAGGGCGCGGTGATCGACCTTGCCGTTGGCGGTGCGTGGCAGTTGCGCCAGCCACTGGATGTCGGCGGGGATCATGTGCGCCGGCAGCAGTGCCGCCAGGGACTCGCGCACGGTCGTGGCCTGCAACGCGCTGGCCGACTCGACGAAGGCGCGCAGGCTCGGTTCGGCCTGGGTGGTGTCCAGCAGGACCACCGCCAGTCTGGCGCCGCTGACCTTGCACAGTGCGGTTTCGATTTCCCCCAGTTCGATGCGGTAACCGCGCAACTTGATCTGCGAGTCGGTACGCCCGAGGAACATCAGTTGCCCGTCCAGGTCCTGCCAGGCGAAATCGCCGGTGCGGTACAGGCGTTGGCCGTCGAGCGCAGGGTGGCTGGCGCGGATGAACTTCTCGGCGGTCATCTGCGGCAGGCCCAGATAACCTTCGGACAATCCCGGTCCGGCAATGTGAATTTCCCCCTTGAGTCCTCGCGCGACCGGAGCGCCCTCGCTGTCGAGCAGGTATACCCGCGTGTGGGCGATGGCGCGACCGATCGGCACCGAACCGCTGGCTCCGTCCGGCTGGCAGAGGGCGACGGTGCTCCACACCGAGGCTTCCGTCGGGCCGTATTCGTTGTACAGCTTTGCCTCGGGCTGGCGGCGATAGTGATTGGCGACCAGGGCGGGCGGGCAGCTTTCGCCGGCGACAATCGCCGTGTTCAACGAGCTCGGACTGTCGCCCAGTTCATCCAGCAACAAGGCGTACAGCGAGGGCAGCGCCAACAGGTGCGACACCCCGTGATTGCGGATCAAGCGCGCCAGTTGCAATGGATCCTTCTGCTCGGTTTCGCTGGCCAGGTGCAGGCAACCGCCCTGGGCCAGGCTCCAGAACAGCCCGGCAATGGAGCTGTCGAAGGCGAACGACGACAGCAGCAGGAAGCGTTCCACCGGGTGCGGATACCCCGCCAGCCGCGCCGCCAGCGAATGCAGGGCGTTGGCATGGCTGATGACCACGCCCTTGGGCTGGCCGGTGCTGCCGGAGGTGTAGATCAGGTAGGCCGGTTGATCCCGCGCCACCTCGGGCTCCGCCCGCAACGGCGGCGTCGGCAGGGCCTGATCGATCGCCAGCGCGCCCGGTTGCCAGTCGGCCGGCAGGTCTTGCACGCGGTCGCGGTGGGTCAAAACCAGACGGGCCTGGCTGTCGCGCAGAATGTGTTCGATGCGCTCGCCGGGGTAGGACGGGTCAATCGGCACGTAGCAGGCGCCGGCGCGCAAAATCGCGACCAGTGCCACCACGGCATCGATGTCCCGGGGTAGGAAGTGCGCGATCCGCGCGCCGGGCTCCAGGTCCTGGGCGAGCAAGTGCTGGGTCAGGGCACTGACCCGTTGTTCCAGCCCGGCATGACTCAAGGTGCCGCTCGGCCCGGTCACTGCCGGGCGTTGGGCATGGGCGGCCGAGCCCTTGGCGAAGGCGGCAGCCAGATTGGGCAGTGCGAAGGTCGTGGTGTAGAGCTGCTCCTGGGACGGGGTCAGGGTTGGCGAGGCGGCCAGTGCACCGGTCACGCGATGCAGCTCGGCGGCGCTGCACGTCGCCAGTCCGCTCAGGCGGATCGAAGGTTCGCGCAGGCTGTGTTCGATCACGCTCAACAGCTGGTCGCCGAGCAGGTCGACATGGGCCGCCGTGTAGCGTGCCGTGTCAAAATGCAGCGACAGGGCAGCGGATGACTGCGGCTGGTACTGCAACAGCAACGCGCAGCCGGCGCTGACACTGTCAGCCAGGTCGATCTGCCAACCGGCATCGTGCAAGGCACTGTGTGGTGCCACGGCGAGTTCGCGGAAGCCCACCCCCGACAGCGGTGGCACGTTGCTCAGATGGCTCGGGTAGCTGTCCCGCGCATCGCCGAGCAGGCCGACGCGCTCGGTCAATTGCCGGCACAGCGCGGCGAACGACAGTTCGGGCGCGGTGTCGAGGGTCAGCGGTAATGGCTCGGAAAACAGGCCGAGGGCGTCCCCCAGCACATCCGGGCGCACCTGGTTCTCGTAGGCCAGTGTCAGGCGTTCGGCTTCGCTGTAGCGTTGCCACAGCGTGACCCAGGCGCCGAGCACGAGCGTGCCGGTGCTGACGCCGAGACGGGTCGCCACCTCATTGAGGCGTTGCCGGGTGGTGTCGTCCAGCGCCAGTTGCACCCAACCCGGTTCCAATGGCCCGGACGGCGTCGAGCGCTGCCACGGCAACGGCACGTCGGCCACTACTGCGGCGAGCTGTTCATGCCAGAACTGCCGGCTGTGTTCGTCGTCCGCCGACTCCTGGCGCCAGGCGGCGTAGTCGGCGTATTGCAATGGCGGGTCCTGCGGCGCCGCTTGCAGGTAGCCCAGTGCCCATTCTTCAGCAAGATAATTCAGGCTGGTGCTGTCCAGGTGCAGCGCCGGCAGCTGCAGCGTCGCAGCCCGGCCATCGGCATCGAGCTGTAGCTCGATGGCCAGCGCCTGCCAATCATTGGCCGAATCGTCGATCACCTGCATCGGAAACGACAGCCCCGGCAGTTGCTGGTAGCGAGTGCGCAGAATCTCGTGGCGTTGCACCCGTTCGCGCAAGCTGCTGTCCAGCCTTGCGCTGTCCAGCGGTTGCTCGCTGCGAATCCGCAGGGTAGCCCGTTGCGCCGTGGCGGCCAGGCGGTTTTGTTGCAGGCGCCACAAGTGTGCCTGCTGAGGTGACAGTTCGAATCCTTCGAACGGGGTGTCTTCGTGAGTCTGAGTCATGCTGAGACCTGTACAAAAAAGTGGGACGTGAGGGTCGCGGGATCGAAAGCCATCATTGTTCGGCCTCCTTCACGACGCTGCGGCGACGGGCCTGGCCCAGGGTGCTTTGGCGGGCGCTGCCGGCCTCGCGCAATGCTGCCTGGGCCAGGTCGCGGCGGGCCTGTTGCAGTTGATTGAGTGGCTCCAGCAATTGCGCGACGCTGAGATCGGCGTTCTGCGCCAATTGTTCGAGCAGGCGCACGAACAGGCTGTCGAGCAGTTCGATGTAGGCAGCGGCGTAACGGCTGGTGTCGTAGTCGTAGACCACCAGCAGCCCGTCGCCGTCGTCCACCACGTTGATCAGCAGGTCCACATCTGCCGCTTGCGGTGCAAGTTCGCGTTCGCTGATCGCCAGCCCCGGCAGCTGCAAGTCTTGCTGGCGGGTGTTCTGCACCACCAGTTTGACCTGGAAGAACGGCGTGTAGCGGGCGTCCCGCTGTGGCAGCAAGTCGGCCACCAGGGCGTCGAACGGCAAGTCCTGGTGGGCGAAAGCGTCCAGCGCCACGCGTCGTGCATCGCCGAGCAATTCATTGAAGGACCGCTCCGGCGTCACGCGGCAGCGCAACACCAACTGGTTGACGAAGAAGCCGACCATGTCTTCGGTCTGTTGATGATGACGGTTGGCGATGTCAGTGCCGACCAGCAAGTCCTCGCGTCCGGTCTGTTGATGCAGCAACACGTTCAGCGCGCTGTGCAGCACCATGAACGGCGACGCCTCGCTGGCCGTGGCCAGTTGGGTGATAGCCTGCGCCAGCGACGCCGGCAGGCGGCTGCGATGACGGGCGCAACCATGAGCCTGTGCGTGGGTCTGGGCACCCGGCAGCAACAACGGCGCAGGACTGGCCTGCAACTGCTGGCGCCAGTAACCCAGCTGTTGTTGCCAGACCGGACCGGGCAGGTGCGTGCGTTGCCAAACGGCGAAGTCGGCGTATTGCAGGGCCGGGACCTCGATGCCGGCAGCCCCGGTGCCGAATGCCGCGTAGTCGGTGGCCAATTGCTCCACCAGTTGCGCGATGGACCAGGCATCCACGGCAATGTGGTGCAGGGCGATGGCCAGCACATGGGTTTGCCCGTCCAGTTGCACAAGGCGCGCACGAATCAACGGCGCCCGGGTCAGGTCGAACGGCTGGGCGAAGACCTCAGCCAATTGCGCCTCGATGGCCGGTTCCTGTTCCGACACCTGCCGCAGATCGCTGACCGGCAAGGCAAACGCCTGCGCCGCTTCGATACGCTGCCAAGGTTCGCCGTGATCGCTGTGCACGGTACTGCGCAGCACCTCATGACGAGCGACCAGTTGCTCGAACGCCAGGCGCAGGGCTTCGACATTCAGCGCCCCGGTCAGGGTCAGGGCGAACGGGATGTTGAATCCGCTGGAGCCGGGATTCAGCTGTTCAAGGAACCACAGCCGTTGTTGAGCGAACGACAACGGCAGCGGTTGCGAACGCGAAGCCTGGGTGATCGCTGGCAGGGCGACAGGCGCCGCTTGCAGGCGCGCGTGGTCGATGGCACGGGCGAGGTTTTCCAGCACCGGGTGATCGAACACAGCACGCAGCGGCAGGTCCACCGCGAGCTGGCTGCGAATCCGCGAGACCACCAGCGTGGCCAGCAGCGAGTGTCCGCCGAGGGCGAAGAAGTTGTCGTCGGCGCCGATAGACGTCACGTTCAGTATCTGTGTCCAGATTGCCCCCAGTTGCTGTTCGGTTTCACTGCTCAGCGGCCGTTGCACGTTCAGCTCCTGGTGGTCCAGGGGGCGCGCGGTCAGCAACTTGCGGTCGACCTTGCCATTGGCGTTCTGCGGCAAGGCCTCCAGCGGTTGCCAATGAGCGGGCACCATGTACGACGGCAGGCGTTGGCCCAGCCAGTCGCGCAGCACCGCCACCGGGGTGTCGTCACCGACCCAGTAAGCGACCAGTTGCAGTTCGCCACGCTGATCGGCGTTGACAATGACGACCACTGCTTGCACGGCCGGATGACGACCGAGGTGATCTTCGATTTCCCCCAGTTCGATACGGTGACCGCGGATTTTCACCTGCTGATCGCGACGCCCGAGGAACTCGAGCACCCCGTCCGCACGCCAGCGTCCCAGGTCGCCGGTGCGGTAGAAGCGGGCACCGGGCTCGAATGGGTGCGCGACAAAAGCCGCCCGGGTTTTTTCCGGGTCGTTGAGGTAACCGCGACCGACGCCGACACCACCGACGCAGATTTCGCCCGGAACGCCTACCGGCACCGGACGCAGTGCTGCGTCCACCAGGTACAGGTGGTTGTTGGCGGTCGGCCGGCCAATCGGGATGGCGTTGCCAGCTTCGCTCGGGACCTCGGTCAGCGGGTGGAAGGCCACGTCGTCCGAGCATTCCGCCGGACCGTAGGCGTTCATCAGCGGCACGTGGGCAAAACGGCTCAGCCACGCCTGGGCCAGGGCCGGCGGCAGGGCCTCACCGGTCGGCAGCAGCCAGCGCAGGGCCGCCAGCTGTGTATCGGCAGCGGCCAGGTCGAGCAGGGCGCGGATCATCGTCGGCACCGCTTCGAGCACCGACAGTTGTTGCGCTTCCAACGCCTGCAATAGGCGCTCGGGATCATGAGCAATCACGTCCGGCAGGATGTGCACCGTGGCACCGAGGATCGGCGCGGCGAGGAACTGCCACACCGAAATGTCGAACGCCGGGGAGGCGGTCTGGGCAATCCGGTCCGCGCCCGACAGGCCCAGGGTCGGCACCTTGCCGAAGATGTTGTTGAGCATGCCCCGTTGCTCGACCATCGCGCCTTTCGGTGTGCCGGTGGAGCCCGAGGTGAAGATCACGTAGGCCAGGTCATTCGGGCTGCCCGCGATGTTCAATGGCGTTGCGTCACCCGCCAGCCACAGGCTTTCGGTGCGCAGGCGCAGCGGTTTGGCGGTGCTGGCGGCCAGCGCCGGATCGATCACCGGGTCGGCACTGGCGCTGGTCATGAGGATCTGCGCGCCGGACAGTTCGAGAATCTCGCCCAGTCGCTGTGGTGGATGCTTGATGTCCAGCGGCAGGTAGGCCGCGCCGGCCTTGAGCACGGCAATCATCATGCTCAGCAACGGCAGGCCACGCTCGCCGGCCAAGGCTACAAGAGTGTCGCGACCGGCACCGGTCTCGACCAGCGCACGGGCCAGGCGGTTGGAGCGCTGGTCCAGTTCGGCGTAGGTCAGGCTGTCGGCACCACACACAGCTGCGATGCGCTGCGGATGTGCCGCCACTTGGCCGGCGAACAGCTGTGCGTAGGTCTGGTCCAGCGGGAAGTCCAGCTCGCTGCGGTTCCAGTCCACCAGCAGGGTTTGGCGTTCCTCTGGCGTCAGCAACGACAGCGAGGCCAGCGGTGCTTGCGGCTGGGCGACCATTTGCGTGAGCAACTGACGCAGGTGGCCGAGCATGCGCTGCACGGTGTCGGCGTCGAACCGCGCGGCATCGTAGGTCAGGCGAATGCCCAGGCGATCGCCGGGGTACAGCACCACGGTCATCGGGTAGTTGGTGTGCACGCGGTCTTCATAGATATCGACGTTGAAGTCCACCTGACGGTCCGACAGGCCGGCATCGAACGGCGCGTTTTCAAACACCACCAGGCTGTCGAACAGCGAACGGCCGTGCTCGACTTCACTCCAGCGCTGGATGTCCACCAGCGGCGCATGTTCATAGGCGCGCAGCTCGAAGTTGTGGGCGAACAGTGCTTGCAGCCACGGCACCACGGCTAGCGAATCATCCACCTTGACCCGCAGCGGCAGGCTGTTGATGAACAGCCCGACGATGTCTTCCACACCCGGCAATTCGGTTGGACGACCCGACACCGTGACGCCGAACAGCACGTCGTCGCTGCCGCTGTAACGGGACAGCAGCAAGGCCCAGGCGCCCTGAATCCAGGTGTTGGGCGTGAGCTGGTGCTGTTGGCACAGCGCGGTCAGGGCGCGGGTATCGGCAATCGACAAGGTGACGTCGAGGTTGGCCACCGCTTCGACTGCTTGCTCGGCCACGGCCGGGCGATCCACCACCAATGGCGTCGGCGCGCTGAAACCGGCCAGTTCGCGGGTCCAGAATTGCTCGGTGACGCGGCTGTCCTGGCATTGCAGCCAGTGGATGTAATTGCTGAACGACGGCAGCAAAGGACGCGCCGCCGGTTGGCCGAGGACTCGCGCCTGATAGTGGGCGAACAGGTCGGCCATCAACAGGCCGAAGCACCAGGCGTCGGTGAGGATGTGATGGAAGCTGCGCACGATCAGGAATTCCTGATCGGCGACCTGGAACACCCGCAGGAAGGTCAGCGGCGGGCGGCGCATGTCGAAGCCCTGGCGGCATTCGGCGTCCAGCACCGCATTCATCTGGCGCTGGCGGCTGGTTTCGTCGAGCCCGCGCCAGTCGTACCAGGCGAAGGCCGGGTCGGTGTCTCGGTAGACGCATTGCAGCGCCGCCTTGCCGTCCTGCCACCAGAAACCGGTGCGCAACATCGGGTGCCGGGCCAGCTGTTGTGCCCAGGCGTATTCGATGGCACAGCGGTCCAGTTCGCCGTCCCAGCGATAGCGTTGCTGCATCAGGTAGATGCCGCTGTTGGGGCGCAACAGGGTGTGCAACAGCATGCCTTCCTGCATCGGCGACAGGGGCAGCAGGTCGTCGATGCCGGCCCAGTCGAAATTCGCGCCCAGCACGGACAGGTCATGCCCGGCGGCTCGGCACAGCGGGAACGCATGGGCACCGGGGCTGGCCTGTTCGGCGTCGGCGGCCAGTTGGTGCAGACGCTGTTCCAGCGCCTCGGCCCAATGTTCGGCGCCCGGGCCACGGCAATCGATGTGCAATTGGCCCTGTTGCAGGCTGACGGACAGGGTCAGGCCGCTGGCATCGGCAGGTGCGCTGGCGGCGATAACCTCGCCCAGCGGTCCTTCATGGGTTTGCCATTCGCCGGCCATGACGATATGGACTGCCGGTTTCGGCAGGCTCAGCAGCGGTTCGCGCAGGTAGTCGTTGTCGGCCAGGTAACGCAGTACACCGTAATCATCACCGGCGTGTGGCGCGGCGGCCAGTTGCGCGTCGATCTGTGCGAGCGCTTGGGCAGCGTTGGCGGTCGGTGCGACGCTCAGGCGCAACGGAACCGGGTGGCTGAGGGCGCCAATCACCGTGGCCGGGTCGAAGTCGGTGCGGCTCAGGGCGCTGGTGAGCGGCAAGCGCGCACGCTCGCAACGGCCGCGATCCAGGGTCAGCCAGACGTCTTGCACGGCGCCGTGTTCCGCCAGTTCCACCGCCACGGCGGTAGCCACCAGCGACGACCACGGGGCATGGCTGCGGCGTTGCAGCAGGTTCAGGCGAGTGTTGAGGGATTCGGCAATTCGCACACAGCAGGTCGATACCGGAGCGTCCATTTGCGGGGCAGGCGAGAGGCTTTCACCGGCGTATTGCAGCCAGTATTCCCAGGCCGACTCCAGACCGTCCTCGTCGTCGGCACGGGACTGTTGATGTTCGGCCCATTCATCCAGGTGGCCACCGTGATGGGGCAACTCGATTGCGCGGTCGTACTGAGCTTGTGCCACGGCCAGCGCCAGATCGGTCATCAGCAACGCCCAGGAAGCCGGGTCCAGGCGCAGGGCATGGGTCACCAGCAGCACGGCATCGCCCTGTTCCGACAGGCAGGCGTGCCAGCCTTCGCCGGCAGCATGGTCCAGCGCGGCCAGGGTGGTTTCGGCCAGCTCGGTCAGTGCCTTCGTGTCGTCGATGTCCAGCGGTTGACGGCTGGCAGTGACGGGCTTCGGGGTAGTCGGCAGCGTTTGTTTCCAGGTGCCGTCAGCCTGTTCGGCCAAACCGAGTTGCAGCGTCCGGTGTTGCTTCTGCAAAGCCAGCACCGCGCGGTTCAACACCTCGACGCTGATCGGCGCATGCAGCGCCACGCAGCGCCAGTCAGCATTCAAGGGACCTGCTTCGAGGCGTGCATGCTGGCCGGCTGTCAGCGGCACATGGCGTGCGACAGAAGCGGTGTCGCGGCTGTAGTTCGTCCCTTGGCTGAGTACCGCGGAGATTTCAGCGATGGTGCGGTTTTCGAACAGCTGCTTGGGTGTCAGCTTCATGCCGCGCTGGTGGGCACGGGCGATGATTTGCAGGTTGAGAATCGAGTCGCCGCCCAGGGCAAAGAAGTTGTCGTGGATGCCGACGCGCTCGACTTGCAGCACGTCCTGCCAGATTTCGGCAAAGGCGATTTCCACCGCATCACGCGGCGCCACGTAACTGTCCTGGCTGACCGGGGCGTCGGGTAGCGGCAAGCGGGCGATGTCCGGCTTGCCATTGGCATTGAGCGGGATCGCGTCGAGGGCGATGAAGTCCGCCGGCACCATGTAGTCCGGTACGCGCAGGGCCAGGTCGGAGCGCAGCTTGTCGGTAGACAGGGAGGTGCTGGCCACCAGCCAGGCGATCAGCCGCGGCGTTTCGTTGGCCGGTTGCACCACGCGCACCAACACTTGCTCGATGTTGCTCGACAGGCGTTTGATCTGCGCCTCCACTTCGCCCAGTTCGATGCGGTAGCCGCGCAGCTTGATCTGATTGTCGACGCGTCCGAGGAACGCCAACTCGCCGGATTCCAGCCAGCGCACACGGTCGCCGGTGCGGTAGGCGCGGGGCAGGTCGGCGACGGCGGCGAAACGGGCGGTGGTTTGCGCGGGATCGCCCAGGTAGTCGATGGCCAGGCCTTCACCGCCGACCCACAGCTCACCCGGTACGCCGACCGGCAAGGATTGACCCAGGCTGTCGATGACCCGCAATTGGCGGTTCGGTTGTGGATGGCCCAGCGGCTGGACGCCGGCCAGTGGCTGGTCGATGCGCGACAGGCAAATGCCCACGGCGCTTTCGGTCGGGCCGTAGTGGTTGTAGACCGCGAGGTCCGGACGCAGCGAGCGGACGGTGTCCAGCAAGCTGCCTTGCAGCGCCTCGCCGCCGAGCAGCAGGGCATGACGGGGCAGCAGATGGGCGTCTGGGTGGGCCGCCAGCAGTCCGTGCAGGTGGTTGGGCGTGAGCTTGACCAGATCCGGGGTGTATTCGCTGAACAGCTGCGCCAAAGCGTTCGGGTCGGCACGGGTGTCGTCGTCCACCAGCAGCAGGCTGCCGCCGCTGACCAGTGCACCGAACAACTGGGTGTAACCCAGGTCGGCGGCCAGGGTCGAAAGCAGCGCATGGCGCCACGGTTGTTGCGCCTCGGCACAACCCAGTTCGGCCAGAATGCCACTGACATAGGCGACGATGGCGCGGTGGGACAGGCGCACGCCTTTTGGCGTGCCGGTGGAGCCGGAGGTGTAGATCACGTAGGCGCAGGCCTGTTGATCCACTGCCGGCAGTTCGATGCCGCTGGCACGGGCCGAGGCGTCGATCACTTGCGCAGAGGCAGTATCGAAAGTCGGCGCACCGATGATGAAATCCACGTCGGCACTGGCCATCAGCGCACCCAGGCGCGAGGCCGGCTGACCCAGATCTAGCGGCAGGAAGCAGCCACCGGCCTGCATCACCGCGAGGAGTGAAACGACCGCGTCGTTGCCCCGGGGCAGGGCCAGGGCCACTCGATCGCCCGGTTGCAGACCACGCTGGCGCAAGGCGCCGGCCAGTCCGGTGGAGGCTTCCAGCAGTTCGCCATAACTCAACGCGGCGTTGGCATCGCGCAGCGCTTCACGCTCGGGATGGCGGCGAGCCTGGGCGGCGATCAGTTCGTGCAGCGGGGCGTCAGGCAGTTCAAGAGGTGCACCGTTGCCCCAGTTACGCGTCAGGCTCAGTTCCTGTGCCGGGCACAGCGGCACGTCAGCCAGTGGCCGGGCGGCATCGTGGCTCAGTTCGTCGATTAGCGTGACCAGTTGTTGCAACAGGCGCGCACCGGCCGCGTCGGACAGGCGCTTGCGCTGATGCACCAGGTGCAACTGCAAGCAGTCGCCTTCCATCGAAGCGATCAACGACATCGGATAGTTGTTGCGTCCCCCGGTGTGGCGCAACGGCGTGGCGTGTTCAGCGTCCGGCAGGCCGAACAGGTTGTCGTCGATCTGATCCAGTTCACGGGGGAACGGGAAGTTTTCAAAGACCATGATCGCTTCGAACAACTCGCCGCCGGGCGGCAACGCAGTCAATGCGCGCAGGCTCGCCAACGGCGTGTGTTCATGCTCGCGCATCTCGGCGTTCCAGTCCTGAATGCCCGCCAGCCATTGGCCGACGGTCGGCGCATCGTCCCAGCGCACGCGCAGCGGCAAGGTGTTGATGAACAGCCCGACCATGCGCTCGACACCGCTCAAACGCTGCGGACGCCCGGCCACGGTGACGCCGATCAAGGCTTCGTCAGTGCCGTTGTGGCGACCCAGTAAATAAGCGTAAGCCGCTTGCAGCAGGGTGTTGACGGTCAGGTTGTTGTCTCGGGCGAAGCCGCTCAGGCGCGCAGTGGTCGCGGCATCCAGCGTCCGCTGATGCTCGGTGCAGGGCAGGTGCGCTTCGTCCGGGTCGGCCAGCAGGCCGCGCGGATCGAACTCAGGCACGCGAGTGGTGTTGGCGAAGTCCGCCAGGCGGCTGCGCCAGAACTCGTCTGCCGAAGGGCGTTCGCCGAGGTAGGCCACGTAGTCCTGGAATGGGCGCACGGTCTCCAGCAGCGGTTGTTGGCCACGGCGTGCCGCGCGATACAGGTCGCGCCACTCCGCCAGCAGCGAGCCGACACTCCAGCCGTCGAGCAACAGGTGATGGTGCGTCCACAGCAGCGACCAGTGCGCTTGCCCGTTTTGATCGTCCAGGCGGGCCAGGGTCAGGCGCATCAACGGCGCGGCGCCCAGTTCGAATGCTTGCCCGTGATCCTCGGCCGCCAGTGCAGCCAGCCCTTGCGGGTTGCCGCGCAAATCGACTTCCCGCAGCGGCAGATCGACTTCCTTGAGGATGACCTGATAGGCGTCGTCCAGCTCCTCCCAGAGGAACGCCGTGCGCAACACCCCGTGGCGTTGGATCAGGGTCGTCCAGGCCTGACGGAAGGCGTCGATATCCAACTCACCGGCCAGGCCGATGTTCATCTGCTGGTAGTACACCCGCGACTCGGGGGCGTAGGCCTCGTGGTACAGCAGGCCTTTTTGCAGGGGCGTCAGCGAATAGATGTTTTCGATTTGGTCATGCATGGCAGCAGTGTTCAATCCAGAAATACGAAGGGGCACGTGCGCCGCGAACGGCGCACTCCGAAGTCAGGTACAGGGCGATAACGGGGCTCACTTCTTCGGCCCCAGTCGCTTGAGCAGGGTGTCGAGGGTGGCCTGGTTCATGCCTTTGGCCAGCGGGAAGTCCGATGGCATCAGCGTTCCGGCCTGCGGGTCGAGGCAATGCTCGACCAGCGCTTGCAGGTGTTCGAGCAGGCGAGCGGGCAGGCGGCTGTCGGCGGTCGGGGTGACGCTGTGCCACTCGATGTGCAACGCGCCGTCTTCCAGCCAGGCCACCACTTCACGGCCATGGCTGACCCGGTTGGCTTGGGCGGTTTCCGCCGGTGCCTTAAGGCTGCTGGCGCGCAACCAACCTGCGGGTGCCTGTTCATGCCCGAGGTAGTTGAACAGCACGTCACCACGGCTCGCCGGCAGCTCGCCCCGTTGACGCAGCAGCCCGTGACCGAGGCCCAAGCCTGGCACTGCGCGCAGGGCTTCCTTGGCATTGCGCACCCGGTCACCGGGGGCACCGCTGGAATTGACCCGCAGTGGATACAGGGTGGTGAACCAGCCGACGGTGCGGCTGACGTCCAGGCCTTCGAACGGCGCATCGCGACCATGACGTTCCAGATCGACGACGATGTCGGCACGGTTTTCGGCTTGTGCCAGCGTTGCGGCGAGTGCGGCGATCAGCAGCTCTTCCGGTTGCGTGCGGTAGGCGGCGTGGGACTCGGTCAGCCATTGGTGGGTGCGAGTGGCGTCCCAACGGGTGGACAGCGTCTGGCGCTCGGCGACCGTGGCTACTGGCGCAACGTTGACCGAGGTCTGGGTGTTCCAGTAGCGCTGCTCGGCGCTGACCTTGGCGGCGTGGGCGTGCAGGTGCTCGGCCCATTGACGGTAGGACGTGGTTTTCACCGGCAGACTTGGGCTCTCGCCACGTTCCAGGCCTTGATACAACTGCTGGAAATCTTCCAGCAGCGGCGTCCAGGACACCGCATCGATCACCAGGTGATGCGCGACCAGATACAGGCGTTGCGGTTCGCCTTCGAGCAGGGCGGCGGCGAACAGCGGGCCGTGTTCAAGGTCGAGGCTTTGTGCGACTTGCTGCAATTGCTCTGGGTGGTCGCAGCACGTCAGTTTCGCTGGCGAAACTGGCGCGATATGCGCCTGCCATTGGCCTTCAGCCTCGTTGAAGCGCAGGCGCAAGGCGTCGTGGTGAGCCACCAGTCGATCCAGCGTCGCCTGCACCCGTGCCGGGTTCAGGCGACGGTCGCTGTCGGCCAGCACCGACTGGTTCCAGTACGCGGCCTGCGGTTGCTGTTGGTCGAAGAACCATTGATGCAGCGGCATCAGCGGCATGGCGCCGGTCACATCGCCTTGTTCGGCCTGCGTCAGCAATGGGTTGACCACCTGTGCCAGTGCCGCCGGGGTCGGCGAGCGGAACAGGTCTTTCGGGGTGAGCGAGTAACCCTGTTCCCGCAGGCGCGAAATCAGCTTCAGGCCGAGAATCGAATCGCCGCCCAGGGCAAAGAAACTGTCCGAGGTGCCGACTTCGCGGCCACCGGTCAAGGCTTCACCGAGCAGTTCGCCGAACAGCTGGCAGAGCAGCGCTTCCAGTTCATTGCACGGGGCGACGCGGTCTTCCTGCGTCTGCGGCAATGGCAGGGCCGCCAGGGCCTTGCGGTCGATCTTGCCATTGGTGGTCAGTGGCAGGGCCGGTACTTCGATCCATACCGCCGGGATCATGTACGCCGGCAGTTCGGCGGTGAGCAGTGCGCCCAGCTCCGGTTGCGGCGCACTGGCGCTGTAGAACGCCACCAGCCGGTTGTCGATCACCAGGGTGCAGGCGCCGGTAATGGCAGGTTGATTGAGCAGGGCTGCATCGATCTCGCCCAGCTCGATCCGCTGCCCACGCAGCTTCACCTGATGGTCGAGACGGCCGAGGTATTCGATGTTGCCATCGGCGAGGAAGCGGCAGCGGTCGCCGGTGCGGTACAGGCGATCACCTTCAATGAACGGGCTGGCGAGGAAACGTTCCCCGGTCAGGTCCGCGCGCTTCAGGTAACCGCGCGCCACGCCGACGCCGCCGATGTACAGCTCGCCGATGCTGCCGATGGGCAGCGGCTGCATGGCCGCGTCGAGGATGTACAGGCGCAGGTTGGCGATCGGTTGGCCAATCGGCACGATCAGGTCATCCACCGAGCAGCGCCAGACCGAGACGTCAATCGCCGCTTCGGTCGGGCCGTACAGGTTGACCAGCGCCGCCGGGTGCTGGCCCATGAAGCGTCGCACCAGGTCCGCCGGCAGCGCCTCGCCGCTGGCGAACACCTGACGCAGGCTGTGGCAGTCGGCCAGCGTCGGTTCCTCGACAAAGGCACGCAGCATCGACGGCACGAAGTGCAGGGTGGTGACCTGTTCCTGGCGGATCAACTGGCTGAGGTAGGCCGGGTCGCGATGGCCGTCCGGGCGGGCGACCACCAGCGTGGCGCCGGTGATCAGCGGCCAGAAGAACTCCCACACCGACACGTCGAAGCTGTACGGGGTCTTCTGCAACACGCGGTCGTTCGGCCCAATCGGGAAGGCGTCCTGCATCCAGTGGATGCGGTTCATCAGGGCGCCGTGTTCGTTCATCACGCCCTTGGGTTGGCCGGTGGAACCGGAGGTGTAGAGCACGTAGGCCAGGTCATTCGGTTCAACGCTCAGCGGTTCAGCGGCCGGCGCCGGTGGCAGGGTGTCGAGGGTCCAGGCCTGATGTGCGGTATGGCGTCCGGCGGGTAGACGCGACAGCCACTGTGGCTGGGTCAGGGTGACCTGGGCATCGGCGTCTTCAATGAGGAACGCCAGACGCGCGGTCGGCAGTTCCGGATCCAGCGGCAACCACGCCGCACCGGCATGCACGATGCCGAGCAGGGCGACGACCATGTCCACGGAACGCTCCATGCACACCGGGACGATGGACTCGCGACCGATGCCGGCCGCGCGCAGGGCACGGGCGACCTGTTGTGCACGTTGATCCAGCTCGGCATAACTCAGGCGCTGGCCTTCGAACACCAGCGCCGGGGCGTTGGGGGTCAGGGCCGCTTGTTGGTTGAGCGCCGTGTGCAGGTTGCTCGGGCCGGAATAAAGGCGCTCGGTGGCGTTCCAGCGATCCAGTTGCTGCTGGTCCTGTTGTTGCGGGAACAGCTCGACCAGCGACCGCTGCGGTGCAGCCACCAGCGCGTCCAGCAAGGCACACCATTGTGTGCTCCAACGCTGCATCGTGGCCTCGTCAAACAACGCCGCCTGGTATTCAAGGGCGAGGGTCATGTCGCTGCCGTCGTCCTGGACTTCCCAGCTCTGTTCGAACTTGGCGTCGATCACCGGCAGCATCTGCTCTTCGATGTCCAGGCCCGGCCACTGGCGGCTGTCCATGCGTCCGTGGTTAAGGGAGAACAGCACCTGAAACAGCGGCGTGCGGTTCAGGTCGCGGCGCTGGGCCACGGCGCCGACCAATGTTGCGAAGGGCAGATCGGCGTGGGCCTGGGCCGCACGCAGATTGGCTTCAAGGTTGGCGAGCAGTTGCTCGGCCGGGGCTTGTTGATCGACGTCGCTGCGGATCACCAGCGTGTTCACCAGACACGCCAGCAGCGCCTGGGTTTGCGGCTGGTCGCGCTGGTCGGCCGGGGTGCCGAGGCGAATGTCACGCTGGCCGCTGTAGCGGGCGAGCAAGGCGCTCAGGGCAGTGGCCAGTATCACGTAGGCCGTGGTGCCGCGTTGGCGGGCGAACTGGCGGATCGCTTCGGCACGCTGGGTACCAAGACTGACGGTCAGTTGCCCGGCACGACGGTCCGCTTCGGCGCCACGAGGGTGGTCCAGCGGCAGATCGAGCTGGTAGTCATCCTGGCCCAGTTGGTTTTTCCAGTAGTCGAGGCTTTCATTGCGCCGGGCCTGGGTGTCCGGGTGCTGTTGCCACAGGGCGAAATCGACATAGTCGATGTCCAGCACGGTCCAGCCGGGCGCTTGCCCTTTCAGGGCGGCGGTGTAGGCGTGGGCCAGTTCGTCGATCAGCAACTGCATGGCCCAGCCGTCGGTAGCGCTATGGTGCAGGCACACCAGCAGGCGGTTTTCGTCGCTGTCCCGGCGTTGCAGCAGGTGTGCGCGCCAAGGCGCGGCGGCGGCCAGATCGAAAGGCGCCATCAAGGCGTTTTCGGCATCAGAGCAGGCCGAGATCCAGTCCTGTTGGATGACGGAAGTCACCGCCAGCGCCGGCCCCTGATCGTCGATCAGCAACTGCGGTTCGCCGTTGAGTTCAACAATGCGGCTGCGCAGCACCAGGTGGCGCTCGCTGACTTGCTCGAACGCCTCACGCAAGGCATGAACCTGAATCTCGCCACGCAAGGTCAGGGCGAAGGGCATGTGGTATTCGCGGGAATCCGGCACCAGGCGGCTGAGCATCCAGAACCGTCGCTGTGCCAGGCCCAGCGGCAACTGTGCCGGACGCGGTTGGGCCGTGATCAGTTCGCCGGGTGTCGAGGCGTACAGATGGTCGGCCAGGGCCACCACCGTCGGTTGGGCGAATACCAGCGCCAGCGGCAGCGTCGCACCGAGGCGTTCACGGACGCGGGCGACCAGACGGGTAGCCAACAAGGAATGGCCGCCCAGCTGGAAGAAGTGATCCTCGATGCCCACCGACGGGCATTCCAGCAATTCGCTGAACAGCTCGCAGAGCACGGTTTCAATGGCGTTGCGCGGCGCCGTATGCGGTTGATCACGGTTGATTTGCGGCAGTGCCGTGGCGGCCAGGGCCTTGCGGTCGAGCTTGCCGTTGCTGTTGAGCGGCAGGCTGTCCAGTCGTACCAACAGGCTCGGGACCATGTGCGACGGCAGGTTGTCGACCAAAGCTTTTTGCAGCGCGACTTGATCCGCCTCACCCCACCAGAAACTCACCAGACGCTGATCCAGCAACAGCGTGGCGGCATCGCGCACGCCTGTCTGTGCCAGCAATTTGGCGTCGATTTCCCCCAGTTCGATCCGCTGTCCGCGCAGCTTCACCTGATGGTCCAGACGGCCGAGGTATTCGATGTTGCCATCGGCGAGGAAGCGGCAACGGTCGCCGGTGCGGTACAGGCGATCACCGTCGATGAACGGGCTGGCGAGGAAACGTTCCTCGGTCAGGTCCGTCCGCTTCAGGTAACCGCGCGCCACGCCGACACCGCCGATGTACAGCTCGCCGATGCTGCCGATCGGCAGCGGTTGCATGGTTTCGTCGAGGATGTACAGGCGCAGGTTGGCGATGGGTTTGCCGATAGGCACGATCAGGTCGTCCACTGAGCAGCGCCAGACCGAGACGTCAATCGCCGCTTCGGTCGGGCCATAGAGGTTGACCAGCGCCGCCGGGTGCTGGCCCATGAAACGCCGCACCAGGTCCGCCGGCAGCGCCTCGCCGCTGGCGAACACCTGACGCAGACTGTGGCAGTCGGCCAGCGTCGGTTCCTCGACAAAGGCACGCAGCATCGACGGCACGAAGTGCAGGGTGGTGATCTGTTCCTGGCGGATCAACTGGCTCAGATACGCCGGGTCGCGATGGCCGTCCGGGCGGGCGACCACCAGCGTGGCGCCGGTGATCAGCGGCCAGAAGAACTCCCACACCGACACGTCGAAGCTGTACGGGGTCTTCTGCAACACGCGGTCGTTCGGCCCAATCGGGAAGGCGTCCTGCATCCAGTGGATGCGGTTCATCAGGGCGCCGTGTTCGTTCATCACGCCCTTGGGTTGGCCGGTGGAACCGGAGGTGTAGAGCACGTAGGCCAGGTCATTCGGTTCAACGCTCAGCGGTTCAGCGGCCGGCGAAGGTGGCAGGGTGTCGAGGGTCCAGGCGCTATGACCGGCGGGTAGACGCGACAGCCACTGCGGCTGGGTCAGGGTGACCTGGGCATCGGCGTCTTCAATGAGGAACGCCAGCCGCGCGGTCGGCAGTTCCGGATCCAGCGGCAACCACGCCGCGCCGGCATGCACGATGCCGAGCAGGGCGACGACCATGTCCACGGAACGCTCCATGCACACCGGCACGATGGACTCGCGACCGATGCCGGCCGCGCGCAGGGCACGGGCGACCTGTTGTGCACGATGATCCAGCTCGGCATAACTCAGGCGCTGGCCTTCGAACACCAGCGCCGGGGCGTTGGGGGTCAGGGCCGCTTGTTGGTTGAGCGCCGTGTGCAGGTTGCTCGGGCCAGCGTAGTGGCGCTCGGTGGCGTTCCACTGGAACAGTTGCTGCTTGCGCTCGGATTCAGTCAACGGCGACCAGTCGGCGAGACGGGTCTGCGGCGCATCGAGCATGGTTTCCAGCAGTGCTTGCCATTGCGCCAGCCAACGCTTGACGGTGGTTTCGCTGAACAGCGCGGCGCGGTATTCCAGCAACACCGACAGCACCTCGCCGTCGTGCACTTCCCAGTTCAGGTCGTATTTGGTGGCTTGCGCCTTCACTGCCTGCTCACGCACTTGCAACTGCGGCCACTGGCTGGCCGAGGCGTCGGCGTTCTGCATCACGAACAGCACCTGGAACAGCGGCGTCTGGCCGAGGCTGCGGGCCGGGTTCAGGGTTTCGACCACCTGATCGAACGGCACGTCCTGATGTTGCTGTGCGTCGAGCACGCGGTTGCGCACCTGGCTCAGCAGGCCTTCGAAATTTAGCGCCGGATCGAGGTCGGCGCGCATCACCACGGTGTTGACGAAGCAACCGATCAGCGGCTGCAACTCGGCCAGCGGGCGCTGGGCGACCGGGCTGCCGAAGCGCACGTCGCGTTGGTTGGCATAACGCCCCAGCAGCAATTGCGCGGCGCTGAGCATCAGCATGTACAGGGTGGCGCCGCGTTGCTGGGCGAACTGGCGCAAGCGTCCTGCCAGTTCCGGTGGCAGTTGCAATTGCACCGCACCGGCGACCGGGTCGAGCTGGTTCGGCCGAGCCTGTTTGGTCGGCAGGTCCAACAGGTAGTCGCCATCCTCCAGTTGCGTGCGCCAGTAGTCGAGCTGATCGCGGAACAGTGCCTGCTGGCCTGGTTCACGCTGCCAGAGCGCATAGTCCGGATATTGCAGGGCCAGATTCGGCAACTCGGCAACGCTGCCCTGGCACTGGGCACTGTAGAAACGCGCCAGTTCATCCAGCAGGTTCTGGCTGGACGCGTCATCGGTGGCGCAGTGGTGCACGTTCAGCAGCAACAGCGCCTGGTCGTGGCCGCTGCGTTGAATCAGCGTGGCGCGAATCGGCAGCTGAGTCGCGAGGTCGAAACGGTACCCGGTTTCGGAGTGGGTCGCCTCACAGCCCAATTGCTCCCAGACTTCGGCGCTGTCAGCGTGCAGTGTTGCCACGCGCAGCGGGATAAGGGCCTGGGGTTCGATGGCCAGCGCCAGTTCGCCGTCGGTGTCGCGCACGATGCGGCTGCGCAGGATTTCATGCCGCGCGACCACTGCATTCAGCGCCGACTGCAAGGCTGAGACATTCAGCTCACCGTCGAACTGCACGGCACTGACCACGTTGTATTCACCGCCACCGGCGCTCAGTTGTTCGAGGAACCATAGGCGTTGCTGTTCGAAAGACAGCGGCAGGCGCGCAGGACGTTGCGCTGTTGTCCAGGTCGCGGCCTGCGCTTGCAGTGGCTCGCCGAGCAGCGCGGCGAGCGCTTCGAGCGTCGGGTGTTCGAACACCGCACGCAGCGCCGGGACCGTCGCGAACTGTTGACGCAGACGGGCAAACAGCTGCGCCGCCAGCAGCGAGTGACCGCCCATATAGAAGAAGTGACTGTCGCGACCGACCTGCGTCAGCGGCACGTTGAGCAGCTCGGACCACAGTGCTGCCAGTTGCTGTTCGGCCAAAGTGCGCGGCGGGTCCTGCGCGTCCGGCTCCGCTTGAATGTCCGGCGCCGGCAGGGCCTTGCGATTGAGTTTGCCGTTGTCGGTCAGCGGCAACTCATCGAGCACCACGAAGGCCGACGGAACCATGTAGTCGGGCAGGGCGGCGCCGATGGTTTTGCGCCACGCGTTGACATCGGCCTGGCCGTCGCAGGTGACGTAAGCCACCAGGCGCTTGTCGCCGGGCACGTCCTCACGGGCCAGTACCACGGACTGACGCACGCCCGGCTGGGCGCCGATCAGGGCTTCGATTTCCCCCAGTTCCACGCGGAAACCACGGATTTTCACCTGATGGTCCATGCGGCCCAGGTACTCGAGCTGGCCATCGGGCAGCCAGCGCACCAGGTCGCCGGACTTGTACATCCGCGCGCCGGGCAGCGGCGAGAACGGATCCTCGATGAACACCTTCGCGGTCTGTTCGGCACGATTCAGGTAACCCAGGGTCACGCCGGCGCCGCCGATGTGCAGCTCGCCCGGAACGCCCACCGGCATCGGGTTCAGCCACGCGTCGAGCACATAAGTGCGCACGTTGGCGATGGGCCGGCCGATGATCGGGCGGGCCGGGAAGTCATCCACCGCACAGCCGGTGGCGTCCACGGTGCATTCGGTCGGGCCGTAGGTGTTGAAGAAGCGGCTGCCGGCAATCGACGGCAGGCGCTGCCAGAGTTGCGCGTCCACCGCATCGCCACCGAACAGCACGAAGCGCGGCAGGTAGACCTCGCCACGGCGCACGCCGTCGCTTTCGAGCAAGGCCTTGAGCTGCGCCGGGGTGCATTCGAACGCGTCCAGGCGCGTCTCGCTGAAGAACTGCGCCAGTGCTTCAGGGTCGTAGCGCACTTCTTCCGGGGTCAGGTACAGGCTGTGGCCGTCGAGCAGCAGGATCAGCTCGGCCACCGAACTGTCGAAGGCAAACGAGTAGTTGAAACTGGTGCGCATCGGCTGGTCGGTGTAGCGGCGATACAGGCCATGGATACGCGCCCACGCCAGGTTGACCACCGAACCGTTGGTGACCAGGGTGCCCTTGGGCTTACCGGTCGAGCCGGAGGTGTACATGATGTAGGCCAGATCGTCGGGCCCGGAGAGAGGTGCGAGGTTACTGTCCGGCTGATCGGCGAACAGCGCCGCGTCGGTATCCAGGCGCAGGCGCGGCAAATCGCTGCCTAGCTGCTCCAGCAGGCCTTGCTGGCCGAGGAACAGCGCCGGTTGCGCGTCTTCGAGCATGTAGGCCAGGCGATCCACCGGGTAGGTCGGGTCGAGCGGTACATAGGCACCGCCGGACTTGAGGATGCCCAGCAGGCCGACCAGCAGCTCCAGCGAACGCTCGACACACAGGGCCACCGGACGATTGGCCACCACGCCACGGCTGCGCAGGTAATGCGCGACCTGGTTGGCCCGGCGATTCAGTTCACCGTAGCTCAGGCTTTGGCCTTCGAAGCACAGGGCATCGCGGTCCGGGGTGCGCCCGGCCTGCTGTTCGAACAGCTGGGCGAAGGTCAGGTGTTGCGGCACCTCCATGTCGGTGCGGTTCCACTCGACCACGGTGCGTTGCCATTCCGCGTCCATCAGCAGCGGCAGGGCGGCCACCGGGCGCTGCGGCTCGACGAGCATTTGTTCGAGCAGGTGTTCGAGGCGGGCGAGGGTCTGCCGCGCGCTGTCGGCGATAAACAGGTCCAGGGCGAACATCAGTTCCAGCTGGATCGGCGCATTGGCCGGGCACAGCACGTGCAGGTCCAGATCGCATTCCGATTGCTTGAGCGGCGTGTCGAGGGCTTCGAACTCCAGGCCCGGGAAGCGCAAGCGCGATTCCATCGCCAGTTGCTGGGCGACCATCACCTGATACAGCGGCGCGTGGCTGAGGCTGCGCGGCAGTTGCAGGCTGTCCACCAGTTGCTCGAACGGCAGGTCCTGATGTTGCAGGCCTTCGCGCAGACGCGTGGCGACCTGGCCGACCAGCGCGGTGAAGTCCGCCTGCGCTTCGAAGTCGGCGCGGATGGCCAGGTTGTTCAGCAAAATGCCGAGCAAGCCTTCGGTGCCCGGTTGCTCACGGTGAGTGACCGGGGTGCCGATGAGTACTGTGGCGTCGCCGCTCAAGCGGTGCATAAGCACGGCGAAACCGGCGAACAATACGGTGAAGGGCGTGGTGCCGAGGCGGCTGGCGAAGGCTTGCACCCGGGTGCTGAGATCGGCGCTCAGTTCGCGTTGCACAAGGCCGGCGCGGTAGGTTTGCACCGATGGCCGTGGCAGATCGGTCGGCAAGGCCAGCAACGGGCTGCCTTCGCTGTTGCTGCGGTCCAGGGTTTTGGTCCAGTAGTCGAGCTGGCGCTTGAGTTCCGCGCCTTGCAGATGCTCGCGTTGCCACAGGGCGAAGTCGGCGTATTGCACTGGCAGGGCCGGCAGTTCAGCCGCTTGGCCGTTGCAGCGGGCTTCATACCCCAGGGCCAGTTCGCGCAAGGCAATGGTCGCCGACCAGGCGTCCGACACCAGGTGATGCAGGGCGATACCCAGCACGTGTTCCTGTGGCGCCAGGCGCAGCAGGCGCGCACGCAGCAAGGGCGGATGGGTCAGGTCGAAGGGTTGCTCGAAAGTTTCCTGCAAGGCGTTGAACTGCGCACCTTCACGGGCGGTGGCAGCGAGGCCGGACAGGTCGTCGAATGGCAATTCGATATTCAGGGCATTACTGATGTGCTGGCAGGGCACACCGTCGGTGCTGCGGATACCGGTGCGCAGGATTTCATGGCGCACCAGCAGGTCGTTGAGGCTGGCGTGCAGGGCTTCGACGTTCAGTTCACCGTTCAAGTGCAGGGCGAAGGGAATGTTGAACAGGGTGGTGCCCGGGGTCAGTTGCTCGATGAACCACAGGCGCTGTTGCGAGAACGACAGTGGCAGCAACGCCGGCCGTGGCCGGGTTGTCAGCCCCTGGTTCGCCGCTGCTTGGGGCATGGCGGCCGCGGCCTGGCGGGCGGCAATCGCCAGTGCCAGCAACGCCACGGTCGGTTGTTCGAACAGCACCCGCAACGGCAGGTCGAGTTTGAAGTGCGCCCGCAGCCGCGCCACGATCTGCGTGGCCAGCAGCGAGTGCCCGCCGAGGGTGAAGAAGTTGTCTTCCACGCCGACACTGTCGCGGCCCAGCACTTCGGCCCAGACTTTGGCCACGGCCGCTTCCAGTGGGTTGCGTGGGGCGATGCTTTCCTGCGTATCGGCCTGCCAGTTCAATTCCCGGGCGGCCAGGGCCTTGCGGTCGACCTTGCCGTTGGCGTTCAGCGGCAATTTTTCCAGGCAGACGAACGCCGCCGGCACCATGTACGGCGGCAATTGCGTACGCAGGTGATCGCCAAGGCCGTCGCTGCCCAGGGACTCGTCGTGAGCTGACCAGTAAGCCACCAGCCAGGCTTCGCCGGCGCTGGTTTCCCGCAGCAACACGGCAGCCTCGCGCACGTTCGGGTGCTGGGCCAGGCGGTGTTCGATCTCCGTCAGTTCGATGCGGTGCCCGCGCAGCTTGACCTGCTGGTCGCGGCGGCCGAGGTATTCGATCACGCCATCGGCGCGCCAGCGTCCGAGGTCGCCGGTGCGGTAGAGGCGTCCTTCAAGCGTAGGGTGATCGATGAAGGCGTCTGCAGTGCGTTGCGGGTCGTGCAGGTAACCACGGCCAACGCCGACACCACCGACACAGATTTCCCCGGCCACGCCGACCGGCACCGGTCGCAGGGACTCATCCAGTACATACAAGCGGTTGTTGGCGGTTGGCTGGCCGATGGGCATGTGGCTGACGTCGGCATCCGGCGCTTCGACAATCGGCTGGAACGCCACGTCGTCGGCGCACTCGGCGGGGCCGTAGGCGTTCATCAGGGCGATGTCAGGGAAGCGCGCGAACCAGTCGCGGGCCACGGTCGGCGGCAGCGCTTCACCGGTGGGCAGCACCCAGCGCAGGTCGGGCAATTGCAGGTCGCACGGGCACAGCGCGAGCAAGGTGCGCATCAGGCTCGGAACGATTTCCAGCACGCTCAGGCGCTCGCTCGCGAGCACTTGCAGCAGGCGTTGCGGGTCATGGGCCACGTCGTCCGGCAGGATCTGCACGGTGGCACCCAGCACCGGTGCGGCGAGGAACTGCCACACCGAAATGTCGAAGGCCACGGATGCGGTTTGCGGAATCCGGTCGTTGGCGTTCAACCCCAGGGCCGGCACCTTGCCGAAGATGTTATTGAGCATGCCCCGTTGTTCGATCATCACGCCCTTGGGCGTGCCGGTCGAACCCGAGGTAAACAGCACGTAGGCCAAGCTGTCCGGGCGGCCGAGCAACGGCAGTGGCGCATCCTTGCCAGCGTTCCAGCAGGCTTCGGCCAACAGCGCGGTGGGCGCTTGATCGAGGCCGCTCAGCAGCTGATCGAGCAGGCCGCTGCATGCATCACTGCCCACCAGCAACGGTGCGCGGGACAGGGTGAGGATTTCCCGCAGGCGCTCCGGCGGGTGATTGACTTCCAGCGGCAGCATCGCCGCGCCGGCCTTGAACACTGCGATCATCATGGTCAGCAAAGGCAGGCCGCGAGGGGCGACCAATGCAACCAACCGGTCCTCGCCGGCACCCGCTTCCCGCAAAGCGTGGGCCAGGCGCGTGGCGCGCTTATCCAGCTCGGTGTAGGTCAGGGATTCACCGTCGCAGATCGCGGCCACCTGATCGCCACGCTGGGCGACCTGTGCAGCGAACAGCTGCGCGTAGCTTTGCTCCAGTGGAAACTCGTGCGGGTTGACCGCCCATTCGCCCAGCAGTTGCTGGCGCTCGTCGCCGGCCAGCAGCTCGAAGCTGCCCAGCGTGGCGTCCGGCGCGGCGAGCATGCCGCGCACCAGCGTGGCCAGGTGGCCGAGCAGGCGCTCGATGGTCGCCGCTTCGAAGCGTTCGCGGTCGTAGGACACGCGAATGCCCAGTCGATCTTCAGGCAGGATCACCACGGTCAGGCCGTAGTGGGTGTGGACGCTGTGGTCCATGCCATCGAGACTGAACTGGAAACCACCTTCCAGAATCTGCTCGTCGATCGGTGCGTTTTCGAACACCAGGATGCTGTCGAACAGGGTTTCGCCCCGGGGGAAATCGCTCCAGCCCTGAATGTCGGTCAGCGGTGTGTGCTCATAGTCGCGCATGTCGACGTTCAGCCCTTGCAGCGCGCTCAGCCACTGGCCAAGCGGTGCCTCGGGGTCCACCGAAACGCGCAAGGGCAGGGTGTTGATGAACAGGCCGATCATCTCTGCGACACCGGTCAGTTCCGCCGGGCGGCCGGCCACGGTGACGCCGAACATGACGTCCCGCTGCCCGCTGTAACGGGACAGCAGCAGCGACCACACGCCCTGGAAGAAGGTGTTCTGAGTGATCCGACGGTTGCGGCAGAACGCCGCCAGGGCTTGGGTTTCCTGCTCGGTCAGGTGAATCAGTCGATCGTCCACCAGCACCGCGTCGGTGTAGCGGTCGCGGGTCACGCCGTTGTCCACGGTCAGCGGCGTCGGCGCATTGAGCCCCTGCAACCGGCTGCGCCAGAACTGCTCGGCCTTGGTCGCGTCCTGGCGTTGCAGCCACTGGATGTAGTCACGGAACGGACGTGGCGCCTTGAGCTGCGGCGTGCGGTCGTTGCACAGCGCTTCGTAGACCTTGAGGAAGTCCACGGTCACCAGCGAGATGCACCAGGCGTCCATCAGGATGTGGTGGAAGCTGCGAATGAACTCGTAGGACTCATCGCCCAACCGCACCAGGCGGAAGCGGATCAGCGGCGGCTTCGACAGGTTGAAACCGGTTTTCTGTTCGTCCGCCAGCAAGGTGCGGATCCGCGCTTCCTGTTCGTGCGGGGCGAGCCCGCGCAGGTCGATCGTGTCCAGCGGTACCTTGACCTCGCGGTGGATCACCTGCACCGGTTGCTTCTGGGTCTTCCACTGGAAACTGGCGCGCAGGGAAGGGTGCAGCGCAACGACTTGACGCCAGGATTCGAGGAAAGCGACTTCATCGATGGCGCCGCCGATGCGGTAGCGATCCTGCATCAGGTAGACGCCGGAGTCTTCGTGCAGCAGGGAGTGGAACAGCATCCCTTGCTGCAGCGGCGACAGCGGGTAGATGTCTTCGATCGGATTGCTGCTGGTTTTTTCGGTGGTCATTGCAAACGTCCTGCAGAAAAAGGGGCGACGGCGCGGCGAGTCGGGCAGCCAGTCAAAATTCGTTTTCGTCGAGTTCGGCCATCAGCGCCTGCATTTCGTCATCGGACAGGCCCGAGGCGCTGAACTCGGTGCTCTCGGGCTGCGGTTGCGTGTTTTGCGCCGTCACCGGTTGCGCGACCTCGGCCATGGCGGCGATGGTCTGGCCTTCGAACACGTGCTTGGCGGACAGGGCAATGCCTTGCTCAAAGGCCTGGGCCACGACTTGCAGGCTGAGAATCGAGTCGCCGCCAATGGCGAAGAAGTTCTCGGTGACGCTCACGGTCTCAAGCTTCAGGACCTTGGCGACGATGGCTTGCAGGGCGGTTTCCATGGCGTTGCGCGGTGCGACGAAGGCGCTTTCGTCGAACTGGTCCGGGTCGGGCAACTGGCGCAGGTCGAGCTTGCCGTTGGGCGTGCGCGGGAAGGTCGGCAGGGTCAACACCCGCGCCGGCACCATGTAAGAAGGCAGGCGTTCACCGAGGAAACGCTTGATCGCTTCCGAATCCGGCGCATAACCGTGGGCTGCCAGAATGTAGGCCAGCAGGCGCTTGCCGGCGGCGTGTTCCTGGACGATCACCGCGGCTTCGCGCACATCGCTGTGGCTGCACAGTTGACGTTCGATTTCGCCCAGTTCGATGCGGTAGCCGCGCAGCTTGACCTGATGATCCTTGCGACCGAGGAACGCCAGGCGCCCGTCCGCCAGCCAGCAAGCCAGGTCGCCGGTGCGGTAGGCACGGGTGCCGTCGGCCAGGGTGACGAAGGCCTTGGCGGTTTCTTCGGGTTTGTTGCGGTAACCCCGGGCCAGGGTCGGGCCGGCGAGGACGATTTCCCCCGGCTCACCGATGCCGCTGGCGATGCCCTGTTCATTGAGCACGCGCAGGTCCATGCCGGCAATCGGTCGACCGATGCTCAGTTCCCGGTCCGGGTCCAGGACTTCATAGGTAGCCCAGACCGTGGCTTCGGTGGGACCGTATTCGTTCACCAGTTGCGCGTTGGGCAAGGCTTGGCTGTGCTGGGTGATCAACGAAGGCGGGCAGGCTTCACCGGCGACGATCCAGCATTCGAGGCTGTCGGTACCGGCGGTGCGCTGCAACTGATCGAGCAATGCCTGATACAGCGATGGCAGCGACAGGCCGTGGCTGACCCGGTGTTGGGCAATCAACTGCGCCAGACGCGGCATCTCCAATTCTTCGCCGGTGGCCGGCAAGACCAGGCGCCCGCCTTGGGCCAGGGTCCAGAAAATCCCCGCCACCGAGCTGTCGAAGGCGAACGACGACAGCAGCAGGTAGGCACGCACCGGTTTCCCGTAGGAAGTCATGCGCACCTGGGTCGAGAAGCTCAGGGCGCCGTGGCTGATTTCCACGGCTTTCGGGGCGCCGGTGGAACCGGAGGTGTAGATCAGGTAGGCCAGATCGTCCGCCTGCGGCGCTGGCAGTGGCGGCAAATGGCTGATATCGGAAGGCGTCAGGTCGTCGAAGACGAAGCGTTGCAGGCTCGCGGGTACGCTGTCGGCCAGTTCGGCGCTGACCACGATATGGGCGATGGCGCTGTCGGCGAGCATGTAGGCACGGCGTTCCGCCGGGTAGGTCGGATCGACCGGCACATAGGCACCCCCGGCCTTCAACACCGCCAGCATGGCGACGATGGCCGCATTGCCACGGCCGAACAGAATGCCCACCGGCACGCCCGGACCGATCCCGGCGGCTCGCAGTTGATGGGCCAGTCGGGTGGCGCAGGCATCGAGCGCGGCGTAGCTGAGGTCGCCATCCTTGTCACTCAGGGCAATGGCGTTCGGCTGTTGCAGCACCTGACGGGCAATCAGCTCGACCAGCGTCACCGGTTCAATCGCAGGTGCGGTCGGGGTGTTGTCGAGGGTCTGCACTTGCAGCGGGCCGGTCAGCGGCACTTGCGCCCAGCGGTGTTGTGGCTCGGCCAGCGCGCCTTGCAGCAGTTGCAGCCATTGTTCGCCCAGGCAAGCGGCGGCATTGGCGCTCAGCAAGTGACGGTCGTAAATCACGTGGGCCTGAACAGCATCCGTGGTCTGGTTCACGTTCAGGCAGGCTTTTAGCGGGTTCAACACCGCGTTGGCATGGCGTTCCCTGGCATCGGCCTGACGCCAGGCGAAGCCATAGCCGCCATTGAGGTTGTGGGTGTAGTAGTCCTGCCAGCCGGCGCTGAGTTCGACGGTGGCGGCGATGCTTTTGCATTGTTCCAGCAGGGTGGTTCGCGGGTCCAGGTCAAAGCGCACCGGCAGGCATTGTTCGAACAGGCCCAAGGCGTTTTCCAGTTCCGGGCCACGGCTTTCGTGGATGACCGTCAGTGCCACCTGCTGTTGACCGGCGAGGCGGCCGAGCAGGACGGCCCAGGCGGTCAGCATCAGGTTCGAAGTCAGGGCCGGATGAGCGGCGAGGCTTGGCGGCAGGGCAAGGTCCACGCGTGCCGGGGCAAAACCTTTGCCCGACGCCGACTCCAGCGACAGTTGCAGGGTCGGTTGTTCGCTCTGTGCCAGGGCTTTCCAGAAATTTACCCCCGGATGGTCGGGTTCGTCTTCCGTGAGGCTCCAGCGCCATTCGGCGTAGTCGGCGTATTGCAGGGCCTCGTTTTGCAAGGCGTCGTTCAGCGCGGGGTTGGCGTCCTGCAGCAAAGCGGCCGCCAGCAGTTTCAGGCTGCCCAGGTCAAAGTGGCTGCTGGCCCCGGCCAGGTCGAGCACCGATTGCCCGTCCGACAGTTGCACCAGCGTCACGGCCAGCGGCAGCGTCCAGTCGCGAGGTTGCGTGGCCAGTTGGCTCAGGGCAGCGTCCTGCTGGCCTGGATCGAGTGCGCGTAAGTCTTGCACCACGACCGGTAGTTCGATGCTGTCGTGAATCACCTGCACCGGAAAGCGCAGGCCCGGCACGGGCGCCAACCGGGTGCGCAGGATTTCACTGTCGGCGATCAGGGCGTTCAAGCGCTGGCTCAGGAGCTCGGCGGTCACGGGGGAGGCAACCGACCACTGCAAACGGCAGCTGAGCGGGTGCTCGGCGACGCCGTGGGTATGCTGATAGACCGACGCCTGCTGTGGCGAAATACGAAAACCTTGGAGTCCGCTCATGTTCAACTCGACTGGGAATTGGGGGTAAACCGGGGCGACAGAGGCACGCAGGCTCACTGATCGAAATCAGCTGAGCCTGTGCAAATCAGCTTGTTCGCCCGTGGAAAAAATCAGACGGCGACGTCACTCTGCAGCAGGGCTTGCGCCATGCCGGTCATGATTGCGCGATTGCCGGTGAAGGGTTCGCGACCGTGCACCGCGAGCATGTTGTCGATGAACAACACGTCGCCCTGCTGCCAGCTGAAGCGCACCAGCGAGTCGAGGTAGGCCGCTCGCAATGACTCCAGTACATCGGCTTCGATCGGTGTGCCGTCGCCATAGAAGGTGTTGGTCGGCAGGTCGAGATCGGTGAAATTGCCTTGCAACGAGTCGCGGATCGCCGGGGGCAGGGTGCTGATGTGGAAGAAGGTGGCGTGGTTGAACCACACCTCTTCGCCGGTGCCCGGGTGACGGACCACGGCGGGCCCGCGCTGGCGGGTGCGCAGGCGATTGTTTTCCTTCCACTCCACTTCGATGCCGACACTGGCGCAGTAGGCTTCCACCTCGCCACGGTCTTCGGACTGGAACACGGTCTGCCACGGCAGGCCGAAACCGTCACCGTAGTTGCGCACGTACAGCACGCCTTTTTTGCGAAAACGCGCTTCGATCTGCGGGCTGATTTTTGCCTTTACTGCGCGGGTCGCGCCGATCGGGGTTTCGCCGCCGGTCTCGGACGGGATGTGGCAGTAGAAGAACAGGCGCAGCGGGAAGCGCGGCGAGTAGGAGTGTTCGTTGTGCGGGAAGATCATCTGGTCGGCCGGGTAATCGGTCGAGGTGTAGATGTTGCCGCCGACGCGGGTGCGCGGTGAGGCGCGGAACATGTACTCCAGCGCGCCGGGGGACAGGGCGGCGATCACCTGGTCGAACTGCTCCACCGACAGTACGGAGAACCCGCGAAACAGGATCGCGCCGTATTGCAGCAGTTTTTGCTCGAGGTTCTCACGTTCCTTGGCCGCCCAGGCGACCAGGTCCACACCGCTGACCGCCGGCTCGATCACCAGCGGCAGGGCGTGGTCCGGGCTGAGCAGGCGCTCGCTGACCAGCTGTTGTTCCGAGACGTTCATGGCTTTGCGACGCACGCCGCCAAGGGCGCGGGACGGTGGGGGCACGATAGACATAAAGGCATCCAACTCGGTTAAAGGGTCAATGAGCGACGTTTGGTTTGCAGCATCTGGCCGCGACCGGCCAGGGCTTGGGACTGCTGGCGTTCGCGCTGGAACGCCTGGTCCCAGGTGTCGAGGCGTTCGGCCAGTGCCGGCAGCGACAGGTCGAGTAGATCGCGGGTCTCGCCCAGCAGGCGGGTCCACAGGTGTTGCAGGCGCAGGGCACGGTCCCGGTCGAAGAATTCGCCGCGGAACTTGAGGGTCGCGTCAATCCCTTCGGCACCGTGCATCAGGTCGAGTACCAGGTGGAAATCGCCCGGGGCTTGCGCCACGTCCAGCGAGGTCATGCGCGCACCGGCGATATCGGTCGGGTTCACCCGTGCCGGCTGGTAGTTGAGCTTGACCTGGAACAGCGGCGAGTGACCGGGACGGCGCTGCGGCGCCAGGGCCGAGACCACCAGATCGAAAGGCAGGCCCTGATGGGCGTAGGCCAGCCGTGCCTCATCGCGCACCTGGCCAAGGAAATCGGCCAGGGTCGGTTCGCCACGCAGGTCGCAGCGCAGGGTCAACTGGTTGACGAAGAAACCGATCACGTCGTTGTGCGCGGCCAATGGCCGGCCGCTGACGTCGGTGCCCAGCAGGAATTGCTGCTGGCCGCCCAGTTGCTTGATCACCAGTTGATAGCTGGCCAGCAACAGCATGAACAGGGTCATGCCGTGTTCGCGGGCCAGTGCCGTCAGCGCTTCGCAGTTGGCCTGGGGCAGGGTGAAGTTGAGGCTGTGCTCGCCGGCGATCTGGCCGTTGCCACCCAAGGCGAGGGTTTGCGGCACGTTTGCCAGTTGCTCGCGCCAGAACTGTTGTTCGGTGGCGATGCGTTCGGCGCTCCAGTGCGCGGCTTCCCAGCGGGCGAAATCCAGGTACTGCAGCGGGCGTTCGCTGACGCCTCCAGCGGCCAGCTCTGCCAGCAACAATTGCGTCGAACGTCCGTCAAAGGCGATGTGGTGCAGGGTCAGCAGCAGGTCGTGTTGCTGGTCGTCGCGGCTGAGCAATTGCGCGCGCAGCAGCGGGCCGTTTTGCAGATCGACCGGTGTCGCGTGTTCCCGCTCCAGCCGATCAGCCAGCGCTTGTTGTTGCACGGCGATGGGGTGATGACGCAGGTCATGCCAGGTCAACGGCACGTCCGCAGTCGGCAGGATCCGTTGTTGCGGGCCGTCGACGCCGTCGTGGTAGACGGTGCGCAGGACGCTGTGGCGGTCGACCAGAGTATTGAGTCGCAGCGCCAGCGTTTCGGTGTCCAGCGCGCCGAGCAGGCGCAGATGCAGCACCAGGTTGTGGCGGGTGTCGGTCGGGTCGAGCTGACGCAGGAACCACAGTCGGCTCTGGGCGAAGGATTGGCGGCCGTGATCCTGCTCGACGCTGGAGCCTTCGATCGAAGCGGTGGAATCAGGCAACGCTTCACCGAGGAAATCCAGCAGTGCCTGGGCCCATTCGTCCAGCGTCTGCTCGCCGAACAGGCGTTGCGTGTCGAGATTCAAGCCCAGGTCCTGATGCAGGCGGGCCGCGAAGTCGGCAACGCTGATGGAGTCCAGGCCGAGGCTGATCAGGCTCTGGTCGAAGTCCACCATGAGATACGGATTGACCTCGCGCAGAGTTTGCTTGAGCCATTGGCGGCAGGCGGGCAGGGCGCTTTCGTCGGCCAGGGCAACCCGTTCCAGCAGTTGTGCACGCTCGATGCGTTCCTCATCGGCGCTGGTCTGCCCACCGTATTGGGCAATGATGTTCAAGGTGCCCGCGGCCAGTTGCTTGCGCGACCCCTGACGGGCGATCTTGCCGCTGGTGGTCATGGGAATGGTGCCGGCTTCCACCAGTACGATCTGGTCGATGCCGCAGTCGGCGACTTCGCGCACGGCGTTCTGCATCGAGGCGAACAGTGCCGGGTGATGGGCCGGGTAGACATATTTGCGATGGGGCTCGGCGACAATCACCAGCTTCTCGCGACCCAGCAGCGGGTCCATTTCCGAAAACGCGGCGATGCGTCCGGTGCGGATGCCCGGCTCTGCATCGGTGATGGCGAATTCGATATCGTGAGGGTAGAGGTTGCGGCCGTTGAGGATCAGCAGGTCCTTGACCCGGCCGCAAATCACCACCTGGCCCTGGTGCATGAAACCCAGGTCGCCGGAGCGAAGGTAATGCCCGGGTTCGCCGACGATGCACGCCTGGAACGCTTCGCGGGTGGCTTCGGGGTTCTTCCAGTAGGCTTCGGCGTTGCTCGGGCCGGTCAGCCAGACTTCACCGATCTGATCGGCGGCGCAACGTTCATGGGTGTGCGGGTTAACGATGGCGATGCCGTGCAAGGCCTGCGGATAACCGCAGGCGACGAACTCCACGGCAGCGGCGTCGGTGGCCGCGATGGCTGCGCGACCGGTTTCCAGCACGGTCTTGTCCAGGCGCAACACCACGGGCAGGGCATCGGCCGGTGTGGCACTGACACACAAGGTGGCTTCGGCCTGGCCGTAGCCGGGGCTGATCGCCAGCGGGTTCAGGCCGCAGGCGGCAAAGCGCTGGGCGAAGGTTTCAAGGGTGCCGGGATGAATCGGCTCGGCGCCGTTGATCGCGTGTTGCCAGGCACTCAGGTCGAGCTGCGCGATCAGGTTGTCGCTGACCACGCGGTTGCACAGCGCATAGGCGAAATTGGGGGCGAAACTGGCGGTGGCGCGGTAACGGCTCAATGCCTGGAGCCAGGTAGACGGTGCGTTGACGAACGTCTGCGAGGCCAACAGATAGCAGGGCATGCCGCTGTAGAGCGGTGCCAGCAGGCCACCGATCAGGCCCATGTCGTGGTACAGCGGCAGCCAGTTGACCATGCCGCCGTGCTCGTCGAAACCGTAGGCCTGGCGCATCAGCTCGACGTTGGCGATCAGGTTGCGCTGGCGCACTTCCACACCTTTTGGCGTACCGGTGGAACCGGAGGTGTATTGCAGGAAGGCCACGGTCGCGCCGTCAACATCCGGGCGCGTCCATTGACTGGCCGGTGGTGTGCCCGCCTCCTGCAACGTCAGCTCCTGGACCGTCAGCACATCGACCCGGCCTTCGACCAGTTCCAGCAAGTTCTGGCAATGATCGGCCGGGGCGAGGATCAGCGCCGGCTCGGCATCCACCACCACGTTGCGCACGCGATCCAGATGTCGAGGCTTGCGCGACGGTGGCGGGAACAGCGGCACGGCGATCAGCCCGGCGTAGAGGCAGGCGCAAAACGCCCGGGCGTAGTCGAGGCTGCTGGGCAGCATCAACAGCACGCGATCACCCGGCGCATAGCGCGCTTGCAGGGCCGCTGCCAGGGATTGGCTCTGTTCGTGCAGTTGGGCAAAGGTCAGGGTTTCGCCGATCTCGACGCCGTCCGGCAAAAAGTGCAGGGCCGCGCGCTGCGGAAAATGCCGGGCATGGGTTTCCAGCACTTCGATCCAGTGATTGAAATTGAACATGTGCAATTCACGCCATGGCAACGATGACTTTACGGTCACCGGTGTAAGGGTTGCGGCCGTGTGCGACCAGTCGGTTGTCGAGCATCAGGATGTCGCCGGGCTGCCAGGGGAAGCTGATGGCGGTCTGGCGATAGACCTCGCGAACGGTGTCGAGCACCTCATCGGCAATGGCCGAGCCGTCCCTGAAGTACACGTGGCGCGGCAGGTTTTCTTCGCCCACGGCGGCCAGCAGGCTGGCACGCACACCCGGCTCGATGGCCGATACGTGGAACAGGTGTGCTTGGTTGAACCAGACCCACTCACCGGTCTCGGGATGCTGCAACACGGCGGCGCAACGCTGGCGGGTGCGCAGCTCGCCATCGGCTTTCCATTCCCACTCGATGTCGTTGTCCTGGCAGTAGCGTTCGACCTGGGCACGATCCTCGGTGTTGAACACCTTCTGCCAGGGCAGGTCCAGCGCGCCGCTGTAGTTGCGTACGTAGAGCAGCTCGCGGCTGGCGAACAACTCGCGGATCTCGGCGGGCATGCGCTGATAGATCAGGCGGCTGTCGGCAATCGGCGTTTCGCCACCGGTTTCACTGGCCTTGATGCAGTGGAACCAGATGCGCGAAGGCCAGGGCCGGGTGTAGGCCTGCTCGTTGTGCAGCGGAATGAATTGATGGGCCGGGTATTCGGTGGAGCTGTACACCCCGGCGAAGACTTTGCTGCGCGGCGTGGAGCCGAATTCGTAGCTGGCCAGCGGCGCGCCGAAGCTGGCGGCGAAGCGCTTGAAGTCGATGGGCGTGGGAACGATGAAACCGCGAAACAGCACGCCGCCAACGGTGGTCAGTGCCTGGTCCAGCGAGTGGCGGATCGACGCGTCCATATCATGGATCGACTGTCCCGGTTTCGCCTGTACCAGCACGGGTAACGTCGACTCGCGGCCGATCGTTGGGGCATCGGACAACGGGGCGCAACGCCCGCTCAGGTGTTCGATTGAAGTCATCCTTGCACATCCTTTTTTCTTTCTCGGTCAGTCGGATTGACGTTGGCGGACCTGAAAAAACAAGGCAAAGGTCACCAGGGTAGCGTCCGACTGAGATGTATTCGCTCTGATACACGGCGGCATCTTAAATACAAATGAGATAGATTATCAATACTATTCCTTTAAGATTTTTTTTGATTTAGACTGCCGCCCGCTGTGGGGAAAGCAGCGTTCTGAACAAAAGAAACAACACCAATATCTGTCGCAGGGGAGCGGGGCGTGAATTTCAAAAAGACTACAATTGCGTTGGCTGTGGGGTCGGCAGTGTGCCTGTCCACCGGCGCATGGGCGGCCGGAGAGTCGGGCACGATGGAGCTTGCTCCTGTGACGGTGACGGGTGAGAAAATCAACCGTAGCCTGGAGAAAACCCAGTCGAGCGTGGTTGTGGTAACCGAGCAGCAACTGCGCGAGAAGGCGGACCATGACCTGGTCGACGTGTTCGCCCGTACGCCGGGTGTGTACAACCAGGCCGGTAACGAAAACTGGGGCATCCGCGGTGTGCCGGTGTCCGGTTTCGATGACCAGGGCCCGGCCACGCTCAATGGTGCGGTCTCGGTATTCGTCGATGGCGCCGTACAACCGAACCGTGCACTGACCCTCAGCCCGATCCCGCTGTGGGACGTGGAGCAGGTCGAAGTCTTCCTGGGGCCGCAGTCCACCACCCAGGGCCGTAACTCCCTCGCCGGTGCCGTGGTCATCCAGACCAAAAATCCAACCTTCGTCCCGAGCTTTTCGGCGCAGACCAACGTGGGGAACTACGGTGAGCGCGGCGCAGCGGTCGCCGGTGGCGGCTCGATCGTCGACGACAAGATCGCCGGGCGTATCGCCGTGGATTACCAGGAAGGTGACGGCTACATCGACAACGTCTTCCTCAATGACGACGCCAACCCGACCCGCACCAGCAACGTGCGCGGCAAGCTGCTGGTCCTGCCCAACGACGATCTCGACGTGTTGCTGACCTACGCCCACGACGAACACCGTCAGGGCGACAACTCGGTCATGCGCGAAAACGGCAAGGTGCGTTACTACGACGTGTCGTCCAACACCAAGGCCTTTGACAACCTCAAACAGGACACCGTCAGCGCCAAGATCGACTATCGCCTGAACGATGACTGGAGCCTGACCAGCCTCACGGCCAATACCAGCTCCGACTACAGTGCCCGCCTGGACTTCGACCAGGAGGCGATAGACAACGAGGTGATCCTGCGCAAGCAGGATGGCGACCTGTTCAGCCAGGAGCTGCGCCTGAACTACAACTCGGACACGGTGAAGAGCTTCGTCGGTGCCTACTACGGCCACAACACCAACAACTTCCACGACAAGTTGTTGTTCGATGACGAACTGGCCGGGACCACCAAGGGCGACACCACCATCGAAAACAAGGCGGTGTTCGGTGAAATCAACTGGACCTTCGTCCCGCGCTGGACATTGATCACCGGCCTGCGCTACGACCACGAGACGAACGATACCGACATCGACCAGGATGACTTCTCCAGCCCGGGCAATGTCAGCAAGTCGTTCGATGCCGTGTTGCCAAAATTGGGCATCAACTATGAACTGGCCGCGAACCAGTACCTGGGCTTCATGGTGCAGAAAGGCTATCGCGGCGGTGGCGTCAACGTGCGGGCCGGTGGCGGCCACGAGCCCTACGACCCGGAGTACACCACCAACTACGAGTTGTCCTACCGGGGCTCGTTCTTCGACCAGACCCTGCGCACCCGCGCCAACCTGTACTACACCGACTGGAAAGACCAGCAGGTCAGCGTGCTCGACCCGGACACCCAGTTCGCGCACATCTTCAACGCCGGTCGCAGCGACATCAAGGGCCTGGAAGTCTTCGTGGAAGAAGACTTTACCGAGCAGTTGACGTTGAACCTCGGTGCCGCTGTCACCGATGGCAAGTACAAGGACTTCGTCACGGGCGATGGCCGGGACATGAGCGGCCAGGACTTCCTCTTTTCGCCCAAATACAAGATGTCGCTGGGCGGTACCTATCGCTGGAATGACCGCCTGACCCTCAACACCGACGTCATCTGGCAAAGCACTGCGCCGTCTGAGTTCGAATTCGACGACGCTGGCCAGGTCATCGGCGAGCGCAAGAGCGACAACTATTGGCTGGTCAACTTCAACTCTGAATACAAGCTCACCAAGAACGTCGCCGTATCGGGCTTTGTGAAAAACGCCTTCGACAAGGAATACGTCACCAACAACCGCAGCGGCGATATCGTCGATGTCGGCGCTCCGCGCACCGTGGGTCTGGTTCTGCGCTACGACATGTAAACCGATGGAAGCGGGGGAAGGAATCCCCGCGTCCGGTTTCACGGCTTTCGTTGCCTGAAGCATTCGAATTCAGGCAGCCCTGTTACTTTCCAAACCCAGCCTCCAAGGAGGAAATCATGAGTGCTTTCTCGAATGCCACATCCGGTGGCGCGCCACAGCTACGTCTGGCGCACACCGGGCTGTCGAGCCCTTACTGCCTTGATCCGACGCCGCTGCTGGAACGCCAGCAACAGCAGGAATCCAACGCCCGCAGTTACCCTCGGCGCATTCCGCTTGTGCTGGAACGGGCTCATGGCATCTATGTGCAGGACAGTCGCGGCCAGGTCTTCGTCGATTGCCTGGCCGGTGCCGGCACCCTGGCGCTGGGCCACAACCACCCGGTGATTGTCCAGGCCATCACCCAGGTCATGGCCGCGGGCGTGCCGATGCATACCCTGGACCTCATGACACCGGTGAAGGATGCATTCGTTCAGGAGATCTTTGGCTGCCTGCCCGCCGATTTCGCGCGAAACGCGCGGATCCAGTTTTGCGGTCCCAGCGGTGCCGATGCAGTCGAAGCTGCACTGAAACTGACCCGTACCGCCACCGGTCGACATTCCGTGTTGGCCTTTGAAGGCGCCTACCACGGCATGACCCTGGGCACGCTGTCGATCAGCGGCAACCTGTCGCCGAAGAATGCCCTGGGCGGCTTGATGGCGGGCGTACAACGTTTGCCGTTCCCCCACGATTACCGTTGCCCGTTCGGGGTGGCCGGCGAGCAGGGCGTGACCTTGAACGTGCGCTACCTCGAGCATTTGCTCAACGACCCGGAAAGCGGCGTCACCGCACCGGCGGCGATGATCCTCGAACCGATCCAGGGCGAAGGCGGGGTGATTACCGCACCGGATCGCTGGATGCAGGAACTGCGTCGGTTGACCCAGGCCCATGGCATTCCGCTGATCGTCGACGAGATTCAGTGCGGCATTGCCCGCAGCGGCCGGATGTTCGGCTTCGAGCACTCAGGCATCACCCCGGACGTCATCACCTTGTCCAAGGCCATCGGCGGCGGCCTGCCGTTGTCGGTGATGGTCTACAACGATTCCCTGGACGTCTGGCAACCGGGCGCCCATGCCGGCACGTTCCGTGGCAATCAGCTGGCGATGGCTGCCGGCACCGCGACCTTGCGCTTCATCCGCGATGAGGGCCTGGTGGCCCACGCCGAAACCGTGGGTGCGCACCTGCGCAAGCAGCTGCTGGGCCTGCAAAGCGAATTCAAGTGGATCGGCGATGTGCGTGGCCGAGGCCTGATGCTCGGCATGGAAATCGTCGACCCCCAGGGTGCCCTCGATGTCCAGGGCCATCCGCCGGTGGACACTGCCCGGGCCAAGGCCTTCCAGCAGGCCTGCCTGCAACACGGGCTGATCGTCGAGCTGGGCGGCCGTCACGGCGCCACCGTGCGCTTCCTGCCGCCGTTGATCATCACCGAACAGGAGATCGATTTCGTCACGCAGATCCTGTTCCGCGCGGCCAGCGCGATCAACGAGCGAAGCGAGTGCCGTGGCGGTTGAAGTGACGATGCACAGGGCCTGCCGACCGAAACCGGCAGGCCCTTTTTCATTGAACAGGGAACGACAATGCAGAAGGCTTTCGCATCGATGAGACCCGCGTGGTTGTTGCTGGCAGTGTTTGGGTTAAGTGCTTGTGGTGGTCAGGATCAGCCGCCGGAGCACAGCGCAGCAGTGCCCCAGGTGAAGACGCTGACCGTGCAACCGCGGGCGTTTGCCATGACCACGGATTTGCCGGGCCGGGTCGAACCGGTGCGCATCGCCGAGGTCCGCGCAAGGGTGGCCGGCGTGGTGCTGACCCGGCATTTTCAGGAGGGCAGCGACGTCAAGGCTGGCCAATTGCTGTTCAGCATCGACCCGGCGCCGCTCAAGGCGGCCTTGATGCGTGCCGAGGGCGCGTTGGCCAAGGTCGAGGCCGATGTCTATCGCGCCAACACCCAGGTGCAGCGTTTCAAGCAACTGGTGGAGATCAACGCTGTCAGCCCGCAAGCGTTCGATGACGCGGTGTCTGACCTCAAGAGTGCCCAGGCCAATCGCCTGGCCGCCCAGGCTGACCTCACCACGGCGCAGCTCAACCTCGGTTACTGCCAGGTGCGGGCGCCGATCAGCGGCCGCATCGGTCGGGCCCTGGTCAGCGAAGGTGCGCTGGTGGGTCAGGACGAAGCCACGCAGATGGCGCGGATCCAGCAACTGGACCCGATCTACGCCGACTTTACCCAGTCCGCCGAGCAGGTCGTGGCCTTGCAGCAAGCCCTGACCAATGGTCGCCTGACCCTGAACGGCAACGGCACCCCGGAGGTAACGGTGCAGGTGGGCAATCCGCCCCAGGCCCGCCGGGGCAAGTTGATGTTTTCCGATATTTCCGTGGACCGAAGCACCGGGCAGGTGACCTTGCGCGGTGAGTTCCCCAACCCGGACAACGTGCTGTTGCCGGGCATGTACGTGCGCGTGGTGGCGCCGGCCGGGGTCGATCCGCAAGCGTTGTTCGTACCGCAGCAAGCGGTGCAGCGCGGGGCCGACGGCCAGGCCCGGTTGATGCTGGTGGACGCCACAGGTGTCGTGCGTGAGCGGGTGGTCAGCACCGGCGCGATGCTCGGCGCCGACTGGCAGATCACCCAGGGGCTGGCGGCCGGCGAGCAAGTGGTGGTCGAGCGAGCGGACAAACTCAGTGCCGGCACTCAGGTCAACGTCATCACGTTGGCCGGGCAGCAGGCCCGCAATTGACAGCCTGAGGTTCCGATGCCCGAATTTTTCATCAACCGTCCGAATTTTGCCTGGGTCATCGCGTTGCTCATCGCGCTGGCGGGGGTGCTGACGCTCGGCACCTTGCCGGTCAGCCAGTACCCGGACGTGGCACCACCACAAATCAGTGTCAGCGCCAGCTACCCCGGCGCCTCGGCGCAGATTGTCGGCCAGAACGTCACCAGCCTGGTCGAAGAAGAGCTCAATGGCCTCAAAGGCTTGATTTACTACGAGTCCAACAGTGCCAACGGCAGCGCCGAAACCACCATCACGTTCAAGCCGGGCACCGATCCCGACATGGCACAGGTCGATGTGCAGAACCGCTTGCAACGGGTGATCGGGCGTCTGCCCCGGGCCGTGATCGAGCAAGGTCTGAAAGTGGAGCAGGTGCGCGCCAACTTCCTGATGATCTATACCTTGTCCTACACCGACGACCAGCAGGAATCGGTGGGGCTGGCGGACTATGCCGCCCGGGCCATCAATAATGAGATTCGCCGGGTGGCAGGGGTCGGGCGGGTGCAGATGTACACCGCCGAACGGGCGATGCGCATCTGGGTCGATCCGACCCGGTTGGTGGGCTACAACCTGTCGATGGCCGATGTCGGCAAGGCCATCGCCGCACAGAACGTGCAAGTGCCCGCCGGCAGCATGGGCGAGCGTCCGGGACCGGCCGACCAGCACATTACTGCCACCGTGATGGTGCAGGGGCAGCTCGAGTCGGTGCAGGCGTTCGGCAACATTGTGCTGCGGGCCAACGATGATGGTTCCAGCGTCAGAATCCACGATGTGGCACGGGTGGAACTGGGTCGCCAGGACTACCGCTTCGACGCACGCCTCAACGGCAAGCCGACAGCGGCCATGTCGGTGCAATTGGCGCCGGGCGCCAATGCGCTGCAAACCGCGGCGGCGATCAAGGCGCGGCTCGATCAGCTGTCGGGCACGCTGCCAGCGAACATGGCCCTGAATGTGCCCTATGACACCTCCTATTTTGTCGACGTGGCGATCAAGCAGGTCATCTACACCCTGATCGAAGCCATGGTTCTGGTGTTCCTGGTGATGCTGCTGTTCTTGCAAAACCTGCGTTACACGCTGATCCCGGCGGTGGTGGTGCCGGTCTGCCTACTGGGGACGATCGCGGTGATGGCGCCGCTGGGGTTCTCGATCAACATGATGACTCTGTTCGGCATGGTGCTGGCCATCGGCATTCTGGTGGACGACGCCATAGTCGTCGTAGAAAACGTCGAGCGACTGATCACTCAGGAGCGGCTGTCGCCCAAGGAGGCGACCCGCAAGGCCATGCAGCAGATCAGCGGGGCCATCATCGGCATTACCCTGGTGCTGGCGGCGGTGTTCCTGCCCCTGGCGTTCATGGGCGGTTCGGTCGGCGTGATCTACCAGCAGTTCTCCATGGCACTGTCGGTGTCGATCCTGTTCTCCGGGTTCCTCGCGTTGACCCTGACGCCGGCCCTGTGCGCCACCTTGCTAAAACCCTTCGACCGGACGCATCAGCCCCGACCGAACCGTTGGGCAAGCGGTTTCAATCGACGCTTCGATGCCCTGGTCCAACGCTACGAACGGCTCGGTGCGAGCTGGGTTCGACGCAGCACCCGCAGCCTGTGCCTGTACCTGATGCTGTTGCTGGTACTCGCCTTCACCTATCTGCGTCTGCCGTCCTCATTCATGCCGGCCGAGGACCAGGGTTACATCATCACCGATATCCAGCTGCCGCCCGCTGCATCGGCCTCGCGCACGGAGGCGACGGTTCAGGCCTGGGAACGCTACGCCCTGGCGCAACCGGCGACGGATCAGGTGCTGGCGATCATGGGCTTCAGTTTTTCCGGGGTCGGGGCCAATGCGGCGTTGTCCTTTGTCAGTCTCAAGGACTGGTCGGTCCGCGATCGCGGACAGGCCAGTGATGAAGTGGCCAGGCGTGCGAATGAGGCCTTTGAAAACGCTGCCGATGGCGCGCTGTTCAGCGTGGTGCCGCCGCCAGTGGACGGCCTCGGTACGTCCAACGGTTTCGAATTGCGCTTGCAGGATCTGGCGGGGCAGGGGCATGAAGCGCTGTTGAAGGCTCGGACCCAATTGCTGGAGGCCGCCAAGGCATCGCCGGTCATCGACTACCTGATGGAGGATGGCCTGGCCGATGCCCCGCAGATCAATGTCAGCATCGACCGCGAAAAAGCCGAGGCCCTGGGCGTGAGTTTCGATGTGATCAGTTCGGCGCTGTCGTCGGCCCTGGGGTCGGAGCAGATCAACGAGTTCGCCAATCAGGGGCGGATGCAGCGGGTCATCATTCAGGCGGACGGTATCAGCCGGCAGACGCCCGAAGCGCTGCTGCGCCTGCAAGTGCCCAACCGGCAGAACCGCCTGGTGCCACTGGAAGCGTTCAGTCGTTTCGAGTGGCAGGTCGGGCCGCTGCAGATCGCGCGCTACAACGGCTCGGCGTCGCTGCGTTTTTCCGGCGATGCCGCCCCGGGTTACAGCACCGGGCAGGCCATGGAAGCCTTGCAGAGAATCGCCCGTCAATTGCCGGCCGGTTTCAGCCTCGAATGGGCGGGATTGTCGTTGCAGGAACAACAGGCCAGCGACCAGGTGCCTTTGCTGGTCGGGTTGTCATTGACCATGGTGTTGCTGGTACTGGTCGCGCTGTATGAAAGCTGGGCGGTTCCTTTTGCCGTGCTGCTGATCGTGCCCATCGGCATGCTCGGCTCGGTGGTGGCGGTGACCGTGATGGGCATGCCCAATGACGTCTATTTCAAGGTCGGGCTGATCACGATCATCGGCCTGGCGGCGAAGAACGCGATCCTCATCGTCGAGTTTGCCAGGGCGCTTCACGCTCAAGGCGCCAGTCTGACCCAGGCGGCTGCCCAGGCAGCGCGCCTGCGCTTTCGCCCGATTGTCATGACATCCATGGCCTTCATTCTCGGCGTAGTGCCCCTGGCCTTCGCCACGGGGGCGGGTGCGGCCAGCCAGCGTGCGATCGGCACCGGGGTGATCGGCGGGATGCTGGCGGCGACGGTACTGGGGGTTTTGTTCGTGCCGGTATTTTTTGTCTCGGTACTGTCCGTGGCGCAGCGGTGGCGTAATCGCCGGGCCGTCCCCACGACTTCAATGGCAGACGATGGAGCGCAGTGAAATGGATCGATCGCCTGGGTAAGCCACCGCTACCGGTGTGGCCGGAGAAGCCACTCCGACGGTGAGATTGGTAAAAAATGTCAAAAACAACACCACCCATGTTAATGCCGAAACGCTACTGAAAAGGACCATTCGCATGCACAACGCCTCAGCATCGACAAACGCTGTAACGCCTTTGCAACCCCCGGCCCGGATGGCTCAAGACGCTATCGCCCTGAACCGCAAAACCAACAAGCCCATCCGCGAGTTGCTGCGCTTCTACGGACTGCGCACCAGCCTGATCCGCCTCAAAGTCATCGATGCCTTGCTGGTCGCCGCTTGGGATGGGCGCGCCATCGGTGTGCATGGCGTGCTCGCCTATCTGGAATCATCGGCGGCCGAATGGTCATTCATCAGCGTACGTGAAGTGCTCAAGCGCTTGTGCGACGTGGGGGTCATTCACTACCAGGCGGACAGAAGCTACAGCTTCACCGCCGGGGCCTGCGAAATACTGATGCAGAACCCGGGCTGAGAAGGGGCCTTCGTGAGCCCCGGTTATTGTAGGAGCTGGCTTGTCGGATCTACGCACCGAAGCGTAGGCGGCCTGACAGCCGACCTGACTTTAGCGGACGCACCCAATCCCCTGTGGGAGCTGGCTTGCCAGCGATGGCGGCTTGTTGATCGCATACATATCCATTCCTGCGGTAACGGCCACCAATGGTTCCGCTTTTACAGCGGGTCACTTGGAAGAGCCCCAAGTAACCAAGGGCTCTTGCCCCTGTCGTTCGGTGCCTCGCTATGGCTCGGCATGCCCTCCTTCCGGTCCTGCTCCGTGGGCCCGCCGCGATCGGCCATCCATGGCCGGGCGCGGCTAAACCGGCATCCATGCCGGTTTGCCCACTGCGCAGAACCTCCACTCGGCCTCTCGAGGGGGCAAACACCGCGAAAGGCCAAAGCGAGGCGGCCTTATAGCCGACCTGGCTTTTGCCGGGGGACCCCATCCCCTGTAGGAGCTGGCTTGTCGGGTCGCCGCATCGCAGCGAAGACGGTGGCAGGGTCAGCATCGGCGTCGACTGACGGTCCGCTTTTCGCTGGCAAGCCAGCTCCTACAAGGGGTACTCGTGCCCTCGAGAGGCGGGGTATTCTGGGTGCAGCTTCCCGAATCTCGAGGTTTGCATGAAAGTAGGTGTGATCTCCGATACCCATGGCTTGCTCCGTCCTGAAGCCCTTGCCGCGTTGCAGGGCTGTGGACGGATCATTCACGCCGGTGACATCGGCAAGCCCGACATCCTCGATCAACTGGCCGCCATTGCTCCATTGCATGTCGTGCGCGGGAACAATGACCTGAATGCCCCTTGGGCAGCCCATCTCGCCGACCGCCTGAGTTTCGACCTCGACGGATGGCAAACCCTGCTGGTCCATGACATGGCGGATGTGCCTGCCGTGCTTGATGCAGGCACGCGGTTGGTGATCACCGGCCATTCGCACAAGCCATGCATGGAGTGGCGCGGCGACCGGCTATTCCTCAATCCCGGCAGCGCGGGGCCGCGGCGCTTCAAGCTGCCGGTGACCCTGGCGCTGCTCGAGGTGCAGCCACATTCGATTGAGCCGCGTCTGGTGTCGCTGCTGGAGTGACCCCTATTTACGCGTGTCTTCCGCAAAGGTTCCCGTGCGCACCTCGCCGCTGTGCACATAACGGGCGATCAGCACACCGCCGGGCGTAGTGGTCGAGTGCGCCAACGTGAAGGCCGACGCCTGTGCGTCGTCGCCGAACAAGCGCTTGCCGTGACCAAGCAGGACGGGATGGATCATCAGCCGAAGCTCGTCCACCAACCCGGCCGCCAGCAGTTGGCGCACCAGGTCGCCGCTGCCCTGGGTCAACAGGTGGGGGCCGTCCTGAAGTTTGAGCGTGCGTATCGAATCGACCAATTCGCCCTCCAAGCCACGGCTGTTGCGCCAATCGAGCGTATCGGGTCGATGCGTGGCGACATGCTTGGGCACGCTGTTGAACAGGTCAGCGATGACGTGGTTGTGTATGTGCGGCCAGTACGCCGCGAATATGTCGTAGGTGCGACGGCCCAGCAGCAACTCGAAAGGCTGCGAGAACAGGTCCTGTATGGCCTGGCCGGAGACGTTATCGGCATAGGGCACGATCCAGCCCCCGAAGCGGAAGCCGCCGCTGCGGTCCTCTTCAGGTCCGCCGGGTGCCTGCATGACGCCATCCAGACTGATGAAAGCGGCAACGATGAGCTTGCGCATGGTCTTCTCCTGATTCGTCCGACGGGGAATCCTGATGGATAGTCGAACGAGACGCGGTGAAATCGACAATAGCACCACCCTGCAGGAGCGAGCTTGCTCGCGAGGGTGGTCAACGGTGACACGGGAAGTCTGGATGACCTCGGCGCATATAGGCTTTTCGCGAGCAAGCCCGCTCCTACAGGCTGCCCACCAGATGGCCGCCGTCCACCGCCAGCACCGCGCCCGTCATGAAGGCACCGGCCTCGCTCGCCAGGAGGAGGAAGGGGCCTTCCAGTTCCTGCAGGCTTCCCAGTCGACGCATCGGGACGACGTTGCGTATGTACGCCAGGCCTGTTTCGCTGTCGAAATAGGCGTCGTTCATCTCAGTCTTGAAGTAACCCGGTGCAATGGCATTAACCCGGATCTGGTAACGCGCCAGTTCCATGGCCAGCGATTTGCTCAGTTGCACCACGCCGGCCTTCGCCGCGCAGTAATGACTCAGGCCGGCGCCTACTCGCAGGCCGAGTATCGAGGCGATGTTGATGATGCTGCCGGGGCGCTTTGCCTTGACCAGCCGTTGAGCCGCGCATTGGGCAACGCGCCATACCCCATCAAGGTTGGTCGACAACATGGCTTGCCAGTCGGCCTCGCTGATGTCCAGGACCCCTTGGCTATGGCCGATACCGGCATTGTTGAGCACCACGTCAACTACACCGAAAGCGGCTTCGGCGGCGTCGAACGCTGCTTCAACGCTGTTGCGATCCGTGACGTCCAACACGACTGCCAGGGCGTTGCCGTCAGCCTGGCGAATCTCTTCCTCGAGCTGTTGCAGCCGCTCGACACGTCGAGCCGCGAGCACCACACGAGCACCGGCACTGCTGGCGACTCGAGCCAGATGTGCTCCAATGCCGCTGGAAGCGCCAGTGACCAATACTGTCTTGTCGGCCAGGGAAAAACTGTTCAATACGTTCATCACAATACCTCGAATAGGCCGGCAGCACCCATGCCACCGCCAACACACATGGTCACCACCACGTACTTCACGCCACGGCGTTTGCCCTCCAGCAAGGCATGACCAACCATGCGCGCACCGCTCATGCCGTAAGGGTGGCCGATGGAAATCGCACCGCCGTTGACGTTAAGGCGGGCGTTGTCGATGCCCAGTGTGTCGCGGCAGTAGAGCACCTGGCAGGCAAAGGCTTCGTTGAGCTCCCAGAGCCCGATGTCATCGACTTTCAGGCCATGCTGCTTCAACAGTTTTGGCACGGCCAGCACCGGACCGATGCCCATTTCTTCCGGCGCCAGGCCCGCCACCGCGATCCCCCGATACAGGCCCAGCGGTTGCAGGTTGCGCTGTTCGGCCAGTCGCGCGTCCATCAGCACGCAGGCACTGGCGCCGTCGGACAACTGGCTGGCGTTGCCGGCGGTGATGCAGCCGCCTTCGATCACCGGTTTGAGTTTGCTCAGGTCTTCGAGGATCGTCTGCGGGCGGTTGCCTTCATCGAGACTCAAATTGACCTGTTCATGGCGGACCGCACCGCTGGCCTTGTCTACCACCTGTTTGGTCACCCTGACCGGGACGATTTCATGGCTGAACAGGCCGGCCTGTTGCGCCGCGGCGGTGCGCTGTTGCGATTGCAGGCTGTAGAGGTCCTGCATTTCACGGCTGATACCGTAGCGCTTGGCCACCAGTTCGGCGGTTTGCAGCATCGGCATGTAGGCCAGGGGGACGTGGCGCAGGACGCTTTCGTCGTGCTGGCTCCCGACCCATTCCATATGACGGTTTTGCACCAGGCTGATGTGTTCCTGGCCGGCGCCAACGGTCACCTGCATGCCGTCGACCATGATTTGCTTGGCGGCGGTGGCGATGGCCATCAGGCCCGACGCGCACTGGCGATCCAGGGTCTGACCGCTGACGGTCAACGGCAGGCCCGCTGCCAGCGCACTCATGCGGCCCAGGTTCCAGCCGGCGGTGCCGGCGGGCATACCGGTGCCCATCACCAGGTCTTCGATTTCACCGGCCTCGATACCGGCACGCTCGACAGCGGCGCGAATCGCGAAACTGGCCATGGTGGGGGAAGTGGTGACATTGAACGCACCGCGAAACGCCTTGCCGATCGGCGTACGGGCGGTGGAAAGGATGACGGCTTCTTTCATGATGTTGTTCCTGCTCAAGGGAGGCTTGTGGCGATCCCATGTAGGAGCTGGCTTGCCAGCGAATGCGTCAATTCAGGCGATTGATGCGTTGACTGAACTGACGCCTTCGCTGGCAAGCCAGCTCCTACGGGGGAGGGGGAGGGTTAGAGGCGTTCGATGCGGGTCTTGCCGGCGGCGACCAGGCGTTCCAGCAACGGGGCAGGGTGGAACCACATCTCGCCGTACTCGCCAAGCGCCTTGCGGTAATGCCGAATGCCATCCAGCACGACGTCCAGGCCAATCTGCTCGGCATAGTGCAGTGGACCACCGAGCCAGGCCGGGAAGCCGTAACCGTTGATCCAGACCAGATCGATATCGCCACTGCGTTCGGCGATGCCTTCGTCGAGCAACTGGACGCCTTCGTTAATCAGCATGAACAGGCAGCGATCATGAATTTCCTGGGTGGTGATCGGCCGCCGCGGAATGTGCAATTCCCCCGCGATGCGTTCGGCCAGTGCTATGACTTCGAAGTCCTCCTTGCGCTCGCGGCCTTCATAAATGTATGCACCACGTTTGGTCTTCTGGCCGAAGCGACCGAGGGCGTTCAATTCGTCGGCTACCCGGCAGTAGCTCGGATCATGGGCAATCGCTTCGCGACGGGATTCGCGCACCAGGAAGCTGACGTCGATCCCGGCCAGGTCGTGCATCGCCATGACGCCCATGGCCAGGCCCAGATCAGTCAGCACCTGGTCGATCTGCGCCGGTGTGGCACCTTCGAGCACCATGCGATGGGCTTCTCGGGAATAGGGTTCGAGCATGCGGTTACCGATGAAGCCGAAACACACCCCCGACACCACTGGAATCTTGCCAATGGTCTTGCCCAGTTTCAGTACGGTCGCGAGCACCTCAGGCGCGGTGAGTTTGCCGCGCACCACTTCCAGCAAGCGCATGACGTTGGCCGGACTGAAAAAGTGCAGGCCAATCACATCGTGTGGCCGACGCGTGACGGCGGCGATCTGATCGACATCGAGGGTGGAGGTGTTGCTGGCCAGAATGGCGCCGGGCTTGCACACCTCATCCAGGGTGCGGAATACCTGCTGCTTGATCGGCAGGCTTTCAAACACCGCCTCGATCACCAGGTCGCACTCGGCGATGTCGGCATAGTCGAGGGTGCCGGTCAGCAAGGCCATGCGCTTATCCAACTCGGCCTGAGTCAGCTTGCCGCGTTGCAGGCTGATCTCGTAACTGTTGCGGATTTGCCCCAGCCCACGCTCAAGGGCGTCGGGTTTGAGTTCCAGCAGCGTGACGGGAATGCCCACGTTGGCGAAATTCATGGCGATGCCGCCGCCCATGGTCCCCGCGCCGATCACCGCGACGTTGGCCACCGGACGCAGGGCCGTGGAGGCGCTGACACCGGCCACCTTGCCGGCCTCGCGCTCGGCGAAAAACACGTGGCGCAAGGCCTGGGATTGCGAGGAGGCTTCGGCCTCCTTGAACAGGGCGACTTCGCGTTGCAACCCGGCGTTCAGCGGCAGCACGCAGGCAGACTCCACGGCCGCCAGCACCAGGCGTGGCGCCAGGCGATTTTTCCAGCGCGGTTCGTGGGTGGCGCGATAGCGTGTGAAAAAATCTTCGGGCAGGGCGGCGGCCGGGTTGGAATGACGCTCTGCGGGGCGCGCGGGCGCACCCTCGTGGATCAATTCCCGGGCGAAGCGACGCGCACCCTCGAGCAAGCCATCGCCTTCCCCGATCAAGCGGTCGAGCAAGCCGAGATCAAGGGCATGGCTGGCGCTGACAGGCTGGCCGGACATCATCATTTCGAGTGCCGGTTCGGCACCGATCAATCGCGGCAAACGCTGCGTCCCGCCTGCGCCGGGCAACAGCCCCAGGTTGATTTCCGGCAGGCCAAGACGGCTGCCGGTAGCGCTGATGCGGTACCCGCACGCCAGGGCCAGTTCCAGCCCGCCACCGAGGGCGAAGCGATCGATGCAGGCAATCAGCGGCTTGTCGATTTGCGTCAGGCGCACCAGCAGGTCGGGCAGGGAAGGTTCGGCAAAGGAAGCGGCAAGACCGAATTCGCTGATGTCGGCGCCCGCGCAAAACAATCCGTTTTCGCCATGCAGAATGATCGCGGACACCGCCGGGTCGCTGGCGGCGCGGTCACAGGCTTCAAGAATGGCCGCGCGCAGGGGTTGTCCGAGTGCGTTGACCGGAGGCGAGGCCAGGCCGATCAGCGCGAGATTGTCTTCGACGAGGTAAGTGACCAAAGTGCTCATGATGCATTCCTGAAATTCGTTGAAAAGATTGCCGCAGATCCTGTGGGAGCGAGCCTGCTCGCGAAAGCGGTGTGTCAGTTGCTGAAATTTCGTCTGACACTCTGCATTCGCGAGCAGGCTCGCTCCCACATACACACAAGCGGGATCTGTCTAGAACCAGCTGTCCTGCATGTAGTAGGCGACATGGTTAGCGTCTGTCAGCAGGCGCGCCTGGGACTCCAGCGAAGCCAGTTCCCAGGTCATGAAGTAGTGCGCCGCCTGCAACTTGCCTTGATAGAACTCGGCATCGCTGCCGGTCGCGCCACCCGCCAGGGAACGGCTGGCGAGTATTGCCTGACGTAGCCAGACCCAGCCCACGACCACGCGGCCAAACAGATCCAGATAAGGCGTGGCGTTGGCCATGCCGAGATTGGCATCGGCGGCCACTTGCGCCTGCAGGCTGGCGGTGACCCGCTCAAGGATGTTCAAGGCATCGGCCAGCAATGCTGCAACAGGGGCGCAATGCGCGTCTTTGTTGGCGACCAGCAGGGTGGCGAGCACTTCGCTGATGAAAATCCGATAACCGTCGCCACCGCGCGGCCCCAGCTTGCGACCCAGCAGATCAATGGCCTGGATACCTTCGGTGCCTTCATGGATCGGGTTCAGGCGATTGTCGCGGTAGTACTGCTCCAGCGGGTATTCGCGGGTATAACCGGCACCGCCCAGGATCTGAATGCCGATCTCGGACGCGAGCAGGCCGTAGCGCGACGGGTATGTCTTGACCACAGGCGTGAGCACGTCGAGCAGTTCGGCGGCATTGCTGCGCTGCGCCTCCGTGGGGGCCGTGTGGGCATCTTCCACGAGGCTGCTGGCATAGAGACACAGCGCCAGGCTGCCTTCGGCGTAGACCTTCTGTTGCAGCAACATTCGCCGAACATCGGCGTGTTCGACAATGCGCACCTGAGGCGCTGCCGGGTTCTTGTTGGCGGGCAGGCGACCTTGCGGGCGCTGACGCGCATAGTCCAGGGCGTGGATGTAGCTCTGATAGGCGAGACTGGCGGCGCCGAGACCGACACCGATGCGGGCTTCGTTCATCATCTGGAACATGTAGCTCAGTCCCTGATGTGCCTCACCGACCAGATAACCCACGGCGCCGTCGTGCTCACCGAAACTAAGCACGGTGGAGGTGGTATTGCGATAGCCCATCTTGTGCAGCAGGCCGGCGAGGGCCACATCGTTGCGCGCCCCGACACCGCCGTCGGCGTTCACCAGGAACTTGGGCACCAGGAACAGCGAGATGCCCTTGGTGCCGGCCGGCGCACCTTCGATACGGGCCAACACCAGGTGCACGATATTTTCGGTCAGTTCGTGGTCGCCCCCGGAGATGAACATTTTCTGGCCGAAGACCCGGTAGGTCCCGTCGCCCGCCGGCCGTGCCAGGGTGCGCAGGTCGCCCAGCGCGGAGCCCTGGCCAGGCTCTGTGAGGGCCATGGTGCCGCTGAATCGGCCTTCGAGCATGGGCGCCAGGAAGCGCTCGCGCAGCTCTGGACCCGCGAAGGCCTTCACCAGATTGGTCGCGCCGATGCTCAAGAAGGAATAGGCGACCGTGGAGATATTCGCTGCGTTGAAATAGGCCATGCAGGCGCGCAACACCACTTCCGGCAGTTGCAGGCCCCCATCGGCGAAATCGTGGTGCGCAGCCAGGAAACCGGCCTGGGCAAAGGCATCCCAGGCCACTTTGGTTTCGGGAATCATGTGAATCCGCTCGCCATCGAAGGTCGGTTCGTTGGCGTCACCCTTGTGGTTGTGCGGGGCGTACAGCTCGCCGGCGATCTGTCGGGCGGTGGTGAGAGAGGCGTCGAACACGCCACGGTCGTGGTCCGCGTAGCGCGGACGTTGCAACAACGCCTCGGTATCGAGCAGCTCGTAAAGCTGAAAGCGTAATTCGCGTTCGTTGAGCAGCAGGTCAGTCATGGCATCTCTCGTCAGACAGTGTCGAGTGGGGGCCATGGGAGGATTCATGGCCCGTTACAGGCGCCCACAATAGAGCGATGTGTGGGGTATTTATCCCCCTCCTTTGGGGTAGGCCCGGACGTTGTCAGTTCACGGGTCGGGCAACAGCAAACGACCCGTTTCCTTGTAGGAGCGAGCTTGCTCGCGAAAGCGGTGTGTCAGTCAATACATGTACCAACAGATGCACCGCATTCGCCGGCAAGCCGGTTCCTACAGCTATTTCGGGTATCAGCGCACGCCAGCGATGCGCAACGCGGCGGGGGTGAAATCGTTCATTTTGGCGGGCTTGCCGTAAACCGGCGCCTGTTTGGACTCGTTGATCAATGCCAGCACGTTGTAGCGGCCGGCGATCAGGTCATAAATGCCCAACATCGCGTACGCAGCGGAACCGCGCTCGTAATCGTTGGCGGTGTAGCCTTCGCCGACACGCCAGAGTTGGCCGCGACCGTCATAGTGATCGACTTCCGCCAACTGCCAGGTGTCCTCGTCGAAGTACAGATCACGCTTGGCATAGACGTGACGCTGGCCCGGCTTGAGCGTGGCCTCGACGTGCCACACCCGGTGCAGTTCATAACGGGTCAGATCCTGATTGATGTGCCCAGGCTTGATGATCTCGTCGTACTTCACCTTGGGCGACTGCAACTTGTAGTTGTTGTACGGGATGTACAGTTCCTTCTTGCCGATCAGCTTCCAGTCATAACGGTCCGGCGCGCCGTTCATCAAGTCGGTGTTGTCGGCGGTGCGCATGCCGTCGGAACCGTTGCCCGGGCCGTCGTAAGCCACCTGCGGCGCACGGCGCACCCGCCGTTGCCCGGCGTTGTAGACCCAGGCCAGGCGCGGTTCCTTGACCTGGTCGATGGTCTCGTGGATCAGCACTACGCTGCCGGCCAGGCGCGAAGGCGCGGTGATTTCCTGCTTGTAGAAATACAGAATATTGTCGGCCTGTCCCGACTCGACACCTTCCATGAGCTGCGGGAAGGCGAGCTCGTCGTTGTATTCGACAATGGAGTACGAACCGTTGGCCTGCGGTGCGGCCTGGGCGGCCTGGCGCTGCATGTTGCCGCCGCGATAACGGTTGGTATGGTTCCAGTAAACCTCGACACCACTTTTTGGAATCGGGAACGGGTAGTAACGGGTCTGGCTGAAATTGGCCAGGCCGCTGCCGTCATTGATCAGTTGCGTGGTCACCGCACTCTTTTTGGCAATCTCGTAGATTTCCTGCGGGTTGGCGGCGGTACGCTGGGTTTTGTACACCGGGATCTTGTAGCTGTCCGGGTAGCGCTTGAACATCGCCAGTTGGCCCGGGGTCAGCTTGTCCTTGTACTGCTCGGCGTTGGCGGCGGTGATCACGAACTGCGGCTTGTCCGCGGCAAACGGGTCGCCGAGGAAACCGCGATCAAGGGGGGCCGCGCCGGGTTTCAGACCTCCGGTCCAGGCCGGAATGCTGCCTTCGGCATTGCCGGCTTTTTCTGCACCCAAAGGCGTCAAGGTGCTGCCCAGTTGGGCCGCTTCCTGGGGTGAAACGGCGGCCAGGACGCTGGTGGCCAGTAACGACAGGGTCAATGCGCCGGCACGTAGCATGGATGTTGTTTTCATTGTTCGGGCTCCTCGGCCAATGGTGCGTCAGAAATTCACGCCGAAGCTGAGCGCGACGTAGTCGCGGTCGACGTTGGTGTTGAAATCGCCGCCGAAGTAGTTGGTGTAGCTCAGGCTGGCGGTGTAGGTGTTCTGGTAGTCGGCATCCAGCCCGAGGCTGACGGCTTTGGAACCTTCATCGAAGTTCGGGCCATAACCTTCCACGTCGTGGGACCAGGCCAGGTTGGGCGATAGGTTGATACCGGCGATTACGTTCGGGTAATCGAGCTTGCCGCGCAGGCGATAGCCCCAGCTGTTGCTGGTGTAGAAGCCGTTGTCGTTGCACTCTTGGGCCGGGTTGCTGGCCGATGGCGTACCCACGGCACTGCCGGCGCAGGTGGCAGGGCCCGCCGCGCCTTGCAGCTGGCCGGAACCGAAGGCCGGGCTGCGACCGAAGCGCAGGTCGGAGCCGTCGGCCTTGCCCAGACCGCTGATGCGGTTGTAGCCGACTTCGCCAACCAGGGTCAGGCGACTGGCGCCCAGCACCTGATCGAAGAACTGGGTCGCAGTTACCTGGGCCTGAGTCACCGGCATGCGTTTGTAGCCGTTGACCTCGGCGCCCAGGTTGCGGCCGGCGAAACCGGTGGTGATCAGCGGCGAGGTGGCGCCGAAGGTGGCGGCCGACAGCAGGTCAGCGGTGTTCAGTTGCAGCGGCATGTTCGGCCGGTAGCTGACTTCACCCCCCAGGGACACGCCTTCGACGTTGGTCTGGAAGCTCAGGCCGTAGAGGCGGATGTCTTCCGGGTAGTCGATGAAGTAACGCACGCTGCGCGCCGAGGTCAGCCCGCCCGCCGCACTGGTCATCTGGTTGATGCTCAGGTACGGGCTGCGGCTGTGGTAGTTCATGGCGTAGGCGCCGAACTCGGTATCGTTGGCCTCCGGCACGTACCAGCGCAAGGCCAGACCGTACTGGCCGCTGTCGCGGGCGTCGTTGTCTTTCAGGCGTGGAATGAAGGCATCGTCAGTCCCCGCCGCAATGGCCGCTGCGCCGCCGGTGTTACGTGCCACACCCGGTGGCAGGTCGAGGCCGGCCACCACCAGACGGTCATCACAGCCTTGCGGCACGCCGTCGCTGCCGAAGAAGGTGCCGCAGTTGTCGACCACCGACTTGTCCCACTCCAGCTGATAAAACGCTTCGGCGGTGATGTTGTCGGCCAGGCCCTGGGATACGTAGAGCAGGTTGACCGGGATCAGGCCTTCCTTCACTTCCGCACCGGGCCGGCGCAAGGCCGCGACGTCGACCGGATTGATGCTGTTGATCGAGTTGCCGATGAAGGTACTCTCGCCCCAGCTCACCACCTGCTTGCCCAGGCGCACGGCGCCGACCTGATCGCCGATCGAGTAGTTGTGGTAGACGAAGCTGTCGAGGAACATCGCCCCGGACGACTTGGCCGCGCGGTCACGTCCCGAATCGTCGATGTCGTAGAACGGCCGGTGTTCGTCCATCAGTTCGAAGTCGTACCAGTACTTGCCGCGCACGAAGGCGCCGCTGTCGCCGTATTTGAGCTCCAGGTCGTGCACGCCCTTGAAGATCTTCGAGAAGGTTTCGCCCTTCTTGAAGTTCAGGCGGTTGTCGTCGGTGGTCCGCGAGGCGGATTCGCCACCGGTGACGCCCTGTGAGTTGAAGTTGGAGATGAACTGCTTGTCCGGGTCAGCCGTCGACCAGCTGGCGCCAACCGACAACGATGAATCGAACGTCCCTTGAATCTCCCCGATGCTGAAATTAACCGCGTGAGCTTCAGTGCTCGCGCCAGTGGCAACCATTACCGCTACGGCCAGCAGACTCGGCTGGAAGACGCCGCGCTTTGTTGTTTTTGTCATGCGGTTTCTCTACTGCAGGATGTTGTGGAGTGGGCATCCTATGCAGGTGAACCGCAGGCCTGAATTGCCTGATCAGGTAATTTTGCGTATTACCTGAAAGCATTATTTGCTTGGTTTCGAGGGTGTTTTTTCACTGGATCTGACGTGGGGCCGGTGTGGTGTGACATGAGGTGTTGCAGAAGGTAACAAGCGTGGGAGCAGGTCTGGCGGGGATTGGATTGGGTGTATATCCGTTATTTGAGTGATGGCGACTTAGGGTTCCGCCCTTACGGCGGGTCACTTTGAAAAGCGCAAAGTAACCAAACGCTTTCGCCCCTTTCGTTCGGTGCCTCGCCTAGGCTCGGCATGCCCTCGCTCCGGTCCTGCTCCGTGGGCCCGCCGCGATCGGCCATCCATGGCCGGGCGCGGCTAACCCGGCATCCATGCCGGGTTGCCCACTGCGCAGAACCTGCGCTCGGCCTCTCGATGGGGCAGATCAAGATCAAAAGCCAAAGCCAAAGCAGAGCAAGATCAGAAGCAAGCATATACACAAGTATGTGGAAAACACACGCACCTGTAGGAGCTGGCTTGCCAGCGAAAGCGGTTTGTCAGTCAACATTGATGCTGGCTGTTCCGCCGTCTTCGCTGGCAAGCCAGCTCCTACAGGCTCTTCCAAGTGACCCGCCGTAAGGGCGGAACCCTAAGTCGCCATCACCCAAATAACGGATATACACCCAATCCAATCCCCATCTAAGCGAACAGCACTACAGCCCTGCCACAAACCTTCCATCGCAAATGCACCAGACAACCGAGCAAATACCTCGAATGGCGGATAGGTAAGCCGTTCTACGCGCGCGAAGATTGCCCGAATTCTTGTCCGGGTCCACCCCTGCGTATTTTCGAGCGGAAGGTGACCGAACCATGGCTGAAATCAGGAGGGCTGCGAGCCCATGCTCCTTTCAATGACGCGTCGGGATCAAAGCCGGTCTGGAGATGCTTGCTCCACTCGACTGGCGAACCTGCCCCGGTTGCCTCCCGCCTACCTGCCACGGCCGAGACTGCTCGATGTACTGCTCGCCAGCGAGCAGCGTTTGCGTCTGTTGTGTGCCCCCGCGGGCTATGGCAAGACGGCCCTGATCAATGAGTGCCTGGGCCGGCACAATCCTGAACGTTATCTATGGCTTGATCTGGAGGGGCGCTCGCTGACGCTGGCGCAATTTTGCGAGCGACTTGCCGAAGGTCTCGAAGGCGAGGTCATCGGGGCCCGCGATCCGCGTGCGCTGTTGGCGTGGCTGGAAAGCAGCGAGGAAGTCTGGTGGCTGGTGCTGGATGACTACCCGGCCCAGTCCTGTCCCGAACTCGATGAATGGATTGACCGGTTGCTGCGTTCGCAAGCGCAGGTCCAGCTGTGGGTCAGTTCTCGACAAAGGCCGAACTGGAAGCTGGCGCGATTGCTGCTGGAGGGGCAGCTGTTTGAACTCGGTGCCGGGCAACTGGCCTTTGACCACGAGGAGTTCGAGCAAGTGGTCGAGTGGCTTGATCCGACAACCGAGCCTGCAACGCGCGACAAACTGTGGCGCCAGACCCACGGCTGGTGCGCCGGAACGTTCCTGTTGCTCAACGCGGGTGGCCGTCATGAGCGGGCAGGGGCGTTGTGGATGCGCGATTACCTGGGCGGCGAACTCCTGGCCCGGCTTGATGCGGATGCTCGCAAGCTTTTGCTGGGCATCGCGCATTTGCCACGGGTGTCGGCGACGCTCTGTCAGCAGCTCTGGCCGGACCTCGATGCCGGGAGTGTTTTTTGCCGTTTGCTGCAATCGCAGTCGTTCTTTGTGCCGCTGGACAGCGAGGCCATCTGGTACAGCCTGCTACCCGCCGTGGCACAGGCTCTACAAGGGGAGCTGAATGCCGCCGGCGTAAGTCAGTTGCGATTGAGCGCCTGCCGCCTGTTATGCAATGACGGGTTTGTCGACGAGGCCATCGAGTTGGCGCTGTCCATCGGTTATGTGGATGTGGCGGCCTGTTACATGGAGCGCCTGACGCTGGACTGGCTGTTGATTGAGCGCAACCTGTTCACCTGGCTCGATTGGCGTGCCCGCTTACCCTTGCGTTTGCTGGAGTGCACGCCAAACCTGATTTACATGAATGCCAGGGCGCTCCTCAGCAGTTGGCGGCTGGACGAAGCGCAGTCGTGCATCGCCCGACTGGCCAGGATTTCCCCGCAACCCAAACCCCAGGTCAACGTCCGCATTCTGGCCAACTGGCAGGCACTGGAGGGCACTTTGCAGGGGCTTCTGGGCAACGCCGACGGCGCATTCGAGCATTGCGAATCCGCCTTGCAGCACCTGGAGCTGCGTGATTGGCAGTCGTCATTTCTGTGCTATTCCACCTTGGCCCGCGTCTCGATGGCCGCCGGCAAGACCGGGCAGGCCGAACGGTGGTTGCAGTCTTGCCTGGCACTGGCGCGTCATCAGGGTTGCCTGGCCAGTGAAGTGCTGATCAATGCCGATCGCATCCGCCAGTTGATTCTCGGCGGCGAGTTGGCAGAAGCCGAGGCGCTGGTGCAGGAATGCCTGCGCCTGGTCACGCGACTGAAAGGGCGCCACAGCTTGATGCTCGGCCGTTTGCAGCTCTTGCAGGGCGAGCTGCTCTTGCTGCGGGGCGACCTGGATGCCAGCGAGCATGCGCTGTGCATGGCTTTGGAACTCGGCACGGAAAGTGGCGACCCCTATGTATTGCACGCGCTGATCGGGTTGTCGGAAGTGCACGCCTGCCGCGGTGATTTCGAACAGGCCCAGATTCATTTGAGCACGGCGACACGGTCCATGCAGTGCGCGAAAATCAAGGAAAGCTGCTATCAGTCGATGATTTTTTATCAACATCTGCGCTTGCTCGCACGACAAGGCGCGTGGGCGCGGATGTTGCCGATGGCGCTGGCAGCCCAGGCCTATATTCAGGGCGGTACGTCACGGCTTCCTCCGCTGCACGCGCCTTCGTTGCGCCAGCGCATCGAGTTGATGATAGCCCTGGGTGAGCAAGGCACCGGTCAGGTCGAAGCAGCACGGCAGCGGCTGGTGTCATTGCTGGCGGACTGCGAGTGCCGGCGTTTCGGCAGTTTGATCAGGGAAGTGCAGGGGGTGCTGGCACGGATCGATGCTGAACCCGGTTTGGCACCGGTGCCTGCCGAGGTACCGCTCGCGCCATTCAATCTTCTGGCAAGCCGGCAGCCAGAACCGGTGACCAACCCCCGAGCCGGTTCGGAGCTGACGCCGAGGGAGGTTTGCGTGCTGGAGCTGGTCGCGCAAGGATTGTCCAATCAGGAAATCAGCAACCAGTTGTTCATTTCGCTCAATACCGTCAAGGCCCACACCGTGCATATCAACCACAAACTGGGGGTCAAGCGGCGCACTCAGGCCGTGATGCGGGCCAAGGCGATGGGCGTTCTGGCCTGAAGTCCGTCAATCGAGCAATCCCCTGGCGCGTGCGATAGCGATGACTTCCGTGCGGCTTTGCGCCCCCAACTTCGCGCTGACGTTGCGCAAGTGCGTCTTGACCGTGTGCTCCGACAGGTGCATCTGCTCGGCGATGGCCCGGTTGCGGTTGCCTGCGGCCAGCAGCCGGATCACATGGAACTCGCGGGCGGTCAATAGCGTGTCTGTTTCGTCGACATCTGCCTCGGCTGGCGTGCCGTGGGTGGTGCTGCGTTGCAGCAAATCCGTCAGGAATTGCGGGGCGATACCCAGGCTCTTGCATTGTGCCTTGAAGGACACGGCCCAGCGTTGGAGCAGTTTTGCCAGGGCCGGGCCTTCATCGAGAAAGGTGCGGATGAAGCCTTCTTCGCTGGCCAGGCGCAAGGCCGGGGTCAGGGTGTCCAGTGCTTCTTTCTGGCGCCCGAGGCCATCCAGTGCCAGGGCATACAGCAAGCGCAGTTTCAGCGCCCGTCGGTTGTGCTGACGCTCCAATGCCTCGGCGATGGCGGGCTGCAGGGCCGTGGCGGCACTGGCGTGCTCACCCTTGAAAATGCGCAGCCGCTGGCGCGCGATAAAAGGGGTATCGGTGTCGCAGGTGTGCAGCACCAGGTCGGGACGTTGCCAATTCCCCGCCAGTTCGGCGTTATGCAGGGCCTGTGCAGCGATGTCGAGACGGTTTTCCAAAGTCGCGATTCGGGCGCGCTCCAGCCACGCCGCACAATGTATACGCAACGAACCACTGCGCCGGCCCAGTTGTTCCAGTTCAGCCAGTTGCTGCACCCAGACAGCGCGCTCGCCGTTTTGGTAGGCGATGCGGGCGAGCAGTACATGCCGGACGATCATCGGATCCGGCCCGCCGCTGTCGAGGGCATACGAAGGGATATCGCTAAGCAATTGCCGGGCCTGGACGAGGTCATCCTGTTCATACCGCGCCATCGCACGCAGGGTATCGAGCGAGGGCCTGCCGCCCGCCCATTTGCCTTCAGGCCGTTGTGCCTGCACTTCGCGGGCGGCATGCAGGCGGGCGACGGTACTTTCAAGCCGCCCCTGGACCAGGTCCAGGATGCACTCCACGCAGACCACGATGCTGTCGACGAGCATTGAACGGTTCTGCGCTTTCGGGCTGACCATCCGCGTCAGTAATGCTCGTGCCTGTTCATAGCGACCGGTGGCGACCATGCAGAAGGCCAGCGTGGTGGCGAGCATGCCGTACTGCAAGACGTCCTGCGGCGACACCTGTTCGATCTCGACCAGGGCCGTGGCATACGCGGCATCTATCTGGTCGGTGAACACCTGCAACAGGCAGCGGATCGTGCCCATCTCCTGAGTGTCGCGATGGCGTTCAATCAATTGCATGGCGTCCTGATAGCGATGATCAAGCACCAGTGTCCAGGCATGGGCAAGGATCAGTCGGGGAAAGGCATCCAACTGATGATCAGGCATTTGTTCGAACCAGCGCAGCAATAGACGCAACCGGCCGTCATCGATCAATGGGTCAAGGTGACGGTCGATCTGTTGGCTCGCATTGTCAGTGTCACCCGCCAGCAGATAGTGCTCGATGGCGGCCACTGGATGATTGTCCGCGAGGTACCAGCGTGCGGCGATGGCGTGCAGCTTTTGCGCCTGCCCGGGGCACTGGCGCTCAAGTGCACGACGCAGGAAGTCGGTGAACAACGGGTGGTAGCGGAACCACCGATGGTCTTCATCCGTGGCCTGAATGAACAGGTTGGCGCGTTGCAGGTAGTCGATCATGGCCTGACTGTCGCTGTGCGCGGTCACTGCATCGCAAAGCGCTGCGCTGAAGCGTCCAAGGACGCTGCTGTGCAGCAGAAACTGCCGACACTCCTCCGTCTGGCGTCCGAGGATGTCCTCGGCCAGGTAATCGGCCAGTTCCAGATGGGCGCCGGAAAGTGACGCCACGAAATCGGCCGGGGCTTTGCGCCCCTGCAAGGACAGCGTGCTCAGGTAAAGCGCGGTGATCCAGCCTTCGGTGCGTTGCTGCAGCGTGGCAATTTCAGCGTCCTCAAGGGACAAGCCGCATTTTTCACGGATGAAGGTTGTGGTCTCGACAAGGCTCATGCGCAGGGCGTCGGTGGTGACGTCGCGCATTTGCCCGTGCGCCCGCAAACGGCCCAGCGCGATATCCGGTGTGGTTCTTGACGCGATGACCAGCAACCCGCAAGACGGTAGGACCCTCAATAACTGCCGCACAAAGTCCAGTGCGGGGGCAGACTCCAGGGTTTCGAAATCGTCGAGAAAAATCGCAAAGGGTTGGTCCAGTACGACCAGTTTGTCGAGCAGTGCCTGGGGGCTGAAGTCGATGGGTTTTTCGCTGTCGCCAGGTGCGCCGAGGGCCTGCAAGGCGACATGCAGGTGGGCCGTCAGGCGCCGCAATTCATTGTCGGCGGCATCCAGGGTCAACCACAGCACCTGGCGCCCGTGGGCCAGGCAGCGCTCCCGATATTGGCGCAGCAACGTGGTTTTGCCGAAGCCCGCCGCGGCCTCGACGAGAATCAGGCGGGCAGCCTGCGGGTTATCCATTCGATCCAGCAGATGAGTACGCGGCAGATGGCTGGGCGCCGTGGCAGGCACGCGAAATTTTTCCGGGTGAATTCGCGAGGCATGAAGCTTCGCATCAGCTGCGCCCGCCGTGGCAGAACGGTCATCCTCCCTGTCGCTCAGGGTCGGGACGAGGGTCAGGCGGGCCAACAAGTCCGGGCGGTCAGGCATGTATTTCTCCAGCGGGCGAGTCGCGTGCTTGCAGATCAGTCAAGGGTTTGAACATCACAACCCCCTGTAGGAGCGAGCTTGCTCGCGATGGTCGTGAACGATAACGCGTAAAACCAGATACCCAGCGGTGCCCTTGAGTTTTTCGCGAGCAAGCTCGCTCCTACAGTTTCGCTGCCGCGTATTTCGCAGGTTTTATCCGACGCATATTGCCATGCCCCTGTCCCGTGGCAAGGCCGCCCTGCGCAAACGGTCAGTGCGCTCTCGGGGAACTTCACTCGTTTGAGCGATTGTCCCGAAGGTGGGCCCCGCTAGCCTGTGGCGCGCTGCAAGCCGATTGGGTGGCGCTGCAGCCATGCATCCAATAATGAGAGAGATAAGTGATGGCAGGACCACTGGCAGGTGTGAAAGTAGTCGAGATGAATGCGATCGGGCCCGCGCCGTTCGCCGCCATGTTGTTGGCCGACATGGGCGCCGAAGTGATTCGGATCGACCGGTTGGTGTCAGGCTTCCTCAATGGTGACGGCAGTGTGATCAGCCGGGGCCGGCGCAGCCTGGCGATTGATCCGCGCAAGCCAGGTTCGATTGATGTGTTGTTGCAACTCATCGAAGGCGCCGACGTGCTGATCGAGGGTTTTCGTCCGGGGGTCATGGAGCGTCTGGGGCTGGGGCCGGAGCCGTGCCTGCAACGCAACCCGCGCCTGGTGTACGGGCGCATGACGGGGTGGGGGCAGACCGGGCCGCTGGCACCCGTTGCCGGCCACGATTTGAATTACCTGGCGATCACCGGCGCGCTGCATGCCATGGGCCATGCCGATCGCGAGCCGACACCGCCGTTGCACCTGGCAGGCGACATGGGCGGCGGCGCGATGTTCCTCGCGTTCGGTATCGTCAGTGCGCTGCTGGAGGCGCAAAAGTCCGGCAAAGGGCAGGTGGTGGATGCAGCCATTTGCGATGGTGCTGCGCTGCTCAGCACGATGTATTACGAGTTCAAGCAGAGCGGAGAGTGGCGCGGCCGCGGGGAAAACATCTTCGATGGCGGCGCGCCTTTTTACGGTTGCTACGCCTGCGCCGATGGCGGATTTGTCTCGATTGGCTCCATCGAACCGCAGTTCTACCGACTGCTGATGCAGCTTTGCCAGATCGATGACCCGGCGTTTGAACGTCAGTGGGACCGCCGGCAATGGCCGGCCCTGCGCAGCAAACTCGAGGCCATGTTCCTCACCCGTACCCGGGATCAATGGTGCGAACTGCTGGACGGCACCGACGTCTGTTTCGCCCCGGTGCTGGATTTCAACGAGGCGCTCGAACATCCGCACCATCGAGCCCGAGGCACCTTCATGCAGACCGACGGCGTGACCCACCCCGCACCGGCCCCGCGATTGAGCCGCACGCCGGCAACCGCCGGGAGCGTGGTGAAGAACGGCGAACATACCCTCGACATCCTTCGTGAGCTGGGACTGGACGCGGCGCGTATCGGCGAACTGCGCGCCGCCGGTGCCATCGCCTGATCAATCAAGCGAATGAATGAATGATGGGCAACCTGTGGGGAGGGAGCTTGCCTGTGGCGAGGGAGCTTGCTCCCGTTGGACTGCGCAGCAGTCCCTTCTTTTTGGGGCCGCTTCGCGACCCAACGGGAGCGAGCTCCCTCGCCACAGGTTCGGAGTCAACCTTGACTGACCGGCAAAATCCCACTCCTTTCCACCCCATCCGAGCGGGATACAGCCCGAGGGTTGGTACGCAACCATGACGCCATGGAGCAGCAGGTCGCGAGACGACCAACGCTCCGTCAATCAACCCCGGGGAGAACGTGATGTCACAGAAAACCTACATTGCCGGCGTCGGCATGATTCAGTTTGCCAAGCCTGGCGCCAGTGGTTCCTACATCGAGATGGGCGCGCAGGCGGTACGCCAGGCGCTGCAGGATGCGGGCATCGGTTATGACCTGGTACAGCAGGCTTATGCGGGCTATGTCTACGGCGACTCCACCTGCGGCCAGTCGGCGTTGTACGAAGTCGGCATGACCGGGATTCCGGTGATCAATGTCAACAACAACTGCGCCAGTGGTTCGACCGCGCTGTACCTGGCGCGCCAGGCCGTGGAAAGCGGCGCCGTCGATTGCGCGCTGGCGTTTGGTTTCGAACAGATGCAACCCGGCGCACTGAAGAACTTCTGGACCGACCGTCCCCTGACCATGGGCAAGGGCTTTGATGCCTCCGCCATGGCCTTCCCGGAAGGTGTCGGCATGCCCGGTGCGCTGATGTTCTTCGGCGGCGCGGGCAAAGAGCACATGGAAAAGTACGGTACCCGGATGGAGACCTTCGCCGCGATCCGTGCCAAGGCCAGTCGTCACGCCGCGAACAACCCCTTGGCGGTGTTCCGCAAGGTGGTCACCACGGAAGAAGTGATGGCCGACCAGGTGGTGTGGGAAGGGGTGATGACCCGTCTGATGGCGTGCCCGCCGACCTGCGGTGGCGCGGCGGCGATCATCGTGTCCGAGCGTTTTGCCAGGAAGCATGGCCTGCGTACTGACGTGACCATCCTGGCTCAGGCACTGGCCACGGACAAACCGGATGCGTTCGATCCGCCATCGATGATCAGCGTGGTCGGCGTGGGCATGACCCGTCAGGCCGCCAATGAAGTCTACGAAAAAGCCGGTGTCGGCCCCGAGGACATTCGTGTCTGCGAACTGCACGACTGCTTCGCGCACAACGAGCTGCTGACTTACGAAGGCCTGGGTTTCTGCCCGGTGGGCGGTGGCGAAAAATTCGTGATGGACGGCGACAACACCTACGGCGGTCAAGTGGTGATCAACCCGTCAGGTGGTCTGCTTTCCAAAGGTCACCCGCTGGGCGCCACAGGCCTGGCGCAATGCTTCGAGCTGACCCATCAGTTGCGCGGGACCGCCGGCGCGCGCCAGGTCGAAGGTTTGCAGCACGCGTTGCAGCACAACCTCGGCCTGGGCGGAGCCGGTGTCGTCACGCTCTTCGGTCGTGGCTGAACCCACTTTGGTTCGCGCACCTCATTAGGTGTGCGATGACCTGATAACGCACAGGAATCAATTGAAATGGCAGACAAGAGTCTGATCGGCCGTTCCCTTGGCGTCACCACCAGTGAAGTGGAAAAGGGTCGCCTGCGGTTTTTCGCCAAGGCCATTGGCGAAACCGACCCGGTCTATACCGAAGACGCGGCGGCAATAGCGGCAGGCTACAAGGCGCTGCCGGTACCGCCGACTTTCCTGCTGTGCCTGGAAAGCGAAGGGCGCAACCCACAGGCCATCGTCGAAGACATCATGGGCTTTGACCTGGGTCGCATCCTGCACGCCGAGCAGGCATTCAACTATCACCGCATGGCGTTCGCCGGCGACGTGTTGACCTTCGATTCGCGCATCGTCGATGTGTACGAGAAGAAGGGCGGGGCGCTGCAATTTGTGGTGCAGGAAACCCGCGTGACCAACCAGGACGGTGAGCACATCGCCGATCTTCGTTCTTCGCTCGTGCAGCGCTGAGGAATAGCTCATGTCTCAACTCCCAAAAACCGGCCCGCAGTTCAGCGATGTCCAGGTAGGCGATGTGATGCCGCTGATGAAGCTGCGCCCGATCAATCGCACGATGTTGGCGCTCTACGCCGGTGCTTCCGGTGACCACAACGAAATCCACATCGACATCGATTTCGCCCGCAAGGCCCGCGTGCCGGATGTGTTCGCCCACGGAATGCTGTCGGCGGCCTACCTCGGCCGGCTGCTGACCCACTGGGTGCCACAACCGCAGATTCGCAAGCTCGCGGTGCGTTTCACCGGCATCACCCAGATCGGCCATATCCCGCACCTGACGGGGCGCGTGGCACAGAAATTCGAAGCCGACGGCGAGCGTTTCGTGCGTCTGGAGATCAAGTGCGCCAACCAGTACGGCGAAGACAAGCTGGTGGGTGAAGCGGTCGTGACGTTGAACTGAAAACCGAACTGAACCCCGGCTTTCTGTCCAGCAACTGATAAAAAAAAATACAGGTATCGAATGATGAAAAAGCTTGAAGGCAAAGTAGCGTTGGTGACCGGTTCCGGTCGCGGCATCGGGCGCAGTGTGGCGCTGAAACTGGCCGCCGATGGCGCCCGCGTGGTGGTCAACGACCTGGACGCCGGGCCGGCCGAAGAAGTGGTTGCGCAAATCCGCGAAGCCGGTGGTGACGCTGTCGCCTGCGTGGGCAGCGTAACGGCGGTGGATTTCGCCGACCGCTTCATCAAGACCGCCGTCGACAACTACGGCGGCATCGACATCATCGTCAACAACGCCGGATACACCTGGGATAACGTCATCCAGAAAATGTCGGACGAGCAGTGGTACGCGATCATCGACTGCCACCTGACCGCGCCGTTCCGCATCCTGCGTGCGGCCTATCCGGTGATCAGCGCCGCCGCCAAGGCCGAGGCTGCCGAAGGCCGCGTGGTGCACCGCAAAGTGGTGAACATTTCCTCGATCGCCGCGGCCGGTAACGCCGGTCAAGCCAACTACTCGACGGCCAAGGCCGGGATCCTCGGCATGACCAAAACCATGTCCAAGGAATGGGGCCGCCACAAGGTCAACGTCAACGCCGTGGCCTACGGTCACATCGAAACCCGCATGACCCAGGCACTGGCCGGCGACGCGAGCAAGACCGTGAACATTGAAGGCCGCGAGATCAAGGTCGGCATTCAGGCCGCGGCGATCGAAGCCGGCAAGCAGATGTGTCCGCTGGGACGTCCGGGTACGCCGGATGAAGCGGCCGGTGCCGTGTATCTGTTCTGCATCCCGGAATCGGATTACGTATCCGGTCAGGTCCTGGTCTGCGGCGGCGGCCTCGGCACCGTCTGATCCTTGAAGGAGATTTGTCATGCAACTGGAAAACTACACATCCCCATGGATGGACGAGGACCTTGGCGCCTTCCGTGACAGCATTCGCCGCTTCGTGCGCGAGCAGCTTGTCCCTCAGGAAGATAAATGGCGCGAACAACACCGCTCCGACCGTGCGGCCTGGCTGGCCTGTGGCGAAATGGGCATGATCCTGCCGGACATGCCGTCGGAGTACGGCGGCGCCGATGGCACCCCGGCGCATTACGCCGTGGCCATGGAAGAGCTGACCTATGCCGGTGTGATGAGCATCGCGCTGAGCATCAACCACATCGTCGGTCACTACATCCTGGCCAGCGGTACCGAAGCGCAGAAGCAGGCGTGGCTTCCGAAAATCGCCTCCGGCGAGTGCATTACCTCCATCGCCATGACTGAGCCGGGCACCGGTTCCGACCTGCAAGGCGTGCGCACCCGCGCGGTGAAGAAAGGCGACAAGTACGTCATCAGCGGCTCTAAAACCTTCATCAGCAATGGCCAGAACAGTGACATGGTGGTGGTCATTGCCAAGACCGATCTGGAAGCCAAGGGCTCCAAGGGTATCTCGCTGTTCATCGTCGATACCAGGACACCGGGCTTCGTCCGTGGCCAGTGCCTGGACAAAATTGGCCTGCCGGGTCAGGACACCTCGGAGATGTTCTTCGACGAATGCGAGGTGTCGGCTGACTGCCTGCTGGGCGGCGTCGAAGGGCAGGGCTTCTATCAGTTGATGCAGCAGTTGCCCTATGAGCGTGCGGAAATCTCCATCCAGGCCGTTGCCAGCATGGAGCGCGCCCTGGCGTTGACGGTTGAGTACACCAAGGAGCGCAAGGCTTTCGGCAAGGCAATCCTGGACTTCCAGAACACCCGTTTTACCCTGGCGGACGTGAAGGCCACGGTGACAGCGGCACGCACCTTCGGCGATCTGATCATCCAGCGCTGGGTGGATGGCACCCTGGACACCACCACCGCGTCGATGGGCAAATTCTGGTTGACCGACCGTCAGGGCGAGGTCATGGACCGTTGCCTGCAATTCTTCGGCGGCTTCGGCTACATGAACGAATACCCGATTGCCCGGATGTTCGCAGACGCCCGCGTCGCGCGTATCTACGGTGGTGCCAACGAAATCCAGCGCGAACTGGTGGGGCGTTCGCTCTAACCCCGCAAGGTGCTTTATGTGGGAGCGAGCCTGCTCGCGATGGCGTCGGCACAGTCAACATGGTTGGAGACTGATACACCGTCTTCGCGAGCAGGCTCGCTCCCACAGGGTTTGGCATTAACCAGCGCGGTGGTGCGCCGTCAGTGGTTTTTGCCGTGCGATAACAGCAGCTGCTTTACTTATAACAACAAGATTCTGGAGGCTCAGATGTATATCACCCAAGGGTTGCACCGACACATGCAGCAGCGCCCCGACGCAACCGCCATCCGCTGCCAGGGCCGCAGCCTGACGTTTGCCGCGCTCGGCGAACGGGTTGCCCGGCTGGCCGGCGCGCTGAAGAAGCTCGGTCTGGCGAGCGGTGATTGCGTCGCCATGCTGTCGCGCAACTCGCAACGCTACATCGAATACAGCCTTGGCGTACCTTGGGCGGGCGGGGTACTCAACCCGGTCAATACCCGCTGGAGCGTGATGGAAATCGTCTACTCCCTGGACGATTCGCAAACGAGCATCCTCATCGTCGACGATACCTTCAGCATCATGGGGGGCATGATTGCCCGCCAGGCCAAAACCATTCGTCATGTGATCTATGCCGGCGACGACGAGACACCGGACGGCATGCTGTCCTACGAAGCCCTGCTCGCCGAGGCCGAGGCCATCGAGGATGTACGTCGCAGTGGCGATGCCTTGCTGGGTATTTTCTACACCGGCGGCACCACCGGTTTCCCCAAGGGCGTCATGATCAGCCATGACAATCTGGCGTTCGCCTCCCTGGCCAGTCTGAGCAAGGGATTCTACGGTAGCGAAGCGAAGTTTCTGCATGCGATGCCGATGTTCCACCTGGCTGATTTTTCCGGCATGTATGGCATGTTCATCTGCGGCGGCACCCATGTGGTGCTACCGGCCTTCAGCGGTGAAGCCGCGCTCGAACTGATCAGCCAGGAAGGCGTGACCGATGCGATGATGGCCCCGACCATGATCCAGATGATGCTGGATGCGCGCGATGCCAAGCCGGCCTTGAACGCTCTGGACCTGAGTTCGATCAAGAACATTATCTACGGTGCTTCGCCGATTTCCCCCGTGTTGCTGGACCGCGCCTGCGAGGCGTTTACCACTGCCCGGTTTTTTCAGGGTTATGGCATGACCGAGCTGACGACCGGCGGCACGATGCTGGACGCGCAATATCACTGTGCCGAGCATCAGGCCAGCGGCAAGATGTACTCGGCCGGCCGCGCGATCAGTTGCGTCGAACTGAAAATCGTCGACAGCGAGGGGTGGGAGGTGCCGCGCGGTACGGTCGGCGAGATCGCCGTGCGTGGCCCGAACGTGATGCTCGGCTACTGGAACAATCCCGTCGCCACGGCAGAGGTCTTGAGGGACGGCTGGATGCACACCGGTGACGGCGCCTGGATGGATCAGGAAGGTTTCGTGTACATCGTCGATCGCCTCAAGGACATGATTGTCAGCGGCGGTGAGAACATTTATTCAGCCGAAGTTGAAAATGCCCTGGCCAGCCATCCGGCCGTGGCCCAAAGCGCGGTCATTGGTATTCCCTGTGAAAAATGGGGCGAGACCGTGCATGCGGTGATTGTGCTCAAGCCTGAAGCCGTGGCGACCGAAGACGAAATCGTTGCCCATTGCCGGGCGCGGATTGCCGGCTACAAATGCCCGCGCAGCGTCGAGTTCCGGCAAGCCATGCCGCTTTCCACGGTCGGGAAGATTCTCAAGAACGAGCTGCGTGAACCCTATTGGGCGAACCACGGTCGCAATATCGCCTGAGCTGCCCTGTAGGAGCGAGCCTGCTCGCGAAAAACGCCCGGTAAACGCGTTGTCAAACAACACGCGTTATCGTTGACGCCCATCGCGAGCAAGCTCGTTCCTACACGGACGCGTTTTTACGTGCCCGATCAAGAGCGACAAACCGAATCTAATTCGTTTGAGCGATAGGTGAGGCGACTCATTCTGGCTAGGCTGGTCCGCGCCGCGAGCCATGCGTGGCAACGCTCATGGCCATAACCGTGCTGGGCCTGCGGCGTGCTCAGCACCGCTTGAACCGAGTACGCACCCATGAACACCCACTCATTGCTGACCACCACCCGGTTCGCCCCACCGCGAATCGGCAGCCAGGCTGTGGCCCGCGAACAGTTGCTGGCAAAACTGCAGCGAGAGCGACACAGTCGCTTGCAACTGGTGACCGGTAGCGCAGGCTTTGGCAAGACCACATTGATGGCGCAATGGCGCCAGCAGCTGATTAAAAACGGGGTTCAGGTGGCCTGGCTGTCGGTATCGCCGGACGACTGCGTGCTCGAATCGTTTTGTGCCAGCCTGTTGGGTGCGTTGCGCCAGGCAGGCCTGCCCCTGGATGACGACCTGCTGCTGTTGGCCGGGCCTGAAGCCATCAGTATTCAGGCGATGGCTTCGCTGTTGATCAACGCGCTGGCCCGGGTGAGCGCCGAGCTGTACGTCATGCTCGATGATTTCCAGCATGCGGCCGATGTGCGGATCGCCCAGTTGATGCAAGCGCTGATCGATGACGCACCGCATCACCTGCATATCGTGCTGGCATCGCGCAGCACGCCACCGTTGCTGTTGGGGCGCCTGCGCGCCATGGGCGAGCTGTGCGAAGTGGATTGTGCCGGGCTGTCGTTCGACTTTGCGGAGTCACTGGCCTTCCTCAAGGCTCACCTGGACCAGGGGGTGAACCTTGACGCGGCGCATGCCATCCATGACCTGACCGATGGCTGGCCGATCGGTTTGCAGTTGATGTCCATCGCCTTGAAGGCGAACCCGAAAAAAGGCGTCAAGGGCACGGCACTGCTGCCTGACAGCGCCGCCCTCAGAGCCTATTTGTCCGAAGATGTGGTCGCGGATTTGCCAACAGAACTGTTCGACTTCCTGCAGAAAATTTCCATCCTCAGGCGCTTCAATGCCGAAGTCGCCGCCCATGTCACCGGTTCCGCGAGGGCGGTGCAGTTGATTGCGGCGGTGGAAGAACGCAACCTGTTCATCCAGCCGGTCGACCTGCCCGGCAATCGCCAGTGGTATCGCCTGCACCCGTTGTTTGTCGAGTTCCTCACCCAGCGCTTGCAGGTATCCGGCACCGATGTCGCGCAATTGCACAGGCGCGCGGCGACGTGGTTCGAACAGGCGGGACTGGTGCCCGAGTCGCTTCGCCATGCGCTGCACTGCGATGATTTCACGGTTGTCGCGCAGTTGCTGGAGCGTGTGCAACCGTCCTATCGCAGTGTGAGTCATCTCAGCCAGTTCATGCGCTGGCTCGAGCAGGTGCCCTTGCAGGAATTGATCGGGCACCCGTCGCTGATGCTGCTGGGGATCTGGGGCGCGGTACTCACGGTGCTCACCAGCAAGGCGCAGGCCTGGATCACGGCACTTGAAAGCGTGCCGCAAGCACCGCAGTGGGCGTATCAGTTGCAACTGCTCAAGGCATCGCTGGCCATGCACCGGGATGATGAAACCCGTTGCCTGGCCTTGTTGGCGTTGTCCGCCGACCAGCCCGCAAGCCATCCTTTTCACGAGCAGGTACGCGTTGGCATGACGATCACCTGCCTGGGCCTCGCCGGCCGTCACAGCGAGGCCCGCAGCGTATTCAACGGGGCGGCCGGGCGTTGTTTGCGTAGCAGCAATGATGAAATGGCGTTGATGGGCATGACCGCCATGGCCTCGGGCATTTTGCTGGAGGGCAGGGTGCTGGAGGCCGAGCGCATGGGCTCGGTGATATTGGCCCAGGCCGAACAGATTCACGGGCGTCGCTCGGTGAGCGCCTGTGCCAGCGCCACGATCATGGCCGAGGTGTATTACGAACTCGATCGTCTCGGGGATGCCCGCGAGGTGCTCGCCAATCGCCTGGATATTCTGCGTTTTTCGGCGCCGGGCTACATGATTGGCGCCGCGTTGTGCCATGCGCGTCTGCTTGACCTGCAGGATTCGCCACGCAGCGCATTGGAGTATTTGAACCAGAAAGAAGAGCATTTCCGCGCCCTGGGTCTTGATCGCGGTACGGCCCGGATGATCGATGAACAGCTGCGCATTACGTTGAAGTGCGGTGACTGGCGGCATGCCGAGACGTTGCAGGTAGTGCTTGACGACCTTGCGCGAAACCACCGGGGCGCGTCCTCATGCGATGTGGAAGTCATGACCCTGGCCGCCTTGTCGAAGGCGCGCCTGGCACTAGCTCGCTGGCAACCCGAAGCCGCGATGCAGGCGCTGGACATTGTCGAGCGTCACGCCAGCGAGCTTGGCCGGGGGCAATGGCGGGTCAAGGTCGAGTTGCTGCGCGCATTTGCCCTGGCTGAACTGGAGCGCAGCGCCGAAGCCCTGGCATCTCTGCGCTCGGCAGTTGCAAGCGGTTATCGGTTGGGGCTGGTGCGCACCTTCCTGGATGAGGGCGAAGCGTTCCAGTCGCTGTTGCCGGAGCTTGATCTTGCAGAGGATGCAGTGCTTGGCGCCTATTACCAAAAGCTGGTGGCAGAACCGCCGGACCTGCCGCCCATCGAAGCGGATAAGAGTTCATCGGCGGCGATTGAGCTGACCCGTGAGCAGGCGGCATTGACCCGGCGCGAGCAGGACATCATTGATCTGCTGGAGCAATCGATGTCCAACAAGCGCATTGCACTGGCCTTGAATCTCAGCTTGCAAACCGTGAAGTGGAACCTGAAGAACATCTTCTTCAAACTTGGCGTCTCCAGCCGTTACGACGCCATTGTCATCGCCCGCAGGCGGCGGGAGGAAGCAACCTGAGACCCGTCTCGTGACCCACTCCACTGGAGTGGGCGGCGGATCGGCAATCACCTTATCTGCCATTCCAACCGCACACCGCGTTAAGCCGTTCGAATATTGAAGGTCCCGCGTAGGAGCTGGCTTGCCAGCGAAGAGGTCGGCACATCCGGCAGAGATGGCGTCAGATACACCGCTTTCGCTGGCACATCCGATTGAGATGGCGTCAGACCCACCGCATTCGCTGGCAAGCCAGCTCCTACAGTTGATTGGGGGTGGCCGCAGATTTGGCGCTCGACGAAGTCCTCGTGTAGGAGCTGGCTTGCCAGCGAAGAGGCCGGCACATCCGGCAGAGATGTCGTTAGATGCACCGCTTTCGCTGGCAAGCCAGCTCCTACAGTTGATTGGGGGTGGCCGCAGATTTGGCGCTCGACGAAGTCCTCGTGTAGGAGCTGGCTTGCCAGCGAAGAGGCCGGCACATCCGGCAGAGATGTCGTTAGATGCACCGCTTTCGCTGGCAAGCCAGCTCCTACAGTTGATTGGGGGTGGCCGCAGATTTGGTGCTCGACGAAGCCCTCGTGTAGGAGCTGGCTTGCCAGCGAAGAGGCCGGCACATCCGGCAGAGATGTCGTTAGATGCACCGCTTTCGCTGGCAAGCCAGCTCCTACAGTTGATTGGGGGTGGCCGCAGATTTGGTGCTCGACGAAGCCCTCGTGTAGGAGCTGGCTTGCCAGCGAAGAGGCCGGCACATCCGGCAGAGATGGCGTCAGATACACCGCTTTCGCTGGCAAGCCAGTTCCTACAGTTGATTGGGGGTGGCCGCAGATTTGGTGCTCGACGAAGCCCTCGTGTAGGAGCTGGCTTGCCAGCGAAGAGGCCGGCACAGATGGCGTCAGACACACCGCCATTTGCGCCGGTTTCGATTGCATCATTGTGCTTTCGGCTGGTTTCTCAGGAAGTCCTGCACCAGGTTCGACCGGTCGAACGATTTGGCTGCCTGCACCGGTGGGTATTCGGCCAGGGTCTTGAGGTGGGCGCCGATCAGTTCGCCCATGGGGCCGGAGATCCACGACGACTTCTGGATCATGTGGCCGTAGGAGTCATTGCTGTCGTAGCTTTCGAACGGATCGCTGCGCAGGTTGAACATCAATGGTGCAAACAAGGGTTTTATCGGCGCGTAATAGTCTTCCTTGGTCGAGAAGTGCATCTTCCATGGCCCCATGCGCACGGCGGTCAGTTTGTTCTCGATGTAGTAGAACAGGCTGGTGCGTGCGCTTTGCGGCGACTTGCCGGTCCAGTAGTCGAGGTTGTTGATGCCATCGATGTACTGCTTTTTCTGGTCTTTCATGCGCTCGACCACATCCGTTACGCCGGCCGCTGCGGCCAGGGTGGTGAACATGTCCTGATGCGCCTGGATGCCGTTCTTGATCTGCCCGGGCTGGATCACACCCGGCCAGCGCAGCATCGACGGCACCCGCACGCCGCCCTCATAGGTGGTCATCTTCTCGCCACGGAAGGGTGTTGTCCCGCCATGCGGCCAGGAGGAGTGTTCCGGGCCGTTATCGGTGGAGTACCAGACGATGGTGTTTTTATCGAGGCCGCTCTGCTTGAGGAAATCGAGCACCTGGCCGATGTCATGATCGTGCTGCATCATGCCGCCGCCGTGGTTGTCACCTTCGTGTGTGTACTGATCGGCGGCATGTTTCCACTTGGCGTTGAGGTGGGTGTACAGGTGCATGCGGCTGGTGTTGAGCCAGACAAAAAACGGCTTGTCATCGCTCTTGGCCTTGCGCATGAAGTCCTCTGCACGGGGGATCAGTTCGGCGCCGTCGAAGTCCTCCATGCGCTTCATCGTCAACGGGCCGGTGTCCTCGATGCTCTGCTTGCCGACCACGCCGAAGCGTGGGTCGACCGTCGGGTCATCCTTGTCGGTGGCCAGGGTGTGCAGCACGCCACGGGTGGCGAATTTTTTGGCGTACGCCTGTGGTCCGCCGGGATATGACTTGGCGAAATTCTGATAGTCGGCGTACTCACTTTGCTCCTCGGTATTGAGGTGATACAGGTTGCCGTAGAACTCGTCGAAGCCATGCACTGTCGGCAAGTTGGCGTTGTTGTCACCCAGGTGGTTCTTGCCGAACTGACCGGTGCGGTACCCGGCTTCTTTCAGCACCTCCGCCAGGCTCGGCGAGGCGGCTTGCAGGCCGAGCTTGTCACCCGGTTGGCCCACGGTGGTCATGCCGGAGCGAATCGGATACTGGCCGGTGATGAACGCTGCCCGGCCGGCAGTGCACGATGGCTGCCCGTAGTGATCGGTGAAGCGAATGCCCTCCATGCCGATCTGGTCGATGTTCGGCGTGGTGTAGCCCATGGTGCCCATGCCATAGGCACTCACGTTCTGCCAGCCGATATCGTCGCCCCAGATCACCAGGATGTTGGGTTTGGACGTCTGCGCCTGCGCCAGTGGAGCAGCGAGTACGAGGCAGGCCATGACCAGTTTCCTGACGTTGATCATGACGCCACCTCGATGCTCTCCAGTGCGCGGCGCAATGCTTGCGGCAATGGCACCGGCCGACGCGTCACGCGGTCGACGTAGACGTGAACGAAATGGCCCTGTGCCGACGCCTCGGTGTTGTCATTGGCAAACAGGCCGACTTCGTAGCGCACGCTTGAGGTGCCCAGGCTGGCCACGCGCAGGCCGGCACGCACCAGGTCGGGGAAGGCGATGGAGGAGAAATAGCTGCAATGGGTATCGACCACCAGGCCGACCGTCGGGCACTGCTCGAAGTCGAGCAGGTTCTGTTCCAGCAGCCAGCCGTTGACCACGGTGTCGAACCAGCTGTAGTAGATGACGTTGTTGACGTGGCCGTAGACGTCGTTGTCCATCCAGCGCGTGGTGATCTCGCGCAGGTAGCGATAGTCACTGCGGTTGTGCGGTACAGGCTTGCTCATGGCTTCAAGCCTCCTGCTTCATGCGTCGCACGCGGATGTCCGCCTGCTCTTTGTGGCCGGACATATGCTCGTATCCGCACAGCCGGGAGCAGTACTCGCCAATCATCACGCTGGCCTCGTCGGTCAGCACGCGCTGGTAGGTGTGGGTCTTGATGAACTTGCCCACCCACAAACCCCCGGTGTAGCGCCCGGCGCCCATGGTCGGCAGCGTGTGGTTGGTGCCGATGACCTTGTCGCCATAGCTGACATTGGTCCGGTGCCCGAGGAACAGGGCGCCGTAGCGGGTCATGCGATCGTGGTACCAGGCCGGGTCGCGGGTCATTACCTGCACATGCTCGGAGCACAGGCGTTCGGCGACTTCCAGGGCTTGCTCGTCGGTGTCGCACAGATAGATCTCACCGAAGTCGTTCCAGGCCACGCTTGCGACCGGCGCGGTGTCCAGGCGTGAAAGCACCCGGTCTATGGCGGCCGGCAGTTCTTCTGCGATTTTTTTGCTGGTGGTCACGCAGTACGCGGGGGAGGTGGGGCCGTGCTCGGCCTGGCCCAGCAAGTCGACGGCGACCAGTTCGGCATCCACGGTGTCATCGCAGATCACCAGGGTTTCGGTCGGGCCGGCGAAGAGGTCGATGCCGACGCGGCCGAACAACTGACGCTTGGCCTCGGCCACATAGGCGTTACCCGGACCGACAATCATGTCCACGCCGACGATGCTCTCGGTCCCGATCGCCATTGCGGCCACGGCCTGCACGCCACCCAGGCAGTAAATTTCATCGGCCCCCGCGAGGTGCATGGCGGCCACGATCTCGGGGCAAGGCTGGCCCTCGAAAGGCGGTGCACAGGCGATTACGCGCTTGACGCCGGCCACCTTGGCCGTGAGTACGCTCATGTGGGCGCTGGCGATCAACGGGTATTTGCCGCCGGGGATGTAGCAACCCACCGAGTTGACCGGAATGTTGCGATGACCGAGCACGACGCCAGGCAATGTTTCGACCTCGACGTCGTGCATCGACTCCTTCTGGATCTGGGCAAACCGGCGGATCTGCGTCTGGGCGAACTTGATATCGTCGAGGGTCTGTTGGGGCAGGCTGGCGATGCAGGCGTCGATCTGCTCCGGGGTCAGGCGCATGCTCGGTGGAGTCCACTTGTCGAACTTCTCGGAGTACTCACGTACCGCCGCATCACCGCGCTGCTCGATGTCGGCAATGATGCTTTCCACGGTAGCGCGCACCTGGGCTTGATTACTGGCCTTGGCTTGGGCCGACTGGCCCTTCTTGAGGTGTTGGATCACGGGATTTCTCCTTTGGAAATCAAGGTTTGGCCGCCTCGGGCGGACGATTGTTTTTGTTGGTGTGGGGCGCTATGCGGTGGAACGAATCACCAGTCGGCCGGGCACTTCGTGCAGCGCCTGGATGACGCTTGCGTCGGGGCGACCTTCGCCAAGCAAGCGAATGGCGCAATCGATCATCTGGCTGACAGGCTGGTGCACGGTGGTCAGGTGATTTTCCGGCCAGGCCGCGGCGCGGATGTCGTCGAAGCCGACCACGGCGACATCCTCGGGTACGCGCAAAGAGGTGTTCATCCGCAGGTGACTCAGAACACCGAGGGCCATGACGTCGTTGGCACAGAACACGGCGTCGATGGCGGGTTGCCCGGCACTGAACAGTCGGGCCGCCGCGTCACGTCCGCCTTCGTAGGTGTACCCGCCCGCGACGCACGCCACCAGGTGTTGGCCATGCAGGGCCAGGCCCTGTTCGAACCCGCGCAGGCGGTCAGTGGTGGTGGAAATGCTTGTGTCGCCGGACACGAAAGCGCAGGCCCGGCGTTGCCGGGACACGAGGTACTCGGCCACTTCAGCGGCCATGCGCTGGTTGTCGCAGCACACTGACCAAACGGTCGGGTCCGCGACCCGGCGGTTCATGAACACCACCGCAACGCCCTGACGGGCGCACAGATCCGCCATGTGTGAAGACAGCTTCGCGGCGGTGACCACAATGGCATCCACTTGATACTGCAACAGTTGCGGCATCAGCTCGTCCGCATCGCCCCCGGGCGGCACGACGAACAGCAGCAATTGCCGGCCGGTTTGCCGCAGTTTCAGGGAGAACGTTTCAAGGAGCGCGGGATAGAAGGGATTGGCCATGTCACCCACCACCAGCGCCACGATGCCGGTCCTGCGCTGGTTCAGCGAACGGGCAATGGCATTGGGGCGATACCCCAGCTCATCGGCCAGGGCCAGGATGCGCTCGCGTAGCTCGGCCGAGATGCGCGACTGCGCATCGAAGGCGCGGGTGACGGTGGAAGTAGCCACCCCCATGCGTCGGGCGAGGTCCCTGGCCGTGATCCGTTCGACGGATGTGGCGCTTCGCTGAGCGGATGCATCCCCGGCTGTGCTGTCGCGCTTCATGTCGTGTGTTCCGGTCGCTTTTCACTTGTTGTGCACACGTGTGCACGCATTGACCGAATGCTATCGACGCTATCTGGGGGCAAACACCCCTCGAAAGGAGTGGGGTTGCCCGTTATCCAAGAGCAGCCATTTGCCTTACTCGATTCGAGGGGGCAGGGCGAGCGCGGGTCGCTCTAAGGTGACGCAAAGGCGTCGGCTGAAAAAGTCGCCGACAGAACCCATCGCATCCAGAGGTCACTCCATGATTCCGCGCACACTCTTTGATCATGAGCATGAAGCGTTCCGCAATACCGTAAGGCGTTTCCTTGCGGAGGAATGCACGCCCTTTCACGAACAGTGGGAGGAGGATCGCTTGGTTCCCCGCCAGGTCTGGAAGCGCGCCGGCGAACTGGGCATGCTCAACGCCACGACACCGGAGGCCTATGGCGGCCTGGGCCTGGACCGGCGTTTTTCGATGATTGCCGTCGAAGAGGTGGCTCGTGCAGGGCTCTCGGGCCTGAATGGCTTCAATGTGCATGACATCTGTGCCGGCTACCTGATCAATTTCGGTACCGAAGAACAGAAGCAACAATGGCTGCCGAAAATGGCCAGCGGCGACATCATCTCCGCCGTGGCCATGACCGAACCGGACACCGGGTCCGATTTGCAGGCGGTCAAGACCCGTGCCGTGCTCGACGGCGATGACTACGTGATCAATGGTGCCAAGACCTTCATTTCCAATGGCACCAACAGCGACATCATCGTGGTGATCGCCAAGACCGGCAGCACCGGCAAAGGCTCCCGGGATATTTCGCTGATCCTGGTGGAGGCTGACCGCGCCGGGGTCACCAAGTCCAAACCGCTGCGCAAGGTCGGCCTGCATGCCCAGGACACCACCATGCTGTTCTTCCAGGACGTACGGGTGCCGAAGGCCAACGTTCTGGGCGGCGAGCCTGGCCAGGGCTTCTACCAATTGATGAAGGAACTGGCCTGGGAGCGATTGAGCATCGGCATACTCGCCATCGCGGCGAGCCAGGCGGTGCTGGAACAGACCATTGCCTACACCCGCGAACGCAAGGCCTTCGGCACGCCGATCATCGAATTCCAGAATTCGCGCTTCAAGCTGGCCGACCTCAAGACCGAGATCGTCCTGGGGCAGACCTACACCGATCGCTGCATGGAACTCATCCTGCAGCACGAACTGAGCCCGGAAGCGGCCGCGGCGGCCAAACTCTGGTGCACCGAGCTGTATTCGAAGGTGGTCGATCAGTGCGTGCAGTTGCATGGCGGCAACGGTTATATGCTGGAGTATCCGGTGGCCCGTCATTACCTGGACAGCCGGGTCAACCGTATCTATGGGGGGGCCAACGACATCATGCGTGAGTTGGTGGCGCGTACACTCTGACTGGATGTATCCGGATTAATTGCAGGAGCGGATACCTGTGGGAGCGAGCCTGCTCGCGAAAGCTTTGTGTCAGGCGACATAGGTTTTGATAGTGTACATATCCATTCCTGCGGTTACGGCCACTGGCGGTTTCGCCCTTACGGCGAGTCCCTTTTTCAAACGCCAAAAAGGAACCAAAAGGCTTTGCCCCACCATTCGGCCCCTCGCTCCGGCCCACTGCGCAACGCCTGCGTTCGGCCTCTGGAAACGGGGCAGATAGATCAAGAGCAAAAGCCAGAGCAAAAGCCAGAGCAAAAGCCAGAGCAAAAGCCAACTCATACCTGTGGGAGCGAGCCTGCTCGCGAAAAACGTCCGGGCAACACGATCATTCAGACAGCACGCGTTATCGTTAACGACCATCGCGAGCAGGCTCGCTCCCACAGGAATGAGTTGCTCGCTGGCGGGTCGGTGTTCTGGTTACCCCCCTCCAATGTAGGGGGGTAATGGGTCGCTGTTCCCCGTCACCATCTGTGCCAAGGCGGAACCCGGGGTTGTCAGAAACCTGCGGGTAAGAAATCCAACAATCGCCAGAACATGGCACACCTCACCGATCCGGATCGTGCAGCGCCCGACTCGCTGTTTCGTTGGGTACGGCAGGATGGGAGACCAGTCAGGACATGCATACCGACAAGCTACTCGTATCGACGAAGTTCGCGCCACCGCGCATCGGCACCCAGACCATTCTGCGCGAACGCTTGCTGGAGGATCTGCGCGGCATGAGTCAATGCCGCGTCGGCCTGGTCACCGGCAGTCCCGGTTTCGGCAAGACCACGCTGCTGGCCCAGTGGCGCCAGGTGATGATGCGCTCGGGAGCCGAAGTGGCGTGGCTGTCGCTGAGTGGCGATGACAAGCATGTCCCGATCTTCTTCGCCTATCTGCGCGGCGCCTTGCAGCGCCTTGGCATTGCCCTGGACAGCGGTGTTCCACTGGAAGGCGCGCAACCGGAGTTCATCGACCAGGTGGTGGCGGCCATTGTCGAAGGTGCCGCCGCGATCAACAAGGAGCTGTTCCTGGTCATCGACGACTACCAGCACGTCACCGACCCGCGCTCCCACCAGCTCATGCAGAAGCTTCTGGATCACAGCCCCGAGAACCTGCATTTCGTCATCTCGTCCCGTGTCGGTCCGCCGCTGAGTTTCAGCCGCCTGCGCCTGAGCGGGCAATTGCTGGAACTCGATTGCGCTACATTGCCATTCGATTTGGCTGAATCCCGCGCGTTTCTTGAACAGAGCCTGGCTGCACTGAAACTCAGTCCGGAAGAACTGCATCAGATCCATGAACTCACCAGCGGTTGGCCGGCCACCTTGCAACTGGTGATCATCCTGCTGCGCAGCGATCCGGACTCCCGTGGTGCGCTGCGCGAAATGGGCTGGCGCTCCGACGATCTGCAGAGTTACCTGGCCGAAGACGTGATGGTCCATCTGCCGCCCGAGTTGGCGCAGTTCATGGAAAGTGTGAGTATTTGCCGTCGCTTCAATGCCTCCCTGGCGCAAGCAATCACTGGCGTCAGCTCGGCGCAGGCCATGCTTAAGCGGCTGGATGAAGAGAACCTGTTGATCTTTCGCGTCGAAGCCGATGACCGGCAGCCGTGGTATCGCTTCCACGCACTGTTCGGCGATTTCCTGGCCACACGGCTCGCGCGCCGGGACAGCGCCGCGCAAACCGAACTGCATAACCGGGCCGCACGCTGGTTCGCCGAGCGCAAGCTGTTGGCCGAGGCGGTACGACATGCCACCCTGGCGGGCGACCTCGATTTCGCCGCACAGTTGATCGAGCGGGCAGCCCCGGCGACCTGGAGCCTGAGTCAACTGAGCCCGTTGCTACGGCTGCTCGACCGGTTGCCGCAGCAAATCCTGTTTTCCCGGCCGCGCTTGTTCTTTCTCGGCTGCCTGGCGTACGCCCTCACGGCCCGTCCGGCCAAGGCCGAGGTCTGGCTGGAGCAATTCCATCGCAGCGGCGCGGCGCAGCACGCCGACGTCGCCTATCGACTGCCGCTGGTCCAGGCGGCCATTGAACTGCAGCGTGATCGCACCGAGCCCATCATTGGCTTGCTCAAGAACTTCCAGGCGTTGCCGGATGACTACACCGTGACGCGTTTCGGCGCGCCGGCGCTGCTGACCATTGCCTATCTGGCAGCGGGCAGGATCGAGGAAGCGCTGCTATGTCTTGACGAGAACCCCATCCCCGAGGCCGAGCGCAATGGCGAGATGGCGTTGGTGGCCGAAGGGGCCCGGACCCTTTGTTACCTGCAGGCCGGCCAGATGCGCGAGGCCGAGCGGATCGGTACGGCACAATTGGCCTGCGCCGTGGCGGTGCATGGGCACCGCGCCGCCAGTGCTTATCTGGGGGCCGCCACGCTGGCCGAGGTCTACCGCGAGGTAGACCGTACCGATGAAGCGCGGGAAATCCTCGCCAATCGCAACGGGCTGCTGCAATGGGCCATGCCCGACACCATGCTGCGCGCCACCATCTGCCGGGCGCGCCTGGACCTGCTTCAGGACAGCGCCGCAGTGGCCATGGCCTTTCTGGATCGACAGGAGCGACACTTTCGCACCATCAACCAGGATCGTGCCCTGGCGCATTGCCTGGCCGAACAGGCCCATATTGCCTTGCTGGTGAATGACAAAACCTACGCCGCCGACAGGGTCGCCAAACTGCAAGCGTTGGCGGAGAAACACCGCGAGTCCCCGGGCTTCCAGGCAGACATCCCGGCGATATCGGCGCTGGCGCATGCGCGCCTGCTACTGGCCACCAATTACCCGGGCAGAGCCCTGGAAAACCTGGCGATCCTGAGTGCCTACGCCAGGAAATTCAGTCGTGGACAATTGCTGGTCACCGGTCAACTGCTCGAAGCCTGCGCCAATGCCGATCTGCTGCAACCGGAACAGGCGCAAGCGCACTTGCTGGAAGCCTTGTCCCAGGGCCGCCGGCTGGGACTGGTGCGCACCTTCCTCGACGAAGGCGAAGTGCTGCGCAAGATGCTCTCCGCGCTGGCGAGCAAACCGCTGGCCAGTGAGGATAAGGCGTACCTGGGGAAATTGCTGGAGCGCTTCGGCCCGGGAAGCGTCGGCCGCACCAGCGAGTCGTCGGCCAATGGCGTGTCTTCGACGCTCACGCCACGGGAACTGGCCATCCTGGAGTTGATCAGCCAGGCGATGGCCAACAAACGCGTGGCCCTGACGCTGAATATTTCGCTGGAAACGGTGAAGTGGAATTTGAAAAATATCTACGCCAAGTTGGGGGTTTCGAGTCGCTATGATGCGGTGTCGTGGGCGCGTAAGAATGGGTTGATTGAGTAGGTGCGAAGTATGGATGTAGGGATACATACGGATGAACCTTCGTGCTCAGCTATCGGATTTTGCCTACATTTCAATGGGAGTCACCTGCTATCCAGATACTGATGGAAAGGAAATAGTGACGGGGCACAACAGGGAGGCGACACCGGCGGCGAGCGAGAGGGTTCTAATGAAGTTCATCGGCAACCCGGACATAGTTCCCGCAACAGGAATGACCCGTGACTCGCAGAGGAAAATGCAGCATGCATACACAACCCACGAATCAGGACAACATTGAGCAGTTGCGTCGTGATATAGCCTCGCTCGCCGAAGAAATGCGCAGGCCGGCCCCGAGTGCAGCCCGCGCTTCTTTGTTGCCTTTCTGCATCGGTGTTGCGTTCGCTCTTGCGACCTTTGTCGTCGTCACTTTGATTGCCAAATCGATCTGAACTTCTGCCCCTCACTGACTTGAGTGGGGGATCTTCCCTATCCTTGAATTGAATCGAATGCTATGTGCTGCGCTCGGCTAGCGTCTTGGCACGGCTGAAATCTCAATGGTCTTATCTCCAACAGTACCCAAGTGTCAGACCCATCAACACAAGATGAGATCGCGTGTTTAAGCGCCCTACACCTTACTTCCTGAAAGCTACAAAACCTTGCACCGTTGCCTACGGGTACGCCAGAATCCGCCGCCTTGTGCACCTTGGGGCTGCTCGGTAACTTGATTCGCGTCACTGCCCATCAGTGATCGGGATTAGTAGCCCGGTGGTTCAATCCAAGACGTACAACGCTTCTATCAGTCAGGCTTTGCGCCTGCATTCTGATGGTGGCTGTACGCAGGGCGCCCCTGGGCGCGCCGGTTTCTTGGATTCCCCGGTCTACTAACCTGCGTACAGCTGCCACCCCTTCTTTAGTAGGGATGGGTGGTAGCCCAATTCAGGAATCCAAAACTGACACTGCACTTTGTGGCGAGGGAGCTTGCTCCCGCTGGACTGCGTAGCAGGCCCGTTTTTTGGGGCCGCTGCGCGACCCAGCGGGAGCAAGCTCCCTCGCCACAAGGTGCTCGGTGTTGTTGGATCGTAAGCGCAAAACACCAGCGCAGCGAAGGAGGGGAGCATTGCGTGGACGCTCCATTCACTTCGCTCGCTGGCGTTTCGCGGGGGCAGTCTATACCCGGGAACGATTTTGGCAGCCAACCCGGTTGGAGGGGGGTAACGGCGCATGACTCAGAGCAAACCACCCCCAGATCCGAGAGTGGCTTGCCCAAAGGGCGATCACGAATGCTTGATCACCGGCGGGACGTATTCACCCGTGGTCGCTCCACCCTTGGCCCCGTAGAAACGGAAGATCAGGCGATAGTTCTGCCCCGCGGAGGTGGGCAGCCAGTTGCCATCGGCGACGTCCTGGGGTTTGGTGGGGGCGAAGTGCAGGGTCAGTGAACCGTTCCTGTTGTACGTCAGCGGCGAATGGCTGTTGATTGCAAAGCGGTTCTGCGGATTGGGCAGCACGCGGAAGTTTTTGGAATCGGTGGCGGTGATCGACCAGTAGTAGTTCACCATCGACGCCGGCAGTTGGTCGGCGGGGAAGGTCACCGAATAGCTTTGCGCGCTGTCCAGCGGTTTGCCGTTCTCGTCCTGCCAGCCGCGGTAGTAGACCACTTCCTTCTGGGTGTTGGCCCAGATGCCGCCATAGTTCACCAGGGTACGGGTCAGGTAGTCGCTGCCGTAGGTGCCGGAGGTGGCGGGGCGGCCCCAGCCGTTGCTGGCGGTGCCGTGGCCCATCAGTGGCGAAGCCTTGGCGAGATCGGCGAACGTGTGGGTGTGGATCGACTTGTCAATGCGCGCCCGCTCTTCCGGGTTAGCGATGGCGGCGGCGATGGCGCGGACCTTGGCCTGCAACGGTTCCATGCCGGGGTTCAGGTCAGGTTCCTGCAACGCCACGTTCGCCGAGTCGAAGGCTTCCACGCCTGGCAGTTGCTGCCCTTGGAACATCAGTGTTTGTGGGATCTGCGGCAATTGCGGCGAGCCGGTCGGGCGCATTGTGAATTGGTGCTGCAAGCGCTCGGCTTCGCTCCAGTCGCTGCCCAACTCGACACGTGTCAACACCCGCGCTGTACGCGCCGGGAGATCGACTCGCTGGGTGTTGGCCGGCAGCTTGACCTTGGCGCCCTGCAAGCAGGCGGCGAACTCGCCGTTCGGATGCTTGGGGAACTCCCTTTCATTGATGTTGGCCAAGGTCTCGCCCCAGCCGTTGAGGAACTGCACGGTGTAGTAGCGGCCACTGATCTTCGGTACTGAAACCAGCGTGCAGCTGTTCTTGTCCACCGCCACCCAGGCTTCGGAGTACGCCACGTCCAGATTGGGATTGGGCCAATCCACCGCGCCGGGCTTGTGATGAGTCAGGGTGTTCCACTGCATGCCCGCCTTGAAATCCAGCTGTTGCTGGCGTGCCACCAGCAGGCGGCTGTACAGGTAGATGTAGGCGTCGCTGATATCCTGGTCGCTGATGGCGGGCGTTGGCGATGCCGAGTCGGTTTGCGCCAGCGCAACCGGCGCCTGCAAGCAGGCTGTCATCAGCCAGGTCAGGGCGCTGGCGCCCAGTGTGAAAGGTAAACGCAAGGACATGAAGATCTCCGTCGGATGCAGTGAAAATGACCGCTTGGGTCATCACCGTATAGCCTGCATCCGATCCTTCGCGCGCCCCTCCTTTGGAGGGGTATTGTTCAGGCCTCCGCGCTCACGCTTGCGCTTTTTTCCTGCCCCTGCACGTCATGCAGGGAGATCCTGGACGTCTCAGGCAAGGCCAAACCACCCGCCAACCCCAGCACGGCCACGGCGATCAGATAGAACGCCGGCGACAGGTTGCTGCCGGTGGTGCTGATCAGCCACGTCGCCATCAGCGGTGCGGTGCCGCCGAACAGGGTGTACGCCATGTTGTAGGTGATGGCCGATGCGGTGTATCGCGTACGGGTCGGGAAGGTTTCCGAGAGCAAGGCTGCCGTCACCACGCCACACAGCACCGCGCCAACCGCCAGCAGCATCACGCCGATGATGGACGCTGCGAACGAGCCGGAACTGGCCATCAGGAACGATGGATACACCACCACAATCAACAGCGCACAAACCGTCATCACGGTCATCCGGCGTCCGACCTTGTCTGAATACAGCCCGGCCAGCGGGCAGATCGCCGCCGCGAAGATCAATGCAATCAGTGACACCAGCAGCGCGGTTGCGCGGCTCAGGCCACCGGCGACTTGCAGGTAGGTCGCGAAGTAGGTGGTGAACATGTAGAACGAAAGCGCCGTCAACGACACAAAGGCGCCCAGGCAGCAGATCGCCGCACCATGGTTGCGCAAGGTTTCCTTGAGGGGCGAATGTGCGACGGCATGTTCCTTGGTCACTGCCTGGAACGCCGGTGTTTCATCCAGCTTCCAGCGCAGGTAAAGACCCACCAGGCCCAGCGGGGCGGCAATCAGGAACGGCAGGCGCCAGCCCCAGCTACCCATCGCTTCGGCTGATAATGTCGCCTCGAGTGCGTAGGCCACCACCGCAGCAGCGGCGAACGCGGAAAAGGTCGACACCGGAATGAAGCTGCCGTACCAGGCGCGTTTATCGCTCGGGGCATGCTCCATCAGGTAGGCACAGGCACCGGCGTATTCGCCCCCGGCGGAGAAGCCTTGGGCGCAACGAATCAGGGACAGAAGAATGGGGGCCATGACCCCGATCGCGGCATAGGTGGGCAGCACGCCGATCAAGGTCGTTGCACCGGCCATCAACAGAATTGTCATCGCCAGGGTTCGCTTGCGGCCGATCCTGTCGCCCAGCATGCCGAAGAAAATCCCGCCAAGGGGCCGGAACGCAAAGGCCACGGCGAATACGGCAAAGGTCTTGAGCAGCGCGGCACTGGCATCGCCGCTGGGGAAAAACTGCTGGGCGATGGTCGTGGCCAAAAAACCGTAGACGGCGAAGTCGAACCACTCGACGAAATTGCCGATGCCAGCGGCCACAATCACCTTTCTCAGGGTTTTCGGGCTGACCTGCCCTGTAGATGCGCTCGCCATGCGTGACCTCGAGATTTCTTCAATGAGCTTTCGATTATCGGCGCAGTCACGCAGGCGGTTCGCTTCAAAGGTGTCATCGGCATAGTCAGTACCGACTTCATGCCTTTGAATCAAGCGTGATTGCTCAATGTGTTCGGCGGCGCCACGATCCCTCGGGCAATTCGACCTGCCGTTGGGCGGCAGCCAGGGCAGCCTTCAGTCCTTCTTTATCCAGCGGTATGCAGTAGGCGGGTTTAGCGCGTTCGAATCGCCAGCTTTCATCGAGGTTGCCCCCATCGACCCCGTCGAATCCAATCTCGTCCAGCAAGGTGATGACCCGCGCTTTCGCCACCGGATCATCCGCAGCGACGGGCAGTGCGCGTCGGTCGGGCGCCGCTTTGGGGCGCGCGTCCTGTATCAGGTCCTGGGCGAGGATTGCGTTGAACACCTTGACCACGCTGGAGTGGGGCAGGTGCTCGGCGAGCAGGCGGCTGGTGGTGGTTTCGAATCGGTCGAGAGCCTCAATGTGACCGTCGCGTTCAGGGTAGTAGTTGTTGGCATCCAGCACGGTTTTGCCCTCCAGCCACTGGGCCGGCACGCTGCGGTAATGCTCAAGCGGAATGGCCACCAGTACCATTTCGCCAAATTGTGCCGCGTCCTCCACAGTGCCGACCTGACTGCCAGGAATGCCGCTGAGCACGCTGCTCATGGTCCGTGGCCCGCGCGAATTGCTGAGCATCGCCTGGTGTCCCGCCGCGATGGCCAATTGCGCGACTGCGCGTGCGATAAAGCCTGCCCCGATAATGCCGATTTGCATGTCCTTGCTCCGCTGGTTGGTCAGTAGCAATCATGATGATTGCCAACCAATGGGAGATAAATAATCATCCGTTACTTAGTCTCGTTACTAGGAGTATTGAATGATGGATCGACTGACGAGCATGGGCGCGTTTGTGATGGCGGCGGAGTCAGGCTCCTATGCCGGTGCCGCCGAGCGATTGGGTCTGTCGCCGCAGATGGTGGCCAAGCACGTCGCCGCGCTTGAGCAGCGGCTAGGCGCGCGCCTCCTGAACCGCACCACCCGGCGCCAGAGCCTGACTGAATTGGGCAGTGCCTACTACGAACGCTGCAAGCACATTTTGAGCGAGGCTCAGGCGGCCGACTCCCTTGCGCAGATCATGAGCGACACCCCGCGCGGGAAACTGAAAGTCAGCGCACCCGTCACCTTCGGCTCCTATAGCCTAATGCCCTTTGTCACGGAGTTTTTGCGCCAACACCCGGAGGTCGAAATCGATCTGCATCTGACCGACCGCTTCGTCGATCTGGTGGAAGAGGGTTACGAAGTGACGTTCAGGATTGGTCCATTGGCCACCTCCAGTTTGACCGCCAGGCCCTTGGCGCCTTATCGATTGGTCGCCTGTGCGACGCCGGGCTATCTGGCCGACCGCGGAGTGCCGCAAATACCGGGTGATCTGATGCACCATGAGTGCCTGGGGTATGCCTATTGGTCCAGGCCGGCCGACCGTGAATGGGTATTCTGCAAAGGCTCCGCAGTCGAACGGGTACAGGTCGGCAGTCGATTGCAGGTTAACGAAAGCAAGGCACTGCTGTCGGCAGCACTGGATGGATTCGGAATAGTCCTCGGCCCGCAAGACTTTCTGGAGCCCGCGTTGCGCAGCGGCGAGTTGGTTCGCGTGCTGGCTGATTACCAGGCGCCTGGCCGGCCAATGCATTTGCTGTACACCGCCAATCGTCAGCGAACGGCCAAGTTGCGACGATTTATCGAGGCCGCGCTGGTCCGTTTTGGTGCGCCTTGAGCAGGCTGTTGAGGCGGCCAGTTTTTATGCGCCATGAATGGCGGCTATAACAATGAGCGCGAGAAAGCAGACCAGCTGAACGCAAAAGAAGCTGAACCGAACCGCCACGAACCTATCGGTTTGCACATGGGATACGTGAACCAGAGACTGGCACACGCGTGCGATCAGGACGACGACGGACAAGTCGTTCACTGCAGGGCCGTCTATCCCAAGGACCGAAATCACGAACACGATGGCGCCAAACACCGGCAGGTTTTCCACACAGTTCGCGTGTGCTCGCGTCCCGCGCCGATACCAGTCCTCGCCTTCGGGCTGATCGCTTCGGAACGAGGCAATCGGCACATTCGAGAACAGGATTCTGCCCCAACGATAGACCCCGACGGTTGCCATCAACAGCAGCAAGGTCCAGGTCGCAAATCCAAGCAACATCCACATCGGTGTCGTCATGGCCGCCATCCTCTACGTCAGTGCGTCATCTCATAGCCGCCCGGCCGACCCGAGTCGGCCGGGCCCTCGATCAATGGCCCATGATCGGTGCCAGCGCAGTCTGAATCCTGGACATCTGTGCCGGCGTAGTCATGCGCGTCAGCAGCCGGCCAAAGTGGGGATGCTGCACGCCCGAGATAATGTATTGCCAGCGGTAGGCGCCCAGCACGCAGGCTTTGATTTGCGCGGTCTCATCGACACCGAACGATGGTGAAACGTTTCGAATGAAGTAGTCGGTGTCGGCTGCCGATTGTGCCTGCAGGATGGCGTCGACGGCTGCCACCAGCGCAATCAGGTCGTCCACCGCCTGGTCACGCTCGGCCGGCGAAAGTTTCGCGTGCTCGGCCTTCCACTCCAGCTCATCGAGTACGACGTGCCGGCTTTCATCCTTCCAGTGAAATTTGAAGACGTCCTTGAACAGTGGGCACAACTCCTCGTGCGGGGCGATGCTTTGCGTGTAGTGCGACTGAACAAACAGTTCGATATGGCAGGTCAGTGCCAGCACCGACCAGGAGCTGGCCGCCAGTACCGCACGCGCTACATCGTTTGGATCGGCAACCTGACGATAACCCGCTGGCAATTGTGCAGACATCATTGTCTCCATGCGCCGGAACAGCTCCTGATGCTTGATCTCGTCGTTGGAAAAGCGCACCAGCGCTTCGAGTGCGAGCTGATCGTCAAACACATGGGCCCGCCCCTGATCGAGCATTTTGGCACTGATAAAGCGCTCGACCAGACCGAAGATGTACGCATAGGTCCGGCCCTGGATCTGGCTGAGCAGGCGCGCCTCATCCGTGGCGAGAAAGGTCAGGCGGTCGACCCGCGACAGTCCGTCGGGCAAGAATTTGCGCGAGAAGTCGAAGCGCCTGTCCTGCAGCAAATCGCGATCGATCTGCCATTCGGCTTTCTTCGATGATCTGACCATTTGAGCATAGCGGGCGGCGTTGCCCGAATCCGGGCCGGGTATGTTGGCGACGGTGTTCATATCGATCTCCTGCTTCCCAGTTCGCGTTGTAATGGGGCCATGACGGCTGACGTCGGAACCAATGACCCTGGGGCAAGCCTCTGGGGAGCGTCTCGATCACTGAGTCCACGTTGGTGCTAATCTAGGCCTCGCGGTTCAGGCAGCGAATGACCGGGCCGCCTGATTACATGCTCCGGACTCCGGAAAGGAGGGCTGGCAAATTGCTGGATGCGCTGTCTGATGTCTTGCGTGTGATTCGGCTGTCGGGAGGGGTCTTTCTCGAGGCGGAGCTCACTGCGCCCTGGTGCATCAACGGAAAGCTCTCTGCGGACGATTGCAAACCGTTCCTGGCGACACCCCGACATATCATTGCCTCGCATTTCGTCGCCGCAGGGCACATGCAATTGCGAATCGACGAGGGTGCGACTGTTGACGTGCGGGCAGGCGAACTCATACTGCTGCCCCGCAACGATGTTCATACGTTTGGCAGTGACCTGAGCGTTGCACCCATGCATGCGCGCGACGTTATCCAGCCGCCGGAAGTCGGCGGCATTTCACGCATCAAGTACGGCGGGGACGGCGAGGCCACGCAGTTGTTGTGTGGTTTCCTCGGCTCTGAAACACCCTTCAGTCCGTTGCTGTCGTCGCTGCCCTCCTTATTGAAGCTGGATGTACGCGCGACGGCTTCGGGCGCCTGGATCGAAAGCTCATTCCGTTTCGCTGTCAGTGAGATCGCGGCGGGGCGGGTTGGCTCGACCACGGTCATCGCCAAACTGTCCGAACTGCTGTTTGTCGAGGCCGTCAGCCAGTATGTCGCGAACCTTCCCGCCGAACAGCGCGGGTGGCTGGCGGGTTTGCGGGATCCGCCTATCGGGCGCGCATTGGCGCTGCTCCATGCGCGTCCAACCGAGGGCTGGACGGCCGAAGCCCTGGCACTTGAGGTAGGCATGTCGCGCTCGGTTTTCGCGGAGCGATTCACGACATTGGTCGGACAACCCCCGATGCAATACCTGACGCTCTGGCGTATGCACGTGGCGGCTCAACACCTGCGCGAAGGCCGCGGCAATGTGGCGCAAATCGGCTTTGCCGTGGGCTATGAATCCGAAGCCGCGTTCAGTCGCGCCTTCAAGCGCCAGTTCGGCACATCACCCGGGACCTGGCGCAGGCAATCGGCATGAGTTGAAGTGCGCGAGCCCAAGGTTGAAGGTGAACCGGGGCCGCGGTCCAGTGAAGCAACCGCGGCGGCCGTTCGATCAGGCGGCGGGGAGCAGGCCTTTCTGTTTGGCGACATGAGTCGCCATTGCGTCCATCAAGTCCGGGGACAGGCAGTCATAGGGTTCCAGGCCGAGCGAGCGCAGGCGCTCGCGGATCGCCTTCATTTGCGCGGGCGGTGTGCCGGTTTCAATGATGGAGGACACGAACGCCGCAAAGCCTGGCGCAGCCCATCCTTTCTGGGGGGAGAGCTCGGTGTGGACGAAGTCCAGGCCATAAAACGCATGGTCCTTGTTCTCGATGCGTCCGAAGAGATGGGCGTGGCACTGTTTGCAGGCGTGGCGCTGGATGGTGGCGGTTTCGTCGACGATCGCCAGTTTTTCGCCGTGGGCCGTGACGCTGACCTTATCCCGGGGTACCACGGCGATGACGGCGAATGTCGCGTTTTGCGGTTTCCAGCATTTGCTGCAGCCGCATGCGTGGTTATGCAGGGTTTGTGCGTCGATCCTGACCTCGACCTTGTCAGTCGCACACAGGCATTGCAGGGTGCCACCCGTGAAATTCGCGGCGGCGGGTTGGATACCGTTGTCCAGTGCAGGGTGAAGCTTCAAGGTGCTCATGCTGGTGCCTCCTTTTCAGGGTGTCGTGACGGCGCGGATCGACTTGTCCTCTTGCATCAGGTCAAACCGCAGCGGATTTCGAAAAAGACACAGTGCATAGACGGATGACCTCCTTCGGTGTGGGCGTTCAGCTACCCAGATCAAGAATAGCGCGCCGTTCGACCTGTATCGCCCGACGCATGACATCACCGCGCAAATACTCGAAACCGGATCCACGGAACCTCAAGGCTGCACCTGACCTTTCGCCTCAATGGCTCACGGTTCAGGCCACCCAGCGCAGCCCGGCGACACTCAACAGGATCAGACCGATCCAGAACAATTTCCAGAACGATACCGCGTCGCCCAGCCAATACATTCCGACGATGGCTGTGCCGGCGGCGCCGATTCCGGTCCAGACCGCATAGGCAGTTCCTACAGGCAGCACCCGCAACGCCAGTGTCAACAAGCACAAACTGCCGGCCAACACGAAGACCGTGCCGACCAGCAGCCAGGGCCGTTCCAGGCCGTTTGCAGATTTCAACCCGACTGCAAAGAAAATCTCCAGAAAGCCGGCAACGATCAGCAGTAACCACGATGTGTTGTAAGTCATTGGATGAAACCTGTATGGGCAAAAAAAAAGCGAGCCGGTGAGGGCTCGCCAAAGGGAGGTAAACGGTCAGTTGGCCAACAGTTTTCCGCTGAACAGGCTGATCAGGGTTTTCACCAGCAACACGGTCAGTGCCACGGTGAGGAACAGCAAAATCACCGCAGCGATAACCATCAGCAAGGTGTTGTCCTGGGCATGTGCATATTTCAGTGCCGCATTACTCAGGGCTGCGATGGGGAAGCTGATTGCCCACCACGAAGGGGCAAAAGGCACATCGCGACGGAACACTTTGAAGCTCAACACCACGAACAGGAACAGGCCGAAGTAGAACAACACACTGGCAAATCGGTCGATTTCGCCGAACACGTTGGTGTACGCCAGAAAACCTACTTCAAACGGTGCAATCAGGACCATCAACGAGGGCACCATGCCTTTGGCCAGAGGGGCTTCATGCACCACCCGCGAAAAGATCCGGGTGAAGAAAACCAGCGCCAGTACCGCACCCACGGCGAGGGCAAACAGGTTGAACTCCGCCGCCCATGGCATGGGCATGTGCGCGCCGGTTACCGCGATATCGAGGGTGGCAACACCTGGAATCAGCCACGCAGGTACGGCATTCAATGAATCCTGATTGCCCGACAACAGGCGGGAAGCCACAAGACCTGCGAGCAACACCGTCAGTGCGCTGCCCAGTATCCAGAGCGCCTGCCCGAGCCATTCGCTGTGGGGTGCCGCCACGGCCGACAGCAGCAACAGTGCGATGGTGACGGTGCCAAAAAAGTTGCTGGCGATCGGATGGTTGAACTCGGCTTTTACCGCAGCAGGGTGTTTCACCCATTTACTCAGATAACCGAGGGTCAACAATACGAATATCAGGCCGGCCAGCGCGCCAATCGCCTCACCCAACGCGCCGCCTACACCGAAATACTGACCACTCAGGCGCCAGGCCAGTCCCAGACCGGCCAGACCCATGACTGAACCGAACAGATTGATCGGCAGGTTTTTGATTGAAGTCGTGCTGTTGGGTACCGATTGTGCCGCTGCGACGGAGGGGGTGTATGCGTTGTTCATGGCAGTCTCCCGTTTGACTGAATTTGCTGTTGGAGCTATTTTCAGCCGAAAATGGGTTTGGCTTAAATAGTCACATGGCGACGTATTCAGCCAATGATTCGACGAGGACAGACATCATGCGCATAACCCTCCTGGCATTCCCCCGCGTGCAACTGCTTGACGTTGTCGGACCCGCCGATGTGTTCGCCGAAGCGGCCAGGCAACTGGGGAATCCACGCGCCTACCGGGTCGAAGTCATCGGTACCGACAAGGGGATGATCAAAGGCTCAAGTGGTTTGAAACTCGGCGTGGATGAGACCTTCGAGACCTATAAAGGCCGGATTGATACGTTGCTCGTGGCCGGCAGCCCGCACATCGACGAAATCGCCATGAACCCTGCGCTACAGGAGTGGTTGCGCCGGCAGGCCAAATCCGTGCGTCGCATCGGCTCGGTGTGTAGCGGCGCATTCCTGCTGGCTGCCGCCGGCCTGCTCGACGGGCGCCGTGTGACAACGCACTGGAATTCCAGCGCGAAACTCGCCAGGGAACATCCGCAAACCTGCGTCGAACCCGATAGCATCTTCATCAGGGACGGCAACATCTACACCTCGGCGGGAGTCACCGCAGGCATGGACCTGGCTTTGGCGCTGGTCGAAGAGGATCACGGCAGGGAACTGGCGCTCAGTGTCGCGCGTGAAATGGTGATGTTCTTCAAGCGACCTGGCGGGCAATCGCAGTTCAGCGCGCAATTGGCCGCACAGACAGCCGAACGCAGTGTGATCAGGGATGTGCAGGACTATGTCTTGCAGCACCTCAAGTCCGACCTGAGCGTCCCCACCCTGGCCGCTCGCGCAGGCATGAGCGAACGGAACTTTGCCCGCACCTTCAAGGCGGAAGCCGGCTCGACCCCGGCCGAGTTTGTCGAGCTTGCCCGTATCGATGCCGCCAGGCGGCTGATCGAAGATTCGGACGTGTCACTCAAGCGCTTGGCCGATATCGTCGGCTATGCCAATACGGATGGTTTCAGAAGGGCATTCGTGCGGCGTCTCGGGGTCGGTCCGAGTGATTATCGCAAGCGGTTTTCAACCGTGTGATGTCGAAGACAAAATCGACAGTTGCTTGCTCGATTCTCGCGGTCTGGATGCTGGATCAGATTGATCGGCGTGAGTAGTCGCCGCTGCCCGTAGCCTTTGTGGTGTGGAAGCCATTCAATGTTGCGCTTGCCTGGCCCGCATCAGAAGCAAACCTTGATTTTCGAATGCACAAATCCCCCCCTCCCCGAGGGGGCGGATCGCCGATACCTCCTCCTATGATCGATCCATAGCCCCTGGATAGGTGGCAGAACGATGATTTGAGGAGAGAACCACCCCATGATTGCGCGCAGCCTGTTTGATCAAGAGCACGAGGAGTTTCGCCGCAGCGTGCGGCGCTTCCTGGCTCAGGAATGTGCTCCCTGCCTCGAAGCGTGGGAAGCAGACCATCGGGTTCCCCGGTCAATCTGGGAGCGGGCCGGCGCGCTGGGCATGCTCAATGCGACCACGCCGCAGGCCTATGGCGGGCTGGGGCTGGATCGCCTTTTTTCGATGATTGCGACCGAGGAAATCTACCGGGCGGGCCAGGCTTCCGGCCTGATCGGTTTCGGGGTGCATGACATCGTTGCCGGCTATCTGGTGAATTTCGGCAGTGAGCAGCAAAAGCAGGCGTGGCTGCCGAAGATGGCAGCCGGCGAGGCCATTGGCGCAGTGGCCATGACCGAGCCCGACACCGGCTCCGACCTGCAGGCGGTCAAGACCCGCGCCGTGCTGGACGGTGATGAATACGTCATCAATGGCGCCAAGACTTTCATCTCCAACGGCACCAACTGCGATGTCGTGGTGGTGGTCGCCAAGACCGGCAACTCGGGCAAGGGCGCCCAGGACATCTCGCTGATCCTGGTCGAAGCCGACCGTGCCGGTTTCAGTCGGTCCAAACCCTTGCGCAAGGTGGGATTGCACGCCCAGGACACCACCATGCTGTTCTTCGAAAACGTCCGGGTGCCGAAGGAAAACCTGCTGGGCGGCGAGGCCGGGAAGGGCTTCTTCCAACTGATGAAGGAATTGGCCTGGGAGCGGTTGTCTATCGCCATCAGCAGCGTCGCCGGTGCCGAGGCCGTGCTTGAAAGCACGCTTGAATACACCAAGGGTCGCACCGTGTTCGGCAAGCCGATCTTCGCCTTCCAGAACACCCGCTTCAAATTGGCCGACCTGAAGATGCAATTGGCGGTGTCGCAGAACTACGTCGACCGCTGCATGGAACAGTGCCTGGCCGGGAGCCTCAGCCCCGAGGCGGCAGCCGCCGCCAAATTATGGTGCTCGGACCTCTACACCAAGGTCGTGGACGAGTGCGTCCAGCTGCACGGCGGCAACGGCTACATGCTCGAGTACCCGGTGGCCCGTCACTACCTCGATCACCGCGTCCTGCGCATCGCCGGCGGCGCCAACGACATCATGAAAGATCTGGTCGGGCGCACGCTCTGATCCCGGTTGCAGACTCAGGATAAAGAGAAATTCCCATGGAATATTTGATCCCCCGTACATTGTTCAGTACCGAGCACGATGAGTTTCGCCGCGCCTGCCGCCGCTTCATGGAACAGGAAGTCGCACCCTTCCACGCCCAGTGGGAGAAGGACAAGTGCGTGCCCCGTGAAGTGTGGCGCAAGGCCGGTGAGCTGGGCATGTTACTGCCCTCCATGCCGGAGGAGTATGGCGGCCCCGGCGCCGACCGCCTGTTCGACATGCTGTTCGCCGAAGAATTCATGCGGGTCGGGGCCTCGGGCCTGATCGGCTTCGGCGTGCACGGCCTGGTGGCGTTCTACATCCTCAATTACGGCACCGAGGCGCAGAAGCGGACCTGGCTGCCGAGAATGATCGCCGGCGAGGCGGTGGGCGCCATCGCCATGACCGAGCCCAATACCGGATCGGACCTGCAAGCCGTGCGCACCCGTGCGACGCTCGACGGCGACGAGTACGTGCTGAACGGCTCGAAGACGTTCATCTCCAACGGATCGTCCTGCGACCTCGCGGTTGTGGTCTGCAAGACCGGCAGCAGCGGCAAGGGTGCCCAGGACATCTCGCTGATTATTGTCGAGAAAGAGCGCGAAGGGTTCAGTCGTTCACAGCCGCTGGAAAAGATCGGCCTGCATGCCCAGGACACCAGCATGTTGTTCTTCGACGATTGCCGCGTGCCGGCCGCGAACGTGCTCGGTGGCGTGCAAGGGCAGGGCTTCTATCAGCTCATGCACGACCTGGCGTGGGAACGCATCATCGGTGCCGCCGGTTTCCAGGCCCAGGCCGAGGCGGCGCTGGATCACACCCTCGAATACACCCGCACGCGCATCGTGTTCGGCAAACCGGTGCTCGACTTCCAGAACTCGCGTTTCACCCTGGCGCAACTCAAGACCGAAATCCAGATCGGCCGCTCATGGGTCGACAGCTGCATGGCCTTGTTGCTGCGCGGTGAACTGACGGCCGAAGCGGCCGCGGTGGCCAAGTACTGGACCGCCGAACTCAGCAGCCGGGTGGTCGATGCCTGCCTGCAACTGCATGGCGGCAACGGCTACATGACCGAATACCCGATTGCCAGGCTGTACCTGGACACCCGTGGCAACCGGATCTGGGGCGGGACCAACGAAATCATGAAGGAAATCATCGCTCGCACGTTGTGAGCGCGATCATAGGAGAGCAAACGTGTCTCAAGAAATTCGTTTTGACGGCAAAGTCGCCATCGTTACCGGCGCCGGCAACGGCCTGGGACGCGCCCACGCCTTGCTGCTGGGTTCCCGAGGCGCCAGGGTCGTGGTCAATGACCTGGGTGTCAGCACCGAAGGCCTGGGCAGCTCGAGTTCTGCCGCCGATGCCGTGGTGGCGGAAATCCGCGCCATGGGCGGCGAAGCTGTCGCCGACTACAACTCGGTGACCGAGGGCGAGAAAATCGTCGCCACCGCGCTCGAGGTGTTCGGCACGGTCGACATTCTGATCAACAACGCCGGCGTCTTGCGCGACAGTTCGTTCCACAAGATGACTGAGGAGCAGTGGGACCTGATTCAGGACGTCCACGTCAAGGGCGCCTTCCGCCTGACCCACGCCGTGTGGCCGATCATGCGCGACAAAGGCTACGGCCGCATCGTGATGACCGCGTCCGGTGCCGGTATCTTCGGCAACTTCGGCCAGTGCAACTATTCCACGGCCAAGTCGGGCCTGATCGGCTTTGCCAACTCGCTGGCCATCGAAGGCGCGAGCAAGAACATCCGGGTCAACACCATCGCCCCGATCGCCGCCTCGCGCATGGTAATCGCCAGCGGCATTTTCCCGCAGGAGCTTCACGACAAGCTGAAAGTGGAAGACTGCGCGCCGCTGGTGGGTTGGCTGTGCAGCGAGGAATGCCAGGACACCGGCAGCCTGTTCGAAGTGGGCGGCGGTTTCCATGCCAAATACCGTTGGGAGCGTTCCCAGGGTCGTCACCTGCACACCAATACCCTGAGCCCGGAACTGGTTCGCGATAACTGGGAACGCATTACCCGGTTCGACGAGCACAGCGTTTATCACGCCGATGGCGGCGATAGCTTCAAGGAGCTGTTCACGCGCATGGAATCGCCGGCCAAGGGCGGGAATGCATTCATCGATATGGAAGTGGCGGCCAACGCCGTCTCCCATCTGGAAACCGAATACGACCAGAACGATGCCGCGCTCTATGCATTGGCTGTCGGCGCCGCCAAGGACCCGCTGGACCGCGACGAGTTGAAGTACGTCAACGAGTTCCTCGGCGACGAGTTCCGTGTCCTGCCGACCATGGCCGTGTTGCCGGCGACCGAAGTGTTCCTGCGTGCCGCCAAGTCCGGCGAGCCACAGCTCGAAGGCCTCAACGTGCCATTCGCCAAGGGCCTGCACGGCGAGCAATACACCGTGATGTATCGCCCATTGCCGCCCAAGGCCAAGCTCAAGCACACCATGCGCTTGAAGTCGGCCATCGACAAAGGCAAGAGCACCGTCACCATCCTGGCCATCGAGACCACCGACGAACACGGCACGCCGCTGTTCTACAACGAAGTCACCGGCTTCTACCCGGGCGTACCGGGTGCAGGCTTGCAGCGTGTGGCCAGCGAAGAAATCAACGTGGCGCCGGATCGTCAGCCCGACGCGGTGCTGGCTGACAAGACCGAAATCAACCAGGCGCTGCTGTACCGCCTGTGCGGCGACTGGAACCCGATGCACATCGATCTGGACTACGCCGCCAGGGCCGGCTACGAGAAACCGTTCCTGCACGGTCTGTGCACCTTCGGCTATCTGGGTCGCCATGTGATCAAGGCGTTCTGCGGCAACGACTCGCGCCTGTTCAAGAGCGTTCGCGCGCGTTTCGCGTCCATCGTGATGCCCGGCGATACCCTGGAAACCCGCATGTGGCGAGAGTCCCCTACACGCATCGTGGTCGAGATGCGCGCTGTGGAGCGAGACGTTGTTGTATTGAAAAACGGCGCGGTCGAATTGTTCGAGTCCGTCCCGGCCTGATCCCTTGGGCATCTGCCGCTTTCCTGAGCTGGAAGCGGCAGCTTTTTTATTTCAGGAGAGCACGATGCAACGTTGCGTCAATGTGATTGGCGTAGGGATGTCGCCTTTGCGTACGACCACGCTGGGACCCGATCCGGCGGTTCCGGTCAGCGGTACGATACGACAGGCACTCAGCGATGCCAGCTTGTCCGCGAGCAACATCGCGACCGTCTATGCCGTCTCGTGCATGATGGATGGCGTGACCTTGCAGCGTGCTTTGCAACGAGTAGGGTTGGGGCAAGCCCCCCTCTGTCACTTTCCGGAGGGTGGCGTCGATGGCAGTGCCTTGCTTGCCCGGGCTTGTCAGGCCATCACCCTGGGGCAGGCCGAAAGCATCCTGGTGCTGGGCGTTCAGAGTGCGCCCGTGGCGCCGGGCCCTTTCTTCGAACAGTTGGGCACCACTGCGCGGGACTACATGGTGCGTTACCAGGCCCGGCCAGAGACCTTCGCCATGATCGCCGTCAAGGCGCGCCAGCATGCCGCGCTCAATCCGATGGCGGCGTTCAACCGCACGCTGAGCCTGGAGCAGGTGCTGGCGGCGCAATCGATCGCCGAACCGCTCACGCATCCTCAGTTTGCCTGGGGCAGCTCAGGCGTCTCGGCGGTCTTGCTGTGCTCCGGTGAGTTTGCCAGGCGCCACTGCAGCGGCCCGAGGGTGCGCATTGCCGCCCAGGCCTGCGTTTCACCGCAGCAGGTGAGCGGCCTGGATCGGGTTTCGAGCTTCGCTGGCGTAGACTATGACGTCAACGTCGCCGCCGCCCGCGAGTTGTATGAGCAAGCGGGCAGGGGGCCGCAAGAGGTGGCCGTGTGCGAACTGCACGACGCCAGTACCGTCAGCGAGTTGCTGCTTTACGAAGCACTGGGTTTCTGCCCGGAAGGCTGCGGTGAAAAGATGGTCGAAGATGGCGACAATACGGCGGGTGGCAACCTGGTCGTCAATCCTTCCGGTGGTTTGCTTGCCTTGGGTCAGGCGTCGGCGGCGAGCGCTCTGGCGCAGTGTATCGAACTGGTGCAACAGCTGCGCGGGAGTGCCGGCCGACGCCAGGTCGCCGATGCGCAACTGGCCCTTCAACATCAGACAGGTGCCGATGGCACGGTGACGACCACCCTTTATCAGCGCGATTGAACCGGGCGGCGAATGCGCGCTGCGACTGGCGCAACAGAACAATTTCAATGGGTGGAACACCATCCTTCAGATGCAGGAGCAGCCATGAATAACAACAAGAATTCAACCCTGTTGCATCGCTTCCTTCACTGGGAGCTCAACACACCTGATTCAATCTACCTGACCCAACCCCTGCCCGATGGCAGCGTGCAAGACTACAGCTGGCGTGAAGTGGGCGACCAGGCGCGGCGCATGGCCGCTCACCTGCGGACCCTCGAACTGCCCGCGAAATCGTCTATCGGCATCTTCGGCAAGAACACCGCGCACTGGATCATCGCCGACCTGGCGATCTGGATGGCCGGGCACGTCAGTGTCCCGCTGTACACGACCGCCAACAGCGACACGGTGCGCTACGTGTTGGAGCATGCCGAAATACGGCTGCTGTTCGTCGGTCGCCTGGAGGGCGACGCGGCGGGCTGGAATGCGGTTTGCGCTTCGATTCCAACCGGCCTGCCGTTGATTGACTTACCCATGTCCGGCTGCGGCAAGGGCGAGTCCTGGGAGCGAATCATCGCCCATACTGCGCCGCTGCAAAGGGTGCTCGAACCGGCGCCCGAAGAACTCGCCACCATCATCTACACCTCGGGCAGTACCGGCGATCCCAAGGGGGTGATGCACAGCTTCGCCGCCATGTACAACGCACCGGCGGTGACCGGCTGCATGTATGACAACGGCCGGGGCACGAGCAATCGTGACCGCTTGCTGTCCTACTTGCCGCTTGCCCATACCGCCGAACGAGCGGTGGTGGAGGCGGTGTCGCTCTACAGTGGTTGCCGGGTGTTCTTCAACCTGGGGCTGGACACCTTCAGCGACGACCTGCGACGTGCACGTCCTACGATTTTCCTGTCCATGCCGCGGTTGTGGGGCAAGTTCTATCAGGGCATCAACGAACGTATCGACCCTGCCAGCCAGGCTGCCGCTTTCGCCGATCCGGTGGAAGGCAAGCTGATGAAGTCGCAGATCCTCTCGGCCCTGGGACTGGACCAGGTACACACGGGCCTGTCCGGGTCGGCGCCGTTGCCGGTCAAGGTGATGGAGTGGTATCGCGAGCTGGGTCTTGAGTTACTGGAAGGCTATGGCATGTCGGAGAACTTCGGCACATCGCATTTCAGCCTGCCGGGGCAGGTGCGTGTCGGTTATGTGGGGGCGGCAATACCGGGTGTCGAATGCCGTATCGGCAACGACAACGAAATTCTGGTGAAAAGTCCGGCGCAGATGCTGGGCTATTACAAGCGACCCGAGTTGACCGCCCAGAGCTATACCGCCGACGGCCTGTTCTGTACCGGTGACCGTGGCGAACTGGATGAGCAGGGACGGCTGCGCATCACCGGGCGGGTCAAGGAGCTGTTCAAGACGGCCAAGGGCAAGTACGTCGCGCCGGTGCCGATCGAGGCCAAACTGGGTAATCATCCGCGTGTCGAGGCGTCCTGCGTCACCGGCGTCGGACTGGCACAACCGCTGGCCTTGATCAACGTGTCGCCTGATACCCGCGCTGCCCTGGCCACGGCCGAGGGGCGTGACCAGGTGGGTACTGAGCTTGAAGTGTTCCTGGCAGAGGTCAATGCGCAGTTCGAGTCCCATGAGCAATTGGGGTGCCTGGTGGTTGTCGCCGAGCCCTGGACTGTCGCGAATGCGCTGCTGACGCCGACCTTGAAGATTCGTCGCAGTCTGATTGAAGAGCGTTATCAAGGGCAGATCGAGGCTTGGGACGCCAGTCGCAGCAAGGTTGTTTTCGAGTAGGCCATAAAACATCCTCCCCTGTGGGAGCGAGCCTGCTCGCGAAGGCGGTGGATCAGTTGACAGCAACGTTGACTGTGCCACCGTCTTCGCGAGCAGGCTCGCTCCCACAGGATTTTTGGGGTGTCCGATGATCATTGTAGGAGCTGGCTTGTCGGGTCGCCGTATCGCAGCGAAGGCGGCCTGACAGGCGACCTGACTTTTGTGGATGCACTCCGGACCAAACTGTAGGAGCTGGCTTGCCAGCGAAGACGGCCTATGAGCCGACCTGAATATTGTTGACCGCGTACATATCCATTCCTGCGGCCACGGCCACTGACGGTTCCGCTTTTACAGCGGGTCACTTGGAAGAGCCCCAAGTAACCAAGGGCTCTTGCCCCTTTCGTTCGGTGCCTCGCTAATGCTCGGCATTCCCGCGCTCCGGTCCTGCTCCGTGGGCCCGCCGCGATCGGCCATCCTTGGCCGTGCGCGGCTAACCCGGCATCCCTGCCGGGTTGCCCACTGCGCAGAACCTCCACTCGGCCTCTCGAGGGTGCAAGAAGATCAAAAGCCAAAGCGAGGCGGCCTGACAGCCGACCTGAATTTTGTTGACCGCGTACATATCCATTCCTGCGGCCACGGCCACCTAGGTTTCCGCTTTTACAGCGGGTCACTTGGAAAAGCCCCAAGTAACCAAGGGCTCTTGCCCCTTTCGTTCGGTGCCTCGCTAATGCTCGGCATTCCCTCGCTCCGGTCCTGCTCCGTGGGCCCGCCGCGATCGGCCATCCTTGGCCGTGCGCGGCTAACCCGGCATCCCTGCCGGGTTGCCCACTGCGCAGAACCTCCACTCGGCCTCTCGAGGGTGCAAGAAGATCAAAAGCCAAAGCGAGGCGGCCTGACAGCCGACCTGATTGAGGGGCGGGTACGCGTACTCCTGTAGGAGCTGGCTTGCCAGCGAAGACGTCCGTTCAGACGATTAATAGGTTGACTGATCCACCGCTTTCGCTGCGATGCGGCGACCCGACAAGCCAGCTCCTACAGGTGTGCAGGTCTTCCACGGTTGCCTGCGATGGTCACTGAATGCAAAACGCCCCGCAATGCGGGGCGTTTGTTTTGTCGCTGTTCCCGGGGTCAGCGAATACCCGCATTACGTAACGCGGCAGGCGTGAAATCCGCCAGTTTGGTCCGGGCGCCGTATTGCGGGGCGGATTTGGACTCGTTGCTCATGGTCGCGACAATGTAGCGTCCGGCGAGCAGGTCGTAGAATCCTTGTGCCGCCGGGGCGTTCACGCCTTTTTCATAGTTGTTGTAGGTGTAGTTCTCACCCACGCGCCAGAGCTGGCCGCGACCGTCGTAATGATCCACCTCGGACAGTACCCAGGTGTCTTCATCGAAGTACATGTCGCGCTTGGCGTAGATGTGCCGTTCACCGGCTTTCAGGGTCGCCTGTACGTGCCACACGCGATGCAGTTCGTAGCGGGTCAGGTCCTGGTTGATATGGCCGGGCTTGATGATGTCCGCGTACTTGACGCTTGGCGACTGCAGTTTGTAGTTGTTGTAGGGAATGTAGACCTCCTTCTTGCCGACCAGCTTCCAGTCGTAGCGATCCGGGGAGCCGTTCATCATGTCGGCGTTGTCGGACGTGCGCATGCCGTCCGAGGCCAGGCCCGGTGCGTCGTACGCCAGTTGCGGGGCGCGGCGGACACGGCGTTGACCGGCGTTGTAGGTCCAGGCCTTGCGTGGCTCTGTCACCTGGTCGATGGTTTCATGGGCCATGGACACGGTGCCCGCCAGGCGCGCCGGCGCATCGACCGCAAAGATGTAGTAGTAGAGGATGTTCTTCTCGGTCTGCGGGTCTACGCCATCCATGTATTGCGGGAAGCTGTTCTGGTCATGGGTCTCGACAATGGTGTAGTCGCCATTGACCTGCGGTACGGCCTGGACCGACCAGCGCTCGACGTTCTCGCCGCGGAAACGGGTGACATGGTTCCAGTAGACCTCGACGCCGCTCTTGGGAATCGGGAAGGCGTAGTAGCGCGAGTCGGCAAAGTTGCTGAGGCCGGTGCCGTCACTGACCAGTTGCACATTGAGCGCGCTCTTTTTCGCAGCCGCGTAAACGGCCGCGGGTACCTGGGCAGTACGGTGGCTCGGATAGACCGGAATCTTGTAGGTGTCGGGATAGCGCTGGAACATGGCGAGCTGGCCGGGGGTCAGCTTGTCCTTGTACTGCTGGGCGTTGGCGGCCGTGATGGTGAACAGCGGTTTCTCGTTCTTGAACGGGTCGCCGAGGAAGCCCTTGGCGTCGACGGGTGCCGCGCCAGACTTGAGGCCGCCGTCCCAGGCCGGAATGCTTTTGTCGGCGTTGCCTTCCTTCTGCGCGCCCAGCGGCGTCAGGGTCGTGCCAAGTTGAGCCGCTTCCTGCTCGCTGACGGCGGCCATGACGCTGGAGGCCAGCAGGGAGAGCGCCAAGGCCCCGGAGGTGATGATCATGCTTGCTTTCATGGGTATGCCCTCTGACTCAGAAGTTGACGCCGAAACTGAGCGAGACGAAGTCCCGGTCGGTGTTGGTGTTGAAGTGGCCACCGAAGAAGTCCGTGTAGCTCAGACTCGCGGTGTAGGTGCTCATATAGTCGGCATCCACGCCGAGGCTGACGGCTTTGGCGCCTTCCTCGAAGTTCGGGCCCCAACCGTCCACATCGTGGGACCAGGCCAGGTTCGGTGAGAGGTTGATGCCGGCAATGACGTTGGTGTAGTCGAGCTTGGCGCGCGCGCGATAGCCCCAGGAGTTGGTGGTGTAGAAGCCGTGGCTGTTGCACTCTTTCTGCGGGTTGGTGGCCGTGGCGCAGACGGTCGCATTCTGGGTGCCGGGGAATTCGCCGGCACCAAACACCGGACTACGACCGAAGCGGACGTCGGTGCCGTCGGCCGGGCCCAGGCCATTGATGCGGTTGTAGCCCACTTCACCAACCAGGGTCAGGCGGCTGGCGCCCAGGATCTGATCGAAGAATTGCGTGGCAGTGACCTGCGCCTGCATCACCGGCATGCGTTTGTAGCCGGGAAGGTCACCGCCCAGGGCCTGTGCCGTTTCACCGGAGGTGAAGACCGGCGAAGTCTGGGTGCGGAAGTTGGTGTCGGTGGACTGGATCGCCGCCAGGTTCAGGTCGGCGGTGTTGATTTGCAGCGGCATGTTCGGCCGGTAACTCAGCTCGCCGCCGACGGAAGTCTCGCCCAGGGTGGTCTGGAAGCTCAGCCCGTACAGGCGGATATCTTCCGGATAGTCGACGAAGTAACGGGCGGCTCGCACCCGGTCGAACTGGTTCTGCGCCACACCCAGCGTTCGCGCCGCGGCGGGCAGGGCGCCGACCTGGGCCGCGGTGATTGGCGCGACGGTGGTTTGCGTGAAGCTCAGGTACGGGTTGCGGCTGTGGTAGTTCATGGCATAGAAGCCGAACTCGGTGTCGTGCAGATCCGGTACGAACCAACGCAAGGCAATCCCGAACTGACCGCTGTTGCGAGGGTCGTTGTCTTTCGTGCGCGGCATGTAGACGTCGTCCAGCACTTGACCGCTGAGAATCTGTGCGGCGGTCGCGGTGTTGTGGGCTACGCCGGGAGCGAGGTCGGGGCCGGCGAATACCAGGCGGTCGTTGCAACCCTGGGGCAGGGGATCGGAACCGAAGAAGGTGCCGCAGTTGTCGACCACCGAGTTGGCCCATTCCAATTGGTAGAAGGCTTCGGCGGTGACGTTCTCGGCAAGACCCTGGGAGACATACAGCATGTTCACCGGAATCAGGCCTTCCTTGACCTCGGCACCTGGACGACGCAGGGCGGCCACGTCGACCGGGTTGATGCTGTTGATCGAGTTGCCGATGAAGGTGCTCTCGCCCCAGCTCACCACCTGTTTGCCCAGGCGCACGTTGCCAGGCAGATCGCCCAGGTTGTAGTTGTGGTAGACAAAGGCGTCGAGGAACTCGGCGCCGGACGACTTGGCCGAGCGATCGCGTCCCGAGTCGTCGATGTCGTAGAAGTGACGGTGCTCATCCATCAGTTCGAAGTCATACCAGTACTTGCCGCGAACGAAGGCCCCGCTGTCGCCGTATTTCAGTTCAAGGTCATGTACGCCCTTGAAGATCTTCGAAAAGGTTTCGCCCTTCTTGAAGTTCTGCCGGTTGTCATCCGCCGTGCGGGTCGCCGACTCACCGCGCAGGCCAAGGGTGTTGGCGCTGTTGATAAATTTGGGGTCCGGTCCGCGCACGGCCCAACTGGCACCGACGGAAAGGGACGAATCGAACTGACCTTCGATTTCGCCGATCTGGAAGTCGACGGCATTGGCGCTGGCGCAGGTCCCGAGGCCCACGGCCAGGGCCAGCAGGTGAGGGCGCAATTCGATTGGCAAAGTGGTGGAGGGCCACTGGCGCCGGGAGCTCATAGGTCTTTCGAAAGTCACGTGTTGGTTACCCCTTTGATCTTGTTGTTCTGGTGTACCGCCACAAGACGCTACCGCCGACGCCTTTTGAGCCTCCCCCTCGTATGGGGGGGGAGCCCCCCCAATCGTCGCGTTCCCTGAACACTTCAGCCATGCCCCCTCCACCCGAGGGGGGAGAGCGCCTCCTCGTTACGTGACCATCGGTAGACGGTTTGCTGCGATCGCCTCCAGGCAGGGGCGAGCGGCACAGGCCTCGATAACTGACCTTGGAGAAAGTGATGTCGCAGAAAGTATTTGTTGCCGGTGTTGGCATGATCCCGTTCGCCAAGCCCGGCCAGAGCGGTACTTACATCGAGATGGGCGCGCAAGCCATCCGCCTGGCACTGCAGGATGCCGGCCTGGACTACCGCAAGGTCCAGCAGGCCTACGCCGGCTATGTTTACGGCGACTCCACCAGTGGCCAGTCGGCGCTCTACGAAGTGGGCCTGAGTGGTATTCCGGTGATCAACGTCAACAACAACTGCGGCAGCGGTTCCACGGCGCTCTTCCTGGCACGCCAGGCAGTGGAGAGTGGCGCAGTGGATTGCGCGCTGGCTTTCGGCTTCGAGCAGATGCAGCCCGGTGCGCTGAAATCCCATTGGCTCGATCGCCCGATCACGTACGGCAAGGGACATGAGGTGGCCGACGCGATCTTCCCTGAAGGCCGTGACATGCCGGACGCCCTGAAGTTTTTCGGCGGTGCCGGCCGCGAGCACATGGAGAAATACGGCACGAAGATGGAAACCTTCGCGGCCATTCGCGCCAAGGCCAGCCGCCATGCCGCGAACAACCCGTTGTCGGTGTTCAAGAAGGTGATCACCACCGAAGAAGTCATGGCCGACCAGGTGATTTTCCCAGGGGTCATGACCCGCTTGATGGCTTGCCCGCCGACCTGCGGCGGTGCCGCGGCCATCGTGGTTTCCGAACGCTTCGCCAAACAGCACGGGCTGCGTACCGATGTCTGCATCCTGGCCCAGGCATTGGTGACCGATCAGCCGGACGCTTTCGAGCCCCCTTCGTTGATCAGCATCGTCGGCGTCGGCATGACCCGTCAGGCCGCCACTGAAGTCTATGAAAAGGCCGGCGTAGGACCGGAAGACATCCGCATCTGCGAGCTGCACGACTGCTTCGCCCATAACGAACTGCTGACCTACGAGGGCTTGGGTTTCTGTCCGGAAGGCGGCGCCGAAAAATTCGTGATGGACGGTGACAACACCTATGGCGGGCAGGTGGTCGTCAATTCGTCCGGTGGCCTGCTGTCCAAAGGTCACCCGCTGGGTGCCACCGGTCTTGCCCAATGCTACGAGTTGACCCATCAACTGCGCGGCACGGCCGACAAGCGTCAGGTGGAGAACCTCCAGCACGCCTTGCAGCACAACCTGGGCCTGGGCGGCGCCGGCATCGTGACCCTCTTCGGCCGCGGCTGATGACACGGCGCGCCCGTTGCGGGCGCGCCCTTTCTTTTGATTGAAGAGCCGGATTGAAGGCACTGACTGACAGGACTGCGTGACATGGCAGACAAGAGTCTGATCGGGCGCTCGTTGGGCGTGACGAGCTGCGAAGTTGAAAAGGGTCGCCTGCGCTTTTTCGCCAAGGCCATCGGCGAGACCGACCCGGTGTACACCGATGAATCCGCCGCGAAACTCGCCGGGCACCGGTCCTTGCCGGTACCGCCGAGTTTCCTGATGTGCCTGGAAGCCGAGGGGCGCGACAGCGACCACATCGTCCAGGACGTTTTCGGTTTCGATCTGGGGCGCATCCTGCATGCCGAACAGGGCTTCGACTATCACGGTCTGGCCTATGCCGGCGACGTGCTCACCTTCGATACCCGGGTGGTGGATGTCTACGAGAAAAAGGGCGGGGCGCTGACTTTTGTGGTGCAACAGACCCGCGTCACCAATCAGGACGGTCAGCACATCGCTGATATCCGCTCGTCTCTCGTGCAACGCTGAGGAGCCCGTGATGAACTCATTTCAGTCGCACGATGTGCAGGTCGGCTTCGAGCTGTCGCCGCTGATATTGCCTGCCATCAATCGCACCACGCTGGCGTTGTATGCCGGCGCCTCCGGTGATCACAACCAGGTGCACATCGATCTGGACTTCGCCCGCAAGGCCCGCCAGCCCGATGTCTTCGCCCACGGCATGCTTTCGGTGGCGTACCTCGGTCGCTTTCTGACCGGGTGGGTTGCGCAGGCACACATCCGCAGCCTGGCGGTGCGATTCACCGGCATTACCCAACTGGGGCACGTCCCCACCTGCCATGGCAAGGTCATCGAACTTTTCGAGGTCGACGGTGAAAGACGCGCACGCCTGGCGATCCGCTGCGTCAATCAATACGGCGACGAGAAACTGGTCGGCGAAGCCACCGTGGCACTCCTCTGAATCCAGACAAAAACAAGGAATATCCCCATGAAAAAACTCGAAGGCAAAGTCGCCCTGGTGACCGGTTCCGGTCGTGGCATCGGGCGCAGCGTCGCCCTGAAACTGGCCAGCGATGGTGCGCGCGTAGTGGTCAATGACCTCGACGCTGGTCCCGCCGAAGAAGTGGTGGCGCAAATCCGCGCCCTCGGTGGTGAAGCTGTCGCCTGTGTTGGCAGCGTGACGGCGGCCGATTTCGCCGAGCGCTTCGTCAAGACCGCGGTCGACAGCTATGGCGGCATCGACATCATCGTCAACAACGCCGGTTACACCTGGGACAACGTGATCCAGAAGATGAGCGATGAACAGTGGTACGCGATCATCGACTGCCACATCACCGCGCCGTTCCGCATCCTGCGCGCCGCCCAGCCGATCATCAGTGCCATGGCCAAGAAAGAGGCCGCCGAAGGGCGTGTGGTCAATCGCAAGGTGGTCAACATCGCCTCGACGTCCGCTGGCGGCAACCCGGGGCAGGTCAATTACTCCACGGCCAAGGCGGGTGTACTGGGCATGACCAAATGCCTGGCCAAGGAATGGGGGCGCATGAAAGTCAACGTCAACGCCGTGGCCTTCGGTCATATCGAGACCCGCCAGACCCAGCCGGTGGAAGGCGATCCGCACTTCATCAACATTGAAGGTCGCGAGATCAAGGTGGGCATCAGTCCTGCCATCGTCGAGCAGTCCAAAAGCATGATTCCGCTGGGTCGGCCGGGCAACACCGAAGAGGCTGCCGGGGCTGTGTACCTGTTTTGCATCCCGGAATCGGACTACGTCAGCGGCCAGGTACTGGTCTGCGGTGGTGGTCTGGGCAACGTCTGAAAACGGTGGCGGGGCGCCTCGGCGCTCCGCCATCCTGGAGTGCATGACTATGACAGTGCCCATTGCCAGTCATCCCGAACGACGCCTGCTGCATACCCGGCAGGTGGTTTGCACCGGCTACGAACGCGATGACGGACTTTTCGATATCGAAGGCCACTTGCTCGATACCAAGGGCGTCGACACCGACTTCCCTTACGGGACCATTCCCGCCAACGGCGTGCTGCACGGTATGCGCATCCTCATGACCCTCGATCTGAAAATGGTGATCCGCCATCTCACTGCCCTATCCGAGCAGGCGCCCACGCCTGTTTGCAGTCATGTCAACCAGGCCTATGCGGCGTTGGTGGGCATGCGCATCGGCCCGGGCTTCAAGAAACGTGTCGCCGAGCGCGTCGGGGGAGTGAAGGGTTGTACCCATCTCACCGAAATGTTGGGGCCGATGGCTACCACTGCCATCCAGACTTTGGCGCCGGTCATACAGAAACGCTTGCGTCAGCGCGCTGCCAGCGACCCGGAATTTCAGATGCCCAGGCACTGGGTGATCGGCACCTGCCATGCCTACCACCCCGAGGGCGATGCGGCGCGTCGCGTCAGTGAGTGGCAACCGATAGCGGTCTCTTCGCAGACTCCCCTGTAGGAGCTGGCTTGTCGGGTCGCCGCATCGCAGCGAAGACGGCCTGCGAGCCGACCTGATTGTTATGGAGAAACCGATTCAACTGTGGGAGCGAGCCTGCTCGCGAAGGCGGCCTGACAGCCGACTTGAATGTTGTTGACCGAGTACATATCCATTCCTGCGGTAACGGCCACCTAGGGTTCCGCTTTTACAGCGGGTCACTTGGAAGAGCCCCAAGTAACCAAGGGCTCTTGCCCCTGTCGTTCGGTGCCTCGCTAAGGCTCGGCATACCCTCGCTCCGGTCCTGCTCCGTGGGCCCGCCGCGATCGGCCATCCATGGCCGGGCGCGGCTACCTCGGCATCCCTGCCGAGGTGCCCACTGCGCAGAACCTCCACTCGGCCTCACGAGGGGGCGAACACCGCGAAAAGCCAAAGCGAGGCGGCCTGACAGCCGACCTGGTTGAGGGCGAGTACGCATTCCCCCGTAGGAGCTGGCTTGTCGGGTCGCCGCATCGCAGCGAAGACGGCCTACGAGCTGGCCTGACTTTTGCGGGCGCACCCATTCCCTGTGGGAGCTGGCTTGCCAGCGATGGCGGCCTACGAGCCGACCTGATTGAGGGGCGGGTACGCGTACTCCTGTAGGAGCTGGCTTGCCAGCGAAAGCGGACTGTCAGTCAACATTAATATTGACCGTTCCGTCGTCTTCGCTGCGGTGCGGCGATCCGACAAGCCAGCTCCTACAGGTGCGCGTGTTTTTATGCATTAGCCGGGCTTCGATAGACTGCGTAGCTGCGCCGGGCTTATTCCAAGGCGCTGGCGGAAGGTGGTCGCCATGTGTGCCTGGGAGTTGAAGCCGCAGGTGTGGGCGATTTCTGCCAGGCTGGCTGTCGAATCGCGCATCAGGGCGCGGGCCTTGGCGAGGCGTCGGTCGATCAGGTAACTGTGCGGGCTTTTGCCCGTCGCGTGCTTGAAGGCTCGCATGAAATAGCCTTCGGACAATCCAAGCAAGCCCGCCATGGCCGGTATACCCAGCGGGCCGTCAAGGCCGGCGTCAATGAATTCATCGAGCAGGCGCATCCGCTTGCCGGTGATAGCGCTTTGCAGCGGTGCCAGTAACGCTTGGTTGCCGGTCGCCCGATCCGCCAATGCCAGTGCCCAGGCCTCCCAATCGTCTTCCACTGAAGCCTGCAACAGCGCGGCGCGCATTCGCAGCGCGAGGCTAATGGCCTGCTGATCGATGCGATTGTTGAAGGCACGATCCCCGGCCAATGGCACACCGTCGGTGCGTATCACCCGCAGGTATTCACCGCCCTTGGGGGATTCGGACAACACGTCACAGCCGACAGGGACGAATGCCAGGCCGTTGGGCAGGGCATCGAAAGGCTGCACCCGATCGCAGCCGATGGCGTGCAGGCCTCGCTGGCTGTCGAAGGCAAAGCCGATGGCCGACTGGGTCGCTACATAGCGGGTCGCGTAGGCGGCACCGGGTAACAATTCGATCGCCCATGGTCCTGCCTCGATACGACGGACCGGTTCAGAGGGGGGAGAGGGCTGCGGGCGGTTTCGATGGCTCATGAACGCCATAGTAGTGAAGAGGGCGGGCAAAAGTCAGGTCAGTTTTCTGAAAGCCGACATGCTGCGCCCGTGCCTAGACTGGGCAACACTTCAGGGAGACGACTCATGCACAGACTGACTCGCGACGATATCGAACAAGCCGCTCGCCACGTGTACCAAGTCATGCCGGCCACCGCCCAGTATTGCTGGCCGCTGCTGGGCGAACGCTTGGGTTGCACGGTGTGGGTCAAGCACGAAAATCACACGCCTACCGGTGCTTTCAAGGTGCGCGGTGGCATTACCTTCATGCATTGGCTCAAGCGCGAGCACCCGGGCATCAAGGGGATTGTCACGGCCACCCGCGGCAACCATGGCCAGAGCCTGGCACTGGCGGCCGGGGCGCTGGGCTTGAGGGCGTTGATCGTCGTGCCGGTAGGTAACTCGGTCGAAAAGAACAAGGCCATGCGCGGTTTCGGTGGCGAAGTGGTCGAGTATGGCCGCGATTTCGATGAAGCCCGTGAAGAGGCCGCGCGCCTGGCGCAGATTCATGGCCTGTACCTGGTTCCGCCGTTCCACACCGAATTGGTCAAAGGCGTGGCCACGTACGCGCTGGAGCTGTTCGAGGCTGTACCGGATCTGCATACGGTCTACGTGCCGATTGGCTGTGGTTCGGGGATTTGCGCGGTGATCGCCGCCCGCGATGCCCTGGGCCTGAACACCCAGGTGGTGGGCGTGGTGTCCACTGAGGCCGACGCCGCAAAATTGTCGTTCGAGGCTGGAGCGATACGCGAAACCGCCTCGGCGAATACCTTTGCCGACGGCCTGGCCGTGCGCAAGCCGATTCCCGACGCCTTTGCCATCTACGGGGCGGCTGCGGAGCGGATCGTAGCCGTCAGCGAGGAGCAGATTGCCGAAGCCATGCGCGTGTATTACACCGACACCCACAACCTCGCCGAAGGGGCCGGTGCGGCGGCCCTGGCGGCACTCATGCAGGAGCGTGATGCCATGGAGGGGAAAACCGTGGCTGTGGTTCTGTCTGGCGGGAATGTTGATCGATCGGTGTATGCGAGCGTGATCGGGAACCTGTAGGAGCTGGCTTGTCGGATCGCCGCACCGAAGACGGCGGCACAGTCAAAAAACCTGAATGCTGTTGACCGAGTACATATCCATTCCTGCGGTAACGGCCACCTAGGGTTCCGCTTTTACAGCGGGTCACTTGGAAAAGCCTGTAGGAGCGAAGCTTGCTCGCGATGGGCGTCAACGATAACGCGTGCTGCCTGAATGATCGCGTTGTCCAGGCGTTCTTCGCGAGCAAGCATCGCTCCTACAGAGAACCTCCACTCGGCCTCTCGAGGGTGCGAACACCGCGAAAAGCCAAAGCGAGGCGGCCTGACAGCCGACCTGATTTTCTCGGATGTACCAGTTCCCCTGTGGGAGCTGGCTTGCCAGCGAAGACGGCGGCACAGTCAACATCAATATTGACTGACAGCCCGCTTTCGCTGCGATGCGGCGACCCGACAAGCCAGCTCCTACAGGGGCCGTGTGTTTTGGGTGGACGGCAGCAGGATCGTCAGTATTCCCAATAGCGGCAGATAAGAGCACAGGGCGTACACGTACTCGATGCCATGAAGGTCCGCCAGGTGCCCGAGCAGCGCAGCCCCGATACCGCCGAAGCCGAACATCAGCCCGAAGAACACACCCGCGATCATGCCGACATTGGCCGGTACCAGTTCCTGGGCGAAGACCACGATGGCGGAGAATGCCGAGGCGAGGATGAAGCCGATGACCATGCTCACTACGCCGGTCCAGAACAGATCGACGTAGGGCAGGGCCAGGGTGAAGGGGGCTGCGCCGAGGATGGAGAACCAGATCACTTTCTTGCGACCGATCCTGTCACCGATGGGGCCGCCAAAGAAGGTTCCCGCTGCAACCGAGCCGAGAAACAGGAACAGGTACAACTGGGAGCTGGCGACTGACAGGTCGAACTTCTCGATCAGGTAGAAGGTGAAGTAGCTGGTGAAGCTCGCCATGTAGAAATACTTGGAGAACACCAGCAGCGCCAGCACCACCAGGGCAAAGGTCACACGTTCTTTCGACAGACCGTGGGTGGCCTGGCTACCCTGCTTGAGCTTGAACAGGTTGAGGTGACTGCGGTACCAGCGACTGAGGCCAAACAGGATCAGGATGGCGAATACCGCGAACAGGCCGAACCAGGCCACATGGCCTTGACCGTAGGGAATGATGATGGCCGCCGCCAGCAAGGGACCGAAGGCACTGCCGGCGTTGCCGCCGACCTGGAAGGTCGACTGTGCGAGACCGAAGCGGCCACCCGAGGCGAGGCGTGCCACCCGTGAGGTTTCCGGGTGAAAGGTCGAGGAGCCGATGCCCACCAGGGCCGAGGCCACGAGTATCGCCGGGAAGCTGCCGACAAAGGCCAGCATCAGGATGCCGACCAAGGTGCAGACCATCCCGGCCGGCAGCAGCCAGGGCTTGGGATGACGGTCTGTGTGGTAGCCAATCCATGGTTGCAGCAGCGAAGCGGTGAGCTGGAAGGTCAATGTGATCAGGCCGACCTGGGTGAAGGTCAGGCCGTAGTTGGCCTTGAGCATGGGGTAGATCGAAGGCAGCACGGCCTGGATCAGGTCATTGATCAGGTGGGCCAGGGCGCAGGCACCGATCACACGCATGACCAAAGGGCTGGTCTGGCTGGCCACCGCGGCGGTAGCGGAAGGGGTCGTCATTGAGGACATCGCACATCATCCAGGCTGGAGAAAGGGGGGCATTGCATCTACCTGGCGCTATGCTAGATTTCGCGAAATTGCCTGTCTCGCGCAATTCGGGCAGCTACTTTCGCAAAAGAGGCATCATGGTCAAGCCACTGGAAACCTTTCTGGTCGAGATGGATGAAGTGACCTGGGCGGTCTGCACCAGTGCGACCGATTACCCGGAAAACTGGTTCATCGAACCCCATAGCCACGCCAAGCATCAGTTGATCTATGCCGTCGAGGGCGTGATGGTCGTGCACTCGGGGTTGCACCAGTGGACAGTACCGCCGAGCCGGGGGATCTGGATGCCCAGCGGGCATGTGCACTCGATACGCTGCGTCGGCGCGTTGAAGATGCGCAGCGTCTTCGTGCGGCCGGACCAATTCCCGCAGCTGCCGGATGAAACCCGGGCCGTGAGCATTTCGGCGCTGCTGAGCGAGTTGATCAAGACATCCGTGAACATCGCGGTGCCGGTTGACGAGGATTCCCGCGAAGCCAGGATCATGCGTTTGATCGTGGACGAACTCACCCTCCTGCCGACCTTGCCATTGCACCTGCCGCAACCGGCGGATCAACGTATTCAGGCGATCTGTTCGGCCCTGCAACAGGACCCGGGGGATGGTTCAACGCTGTCGGACTGGAGCGACCGGCTGGACCTGGATGCCAAGACCATCCAGCGCCTGTTTCACAAGGAAACCGGCATGACCTTCGGCCAGTGGCGTCAACAGGCCCGGCTGCTGCTGGCGTTGGAGCGTATTGCCGTCGGCGAGAAAATCATCGACGTGGCGGGAGCGCTGGGTTACGACAGCCCCAGTGCGTTCACCACCATGTTCAAAAAGCAGTTCGGGACAACGCCCAGCCATTTTTTCAAGTGACGGGCAAATCCAGCTCGATCACCAGCGCATCGTTAAACTCGGGGTTCTCGTTCACGCCATTTTTCGCATAACCCCGGGGGTTGCAAACCACGCGGGTATTGCCCACCCGATAGTCGAAACTGCCATGGGTATGGCCATGCAGCCACAGCGCCGGTTGCCACTTCTTGATCCGCTCTTCGAGGTCCGAAACGAAACTCGAGTTGATCGGCGAACCGGCAAACATCGGGCTAATGCTCGACCGGGCCGGCGCGTAATGGGAAATCACCACCGTCGGCGTCGTACTGTCCCGGCGGAAACAGTCATCCAGCCAGGCGACGGTCTGCAAGAAAATCAGTTGGGACACCGCCGGGGTGAACAGGTCGGGAAAGTCCGGTGAAATCCTGATGTGGCTGAAGTCGCGAATGAGCTGTGTCGCCAGATCGATGCCCTGGGCCCGTTCCTGCGCATCGTCGAACAGACGATAGTCCGACCACAGGGTGCATCCCAGGAAACGCACGCCGTCGTGGACATGTTCCGAGCGTTCCAGAATGTGGATCCCTGTGCCCTGGGACAAGCTGTTCAACTGCTCGTAGGTCGAGACCAGGTCGCTGCCATAGAACTCGTGGTTGCCGGCCACGTACAGGATCGGAGCCGGGCAGGCCCTGGCCCACTCGATGGCCCTGGCCGGCCGGGCAATATCGCCGGCCAGCACGACGATATCGGCCTCCACCTCGGGAAACGCTATCGCGTTGACGGACAAGTGGATATCGGACAGCAAGGCGATGCGCATGGATCAATTCCTGTCGGTGTTGAATGACGAGCTGCTCAACGAATAGATCGCACCAAAATGGATTCGTCAATTTGATCGATGGACGTGACGCCGGTCAGGGTCATGGCCACGCGCATTTCCTTGGCGAATATATCCAGCATGTTCTCCACCCCGCGCTGGCCGTCGGCGGCCAGGGCGTAGGCCATCGAGCGGCCCAGCAAGACACCTTTCGCCCCCAGCGCCAGCATGCGCACTACGTCCAGCCCCGAGCGGATGCCCGAGTCGACCAGCACGCTCAAATCATTGCCGATCGCCTGCATGATCGGCGGCAGCGCCTTGGCGGTAGACAGCACGCCGTCCAGCTGCCGGCCGCCGTGGTTGGACACGACAATCCCGTCTGCACCGAAGCTGACCGCGTCGCGGGCATCCTCAGGATCGAGAATGCCCTTGATGATCATCGGGCCTTTCCAGAATTCACGAATCCACTCCAGATCGCTCCAGCTGATCGAGGGATCGAAATTGTTGGCCAGCCAGCCCATGTAGTCCTCGAGGGTGACGGCTTTGCCCAGGTATTTGGAGATATTGCCCAAGTCGTGTGGACGCCCCATCACGCCGACGTTGAAGGCCCAATCGGGACGGGTCATGGCCTGGAGTACACGACGTGACGAGGCGAACGGACCGGACATGCCCGAGTGCGCGTCCCGGTAGCGGGCGCCGGGGGTGGGCATGTCGACGGTGAACACCAGGTTGCGAACCCCGGCGGCTTGCGCCCGCTCAAGCGCGTTGCGCATGAAGCCGCGGTCCTTCAGCACATAGAGTTGGAACCAGATCGGTTGCTGGGTGTTGGCCACGACTTCCTCGATCGAACACACCGACACGGTCGACAGGCACAACGGGATCCCTTTGTTCTGCGCCGCCTTGACCGCCTGCACTTCGCCACGGCGGGCGAACATCCCGGTCAGCCCTACCGGCGCCAGCACGATGGGCATCGACAGCCGCTGGTTGAAGAGGGTGGTGTCCAGGCTCAGGGTTTCGACGTTCTTCAGGATGCGCTGGCGCAGGCTGACCCCGCTCAAATCCGCGCTGTTGGCCCGCAGCGTATGCTCTGCATAAGCTCCACCATCGATGTAGTCGAATAAAAAACGGGGGAGTTTGCGACGTGCCGCTTCGCGGTAGTCCGATGCAGAGGAAATGATCATAGAGGGCAGGCCTTGATCCGGTGAGTGAGGGCTGGGCTGTCGAGTCCTGGCGTCAGGTTAGCGCATGGGATCTGTGTTGCGCTTGTTTCCCTGGAGCGAGCAACGGTGTTCTGCGTCAAGTCGATCCCGGCTCACACGGCTTTTGATATCTACCACGGCACAATCTGACAACCCTTGATCGCTGGACTACGCTGCGTTTTGTTAACCCTGTCCTCAACCTGTGACATAAGGAACTGACACATGCGGAGCAGGTTGCCTGCCTTGTCGATGGTCGTTTTCAGCCTGTTCTGGTCAATGCTGCTATGGGCCGGGGACGCTGTGAAACCGATCGAAGAACCCGTCGAATTGAAAGTGGCCAACCGCAGCATCATGGTGTTCCGCGCCACGCTGCTCGGTGAAGCGCCGGTTTCGCGGGTCAAGCGGGCGAAAGCAGTGATCGGCGAAACCCTGGATGAGGACGGCGAGCCTGTTGTCACCCTTGACCCGATCCACGACAGTTATCTGGTGCTGTTGGGGGCCAGGCGCGCCTTTATCGTGGCGCCCGATGATGTCGACAGCGTGGACTTTGCCTCGGTGCAGGAGGCCGCGCAAAGCGCGGCTGAACACTTGCGCCAGGTGGTGGCGGAAACCCGGGAGGCGCGGAACCTGAAGCTGATGCTTCGCTCACTACTCGCTGTGGCCATCGCCACGACTGTGTACGTTGCGCTGCTCTGGGGCGTGGCTTATTTGCGAGGCCGATTGCTCAAGCGATTGCCCGAATTGATGGATCGGCACACTCGGGCGTTGAAAGTCGGGCGGGTACAGGTCATTGAAGCCAATTACCTGTACCCCTTGGTCATCCGCCTGTTTTGGCTGCTGCGATGGCTGGCCTTGCTGCTGCTCACGTATGAGTGGCTGGGTTTTGTCCTGTCGCGTTTTCCCTACACCCGGCCCTGGGGTGAAAGCCTCAACAATTACCTGTTCGAGGTGGTCAGCTACTTGTTTCAGGCCATCGTCGGCGCCATACCCGGGCTGGGTGTGGCCCTGGCGATCTTTTTCATCGCCCGTGGCGCCACGGCGTTCAGTCGCCGTGTGCTCAGACGTATGGCGACGCCGGGAACCTTTACGTGGCTCAACCGTGAAACCCTGCAGCCTACCCAGCGCCTCACGTCCCTGGCGATCTGGCTGTTCGCGCTGGCAATGGCGTACCCGTATCTGCCCGGCGCGGGTACCGATGCCTTCAAAGGCCTGTCCGTGCTGATCGGCCTGATGATTTCGCTGGGTGCCACCAGCGTGGTGGGGCAGGCCGCCGCCGGGCTGATCCTGACGTACACCCGAACCTTGCGTCCCGGTGAGTTCGTGCGCATCGGCGAATACGAAGGCACGGTCACCGAACTGGGCATGTTCACCACCAGCATCCGCACCGGTCTGGGGGAAGTGCTGACCTTGCCCAATTCGATGATCACCGGCACGGTCACCAAGAATTACTCCCGCACGGTGCAGGGCCCTGGCTATGTGGTGGATACGGTGGTGACCATCGGCTACGACACGCCGTGGCGCCAGGTGGAGGCCATGTTGCTGGAAGCCGCCAGGCGCACGCCGGGTGTGCTCGAAGAACCGCCGGCGCAGGTATTCCAGACCGCGCTGTCCGATTTTTATCCCGAATATCGCCTGGTGGCGCAGGCCATCCCCAGCCAACCCCGGCCCCGTGCCGTGCTGCTGAGCATGCTGCACGCCAATATCCAGGACGTCTTCAACGAATACGGTGTGCAAATCATGTCGCCGCACTACCTGGGCGATCCCGAGAAAGACAAGCGGGTGCCGAAAGACAAATGGTTTACGGCCCCGGCCGAGGAACCCCGGGATGTGCGCCAGCGTTGAGGGCAGAAAACCGCCAACAGCCACCAGTGGATGGAGCGTTGGAAAATGAGAGCTAAGCTTTCTTCTGTCGGGCTTATTGAGCAGGTCGGGCTTTGCGTCCAGGGTGTAAATCCGCCTTCATCGGTCACCACACCGTTACAACAGCCTGCCTGATCAGAGGGCAGACGAAGGCACTATCACTCCACTGCGTTCTATTTAGCGTTAGCCCTTCATAACCGCCTCGGAGGGGAGCCAATGAAACGCTTCGCAATGCTCATCGCGATCTCTTTGCTGACCACTGCTTGTTCGAGCACAACTGAGTACGGCATCACCCGAATGGATAATTGTGTCTGCTATAAGTCGCCCGGGGGACAACCCATGCAAGCATCGCAAGTGGCATCGAAAGACCCCGAAACGTTGCAGAAAGAGTTCTCCCATTGCGTTTGCCGAGCCTTGATTGATCTGAAGAAGGTCGATGATCCCACTAAGTTTTTCGTGCCCGGAACCGAAATAAGAACGGAGCTGAAATAAAACGAGTGTTGTGCTCCAACAGAGCGAGAATAGCGGCGCGGTGAATGGATCATCGGGCGAGATTCACCTTGCCTGCCATGGCCTCTTCGCTGGCAAGCCAGCTCCTGCGGGATGCACCCCATTTTAAAGAGGCACTACCCCCCGATGCCGTCGGACATTACCCATTCCAGCTTCTGCAACTGGGTGCGCTTCAAGCACCTGGTGCTGATCGACACCCTGGCACGCACGCGCAACATGCACACCACCGCCATCCAGATGAACCTCAGCCAGCCCGCCTTGAGCAAGATGCTGCGTGATCTGGAGGAGCAGTTCGGCTTTGCCCTGTTCCAGCGCCTGCCACGCAGCATGCCGCCCACGGAGCTTGGCGAGTACGTGGTGCGCTATGCCCAGGGGGCGCTGGCCGATTCACACACCTTCGTCGATCAGGTCAACCGGCTGCGCAAGGGCGGCCATGGCTTTCTCAAGGTGGGCGGGATTTTTGCGGCCACTTCGGTGGTGCTGCCCCAGGCCATCGCCGCGATCAAGGCACGCAGCCCTTTGCTGTCGATTGAGGTGGTGGAGCAGTCCAGCGACCACCTGCTGGCCATGCTGGAGCAGAACAAGCTCGACCTGATGATCGGCCGTTTTACCGAAGAGCGTTACAGCCAGGCCTTTGACTTCCAGCCGTTGGAGCCCGAGCCCTTCAGCCTGGTGGTCAACAGCCGTCATCCACTGAACGAGCTGGACTGTACGCCGCTTGAAGCGCTGGGCCAGTGGCCGTGGGTGCTGTACCCGATTGGGACGCCCATCCGCGATCGTCTGGAGCTGGCATTCAAGGCCGCCGGCATTGCTTCCCCGGCAGATAGCGTCAATACCATCTCGATGCAGATGTTCCTGCAATTGCTGCAATCGGGGCCGATGATCGCCATGTTGCCCAGGTCCATGGTGGCTGCGCAGCTCGACAGTGGCCTGCTCAAGGAGCTGCAGAGCCCGCTGCGGCTGGCTCCGCTGGAGTACGGCATCATCACCCGCAAGGACGAACCCCTGAGCGGTTCCGCCCGGGAATTCGCCGACATCCTGCTCGATTTCGCGCGCCAGCGCCGGGAGGAGGGCGTGGCGATTGATTAATTAAGGTCACTCGATCAGGCCATTCGATAACGCCAGGTTATCGGTTGATCGGATCATCTCATTGGGAATGTCAGGGCTGGCTCCTTACAGTTATCGCAGATTCGCCCTTCACGGAAGGGGCGGCGCCATAACAAGAAGTCAGCCGTACTGCCCTGAGAGGTCCCATGCAACTGATTGCCAGAACTCGGACCGGCGACACTGCCGTGATTCGCCTCAACCCCCTGGACAACGTACTGATTGCACGGCAGGCCCTGCCAGAGGGGCTGAGCCTGGAAGCGGAAGCGATCACCGTGCGCCAGCCGATCCCTTCCGGGCACAAAGTCGCCACCCGGCGCGTGGAGCAGGGCCAACCCTTGCGCCGGTATGGACAAATCATCGGTTTCGCTTCGCAACCCATCGAAGCCGGCGACCACGTGCATGTGCACAACGTGGAGATGGGCGACTTTGCCCGTGACTACGCCTTCGGCGTCGATGCCCACACCCTCCCCGGTAGTGAAGCGGTGTTCCAGGGCATCGTACGTGCCGATGGCCGCGTCGCGACCCGCAACTACGTCGGCATTCTCACGTCGGTGAATTGTTCGGCGACCGTGGCCCGGGCCGTGGCCGATCATTTTCGCCGGGATATCCACCCCGAAGCATTGGCTGCCTTCCCGAACATCGACGGTGTGGTGGCGCTGACCCACGGCGCCGGCTGCGCAGTGGACCCCGGCGGCGAGGCCTTGGGCCTATTGCGCCGCACCCTCGGTGGTTACGCCGTACACCCTAACTTCGCGGCGGTACTGATCATCGGCCTGGGCTGTGAAACCAACCAGATCGAGAGCCTGCTCGAGACCCAGGGGCTTGAGGCCAGCGACCAGTTGCGCGCCTTCACGATCCAGGGCATCGGCGGCACGTCGAAAACCATCGCCAGCGGCATTGAACAGGTCAAGGCCTTGCTGCCCAAGGCCAACCAGGTGCAGCGCGAGCCCGTCAGTGCCCGCCACCTGATCGTCGGCCTGCAATGCGGCGGCTCGGACGGGTACTCGGGCATCACCGCCAACCCGGCGCTGGGCAATGCCGTTGACCGTCTGGTGGCGGCGGGTGGTACCGCCATCCTCTCGGAAACCCCGGAGATCTACGGTGCCGAGCATTTGCTGACGCGCCGGGCCGTGAGCCGCGAGGTGGGGGAAAAGCTCATCGCGCGTATCCACTGGTGGGAAGACTACTGCCGGCGCATGAACGCTGAACTGAACAACAACCCCTCGGCCGGCAACAAGGCCGGTGGCCTGACCACCATCCTGGAGAAATCCCTGGGCGCCGTGGCCAAGGCCGGCTCCAGCAACCTGGTGGAGGTGTACCAGTACGCCGAAGCGGTTCGGGCCAAGGGGCTGGTGTTCATGGACACCCCGGGTTACGACCCGGTCTCGGCCACAGGGCAAGTCGCCGGCGGCGCCAACCTGATCGCCTTCACCACCGGCAGAGGCTCGGCCTACGGCTGTGCGCCGGCACCTTCGATCAAGCTGGCGACCAACAACCGGGTGTTCGAGCACCAGGAAGAAGACATGGACGTGAACTGCGGCGGCATCGCCGAGGGTTCCACCACTATTGAAGAGCGCGGCGCCTACATCTTCGAACAGATGTTGCGCATCGCTTCCGGCGAACGCAGCAAGAGCGAACAACACGGTTATGGGCAGAACGAGTTCGTGCCCTGGCAAATCGGTGCCGTGACCTGACCGGTCGATGGGCCAACACCGCACAGACCTTCAATGGATCACGGAGCAGCAAGCATGACTCACGCCAAACGCTACGCCGCATCAACGCTCACTACGTTCGTCGAGCAACTGTTCGAAAAAGCCGGGGCCGATGCCGAGGTCGCCCAGGTGGTGACCCGCGTACTGCTCGAAGGTGAGCTGCTGGGTCATCGTACCCACGGTCTCAACCTGGTGAGCCGCTACATCGGCGGCATGCTGAGCGGGCAGGTCAAGGCCAGTGCGCGGATGCTCGAGCAGGTCTCGGACAGCGGCATTTCGGCGTTGTTCGATGGCCACTATGTGCTCGGCCCTTATTGTGTCAGCCGCGCCCTGGATTGCGCGGCCAAAGGCGCCACGGCGCAGGGCATCGGTATCGCCGTGGTGCGCCGTGCCTCGCACATCGGTTGCCTGGCCGCTTACCTGAAACCCTTCACTGACCGTGGCCTGGTGGCCATGGTGTATTCCTCGGACCCGTCGGCGGGGCTGGTCTGCGCCCATGGCGGGATCGACCCGGTCTACACGCCCAACCCGATTGCCGCCGGTATTCCAACCCGCGGCGAGCCGATCCTGCTGGATGTGAGTATGTCCACCGTGACCCTGGGCCTGGTCGGCCAGTGCCGCGATGCCGGCAGCACCTTGCCGCACCCGGTGTTGATGAGCAACGAGGGCCGGTTGAGCGACGACCCGGCCGACTTTTTCACCACGCCGCCGGGCAGCATCCTGCCACTGGGTGGCCAGGCCTTCGGGCACAAGGGTTTTGCCCTGGCGATTCTGGTCGAGGCCCTGACTTCGGGATTGGCCGGTCATGGGCGCAAGGACGCTCCGGACCAGTGGGGTGCCTCGGCCACGGCCGTGGTGATTGACCCGCGCTTCTTCGGCGGGCTGGAGGCTTTCACCGACGAAAGTTCGTTCCTGAGCAAATTGATCCTGGCGAGCCGGCCGGTCGATCCCGGGCGCCCGGTGCGCTTGCCGGGCCAGGCGGGCCTGAAGCTGCGCGAACAAGCCCTGGGCGAAGGGGTGAGCCTGACGCAGAAGGTGGTCGATGAACTCAACCGGACTGCCGGGCAGTTGCAACTGCCCGCGCTTTCCTGACTTCCCTGTAGGCGCGAGCCTGCTCGCGAAGGACTTTAACGATAACGCGTATTTCCAGATGAAACGCGTCGCCCTCAGGTCCTTCGCGAGCAGGCTCGCTCCTACAAAAGCGAAAGCGAGCGTCGACATGACACACAACGACAACAAGAGTGCAGACATGACAAACGAATCGAAAGCACAAGCACCGCTGCGGTTGGGCCACCACGCCGCCGTATTCAATACCGGCAGTTGGGTCGGACGGGTCTGGCTGCCGGGGCAGGGGCCGGCCGTGGTGCTGGTCAAGGCGGGTGCCGTGCACGATATCAGCGCCCATGTAGCCACCGTCTCGGCCCTGCTTGAAGTGGCTGACCCGGTGGCGTACCTGCGTGCATTGCCCTTGGCCGAAGCCTTGATCGAGTTGCCCGCGTTGCTGGACAACAGCGACCCGAGCCTGCGCGACGAAAACCTGCCGTGGTTGCTGGCACCCATCGACCTGCAAGCGGTCAAGGCCGCTGGCGTGACGTTCGCCGCCAGCCTGCTGGAGCGCGTCGTCGAAGAACAGGCCAAGGGCGATCCGGCCAAGGCCGACGCGATCCGCGACACCCTGGCCAGCCGCATCGGTGCCGACCTGTCGCAAATCGTACCGGGTTCGGCCCAGGCCGAAGCCTTGCGCAAGGTATTGGTGGAGCAGGGCCTGTGGTCCCAGTATCTGGAAGTGGGCATCGGCCCGGACGCTGAAATCTTCACCAAGGCCCAGCCGCTGTCGGCGGTCGGTCATGGCGCCGACATCGGCATTCACCCCAAGTCGAGCTGGAACAACCCGGAACCGGAAGTGGTGCTGGCGGTGTCGAGCAACGGCACGGTACAGGGCGCCATGCTCGGCAACGACGTCAACCTGCGCGACTTCGAAGGGCGCAGTGCCTTGCTGTTGTCCAAGGCCAAGGACAACAACGCCTCGACCGCGCTGGGGCCATTGCTGCGTCTGTTCGACGAGACGTTCAACCTGGATGACGTGCGTCACGCGGAGGTGGATCTGCGTGTTGAAGGCCAGGACGGTTTCATCCTCGAGGGCCGCAGTTCCATGCGCCAGATCAGCCGCGACCCGCTCGACCTGGTCCAGCAGACACTCAATGAAAACCATCAATATCCCGACGGCCTGGTGCTGTTTCTCGGTACCCTGTTCGCCCCCAAGCAGGACCGCGACCAGCCGGGTAACGGTTTCACCCACAAGCCGGGCGATGTGGTGGCTATCAGCAACCCGCAGTTGGGTACATTGTGCAACCGTGTGACCACCAGCGACCAGGCGCCGCCGTGGGATTTCGGCCTGCGCTCGTTGATCGACAGCCTGAGCCGGCGCGGCCTGCTTGAGGCGGCGGTGACGGCACGCCAACCCTGATTTTTTGTCCCCTGTAGGAGCTGGCTTGCCAGCGAAAGCGTCCGTTCAGGCAATGACAGTGTCGACTGATCCACCGTCTTCGCTGGCGAGCCAGCTCCTACAGGGGGGATGCGTAGACCTGCAACCGCTTCAATAACAATAATAAAGGCCATCAGATGAACACACTGAAGAAGTATCAAAGCCTCACCGTTGTCTTCCTGCTGTTGATCGGCATCGTCAACTACCTGGACCGTAGTGCGCTGTCGATCGCCAATACCTCGATCCAGAAGGACATGATGATCAGCCCTTCGCAGATGGGCATTCTGTTGTCGGCCTTCTCCATCGCCTACGCCTTTGCGCAGTTGCCGATGGGCCTGATCATCGACCGCCTGGGCAGCAAGATCGCCCTGGGCGCCTCGTTGCTGGCCTGGTCGGTGGCTCAGTCGACGTTCGGCATGGTCAACAGCTTTGCCGGCTTCATGGGCCTGCGCGTCCTGCTGGGGATTGGCGAGGCACCGATGTTCCCCTCGGCGGCCAAGGCCCTGTCCGAATGGTTCGATGCCAACGAGCGCGGCACGCCGACCGGGATTGTCTGGTCATCGACCTGCCTGGGCCCATGCCTGGCGCCGCCCTTGCTGACACTGTTCATGGTCAACTTCGGCTGGCGCGGCATGTTCATCATCACCGGCGCGCTCGGTGTCATCCTGGCGTTGTGCTGGCTGACCTTCTACAAGAGCAAGGCGCAATACCTGGCCGAACTCGCGGCTGAAGGCAAGCCATTGCCCACCGAGAAAAAACCTCAGGTACAAGTGACCAACCCTCAAGCGCCGAAGGTGTCCTACTTTGCCGGCTGGCTCGACCTGTTCAAGCACCGCAGCACCTGGGGGGCGGTCCTGGGCTTCATGGGTGTGATCTACATGCTGTGGCTGCACTTGACCTGGTTGCCCGGTTACTTCGAGCGCGAGCACGGCATGAACCTGTACAAGACCGCGTGGCTGGTGTCGCTGGTCTATGGTTTCGGCGCGGTGGGCACCATCGTCGCCGGGCGCTTCTGCGACCTGCTGGTACGCCGTGGCAAAAGTGTTCTCGCCAGCCGCAAATTCGGCGTGATCACCGGCCTGGTGCTGGCGGCGCTATTCACCTTGCCACTGTCGTTTGTCACCGACCTGACCGGTTGCATCATCCTGCTGTGCCTGGCGCTGTTCAGCATCAACATGGCCAGCGCCACGGCCTGGATGATCGTCAATACCATCGTCGACAGCCGCCGGGTGGCTTCATTCGGATCGATCCAGAACTTCGGCGGCTACATCGCCGGCTCCGTCGCGCCGATCGTCACCGGCTTCAGCATCCAGTACTCGGGTTCGTTCAATACCGCGTTCATGATCAGTGCGGTGGTGGCGTTGTGTTCGGCCCTGGCGTACTTCCTGCTGCTCAACGCGCCAATCGGTTCTGCCGAGCCTGCACCTGAGCACATCGTCGGTGTGACCGAGTAAAGGCCCCGCGTCTTTGGCGACGGGAGAAGGGCGACGCAGCAAGCGTCGCCCCCTCCCTTTTTCTATTTCTGTGTAGCTGCTTGCGGGATGTCCCCGCAAAAGAGATCGACGTTGCCATCGGGCGGTGCGGATCGCACGACGATGGAGTAACCGCCGGACAGCAGAGTCGCCATGGGGACGGGTACGCTTCTGGAAAACGCCCAGCCCTTGATGGCCTGGCGCTCGGTGTTGACGCGATCGTTCATGGCGTAGGCGACCGGCCCGGGTTGTTGGCAGCTGCCCTTGTAGATGAAGCTGTAGATGCGCAACGGCAGCGAGGTGCCGTTGGGGATACCACTGATGAAGAAACTGAGTCCGGTTTGTTTGTCCCAATCAGCCAGCGTGACATTGCCGATCTCTCCGGCGTTTTGCCGGGTGGCATTCAAGGGGACCATTACCCCATGGCCCGATGAAGTGGTGCAGCCGTAGAGGCTCGCGGTGGCGGTTAGAATTGCGAGTGCATATCTGAACTTCATGCCAACCTCCTGAATTGAATAACTGCAATGGGAGATTAGTGGGTATAGCTCAAATCACTGCGAGCGAAAGCCGCCACCCGCCGCAAGGCAGGCGACGGCCGCTGTTCAAGGTTTGGCCTGGGCCTTGCTCTTCTCTTCGATCTTCGCATCCACCGCCGCGCGGATCTGGTCGATGCTGAAGCTGGCGGGCTTCTGGCTCGGCGGGAACTCGACAAAGGTTTGCAGGAACCTCGCGGCCTTGGCCACTCCGGCAGCCAGCAGGTAGGAGTTCTTCACGGTCCAGTCGTAATACTGGTCGGAGACACTGTCCGCCCGCTCGTACGGGTCCATGCGCAAGTTGAACAGTTTCGGCACGCGCAACGGCACGAACGGGCTGCTCCACACCGCAAAACCACCGGGTTCCCGTTGTTCGGCGAACACTACTTTCCAGTTGTCGTAACGCATGGACACCAGCACGCCATCGTCGTTGAAGTAGTAGAACTCGCGGCGATCGCCTTTTGGTTGCTTCCCGGTCAGGTACGGCAGTTGGTTGTAGCCATCCAGGTGCACCTTGAAGCTGGTACCGCCGGCTGTCGGTGACCATCCCTTGAGCAGCTTGTCCTTCACTTCGCTGTCGCCGGCCGCCGCCAGCAGGGTCGGGAACCAGTCCATGCCCGAGAACATCTCGTTGGAGACTTCGCCGGCCTTGATCTTGCCCGGCCAGCGCACGATGGCCGGCACCCGGTAGGCGCCTTCCCAGTTGGAGTTCTTCTCGTTACGGAACGGCGTGGTCGCCGCATCCGGCCAGGAGAATTGGTTGGGGCCGTTGTCAGTGGTGTAGACGACGATGGTGTTGTCGCTGATTTTCAGGTCGTCGAGGGTTTTCAGCAGTTTGCCGACGTCACCGTCGTGCTCCAGCATGCCATCGGCGTAATCGTTGCCCGGCATGCCGCTCTGGCCCTTCATCGACTCGCGCACGTGGGTGAACAGGTGCATGCGCGTGGTGTTCATCCAGACGAAGAACGGTTTATCCGCCTTGGCCTGCTTCTCGATGAACGCCTGCGCCGCAGCGGTGGTTTCGTCGTCGATGGTTTCCATGCGCTTGGTGGTCAACGCACCGGTGTCTTCGATCTTGCCGTCGGCGTAGCTGTGGATCACGCCGCGGGGCGTGCGGGATTTGACGAAGTCCGGGTCGTCTTTTGGCCAGTACGGACGCTCCGGTTCCTCTTCGGCGTTGAGGTGGTAGAGGTTGCCGAAGAACTCGTCGAAACCGTGGTTGGTCGGCAGGAACTCATCCTTGTCGCCGAGGTGGTTCTTGCCGAACTGGCCGGTGGCGTAGCCCTGGGATTTGAGGGCCTGGGCAATGGTGATGTCGCGTTTCTGAATGCCAATCGGCGCGCCGGGTACGCCAACCTTGGTCAGGCCGGTGCGCAGGGGAGACTGGCCAGTAATGAACGACGAACGCCCGGCGGTGCAGCTGTTTTCCGCGTAGTAATCGGTGAACAGCATGCCTTCATGGGCGATGCGGTCGATGTTCGGGGTCTTGTAGCCGACCACGCCCATGGAATAGGCGCTGATGTTGGTCTGGCCGATGTCATCGCCGAAGATCACCAGGATATTGGGTTTTTCGGCAGCGGCGGCGGTTGCCGAAATCGCCGCCAGGGCGAGTGCCGGCAGCCACTTGGTTATGCGAGTCATCTGACTGGCTCCTTGTTGTCGGGCGTCGCGAAGGGCGACGGTCCCATGTTCGAAGGACGCCAGCGACAACGCTCCACCCGGATCAGGTGGCGGATCACATATCCCCTGTAGGAGCGAGCCTGCTCGCGAAAAACGTCCAGATATCGCGATCATTCAGACAGGGCGCGTCATCGTTGGCGTCCATCACGAGCAGGCTCGCTCCCGCAGGGGGGAATGGTGCATCCGGGCTGCAGGGGTTATTGCAGATTGCCGGCTACGGCAATGGTCTGCGCGGTGATGTAGTTCGACTCCGGCGAGCAGAACAGATACACCGCGTCGGCGGCTTCCTGCACGGTGCCCGGTCGACCCAACGGGTTGCGCTGGGCGAACGACTTGGCCGCTTCCGGGCTGATGCCGACACGGATGTCACGACCTTCGATGTTCACCGTGGCGCCGGCATGGGCGTCAGCCTTGGTCATGCGGGTCTCGATGAAACCGAAGGCCACGGCGTTGACGTTGACCTTGAAACGGCCCCATTCACGGGCCAGGGCACGGGTCATGCCGATCACGCCGGCCTTGGCCGAGGAATAGTTCATCTGCCCGGCGTTGCCGTTGAGGGCCGACACCGACGAGATGTTCACCACCTTGCGGAACACTTCGCGCTCGGCGGCGGCATCGGCCTGGGCCTGGGCCTTGATGATCGGGTAGGCGGCACGCAGGATGCGGAAGGGCGCGGTCATGTGGCAGTCGAGGATCGCGTACCACTGCTCGTCGCTCATCTTCTGGATCACGTCGTCCCAGGTGTAGCCGGCATTGTTGACGATGATGTCGATGCCGCCGAAGTTGTCCATCGCGGTCTTGACGTAGCGGTCGCCGAAGTCCGGGGCGCTGACGTTGCCGTGGCAGACGGCGGCTTCACCGCCCATCTGGCGAATCATCTCCGCGGTCTCGTGGGCCGGATCGGCGTCCAGGTCGTTGATCACGATGCGCGCGCCTTCGCTCGCCAGTTTCAGGGCGATCTGCTGGCCGATGCCACGGCCGGAACCGGTGACCAGTGCGACTTTGCCGTCGAGTTTTGCCATGGGGTGTTGCTCCTCAATGATTGGTTTTGTTTACAGAGCGATCACGGCGTCACCAACAATCTTGGTCTCGCCGTATTGATTGGTGGTGCGCACTTCGACCTTGATCCGTTGTTCGCCATCGACTTCGAAGCGGTCGACGACAGCACCGGTGCAGGTGATCTGGTGACCCAGGTGGGTGATGCCGAGAAAACGCACGCCGAATTCGCGCAACTGGCGCTGATCGACCCATTGGGTCAGCAGGCGACCGAGGTAGGCCATCGACAACATGCCGTGGGCAAACACGTCCGGCATGCCGGCGCGGCGGGCGTAATCGGTGTCGATGTGAATGGCGTTGTGATCACCCGACGCACCGGCGAACAGCGCCAGGGTGGTACGGTTGATCGGTGGCAATGCCAATGGCGGCAGGCTGTCGCCGATGTTGATTTTTTCCAGGCTTATCGCATTCATCAGTCTTCTCCGCTTCAGCTGTTGCGCTGCACAAGCACACTGCGCAGGTCCGCAACGTGCTCACCGTGCTGATTGGTCACCCGGGTTTCGCGCACCACGAACTCCAGGGCGCCACCTTTCTTGTCGTAGATGTCGGCAATGCGCACATCGAAGCGCAGGGTGTCGCCGGCGTAGGCCATGCGGTGGTAACGGAAGGACTCTTCACCGTGCAGGATGCGGGCGGTGACGATCCCCAGTTCGTCACGCCAGGCGTTGGACGGGATCTGGAATTCCAGCGAGAACAGAAAGGTCGGCGGCAACGGCAGGTTCGGATAACCGGCGTCACGGGCGGCCTGCTCGTCGAAATAGATCGGGTTGGTTTCCCCGGTGGCCTTGGCGAAAAAGCGCAGTTGCCCGGCTTCGGCGGTGGCGAGGAAGGTCGGCAATTGTCTGCCGATGTGTTTCTTGTCGATCATCCGGATGGCTCCTTTGATTGCCGGGCGCGTCAGTTTTTCTGGTACACGGTCACCACGCAGGCGCCACCGAGGCCGAGGTTGTGCTGCACGGCAATACGCGCGTTCTGCACCTGGCGTTGCTCGGCGGTGCCGCGTAGTTGGTGGGTCAGCTCGTAGCACTGGGCCAGGCCGGTGGCGCCCAGCGGGTGACCCTTGGAGAGCAGGCCGCCGGACGGGTTGGTGACCCATTCGCCGCCATAGGTGTTGTCGCCGTCGTTGACCAGTTGCTCGCCACCGCCTTCGGCGCACAGACCCAGGCCTTCGTAGGTCAGCAGTTCGTTCTGGGCGAAGCAGTCGTGCAATTCGATGACGTCGATGTCTTTCGGGCCGATGCCGGCCTGGTTGTAGGCGATGTCAGCAGCCATGCGGGTCATGTCGAAACCGACCACGCGGATCATGTCGTTGGCGTCGTAGGTGCTCGGCAGGTCGGTGGTCAGCGCCTGGCCAGCGATCATCACGTCGGTGCGCAGCCCGTGTTTTTTCGCGAAGGCTTCGGACACTACGATGCTGGCGGCGGCACCACAGGTGGGCGGGCAGGCCATCAGGCGGGTCAGCACGCCTTCCCAGAGCATCGGTGCGGCCAACACTTCTTCGGTGCTGACCACGTTGCGGAACACCGCCAGCGGGTTGTTGGCCGCGTGGCGGCTGGCCTTGGCGCGGATCTTGGCGAAGGTGTCGAGGCGGGTGCCGTACTTCTGCATGTGCGCAAAACCGGCCCCGGCGAACTGGCGGATGGCGGTCGGCAGGTCGGGCATGCCCACCAGTTCGTTGGTCAACTTGAGCGCACGCTCGGTGGCCGGGGCACGGTCGGTCCAGGCCGATTTCAACGCACCGGGGTTCATTTGCTCGAAACCAAAAGCCAGGGCGCAATCCACCGCGCCGCTGGCGACCGCTTGACGGGCGAGGAACAGCGCCGAGGAACCGGTGGCGCAGTTGTTGTTGACGTTGATCAGCGGGATGCCGCTCATGCCCACGCGATACAGGGCTTTCTGGCCGCAGGTGGAATCGCCATAGACGTAGCCGGCGTAGGCCTGCTGGATGTCGTTGAAGTCCAGGCCCGAGTCCGCCAGGGCCTGGCGGATCGCCTGTTCACCCATCACGTCGTAGGGCTCGTTGGTCCCCGGTTTCTTGAACTGGATCATGCCGACGCCAGCAACGAATACCTTATTGCTCATCGAGTTTTTCCTTTTTGTTTTTGAGGGTCAGAGCTTGCGCGCGATCAATTCGCGCATGACTTCACTGGTGCCGCCGTAGATGCGGTTGACGCGCATGTCGACGAAGGCGCGGGCGATCGGGTACTCCATCATGTAGCCGTAGCCGCCGTGCAGCTGGACCATGTCGTCGATGCATTTCCACAGGGTTTCGGTGGTGTAGAGCTTGGCGATGGCCGCTTCTTCGAGGGTCAGGCGCCGGCGCATGTGTTCGCCCAGGTAGTGATCGACCATCACCCGCATGGCGGTGGCCTGGGCCTTGATGTCGGCAAGCTTGAATTTGCTGTTCTGGAAGTCCCACACGGTCTGGTTGAAGGCCTTGCGGTCCTTGACGTATTCGGTGGTCTGTTCCAGCAGGCGTTCCAGTTTGGCGGCGGCGGAAATGGCGATGGAGAAGCGTTCTTGCGGCAGTTCGCCCATCAGGTAGGTGAAGCCCAGGCCTTCCTCGCCGAGGCGATTACCGACCGGCACGCGCACGTTGTCGAAGAACAGCTCGGCGGTGTCCTGGGCGTGCTGACCGACCTTGTCCAGCTTGCGCCCGTGCTTGAAGCCGGCGCGGCTGGTTTCCACGGCAATCAGGCTGATGCCCTTGGCCCCGGCGGCCGGATCGGTCTTGCACACGACAATGACCAGGTCGGCGGTCAGGCCGTTGCTGATGAAGGTCTTGCTGCCATTGATCACATACTCGTCGCCGTCGCGCACGGCGGTGGTGCGCACGGCCTTGAGGTCGCTGCCGGTGCCGGGTTCGGTCATGGCGATGGCCAGGATGATCTCGCCGGCGCAGATGCCGGGCAGCCATTTCTGCTTTTGTGCTTCGTTGCCGCAACGGTTGATGTACGGGGCAATGACGTCGGAGTGCATGCCGAAGTAGGCGCCGCTGATGCCGGCCCGGGCGAACTCTTCGTTGAACACTGCGCAATGGCCGAAATCACCGCCGCCGCCACCGTATTCGGTGGGCAAGGTGATGCCGAGCAGGCCTTCGCGACCGGCCTTGAGCCAGGTTTCGCGGTCGACCTGTCCGGCCTTGTCCCACTCGGCCTGGCGCGGCAGGCATTCACGCTCGAAAAAGCGCCGCACGGTGGTGCGGAACATCTCATGGTCGTCGCGGAAAACGGTTCGGGCGATGTGCACGCAAGACTCCTCAATGATCACAGGCCGGCCTGGGCCAGGCGCTGATGCAAGGCGCGAGGTGCGCCTTTGAACTGAGGATTACGATAGGGCGGGGGGCCTGGGCGAACGCCACCCGAGGTGGGTGGCGGGGTATGTATCTTGATCTGGGGACTTCGCGAGCCCTGTAGGAGCAAAGCTTGCTCGCGATGAGGCCGGCACATCCAGCATCTGTGGCGGATGACACACCGCCATCGCGAGCAAGCTTTGCTCCTGCAGGGCAGTGTGGCGCCTCAGGTTTGCCCATCCTGCGATTCCAGATCCCGCACCCGTGCTACCGCTTCATCGCGGCTGTTGACGCCGAGTTTGCTGTAGATATGGCTCAGGTGCCATTTCACGGTTTCCGGGGACAGGCCCAGGGCGCGGGCGATTTTTTTGTTGGGCAGGGCCTGGGCCAGCAGGCGCACCACTTCGATTTCGCGGTCGCTCAACGGCTCGATACCGGTGGCGAGCGGTTTTGCCGGCGCGGCCAGTGCCGGTTTGCCGGTCGATATGGCGGGTGTCGAGATCTGCGCCGCTTGCAGGCGCTCGACATAAAACGCCAGTACCGGGTCGAGGTTTTCCTCTTTACCGGCGATGTCGGATATCAGGTCCAGTGCATCGGGGTGGGCGTCGATCAGGCTGCGCAGCATGCCGAAACGTTGCCCGCGGCGCAGCGCTTCCATCACCCGAGCCCGCGCAATCTGCGGATGACCGCGGCGGGACTCGATCACGGCACTCAGGACCATCAGCCGCACGGTGGCCAACTGCCGACGTTGCAGGTCACAGGTTTCAATCAGTCGGTCAATGCGTTGCAGCGCACCGTCCAGGTCACCCTGGTGAATTTGCCAGCGCGCCCGCACGTTCTCGGTGAGGATGTTGATTTCCTTGAAGGCGCTGGGCCCGCTGTCGCGGTGACGGGCGTCGATGGCCTCCATCCGCGCCAGTTTGGCCTGAGCGACGGCTGTCTCGCCGAGCAAAGTATTCCAGTACACCTGCCAGGTCAGGCAGTAGGTCTGCAAGCGTTCCAGGCCAAGCTTGATCGCGTACTCATCGAGTCGGTCGATGAAGGCGAACGCTTCCTGATGGTTACCGGCCAGCCACTGCACCTTCCACAGCACCTGAAGCACGCGCAGGACCGAGTCCGGAATCGAAATCCGCTCGAGAATATCGACCCAGCCCGCCAGCAGTTTGAACGCGGCGTCCAGGTCATTGGTTTCGTAGAGCACCTCGCCCAACAGGGCGGTGGCGAGGTAGGTCGCGTCGGTCCCGGCTTTTCCGCACTGGGCGGCTTCATGCAGCACATCGCGATAAACCCGTTCCGCCTGCTTCATCTGGCCTTCCAGGGCGTGACTCAACCCGACCAGGCAACGCCCCTGGAGGCTGCCCGCCGTGGTGCCCAGCAGCGGTTCGCCATTGATCAGCAAGGCAGGGCGGTCGAGTTGCACCTGACGGGCCCTTTCGTAGTCACCCCGATGCATGTAGAGCCACGACAGGATATTGATGCACGAGCCAACCGCAACGGCGTTGCTGCCGGGCGGCGGATCGAGCAGTTGCGGCAGCACAGCCATTGCGGCGTCCGTGTCATCGCGTTGCAGGGCCAGGGAGGCGCGCAGCAGCGCAATCATGAAGCGATCATGGACATCATTTTCGGGGACGTCGTGGAGCAACTGATCGAGGCTATGGGCGCAGGCCGCGAAATCCCGGGCATAGAGTTGCAGCCGGGCCTTGAGAATGCGCAGTTTGACCCGCGCCTGCACTTGCTCGAACGGAAGCAGACGAACCAATTCGATCAACATGCGCAGGTCGCCATGGGCATACAGCGCTTCGGCGTGTTGTTCCACCAGCTCGGCGGCGGCATCGGGGTCGCCGGCCATGACGGCATGGTGCACCGCTTCATCCAGATACTGATGATCATGGAACCAGACCCAGGCCCTCGCGTGCACCGCCTGCTGTTCGGTCGTGCTGCGTGAATCGAAGTACTTGAGCAATGTTTCGCGCAGCAGCGGGTGCAGGCGATACCAGGTTTCACGCCCGGCACCGTCCACCGGGATCAGGAACAGGTTGTCCCGTTCCAGCCGCGCGATCAGGGCATTGGCCTCGTGCACCGCTTCCGGCTTGCCGCTGAGGGCGGCGCACAAAGAAGCGCAGAAACGGTTGCAGACGGCCATGAGCAGCATCAGGTCCAGGTCCGTCGGCGACAGGTGTGACAGCACTTCGACTTCGAAAAACTTCGCGAACGCCTGATCGTCCCGGACGTGGGTCTGGTCGACGGCGGCGGGGCGATTTTTCTTGCGGCTGACTGCCAGCAATTGCAGTCCGGCCACCCAACCATCGGTCAGTTCGTGTATTTGCCGGGCGTCGCGGGCGTTGATCTCGCCCAACTGTGCCTTGAGGAATTGCTCGGACTCGGCGGGTGTAAAGCGCAGGTCGCGCAGGTTCAGTTCCAGCACCAGTTCCTGGCTGCGCAAGCGCGCCAGGGATAAGGGCACCGCCGTACGCGACACCAGTGCCAGGTGCAGGTTCGCCGGCGCGTAATCAATCAGCCATTGCAGGGCTTGATGGATGCCCACATCGGTCAGGTGGTGCAGGTCATCGAGTACCAGCACCAGTTCGCGGCCACGACTGGCCATGCTGCGCACCAGGGTGATGACGGTCCGTTCCACCGCTTCGCTGTCGATGCCGCGACCTTCCAGTTGGGTGGCTTCGTGGACCAGCGTCGGGTCGATCTGGCCGAGGCTGGCCAGCAAATAGTCCAGGAACCGGGTCAGTTCGTTGTCATCGGCCGACAGCGTCAGCCACGCAACCTCAAAACCCAGTGGCAGCAGCGCCTGGCGCCAGGCGATCAGGGTAGACGTCTTGCCGCAACCGGCCGGGCCCTTGAGCACGATACAGCGCTGGCGGCGAGCCTTGAGCATTTGATCTTGCAGGCGTTCCCGGGAAATCAGGCGTCCCGCGTTGCGCGGCGGGATCAGTTTGGTGCTGACGATCGGAGACTGAGTCGGATTCGAGACCTGGCTGGATGGAGTGTCCGATGCGGTGGACTTGCGGTGTTTGTCCATGGGGTTGTCCGAATCTTTTTTGTTTTAAGAGTGCATGAATCCCTTCGAGTGTAACCCAGAGCTTGAACCTCATGACCCTGTGTCGGGCCTTCGCCACCCGATGCGGGTGGTGGGCGGCGGTGCAGGGGTTGTTCTACTGGACGGCATCAACACAGGAGTGCTGCCTGGGACTTCCAGGCGTGAACGCCCGCGAACAACAAAAACCAAATCCCGGAGCGCAGGAGTCGGCCCATGGCCATTCAGTTCAAGATCATCGATCACGTCGCCGTCATCACGCTTGATGCGCAACCGTCGAACAATACGCTGACCGTCAGCGACCTGATGCACCTGCGCAAGACGCTCGCGGCCTGCCAGGACGATGAGCAGGTGCGGGTCATCGTGCTGACCGGGGCGGGCGAGCGCGCGTTTTGCTGTGGCGCGAACCACAAGGACGCATTGCTGCCGGCGGCCGGTCATGTTGCCGGCTCAATGAAAAGTCGCGAAACCGAAGCCGAGGAGGGCGGTTATACGCGCTTGTTCGACCTCAGCGACCTGGAAATCTGGAAGCCGGTGATCGCCGCCGTCAACGGCGCCTGCCTCGGGGCCGGCCTTGAGCTGGCGTTGCAATGCGATCTGCGGATCGCCACGGCCAACGCGACGTTCGGCTTGCCCGAGGTGCGGGACGCGACCATTCCGGCCGCGGGTGGCGTGCAGTACCTGGTGCGCGCCGTCCCGGCGGCACACGCCATGAAAATGGCCCTGACGGGCGAGCCGATCAACGCCGAAGAAGCCTTGCGCATCGGCCTGATCATCGACCTCCTGCCACCGGACCGGCTCATGCCGGTAGCCCTGGACCTGGCGGAACGCATCGCGGCCAACGGCCCGCTGGCAGTGCAATCGATCAAGCGCCTGGCCCTGCAGACAGCTCACATGACACCCCGGGACTTCGTGACCCAGGCCCATCTGCACTGGGGATTGCTGCGCGACAGCAAGGATCACGCCGAAGGGCGCGTGGCCCTCAACGAAAAGCGTTCGCCCAAATACACCGGTGCCTGACGTCGCGCCTTGCCGTCGCCCGCGCCCTTGCCTGACAACAATAATTCACAGGAGAGCCACATGTACCTGACCCAAGGGCTGCACCGCATGCTGCAGCAACAACCCCATGCCCTGGCGACCGTCTATCGCGATCGACGCCACACTTACGCCCAGCTGGCCGAGCGGGTGGCCCGTCTGGCCGGCGCCCTGCAGCGCCTGGGCATGCAGCCCGGCGACCGGGTCGGCCTGCTCGGTCTGAACTCCGACCGATTCCTGGAGTATTACCTGGCCACCTGGTGGGGCGGCGGCGTGGTCAACCCGGTCAACATCCGCTGGAGCGTGCCGGAAATCGTGTACTCGCTGGACGACTGCGACACCCGCATCCTGATGATCGACGACACCTTCCTGCCCATGGCCGAAGCGATCGCCGGTTCGGCCAGGGTGCGACCGTTGCTGATCCACGTCGGCGATGGCCCGGCGCCCGAAGGCATGCTGTCCTACGAGCAACTGATCCGTGAGGCGATGCCGGTCGATGACGCTTTCCGGGGTGGCGACGATCTCGCCAGCATCATGTACACCGGCGGCACTACCGGCCGCCCCAAAGGCGTGATGCAGTCGCACATGAACCTGTGGACGGCGGCCGTGGCCCGTGCGGCGGATGTGCCGGTACCGGCCGATGCGCTGACCCTGCACATTGCACCGATGTTCCACCTCGCGGCGCTGTCGCGGGTGATCCTGATCTCGCTGATCGGCCTGCCCAGCATCTTCGTCCCGGCCTTCGATGCGCTGGACGTGATGCAGACCATCGAGCGCGAACGCATTACCGACATCCTGATCGTGCCGACCATGTTGCAGGCATTGATCATGCACCCCGATTTCCCCCGGCATGACTTGAGTTGCCTGCGCAGCCTGACCTACGGCGCCTCGCCGATTGCCGTGCCCGTGCTGGAAATGGCCCTCAAAGCCTTGCCCAATGCCGAGTTCACCCAGGGCTACGGCATGACCGAAGCGGCGCCGCCGATTACCGCCAACGGCCCGCAAAACCATGGCCCCGAGGGCATTGCCAACGGCCGCCTGCGTTCGGCCGGGCGTCCGGGTCTTGGCGTGACCGTGCGCATCGTCGACGAAAATGACAACGAAGTCCCTCGGGGAACCGTCGGCGAAGTGCTGGTCCGCGGCCCGAACATCATGCTCGGTTACTGGAACAAGCCCGAGGAAACCGCCCAGGCACTGCGCGGCGGCTGGATGCACACCGGTGACGGCGCCTACATGGACGAGGACGGTTACCTCTACATCGTCGACCGCTTCAAGGACATGATCGTCAGCGGCGGCGAAAACGTGTATTCCGGCGAGGTCGAGAGCGCCATCGCCAGTCACCCGGCGGTCGCCGCGTGTGCGGTGATCGGCATTCCCTGCCAGCAGTGGGGCGAAGCGGTGCACGCGGTTATCGTGCTCAAACCCGAACGTGAAGTGGTGGCCGCAGACATCATCGAACACTGCCGTCGCCACATCGCCGGCTACAAAACGCCGAAGAGCGTCGAGTTCCGGGCCGCGCTGCCACTGTCAGGTGCGGGCAAGGTGCTCAAGCGTGACCTGCGCGAACCTTTCTGGGCCGGCAAGGATCGGGGTGTGAGCTGACGCCATGTACATGACCCAATGCCTGCAACGCACGCTGCAGCAGAATCCGCAGCACCTCGCGACCATCTTCGGTGTCCGTCGCCAGACTTATCGGCAGTTTGGCGAGCGTGTCGCCTGCCTGGCGGGAGCGCTGCAAACGCTGGGCATGGCGGCCGGTGACCGGGTCGGCATGCTGGCGCTCAACTCGGACCGCTACCTGGAATACATCATGGGCGTGTGGTGGGGCGGCGGGGTGCTCAACCCGGTGAACATCCGCTGGAGTGTGCCGGAGATCGTCTATTCGCTGGACGATTGCGCTACCGGCATCCTGATTGTCGACGAGCACTTCGCCGCGCTGGTCGAAGGCATCCGCAAGACGGCCCGCCATGCCCCACGGTTTATCTATGCAGGCGAGGGCGGAGTGCCGGCGGGCATGCTCGGCTACGAGCAACTGATTGCTCAAGCCGCAGCAGTGGAGGATGCGGGGCGCGGTGGTGAAGACCTGGCCTGCATCATGTACACCGGCGGTACCACCGGTTTTCCCAAGGGGGTCATGCAGTCCCACTGGAACCTGTGGTCGGCGTGCATGCCGCGCATGGTCGATATGCCGCCGCTGCGTGACGGCCGGTTGTTGCACGTCGCTCCGCTGTTCCATGTGGCCGGCATGGCGCGCGCGTTGATCCAGTTCATGGCCGGTGAAACCCATGTGTTGGTGTCGGGTTTTGAGGCGGGTGAAGTGCTGCGGGTGATTGAGCGCGAAAAGGTCACCGAGACGTTGCTGGTGCCGACGATGATCTTCGCGTTGCTGGCCCATCCTGACTTCGAACTACATGACCTGGGCAGTCTCAAGCGCCTGACCTACGGCGCTTCCCCCAGCGCCGGCGAGATGGTCGAGCAGGTGTTGGCGCGGTTACCGGATATCGAGCTGTCGCATTCCTACGGGCTGACCGAAGCGTGCCCGGTGGTGTCGAGCAACCTGCCGTGCAACCACACGCCAGCAGCACGCAAAAGCGGATTGTCGCGCTCGGTCGGGCGCGGCGGACTGGGCGTCAACGTGAAAATCGTCGACCCGCAGGGCCGGGAAGTTCCCCGGAATACGGTGGGCGAGATCATCGTGCGCGGGCCGAACATCATGCAGGGCTACTGGAACAAACCCGAAGAAACCGCCCGGGCATTGCGTAACGGTTGGCTGTACACCGGTGATGGCGGGTACATGGACGAGCAGGGTTACCTGTTCATCGTCGACCGCCTCAAGGACATGATCGTCAGCGGTGGCGAGAATGTTTATTCGGCCGAAGTCGAGAACGCTCTTGTGCGCCACCCGGCGGTCGCGCAGGCGGCGGTGATCGGCATCCCCCATGCGCAATGGGGCGAGGCGGTGCATGCGGTGGTGGTGCTCAAGCCCGGCGCCCAGGCCGACGCCGAGCAGTTGCGCCTGTATTGCCGTGAGTTCATCGCGGGCTACAAGTGCCCCAAGAGCATCGAGTTTCGCAACGAACTGCCGCTCTCGGCCGCCGGCAAAGTCCTCAAGCGCGAACTGCGCCGATAGCCCCGCCACAAATCCCCTGTGGGAGCGAGCCTGCTCGCGAAGACGGTGCGTCAGGCAACATCAGTGTTGGATGTGCCGACGCCTTCGCGAGCAGGCTCGCTCCCACAGGGTGCTGCATGTTTCCCACAGAATTTTTCCTCTTGCCAATCGCTACCCGATCCGGGTGGCGAGTATCCCCACCCCCCTCAATACATTGGACTCACGTACCAGGCGCACACCGGCCTGGCAACCCACTGGAGATCCCGATGCATATCAACCGTACCGTCTACCGTGAAGACCACGAAATGCTGCGTGAAACCGCGCGGCGTTTCTTCGAGCGTGAATGCCTGCCCAAGCAGGCGCAGTGGGAAAAGGCCGGGCAGGTCGACCGGGAAACCTGGCTCAAGGCCGGTCGTCACAACCTGTTGTGCCTCACCGTGCCGGCCGAATATGGCGGCGGTGGCGGTGACTTCGGGCACTCGGCGGTGTTGATCGAAGAGTTGTACCGCGCCGGTGTCTCGGGCTGGAGCCTCGGTGTGCATTCCGACATCGTCGCGCCGTACATCGTGCGCCTGGGCACCGAGGAGCAGAAGCAACAGTGGCTGCCGAAAATCTGCAGCGGTGAAACCGTGCTGGCCGTGGCGATGACCGAGCCGGGCACCGGTTCAGACCTCAAGGCGATCCGCACCAGCGCCGTGCGTGACGGTGACGAATGGGTGATCAACGGCAGCAAGACCTTCATCAGCAACGGCCTGACCTGCGACATGGTCGTGGTCGTATGCAAGACCGATCCGAGTGCCGGCGCCAAGGGTTGCAGCCTGATCATGGTCGAGTGCGACCGTGAAGGTTTCCGTCGCGGTCGCAAGCTGGAGAAAGTCGGCCAGCATGCCGCCGACACCGCAGAACTGTTCTTCGACAACGTGCGCGTGCCGGTGGGCAATCTGCTGGGTGAAGAAAACAAAGGCTTCATGCATTTGATGGAAGAGCTGCCGCAAGAGCGCCTGGTGATTGCGCTGTACAGCGCCGCCAAACTCGAACGCCTGCTGGAGCAGACCGTCGAGTACGTGAAGGACCGCAAGGCGTTCAACCAGACCGTGTGGGACTTCCAGAACACCAGGTTCAAGCTCGCCGACATCAAGGCCCAGGCCACCGCCGTGCGGCTGATGATCGATCACTACATCGGCGAACACATGCGTCGTCGCCTCACGGTGCAGGAGTCGGCGATCGCCAAGCTGTTCGCCACCGAAACCCTGTGCAAGTGCATCGACGACATGGTCCAGCTGCACGGCGGCTACGGCTACATGCTCGAGTACCCGATTGCCCGTGCCTTCGTCGACATGCGCGTGACGCGGATTTTTGGCGGCACCAGCGAAGTGCTGCGCGAGCTGATCGCGCGCCAGTTGTGATCCTTTCCCCCTCATTTTTCCAGGTGACACCATGAGCGAAAAAGTACTGGTAGCCGGCGTCGGCATGATCCCGTTCCGCAAGCCCAGCGAAAGCCCGACCTATGTGCAGATGGGGGCCGAGGCGGTGCGTCTTGCCCTGGCCGATGCGGGCATCGACTACCGCCTGGTGCAGGAGGCGTATGCCGGTTACGTCTACGGCGACTCCACCTGCGGCCAGACCGTGCTCTACGAAGTCGGCATGACCGGGATCCCGGTGGTCAACGTCAATAACAATTGCTCCACCGGTTCCACCGCGTTGTACCTGGCGCGCAAGGCCATCGAGTCAGGATCGGCCGATTGCGTGCTGGCGGTCGGTTTCGAGCAGATGCAGGCCGGGGCGCTGAAATCCCATTGGGATGACCGTCCGCCGACCCGCGAGCGCTTCCTGCCGATTCTGCGTGGTCTCACTGATGATATGGATGGCATGCCTCAGGCCATCCGTACCTTTGGCGGGGCCGGACGCGAGTACATGCACAAATACGGCACCAAAATGGAAACCTTCGCCGCGGTGCGGGCCAAGGCCAGCCGCCATGCCGCCAACAACCCGCTTGCATTGTTTCGCAAGGTGCTCAGCGTCGAAGACGTGATGAATGACCCGGTGATCCTGCCGGGCGTCATGACGCGCCTGATGGCCTGCCCGCCGACCTGTGGTGGTGCGGCGGCGATCCTGGTGTCCGAACGTTTTGCCAAAAAACATGGCCTGCGCCGTGACGTGGAAATCGTCGCCCAGGCGATGACCACCGACACCCCCGAATCCTTCAATTTCGAACAGCCTTCGATGCTCGATTGGGTCGGCACGCACATGACCCACGCGGCGGTGGGGCAGGTCTACGAGAAGGCCGGCGTCGGCCCGCAGGACATCGATGTCTGTGAACTCCACGACTGCTTCGCCCAGAACGAAGTGATCTGCTACGAGTCGCTGGGCTTTTGTCCCGAGGGTGGTGCCGAGCAGTTCGTGATGGACGGCGACAACACCTATGGCGGGCAAATCGTCGTCAATCCGTCCGGTGGCCTGCTGTCCAAGGGGCATCCGCTGGGCGCTACCGGTCTGGCGCAATGCTATGAGCTGACCCGGCAATTGCGCGGCAATGCCGAGCAGCGCCAGGTCGAAGGCGCACGCCTGGCCATGGCGCACAACCTTGGGTTGGGCGGCGCCTGCGTGGTGACGCTCTATGGGAAAACAGGCGGCCTGTGATGGGTAGAGCAACTGTGGGAGCGAGCCTGCTCGCGAAGGGGCCGTGCAAGTCGACATTTTTGCTGAATGACACACCGCATTCGCGAGCAGGCTCGCTCCCTCAGGGGGCTCCAACAAGGGGTGAGGGAGGGCCATTTGCGCGACCCGTGTCACCGAGCGTAACGCCCGCCGGGCGCATCCCGAACCGGGCCGTTACGCCATTGAAAAACCAGACGAAAACGCTTCATCCAAATCACCCGTTCGGGTGTGAGGACCTTACCGGAGCCTCGCTAGCATGGGCTCTCACCACGCCATCCTTAACCGGAGAAACCGCATGACAAAAACAACAATGCGCGGAGTCTTCCAGCCGAGTCTGCTGACCGTAGCTGTGACGATTGCCACTTGCGCGAGCCAACAGGCTCACGCGGTTGATTTCAATATCGGGGAGATTCAAGGGACGTTCGATTCATCGTTGTCGGTTGGCGCCAGCTGGTCGACGGCTGACCCGGACAAGCAGTTCATCTCCAACTTCAACTCCCAGGGTGTGACCGGTGGCGAATCCGCCTCGCGGACCACCGACGACAACCGCCTGAACTTCAAGAAGGGCGAAACCTTCTCGAAGATCTTCAAGGGCGTGCACGACCTGGAGCTCAAATACGGCGACAGCGGCGCCTTCGTGCGCGGCAAGTACTGGTATGACTTCGAGTTGATGGACGAACACCGGCCGTTCTACGACATCGACGATTCGGGACGTGACCGCGCGGCCAAGTCGTCCGGGGCGATGTTCCTCGACAGTTTCGTCTACCACAACTACTCGATCGGCGATCAGGTCGGCAATGTGCGGCTCGGCAAGCAGGTGGTGAGCTGGGGCGAGAGTACCTTCATTGGCAACTCGATCAACAGCATCAACCCGGTCGACGTCGCGGCCTTGCGCCGGCCCGGTGCGGAAGTGAAGGAAGGCCTGATCCCGGTCAACCTGCTCTACGTGTCCCAGGGCCTGGCCGACAACATCACCGCCGAAGCGTTTTATCAGCTGGAGTGGGACAAGTCGGTGGTCGACAACTGCGGCACCTTCTTCGGCAGCGACGGCGTGCCGCAAGGTTGTGATGACCGTCTGGTGGTGGCCGGCCTCGACCTGCCACCGGGTGTGGCACGTAACACCGGCGGCGCAGCGGCCATTGCGGCGGGGACTGACGATGCCTTCATTCCACGCCTGAAAGACAACGACGCCCGCGACAGCGGCCAGTACGGTCTGGCCTTGCGCTGGTACGTGCCGGAGGCCAACGACACCGAGTTCGGCGCCTACGCCATGAACTACCACAGCCGCAGCCCGTTCCTGAGCGTCAACCAGATGACCAGTGCGGCCGGTGGCGTGACCTCGGCGCGCAGCGTGCGTTACTTCATCGACTACCCGGAGGACATCCGCCTCTACGGCCTGAGCTTCCAGACCAACGTCTCGGGCGTGTCCCTGGGTGGCGAGGTCAGCTACCGGCCGAACATGCCGCTGCAGCTGAACACCTCTGACTTGCTGTCGGCCGCCACCTTCAGCGCCACCTCGCCGCTGATCACCACCGGTTTCGCCGGGCGTAACCTCGGTGCCGAGGTCAACGGCTACAAGCGCATGCCGGTGACCCAGGCGCAAGTGACCGCGACCCAGTTCTTCGATCAGGTGCTCGGCGCCAACCGCCTGACCGTCGTCGGCGAGGTCGGTTACAACCACATCAGCGGCCTGGGCAAGGCCGACGGCTCCGACCTGCGCTTCGGTCGCAGCCCGGCCTTCGGTTCCGGCCAGCTGCAAGGTGCGGCGGGTCCGGCCACCTGCGCCGGCACTGCCGTGGGCACGCCGAGCGCCAGCAACCCGGCGCAGGAGTGCAACGACAACGGCTTCTACACCAGCAACAGCTGGGGCTATCGCCTGCGCGGCAAGCTCGATTACCCGAACGTGATCGCCGGCATCAACCTGTCGCCCAACCTGGCCTGGTCCCACGACGTGGAAGGTTACGGCCCGAACTTCGATGAAGGTTCCAAAGCCGTCAGCCTCGGGCTGGATGCCGACTACCTGAACACCTACACCGCCAGCCTGAGTTACACCAACTACTTCGGTGGCGATTTCAACACCAACGTCGACCGCGACTACGTTGCGCTCAGCTTCGGCGTGAATTTCTGATGCAACCCTGCCAGAGGACTATCAACATGAACGTACGTTTCATTCTGCAAGCAGGCGCACTGAGTCTGTCGTTGCTGGCCAGCAGTGTCATGGCCGCCGTCACCCCCCAGGAAGCCGCTCAACTGGGCAGCACATTGACGCCTTTGGGCGCCCAGAAAGAGGGCAATGCCAACGGCAGCATCCCGGCCTGGACCGGAGGCTTGAAGCCGGGTGCGGCGGCGCTGGACAACGGTTTCCTGGGTGATCCGTTCGCCGGTGAAAAGCCGCAGGTGATCATTACCGCCGCCAATGCCGAGCAGTACAAGGACAAGCTGACCCCGGGCCAACTGGCGATGTTCAAGCGCTATCCGGACAGCTACAAGATCCCGGTGTACAAGACCCAGCGCACGGCGGCGTCGCCACAGAACATCTATGACATCGCCAAAAAGAGCGCGGTGACCACCGAGCTGACCGCCGATGGCAATGGCTTGCTGAACTTCTCGCAAACCCGCTATTACCCGTTCCCGATTCCGAAAAACGGCGTCGAGGTCTACTGGAACCACACCAACCGTTATCGTGGCGGCAACATGGAGCGCCAGGCCGCCCAGGCCGCACCGCAGACCAACGGTTCGTATTCCATCGTCGAGTACGACGACAAACTGGCGTTCCCGCAATTGATGGAAGGCGTCGAGGGTGGGGAAGGCGACAACGTCCTGTACTACTACAAGCAGGAAATCACCGCGCCTTCGCGCATGGCCGGCAGTGTGATCCTGATTCACGAGACCATCGACCAGGTCAAGGAACCGCGCCTGGCCTGGGTCTACAACGCCGGCCAGCGCCGAGTGCGCCGTGCGCCGCAGGTGGCCTACGACGGCCCGGGCAATGGCTCCGACGGCATGCGCACCGCCGACAACACCGACATGATGAACGGCGCGCCGGACCGTTATGACTGGAAGCTGATCGGCAAAAAGGAACTGTACATCCCGTACAACAACTACCGTTTGCAGTCGCCCAAGGTGAAGTACGACGACATCATCAAGCCGGGGCACATCAATCAGGATCTGACCCGCTATGAGCTGCACCGGGTCTGGCACGTCGAGGCCACGCTCAAGCCGGGCCAGCGTCATGTCTATGCCAAGCGTGATCTGTACTTCGACGAGGACACCTGGCAACTCGCGGAAGTCGATCACTACGACGGCCGTGGACAGCTGTGGCGGGTGGCGGAAGGGTATGCGTTGAACGATTACGAGCGCGGTGCCCCCAACTTCGCCATGCTCGGGATCTATGACCTGATCGCCGGTCGCTACAACGTGCTGGCGATGACCAACCAGTCCAAGCATGCAACCACCTATGGCATGACCGCGAAGATGACCGACTTCACCCCGTCTGCGCTGCGTAACGCGGGTATCCGCTGAGGGTTCCTTCCCGCTTGAAACAACGCCTTACTGTAGGAGCGAGCCTGCTCGCGATGGACTCGAGAACGCCGCGTTCAGTCAGCAGGCACGCGTAATCGTTAACGACCATCGCGAGCAGGCTCGCTCCTACAGGTGGGTGTTGTGTGTGCCAACCACCTGATGCGGGTGGCGTGCAAGCAGCCGTGCAGGCCAATGATGGAATCCTTTCTCCATCAGTGAGGTCCGTCATGTTTGTGCCACGGCCACATTTGTGCGACGTACTCAAGCGCTCGCCGCATCGATTGCAACTGCTTTGCGCGCCGGCGGGGTATGGGAAAACGGCGTTGCTGCGCGAGTGTTTGCGAGGTGAGGCTGCGCCGGGGCGGGTGGTTTGGGTGGGGTTGGGCGGGCAGTGGCAGACGCTGGACAGTTTGACCTCGATGCTGGCAGGCGAGCTTGGAGTGTCGTCTGACCGGCTGTTGGCATTTCTCGACTCTAAAGATGGGGTGTCTGACTTGGCGCTTTCGCGAGCAGGTTCGCTCCCACAGGGGAATGCGGTCAACTGTGGGAGCGAGCCTGCTCGCGAAGAGGCCAGTCCTGGCGATGAGGATTCAAAGCTTCACCTTGTTTTTGACGATCTCCCCGCCCATATGCCCGCTGACCTGAACCACTGGTTCGATCAACTCCTGTCTCTTCAAAACCCCCACCTGCAAATACGGGTGAGCTGCCGCCAGCGCCCCGACTGGAACCTGCCGCGCCTGATGCTCGACGGCCAGCTGCTTGAGCTGGACGCCAGGCAGTTGGCTTTGCGAGCGGATGAATTCGAATCGCTGATCGATGGGTTGTCGCCCCAGACCGATGCCACTGCCCGGGAACGGCTCTGGCAGGTCACGGGTGGATGGTGTGCGGGTGTTCGTTTGTTATTGCCGGGGCCATCGTCGTTGCTCGACCAATACCTCGGACGTGAACTCTTGTCGCGCTTGAGCGTTGACCAGCGCGAGGTGCTGTTGGGCCTGGCGCATTTGCCCAAGGCCAACGCAGATTTCTGTGAACGACTCTGGGAGGGCCGGCAGGCCGGCCGGGTGTTCGACAGTCTGTTGGCATGCCAGGCGTTTCTGGTCCCCGTCGACCAACAACCGGGCTGGTTCCGGTTGTTGCCGGCCGTGGCCCGGGTCCTGCAAGGGCAATTGAGCGGTGCGCCATTGAACCGCTTGCGGCTGCGGGCCTGTCAGTGGCTCAGCGTATCGGGACACGTCGACGACGCCGTCGAGCAAGCCCTGTGCGCCGATCAGCCGGAAGTCGCCGCGAACTACATGGAGCGCTTATGGCTCAGCTGGATTCTCGGCGAACGCCATCTGAGCAAACTCATGGGCTGGCGCGAGCGCATTGAACCGCAACTGCTGCACAGCAGCCCGCGCCTGATCTACCTGTGCGCCAAGGCCTTGTTGTTCAGTGGTCGGCTGAAGGAGGCCGACGAGTGCCTGCAACGCCTGGGGCATTTTCTGCCGCTGCCCGATCCACAGCGCCATCAACGCCTGTTGGCGAACTGGCAAGCGTTGTCCGGCACCTTGCACGCCCTGCGCGGTAACGTCGAACAGGCGCGTCAGCATTGCCATGCAGCCCTTCGCTATCTGACGGGCGCAGATTGGCTTTCAGTGTTGTTGTGTCATTGCACATTGGCGCGTATCGCCATGAAAACCGGCGAACTGACCGAGGCCCAGGTGTTGCTGGAGCATTCGCTGGAGCTTGCCCGGCGCCGGGGCAGTCGTGAAGCGGAAGTGCTGGTCAATGCGGACAGGGTGCGATTGATGGCGCTGCAGGGGCAAACCGGCCTGGCGCAATCCTTGCTGCGTACTGAGCTTGCGCAACTGACGGGCAGCAGGACCGCGCCTTATCCATTGCTCGGTCGATTGATGTTCCTGCAGGGTGAATTGCTGGTGCAACAAGGGCATGCCAGTGAGGCCGAGCACGTCTTGCGGGCAGGGCTGTTGCAGGTTCGCGATGCCTGCGCCCCCTTCGTGCTCGATGCCTATTTGTTGCTGTCCGAGATAGCCTCCCAAAACCGTGAGGCGGAAAAAGCCCAGCTGCTGCTGTACGAAGCCGAACGGCGCATGCACTGGGGCAAGATTGACGGCGCGTGTTACCAGGGGCCGATTGCCCTGCAAAAAGCCCGGAACCTGGCCCGGGAACAGCCCCGTGACTCCGAAAAGCCCGCAATGACGCGCATCACGGGCGTACCGGACTATCAGGACGACTTGACGCCCCGCGAGATGTCGGTGCTCAAGCTGCTGGCCGAAGGCATGTCGGTGCGTGAAGTCGGTCATCGCCTGTTCATCTCGGTCAATACCGTCAAGACCCACGCCAAGAACATCAACGTCAAGCTCGGCGCATGCCGTCGCACCCAAGCGATCAATAGCGCCAAGGCCATGGGCATCCTGGCCTGAAAACGCCCACCACCTGATCCGGGTGGCGGCGTGGTGCCGGCGATGGTCAACCATGCAGCCAGCCCCGACGCCGTGCTGTGCAATCACGGCCGCGTCCCGACCAAAACAAGAGAGGTAGTGATGAGCGCCATCGAGCATTCGACGAGCTGTGAAATCCGCACGGTCCTGGAAAAGCAGAGGTCCGCCTTCCTGGCCAGTGAACCCTGGACCCTCGAGCAGCGTTGCGAATTGCTCGACCGGGCAATCGGTTTGCTGGTCAGCCACGAGCAGGCGATCATCGACGCCCTGACGGCCGATTTCGGCCATCGCAGCCCAAGCTTCTCCAGGGGCAGTGAAGTGCTGTCGCCGCTCGCGACGCTCCATCAGACCAAGGCCGAACTGGCCGAATGGATGCGTCCGGAACAGCGTCATGCCAAAGCCGGTGAAGCCTGGGTGCAATACCAGCCGCTGGGTGTGGTGGGCATCGTCACTGCCTGGAACGTCCCCGGCTACATGGTGTTCAGTGGCCTGGCCGGTGCCTTGGCCGCCGGCAACCGGGTGATGATCAAACCGTCGGAGTTCACCCCGCACACCTCGGCCCTGATCGCCCGGTTGATCCGCTCGGTGTATGCCGAAGAGGAAGTGGCGGTGGTGCTGGGTGGTGCACAGGTCGGCCAGGCGTTCTGCGGCCAGCCGTTCGACCATTTGCTGTTCACCGGTGCCACCAGCATTGGCAAGCACGTGTTGCGTGCCGCGGCGGAAAACCTGGTGCCGGTCACCCTGGAGCTGGGCGGCAAGTCGCCAACAATTATCTCGCGCACGGCAGACTTCAAGGACGCGGTGGCCAAGACCGTCATCGGCAAACTGCTCAACGCGGGTCAACTGTGCGTGGCGCCGGATTATGTGTTCGTACCACAGGAATCGGTAGAGGCGTTCATCGCTGTCGCCAAAGCAGTGGTTGCCAGGTTCTTCCCGTTGCTCAAGGACAATCCCGAGTACACCTCGATCATCAATGCCCGTCATTTCGAACGCCTGCAAGGCTACCTGAGTGAAGCACGCGAGGCCGGTGTCGAGCTGATCGAACTCAACGCGGCGGGTGAGGATTTCGGCGAGGGGGCGCGCAACAAGATCGTGCCGACGCTGCTGCGTGATCCCGGCAACGATTTGCAGGTGATGCAGGACGAGATCTTCGGTCCGCTGCTGCCGATCAAGCCCTATGACACCCTGAGCGAAGTCATTGCGTTCATTAACGCGCGCCCACGTCCGTTGGCGCTCTATTACTTCGGCAACGATGCCGCCGAGGAAGCGCAAGTGCTGACCCGCACCTGCTCCGGTGGCGTGACCCTCAACGGTGTGCTGAGCCATGCCAGTACCGAGGGCCTGCCGTTCGGCGGCGTCGGCCAAAGCGGCATGGGGGCGTACCACGGCATCGATGGTTTCCGCACCTTCAGCCATGCCAAAGCTGTCCTTCGCACCGCGCCAAACCCGGCCTGAACCCCATTTCATTCTTGAGAGAATTGCCATGAAAGCTGCCGTATTCCACCAGGTTGGAGCCCCGCTGGTCATTGAAGAAGTGGGCATCAGCAAACCGGGCCCGCGTGAGGTGTTGATCCGCACCAAGGCGGTGGGTGTCTGCCATTCGGACCTGCATGTCATCGACGGTTCGTTCCCGTTTCCCGGCCCGTTGGTGCTGGGCCACGAAGCGGCCGGCGTGGTCGAGCAGGTCGGTTCCGAGGTGCGTTCGGTCAAGCCCGGCGATCACGTAGTCACCTGCCTGACCGTGTTCTGCGGCCATTGCGAACACTGCGTGACCGGTCATCTGGCCCGTTGCGTGTCGCCGGAAACCAAGCGTGACAAGGATGAAGAACCACGCCTGACCTACGTGCAAAAGCCGATGCCGCAGTTCGTCAATCTGTCCGGTTTTGCCGAGCAGATGCTGGTGCACGAAAACGCCTGCGTGGCGATCCGCCGCGACATGCCGCTGGACCGCGCCGCCTTGCTCGGTTGCGCCGTCACCACCGGCACCGGCGCGGTGTTCAACACCGCCAAGGTGCGTCCCGGCGAGACCGTGGCCGTGATCGGCTGCGGCGGCATTGGCCTGGCTGCCATCAACGGTGCGGCACTGGCCGGGGCAGGGCGGATCATCGCCATCGACATGCTCGATTCCAAGCTGGAACTGGCCCGGCAGTTCGGTGCCACCGACCTGATCAACGGTCGCGACGGCGACGCCGCCAAGCAAGTGATGGAGCTGACCCGTGGCGGTGTGCATCACTCGTTCGAATGCATCGGCCTCAAGCAGACCGCCGAACAGGCATTCGCCATGTTGGCCCGCGGCGGCACCGCCACCGTGATCGGCATGCTCAAGCCTGGCCTGAAAATCGAACTGGACCCGTTGCAGCTCCTGCACGAGCGGCGCATTCAGGGCTCGTTGATGGGCTCCAACCGCTTCCCGGTCGACATGCCGCGCCTCGTTGATTTCTACATGGCGGGCAAGCTCAAGCTCGATGAAATGATTTCCCAGCGCATCCGTCTGGATCAGATCAACGAGGCATTCGATGAACTGCGTCGTGGTGAGCTGGCGCGCTCGGTGATCGTCTTTAACGACTGAAACAATTCCCCTGTGGAAGCGAGCCTGCTCGCGAAGAGGCCCTGACATTCAGCATCGATGTCGACTGTTACACCGCCTTCGCGAGCAGGCTCGCTCCCACAGGTTTTCTCGCCGTATTTGAATGAGTGCGAGACCCAGTGTTTTCGGAGTTGATTGATGGATATTGATTTCACAGCGGACGAACTCGCCTTTCGCGAGGACGTTCGAGCTTACCTGCGCGACAACCTGCCGGCCGAATTCGCCGAGCGCATTTCCCAGGGCAAACGCCTGAGCAAAGAACATCAGGTGCAATGGATGCGCACGCTCAACCGCCAGGGCTGGCTGGCGCCGGGCTGGCCGGTGGAGTTCGGCGGCACTGGCTGGAGCGACGTGCAAAAGCATATTTTCGACGAAGAGTGCTTTGCGGTCGGCGCGCCGAAAGTCTCGTCCTTCGGGTTGAAAATGGTCGCCCCGGTGATCATCAAGTTTGGTACCTCCGCGCAGAAGGCGCGTTTTCTACCACGCATTCTCACCAGTGAAGACTGGTGGTGCCAGGGCTACTCCGAACCGGGCGCGGGCTCGGACCTGTCTTCCCTGAAGACCCGTGCCGTGCGCGATGGCGATCACTACGTGGTCAACGGTCAGAAGACCTGGACCACCCTGGCGCACTTTGCCGACTGGATGTTCTGCCTGGTGCGTACCGACCCCGAGGCGCGGCAGCAGCGGGGCATTTCCTTTCTGCTGATCGACATGAAAACGCCGGGTATCACCGTGCGGCCGATCATCACTTTGGACGACGAGCATGAAGTCAACGAAGTGTTCTTCGACAACGTGCGGGTACCGGTGGCCAACCTGGTCGGCCAGGAAAACGAAGGCTGGACCTGTGCCAAATACTTGCTGACCCATGAGCGCACCAGCATCGGCGGGATTGCCCAGAACAAGGCATTGCTCAGCCGTCTGAAACGCATCGCCAGCCAGCAAGTGCGCGACGGTCGGCCCCTGATTGAAGACCCCCTGTTCCGCACACAGATTGCCGAGGTCGAGATGCAGTTGATGGCGGCCGAAATGAGCAACCTGCGTACCCTGGCGGCGGTCAGCGACGGCGGTGTGCCGGGAGCGGAAAGTTCGTTCCTGAAGATCAGGGGCACCGAGATCCGGCAGGCAATCACTTACCTGATCAGCAAGGCCGTGGGCCCCTATGCCATGCCGTTCATTGAAGATGAACTGGGCTACGGCAGTGAACCGCTGCTGTACACCGACTACAGCAGCGCGGCCACCTATCAGTACCTGGATGCGCGCAAGGCCTCGATTTATGGCGGGGCCAACGAGATCCAGAAGAACATCATCGCCAAAATGATTCTCGAACTGTAAGGGGCCGACCATGGATTTCAAACTGACAGAAGAGCAGCTGATGCTGCAAGACACCGTCGCGAGGCTGGTGCGTGACACCTACGGTTTCGAGCGGCGCGAGACATTCAGGCAGAGCGAACAGGGTTTCAGCCCGGCGTTCATGCAGCAACTGGGTGATCTTGGGTTGTGCGCTGTGCCGTTCGCGGAGGCGTACGGGGGATTCGGCGGCAGTGGCGTGGAGAACATGCTGATCATGACCGAGCTGGGTCGTGGTTTGTGTCTGGAACCCTACTTGCATTCAGTGATTTTCGCCGGTGGCCTGGTCGCGCAGTTGGGCACCGAGGCACAGAAACAAACGCTGCTGCCACCACTGGGGAGCGCCGCTTTGCAGATGACAGTGGCGCTGGATGAGCCGCAGAGTCATTACCAGCTGCACGACGTGCAAACCGTGGCGCAGCCTGTGACGGGAGGCTGGACGCTGAATGGTCGAAAGTCCGTGGTGGTTGGCGGGCAAAGTGCGGGGTTGATTGTGGTGTCGGCCCGGACCAGCCATGGCGTTCGTGAGGAGGAAGGCATCAGCCTGTTTCTGATTGATCCCCATGAGGTTGGCGTGCGCCGTCGAACCTTCCCGACCATGGACGGCCGGATGGCTTGCGATCTCTATCTGGAGAATGTGTTCGTCAAGAGCGACGCGGTGCTGGGCGAAGTGGGTCTGGCGCTGCCAGCGCTGCGTTACCAGCAAGGCCGTTGCATCGCCGCACAATGCGCCGAAGCCGTCGGTAGCATGGAAGCGGCCTGCGCATTGACCCTCGATTACCTGAAGACAAGACAGCAATTTGGCCAGCCCATCGGCAAATTCCAGGTGTTGCAACATCGCATGGTGGACATGCGCATCGAGCTGGACCAGGCGACGTCCATGACCCTGCTGGCGGCGTGCGTGGCGGATCAGGCGGACAGTGAAGCGCGTAGCCGTGTGCTGGCGGCGGCCAAGTTCATTGTCAGCCGTGCCAGTCGGTTCGTGGCCGATCAGGGGATTCAATTGCATGGCGGAATTGGTCTGACGTGGGAGTACATGCTGTCGCACCATGCCAAGCATTTGCTGATGGTGGCGCGGCAGTTTGGGGATGATGATTATCACCTGCGGGAGTATGCGAGGTTGATGGAAGTGGCTTGAGTCCGATTGATTCCCCGCCTGCCATAGACACTGTGGGAGCGAGCCTGCTCGCGAAAAACGTCCGGACAACGCGGTCATTCAGACAGGGCGCGTTATCGTTGGCGTCCATCGCGAGCAGGCTCGCTCCCACAGGTGGCGTCTAAGAACCCGCCTGTTTGTTCAAAGCCGCCTCGGCTGCGGCAATCTCGGCCTGGCGCCTGACAATCACATCCCCCACCGGTGGCCCCTGGAAGCGCCGGGCCTCGAACCCGAACCAGACTATCGCCGTCAACACCAGAAACCCGATGGTGATGTAAAGCGCCCAGTCATTCGGCGGTTGAATGCCGATGACGAAAATGATCACCATCGACAGAACCGAGAGCAGGGCAAACACCGTGTACCAGAAACGCCCGATGTTCCAGGGCCCCATGACCGGCCATTTCGAGGTGCCGTAGGCAAACAGGCCCAGCACGATGGGAATAATGAAGGAGAAGAACAGGAAGATCACGGTGCAGGACACCACGATGGTATAGACCGGCGTTTCACCCACCGATATCACCGACGATCCCCAGTCGAACAACACCGCCAGGGTGGCACCGGTCCAGATCGCCGCCACCGGACTGCGAAAGGTTGGTGAGACCGAGGCCAACGCCTTCGAGCAAGGCAAGCCACCATCCCGTGAGAAGGCGAAGATCATCCGTGAAACCGAGGTCACGGTGGCCAGCCCGCACAGCACCTGGGAGATGAAAATCGCCACGTACAACGCGTCCTTGAGCAACGGATTGACCTGGGTGTTCATGGCCCAGAAAAACACGTTCCAGCCTTGCTTGGCCGCGTCATCCATGTTCGGCAGCATCAGCACGAACGCGCTGAGCATGACCCAGCCGAACAGCAGCGACCAGACCACCGACATGACCATGCCCCGTGGTACGGACATGGCGGCATTGCGGGTCTCCTCGGAGGTGTGCGCGGAGGCGTCGTAGCCCGTGATGGTGTAGATCGGCAACAGCAGGCCGAGCATGAAGATCCAGCCGTTGGAGACCTGTGGCCACACGGCGCCGCCGGCCGCGCCGGAGTAGTTGCCGAAGGTCACCAGCCGGGCGAATTCGTAGCTGGGGGCCGAGATCAGGCAGACGATGGTCAGTGCCAGTGCCGTGGCGAAAATCAGGTAGCCGGAGAAGTCGGTGAGCTTGGCGGTCAGGCCGATCCCCAGGTGGTTGCACAAGGCCTGGAGGCCGGTAAGGATCGCCAGGAAAATCACCCGTGTCGTGGTGGTGTCTGCCATGCCCAGCGTCGGGCCGAAGGCACCAAAGAAAAAGTAATAGGTGCCGACGTTGATCGCACCGAGCACTGTGACCAGCCCCAGCAGGTTGAACCACGCCGTGAGCCAGCCGGTAAAGCGGTTGCCGAGGATCGAACCCCAGTGGTACAGACCGCCGGCGGTGGGGTAGGCCGAGGAAATCTGGGCCATGGCCAGGGCAAACACCCCGGAAATCAGGCAACCGATCGGCCAGCCGATGCCGATCGAGGCACCGCCCGAGCCCGAGGTGCCCTGGGCGAGTGAATTGATGCCGCCAGACAGGATGCAGATGATCGAAAAGGAAATCGCGAAGTTGGAGAAAACGCCCATTCGTCGCGAAAGCTGCTGGGCATAGCCCATGCTGTGCAGCACCTTGACGTCATCGTCGTGCGCGTCTGTGCCGGGCTGGCTTGCTGGGTTCATTGTTGTGTGCCCCTTCAGGTTTTGATACGCATCCATCCGGAACGCCGGACGGCCTGGCCTTCAACCCCTTGTCGTACTGCTCCTGTTTCCAACCGGTAAAACCTTTCCATTTATCTGTAGGAGCGGGGTGTCAGGCTCCCAGCGTTATCGTTAACGTCCATCGCGAGCAGAGCTCGCTCCTACAGGAGGCGGCCGTGGAAGGCCGCATCGAAAATTTCCGCCACGCCGGCCCGGGTCAGCGGTAACGGGTTGCCGCCGGCCGACGGGTCGACCATCGCCATGTCCGCGATCAGGTCCGCCTGTTTGTCATCCACCCCCAGTTCAAACAGCGTGTGCGGCACGGCGATGTCCTTGCGCAATTTGAGGACGAAGGCCAGGAAGCTGTCGAAACCCGGGGAGGGCAGATGTAAGTACGCCGCCAGGCGCGTGATGCGTTCCTCGATGGCCGGGCGATTGAATTTCAGGACATAGGGCATCAGGGTGGCGTTGGTCATGCCGTGGTGGGTGTCGTACAACGCACCAATCGGATGCGCCAGGGCGTGCATGCCACCCAGGCCTTTCTGGAAGGCGGTGGCACCCATCGCCGCGGCCGCCAGCATCTGCCCGCGCGCATCGAGGTCGGAGGGGGTGTGCACCGCGCGCACCAGCGCATTGGCCACCAGGCGCATGCCTTCCACCGCGATGCCGTCGGCCATCGGGTGGAAACCGGGGGCGCAGTACGATTCCAGGCAATGCGACAGCGCATCCATCCCCGTGCCGGCAGTCACTTTTGCCGGCATGCCAACGGTCAGCGCCGGGTCGCTGATCACCACGCGCGGCATCATTTTCGGGTGGAAGATGATGCGTTTGGTGTGCGTTTTATCGTCGATGATCACGGCCGCACGACCCACTTCGGAACCGGTCCCAGCCGTAGTCGGCACCGCGATAACCGGGGCGATGCGGCTTTCATCGGCACGGGTCCAGTAGTCGCCGATGTCTTCGAAATCCCACACCGGTCGGGTCTGCCCGCTCATGAACGCGATGAGCTTGCCCATGTCCAGGCCGCTGCCACCGCCAAAGGCCACCACGCCGTCGTGGTTTCCCGCGCGCCAGGCGTCGAGCCCGCCGGCCAGGTTGGCTTCGACCGGGTTGGGCTTGAGGTCGCAAAACAGCGCAGCGCCCAAGCCCGCGACGCGTAGAGAGTCGAGGGCTGCCGTGGTGATCGGGGCCCGCGCCAGGCCGCTGTCGGTGACCAGTAACGGTCGCTGGATACCCTGGCCGCGACAGACCTCGGCCAGCTCGCCGATGCGGCCGACGCCGAAACGAATGCTCGTGGGGTAGTTCCAGTTTCCGGTCAGGCTCATGGCTCAGATCTCGTGGCGCAAATGGAAGGATTTGGCTCGGGTCAGGTGTTCGTAGCCCAGGCGCGACAGCGTCACGCCGCGGCCACTGTTCTTCACGCCGGTCCAGGCCAGGGCCGGGTCCAGGTAATCGCAGCGGTTCATGAACACAGTGCCGGTGTCGATCTCGTTGCCCAGGCGTTCGGCGGCGGCGAGATCCCGGGTCCAGATCGACGCACTCAGTCCGAACTCACTGTCGTTCATCAAGGCGATGGCTTCGTCATCGCTGGCCACCGGCATGATGCCAACCACCGGGCCGAAGCTTTCATCGCGCATTACCGACATGGCATGGGTGACATCCACCAGTACCTGCGGCGCGAGGTAGGCGCTGCCCGGCACGCTTGCGGCAAAGACCTTTGGGTCGATCAGCGCTTTCGCACCCTGGTTCACGGCGGCGGCGATCTGGTCGCGCACGAATTCGGCCGCCCTCGGGTTCACCAACGGACCGAGGGTGGTGGCTTCGTCCAGCGGATTGCCCAGCACGTACTGGCGGGTCAGGGCGGCGAAGCGCTCGATAAAAGCCGGGTAAATGGTCTGATCGACGTAGATGCGCTCCACGGCGCAGCAGCTTTGCCCGGAGTTGAAGAAGCTGCCATCCACCAGATTCTCCACGGCGTGTTCGAGATCGGCATCGGCGCGCACGTAGGCCGGGTCCTTGCCGCCGAGCTCCAGGCCCAGGCCAAGGAAACCTTCGACAGCCGCGTGTTTCATGGTCTTGCCGCCGTCCACGGAGCCGGTAAAGTTCACTTGATGAACCTTTCCGGAGGAGATGGCGACTGCCGTATGCAGATGACTGAGTACCAGGTTCTGGAACAGCCCCTCAGGCAGATTCGCGCGACGGAAGGCCTCGGCGAAACGCTCGCCGACCAAGAGGGTTTGCGAAGCATGTTTGAGAATGACGCTGTTGCCGGCCATCAGCGCCGGGATAATCGTGTTCACGGCGGTCAGGTAAGGGTAATTCCACGGGGCGATGACCAGAACCGTGCCCAGCGGTTCGCGTTTGATATGCCGGCGAAAACCGTTGACTGGCGTGGGTACGACATCAGCCAAGGCCTCTGGCGCAATGGCGATCATATGCCGGGCACGCTCTTCGAAGCCGCGCAGCTCTCCGGCGCAATAACGTACCGGGCGGCCTATTTGCCAGGCCAGTTCCGGGACGATTTCATCCTTCATGGCCAGCATCGCGTCCACCGCCGCACTGCAAAAAGCCGCGCGTTCGCTCAGTGGCCGGCGTTTCCATTGCGCCTGGGCGGTAGCGGCCGCGTCCAGTGCCTTATCGAGCTGGACAAGGTCGGCGCATTCACGCTCGGCGTAGACCCGGCCATCGACCGGGGAGATGAGCTGAATCTTCTCCGTCATGATTGTCTTAACCCGTGTTAGCTCAATAACGTTCGAAACCGCGCTGCAATTCCCAATCGGTAATCCGCCGGTCGTACTCCTTCTGTTCCCACTCGGCGGTATGCACGTAGTGGTCGACCACTTCATCACCGAACGCCTCGCGCAACATGCTCGAACCCTGTAGCGCGGTGCAGGCATCGCGCAGGGTCTTGGACACTTCGGGCAAGTGCTCGTCGACATAAGCATCGCCCTCGTAGGGCGCTTCGAGGTTGAGTTTTTCGTCGATTCCCGCCAGCCCCGCGGCGATCAGCGCGGCGAAGGCCAGATAGGGATTGAGATCGGCGCCGCCGATGCGGCATTCGATGCGGATGGATTTGCTGTCTTCGGCGCACAAACGGAAACCGGCGGTGCGATTGTCGCGGCTCCACACCGCGCGGGTCGGGGCGAAGGTGCCGGCCTGGAAGCGCTTGTAGGAGTTGATGTAGGGCGCCAGGAAACAGGTGATGTCGTTGGCGTATTTGAGCTGTCCGGCCACCCAGGCGCGCATCAGTTTCGACATGCCGAACTCGGCCTTGGCGTCGAAGAACAGCGGCTTCTTCGCGTTCTTGTCCCACAGCGAATTGTGGATGTGGCTGCTGGAACCGGCGGCGTCGTAGCGCCACTTGGCCATGAACGTGATCGCCTTGCCCTGGAGCTGCGCGATCTCCTTGCAGGCATGCTTGATGATGACGTGGTGGTCGGCCATGGTCATGGCGTCGGCATAGCGGATGTTGATCTCTTCCTGGCCTGGGCCCCATTCACCCTTGGAGTTTTCCACCGGAATGCCGCTGGCTTGCAGGTGCTTGCGGATCGCCCGCAACACCGGCTCTTCGCGGGTGGTTTGCAGGATGTTGTAGTCCTCGATGTAGTGCCCGGCGGTTTTCGGCTTGTGGTAATTGCGCTTGTGAATGGCCTCGTAGCTCTCGTCGAACAGGTAGAACTCCAGTTCCGAGGCGAACATGCCGGTGTAGCCACGCTCGCGCAGGCGCTCGACCTGTTTTTTCAGGATCGCCCGCGGGCTGTGGGGCAAGTCCCGGCGATGGTGATGATCGAGCACATCGCACAGCACCAGCGCCGTGCACTCCAGCCAGGGCACCTTGCGCAGGGTGCGCATGTCGGGTTTGAGCACAAAGTCGCCGTAGCCTTTGCTCCAGCTGGCGGCGGCATAACCCGGTACAGGCTCCATGTCGATGTCGTCGGCCAGCAGGTAATTGCAGCAGTGGGTTTCTTCATGACCGCTGTCGATGAAAAACTCGACCTGAAATCGTTTGCCGACCAGTCGCCCCTGCATGTCGACCATGCACACCAACACCGTATCGATTTCGCCAGAGGCGGCAGCACGCTTGAGTTCGTCAAAACTGAGAAGTGGCTCGGTCATCACGGCAAGTCCTGCGCAAATTGTGTGGGCCTGTCTGAAATAGCTGTTGCAGACGCTCTCCAGAAACAACCCAAAACCTGCAGACGCGAGCATCGTGAGCAATTAGCTGAACATAGCTTAGCCTACTGTCGCTTTTCGCAAGTTTTTGCCTGCAGGAGCTGTCGAGTGCAACGAGGCTGCGATCTTTTGATTTTTAAAGGCAGGATCAAAAGATCGCAGCCTGCGGCAGCTCCTACAATGGAATGGGTTTACACCGGCGCGGAGAAATGAAAATGGCCAAGAAGAGAGAGCACAAAACCTACGAAACCCTCAAACAGCAGTACCCGGATTATCTGGGTGCCGTCGAGGCGTTGGGAACGGCGGTGCGTCACGCCGGCCCGCTGGACGAGAAAACGGTGCAGTTGATCCAGCTCGGTGCCGCGGCGGCCATCCGCTCCGAGGGCGCGGTACACAGCCATACCCGACGGGCACTGGAGGCGGGCGCCACGCCGGAGCAGATCCTTCACACGCTCGTCGCGCTGACCAGCACCATCGGTTTCCCGACCGTCGTGGCGGCCATCAGTTGGGCCGACGATGTGATGGGCGAGGGGACGACGTCCTGAGTGATCGGGACTACGGCGGTGTCCTGCGGTTCCTGTAAGCTGGGCGACTTAGCTGCCGAGGCCTTGTATGCATTTGTCCATCAATACCGAAACCCTCTGGATCGATACGCCACACGGCCGGTTGTTTTGTTGTCGCTGGTTCCCTGAGGACCGTTCAGGCAAACAGGAACAACCCCCCATCATTCTTTTCCATGACTCGCTGGGCTGCGTGTCCCTGTGGCGGGATTTTCCCGGGCAATTGTGCCGGGCTACAGGCCGTGAGGTGATTGCCTACGACCGGCTCGGTTTCGGTCAGTCCGATGCTTATCCCGGGCCAATGCCGTTGCACTTTATCCGTGACGAAGCCGAGCGCTACTTCGTGCATCTCAAGGCTGCATTGGGGTTCGATCGTTTTGTCGCATTCGGTCATAGCGTCGGTGGTGCCATGGCGGCGACCTGTGCGTCTCTGTACGCGCAAAGTTGCACGGCGTTGATCACCGTTTCAGCACAGGCGTTCGTCGAGGATCGGACGCTGCAAGGCATTCGAGTGGCAGAGGCGCAATTCGAGGAGCCGGGACAGATGTCGCGGCTTGAGAAATATCATGGCGATAAAGCGCAATGGGTGTTGTCGGCCTGGACGCGTACCTGGCTTTCGCCGGCCTTCAGCGACTGGACAATTGAAAGCACGATCGACGCCATTCACTGTCCATTGCTTGCCATCCACGGCCAGTACGATGAGTACGGCTCAGACCTGCATCCAAAGCGTATCGCCCGGTTGTCGACAGCCTCCGGCGACTACTTGATTGTGGATGATTGCCATCACGTGCCCCATCGCGAGGCTCCGGACGCAGTGCTGGGGGCGGTCAGTGAGTTTCTTCGGGTGAGCGCTCGGTGACGGGCTTGCAGCGCAGGGCGCCGAACATGACGTGGGGCATGATTCGGCGCCTGCGGTGCGATTGCCGGCTACTGTTGTCGCGGTGCAGCATTAGCTCTTGATGAACGCCAGGAGGTCCGCGTTGATGACGTCGGCATGGGTGGTGCACATGCCGTGGGGCAGGCCAGGGTAGGTTTTCAGCGTGCCATGCTTGAGCAGCTTGATCGCCAGCCGTGCCGAGTCGGCGATGGGGACGATCTGGTCGTCTTCGCCGTGCAGCACCAGGGTCGGCACCTCGATGTTCTTCAGGTCATCGGTGAAATCGGTTTCCGAGAAGGCCTTGATGCAGTCGTACTGTGCCTTGGTCCCGCCGCTCATGGCCTGGCGCCACCAGTTGTCGATCACGGATTGGGAGACTTTCGCACCCGGACGATTGAAGCTGTAGAAGGGGCCTGTGGGGAAGTCGCGATAAAACTGCGCGCGATTGTCGGCCAGGGCTTTACGCAACCCATCGAAGACGTCCAGAGGCAGGCCTTCCGGATTGTTCGCAGTGCGCAGCATGATCGGTGGAACGGCCCCGATCAGCGCCGCTTTGGCCACGCGGCCACGGCCATGCTGCGCCACATAACGGGCCGCTTCACCGCCTCCGGTGGAGTGACCGATGTGCACGGCATTACGGATGTCGAGGTGTGCCATCAGCTCGGCGACGTCGGCGGCGTAGGTGTCCATGTCGTTGCCGACCGTGGTCTGGGACGAGCGGCCATGGCCGCGACGATCATGGGCGATGACGCGGAAACCCTTGCTGAGGAAAAACAGCATCTGCGTGTCCCAGTCGTCGCTGGAGAGCGGCCAGCCGTGGTGGAACACAATCGGCTGTCCAGTGCCCCAGTCCTTGTAGAAAATTCGCGTGCCGTCCTTGACCGTGATCATTCCCGAGCCGTTGCCATTGCCGTCGGTTTTGCCTGAAGCAGGCGCTGCTGCCGGCGTTTGCTGCGCCGCCAGCGCAGGGACGGTCACGGCCAGTGCGGCAGCGACCATGGCACCGCTGGTCATCAAGGCGCGACGGGTGGTTCCGCTTGTCTCGTCAGTCATTTTTCAATACTCGTAGGCGTTCTATAGAGAGCGTTTGGCAAGGTCCGAGGCGGTCAGTCCGGCTACGGCACCGATCGCCTCGTTGCGGTGAATTTATGGCCAAACAAGAACGTCGACCACCAGACATCGGTGTCTGCAATTAACGCTTTGGTATGAGCATTGGAGAAGCGCGATCCCCTGTAGGCGCTGGCTTGTCGGGTCGCCGCATCGCAGCGATGACGGCCTGGCTTCTGCGGATGCACCCGGTTCAAATTGTGGGAGCGAGCCTGCTCGCGAAGGCGGCCTGATAGCCGACCTGAATGTTGTGACCGAGTACCTATCCATTCCTGCGGCCACGGCCACCAATGGTTCCGCTTTTACAGCGGGTCACTTGGAAAAGCCTGTAGGAGCGTAGCTTGCTCGCGAAAAACGTCTGGACAACGCGATCATTCAGGCAGCACGCGTTATCGTTGACGTCCATCGCGAGCAAGCTTCGCTCCTACAGAGAACCTCCACTCGGCCTCACGAGGGGGCGAACACCGCAACAGCCAAAGCGAGGCGGCCTTCGAGCCGACCTGGCTTTGCGGTTGTACCCAATCCCCTGTGGGAGCTGGCTTGCCAGCGATGGCGGCCTGACAGCCGACCTGACATTTGCGGACGCACCCAATCCCCTGTAGGAGCTGGCTTGCCAGCGAAAACGGATTGTCAGTCGACACCGATGTTGACTGACCCACCGCTTTCGCTGGCAAGCCAGCTCCTACAGGGATCGTGTGCGGTGTTGTCCGGCGCGCCGGTCTTTCATTTGCTGGCATCCAGCACCACGCGATAGCGCGCCTTGCCACTGCGCAGGTGATCGATGGCGTCGTTGACCCGGCTCATCGGAAACTGCTCGACCTGCGGCAGGATCTGATGGCGGGCACAGAACTCCAGCATTTTGGCCGTGATGGCGGGCGAGCCGACCGGTGAGGCGGACAGGGTTTTCTGTTGGGGAAGCAGGTCGAACACGTGCACGGGAATCGCGCCTGGCACGACGCCCACAAAATGCAGGCGACCCTTGCCGCGCAGGGTGGCGAGCATGGCGGGCCAGTCGAGGTTGGCATTGGCGGTGACCAACAGAAAATCCAGGGTGCCGGCAATCGCCTTCAGCGCATTGCTGTCGGTAGAGGCGACGACATTGTGTGCGCCCAGGCGCTTGGCTTCCTCCTGCTTGTTCAATGACGACGTGAAGGCCGTGACCTCGCAACCCCAGGCATTGAGGAAGCGCAGCGCCAGGTGACCGAGGCCGCCGATGCCCACGACGCCGACCCGGTCAGTGGGCTTGACGTTGAATTGCACCAGTGGGTTGAACACCGTGGAGCCTGCGCAGAACAGCGGTCCGGCCATGGCCGGATCGAGGCCTGCGGGGATCGGAAGGGCCCAGGCCCAGTGCGACCGCAGCCGATCGGCGAAGCCGCCATTGCTGCCGATGATGGTGGGCCTGGCGGTGCTGCAGAGCTGGTGGGAGCCTTCGATGCAGGAAGGGCAATGCATGCAACTGCCCTTGAACCAGCCAATACCCACTCGCTGTCCCACGTTGAGACCGCGCGCCCTTGAGCCCACCCGTACGATACGGCCGACCACTTCATGGCCCGGGATAAACGGGTACTGGCTGATGCCCCACTCGTTGTCGATCAACGACTGGTCGGAGTGGCAGACGCCGCAATACTCCACGGCGACTTCAACGTCCTCTTCACCCAAGGGACCTGGGTCGTAGCTGTAGCGCTCCAGCGGGGCGCCGGCCGCCATCGCGGCCCAGCCGGTGAAAGTCGTGAGTTCGGTGCTGTCGCTCATGGGATACCTCCAGATCAGGAGACAGGGTTTGGCCGGGCATGTGCCGCGGCCAGAACAGTGTAGCGGGTCCCCCAAGAGGTGTTTCAGCGATTGCCCAACAGGTCAGCGCCGGGTTTCAACCCCGCACAGCCCTCGAGCGCCAGACCATCATCTTCTCGACCTGCATGTCCTTCATGGTGTGAGGAATCCCACCCACGCCATGCCCGGACAGGCTCGCCCCGGCGAATGGCATCCAGTCGACGCGGAACGTGGTGCTTTCGTTGACCATCACCGCGGTGGCGTTCAGGTCCTGGTAGCACTGCATGGCGGTGTCCAGGTCCTGGGTGAAGACGGCGGCCTGGAAGGCGTAGGGCAGGGCGTTAGCCAATCGGATCGCTTCGGCCAGGTCGTCGTAGGCATACACCGCCACCACCGGGCCAAACACTTCTTTTTGCATCACGTTCGAATCGATGGCCGGGTTCAGCAGTACGGTTGGCGCATAGCAATTGTTGTCCAATACGCGGCCACCGGAGATCAGGCGTGCACCGCCGGCAACGGCGTCATTGACCCATTGGCTCACGCGGTTCACTTCGCGCCCGGCGATCAGCGGGCCGACATCGGTGCGTGGGTCGGTCGGGTCACCGACCACCATGGCGTCGCCCAACTTGGCCAGACGCTCGGCGACCTGTTCGGCGATGCTGTGGTGGCAGAAAATCCGTTGCACGCTCACGCAGACCTGTCCGGCGTGGAAGAAGGCGCCACGGGCGATGCGCGGCAGGGCGTCATCGAGGTCGGCATCGGCGGCCAGCATCACCGGTGCTGCACCGCCGTGCTCCAGCGCGCAGCGAGTGCCCGGTGCGAGGGTCGAGCGCAGCATCCAGCCCACGGCTGCCGAGCCGATGAAGCTGAAGAAGCCCACCCGAGGGTCGGCCACCAGTTTGCCGGTGATGGTGTTATCGGTCGGCAGCACCATTTGTGCCCAACCCTTGGGCAGGCCGGCCTCGATCAGGATATCGACCAGGGTCTGGCAACTGAGCGGCGTGTTCGCCGCCGGTTTGACGATCACCGGTGCGCCGACGGCGATGGCCGGTATCACCTGATGCACGATCAGGTTGAACGGATGGTTGAACGCCGAGACGGCCGCGATCACGCCGATTGGCTCGTATTGGGTGAACGCCACACGGTTCGCCGAGGCAGCGTTGAGCCCCATGGGAATCACGTGGCCGCCCTCGGAGCGCAAAACTTCGATGCTGTTGAGGATGCCATCGATGCCGCGCTCGACCTCGGCAATCGAGTCCTTCAACGGCTTGCCGCCTTCACGGGCCGCCTGGGTTGCGATCTCGATCTTGCGTTCGCCGATCAACTGCGCGGCACGGTGGAGAATTTCAATGCGCCGAGGCTTGGACAGCCACTGGCTGCGGTCGCTGAACAGACCGTGGGCAACACCCAATGCCTGCTCGACATCGGCCTGGGTGGAAATGGCCACATGACCGACGACTGCGCCGTTGTAGGGTGCGTGGACAGCCAGGGTTTGTTCAGACATGGGACTTACCTCGAATCGTACATTGACGGGTTTAGCGAGCTTTGGAAGATCAAAAGATCGCAGCCTGCGGCAGCTCCTACGGGATCGGGTTTACATCCGGATAGTGTAGGGGCTGCCGCAGGCTGCGATCTTTCGACCCGCCGAAGGGCTTGCAAGACATGGCGTCAAGGTAGTCCTGAGCGAGGGTTTCGAAAACTGAATAATTCAGAAGCTATCGTTCAGTTTTCGAGAAGATCTGATGGCCGCCTCTCAAAGATGATCGGCATCAATGATCGCCTTGGCAAAGGCCTGTGGATCTTCTTGCGGCAGGTTGTGGCCGATGCCACCGTTGCTGAGCCGGTATTCATACTTGCCGGTAAAACGCTGGCGATAGTCCTCGGCTTTCGGGTGCGGTGCGCCGTTGGCGTCGCCTTCCATGGTGATGGTCGGCACGCTGATGGACGGTGCCTTGGCGAGTTTCTGCTCCAGGGCGTCATATTGGGGTTCGCCCTGAACGAGGCCCAGACGCCAGCGGTAGTTGAAGACCGTGATGGCGACATGGTCGGGGTTGTCGAGTGCGGCGGCGCTGCGATCGAAGGTAGCGTCGTCGAACGCCCATTTCGGCGAAGCGAGCTGCCAGATCAATTTGGCGAAGTCGTGGGTGTTCTTTTCGTAACCCGCGCGGCCGCGCTCGGTGGCGAAGTAGAACTGGTACCACCACTGCAATTCAGCCTTCGGCGGCAAGGGATTCTTGCCAGCTTCCTGGTTGCCGATGAGGTAGCCGCTGACCGACACCAGCGCCTTCACCCGCTCAGGCCAGAGCGCCGAGACGATATCGGCTGAACGCGCGCCCCAATCGTAGCCACCGAGCACGGCCTGTTTGATCTTCAAGGCGTCCATGAAGTCGATGACATCACTGGCCAGTGCGGCGGGTTGGCCATTGCGAACGGTTTTGTCAGACAGGAAATGCGTGTCGCCGTACCCCCGTGCATAGGGCATCAGCACCCGATAGCCCTTGGCCGCGAGCAAGGGTGCGACCTCGTCATAACTGTGAATGTCGTAAGGCCAGCCGTGCAGGAGAATGACCACCGGGCCATTGGCCGGGCCGGTTTCGGCATAGGCCACGCTGAGCAAGCCCGCGTTGACATGCTTGAGGGGGCCGAACGGGGTATCGGCGGTGCTGCCGGCCTTGGCTGCCGCAGGTGCGGTGTCGCTGGCCTGGGCGTGAGTGGCGGCCAGTGCGCCCAGCTGCATCAGGGTGAATGCGAGGACGGAGGAGCCCACCCAGTGGCGGCGTTTTTTGTTGGCGTCACTGTTCAAAAAATGCACTTTCATGGGGGAGAGCTCCTTTCTAATGATGGGGTAGGTGGATTAACAGGTATAGCCTGCCGGGAACGACGGCTGCCTCAATCCGTGGTTCACAGTTAAGCGTGGTGAGGTATCCGGGGTGTTTCAAAAAGCTGGGCGGGTGAAGCGTTGTGTATCGCGGGAGGGTGTAAATACATTTCGATACATGCGAATGAGGTGGGTGGAATTACATTTGTCCTTTGTGGGAGCGAGCCTGCTCGCGAAAAACGTCCAGACAACGCGATCATTCAGAATGGGCGCGTAATCGTCGACGTCCATCGCGAGCAGGCTCGCTTCCACAGGGGCAAATGCAGGTATCACCTAATCAAATCTGCGACGCCCGGTTTACAGCCGGCGCACCCAAGCCCCGTTTCATCAGCCCGTAATAACTCAACGCAGGCACCACCAACCCCACCAGCCAGGCCAGGTCAACCCCGTCCAGTGCCGTGGCGACCGGCCCGACATACAACGTGGTGTTCATGAAGGGCACCTCCAGGGCAATCGCCAAAGCGAAACTGCCGCAGGCGATCCAGTTGATCCGTCCATACATGCCGTCGAGGTCGAAGATGTCTTCGATAAGGTACTGGCCTTTGCGCAGGCAGTAGTAGTCCACCAGATTGATCGCCGTCCAGGGGATCAGGAAGTAGCTCATGAAGAAAATGAAATTGAGGAAAAAGTTGATGAAGTCGTCCTGACTGATGGTGCACAGCGCCGTCGCCACCAGGCTGATCACCAGCATGAACACACCGCGCACCCGAGGCGTTACCTTGAGGCGGGCGAAGGGTTCGATCACGGTAATGGTCGACATGAAGGCGCCGTACAGGTTGAAGACGTTGATCGACACCTGGCCGTAGACGATGAAGGCGAACAGCAGCATCGCGCCGCCGCCGAACAGGCCGACAACATGGCCACCGACGTTGCTGGAAAAATCGCCGATGCCGACGCTCAGGATCGCCCCGAGAATCATCATCCATGCACCTCCGCTGACCGTCCCGGCGTAGCTGTACCAGAACACCCGGGCGGTCGGCGTGTTACTCGGCAGGTAGCGTGAATAGTCGGCGACATACGGCGCATAGGACAGCTGCCAGGTCACGGCAATGCTCACCGCCACCAGCAATTTCGACAGCGAAAAACCCGTCGGCAGCCATTGTTCGGCCGGGATCGGCAGCTGCAAGGCAAACAGCGTGGCGACAGCAAATACCAGCAGTGAGAGGATCGACAGCAGTTTCTGCAAGCGATGAATCAGCCGGTAACCATACAGCGCGACGACGAAGCACAAGGCACCGATCAGGTAGACATTGCCGCTGGCCGGCAACGGGCTGACCGACGCCAGTGCCTGGGCGGCGAGCAGGGTGTTGCTGACGAAAAATCCCAGGTAAATCAGCATCACGAACAGCAGTGGCAGCACCGCGCCGAGCACGCCGAACTGGGCGCGACTCTGGATCATCTGCGGGATGCCCAGCTTCGGCCCTTGCGCGGAATGGGACGCCATGAAAATCGCCCCCACCAGCGAACCGATGAGGATTGCCAATGCACTCCAGAACAAATTGAGCCCCATCACCACCGGCAACACACCGGAGGCAATGGTGGTGATGTTCATGTTGGCGCCGAACCAGATGAAGAACAGCGAAGCGGGCCGACCATGACGCTCGGTTTCAGGGATGAAATCGATGCTTCTTTTTTCGACTTGCATGGCGATTACTCCTGAGCCTGGACGAGGTGGGCTTGCAGACGGGCGATGGTGCTTTGCAGCTCGTGGGGCTGGTGGGCGAACATGTCCGGCTGCCGGGGGCTCAGGCTCAGGTAGCGGCGCTGTGCCAGGGCGAGCAGGCATTGCGCACTGGTCAGCATTTCAAGGGAGTAGACCCAGTTGGCCATGATCAGCAAGGCCGAATAGTGCCCGGCCAGGGTGGTCGTGGTGCAGGCGTCGGTGACCAGGCGAATGTGATAGCCCAAGGCGAAGGCATCGAACACCGTGGTCAGCACGCAGACATCGGTCAGCACGCCAATGACAATCAGCGTATCGACGTCCAGCGCCTTGAGCCGGGCATCCAGGTCGGTGCGGTGGAAGGCGCTGTAACGGCCCTTGTCGATCACCGTTTCATCGGCCAGCGGCGCCAGGCTTTCGATGATCTCGACTTGTCGGCTGCCGGCGCGATAGCTGCTGGGGCCACCGTCGGTTGCCCGGGGTTCGCCACGGGGCATGTCGCTGCCGTCGGCGGGGTTGATGTGGCGGGTATAGAAAACGGGGATCTGCTGCTGGCGGGCGGTTTCGAGCAGGGCGGCGGTGTTCTCTACCACCGTGTCGAAGCGTTCGAGGACGAAACCGTCCTCCTGTTGCATGTCGATGATCAACAGCGCGTTTTTATTGTTCATTGAGCAAACCTGATCAAAGGCGAAACACGATGCACCGTCACACGCCGTGCGGTGCAGGGCGTGGGGTACGTGATATCCGGTTCGGGGTTACTCAGTGAACTATTTGCCAGAAGCCGTTCTGCTTGGCTGAAACACTGGCGCGCAAGCGCTTGAAATGCAGGTGCGAAGCGGTCCATTCGCCGCGCAGGTAAGCCTGTGCGGCGCCGGAGGGAAGGGCAAGTGATTGGAGACGACCATCAAGCATGGGAATCAATCCTTGTGGGAGCGAGCCTGCTCGCGAAAGCGGTGTGCCAGGCCTATCAATTTCGACTGTCAGATCGCATTCGCGAGCAGGCTCGCTCCCACAGGTATGGGGCGCTTTCAGCGGAACGCCGGCACCACATGCTTGATGAACAGCTCCAGGGATTTTTTCTTTTCCGCATGGGGCAGGCTGTTGTCGCACCAGAAGCTGAATTCGTCGACGCCCAGTTCCTGGTAGTACTTGATGCGCGGAATGATTTCTTCCGGGGTGCCGATCATGGCGGTCTTGTGCAGGCTGTCGAGTTCGAACTCGGGACGGCCGACGAATTTTTCCTCCGGGCTCGGTGCCAGGAAACCGTTGACCGGGGTTTGCTTGTTACCGAACCAGGCATCGAAGGTGCGGTAGAACTTCGCGATCGCCTTGGCCCCGACTTTCCAGCCCTCGGGATCATCCACTGCGTGAACATGGGTATGACGCAGCACCATCAGTTGCGGGCGTGGTACGTCCGGGTTGTTGTCCAGTGCCGTCTGGAATTTGTTCTTCAGGTCGAGGACTTCTTCGTCGCCCTTCATCAGCGGCGTGACCATGACGTTGCAGCCGTTGGCTACCGCGAAGTTGTGCGAATCCGGGTCGCGCGCAGCAATCCACATCGGCGGGTTCGGCTGCTGGATCGGCTTGGGCACGCTGGTGGAGGTCGGAAATTTCCAGATGTCGCCATTGTGGGCGTAATCGCCTTGCCACAGCGCACGCACCACCGGAACCATTTCCCGCAGCGCCTGGCCACCGCTCGATGCCGGCATGCCACCGGCCATGCGGTCGAATTCGACCTGGTACGCGCCGCGCGCCAGGCCCACTTCCATGCGCCCGTTGCTGATCACATCCAGCAACGCGCACTCACCGGCCACCCGCAGCGGATGCCAGAACGGCGCGATGATGGTGCCGGCGCCCAAATGGATCGTGGTGGTCTTGGCAGCCAGGTAGGCCAGCAGCGGCATCGGGCTTGGCGAGATGGTGTATTCCATGGCGTGGTGTTCACCGATCCATACGGTGCTGAAACCACCGGCCTCGGCCATCAGGGTCAGTTCGGTCAAATCTTCGAACAACTGACGGTGGCTGACGCTTTCGTCCCAACGTTCCATGTGTACGAACAGGGAAAATTTCATGACGCTTACCTCGGATCTTTTGTTATCGGCCTGTCGACTGCGGGCTCGTTGATTGTTGGTATACCATAATACAAAATATCTGCAAATATTTTTGTCTGGTCAGCGAGCAACCTGTGGGAGCGAGCCTGCTCGCGAATACGATCTGCCAGGCAACACAGTGGTGACTGACACTACGCCTTCGCGAGCAGGCTCGCTCCCACAGGGTATGTAGTGATATCCAGGATCAGGCCAGAACCGGCAACGCCCCCATCTTCCCGTGGCAATACACCAGCGGCCCGGCGTTCTGTTGGGGCACGATCAGGTTCTTCACCGCACCGACCATGATGGCGTGGTCGCCCCCTTCATATTCGCGCCACAGTTCACATTCGATGACCGCCGTGGCATTGGCCAGGATCGGATTGCCCAGCTCGCTCAAGGTCCATTCGATGCCTTGCGCCTTGTCCTTGCCCTTGCGCGCGAAGGCATAGGCTTCGCTCTGCTGGCCGCCGGACAGCACGTGGATGGCGAAGCGCTTGTTCTTGATCAGGACCGGGTAGGAGTCGGAGCTGTAGTTGGGGCAGAACAAGACCAGTGCCGGGTCCATGGACAGCGAGCTGAAGGCGCTGGCGGTCAGGCCGACGATTTGCCCGTCGTCATCGAGGGTGGTGATTACCGTTACGCCGGACGGGAACGAACCCATGACTTTTTTATAGATGGCGGCATCGATCATTGGACTGTCCTCGGGTGGTGTGACGCTGTTTTTATGTGTTTGTAGGTCTGATGGTATACCGTAATACATAGTTTGCAAGGGCTTTTTCCACGGACCGACAAACGCGCACCGTTGGTCTTTAAGTCAATGTTTACGGGGCTTTCAGCTAGGCAGCGTGTGTCGTTATGCGGCAGGATGGCAGCTCAGATACGCGTTCAAAGACCGGATCAGTCTTGTGAAAATGTTGGAATACCATAATATGGTTCGCATCTGAGGGGTGGCTACAAAGCGCCCCCGGTTTGGCTTCATACAAAGATAAGAACAGACAAACTCGAGTTCATGCATATGTCCCAGATGTCCCGGCAAGATCCGTTGATCGAGAATCACACGGTCGATTACGTTCCTCTCGCAGAGCGCCACGGGAAGGCCCGCGATCTATTCACGCTATGGTTCAGCACCAACATCGCGCCGCTGCCGATCGTTACCGGCGCGATGGTGGTTCAGGTGTTCCATCTCGATCTGTTCTGGGGGCTGCTGGCGATTGCCCTGGGGCATATGGTCGGCGGCCTGGTGATTGCCCTTGCGTCGGCGCAAGGGCCACGCATGGGCATTCCGCAAATGGTCCAGAGCCGGGGTCAGTTCGGTCGCTATGGCGCGCTGTTGATCGTGTTCTTCGCCGCGCTGATCTACATTGGCTTCTTCATCTCCAACATCGTGCTCGCGGGCAAGTCGATTGTCGGCATCGCGCCTTCGGTGCCGGTGCCCGCCAGCATCCTGATCGGTGCCCTAAGCGCCACGGCCATCGGGGTCATCGGGTATCGCTTCATTCATACCCTCAACCGAATCGGCACCTGGGTCATGGGCAGCGCGTTGCTCGCCGGATTTCTCTATATCTTCGCCCATGACCTGCCGGCCGACTTCTTCACGCGCGGTGGTTTCAATCTATCGGGCTGGCTGGCCACGGTGTCGCTGGGCATCATCTGGCAGATCAGTTTCTCGCCCTATGTGTCGGATTACTCGCGCTACCTGCCGGCGGATATCGGCATAACCCGTCCATTCTTCGCCACTTACCTGGGCGCGACCCTGGGGACGATTCTGTCCTTCACCTTCGGCGCGGTAGCGGTACTGGCGACCCCCGAAGGCACCGAGGCGATGGCGGCGGTCAAGCAATCCACCGGTTGGCTGGGGCCGCTCCTGATGGTGCTGTTCCTGCTCAACATCATCAGCCACAACGCGTTGAATCTGTATGGCGCCGTGCTGTCGATCATCACCTCGATCCAGACCTTTGCCAGCCAGTGGACGCCCAGCATCAAGGTGCGCGTGGTGTTGTCGAGCGTCGTGCTGGCGGGCTGCTGCGTGGTGGCGCTGGGCGCTTCGGCGAACTTCATTTCGCAGTTCATCGGACTGATCCTGGCCTTGCTGCTGGTGCTGGTGCCGTGGGCTTCGATCAACCTGATCGACTTCTACGTGATCAAGCGCGGGTGTTATGACATTGCTTCGATCTTCCGTGCGGACGGCGGGGTTTACGGGCGATTCAATCTGCATGCGATCGTGGCGTATTTCATCGGGATCATCGTGCAACTGCCGTTTGCCAATACGTCGTTGTATGTGGGGCCTTATGCCAACCTGGTGGAGGGGGCGGATTTGTCCTGGTTGGTGGGGTGGGTGGTGACGTGTCCGCTGTATTACTGCCTGGCGACGCGGAGTCGGGGTCAGGAGAGCGGGGCGGGGCGGTTGGGTTATACGGATTGATTTGAGTCTGATTGTTGTCATGCCCGGCTTTTTGCCGGGCATTTTTGTTTGTGGGGATTGTGTACATATCCGTTGCTGCGGTATTGGCGACTTAGGGTTTCGCCCTTACGGCGAGTCACTTGGAAGAGCCCCAAGTAACCAAGGGCTCTTGCCCCTTTCGTTCGGCCCTTCGCTTAGGCTCAGGGTGCCCTCGCTCCGGTCCTGCTCCGTGGGCCCGCCGCGATCGGCCATCCCTGGCCGGGCGCGGCTAAACCGGCATCCATGCCGGTTTGTCCACTGCGCAGAACCTCCACTCGGCCTCTCGATGGGGCAAGAAAATCAAAAGCCAAAGCAGAGCGAGGCGGCCTGACAGCCGACCTGCTTTTCGCCCTGTCCGCGATCCAATTGTGGGAGCGAGCCTGCTCGCGATGGGCGTCCAGACAACGCGATCATCCAGACAGGGCGCGTAATCGTTGACGTCCTTCGCGAGCAGGCTCGCTCCCACAGGGAGAATGAGTTCACTTGAAATCAGGTCGGCTGTCAGGCCGCCTCGCTTCGGCTTTTGATTTGGGCGCCCCGTTAAACCACGCTGGCCGAACGCAGGCGTTGCTCCGTGGGTAAACCGGCAGGACGCCGGTTTAGCCGCGCTGGGCCAGGGATGGCCCATCGCGGCGACCCACGGAGCAATGCCGGAGTGAGGGCATGCCGAGCCTAAGCGAGGCACCGAGTGGTGGGGCAAGAGCGCTTGGTTACTTGGCGCTTTTCCAAGTAACCCGCCGTAAGGGCGGAACCCTAAGTCGCCATCACCGAAGAAACGGATAAGCCCCCAAAACCACCAACCATTGCCTACATGAAATATATCGTGTAATTTTTCATGAAATTAAAACTATAAAAATTCACGGAGCCGGTCATGTTTCAGCAATCGACCCAACACGTCGCCAGCTACTACGCCCACACGTGCGCCGATCACATAAAGAATCGTGCGCCATTGGAGGGCGAGCAAAACGCCGAAGTGCTGATCATCGGCGCCGGCTTCAGCGGCTTGCACACCGCGTTGCGCCTGGCCCTGGCCGGCAAGCGCGTGACATTGCTGGAAGCCAGTCGGGTGGCGTGGGCGGCGTCTGGACGCAATGGCGGCCAGGCCATCCTCGGCTGGTCCTGCGACATGCCACCGCTGGAAGCCGCGCTGGGGTATGAACGGGCGCGACGATTGTGGGACGGCATGCGCTGGGCGGCGCGGGAGTTGCGGGAGCTGCCGGCACGCCATGGTTTCGATTGTGATTACCGACCCGGCCACCTCTGGACTTCGGTGATGCCGCGACGGGTCAGCCTGTTGACCGAATGGCAGCATGAGGCCAGTTACAAGTGGGGGCACGATGGTTTGCAGTTCATCGAACGTATTCAGTTGCCCGAGTGGGTCGCCAGCGAGCGCTACCAGGCCGGCCTGTTCGATCCCGAAGGCGGGCACTTGAATCCGCTGAAACTGGCGCTGGGCCTGGCCGCCGCGATCGAGCGGGCCGGTGGCGTGATTCATGAACAAAGCAAAGCGCTGAATTATCGCGAGGACGGCGACGGCTATGTGGTGACCACTGAAAGCGGTCAAATCCGCGCGGACGTGTTGGTGCTGGCCTGTAATGCCTATCTGGATCGACTCGATCCGCAGCTGGCCAGTTGCGTATTACCCGTGGGCACCTACCAAGTGGCCACTGCGCCACTGTCCGAGGCACAAGCGACCGCGCTACTGCCGAGCAATGTGTGCGTCACCGACAACCAGTTCGTGCTCGATTATTTCCGCCGCACCCCCGACAACCGCCTGCTGTTCGGTGGTGGCTGCACCTACCTGGGTGGCATGCCCAAGGACATCGCCGGCGCCACCCGACCCTGTCTGGAGCGAGTGTTCCCGCAACTCAAAGGGGTCGAACTGGAGTTCGCCTGGGGCGGTCACATCGACCTGACCCTCAAGCGCACCCCGGACATCGGTCGACGCGGCGACCTGTACTGGATGCAGGGGTATTCCGGGCACGGCGTACTGCCAACCCTGGCCGGGGCACGAGCCGTGTCCGATGCGATACTCGGTCAGTCGGATGAGTTGGCGTTGTACCAGGGGTTGAACAACGGCAGTTTTCCCGGCGGCAAATACATGGCCGCTCCGCTGGAAGCCATCGGCAAAGCCTGGTACCGGCTGCGCGACAGCATTTGAAACGGCAATTTCTGGAAGCCTTTAGATGGACATGCAAGAAGAGATTTCAGCGCTGGCGATCCTGATCCAGGACCTGCGCAAACACAAGAAATACACCCTGAAGGAACTGGCGGACAAAATCGGCCGTTCCGTGGGGTTTCTTTCGCAGGTCGAGCGCGGGCTGTCCCGGCCGACGGTGGCGGACTTGACCGCCATCAGCGAAACCCTCGGCGTGCCGACCACCTATTTCTACAGCCTGCCCAAACCCATGGCCTTGCCCTGGGTGACCCGGCCGGATGAACGACGCACCTTGTATTACGCCGACGGGATCACCGACATCCTGGTCTCGCCGAAAATGCGCGCGTCCTTTTCCATGCTCGAAAGCCAACTCGAACCGGGCGCCAGCAGTGGTGACCGGCACATGAAAGACAGCTCGGAGCAGGGCGGCTACGTCCTGGAAGGGGAGTTGACGCTGTGGCTGGACAGCGACGAGCCCGTCACCTTGCGCGCCGGCGACAGTTTCCAGCTGGCCAGTCATGCCCATTGCCGCTACGGCAACCTCTCAGACCAACTCACCCGCGTGCTGTGGGTTTACACCTGATAAAAACAACAAAGGAACAAGATGATGGATGCTGTGTGCTCTGATCTGTTGGCCGAAGTGCGCGGGTTTCGTCAGCGCTACCCCCAGGTGCGCTATGTCGACCTGATTTCCCTGGACATTCCCGGGCATTTTTACGGTAAGCGCTACCCGATCGAGATGCTGGAAAAAGTGGCGGCCGGCAGCGTGCTCAAGCTGCCGCAAAACTGCGTATTGCTCGGCACCCAGGGCGGGCTGTTCAAAATCGGCGACTACTGCTTCAACGACGGCGATCCGGATGCGCCACGGCGCCTGGTGCCCGGCACCCTGAAGTTGGTGAACTGGGAACAGCAGCCGCTGGGGCAGATGCTGATTACCTCCGACGGCACGCAAAAACCGATCGTTTTCGAGCCACGGGAAGTGTTGGCGCAGGTGCTGGAGCGGCTGGGCCGCAAGGGCATTTTTCCGGTGGTGGCGTTCGAACTGGAGTTTTATCTGTTCGATCGGCAATTGCGTGATGGCTTGCCGCAGTTCGCCCGCGACCCCCTGACCGACGATGCCGATGATCAGCCGAACATGCACATTGAGCGACTGTCGCGATTTGCCCCGGTGCTCGATGAAATGGTCGAGACCGCGCGCGCGCAAGGCATCGATGCCACGGTGATCACCGCCGAACTGGGTCCTGGTCAGTTCGAAATCAATTTCGGCCACCTGGACGACGGACTGCGTGCGGCGGACTGGGCGGCGTTGTTTTGCCGCAGCACCCGGGGTGTGGCACTCAAACACGGCTATCGCGCCAGTTTCATGTCCAAACCCTACTTACAGCACCCTGGCAGCGGCATGCATGTGCATGTGAGCCTTTACGACGAAGCGGGCAACAATCTGCTGGCGGCGAACGGGCAGCGAGCGCTGCGTCACGCCGTGGCCGGATGCCTGGACGTGTTGCCGCACTGCATGCCGATTTTTGCCCCGAATCACAACGCCATGCGCCGCTTGAGCGGCACAGTGAACGTCGCTTCCCGCGCCAGTTGGGGCTTTGAAGACCGTGACGCCTGCCTGCGGGTGCCGGAATCGGACGCGAAAAACCTGCGGATCGAACATCGCCTGGCGGGCGCGGATGCCAACCCTTACCTCGTGCTCGCCGCGATACTGGTGGGCCTGGAGCAAGGCCTGGAAAGCGGCCGCGAACCGATTGCCCCGCTCAATGAAGACCGCAGCAGTGGCATCGACTTTCCACTGGAGATGCTCGAGGCCGTGCAGTCCATGCAAACCAACCCGCAATTGCGCGAAGGTTTGGGAGCGGAGTTTGTCGACGTGTATTGCGAGAACAAACGCCAGGACCATTTGGCGTTCATGCACGACATCAGTGCGCGGGAGTACCGCTGGTTTCTGTAATTCCCGGTGCCGCCAGTTAAAGACGTTTCGAGGTTAACCTTAAAAAATATCTGGATATTTAATGGGTTATGAAATTTAGTAACCGAATGGTTAACTAAAATATCTTGTTACAGCGAGAAATATTCCGTAATATTCGCGCCGCGTTCACCACCACGGTTTATGCATTTTTAGATCCCGGGCTTCCATCAGCTGCCCGGGATTTTTTTTGCCTGAAATTGAGTATCGAGGTTTCGCACAGGGTTGGGAGTGATAACTGATATTCCTTATAGGTATAAATAGATAATTATATATTCCTTTTAATCTTGGTAAGCGCGGTTCATTTTGAAGGCCTGCACATCCATGGGGATGTACTCGACATCAGACAGGAAGCCTCATCATGACCATCAAAGCGATCAACGTGCGCAACCAGTTCAAGGGCGTCATCAAGGAAATTCTGGAAGGCGAGGTGGTCTCCGAAATCGACGTGCAAACCGCCTCGGGCATCGTGACCTCGGTCATTACTACCCGTTCGGTGCGCGACCTTGAATTGAAGGTCGGCAGCGAAGTCATTGCCTTTGTGAAATCCACCGAAGTCTCGATTGCCAAACTTTAAGGCTTGGCTGAAACGACATCGCCCAGGTAAAAAGCTATGAAAAAACCCGGCTGATCAGGCCGGGTTTTTTGTGGAGGACTGCGGTAGGGCAGTTGGGTTTATGCGACGCGGTTGCCTTGCAGGTGGTCGGAGCCATCGGCGGCGACGCGGTTGCCTTGCAGGTGATCGGAGCCATCGGCGGCGACGCGGTTGCCTTGCAGGTGATCGGAGCCATCGGCGGCGACACGATTGCCTTGCAGGTGATCGGAGCCATCGGCGGCGACACGATTGCCTTGCAGGTGATCGGAGCCATCGGCAGCGACGCGGTTGCCTTGCAGGTGATCGGCGCCATCAGCCGCCACAGCGCGTTTTTCGATCAGTCGATCCGAACCACCTTCAGCCACACGGCTTTCAATCAGACGATCCGAGCCGCCTTCAGCGACTACAGGTTGAGCCGAGGTCGCGGCGAAAGCGTTCACTGCGAAGATCGAGAAAGCGATGCTGAGGAGGGTTTGGCGTTTCATGATCGTGTGCTCCAGGGTGTTGTCGGTGGGTATGGAGCTGATGTTACGCCGCACAGCTTTTAAGAGAACTTCATTGAGTCAATGGTGACTATTGATGCGGTCAATGACCTGGAGAAACCTGTGGGAGCGAGCCTGCTCGCGAAAGCGGTCTGCCTGTCACCCTCAATGTTGTTTGATAAATCGCATTCGCGAGCAGGCTCGCTCCCACATGTTTTGAGGCATCAGCGGGAAATGATCCCGTGATCGATGGCGTATTTGACCAGGGCGGCAGGCTTGTCGATGTTGAGCTTGCGACGGATGCTCAGGCGATGGGTTTCCACCGTGCGCACACTGATGTCCAGTTCCCGGGCCATTTCCTTGTTGTTCAGGCCCTGGGCCATTTTGTACAGCACCTGGCTTTCCCGGGGCGTCAGCTCGTTGTCGGTGCTTTTGTCGGCGATCAGCCGCTGGGCGATTTCGGCGCTGTAGAAGGTGCCGCCGCTGGTGATGGCTTCGATGGCTGCAATGATTTCCCGTGACGGGGCATTCTTCAGCACATAGCCGCTGGCCCCGGAGCGCACCGACTCACTCACGTACTCGTAGTTATCGTACATGCTCAACACCAACACCTTGAGCGAGGGGTACTGGCCACGCAGCACGCGGGTCAGCTCCAGGCCGTTCATGTCCCGCAGGCTGATATCGACCAGCAGCAGGTCCGGCTGGCAGCGCCCGACCATCTCGATCGCCTCGGCACCACTTTCGGCTTCGCCCACCACTTCCAGGGGCGCCATGACGGACAGCAGTGCCTTGATTCCGTCACGGACCAGGGAGTGATCGTCGACCAAAGCGACGCGGATCGGGGAGGGCAGGTTCATGGCAGGCATTCACTCTTGTTGTTTTGGACGGCGTCAGCGTTTGCCGCCGGGCAGTTTCATTGGCAGCAGAACGTCCAGTTCACTGCGTCCCGGCATCGATACCAGGTCGAACCGGCCGCCAAAATGTTCGACGCGTTCGCGGATATTACGCAGTCCAATCCCCGCGTGGCGACGTTCGACCTGGGCGACGTTGAAACCGATACCGTCATCGACCACGGTCAGGCGCACATTGTCTTCAGAACCGTGCAGGGTAATGGAAACGTTTTTGGCATGGGCATGACGTTCGATATTGGTCAGGCCTTCCTGCACGATGCGGAACAATGACACCGCTGCGCCATCGACCAGATGGCAGTCGAATTCATTGTCGTTGTAGGTCACCGTGAGCCCGCTGCGCTGCTCGAATTCCGCGGCCAGTTGGCCGATGGCCGCTTGCAGGCCGAGGGTGTCGAGCAAGGATGAGCGCAGGTCGTGGGACAGGCTGCGAACCTCGCCAATTGCGTCCCCGAGGCGTTCGGTGGCGTCCCTTAAAATACCCAGGCCCTTGTCCTGGCCATTCTCCAGGACATGGCTGGCCAGTTCGAACTGAAATTTGATCGACACCAGCACCTGGCTGATGCCGTCATGCAGCTCACGGGAAACCCGCGAGCGCTCTTCCTCTTGCAGGCTGACGATGCGCTGGGTCAGGCGCTGCAATTTCTTGTCCGCCAGGCGATGTTCGCTGACGTTCAGGGTCATGCCGGTGGCAAACACGAACAGCACCGCCACCAAGGCGACCACGGCAATCGCCATCATCGTCTTGCGGATGCCCATGGCCACTTCGGCGCGGGCCTGCTGCGTGGCGCGTTCAACGTCTTCCAGGTAAATGCCGGTGCCGAGCATCCAGCCCCAGCGATCCAGCATCACCACGTAGGCGAGTTTGTCGGTCACCTGGCCGGAGGACGGTTTGTTCCAGGCATAGCGTTGAAAGCCTTCGCCCGATTGTGCGCTTTTGAGCAACGCCTGAATCACCGGCAAACCGTGCGGGTCTTTCATGTCCCACAGGTATTTGCCCACCAGCTCCGACTGCCGCGCGTGCATCAGGCTGCGGCCTTCGTGGTCGTAGACGAAGAAATAGCCGTTGATGCCAAAGCTGAGCTTGCGCAGTTCCTCCAGCACCTGTTGTTGGGCGTGCGCGTCACCGTGGCCGTCGTCGTACAGTGGCTCGATCAGGCTTTTGGCCATTTCCACGTAGTTTTTCAGTTCCGCGCGTTTGCTCGCCAGAATGCTGTCTTCGATCAACTGCGCCTGTTGATCACCCAACTGACGGTTCAGGGAAATCACCAGCGCGCAGATAACGGCAATGGCCAACACCAGCGGCAGAATCCCGAGGGCGACGATCTTGTGTTTGAGCTGCATCAGTGCTCCTGGCCGGGACGAGGGATGGCGAAGGCCCGGCATCATATGCCAAACATACGCCCGCGCTGTAGCGCTGCTGGACGGAATGACCGGTGGCCTGCACTTACCAAAATCCGTAGGAGCAAAGCTTGCTCGCGATAGCGGTGTGTCAGTCACCATCATTGTCGAATGACACACCGCCATCGCGAGCAAGCTTTGCTCCTACAGGGTTTTGTATTTTCCAGGAAGGATCAGCGTGTTCTACGTAGAACTACGTAGACGCCACGTACGTAGTAACGCGGATTTATTTGTGGACGGCATGCGCGGATATTGGGCCAGCTCCGCACCGCGGACACAATTATAAAAATTACCGCCGCAGTCACAGGCTGTCGGCAGGAGACCCTCTATGCCCCGTCTGGCTAAACACCTCGCCTGGTTTGCCGTGGCTGTTCTGGGAGCGTTTGCGCTGAGTGTCGTGGCCCTGCGCCGCGGCGAAGCGATCAACGCCCTCTGGATCGTCGTCGCAGCCGTCGCCATCTACCTGGTTGCCTACCGTTACTACAGCCTGTTCATCGCCAATAAAGTGATGCAGCTCGACCCCAATCGAGCGACCCCCGCTGTGCTCAACAACGATGGTCTGGACTACGTTCCAACCAACAAACACGTGCTCTTCGGTCACCACTTCGCGGCCATCGCCGGTGCGGGTCCGCTGGTCGGCCCGGTGCTGGCGGCGCAGATGGGCTACCTGCCCGGCACGTTGTGGCTGATCGCCGGCGTGGTGCTGGCTGGTGCCGTGCAGGACTTCATGGTCCTGTTCATGTCCACCCGCCGCAACGGTCGCTCGCTGGGTGACATGGTCCGTGAGGAAATGGGCCGCATCCCCGGCACCATCGCGTTGTTCGGCTGCTTCCTGATCATGATCATCATCCTCGCGGTGCTGGCGCTGATCGTGGTCAAGGCCCTGGCCGATAGCCCGTGGGGCATGTTTACGGTGATGGCGACCATCCCGATCGCGATGTTCATGGGCGTCTACATGCGCTACATCCGTCCGGGCCGCATCGGTGAAATCTCCGTGGTCGGCGTATTGCTGTTGCTGGGTTCGATCTGGCTGGGCGGGCAGATTGCCGCCGATCCGGTATGGGCCAAGGCCTTTACCTTTACCGGTATTCAGATTACCTGGATGCTGATCGGCTACGGTTTTGTGGCGGCGGTGTTGCCGGTGTGGCTGATCCTGGCACCCCGTGACTACCTCTCCACTTTCCTGAAAATCGGCACCATCGTCGCCCTGGCCATCGGCATCCTGGTGACCATGCCCGAGCTGAAAATGCCGGCCCTGACCCAGTTCATCGATGGCACCGGCCCGGTATGGAAGGGCGGCCTGTTCCCGTTCCTCTTCATCACCATCGCCTGTGGCGCGGTCTCGGGTTTCCACGCGTTGATCGCTTCGGGCACCACGCCGAAGTTGCTGGCCAGCGAAGGTCACGCCCGCTACATCGGTTACGGCGGCATGCTGATGGAATCCTTCGTGGCGATCATGGCCATGGTTGCGGCCTCGGTGATCGACCCGGGCGTGTACTTCGCCATGAACAGCCCGGCCGCCGTCGTTGGCGCCGACGCCGTGGCTGTCGCACAAACCGTGAGCAGCTGGGGTTTTGCGATCACCCCGGAGGCGCTGCAAGCGGTGGCCCATGACATCGGTGAAACCACCATCCTGGCCCGTGCCGGCGGTGCGCCGACCCTGGCGGTCGGTATCGCGCAGATCCTGCACCACGTACTGCCGGGTGAAAACACCATGGCGTTCTGGTACCACTTCGCGATCCTGTTCGAGGCGCTGTTCATCCTGACGGCGGTGGACGCCGGCACCCGTGCCGGACGTTTCATGCTGCAGGACTTGCTCGGCTCCTTCGTGCCGGCACTGCGACGCACCGAGTCCTGGACCGCCAACCTGATCGCCACCGCCGGTTGTGTGGCCATGTGGGGTTACCTGCTGTACCAGGGCGTGATCGATCCATTGGGCGGCATCAACACCCTGTGGCCGCTGTTCGGCATCTCCAACCAGATGCTGGCCGGCATCGCGTTGATGCTCGGCACCGTGGTACTGATCAAGATGAAGCGCCAGCAGTATGTCTGGGTGACCTTGCTGCCCGCGGTCTGGCTGCTGATCTGCACCACCACCGCCGGCTTCATCAAGCTGTTCGACGCCAACCCGGCGATTGGTTTCCTGGCCCTGGCGAAGAAGTACAGCGATGCCCTGGCTAACGGTCAGGTGCTGGCCCCGGCCAAGGACATCACGCAGATGCAGCACGTGATTTTCAACGCCTACACCAACGCCACCCTGACCGCGCTGTTCCTGTTCGTGGTGTTCAGCATCCTGTTCTTCGCGCTCAAGGTCGGCGTCGCCGCCTGGGGCACCAAGGAGCGCACGGATAAAGAAGCGCCATTCCAGGCAGTGCCTGAGGCCTGATTGAGGACTGCAGCATGTTCAATGACCTGAGTCGCCTCGGCAAGTACCTCGGTCAGGCCGCGCGCCTGATGGTGGGGATGCCCGACTACGACAACTACGTCGAGCACATGCACAGCAAGCACCCGGACAAGCCGGTGATGGACTACGAGGCGTTCTTTCGCGAGCGCCAGGAAGCCCGTTACGGCAGCAAGGCGGGGCCGAAATGTTGTTGATCCGACTGTCGGATTAACCGCTGTACCTGTGGGAGCGAGCCTGCTCGCGATGACGGACTGTCAATCAACAATGATGTTGAATGTAAGGCCGCTATCGCGAGCAGGCTCGCTCCCACAGTTGTTTTTGTGCCTACATGGCAATGCGTTTTTGGCGCAGGGCTATGGGGGAGTCCAGCAACATCCCCTCAAGATGATCCAGGTGTCGATTGAGCAGGGTTACGGCTATCGCCGCCTCTCGACGTTCAATCGCATCGAGCATCCCTTCGTGCACCTGCCAATCGCAATAGCCCTCGACCTGCGCGTCAAACTGCGCGATCGCCAGGGATGTCAGCGGCACCAGGCTGTCCAGAAAATGGACCAGCGGTGCATTCCCCGCCAGCTCCGCCAACGCCAGATGAAACGCTCCCGACAGCCGAAGCGCCTGGCCGCGCTCGCAGCAGTGGCGTTCGTTTTCGATCATTGCGCGCAGGGGTTTCAGGTCTTGAGGACGCTGACAGGCCAGGCGCACCAGCGTGGTCTCGGTCAACCGCCGGGCATGCAGCGTTTGGCGGGTTTGTTCGGCATCGGGTGTCGCGATGCGAGGACGGTGATGGGTGCGCAGGATAACGATTTGCTGATGGGACAGGCGCGTCAGCACGCTACGAATTTCACTGCGTCGAGCGCCGAACATCTGTCCCAGGCTGTCCTCGGTGAAGCGACTGCCGGGCAGGAGGCGCTGGTCGAGGATGGCGTCGAGGACCCGCGAGTAAAGATCATCCGCGGGCAAAGGGAAGGGCAGGTCAACAAGAGTTTGCGGTGACGCGAAGCTGTTCATGGCCTGTCTCCAGTTCCAAGAGGGTTCAACGGCTGAAGTTGTCGTCCGGAATGTTCAATTCGATGCCCATCCGCTGGCCTTCGCGCAGAATGTGCCGGCGCATCTCGGCACTGGCCTGGGCGCTGTTCTTGCTGCGGATCGCGCGGACCACGGCTTCGTTTTCGTCGAGGCGCTCGGCCAGGTGTTCGGGTGAGTTGCGCAACACCTCGGCACTTTGCTTGAGGGCATTGCTGGTCTGCTGCACCACGCTCTGGAAAATCGGATTGGACGTCAGCGTGAACAGCTCTTCGTGGAAGGCAATGTAGGCGTTGACCCCGGCTTCGCTGTCGCCGGCTTCCAGGGCCTCACGCATGTCCATCAGCGTCAGGCGCAGTTGCCCGACTTCCTTGCTGCTGATCGACTGCGCCACCAGGCCGACGATAAACGGCTCGAGGGTGTAGCGCAGTTGCAGAACATCTTCCAGGCTCGCACCGGCTACTGCGCTGTCGTGGCTTTGGCTGTCGCTCAGGTTGGCGTCCAGCACCACCACGCCTTTGCCCGGCATCGAACGCACCAGCCCGAGGGTTTCCAGCACGATCACCGCTTCGCGCAGGCTCGGGCGGCTGATGCCCAGTTGCTCGGCCAGTTCACGCTGGCCCGGCAACATATCGCCGGAGCGCCACTGACCACGGGCCAGGGCGGCCCGAAGTTTTTCTACCACTGAATTGACGACGGTTGACGAGGTAATCACTGTTCGCTCCAAGTCGCGATAAATGTGCCCGCCCTTGGGGCAGGCACAGTCTGTTTAAAATTCCTGCTGATGCGCTGGAACACTCGGTTTTCTCGGCTGGAAGGTATACCCCACCTGACCGGAAAGCACTTTGTTTGCCCGCTGGACATCGATGTCTTTTTCCCAGCGGGCGATGGCCACCGTGGCGACGCAGTTGCCGATCAGGTTGGTCAGTGCCCGGCCGATGCCCATGAACCAGTCCACTGCCAGCACCAGCACCAGGCCGACCACCGGAATCGCCGGAATGGCCGTCAGTGTCGCCGCCAGAATCACCAGCGCCGAACCGGGAATCCCGTGGGCGCCTTTGGACGTGATCAGCGACACCAGCAGGATGGTCAGCAGGTCGGTCATGGCCAGCGGTGTGCCGGTGGCATTGGCGATGAACACAATGGCCAATGTCAGGTAGATCGAAAAGCCGTCCAGGTTGAACGAGTAGCCGGTTGGAATGACCAGGCCGACCGTCGAACTGCCAATGCCCAGATGCTCGAGCTTGCGCATGATTTGCGGCAGTACGGCGTCGGAGGAGGCCGTGCCCATGACGATCAGCAATTCCTCGCGCAGGTATTTGAGCAAAGGCCACATCCGCAAGCCGGACAGACGCATCACCAGGCCGAGAATCAACGACACGAACGCCACGCAGGTCAGGTAAAACAGGCCGACCAGGCTGCCCAGATGCTGCAGCGAATCCAGGCCATATTTGCTGGTGGTGAACGCAATGGCCCCGAACACACCAATCGGCGCCAGGCGCACGATCATGCCCATGATGCGGAAAATCACATGGCTGAGCTCATTGATCAGCCGTGAAATGCCCGACGCCGCTTCGCCCACCAGGTTCAGGGCACTGCCGAACAGCACCGAAAACAGCAGCACCTGCAGGATGTTGTTGTCGGCGAACGCACCGATGACTGAAGTGGGGATCAGGTCCATCAGGAACTGCGTGGTGGTGTGCATATGCTGGCTGCGCTGGGCGATGTCGCCCATATCGGCGGCGGACAGTTGCTCCAGATGAATGTTGGCGCCGCTGCCAATGCCTGTGCTGAAGGCGAACACCAGGCCTATCACCAGGGCGACGGTGGTCAGCACTTCGAAGTAGATGACCGATTTGAGGCCGATGCGTCCGACCTTCTTCAAGTCGCCGGCGCCGCTGATGCCGCTGACCACCACGCAGAACACGATCAGGCCGATGAGCATCTTGATCAGTTTTATGAAGCCGTCACCGAGCGGTTTGAGCTGGGCGGAATACTCGGGAAGGGTCAGCCCGCAGACGATGCCGAGCACCAGTCCGAGAACCACTTGAAGGAAGATTGAACGCGAGCACCATTTGAGCATGGGAGGAATCCTGGTCGGTGTCCTGGCAGCCGTGCGCAACGCGCATCAGCATCAGGACTTAATTATTGTGGTCTTACCGGTATGTCCAGTGCAGGCGCAGTTTAGGCTGGGATTTTGGATGATTACAAGGGGGAATGGAAAAATTGGCATGACCGGTCTGACCAGTTGAGTGGGTCAAGACGGCATTGGAAGGTCGGCGCGAAGGCCGAAGGTCGATGCAAGGGTCGTGGGACTATCGCCAGCCATTGATCCAGGGCGCTCGGCGATCCGAATCATTGCCTGCACGATCAATCACCTTGGCCTTGTGGATCAGGCGACAGAGGATCGCAACGATGGCGACTGCCAGCAGTGGCCAGTAGATCAGGGCTTTCAGGAACATGGCGTTTCCTCATACGGCAAACACGTTTCATGAACGCCGGCGTCCTTCCAGCAGAGAATCGGTTTGATTATCGTACGCTTTCATGACAATTCCGAATGAGTAACCGAAGCACCGTAAGTTCTGTGGGAGCGAGCCTGCTCGCGAAAGCGGTGTGTCAGGCACTAGAAATGTCGAATGTGATGCCGCCTTCGCGAGCAGGCTCGCTCCCACAGGGAGTTACGATTATTGCGGATTGCTTGTCGGGTCGAATCAGAGCAGGGGAATGCTGTAGCTGACGATCAAGCGATTCTGGTCCTGATCCCGGGATGCCTGGCTGTGGGACTCACCGTTGCGCCAGCCAAATCCTACCCCCTTGAGCGCGCCGGATTGCAATACGTAGTCGAGGCTGATGTCCCGTTCCCATTCCTTCTGCGTCGAACCGGTCGTGGTCTTGATGTTGTCGCCGCTCAGGTAGATGACCGAAGCCTTCAGGCCCGGCAGGCCGAGGGCCGCGAAGTCGTAGGCGTATTGGCCGAACGCAGTGCGCTCGCCGGCGCGGGTGAAGGTCTGGATCAGGCGGTCGGTGTACAGGTACAGGCTGGCGCCCCCGGCCCCCTTGTCCGGCAGGCCGCCCTGGTTGAGTTGGGTGAAACCGCTGCCGCTGGACACACTCTGGTAACCGGCGGTGAAGGCGTGGGCACCCAGGGCGTAAATCAGCGCGGCGCTCCAGGTGCGGTTGTCGATTTCGCCGTCATTGCCCTGGGTGTAGCCGCTGATCCGGTAGCCGGATGTGCCGCTGCTGTTTCTACCCGACGAATCGGTCTTGAAATAACGCAGGTCAGTTTTCAGCGATTGATTGTCTGCGATTGCCAGTACGTGGATCAGGCCGAAAAACTGTTGCGAGTAATAGTCGTCCAAGTGGGCGTAGTAGTACTGCGCGGTCAGGTCCCTGGTCACTTTCCAGTCGCCACCGGCAAAGTCGAACCGGTTGCTCTCCCGGGTACCGCCAGTGGCCGCCAGGCCGGTCTGATCGCTGGAACCGCGGCCCGTCGCGTGCTCGATGCGCCCGCCGATGAGGGTCAGGTCCTTGAACTCGCTCGATGTCAGCTGGCCGCCTTCGAAGGTCTGCGGCAACAGCCGACCGTCGTTCGACACCAGGATCGGCAGCTTCGGCATCAGCGTGCCCAGGCGCAGTTCGGTTTTCGAGACCTTGGCCTTGCCGGTCAGGCCCAGGCGACTCCACTCATCGACGGCGCCGTTGTCGCTGTCGGACGGAATCATGCTGCTACCGACGTGGCGTCCCTTACCGCTGTCCAGTGTCACCCCCATCAGGCCCAGCGCGTCGACGCCGAAACCGACCTGGCCATCGGTGTAGCCCGACTTGTAGTCCAGCAGGAAACCTTGCGCCCATTCTTCGGTTTTCGAAGGGGCGGCGGTGCCGTCGCGGTTATCGTTGTTGAAATAGAAATTCTTCAGGCCCAGGGTGGCTTTGCTGTCACTCAGGAAGTCTGCCTGTGCCTGGCCGCTGAGCACGATACCGCCCAGCGCCAGGGTTGCCGCTATGTGTTTACTGCTCATGTATATCGCCCGTTTTTTATCGTTGGAAGTGGGGAGGTCCCACCGTGATGGTGGGAGAGGCAGCTGTATCCGCTAAATACCCAGCACGTTGGCGCCGATGCACGGGTCGATCCCGCGTTCCAGGCGGCGGGGGTGCACGATGACGGTGATTTCCATCGAGCCGGTGGTGACCTCGAAGTCGAGGATGTGGCCGCCATAGGCCTGGAATGTGCTGTCGCCGGCGACGCCGTGCATATGAATCGAAGGCTGGTCGTTCTTCCACGCCACGGAGCCGGTGATGCTGGCCATCTCGACACTGTTGAAGACCCTGGCGTCGAAGTCTTTTTTGTCTTTGTTCCAGAAGCCGAACTTCACGTTGCCGAAACCGATGCCGCTGATCGAGGCACTGGGGATTTTTTCGGCGATGGCCAGTTTGGTCAGCTCCTTGAAGGCGTTGTCACCCATGCGCAAGACCATGAGATAGCCGGTGGCGGTCTTGGTGTAGCGCGGGGTGGCTTCGGTTGCGCATTGCATGGGCGTGGTCGTCGCAGTGGGCGTGGTGTCGGCCAGGGCCGATTGGGAGAGACTCGAACTGATCAGGACGGCGGTACTGACCGCCAGCATCATTTTCGACAAGCGGAGTTTCGGTTGACGTTGCACTTGCATGGGACTTCCTCTGTTGTTGTTTTTGTAGGGATGAAGCGTTTTTTGGCGCAGCGATGCCCGGCGCCTGTGGGAACAGGCGCGGCTGTTATGGGATTAACAGTGGGCGTTGAGTGGTCGCGGGCTTACAGCGCTTCGCGACTCATGACACCGTCCAGCAACCGGGCAATGCCCAGTGGGTTGGCGTTTTTCAGGGCGTCCGGCAGCAGGCTGTCGGGGCAATTCTGGAAGCACACCGGGCGCAGGAAACGGTCGATTGCCAGGGTTCCCACCGACGTGCCCCGCGCATCGGACGTGGCCGGGTAAGGGCCGCCGTGGACCATGGCATCGCAGACTTCAACCCCGGTGGGGTAGCCGTTGAACAGCACACGCCCGACTTTTTGTTCCAACAGGGCCAGGACATCACCCAAGGTGTCGAGCTCGGTATCTTCGACCATCAGGGTCGCGGTCAACTGGCCACGCAAGCCGTGCAGGGCCTGGATCAACTCGGCGTGGTTCGCCACTTCGACGACGATGGTGGTCGGGCCGAAGACTTCTTCCTGCAACAGTTCGTCGCCGTTGATCAGCAGGCTGACATCGGCCTTGAACAGTTGCGGTCGCGCCTGGTTGCCCTGTTGTTCGGTGCCCGCCAGGCGGGTCATGCCGGGGTGAGCACCGAGGTTTTCCAGGCCGTGGCAGTAGCTTTTCAGCGCGCCGCTGTTGAGCATGGTTTGCGCCGGTTGCTCGGCCATCACGGCGGCAAAGCGTTCGAGGAATGCCGAGAACTCCGGCGAGCGAATACCCAGCACCAGACCCGGATTGGTGCAGAACTGCCCGGCACCCAGCACCACCGAAGCGGCCAAATCTGCAGCGATCTTGTCGCCGCGTGCCTTGAGGGCTCCGGGCATCAGCAGCACCGGGTTGATGCTGCTCATCTCGGCGAACACCGGGATCGGCTGCGGACGGGCCGCCGCCATGTCGCACAGCGCCCGGCCACCGCGCAACGAGCCGGTGAAGCCCACGGCCTGAATCGCCGGATGCTTGACCAGTGCTTCACCGACGCTGCCGTAGAGCATGTTGAACACGCCCTTGGGCATGCCGGTCTGCTCGGCGGCGCGCAGGATCGCGCCGGCCACGCAGTCGGCGGTCGCCATGTGGCCGCTGTGGGCCTTGAACACCACCGGGCAACCGGCGGCGAAGGCCGCGGCGGTATCGCCGCCGGCGGTGGAGAAGGCCAGCGGGAAGTTGCTGGCGCCAAACACCGCGACCGGACCCAGGCCGGTGCGGTATTGGCGCAGGTCAGGGCGGGAAAGGGGTTGGCGCTCTGGCAACGCACGGTCGATGCGCGCGCCGTGGAAATCGCCGCGACGCAGGGTTTTGGCGAACAAGCGCATCTGGCCGCTGGTACGCGCCCGTTCGCCTTGAATGCGCCCGGCGGGCAGGGCGGTTTCCCGGCAGACCAGGGCGACGAAGGCGTCATCCAGCGCGTCCAGTTCAGCGGCGACCGCATCGAGGAATTCGGCGCGGCGTTCGGCCGACAGATGACGGAAGGTCGGGAAGGCACTGGCAGCCGCTTCGGCGGCGGCATTCACTTCCTCCACGGTCGCCGCATGGAATCGATAGGGCAGTGCTTCGCCGGTGCTGGCATCAAAGCTTTGCAGGGGGACGCTGCCATTGGCGGAACGGGTGCCGGCGATGTAGTTGTGGCCTGAAACTTCAAACATGGGAACTCCTGAAGGGCTGTTCAAATGAGTCGGTAGAGGCGGCGGGCGTTGTCATGGAACAACGCCAGCCGATCGGTGGCAGTTCGGTCGCGGACGATGGTCTTGAAGCCGTCGAGAATCTCGCTCATGCCGTTGACCACGCCATCGACGGGGTAATTGGTGGCAAACGCACAGCGGTCGACGCCGACAATCGAAATCGCGTCGTTGACCACCACGCGGTTCGCTTCGACGGGCCATGGTTCGCCGGGGATGCAAATGCCGGAAATCTTCAGCGCCACGTTCGGCTCCCGGGCCAGCCGTTCAAGGTTGCTGCGCCAACCCGCCAGGCCTTCGCTGGAACGATCCGACGGCAACGCCGTGTGATTGACCACGATGGTTACCTCGGGAAAGTCCCTGGCCAGTTCGGCCGCTTCCGGCAGGTGCCACCAGGGCGCCTGCAACTCGAAGTGCAGGCCGTTGTCCGCCAATAGGGCGTAGCCGTCCCGCCAACGGGGATCGCGCATGGAACCGGGCACGGCGAAATCTTCGCGCCAGGCTTCGCGGCGGGTGACCACCGGTTTGTGGCGTATGCCGCGCACCAGCGGGTGTCGGGCGTACTGGCGCAACAGGTCGGGTGCGTCTTCGCGGTCCAACCAGGCCTGGGCCACCATGGCGGCCAGGGTCGGTTCATGCTCGGCCAGCGACTCGACAAAGCGCACTTCATCCAGCGGTGTCGCCGGGTCCCACTCGCCCTCGATCAGCACGGTCTGGACGATCCGGTGAGCGCCGGTCAGACGGCGATAGTCCGAGGGCAGGAAGTTGCGGCAGATCGACGAGTAGTCGCCATAGCGAAACGGGCGCAGCGGGCGGTCGTTCAGCCACGGGTAGTAATGGGCGTCGATGTCGAAGTAGTGCTGGTGCGCGTCGATGATAGGCAAGTTGGCATCGTCGCCGCTGGCCAGGAAACGTGCGCGCCAGTCAATGTTGCGCTGCTCATCCATGGGCGTTCTCCAGGCGATAGAAACGTTGGGCATTGCCGGCGAACACTGCTTCCTGAACGCTACGACCCAAGGGTGCGAGCATCGCGGCCACGCCATCGGCGAGGGTGTCGTAGGAGGCGCGCAGGCCAGCCACCGGGAAGTTGCTGGCGAACATGCAGCGTTCGGCGCCGAAGATCTCCAGCGCGGTGAGCACTACGATGCGGTTGTCATCAAGGCGCCACGGCGAATCCTTGAGGCCGAACTCCGAGAGCTTGATGTGCACGTTGGGTTGCGTGGCCAGGGCTTCCAGGCCCTTGCGCCAGCGCGCCATGCCTTCAGGGCTGCGGTCCCAGGCGAAGCCGGTGTGGTTGAGGGCGATGCGAATCCTCGGAAACATCGCGGCCACTTGCGCGGCTTCCACCAGATGCCACGGCGGCACGCGCAGGTCCCAGGACAAGTCGTGCCGCTCCAGCAGGGCAAAGCCTTCCAGCCACTTGGGGTCCTGCATCGTGCCGGGGGCTCCGGCTATCGAGACGTCCGGCGAGGCCGAGGTCACCGGCTTGGAGCGGATGCCTTTCACCAGTGGCCGGGCAGCCTGGGCGGCGAGAATCTCGGCGCTGTCTTCGCGATCGAACCAGGCGTGGGCGACGATGGCATTGGGAAAACCGTAGCGGGCGTTCACCTGTTCCAGCCAGCGGGTTTCGGCCACCTGCTCGTCACGGGCGCGCTCGGCCTCGACATGCACGGTGCCGATCAAGCGTTGGTTCCGGGTCAACGCGAGAAAATGCTCGGGCAAGAAGTCGTGACGCAGGGAGTGGTAATCACCGAGAAAAAAATCCTCGTGATACTCATCTTGCAGCCAGGGATAGCGGCCGCTGCCGAGGTCCCACAAGTGATGGTGGGCATCGACCATCGGCAGCGCATCCCCGGCCGCGAGGTTGGGCAAGCCGTTGCGTTCGTGCAGGGTGATCATGGCAACGTACTCAGCGTGACGCAGTGAGGCGTGCAGGGCTGAGCGCGTCGTCATCGACGTCGCCGGCCTCCACCGCCAGGGCCTTGGCCTGGACGCGGCTGCGCAGCTTGGCGACATTGACCACCACCCGCGTGTGCGCCGCCGTCGCCACCAGTTCCACGTCATCGCGCACTTCGACATTGAAGGTGACGCTGCGGCCTTCAATGCGGGTGACGGTGGCGACGATGCTCACTGACATGCCCAGCAAGGTCGCGCCGACGTGGCGGATATCCACCGCCGCGCCCACGGTGTTTTCGCCGTCGTCGAGGAAGGTCAGCAGGTAGTCCAGGCAGGTCTGTTCGATGTCATCCACCAGGCGCGGGGTGGCGTAGATGCGCAAGTCCTCGCCGAGAAACGAGATGGTGCGCGGCGAGTCGACGATCAGCCGGCGTTCGGTGGTGGCGCCGCTTTCCAGTGTGGAGAAATTCATAAGCAACCTCGTGTTTGAGTGCCGGCAGTCGAGATCGCGACCACCGGCAGGAGTGTCAAAAGGTGATTCAGGACGGCAGGAAACCGATGGAAATCCAGGGCACGGCGATCAGCACCCCCAGCGCTACGACCAGCGCACCGAGGTACGGCCAGACCCGACGCATGGCGCCGCTGGGGTCGACCTTGGCAATGGCGCAGGCGGCATAGAACCCCACGCCGAACGGTGGCGCGAACAGGCCCAGGCCCATGGCGAAGATCGCGACCATGGCGTAGTGCACATCATTGATGCCCATGGCCCTGGCAATCGGGAACAACAGCGGCCCGAACAGCACGATGGCCGGGATGCCTTCCAGGAAACTGCCGAGCAGAATGAACGCCACGGCGGAGATGATCAGGAAGCCCAGTGCGCCACCGGGCACGGTGGACATCACCTGCGCCAACTGATGAGAGAACCCCGACTGGGTCAAGGCCCAGGCCATGGCCGTGGCGCTGCCGATGATGATCAGGATCGCGCCGGACAGCGACGCGGTGCTGACCAGGATCGGGTACAGGCGTTTCCAGTCAAAGCAGCGGTAGCACAGCAAGCCGACGATAAAGGTGTAGGCCACGCCTATGGCGGCCACTTCGGTGGCGGTGGCGACGCCTTCGACCACCGCGGTGCGGATCACGAAGGGCAGGGCCAGGGCCGGCAGGGCGACCAGCAGCGAATGGCCGATTTCCTTGCCCGAGGCGCGTTTGCCGGTAGAGGCCTCGCCTTTGCGGTTTTTCCACCAGATCACCACGGCCATGGCAATCGCACCCACCACCGCCGGCATGAAACCGCCGGTGAACAGCGCGGAAATCGACACGCCGGTGACCGAACCGATGGTAATCAACACCAGGCTCGGCGGGATGGTTTCCGACATCGCACCGGAGGCATTGAGCATCGCCACCAGTTCGTTTTCATCCTCGCCGCGTTTCTTCATTTCCGGAAACAGCGCCGGTGCAATGGCCGCCATGTCGGCCGCCTTCGAGCCGGAAATCCCGGAGATCAGGTAGATTGCACCGATCAATACGTACGACAGGCCGCCACGGACATGGCCGATCAACGAGCACAGGAAGCGGATCATCGCCCGCGCCATGCCCATGGCTTCGATCAGTGCGCCGAGGAACACGAACAATGGAATCGCCAGCAGGATCAGGCTGGCCATGCCTTCGTCCATGCGGCCCACCACCAGGGTCAGCGGTGTGCTGGTCATGGTCGACAGGTACGCCACGGTGGCCAGGCCAAACGCGACCATGATCGGTACGCCAATGACGATCATGCCCATCACGCCGATCATGAAGAACACGATCAGGTTCCAGTTGCCCATCAGCAGCAGGGTGGCTTCACCGGCCCATAGCAGCGCTGCCAGCGAACCGAGCATCGCCACCGACACGGTGAAGTCGATCAGCCGTGCGCTGGTCAACAGCCGCGCCACGCAGGTCAGCAGCATCAGACTCAGGCCGACGGCAATGGCCGACACGCGAAAGGCGTTGGGGATTTCCAGGGCGGCGGTGGTGATGATCCATTCATCGCTGACGAACTCCCAGGCCGGCGAGAACAGCATCACGATAAAGGTGATGACGATCACCGCGCCGAAGGTGTCGACGAAGGCGCGTTTTTCCGCCGGCAGGCGGGCGATGAAAGACGTCAGGCGCATGTGCTCGCCACGTCGCATCGCCACCACCGAGCCGAGCATCGCCAGCCACAGGAACAGCAGCGACGCCATTTCGTCGCCCCAGACAATCGGCTGGTTGAGCACGTAACGGGAGAACACGTTGCAGAACAGCAAGGTGACTTCCAGGGTCACCAGCAACGCGGCGCTGCCCTCGGTCGCCCAACGCAGGGCGGTGTCGAGGGTACGGCCAAGGCGCAGTGCGGTGTGGCGTGGGCTGAGTCGTTCAGCAGGGGAAACGTCCGTCATCGGTATCGGGTTTTTCATGACTGTGTCTCCGGCTCAGGACAATTGACCCGCGTACTGCTCAAGCAGGTTCCAGGCTTCGTCGCCGTACTTCTGTTTCCACTGGGTGTAGAAACCTTTCTTCTGCAGGTCGGCGCGGAACAGCGAACGGTCGACCTTGTTGAAGGTAATGCCGTGGGCAGTCAGCGACGGTTCCAGGCTGGCGTTGAGGTCGATCACTTGCTGGCGCTGGACCAGGGCGGCGGCGTTGATCTGCCGGGAGACGATTTCCTGCACATCCTGGGGCAGTTTCGGGAAGGTCTTGCCGGAGCCGAGGATCCAGAAACCGCCCCAGATGTGGTCGGTCAGGGAGCAGTATTTCTGCACTTCATAGAAGCGCGCCGACTCGACCACCACCAGCGGGTTTTCCTGGCCGTCGACAACCTTGGTCTGCAACGCCGAGTAGGTTTCGTTGATGCTGATGCCGGTGGGGGCGGCGCCCAGTGCGCTGAACATCGAGGTCCACAACGGGCTGACCAGCACGCGCAACTTGAAGCCGGCGAGGTCTTCGGGGGTGTTGATCGGACGGGTCGAACTGGTGATCTGGCGGAAGCCGTTGTTCCAGACTTTCTCCATCGGAATCAGCCCGACCTTGGTGGTCTGGGCGCGCACGTACTCGCCCAGTTTGCCGTCCAGCGCGGCCCAGACACTCTCGTAGTCCTTGAAGGCGAACGGCATGCTCTCGATGGACATCGCCGGGACCAGGGTCGAGAGAATCGCACCGGGCAGGGGAATGAAATCCACCGCGCCGGCGCGCACCTGGGACAGCATGTCGGTGTCGCCGCCCATGGAGGCGTTGGCATACACCTGCAGGTCCACGGCGCCATTGGTTTCGGCCTTGATCGCCTCGGACGCGGCCTTCATCTGTTTGTTCAGCGGGTGGGTGTCGGGCAGGCTGCTGCTGTAGCGCAACACGATGGGTTTGGTGGCGGCAAACACGCCGCTGGTGGGCAGCAGGCTGGCGGCGAATGCACCGCCAACGGTGACACCGGCACCGACCAGGAAAGATCGGCGGCTGACGGCTTCGGTCAAGATACGGCTCATGTTGTTCACCTTTTTGTTTTTGTTGTTGTTCTAGTTTTTGTGGGAGCGAGCCTGCTCGCGATGGGGCCGGGTCAGTCAACATTTATGCTGAATGACACACCGCATTCGCGAGCAGGCTCGCTCCCACAGGTCTCGATTCGGCGGTTCAGGAAGCGAGTGCCAGCACCGCCTTGCTGCGAATCAGGTCGTCGATTTCGTCTTCGGCGTAGCCGCTTTCTTTCAGTACCTCGCGGGTGTGTTCACCAAGCAGCGGCGCCGGGCGGCTGGTTTGTGGCGGGGCGTTGTCCATGTCGGAAAAGTGGATCGGCAGGCCCATGCCGCGCACGCGGCCTTCGGTCGGGTGTTGGGTTTCCACCACCATGCCCCGGGCCTGGGTTTGCGGGTGGGCGAGGGCGGCGGCGATGTCCAGGACCGGTCCGGCGGGCAGGCCGAGGCTGTCGAACAGCACCATCCATTCATCGGTGGTGCGGGCCACCAGCACTTCGTTGAGGATTTCCACCAGGGCCAGGCGATGCTCCATGCGCAGGGCGTTGCTGGCGAAGCGCGGGTCGGCCTTGAGTTGCGGGACCGCGAGGGCTTCGACCAAGCGTTCGTAGTTGGCCTGGTTGGCGGCGCCGATGTTGATCCAGCCGTCGGCGGTGCGGAACACCTGATACGGCGCGCTGGTGGAGTTGGCCGAGCCCATTTTCGGCAGGATGGTGCCATCGGCAAAGTACGCCGCCGCCGGCCAGAACATCTGTTGCAGACCGGCCTCGAACAGCGAGGTGTCGACCATTTGCCCCAGCCCGGTTTTCTGTTTGGCGGCGAAGGCGGCGCAGATGCCGAGGGCGGCGAGGATGCCGGAGTTGATGTCGGCCACCGGCGAACCGGCCTTGACCGGCTCACGCCCGGCTTCACCGGTCATGCTCATCATGCCGCTCATGCCTTGGGCGATCAGGTCGAAACCGCCCTTGTCGCCGAACGGACCGCTGCGGCCGTAACCGGAGATCGCGCAGTAGATCAGCCCCGGGTTCAGGGTTTTCAGGGTGTCGTAACCCAGGCCGAACTTCTCCATGGTCCCGGCGCGGTAGTTTTCGGTGACCACATCGGCGTCCATCAGCAGGCGGCGCAGCACATCGCGACCGCCGTCGGTCTTCAGGTTCAGGCCGATGCCGCGCTTGTTGCGGTTGACCACCATGAACGAGGCGGACTCGCCGCTGGTCATGATCGGCGAGAAGCGCCGGGAGTCATCGCCGTCGGGCACTTTCTCGACCTTGACTACGTCGGCCCCCATGTCGGCCAGCATCATGCCGCACACTGGCCCGGACATGATGTGAGCCAGTTCTACTACGCGCATGCCTGTCAACGGTCCCATGTTATTTACCCTCGAATTGTGGTTTGGCTTTCGCGATGAACGCGTTGAGACCGATCTGAAAGTCGTCGGTGTCGTAGCAGAAATAGCTGTGGTCGATCTGCGCGGCAGTAGGCGCGTGACCGGCTTCGAGCTGGCGCGCGGCCTGGCGGTGCCAGCGGGCAACCAGCGGTGCGCCATTGGCGATGCGCCGGGCGGTGGCGAGGGTTTCGCTTTCGACTTCGGCATCGGCGACGACCCGGGTCACGAGGTTTTTCACGTAGGCATCCTGGGCATCGAGGATGCGGCCTTCGAGGAGGATTTCCAGGGTGGTCGAACGCCCGGCCAGCGCCACCAGTCCGGCCATTTCGTCATAGGACATGACCAGGCCCAGCTTGCCGACCGGCGCACCGAAACGGCTGGACGTGCCGCAGATACGCAGGTCGCACAGCGCCGCAATCTCCAGCCCGCCACCGACGCAGACGCCGTGGATCATCGCGATTACCGGGGGCCGGCAGTCGGCAACCGCACGCATCGCCGCCGAGGTGACTTCGGCATACACGCGGGCTTGAGAGGGATTGGCGCGCACGGTCGGAAACTCGCCGACGTCGGCGCCGGCGGCAAAGGCCTGTTCGCCTTCACCGCGCAACACCACGCAGCGCACGCTCGGGTCGGCGGACAGTTCGCTCATGACATCCCCCAGGTCCTGCCACATCGACAAGTTGAGGGCGTTCATTTTTCCCGGGTTGCTGAGGGTGACAATGGCAAGGCTGTCTTGCCGTTCGAAAAGGACGGTGGGCTTCATGGTTGTTCTGCCATCGCCGCACCACGAAAGCGTGATTGCGGCGACTTGGCGGCCTCCTGATTTTTTATTGTTGGAAAGCAGGGTGTGGCGATGTTCTAAAGCGATTGCCGCAGCATCGTCAGGTAGTCCGCACTGGATGCCTCGCGCGGGTTGGTCTTGTGGCTGTGATCGTGCAGCGCGCCCTCGACGATGTGGTCGAACAGGCTTTCGTCGACGCCGATTTCGCTCAGGCGGGTCGGCAGGCCCAGGCGGCGGGTCATGTCCTCGATGGCCGAGCCGATGTTGGCGTCGGCGGCCAGGCCCATGGCGTGCCGCAGGCGTTCGAGTTTTCGCTCGTCGCGCACGGTCGGGGAGTCGGCGTTGAAGTGCACCACCGCCGGCAGGAAAATCGCGTTCAAGGTGCCGTGGTGCAGTTTCGGATTGATCCCGCCCAGGGCATGGGACAGGCTGTGCACGCAGCCCAGGCCTTTCTGGAACGCCAATGCGCCCTGCATCGATGCGCTCATCATGTTCAACCGCGCTTCGCGATCGCCGGGTTCGGCGGTGGCGCGTTCGATGTGGCCCCAGGCACGCCACAGGCCGTCGAGGGCGATGCCGTCCGCGGCCGGGTTGAAGGCCGGCGCCATGAAGGTTTCGATGCAATGGGCGATGGCGTCCATGCCGGTGGCAGCGGTCAGCATCGGCGGCAGGCCGAGGGTCAGTTCGGGGTCGCAGATGGCCACGCGGGGTACCACATAAGGCGAGATCACGCCGACCTTGCGACCATCGTCGAGGATCAGGATGGCACCGCGGCCGACTTCGCTGCCGGTGCCAGCAGTGGTCGGGATCGCGATCAACGGCGCGGTGGCCGAGGTGATGCGCTCCAGGCCGCCTTCAATGACGGCAAAGCTTTGCAGCGGGCCGTCATGGGTGGCACACACCGCCACGCCCTTGGCCAGGTCGATGGATGAACCACCGCCGACTGCGATGATGCCGTCGCATTCACCGCTGCGGTATTGCGCAACCGCTTCACGCACGGCGTGCTCGTTGGGGTTCGGTGGGGTCGCGTCGAAAATCGTATAAGGGTGGTGGGCGCCGAGGGCGGCGATGACCTTGTCGACGATGCCGGCATTGCGCACGCCCTGGTCGGTGACGATCAGTGCACGGGTGATGCCGGCACGCCCGGCTTCGGCGGCCAGGTGCTCCAGGCTGTCATAGCCGAACTGGATTTTGGTGACGTAATTGATGAGGGACATGATTCACCACAAGTTATACAGGATTGTTATTGTCGCGATCGGTTCGTGGCAGCAGCGCCGTGGCGCTATGGTCAAACCCATTGCATTGCCTGACTGTGGAGCGGACTATAGGGCCGTCGGGGTGACCCCGATACTGACAACTTTCGATACCTCTATAACTTTTAGTTAACCCTGATGACGCCCTCACTCAACTCGATCATGTCCCGTTTGCACATCAAGCAACTGCGCTTGTTGATAGCCCTCGATGAGCACGGCTCCTTGCTGGGCGCGGCCAAACAGGTGGCCCTGACCCAGCCCGGCGCCAGCAAGGCGTTGCAGGAAATCGAAACCACCTTCGGCACCTCGCTGTTCACCCGCACTAACCGTGGGCTTGAACCCAACGATGCCGGGCGCTCGGTGATTCGTTACGCCCGGTTGATCCAGACTGACCTGGCGCACCTGCGTGAAGAGATCATCGGCATCATGAGCGGGGAGGGCGGGCGGGTGTCGGTGGGCACCATCATGGGCGCCGTGCCGCTACTGACCACCGCGATCAGCCGGGTGATCGCCGACAACCCGAAAATGTCCGTTGAGATCGTCGAAGACACCAGCGCCGCGCTGCTGAGCCAGCTCGACGCCGGGCGGCTGGACCTGGCGATCTGTCGCACCACCATCAGCACCACGCCGTACCTGTATGAGAGCGCGACATTCGTCGAGGAAACCCTGGCGGTGATCGCCAGCACCCAGCATCCATTTGCCTATGCCAGGCGGCTGACCCTGAAGGACCTGGTGGATTACCGCTGGGTGGTCTACCGCGCCAACATGCCCATGCGCCTGCTGCTGGAACGGGAGTTTCACGAGGCCAACCTGCGCTTTCCGGTGCATCTGCTGGAAACCACTTCGGCTTTCGCGACGCTGTCGTTGTTGCAGGAGAACCCGACGCTGGTGGCGCTGGTCTCGACGGACGTGGCCAATTTCTGTTCCGGCTACGGCTTCACCACCACGCTGCCGCTGCCCATCACCTCACGCAGCGAGCCCTATGAACTGGTTTCACGCAAAGGCGTGCCGGATTCACCGGCGGCCAGGTTGCTGCGTCAGGCGTTGTTGAACCCGGGCTGATCCGCTGTTTTTTGCGGCAGCTGCCCCTTTGCGCAGTGAAGGGCGTAGCTCTAGAGTCAGGCAGGCATCTTCAGTGGACGTCAGGTCATGTACAGCGCGCTGGAAACACCGGGCAGCGCCCGGCAGTTTCACGACCGGATCTATGCCGGCGAGATCATTCGTTTCAACGATTTGTCGCCCATGGCGTCGCTGGTGGCATTCACCCGTGAGTGGCTCGAAGAGGCGTTGCATCCGTGGTCGCCGCAAGAAATCCATCGGCACCTGAGCCACGGCGAACAGACCGAACGTTTTTCCCAATGCCAGAATGCTTTCGCCAGCGCCGCCGAAATACGGCAGCGCTGGCAAGTCGTTGTCGAGAGCCTTGGAATTGACCCTGATGCCCTGGCCTGCGATCGCCTGCACCTGCGTTTTCAGCCACACCGTGAGCCGCGGCATGTCGCGCCACGCGCCCGCACCACGGCCACCATCGCTTTTCACCGCGACACCTGGGGCTCGAATCTGTATGCGCAGACCAACTGGTGGGCGCCGATTTACCCGATCACCACGGGGCGGACCTTCGCCTTGTACCCGCATCTGTGGCGGCGCCCGCTGCTCAATTCCAGCGCGGATTTCGATATGCGCACGATTTTGCAACGCTCCCATCGCGACGGACGCAACGCGGTGGATGCCGATGAAGCCATCCCGCATCTGCTGGAGGCGGTTGATCCGCAGCAGGGCGTTGCTGTCGATATCGCACCTGGCAGCCTGATTGCCTTTTCCGGGGCGCACGCCCATGTCGGCGTCGGCAACAGCACCGGGTTGACGCGGATCTCCTTCGAAACCCGCTCCGTTTTCATCGATGACCTGTTGGCTGGATTGGGGGCTCCCAACGTTGATGGCCGTGCGCCGTGGATGACGCCGGGGCTGTTTCGGCGGATGAGCGATGACAAACGTCTGAATGAGATTCTGGGCTGTGGGTTTATCGAACCCTATCTTTCTCCAGGAAACAACTAGAACCCTGTGGGAGCGGGCTTGCCCGCGATAGCGGTGTGTCAGCCAGGATCGATGCCGTCTGACACTCCCTCATCGCTGGCAAGCCAGCTCCCACAGGGTTTTGCTGTGCTCTCAAATTTCCCTCTAGAACAAAACCGGGATAGCCGATTGCCAGCTGTATCGGTATGCTCGGCGCACTGTACAAACGCCAATGATTAACAACCACAGTGAATCCATGAGCCAATCAGACTCGCGTGCGAATGTTCTAGCGCTTTATCCGGAAGACTCCCGCGAGGCGGCGGCGCTGCTCAAGCAAGCCGTACCCCTGATGGTTCGCCACAATATCCCGCCCAATCCGGTGCATTACGCGCTGTGGTACACCTACAGCAAAGGCCAGGACCCGGAACTCAATCGCCATCTGGACCGGGTGGTCAGAGACTTCGACGGTTGCCCGCCAGAGTCCGCGACACGGCTTTTTCGCGAGTACATCATCCGTGACGAGCTGGAAGATGCCCGCGCCGGGCAGCAACAGGTCATCAGCCTGGTCGATGGCATGGAGCGCGACGTCTCGCGCAGTGTGAAGGGCAGTGCCAACTTCCAGCACCGTCTCGGGCAGTGCCTGGAGATGCTCGAGGAGCCGGTCAGCGAGCGCTTGCCGGGTATCTTGAACGAGCTGCAGCAGAGTACCCGGCTGATGCAGAGTCAGCAGGAGCAGTTCCTTTCCCAGCTGCACTCGGCGCAAAACGAGATCAAGACCCTGCGGGACAAACTGGAGCGCGCGCAACAGGCGGCGACGCTGGATGGCCTGACCGAGCTGCTGAACCGGACGGCCTTCACGCGGCTGCTGGAGCAGGCCTTGGCCAAAGGCTCCCGGAGTGTCGCGCTGGTGATGCTGGATATCGACCACTTCAAGCAATTCAACGATCAATACGGCCACCCGCTGGGTGACCGGGTGTTGCAGCACGTCGCTCAGGTGCTGCGCAGTGCGCTGGCCCCCAACGCCTTTGCCGCGCGTTATGGCGGCGAGGAGTTCTGCGTGGTGCTCGAAGACTGCGTCAATCTCGACAGTGCCTGCGCCTTCGCCGAGCTGTTGCGCCTGAAGGTCCAGTCGTTGCGGATCAAGGCACGGGGCACCGATACCGTACTGGACACCATCACAGCGTCCTTCGGCGTGGCCTTCGTGCAACCCGGTGACAACCTGGAAAGCCTGTTGACCCGCGCCGACGATGGGCTGTACCAGGCCAAGCGCAATGGGCGGAACCAGGTGTGTGCGATACATAAAACCCCGGAACTCCAGCGCTGACCTCGATCACCTGTGGGAGCGAGCCTGCTCGCGAAGGCGGTATCACATTCAACATCCAGGTTGACTGACCCACTGCTTTCGCGAGCAGGCTCGCTCCCACATTTGGATGTTGTCAGGCGCGATATCGTTTATTGACCCTCTACGCTGCGTGGCAGTCCCAGTGGATTGAGCTCACGCAGCGCTTCGGGCAGCAACGCATCCGGAAACCCCTGGTAAGTCACCGGGCGCAGGAAGCGTTCGATGGAGGTCATGCCCACCGAGGTGAATCGGCTGTCCGACGAGGCCGGGAAGGGGCCGCCGTGAATGGTGGCGAAAGACACTTCCTGCGGGTGGGCGAAGGCGTTGACCACGATCCGCCCGGTGCGCCGCTCCAGCACCGGCAACAAACGTCGGGCCAGGTCCAAATCCGCCTCCTCAAGGTGCAGGGTTGCGCTGAGCTGGCCGCGCAACGAGCGGGCGACAGCGAACATTTCCGTCTCGTCCTTGACCTTCACCAGCAGTCCCGCCGGCCCGAACACTTCATGGGCCAGTGCGTTTTCGGCCAGGAAACGCTGGCCATCGACTTCAAGCAGCGCGGATCGGCCATCCAGATCGGCATGGGCCACCGAACCCACGGCAACCAGGTTTGCACCGGTGCTTTGCAGGCGGTCGAGGCCGCTGAGGTAAGCCCCGTGAATCCCCGGTGTCAGCATCGGACGCGCCGGTGCATCGGTCACACGCTTGACCATGGCGGCGCGCAACGCCTCGAACCCTGCGCCGTCGACCGCGATCAGGATCGCCGGCTTGAGGCAGGCCTGGCCGACATTGACCAGCATGCGCTCGACGAATCCGTCACCGATCTGCGCACCGCGCGCGGCGAGTGCCTGGGGCAGGATGAACGTGGGGTTGACGCTGGTCATCTCGGTAAACACCGGGATGGGGTCGGGTCGCAGCTGCGCTCGGCGATACAGCGCCATGCCACCCTGTTCCGAGCCGGTGAAGGTCACGGCCTTGATCAGCGGGTGATCGACCAGGGCTTCGCCGATGGCATTGCCGCCGCCGCGCACCATCGAGAACACACCTTCCGGCAAACCGCTGTCCTGCACGGCCTGACGGATGGCCCGGGCCTGGATTTCCGAGGCGCCAGGGTGCGCGTTATGGGCCTTGACGATGACCGTCGCGCCCGACGCCAGCGCCGAGGCGGTGTCGCCGCCGGCAACCGAGTAGCTGATGGGGAAATTGCTCGCGCCGAAAACAGCCACAGGGCCGATGGCGATTTTCTGCAGGCGGTGATCCATGCGCGGCCGTGGCTGGCGGTCAGGTTGTGCCGGGTCGATGGCCAGTTGCAGGAAACGCCCTTTGCGCACGACATCGGCGAATTGGCGGAACTGGGTGGCCGCTTTGGCCGCTTCGCCCTGGAGTTGGGCTTCGGGCAGGCCGGTTTCCAGTGTTGCCCGTGCCGCCAGCTCCTGGCTCACGGCATCGAGATTGTCGGCGATGCGCTCAAGGAACGCCGAACGTTCGGCCAGCGAGGTATGGCTGTAATGGTCGAATGCCTCGTCGGCCAGTTTCGCCGCCTTGTCGACATCCGCGACACCACCGAAGGCGAAGTCCGGTTCGATGAGTTGGTTGGTGGCGGGGTTGAGCGCCTTCATCGTCCCTTCGCTGGCAGGGACTTCGCTGGCGCCGATCAGGAGATTGCCGGTCAAATTCATTTCGCTTCTCCCGATGGGTTCAGGGTTCCGATGAGCTCAGCGGTGGTCGTGATGGCGTGGGCGAACGTGGGGCCGTTCAGCTCATGGGCGGCGTGCATCATTTCCGGCTTGAACGCGGCGGTGGCGTCGCGCACCAAGGTGACGTGGTAACCGAGTTCCTGGGCGTAGCGAGCGGTGGCTTCGATGCAGGTATTGGCCAGCAGGCCGACGATGATTACGTGGGTGATGCCTCTTTGCTTGAGGCGAAAATCCAGGTCGGTGTTGGCAAAACCGCTCGAGCCCCAATGCTCCGAAACGACAATGTCGCCTTCCTTGGGTGCAAAATCGGGGTGCCATTCACCGCCCCATTCGCCACGGGCGAAGTGGTGCATGTGCTGGATCTTGCATTGGCTCGGGCTTGGATGATCCCAGTTTTCGTAATCGCCTTTCTCCCAGCGACGGTGCGGTACGATGACCACCGGAATGTCCAGGGCACGGACCGTGCGGTCCAGTGTGCGCAGGTTGTCGAGCAGGCCGACTTGCTCGGCGATCGGTTCGATCAAGGGGTAAACCTTGCCGCCTTCGGAGAGGAAGTCGTTGTAGGGATCGACCAGCAGATAGGCGGTGCGATCAAGCGGATAGGCAGCATTCGACATGACGAGTTCTCCAGGAATGTGGGCTGACCCGTGCCATGGGCTTGCCCCGGCATGGTGTAGATATGATAATCATAGTTACTGTGAAAGAGGCAAGCCTGCATGGCAGTAAAAAAGAGTAGTCCTGAAACTTTGTGCCCGATCGCACGGGCCGAGGCGGTCGTCGGAGACCGATGGACGGTGTTGGTGCTGCGCGAATTGTTCATGCGCAATCATCGATACGACGAAATCCAGGCGCAGACCGGAGGAACGCCGCAGATGGTCGCGGCACGCCTGAAAAGCCTGGAGGCTGACGGGATGGTCGAGCGCCGTGCTTACAACGAACGACCCAAGCGCTACGAGTACCACCTCACCGCCAAGGGCGAGGCGTTTTATTCGGTGGTGCTGGCCCTGCGTGCCTGGGGGGAAGCCTGGTGTAAATCGGCAGAGGAAGGGGTGGCCGTGCGCTTCACCCACCAGACCTGCGGGCACCCTGCCGGACTCGGGCCGCTTTGCGAGCATTGTGGAGAGCTGCTGCGTCGGGAAGAGATGATCAGCGAGCCTTCGGCGGCTTATGCCCAGGAGCGGTTGGCACGGCGAGAGGCGTTCAAGGCGTGATCGCGGATTAGAGACCAAACGCATTCCCCTGTAGGAGCGAGCCTGCTCGCGAAAGACGTCTGGACACCGCAACCATTCAGACAGAGCGCGTTTTCGTTGGCGTCCATCGCGAGCAGGCTCGCTCCCACAGGGGACGGGGGCGGTATGAGCTCATAACTATTCGTTCGAGTAATAGTGACAATCACCGATCACAAGTTCTGTTGTATCCGGGAAACAAGGAAAATCGCACCCACCTAAAACGCTCTTAAGGAACCGGCGCGATGAACCTTCATGCCCGACTGGCTATTGCCGCATCCCTGCTGTTGTCGGGCTGTGCCTCCACGCCAAACGACCCGACGCTGACCTTGCAGACGAAAAAAGCCCCCGCGGATTACGCGAATTGCGTTCTCCCCAAGCTGCAGCAAAATTCGCTGCACGCGACCTTGTCGGAAACCCAGCGCAGTTACCGGATCGTGGTTTCAAGCAAAGTCGCTGCAAACGATGTGCTCGAGGCCTACAAGGCGTCGAACGGCGGCAAGGTGTTTTTGTACGAACGCGCATTGCTGGCCTCGACGTTCGGGCCTTCGCGACTTGAACGCGCTGCCCAGGAATGCCTTTGAGCAAGAGCCGAAAAGGTTAATGGCGGTTAGTTAGAAGATGCGAACAACCTGTGGCGAGGGAGCTTGCTCCCGTTGGACTGCGCAGCAGGCCCTTTTTTTGGGGCCGCTTCGCGGCCCAGCGGGAGCAAGCTCCCTCGCCACATTTGTAGTGTCACGCCTGGCTGATCGGTAATAGCCGAAAGACCCGCTTCCATCCCCCGAAACTCGAACCGGACGTGTCTGCGTGGCGCTCGTAGCCGCATTCTCTCCTGATTGAACAAGTGTTCATTTAGGTTGCATCGAGGCCTTGCGCCTCGATATAGTGGCCAAATAATATCAATTATAAATCACTTGCCAGCAGGGCTGCTGCACTCACATTTTTTGCGCGGGCTGTGCTGGCTGACGTATCGCTCATTCGAGAATGCTCATGCCCAATCGCTCACTGCACTTCAAGCTGTTCTGGACGGCGCTGACGGGAACTGTCGTCGTCATGGCGCTGCTGCTGGGTTCCATCGCCTACATCGCCTATGGCTCCTCCGTCAAAGAAACCTTTGCCCTGGTCGATACCATCGTCAAGGCCAATGCCAAGCAAGTGGAAGTCGAACTCGGTGCCGGTTTTACCGTGGCTGAATCCCTGGCCAGTGTCGCCACGGCGATGCAGCAACAACAGGTCGACCGCAAGACCGCCGATGCCCTGACTCGCCAGCTGTTCGAGGCCAATCCCAAGCTGCTGGGCCTTGGGCAGTATTGGGAGCCCAACGCGTTCGATGGCAAGGACAGTGAGTACGCCAACCAGCCCAATCATGACGCTACGGGCCGTTACCTGACCTACTGGAACCGTGCCGCAGGCGCGGTGAAGTCCGAGGCATTGAGCGGATACACCCCGGAGAATGCCGACAACCAGTATTACTACCGGCCACTGCACACCCGCCAGCCATGGGCGTCCGAACCCTTTGCCTACAGTACCGGCAGCGGCCAGCAGGTGATGATGGTGTCGATCATGGTGCCGCTGTTGCAAGGCGGCAAGGCGGTGGGCGTGGCGGGGGTCGATATCCCGCTGGAAAGCATCAACCATCAACTCTCGACCATCGATGCCTACAAAGGCTACGGCGCGCTGGTGTCCAGTGACGGCCTGTACGCCAGCCATCCCGACGCCAAGCGCCTGAGTCAGCCGGCCAATGAGTTGCCGACTGCTGCCAAGGATGCGATCAAGGCCGGCCAGTCCTACAGCTTCGAGCGCGATGGCTGGGGCTATGTGCTGCAACCGGTGCGTATCGGCAAGGCGCCGAACAACTGGGCATTGATGGTGGCGTACCCGTTGGCCGAAGCCATGGCCGGCATTAATCATTTCCTCTACACCGCCGTGATCATAGGCCTGGTGGCGTTGCTGGTGCTGGCCATTGTGCTGTGGCATTTGCTGGCATGGCAGATTCGTCCGTTGTCGGGCCTGACGGTCGGCATCCAGGCCTGGGAGGGCGAGTTGGGGTTGCGCTTCGAGCAGCGCAGCGGCGATGAAACCGGCAAGCTGGCAGGGGCGTTCAACCAGTTCATCCAGCGCCTGGGCGATCTGGTGGGCTCGATTCGCCATAGCAGCACGGCGTTGATGCAGATCTCCAATCATCTGGGCGATACCACCCAGGCCGTCGCCGAACGGGCGACTTCGCAGCACACCGCCACCGAGGAAATGGCCAGCGGCGTCACGGCACTGGCGCACTCGGTGACCGAGATGTCCCAGCAGGCCGAAGATGTGGAGCAACTGGCGCGTAACACCGAAATGCTGACTACGCACATTTCCGGGGACATGAGCCAGACCCTGGCCGGCATCACCCATATAGACCAGACCATGGACGTGGTCGCCGGCGCGGTGGGCGATCTGGAAAAACGCTCGCAACAGATTGCCGGGATCATCGCGGTGATTCGCAGCATCGCCGATCAGACCAATCTGTTGGCCCTCAACGCGGCGATCGAAGCGGCGCGGGCAGGGGAGCAGGGCCGTGGTTTTGCCGTGGTGGCCGATGAAGTGCGGCAACTGGCGGAGCGCACCAGTCGCTCGACCGGTGAAATCGGCGAGATGATCGGCGCCATCGGTTCGGACGTGCGCAACACCGTGGCCAACGTCCAGCAGGTCGGCGAAGCGGTGCGCCAGGGCGTGGTGCAACTAACCACCTCGGCCCAGGGCGTGGATCAGATCCGCCAGCATGCCCAGGATATCCTGACGCGCATCAGCGAAGTGGCACGCCAGACCCAGAGCCAGGCGGCGACCGGTGAGCAACTGTCCGTGGCCATCCAGGGCGTCAGCCGCATCTCCGAACAGAACGACCAGGCGATCCGCAGCCTGCTCGATCAGTCAGTGCAATTGCGCGATCAGGCCGGCTCGCTGAGCCGGCAACTGACGCAATTCAGGGATTGAATACATCCCTGTGACCTGCTCCTCCTGTAGGAGCGAGCCTGCTCGCGAATACGTCGGTACATTCAGTATTTGATGTGACTGATACGCCGCCTTCGCGAGCAGGCTCGCTCCCACAGGGGAATCATTGGTGCCCGCGCATTCATGAGGCCCAGGCATCGATCACCGACGTCAAAAACTGCTTCGACAATTCAGGCTTGTCCACCGCGCGGGCAATCATCATGGCCCCTGCGATCGAGGCAATGACCTGCAGCACTTGCTGGTGTTTTTCCTCCTGGGTTTCGCCTTCCACCAGTGGCATCAGTATCTCGATCAAGCGCTCGAGGCCCTGGGTGAAGGACTGGCTGACGGTGCCACCGGTGCGGGCGACATCGACCGCCAGCGCGGGGATCGGGCAGCCTCCGGTCCAGTTGTCCAGGTGCTTCTGGGTCAGATACTTCTTCACCACCTCCGGGATCGATTTGGCGTCTTGCCAGTTTCGTATGGTGGTCTCGAACGTCCGGGTCACGGCCTCCGACGCCAATTGTTCCTTGCCACCGGGAAACTGCCCGTAGAACCCGCCATGGGTCAGTCCGACCGAGCGTGAGAGCTCGCCGATGCCGATGCCGTCGATGCCTTTTTCCCGGTACAGCCGGGAGGCGGCGGTGAGGATCGCTTCTTTGTTCGCCGCGGCTTGGTCTTTCGTCACTTTCATGAGCTGCTCCTGAGGCCAGGTATGCCTGCCGTGTGCACGTCGTCGCCAAATGTCTTGTAATGATTATGGTCGTAATATATCGTCGGCGCAAATACCGGGTGGACACGTTATGAAACGTAATGATCTGCGCAGAATCGACCTGAATCTACTGGTGGTTTTCGAAGTCCTCATTCAGGAACGCAACGTCACCCGTGCGGCGAGGCGGCTCTCAATGGGCCAGCCGGCTGTCAGTGGCGCACTCAGGCGTTTGCGAGCCTTGTTCAACGATCCCTTGTTCGAGCGCGCCGGGCGGGAAATGCAGCCCACGCCCCGCGCCATCTCGGTCGCGCAGGCACTGGGCCCGGCATTGGATTGCGTGTGCAGCGTGATCGGCAATACCAAGGCTTGAGCAGGACAGTTGTGTTTTTTTGCCCTTATACATGACGCTCATCATTAATAGTAATACCCAAGTTCACCCTGTTCGATTCGTCGACGCCTCGCGCGAGGCTGAGACTTCGCAAATCCTTCAACCGTCTGGCGGACACCACCCATGGCACAGTCACTCAAAGCTTTTCGTTACCCGTTTGCCGCATTGGCCCTCACGATGCTCACCGCCTGCGACCGCGCGCCAGTAGCCGCCAACGCGCCAGGGGCACCACACGTCACGGTCGCCAAGGTCATCGAGCAGCCCATCACCGAGTGGGACGAAGTGACTGCGCGCCTTGAGGCCCCGGAAACCGTCGAAGTCCGTCCACGGGTGTCGGGACAGATCGAACAAGTGGCCTTTACCGACGGCGCGTTGGTGAAGAAGGGTGACTTGCTGTTCCAGATCGATCCACGGCCGTTCGAACACGAAGTGCATCGTTTCGAAGCCCAGCTGCAACAAGCCAGGGCCACGCTGGTTCGCACCGCCAATGAAGCGCAGCGCGGACAGCGCCTGCTGGGTAGCAACGCGATTTCCGCCGAACTGGCCGACACCCGCACCACCACCGCGCAAGAAGCCAAGGCCGGTGTCGATGCGATCCAGGCGCAGCTCGATCTGGCCCGCCTGAACCTGAGTTTCACCCGCGTCACCGCGCCGATCAGCGGTCGCGTCAGCCGCGCGGAAATCACCGCCGGCAACATCGTCACCGCCGACACCACACCGCTGACCAGCGTGGTCTCCACCGACAAGGTCTACGCCTACTTCGATGCCGATGAACGTCTGTTCCTCAAGTACGGCCAGCTCTCCCGCCAGGGCCAGCGCAGCCAGACCACGCCGGTGTACATGGGCCTGTCGAACGAGGAGGGCAACACGCACCTGGGGCAGATGAACTTCGTCGACAACCAGGTCAACCCGAAGACCGGCACCATTCGAGGCCGTGCGGTGTTCGACAACGCCGACGGCCAATACACCCCGGGCCTGTATGCCCGTCTGAAACTGGTGGGCAGCGCCGCCTATGCCGGCCTGTTGATCAAGGACGAAGCGGTGGGCACCGACCTGGGCAAGAAGTTCGTGCTGGTGCTCGATCAGGACAACAAGGCCGTGTACCGCAGCGTCGATCTGGGGCCGAAGCTTGAGGGCCTGCGCATCGTGCGCAGTGGCCTGCAGAAAGAAGACCGCATCGTCATCAACGGTCTGCAACGGGTCCGTCCCGGTGCCGTGGTCGCCCCGCAGGATGCGCCCATGGCCGACCCTGAAACCGTCGCGACCCTGACTCGCCAACGGCAGGCAATCGAAGCCGGCAATCAACCGGCAATCCAGGCCCCAGCCTCCGTCAAGTCACCCGCACTGGTGAAGACGGATGCTGCGGTTTCTCCTCGCGGATAAGGGAACACCGACATGAAATTCTCTCAGTTCTTTATCACGCGACCGATCTTCGCCGCGGTGCTGTCGCTGCTGATCCTGATCGCCGGCGCCATCGCGCTGTTTCAGTTGCCGATCAGCGAATACCCCGAGGTCGTGCCACCCACCGTAGTCATTCACGCCAACTATCCGGGTGCGAACCCCAAGGTGATTGGCGAAACCGTGGCTGCACCGCTCGAACAAGCCATTACCGGCGTCGAGAACATGTTGTACATGTATTCGCAGTCCACGGCCGATGGCAGGCTCACCCTCACGGTGACCTTCGCCCTGGGCACTGACCTGGACAACGCCCAGGTGCAGGTGCAGAACCGTGTGACGCGGACCGAGCCGAAGCTTCCCGAGGAAGTGACCCGCATCGGTATCACCGTGGACAAGGCGTCACCCGAACTGACGATGGTGGTGCACCTGACCTCGCCGGACAAACGCTACGACATGCTGTACCTGTCCAACTACGCGATCCTCAACGTCAAGGACGAGCTGTCCCGCCTGAACGGCATCGGCGACGTGAAGATGTTTGGTATCGGCGACTACTCGCTGCGTATCTGGCTCGATCCGAACAAGACCGCTTCGCGCAACCTGACCGCAACCGATGTGGTCAACGCGGTACGCGAGCAAAATCGCCAGGTCGCCGCCGGCCAACTGGGTGCACCCCCGGCGCCCAACGCCACCAGCTTCCAGATGTCGATCAACTCCCAGGGCCGTTTGGTCACCGAAGAAGAGTTCGAGAACGTGATCATCCGCAGTGGTCCGAACGGCGAAATCACGCGCCTCAAGGACATTGCCCGGATTGAACTCGGTTCCAACCAATACGCCCTGCGGGCCCTGCTTAACAACCAGGAAGCGGTGGCGATGCCGATCTTCCAGCGCCCGGGCTCCAATGCCATCGACGTCTCCGATCAGGTGCGGGCGAAGATGGCCGAGCTGAAGAAGAACTTCCCCGAAGGCATGGACTACGAGATCGTGTATGACCCGACGATCTTCGTGCGCAGTTCCATCGAGGCGGTGGTTCACACCCTCTTTGAAGCACTGATTCTCGTGGTGCTGGTGGTGCTCCTGTTCCTGCAAACCTGGCGCGCCTCGATCATTCCGCTGGTGGCGGTGCCGGTGTCGCTGATCGGTACTTTTGCCGTGATGCACCTGTTCGGCTTCTCGTTGAATGCCTTGTCGCTGTTCGGCCTGGTACTGGCCATCGGGATCGTGGTTGACGATGCGATCGTGGTGGTGGAGAACGTCGAGCGAAACATCGAGACCGGCCTTGAGCCAGTTGAAGCGACCAAAAAAGCCATGGGTGAAGTGACCGGTCCGATCATCGCCACGGCGCTGGTGCTGTGCGCGGTGTTCGTCCCGTCGGCGTTCATCTCCGGCCTGACCGGCCAGTTCTACAAGCAGTTCGCCCTGACCATCGCCATTTCCACGGTGATCTCGGCGTTCAACTCGCTGACCCTGTCGCCAGCCCTGGCGGCGGTGCTGCTCAAGGCCCACGGTGCGCCGAAAGACCGGTTCTCCAAAGTGCTCGATCGCCTGTTCGGTGGCTGGCTGTTCAAACCCTTCAACCGATTCTTCGAAAAGTCCGGGCGCGGCTATGTGATGACCGTCGGCAAAGTCATTCGTGGAAGCAGTGTGGCATTGCTGGTCTACGCCGGCCTGATCGCCCTGACATACATGGGCTTCAGCACCACGCCGACCGGCTTTGTGCCGACCCAGGACAAAAAGTACCTGGTGACTTTCGCGCAATTGCCGGACGCCGCCAGCCTTGACCGCTCGGAGTCGGTGATTCGCCGCATGAGCACCATTGCCATGAACGAGCCGGGTTTCGACAGCGCCGTGGCATTCCCTGGCCTGTCGATCAACGGCTTCACCAACAGCCCGAACGCAGGGATCGCCTTCATCGGCTTGAGTGCTTTTGAGGAGCGTAAGGATCCGAGCCTGTCAGCCAAGGCGATTTCCGCTTCGCTCAACGCCAAGTTCGGCAGCATTCAGGACGCCTACATCGCCGTGTTCCCGCCACCGCCAGTTCAAGGGTTGGGCACCATCGGTGGTTTCAAACTACAGATCGAAGACCGGGGCAACCTGGGCTATGAAGCGCTGTACAAAGAAACCATGAACATCATTGCCAAGAGCCGCAGTGTTCCGGAACTGGCCAACCTGTTCACCAGCTACACCGTCAACGTGCCGCAGGTCGAAGCTGCCATCGACCGGGAAAAAGCCAAGACCCACGGCGTGGCGGTCAACGACATCTTCGACACCCTGCAGGTGTACCTGGGGTCGCTGTATGCCAACGACTTCAACCGCTTCGGTCGCACCTATCAGGTCAACGTGCAGGCTGACCAGCAATTCCGCCAGGAGCCGGAGCAGATCGGTCAGTTGAAGGTGCGTAATGACCATGGCGAGATGATCCCGCTGGCGACCTTCGTCAAGGTCAGCCCGACCTCCGGCCCGGACCGCGTGATGCACTACAACGGCTTTATCAGCGCGGAAATCAACGGTGCGGCCGCCCCCGGCTACAGCTCCGGCCAGGCCCAGAAGGCCATCGAAAAACTGCTCAAGGACGAACTGCCCAACGGCATGACCTACGAGTGGACCGACCTGACCTATCAGCAGATCCTTTCCGGCGATACCGCGTTGCTGGTGTTCCCGCTCTGCGTTTTGCTGGCGTTCCTGGTGCTGGCAGCGCTGTATGAAAGCTGGAGCCTGCCACTGGCGGTGATCCTGATCGTGCCCATGACCCTGTTGTCGGCGATTGCCGGGGTGATCATTTCCAAGGGCGACAACAACATCTTCACCCAGATCGGCTTGATCGTACTGGTGGGCCTGGCCTGCAAGAACGCCATCCTGATCGTCGAGTTCGCCAAGGACAAACAGGACGAGGGCCTGTCGCCCCTGGACGCGGTACTGGAAGCGTGCCGCATGCGTCTGCGGCCGATCCTGATGACCTCCATCGCGTTCATCATGGGCGTGATCCCGTTGGTGACCTCCACCGGTGCCGGCTCGGAAATGCGTCGGGCCATGGGTGTGGCGGTGTTCTCCGGCATGCTCGGGGTGACCTTCTTCGGCCTGTTGCTGACACCGGTGTTCTTCGTCCTGATTCGCCGCTACATCGAACGCAAGCAAGCGCGCAAACAAACCCATGCGCTGAACCTGGAGGTGCAACCATGAATGCTCTGAAGCTTTTTTTACCCAGCCTTCTGGTGACCGCGCTCGCCGCCTGCACGGTGGGGCCGGACTACAAGGCCCCGGACACCGCACCGGCCAATAGCGTTTATGCGAAAGCAAGCAACTACGATCAATCACGATTTGAATCGGTGTGGTGGCAGCAGTTCGACGACCCCACGCTGAACCAGCTGGTGAGCAAATCCCTGGAAGGCAACCGCGATTTGCGCGTGGCCTTTGCCCGCTGGAAAGCGGCGCGGGCGATTCGTGACGACATCAGCAACGACAACCTGCCGGTGGTCACCAGTCGCGCCAGCAGCCAAATCGGCAAGGCGCAGGAACCCGGTTTGACGGACAAACGTGTGAACATCGAACGCTATGACCTGGGCCTGGACATGGCCTGGGAAATCGACCTGTTCGGACGCATCCAGCGTGCACTTGAGTCGAGCGACGCCCAGGAAGGCGCGGCAGCCGCGGATTTGTACCAGTTGCGGGTCACTATGATCGCCGAGTTGGTGGACGCCTACGGGCAACTGCGCGGTGCGCAACTGCGGGAAAAAATCGCCCTGGCCAACCTCAAGAACCAGAGCGATTCACGCGCTGTGACCGTCAGTCTGCGCGATGCCGGCGTGGGTAACGAACTCGACGTGGTACGCGCCGATGCGCGGCTGGCTGCCGTCGAAGCCAGCGTGCCGCAACTGCAAGCGGAACAGGTCCGGCAGAAAAACCGCATCGCCACCTTGCTCGGTGAGCGTCCGGATCAATTGAGTGTGTCCCTGAGTCCGAAGGACCTGCCGGCCATCGCCAAGGCACTGCCCATCGGTGATCCCGCCGAACTGCTGCGTCGCCGCCCGGATGTGCTGGCGGCCGAACGCCGGCTCGCTTCCGCCACGGCGGATATCGGCGTTGCCACCGCCGACCTGTTTCCCCGGGTTAGCTTGAGCGGCTTCCTGGGTTTCACCGCCGGGCGCGGTTCGCAAATCGGCTCCGCCGCCGCCAAGGCCTGGAGCCTGGGTCCGAGCATCACCTGGGCAGCCTTCGACCTGGGCAGTGTGCGAGCACGTATCCGGGGTGCCGACGCCAACGCGGAAGGCGCCTTGGCCACCTATGAACAGCAAGTGCTGCTGGCGCTGGAAGAATCGGAGAATGCGTTCAGCGACTACGGCAAACGCCAGCAGCGGTTGTTGTCGTTGATCAAGCAAAGCGAATCGAGCAGGGCGGCGGCGGATCTGGCGCAGACGCAATACAAAGAAGGCGCTGTGGACTATCTGGTGCTGCTCGATGCCCAGCGTGAACGGCTGAATGCCGAGGATGCGCAGGCCCAAGGTGAAATCGATCAATACCGGGGTATCGTTGCGATCTACAAATCGTTGGGAGGCGGGTGGGACAGCGGTGGCAACAAGGTGGCAACCAGAAACTGAAATCGCTCTCTACATTGTAGGAGCGAGCCTGCTCGCGAAAAACCAACAGGCGCCGAGGGGCATCTGGTTTTACGCGTTATCGTTCACGACCATCGCGAGCGGGCTCGCTCCTACAGGAGGGGGCTGTTGCTTTTCCTTGTAGGAGCGAGCCTGCTCGCGAAAAACCAACAGGCGCCGAGGAGTCTCTGGTTTTACGCGTAATCGTTCACGACCATCGCGAGCGAGCTCGCTCCTACAGGTGGGCGAAACAGGGTTTTGTCAGTCTTTAAACGTTTTTTGCAGTGTGTGTTTAAACGCCCTCAAGATTACTTCCTGAAAGCCACAAAACCTTGCGCCGCTGCCTACCGTTACGCCAGAATCCGCCGGCTTGTGCGCCCTGGGGTCGCTTGGTAACTTGATTCGTGTCACTGCTCATCAGTGATCGGGATTAGCAGCCCGTGTTAACTCAGCTGTGCGTGCGTCTGTCATGCAGGTGTTTCATTGCCTGTATTTGATGGTAGCTGTACGTGGGGCGCCTTCGGGCGCGCCGGATTGCTGAGTTTTCCGGTCTGCTAACCCGCGTGCAGTTGCCACCCCTCTTTGTTTAGCAGCAGGTGGGTTGGCACATCATCAGGACAACTCAGCCTATGAAAAAGCCTTCACCGAATCCCCCGAACACCGATCCCGCATCCCCCTACGAACCCGATTCAAACAAACTCAACGAGGCCGCCGAACGTACCCTCGACTACCACTTCCCTTCGACGGCCGACATCAAAGCCACACCGCGTACACCCAGCACAATGTTTACCGTGGACCCGGAACTCACGACCGAAACCCTTGTGGTGTATCTGGTGGAGACGCTGGCTTCGGTGGATGTGATGGTCCACCAGTTGGTGGATCATCTGGACGGTGGATCACGAAATGCCCTGCTGGGCATTTCCAACAGCATCATGCTGGCGGAGATCACGGCGAATCGGGTGCTGGATCAGATTGATCCGGCTGAGTAGCGTGTTTGTCGTGATGCTCCTCTGTGGCGTGGGAGCAAGTTTCCGCGCCACAGGTATGTGTTTAGAAGTAGAAGAGAGACGGATCTATCTAATGCGTATGAACGACTGTGAACTCGCTTCAATAAGGAAATCAGAATGATCACTGCACATGTTTTCATCGCCACCAGCCTGGATGGCTTCATCGCTCGGCCCGATGGTGACATCGACTGGCTTTTGCAGCGTGACGATCAGGCCGAGGATCATGGCTACTCAACCTTCATCGCCGATAAAGATGTGATTTTGATGGGGCGAGGAACCTACGAGAAGGCGCTGACTTTCGATACATGGTTCTACGAACTGCCCGTCGTGGTGCTGTCTGAACAACTGGCCGACTCGCCAGTACCCGAGGCGTTGAAGGGCAAGTTGCGTTTCTCTAACCTCGCACCCCGGGACGTGATGGAGGAACTGGCGGAGCAAGGCGTGCGCCGGGTATATGTCGATGGCGGGCAAGTGGTGCAGTCATTCCTGCGCGACGGGTTAGTCGCCGATATGGTGATTACCACAGTTCCTGTCCTGATCGGATCGGGAAGGCCATTGTTTGGCTTGCTCAGGCAGGACATTGGATTGACCCTGGTATCCAGCCGCAGCTTCCCTTCGGGATTGGTGCAGTCGACTTACGCAATAGAGGTCATTAAATAAAGGATCGCAACCTTCGACATCTCCTGTAGGGAACCGAGTAAACCTGTAGGAGCTGCCGAAGGCTGCGATCTTTCGGGACCGCTGCAAAGTCAAACGGGGCGGTACGAGGTTTCGCTATATCCCCTTAAACCCTCACCACAACTTTCCCCACCTGTTGGTTAGCCTCAATAAAACGATGTGCTTCCTGAATCTCGTCAAGCGTGAACGTCCTGGCGATGATCGGTGAAAGCGCGCCCGATGCCAGGCCGTCGAGAATGAATGCCTTAGCCCGGGACAGGGTGGCCGGGTCCGAGACGATTTCCGCGTACAGGTAGCCCTTGAGGGTCAGGCACTTGCCTAGCACCGTGAACAACGGGAACGGCGTGGGCTCCGGGCTCAACGCGCCGTACTCCAACAGAATGCCGCCCTTGGCCATGCTCTGGGTAAGCGGTTCGAAAGAAGGCCCACCGACCGGATCGAAAACCACACGCGCCCCTTTGCCGTCGGTCAGGGCCATGACCCGTTCAACCATATCTTCTTCATCGCTGACGATGACATGCGCGGCACCGGCGTCCAGCAATGCCTGTTTTTTAGCGCGGGTGCGAGTGATGCCAATCGCAGTGGCGCCGACCATTTTGGCAATCTGAAAGGCAGCCAGGCCGACGCTGCTGGAGGCGGCGGTGACCAGCACCACGTCGCCCTTCCCAAGCCTTGCCTGTTCGACCAGGGCGCCCCATGCCGTGACGTATTGCATCCAGGACGCAGCGGCTTGTTCAAAGGAAAGGTTTTGCGGGTGTCTGACCGTGAGGTGGGCGGGAACGTTCGCCAGTTCGCCATAGGTGCCCCAGCGGGCAATGTCCAGCGGCGGAATCACACTGACCGCATCGCCGGCACTGAAGTCGGTGACGCCGGCGCCGACGGCAACCACGACACCCGCCGCCTCGTACCCCAGTCGGCTGGGAAATTGCGCTTCCTGTAGATAGGCGTGATTGCGGAACATGACTTCTGCCCGATTCAACCCAATGGCTTTGACTTCAATTTGCACTTCGCCAGGTCCAGGCGCAGGCACATCGACCGCCTCCAGTTTCAAAACGCTTGCGTCACCGTATTCATGAATTCTGACAATGCGTGCCATGGTTACCTCTTCTTTGATTGATCAGGCCGTCAATTTAGGCTTTGGCCAGCGTTGGATAAAGGCCTAGGATGGCGCAACACTAGAAACAAAGAGTTTCCAATGGATCGCCTCACGTTGATGGCCACATTCGTCAAGGCGGTGGAGTTGGGCTCCTTCAGCGCGGTAGCGAACGAGCTCAATCTGTCCCCGCAACTGATAGGTAAGCAGATAAAAATGCTAGAGCAGCATTTGGGCGTGTCTCTGCTCCATCGAACGACCCGCAAGCAAAGCCTCACCGATTTTGGCCGTACGTTCTATCAGCGGGCAAAGATGATTCTTGCCGACATGGAAGCCGCCGAGGAAATGGCCGCCGTGACCCGGGGCGTACCCAGCGGCCGGCTCAGAATCAATGCCCCGGTCACATTTGGCGTGAGTACCTTGTCACCCCGCTTGCTGGAATACATGGTCAGGTATCCGCAGGTGTCCGTGGATTTGACCTTGTCGAACGAACTTGTTGATCTGGTCGATGGCGGCTACGACGTTGTGTTTCGAATAGGCGATCTTGCGGACAGCGGTTTGAAAGCGCTGCCGCTGATGCCGTATCAGTTGGTGCTGTGTGCTGCGCCATCCTATCTGGCACGTCGGCCTCCCATCACCACACCTTGGGACCTGCAGGAGCACGAATGCCTGGCCTTTGCCTATTCGGACGGGCGCTCACACGTTCGCCTCGAAGGGCCGCAGGGCATTATTGATGTGCCGATTAAAAGCAGATTGACGATTAATCAGGGCGATCCGTTGCTCGCCGCAGCCGTGGCGGGGTTGGGTGTGGTGTTGTTGCCGTCAGAGTTGGTCAAGGACGCACTGAGAAGTGGAACATTGGTGAATCTTCTGCCGCATTACAAAGTACCGGTCTCCCCGATGAACCTGTTATATGCGCCTGACCGTCGGCTGACGCCCAAGCTTCGTAGCTTCATGGATTTTGCAAAGTCTGCGTTTGGCCCAAAGGCGTGATCCGGATATCAATGCACTCGACTATCGATCCAACAAAGGCGCCAGCAATGCACACATGCCGCGCCAGTGCGAGCCCTCCCAGTAAATCCGTTGGCAGCCATCGCAGCGCAGGAACTGCGAATAGAGGGCGGCAACCCGTGGCGGCACCTGCGGGCGGGCCAGTTCCGGGCAGATCTCGTGCAGCGGCAGGTTGCAATGAAGGCACAGGCTGAAGGGTCGCGCGCTGCGCGCCAGGTCGAGGCGCTCGTAGATTTCGCGCAGTTGCAGCGACGGTTTCAGGGCATGCACGTAACAGCCGTGGCTGATGATCCGCCGCTTGAGCAGTTCGCGGTCGCGGGTCAGCACGATGCGTCCTTGCTGCGCGGCGATCTCGGCGATCTCGCCATCTTCGAAGCCATTGTCGTAGAGGGTGTCGAAGCCGCTCATGCGCAACAGGCTGGCCAGCCCGCCAAGGTGCGCGTCCGCGACGAAGCGCAGTACCCGCAGAGGTTGCGTGCGAACCTTGAGCAGCGGGCTGATGTCCAGTGATTCGAACTTGGGGTACACCGCCAGCCGGTCACCGTCGAAGATCACCCGCTCGAAACCCGCCGACTCGCCGTTGAGCAGCACCAGTTCGACCTCCGTGTGCGGCACCCCGAGCGCCTCGATCATGTGCTTGACCGTCGCCCCTTGCGCGCACTCGCAGGTGAAGGACTGCCGCCGCCGGTCGGCCGGCAGGAAATCGTTGAGCTCCTCGTAGAAGCGGAAGGTTGCACGAGTCATGCTTAACAGTATGGCAGGGCTTCGGGATGTGCGAGTCCGGTCTGGAGATCGACTCCGGCAGGTATGAATGCGATCGGCACCGCACAACCAAAACAAAACCATTGAAAAAAACAGCTATAACCTTTACACGGAAAGATCGCTGGCATATTGCTAGTAATTGGAAATGAGTATCGCCAATTCTTGGCTCAGGGAGCGCTGATGAGTTTTCGTCCATTGACCGACTTCCCGCGGCAATCGAACGATTGCGACGTTGTCGCATCTCAACCAAAAGGGAACCTGGATACGGTCAATATGGCCTACGCTGGCAATCAGGACGCGATCGAGCAATTGCTGGACTCGGCACGCCGCTGGGCGCACACCACGTCGTGGGTGGTTTATCGCGCCGGTGAGCAAATGCACTTGGTCGGGCAGGGCGACCCACGGGTGCAGTGGCCGTCCAGCGTTGCCAATGAAGAATTCGAAGCCTTTTGCCTGACCCGGCGCTTGCACCGCTGGCCGACCGGCAGAGGTGAAAGTGTACTGGGTTGGCTGCTCGCGCCCGTCAACGATGCGGCGCAGCCGGCGCTCGCCGAGTTTGCCCGGCGCCTGGGCATCGAGGTGCAGACCAATACTCTGGCCCGTGCGCAGTTTACCCAGCGTGTGCTGTATGAAATCACCTACCTGGCCAGTTCGACCCGCGACCGGTCAGTGTTTCTGGTGGGGGTCCACAAACTGCTCGCCAGCCTGATCGACGCCGAGAACTTCTATCTCGCACTGTATGACCCGCACAGTGGCAAGATTGACTACCCGTATTACGTCGACATCATCGACGTCGATGCCCTGGAGTCGGAGAACTACGAATACCTTGACCCGTCGCACCTGTCCTTGACCGGCCAGGTGTTGACCAGTGGCCAGCCGTTGCTGATCGACGCCGCCGGCATTCTCGCGGCTCAGGCCGAGGGCCGTTTCTATTGCATCGGTGATCGCCCCGAGTTCTGGATGGGCGCGCCGTTGAAAAATGCCTCGGATGAAGTGTTTGGCATGCTGGCGATGCAGGTCTACGACGTTTCTCGTACCTACAGCGCCGAAGATCGCGCGTTGTTTCTGGTGGTGGCCCGCCACGTGGCCATGGCGCTGGACCGGCTTCTGCACCGGGCTGACCTGGAAGAGACGGTGATGCGCCGCACCCTGGAACTTTCGGCACTCAACGACGCATTGAGGCAGGAAGTGGCAGACCGGGAGCGCGCCGAACATCTGCAGAGTGCGCTGTTCCAGATTGCCGAGCTGTCGAGCCAGCCGGGCGACATGGCGGAGTTATTCCAAACCCTGCATGGCATCGTCGGTGATTTGCTGTTCGCGCAGAACTTCTACATTGCGCTATTCGACGACGCGACCGGTGAGGTGACCTTTCCGTACTACGTCGATGAGCGGCAGACCACCTGCCCGGCGGCGCGACGTGGGCGCCGGGGTTTGACCGAGTACGTTATCCGTCAGCGTCGTCCCTGCCTGATTGACGTCGGCGAAGCGGAGCGACTGACGACGCAGGGTGAAATCGAAATCGCCGATGAGTACTACCGATCCTATTCCTGGCTGGGCATCCCCCTGTTCGATGGTGATGTGGTACGCGGGGTGCTGGCGGTGCAAAGCTATACCTCGCAGGTGCGCTATACCCTGCGTGACCAGGAACTGCTGACGTTCGTATCGCGGCACATCGACACCGCGTTGTCGCGACGTACCGCCGCCGAAGCGATCCATGCCGCCAACCTCAAGCTCGAAGCCCGGGTGCAGAGCCGTACCCGCGAGCTCGATCACGCCAATGCCAAGTTGCAACACGAAAACTCCCACGATGCACTGACCGGGCTACCAAACCGCACCTACCTGCAACAGCGCCTCAATCAGGCCTGGTCGCAGTTCGGCAGTGAAGGCGGGCATCTGGCGGTGATGTTCATCGACCTCGACCGTTTCAAGATGGTCAACGACAGCCTCGGCCACCATTTCGGCGACCTGCTGTTGATGCAGGCCGCCCACCGTCTGCGCGGTTGCCTGCGCGAAACCGACATGCTGGCGCGCCTGGGCGGCGATGAGTTTTCAGTGCTCGCTCCCGAGGCGCCGCTGGACGTCGTGATCGATATCGCCGAACGGATCCTGGTGGCGTTTGACCTGCCGTTTTTAATCAATGGCCATGAAGTCTTTTCGTCCTGCAGTATCGGCATCGTCAGCGCCGACACTCAGTTTCATCTCGAGCCGGCCGACTTGCTGCGCGATGCCGATGCGGCGATGTACCGGGTCAAGTCTGCCGGGCGCGACAGCTACGCGGTGTTCAACCAGGAAGTGCGCCGTGAAGTCTCGGACCAGGTCGAGCGGGAAGGGGCCTTGCGCAACGCGCTCAAGCGGACCGACGAACTGCTGCCGTATTTCCAGCCGATTGTCAGCGTCGAAACCGGCGAGCTGTTGGCCCTGGAAGCGCTGATCCGCTGGCACCCGCCTGGCGGCCGGGTGATCGCGCCGGGCGAGTTTTTGCCGGATGTCGAGGGTTTGCGCCTGATCGGTCGGCTGGACCTGTACATGCTCAACAGCATCGCAGCGATCCTCGCACAGCCCCGGCACGCCCACTGGCCTGCGGTGCACGTCAATTGTTCCAGCTACAGCATGACGCGCCCGGATTTCGCCAGCGATGTGCTTGCACTGTTGGCGCGACACGGTGTCTCGCCGTCAAGGATTTGCCTGGAGTTGACCGAAGGCGCGCTGGTCGCCGAACCGGCGATTGCCCGGCAGACCATGCAGCAATTGGCCGACAAGGGCATGTCGGTGGTGCTCGATGACTTTGGCGCGGGGTTTTCATCCCTGAGCTATGTGCATCAATACCGCTTCAGCGGCTTGAAGATCGACAAGTCGTTCATCCTTGAACTGACCACCAGTCCCCGCAGTCGCGCAATCGTCCGGGCGATTGTGCGGATGGCCGAATCACTGGACCTGAGTGTGGTCGCCGAAGGTGTCGAGGATGAAGCGACGCTGGATTTGCTGCGCGAAATGGGCGCAGGGCAGGCTCAGGGTTACTATTTTGCCAAACCCATGGGGTTGGAGGCCTTGCTGGCGAGTTCGCTGGTGGATCGCCAGGGTCTCGGAATACCTGTACAACCGGATTTGTAGAAAGCTGAATGGATCAGCTCTCAGGGGTGATGATCGAGTCGAGACTGGATTCGGCAGCCAGTTTCAATCGGTCGGCTTTACAAATGTATTTAGGCTTGCTTTTCGGTGCCAGTTTGGCACTGGCCTTTTTGGCATTAGCCTTTAACAACTGGTTTATTTTTTTGCGACGATTCATGTTTTTCTGCTCGGCCTGTAAATTCTTGAATGATATCAGCTTGAATATTAAACCGGTTCCCTGTCCGCTTTTTGCCGGGTACTGATTGATTCAAGCGCCCGCGCTGCATCAAGTGTGACCCACTGCTTGCGCTGCTTGCGTCCCTGGAGGGCCCAATGCCGGCCATCACCACGCGCCTGGTGGCGCTGTTTGTTCTTTGCCTGACGCTTGAAGTGCCGGCCCAGAACAGCACCTGCCCGGCTGGCCAGAAACAAGTGTGCCTGGACAGCTGCATCTGCCTGCCGGACCTGGGACCGCTGCTGGGCCCCCTGCCTGATGACATCCACCAGATCGCGGCGCCGGCCCTGGCGCTGTGGCTGACCCAGGCCCGCGCTGAAGCCGCCACTACCGACCTCCAACCCATTCCACCGCACATCCGCGAGCAACTGTTGCATTGGTACGACCCCGGCGTCCTCGATGCCGCGCGCTACAAAGTCAGCGACAACGGCCAGTTAAGCGCCGCCACGGCCATGCTGCAAAACCCCGATGTCGGTGCGGTGACGCTGATCGATATCATCCTCTTCCGGGACACTCAAACCGCAGAGCAGGACATCGCGCTCTGGGCTCACGAGCTCAAGCATGTGCAGCAGTTTCAGGAGTGGGGAGTCGAAGGCTTTGCCCAGCGGTACACTCAGGATTTCAATGCCGTGGAGTCACCGGCTTATGACATACAGGCTGAGGTCAGACGATCGGTGCGGCAAGGGACTCATTGAAGGGCCGCCTGGGCCTGCGGATTCAACCCGCCTCATGCCTGGCTGCCACACTCACTGTTTGTCTGGGAGATTCGCATTGCAGACTATCCGCCGGGCTCGACAGGAAGATGCCGAATGCATCGCCTTGCTGGTCACCGAAGCCTACACGCCCTACATCTCCAGGATCGGCAGAAAACCGGCGCCCATGCTGGAGGATTATCGGCAGGTACTGGTTGATACCGATACGTTCGTGCTGACGGAAGGGGCTGAAATTGTGGGGGTACTGGTGATGAGCCGGGAGCACACGGAACTGCTCCTGATCAATGTCGCGGTGTCGCCTCGCTACAAAGGCCAAGGCTTCGGAAAAAAATTGATGGCGTTCTGTGAGCGCCATGCACTGCACTCCGGATGCGAAGCGGTTCGGCTCTACACCCATGAGCTGATGATCGAGAACATTGAGATCTATAAAAAACTGGGCTACCAGGAAACCCACCGAGCCACTGAAAATGGCTTCTCCCGGGTGTTCATGCGCAAGGTGCTGGAGGTGCGATAATCAGGTCGAATATCCCACTCCGGATCGGGAAATTTGACGGTCAAGCCACACGCTATAGAGGTGATCAGTCATGAAAGGTTTTCTGGTGATTTTCTTCACCCAGCAGAACCGTCGTCATCACGGAAAAATGCTCGGTGACTGGCTGGTTGATCTGGCCAAGGAAATGGGATTGCGCGGAGCCACCCTGGCAACCGGAATCGAAGGCTTCGGGCATTCCGGGAAACTGCATTCCGCGCATTTTTTTGAGCTGGCCGATCAGCCAACCGAGGTTCGCCTGGTATTGACCGAAGAAGAATCCATTCGGCTGTTCGAGCGACTTGAGGGCGAAGAGATCGCCTTGTTTTACACAAAGACAGCGGTTGAGTTCGGTGTCATCGGCAAGCTCGCCGGCGGTCCGCCTCATCAGCCTTGATGACTGAGGAGGCGGCTTGTTGTTATTGACTGGAACGAACGGCCCCGCCATCGATCAACAGGTTCTGCCCGGTCAGGTAGCCCGCATGGCTGCTGCAAACGAAGGCGCAAAGCGCCCCGAACTCCTCGGGTGAGCCGAAGCGTTTGGCCGGTATTTCGTGACGGCATTCGCTGAGAAAGGCCTCACTGTCCAGCCCCGACTCTTCGGCGGCCGCGACCAGGTTGTCACGCAGTCGATCGGTGTCGAATGAGCCCGGTTGCAGGTTGTTGATCGTCACATTGCGACTGGCAATGCTGTCCTGCCGGGCAAGCCCTGCGATAAACCCGGTCAGGCCACTGCGCGCGCCATTGGACAGACCCAGGCTTTCGATAGGGGACTTCACGGCACTCGACGTGATGTTGACGATTCGGCCAAATCCGCGTGCCGCCATCCCGTCAACCGTTGCCTTGATCAACTCGATCGGGGTGAGCATGTTGGCGTCCAGCGCCTTGAGCCAGACGTCGCGGTTCCATTCGCGGAAATCCCCGGGAGGAGGGCCGCCGGCATTGTTGATCAGAATATCGAAATGCTCGTGGGCCTCGAGCGCTGCCGCCCGACCCTCGGGCGTCGAAATGTCGCCGGCCACGGCAATGACCGTCACTTGAGGATTGATCGCCCTGAGCTGACGGGCCGTTTCATTCAGCGTCTGTTCGCCCCGTGCGGTAATCACCACGTTCACGCCTTCGCTGACCAGTGCCTGTGCGCAGGCTTTACCCAGGCCTTTGCTGGCGGCGCACACCAGCGCCCAGCGTCCTGCTATTCCAAGATTCATGCGTGTTTTCCTGAAAGATCGAAGCTCAAAGAAAGGGGTTGCCTATTCATGCGTGATCCACCGTTGCCGACAGGTTTGGCGATCGGGCAGCGATGCCCATGAAGCGCCGCACTCGCTCGCCTTCGGCCTCGCACAGTATGGTTTCAGGTGCAGCATCCAGTTGGATATTACCGTTCTCCATGAACACGACCCTGTCGGAAATCGACATGGCAAAGTCCATTTCGTGGGTCACGATCAGCATGGTCATGCCTTCCTTGGCCAGGTCGCGGATCACGTTGAGCACGTCGTTGACCAGTTCCGGATCGAGGGCCGAGGTCGGCTCGTCGAACAGCATGACCTGCGGCTCCATCGCCAGGGCACGGGCAATCGCCACGCGCTGTTGCTGGCCACCGGAGAGCTGGTGCGGGTACTTGTGGGCATGGGCCAGCAGGCCGACCTTGTCCAGCAGCGCGTAGGCGCGGTGTTCACTCAGTTCGCCCGGCTGGCCGTGGTAACGCGGCGCCAGCGTTACGTTGTCGAGAATGGTGCGGTGCGGGAACAGGTTGAAGTTCTGGAACACCATGCCGATGTGCCGCACGCCTTTGCGCAGGCGGGCGCTGTCGGGTTTGTCCGACGCTTCGATGAACTTTTCGCCGAACAACAGAATGTTGCCCGTATCGATGCTTTCCAGGCCATTGACCGTACGGATCAGCGAGGTTTTGCCGGAGCCGGATGGCCCGATGATCGAGACCACCTGGCCGTATTCGACATTCAGGTCGATGCCCAGCAGCACCTTGTGCGTGCCATAGCTCTTCTGGATGTTCTTGAGTTGCAGGATGGGCGTCGTGTTAATGCCCGCGGCTTTGCGCGCATTGTCGGGCAAGGCTTCGGCGCTGGCCTTGAATTTGGCGATGGTGGCCGCGTCGAGTGTATGCGGCTTGCGGAAGTTCAGGTCCAGATAACGCTCCAGACGCTGCAGGAAAAAGCCGAACACGGTGACGATCAACACGTAGTAGACGCCTACCGCCGCCAGGGTTTCCATCACCAGGAAGTTGGTGGCATAGAGGCGCTGGCCGACCGTGAGGATCTCGGTCAGGGAGATGACCGAGACCAGCGAAGTCAGCTTGACCACCGTGATGTATTCATTGATCAGGGTGGGCAGCGAAATACGGAAAGCCTGGGGGATGATGATCAAACGTTGCATGCCGAACAGGCCGACACCCAGCGCGCGCGCGGCTTCCTTCTGGCCCTTGGCCACGGAGATCAGGCCGCCACGATGGATTTCCGCCATGTACGCCGCTTCGGTGACCACCAGGGCCAGCAAGCCAGAGTAGAAGGGGTTGGACAGAATCGGTCCGCTACCGGGAAACAATTGCGGCAAGTTGTAGACGAAGACCACCAGCACCAGCAATGGGATGCTGCGGAAGAACCAGATGTAGACCGCTGCGGGAATGCGCAGAAAGGGCGAGTGGGACAGCTTGGCCGTGGCCAGGACAAAACCCAGCAGCATGCCGATGAACCAGGCCAGGGCACTGAGCTGGATCACCGTGACGCAGGCGTGCCAGAAGTCTGGCAGGGAGAACAGCGAGAGAAAGTACGACCAATCGAATTGCATAGGGCACCTCCATCTGCCGCACCGTTGCAGGGGCGGCAGATGACCAGACTACAAGGGCAGGTTCTTAGTGGGCGGTCGGCTCTTCCAGGCCATATTTCTTAAGGATAGCGGCGTATTCACCGCTCTTTTTCGCCTCCTCGAAGGCCTTCTGCACGGCCTGGAAGGTTTCGTCGTTACCTTTCTTGACGAAAATGCCCAGGGTTTGCTGATAAATCGGGTGCTCGGTAGTGATCACCACCCGGCCATTGGTCTTTTCCGCGATCATTTTTGCGGCACCGGCGATTTCTACCTGGGCCTGGATGTTCTTGGACAACAGGGCCTGGGTCACTTCGGGGGCCGAAGGGTACTCACTGACGGTGATGGCGCCTTTGTTGTTCGGCACGCAGTATTCATCGGACAGCTTGCGGAATTCCTTGACCCAGGTCGTGCCCTGTTCCAGGCCCAGTTTCAAGCCGCACAGGTCTTCAGGTTTTTTTGCATTGATCTCGCTGCCCTGGGGCACCATGACGGCGGCGCCGGTGTTGGCATAAGCGATGGTCTGGGCCTGGGTCTGGCGCTCCGGCGTGATGTACATGCCGGAAATGACCGCGTCGTACTTGCCGGAGTTCAGGCCCAGGATCAGGCTTGGGAACTTGGTGTCGACGAACTCCACCTTGGCGTTCATGTGCTTGGCCAGTGCTGTTGCCAGTTCGGGGTCCGAACCCACCACGTTCTTGTCCTTGTCATAGGACTCGAAAGGCGGGTAGGTGATTTCCATGCCGACCTTGAACGTGCCTGCCGCGGCCATGCTTGCCGAAGCAGCGAGCATGCCGGCTGCCAATACAGCCAAGCTCAACAGGTTTTTTTTATTGTTTTTCATTATTTACTGACTCCGGCGTAGGTAAGGGTGTAGCTGAAAACTTCAATCAGGACGGTTGAGCCTGATTTTTCAAATGTCCGAAACTGGCGGGCTTGCGTGCCTTGCCTGGCAGTTGAACGTCCCCGTTGGCCACTCTCTGGCGCAGATACTGATAAGTCTGCAACGCCTGGCCATACATGTGTTCGCCGATCGTGATTTCTTCGTAGTCGTTGCCTGTCTGGGCGAACCCGGGCAGCGGTTTGATCTGGGTGTGATAATCGCAGGCATAAAACAGCGGGAAGGAATAACGCTCCTCCTTCACGCTGCGCACCCGGTGCGCAGTGGCAACGAATGCGCCGGCAGTCATCACTTCCAGCATGTCGCCGATGTTGACCACAAAGGCATCGGCAATCGGTGGTGCATCGATCCATTGGCCAAGGTTGTTCATCACCTCAAGACCTGGTTTGTCGGCCAGCAGGATGGTGAAGCACTCGTAATCAGTATGGGCGCCAAGACCCGGTGCGTCATGGGCCGCACCATCGTAGGGGTAATGGATCAGGCGCAGCTTGGACGGCGGACGGGTGACCAGGCCGTCGAAATAGTTTTCGTCCAGGCCCAGGGTCAGGGCGAAACCGCCGAACAGGCGCCGGCCCAAGGCGAAGATTGCTTCATAGTAGGCCTGCACCGACGCCTTGAAACCTGCCAGCTGCGGCCAGTCATTGGGGCCCAGCAAGGGGGTGTTGGCCAGCACCAGCGGGTCATCGGCCGGGACTTCGAAGCCGACGTCGAAGGCTTCCTTGTGGTCCGGCTTGCCTTTGGAATAGACCTCTTCGCCTTCGGGTACAAAGCCCTTGTGGGTTTGCGAGGTGCCGATGTAGTGCCGCATCTTGGTGTCGAAGGGCTGGTCGAAAAAGTCCTTGGCCGCCTTGCGCAAGTTCGCGATCAGTTGCGGGTCGATACCGTGATCGGTGATGTAGAGGAACCCGACCTCGCTGGCGGCGCGCCCCAATTGTTCGGCCACGGCCAGGCGGTGTTCCAGTTCAAAGCTGAACAGGCCGGCGATGTTGACTACCGGAATGCTGTTGAAGTTGGCTTTGTGTGGGTCAGTGCTGACGCTGTTATTTTTATTGTCTGGCATGACGCATCGGCTCCCTAAGGATGGCGTGAGTGGTGGAAACGCTCGAAGTGTTCGCGCTCGGTCTGGCCCATCCACACGTTCAATGACCACAGGTCGGCGACCGGGACATTGGTGAAGGGCAAATGATGCAGGTAGCCGTCGGCGCCGAATTCCGGGGTCAGGGTGCTGACCTGGTAACCGCGGGCTTGCTGCGAGCGCCAGATGCTTTCCCAGTGCTGCTGGTGGAAAGCCAGTTCTTTGGCATATTCAGGTGCCGCCGGGTGCGGAACCTGCGGCCCCTGGTCGTAACCGACACGGGCCTGGATATGGTGAACCCGTTCGACGAAAGCGCTCAGGTCATCGGCCGGGTCATTCAACAGACGCTCGCAGGTCACGACCCAATGGCTGATGTCACTGGTGAACAACAGATCGGGCAGTTGCCGGATCAATTCCAGGGTCACCCAGGGGTTGAACAGCGAACGCGAGCGATGGGTTTCGAAACTGCAGACCTGGCCGTGCTTGCGCGCCAGATCCAGCGCCTGGCCAAAAAACTCCACTTGCTGCGGCAAGGACCAGCGGTCATTGCCCGCCAGCACGTTGACGAAACGTGGACCGAGTTCGGTGGCCCAGGCAAGTTTGCGGTCGAGGTCATCGAGATGGACGGCAGGTGTTGCCGACTGCTCCGGCAGCACGTCGTAGGCGGTGAAGACGGTGCTGATATAGCCCAGGCGGTTGGCCTTGAGAAAGGCACCGAATTCAGCCCGCTCGCGGGCGTCCAGTGGCAGGCGTGCCTCCATGCCATCAAAGCCCGCTTGCAGCAACTCCTCGAGCGCCTGAGCCTTGCTGGCGGTGTAACCCCACAGCGTGCGAAAAATTTCCAGCTTCATCGGTGATCCTCAAAAATCCCAGGGCCTACTGCAAAAGCACGTCGACGGCACCCAGCTGACAAGCGATCAATGGTCAGCGGCGGCAAGGGACTCTGGATCCGGATTTCTGCGCCATCTGATCCCACTGAGCAATACCGAAGCGGGTTCGCTGTGGAACCGATGTTAATCACAGGTTGCGCGGCGAAAGAATCTGAAAGTTCAAATGAATACTTCAGACTTTCATTAACAAATAGCTAGCTATTTATTCAGCTTGCAAGGCGGGATTTTAAGGGCGAGTACGTGTCTACGTTGGGTATTAGCAGGAGGTGCCAGTGTTACGGCATCATTTTGAAGAGTCCCAAGCGACACTGGATTGCTGAGGGGGCCGTTTTGGAGGGGAACGCATTGTCAGGCGTATTCAACGGAATGTTTCATTTAAAAATTTTCCGCCTCGGGCGCACGGAAGGCCTTACTGTAATAGCCGGACTGGTCGAAACAGCAAACCTGCTTCTTGCCGGTTGCAAGCATATCGCAGGCATCACCAATTCGCTTTTCGCGCGTCTTGAGTTGCTTGGCTGAAGTAATCCAGTGGATCCAGTCGACTCGCGCGATGGTCGTTGTATTGTTCCAGACTTTACGAGCCTCGGGAGTGGCTGCCAGTGCTGCCTCAAAATCCGCCGGGATGTCAGGCTCGGGTTCCTTCTTCACAGGGGTTAGCTCGAGTGTGACGATATCCCCAACGGCCACACCGGCGGCGTCGAGTAACTCGCTACTGACCTTCAGCCAATGGCTCAACTGACCATCGGGCTCAAGGGTTGCCTGGAAAGGGTGCCCATTGATTGTGCCTTCAACTGTCGTCCTTCCTCGCCGCGGAAGCGGTTCACTCGCGTCTCTCGGCAGGACTGTGAACGCCCATGACGTATCCTTACCGGGCTTTGCCGGACGAAGAAGCTTTGCTTCGAATCGGGATTTCACATCGATTGTTGTCATTGCTACTCCTCCAACTCATACGTCTAACGACTTTCTGGCGACATCACTGTCGCGTTTGAATGCGACAGTGATGACGCCAGGATGAACGCTTAGTTAACCATCACCTCATCCAGTGCCTGCTCGAGGGTGCTGACCGTGCGTTCGATATTGTGCAGCTTTTCGAGTCCGAACAGACCGATGCGGAAGGTCTGGAAGTCGGCCGGCTCGTCGCATTGCAACGGCACTCCGGCGGCGATCTGCAGGCCGTGGTCGGCAAATTTCTTGCCGCTCTTGATATCGGCATCATCGGTGTAGCTCACCACGACGCCAGGGGCCTGAAAGCCGGCTGCGGCCACGCTTTTGATGCCTTTGCCGGTCAACATTGCGCGCACCCGATCGCCCAGAGCCTGTTGTGCGTCGCGGACCTTGTCGAAACCGTAGGCTTGCGTCTCTTTCATCACTTCGTTAAATCGCGCGAGGGAATCGCTGGGCATGGTCGCATGGTAGGCATGTCCACCCTGTTCGTAGGCCTGCATGATCTGAAGCCACTTTTTCAGGTCGCAGGCAAAGCTGCTGCTCTGCGTCTTCTCGATGCGCTCGAGGGCCAACGAGCTGAACATCACCAGGGCGCAGCAAGGGGAGGCGCTCCAGCCTTTCTGCGGTGCGCTGATCAGCAGGTCGACTGCGCACTTCTGCATATCAACCCAAATCGTGCCCGAGGCGATGCAGTCCAGCACGAACAGGCCACCCACCGCATGCACGGCGTCGCCGACGGCCCGCAGGTACTCGTCGGGCAGGATAATCCCGGATGAGGTTTCAACATGGGGGGCGAAGACAATCTGCGGCCTCGAAGCCGCAATCGCTGCCAGCACTTCGTCCAGAGGGGGTGGGGCGTAGGCAGCCTGGCGACCCGTGTCGACCGGTCGGGCTTTCAGCACCGTGGTGGCCGCCGGGATGTTGCCCATCTCAAGGATCTGGCTCCAGCGATAACTGAACCAGCCGTTGCGTATCACCAGGCATTGCTGGCCGGTGGCAAACTGTCGCGCCACCGCTTCCATGCCGAATGTGCCGCTGCCCGGGACCACCGCAACAGCCTGGGCGTTGTAGACCTGTTTCAGGGTCCTGGAAATGTTCTTCATCACGCTTTGAAAGGACTGTGACATGTGGTTGAGCGAGCGGTCCGTATAGACCACCGAGTACTCGACCAGCCCCTCGGGATCGATACCGGGATATAGCTTTGACATGGGTGACTCCTTTGGCAGAGATGTCAGTGGTATCGACCCTGCCCTAAGCCTTGGCAAATGACAAGAATGCTCGGGATTGAATGGCGACTTCTGTGTAGGAGCGAGCTTGCTCGCGATGGTCGTCAACGATAATGCGGGAGTCCTGATGCCCCTTGGCGTTGTCGAGTTCATCGCGAGCAAGCTCGCTCCTACAGGCTTGGTTGCTGCGAACATCTGCATCGCATTTGACCAATCACGTATCAGGATTAAAGTCTATTGTCTGTGAGTGGCGACGCAATAAAGGTCAACCCCGTCAGTCTTTGATCCGCAGCGACTGTCACCACTCAGGCTCCTCAACGGCAGGTGCAGAAACGGAGTATTTCTCATGATCAAATACCTTCGAATGATGGCAATGATTTCAATCCTCGCAATCACTGCGGGCTGCCAAATGGATCAATCAACTTCCGCGTCTGGCACAAAGGCTGCGGACGCTGCGATGGACCAGGAAGCGAAAGCAGCGTTACAGAGTTTGTACACCAGTACACCGAAATCGCGCGCCCTCGCGCAGAAAGCCAAGGGTATCCTCGTTTTTCCGGATGTGGTGAAAGCGGGGTTCATCGCCGGGGCTCACCATGGCGAAGGCGAATTGATCGAGAACGGCAAAGTCACGGGGTACTACTCGACTACAGCAGCCTCATACGGCCTTCAGGCAGGCGTTCAGAGGTTTGGGTACGCGATGTTCTTCATGAGTGATTCTGCGCTGAAAGATCTGAAAACTGGCAATGGGTTTGAGGTCGGCGTGGGCCCAAGCATCGTGGTCGAAGATGCAGGCGCGGCCAAGTCGCTGACTACTTCAACGATTCAGTCTGATATCTATGCGTTCATTTTTGATCAAAAGGGCTTAATGGCTGGGGTGGGATTGCAGGGTTCAAAGATTAGCAAGCTCAGTCGCTGAGACCGTCGGCTATGCACCGAGCTGATTTTCGGGAGGGTGTTGGTTCGGCAGAACGCCGGGGATGGCTGGGCCAATTCTCCAACCCTCACTGGACGAAATCCAGCGCAGCCTGACCAATATCAACCAACTCGCTGATCTTCACTGCAGGATAGCCCGATGGCGATATGGCCAGCAGTGGCGCCCAGCGTTCAGCTTCTGAATAGCGGCCGTGCTTATTGCCCATGCCCCCGTGATCGCTGACAAAAACGACCAGGCGCTGAGGCGTTGCACCCTGGGGGGAGGGGGATGCAAATGCCTTCTCCCAGAGGCGACGAATGCGGGCATCTGTTTCTCGCACGGCCGCAGCGTAGCCCGGATCAGACGGATCGAAAGCACCGTGATGGCCCGCGTCGTCTACTGCATCGAGATGAATGAAGGCCAGATCGGGCTGGCATGTACGCCAGGTGGTCAATACTTCCTGTTCGACCGCTGTATCGTTTTTGCGCAAAAACGCCGCATGGTGTAACCCCGGCAAACCCCGCAAACGCCCCTCGACCAAATCGTACAGCGGCTTCCAGGAGGTAATGAGAAGGCTGCGGCTATCGGCCTTGCCGGTTTGCAGACGCTCAAACACGGTTTGGCTTTTGACGGGGCCCGGGCTGTCGTTATCGACAACGCCATGTGCGCTTGCCCAACTGGCGGTGAGCACACTGATCCAACCAGGCGCGGAATAAGTCTGTTGGGTGCGGCCGTTGCTGACATCGACCTTCCCCCAAGCCAAACCCCTGGACTCGGCCAACCGGGACAGGAAGGGGGTCAGTGCCGGGCTGACCGCGTCGGTACGCAGGCCGTCGATGCCGATGATGACCACCTGTCGAACAGGCGCTAGCGGCGCCGCATGACATTGCCCTGTCTCCTCGCTACGTGAACAGCCAAGCAGGCTTATCGCGCATAGCGTCAGCAACAGCTTGAGTCCCGAGGACAGAGTGAAATTTCGAGTGTTGAAGGCCAATGCTGAATATCTCCAATGAAATCCATGAAGTCCCATTTTGGGCATGTTCATTAAACAGCCTCCCGGTGGGTCAGCATCGGCTGGCATCGGCCAACAGCAGCTACGGCTCGGTATGGTTCACCGGTACCATTCGGTGACGCTTCGCCGCCCAGACCACTCCACCCACCAACAACACGATCGAGATCACTTCCATCATGCCAGGCACCCGCTGGCTGAACAGAAAACCGTACACGCAGGCAAACAGCGTTTCGAATACGATCATCTGGCCACTCAACGACGTGGCCATTCGACGCGAGCAGGCATTCCACAGCCCATTGGCCACCCACGAACCACAAAGTGCAAGGAACAGGCAGACCCACAACAAAGCCATCCAGCGGCTGCTTTCTACCTGGGCGGGTACCAGGTTCGGAAACAGCATCAAGGCAGCGAAACCGAACACGACCGCTACGATGCCCGTCACGATACCCAACAGTGTCGACCATTCGCTGCTGTTGAAATGGCTTTGTTTGAGATAACGGGCATTGTGGGTGGCGTACCACGACCAGCAGACAACACCGCTGAACCCGCAGGCCAGGCCCAGCATCTGGGAAAACACCGAGGTGCTGGTCGCCTGTGCGCCTGAGTGTTCCAGGCTGACCGATACGATGCCCAGGAATACCAGAAACAGGGGCAGCTTGAGCTTTGTCAGGGGCAGGGACCCTGCGTCGCCACGCCCAAGGAAGGTAATGGCAACCGGCATCATGCCGTTGATCAGGGCGGCCGCCGTCACCCCGCTCAGTTGTACGGAAGCGCCCAACAGCGCGTAGTTCAGGACATTCCCGGTCAATGACAAACGCAGCAGCATCAAGGCATCGCTGCGCGTCAATCGTGAGAGCAGGCGGGATGCAATCGGCAGAGCCACGAGGAGCGAGATCAGCCCGTACAAGGCAAATCGCACACTGCTGATCAGCACGGCATTGAATTCCGGCAGCAGCGAAGGGGCGAGAATCACCCCACCCCAGATGGCACCCGCCAATATCGCAAATACAATCCCACTATTCATCATCTCGGCTCTGACAGGCTGTTTAGCGGCATTCTAGCCATGGTATATAAGCGCCACCTGCGATAAATAGTTGGCCACCCATTCCTGTCGGGAATGTCGCGTCACAGCCATCAGCCCCGGAGAATCCTCATCAACCGTTACCTGCGTACCTTGCCCCCATTGGAGACCCTGATCACGTTTGAAGCCGTGGGACGACACGCCAGCTTCACGGGGGCAGCGGGCGAACTGTTTCTGACCCAGAGCGCCGTGAGTAAACAGATGCGCCAGCTTGAGGACTGTATGGGCGTTGCGCTTTTCGAGCGCAAACCACGGGGTGTCAAGTTGACCGGCGCAGGCGATGAGTTGCTGATGACCGTCAACGTGCTCCTGACCACGATGTACCAAAGCGTCACGCGCATTCGCAATGTCCATCAGTCCAACGCCGTCTCGGTCCTGGCGACCCATGCCCTGGCCCAATTCTGGTTGTTCCCCAAGCTGATCGAATTCAACAAGGCGTACCCTGACATCGCCGTGCACGTTCATGCGATCAACGAATTCGATGAGGCCAGCCTCAATGATTTCGACGTGGGCATTCTCTACGGTTCTGGCGAATGGCCTTCGCTGGACAGCGATTTCCTGCTGCCGGAAATCGTCTATGCGGTGGCTCATCCTTCACTGGATGTCGCGGGGATCAAGACGCTGGAGCAATTGGCGCAGGCCAACCTGGTGCAGATCGACACATGTGCCTGGCAGTGCCTGGACTGGCATCAATGGTTCGGCCACTTTGGCATTGATTACGCACCGAGGGACAAAGCCCCGGTCTTTAACCAGTTGACGTTGGCGTATCGCGCCGTTCAGCAAGGGATGGGCATCGGCCTGGCGTGGACGTTCATGGGAGATGAGGCGCTGGCCAAGGGAGAGTTGCAACGGGTGACGTCTTTCGAATGCGTGACAGGCAATGGAGAATTCCTTGTCTCGCTCAAGCATCGCAAGCGTTCTGCCGCTGCCGAGATTTTTCGGCAGTGGCTCCTGGGGTCGATGGGCGACTGACTCCCCATAGTTGCAGGACGGCCTGTGTCGGCTAGTTTGCGGCGAGAAAATTCCAGCGGTAGACCAAGCACTTCAGCGACAGTAAGCCCCAACTATTGATTACCCAATGTAATAAGTGAAATTCAATTCAGGGGCTCTATCACCTTCTGCTCTAGTAATAAGATGGCTACATCAAACCATTCCTACTGGAGAATCGCGTGAAAAAAACCATTATTGCCGCCTTGCTAGCCGCTGCCGCCAACTATGCCAACGCCGGCACGGTCTTGGTTGTACTGTCGGATCAGGCTCAACTGGACCTCAAAGACGGCAAGGTCATGCAAACAGGTTTCTTCCTGAACGAACTAATGCAACCGGTGCAGACCTTCATCGCGGCGGGTCAAACCGTCATATTTGCCACCCCTGGCGGCAAGGCGCCAACCGCGGACCAGAAATCCAATGATGTGAGCTTCTGGGGCGGCGATGAAAAGGCCCGTCAGGAAAGTCTCGCGCTGCTGGCCACGCTGAAGCTGACCTCGAAGAGCGACTCGCCGGCAATCAGCTTCGCGCAGGTTCAGAAAATCGGCTACGACAAGTTCGATGCCGTATTCGTGCCTGGCGGCCATATCCCGATGCAGGATCTGCTGAAGGACAAGCAACTGGGCCAATTGCTGACCAACTTCCATGAAAAAGGCAAGATCACCGGCTTCACCTGCCATGGCACCATTGCCATGTTGTCGGCGATCCCGGACGCGCACGGTTTTGTCTCCGCGCTGGAATCGGGCAAACAGCCGGCAGCGCCAGCCAATTGGATTTACAAGGGCTACAAAGTCACCGCCTTCACCGACGCGGAAGAGGAGCAGGCCAAAGGTTTCCTCGGCGGCGGCCATATGAAACTGTTCCCGCAGGATGGCCTCACGGCAGCCGGTGCTGACTTCTCCGAAGCCAAGCCATGGAGCGAGAACGTGATCGAAGACCGCGAAGTCATTTCCGGCCAGAACCCACAGTCGGCCAAGGCAGTCGCCGTGGCCATGCTGGCGAAACTGAAGTAATCCTGGGCGGCCGTTCGGGGCAAGCCGGGTCGTAGGTGCTGCGGGTCGATCTGCTTTGGCCTGTCCTTGACAGGGAGAACGGCCGATCGGGTCGGTTGCAGCCCCTTCGCGACCGACAACAATCGGCTAAAAGCAAGCACCAACATTCAACAGGCGATCTTCTGATCGCCTCGCTTAGATATGCAACCAGGCCAGCGAACCCAACATGACGCCAACACCGGCGGCACCAAACGAGACCCGCTTGAGCCATTCCTTACGCGTCAGCAAGGTAATGGCTGCCAGCGAAATGGCTATTTGTATCGCCACCATCGCCTGGGCCCAGCGGTGATGCTGATGTAGCACCTGCTCTGACTTCTCGTCCCACTCGCGCGCCCCTTGTTCGAGTGCTTCAGCCTTTTTGCGCGCCTCCTCTTTCTGTTCGCCGTACCGCCGTGCCTCAGAGGCATAGTGGGCCGAATCCAGCCCTGGGAGATGGCTCGCCAGGTCCGACAGGCTCTGCCGGCTGGACTTTGCCTGGTAGTAATTCCACTCGTTGGCGGCTTCGGTCTTCTGGATGGCGGCGTTGTTCTTGTCCATGGCCGCCTCATTCTCCGTTGAGCCGGCCTGGTAGCTCATCAGGGCGCCGACGGTCGCCATGATGGCCGTCATCACCGCAACCTTGCTGGCAAAGCCGTCGCCTTGTGCATGCGCATGATGGGTGGTGTGCTCAATGTGTTGCTCGTGTGGGCTGGGAACTTCGAACTCTTCAGGCATGGATGTCGATCTTGGAGAAATGAGTGGTGGGGGGGACAGTATGAATGGCCCCTGATTCTTTAGACACACATGACTGGCCGCCATGGGTCCAGGCTGGTTGAAAACGCAGGCAGCGTGATCTGGCGAGCCCAATGCTCGCCAGAGATTGCTGATCAACGGGTGCTCTCTAGCGCAATAGATGCACTGCCAAGCCCACGAGCGCACAGGCCAGCAACACCTGGATAACGCCCCGCTTGAAGCGAAACAGGGCAGTCGCGGCGGCAATCGCGATCAACGCTGAAGGCCAGTCGAGGCTGCCGCTGAAGCCCTTTGGCCAAAGCACGTGATAGCCGAAGAAGCACGCCAGATTGAGGATCACGCCCACCACTGCGGCGGTAATGGCGGTCAGTGGCGCAGTGAACTTGAGTTCGTTGTGGGTCGACTCCACCAGTGGGCCACCCGCGAGGATGAACAGGAACGAAGGCAGGAAGGTGAACCATGTCACGAGGGAGGCGGCCACAGCCCCCGCCAGAAACACCTGATCAGCCCCGAATAATTGCGAGACATAGGCCCCGACAAAACCGACGAAGGCCACCACCATGATCAGTGGCCCAGGTGTGGTTTCGCCCAGCGCCAGGCCGTCGATCATCTGAGTTGGGGTCAGCCAGCCATAGTGACCGACCGCGCCTTGATAGACATACGGCAGCACAGCGTAGGCGCCACCAAAGGTCAGCAACGCCGCCTTGGTAAAGAACCAGCCCATTTGGGTCAAGGTGCCTTCCCAACCAAAGAGGGCGGTCAAAATCCCCATGGGCAACGCCCACAGTGCGGCGCCGATCAGGGCCAGTGTTGCCAGTTTCAACCAACCGAACCGGGCGTGTGCCGGGGACGGCGTGTCATCATCAATCAAGGCCGGGCCGAAGGATTTTTCCGAAGCGCCATGGCCACCGGCCCTGAACTTCTCGGGCGCCAGGCGTCCGCCGACATAACCGATCAATGCGGCCCCCAGCACAATCAACGGGAACGGCACATTGAACGCGAAGATGGCGGTGAATGACGCCGCCGCTATCGCCCACAGCCAATTATTTTTCAAAGCCCGAGAGCCGATTCGATGGGCCGCCTGCACCACGATGGCTGTCACGGCGGGCTTGATCCCATAGAAGAGCCCGGCCACCACGGGTACTTCGCCGAACGCGATATACATCCACGACAAGGCGATCAGGATGAACAATGAGGGCAGCACAAACAGTACCCCCGCAATCACGCCACCCCAGGTTCGATGCATCAGCCAGCCGATGTAGGTCGCCAACTGCTGGGCCTCCGGCCCAGGCAGCAACATGCAGTAGTTGAGGGCATGCAGAAAGCGGCGCTCGGAGATCCAGCGCCGCCGCTCCACCAGTTCCTGGTGCATGATCGAAATTTGCCCTGCTGGCCCACCGAAGCTGATAAAGCCGAGCTTCAGCCAAAACCAGAATGCCTCACGCAAACTGACGGCTTGCGGCCTCGACAGCTCTTCTTCAACCATGGGTGCCACAACCTTATTCATTGGGTTGTTCCTCTTTCACAAAACCGGCGAGCAGGCCATCGAAGATAGCGCTTGCAGCCGCCAGCAAGTGGTCGTCGTTGCGAATGGTTTCGCGTAGCCCTGCAAGCACACGCTCGATGCCGGCAGCCTCCACCGGTTGAATGCCTCCGATATCGAGGTAATGCACCAAGGCCGCAATACGGTTCAGTCCAGGCGCTTGAAGCTCAAAACTGGCTTGTAAAGTTTCGAAGCTCACGCGGTTGCCGACATGACTGAACGCCGCGTCATCGAAGTCGAACCCCAGCGCATCGGCCGGACAGTCCTGTGGAGAGTCCAGCCAGAGGATCTGGGCGTCAGGGTCTATGAAGCGACGGATTAGCCAGGCACAGGCCAGGCGGTCAACCCAAGGACGCTTGCGGGTTGCCCAGACGCGCCCCTGATAATCACCACGGTTGAGTGCCGCTATGGGTTGGTTGCGGCTGTGTGGCTCGTCTGGGGACAAGGCACTGTTGATGGCGATCTCAAACGCCTGCAAGGCTGAATCAATCTGCTGCTTGGGCTTACCTGAGAAGTAATCGATGCTGGCCAACTGCTCGTAGGCTTTGCGCAGCTTGCGAACCTGTTTCGTGATGGCCAATGCGTTTTCGGGATTGAGTTGTCCACGGCACTCTTCGATCTCTGCGCGCAGCTTGCTGTAGTCATCGCTACGGTCGAACAACTCGACAAAACGCTCACCATCAGGATCGACCACGGGCAGGATTAATGCGGTGCCATTGATGGCCAGGATGTCGCGCTCGATAGCTGCGAGCGCTTCACGGCAGGCATCGGTATCGGGCAACAGATAGGCACCATCACGCAGAACTGCCGCACCCGCCGCTTTCAAAGCACGCCAGGCTCGCATGCGTTCGGTGGCATTGGCGGTGGGTAATCCAAGAACCAGGGTTAGCCAATTTTTCATGTAGAGTGAGCTAATTATTATGTAGTAAATACTACATTACGCTTGATCTTTACGATTGGAAAGCTGCCCGCCAGGACTTTGGCGAGACCGTTTGGAGAAGGGGGGCGCAAGCAGGGTCAATAGGCGCAGAGCGATGTGGACGGTGTCAAAAAGACAGTCCTCATGCCGTAGGCGTGCCTGAGGCATGAGTCGCCTGCAACGCACCCTGAAGGGTGCTCATGACCATTTCATGCAGCAGCTTGCGGCGTGCCCCCTTGTTTGCCTGGGACTCTGCCACCCAGGCCGGCAGTTGGTTGAGCAGGGAGACGATGCCGCTCAAGGTCGCGCGCCGGGTGATGCTCACCGGTGTACCGGTGAGTTGCTCTATCGTTTCCACCAGGTATTCCTCGTAGCGCCGGCGCAAGTCCAGGATCAAGGCATGCTGTTCGCTGTTCAGACAATGGAGGTCGTACTCCGCCAGGCGAAAATGCGCTCCCATGCTCTCATGCAACAAGAGGTGCGCCTCAAGCAGACCGCGCAGTCGTACGGCGGGTGTGGATTTGCGACGGTTTACCAGGCGGGCGCCATGAAGCAACTGTTCGTAGAGCTCCTCAATCAGTTCGAACAGCAGTGCCTCCTTGCTATCGATGTGGTTGTAAATGGAGCCGACCTTGATGCCCAGATAATCGGCCAGGTCGCGCATGCTGACCCGGCTGAAACCGCATCTGGCAAATAGCTCAAGTGCCTTGTGGCGGGTTTCCAGATAGCGCGAGTGGTGCACTTGTTCGATGGGCGCCGCCAAAAGAGCCTTCGGGCTGACGCAATGGGGCGTGACTGGCCGGGAGGCCGGCATGGCATCAATACCCCGATCGTTGCTCATCCCTCTCATACGCGAAACTGCCCCAACAGCCGATTGAGCTGGCCCGCCAATTGGCCCAATTCCAGGCTGGCGTCGTTGGACCGGTCTGCCGCCAGGGCATTCTCTTGGGCCAGCGTGGCTGCACGGGTGACATTCTGGTTGATGTCTTCGACCACATGGGCCTGTTCCAGGGTGGCACTGGCGATCGAGGCGTTCAGCTCGGTGAGGTTACGTAGCGCCGTGATGACCTGGTGCAGGCTCTCGCCGGTTTCGCGCGCCTGTTCCACGGTTTGCTGCGCGGCCTGGCTGCTGGCAGTGATGACATTGACCGCCGCCTCCGAGTTGCCCTGCAGGCGTTCGATCATGCCCTGAATCTGCGCAGTGGATTGCTGGGTGCGCTGGGCCAGCAGACGCACTTCGTCGGCCACCACGGCGAAGCCGCGACCCTGTTCGCCAGCGCGCGCCGCCTCGATGGCGGCGTTCAGCGCCAACAGGTTGGTCTGCTCGGCGATGGCGCGGATGACTTCCAGCACACTGCCGATCTGGGTGCTTTCCTGGGCCAGGCTCTGGATCACTTCGACGGCTTGGCCGATGGTCTCGGACAATTGATCGATCTGGCGCAGGCTGCTGTCGATGTTGTGCTGGCCCTTGCAGGCTTGCTCATCGGCCTGGCGGACTTCGTTGGCGGCGTGCTCGGCGTTCTTCGCCACTTCCTGCACCGCATAGGAGACCTCGTGAATGGCGGCGGCCACCAGTTCCATCTGCTGCGACTGCTGCTGGCTGTGGCGTTGGCTATTGCTGGCAATTTCACCGAGCGATTGCGAGGCCTTGTCCAGATTGCCGGCAGTCTGCATGGACTGGCCGATCACCGCGCGCAGCTTGCTGGTGAACGCGTTGAAGTGGCCGCTCAGGGCGGTCAGCTCATCGCGCCAGCGGCTGTCCAGATGATGGGTCAGGTCGGCTTCGCCGCTGGCGATGTTTTCCATGGCATTGACCACCTGCGTCAGTGGCGAGGCGATGCTGCGGGCGATCAGCAGGATCAGCGCGCTGAGCAGCAGGGAGATCGTCACCAGTATGACGAAGGCCTGTATCAGCTGGCGGCGGAACTCGATTTGCACGTCGTCGACGTAGATGCCCGAGCCCACAATCCAGCCCCAGGGCTTGAACAGTTCGACGTAGGAAACCTTCTCCACCGGCGCCTCGGAACCCGGCCTTGGCCAACGGTAGTGCACCAGGCCGGAACCGTCGCGCATGGCCACGGCCACCATCTCGTCGAACAGTGCCTTGCCGTCGGGGTCGCGGGTGCCGGCCATGCGCTTGCCCTCGAGCTTGGCATTGGGGTGCATGACCATCCGTGTGTCGAGGTCTTCGATCCAGAAGTACTCCTCGCGGTCATAGCGCAGGTCGCGTATGACCGCCCTGGCCTGTTGTTGCGCCTGCTCACGATCGAGACCCTGGCCTTCCAGGTTCTGGAAATGGCGCAGGATGCCGCTGGCGGTCTCGACCACGTGACGGGTTTTCAGCGCCTTGGCCGCATAAAGGTCCTCATAGTTCTGTTTGAGCATCAGGCCAGCGAGAATCAGCAGCATCAGGATGGACGTCAGCAGGATCAACCAGAGGCGACGGCTGATGGGAATATTGCGCAGGCCGGGCATGGGCAACTCCAGAAGGGGCGGAAGAGGGGAAGCCGGACGCAGTGGACGCTTCCGGCCAACGGGTCAGAGCGCGTAGTGGGCCAGCTCGCGGGCGATCAGCAGGCGCTGGACCTCGCTGGTGCCTTCGTAGATCTGGGTGATGCGCGCATCGCGGTAATAGCGCTCTACCGGGTAGTCCTCCAGGTAGCCGTAGCCGCCATGGATCTGCAGGGCGCTGGAGCACACGCGCTCGGCCATTTCCGAGGCGAACAGCTTGGCCTGGGACGCTTCTGACAGACACGATTGCCCGGCGCTTTTCAGGCGCGCGGCATGCAGCACCAACAGGCGCGTAGCATTGAGCCGGGTATGCATATCGGCGAGCAGGTTGGATACGCTCTGGTGTTCGATGATCGGCTTGCCGAACTGGACGCGTTCGCGGGCGTACCCCAGCGCGGCCTCGAAGGCGGCGCGGGCAATGCCCAAGGCCTGGGCGGCAATGCCGATGCGACCGCCTTCCAGGTTGGACAGGGCAATGGCCAGGCCCTTGCCGCGCTCGCCCAGCAGATTGGCCTCGGGGATCGTGCAATTGTTCAGAGTTACCGCGCAGGTATCGGAGGCCTTGATGCCCATCTTGTGTTCGCTGCGGTCGACCACGAAGCCGGGATTGTCAGTCGGCACCAGGAAGGCCGACAGGCCCTTCTTGCCCAGCTCCGGATCGGTGACGGCGAAGACAATGGCCAGCTGGGCGCGCTTGCCGTTACTGACGAACTGCTTGGCGCCGTTGAGTACCCACTGGCCGTCGCGCAGTTCGGCGCGGGTGCGCAGGTTGTGAGCTTCGGTGCCAGCCTGTGGCTCGGTCAGGCAGAAACAGCCGATCGCCTGGCCACTGGCCAGAAGCGGCAACCAGCGGTCTTGCTGGGACGGGCTGCCATATTTGAGCAAGGGGCCACAGCCCACGGAATTGTGGATGCTCATCAATGCGCCGAGGGCGCCGTCGCCGGCCGAGATTTCCTCCACGGCCAGGGCGTAGGCCACATAGTCGGTGTAACTGCCGCCCCAGGTGTCCGGCACCACCATGCCCAGCAGGCCCAGTTCACCCATCTGCGCCACCACGGCGTCATCGATCCAGCCTGCCTTCTCCCAGGCCTGGGCCTGCGGTCCGACTTCGCTGCGGGCGAAGTCCCGTGCCATGTCGCGGATCATGCGTTGTTCTTCGGTCAATTCGATATCGTGCATTGCGTTGTCTCCTGTCGATCAGGCCGTGCGAAGAGGGGAGGCGCAGGCTGGCTGGAAGCCGCTGAAAAAGGCCTGCACCCGAGGGGGTGCCAGCTCTGCCAGGGTGGACGGATTCCAGCGGGGGCTTTTGTCCTTGTCGATGATCAGGGCGCGTATGCCCTCCATCAGATCGCCCTTGTCGAACCACTGGTAGTCCAGGTGCAACTCCAGGGCAAAACAGTCGGCCAGGCTCAGGTAACGGCCGCGACGCAACAGCTCCAGTGTCGTGGCCATTGCCAGCGGCGAGCGGCTGTCGAGCAGCCCGACCGTCTGTTCGGCCCAGTCGCGCAGCTCCGGCCGCTGCTCACGCTGCAGCGCGGTGCGAATCGCCGGCACATCCGGCAGGGCGAAATACTCATCGATCACATCGCGATAAGCCTTGAGTTCCGACCCCGCAATACGCTCGGTGGCCAGACCGTCGAGCAGGTCTCGCAGGTCTTCTTCAGGCGCAGGGGTCCAGTTCAAGTGATCCAGGGCGGCATCCAGTTCCGCCAATCGCTCGCTGGCCAGGCAGTAGTCCGCCAGGTTGGCATAGAGCGCATCGGCGGCCCGTACCTGGCAGCCTGTCACCCCCAGATAGGTACCCAGCTCACCCGGAAGGCGCGGCAGGAAATAGCTACTGCCGACGTCGGGGAAAAAGCCGATGCCGACTTCCGGCATGCCCATCCGCGTGCGCTCGGTGATCACCCGCAGCGAAGCCGCTTGTGCCAGCCCCATGCCGCCGCCCAGGACAAAACCGTCCAGCAGCGCCAGCACCGGTTTTGGGTAGCCATGCAGGTACTCGTCAAGGGCGTACTCCTCTTCGAGGAACAGCTCGTGCAGGTTGTCACCGGCGGTGTGACTGTCGTACAGCATGCGGATGTCGCCACCGGCGCAGAAGGCTTTTTCCCCGGCGCCCCGCAGGGTCACGGCGACGATCTCCGGGTCCTGTTCCCAGACCCACAGGTACCGGCAAAGCAGTTTCACCATGGGCAGGTCCAGGGTGTTCAATGCGCTCGGTCGATTCAGCGTCAGGTGGCCGATGCGGTTGCGCACACTGGCCAGCACCGGGGCTTGCTGCTCGCTCATGCTCAGGCTTCTCCACGGAACAGTTTGATGATGGCGGAGAAGTCCAGGCTGCCATTACCTTGCAGGCTGAAGGTCTGGTACAGCTGTTGGGCGGCAGCGCCGAGCACCACCGGTTGACGTGCATGCCTGGCTGCTTCGGTGGCGAGGCCGAGGTCCTTGAGCATCAGGTCGGTACCAAAGCCGCCACTGTAACCACGCGAGGCCGGCGCGTTTTCCAGCACGCCGGGGAACGGATTGTTGATCTCCGAACTCCAGCAGCGACCGGTGGAAGTACCGATGACACCGGCCAGCACCTTGGCGTCCATGCCCAGGGTCACGCCCAGGGCCATGGCCTCGGCGACGCCGACCATGGAGATGCCGAGCAGCATGTTGTTGGCGATCTTGGCCACCTGGCCGTTGCCTGCAGCACCGCAATGCACGATGTTGCGGCCCATGGCCGAGAGAATCGGCAGGGCTTGGTCGTACACACTGACCGGGCCGCCGACCATGAAAGTCAGGGTGCCTGCCGTGGCGCCGCCGGTGCCGCCGGATACCGGCGCATCGAGCATCGGATTGCCTTGGGCAAGGGCGAATTTGGCCACCTCGCGGGCGCTGAGCGGGTCGATGGTCGAGCTGTCGATCAGCAACACGCCCGGGCCAATGTTGGCCAGCAGACCGTCCTGGCCGCGATAGACCTGCTTCACGTGGTCGGCGGTCGGCAGCATGGTGATGATCACCTCAACCCTGGCTTTGGCCACGGCGGCGGGGGAGTCGGCGGCGCTGGCGCCGGCATCCACCAGGGCGGCGACCGCCTGGGGGAAGGGATCGAAGACGGTCAGGCTGTGGCCGGCCTTGAGCAGGTTGCGGGCCATTGGGCCGCCCATGTTGCCGAGTCCGAGAAATCCGATATGCATGATGACTACCTTTTGCGAGTGGGGGGCACGCTATTGCGCATCGCCCGGTAATGGCGGGTACTGCACCGTTGAGCGTCTGGCGGCCGATGCCGGGCACCGGCCGCCAGGGATCATTTCAGGGTGATGGTGGTGTTCACGGCGCCGCCGGTGTCATCCTCGTCGAACCAGCGCTGGGTGATCGTCTTGGTCTGGGTGTAGAACGTCACCACTTGCTTGCCGTAAGGGCCCAGATCGCCGAGCTTGGAAGCGCGCGAACCGGAGAAGGAGAACAGCGGCACCGGTACCGGGATCGGCACGTTGATACCCACCTGGCCGACGTCGATTTCTTCCTGGAAGTGACGGGCCGCCGCGCCGGAGCGGGTGAACAGGGCGGTGCCGTTGCCATTCGGGTTGGCGTTGATGATCTCGATTGCCTCGTTCAGGGTGGCGGCGTGCATGACGCACAGCACCGGGCCGAAGATTTCTTCGCGGTACACGGACATTTGCGCCGTGACGCCGGAGAAAATGGTCGGGCCAACGAAATTGCCGTCCTGATAGCCAGGTACGCTCGGGTTGCGTCCATCCAGTTCGAGCCTGGCGCCTTCTTCGATGCCACTGGCGATCAGACTGTTGACGCGATCCAGGGCTGCGCAGGAGATCACCGGACCGATATCGGTACCCGGTTCGGTGCCGCCATTGACCTTGAGGGTTTTGGTCCGCTCGATCAGGTCCGGCAACCAGGCCTGCGCTTCACCGACCAGGATCACCACCGGCAGGGCCATGCAGCGCTGGCCGGCAGCGCCGAAGGAGGCGCCCAGCAGGTTGTTCAGCGTCTGCTGTTTGTTGGCATCGGGCAGGACGATGGCGTGGTTCTTCGCCCCCATCATGCACTGTGCGCGTTTGCCGTTCTGGGTGGCGCGGTTGTAGACATGGGTGCCGACCTTGGTCGAGCCCACGAAGGACACGGCCTTGATGTCCGGGTGGTCGCAGATCAGGTTCACCGCATCGACGCCGCCGTGGATGACGTTGAGCACGCCCTTGGGCACACCGGCCTCCACCGCCAGTTCCACCAGGCGCATGGTCACCAGCGGGTCTTGCTCGGACGGCTTGAGGATGAAGGTGTTGCCGGTAGCGATGGCCATCGGGAACATCCACAGCGGGATCATCGCCGGGAAGTTGAACGGGGTGATACCGGCACACACGCCCAGCGGCTGCATCAAGGTGAAGGTGTCGACGCCGTTGGCGACGTTGTTGGCCAACTCGCCCATTTGCAGATTGCCGATGGCGGTGGCGTGCTCGACCACCTCCAGGCCACGGAACACATCACCTTCGGCATCGGGCAGGGTTTTGCCCTGTTCGGCGGTGAGCAGGGCGGCCAGTTCCTTGATGTTCTCGCGGATCAGCTGCTGGTATTTGAAGAAGATTCGCGAGCGGGCGCCGATCGGCGTCTTGCGCCAGGTCTTGAAGGCTTCCTTGGCGCTGGCCACGGCAGCGTCCATTTCCTCGGCGGTGGCGAAGGGCACGCGAGCCAGGACTTCCTGGGTGGCCGGGTTGACCACGTCACGCCACTGGGTGGTGCGCGATTCGACGAACTCGCCGTTGATCAGGAGCTTGACGCTTGGAACGATGGAAGAGGTCATTTTCGGGTCCTGCCTGCTTTCTTTGGGTCGAGTTAAGCCCCTCGGCCAGATTGGCCGAGCGGTCGGATTTGAATTCGAAAGGGCCGGCGTACCGGCCCGGATTCAGCCCTTGAGCTGTGGGAAGTCTTCTTCGAAGTACTCGTGAGCGCCGCGCGCGTCGCTCTGACGGCGCTGTGCTTCCATCTGCCGCAGTTCTACCCGGCGGATCTTGCCGGAGATGGTTTTGGGCAGCTCGGTGACGAACTCAATGCGTCGCACCCGCTTGTAGGGCGCCAGGTGCTCACGGGCAAAGGCGAGGATGTTGCCGGCCAGCTCGGCGCACCCGGGTTCGTCATGGGCCAGGATCAGAAACGCCTTGGGTACGGCCAGGCGCACTGGGTCCGGGCTTGGCACCACGGCCACTTCCATCACCGCCGGGTGTTCGATCAGTGCGCTTTCCAGCTCGAAGGGACTGATGCGGTAGTCGGAGGCTTTGAACACATCGTCGGCGCGGCCGACAAAGGTGATATAGCCATCATCGTCGATCTGCGCGGTGTCGCCGGTGCGGTAGTAACCGTCGCGCATCACCTCGGCGGTTTTCTCCGGGCTGTCTTCGTAGCACAACATCAGGCCCAGTGGTCGCACGTCCAGTGGCAGGGCCACTTCACCCTCATTGCCGGGTACGCCATCGGGGTCGAGCATGGTCACCCGGTAGCCCGGTAGCGGACGGCCCATGGAACCGGGCTTGAGCAGTTGGCCGGGTGTGTTGCCGACCAGGGCGGTGGTTTCCGACTGGCCGAAGCCGTCACGCAGTGGCAAGTCCCAGGCATGCAGGATCTGCTCGATGATCTCCGGGTTCAGCGGCTCACCGGCGCCCACCAGTTCGCGCAGGTTCAAGCGCGCCTTGTAACTGGCCAGGTCTTCCTGGATCAGCATGCGCCACACGGTGGGCGGGGCGCACAGGCTGGTGACGCCGTAGCGTTCCAGAGCGGCGAGCAGGGCGGGGGCGCTGAAGCGCGCGACATTGTGGATGAAGATGCAGGCGCCGGCGTTCCACGGTGCGAAGAGGCAGCTCCAGGCGTGCTTGGCCCAGCCCGGTGACGAGATGTTCAAGTGCAGGTCGCCCGGCTGCAGGCCGATCCAGTACATGGTCGACAGGTGGCCGACCGGGTAGCTCTGGTGACTGTGCAGCACCATCTTCGGCTTGGAAGTGGTGCCCGAGGTGAAGTACAGCAACATCGGGTCGGTGGCCAGGGTGCGGCCCTCGACTTCGAACTGTTCGGAGTATTCGCTGGCGGCGCTGTGCGGGGTCCAGTCGGCAGGGCCCGGGCCGACGCAGACGCGGCTGCAGCCTTCGCCCAGACCGGCGAACTTGTCGACGTGGGCGCCGCCGACCACGAGATGGCGAACCTGGCCGCGCTCGATGCGGTCGCGCAGGTCATCGGGCGTCAGCAGGGCGGTGGCGGGAATGACCACGGCGCCGAGCTTGAAGGCTGCCAGCATGGTTTCCCACAGGGCGACGTCGTTGCCGAGCATCAGCAAGATACGCTCGCCGCGGCGCACGCCGAGGTCACGCAGGTGATTGGCCACCTGGTTGGAGCGCAAGGCCAGCTGTTCGAAGCTATAGCGCTGTTCGCTGCCGTCTTCTTCGACGATCCACAGGGCGTTGGCCTGGTTGCCCTCGGCCATCGCATCGAAGTAATCCAGTGCCCAGTTGAACTCGTTCAGCTGCGGCCAGCGGAAATCACGCGCGGCAGTGGCGTAGTCGGTACGGTGGGTGAGCAGGAAATCCCGAGCGGCGAGGAAGGGTTGGCAGTGGCTGTTCATTGGAGTCTCCCGAGAGCCGTGCGGGTACTTGATAGCGGGGAGACGGCGGCAAGCATGAATGTCTTCACGGTGGGTGCCCTTGGTTGTTTTTGTTGGGTCTGAGCCGGTTCATGACCAGGCTGTGGAACCCAGTATAGGCATGCAAAAATCAATTAAGAATGCTCATAAAAACCGGTGCGTTGTGCAAAAAAATCATGGATGTTGCGCGCCGGTCGGGAGTCGTCCGCACCGTCAGGCGATGCGAGCGGCCCCCGTCTTGCGGGGGATTTACCAGAGCGCCAGGGTATAGCTGAGGATCAGGCGGTTCTCATTGAGGTCGTTACCGAAATGGCTGGTACGCACGGTTGCGTTGCGCCACTTGAGACCGACGCTCTTCAACGGGCCGCTCTGCACCACGTAGCCGATGTCGGTGTCGCGCTCCCATTCGCGGCCCTCGGGTTTGCCGGCGCCCAGATCGATGTTGTCGCCGGACAGGTAGCGGGTCATGAAGGTCAGGCCGGGAACGCCCAGCGCGGCGAAGTTGTAGTCGTAGCGCGCCTGCCAGGAGCGCTCGTCCCTGTTGGCGAAGTCACCGATCTGCACGAAGTTGACGAGGAAAGCGTCGCTGCCGTTGACGTAGGCGAAACCGGTATCGCCGCTCATGCGCTGGTAGCCGAGACCAAAGGCATGGCCGCCGAGTGCGTAAGTGAACATCGCGCCCAATGCCGTGTTGTCGATGTTGCTGCTGCCGTCGTCGGTGGAGCGGGCGTAGCGCAGATCGCTCTTGAGCGACTGTCCCTCGCCCAGCGGCAGCACCTGGACCAGGTTGAGTTGGTGCTGGTGGTAGAAATTGTCCAGGCCACCGTAGCTGTAGCTCGTGTTCAACCGCTCGTTCCACTGGTAGGCCAGGGTGGCGAAATCGAAGGCATTGCTGCGCGCCTGGCTGCCGACGATGCCTTTGGCGCCGGTGGTGGTGATGCCCATTTTTTCGTCGTCCGAGGAGTCACGCTGGTTGACCCGATCCAGGTGTCCGGCATCGATGGTCAGGCCCTTGATCTCCTGCATGTTCAACTGGCCGCCGCGAAAGGTTTGTGGCAGCAGGCGCGAGTCATTGGCCAGCAGCACCGGTAGCTTGGGTGCCAGGGTGCCGAGTTTGAGCACCGTGCTGGAGGCCTTGAACTTGGCGGTCAGGCCCATTTCGCCGTATTCGTCCTTGGCGCGCCGGGGTGACTGGTTTTCGCGTTTGAGCAGGCCGGACCCGGCGCGATCGGGGCTGGAGTCGAGCTTGACGCCAAGCAGGCCGAGGGCATCGACGCCGACGCCGATCATGCCGTCGGTGTAACCGGACTCGTAGCGCAGCAGGAAGCCCTGGGCCCATTCTTCTTGCATGGACTGGGTGGCACCCGCCTGACGGTAGTCACGATTGAAGTAAAAGTTGCGCAACTCCAGTTTGGCCTTGCTGTCTGCGAGGAAGTCCGCATGGGCTTGGGTGGCAAGGCTGCTGCCTGCCAGGAACAGGGTAAAAAGAGTGGGTTTCATTGCATGCCTCTTGTTGTTATAGGCAAGCCGTTCCCGCACTGGCCGGGACCAGTGGAGGGAAGGCTTGTTGAAGGTGCCCGGCGCGGGGTGGCGCAGGGCGGGAGTAAAAAAGCGCGACGCTAAGGGGTGAACTCGCGCTCAGGGCATAGACCCCGTAAAACGGCGGCGTTAGTGACTGCTGGCCATGGCCGCGCCCAGGCCGGTCTGGGCGCGGACGAACTGATCGGCATAGGCGGCGCGCTCACGGTCGGCGCGTTCGCTGCGGTCCAGCCGGGACACCACCACGATGACCAGGAAGGCCAGGGGCATGGAAAACAGCGCCGGCTGATCGTAGGGGAAGATCGCCTTGGCATGGCCCAATACACCGACCCATACCGATGGCGAACCGATGACCAGAACCAGGGCGCTGATCAGGCCGGTGAGGCCACCGTAAAGGGCGCCACGGGTGGTCAGGCCCTCCCAGTACATGGCCATGATCAACACCGGGAAATTCGCCGAGGCCGCTATACCGAACGTCAGGCCGACCAGGAAGGCAATGTTCTGGCCCTCGAACAGAATGCCCAGGGCGATCGCGACAATGCCCAAGCAGACCGTGGCGATGCGCGACACGCGCATTTCCTGCTTCTCGTCGGCCTTGCCCTTTTTCAGCACCGACGCATAAAGGTCATGAGAGATCGCCGAGGCGCCAGCCAGGGCCAGGCCGGCCACCACGGCAAGGATGGTGGCGAAGGCCACGGCGGAGAGGAATCCGAGAAACAGGTTGCCGCCCACGGCCTTGGCCAAGTGCATGGCTACCATGTTGCCGCCGCCGATCATCGCGCCGCCGAGCTTACCGTCGACGTAATACTGCGGGTCCGTGCCGACGATGACGATGGCGGTGTAGCCGAGGATGCAGACCACGAGGAAGAAGAAGCCGATGAACACCGTGGCGAATAGCACTGATTTACGCGCTTCCTTGGCATTGGGCACGGTGAAGAAACGCATCAGGATGTGCGGCAGGCCGGCGATGCCGAAGACGAGGCCAAGGGACAGTGACACCGCGTTGACCGGGTCGGCCAGCAAGGTGCCCGGGCCCATGATCTGCACGCCGCTGGCATGCACCGCCACGGCTTGGGCAGCCAGCGTCTCGAAGCTGAAGCCGAAGCGGCTCAGGGCCATCAGCATCAGGGTCGTGCCGCCCGCCAGCAGCAGCACCGCCTTGGTGATCTGCACCCATGTGGTGGCGAGCATGCCGCCGAAGATCACGTAGACCAGCATCAGCAGGCCGACCACCACCACCGCCGTGCGATAGTCGAGGCCGAACAGCAGCTTGATCAACTGGCCGGCACCGACCATCTGCACCACCAGGTAGCAACACACCACCGTCAGCGAGCCGAGGGCGGCGAAGCTGCGCACGCGGGTTTGATCCAGGCGCAAGGAGACGATGTCGGCGAAGGTGTAGCGGCCCAGGTTGCGCAGGCGCTCGGCCATCAAGAAGGTGACGATGGGCCAGCCGACGAAGAAGCCAATGATGTAGATGAAGCCGTCATAGCCCTTGGTGAATACCAGGCTCGAAAGGCCCAGCAACGTGGCTGCCGACATATAGTCACCGGCGATCGCCAAGCCATTTTGAAACCCCGTGATACCGCCACCGGCACTGTAGAAGTCGGCAGCGGAGCGCGTGCGGCGGGACGCCCACCAAGTGATCAGCAACGTGGCGAGGACGAAGACGAAGAACATGCCGATGGCATGCACATTGAGCGGTTGCTTCTCTGCGGTGATGGGGTCGGCGTTGGCCAGCAGGGGGCAAAGGGCGAGAAGGGCGGCTATGCGTTTCATGCGCGGGTCTCCTGGAGGATCTGCACGCTGAGCGCGTCGAAGCGGGTGTTGGCGGTATGCACGTAGCTGGCGGTCAGCAACCAGGACAGCAAGATAATTGCCACGCCAATCGGCATGCCGAGGCTGAGGTGACTGCCCTCGTACAGTGGCCGGTGCAGCCAGGCAGGGGCGAAGGCCACCACCATGATGAAGCTGTAATAGACGGCCAGGACGGCGCCGCTCAGTGACCACGCCAGCATTGAGCGCTGGCGTGTGAGGCGCTGGAACTTGGGATTGGCCCTGACCTGGTCGCAGGTCCGGGCGTGGTTCGGATGGTCGGTCGTCATGGTGAGGCTCCGCTTTTAATTGTTTTTGTTGGTCGGCCTTTTTAGGGGCGTACGGGTACCCGAGCGACGTCCCGAAGCGGGACGTCGCCTGAATGCTGTTGCTGGAGTCATAGCCTCTCTGGTGATCTTCCCGAGACGAGGGGAAGGTGGAATGTCGCAGGGATTGCGCCGACAGGGTGCTCGCTGCATGAGCCTTCGGCTGGCAAAAATATGGCCGTGATTTCGCTGCCGCGCAGCTGCCTGTTTTCGGTTTGAAAGCTGACGTTCCGCCCTGCATTCATGCTGTTAGCCCTGATTGAGTTTGGGACCTCCCTGGCCGAGAAACGGTGCTGGTCAAATCACGTTGAATGCGAGTATATGGTTGCAAATTTCCAATATGTATTGGCAGAAAAGCCTGATGAATATGCAAAAACGCACAACGCAAAATCATGTGAATTGGGACGATATGCGCTTCTTTCTCGAAGTCGCCCGTGCCCGCACCGCCAGTGGTGCAGCACGCCGCCTGGGGGTGGACTACACCACGGTGTCGCGGCGCATCCGCGCGCTTGAGCAAAGCCTGGGTGCCCTGTTATTCGAGAAATCGCGAACGTCGGGTTTCGTCCTGACGGTGGAGGGGCAGCGCCTGATCAGCCACGCCGAAACACTGGAAAGTACGCTGCTGGCAGCCTGCGAACAGGTTTCCGGAACCACCGGGGGGCTCGCCGGGCACCTGCGCATCGGTTGTACCGAAGCCTTCGGCTCCTGCTTCATCACCACGCAGATGAGCCACTTCATCATTCACTATCCGCATATCTCAGTGGACATCCTGCCGGTCCCGCACTTCGTCAACCTGTCGCGGCGCGAGGCGGACATCGCCATCACCCTGGAGCGGCCCGAGCGCGGTCCGTACGTGTGCTCGCGCCTGTGCGACTACCGCTTGCGTCTGTATGCGACACCGGAGTACCTGGCCAACCATCCACCGATTACCAGCAGCGAGGATTTGGCGAGCCACCCGTTCGTGACCTATGTCGAGGACCTGGCCTTCAGCTTCAAGCTGCTCTACTTGAACGACCTGCTGCCCGGCGCCCACAGTCGCCTGCGCAGCACCAGTGTTGTCTCCCAATACCATGCAGCGCTGGAAGGCCGCGCACTGGCCATCTTGCCCTGCTTCCTCGCCGGTCCCGACCCGCGCCTGTGCGAAGTGCTGCCGGACCAGGTGGAGGTCACTCGACAGTTCTGGATGTACTACAGCGAGGATCTGCGAAAGCTCAAGCGGATCACCTTGGTAGCCGACTACCTGCGCGCCTGTGCGGAGCTCAATCATCCGCTGCTGATGGGCGAGTCGCGCGCGATGGCCTATCTGCCGTCGCCATGAGTTGCATTGATCCCAAATTGAGAGGGGGCGATGGTGGCCGTCATGGGCTTTTCTTGTGTTGGCTCCCCATCGCCTCTACTGGCGTTATCTCGCCCATCTGCTGCGTATTGAATGAAGGGGGGATACGAAAATGAGTCGCGGTGTCATTTTCACAACTTTTGGCAGTGGGTTCTTTTCCTACCGGTGGCTGTCAGTCATATCTTTGCCAGCGGATGAACTATTCTCCCAAAACAACACCGCAGATCGAAGAAACAGTGCGCAAGGTCGATACGACCAGAATGCTAATGGATACCAACTGACCATTCTTCGGGATCCGGCATCCCTGATCGCCATCACCCGGAGTACGCTCCGTGAGAATCAAACAGCCCCTGCTTGCTCTTCTGTTGCTCGTCTTGCTGTTTGATGGCTGTACGACACTCAATGTTCCTCACGAACCCAGTCAGGCGTTACCTGCGAGCGATTCGGCGTTCGGTCGCTCCATCCAGGCCCAGGCAGCCCCCCATCAGGGCCAATCGGGTTTTCGCTTGCTATCCGATAGTGCCGAGGCTTTCACCGCACGCGCCGAGCTGATCCGTAACGCCCAAAGCAGCCTCGACTTGCAGTACTACATTGTCCACGACGGCATTAGTACGCGGATACTCGTGAGCGAATTGCTCGACGCCGCCGACCGTGGAGTCCGCGTGCGGATTCTGCTCGATGACACGACCAGCGATGACCTGGACCGAATTATCGCGACGCTGGCTGCCCACCCGCAGATTCAGATCCGCGTGTTTAATCCACTGCATTTGGGCCGCAGCACCGTCGTGACGCGAACGATGGGCCGCCTGTTCAACCTATCGCAGCAACACAGGCGCATGCACAACAAATTGTGGGTGGTGGACAACAGCGTGGCGATCGTCGGAGGGCGCAATTTGGGGGACGAGTATTTCGATGCCGAACCCAACAAGAATTTCACCGACATCGACATGCTCAGTGTCGGCCCGGTTGCAGAACAGTTGGGGCATGGTTTTGACGAGTACTGGAACAGTGCTCTGAGCAAGCCGATCGAGCAGTTTCTCTTCACCATGCCGACAAACAAGGACCTGAAAAATACCCGGACCCGGCTGGACGAATCCCTGGAGGAAACGCGTAAACAGAATCATGCTCTCTACCAACAGTTGATGTCCTACACCACTCACCCACGTCTGCATGTCTGGCGCCGCGAGCTGATCTGGGCCTGGAACAAGGCGATGTGGGATGCACCGAGTAAGGTCTTGTCGAAAGGCGAACCACCCCCGCACTTGCTGTTGACTACCCAGTTGGCACCCGAGCTTGACGGGGTCAACAAGGAGCTGATCATGGTCTCCGCCTACATGGTGCCCGGACAACCGGGGTTGATGTACTTGACCAGTCGTGCCGACGCTGGCGTGTCGATCAGCTTGCTGACTAACTCACTGGAAGCCACCGATGTGCCCGCTGCGCATGGTGGTTACGCCCCTTATCGCAAAACCTTGCTGGAGCATGGTGTGCAGTTGTTCGAGTTACGCCGCCGGTCCGGTGACAGCGACAGCAGGCCACGCCTGTTTCACAGCGGATCTTCCAATAGTTCCGATTCCAGCCTGCATAGCAAAGCGATGATTTTCGACCGGCAGAAAGCTTTTATCGGTTCGTTCAATTTCGACTCGCGCTCATTATTGTGGAACACCGAAGTCGGAGTGTTGGTGGATAATGCGCAACTCGCCGGCCGGGTGCGCGAGCTGGCCCTGGAGGGTATGGCACCCACTCTCAGTTATCATGTCGTGCTGGAAAAGTCTCAGTTGGTCTGGGTCACCGAGGATGACGGCAAACAGCATACGTTGACCAAGGAGCCGGGGAGTTGGTGGCGACGTTTCAATTCGTGGCTCAGCAGCACGATCGGGCTGGAGAGGATGTTATAGCTAAAAAAGAGGCCAGATCTTGCTGTTGGAGGTCACTCCATTCATTTCACTTTCAGGACCGGGATGAACCATGCGAATGTGGATAGGGGTCACGGCACGGCTTATCAACCCATTGATTATGGCTGCGGGTATTAGCCTTTTCGCAATTGTCCCTAATGCGCAGGCTCAGGCCACACCTCAGGCCAATCAAGAGATAAAGGGCTTGCTGGACTTTGTCGAACACAGCAAGTGTCAGTTTGTGCGCAACGGGAGCGAATACCCAGGTCCCCGCGCTCGGGCGCATCTGGAGAAGAAGCTGAATTATCTCGAAGGCAAGAACATGGTGAACAGCGCAGAAGACTTCATCGATCTTGCTGCCACTAAAAGCAGCATGAGTGGCCGCGCCTATGAGGTACGATGTTCGGAAGGCGTAGAACCGGCAAGCATCTGGTTGAAGCGGGAACTCCAGAGGCAACGGCAATTTCATTGATGTTGTGCCATGAAACGCATACTTGACCGACTACGTGGCCGGGCTGGATATCTAAAACGGCTAACTGGGGTCTTATGGTTTTGCTATCAGCATCCGCAAACGCCTTGGTTACCCCAATGGGTGTCGATTTTTATCAGGCATAGGTGTATGGCTTTAATGCATAACGCCTGCTTGAACCACTAGTGAGGTGCGCGCAGATCGATCTGGAGTACGGGCGCATCGTTCCCAACTTCACCGATCTGGAGTCCTACGTCGGTGACATTATCTGGAATTACAAATTCCACCGATCCTTCCTTTGAACTATGGCTGGCTACCAGCTCGTTAAGATCGTTTTCCGGTGCGCGCAGTACGCCGCCTATCAGCAAGCGGAAAGAAGCCGCCCAAAAGTTTGCGTCGTATCGGTCATTGTTGGTCATGCGCACTTCGAACCTCAACGAAAGTTTGCTCGGAGAATGACGATCAAGCCGCGCTGATAATATTTTGTAAACGGCGTCCCCGACTCTTACCTCTGCGCCGGACGAAAGAGTTATAGGGTAGGGCTTCGTCTCTTCAATTGACGACGGCATTGGCGCCTTGGCGGTTGTGTCAGCTCGGCTTTCACCTCCCGTCGCCTGCGTGACGGTGCCATTGGGAACCTGCGTGGCCTTTTTGGGTTGCGTTTCAAAGAAGCCAGCTTGGTTGAGAGCAACAATCAAAGCCGCTATTGCCGTAATAATGCCGGCGGTTGCCGTCAAAATACCGGGAATGGTCTGCCACCATCCTTTGGATCCTGGCTCTTCGTTCATCGCTTGATTTCTCGGCTTTTCAAGTTTTGGAATTTGCGAGCAGACATCGCCTCTTACTAACCAACGACTATTGAATGACATGTGATGTTGCGATGGAGTGTCGTATAACGTTCCTTTTCGTCCTGTAAGTCCTTGTCTAGCTTAGAGGTAGTCGCGGCAAACGCAACATTGCTCAGTGATAGACGCAATCCGAATCACGGCAAGCCCCGTTTTTTAGAGTCGAAGGCGGCATTGGTGACGCCACCCATCAACGGTATGCCTGAGCCAGCTGGCTGGCCGGCGCAAAGCGCAGCGCATATTCCTTGGGGCTTACACCCAGGCGTCTGATAAACGCTTTGCGCAACACATCGACATTGCTGTAGCCGCATTGGCGTGCAACCTGCTCCATTGAATGTCCGCCCAGCTCAAAAGCCCGACAGGCGGCTTCGAGGCGAACGTCTTCGACATACTTCGCCGGCGTGGTCCTCAAGTCCCGCTGAAAGGTCCGGATCAACGTTCTGACACTGGTCGACATCCGGTCTGCCAGTCTCTCGACCGTAAGGTCGGTGTGCAGATGCTCACTGATCCACAGGCACAGCTCATCCAGACTTGAACCCGGCGCACGCTGCGATTGAAGCGTGACACTGAACTGCGCCTGTCCCCCCGGACGCCGCAGGAACAGGACCATGTTTTTCGCAATCTCCATCGCGACGTGATCGCCCAGGTCCTCGCTGACCAACGCGAGGGTGAGATCGATTCCCGCCGAGATGCCTGCCGATGTATACACGTTGCCGTCTTTCACCCAGATAGGGTTTGCGTCGACCTCGATCAGCGGAAAACGCTCTGCCAGCTCGCGTGCCATCTGCCAGTGGGTGGTTGCCCGACGACCCTCCAGCAGCCCGGCCTCCGCCAAGGCAAACGCGGCGACACAGATCGAGCACACGCGCCGCACGCTGGTGGAACGCGCCCGTATCCACTCGATGGCCTCTTCGTTCAAATGACCCACTGACTGCTGGCCCGCCGCGACAATCAAGGTGTCAATGGGCTTGTTCGCCTGGCGCTCTTGCTCAAGGGTTTTATGCGCCGTGAGGTTGATGCCCGTGCTGCTGGCCAAGTGAAGGTCGTCGTCCGATGAAACCAGGTCCAACTGGTAGGGGACGGTTTCGCCGTCGTGCAGGCTATTGGCGAAGGCAAACACCTCGGCAGGGCCGATCACATCGAGTGCATCGACCGGGGGCATCCCCAGAATCACCACGCGTTTTTGCATCTGCCCGGGGCGCAGAGGGCGGGTGTTCGTTTGTTTTTTCACGGTTGTCCCCTGTGGGTGTCCGACGTCAATTTGGCACGAATCAACTGAAAATAGTCAATTGGGACAAATCAGAATCATTAGATTGGAGCGAGGTCAATCTCAACCCTGGGAAGCAAGCATGAACACACCCGTTACAGTCGGCGGCATCATCGCACCGGATTCAGAACTCACCCGCAAGGCCGCTTCGCTCGTTGAGCGGGTCCACTCCAGGGCGCTCCTGAATCACGTACATCGCACATGGTGGTTCGCCGATTTCCTCGGCAAGCAGCGCGGGCTGAAGTACGACCGGGAAACCGTTTACCTCGCTTCGCTGTTGCATGACTTGGGGCTTACCGACGAGTTCTGTGCCGACCAGCGTTTTGAAGTCGATGGCGCCGACGCGGCCAGCCGATTCCTGTTAGCGAACGGGTATTCGGACGCGAAAGCGCAACTGGTCTGGGATGCGATCGCTCTTCACTCCAGTGCCGGCATCGCGGACCGCAAGCAACCGGAAATCGCCCTGATCTACATGGGGGCTCATGTCGATGTCATGGGCCTGTTCATGGAGGAAATCACGCCATCACTGATTGATGACACGCTCGCCCTTTACCCCCGCATCGGAATGAAGGCCGCGTTTACTCAGGCGGTGGCCGAAGTTGCCCGGAAAAAACCGCATACCGCCATTGGTACCGGGCTGGGGGATGTTGGACGTCGCCACATACATGGTTTCGATTGCCCAAACGTGTGCGACCTGATCGACAACGCTCCATTTGAAAGCTGAGAGGCCGTTGCATTGTTCTGCAGCGACGAGAGGCTTCAACCCGCGAGCCGGTGGTTGAAGTCAATTGACAGTCGGAGCACAGGCTCCAATTGCTTGAGAGGAATACAGTCATGAGCGAAGTGGACATTCTTGTAAGCGGTGCAACCGGACGTACGGGTGGGGCTGCCATCGATGAGCTGCTCAAGATGGGCAAGCGTGTGCGGGCTTACGTACGCACGGACGATGAAAGGGCGGCGGCCCTGCGCGAGCGCGGGGTTGACATTGCGATTGGCGATTTCACGAATATCGATGATATCCGTGCGGCGATGGAAGGCATCCGTTCGGCCTATTTTCTTTATCCGCTGGCACCGGGAATCATCGACGGTGCGGCCTATTTTGCCCAGGCAGCGAAGGAGGCGGGGGTACAGGCGATCGTGAACATGTCGCAGATCTCCGCACGGCGCGAGTCCAGGAGTCATTTGGCACAGGATCACTGGATTTCCGAGCGCGTTTTCGACTGGTCGGGGGTACCGACAACGCACCTGCGCCCCACATTCTTCGCGGACTGGCTCGTCTACCCGCACTTCGCGAAGGAGATCCTGGCCAGGAAAAAAATCGAGTTCCCCTTCGAGCATGGCCGTCACGCGCCCATCGCGACCGATGACCAGGGGCGGGTGATCGCCCACCTCCTGGCCAACCCTGCGGGGCACGAGGGCAAGATTTACAGCCTGCATGGGCCGGTCGAGATGAATCACACGGAGATCGCCGCTGCCATGAGCGAAGTGCTTGGCGTGCAGATCCAGTACGCACCGACATCGATCGAGGCGTTCGAGCACAAGATGGAGCACGAGTACAGGTTTCCGCCGGCCTTGGTACAGCACCTGGTCGAAGTCGCTCAGGATTACCGGGAGGGCGTCTTCGCGGGGGTGAACGATGTCGTGGAGAAAGTGACCGGCACGCCCGCGTTGTCCGTGCAGGCGTTCATCGAAAAATACCGGGACGCGTATGCGTGACGAGGTGAAACACACTGGAGTCGGTGGCGCTCAGTAGGTGTGGCTGAACAATAGTCCAGCCTCACCATCCGGGCTGGCGTCGGTAAACCCCTTGACGGCATACAACTGAAACTTCCAGTTCTGATTGAGCTTGTGGGTGAGGAAGAGTGTGAGCTCCTTGATCGGGTCGCCGGTGGAAATGACCTTCTGCCGCCAGTCGTAGGACACGCCCGCGGAGGTGCGTGCGAACACGGGGATGGCGAAGCCCAGGCCGGCGAATATCGGATTGTCGAAGTTGGAGCCCGACGGATCGCCGTACTTTTTCCAGCCCAGGGTGGCGAACCCGGTCAATCGGCCGAAGGCCTTGGCGACATCGACCTGGGCGGAGAAGTCGGTTTTGCCGGTGCCCAGGCACTTGTCTTCGTCGGCGGTGGGCAACTTGACCTTGCCGATCAGGTCCACGAAAAGTCCGCTGATGCTACCGTCAAGCACGGCATAGTCGGCACCGGCGACGGTGTCGCCCAAACCGCTTTCCACTTTGCCGCAGCCACCGGGCAACGGCTCGCCGTCGGGGCCGACCGAAGGATTGGTGATGCGCAGCCAGGGCACCGTGAGCTTGTAGGTCATGGGACCAGTTTCGTATTTGCCCACCAGTGGAACGTACCAGGTTTCAGACGTCGTACCGGTGCCATAGTCGCCCCGTGAGTAGTCGGTTCCAATCGAAGTCGTGAAGGTATCGGCCAGGGCTGGCAAGGCCAGGCTGGCAAGCAAACCGACGAGCAGGGCGTGCCTGGGGTTCATGTTCACCTCGTGTGTTCCATCATCGAAGTTCACACGCATGCTTTGTTGCGTGACTTACCCAGCCTAGTTACTTATGGCAATTGTGCATCATGCCTGCACGGTTTAACTCCCTTTGCCGGAGCGATCGACTCTTTCAATCTTCTCGACCTTTTCGACTTTCTCGACCTTCTCGACTTTTTCTGGCCGTTCAACTTTCTCGACTTTCTCCGGGCGTTCGACCTTGTCAACCTTCTCGGGGCGATCGACCTTTTCGACTCTTTCTACCTTCTCGACTTTCTCTACCTTTTCGACCCTTTCGACTTTCTCGACTTTGTCGGGTTGCTCGACCCTCTCGATACGCTCTGACTTGCCGGACTTGTCCACGCTTTCCAGCCTGTCGCTGCCGCCATGACTGTCATTGCCCCCGTGGCGAGTGTCGTCGCGCACGCTGTCTTCGCTCTCGGAACGGCCACTCCTGTCACTGCCCGAGTTTCCCGAACTGCCGGAGTTGCCGGAGTTTTCGGAGCTGCCGGAGCTACCGGAGTTGCCGGAACTGTTGGAATCGCTCGAATTGCTCGAACCACTTGAGTCGTCCGTGTTTTGCTCGTTGGTTCGCAGTTGTCCGTGTTGGTTGCTCGCGGGTGAATCGGAGTGTTCGCGGGGCAATTCGATGCGTGTTGCCCGCACGTCCCGCGCACCACTGAACACACCGCTGACCCGCACGCGTCGATCCAGCGCCAGCTCCGACGGCTGCACACCGACAAACACGGTGTCGCGCGCCAGTGTCACATTAAAGCCACCCACCACCCATTGACGGTCGTTCCGGCCCTGTACCAGGCCCTCGATCACCGCATTGTGTACCCGGCCAATGAAAGGCAGGCTCGGATCGGGTCGGCTTTGGGTCACGTTCAGCTCACGGCCGGACCACTGGCCGCGCACCAGCATTTCCTGCGCCGGGCCCGGGTTATTACCGAGTTTGATCCCCTGGAGATAACCGCTGCGATCCACCGGGCCGATAGCGCTGGCCTCCTTGAGGTCGGGCGCCCGGTCGATACGGCTGGCGACCACTTCACCTCGGGCATCGCGCAGCCCGCTGACCCGTACGGGATCACCGGGGCGCAGGCCGGAAGCGACTTGAGCACCGCTGGCCAGGCGTACCGGTTGCCCCATGACACGCATGGGCATGGAATCTCTCGGCAGGGCAGTCAAGGGACCTTCGTAGACGTGCAGGATGGAAATGCGTCCGGCCTCCAGGCCGCGCCGGGAATTGAACGCTTCCACGGCAACCACTTGGCCTATCGCCAGGTGGGTGCTGGTGGCGGCAGTGCCATTCTCGCTGACCGGAACGTTTTTGTTGAAGTGCACTTCCAGGCCATTGACGCAGATCGAGGCGAACCCGGTGATGGTGCCGACAATGCCGGTGCCACCGATCCCGCCGTTGTCGTTGCTGATGCCCGTGCCACCCACGCCGCCTGCAACGTCACCTGTACCGCCCATGCCGCCAGGGCGTTTTTTAATTGGTGCGCCGGTACCGCCGACTCCGCCGTTATCGGTGTCGATGCCGGTACCGCCCATGCCACCAGGCGCCGCGCCCGTACCGCCGGTGCCGCCCGGTGCCTGGATGACCGGCTCTCCACTTATGCCCGCATTATTCTGACTGACACAGGCGGGGGCGGCTTGCAGCACAATGGGAAGCCCGAGGCCCAGAATGAGGGCGATTGCACGGATCAGGCGCAAATGGAGGGTCATGGCTTAGGGGCCGTCGGCGAATTGAGATCGGACGCTTCGGTGTAGAAATACAAGCCGACCGTGATGCGCTGGCGTGGTTCAGGGCTGGGCAGGTCCTTGAATTCCAGTTCGGCGGCGAGTCGGTTGAAACTCAGCAGGGCTTGCATCCCCTCGCTGGCGACGGCCTCGCGCAACACCTCGACGCTCATCGGGGCCAGTGCGTCATAGTGGACGCTGCGCTCAAAAAAGGCCGGACCTTCGCTGGTCAGGTTGTGCACCGCAGCGCAGGCATGATCATGCAGGTTATGCCCCAGGTAAGCCGTTTTCTCATCGAAGCCCTTTTGCGGCACGAAGGCCTGGACTTCGAGGTGCACGCACTCTTGCTCGTCAAGGCGCACGACGCCCAGGCGCAGCCACTCATCCAATACCACCCGTGCCCTGATATCGGTGCTGACTTTCGCCACCAAGGCGTCAAAGGAGCGGTCGCCGCCGACGCTGGCCAGTCGAGGCAGCGGCAGTGGCTGGCCGGCGTTGTCGCAAAAAGGCGCGTTGGTCCAGGCGTTGACCAGTTGCGCACCGAAGGTGATGTTTTCAGGAAGGGTGGAAGAAATGGGGTCGCTGGTATTGCGCAGACGCCGTACGTCCTTGCGGTGCACGCCGGTGAGCAGGCTGATGCGGCTGTCGGTCGGTGCCTTGTCGTCCAGGCGGAATTCACGGTCCGCCACCTCGACGAAAACCTCCTTGAGCAGGTCGGCGAACACCAGGTAGGTGACGCCTTTGCGCAGCATCAGGCGTACCAGCGGCCGCATGACATGCCGCAGGGCTTTGAGGAGGGAGGCGGGCAGGGTGGACGATTGCATTCAGCGCATTCCTGGATAGACAACCCTAGTATAGCTGTGTGGGAAATAATCCCATGAATGCTGGCGGGTATTTTTTGCCGTGCCTCATACAAAACCGGTCCCAGGGTTTTGTATGAGGCCATCAGGTCGCCGCTTCAAGTCCGGCTGTTGTCGTCGCCGGGTTCGCCACCTGCATGGTTGCCGTTGTCGTCACCAGGCTCGCCGCCGGCGTGGACGCCATGATCGTCACCGGGCTCGCCGCCAACGTGGACGCCATGATCGTCACCGACCTCGCCGCCGGCGTGGACACCATGATCGTCACCGACCTCACCGCGGGCGTGGTTACCGTGATCGTCACCGACCTCGCCGCGGGCATGGTTACCGTGGTCGTCTCCTGCCTCTGCATGGGTACCACTGCGACCGGAGTTCGAGCTTCCAGATCCGGCATGGCCGGAATTCCCATTGCCATGGTCGCTGCCGCTGTGACCACTGTTGCCGCCATCGCCATGCCCACTGTTGCCGCCGCCACCGCTGCCACCGCCGTTGCCACCGCCGTTGCCACCGCCGCCGCCACCGCCGTTGCCGCCGCCACCGCCGTTGCCGCCACCGCCGCCGTTGCCGCCGCCACCGCCGTTGCCGCCACCGCCACCGCCGTGACCACCACCACCGCCACCACCATCCTTGGCATAGGCGCTCGAGTCATGGGAAATGGAGTCAGGTATCAAAACAGTGGAAGCCGAGAGGACGCCACCGATTGCCAGCGCCAGTAAACCTCTCTTGAAAAGCGAGTAAGTGTTCATCGTGCATTCTCCTGGTGATTGACCGCGAACAGTGCAAACGCAATCAGGTTGCAATCCGGGAGCAGCATGGGAGCAACCCCTGAGCGTTACAGTGTCTTCTGAAATATCGGCGTGGGAAAATTTCCCACTTGTTGTAAGTTAGCCTTTTCTGGCTCAGGGTCAACCCGCGCAGGAGAAAGCCGACCGCCGGTTGGGGAGATGGAAGGAGAGGGGGCTGAATAAACGAACGCGAAGGCGGGAGAGTGCGACACGATTTCGAAAAAAAAGTCGCAAACCCCCGTGGCTTATCAGGGCTTGCGACTCTTTGCCAATACGTCCCTCAAGCGCCCGGGACGTTTTCCATGGGTATGCCTGCCGTATCCATTGCGGAACGTGCGGGCCTAATTCCGTACCTCAGCCGCGTCGACATCCGGTGCGTCCGGGGCGTCCGCCACATCCTCTCTGGCTGCATTCGCCTCAGCTTTGGCGGTGTCCCTGGCGGTATCTGCAGCAGCCCTGGCGGCATCTCTGGCTGCATCCGCGTTTGCCTTGGCGGCGTCTCTGGCCGCATCTGCCGCAGCCCTGGCAGCATCCCGGGTTGCATCTGCGCCCGCTACGCCAGCCGCTTTTGCAGCGTCCCGGGCTGCATCCGCCTCAGCTCTGGCGGCATCCCTGGCGGCGTCTGCAGCGGCCCTGGCAGCATCCCGGGCGGCATCTGCATCAGCTCTTGCAGCGTCTCTGGCTGCGTTCGCATCGTTTCTGGCAGCGTCCCTGGCAGCATCGGCGGCATCGTTGTCCGCGTCGTTGTCATGCGCATTGCCCGGGCCTCTGTTACCGGCCATACCACCATGGTCAGCGTCGCCGCGTCCCGGGCCGCCATGACCGTCACCGTCATGGCCTGCAGCACCATGATCGCCACCCTCTCCGTGGCCGCTGCCGCCATCACCACCGTGTCCACTGCCTCCGGAGCCGCCGTTGCCGGACCCACCGTGACCACCGCTGTTGCCACCGCCATGGCCGCCACCACCGCCACCATCCTTGGCCTGCACACTGGAGAAACTACTGATGTAATCGGGCACCAGAACAGTCGATGCCGACAGGACTGCGCCTATTGCCAGAGCCAATAAACATTTCTTGAGCAGCATGATGCACCTCCGCTTGACGTTGCGTACCCATCTCCATATCGAACGCAACGTCCAGTGAGTTCGCAGCCGCCCATTGGAGCGGCCAGCCAACCGGCACGGCCATCAATCTGCAGCGATAACAAGCGACTGCGGTTCCGTACGATCCTTCAGAGCCAGTCAGCATCATATTGTGGGAAATATTCCCACATAAATAGGTTATTGCTGTCAGCCCGGGTGTCAACGACTTTTCGCCTGATTCACCGAATATATGTGAATTTGGTATCAGTGCTATGTGATTGGCGCTGTTTATCGATTAATTCTTGAAAGGTAGTTTGTTTCTCGGCGATATCAGCCAGCGCCTCCACAAACATCGAAATGTCAGGAATTTTCCCATGATGCGAACCACGTTGAAGGCCACGTTCATGGCCGCCATGATCGGCATGTCCGGTGCCGAAGCCGAAGCGGGCGACTACAGGCAGAATCCATTCACGTTGACCTACGGTGGCGCGCTGACCAGGAACGAACCGGGCAAGGTCAACATCCATCCGGTCACTTACACACTCAATGGCCTGGACATTGCCGCCAACGTTTACACCCCGGCGAACTATGACGCGGCGAAAAAGTACCCGGCCGTCGTTGTGGCGCACCCCAATGGGGGCGTAAAGGAGCAGGTCGCGGGCCTGTATGCCCAGCGTCTGGCGGATCAGGGCTACATCACGATCACGGCGGATGCGGCCTACCAAGGGGCCAGTGGCGGTGAGCCGCGCAATGTGGACAAACCGGCGCATCGCATCGAAGACATCCATGGCATGGCGGACTTCATCGCCGGCTATCCCGGCGTCGACAGCAAGCGCCTGGGCTTGCTGGGGATCTGTGGCGGTGGTGGTTACTCATTGGCGGCGGCGCGAACCGACAAGCGCTTCCAGTCGATTGCGACCTTGAGCCTGTTCAACTCCGGGCTGGTTCGGCGCAACGGCTACCAGGATTCGCAGTTGTCGACGATTCAGGAGCGCTTGCAACAGGCGTCGGCGGCCCGCGCCCAGGAAGCGGCGGGAGGGGAAGTGCTCTACGTCGGTGATGCCAGGCTGACCGATGAACAGATCGCCAAGCTGCCGTTTGATCTGTATCGACAGGGCTTCGAGTACTACGGCAAGACCCACGCGCACCCCAACTCGACCTTCCGTTACACCCAAAGCAGCCTGATGGACCTGATGAGTTTCGATGCCACGGATCAGATCGAACTGATCGACAAACCGTTGCTGATGATCGCGGGCAGCAAGGCCGACAGCCTGTACATGTCGCAACAAGCCTTTGCCAGGGCCACCGGTACCCGGGACAAAAAACTGTTCACCATCGAGGGCGCGACCCATATCGACACTTACTGGGTGCCTGCGTATGTGGACGTCGCCATGGGCCAGTTGACCGCGTTTTACGCCAGAACGCTCTGACTTGAAGGGATATCTCATGCTGAAAAATACCTTGATAGGCATCGCCGTGTGTGCGGCGGCCCCCTTTGCCGACGCCGCCGGTGCAGACAATGCCGGTGAATCCCGCCGGACCGGGCAGCAGATCGGCCGTGCGGGCACTCAGGCTGCGGTGGCGGGACCTGCGGATTTTTTCACCGGGCGGGTTCGCGTCGATCCCTTGTTTCCCGCCACGGACGAAATCAATGCTTCCGGCGCTTATGTCAGCTTCGAACCGGGCGCGCGTTCGGCCTGGCATACCCACCCCGCAGGACAGCGATTGGTGGTGACTTCCGGCGTGGGACGGGTCCAGGAATGGGGCAAGCCTGTGCAGGAAATCCACCCGGGCGACGTAATCGTCTGCCCGCCGGGCGTCAAGCACTGGCATGGCGCCGCTCCGTCGAGCGCCATGACGCACCTGGCCGTGACGGGGTCGGTGGATGGGAAGAGTGTGCAATGGCTGGAGAAAGTGACCGACGAGCAATACAACGCCCAGGTTTCGATGGCACCGAAAGCCAAGCCTGCGACCCCACCGGTGTCCGAGACGCTGTCCGCCAAACAGCGGGCTATCCCGTTGATCGCCGCCGCCATGGCCACGAGCAACCTGTCAGCGCTCAATGCCGCTTTGAATCAGGGGCTGGATGCGGGCCTGACGGTCAGCGAGGCGAAGGAAATTCTGGTGCAGCTCTACGCCTACAGCGGTTTTCCTCGCAGTCTCAATGCACTCGGTGAACTGATGAACGTGGTCGAGGCACGCAAGCAGCGCGGCGTTCAGGACGATCCGGGACGCGAGCCCGGTCGCGTTATTCCCACCGGCGACGAACTGCTCGCGGTGGGCAAAGCCAACCAGACGCGAATCGCCGGAGCACCTGTCCAGGGCCCGCTGTTCGACTTCGTTCCCGTTATCAACCAGTACCTGCAGGCGCATCTGTTCGGCGACATTTTCGAACGCGACAACCTGGACTGGCAAAGTCGTGAGCTGGCCACCGTTGCAGCGCTTGCCGTTACCCCCGGTGTGGAGTCACAACTGCGCTCGCACATGGCGGCCAGCCTGCGGGTCGGCCTGACCACTGCGCAGTTGCATCAACTGGTTAAGTTGCTGGCTGACCAGGGTGATGCCGCCGCGGCCAAGCGTGCCGGTGAAGCGCTGGAGAGCGTCCGGGCTAATCAACCCAAATAGCGCAAGGCTTCGCGCAGCATGGTGAAGGCCGGTGAGCTCTGGCGCCGACTCGGATAATAGAGGTGGTAGCCAGAGAAGGGTTCGCACCAGTCTTCAAGCACATGAACCAACCGGCCTTGCGCGACGTGCTCCAGCACCAGGTCCTCCGGCATATAGGCCAGTCCCAGTCCCTGGAGGGCCGCCTCCAGGCGCATGGCGATGTTGTTGAATACCAACTGGCCTTCGACCCGTACGTTCAGTTCTTGCCCGTCTTTTTCGAACTCCCAGAGGAGCAGGCCGCCGTGAGTCGGCATGCGCAGGGTGATGCAGTTGTGCACCATGAGGTCACTCGGGATCACGGGCCTGGGGTATCGGGTGAAATACGCCGGGGAGCCCACCACCGCCATGCGCATGTCAGGGCCGATGCGCATCGCGATCATGTCCTTGGCCACTTGCTGACCCAGCCGTACGCCGGCGTCGAACCCCTCCGCCACGATGTCCGTCAGGCCATAGTCGACAATGATTTCGATATTCAGATCGGGATTGTCCGGTAGCAGTTTGGCGAGCACGGGGTGCAGGATCGTGATCGCCGAATGCTCGCCCGCAGTGATGCGCAATTTGCCGGCGGGTTTGTCGCGAAATTTGCTGAGCAACGCCAGCTCACTGTCAATTTCTTCAAACCGGGGGGCGATCACCCGCAACAAATGCTCGCCGGCTTCGGTGGCTGAGACGCTGCGAGTGGTGCGGGCGAGCAACCTGACGCCCAATCGCTCCTCCAGCTGACGCATCGCCCGGCTCAAGGCCGGTTGAGACATGCCAAGCCTGGCGGCGGCACGGGTGAAACTGCGTTCCTGGGCCACAGCCGAGAAGATCGCGAGTTGGTCGTAGCTTTCGACGGTCATTTATCCGCCCCTGTTATAAACAGTTTGTGATTATGCCACCTGGGCGATTGATCGTCCTTTCCCTCGGCCCGCGTAATGCCGTTCTGTAGGAGCGAGCTTGCTCGCGATGGTCGTTAACGATAACGCGGGTTTACTGATTGAACGCAGCGTTCTTGAGCCCATCGCGAGCAAGCTCGCTCCTGCAATTTTCTTATCCAGGGACGCGTGGCCAACGAGTTTTTTTATCATGCAAAGGAGAGCAAGATGAGCTACTTGACGTTCGAACGATAGGTCGCAATCGGCTGGCGTGAATGCAGGGGCCGGAGGAGGCGTTTTGAAACCGTTCCCGCCTGGCACTTCAACGCTGGACCTGTTCCTTCAAGCATGCCTGCCACGCCGTGACGCGGTTCCGCCCACCTTGACGGAAAGAGCAGTCATCCCGGGCATTCCCAATGCGCGTTACAGGCTGGACCACGACCTGACCCCGTTCATGCAGGATGCAGTTGAGTCCAACAAACGGGAGAGCGAGGTGCTCGCCAAGGCCGGAAAGCCGAACGACATCCTGCCGCTGGCAAATATGCTGGCCGTTTCGGGCGGCGGCGATGCCGGCGCATTCGCGGCGGGACTGATTGCCGGATGGACCACCCATGGGACACGGCCCATGTTCAAGGTTGTCACGGGCATTAGCGCTGGCGCCCTGGTCGCCCCGTTCGCTTACCTGGGGCCTGAGTACGACGGCGTGATTCGGTATGTTTCCAATGCAATCGGTCCAAAAGACATTTTTCATTCGCGAAGTGTGCTGACCCGTCTTGCCAGCGACGGGATAGCGGACAGCAAGCCACTGGCGCGGCTCATTGCAAAATACGTCACTGCGCAGATTCTGGCGGCGATCGCCACGGAGTACGCCAAAGGACGGATTCTGTTGATCGGCACGACTGACCTTGATTCAGGACGGCCGGTCACGTGGAACATGGGTGCCATTGCCTCAAGCAACGCACCGGGAGCGCTCGATCTCTTTCGCAATATCATGCTCGCGTCGATGAGTATTCCCGGTGCAGTCTCACCCGTCATGATCGACGTGGACGTTGATGGCAAACAGTTCCAGGAAATGCACGTGGACGGCGGGGTCATCACTCAGGTGTTTCTTTACCCACCCACCACCGTGATGTCGCTGAGCAAAGCCGTCGGAGCACCGTTGCGATTCGACCGCCACTTCTATGTCATCCGTAATGGAACACTGGAGCCGCAGTGGTCCGGGACCAAGCGCCGGACCTTGAGCATCGGCGGTCGAGCCATCAGTGCACTGATCCAGACTCAGGGGATCAGCGACCTGGAGCGGATCTACCGCATGGCGCAGCAGGATGGTGCGGATTTCAGTCTTGCGTACATAGGCTCCGACTTTTCCTTTGCGCACACTCGCAAGTTCGATGGCGAGTACATGAAGCGTTTGTTCGATTACGCCTTTCAACTCAGCGCGAAGGGGTATCCGTGGCATAAGTCGCCGCCCTCGGAAAACACTCAGCCACGAAACCCTCGCTGAAGACGACGCTAGCCTTTACCCCCTGGAACACTGCCGCTGTTATCTCCCTGGTTATTGTTGACCTTGACCTGAGGGCCGACGCCATCTCCCGTACGGAATGTCGGTAACGCAACCGAGTCCACGAATTTCACCCCGTCCCAGCTGGGCAAGGGCGTGGGCATCAACTGGAACTGGCCCGGGTGCTCGGAGTCCCAGCGCAGCAGCATCGAGCTGTCTTCATGTTGTGTGTTGTGGCAGTGCTCCATGTAGGTACCGGCAAACTCACGGATATGCATGGCCATTTCGACGTTGTCGAGGCTGTCAGGATCGGGGCCTATACGGTAGATGTCCTTGCGCGCTCCTTTTTCCCATTCTGGGGGGGCTTTGCCGCCTCGACTGAGAATGATCCCTTCCTCGAAATGCACATGCACCGGGTGATTCCAGCCATTGCCACCGTTCTGGATCTTCCAGATTTCCAGCGTGCCTTCACCCTTGAACCCGGCCGGTGTCGGGCCAGTGGCCAATTGTGGCGCGGCTGAAATCCGGCGCGGGTCCATGTTGAAGCCTGGGCCGCCGTCGGTCTTGATCGTCCAGGGCGCAAAATCGGTGCCGTCGGAACGGCCAAAGATAAAGGTGCGGTGCCGCGCCTGGGCAATCCGGGCGATATCGGCGGGGTCATCACGGTGCAAGGGCAGCGGGATCATGAACTTGCCCTCGGGCTTGCCAGGTTTGGCGGGCTCGAAGTCGACCGGATTCATGCTGACATCCTGGCCGGTGTAAGGCTTGACGTTCAGTTGCATGAACCTGCCCACGCCCGGGTCACCCTTGTCCCACTGTGGTCCGTGGCTGGTTTGCCTGACGACGGGCAGGTACTTCTCGGAGAGCACATCGGCCAATGGAATGTCACCTTTGGGACGCTTGCCGTCTTCATGCTCCTCGATATTGACGAAGAAAATCTTGTCGCCCGGCTTGATGCCGTTTTTCGCGAAATCGATGACGATGTCATAGCGTTCGGCGATGCCCTGCATCGGCAAAATGCCATTGTGGTCCTGTTTGTCGCCGTCGCCATTGAGGTCCAGGCTGCCATCGAACGGCACTGCGTGTTCCATGATATTGCCGTCGTTGGCAATCATGTGGAACGGCACCCGGTTATAGGAAACCCCGGAGTTTTTCGGGCCGGGAAACTCGCCACCATTACCATTGACCTGACGCACCACCGCCAGCTTGAAGAAGCGCGAAACCGATCCGTTGAGAATCCGGAAACGGTAGCGGCGGGCGCGTACGTCGAGGAAGGGCTTGTACTCCCAGTTGACCAGTATCTGGTCACCGAGAAAACCGTCGGTGTTGAAGGGGTTGAACCACAACTGACCGGCCTGGTCCCAGGCCTTGTCGGCGATGGTCAAGTTGATGTCATAGTCACGGTTACCCCAGCCCAGTCCCGAACCGCTGGGCAAGCGCAGGTTGACCCCGTCGTTCACCGACTCGTTGCCACGGTCCACGGCGCTGTAGTAGTTCATCATCGTCGCATTGCCCTTGTAGACATTCTGCGCGGTGAAATCGAGCATGTGGTCGTGGAACCAGTGGGTGCTCATGGTTTCGCGCCAGTCACCGCGGATCTTGATGGTGCCGTGGTTGCAGGTCTTGAGGCCGGGATTGGTGTCGTTGACGAAAAGGGTTTCGCCAGGGTCGCAGGGGAACGCTGCCCGTGCGTCCTCGGCCTTGGTATTGATGGAGTCGTAGCCGGCCAACTGGATCGGCCAGCGATAGTCGTAGTACTGCCCGGGGAAGAAGAACGCGTTGGTAAAACCGTCGCTTTCCGCGGGTGAGTGGCCGTTATGTTCATGGGTGGTGATGGTGTGCAGGCCAAAGCCGCGGTTGGCCGACGGGTCAATGGGCAAGGCATCGTAATGACGCATCAGCATCGCCTGGCCATAGCGTACCTGGAGCAGTTTGGGTGGAAAGGTGCCGTCGAACGTCCACAACGCGTTATGGTCCTGGACAGGGAAGTTGGGGTGAAACTGCACCTGAATGCCCTTGGTGGTGCCCTCATTGGCCGGGCTGCCGTTGGTGTTGTGATAAAGCCCGCCTGGCGCGAATTCCCCCACGGCGTAGTTATGCCGTTGCATGCGATCACGCAAGCCACTGTTGACGTGCGCACCTGCTTGCACCGTCTTGAAGGCGTTGCGCGGGAAAAACTCGTTGTAACGCTGGTGCGACCAGCCTTTTCCCGGTGGCCGGCCTTCTGCGGGCGAACTGACCCGGCGATTGAGGAAGTCCTCGATCTGCGCCTTCCAGGGGTTGTAGTCCAGCACGTTGGAGTACTCGGTCGGGAAGGGCGTCAATGCCGGCTGCCTCAAAAAGGCATCCAGCGCATCCGGCGACGGACCGCTGCGCGCCACTTTCAACGGATCTTGCGCCGGTGCGGGGCCCACCGTCGGGACCGGAAACGGAACGGGTGATGGCGGGTCGGCCGCATCCAGTTTGTTCGAGCCGAACTCCTCGAACAGTTCAAGCTTCTGTGAGAACGGTTGAGCCCCGAACACCGGGCTGGCATTGCCGTTGGTGGGGATATTGAAGCCGGTTTGCAGATTGGGTGGCAGCGCATTGTCGGCCAAGGGTGTCTTGCGGTCACCGGCCACGCCATTGGGCAAGTCGAAGGCGCTGACGTTTGCGCGAGGCTGCTTGAGCAAATTATTCAATGCAGCCTTGGGGTCGGCGGGTGGATTGGTGAGCGCCGATGGGTCGGTAGGCGGCGGTGGATCGGTGTTGTCGAGGGGGACTGCCTGGGTCTGGGACAAGCCCAGCCCCAGCATGATCGCGGCCGCAGAAATATTCAGCGCCAGCCTGGTTTTGGACAATGGGCCAGGTTTCAACCTTCCGGTATCCGGTTTCATCGCACACACCTCTGAGGGGTTCCTCGGAGTTTGATTCCGAGCCTGGAGGGTGACGACGCAACTTTCTTGCCAGAAGTGACAGGAAGTGAGAATTAGTTCCAGCACCGCGCTTCCTGGTGTGCCGGCGTTTAACGAGCGCATGAAAAACCGGGTTTAAAGCCCCTGTGGCGGGGAGTATCCCCCCCAAAACAGGGTGTACATATCCATTCCTACGGTAACGGACCTTTGTTTCGCGGAAGTACACGGGGCCTGACTGTAGGCGCTGGCTTGCCAGCGAAGACGGCGGTCCAGTCAACAAAGATGGTGCCTGACCCAACGTCTTCGCGGGCTACTCCATGACCGGCGCCGGCTCTTCACTGGCCTGGATTTTCGGGGGTTTGATGATCAGCAACAGCGGCATCACCGCCAGTGACAGCACCATCAGCAGCTTGAAGTCATCAAGGTAAGCGATCCAGCTCGCTTGCACCGTGACCATGGCGTCGAGTGTTGCGCGCCCGGACGCGACCATCGGGTCCAGGTAACTTTTTATCGGCCAGGCCTCGAAGGCCCGGTTGAAAGGCGTGACGTAGGCACCGATCTGCTCATGGTTAGCCTGGATGTTCTGGGTCAGCAGCACCGTCACGATGGAGATCCCGACGCTGGAGCCGACATTACGCGCGAGGCTGTAGAGCCCGGTGCCTTCTGCGCGCAGGGAAGCGGGCAAGGTCGCGAAGGCCACGGTGGTCAATGGCACGAACAGCAGGCCCAGGCTGGTGCCTTGAATGAAGCCGACATAGATGATGGTTTGCATCGACACATCAGGCGTCCAGCCGGTCATCAACCCCATCGACAGTGCCGACAATCCCAGGCCCGCCAGCAGCAACAGGCGGGTATCGACCTTGCCCAGCAATTGACCGGCAAGAAACATGGTCAACATCGTCCCCAACCCGCGCGGGCCCATGACCATGCCGGCGGTCAGCACCGGATAGCCCATCAGGGTTTGCAGGTAGGGAGTCATCAGCGCCAGCGAGGCCAGGTAGGTAATACCGACGATGAAAATGAAGATCACGCTGATCGAAAAATTACGATCCCTGAACAGTTTCGGGCTGATGAAGGGGGTGTCGGTGGTAAAGGTATGGACCACAAACACATACAGGGCGACGGCGGCCACGATGGCTTCGATCAGGATTTCACCGGACGCGAACCAGCCCAGTTGCTCGCCTCGGTCGAGGAACAGTTGCAGGGCCATGATCGCTACGCTCAACGAACCAAAGCCCAGCCAGTCGAGGCGTGACGAGGTGTCGGTCGAGGTTTCGCTGACGTAATAGACGATCCCGGCCAGTGCCAACAGGCCAATGGGCAGATTGATGAAGAACACCCATCGCCAACTGAAATGCTCGGTCAGCCAGCCACCGAGCATCGGGCCCAACACCGGGCCGACCATGACGGACACCCCGAACAGCGCCATGGCCGATCCGCGTTCCTTGAGGCTGTAGATATCCAGCAGGATGCCCTGGGACAAAGGCACCAGGGCTGCACCGGCAAGTCCCTGGAGCAGGCGGGCGAGGATGATTTCTTCCAGCGACTGCGCCAGGCCGCACAGCATCGACGAGACGACGAAGCCGATGATGGCCCAGATCAGTACGCGTTTGCGTCCGAAGCGCCTGGCCAGAAAGGCCGAAGGCGGTGTCATGATCGCAGCCGCAACAATGTACGACGTCAGCACCCAGTTGATCTGGTCAGAACTGGCCGAGATGCTGCCCTGCATGTAGGGCAGGGCGACGTTGGCAATGGTGGTATCCAGCGCTTGCATGATCACCGCCAGCACGACGCAGGCGGTGATCATCCCGCGATGAGCCACCGGTTCTGTTGCCACCGCACTACTCATGGGCGGTGGTCTTGGCCAGCAGCCCCGAGAACGGCAGGCCTCGAGCCGAACCGGTATCGATCTGTGCCTGCACACTCATGCCGGTACGCAGCGGCGGTTTCTCATCGGCATCGTCGATGCTGATGCGCACGGGAATCCGTTGCACGACCTTGACCCAATTGCCCGTGGTGTTTTGCGCAGGCAACAACGAGAAGCTTGAACCCGACGCCGGGCTGATGCTTTCCACGGTGCCGTGCCACTCGACACCGGGGTAACTGTCAACGCTGATTTCCACAGGTTGACCGGGCTGCAGATGGGTCAGCTCGGTTTCCTTGGGCGACGCCGCGACCCACAGGTGATCGGCCGACACCAGGCTGATACCCGATTGCGGTGGTTGCAGGTAGGAACCGACTTGCAGCGAATCAACGTTGGTCACGATCCCGTCGAACGAAGCCCTGACCACCGAGTTGTTCAAATTGCGCCGGGCTTCGTCGACGGCAGCCTGGGCCTGTAGATACGCGGACTGTTGTTCGACCGGGGTTTCAATATGTCCACCCAATTGCGCCAGCACCATTTGTGCAGTGGCTTTGGCCACGGTGATTTTTTGCCGGGTGCTGTCCAGCGCATGTTTGGCATCGTCGTAATTGGTTCTGGACACCGCGGAAACGCCGAGCAGGGTTTGCTGGCGCTGGAAACTGGTCTGGTAGTACGCGAGGTCGATTTGTGCCTGATCGATCTCGGCCAGCGCCTGGTTGTAATTGGCCTTGAGATTGAGGATCTGATTGCGCACGTTGCCCAGTTGCGCCTGGGCACTGGCCAACGCAATCTGGAAAGGCTCGGGCTTGAGGGTGAACAGCACCTGCCCCTTGACGACCCGCTGGTTGTCTTTGACGTCGACCGAAGCGACGAGGCCCGAGACGTCCGTGGATACGCCGACATGATCGGCTTGTATGTAGGCATTGTCGGTGGAAATGATTTGCCCGCCCGTGACATACAGATAGCCGCCGACCAGTAGCGCGAGGGGCAGCAATGCAAAAAGCGCCATTCGCAGCCGCCGGCGTTTCGGGTGGGCAGAGGGCACATCGCTTTGGTCGTTCCCGGTCTGCCCGAGGTCCGGTTGACGCGCCTCGGTCGAGGCAGGGGATTCGAGTCGTGACGTCGCCGGTTTCATGGATGGCCCGGCAGGGGACTTGAGACGTTGATCAGTCATGACGACGCGACTCCTCATCGATGGGAAGGCTGCAAGCCTGAATCAGGTTGGACCTCATCCGCTTCATCATCTGCAGCAGCAGTTGTTGCTCTTCTTCAGAGAATCCGTCCGTGGCTTCCATCCGGGTGGCTTTGCCCATCTCACGCATGAGCTGCAACAGCGGATGGGCCTGCTCCGTCAAAAACAGCAAGGACAGGCGCCGATCCGTGGGGTGACGGCGTCGCTCCACCAGACCGCGCTCCGCCATCTTGTCCAGCAGGCGCACGAGGGTGATCGACTCCAGCTCCAGCAAATCCGCCAGCCCTTTTTGGTGGATACCTTCATGGGTCGACAACATCGCCAGAACCTGCCACTGCGAGCGAGTCAGGCCCACATGCCGCGCGCGCTGCTCGAATCGTTTGCGCATCAACCGGGCGCTGTCGTGCAGGGCAAAGCCCAGTGTCAATGTGTCTGTCATGTCGGGGCCGATGGCTAAGAAGTTAGCTCATGATAGGTTAGCTTGTAATTAGCAGGCTATCTAAAAATGCGAAAATTTTAATGTATTTGACCCATTGCTGCCTTTCGGGCTTAGCCAAAAGCCAGGGCTCTGGTCGCACACATTTGAAATGCGCGGCAATGCTCGCCACAATCGCGCCCCGATCCGGCCACAGGTGCCGGACGTTCGTGGTGAAAAGGGGCAGCCGTTGAACGAACAGACATTGTCCATGCGCCTGGAGCGCGTGGCCGGGCATGTGCCCGCCGGTGCACGCCTGGCCGATATCGGCTCCGATCACGGTTACCTGCCGGTGGCGTTGATGCGTCGTGGCGCCATCGCGGCGGCGGTGGCCGGCGAGGTGGCATTGACACCGTTCCGCGCGGCCGAACGTACCGTGCGCGAGAACGGCCTGGAGCCACGGATCACCGTGCGCCTGGCCGATGGCTTGGCGGCGATCGAGCCGGCAGACGGGATTACGGCGATCAGTATCTGCGGCATGGGCGGCGAGACGATCCGCGACATCCTCGACAGCGGCAAGGCGCATCTGAGCGGGCAGGAGCGCCTGATCCTGCAGCCCAACGGCGGCGAGCAGCCACTGCGCCAATGGCTGATGGACAATGGCTACCGCATCCTCTGCGAGGAACTGCTGCGGGAAAACCGATTCGACTACGAAATCATTGTCGCCGAGCGCGCCGGGCCGGTGACGTATACCGCCGAGGAACTGTACTTCGGCCCGCTGCAGATGCAGGCCCGCAGCCCGGCATTCCTGGCCAAGTGGCAGCGCCTGCTGCGCCAGAAACAGAAAACCCTAACCAGCTTCGCCCGGGCGCGGCAGGCTGTGCCCGAGGAAAAAGTGCAGGATGTCGCCCGGCAGGCCCGGTGGATCACCGAGCTGTTGGCTTGAACCCGGCCCAGGGGGAATCCACGCGCCTGTTCACTGCTTGTAGCCAATCTGGCGCAACAGGTTCCTGCGCCACAGAATGTCATCGTCGCCTTCAATGTCCTTGGCACAGAAGCCATCCACGACGCCCAGGATGGCTCGCCCTTGTTCCGTCTCGGCGAGAATCACTTCAGTCGGATTGGCCGTTGCACAAAAAATACGGCAGACCTCTGGCACCATTTTGATGGTGTTCAACACGTTCAGCGGATAGAAACCGTCGCCCAGGAAAATGATGAAGCTATGGCCCGCGGCGATGGCTTTCGCATTCTTCTGCGCCAGTTCGATCATTGAAGTATCGGTGCCCGACCATCGCACCAGGCACTTGCCGGAGGCCTCACAAAAGGCCACGCCAAACTGGATACCCGGCACCGTATTGACCAAGGCTTCGTGGATATCCTCGACGGACTTGATGAAGTGGGTCTGACCCAGAATGAAGTTCGTCTCATCCGGCTTTTCGATTTTCCACGTGATGAGTTGCATCTCGAACGCCTCCTTTCACAATGTGGCTGCCAGAGTCGGGTAACAGAGCAAGCATAGCTACTCAACGGGCCACTGATTGCCTTCGGGCCGCCTTATCAAACCGGCCGGTTGAGCACCAGCAATCGTGCTGCCAATGCCGTCTAAGGGCTGGATTTGATAGCAACAGTCCGGTGTGGGGAGGGCGCCCCTATGCCTGGAAGAATCGGTCAGGGCGGCATGGACCAAGGTCAGAAGAGGCCTTGTCGTCGATGATCTCTTCACTGGCAAGACGGCCCACGATCGCCGCCAGCGTGACTCCCGGATGCATTGCGCACACATACACGCCGCCGATATCGGGTAGATAACCGATGATGGGGGTGCCATCGACAGGCATGGGTCTGAGTCCGACGCAGGCCAATTCCGGTTCAATGGAAATGAACCCATGGAGTTCGCTCCGGATGGTTCTGGCGGTTCGTAGCGCTATTGCTGCTGGACGGTTTTCCAACGCGTCGTCCAGGTAATCTTCCGCCGCCAGCAACGTACCCTCCGCACTTTGCCTCACTTCCATTTCAGGGCTGGAGATGAGGGTGTGCACGAGATCGGGTTGTGACGGGTAGCGGATGAAGATAGCCGGAGAGGCCTCTATGGGCAGGGACACGTTTAGCGTCTCCGTCAACCTGGAAATGCCGGTCCCGGCTGCCAATACGACAGTGTCGGCCTCGATGATGCCCTTCGCGGTTTCGACGCCGGTCACCTTTGTGTTCTGAGTGGTAAAGCCGAGAACCCGAGTCTGTGTGAGCACCTTCGCCCCATGAACCCGGGCACCTGCAATCAAGGCATGGGTGGCTTGCACCGCGTCAAGCGCGCCTTCTTCGGCTGCATGCACAGCATGTTCAGGAGGATTCTTGAGGTTTGGCTCAAGGCCGAGAATTTCAGGACGGGATACCTGGGTTAGCAAAGACTGATTACCTGAGGCTTGCAGCACTTCCTCCAGGTTCGTGCTGTAAGACAGGGCGCCTGTCCATCGTACCTTCACGTCAGGCAGCTCCGTTTCCAGTCGGCGGTACTCGTTGATGGCTGCACCGCGTAATGACGCGATGGAATCGGGCCCACTGTGCGAGGTGTTGATCCAGGCGAATGAGGTTCCAGTCACGCCGGACGCAATACCTTCAGCCTCGACCACGGTGACATTCGCGCCTTTAGACGCCAGGTGATACGCCAGGGAGGCGCCGACTATGCCTGCTCCAATCACTATGACTCGTTTGTCTACGCCATTCGCCATATCAACCTCCCTATTGTCGATCCGGCTGCCATTGTGAGTATTTTGGGAGACCTTCCCCCTCCAGCCACGCTACGTCATGCTCTGTCCAGATGTGATATTCGGGTCTGGAGCCAGGTTCCTCGTCCAACGTAGCTACGCGCACGATCATTGCACTTGAGCCGTCACGCTCAGCTGCAAGGTGCGATCCGCAGTGGGAGCAGAAGTGTCGGGTCTTCCCGGGAGATGACTCGAAAGCCCTCAATGCGTCTTGGCCTTGAGTCCATCTGAAATGCTCTCTGAGCACGCCAGCGGTGGAGACGTAGGCAGCGGCATGGGTCTTGCGGCAGGTGATGCAATGACAATGGCTGATAGGCATATCGATGCTATCGATCTCATAACCCACAGCCCCACAAGCGCAGCTTCCTTTCATTCATCCTCCAATGTCGTCACGGTGCGAACATGATGGTCGCCATCGTAAACCGAACCAGGCAGTGGCTGGAACGCTGCGTGGAACCTGTCCCTGCGACATCATGCTTTGGATAACTGATCTCGCTGCTGAATCAGATTTTGCTGACACACCACTCGTGGCGAGGGAGCTTGCTCCCGTTGGACTGCGCAGCAGGCCCCTTCTTTTTAAGCAGAGAGTCGGGTAGCAGACCAAGCATCGCCACTCAAAAAACGCCTGGCGTGTGAACCAGGACTAACCGTTAGCCGTTGGGCGCAAGCAGATCCAGTGGGGCGGGGTGTGATAACTACAGCTCGCTTCACTCCAACAGCGAAGCTTTCTTGAGCAGGTCGTAAAGCCCTTCAGGTACTAGCGGTGATTCAGCGGTGAAGCTGGAACTGGAGCACCACGTCGCCCTGAACAATGCCCCGTCGCTTTCATGGCCTTGCAGCCAGGGTTTCTCATAGGCGTCTGCGTCGTCAAACCTTGCATCGTAGACCTGGACGATCTCGTGTCCCGGCTTGCCCGCGTAGGTGAAAATACTTTCCAGAGTGCCAATCAGTCGAACGTCGCTGATCGAAAGGCCCAATTCTTCCTGAACTTCCCGGACGATGGCATCGACACTCCTTTCGCCGAATTCAATGCCGCCGCCAATGGGGCGAAAGAGCGTGCGCTTTTCGACGGCATCGGTGAATCGGTTGACCAGTATTTTTCCGTGGTGGTGAAAGATGCAAAGAGCGAGGGGGCGTATGCGGTGTTCAGGCACGAGTAAAATTCCCTTTTGACGTGAGGGCGCAGAGGGTACTGCATACCACCCGTCGTTGGGGCCAGTCGCGAGAAAATGGATTAGGATTCTCCGAGACCGTAATGGAACCCCACCACTCAAGGACGCGACATTTATGGAAACTCCCTTTTCTCAAATCAGCGAGCGTTTGCACAACCGCCGATTCACGGTAGCGGGCAATGCCCAGGGGCTGTCCGGTGCGGGCACAGTCTTTCATTACAAGGTCGAGCAAGATGCCATTTCGGGCACTTACCAGGGCGGGCGGATCCGCATCGGCAATCAAGTCGGGCGCGTGACGGGCCCCGATACCGTTGAGCTGCTTTTTCAGTGTTTGACGACGGAGGGTGAGATTCTTTCCGGTTGGTCGCGTGGCACGGTGGGCGTTGATAACGCGGGACGTACCACGCTGAGCTTCGTATGGGGGTGGCTGTCGGGTGCGACTGGCGGAGGGGAGTCGAGCTACGTTGAGCTTGTCGCTTAGCGTTGATCGTTGCGCGAACATCTTTCAGGAGAAAAAACAGGGCATGTGTATCGCTGTGTATCCGAACCCCCTGTACGGAGACTCGCTTACAAATGCCCCTCGATCCGGATACATCCGGGATACACGGTTGCAGTCAAATAGCCCTGCCTCAGCGAGAAAGCAAACGCACTCGCACCACGGCTTATCGCCCTTGTGGCATGACCCTTAGCGGCCTGGCCGCACACTGTATCCGGAGTAATAACCATGTCCCGTATGTCGAACAAATCCCGTATTGGCCTGATCGCAGTTGCACTGGCCGGCAGCTTGAACCTCGCTTCGTCGGCCTTCGCTGCTGACGCACTGCCACAAGGCTACCAACTGGCCGCGGCGGAAAAGACCAGTGAAGGCAAGTGTGGCGAAGGCAAGTGCGGTGCCAGCGAAACCGGCGCCAAGGTCACCAAGGCCGGTGAAGGCAAATGCGGCGAAGGCAAATGCGGCGACGCTTCCTTCGCCCGTACCGACACCGACCACGACGGCCGAGTTTCCCTGAAAGAACTGCTGGCCGTGGCCCCACAGGGCGGTGAAGAATTCAAGGCGATGGACACCAACGGTGACGGCTTCCTCTCCGAAGGCGAGGTCTACAAGTTCCGCACCAACCAGTACATCTCCAACGGCAAGAAAGTACCGACCGAACTGTTCACCAAAATGAGCAAAGCCCAGGGCTGATGGTGCTGAGTGAATCCAACCTCCCCAGGTTCGAAACCGGGGAGGTTTTTTTATGCCTGCACAAATACCCGATCAGTCGAAAGCACGGCGGTAGGCAAAAATCCCGGGTAGCCCACCCGTCATTACAAACAGCAGGTTGCTGCCCGCCGGGTAATCACCCCGGCGCACGGCGGCGAGCAAACCGGCAAACGCCTTGCCGCCATAGACCGGATCGGTGAGCAGGCCTTCATGGGACGCCAGCAGGCGCACGGCCTCGAGCATGGCTTCGGTCGGTGCGCCGTAGGCTTCGCCGCGTTGGCTGCCATCCACCTTGATCGCGTTTTCGGCCAGCGGAGTGGCGCAGGCGAGGAGCTGCAGCACCTGCCGGGTTTTTTCCAGGGTCAACGTCGACGCTTGTTCTTCGGTTGCCAATACCGAGTAGCCGGTGATTTTCGTGGATGACCGGGCCAGCGTGACGCCGGCCAGCAATCCCGAATGAGTGCCGGCGCTGCCGTTGGGAACGATGATTTGGTCGAACTGGATGTCGAGCGCATCCGCCTGGCGCAGGATCTCGGCGGCACAGGCGGCATAGCCGAGGCTGCCCCGGGGGCTGGAGCCGCCCAAGGGCATGACGAAGGGTTTTTTGCCTTGGCGTTTGAGTTTTTCGAGCAACTCGGCGGCGTAGGCATCCGGTGCGGCGCCGGCGGCCAGCCGATGAATTTTTGCGCCAAACAGGGCGTCCAGTACCACGTTGCCGTTATGGCAGAAGTCCTCGTCGGTACGTACGGCCGAGGGGGTCAGAATCAGTTCGCAAGCCAGGCCCTGGCGCGCCGCGACGGCAGCGGTCAGTCGTGCATGGTTGGATTGCAGGCCGCCCCAGGTCACCAGGGTGTCGGCGCCCTCGGCCAGTGCTTCGCCGAGGAGGAATTCCAGTTTGCGCAGCTTGTTGCCGCCACCGCCGAGACCGGTCAGGTCATCGCGTTTGACGTAGAGGTTGCAGCCGTTCAGTTCGGGCAACTGGCTCAATCGCGACAGCTTTTGGATCGGTGTCGGGCCTTCGAGCAAGGTCGCCCGGGGGTAGGCGGCGAGGGCAGCATCGAGGTGGGTCAAGTCGTGGGGCATGAAGGAGCACTCTTGGCGTGAGGGGACGGAGTGGATCGATCACTGTAAGAAGCCGTGGTTTGAAGATATACCGTCCTCCCGGAATTACTCTTGATACACCGTGTATCAAATGTCCCCAATCCCTTGTGGGAGCGAGCCTGCTCGCGAAGAGGCCGGTACATCCATCACATGCTCTGTGGTTGGAATACCGTCTTCGCGAGCAGGCTCGCTCCCACGAGGGATTAGATACAGTTCTACGTATCCAATTTACAGATAACACTTGTCTATTTAATTCGTTTCTTTAGATATCACGCTCGCGCGTAGAGTCAGCCCAACTGAAAAACAGAAGGGATGGACAGCGTGAAGAACTATGCCGATCGTAATCTTCCCTATTGGCGCCGAAACCTGGCCGTTTGCGTGTTTGGCTCATTCACCACGCTGGTGAGCCTGAGCATGCTGCTGCCGTTCCTGCCGCTTTACGTGCAACAACTGGGCGTCACGGCTCAGGCCGACGTGGTGCAGTGGTCGGCGGTGGCCTTCGGTGCGACGTTTTTTGGCACGGCGATTACCGCGCCGTTGTGGGGCCGGCTGGCGGATCGTTACGGTCGCAAGCCGATGCTGATCCGTGCGGCCATCGGCATGGCGATTGTGATGTCGCTGATCGGGCTGGCGCGGGACGTCACCGACCTGGTGGTGCTGCGCCTGGTCGCCGGGCTGATTGGTGGTTACGCCTCGGCGTCCATTGTGATGATTGGTTCCCAGGTGCCGCGGGAGAAAGCGGGTTGGGCGCTGGGCATACTCTCGACCGGCGCCTTGTCCGGCAATTTGATCGGGCCGCTGGTGGGTGGGTTTTTGCCGCAACTGGTCGGGATTCGCGGCACTTTTTTTGTCGGTGGCGCAATGATCGCCGTGGCGGCGATCACCACGATTGTGCTGATTCGCGAAGATTTCGAGCGCGGGGTGGACGGGGTGCGGCGCGACAAAAAAACTCAAGGGAAGGGTGCGGGGTCACGCTGGCCGATCATTGCTGCGTTGCTGATGACAGCGATGATGGTGCTGCTGGCCAACATGTCGATTGAGCCGATCATCACCGTCTATATTGGTCACTTGGGCGTGGCCCTCGACGATCAGGCGCGGATAGCCGGGGTGGTGATGGCCTGTTCGGCACTGGGAAGCATATTGACCGCCGCCAGGCTGGGGGCGCTGGCTGATCGTGTCGGCAGTTGGAACGTGATCATCGGTTGCCTGGTGTTGACCGGTATCGTCATGGTGCCTCAGGCCTTCGTCACGCAATGGTGGCAACTGGCGGTGTTACGCGGCTTGATGGGCATGACCATCGCCGGGCTCTTGCCTGCGATTGCCAAGTTGATCCGGCAGTCGGTGGAAGAACACAACACCGGGAAAATCCTGGGCTACCTGCAATCGGCGCAGTTTTCCGGGCAGGTAATCGGGCCGCTGATCGGTGGCCAGATCGGCGCGCATTTCGGTTTGCACCACGTGTTCCTGGTGACCGGTGCGTTGCTGGTGCTGTGTGCCGGCATCAACGGCTGGGTGAAGCGCCGGTTTTTCAATGTAACGCTGTCATGTAGGAGCGTTACAGGGTAGCGGCGGGCAGGGCAGAGACGGCATCAAGCCTTACGCTGTGCAGAAATGTGGCCAGCGCGCTGGAGAAATAGCCGTCGATGCGCCGCACGAACACCGTCTCCACTTCCGCCAGTTCCGGCGCAAGCTCATGCACCGCCACCAAGCCCTCGCGGGCCGCGGCGGCCACGACGCCCCGAGGCAACAGCGTGACCCCGACCCCCGCCGATACACAGGCAATGATGGCTTCGATCGAGCCGAATTCCAGCGGCTCGGGGGCGACGATACCGAGGCTGGTCAACAGTGTGTCGAGGCGTTGGCGGTAGGAGCAGCCGATGCGAAACACCACGGTCTTCAGATTCTCGACCGCAGCGACATCATCCAGGCTGCGCAACGCAGGCGAGGTGACCAGCACCAGCTCTTCGCGAAACGCCTCTTCGCTGTGCAGTTCCGGGTGATTGACCGGTCCCGCGACGAACGCGCCTTCGAGCTTACAGTCGATGACACCCTGGATCAGGCTGCACGTGGTGCCGGTGCGCACCACCGGGCGAACCTCGGGGTAAGCCTTGGCGAACTGGGCGATCAGACGTGGCAGGCGCAGGGCCAAGGTGGTTTCCAGTGTACCGATCTCCAGCACGCCTTTGGGATGGCCGTCATCCCGGGCGGCGCTGGAGGCATCGAGCAGCAATTTCGAGAGCCGTGCGGCGAAGGGCAGGATGCGGCGGCCGGCGGGTGTCACCTGCACACCCTTGGCGCTGCGTTGAAACAGCGTTACCCCAAGTTCGTCTTCCAGCGAGCGAATCCGCGCCGAAACGTTCGACTGGACAGTGTTCAGCTCACTGGCGGCCTTGTTCATGCTGCCGTGGCGCGCGACGGCAGCCACCACCTTCAGATCCGCTACATCCATCGAACTCACCTATCTCTAAAAGTAATAACTGATGCTCAGGCTAAAGCTTCATTGAGATTAGTGTCAGAGGGTCGGGAAGGCAAGCAAGAAGGGGATGCTGATTCACAAAAAGCGATCAACTGAATCACAAATGATCATTTTACATGATCAATAGCCGGGCATAGGTTGAAGGGGCACAGATACCGCAGCCAGTGGCGGATCGAGTCTTCGAGTCTGAGGCTGTGGAACAACAATAACGTCACCACTGCAACACGGAGTCAACGTGAACCATGCAACCGAATCAGCCAGAATTCGCAATCATCCCCGTTACAAGGAGCTGGTCTCGCGGCAGCGACGATTCGTCGCCGGCCTTACCGCCGCCACCCTTGTCCCGTACTTCACGTTCATCCTCGTCGCCGCTTTCGCCCCCCACCTGCTAGCGACGAAGCTTTCCGCCACCAGCATCATCAACATCGGCTGGCCGCTGGGCCTGGTGTTTATCGTCGGCGCCTGGTTGTTCACCGGGCTGTACATCCTGCGGGCCAACGGCGAGTTCGATGAGCTGACCGCACACATCCGCGCGGGGGCGATCGTATGAAACGCCTCCTGCGAAACCTCATCCTTCCTGTTCTGCTGAGCACACTGGCGGCGCGCGCCATGGCCGGCGACGTGCTGCAGAGCGTCGAAAAGCAACCGATCAACATCACCGCGATCAGCATGTTCCTGGTCTTTGTCGTAACGACCCTCGGCATCACCTGGTGGGCCGCTTCCAAGACCAAATCCATGGACGATTTCTACAACGCCGGCGGTGGCATCACCGGCTTCCAGAACGGCCTGGCGCTGGCCGGTGACTACATGTCTGCGGCGGCGCTGCTGGGCGTCACCAGCATGATCTTCTTCAACGGTTTCGATGGCGTGCTGTACTCGATCAGTTTCTTCGTCGCCTGGCCGTTGCTGTTGTTCCTGTTCGCCGAGCGCATCCGCAATCTGGGGCGCATCACCCTGTCCGACATTGCGTCTTTCCGCCTCGATCAAAACCGCATCCGCACCATGACGGCCTTCGGCTCGCTGACGGTGGTGTGCTTTTACCTGGTGGTGCAGATGGTCGGTGCCGGGCAACTGATCCAGCTGTTGTTCGGCCTGCCTTACAACTACGCGGTCGTCGCCGTCGGTTTGTTGATGGCGGTCTACGTCACCTTTGGCGGCATGGTCGCCACCACTTGGGTGCAGATCATCAAGGCCGGTTTGCTGCTGTTGGGCGGAACCTTGCTGGCGTTCCTGGCGCTGAGCAAGTTCGGCTTTTCCTTCGACCTGTTGTTCGAGAAAGCCGTGGCCGCGCACCACGATGGCGAGAAAATCCTGCTGCCGAGCAAACTGGTGGCCGACCCGCTGTCGCTGATCTCGTTGTCACTGGGCCTGGTGTTCGGCACGGCGGGATTGCCGCACATTCTCATGCGCTTCTTTACCGTGCCGGACGCTAAACAGGCGCGCAAATCGGTATTCGTCGCCACGGGCTTCATCGGCTTCTTCTACTTGATCGTCGCCGTGCTGGGCCTGGCCGCCATCGTGATCGTCGGGCAGGATCCGGCCTTCTACGAGTCGGGCAATCTGGCCGGCAAGCTCATCGGCGGCGGCAACATGCCGGTGATGCACCTGGCCAAGGCCGTGGGCGGCGATCTGCTGCTCGGCTTCATCTCCGCCGTGGCGTTCGCGACGATTCTGGCGGTGGTGTCCGGGCTGACCATGGCCGGCACCTCGGCGATTTCCCATGACCTGTACGTGATGGTGGTCAAGAAGGGCAAAGCCGATGCCCGGGACGAGCGCCGAGTCTCGCGGATCGCCTCGGTGGGCATCGGCATCGTCGCCGTGGTGCTGGGGATCCTGTTCAAGGATCAGAACATCGCCTTTCTGGTGGCGCTGACCTTCGGCGTGGCAGCTTCGGTCAATTTCCCGGTCCTCGTGCTCTCGATGTACTGGAAGGGGCTGACCACCCGTGGTGCATTGATCGGCGGTGTCGCCGGCCTGATCAGCGCGGTCGGCCTGGTGATTCTCTCGCCTGCGGTCTGGGTCAAGGTGCTGGGCAACACCGACGCAATCTTCCCCTACGACTACCCGGCGATCATCTCGATGAACGTGGCGTTCTTCTTCACCTGGCTGGGCTCGGTCACCGACCGCAGCCACAGTGCAGGGCTTGAGCGCGAGCGTTTCGACGACCAGTTGATCCGTGCCCGGACAGGGCTCGGGGCGGCGCAGGCCGTCAATCACTAAGACCTTCGCTCCCAATTTTTTTGCGACCTCTGCAAAAGGAGTCAGCCATGCAACTAAGAGACAATGGCCTGAGATTTTCACCCATCACCATCGCATTGCACTGGGTCGTGGCGTTTTTGCTGCTGGCAATTTTCATCCTTCAAGTGTTGATCGGCCACGCGTCCAGTGCGGCACTGCAGCAGGAACTTGGCAGGGTGCAAAACCTGCTGGGCCTGATGCTGTTCCTCGTTTCGATTTATCGATTCTGGGCGCGGATCAGCGCTTACCATCCGCTGCCGGTGGGCACTCCCAACCCCATCGAAGTGATCATCAGCCGCTCGGTGGCGGTGTCGCTGGCCTTGGCGATGGTGCTGTTGCCCATCGCAATTTGGGCTTCGCGCGCTGCGGCCGGGGACGTGGTGGAGCTGCCCGGCGGTTGGTGGATTCCAAGCCTGCTGCCCGCCAACGAGGCGTTGAAACAGGTGGTCGATGGGCTGTTCGATATCGGCGCCACGGCGTTTCTCGCCGGGCTGGCGCTGCACATTTTCGGCGCGGTCAAGAATCACTTTCTCCTGAAGAACAACACGCTCAAGCGGATGCTTGGCAAACATGTGGAGCTGTGAGTCATGAGCGAATTCGATTTTGCGGGTAACGCCGTCACCCGGCTCTGCGGCGTGAAGTACCCGATTTTTCTCGGTGGCATGGCGGCGATTTCCGGTCCGCAACTGGTCGGGGCCGTGGCCAATGCCGGGGGCATGGGCGTGATTGGCGGCTTGCGTTTGCCGCCCTTGGCCTTGCGTCGCTGGATTCGGGAAACCCGTGCGCTGACCGACAGGCCTTTCGGCGTGAATCTGGTGCCGCAGTTCGGCGGCCCGGATGTCTTCGAAGCGCAGTTCCAGGTGATCCTCAAGGAGAAGCCCAAACTGCTGTCGCTGTTTTATGCCGAGAAGTATTCCGCCGATATGATCCCCCGGGCAAAAGACGCCGGGATGGTGGTCATGGTGCAGGCGGGGTCGGTGGAGCTGGCCCACATTGCCATCGCCCAGGGTGCCGACATCATCATCGCCCAAGGCAGTGAAAGTGGCGGTCACCTCAATCGCGGCACCATTGGCATCATGCCGTTGTTGACCTCGATCCTCGGTGTTTGCGAGGGACGGCCGGTGCTGGCTGCCGGTGGTATTACCCATGGCGACGATGTTCGGGCGCTGATGTCGCTCGGTGCCTCGGGGGTGGTGGTGGGCACGGCGTTCATTGCCACCGATGAGTCCAACGCGCATCCGCTGTACAAGCAGAAGATCGTCGAGGCGACCACCGATGACACCGAGTACCGCACCGGCTATTCCTTCGGCTGGACCTACGGCACACCGCACCGGGTGATCCCCAACCGGGACAAGTGGAACCTGCTGCGCTTCATCGGTGGCGGCGCCCGGGCCATCGACAAGCCGCGGATGGCTGAAAAGCTGTCGCTGTATGCGGGGCAGGGCGTCGGCAAGATTCACAGTGTGGTGCCGGCGGCCGAGCGGGTGGCGGAGCTTGCTCGAGGCGTTTCGATAGCACCGGGTCGGTTGGAGATTGGCGTCACCGACTATGCCGCGACGGGGCGAATTCTCAACGAGCAACGAAGAACGCTCGGCTGGCAATAATCCCCTGTGGGAGCGAGCCTGCTCGCGAAGACGGCGGCACAATCAACATCAATGTCGACTGACCCGGCGCTTTAGCGAGCAGGCTCGCTCCCACAGTTTTGATCTTCAGTGAACGCGAATCCTGCGACCGACAGAGATCCCCTGTAGGAGCGAGCCTGCTCGCGAAGACGGTGGAACAGTCAACATCGATGTCGACTGACCCGACGCCATCGCGAGCAGGTTCGCTCCCACAGTTTTGATCTTCAGTGAACGCGAATTCTGCGACCAACAGAGATCCCCTGTGGGAGCGAGCCTGCTCGCGAAGACGGCGGCACAATCAACCTCGATGTCGACTGACCCGACGCTTTCGCGAGCAGGCTCGCTCCCACAGTTTTGATCTTCAGTGAGCGCGAATTCTGCGACCAACAGAGATCCCCTGTGGGAGCGAGCCTGCTCGCGAAGACGGCGGCACAATCAACATCAATGTTGACTGACCCGGCGCTATCGCAAGCAGGCCCGTTCCACAGTTTTGATCTTCAGTGAGCGCGAATTCTGCGACCGACAGAGATCCCCTGTAGGAGCGAGCCTGCTCGCGAAGACGGCGGCACAATCAACATCGATGTCGACTGCCCCGGCGCTTTCGCGAGCAGGCTCGCTCCTACAGTTTTGATCTTCAGTGAACGCGAATTCTGCGACCAACAGAGATCCCCTGTGGGAGCGAGCCTGCTCGCGAAGACGGTGGCACAGTCAACCTCGATGTCGACTGCCCCGACGCTATCGCAAGCAGGCTCGCTCCCACAGTGGTTATTGGTGTTACTCAAACCGTCGCCGGTCGCGCAATCTGCTGTTGCGCCAAACCAATGAACGCACTCATCGCCGAGGTGATCATCGAGTCGTTGCGGCGGATGAACACGGTGGAGACGTTGGCGAACTCCGGCGGTAGCGTGTGCCAGCGAATCCCGTGGCGCACACTGCAGTTTTCCGCAATGGCCTTGGGCAGCAAGGTCACGCCCATACCCGCCGCGACACACGACAGGATGCCGTCCAGAGTGCCCAGCTCCATGATCTGGTTAGGCACCAACCCCACCTGATAGAACCAGTTTTCCAGGGTCGAGCGATAGAAGCAGCCCGTGCGGAACACCAGCACCGTCTGCTGGGGCATTTTCTCCATCAGCGCGGGCAGGGAATCGAACTGGTTACTGCTCACCAACACCAGCTCTTCGCTAAACACCTCTTCCTGGGTCAGCGCCGAGTTCTGGTGGAAGCCACCCACAAAGGCACCGTCGAGCCGATGCGCTTCAATCGCCTTGATCAATTCCACCGTGGTGCCGGTCAGCAACGACAACTGCACGTCAGGATATTGCTCGCGGTACTTGGTCAACACCTGAGGCAAGCGTATGGCCGCGGTGGTCTCCATCGAGCCCAGCCGCAATAGGCCCGTCGGGCTGCCGGTGTCCATCAAGGCGCTGCGGCTTTCTTCGGTCAACTGCAGGATGCGTCGCGCATAGCCGAGGAACGTCTCGCCCGCCGACGTCAGCACCACCCCCGACTTCTTGCGGATAAACAACTCGCGATTGAGTTCCGCTTCCAGCTCTTTCACGCGCATGGTCACGTTGGACTGCACCGTATTCACCTGCAACGCCGCGGCGGTGAAGCTGCCCAGCTCGGCCACGGCGCAGAAAATCTTCAGTTGGCGCATTTCCATGATCGTCACCATCCATCATAAAAAGTGATTATGGGCATATTCAACGATCACTTTACGACCAGCGACAACGATTAGTAAAGTGACCGAAACCGGATAATGAGCGCCGTTCGATCCATGACACTGACTTCGAAAATTGACCACGTCTTCGCCGGTGGCCTGGGGGTATTGCAGCCCGAGGGGCAATGCACGGGCATCTTCAAGCGGCGTCACGAAGGTCCCGTCCGCGTAGAGCTGCACGGGATCGTCGGTGACCAGCACGGCGACACCCGGGTACACGGCGGTCCGGAAAAAGCCGTGCATCAATACGCGGCGCAGAACTACGCGCGCCTGGCCCAGGCTTTTGCCCACAGCGCCCCGCAACTGGTGGCGGGCAGCCTGGGGGAGAACATTTCCGCGTTCGGTCTCTCTGAATGCAACGTGCACATCGGTGATGTGTTCCAGGTCGGCAGCAGCGTGTTGCAGGTGTCCCAGCCGCGCAGCCCGTGCTGGAAGATCAACCACCGTTTTGATGCCGAGCACCTGTCAATGTTCGTTGCCAGGGAGCGCATCACCGGTTGGTATTACCGCGTTCTTCAGCCGGGCTTCCTGCAAGCGGGGGACGGGATCGAACTGCTGGAACGGCATACCGAGCATTTTTCCATCGACCGGTTCTGGCAGGTGCAGCTGTCGCACCGGCCGGTGATCGATGATCTGCTGGCGCTGGCGACCACCCGAGGCCTGGCCGAGGACTGGAAGCGGCGATTGTCCGAGCGGGCGAAGTATCTGCAAAAGCGCGTCGCAAGCGGATCCTGATTCTGCTCGCGGATGCGACCTGACTGTTTTGAATGCCCCCGATTCCTGTAGGAGCTGGCTTGTCGGGTCGCCGCATCGCAGCGGCGGCCTGACAGCCGACCTGAATGCTGTTGACCGCGTACATATCCATTCCTGCGGCAACGGCCACTGACGGTTCCGCCCTGACAGTCTGTAGGAGCGATGCTTGGTCTGGGCGGCGTTCCGATGAAAAACGTTCGGAAAACGCGGTACACGCCCGGATGACGGGGCGGGAACTTCAAGGTGCTCGCCAGGTCGATTGGAGCCCCGAGCACTGTGTTCTGTTTTTCGGCAGTGCTGTGCGAGATCAGTCGAGTCCGTCCCTGATGCCAACCAAACGTTTTTTACCGGGTTTGATCCTGGTGTGCTGTGCCGTTGCGCCGTTTTGTTCGGTTGCTGCCGAGCGAACCGCTGCTGCTCAAAGCAACAGTGCATCAACCACGCTGATCGAAACCGCCTCGCGACAGTATGAAAATGGCCAGTTGGACCAAGCCGCTGCCACGCTGGAGCGGGCCCTGCATATCCAGCCGAACAATCCCGCGACGCTGCATTACCTCGGTGTGTTGCGTCTTCAACAGGGGCAGTACCAGCAGGCTGAAACCCTGGCGGCGCGCTCGAACATGCGGGTTGGTCGCAACGTTGCGTTACGCAACCGCAACTTCCAATTGATTCAGGCGGCGCAGCAGGCCCAATCCACGGGTACCCCACCCAGCGCCAAAGAGGATCTGGTCGCCGTACGCCAGGGGGTGGAAATGGAGACCCAAAGGCGCAACGAAGCAGAAATGGACGTGGCAGAACAAACCACTGCGGACAACGGGCGCGACGTTGGCAACTTCACTCACGTAAAGGCAGACCGGCTATCGGACTCACCGACCATTGGCAGGCTTCCCACAGGAAACTTGCGAATGGCTTCCGACGAGCCAGAGCCTGCATACGATGAGGTCAGGATTCCCCGCGGCCATTTACCGCCTCCGGGTCGATGCCGAATCTGGTTTCCTGACCGCCCGCCGGGGCATCAACCCGCACCCGGCAAATGCAAGAAACTGCGACATCGGGTTCCGGCAGGGGCCTACCTCGTGCACGGGTGAACGACGCTCGACAAAAAGCGCCTATTCCTGGCGCAAATCTGATGGATCGCATTGAGTGCCGCGATAACTGAGTGTGACCATCGCTTGTCTGTATTTCCCCGCGCGGGTTCCCCACCGTGCACGGCACAAAATAGCATTCACCATTTATGATCCATAAGATCATTAATCATCATTTTACATGATTATAAGGCTGGCCTACCTTGGCTCTGCCAGCCGCATCCACATCCCGGCTGGCACTCTCCCGAAAACAAAAAGAGATGGCTCTTATCCACCAGCAGGGGACACCCGCCATGAGCAACCAGCCAGCAGAGATCGCACACTACATTCACGGCCGCGTGACGCCGGGCATTTCCGACCGTGGGCAGAACGTTACCAACCCGGCCACCGGTGCGGTCACCGCCAAGGTGGCCCTGGCCAATGCCTCTGAAGTCGACGCGGCGGTGCAAGCGGCAGCGGCCGCCTTCCCGGCCTGGTCGGCGACGCCGCCACTGCGCCGTGCGCGCATCCTGTTCAAGTTCCTGGCGTTGCTCAACGAGCATCGCGACACGCTGGCGCAGATGATCACCCGCGAGCACGGCAAGGTGTTCACCGACGCCCAGGGTGAAGTGACCCGCGGTATCGAGGTGGTGGAGTTCGCCTGCGGCATCCCGCAGTTGCTCAAGGGCGACTACACCGAGCAGGTCTCGACCAACATCGACAACTGGACCCTGCGCCAGGCCCTGGGGGTCGTGGCCGGCATCACGCCGTTCAACTTCCCGGTGATGGTGCCGATGTGGATGTTCCCGGTGGCGATCGCCTGCGGTAATACCTTCGTACTCAAGCCCAGTCCGATCGATCCTTCGCCCTCGCTGTTGATCGCCGAACTGTTCAAGGAAGCCGGATTGCCGGACGGTGTGTTCAACGTGGTGCAGGGCGACAAAGAAGCGGTAGATGCGCTGCTCGATCATCCGCAAGTCCAGGCCGTGAGCTTTGTCGGCTCGACGCCAATTGCCAATTACATCTACGAGACCGGGGCCCGCCACGGCAAACGCGTGCAGGCCTTGGGCGGGGCGAAGAACCACATGGTGGTGATGCCCGACGCCGACATCGATCAGGTGGTCGATGCACTGATCGGCGCAGCTTTTGGTTCTGCCGGCGAGCGTTGCATGGCGATTTCGGTGGCGGTGTTCGTCGGTGATGTCGCCGACAAGGTCATGCCGAAACTGGTGGAGCGTACCCGTACGCTGAAAATCCTCGAGGGCATGAACCTGACCGCCGAAATGGGGCCGATCGTTTCGCAAGTGGCGCACCAGCGCATCACCGGCTACATCGAGCAAGGCATCGCCGAAGGTGCCGAGCTGCTGGTCGACGGACGCGGCTTTGACGGTTCAGAGGCCGGTGCCAACTGTGCCGGGGGTTTCTGGCTCGGTGGCACGGTGTTCGATCACGTCACCCCGGAAATGAAGATCTATAAAGAGGAAATCTTCGGTCCGGTGCTGGCGTGCATGCGGGTGAAGGATTTTGCCGAGGCAGTCGAGCTGGTCAACGCCCACGAGTTCGGCAACGGCACCGCGTGCTACACCCGTGACGGTCACATCGCCCGTGAGTTCGCCAGCCGCATCCAGGTGGGCATGGTCGGCATCAACGTGCCGATTCCGGTGCCCATGGCGTGGCACGGTTTCGGTGGCTGGAAGCGCTCGCTGTTCGGTGACATGCACGCGTATGGCGAAGAAGGCGTGCGCTTCTATACCAAGCAGAAGTCGATCATGCAGCGCTGGCCGAACAGCATTGCCAAGGGCGCTGAATTTGCCATGCCGACGTCCAAGTAATCACTGAGTTTTTCGGGTGGGAGGGCGTGTTGGCGCGGGCTGGCACGTTGTCCGTTTTCCCGGGGGGGGCGACTCCATGCTCCTCATTTTTTCGCATCACATTCAGGTGTTCTCATGTCCAACCCTTTGTTGTCCCTTTTAGACATTGAACTGCCCATCATCCAGGCGCCCATGGTGGGCGTCTCCACCCCCAGGCTCGCGGCCGCGGTGTCCAACGCCGGCGGGCTCGGCTCCATCGGCATCGGGGCGAGCAACGTCGAACAGGCGCGGGCCATGTTGCGTGAGACCGCGACGCTGACGGACAAGCCGTTCAATGTGAACCTGTTCTGCCACGCGCCTGCGGTGCAAGACAGTATGCGTGAAGCGCAGTGGCTGAGTTTCCTCGCGCCGTTTTTCGCCGAGTTCGACGCCACTGCGCCGACCTCGCTGCGTGAGATCTACACCTCGTTCGTCGAGGACGTCGGCATGCTGCACATGCTGCTGGAAGAAAAGCCCGCGGTGGTCAGCTTCCATTTCGGCTTGCCAGCGCAACCGGCCATCGATGCACTCAAGGACGCCGGTATCGTCCTGCTGTGTTCCGTGACCAACCTGGCCGAAGCGCAGCAGGCGGAACAGGCTGGCGTGCATGCGCTGGTGGCGCAGGGGTACGAAGCCGGGGGACATCGCGGGGTGTTCGATCCGCAGCAGGACAGCGAGATGGGCACCCTTGGCCTGGTGCGTGTGCTGACCGAAGCGTCCCGACTGCCGGTGATCGCGGCGGGCGGCATCATGGATGGCGCCGGCATCAAGGCCGTCATGCAGCTGGGCGCCAGCGCCGCGCAGTTGGGTACGGCATTCATTCTGTGTCCCGAATCCTCCGCCAATGCGGTTTATCGGGAAGCCCTGAAAGGCCCGCGTGCTCATCAAACCAGGGTCACCAGCGTCATCTCCGGCCGACCTGCCCGGGGCATGGTCAACCGCAACTTTACCAGCCTTGAGGCCAATGCCCCGGCGCTGCCGGACTATCCCATCGCCTACGACGCCAACAAGGCGCTCAATGCCGCCGCAGCGGCCAGGGCCAACAGCGACTTCGCCGTGCAGTGGGCCGGGCAGGGCGCGCCACTGGTACGGTCCATGCCGGCGGCGGCATTGGTGAATGTGCTGGCCGCCGAAATGAAGGCCTGACACCTCGCAGGGGGGTACGCCGAGCGAAACCGCCTTGCACGCTAAGGGCGACCAATCAGGCCCTTGTATCTGAACGTATCTCCCTCGCCGACAGCGACTTGCGCATACAAAAACAGTCCCTGCGCGACACGAACGCGATACATGACGACCGCGTAATGGCGTAGCCCCACAACGGCATCCCGCGCTTTTTACCCGGCGCTCATTGGAGAACTGCGATGTCCCGAAAAAACCAGACCAACGCCACCCGCCTGCTTGGCGTCGCCTTCGTCACGGCCGCGTTGACCGCTTTCGCCGGCCTGTCCCAGGCCCAGGAAACCCAACCATCCGCCGATGCTGGCCAAGCCCCTGCCAAGAGCTGGCAGACAGGCATCAAGCGCACCGACCTGGTCCATCGCGACCTTGATGTAGAAGGGCGCGAAGTCATTCAGGTGCGCGTCGATTTCGATCCGGGCGTGGTGTCGCCCAAACATGCCCATCCTGGTGTTGAAGTGGCTTACGTAATCGAAGGGACGTTCGAGTACGAACTCGAAGGGCAGCCGAACGTTGTACTCAATGCCGGCGAATCCCTGTACATCCCGGCAGGCACCGCGCATGTCGCGAAGAATATCGGCAAGGGCAAGGCCTCGGAACTGGCGACCTACGTCGTCAAGAAAGACACGCCGCTGCTTATCCTCAAGCAGTAGCAGGCCGCCGTCCCGCCCAGTTCGACTGCGAACCTGTGGGAGCGAGCCTGCTCGCGAAAAACGCCCGGACAACACGGTCAGTCAGGCAGGGCGCGTTATCGTTGACGTCCATCGCGAGCAAGCATCGCTCCTACAATGAACGCGGCGCCGATCAGGCCTAACGCCACGGCAAATGTTATGCGCATGCCGTGGGCAACAGCTTGCGGGGGCGCGGTAACGACCGTCGCCGAAGCCAACGCAAACACCGCCCCCAACACCGAAGCCCCGGTGATCAGCCCCAGATTGCGCGACAGGTTGAGCAATCCGGACACCACCCCCCGTTGTTCCGGCTGGACATCGGCCATCACCGCCGTGTTGTTGGCCGTCTGGAACACCGCATAACCCAGGGTGATCACGACCATGGGCGCAAGGTAGCCGCCGATACCCAAGGTGCTCGGCAACACCGACAACAGCAGGCAGCCGAGCGCGATGGCGACCAGCCCGGCGAGGGTCATGCGCCGGGCACCGAAGCGGTCGGCAATGCGCCCCGCAGGCACCCCGGTCAGTGCGGCGACCAAGGGCCCGACCGACAGCACCAGCCCGACCTCGACGGCACTCAAGCCAAGGGCCTGCGCCAGATAGAACGGCCCGACCACCAGCGTGCCCATCATCACCGTGGTCACCAACAGGCTCATGAGCAGGCTGCCACTGAGCGGCCGATCGCGAAACATCGCCAAGCGAATCAACGGCGCGGCGACACGCTTCTCCACCCACACAAACGCCCCGACACCCACGCAAGCCAACAGCAGCAGAGCGATATTCAGCGCGCCAAAATGGCCACGTCCGAGGGTCATGGCCAGCGCATAGGCGGCGAGCGTCAGGGCCAGCAGCAGGGTGCCCAGTGGATCGAACGCGGCCCGAGCGGTCTTTGCCCGGTGCTGATCGGCAGGCAAATAGCGATGGGCGAGCACAAGGGTCAACAAGCCCAGGGGCACCGTGATCAGGAAGATCGCCCGCCAACCCGACCCGGCGATCAGCACACCGCCGAGCGACGGTCCCATCGCCGTACCGATGGCCGACATTGTGCCCAGCAAACCCATGGCGCTGCCGGTCTTGTCCTTGGCCACCGTCTCGCCCACAAACGCCAGGGTCAGCGCCATCATGATCGCCGCGCCGAGACCTTGCAGCGCCCGCGCGCCGATCAACAGTTCCAGGCTCGGCGCCAGGCCGCACAAGGCCGAAGCCAGGCTGAACAAAGCGATCCCGGTCAACAGCAGGCGCCGCCGACCCATGAGGTCACCGAGGCGACCGACGCTGACGATCAGGGTGGTGATGGCCAGCAGGTAGGCGAGGACGATCCACTGCACCTGTTGAAAGGACGCATTGAAGACCTGGGCCAGTGTCGGCAGGCCGACATTGGCGATGCTGGTGCCCAGGGATGACAACAACATCGACAGCGACAGGCTGGCCAGCGCCCACCTGACAGACAATGTCCGTTCCCTGCTTTCTGTGACAGCTGCTGTGGAATCCATGGGGGTCCTCTTTTCTGGCCACTCCCGATTGGAGCTACCGCAAATCTACGCCCGCGCCTAACATGGCGGAAGGCGCATCGGTTGCACTTGATACGTGCGTCTGACGCCATCTCACTGAGCCACGGTGCCCTTCATGTCGACGCCCGATTTCAACTTGCTGCTCACACTGGATGTCCTGCTGACCGAGGGCAGCGTGGCGCGGGCCGCCAAGCGCTTGGGCCTGAGTCCGTCGGCCATGAGCCGGGCGCTGGCGCGCTTGCGTGAAACCACGGGCGATCCACTGCTGGTCAGGGCCGGGCGCGGCCTGGTGCCTACGCCGAGGGCACTGGCGTTGCGTGAGCGGGTCAGTCAGCTTGTGCTGGAGGCTGAAACGGTACTGCGCCCGGCCGAGCAGCCTGACCTCCAACAGCTGGTGCGCACTTTTACCCTGCGCACCAGCGAAGGTTTTGTCGAAAACTTCGGTGCCGCGCTGATCGCACGCATTGCCGAAGAAGCGCCGGGTGTGCGCCTGCGTTTCGTGCACAAACCCGACAAGGACAGCACGTCACTGCGTAATGGCACGGTCGATCTGGAAACCGGTGTCGTCGGCCACGCCGCTGGCCCGGAGCTGCGGACCCAGGGTTTGTTTCGGGATCGTTTCATCGGCGTGGTGCGTGCCGGGCATGCGCTGGGGAAGGATGAGATCACGCCTGAACGTTATGCAGCGGGCAGCCACATCAGTGTGTCCCGCCGCGGGCTGGACAAGGGACCGATCGATGAAGCCCTGGCGCCCCTTGGTCTCGTGCGACAGATCGTGACCATTGTCGCCGGCTTCTCCACTGCACTGGCGCTCGCCCGCGCCAGCGACCTGATCGCCAGCGTGCCGGAACGCCACACTGCCAACCTGCGCGCGGGCATGCACAGCTTTGCGCTGCCGCTGTCCCTGGCGGAGTTTACCGTGGCCATGCTGTGGCATCCGCGGCTGGATGCCGACCCGGTGCATCGCTGGTTGCGCGGCTGTCTCAGGGAAGTTTGCGCATAAGGACGCACCCATAAACAAGTTGCATGATCTATCGAGTGCCATGAACTTGATATTGAAATAATGGCTGATAAGCTGATGATAATAGTGATGGGTATTACTGTTTGGTTTGGTAATAAAAGACTGTTATTTTGATATAAAAATAATTTGAACTTATAGTGTGTTGCATTGTATTTGCGGCCGTTGGTCGTAAATGAAAAGAGCCGAGTGCAACTGGTTTCGAATTGCAGGTACTGCCAAATGGCGCAACGCTATCAATGATGTCAATTTGATTGGCAATCAATTATGGGTGAGGTTATTAGTTGGATAGTTCTTTTAATTGATTGAAAAATAAATAATTTCAAATTTGTCTCGTTTTTACTTTCGATCAAATTGCCCCGCGCTAAGATGTACAAAAATTCATTGAATTGTCTGAAGAGTTTTCGGCGGTCGGACTGTCAAAAAATAACTTCACAATTAAGCATGCGCTTCTCTGATGCGGTGCTAGTGTTGGTATCTCCTGTCAATCGCACTTCTCGGTCTCCTGTAGAGGGCGTATGTCATGCCGATTTCAAATCCGCGAATCGCGATACTCGGTAATAGAGTTCCCAGCCTGAATCTTCCCGAGATTGCACACTTTGCCGATTTTGCCAGCCTGTTGGCTGTCGCCGCATTTGATGTACTGCTGCTGGATATGCCCGGCACCCATGCGGGAAAATTCCTGCGCAAGTTGCGCTCCATCCGCCCCTATCGTTACACCCTCATCTTCTGCTGCCGCGATCAGGATGCCTGGTGCGAAGCCCTGGGGGATGGCGCGTGCCCGGTCGACTCCAACGAAATCAAAACCAATTGGCGGAGCTGGCTGGAACGCTTCCGCCTGTTCAATAAAGAGGCCGCCCCGGAGCGCTTCGAAAGTCGGGTGCTGTCCTGGCTTTGGCTGCGCGACGATGCGCGCATCTATGCCCTGCGCGACCCGGAAGTGCCCCAGCATTATCGCTATCCGTTACTGGACGCGCTGGCGGACAACGAGCAAGTCAACTCGTTTGTCTGGTTGAGTCTGATGGCGCAACAGGACTGGCTGGAAGAGGGCGTTCTGGTCGACCGGGTTCGCCTCTGTGCGGACTGCGGCTCGGGCCGGCTCAATTACATCGATGTGTGCGCCGAATGCCAGGCCCTGGACATTTCCCGGCAACCTTCATTGCATTGTTTCACCTGCGGTCACGTCGGCCCCCAGGAATCCTTCCTCAAGGACGGGGTGTTGTTGTGCCCCAATTGCCTGAACCGTTTGCGCCACATCGGCAGCGATTACGACCGCCCGATGGAGAACTATCGCTGTCGGTCGTGCCAGGCGTTCTTTGTCGATGCCGAAGTGCAGGCCCGTTGCCTGGACTGTGGCCTGTCGCACACCCCCGACAAGTTGCGGGTGCGGGAGATCAGGGATTTCCGCCTGACCGAGGCCGGTCGTTTCCGCTGCCGCCAGGAGTTCAGTGATCGTTCGGCCCAGCACTTCGGTCGACTCACGCTGCTGGGCGGCAAGGATTTCTATGACCTGCTGACCTGGCAGATCCAGCTTGTGCGCCGCTACCCCGAGCCCGCCTTTTCGTTGATCGGCCTGCGCTTCGTCAATCTGAGCGGGGCCTTGTCGCGCCTGGGTGAACAACGCGGTCACGCGTTCATCGACAGCGTGACCGATCGGCTGAAGGAAACCGTCCGGGAAACGGACCGCTGCTCGCGAAGCACCGAGGAGTTCTTCTGGATCATGCTGCCCCATACCGATGCCAAGGGCCTGGCCATCGTCAAGCAACGCCTGGGCAAGGTCGCGGAATTGTTTTCCGCACCGGAGATCAGCGACATTTCCCTGCGTGTCATCAGCATCACGGCGCCCGAGGAACTGCTCGATCAGGAAGATGGCGAACTGCTTCTGGCCCGTCTGGCCAGTGAGCTGGGGTGACGCACCATGAGCCCATTGATGGAGCAACTCTACAACCTGATGGTTTCGCTCATGGGCTCGGATGGATTGAGCCGCTTGTTCTACATGCTTTTCCCCTTGTTCCTGATGTTCGAACTGCCGCTGATGATCATGGTGATGCTCGGGGTCTTGCGCTGGTTCACACGGCGACGCAGCCAGGTGCCGAAGATCAGCATTTATCGACCGAGAGTCTCTTGCATCATCACCTGCTACAGCGAAGGCATGGATGTGCAGACCACCCTGCTGAGCTTGTGCGAGCAGACGTACCAGGGCCACATCGAGATGATTCCCGTGGTGGATGGCGCCACGATGAACCAGGCGACACTCAGCGCCGTGCGCAGTTTCGACGTCAATCCGCAGTTGTACCCCAGGCGCCATTTGCGGCCGATCGCCAAATGGCAGCGTGGCGGAAGGGTGTCGTCATTGAACGCCGGCCTGTCGCTGGCCAGCGGTGAAATCGTGATGGCGCTCGACGGTGATACGTCCTTCGACAACAACATGGTCACCTCCATTGTGCGGCATTTCGAGGACCCTTCGGTGCCGGCGGTGGCCGGCAGCCTGCGCGTACGCAATGCCTGGTCATCCTGGGTCACCGCGATGCAGGCGCTGGAATACCTGTTGTCGATTCACATGTCGAAAATCGGTCTGTCCGAATGGAACCTGGTCAACAACGTCTCGGGAGCCTTTGGCGCGTTCCGGCGCAGCTTCCTGGTGAAAATCGGCGGCTGGAACACCCATACCGCCGAAGACCTGGACCTGACGTTGCGCATCAAAAGCTATTTCAAACGCCACGACCTGCGAATTCCTTTCGAGCCCGAGGCGGTCGGGCACACCGACGCGCCGGCTACGCTCAGGCAGTTCCTGATGCAACGATTGCGTTGGGACGGCGACCTGTATTTTCTCTACATCAGAAAGCACAACCACAACATCAACCCGCGCTTACTGGGCTGGCCGACCTTTGTGATGATCCTGCTCACGGGGTTCTTTTTTCAGTTGGTACTGCCATTCCTCATCTTCAGCTACACCTTGCTCGCCTTGTTCATTCTGCCGGGCAAGACGCTGCTGTTTCTGTTTGTGCTGGTCTATCTGCTTTACCTGATGATCACCGCGCTGTTGTTCTTCGCCATGTTGCTGATGGTCTCCGACCGACCCCGGCAGGACATGACCCTGGGGTTACTGGTGCCGGTCTTTCCGCTGTTCATGCTGATCCTGCGGTGCTGGAGCGCGGTGGCCATGCTCAACGAGATGTTCCGTCGCGGGCATGAAGAAAGCTCGATGGCGCCCTGGTGGGTACTCAAGCGAGCCACGAGGTTTTGATATGCGATCGATACTGTTTGCGCTGGCGCTGTGGTTACCGCCCGCGTTGATGGCGCAGGCGGCGCCGTCGACATGGTCCCAGGCCAGTTACGTGTGGGACAGCGAAACGCTGCTCGATCCCGGGCAGCGGGCAACTGAACTGGCGGCGCTGCGCAAGGCCGGGATGGACAAGATCTACCTGGGCCTCAAGTCGGCTCAGATTCGGGATCTGGGCACCACCCGCCAAGGGTTGGAGCAATTGCTGCGGGACGCGGCCAGAGAGGGGGTTCAAGTGAGCCTGTTGCTGGGCGATCCGCAATGGATCGAACCCGAAGGGCGCCATCAGCTCACCGATCTGCTGGCGAAATTCAAGGGTCTGTCCTTCACCAGCCTGCACCTGGATCTGGAAGTCGAGCAGTTGGGCGTTCCCGTCCCCGATCAACGCTTGAAAAACCTGCTTGAGACCTTGCGCATGGCCGCCGCGCAGAGCCCCTGGCCGGTAGAAATGTCCAGCCACCCTCGCTGGTTCGCCGAGCCGAAACCCGGACAAACCTGTGTGCCCTGTGCGCTGCCCGACACGGGGGTGCGCCAGGTCAGCCTGATGATCTACACCCGCAACCCGAAAAACAGTGCGCGAATGGCCGAGCAGATCGCCAAACGCTGGCCCGCGCTGCAATTTCGCCTGGCACAGAGCACAGAGCCGCAGCTGGACGCCACGGAGTCCTGGGCCGGCGCGACCACCGAACAGTTGCAACACCAGACCAACGCCTGGCGTGAACAACTGCAACCTTTGGGGATTGCCGGCATCGACTGGCAGGCCTGGCGAGACTTTCCAAAACGGTGAGCCGTGATGAAGATTCGTTTCGATAGCCGCAAGGAGTTGAACCCGACTCAAGAACAGGGCTTGAGTGTGCTCTACGCTCCCAGCAAGCGCGCGGCGTTTCGCGTGCGCTGGTATCTGATCCTGTTGCTGGTGGCGAGTCCGTTGATCTGGCTGGGGGGCAAGCTGGTGTACGGCATGCTGATGATCGACGCCCCGGCGCAATTGCGCTTGCCGATTCTGGAGGTGCGCGCCCGGGATGCCGGACGGGTCGAGCAATTGTTCGTCAAGGCCGGTGACCAGGTGCGGGTCAATCAACCCCTGGCCAATCTCGATAACCCCGAATGGCGAGCCCGGCTTGCGCAACTCGCCGCCATCCCGCCGGACACCGCGCGGGCAAGCAATGCCAAACTGGGCGGCCGTGAGCGCCAGTTGCTCCAGACCCGGATTGCCCGTTCGCAGGATCGCATCAGGGTGCTTGAGGATCTGGTGATACGGGGCGCCGTGTCCCGTGGCGAAGTGCTGGCGGCCCAGTCCGAACTCGACAGTTTCAAGGCCGACTTGCTGGCGTTCGAGCGCCGCGAGCAACTGGCCAATCAGCCATTGAGCGAGGAGCGCGACAAGGTTCAACGCAACGCCGAGCAGAAGTGGTTGCAAACGCGCCTCGCGGCGCTGCCGGTCACGGCTGCGCAGAGCGGGCGGGTGGCGGAAGTGTTGGTCAACCCCGGCGAAAACGTCGGCGCCGGCACCTTGCTGATGCGCATCGAACAGATGGAGGAGCCGCTGCTGTGGATCTATCTGGAACCGCTCAATATCAGCCATGCCGGGATCGGCCAGCCGTTGCGCGTGCGTATGCCCGACGGCAAATGGTTGACGGCCCGGGTGGTCCAGTCCGTGGACAGTGCCGGTCGTACGCCGACGGTGTTGCGGGGGCCATTTGCCGCCAGTGAGATGGGTTTGCAGGTCGCCGCCCGGTTCGATCACCCATTGCCGCCGCGCTGGCGCATTGATCAATTGCCGTTGAATGTCCGCTTTCCGACTGATTGGGATCAAATGGTCACCGACAGCCGTGAGTTCATTGAAGAGTTGGGCGACTTCATTGCCATGTATCGACCCGACACCAACGTGCAGGGGAGTAAATAGTCATGACAGAGCGAATTCTGGTGACGGGCGGTGCCGGTTTCATCGGTTCGCACCTGGTCGAAGCACTGCTTGAAAACGGCTACGGCGTGCGGGTGCTGGACGACCTTTCCACAGGAAAACTGTCGAACTTGCCGGTTGATTGCTGCCACTTGTCCCTGGTGGTGGGGGATGTCGCCGACGCGCCGACGGTGACGCGGGCGATGAAAGACTGTAGCGCGGTGGTGCATCTGGCGGCGGTGGCGTCGGTGCAGGCGTCGGTCGACGACCCGGTCGCCACGCACCAGAGCAACTTCGTCGGCACGCTGAACATTTGCGAGGCCATGCGTCAGGCGGGGGTCAAGCGGGTGGTCTATGCCTCCAGCGCGGCGATCTATGGCAACAACGGTGACGGCACCGCCATCACCGAGGACACGCCCAAGAATCCGCTGACGCCCTATGCGGCCGACAAGCTGGCCAGCGAACATTTTCTGGACTTCTATCGCCGCCAGCACAGCCTCGAACCGGTCATCCTGCGATTTTTCAATATTTACGGACCCCGTCAGGACCCGTCATCGCCGTACTCCGGCGTCATCAGTATTTTCAGTGAGCGTGGGCAAAAAGAACTCCCCATTACCGTTTACGGCGATGGGGAGCAAACGCGGGATTTTGTGTACGTCGGTGACCTGGTCAAGATCCTGGTAAAAGCGGTTGCTGAGCCGAAACCGGGCATCGAGGCGGTCAATGTCGGGTTCAACCGATCCACCAGCCTCAATGATCTGGCGACGCTGTTGAGCGAGCTGTTGGGACGGCCGCTGACACTGAACTACAGTGCGGCGCGTCCCGGTGATATCAGGCATTCACGGGCCGATAACCGCCGCCTGCTGGAACGTTTTTCCCCGGCCTCGCCGACCTGTGTTGCCGACGGCCTGGGCCATCTGCTCAGGAGTATTGATTGCGGCGGGCGCTAGCGGCGAACTCGCTCGCCAGCAAATGCTCGGCCAGCACATCGTTGAGGAAACGGAACTGATCGTTGAGCCCGACCACTTCGTTGTTGAAGTGCTGGCCGGCGGATGGAATCAGCATTGCTTCGAATTTTTTGTCGAACACCAGGGTCAACACTTTACGAGACTCGAATGGCTGCGAGTAGTAGTTGTTGCCGAATACCGGGAAGCTCACGGACAGGGTGACTTCGTTGATCATGACGTGCGCTCCTGGGAGAGGACGAACCAGCCAAATACAGTCAACGTGAAGGCCGTCAGGGCCAAGCAGGTCAGGAGATGGATCAGCATGATTCGACCCTCCGCTACAGGTTTCGTGTTGGGTTGAGATTGATCCTACGCTGACGGTCGTCAGGCGGAAGGCATTCGTGGCGATGTTGAATATCGATGCAAGTGATGGTCGGTTTTGTGGGTGATCTCCCGGGCCCCATCGCGGGCAAGCCCGCTCCCACAGTGGTCAGTGGTGGAATACAGAGTTGTGAACACCCTTGATCCCTGTGGGAGCGGGCTTGCCCGCGATGGCGCCCGAAAGACCACCGCAAAACCAAATGGGCAACGGCCCGCACCTATACTCAAATCAGGGCCTTTCAAGCACCGGGCATTCGGTTCGGTGCAGACTTTCAGGAGCCGCGATCTTGAACCTGCGTTCGTTGATCGTCGCTGTATTGCTTGTGTTGGCGGGTTGCGTCACGGCGCCGCGCGCGCCGGTGGAAACGCCGCAGATCATGGTTGCGCCCAGCACCTGGCAGCAGGTGGACCGGGAGATTGTCGAGGCGTCGCAGTCGGCTACCGAGCAGACCAGAATCTACGCCCGCGGCGCCATGGATTACTGGCGCACGCGGGTCTACGAACTGACCGAACAAAACTTCATTCCCTGGTTCAGCAGCTACTGGACCCAGGAATGGCTGTCGATGAAAGTCAGCTGGTACACCATCAGCGCCAAGGGTGAACAGGATGCTTCGGAAAAGCGCCTGGCCGCTTATCTGCTGGAGCAATATCAGGAAAAAGTGCTGGCTCCGGCGGCGCTGGAGGTTGATCCGGATGCGATTCTCACCCTGGCGGCTGCCTTCTATGTGGACATCCTCAAGGAAGAACTGCAAAAAATCTCCCAGCGCCACGGCGTACCCATGGCTCAGCTCAATGGCCGCATCCAGAAAATCCCGGCGATTGCCCTCGGGCCACCACCGGCGCGCAACGCCTCGCTGTACCAGATCGTGTACGCCGAACCGCTGAACAACCTGCCGGCCTACGCCGCGCTGATCGACAAAATCCACAAGGCCGGGGGCGAAAAGGGCGTCGGTTCAACCGACATCGCCATGGCGCCGGTGGCCAGGCGCGCCAGCCGACGAATGGAAGCTGAAATGGCCCCACGAGGGGCGGCCAGTGCCGTGGCGGCGGCCGCCGGGAAACTCGCGGGCGGCTTGATTACCGTCGGGGTCGCGGGGGTTCGTGCCTTGATTCAATCCGCCGACCGGCCGGACAGCGAAGCGCTGATTCGCAGCAGCCTGGGCAACACGTTCGACAAGGCCTGGACCAAGCTGGTGCAGAACCCGACCACCGGTGTCATGGCCGGGACCCTGTACATGGCAGGGCAGATCGAAGGCAGCCTGGCTGCCAGCGCGCAACCGCCGGTCGGCCTGCCCGTCGATCATGTCGAATCGCAGCCGAGCCAATCGACTAATCAGCAGATCAACCCATGAACGTATTTACCTGTGAGCTCAAGGAGAACACCCATGTCTTACGTCAATGCTTTTGCCGCTGCGGTGCCCACCGCCAATCGTGAAAAATTCAAGAAGCACGCCGAAATCGCTGCCGGGATTTTCAAGGAGAACGGGGCTCTGAGCGTGGTCGAGTGCTGGGGCAATGATGTGCCTGACGGCAAGGTGACGTCGTTCCCGATGGCCGTGAAACTCAAGGCAGACGAAACTGTGGTATTCGGCTGGCTCATCTGGCCGGACAAGGCCACCAGCGATGCGGCGATGGAAAAAATGATGGCCGACCCGAGAATGCAGCCGGACGCCAATCCGATGCCGTTCGATGGACAACGCATGATCTTCGGCGGTTTTGAAACGATCGTGAAGGCGTGAACCACCACCGCAGGATCACTCGGATGAAGGGGTGATCCTGCAACTCTTGCGGTTACGAATCTCGCTGTCCGTGGGCCGTTCCCTGACGAACTCGAAGCGCGGCTCACCTTCGTTGTAGTGAACCAGCCAGCCCCATTCCAGCTCGAACTCGTCCTGACCGGGTTTCGGTGGCACGGCCCACCATGGCTCTTTGCTGATGATTTCTCGCATGGCCCCCTCCAGTTTTAGCGTTTGCATGAACTATAACTTGGATGTCAGGAGGTGCCACGCATGAGCGACGAATCCCGTGAGCCATTCAAACGGCTGTTTTTTGCCCTGGACTGTGCGCCGGCGCAACGCAAGGCCATCGCCCAATGGCGTAGTGCGCTGCAACTGAGGAGCGGGCGGCCAGTACCGGCGGAGAACTTTCACCTGACCCTGAAATTCCTCGGATCGGTCGGTACGGCGCAGATTGCCGATATCTGTAAGGCGGCCGCGTCCATCCGTACCTCGGGCGAGCGATTGACCGTGGTGCTGGACCGGCTCGATGTATGGCGCAGGGCAGGGGTGCTGGTCCTGGCGCCGGAGCAGGCGCCGCCGGCATTGTTGCGGCTGGTGTATGACCTGGAACAGGCCGTGCTGCCGTTTGCGCCGCAAGATGCGCCACGGGAGTTTCGCCCGCACCTGACCCTGGCGCGTGACTTTCGCGCACCGGTGCCCGAGTCCGCCACGCCACCGGAGTTTTTCCTGCGCGCCGACCGTTTCGCCCTGTTCGAATCCCACAAGGGCCGCTACCTGGCGCTGGCCTCGTGGCTGCTGGGTAACGCGTAAACGAAAAAAAGGCGCCCAAGGGCGCCAAACTTCACCTTAACCGAGGAGCCAGGTGAGCGACGCAGCGGTGGTAAGGCGCTGCGTGAACGGAAAAAGTTAAGCCTGATTTCTATGTTGAATGTTCCGGCCTCTTCGCGAGCAGGCTCGCTCCCACAGGGGAATGCATTTCATTGTCGGAGCGAGCCTGCTCGCGAAAGCGGTGTCAGATTCAACAGCCGTGCTGAGTGAACTATTTGCCGAGTTTTACCTTGGTCCAACCCCGGGTCATCACCCGCTGCACACCGATCGGCATATCAGGAATGGCATACAAGGTCGCCATGGTTTCCTGCGACGGGTACGAGCCCGGATCGTTGCGAATCGCTTCATCCACCAAGGGCGTTGCCGCCGCGTTGGCGTTGCTGTAGCCGATGCTGTTGGTGATTTCGGCAATGATGTCCGGGCGCATCAGGAAGTTCATGAACAGGTAGGCGTTCTCGACGTTGGCCGCATCCCGCGGGATGGCCACCATGTCGTAGAAACTGCCGGCGCCTTCTTTGGGGATGCTGTAGTCGATCTTCACCTTGTCGCCGGCTTCCTGGGCCCGGGCCTTGGCTTGCAGCACGTCGCCGGAATAACCGACGGCCACGCAGATATTGCCGTTGGCCAGGTCAGAGATGTACTTCGAGGAATGGAAGTACGCCACCGACGGGCGAATCTTCATGAACAACGCTTCGGCTTCGCTGATGTGCTGCTTGTCCTGATCGTTCACCGGGTAGCCCAGGTAGTGCAGGGCGGCCGGGAGCATTTCAGTTGGCGAATCGAGGAAACTGATACCGCAGGCTTTCAGTTTTTCCGCGTTTTCCGGCTTGAACAGCAAGTCCCAGGAGTTGGTCGGGGCGTTGGCGCCGAGCACTTCCTTGACCTTGTCCGGGTTGAAACCAATGCCGATCGAGCCCCACATGTACGGGAACGCATGGGCGTTATCCGGATCACTGGCGGAGGCGTTCTTCAACAGCACCGTGTTGAGGTTTTTCCAGTTCGGCAGTTTGGATTTGTCCAGTTCCCGATAGACGCCGGCCTTGACCTGCTTGGCCAGGAAACTGTTGGACGGCACGACGATGTCGTAGCCTGATTTGCCCGCCAGCAGGCGAGCTTCAAGGGTTTCGTTACTGTCGAACACATCGTAGGTCACCTGGATCCCGGTCTCGTCTTCGAATTTCTTGACGGTGTCCGGGGCAATGTAATCCGACCAGTTGTAGACGCGCAGAACCTTGTCATTGGCCTGGGCGCCGGTGGCAATCGCGCCCAATAAGGACAGTGTCAGCAGAGTCCTGCCAAACATTTTCATCGGTACAACTCCATTTCTTTTTTATTCAAATCACACTTCGTGTAGGAGCGAGCCTGCTCGCGAAAAACTCAAGGACGACGCGTTCATTCAGGTAGCCAACGTTATCGTTTACGTCCATCGCGAGCATGCTCGCTCCTACAGGGGGTGGTGCTAGGCCGTCGCTTCTACCATTTGCTTCTTAGGTTGCTGCCACGATTCGCTGGCGGTCTGGTCCATGGCTTCCTGAATCGCCCGTTTGCGGCTGGCTTCGGCGCGGCGGCTGAAGTACCAGACCATGAAGGTCACGATCGACACCGCCAGCAGAATCAGGCTGGCCACGGCGTTGATCTCCGGCTTCACGCCCAGGCGCACCGCCGAGAACACTTCCATCGGCAGGGTCGTGGAACCCGGGCCGGAAACGAAGCTCGCCAGTACCAGGTCATCCAGGGACAGGGCAAAGGACATCATGCCGCCGGCCGCCAGTGACGGCGCGATCATCGGGATGGTGATCAGGAAAAACACCTTGAACGGCTTGGCCCCGAGGTCCATGGCCGCTTCTTCGATGGACAGATCCAGCTCGCGAAGGCGGGCGGAGACTACCACCGCCACGTAGGCGGCACAAAACGTGGTGTGAGCGATCCAGATCGTCACGATGCCGCGTTCCATCGGCCAGCCGATCAATTGCGCCATGGCCACGAACAGCAGCAACAGCGACAGACCGGTGATCACTTCCGGCATCACCAGCGGCGCGGTCACCAGGCCACCGAACAGCGTGCGACCCTTGAAGCGCGTCACCCGAGTCAGGACGAACGCGGCCAGTGTTCCCAGTGCGACGGCGGCAACCGCCGTATAGCAGGCGATTTCCAGCGAGCGCACCACCGAGCCCATCAGTTGCGAGTTGTCGAGCAGGCCGGCGTACCACTTGAACGACCAGCCACCCCACACCGTCACCAGCTTCGAGGCGTTGAACGAGTAGATCACCAGAATCAGCATCGGCAGGTAGATGAACGACAAGCCGAGCCACAGCATCATTTTCGAGAAACCGAAACGTTTCATCCCCGTGCCTCCATTTCTTTGGCCTGGCTGCGGTTGAACAGCAGAATCGGCACAATCAGGATCAACAGCATGACCACCGCCAGGGCGGACGCCACCGGCCAGTCGCGGTTATTGAAGAACTCTTGCCACAGCACGCGACCGATCATCAGCGTCTCCGGGCCGCCCAGCAGTTCCGGAATCACGAACTCGCCCACCACCGGAATGAACACCAGCATGCAACCGGCGATGATGCCGTTCTTGGCCAGCGGCACGGTGATCTTCCAGAAGCTGTTGAAGGTGCTCGAACCCAGGTCCGATGCGGCTTCCAGCAGGCTCTGATCGTGCTTCACCAGGTTGGCGTACAGCGGCAGGATCATGAACGGCAGATACGCATACACCACGCCGATATAGACGGCAGTGTTGGTGTTGAGGATCTCGATCGGGTGATCGATCAGCCCGGTCCACAGCAGGAAGGCGTTGAGCAAACCGTTGTTGCTGAGGATGCCCATCCACGCATAGACGCGGATCAGGATCGCCGTCCAGGTCGGCATCATGATCAGCAGCATCAAGACGTTTTGCGCTTCCTTGCTCGCCTTGGTGATGGCGTAGGCCATCGGAAAACCGATCACCAGGCACATCAGCGTACTGAACAGCGCGACCTTCAACGAACCGAGGTACGCCGAGATGTAAAGCTCATCTTCGCCCAGCAACGTGTAGTTGCCGATGTTGAGCAGCAGATTGAATTTCTGCTCGGCGTAGGTGTAGATCTCCGAGTAGGGCGGAATGGCCAGGGCTGCTTCCGAAAAGCTGATCTTCATCACCAGGAAGAACGGCAACATGAAGAACAGGCACAGCCACAGGAACGGAATGCCGATGACGATCTTGCGACCGCTGGGCACCAGGCGCAGGAATTGCTGATTGAAGGTTTTCATGCGCGCAGTACCACGCCGCTGTCGTCTTCCCACCACACGTAGACCTGATCGTCCCAGGTCGGACGTGCCCCACGGCGTTCGGCGTTGGCCATGAACGACTGCACGACTTTGCCGCCAGGCAGTTCGACGTAGAACACCGAGTGACCGCCGAGGTAGGCGATGTCATGCACCTTGCCGCTGGACCAGTTGTAGCGGGTGTCGGGCTTGGTGGTGCTGACCAGCAGTTTTTCCGGGCGGATCGCGTAGGTGATCGACTTGTCCTGCACCGAGGTGCTGACGCCGTGACCGACGTAGATCTTCTGCTCCAGGTCCGGGCTGTGAATGATCGCGTGACCTTCCAGGTCTTCCACCACCTGGCCGTCGAAGGCGTTCACGTTGCCGATGAATTCGCAGACCATGCGGCTGACCGGTGCTTCGTAGATATCGACCGGGCTGCCGATCTGGGCGATCCAGCCCAGGTGCATGATCGCGATGCGCTGGGCCATGGTCATGGCCTCTTCCTGGTCGTGGGTCACCATCACGCAGGTCACGCCGACGCGCTCGATGATCTCCACCAGTTCCAGCTGCATTTGCGAACGCAGCTTTTTATCCAGTGCACCCATGGGTTCGTCGAGCAACAGCAACTTCGGCCGCTTGGCCAGGGAGCGGGCCAGGGCCACGCGCTGACGCTGGCCGCCGGACAACTGATGGGGTTTGCGCTTGGCGTACTGGGTCATGTGCACCAGACGCAGCATCTCGTCCACGCGGGCGTCGATTTCAGCGGCGGGCAAACGGTCCTGCTTGAGGCCGAAGGCGATGTTCTGCGCCACGGTCATGTGCGGGAACAGGGCATAGGACTGGAACATCATGTTGATCGGCCGCTCGTAGGGCGGCATGTCGGTGATGTCCACGCCGTCGAGCAGAATCCGCCCTTCGGTCGGGCGCTCGAAGCCGGCGAGCATGCGCAGCAGCGTCGATTTGCCGGAACCGGAACCACCGAGCAGGGCAAAGATTTCGCCCTGATGAATCTCCAGGGACACATCGTCCACGGCGGTGGTCTCGTCGAATTTCTTGGTGACGCGATCGACTTTCACCAACACCTTTTTCGGTGCCTGGTGACCTTCAAGGGCCTTCCTGTAAATGCTGGAGGCGTTTGCCATGTGAAACTCCCAACAGGTTTCAGTCGCCAGGCCAACGCGGCCCGACTTAATAGTTGTTTGCAAACCCGGCTCTGGCTCTTGTGGGAGCAAAGCTTGCTCGCGATGGCGGTGCATCAGGCGACATCAATGTTGGTTGATCCGTCGCCATCGCGAGCAAGCTTTGCTCCTACAGGGTTACCGTTTCAGCCGGGTTTATCCGGTGCCGCCTTCCTGGCTGCGGTACTTGTTTTTATTGCAGTGTGTTGTTGTCGCGGGCGACGGGCGCGCAAAGGCACGCCCGCATGACCCGCGGGGGCAGTAAATTGATGTTCAGTGCTTTACGTCAGCGCGCGTTCCGCAGCGCCGCCCGTTGCCGGCACGCTTCGCCGAACGCCTGGAAAATGCTCAAGTAAGGCGGATTGTCCAGGACCTGCCATTCCGGGTGCCATTGCACGCCGAGGGCGAAGGCCTTGCTGTTCTCCACCGAGACTGCCTCGATCAAACCATCGGGAGCCACGGCTTCGGCGCGCAGACCGGGGGCCAATCGGTCGATGCCCTGGCTGTGAATCGAATTGACCTGGAACACCGCAGGCAGATCCAGGGCTTCGAACACACCGCCCGGTTGCACCTTGACCGCATGGGCCGGTGCGTATTGCACGGCCAGGTCGGGGTGGTTGGCTTCGCGATGATCGAGGAAGCCGGGAAGTTCATGGACTTTCTGATGCAGGCTGCCACCGAACGCCACGTTCATCTCCTGAAAGCCACGGCAGATGCCGAGTACCGGCACGCCGGCGGCGATGGCCGCGCGGATCAGGGGAAGGGTGGTGCGATCCCGCTGGGGATCGTGTTCCGTGCCGGGAGCGCTGTCGGGGCCTTGATAGTGGAAGGGTTCCACATTCGATGGCGAGCCGGTCAGCAACAGACCGTCGAGCTGCGGCAGCAGATCCTCGATTTCGGTCAGTTCAGCCAGGGAAGGAATGACGACGGGCAACCCCAGCGCGGCAACGCTGACAGCACGCAAGTACTTGTCGCCGCTGACATGGTAGGGGTGCAGGCCAATCTGTTTGACGCACGCAGTAACGCCGATCAATGGCTTGAATGCCATTTTTATCACCTCGAAGTTTCACACTTGAACGAGCTTTTCCGGAGCTTAGCCTTGTTGATTTTAATTAACAACTCTCATGTAAAAAATTCTAAACGCCGCACGTCCGATCTTCAGGGTTTACGCGTGTTTGGCGGCCAATCTGGCACTCTCGTACTCCTGAGAGGCCCGAAAATAAACGCTGAAAGGCTGAGTGTTCGCTATTGACTTCACTTTGCCTTTCGGATTGACTGGCTACGTGAAAGGGCGGTGAACATAATAATTAACAGCTTAATAGGTGCCTCATGTCGGTCCCCTCGCGTGCCGTTCAACTCAACGAAGCAAACGCATTCCTTAAGAAACATCCTGAGGTTTTGTACGTCGACCTTCTGATTGCGGATATGAACGGCGTGGTGCGCGGCAAGCGCATCGAACGCACCAGTCTCCACAAGGTTTACGAGAAAGGCATTAACCTGCCGGCGTCTCTGTTTGCTCTGGACATCAATGGTTCCACGGTGGAAAGCACCGGCCTGGGTCTGGACATCGGTGACTCCGACCGGATCTGCTACCCGATCCCCGGCACCCTGAGCATCGAGCCGTGGCAGAAGCGCCCGACTGCACAGTTGCTGATGACCATGCACGAGCTGGAAGGCGAGCCGTTCTTCGCCGACCCGCGTGAAGTGCTGGCCAATATCGTGCGCAAGTTCGACGACCTGGGCCTGACCATCTGCGCCGCGTTCGAACTGGAGTTCTACCTGATCGACCAGGACAACGTGAACGGACGTCCACAATCGCCACGTTCGCCGGTATCGGGCAAGCGTCCGATGTCGACCCAGGTGTACCTGATCGACGACCTCGACGAATACGTCGACTGCCTGCAGGACATTCTGGAAGGTGCGAAGGAGCAGGGCATCCCGGCTGACGCCATCGTCAAGGAAAGCGCCCCGGCGCAGTTCGAAGTCAACCTGCACCACGTGGCCGACCCTATAAAGGCCTGCGATTACGCGGTCCTGCTCAAGCGTCTGGTGAAGAACATCGCCTACGACCACGAGATGGACACCACCTTCATGGCCAAGCCGTATCCGGGCCAGGCGGGCAACGGTCTGCACGTGCACATTTCGATTCTCGACAAGGAAGGCAACAACATCTTTGCCAGCGAGGATCCCGAGCAGAACGCCGCGCTGCGACACGCGATCGGCGGTGTGCTCGAGACCCTGCCGGCGCAGATGGCGTTCCTTTGCCCGAACGTCAACTCGTACCGTCGTTTCGGCGCGCAGTTCTACGTACCGAACTCGCCGAGCTGGGGCATCGACAACCGCACTGTGGCGGTGCGTGTACCGACCGGTTCGCCGGACGCCGTGCGCATCGAACACCGTGTAGCCGGTGCCGACGCCAACCCGTACCTGCTGCTGGCATCGGTGCTGGCGGGTGTGCACCACGGCCTGACCAACGAGATCGAACCGGGTTCGCCGGTGGAAGGCAACAGCTACGAGCAAAACGAGCAAAGCCTGCCGAACAACCTGCGTGATGCACTGCGTGAGCTGGACGACAGCGAAGTCATGGCCAGATACATCGACCCGATGTACATCGACGTGTTCGTGGCGTGCAAGGAAAGCGAACTGGCCGAGTTCGAAAACTCCATCTCGGACCTTGAGTACAACTGGTACTTGCATACCGTCTAAGACGAACAACACCGATCAACTGTGGGAGCGAGCCTGCTCGCGAAGATGGCGGCACATTCAACATGGATGTCGCCTGACACTCCGCCTTCGCGAGCAGGCTCGCTCCCACAGTGCCAGACACAAAAACCTGTAGGAGCAAAGCTTGCTCGCGATGGCGGCGGATCAATCAACATTGATGTTGCCTGGCACACCGCTATCGCGAGCAAGCTTTGCTCCCACAGGTCTTGCGATCACTTATTCCCCTGCGTCGAGTCACAACCATGACAATCACTCGCAGCGACTGGGAGCAACGCTTCCAGTCCCTCAACATCGAAAGCCGTGCCTTCATCGACGGTCAATATTGCGCGGCCGCCAGTGGCGCCACGTTCGAATGCGTAAGCCCGGTAGACGGCCGCTTCCTGGCCAACGTCGCCAGCACTGACGAAGCCGATGCCAACGCCGCTGTTGCCGTTGCGCGTCGTACCTTCGAGTCCGGCGTCTGGGCCAACCTGGCTCCGGTGGAACGCAAGCGTATCCTGATCCGCTTCGCCGATCTGATCCTGGAAAACCGGGAAGAGCTGGCGCTGCTGGAAACCCTGGACATGGGCAAGCCCATCAGCGACTCGATGAACGTCGATGTCCCGGCGACCGCCAACGCGATCCGCTGGACTGCCGAAGCCATCGACAAAATCTACGATGAAGTCGCCGCCACGCCCCACGATCAGCTTGGCCTGGTGACGCGCGAACCGGCCGGCGTGGTCGCGGCCATCGTGCCGTGGAACTTCCCGCTGATCATGGCCAGCTGGAAATTCGCCCCGGCGCTGGCAGCGGGTAACTCGTTCATCCTCAAGCCTTCGGAAAAATCGCCGCTGACCGCGATCCGCATCGCGCAGCTTGCGCTGGAAGCGGGCATTCCCAAAGGCGTGTTTAACGTCCTGCCAGGCTACGGTCACACCGTCGGCAAGGCCTTGGCGCTGCACATGGACGTCGATGTGCTGGCCTTCACCGGCTCCACCGCGATTGCCAAGCAACTGATGATTTACGCCGGGCAAAGCAACATGAAGCGCGTCTGGCTGGAAGCGGGCGGCAAGAGCCCGCACGTGGTGTTCGCCGACGCACCGGACCTGCGCGTGGCCGCCCAGGCAGCGGCCAGCGGCATTGCCTTCAATCAGGGCGAAGTCTGCACCGCCGGCTCGCGCCTGCTGGTGGAACGTTCGATCCGCGACCAATTCATCCCGCTGCTGGTGGAAGCCCTGCAGGCATGGAAACCGGGGCACGCGCTGGATCCTGCAACAACGGTTGGCGCGGTCGTCGATCAGCGTCAACTGGATAACGTGTTGCGCTACATCGACATCGGTCGCGAGCAGGGCGCCGAGCTGATCGCCGGCGGCCAACGCACCCTCGAGGACACCGGCGGCCTGTACGTGGAACCGGCGATTTTTGACGGCGTGACCAACGCCATGACCATTGCCCGTGAAGAAATCTTCGGCCCGGTGCTGTCGCTGATCACCTTCGACACGGCTGAAGAAGCCCTGGCAATCGCCAACGACAGCATCTTCGGCCTGGCGGCAGGCGTGTGGACCAGCAATCTGAGCAAGGCCCACACCTTCGCCCGTGGCTTGCGCGCCGGCAGCGTCTGGGTCAACCAGTACGACGGCGGCGACATGACCGCGCCGTTCGGTGGCTACAAGCAATCGGGTAACGGTCGGGACAAATCGCTGCACGCGTTCGACAAGTACACCGAGCTCAAGGCGACCTGGATCAAGCTCTAACAACAATAAAAGCGGCGGCCGCCGGTTGAGCTGGTGGCCATCGGAGAATCTTATGAAACATGTAAACAGCTACTACGCCGCCACCCGCAACTTCACCGGCGACTTCCCGGTACTTGAAGAACTGGTGGAATGCGACGTCTGCGTGATCGGCGCCGGCTACACAGGCCTGTCCTCGGCCCTGTTCCTCGCCGAAGCGGGCTACAGCGTCACCGTGCTGGAAGCGGCCAAAGTCGGCTTCGGCGCCAGCGGTCGCAACGGCGGTCAACTGGTCAACTCCTACAGCCGCGACGTCGATGTCATCGAAGAGCGCTATGGCGACAGGACCGCTGAAGTGCTCGGCAGCATGATCTTCGAAGGCGCCGACATCATTCGCCAGCGCATACAGCACTACGACATCCAGTGTGATTATCGTCCGGGTGGCATCTTTGCCGCGCTGAACAAAAAGCAGTTCAAGGGCCTGGCCGAGCAGAAGAAAAGCTGGGAGCGCTACGGCAACAAGAACCTGACCCTGCTCAGCGAGTCGGACATCAAGCGCGAAGTGGGTTGCGACAACTACGTCGGCGGCCTGCTGGACATGCAGGGCGGGCACATTCACCCGCTGAACCTGGCGCTGGGCGAAGCCTCGGCGATCATCGGCCTGGGCGGCAAGATTTTCGAACAATCGGCGGCGGTGGAAATCACCTACGGCGAACCGATCACCGTGCGCACCGCCAAAGGCGTGGTGCGGGCCAAGTACCTGCTGATCGCCGGTAACGCCTATCTGCCGCAAGGCCTGGACAACCGTGTCACCAGCAAGAGCATGCCGTGCGGTTCGCAGATCGTCGTCACCGAGCCGTTGACGGAGAAACAGGCCAAGAGCCTGATCACCAATAACTACTGCGTTGAAGACTGCAACTACCTGCTCGACTACTTCCGCCTGACCGCCGACAACCGTCTGCTCTACGGCGGTGGCGTGGTCTACGGCGCCCGCGAGCCGGACGACATTGAACAACTGATCCGCCCGAAAATCCTCAAGACCTTCCCGCAATTGAAGGACGTGAAGATCGACTACCGCTGGACCGGCAACTTCCTGCTGACCATGTCGCGCATGCCGCAATTCGGCCGTATCGAGAAAAACGCCTACTATATGCAGGGCTATAGCGGCCACGGCGTTACCTGCTCGCACCTGGCCGGCAAGCTGATCTCGGAAATGATCCGCGGCGATGCCGAACGTTTCGACGCCTTCGCTTCCCTGCCACACATGCCGATGATCGGCGGGCGCACGTTCTCCGCGCCGCTCACCGCCATGGGCGCCGTGTACTACTCGCTGCGCGACCGTTTCGGCATCTAAGCGTTACCTCGCCGGCGGTCGCCCCAAAAGGTACCGCCGGCTTTTTATTTACTTGAAACACCGCAACAACCCTGTGGGAGCGAACCTGCTCGCGAAGAGGCCATATCAGCCACTATCGATGTCGCCTGACACACCGCTTTCGCGAGCAGGCTCGCTCCCACAGGTGGTGCAGTATCAGAACTGGCGGAAGTTTTTTTCTGCCGTTTATCGAACCTGCTTTGCAACACCAACAAACGTGATTTAATAGCCGCCTTTCACGTTTCCGGGACCGGAAAACGGCGTTATCCGCGCCTGCTCTCCACCCTTCCATTATCACTGCGGGAGCGAGCAATTTCGTTCCTGCAGGTTGGCACATAAGGCTGTCATGGATACGGGCTCACGACTCAAATTAGTACGCGAAAGCTACAAACTCTCCCAGCGCGAGCTGGCCCGGCGTAGCGGCGTCACCAATGCCACCATCTCGCTGATCGAACAGAATCGCGTCAGCCCCTCGGTCAGTTCCCTGAAAAAGCTGCTCGAAGGCATCCCCATGTCCCTGGCGGACTTCTTCACCTTCGACCAGCCCCCGCGCGAACACCAATACGTCTTCCGCGCCAGCGAACAACCTGACCTGGGCCGCCATGGGCTGCGCCTGCTGTTGATCGGCGCCTCCGTCCCGAGTCGGCAGATGCGCCTGCTGCGCGAGCAATACGCGCCGGGCGCCAGTTCCGGGGAAGAGCCGATCGTGCACTCCGAAGGCGAGGAGTGCGGGCTTGTGACCCGTGGCACAGTCGAGTTGACCGTGGATGGTCAGATCAGTGTATTGAACGCCGGAGACGGGTATTACTTCCCGACGACGCTGCCGCACAAGTTCCGGAATATTGGGGCGGATGAGGCCGAGATTATCAGCGCGAATACGCCGGCGAACTTCTGACGGCGGGCGTGAACCGGCTATTTTGCCTTCCATTGCCCGCCCCCTGATTCGCAATCGATCCTGGCCTGATCCATGTGTTCCGCGCCGTAATAATAAGTCGTGACCTGAGCATTATCCGGAATGTTCAGGGCATTGCTGTTCTTGTCCTTGCTGGTGGCGTGTGGGTTGGCCAGGGATTCTTGCGTCAGCGTGGCGGTGCAGGTGGCCTGATACAGATCGGCACATTTTTCGACTTTTTTCCTGGTGCTGGCCAGCATGTCCCTGCTTTCGTTGCTGCATGACCAGTCAATCGCGTTGACTGGCATGCCTTCGTATTCGTAGCAACTGTGGGTTTCGACGACGGGAACCGAGGGACTTTGGGATCGCGTCAGCACGTCACAGCCTTCTGCGAATACCAGTGTGGGGCCAAGGCTGACGAGTAAAAGCAGTGGTCTATTGTTCATCGGGATTTCCTCTCCAATGGCGCCCTGATTGATCAAGGATCGGCGCTGATAGAGTTTCGAAAACGTGAACAAGTGCGCGGTTCCGTCTTCAACAACGTCTAAAGTTCACAGCAATTGGCCTGCCTTGAAGGAACGACTCATGCACAGATCCCGCTCATTGATCGCAGCTGTTACATGCCTTGCAATGGTCACCGGCCCAGTGACCGCATGGGCCGATCCCGGCAATGGAAAGGGCCAGGGTAATGCCAAGGGAAACCCGCAAAATACGCAGGACCACGGCAACCAGGGCGGACATGGAAATAAAGGTAAAAAGTCAGGGGGCAGTGATTGGGATCATGGCCCGAGTATCGATCGCGCCGGCGTTCTCGGGATTGTCGGTGGCTATCGCGACTATTGGACGCCGGGTCCGGCCTTGCCTCCCGGCATTCAAAAGAACCTCGCTCGAGGCAAACCGCTGCCACCGGGGATTGCCAAAAAGCTCGATGGTCGGTTGATCGGTAGATTGCCACATTATGACGGGTACGAATGGCAACAGGCAGGCACGGACTTGATTCTGGTCGCGCTGGCCACCGGACTTATTTATGAAGTGCTCGACGGGGCTTTTGACTAGCGTTTGAGGGGCGAGGCGATTCGACCACATTCTCGAAAGCGACGTTTGGGCACCGGCTGTCGCGAGCGTTTGAACTGTCAGGGGGTTATCGCGTCATACAGCACGCGAAATCAATCCTACGGAAGCAATCATGCTTTTAAACAAAAAAAGTCTCGCCGCCGTCCTGTCCTGCGCCCTGATGCTCGCAGCCGCTCCATTACTGCCCGCTAACCTGTCCATCATCAATTCCGCACACGCTAAAGATGGTGGTGGTGGTGGTGGCCACGGCGGAGGCAATGGTGGCGGAAACGCTGGCGGAAATGGTGGTGGTCATGGTGCAGGCGTGGGTGGCGGGCGCAACGGCTCGGATCACGCCGGCAACTCCACCAGCAATGGTCATGGCAAAGGATTGGCCAGCGATCACGCCGGCAAGGCTACTCGCAACCACGGCATCAGCGGCAATCACTTTGGCAGTCAGCGCAATGACGATAACGGGCATGGCACAACGACGTCCGGTATCGCCCATTCCAAAGATACCCGCGGCCTCTCCAAAGCCCGCGCCATTGCGGCCACGACCCCGGGCGACCACAATGCGAAAGGGTTGAGCAAGACTGGCATGACGGGCACGAAGAAATCCCATTGAGCAAGCGCTTGTTACGTCTTTGAGCAAGTGCAGCAACGCCCGGATGAACAGCGTAGGCAACCAAAAAACCGCAGCGGATGCGGTTTTTTTATGCCCGGAATGAAACGATTTCTGAGGCTGATGGCGTTGTTCGGTGTGGTCAGGGATCGGGTATGAAGGGTTAAACTGGCGGCGTCTTTTTGATCACCAGGGAATGGAAATGACACTGACAGCCGAAACGTTGCTCAGCATTGCGATGACCAATCCAATCAATGCTCAAATCACTTCGCGCTTACCTTGGCTCGGCCTGAATCAATGCATGCTCACCGCAGGCTGCCTATTCCAGGCTGTGTGGAATCATCAGTCGCAGCGACCCACGGCCTGGGGCATCAAGGATTACGACGTCTTTTACTTCGACACGGATCTGTCCTGGGAGGCCGAGAACGAGGTCATCCACTCGGCTCAGCGCCTGTTCCAGGATCTTGACGTGAATATTGAAATCAGGAATCAGGCCCGCGTACACCTTTGGTACAGCCAGCGCTTTGGCAAGCCGTACCCTGAACTTCAGTCAGCGAAAGACGGGATTGATCGTTACTTGGTTGCGGGTACCTGTATCGGGCTGGATGTTGAAACAGGCGAAATCTATGCGCCAAACGGTTTGGCTGACACGGAACAAGGGATTCTTCGTATCAACCCGAAGAATCCGCAACCCGACCTGTTCGATCAGAAAGCGAAGAGTTATCAAGCCCGCTGGTCTTGGCTCAGGATCCTGACGCCATAAAGTTACGAATCGCCGCAATAGTCTGTGTCGGCGCTTCTTCCATCAACCAATGCCCGGCCCCCGGTATTACCACCTCCGTGACCTTGTCCGCGGCGTTACGCATCACGATCGCTTCATTGCTCCCAAAGGACTTCTCCCCGCCGACTGCCAACACCGGCATCTTCAACCGCGTCGCCATCGACGCCTTGTTGTCGACCTCATCCTGACGAATGCTGCGAAATTGCGCGAAGGCTGCGTGCATGTAGCCGGGGCGGGCATAGAGCTTGGCGTAGTGCTGGCGGATCTCTTCATCGACCTTGGCGGGATCGCCCGCGAACTCGTTCCAGAAGCGGTCCAGATAAATCCGCTCCCGGCCGGCTACCAATCGTTCCATATCCGGTCCACCGAAGTCGAAATGCCACAGCATCGGTGAGCGGACAATCTCGTTCCACGGTGGAATGCCCGGCACTGGCGCATCCATCACCACCAGACGATCAGTACGCTCCGGATAACGCGAGGCATAGGCGAACGCGACCATGGTGCCGATGTCGTGACCGATGACCACCGAATGCTCGATCTTCAACGCCGCCAACACCCCACGAATATCGCCGGCCTGGGTCTTCTTGTCATAACCGCCGTCGGGAATCGACGACAAACCCATTCCGCGCAGGTCCGGTACCACCACCGTGTGATCCCGTGCCAGATCGGCGGCCAGCGGTGCCCACATATCGCCGGTATCGCCGAAACCGTGCAAAAGCACCACGGCCGGGCCTTTGCCGCCGACGCGTACGTGCATGGTTGCGCCTTCGACGGGGATGTCCTGGGTGTGGAAGGAGGCAGGGAAGGGCGCTATCGCGGCGTGTGCCGGAAGGCTTAAAGCGAACAGCGTCAATGCGGTCGGCAGGAGGCGGAGCATGGTGAATTCCAATGTGTGGAAATAGCCGGGTCTTGCGGCAGGGAGTTAGATCCTGTGGGGTGAGCGTAGACGGTCTGGTTGAAAGCGTTGCCTCATAAAGGGGGGGCAGATAGATTCAATAAAGGATGGTGTACATATCCGTTTCTTCGGTTTCAGATAATAAGTTTGTCGACTGAGCCACACTTTTCGCTGGCAAGCCAGCTCCTACAGTTTGGTCCGAGGTATATCCACAACAGCCAGGTCGGCTGCCAGGCCGCATCGCTTTGGCTTTTCGCGGTGTTCGCCCGCTCGAGAGACCGAGTGGAGATTCTCTGTAGGAGCAAGCTTGCTCGCGATGGACGTCAACGATAACGCGTGCTGTCTGAATGATCGCGTTGTCCAGACGTTTTTCGCGAGCAAGCTCGCTCCTACATGAAGCAGAATCCGGGCGATGCTGGTGATGGTGTTGATGTCGTTTTCGGGGTTACAGATTTTACAGCCCTCCAGATTTGAACGTTCGTCGGATGTCAGGTTGCTATCAGTGCAATCGCCTCCCGATCCCATCACGGCTGCTACGCTTGCTCGTTGCAACGCCCGAGCCTGTTTCTGGCTCACGTTGCAGGTGTATTCACGGAGTACGACATCTATTCCTGTCGGCAACCTGCACGGAGGCAGGCGATGGAGATCAAACGAATGGTCGATTCGAGTGCGGCTGAAATTCCCGAGCCCCTCGATCGCGAAGAGATGGAGCGGGTGCTGGCGTCGTTGCTGGCCAGCCCCTTGTTTGCCAAGTCCAGGCGGATGGGCGGCCTGTTGCGCTTTCTGGTGGAGCACGACTTGCAGTCTTCCCATTCACCGCTTACCGAGCACGCCATCGGCATCGCGGTGTTTCGTCGTGATCCGGCGATTTACTGCACCGGCGACGATCCGGTGGTGCGGGTGCAGGTGGGGCGATTACGGCGCAAGCTCGCGGCGCATTACGCCACCAGCGGTCAACAGGACCCGGTGCGCTTGAGCATTCCACCCGGTTGTTATCGCCTGGCGTATCAGCGGCTGCGACCGAAGGGGATCGGCGTACGCCATCCGGTGCTGCAGATCCAGCCGTTTACTTGCATCACCCGCGATGGCGATGACTTCACCCGTGGCTTGTGCGAGGAGTTGAGTTGTCGCTTGTTCGAGTCGTTCGAGCAGGCGCAGACCGGGAGCAGCCATGTGTTGATGCGGGTGGCACGCAACAGCGTGCAAGCGCCGGACCCCAAGCGTGGCGGGCGCTACAGCTATTGCCTGGAGGGCAGCGTGCGGGTGGAACCGGCGCGGGTACGGGCATCGTTGCGGTTGGTGGATGTGTCGCAGGGGCGGATTCGCTGGTCGGCGCAGTTCGATCGCAATCAGCCTTATGGCATTGCGACCCAGGAGGATTTGGCGGAGTCGATCTGTCGCTCGCTGACAGGGTATTTCGCTGGCAGCGCAATGGACGACAACTGAAGGGAAGGGGCAACCCTGTGGTTGCCCCCCGGTGCTTGGGTCAGATGGTTTTCCACTTACCGTCTTCGTAAAGGCGACCGGCGGTGTTTTCGAAAGTCAGGTCGATTTCGATCGCCTTGGAGCGTGAGGAACTGAACATGGTGCTCGTCTGCACGTTTTGTTCGAACCACACGAGGATGGTTTCGACCGGGGTCAGCACGGTATTGCCGGTCACCACTGGATTGACCGCCACATAGATGGGCGTGCTGACCTGGTTGCCATCGATACCGGTGGACAATTGGTTGACCCCTGGGTGAATCGGCGCGTAGTTGTTCACGAATGTAAACGAAGTGTCTGGCCCCCCCGTCACCGCCTGGCTCAACAGGCCCGAATCGGCGAGCGTCGAGGTTTGACCCAGGCCGATGTTGACGATGTTGGTCGAGACTTTGACTTGCACGTTTTCCTTGAACACATTGGACGCGAACAGCTGATATTGCGGGGTCCAGCTGAATTCGTTGTTGCTCAGGTAAGCGACATAGGACTGCCAGACCACGTTGTAGTCTTCGTCACCCACTTTCTTGGCAAAACACAGTTTGTAGCCGGACTTCTTGAGCAAAGTCAGATCGCCGGAGGCAATCTCGATGGTGACGACTTTTTGTGTCGCCGCAAGGGTGGACCTCAGTACCTTGTTGTAATCCTGCGCCTTCAGTTGCGTTGCACCCATGATCGACTTGACGGCTTCTTGCACATCATTGTGAAGCTGCTGGCTGTGTTGGCTGACAGCGATGGATTTGCTCATGGTTTCCCTCTTCCTTGGTGGTGTGTTGGGCAATCAATGGGCGGTGGGCAGTCAGCCCTGTCGATCCATTGAGGGCTTCACTCTAGGCGCAGGGGGCAGGGTGGCTAAGTGTCTTGGCGTTACAGGCAGGTAACGCGGTTGTATCAACGCGCAGAAACAGCAGGGCGGTTGTTCGACCGCCCTGCTGGGATCATCAGGCAGCCGAACTGTTGGCCGCCGCGTCGGCCCAGACGAAATTCCAGCTGTTTTGCTTGCCGTCCGCCACCTTCCTCAGATTGTTCTGATACGTGTTGTGGTTGACGGTACCGGTAAACGTCAGTTTACGGGCCGCGTTGTCCCCGGTTACCTCAATCGGTGTACCGCCAGAATCAGTCATGGCTTTTTTCATGTCTGCCCCCGATGGGGCGCTTTTGTCGTTTTTCTCAACGGTTACGAAATGCATGATTCACCTCTTCCGTGATGGGGGGATCGGCGCAGGGCAGGGCCGGCAGGCCGTTAACCCTGAAAACCCACCGAAGGCCCTACTGTATTGACCGGTCCGGCGGTGCAGAAGTGACAACAGGGGCGCTGAGGTAACAAGCGGGAAACAGTGACGTATCAAGCGCGGTTCGTTTCAAGAGGAGCTATCCTCATAACTACCATTCATTCCATCGATACCCATCATTAAAGAATGCAAGTTCTGTTTTTCTGTCATCAGAGGAGGATAGGGTCATACCTATCTCGCCATTGAAGGAATCAGCGCGATGAGAATGTCGACCTTGCTGGCTTTTATCGCCGTGTTCAGCGGCAGCGTGGCGGCTACCGCACCGGCGGTGGCTGCCGATTTGTCCTGCCGTTTCCTGCCGATCGCCGACAGCGCTGCGAGTTTGCAGCAGGCGAAATCCGTGGCGGTGCTGTACAGCGAAAACACCCTCAATACCCAGCAATACCTTGAGAGCTACCACGCGGTGGCGGTCAAGGGGGCGCAGAATCCCGAGATGAATTCGCAGATCGCCAAGGCGTTCGTCGACAGCTCCGATCCGCAGCGGGCGATCAATTGGTTGATGGGGTCGTTACAGAAGGAATTCGCTTCGGTGACGGTCTACGACAACCTCGACGCGGCGGTGCAGGCCCATCCGGATGTGGTGGTGATGCTCGACACCTACAACCGCCTGGTGTCCAAACGCAACAACCAGGTCGAAGCGCGGTTTATCGCCAAGTTCTACGATGCCGACCTGCAATACATCGGTCAGGCCGAAGGCGCGCAGGCACAGCAGATGCCGTCGGTGTGGGTGCATGGCAAGGCCGCGCCGCAGATCGCCGCGCAGATCAATCAGCAAACCGAATTGCAAGTGCATGCGCTGAAGCAGTTCGATGCGTCGTTGAAGGCACTGGTCACCGCCGGTACTGTCGCTCACGTCGCCAGCAATTAACCTGCGATCCAGTCCCCGGCGACTAATTACCGCGCCGCCAGACCTTGATGTAGTCGATGCTGAAGGTCGAGGGCAGATCAGCATCGTTGACCACGCCGAACCAATCCCACATGGCTTCGCTGTCGAAGACGATTTGCATCGGGAAGAACCAGTGACTGTTCTTCGCTTCCCTGACCAGCACGCCATCGACGTACCAGCGCAGGGTGGTGGGCTGCCAGTCCAGACCATACACATGAAAGGCGGCGGCGAAGCGCCAGGGGCTGGTCCAGCTGCCGCCTTCGCTGAAGTGCGCGGTACTGGTCGGCGTCGCCCAGACGTGGGCGTTCATGTTGTACAAGCGGTCGAATCTGGCGTCTTTGGTTTTGCCGCCGATCTCGAAAATGTCGATTTCCGTGGCGTTGTCGGCAAGCCCCGTCCATGCCAGCCAGAATGCGCTGGAACCCGCCGAATTCATGGGCCTGGCCCGGGCCTCGTAGTAGCCGTAATCGCCGCGTTCAATGGTGCGGACCATGGCGCTGGTGTAGTCCTTGAAGCCCAGGCGCAGGTATTTGTCGGGCAAGGCCTGCTTGCGGAAGGTGATGTTCAGATAACCATTGCTGACACGGGCGTTGTCGGGGGTGAAGAGTGCCGGTTTGCGTCCCAGTGAATCGGTGCCGGTGGCGTCGTTGACGTGCCAGCGTTTAGGGTCGAGGGCAGTGCCGTTGAAATCGTCGGTGAAGCGCGTGTCCAGTCGCCAGTGGCCGGCATTGGCCTGATCGGACAGTGGCAGGTTGGGGTGGGTGTGCTGCGGCACCGGGCCGAGCGGACCGGTTCGGGTCCAGGCCTTGGCTTGCGGCGGGATGGCGACCGACCATTTTTTCGCCAGGTACTCAAACGCTGCCTGACGCTCGGCCTGAGTGGACAACGGGCGGTCGTACACCAGCACTTCAGCGATGTCGCCGCGCAGGATTTCAGAGGTGCCCACCACATTGCGGCCCACGGCGAGGGGGCCGATCGGCACATCGCTGCTTTCGAGGAAGGCAAGCGTGGGCTCGTAGGCGGTGGTCTGTTGCACGCTGATGCCGAAGTTCGGCGCCACGTTGTCGTTGTCGGCCCGGTGCGGACGCGAACTGAACAGGCGCTGCCAGGCCTTGCCACCGGCCTGTTCCGGCAGTCGCCGCGACACGATCAACAGCGTGACCGGACCTTTTGCCGTGCGCAACGCCTTGGCGCTGAACGCCGCCGAACCCTTCAATCGCACCACGGCATGACCGTTGAGGGCATTGCTCACATAGTCGGGCCGTGCGCTGGCCGATGCTTCGTCCGTGGTCACAGGGTTGTTCCGGGCGGATTTGTCCTTCCAGCGCAGCACGCGGTGATGTTCATCGAGGCTGATGCTCGAGGCATCGGCCGCGTCGAGCCACAGCACCAGGCCATCGGCGGGGGGGCGGGCGGGCGCCGCTGTCGCCTCGAACATCATGGTTGCCAGAATAACGATGAGTAGACACTCCCTGATCATGTCCAGGCTCCCTTACTTCATGGCCACCGTTGCCGGCAGCTCGAGCCGGGAATGGTACCCGTAGGGGTTGCGTGACTGCCATCGCCAGGTGTCCATGATCATCTGTTCCAGATTACGTCGTGCGCACCAGCCCAGGTCGCGTCCGGCCTTGCTGGGGTCGGCCCAGCATTGGGCAATGTCACCGGCACGGCGCGGGGCGAAATGGTAGGGGATGTTGATGCCGGTCACGTCTTCGAAACTGTGGATGATCTGCAAAACGCTGTAACCGGTGCCGGTGCCCAGGTTCCAGATATGGATGCCGGGGCTGTGCTGCAGTATCTGCAACGCCTTCAGGTGACCTTCGGCCACATCGACCACATGGATGTAATCGCGCACGCAGGTGCCATCGACGGTGGGGTAGTCGTTGCCGTACACGATGAGTTCGGGGAGCCGCCCGATGGCGACCTGGGTCAGACAGGGCAACAGGTTGTTGGGCCGGCCATGGGGGTCTTCGCCGATCAAGCCGCTTTCGTGCGCGCCGATCGGGTTGAAATAGCGCAACAGCGCGATGCTCCAGCGCGGGTCGGATTGCGCCAGGTCTTCGAGCAGTTCTTCGATCATCAGCTTGCTTCGGCCATAGGGGTTGACCGGTTTGCCCGTGCCCAGGTCTTCGGCAATTGGTGTGTGCACGGGGTCGCCGTAAACCGTGGCCGAAGAGCTGAACACCAGTTTGAATACGTGCGCCCTGGCCATGGCCTGGCACAGATTCAACGTACCGACCACGTTGTTGGCGTAATACTCCAACGGCTTTTGCAGGCTTTCGGCAACGGATTTCAGGCTGGAGAAATGCACCACGGCATCGATGTCGTAATGATCGAAAATGTCTTCGAGCAAGGCGCTGTCGCGCACATCGCCTTCGATGAAGTCGACATGTCGATGCGTCAGATGCTCAAGACGAGTGATCGACTCCCGACAACTGTTGCAGAGGTTATCGAGCAGCACCACCGGGTGGCCGGCATCAATGAGGGTCAGCGTAGTATGGGAGCCGATGTAACCGGCCCCGCCAGTAACCAGCGTGGTTTTACGCATGATGGGGCGTTCCTGTCACAGTGGGATTTCGGGGGGAATGGGTTCAGCGGGTGGTAAATACCGATTTGAATTCCTGGGGCCAGCGCGGGTGCAACAGGCTGTACACCAGCCCATAGGTCAGCGCGCCGATGCCGATGCTGCAGATCAGGTGCACAACCCCGTGCACCTGCAGCCGTGGCGTCAGCAACAGCACCGCTGCGGCCATGACCAGCGAGGCGCTGACACTGCGGTAGCTGGAGGCGAAAAACGTATCCCAGCCATAGCCGATGGCAGTGTTCAGGCCGCGGATCTGCAACGGCGTGACGATCACCATGCGCAGCAGTAGCGCCAAGGCCGCCGCCATGCCTTCATACAGTGGCCCCAGGCCGTAAACCAGCGCCAGCGCCAGCAAGGTGGTGCCCACCTCCGCCTTGAGGGTCAGGTGCGTGCGGTTGACGGCTACCAGCGCGGTGGTGGCGTACATGGCGGTATTGCCGATGGCGGCAGTACAGGCCAGCACTTGCAGCAGGGGAATCGCGTCTGCCCATTTGGCACCGAAGATCAGCAGGATGATGTCCGCTGCGGTGACGGCGATACCGATGAACACCGGGGTAAGCAGGAAGCCGCTGACGGCTGTCGAGTCGCTGATGAAGACGATCAATCGCGGCGGTTCGGCGCTGCGCCTGGCGAATGCCGGCAGTGCGTAACTCATCAAGCCGTTGTAGAACGCCGTGCGCGGCAAATCGATGATGCGCAGTGCCAGGTTGAACATGCCGACGGCGTGGGTGCCGGCCGTGATGCCGAGCACCACATTGACCCCGCGCTGAAGGGTCTGCGAGCTCAAGGTGTTGATGGCCACCGGCAGGCCGGCCGCCAGCAGTTCACGCAGGAACGGCCCGTCAATCACCCATGGGATGCGCCGTCGGTCGCCGACCATCAGCACCACGATGGAAACGAATTCCATGACCAGCGCCTGGGCAATCACCGCCCAGGCGCCCCCTCCCCAGAGCGCCACGGCAATGCCGACTACGCCGCCGAGCACCTTGCCCAGCAGCGTACGCGAAGCCAGCATGCGGAAATTACTGCTGCGGCGCATTTGCGCGACATAAACCCGCGCCATCATGGTGAACAGGATTTTCACTGACGCCACTGCCGTCATCCATTGCAGGGCGGCGGAATTGAGCCATAGCACCGCCACACCTGTGATGATTGCGATGGATACGAGGCTGGTCAGTACCGCCACCCAGAACGCCGTGGCGATGCGTCGGTCATCCAGGCGCTCGAGCCGCACCAGCGGGTCTTCCAGCACGGAGGAATAGAGGATGCCGATCATTTCGACGCTGGCGATGATGACGGTGCCCACCCCCAGTTCTTCCGGCGACAAGAGCCTGGCATAAACGACAAAGGTGAACATCGACAAGAAAATAAGGCCGAATTTCTCGGTGAAGATCCAGGTCAGTGTGACGAGACGTTGATTGGCCATGGGGTAAACCCGGGCAGACGTTCGATAGAGGGGTAATTGCTTCAGGACACCTTGCGCAGCGTCTTGAGCCGCGCATAAAGGTAGCGCAGGGTCGGCTTGCCATTGAAGAAAATCAATGCCTGCCAGGAGTGCCCGAGCATCTGTCGGAACACCTGGATCACCTGCGCATGGTCGCCGCGCCGGGAGAAGGCATTGAGGAAGTCGGCATGGTTGGCCAGCACGAAATGGATTCGCTGTTGCCGGGTCATTCTTGCGCCGTAGCGCGCCAGGAACAGCTCGATGAATTTGACTTTGTACGGGTAGTATTTTTGCGGCTGGGCGGTGATGTTGCCGCTGTCGACCCCGCGCCGGTGCAGGGTCTGCGGCACGGTGTGGATTTCCCAGTGCTCGGCAATCCGCGTCCACAGCAGGCGGTCTTCGGCAAAGCGCAAGGAAGCATCGAAACCGCCCAGGGCGCAGACCACTTCACGCACCACCAGCACGCCGGAGGTCCCGTTGATGACATTCTCGCGCATGAAATCGGCAAAGTGATGACCGCATTTACGCCGTTCTTCCCGTTGCTGTTTGCCGTCGCTGAACACACTCAGCTGGTAGCAATCGATCAATCCGACCGAATGCCCCTGGGCCGTCAACCGCTCATACAGCGCCAGCTGCATTTCCAGTTTCTGCGGATGCCACTGGTCATCGGCATCGAGGAAGGCAATGAAGGTTTGCTCGGCGGCGAAGATGCCAGCGTTGCGTGCGCAGGCGGGGCCCTGGTTGGTTTGCTGCAACAAGGTCAGGCGAAAAGGTGCGACAAAGTCCCTGACCCGTTGTGCGCCGTCATCGCTGGAGCCGTCGTCGACGACGATCACTTGCTCGGGTTGACGGGTTTGCTGGATCAGGGACGCGAGGGTCTTTTCAATGGTGCTGGCGGCGTTGTACATCGGAATGACCACGCACACCGAAGCCGGTGAGGAAGGCGCGTCTTTCAACATGGGTCTTTCTCCTTGGCGACGACCCTGGCACTGGCCCCGCTGTATACGCTGCGTTGTGCCTTCGGCTGCAACTCTGCGCTCCGCCTCGCAACGCTGCGTCCGGCGTGGTGATGCCGGAAGGACAACGCCAGGATGCAGAACACCAGAAACTCCGCGGAGCGGTAATTGGGGATCACATACGCCACGTAGTTGGTGACGATGAACAGACCGATGATCACCAGGGCACTGGCGCGGTACTGGGCCGACTGGCCCGCCGTCACCGCGCGATATTGTTTGACCAGCGCTTCAGCCAGCATCAGGCCCAACGCTGTCAATTGCACCACGCCACCGTTGAGCAGGGTTTCCATGTAGCCGCTGTGGGCGTTGCCGATGTAACCCCAGCGAGTGATGAACGCGTCGGCGTCGGGACTGGACCAGAAGGCACCAAAGCCGTAGCCCCTGACAAATTCGGCATCGATGAACGGGGCCAGCAGTTCCCAGATCTGCAGGCGGTCGGTCAGTGACGGATCGCGTCCGACCATCTCCAGCAATAGCGTGTAATTGCCGTAGAGAAACAGACAGATCAGCAAGTAAAGAACGGTGGTCGCGAAGAACGCCAGCAGCGAGCGGTTGATACGCAGGCGGATCATCGTCAGAAAGTACCAGTAGCTCGCCGAACCGGCGCAAATCAGTGCCAGCCCCGTCGCGGATTGAGCGAGTCCGATGGCGACCAGCGAGCACAGTGCACTGAATATGGCCCAGGGATTGTGCCGGCGGATCATGGGCAGCAGTAGCACAATGGCGATGGCATTGATTCGCGCCCCGGCATTTTTTTCCGGGAAGATCCCCTTGAACGCGCCGTCGCGAATGCCCCCGGAAATGAAGGCGATATCCGGCAGGATCAGGGCGCAGATCAACCCGATGAGCGCCGCAACGCCGAGGGTGCAGCCGAGCATGAAGCTGATTTTTTCGAGGCTGTAGTTATAGGCGACGTACCCGCCGAAAAACACCACGCTCATCAAGGCTACAAAGCGTTTGAGGCTGAGCACCGGGTCCTGGGACCAACTGATCGACGCGGCAACGCAGAGCACGAACAGCAGCAAAAAGGCATTCTGACGGTAAAAGCTCTTGCTGAGGAACACCTTGTGGCGGATGAAAAAAAACAGCGGCACCAGCAGGGTGATCAGGCCGCAGACCTGATTCACGACGTTACCCTCAAGGTCACGCTGGGCATCGTCCAGGCTTGAGGCGTTGCCCAGACTGGAAAAAAAACTGATCACCTGCATGTAAAACAGCACGCCGAACAACGTGAACATGTCGCGCAGGGTGGTGAGCCGGACTTGGAATGTGTTCATGGCGGTGCACTCCCGAGCAAGGCGTTCAGGTAGGTCTTCACCGCCCGGGCATTCATGAAGCGGGCGGCGGCATCGATACGTGTCTGGCGCCGGGTGTCGCTGGTGGCGCTGAGTTGATCGCTGATTGCCTGCGCCAGGGCCGCGGGGTCATCGACTGCCACCAGCGGCGCGACTGCACCGTCGTCGAGAATGTCCTGCGGGCCATGCGGGCATCGAGTCGCTATCACAGGTGTTCCGGTGGCCAGGGCTTCGACCAGCGCATTCGGGCTGCCTTCGAAACGCGACGACAAGACAAAGCAATCGGCCGCCGCGACTTGCGCCATGGGATCAGGGGTGTAGCCCGGCAAGTCGACCCGATCGGCCACGCCCAGCGCGCGGGCCTGATCGAGCAATTGAGCCCGGAGCGTGCCGTCTCCGAAGATAATCAATCGCACCGTGCGCTGCGGCAGTCGGGCGAACGCATCGATCAGGGTGTCGAAACCTTTCTGGTGGGCCAGGCGCCCCACAGCGACGATCACCGGCATGGTTTTTACCCGCAGCCAGTGATGTTCCGGAGCGGGCAGCAGCCTTTCGCGAAAATCATTGTCCAGCACCGGGTTGTCGGCAATGGTGACGTCGCGCCGGCGGGCCAGGGTGGTCTGCACCAGATCCTCGGCAACCCCCCGTGACACACAGATCACCGGATTGGGGATGAGCCGGTACAGCAGCGGCGCCACCCAATAGGCCAGCCGTACCCGCAGAGACGGGTTGACGTATTTGTCGTGGGAGAACGCGTTGCGTTCGCTGACATGCAGGCGGGACAGGGTCCCGGACAGCGCCGCAGCGGCAATCGCCACCACGTTGACATGGGTGAGGGCGGCCAATTGCGCATCGAAACGATTGTGCCGCAGAAATTGCGCCAGGGCCGGCACAGCATTCGCGCTGCGACCGCTGTGCAATTCGACCTGCTTGACCCGCGGGTCGAGGCCCGCGGCATTTATACCGCCGCCGGTGAGCATCAACAGGGTCACGTCATTGCCTGCATCGACCAGTGCACCGGCGAGGCGCGTCATCATCTTCTCGGCACCCCCTGCGCCGAGGTCATGCAGAATGATCAGCAGTTTCTTCATTGATTCCAGACCTGGTAGTACGCCTCGGCGGCCTGATGACTGCTGTACTGTCGAACCGCCTCCGCCGCGCCGCGACCGGCCGGGGCGTCCTGGCCATCCGCAGTCAGGCTGTGCAGCATGCCTTCTGCCAGGGCCGCCACATCATTGACCTTCACCAGGCGCCCGAGCCGGCCGTGATCGAGCAACTCCCGGGGACCGCTGCCGCTATCACAGGCCAACGTCGGCGTACCCAGCGCCAGGGCTTCGATCAGCACCGTTGGCAACCCTTCATGAAAGGAACTCAGGATCAGCAGTCGGGCGTGCCGGATCAGTGGATAGGGATTGCTCAGAAAACCGGTGAAATGCACACGGTCGGCAATGCCCAGGCGTTGTGCCTGAGCGGTCAGGGCGGCACGTTCCGGGCCGTCCCCGGCGATCACCAGATCCGGCAACGGTTGTGTGCCGGTCAACGCCAGGGCATAGGCATCGAGCAACAGATGAAAGCCCTTGGGTTGCACCAACCTTCCCATGCCCAGCCAATAGCTGGAGGGCAAACCGTCCGGCAAGGGAGCCTGTGCGGCATTGAGCATGTATTCGGTGATCACGGCATTGGGGCAGTAGCGAATGCGCTGGCGTCCCCAGGGCATCAGGTCGGCGAGGCCTTGGCGCAGGCCATCGGATACCGCGACGACCTTGCCATTGCCGCACAGGTACAAAGCGTAGAGCAGGCGCAGACTGACGGGCCCGGTCTTCTGTTCCGCACAATCAAGTGCCGCGTGACGGGCATAAATGACGCGGCACGGACTGTTCAATGTGGCGAACCAAGTGCAGAGGTTAGCTTGCTCCTTGGCGGCAATCAGATGAGTGATGCCTTCACGGTCGATGATCCGACGCAACTGGAGGATGGACTTGAGCAGGCCCTTGAAACCCTTGCCGCCGCCCTGGAACAGCGTCGCGCCTTCCTGCTCCGGTGTATCGCCGTTCATGACAAAAAAACCGACCTGATGCCCCTCCTTGAGAAATTGTTCGGCCAGGCGCTGCTGGACACTCTCGACACCGCCGCCGGGGGTGAAATCCTTGAGAATGAACAGAATCTTCATGCGGGCTTCGCGGCAATCAGGGGGCAGCAGATCGATGGCCACCTTGTGCCGGGCGATCATTGCCCACAGGTGCAGGAAATTGCCCGGATAGTCGATGAGGTAGCGTTTGATGGTGTGCGGCTCGCGATACATGCGGTAGAACGCGCGCAGGTGCAGGCGGTTGATGACGTCGGGATAGTAGTTGTGGGTGGCCGTGGCTTCTTGCCGGATGAAGCCACCGCAGGTGAATGCCACCCCGCCAAAGCCCTGGCTCAGGGCGTCCTCGACGAATTGTTCTTGCAGTCCGGCGCCCAGGCTGGTGATCAGGATGTCCGCGGCGCTGTCACGAATGTCGGCATGAATTTGCTGTGCCTGCGCCGTATCGAAGTAACCGTCGTGAAAACCGGCGATTTGCAAGTGCGGATAACGGACCCTGATCTTGTGCAGGAACAGGTCCAGTTCCACTTGTCGGGCACCGACAAAATACACGCGACGACCTTGTTGTTCGGCAAGGCGCAGCACCGGGTCGGCGATGGAGGTGAAGTCGAAACTGACCCGTTCCACAGGCCGGCCGGTGATCCTGGACATGAACGCCGACAACAGCATGCCGTCGCAAAAATAGCTGACGTTGCTGCCCTCGGCACGATGGAAGAGGCTGCCGATGGAGGCAAAGTTGATGAAGGAATAAGCCTTGTTGGTCTTGAGCAGACCGGGAGTGAACCGCTCGACTAAATTGAGCCTGATCATTGCCTGACGCCTTCATTATTATTGGGGAGTCTGCCGGCCTACTGAGCATCAGGTGGAGCCACGATGTTTCAGACGGATCGATCCACGTGGACACAACGTCAGTAGATGTCTTTGGAGAACAGGGTGAAGGGCGTCTTGGCCAGAATCTTGATGTCCAGCCACAACGACCATTGGTTGATGTAGTTGAGGTCCTGGGCGACGCGCAGCTGCATTTTCTCAAGGGTCTCGGTTTCACCCCGATGCCCGGTGATCTGCGCCAGCCCGGTAATGCCGGGTTTGAGCCGATGACGGGCCATGTAGGCGCGCACCTTGCCGGTGTAGTAGACGTTGTGTGTGACGGCATGCGGGCGGGGGCCGACCAGGGCCATCTGGCCGAACAGCACGTTGAACAATTGCGGCAATTCGTCGATGGACGTGCGGCGCAGAAAGCGTCCGAGCGGGGTGACGCGGTCATCGTCGCGCGTGGCCTGGCGCACCTGTTGATCGTCGTGCACGCGCATCGAACGAAACTTCCAGACCGTGATGATCTCGGCGTCGTGACCGTGACGGTTCTGCTTGAACAGCACAGGGCCGGGCGAAGTGAGCTTGATGGCGATGGCCACGCCCAGCAGCAGCGGGCTGAGCACTACAATCGAGATAGCCGCCAGGCTGCGCTCGAACAGATCCTTGCAAAGCAGGCTGCCGGGATGCGAACTGATCAGGCTTTCATTGAGGTAGATCGCCGGCATGCGCTCGATTTCGGAGATCGATTGGTTGAGCAATACCATGCTGCCCAGGTCCGGGATCCACACCACGTCAACGTTCATGTCCAGCAGGTCGATGTACAAGGCTTCGATGATCGCGGCCTGCGCCATTGGCAGGACGATGTAGACCCGGCGTATCTCCATCTGCGCGAGGATGTCGCGGATCTCGCTGACGCGGCCCAGTAGCGGCAACACGCTGGGTGCGGGACCGTCGACGTCATCGGTGGCGATAAACCCCAGTACCCGCGCGTGCTCCGGTTGAGTGAGTTTACGCGCCAGCTCGGCGGCGGTCGGGCAGGTACCGATGATCACCGATCGGCGCGCGTTGCAGACTTTGCGCATATACCGACGGGCGAACCAGTGCAATGGCAGGAAGATCACGGCCTGGGCCAGAAAGCCCGCCACGGCCCAGACGATGATGACCTGGCGCGAGAACCTGACGCTGGTCTGGGTGACGAACGCAATCGCCATCAACACTGCCAGCAGGATCAGCCACGCGGCGAGCAAGTGACCGAGACCGGCCAACAGGCCAAACCGTTTGTGATAAACCTGCATCGTGCTGTAAATCGGTATGGAGCCAAGCACGGTGAGGATCATCAGCACGCGGTAGTCGCTGGTCAGGCTGCCGACGCGCCAATGCACGAGCAGCATGAGCAGCAGGTTGATCACAAGCATCGCGCACAGCCACTGACCCCAAAACAGCAGGCCTCGGCGATGCGCCATTTGAGTGGTGATTTGCGGAGTCATGGCCTCAATCTCCAGACATGAGTGATGCACCATCGCCGCTACGGGTGTGGCTGATGCGATCTGACAGAGATGAACAGCAGGCAAACAAGCGGTGCGCCTGGTCGTTACCTGGGCACGTAGTCGTAGTTGTAGAAAGTTTCCGAGTGGCTGTAGCCGTACTTGCGCGCCTTGCGCAGATCGACCTGGTTGAGCACGGCACCGAACATCGGCACGTGGCTTTGTTGCAGTATGGCGAGGTACTTCTGCACCTGGCCGACGGGAGTGCTGTCGGCCTTGACCACGTAGATCACGGCGTCCGAGTGTTGAGCCAGCAATAACGCATCGCTGACCATTTCTGCCGGCGGTGAATCGATGATGATGTGCCGGTAACGTGTCTTGAGCACTTCGAGCATGCGCGCCAGGCGCGGGGAGCACAGCAAGTCCTGGGGTGGCGGCTGGCGTGATGGATCGATATGCGTCAGTCGGGGTGGCAGGCGCGGTGAGCTGAACAGATCCAGCGACGGTGACGAAATGTTACCGGCGGGCAACATGTCGAGATTTCCCACGGTGCGAATGCAGTCTTCGAGCCGTGCCGTACCGGCAATCACATTAGCCAGGCCGAGGCAGTCCGGTGGGAAATCGAAGTTCAGCGACAGGGTGGGTTGACGCATGTCCGCATCGATCAGCAGCACGCGCTCCAGCGGCGTGAGCGAGCAGGCGAGGTTGTTGGCGATGGTACTTTTACCTTCTTCGGCGACGGTCGAAGTTACCAGTACGACCTGCAATGGGGTTTCGGTTTCACTGCTTTGCAACATCAACCAGGCGCGCAGGTTGCGAATGGTTTCGGAAAAACGCGGGTTGACGTTGTCATCGAACAGGCGCGCCAGTTGCCGACGGCTTTTCTTCGCCACCAGCGGCACCACGCTGAGCAGCGGAATGTTGAGGGTGCTTTCGATGGTTTCATCGGTTTTGAAGGTGTTGCTCAGCGACTCGAACAAGAAAGCCAATACCACGCCGACCACCCCGGCCAGCAGGGCGACAATCGCCACAATCAGGGTCTTGCGCGGTTTGCTGGCTTCCAGCGGCACGATAGCGGGGTCGACGATGCGCGCCTTGGTCGAGTCCATGTCCGCGGTGGCCGCGGTTTCCTTCAGGCGAGTAATGAAGGTTTCATACAGCGCCCGGCTGCTGTCGACTTCACGCTGAAATTCGCGCAACTGAAATTCCTTGCGCGAGATGTCCTGGATCTGCGACTTGTTGGTGTTAAAGGATTTGCGCAGCGCATCTTCACTGGCCACCGCCAGTTGATATTGGTGCTCGATACCGGAAATCACTTGCTTGACCTGGAGGCGCAGGCTTTCTGTCGCCGTGCGTAGCTCCGAGCGGGCGGAGATCAGGGACGGGTGTTTCGGACCATACCGCACCGACAGCTCCTCGACCTTGGCTTGCGCCTTGGCCAGCTCGGCCTGGAATTGCTGGACCAGCGGGTTGGCAAGCACCGCGGGGACACTGGACAACTTGTTCAAGTCACCGTTACTCAGCCCCTGCACCTGACGGTACTGGCTTTCGGCTTCCGCCCGGTTACGGCGGGCGTCGATCATCCGGTTGCCGGTCATTTGCAGTTCGTTGGCACTGATGGTGGCAACCCCGTCGACATCCACCAGACCCTGTTGTTCACGGTAGGCCTGCAGTTTGTCCTCGGCCTTGCGCAGGTTGTCGCGCAGCTCTATCAGGCGAGTGTTCATCCAGCTGGTGGTGGTCTGCGAAGACTTCTGGCTGGTATCGGACTGACTGTCGAGAAAGCCCTGGGCCAGCGCGTTTGCGGCGGCTGCGGCCAATTGGGGGTCTGGCAGTTCCACGTCGATCTCGATCAACTGACTCTTGCCGACAAATTTGACGCTGGTATGGCGCATGAGGTCTTGCGTGACCTGATTGAAGATGTCTTCTTCAGTGGGCGTTGTCGTCGCCGGTATCAGGAAATCCAACCCCGGCAGCCACTGGTCGCGATTGAGATCGGCCAGCCACTGCCGAGGGTTGAACAAGGGTTGTGGCTGCTGGCGGGGATCCGTCACCGGGTTGGTCGTCAGCTTGAGCGTCCTGACCGCCCGCTCGGCCAGGTCCCGCGATTGCAGGAGCGCCAGTTGCGTCTGCAGATAGTCGGGTGTCGGGCTGCCCTTTTCGGTCGTTTGCTGGAAGTTCAGCAAGGGCGGTGTGGGGTCCTTGATCAGCAGGGTGGTGCTGCCGACGTACTGCGGGGTGATGGTCATCACCACCGCGATGGCCAGTGCGACGCTCATCAGTACCCATAATCCGATGTTCCATTTGGCACGCCAGATCACCCTCCAGAGTTTGAGCAGGTCAATGGTGTCCTTTTCTTCACCGTGTTGCACGGGGGCAGACGCTTGAAGCGGACGTTCGACGTAAGTGCTAGGGCTGTTGTCCATGATTAGAAAAAGCCTTGTGCAATGGAAATGGTGTCACCGGGAGCGATCGCGGTGTTGCGGGTTATGTTCTCGGTCAGCGTCTGGCCGCCGTCGCCGCGCACGATCGTTACACGCTTGATCGACGCTCGTTCGGTCAGGCCGCCTCCCAGGGCGATGGCCTTGTCCAGGGTCAGCCCCGGTACGAACGGATAACTGCCGGGTTTCTGTACTTCGCCGTTGATGTAAAAGGCGCGGTATTCGATTTGGCTGAGGCTGACTTTGGGATCGACCAGATAACCTTGTTTAAGCCCGTCGACGATGATTTTTTCGACCTGGTTGGGGGTCAGGCCCTTGGCAGAAATTTCCCCCAGGAACGGGTAGGAAAAGGTCCCCGCGTCGTTGAGGCGAATCCGTTTGAGACTCAATTCCGGCTCGCCGAAAACGGTAATGCGCAGAACGTCGCCCGCCGCCAGTTTGTATTCGGTGCCGGGTTCGCCGGCGTGGGAGACGGGCGTCAGACAAAACACGAGCAACAGGCCAAAGATGCGTGTGTTCATGGGGAATCTCCTCAGAGACTTACATCGAACCCGATCTGGAATATGTTGCGTTGGTAGCTTTTGTTGTCGGCATCCGAGTTGTCGTCCAGGTAGCGATAGCCAACTTCAATGTCGAGCCAGCGACGCATTTTGTACGCCAGAGCCAGGTGGTAATCGCGCAGGTCATCGGTACGGCTTTGTCCTTCGTAGACGTCGCGACCTGCACCGATTTCGGCGATGGAGGTGATGCGTTCAGTCCAACCGTGACGCCAGCCAACCTGGGTAAAGGTGGTCTTGACGGCGTCGGCACCATCGTCGCCCTCGGCCATGGCCTGACGAGCGAGAAAAGTGAAGGTCGAATAGGTACGCGGCTTCCATTGCAGATCTACTTGCCAGGTTGGGTTATTCAGATCCTTGGAATTGCTGTCATCGAAGTTCTTGTGTTCATAGCCGACACGGAGCTTGCCGGTCGTGCGGGCGGTGAAATCCCATTCGGCGCCGGCGAGCAGGGCATCTGATTTGCTGCTGCGGGGGCTGTTGGCTTGCAAGTAGTCGAAGATCGTATGGTCGTATTCCAGCAGGCCACGGGTGTTGCTGCCAATGCGGTGGTACCAGGTGGTGGTCAGCGCGGTGGTATCGCGCTCCTTGTCGTCATTGATTCCACCGGAATTGTCATAGCGAAGTTGTGCGTAACCGGCCCCCAGATCTATTTGATTGTCGGCACTTCTAGCGCCGTAGGTATAGAGACTGTTGACCCGACTGTTCTGGATCTTGTCATTGACGCCTGGGACTGCCGTTGAAGTCGTACGCTCGTATTTGTGCCATTCCCCTTCGAGTTTCAGGCGATGGCGGTCGGTAAACTCCATGATGCTGTCCAATTGCACCCGTTGTGCGGTATTCGAGGCGTCCGGCTCATCATGATAAATGTTGCGGGTTGGTTGCCAGGTCAGCCGGGTCGCACTGTTGCGGTCTTCAGCCTTGAGCTCGAAGGAGGGGGCGATGCGCGTGATCATGGACGACTGGACATTGTGCTCGAACTCGCGAAAGTTATCGTCGTAGCTTTCTGAAAACAGCAACCTGGGGGTGAAGTCGAAACCGTAGACATCGATACTTTGCGGGTTGGTGCACCAGACGTATCCAGGGTACAGACTGGCCATAATAAGCACGAAGGGATGGTGGGGCTTTATGGCCATATCATTGCTCCTGGAAAGTGGGTGTTCAGGCGCAGTTTGCGCTGGACTGAACACTGTCAGTGCAAGACTGGTATAGAAATATTAGGCGTGAGTTCTAACCCGTGCGATGTTCTTCGGTCGTGTGGTTTCGGCAGTAGGCTTTTCTTGTTTTATTGGGGGACGAGATCGCTCAGCGGAACGCAAATCGACTGCTCCCGATTCAGGAACTGAAGTAACAACATGACGCGTTCGGCACCCATCATTGACAAAAAAACGCCCTCCAGGGGTGCTAGCGGCCCCCGGACTATTTGCAATGTCTGGCCAGGTTGAAGTTCTGGAATGTCGGGTGTCGCCGGTGTCAGGCATCGTGCACGCAGGTGCTCTATCACCTCATCGGCCACGACAGCCGGGCCGTGATTGAATTCGACAATTCGGCTGACCCCACGAGTGGAGCGGATCGGCGACCAGTTGTCCTCGTTGCTCAAATGAACGAAGAGGTAGCCGGGAAAGAGTGATTCGGACACCCTTCGGGGTTTGCCGCGAATCAGGCGTTCGGTGGTGAGCTGCGGACGAAAGATGTCATAGCTTTGTCGCAACAGATTGATTTGTGCCCGGTCGTCCTGACGCGGTTTGCACTGTAGGAGGTACCAACTAGAGCCGTTGGTGCAAGTGGTCAGCATGTCGACAAACTCCGTACTTAGCGAAAATATGAGCGTCGTTGTTCGTTCTGAAATCAGGACGCCTTCATGCTTGCTAGTAGGCAGTGTTGGAGGCTTGGCGCCGGCGTAACTGTTTTTTGTTTTTGTTTTGACGAAAAGGGTGTGTCAAAAATGAAGCACTCTAAGCTCGGGTCTTTTCGACTGACGAGAGTGTCTGTTCAATGAAATTGAGTTGGCACTAAGATAGTTCCAAGAGTCAAAGCTACCGCACGACCCGTGTATCGGGCCTGCAAGTCGATAGTTACTCTAATGTTTCCATGTGATCGGCGAACGCCGACTAGTACTCCGATGTTGGCCTACTTTTGATAGGTCGACTTAGTTATCTGCCAGTCTTGCGAAACTGTCAAATGCTGTCAGTCAAAATGCACGCCTTTTATCCAAAAAAATCAGGGAGTTAACAGCAAGCGCTTGTTTTGAGGGGTAATTTTTTTTTCGTCGATTGAATTAAACTTTTTCTGCGGCGTGAAGTCGTGCTGGGGAGATTGAAGAGGGGGGTGTAAAGTTGCCGATACTGTAAATTTATACTCGTGTAAATGACAGGAGAACTCATTAACTACTTGGGCCTGGCATAAAACGAAGACTAATATGTAATTGTCTTGCTCTATTGTTTCAACGATGGAACAGGTGTTGCAGCGGGAGTTGAGATGGATCCAATACTGGTCCTCTCTGAACGTGCTTGCGCATCAAGTACAACTGGCTTTCGCCCAGACAGCCCTGTGGCTGCCTGGGTGAAAGACCTGGCCGGGGTCAAGCCTTGATCACATACCCATAAGCACGAATACGCCCACCGTCCTCCTTCAAATACACACCTTGCAGTTCCGGGGTAAACCCGGGCAAGGCATTGATGCCTTCTTCCAGCGCCAGGAAGTATTTCAGCACCGCGCCGCCCCAGATTTCACCCGGCACCACGCAGAGCACGCCAGGTGGGTAGGGCAGTGCACCTTCGGCGGCGATGCGGCCGTCTGCGTCGGCCAGCGCCACCAGTTCGACGTTGCCACGGATGTACTCGATTTGCGCGGCCTGGGGGTCCATGGCTTTTTTCGGGAAATGCTCTTTGCGGAACATCGCCTTCTGCAATTGCTGCACATTGTGCTTGCGGTAGAGGTCGTGCATTTCCTGGCAAAGTTGGCGAATAGTGTAATTGCGATAGCGCTCTTGATGTTGCGCGTAGATGGCCGGCAACACCCGGCTCATCGGTGCGTCGTCACTGACGAAACGCTCGAAACGAGCGATCTGCGAAGCGAGGTGAGTCATCTTCGCCCAGTCTTCCGCCGGGGTGAGCAGGAACAGGATCGAGTTCAGGTCGCACTTTTCCGGCACGATGCCGTTTTCCCGCAGGAAGTTGGCAAGAATCCCGGCGTGAATGCCAAAGTCGGTGTAACTGCCGTCCACCGGGTCGATGCCCGGCGTGGTGAACAGCAACTTGCAGGGGTCGATGAAGTATTGTTTTTCGGCATAACCGGCGAAGGCGTGCCAGCGATCCTTGGGGTGAAACTCGAAGAAGCGCACATCGGCGGCAATCTCTTCGGTCGGGTAGTCCTCCCAGGCGCGGCCTTCGATGGTGTCGGGTACGAACGGACGGATCATGGTGCAGGCTTCGAGGATCAACTTGCGCGCATCGATGCCGAACTTCACGCAGTCTTCCCACAGGCGCAGGCCACTGCGGCCGGAATGTATGCGCGCATTGACGTCCAGTGAGGCAAAAATCGCATAGAACGGGCTGGTCGAGGCCTGGGCCATGAACGCATTGTTCAAGCGGTGATGATTGCAATAGCGCGCCTGGCCCTTGATGTGGCGGTCTTTCTTGTGGATCTGCGAGGCCTGGGAAAAGCCGGCCTGCTGTTTGTGCACCGACTGGGTGACAAAGATGCCCGGATCGTTCTCATCCAAATCGAGCAACATGGGCGAGCAATCCCGCATCATCGGGATGAACTGTTCGTAACCGACCCACGCCGAGTCGAACAGGATGTAGTCACACAGTTTGCCGATGCGATCGACCACTTGCCGGGCGTTGTAGACGGTGCCGTCGTAAGTGCCCAATTGAATGATCGCCAGGCGGAACGGCCGTGGCAGGTTGGTTTTTTCCGGCGCGACTTCACTGACGAGTTCGCGCAGGTAAGCTTCTTCAAAGCAATGGGCGTCGATGCCGCCGATAAAGCCGTAGGGATTGCGCGCGGTCTCCAGGTACACCGGCGTGGCGCCGGCCTGGATCAGCGCCCCCTGGTGGTTGGATTTGTGGTTGTTGCGGTCGAACAGCACCAGGTCGCCGGGGGTCAGCAGGGCGTTGGTGACGACTTTGTTCGCAGCCGAGGTGCCATTGAGGACGAAGTAGGTCTTGTCGGCGTTGAACACCTTGGCCGCGTGCATTTGTGCCCTGAGGGCCGGGCCTTCGTGGATCAGCAGGTCGCCGAGCTTGACGTCGGCGTTGCACATGTCGGCGCGAAACACGTTTTCACCGAGGAAGTCGAAAAACTGCCGGCCCGCCGGGTGCTTGCGGAAAAACTGGCCGCCCTGGTGACCGGGGCAGGCGAACGTGGCGTTGGCCGATTCGGTGTACCGCTTGAGGGTGTCGAAAAACGGCGGCAGCAGGCTGTCTTCATAGGCTTTGGCCGCCGTTTCCAGTTGATTGCCATGGTATTGGGCGTTTTTGCTGGAGGGATCGAAAATTCCGGTTACCTGCAACAGTACGTCTTCCAGATGCTTGTACACGTCGCGGGCGCGGGTGCCGTGGGCGGCGACCAGAAAAATCGGAATATTGAAACCGGTGCGTTGCAGGTCTGCCAGGGCACCGCCCATGACATCATTGACGTCAAACACGGCGGCGGCGACGTCGGTGTAGTCGGTCCGTGTGATGGGGATGACTTCGCGGGTCGTCAGGAAACAGTCGAGTACGGTGTCGCTCGCGGCAATCTTCAATGCTTTCATGCTGGGAAATCTCCTGGCAGACATCCATTTGTCCACCGTTGTTCAAGAGATCATTGTGCTGTGGCGGCGCCCTCAAGCGCCTTGATCCAAAGCAAGCCAACACTGGGTATAGATCAAGTTCGGGAATCGCCAAGGTTTTACCGGCTAACGGTCAACCACAGCGATACACACAAGCCGCGCCGCTCCCGCTCGTCCGTAAAGCCCAGGCGCACCCGTGCCCCGGTACGATCCATGATGGCCTTGACGATCGAAAGCCCCAGCCCCGAGCCGGACACCTGGGTCCCCAGGCTGCGATAAAACGGATCGAACACGCGCTCCTGTTCTTCACTGGCGATGCCTGGCCCGGAGTCCTTGATCTGCAACAGCGCGGCGCCGTTCTCAAGTGTCACCGACAGGTCCACCCGCCCTCCCTCCGGGGTGTAGCGGATGGCGTTGTCCACCAGGTTTTTGACAACGGCCAACAAGTCCGCGTCATGGATCATGACCCGCACGTCTTCGCCGGCCTCGACGCCGATGTCCAGGTGCTTGACCTCGGCCAGCGGCCACAGATCCTCCAGGACACGTCGATAGACGTCATGGACAGAGACCGCTGTCGGGAGCGCAAGCCCCGAGGCTGATTGCACCCTGGCCAGGGTCAAGAGCTGATCGATCAGGTTCCTGCCACGTTCGATTCCACGCCGCAACTGCAGCAGCCGCTCGCGCGCCGGGGCCGACATGTCGGCGGCGGCCAGGCGCTCGGCTTGCAAGGACAGGGCCGTCAGGGGCGAGCGCAGTTCATGGGCGGCGTCGGCGACGAAACGGCGCTGGGTTTCCATGGACTGTGCCACGCGCTTGAGCAATCGATTGATGGCCACCACAAAGGGGCGGATCTCGACGGGCAGGTGCTGTTCGTCAATCGGGTGCAGTTCCTGCTCGTCGCGCCGGTCGATTTCAGAGGACAGCGTGGCGATGGGGCGGAACAGTTTGCGCACCAGGTCGCTCACCACCAGCAGCAGGACGGGGAGCAAAATCAGGAACGGCAGCACACTGCGCAGCGCACTGGCGCGGGCATCCGTGTCACGGGCGCCGGTTTCTTGCGCCACGGCGATGCGCTGACCCTGGCGGGTGGTTTTGACCAATACGCGAAACGCCTCGCCGGCGATGGGCACGGTCGACAAGCCGTCCGCCAGCGTCGTCGGGAAGGGCAAAGGCGTGCCGACGTCGTCGTTGCCGGACGCTTGGCTGCCATCGGCCAGGTACTGAACAATGATCCGGGTTTCGTCATCTTCTTCGACGGGATTTTCCGGATACTTGAGCGTCATTTGCTGCCGATCGAACAATTCGGCCATTTGGCGCAGGGTGTCATCCTGCATTTCGTGGGCCTCATCGAAGGCTGAAACGTAGGCGAAAACCCCTGCCACGAACGCAATGATCAGGATGGCCAGCGACAGGGCAACGGACAGCCTGAGCTGGACCGACTCCCCTAAACGTTTTTTGAAACCATCCATCCCATACCCCTGACGTTTTTGATCACATGGTTGCCCAATTTGCGGCGCAGCGCATGGATCAGGTACTCCACCGCGTTGCTTTCCACTTCATTGCCCCAGCCATAGAGACGGTCTTCGAGTTCACTGCGCGAGAGAATCGCGCCAGGTCGGATCAACAGGGCTTGCAACAGGGCGAATTCGCGGCTGGAAAGCAGGACATCAGGGTATTGTTCGGTGCTGGCTTCCTTGGATACCAGGTCCAGGGACACGATGCCATTGTCGAGCCGCGACGAGGCGTTGCCGTTGTGACGGCGCAGGACGGCCCGCATGCGCGCCAGCAGTTCGGCCATTTCGAAGGGCTTGAGCAGGTAGTCGTCTGCACCGCCGTCGAGGCCACGCAATCGATCATCGAGGTTGTCCCGGGCGGTGATGATGAGCAGGGGTACCGGGTTGTTCTGGCCGCGAACGCTGTTCAGTACCCCGAGCCCATCCTTGCCGGGCAAACCGAGGTCCAGCAGCACCAGGTCATAGTGCTGATTCTCCAGCGCGGCCAGGGCGACGAGGCCGTCTTGCACCCAGTCGGTGGTGTAGCTCGCGTCCTTGAGGGCGCCCTGGATCGCGTCGCCGATCATCGGGTCATCTTCGACCAGCAGTATCCGCATAGCCCGCTCCAGAAAAAAAAGAGGCGCGACGGTAAACACCGTCGCGCCTGTATTGAAACACCTGTTCAGGGAATTGTCCGCCGCCGTATCAGCGTGCGTCGGTCATGCTTTGCTTTTCATCGAATCGAAGGCTTTCATCAATTCATCCATGGCTGCCTTGCAGTCGGCCTGGACCGGGCTGCTTTTACGCAGGGCGGAGAGGGCATGGTCGATGGCCTTGTCTACCACATGCCAGTCGGCGGCAGCGCGGGGCTTGATGCCGGCTTCGGCTTCATCCCAGGTGGTTTCCAGGTCCTTGATCCGGGCTTTTGCACCAGGCAGGTCACTTTTGTCGACAAGGCCGGCGACGTCGGCGGCGATGTTGCGGAATTGGGACAGGTCGCCCAGTTTCGAGCCCGCGTTGGTCTGGGTGGTCACTGCACCCGTGGCACCGGCACTGGGTTTGTCGGCGGGTTTCGAACAGCCGGCGGCGATGCTCAGCAGCGCAATGGAGGTGACGATGGCGACGTGGCGGATGGCGTTATGGAAATAGCGCATGGCGATGGATTCCTTGGATGGCTCTTGAAAATTTACGAAGTGACTTGTTTGCGGTTGCCGACGCTCATTTGCGCGACCGCAACCAGAATGACAATGACGGTCAGGAACAGGGCGCTGGTCCAGGTCGCGCCCATGCCGAGCCCGCCGTAGGTTTTGGATTGAGTCAGCAAGTCGCCCAGGGACGCACCAAAAGGGCGGGTGAGGATGTAGGCGATCCAGAAGGTCAGCACGACGTTGCCGCCCAGGCGCCAGGCGACGAGTGTCACGGCGATCAAGGCGCCAAAGATGACCGCGCCGAGGGTGAAGCCCAGGCCCAGTGCTTCGGTGGCAAGGTCACCCGCCGCTGTGCCCAGGGCAAAGGTGCACAGCACCGTGGCCCAATAGAAGAGCTCGCGCCGGGGCGTGACGATTTCGCGGATGGAAAGGTTGTGCTCGATCCGGTACCAGACCAGAAAGTTGATCACCAACAGGACCGAAAACACTACCGTGCTGACGTAGAGACTGACGTCCAGCATGTCGGTGAGAATATCGGTGATCTGGGTGCCGACGATGCTCACCAGTACCACGGTGAGCCAGTAGATCCAGGGCGTGTAGGCCTTGGTGCGAAGTTGGCAGGCCAGGGCGATGGCCAGCAGCACGGCCATGCCGATGCTGGTCCAGCCAGCCCCGAGGCCCGCGTCGACGGCGAGGAAGTCGGCGCCGGTTTCACCCACCGTGGTGGACATGATCTTGATGACCCAGAAGGACAGCGTCACTTCGGGCACTTTGTTGAGCCAGCCGGCTATGGTCGGGTTCATGTCGAATCTCCTGTGCAGCGCTATAAAGTGCGCAGGAGAAAGGCTACCGAGCGAAACTTAGCTGAAACGTAGGAGTGGACGCCGTGCAACCATGCTGCCGATCAGGCGTGCACCAGCGCGATGGTGAACGAGACCACGATCATGCAGGCAAAAGCGAAATTGAGATTCATGAAGTTTCCATCCAGAACATGAGTGACGGCGCCATTCTGAACAGGCCGGGAGGAAATAAGAAATTCGCCTTAATGATTTGAAAGATCGAAGGAATTGATACTTGGCGTGGTTGCCAGGGGTTTGTATTTGCGCGGTGGTTTGTCTAATCTCGCACAAACACGCAACTACGCGCATAAACAGGCAAAATCATGCACGACCATTCTCCCGCCGAACTCCCTCACCTGCGCCGGCAGAAAATTCTCTTGATCCTCGAGCGCGACGGCAAGGTCATGGCGTCCGAGCTGAGCCAGCATTTCGCAGTCTCCGAAGACACCATTCGCCGCGACCTGTCGGAACTGGCCACGGCCGGTCTGGTGCAGCGGGTGCACGGTGGGGCGTTGCCGCGACCCAAGGACACCGGCAAGGATTACTTCACCCGCATCAGCGAAACCGATGAGGTGAAAACCCGCCTGGCGCAGCTGGCGGCCAATCGGGTCGAGAACGGGCAGATCGTGATGTTCGACTCCGGGACCACGACCTTGCAGATCGCCCGGTCGTTGCCGCCGGACATTTGCATCACGGCGGTCACCGCGTCGCCGATGACGGCGATTACCCTGTCCGAAAACAAAGGCATCAAGGTGATTCTGGCCGGTGGTCAACTCAATCCCGCGACGATGTCGGCCAGTGGCCATGAAACCCTGCGCTTGCTTGCCGGCATCAAGGCCGACCTGTTGTTCACCGGGGTGTGCGCGATTCACCCGCAAATCGGCATCAGTTCCCTGCACTTTGACGAAGTGCCGGTGAAACAGGCGATGCTCGACAGTGCGTCCCACGTGATTGCGGTCACCACCGCGGACAAGCTGGGGGCCGTGGAACCGTTCGTGGTCGCGCCGTGTACGCGCTTGCACACGCTGATCACCGAGCGCCATGTGGCGTCGGGCAATATCGAGGACTACCGCGCGCTTGGGATCGAGGTGGTGCAAGTGGAGGCTTAAGCCTCGATTTTTTGGTCGACCTCGCCCCCTGTGGGAGCGAGCCTGCTCGCGAAGGCGGTGTAGCAGCCGACACATATATTGAATGTGCCGGCCTCTTCGCGAGCAGGCTCGCTCCCACAGGTCTTGTGCCGATAGCTGATCTCAACGCAACCGCTCAAGCATCTGGTAGTACCACATGCCCGCGGCGAGCATCGGGTTGCCGAGCAGGTCGCCCATGGGCACGCGGATGTGCTGGCACGCGGCGAAGGTGTCGTACTGCTGCAGTTGCCCGGTGATCGCCCGGCCCATGATTTCGCCCATGATGTGCGTGGTGGCGATGCCATGGCCGGAGTAGCCCTGGCAATACCAGACGTTGTCCGACAGCTTGCCCAGTTGCGGGATGCGGTTGATGACGATACCCATCGCGCAACTCCACTGGTAATCGATGGCCACGCCCTTGAGCGCCGGGAACGTCTGCTCGATGCACGGGCGCAGTTCGGCGGCGATGTCGCGCGAATCCTTGCCGCTGTAGTTGGCGCCGCCACCGAACAGCAGGCGACCGTCGGCAGTCAGGCGGTAATAATCGAGCACGAAGCGGCAGTCATACACGGCCAGGTCTTCGGGGTTGATCTGTTTCGCCAGATCGCCCAGCGGCGCGGTGGTGACGATGCCGCCCATGGCCGGGAAGATCTTGCCCTTGAGCTTTCCCGGTTCCAGCTTGTGGTAGACGTCGCCCGCCAGCAGCACCTGATTGGCGTCGATGCGACCATGGGCGGTGCGTACGCCGGGCGTGTCGCCGTGGATGATCTCCAGCACTTCGCTGTTCTCGAAAATCAGCGCACCCAGGCTCTCGGCCGCCCGCGCTTCACCGATGCACAGGTTCAGCGGGTGCAGGTGCATGTTGCGGGTGTTTTTGATCGCCCCACAGTACAGGTCGCTTTGCAGCAGGTCGCGCACCTGGCTGCGGTCGAGCAGGCTGACCTCATCGCCCATGCCACGGCGCACGGCCTCGTCGTAATCCTTGCGCAAACCGTCCATGTGGCTGGGTTTGTATGCCGCGTGCAGGTGACCGTGCTTGAGGTCGCAGGCAATGCCGTATTTTTCCACCCGTTGCTGGATGATCCGGTGCCCGCGCCAGCGCAGGTGCCAGATGAAGTCATCGACTTCATCACCGAGGGTGCGGCGCATCTGCTTGCGCATCGCTTCGTCGCCCGAGAGGCTGCCGGTGACCTGGCCACCGTTACGCCCGGTGGCGCCCCAACCGATCTTGTGGCTTTCGACGATGGCGACTTTCAGGCCTTTTTCCGCCAGCTCGACGGCCGTGGCGACGCCGGTGAAACCGCCGCCGATGATCACCACATCAACCCGGTGTTGGCCTTGCAGGGTCGGGTAATCGGTGTCCTGGTTGAGGGTGGCGGTGTAGTAGGAGTTAGTTCGTTGAGTCATGACTGTGTCCAGGAAAAAGAAGGCAGAGACGTACCCTGTGGGAGCAAGCTTTGCTCCCACAGGTTTTGGGGTGGATGACCGGGCGCGTCACGCCTCAGTCAGATACCAACGCCAATCCTGCTCACCCACTTGCGCCATGAACTGCCGGTACTCGGCACGCTTGACCGCCAGATACACCCCAAGAAATTCCTGCCCCAATGCATCCCGCGCCCACCCCGAATTTTCCAGCGCCGTCAGCGACGTCAGCCAGTCGGTCGGCAGCAGTTGGGTGGCTTGCGCATAGCCGTTGCCTTCAACCGGCTCGCCCGGATCGAGGTTTTCGCTGATGCCGCGATGGATGCCGGCCAGAATCGCTGCCGCCGCCAGATAGGGGTTGGCGTCGGCGCCACAAATGCGGTGTTCGATGTGTCGACTGTTGGCCGGACCACCGGGAACCCGCAGGCTGACGGTACGGTTATCGACGCCCCAGGTCGGTGCCAGCGGCGCATAACTGTTGGCCTGGAAACGCCGGTAGGAGTTGGCGTTGGGGCAGAACAGCAGCAACGAATCGAGCAGCGAGGCGAGCATGCCGCCGACGGCTGTGCGCAGCAGCGGTGTGCCCGCCGGGTCTTCGGAGGCGAACAGGTTGCGGCCCTCGGCATCGGCAATGCTGACATGCATGTGCATGCCGGTGCCCGCCAGATGATCGAAGGGTTTGGCCATGAAGGTGGCTTGCATGCCGTGCTTGTGCGCGATGGCTTTCACCAGCCGCTTGTAGCGCACGGCCTGATCCATTGCCTGCAAGGCATCGCCGTGTTCCAGGGTGATTTCCACCTGACCCGGCGCGTACTCGGAAATCGCCGTGCGCGCCGGAATATCGTGGAGTTTGCAGGCCGCATAGAGGTCGGCGAGGAACGGCTCGATCTGCTCCAGTTCGCGCAGGCCATAGACCTGGGTGTGCCTCGGTCGGCCGCCGTCGGCATCCAGCGCCGGTTGCGGGCGGCCATGGTGATCGCGCTTGGCATCCAGCAAATAAAACTCCAGCTCGCACGCCATCACCGGGTGGTAACCCTCGGCTTTCAGGCGCTCGATCACCTTGATCAGCAGGTGACGCGGGTCGGCGATGCTGGCGGGCATGCCTTCTTGCGGGTGCATGCTGACTTGCACTGCCGCCGTTGGAATCTGCCGCCAGGGCAAGCGCACCAGGCTGCCTTCCAGCGGGTAGGCGCGGCAGTCGATATCGCCGACATCCCACACCAGCCCGGAGTTTTCGACGTCGTCGCCCTGCAACGTCAGGCCGAGGATGGTGCTGGGCAGCGGACGCCCGCTTTCATACACCGCCAACAGTTCTTCGCGGTGCAACAGCTTGCCGCGCGGCACGCCGTTGGCGTCGAGAATGAACAGCTCGATCATGTCGATATCGGGATTGTTCGCCAGAAAGGTTCGGGCGTCTTCAAGGGCTGCGAATTTCATTGTTCGTCACTCACGTTGGCGCCACGCAGGCGCACGGATTCAGGCCAGGGCACAACGACGGGTACAGCCCGGTGTGTGCTGGCAGCGATAGCGAAAAGAGGGAGGGCTCTACGCGTTGGGGGCGCGATCAGGCGAGCAGGGTGCTATCCGGCGGACGTGCGGAGTGACGCAGTTTTGAGCGGCGCAGGGCCATGGGCAGGTTGACGATGCGTTTCATGAGGCAATGCCGTCCACGGCCAGCAGCGAGGTGGCGTGAATCGAGACATGTTGCTCTGACGGCAATTTGCTCATGCATCTTTTCCAGCAAGGGAAAACGTCGGTGGCCGATGACAGGCCATCCGGGGGTGACTGGATACTAGGGGTGAACGGGACGCCTGTAAACTTCTGTTTCAACGCCGCGATTCTGGAAAAGGGTTATTGCTCCGCCACCCTCCAGCGCTGGACCGCTGATCGGTCGCTGTCACGGGCATCAACCCAATGCGAGCCAGAGACCCCGTCTTCACGCTTCCAGAACGGCGCGTCGGTTTTCAGAAAATCCATGATGAACGCGCAGGCCTCGAAGGCCGCTTGACGGTGCTGACTGCTCACGCCGACGAACACAATGGGATCAGTCACCGACAATTGGCCGATCCGGTGCACGATCACGACCTTCTTCAGCGGCCATCGAGCCATGGCACTGTCGATGATCGTCTGCAGCGAGCGCTCGGTCATGCCCGGGTAGTGCTCCAGGAACAAACCGGCGACCGCTTGGCCGTCGTTGATGTCACGCACGTAGCCGACAAAATTGACCACGGCGCCGATACCCGGGTCGTTCGTGCGCAGGCTGTCGATCAACTGGCCGATGTCGAACGCTTTGTATTGGACGCTAACGCTCATCTTCAGCCCCCGGTGACCGGTGGGAAGAAGGCGATCTCGTCGAAGTCTTCGATCACCTGATCGGTCTGACACAGCTCTTGGTTCAACGCGCACATCAGGTTGCTTTCGCCGAGGACTTCGCGCCACAACTCACCGCGAGCCATCAACAGTCGGCGCACGTCTTCGATGGTTTTGAGATCGGCGGTCAGGGGCAGTTTTTCACCGCCCAGATCGAGCTGTTCGCGGTAGCGGGCGAAGTAGTTGATCAGGATCATTGGGCATCCTCGTATTTGAAGTGACCCGAGCGGCCACCGTGTTTGCTGAGCAGGCGGACATCGTCGATGACCATGCCGCGATCCACTGCCTTGCACATGTCATAAAGGGTCAGCGCGGCGACGCTGACGGCGGTCAGCGCTTCCAGCTCGACGCCGGTCTGGCCCTCGACGCGGCAGGTGCCGACAATTTTCACACTGTCCGGCGCGCAAGCCTTGAGTTCGATGTTGATCGAGCTGAGCAGCAAGGTGTGGCACAGCGGGATCAGTTCACTGGTTTTCTTCGCCGCCATGATCCCGGCGATCCGCGCCACGGCGAACACATCGCCTTTGGGATGGCCATCGCTCTGGATCAGCCTCAAGGTTTCGGGGCGCATGCGCACCCAGGCTTGGGCTTGGGCCTCGCGCTGGGTCGAACGCTTGTCGCTGACATCGACCATGTTGGCGCGGCCCTGGCTGTCGAGGTGGGTCAAGCCATTGGGCAAGGAATCTGAAGGGGGTGTCACGGGTCACTCCTGCGCCGGTCAGCGCGATGATCATTGGTCGGTATCAAGCCGGGCTGTAGAGGCGAGGCGCGTTGCGATGGGGCACGTGGATCAGGTTGAGGCGATGCTTGATCGCCCATTGCACGGTCAGTGCGGTGGGCGCGGACAGGCTGACCAGCGTGCCGAGTTTCGCCCTGACCGCTTTGTGAATCAGTTCCAGGCTGCAGCGACTGGTCACCACCGTGAACCCGCAGCGGCTGTCGATGCCCGCGTGTTGCAGGGCGCCGATCAATTTATCCAGCGCGTTGTGGCGACCGATGTCTTCGCGGCAGATCAGTGCTGAACCCTGGTTATCGAAGTACAGCGCCGCATGCAGCGCACCGCTGCTGCGGGCCATCTGCTGCGCGTGTTCAATTCGCTCGCGGATGCCGATGAAATGTTGTGTCGGGGGCAGGGCCACGGGGTCGAGAATGTCCAGTTTCGGCAAGGCCTGCTCCAGCGCTTCGACGCCGCAGAGTCCGCAACCACTGGTGCCGGCCATTTGCCGGCGGTGGTGCTTCAAGGCCCAGAAGGCGCGGCTGGAAATCTGCACGTCGGCTTGCACCGCCTGGTCAAAATAGCTCAGGCGCAGGTCGTAGATTTCGCTCTGGTCCTGGACGATGGCGTTGCTGACGCTGAAACCGCGAATGAAGTCTTCGAGGTTGCCGGGCGACACCATCATCACCGCCTGGTTTAAACCGTTGTAAGTGATCGCCAGGGCAATCTCCGCCGCCAGTGCCGCCAGTGCCGCCTGGCCCATTGCCGCGCTGCTATCGTATTCGTGAAAGTTCACATTCAACGGTGTTGGGGCGGGGGCGTTGGTGTCACTTCGATCAATGCTTTGTTCAACTTGGCACAACATGTAAAGAACCTCGAAGCGCTGAATTGAGTTCAGGCTACGGGTAACTTCTTAGTGCGTCCAATCGCTTGTTCCGATGCGCCGATTGGTGATGTCTATCGTTCCGTTCAACGTTGTATTTATATTCCGGTTAATTAGCGTTCAGTTCTTCGATGGAAATAACAGTCGCGCTTCGGCGAAACACTTTTCGGCAATCGCCGAGCGTGGTTCGGTCTTGCGCATGACCAGCCCCAAGGGGGCGAGCACACTGGCATCCGGCAGGTCGATGAACGCCAGATGTTCGATGGGCTCTTCCAGCCCGCTGTTCAGCGGCATGATCGCGCAACAAAAACCTTCGTGGATCGCCTGGAGCAATTGGTAAGTCGAGTCGCTTTCCAGGATCGGCTGCGGGTTGAGCCCACGGCTGCGGAAACTGAGGTCAATGGATTTGCGGTAGTGCATGCCATTGCTGATCATCCCCAACGGCAGTTCGGCAGCGTCTTCCCAGCTCATTTGCGTGCCCTCGAAATGGAAGTGCCGGGTGTCATACAGCAGCCCGACGCGGGTCTCGCCGATCTCGAAAAACTCGAAGTAGTTCGGGTTGACGTGATCGAGGTAGCACACGCCCAGGTCCAATTGGTTATTGCCCAGGCTTTCGATGATCTGATCGGAACTCAGGGAAGACAGGCTGAACTTGAGCTCCGGAAAGCGCTGGGACAACCCTTTGATGTAGGTGACGGGGTTGAAGCTGCTCAGGGGCACCAGGCCCATGCGCAAGTTACCCACCAGTTGACCACGGCACGCGGCGGCTTCGGCGAACAGCCCGTCGTGTGCGGCCAGCAGGGTTTTGGCCCACGCCAACACACGTTCACCGGCCTGGGTGAATCCTTCGAAACGCTGGCCACGGGTAACCAGTTCCAGGTCCAGTTCATCCTCCAGATTGCGCAGGCGCATCGACAGGGTCGGCTGGGTGATGTGGCAGCGCGCGGCGGCCTGGCCGAAGTGGCGGGTCTGCTCCAGGGCGATCAGGAACTTGAGTTGTTTGATGTCCATGACGGCACCTGCTGATGGATAAATGGAGAGGTAAGTATTGACGCGAGGGCGCAAGACACAAGATTTGTACCGATGACGATCTCATTGCCGTCGGCGGGCGTCCAATCACTACTATTTAAAGGGTTATCGATGGGCTCTATCACAGGTCCGACAAACCTGTAGGAGCAGCCGGTCGACGCTCGATCGCTCGCGAAAAACGTAAGGGCGCCGCTGGGCATCTGATTTAACGCGTTATCGTTAACGACCATCGCGAGCTCCTACAGGGGTTCTGTTAATCCCGTTAATGGGTAATAGACAGGCTCGATAGTGCAGTTGGTTAGAGTGATTAGACAGTGCTCGTTTCTGCGCTTTAGTCTCTGGAAGTTATTTAATTGATATCGGCCGGAGAGTCCCATGAGCGTTAAACCGGATGCATTGTTTATACCGTTGAATATTGCCGTGCTGACGGTGAGTGATACCCGTGAATATGCCAATGACACTTCCGGGCAACTGCTGGTCAGTCGCCTGCTGGAGGCCGGCCACACCCTCCGCGAGCGCAACCTGCTCAAGGATGACCTGTACAAGATCCGCGCGCAGGTGGCGACCTGGATTGCCGATGACGGCATTCAAGTGGTGCTGATCACCGGCGGCACCGGCTTCACCGGACGCGACAGCACTCCCGAAGCAGTGGCCTGTTTGCTGGATAAACAGATCGATGGTTTTGGCGAGTTGTTCCGGGCGATCTCCATCCTCGACATCGGCACCTCGACTGTGCAAAGCCGGGCCCTGGCCGGATTGGCCAACGGCACGCTGGTCTGTTGCCTGCCCGGATCTACCGGTGCCTGTCGCACCGCGTGGGAAGGCATCCTCGCCGAGCAACTGGACGCCCGCCATCGTCCGTGCAATTTCGTCCCGCACCTGAAACCTGTGCAGGCTTGCGGGCCTCGGGGATGAGCGGCTCGCCGCTGTTGCCGTTGGAAGAAGCCATCAGTCGGTTGTTGGCGATGGCTGAAACGCAGCGGTTGCAAGACAGCGAAACGGTGCCGCTCAGTGTCGCCCGGCAACGGGTGTTGGCCAATGACCTGGTGGCGACCCTGGACCTGCCGCCGTGGCCGAACAGCGCCATGGACGGTTATGCGCTCAATCTTGAGGGGTGGGATGGTCAGCCGCTGCCCGTGTCGCAGCAAGTGTTCGCCGGACAAGTTCCCGAAGCACTGACGCCAGGAACTTGCGCACGAATCTTCACCGGCGCTCCCGTACCCAAGGGGGCCAATGCTGTGGAAATGCAGGAAAACACCGAAGTGCTGGACGACGGGCGCATCCGTTTCAAGCAGCCTTTGATCCCTGGCTGCAACATCCGCGCGCAAGGCCAGGAGAACCGCGCCGGTGATGTGTTGCTGCACGCCGGCAAGCGCCTGGGGCCATTCGAGTTGGCGGTCGCGGCGGCGCAGGGCTGCACCCATGTGCAGGTGGTGCGTCGGCCACGGGTGGCGTTGCTGTCCACTGGCAATGAACTGGTCGAGCCGGGCATGCCGCTCAGGCCCGGCAGCCTCTACAACAGCAATCGCACTTTGTTGAACCACTGGTTGAGTGCCTTGGGGTGCGAGGTCATTGATGCGGGTATTCTTCCTGACGATGCACGGCAGACGCGGCTCAGGCTCGACCAATTGCAGCACGGGACGGACCTGATCCTGACCACCGGTGGGGTGTCCGCCGGTGACGCCGATTGCCTTGGCCAGGTGTTGCGCGAATGCGGTAAACCGCTGCTCTGGAAACTCTCGATCAAACCCGGCAAACCCCTGACCGTCGGCCAGTTCGGCAAGGTGCCGGTGATTGGCCTGCCGGGTAATCCGACCTCGGCGTTGGTCACTTTCGGCCTGTTAGCACGGGTTTACCTGTTGCGGATTCAGGGTGTCGAAGACGTCGAGCCCTTGAGCTTCGCGGTCACCGTCGGCTTTGCCTGGCCTAAACCGGGAAGCCGACGGGAATACCTGCGGGCCCGACTGGAGGGAGGACGTGCCGTGCTCTATCCGAACCAGAGCTCAGGCGTGTTGCTGGGGGCATCCTGGGCGGATGGGTTGGTGGAAGTGCTTGAAGGCCGCACGTTGCAGGCCGGCGAAACGGCACGGTTTATCCCGTTCAGCGAGTTGTTCTGACACCGCGCAATCCTTGTAGGAGCGAGGCTTGCCCGCGAAGGGGCCGGCACATTCAACACTCGTGTCGACTGACCTGATGCCATCGCGGGCAAGCCATGCTCCCACAGGGTTTGTGTCGTCCACAACAATCGCCATCGACACAAAAACCTGTGGGAGCGGGCTTGCCCGCGAAGAGGGCGGCACATCCAGCCCCCATGTCGACTGACCTGACGCCATCGCGGGCAAGTCGGGTCGCCGCATCGCACGCTCCCACAGGGTTTGTGTCATCCACAACAATCGCCATCGGCACAAAAAACTGTGGGAGCGGGCTTGCCCGCGATGAGGCCGGCACATCCAGCCCCCATGTCGACTGACCTGACGCCATCGCGGGCAAGCCATGCTCCCACAGGGTTTGTGTCATCCACAAACATCGCCATCGACACAAAAACCTGTGGGAGCGGGCTTGCCCGCGATGAGGCCAGCCCATTCAACATCGATGTTGACCGACCTGACGCCATCGCGGGTAAACCCGCTCCCACAGGGATTGTGTTGTTCTTGAGAGTGTCAGTTCAGCACGAAATCCACCGGTTCCAGTTGCGGAGGCAGTTCCGTCACCCCCAATGCCTCCAGGACATCGCGCTCGATGTTGCGCACGATAGCGTCGGTGGGCAGGTCGTTTTCGTCGCGGCCGAAGGGGTCTTCGAGTTCATCGGCGATCGCATCGAGACCGAAGAAGGTGTAGCTGACAATCGCGGTGAACACCGGCGTCAGCCAGCCCAGGGGTTCGGCCATGGCGAACGGCAACAGGATGCAGAACAGGTAAATGGTCCGGTGCAGCAACAGGGTGTAAGGGAAGGGTAGCGGGGTATTTTTGATCCGTTCGCAGACTGCCTGGGCATGGGTCAGGCCGGTCAGATGGTTGGCCATGAGCGTGTAGCGCCATTCGCTGATCGTCCCGGACTCGTTGAGTGCCGAGCACTGTTGACCGACCTGCAGCAGCACTTGTCCGCTGATGTCCATTGCGCTGCTTGTGGGTAATGGCTGCAACCAGTCACCGCTGGCAGCCAGTTCGTTTTCCTTGCGCAACCGGGCGTTGAGCGCATGGGCGAACCCGCACAGGTTGCTGAGGATGGCGTGTCGTTCACTCGCGTCCTTGATGATCTGGGTTTCGCGAATCATCGAACGGATCCCGACAATCACATCGCCCCACGCCTTGCGTGCTTCATACCAGCGGTCATAGCAGGCGTTGTTGCGAAAGCTCATGAAAATCGACAACGACAAACCGAGCAAGGTGAACGGCGTGGCGCTGACCTTGGAAAAGTAGCTTGGGTGCAAGGTTTCGATGAACACGATGGCCGAAGCGAGCAAGGTCACCATCAGGCTGCGCCTGGCAATACGTTTGGCAATCGAGCCCTTGAGCGAAGTCAGCACGCCGATCAGGTTGGGTTTGGGTCTGACGATCATGGTTTCAGCCGCCTGTCATGTTCATGAAGCGAACGACCTGGACATCGTCGTTCACTTGAAAATTATGTCGATAAGGCTTGAGTTTCATCGCCTCGATAATGGCTTGTTCCAGGCGTTCGGGCTGACCGGGATGGCTGCGCAAAACCGCCTTCAGATCGACGGAATGTTCGTTGCCCAGGCACAACAGCAGACGACCCTCTACGGTCAGCCGCACCCGATTGCAGGTGCCGCAAAAGTTGTGACTGTGGGGCGAAATGAACCCCAGGCGTATCTGCGGCGACTCGGCCAGCCGCCAGTAGCGCGAAGGACCCTGGGTCGACTCGGCGGAATCAATCAAAGTGTAGCGTTCGGCAATTCGCTCACGGACCTGGACGCTGGAATAAAACGACTCTGCGCGGCTGTGTTCATGGATGGTGCCCAAGGGCATTTCTTCGATGAAGGAGATGTCGAGGTTACGGTCGATGGCGAAGCTCACCAGGTCGTTGATCTCGTGATCGTTGCGACCCTTCATCACCACGCAGTTGAGCTTGGTATTGCGAAAGCCGGCCTGGTTGGCCGCGTCGATGCCCTTGATCACCTGGGCCAGATCACCGGTGCGGGTTAGTTCGCGAAAGCGTTGCGGGTCCAGGCAGTCGAGGCTGATGTTCAGACGCTTGACTCCGGCGTCGAACAGGGGCTGCGCAAGCCTGGCCAGCTGCGAGCCGTTGGTGGTCATGCACAGTTCGCGCAGGCCGGGCAGGGCGGCGATCTTCTCGCACAGTTGCACCACGCCCGGACGGATCAGCGGTTCGCCCCCGGTCAGGCGAATCTTGCGGGTGCCCAGCGCGACGAAGCTTTGCGCCACTTGGTAGATCTCTTCCAGGGTCAGCACCCGTTGGCGTGGCAGGAACTGCATGTCTTCAGCCATGCAATACACGCAACGGAAATCGCAGCGATCGGTGACCGACATCCGCAGGTAGTCCACGCGCCTGGCGAACCCATCGATCAAGACTTGTTCCGACATGACAACCTCGCTTAAGCCTGTGTGGTCCTTTGCAGGAGCGAGCCCTGCTCGCGATGGTCATTAACGATGACGCGTGCTTACCGGGTACACGCGGCGTTCTTGAGTCCATCGCGAGCAGGGCTCGCTCCTAGAGGAATTTCATTGATTATGGGTTTGTTGAACGCAGGCTAAGTGCAACTTGTGAGGTCGTCCAATCACTATTAATAACCGATTGATCGAGTGCATCTATGATGGATTTAGTTGCTGCGTAAAAAGCTGTTTAAGTTTCATAACTATTTGAATAATAACGATAAAAAACAATGATAAATATCCTCGATCACATGGTCGTAAATAGCGATTAGACAGAATTTAGCCGCCATTCATATGCTTTCTCCGTCAACCGATCAATGACCTGAATCGGGTCCAAGCCTGTGTGCATCGTCACGGAGAAGCAGCATGTCTCAAGTCGACCGTTATAAACCCTACAAAGGTGCCGCCGCTGGTTGGGGCGCGCTGATCGCCGTTACCAGGAACTGGTTGGGCAGTGAAAACGCCCTGAAGAACATCCGTGCAATGCTCAAGACCAACCAGAACGGCGGCTTCGACTGCCCGGGCTGCGCCTGGGGCGAGTCGCCGGAAAACGGTATGGTCAAGTTCTGTGAAAACGGCGCCAAGGCCGTCAACTGGGAAGCCACCGGCCGCCTGGTCAACCCGGCCTTCTTCAACAAATACAGCGTCGCAACGCTGTCGGAACAAAGTGATTACTGGCTGGAGTATCAGGGCCGGCTGACCCATCCCATGCGCTACGACGCCACCACTGACCGTTACGTGGAAACCACCTGGGATGAAGCCTTCGCGTTGATCGCCAGGCATCTCAATGCGCTGGAGTCGCCTGATCAGGCCGAGTTCTACACCTCGGGCCGGGCCAGCAATGAAGCCGCGTTTCTCTACCAATTGTTTGTCCGCGCCTATGGCACCAACAATTTTCCGGACTGCTCCAACATGTGCCACGAAGCCAGCGCCGTCGCGATGATCGAAAGCCTGGGCGTGGGCAAAGGCACGGTGGTGTTCGATGATCTGGAGCATGCCGACGCGATTTTCGTCATCGGGCAGAACCCCGGCACCAACCACCCACGGATGCTCGAACCGCTGCGCGAAGCGGTCAAGCGCGGGGCGCAGGTGATTTGCATCAACCCGCTCAAGGAGCGCGGGCTGGAGCGTTTCCAGCATCCGCAGCACCCTATCGAGATGCTGCTCAACGGCTCCGAGCCCACCAACACCGCCTACTTCCGTCCGGCCCTGGGCGGCGACATGGCGATCATGCGTGGCATGGCCAAGTTCCTTCTGCAGTGGGAGCGCGAAGCCCAGGCTACCGGTGGCGAGCCGGTGTTCGACCATGAATTCATCGCCGAACACACCTCGGGAATGGATGCCTACCTGGCGCAAGTCGATGCCACCGCCTGGGAGCATATCGAGCAGCAGTCGGGCATGACCCTGGCCGACATCGAACTGGCCGCGCGCATGTACGCCCGGGCCAAGCGCGTCATCATGTGTTGGGCGATGGGCCTGACCCAGCACACACACTCGGTGCCGACGTTGCAGGAAGTCATCAACCTGATGCTGCTGCGCGGCAATGTCGGTCGTCCCGGTGCGGGCCTGTCACCGGTGCGTGGTCACAGTAACGTGCAAGGCGACCGGACCATGGGCATCAACGAACTGGCGCCCACCGAGTTGCTCGATGCCCTGGAAAAACGCTTTTCCTTCAAGCCGCCACGGGAGCATGGCCACAACACGGTGATGGCGATTTCGGCGATGGAGCAGGGGCGTGCGAAGGTGTTCATTGGTCTGGGTGGCAACTTCGCCCAGGCCACCCCTGACACCCCGCGCACCCATGCTGCACTGCGCAACTGCGAGCTGACCGTGCACATCGCCACCAAGCTCAATCGCAGCCACCTGGTGACCGGCCGTGAAGCGCTGATCCTGCCGTGCCTGGGCCGTACCGACATCGACATGCAGGCCGAAGGTCCGCAGGGCGTCACCGTGGAAGACACCTTCAGCATGATCCATATCTCCCACGGTCAGCTCAAACCCAAATCGAAGCACTTGCGCTCCGAACCGGCGATCATCGCCGGCATTGCTGCCGCGACCCTGGGTAATCACCCGATCGACTGGAACTGGGCCATCGGCGACTACGGTCGCATCCGAAACCTGATTGCCGACACCATTCCCGGCTTCGAAGACTTCAACCGCAAGTTGCTGCATCCGGGCGGTTTCCACATGGGTAACAATGCGGCGGACCGCATCTGGAAAACCGCGAGCGGCAAGGCGCAATTCACCCCGAGTGTGTTGCCCGAGCACCTGATCAGCGAAGGCGTGCGCAACCTGGCGGTCAAGCCCCATCTGATCTTGCAGACCATGCGTTCCCACGATCAGTACAACACCACGCTGTACGGTCTGGACGATCGTTATCGCGGGGTCTACGGCATGCGCGATGTGGTGTTCGCCAACGAGCAGGACATCCGCCGGCTCGGTTTCGAGCCGGGGCAAAAAGTTGATCTGGTGGCGCTGTGGGACGATGACCGCGAGCGCAGGGTCAGCGGTTTCACCCTGATCGCCTACGACATTCCGGCCGGGCAGGCCGCCGCGTACTACCCGGAGACCAACCCGCTGGTGCCGCTGGAAAGTTACGGTGATCGCACCTACACACCGACCTCCAAGTTCGTCGCCATCCGGCTGGAGCAGGCGAAAGTCAGCGGCCTGATTTCCACTACCGCGGCGTAGTGCCGTAGCAATCTTTGTGGGAGCGAGCCTGCTCCGGGCGGCGTTCCGACGAGGAGGCCGGCACCTTCAACATCCATGGTGCCTGACACCCTGCCATCGCGAGCAGGCTCGCTCCCACAGTTTTAAAGCCTCAATGAGGATTTCGACATGTTTAACCTGCAGGCACTGGACCTGGCGCGGATGCAATTCGCGTTCACGGTTTCGTTCCACATTATCTTTCCAGCCATCACCATCGGCCTGGCCAGTTTCCTGGCGGTGCTTGAAGGACTCTGGCTGAAAACCCGCAACGACACCTACCGTGATCTCTACCATTTCTGGTCGAAAATCTTTGCCGTCAACTTTGGCATGGGCGTGGTTTCGGGGCTGGTCATGGCCTACGAATTCGGCACCAACTGGAGCCGTTTTTCCGACTTTGCCGGCAGCATCACCGGACCGCTGCTGACCTATGAAGTGCTGACCGCGTTCTTCCTCGAAGCCGGGTTCCTCGGCGTCATGCTGTTTGGCTGGAACCGGGTAGGGCGCGGCTTGCACTTTTTCTCGACGGTCATGGTCGCCATCGGCACCTTGATCTCGACCTTCTGGATTCTGGCCTCCAACAGCTGGATGCAAACGCCCCAGGGCTTCGAGATCGTCGATGGCCGCGTCATGCCGCTGGATTGGCTGGCGATCGTGTTCAACCCGTCGTTCCCGTACCGCCTGGCACACATGGCGATTGCCGCGTTCGTGGCCACCGCGTTTTTTGTCGGCTCTTCGGCGGCCTGGCATCTGCTGCGCGGCAACGACACCCGGCAAGTGCGCAAGATGCTGTCGATGGCGTTGTGGATGGCCTTGATCGTCTGCCCGATCCAGGCGGTGGTCGGTGACGCCCATGGTTTGAACACCCTGGAGCATCAGCCGGCGAAAATCGCTGCCATCGAAGGGCACTGGGAAAACCAAGGCAACGAAGCGACGCCGCTGGTGCTGTTCGGCATTCCCGACATGCAGGCCGAGAAAACCCAATATGCCATCGAAATTCCGTACCTGGGCAGCCTGATCCTGACCCACAGCCTCGACAAACAAATCCCGGCGCTCAAAAGCTTCCCGAAAGAGGACCGGCCCAACGCGACCATCATCTTCTGGAGCTTCCGGGTCATGGCGGGGCTGGGCATGTTGATGGTGCTGGCCGGCGTGCTGGGCCTGGCCTTGCGTCGCAGCGGCGCGATCTACCGCAACCGCTGGTTCCTGCGCCTGATGCTGTGGATGGGGCCAAGCGGCCTGGTCGCCATGCTGGCCGGCTGGATCACGACCGAAGTGGGGCGTCAGCCGTGGGTGGTGTATGGCCTGCAACGCACCGTGAATGCCGCGTCCAACCACAGCGTCACGCAACTGAGCATCTCGTTGGCACTGTTCGTGGTGATCTATTTCTCGGTGTTCACGGTGGGCATCGGCTACATGATGAAACTGGTCGCTAAAGGCCCGAAACCCCATCACGAGCATTCGCCCGCGGTTCATTCCGATCAGGTGATTACGCCGCGCCGGCCCCTGTCGGCGGACGCCGAAATCCTCAAAGCCGACACCAGCGTCAATTGAACAAGGGGAGTTGAGACATGGGTATTCAAGGTATCGATTTATCGCTGATCTGGGGCGTGATCATCGCCTTCGGCGTGATGATGTACGTGATCATGGACGGCTTCGATCTGGGGCTGGGCATCCTGTTTCCATTGATTCCGGATGCCAGGGAGCGGGATGTGATGATGAACACCGTCGCACCGGTCTGGGACGGCAACGAGACCTGGCTGGTGCTGGGTGGCGCGGCGCTGTATGGCGCGTTTCCGCTGGCTTATTCGGTGATTCTCGAAGCGTTGTACCTGCCACTGATCCTGATGTTGTGCGGCCTGATTTTCCGTGGTGTGGCCTTCGAGTTTCGCTTCAAGGCCAGCCCGGAAAAACGCCATATCTGGGACATGGCGTTCATCGGCGGCTCGCTGCTGGCGACGTTCTCCCAGGGTGTGGTGATCGGCACCTACATTGCCGGCATCCCGGTGATCGACCGGCAGTTCGCCGGTGGTTCGCTGGACTGGCTGGCGCCGTTTCCATTGTTCTGCGGTGTCGGGCTGATCGTCGCTTACGCGCTGTTGGGCAGCACCTGGTTGCTGGTCAAGACCGAAGGCATGCTGGAATCGCGGATGCGCCTGTTCACGCGGCCCCTGGCCTGGCTGTTGCTGGCGGTGATCGGCGTGATCTGCGTCTGGACACCCATCCTGCACCCGGAAATCGCCACGCGCTGGTTCGGCCATGCGCACCTGGCGGTGTTCGGCACATTGGCGCTGCTGGCCTTGCTGGCGCTGTTCGGCTTGCTCAAGACCCTGCGCCAACGCCACACCCATTGGCCGTTCGCCTTCACCTTGATGCTGGTGTTTCTGGGCTACATCGGCCTGGCCTTCAGCCTCTGGCCAAACATCGTGCCGCCGTCCGTCAGCCTGTGGGCCGCGGCATCACCGGCCACCAGCCAGTTGTTCATCCTGATCGGCGCACTATTCATCCTGCCGATCATCCTGATGTACACGGTTTGGAGCTACTACGTATTCCGCGGCAAAGTGAGGATTGGCGATGGCTACCATTGATACGCGGCAACCGGCATCCACGCGTTGGTATAAGCGGCTGGGTTGGCTGGTCGTGATCTGGTTGGGCAGTGTGGTTGCGTTGGGTGTGGTGGCGGGGGCGTTGCGAATGTTGATGCATGCGGCGGGGATGAGCAGTCACTGACAGTCACCCGGAAATACCAGGCTTGGCGAAAAACTATGGCGAGGGAGCTTGCTCCCTCGCCACAGGGATAGTGTCATCTTGTGGTTATTGCGCCCCGAACATCACCGTCCAGTAAATCCCCGCATCGCTCTTCGGATCAACCGCATACGCCGCGCCCATATCGCGGAACTGCGGGTTCATCAGGTTGGCACAGTGACCGGGGCTGGTCAGCCAGCCATCGACCACCTTGCGCACGCTGTCCTGCCCGGCGGCGATGATTTCGCCTATCTGCTGGAAGTCGTAGCCGGCCAGTTCCGCCCGGTCACCCGGCGTGCGGCCGTCGCGGTCCTTGTGATCGAAGTAGTTGTTGTTGGCCATGCTGCGCGATTGGGTTTCGGCCGCGGTCGCCAGGGTGGCATTCCAGGTCAGTGGCGTGGTGGCGGCGAAGGATTGTGCGCCGCATTGGCGTGGTCGGCTGCGGGCGACGTTGAGTTCGATCAGCAGCTTCTGCCCTTCAGTCTGCCAATCGCCCAGGCGTGCACTCAACAGGGGGCGGGCGACGACGATGCGCCATTCGCGGTCTTGGCGGCTGACGCCGATGTCGACGAATTGCGGGTCCAGTACGATCTGGCAAAAGCTTTCCTGGATCGCCTTCATCGCCGACGGCGCATCACGGGGGCCGGACAGGCTGATCGCCTGCACGTTTTTCATCGGGTAACCGGCGGTGGCCATGGCCTGTTGCAGATTGCCGATGCTGGGGGCCGTCAGCGCCAGTCGCGGATCGGCGGCCAGTGGTGGCAGTTCCGATGAGACCTGACCGCCACACCGCTGCAACTGGCTGCGGTAGAGGTTGATCGATTCGATCAGTTGCGATTCGTCGCTTGCCACGGCGTTGGCAGCGAACAGCAAACCGAGTGATAAACCGGCAAAGCGCATGGCGGACGGTGTGAAGCGCATGGAGATCCCCTTTGGCTGACTGCGCCCATGATGCTCGAAGTTGTTCCTGTTAAGGCAGCGGATTTTCCAGAATTTCGGGACGCGTGTGCAATCATTTCACTACTACACTAAAGCGATCACTCCACCTGAGTCATTCCGACCATGCGCCTCGACTGGATAGCTGTTTGTCTTGCATTGACAATGCTAGCCGCTCCGACCTTCGCTGCGGATCAGGAGCAAAAACAAAAAGTGGCCGAAGACAAGGCCCAGGTGCTGGAGAAAAAGGCGGCGGAAGATAGCAGCCCCGCACCGGCACCCAAATCCGAAGCCATTACCCAGTCCGAAGTCCAGGCCGTCGACCCCGCCGGCACCGCGCCGATGGACGACGCCATCACTTGCCTGGCCCGTTCGATCTATTGGGAGGCCAAGGGCAAGGATTCCGCCGACATGGAGGCGGTGGCCAATGTAGTGATGAACCGCCTCGGCCACGAGGGATTCCCGGATACCGTGTGCCGTGTGGTCAAGCAGGGCTCGGAAACCAAGAGTTGCCAGTTTTCCTGGTGGTGTGACGGCAAATCCGACTCGGTACAGGAGGAGGTGCCTTATGCAATGGCCAAGGAAATCGCGCGCAAGGCGCTGAACAAGCAACTGCCGGATCGCACCGGGGGGGCGCTGTATTTCCATGACCGCACGGTGAAGCCGGAGTGGGCCAAGGAGTACGTCAAAACCGCGGAAATCGGTTTGTTCAAGTTTTACAAACCCCAGGGCGGGGATGCCAAGTAGCTGGAACTTCGCATCGGTGTCAAACGCAGAATGTGTGAACGACACCAGCCCACTGTGGGAGCTGGCTTGCCAGCGATGACGATTTGGCAGTCAACGTTGAACGCTATGACCTGACGCCACACCTGACCTAATATTTGGTTATGCCATTTTTACGGTCATTTCAGGTCAGTCTCCATGCACCCCATCGGCCTCATCGTTTACCCCGGTTTCCAGGTCCTCGGCCTGGCCATGTGCGCCACCTTCGAGCTGGCCAATAGCGCCGCCGACGAGCCGGTGTACAGTCTCCAGCTGCTCTCCGAAACCGGAGGCCTGGTGGCGACCTCCGCCGGATTCGCCGTAGAAACCACGGCATTCGATCAGCGTCCCTTCGACACGCTGTTGGTGATGGGCGATAACGTCATCCGCCCGGTATCCGCGGGTCTGGTGGCGTTTTTGCGTCGAGCCGGCCAGCGCACACGACGCCTGGGCTCGATCTGCACCGGCGCCATCGCCCTGGCCGAGGCGGGATTGCTCGATGGCCGAAGGGCGACCACTCACTGGTGCCATGCCGCTTCGCTGCAACGGACCTACCCGAAGGTCAAGGTCGAAGAGGACCGCATCTTCATCAACGATGGCCACATTTGGACCGCCGCCGGCATGAGTGCCTGCGTCGATCTGGCGCTGGCCCTGGTGGAAATGGATCTGGGGGCCGACGTCGCGCGGCGGGTGGCCCGGCAACTGGTGGTGTACCACCGCCGGGCCGGCGGGCAGTCGCAGTTTTCGGTGATGCTGGAACTGCAACCCAAGACCGACCGCGTCCAGGCCGCGTTGACCTATGCCAGGCAAAATCTCAAGTCCGCGCTGTCGGTGGAGGAGTTGGCCAATGCCGCCAATCTCAGCCCTCGCCAATTCAGCCGGGTGTTTCATGCCGAAACCGGTCAATCGCCGGCCAAGGCCATCGAACGCCTGCGGGTGGAGTCTGCCCGGCTGATGATGGAAACCGGCCGGCATTCCATAGACGTAGTGGCGACGGACAGCGGTTTTGGTGATCGCGAACGCATGCGCCGGGCGTTTATCCGGGCGTTTGGCCAACCTCCGCAAGTGATTCAGCGCGCCAATCGAGACGGATAACACGATCTGTAGGAGCACAGCTTGCTCGCGATGGCGGCATTGAAGACGCTATCGCCGGTAAGTCATGCAATGTCCTAAAAGGTGGTATATACGACATTTGAGCCTAAATATTATTGTCGTAATCTTGATCTCGCCAAAGCCCACTCCTTGAATGAGATCACCATCATGACCCTCGTAAAAGCCGCCGCCGTCCAGATCAGCCCCGTGCTCTATAGCCGTGAAGGCACCGTGAACAAAGTCGTGGAGAAGATCCTCGAACTCGGGGAACAGGGCGTGCAGTTCGCCGTGTTCCCGGAAACCATCGTCCCGTACTACCCGTATTTCTCCTTCGTCCAGGCACCGTTCGAAATGGCGGCGGAGCATCTCAAACTGCTGGACCAGGCCGTCACCGTGCCGTCAGCCGCCACCGACGCCATCGGTGCCGCCGCCCGGGAGGCCGGCATGGTGGTGTCCATCGGCGTCAATGAACGCGACGGCGGCACGCTGTACAACACGCAGTTGCTGTTCGACGCCGATGGCACCCTGATTCAGCGTCGCCGCAAGATCACCCCGACCTATCACGAGCGCATGATCTGGGGCATGGGCGATGGCTCGGGCCTGCGCGCCGTCGACAGTGCGGTAGGGCGCATCGGTCAGCTGGCGTGCTGGGAGCATTACAACCCGCTGGCCCGTTACGCCTTGATGGCCGATGGCGAACAGATCCACGCCGCGATGTACCCCGGTTCGTTCGCCGGCCCGTTGTTCGCCTCGCAGATGGAAGTCAATATCCGCCAGCATGCGCTGGAAGCGGCCTGCTTCGTGGTCAACTCCACCGCCTGGCTCAACCCTGAACAACAGGCGCAGATCATGGCCGACTCCGGTTGCCCGATCGGCCCGATTTCCGGCGGCTGCTACACCGCGATCATCGGCCCCGACGGCGTGGTGCTGGGCGCGTTGACCGAAGGCGAGGGCGAGGTGATCGTCGACCTCGACATGAGCCTGATCGACAAGCGCAAACGCATGATGGATTCGCGGGGCCATTACAGCCGCCCGGAACTGCTGAGCCTGCTGATCGACCGTACGCCACATTCGCAGGTGCACGAGCGCAGCGCGCATTCGAAGCTGGGTGAAGGGGCGTTTGTGGAAGAAGTCAGGGCGTAATGCCGTTCGCTTAATGAAGTCTTCAGCCGAGCAGTAAACCTGTGGCGAGGGAGCTCGCTCCCGTTTGAGTGCGTAGCACTCACAAGATCGCTCGCCACAGGTACCGGTAAGACGCAAGAGCCGATCCGCGTTGCATAATTGCAATTGTAGGAAACATTACCCGCAGCTAGACTCCTGCTCCATGAAACGTTATCTGCGGTTTTGCCTTGTCTTCCTGATCAGCCTCGCGCTTCCCTTCAGCGCGATGGCGGGCGTTCAGGCACCCGCAGATCCTTGCCCGATGAAAACCATGGGCATGTCGATGATGGGCGATATGGGCATGGACTGCTGCCAGGACATGAGCACGGCGCCAGACCACGGCAAGCCCTGCAAGCCCGGCCAGGAATGCAAGACCGGCGGCATGTTGCAGGTCTCCATCGTCAAACCTCCCGTCACCCTGTTCAGTCCTGTCGTCAGCGCATTGTTCGTCGACGTGCTGCCCGTCCCGACCCCGTCCGGGGTATGGCGACCCCCCCGCGCCTGATTCCTGTTCCACATTGAGCTCCGTTGCGCCTGCGCGCAATGGCGTTGCTGTGCGCTTTGAAAAGCGTGCAGTGGATCATTACAGGAATTTTTTCCATGAACTCCACGTGCTTTCGCACGGGGTGGCCGCTGACGGCTGCCCTGGTGGCAAGCGTACTGGCCTTGCCGTGCGTTGCTGCCCCATTGACCCTTGATGAAGCCTTGCGCCTGGCGGATGACAATGCACCGTCGTTGATTGCCCAGGCGAACAAACTCCAGGCGGCCAGGAGCGCCGCGATCCCGGCGGGTGAGTTGCCCGACCCCAAGCTCTTGTTGGGTGTGCAGAACTTTCCGGTGGGCGGTCCCGATCGCGGGACCCTCGATCACGATTTCATGACCATGCAGATGGTCGGCGTCATGCAGGAAATGCCCAACGGCGACAAACGCCAGGCGCGAAGCGCCGTGGCCGACGCCGCCGTCGAGGTGGCCGCCGCGCAAGGTCGTATCGAGCGCTTGAATGTGCGGCAATCCACGGCGCTGGCCTGGATTGCCAGCTATGCGGTGGCACTCAAGCAGGCGCTGTTCCAGGAGTTTTACCGCGAGAACAGATTGCTGGCCGAGACCGTTCGCGCACAGATCGCCAGCGGTCGCGCCCAGCCAGCCGATGCGGTCACGCCGAAGCAGGAAGCGGCGCAACTGGACGAGCAGCAAGACCAATTAATCCAGCAACGCGCCCAGGCCCGTGCCGCACTCAAGCGCTGGATCGGCCCGGCCGCCAATGAGCAACCCGACGGTAACTGGCCGCAATGGCCCATCGACAAACCGGGTTACCTCCATTCGCTCGCGCATCATCCGCAGCTGGCGGCGATTGCACCCATGACCCGTGAAGCCCAGGCCAGAATCCGTGAAGCCGAGGCCGATAAAAAATCCGACTGGAGTTGGGAGCTCGATTACCAGAAGCGCGGGCGTGAATTTGGCGACATGGTCAGCGTGCAGTTCACCTTCGACCTGCCATTGTTCCCCGAGACCCGGCAAAACCCGAAGATCGCCGCCAGGCGTGCCGAGCTGAATCAACTGGAGGCCGAACGCGACGCGCTGGTGCGTGAACACACCGAGCAACTGGAAGCGCAATTGGCCGACTACCAGCGCCTGGACCGTGCGGCGCGGCGCACACAGGAGAGTCTCTTGCCGCTCGCCAGGGAAAAAACCGAGTTGACCCTGGCCAGTTACCGCGCGGGCAAAAGTGATTTGTCGGCAGTCGTCGCCGCCAGGCGCGAATGGATCGAAGTGCGCTTGAAACAGATCGATATCGACGAACAGAAAGCGTTGACCAGCGCCCGGCTGTATTTCGCTTACGGGGAGGCTGGCCAATGAACGTTGTTCAACGTGTGTTATCGGTCGCTTGCCTGATCGGGCTGGGCGGTCTGGGGGGCTATTGGCTGGCTCGCGGTCCGCAACCCGTCGATCAAGGCAGTCAGCCAAAGGATGAGCCCAAGGTCCTGTACTGGTACGACCCGATGGTCCCGCAGCAGAAGTTCGACAAACCCGGCAAGTCGCCTTTCATGGAGATGGAACTGGTGCCGCGCTATGCCGACGGGGCGGCAGAACCCGCTACGGTTCAGATCGATCCGGGTATGACGCAGAACATCGGCCTGAGGCTGGCCACGGTCACGCGCGGCCCCTGGGTATCGAGCCTCGACGCAGCGGGCGTGCTGGCTTTCAACGAACGGGATGTTGCGCAGATCCAGGCGCGTACGGCCGGTTTCGTCGAGCGGGTCTATGCTCGCGCACCGGATGATGTGCTGAAGGCCGGTGCACCCCTGGCGGATATTCTGGTGCCCGAATGGGCGGCGGCCCAGGAAGAGTTTCTGGCCCTCAAACGCATGGGCGACGCCGGATTGCTGGCAGCGGCGCGCCAACGCCTGCGATTGACGGGGATGCCCCGGGACTTGATCGCCCAGGTTGAACGCAGCGGCAAGGTGCAGCTCACACAGACCCTCACCACACCGATTGCCGGCACCTTGCAAACCTTGAATGTGCGGGCGGGCATGACCCTGGCCGCCGGTGAGACCCTGGCCCGTATCAATGGGCTGGCCACTGTCTGGCTGATGGTGGCGGTGCCGGAAGCGGTCGCCGGGTCGATCCGGCTCGGGCAAACCGTCGAGGCCAGGCTGGCGACGGTGCCGGACGCCGTCCTGCAAGGCACGATCAGTGCGATCCTGCCACAGACCAATGCCGACAGCCGAACGCTCAGTGTGCGGGTTGAACTGCCCAATCCCGATGGACGCCTGCGTCCCGGTCTCACGGCACAGGTGCGGCTGAACAGCGGTGCGGGACAAAACGTACTGCAGGTGCCGAGTGAAGCCTTGATCCGCACCGGCAAGCGCGTGCTGGTGATGCTGGCCGAAGGAGGCGGGCGTTACCGTCCGGTCGAGGTGCAGGCCGGGGTGGAAAACGCCGGGCAGACCGTAGTCCTCAAGGGGTTGCAGGAGGGGCAGCAAGTGGTCACGTCGGGGCAGTTTCTGCTCGACTCCGAAGCCAGTCTCAAAGGCATCGTGGCCCAGCCCGCGGAAACTGCCGGAGGCCAGCCATGATTGCCGCATTGATTCGCTGGTCTGTGGGCAATCGCTTTCTGGTGCTGCTGGCGACGCTGTTCGTCACGGCCTGGGGGATCTGGTCGGTCCAGGGGACGCCGGTCGATGCGCTACCGGATCTGTCCGATGTGCAGGTGATCATCCGCACGCCTTATGCCGGCCAGGCACCGCAGATTGTCGAAAACCAGGTGACCTACCCCTTGGCGACCACCCTGTTGTCGGTGCCCGGCGCGAAAACCGTGCGTGGCTACTCGTTCTTCGGTGACAGCTTTGTGTACGTGCTGTTCGAGGACGGCACCGATCTGTATTGGGCGCGTTCGCGGGTGCTGGAATACCTGAGTCAGGTTCAAAGTCGCTTGCCGGCCAGCGCCAAACCGGCATTGGGGCCGGATGCCACTGGCGTCGGCTGGATCTTCCAGTACGCACTGGTGGATCGCAGTGGCCAGCATGACCTGGCGCAACTGCGTGCCTTGCAGGACTGGTTCCTCAAGTTCGAGCTCAAGACGCTGCCCAACGTGGCGGAAGTGGCCACCGTCGGGGGCATGGTCAAGCAGTATCAGGTTCAACCGGATCCGCTGAAACTGGCCAGTCTGGGCATCACCCAGGCGCAGGTCATTGAGGCGATTGGCAAGGCCAATCAGGAAACCGGTGGCGCGGTGTTGGAAATGGCCGAAACCGAGTTCATCGTGCGGGCTTCCGGCTACTTGAAGACCCTCGATGACTTGCGTGCCATCCCGCTCAAGCTGGGCGTCGGCGGCGTGCCCGTCACCCTCGGCGACGTGGCGACGATTCAACAGGGACCGGAGATGCGCCGCGGTCTGGCTGAACTCGACGGCGAAGGCGAGGCCGTGGGCGGCGTGGTGATCCTGCGCAGCGGCAAGAATGCCCGGGAAACCATCGCCGCGGTGAAAGCCCGACTCGATGAACTCAAAAGCAGCCTGCCGGCCGGTGTGGAGATTGTGACTACCTACGATCGCGGCAAATTGATCGATCGTGCGGTGGAAAACCTCAGCCACAAATTGATCGAAGAGTTCATGGTGGTCGCGCTGGTCTGCGGGATTTTCCTCTGGCACCTGCGTTCGGCACTGGTGGCGATCATCTCGCTGCCGGTCGGGGTCCTGATCGCCTTTATCGTCATGCGTCATCAAGGGATCAACGCCAATATCATGTCCCTGGGCGGAATCGCGATTGCGATCGGTGCGATGGTCGATGCCGCCGTGGTGATGATCGAAAACGCGCACAAGAAAATCGAGGCCTGGCACGCCGCGCATCCCGGGGAAGTGCTCAAAGGTGAAAAACACTGGCAAGTCATGATCGACGCGGCGGTGGAGGTGGGGCCGGCGCTGTTCTTTTGTCTGTTGATCATCACGCTGTCGTTCATTCCGGTGTTTACCCTCGAGGCGCAGGAAGGCCGGTTGTTCGGTCCCCTGGCCTTCACCAAAACCTATGCCATGGCCGCTGCGGCCGGGTTATCGGTGACGCTGGTGCCGGTGCTGATGGGCTACTGGATTCGCGGCAGGATTCCCGATGAACGACAGAACCCGTTGAACCGCGGGTTGATCCGGCTCTATCAACCGGTGCTGGACGCCGTGTTGCGGTGGCCGAAAATCACCTTGTTGGCTGCACTGCTGGTGTTTGCCAGCGCGTGGTGGCCGATGTCGCGCTTGGGGGGTGAGTTTCTTCCACCGCTGGACGAAGGCGATTTGCTCTACATGCCCTCGGCGCTGCCGGGGTTGTCGGCGCAGAAAGCGGCGCAGTTGCTGCAGCAGACCGATCGCCTGATCAAAACGGTGCCGGAAGTCGAACACGTTTTCGGCAAGGCCGGCCGCGCCGAAACCGCGACCGACCCGGCACCGCTGGAGATGTTCGAAACCACCCTCCAGTTCAAGCCCCGTGAGCAATGGCGCCCGGGCATGACCCCGGAAAAACTCGTGGAAGAGCTGGACCGGGTGGTCCGGATACCGGGGTTGACCAACATCTGGATCCCGCCGATCCGCAACCGCATCGACATGCTCGCCACGGGCATCAAGAGTCCGATCGGGGTGAAGGTGGCCGGGAACGATCTGGCACAGATCGATGCCGTCACCCAGGGCATTGAACACGCGGCCAAAGGTGTAGCCGGTGTCAGCTCGGCGCTGGCCGAGCGCTTGACCGGAGGGCGCTACATTGATGTGGACATCGACCGCCAGGCGGCGGCCCGCTACGGGCTCAACATCGCAGATGTGCAGTCGATCGTGGCCGGTGCCATCGGCGGTGAAAACGTCGGGGAAACCATCGAGGGTCGGGCACGGTTCCCGATCAATGTGCGTTATCCGCGAGAGTGGCGCGATTCCCTCGGCGCTCTGGAGCAGTTGCCGATCTACACACCGCTGGGAAGTCAGATCACGCTCGGCACGGTGGCGAAGGTCAAGGTCATCGAGGGGCCACCGATGCTCAAAAGCGAAAATGCGCGGCCGTCCGGGTGGGTGTACGTCGATGTTCGGGGGCGGGACATCGCTTCGGTGGTGGCCGATTTGCGCCGAGTGGTCAGCGAACAGGTCAAGCTGCAGCCCGGCATGAGCCTGAGCTACTCCGGCCAGTTCGAGTTTCTGGAACGGGCCAATACGCGCCTCAAGCAGGTGGTGCCTGCCACGTTGCTGATCATCTTTGTCCTGCTCTATCTGACATTCGCCCGGTTTGACGAAGCCTTGTTGATCATGGCGACGCTGCCATTGGCCCTCGTCGGTGGCGTGTGGTTCCTCTATTGGCTGGGCTACAACCTGTCGGTCGCCACGGGCGTCGGGTTCATCGCGTTGGCGGGTGTATCCGCCGAGTTTGGCGTGATCATGCTGCTGTATCTGAAAAACGCCTGGGCCGAGCGAATCGATACGGGTGATTGCACCGAGTACGGCTTGATGGCGGCGATTCGCGAAGGTGCCGTGCAACGTGTCCGCCCCAAAGCCATGACGGTCGCCGTGATCATTGCCGGTCTGTTGCCGATCCTGCTGGGCAGCGGCACCGGCAGCGAAGTCATGAGCCGCATCGCTGCGCCCATGGTCGGCGGCATGATCACCGCGCCGCTGCTCTCGCTGTTTGTCATTCCGGCGGCGTATCGCCTGATGCGCCGTCGCCCGTTATCCCAACCCACCTCATGTCCACAAGGAAACATCCAATGAAACTGACTCGATTCGCGGTAACAGGTACGCTGTTGGCACTGTCATTTTTTGCCCGTGCAGAAGAAATGCCCGGTATGAACATGGGCGCTGACGCCATGGAGGGCACGCCCATGAAGCAGCCGGCAGCCTCGACACCCGTGGCCAGTGCCTCGGGAACGATCAAGGCGATCGACAGTGCCCGGCACAAGGTCACCATCGCCCATGGGGCGGTGCCTGCACTGCAATGGCCACCGATGACGATGGGGTTCCAGGCGACGGAGGCGCAATTGGCAACGGTAAAAGTGGGGGATCAAGTGAACTTCAAGTTTCAACAGGAGGGCGCGGCGGCGACGATCGTATCGATTGATGTAGAGAAGTAAACAAAAGGGCGGTGCGAATCGGATTCGCACCGCCCTTGTTCTGTTTTTTCAGGCCGGCATTCAGGCGTGACTGCGACGCCAGAAGAACCGCGCCAGCAGCGCATCGAGACTGAACTTGCCAGGACCCGAGAGCACCAGGGGCACCAGGGCGGCCAGGTAGATCAGCGGCAGCTTGAAGTTGCCGTAACCCTTGTTGGTGATGGAGTACCCCTGGGCCAGTTCGCTCAAGCTCGACCAGTCGGCGGGCCAGTGAACGGCGGCGGTCGCGACAACGGTGACGACGATCAGGCTGATCGCCGAAAACCGCGTGGCCAGCCCCACCAGCAGGGCGAGGGCGCAGATCAATTCCACCCACATCGACAGCTCCCAGTTCAGCGTGGCCGGAAGGTGGTCGAACGGAAACGGGAAGCGGTTCTGGATGTCGGCAAACCAGTTCTCGCCATTGAATTTTTCCAGGCCCGACTCGAAGAATTCCCAGGCCAGGAATACCCGCAGCGTCAACGGCGCGATCCAGCTACCGGCACGGTCAAGGTTCAGGTGCAGGCCTTTGACGGCCGATGAAATCAAAGTGCTCATGGACAGGATCTCCTTCAAGTCAGGGATGTCGGGCAACGGTGGGCCCGCTTAGCGCAAGGATCGGCTTGGCCAATCGACAGGTGAATTTCATCAGGCGGGTGTATCTGCGATGTGTCCCTTGCGCGGGGCTTTGAAGGTTTGTTGTGTCAGGGGCGGGGCTATACACACTTTGATACGTAACCGCCCCCAACACACCGCCCACACCCACGGTGATTTGGGGGGTGTTTGCCTATGATTCTGACCAACCCAGGCCCTGTGGGAGCTGGCTTGCCAGCGAAAGCGGTGTATCAGGTATCGGCGATGTTGGATGTACCGGCCCCATCGCTGGCAAGCCAGCTCCCACAGTGATTTGGGGGTGTTCGCCTGGTTTTCTGACCAACCCAGGCCCTGTGGGAGCTGGCTTGCCAGCGAAAGCGGTGTATCAGGTATCGGCGATGTTGGATGTACCGGCCCCATCGCTGGCAAGCCAGCTCCCACAGTGATTTGGGGGTGTTCGCCTGGTTTCCTGACCAACCCAGGCCCTGTGGGAGCTGGCTTGCCAGCGAAAAAGGTGTGTCGGGTAGCGGTGATGTTGGATGTGCCGGCCCCATCGCTGGCAAGCCAGCTCCCACAGTGATTTGGGGGTGTTCGCCTGGTTTCCTGACCAACCCAGGCCCTGTGGGAGCTGGCTTGCCAGCGAAAGCGGTGTATCAGGTAGCGGTGATGTTGGATGTGCCGGCCCCTTCGCGAGCAGGCTCGCTCCTACAGGGGATTTGTGCAGGTATTGCGGGTCAGAGCGGCAACGCCAGGATGTTACTGCGCAAGCGTTCCAGCGTCTGGTCATCCAGCACTGTGGTCAGGTCCAGGCCCTCTTTGGCCTGGAACAAGTTCATCGCGTCCCGGGTCTGTTTGCCGACGATGCCGTCAATCGGGCCGGGGTGCCAGCCCAGGTACGTCAGATAGGCCTGGGCCATGCGGATCCTCAGGTCCGGGGTGCCGCCATAGGAAAACTTCTGGTAGGCGGCACTGAGCCGCAAGTCGTAGTTGTTGATGGCGTAATTGGGGCCGTTGTAGCGTCGGGCGAAATTCGCCCAGTCCTTGGCTCGCAACGCCGCCACCGATCCACTGCCGATCAGTTCGCCGACGGTGCACAGCAATTGCTCGTTTTCGGACATCACCATGCGCTTGACCATTGCCTCGACGTCCGCCGAGCCGGTGGTGGTGTAGTTGAATCCCATGGTCTGCCCCAAGCCCCATGAAGCACTTTGCAGCGCCGCATTGCGGTTCAGGCGGATGGCCTGGTTCAGACGATCGTACTGATGATCCCCCGTAGCGCCATAGTTACCGGGGGTTTTACTGCTGATATCGGGGTGTTGTGCGTCAAACATCTGGTGGGTCAAGCGGCTGAATACGTGTCGCTCGAAGAGGATTTTCGGACGGCGATCGGAAAAGTATCCGTTGCCGGAGGTTTCTACTGCCAGAACAGCCCACAATTGCGCAGCGCTGACTTTGGCCAGGTCCAATGCATTTTCCAGACCTTCGTCGTCAAGGGCCGCGCCATGGCTTCTGAATTCATCGCTCATGACGGCCTCCTTCGAAAATGGAAACGCGGGTGCACGGTTTAAGCGTAGGTGCGCCGGGGCCGTGCACGCGCTTTTGCGATCATCGGCGCAGGCCGGTGGCGGGTGACGCTCAGGGACTTTTGCTATACATTTTCCGCCCGCCCATTGCATGGTGATACCGCTTCATGTCTCTTGCGCTCGAACGTCTAGTCGCTGGCACGCCGATCCCTTTCGCCGGTAATCGTGTCACTGTGGTCAACCCCGAACTGGCGGCACGCTTCCAGCCCGGAGACCATCTGCTGGTGGAGCAGGTCAGCGGCGAATTGCTGTTGATTCCGGTGGCCGACCAGCAGGCGGCGGCGGTCGCGATCGAACGCGCCGAAGCGGCGTTCAGCGCGATGTCGGCGGTGTCGGATCAGGCGATCAGCCACTTCTTCGACCTGTTCGCCCAACGCCTGGAAACCCCGGATTGCTGGGCCTTGATCGAAGCGGCCAACCAGGCCGACATCGAGCGGGCCAAGACCCGTGGCCGTTCGACCACGCGCTTGCTGGCCGATGAGCGCATGCGCCGGGACATGATTGCCGGGCTGCGCGCCTGGCGCGATGCGTCGGCCACTCGCGGCAAAGTGATCAGTTGCGTCGAGCACGATGGCTGGAAAGTCGAGCAAGTGGTATCACCGTTGGGCATCGTTGCATTCGTCTTCGAAGGCCGGCCGAATGTGTTCGCCGATGCCGCCGGCGTGTTGCGCACCGGTAACACGGCGGTGCTGCGCATTGGCAGCGATGCGTTGGGCACGGCTCAGGCGATCGTCACCCATGCGTTGAATCCGGCGCTTGCCGACGCCGGCTTGCCGAGCGGTGCGGTGTCGCTGGTGGAAAGCGTCAATCACGCCGCCGGTTGGGCGATGTTCGCCGACCGGCGTCTGTCGCTGGCCGTGGCCCGTGGTTCGGGGCGTGCCGTCAGCCAGTTGGGCAGCATCGCGCAACAGGCCGGCACCGCCGTCAGCCTGCACGGCACCGGTGGTGCCTGGCTGATCGCCGATACCGATGCCGATGCCACACGCTTCACCCGCGTGGTGCGCAACTCCCTTGACCGCAAGGTCTGCAACACCCTGAACGTCTGCCTGATCCACCGCGACCGCGCCGCAGAGCTGGTGCCGCTGTTTCTCGATGCGCTGCAACAGGCCGGCAAGGCCCGGGGCCAGGGCTGCAAACTGCACATCGTCGAAGGCAGCGAAACGTACCTGCCCGCCGATTGGCAAAGCGCGACCGTCGAGGTGTACCGCGCCGAAGGCTACCGCACCGAAGCCCTGGCCGAACCGCTGCCGGAAGATCAGTTGGGCCGCGAGTGGGAATGGGAGGAAACCCCGGAAGTCAGCCTGAAAATCGTCGACGACCTGGACAGCGCCATCGCCTTGTTCAATCGCTACAGCCCGCAGTTCACCGTGTCGCTGATCAGTGAAGACGCGGCGGCTCAGGAGCGTTTCTATAACGCGGTCAATGCACCTTTTGTCGGCAACGGCATTACCCGGTGGGTCGACGGCCAGTACGCGCTCAACAAGCCGGAACTGGGCCTGTCGAACTGGGAGAGCGGGCGTTTGTTTGCGCGCAGCGCGATTCTGTCGGGCGACGGTGTGTTCACCATTCGCAGCCGCATGACCCAGACGGATCTATCGGTCAAACGTTGAGTCGGCTCCCCGTCCCCGGGGTGCCGGCCGCACTATACTTAATGAGTGTCTGTATTGCCGTGGCGAGCACTCCAAAACGAATCAGGTGTCCCAGACGCTCGCCTGAGAGGCAGAGGGCTGTACAGCAAATGGGACGGACAGCGCATCTGATGACGTGAAGAGGGTTGCAGCATGAAACTTCATTCGTTTCAACATTACTCTCAGGATCTGGAAAGGGGCGTTCACGACACGTGGATCACCGCCCGGGTGAAGTCAGCCCTGGCAATGGCCGAACCCAGCTTTGGCCTGCAAATCCATGTCAAGACCCATGGGGGCACGGTGGCGTTGAGCGGGCGCGTCAACACCCATAAACAGTGTGAGCAGGCGGTAAGCCTGGCTCGTTCGGTTCAGGGTGTCACCGAAGTCGATGCCCGGGACTTGCTGACTCACGTGTTCACGCCGGGCAGCATTCCAGAACCACCCAACGCTGAAGAGGCCCCTGAAAAACGGTCACAATCGTCAACGAGGATGGACGATAAATAACCTTGTCGATCGTGTCGGTGCAGCGCTCCCGTGAGCCGGGAGCGCTGGGTCGATCGTCTCGCTGTCAGTGGGTTCAAACGTCAGGCTGCTGCTGCGGGTCGTGCTTGAATGGCACAGGTGTCCGGATACTCGGCGAGCGCCACGAAGCGGTGGCTGTTGGCATCCAGGGCATCGACTGAACCGGTCTCGATGTCGTAAACCCAACCATGCAAATTCAACAGGCCTTTCTCCTGAGCCAGGCGTACGCTCGGGTGCGTCTGGATATTGGCCAGTTGCGCGATGACATTCTCCCGGACCATTGAACTCACCTTCGCCGCGTCACTCCCGTGAGGGCGGGATTCGTTGATGACTTTTGCCGACTCGGCGTGTTGCAGCCAGCCGCTGACGGCAGGCAGGTGATCCATGCAGGTGCACTTGGCGACAGCGGTCATCGCGCCGCAGTCCGAATGGCCGCAGATCACGATATCGGTCACTCCCAGCACAGCGACAGCGTACTCGACCGTGGCGGACACACCGCCAGGATGGGGGCTGTAGGAGGGCACGATGTTGCCGGCGTTCCGGATCACGAACAGCTCACCGGGCTCTTGCTGGGTCAGCAGTTCCGGCACGACTCGGCTGTCGGAACAGGTGATGAACAAGGTGCCTGGGTGTTGAGTAGTGGCCAGGTGCTTGAACAGATCGGTACGTTGTGGAAAGGCTTCTTTCTGGAACTTCAGAAAACCTTCGATGAGCGCTTTCATGGATGTGTCCTCATGGATATGCCGGGTTTGGCCCGCACGGCGGTGCGGGCCGCTATCAACTCAGAAAGGACGCAGGGGCAGGAATTTGCCGTCGAGGGTGATCACCGCGCGGGAGCCGCCTTCCGGATCTTCGACTTTCTTCATGTCGAGCTTGAAGTTGATTGCGCTGATGATGCCGTCGCCAAACTGCTCATGGACCAGGGCTTTCAAGGTGGTGCCGTAGATCTGGATCATTTCGTAGAAACGGTAGATGGTCGGGTCGGTCGGGACACCCGAGAGGCTGCCGCGCAGCGGAATGATCTGCAGGCGGGCCACGGTGTCGGCATCCAGGTCGAGTTTTTCGCCGATCACTTTCGCCGCGCTTTGCGGCAGAGGGTGCTGGCCGAGCAGGGCCGCGGTGACGTAAGCCAGGCCCAGGCCAGTGCCTTGCGCCATGTCTTCGAAGGACAGGTTTTTGCGAGCCTTGGCGTCCAGGATTTTGGCGGTCAGTTCGAGGCTGGTGTCGTTGTAAGCGTGGGACTGTTGCATGGCAGATCTCCTGTTGCAGTGGGTAGCGCTTGGGTGTGGGCTCATCTTCTGCCGATCAACTCATAGCGTCCAAGACCGATATACAATGCAATGTATAAGCACTGCCTATAGATGGAGATCCCATGTTGCTGCGTCATTTGCGTTACTTGCTGGCCGTCGCCGACAACGGCGGGTTCACCCGCGCCGCCGAAGCCTTGCACGTGTCCCAGCCGACCCTGTCGCAACAGATTCGGCAATTGGAAGAAACCCTCGGTGTCAGCCTGTTCGACCGCACCTCGCGCACGGTCAAGCCGACCGATGCGGGCCAGGCCTACATTGAATGCGCCCGTCGGGTGCTGGTGGAACTGGAGGCGGGCAAGCGTGCGCTGCATGACGTGAAGGACTTGTCCCGTGGCACCTTGCGCCTGGCCATGACCCCGACGTTCATGGCGTATCTGGTGGGGCCGCTGGTGCGCGATTACGCGGCGCGGTACCCGAACATCCACCTGGAGATTTTCGAACTGTCGATGGACGACATCGAGGTCGGGCTGGCGGGTGATTCACTGGATATCGCGATCGCGTTCGATCAGGTGAGAAACGCCGAGATCGAGTCGCTTCCGGCGTTTACCGAGACCCTGGCGCTGATGGTCGGTCGGGCGCATCCGTTGTATGAACGCGAGGAGGCATTGACCAGCGAAGAGGTGGCGCAACTGCAGTTCGCGTTGTTGACCCCGGGTTTCGTCACCCGTACTTGCATTGATGAGTACTTCGCTCAGGCACAGATCACGCCGAAGGTGGCCATCGAGGTCAATTCGGTCAATACATTGCTGGAAGTCATTCGTCACACAGCCATTGCGACGATTCTTCCGGAACCCATCGCCACGGGGGAGCGGGCATTACGCAAGATTCCATTGGTGGGACAGGCGCCCAGGCGTGGGGCGGCACTGCTGCGGCGTAAAAACAACTATCACAGCGCGGCTTCATTGGCGTTTTTGGAATTGGTGTTGGATAACCCGCTCTCATAGACAACACAAAACCTTGTGGGAGCGGGCTGGAGTGATCTGATCATTTGTGTATTAGATTCAATAAAAAAGGCCTGCTCCTATTGGGAACAGGCCCTTTTCATTAATAAGTCAGTAATGACTCATTTCAATTAGTACAACCGGTCAATCACCCGAACTTCATTCTGATTCTGCAACGAGGCCCAAGCCTGTTTCAGCGTTTGTAGAACATTACCAATGAAGTCCTTGTCGGCCGCGGCTTTCTTGCCGACATAGCCCTGGCCGCGACGGTACATCTTCAGTCGGGCCAACAGGTTCTGGTTGTTCTGGTCGAACTCCGCTTCATGGGTGTGGGGCGACAGGCAGTCGATATGAACGCTGCCCGATTTGCTGATCCAAAGAATATGGTTGTCGAGCGTATCTTTTTTCGCCGCGAACAGACGAGCCAGTTCTTCGATAGTCGGTTGATTGTTCAGATTCATCATAAAGCTCCCTTGACCAATTGGTGATCTTTCAAAGTTGATTCGCTAATACAAGTAGCCCATCGGTTAGTTGATCCCTGGCACCGAAACCAGGACGTCAGCAGTCGTCCGCCGATAGAGGCGAGGTCCTGCGTCTGTTGCATGTAGTCGTGTTGAATAACTGCTACGCAATAGCGTCACAACGAAGAGAAGCGGCGAAAACCTTCTGGCCCTGCCGACGTTTTCAAGGTCGGCCACAAGCTTCATGAGGATGGATCGCCAGCGCTTCTCGCCCTTGTACTGGACGTTCAGGCCAGGTCAGCTTCTTCAATCTGCCTTGTGGGCAGCGTGTATCCGGAAAAAACAGCTCGGCGGTCAGACGAGCTTGCTCAAACGTGTTGCCTGTACTCCCGATCGGGGAGACGTCTGCATCATGCAAGGGCAAATCGCAGGCGTCAACGGTTTTGTAGTGATTATTTTTGGTCACTACATATTGTCGGACAAAGCTGTGTGGAATTAGGGAAGGGGGCTAGAAAAGCACCCATCGAGGGGGGTGACGACTACATCGAAAATCGGTAAAGGGTGCAGGGTAGACCCTTGATTGACTGTTGATGCTGGTCAAAACCGTTTGGGCAAAAGTCTGGCATTACCGTGGTCCAGAACGCCCGAGCGCCAAGGTTCGCATCAAGATGTAAAATCTGCCATTGACCGGGGAAGCGACTCAAGAGGGTGGAAACGACAAACCTCGCGACACCCTGGCCACGAAAGCGCCGCGCAATAAACAGGTAGCCGATGTTGTACCGGGCGCCGGGCAGGTGGGTCTCGTTGTCTACCGTTACGAAACCAGCCAGTTCACCGTCGACACGGACCAGGAATGGTCGGGTCGCGGGGTTTCGCCAATAGTCTGGCAGGGGCTGAATATTGAAAAAGCCATGTTCCCCCAGCTTCAGTGGCAGCCACTCGCTGAAGTCATAGGTGTAGAACTGCATCAGGTTTTCGAGGGTTTCCAGTTCGTCGCGCTGGGCGGCGTGCAGTTCGATTGACGACATGGGAGGTGGCTCCTGAGACGCGATACCCCTCAGCCAAGGATAGATCGAACCACAATAACCCTGTGGCCTGATTCGCTTCAGACCTTGCTTGTCGGTTTCGCCGTTCGTTTGCTACCGGTTGACGTTTTGCGTTTCGCCGGTTTGCGCTTGTTTTTCCACGGTGTGGCGCCACGCCCGGCAGGGCTGGCCGGGCCGCTGATGGTCAGGCTCAGGCCGGCGCAACGGCTGACCTGCTTGCTCATCCAGGCGGCCTGTTTGGTCACGAATTCCTCGAGGCTCATTTCTCCGCTTTGCACCATGTCCAGTGCCTGCTCCCAGATTGCGGTGGTACCCGGATCGGCAATCGCCCGCGGCACGGCATCGATCAGGCTGAACGCGGCCGGGGTTGCAGACAGTGCCTTGCCGTTCTTGACCAGATAACCGCGATCGAGCAGGCCCTGGATGATCGAGGCGCGGGTCGCTTCGGTGCCGATACCGGTGGTGTCCTTGAGCTTCTGCTTGAGCAGCGGATCTTCCACCAGCTTGGCCACGTTTTTCATGGCCTTGATCAAATCACCCTCGGTGAACGGCTTGGGTGGTTGAGTCCACAAGTCCTTGAGTTGCACGGCCGCTACCGCGCAGTCAATTCCCTCCCTGAGGTTCGGCAAGGTTTGCGGTGCCGGTGCCTCACGTCCTTTGGCCGGGGCAAGGGCTTCGGGCAAGGCCCGTTTCCAGCCGGCTTCGACGATCTGCTTGCCGACCGCGCGCAAGGCTTCACCGGCGCAGTCGAAGTCGGCCTGGGTGCGGTCGTATTCATGATTGGGCAGGAACTGCGCCAGATACCGTGCGCGGATCAGGGTGTAGACCGCGCGCTGCTTGCCCACCAGACGATCGAGGTTTTTCGCGGCAGCGGTGGGAATGATGCCATGGTGCGCGCTGACCTTGGCATCGTTCCAGGCCCGTGAGCGGCGTTGCGGTTCGAGATGACCGTGCAAGGCATCCAGCGCCGGATCGGCCTGGCGCAATGCCGCCAGAATGCCCGGCGCTTCGCTGTGCTGGCTCAGCGGCAGGTAGCCGCAGTCGCTGCGCGGGTAGGTGATGACTTTATGGGTTTCGTAGAGCGCCTGGGCAATATCGAGGGTTTCCTGGGCGCCGAGCCCGAGTTTCTTTGAACAGACTTCCTGCAGCGTGCCCAGGTCGAACGGCAGCGGGGCCACTTCGCGCATCCGCTCGGTGCGCAGTTTGATGACCCTGGCGCTCGCAGCGCCCGTCATCGCCGCGGCTGCCTGCCGGGCCAGTGCCTGATTCAGGCAGCGATCCTGATCGTCGCAGGCATCGGAGGTCGCCCGCCATTGGGCGGTGAAGGTGGTGCCGTCATGCAGCAGTTGCACGTCGATAGCCCAGTAGGCGACCGGTACGAAATCGGCAATGCTGCGGTCGCGGTCTACCACCAGGCGCAGGGTCGGCGTTTGCACCCGGCCGACCGGTAATACGCCCTGATAGCCTGACTGGCGCCCCAGCAGGGTGAACAGCCGGCTCATGTTCATCCCGATCAGCCAGTCGGCCCGGCTGCGCCCCAATGCGGAATGGTAAAGGCTGAAGGTCTCGGCCCCCGGCTTGAGCGCGGCCAGGGCCTTGCGGATCGAGGCATCGTCCAGTGCCGACAGCCACAGGCGGCGGATCGGACCGCGATAACGGCAATGCTCCACCAGTTCCCGGGCGATCATTTCACCTTCGCGGTCGGCGTCGGTGGCAATGATCAGTTCGCTGGCCTCGCCGAGCAGGCGCTTGACGGCCTTGTACTGGCTGGCGGTGCGGGGTTTGACGGTCATCTTCCATTTGTCCGGAATGATCGGCAGGTCGGCCAGTACCCAGCGTTTATAACGTGCGTCATAGGCATCCGGCGGCGCGGTTTCCAGCAGATGGCCGATACACCAGGTCACCGTGACGTCCGTTCCCAGCCAGCAGCCATCGCCGCGACGTTTGGCGCCGAGCACGGCCGCAATGTCTTTGGCCTGGGAAGGTTTTTCACAGAGGTACAGCCGCATAACCACCATCGTCGATCAGTGTCCGGGAGGTGCACAGAATGGCCGGAGATGAGCGTGGGGGCAATCTTTATCTGTATGAATATACAGTTGCTGCGTTGCCATTTCAGGTGGTCCACACCTCCAGTGTGATGGCACCTCGGTTGTTGAAGTACATCAACCTCGCGTCGTTGGCGAAGCAGAACAGTCGACCAGACGCCGGCGCAATCCAGCCCGTCGGCCAACGGCGACCGTCACCGATGGCAAAAAAGCTGGCGGGATCCTTGTTGATCGTTCCCACGAGCGTAAACCAGGTGGCGTCCGCCTCCTTGCAGCGGATAAAGCGCTCGAAAAGCCGCAGGTTTGCCATGGGTGATCCGTTGGGATCATGGACCTGCGTCCAGTCGGTCCACGATCCCGATGCGCGGAAGAAATAGCGCTCGGCGGCGGTTAACTCCACCGATGTCTTGAACCAGGGGGCGCACGCCTGGATGTCCCCGCGATAAAGCAGCGTGCGAGCGCCTGGCGGTGCGATGGGCGAGTCCGGCATGTCATTCTCCTGGATCCGTCAGTAGTTGAGATTGACCACCGGCTGCTTCAGCTTCGTACCAGGCACTTGCCGGAGAATAGTCAGCAATGCCGTGGTAATGACGTTTACGTCATTGTCGAACCCGCCATGGGAGGTGTCCGCTTTGGTGCCTGCACCATAGTTCATTTTCTGATCGTTGAAGATATGCAGGGTATTGGCGAACTCGTCGGCAAGCCCGTTGCCCGTCGCGGCAAAACCTGACGGAATGTCTTTTGCCGGTTTCCCGTCCTTGCCCCAGTAGAAACTGTTCCACTGTTCGGTCATGTTCCTGGCGGCAATGTTCCACTCCGCCAGGGCGGGATCGGCGAAATTCTGGAAATCCTTGTCCAGGCTCTTGGCCATGCCCAGCAGCGGCATGCGATGCAGTTCTTCGTAGGCCCGGGACACGAGGTACAGCAGTGACTTGTGGTACACGCCGACGACGTTGTCACTTTGTTCACGGTTATCGGACATCATGTGGATATGGAAATCCTTGCGCTTGAGGCCACCGGTCTCGATGACTTTACGGAAGGTCTGGTTGGCGAAGTCGAGGGTGCAGGCGGGGGCCAGCAGCGTCGACGTTTCAACGGGCAAACCTCTGGCCCACAACAATTGAATCAGGCGTCCATTGATCAAGGAGCCCGCGGAATGTCCGATCAGGTGTAGCTCTACGTTCTTTTGGTCCATGTCACCGATCAGCTTTTTCAGCCAGTCGGCCATTTCCACCAGGCCCCGGGGAGTCAAGCCTGCCACGGCGGCCGCATCGGCATTCTGCTTCATCTGACTCCACTGATCGCCCCCGAGCTTTTTGGTGGCCAGTTCTACCGTGCGATCCAGGCTTTCCAGGGCTTTGTCCTTGATGACTTTCAACACATCGCTGAATCCGCCAGCTTCGGGAAACAGTCCGGGCATCGTGTCATGGACGATGTCGATCAGCGTCTCGAGCACACCGGTGCGCCAAGTGATGAACAAGGGATAAATGCCGTTTTCGAGGAAGTAGGGCGCCATCGCACAAATCCGGTTGATGGAGTCCTGCTCGGAGTTGAGCCCGCCGTGGGTGAAAACTGCGATACGCAGGACGGAGGGTTTGTCCGCCGCGGGCAGTTTGTCGTACCAGGCGCGAGGTGATTCGTAGACGATTCGCCTGACGCCGGCGCTGACGTTTTCCACGTCGGTAAGACGCGGGCCGATGCTGCCATTGTTTTCCATCACGATGGTCAAGCCGTAGGCCTGATCGACGGTTAACAATGCAGGTCCTTTGCGGTCGGCGTCACGATTGCTGGCGGTAAACAGCGAGAAACCTTCGCGCTTGGCGCTGGTACTTGAAAGGGCGCTGCGAAACGCCGATTGCACATCGGCCCTGGAGCGCGAAGGGCGCGCATTGCGCGATATCGCGCCGTGTTCGATCGGCACGCCGAGGGCGACGGTCCACGCGTCGGTGCCGTTGGCGAGCCAGTCTTCGAAGGTCAGGATGGCGAAGCCTGCGAATCCCCAGTCGGTCGACCAGGAGTTCTGCACGATGAACCCTTGGTGGGTGTAGCCGATCAATGCAAAGGCGTGTCCGCCCTCAGCCTTTGAGGGCCATTGAATGACCGGAAGTTGAGACATGTCCTGGAACTGCACCACCGGTTTTTTTTTGCTTTGAGGCTGCATCAATGCCCAACCCTGATGCACATTGGCCGAAACGTAAATCGCGTTGGCTTCATGCAACGCCGCCATCATGGCGGTGATGTCATCTTTCTCGACGCGGTAGTAAACCCCTAGCGGGCGGGTCACGGCGTCGGCTGCCCACCTCGGGTCCGGCGCTTCAAATGCCGGAACCGAGCCGTCGGCCTTTACGGTATAGGGCCACAGTTCCTCGGCGCAAACGCCATGCTTATGCCATCCCTTCAAGGCTCCGCGACAACTGGAGCCCGTGTAGTCTTCGCCCGGCCATTCGTCATACAGCTTGGCCAGGTGATAGAGCTGGCGCGGGCTGGTCTTGGGGGACGCACGGTCGTTTCTCCACAATAGATAGTTCACCACGGCTGCCAGCCCGAAGCCGGTGCACGCGCCTTCGTTGCCTTGATTGAGTACCAGGCCCCGGCCCAGATAATCCGAAAATTGGCTGACAATGTCGTTTTGCGCAGGCCAGGTTGCCGGCAGTGATTGGACCCGAGGCGTAAACATGCGATCGCGCAGGTCCAGGCGGTCCGGCCGGGCGTCCAGAGTGATGATTTTCTGATTGAGAGAAAAGGTTGTGGCAGGCATGTGGGGATCCTCAGCGACTGAGATTCGCAACCCCACGCCACGACTGCGTACCTGCGCAGTAGGGATGTAAACGGTTTATAGATCGTAGACGAAATTCCCCCGGGGCCAGGATTCAAGCGTTCAATCCCGCGCAAAGTCCCGTTCGGCTGCGAAGCCGTTGTGAATGCGAAACTTGGGTTATACCTGATACATCGTGGTCTCAGGTTTTGGGGCTGCTGCGCAGCCCATCGCTGTAGGAGCGAGCTTGCTCGCGATGAACGATAACGCGGTCAATCATCGTCATGAGGAACGTATTCCATGAAAAGCACCGGTCCTAGTCCTGTCATCACCATTGCCGAGCAGCCCGGCTGCCTGTTGGTGAAATTTCACGGTATCCAGGTAGCCGCGTCTTCGCGGGCACTGGTGCTGCTGGAGGCCAATTACCCGCCGGTGTATTACGTACCGCGAGAAGACATCGACGAAAAGTATTACGCCCGGACCGATCACACCAGTTATTGCCCCTACAAGGGCGATGCCAGCTACTTCAGTCTGCAGGTTCCCGGGCATGAAGGCGCCAATGCGGTGTGGAGCTACGAGAATCCCAAGGTGTCTGTCTCGCAGATTCGCGAATACATGGCGTTTTATCCGGATAAGGTGAAGTTCGAGATCGTCGAACTCGAGGAGTGATTCACAAACCACTGTGGGAGCGCGCCGGCTCCGGGCGGCGTTCCGACGAAAGCGGTGTATCAGGCGACATCAACGTCGACTGACACGGCCTATTCGCGAGCAGGCTCGCTCCCACAGTTTTTTCCAGGTTGCCTCAGTTTTTGTCCAGATCCACGTTCCGCGTCTCACGCAGGCAAATCATCCCCACCACCAGGCTCACCCCGGTAATCAGCACCGGGTACCACAGCCCGTAGAAAATATCCCCGGTGTACACCACCAGCGCGAAGGACACGGTCGGCAGGAAGCCGCCGAACCAGCCGTTGCCGATGTGGTAGGGCAGGGACATCGAGGTGTAGCGAATGCGGGTCGGGAACAGTTCGACCATCAACGCCGCCAACGGGCCGTAGCACATGGCGGAGATGATGATCAACGCGACGATCAGTGCCACGATCATCGGTTTGTTGATCTGCTGCATGTCGGCCTTTTGCGGGTAGCCGGCGAGGGTCACCGCACCGCGCAGGGCAGCCTCGTCGAAACCGTCGATCTTCACGTCGCCGACACTCACCTGCACGCCGCTGCCAGCCGGGGCGGCGGCGCTGTTGTACGGCAGACCCTGCTTGACCAGGAAGGTCTTGACCTTGTCGCAGGGGCTATCAAATTTCGCCTTGCCCACCGGGTCGAACTGGAAGGTGCAAGTGGCCGGGTCGGCCAGCACGGTGATCGGCGCCTGACGGCTGGCCTGGTCGATGGCCGGGTTGGCGTAGTGGGCCAGGGTCTTGAAGATCGGGAAGTACAGGGCAGTGGCCAGCAACAGGCCGAGCATCAGCACCGGCTTGCGCCCGACCTTGTCCGACAGCCAGCCGAAGAAAATGAAGAACGGCGCGCCGATGGTCACGCTGACGATCAGCAGGCCGTTGGCCACGGCCGGGTCCATTTTCAGGAACTGGGTGAGGAAGAACAGCACGTAGAACTGCGCCGCGTAGAAGGTTACGGCCTGCCCGGCGTTGATGCTGAACAGGGCGATCAACACGACCTTGAGGTTTTCCCATTTGCCGAAGGAATCGCGGATGGGCGACTTGCAGAGTTTGCCTTCCTCTTTCATTTTCACGAAGGCCGGCGACTCATGCAGGCTCAGGCGAATCCAGGTCGAAATGCCCAGCAGGATGATCGAAAACAGGAACGGAATGCGCCAGCCCCAGACCTCGAACTGGTCGCCGGTGAAGTAGCGGCAGCCGAGCACCACCAGTAGCGACAGCAACAGGCCGAGGGTGGCGGTGGACTGAATCCAGCTGGTATGGAAGCCACGTTTGCCGATGGGCGCGTGTTCCGCGACATAGGTCGCGGCACCACCGTACTCGCCGCCCAGGGCCAGGCCCTGGAGCATACGCAGCGCCACGAGGATGATCGGCGCGGCAATGCCGATGCTGGCGTAGTTCGGTAACAGGCCGACGCAAAAGGTCGCCAGGCCCATGAGGATGATGGTGGCGAGGAAGGTGTACTTGCGTCCGATCATGTCCCCCAACCGGCCGAACACCAGGGCGCCGAACGGCCTGACAATGAAGCCGGCGGCGAAGGCCATCAGGGCAAAGATGAAGGCCGTGGTGTCGTTGACCCCGGCGAAGAACTGCTTGCTGATGACCGCCGCGAGGGCGCCATAGAGGAAAAAGTCATACCACTCGAAGACCGTGCCGAGTGAGGAGGCGAAGATGACTTTCTGGGTTTCCTGACTGGTGCCCGCGCTGCGCACGGCTTCCAGGGGCTGAACATGTTCTGACATATCGGTATCCCTCACAGTGATTGTTTTTGTTGTTCCACTGGTGTTGCGTGTCCGTGAATCAGATGTAAATCCCTTGTGGGAGCGAGCCTGCTCGCGAATGCGGTGGGTCAGCCACCATCAATGTTGAAGATCCGCCGCCTTCGCGAGCAGGCTCGCTCCCACTGGGGGAGTGTCTACAGCAAGATTTAGAATCAGTTGCGCAGCCTTCTCCGCGATCATCAGCGTAGGCGAACAGGTATTGCCCGAGGTGATGCGCGGCATGATCGAGGCGTCGGCAATGCGCAAGCCAGGGATGCCGTGGACGCGCAATTGGGCATCGACCACCGCGTCCGCATCGTTGCCCATGCGGCAGGTGCCGACCGGATGGAAAATCGTGGTGCCGATCCGCGCGGCGGCTTCGTGCAGTTGTTCTTCGCTTTGCAGGCTGTCGCCGGGCAGGTATTCGACGGGCTTGAACGCTTGCAGGGCCGGCGCGGCAACGATGCGCCGGGTCAGGCGAATGGCGTCGGCGGCAACGCGCAAGTCTTCCGGATGGCTCAGATAGTTGGGCTGGATCAACGGTGCTTCTTGTGGATTCACGGAACGGATTTCCACCTTGCCTCGACTTTGCGGGCGCAAGTCGCAGACCGATGCCGTGAACGCCGGAAAGGCATGCAGCGGTTCGCCGAAGCGCTCCAGGGACAACGGTTGCACGTGGTACTCAAGATTGGCCGAAGCCTGCTCCGGCCCCGAGCGGGCGAAGGCGCCCAGTTGGCTTGGCGCCATGGACAGCGGGCCGCTGCGGTCGTACAGATAACGCAGGCCCATGCCCATCTTGCCCCACAGGCTGCCGGCGATCTGATTGAGCGTGCGGGCATTTTCCAGTTTGTAGATCAGCCGCAATTGCAGGTGATCCTGCAGATTGCCGCCCACGCCAGACAGTTCATGAATGACGCCGATACCCAGGCGTTGCAACAACGGGCGAGGGCCGATCCCTGATCGTTGCAGGATGCTCGGCGAACCGACGGAGCCGGCGCACAGGATGATTTCCTTGCGCGCCTTGAAGGTTTTCGCCTGACCCTGCCAGCGGACGCTGACCGCCGAGGCCCGGGCGTTTTCCAGTAGCACGCGGTCGACCTCGACCCCGGTCAGCACGGTCAGATTCGGACGGTGGCGGATCGGCTTGAGAAACGCCTTGGCCGCGTTCCAGCGGATACCGGCCTTCTGGTTGACCTGAAAGTAGCCACAACCTTCGTTATCGCCCTGGTTGAAGTCATCGATGCTGGCAATGCCGCTTTGCTCGGCAGCACTGCGGAAGGCATCGAGAATCGGCCACGACAGGCGCTGGCGTTCCACTCGCCATTGGCCGTCGGCACCATGAAACTCGGACGCCCCGGCAAAGTGATTTTCGCTTTTCTTGAACAACGGCAGCACGTCCTGCCAGCTCCAGCCGGGATTGCCATCGGCGGCCCAGCGGTCGTAATCGCCGGCCTGGCCGCGCATGTAGATCATGCCGTTGATCGACGAGCAGCCACCCAGCACTTTGCCGCGCGGATAACTCAAGGTACGGCCTTGCAGGCCGGGTTGCGCTTCGGTCTTGAAGCACCAGTCGGTGCGCGGGTTGCCGATGCAAAACAGATAACCCACGGGGATGTGAATCCACGCATAGTTATCGCGGCCACCGGCTTCGAGCAGCAGCACCCGATGTTGAGGCTCGGCCGACAGTCGATTGGCCAGCAAACAACCGGCCGGCCCGGCGCCGACCACGATGTAGTCGTATTCATCAAGGGCGGTTTGCATCCCTGACCTCGTGTTGTTGTTCTTGTTGTGTTCCATCCTAGTTGTTAGCTTTCGTTTAAAGAATGTTAGTTTTTACCCAGCTGCTGTGCGTTTTTAAACAGCGCCTTCAACCGCCAAGCCTCAAGGATGATTCATGTTCGACTGGAATGACCTGCGGTTTTTTCTGGAGTTGCAGCGCAGCGGGCGGTTGCTCACTGCGGCCCGCCGCCTGAACACCACCCATGCCACGGTGGCACGGCATATCGAGGCCATTGAAAAGAGCCTCGGCACCGCGCTGTTCGTGCAGCATGCCCAGGGCTATGAGCTGACACCGGCCGGCGAGGCGCTGCTCAAGCACGCCGAAGCCATGGAGAACGTTGCACTGCTGGCCCAGGAGGAAATCACCCAATCCACGGCGCCGCTGGGCAAGATCCGCGTCGGGGTCACGGAAGGGCTGGGCATCATGTTTCTCGCCAGCCGCATGAACGGCCTGTTCGAACGTTATCCGGGCCTGGAGGTGGAGTTGGTGGCGGTGCCGCGTTTCGTCAGCATCCTCAACCGCGAAGCGGAAATCAGCATCCACCTCGAACGCCCGGCCGCCGACATGCTGGTCACGCGCAAACTCACGGACTATCGCCTGGCGCTGTATGCCAGCCAGGATTATCTCGACAAGGCGCCACCGCTGGTCAATCGAGAAGACCTGGGGCGGCATGCCTGGATCGGTTACGTCGACGACTTGCTGTTCAGCCAGGAACTGATGTTCCTCAACAGTTTCTGCCGCAACCCGCAGGTGGTCTTTCACAGCACCAGCGTCATCGCTCAGCAACAAGCGGCCCGTGCGGGCTTGGGCATCGCCGTGCTGCCGTGCTACATGGCCAGCGCCGACCCCGGGCTGGTGCCGCTATTTGCAGATGAAAGCATCCTGCGCAGCTATTGGATCAGCACCCGCCGCGAGCTGCACAAATCCGTGCGATTGCGGGTGATGTGGGATTACGTGGTGCAGTTGTGTGAGCGTGAACAGGATCTCTTGCTGGGTGCACAACCCTTGTAGGAGCAATGCTTGCTCGCGATCAACGATAACGCGGTGTGCCTGAATTGACGCTATCGCGAGCAAGCTTTGCTCCCACAGAGTGCCGGGTCGTGTTTCAAGGAAGGATTTCGAACGCCGTACTGGCCAGGCGTTCACCGTTGACCATGATGTGCACCGCATGCGTGCCAGCGTAGTGCCGGCGGGTGGTGAGTGCCTTGATGTGCTGGCTACGGGCGATGGATTCGGTGGCATTGCCAGGCAAGGTCAGGGCCTTGAGCTTGAACACCTTCGCCGAGGTGCTGCCATTGGCTTTCACGTAATCGATGGCGTAGTCGATCACCAGGCGCTGGCTGGCCTCGACCGTGGATTTGACGGCGAAGGACAGGGTGATTTTCTCTCCCAGGCCAATCACTGGCGGGTTGACCTGCACATCGATGATCTCGACTTCAGGCTTGCCACCGGCTCCCATGATCGCCAGCGCCCGCTGATTGCCCTGTTTGATCAGGCTGCGCAGGGCGTGCCGGGCAATCCAGGCGGTGTGTTTGTTGTCCAGTGACCAGCCCTCGATCAGGTCAAGCACCCACTCGGGATGCGCCTTGGTGATGTCGTTGAGGTGGTTGGCCACGGACTTGCGCACGTACAGACTGGTATCGGCCTTGAGGTTGTCGAGAATGCTTGCGGCGAGATTCGGGTCGGCCTGAATCCGCTCCAGGCGAAACGACCACGGCAGGCGCGGGCGGCAACCTTCGCTGGCCAGGCGCCGGACATGCTCGTTGTCATCCAGCGACCAGTCGTGCATCAGTTGCAGCGAACGCTCGAAATCGTTGCGCAGGAACGGGCGGACAGCGAACTCCGAAGAGCCGAACACGGTGAAGTACTTGAGCGCCTCCATGGACAACTCGAACCGGTCTGCGCCGTAAGTCGCCACGTAATGCGGCAGGCACATGCTGACGAACCCGCTATTGAGGCGCGGGGCGAGGGCGCGCAACATCTCCAGCGACGCTTCATAGTCCAGCGGTAATACCGCATGCAGGCATTCGCTGACGCGGGCCATGCGCTGCATCACCGACAGATCCGCCAACCCCGCCTTGGCCAGTTTCAGGAACGCCTTGGCGTCGAAGTCGGGATAGACCGCGGTCATCTTGATGGCGATGTGCTCGAGGCGCTCGGCGTTGAAGATTTCCTTCAGGGCGGGGGAGGATGGGTCGGCCAAAGCAGTGTCCTTGAAAATTGGGTTCGTCTGATAAACCGCGTTATCGTTCATCGCGGGCAAGCCTTGCTCCCACAGGTTTCGCGTTCACTCCGGACCTGTGGGAGCAAGGCTTGCCCGCGATGAGGCCATTACAGTCACCTCATTTCTTGCCGGCTTGCTCTTCCAGCTGGTCCGACTCAAACAACCGCGCCAGTTCCGCCCGTGCTTCCTGCGCCGTCTGCATGACTTTCGCCGCATCGTCGTAGATCGCATGCTGGGCTTCGAGTACCTGTTCGTCGTGATGCTTGAAACGCTTGATCCGCGCATCCGCCTGGGCCTGGGTCAAGCCCAGGCCGATCAGCGTCTGCCGGCTCATTTCCAGGCTCGAGTAGAAGGTTTCGCGAACGGCGTGGGCACCCACGTCCACCAAACGATGCACATGCTGGCGGTTACGGGCGCGGGCGATGATCTTCATGTGCGGGTAGAGTTTGTGCACCAGCTCGGCCGTCTTGATGTTGGTGTCCGGGTCATCGGTGGCGATCACGAAGAACTCGGCTTGCTCGACCTTGGCCGCGCTGAGGATTTCCGGGCGCATCGGGTCGCCGTAGAACACCGGCACACCGCCGAAACTGCGGGACAGCTCGATGGTTTCCACCGAGGTGTCGAGGGCGACGAACTTGATGTTCTGTGCCCGCAGAATCCGCGCCACGATCTGGCCCATACGGCCCATGCCGGCGATCACTACGCGGGGCGCATCGGTATCGATTTCGCGGAATTTCTCCGGCACCACCACCGGTTGCACCCTGGGGTTGACCAGACGCGCGCAGGCCAGCAGCAACAAGGGCGTGAGGGCCATGGACAGGGTGATGGTCAGCACCAGCAAGTCGTACAGGCGCGGTTCGAACAAGCCTTGATCGCGGCCAATCTTGAACACCACAAAGGCAAACTCACCTCCGGCCGCCAGGACGATGCCCAGGCGAATGGCGCTGACTTTGCTCAAGCCCCCGGCCAGTCGGCCCACGACAAACAGCAACGGCAGCTTGATGGCGATCAGCAGCAGGGTCAGGCCCAATACCGTGATCGGGGCGCTCAGCAGCAGGCTCAGGTTCGCGCCCATGCCGACGCTGATGAAAAACAGGCCCAGCAACAGGCCCTTGAACGGTTCGATTTGCGCTTCCAGCTCATGACGGTACTCGGAGTCCGCCAGCAGCAGACCGGCGAGGAACGCGCCGAGGGCCATGGACACCCCGACCAGATCCATCAGCCATGCGGTGCCGATCACCACCAGCAGCGCGGTGGCGGTAGACACCTCCGGCAAGCCGGTTTTCGCCACCACTCTGAACACCGGACGCAACAGATAGCGGCCGCCGATCACCACCACGGCGATGCTGGCCAGCACCCGCAAACCATGGTTCACATCTTGCGCCGCGCTGGCGTTGTGATCGGCACCGGCCAGCAACGGCACCATGGCGATCAACGGGATTGCGGCGATGTCTTGAAACAACAGAATCGCGAAGGCCAGACGCCCGTGGGGGCTGGTCAATTCCTTGCGTTCGGCCAGGCTTTGCAGGCCAAACGCGGTGGACGACAGGGCCAGCCCCAGGCCCAGCACGATCGCGCTGTTCAAGGGCTGGCCAAACAGAAACAGCGCCACCACGCCAATCACCGAGCCGGTCAACAGCACCTGCGCCAGGCCAACGCCGAATACCGATTTGCGCATCACCCACAGGCGTCGCGGCGACAATTCCAGGCCGATGATGAACAGCAGCAGCACCACGCCGAGTTCGGAGATGTGGCTGACGCTGCTCGGGTTGCCGATCAGGCCCAGCACCGAGGGGCCGATGATCACCCCGGCAAACAGATAACCCAGCACCGCCCCCAGTTGCAGGCGTTTGGCCAGGGGAACGGTGAGGACTGCCGCGAACAGAAACACGACGGCGGCTTGCAATAGATTGCCTTCATGGGGCATGGGAAAAACTCCATTTACTCGGTACGGCGGGGGCGACAAGGATAAAGGCTGCGGCTTCGTGCGTCAGCTTTGACCGTGCATCGTTGTTGGCTGACGGACCGTCATCGCGAGCAGGCTCGCTCCCACAATTGTTCGGTGTCGAGCACGCATTTTTGTGACCGACACCCGTCTCTGTGGGAGCGAGCCTGCTCGCGATGGCGGACTGAAATGCACAGATGATGTTACATTTTGCATTAATTGCTTACATTCATAGACCAATCGGATCAATCGGATTCGACCCCGGGTGGGCACCATGGCCATCAATTTCGACCTCAACGACCTGCAAGCCTTTCGCGCGGTAGTCGAGCAGGGCAGCTTTCGCAAGGCCGCCGATGCCGTGCGCATCTCTCAGCCAGCCCTTAGCCGACGGATAGAAAAGCTGGAGGACGCCCTCGGCGTGCGGCTGTTCGATCGCACCACGCGCAAGGTCAGTCTGACCCAGGCCGGGCGCGGTTTCATTCCCAACGTCGAGCGTCTGCTGGACGATCTGGACATGGCATTGCTGGGCATCAGTGAAGTCGCTTCGACCCGCCTCGGCCACGTCACCGTCGCCTGCGTGCCGTCGGCGGCGTACTACTTCATGCCGCGGGTCATCGCGCACTATCACCGGCAATTTCCACGAATCAAGGTCAAGGTGCTGGATTCCAGCGCCCACGAAGTGCTGAGTGCGGTGGTCAACGGCGAGGCGGATTTTGGCCTGAGCTTCATGGGTACCCTTGAGGCCGAAGTGGATTTCGAGCCGTTGGTGCAAGAGAGTTATGTGGTGGCCTGCCGACGCGATCATCCGTTGGCCGGGCGCACCAGCGTGACCTGGGACGAGTTTTATCAGCAGGACTATATCTCGCTGGGCAAGACGTCGGGCAACCGCTTTCTGCTGGATCAGGCGCTGGCCAGAGTGGTGCCGCAGCGTCAGAGCATCTGTGAAACCCTGCACGTAACGACCATGATCGGCCTGGTGGAAGCGGGGCTGGGCGTGGCGGCGGTGCCGTTGATGGCGATGCCGGCGGCGGACCACCCGATTCTGACGCGGGTGCCGCTCACCGACCCGCAGGTGATGCGCAGTGTCGGATTGATCAAGCGCCGGGGTCGCACGCTGACCCCGGCGGCCCTGGCGCTAGAGCGGCTGGTGGTGGAAATGAAAGTCGTGCCGCCGACCCTCAGTGACTGACCGAGTCCAGCCCAGTGGCTTTCACATCCGCCTGAGCCTGGGCCGAAGCCATGAACGCCAGCAGCGCCTTGGCCTCGGCCGGGTGTTGCGCGTCCACCGGAACACCCGCGGCAAAACGGGTGACCGATTGCACCGACTCCGGAATCTTCGCCACAAAAGTCACTCCCGGCACCGGCAGCAATTCGCTGACCTGCTGGAATCCCAATTGATAGTCGCCAGTGGCAACCACGGAGGCCACGGGGATTTTCGGCACCATCGTCGACTTGGCTTTGAGCTGACCCTCGATGCCCAGGCGTTTGAACAATTGCTGCTCGATGTACACGCCGCTGGCGCTGTCGGAATAGGCGACTGACTTGGCGTCGAGCAATGTCTTTTTCAGACTGTCGACGGAACTGATGTCCGGCTTGGGCGCGCCTTCGCGAACCACCAGGCCGATCCGTGAGTCAGCCAGTTCGACCCGGGATGCCGGATCGACTTTGCCTTGCTTGATCAGATCGTCCAGCGCGTAGCCGACCATGATCACCACGTCGGCTCGTTCTCCCCGGGCGAGGCGGTTGGGGATCGCTTCCGGGGCTTTTCCCATCGACGGGCCGAGGGCCGTGTCCAGGGTGTTACCGGTGGCGGCGGCGAACTTCGGTCCGAGGATCTTGTAGGCGGCGGTGAAGCCGCCGGAGGTCATCACGCGAATCTCTTGTGCATGGGCGACAGCGCTCACGCTGATGAGCAGCGCCAGGGCCGCGACATTCAATAGCTTTTTCATGGGCATTCTCGAACAGGGCAGGTTCACGACAGGGCCGGTTGCAGGCGACCACTGGCACGGCGATAGAGAAACAGCGTCGCGCACAACGCGCAGAGTGCTGCGAAACTCATCCAGTACCCAGGCGCCGCCTTGTCGCCGCTGTACTGGATCAGCAACGTCGACATCGCCGGGGTGAACCCGCCAAACACTGCGGTAGCCAGGCTGTAGGCCAGGGAGAACCCCGCGACCCGCACCTCCACCGGCATGATTTCGGTGAGCGCCGGAATCATCGCGCCGTTGTACAAACCGTAAATGAACGACAACCACAGCAGCACCAACAGCATGTTGAGGAAGCTCGGCGCTTGTACCAGATAGGACAACGCCGGATAGGTCGAAGCGAGCGCCAGCAGGGCCATGGTAATCAACACCGGACGCCGCCCGATGCGGTCCGACAACGCGCCACCGATCGGCAGCCAGAAGAAGTTCGAGACGCCCACCAACAAGGTCACCAGCAATGCATCGGACGTGCTCAGGTGCAGCACGGTTTTGCCGAAAGTCGGCGCGTACACAGTGATCAGGTAGAACGCCGTGGTGGTCAGGGCGACCATCAGCATGCTGGCGACCACGATCACCCAGTTCTGTGCCAGGGTGCGGAACACTTCGGCCATGCCTGGCCGGTGTTTGCGTGCGGCGAATTCTTCAGACTCTTCCAGGTTACGGCGCAGGAAGAAGATGAATGGCACGATCATGCAGCCGACGAAAAACGGAATCCGCCAGCCCCAGTCGGCAATCACCGCTGGCGCCATCCATTGGTTCAGGCCATAGCCCAACGCCGCCGCGACGACGATCGCCACTTGCTGGCTGCCCGACTGCCAACTGGTGAAGAAGCCTTTATTGCCAGGCGTCGCGATCTCCGAGAGATACACCGAAACACCACCCAGTTCCGCACCGGCCGAGAAGCCCTGTAGCAAGCGGCCAATGAGCACGAGCGCGGGGGCGAACAGGCCGATGGTTTCATAACCGGGCACCAGTACGATCAGGATCGTGCCGCTGGCCATGATCGACAACGTCACGATCAAGCCTTTGCGTCGGCCCACATCGTCGATATACGCACCCAGCACCACGGCACCCAGTGGACGCATCAGGAAGCCTGCGCCGAATACGGCAAAGGTCATCATCAGCGAGGCGAACTCACTACTGGCCGGGAAGAACACGGCAGCGATTTGCGTGGCGTAAAAACCGAAGAGGAAGAAGTCGAACTGTTCAAGGAAGTTACCCGAGGTAACCCGGAAAATCGCACTGGCCCGAGAGCGTCCGCGTGGGATTGAGGCTGTCATAGATAAGTACTCCACCGCTTTTATGACGTGCGTCGCCTGGACGCGGCGCACGGTTCTTATTGGGGCGGATAGTGGAGCAGGGGGAGCGATATGTTAATTGCATAGTTGGCATGCATTGATGCGCGGGGTGGATCAATGCAGGTGTGTCGTATGTGCGGACGCCATCGCGGGCAAGCCTTGCTCCCACAGAAGCATCATTGCGATCTGTGGGAGCAAGGCTTGCCCGCGAAGAGGCCCTGCCAGTCAGCATTCATGTTGGATGAAACACCACCTGCTCACCCAACCGATACTGATTGTTCCCGCTGCGCTTGGCCTCATACATCGCCAGGTCGGCAATGTGGATCAGCCGGTCCATGCTCGGCGCATGGTCGGGGAATACGGCGACGCCCAGGCTGGTGCCGATGTGGCGCTGGTCATTGCCGATGGTCACGGGCGGGGAGAGTTCGACGAAGATTTTCTGGCAGATGCTGCGGGCTTCATCCTGCAGGCAGATGCCTTGGGGCAGGCCCTGGAGAATCACCACGAATTCGTCGCCGCCGATTCGGGCGACGGTGTCGGCGGTGTTCAGTATTTTTTTCAGCCGGGTGGCGGTGGTGACCAACACACGGTCGCCAGCCGCATGTCCGTAGCGGTCATTGATGGCCTTGAAACCGTTAAGGTCGACAAACACCAGTGCCACCCTCGTGGCGCTGACACGCGCCTGTTCCAGTGCGTCGGACAGACGTTCCTCCAGCACCAGCCGGTTGGGCAATCCGGTCAGCGGGTCGAAATGGGCCAGGTGTTGCAGGTAGCTGGCCGAGGCTTTTTCCTCGGTGATATCGCGCACCACGCCCATCATCTTGATCGTTTCATCGTGATCGTTCTTGACCACGTTGCCGGTTTCCCGCAGCCAGCGGATGGTGCCGTCGGGCCAGACCACGCGGTATTCCTCGTCGTGGTTTTCGCCGGTTGCCAGGCAGCGCAGCTCGCCGGCCCGGACCCTCGCCCGGTCGTCCGGGTGCACGCAGGCGCAAAACAGGCTGTAGGAGGGGGTCACTTCGCCGATCCTGAACCCGAACATGGCGTAGATTGCTTCGGACCAGTAGAGCTTGTCGGTGTCGACATCCCAGTCCCAGGTGCCGATGCGGGCGAAGTACTGGCTGCGCTTGAAGCGCTCGACGTCACCGTCCTGGCGGATGTTATGGCCCTCGGCAAGTTCATTGATGATCGAGCGATATTCGGCCAGTTGTCGACGCAACCCGCGCTCGCGCAGGATCAACACGACGATCAAAATGAGCATCACCGAGCCGATGGCGGCGCTGGTCCAAAGCAATATCATTCGAAGAAGGCCATCATGGCGTAATGAACCGTGTGGAGTAGTGGTTGTTAGCTTAGTTCAGCCTAACTTCGGCAAATAGCGGCAAACCATCGTCAAGTGGGGGCGATGGTTGCCAATTGGCTGAAAATCTGGGAAAACGGCGCCCATCAAGCCTTTCGGGCGACAAGGATACGAGTGAAAACAATGAATGACGACCTTCAGGTAATCGAACTCCAGGTGGGTGACGGAAAAGCCGCCGTCAAAGGCGCACTGATCACCACGCAGTACCGCGGATGGCTGGAAGACGGTACGGAATTCGATTCTTCCTGGAGCCGGGGCAAGCCGTTCCAGTGCGTGATCGGCACCGGACGTGTGATCAAGGGCTGGGACCAGGGCATCATGGGCATGCAAGTCGGTGGCAAGCGCAAATTGCTGGTGCCGGCACACCTGGCTTATGGCGAGCGCACGATGGGCAAGATCCCGCCGAACTCGAACCTGGTTTTCGAGATTGAATTGCTGGAAGTGCTGACGCGGGATGATTGATTGGGCGAATCGGTGAGTGTTGTTAGTTCGATCGCCTTTGCGAGCAGGCTCGCTCCCACATGGATTATGTGTCGTTCACAAATTCCCTGTGGGAGCGAGCCTGCTCGCGATGAACGATTACTCGGTTTTCAGACCTGAAGATTGGCAAAGATGGGAATCCGCCCATTCACGGATGGTCGGTAGCTCCAGGTCAAGCGATCCAGCGCCGGGTTAGCCGCCAGTATCTGCTCGACAGTGGCGCTCGCAATACTCATCGCCAGAATCTGCCCCGGACATTGATGGCGACCGGCCCCGAACGTAAAACTGCGTCTGTCCGGACGGTTGAGCAGGAAGGCATCAGGGTTGTCGTTGAGTCGAGGATCGCGGTTGGCCGACGCCAGCAGCACCAGGACCACGTCACCTGGGTTCAACCTGACACCCTCGATTTCACAAGACGCGCTGACGAAACGCCGGGTGTTCTGCACCGAAGGGTCGAAGCGCTGGACTTCTGCCAGCAAGTCGCCCAGTTGCATTGATTCGCTACGCAATGCCGGTTTTTGCATCAGGGCCAGCACAGCGTTACCGATCAACCCGGCCGTGGCTTCAAACGTCTGCGACAGCAGGCCGATCAGGTTGGCAATCAGGGTGTCGGTGTTCGTCGCCAAGCGTTGGCAGATGCCGGCGAGCAGGGCGCTTCGAGGCGCCTGTTCATCGAGAAGCTCGACAAAATAGCCATGCAACTGTTCAGCGGCGGCATGGGCGGCGCCCAGTTGCGCCGGCGTGCTCAGGGGCGACAGGCAGGCAACGAAGTCTGCGGTCAGCTCACTGAGGATGCGGCCCTGCGCCGGGGAAAAGCCCAACAGCGCCGCGACAATACACACCGGCCCGCGAAAAATCGCGGCCTGCAACCCTTCAGCGCCCGGCGCAATCAGGCGGGCAGCGACCAGCGCTTCGATTTCCGCCGGCTCGATCCCTTGCAGCCCCGGCTCGATGGCCGAGCGCGGGCAGCGCTGGCGTTCGCCTTCATTCATCCGCATCAACTGACCAAACACCTTGCCGGCCATGCCGTCGGCGATCGCCTTGGGCACAGGCTCATGGACCGGACGAACATGGCAGGCGGGGTGCGCCAGCACCGCGGCGACCGCGCGGGCACTGGTGGCCAACCATAGATTCAGACCTGGATGAAAGATCAGCCCACCCTCGGCGCGCAATTGGGCGTAGTAGGGATACGGATCGGCATGAGTTGCAGCGATGATCGGGTCCATGGTTACAGCCTTTTGTTGTTGGAAAGTGTTGCTACTATCTCCAGTCCGAACAGGCGTTGATTCGTCCGGGAGCGAAATATGAACCTAGAACAACATGACATCGGCGTATCGCAGGTGGCGGCGGCCATTGCGGAACCGGCGCGGACGAAAATCCTCTGTTCGCTGCTGGACGGTCATGCCCGAACCAGCACCGAGCTCGCGGCGATTGCCGAAGTCAGCGCCTCCACGGCCAGCGCGCATCTGGCCAAACTCAAGGAGTTGGCGCTGGTACGCCTGTACGTTCAGGGCCGACATCGTTATTACAGCCTGGCGGACAAGCGGGTGGCCCAGGCTCTGGAGGCATTGATGGTGATCGGCCAGAACGTCGTGCCGACCTTTCATTCGCGCACCCCGGACCGCCTGCAATTTGCCCGCACCTGCTACGACCACATGGCCGGCACCCTGGCCGTGCTCCTGCATGACCGGATGATCGAAGCGGGGTGGTTGCTGGAGGTGGATGAGCAGGTCTATCGGCTGAGCGACAGCGGCGAGGCGCTGCTCGAGGGCCTGGGCATCGAGGTCAGGGATCTGGCTTCGAAACGCCGCCGCTTTGCGTGCCCGTGCCTGGACTGGAGCATGCGTCGGCCGCATGTGGGTGGGGCGCTGGGCGCGGCGCTGCTGCAAATGACGATCAGGCGCAAATGGGTGACGCAGGATCTGGATAGTCGGGCCCTGGCGCTGACCGCCCTGGGTCGCAAGGAGATCAGCGCGCGGTTTGGTGTGGTGCTATCGATGGCGGATGATCGATCGACAAGGGTGTCGAATCAACATCATGTTATGCCTGTTACACATTGATATTTAAAGGTTTATTATCGTATCTGGTCGCCGCATCGCAGCTACAGGAGCATTTCATTCGCCAGGGTCTGTTTATTGCGACGATTTTTCAGTAGCGTCGCTGCGGTTCACCCGTCTGGAAATTCTGCAAGGAACCCCATGTCGCCATTCAACGAATTCAAGGAGATGGTCCAACAGCTGGATGCCGCTTATCGGCATTGGACCGGCACAAGCTTGCCTACACCGGATTCCCTGGGCGAAGACGAACGTCTGGCCTGGCTGCATGCCCAAGCGCCTTACGCCTTGCTGGCCCATGGCACGCAAGCCGATCCGCTGTTTTACTATGCCAACGAGCAGGCACTGGCGAGTTTCAAGTACCCGCGCGAGCAGTTCATCGGCATGCCTTCGCGGTTCAGTGCGTCGCCGCTGGACAGGGAAATGCGTCAGACCCTGCTGGAACAGGTCACGGCCAAAGGTATTGCCCATGGCTACAGCGGTTATCGGGTGGACCGAATGGGCCAAGCCTTCATGATTCACCACGGCAGCGTGTGGACGCTGATAGACGAGCAGGGCGCTCCTTGTGGTCAGGCGGCCTTGTTCTGGCCGGACCCGGAGCGTGTGGGCCACCTGGTTTAGACCCGCCTTGGCGCCAGGCAAAAAAAAAACGCCGCCTTCGACTACCGAGGGCGGCGATTTTTTATGGCGGATTGACGTCAGATCAAACCTTGACGATCCAGCCTGCTGGCGCTTCGATGTCGCCGGTTTGCACGCCGGTCAGCTCTTTGTAGAGCTTCTGGGTGATCGGGCCGACTTCGGTTTCGCTGTGGAACACGTGCAGGTGGTCGTTGTAGTTGATGCCGCCGATCGGCGTGATTACGGCAGCAGTACCGCAAGCGCCGGCTTCCTTGAAGTCCGAGAGCTTGTCGATGAACACGTCGCCTTCGATCACTTCCAGGCCCAGACGGGTCTTGGCCAGCTCGATCAGTGACAGGCGGGTGATGCCCGGCAGCACCGACGGCGAGTTCGGGGTCACGAACTTGTTGTCGTGGGTGATCCCGAAGAAGTTGGCCGAACCGACTTCCTCGATCTTGGTGTGGGTCAGCGGGTCCAGGTAGATGCAGTCGGCGAAGTGCGCCTTCTTGGCCTGGGAGCCGGGCATCAGGCTGGCCGCGTAGTTGCCACCGACCTTGGCCGCACCGGTGCCTTGTGGCGCTGCGCGGTCGTAGGTGGAAATCAGGAAGTTGTGCGGGGTCAGGCCGCCCTTGAAGTAGGCGCCGACCGGGATCGCAAACACCGAGAAGATGAACTCGGGGGCGGTACGCACGCCGATGTTGTCACCCACGCCGATCACGAACGGACGCAGGTACAGCGCGCCGCCGGTGCCGTAAGGCGGGATGAAGCGCTCGTTGGCGCGGACCACTTCCTTGCAGGCTTCGATGAACTGTTCGGTGGACACATGCGGCATCAGCAGGCGGGCGCAGCTGCGCTGCATGCGCGCGGCGTTCTGGTCCGGGCGGAACAGGTTGATCGAGCCGTCCTTGCAACGATAGGCCTTCAGGCCTTCGAAGCATTGCTGGCCATAGTGAAGGGCAGTAGAGCCTTCGCTGATGTGCAGCACATTATCTTCGGTCAGGGTGCCTTTGTCCCACTCGCCATTGCGAAAGTACGACAGATAGCGTTTGTCGGTCTTGATGTAGTCAAAACCCAGCTTGTCCCAGTTGATGCTTTCGTTACCCATGACACCCTCTTTCACTTAACAACCGCCGAAACGGTTCAAGGCTTCTGACGTTTTTCCGGATGGGCACAACAATACTTCATTCCGGGCCTATTTCGCAGCCCGGACTATCGGCTGATGGGCAGATAAATCATGTTGACCTCAAGAATTCGCGAGCAGGCTCGCTCCCACATTTGAAATGCATTCCCCCTGTGGGAGCGAGCCTGCTCGCGAAGAGGCCAGCAACGCAGCCATCAATCGCTTTGAGTTACAGATGCAGTGCGTGGCCAAGGGCCCGCAACGCCGCTTCCTGCACCGCCTCACCGAGCGTCGGATGGGCATGGATGGTGCCGCCGATGTCTTCCAGTCGCGCGCCCATTTCCAGGCTTTGCGCGAACGCCGTGGACAACTCGGAGACCCCAACGCCCACCGCCTGCCAGCCGACAATCACATGATTGTCACGACGGGCGACCACGCGCACGAAGCCGCTTTTCGACTCCAGCGTCATCGCCCGGCCATTGGCGGCGAACGGGAAGCTGGAAACGATGCAATCCAGGCCGGCGGCGTTGGCCTCGTCCGGGGTCTGGCCGACCACCACCAGTTCCGGGTCGGTGAAACACACGGCGGCGATGGCGGTGGGGTTGAATTCGCGGGACTTACCGCTGATCAACTCGGCGACCATCTCGCCCTGGGCCATGGCCCGGTGGGCGAGCATCGGTTCGCCGCTCAGGTCACCGATGGCATACACGTTGCGCATGCTGGTCTGGCAGCGGTTGTCGATCTTGATCGACGAACCGTTCATGTCCAGGTTCAGCGCTTCGAGGTTCCAGCCCTGGGTGTTCGGTTTACGGCCCACGGCGACCAGCACCTGATCGGTTTCCAGATTCAATGTGCGATCATCGGGTGTACTGATTTGCAGGGTATTCGTATTTGAATCAAAGCCTTGCACGCTATGATTCAAGTAAAGTCTTACGCCGAGTTTTTTCAGTTCTTCATGCACCGGCAGGGTCAATTCGGCGTCATATGCAGGCAGGATACGTTCCTGAGCCTCGACCACGCTGACGTCTACACCGAGCTTGCGATAGGCGATCCCAAGCTCCAGACCGATATAACCGCCACCGACCACGATCAACCGCTTCGGAACGGACTTCGGCGCCAGGGCTTCGGTGGAGGAAATGATCGGACCACCCATCGGCAGTATTGGCAGGCTCACGCTTTTGGAACCCGTGGCCAGCACCAGGTGTTCGCAAATAATGCGCGTGTCGCCAACGTCGACGGTTTTGCCGTCAACCACTTTGGCCCAGCCTTGAATGACCTGAACCTTGTTCTTTTTCAGCAGTGCTGCGACGCCGGTGGTCAGGCGATCGACGATGCCGTCCTTCCATTCGACGCTTTTGCCGATATCCAGCGTCGGTGCCGACACGTTGATGCCCAGTGTCGACTGCTGGCTGTGGCGCTGCGTTTGATGGAACTGCTCGGCAACATGAATCAGGGCCTTGGACGGAATGCAGCCGATGTTCAGGCAGGTGCCACCCAGGGATTCACCTTCCACCAGGATGGTCGAAATACCCAACTGGCCAGCACGGATCGCCGTCACATAACCGCCAGGGCCGCCACCGATGATCAGCAGCGTGGTGTGCAGAGTTTGCATGACTTACTCCATAAACAGCGTGGCGGGTTGTTCGAGCAGGCCACGGATGGCCTGGATGAAGAGCGCCGCGTCCATGCCGTCGACCACGCGGTGATCGAAGGAGCTGGAGAGGTTCATCATCTTGCGGACTACGATCTGGCCTTTGATCACCATCGGCCGTTCGACAATCTTGTTCACGCCCACAATCGCCACTTCCGGCAGGTTCAGCACCGGGGTGCTGACGATGCCGCCCAACGCGCCAAGGCTGGTCAGGGTGATGCTGGAGCCGGACAGCTCATCGCGGCTGGCCTTGCCGTTGCGTGCGGCGGTGGCCAGGCGGGCGATTTCCGCCGCGCTGTCCCACAGGCTGCGAGCTTCGGCGTGACGCACCACCGGCACCATCAAGCCGATGTCGGCCTGGGTGGCGATGCCCACGTGCACCGCGCCGAGGCGGGTGATGACCTGGGCTTCGTCGTCGTAGCGGGCATTGATCTGCGGGAAGTCGCGCAGGGCGACGACCATGGCGCGGACCAGGAATGGCAGCAGGGTCAGCTTGCCGCGGGTCGCGCCGTGTTTCTCGTTGAGGTGCGCGCGCAGCTCTTCCACGGCCGTCACGTCGATTTCCTCGACATAGCTGAAGTGTGCGGCGCGTTGCGTGGCGTCCTGCATGCGCTGGGCAATCTTGCGGCGCATGCCGATCACCGGGATCTGCTCTTCGTCGTTACGCTGGATGTAGGCGCTGCTGACGGACGATGCATTGGATTGGCCCTGGGCCAGATAGGCATCGAGGTCTTCGTGCAGCACACGACCGGCCGGGCCGGAGCCACGTACCAGACGCAACTGAATGCCGAGGTCCAGCGCATGTTTGCGCACGGCCGGGGAGGCCAGCGGGCGTTCATTGGCTTCGCGGGCGACCATCGGTCCCTGGCATACGGCTGCCGGACGCGGTGCTGCCACCGGTTTGCTTTCCACGACCGGTTCGACTTTCGGCGCGGCGACTGCTGGCGTTGCTTTAACGGGAGCCGCCGCTGGTGCAGCCGATTCCTTCACGTTGCCCGCGCCTTCGACTTCAATGCTGATCAGGATACTGCCAACCGCCATGACTTCGCCGGGCACACCACCCAATGCGATCACCTTGCCATGCACCGGCGACGGAATATCTACCATCGCCTTGTCGGTCATGACATCGGCCAGCACCTGATCCTCGACGACCAGATCGCCGACTTTCACGTGCCACTGAGACAATTCAACTTCTGCGATGCCTTCGCCAATGTCCGGCATCTTGATAACGTGCGTGCCCATTCAGACCTCCATAACCCGTTTCAACGCCGCGCCCACACGGGACGGCCCTGGGAAATACGCCCACTCTTGCGCATGCGGGTAGGGGGTGTCCCAACCGGTGACGCGTTCGATCGGCGCTTCCAGGTGATGGAAACAGTGCTCTTGCACCAGTGCAGCCAGTTCGGCACCGAAACCGCAGGTGCGAGTCGCTTCGTGAACGATCACGCAGCGCCCGGTTTTCTTCACCGACTTGGTGATGGTTTCCAGGTCGAGCGGCCACAGGCTGCGCAGGTCGATGACTTCGGCATCGATGCCGCTTTCTTCCGCGGCGACTTGCGACACATAGACGGTGGTGCCGTAGGTCAGGATGGTCACGTCCTTGCCCGGACGGGTAATGGCGGCAACGTCCAGCGGCACGGTGTAGTAGCCATCCGGTACTTGCGCGGCGGGGTGTTTCGACCACGGCGTTACCGGGCGGTCGTGGTGGCCGTCGAACGGGCCGTTGTACAGGCGTTTTGGTTCCAGGAAGATCACCGGGTCATCGTTTTCGATGGAGGCGATCAGTAAACCCTTGGCGTCGTAGGGATTGGACGGCATCACGGTGCGCAGGCCGCAGACCTGGGTGAACATCGCCTCGATGCTCTGGCTGTGTGTCTGGCCACCGTAGATGCCGCCGCCGCATGGCATGCGCAGGGTCATCGGTGCGGTGAATTCGCCGGCCGAGCGATAACGCAGGCGCGCTGCTTCGGAAATGATCTGGTCGGACGCCGGGTACACGTAGTCGGCGAACTGGATCTCGGCCACCGGGCGCAAGCCGTAGGCGCCCATGCCCACGGCGACACCGACGATGCCGCTCTCGGAGATCGGCGCATCGAACACCCGCGAGGTGCCGTACTTGGTCTGCAGGCCTTCGGTGCAACGGAACACGCCGCCGAAGTAGCCTACGTCCTGGCCGAACACGACCACATTGTCGTCACGCTCAAGCATCACATCCATGGCCGAGCGCAGGGCCTGGATCATGGTCATGGTGGTCGTGGTCATGGCGGTTTCCAGCTGAATATTGTTGTTGTGATCGTTCATGTCAGATCCCCAACTGCTGACGCTGGCGCTTCAAATGCTCCGGCATCTCTTTATAGACGTCTTCGAACATGGTCGCGGCGCTTGGAATCTGGCCCCCGGCGAGGGTCCCGAACTGCTCGGCCTGTTTCTGCGCGGCGATCACTTCGGCTTCCAGCTCGGCGCTGACGGCGGAGTGTTCCTCTTCGGACCAGTGGCCGACCTTGATCAGGTGCTGCTTGAGGCGCGCGATCGGATCGCCCAACGGGAAGTGGCTCCAGTCGTCGGCAGGACGGTATTTGGACGGATCATCGGAGGTCGAGTGCGGGCCGGCGCGGTAGGTGACCCATTCGATCATGGTCGGGCCGAGGTTGCGGCGGGCGCGTTCGGCGGCCCAGGCGGAAGCGGCGTAGACCGCGTAGAAATCGTTGCCGTCGACCCGCAGGGAGGCAATGCCGCAACCGACACCACGACCGGCGAAGGTGGTGGCTTCACCACCGGCAATGGCCTGGAAGGTGGAGATGGCCCACTGGTTGTTGACCACGTTGAGGATCACCGGCGCGCGGTACACGTGGGCGAAGGTCAGGGCGGTGTGGAAGTCCGACTCGGCGGTGGCGCCATCGCCGATCCACGCCGAAGCGATCTTGGTATCGCCCTTGATCGCCGAGGCCATGGCCCAGCCTACGGCTTGTACGAATTGGGTGGCGAGGTTGCCGGAAATGGTGAAGAAACCGGCCTCTTTCACCGAGTACATGATCGGCAACTGGCGTCCCTTGAGCGGATCGCGCTCGTTGGACAGCAGCTGGCAGATAAGATCGACCAGCGGTACGTCGCGGGCCATCAGGATGCTTTGCTGGCGGTAGGTGGGGAAGCACATGTCGTCGATGTTCAACGCCAGTGCCTGGGCACTGCCGATGGCTTCTTCACCGAGGCTCTGCATGTAGAAGGACATTTTCTTCTGACGCTGGGCGACGACCATGCGGTTATCGTAGATCCGCGTCTTGAGCATGGCGCGCATGCCTTTGCGCAGGATCTCCACCGGCACGCCTTCGGCCCACGGGCCCAGGGCATTGCCCTGATCGTCGAGTACGCGAATCAGGCCGCGGGCCAGATCGGCCGTTTCGGCGGGTTCAACGTCGATTGGGGGTTTGCGCACCGTGCCGGCATCGGTCAGGTGCAGGTAGGAGAAGTCGGTTTTACAGCCGGGACGGCCCGAAGGTTCCGGGACGTGAAGGCGCAGCGGTTCGTACGCTTGGTTCATGGCTTCTACGCTCGATCTTGTGAATTTCTTGTAGTGAGCTGACAGGCTTCGTTCGGTAAACGAAATCTTGTCCTACAACAATCATAGGCCCGGCCAAGAAGAATATTTCTCTCTGTTTCGTTGCGCTAAAGATCATTTGCAGATAAAAAATCTGCATAAACATAAAAAACAGGTGTTTTTGTCTCATGCGCAAACTGGACCGTACCGATATCGGCATTCTCAACAGCCTTCAGGAGAACGCACGCATCACCAACGCTGACCTCGCGCGATCGGTCAACCTGTCGCCGACGCCGTGTTTCAACCGGGTCAAGGCGATGGAAGAACTGGGCCTGATTCGCGAGCAAGTGACCTTGCTCGATGCCGACCTGCTGGGGCTGCACGTGAATGTGTTCATCCATGTCAGCCTGGAAAAACAGGTGGAGGAGGCGTTGCAGCATTTCGAGGAGGCGATCTCGGATCGCCCGGAAGTGATGGAGTGCTACCTGATGGCCGGCGACCCGGATTACCTGATCCGGGTCCTGGTGCCGACCATCCAGTCGCTGGAGCGTTTCATGATGGACTTCCTGACCAAGGTGCCAGGGGTGGCGAACATCCGTTCGAGCTTTGCGCTCAAGCAGGTGCGCTACAAGACGGCGCTGCCGTTGCCGGCCAACGGCTTGACCTTGGGCACCTGAAACACCCCAAACCCTGTAGGAGCAAAGCTTGCTCGCGATGGCGTCCGTCCAATCAACTGCGAGGGTGCCTGATACGCCGCCATCGCGAGCAAGCTTTGCTCCCACAGGTTTGCGCAGGGGGGCGGGCTTAGAATTTGTTCAAGGGGATTTTCAGGTAGGTCACGCCATTGTCCTCTGCCGGTGGCAGATTCCCCGCCCGTACATTGACCTGAATCGCCGGCAGCAATAGCGTCGGCATGCCCAACCCGGCATCGCGGCGTGTGCGCATGTCGACAAAGGCCGCTTCGTCGATGCCGTCGCGCACGTGGATGTTGCTTTTACGCTGTTCGGCCACCGTGGTCATGCAGCCCGGTTCGCGGCCCGCGGGCGGGTAGTCGTGGCAGACGTAGAGGCGCACGCTGGCGGGGAAGGCCAGCAGCTTGTGGATCGAGGTGAACATCTGGTGGGCATCGCCACCGGGAAAGTCGCAGCGCGCGGTACCCACGTCCGGCATGAACAGCGTATCGCCCACCAGAATCACATCGTTGCCGATCAGGTACGCCATGTCCGCCGGGGTATGGCCGGGCACATGCAGGGCCGTGGCCTTGAGGTTGCCGATGTGGAATGACTCGTCGGGGGCGAACAGGTGATCGAACTGCGAACCGTCGATACGGAATTGCGGTTCAAGATTGAACAGCGCCTTGAATACGTCCTGCACCTTGCAGATCGATTGGCCGATGGCGATCTTGCCGCCCAGTTCCCGGCGCAGGTACGGCGCGGCGGAGAGGTGATCGGCGTGGGCGTGGGTTTCCAGCAGCCATTGCACTTGCAAGCGATGCTCGCGTACGAATGCGATGATCCGGTCGGCGTGCACGGTAGCGGTTCGGCCGGCGGCGGCGTTGTAGTCGAGCACCGGGTCGACGATTGCGCATTGCCCGCCTTCAGCTTCGTAGATCACATAGCTGTAGGTGGACGAGGCGTCGTCAAAAAAGGCTTCAATCAAGGCTGACATGGTGTTTTTCTTCGTGGAGAAGCCATGAGGTTAGTTTCATTCTCGCTGTGCTGACCAGTCCCGCGTCAATTCTGTTAATGAAAAAAACCGTGCGGGCTCTATCCTGTCACTCAATCGATACCGGGCGTTCCCGGCCTTTGTCATGGATTACGAGCGTTCTATGTTGCTGGCGAGTTTTTTTGGTGTGGTCATGGGGCTGGTGCTGGGTTTGACCGGGGCCGGCGGCGGCATTCTTGCCGTACCGGCGCTGGTGCTGGGCCTGGGGTGGAGCATGACCGCGGCGGCACCCGTTGCACTGTTTGCCGTGGGCAGTGCGGCGGCGGTCGGGGCTATCGATGGATTGCGTCACGGTTTGGTGCGCTATCGTGCGGCGTTGTTGATTGCGGCGCTCGGCGCGGTTTTTTCGCCGGTGGGCATCTACTTCGCCCATCAGTTGCCGGAAAAAGTCCTGATGATCCTCTTCAGTCTGCTGATGGTCATGGTGGCCGGGCGGATGCTGCGTCGGGAGCGCAAGGACGAGGGACCCAGTGATCACGGCCATGCCAATTGGGGTCAGAAAAACTGCATGCTCGACCAGCAGACCGGGCGCTTTTCCTGGACGGCCAAATGCACCGCGACCCTCGCGGCCCTTGGCGCGGTGACCGGCGTGGTCTCGGGTTTGTTGGGCGTGGGTGGCGGCTTTCTGATTGTGCCGGCCTTCAAGCAACTGACCGACGTGCAGATGCGCGGGATCATCGCCACGTCCCTGATGGTGATCAGCCTGATCTCGGCCATCGGCGTGATCGGTGCGTTGCACGCCGGGGTGCGCATCGACGGGCTGGGCGTGGCTTTCATTGCCTCCAGCATCGTCGGCATGATCATCGGCCGAAAACTCTGCGCCCGCGTCCCGGCGCGGTCGTTGCAGGTGGGGTTTGCCAGCGTCTGCCTGGTGGTTGCCGGTTATATGCTGCTGAACGCCGCTCTCTAAACCGGAACCAGCTCCTGTGGGAGATTCTATGTTGCAGGGGAACCCTGCAGCTTTAAATTTGGCTGGTATTCGCTCTGATTTTTCATGAGGGCGCTTGCTCCCGTTGGAGCACGTAGCGGTCCTGATTCTGATCGCGCATCGTCCGGTTTCGGGCCTGCTGCGCAGGCCAGCGGGAGCGAGCTCCCTCGCCACAAAAGCGCGTGCATCTCTCCTTTTGCTACAGCCTTCAAGTCCCCATCGCCTCAAACAATCTCATCCCATCGAACCGCCTGACCGCTACCCAAGTAGCATACGTCCCGGTCCCAAGCCTTCGTACACTCGCACTTCATACACACGCACCTGCGGGGGGGCGACGATGGCGCAGGTTCAGAACGAAGGTATCGTCAGCGCCATGTCCCTGGCCACCGATCCTCAGCAGGCGGCACAGGACCTGGCGCGGCAGTTGTTGCATCCGAATCTGGGTTTCGTGTTGTTCTTCTGTTCCGCCGGATACGATTTGCAGGCGCTGGGCCGGGCCTTGCAGCAGAGTTTCGGCGGCATACGCCTGGCCGGTTGCACCAGCGCCGGGGAAATCACCCCGCTGGGTTACGGGCGCAATTGCGTGACAGCGGTGGGCTTCGACCATCGACACTTTTCCATTGCTCTGGAACTGATCGATGAAATGGAGCACTTCAGCCTCATCGACGCGCAGCAGATGGTCGAGCGCCTGGTCAGTGGTTGCCGCAGTAACACGCTGGCCCCGATCAAGGGCAATAGTTTTGCCCTGACCTTGCTCGATGGATTGTCCAGTCGTGAGGAAACGGTGCTCGCGGCCTTGAGCGCGGCGCTGGGCGACATTCCGCATTTCGGCGGTTCGGCCGGGGACGACAACTGCCTGACTCACACCCATGTGTATTTCGACGGTGGATTTCACAGCGGCGCGGCACTGGTGGTGCTGGTCAATACCTGGCTGGACTTTGAAGTGTTCACCACCCATCACATCCTGCCACGGGCGGAGAAACTGGTGGTCACTGGCGTCGACAGCGCTTCGCGACGGGTCTTCGAACTCAATGCCGAGCCCGCTGCCGCCGAGTACGCCCGGCACATCGGCGTACCGGTGGCCGAGCTCGACCACCGGGTTTTCGCCGCGCACCCGCTGGCGGTTCGGTTCAACGAGCAATATTACGTGCGGGCCATTCAGCAAGCTCATTCGGACCAGAGCCTGAGTTTTTATTGTGCCGTGGAGAACGGCATCGTCCTCACCGCCATGACCCCCGGGCCCTTGCTGCCGAACCTGCAAAGCCTGTTCACCGGCTTGCAGGAACGTCTCGGCGATTTGCTGCTGACCATCGGCTGTGACTGTTTTCTGCGGCGCCTGGAGCTGGAAGACAACGGCAGCCTGGAACAGATCGGCAGCTTTTTGCGCGAGCAGCGAGTGATGGGTTTCAACACCTACGGAGAACAGTTCAATGGCACGCACATCAACCAGACCTTCACCGGCGTTGCCATTGCCCGGGGCCGGTCTCTCGGCAAGCGTTGATTTGCAGGCGAAGATTACCGACCTGCAACACGACAACCGGAAACTGCAGCGGATAAACGCCGCGCTGATCGAACGGATCGAGTCCGGCATCACCCGTGGCAACGATCCCTACGCGGCGTTCCAGCATTCGGTGGTGCTGGCCGAGCAGGTGCGCGAGCGCACAGACGCCTTGAATCAGGCCATGGGCGAACTCAAGGCTGGGAACCATTTGCTCAGCGAGGCCCGCCTGCGCGCCGAAACCGCCCATCGACATCTGATCGACGCGATGGAGAGTATTTCCGATGCCTTCGTACTGTTCGACGCCGAGCAGCGCATTGTCCTGTTCAACAGCCGTTTCAAGGCGTTCTGGAGCAACAGCCGGGTGCGGATCAACGCCGGCATGCGCCTGACCGAGGTCAAGCGCCTGATGATGAACAACGGGCTGTTTACCGAGGAACCCCGCGGGCATGCCGATGAAAACCTGCTGTATCGCCTGCAGGACGGTCGCTGGCTGCAAGTCAGCGAGCGACCGACCCAGGAAGGCGGGCGGGTGATCCTGTTCACTGACATCACTGACGTCAAACTCAGCGAAACCGTGCGCCGCGAACAGGCGCTGGCGCAGAAGTCACACCTCTTGCAACGGGCGGTCGACAATCTGTCCCAAGGGGTGGCGATGGTCAACGCCGAAGGCATTCTGGAACTGTGGAACCGGCGATTCCTCGAGCTCAGCGGCTTGGCTCCGGTGGCGGCTCATCGCCCGTTTGCCGATGTGATCGCCGACAGTGAGTTGACCTTGCTGACCCCGGCCAGCCGTGGTTCGAACGGTCGTCCCATACAGGAGTGCGAACAACGGTTGTGCGATGGCCGGGTCCTGGAAGTACGCACCCATCCGTTGCCCACTGGCGGTTTCGTCAATACCTTCACCGACATCACCGAACGCTACCAGCACGCCGAAGCCTTGAGTGAAAGCGAGCGCTGGATTCGCCTGATCACCGACCATGTGCCGGCATTGATTGCCTACCTCAACGCCGATCTGGTGTATGAGTTCACCAATAAGGTCTACGAAGAATGGTACTGCTGGCCGCGCGGGGTGATGCTCGGCCAGAGCCTGCGCGAAGTGCACAGTGAGCAGCATTACCAGCGGCTGGAGTCCTATGTGAGCAGGGCGCTGGCGGGGGAAAGCGTGACCTTCGAATTCGCCGAAACCAACGTCAACGACCAGGAACGTTATATGTTGCGTTCCTATGTGCCCAATCGTCTGGCCAACGGTGAAGTGGTAGGGATTTTCGTGTTGATCCGCGACATTACCGAACGCCGGCGCACCGCCGAGGCATTGCATCAGGCTTATCAGAACCTCGAGCTGCGGGTTCGCGAGCGCACCGCGGAATTGACCAATCTCAACGACCAGTTGCGGCGGGAAATCGAGGAACGTCGCCGGGTCGAATCACGCTTGCGCGAAGCCAAGCTGGAAGCGGAACAGGCTAACTTGTCGAAGACCAAGTTTCTTGCCGCCGTCAGCCACGATCTGCTGCAACCGCTCAACGCCGCGCGGCTGTTCACCAGCGCCTTGCTGGAGCGGCGCGAGCCGATGGCCAGCGAGATGCTGGTGCGCAATGTCAGCAATTCCCTGGAAGACGTAGAAAACCTGTTAGGCACTCTGGTGGATATTTCCAAGCTCGATGCCGGGGTGATCCAGGCCGACATCGCACCGTTCGCCTTGAGCGAACTGCTGGAAAATCTCGCCGGCGAATACACCCAGGTCGCGCGCAGCGAAGGCCTGCAATTGCACTTCATCGGCTGTTCGGCATGGGTGCGCAGCGATATCCAGCTGCTGGCGCGGATCCTGCGCAACCTGTTGAGCAATGCCATTCGCTACACCCCCAGCGGCCGCGTGATCCTTGGTTGTCGGCGCCATCGCCAGCGCCTGTCGATCCAGGTCTGGGACAGCGGCGTAGGCATTGCGGAGAATCGTCTGGAAGAGATTTTTCTGGAGTTCAAGCGCGGGGATGTGCAGCGGCCGGATCAGGATCGTGGTTTGGGTCTGGGTCTGGCCATCGTCGAGAAAATCGCCAGCATTCTCGGACATCGTATCGATGTGCGTTCGTGGCCGGGCAAGGGCTCGATGTTCTCGGTAGAGGTGCCCGTGAGCGCCACCGCGCCCAAACCTTTGCCCAGCCTGCCGATGAGTGAGCCGATGCTCGAACGGCTGCGCGGGGCACGGGTGTGGGTGCTGGACAACGACGCGACCATTTGCGCCGGCATGCGCACGCTGTTGGAAGGTTGGGGATGTCGGGTGGTGACGTCCCTGTCGGAAGACGACCTGGCGCGGCAGGTGGACAACTATCATGCCGACGCTGATTTATTGATCGCCGACTACCACCTGGCCAACGATCAGAATGGCGTCGATGCCGTCGCCCGGATCAACGCCCGTCGTGCTTCACCGATCCCGGCCCTGATGATCACCGCCAACTACAGCAACGAGCTCAAGCAGCAGATCCGTGAACTGGGCCATACCTTGATGCACAAGCCGGTACGGCCGATGAAGCTGAAGATGGCGATGAGTCATTTGCTCGCCAGATCCTGATTTCCCGGGTGTCGATGCGGGCCTCATCGCTGGCAAGCCGGCTCCCACAATGGATGTGTGTTGTTCAAAAAGCCCTGTGGGAGCTGGCTTGCCAGCGATGGGAGCGACGCGCACTACCTGTTTCACCGCCGCAAATAAGCCCCGAAATCGATATCCCCGGCACTCAGTATTGCTTGCACCCGGTTGTGCACGTTGAGCTTGCGCAGGATCGCCGAGACGTGAGCTTTGACTGTGGTTTCGGCGATTTCCAGGCTGTAGGCGATCTGTTTGTTCGACTCGCCCTTGGTCATGCGTTCCAATACCTGCAACTGCTTGCGGGTCAGGGCCTGGAGCAGTTCCGGTGGGAAGCTCGGCGTGTCGTTGCGCCGATGCGTGCTGCTTCTGGCCGTGCGGATGATGTCTGGCGGCAAGTAGACGTTGCCATTGAGAATCTGCTGGATGGCATCGGTCATTTGCGTCCGGGGCGAGGATTTGGTGATGAAGCCCACCGCGCCATAGGTGATGGCTTGCAGGACGATCTGCTTGTCCTGTTCGGCAGAGACGATCACCACGGGAATGGTCGGTGCTTCGTTGCGCAGGTTGATCAGGCCATTGAGCCCGTGCATGCCGGGCATGTTCAGGTCGAGCAGGATCAGGTCCAGGTCATCGTGGTCCCGGGTCAGTGCCAGGGCGCTGTCGAGGTCGGCGGTTTCCATCACCTCACTGCCGGCAAAACCATCACTGATGACGTTATGTATGGCTTCGCGAAACAGCGGGTGATCGTCGGCAATCAGAATTTTGTACATAGCCTTTCACCTCATTATTTTGATTATGGTGTGGCAACAACGTGCACGCGTAAAGCTCAGGGAAAGGGTTCAGGCTGGGCTCGAGTCACCGGCAGTTTGGCCGCTTGCCAGGCATCCAGGCCATCGCGGTACCAGTACAGTGATGTATAGCCCAGGCGCGCCGCACGCTTGACCGCATTCCAGCTCAGCCAGCAGTCGGCGCGACAGTAGAAGACCAGCGGTCGCGTCGGGTCGCCACGGGTCAGCTTTTTCAGGTTGCCCGCAAAGTAGTCCTGCCATTGTGGCGTCAGCTCGCCATCGCCGGTGTTGGCCAGCCAATGGCTGCCGGGCAGGTTTTCGTGAGGCTGGTCCTCGATGAAGCGACCTTGCAGCCATTGGCGGCGATAGACATCGATCAGCACCGGTGGCGGGTTTTGCTCAAGCAGGGTTTGCAGGACGGGTGTATCGATGATGGTCGCGTCCTGCATGAGGTCCGGCGTGGGGCTGCGGTACAGGTCGATGCGATAGCCATCAGGGGAAAACAACGGAGTTTGCGCCTGCGCGCCAGCCAGCCACAGGCTGAGCGACAACGCAGCGAGAGTGGGACGCAACAGGCGACGTCGGGCACGCGGCATGGGGATTGATCCTTATCGTTATGCGCCCATTACATGCCAGTGGCAGTGCGTTGGGAATGCGACGATAGGTCGGTAAAACCAGTACTAAAGTCGTAATTTTTCCTCGTCCAATGAAGAACCCCTGTGGGAGCGAGCCTGCTCGCGATTGCGGTGGCACATCAAACTCTGATGTGGCTGACAGATCGCATTCGCGAGCAGGCTCGCTCCTACAGGGGATTGGTTTTGTTAGGTGGATTTGCGCAGGGCCGCGTGTTGGGGGTTGAAGGTCAGGACGGCAAGGAGCGCGAATACCAACGTCAGCCCCGCACACACGGCCAGCGCCAGCGGGTTGAACCGCTCATACAGCGCAAACCGCACCAACTCCACCGCGTGGCTGAACGGGTTCACCGCACACAGCCAATACAACCATTCGCTGGCCTCGCGCATTTTCCACAGCGGATACAGCGCCGATGACAGGAAAAACAGCGGAAAAATCACGAAGTTCATCACCCCGGCGAAGTTTTCCAGCTGGCGGATGGCGTTGGACAGCAACAGCCCCAGGGCGCTGAGCATCAATGCAACCAGCAACAGGGCGGGCAGCACCAACAGCAGGCCCATGGCCGGCGGCTGCACGCCGTAGACCCAGGCAATCGCCAGGAAGGCATACACCTGCAACAGCGAGATCAGCGACGTGGCCAGCAATTTGCTGCACAGCAGAAAGGTCCGGGGCAGGGGGCTGGTCAGCAGCACGCGCATGCTGCCCATTTCGCGGTCGTAGACCATCGACAGCGAGCCCTGCATGCCGTTGAACAGCAGGATCATGCAGGCCAGGCCCGGAATGATGTAGACCTCGTATGGGATGTAAGTGTCGTAGGGTTCGATAATGGCGATGCCCAGTGCCGCGCGAAAACCGGCGGCGAACACCAGCAGCCATAGCAGCGGCCGTACCAGGGCGCTGAGAAATCGCGTGCGTTGCAGCACAAAGCGCAGCCATTCACGCAGGACGATGCCGCTGAAACATTGCCAGTAAGCATTCATCAGGCAGCTCCTGTGGTGGTCAGGCAAGTGAAGGCGGTGTCAAGGTCGCCGCCGTGCGCCAGGCTCAGCACATCGGCCTGTCCGCTGGCCACCAGCCGGCCCTGATGGAGAATCAACAAGTCGTCGCTGGGCTGCACTTCATCCAGCAGGTGAGTGGTCCAGAGCACACTGATCTGCTGTTCGCGGCAAAGAGTGCGAATGTGTCGGTTGAGCGCCAGGCGACTGGCCGGGTCGAGGCCGGCGCTGGCCTCATCCAGCAATAACAGGCGCGGTTGATGTAGCAGGGCACGGGCGATTTCTACCCTGCGGCGATGACCGCCGTTGAGGTTTCGTACCCGCTCGCCGCGACGTTCATCCAGACCCTGGCGGGCCAGTTCCGCGTTGACGCGCAAGCCGGTCTCATGTCGCGACAAACCATGCAGCGCGGCGTGATAACGCAAGTTCTGTTCGACGCTGAGGTCCAGGTCCAGGGTGCTTTGCTGAAACACTACGCCCAGCTGTTTGAGCGCGGGGCGCGGCGCTTGGCGCAATGAGCAACTGCCCACCCGGATATCGCCGTGCTGCAAATCATAGAGCCGGGTCAGCAGGGCGATCAGGGTTGATTTGCCGGCGCCGTTGGGCCCCAGCAACGCGGCGAAACGCCCCGGTGCCAAGTTGAAGTTCACCTGGCGCAACGCTTCCCGAGAACCATAGGAGAAGTTCAGGTCGCTGACTTCCAGGGCGTTCATGGCGTCACCACCACGCCCCAAGGGTAACGCCCGACTTTCACTGACTTGCTGACCTTGAGGCTGTCGACATCGATCACCGACACATCGCCGCTGACGCCATTGGTGGCGAGCAATTGCTTTTGGTCCGGCGTAAACGCCAGTTGCCAGACACGTCGGCCCACCAACAGGTAATCAAGAATCTCGAAGGACTTGGCGTCGATGACGGCCACGTGATTGGCCGGGCCCAGGGCTACGAAGGCGTATTTGCCGTCGGCGCTGAGCTTGATCCCCACAGGCTGCACCTTGTCCGGGTGCACGCCCTTGATCTGGAAGTTCAGGGTCTTGAGGATGTGGCGGCTGGCGACGTCGAGAATCGTCACCGTGCCGCCGATTTCCGCCGAGGCCCAGAGTTGCGAACCGTCATTGCTGAACTCGACGAAACGCGGACGCTGATCTACCAGTGTGCTGTCGGCCAAGGTTTGGGTGCTGGTGTCGATCCAGTGCAGCATGTTGGTGGTTTCGCTGGTGTTCACCGCCCACTTGCCATCGGGGCTGACCGCCATGCCTTCGGGCTCGACGCCGACGTTGATCTGTCCCAGGACCTTGGAGGTCTCGGTGTCGATCACCGTGACCAGCGCATCGTCTTCGTTGGAGACGTACAGCCAGCGGTTGTTGGGGTGCAGGGCGAATTGCTCGGGGTCCTTGCCCGAAGGCAGTTCCTTGATGATCTTGCGGGTGGCAACGTCCATCACCTGAACCCGGTCCGAGTCGCTGGCGCAGATGTACAGCAACGTGTTGTCGTGGGACAGCAGCAGACCCCGGGGGCGCTGGCCGACCGGCAGGGTCTCGGTGACTTGCAGGGTCTGCATGTCGATCAGGCTCAGGTTGTTGTCCTTTTCGTTGGAGACCCAGGCGGTGCTGGCGACCGCGTGGCCGGCGGCAAGCAGCAGGGCCCAAGAGAGTAGGGAACGGCTAAGCAGTGTGCGGCGCATGACAGTGTCCTTGTTGTTGTAGTTGTTGTGGTCAGGGAAAGCGGCAGCTGACCTCGGGTTTGTCGTAACCCAGGCTGTCCATCTCGTTGAAGGGGTGCAGGAAGCCGTCTTGCGGCGAAGTGCTGACCAGCGCCCGGGGTTGCACGATGGGAATCGGTTGGCGCAGCTGGCCGTTCCACGGGCGGTAGCTGAGCTTGCGCCCCTTGAAACCGTCCAGCGGCAACTGATCGCTGATTTCCAGAGCACGAATCGCCATCGGCTCGGTCTGGCGCAGTTTGCTCACGGCGCTGGCAATGCTGCGTACGGCGATCCACGCAGCGAAGTCGCGGTCGTTCATCCAGCGTCCGGCGAGGGCTTCGAAGCGCTTTTGTAACTGCGCGGCGCCGTAGGTTTCCACGGTCTTGTGCCAACCCACCGGCGTCAGGCCCTGGGTGCCGGCGACCGGGCGCGGGTACCAGGTCTGGTATGGCACGTACTCGCCGAAGTCCCCACGTTCGTCCGCCACCAGCACCGCATCGTATTCGGCGGTCTGGGTGAACAGCGGCATGTCGGCCTGGGCGCTGCGCCGTTGATCGTTATCGAAACTCCAGGGTTTCTCCGCAACCAGCCGCAAGCCGAAGCGCTTGGCCGCCCGGCGCAGGGCGGCGGCGTAGGCCTGGTCATCGGCGGTCGGGCCGACGATCAGCAGTACCCGTTGCCATTTACGTATCACCAGGAACTGCGCCAGTGCGTCGGCGAGCATCGCCCGGCTCGGCAAGCTATGCAGCACGTTCGCCAGGCAATCGGTGGTGCGCAGGCTGTCGTCGGGGCTGCCGGCGTTGAACAGCAGGCTGTCGGGCAGGGCTGCACTGAGTTGGCGCAGGCTGCTGGCTGGCGCGTTCACCACAAACAGGCGCAGGCCTTGTTCATGCTGGGTTTTCGCAGCGATGAGCAAGGCTTCGGGGCTATCGACGCTGGCGCTGGCCAGGCTGTAGTTGTGATTGAGAAAGCGCCCGGTGCTGTTGCTGTCGATAATCGCCAGTTCAGCGCCTCGCAGCCCGGCGTCGGCGGGTTCGGGAATCACGTTGGACAGCAGCGGGCCGGGATCGGGGCGATAGCCCAGGTAGCCGATGGGTACCTGCAAGGGCGCGTCCGCGGCCTGGCTTTGGGTCGCCAGCCCGGCGGCACAGGCAATCGCCAACAGGTAGATCAGGGCGTAAGGGGCAAGCTGGCGCATAGGGCACTCCATTACAGGTAGCGCCAGCATAGGAAGCCCCAGGCATCGTGGAAATATGCAGAAAGTATCGACGAGCCAGTACCAAGGTAGTAGCTGCGGGCGGTCGGCGCGGTTTTAGCATGGGCTCCTGCGGCCATGACTCCAGGGGGACTGACCATGCGCATCGTCAAGGCACTGCTTTTGCCATTTCTGCTGATCCTGACCCTGATCGGCATCGACCGGCTCCACGGCGCGCGCCCACATGATCCGGGCGTCCCGCCAAACGCCTTACTACCAAGGGATTAGACGCCGGCCACCAAAGCAGCATGGGACCGCTGCGCCGGGGTTCCTAAGATGGCGCCATAGCCTCTGCCAAGAGGTTTTGCGTGCAACCTGAGGGCATAACAATGACAACGAAACGCAACGCCTTGCTCGTCACCGGACTGTTGGCCGGTCTTATCAGCGCCGGCTCCGTCTGGGCCCACGGTAATGTGGTGCCACAGGCCGTCGAAACCAAAGGACTGACCGCCATCAAGGATTCCGGTGTGCCGGTCAATGCCGATGGTTGGGCTTCGGTGAATCCTTACCGTACGTCCCCGGAGCACGATAAGGCAGTGGAAATCGGCTCATCGGCCTACAACCAGAACTGCGCGGCTTGTCATGGCCTGGAAGCCAAGTCCGGTGGCATCGCCCCCGATTTGCGCATGCTCGATGCCGCTGACGCCGGTGATGAGTGGTTCGTCGAACGGGTGCGCAATGGCGCAGTGCGCGATGGTCGGGTGTACATGCCGAAAATGGCCGACTACCTGAGTCAGGAAGCGTTGTGGGCGGTTCGCACTTATCTGGACACCGTGCACGTCGAGGAGTGACCCCATGCGCCTGCTTGCGATATTGCTCGGCGCGGTGTGGCTGTGCTGCCAGTCGGTGCAGGCGCAGGTGCGCAACTACGACGAAATGATCGCTGCCGGGGAGCTGAAGGTGGCGGTGTACAAGGATTTCGCGCCCTACAGTTTCGAGCAGGATGGCAAGCCCCAAGGCGTCGACGTGGAGTTGGCCCAGGCGCTGGCCAAGGCGTTGGGCGTGCGCCTGACGCTGATCTGGGCGCCGCCCGGGGAAAAGCTCGACGACGACCTGCGCGACTACATCTGGCGAGCCAGTGCCTTGCACAACCAGCAACTGGCCGACCTGATGATGCGTGTGCCTTACGATCGCGACTACGCGCAAAAGCGCAATGAACTTGGCGAACTGGAAAACGGCCATGTGGTGATGTTCGGCCCTTACCAGAACGAGCAATGGCAAGTCGCCTATGATCGTCGCCGCCTCGACAAAGTCGCCAGCGTTGCGGTGTTCGAGCAGCACCCGATCGGTGTCGAAGTCGACAGCGTGCCGTCGTTCTACCTGACCTCCGTGTTCAACGGCATGCTCGCTGGCAAGACCCATCACTACCCCGGCGTGCCCCAGGCATTTGCCGCCATGAAGGCTGGTGAGGTCGACGCGGTCATGGCCATGCGCGGCGAGATCGACTGGCAGGTGCATGAAGCCGCCGACCCGCAAATTGCGCTGGCCGAAAATGCCTACCCGAACATGGGCAAGCAACTCTGGGAAATCGGCATGGCGGTGCATGAAAGCAACCGGCAACTGGCGTATGCCGTGGAAGAAGTGCTGGAAGGGCTGATCCGCGAGGGTTCGGTCAGATCCATCTACGGGCATTACGGCCTGCGCTACGACGTGCCCGAAATGTACCAATAGGAGTGGGCGATGAAATGGCAATGGAGTTGTCTGTGGGCCTGCTGTTTAAGCCTGAATGTACATGCCGCTGAAGTTGGTCCGGGCAAAGACCCGGTGCCATCGGTGATGTGGGCCTTTTATCAAAAGCAGTTTCTGGGCGATGCACCGTTTGTGTTCGATGAGCGGGTCAAGCTGCTGGCACCGCCCTTTGCTGAAGATGCGCGACAGGTACCCCTGGAGATCGACGCCCGGGCGTTCAAGGGCGAGGTGGTGAAAATCTTCGCCTGGGCCGAGCTCAATCCCTTGCCGAAAATCGTCGATTTCGAGCCGGTGACTGGCGTGCTGCCGTGGCTGTCGATCCGCATCCGCGTCGAGCAGGCTACACCGTTGCGCGCAGCGGTCCTGACCCGTGACGGGGTGTGGCATGTCGGCTCGACCCTGATCGACGCGGCCGGCGGCGGTTGCACCGCGCCGAGCGTGGTACGCACCGAACCGGGCTGGGAGGAACACGTCGGTGAGGTGCTGGGCGGGCGCTACCCGCGCAAGGATTTCAGTCGCTTGCGCTTGCAGGTGGCGCATCCGATGGACAACGGCATGGTCAGCGGCATCCCGGAGTTTTTTATCAACCAGGCCGAGTTGCGCGGTCAACAGGATCAACTGCTGGCACGCCTCGAACTGTTCCCCGCCGTCAGCGAAAACCCCAGCCTGGCGTTCGATCTGGAGGGGGCAGGGCAGACGCGCCTGCTGCTGCGCGATAACAGCGGCAATCAATTTGATGCGTCGATTCCCTGATTCAAAGGAGCCTGTCATGCGCTGGATGCTGCTGTTGTTCATCGCCGTCGGCCTGCCGGCGATGGCCGATCTCGAATACTCGCTCAGGCCCCGGCAGATCGCCGAAGACACCTGGCTGCTGGAAGGCAGCACCGATAATTTCGGCAAGGACAATGGCGGCAATATCGTCAACACCGCGTTTATCGTGACCGAGCGCGGCGTGGTGGTGATCGACACCGGACCCTCGAAGCGTTATGGCGAGGCCATGCGCCGGGCCATTGCCGCCACCACCGATAAACCGGTGATCCAGGTGTTGCTCACCCATCACCATCCCGATCATGTACTGGGTAATCAGGCCTTCACCGACGTGCCGATCGCCGCACTGGCCGGCACCACCGAACTGCTGCAAAAGCAGGGCGATGCCATGGCCGAGAACATGTATCGACTGGTGGGCGACTGGATGCGTGGCACCGAGGTGGTCTTGCCGACGCAAACGCTGACCCCTGGCGTGGAAAGTTTTGGGAATCATGATCTGCGCCTGATAGGTCTGGGTGGGCATACGGGTGCGGATCTGGCTATTCTCGACCAGCAAACCGGCGTGCTGTTCGCCGGGGACCTGGTGTTTTATCAACGGGCCCTGACCACGCCCAACAGCCCAGGGCTGGCGGTGTGGCTGGGGGATATCGCGACCCTGCAGGGGTTACCCTGGTCACTGATCGTACCCGGTCACGGACCGGTGGCCAGCGATGCACAACCCTTCGTCCAGATGCACGATTACCTCAGCTGGCTCGATCAACTGATGCGCGACGGCGCGGCCAATGGCAGCGACATGGCCGAGATGATCCGCAGTCCCATCCCGGAGCGATTCGCCGGGATCAGCCTGAGTCGCTATGAGCTGATTCGCAGCATCAGTCATCTGTATCCGCGCTATGAGCGCGCACAGATGACACGGGTTGATTCCACCACGCAGCAATAATCAACACCGCCCCCCTGTAGGAGCGAGCCTGCTCGCGATGGTGGTCAACGATAACGCTGGAAATCTGACACCCCGCGGCGTTCTCGGGTTCATCGCGAGCAGGCTCGCTCCTACCGGGGGAGGCGAACCTGTACCAAGGAACTAGAAATCTCCACATTGCGGCCAATTGTTGGCAGGGCGGCGGCGCTCAAGAATCTGCACCAGACCGGGAAAATTTCCCGGGCATAACAAAAACCGCAGAGGAAGCCGTCATGACTCAACCCGCACGTCGCCAGCCCTTCGTCCTGAGCCTGTTGCTCAGTGCCATGCTGTTGTCCGGCCAGGCGCTGGCCGGCGTTTCCGACCAGGACATTCTCCAAGACCCCAAGAACCCGGAGCAGGTCGTCACCAACGGCCTGGGCGTTCAGGGGCAGCGCTATAGCCCGCTGGATATTCTCAACGTCGAGAACGTCAAGGAATTGCGCCCGGCGTGGGCGTTTTCCTTCGGCGGCGAAAAACAGCGCGGCCAGCAGGCGCAGCCGATGGTTAAGGACGGCGTGATGTACATGACCGGGTCGTACTCTCGGGTGTTCGCCGTGGATGCACGCACCGGCAAGAAGCTCTGGCAATACGATGCGCGCCTGCCCGATGACATTCGCCCCTGCTGTGACGTGATCAACCGCGGTGTCGCGCTGTATGGCGACCTGGTGATCTTCGGCACCCTCGACGCCAAGCTCGTGGCGCTGAACAAGGACACCGGTAAAGTTGTCTGGAGCAAGAAAGTCGCCGACCACAAGGAAGGCTACTCAATCAGCGCCGCGCCACTGGTGGTCAACGGCAAGCTGATTACCGGCGTGGCCGGTGGCGAGTTCGGCGTGGTGGGCAAGATCGAAGCTTACGATCCGAAAAACGGTGACTTGCTGTGGACCCGGCCGACGGTCGAGGGCCATATGGGTTACGTGTACAAGGACGGCAAGGCCGTGGAAAACGGTATCTCTGGTGGCGAGGCAGGCAAGACCTGGCCGGGCGACCTGTGGAAGACCGGCGGTGCGGCGCCCTGGCTTGGCGGCTATTACGATCCGGAAACCAACCTGCTGCTGTTCGGCACCGGCAACCCGGCACCATGGAACTCGCACCTGCGCCCTGGCGACAATCTCTACTCATCGTCGCGCCTGGCGCTCAACCCGGACGACGGCACCATCAAGTGGCACTTCCAGAGCACGCCCCACGATGGCTGGGACTATGACGGCGTGAACGAGCTGGTGTCGTTCAACTACAACGAAGGCGGCAAGGAAATCAAAGCGGCGGCCACCGCCGACCGCAACGGCTTCTTCTACGTGCTGGATCGCACCAACGGCAAGTTCATCCGTGGTTTCCCGTTCGTGGACAAGATCACCTGGGCCACGGGTCTGGATAAAACCGGCCGGCCGATCTACAACGAAGCCAGCCGTCCCGGTGCGCCGGGTTCAGAAGCCAAGGGCAGTTCGGTGTTCGTGGCGCCGGCGTTTCTCGGCGCGAAAAACTGGATGCCGATGGCCTACAACAAGGACACCGGACTGTTCTACGTGCCGTCCAACGAGTGGGGCATGGACATCTGGAACGAAGGGATTGCCTACAAGAAAGGCGCAGCGTTCCTTGGCGCCGGGTTCACCATCAAACCGTTGAATGAAGACTACATCGGTGTGCTGCGGGCCATCGATCCGAAGACCGGCAAGGAAGTCTGGCGGCACAAGAACTACGCGCCGTTGTGGGGTGGGGTGCTGACCACCAAGGGCAACCTGGTGTTTACCGGCACGCCGGAAGGCTTCCTGCAGGCGTTCAATGCCAAGACCGGCGAGAAGGTCTGGGAGTTCCAGACTGGCTCCGGCGTGCTCGGCTCACCCGTGACTTGGGAAATGGACGGCGAGCAGTACGTCTCGGTACTTTCCGGCTGGGGCGGCGCGGTTCCGCTGTGGGGCGGCGAAGTGGCCAAGCGGGTGAAGGATTTCAACCAGGGCGGCATGCTCTGGACGTTCAAGTTGCCGAAGGATCTGGTGGCCAAGCACTGATCCCGAACTCAACACCTGCCCCCTTGTGGGAGCGAGCCTGCTCGCGATGAGGCCAGCACATCCAACAATGATGTCGCCTGACACACCGCCATCGCGAGCAGGCTCGCTCCCACAGGTTCTTGTGTCGTTCTCGAATTATGCAATCGACACCAAACCCGGTGGGAGCGTGGCTTGCCCGCGAAGGGGCCGGCACAGTCAACAAAGTTGTCGACTGACACACCGCCATCGCGAGCAGGCTCGCTCCCACAGGTTCTTGTGTCGTTCTCGAATTATGCAATCGACACCAAACCCGGTGGGAGCGTGGCTTACCCGCGAAGGGGCCGGCACAGTCAACAAAGTTGTCGCCTGACACACCGTCATCGCGAGCAGGCTCGCTCCCACAGGTTCTTGTGTCGTTCTCGAATTATGCAATCGACACCAAACCCGGTGGGAGCGTGGCTTGCCCGCGAAGGGGCCGGCACAGTCAACAAAGTTGTCGACTGACACACCGTCATCGCGAGCAGGCTCGCTCCCACAGGGATCAGCGCAGGACCTACTACCAAATAACGAGAGCCCCTCCTGCCAATGATGTATTCGTGTGGTGCGCGGGGCTCTCTAGTATCGGTTCATCGCCTGTCGCCATGGCAGGCATCGACCCAGACAGAGGCCTCATCATGATTTACGCCCAACCCGGAACACCCGGTGCCGTCGTTTCCTTCAAACCCCGCTACGGCAACTTTATCGGCGGTGAATTCGTCGCACCGGTCAATGGCGAGTACTTCACCAACACCTCGCCGGTGAACGGCGAAGTGATTGCCGAATTCCCGCGCTCCAGCGCCGCCGACATCGACAAGGCCCTCGACGCTGCCCATGCCGCCGCTGACGCCTGGGGCAAAACCTCGGCCCAGGACCGCTCCCTGGTGTTGTTGAAAATCGCCGACCGCATCGAACAGAACCTGGAAATCCTCGCCGTCACCGAAACCTGGGACAACGGCAAGGCCGTGCGTGAAACCCTGAACGCCGACGTGCCGTTGGCCGCCGACCATTTCCGTTACTTCGCCGGCTGCATCCGTGCCCAGGAAGGCGGCGCCGCCGAGATCAACGAGCTGACCACCGCCTATCATTTCCACGAGCCATTGGGCGTGGTCGGGCAGATCATCCCGTGGAACTTCCCGCTGCTGATGGCCGCCTGGAAACTCGCGCCCGCTCTGGCCGCCGGTAACTGCATCGTGCTCAAGCCAGCGGAGCAGACGCCGCTGTCGATCATGGTCTTCGCCGAACTGATTGCCGACCTGCTGCCGGCGGGCGTGCTGAATATCGTCCAGGGCTTCGGTCGCGAAGCCGGCGAGGCGCTGGCCACCAGCAAACGCATCGCCAAGATCGCCTTCACCGGCTCGACCCCGGTGGGGGCGCACATCATGCATTGCGCCGCCGAGAACATTATTCCGAGCACCGTTGAATTGGGCGGCAAGTCGCCGAACATCTTTTTCGAAGACATCATGAGTGCCGAACCCGCGTTCATCGAAAAAGCCGCCGAAGGCCTGGTGCTCGCGTTCTTCAACCAGGGCGAAGTGTGCACCTGTCCCTCCCGGGCACTGGTGCAGGAGTCGATCTATGAGCCGTTCATGGCCGAAGTCATGAAGAAGATCGTCAAGATCAAGCGCGGCAACCCGCTGGACACCGACACCATGGTTGGCGCCCAGGCATCGGAGCAGCAATACGACAAGATCCTCTCGTACCTGAACATCGCCCGGGAGGAGGGCGCCCAGTTGCTCACCGGCGGCGCGGCCGAGCGTCTGGAGGGTGACCTGTCCAGCGGCTATTACATCCAGCCGACCCTGCTCAAGGGCACTAACAAGATGCGGGTGTTCCAGGAAGAAATCTTTGGCCCGGTGGTGGGTGTCACCACGTTCAAGGATGAAGCCGAAGCCCTGGCGATTGCCAATGACACTGAGTTCGGCCTCGGCGCCGGCCTGTGGACCCGCGACATCAATCGTGCCTACCGCATGGGCCGGGCGATCAAGGCCGGGCGGGTATGGACCAACTGCTACCACCTGTACCCGGCGCACGCCGCGTTCGGCGGCTACAAGAAATCCGGCGTCGGCCGCGAAAACCACAAGATGATGCTCGATCATTATCAGCAGACCAAGAACTTGCTGGTGAGCTACGACATCAATCCGCTGGGCTTCTTCTGATCCTTTAAATCCACCACATTCCCCTGTGGGAGCGAGCCTGCTCGCGAAGACGGACTGACATTCAACATCAAGGGTGAATGTGCCGGCCTCTTCGCGAGCAGGCTCGTTCCCACAATGGTTTTCGTTTGTCCGTCACCCCCCTACCAACGCACCCCTAGACCTCCTTCGAAAGTAGCATTCGGGCGCCCGGCGCCCCGTGCATTAATGGTGCTACCGGAATCGCCCGGCACAAGAAGAGGAATGACCCATGTGGACTAAACCTGCGTTTACCGATCTGCGCATTGGCTTCGAAGTGACGATGTATTTCGCCAACCGTTGATTGTTCACCCGGCCAGCGCTGCGTTGGCCGGGTCTGCCTTCTGGAGCATTGCTCATGTACATCCGTGTACTCGGATCCGCCGCCGGCGGTGGTTTTCCGCAGTGGAACTGCAATTGCCGCCAATGCGCGGGCGTACGCAATGGCAGCCTGCGCGCACAACGGCGCACGCAGTCGTCGATTGCCCTGAGCGACGACGGTGTGGACTGGGTGCTGTGCAACGCTTCGCCGGACATCCGCGCGCAACTCGACAGTTTTACGCCGCTGCAACCGGCGCGCCGGTTGCGCGATAGCGCCATCGCTGGCGTGGTGTTGCTGGACAGCCAGATCGATCACTGCACCGGTCTGCTGAGCCTGCGCGAAGGTTGCCCGCATGACGTCTGGTGCAGCGAGCGGGTGCATCAGGACCTGAGCAGCGGTTTCCCGTTGTTCACCATGCTTGCGCATTGGAACGGCGGGTTGCGCTGGCAACCCATAGGTCTGGACCGCGAGCCGTTTCAGATTCCGGCCTGCGCCCACCTGCAATTTCGCGCGATTCCCCTGGTCAGCAACGCACCGCCGTACTCGCCCAATCGCGGCAATCCGCAACCGGGGGATACCATCGGCTTGTTCATCGAGGATCTGCGCAGCGGTGCCTCGCTGTTCTATGCACCGGGGCTTGGGCAAGTCGACGACGAACTGCTGGGCTGGATGCAGCGCGCCGATTGCCTGTTGCTGGACGGCACGTTATGGCGCGATGACGAGATGCGGATTTGCGAAGTCGGCCAGAGCCTGGGCAGCGACATGGGCCATCTGGCGCAGAGCGGGCCGGGCGGCATGCTGGAGGTGCTGGAAGGTTTTGGTCGCCAGCGCAAGGTGCTGATTCACATCAACAACACCAACCCGATCCTCGACGAAGACTCGGCCGAGCGGGCGCTGCTGGAGCGGCGTGGGATCGAGGTGGCTTATGACGGCATGGATATTGTGCTGTAGCTGAGGTCCCCATCGCTGGCAAGCCAGCTCCCACAGGTATTGTGTACACCGCAGATCCCTGTGGGAGCTGGCTTGCCAGCGATGAGGCCGGACCAGACACCGAAGATTTCCCGGAGACCCGCAATGACCGATACAGCGTTGACCCCGACCGAATTCGAAGCCGCCCTGCGCGCCAAGGGCGCCTACTACCACATCCATCACCCCTTCCACCAAGCCATGTACGCCGGCCGCGCCACCCGCGAGCAGATCCAGGGCTGGGTTGCCAATCGCTTCTACTACCAGGTCAACATTCCGCTCAAGGACGCCGCCATCCTCGCCAACTGCCCCGACCGCGACGTGCGTCGGGAATGGCTGCAACGCATCCTCGATCACGACGGTATCCCCGGCAGTGAGGGCGGGATCGAAGCCTGGCTGCGCCTGGGCGAAGCGGTGGGGCTGGATCGACAGCAGATTCTGTCCCAGGAGCTGGTGTTGCCTGGGGTGCGGTTTGCGGTGGATGCCTACGTCAATTTCGCCCGTCGTGCCTGTTGGCAGGAAGCCGCCAGCAGCTCGCTGACCGAGTTGTTCGCACCACAGATCCACCAGTCGCGACTGGACAGCTGGCCTCAGCACTACCCGTGGATCGATCCGACCGGCTATGAGTATTTCCGCACGCGCCTGAGTCAGGCCCGACGGGATGTCGAGCACGGTTTGCGCATCACCCTGGCGCATTACGTCACCTTTGACGCGCAACAGCGCATGCTGGAAATCCTGCAATTCAAACTCGATGTGCTGTGGAGCATGCTCGACGCCATGAGCATGGCTTATGAGTTGGAGCGTCCGCCATATCACACGGTCACCGGTGAAAACGTCTGGCATCGGGGGATTGCCCTGTGAGTGGCATCGGTCGCGAGCAATCGCCGTCATTGCGTCGGGGTTTTCGACTGCAATGGGAACCGCGCCAGGATTGCCATGTGCTGCTGTACCCCGAGGGCATGATCAAACTCAATGCCAGTGCCGGGCAGATCCTCGATCTGCTGGACGGACAGCGCAGCGTGGCGGCGATCATTGACCGGCTGACGGCGAGTTTCCCCGGCGTGCCGGGGATCGACGAGGATGTGCTGGCATTCCTGGAGGTGGCCCGTGCGCAATTCTGGATCGAATGACTCACTACCCGGGCCGCCATTGTGGTTGTTGGCGGAGCTGACCTATCGCTGTCCACTGCAATGCCCCTACTGTTCCAACCCGCTGGATTTCGCCCGGCACGGCGAGGAATTGAGCACCGAAGAATGGATTCGTGTGTTTCGCGAAGCGCGGGACATGGGCGCCGCTCAATTGGGCTTTTCCGGTGGCGAGCCACTGGTGCGCCAGGACCTGGCGCAGCTGATCAAGGCGGCGCGGGACATGGGGTACTACACCAACCTGATCACCTCGGGCATCGGTCTGACCGAACAGAAAGTGCGCGACTTCAAGGTCGCCGGGCTCGATCATATCCAGATCAGTTTCCAGGCGGCCGACGAAGCGGTGAACAACATGCTCGCCGGCTCGCGCAAGGCCTTCGCGCAGAAGCTGGCCATGGCCCGGGCGGTGAAAGCCCAGGGTTATCCGATGGTGCTCAATTTTGTCACTCATCGGCATAACATCGACAGGATCGACCGGATCATCGACCTGTGCCTGGAGCTGGAAGCCGATTTCGTCGAATTGGCCACCTGCCAGTTCTATGGCTGGGCCGAGCTCAACCGCGTCGGCCTGTTGCCGACCCGCGAGCAATTGCAGCGCGCCGAACGCATCACCAACGAATATCGCCAGCGCCTTGAGACCCAGGGCCATCCCTGCAAGTTGATTTTCGTCACCCCGGACTACTACGAAGAGCGCCCCAAGACCTGCATGAACGGCTGGGCCAACCTGTTTCTCGACATCACCCCCGACGGTACGGCGCTGCCGTGTCATAGCGCGCGGCAATTGCCGGTGCCGTTTCCCAACGTGCGCGAGCACAGCATCAGCCACATCTGGAACGAGTCGTTCGGCTTCAACCGTTTTCGCGGCGATGCCTGGATGAAGGAGCCGTGTCGTTCCTGCGATGAAAAGCACAAGGACCTGGGTGGTTGCCGCTGTCAGGCGTTCATGCTGACCGGCGATGCCGAGCAGGCCGACCCGGTGTGCAGCAAGTCGCCGCACCATGGCGTCATCCTCAAGGCCCGTGAGGAGGCCGAAGCGCCGGGGTTGGGGATGGAACACCTGACGTTGCGCAATGAGAAGGCTTCGCGCCTGATCTATCGCGGATAGACCAGGCACCGAAAATCCCCTGTGGGAGCGAGCAGGCTCGCTCCCACAGGGGGGGCTGTGGTGAATTAGGGAGCCGGGCAGGTGACCTTGGTCTGATTGCATTCACTGCCGGATGCGTTAGTGTGGCCTTACCTTCCAAAACAATAAAAACAGGCTTTCCAATGAGCCAGAGTCTCAGTCAACTGCGTAAATTCGTCTCGCCTGAAATCATCTTCGGTGCCGGCTGCCGGCATAACGTTGGCAATTACGCCAAGACCTTTGGCGCACGCAAGGTGCTGGTGGTCAGCGATCCAGGGGTGATTGCCGCCGGTTGGGTCGCCGACGTCGAGGCCAGCCTGCAAGCCCTGGGCATCGAATACTTCCTTTACAGCGCCGTGTCGCCCAACCCACGGGTCGAAGAAGTCATGCTCGGTGCCGAGCTGTATCGGGAAAACCACTGTGACGTGATCGTGGCCGTCGGCGGCGGCAGCCCGATGGATTGCGGCAAGGGCATCGGCATTGTGGTTGCCCACGGCCGCAGCATTCTCGAGTTCGAAGGGGTAGATACCATCCGCGTGCCGAGCCCGCCGCTGATCCTGATCCCGACCACGGCCGGCACCTCGGCGGATGTCTCGCAGTTCGTGATCATTTCCAACCAGCAGGAGCGCATGAAGTTCTCCATCGTCAGCAAGGCAGTGGTGCCGGACGTGTCGCTGATCGATCCGGAAACCACCCTGAGCATGGACCCGTTCCTGTCGGCCTGTACCGGCATCGACGCGCTGGTGCATGCCATCGAGGCCTTTGTGTCCACCGGCCACGGGCCGCTGACCGATCCCCATGCACTGGAGGCCATGCGCCTGATCAATGGCAATCTGGTGCAGATGATCGCCAACCCGACGGACATCGCTTTGCGCGAAAAAATCATGCTCGGCAGCATGCAGGCCGGGCTGGCGTTTTCCAACGCGATCCTGGGGGCGGTGCATGCCATGTCCCACAGCCTGGGCGGCTTTCTCGATCTGCCCCACGGCCTGTGCAACGCCGTGCTGGTGGAGCACGTGGTGGCGTTCAATTACAGCTCGTCACCGGAGCGTTTCAAGGTGATCGCCGAGACCTTCGGTATCGATTGCCGAGGATTGAATCAGCGGCAGATCTGCGGGCGCCTGGTCGAACACCTGATTGCCCTGAAGCATGCCATCGGCTTCCACGAAACCCTCGGTTTGCACGGGGTCAGTACCGCGGACATTCCGTTCCTGTCGCAACACGCCATGGACGATCCGTGCATCCTGACCAATCCGCGCGAGTCCAGTCAGCGCGATGTCGAGGTTGTTTATGGCGAAGCCCTCTGACGAGCAACAGCGGGCGTTGGCCGGGCTGCTGGGGTTGGGCAGCCATTCGGCGCGCAAGAGCCATTACCCGGAGCTGGCCGCGCGCCTCGATGAACTGGAGGCCGAGCGCAACCGCTACAAGTGGCTGTTTGAAAATGCGGTCCACGGGATTTTCCAGGCCAGCCTGCAAGACGGGTTGCGCGCCGCCAACCCGGCGATGGCACGCATGCTCGGCTATCAGGATCCGCAGGAGGTGCTGTTTTCCCTGAACGATCTGGCCAGCAATCTGTTTGCCGGTGGCCTGCAGGAGCTGCAAAGCATTGGCGAAATCCTCCAGCAGCAACGCAGCCTGCACGGTTACGAAACCCGCCTGAGGCGCAAGGACGGCAGCCATATCGATGTGTTGATGAACCTGTTGCTCAAGCCTGGCCAGGAAGGTCTGGTGGAAGGTTTTGTCGCCGATATCACCGAACGCAAACAGGCACAGGAGCGCCTGCAACAACTCAACGATGAGCTGGAACAGCGCGTCACCGCACGCACCGATGAACTGCTTGAAGCAAACCGCAACCTGCAGCAGCAGATCACCCAGCGTAAACAGATCGCCCAGGCCTTGCGCGATGCCCGTGACGCCGCTGAAGCCGCCAACCGCAGCAAGGACAAATACCTTGCTGCCGCCAGTCATGACCTGCTGCAACCGTTGAACGCTGCCCGGTTGCTGATTTCGACCTTGCGCGAGCGCAAATTGCCGGAGGTCGAACAGGTGCTGGTCGAACGCACGCATCAGGCGCTGGAAGGGGCCGAAGACCTGCTCACTGATCTGCTGGACATTTCCCGACTGGATCAGTCGGCGGTCAAGCCGGACATCGCACCGTACCGCCTCGATGAATTGCTCGGTCCGCTGGTGTCAGAGTTCCAGTCGGTGGCCCAGGCTGCAGGGTTGAGGCTGCGAGTGCACATGGGTGATTACGCCATCAGCACCGATTTGCGCTTGATGACGCGGATCCTGCGCAATTTCCTCAGCAATGCCTGCCGCTACACCGACGAAGGCAGCATCCTGCTCGGCGCCCGACGCCGAGGCGAGTATTTGCGTCTGGAAGTCTGGGACACCGGGCGCGGAATCGCGGCGGACAGGCTCGACTCGATCTTCCTCGAATTCAACCAGTTGGATGTCGGTCGCGCCGCCGACCGCAAAGGCGTGGGACTGGGGCTGGCCATCGTTGAGCGCATCGCCAAAATCCTCGGCTACCGGATTGGCGTGCATTCGCTGCCGGGGCGAGGATCGATGTTCAGTATCGACGTGCCGCTTTCCCACGAAGTGCCGTTGCCCATCAGTCAGGTCGTACCCCAGCCGAGTACCGGCAACCCGTTACCGGGTCGGCGTCTGTTGGTGCTGGACAATGAAGTGAGCATCCTCGAGAGCATGAGTGCGTTGCTTGGGCAGTGGGGGTGCGAAGTGGTGACGGCTACCGATGAAGCCTCGGCGCTGGCGGCCTTGGCAGGCAGGGCACCGGAACTGGTTCTGGCGGACTATCACCTCGACCACGGCATGGTGGGTTGTGATGTGGTGCGGCATTTGCGCGAGCATTTCCACCAGTGCATTCCCGCCGTGATCATCACCGCTGACCGTACCGACCAGTGCCGGCGTTCGCTGCAACGGCTCGACGCACCATTGCTGAACAAACCGGTCAAGCCTGGCAAATTGCGAGCGGTGTTAAGTCAGTTGTTGGGTGTGCCGGCTGAGAGCGCCCGGTAGTGCAGGGTGAAGCTCAGTTGCGTGCTCTGACCTTGTTCCAGTAACCGCAGGCCTGGCCGACCGGGTAGGTGATGCGCGTTGACCGGGTGGCTGACCGGTTCGATACAGAAAAAGTTCAGTCCTGCCGGGCAGTAGAGCAGGTAGTAATCGCTGCCGATGGCCTGGCACTCCAGTTCATAACCCAGGTCGGGCTGCTGGATCAGGCAGTGGCCGTTCCACTGGCAAAAGCCGTTGTCGACCAGGGTTTCGGGCAGCGCATTGGATTGCTGGAAGTCCCATTGCGCGGGCAGTGCAACGAGCCGGGTCGGCAGTTTCGATGCGTCGCTCAACCAGACCTGCTCCGCCCGGGCCTGCAGGCGGGTGTTTGCCGTGCGCGGAAAGTAGGGGTGCAATCCAAGGCCATGCCATGCCGCGCTTTCAGCCAGGTGCGTCACTCGCAGCTGGATACTCAGCCGGCCTTCGCTCAGATGAAAACGTTGCCGGGCGCGATAAGCAAACGGAGTCGTGCTGTCGAGTTGCAGGACCACTTCGTCCGCTGATTGGGAAACCACTTGCCATGGCTGTTGCCAGGCACTGCCATGAATCGGCAACGGATCGGTGAGGCTGTTGGGTGCCAGGGCCAGCCAGCCGTCGGGGCAGTCGAAACCGCCCTCGGCGATGCGGTTGGACCAGGGCACCAGCGGGAAGCAGCCGAGTTTGCCCGGCAAGCCGGTGTTCAGTGCCTGTGCATCGGCGTGGCGCAACAGGGGTTGGCCGCTGCCGCGCACGGTCCAGTTGACGATGCTCGCGCCGAGTTCGGGGGCGAGGGTGAGGTGGGTGAGTTCGTCTTTGATTTCGAGCAGTTTCATGGTCATGGAGAAGATATCAACGATCCTGAAATAGCGGCTCGGGCAAGCCCTTGACGCCGGGATCGAGGGCGAATACGCCACCGGCGAGTGACTGTGGATCATGGTCGTCACCGGGGCGAATCGAGGTCACGTACAGCGTGTCCAGTCGACTGCCACCGAAGGCGCACATGGTCGGTTTTTTCACGGGAACGGCCAGGGAGCGGTCGAGACGACCGTCGGGGGTGAAGCGGTGAATCAACCCGGCGTCATTGGCGCAGATCCAGTAGCAGCCTTCGGCATCCACGGCCGCGCCGTCGGGGCGACCGGCAAACCGGTTCATGTCGACATAGACCCGGCGATTGGACGGTGTGCCGCTGTCGATGTCGTAGTCGAAGGCCCAGATCTGCTGGACCGATGGATGGGAATCGGACAGATACATCGTGCGTCCGTCCGGGCTGAAGCCCAGGCCGTTGGGCACGATGAAGCCGCCCAGCTGTGCCGCCAACGGCCCGGGTTGCCCGGCGCTGTAGCGATAAAGCATGCCGTCGGCTGCATTGGCACCCATGTTCAGCACCATGCTGCCGGCCCAGAAACGCCCCTGACGGTCACAGCGACCATCGTTGAGGCGCATGTCCGGGCGGGCGTGATCGACATGGGCCAGAGGTTCGCTGTCGAGACTGCCGTCAATGTGCGGCGTCAGGTGGAAAAAGCCGCTCTCCATGCCTGCGACCCAGCCACCGTCGGGATGGCGGGCGATGCACGCGAGCATTTCCGGGGTTTTCCAAGCGTCGACATGACCGGTATCAGCGTTCCAGCGTTGCAGGCCCCCGGCAGGGATATCGACCCAGTAAAGGGCGTTTTCCCCGGGGACCCAGACCGGACTTTCACCGACTGCGTTGCGGGCATCGACAATCAATTCGGCTTGCATGGCAACTCATTCCCTTGGGATTTTGTTGTGGGGATCAAGTGATCAGCAGGAAGGGTTTCAGTCGCCGAACGGACCCGCCGCGCAGAAGGCACCGCCCTGATAGACCCGTGCCGGATCATTGGCGGCGGGCATGGGTTGGGTCTCGACTTTTTCGCGAAACACTTCGGAGGTGTCGTTCGGGGCATAACCCAGCGCGGCAGCGTAGCGATTGTCCCACCAGATGTCCTTGTTGTCGGACACGCCGTAGACCACGGTGTGACCGACGCCCGGGGTGTACAACGCGCGTTCGAGCAATTGGGTGAGGTCGCCGAAGCTCAGCCAGGTACTCATCATCCGGCGGTTTTGTGGTTCCGGGAACGAAGAGCCGATCCGCACGCTGACGGTTTCGATGCCATAGCGATCGAAGTAAAAGGTCGCCATGTCTTCGCCATAGGACTTGGACAAACCGTAGTAGCTGTCCGGGCGGTGAGGGGAGCGGGCATCGATGACTTCATCCTGCTTGTAGAAGCCGATGACATGGTTGGAGCTGGCGAAGATCACGCGTTTCACACCGTGACGGCGCGCGGCTTCATAGATGTGGAACACGCCGCAGATGTTGGCGCCGAGGATCTCTTCGAAGGAATGCTCGGTGGACACGCCGCCGAAGTGCAGGATGGCGTCCACGCCTTCGACCAATTGATGCACGGCGTGCTTGTCGGCGAGGTCGCAGGGTACGACTTCTTCGCGATCATCGATGGCCGGGGCGATGTCGGCGATGTCCGACAGGCGAATGACATTGGCATAGGGGCGCAGGCTTTCGCGCAAGACTTTGCCCAGGCCACCGGCAGCACCGGTCAGAAGCAGGCGATTGAAAGGGGCGCGGGCTGTTGAAGTGGTCGTCATGGGAGTCCCCGGACAGGTTGTCATGAAATTGTTGTAGGTTGTCGTACGACATTGTCGAAGTATCGTAAGGCTTCCCGGTTTTTGTCAACGCAACTTTGGCGGAAATTAACGGGGGGCAAGACACTCACCCTGTGGGAACGAGCCTGCTCGCGAAGGCGCCAAGTCAGGCAACATTAATGTTGAATGTTAAACCGCTTTCGCGAGCAGGCTCGCTCCCACTGTGGTTACAGCAGGCTGATTGGATAGCTGATGAATATCCGGTTTTCATCGAACTCGTTGGTGCTGAAGTTCTTGCGGATACTCGCGTTGCGCCATTTGACGTTGAGGTTTTTCAGCGGTCCGCTCTGCACGGTATAGGCCAGTTCCGATTCGCGTCCCCACTCCTTGCCGTCGGTGATAGTGCCGGTGTGCACGTTGTCGCCGCTGATGTAGCGGTTCATCAGGGTCAGGCCGGGAATGCCGAGGGCAACGAAGTTGTAGTCGTGGCGCACCTGCCACGATTTTTCCTTGGCGTTGTCGTAGCTGGAGTTGTAACTGTCGTTGGCCAGGGTGCCGCCGCTGGTGCCGTTGACCCGCATCCAGACATCATCACCGCTGAGTTTTTGCAGGCCGACGTAGAACGTGTTGCCACCGTACTTGGCCGAGAGCAGGGCGAAGGCGGTTTTGTTGTCGAGGTCGCCGGCCAGGGCGCTGCCGTCTTCCTTGCCGATGAAATAGCCAAGGTTGGCGCCCAGGGTCCAGTCGCCCAGGGGCTGGCTATGAGTCAGGTTGAAATACTGCTGCTGATAAATATCGCTGAGTTCGGCGTACCACACACCGATCTGGGTATGTTTGTCGTTGAAGGCGTATTCGCCACCCCCGAAGTTGAACCGGTCCGAGGTGAACGCCGCTTTGCCGTTCATGAACATGTCTTCCATGCTCGCATCGTTGCGCGGGCTGTTCTGGCGGAACTGACCGCCGTAGAGCGTCAGGCCACTGATTTCAGTGGAGGTCAACTGAGCGCCCTGGAAGGTTTGCGGCAGCGAGCGGCCGTCGTCGGAGCGCAGGATCGGCAGCACCGGCATCCATTCGCCGACCTTCAATTCGGTTTTCGACACCTTGCCCTTGAGCGCCACGCCCAGGCGGCCGAAGTTGTCGGCAGGGCGGCCGTCATCGTGGATCGGCAGCAACTGAGTACCGCCAGTGCCTTTGCCGCCATCGAGCTTTTGCGAGTACAGCCCCAGCACATCCACACCGAAGCCGACCGGGCCTTGGGTGTAACCGGATTTGGCATCGAGGATGAAGTTCTGCGTCCACTCTTCAGCCTTGCCCTGGGGGTAGGCCGGGTTGGTGAAGTTGCGGTTGAAGTAGGCGTTGCGCAGATTCAGCGTGGCTTTGGCGTCATCGGTGAAACCTTCGGCCTGGCTGACCATGGGCAGGGCGAGGGCGAGGCTACTGCAACCGATCAGGCTCAGGGTATGACGACGGGCAAAGGTGGGACGGAGACTGCGGAGGGATGAATTGCGGGCGAGTTTGCTCACTGTGACGCTCTCTTGTTTTTTGTTGTTATGTTTGTCATACGTCGTCGTACAACATGAGGGCGATTATTTGCGAGGGCTTTACGTGTTGTCAATCAGAAGTTGTACGATGACATAGGGGCTTCGTTGACCCTGTGGGAGCGAGCCTGCTCGCGAAGACGGACTGTCAGTCAACATTGAGGGTGAATGTGAGATTGCTATTCGCGAGCAGGCTCGCTCCCACAGGTGATTGGGGGGTGTCAGCTGGAAATCATCGGCGGCATGGTGCCGAGTAGTGAGACCGCTGCCACCGCGCCCATCCCCAGCAGCCATTCCAGCATCACGCTCTTGCGCAAGGTCGCCAGACGCGGTTGGCAATCGTTGGCCCGCAGCCGGTTAAACAAGGCCAACCCAAGCATTGCCGCAACCAACGTGACCTTGAACGACAGAATCAAGGCAAACCCGGATAGCAGGGGCGTCGGCCAGAAGGCCCCTGTAAGCACCCGCACGTTGATCAGGCCAGTGACCACCAACCCGGCCACCAACGCGTAACCGACACCACTGAAGCGCTGCAACAGCGCGCTGATGGAATGCCCGTCAGGTCGCCACAGGATCATCACCAGCAACATCAAGCCACCGAGCCAGGCACCGACGCAGGTCAGGTGCACCAGTTGATTGAGGATCAGCAGTTGGCCTTCGATACCGTCGAGCATGGCGCCATGACCGACCGGGGCCAGGGTCGCCATCAGCAAGCTGCCGAGAATAATTTGCAAGGGCCGGTTGGCGCGCAGCGGTGTCAGCAGCAACACGACCAGCACCGCGTTGAGCACCAGGTGCCAGCGCCAGACCTGACCAAAAAAAGTACGGTCCAGCACCAGGCGCAAGGTCGATGGCTCGAACGCTGCGTCCCAGGCGCCAGCCATGCTGGCGGTGACCAGCAGCAACCAGCCAACACCGCTGATCAGCGCCACGGCCGCCAGCCAACGGCTGACACGGGCCAGCGGCTGATCCAGCGTTGTGCCGCGCGCCAACAGCAGCGGCCTGAACACCCACGCCCCGAATAGCATCAGCACCACGGTGAAATGCAGGAAACGGCACAGCACCATCGCGCTCGTCATGTATTACTGGCCGACCGTGAACGCGTAAGCACCTTCGCTTTTGTGGGTATCGACCGACACGACGTGCCACTCGACTTTGTAGTCGCCTTTGGTCAATGGGACGGCCGGGGTGACGATCAGGGTCTTTTTATCGCCGCCTTGGGTGATCAGGCTTTTCACCAGTACATCGGCACCGTCCTTGGTGATCGTGACTTTGCAGAAGTCGGCTTCGACCCCTTCGGAAAAGACCAGGCTCAACTCTGCCGGCGCGCTGACGGTGCTGTCGGCGGCAGGCGTCTGGCTTTTCAAGTGGGCGTGTGCCCACACCGACGAAGCGGCGAGCAGCGAGCCGAGCAGGACGGTAGTGGTCAGGGTTTTCTTGAAGCGCATGTTGAGTCCCTCGGCGACAGGTTCGATGTGGGCGCAAGTTTAGTCGCGCAACGCGAGTTATACGAAGTTTGCTTTTACCCTGTCGCCGCGAGGTAGAGCGGATGCTAGTCTTGTTTAACGCTGTTGTCAGGGAGCCCTCATGGGCAATCACAAGATCGAGATTCGTCGCAGTAACGTCGAGAAAATTCTGCTGGGGGCCGAGAAGGTTTTCGCCGAAAAAGGCTTCGGCAGCACCGCCATGGCCGACATCGCCGCCGAGGTGCAACTGCCTCGCTCCAATCTGCATTACTACTTCAGCACCAAGACCGAGCTATACAGCGCCGTACTGTTGGGCCTGCTGGAAGTGTGGAAGCAGGACGCGCTGTGCTTCGAGATGTTCGATGACCCGAGGGTGGTGCTCAGCAGCTACATCCGCGCCAAGATGAACCACTCTCGCAGCCGGCCCTACGGTTCGAAAGTCTGGGCCAACGAAATCATCCACGGCGCACCCACCCTGGGCGAGACACTGGACGCCAGCCTGTACGACTGGGCCAAGATGAAAGAAGCGAAAATCCGCCAGTGGGTGGACGACAAACGCATCCTGCCGGTGGAACCCTCGAGCCTGCTGTACATGATCTGGGCCTCGACCCAGCACTACGCCGACTTCGATCACCAGGTGAATATTCTCAATGACCATCAGCCGCTGTCGGACATGCAGTTCGAGCGGGCGGTGCAGACGGTGACGAGTGTGATTTTGCGGGGGATTGGGTTGGAGCCTTGAAGAGGTGCGGTGTTGCGGCTGGCCTCATCGCGGGCAAGCCCGCTCCCACAGGGATCTCTGGTGTACACAGCATTTGCGTACGACATAAATCACTGTGGGAGCGGGCTTGCCCGCGATGAGGCCAGCCCGGACAACACATTATTCAAACGGCGACGTGATACGGATTCCTCGGATCATGGTTCCAATCCAGAAACGGCTTCCCGGTGTCCACCGGCACCATTTCGATGCAGTCCTGCACCGGGCAGGTGATCTGGCATAAATTGCAGCCCACGCATTCCTCATCGATCACTTCATAGGCGTGGGTCCCATCGGCCTTTTTCACGCTGGCTACCGCCTGGTGCGAGGTGTCTTCGCAGGCGATGTGGCAACGGCCGCACCCGATGCACGCCTCCTGGTCGATCTTCGCGATCACCTGATAGTTGATATCCAGGTACTTCCAATCCGTGGTATTGGCCACGGCTCGCCCTGAGAACTGCGAAATGCTCGCGTAACCCTGACTGTCCATCCAGCGCGACAGACCGTCCTTCATTTCCTCGACGATCCTGAAACCGTGCAGCATCGCCGCTGTGCACACCTGCACCGAACCACTGCCCAGGGCGATGAATTCCGCCGCGTCGCGCCAGTTGCCGATGCCGCCAATGCCACTGATGGGCAGGCCCTGGGTCTGCGGGTCGCGGGCGATTTCGGCAACCATGTTCAGGGCAATCGGCTTGACCGCCGAACCGCAATAGCCGCCATGGGTGCTCTGGCTGCCGACCATGGGATTGGCCACCATACGCTCCAGGTTGACGCTGGTGATCGAGTTGATGGTGTTGATCAGCGACACCGCATCGGCGCCGCCCCGGTGCGCCGCGCGGGCGGCGACACGGATGTCGGTGATGTTAGGGGTGAGCTTGACGATCACCGGCAGCGAGCAATACGTCTTGCACCAACGGGTGACCTGCTCGACATACTCCGGCACCTGGCCGACTGCCGCGCCCATGCCGCGCTCCGGCATGCCGTGGGGGCAGCCGAAGTTCAATTCGATGCCGTCGGCACCGGTGGCCTCCACCAGCGGCAGGATGTTTTTCCAGGACTCTTCGACACAGGGCACCATCAACGACACGATCAGCGCGCGGTCCGGCCAGTCCTTTTTGACCTGGGTGATTTCCCGCAGGTTGATCTCCAGCGAACGATCGGTGATCAGTTCGATGTTGTTAAAGCCGAGAACCTCTCTATTAGCCCCGAAATGCGCCGAGTAGCGCGACGACACGTTGACCGCCGCCGGGTCTTCACCCAGGGTTTTCCAGACCACGCCGCCCCAGCCGGCCTCGAAGGCGCGGACCACGTTGTAGGCCTTGTCGGTCGGTGGCGCGGAGGCCAGCCAGAACGGATTGGGGCTTTTGATGCCGGCGAAGACAATCGACAGATCGGCCATTTACGCAGCCTCCACGTTGAGCATCAGTTGAGCATTGATGGCCTCGGCGGCCTGTTTGCCATGTTGCACCGCTTGCACGGTAAGGTCCTGGTCCAGGCTGGTGCAGTCGCCGCCGGCATACACGCCGGGGATGCTGGTACGCAGCTGTTCGTCCACCAGAATGCGATCGCCCTGGCGCTTGAGTTCCCGGGCCAATGGGTCGGCGAGGGCGGTTTCATCGAAGGTCTGGCCGATGGCTTTGAAGATTGCATTGGCGGGCAGTTCGAAGGTTTCGCCGGTGGTCTGCAGGCGGCCCTCGACCAGGTGGGTGCGGGCGAAGCGCATGCCGCGCACCTGACCCAGATCATCGAGCAGCACTTCGTCCGGTTGCGCCCAGGTCAACAGGCGTACCTGATTGGCCTTGGCAATGTCCTGTTCATGGTGGGTGGCGCCCATGTCTTCGACACCACGGCGGTACACCAGGTTGACGTCATGGGCACCGAGGCGGGCCATTTGCACGGCCATGTCGATGGCGGTATTGCCGGCGCCGAGCACGATGCAATGGTCAGCCAGCGGCAATTGGGTCAGATCATCGGCCTGGCGCAGCTCGCGGATGTAGTCGGTGGCGGCCAGCAGTCCGGGTGCCTCTTCATGCAGTAGACCCAGCTGTTTGCTGGCATTGAGGCCAAGGCCGAGGAATACCGCGTCGAACTGTTGATGCAGGTCGCTGAGGCTCAGGTTGTCGCCGAGCTTCTGTCCGTGGCGGATTTCGATGCCACCAATCTCCAGCAGAAAATCCAGCTCCTTCTGCGCGTAATCGTCCACCAGTTTGTACTTGGCGATTCCGTATTCATTGAGGCCGCCGGCCTTTTCCCGTGCCTCGAAAATCACCACGTCATGGCCGTGCATGGCGCTGCGATGGGCACAGGACAACCCGGCCGGACCGGCGCCGACCACGGCAATCCGTTTTCCGGTGGTGGCGGCACGAGGGAAGGGGTGCTGGCTGAAATGCGCATTGTCTACCGCATAGCGCTGCAGCAGGCCGATCAACACCGGCGCGCATTCTTGGGCGTTGTTGCGCACACAGGCTTGCTGGCAGAGGATCTCCGTCGGGCAGACCCTGGCACAACTGCCGCCAAGTATGTTGGCCGAGAGGATTTTCTGTGCCGCGCCCTGGACGTTGTCCTGATGGATGTTGCGGATGAAGGAAGGGATATCGATTTCGCTCGGGCAGGCATTGACGCAAGGCGCGTCGTAGCAATACAGGCAGCGCGAGGCTTCCAGATGGGCCTGTCGGTCATTGAGCGGCGGTGCCAGATCGGTGAAATGGCCGGCGAGGGCGGCCGCATTCTCGTAAGGGTGCGGGAGGTGGCTCAGGGTCTTGATCACGATTTTTGGCCTCACGGTGATGGAGGTTATGCCTCTGCATGGGCATTGCTTTTGTTGTTGTCTGATCCGGCCTCTTCGCGAGCAGGCTCGCTCCCACAGGGGGACGCATTTCAAGTGTGGGAGCGAGCCTGCTCGCGAAGGCCGAAGGCCTCGATCTCAGCGTTTCACAGCCGTCGGCTTATGCTGCTCTGCCCGCTTGCTCAACAAATCAAACACCGCCGGATAAGCCGGCCGTTCGATGTAGCGCCCGGCCCCGCGCTCGGCGCGCAAGTCGCCGTCGGCCCAGACTACCCGGCCCTGGCTGATGGTGTGGCTGGGCACGCCGCGCACGACCTTGCCTTCGAAGATGTTGAAATCGACCTGCTGGTGGTGGGTCTTGGCCGAAATCGTTCGTGTGCCTTGCGGGTCCCACAGCACCAGGTCGGCGTCGGCACCGACGCGGATCGCGCCTTTGCGTGGGTAAAGGTTGAAGATCTTCGCGGTGTTGGTCGAGGTCAGGGCGACAAAGTGCTGCATCGACAGACGCCCGGTGTTCACCCCTTCTTCCCAGAGCACGGCCATGCGGTCTTCGATGCCGGCAGTGCCATTGGGGATCTTGCTGAAATCGTCCTTGCCGGCGGCTTTTTGCTCGGCGCAGAAGCAGCAGTGATCGGTGGCGGTGGTGTGCAGGTTGCCGGCTTGCAGGCCATGCCAGAGCGCTTCCTGATGACCGCGAGGGCGGAAGGGCGGGCTCATCACGTAACCGGCGGCGGTCTGCCAGTCCGGGTGTTGATAGACGCTGTCGTCCAGCAGCAAATGCCCGGCCAGCACTTCGCCGTAGACCGGTTGGCCCTTGGCCCGGGCGTAGGTGATTTCGTCGAGGGCTTCCCGGGTCGAGACATGCACCAGGTACAGCGGCGTGCCCAGGGTTTCGGCAATGCGGATCGCCCGGCTCGCGGCTTCACCTTCGACCTGGGAAGGACGCGACAGCGGATGGGCTTCCGGCCCGGTCATGCCCTGGGCCATCAGCTTGCGTTGCAGGTGATAGACCAGCTCGCCGTTTTCTGCGTGCACGGTGGGCACCGCGCCCAATTCCAGGCAACGCTCGAAACTCGCCACCAGGGTGTCGTCGGCTGCCATGATCGCGTTTTTGTAAGCCATGAAGTGCTTGAAACTGTTGACTCCATGATGGTTCACCAGCTCGGCCATTTCCTCGCGGACCTGCTCGCTCCACCAGGTGATGGCGACGTGGAAGCCGTAGTCGGAAGCCGATTTTTCGGCCCAGCCGCGCCATTGATGAAAGGCTTCCATCAAGGACTGCTGTGGATTGGGAATCACGAAGTCGATGATCGAGGTGGTGCCACCGGCCAGACCCGCCGCCGTGCCGCTGAAAAAGTCCTCGCTGGCCACGGTGCCCATGAAGGGCAGTTGCATATGGGTGTGCGGGTCGATGCCGCCGGGCATCAGGTATTGACCGCCGCCGTCGAGTATCTCGGCACCTGCCGGCGCTTCGAGGTTTTCGCCGATGGCCTTGATCACGCCGTCTGCGCAATACACGTCGGCGCGATAACTTTCATCATGGGTAATAACGGTGGCGCCACGAATCAACAGAGACATTCCGGATTCCTCGCAGGCATGACCGACTGATGCCGGTTCTTGACGTTCTTATATGAAGACAGCGGAAACAGGTATGTTCCTGTCAGCGCTGTCAGGAATAAACGCTAGCTGCTGTTAGAGGAATCAGCAAGAATATTTTTTATAAGCTTATATCTGTTTTAACACATTGATAATTAAAGATTAAAATTAAAAATCACCAAAATGGTGAGGCCGCTCACCATTTTGACGCACTTGACAGGATCGAAATATGGTCAAGATTTCCTATGTGAAATCAGCTGATTGAGCGTGGTCTATGGTTGATGCACGGCATTGAAAAAAAGATCCACGCACCAGATTGAGTCCTGTCTGTTCGGACAACTTGCCTGACATTCGGCCTGAGTGGCATTGCAAGTAACCGCCGGGAATCAATAGATGTATGAATAAAATCAGATACTTGCAAAGTGTTTATGGAACTGCCCGATGCGCAGACGGGGTGCCCGGCACGTTTATTGATGTCGCCAGCCCCTGATGAGCAAAAAAATAATTCAAAGAACAGTGGAGCGGCCATGCAACAGATCAGATCGCAAGTGACCGAGCGCGACGGCTTGTTTGAGCTGGAAGCCGGCAGCGATGTCCTCGACAGTCCCCGTTACAACCACGACATGGCACCGACCAAGGTGCGCGAACGAACCTGGAATAAATGGCACATCACCGCTCTATGGGTCGGCATGTCGATCTGCGTGCCGACCTATACCCTCGGCGGTGTACTCACCGCGTACTTCGGCCTGAGCGTCGGTGAAGCGCTGATGGCGATTCTGTTCGCCAATATCATCGTGTTGATTCCCTTGACCCTGAACGCCTTTCCCGGCACCAAGTACGGCATTCCGTTCCCGGTGTTGCTGCGCTCGTCGTTCGGCATCCTTGGCTCCAACATCCCGTGCCTGATCCGCGCCCTGGTGGCGTGCGGCTGGTTCGGTATCCAGACGATGTTCGGTGGTCTGGCCATTCACCTGTTCCTGGGGTCGATTTTCGATGGCTGGAAATCCCTGGGCGGCACCGGTGAAGTCCTGGGGTTCATGATGTTCTGGACGCTGAACCTGTGGGTGGTGATTCGCGGCGCCGAGTCGATCAAATGGCTGGAAACCCTGTCCGCGCCGTTGCTGGTGGCCGTGGGTGTGGGGTTGCTGGTGTGGGCGATGCCCAATGTCTCGATGACCGAATTGCTGGCGATTCCGGCCAAGCGTCCTGAAGGGGCCAGCGTGGTCAGTTACTTCGCCGCCGGGCTCACCGCCATGGTCGGGTTCTGGGCCACGTTGTCGCTGAACATTCCTGACTTCAGCCGCTATGCCGAAAGCCAGAAGGCGCAGATCGTCGGGCAGATCATGGGCTTGCCACTGACCATGTTCCTGTTCGCTTCGCTGGGCGTGGTCATGACCGCCGCCTCGGTGAAGCTGGTGGGCGTGACCGTCTCCGACCCGGTGACGCTGATCGGCCATATCCAGAGCCCGGTCTGGGTCGCGTTGGCCATGGCACTGATCATCATCGCCACGCTGTCCACCAACACCGCGGCCAATATCGTGTCGCCGACCAACGACTTCCAGAACATTGCGCCCAAGGTGATCAACCGCACCAAGGCGGTGATGCTCACCGGCTTCGTCGGCCTGGCGCTGATGGGCCATGAACTGCTCAAGAAGCTTGGGCTGATTGTCTCGGACGTCAGCCTGGAAACCGTCTACTCCAACTGGTTGCTGGGCTATTCCAGCCTGTTGGGTCCGATTGCCGGGATTATGGTGGTGGACTATTTCCTGATCAAGAAACAGCAACTGGACCTTGCCGGGCTGTACCGCGATGACGTGTACCCGGCGTGGAACTGGAACGGTTTTCTCGCGTTCGGTGTGCCGGTGGTGCTGACGCTGTTGTCCCTGGGCAGCGACGCATTCAGCTGGTTCTACAGCTATGGCTGGTTCACCGGCTCGGCCCTTGGCGGGTTGATTTATTACGGGTTGTGCGCGATGCGGCCCAGTCCATCCGTGGCGAAATCTGCGGTGTGAAGGAGGCCCTAATCGCTGGCAAGCCAGCTCCCACAGGTTATGTGAACACCTGGGAACCTGTGGGAGCTGGCTTGCCAGCGATGAGGACCTGAAGGGCCCCAAAGAACTGCCTGAAGAAACCTATAAGAACAGCCTGAGGAGATCATCATGAACGCAGCCGTAGACGTTCTGCAGTCCACCCATCAGCACATCAACCGCGATCGCCTGTGGCAGTCGCTCATGGAACTGGCCAGGCTCGGCGCCACGGTCAAGGGCGGCGTCTGCCGCCTGGCCCTGACCGACCTCGACCGCCAGGCCCGCGATACGTTTGTGAAGTGGTGCATCGATGCCGGCTGCACCGTCAGCATCGACGCCGTGGGCAATATCTTCGCCCGTCGTCCCGGGCGCAACCCCGATCTGCCGCCGGTGATGACCGGCAGCCACATCGACACCCAGCCCACCGGTGGTAAGTTCGACGGCTGCTTCGGCGTGCTGGCCGGGGTCGAAGTGCTGCGCACCCTCAACGACCTGGGCATCGAAACCGAAGCGCCGCTGGAAGTGGTGGTGTGGACCAACGAAGAAGGCTCGCGCTTCGCCCCGTGCATGATGGGCTCCGGCGTGTTCGCGGAAAAATTCACCCTGGAAGAAACCCTGGCCAAGGTCGATGCCGAGGGCGTGACCGTCGGCGAGGCGCTGAACGCCATCGGTTATGCCGGGCCGCGCGCGGTCAGCGGCCACGCGGTGGGCGCCTACTTCGAAGCGCACATCGAGCAAGGGCCGATTCTGGAAGATGAACGCAAAACCATCGGCGTCGTCATGGGCGCCCTCGGGCAGAAGTGGTTCGACCTGAAACTGCGCGGTGTCGAAGCCCATGCCGGCCCGACCCCGATGCACCTGCGCAAGGATGCACTGGTCGGCGCCGCGGTGATCGTCGGCGCCGTCAACCGCGCCGCGCTCGGTCATCAACCCCACGCCTGCGGCACCGTCGGTTGCCTGCAAGCCTATCCCGGCTCACGTAACGTCATCCCCGGTGAAGTGCGCATAACCCTCGACTTCCGGCATCTGGAGCCGTCACGCCTGGACGCGATGATCGCCGAAGTCCGCGAAGTCATCGAAACCACCTGCGAGGAACATGGCCTGACCTACGAGCTGACACCCACCGCCGACTTCCCGCCGCTGTATTTCGACAAGGGCTGCGTCGAAGCGGTACGCGGCGCCGCGCAAGGGCTGGGCCTGTCCCACATGGACATCGTCAGCGGCGCGGGACACGACGCCATCTTCCTCGCCGAACTCGGTCCGGCCGGGATGATCTTCGTGCCGTGCGAAGGTGGCATCAGTCACAACGAAATCGAGAACGCCGCGCCGGATGACCTGGCAGCGGGGTGTGCGGTGCTGTTGCGGGCGATGCTGGCGGCGTCGGCGGCGATTGCCGGGGGGCAATTGGCTGCATAAGGCCTGTCCTGCCCTTTGTCGGAGGGAGTTTGCTCGCGATGGTGGATCAGACACTCAGCGTTGTCTGACACACCATCGCGAGCAGGCTCGCTCCTACAGAGGGTGATTGTGCTCTTGTCGCACTATCCCGTAGCCCCGCGGTCGACATCTTCACAGATCGCCCCCGGGGAGAACCCATGAGCCAAGACGTCCTGAGCACCGAAACCAGCCGTCGCCAGTTGCAGCAGATCATCACCGGCCTGTCCGACGGCGTGATCCTGCTGGAACTGGACGAGACGATCGTCTGGGCCAACGACGCCGCGCTGGCCATGCATGGCGTCGAGCGGATCGGCGAGCTGGGGGCCGACGCCAAGGAGTACGCGCGGCGCTTCGCCTTGCGTTATCGCAACAATCACCCGGTTCCGGTCGCCAACTACCCGATCAGTCGTGTGGCTCGCGGCGAGACGTTCAGTGACGTGCTGGTCGAGTTGACGCCGACCCATGACGAAGCTCGCACCTGGGTCCATCGTGTGCGCAGCCTGGTAGTGACCGACAACCATGGCGAGCCGGCGTCATTGGTGCTGATCATGGACGATGTCACTGACTGGGCCAGCGCCGAGCAGCGCTTCGAAAAAACCTTCGCCGCCAACCCGGCGCCTGCGGTGATCTGCCGTCTGAGCGATTTGCGCTACATCAAGGTCAATCCCGGTTTTCTCGAAATGACCGGCTATGCCCGCGATCAAGTGATCGGCCACTCGACCTATGAGCTGGACGTGCTGGACCAGGCCGAAAACAAGGACCTGGCCAAGCAACGCTTGCGCGAAGGCGCAACCATTCCGCAAATGCAGGCCGAGCTGCGTATGGCTGATGGCGGCAGCAAGCAAGTGATCGTCGCCGGGCAACCCCTGGAATTCAACGACGAACCCTGCATGCTGTTTTCCTTCGTCGACATGGAGCCCCGGCACAAGGCCGAAATCGCCCTGCGCCAGAGCGAGGAGCGTTTTGCCAAGGCGTTCCGCCTGACGCCGGTGCCTATCCTGGTGTGCAGCGCGGCTGATCAGGTGGTGCTGGATGTGAATGAGGCGTTTCTCGATACCCTCGCGTATCCCCGCGAAGAGGTGCTGGGCAAGACCATCGCCGAGATCGACTTCATCCATGACAGAGGGGCGAAGACAGCACTGTTCATGGCGCTGGAGAACAGCGCAAGCCTGGATCGCGTTGATGTTCGCGTGCGTAAGAAAGACGCCGAACTGATCGACTGTGCCGTATCGGCGGACACCGTGAACATCCAGGACAGCCCTTGCTACTTGCTGGTGTTGATGGACATCACCGAACGCAAACGCACGGAGCTGGAGCTGGTGGCGGCCATCGAGGAGGTGATGAAGGACGCCTCGTGGTTCAGCCGCACGTTGATCGAAAAACTGGCCAACGTAAAGAATGTCAATTCACCGCAGTTGCCCAGTGTGTCCTACACCGACCTGACGGCGCGGGAGCGAGAGGTACTTGAGCTGATCTGCGAAGGCCTGGCCGACAAGGAGATTGCCGCGCGGCTCAAGCTTGCGCCGAACACGGTGCGCAATCACGTGGCGACGGTGTACTCCAAGCTGGATCTGCACAGTCGCGGCGAAGCGATTGTCTGGGCGCGCGAGCGTGGGTTGTTCTCCAGTGCCGGGCGATCCAGGGGGCAGCGTTAAGGTGCAAATGCACTAGTCGCTCTAGTGCAAATGGATGTTTTGGCGAGGTGCGACGGCTCTTAGGCTGAGAGCGTGTGAACGGGGATCCCTGGATCTTCCGTCCGCGATTTCTCCAGCCGCTCAAGGACCCGCCATGCACCCAAAATCCATTCCATTCGCAGCCCCTTGCCACGAGGGTCAATTGTAATGATTCACGTGGCGCAACTGCGGCTGCTACTGGAGCGCAGCTTTTCTCCCCTGGCCTGCGATTGCACGGTCAGCGGCGATCATTCGTTGACAGTGAAGCTCTACCATCCGGTATCGGGGGAGGTGGACCTGGTGGTCAGCGGGTTGAACGTTACAACACTCAACACCAGCGAAGCGGTCGTGGCGCTGATCGAGGAACTGCGTTACGAACTGGAAAGCAACACCCTGCATCGCCCCGATCCTGTTCGCTGATTTTTGTCGGTTTTGACTCCCGGTCGGACTTCTAGACCCACAAAAGCAGCTTTTCTGTGACCCATTCGTGAACTTTTTGGCAGCGTTTCGTTGTCACAAACTTATCGATCACTTATCGCGGGTCATCTTATGAACAGTTTCGGGAAATGCATTTTCGCTCCGATTGCACTCAGTGCCGTGATTCTCGGTGGTTGTGCCAGCCCGCCACCCCCTCCACCGGCTGCACCGCCGCCACCGCCTGAGCGTACCTGTCAGACCATGGATAAAACCGATGTCATGGGCGATGTGAGGGCTGAAGAGGGAGAAGTGACCCGGCTCACTACCACGACGCGCTGTGTCACCCAGTAAAAGCTGATATTGCCGTGTTTTTGTAGGAGCGAGGCTTGCCCGCGAAGGCGTCTGTGAGATCGCCTTCGCGGGCAAGCCTCGCTCCTACAAAAAATCAACATCAAAAGTGGATCAGGACAGGAAACCACCGTCCACGTTCAGCGAAACGCCCGTGGTGTAGCTCGATGCATCGCTGGCGAGGTAGAGCACCGCGCCGGCCATTTCGCTCGGATCCGCGACGCGCTTGAGTGGAATCTGCTGCAGCGCGGTGTTCAGGATGGCCTCGTTCTTCACCAGTGCCGAAGCGAACTTGGTGTCGGTCAGGCCTGGCAACAGGGCGTTGCAACGGATACCGAATTGCGCGCATTCCTTGGCGAATACTTTGGTCATGTTGATCACGGCCGCCTTGGTCACCGAGTAGATGCCCTGGAACACGCCCGGCGAAACACCGTTGATCGACGCCACGTTGATGATGCTGCCGCCACCGTTCTCGCGCATCAGCTTGCCGGCTTCCACCGACATGAAGAAGTAGCCGCGGATGTTGACGTCGACGGTCTTCTGGAACGCACTGAGGTCGGTATCCAGCACGTTGCAGAACTGCGGGTTGGTCGCCGCGTTGTTGACCAGGATGTCCAGGCGCCCGAACTGTTCCTTGATGCCGGCGAAGACCTGGCTGATCTGTTCCATTTCACCGATATGGCAGGCGATGGCCGTCGCCTTGCCGCCGGCGGCGATGATCGCGTCGGCCACGTGCTGGCAGCCTTCGAGTTTGCGGCTCGAAACGATGACATGGGCACCTTGCTGCGCCAGCAGTTTGGCGATGGCTTCACCGATGCCACGGCTGGCGCCGGAGACGAAAGCGATCTTGCCGTCGAGGTCGAACAACTGAGTCTTGGACATGGGATTTTCCTTATTGGAGATCTGGATCAAAGGCTAATTCTGTCCACTGTAGGAGCGAGCCTGCTCGCGAAAAACGTCCGGACAACGCGTTCATCCAGCTGGCACGCGTTATCGTTGACGAGCATCGCGAGCAGGCTCGCTCCTACAGGGGGGGTCAGAGGCTGGATTTCTGGATCACTTGCAGGCTCATCTGCTCCAGCAGTTTGTTCATGTGAATGAACTGCGCGAAGCGTTTGTCCTGAGTCTGGCCATGGTAGAAGCGGTAGTAGATCTGCTGCACGATACCGGCCAGGCGGAACAGGCCGTAGGTGTAGTAGAAATCGAAGTTGTCGATCTGGATGCCCGAGCGTTCGGCGTAGTAATCGACGAACTCGCGGCGGGTCAGCATGCCCGGTGCGTGGCTCGGCTGGCGGCGCATCAGTTGCACCGGCGGCGGGTCCCCGGCTTCGATCCAGTAGGCGAGGGTGTTGCCCAGGTCCATCAGCGGGTCGCCGAGGGTGGTCAGTTCCCAGTCGAGCACGCCGATGATCTGCATCGGGTTGTTCGGGTCGAGGATCACGTTGTCGAAGCGGTAGTCGTTGTGCACGATGCTGGAGGTCGGGTGATCGGCCGGCATCTTGTCGTTGAGCCAGGCTTTCACCGCTTCCCACTGCGGCGCGTCCGGGGTCAGGGCTTTCTCGTAGCGATCACTCCAGCCTTTGATCTGTCGCGCCACGTAACCTTCGGGTTTGCCGAGGTCCCCCAGGCCATAGGCGTTGTAGTCGACCCGGTGCAGTTCGACGAACTTGTCGATGAAACTCTTGCACAGGGCTTCGGTTTTCGCCGGATCGAACCCCAGTTCCGGTGGCAGTTCGGAGCGCAGGATGATGCCCTTGACCCGTTCCATCACGTAGAACTCGGCGCCGATCACCGATTCGTCGGTGCAATGCACATAGGCTTTCGGGCAATACGGAAAACCGTCGCGCAGTTGATTGAGGATGCGGAATTCGCGCCCCATGTCATGGGCGGACTTGGCCTTGTGGCCGAAGGGCGGCCGACGCAGGACGAACTCCTGTTCAGGGTATTCGAGCAAATAGGTGAGGTTCGATGCGCCGCCCGGAAACTGGCTGATCTGCGGCAACCCGCCAAGGCCTGGAATGTGCGCCTTGAGGTAGGGGTCGATCAGGCTGGCATCGAGTTCTTCGCCGGAGCGGATACGGGTGGACTGGTCAGTAAGCGCCATGCTTATCCCTTCTGCTTATTCTGGAGGCCTGCAACTATTGGCTAATCTAATGCGCGCACCCGGTACCCACAACCACGAACGGCCCTTATAGGTGAGCGTGTTGCCGGGCAATCATTGTTTTTGATACACCTGTTTGAATAGTCCTACACAACAGCGTTGCTGCTGATGGCTGGCAGCTCTATCGGGGTCAATACGGGTTGGCCGGAAAAAAACGCCACGAGGTTGCGGCCCACCAGTTCGACGGTGCCCTGGGTGGCCTCCGGCGATAACCCGGCGACATGCGGGGTCAGGATGACGTTGGACAGGGATTTGAACGCGTCCGGGACCTGCGGCTCGGCATCGAACACATCCAGCGCGGCACCGGCGATGCGCCGTTGCTCAAGCGCGGAAATCAGGTCAGCGGTGACCACCACGCTGGCCCGGGCGATGTTGACGAGGAAACCCTTGGGGCCGAGGGCGTCGAGAACCTGGCGGTTGATCAGGTGTTGGGTGCCGAGGCCGCCAGGGGCGGCGACGATCAGAAAGTCCGAGGCGCGTGCCAGCTCGGTAGGGGTCGAGCAGAAGTCATAGGGCACGTCGCTGCGATGTTGGCGGTTGTGGTAACTCACACTCATGTCGAAGCCCGCGGCAGCGCGTTTGGCGATGGCCATCCCGACGGCGCCGAGGCCGAGAATACCCAGGCGTTTGCCGGCGAGGGAGGGGCGCATGACTTTCGGCCACTCACCCCGGCGCACGGCGGCATCGCAACGCGGCACATCACGTACCAGCGACAGCAACAGGGCCATGGCGTGGTCGGCCACGGACGAGGCGTTGACCCCGGCACCGTTGGTGACGGTGATGCCCCGGTTCGCGGCGGCTTGCAGGTCGACCATTTCATAACCGGCGCCGATCACGCAGATGATCTTCAGGTTAGGCAGGGCGGCTATTTCATCGGTATACAGGCCCAGTGGACCGCGGGTGAGGACAGCGTCGATCTGCCCGCCGTGACGGCTGATGGCTTCGGCGCGCTCGGCGGGGGTCGGGGCCAGAATCAGGTGGAAACCCTGATGTTCGAGAATGGGCAGGTAATCATTGATGGTTTCAACCAGTACCAGAACGGTTGCGGGCATGCTTGGCTCCTGTGGGCATCGGATATCGGACTCGAACGTCGCTTGAGATTGCTGGCCCCGGAACGTTTTGGCAATGTTGTCTTCGAAGCCACGCTTCTCAGTGTAGGAGCTGGCGTCGCCTGCGATACATTTACTGTTACGCCGAATCTTCAGGTTGGGGAGGGGAGCCTGGCTTTTCTGTTGTCAGAAAACTGCGCGCGGCCTCGAGGATTTCATCCGACAGGGCTTCACCCCGGGTAGCCCGGGCCAGCGTCAGGGCGCCGACCATCAGCGAGTACTGCACCAGCGCCTGTTGCCGGTTTTCGGCGCTATCCTGTGAGTCCATCAACTTGGCGAACGAGTCGAGCAGGCGGTTCAGGCCCGCCATGAACGGTTCGCGCAAACCACTCCCGGCGCTTTCATGGCACATGTCGCCGGCGAAGGCCACCACCGGGCAGCTCTCGCCGGGATTGTCGCGACTATTGACCGACAGGTACGGCTCGATCAGGGCGCGGCGCGCGGCGGCCTTGTCGTCAGTCGTGGCGACCCGCTCGCGCCAGCGCGTGCCCACCTCTTTGAATGCCCGCTCGCTGGCCTCCCTGGCCAGCGCTTCCTTGGACTCGAAGTGACCATAGAAGCCGCCATGGGTCAGGCCGGCAGCGGCCATCACATCGACGACACTGATCCCATGCAGGCCTCGCTCGCGGAACAATCGTGTAGCAGCGTCGACGATGATTTCGCGGTTGAGGTCGGCTTGCTTGCGGGAAACTCGGGGCATTGGCGGCTCACAGGTAGCTGGATGGAAAGTCAGAGAGCGTATTGGGCAATACCATTGCCGAACGACCAGTTCTCCTTCTTCACTTCCACCAGATTAATGAAAACATCTTCCAGACGCACGGCCAGTTCTGTGTTGAGACTCTCGGCGATGGTTTTGTAGAGCAGTTTTTTCTGTTCGACGGTACGGCCTTCGCTCAGGGTGATCTGAATGATGACCAGGCCGTCGCTGCGCGGGATGCCCAGGTACTGGGGATCGAAGATGAAGTGATGCTCATCGTGTTCGGCGAGGATCTGGAAGTTATCGTTTTCCGGCACGCCAATGGTGGTGCGCATGGCGGCATAGATCAGTTGGCCGATGCGTTTGGCGTAGGTGGGGTCCTGTTGCTTTTTGATTTCGACGCGAACCAGTGGCATGGGATGACTCCAGATCGAGGGCAGGTGTGTTTAAAAATACATGATGAACAACCTTTATCAAGTGCCCATTGTCGTTTGGCGATGAAACGCAAAGCCCGAAAATAGCGAAATCCCTGTGGGAGCTAGCCTGCTCGCGAAAGCGGTGTGTCAGTCACCTCAATGGTGGATGTGCCACCGTATTCGCGAGCAGGCCCGCTCCCACAGGGTTTTCTGCTGCTCACATTTATTAAATTGGCACCACCGTCCCTCACCTAAGTCTTTGCTTCTGTTCACTAATCCTCCAGAATCGCGCCCCTGTTTCGGCCGGGCGCTGCCTGTCGGGTATTCCGACGCGTTCTGGCCGGGTGGCAAGTGACCGGAATGTGGAGATCCCACCGGATGAATGATCAGGCCAATAGCGTTAACGAACGCTATGTAGCAGCGACACCAGCGACCCTTTCGAGCTGGAATCGTCAAGACACCACCTGGATGCTGGGCCTGTTTGGCACGGCGATTGGTGCGGGAACCCTGTTTTTGCCGATCAACGCAGGCCTGGGTGGCTTCTGGCCGCTGTTGGTCCTGGCGCTGCTGGCGTTCCCGATGACCTTCTACGCACACCGCGGCCTGACCCGCTTCGTGCTGTCGGGCCGTGAAGGTGCCGACATCACCGAAGTGGTGGAAGAGCATTTCGGCCTCAAGGCCGGCGCATTGATCACGTTGCTGTATTTCTTCGCGATCTTCCCGATCCTGTTGATCTACAGCGTGGCCCTGACCAACACCGTGGGCAGCTTCCTCGAACATCAACTGCACATCATGCCGCCACCGCGCGCGGTGCTGTCGCTGGTGCTGATTCTCGGCCTGTTGGCCGTGGTGCGCTGCGGTGAGCAAATGATCGTCAAGGCCATGAGCCTGATGGTGTACCCGTTCATCGTCGCACTGCTGTTCCTGGCGGTGTTCCTGATTCCGCACTGGAACGGCGGCATCCTGACCACGGCCAGCACGTTGCCTGAGCCGTCGGCGCTGTTGCACACCCTCTGGCTGGCAATCCCGGTGATGGTGTTCTCGTTCAACCATTCGCCGATCATCTCGGCGTTCGCGGTGGACCAGAAGCGTCGTTACGGTGACCACGCCGAGCAGCGCAGTTCGCAAATCCTGTCCCGCGCCCACGCCTTGATGGTGGTGATGGTGCTGTTCTTCGTCTTCAGCTGCGTGCTGACCCTGTCGCCGGCGCAACTGGCGGAAGCGAAAGCGCAGAACCTGTCGATCCTGTCGTACCTGGCCAACCACTTCAGCAACCCGACGATCGCCTTCGCGGCGCCGTTGATTGCGTTCGTGGCCATTTCCAAGTCGTTCCTGGGGCACTACATCGGCGCCAGCGAAGGCCTCAAGGGCCTGATCGTCAAAAGCGGCAAGCGTCCGTCCGCCAAGACCCTGGACCGCATGACCGCCGCTTTCATGCTGGTGGTGTGCTGGATCGTCGCCACATTGAACCCGAGCATTCTCGGCATGATCGAAACCCTCGGTGGCCCGGTGATCGCGGCGATCCTGTTCCTGATGCCGATGTATGCCATCCGCAAGGTACCCGCCATGGCGCGTTATCGCGGTCAGGCGTCGAACGTGTTTGTGGTGGCGGTAGGTCTGGTGGCGATCAGCGCGTTGATCTACTCCTTGACCGCGTGATCGACCGGCCTGCTCGCGCAGTGCCTGATTGACAGCTACAGTGGCCGCTGCACGTGATACGTGCAGCGGTTTTTTTTCGCCTGGAGACTCCGGATTGCCGAGCGCCTTACCGCCCAACCCCGTTGAACCACCCAATCGCTGGCAGGACCTGCTGGCAGGTGTGTCGATTGCCGGCCTGCTGCTGCCCGAGGCAGTCGCTTATTCAGGCATCGCCGCACTGGCACCCCAGGCCGGGGTGATCGCCCTGTTCGCCGGATTGCTGTGTTATGGCCTGTTCGGCACCAGCCGCTTCGCCATTGTCTCGGCCACCTCATCCTCCGCCGCCGTGCTGGCCGCCGCGACCGCCACCCTGGCCAATGGCGACGAGCAATTGCGCTCGACCCTGGCCTTCAGTCTGGTGCTGGTGACCGGGGCGTTTTTCTTGCTGGCCGGGTTGTTCAAGCTCGGCAGCGTGACGTCGTTCATCGCCAAACCGGTGCTGCGCGGTTTTGCCTTTGGCCTGGCACTGACCATCATTCTCAAGCAGGTCGCCAGCGTGGTCGGTGTGCATTTGACCGATGCCAACCTGGTGCGCTTTTTGCCGCAACTGCTGGAACAATTGCCGCAATGGAACTGGGCGGCGGCTGGCGTCGGTGCCGTGGCATTGGTTTTGTTATGGTTGTTCGCACGGTTTCGACGTCTGCCAGGTGGTTTGTTGGTGGTGGTCATTGGCATCGCGGCGGGGCATTGGCTGGACTTGCCGGCTTATGGGGTGAAGCTGATCGGTGTGATCGACCTGAGCCTGGAGGTGCCGGCGCTGCCGGTACTGCCGTTTGCCGACTGGTTGCGTCTGGGTGAATTGGCGTTCGCCATGGTGATGATTCTGTATGCGGAGTCTTATGGCTCGATCAGTGCCTATGCGCTCAAGCACGGGGATCGCGTCACCTCGAACCGCGACCTGCTGGCGCTGGGGGCCAGCAACCTGTTGTCCGGACTGTTCCACGGCATGCCGGCCGGCGCAGGGTATTCGGCCACGTCGGCCAATGAGGCGGCGGGAGCCACTTCGCGTCTGGCGGGTATCGTGGCAGCGCTGGTGGTGCTGGTCATTGTCCTGACAGTACTGCCGTACATCGCCCTGACCCCGGAGCCGATCCTTGCCGCCATCGTCGTCCATGCCCTGGGACGCGGCTTGAGCCTGCAGCCGCTGGGGCGGTATTTCATCTGGCGCCGTGACCGTCTGCTGGTGATCTGCGCCGTGGGTGCGGTGTTGGTGCTGGGGGTGCTGGACGGCTTGCTGGTGGCCGTGGCGATCAGTGTGTTGCTGATGCTCAAGCAGATGTCGGCGGCGGATATTCAGATTCTGGGGCGCATCGATGGCGGTCACGACTTTGTCGACCTGCAACGCCATCCAGCGGCGCAAACCGTGCCAGGGGTGTTGATTGTCCGGCCGGGTGAGGCGTTGTTCTTTGCCAATGTCGAGCGGATTCTTGGCGGCGCCTTGCGTCTGATCCGGCACTCGCAGGAGCCTGTTCATTCAGTGATTCTCAGCCTTGAGGAATCCCCTGACCTGGATGGCACCAGCATCGAGGCGCTGCAGGCGTTTTTCGTGCAGGTGCATCAGGAAGGCAAGCGCCTGACGCTGGCTCGTCTCAAGGACAGTGCGCAAGCGGCGCTGGCGGCATTGCCGGAGGTGGAGGCCAACGGGGTGGTGCTGAGTGGGTTGAGCGTGGATGGGGCGGTGCAGCAGGTCCTCGAGCTGAACAAATGATTGTGCTGAATGTGCTGGCCTCGTCGCGGGCAAGCCCGCTCCCACAGGTTTTGTGAACGACATCAATTACTGTGGGAGCGGGCTTGCCCGCGATGAGGCCGGAACAGGCAGCAACAGTTTTACAGGCATAAAAAAACGCCGCCCATCTCACGATGGGCGGCGTTTTTCATTGCGTTGCAACGTTAGGCTTGAACGACCGGGATGTTGGCGTTCGCAGCAGCTTCACGGAACTCGGCGATCTGGTCGAAGGACAGGTAGCGGTAGACATCGGCCGCCATGCTGTCGATCTTGCCAGCGTATTCCATGTACTCCTCGACGGTCGGCAGGCGACCCAGGATGGACGCCACGGACGCCAGCTCGGCCGAAGCCAGGTAGACGTTCGCGCCGTCACCCAGACGGTTCGGGAAGTTACGGGTCGAAGTCGACACAACGGTCGAGTTCGGCTCTACGCGTGCCTGGTTACCCATGCACAGCGAGCAGCCCGGCATTTCCATGCGCGCGCCAGCTTTACCGTAGATGCCGTAGTAGCCTTCTTCGGTCAACTGGTGAGCGTCCATCTTGGTCGGTGGCGACAGCCACAGACGGGTTGGCAGCTGACCCTTGACCTGATCCAGCAACTTGCCGGCAGCGCGGAAGTGACCGATGTTGGTCATGCAGGAACCGATGAACACTTCGTCGATCTTCTCGCCAGCAACGCTGGAGAGCAGGCGAGCGTCGTCCGGGTCGTTCGGCGCGCAGAGCACAGGCTCCTTGACGTCGGCCAGGTCGATCTCGATGACTTCGGCGTATTCCGCGTCGGCATCGGCTTCCATCAGCTCAGGGTTGGCGATCCAGGCTTCCATCGCTTGGGCGCGACGTTCCAGAGTACGTACATCGCCGTAGCCTTCGCCGATCATCCAGCGCAGCAGGGTGATGTTGGACTGCAGGTACTCGGTGATCGAGTCTTTCGACAGCTTGATGGTGCAACCGGCAGCCGAACGTTCGGCCGAGGCGTCGGACAGTTCGAAAGCCTGTTCGATGCTCAGGTTGTCCAGGCCTTCGATTTCCAGGATGCGGCCGGAGAAGGCGTTTTTCTTGCCTTTCTTCTCGACGGTCAACAGACCTTTCTGGATTGCGAAGTAAGGAATGGCATGAACCAGGTCACGCAGGGTGACGCCAGGTTGCATTTTGCCTTTGAAGCGCACCAGGATCGATTCCGGCATGTCCAGCGGCATGACGCCGGTGGCGGCGGCGAACGCAACCAGGCCGGAACCGGCCGGGAACGAAATGCCCATCGGGAAACGGGTGTGGGAGTCACCACCGGTACCGACGGTGTCTGGCAGCAGCATGCGGTTCAGCCACGAGTGGATGATGCCGTCGCCCGGACGCAGGGAAACGCCGCCACGGGTCATGATGAAGTCAGGCAGGGTGTGGTGGGTGGTCACGTCGATCGGCTTCGGATAAGCCGCGGTGTGGCAGAACGACTGCATCACCAGATCAGCGGAGAAGCCCAGGCAGGCCAGGTCTTTCAGTTCGTCACGGGTCATTGGACCGGTGGTGTCCTGAGAACCCACGGTGGTCATCTTCGGTTCGCAGTAGGTGCCAGGACGCACACCGGCTACGCCGCAAGCTTTACCAACCATTTTCTGCGCCAGGGTGAAACCCTTGGTGCTTTCAGCAGGAGCTTCAGGCTTCTTGAACAGGTCGAACGGAGGCAGACCCAGCTCGGCGCGGGCCTTCTCGGTCAGGCCACGGCCAATGATCAGCGGGATACGGCCGCCAGCACGTACTTCGTCCAACAGGACCGGGGTCTTCATTTCGAAGGTGGTCAGGACTTCGTCGGTGCCGTGCTTGCAGACTTTGCCAGCATGCGGGTACAGGTCGATCACGTCGCCCATGTGCATGTTGGACACGTCGAATTCGATTGGCAGTGCGCCGGCATCTTCCATGGTGTTGTAGAAGATCGGAGCGATCTTGCTGCCGAAGCAGAAGCCGCCTGCACGCTTGTTCGGCACGTAAGGAACGTCGTCGCCGAAGAACCACAGTACCGAGTTGGTTGCCGATTTACGCGAAGAACCGGTACCGACCACATCACCGACGTAGGCGATCGGGAAGCCGGCGTTGCGCATTTCTTCGATCTGCTTCATCGGACCGGTGACGCCTTGTGCGTCAGGCACGATGCCGTCGCGAGCCATTTTCAGCATGGCCAGGGCGTGCAGCGGGATGTCCGGGCGGGACCAGGCATCGGGAGCAGGGGACAGGTCGTCGGTGTTGGTCTCGCCAGTCACCTTGAATACGCGCAGGCTGATCTTGTCGGCCAGGGTCGGGCGGTTCTTGAACCACTCGCCATCAGCCCAGGATTGCAGCACGCCTTGGGCGTGAGCGTTGCCTTTCTTGGCGCGTTCAGCAACGTCGTGGAAGGCATCGAACATCAGCAGGGTGTGCTTGAGTTCTTTGGCAGCTACTGGTGCCAGTTCGGCGTCGTCCAGCAGGTTTACCAGAGTCACGATGTTGTAGCCGCCCTGCATGGTGCCGAGCAGTTCAACAGCGCGCTTCTTGTCGATCAGGGGGGATTGGGCTTCGCCTTTGGCGATGGCGGACAGGAAACCGGCCTTGACATAGGCCGCTTCGTCCACTCCAGGCGGAACGCGATTGGTGATCAGGTCAACGAGGAATGCTTCTTCGCCAGCCGGGGGATTTTTCAGCAGCTCGACCAGGCCTGCAGTTTGTTCGGCGTTTAGCGGCTGGGGAACGATACCCAGTGCTGCGCGCTCTTCGATATGTTTGCGGTAGGCTTCAAGCACAGTTATTACCCTCATCAGTGGTCCCAAATGGGTGTCCGGGACGCTCATCCCGAAATTGCCGTACTCATGCGCTGCATGGCGTTGTGAGCCACTTAGCCAGAATTACCGGCAATTCCTTACAGAAGCTGCTTTCAAAGTTTTACGCCTGCAGAACGGGAGCTGATGAGGGTTGGCGTTGGGCTTTTCCCCGCTGGAAAAACCTTTCGCCAACACCGCTCTGAAGGAACGACTGTGCTCGTGACGCTTTGAAAACAGCTTCTAACGGACATTGGCGCCTAAAAAGGCAGGCTGATTCTACGGCAAAAAAAAATTAAAGGTAAGTCAGGGTTTATTGGACTTTGGTGGTGACGGTCGCCAAAGGCCGCCAGACCCTTTGGCCCTGAACTTTGAGGGGTGATCAATGGCGGACAAAGGGCTAACATGCCGGCCTGTTTTGCTTTTTCGTGTTCTGCCTGCCTATGCCCAATCAAACCATCAAGACCCCCTGTGTCGGCCTTTGCTCCACTGTTTACGGTGACCTGGTGTGCCGTGGCTGCAAGCGTTTCCACCATGAAGTGATTCACTGGAACGGTTACAACGAGGAAGAAAAGCGCGCGGTGTGGCTGCGTCTTGAGCAGCTGTTGTCCCAGGTGATGGCGGCCAAGGTGGAAATTTTCGATGCGTCGCTGCTCAGAACCCAGCTGGAGCAGCGCAAGATCCGTTTCGTGCCGCACCAGTCGGCTTATTGCTGGGCGTACCAGTTGATCGCTCGTGGGGCGCGGGTCATCAACAATCTGGAGGCCTACGGGATGGTGCTGCTGCCGGAGTTCCGCGACTGGAACCTGCCGGAACTGCGCGATGCCATCGATCGGGAGTTTTTCCTGCTCTCCGAGGCGCATTACCAGCGCTACATTGCGCCGGGTTTCCTCAAGGATGCGTTTGGCGGTTGACCGTTAAAAGCATCGCGGGCAAGCCTTGCTCCTACAGACGGTGGAGATCCTGTAGGAGCAAGGCTTGCCCGCGATGACAATCTTCCAGGCACGGCAACTCTCAATGCTTGTTCGCAATCTCCTCCAGATGATCCTCGACCTCCTGCGGCTTGAGCACCAGCACATCGCTCTCCACCGCATCGAGCACCACTTCCGCCGTATTGCCGATCAACGTTCCCGAGAGACCGCTGCGCGCTACGGTGCCGATCACCGTCACTGCCGCCTGCAGCTTGTGCACCATGAAGGGAATCAACACATCCGCCGGGCCTTCCGCGATGTGCAGGTGTTCGTCATCGATGTCGAACTCGGCCTGGAACGCCTTGCACTGTTCGCGATAACGCGCCTCGATGGTTTCGCTAAGCTGGTAGGTCGGGTCGGGCGATGACAACATTGGCGACGGATGGGCGCTGATCACGTGCAACTGGGCCTTGGCCAGGCTGGCGATGTCATAGCCGTGATCGATGATGGTGTTATGCAAGTGACGGTGTTCAAGGTCCTGGTTGCCCACATCAATGGCCGCCAGAATCACCTTGTCCTTCCACGAACCCGCGGTTTTCACCAGCAGCACCGGCGTCGGGCAATGACGCAGCAATTTCCAGTCTGCCGGGGTCAACAGGGCTTTTTTCAGCGCACTGTCGGGGAAATGCTGCTTGATCACCAGGCCACAGCCCTCGGCCTGCTGCACATCGACGATGGTTTCCTGCAGGCTCTGGTTCCACGCCTGTTCGGTGGTGACGCTGTAACCGTCTTCCAGCAAAGCGGCCTTGAGCACGCTCAGCATGGCGCTGTGATCATGTTTGGGGTCGCACACCAGCAGGTGCAGATGCGCCTGGGTGACGCCGGCAATCAATTTGGCCCGTTTGAGCGCCAGGCTTTCCGAGTGTTCGGGTTCGATGACCACCAGAATGCTGCGTATGGCTTGCATGAGCGGGATCTCCTGAAAATGAAAAAGCGTGGCGTTGCACAACTATAGTTGCTGCTTGTGGCAAGGGGTGTTGATGCATATCAACGGTCGTCGACTGGTGGTCTGCCGACAGGCCGGTATAATCGGCGCCCTTCGTTTAGAACCTTTAATCCCGTGGGCCCCATGATCCTTCCCGAAATTCACGAGTTCCTCGGCTGTCGCACCCCCGACGGCTGGGTCCAGGCCGCGCTGGCCGACCAGGAAACCCTGCTGATCGACCACAAGAATTGCGAATTCAAGGCCGCCAGCACGGCGTTGAGCCTGATTGCTAAATATCACTCCCACGTCGACCTGATCAACATGATGTCGCGGCTGGCCCGGGAGGAACTGGTGCACCACGAACAAGTCATGCGCCTGATGAAAAAGCGCAAGATCGCGCTGCGCCAGCTGTCTGCCGGGCGCTATGCCTCGGGGCTGCGCAAGGTGGTACGCAGTCACGAACCGGTAAAACTGGTGGATACCCTGGTGGTCGGCGCGTTCATCGAAGCCCGCAGTTGCGAGCGATTCGAGGCGCTGGTGCCGCATCTGGACGAAGAGTTGGGCAAGTTCTACTTCGGCTTGCTCAAAAGCGAGGCCCGGCATTTCCAGGGGTACCTGAAACTGGCTTATCAGTACGGGGAGGCCAAGGACATCGCCCAGGTGATTGACAAGGTCCGTGCTGCCGAGCAGGAATTGATTGAGTCGCCTGATGTTGAGTTCCGGTTCCACAGTGGCGTGCCGATGCAGACGTCCGTTAACTGAGTCCACGAATGAAATCCCCATCAGCCATTTATCAGGCTGATGGGGTCAACAGCCTCACCCTGCCTTCAAGGCAGTGCGAGCAAGTCTGTTCGAACTTTCGAGTAGCGATTGCTCAAATCCGTGTTCCTGCTGCACAGCGTCAACGGAAGTTGTTCGGCCTTGAATTCTACGGCTTCGAAAGTATTGATGTAGTCAGCAATGTTGACTTTGCTGCAATCGGTGTCATTGGCGGGGCCTGCGTAATATAGGGTTCCGAAATACACCGGAATCTGATAGCGCCATTTAACGTTGTAATTCCAGTCCGCACCCAAAAGGATAGTTGGCTCCGGCATTTTAACCGGTGTTCTATCTATCAATTGAACGGGTGTGATCCATGCGTTCTTCATCATTGCGACATCGGGTCGTTGATCGGAAGACTCCACGCCTACGACACAAAGATAATGCATGCCGGGATCTCTACTGAGAGGCGTGTCAATAACTGCATCTTTTGCATCGATAGTGCCGCTGTAATTGCGAGGAGATCGGCATTCGAGGGCATTGCGTACCGTCTTGAACCGGTAGAAGGGGGTGCTTATCGAGAACTGTGCATTGATGACGGCATCGGGGCTGCCAGGATCTTTGGGCATGGCCACGTACTGGGTAGGCCAGTATTTCCGATCGGTTATCTTGAAGGTGCTTTCGGCGGTACAGGTATTTGAGGCAGTGGTGAAGAAACCCTCGCTGAAGCAATCTGAGAGCTTATCGATGGAGTGAGAATAGTGAGTGTCGATAGACCATGCGATTTGTCCGTTCATCACTTCACATGGTGCGTTGGAGAAGCATTTTTCCTCGGTTGTCGCGCCGTAGGTACTTGTCGCTAAAACACTGAGTATGTGTCCGCTTTGTCGGTCGATGACGGGACTGCCGGAGGAGCCGGGCCGGATTTCCTTGCAACGGTTTTTCAGTGTTCCGTCAAAGGCCTCGAAGCCTTCGACCAAGGTGGCCGCTGTTGGCTCCTGAGTGCACGCCGCCATGCGCAGGCCTGATTCCGGCAAGTTTTCCGGAGCACCGACGACCAGGACATCGGTCGCATTGCCCGCCCACTCGGATGCCAGTCGGAGTGGGGTAATGCCATCTTCGAGCAGCGTGGAAAGTGCAGCATCCAGTTCCATGATCGCCAGGTCCGTATGCTTGAAATCTTTCCAGAGAGTTTGTTTGATGGAGTAGCTTCTATAGGCGTCCGTCGTATCATTGAAGTAGTTGAATTTCACACTTTCTTTAATCGCTGTATCAGGACGTGGCCCAGCTACGCCAAGCACGCAATGTGCGGCAGTCAATAAGTAAGCGGGACCTGCGGCCTTATCGTTTTTGTCGCGTGTATCCAGCAGGCTTGCGGTGCACGAGGGTTCGTCATCCCGGAATATTTTCCCGACGCCATTCCAGCGTGTGTAATTGTTGTTGCGGTTCTTTAATAGTACCGAGTCGGTTTCATTGATTAATCCCTCTCCGAGATCCGCCGCAAGAGTGTTTGCCGATAAAAATAATGCGCCTGCCAGTGAACAGGATATTGCCATGTGTTTTTTGCGCATAACCATTCCTTGGTTTTGGTTGGGTAATGTCGAGCGTTAGTGGATTTGTACTTTGAAATTGGACGGTAAAAGCTTTGGTTGGAATGGGCAAGTTGTCAGCGGCTTGTCGGTAATTTGAAAGGTGTCAAAGTATCTCGAGTAACTTTCTCGCCGGGCCAAATACAATGTGAATTTTAAATCACTCTTGATGGCATGAATAAACGCAACCCTGGAGGTTAGCGAATCAACCCCAGCCGCTCATGCCACTGGGCGATGGATTCTTCTGGATAGTCGTCGAACTGCTTATCATCGGTTTTTACTTCGACTTCGACCCAAGACGCTTTTGATCCGAGCAGCAAATGCGTGTGTTCCGGCGGCACCGGCAGCGGTGTGTCGATGGCCGAGGCAAACGGGTGAATCAGCTCCGGCCATTCGGGGCTGAACAGCCACAAACCCGAACCGCACACCGAGCAGAAATGCCGTTCGGCGCTGCTGCGGTGGGCACGTGCCTCGCCTTCACCCTTGAGCAGCGCATGGTAAATCGCGATGTTCTTGCGCCCGCGTACTTTCAGGCTGTTGGCGTCACCGGCAATGTTGATCGCATAACCGCCACCGCCCTGGGTCTTGCGGCAGATCGAGCAATAGCAGCGTTGATAGGGGTAGGGGTGGGCGCTGTTCAGGCTGAACGACACCGCGCCGCAATGGCAGGAGCCTTCGAGATGCATGGGGACCTCCAGTGGCTGAAGTGATCTGGTTTAGCCTAGAAGATCTGGGGTGATAGTGCCGACGCCATCGCTGGCAAGCCAGCTCCCACAGGTCTTGCGTCGAACACAAATGTTGCCGACACAAAGTGCCTTGTGGGAGCTGGCTTGCCTGCGATGAACGATAACGCGGTCTAACGGCCGGGCACCCGCCACAGATACCACGAAGCCACCGTCCGGTAAGGACTCCACGCCAACCCGATCTCGATCATCTGCTTGCGCGTCGGCTGTACCTCCAACCCCTTGAGCCGCCGATACCCTTCACGCACCCCAAAGTCATCGGCGGGCAGAATGTCCGGTCGCTCCAGGCTGTAGATCAACAGCATCTCCACGGTCCAGCGCCCCACACCGCGCAGGGTGACCAGGCGTTCGATCAGTGCTTCGTCATCCATCGCCAGCGCGGTGGTGTAATCCGGCACCACGCCGTCCAGGGTCGCCTGGGCGATGCCTTGGATGGTCGCGATCTTGCTGGCGGAAAACCCGCAAGCGCGCAATTGATCGAAGTCGGTGGCAACAATCTGTTCAGGTCGCGGAAACGAGACCGACGGGAACAACGCCAACAGGCGCCCGACGATTGCATCGCCCGCCTTGGCGTGCAGTTGCTGGTAGGCAATCGCCCGCACCAGCGATTCATAGGGATCACGAGCGGCATGGGGCTCATGCAGGCACGGGCCGACGGCGGCGATATGCCGACGCCAGTCATCGTCTTGCGAGGACAAGAACTCGGTGGCTGCCTGGTATTTGTCGTGCATGGGATCAAGCTTTTCCGGATGGTTTCAACAGCGCGTTGATTTCGCCATAGGTCAGCGCCTTGATGTCGTGGTCATCGAGTTTGCCGGTGCGCAGAAAACTTTGGGCCAGTGAGGCCATGGCACCGTATAGAAACTCGGCGATGCCCGAGCCGGCGCTCAGGCGACGCACGCCATGCCCTTGCAGCGCTTCTGGCGACGGCAGGCCGGGTAACCCAAGTACATTCAACGGCAGTGTCGTGCCTTGGCTCAGCGCCTTGATTTCATACTCCGACGTGACGCCCGCCGCGAACAACCCGTTGGCACCGGCCGCTTGATACAGCACGGCGCGCCGGAGGGTTTCGGCCACGCGGTCTTCGGCGGGCACCAGGCTCTTGAGGTACACATCGGTGCGTGCGTTGATAAACAGATTCACGTTGCGACGCTCGGCAATCTCCCGCACGGTTTCGATCTTGCGGGCGAGCAGTTCGGGCGGGGAGGCGCCGTCCTCGATATTGATCCCCACCGCGCCGGCGGCGATCACAGCGTCCACCACCTGTGCAACCCGAGCCAGGTCATCGGAGTAACCGGCCTCGATGTCCACGGTCAAGGGCACCGAGATCAGCCGGGCGATGGATTCGACCGTCGATACCAGGCGCTCAAGGGGCAGGGTGTTGCCATCCGGATAACCATGAACCCAGGCCACCGCCGCGCTGCTGGTGGCCACCGCTTTGTTTCCAAGCTGCTCCACCAGCCGCGCCCCGGCGGCGTCGGCGACGTTGGTAAGGATCAGCAGGCCGTCCTGATGCAGTTGGTGAAATTGAGTGTCGAGCCTGTCCATCGAATTTCCTTCCTTATGAAAAACCTGGGTGGAATCAGAATGCGAGTTGTTCGGTGAGTTGCACCGCAGCGTTTTCCAGCCGGAGCAGAAACGCCTTGCGCGGTTGGCCTCCAGCGTAGCCGGTCAGCGAGCCGTCGGCACCGATCACGCGGTGGCAGGGCACCACGATCGATAGGCGGTTATGACCGTTGGCCAGGCCCACTGCGCGGCTGGCGCCGGGCTTGCCCAGAAGGGTGGCGATGGCGCCGTAGGTGGTGGTCTGACCGTAGGGGATTTTTGCCAGCTCGGCCCACACCTGGCGGGAGAACTCGCTGCCGGGCATGTGCAGGGCAATGCTGAATTCAGTGCGAAGGCCTGCAAAATACTCGCTCAGTTGTTCTTCGATCTGTTGCAGATGCGCGTTATGCCCCGGCGCCACGGCATAACCAAAGCGGTTTTGCAGTGCTTCGACTTCCCGGTTCAACGAAGACTGATCGAGAAACTCCAGCAACACCAGACCACGCCTTTCAGCCATGGCGATCATTGGCCCCAGCGGCGTGGTCAGTCGGGTGAACAGCAGGGGCTCGCTGTTGGCGGCGCGGCCCGGCGTGATGTGGAAGGACTTTTGAAACGCATCGCGAAAACCGCTCAGGGATTCGTAACCCGAATCGAACGCGGCGCTGTCAATGGAGTCGCCTTGTTTGATGCCGCGCAGCGCCATGCCCAGGCGCCGGGTGCGCAACCACGCGTGGAATGTCATGCCGAAATGTTGTTTGAACCAGCGCCGCAATTTCAGCGGCTCGATGCCTTCGGCCAGCAGTTGAGCGTCGGTCCAGCGTTGTTCGGGATCGGTGTCCACCGCCTTGAGCAATCGCTGCACCCAGTCCGGGGCACTGTCCGCGGCATCCAGCGGCTTGCAGCGCAGACAGGCACGGTAGCCGGCGGACAGGCATTGATCGGCATGGGCGAAAAACTCGACGTTCTCCGGCTTCGGCTTGCGCGCCGTGCAGCTGGGGCGACAGAAGATTCCGGTGGTTTTCACCGCCGTAAAAAACACCCCCTCGTAGGCGGTGTCGCGTTCGAGCATGGCGCGAACCATCTCGGCGTGGGGCGGAAGCAGCGTGTGTTGTAGGTTCATGGACGCAGCATAGAACGGGGCAGTGACGGCCTCCACCGGAAAATCGACAGGGAATTTCTGTCATCCACCTTAAGACCCTATGTGGGAGCGAGCCTGCTCGCTCCCACAGTAGATGTAAGTGCGCCTCTGAAACCCCGGAGTACTAAGCGCGACGCGGTGCTTCAACAGGTGGGGTGCCGTCGTGAAACATGGTCTTCAGTTGAGCACGCAGTTCCGGTGAGTCGGTGTGCTTGTGAACGTTGACTGCATGCTGTGCGGCAGCCTCGAGCAGTTCGTTTTCAGAGTCTGCGGACAGCGCGACCGAGCATTGGGTATCGCTCGGGAACTCGCGGCAGTCGATGTATTTACGCGCCATGATGTTCTCCTCCCTACGACGAAGGCAGGTCGTGACCTGCGTGAGCGATCGCTCGACGCGTTACATCAAACACGATTGCATGCCACATCGAGTGTGCCGACTCTTGAAGTATAGGCCTGTCGGGTGAACACCTTGGCTCAATGTGGGTCAGGCCCGTCGGGCCATCAGCAATACGGACGCTGCTGCCGATAAGAGGCCGGCGCAGCAGCGGTTGAACATCCGCTTGCCCGACGGCTTGGCGAACCAGCGGCGCATGTGCAGGCCCATGTAGGCGTAGGCCGCGATGGCGATCCATTCCAACACCAGGAACAGCGCACCCAGCACGGCGAATTGCGGCGTGATGGCCCGGGTCGAGTCGACGAATTGCGGCAGGAACGCGGTGAAGATCAGGATCGCTTTCGGGTTGCCCGCCGCCACCAGAAATTCCTGCCGGGCCAACGCCAGCATCCCCACCGGAGCACCCATCACGGTGTTTTCCACACCAGGTTCCGCGCGCCACAGTTGCCAGGCGAGATAGAACAGGTAAGCCGCCCCCAGGATCTTGATCCCATAGAACAACAACTCCGAGGTTTGCAGCACCACCGCCAGGCCCGCCGAGGCGAGGGCGATCATCCCGGCGAACGCCAGCAAGCGGCCAACCCCGGCCACACAGGCGGTACGGTAGCCGTAGCGGGTCGAATTGCTGACCGACAACAGGTTGTTCGGGCCTGGCGCCATGTTCAGGGCGAAGCAGGCCGGAAGGAAAAGAGTAAGGGTGGCGAGGTCCATGGTTGGGCTCCTGTAACGAGAGCTGTATTTTTACCACGCCGGTCGGGTGGCATGCCCCGTACAGTCATGACGGCAAGCGCCATAGCAGTGGCTAGCGGCCGAATTTTTTCGCCCCGGCCACGCACACAATCACCGCCACGGTCACCCCGAGCATGCCGAGGCTGACCTGTTCGTGCAGCAGGGTCGCCGCCAGCGCCAGGCCAAAAAACGGTTGCAGCAGTTGCAGTTGGCCGACGGCGGCGATTCCGCCCTGGGCCAGCCCGCGATACCAGAACACAAATCCGATCAGCATGCTGAACAGCGACACGTAAGCCAGGCTGAACCAGGCTGGCGTGCTGATGCCGCTGAACGACGTCGGCATCCGCCACCAGGTGAGTGCAGCCATGACCGGCAATGCCAGCACCAGCGCCCAGGAAATCACCTGCCAGCCGCCGAGCGTGCGCGACAGCTTTGCCCCTTCGGCATAACCCAGGCCACAGGCCAGGATCGCCAGCAGCATCAGGATGTCGCCTTGAGGTGAGGCGGTCAGGCCTTGGGCAACGGCGAAGCCGACGACCAGCAGGCTGCCCAGCACCGAGAAGATCCAGAACACCGGCCGAGGGCGTTCACCGCCACGCAAAACCCCGAATACCGCGGTCGCGAGCGGCAGCAGGCCGACGAACACGATGGAGTGCGCGGAGGTCACGTACTGCAACGCCAGTGCAGTCAGTAGCGGAAAACCCACCACCACACCCAAGGCGACGATGGCCAGGGGCACCAGTTGATTGCGTGCAGGGCGTTTTTCCTTGAACAACAGCAGCAGGCACAGCGCCAGAAGCGCGGCGATGGTCGCGCGGGCCACCGTGAGGAAAACCGGATCGAATTCCAGCACCGCCAGCCGTGTCGCCGGCAGTGAGCCGCTGAAAATCACCACACCGATCAAGCCATTGATCCAGCCGCTCGCACTGCTGTCCAGTGCCCGGTCTTGCAGATTTGATGTCCGTTCCATTTCGCTCACGCTCATTGTTGGGTTGCGTGAATCCATCCTATGACCGACTATCAATACAATCAAAAAATTGTCATGGATACATCTCGACATGCCTCGTTCTCGCTATAAATCACTGGTGGATGCCTTCGCCGCTGACATCCGCTCAGGTCATTTACCGCCCGGCACACGGCTGCCGACGCATCGGCAATTGGCTACTGAGCACGGACTGGCGCTGGTCACTGCCAGCCGGGTTTACGCCGAGCTTGAAAGCATGGGCCTGATCAGCGGCGAAACCGGGCGCGGGACCTTTGTCCGGGAAACATCACTACCGCCCGGGCAGGGTATTTCCCAGTCCGTGGTGGCGGCGGGGATGATCGACCTCAATTTCAACTACCCGTCGTTGCCCGGCCAGGCGGATCTGTTGCGCCATGCCCTGCGCCAGCTTGCGTTGTCCGGCGACCTGGAATCGCACCTGCGCTACCAGCCCCACGCAGGGCGTCTGCATGAGCGGGCCTCAATGGCACGCCACCTGGTTGAGCGCGGGCTGAATGTTCCGGCCGAGCAGGTGCTGATCGTCAGTGGCGCCCAGCACGGCCTGGCGGTAGTGATGATGACGCTGCTCAAACCCGGCGATGTCATCGCCGCCGATGCCTTGACCTATCCGGGTTTCAAGACGCTGGCCGAGACGCTGCACCTTGAAGTCTTGCCCATTCCAGTCACCGACCAAGGGCCGGATTTGCCGGCCCTGGAACAACTCTGCCAGCGTCGCTCTGTACGGGCCGTCTACTCGATGCCGACTTTGCACAATCCCTTGGGTTGGGTGATGGGCGCCGATCAACGCGGGCAATTGGTGGCGATTGCACGCCAGCATGACCTGACGATCATCGAGGACGCGGCCTACGCGTTTCTGGCCGACAACCCGCCGCCACCGCTGGCCGAGATGGCGCCGGAAAGAACGGTGTACGTGTCCGGTTTATCCAAGAATGTCGCCACCGGGTTGCGCGTCGGTTTCGTGGCCGCCCCCGCGCAATGGATCGCGGGTTTCGAGCGCACGATCATGGCAACCACCTGGAACACCCCTGGTGTGATGACCGCCATTGCTACGGCCTGGCTCGACGACGGTACCGTGAGCAAGCTGGAGGCGCACAAACGTGCGGACGCACAAGCGCGGCAAGCCTTGGCGCGGGAGGTGCTGACGGGGATCAGGACGATCAGCCACCCCTCTTCGTACTTCATCTGGTTGCCTTTGGGGGAAGAGGCGCGGGCGGACCAGATCGCCATGGCGTTGATGCGCGAGCAGGTGTCGGTGTCGCCCGCCGAACCCTTTTCGATTACCCCCCATGTGCCGCACGCCATTCGCCTGGCGCTGGGCTCGGTGGACATGGACTCGCTGCGCGAAGCGCTGGTGAAAGTGAAGCGGGTGGTCGGCTTTTACGCATAACGTTCGTACAGGGCAGTTTTCTTCAATACGTGCACCCGAGGGCTCTTTACCTTGAGGCCTGGTTCAACTGACAGGAAGAAGGTGTGCGATGAGTCTGATGATGTCCATGGCGGCGTTTGCGCTGGTCGCTTCGATAACGCCGGGGCCGGTGAATATCGTGGCGTTGAGTTCGGGGGCGCGCTTCGGCTTTCGCGCCAGTCAGCGACACGTGGCCGGGGCGACCCTGGGGTTCGTGTTGCTGCTGGTACTGATGGGGTTGGGGCTGCATGAGTTGTTGCAGCGTTGGCCGGCCATGACCCAGGTGGTGCAGTGGGCTGGGGTGGCGTTCCTGTTATACATGGCGTTCAAGCTGGCGGGCGACAATGGGCACCTTGAGGCGAAGGACGCTGATCGCGCGCCGTCGATGCTGTATGGCGCCGTCATGCAATGGCTCAACCCGAAAGCCTGGCTGGCCTGCGTGGCCGGCATGGGCGCGTTCGTCGCCGATGGCGAGGCGCGGCTGGTGTGGCAATTCGCGGCAGTCTACCTGGTGATCTGCTACCTGTCGGTGGGTTGCTGGGCGTATGCCGGGACGTTTTTGCGCGGGTATCTGAACAATCCGGCAGGGATGCGCTGGTTCAATCGGGGCATGGCGTTATTGCTGGCGGGAAGTGCGGTTTACTTGCTGCTGCCGTAAACATCATTGTGGCGAGGGAGCTTGCTCCCGCTGGGCTGCGAAGCGGCCCCCGACGCTCTTCAGACAAACCTTGCATACAGGTCTAGCGAAGCTTCGCCGCCGAGCGGGAGCAAGCTCCCTCGCCACAAAAGCTCAACGCACAAAGCAAGTTAGGTTCATCCCCGATACTGCCCGGGTGTCGCCGCCAAATGCTGTTTGAACGCCCGTTGAAAATGCGCCTGATCGGCAAATCCCGCTTCCAGCGCTACGTCGGCGATCAGCTTGCCGTTGCGCAGTTGCTCCCGGGCGAACTGGATGCGTCGGTTGACCAGGAAGGCGTGGGGCGTCATGCCGTAATGCTGCTTGAAGGCGCGGATCAGGTAGGACGGCGACAATTGCGCCGCGTCGCAAATGTCCTCGAGTTTGAGCATGTGCGTGCAGTGGTCGCGGATAAAGTCGGCGGCGCGTTCCAGCTTGAAATTGGGTTCGCGCAGCGGTTGATCGACCGGATTCAGCCGTAGCTGCACCTCAGTGAAAAACTCCACCGCTGCGCTGTGCTTGCGCAGGACGTCCTGCTGCGGATCGATCAAGACGTCATACAAGCCCTGCAAACCGTAAAACAGATCGGCGTCCGAGGTGTGGGTGACGGCGAAGCGGCGAAACGCCGGGTCCTCGCTGAAGCCGAGCTGATGCTGCAAGTCGGTGAGCCACAGGGTATCGACATACAGCATCAGGTAAGACCAGGGCTGGTCGTCAATCGGATTGCAGGCGTGGACATCACCCGGATTCATCAACACCACGGTGCCGGCACTGACCTCGAACCGCGATTGCTCGTGCACATAGGTGCTGCGCCCGGCGGTGATCGCACCGATGGAAAAATGCTCATGGGCATGCCGGGTGTAACAGACTTCGCGTCCGTCGGCGATGGAGCGCGCCTCGATGAAGGGCAGGGCGTCATCGCGCCAGAAGCGCGGGGCCTTGTCTGTATCCTTGGGCTTGGCGAGCGTCATGGTCGGTCCTCGGCAGATCAGCCCCGGAGTGTATTAGCTCTCGCCGTCAAAGGCTCGCTTGAGTGCGGCGATATCGAGTTTTTTCATTTGCAGCATCGCTTCCATGGCCCGTTGGGATTTGTGCGTGTCGGGGTCTTTCATCATGTCCATCAGTTGCACCGGAACAACTTGCCACGACATTCCAAACTTGTCTTTGAGCCAGCCGCATTGCTGAGCCTGCGGGACACCGCCAGCCGACAGGGCTCCCCAGAAATGGTCGACTTCGTCCTGGGTCTGGCAATTGACCTGAAAGGAAATCGCCTCGCTGAACTTGAACATCGGACCACCGTTCAGGCCGGTGAAACTCTGCCCGTCGAGTTCGAAGCTGACCGTCATCACCGAACCTTCGGGCCGTCCGTGGAACTCGAAACCGGCGTGACCATAGTGGGTGGTGGCAGTGATTTTCGAATGGTCGAAGATCGAACAGTAGAACTTTGCCGCTTCTTCGGCCTGATCGTCGAACCACAGGCAGGGCGTGAGTTTTTGAACGCGTTGCATGACGGGTCTCCTTCGCAGGTTTTTCCATGCTGGATTATCAGCGTAGTCAGCCTCTGCTTGTCTGGTCGTGCCGTAGATCGACAAATGCCCCGAAACGCCTCGCTGTAGGAGCTGGCTTGCCAGCGAAGACGGCGCCACAGTCAACATCAATGTTGACTGAAAATCCGCTTTCGCTGGCAAGCCAGCTCCTACAGGATCGTGTCAATATGACTTCTTTATGAGTCGTAAAGACTCTTTTTGTAATGAGTCATTTTGACTTGATCTATCTCAACTGCCTGATTCGTATGAGGTAAATACCTGGCACGCCCCTTGATGCATCAAACGTACAACTGAACGGCTACAGGAGTACGGAAAAATGTTCCATTTCTTCAGCAACCCTCAGAACGTTCTACACCTCTCAAGCCGTGTGCTCGGTGTCGGCCTGGCGATGCTGCTGGCAGGGATCTACGGTGCTTACCTTTACGACGGCCATCTGTCGATCGTTGCCCTGGTTTCGCTGCACGCCATGACCATTGTCGGGCCGACCTTGCTGAAAATTGGCTATGTCATGCGCTTGCTGGCCCAACACCGATTGAGCAAACCGCTGGCCGGGGCGCTGGCCTGATGCGCAAATGGGTCGAGGTGCCTGTTTTCAGTCTCGGTTTTCGTCCGTTCTTTCTGGCCGGGGCCACGTTCGCTGCGCTGGCGGTGGCGATCTGGGCCCTGTGGTTGTATGGCCGTTTGCCTGGCGCGCAAGCGGTGGGCGGCATGCTCGCCTGGCATCGACACGAAATGCCGTTCGGCTTCGCCGTGGCGATCATTGCCGGGTTCCTGCTGACGGCGGTGCCGAACTGGACCGGACGTCCAGGGCTAAAGGGTTGGCCATTGATCGGGCTGGTGCTGGTCTGGTTGCTGGCGCGACTGGCCTGGCTGCTGCCGATTTCCCCGGGGTTTTTGCTTCTCTTGCAGCTGCCTTTTCTGCCACTGTTGGCCTTGGTGCTGGGCCGCGACTTGATCGCCGCCGGCAAGCGCGACAACTATCCGATTCTGCTGATGGTCATGCTGCTGGCCGGGTGCCAGGCCATGACAGTGTCGGGCCTTTCGACCGACGACGCTGGGCTGCAACGGCGTGGTGTCCTGGCGGCCTTGTGGTTGGTGGGCGCCATGATGAGTGTGATTGGCGGGCGCGTGATTCCGTTTTTCATCCAGCGCGGCCTGAATCGGCCGGTGCAGCCGGCGGGAAGTCCATGGCCGACCCGGATTCTGATGGTGAGTGGTTTGTTTGCAGCGCTGACATTTGCCCTCGGCCTGCAGGACGTTCCCAGACTTTGGCTGACGACGTTGTTTGTGCTGATGGGTGTTTTGCACCTGCTGCGCCTATGGCGCTGGCACGATCGAGGCCTGTGGAGCGTGCCGTTGCTGTGGTCGCTGTATCTGTCCTACGCCTGGCTGGCGGTGGCGGTTTTCGCCATGGCGCTGTGGCATGCAGGCTATATGGCGCAACAGAGCCTGGCCACCCATTCGTTGGCGGTGGGCGGTGTGGGCGGCCTGATCCTGGCGATGATCGCTCGGGTCAGCCTTGGCCACACCGGACGGCCGCTGCAGCCGTCGAAAGCGATCGTGGCGGGGTTTGCGCTGATGTTGATGGCGGGCCTGTCGCGGGTGCTGCTAGTGCCGTTCTCCGGACTGGGGCTGGCGCTGTCTGCGGTACTCTGGTGTAGCGCGTTCGGGCTGTTTCTGTGGCGTTATACCGATATTTTGCTCAAGTCGAGGGTGACCGGCGGTCGATAGAGTTCGGCCTGCGGGGCAAATTGGACTTAGCTGAAGGGATAACCCGAGGCGCGCGCAGGTCGTTGACGGCTACAGCGACGCCCCCTTCAGAACACGCTGAGTCTGAGGACCTTCGCAAATGTTGACCCTCAATATCAATGGCAAGGACCAGGAACTGGATGTCCCCGCGGACATGCCTTTGCTCTGGGTCCTGCGTGATGTCGCGCACCTGACCGGGACCAAGTTCGGTTGCGGCATGGCTCAATGCGGTGCCTGCACCGTGCACATCGACGGCGCGCCATTACGCTCCTGTATCACACCCGCCACAGCCGTGGCCCATGGGCAGAAAATCCTCACCATCGAAGGCTTGTCGATTGACGGTTCGCACCCGGTGCAGCAAGCCTGGGCCGAACTTGATGTGGTCCAGTGCGGTTATTGCCAGTCCGGGCAGATCATGTCGGCGGCGGCGTTGCTGGCGAAGATCCCGCAACCGACCGACAGTGATATCGATCAGGCGCTGTCGGGCAATATCTGCCGTTGCGGCACCTATTCAAGAATCCGCGCCGCGGTCAAGCGCGCCGCCGAGCTGAGTTGAGGTGGTCATGAACAGCCTCCATCCGCTCTCGCGTCGTGGTTTTCTCAAGGGCAGTGCCGTGCTGGGCGGCGGGCTGGTGGTGGCGTTCGTCATCCCCGGTGCCCATCGCTTTGCCATGGGCGCCGAGAACCAGGGCAACGTGTTCGCCCCCAATGCCTTCCTGCGTATCGGCAATGACAACAGCGTCACCGTGTTGCTTGGCCATTCGGAAATGGGGCAGGGCATCTGGACCGGCCTGACCATGTTGATCGCCGAAGAACTGGACGCCGACTGGTCGAAAATTCGCGTCGAACATTCCCCGGCCTCCGCCAAGGACTACGGTCTGGCCGGGTTCGGCGGCATGCAGATCACTGGCGGATCGACCTCGACCTGGATGGAGTTCGATCGCTATCGCCAGGCCGGTGCGGCGGCCCGGTTGATGTTGATCGAGGCTGCGGCCAAGCGTTTCAATGTCGCGCCTTCTACGATTACCACCGAATCGGGCGTCGTGATTGCCGGCGACCAACGCGCCACCTACGGCGAACTGGCCGATGACGCCGGCAAGCTGCCGGTGCCGGATCCGGCATCGATCAAACTCAAGGATGCGAAAGACTGGACGATCATCGGCAAACCCACCAAGCGCCTGGACACGCCGGAGAAAATCACCGGTCGCGCCAAATTCGGCATGGATGTGCAGTTCGATGGCCTGATGACCGCGATGGTCGCCCGTTCGCCGGTGTTCGGCGGCAGCGTCAAATCCTTTGAAGGCGCCGAGGCGCTGGCGATTCCAGGCGTGCACAAAGTGGTGCAGGTGCCGACCGGCGTGGCAGTGATCGCCGATCACTACTGGGCGGCAAAACTGGGGCGCGATGCGCTGAAGGTTGAATGGGACCTGGGGCCGAACACTGGGCTGGACAGTCAGAAACTGCTGGAGGACTTTCGCAAACTCGCCGCCACACCCGGCCTCCCGGCCAGTCAGGCAGGCGATGCCAAGGCGGCGTTGGCCAAGGCGGCCAAGACCCTCGACGTCGAATACAGCGTGCCGTACCTGGCCCACGCGCCGATGGAACCGCTCAATTGCACGGTGAAAATCACCCAGGATAAATGCGAGATCTGGACCGGCACGCAGTTCCAGACCCTGGACCAGATGATCGCCGGGAAAATCACCGGACTCAAACCCGAGCAGGTCGAAATCCACACCGAGTTCCTCGGCGGCGGATTCGGCCGGCGGGCCAACCCGACCTCGGATTTTGTCGCCGAAGCGGTGCAGGTCGCCAAGGCGGCGGGTGCACCGGTGAAAACCGTGTGGGCGCGGGAGGATGACATCCGTGGCGGCTACTACCGCTCGGCATTCCTGCATCAGGCGCGGGTGGGGCTGGGGGCTGATGGCCTGCCAATGGCGTGGAAGCATGTGTTGGTCGGGCAATCGATCATGGCCGGCACTTCGCTCGAAGCGGCCATGGTCAAGAACGGCATCGACAAGACGTCAGTCGAGGGCGTGGCCGATAGCCCGTATCTCGAAGGTCTGGCCAATCATCAGGTTGACCTGCATTCGCCGAAAACCGGCATCAAGGTGCTGTGGTTGCGTTCGGTGGGGCATACCCACACCGCCTTTGTCATGGAATCGCTGATCGATGAGCTGGCCACGGCGGCGGGCAAGGACCCGGTGGAGTACCGGCGGACCTTGCTCAAGGACCATCCGCGGCACCTTGGCGTGTTGAATCTGGCGGTGGAGAAGGCCAACTGGAAGGCGCCGCTGCCGGACGGCCATGCCCTGGGCGTGGCGGTGCATGAGTCATTCGGCAGCTACGTGGCCCACGTCGCCGAAGTGTCCCAGGACAACCTGGCGATCCGGGTGCATCGGGTGGTGTGCGCGGTGGACTGCGGGATTGCGGTCAACCCGCAGAGCATCGCGGCGCAGATGGAGTCGTGCATCGCCTTCGGCCTGAGCTTCACCCTGCACAGCAAACTGACGATCAAGGACGGACACGTGGTGCAATCCAACTACCACGATTACCAGGTGCTGCGGCTCAACGAGATGCCGGTGGTTGAAGTGCACATCCTGCCCAGCAGCGAAAAACCCGGCGGCATCGGTGAGGCCGGTGTGCCACCCACGGCGCCGGCAGTGGCCAACGCGGTGTTCGCCCTGACCGGGCAGCGCCTGCGGGAGCTGCCGCTGCAACTGTCGGGGGTGTGAGATGAAACGACATCATTGGGTACTTGGCGGCTTGCTCCTGCTTTGCCTTTTCATCTATGCAACTGAGCTGTTCGCTGATGACAAGGAGGCACTGGAGGCCTTCGACACGGTACAGAAAGTCTTCCAGAGCCCCCGTTGCCAGAACTGCCACATTCCCGGCGATTCACCGTTGCAGTTTGACGGGGGAACGCCCCATGCGATGAACGTCGTGCGTGGCCTGGACGGCAAAGGCGCGGCGGGATTGCCCTGCGCCACTTGCCATGCCGAAGCCAATCCACCGGCCAGTTACGGCCCCAAGGCGCCACCCGGTGCCCCCCATTGGAGCCTGCCGCCGGCGGCGCACAAAATGGCCTGGATCGGCCTGCCGCCCGACAAGCTGTGCAGCATGATCAAGGACCGCGCGAGCAATGGCGACCGGGATTTCGCGGCGCTGATCAAACACGTCAGCGAGGACAAACTCGTGCTCTGGGGCTGGAATCCGGGCGGTAATCGCACACCGGTGCCGGTGGCGCATGACATTTTTGTCACCCAGTTCAAGCTCTGGGCTGAGGCAGGAGGGCCTTGCCCGGTGCTGGGTACTTGACCATCGGTCAATGAACACGGAGTCAAACCGATATCGAGGACTCTAAAGAACATACCCTCCATGGGAGTATGTGATGCTGATCTCAGGCAAACCGCACACAACAGGTGTATGTGCAGGGACGCCACAGCAGGAGCGTGAGCTGCTGCGCGATCTTGCACGCAAGGCCGAGCAAGAGCTGATCGGGGTGCAGATGGCGAGTATGGATGAACTGACGCTGCTGCCCAATCGGCACGGTTTCCTGGCGCTGGCCCAACTGGGACTGGAGGCCTGCGGGCAACTGGGGCGGCCGGCGACGCTGCTGTTTTTCAACCTGGATGACTTCAAGCGTATCAACTATCTGTTTGGCCGCACCGAGGGCGATCACGCGCTGAAGACCTTCGCCGATGTGCTGAGCATCGGATTTCGGGAAAGTGACGTGATTGGCCGCCTGGAAGGCGCTACCTTCGTCGCCTTGCTCACCGGCTCTTGCGGCGTTGATGTCACGGCCATCAAGGCCCGGCTGGAGGAAATGCTGGATGAGCGCAATACCATGGCCCATCGCGGGTATGGCATTGGTTTCAGCATTGGGCAGATCGAGTATGACCCTACGGCCCATGACTCGGTTGAAGAACTGCTGGTTGAGGCTGAAAAGGCGCTGGGCCGGTAGATTGATGTTGTATGAAAGGGCCTCATCGCGGGCAAGCCCGCTCCCACAGGGTCAATGGGTGTACACAAAATTTGTGGTCACCGAGGCTACTGTGGGAGCGGGCTTGCCCGCGATGGGGCCCTCACAATCACCACCTATTTGGCAAACAACTGCCCGATATCCTTGAATGCTTTGAACTCCAGTGCATTCCCACACGGATCGAACAGAAACATCGTCGCCTGTTCGCCAACCTGTCCCTGAAAGCGAATCCCCGGTTCGATCACGAACCGCGTCTCCAGCGACTTCAGCCGCTGCGCCAGTGCCTCCCATTCCGCCATCCCCAGCACCACGCCGAAATGCGGTACCGGTACGTCATGGCCGTCCACCGCATTGGTATGAGCAGCCTCTTGCGAGGCGTTTTTCGGCGCCAGGTGAATCACCAGTTGATGGCCGAAAAAGTTGAAATCGACCCAGTGGTCGCTGGAGCGGCCTTCTTCCAAACCAAACACGCTGCCATAAAAGTGCCGCGCGGCGGGCAGGTCATACACCGGAATGGCCAAGTGAAAAGGAGAGAGTTGCATCAGGTGAGCCTCGGTCATGGAGAATGAGTGTAGGCGCTGGCTTGCCAGCGAAAACGGCATTCCACGCCCTGAACTTTTTAACCCTGAAATACCGGCTCCTGCAATGGATTGCGCCCGCACTGGAATCCCAGGCACAAAAAACCCGCCAAAAAGGCGGGTTTTTTAGTGGCTAACCGAAGATCACTCTTCGAGGTTGCCCATGGCCGTGGTGTTGAAGCCACCGTCCACGTACATGATTTCACCGCTGATACCCGACGCCAGGTCCGAGCACAGGAAGGCGCCGGCGTTGCCGACTTCTTCGATGGTGACGTTGCGACGCAGCGGGGTTTGCGCTTCGTTGGCCGCCAGCATCTTGCGGAAGTTCTTGATGCCGGAAGCGGCGAGGGTGCGGATCGGGCCAGCCGATACGCAGTTGACGCGAGTGCCGTCCGGGCCCAGGGAGCCGGCCAGGTAGCGTACGCCTGCTTCCAGGGAAGCCTTGGCCATGCCCATCACGTTGTAGTTCGGCATGGTGCGCTCGGCGCCCAGGTACGACAGGGTCAGCAGGCTGCCGTTGCGGCCTTTCATCATTTCGCGACCGGCCTTGGCCAGGGCCACGAAGCTGTAGGCGCTGATGTCGTGAGCGATGCGGAAACCTTCACGGGTGGTGGCTTCGGTGAAGTCGCCGTCCAGTTGGTCGCCCGGGGCGAAGCCGACGGAGTGCACGATGCAGTCCAGGCCGTCCCACTTCTTGCTCAATTCTTCGAAGACCTTGGCGATTTCCGCATCGCTGGCCACGTCGCACGGGAAGCACAGCTCAGGGCTCGAACCCCAGCCTTGTGCGAACTCTTCGACACGACCCTTGAGTTTGTCGTTCTGATAAGTGAAGGCAAGCTCAGCGCCCTCGCGATGCATGGCGGCAGCGATGCCGGATGCGATGGACAGCTTGCTGGCGACACCGACGATCAGTACGCGCTTACCGGCGAGAAAACCCATGTGTTGCTCCTCTCTTTCAGGTTATTGCGCAGTGTCCGGAGCCAGGAAAGCGGCTTCCAGCAACTGCTGTGTATACGGATGTTGAGGGGCGGCAAAAATGCTTTGCGCGTCCCCCTGTTCGACCACTTGACCATGCTTGACCACCATCAGCTGGTGGCTCAGCGCTTTGACGACAGCCAGGTCATGGCTGATAAACAGATACGTCAGGTTGTACTTGGTTTGCAGTGAGCGCAGCAGCTCCACCACTTGGCGTTGTACGGTCCGGTCGAGGGCCGATGTCGGCTCGTCCAGCAGAATCAACGCCGGTTTTAGCACTAATGCCCGGGCAATGGCGATTCTCTGCCGTTGCCCACCGGAAAATTCGTGGGGGTAGCGGTGCCGGGTGTCCGGGTCCAGGCCTACCTCCTTGAGTGCCGCAATAATCGCTTGTTCCTGTTCCGCTTCGGTGCCGATCTTGTGAATCCGCAGGCCTTCGCCAACGATCTGGCTCACGCACATCCGTGGGCTCAGGCTGCCAAACGGGTCCTGAAACACCACCTGCATCTCCCGCCGCAGCGGTCTGACCTGTTGCTGCGTCAGGCAGTCTAGCTGTTTGCCTTCAAAACGGATCGCACCTTTGCTACCGATCAGGCGCAAGATTGCCAGACCCAGCGTCGACTTGCCGGAACCGCTTTCGCCAACAATGCCCAGGGTCTGGCCCTGGGGCAGGCTGAAATTGATGCCGTCCACCGCCTTGACGTGATCCACCGTGCGCTTGAGCAGGCCTTTCTTGATCGGAAACCAGACTTTCAGGTCCTCGACTGCCAGCAAGGGCGGGCCGATCACGTTGGTTGCAGGCTTGCCGCCGGGCTCCGCTGCCAGCAGGATCCGAGTGTACGGATGCTGCGGCGCGCGGAACAACTCTTCGCACGATGCCTGTTCGACGATGCAACCGCGCTGCATGACACATACGCGATGCGCAATTCTTCGCACCAGGTTCAAATCGTGACTGATCAGTAGCAGCGCCATGCCCAGGCGAGCCTGTAATTCCTTGAGCAATTCGAGGATTTTCAGCTGGACGGTCACGTCCAGCGCGGTGGTCGGCTCATCCGCGATCAACAGTTCCGGCTCGTTGGCCAACGCCATGGCAATCATCACCCGCTGACGCTGGCCGCCGGACAATTCGTGGGGCAAGGCCTTGAGGCGCTTCTCCGGCTCTGGAATGCCGACCATTTCCAGCAGTTCCAGGGTGCGTTTGGTCGCCACTTTGCCGACCAGGCCCTTGTGGATGCCCAGCACTTCATTGATCTGTTTCTCGATCGAATGCAGCGGGTTGAGCGAGGTCATCGGCTCCTGGAAGATCATCGCGATCCGGTTGCCGCGGATATGGCGAATGGTTTTTTCTTTCAGGTTCAGCAGGTTTTGCCCGGAATATTCGATGGTGCCCGAAGGGTGTCGGGCGAGGGGGTAGGGCAGCAGGCGCAGGATCGAGTGAGCGGTCACCGATTTGCCGGAACCGCTTTCGCCCACCAACGCCAGGGTTTCACCGCGCTTGATGTCGAAGCTGACATTCTCCACGACACGCTGGCAGTGTTCGCCGACAACAAATTCGACGGCGAGGTCGCGCACTTCGATCAGATTTTCCTGATTCATTTCACTTCCTCGGGTCGAAGGCATCGCGAGCGGACTCGCCGATGAACACCAGCAGGCTCAACATCAGCGCCAGCACAGCAAACGCGCTCATGCCCAGCCACGGTGCCTGCAGGTTGGATTTGCCCTGGGCCACCAGTTCACCCAGCGACGGGCTGCCCGCCGGCAAGCCGAAGCCGAGGAAGTCCAGGGCGGTCAGGGTGCCTATGGCGCCGGTCAGGATGAACGGCATGAAAGTCATGGTCGAGACCATGGCGTTGGGCAGGATATGGCGGAACATGATCGCGCCATTCTGCATGCCCAGCGCCCGGGCCGCACGCACGTATTCCAGATTGCGGCCGCGCAGGAACTCGGCGCGGACCACGTCCACCAGGCTCATCCAGGAAAACAGCAGCATGATCCCCAGCAGCCACCAGAAGTTCGGCTGGACGAAGCTGGCGAGGATGATCAGCAGGTACAGCACCGGCAAACCGGACCAGATCTCCAGGAACCGCTGCCCGGCAAGATCCACCCAGCCGCCATAGAACCCCTGCAACGCGCCGGCGATCACCCCGACGATCGAGCTGAGAAGGGTCAGTGTCAGGGCGAACAGCACCGAAATGCGGAAACCGTAGATCACCCGGGCCAGTACGTCGCGCCCCTGGTCATCGGTGCCCAGCAGATTGTCCGCCGACGGCGGCGCGGGGGCGGGGACTTTCAGGTCGTAGTTGATGCTCTGATAGCTGAACGGAATCGGCGCCCACAGCACCCAGGCATCCTTGGCCTTGAGCAGTTCGCGGATATAAGGGCTCTTGTAATTGGCCTCCAGCGGGAACTCGCCGCCGAAGGTGGTTTCCGGGTAGCGCTTGAGTGCCGGGAAATACCAGCCGTTGTCGTAGTGCACCACTAGCGGTTTGTCGTTGGCGATCAACTCGGCGCCAAGGCTGGCGCCGAACAGGACCAGGAACAGCCACAACGACCACCAGCCACGCTTGTTGGCCTTGAACAGTTCGAAGCGGCGACGATTGAGAGGGGACAGGTTCATCTCAATGCTCCCGGCTTTCGAAGTCGATGCGCGGATCGACAAAGGTGTAGGTGAGGTCACCGATCAGTTTCACCACCAAACCCAACAGGGTGAAGATGAACAACGTGCCGAAGACCACCGGGTAATCGCGGTTGATCGCGGCTTCGAAACTCATCAGGCCCAGGCCGTCGAGGGAGAAGATCACTTCCACCAGCAACGAGCCGGTGAAGAAGATCCCGATGAAGGCCGACGGGAAGCCGGCGATCACCAGCAGCATGGCGTTGCGGAACACGTGGCCGTACAGCACGCGGTGATTGGTCAGGCCCTTGGCCTTGGCGGTGACCACGTACTGCTTGTTGATTTCATCGAGGAAGCTGTTTTTGGTCAGCAAAGTCATGGTGGCGAAGTTACCGATCACCAGCGCGGTTACCGGCAGCGCCAGGTGCCAGAAATAATCGAGTACCTTGCCACCCATGCTCAGCTCGTCGAAGTTGTTCGAGGTCAGCCCGCGCAGCGGAAACCAGTCCAGGTAGCTGCCGCCGGCAAACACCACGATCAGCAGGATGGCGAACAGAAACGCCGGGATCGCGTAGCCGACGATGATCGCCGAACTGGTCCAGACGTCGAAGTGGCTGCCGTGGCGCGTGGCCTTGGCGATCCCCAGCGGGATCGACACCAGGTACATGATCAGGGTGCTCCACAGTCCGAGGGAGATCGACACCGGCATCTTTTCCTTGATCAGGTCGATGACCTTGGCATCGCGGAAGAAGCTGTCGCCGAAATCCAGGGTGGCGTAGTTCTTGACCATGATCCATAAGCGTTCCGGCGCCGATTTGTCGAAGCCGTACATGTGCTCGATTTCCTTGATCAGCGCCGGGTCCAGACCTTGGGCGCCGCGATAGGCGGAACCGGCCACCGACACTTCGGCACCGCCGCCGGCGATGCGGCTGGTGGCGCCTTCGAAGCCTTCGAGCTTGGCGATCATCTGTTCCACTGGCCCGCCCGGGGCGGCCTGGATGATCACGAAGTTGATCAGCAAGATGCCGAACAGGGTCGGAACGATCAGCAGCAGTCGCCGAAAAATATACGCCAGCATCTGATTACTCCGTGCCCGCAGGGTCGGCTTGCAATTTGGTTTCGACCTCTATGGCCGGCTTGGCATCGGGTTTGACCCACCAGGTGGCCGTGCCGATGTCATATTTGGGGGAGACCTTCGGGTGGCCGATGTGGTTCCAGTAGGCCACGCGCCAGGTCTTGATGTGCCAGTTGGGAATCACGTAGTAGCCCCATTGCAGCACCCGGTCCAGTGCGCGGGCGTGGGCCACCAGACTATTGCGCGAGTCGGCATTGATCAGCTGCTCGACCAACTGGTCGACCACCGGGTCCTTGAGACCCATGGTATTACGGCTGCCGGGCTTGTCGGCGGCCGCGGTCATCCAGAACTCACGCTGTTCGTTGCCCGGCGAGTTGGACTGCGGGAAGCTGCCGACCACCATGTCGAAGTCCCGCGAGCGCACACGGTTGACGTACTGCGAGACGTCGACCCGGCGGATCACCAGCTCAATGCCCAGGTCGCTCAGGTTACGCTTGAACGGTAGCAGCACCCGTTCGAACTCGGTCTGCGCCAGCAAAAATTCGATGCTCACCGGTTTGCCGGTCGTGTCGACCATCTTGTCATCGACGATACGCCAGCCAGCCTCTTGCAGTAATTGATAGGCCTTGCGTTGCTGGGTGCGGATCATGCCGCTGCCATCGGTGACCGGGTTCTGGAACGCTTCGCTGAACACCTGCTCGGGAATCTTGCCGCGGAAGGGGTCGAGGATCGCCAGTTGATCCGCGTCCGGCAGCCCGGTGGCGGCCATTTCCGAATTCTCGAAGTAACTGCGGGTGCGCGCGTAGGCGCCGTTGAACAGCTGCTTGTTGGTCCATTCGAAGTCCAGCAGCAGGGTCAGGGCCTGGCGCACGCGCACGTCCTGGAACACCGGGCGGCGCAGGTTGAACACGAAGCCTTGCATGCCGGTGGGGTTGCCGTTGGGAATCTGTTCCTTGATCAAGCGCCCTTCGGTCACCGCCGGGATGTTGTAGGCGTTGGCCCAGTTCTTCGCCGTCATCTCCAGCCAGTAATCGAACTGCCCGGCCTTGAGGCCTTCCAGTGCCACGGTGTTGTCGCGGTAGTAGTCGGTAGTCATCACATCGAAATTGTAGAAACCACGGTTGACCGGCAAGTCCTTGCCCCAGTAGTCCTTGACCCGCTCATAGCGCACCGAGCGCCCGGCCTTCACCTGCGTGACCTTGTACGGACCGCTGCCCAGCGGAACTTCCAGATTGCCTTTATTGAAATCCCGGGTGGCCCACCAGTGTTTGGGCAACACCGGCAACTGGCCAAGGATCAGCGGCAGTTCGCGATTGTTGCTGTGCTTGAACTTGAACAGCACCGTGAGCGGGTCTTCGGCGACGACGTCTTCGACATCGTTGTAGTAGCCGCGGTACATCGGCGCGCCATCCTTGATCAGGGTCTGGAAGCTGAACACCACGTCTTCGGCCCGCACCGGGTGGCCGTCATGGAAGCGGGCTTCGGGCCGCAGGTAGAAGCGTACCCAATCATTGTTCGGGGATTTTTCGATCTTGCCGGCGATCAGGCCATATTCGGTGAAGGGCTCATCCAGGCTCTGTCTGGCCAGGGTGTCGTAGATCAGCTCGATATCATTGGCCGATACGCCCTTGCTGATGAACGGGTTGAGGCTGTCGAAGCCACCGAAACCGGCCTGGCGGAAGGTGCCGCCCTTGGGCGCGTCCGGGTTGACGTAATCGAAGTGCTTGAAGTCGGCCGGGTACTTCGGCGGCTCGTTGTACAGGGTCAGGGCATGTTGCGGGGCGGCACAGGCCAGCCCGGCAAATAACAGGGCGCTGACCTGCAGGAGCAGGGCGCTTGCGGGTTTCATCGATCTTTCTCCGAAGATTTCAACCACCATGCACTCAGGCCCAGGGTGTAGGGCGGCGTGGTGACGAAGGCGAACCGGTTACGGTAGGCCAGGCGGTGATAATTGAGGTACCAGTTGGGAATGATGTAATGCTGCCATAACAGCACCCGGTCGAGGGCCTTGCCGGCGGCGACTTGATCATCGCGGGTCTTGGCCGCCAGCAATTGGTCGAGCAGTTGATCGACTACCGGACTGGCGATGCCGGCGTAGTTCTTGCTGCCTTTGACCGCGGCCTGGCTGGAGTGGAAGTACTGCCACTGTTCCAGGCCGGGGCTGAGGGTTTGATTCAGCGTCATCAAGATCATGTCGAAATCGAACTGGTCGAGGCGCTGTTTGTACTGGGCGCGATCCACTGTGCGCAGGCTGGCATCGATGCCGATGCTGGCGAGGTTCTCGACGTAGGGCTGGAGGATGCGTTCCAGGTTCGGGTTGACCAGCAGTATTTCCACGCGCAACGGTTGCCCGGCGCCGTTCTGCAGGCGCTGGCCGTTGAGTTTCCAGCCGGCTTCGGCCAGCAGGCCCAGGGCCTTGCGCAGGGTGTCCCGGGGAATGCCGCGGCCCTGGGTTTGTGGCAGGCTGAACGGCTGCGTGAATAATCTGGCGGGCAACTGCTCGTGCCACGGCTTGAGCAACAGCCATTCATGACCGACCGGCAAACCGGTGGCCGAGAATTCACTGTTGGGGTAGTAACTCAGCGCGCGCTTGTAGGCCCCGCTGAACAGCGTTCGATTGGTCCACTCGAAGTCGAACATCAATCCCAGCGCTTCACGGACGTTGGTGTCGGAAAACGTGGCGCGTCGGCTGTTCATGAACAGCCCCTGGGTCTGGGTCGGGATTTGATGCTGGATCTGCGCCTTGATCACGTCGCCACGGCGTATCGCCGGGAAGTTGTAGCCGTTGTCCCAGTTCTTCGCCTGATGCTCGATATAGATGTCGAACTCGCCGGCCTTGAAGGCTTCGAACGCCACATCGCTGTCGCGGTAGAACTCGACTTCCATGCGGTCGAAATTGTACTTGCCGCGATTGACCGGCAGGTCTTTGCCCCAGTAATCCTTGACCCGTTCGAACACGATCTGCCGCCCTGGCGTAACCGAAGTAATGCGGTACGGCCCGCTGCCCAGCGGCGGCTCGAAGGTGGTCGCCTTGAAATCACGACCTTTCCAGTAATGCTGCGGCAGCACCGGCAACTCGCCCAGGCGCAGGATCAGCAATGGATTGCCGGCACGCTTGAACACGAAACGAATGCGCTGCGGATTGAGGATGTCGACCCGCAGCACCTCCTGCAAGTTGGTGCGGTACTGCGGATGGCCTTCCTTGAGCAGCAAGCGATAGGAGAACGCCACGTCGTAGGCGGTGATCGGGGTGCCATCGTGGAAGCGTGCTTCGGGACGCAGGTTGAACACCACCCAGCTACGGTCCTCGCTGTATTCCACCGATTGGGCGATCAAGCCATAACTGGAGGTCGGCTCATCCCCGGACGGCGCGTACTGACCGGTGCCGACCATCAGCGGCTCATTGAGCTCGTTGATACCGTATTGGAGGAAGTTCGGCGTGGTAACCGGGCTGGTGCCCTTGAAGGTGTAGGGATTGAGCGTATCGAACGTGCCAAACGCCATCACCCGCAACGTACCGCCCTTGGGCGCTTGCGGGTTGACCCAGTCGAAGTGGGTAAATCTGGCCGGGTACTTGAGCGTGCCGAACTGCGCATAACCATGGCTTTCGCTGATCGTCGCACTTGCGGTGGAGCTCAAGGCCAGGCTGATCAGGAGCGAGAGGAGGGCACGCTTCAAGTAATGAATCCGATCCGGGCGGCTTGGGCTTTGTGGCCCGTACAGTAACAGCTTGTATGGACAGGAAAAAGACGGGGAATTTGTAGGAGCTGGCTTGCCAGCGATGGTCGTTAACGAATACGCGTGTTGATGGGTTAACCGCGTCGCTCGTGAGTGCTTCGCTGGCAAGCCAGCTCCTACAAGGAGCAGGCAAGTCTCCCGGATAAAAAAAGCCCCTGAAAATCAGGGGCTCTTTTTAGTGCGGATTCGATACCGTCAGCATCTGCCCAGGTTTCAGCGCCTGGCCAACCCGCGGGTTCCAGCGCTTGAGGTGCTGCATTTCAACGTTGAAACGCTTGGCTACGATGTACAACGAGTCACCTTGCTGAACCTTGTATTGGGATTGCGGCTTTTTCGACTCGCCCTTGGTTTTGGCGTTGGCCGCGACCACGGTATTGATGCGCCCTGCGCTATGTTTGCTGGTGTCCTGCATGACCAGGGTCTGGCCTGGCTTGAGGTTCTTGCCACTCAGCTTGTTCCAGCGTTGCAAGTCCTTGACGTCGACGTTGTTGGCCTTGGCGATGGACCCCAGGCTGTCGCCGCGCTTGACCCGATAGTTGCGTTTGACACTCGCCACCCGGGTGTCGTCGGCGCCGTCGAAGACCGGCTTGAGCGACTTCTTGCTGATCAGCTCTTCCGGACGCATGGTTTGCAGGCTGGTGGTCAGCAGCTGCGCCTTGGACGTTGGCACCAATAAATGCTGGGGACCGTCGATGGTGGTGCGCTGCTTGAAGGCCGGGTTGAGCTGGAACAGTTCATCCTCGTCGATGTTGGCCACCGCAGCCACCTTGGACAGGTCCATGCGCTGGTTGATTTCGACGACCTTGAAATACGGTTCGTTGGCGATCGGGTTGAGGTTGACGCCATAGGCTTCCGGCGCCAGTACCACTTGCGAGAGCGCCAGCAACTTCGGCACATAGGCCTGGGTTTCGGCTGGCAGGGGCAGGTTCCAGTAATCGGTCGGCAAGCCCAGCCTTTCATTACGCTCAATGGCCCGGCTGACCGTACCTTCACCTGCGTTGTAAGCCGCCAGGGCCAACAGCCAGTCGCCGTTGAACATGTCGTGCAGGCGGGTCAGGTAGTCCATTGCGGCAGTGGTCGAAGCGGTGATGTCGCGACGGCCATCATAGAAACGGGTCTGACGCAGGTTGAAGTAACGCCCGGTGGACGGGATGAACTGCCACAAGCCAACCGCATCGGCCCGGGAATAGGCCATCGGGTTGTAGGCGCTTTCAATCACCGGCAGCAGCGCCAGCTCCAGCGGCATATTACGTTCTTCAAGGCGTTCGACGATGTAATGAATGTAGAGGCTGCCGCGTTCGCCGGCGTTTTCGAGGAAGGACGGATTGCTGGCGAACCACAGGCGCTGTTGCTCGATGCGCGGGTTGACACCCAGACCGTCCTGCAGCTGGAAGCCCTGGCGCATGCGCTCCCAGACATCCTGCGGAATCTGCGGGCTCGGCTTTTCGCTGAGCCAGACCGGCTTCTGCTTGGCGCGCGCGGCAATATTCGGAGTGTGCGCCGCATCGGTCTGCGGCGCATGGCTGGAACAGCCCGCCAATGTCGCGGACACAGCCACCGCTATGGCTTGCGCCAGGCGGGTCAAAGCATCCGAATTGATGGCTTTACGAATAGAGGACGACATTGGCTGGAAGTAAGTTCCGGGCAAAAATGTCGGGCGATTCTAGAAAGCGCACCCCTAACGGTCAACCATTCATGGTTTTCGTACCATCGTGCAAGCTGTTTAGAACTTGTCTTTCCACGCTCTCAGCGTCGCAAAAACCATATCGGGCGCAGAGTTATCGGTGCCGGTCCGTTCGTCCGCTTTTTCTTTAACGGATGTTTCAGTCGCACGCAAAAACGGATTTGTGCGTTTTTCCAGGCCCACCGTGGACGGCAGCGTGATGATTCCGGCTTCCCGTTGCCGGGTGACGGTGGCCAGGCGTTCGAGGGTGTCCGGGTTGCCCGGTTCCACGGCGGCGGCGAAGCGCAGGTTGCTCAGGGTGTACTCATGGGTGCAGTACACCTGCGTATCTTCGGGAAGCGCGGCAAGGCGCGACAGCGAGCTGTACATTTGTTGGGGCGTGCCTTCGAACAGGCGCCCGCAACCGGCCGCGAACAGGGTATCGCCACAGAACAGCAGGCCGGGGCGATAATAGGCAATATGTCCCAGGGTATGACCGGGCACGGCGATGATCTCGAAGTCATGGCCCAGCACATGGATGCGATCGTTATCCTTGAGCGCGATGTCTCGCCCCGGGATGCTCTCGCTGGCAGGACCGTAGACGTTCGCGTCCGTCGCTTTCTTCAACTGTTCGACGCCGCCGACGTGGTCATGGTGATGGTGAGTGATCAGAATATCGCTCAGAACCCAGCCCGGATTTGCCGTGAGCCAGGCCTGTACGGGCGCGGCATCACCCGGGTCGACCACCGCGCAGCGCCGGGTGCTGGGGTCTTGTAACAACCAGATGTAGTTGTCGGTAAAGGCGGGCAGGGCACTGATCTGTATCATCGTCGGATTCGCCAAGCGGAAAACAATGGCGCATCTTAGAACTTCCTGGCGCGTTGGAGAATGCAATGACCGATAAAGCGTTCGCTCAGGCCGATCCTGACTGGCTGGCATTGATCAGCGCGGCCCGTGAGTGGTTGTCCGGACCTCTCGGGCAATTCTTGCTGGATGAAGAACGGCGCATGCTCGAAGAAGAGCTGGGGCGCTTTTTCGGCGGCTATCTGGTGCATTACGGTCCTTCGGCCCAGACCCCGCCCTCGGCGCCGCAGGTGCAGCGCAATGTGCGCCTGGGGGCACCGCTGCCGGGGGTCGAGATCGTCTGCGAGGAACAGGCCTGGCCGCTGAGCGAGCATGCCGCCGATGTGGTGGTGTTGCAGCACGGCCTGGATTTCTGCCTGTCGCCCCACGGCTTGCTGCGCGAAGCCGCGAGCAGTGTGCGGCCCGGCGGGCATCTGGTGATCATCGGGATCAACCCCTGGAGCAGTTGGGGGTTGCGTCATGTGTTTGCTCAGGATGCGTTGCGCAAGGCCCGCTGCATTTCTCCATCGCGGGTGGCCGACTGGCTGAATCTGCTGGGTTTCGCGCTGGAGAAACGCCGCTTCGGGTGCTATCGTCCGCCGCTTGCTTCACCCGCCTGGCAGACTCGTCTGGCCGGTTGGGAGCGCAAGGCCGGTGACTGGCAATTGTCCGGTGGCGGCTTCTATTTATTGGTCGCGCGCAAGATCGTGGTGGGCTTGCGGCCGGTCCGTCAGGAACGCCGCGAACCAATGGGCAAATTGATTCCCTTGCCGATGGCCAAGGTCAACCGCCGCCGCATCGAACCGTAATACCCACTTTAATATTTCCGGCCGGGATTTTTTCCCGGTCTCGGGCGTCGTCGATCAACGATCGGCGAGCCACCGCATTTTCTGGATAGATTGGCATGAACGATAGCGTAGAACTGTTCACCGATGGCGCCTGCAAAGGCAATCCTGGCCCGGGTGGCTGGGGCGCGTTGCTGGTGTGCAAGGGCGTTGAAAAGGAACTCTGGGGCGGCGAAGCCAACACCACCAACAACCGCATGGAGCTGATGGGCGCTATACGTGGCCTGGAAGAGCTCAAGCGCCCCTGCGACGTGCTGCTGGTGACCGACTCCCAGTACGTGATGAAAGGCATCAACGAGTGGATGGCCAACTGGAAAAAACGCGGCTGGAAAACCGCGGCGAAAGAACCGGTGAAAAACGCCGACCTGTGGAAGATGCTCGACGAACAGGTCAGCCGTCACAACGTCACCTGGAAGTGGGTGCGCGGGCACATCGGCCACCACGGTAATGAACGGGCCGACCAACTGGCCAACCGCGGCGTGGATGAAGTGCGCGGGTTCAAGCAGGCCTGACCTGAGCGCTGAACGACCGCGTCGCCGCCTTCGCGAGCAGGCTCGCACACATTTGAAATGCGTTCCCCTGTGGGAGCGAGCCTGCTCGCGAATGGGCGCAACACGGTCTATCTGAAAGACCTGGCGAGCGTGTTAACATCGTCGCTTTTGCAAGAATGACCCGTTGAGAGCTGAGCACTGATGGCCACCAGATCCGTTGTACTCGATACCGAAACCACCGGCATGCCGGTGACCGACGGCCACCGGATTATCGAAATCGGTTGTGTCGAGTTGATCGGTCGGCGCCTGACGGGCCGGCATTTTCACGTTTACCTGCAACCGGACCGCGAAAGTGACGAAGGCGCCATCGGCGTCCACGGCATCACCAACGAATTCCTGGTGGGCAAGCCGCGTTTCGCCGAGGTGGCCGAAGAGTTCTTCGAGTTCATCAAGGGCGCGCAGCTGATCATCCACAACGCGGCGTTCGACGTTGGCTTCATCAACAACGAATTCTCCCTGATGGGCCAGCACGATCGTGCGGACATCACGCAACACTGTTCGATCCTCGACACCCTGATGATGGCCCGGGAACGTCACCCAGGACAGCGCAACAGCCTCGATGCCCTGTGCAAGCGCTATGGCGTCGACAACTCAGGCCGTGAACTGCACGGCGCCTTGCTCGACTCGGAGATCCTCGCCGACGTTTACCTGACCATGACCGGCGGCCAGACCAGCCTGTCCCTGGCCGGCAATGCGTCCGATGGCAATGGTTCCGGTGAAGGCGCGGACAATTCGGCCACTGAAATTCGTCGGCTGCCGGCCGACCGCACGCCAACCCGCATCATTCGCGCCAGTGAAGACGATCTGGCCCGGCACGCGGCGCGCCTGGAAATCATCAGCAAATCCGCGGGTGGGCCGGCGCTGTGGTTGCAATTGGCCGAGGCTGAAGCGCAGGCCTGATGTACCACGCATTTGTGGGAGCATGGCTTGCTCGCGATGGCGTCTGTGAAATCGCCATCGCGGGCAAGCCTTGCTCCTACAGAGAGCGGTCAGTGGCCACAAATGGGTGCGACAACTGACCCGCTTTGGGGCGTTGCGCTCGCCACATCCGCTTCAACCCTCTACCCTGAGGTGATTGGCAGGCTCTGGTCTGCCGCCTCGGGACACTGAGCCACATGTATAAAGATCTGAAATTCCCGGTCCTGATCGTCCATCGCGACATCAAGGCCGATACCGTCGCCGGCGATCGGGTGCGGGGTATCGCCCAAGAGCTGGAGCAGGAAGGTTTCAGCATCGTCTGCGCGGTGAATTACACCGAAGGGCGCCTGGTCGCTTCAACACATCACGGTCTTTCGTGCATGTTGATCGCGGCGGAAGACGCCAGCGCTCATTCCCATTTATTACAGAATATGGCCGAGCTGATCGGGTTGGCGCGAGTGCGTGCACCTGATTTGCCGATCTTCGCCCTGGGCGAACAAGTGACCCTGGAAAACGCGCCCGCCGACGCCATGGCCGAGCTCAATCAGTTGCGCGGGATTCTCTACCTGTTCGAAGACACCGTACCCTTTCTCGCAAGGCAGGTGGCGCGGGCTGCGCGCAAGTACCTGGACGGGTTGCTGCCGCCGTTCTTCAAGGCGCTGGTACAACACACCGCCGATTCCAACTATTCGTGGCACACCCCCGGTCATGGCGGGGGCGTGGCGTATCACAAAAGTCCTGTGGGGCAGGCGTTTCACCAGTTCTTCGGTGAAAACACCCTGCGTTCGGATTTGTCGGTCTCGGTGCCGGAACTCGGTTCGCTGCTGGATCATACCGGACCGCTGGCCGAGGCGGAGGCTCGCGCAGCGCGCAACTTCGGCGCCGATCACACCTTTTTCGTGATCAATGGCACCTCGACCGCCAACAAGATTGTCTGGCACTCCATGGTCGCTCGCGATGACCTGGTGCTGGTGGACCGCAACTGCCACAAGTCGGTGCTGCACTCGATCATCATGACCGGCGCCATCCCGCTGTATCTGTGCCCTGAGCGCAATGAGCTGGGAATCATCGGCCCGATTCCGCTGAGCGAGTTCAGCCCGGAATCGATTCGGGCCAAGATCGACGCCAGCCCGCTGACCAGGGGCCGCGCGCCCAAGGTCAAACTGGCGGTGGTCACCAATTCGACGTATGACGGCCTCTGCTACAACGCTGAACTGATCAAGCAGCAACTGGGCACCAGCGTCGAGGTGCTGCACTTCGATGAGGCCTGGTACGCCTACGCGGCGTTCCATGAGTTTTTCGCCGGGCGCTACGGCATGGGCACCTCCCGCAGTGACGACAGTCCGCTGGTGTTTACCACCCATTCCACCCACAAGCTGCTGGCCGCCTTCAGTCAGGCATCGATGATTCACGTGCAGGACGGTGGCGCGCGGCAGCTGGACCGTGATCGCTTCAACGAAGCGTTCATGATGCACATCTCCACGTCGCCGCAGTACGGCATCATCGCCTCGCTGGACGTCGCTTCGGCGATGATGGAAGGCGGGGCCGGGCGTTCGCTGTTACAGGAAATGTTCGACGAAGCCCTGAGTTTTCGTCGGGCGCTGGCCAATCTGCGCCAGCACATCGCAGCCGATGACTGGTGGTTTTCCATCTGGCAGCCGCCATCGGTGGAAGGTATCGACCGGGTTGTGACCGAAGACTGGCTGTTGCAACCAGAAAATGACTGGCACGGCTTTGATGACGTGGCCGACGATTACGTGTTGCTCGATCCGATCAAGGTCACCCTGGTGATGCCTGGCTTGACCGCGGGCGGCGCTCTCAGTGAGCGCGGGATTCCGGCGGCGGTGGTCAGCAAGTTCCTCTGGGAGCGTGGCCTGGTGGTGGAAAAAACGGGCTTGTATTCGTTCCTGGTGCTGTTCTCCATGGGCATCACCAAGGGCAAATGGAGCACGCTGCTCACCGAACTGCTGGAGTTCAAGCGCAGTTACGATGCCAACGTCAGCCTGTCGACGTGCCTCCCCTGCGTGGCGCAGGAGAACCTCGCACGCTATCAGGGCATGGGCCTGCGTGATCTGTGCGATCAGTTGCACGCTTGTTATCGCAGCAACGCCACGGCCAAACATCTCAAGCGCATGTACACCGTGCTGCCGGAGATCGCCATGAAACCGGCAGACGCCTATGATCAATTGGTGCGTGGCGAAGTCGAGGCGGTGTCGATCGACGCCCTGGATGGGCGTATCGCTGCCGTGATGCTGGTGCCGTACCCGCCGGGGATTCCGCTGATCATGCCCGGCGAACGCTTTACCGAGGCGACCCGCTCGATCATCGACTACCTGGCGTTTGCTCGCACGTTCGACAGCAGTTTTCCGGGGTTCGTCGCCGATGTGCACGGCTTGCAACACGAAGATGAGGGCAATGGACGGCACTACACCGTCGATTGCATCAAGGAATGAGGACCTATCCGAGTATGCAACCTGTCATTAATCCAAATCACCCGGGGTTGTCGGTGCGCGTCGCCGATGAAGGCTTTGCCGCCTACATCTGGGGCAGTGATTTCAGTTTTGAAGTGGCTGCCTACGGTGTGCCCGAAATAGGCCGGCCGGTGGAACAGTGGCGGTTGACGCCCATCACGCCGTACCGTAAATGCTATGGCATCGATCCTGAAGAGTTCAGCAGTTTCCGCGACGCCGCCGACAGCGCAATATTCATGGCCTTCCTGGATGACGAGCCGGTGGGGCACCTGGTGATCAGCACCAACTGGAACGGTTTCGCCCATATCGATGAGCTGGCGGTGCATGCCCCGGCGCGCCGCCACGGCGTGGCCAAGGCGTTGCTGGATGTGGCGAATTTCTGGAGTCGCAAGAAGAAGCTGCCGGGCATCATGCTGGAAACCCAGAACAATAACCTCGGCGCGTGCCGCTTGTATGAGCGTTGCGGCTACGTGATTGGTGGTATCGATCACCTGCGTTACCGGGGCATCGACCCCAATACTGCCGAGGTGGCGTTGTTCTGGTATCGCGTGTTCGACAACCCGCTGGAAAATCCGATCAGCTCCCCAGCATCGCCACGGCTTGTTCCGTGACGATACCCAACAGGGTCTGGACGGCGGGCGAGGGCTCGCCGTTCTTCAGGGTCAGGGCGTAGACGCTGACCGGTACCGCGGGTGCCAGTGGGCAGGCGTCGAGTCCGGCGGATTTGGCGCCGAGGGCCGTGAAGGGATCGACGATGGCCAGGCCTTCCCCGGCTTCGACCATGCTGCGCATCATCTGATGCGTCTGGACCCGGGTCTGAATCACCGGCGCCGGGCGCAGGGCGTGCAGTTTGTGCTCCAGGGCCGGGCTCAGTGGATCATGACCGTCAAGGCCGACCATCGCCTGGCCAGCCAGATCCTGTAGCGAAATGTACTTCTGTTTCGGTTGCAACCAGCCATGGGGGGCCAGCAGTTGCAGCTTGCCCTGGGCGATCACCTGGCAATGAATCTCGGCGCGATCCGGATCATGCAGGCTCAGACCCAGGTCGCTTTCGCGCAGCAACAGGCTTCTGACGATGTCACGGGTGGGATGGCTCAGGAGGGTGCAGGGGACGTCGGGCAAACGCCGGCGCAGGGCCGCAATGCTTTGCGGCAACAGTTGCTGGGCCAGAGGCGGTGTGCAAATGATGCGCAGTGGCGCAGCCTGGTATTGTCGAAGACTGTTGGCCAGGCGCTGCACCGGTTCGAGCGCGTCGTAGACATGGGCAATTTCCACCTGCAACTCCCGCGCTTCGCGGGTGGCCTGCAAGCGCCCGCGCACGCTGGAGAACAGCATGAAACCCAACTGATCCTCGGCTTCGCGCAAAATGCGTTCGACTTCGGTCACCGGCAACTGCAGCCATTCGGCGGCGGTGCCCAGGTGACCGGTCTGCAGGAGCGCCTGGATCACTTCGATATGGCGTAAACGCATGCGTGAAGTCCATGTTCAGCAGGTGAAGGAGTCAGTGACTGAATCCTAACCCAAGTCCGCGCATATGACTTCTGCTCATAACGCCGGGTTATGAAGCGACGATCGATTCCGGTTCGCGGGTCAGCATTACGCCGGTTTGCACCAACTGAAATTCATTGTCGTCGAGCTTGTTCACGCGGTCGCCAATCGCCAGTTTGTACGTGGTGACACACGTGCCGTCAGCCGACGGGGTGGAATCCTGGAACTCATGTACGGAATAAATGCGGCCTTCCGCGTCTCTTGCATGGAACTGACCGACGAGTACTGCTGCCATCTGCTTAGAACCTCTGGAGATAAAACGCTTGATTTGCGGCTTTGTAGACCGCCACCGAGCACGGTAAGTTTTCCTACGTAAAAAAAATAATCAGGACGCGGATATACCTGTGTTCACTGGTTGATCCGTCGCCTGATCATCTATAACTACAGGCTCCTCCCACGGACTATCGAGAATCTTCCATGAGCAATGTCTATAACGTCGCCGTAGTGGTCGGCAGCCTGCGCAAAGCCTCGATCAACCGCAAGGTTGCGCTTGCGCTGGCGGAACTGGCGCCGGCCAACCTCAAGCTGAACATTGTCGAAATCGGCGATCTGCCGCTCTACAACGAAGACATTGATGCTGATTCACCGCCGGCAGCCTACAGGACTTTCCGACAACAAGTGAGCTCATCCGACGCGGTGCTGTTCGTCACCCCGGAATACAACCGCTCGGTGCCGGCCCCGATGAAGAACGCCATCGACGTGGGCTCGCGTCCGTACGGCAAAAGTGTCTGGAGCGGTAAGCCGGGGGCGGTATTCAGTGCTTCGCCGGGTGCGATAGGCGGGTTTGGGGCGAACCATCATTTGCGCCAGTCCATGGTGTTTCTCGATGTACCGATGATGCAGCAACCGGAATCTTACCTGGGCGGCGCCGGTTCGGCGTTTGACGAGGCGGGCAATCCGTCTGAGTCGGTCAGGCCGTTTCTGCAAAAATTCATTGATTCCTACGGGAAATGGGTAGAGCAGCACAAGAAGGTGTGACAAACCCCTGTAGGAGCAGCCGGTCGACGCTCGATTGCTCGCGAAGACGGAGTGTCAGGCAAATCAACATTGACCGATACGACGCCTTCGCGAGCAAGCTTCGCTCCTACAGGGTTATAGGTTCAGAAGGCGGCTACAGATCATCGTTTCCATTTCTGCCAGCCAGGCGGTGGTTTGCGCCGCCTCCGGCTGTGCAGTCACGCAATAACGTCGGCCACCCCACGCCATGATTACCCAGGCATCGATGGTGGCGGGGGACGGTTGCACAGGCAGGTCGCTACAAGCGGCAAAGGCTTCGCGCCATTTCTGCGTCAGCTCGCTGAATACTCTTCGATGATGCTTGGGCTCGGCGATCAGGTGTTCGATGAGCGAAACCGCGTGGTTGAACAGCGGCTGGCGGGCATCGTCGGGGGCGCAGGTCAGGCGCACGAGACGTTTGATACGGGTCGTCCAATCCAGATCGTTGGCTTGTACGACACCCTTATCGATGTCCTGTAACAAAGTATCCAGACGATGTCGGATGTAACCGGAAAGCAAGGCTTCCTTGCTCGGGAAGTAGTCGTACAGCGTGCCGATTGCAACGCCGGCTTCCAGTGCCACCTCCCGCGTGGTCAGTCCCGGCCAGCCGTCTCGTTGCCAAATCCGAACAAACGCCTGGTAAATCGCTTCGACGGTGAAAATCGCCCGGGCCTGACTCGGCCGTTTCAACGGTTTTGCCCGGGGATTGAGGGTGGGAGGTTGGCCCTTGCTGTTTCCGAACCCGCTCTTCATCGGCTGTCGCTACTCTGTTGCTACCCGCCACACTGTCGCAGCAGGAGACTGAAAAATGCAAAGTTCGAGCACGGTAACACGGCTGATTACCCGTAAAAACGCCCTTGACCAAAGTCGCGTCGAGCAGCAACAGCGCAGCCTGGTTCCGGCGGCTGGAGAGGTGATCGTGAAGATTGATCGTTGCGCCCTGACGACCAACAACATTACCTACGCCGCTTATGGCAATTCGATGAACTATTGGGGATTCTTTCCTACCGGGCTGGCGGATTGGGGCCACATTCCTGCCTGGGGGTTTGCCGATGTGGTGGCCTCGGATGTGCCGGGCATCAAGGTCGGCGAGCGTTTCTACGGGTATTTTCCGATTGCCAGCCATCTGTGGATGCGCCCCGAACGCGTCACCGAACGGGGCTTCTATGACGGTGCCGAGCATCGAATCGGCCTGACGTCGGCCTACAACCAGTACACCCGTTGCAGTTGGGACACCTACTACAGCCCCGACACCGAAAACCTGCAGATTTTGCTCAAGCCATTGTTCCTGACCTCATCGATGCTCGCCGATTTCCTGCAGGACAAGCAGTTCTTCGGTGCGACGCGCCTGGTGTTCTCCAGCGCTTCGAGCAAAACCGCCTATGGCACCGCCGTTTGCCTGGACAATCATCCCGCTCTGGAAAGGGTGGCCCTGACCTCGGCCGGCAACAAAGCCTTTGTCGAAAACCAGGATTGTTACGAACGCACGGTGTCCTACGATGAGCTGGCCAATTTGGCCAACGACCGTCCGACACTCTACGTGGATTTTTCCGGCGACCTGGATCTGCGTGATCGGGTGCACCAGCATTTTGCCGGGCAGTTGATCTACAGCTGTTTCGCAGGATCTGCACAAAGTACCCATGAAGCCCGGCTAACGGCGATCGAGGGGCCGGAGCCGGTGTTTTTTTTCGCGCCGATCCAGATTCGCAAACGCAATGCCGATTGGGGGCCGGAAGGGGTCAGCCAACACATCGGCGAAGGTTTGCTGGATTTTTTCCGGAAGGTGGCGGCGGTTGAAAAACCCTTGCTCGAAGTGATAGAAAGCCGGGGCTTTGAAGCGGCGCAAGCCGTTATTTCCCGTCTGTTTCACGGCCAGATCGCGCCATTGGAGGGGCATGTGATTCGGTTATGACCGGTCGATGCCGAGGCCAAGGGGCGGCCAGCCATTAATTCGATTCAATTGCCTGAAGGCCGCCCTGGATGCTTGTAGCTTCACTGATTTTCCTGTTGACCATCACGCTGGTGATCTGGCAGCCCAAAGGCCTCGGCGTTGGTTGGAGTGCGGTATTCGGCGCGGTGCTGGCGTTGATTTGCGGTGTGGTGCACCTGGCTGACATTCCGCTGGTGTGGCAGATCATCTGGAATGCCACCGGCACCTTTGTCGCGCTGATTATCATTAGCCTGTTGCTGGACGAGGCCGGGCTGTTTGCCTGGGCGGCGTTGCATGTGGCCCGTTGGGGCCGGGGCAGCGGGCGCAAGCTGTTCGCTTACATGGTGCTGCTCGGGGCACTGGTTTCGGCGTTGTTCGCCAATGACGGGGCGGCGCTGATTCTCACGCCCATCGTGATCTCGATGCTCCTGGCGTTGCGTTTCTCCCCGGCGGCGACCCTGGCGTTCGTCATGGGGGCCGGTTTCATCGCCGACACCGCGAGCCTGCCGCTGGTGGTGTCGAACCTGGTGAATATTGTTTCCGCGGACTTCTTCGGCATCGGTTTCAACCGCTATGCGGCGGTGATGGTCCCGGTCAACCTGGTGAGCGTTGCCGCGACCCTGGCGATGCTGATGTGGTTTTTCCGTCGCGACATTCCCGCCGACTATGACCCCGAGCAACTGGAGCATCCGGCGTCCGCCATCCACGACAAAGCCACGTTTTACGCCGGTTGGGCGGTGTTGGTGATTCTGTTGCTCGGTTGTTTCGCGCTGGAGCCGCTGGGTATTCCAATCAGTGCAATCTCGGCGGTGTGTGCCGCCCTGTTGTTGGCCGTCGCTGCTCGCGGCCACAGGATTTCCACGCGCAAAGTGATGAAAGAAGCCCCTTGGCAGATCGTGATCTTCTCGCTGGGCATGTACCTTGTGGTCTACGGCCTGCGTAACGCCGGGCTCACCGGGTATCTGGCGGGATGGCTCGACGGTTTCGCCGGGTATGGAGTGTGGGGCGCGGCGATGGGCACCGGGGTGCTGACAGCGCTGTTGTCGTCGATCATGAACAATCTGCCGACGGTGCTGATCGGTTTGTTGTCCATCGATGCCAGTCAGGCGACGGGTGTCGTGAAGGAAGCCATGATCTACGCCAACGTCATCGGCAGCGACCTGGGGCCGAAAATCACCCCGATTGGCAGCCTGGCGACGCTGCTGTGGCTGCATGTGCTGGAGCGCAAAAGTATCCGGATCGGCTGGGGGTATTACTTCAAAGTCGGAATTGTGTTGACGGTGCCGGTGTTGTTGGTGACGTTGGCGGCTTTGGCTGTGCGTTTATCGCTGTAGACCGAGTTGGCCTCATCGCGGGCAAGCCTTGCTCCCACAGGTTACGCCGATCCCTGTGGGAGCAAGGCTTGCCCGCGATGAGGCCAGACCAGTCACCACAAAAACTCAACCTTGCCCCGGCACATTCGGCCAAAGATCCGCCACCAGGAACACCCGCTCGGCTTCTTCCCAATCGCCATTGGCATTTTCCGTCAACCGCACCAGCAATTGCGCCGGTGCCACGGGTGACAATTCACTCAGCCAGGCATGCAACTGCCCGCGGCTCCAGGTCTGTTCGCCAGGGTAGTGCGCCGGTGCCAGCCACGCATGGCGGGGCAGGGGTTGCCAGCGACCGGGCGGACTCTGCCCGACAAATTCAGCCCAATCCTTTTGATGCAACCAGCGGCCGCGCAAGTGCTGCGGATGCGCACCGCCCGGGGGCGCCGCTTGCCCCGGCCATGGATAGAGCAAATAGCCGCCCAGCCACAAATGCGCGCTGAATTGGTGGATATCCAGCGCCGCCAGGACTTCGCGGCTCTCGGGGCGCGCGGAAATCGGCAGTTGGTGTTGGCTCAGGTGCGCCAGTTTGCGGTCCAGCCGATCATGGCAACCGGGACCGAGCCATTGCGCCGTTTCCTGTCCATTACCGTTCTGCGGACCGAGGTAAAGCTTGATGGCCAGTTCCAGGTGATGAACGCCGTCGCGATCACGCAACAGCAAGTCCAGTTCGCCCAGGGTATGGCCTTCACGGCGAATCGGCATGTTGGCGGCGATCAACTCGATACCGGGCGCGTGTTCGACGGCAAATTGCCACAAGCGCTCGTAATACAGGCCCAGGCGCCGGGTGCGGGCCTGGGACAGCCAGTGCAGCAGTCCGTAGCTGTCCTGGTCCAGCCGTCGCAGCCAGTGCTCCAGACGATCCGGTGCCTGCACCCAGTCGCTGCCGGCCAGCGGATGGCGTTGCGGCCACGGCGTGTCGGCGAGCATCGGCGGCGCGAGGATGACCCATGCCAGGTCGCGCACTTCGGGGTGGCGCAACTGGTGGGGTAACTGCAGCAAATCTGGAAATAGGATCATCTTGCGAGCATAGCCTCAAACAGGAGTACATCCTTGTCGCTGAAAGGATTTTGTCTATTCCCGGCTTTCGCCCATAATCGTGTTTTTCGCCGTTGCAGGCCCCCCGCGTCCCAATAGGAGCCCCATGGAGCAATTTCGTAATATCGGCATCATCGGTCGCCTGGGCAGTTCGCAGGTGCTGGATACCGTCCGCCGACTGAAACGGTTTCTGCTCGATCGTCACCTGCACGTGATCCTCGAAGACACCATCGCTGAAGTCCTGCCGGGCCACGGCCTGCAAACCTCGTCGCGCAAGATGCTCGGCGAAGTGTGTGACATGGTGATTGTGGTCGGCGGTGACGGCAGCCTGCTCGGTGCCGCCCGGGCGCTGGCCAAGCACAATATCCCGGTGCTCGGCATCAACCGTGGCAGCCTGGGTTTCCTCACCGATATCCGTCCCGATGAGCTGGAAATCAAGGTCGCCGAGGTGCTCGACGGCCACTATCTGGTGGAAAACCGCTTCCTGCTGCAGGCCGAAGTCCGCCGCCATGCCGAGGCCATCGGCCAGGGCGATGCGTTGAACGACGTGGTGCTGCACCCCGGCAAATCCACGCGGATGATCGAGTTCGAGCTGTACATTGACGGTCAGTTCGTCTGCAGCCAGAAGGCCGACGGCCTGATCGTCGCCACGCCCACCGGATCGACCGCCTATGCGCTGTCGGCGGGTGGCCCGATCATGCACCCCAAGCTCGACGCCATTGTAATTGTGCCGATGTACCCCCATACCTTGTCAGGTAGACCGATTGTGGTCGACGGCAACAGTGAGCTGAAAATCGTCGTGTCTAAGGATATGCAGATTTACCCGCAAGTCTCGTGTGACGGGCAGAACCACTTTACCTGTGCGCCCGGCGACACCATCACCGTCAGCAAGAAAGCCCAGAAGCTGCGGCTGATCCATCCGCTCGACCACAACTACTACGAAGTCTGCCGGACCAAGCTCGGCTGGGGCAGCAAGTTGGGTGGTGGAGGCGACTGATGCTCGATCCCGCGCGTAGCTACGACCTGATCGGTGACGTGCACGGTTGCGCTCTGACCCTTGAGCACTTGCTCGACCGGCTCGGTTATCACAAACAAGGCGGCGTCTGGCGCCATGCCTCGCGCATGGCGGTGTTCGTCGGCGACATCATCGACCGCGGCCCGCGGATTCGCGAGGCGCTGCACATCGTCCACGACATGGTCGAGGCCGGTCAGGCACTGTGCATCATGGGCAATCATGAGTTCAATGCGCTGGGCTGGGTCACGCCGGCCTTGCCCGGCAGCGGCAAGCAATATGTACGCGAACATACTCCGCGCCATGCCCGGTTGCTGCAGGAAACCCTCACCCAGTTCGAACACCATCCCGCGGATTGGCATGACTTCCAGCAGTGGTTCTATGAATTACCGCTGTTCGTCGATGCCGGACGTTTCCGCGTGGTGCATGCCTGTTGGGACGCTGGCCTGATCGAACCATTAAGGGCTCTGTTTGCCGATGGCTGCGTCGACGAGCACTTTCTCCAGGCGTCAGCCATGCCGGGCAGTTTCGCCTGCACCGTGTTCGACCGTCTGTTGCGCGGCACCGACATGCGCCTGCCCCATGGGCTGACCATGACCAGTGGCGATGGCCTGATCCGTTCGTTCTTCCGTACCAAATTCTGGGAAGACGACCCGCAGACCTATGGCGACATCGTGTTCCAGCCCGACGCGCTACCTGATCCGGTCGCGCAAACACCCCTGTCGTCCAGTGAAAAGAACAGCCTGTTACGTTATGGCATCGACGAACCGTTGCTGTTCGTCGGCCACTACTGGCGCAGCGGCAAACCGGCGCCGATTCGTCCGAACCTGGCCTGCCTCGATTACAGTGCCGTGCTCTACGGCAAACTGGTGGCCTATCGCCTGGATCAGGAAACGCGGCTCGATCCGCATAAATTCGTCTGGGTCAATGTCGAGCGGCCAGAGGTTTTGCAATGAGAGGGATGTTGCAATGAGTGCTGTAGCGGTATTACGGCTGCCGCTGGCGGTGGACCTGAGCGGCTTCGTCAAATTGCTGCAACGCATGCAGGTACCGCATCGGGTCAGTGAAGAGGCAGGCGAGCAGGTGTTGTGGGTGCCGGACAACATCAGCGAGGACGTGCGCGCCTTGTATGAGCGTTTTCCGGCGGGCGATCCTGATCAGCAACTGGACATTCCGGTGGCGCAAACCGTTCGCCGTCCGGGTTTCGTCGAGCAGGTCCGCTACGCCAAGGCCACCGCGCTGGTGTTGCTGCTGAGCCTGCTGGTGGGCGCGCTGACGATGTTGGGCGACAACTTCAACACCATGCGCTGGTTCACCTTCCTCGATTTTCGCGTTGTCGGCGAATACATCCACTTCACGCCATTGGCCGACAGCCTGGCGGCGGGGCAATGGTGGCGACTGGTCTCGCCGATGCTCATCCACTTCGGCATCCTGCACTTGGCCATGAACGGCATGTGGTACTGGGAGCTGGGGCGGCGCATCGAATCGCGCCAGGGCAGCATCAACCTGGTCGGCCTGACCTTGCTGTTCAGCCTGGTCTCCAACTACACCCAATACCTTTTCAGTGGCCCGAGCCTGTTTGGCGGCTTGTCCGGGGTACTGTACGGCTTGCTCGGGCACTGCTGGATCTTCCAGCTGCTGTCGCCGAACGCCGCTTATCGCCTGCCCCGCGGGGTGCTGGTGATGATGCTGGTCTGGCTGCTGCTGTGCCTGTCCGGGCTGGTCTCGATGATCGGCTTCGGTGAAATTGCCAACGCGGCCCATGTCAGCGGGCTGCTCGTCGGATGCTTGACCGGTTTGTTGGGTGGTTTGTACAACCGCCGTAAACTGGCCGTCTGAAACAGTTTATGTAAATAGAGAACGCGGAGACCCAATGTCCTCTTTTAACGAAATGATCAAGAACATCACCCCGGACATCTACCAGAGCCTGAAACTGGCGGTGGAAATCGGTAAATGGTCCGACGGTGGCAAGCTCACCGCCGAGCAACGCGAACTGTCGCTGCAAGCGATGATCGCCTGGGAAATCCAGAACCTGCCCGAGGAAGAGCGAACTGGCTACATGGGCCCGCAGGAATGTGCGTCGAAGTCGATCGAAGTGCCGAATATCCTGTTCAAGTCGGATGCCATCCATTGATCGAGATTGGCCGCGGTGCAATCAGTAAAATGTCGGCGCGCCTGGACGGGCCGAACGTGCAGTACGCCTTTCGTCTGGGCGACGTCGAGGTACTGGTCAATCCGTTGATCGGCACCACGGTGCGCCTGGAATACCTGGGTGCGATCCACTGCATCCATTGCGGACGCAAGACCAAAACCAGTTTCAGTCAGGGTTATTGCTACCCGTGCATGACCAAGCTGGCTCAGTGCGATGTCTGCATCATGAGCCCGGAACGCTGCCATTTCGACGCCGGCACCTGCCGGGAGCCGGAGTGGGGCGAGAAGTTCTGCATGACCGATCACATCGTCTACCTGTCGAATTCATCGGGGGTCAAGGTCGGGATCACTCGCGCCACCCAGTTGCCGACCCGTTGGATCGATCAGGGCGCCAGTCAGGCGTTGCCGATCATGCGTGTCGCGACTCGCCAGCAATCCGGCTTCGTCGAGGACCTGTTTCGCAGCCAGGTGGCCGACAAGACCAACTGGCGCGCATTGCTCAAGGGCGACGCGGTGTCGGTGGATCTGGCCGGGGTTCGCGATCAACTGTTCGACAGTTGCGCCGAAGGTCTGCTCGCGTTGCAGGAGCGATTTGGCCTGCAGGCGATTCAACCAGTCAGCGATGTCGAACCGCTGGAGATCCGCTACCCGGTCGAGCAGTACCCGGCCAAGATCGTCAGCTTCAACCTGGACAAGCAGCCCATTGCCGAAGGCACGCTGATGGGGGTCAAGGGTCAGTACCTGATCTTCGATACCGGCGTGATCAACATTCGTAAATACACGGCCTACCAGCTCGCCGTGCATCAGTAAGGACTCCAGCATGCGCACCGAACAACCGAAGATGATCTACCTCAAGGACTATCAGGCGCCCGAGTACCTGATCGACGAAACACACCTGACCTTCGAGTTGTACGAGGACCATAGCCTGGTCCATGCGCAACTGGTGATGCGCCGCAATCCCGAGCGGGGCCCGGGACTGCCGCCGCTGGTGCTGGACGGTCAGCAACTCGACTTGTTGTCGGTGACCCTGGCCGACCGCGAACTGACGGCTGCCGACTACCAGTTGACCGAGAATCACCTGACGTTGCACCCGACCAGCACAGCCTTCACGGTCGACACCAGCGTACGCATCCACCCGGAAACCAACACCGCGCTGGAAGGCCTGTACAAGTCCGGCACCATGTTCTGCACCCAGTGCGAAGCCGAAGGCTTCCGCAAGATCACCTATTACCTCGACCGCCCGGACGTGATGAGCACCTTCACCACCACCGTGGTCGCCGAGCAGCACAGCTACCCGGTGCTGCTGTCCAACGGCAACCCGATCGCCTCAGGACCTGGCGAAGATGGCCGGCACTGGGCAACCTGGGAAGACCCGTTCAAGAAACCGGCGTACCTGTTCGCGTTGGTGGCCGGTGATCTGTGGTGCGTCGAAGACACCTTCACCACCATGACCGATCGCGTCGTGGCGCTGCGCATCTACGTCGAACCGGAAAACATCGACAAGTGCCAGCACGCCATGAACAGCCTGAAGAAATCCATGCGCTGGGACGAAGAGGTCTATGGTCGCGAATACGACCTGGACATTTTCATGATCGTTGCCGTGAACGACTTCAACATGGGCGCGATGGAGAACAAGGGTCTCAACATCTTCAACTCCAGCGCCGTGCTGGCCAAGGCCGAAACCGCCACCGACGCCGCACACCAGCGGGTCGAGGCGATCGTGGCCCACGAGTACTTCCACAACTGGTCGGGCAACCGCGTGACCTGCCGCGACTGGTTCCAGTTGTCGCTCAAGGAAGGCTTTACCGTATTCCGCGATTCGCATTTCTCCGCCGACATGAACTCGGCCACGGTCAAGCGCATCCAGGACGTGGCTTACCTGCGCACCCACCAGTTCGCCGAAGATGCCGGTCCCATGGCCCACGCGGTGCGCCCGGACAGCTTCATCGAAATTTCCAACTTCTACACCCTGACCGTGTACGAAAAGGGCTCCGAAGTGGTCGGCATGATCCACACCTTGCTGGGCGCCGAAGGCTTCCGCAAAGGCAGCGACCTGTACTTCGAACGCCATGACGGCCAGGCCGTGACCTGCGATGACTTCATCAAGGCCATGGAAGACGCCAACGGTGTCGACCTGACCCAGTTCAAGCGCTGGTACAGCCAGGCCGGTACGCCGCGTCTCGCCGTCAGCGAGTCCTACGACGCGGCGGCGAAGACCTACAGCCTGACGTTCCGCCAGAGCTGCCCGCAAACCCCGGACAAGGTTGAAAAGCTGCCGTTCGTGATTCCGGTCGCCCTCGGTCTGCTGGACAGCAAGGGTGTTGAACTGCCCCTGCGTCTTGCCGGTGAAGCAGCCGCACAAGGCACTTCGCGGGTCATTTCCGTGACCGAGGCCGAGCAAACGTTCACCTTCGTCGACATCGCCGAGCAGCCGCTGCCATCCTTGCTGCGTGGCTTCTCCGCGCCGGTGAAGCTCAGCTTCCCGTACAACCGCGACCAACTGATGTTCCTGATGCAGCACGACAGCGACGGTTTCAATCGCTGGGACGCCGGCCAGCAATTGTCGGTGCAGGTGTTGCAGGAACTGATCGCCCAGCAACAGAAAGGCGAAGCGCTGGTTCTCGATCAGCGTCTGGTGGCGGCCTTGCGCACTGTGCTGTCCGATGAGTCGCTGGATCAGGCGATGGTCGCCGAAATGCTTTCGTTGCCGAGCGAAGCGTACCTGACCGAGATCAGTGAAGTGGCGGATGTCGAAGCCATTCACACCGCCCGCGAGTTCGCCCGCAAGCAATTGGCTGACGCATTGTTCGAAGGTCTGTGGCTGCGCTATCAGGCTAACCGCGACCTGTCGAAGCAAACTCCGTATGTGGCCGAGGCCGAGCATTTCGCCCGTCGTGCGTTGCAGAACATTGCGTTGTCGTACCTGATGCTCAGCGGCAAGCCGCAAGTGTTGGCCGCGACGCTGGAACAGTTCGACGCGTGCGACAACATGACCGAGCGCTTGACCGCGCTGGCGGTGTTGGTCAATTCGCCGTTCGAGGAACAGAAAGCCAAGGCACTGTCCGGTTTCGCCGCGCACTTCAGCGACAACCCGCTGGTGATGGATCAGTGGTTCAGCGTCCAGGCCGGCAGCGTATTGCCGGGCGGGCTGGAGCGGGTCAAGGCGTTGATGCAACATCCTGCGTTCAATCTCAAGAACCCGAACAAGGTGCGGGCGTTGATCGGTGCGTTTGCCGGGCAGAACCTGATCAACTTCCATGCGGCGGATGGTTCGGGGTATCGCTTCCTGGCGGATCTGGTGATCGAGTTGAACGGGTTCAATCCGCAGATCGCTTCCCGGCAATTGGCGCCGCTGACCCGCTGGCGCAAGTATGACGCTGCGCGTCAGGCGTTGATGAAAGGCGAGCTGGAGCGGATTCGGGCTTCGGGGCAACTGTCCAGTGATGTGTTTGAGGTGGTCAGCAAAAGCCTGGCTTGATCTCTTTGCCGCTTCCGCAGGTGTTCACCCGGACCCTGTGGGAGCTGGCTTGTCGGGGCGCCGCATCGCAGCTAAGGCGGCCTTTGCGGATGTACCCAGTCCCTGTGGGAGCTGGCTTGCCAGCGAAGGCGGCCTGCTAGCCGACCTGTCTTTTGCTGACTGAGTACATATCCGTTCCTGCGGTAACGGCCGCTTATGGTTTCGCCCTTACGGCGAGGCACTTTTTTCAAACGCCAAAAAAGTACCCAAAAAGGCTCGCCCCGGCGTCCGGCCCCTCGCCAAGGCTCGGGGTTCCTTCGCTCCGGCATCCATCCGGGGACACTGCCCTCCGGTTGGCTTCGCTGCACCTACATGCAGCGTGTTCGACTGCGTCGAACGGCGCTGCGCGCCACTCCCCGGATGAACACCTCCACTCAGCCTCCCGAAGGGGCGGGTGAATCAAAATCAACAGCCGTCGAGGCGAGCTGACACTCGACCTGTTTTTGCGGGTGCACCCAATCCCCTGTGGGAGCTGGTTTGTCGGGGCGCCGCATCGCGGCGAAGGCGGCCTTTGCGGATGTACCCAGTCCCTGTGGGAGCTGGCTTGTCGGGACGCCGCATCGCAGCGAAGGCGGCCTGCTAGCCGACCTGTCTTTTGTTGACTGAGTACATATCCGTTCCTGCGGTAACGGCCACTGACGGTTTCGCCCTTACGGCGAGGCACTTTTTTCAAACGCCAAAAAAGTACCCAAAAAGGCTCGCCCCGGCGTCCGGCCCCTCGCCAAGGCTCGGGGTTCCTTCGCTCCGGCATCCATCCGGGGACACTGCCCTCCGGTTGGCTTCGCTGCACCTACATGCAGCGTGTTCGACTGCGTCGAACGGCGCTGCGCGCCACTCCCCGGATGAACACCTCCACTCAGCCTCCCGAAGGGGCGGGTGAATCAAAATCAACAGCCGTCGAGGCGAGCTGACACTCGACCTGTTTTTGCGGGTGCACCCAATCCCCTGTGGGAGCTGGTTTGTCGGGGCGCCGCATCGCGGCGAAGGCGGCCTTTGCGGATGTACCCAGTCCCTGTGGGAGCTGGTTTGTCGGGGCGCCGCATCGCAGCGATGACGGCCTGGCAGCCGACGTGTCTCTTGCGGATGTACCCAATCCCTTGTGGGAGCGAGCCTGCTCGCGAAAAACTCTGGACACCGTGTTCATCCAGACAGTACGCGTCATCGTTGACGTCCTTCGCGAGCAGGCTCGCTCCCACAGGGGATCGGGGCATTTGCCAAAGCCAGGTCGGCTGTCAGGCCGCCTCGCTGGCTTTTGATTTGGGCGCCCCGTTAAACCACGCTGGCCGAACGCAGGCATTGCTCCGTGGGTAAACCGGCAGGACGCCGGTTTAGCCGCGCTGGGCCAGGGATGGCCCATCGCGGCGACCCACGGAGCAATGCCGGAGTGAGGGCATGCCGAGCCATAGCGAGGCACCGAGTGGTGGGGCAAGAGCGCTTTGGTTACTTTCGCGCTCTTCGAAAGTGACTCGCCGTAAGGGCGAAACCATAAGTAGCCGTTACCAAAGAAACGGATATACACACCAAACCACCAAACCACCAAACCCACATCACCCCAACAAATACCCAACCATTCAGAAAAACCACATCCCCCCACGGTTAACAAAACATAACGCACCGTCGATTGTCAGCCCTTCAAAAACCTCTATAGGATAAGCCAGCTTCCGAAGGGGCTCTGGATTGCGGGTTTCAGGACTGTGCTCTGAAACAGGTGATCCCGGTATGCACCCTTGCGGCGCCCAGAAAGGTTTAATGACCTAACAATAATAATGGGGGAAGGTTTATGAGTGAGCCTGTCATGGGTGTGGGTATCTGCCGCCCGCCGGCATTACGCAAATTCGCGTTGCTGGCTACAGCGCTCTCGCTGTTGGGCTCTGCCGCGTGGTCGGCGCCTGTGCTGGCAGCTGACGCGCCGGCATCCGACGTTGTTTATTCCGTTGAATCGGCCAAGGCCAGCAAAAGCCTGGTCCTCGATGTCGTGCACGCCGGCAAGCGCCTGGTGGCGGTCGGGGATCGTGGGCACATTCTGTATTCCGATGACCAGGGCGCGACCTGGACCCAGGCCAAGGTGCCGACCCGGCAACTGTTGACCTCGGTGTTCTTTGTCGATGACAAGCACGGCTGGGCCGTCGGTCATGACGCACAGATCCTCGCCAGCGAGGACGGCGGTATCACCTGGACCAAGCAATTCGAAGATCTGAAACGCGAATCACCGCTGCTCGACGTCTGGTTCCAGGACGCCAGCAGCGGCTTTGCCGTGGGCGCTTATGGTTCGTTGATGGCCACCACCGACGGTGGCAAGCACTGGGAAGACGTCAGCGATCGCCTGGACAACGAAGACCAGTACCACCTCAATGCAATCACTGCTGTCAAGGACGCCGGGCTGTTCATCGTCGGCGAGCAGGGCAGCATGTTCCGCTCCGCCGATTGGGGCCAGACCTGGGAGAAACTCGAAGGCCCGTACCAAGGCTCGCTGTTCGGTGTGATCGGCACCGCGCAAGCCAATACGCTGTTGGCCTATGGCCTGCGCGGCAATCTTTACCGCTCCACGGATTTCGGCAGCACCTGGGAGCAAGTCGAGCTCAAGGCTGAACGCGGTGACCTGGAATTCGGTCTGTCCGGCGGCACACTGCTTGACGATGGCTCCATCGTGATTGTCGGCAACGGCGGGTCGGTGATCAGCAGCAGCGATAACGGTGAGACCTTCAGCGTCTTCAACCGTCGGGATCGTATCTCGCTCTCGTCGGTGACCGCAGCCGGAAATGGCAATCTGATTCTGGCTGGACAGGGCGGCGTTCGCGCCACATCGCCAAACGGCGCCGAGTTGGGCAAATGAGCCGGGTTAATAATAAGAAGGCGGGGCTATGACTTCCTTGAGTACTCATCATCAGGACAAGGCGACGTTTCTTGAGCGCCTGATTTTCAACAACCGCCCGGCAGTGATCACGATCTGCCTGCTGGTCAGCATCTTCCTGTTCTGGCAGGCGACGTTGATCCGGCCGTCCACCAGTTTCGAAAAAATGATCCCGTTGGAGCATCCCTTCATTCAGAAGATGATGGAGCACCGCAACGATCTGGCGAACCTGGGCAATACCGTACGGATTTCCGTGGAGGCCACCGACGGCGACATCTTCTCCAAGGAATACATGGAGACCCTGCGCCAGATTCACGACGAGGTGTTCTACATTTCCGGTGTCGACCGTTCCGGCCTCAAGTCGCTGTGGAGTCCGAGCGTGCGCTGGACCGAGGTGACGGAGGAGGGCTTCGCCGGCGGTGAAGTGATCCCGCAGAGCTATAACGGCTCGCAACAAAGCCTTGACCTGCTGCGCAACAACGTCCTCAAGTCCGGGCAGGTCGGACGGTTGGTGGCCAACGACTTCAAGTCGAGCATCGTCGACATCCCGTTGTTGGAGTCCTATCCGGACCCTCAGGACCAGGGCAAGTTGCTGGCGCTGGACTATCGCAAGTTCTCCCACGAGCTTGAAGACAAGATCCGCAACAAGTTCGAAGTGCAGAACCCCAACGTCAAGATCCACATCGTCGGTTTCGCCAAGAAGGTCGGTGACCTGATCGATGGCCTGGTGATGGTGGTGATGTTCTTCGGTATCGCCTTCGTCATCACCCTGATCCTGCTCTATTGGTTCACCAACTGCATGCGCAGCACCGTGGCGGTGTTGAGCACGACGCTGGTGGCGGTGGTGTGGCAATTGGGCCTGATGCATTTCTTCGGCTTCGGCCTTGATCCGTACTCGATGCTGGTGCCGTTCCTGATCTTCGCCATCGGTATTTCCCACGGCGTGCAGAAGATCAACGGTATCGCGTTGCAATCCAGTGACGCGGACAACGCCCTGACGGCGGCGCGCCGGACCTTCCGTCAACTGTTCCTGCCGGGGATGATCGCGATCCTCGCCGATGCCGTGGGTTTCATCACGCTGCTGATCATCGATATCGGCGTGATCCGCGAGCTGGCCATCGGCGCGTCCATCGGCGTGGCGGTGATCGTGTTCACCAACCTGATCCTGCTGCCGGTGGCGATTTCCTATGTCGGCATCAGCAAGCGCGCCGTGGACCGCAGCAAGAAAGACGCGACCCGCGAACATCCGTTCTGGCGCCTGCTGGCGAACTTTGCCAGTGCGAAAGTCGCCCCGGTTTCGGTCCTGCTGGCCTTGATCGCCTTTGGCGGCGGCCTCTGGTACAGCCAGAACCTGAAAATCGGCGACCTCGACCAGGGCGCACCGGAACTGCGTCCGGACTCGCGCTACAACAAGGACAACAATTTCATCATCAGTAACTACTCGACCAGTTCCGATGTATTGGTGGTGATGGTCAAGACCAAGTCCGAAGGTTGCTCGCGCTACGAAGCCATGGCGCCGATCGACGAACTGATGTGGAAGATGCAGAACACCGAGGGCGTGCAGTCGGCGATTTCCCTGGTGACCGTATCCAAGCAAATGATCAAGGGCATGAACGAGGGCAACCTGAAATGGGAAACCCTGTCGCGTAACCCGGACGTGCTGAACAACTCGATTGCCCGGGCCGATGGCCTGTACAACAACAGTTGCTCCCTGGCGCCGGTGCTGGTGTTCCTCAACGATCACAAGGCCGAAACCCTGGATCGCGCAGTGCATGCGGTGCAAGAGTTCGCCAAGGAAAACAACAAGGAAGGCCTGGAATTCATCCTCGCCGCCGGTAACGCCGGGATCGAGGCGGCCACCAACGAGGTGATCAAGAAGTCCGAGCTGACCATCCTGATCCTGGTGTACATCTGTGTGGCGGTGATGTGCATGATCACCTTCCGCTCTTGGGCGGCGACCTTGTGCATTGTGCTGCCGCTGGTACTGACCTCGGTACTGGGTAACGCCCTGATGGCCTTCATGGGCATCGGCGTGAAGGTCGCGACCCTGCCGGTGGTGGCATTGGGCGTGGGGATCGGCGTGGACTACGGCATCTACATCTACAGTCGTCTGGAAAGCTTCCTGCGTGCCGGCCTGCCGCTGCAAGAAGCGTACTACCAGACGCTGAAGTCCACCGGTAAGGCCGTATTGTTCACCGGTCTGTGCCTGGCCATTGGCGTGTGCACCTGGATTTTCTCGGCCATCAAGTTCCAGGCCGACATGGGGCTGATGCTGACCTTCATGCTGCTGTGGAACATGTTCGGCGCGCTGTGGCTGCTGCCGGCACTGGCGCGGTTCCTGATCAAGCCGGAAAAACTGGCGGGGCAGAAGGGCAATTCGCTGTTTGCTCACTGATCCGCGATTAAAAACACAAAAGCCGCAACCTCAGGGTTGCGGCTTTTTTTATATCTCAAATTCCACACATTCCCTTGTAGGAGCTGGCTTGCCAGCGAAGAGGTCCGCATCGGCGATGCAAGACTCATGACCGCATTCGCTGGCGAGCCAGCTCCTACAAGGGATTTGTGGTGGTCAGGAAGGAGCGGTGCCCAGCACCAGATTCAACGCATCGCGTGCATCGTCGAGCTGCACCAGCGTCGCATTTCGCGCACCCAGCGCATCACGGTTCTCGATGGCGGTCAAAATCGCCTTGTGTCGAGGCAATGCCCGTTCTTGCAGATTCGGCCGCTGATTGGAATGCTTCAACGACTCGGCAATAGCCACCGATAGCATATTGCACAGATTGGCCAACAGATCGTTGTGGGTCGCGTCGGCGATGCGGCTGTGGAAATCCAGGTCCGGTTGCAGAAAGGCTTCCGGCGTGGGCGCGGCTTCCATGCGTTGGTAGGCTTCGCCGATGGAGGCGATGTCGTCGTCGGTTGCGAACTGCGCGGCGAGGGCGGCCGCGCCCGGTTCGATGATGCTGCGCACGCTGGTCAGCAGGTTGAAGAACTCATTCTGCGGGCTGCTCTGTATCAGCCAATGCAGCACGTCCGGGTCAAGCATGTGCCATTCCCGGCGCGGCTTGACCACGGTGCCGACCCGCGGACGGGAATACACCAGTCCCTTGGCGACCAACACCCGCGTGGCTTCGCGCAACACTGGCCGGCTGACGGCATACTCCTCGCACAACAGGGCTTCGGCGGGCAGTTTGTCGTCGGGCAAGAAGCGTCCGGAAACGATCTGCATGCCCAGTTCCTGGACGATGCGCGAATGCATGCTTTTGCGGACGGAGGGTTTGCGGTAATCCATGGGGAGTGGCGCGGTCCTGTGCGAGTGAGTGCCTCGCATGATAACAGGCACGGCGCAAACTTGAGGCGGGCGCAGTTCAAATGTGGGAGCGGGCTTGCTCGCGAATGCGGAGTGCCAGTCGACATAATTGTTGACTGTTCTACCGCTTTCGCGAGCAAGCCCGCTCCCACAGGAACTATCTGTAAGGGCATGAGCTATCATTGCGTTTTTCCCATTCAAAGACTGATCGCCATGACCGCTGCAACCGATACCTTGCTCAATGCCCTCGAACACTGCGGAATGGTGGAAATCGACGGGCTGCATGCCTTCGAATTCGCCCTCGATGAGGACGACAACCTGCATATCGAATGCATGGATGGTAGAAACGCGCTGCACTGGGAATTCACCCCGGCGCAGATTCAGGCCGCGACCTTCGATCAAACCCTGCAGAGCTGGCTGATCAAGGACGATGGCGGCGAGCACCGTCTGGTATGCCTCGGCGACGTCATCAGCGGTGACAACGAAGAAGACGAACAAGAGGATGCGTAACCTCTGGCCCCTGTTGATCGCCGGCAGCATCGGCGCGATGGGCGTTCAGGCCGCCTGCGCCGACGACTATCCATTGCTGGTGGGTTCCTACACCGCCGGGCAAAGCCAGGGGATTTATCGGCTGAACTTCGACAGTGCGACCGGGCAGATCAATGCCCAACCGTTGCAAGTGATCAAAAGCGAAAACCCCTCGTGGCTGACCCTGTCCAGGGATCAGCGACGCCTGTTCGTGGTCAACGAAAATGGCCCGGGCCAGGCCGATCCGGTAGGAAGGGTCAGCAGTTTTGCGATCGACCCCGGGACCCATGAGCTGACGCTGATCAATCAAGTGCAGAGCCTGGGCAATGAGCCGACACATTCGAGCCTCAGCGCGGATGCCAGTCATCTGTTTGTCAGCAATTACTCGGTGGCCGAAGATCCGGGCGGGACCCTGGCGGTGTTGCCGGTGGCTGCCGATGGCACGCTGAAACCGGTGGTGCAGATGAGCAGTCACCCGGCCAGTCGGGTCAATCCCGAGCGGCAGATGTCAGCGCATGTGCATTCGACGATCCCGTCGCCGGATGGCAAGTACGTGTTTTCCAATGATCTGGGGGCGGACAAGGTGTTCGTCTATCGCTTCGACCCCAGGGCCAATCCCGACCTGCCGTTGACCCCGGCCTCACCGGCATTCGTCCAGCTACCGCCGGGCAGCGGTCCGCGTCATCTGTTGTTCAGTGCCGATGGCAAGCACGCCTGGCTGACCATGGAGATGAGCGCCCAGGTGGCCGTGTTCGATTACCGGGACGGCACGCTTGAGCAGACGCAAATGGTCGATCTGGCTTCCGGCCAGCCGGTTTCGGACAAGGCCGCCGCCGCGTTGCATGCTTCAAAGGATGGCAAGTTCCTCTACGTCAGCAACCGGGGCACCGCCAACCAGCTGTTGGTGTTCGCCATTGACCCTGCCACCGGGCATCTCAAGGAACTGCAACGCCGTTCGGTGGAAGGTGACCATCCTCGTGAATTCAGCCTCGATCCCAGTGGTAAGTTCGTGTTGATCGCCAACCAGAAAAGCAACCGGATTGTGGTCATCGAGCGTGATGCCAAGACCGGTCTGCTGGGCAAAACCGTGCAAAAACTGCCGATGGACGCCCCGAGCGATCTCAAGTTCATCGTGCGACAATAGGCCGCAGGCCCCGGTTCATGGGGCCTGTAGCTTTCTATCAATGAGGCTGATATTTGGTAATGCTACAAAGCATTTCAAGGCCTCGTTCCTCAAGGGTTAAGTTTGCTTCACGGCCCAACCGGGCAAGCAAGCCAACTGACTTCGAGGACTACACCATGAACTTCAATCTCTTCTCCGTAATCGCCGCTTCCGCCATCTCCGCCACCGTTGCCCTGCCTGCCAGCGCCAACGTTGAAATCAGCGACAAAAAAGCCCACACCCAGAGCTACACCCAGAAATACCTGCAACAGAGCGCCAACTTCTACGCCGCGCTGGACCACAAAGCCCAGCACTGAAATTGCCTCCCTGCCACCTTTATGCAGGAGCGAAGTCACTTGCCGAGCGAGCGCCGATGCCTCGCAGAGCACCGAAGTGATGTCGCTCCTGCATAACGCATTTACGACAGCATCACATCGCCATCAATCTATTGCTTGATATCACATAGCCATGCGTTTAACTTTGACGCTGATTTTTTGACTCCTTCTCAAGAAAAGGATCGATCACATGGCGATGCGTCTTGCAGTGGTGCTTTTGTTCCTCTATTCCACCCCGATTTTATCCGCCGCCGAGCCCGTTTCCGGGGAGCCCGACGCTGCCCGCGAGCGCTTGATGAGTTTTATTGAAGACTGAAATAGTCTGGCTTAATGATCAACGTAGTTGATAGTCGCTATAGACACGCCTTGTTGGTTATCGATGCTTTTTTCATCGATTCTGTGGACTCTGAAACATGTCCACGGAGTTCATCATGGCCAGCGCAATCATCACTTCTGCCAAACACGGCGCCTATGTGGCTATCGGTCTTTACCTGGTCATGGTGCTGGTTGTCAGTCTTTCGCCACAATCGCAACACACCTTCGAAGCGCCGATTCAAGTCGGACACCCTGGCATCCAGTTTGAACACCGCGCCCAACAGGGGATGGCTGATCAGGCTGATCTGGCGGGAGTGGGCGGAGCATGAACCGTTGCAAATTTTTGGTCATCGCCTTCCTGGCAGTCATCACCAATGGATTCTCCTTGCTGGGGATTGGGCAAGGTTCCATAGGCGGGGTGGCGCGGGCCATCGAGGCCAACCACAACATCGCGCACAATATCGAGACAGCCAAGGCCATGGGGATGCTGGCCGGCAATCCGCCGCTCAAGCCGGAAAGCGCCTTTTTCGGGCCGTTCCACGTCGATTGCTCGGTGATTGGCATGTGTGAAGTATTGGCGTAAATCGTTGACACATCACTGTCCCTGTGGGAGTAAGGCTTGCCCGCGATGGGGTCCTCAAGAGCGCTAAAAGCATCGCGGGCAAGCCTTGCTCCCACAGGTTTCAGTAACCCGGATATCGGTTATTTCTTCATGATCGATGTAAACAGCTCCGACGCCAGAAACCGCTGCAACCAGTCCTGCAACCGTCGATAAGGCGTCTGCGCAAACCACTCGCGGTCAACATGGGCAAATTGCCGTATGAACGGCATCAACGCCACGTCAGCCAGGCTTGGATGATCGGCCAGCAGGTAGTCGCGCCCCGCCAGCAACTCGTCAAGCTTGCGCAAGAACACCTCGCCCTCGGCGCGGTAGAACGTCATCGGCTGCTCGGGATAACGTTCAGCGTACTTGTAGCGGTTCAAATGCACCTTGAATGCCTGATCGTTCTCTTCGATCAGCGCCGCTGATGGCAAGCGGCCCCTGCGGATCATCCTTGAGCAGCCAGTCCTGCGGGTCGTTCTGCGACAACGCCCAGCGCATGATGTCCAGGCTTTCATCGATAACCCGGCCTTCGGCACTCAGCACCGGCACCGTGCCTTTGCTCGACAGTGCGAGCATTTCGGCAGGTTTGGCCTTGAGGCTGACTTCAACGATGTCTACGGCAACCCCCGCGTAACGCAGGGCCATGCGCGCCCGCATGGCGTACGGGCAACGGCGGAAAGAATACAGCGTGGTCATTTCACCTCCAGGGTGCTCAGGCCGTTGCCCTGGCGGCGGACCTGAATCTGCACCGGAATCCGCTCATGCATTTCCTGCACGTGGGAAATCACCGCGACCTTGCGCCCCTGAGCCTGCAAGCCATCGAGGGCATCCATGGCCAGTTGCAGGGATTGCGGATCGAGGCTGCCGAAGCCCTCGTCAATGAACAGTGATTCGATTTTCAGCGTGCTCGACGCCATCGATGCCAGACCCAGGGCCAGGGCCAGCGACACCAGGAAAGTCTCGCCACCGGACAATGAATGCACCGAACGCAGTTCGTCACCCATCTCGGTGTCCATCACCAGCAACCCGAGCATGCTGCCGCCACGCTTGAGGCGATAGCGCCGCACCAGTTGGCGCAACTGCACGTTGGCGTGGTGCACCAGCAAATCGAGGTTGTAGGCCTGGGCGATCTTGCGGAAGGTGTCGCCGGTGGCCGAGCCGATCAACGCGTTCAGGCGTGCCCAGCGTTGAAACTCGGCGTAAGCCTCGGCAATTTGCCGCGCCAGGGCCTGATTGGCGTTCTGTCGGCGCTGGTCCTCGACCTGTTCGGCGCGCAGTTCGGCGCAGCGCTGCTCGCTGACGCCGCACTGGTGTTGCAACTCGGTGAGGGCGATGTCGAGTTGTTCGGCATCAAGGTTGCCGTTGTGCTGCCCCTGATGGTCCATCAAGCGCTTGTCACGTTCCTGCACCAGGACCTTGGCCTGTTCGATCTCTTTTTCGCTGAGCTGCAAGCGCTGGCGCAGCTCACTGAAATGGGCGTCATCGACCCGCAGCAGGTCTTCAAGACCGCCATCGTCCAGCTCCGGATGGCGGGCACGCCAGTCGGCGATTTTACCGGCCAGTTCCGTGTCTTCGCTTTCCAGTGCCTGCAAACGTTCCTGCTGTGCCTTGAGTTCGGCGGCGATTCGCACCTGCTGCGTGAGTACGCTTTGAAGGTTCTGGGTCGTCGTGGTTTCGGCGCCGCGTGCCGTTTCCACGGCGTGCTCCAGTTGCTGCTGCCAATGTTCGGCGCTGCTGTGCTCACCGAGCAATTGTTCGAGGGTGTGCTGACTGGCCTGTTGCTGTTCGGCCAACGCCTGGAACTGCTGTTCGGCGGCGCGCAATTGCTGGACGCGGGTCTGCTGCCGATCCTGTTCCTTCTCCAGGAATTGCTGGCGCTGTTGCTGTTCGGCCAGCTCTTCCTTCTGTTGATCGAGCTGCGCCAGCCGCTCGGTGATCTGCCGATCGAGCTGCATGAAGGTCGCGGCCGGCTCGCTGCGCAGTGCTTGCAGGGTTTCGTCCGGCAGCAGGCTGGCGAACGCGGCCAGTTCTTCGTCAAGGCGCTGACGGTCGTTGCCGAGTTCGCGCTGTTGATTGTCCAGGTGTTGGGCCGCTTGCTGGTGCGCGGTTTCGGCGTGGCGCAATTGCTGAGTCAGGCGCGCGGCATCCTGTTGCAGGGTGAGCAGGGCCGTTTGCCGTTGTTCATCCTGGGCGATGCTTTGATTCAACTGGTTGTTTTGTTGGGTGAGCCAGGCGTCGCGCTTGTCCTCGTCCTGATCCAGCAGCGGGGCGGCCAACGGATGCGCCGCGAGGCTTGGCGCCAGGGCTTGTTGCTGCGTCGCCAGTAACTCCTGCTGTTGCAGCAATTCCTTTTGCTGGGCGATCAGGCCGCCGACCTCGGCACGCAGGTCGGTGAGCTTTTCCTTGAGCAGGTCGACGGCTTTCTGGGCGTTGGCCTGTTCGCTTTCATCAAAGCGGCCGAGGCTTTGCAGCAATGCTTCGGGTTGATGATACGGATGCTCGTGGCTGCCACAGACCGGGCACGGCTGATCGTCCTGCAACTGCATGCGCAGTTCCTCGACGCTCGCGCTGCGCGCCAGGCGCTGACGCTCCAGCAGTTCGCGGGTGACGTTGAGGGTCTGTTCGGCGACGCTCAGTTCAGCCTTGGCTTTCACCCCGTCCTGGGTCAGGCGATCGCGTTCCTGCTGTGCGGTGTGCTGGCGTTGTTGCAGCTCGGCACTGCGTTTGTCCAGATCCTGCTGGCTGGCCCACAACCGGCTCAGGTCTTCGATGGCGCGCAGTTGTTTGCGGTTGTCCTGCAACAGGCTGCCGAGAATGCCAATCTGCTCTGCAACGGCATCCGGTTCGGCGCCGGCCTCCTTGTACAACACTTCCAGCTGCTGTTTCTGCGCAGTGAACGCAGCGGCGGTACGGGTGGCGTTCTGTTCGAGGCTGGCCAGTTCGGCCTGCCCCTGATTCAGTCGATTGCCGATCAACACCAACTGTTGCAGGCGATCACGGTAGGCCTTCCAGGCATCGCTCAACGGTGCCAGATGGGTGCTTTGCTCCAGATCGACGGCCATGCGTTGCAAGTGTTCGGCGACCTGGGCCTGCCGGTCGAGCAAGGTTTGAATGGCGCTCTGGCCCTGGGCACAGGCCTGTTCGGCGTTGTGTTTCGCTTCAGCGCTTGAAGCAGTGTCCTTGGCCAGGCGGGCGAGGGTGCTCTGTTCTTCGAAGGCCTGACGCAACAGCGGCGCGCCGTCGGTTTGCTGCTGGAGCGCTTCGTTCAAGGCGATCCTGGCGGCGGCAAGTTGTTGCTCCAGCCCCGTCTGGCGCTCGGCGAGTTCGCCCTGCTGCTGCGTTTGCCCGGCAATGTGCGCCGCCAGCGGGGTCAGCAGGGCATCGATTTCGGCCTTGCGGGCGAACTGGTGCCGTTGCGGCGCCAGTTGCTCCAGGCGGGTCAGCTTCAGGCGTTCGCCGGCCAGGTTTTGCCAATGGATTTGCGCTGATTGCAGCTGTTCGGTGGCGCTTTGTTGTGCGTCCTGCAGCTGACGCAAGTCCTTGAGCCAGGTGTGCTGCAACTCGAGTTGCTTGAGCTGTGCCTGCTGCAATTTAAGTTGTTGCTGGGCGGCATTGAAGCGCTCATCCAGTTCCGCCCGGGCTTCGGGCGCCAGCGGCGTGACCCCGCTGGCCTGATCCTGCAGCAGTTTGTGGGCTTCGCGGGCTTCCTTGGTCTTGTCGAAGGCGCGACGGCCCAGCCGGGTGTAGAGCGCAGTGTCGGTGAGTTTTTCCAGCAGTTCGCTGCGGTCGTTATCGTCGGCCTTGAGGAAGGCGCTGAACTCGCTTTGTGCCAGCAGCACGGCGCGGGTGAACTGTTCGAAGTTCAGGCCCAGTACCGACTCGATCCTGTTTTTGAATTCGAGCTTTTGACTGGCGAGCAGTTGATCCTGGTCGATGTCGCGCAAGCTTTGACGACTGGCTTGCAGCCTGCCGCCCGCTTTGTCCCGTGCGCGGTTGGCTTCCCAGCGGGCACGATAGCGACGGCCGTCAATGCCGACGAAATCGACTTCCGCGTAGCCTTCACCCGTGCCGCGACGCAACAGCGTACGTGGATCCCCGGTGCCGATGTCACCGTCGATGTCCGGTGCCTTGGCCGATGGCTGAACACTGTTGAGCCGCGGCACCGTGCCGTACAGTGCGAGGCACAAGGCGTCGAGCAGGGTGCTTTTACCGGCGCCGGTCGGTCCGGTAATGGCGAACAGACCGGCGCTGGCCAGGGGTTCGGCGGTGAAGTCGATATCAAAGGGACCGGCCAGGGAGGCGAGGTTTTTCAGGCGGATGGCGAGGATTTTCATGGCTGTTCGCTCTCCATCTGCACGTCTTGCAGCAACTCGGCAAAGTCCTTGAGGGTTTGCTCGTCGACTTCGCTGCCGTAGTTGTCCATCCAGGCGCGGCTGAACAGTTCCTGTGGGGTGAGTTGGTCCAGCTCGATCAGCGCGGCACCGTCATCAGCACCATCACGGCTGCCGTTGCCGGCGTATTCGGCGGCGATGCGCACCAGGCGCACGGCCTTGCCCTGCAAGGCGGTTTCCACTTGATGACGCAAGTCCGGTTGCGGCTCGTCGAGGCGCACCCGCACCTCCAGCCAGGGTTGGCGCTGGTAGTCGGCCAGCAGGTCGATGTTCGGCAGCTCCGCCAGTTGCAGCAGAATGTCCGCCAGGGGAGCCGGACCGAGGCGTTGCAGATCGACTGCGCGGGGAATCAGTTTGGGTTCGACGCTGACCAGGGTTTCGCCATCAAGGGTGATGTGGAGAATCTGGTGCTTGTAGCCGATTTCGGAGAACGACAACGGAATTGGCGAACCGCTGTAGCGAATCCGCTCTTCACCGTTGACCTTCTGCGGCTTGTGCAAGTGACCGAGGGCGACGTAGCTGATGCTGGGGCCGAACAGGCTGGCGGGCAGGGCTTCGGCGTTGCCGATGATCAGGCTGCGTTCGGAGTCTTCCGACACCGAGCCACCGGCCATGTGGGCGTGGCTGATGGCGATCAGTGCCTGGCCTTTCTTGCGCTTGGCGTTGGCGGCCTCGATCAGCCATTCGTGTACCTGGCCAATGCCGCGCAGGTAGTTGTCGCCCAGGTGAGCGCCGGTCACTTCGGCTGGGCGCAGGAACGGCAGCGCAAGACACCAGGCGACGGTTTTCCCCTTGGCGTCCGGTAGCGGTAAAAGCAGGCGCTCGGCGTCGAGTTGCCCGTCGTCCAGCCACAACACACGACCGAGGGCGTGCGTGCGCAGACGGCGCATCAGTGGCGCAGGCAATTCGATCCGCGAACCGGAATCGTGGTTGCCGGCGATCATCACGATGGTCAGCTTCGGTTGTTGCTCGTGGGCACTGACGATGAAGTCGTACAGGCGTTCCTGGGCTTTGACCGGCGGGTTGACGGTGTCGAAGATATCGCCGGCGATCAGCAGCACATCGGGCTGATCGAGTTTGAGCTGGCGCAGCAGCCAGTCGAGAAAACTGCCATGCTCGAAATCGCGGTCCTGGCCGTGCAGGTTCTGCCCGAGGTGCCAGTCGGAGGTGTGGAACAGACGCAAGGCGAACTCCGCTATTTGAAAGATGATGGCCGCAAGGGAAATGACAGCGGCGAAAGGGGAGAGAGTTTACTGGCAAACGCGCTTGCGGATGTACACGATTAACTGTGGGAGCAAGGCTTGCCCGCGAGGGTGCCCGTGAGATCGCTATCGCGGGCAAGCCTTGCTCCCACGGCGAGCGATTCAATATTTACCCTGGGGTATCGGGCTATTTGGGATAAAGCGGCGGCAATCCACTGTCGCCCACCGGGTCCTGCACCCGTTCGGCCGTCGGGATCGCGCGAATCGCGCGCCACAGTTCTTCACCTTGCCAGTGCTGGCCGGTTTCGCTGTACAGCGCGCCGTTCAGGCCGTCCAGGGCGTCGGACAGCGGGACGAAGCGGGCGGCCATGTCGGCCAGGGTTTCCGGTTGCTGCCGGGCCCAGGCATCGAGGGCCTGGCGGGTGGCGTGGGAGTCGTTGGCCTGGCAGGCGCGCTTGAGGTCGTCGAGCACGGTGCGCGGGCTCGGGCCGGTTTGCGCGGCGCGCAGGATCGCCGGTTGCCAGCGCGCGCGCCACCACAGGCCGAAGCCCAAGAGGGTGGTGCAGGCCAGGATCAGGGTGCTGAGTTTCCAGCGCCACAGGGTTTCGCCGTCGGCAGTGGCATTGAGCTGGGAAGTACCGGCCGGCGTGTCGACCATCAGGCTCGGGTTGGCTGCCACTTGCAGGGTCCGGGCCGGCAGGCTGCTGTGTTCCAGGTGGTCTTCGAAGGTGTTCCACCAGACCACTTCGACCGACGGCAACTCGATAGAGCCGCTTCGGGCGGGCACCAGGGCTTCGCGGTCTTCGCGACTGCCGACCAGACCGCGCTCGCTGTGCTGGTTACCCAGCACCGGTTGGTCCGGATACCGGCGCAGGCCGCTGACCTCGGTACCGGGCAACGGCGGCAGTTGCGTGCTGGCCAGGCCCTCGGCCTTGACCGTCAGGCTGCGGGTCAGCGAATCGCCCACCTGTACATGCTCCGGCTCCGGATTCCAGGTCTCGCTGAGTGTCAGGCTGCGCGCCGGCAGCCACGGCAGGTCGGCGGGGTAGGTGATGGGTTTGGCCTTGACCGTCAGCAGGATTTCGCTGGAACTGACGCGCATCAATTTGCCGGACTTGGGTGCCTGCGCTGACGAATCTTGCGTGGGCCGCGCTTCCACCAGCGCGGCATTGAAGATCTGCCCGGGAATGATCAATTCACCGCTGTGCTGCGGGTAAATCGCGTAGCGCATTTCAATCACGCCGTGGCGTATGCCGTTGATGTCTTTTTCGTAAGTGCGCGATTCACCCAGCTGTTCGATGCGCGCATCGGGAATCTGCAACGGCGGCAGGCTGCTGTCGTCGTACAGCGACACCGAATGGTAGATGCGCAGGGTCAGGATTGCCTGGGCCTGCACGTAGACGCTGGTTTGATCGAGACTGGCGTCAATGAACACCGGGGCCAGTTTGTTCGAGGTCTCCTGGGTTTCGCTCTGGATCACTTGCACGGTAATCGGCTGGCTCTGGATCTCGCCCAGCTTCAATGACGGGATCACCACGCTGCCGTTTTGCAGCGGCAAAAGGGTGACGATCCAGCGGGTCGTGGCGCGGTTGTCGCCGCCGAGGGTGTTCAACTGGTTGACCTGGCGGGTGCCACGCACTTCGAACAATGGCTCCAGCGGTGTCAGGTCCGGCTTGCCGAACTGCGTCACGTCGTTGGATTCCAGGGTCAGCTCGATCGTCTCTCCGGAGTTCAGGCGCGTGCGATCGACACTGGCGACCAGTTCGGCTGCCTGGGCCTGGGCGGTCCACAACACAAAGGTGAACATGAAAACGGTGAAGCGGGTCATCGAGTTTTTCCCTGATCCTGATGTTGTTGCTGTTCGTACCAGAATTTACGCCTGAGCAACTCCCCCGGGTCGTCCGGGATCTGCCTCAGCCATTGCTCCAGCGCCTGCTGCTGTTCTCCTTCGATACTGTCGCTGGCCGGGCGCATGGGCGGCGTGGTGTGTTGTTCGTCCCCCAACTCGCTGCCTGGCACTTCGTTGGTGCCGGCCTTCGGCGGCCTCGTGGGCGATTGTTCGGCATCGGAGCCGGTCTGTTGGTCAGCGTTCTTCGGTTCCCCCGTGCTCTGCGCCTGGGCGGCAGCGCCGGGTGGTGGTTCTTGTGGCGGCGCCTGGGGTTCGTCGCTGGCGGTGTTTTCCGGCTCGGCGGCGGGCGGGTTGGCCTTCTGCTTGAGCAGGCTTTCTACCAAGGCCTTGTTGGTCAGGGCCGGGCGCAAGTCCGGTTGACGTTCAAGTGCCTGTTCATACGCATCCAGCGCCGCCTCCAGTTCACCACTTTTGGCCAAGGCATTGCCTCGATTGTAGTGGGCGTGGGCATCGTTGCCTTCGGCGAACCGCTGGGCGGCACCGCTGTAATCGCCGGCCTCATAGAGGGCCACGCCTTGCCACTGATGATCTTCGAAGCGCTGTGCGGCCTCGGCCGGGCGTTGCTGCTTGAGCAGGTGCACGCCCTGCTGGTCAGGGCGCAGCCACAGGTCCTGGAACTCGAAGGCGTAGCTCGATTGTGGCAGCGCCAGCAGTAGCGGCAGGCAGAACAACCAGCCGCGACGACCGGCACAGGCCGCCAGCAGCAACAAGGGTAGGAGCAACCAATACCCCTGATCGGCCCAGGCATCCAGGCGCAGGGTCTGGCCATTGTCGCGCAGGTTACGCGGCCCATCGAGCAGGCCAAGTGCGCGCAGGTCGGAATCGCCCAGGCGCGCGTGGCGATAGCGCCCGTCCAGATCATTGGCGAAGGCTTTCAGGCCGGGCTCGTCCAGGTGCGGTACCAGGATCGCCCCCTGTTCGTCCTTGAGGAAACTGCCGTCCTCCTGGGTGATCGGCGAGCCTTCGGCGGTGCCGATGCCAAGCATCAGGAACTGGGTGGATTTGCCGCTCAGGGCACGACGAATCCCCAGGCGTTCCTGTTCCGTCAGGGAAGAGCCGATCAACAGGATCCGGCCATCGCCCAGGGCGCCTTGCTCCAGCAGGGCCAGGGCCTTGGTCACCGCGAGGTCGGCGCGATGGCCGGCTTCGGGCATCAATGACGGTTTGAGGGCGTCCAGCAGATTGCGGCTGGTGGACAGGTCGTCCGACAGTGGTACCAGCGTGTGCGCGCTGCCGGCGTAGACCACGATGGCGGTCTGCGCGTCGCTGCGGTTTTGCAGCAGGTCGAGGAGCTTGCGCCGGGCCTGTTCCAGGCGGTTGGGCTGGACGTCGGTGGCGAGCATTTGCGGGGTCAGCTCAAGGATCACCACTAGCGGATCGGCGGGTTTCTGGCTGAGCTGCTCGACACGCTCCCAGCTCGGCCCCAGCAATGCGAGTACGGTCAAAAGCCACGCCACGCCCAAGGCCACCCACGGCAGTTTGCTGTCGCGGCCATTGCCGCCGCTGAGCAGCGCGGCATGAAAGGCCGGCGGCAGGATCATCTGCCAGCGCCCGGCACGCTTCTGCCGATGCCAGAGTTGCCACAGCAGCCAGCCCAGCAGCGGCAGCAACAGCAACCACCAGGGGCGGAACCAATAGGGCCAGAGCGCGCTCATCGGCGCCTCCGCAGGCGCAGGCGATTGAGACGCTGACGCCAGTCAGGCAGTTGGGTTTGCAAAAACAGGTCCTTGGTAAACAGGCGATGCAACGGGTTATCCGGCCAGAGCTCGCGGACCACCAGCAGCATGCTCATGATCAACGCCATCGTCAGTGGCCAGTGATACAACGCCTGGGCCGGACGGGCCTGGGTCGGTTGCTGGGTCACGGGTTCCAGTTGGTCGAGGGTGTCCTTGATCGTTTGCAGCTCCTTGCCATCGCGAGCCCGGAAATACCGGCCTCCGGTCGCCTCGGCGATCGCTTTCAGGGAAGGCTCATCAAGGTCCAGGCTCGGATTGATCCCGAGGAAGCCCAGGGTGCCGCTTTCCTCCGGGTCCGCACCGATGCCGATCGGGTAGATTTTCACGCCTTCCCTGGCGGCCAGGCGCGCGGCAGTGAGCGGGTCGATTTCACCGCCATTGTTGGCGCCGTCCGTCACCAGAATCAGCACGCGGCTCTGGGCCGGCCGTTGCCGCAGGCGCTTGAGGCCCAGACCAATGGCGTCGCCGATGGCGGTGTTCTTGCCGGCGATGCCAATGCGCGCTTCGTCGAGCCAGACGCGCACGGTATGCCGGTCGAAGGTCAGCGGCGCTTGCAGGTAGGCCTGGCTGCCGAACAGGATCAGGCCGACCCGATCGCCGTCGCGGCTCTCGAGGAAGTCGCCGAGTAGATGCTGGACCAGTGCAAGGCGGCTGACGTCTTCGTCCTGCCATTGCATGTCGGGGAAATCCATGGAGCCTGAAACGTCCACCGCCACGAGCAGGTCGCGGCCACTGGCGGCAATCGGCAGGGGTTCGCCGAGCCATTGCGGGCGCGCGGCGGCGGTCAGCAGCATCAACCACAGCAGCAGGAACGGCGCCTGTTGGCGCCAGGCCGGCAGGTTGGCGCGGGCACGGCGCCGGGCCAGGCCTTCGAGGTCACTGAGGAAGCTCACCTTGAGCGCCGGCTCGCCACTGTCGGCCACCGGCAGCACGATGCGCATGAGCCACGGCAGCGGCAGCAGGGCGAAGAGCCAGGGCCAGGCGAACTCAAACATGTTTGCGAATCCAGGTGTCGACAGCCTGGGTCAGGCCGGCGATGGCCTTGTCGTCGAGTTTGCATTCGGGTTTGTAGGCGCCTTCGACCAGCACCATCCAGCGGGTCAGCCCGGCAGCCGGGCAACGGTTGTCGAGGAAGGCCAGCCATTTGCGCCCGTTGAGGGTATGGCTCTGGCTGTACGGGTAATGGTTGCGACACAGGCGCTTGAGCAGGCCGTTGAGTTGCTGCAGCCAGGCGCCTGCGGGGGCCCCGTCGTAGGGCTTGGGCATCAGCGCCAGTTCAGACAGGGCGGCGAGGCGCACCGGGTCCAGCGGCTGCTCGGCGCGCACGATACGGCGCTTTTGCGGAATGAAACGCCGCAGCTTCCACAAGCCGAAACCGATGGCGGGCAGCAGCAACAGCAGTAGCCACCAGCCCGGTGCCGGCGGCCAGAAGTCGATCGGAGGCGGAGAAATCAGGGGTTGCAGTTGATCCAGACTGCTCATCGACCTTTCCCCGGCTTCTGAGGGTTCAGGTACTCGCGCAATTGCTCGACCATTTCGCTCTGGGTACTCAAAGGCATCAACAACACCCGCAGTTTTTGCGCGAGCAATTCCCAGCGGGCGATGCGCGTTTCGGCCTGGGCGCGGTAGGTCTGGCGCAGGTCGAAATTCAGCGTATCGAGCTCCAGTTGCGCACCGCGCTCGGCAAAACGAAGCAAGCCGGCGGCGGGCAGGGCGTGATCCAGCGGATCGGACAGCGGCAGCAGCAACAGGTCGCAATGGCGCGACAGCAGGCTCAACTGTTGCTCGGCGCTCTCGGACAAGGCGCGTTCGTCACAGATCACGATCGCCAGGCTACCCGGACGCAACACTTCACGGGCGCGACGCAGGGCAATGCCGAAGGCGTCGCGGTCCGGCTCGCTTTCAGTGTGCAACGACTGATTGACGCGCACCAGTCGGTTGAGAAACTGCAGCAGACTTTGTTTACTGCGCCGTGGCTTGATTTCGTAGTGTTCGTTGTCACCGAACACCAGCCCGCCGACCCGGTCATTATGCCCCAGCGCGGCCCAGCCGATCAGGCTCGCGGCCTGGGCGGCAAGCACCGATTTGAACATCAGCCCCGAACCGAAAAACAGCCGACGGCTTTGCTCGACCATGATGAAAATCGGTCGCTCGCGCTCTTCGTGGAACAGTTTGGTGTGAGGCTCCTGGGTTCGGGCGGTAACCCGCCAGTCGATGCTGCGCACGTCGTCGCCGGCCTGATAGACCCGCACCTGATCGAAGTCGACGCCACGACCGCGCAGCTTGGAGTGGTGCAGGCCGATCAGCGGGCTGCGCTGGCTCGGCGTGGAGAACAGCTGCACTTCGCGCACGCGATGGCGCATCTCGATCAGCTCGGCGAGCGTGATACGGATACCCGGTTGGGGCGGCAGGAGGGCGTTCATGGGGGTCAAGCGACGGCTACGACGTCGAGAATCCGCTGCACCACCCGGTCCTGGTCGATACCGGCGGCTTCGGCTTCAAAGGACAGAATGATGCGGTGGCGCAACACGTCGAACAGCACCGCCTGAATGTCTTCCGGGCTGACGAAATCGCGTCCGGCGAGCCAGGCATGGGCGCGCGCGCAACGGTCCAGGGCGATGGAGCCGCGAGGACTGGCGCCGTAGGCGATCCACTCGGCCATCTCCGGGTCGAATTTGCCCGGATTGCGCGTGGCCATGACCAGTTGCACCAGGTATTCCTCCACGGCATCGGCCATGTACAGGCCGAGGATTTCCTTGCGTGCGGCAAAAATCGCCTGCTGGCTTACCCGGCGCTCGGGTTTTGTTTCGCCGTTCAGGGCTTCACCACGGGCCTGTTGCAGGATGCGACGTTCGACAGCGGCGTCCGGGAAGCCGATTTTCACGTGCATCAGAAAACGGTCGAGCTGGGCTTCTGGCAGCGGATAGGTGCCTTCCTGCTCGATGGGGTTTTGCGTGGCCATCACCAGAAACAGCGGCGACAGCTCATAAGTGCTGCGCCCGACACTGACCTGACGCTCGCCCATGGCTTCGAGCAGCGCCGACTGAACCTTGGCCGGGGCGCGGTTGATTTCGTCCGCCAGCACCAGGTTATGGAAGATCGGACCTTGCTGGAACACGAAGCTGCCGGTTTCCGGGCGATAGATTTCCGTGCCGGTGATGTCGGCAGGCAACAGGTCGGGGGTGAACTGAATGCGATGGAACTGGGCTTCGATGCCTTCGGCAAGTTCTTTGATGGCCTTGGTCTTGGCCAAACCAGGAGCGCCCTCGACCAGCATATGGCCGTCGGCGAGCAGGGCGATGAGCAAGCGCTCGATGAGCTTTTCCTGGCCGAGAATCTGCGTTGAAAGAAAGGTTCGCAGCGCGAGCAGCGCTTCACGATGTTCCATCGATGACTGTTCCTGGAAAGGGTGACCGAAGACGTTCGTATAACGCCAGGGCTGGGGGCGTTACTTTAATCCATCGCGGGGGGCGGCGACTAACGGCATTTTGTGCAAAGTGCGGGAAATGATTGGGGTATCAGTTGGATTTAGCAGAGCAGCAGCCTTGAGGTGGCTGTCAGGGCCTCATCGCTGGCAAGCCAGCCCCCACAGTGGCCGCTGTGTTGCACAGATTGCATACACGCCGCCAATGCCTGTGGGAGCTGGCGTGCCAGCGATAGGGCCAGTTCAGACACCCTCAAATCTGGCTGATGTAGGTGCCGGTACCGTCAAGGATGTTTTTCAGGGTCAACTCAACTTCAGCCAGGTCCACCATGTCCGGGTTGAAGGTGATCTCCAGCACATCATCCCCATTCAACACATCGGCATCCGCCGCCGCGATTTCGATCTTCAGCAGGGTAGGGCTGAGAGTGACTTTCACGCCATCGAGGGTCGAAGGCTCGCCGTCCAGGGTGATTTCCAGCTCGTCCTCGTCCGGATAACGGGTCATCAGGAACATTTCGCCCTTGTCGCTGTGGCAGCAGAGCATGGCCATGTTGTCTTCCTCGTCGTCGCACGGGTTGACGATCAAGAGGGCGGTGGTCATTTGCATGGGTAATTCCTGGCTCGACGAGCGTAATGAAGACGAACAAAAGGCAATTCTGCCAGCCCCGGTGAATTTCTGCTTGCCTGTAGGAGCTGGCAAGCCAGCTCCTACAGGTCGAGCCACGCACTCATTACAGTGTGTTATTTGTCATTTCTGGTACGGATGTACCGCGACCGGACGGAAAACCGCCATTTTCCCCTGTGAGTGCTAGTGTTGTTCGATGCGCCGCCGTCAAGCTGCATACCGTTGACCGAATATGTCGCAGCATCGCAAGCACGGGCCTTGCCGCACTCGTTAAGCTGCGCAACGGATGAGCACCTGTAAAGGCATTGCGCTGCCAGCAGCCCAGTCGTTTTTGCAGATGCCCATTCATGGAAGGTGAATGTGACCCGAGTGTCTCGTCCAGCTTCACCCACCTGTCACCCTGTTTCCTCTGCCCGAGAATCAGGAACAGGGTGACGGGTAGCCCCTGACAGGGGTTTTGCACGCGACGCTTCCATCAATAACAAGCCCAAGCGGAGTACCACAGATGGCGTTCTTCACCGCAGCCAGCAAAGCCGACTTCCAGCACCAACTGCAAGCGGCACTGGCGCAGCACATCAGTGAACAGGCACTGCCACAAGTGGCGCTGTTCGCTGAACAATTCTTCGGCATCATTTCCCTGGACGAACTGACCCAGCGCCGGTTGTCCGATCTCGCTGGCTGTACCCTTTCTGCGTGGCGCCTGCTTGAGCGCTTCGATCATGCGCAACCGCAGGTGCGCGTCTACAACCCCGATTACGAACGTCACGGCTGGCAGTCGACCCACACCGCGGTCGAAGTGCTGCACCACGACCTGCCATTCCTGGTGGATTCGGTGCGTACCGAGCTGAACCGTCGCGGCTACAGCATCCACACCCTGCAAACCACCGTGCTTAGCGTACGCCGCGGCAGCAAGGGCGAGTTGCTGGAAATCCTGCCTAAAGGCACCCAGGGCGACGACGTTCTGCACGAGTCGCTGATGTACCTGGAAATCGACCGTTGCGCCAATCCCGCCGAACTGAACGTGCTGACCAAAGAGCTGGAGCAAGTGCTCGCTGAAGTGCGTGTGGCGGTTGGTGATTTCGAACCGATGAAAACCAAGGTCCAGGAAATCCTGACCAATCTGGACAACAGCCGGTTTGCCGTCGATGCCGATGAAAAGAGCGAAATCAAGAGCTTCCTGGAATGGCTGGTGGGCAACCACTTCACTTTCCTCGGCTATGAAGAGTTTACGGTTAGCGATGAGCCCGATGGCGGCCACATCGTCTACGACCAGAACTCGTTCCTTGGCCTGACCAGGCTGTTGCGTGCCGGCATGACCTACGATGACCTGCGCATCGAAGACTACGCCGTGAACTACCTGCGCGAGCCGAAGCTGCTGACGTTCGCCAAAGCTGCGCACCCGAGTCGCGTGCACCGTCCGGCTTACCCGGATTATGTCTCGATCCGTGAAATCGACGCCGACGGCAAGATCATCAAGGAATGCCGTTTCATGGGCCTGTACACCTCGTCGGTGTACGGCGAGAGCGTGCGCGCCATTCCGTACATCCGCCGCAAGGTTGCCGAGATCGAACACCGTTCCGGCTTCCAGGCCAAGGCTCACCTGGGCAAGGAACTGGCGCAGGTACTCGAAGTACTGCCGCGCGACGACCTGTTCCAGACGCCGGTGGACGAGTTGTTCAGCACCGTGATGTCGATCGTGCAGATCCAGGAGCGCAACAAGATTCGCGTGTTCCTGCGCAAAGACCCGTACGGCCGCTTCTGCTACTGCCTGGCCTACGTGCCGCGTGACATCTATTCCACCGAAGTACGCCAGAAGATCCAGCAAGTGCTGATGGATCGCCTGAAAGCCTCGGATTGCGAGTTCTGGACCTTCTTCTCCGAGTCCGTGCTGGCCCGCGTGCAGCTGATCCTGCGCGTCGACCCGAAAAACCGCCTCGACATCGACCCGCTGCAGCTGGAAAACGAAGTGATCCAGGCCTGCCGCAGCTGGCAGGACGATTACTCGGCACTGACGGTCGAAACCTTCGGCGAAGCCCAGGGCACCAATGTGCTGGCCGACTTCCCGAAAGGCTTCCCGGCCGGTTACCGCGAGCGTTTTGCAGCGCATTCGGCCGTGGTCGACATGCAGCACCTGCTGAACCTGAGTGCCAAAAACCCACTGGTGATGAGCTTCTATCAGCCACTGGGCCAGGTCTCCGGCCAGCGTGAGCTGCATTGCAAGCTGTACCACGCCGATACCCCGCTGGCACTGTCCGACGTCCTGCCGATCCTGGAAAACCTCGGCCTGCGTGTGCTGGGTGAGTTCCCGTATCGCCTGCGTCACAACAACGGCCGCGAGTTCTGGATTCACGATTTCGCGTTCACGGCCGCTGAAGGCCTGGACCTGGACATCCAGCAACTCAACGACACCTTGCAGGACGCGTTCGTCCACATCGTGCGTGGAGATGCCGAAAACGATGCGTTCAACCGCCTGGTACTGACCGCCGGCCTGCCATGGCGCGACGTGGCGTTGTTGCGTGCCTACGCCCGTTACCTGAAGCAGATCCGTCTGGGCTTCGACCTGGGCTACATCGCCAGCACCCTGAACAACCACACCGACATCGCTCGCGAGTTGACCCGGTTGTTCAAGACCCGTTTCTACCTGGCGCGAAAATTAAGCAGCGACGACCTCGAGCAGCGTCTGGAACACGCGATTCTTGCCGCTCTGGACGACGTCCAGGTGCTCAACGAAGACCGTATCCTGCGTCGCTACCTGGACCTGATCAAGGCCACCCTGCGGACCAACTTCTACCAGACCGACGCCAACGGCCATAACAAGTCGTACTTCAGCTTCAAGTTCAACCCGCACTTGATCCCTGAACTGCCGAAGCCTGTTCCGAAGTTCGAAATCTTCGTTTACTCGCCGCGCGTCGAAGGCGTGCACCTGCGCTTCGGCAACGTCGCTCGTGGCGGCCTGCGCTGGTCCGACCGTGAAGAAGACTTCCGTACCGAAGTCCTGGGCCTGGTAAAAGCCCAGCAAGTGAAGAACTCGGTGATCGTGCCGGTGGGTGCGAAGGGTGGTTTCCTGCCACGTCGCCTGCCGTTGGGCGGCAGCCGGGACGAGATCGCGGCCGAGGGCATCGCCTGCTACCGCATCTTCATTTCGGGTCTGCTGGACATCACCGACAACCTGAAAGACGGCGCCCTGGTGCCGCCGGCCAACGTCGTGCGGCATGACGACGATGACCCGTACCTGGTGGTTGCCGCGGACAAGGGCACAGCGACCTTCTCCGACATCGCCAACGGTATCGCCATCGACTACGGTTTCTGGCTGGGTGACGCGTTCGCATCCGGTGGTTCGGCCGGTTACGACCACAAAAAAATGGGCATCACCGCCAAGGGCGCGTGGGTCGGCGTACAACGCCACTTCCGCGAGCGCGGCATCAATGTCCAGGAAGACAGCATCACTGTGGTGGGCGTCGGCGACATGGCCGGCGACGTGTTCGGTAACGGCTTGCTGATGTCCGACAAGCTGCAACTGGTCGCCGCCTTCAACCATATGCACATCTTCATCGACCCGAATCCGGATCCGGCGACCAGCTTCGCCGAGCGTCAGCGCATGTTCGACCTGCCACGTTCGGCGTGGTCGGATTACGACACCAGCATCATGTCCGAAGGTGGCGGGATCTTCTCCCGTAGCGCGAAGAGCATTGCGATTTCCCCGCAAATGCAAGAGCGCTTCGACATCAAGGCCGACAAACTGACCCCGACCGAACTGCTCAATGCCTTGCTCAAGGCACCGGTGGATCTGTTGTGGAACGGCGGTATCGGTACTTACGTCAAGGCCAGCAGCGAAAGCCACGCCGATGTTGGCGACAAGGCTAACGATGCACTGCGCGTGAATGGCAACGAACTGCGCTGCAAAGTCGTGGGCGAGGGCGGTAACCTGGGCATGACCCAACTGGGTCGTGTGGAATTCGGTCTCAATGGTGGCGGTTCCAACACCGACTTCATCGACAATGCCGGTGGCGTAGACTGCTCCGACCACGAAGTGAACATCAAGATCCTGCTGAACGAAGTGGTTCAGGCCGGTGACATGACCCCCAAGCAGCGTAACGAGTTGCTGGCGAGCATGACCGACGAAGTCGGCAACCTGGTGCTGGGCAACAACTACAAGCAGACTCAGGCCTTGTCCCTGGCGGCGCGTCGTGCCCTGCCACGAATCGCTGAATACAAGCGCCTGATGAACGATCTGGAAGGTCGCGGCAAGCTGGATCGGGCCATCGAGTTCCTGCCGGCCGAAGACGCGATCAACGAGCGCGTCGCTGAAGGCCATGGCCTGACCCGTCCCGAACTGTCGGTGCTGATCTCCTACAGCAAGATCGACCTCAAGGAGCAGTTGCTGGGCTCCCTGGTGCCGGACGACGACTACCTGACCCGCGACATGGAAACCGCTTTCCCGCCGACCCTGGTGAGCAAGTTCTCGGCCGCCATGCGTCGTCACCGTCTGAAGCGCGAAATCGTCAGCACCCAGATCGCCAACGATCTGGTGAACCATATGGGCATCACCTTCGTTCAACGACTCAAAGAGTCGACGGGCATGAGCCCGGCGAACGTGGCCGGCGCCTACGTGATCGTGCGTGACATCTTCCATCTCCCGCACTGGTTCCGTCAGATTGAAAACCTGGACTACAAGGTTTCCGCCGACGTGCAACTGGAGCTGATGGACGAGCTGATGCGTCTGGGCCGTCGCGCCACGCGCTGGTTCCTGCGTGCCCGTCGCAACGAGCAGAACGCTGCCCGTGACGTCGCGCACTTCGGCCCGCACCTGGCGGCGTTGGGCCTCAAGCTCGACGAGCTGCTCAGTGGCGAGATCCGCGAGACCTGGCAGACCCGTTATCAGGCCTACGTCGCGGCTGGCGTACCTGAGTTGCTGGCGCGCATGGTTGCAGGCACCACGCACCTGTACACGCTGCTGCCGATCATCGAGGCCTCCGACGTGACCGGCCAGGACCCTGCGGACGTGGCCAAGGCCTATTTCGCCGTGGGCAGCGCGCTGGACATCACCTGGTACCTGCAACAGATCAGCGCTCTGCCGGTTGAAAACAACTGGCAGGCCCTGGCCCGTGAAGCGTTCCGCGATGACGTCGACTGGCAGCAACGTGCGATCACCATCTCCGTCCTGCAACAGGGCGGCGGCACCCAGGATGTGGAAACACGTCTGGCGCAGTGGATGGCGCAGCACGAAAGCACGATCGAGCGCTGGCGCGCCATGCTGGTGGAAATCCGTGCCGCCAGTGGCACGGACTACGCCATGTACGCGGTGGCCAACCGTGAGTTGCTGGACGTGGCGCTGAGCGGTCAGGCGGTAGTGCCTGCCGCGGCAGCGACGACCAGCGAAGAGCTGGAACCGGCTGCCTGATCAGGCGTTGAATGAAAAAGCCCCGCATTGAGAAATGCGGGGTTTTTTTTGCCTGATGTTTTTATGGTGTCTGTTCTGGCCCCATCGCGAGCAGGCTCGCTCCCACATTGGTTTTGCGTCGAACAAAGATCTAATGTGGGAGCGAGCCTGCTCGCGATGGGGCCGTTGATATCAATACAACTTCATGCCCGTTTTATTATCAATCATCGATACGTTACTTGTCGGACTGGTCAATAAATTACTGAGCGACTGGTCAAACTTTTGCAGTGCCCTTACTTGCACATTCTGTTGCTCGTTTATATCGGCAACTATCTCTTCACTGCGTTTATAGTCCGCCCACACCGGGCTGAGTGCTTTTGCATCATGCCCACGTGCAGTACCGATGTAGTTGAAGTTGCTGTCGTAGAAATCAGCGCTGACATTCGCCTCGATATCAGAACTGCGCGAAGTGATGAGTTGACTGCGGCTATCGATCACCGCAACGACGTCTGGTCTGGCGGCCTTGAGGCTTTGCATGTCCGGATACACCGTGACCGAGCCGAACTGGCGCTTCAGTGAGGCTTTGACCCCATCCACGGCCAGGTCCGGATTGGAGGTGGCTACGTAGGCGTCGTGAATCGACTGAACCAGCAGGCTCTGGCCGAAACCGGTGCCGGCATTGGCCTGGTAGTCTTGCAGATAGGCGCGATTGGCCTGGGTATTGCGGCTGTACACCACGCCCAGGGCAACATTGGCCCCGTTGGGAACGCGGGTTGCACTGCTGCGACCTACCGGTTGACTGAAGATACCGTCCAGCGAAGAAACCGCGGAAGGTGCGGTGGGAATTGAACAACCGGTTAATAAGGCCGTTATCGTAAACGTACTGACTAGCGCAAGTTTCATGGTGTTTCTCCGGTGAAACAACATCAGTCGGAAAGTTGATGGGCCGGTGCCAGCCGGCAGTGCATTCAGACTAAACCGTGAGCAGTGCAATAAAACAGTCAATATCTGCCATTCTCTAGTGGCCAATAGTTTTGTTTGCAGTAAAGGCGTCTCGTTAATTACCCGAAGAAATAAAAAGGCCCGAAACGATGATTCGGGCCTTTTTAGTTATGGCTATACGTTCAGCGATCAGTTTTTCAAAGGGATCAACACTTTCTCGTCCGGCGACAAGACCATGAACACCAGTAACTTGGCAGGCTGGGTGGTGCTGGCGTTTTTCGACACCAAATGCTCGGAGCCGGCCGGCTCATACCAGAACTCACCCGCCTTGTAGGTCACTTCTTTCTCACCTTTTACCTGGGACGTAATGGACCCCTCGAGAACGTAAGCCATGGCAGTACCGTCATGCTTGTGGGCAATGGACGATTGGCCGGGCTTGTAGTCGACTTCGATCATCAAGGCCTTTTTGCCCGGTACGTTTTTCAGCATTTGATCCTGCAATATCGTGACCTTTTCCGATGGGTCATGGGCAAATGCCGAGGTGGAAACGGCCAGGGCCAGGGCAACAAGGGGAGCGGCACAGAAGCGCAAAACGTTCATGGTTCATTACCTGCGGTGGATGAGTGGTCAGGAACCAATCTAGTGCGCTACGGGGGGCAATCAAACAGCCAATATTCGGGAAGGACAGGGGACCAATCAATCACGTTGCCTGTAGGAGCCGGCTTGCTGGCGAACCAGGCGGCGCGGTGTGCCAGACACGCCGCTTTCGCTGGCAAGCCAGCTCCCACAATGAACAATGGATTGGATCGGGTTCTGTAGGAGCCGGCTTGCTGGCGAACCAGGCGGCGCGGTGTGCCAGATACGCCAATTTCGCTGGCAGCCAGCTCCTACAAGGGGTTCAGCGGATGGGAAAGCTGTTGAAGTCGACGGCATTGGCCAGTTGGCAATCGATCAGGTCGATGAAGCCTTGCACTTGAGGGCTGTTGAAATGCGATTGCATCGCCGCTTCCGATTGCCAGTGGGCGCTGACGGTCCAGCGGTTACTGTCCTCAGGGCAGCGGTCGACCATATAGGAGTCACAGCCCGGTAGTTCGCGCAGGGTATCGACAATCTTTTGCAATTGCTTACCCAGTTCATCCGAGCGGCCGGCGACGGCCTGCACCTTTACGGTATTGATCACTTTGTAGGACATTGGCTCACACTCCTGAATCAGGCCGGACGAATCCTGCTCATTGAGGGATAACGCTTATGCAGGATAGGCCCGTACCCCCGGACCACCAATAGCCAATCGCCGGATAAAGCCGCAGTCCAATCCGTCAGGCGACTTGTTGCAAAATGTCCCTCAGACGATCCAGGGCAATGTCGATGTCCAGAGTCTCGATGGCGCCAAAACCGAGGAAAAACCCGGCCTGGGGCGCTTGCTGGTAGTAAAAGCTGTCGATGGCATAGAGCCCGACTTCAACTTTTTTCGCCAGTTCGATCACCAGTGGCACGTCGATGGGTACTTTGCACAACACCACCATGTGGAAACCGGCCCTGGTCGGCACCGCATCGAGCCATGGGAAGAGATCGCCGGCCATGCGCGCCAGGATCCGGTCACGTCTGCCCGCATAAATCGTATGGCAGCGGCGAATGTGCTTGAGCAGGCAGCCTTCAGCGATGAACTTGGCCAGTGCCCATTGGGGCAGGGTGGAGGTGTGCAGATCGGTGAGCTGTTTGGCGCGCACCACCGCTTCGAGGATCGCTGGCGGCAGGATCGCATAACCCAGGCGCAGCTCCGGCAGCAGGGTTTTCGAAAAGGTCCCGACGTAGGCGACGATCCCTCGCTCATCCATGCTTTGCAGCGAGTCCGTCGGTCGACCTTCATAGCGGAATTCGCTGTCATAGTCGTCCTCGATGATGATTGCCCCCAGTTCATGGGCCTTGGCCAGCAACGCCACCCGCCGTTCCTGGCTCATGGGCATGCCCAGGGGAAACTGGTGCGATGGGGTGACGTAAATCAGCCGTGTGCCAAGGGGGATCTTGTCCACCTGGATGCCCTCGGCATCCACCGGAACGCCGATCACCGTGGCACCGTGGGTGCCGAACAACAGGCGGGCCGGCGGATAGCCGGGGTCTTCCATGGCCACGATGCTGCCGGGCCGTGTGAGCACGCGGGAGATCAGGTCCAGGGCTTGCTGGGCGCCGTTGCACACCACCACATCTTCATCCTGGCAATTGACCCCGCGGGAAAATGCGATGTGCCGCGCAATGGCATTGCGCAGCGCCGGCAAACCTTCGGCCAGACTGTAAAAACCCTTCGACGCGGCGATCTGGCGCAAGGCGTGGGACGTACAGCGTCGCCAATCGTCCTGGGGAAACTGGCCCTTGCTGGTGGCGCCGCCGATAAAGTCATAGCGCAGCGAGCCTTCCAGTGTCGGGTGACGCAGAAACACCGGCAGGTTGCGCCAGGATTCGATCACTTCGAAACCGGCCAGGTCGCAATGGCTCTGCTTGCGCTCGATTTTAGAGGTTCGGGCGTTGACGTACGTGCCTTTGCCGATCACCCCGGTGAGGAAATTTTCGTAGGTCAGTTGGGCGTAGGTATCGGAAATGGTCTTGCGCGAAATGCCCAGTTGCTCGGCCAGCAAGCGGCTGGGCGGGAGCTGCGTTCCCGCGGCCAGACGACCCGATTCGATGGCGCTGCGCAGTTGGTTGTACAACTGGCCCGCCAGATCCTTGCGTCCATTGATGACAACATGTAGTTCCATACCGGCCGAGCTCCGGAGCAGTTGAGGCGCGTGTGCGTCGCGCCAGATTACCCTCATCCGGCTGTCATGCAGAAGTTGCGTGGCGCAAAAACCGTCAATTGGTCTGGTGCCGGGTGGTCCATGGAAAATCCGCAGAATTGGATCTGTAACATAAACGCATCAGCCTCTACCGTTAGAGCACATCATCGCTGCCCGAGGTCGCTCCATGAACCCCCGCCTGGATTACTACAGCGCTTCACCCAAAGCGATGAAAGCGATGATCGCCATGGAGGCCCTGGCCAGCAGTTTGAGCATCGAACCGGCGTTGTTGCACCTGATCAAGATCCGCGCGTCGCAGCTCAACGGTTGTGCGTTCTGTACGGACATGCACTCGGTGGATGCCCGGCGCCTCGGCGAGACCGACCGACGCCTGTATTCCATCGTGGTCTGGCGCGACAGCAACTTCTTCAACCCGCGCGAACGCGCAGCCCTGGCCTGGACCGAGGCGGTGACGTTGCTCTCGCAAAACCCTGTGCCCGACGACGTCTACGAACAGGCGCGGGGGCAGTTCAGCGAAGGTGAACTGGTGGACCTGACCATCGCGGTGACCACCATCAATAGCTGGAATCGTTTGGCTGTGAGCTTTCGGCAAAGCCCCAGTACCTGACCGACTGTCACACCCGTTTCATGAATGATGCGCAGGATGGAGCTCCCGGAGATAGATCGACAGGGAGTCATCGATGTCATTCATGGAAGCCACCGGTCATCGGCGAATTGCCGTGTACCGCACCCCCCTCGATAAAGCCCCTTCCTGGCGCATCCGCGCGGGGGAGATCGATCCGGTCCTGGCGCAGAGTTTCAGCGTCAGTGCCCGTTGCGGCTGCTTCATGCAGGCCGCCCGCCGCCTCAATCTGAAGGCCACCGTTTTACGCAAGCAATTGGCGCAGCTGGAGGCACAACTCCAGTGCGCTTTGTTCAGCCCTTCGGACAATGGCGTTGTCCTCAGTCGTGACGGGCTGCAATTGCAGTCACAGCTGATCGCGCTGGCCCACGAACGTGACCTGCCGGTGATCCAGCAACCACTGGTGCGCCTGGCCGTCGCCGAGTCGATCCTGCACGACATTCTTGGTCGCGATTTGGTGGCATTGCTGCGACGTAACGCCAGCGTGCGCCTGGACATCATTTCCCTGGACAGCGAATTGTCCCTGCAAGCGGTCAGCGCCGATGTGGTGGTGTGGCTGGCCAGCGCCGATACACCTTTGCCTGGCCCGAGTTTCGCCATCAGCGAACCTCGGCGTCTGGCTCTGCTGGACTACCTGCCGCACATCGCCAAGCGCTATTCACGGGTCGCCTCGCGCCCCGACAGTCTCGATGACCTGGCCGATTTTCTGCTGGTGCAATGGCAGCATGACCGGCAGGTTGAAAATTTCCGGCCATGGAACCAACTGGTGGACCAGCGCCTGGCCGGGGTCGTGCAACTGCATTCCTATGAACTGATGCTGGAGATGGTCCGCTGCAGCGCGTGCATCGGCTTGTTGCCCGGGTACATGAGCCGCTTCGATCGCGGCTTGATCGGCTTGCCGGAATTGTTCGGCCAATCGATGCAACGCCAGGTTTGGATGGCGGTGAATGCCGACTCCGCGGGCGAGGCGCAGGTGCAGAGGCTGGTGGAGTTGGTCCAAAACACTTTCAACGAACGCCGGGAATGGTTCGAAGGCTGAATCTCGTAAACACCCAAAACCCTGTGGGAGCGGGCTTGCCCGCGATAGCGTTGCCTCAGGCGCCATCAGTATCGCCTGGCATGCCGCCATCGCTGGCAAGCCAGCTCCCACAGGTATCTCGCCAGGCTGGAGAGCGGTGTTGTAGAGTGAACGGCCTGCCTCAAGGATGAATCACCCATGCCCGCCACCGATTCGGTTATCACCCTCGAACGCCTCAACGAATCCCACATCGAAAGCCTCACCGCGCTTTACCGCGAACCCGCCGTTGCCCGCCAAACCACGCAATTGCCTTTTCCTTCCAGCGAGCGCTGGCGCAAGCGCCTGGAGCCGGACAACGAACGGATGGTGCAACTGGTGGCGCTGCATCAGGGGATCGTCATCGGTCACATCAGCCTGGAGCAGTTCTCGCGGATCCGGCGCAGCCATGCCGCCAGCTTCGGCATTGGCGTGGCGTTGGCGTGGCAGGGCAAAGGCGTGGGTTCGAAACTGCTGGCGACTGTGCTCGACATCGCCGACAACTGGATGAACCTGCATCGCATCGAATTGACTGTTTATGCCGACAACGAAGCCGCCATCGGCCTGTACCGCAAATTCGGTTTCGAAACCGAAGGACTGTTACGCGACTATGCGGTGCGTGACGGTCAATGGGTCGACGTCCTGAGCATGGCGCGCCTGCGTCGCATGCCCGGCCAAATACCTCCCGGCGTTTAATCGTACGCGACCGGCGCGCTTCTGCCATGCTGAATGTCCGCAGCACCGTTTCAACCTAAGGAACACCGCAATGGACGACGTACAGCAACTGGGCGAGATGCTTCGCCACTACGCAGAAAGCGAAGCGCACAAGAAGCAATTGTTCGAGTCGCAATCAGCGGTGTGGGCGACGCGTATCGGTGAACTGTTCGATCAGATCCAGCAATGGCTGGAACCGGTCAAGGCACCGAATCTGCTGGAGGTGAGCCGCGAGCCGTACGTCGCGTTCGGGCCGAGCGTTCCTGTCGAGACATCGACATTCAAGACCGAAAAGTTGTCCATCCTGATTGCCAGCAAACCGGTGGAGTTCGTGCCGGATGTGATGGGCGTGGCTGGCCAGATTTCCCTGGCGGTGATGGGTTTTACGGCTGCGCGTTATGGCAGCGTTTCGCTGGTATGCCTGCCACCGTCCACTGATTGGCAGTGGCGCAAGACCAATGGTTTGAAAGACCCGGATGTCTTTGCGTTCGATGCGAACTTCCTCGCGCAGCAATTGCAGAGCCTGATCCCCCGCGAACGCAGTTGAGCTCTCTGAACAACACACATCTCCTGTGGGAGCGAGCCTGCTCGCGAAAACGATGTATCAGTCAAAATTGATGTCGACTGACACTCCGTCTTCGCGAGCAGGCTCGCTCCCACAGCGGATAGGTGGCGTATCAGATTTCGAGGTTTCCCCAACCCGGCTTCAACTCTTCGGGCGCAACGGCCTTCACGGTTTTCCCCGTCGCTGCCTCCACCCGCCGCGCCACCTCCGGATCATCGGCAAACGGAATCAAACTCGCCTCATCAAGACTCTGTGCAGTCTGATGCTTCAGGCAATACTCCACCGCCAGCCAAAGACCCACGACACCCAACACATTCAGTGCGATCTCGATCATCAGGCTATCTGCGCCTCAAGCTCCGCCATTCTGACGTCCGATACCCGCACCGTGCGCCACACGTTGTAAGCCATCACCAGCATGCCGGTGAGGAACAAAACGCCGCCGGCAAAGCGCACCACGAACCCCGGATGGCTGGCCTGCAAGGCTTCGACGAAAGAATAGGTCAGCGTGCCGTCGTCGTTGATCGCCCGCCACATCAGGCCCTGGGTGATGCCGTTGACCCACATTGAGGCGATGTACAGCACCGTGCCGATGGTCGCCAGCCAGAAGTGCAGGTTGATCAGCGGCGTGCTGTGCATCTGCTCACGGCCGAAGACTTTCGGCACCATGTGATAGGTCGCGCCAAAGGTGATCATCGCTACCCAGCCCAGAGCCCCGGCATGCACGTGGCCGATGGTCCAGTCGGTGTAGTGGGAGAGGGCGTTGACCGTCTTGATCGCCATCATCGGCCCTTCGAAGGTCGACATGCCGTAGAACGCCAATGACAGTACGAGGAAGCGCAGGATCGGGTCGGTGCGCAATTTATGCCAGGCGCCCGACAGGGTCATCATGCCGTTGATCATGCCGCCCCAGCTCGGCGCCAGCAGGATCAGCGACATGGCCATGCCCAGCGACTGGGCCCAGTCCGGCAGGGCGGTGTAGTGCAGGTGGTGGGGGCCGGCCCAGATGTACAGGGTGATCAGCGCCCAGAAATGCACAATGGATAAACGGTAGGAGTACACCGGCCGCCCCACCTGCTTCGGCACGAAGTAGTACATCATGCCGAGGAAACCGGTGGTCAGGAAAAAGCCCACGGCGTTGTGCCCGTACCACCACTGCACCATGGCGTCGGTGGCACCGGAATACACCGGATAGGACTTGAACCAGCCCACCGGAATCGACAGGTGGTTGACCACGTGCAGCATGGCGATGACGACGATGAACGCACCGAAGAACCAGTTGCCGACGTAGATGTGCCTGGTCTTGCGCTGCACCACGGTGGTGAAGAACACGATGGCGTAGGCCATCCAGACCACGGTCATCCACACCGCGCCGGAGAATTCGATCTCGGCGTATTCCTTGGTGGTGGTGTAGCCCAGTGGCAGGCTGATCAGCATCACCACGATCACCGACTGCCAGCCCCAGAAGGTGAACGCGGCGAGTTTGTCCGAGAACAGCCGCACCTGGCAGGTACGCTGCACCGCGTAATAGCTGGCGGCAAATTGCGCGCTGCCGGCGAAGCCGAATATCACCAGGCTGGTGTGCAGCGGACGCAAGCGGCCGAAACTGGTCCACGGCAGGTCGAGGTTCATTTCGGGCCACACCAGCTGCGAGGCGATCCACACGCCCATTGCCATCCCCACGACGCCCCAGATTACGGTCGCCACGACGAATTGCCGCACCACCTTGTAGTTATAAGCCTGTCCGATCGTTGTTGTGCTCATGCTCAATGCTTCCACGCTTGCAATGCCATGCACTGTAAAAACACCGCTGAAAACAAAACAGGCTCAGGAAAAGTTCATTTGTGCGGATCAGATATTGGGTATGCCCGCGGCGATCCACCGCGTTCTGATACGGTTTTTTAGACATTAAGTGAATCTGTAATGTCCTGCGCCGAACGCTCATAGTCGGCACCGAAACGGGCCACAGATCCCGACTCTTGGCACAAACCCTGTGGGAGCGAGCCTGCTCGCGAAGAGGGCAGCACATGCAACATCAATGTCGCCTGGCACTCCGCCTTCGCGAGCAGGCTCGCTCCCACAAGGATCGCGCCAGGTATCAGTAATAGAGCCCGATCAATCCTGATGAGGTAGCCAGATGTATCAGTACGACGACTATGACCGGGCGCTGGTGTTTGAGCGGGTTGCGCAGTTTCGCGATCAGGTAGAGCGCTTCATGGCCGGTGAGCTGAGTGAGGAAGAGTTCCTGCCTTTGCGCCTGCAGAACGGCCTGTACATGCAAAAACACGCCTACATGCTGCGGGTGGCTATTCCCTATGGCACGCTCAGTGCCCGGCAGATGCGCACACTGGCGAGCATCGCCCGGGACTACGATCGCGGTTACGGCCACTTCACCACCCGGCAGAACATGCAGTTCAACTGGATCGAACTGGCCGAGGTGCCAGACATCCTCGAACGCCTGGCCGAGGTGGAAATGCATGCGATCCAGACCTCCGGCAACTGCGTGCGCAACATCACCACCGAAGCCTTCGCCGGGGTCGCGGCCGACGAGATGATCGACCCGCGACCGCTGGCGGAAATTCTGCGGCAGTGGTCGACCATCAACCCGGAGTTCCTGTTTCTGCCGCGCAAGTTCAAGATCGCCATCTGCTCGGCCGAGCAAGACCGCGCGGCGATCATGATGCATGACATCGGCCTCTATCTTTACCCTGGCAGCGACGGGCAAATGTTGTTGAGGGTGATGGTCGGCGGTGGGTTGGGGCGCACGCCGATCCTCGGTTTGCAGATACGCGAAGGCTTGCCGTGGCAGCACCTGCTCTCCTACGTCGAGGCGGTGTTGCGCGTGTACAACCGTCATGGCCGGCGGGACAACAAGTACAAGGCGCGGATCAAGATTCTGGTCAAGGCCCTGGGCATCGACGCTTTTGCCCGGGAAGTGGAGGAGGAGTGGCAGTACCTCAAGGACGGCCCGGCGCAACTGACCTTCGATGAGTTCGAGCGTGTGGCCGGTGCCTTCGTTGCACCGGATTATCGTGAACTGGCAGGCACCAGCCTCGATTTCGGCACGCATCTGGCCGACGATCCGGCGTTCGCGCGCTGGGTGATGCGTAACGTGCAGCCGCACAAAGTACCGGGTTACGCCAGTGTGGTGCTGTCGACCAAACCCGGCCTCGCCGCGCCACCGGGCGATGTCACGGACACGCAGATGGAGGCGGTGGCCCAATGGTCAGAACGTTTTGGCTTCGGCGAAATCCGCATCGCCCATGAACAAAACATCGTCCTGCCCGACGTGCCCAAGGCCGACCTGTTCGCGCTGTGGCGCCTGGCCTGCGAACACAACCTGGGCAGCGCCAATGTCGGTTTGCTGACCGACATCATCGCCTGCCCCGGTGGCGACTTCTGTGCGCTGGCCAACGCCAAGTCGATCCCCATTGCCCAGGCTATTCAGGCGCGCTTCGAGGACCTCGACTACCTGCACGACCTGGGTGACATCAGCCTTAACATCTCGGGTTGCATGAACGCCTGCGGTCACCACCACATCGGCAACATCGGCATCCTGGGTGTCGATAAGAACGGCAGCGAGTGGTACCAGATCACTCTCGGTGGCGCCCAGGGCAAGAACAGCGCGCTGGGCAAGGTCATCGGCCCGTCCTTCAGCGCCGTCGAAGTGCCCGGTGTCATCGAGCGCATCATCGAGACGTTCGTGCGGTACCGCGAGAGCGAGGAACTGTTCGTCGACACCCTGGCGAGGATTGGCCTGGAGCCGTTCAAGGAGTCGGTTTATCCGAAAGTGCCGGAGGTGTCGGCATGAACAACCTGTTGCGGCTGGAGGAGGGCGTGGCGCGGATTGTCGCGGATGATCCATGGACCCTGGTCAGGGACGCTGAAACCGAAGTACCTGCGGGTGAGGTCATTCTGCCGCTGGCACGCTGGCTGGATAACCCGGAACAAAATGGCGTGTGGTTGGGGCCGGACGATGAAGTGGAAAGCCTGAAGCCGTGGTTTGCCCAGTTGCCGTTGATTGCCCTGGACTTTCCGAGCTTCCGCGACGGGCGCGCCTACAGTCAGGCGTATCTGCTGCGCACCCGACTGGGCTGGAGCGGTGAGTTGCGTGCGATTGGCGATGTGCTGCGCGATCAGCTCAGCCACATGCGGCAGTGCGGTTTCGACAGCTTCGCCGTGCGCGAAGACAAATCTGCCGAGGATGCGTTGAAGGGGTTGGCGGGGATGAGCGTGTTGTACGGGCGATCGGTGATCGAGCCGCGGCCGTTGTTTCGACGACGGTGAATGCGGTCCCTGTGGGAGCGAGCCTGCTCGCGATGGACTACAGAGCACCGCAGTTACCCAAGAAGCACGCGTTATTGTTGACGACCATCGCGGCGGTGCGGCGGTCCGACAAGCCTTGCTCCCACGGGTTTCGGGTGGCCGCAACATTTGCGCAGGCCACAACCCTGTGGGAGCAAGGCTTGTCGGACCGCCGCACCGCCGCGATGGGGCCATTGGATCAGCCCACGATCATTTCAACGCCGGATCACCCATGTTCATCTTCTTCCAGCCCTGCAACAGCACTTGGGCCTTGGGTTCCTGCCCGTTGTCCAGGTAGTACTGGATCAACGCCAGGCGCGCATTGCGATTGGTCGGCTGCACCTTCAACAACCGCTCCAGCTCCTCGCACGCTGCCTCCACCTTGCCGCTGTCATGCAGCGCCACCGCCAGCACGTAGCCGTATTGCGCGGTCTGCGGTTCCAGTTGTGCGGCTTTGCGCAGGAACGGCATAGCCTGCTGCGATTTGCCCGCCCGCACCAGCGACAAGCCCTGGGTGTGTTGCAACAGGGCGGCGTCCGGGTATTCCTTCAAGCTTTGCGCAAGGAGTGCCTGGGCTTCCTGACTGCGTCCATTGGCTTCCAGCCATTGCACCAGCGTCACCCGTGCCGGATGGAAATCCGGATCACGCTGGAGCGAGGTACGCAGCAGGCTTTCGACCTCGCCGCTGCGACCGTCGGCCTGGTACAGCATGGCCAGGTTGAGGTTGGCTTCGGCGCGTTCGGCCAGGCTCTTCTGGACCGCCTCGTATTCGGCGATGGCCTTGTTCCAGCTGTCCTGAGCATTGCCCAGACCGTCGCGCGCCACGCCGAGCAGGTCTCGCGCCACCGCAATGCGTACCGCTTTCACCGGATCGCTCAGCAACGGTGTGAGCAGTGACGCACGTTCCGGTGGCGGCAGGAACGCGCTGACTGCATGCACCGCACTTTCACGCACCTGCGGTGCCGGGTGGCTCAAATCCTTGGTGGCGAGCTTCAACGCCTGTTCACTGGGGTACGCCGGTAGTTCGGTGAGCAGGGTCGCCCGTTGAATCGCCGGCAGGTTGCTGCGTTGCAACTGCTCGAACAAGGCTTGCGCCGCGCCGGGCTGACCGTTGCGAATCAGCCACAGGCTTTCGTCGTAGCGTGGTGCTTGCTGGGTGTTTGCGTTGACGGTGTTCCATAACTTGAACTGCTCGGTGACTTTTTTACCGGCAGCGTCGCCGGCCTTGCCCTGGTGGCAGGTCAGGCAGGCGTCCGGCGTGCCGAGTCTTTGCGCGCGTTCCGGATTGGGGATGCTGAAACTGTGGTCATGCCTGAAATCGTTACCCATGTAGAACTTGCCGGGCATGTGGCAATCCACGCACTGCGAACCCGGCTGGCCCATGGCGTGACGGGTGTGTTCGATGGAATCGTAGTTTTTCGCTTGCAGTCCCTTGCCATCGACGCCTTCCACCGACGTCTTGCCCGCGGTGTTGTGGCATTGCAGGCAGACGCCGTTGCCCGGTGCCTTGAGTTGGGTGCTGTGGGGGTTGTGGCAATTGCTGCAACGCACGCCCTTGTCGAACATTTTGCTCTGGGCGAAGGAGCCGTGTTCGAACACCTCATCCTTGATCTTGCCGTCCAGGGCGTACAACTCGCGGGTCAGGGTGCTCGGCAGGTAATCGTCCATCAGGCGCTTGCCGACGGTGTAACCATCGCCCAGCGGGGCGCGGCGGGCGTGGCAGCGGGCGCAGGTTTCGATTTCGACCGTGGCGTTCTTGTCCTTGAGATCGACGTCGAACCCGGCGTGGATCAGGTCGGTTTTTTTCGCCGTCCATTCCAGGTGATTGGAGGCCGGGCCATGGCAGGCCTGACAGCCGACGCCGAGGCTGTTCCACTGGCTGTCGAAGGTGTTATTTGCCGCGTCGAAATTGCGCTTGAGGCCGGTGGTGTGGCACTCGACGCACATGAAGTTGGCGTTCTGGCTTGGTTTACTCCAGTGCAACGGGTCCTTGAAGGTCACGCCCTGGCCCGGATAGAGATGAAACCAGCGGTGTTTCTCGGTATCCCAGGCCACGCCCAGGGCTTGCAAGCGACCGTCGCCGACGGCTATCAGGTATTGCTGCAAGGGCGCGATGCCGAAGGTGTAGGCCACCTTGAAGTCGGCGTTCTTGCCGTCGATACCGGGAGTATTGACCCAGAATCCGTCGTCCTTGCGCGAGAACCGGGTGGTTTCGTTTTCCGCCTTGAAGCTGACGTTGTTGAAATCGCCGAGCATCGTTTCGGCGTTCGCCTCCTGCATCGCCAATTGGTGATGGGAGCCTTGCCAGTCCTTGACCTGGGCGCTGTGGCAGCCCTGGCATTGCTGTTCGTCGACCATGGTTGCCGGCGCTATCGCCGGCAGTGCGGCCACCGATTGCGGTTTGGCGGGTTGAGCGACAGGCGTGCTGACCGGTGTATAGGTCACGGGCGCCGGTTTGCTGGCGAACAGAAACCAGCCAATGCCCGCGACAGCCAGGAGCAGGACGCCGATAGTGACGGGAAACAGATAACGGTTAATCAGGGTTGGTTGCGATTCAGGGTTTGCAGCGACTGCTTTATTTTTATGGTTCGGCATTACGACTTCCGTGGTCCAGGTGCGTGTGCCGTCAGGCGCGCGTTGAGGCTCGATGCAGCTTTGCCGGATGACCGGCGTCTGTCAAATGACATTGCTTTGAGGCTGATGGCCTCTTCGCGAGCAGGCTCGCTCCCACATTGGTTCCGTGCCGTACACACCATCCACTGTGGGAGCGAGCCTGCTCGCGAAAGCGGTCTGGCAGGCGCTACATCACTCCCCGACAAACCACCGGTAATACGGATTCCCCCCATCCCCAGCCATCACCTCGCGAATATCCCGGCCCCAGGCATCGCGATCGCCGTCATAGGCATGCAGGCTCGCCCGATAAAACTGCATCAGGCGTTGCCGGTGCGCGTTCATGCGCTCATTGAATCCCGCATCGGCATTCACCAGCGGCGGGGCTGTGTGCAGGTCCAGCAGCGCCGGCAGCACTCGGGTGATCTCCTTGGCCCGCACCCACGGTGCGTATTCGATGCGCGGTTGATCGTCGGTCACCGGTGGCGCATCAGCAGCGAAGCGTTCAAGGCCGGCGCGATCGGTCACCCAGGTCGCGAGCAACGCAGCGGCCGAACCGATGCCCACGTCCTGCAAGGTGCCGCGTACGCTGGCCTGCTGGAAACGTTGGCTGATTTTCGCTGCATCCAGCTCGATCGGTTCCAGCGAGCCCACCAGCAGCATCTCGTGGAACTCACTGGTCCACAGGGTGGCATAGGGAAAGACATCGAGGAAACTGCGCACCAGTGAGCGCGAGTCGTCGATGTTCTGCGTCGGCAACGGCAGCCACTGGGCGACCAGGCCCTGTTTCTGCAAGCGACTGGCGGCCAATTGGTAGAAGTCCCGGGAATACAGGTTGACCACGCCGGCGGCGGAGGGCGGTGGTGGTTCGAGGGTGATCAGGTCGTAGCGCTGCGGATTGCGCAGCAGTTCCTGGCGACCGTCGCGCAGGCGCACATCGACACTCGGGTCGGCGGCGGCATTGAAGTTGCCCTTGAACAAGGGGGCCGCCTTGACCACAGACGGCAGCAGTTCGGCGACGACGCGGTGTTCCAACCCCGGATAGCGCGTCAGGGCACCGGCGGTGATGCCGGTGCCAAACCCGATCACCAGCGCCGAGCGCGGCTCGGCGTTGTGGATCAGCAACGGCAACAGCGCCTGAATGCGCATGTAGCGCAGGGACGGCATGGCATCGCCGGTGTTCGAAACGCCCTGAATGTATAAACGCTGGAAGGCCTTTTGCCCTTTGCCCTGGCTGACCACGGCGACGGTGCCACCGCGCCCTTCTTCGTAAAAGGCCAGGGTGGCGTTGCGCGCGCCGGGCAGCAGGCTGGCCAGTTTGTTCACCGGGGTCAGCAGCGCCAAGGCTACCGACAGCAGGCCGACGGCGATCACGCCCTGACGCCGGCCTTTCTTGACCCCATGCCCCTTGCGCACCGCGAAGTAGCCAATCCCGGCAGCGATGATCGCCAACAGTCCCAGCGTGCGCACCAGCCCCAGCAGCGGGATCAGTACAAACCCGCAGAGCATCACGCCGATGATCCCGCCCAGGGTATTGAACGCCACCACCTCACCGACATGACGTCCCACATGCTCGCGGCCGACGCTCAAGCGCAGGGCCACGGGAAACGCCGCGCCCAGCAGCACGGTCGGCACGAACACAATGCTCAAGGCCGCCACCGCAAAGCGTGCGCTCATGCCGGCCAGCTCATTGGCACCCAGCGACAGCACCCAGGCTTCGACCACGCTTTGCGCGATAACCAGCCAGCGCCCGAGCAAGGCGATTTCCAGCAGCGCAATCAGCCCGGCACCGGCAATCAACAATCCGAACACGCCCCAGGGATCGCGCAGGCGATCGACCCGGCGGGCGAGCAGGGCGCTGCCGAGAAACAACCCGGTGAGGTACGTCGCCAACACCACGGCGAAGGCATAGGTGCGGGTGCTCATGAACTGCACGATCGACTGCGACCAGACCACTTCGTAACCCAGGGCCACGCCGCCGGCAATCGAGTACAGCCACAGCGCCAGGCGATCCGGTGCGCTGTCGGCGTGGTGCCTGACCGGCGTGTTGCCGGGCAGCGGACGCAGGCGCCGGTACCACAAGGCACCGGCGGCGGCCAGAAGGTTGAGCATCGCCGCGGCCAAGGCACTGCCGCGTACGCCCAGGGTGGCAATCAGCACGAACGCGGCGAGCAAGGTGCCCGCGATGGCGCCGGCAGTGTTTGCCGCATAGAGATGGCCGCCAGCCTTGCCCAGCTTGAGTGGATCGCTGGCCAGCGAGCGCACCAGCACCGGCAGGGTGCCGCCCATCAACATCGCCGGCAGGCCGACCAGGGCGAACGGCAACACCCAGGCCAGTAGACCGATCTGTTGTTCAAGCCAGGCAAACGGCTGGGCCGCCAGGCTCATGGCGAAGGTCGCGCCGACACCGAGCACCGCCACCAGCACTTCCAGCCCGGCATACAACAGGACCGGTTGCTGCAAACGGTCGGCCCAGCGCCCGAAGAGCAGGCCGCCCAAGGCCAGGCCGGCAAAAAAAGCGCTGATCCCGGTGGTGATGGCATACACCTCGACGCCCACCACCAGTGACAGCTGCTTGATCCACAGCACCTGATACACCAGCGCCGCGGCGCCGGAAACGAACAGCAGCAGGGCGGGGATCAACAGCGCCGGGGAGGCGACATGAGGGGCGGGTATGGCCGACGACTTGCTGGCGACACGTGAGGACATTGCGGATTGCCTTGTTCCAATTCAAGAATACCTGCGATCGCTCGGGCCTCATCGCGGGCAAGCCCGCTCCCACAATAGATCTTCAGTGCGACAAAAATCCCTGTGGGAGCGGGCTTGCCCGCGATTGGGGGCGCCATGATCTCCAGTGAAAATCAGGGCCGCTCGCCGATGAGGGCGAGCGGCGGTCGAGCGGTCTTACTGTGCAGGTTGTTTCTTCATTTCTTCAGCGATTTTTGCGTCTACCGCCGCACGCACCTGGTCAACACTGAAGCTGGCCGGTTTCTGGCTTGGCGGGTACTGGATGAAGGTCTGGAGGAACACCGCTGCCTTGCCGGTAGCCTGGGCCGCCAGATAGACGTTTTTGGTCTGCCAATCGTAATACTGGTCGGAAACCACGTCGGCGCGTTCATACGGGTCCATCCGCAGGTTGAAGATCTTCGGTACCCGCAGGCAAACGAAGGGTTCGCTCCAGACCTTGAAGCCGCCCGGCGCGCGCTGTTCGCAGAACACCGCTTTCCAGTTATCGAAGCGCATCGACACCAACACGCCGTCGTCGTTGAAGTAGTAGAACTCCTTGCGTTCGCCTTTAGGCTGCTGGCCGGTCAGGTAGGGCAACTGGTTGTAGCCGTCCAGGTGCACCTTGAAGTTGTTGCCGCCGGAAGTCGGTGCCCAGCCTTTGAGCAGTTTGTCTTTCACATCGGCATCACCCGCCGCCGCGAGCAGGGTCGGGAACCAGTCCAGGCCCGAGAACATCTCGTTAGAGACTTCGCCGGCCTTGATCTTGCCCGGCCAGCGCACGATGGCCGGCACCCGGTAGGCGCCTTCCCAGTTGGAGTTCTTCTCGTTGCGGAACGGCGTGGTCGCCGCGTCCGGCCAGGAGAATTGGTTCGGGCCGTTATCGGTGGTGTAGACGACGATGGTGTTGTCGGTGATTTTCAGGTCATCGAGGGTTTTCAGCAGTTTGCCGACGTCACCGTCATGTTCCAGCATGCCGTCGGCGTACTCGTTGCCGGGCATGCCGCTCTGACCCTTCATCGAGTCGCGCACGTGGGTGAACAGGTGCATGCGCGTGGTGTTCATCCAGACGAAGAACGGTTTATCCGCCTTGGCCTGCTTCTCGATGAACGCCTGCGCCGCAGCGGTGGTTTCGTCATCGATGGTTTCCATGCGCTTGGTGGTCAACGCACCGGTGTCTTCGATCTTGCCGTCGGCGAAGCTGTGGATTACGCCTCGCGGGGCATACGACTTGAGGAACGCGGGGTCATCCTTGGGCCAGTAGGGGCGCTCGGGTTCCTCTTCGGCGTTGAGGTGGTACAGGTTGCCGAAAAATTCGTCAAAACCGTGAGCGGTCGGCAGGTATTCATCGCGGTCGCCGAGGTGGTTCTTGCCGAACTGGCCGGTGGCATACCCCTGTGACTTGAGCGCCTGAGCAATGGTGATGTCGCGTTTTTGCAGGCCCACGGTAGCGCCTGGTGCACCGACTTTCGACAGGCCGGTACGTAGCGGTGTTTGCCCGGTGATAAACGAAGAGCGTCCGGCAGTGCAACTGTTCTCCGCGTAATAATCGGTGAACATCATGCCTTCCTTGGCGATGCGGTCGATGTTCGGGGTCTTGTAGCCGACCACGCCCATGGAATAGGCGCTGATGTTGGTCTGGCCGATGTCGTCGCCGAAGATAACGAGGATGTTGGGTTTATCGGCGGCCCCGGCAGTCGCCGAGATCGCCATGACCGACGTCGCCACCAGGGCCAACTTCGGTAACCATTTGCGTATGCGAGTCATCTGACTGGCTCCTTGTGCTTGCGTCGCTCGGTGCGACAAACGTTCATTGCGATCCTGCGTTACGTCTTTTTTATTGCACTTGCTCGGTAGTGGCGGCATCGAAGGGGTAGATCCGGCGCCAGTCGGCGGCCATGTCCACCACGGTCCAGCCACGGGCATTGGCTTCGTCCAACGCTTTGTCCAGGTGACCGATCTTCGATTGGCGGTCGTACGCCCATTCGCGTTTGGCGTCGGTGTGATGCACCAGGCCCATGAAGCGTTTGCCCGTCCCGGCGGCGGTCCACTGCAGCATTTGCAGGTCGCCGTCGGAGTTGCCGAAGGCCAGGATCGGTCGGCGGCCGATTACGGCGTCGATGCTTTCCGGTTTGCCTGGCCCATCGTCGTTGTGGGCCAGTTTCGGTGTGCGCAGGATCGATGCCTTGCCGTCCTGGTACGAAAAGGCCGTGACGAATGTCGTGCCGATGACCTGTTCCGGTGGGATGCCGTAGACCTTTTCGGCAAAGGCACGCATGAACCCGGTGTCGCCACCGGAGACGATGTAGGTCTTGAAGTCCAGCCTGCGCAGGTAGTCGAGCATCTCCAGCATCGGCTGGAAGATCATTTCGGTGTACGGCCTGCCGGTTTTCGGATGACGGGCCTGGCTTAGCCAGGTCTTGGCGTAGTCATCGAAGGCGTCGGTGGTCATCCCTGTGTGGGTGGCGCCGACGATTTTCAGCAGGCCCTCCATGCCGGTCGCCGCCAGGGCCTCGTGATCATTTTCCAGCACGGCCTTGAACGGTTGGGTGGTGCTCCATTCAGGATGTTGTGGCGCGTTGCGCTTGACTTCCTCCAGCGCAAACAGCAACTCGAAGTACATCGGCTGCTCGCTCCACAGCGTGCCGTCGTTGTCGAATACGGCAATTCGGTCCTCGGGTTTGACGAAATCCTTTCCGCCCTGATCGGTCACGGCCTGGACGAATTCGATGATGTTCTTTTTCGACGGGCCGTCGTTCCAGGAGGGCAGTGGCTCGGCTGCCTGGACCAGTAATGGCAGGCTCAAGGCCAGGGTCAGCAAGAACTTGAAGCCGTGATGCTGGCGGATCGATATCGAACTCGTCATGGAAAGTCCTTCTCGTAAACGGGGTTCAGTGGTCGCAGTGCGGCAGCGACTGATTCTTTGTTGTGTTCGGTCCGACTCTGTAGCGTAGCCAAGGATTGCCTGAATTGGAGCAACGCCTGATCTTTGATCGGCTCGCGGCCGTAACAGGCGCGTAACAGTGCTTGGAGGCGCGGGCCGAATGCGGTCAATTTCAGGCCTTTGCGACGGCGGCGCGTCCACAGGTAAAGGGCACTCAACTGCGGCGGCTTGCCGTCGAGCTGCGGCGGGATCTGTCGCCAGGCGTAGTCGGCGGATTCAAGCCAGGCAGCGTGACGGGCGCGGCGCCGGGCCTGCCAGCCGAGGTACGCACGATGAATGAACGGACGCGCCAACCACACCAGCAACGCCACGCCCACAAGCAGTGCCAGCAGGCCAAAGGTCAATCCCGAGAAGTGCAGGTGGTTTTGCCGACTGAGTTTCTTCAAGTCTTCGGCGATCGAAAACACGGGTCGATAGGCGTCATTGGCCACCGCGTCAAAGTCCACGGCGGGGACTTCAGCAGTTCGGGATTGTTGGCGGCTGGCGTCCCACCATTTCAACGCGATGGGGGGCAGGCGGTGATGGCCTTCGCGGTCGATCCGGTACGTCACGCTGTCGATCCGTTGGCCGCCGGTGAAGTGACCGCGACCGTCGTCCAGGGTGCTGACCTGCGGGTTTTTCGGGTAGCGACTGAGGCCATCGACGTCGTCCAGCGTCGGTGTCGGCAACGACATGGCCAGGGCACCGTCGGCTTGCAGGGTCAACTGCCGGGTCAGGCTGTCACCGACCTGCAATGGCGCGGCCGGTTGGATGATGTTCTGGGTGAAGCGCAGCCCCTGGGCGACCAGTACCGGCTCACTGGGGTTGAAGCCCGGCGGTTGTGTCGCGACAAAGTGCAGCGGCGGGCTCTGCGCGCTCAGTTCAGCACTGGCTTGACCGGGTGTGGCGCGCACGGTCAGGGCGGGGATGTCGAAACCCTGGGCCGCATTCGGTGTGATCCGGTAGCTGTAGCGCATGCCGTTGAAGGACTTGCCGTCGAGCGTCTGGTTCAGGTGTTCGGCATGGCCGTCCGGTGGCATGACCAGCGCACCCGGCAGTTTCAGGTCGGGCAGGGTGGGGGCATCGGTGAACCAGCTGTCGGTGAGGACATCGAGTTGCAATTCGACCAGGCTGCCGACCATGGGTGGGGTGGTGGGTTGCAGGGTTGCCTGGACGCGCAGTTCGGGTTCGGCGGCGAGGGTGCCGGTGGAGATCAGGCAAAGGAGCAAGGTGCCGAGTTTTGTGGCGATTGATCTGGCGCCATCGCGAGCAGGCTCGCTCCTACAGGGGATTTGTGGTGCATGCAAACACATTGTAGGAGTGAGCCTGCTCGCGATAGCCGCAACTCGGTCTATCAGACTGATCATGGGTTGGCCCCCACCTGATCCTGCAAACTGAATTTCTGCTTCAGGAACTTCGCCGGCGAGGTGCTGAGGTTCTGCAACCACTGTTCATCCGATGCGGCCTGTTGGGTCTGCACCGGTTTGCTCTGGCCCTTGCCCGGTGCCTTGTCCATTTTGATGTCGTCTGGTTTGGTTTCGGGGGCGTTCTGTTCGGCGCTTTCGGTGTCTTTCTGCAAGGCGATGGCCAAGGCGAGGTTGGCGATGGCTTCGGGGAATTGCGGCTGCAACTTCAACGCCTGGGTGTAGGCGGCGATGGCTTCGTCGAACTTGAAGCGCCGCACGTAGATGTTGCCCAGATAGAAATACGCCTGGGGCGTTTGCAGGCGCGCGAAGCTGGCCAGTGCCAGATCGAAATCGGCGGCATTGTAGGCGGCGATGCCTTTCCAGTAAGGGTCGATGAAGTGTGCCGCGGCCTGGGGAAAGTGCTCATGTTCGAAGGCCCAGCGCCCTTGCTGGTCGCGGGTGAAAAAGGCATCGGTCAACGGGTTGGCGTGTGCGGGTGCCGGTTGCAGTCCAAGGCCCAACGCCAAGAGCCATCCGGCCATCCAGTTCAGGCTCCAACCCTTGCGGACGCTGAAAAAGGCGATCAGCAACAATGGCCAGCACAGCCAGTAACCGGCGTCCTTCCAGTGGAGTTCGCGCTGTTCGTCGCTGGCGCTCTGAAAATGCGCCTGGACGTGCAACTCGACCCACGCCAGATCGTCGTTATCGGGCGTCAGGCTGCCCAGCGGTGCATCCAACGCTGATCCAAGCTTCCTGAGCGCGGCCTGATCGAAACTGCCCAGCGCCGGACGACCGTTGCTATCGGTGCGCGGCTGACCATTGGCATCGTGGATGATCGCGCCGTCCTCGTTGCCGACGGCGAGGATCAGCACTTGCAGGGCGCTGTCGTCCAGTTGCTTATCGAGGCCGTCCAGTGCCGAAGTGTCGGCGCCGTCGGTCATTAGCAGCAGCGTGCCTGGGGATTTTTCGGCGGTCAGCAGGCGTTTGGCCTGATCGATGACCGCGCCGACATTTTTCCCCGATTTGCCGATCAGGTCGGTGCTCAGGGCCTGGATAAAGGTGTCGAGCAATGCCGGGTCATCGGTGGCCGGAAGCACCAGATGTGCGCTGCCGGCGTAGGCGATCAGGGCGGTGCGCGCGCCGGCGCGACGCTGGATCAGGTCATGCAGCTTGTGCTTGGCCGCCTCCAGGCGCTTCGGTTGCACATCGGTGGCGTCCATGGACGGCGACAGGTCAATGGCGATGATCAGCGGCGCACGGTTTTCCAGAAAGTCCGGTCGGTCCTGCTCCCAGGTCGGCCCGGCGGCGGCCAGCGCGCCGAGTACCAGCAATGTGCAGACCAGGTGTACCGGGCGTAGCCAGTACCTGTCCCGTGGGGTCATCAGCAGGTGTGGCAATAAGTGCCCGGCAATATTGCTGCGCAGGCGACGTTGCAGGTCGCGGCTGTGGCGCCAGAGCAGTGGCAGTAACACCGCGAAGGGCAGCAGCAACAGCCACGGCGGACGCAGGAAGTGGAAGTCGCCGAAATTGATATCCATCTCAGGCCTCCTGCCGCTGGCGGGCCATGGACAGACGTGGACGCAGCAACGCACCGAGGTGATAGAGCGCGAGCAGCGCAATCGCCGCCCCCAATGGCCACCAGAACAGATCCTTTTTCGGTTGATGGCTGAGGGTTTTCACCTGATGTGGGGTGAGTGTGTCGAGGGTGCTATAGACCTGATCCAGCGCTGTGCGGTCTTCGGCGCGGAAGAATCTGCCACCGGTCGTTTCGGCAATCTGCTGCAGGCTCGTCAGGTTGACCCTGGCTTCACCGGCGGCATGGGGGTCGCCAATGCCGATGGTGTGAATCACCACGCCCTTGGCGGCCGCCATGGCCGCTGCATGATCCGGGGTGATGGCGCTGCTGGTGTCATTGCCATCGGTGAGCAGGATCAGGACTTTTTCCTGTTCGCGGGCCTGTTCCAGCAGTTTGAGGCTCAAGCCGATGGCATCGCCGATGGCGGTGTTGGGGCCGGCCATGCCGATACCGGTATCGTCCAGCAACAGTGACAGGCTGGCGTGATCGAGGGTCAGCGGCGCCTGCGGATACGCGCCACTGCCGAACACGATCAAGCCGAGGCGGTCCTCTTTGCGTTTGTCGATAAAGCCATGCACCACGGCCTTCACGGCGGCCAGACGATTGATTTTCCGGCCATTGGTGTCGGTGAAATCGGTGGTTTGCATGGATTGGGAGAGGTCGATGGCCAGCATCAGGTCGCGCACCGGTTGCTGGCGCTCGATGGGCTTTTCCAGGTACACCGGCCGGGCCGCTGCCAGCAGCAACAGCAGCCACACCAACAGATTCAGCAGCAACTGCCAACGGTTGTTGCGTGCGCCGGCCTGACTCGGCGCCTGGCCGACCGCGCGACTCATGGCCGCAAAAAACGGCACCCGCACCGCGCTGCGTGCCTCGCGGTAGTCGGGCAGGTAGCGATAGCCGAACCACGGCAACGGCAGCAGCAGTAACAACCAGGGGTAATCAAGCTGCCACATGATGGTGCTCTATCCAGTGTTTGCAGGTGTCGAACAGCTGTTGGCGTTGTTCGGGGGGAAGGGCCTGAAGGGTGGCGTCCGGGGCGTAGGCGAGTTGGGCGAGCTGTTGGCTGAAATCGGTGGGTAAGGGTTGCTTGCTGTGTTGCTGCAGGAAAGTTTGCCAATCCTCTTTCCCCAGCGCAGCAGGACCCTGTGGGAGCAAGGCTTGCCCGCGATGAACGATAACGCGGTTTACCTGAAGGACCGCACCGTCTGCATCGCGGGCAAGCCTTGCTCCCACAGGTACGGTGTTGGGCATGGAGAGGGCGGTGCGCTTTAGCAGTTCCGGAAGTTCGCGCAGCGCACTCAAGTCATCACTGCGCAGCTGCAACTGCGCCAACCGCACCAACGCCTCACGCCGGTAACGATCACGGCGCCATTGCCAATATCGCCGGGCGGCGGTGATGAGTGCGGTCGATACCAGCAGACTCAGCAACACCCACCAACCCCAGGTCTGCGGCGCATAACTGACCGGTGCGGGCAGTGCGATTTCCTTGAGTTGCTCGATGCCCGGAATGTTGGGATTCATCGCCGCGCCCCAGCCATCTTGCCCAATTCGGCACGCAACTGTTCGTGCGCCTCGGTGGCGGTGCTGAACATCATCAGCGGCACCTGGCTGCGCCGCAGTAGCGTGGCAACGTCCTTGAGCCGACCACTGAGAAAGTCGCCCAACGGCTGGTGAACGTGCCGACGCTCCACCGCCAGTTCCACCTGCAATTGGCCCTGGGTGATCAGCAAGCGGCCATTTTTCGGCAGGTTCAGCGCTAGAGGATCGTAGACCTGCATGGCGATCACATCGTTGGGCGCCGCCAGTTGCCGCATCAGCTGCAAGGTGCGCTCGCCGGCACCGGCAAAGTCGCTGACGATACAGATCAAGTGATCGTGTCCCGCCAGGGCCAGGCATTGCTGCAATACCTTGTCGAGCTGGTCCTGACCTTCGGCATCCGGGTTGGCGGCGTTCAGTGCCTGGTTCTGCTGGACGATGCGGCTGCACAGCGCTTCGATCCGCTTGCGGCTGCGTAGCGGCGCGATGCTGTCGATGCGCTGGTCGTTGAACACCAGCCCGCCGACCCGATCCCCGGCGTTGAACACCATCCACGCCGCCAGGGCACCCAGTTCGGCAGCGAGGGCGGATTTGAAGCTGCGTTGCGAGCCGAAGAACATGCTCATGCGCTGGTCCACCAGGATCAATGCCGGGCGGTCGCGCTCTTCGGTGAAGGTGCGCACCACCGGTTTGCCGGTGCGCAGCGACGCGCGCCAATCGAGGTGACGCAAATCGTCGCCGGGTTGATAGCGGCGCAACTCATCGAAGTTCAAGCCGCGGCCACGCAGGCGTGAGGCATGGTTGCCGGCGAGGATGCTGCCCTGGGGCTGACGGGCGACAAAACTCAGGTCATGAGTCTTGAACGCCAGGGCCATTAGCTGCGCCAGAGAGACATAGACCAGGCCATCGGCATTCATGCAGGAATCGCCACTTTATCGAGCAAACGGTCGAGCACCTGATCGGCGCTCACGCCGTCGGCCACCGCGTCGTAGCTCAATTGCAGGCGATGGCGCAGCACCGGGTGCACCACGGCGCGCACGTTGTCCGGCGAGACGAAATCCTGACCCTGCAACCACGCATCGGCGCGGGCGCAGCGGTCCAGGCCGATACCGCCGCGCGGGCTGGCGCCGATGGCGATCCAGCGAGCGAGGTCGGCGTCGTAATCGGCCGGGTGCCGCGTGGCGTTGATCAGATCGATCAGGTAGCGGTCGATGGCCGCGGACACGTGCACCGCGCTGACTTCCCGGCGCGCAGCGAAAATCACGTCCTGGACCAGTGCAAAGCCCTGTACCGCAGCAGCCTTGGCACCGAGTGCCTGTTCTTCTTCACGCAACAGTCGCAGTACCTGGCTTTCGTTTTCGGCGCTTGGGTAATCGAGCAGCACTTTCATCAGAAAACGGTCCATTTGCGCTTCCGGCAGCGGGTAGGTGCCTTCCTGCTCGATGGGGTTCTGGGTGGCGACCACGATGAACAGCTCCGGCAGCGCATGGCTGTTGCCGGCCACGGTGATCTGGCGTTCTTCCATGGCTTCGAGCAATGCCGCCTGGACCTTGGCCGGGGCACGGTTGATTTCGTCGGCCAGGATCAGGTTGCCGAACAAGGGGCCCGGCTGGAACCGGATCTCGTGCTTGCCATCGACCTGATGCAGCACCTCGGCGCCAGTGATGTCGGACGGCAACAGGTCCGGCGTGAACTGGATGCGGCTCATCTTCGCGTCCAGATGTTTGGCCAGCGCCTTCACGGTGCGGGTCTTGGCCAGCCCCGGCAGACTCTCCAGCAGCAAGTGCCCGTTGGCCAACAGGCCGAGGAGGATTTGCCGAATCACCTGATCCTGGCCGAGCACGGCTTCGGCGATGCTGGCTTGCAGGGCGTTGAGGTCATTGAGTGCGGTCATGCTGTCTCCAGGTAAAACGCCAATGTCGGGCGGCGCTGAAACCGTTGCTCTCGGACCTGGCCATGGCTGAATCCGTCTGTTGGTTTTACGGGGCTGCAGGGGTCAAAAGCGGCATGTTCCATTGGCCGCTGGCGACTTCCGGTTTAGGCAGGTACAGGCGCAGCACGCTGTAGAACGGCCCGTTGGGTGCCGGCAACCAGTTGCTTTGCAAATCCTTGGCCGGGGCCTTGCTCTGCAGATAGAGGGTCAGGCCGCCGTCGGCGTCGAGCTTGAGGTCTGGCAGCATGGGCGAGTTGATCAGGTAGCGGTTGAGCGGGTTGGCTACCAGCAGTTTGTTCCTGGCGTTGTACATGGTCAGCGACCAGAACGCCTCGGCCGGGGGCAGGGCGTCTTTGTCGAAATGCAGGGTGTAGTCATGTTTTGAGGCGTCGAGCGGCTGTTCATCCTTGTCGACGAAGTAACTGATGTAATTCGCTTCCTCGGCGGAGTTGCCGAAGATGCCCAGGTTGGCGCCGGCGTAGCGGTACAGGTAATTGCCCTTGAGGTGATCGCGGGTGCCGAAGAAGTCGCCGCTGGTGACTTCGTGGGTATCGATCCTGGTTTTCTTGAAATCGGCGAATTGCGCCTTGGCGTCGCTGATGCCGTCTTCGAGGGCCTTGCGCTGATCGGCGCTCAACTTGACGAGATTGAACGGTTTACCCGCTTCGATGCCGATGGTCTTGAAACGGGCGAGCAGATCCTTTTCCACGTCCTGGGCCGGTGCGAATGCCAACATGAAATTCAGGTAGCGGAACAGGTCCGGGGTGTCGCTCATGTTCGGCTCGGGTTTGGGCCAGTCGATTTTCGCGGCGGCCGGTGGCGCCTTGTGCTTGTCGAAGTGGCTCAGGGTTTCAGCCTTGTAGCCTTTCTGGATCTGCTTGACCTTGGCCAGGTCCTTGTCATCGAACAGTTGTGTGCGGTAAAGCGCATAGGCGATGTCGGTTTCACTGCGCAGCAGCCGGTCGATGTTCTGGGGTTGCTGACCTTGCCAGTGGGGGCCTGCGATCATGAAATGACCGCCATTGTTGCCGGTGCTGCGGGTCCCCAGGTAAGCGAAGTTCTGCGTGTAGGCGTCGATCAATTGCACCGAGTAATAACGGTGCTCCTCGATGGGCGGCAATGTGAGGACCAGTGGCTCGGCACGCAGGTCCATCCAGACGAATGAGTAAGGCGTGTCCGCGTTGGGCGTGACGAACGCCGTATCCCTGGCGGTGAAGGCCTTGGCGGTGTTGCCGATCTGGTTGAGCGGCGCCTTGAAGTTCGGGCCTTTCTTGTCCACGGCCTGTGCGTAGAGGGTTTTGTACATCTCCACCACCGGAAAGCCGTAAAGGTAGGCCTCCTTGGCGATGCTCCGGGCTTCTTCCGGGGTGGCGGTGAAGTCGGCCCCTACGCCGCAACTGACAAACATCGTCATCAGGCCGAAGCCAGCTGTGCGAACTGCGATGTGCATGGCGGTGTCCTTATTTTCCAAAGGTGACGTTGAGGCCAGCGAACAGCGTGAATTTCGGCAAGCCTTTGCCTTTGTGGTCGACAGTCCATTGCGGTTCGATAAAGGCATTGAGGATATTAGGCCCGTCTTTCCAGACTTTGCCGCCACCCAAACCGAGTGGGATGTAGTGGGTGTCGTTTTTCAGGTCATAGGTCCAGGTGCCGGTTGATCGCACGTACCAGCCGTGTTCCAGGTTTTGAATGATGAAAGGTTGCAACGTTGCGGTTTCGACCTGTTCGCGGTCGCTGTCGCCGGCGAACGAACGCTGGTATTGCACCAATGCGCCCAGCAGGCCGCGAGGCGAGGCGTCTATGGCCACGGCGGCGAATCCGGCCTGCCACTTGCCCGTGCCGAGTTCGTCCTTGTCGGCAAACGGCACAGTGATCTGTGGGCCGATGCCCAACTGCACGCCGTCGGTCTTGAGCAGGAAAATATCGAACAGGTTCAGATCACCTTCACCGGTGCTGTAGCCGCCGTCCGGATCGGGACGCGTGCTGATCGGCGCGGTGGCGCGCAGCAACTGCGGCACACCGATGAAGTCATTGGGCGCAATCGGCAGCGTGCCGCGCACAAACAGGTCATTGGAATGGATATTGGAGTCTTGATACTTCGGGGTGTAGTAATCCTGCAGGTTCATCCCCGGATCGAGATTCAGCGGGTTGTTGCTCTTGTTGGCGGTCTCGGCGTTGTCCGCACAGGCACTGATGAATGGTGCGAATGAAGTCGCCAGAAGACAGGCGTGCATCCCCATTTTGTTCAACATGATTCCCCGATTCCCTGGTGGCTCATTTTGGACAACTCGGCACTTGGCGGCCGTTAAGACGTAATCTCTTTGCTTTCAAGGCTGTAGGACACGTCTCTTGAAGCTAGCAGCTAAATCCGGGTTAGCCAGCCGAGGGGATTGATTCTTTATTTTTGAGTACTAGAAGGTTAATGCGTACACAGCAGGCTGAGCGGGTGTGTTTAAAGACGCATTCGCGGGCAAGCCTCGCTCCTACAGACGCTGATCACCTGTAGGAGCGAGGCTTGCCCGCGAACAACGATGGCGCGGTATTCCTGAAGAAACTTCGGTGACTAAGGCGGATCAAGCTTATCCACCCATAGGCGAGTTTCAGCAGGGTGTGGTTGTCGATATCGGGAAATACTCAACACTTTTTACCCTGCCCAAACGCCCGCTCTTCCTGCTCCCGCAATTCCGGTGTGAGCTCCGCGCCAAAGTCCGACAACTCGAACACCTGGCGAATCTCGATCTCCGGCTCAGTGCCTGGCATCGGGTTCGGGCAGCGCTTGACCCATTCGATGGCTTCTTCCTTCGACTTCACCTGCCACAACCAATAACCGGCGATCAGTTCCTTGGTTTCGGCGAAGGGGCCGTCGATCACCGTGCGTTTGTCGCCGGAGAAGCGCACACGGGCGCCTTTGCTGCTGGGTTGCAGGCCTTCGCCGGCGAGGAGGATGCCGGCCTTGGCCAGTTCTTCGTTGTAGTTGCCCATGGCGGTCAGCAGATCGGTGCTGGGCATGATGCCGGCTTCGGAGTCCTGGCTGGCTTTGATGATGATCATGAAGCGCATGGTGTTTTCTCCATTGGATTTGAATGACTCACTTATAGTCGAATGATCAACAGCTGAATCGACAATGCTGTTACAGAAAGTCGTAACAAATTACGTGATGCTTTCTGTAGGAGCCGGCTGGCTGGCGAACGCAGCAACGCGGTCCGACTGACACACCGTCTTCGCTGCGATACGGCGGCCCGACAAGCCAGCTCCTGCATCGGGTGGTAGTCTGTGAGCCCCCTGGCCAATGGAATGCCATCATTCATGCCCGTTCTGGAACTCACCACGCTTATCCCCCATCGCACGCCCACGGAAGTCCTCGACTTCTGTCTGGAAGGCGCGAACTTCCCGAAGATCTTCCCCGAACGCATCACACCGCTGGGCGATGTCGACCTGAATGATCTGCGCATCGAAGCAGGGCGGCAGTTCCGCTTTCGGCACTGGATGTTCAACTTCATTCCTTCGAATTGGACGGTGGTGATCCGCGAGGTCGGCGATGTTCATTTCGTGGATGAAATGCTCAAGGGGCCGATGCGTGCCTTTCGTCATGAACACCGGGTGGCGGTGGGAGAGGGGGGTACGCTGTATACCGATCGGGTGACGTATTCGGCGATTGGCGGTGCATTGAGCGAGGCGGTGCTGGTGAACGGCTATATGCGACGGATTTTCGCGGCGCGGCATCTCAATATGTTGCGGTTGTTGGCTTGAACCAGACCCTGTGGGAGCGAGCCTGCTCGCGAATGCGGTTCGACATTCACCGATGACTTGCCTGGCACACCGCTTTCGCGAGCAGGCTCGCTCCCACAGGGGATCGGGGGGCTTGCAAGTTTTGTATTCGCAGTAGGTCGCCGGTCAATTTCGTGGTTAACTTCGGCCTCTTCAAGATTCTCCACAACAACGTTCAGAAGGACTCCGTTCATGGCTCAAGTGACTCTTAAAGGCAACCCGGTTCAAGTCAACGGCCAGTTGCCTCAAGCCGGTTCCAAGGCGCCAGCCTTTTCCCTGGTTGCCGGCAATCTGTCCGACGTTACCCTGAAGGACTTCGCCGGCAAGCGCAAAGTGCTGAACATCTTCCCAAGCATCGACACCCCGACCTGCGCCACTTCGGTGCGCAAGTTCAACGCCCAGGCCAATGACGTCGCCAACACCGTGGTGCTGTGCATCTCCGCTGACCTGCCGTTCGCCCAGGCTCGCTTCTGCGGTGCCGAAGGCCTGGAAAACGTCCAGAACCTGTCGACCCTGCGCGGTGCCGAGTTCATCCAGAACTACGGCGTGGCCATCGCCGACGGCCCGCTCAAAGGCCTGACCGCCCGTGCCGTGGTCGTTCTGGACGAGAACGACAAGGTGCTGCACAGCGAACTGGTCAGTGAAATCGGTCAGGAACCGAACTACGAAGCAGCACTCGCTGTCTTGAAATAAGTAAGGTTTTACAATTGTTAACGGCCTGGCCCTGTCCAGGCCGTTTTCATTTGTGTTTCAGTATCTTGGATAAATCTCCTGTTACGTAAGCCAAAGGTAAATTGCCGGTAAAGGCGCTTTGCTTAAACCCCGCCAGTGCTTATCGTTCTGTCTTATGTAAAAGAAGCCCTCGCGCCCAATGGTTGATCACTCAATGCAATCCTCCGCTTCCCGTAGTCCCCGTCGCTGGCTGTTTGGCCTGCTTGTCCTGTTGGTCATCGCTGCCCTGTGCTGGAAGTTCTGGCCCGGTGGTGCTGCGCCGAAAGAAGGCGCGCAGCCGAAAGCCGTGGCCGGGCACACTGGCAGGTCAGGCGCGATGCGTCCGGGGTTCGGCGGTGCAACGGGGCCGGTTCCGGTACGGGTAGCGCCGGCGGTCAAGGGTGATTTCCCGCTGTATTACAAGGCATTGGGCACGGTCACAGCGTTGAATACCATCAATGTGCGCAGCCGTGTCGGCGGTGAGCTGGTGAAGATCTATTTCGAAGAAGGGCAGATGGTCAAGGCTGGCGACCTGCTGGCTGAAATCGACCCGCGCCCTTACCAGAACGCCTTGCTCCAGGCCGAAGGCACCTTGCTGCAGAATCAGGCGCAGTTGAAAAACGCCCAGGTGGATGTGGAGCGATATACCGGGCTCTACAAGGAAGACAGCATCGCCAAACAGACCCTGGACACCGCCATCGCGCTGGTCGGCCAATTCCAGGGCACGGTCAAGACCAATCAGGCGGCGGTCAATGACGCCAAGCTCAATCTCGAATTCACCAAGATCCGTGCGCCAATCGCCGGACGCGTTGGCCTGCGCCAGCTCGACGTCGGCAACCTGGTCGCGGCCAACGACACCACGGCGCTGGCGATCATCACCCAGACCCAGCCGATCAGCGTGGCCTTCACCTTGCCGGAAAGCAGCCTCGACACGGTGCTCGCGCGTTATCGCAGTGGTGCCAGATTGCCTGCCGAGGCCTGGGACCGCGGTGACACCAAGCTGCAAGCCACCGGCGTACTGCAGAGCCTGGACAACCAGATCGACGTCACCACCGGCACCCTGAAGTTCAAGGCACGTTACGACAACCGTGACCAGTCGCTGTTCCCCAACCAGTTCGTCAACGTGCGCCTGCTGGCCGACACTCTCAAGGACGTGGTCCTCGCACCGTCCGCCGCGATCCAGTTCGGTACCAACGGCACGTTCGTCTATGCCCTGGACGGCGACAAGAAGGTCAAGATTCGCCAGCTGAAAATCGGCGCCAGCGATGGTACCAACACGGTGGTCACTGAAGGCCTTGCTGCCGGTGATCGCGTGGTGCTGGAAGGCACTGACCGCCTGAAGGACGGTAGCGACGTGGAGGTGGTCAACAACCCTCAGGACGTGCCGACAAACCCCGCCGGGCATCTGCAAGGCAAATCGGCGGCCAATTCCACTGAGCCGGCGCCTGCCGACAAGGCGAAAAAGGGCGGCGCATGAATCTCTCGCGGCTGTTCATCCTTCGCCCGGTAGCGACCACCTTGAGCATGCTGGCCATTATTCTGGCCGGCGTCATCGCCTATCGATTGCTGCCGGTGTCGGCATTGCCTCAGGTCGATTACCCGACCATTCGGGTCATGACCCTCTATCCCGGCGCCAGCCCGGATGTGATGACCAGCGCCGTAACCGCGCCGCTCGAGCGGCAGTTCGGGCAGATGCCCGGCCTGACCCAGATGGCTTCGACCAGTTCCGGCGGCGCCTCGGTGCTGACCCTGCGTTTCAGCCTCGACATCAACATGGATGTTGCCGAGCAGCAGGTGCAGGCCGCGATCAACGCCGCCACCAACCTGTTGCCCAAGGACCTGCCGGCGCCACCGGTGTACAACAAGGTCAACCCGGCCGATACGCCGGTGCTGACGCTGGCCATTACTTCCAAGACCATGTTGCTGCCCAAGCTCAACGATCTGGTCGATACGCGCATGGCGCAGAAAATCGCCCAGATCAGCGGCGTCGGCATGGTCAGCATTGCCGGCGGCCAGCGTCAAGCGGTGCGGATCAAGGTCAACCCTGAGGCTCTGGCGGCCAACGGCCTGAACCTGTCGGACGTGCGGACCCTGATCGGTGCTTCCAACGTCAACCAGCCCAAGGGCAACTTCGATGGCCCGACCCGGGTGTCGATGCTCGACGCAAACGATCAACTGACTTCACCCGCGGACTACGCCAACCTGATCCTGGCCTACGCCAATGGCGCACCGCTGCGGCTCAAGGATGTGGCCGAGATCGTCGATGGCGCCGAAAACGAGCGACTGGCGGCCTGGGCCAATGAAAACCAGGCGGTGCTGCTGAACATCCAGCGTCAACCGGGTGCCAACGTCATCGAAGTGGTGGACCGGATCAAGGCCTTGCTGCCGAGTATCACCGACAACCTGCCGGCCGGTCTCGACGTCGTCGTACTGACTGACCGCACCCAGACCATCCGCGCCTCGGTCAAGGACGTGCAGCATGAATTGCTGATCGCCATCGCCCTGGTGGTGATGGTGACGTTCCTGTTCCTGCGTCGGGCCAGTGCCACGATCATTCCGTCGGTGGCCGTGCCGTTGTCACTGATCGGTACCTTCGGCGTGATGTACCTCGCCGGTTTCTCGGTCAACAACCTGACCCTGATGGCCCTGACCATCGCCACCGGTTTCGTGGTGGACGATGCCATCGTGATGCTGGAGAACATTTCCCGGTTTATTGAAGAGGGCGACAGCCCGCTGAACGCAGCGCTCAAAGGCGCCAAGCAGATCGGGTTCACCCTGATCTCACTGACGTTGTCATTGATTGCGGTGCTGATCCCGCTGCTGTTCATGGCGGATGTGGTCGGGCGGTTGTTCCGCGAATTTGCCATCACCCTGGCAGTGGCGATCCTGATTTCCCTGGTGGTGTCCCTGACCCTGACGCCGATGATGTGCGCGCGGCTGCTCAAGCGCGAACCGAAGGAAGGCGAACAGGGACGTTTCTACCGCGCCAGCGGCGCGGCCATTGACTGGATGATCGCCGCCTACGGGCGCAAGTTGCAGTGGGTACTCAAGCACCAGCCGCTGACCTTGATGGTGGCCATTGGCACTTTGGCGCTGACGGTATTCCTGTACATGGTGGTGCCCAAGGGCTTCTTCCCGGTGCAGGACACCGGCGTTATCCAGGGCATTTCCGAGGCCCCGCAGTCGATTTCCTTCGCCGCCATGAGCGAGCGCCAGCAAGAACTCGCCAAGGTGATTCTGGCCGACCCCGCCGTCGAAAGCCTGTCCTCCTACATTGGCGTGGATGGCGACAACTCGACCCTCAACAGCGGTCGGTTGCTGATCAACCTCAAGTCGCACCACGACCGCGACCTGAGCGCAACGCAAGTGATTGCCCGCCTGCAACCGGAACTGGACAAGCTGGTGGGCATCCGCCTGTTCATGCAGCCGGTACAGGACCTGACCATCGAAGACCGGGTCAGCCGCACGCAGTACCAGTTCAGCATGTCGTCGCCGGATTCGGAGCTGTTGAGCCTGTGGAGCGGGCGTCTGGTCGAAGCCCTGGCGGACCGCCCGGAACTGACCGACGTTGCCAGCGACTTGCAGGACAAGGGCTTGCAGGTCTATCTGGTGATCGACCGCGATGCCGCATCCCGGGTCGGGGTGTCGGTGTCGAACATCACCGATGCGCTGTATGACGCCTTTGGCCAGCGGCAGATCTCCACCATCTACACCCAGGCCAGCCAGTACCGCGTGGTGCTGCAATCACAGTCCGGCGAGAAGATCGGCCCGCAGGCGCTGGACCAGATACACGTCAAGACCACCGATGGCGGTCAGGTGCGCCTGTCCAGCCTGGCGCATATCGAAGAACGCCAGGCGCAACTGGCGATCACCCATATCGGCCAGTTCCCGGCGGTGATGATGTCGTTCAACCTGGCGCCCGGCGTGGCGCTGGGGCATGCGGTGCAGATCATCGAACAGGTGCAGAAGGACATCGGCATGCCGATTGGCGTGCAGACCCAGTTCCAGGGGGCGGCGCAGGCCTTCCAGGCCTCGCTGTCGAGCACCTTGCTGCTGATTCTGGCGGCGGTGGTGACCATGTACATCGTGCTGGGCGTGCTGTACGAGAGCTACATTCACCCGATCACCATTCTATCCACCTTGCCCTCGGCGGCGGTCGGCGCCTTGCTGGCACTGATTCTCAGCGGCAATGACCTGGGGATGATTGCCATCATCGGCATCATCCTGCTGATCGGCATCGTGAAGAAGAACGCGATCATGATGATCGACTTCGCCCTCGACGCTGAGCGCAATCAGGGCATGGACCCGCAAACGGCGATTTATCAGGCCGCTTTGCTGCGCTTCCGACCGATCCTGATGACCACCCTGGCTGCGTTGTTTGGTGCGGTGCCGCTGATGCTCGCCACTGGTTCCGGGGCGGAACTGCGCCAGCCGCTGGGTCTGGTGATGGTCGGCGGCTTGCTGGTCAGCCAGATCCTGACGTTGTTCACCACCCCGGTGATTTACCTGTACTTCGACCGTCTCGGTCGCCGTTTCGGCAAGTCCAAAGCCGAAGAGGTGGCGGTGTGAAAGTGTTGAACCGTAGACACTGTGGGAGCGAGCCTGCTCGCGATTGCGGTGGATCAGCCTCCATCCATGTCGGATGTGCAGGCCTCATCGCGAGCAGGCTCGCTCCTACAGGGATTGGTGCAGGGAGGGAGGGGCGATGAACCTTTCCGGTCCTTTCATCAAACGACCGGTGGCAACCATGCTACTGAGCCTGGCGATCATGCTGCTCGGTGGCGTGAGCTTCGGCCTGCTGCCGGTGTCGCCGCTGCCGCAAATGGACTTCCCGGTGATCGTGGTCCAGGCCAGTCTGCCCGGAGCGAGTCCCGAAGTGATGGCCTCCACGGTGGCGACACCGCTGGAGCGTTCATTCGGCGCCATCGCCGGGGTCAACACCATGAGCAGTCGCTCCAGCCAGGGCTCGACCCGGGTGATTCTGCAGTTTGACCTGGACCGCGACATCAATGGCGCGGCGCGGGAAGTGCAGGCGGCGATCAATGCCTCGCGCAACCTGCTGCCCAGCGGGATGCGCAGCATGCCGACCTACAAGAAGGTCAACCCGTCCCAGGCGCCGATCATGGTGCTGTCGCTGACCTCGGATGTGCTGGAAAAAGGCCAGCTCTATGACCTGGCCTCGACCATCCTGTCCCAGAGCCTGTCGCAAGTGCAGGGCGTGGGTGAAGTGCAGATCGGCGGTAGCTCATTGCCGGCAGTGCGCATCGAGCTCGAACCCCAGGCGCTCAACCAGTACGGCGTGGCGCTGGACGATGTGCGCAATACCATTGCCAATGCCAACGTGCGCCGGCCCAAGGGTTCGGTGGAAGATGGCCAGCGGCTGTGGCAGGTGCAAGCCAACGATCAACTGGAAAAGGCCAAGGATTACGAGTCGCTGATCATTCACTACGCGGATGGCGCAGCCCTGCGCCTGAAGGACGTGGCCAAGGTCAGCGATGGCGTCGAGGACCGTTACAACAGCGGCTTTTTCAACGACGATTCGGCGGTGCTGCTGGTGATCAACCGGCAGGCGGGCGCCAACATCATCGAGACGGTCAACGAGATCAAGGCGCAGTTGCCGGCGTTGCAGGCGGTGCTGCCGGCCAGCGTCAAACTGAACTTGGCCATGGACCGTTCGCCGGTGATCAAGGCGACGTTGCACGAAGCGGAAATGACCTTGTTGATCGCCGTGGCCCTGGTGATCCTGGTGGTGTTCCTGTTCCTCGGTAATTTCCGCGCCTCGTTGATCCCGACCCTGGCGGTGCCCGTGTCGCTGGTGGGCACCTTTGCGGTGATGTACCTCTACGGTTTTTCGCTGAACAACCTGTCGCTGATGGCGTTGATCCTCGCCACCGGGCTGGTGGTGGATGACGCCATCGTGGTGCTGGAGAACATCTCGCGGCACATCGACGAAGGTATCAAGCCGATGAAGGCGGCCTATCTCGGTGCCCAGGAGGTGGGTTTCACCTTGCTGTCGATGAACGTGTCGCTGGTGGCGGTGTTCCTGTCGATCCTGTTTATGGGCGGGATCATCGAGAGCCTGTTCCGCGAGTTTTCCATCACCCTGGCGGCGGCCATTGTGGTGTCGCTGGTGGTCTCGCTGACACTGACCCCGATGCTCTGCGCCCGCTGGCTCAAGCCGCATACGCCAGGCCAGGAAAACCGCCTGCAACGCTGGAGTCAGCGCGCCAACGAGTGGATGGTCGGAAAATATGCGACCAGCCTCGACTGGGTGCTGCGCCATCGACGACTGACCTTGCTGAGCCTGATCGTGACTGTCGGCGTCAACATTGCGCTGTATGTCGTTGTTCCTAAGACATTTTTACCTCAGCAGGATACCGGGCAACTGATCGGCTTCGTGCGCGGCGACGACGGCCTGTCGTTCAGCGTGATGCAACCGAAAATGGAAACCTTTCGCCGTGCCGTGCTCAAGGATGACGCCGTGGAAAGCGTTGCCGGCTTCATCGGTGGCACCAACGGCACCAATAACGCTTTCATGCTGGTGCGTCTCAAGCCGATCAAGGAACGCAATATTTCCGCGCAAAAGGTCATCGAACGCCTGCGCAAGGAAATGCCCAAGGTCGCGGGCGCGCAGCTGATGCTGATGGCGGATCAGGACCTGCAATTCGGTGGTGGTCGCGAACAGACCACGTCGCAGTATTCCTACATCCTGCAAAGCGCCGATCTTGGCGAGCTGCGAGAGTGGTATCCGAAAGTCGTCGCTGCACTGAAGGCCTTGCCGGAGTTGACGGCCATTGATGCCCGTGAAGGCCGCGGCGCCCAACAAGTCACGTTGATTGTCGATCGTGACCAGGCCAAGCGCCTGGGGGTGGACATGAGCATGGTCACGGCGGTGCTGAACAATGCTTACAGCCAGCGGCAGATTTCGACCATTTACGACAGCCTCAACCAGTATCAGGTGGTGATGGAGGTCAATCCGAAATACGCTCAGGACCCGATCACCCTCAAGCAGGTTCAGGTGATTACTGCCGCAGGTGCACGGATTCCACTGTCGACCATCGCTCATTACGAAAACAGCCTGGAAGACGACCGGGTCAGCCACGAAGGCCAGTTCGCCTCCGAAAGTATCTCCTTCGACATGGCCGAAGGCGTCACGGTGGAGCAGGGCACGGCGGCCATCGAGCGGGCGATTGCCAGACTCGGGATGCCGGAAGACGTCATCGTGAAAATGGCCGGCACCGCCGATGCCTTCGCCGCGACCCAGAAAAGCCAGCCATGGATGATCCTGGGGGCATTGGTGGCGGTCTATCTGGTGCTCGGTGTGCTGTATGAAAGCTACATTCATCCGCTGACCATTCTCTCGACCTTGCCGTCGGCGGGGGTCGGCGCGTTGCTGTCGATTTATGCCCTGGGTGGCGAGTTCAGCCTGATTTCGTTGCTCGGGCTGTTCCTGCTGATCGGCGTGGTGAAGAAGAACGCCATCCTGATGATCGACCTGGCCTTGCAGCTTGAGCGCCAGCAAGGCATGGCACCGCTGGAATCTATCCGCAACGCCTGCCTGCAACGGTTGCGGCCGATCCTGATGACCACCCTGGCGGCGATCCTCGGTGCCTTGCCGCTGCTGCTGAGCCGCGCCGAAGGGGCGGAAATGCGCCAGCCGCTGGGCCTGACCATCATTGGCGGGCTGATCTTCAGCCAGGTGCTGACCCTCTACACCACCCCGGTGGTTTACCTCTATCTCGACAAACTGCGCCATCGCTTCAACCACTGGCGTGGGGTGCGTACCGATGCTGCTCTGGAAACTCCGCTATGACTGACCGTTCGCTGTTCAACCTGGCTACACCGCTGGCCGCATCGTTGATTAAGGCCCGAGGCTCGCGGTTGCTGAGCCTGTCGCTGTGCGCGGCGATGCTCAGTGCCTGCGCCATCGGCCCGGATTATCAGCGTCCGCAAACCGCGGAGCCGGCGCAGTACAAGGAAGCGGCCGGCTGGCGCCAGGCCAATCCGAGCGATTCCCTGGCCCGCGGTGCCTGGTGGGAGCTGTATGGCGACCGGCAACTCAATGGCCTGATCGAAAAGCTCAATAGCGCTAACCAGACGGTTGCCCAGACCGAGGCGCAATACCGCCAGGCCCAGGCCCTGGTCAAAAGTGCCCGGGGCGCGTTTTTCCCGACGGTGGACCTGACCGCCGGGAAAACCCGTTCCGGCAAGGGCACCGGCAGCAGCAGTTCAAGCCTGAGCAGTTCTTCGAGCGGCATCCGCAACACCTACACGGCGCAGGCCGGCGTGAGTTGGGAGGCTGATGTCTGGGGCAAATTGCGCCGTGGCCTCGAAGCCGACACGGCCAATGCCGAGGCCAGCTACGCCGATCTGGCGGCGATACGTCTGAGCCAGCAGTCGGAACTGGTGCAGAACTACCTGCAATTGCGGGTCATCGATGAGCAGAAGCGGTTGCTGGAAGCGACTGTCGAGGCCTACCAGCGTTCGCTGAAAATGACCGAAAACCAGTACCGCGCCGGCGTTTCCGGCAAGGATGCCGTGGCTCAGGCGCAGACTCAGCTCAAGAGCACCGAGGCGGACCTGGTCGATCTGATCTGGCAACGGGCCCAGTTCGAAAACGCCATCGCCGTGCTGATCGGTCTGGCGCCGGCCGAGTTCAAGCTGGCTGAAACCGACGAAATTCCGCCCCTGCCGGAGGTGCCGCTGAGCCTGCCTTCGCAACTGCTGGAACGGCGACCGGACATTGCCTCGGCGGAGCGTTCGGTGATCGCCGCCAATGCCAACATCGGCGTGGCCAAGGCCGCCTATTATCCGGACCTGACCCTGAGTCTGAACGGCGGTTACAGCAGCAGTACGTCGAAGGACCTGTTCAGCTTGCCCAACCGCTTCTGGTCGGTGGGCCCGCAACTGGCCATGACCGTGTTCGACGGCGGGCAGCGCTCGGCGGAGGTTGATCGCAGCGAAGCGGCCTATGACGAAACCGTCGCCAAATACCGCCAGACCGTGCTCGACGGTTTCCGTGAAGTGGAAAACTTTCTGGTGCAGCTCAAGGTGCTGGAGAACGAAGCCGTCGTGAGGCAACAGGCGCTGGATGCGGCCCGTGAATCGTTGCGCCTGACCCAGAACCAGTACAAGGCCGGGGTGATTGCCTATCTGGATGTGGTGGTGGTTCAAGCGGCGGCATTGAACAACGAGCGCAGTGCGCTGGATCTGTTGCAGAGCCGTTTGATCGCCAGCGTGCAGTTGATTGCGGCGCTGGGTGGCGGGTGGGATGGGCACCTCGAACACGAAAGCGACTGACCCCGACCCCGTAGGAGCAAAGCTTGCTCGCGATAGCGGTATAACAGTCAGCATCAATGTTGAATGTCAGTCCGTCATCGCGAGCAAGCTTTGCTCCCACAGGAGTTAGGTGCCGCGATAGAGCGTCTACGGTCAATCAAACAAGCGTTTCATCGGCCTGATGGCTAAATGATTACTTTTTCAGTGCGTTCAATGGCGGAATCAGTACAATCGCCCGATTTGCCCCACCGAGAAAGAAAGCAGTACGGGGGGCGGTGGCGAGACGTCTTATGCTCATCGGTAGTTATTCCCCCACGCTGGTAATTATCTCGCTGTGTGTAGCGATACTCGCTTCATACACTGCGCTCGACCTGACCGGGCGCATTGCCACCGCCAAGGGGCGTGCCGTGCATCTATGGACGGCGGGCGGTGCTTTCGCCATGGGCGTCGGCGTATGGTCGATGCATTTTATCGGCATGCTCGCGTTCAAACTGCCGATCGACCTTGGCTACGACGTCTCCCTTACGTTGCTGTCGCTGTTGATCGGTATCCTGTCCTGCGGCTTCGCCCTGTGGCTGGTCAGCCAGCCGCAATTGCCGGCCTTGCAGCTGGCGTTCGGGGCACTGGCCATGGGCGCGGGAATCAGCGCCATGCATTACACCGGCATGGCAGCCATGCGCATGCAACCCGGTATCGATTACGACCCCACGCTCTTCAGCGCTTCGTTGCTCATTGCGGTCGGCGCCTCCGGGGCGGCGCTATGGATCGCGTTCCATCTGCGTCAGCACACGCCCCATGTACGGCTGATCCGCGGCGGTGCGGCGGTGATCATGGGCATTGCCATCGTCGGCATGCACTACACCGGCATGGCGGCGGCACGCTTTCCCGATGGCAGTTTTTGTGGCGCGGCCAGCAACGGTCTGAACGGCAACGGCCTGGACAACCTGGTGTTGATCACCACCCTGGCCGTGCTGAGCATCGCCTTGCTGACCTCGATCCTCGATGCGCGGCTCGAAGCCCGCACCGCCAGCCTGGCCTTGTCACTGACCGAGGCTAACCGCGAATTGACCCAACTGGCCTTGCACGACACGCTGACCGGCCTGCCCAATCGCGTGCTGCTGGCCGACCGCATCGATCAGGCGATGTCCAGAGTGGACGCCGAGGGTGGTTGTTTTGCGTTGATGTTCATCGATCTGGATGGCTTCAAGCCGGTCAATGATGCGTTCGGGCACCACATGGGCGATCAGCTGTTGCGTGAAGTCAGCCTGCGTCTGCGCGAGGAACTGCGCAGCCAGGACACCCTGGCGCGTATCGGCGGCGATGAGTTCGTGCTGCTGGTGCAACTGAGCGAGCAGAATGACGCGATGAACCTGGCGGCGCGGCAGGTCGGGTTGATTGCGCGTTCGTTCCGCGTCGCCGAACACGATTTGCAAATCTCCGCCAGTGTCGGCATTGCGCTCTACCCTGGAAACGGCCAGACCGCCCATGAACTGCTGATGAACGCCGACGCCGCGATGTATCACGCCAAAGGCGGAGGCAAGAACGGCTACAGCTTCTTCGATGCCTCGATGAACGGTAACGCACGCAAGCAGCTGCAATTGCTGCAAGACCTGCGCAACGCCGTTGAACAACAGCAGTTCAGCCTGTATTACCAGCCCAAGTTCGACGCCAACAACGGTCAACCCGTCGGCGCCGAAGCCTTGTTGCGCTGGGAGCACCCGACCCAGGGCATGCTGCTGCCGGACAAGTTCATTGAGCTGGCGGAGAAGTCCGGGCTGATCATTCCGATCGGCGACTGGGTGCTCAACGAAGCCTGCCGGCAGATGCGTGAATGGTACGTGTTGGGCTACACCGACTGGCGGATCGCGGTGAACCTTTCGGCGTTGCAGTTCTGCCATGTCGGTCTGGTGCAGAGCGTCGCCAAGGCGCTGGCCACGCACAAGCTGCCGGCCAACAGCCTGACCCTGGAAATCACCGAGACCACCGCCATGAGCGATGCCGATGCCAGTATGACGGTCCTGCAGGAACTGTCGGAAATGGGCGTCGACCTGTCCATCGATGACTTCGGTACCGGCTATTCGAGCCTGATGTACCTCAAGCGCCTGCCGGCCAACGAACTGAAAATCGACCGTGGCTTCGTGCGTGACCTGGAACGTGACAGCGATGATGCCGCCATCGTTTCCGCCATTGTTGCCCTGGGCCAGGCGCTGGGCCTGCGGATCGTCGCTGAAGGTGTGGAAACCGATGTCCAGCAGGACTTCCTGACCCAGCTCGGTTGCAACTCGTTGCAGGGCTACCTGCTCGGGCATCCCTTGCCGGCTGACCGTTTCATGGTGGAAATTCACCGTTCGGAGCAGTTGGCGCTCGCCTGATCGGTGGCGAGGGAGCTTGCTCCCGTTGGGCCGTGAGGCGGCCCTCCTGCAGTTGTTCACTGAGTTGAACTGACGCCTGCTGCGCAGCCGAACGGGAGCAAGCTCCCTCGCCACAGGTAATTGCCTTAGCTACAGGGGCCGATCACGGCATCATGCAAAAACCAAAAAGCCCGGTTATTCTTCCCCCCGACCGCTTACGCTTGAAACGGGGAAAGCCTGCATGGAAAAAGTCATCGTCATCACCGGCGGCAGTCGCGGCATCGGTGCCGCCACAGCCCTGTTGGCCGCAGAACTTGGTTATCGGATCTGCATCAACTACCAGTCTGATGAAGAGGCGGCGCAACGGGTGCTGGAGCAAGTCCGTGCCCTGGGTGCGCAAGCCATTGCGGTGCGCGCCGATGTCAGCATCGAAGACGAGGTGATCGCGCTGTTCAACCGGGTGGACACCGAACTGGGCCGGGTCACGGCGCTGGTGAACAACGCCGGCACCGTGGGGCACAAGTCCCGGGTCGACGAAATGTCCGAATTCCGCATTCTGAAAATCCTCAAGACCAACGTGCTGGCGCCGGTACTCTGCGCCAAGCACGCGATCCTGCGCATGTCGCCCAAGCACGGCGGGCAGGGTGGCAGCATCGTCAACGTTTCCTCGGTCGCCGCGCGCCTGGGTTCGCCCAATGAGTATGTCGACTACGCCGCCTCCAAGGGCGCGCTCGACACCTTCACCATTGGCTTGTCCAAGGAAGTGGCGGGCGAGGGGATTCGTGTCAATGCGGTGCGTCCGGGTTACATCTACACCGACTTCCATGCGCTGAGCGGCGATCCGGATCGGGTCAGCAAGCTGGAATCGGCAATCCCCATGGCCCGTGGCGGGCGACCGGATGAAGTGGCCGAGGCGATTGTGTGGTTGTTGTCGGACAAGGCGTCCTATGCGACCGGGACTTTTGTTGATCTCGGGGGCGGGCGGTAGGACTCCAGGTTTGCATGGCTGCATCTGGCCTATTCGCGAGCAGGCTCGCTCCCACAGTTGACCGCTTGCCCCTGTGGGAGCGAGCCTGCTCGCGATAGCGATCTATCAAGCGACAAAGAACCCTCAGAACGACCGCACAATCCGCCCCAACGTCTCCATTGCCTTTTCCGCCGCTTCGTCCCATGGGCTGCCGTAATTCAACCGGATGCAATTCCTGAAGCGTCGGGTCGGCGAGAAAATCGGCCCGGGTGCGATGCTGATGCCTTGCGCCAGTGCCATCTGGAACAACTTCAACGAATCCATCTGCGCCGGGAGCTCCAGCCACAGGAAGTAACCGCCGGCCGGTTGGCTGACGCGGGTGTCCGCCGGGAAATAACGGGCGATGGCCGACAGCATGGCACTTTGCTGTTCTTCCAGGGCATAGCGCAGCTTGCGCAGGTGCCGATCATAGCCGCCGTGTTGCAGGTAATCGGCGATGGCGGCCTGGGCCGGCATGGACGCGCACAGCGACGTCATAAGCTTCAAACGTTCGATTTTCTGCGCATAGCGCCCGGCGGCAACCCAGCCGACGCGGTAGCCAGGGGCCAGGCTCTTGGCGAAAGAGCCGCAGTGCATCACCAGCCCTTCGGTATCGAATGCCTTGGCCGGCTTCGGCGCCTGTTGGCCGTAATAGAGTTCGGCGTAGACATCGTCCTCGATCAGCGGCACCTGATGACGGCGCAACAGCTCGACAAGCTCCTGCTTCTTGGCCTCGGGCATGGTCGCGCCCATGGGGTTCTGGAAACTGGTCATGCACCAGCAGGCCTTGATCGGATGGCGTTCAAGGGTTTGAGCCAGGACGCCGAGGTCGATGCCGTCACGCGGGTGCACCGGGATTTCCACGGCCTTGAGCTTCAGCCGCTCCAGAATTTGCAGGCAGGCATAGAACGCCGGGGCTTCGATGGCCACCAGGTCGCCGGGTTGGGTCACGGCTTGCAAACACAGGTTCAGCGCTTCCAGGGCGCCATTGGTGATGAGCAGTTCTTCCATTGGCAGCATGAGCCCGCCGACCATGTAGCGCAGGGCAATTTGCCGGCGCAGTTGCGGGTTGCCCGGCGACATGTCGGTGACCACCATGCGCGGGTCCATTTCGCGGCTGGCGCTGGCCAGCGAGCGCGACAGCCGTTGCAGCGGAAACAGGGTAGGGCTGGGGAACGCCGAGCCGAAGGGCACGGTGTTCGGGTCCTTGATCGAGTCGAGAACCGAGAACACCAGTTCGCTGACGTCAACCTCGGTCGATTCATTGACCTGGCTGCTGATCACCGGCTCGGAAAACGGCCGTGGCGCATGGGCGTTGACGAAGTAACCGGAGCGCGGGCGGGCGCGGATCAGGCCACGGCGCTCGAGCAGGTAATAGGCCTGGAACACCGTGGACGGGCTGACCCCGTAGGTCTGGCTGGCGTAGCGCACCGACGGCACGCGCTGGCCGGGGCCGAGGACGCCGGAGCGGATCAGTTCAGCGATGTCGTCGGCGAATTTTTCGTAGCGTTTCATCTTTGGTCCGGATTGATTTCATTCTGGAAGACCGAGTTGCCTTCATTCGCGAGCAGGCTCGCTCCCACAAGGGCAGCGCATTTCCTGTGGGAGCGAGCCTGCTCGCGAATGGCAGCACCGCAGTCTAAGGGATCAACGATTCATCGGCGCAACAAACCGGCTCTTCGCGACGCTGAAAACGCCCGGCTCATCGCTGTCGACGATCTTGAAACTGATGCCCTGCGAGCTACTGGCCGGCCGATCCGTGGTCATCGCCACTGACACCGGCACGTCGACAATCTCGCCCGGCGCCAGGCTCAACTCGGTCCTGCCTTGCAACTGGAAGCCGTCGCCGTCGACCAGGGTCAGGCGGTAGTCCTGGCGTTGCTGGGTTTTGTTGATGACCTTCAAGCTGTAGATGTTTTCGATCTGCCCCTGGCTGTTCTCGCGGAACAGGCCACGGTCCTTGCTCACGTCCAGCGACACCATCGGCCGCTGCATCAGCGCAACCACCAGCGCGGCGATCATTACTAGCAGCACGGCGGTGTAGCCGATCAGGCGTGGCCGCAACAGGCGCGTCTTGCCGCCCTGCAACTGGTGCTCCGAGGTGTAGCTGATCAGCCCGCGCTCGTAGCCCATCTTGTCCATGATCGAATCACAGGCGTCGATACATGCCGCACAACCGATGCATTCCATCTGCAGGCCGTCGCGGATGTCGATGCCGGTGGGGCAGACCTGCACGCACAGCTGGCAGTCGATGCAATCGCCCAGTCCGGCTTCGGCCGGTTTGACTTCGCGCTTGCGCGGGCCACGGTTTTCGCCCCGGGCTACATCGTAGGAAATGGTGAGGGTGTCTTTATCGAACATCACGCTCTGGAACCGCGCATAGGGGCACATGTGCATGCACACCGCTTCGCGCAGCCAGCCGGCATTGATGTAGGTGGCACCGGTGAAAAACAGCACCCAGAACAGACTGATGCCACTCATCTGCAAGGTCAGCAGTTCTTCGGCCAGCGGGCGGATCGGTGTGAAGTAACCGACGAAGGTCAGGCCGGTCAGCAGGCTGATCGCCAGCCACAAGGTGTGCTTGGCCGAGCGGCGCATCAGCTTGTTCAGGCCCCAGGGGGCGGCTTGCAACTTGATGCGCTGATTGCGTTCGCCTTCAGTGATTTTCTCGCACCACATGAAGATCCAGGTCCAGGAACTCTGCGGGCAGGTGTAGCCGCACCACACGCGTCCCGCGAACACAGTGATCGCGAACAGACCGAACGCGGCGATGATCAGCAATGCCGAGAGCAGGATGAAATCCTGTGGCCAGAAGGTCGCGCCAAAGATGTGGAATTTGCTTTCGGAGAGGTCCCAGAGCACCGCCTGGCGGCCGCCCCAGTTCAACCACACGGTGCCGAAGAACAACAGGAACAGGAAGCCGGCGCCGCTGATGCGCAGGGTACGAAACAGGCCGGTAAAGCTGCGGGTATGGATCAGGTTGTCGCTGGTTTTGACCTTCATCTTCTTCGGGCGTGAAGGTTCAAAGGTTTCTACGGTTCGGACGGGGATTCTCTCGCTCATGGTCTTTCGCTCATCAGCCTCCATCAGGCATGAGCACTATGAGCGCCGATCTGATTGCATAACAGACTCAGGTATTGCAATAAAAACCGGATCAGATGGCTGTTGCGGCCCGGCATGCGACAAGTTGAAGCACCTGTCGCGGCGGGACGCAAATGCCTATCTCAGGCGCTTGCGGGCGTTGTTGATCCGGATCAGTCAAATCACCGAATCACTGCTCGAGGCCTTCAAGTGCCGGCGACCGTCTACCGCGCCTGCTACGGTCAATGCGTCGGCTTCTGCTTCGGTGATGTAGATGCGCTGGCCATTGAGGTCCACCGCTGACATGGCCTTGGTCTCGTCAGTGATGATGGTCACATCGGGGCACAGGCGAATTTCCTCGCCATTTGCGGTGATAAAGAAGCATGTCTGGTTCTCGATGCGTACGGGCATGACGTGAGCCTTTTTTGCGACGGGTTAAACATTAGGGGAGCAGCACTGGCTATCGTTCTGTGCAACCGATTAATGGTCGGCGGGGTCCATCCTCCATGGCCCTTCACAAGGACAGCACCATGAACGCCTGGTGGCATGAAGTCTGGGAAACCCTGCAAGCGGAATTCGCCGACATCGGCGATGCCTCGCAACTGACCCGCATCACCGTGCGCCTGCTGATGGCGGCGGTGCTGGGCGGCATTCTCGGTTTCGAACGCGAACACCAGGGCAAGGCCGCAGGGGTTCGTACCCACATGCTGGTCGCGCTGGGCGCGGCGCTGTTTGTGCTGGTACCGCAAATGTCCGGTTCCCAGGCCGATGCCATGAGCCGGGTGGTGCAGGGCGTGATCGCCGGGATCGGTTTTCTGGGAGCCGGCACCATTCTGAAAAACCACGAGGGCGACGAAGGCCACGTCAAAGGCCTGACCACCGCCGCCGGCCTGTGGATGACCGCCGCCATCGGCGTATCCGCCGGGTTGGGCAGGGAGGCGACGGCGGTGTTCAGTACGTTTCTGGCGTTGGCGATTTTCAGCGTCATGCCAAAAATCGTAAAAATGCTCGAAAAAGACCACGACCCCTCGTAGGAGCTGGCTTGCCAGCGAAAAACTTCGGGCAACGCGGCCATTCAGACTGGGCGCGTTATCGTTGACGTCCATCGCGGGCAAGCCATGCTCCCACAGGAGCTTTCCATGGGAATGCAGGGGGGGCAGGGTCAGGGATTTACGATGACCGGCGGCATGGTCGTCGGTGGTTCTTCCCTTGGTGGTGGCTGGGTGCCGGGTGGATCCTGTTCGGGCACCGGTTGCGGGTCGGTCGGCGGGATTACGGGGCTGTCGATGTTCGGGTCGGGTGTTTCGGCCGGGAATGGATTGGTCATTGTTCAAGTCTCCAGTGGCACATGGCGTGAGTCGTGCTTAAGTTGGTTGACCCCTTTGCAAAGGATTTGATTCCGGTCAATTGGCGATGAACTTTTGCCGGCGGGTGTCGCTCGGAACCTAAGTGAGTTCATTCGGCGAGGGATCTACCGATGTGGATGACTATCAGACACAAGAGCGTCCTTGGGGCGTGAAGGAGAGATGCTCGATGACGGCTGAAAAACCGACTGAGTTGAGCTACAACCCGCACATTCCGCTGTCGCAGGCGTTGCTGCTGCCGCGCATCGTGATCGAAAACACGATGCCGACCCTTGAAGGCGGGCAGTTCGCGGTCAAGGCCGTGGTGGGCCAGGATGTGGTGGTGACCAGCAAGGTGTTTGCCGACGGTCACGACAAACTCGCGGTTCGCGTGCGCTGGCGTCCCGAGGGCGAGGAGGTCTGGCACAGCGAAGTCATGGCCGATCTGGGCAATAACGGCTGGCAAGGTGCGTTCCGCGTCGAGCAGCAGGGCCGCTATGTGTTCTGCCTCGAAGCCTGGATCGACCTGTTCGCCAGCTTTCAATACGAGCTGGAAAAGAAGCACCTGGCCGGCGTGCCCGTCAGCCTGGAGCTGCAGGAAGGTCGCCTTCAGGTTCAACAAGCCGCCGAAAGGGCGGAAGGGCAGTTGAGCGAACAACTGGCCGCGCTGCACCACGAACTGTCCAGCCTGCTGGAAACCGAGCAGGTCGCCCTGTTTTTGCACCAACGCAGCGCCGAACTGATGGCCCAGGCCGACCATCATGCTTACCTGAGCCTGAGTCCCGAATACCCGGTGGATGTCGAGCGTAAACTCGCGCAGTTCGCCAGCTGGTATGAGTTGTTTCCGCGATCGATCACCGACGATCCTGCACGGCACGGCACGTTCAATGATGTGCATTCGCGCCTGGCGATGATTCAGGACATGGGCTTCGACGTCCTGTACTTTCCGCCGATCCACCCCATTGGCCGCAGCTATCGCAAGGGCCCGAACAACTCCCTGACGGCGGGGCCGGACGATCCCGGCAGCCCCTATGCCATCGGCAGCGCCGAAGGCGGGCACGAGGCGATTCATTCGGAGCTGGGTAGCCGCGAAGACTTTCGTCGACTGGTGGCGGCGGCAGCGGATCACGGCCTGGAAATTGCTCTTGATTTTGCCATTCAGTGCTCCCAGGACCACCCCTGGTTGCAGCAGCATCCGGGCTGGTTCAACTGGCGTCCGGACGGCACGATCAAATACGCGGAAAACCCGCCGAAGAAATACCAGGACATCGTCAATGTCGACTTCTATGCGGTCGAGGCGATACCCAGCCTGTGGGTCGAATTGCGTGACATCGTCGTTGGTTGGGTGCTGGAGGGTGTGAAGCTGTTTCGCGTCGACAACCCGCACACCAAACCGCTGCCGTTCTGGCAATGGCTGATCGCCGATGTGCGGGCGCTGTACCCCGACGTGATCTTTCTCGCCGAGGCCTTCACCACGCCGGCGATGATGGCGCGGCTGGGCAAGGTCGGTTACTCCCAGAGCTACACCTACTTCACCTGGCGCAACACCAAGCACGAGTTGGCGACGTATTTCGCCGAGCTCAACGAATCGCCGTGGCGCGAGTGCTACCGACCCAACTTCTTCGTCAATACGCCGGACATCAACCCGGCCTTCCTGCATGAGTCCGGTCGCCCCGGCTTTCTCATTCGCGCGGCGCTGGCGACCATGGGCTCCGGCTTGTGGGGCATGTATTCGGGCTTCGAGCTGTGCGAGTCGGCACCGGTGCCGGGCAAGGAGGAGTACCTCAATTCGGAGAAGTACGAGATCCGCCCGCGGGACTTCACCACGCCGGGCAACATCATTGCCGAGATCGCCCAGCTCAACCGCATCCGCCGGCAGAACCCGGCCCTGCACACGCACCTGGGGCTGAAAATCTACAACGCCTGGAATGACAACATCCTGTACTTCGGCAAGCGCAGTACCGATGGCAGCAACTTCATTCTGGTGGCGATCAGCCTGGACCCGCATAACCCGCAGGAAGCGAATTTCGAATTGCCGCTGTGGGAATTGGGTCTGCCCGATGACGCCAGCACCCACGGTGAGGACCTGATGAACGGCCATCGCTGGACCTGGCACGGCAAGTACCAATTCATGCGGATCGACCCGGCGTATCAGCCGTTCGGGATTTGGCGCATTACCCCATAAGCGCAAAACCCTGTGGGAGCGAGCCTGCTCGCGAAGGGGGCAGGACAGTCAATATCAGCGGTGACTGACACTCCCTCTTCGCGAGCAGGCTCGCTCCCACAGGGGGCACCGGTTCAGCGGCATTTTCGAATTGAGCAGGAGTTTCAAATGGCGAAGAAACCCAAGGCAGCCACTTTCATCAAGGACCCGCTCTGGTACAAGGACGCGGTCATTTATCAAGTCCACGTCAAATCCTATTTCGACTCCAATAATGACGGTATCGGCGATTTTCCAGGCCTGATCGCCAAACTCGATTACATTGCCGACCTCGGCGTCAACACCATCTGGCTCCTGCCGTTCTATCCCTCGCCACGCCGCGACGACGGCTACGACATTGCCGAATACCGTGGCGTTCACAGTGACTACGGCACCATGGCCGATGCCAAGCGCTTCATCGCCGAGGCGCACAAGCGTGGTTTGCGGGTGATCACCGAGCTGGTCATCAACCACACCTCCGACCAGCACGCCTGGTTCCAGCGTGCGCGCAAGGCCAAGAAAGGCTCGGCGGCCCGGGATTTCTACGTGTGGTCGGATGACGATCAAAAATACGACGGCACCCGGATCATTTTTCTCGATACCGAAAAGTCTAACTGGACCTGGGACCCGGTGGCCGGCCAGTACTTCTGGCACCGCTTTTATTCGCACCAGCCGGACCTGAATTTCGATAACCCGCAGGTCATGAAGGCCGTGCTGTCGGTGATGCGCTATTGGCTCGACATGGGTATCGACGGCTTGCGCCTGGACGCCATTCCCTACCTGATCGAGCGCGACGGCACCAATAACGAAAATCTGCCGGAGACCCACGACGTCCTCAAGCAGATCCGCGCCGAGATCGATGCGAATTACCCGGACCGCATGCTGCTGGCCGAGGCCAATCAATGGCCGGAAGACACGCAATTGTATTTCGGTGATACCGACAAGAAGGGCCTAAACGGCGACGAGTGCCACATGGCGTTCCACTTCCCGCTGATGCCGCGCATGTACATGGCGTTGGCCCAGGAAGATCGCTTTCCGATCACCGACATTTTACGTCAGACCCCGGAGATCCCGGCCAATTGCCAGTGGGCGATTTTCCTGCGCAACCACGATGAACTGACCCTGGAAATGGTCACCGACAAGGAGCGCGATTACCTGTGGAATTACTACGCAGCCGACCGTCGGGCGCGGATCAACCTGGGGATTCGCCGGCGCCTGGCGCCGTTGATGGAGCGCGACCGACGTCGCGTGGAACTGCTCAACAGCCTGTTGCTGTCGATGCCGGGCACGCCGACCCTGTATTACGGCGATGAAATCGGCATGGGCGACAACATTTACCTCGGCGACCGCGATGGCGTGCGTACGCCGATGCAATGGTCCATCGACCGCAACGGCGGCTTCTCCCGCGCCGATCCGGCCAGCCTGGTGCTGCCGCCGATCATGGACCCGCAATACGGCTACCTGTCGGTCAACGTCGAGACCCAGGCCGGCGACCCGCATTCGCTGCTCAACTGGACGCGGCGCATGCTCGCGGTGCGCAAGCAATCCAAGGCGTTTGGCCGTGGCACCTTGAAAATGCTCTCGCCGACCAATCGCCGGGTGTTGGCGTATACCCGCGAGTACACCGCAGCGGATGGCAAACACGAAATCATTCTGTGCGTGGCCAACGTCTCGCGCAGTGCGCAAGCCGTAGAGCTGGACCTGGCGGCGTATGTCGGCATGGTGCCGGTGGAGATGCTCGGCGGTAACGCCTTCCCGCCCATCGGCCAGTTGAGCTTCCTGCTGACCCTGGCGCCTTATGGGTTCTATTGGTTCGGTCTTGCCGCCGAGAACCAGATGCCGAGCTGGCACGTGGAGCCGGCGCAAAGCCTGCCGGACTTCACCACGCTGGTGCTGAAAAAACGCATGGAAGAGTTGCTCGAAGTGCCGTCACGCCACACGCTGGAGCAGGACATCTTGCCGAACTGGCTGCAAAACCGCCGCTGGTTCGCCGGCAAGGACGCGGCCATCGAACAGGTCAACCTGGCCTACGGTGTGCGTTTCGGTGATGCACAACACCCGGTGTTGTTGAGTGAAATCGAAGTCACCAGCGCCGGCCAGACCAGCCGTTACCAGTTGCCGTTCGGCTTCATTGCCGAAGACCAGGTCGGCACCGCTCTGCCGCAACAGCTTGCCCTTTCAAGGGTGCGTCGCGGGCCGCAGGTCGGTTTGATCACCGATGCCTTCAGCCTGGAAAATTTTATCCGAGCGGTGTTGCAGGGTATGCACAACAGCACGGTATTGCCTTCCGATGGCGGCGAGATCCGTTTCGAACCGACCGCCGAGCTGGCCCGGCTGGGCCTGACGGCGGAGTCGGAGGTGCGTTATCTGTCGGCCGAACAATCCAATAGCTCGGTGGTGGTCGGTAACAGCCTGGTGCTGAAGCTGATCCGCAAGGTCGCGTCGGGCGTTCACCCTGAGCTGGAGATGAGCGCGTACCTCACCAACGCCGGTTTCCGCCATATTTCACCACTGCTGGGTTCGGTGGTTCGCCGCGATGCGGCCGGCGAAGACAACCTGCTGATGATCGCCCAAGGCTACCTGAGCAATCAGGGCGATGCCTGGGAATGGACGCAGAACAACCTGGAACGGGCATTGCGCGATGAATTGGCGGACGCCATGTCGGAGCAGGAGCAGCATTACAACGCACTGGGCGAATTGAAAGATTTCGCTGGCATGCTCGGCCAGCGCCTGGGGGAAATGCATCAGGTGCTGGCAGCACCGAGCGACAATCCGGACTTTGATCCGCACGTCACCACGCAAAAGGATGCGCTGGGGGTGGCCAAGGATGTGGCGGCGCAAATCGAGCACGCGTTGAAGCTGCTTAAACAGCATCAAACCGAACTGAACCCGGCGGACAAAAAGCTGGTCAGCAAAATACTGGACAACAAAAAAGCCATTCTCAGCCATGTGCAGGCATTGGCGAAACAGACGGCAGGCGGTTTGCGCATACGCGTGCATGGCGATTTGCATCTGGGGCAGGTGCTGGTGATCAAGGGCGATGCCTATCTGATCGACTTCGAAGGCGAGCCGGCGCGACCCTTGCATGAGCGACGGGGCAAGCACAGTCCGTACAAGGATGTCAGCGGCGTGTTGCGCTCGTTCGACTATGCGGCAGCGATGGCGATCAACGTGCACAACGTCGACAACACCGAGGGCGTGCAAGCCGCGCGCCAGCGCGTTGCCGATCGCTATTTAAATGAAGCAAAACATGCATTTGTGGTCGCTTATCGGCAATCGGCAGCTACGCTTGGCCATGCATGGCAAGATCCTGAGGGCGAGGACGCCGCGCTGGCGTTGTTCGGCCTGGAGAAGGCAGCGTATGAAGTGGCCTATGAGGCAGAGAATCGCCCCACCTGGCTCACCGTGCCGTTGCATGGTTTGTACGGGTTATTGAGTGGGCTCAAACCCTTTTCCGATCTTGGTGGAGAGTAGTCATGAGTTTCTCGAACAAGGAACAGGGTCATCATCACAACGAAGCGCTGTTGCCCAAGGCACGGGATATCGATGCCCTGGTACGCGCCGAGCATCACGACCCCTTTGCAATTCTCGGCCCCCATGGCGATGGTGCCGGCGGGCAGTACATCCGGGCGTATCTGCCGGACGCGTTGAGCGTGCAAGTGCTGGCCAGGGACTCAGGCGAGGAGCTGGGCAGCCTTGAAGCCACCCAGACCCCCGGACTGTTTGTCGGGCACTTCGACCGGGCGCAACCCTATCTGCTGCGAACCCGCTGGGCCGGTGGCGAGCAGATCTCGGAAGACCCTTATAGCTTCGGCCCGTTGCTCGGCGAAATGGATTTGTACTTGTTCGCCGAAGGCAATCACCGTGACTTGAGCAGTTGCCTCGGTGCGCAGCTCAAGACCGTAGAGGGCGTCGAAGGTGTCAGGTTTGCCGTATGGGCGCCGAATGCCAGGCGCGTGTCGGTGGTCGGCGACTTCAACAACTGGGACGGCCGCCGTCACCCGATGCGCCTGCGTCACCCCACCGGGGTCTGGGAAGTGTTTGTCCCGCGCCTGCAGGCGGGGGAGGCCTATAAATACGAAATTCTCGGCAAACAAGGCATTCTGCCGCTGAAAGCCGACCCCATGGCGCTGGCCACGAGCCTGCCGCCGGACACCGCCTCGAAAGTGGCGTCCCCGCTGCAAGTCGACTGGCAGGATCAGGAGTGGATGCAGTCCCGTGGCGAGCGTCATCGTCCTACGGCGCCGTTGTCGATTTACGAGTTGCACGCCGGTTCCTGGCAATGCGAACTGGACGATCTTGGCGAAGTCGCCCGCCAGTACACCTGGCCGGAATTGGCCGAGCGGCTGATTCCCTATGTCAAAGACCTCGGGTTCACCCACATCGAGCTGATGCCGATCATGGAGCACCCGTTCGGTGGTTCGTGGGGTTATCAATTGCTCTCGCAATTCGCCACCAGTGCCCGATACGGTAGCGGCGATGAGTTCGCAGCCTTCGTCAATGCCTGCCACCAGGCGCAAATCGGCGTGATCCTCGACTGGGTGCCGGCGCATTTCCCGACCGATATTCACGGGTTGGCCCAGTTCGACGGTACCGCACTGTACGAATACGGCAATCCGCAGGAAGGCTTCCATCAGGACTGGGACACGCTGATCTACAACTTGGGGCGCACCGAGGTGCATGGTTACATGCTGGCTTCGGCGCTGCATTGGCTCAAGCACTTCCACGTCGACGGCCTGCGGGTCGATGCGGTGGCGTCGATGCTGTACCGCGATTATTCGCGCAAGGCCGGTGAATGGGTGCCCAATCGCCACGGCGGACGGGAGAACCTCGAGGCCATCGACTTCCTGCGTCACCTGAACGACGTGGTCGCGCTGGAAGCGCCGGGTGCGCTGGTGATCGCCGAAGAGTCCACGGCCTGGCCGGGGGTCAGTCAAAGTACCCAACAGGGCGGTCTGGGCTTTGCCTACAAATGGAACATGGGCTGGATGCACGATTCGCTGCATTACATCCAGCAGGACCCGGTGTACCGCGCCCATCACCACAACGAACTGAGTTTCGGCCTGGTGTACGCCTGGTCCGAGCGTTTCATCCTGCCGATCTCCCATGACGAAGTGGTGCACGGCAAGCATTCGCTGATCGACAAGATGCCCGGCGACCGCTGGCAGAAATTCGCCAACCTGCGGGCCTATCTGAGCTTCATGTGGGCGCATCCGGGCAAGAAACTGTTGTTCATGGGCTGTGAGTTCGGCCAGTGGCGCGAGTGGAACCACGATCAGCAACTCGATTGGTACCTGCTGCAATATCCGGAACACAAGGGTGTGCAGAAACTGGTGGGCGACCTCAATCGCCTGTACCGCCAAGAGCCGGCGCTGCACGAGCAGGATGACGTACCGCAGGGCTTCCAGTGGCTGATTGGCGACGATGCCATGAACAGTGTTTATGCCTGGCTACGCTGGAGCAAGGAAGGTCGGCCGGTGCTGGTGGTGGCCAACTTCACTCCGGTGCCTCGTGAGGCGTATCGCGTTGGCGTACCGTTCGCCGGGCAGTGGACCGAGCTGTTCAACAGCGATTCGTCGATCTATGCCGGGTCCAATTACGGCAACAGTGGCGGGGTGTCTACCGAGCAAGCGCCGAGCCATGGTCAGGCGTTGTCGCTGGTACTGAACTTGCCGCCGTTGGCGGTGTTGATGCTCAGTCCCGAGGGCTGATCCGAAACCGCATCGACGCCATCGCGAGCAGGTTCGCTCCCACAGGTTATGCGCAATCCTTGTGGGAGCGAGCCTGCTCGCGATGGCGTCATTGCAAACAACACACATCTTGAGTCCAGACCTTCACCACCGCATCCGCACCCCCAGACTGCCAATCAACCCGTTGAAGTCACTGTTGAGCACATCGCTGCTGTAGTCGGCGCTGACATACAGGCTGACGGTCGGTGTCATTCTGGCGACCAGACCCAAACCCAGTTCGACCGTCGAAGAGTTGCGACTGCTGGTGATCTTGTCCACCTGGTCCAGCGTCACGGTATTGCCGGTGTACACCGTGTGCCACAAGTTGGTCCGAACATAAGGTTCGACAGGCAGGCCGTCGATGGCATAACTGCCTTTCAATTTCGCACCGACACGGCCGCTCCATGACGTCAGGTCGGAGGAAGAAGTGTTGCCCGAGCCCGCATAGGGGGTGTCGAGGGTAATTCGCTGGTTGATCAATTGCGCCTGGGGTTCAACCACCCAGTTTTCGCTGATGCCAATCGGAAAGCCACCCTCAACCGACAGTGTCATCGCGCTGCCTTCGGTGGCTTGCCGGAGGCCCTGGTCGTTGCGGCTGAAACCGTTGACGCGGCCACCGCTGGCCGTCAGGTCGACGTGCCAGCCTTGTGGCCCGGTCAGGCTGTAGTAGGCGCCCAGGCTTTGGCCTTGCAGGTTAAGGGTGTCGGTGCTCGGGTCAGACATGCCGCGATTGGTCAGCAGGCCATTGCTGTTGCCCTGAATCTGGTTGGTGCCGCCAATCAGGCCGACCTGCTGGGTATGGCCGCTACCGCTTTGCAGGGTGAGGATCGCCGGACCCTTGATTTCGCCTGAGCCGGGATTGGTAAAGCCCTGGTCCGTGGCGTCGGTTTGCGCCTGGCGGGAGGCCTGCCCATAGACCTGATCCCAGGCATAGGGTGTCGCGTCTTCGGTGGTGAGTTGGCTACTTCGCATATCAGGCGCAGGGCCGAAACGGCCGGGGTACGTGGTCGCGATTGCGGGCAGGGCGAGCACCGGGATGTCCTGGCGATACCAGGGGGCTGTATCTTCTTCGACCGGTGAGGCCTGCACTTCCATGGAGGAGCACAACAGGAGTGAGCTCGAGACAGTGCAAAAAGTGATTTTGATCTCTTGTTGGGTGAATGAGGTTTTCATGGCGTGGCTACCTTGCATCGCGTGCCGTACTTGCCTTGGCGTCTCTCCTACCCCGAGCGAGGGGCGACCGAATGTATGGAGGCAAGCCGGGGGCCGCCCGTGTTCGCGGGTGTCTTGGGGGGCTTGCCCCTGATAGTGTTTCCGGGGGTAGTACGGTGAAGTCAAGAAGACCCCTGCCGCTGCGTCAAGAAAATGGCCGATAAGTGGTATGGGTATTTCGGGTCTTATAAGTGACTGATTTACGGCGCATCCCTAAGTTCTTGTTTATTGGAAAAATCGTCAAAAAAAGTGCGGGCTAGAGCGATTGCTCGGTATTACCAGCTCACTCTTATTCCCAGATTTCCAGCCACTCCACGCTGCTGATTGCTGTCTATATTGCGGCTGTAATCGACATTGGCGTACACGCTGACGCTGGTGGCCAGGGACAGGTTGGCGCCGATACCGACATCGGCCCACGAAGATTTCTGCTCGGTGTCGATATCGGTAGTACCGGCAAAAGTGACTGTGTCGGTGCCGGTAAGCGTCTGCCAAAGGTTTGCGCGCAACCAAGGCTCCAGTGGCAGGCCCCCGACGTTATAGCGCCCTTTGAGACGTGCACCCAGACGTCCGGTCCAGGCGGGGTCGGAATCGAAAGACACCCTGGAAATACCGTCGTCCTGACTGTCGAGGTTTATCTTCTGGCGGATGATTTGCGCCTGGGGTTCGATCACCCAATTGTTCGCCAGCGCGAAGGGATAACCGGTCTCTACTGAGAGGGTCAGCCCGTGACCGTTATTGTCGAGTTTGAGGCCGCGGTCGGAATGGCTGTCGCCGCGCAGCCAGGTGTACATCGCTACCGTATCGAAATACCAGCCGCCGGGGGCCGCAAGGGTCCAATACAGGCCAACGCTGTCACCCTCGAGCTCGACTTTACCGGCGCGCTTGCCTTGATAGCCCTGATTGAAGCCATCGACATCACCGTCCAGGCGACTATGGCCGACGAAGAAGCCTGTGCGTTGCGTTTGTCCTCCGGAAGTCTGTGAACCGTACAGGTCGTTGCCCACCTGAAACCCCTTGATCGAGCCGTCGAGCCGTGGCGTGACGGTGCCGGCCCAGGTCTGGTCGATGTTCTTGCCGTAGACCCGACCCCAGCCGGCGCCGAAGGAGCCGGTTTCCGTCAACAGGCGCTGATCGCCCTGGCGATCATGGAAAGTACCGAGGGCGGACAGGGTCAGTTGCGCTGCGGCGGGGGGCAATACCGTCCAGGCAGGCACCTCCTGACGGTACAGCGCAATCGGTGCGGCACCGGGTGCGGGCGTGCTCAATGGCGGGCTTCCGGGAGCGGCCACGGGTGTCGCCACCAGCGGCACCAACACCACCACCGGCGGCAGGGCCGGGTCGGCGTTGGCCACGGTTACCGGAACCAGCGGCGGCGCCACGACGGACGAACGCAGGTACCAGCTGTTTTCGCTGCCAGGGGTGACGCCGCCCTTGAACAGGCGGTACTCGAAGGCGCCGGCCGACAATGGGGTCTTGAGCGAGAAGGCGCCGGCATCGCTGGTTGCGGTGCCTTGGGCCTGAACCACCTGAATACCGTTTTGCAAGGTGACCGCACCCGTGCCACCCAGATTGGTGACCGAGATGGCAGTGGTACCGGTCAAAGTCCCGTTATTGACCACCAGTTTGTCGCTGGGTGAGCTGTCATCGCCGAGCACGCTTTGCACCCTTAACTGACCGCCGCTGCCGGTGTAATTGCCCTGGACCGTCAACGTGTCGCTTGTGCGGGTATTGCCGCTGCTCAGGTCGATGATCCCGGCATTGTTCAACGTGGCACGCTGGCCGGCGGTGAAGGGCGTGATGCTGCCTTGCGTCGAGGTCAGGGTGCTGCTGCCGTCAATATTGAAAACGCCGGTGCCGCTGGCGTTGTCACCCAGGACGAAGTTATCGGCGAGATCGAGCCGTGAGCTGTTGTTCAGGTTGACCGTTTCCCAATTGACGTAACGACCGGCACCCGTGGTCGTGCTGTGATCGAAGGTCAGCACATCGTTGCCGCTGCCACCGTTGAGGCTCGGGGTCTGGGCGAGGGTGCCTTCACTGAGATTGCGCACGGTGGCGCTGTCATTGCCGTCTTCCATCAGGATTGCCGAATGGAGGAGGCCACCGCCATCCCAGACAAAGGTGTCATTGCCTGCGCTGGTGCGGATCTCGCCGACGACCTCGCCACCGGTCACCGTGATGCTGTCGTTACCACCGCTGACGCTGATGTTGCCGCCAATCTTGCCCCCGGAGACGATGATGGTGTCTCGTCCGAAGCCCGTCACCAGATTGCCCAGGATATTGCCGCCGGACATGTCGAACAGGTTGTTGTCGAGTTTCATGTCAACCCGGCCGATGGTGCCCCCGGTCATTTTTGCGGTATCGCCGTCCTCGAAGGCACCGACGATGGTGCCACCGGTCATCAGGAAAAAATCGCGACTGTCGCCCTGGGCCAGGGACTGGATAGAGCCGCCGTTCATGGTGAAGTTATCGATGCCGCTGCCCTGGTTAACGGCCCCGGTAATCTGCCCGGCGTTGATGGTGAGGATATTGGTGCCATCCCCCTGATTGAGCGTGCCGACGATGCGGCCGGAGTTCATGACCACCGTATCGGCGCCGGCGCCGAACGTGGCATTGCCATTGATCGTACCGGTGCCGCTGGCGGGAAAGGTCAAGGTGTTATTGCCCGCCAGGTCAGTCAGCGGTCCATTGCTGGCGCTGTCACAGACGAAATTATCGTTACCGGCGGTGGGGGTGAGCGTACAGGCTGCGTGGGCGGGGTGGGATCCGCCTACGCCTAACAGCAATAAAAGGATGCAGGCACTGTAACGGTACTTGGGCAGATCGCTGGAAAACTTCATGCTCGTCTCCGCATGTTGATCGGCGACTGAGTTGCCACGTGTCAAAAATGGCAATGCTTCAATCACCCTCGGCAGCGCGAGTTGCGAGACAGCATCGGGAAGGCAATCTCCCGTAATCGAAATCCTTCGGCAACGACGGCCACTATGAGTCGCATGTCCATACATACAGTCCATGGACGAGAGCAACGTAGCAGTCGTTTTTTTACATATCTACTGTCAAAAGTAACAGGTGAAACGATTAATCAACCGGGCATGAACCGTTTTCGACAAGCCCGGCCAAGGGCTCAGAGATGTACTTCAACGGCCAAGGGTAAATGGTCCGACAAGTGTGTCCAGGGTCGGGTCCCGAGAATTGTCGGCTCATGACTGCTGGCATTGCGCAGATAAATGCGATCCAGGCGTAGCAACGGAAATCGCGCCGGGTAGGTTTTTGCCGGACGGCCGTGATGGCGTTCGAAGGCTTCGTGCAGATCATCGCGACGGGCGAGGGCCGCGTTGCCTTGCAGCTGCCAGTCGTTGAAGTCGCCGGCGATGATCACCGGTGCCTCGTCGGGCAGGGACTCAAGCAGCTGACAGAGCAACTGCAACTGGAGTTGACGATGGCTTTCCAGCAGGCTCAGGTGCACGCAAATCGCATGCACCTCGGCATGGCCCGGCACGTCCAGTACGCAATGCAATAAACCGCGACGCTCGGGGCCGGTGATCGAAACGTCGAGGTTGCGGTACTCGCGGATCGGGTATTTGGACAGCAGCGCGTTGCCATGATGACCGTCGGGGTAGACCGCATTGCGGCCATAGGCGAAATCGCTCCACATGCTGTCCGCCAAAAACTCGTATTGCGAGGTCGATGGCCAATCGTTGTAACGCGAAGAGTGGCGATCGTGTTCGCCGACCACTTCCTGCAAAAACACCAGGTCCGCTGAGGTACTGCGCACGGCTTCACGCAGTTCCGGCAGGATGAAACGACGATTGAGGGCGGTAAATCCCTTGTGAGTGTTGACGGTCAGCACTCGCAGTCGATGAATGGCCGGTGATTTGTCCCGCGGCTCCGACTCGATCGTCTGCGGCTTGGATGTACTGGTCACTTTCACTCCTCTGAATCAAGGCTGGCTTATGCATGCGACTGATGTGGGGGCGGGCGGTTCCATCCGGATTTTCTCGGATGTATCTGATTCCCTGTGGGAGCGAGCCTGCTCGCGAAAGCGGTGGGTCAGTCAACATGGGTGTTGGATGTGAGGGTCCCTTCGCGAGCAGGCTCGCTCCCACAGTGGATCTGTGTCGCCCTCAGCCAATAAATCTCCCACAGTTGAATTTCTGCAGTTCAGACGAAGATGATTTCATAAGGCAACCGCATCCGCTCCAGCAGCACCCGTGGCAGCAGCGGGGCGATGCCGATGGCGGGTTCACCGTCCAGTTGGCTGGCGTATGCATGGGTCGCATGACTTTTTCGCGCCACCGTCCAGGTGTCCAGGCGTACCTTGCGGGCACGATGCCACGGGATCAGGCCCCGATCACGCGTTGGCCAGTGCCAGGCCCAGACCGGCACTTCGTTAAAATCGGCGCCGGCAATGGTCGCGGCATTGGCACTGGCTCGGCCAACGGCATCATGGTCGCTGTTGCCGTCTTCGGACCAGGTACTGAACACCACGTCGCCCGGCCGCAAATAACGGGCTATGAACCGGGTCATTTGCTGCTCATGTTCGGCCAGGGCATTGTCGGTGAAGCCGCCGCGAATCCACTTCAGGCTGTGCATCGGCAACCCGAGCCGGCGCAAGGCTTCGACGCTTTCCTGGGAGCGGAATACGCTGAGGCGTTTCTCCGACCACTGCTGCGAGCCCGGATGACTGGCGCTGCCGTCAGTCACTGAGATCAGTTGCAAGGGATGGCCCATGGCGCTGAGCAACTGCAGCAGGCCGCCGCAGGTCACTACTTCATCGCCAGGATGCGGGGCAATTACCACGGCGCGCGCACCAGGCCGGACCAGGGATTGGGTGTTGATGACCGGGACGTTGTCCAATTGCGGGGCACTGTTCCAGATTTGTGCCAGCAGGCTGTTTTCGAGCAGAGAGACCGGTTTCATGGCTACGTCCTTGTTCTCGTTGATAGCATTGTGCCGCGTTCCGAGCCCTGGAATCGCCGCGCACAGAGTATTGCTCATGTAATGCTATTCGTCGCCTCGATGTTCCAGGCGGTACATTTTTTTTCCGTACTCCTCTGTAGGAGCGAGCTAGCTCGCGATGGGCGTCAACGATGACGCGGGTTGTCTGAATGCCAGTGGTGTCCAGGCGTTTTTCGCGAGCAGGCTCGCTCCTACAGGGGGGGCGCTGCTCACTCTTCTTCCTCATGTTGCAGTTCGAACAACAGCAGCGAACGACCGGTGACCGAATACTCGTGGCCGAACTCGAAGCGCTCCTGGCCGCGAATCGACGGTTGGTTGGTATCGATCATGCAGGTCCAGAACCCGCCATCGGGTACTTCCGGCAGCACGAAGTTGACGACGTCGTGGTAGGCGTTGACCACCAGCAACAGGGTGGCGTCGGCGCCCTTGCGGCGAATGCCGGTTTCCTGGGCGCGGCCGTCGAGCAGCATGCCCAGGCAGCGATTGTGCGCATCGTGCCAATGCTCGGTGGTCATCTCGCTGCCATCGGCGGCCAGCCAGGTGACGTCCTTGACGCCGATGTCCTCGTTGTAATTGCCCACCAGAAAACGCCCGCGGCGCAGGATCGGGTAGGCCAGGCGCAATTTGATCAGGCGTTTGACGAACTTGAGCAGGGCCTTGCCGTCTTCGCTGAGGTCCCAGTTGACCCAGCCGATCTCGCTGTCCTGGCAATAGGCATTGTTGTTGCCATCCTGGGTGCGGGCGAATTCATCGCCGGCCACCAGCATCGGCGTGCCCTGTGCCAGCAGTAAGGTGGCGAAGAAGTTGCGCATCTGCCGATGACGCAATGCATTGATTTCGGGATCGTCGGTAGGGCCTTCGACGCCGTGGTTCCATGACAGATTGTTGTTGCTGCCATCCTGGTTGTTTTCGTCGTTGGCTTCGTTGTGCTTGTCGTTGTACGACACCAGATCGTTGAGGGTGAAACCGTCATGGGCGGTGACGAAGTTCACCGAAGAATAGGGCCGACGACCACGCTGATTGAACATCTCGCCGGATGCGGTCATGCGACTGGCGAAGTCCGCCAGTTGCCCGTCGTCGCCTTTCCAGAAGGCGCGCACGGTGTCACGGAACTTGTCGTTCCATTCCACCCAGCCCGGTGGAAAGTGGCCGACCTGATAGCCGCCGGGGCCACAGTCCCAGGCTTCGGCAATCAGCTTGACCTGACGCAACACCGGGTCCTGGCGGCAGGCCACCAGGAAGCTGTGACGCTCATCGAAGCCATCGTGATAACGCCCCAGGATAGTCGCCAGATCGAAGCGGAACCCGTCCACATGCATTTCCGAGGCCCAGTAGCGCAGAGAGTCAGTGACCATTTGCAGCACGCACGGGTGGCTCAGGTCCAGGGTGTTGCCGGTGCCGGAGTCGTTGATGTAGAAGCGCTTGTCATCGGGCTTCAAGCGATAGTACGAGACGTTGTCGATGCCGCGCATGGACAGGGTCGGGCCCTGTTCGTTGCCCTCGGCGGTGTGGTTGTAGACCACGTCGAGGATCACTTCCAGATTGGCCTCGTGCAGGTGCGCGACCATTTCCTTGAACTCGGCGATCTTGCCGCTGGCCAGGTAGCGCGGGTCTGGCGCAAAGAACGCGATGCTGTTGTAGCCCCAGTAATTGGTCATCCCCTTGTGCAGCAGGTGCTGGTCATTGACGAACGCATGGATCGGCAGCAACTCGACAGTGGACACACCGAGCTTGCGGATGTGTTCGAGCATGTCGTCGACCATCAACCCGGCGAAGGTGCCGCGCAGGTTCTCGGGGACGCCTGGGTGACGCATGCTGATGCCGCGTACGTGGGTTTCATAAATGATCGTCTTGTCCCACGGCACGCTGACCCGGTGGTCGTGGCCCCAGGTGTGCGCCGGGTCGATCACTTTGCATTTGGGCACAAAGGGCGCGCTGTCGCGTTCATCGAAACTGAGGTCGGCGTCGGGGTGGCCGATGGTGTAGCCGAACAACGCTTCGGACCATTTCAACTTGCCCACCAGTTGCTTGGCGTAGGGGTCGATCAGCAATTTGTTGTGGTTGAATCGGTGGCCGTTGGCCGGGTCATACGGGCCATACACACGGTAGCCGTAGATCAACCCCGGATGGGCGTCGGGCAAGTAGCCGTGGAAGATTTCGTCGGTGTACTCCGGCAGCTCGATGCGTTCGAGTTCCACTTCGCCGGCGTCGTCGAAAATGCACAGTTCCACACGGGTGGCGTTGGCGGAAAACAGGGCGAAATTGACCCCCAGACCGTCCCAGGTCGCACCCAATGGAAAGGGTAGGCCCTCACGAATTCTCGACGGCTCTTGAGGGGCTGGCGTGTCTTTCTTTGGGCGGGTCATAAGTGCTCCTGCAAAGGGGGGGGCAACTGCCTGGTCAATGTGGGAGCGAGCCTGCTCGCGATGACGGTTCCACATCCAACACTTGCGTTGCCTGACAGGCCGCTATCGCGAGCAGGCTCGCTCCCACAAGGGGGGTAGGCCTGGCGAGCGTGCCCGCGGTGGCGAGAAGACTCGCCACACAGTTGTTCAGCTCAGTCGGGCAATGCGTCAGACGGCAGGCGGTTTGCGCACAGCCCGAGGCTTTTTCTCGGTGGCCTTCTCGCCCGGCGGAATCACCTTGGAGGCAGCGGCAGGTTTCGCCTTGGCCTTGGTTTTTGGCTCGCCACCCTTACCATTGAGCGCCGTTTTGCTGGCTGGTGTCTTGCTGGCCGCCGCTTTCGGTGCCTTTTTCGGCGCCAGCGCTTCGGCTTCCGCCAGTTTGCAGGCCATCTCCCAGTGCCGGGCTTCCTGGCCCTCGGGCTTACCTTCGGACTCCCAGATCTGATAGGCAAACTCGCGGATGCGTTTATCGTCGGTACTCATCGCATTGCTCCTGAACTGAACTCAAGTGTGGGTAGTTTGGATAAAGAGATTGACCGGGAAGTCCCCCAGCGCGGCGCTGACCATCAGCTCCCTGTGTTTTGTGACTGCGACGCTTGAAAAAAGTCCCTTGAGATTTTCCCCGGCGGTAGCAAACGGCAAATGGACCCGCGTATCGCCCCACAGCAGCGCACTCACCTGCGGGACGGCACTGTTTTCCAGCAGCGATGCACAGCGAATCGGCACGATCACGATGGCCCGTTGGCCCTCATGTTCCCGAACAAATCCCAGCACGCGATGCGCCTGGTCGCCGAGGATTTCGAGGGGCTGATAAGTGCCCCGTCGAAACAGCTCCGGATGCGCTGAACGCAGGTTCAACGTGCGCGCGATCAAGGCCTGCTTGATGCGTCCGTCCCGCCAGTGCGGCAACAGATCAGACGCCTCCATCGATTCGTGCAAGGCCTGCTGGCGGCTGGGGTAATCCACTGGCCGACGGTTGTCCGGATCGACCAGGGAAAAGTCCCAGAAGTCATTGCCCTGATAGAGGTCCGGCACCCCCGGCACGGTCATGCGCAGCAAGGTTTGCGCCAAGCCGTTGAGCGCGCCGGGGACGGCGATGACCTGCGCGGCCTTGCCCAAGGCCGAGCGCAGCAATTCGCCCTCCGGCGTCAGCAACAGGCCTTGGACAAATGCCTGGGTCGCTTGCTCGTAGGCGTCATTTGGCGCACTCCAGCTACTCTGCAACTTGGCTTCACGCAGGGCTTTGCGCTGCCACTGCCAGAGGCGTCCGGCGTAGTCCTCCAGCGCCGGTTGATCGTCGCTGCGCAAACCCGGCGGCCAACTGCCGAGGATGGCTTGATACAAAATCAACTCATCGCCAGCCGACGGTGATGAGTCATCGTTGCGCAGGGGGCGGGCGAGGGCGCGCCACAGGCCGATCTGGTCGGCATACCAGGCACTGCGCTCACTCAACACCGCCAGGCGCGCGCGGGTGTCTTCGCCGCGTTTGTGATCATGGGTCGCGGTGGCCAGCAGGTTGTCAGGGAACTCGGCCAGTCGCCGGCCGCACGCGGCATGAAAGTCAGCCACTGGCGCGCTGAACTGTTCGGTGTCGAAGCCGACGTCATTGCGCGAAAGCAACACGGCCGAACGATAGAGCGCGGTGTCTTCCACCGCTTTTGCCGCCGCCGGTGAGGTCAATTGCTGAAAGCGCACGCAGGCATGCTTGAGCCGCTTGCGCGCGCGTCCAACCGGGCGTTTGCGCCAGGGCTCGCCGCCCAGCCAACCGGCCAGGCAATCGAGCACCGGCCAGTCCGCTTCGCCGAGGGTGTGCCGGGCACTGTCCAGGGCCTGTCGGAAAAATACCTCGTCCTGTTCCGAACGCCCGAGTGGACTGATGTAGGTGCGGTACACCGGAAAATGCATGATCAGCGCCTGCAATGCCCGACGGATTGCACCGAGGGTCAGGTCGCGGGTCATCAGGTCATCCCGGGCCACTTGCAGCAGGGCCTGGGCGACACTTTCGAAATCCCCGGCCAGGGAACCGTTGAGAATCTGTTGGCGCGCCAGCTGCGCTTCCTGGGCGAAATCGGCCGGGCGTTCGCTGTAACGGTGCCAGAGTTCGCCCAGGGTCTGTGCGCCCTGGGGGGCGTGTTGCAGCAGCGACAATTGGTTCATGAATTCGTAGCCGGTGGTGCCGTCCACCGACCAGTCGCGATGCAGGGTTTCGCCTTCGCCGAGGATCTTCTCGACATAGATCGGCAGATGCCGGCCCGGTACCAGGCGATCGACCCGCCGCCGCAGTTTTCGGCAGTAACCCCTCGGGTCGGCCAGTCCATCGATGTGGTCGATGCGCAGTCCGTCGACCAGGCCTTCGGCCAGCAGCTGGAAGATTTTCGCATGGGTCGCCTCAAACACGGCGGGACGTTCTACGCGCAGCCCACCCAGTTCGTTGACATCGAAAAAGCGCCGCCAGTTGATGTCGTCCGCGGCGGTGCGCCAACTCGCGAGCCGATAGCTCTGGCGTTCCAGCAAATTGTGCAGCCGTTGGAAGCCTTCCGGGGTAAAGGCGTCGTAACTTTTCAGGTTGTTGTCGATGACCTGGCGTATGGCCGGATCGCGGACCAGTTCGCGCAATTCTTCTTTCAATGGCATCGCCAGGCTATGGGCGTCCGTCTGATAGCTCAATGTGCTGAAGCGGTCTGCCAGCGATTTGAGCGGCTCGGTGTCGGCCTTCAGCAGTTCGCCGTAATGGCTGGGGCAAATCGGAAAGTGATGATCGTAATGCGCGACATGAAACGCCCCGCGCGAGGCATCGAAACACAGGGGCAGGGTGCCGTCCTGCAGCGCAATGCCGTAGTCGCTGCCGAGGAATGGCAGCAGCAACTGGCCTTCCATCAACGGATCGGGCGAGTGCCACTGAATATCGAAGAATTCGCCGTAGGGGCTCAGACGCCCCCATTCCAGCAAGTCCAGCCACCAGGGGTTATCGCTACCGCCGACGGCCATGTGATTGGAGACGATATCGAGGATCAACCCCATGTGCTGGCCACGCAACGCGCTGACCAGTCTATGCAGCGCCGCCTCGCCGCCAAGCTCCGGGTTGACGGTGGTCGGGTCCACCACGTCGTAGCCGTGCATGGAGCCGGCACGCGCGCTGAGCAGCGGCGAGGCATACAGGTGGCTGATGCCGAGGCGGGCGAAGTACGGCACCAGCGGCACCGCATCATCGAGGGTGAAACCTTTATGAAATTGCAGGCGCAGGGTGGCCCGTAGTGGCTGTATTTGCACCGCTGTCATTGGTCGCGCTCGGCCGCCTGCAGTCGCGCGCAGGCGAGCAGTTCCAGGCGGCGTGCGGCATCGGGGTCATCGAGCAGGGCTTCGCTATAGCCCGGCAAGCGTCGCGACCAATTGGGGTGGGAATCGATGGTGCCGGGCAGATTGGCCTGTTGTTCGATGCCCAGGGCATCCTCCAGCGGCAGCAACACCAGTGGCGCACGGGTATGGCCGAGGAAACGCACACTGGCGTCAAGCACCTGATCGGTCTCATGGGACTCTTCGCGAAAGTTCTGCGGGTCCTGGGTCAATGTGCGGCGCAGGCCCTCGCGCTCCCGCTCACGGTGGTGGCGCCATTCGATTTCAGCGTGTGCATCGATCAGCCCCAGGCGGGCGTTCCAGTCGATGTCACGGCCATGCCACCAGCCATTGAGGGTCGGCAAATCGTGGGTGCTGGTGGTCGCCAGGGCATTGTCCGGCCAGTCGAGGATGGGCTTGAAGTGGGTATTGTCCTGTTCGAACAGCAATACCCGCATGCCCAGCATGGAGCGGGCGATGAGTTTTTCCCGCAGACCGTCCGGCACAGTCCCGAGGTCTTCGCCAAGGACGATGGCCTGGTGGCGATGGGATTCAAGGGTCAACAGGCGCAACAGGTCGTCCACCGGGTAATAGAGGTAGGCACCGTCGGCAGGCGGCGCACCATTGGGGATCACCCACAAGCGTTGCAGCCCCATGACGTGATCGATGCGCAGGCCCCCGGCGTGGGCGAAGTTGGCGCGCAGCATTTCGATGAAGGCACGAAAACCGTTGCGCACCAGGCCTTCCGGGGAAAACGCGGAAATCCCCCAACCTTGCCCCGTACGGTTGAGAATGTCAGGTGGCGCGCCGACGGTGAGGGAGGCGAGCAGTTCATCCTGACGGCTCCAGGCCTGACTGCCGCCGCCATCGGCACCGACGGCCAGGTCGGTGATCAGGCCAATGCCCATGCCGCTGCTTCGGGCGGCGGCTTGCGCGCGTTCCAGGCACCGGGTGATCAGCCACTGGCAGAACGCGAAGTAGCCGATGCGGCCGGCATTCTCCTCAGCGAATTCGGCCAGCGCAGTACTGCGCGGGTTGCGCCATGGCTCGGGCCAGTGCCGCCAGTCGAGACTTTCTCCGTTGGCAGCACGGGCTTCTTGAATGGCTTCGAAGCGACAATGGTTTTCCAGCGCTTCTCCCCCGGCATGGCGGAAGCTGCTGAAGTCAGCGTGCAACGGGTGTTCACCCTGCACGAAGCCTTCATACAGCGCCTCCAGCAGTCGATGCTTGGCTTCGGCGGCGGCCGGCCACTCGATCAGGGACAGATTTTCCAGATGCCTGAGTTCGTCAGCCAGGCCGGTGGCATCGATGGCGGTGCGCAGCGCACGCTCCCCAAGGATTGCGCCCGGCGCGCAGTACAGACTGTTGAGAAACAAACGGCTGGATGGCGAATAAGGGCTGTAGCGTTGAGTGTCGCTGGCGAACATGGCATGCAGCGGGCTGATCGCCAGCGCTTCGGCGCCACGTTCACCCGCCACCCGGGCCAGGTCTTCCAGGGCCTGGGTATCGCCGAACCCGCCATCGCCGTTGCGACGCAAGGCGTATAGCTGAACGCTCAGGCCCCAGGTGCGCGGGGTCGGGTTTTCCACGGCATCGCCCACGCTGTAACAACGCTCAGGTGCCACGGCCAGGGTAAAGGTTTGTCCGTCGATGCTGACCTGCTGGTAACCGACCGGAATCAGTCCCGGTAGCGTCGCCTCGGCGTCCAGTTTGAGGGTGAGCCGAGAGCCGTCTTCAAGGTGAACCTCGCACGGCGTTTGCGGCGCGAAGTAATGGGCCAGGTTGAGGCCGACGCCGACGTCGGCAGTGAGCAAAGGCGGCAAGTGCCGGGTCTGTTGCACCTGCTGCAATTCGAGCAGGCTGGCATCGATCTCCTGCGCGCTGCCGGCCGGGTGGCCGAGCCCGGTCAGGACATTGCGCAACACCGAAGGGGCGACCCTTTGCGGGCGACCGTTGGCGTCGATCCAGTCGACGGCCAGACCGGCGCGGCTGGCCAGAATTTCAAGTTGCGCATCGCTCATTGACGCTCTCCATCCGGGGGTGGCAAAGGGGCCGCGGGCTTGAGGGTGACCAGCGCGCAATAGGGGGCAAGGGTGCCCTGATCCAGCAGGCCTTTGGCCTGTGGAGGATGCTCGAACAACACCTGGGCATCGGCCTGTGGGGTGTGGACCACGGGCTGGTGGCTGAGGTTCAGGTCAATGCGCAACAGGCTGCCATCGCCCAGCAACCAGCGAGCCGATACCGCGCCGTCGGCCAATACCTCGGCACCCAAGGCCTGGGCGCCGGGCAGGCGCGCAATGATGTGTCGATGGCGTATTTGCAGCAGCTGTCGATACAGCCCGTGGGTGGCCGAAGCGCCGGCAACGTTCAGTGCTGGCCGGGACGCTTCGAAAGTCTGGGGTGCATTCGGGTCGGGGATTTGTTCGCGCCGATGCGGATCGGCAAATGCACTGAACGCGGCAAACTCGTTACGCCGCCCTTCACGAACCAATCGTGCCAACTCGCCGTGATGGCTGGTGAAAAACAGGAACGGCTGTTCGGCGGCACACTCGTCACCCATGAACATCAACGGAATCATCGGCGACAGTAACAACAATGCGGTGGCGGCTTTCAAGGCCTCAGGATGCGCCAGTTGATGCAGGCGCTCGCCAAAGGCGCGGTTGCCGATTTGATCGTGGTTTTGCAAAAACAGAATGAAGGCGCTGGGCGGCAAGTGCCCGCTGGGCTCGCCGCGTGATTTGCCATGGCGGTTGATGTGGCCTTGAAACACAAATCCCTGGCTCAGGCAGCGCGCCAGTTGTTCGGTGGGGTTTTGCGCATAATCGGCGTAATAGGCGTCTATTTCGCCGGTCAACAGCACGTGCAGGGCGTTATGGCCATCGTCATTCCACTGCGCGTCGTAGCCTTGCTGCAACAGGCTGGCCTGGTTGTGTTCGTTTTCCAGCATCAGCCACACGTGACGCGGCGGATCGACCTGCTGGCGCACCCGTTGCGCCAGTTCCGGGAGGAAATCCGGGTCATCGATGGCATGCACCGCGTCCAGGCGCAAGCCGTCGAAACGGTACTCCAGTAACCACATCAAGGCATTTTCGATGAAAAAGTCCCGCACTTCGCGACGGCGGAAATCAATGGCCGCGCCCCAGGGCGTGTGTTTGTCTGCATTGAAAAAGCCCTTGGCGTAGCGATGCAGGTAATTGCCGTCCGGGCCGAAGTGGTTGTAGACCACGTCGAGAATCACCGCCAGGCCGTGGCCATGGGCGGTATCGATCAGGTGCTTGAGCTGTTCCGGCGAGCCATAGGACGCCTGGGGCGCGTAGGGCAGCACCCCGTCGTAACCCCAGTTGCGTTCGCCGGGGAATTGCGCCACGGGCATTAGTTCGATCGCCGTGATACCCAGTTCGACGAGGCGCGCCAGCTGCTGCTCGACGGCTTGAAACCCGCCGAGCGCACCGACGTGCAATTCGTAAATCACCGCCTCGTTCCACGGACGGCCCAGCCACGCGCTGTGTTGCCACCGATAGGCATGGGGATCGACCACCACACTGTGCTGGTGAATGTCCCCGGCCTGGGCGCGGGAGGCCGGGTCGGGCACGTCCAGTTCGCCGTCGATGTTGAAGCGGTAACCCGTGCCCGCCGGGCAACGGGTATTGATCACGAACCAGCCGTCAGCCTGTGGCAGCAACGGCAAGGACTGTCCATTTTCCAGTTCGACACTGACGTAGAACGCATCTGGCGCCCACAACGCAAATTGCGTGTGTTCAGCGTCCAGCATGATTGCGCCGTGGGGCCAGGTCTCGAGGGTCCGTAACGGCATCCTGAAAGCCTCTTACTGTTTGTTCGATTTCCCCAGTGCCTTGGCCACCAGCTGTTCGTAGAGTTCGGCGTAGGGTTCGACCGCCTTGCACCAGTTGAAAGGCGCCGCCATGGCCCGGCAGCGCATGGCGTGCAGCAGGTCGGGGAAGGCGAAGACCTTGAACGCGCGGCTCAGGGCTTCCTGATAACTTTCGACCGTGGATTCGTCGAACAGGAAACCGGTCACGCCGTTTTCGATGGTGTCGGCCAGCCCGCCGGTATTGCGCGCCACCGGCAACGAACCGAAACGCTGGGCGTACATCTGGCTCAGGCCGCAAGGTTCGTAACGCGAAGGCATCAGCAGGAAATCGCTGCCGGCGAACATGCGGCGGGCGTCGGTTTCATTGAAGCCGATGCGCACACCGATCTGGCCGGGGAAGCGCAGGGCCAGTTCGCGCATGGCTTGTTCTTCTTCCGGCTCGCCACGGCCGATGATCGCGATCTGCCCGCCGGATTTGACGATGTATTCGGAAACCGCTTCGGTCAGGTCCAGGCCTTTCTGGTAGACCAGGCGCGAGACCACGGCAAACAGCGGGCCTTCGCTAGCTTCCAGGCCGAACAACTGGCGCACATGGGCGGCGTTGACGGCCTTGCCTTCCCAGTCGCCGATGCTGAACGGGCGGAACAGGTGCGTATCGGTAGCAGCGTCCCAGCTTTCATCGATGCCGTTGGGAATGCCGCTGAGCAAACCTTGCTGGGTCTTGGCGGCCAGGAAGCCATCCAGGCCACAGCCGAAGGCCGGGGTGGTGATCTCCTGGGCGTAGGTCGCGCTGACGGTGGTGATGTGGCTCGAATAGGCCATGCCGGCCTTGAGGAACGACATCTTGCCGTAGAACTCCATACCTTCCTGTTGCAGCGCGTGATGGGGAATGCCCAGTTCAGGGCACGACCCCAGGCTGGTCACACCCTGATACGCCAGGTTATGAATGGTGAACAGGGTCGGGGTGCGCTGCCCGCGCCAGTGCATGTAGGCGGGTGCCAGGCCGGCGGGCCAGTCATGGGCGTGCACCAGGTCCGGGCACCAGTGAATCTGTGCCAGGTTGGCGGCGATATCGGCGGCCGCCAGGCCCAGGCGAGCGAAGCGAATATGGTTGTCCGGCCAGTCGCGGCCGTTGTTGGCACCGTAGGGTGAACCTTCACGCTCGTAGAGTTCGGGGCAGATCAACACGTAAATGACCAGGCCATCGGGCATGTCCATGCGCCCGATCTTGCAGGGTGGCAGAGCGGCATGGCCGCCCAGCTCACCGATGATGTGAATCGGGTTTTCGCTGTGCAGTACCTGCGGGTAACCGGGGATCAATACCCGCACATCGTGCAGGTGCGTCATGGCCCGTGGCAGGGCGGCGGAAACGTCACCCAGGCCGCCGGTTTTCACCAGATCGGCAATTTCCGACGTGACGAACAATACTTTCTTGCGGTTGGGATTCTGCCTGGCCACCGGGGCCAGCGTTCTGGTGCCGGGAACGCTGATCGTCTGGGCAGTGGGAGCACTCACGGCGCTCGATTCGCCGACATGCTGATGAGCACGTTCTCCCTGAACATCTAAAGCCGCACTGATCATATGAATCTCCCGTGTTGTTGATCTAATTCTTAGGTCTGGCAAACGGTATTTCATTGGCCCATTCCCGGGGCCGGGCGCAAAAGCGCTGCACATCGGTAGCAAACGCTGCCCAATGCGCTGAAGCAGAATGGGTGGAGTAGCCATTGCAAGGATTGCACCAGTCGCAACGCACCTACCTTTCAGTCGACCGATCACCGGAGATAAAAGTTTCGACTTTTTTTCCACTTTGTGACCGGCCGGTTTCGCCCCGCGAAAATGAGCCTAGACCAGAACTTAGAGCGGTAAAGCCTGAATGGCAAAATTGTTCGACAATCGGTTTAAAGCGGTACGGACGTGCCGGATTGCGAGGCAAACGCACCGACGAAGGGCAGGTTTTTTTGCGAAATTGGCTGAAAATGAAGCAGAAATGTCACATCAGTGTGCGTGGGTGAACAGTTGGTTTGCACCATTGCGGTGCATTGTTTTGGCTGTGTGATGTCGGTTCGGGCCTCTTCGCAAGCAGGCTCGCTCCCACAGGGATCTCTTAACACTGAAGATCCTATGTGGGAGCGAGCCTGCTCGCGAAGAACGATAACGCGGTATCAGTTCAATAACCGAATCGGTGCGCCCGCAGACCACGCCCGGATATCCTCGATCATCTGTGAAAAGAACAAATGATAGTTCTGCTGACTCACATACCCCACATGCGGCGTAGCCAGCACATTCTCCAGGGTCCTGAACGGATGATGGATCGGCAACGGCTCGACATCGAACACATCCAGTGCCGCACCCGCCAGGCGTCGTTTCTGCAAGGCCTTGATCAGCGCCGCCTCATCGACAATCGGCCCCCGCGCCGTGTTGACCAATAGCGCGGTGGGCTTCATCCAGCCCAGTGCCTCGGCGTCGACCAGCCCACGGGAGCGGTCGCTGAGCACCAGATGCACCGACAACACATCGGCCTGCTCGAACAGTTCCTGCTTGCTGACATAAGTCACGCCGACTTGCGCGGCCCGCTCAGCCGTGAGGTTTTCACTCCAGGCGATTACGCGCATACCGAATACCTGGCCGAATTGCGCGACACGCTGGCCTATGCTGCCCAGCCCGAGGATCGCCAGGGTCTTGCCATGCAAATCGCCACCCAGGCCTTGTTGCCATTTGCCGGCGCGCAAAGCGTTGGCTTCGGGCACGAGATTACGGGTCGCGGCCATGATCAACGCCCAGGTCAGTTCCGGGGCCGCGTGTTTGTAGCTGTCGGTGCCGCACACCTGAATGCCCAGTGCCGCAGCGGCCTTGAAATCGAGGGCGGCGTTGCGCATGCCGCCGGTCACCAGCAATTTGAGTTTCGGCAAGCGCCGCAGCAGGTCTTCATCGAACCGGGTGCGCTCACGCATCACGCAGATCACCTCAAACTCACCCAGACGTTCTGCCAGCGACGCGTTGTCGGCCGGGTAGTCGTGGATGAAGTTCACCTGGCCAATACCTTCCAGCAGCGACCAATCGACCACGTTTCGGGCCACATCCTGCCAATCGTCAATCACTGCAATCTGCACCGCCATCAGCCTTACCTCATTCATGCACGGGGTTGGTTTGGTTCAGCCAGCCAAGCAACGCCTGGTGAAACTGCGCCGGTTCTTCCATCTGCGGCGCGTGGCCCATGCCGGGGAATTCGACCAGCGTTGATTGGGGAATCAGTTTTGCCACTTGCTTGCCCAGGACATCGTAATGGCCGATTTTCGCCTTGACCTCGGGCGAGGCGATATCACTGCCGATGGCGGTGGTATCGGACGTACCGATCAGCAACAGCGTCGGCATCTTCAGGTTCTGGAATTCGTAGTACACCGGCTGGGTGAAGATCATGTCGTAGATCAATGCCGAATTCCACGCGACTTGTGTATGCCCCGGGCCTTTGTTCAGGCCGGCGAGCATGTCCACCCAGCGATCGAACTCAGGCTTCCAGCGGCCGCCGTAATAGGTGTTGCGCTCGTAGGTACGGATGCCGTCGGCGGTAAGCTTCAGTTCGCGTTCGTACCATTGATCGACCGTGCGATAAGGCACGCCGAGGGCTTTCCAGTCTTCCAGGCCGATCGGGTTGACCAGCGCCAGTTGATCGACTTGTTCGGGGTATTGCAGGGCATAGCGGGTAGCGAGCATGCCGCCGGTGGAGTGGCCCAGGAGGGTGGCTTTCTGGATGCCGAGCGCCTTGAGCAATTGTTGGGTGTTGGCCGCCAGTTGCTGGAAGCTGTACTGATAGTTGTCCGGTTTGCTCGAAGTACAGAAACCGATTTGGTCCGGGGCGATGACCCGGTACCCGGCATCGCTCAGGATCTTGATCGAAGTGTCCCAGGTCGCGCCGCAAAAATTCTTGCCATGCATCAACACCACGCTGCGTCCGTTGGCCTTGCCATGGGCGGCGACGTCCATGTAACCCATTTGCAGGGATTTGCCCTGGGACTCGAAGGCGAAATGCTTGACCGTGTAAGGGTATTCGAAACCTTGCAGCTCAGGGCCATATTCCGGGGCGGGGGACTGGGCTTGGGCATGAGCGATGACAGGCAGGGCGGCGGTCAGCAGCAGGCCGGGCAGCCAGCGGGTGAGGAGGAATGGCACGGGTGAACTCCATTGGAAATCCGCCGATGCTGGATCGGCACGATTAGGGCGACATTAAACAGGCAATCGCCACGCCGGTTGGTTCAACCCATCCAGCCCAGGGTGGCCAGTGCCAGCACGCCATACCGGGCGCTTTTGGCCAGGGTCACGATCAGCAGGAAGCGCCCCAGCGGCTCGCGCATCACGCCGGCGACCAGGGTCAGCGGATCGCCGATCACCGGTAGCCAACTGAGCAGCAGCGACCAGTGGCCGTAACGTTGATACCGGGTTCGGGCTTTTTCCAGGTGGGCAGGGCTGACCGGAAACCAGCGCCGGTCACGGTAGCGTTCGAGGGTGCGTCCCAGCCACCAGTTCACTAATGAACCGAGGACATTGCCCAGCGTCGCCACGGCCAGCAGCGACCACAGCCAATACGTGTCGCTGAGCAGCAGTCCCACGAGCACGGCTTCGGATTGCAGGGGCAACAGCGTCGCGGCACCGAAGGCTGCCAGGAACAGACCGAGGTAGGCACCGAAGATCAATGGGCGGGGTAGTCCGCCACGACCACATCCGTGCCGTCCTTTTTCAGGCCGATCACTTGATACGCATCGCTCATGCCGTCCATTTCCATGCCGGGCGAGCCCATGGGCATGCCGGGGGCGGCCACGCCCAACAGATCATCGCGTTTGCTCAGGGCCAGCACCTGGTCGGCCGGCACGTGGCCTTCGACGAATTTGCCGTTGATCAGCCCCGTATGGCAGGAAGCCAGGCGTGGTGGCACGCCATGTTGTTGCTTGAATTCGCTCATGTTGGCTTCGACATGATCCTCGACCTTGAAACCGTTGGCTTGCAGATGGCTGATCCATTTTTTGCAGCAGCCGCAATTGGCGTCGCGGTGGACTTCGATGGGAATCAGGTCGGCGGCCTGGGCCAGGGAGGAAATGAACAGGGCGCTCAAGGCGATCAGACGCAGGTGGGTTCGCATGTCGGAATGTGTCTCGGATTGCGGGCGAAAAAACGCATTCTGACCGGTTTTTCCGACCAGGCATTCAAGGTTTGTTTCGAATTGCTACAAGCTGACAGCCTTATGATCGTAGACCAAGGCTGTCAGGTAGCTGGAGGAGAGATTACAAAAGCGTCAGGTTGGCCGCTGAGCGCCGGATCAGGCGCTCAGGGTAGTGAGTAAGGCAGTGTGGTTAACGATGATAGTAGTAACCCGGCCCACCCCGGTCGTCATAATGGTGATCATGGTGCCAGCCATCGCGGGGGAAAACGATGCAACCGCTCAGGGACAGCAGGGCCAGCAGGGGAATCAGCAGTGTGATTCGACGCAACATTTGAAAATCCTCATGGTTAACGCCGCTATGAAGCCAAAACTCTTCATCGGCTGTAACATGAGACCCCGTTTGCAGCGCTCCATCCCCGGAAAACGGTAGGGGTTTGGCATGCATCCGGATACAAAGCGGATACATTTAACAGTTTCAGGAAAGGCCAATGACCCAGTCGCAACGTTTGAAATACTCGATTCTGATCTCGCTGGTAGTGCTGGCGATCATGTTCGGCCTGTCGTATTTGCAGAACACCGGCGTCATCAGCGAAAAACTGTTCCAGTACATCGCTATTGGCGTGGCGGTGATTGTGGTGGTCATCAATGGTGTGATGCGGCGCAAGGTCAAGCCCTGAGAATGTGGGAGCGAGCCTGCTCGCGAAGAACCTCGGGACAACGCGGCCATTCACACGGCGTGCGTTATCGTTGAGGTCCATCGCGAGCAGGCTCGCTCCCACAGGTGCGTGTTTTGCGCCAGTGATCAGTGGTGTTGCAAAATCGCAGCCGCCCGTGGGTCCAGGCTGTAGCTTTTATCTTCGTTGAGCACGATCACCCCTTCGCTGCACAAGCGTTTCAACACTTCGCGCACGCTCAGGAAGGACAGGGGAATATCCAGCTCCAGTAAATGGGCATGCACACCCCGCACACCCAGGCTGCGGTTGCTTTCGGCGGCCGTCAGCAGCGCGTCGATGACTTTGAGACGAATCAGACTGGTCCGCAGGCCAAAGCTCTTGAGCAGGAGGCGAATACGCTCGTTGCCGTGCCGTTCGGTACGCTGGTCAAAAACATCGACCCCAATGGAAGTGCTCTTTGGTGCGTTGCTACCGTCCGTTGGCAGTTGCGAGTTGAACATGCAAAAACTCCTTTTCAGAGCCTGATCAGGAAAAATGGGTGCTCTTACACAACAAGATGTATGAGCCACGCAAATCATGAAGACCTGAATGTAGAAATTTCGTCGTCGTGGCGTCACCGGTCTGTAAGAAGGGATAAGAAGCTCGGTAAAGTAGCTGCGAAGTCAAACGACGGGTGTTTGAACGACGCATGAAGGCCGCCATTACCCAGGGGTGACGGCCTTCAGCTTTTCGGGCTGCGTTGCGGAATGGAATTGAGTACCGGGTTGCCGTTCTTGTTACGCGTCAGGTAGACCGGCAGCACCTTGGGCAAGGACGTCACCAGGGAATTGAGTTCCCTGATGTTATAGGTTCCGCCGATGCGAATCGCGCCAGTGCTGTTGTCGGCCACCATCAGCGGGGTTTCCAGGTAACGATTGATCAGCGGAAGGGCGTCGTTGAGCGCCAGATCATCGAGTACCAGTTTGCCGCTGCGCCAGGCCAGCGAAGTGTCGTTGGCGTAAGTCTGGCTGACCTGCGGCATGAAATCGCCATGGCCATAGCTCGCCTGCATCGACGGACCGAGTCTCAGGCCGTCCCCCGGCTGGTCATCAATACTGCTGACCAGCGCCGAGCCTTCGATCAGGTTCACCTTCACCCGGTCTTCATACATCCAGACATTGAATTGGGTTCCCGTGACCCGGATCTTGCCTTCGGCCGCCTTGACGATGAACGGATGGTGGGTGTCGTGGTTGACGCTGAAAAAGGCCTCGCCTTTTTTCAGGGTGACTTGACGATGATCCTTGTAGTTGCTGTAAGTCAGCTCGCTGCCCAGGTTCAGTTCAACCAGACTGCCGTCCTTCAAGGTGATCTGACGCACATTGTCGGTTGTTTCGAAGTGCTGGTACGAATTCGGCAGCCACCCCAGGTTCCAGCCGCTGTAGGCTGCTAACGGCAGCACCATTGCACATACCGTGGCGGCGATGCCGATGGTGCGCCAGGGTGTCCGGGGTTTGGCTTGCATCATCGGTACGGCGACCGGTTCAGGTCGAGGCAAATTCCCGGCGACGTCCCAGATTTCCAGCATGGCCTCGTACTCGGATACGTGCAGCGGATGAGCGTCCAGCCAATGTTCGAACGCCAGGCGCTCCTGCGGTGTGCAGTCATCGGCGTGCAAGCGCATGCACCAGTGCGCTGCGGCATCGGCGATGGCGTCGTATTCGGCTGGGGAGAGAGCGGGGTCGGTCATTGACTCATCCTGATTTGCGCCATTCTAACCGTGAGGGCAGCTTGGGAGAACATCAGTCATGGCAATTTCACATCAGCGTCGATCCATTTTTCGCTGACCAGGCTCAGGCGCGAACCTGAGGACCGAAGTATCCATGGATGACGTGAAAAAATGATCAAAATGCCTCTCTAGCCGAGAGCTGCGCAGAATCGAAGGTTCTGCGCAGCTCTGTCCTGTCAGGCTGGCACCGGGTCGAGTTGTCGACCCATTTCGCAGATCAGACGCGCTATCGAATCGGCATTGCGCAAAATGATGTTGATTCGATGTTCGGCATTTTGTGCGCTGAGGAAGGCATCCCGGGCTTGTGCAATGGTTGCGCTGCCGGTGATGTCCAGGATTGCCTCGACCTCGTGATAGGCAGTTGGAACTTCATCGAAGCTGACCCATGAATCCAGAACGTCATTCCAGCGGGAGAACAGCTCCTCCTTCGGCGTGTGCAACGACAAGGCTTGTCGCTGGAAGTCGATCTGCTGCTGTCTCAAGGCTTGGCCATATCCGGTGATTGTCTCCACCAGGTCGCTGAATGGACGTCGTGCTTCCACGTAGACAATATCCACTGCTTTTATCGTCTGATGAGCCAGTTCATGGATCAGTGTCGAAGCTTGGCTGTGGGCATCGACGTCGAAGGGTTCAATCAAGGAGGATTTATACCAATCAAGCTGTTGATCGAAAAAATGCTCCGAGAGATGTACCCGCTTGATCGGGTCCCTCGTATCCACGAAAGCGACCACTTCGGATGACGAGTATTTGTTTGAACCGCAAACCAGTCTGTCGCCGCTGAGCAAGTCGTTGTCGGGGTCCACCAGCGCGTTGCAGACAGGCACGATGACCGCTTTGATTTTCGCGATCAGGCTGGCATCGACCTGGCTGATATCAAAGAACTCTTTGAGAAAAATATCCAGCCGCGTACCTGGTATAAGCGTCTTGAGCTGCACAAGGTTATGAAGGCTGTTGAACGCGTAGAAGCGCGCCATGTCAATGGCGTTCACCAGCATGGCGGCTCTTTGCGGGAACTTTGCCCGGATGTCTGCCATGCCTCGGGCTTCTATGTTCAACACTTGACGGGCTTCATGGCTGGCAACAAATTTGTTGTGCATTTTTGACAAGGTTTTTCCGTAGTGCACGGTATGGATGTCCGGATCGCTGACCAATTGGTTATCGGAGGTGGGCAGCAGCACCGGGCCTTCCTGTCTGTCTTTGATCATTCGCCATGCCGCCCCGGTTTTTTCCACGGGATAAACCTTGCCTGCGATGGGGGCGTATCGAAGCTTGCTGGCTTCGTCCAGGTACGTCCCTTTGGCGCTGTCTTTTTTCAAGTCTTTCAACTGAACAGTCGAGGTTTCAAAATGCTGCAGCCGGGTGCGTTGCGAAGACGTGGACTTCACTTGCGACCATCGTAGCGCAGCCACGGCAGTCGCCACCGGCGGGGCGGTGGGTGGCGTCGTTGCTACCGTTTCAGTTTGGCTGTCCAGTGACAACTTACCCAGCGAAATCATTTGCGCCATACCGTCGATGAAATCGCGCAAGGCTTTTTTCCAGTGGTGATCCTGAAGCGCCTCGGCCGAGTCTTTGAAGTCCTTGTAGGCTTGCCACAGAAACCTCCCATAAGCGAGTTTTCCGGGCAACAGGCCCGAAATCAGGTTGATGCCGGCGCTGAACAAATGTTTGACCGCTTCCCAGTCCGAGGCCCCATCGGGGTCGGCTTGACTGGCAAGCATGCGCGGCAACAGGGCGGTGTGGTCGTTGAACAGGTGGGTCAGCAAGTGACCGCCGATCACACTGGCCCCGAGGGTTATTTCACTCACGTGCCCTACTGTGGAGTTGAACAGGTTGCGAAATCCCGCGCGCTTAGTGTCCGGCAGGCGCCGCAGCAGGAACTCCTGCAACGGACCGGGTGTATTGAATGCCGCGACAAGGCTGGTCTCATTGTCGAACTCGGTAAAGACATCGCCACTGTAATAAGGCGCATACAAGACGTGCGAGCCTTTTTGTCCAGCCCCGGGGCCAATCAGATACAGCCCTTGAGCCGCGACGGCAGTGGCGCCGGCTGTTTTGATCAATTGCAGCGGTCGAACGATAGCGTTGGCGCCACTGACGGCGGCGCGGGCCACGGCATCCGGCATATCCAGCACCTGTCGGATCAGGTCGAAGGCGCCATCGGACAGCCGTTGTTGCAGCTTCAACTCGTGGGCGTGATGCAGGAGTTGCCACGGCACTTGTTGCACAAAACGCTGCCAGCGGGGTACCGCTTGGGTGCTGTCAGTCACCAGATGGTTCGTCACCTGTTGCGCATAAGCAGTTTGTATACCCAGCGACAGTAGCAATTGCCTGACCGCGGACTGATCCAGGGTTGCAGGCAACCGACTGGTGGTTTTCGAGGCGACCTTGAAGCCCGTACCCTGCGCCGCGTTGACATGGTTCAAGGCAAACTCGGTCAAGGATTGCGCCGAACCAGCGAGGGACAGATTGGGGGTGATTTCGATGTCGTCGGGGTTCAGGGAAGCATGGGGGAATCGGTTGTCCAGCAGCGTTTTCAACGTTTCATGGACATAAGCTTTCAGTGGCTTTATCCCATGCAGGTAATCTCTTTCATCGGGAACGTTGTGGAGGTATTGCTGGAGCAATTCGACGTGCAGTTGCTGTTCATCCACGGGGGCCATACCCAGCCAGGCGGGCAAGGACTGCTGTCGTGTGATCGCCTGGGCGATTGAAGTGGCTCTTCGCAAGTGGGTATCGATGAGGATCTGCGTCAGCGCCTTGAACGTCGTGCTCTGTTTGGCGGTGGCCAGTTTCCAGGAGCGCACGTCCATGCAGCGTGCCAGAAACAGGTCGATGCGAGACTGCGCCAGGTGCTGCAAGAGGTTGCATTCGATCAGTCGCAATGAGTTGAGCGAATAGCGCCGATGAAACTTTTGCTGTGCCGGGGAGAGATTTTCCAGCAGTACGGAACGCTTGTCGGAATCGAGCAGACGCAGGTTCAGCTGTTGCCGTGCGGCGGCGACCGTCGCGAAGGTTTCCAGTCCGGCAGCAGGCGTCAACAGAATCGCGCGACCGGAATGTTGTATATCAAGGCCACCACGCTCGGTCACCAAGACGCAATTGGCCAGGGGCCAGACGTCAGTCTCGCCGGAGCACTCAAGGACCAGGGAAAAAGCATCCGGGTGAAACCCCCTGACTGCCGGACGGGATTTACGGTCTGGTTTGTCGGGGTTGAAGACCGTATCCACAATCAACCAATCGTCGTTTCGCAATTTTCCGGCCAACTCCCGCAGGGTGGCCTCGCCACGCACGCCAACTGAAAGGGCATGGGCGAGCCGCGGTTTCATGTTCTCCAGGTACAGCGTTTGTTTGGCCAGCGTATCCAGTGGTTGCGCCGCAAAATCCGTGCGCAGTGCTGATTCGACAGAGTCCAAGGTCTTCACGAAAATCGCCGCCGTGTCCTCCAGAACCATGGATGGTTGTTCGCCCGTCACAACGGGCCGGGTGCTCCAGCGCCCTTGGGCATCCAGTGTCGGCAATTGCGCATTGATCATGGATCGCATATCCAGCGCCTTGTCGACATAGGCCTGGATGTTCACCATGCCATCACTGTGCCGGAACACGCCAAAGGCGTACTCCAGGTTTTGCAGTTGCTTGGTGATGATCGCTTCGAAGAGTGCCGTGAATACCGAGCCGCTGATCACTGCGCCAGATGCCTGCGGCTCATGGTATCCAATGAAGCGCTGCCGCTCCTCCAGGCTCATGAGGTCATAGAGCTCATCGTCGTGTCCGGCCACCACGGATTTTTTGCGCAGGGTGGTTATCAGGTCCTTATAGTCCTTGAGGACCTGAAATCCGCTGGCGGGGGTATAGAGAAAGGCATTGGAGCTGCCCTGGCTGATCATCAGCGAGCCGGCGAGTTCTACGTAGTTGGCCTTGTATTCCCACAGGCGTACGGTTTCCAGGTTCTGGGTGGGGGGCGTACTCGTTGTCGGCACAATGAGCGAGTGCAAGGCGCGGCTTTGTTCCGGGGTGATGACTTCGGCTTCGCGCTTGAGCAGCAGATCCGCCCGCGCTTTTTCGGCAATGGCTCGGGAAAAAAATGCCCGACGCGTGGCGCCGTCGACACTTGCCTGGTTCCAGAAGTGTTGCAGTTGTATCGACAGTTGGCTGACCAGACCCTCGGCAGCACGCACGACCGCTGTTTGCCAGTGTTTCTGATCGACGGCCAGCGGTACCCGTTGCGGATGAGAAAACTCGGCATGCTGCCCGCTCGGCCAGCGCTGATGGCGGTAGTACGAGAGCACCGCCTCCTTCAGTGTCATGGAATGGGTCCAGCGCCGGGACTTCGAGTCTTGCGTATCGACCGTGTGATTCGTTGTTGCGGAATAGAAACTGACCAGCGTGCGCCGCTGATCCAGTCCCGGAAAATCCGCTTTCAGTAACCCCTCGAGCACAGTATCGAGCAGCGTATCGAGCGTCGGCAGCTTCTGCAGTTCATCAAGCATGGCTTGATCGTTAGTGAGCAGGTTGTTTTCGATCACGTCACGCTGATCGTCGAATATATCCCCATCGATAGTCTGGAAGATCACCGTGATGTCGCCCGCTTCGGCCAGCATTTTTCGTGCGGACAATGACATGAACGCCAGCAAATCATCGTCTTCGCCTGCGCTGTCGAGTTGGTTTTTAAGGTGCCCGGACAGGGCCGTGCGGCTGACGAATTTCTTGATGCCTGAGTATGGCGTGTAGAGCATTTCGCCCTTGTCATCGGGTGTTGCGCTCAATGCGAAGCAGCCGGCCAGTGGCAATGACAGCGTTCCCGCACGGACCAGGATTCTTTCGGCGAGCATTGGCGGGGTTTGTAAGTTGCGATTTGCCTGGGTAAGCCACTGCACGTGGCACAGCCATTCGAAATCCTTTTGCGTCAACCCGTGAGTTTCGCCGAGTTCAGTCCAGTGACCGGGAGCGTGACGAACTTCAGGAAAAAAAAGCGGGGAAGGGGCAGATGGCATCATCGAGTCTCGTGTAAGGCGCGACGCAGCGCGCCGGTGGATTGAGCGGCAAGACTAGAAAAAGTGCGGCGGGGCGGGCGGTAGATAGTTACAGCATGGGCGGTCAGCGTTCGTGCAATCAGGCGCTATCGAAGGGTTGACAGCTCGCTCGCCGCGAGTTGTTAATCGGCGGTCTACCTACGCTGTTGCCCCCTCCAATAATTAGTCTGGAGCTTCAGATGTCTGCGCCCCTCGATCATGTGTCTACTGATGTCTCGCAAAACCTGTCCCTCGCCGGGCTGACGGCATTGCTTGAGAAGATATTCCTGCGTCACGGCACCTCGGCCGACGTTGCCAGGGTGCTGGCCGAAAACTGCGCCGGCGCCGAACGCGACGGTGCGCACAGTCACGGTGTGTTCCGCATCCCCGGTTACGTTTCAACGTTGCAGAGTGGTTGGGTGAACGGCAAGGCCGTTCCGGTGGTCGAGGATGTGGCCTCGGGATTTGTGCGGGTCGACGCCGGCAACGGTTTTGCGCAACCGGCCCTCGCAGCGGCACGGGCCTTGTTGGTGGAAAAGGCCCGTAGTGCCGGTATCGCAGTGCTCGCCATTCGCAACTCCCACCATTTCGCGGCGTTGTGGCCGGACGTCGAGCCCTTTGCCTATGAAGGGCTGGTGGCGCTCAGTGTGGTCAACAGCATGACCTGCGTGGTGCCTCACGGTGCCGATCGGCCGTTGTTCGGCACCAATCCCATCGCGTTTGCTGCGCCGCGTGCCGACGGCGAGCCGATTGTTTTCGATTTGGCCACCAGCGCCATTGCCCACGGCGATGTGCAGATTGCCGCGCGCAAGGGTGAGCGGTTGCCGTTGGGCATGGGCGTGGACGGTCTCGGCCAGCCGACCCAGGACCCGAAAGCGATTCTCGAAGGTGGAGCGTTGTTGCCGTTCGGCGGACACAAAGGTTCTGCGCTATCGATGATGGTGGAACTGTTGGCCGCGGCATTGACCGGGGGTAATTTTTCGTTCGAGTTCGACTGGAAGAATCACCCCGGCGCCAAAACCCCGTGGACCGGTCAATTGCTGATCGTCATCGATCCGAGCAAGGCCGCCGGTCAGAGCTTTGCCGAGCGCAGCCAGGAACTGGTGCGGCAGATGCATGGCGTAGGCTTGAAGCGTCTGCCGGGGGATCGGCGCCATCAACAACGTGCCAAATCGCAAACCAATGGCATTGCGCTGGATGCGCAGACGCTGGCGAATCTGCGGGAGTTGGCCGGAGTGAGTTGACCTGGATGATTTGCGGGAGCGAGCCTGCTCGCGAAGGCGGTATGTCAGGAAAATTAATTTCGACTGACACGCCCTCTTCGCGAGCGGGCTCGCTCCCACAGGGAATTGCATTTCACGGCTAAGTGATGAAATGGCACTTACCGCCGTGCCAGCAACAACCCGACCACCAGGCCGAAACCGGCGGAAACCGCCACGGTTTGCCATGGATGACCGCCGATGTAGGTTTCGGTGGCTTCGACCGCAGGCAGCGTCCGGTTACGAACGCTGGTTACCGAGTCCCGGGCCTGCTGGAGTTTCAGGGCGATTTGCCCACGCAGTGTCTCCGCTTCCTCACCCACCAGTGAGGCACTGCTTTTGAGCAGTTTTTCCGATTCTTCGATCAGCGCCTGAAGCTCGCTGAAGGCCTGATCCTTGATTTGGTCCTCGGCGGCTTGTGCGGCGGATTTTCGGGCCATTGAAGTACTCCTTGCAGGTAAGTGGACAGTGAACAGTGGAGTGCGCGGCGATTGAAAAAGTTGCAGCGACTTTGCGCCCGGACTCGATCCCGAAGAAAATCCAGCGCAGGACGATTCGTCCTACAGTGTAAGATGTCGCCTATTTTACGCAGCAGGAAATTCCCATGAGCTTCAATCTGGCCGACAAATCCCTTGCCGAGCGCGCTGCGCTTGAAGATGAAAAATCCCGTCTGTTCGAACTCTGGCAAAACAACCTGGGCAAAGCCAAGGGTGAGGCCGCGCGGTTGTTCGGTGAGCGCGCCAAACGCAAAGGCAAATGGGCCGAATGGGTCCGCGCCGAACTGGACGGCATGTCGCCGCCGGAGTTCTCGAACATGGTGCGCAGTGAAGTCAATCGCCTGATGGCTGCCAACAAATAACTTTCTGCTGACACATTCCTGCGACAGCTCCTACGCGCTCGCAAAACTCGCGACAATCGCCTCGCGCACCTTCAGCACCACCGGATCGAGCTGGGTACTGGTACGCCAGCCCAGTTCGATCGGGTAGCGCGGCAACGCCAGGGGGCAGGGCAGCAGCGTCAGGCCGCTGAGTGCCGCGATGCTGCGGGCGGCGTGGTGGGGAATGGTCGCCACCGCCTGGCTACCCTTGAGCAGGTGCGGCAATGCCGCAAAGTGAGTGGTCGAGGCACAGACCTGTCGGCTCAAGCCCAACGCCGCCAGACCCTCGTCAGTGATACCGATGAAGCCTCCCGACGACACGAGGATGTGTTCGCGGGTGACGAACTCTTCAAGGCTGATGTTTTGTTGTCCCGCTGCCAGGCTGAGCGGATCCACCAGACACGCATAACCCCCTTCACCCAACACCTGACGGCTGAGCAGGCGTTCGGCAAACCCGCCAGCGGTAATCGCCAGATCGATGCTGCGCTCCATCAAGGCCTGGGCGACGATCTGACTGTGGGTCTGGCGGAAAATCAGGCGCAGCCTTGGCGCGCGGCGGCCGACTTCTTCGATCAAGCGCCGGCCATAGGCGATCTCGAAATCATCAGACAGGCCAACGGTCACGGAGCGCCCGTCGTACTGGCTGGCGCCAGGGTCGACCATCGCCAGGCTCTGACGGCATTTGTTCAGGGCATCGCTGACCACCGGCTTGAGCTGATTGGCCCTGAGCGTGGGCGCCAGGCCGCGACCGGTGCGTACGAACAATTGATCGCCATACACTTCGCGCAAGCGGCGCAACGCCGCGCTGACCGCCGATTGCGTCACGCCCAGGCGCAGTGCGGCGCGGCTGGCGCTGGATTCCTCGTGCAGTGCCTCGAAGACTTTGAGCAGATTGAGGTCGATATCGGCGATATTCATCTTGTTCATATCATTCAGCATTGAATTGGGCTTTATTCATGATCCCGTGGCGCTTGAGAATGAGCAACACCTGATGCGAAGGGAGCTACCGCGATGTCCAGATCCATTGTTGCCGCACTGCAAATCGGCGCCTTGCCCGGCGGCAAGGCACAAACCCTGGAACAGATCCTGTCTTATGAAAACGCAATCATCGAATCCGGCGCCGCTTTGGTGGTGATGCCCGAGGCGTTGCTCGGCGGCTATCCGAAAGGCGAAGGTTTTGGCACGCAACTGGGCTATCGACTGCCGGAAGGGCGCGAGGCCTTTGCCCGCTACTTCGCCAACGCCATCGACGTGCCCGGCACCGAGACCGAAGTGCTGGCCGACCTGTCGGCGCGCACCGGGGCGAATCTGGTGATCGGGGTCATCGAGCGGTCGGGCAGCACGCTGTATTGCACCGCGTTGTACTTCGATCCGCAGGCGGGGCTGGTGGGCAAACACCGCAAATTGATGCCGACCGGCACGGAACGGTTGATCTGGGGCAAAGGTGACGGTTCGACTTTGCCGGTGATCGACAGCCAGGTCGGGAGGATTGGCGCGGTGGTGTGCTGGGAAAACATGATGCCGCTGTTGCGCACCGCGATGTACGCCAAGGGCGTGGAGGTGTGGTGTGCACCGACGGTGGACGAGCGGGAGATGTGGCAGGTCAGCATGCGCCATATTGCCCATGAGGGGCGTTGCTTCGTGGTCAGCGCCTGCCAGGTCCAGGATTCGCCGCAGGCCTTGGGTGTGGAGATTGCCAACTGGCCAGCGGATCGACCGTTGATTGCCGGCGGCAGTGTGATTGTCGGGCCGATGGGCGACATCCTGGCCGGGCCACTGCGCGGCCAGGCCGGTTTGCTCACGGCACATATCGACACGGATGATTTGATTCGTGCTCGTTATGACTACGACGTGGTCGGGCACTATGCGCGGCCAGACGTATTCGAACTGAACGTGGATGAGCGGGCCAAACCCGGCGTGAAATTCAACAAATAACCCTGTAGGCGCTGGCAAGCCAGCTCCTACAGGAATCGACCGCCGATGAAATCGCCCTTAGCGGCTACCGGTGAAAGGCTCCGGCAGGCTGAGCTTGCCACTATCGACGCAATGGCTCGATGCCCATCACATCGATGTTCAGCGGATCGCGATTGGGGAACAGCGCGCAGGCGCTCAGGGAGAGCCGCAGGAGGGAAAGGATGACCGCGGGGATGCTGCCCATGGACGTGCTCTCATCGATAAAAGGGCCGAACCGCCAGGGCCCGGCCCTTGAGCCATTGTCTAGCGGTTCAGGCTTGCGACAACCACAGGCGCTGCCGGTTCACCTTTGGCCGGGACATCGGGGTTTTCCATCACTTGCAGGATAGAGGCTTCCGGGTCGAAATCATCTTCTTCCAGCTCGATGAATTCTTCGGGCAGGAAGATGTTCAAAACGATCGCACACAGCGCACCGACGGTGATCGGCGATTCGAAGATGTTATGCAACGCCTTTGGCAACTCGCGCAAGACCTCCGGGACTGCCGCCACACCCAGGCCCATGCCGATGGAAATCGCCACGATCAGCATGTTGCGTCGATGCAGGCCCGCTTCAGCGAGGATCTTGATCCCGGCCACGGCGACAGTGCCGAACATCACCAGCTCGGCGCCACCGAGCACCGGTTTTGGCATCAGTTGCAGCACCGCGCCGATCACCGGGAACAACCCCAGCAGCACCAACAGCCCGGCAATGAAAAACGCCACATAACGGCTGGCAACGCCGGTCAGTTGAATCACCCCGTTGTTCTGCGCGAAGGTCACCATCGGCATGCTGTTGAACACGGCCGCCATGGCTGAGTTGAGGCCGTCGGCCAACAAACCGGACTTGATCCGGCGAATGTAGACAGGGCCTTTGACCGGCTGCCGGGAAATCATCGAGTTGGCGGTCAGGTCGCCGGCCGCTTCCAGTGGCGACACCAGGAAGATCACCGCGACCGGCACGAACGCCACCCAATCGAAGGAGAACCCGTATTTGAACGGCACCGGCACGCTCATCAGCGGTATGGCAGGCAGGCTGGCGAAATCGACGTGGCCCAGTAGCCAGGCGACGACATAGCCCAGGGTCAGGCCGATGACAATCGCCCCCAGGCGCAGGAACGGTACGTCCACCCGGTTCAATACCACAATGGTGCCGAGGACCAGCGCCGCCAGGCCCAGGTGGCTGGCCGCGCCAAGGTCTGCGGCACCGAAACCGCCGGCAATGTCGGTCATGGCGACCTTGATCAGCGACAGGCCCATGAGTGTGATGATCGTGCCGGTCACAACCGGGGTGATCAGCATCCGCAGCTTGCCGATGAACTGGCTCAACACCACTTCGATGAACGCGGCGAAGAAGCACACACCGAAGATCGTCGAGAGGATTTCATCGGTGCCGCCACCGCGAGCCTTGACCATGAACCCGGCACTGAGGATCACGCTGATGAACGAGAAACTGGTGCCTTGCAGGCACAGCAGGCCGGAACCGACCGGACCGAAGCGCCGCGCCTGCACGAACGTGCCCAGGCCCGAGACGAACAGCGCCATGCTGATCAGGTAGGGGATTTCGCTTTGCAGGCCCAGGGCGCTGCCCATGATCAGGGTCGGGGTGATGATGCCGACGAAACTGGCGAGCACGTGTTGCAGCGCGGCGAACACGGTGGCGGTCAGGTGCGGGCGGTCGTCGAGGCCGTAGATCAGGTCATTGTGGCGCGGGGCAGGGGGTTTTTCGGAGGCGGTCATGGTTGTGTGCGAGCCAGAAGGCGGGCCGGGTCAGAAAATGGAGGCGCAGGATGCCAGAAACACCATTGAGTGGCGAGCGATGGTCCCGATACCTGGCACATTCCCTGTGGGAGCGAGCCTGCTCGCGAAGAGGCCGGCACATCCAAGAGTGATGTTGACTGATATACCGCCTTCGCGAGCAGGCTCGCTCCCACAGAGGTTGTCGCAGGCTTCAGGCAAACGCTGCCAGCAAGTCTTCCTCAAACGCCTTCTGCGCATCACCCGGCACCTGCGCGCGATGGCGAGCCAGGTGAAAGGCCACGTCGAAACTCATGCCTTCGCGGCGCACGACCCGCAACAAGCCCTTGTCCTCCCAGCTTCGGGCAAAGTGACTGGGCAGATAGCCGATGTGCTTGCCGGACAGGATGAAGGCGAGGGTGCCTTCAACCTGTTCCGAGCGCGCCGAACACAGTTTTCCTTGAAAGGGCTCGTCGCTGCGCAGGAAGCGGTAAGGGTGATCGACCCGGTCACAGGCCTGCAACGCCTCATCATCCGGCGCGTCATTGCTGAACAGCGGATGGCCGGCGGCGCAATACAAGTGCTGGGTTTCAATGAACAGTTCGCGGTAATCGAACGCCGCTTGTATCTGCGAAAAATAGCCGATGGCCAAATCCAGTCGCTGTTGCAGCAGCAAGCGTTCCATTTCGCCGGGCATGGCGCTCATCAACTCGATGCGCACCGATTCATCGCGTTCGCGAAAGCGCCGGATCGCCTCGGCCACCCGTTGCAGCACCGACTGATCCAGTGCCTCGGACAAGCCCAGACGGACTTCACCGATCAAGCGCCCGGCCACGCCGTTGGATTGATGACGGAACGCTTCGATGGATTGGAACAGCCCGCGGGTGGCGCTGAGCAGTTGTTCGCCTTTCGGAGTGATCCTGAACCCGCCCTTGCCACGACTGCATAAGCGATAACCGAGGCGGGTCTCCAGTTTGGCCATTTGCTGGCTGATGCTGGACTGACTCAAGCCGAGTTCACCCTGGGCCGCGCTGAAACCGCCACACTCCACCACGCTGACAAACAGGCGCAGCAGTTGCAGGTCCAGATCGTGGAGTTGACCGAGCATCAAACATTACTCCTGCGTAATGTCAGGTTAAGAGACTTGATATTTCACCAATGTATCTGACGACGCATCCTGTAACCACTTCCTCCGGTCAGGTGTTCGTCATGGCTCCCGTGTTCAAGATGTGTGTCCCCGCGCTGTTCTTTGCCATGGCCGCTGCGGCCCAGGCCGAGGAAAAAGTCGTCAATCTCTACAGTTGGGCCGATTACGTCGCCCCCGAAACCTTGCAACGCTTCGAGCAGGAAACCGGCATTCACGTGCGCTACGACACGTTCGACGCGCCGGAAGTGCTGGAAACCAAACTGCTCACCGGTGGCAGCGGCTATGACGTGGTGGTGCCATCGTCCAGCGTGTTGGCGCGCGGGCTGGCAGCCGGAGCCCTGAAAGCGATTCCCCACGAGGGCTTGAAGGGCTATGCCAACCTTGATCCGGATCTGCTGGAGAAACTCGCTGCTGTCGATCCCGGTAATCAATACGGCGTGCCCTACACCTGGGGCACCCTCGGGCTTGGGATGAATGTCGTAGCCGTACAGAAACGCTTGCCGAACGTGCCGCTCAACAGCCTGGACCTGCTGTTCAAGCCCGAATACGCCAGCCAGCTGAAAGACTGCGGCATTGCGATCATCGACTCGCCCCAGGAAGTGATCGGCCTGGCGCTGCACTATCTGGGTAAAGACCCTTACAGCACCGACAAGGACGATCTCGACGCGGCCCAGGCGCTGTTGCACAAGCTGCAGCCATCGGTGCTGTACGTCGCCAGCGGCCGGCAGATCAACGATCTGGCCAATGGCAGTGTCTGCCTGGCACTGGCTTATAACGGTGATGCGAGCATGGCTGCCGATCAGGCGCGCAAGGCCAACAAGCCCTACGAAATTGCGTACCGGATACCCAAGGAAGGCACCCTCGTGTGGCAGGACAATCTGGCGATCCCCAAGGACGCGCCGCACCCCGAAGCCGCGCGCCAGTTCATCGAGTTCATGTTGCGCCCCGAATCCGTCGCGGCGCTGACCAATACCCTGTTCTTTGCCACCGCCAACCAGGCCGCGACGCCGCTGGTGGATGAGGCGGTGCGCACCGACCCGGACATCTACCCGCCCGCTGACGTTCGTGGCCGGCTGTACGCCGACCGCAGCATGAGCCTCAAGGACATGCGCCAGCGCACCCGCGTGTGGACCACCTTCCGTAGCCGCCAATAATAAGGAATCCGAGATGGACGTCCCGATGCAAAACGATCAGGCCATGACCCGCGACAGCCTGTATGGCACTGCCGCCGAAAGCACCTACGCCGGCATCACCAGTTTCATGCGTCGCCGCTACAGCCGCGACTTGCGCGGTGTCGACGTCGCGGTCAGCGGCGTGCCGTTCGACACCGCCACCAGCAACCGTCCCGGCGCGCGCTTCGGTCCGCGGGGAATTCGTGCTGCTTCCACCGGGATTGCCTGGGAGCGCCACTGGCCCTGGACGTTCGATCCGTTCGATCATCTGGCGGTGGTGGACTTCGGTGATTGCGATTTCGATTACGGTTCCCCGCAGTCGACCCCGGAATGCATCGAGGCTCACGCCGAGCACATCCTCAACGCGGGCAGCGCGATGCTGACCTTTGGCGGTGATCACTTCATCACCTACCCGCTGCTCAAGGCCCATGCACGCAAGCACGGGCCGCTGTCGCTGATTCATTTCGACGCCCACAGCGACACCTGGCCGGACGAAGAGGGCAAGCGTATCGACCACGGCACCATGTTCTGGCACGCCGCCAAGGAAGGCCTGGTCGATCCGTCGCGTTCGGTGCAGATTGGTCTGCGCACCACCAACGACGATCATCAGGGCTTTGAGGTCTTGGACGCGCGGCAGGTGCATCGGCGTGGGGTGGATGCGATGGTCGAGGCGATTCGCGCGCGGGTCGGTGACAACCCGGTGTACCTGACCTTCGACATCGACTGCCTCGATCCGGCGTTCGCTCCGGGTACCGGTACGCCGGTGTGTGGCGGCTTGAGCACCGTGCAGGCGCTGGAAATCCTCGGCGGTTTACGTGGGATCAACCTGGTGGGCATGGACGTGGTGGAAGTAGCACCGGCCTATGACAATGCGGACATCACCTCACTGGCGGCGGCGACGCTGGCGATGGAGATGCTGTGCCTGTATGCGGCCAAACATAAGGTCGATCGATAGTACTGAACTGCGGTGCGGCTGCTGACGCCATCGCGGGCAAGCCTTGCTCCCACAGGTTTTGTGCAGAACCTGTGGGAGCGGGCTTGCCCGCGATGCTTTTTTCAGGCCACCGGGATTTTCGGCAGGTCGAGGGTCACGCCTCCGCTGAACCGGGCAAATGAACCGGAAATCGATTCATGGGGCACGCCCTTGGCCACGCTGCTGACGCCGTCGAGGCGCGCCAATTGCTGGTCATTCAACTGTACATTCAATGCCCCCAGGGTGGCGTCCAGCTGTTCACGGGTGCGCGAGCCGAGAATCGGAATCAGTGCAGTGGTCGAACGTTTGGCTTGCTCGCGCAGCCAGGCAATGGCCACATGGGTCGCACTGGCCGCCACTTCCTCGGCGACAGCCAGAAGGGTGTCGAGCAACGCGGTTTCACGGGCGCTTTTCTCGGCGTGAACCAGCACGCCGAGTTTAGTGGCGCGGTTGTCGCCCTCGGCCTGGCGGTACTTGCCCGTGAGGAAACCGCCACCCAGTGGCGACCACAGGGTCGCCGCCAGACCCAGCGCTTCGGCCATCGGCAGTTGCTCGCGCTCGGCCGTACGCTCGGCCAGGCTGTATTCGACCTGAATCGCTGCAATGGGCGCAAAACCGCGCACCTCGGCCAGCAGGTCGGCACGGGCGATGCGCCACGCCGGAAAATTCGACAGTCCGGCGTAATGGATCTTGCCGGCCCGTACCAGATCGTCGAAGCCACGCAGGATTTCTTCCATCGGCGTCACGCCATCGCTCATGTGCGCCCAGAACAGATCGATGTGATCGGTTTTCAGTCGTTTCAAACTCTCTTCGACGGCACGAACCATGTTCTTGCGGTTGTTGCCGGTATGGGAAATGCCGGCTGCCGGCGTCGTTCCCAAGGTGTATTTAGTGGCGATGACCAGTTGATCCCGTTCAGCGGCGATGAATTCGCTGAGCATGGCTTCCGATTGGCCGCCCTGATAGCCGTTGGCGGTGTCGATAAAGTTGCCGCCGGCCTCAAGATAGCCGTCGAAAATGTCCTTGGCTTCATCACGCTCGGCACCATGGCCCCAACCGGTGCCAAAGTTGCCGGCGCCCAACGCCAGTTCGGAAACCCGCAGGCCGGTTTTACGGCCAAAGACTTTGTAGTGCATGGGGATGACTCCTGAAGGAAGCGGTTGGGTGGATATAGATTACTAACAACATTTATAAAATATGATGCATATAATTTAATTCGTCAACGTCCTTTTAAACCGGGTCAGTCTGTAGGCGCTGGCAAGCCAGCTCCTACAAAGGGAGCGGTGTAGTCGTCATCGACTGGTGGCATACTGCCGCGCATGAATGTCGACTCCCCCCTCAGCGCCTGGCAACACGCCATCGAACAAAAGGGTTTCGTCCAGGACGAAGCCCAGGAGCATGCCGTCTGGGCCTTGCAAAAGTGCCATGAAGCCTTGCATGAAGGGCGTGTGCCGATTGCCGGGGTGTACCTTTGGGGCCCGGTGGGGCGGGGGAAGACTTGGTTGATGGACCAGTTCTACCAGCACCTGCGGGTTCCGGCCCGGCGCCAGCACTTTCATCATTTCATGGGCTGGGTGCACCAGCGCTCGTTTCAGCTCACCGGCACCGCCGACCCTCTGAAGGCCCTGGCGCGTGAATTGAGCGAAGAAGTGCGGGTGTTGTGCTTCGACGAATTGTTCGTCAATGACATCGGTGACGCGATCATTCTCGGGCGCTTGTTCCAGGTGATGTTCGAACAGGGTGTGGTGGTGGTCTGCACCTCCAATCTTCCTCCGGACAAGCTGTACGCCGACGGTTTCAACCGTGACCGCTTTGTGCCCGCCATCGTCGCGATCAAGCAGCATATGCAGGTCATCGCGGTGGACGGCGGTGAAGATCATCGCCTGCATCCAGGGCAGGGCCTGCAGCGTTACTGGGTAGTCGAGCCCGGACGCACCAGCGCACTGGATGAAGTGTTCAAGCGGTTGACCGTCGACCAAGGGGTATCCAGCGAAGCGATCAAGGTCGGCTATCGCTCGCTGGCTGTGGTGCGGGCGAGCAACACCGTGCTGTGGTGTCGTTACGCCGATCTGTGCGAACAACCGTTTGCCGCGATGGATTTCATGGCTTTGTGCGACACCTTCGGCGTTATCCTGTTGAGTGACGTACCCAATTTGAGCGCGCAACAACGTCCGGGGCGTATCGCCCGAGGCACTGAGGACGGGGCTTCGCGGGTCGAGGCCGGGGATCGGGAATTGCCGCAGTTGTCGGTGCATGACGACGGTGTGCGGCGTTTCATTGCCCTGGTGGACGAGTGCTACGACCGCAAAGTGCCGCTGTACCTCGAAGCGCAGGTGCCGATGGATTCGCTCTACACCGAGGGTTACCTGGAATTCCCGTTCCGCCGCACCCTCAGTCGCTTGCAGGAAATGCAGCTGGAACGTTTCGCGCAGGTTTGAACATCAGGAGCCATCAGCTTCTGAGGGTTTGTATTCAGGAGACATCAGCATGAATCAGCCCCTGTCACACCATTTGTTGACCATGGCTTACCAGAACGCCTGGGCCAATCACCGACTGGCTACGGCCTGGTGCCAGTTAAGTCCGCAGGAGCTGGTAGCTCCTCGGGTCAGCTTCTTTCCCAGTATTCGCGCAACCCTCAATCACATCCTGACCTGCGACTGGTTTTACGTGGATGCCCTGGAGCGCGAGTTGCGCGGTGATGATCCCCATCCCGATTGCTACGTGTTTTTCCGCGACGACGAGCCGTTCGTCCATGCCCCGGACCTCAAGCGCGAGCAGGCTCAGGTCGACCGGCGACTGATCGCCTACTGCGAGCAAATGCGCGACGCGGACCTGCACAAGGTCGTCACCATCGCCCGGGACACGCCGCAACATGAAAGCCGATTGCGCATGCTGTCGCACCTGTTCGAGCACCAGATCCATCATCGCGGCCAGACCCATGCCATGCTCAGCGGCACGTCGGTGAAGCCGCCACAACTGGACGAATTTTTCTGTGCCGGCGAGTCGCACCTGCGGGCCGAGGACTTTGCCGAGCTGGGGTGGACCGAAGCGCTGATCTGGGGACATTGAAATCTTTTGATTTTCAACGGTTGTCGCCACTGACACGCTCGCGATATCGTCGCCAGGCCTTCCAGGGCGAACTGCGCACTGGGGCTATTCAATGTGATCGAGGATGGAAATGGATTCCGCGGAAATACTTGTGTTGCAAGCCAGCTACAGCAACCCCGTGCACGCCGAGGCGATCGGCCTGGTGCTCAACAGCTACGCCGAGGACCCGATGGGTGGCGGTCATTCCTTACCTGCCGCAGTGCTGGAGCAGCTACCGGGTGAGTTGGCCAAGCGTGCGCATGCGTTCAGCGTCCTGGCCTTTGTCGGTGGTGAGCCGGCCGGGCTGATCAATTGCTTTGAAGGGTTTTCGACCTTTGCCTGCCGGCCATTGGTCAACGTGCACGATGTGGCGGTGGTGCCAAAGTTTCGCGGGTTGGGCTTGAGCCAGCGAATGCTGCAAAAGGTCGAAGACATTGCCCGTCAGCGCGGTTGCTGCAAAATCACCCTGGAAGTACTGGAAGGCAATGCGGTGGCACAGGCGTCTTATGGCAAGTTCGGCTTTGCCCCTGGCGAATTCGACCCGGCGCACGGGCGCATGATGTTCTGGATCAAGCCACTTTGATCCGGGCATAAAAAAGGGCGTCCATCAGGACGCCCAATGGTCTTCTCTGACTGAAGAGCAGGCAGTCAGAGGCGTAACAATCATTTCGGTCTGTAAGACTCGGTCATTTGCGCGGTTTGATCGTCCGGTACTCGCAGTTCATGGGTCTGGCTTTGCGTGATGTTGCCCAATGCCACTTGCTGGTTGTAGCGCAAGGTTTCGTAGTAGTACCTCATGCGTTCGGCTCCGCCTTCGGCAAAGGCGCCAGCGGAGCCCAGCGTCGTGAGGACCGCGAGAATCAGCGTAGTACGTTTCATGGTGTGCCTCCCACTTACAGATGTCGGATGCCTTTCGTCCATGAGCCAATCAATCAAAATCGAACACTCATTATCCGCCGATTCTGTTAAATGGGAATTAACTGCGCCTGGAGATTTCTGCCGGTCCAGGCACAAGGTTTCCTGCAACCACAGAAGCTGTGGGAGCACGCGCGCGCCCACAGGTTTGAAGGGTGTATCAGCAGGAAAGTGTGAAAAAAATTCGAGAATGGCCAGGTTTGGCGGCGGGCCAGGGTGTTGCGCAAGCAGGGCTGTGCTGCTTGCGATTCAAGCGAGGAGGTCAGGCGTGGGGAGTGCGTTGAGTCAAGGGTAAGGGCTGTTGGTTCTGGATCAGCGAGCGCAACTGCGCCAACTCCTGCCTCAACTGTTCGCGCTCGTCTTTCAACTGGCGCAATTCCTCGCGGCGGATCGTGACATAAAGGGTTTGTGCCGGCAGTGCATTATGTACTGTGCCCATTGCTCACCTCGCAAATGGCTGTCTCAACTGTAAATCCGCCCCGACATCGGAGCCAGAATTACTATCGGCGCCAATTTTGATTTCTTTTGCCCATGAAGGGAACTTTTTTATTTTTCAGTGTCGTTGTGTCTTCAGCACGATTCCCGACGTTATCTGTCTGGATCGGGCACAATGCCCGGAAACTTCATGCCAACGCTCTGGACTAACCTCAATAGTCGCGTTGGGCTATAACCAATGACACACTTTTATTTGTAGTAGGGAGCATCAGCACATGCAACTCGGGATTATTGGACTGGGCCGCATGGGCGGTAATATTGCGCGGCGCCTGATGCTCAACGGGCATACCACCGTTGTGTACGACCGCAATACCGCCTTCGTCGAAACCTTGACCGAAGAAGGCGCCACTGGCGTTGCCGATTTGCCAGCCCTGGTCGCTGGCCTGGCCAAACCGCGAGCGGTGTGGGTCATGCTGCCGGCAGGCGCACCGACCGAAGACACCATCGAAACCCTGAGCACCTTGCTCGAAGCCGGCGATACCATCATCGACGGCGGCAACACCCACTATAAGGACGACATCCGCCGGGCCAAGACCCTTTCGGAAAAAGGCCTGCACTACATCGACGTGGGCACTTCCGGCGGTGTCTGGGGCCTGGAGCGCGGTTACTGCATGATGATCGGCGGCGATGCCGAGACCGTCACACGCCTTGATCCGCTGTTCGCCAGCCTGGCCCCGGGCATGGGCGACATCCCGCGTACCAAAGACCGCAAGTCTGACGACGATCGTGCCGAGCACGGTTACATCCACGCCGGCCCGGCGGGCGCCGGGCATTTTGTGAAGATGATCCACAACGGCATCGAATACGGAATGATGCAGGCCTTTGCCGAAGGCTTCGACATCCTCAAGACCAAGTCCAGCTCCCGCCTGCCAGAGGACCAGCGCTTCGACTTGAACGTGGCCGACATCGCCGAAGTCTGGCGTCGTGGCAGCGTGGTCTCGTCGTGGTTGCTCGACCTGACGGCCGATGCCCTGGCCAGCGATAAGAACCTCGACGGTTTTTCCGGTTCGGTGGCAGACAGTGGTGAAGGTCAATGGACCGTCGAAGCGGCCATGGAGCAAGCGGTACCGGCAACCGTGCTGACGACCGCACTGTTTTCCCGCTACCGTTCCCGTGGTCAGGGCACCTTTGGCGACAAGATTCTCTCGGCCCAGCGCTTCGGCTTCGGCGGCCACGTGGAGACACCTAAAAAATGACGCATGCGATCCGCAGAAAATCCAAGGCCGAAACCGCGCCACCGACCACGCTGTTCCTGTTCGGCGCCCATGGTGATCTGGTCAAGCGCCTGCTGATGCCGGCGCTGTATAACCTCAAGCGCGACGGTTTACTCGGGGATGGACTGCGGATCATCGGCGTTGACCACAACGCCATCAGCGATGAAGGCTTTGCGAAAAAACTCGAAGACTTCATTCGCAGCGAAGTGGCCGGCAAAGTCGGCAAGGGCGATCAATCCCTTGATCCGGACTTGTGGGCCCAACTCGCCAAAGGCATCAGCTACGTCCAGGGCGATTTCCTGGACGACAGCACTTATCAAGCGCTGGCGGCGAAAATCGCCGACAGCGGCACCGGCAACGCGGTGTTCTACCTGGCCACCGCGCCACGCTTTTTCAGTGAAGTGGTACGCCGCCTCGGCGCTTGCGGGTTGCTCGAAGAGAGCCCCGAGGCGTTCAGAAGGGTGGTGATCGAAAAACCCTTCGGTTCCGATCTGCCCACCGCTGAGGCGTTGAATGCCTGCTTGCTCAAGGTCATGTCGGAGAAGCAGATCTACCGCATCGATCACTACCTGGGCAAGGAGACCGTGCAGAACATCCTGATCAGCCGCTTTTCCAACAGCCTGTTCGAAGCGTTCTGGAACAATCATTACATCGACCATGTGCAGATCACCGCCGCCGAAACCGTCGGCGTGGAAACCCGTGGCAGTTTCTACGAAAACACTGGGGCGCTGCGGGACATGGTGCCCAATCACCTGTTCCAGTTGCTGGCGATGGTGGCCATGGAGCCGCCGGCCGCCTTCGGTGCCGATGCGGTGCGTGGCGAGAAGGCCAAGGTTGTCGGCGCGATTCGTCCGTGGTCGATTGAAGAGGCACGGGCCAACTCGGTGCGCGGCCAGTACACCGCGGGTGAAGTCGATGGCAAAACCCTGCCCGGTTATCGCCAGGAAGAGCGGGTCGCGCCTGACAGCAACACCGAAACCTATGTGGCCCTCAAGGTGATGATCGATAACTGGCGTTGGGTCGGCGTGCCGTTCTACCTACGCACCGGCAAGCGCATGAGTGTGCGCGATACCGAAATTGTCATCTGCTTCAAACCGGCACCGTATGCGCAGTTCCGCGATACCGAGGTCGATGAACTCGCACCCACCTACCTGCGTATCCAGATTCAGCCCAACGAAGGCATGTGGTTCGATCTGCTGGCCAAGCGGCCGGGCCAGGCCCTGAAGATGGACAACATCGAACTGGGCTTTGCCTACAAGGATTTCTTTAAAATGCAGCCGTCCACCGGCTACGAAACCCTGATCTACGATTGCCTGACCGGTGATCAGACGCTGTTCCAGCGTGCCGACAACATCGAAAATGGCTGGCGCGCAGTTCAGCCATTCCTCGACGCCTGGCAGCAGGATGCAACGGTGCAGGGCTATGCCGCGGGTGAAGACGGGCCGCAGGCCGCCGAAGCGTTGCTGACGCGCGACGGTCGGGTCTGGCATGGCCTTGGATGAACGATGGCCCGCCAGCGCCCAATCGCCCTCGATAACAACACATAACCCGATGTGGGAGCGAGCAGGCTCGTTCCCACATTTTTTAGCGAGCGTTTATAGCCAAAAGCTGACGGCGTACCAGCCAAGCACACCCATCACCACCGTATACGGCAACGCCATCCACACCATGCGCCCGTAAGACAGCCGAATCAGCGGTGCAATCGCCGAGGTCAACAGGAACAGGAACGCGGCCTGTCCATTGGGCGTGGCCACGCTTGGCAAATTGGTGCCCGTATTGATCGCGATGGCCAGCGTCTCGAAATGCTCGCGGCTCATGTGCCCTGAGATGAATGCCTGTTTCACTTCAGTGATGTAGATCGTTGCCACGAACACGTTGTCGCTGATGGCCGAGAGCAAGCCATTGGCAATGAACAGCATGCCCGGTTGTTGATCGGCCGGCAGGGCCAGTACCCACTGGATCAAGGGTGTGAACAGTTGCTGATCGTGAATGACCGCCACCACGGCGAAAAACACCACCAGCAGGGCGGTGAACGGCATTGCGTCCTTGAACGCCGTACCGAGACGGTGCTCGTCGGTAATCCCGGTGAACGCCGTGATCAACACAATCACCATCAAACCGATCAAACCCACTTGTGCTACATGAAACGCCAGCCCGGCAATCAGGATCAGTGCGGCCACGGCCTGCACAATCAGCGCTGCGCGCTGGCGTGCGGTACGTTCGATATCGTCCTGGGCTGCGTAATTGGCCAACACCGCCCGTACGTTGTCCGGCAGCAACGTGCCGTAACCGAACCAGCGCAGTTTCTCCAGCAGGACGCAGGTCACCAGGCCGGCGCCCAGTACCGGTAGCGAAACCGGCGCGATCTTCAGAAAGAATTCGGCGAAGTGCCAACCCATCTCATGGCCGATCAACAGGTTCTGCGGTTCGCCCACCAGCGTACAGACGCCACCCAGCGCCGTGCCTACGGCACCGTGCATCAGCAGGCTGCGCAGGAAGGCGCGAAATTGATCGAGGTCGTCATGGTGGAGCGTGGGCAGGCATTGGTCATCGCCGAACTCACTGTCCTGTCGCGGATCTGTGCCTGAAGCCACGCGGTGGTACACCGAATAAAAGCCGACGGCCGCACTGATGATGACGGCGGTCACGGTCAAGGCATCGAGGAACGCCGACAGAAACGCCGACAGAAAACAGAACATCAACGCCAGCATGGCCTTGGAGTGCACGCCAAGCAGCAAACGCGAGAAAAGAAACAACAGCAGGTCTTTCATGAAGTAGATGCCGGCCACCATGAACATCAGCAGCAGGATCACCGGAAAGTTGTGCACCAGTTCGTCATAAAGCGCCTGGGGCGTGGTCATTTTCAGCAACAGCGCTTCGACCAGCAACAAGCCGCCGGGCATTAACGGATAGCATTTGAGTGCCATGGCCAGGGTGAAGATGAACTCCAGGACCAACAGCCAACCCGCAGCGACCGGACCGGCGCTCCAAAACACCAGTGCGTTGATAATTAGAAAACCAACAATACAGATTTTGTACCAGCGGGGTGAGTTGCCGAGAAAGTTATGCGCGAACGCCTGGATCATGGAACCGGACATCGGCTACTCCTTGTAAAAAGAAGCGCGCAAGTTGCCGTAAGCGAAAGAGAAGATCAAGTGCAGTAAAGTTTCGGTGGATCAGCCCAAATAGCGTGCAACGACCGCACGATAGTTACCGTCCAGTGAATATCCGCCTACCACGATATTTCCATCGGCCTGGACTGCCAGTGAAGTCGCCGTATCCAGACTGCGACCGAGTCGGGTACGAACCCATCCGTCTCCATTGCCAAAGCCAGGGTCGAGATGGCCGTCGCTGCTGTAACGACCAAGGATAAAATCGGCCTCGACACCGCCAATGGTTGCACCGGCCGTGACTACACTGCCATCCGGTTGTGCCTGGGCAGCGGTCCACTGACAACCACTGCGTCCGAGTTCAAGTAAATGTGCCTGGCCGTCGTTGCAATGCTTGTCCGGGCGGCCATTGATGTGCAGTTTCAGGGAAAGGCAGCGCATCGGATCGCGGCTGCTGCCAAAACACTGCAGGTCGCCGTTAACCAGTTGGACAATCTGGCTGACTTGGGCACTTTGCCCTTGAGCCTTGAAATACATGAATCCGTCTACGGCAAAACGCTCGTCAAGGCTGCCGTCGGCGTGATAGCGGGCCAGCAAACCTTCCTCGGGGAAGTTGATCGATCCGCCTACCAGGATTCGACCGTCGCGTTGCACCCTCACACTGTTGAGCCAGGTGTTCATCAACAAATGCCTGACGATCACAAATCCGCGGCCATTGAAGGTGCTATCCAACTGACCATCAGGGTCGAGTCGTATGAGCAGGCCGGCATGATCGGCCAGTTCGAAATGATGATTGGCCACCAGCACGATTCGGCCGTCCTCTTGTATCCCGGCATCACAGGCTTCGGCTCCCGGCACACCGGGAGGCAGCCAGGCATCGCGAATCCCGTGGGACAGATTGCCCGGCAGTCGCACGACACGTCGGCCGTTGTCGCCAAACCCCTGGACCGGGCAGCCTTGCGGGTCGAATAACGCCACGGCGGGGAGGGTGCGATGGGCATTTTCATAGTGCAGGCCGGTCAGCAGAATGTGCCCGTTGGAGAGCACTTGAACCTTGCCGGCCGTGGCTTCGAAGCCCGGTTCGAATTGTCCGATGACGCTGCCTTTATAGCCGAATGCCAGATCCGCCGAACCATCCTCCAGCAAGCGAGCCAGGCCAAAGCGGCTGCCTCCCGCCGTTCCGATCTTTGCCGCGACCAGCAAACGACCCTGGGAATCCAGGGCGACGCTGTTTGCCATGCTTGAAAGACTGCCGGCAAAGTACACCTGGGTTTTGCCGTGAGTGGCGAAGCTGCTATCGAGTTTCCCGGCGTTAGTGAACGTGGTCGGGATAGCTAGAACGGACTGGATTGACATGCGCGCATCTCCTTGCGAGTCGTCCTGGTCCAAGGGTTGGGAGTGGCGACTTAATAAGAAGAACATTCAATCCCTGAATGCCGGGATGCACAACTGACAGAACTAACAGGCGGAGGGTCGTTGTGCGCCACAACAGTGTCTTTTCGAACCATTGGCAAGCTTGCAAAGGATTAAACGTGCGCTAGTTCAAATAACGAAGTATTGCAAGTGCGTTGGGTCAGTAAAAAAGCTGCAACTAACGACAGGGAAGGAGGGCGCGGATTACCTCGCAGTAATCCGCAAAACTATTAATTTGGCATCGACCACGACTGCAGTTTGTAACCTTCCAGGCTCAACTCTTCACGGGCCTGTTCAAGCAGGCGTTGGAGCTGCTCGGGATCGGTGTAGGCGCTGCTCGGAATCTGCTTGCGACCTATACTGTTGTTGGTGCGGTCGATGACGGTGAGGCTGAGTTCGCCGTTACCGTCCTGTGGGGCCCAGGCCACGCACTGGAAAGGTTTAAATGCGCGGTCGGCAATCAAAAGAGCTTCGTTGATACGGAGCGGGGCGTTCATGGGATCTTCTCTCTGTATGCCCAATCAAGTGATGTGCCGACGGTTGGGCTTACCGTTCGGCAGGTTACTTGTACTGATGCCCGCTACCGGGGTTCGGGTCACACACAATGAAAAGAAATTTCAACTTTTTGTCAGATGCCCATTGCGAACACTTGTTTTGAAAGCTGAATGAAAGGAAAGACTCGTTAGGTAACTATCGATGCGGTTTCTTATAACTCTTTACACAACAACCCTATAGTCAAACGGTACAAGGCCACGTCAAATTCTTGCTAATGTTACAGCCAGGTCCGCCAAATGACTGTTTTTAATAAAATTTCCCCGGATTTGGCGCCAAGGAACCGTCATGAGCGAAGCGCCAGCCTTACGACGTCTATTAGTGGTTGATCCCGACGACGACTGCCATCGTGTATTGCCGGGATTACGCTCCGTGGGTTGGGATGTTGACAGCTGTTCGCTGGAAAACGCCTCCGACCGAACCTGCGATGTGGGTTTGTTACGCCTGCAGCCTTTTCATCTCGAACACCCGGACGCCGTCAAGGAACTGATCAGCCGCAGCGGAACCGAATGGATCGCCGTCCTGAATCAGGAAGTCTTGCGCCTGCAAAATGTCGGGGACTTTGTCTGTGAATGGTTTTTTGACTTCCATACCTTGCCGTTCGACGTATCCCGGGTCCAGGTCACACTGGGCAGGGCGTTTGGCATGGCGCGCCTGCGTGGGCAGGGCACGGTTCATATCGATCAGCCCGAGCACGAACTGCTGGGCGACAGCAAGCCCATACGTGAATTGCGCAAGTTACTGAGCAAGCTGGCACCCACCGAGTCGCCGGTGTTGATTCGCGGTGAAAGCGGGACGGGCAAGGAACTGGTCGCCCGCACGTTGCATCGACTATCGCTGCGTCACAGTAAACCCTTTGTCGCAATCAATTGTGGCGCGATTCCCGAGCACCTGATCCAGTCCGAGCTGTTCGGTCACGAGAAGGGTGCCTTTACGGGCGCCCATCAACGCAAGATCGGTCGGCTCGAAGCGGCTAACGGCGGCACGCTGTTTCTCGACGAAATCGGTGATCTGCCCCTGGAGCTGCAGGCGAACCTGCTGCGTTTCCTCCAGGAAAAGCACATCGAGCGGGTGGGTGGCAGTCAGCCGATTCCGGTGGATGTACGGGTGTTGGCCGCGACCCACGTCGATCTCGAGGCCGCGATTGAGAAGAAACGCTTTCGCGAAGATCTGTACTATCGCCTGAACGTGTTGCAGGTCGCGACCGCCCCCCTGCGTGAACGCAATGGCGATCTGTCGATGCTGGCCAACCACTTTTCCCATTTCTACAGCCACGAAACCGGCCGCCGTCCGCGCAGCTTCAGCGAAGACGCCTTGATTGCCATGGGCAAGCATGACTGGCCGGGTAATGTTCGTGAGCTGGCCAACCGGGTGCGTCGCGGGTTGGTACTGGCCGAAGGCCGGCAGATCGAAGCGCGAGACCTGGGGCTGATCAGCCATCAGGGCGTCGCCCCGCCGATGGGCACGCTGGAAGAGTACAAGTACCGGGCAGAGCGCCAGGCCTTGTGCGATGTCCTCAACCGCCACAGCGATAACTTGAGCATCGCCGCCAAGGTGCTGGGGATATCCAGGCCTACCTTTTATCGCCTGTTGCACAAACATCAGATCCGTTGAAACCACTGTGTAGGAGCGAGCTTGCTCGCGAAAAGCGTCAGGACAACGCGATCGTTCAAGAGCCCCGCGTTTTCGTTCACGACCATCGCGAGCTAGCTCGCTCCTACAAATAAAGCTAAAAACCCGCTGCGACTTGAATCGCAGCGGGTTTTTTGTAGGTGGGGGATCAGAAGTAGTATGGAAACTTCAGGCTGAAGGAAAAGTCCGGCGAGTCGTCGGTCAGGCCGATGGCCAGGTTGGGAACGATCGTCAGTTTATCGGTTGCTGCCAGGGTCATGCCGATGTTGAAGTTGGCCGAGTTGTAATCGCTGTTGGAAATCGATTGCCAATCGCCACCGTCCGGCTTGATCTTGCTTTTGCGGGCGAACTGATCGGTAAACGAGAACGACATACTCATCTTCTCGTTCAAGGCAAAGGCAATACCGGCGCCGACCTGCCAGGAATCGCCCAGTTTCACATCCCCTTTTACCTTGGAGCCGACCTGAGGACTGATGTCGCTGAAGGAGTCTTCCATGTTGTAGGTGTAGGCGAGGCTGCCGAACAGAACGGCCGGGTCGAAGGTCTTGACCAGCGAGATGCCTGGTGTGATGGCCCAGACACCGTTGCCGGTCGGCAAGTCCTCGGGCACCGAGAGGTTATCGTTACTCGAGGACTTGACCAGCTTGATGCCATAAGGGTCCTTACCGGTCGGCGCCTTGATGCGCAGTGTAGCGACCGCGTCGGGCAGGTTGACCGACTCATCCAGAAATTTGTAGGCAACCCCAAAGTTCACATCGCCGATGGTCGGGTCGCGGGTGACGGATTCGTCCGACGTCACCGGAGCTGCGCCACCGGCGCCACCGGAGGAGTACGTTGATTCGCGATACACCACGGGGACGTTAACGTCGAACTGCCAGCGTTGTGCCACGTTGTAGCGAGCGGTCAGGTCCAGTGTCCAGTTATCGGCCTTGATGCGGTCGATGTCGATGTTGCCGAGAAAAATCGAGTCCAGTGCCAGGAAACCGTTGAGCGTCAGTGCACGGGTATCGTAGTGGGTATAGGTCAGGCCGGTTTCGACGCTGAACTTGCCGCCACCGAAGAACCCGCTGGCTTCGTCGTACAGGTTCGAAACGCTTTGTGCCGGTTCCGAGTCATCCTTGAGCGACTGCCCGTAGGAACTGCCTGTCGTCCCAGGCGCACCGGTGGCCACCGTCTGGCCACCCTTGGGCGTTTCGGCGGGGGATTTGGTGAGGCGTTTGGGAGCAGGTGTCGCAGGTGCTTCTTCGACTTGGCGAACGCGCTGCTCGAGGACCATCAGCGCGTTCTGTTGTGCTTCGTAACGTTGTTTCAACTCCATGAGTTCTTGTTTTAGTGCTTCAACCTGGGGATCCGGTGCCGCATATAACAATGTTGCCGGGGCCAGGCTACTCAAACAGACAATAGCTCTGAACGTTAACGATCGATGCATGGGTTAGCCGTCCCTTCTGACTACAGATGATGAGACTGAGCGTAGATCAGAATCCGATAGTGCGAAGTCCTTTGAGTTGGTCCAGGTTGCCGTTCAGTGACCCGCCTGTTGACACGTTGTCACGCAGCACGACATTGAGGGAGGTGAGGTTACGGACCTGGTTGCTGGCACCCAGTAAAGTCGTGTTCTGCATCAGCCCGCCCTGGGCCAGGCGTTGAACGGTACTGCCCTGGTTGTTGTTGGCCACGATGTTGAGTTGCACGCCATTACCGGTCGAGGAAACGCTCAGCGAACCCGCGTCATTGGAACGGGCCAGTGTCGAGTTTGCGGCCAATGCCTGGCCCTGCTGTTGCGTTGCTGGCGCCTGGTTGGCTTTGGTGACGTTGATATCAACGTTGTTGTAGGCGGTATTATTGTCGCCGGCAGCCCGCACGACCTGGGTGACGCCTTCGGTGGTGTTGAGGCCGCTGCCACCCGTGACGGTGCCGGTGCCGGTGTTTTGTGAGCGCGCCGAGCCAGTACCTTTTTCGTCGATCATCGACACATAGAACTCTGGCTTGATGGTCGATTGTTGAATTTGCATCGAGGAAGTGGCCCCGATCACATCACCCTTGGCATTTTGCCAAGTGCTGGTCATGACCACGCCGAAACTGATGATCCGTCCCGGCATGACATAGCGGCCTCGCAGGGTCGCCAATTCCTGATCCTTCAGTTCGATGGGTTTAAACATTTCTGCCTGGGCCGGCAGGCTGGCGGTCAGGCAAACCACGGCCAGCCAGATTGGAGTCTTCATTGAATGCTCCCGGAGCGTCATGCTCCCTTGTTATTAGAAGAAGTCGCTTTGGATGAATCCGAAATCCATCAACTCTGCGTCAGGCACCGGGGTGAAAGTGTTTATGCGGTTCTTGGCGGTCAGTGGCATGGGCGGGTCGAGCAACGCATTGCCTTTGTCGTAGCCCTGGCCAATGACGGCAAAGATGATGCCGTTCCAGCCTTTGATGAAGTCGTCGACTTTGTAACGTTTATGACCGAGTACCGGATCTCCGATATAAACCCAGTCGCCATGGACTCTTTGCATGACCACAAAATGTTTGTAGCCACGGATATCCATGAGGACGACCACCGGAATCTTGATGTCCTTCAATGTTTCTGTCGCTACCCGGTAGCCACGGGCCCGCATGCCGATACTTTCCACGTAGCGCTTCATGTCGAGCATGGAGAAGCCCTGGACGCGGACAAGATGTTGATCGGAATGTGCCAGCATGCCTTCGATAATCTGTTCTTCATTCACGTCCAGCCAATAGGCCTGGCGCAAGATGGTCGCCAGGGCAGCTGCGCCGCAACTGAAGTCGGTTTTCTGTTGCACCAGGTCCTCAAATTTACGCTCGCGTATGCTCTGGATCGGCTTGTACACCACAGCACCACCCGGCAGGACGGCAAGCGGCATTTGTGCAGCCTCGATCACACTGGCCACGCAGAGCAAAAGTGCCAAGGTGATAATGCGCATGGGGGATGCCTTCTGGTTGTGTTGAAAAAAGGCCCCCGTGCGGGGGCCTCAATAGACAGCATTTAGAACGATTGGTTGGCGATGGACAGCGAGTTGCTTTGTTGGTTGCCCACACCGGCCGCTACGTTGACGCCCAGGTTGCCACTGCCGCCATTCACCGAACCACTCAGGGTTGCAGTGTTGGTCACAGGGTTGGCCCAGCCAGTTGGAGTCAGCACTTGGTAGGAAACAGTGTTGCTCAGATCAAACGAACTGCTTTCGCTGAAGCTCTTCGCTTTGTCGTACGCAGATTCAGACGATTTGCTGCCCGATTTGTCGAACGAGGAGGAAGCCGATTTCTCGACCGATTTATCGAACGATTTTTCGAACGAGGAATCGCGGGACTTATCGTACGAAGAGCTGTTCGATCTGTCGTACGAGGAGTCGCGCGATTTGTCGAACGAGGATTGGTGCGATTTGTCGAACGATTTGTCGATCGATGCGTCAAGCGATGCATTGAGCGATACGTTAAGCGACTTGTCGGAACTGCTGCTGCGGGTGTGATTGCCGTAGGTATTGGATTGCGAGGCTGCCGCAGAAGCGTCCAGAGAAGCGTTCAGGGAAGCATTCACAGAAGCACTCGAAGATCCGCTTGCACTGCTGCTGTTGGAGCCGCTTGCAGTCATGCTGTTCGAACCACTCGCAGCGCTGTCGTTGGAACCACTGGCATGGCTGCTTTTTGAACCGCTGACATCAACGCTAACAGACTTGCTGGAGTTAGAGTTCTTCGAACCGGCAGCAGCCCAACTCGAAGAATTGCTTTGACTGCCGCTCGCTTCGAAAGACTTATCGAAGGAAGCGCTGCCGCTCTTCGTGGTGGTGAGCGTGATCGTATCGAGGCGGAAGGTCCGATCGGCTTCGTTGGTTACGACCAGGCCAGGACCAGTTTGATTGGCAGAGGCGGAGGCTGTTGCGTTGCCGAGTGGGGCATTGGAGTTGGCAATTGCCATGGTGTTTTTCTGTTGGTTAAGGTCGCCACCAGCAATGTTGATACCCATGTTGCCGCTGCCGCCATTACCCGATCCGCTCATCACAGCAGAGGCTGTGCTGCCGTAGTTGTAGACCTTGTTATTGTTGCTGTATTGCGTGACTTTGGCAGTAGCACTGGCATCACCGAACACGAAGCTGTTATCGCGACCGGAGTTGTCGGATGCAGCGTTTGCGATGGCGGCCGCGTTGTCTTGTTGGTTGCCGTCGCCTGCAGCCACGTTGACGCCGACGTTGCCGCTGGTGCCGGTGGCAGAGTCGGTCATCTCAGCGCTGTTCTGAGTCCCTTCGTTGTAGATGCGATTGTTGGTGCTGCTTTGCTTGTCGGTAGCATTGGCAGTCGCATAAACAGGGATCTTGGTTGGAGGTGGGGTGTGGTGGTTGTTATGATGGCCGTGGTGGTGCTCATCATTCTGTCCAGCGTGTACAGCTACAGCCATGACCGCAGCAATTGCGAAAACCAGAGGCTTGAGTGCCATCGAAGGTTTCATGGTGATTCTCCGTACTTTATTTTAGGTTAAGTGTTGTTATTACCTGTTTGGGTCAATCCACGACCCGTACGCTCAGGGTGTTGGCCATTCGGTTTCCCACCCCGGCGCTCTGATTCAACTGAATCACCCCACGGCTACCGGTGAAAGCCTGGTCACTGGTAGAGACCTGGCGATAGCCTGGTGCAGAGTCAGTTGGATCGGAGTTGATGAGCAGCGCCACGTTCTGTTGCATGAGGACGCTGTCGTCGAGACTTTGCGGCTGAGCACTGATGCTGATACTCAGTGCGTTGGCTTGCTGAGTGCTGGCGCCCGAGCTCTGGTTCACGCCCAGAGCGCCGCTGCCATGGCTGAAGGAGTCGCCCTGGATGCTGGACCGCGCATCGATCCTGGGGTCGACAATCGTACGCAGCCGTTGGCGAATCTGGGTGCTCGCGCTGGCGTCACGGCCCACGGCGATGGCCCGGGCGTTGGCTTGTTGTTGCAGATCGCCCGCCGCCTGGTTGACGGTGAGGTTGCCCTGGTATTGAGCGCCCGAACCGCTGATTTCGGCGTTATCGATGACGGGGGATTGGGCAAAGGTCGATGCACTGCAAAACATGGCGATCATCAGCAGCGTACGATTCATCTTAACGGTCTCCCGTTATGATTTTCAGAGCACCCAGGCCTTGCTGGACGCTCGAATTGACCATATTGGCAATACCATTGCCTGAATTTCCCGAACGTCCGGCAGGCAAATTGGAAAGTTGGGACTGGTTGCTGATATTACCGCCCAGGTTGTTGGTGTTTTGAGTGACCAGGCGGGAGATGCCTGCACCACTGGCGACGCCGGCAAAGTCGCCGTCGCTCAACTCGTTCGTTTGTTTGAGGATGGTTTGGGACGGGTTGGCATTGACGGTCGTGGGGTTCGGGTCGGGAATCACCGGCGGACGCGTTGCCATGCGCGGTTGGACATCACGCTTGATGATAATGATGCCGTTGTCTGCCTGTACGGGCAGGCAAACACTTGAGCCCAGCGCGCATCCGATCAGCAGGAGGGTATAAAAGTTTTTATTGAGTTTCCCCACGGCGGCAATTCCTTCTGTATTGAAACGCTGGCCCTTATCAGCGATACGAGGAATAGAGCAGAAGGTGTGCCGGTTTTGGTTTTTCTCTTGAAATCAGTTGGTTGGCTTCAATAGTCGAAGTGTTTAAAAAAATTTGTAAAGCCACTGAGACAGAACCGCTCTAAATCGCGGTCCCTGCTGGCGGCATTGCTCGCTAAGGGCCCTGAAGGCGGGTTGTATCACCGACTTAACATTTTCTTGCCAGAGTGCCTAAAGTGCTTTAGCTCGCGGGTTTGCCCCGGGGAGAGTGTTTCAAGAACGGACATTATCCGCAGGGCGGCTAGCCCGATCAGGCCTTGAGCAAGCGCGTCACCGCCTCGAATGCCGCGTCCTCGCGCTGTTTCCAATCACCTTGCAGGACCTGGTAGGGCTGGCGGTGCAGGTCGAGCCATTGACGGCTGGCCTGGAAAAACGCCTGGCGCTCTGCCAGTCGCGGTTGGCAGCGCTGCCCGTCGTCATGCCAGTCCACTGTTTCAGGGCTCAGCAGAAAATGCAGGTCGTATTGCCGTGCCAGCAATGCTTGCTCGATCCAGGCCGGACAATCGCCAAACAATGTCTGGCTCCACAGCATGTTGCTCAGCAAGTGGGTATCGAGGATCAGCAGCCGTGGGCGTCGGGCACGTGCCTCATCCTCCCATCGGAGCTGGCCCCGGGCGATCTCCGGGATATCGGCCAGGCAGGTGTCTCGCTGGTTTTGCTCGATGAACCAGCGCACGTACTCGTCGACCACCGTTCCACCGAAATGCGCTTGCAACTGTGCCGATAACCAGCTCTTGCCGCTGGATTCAGGGCCTGTAAGCACCAGAACCTTCATGTGCGCAGCGCCGGGGCCGCGCGCCACTCACGCCAACCCTGCACGGCCAGTAGCAGGAATAATCCGTACAGGACGGCGGTCAGGTACAACGCCTTGTAGACGAACAACCCGACGAAGATCACATCCACGACGATCCACAACGGCCAGCATTGAACCCGTTTTTGCGCCATCCACAGCTGCGCCACAAGGCTGAACCCTGTGAGTGCCGCATCGAGCCAGGGTTGGGCTGCGTCGGTCCAGTGTGCCATGGCGGCACCCAGCATCAGGCTGCCGATGGCACCTATGACGAGGCCGAACACCACTGTCTGGCCATCAAGCCGGCTGACCTCGCGACCCTGTCGCGCATCGCCCGCACGGGTCCATTGCCACCAGCCATAAATCTGCAGGGCGGCATAGATCACTTGCAGCAACATGTCCGAATACAGCTTCACCTCGAAAAATACCCAGCTATATATAAGCACCATGATCAGGCCGATCGGCCAGCACCAAGGGTTCTGTTTGACCGTCAACCAGACGGCGATGACACCGAGGGAGGCGGCAAACAGTTCAAGCCCGGACATGAAGGTTCCTTGGGGGAAGTCGAAGAGGGGGCGGATTGTACCCTCTGCAGGAGCGAGCTTGCTCGCGATGGACGTCGGAACGCCACGGCTCATCAGGAGGGCGCGCCTTATTGTTGAAATTTTTCGCGAGCAATCGAGCGTCGACCGGCTGCTTCTACAGAGGATCATGCTGACCTTCGCGGAAAAGCCTGACTGCACACGGATATTTCACGGAATTTTCCACGGCCTGCGGGTATCTTGTGCGCGCGGGTTTTCAACTACGCTGAATGCTTTGAAAAATACTGACGAGGCCTGCGCTGACGCATTGCCTTTTGGGGGATTGATGGATCTTTGGACTGCCTTTCAGGCGTTGATTCTTGGGGTTGTAGAGGGGCTGACAGAGTTTTTGCCCATTTCCAGTACCGGGCACCAGATTATTGTGGCCGACCTGCTCGATTTCGGTGGCGAGCGCGCCATGGCGTTCAACATCATTATCCAGCTCGGGGCGATCCTGGCGGTGGTGTGGGAGTTTCGCCGCAAGATTTTCGACGTGGTCGTCGGGTTGCCGACGCAGCCAAGTGCGCGACGCTTCACTGCCAACCTGCTGATTGCCTTCCTGCCGGCGGTGGTACTGGGGGTGATTTTCGCCGACCTGATCCACGAGTACCTGTTCAATCCGATCACGGTAGCCAGCGCTCTGGTCGTGGGCGGTTTCATCATGTTGTGGGCCGAGCAGCGCCAACATCAAGTGCATGCCGAAACGGTTGATGAAATCACCTGGAAAGACGCCTTGAAAGTCGGCTTCGCCCAGTGCCTGGCGATGATTCCGGGCACCTCCCGCTCCGGTGCAACGATCATCGGCGGCTTGTTGTTCGGCCTGTCGCGCAAGACCGCTACCGAGTTCTCGTTCTTCCTGGCCATGCCGACCATGGTGGGAGCGGCGGTTTACTCGGGTTACAAGTACCGTCACCTGTTCGTGGCGTCTGACTTCCCGGTCTTCGCAATCGGCTTCGTCACGGCGTTCATTTTCGCGATGATTGCCGTCAAGGGCTTGCTCAAGTTCATCGCCAGCCATAGCTACGCAGTGTTCGCCTGGTACCGCATTGCGTTCGGCCTGCTGATCCTGGCGACCTGGTTGTTCGGCTGGATCGACTGGACCGCGGTCAAGCCATGAGTGATTCCGGCGCGCGCAACAACCCCGGACGCAACGCCGGGGGAGAAATCCGCAATCTTCGGCTGAAATGGCTGGTGTTCGCGATCCTGTGCGCGCTGCCGCTGTTCGGTTCGATGTCGATGTGGCTGCGTGGGGTTTCGCTGATTCCCCTGGCGGCCTACGGCATCGTCAGCGTGGCGGCGTTTCTGTTGTATTGGAGCGACAAGCGCAAGGCGCGCGCCGATCGCTGGCGTACTCCGGAAAACGTGCTGCATGCGCTGGAGTTCGCCGGCGGTTGGCCGGGCGCTTTGTTGGCGCAGCAAGTGTTCCGGCACAAGACGCGCAAGGTTTCGTTTCAACTGGTGTTCTGGCTGATCGTGCTGTTGCACCAGGTGTTCTGGATTGACCAGTTGTTTCTCGGTGCAAACCTGTTGGCGCTGGTTTAAAGCAACAATCCGACCTGCGTACGCTTGGGCAACTTGCTGACCACCAGTTGATGGGAACGTCGCAGCAAGCCTTGCAACTCCTCGGCGCCGAGGGGGTAGGGCGTTGTCATGATGATCCACTGGGCCCGCGCCAGATAAGGCGCCGGATGAATGCCCGGACGGTCGCAGTGACCGAGAAACAGGTCCTTGTCGACCTTGAACGCCAGAGAGTCGCCGCGCAGGTTCTGCAAGGCGAACATCTTGTTCCCGGCCACTGAAAATACCCGCACGCCACCCCACTTGTAATCTTCCCGAGCGCCGGGCAAGGCCAGGCAAAAAGCCGCGACCTGCGCTTCGTTCATGCGTGCAGCCTTCATATCAAACGGTCCCCACAGGCATTGAAGGTTTCGATCAGATGGTCGAGCCACGCACGTACCGCGGGCATCACGCCGCGTCGATGAGGGTAGACCGCTTGCAGCCAGCCGCCAGGCATCGACCATTCGGGCAGCAATTGCACCAGTGAGCCGCTAGCCAGTTCCTGTTCGCAATACATCATCGGCAACGTGGTGAAACCCTGGCCGGCGAGGGTGCAAGTCTTGCGGACAATGAAATCGTCAATGCCCAATCGCGCTTCAAGGGCCAGATCGTAGTGTTTGCCCTGGCGATCGACCAGGCGAATGTGCACCATGCGATCCGGTTCGAGCGCGCCAAGTGTCGGCAGGTTTTTCAGGTCATCTGGATGATTGATTTCATGACCGTGCAGGAAAGCGGGGCTGGCCACCAGGAGCATCTGCGCCTGGCGCAAGCGGCGGGTTACCAGCAACGGGTCTTCATCCCCCGGCTCGCGCACGCGCAAGGCAACGTCAACGCCCTCGGTCACCAGGTCGACGCGGCGATTGACCAGCATGACCTCCAGTTGCACTTGCGGAAACTTCTCCAGAAAGCTGCTGATCACCCCGGGCAGCATCTCGTGAGCCAGTCCGACAGGGGATGAAACCCGCAGTCGTCCACGGGGCTCGCTGGACATGCTGGCCACGGCTTCATCGGCCATTTCTGCCTCCAGCAGCATGGCCTGGCAGTGCCTCAGGTAACGTTCGCCCACGGCCGTCAGCTTGAGTTGGCGGGTGGTACGCTGGAGCAGTCGCGCACCGAGGCGCTCCTCCAGTTCGGCAATGCGACGAGACAGCCGTGACTTGGGAATCCCCAGCGTACGCCCGGCGGCCGCGAAGCCACCGGCCTCCACGACTTTGGCAAAGTAATAGAGGTCATTGAGGTCTTGCATGGCGGCTTCTCGATTGTTCTATCAATGGGACAAACTATCGCATTGTTGCAGTCTAATCAGCTATTGGTTTCATCTGTAGGATTGTTTCCATCAGATCGCCCTGGCGGCGATCCTCACCTGGAGATCCCACATGAAACTGCTGCACATCGATTCGAGCATTCTTGGTGACAACTCGGCTTCCCGTCTGCTGAGCAGCGAAGTTGTAAAAGCCTGGCAAACCGCCGAGCCAAGCGCCGTGGTGACCTACCGCGACCTGGCTGCCGATGCCATCAGCCACTTCTCCTCGACTACCCTGGTTGCAGCGGGCACTACGGCTGAACTGCGCAACGCTGCCCAACAGCACGAAGCTGAATTGAGCGCCTCGACCCTGGCCGAATTCCTTGCCGCCGATGCCGTGGTCATTGCCGCGCCGATGTACAACTTCACCATCCCGACTCAATTGAAGGCCTGGATCGACCGCATCGCTGTTGCCGGTCAGACCTTCCGCTACACCGAAGCCGGCCCTGAAGGCCTGTGCGGTGGCAAGAAAGTGGTGATCGTTTCGACCTCCGGCGGTCTGCATGCTGGCCAGGCAACCGGCGTCGCCCACGAAGAGTACTTGAAGGTGCTGTTCGGCTTCATCGGCATCACCGACATCGAATTCGTCCGCGCTCATGGCCTGGCTTATGGTGACGAAGTGCGTACCAAAGCGATGAGCGATGCCCAGGCGCAAATCAGCGAGCAATTGTTCGCCGCCGCGTAAGGCTTGCGTAAAGACGTCAAACGACGCAGGCAATCCCCAAAAAACTCTGTATTCTGATCACGCAAGGGTCAGATACGGAGTTTTTTGTTTCTGGTCATTTCATATCGTTCGTAAAATTATGGCCCGGGTTATGCAGTCGAGGGTGAACGTCTCCGGTCCGGTAACAGGTGGGGCATCCCATGATGCGTCTTTGTGCAACCTTACTGATTTGCCTGTTCGGCAGCCTGAATTCAGTGCACGCCGCCCCTGCGCCGCATCCTCACTGGAGCGTCGGTTACCACGAGATGACTTTTCTCGATCCTCTCGATCTGCAGCCGATGCGTGCCATCGCGTTTTATCCTTCCAGCGAAAAAGAGCACTCCAGCAAGCTTGAGGGCTATACGATCGAGGCCGGCGAAGACACTAAAGTCGCCATGGGCCGCTTCCCCATGCTGATGCTGTCCCACGGCAACACCGGAACCCCGCTGGCCCTGCATGACCTGGCTACGTCGCTGGCACGCAAGGGTTTCGTGGTGGTGGCGGTGATTCATCCGGGTGATAACTCCAGGGACCACAGCCGACTCGGCACCCTGAGCAATCTGTACGGCCGGCCGATCCAGATATCCGAAGCCATTACCGCGACGCTGGGCGACCGCATGCTGGCGCCGTTCGTCAATGCCGATCAGGTCGGGGTCATCGGTTATTCGGCGGGTGGAGAGACGGCGTTGATACTGTCCGGGGCGACGCCGGACCTGGACCGCCTGCGGCGTTACTGCCAGGAACGCCCGGACGATCGTGATGCCTGCAACACCCAGGGTGAACTGATCGTCGACCGTGATGATTTGCAACCGGTGGCCGACCCGCGCGTCCATGCGTTGTTGTTGATGGCGCCGCTTAGCCTTAAATTCGGCCGTCATACCCTGGCCGATGTACATGTACCGGTGCTGCTGTACAGCGGCGACGGCGACAAACTGGTTGCCTTCGACAAGAACGCCGCCGCACTGGCGCGCAAGCTGCCTGTCGCGCCGGACTTCAAATTACTGGCCGGTGCCGGCCATTTCGTGTTCATGGCACCGTGCAACGACGAACAGATCGTCATCACGCCGGCACTGTGCACCGACGCCGATGGTGTCGATCGTGAAGACATTCACCGCAACCTGATTTCCGAAGCCGGACGCTTCTTCGCCCATACCCTGGGCAAGGCGACCCGGGCCGGGATGCAGACCGCGGATCAATAGTTCACTCGGAACCATTGTGGGAGCGAGCCTGCTCGCGAAAGGGGCGTCAAATTCAGCATCATTGGTGCCTGATACACCGTCTTCGCGAGCAGGCTCGCTCCCACATGGATCGCGATCAGCCTAGGCCATCGCCCGGTGCTTGAGCAATAAGGTCAAACCGAGCCCGGTTACCGACAACAACGCCGCGCAGAAGAAAATCCACGAATACCCCAGGTTCAGCGCCACTGCGCCCATCAATGGCCCGGCAATCGCCAGCGCCAGATCGAAAAACACTGCGTAAGCACTCAACCCTGCGCCACGGCTGGAATTGGGCACCTGCTTGATCGCCTCGACGCCCAGTGCCGGGTACACCAGTGACAGACCAAACCCGGTCAGGCCGGCACCGATCAAGGCGTAGCCGGTCGAAGGCGCGAGCCACAACAAGGCCAGGCCGACGGTTTCGATGGTCATGCAGGCAATGGCCGAGGTAAATCCGCCGAAGCGGCTGATGCTGGAAATGAACAGCAACCGCGCCAGAATGAAACACACCCCAAACACCGTCAGGCAATAAGCCGCACCGCTCCAGCCAAGGTTGACGTAATACAGGGTGATGAAGGTGGTCAGGGTGCCGTAGCCGATGGAAGCCAGGCTCAGGCTCGCACCAAAGGGCGCGATGCGCCCGAACACAGCCCAAAAGGGCAGGCGTTCACCGCGTACCACTGGCACCGAGGGTTTGTTGCGGATCAGCAACAGTGCCAGCGCAGCCAGCACCGACAGCGCGATCCCCAGGCTGCTGAAGCCAAGTCGATCGACCATCACCACCCCCAGCGGCGCACCGATGGCAATCGCACCGTAGGAAGCAATGCCGTTCCACGAAATCGAACGCGCCGTGTGTTCTGCACCTACTTGGCCCATGCACCAACTGATGGTGCCGACCCCGATCAAACCCTGGGCGATCCCGAGCAGCAGGCGACCGGCGATCAGGATCAGCAGACTCACCAATGGAACGCTTTGCAACAAGGTCGACAACAGCGTCAGCACGCCGCTCAACACAATTCCGGACAAACCGTAAACGATGGCGCGCTTGGTGCCGATGCTGTCTGACATGCGCCCGGCCATGGGCCGGCTGAGCAGGGTAGCGAGGTACTGCGAGCCAATCGTCAGCCCCGCGATGACCGCACTGAACCCCAACTGCTCATGGACATACCCCGGCAACACCGCAATGGGCAGGCCGATGCAAAGGAACGCGATGAAGGTATAGAAGACGATGGAGACGATCTGCAGAGTGATCGCCATGGAGCTTTGCGGTGGCTGTTGCTGCACAGACATGGGGGCTCTTTCGCGGGCGGCGGTGGGAGACCTGCATGATGGCTTGGCGGCGGGATAAAAGGAAGCAGGCTAACTATATTCATTGTCTTTGAGGGCGCCTTCGCGAGCAGGCTCGCTCCCACATTTGGAACGCGTTTCCCTGTGGGAGCGAGCCTGCTCGCGAAGCTTTTAATACCAATGAGAAAGGTAACCTTGAAATGCAAAAAGCCCCATCACCAGGACAGGGCTTTTCTCTTGAAGCTTGCAGCTCGAAACTAATAGCTACCTTTAGAACACCACACCCTGGCTCCCACATTTGGAACGCGTTTCCCTGTGGGAGCGAGCCTGCTTGCGAAGCTCTTGATACCAATGAGAAAGGTAACCTTGAAATGCAAAAAGCCCCGTCACAAGGACAGGGCTTTTCACTTGAAGCTTGCAGCTAAAGGCTAGTAGCTACCCTTAGAACACCACACGCTGGCTCCCACATTTGGAACGCGTTTCCCTGTGGGAGCGAGCCTGCTCGCGAAGCTCTTGATATCAATGAGAAAAGTAACCTTGAAATGCAAAAAGCCCCATCACCAGGACAGGGCTTTTCACTTGAAGCTTGCAGCTCGAAACTAATAGCTACCCTTAGAACACCACACCCTGGCTCCCACATTTGGAACGCGTTTCCCTGTGGGAGCGAGCCTGCTTGCGAAGCTCTTGATACCAATGAGAAAGGTAACCTTGAAATGCAAAAAGCCCCATCACCAGGACAGGGCTTTTCACTTGAGGCTTGCAGCTAAAGGCTAGTAGCTACCCTTAGAACACCACACCCTGGCTCCCACAGTTGGAACGCGTTTCCCTGTGGGAGCGAGCCTGCTCGCGAAGCTCTTGATACCAATGAGAAAGGAAACCTTGAAATGCAAAAAGCCCCATCACCAGGACAGGGCTTTTCTCTTGAAGCTTGCAGCTAAAGGCTAGTAGCTACCCTTAGAACACCACACCCTGGCTCCCACATTTGGAACGCGTTTCCCTGTGGGAGCGAGCCTGCTCGCGAAGCTCTTGATACCAATGAGAAAGGTAACCTTGAAATGCAAAAAGCCCCGTCACCAGGACAGGGCTTTTCACTTGAAGCTTGCAGCTAAAGGCTAGTAGCTACCCTTAGAACACCACACCCTGGCTACGCAGGTAGTCGTCGTAGGTACCGCTGAAGTCGGTCACGCCATTGGGGCTCAGCTCGATGATGCGAGTGGCTAGGGACGATACGAACTCACGGTCGTGGCTGACGAAGATCAGCGTGCCCGGGTAGTTCTCCAGCGCCAGGTTCAGCGCCTCGATGGATTCCATGTCCAGGTGGTTGGTCGGTTCGTCCATCACCAGTACGTTCGGTTTTTGCAGGATCAGCTTGCCGAACAGCATGCGCCCTTGCTCACCACCGGAGATGACCTTGACCGACTTGAGGATCTCGTCGTTGGAGAACAGCATGCGGCCCAGGGTGCCACGAATGATCTGCTCGCCCTGGGTCCACTGGCCCATCCAGTCAAACAGGCTGACGTCGTCTTCGAAGTCATGGGCATGGTCCTGGGCGTAGTAGCCCAGCTCCGCGCTTTCGGTCCACTTCACGGAGCCTGCATCCGGAGTCAGTTCGCCCATCAGCGTACGCAGCAAAGTGGTCTTGCCGATACCGTTCGGGCCGATGATCGCCACGCGCTCGCCGGCTTCGACGGTAAAGCTGAAGTTCTTGAACAGGGTCTTGCCGTCGAAGCCCTTGGACATCTGCTCGATGGTCACGGCCTGGCGGTGCAGCTTTTTGGTCTGTTCGAAGCGGATGAACGGGCTCACGCGGCTCGATGGCTTGACTTCGGCCAGCTGGATCTTGTCGATCTGCTTGGCGCGGGAGGTGGCCTGCTTGGCTTTCGAGGCGTTGGCCGAGAAGCGGCTGACGAACGTTTGCAGTTCGGCGATCTGGGCTTTCTTCTTGGCGTTGTCCGACAGCAGTTGCTCGCGGGACTGGGTCGCCGCGGTCATGTACTCGTCATAGTTGCCCGGGAACAGGCGCAGTTCACCGTAGTCCAGGTCGGCCATGTGGGTGCAGACGCTGTTGAGGAAGTGACGGTCGTGGGAAATGATGATCATGGTGCTGTTACGCACGGTGAGAATCGATTCCAGCCAGCGAATGGTGTTGATGTCCAGGTGGTTGGTCGGTTCGTCGAGCAACAGCACTTCCGGATCGGAGAACAGTGCCTGGGCCAGCAACACCCGCAGTTTCCAGCCCGGAGCCACTTCGGACATCGGGCCGAAATGCTGTTCCAGTGGAATACCCAGACCCAGCAGCAGTTCACCGGCACGGGATTCGGCGGTGTAGCCGTCCATCTCGGCGAACTCGGTTTCCAGCTCGGCCACGGCCATGCCGTCTTCTTCGCTCATTTCCGGCAGCGAGTAGATGCGGTCGCGCTCGGCCTTGACCTTCCACAGCTCTTCGTGACCCATGATCACGGTGTCGATCACGGTGAATTCTTCGTAGGCGAACTGGTCCTGGCGCAATTTACCCAGGCGTACGTTCGGCTCGAGCATGACCTGGCCACCGGAGGGCTCTAGATCACCGCCGAGAATTTTCATGAACGTCGACTTGCCGCAACCGTTGGCGCCAATCAAGCCATAACGGTTGCCACCGTTGAACTTGACCGAAACGTTTTCGAAAAGCGGCTTGGCGCCGAACTGCATCGTGATGTTAGCTGTAGAAATCAAAGGTTTTTCCTGCGAAGCATTCAGAGTAGCTAGGGTGCGGCAGTACCGAATCAGTACCCGTTTCCACGATTCGGATCACGGGATATACATCCCGGTCAGAAGCGGAAGTTCCATCTGGCAATAAGTGGACAGCTGCATGTGGAGCGCTTGGCCCGAGTCGAAGTGCGCTGAGGCCGGGGTCATTCCCGTCATCAACCAAGGGGGGCGCGTAAAGTTTGGCGGCGATTGTACTGGTCTGGCTCTTTAAACGATAGGGCAATGAGGCCGCCGTGATGCATTGGTCGTTACGGCGGACACATTTTCACCGTTTCAGATTAACTATTGGTTACAATCTGTGGCTAAAATGCCATCTTTCTCTGATGCCAGGATACGGCATCGGCTCAAGGACGGGCGCCCGGACCACTGTTACGTTTGCAGATGCTGCACAAGACCCGCAGACCATTGGTGGGCAGGGGGCGCAGGTTGTTTACTTCTGACGTGTGACGATTTCCGTGAAAATCATCATTGCCACTCTCTACGTTGTATCCATCGCGTATGTACACCTGCGTGGTCACGTGCGCCACAAGCTGCGCCGCCAGTTAAGCGATCATTCGACCTTTCTGGCGCCGATCAATTGCTTCCTTTATCTGTTTTCCAGGATCCCCAACAAGCCGTTTCTCGATCCGGCGGATTTTCCCGACTTGACGCCATTGCAAACCCATTGGGAGGAAATCCGTGCCGAAGGCCAGAACCTGCTGCGGGCCGGTGAGATCAAGCGCTCGAACCAGTACGACGATGTCGGCTTCAACTCGTTTTTCAAGACCGGCTGGAAACGCTTCTACCTCAAGTGGTACGGCGACAGCCACCCCTCTGCAATGAAGCTCTGCCCGCGTACTACCGAACTGGTGCAGGGCATCGGCTCGATCAAGGCGGCGATGTTCGCCGAGTTGCCACCGGGTTCCAGGCTGGTGCGTCACCGTGACCCGTATGCCGGTTCCTACCGCTATCACCTGGGCCTGGAAACGCCCAACGATGCAGGCTGCTACATCAACGTCGATGGCCAGAACTACCACTGGCGTGACGGTGAAGCGGTGATGTTCGACGAGACCTACATTCATTACGCCGAGAACACCACGGAGCAAAACCGCATCATTTTGTTCTGCGATGTCGAGCGCCCAATGAAATATCGCTGGGCGGCAGCGTTCAATGGCTGGTTCAGCCGCACCGTAATGTCGGCCGCGGGCGCGCCGAACGAAGCGGGTGACAAGACCGGCGGCATCAATCGCCTGTTCAGCAAGATCTACAGGATTCGCCTGCGCGGCAAAGAGCTGAAAAAGCGCAATCGCAAGCTCTATTACCTGGAAAAGTGGGCGATTTTTGGTGGTTTGCTGGCGATCTTCGTCCTGATCTGAGAAGTGTTTCAGCGCCGCCCTGTGGGAGCGGGCTTGCCCGCGATGGGGACGCAACGTTCAGCACATCACTTGCTGACTTTCTTCCTTGGCGCAGGTTTGCTTGCTGCTTTGGGCTTGGATACTGGCTTACCCGCCCCCTTGCTCCCCAGACTGCGCTTGAGCAACTCGGTCAAATCAATCACATCCGCCGTCTTGCGGGTCTCATCTTCCGTATCCGTTTCAACATCCTCGATCTTGCCTTCATGGGCCTTCTTGTCGACCAGCGCCATGATCTTGTCTTCGAACTCATCCCGATAATCGTCCGGCGACCACTCGGCGCTCATGTCCTGCACCAGGCGCTTGGCCATGTCCAGTTCGCCCTTGGCCAGTTCGGCCTTGGTCACGTCCGGTCCCAGCGCCAGCTCATCAAGGCTGCGTACCTCCGCCGGCCAGCGCAGTTTCACCAGCACCAGGGCCGATTCCATGGGCATCAAGGCGGCGAGATACTGACGGGTATGCAGCACCACGCGGGCCAGGGCGACTTTGTTGGTTTTTGAGAGGGTTTCACGCAAGAGCGCATAAACCTTGCCGCCGCGTTTATCCGGCGCGAGGTAATAAGGCGTGTCGATGTTCTGCAACGGAATCTGCTCACTGTCGACAAAGGAAAAGATATCGATGGTCTGGGTCGACAGTGGATGCGCCGAGCGGATTTCCTCTTCGCTGAGTACGACGTATCGGCCTTTTTCGTAGGCGACACCCTTGACGATGTGCTCCTTGGTCACTTCCTTGCCGGTGACCTTGTTGACGCGCTTGTAGCCCACCGGCTCCATGCTGCGGCTATCGAGCCAGTCGAAGTCCACCCCTTGCGAGGAAGTCGCCGAGACCAGTGCCACGGGGATATGCACCAACCCGAAACTGATCGCGCCTTTCCAGATTGCCCGCGCCATGGTCGTGTTCTCGAAAGTGATGTTCAGGTGACCTGCGGTCGCGCGTAAAAGTTTCAGCGGCCTGTAGCCCTTTGCGGGCAGGGGATCAACTTCGTGTTACATCTCGCCCTGGAGGTTTTGGTTAACAAATCCGAGCCCTGGGCGTAGCGTGTTATCGAAGACCTTGAACACGCCCACGTCGCGAGGCACCCCATGAACCGAAGCATACCCGGCCTCATTCTGCTGGCCTTGAGCGGCGTTTTGGGCCCGTGGGCCCAGGCGCAAGACATTTCGGCGCACTCACCCTTGCAGGTCGCCCAGACGCTGCCGAACAGCGGCAATAACAATCCATACAACAGCCCGATCCGCCGCGCCAATCCCAACAGCATGCAGGGCACGCAACCCAGCGCCCCGGCGATTCGTGGCCCGAACACCGTGCCGGTGCCGCGGCCGCCGACCCTCGACAACGGCGGTATTGGCAATCGCTATCCCCAGAGTCAGTCAGTGCCCGCCAATCCACCCAAGTTTCTCCCCAACCCACCTGTTCGAGACCCAGCCACCAGTAATTGAGTGACAGGCAACCGTCCAGTCACACATTCCCATGACAATAGGAACCGTGCATGTTGCGACCAGCCCTCATGAAGCCCCTCCTGGCCACTGCCTGCGCCAGCGCCTGTCTGATCGCCACACTGTCTGCTCTGGCGGCGCCTTCCCGGGACTTGAACAGCGAACAGGGCACCCTGGAGGTCACGCCGATTGCCCGGGGACTGGAGCATCCTTGGGCGCTGGCGTTTCTTCCTGACCGTAAGGGCATGCTGGTGACTGAGCGGCCCGGCAACCTGCGAGTCGTGACCGCCGACGGCAAACTGTCCGCGCCCATCAACGGCGTACCAAAGGTCTGGGCCAAAGGGCAGGGCGGATTGCTGGATGTGGCGTTGTCACCGGATTTCAAGCAGGACCGCACGCTCTATCTGTCGTACGCCGAAGGTGGCGGTCAGGGTGACAAGGCCGGCACTGCCGTCGGCCGTGGACAGTTGTCCGAGGACTTGACGAACCTGAAAAATTTCACGGTAATTTTCCGCCAGGAACCCAAGCTGTCGGTCGGCAACCATTTTGGTTCGCGACTGGTGTTCGACCGCGAGGGTTATCTGTTCATTACCCTGGGCGAAAACAACGATCGCCCGACTGCCCAGGACCTCGACAAGCTTCAAGGCAAGATCGTGCGGATCTATCCGGATGGCAAGGTGCCGGACGACAACCCCTTTGTCGGCCAGGCCGGCGTACGTCCCGAGATCTGGGCCTACGGCGTTCGCAATCCGCAAGGCGCAGCGCTCAACCCCTGGACCGGCATCCTTTGGGAAAACGAGCACGGTCCCCGGGGTGGTGACGAGGTCAACATCATCGAACGCGGGAAGAATTACGGCTGGCCGCTGGCCACCCACGGCATCGACTATTCCGGGCAGCCGATTCCGGAAGCCAACGGCAAAAACGCCGAGGGCACCGTCGGGCCACACCATGTCTGGGAAAAGTCACCCGGCTTGAGTGGCATGGCGTTCTACGACGGTGATCGCTTCAAGGCCTGGCAGCACAACGCATTCATCGGCGCGCTGGTGACCCAGGAATTGATCCGCCTGCAATTCGACGGCGATAAGGTCGTTCACGAAGAGCGCTTACTGGGTGAACTCGGCAAGCGCATTCGCGATGTACGGCAAGGGCCGGATGGGTATTTGTACGTGTTGACCGATGAAGAGGATGGGGAGCTTTACAAGATCGGCTTGAAGTAGTTTTGCTCTTGTGGCGAGGGAGCTTGCTCCCTTTGGGGTGCGAAGCGGCCCCTAGCATTCTTTCAGGCAAATCGTGCAAACAGGTCTTGCGACGGCTCCGCCGCCGAGCGGGAGTAAACTCCCTCGTCACAGGTTTCTCACCGACGGTAAAGAATCACCGCCGCCCGTAATTTGTCCCGCCCAAAGCTGCACATCTTCTCGAACTCCCCATGGCTGACCGGCAGATGCTGGCAGTCCATGGCCTGGCGATGCTGGCTATGGTCCACATCGGGATCGTGCAGATAGACGAATTCGTCGTCGCAATCGGTGACGATGACCCAGTGCGGCGACTTGGAGCGAGTCAGGCGATAGCTGCTGATCAGCACCAATGGCTGCCCGCCATGCTTCAACAGTTGCGGCAGATTCAGCGGCCCGCCAATCTCACGCTCGACGTCACTGGCAAGTAGTTGCGCGGTGAACTCCTCGTGCACCAGGCGCATTACGTCTTTTTTATGCTCGTCCCGTACCCCGTCGAGGAACAACGGCCCGAGCATGCTCAGTTGCAGGCGCACCCGAAACCCGCGGCGCCAAGCGGCCAGTGCCAGACCCTGGGGGCTGCAGCCGCCGTGGCCGGAGGTCATGAATACGGTGGTTGCCTCGCGCCAGATCTGCAGTTCTTCGCGACGCTCCAGCAACCGGTCCCGTTGCAGCGCGCCCATGGCCATGAGCAGGCACGCCGGGCCGCAGGTGAATTCGGTGGTCTGTGGGTAGTAAGGCACTTGAATGTCGCGCGAGTCGCGGTGCTGGAGGATGCGCTTTTCCAGGCGCAGGGCATCGGCATGGTCCTGGTAATAGTCGTGAATCAGGGCAAAGCGTCGGTAACCGTTGCGCTCATACAGGGCGATTGCTGCCGGATTGTCGATACGCACTTCAAGCCGCAAATAGGCGCAATCGTGTTCCAGGGCACTGGCTTCGACTCGATCGAGCAACTGCTTGCCCAAGCCATTGCCACGAGCCTGGGGCGCGATGGCAATCGAATACAGGCGCGCCAGTGACGTACCCCGATGGAACAGCACCACGGCATAACCCAACAAATCCTCACCGCGCCGGGCCACGAGCAGTTGGCCGTGGGCGCGGCTGATCATCCATTGAAAGTTGCGGTTGTTGAGCCGATCGGTGGTGAAGCATTGCTCTTCAAGTTGCAATAGCGCGGGTAAATCTTCCATTACCGCCAAACGAAAAAGCGTATTCATATGACCGCCGTAAAAGTTGCGTAACGAAACGGGACTTTCGAAAAAGTTCGTGCTTAATAGGAAAGGTCTTGTTCTCCAACGGATCAATCACTATGTCAGCGGTACAAGGTCATTGGCGCGAAGTATCCGAGCAAATTTTGCCGACAGCAACTTATTTAAATGACACTAATAGAACTTCCAGCCAATTGATTATCATCGTCGAACGCAAGGAAGACTGGGCCACCTACTTTCCCAGCGAGGACATCGTCACGGCCCAGGAATACCTGGAACAAACCCGCGACAATGAGCAGGGCAAGCGTGTGCAGGTCATCAACCTGTGCCGCAGCTACAAGTACCTGGGGCATGGTTATTACTGCTCGCTGCTGGCCGAAGCCCGTGGACACAAGGTCATTCCGTCGGTGCGAACCATCAGTGAACTGACCCGTAAATCCCTGTACGGACTGGCGCTGGATGACCTGGATAAAACCCTGGAAAAAGCGCTGAGCCACCATGCTTATAGCGATACCGAAGGTTTTACCCTGACGTTGTATTTTGGCAAGACCCATATTGAACCGTTGCAGGATTTGGCTCGGCAGTTATTTGAAGTGTTTGCCTGTCCGATATTGCTGGTTGAGTTTCGCCGAACTAATGGTTGGCACATCGAAGGTATCAAGTCCGGTGCGCTGCACAAGTTGCGCGAAGATCAGGAAGATCAGTTTGCCCACTCCTTTGACAGCTTCAGTCGCAAGATCTGGCGCATGCCACGTTCACGACGCTTGGCTCGATACGACCTGGCCATCCTGCACGATCCTCAAGAGGCCTTGCCGCCGTCGAATGCCAAGGCACTGGATAACTTCGTCAGGGTCGGCAGGACGCTGGGCATCGACGTCGAACTGATCGAGCGCAAGGACTATTCACGAATTGCCGAATACGACGGTTTGTTGATTCGCGAGACCACCAGCGTTGACAACCACACTTACCGCTTCGCCAAGAAAGCCGAGAGTGAAGGGTTGGTGGTGATGGACGACCCGACGTCGATCCTGCGCTGCACCAACAAGGTGTACCTGACCGACCTGCTCAAGAGCCATCAACTGGGCATGCCCGCCACCGAAATCCTCTACAAGGAACGACCGGAAGACTTCGAGCGGGTTGGCGAGCGCCTGGGGTTTCCGCTGGTGTTGAAAATCCCCGACGGTTGTTTCTCCCGAGGGGTGATCAAGGTTGAAAGTCAGCAGGCCCTGCTCGAAGCGACCGCCGAATTGTTCGAACATTCGGTGCTGCTGCTCGCGCAGGAGTTTTTTTACACCGAGTACGACTGGCGCATCGGTGTACTCAACCGAAAACCGATCTTTGCTTGCCAATACTTCATGTCCAAGGGCCACTGGCAAATCTACAACCACAAGGCCAAGGGCCAGGACATCAACGGCGAATGCCGCACCCTGGCGGTTCACGAAGCGCCGCGTGCGGTGGTGGAACTGGCGGTCAAAACGGCCAACTTGATCGGCGATGGCCTCTACGGAGTCGACCTGAAGCAATCCGGCGACAAAGTGGTAGTGATCGAGGTCAACGACAACCCGAACATGGACGCCGGCATCGAAGACGCGTACCTGCAGGACGATCTGTATTCACTGGTGCTGGAAGAGTTCGTTCGCCGCCTGGAACTCAAGCGTCGCGGTCAGGCCTGGTGAGCCGCCGATGATCAAGAGTTTCGAATTGGTTCACGGCGCATTGCATGGCGTTGAGCGGCTGGACGCCGACGTCATGCTGTTCAGCAACCCCGATGCCGCCGAGCGGGATTTGCTGCACAGTCACTTCAAACTCGATGAGCATGCCCTGGCTTCGGCGCTTGACCCGGACGAGGTCTCACGCATCGAGTTCCATCCCGACAACCTGTTCCTGATCTGGAAGCGCCCGGAAAACTATTCGGGTGCCGGCAGCCTGTCTTTCGAGGTGTCGTCCTGCGGGCTGTTGTTTTGCCCGGACCGCTTGCTGGTGATCGCTACCGACGACGCGCCGCTCAGCGGGTTGGGCAGGCGACAGGCACTGAATACGCCGCTGGATGTTTTGCTCGATCTGATGTTCAACAACATCCACCATTATTTGGGCCACCTTAAAGTCATCAAACTGGTCGCCCGGGAGCTGCAACAGAAGTTCAACGCCTCGATGCAGAACCAGCACCTGATCCAGATGTTCAATCTCAGCGAAAGCCTGATCTATTACATCAACGCGATCCACAGCAACGGCGCGGTCCTGACCCGACTGCGCAATCATGCGCAAAAGGAACACTTCGGCCCGCATGCCATCGGCCTGATCGACGACTTGATCATTGAAAATAACCAGTGCTACAAACAGGCAGAAATCTACTCGACGGTGTTTTCCGGGCTCATCGACGCACGGGGCAACCTGATGAACAACAGCATGAACAACCTGCTGCGCAAACTGACACTGATCAACGTGGTGTTTCTGCCGTTGAACCTGATTGCGAGCATTGGCGGCATGTCCGAGTTCAGCATGATGACGGCGGGTACGCCGTGGTGGGTGTCTTACCCGTTGTTCCTGGCGGCGATGATGGTGGGGGCAGGGGGGATGGTGCTTGGGCTCAAGCGCCTGGCCAGATGAATCTCCCACAGGGTTACAGGCAAGCCGCAGATCCAATGTGGGAGTGAGCCTGCTCGCGATGGCAATAGCACGAGCAGCGACGGTTATTCAGACACGGCCCTGTCGACCTTGCTTGACGCCGACCAGATGCGGTAACGCACCTCTACATCCTTGGGCACGTAAAGGACAATCGGCAGCTTGCTGTTGTAGCGCAGCATGAATCCGTCACCGATGACTGGCACGAAATCCTGTTTGCGCTTGCCGTCCGGGCAGGCCATCAGCGTGCTTGCCGGACCCATGACTTTTTCCAGGCGGTAAAACGGATAACCCCAGCCTTCGAGGTTCTTTTCTTCAAGCGTGCCCCCCAGACGTTGCCGGTTGCAGTCGACGGTCAGGGTTTTGCCGGCGAGGATTTCCACCTTGAAGTCGTCTTCCCGGGTTTGCGGGGTGAGGTTTATGACCTGGCGGGTGAATCCGTTTTCAGGCTGGGGGTAGGGCGCGACTTTTTCGAGATTTGCGGCCTGCACGACGCTGGACAGTGCCGCCACAATCAGCCCGACGGTCGTGTTAAAGGCTATGGAATTCATGTTGCCTCATTGCATATGTACTAATGTGGGATTGGGATTTTTACCGCGGTCGACGACGAATGCAAACCGGCAAGTGTGTGCAAATTGCACGGCGCCCCATGATCTTTTTCGCATATTGCATGACCGGTTTATCCTGGCTTTTGGATAACTTCCTGAATTACCGATGAGCTGCAGAGCGTAATTCAAGGCATGTTTTATGCTGTAGCAGTTCTTAAGCTGGCCGGGATTGCAAACGAGTCAGCGTCGATGATTGTTTAGCAGTATCACAAAGGAGAGGGTCGCAATGTTTCTTTCTGCCTTGGAACTTCGCAACATCATTGAAAGCAGCTTCCTGCCCAAACGGTGTCAGTGCACGCTGTCTCCGGATTTGTCGATGACCGTAAAAGTGTATGCAGACGGGGAAACCGATCAGCTGGATCTATTGAAGACAGGCATCAACGCGCAACGCCTCAATGGCTGTCGGGAAATCAACGAACTGATCGCAGAACTGCGTACCGATCTTCAGCATCACTATGTAGAACCCGGGCACCCCCAGACGGTGCGCAAAGCACTTTAAGCCGCGGTTTCGAGTTCCACCGACGCGCGCCGGGTCTGGAAAAAAGCCAGGCCCAGCGCCAGTTCGACCCCGACAGCCAGCAAAATGCCCGGACCGGCATGGCCGTTTAGCCATTCGCCGAAACCCAGTATGGCCAGCCCCCAGCAGCCGATCATGAAGCCGTTGCTCAGCGCACTGCGGGTAGCGGAGGGCGCCTCGTTGCGCACCAGATAAAACATCACCCCCAACACTGCAAACAGCACCGCCGTACGTCGTGCGATCACCCCCACTGCCAGCGAATACTCGATATCCCAGGTGGCCAGCATCCAGTCGGGCGCAAGACCCCAGACCAGCGCCAGGAACAGACATAGCACGGCGGTGAACATCGACAACAGGCGAAACGATAACTGCATGGCGAATCCTTGCGGCAGTGAGGGAAGGCGCTAAAGCATAGCGTCAGATCCCTCACGCGAATACCGCAAGGTGTTATTTCAGACTTTTCAGTCAGTTCTGATAACTGCAGGCGTCAGAAAGTTTTCTATAGGCGAGTTCGGCGGGTTTGCCTGACTGATCATCGATGTACTTCATTTTTGCGGTGATCACTTCGCAGTCCATGGTGGCAGGTTCTGTCAGCGAAATGACCTTGCCGATGTGCAGCGGCATGCCGTAGTGGTAGGAGGGCACGTTTTGAGAGGAAGCGGTGTCGTTGGCCTGGGCCATGCCGGCAAACGGGGCACAGGCAAGGGCAACGGAAACGAGCAGGACGCGCGAGTTCATGGGGTGATCTCCAATGCAGGCGATAGTGAGTTCGACGTATCGTCGAACCTGCCGCACTGGGCGTCAGAGGACTCTGAGGGCGTGCGGTCCAGTAAGTGTTGGACTGTACGATTAAGCATTGGTTAACTCGCCTGAACGCCACCTGTCGCTTTGCCACTACCGCTCGACGGTTTCCCTGTAGGAGCGAGCTCTGCTCGCGATGGACATGAACGATAACGTGTGAAACCAGATGCTCAGCGGTGCTCTCGGTTTCTCGCGAGCAAGCTCGCTCCTGCATTGAAAATTCAGACTAAAGTCGTCTGCAGCGAAATAAAGCCTTCTGCCATCATTGCCCCTCACCCCCGCGTGTTCACTTCTCCCGGCCAGTTACTGGTCCGGGTGAAGGCTATTTTTGGCTGCGTGCGCCTTGGTGTTAACGCAGCGCTGTTGGAGTTTTTCATGCGTTCCCCCTTTACCTTGATCACCGCGCGCCAGTCATTGGGCTTCGGCGCATTAGTCCTGTGCGCCGGTTTTACCGGACCGACCCGGGCGAGCGGTTTTATCGATGACACTCAGGCGAACATCGAATCGCGCACCGTGTATTTCAATCGCGATTTTCGTGACGGGCATACCTCCACCGAACAGGGCGCCTCCAAGCGCGACGAGTCGGCCCAGGGCTTCATCCTCAACCTGCAATCGGGCTATACCGAAGGCACGGTCGGTTTCGGTGTCGACGCGCTGGGCATGCTCGGGTTCAAGCTCGACTCCAGCCCGGACAGCAGCAACAGCGGTCTGCTACCGTCCAGCGGAAGTAACCCGCGTGGATCGGCAGATCAGTACGCCAAGCTGGGTCTGACGGGCAAAGTCCGGGTTTCGCAAAGTGTGTTGAAGTACGGCGCGCTGTTGCCGGATGTGCCGCTGCTCAAATACAACGACGGGCGTCTGCTGCCAACGATGTTCAACGGCGCGATGCTCACGTCCAGAGAGGTCAAGGACCTGTCCTTTATGGCCGCGCGCCTGGACAAGTACACCGCCCGGGATTCCACCGACTCCCAGGACATCCGCGTGCACTGCAAGAACAAGCGCTATGCCTGCAATATCACCGCCGATCACTTCGATATGTACGGTTTTGACTACAGGATCAATGAGCGCCTGACCGCGCAGTATCACTACGCCGAACTCGAAGACATCTATCGCCAGCATTTCATCGGGTTGCTGGCCAACCAGCCGCTGGGGGCGGGCGTGCTCAAGGCCGACTTGCGAGTGCTCAAGAGTGCCGACAGCGGCGCTGCCCGTGCCGGCTCCATCGACAACCGCGCCTTGAGCGGGATGCTCGCCTACGCCATCAGCGGCCATACCTTCAGCGCCGGCTGGCAGCGCATGAACGGCGACAACTCGATGCCGTACCTGGATGGCACCAACCCGTACCTGGTCAACTATGTGCAGGTCAACGACTTCGCCGCCGCGCAGGAGCGCTCATGGCAACTGCGCTATGACTATGATTTCAAGGCCATCGGCCTCAACGGGCTGACGTTCCTGACCCGCTATGTCAACGGCGACCACATCAAGGTGCCGGGCAGCGATCAGGAGGGCAAGGAGTGGGAACGTGACAGCGAACTCAAATACGTGGTGCAGAGCGGGACGTTCAAGGATGTCAGCCTGCGTCTGCGCAATGCGACGTATCGCACCAACTACGAACAGTTTGCCCGGGATGTGGACGAGACGCGGTTGATCGTCAGCTACAACTTTTCAGTCCTGTAGCGCCTGAGAAAATGCCTTCGCGAGCAGGCTCGCTCCCACAGTAGATCTTCAGCGAACACAAATTTTGTGTCCAACATCGTTCCATTGTGGGAGCGAGCCTGCTCGCGAAGAGGCCATCAGCTTCATTGAAGCTCTAGTTGGTTCCGATACGGCAAGTCCGGCCCGATCTTGCCGCAGGTCAGCGCCGCCGCCTGAACCGCAAACCGCACCATCGCATCGATCTGCTCACGGCTCAGTTGGCGCAAGCCCTCAACCGAATCCAGCTGCTGCTCGGTCAACCAGGCAATCAATGCCGCTTGAAAAGTATCTCCAGCCCCCACGGTATCGGCGATCTGCACCGAACAGGCCGGCACCGACCACGAACCAAAAGCGCGACTGAACACCGTCGCACCTTCACCCCCACGGGTCAGGCACACCAAGTGGCAGCGATGCTGCAACCAACCGTCGATGATCTGCGCAGGGGCCTGCCCGGGATACAGCAGGCTCAAATCCTCATCGCTGACCTTGATCAGGTCGGCATGTTCGACCAGGGTGGCAATCCGCGAACGCCACAAATCGATATCGGGTTCAGGATTGAGCCGCACGTTCGGATCGAGGCTGATCAGGCGCTTGCCGCTTTCTCGCTGTACCAACGCCAGCAAGGTGTCGGCAATCGGTTGCACCACCAACGAGAACGAGCCGATGTGCAGACCGCGAACCTCTGGTCCGAGCGTCGGTAGATGTTCCAGCCTCAACTGCCGATCGGCGCAGCCTTCACCCCGGAAGCTGTAGTGCGGTGAACCATTGGCACCGACCGCAACCATCGCCAGGGTGGTCGGCGCGGCGAAATCCAGCAGATAGTCCGTGCACACGCCTTCATCTAGCAGCACTTGCAACAGGCGCCGCCCGAGGTAGTCAGTGGACAACCCGGCAAACAACGCCGCGTCCACGCCCAAACGGCGCAAACCCACCGCGACATTGAACGGCGAGCCGCCGGCAATGGCCTTGAAATTCACCTTGGAAGCCAGACCGCTGGCATCGTCTTCACTGAAGAAATCGAACAGCGCTTCGCCACACACCAGATACATAGTTGTTCACTCTTTAAAGGGTTGCGACATGCTGTAGATAGCGTTCATAGGCCTGTTGCGAGGCCGCCACGTTCTCTGCAATTGGCAGGGTTTCGCTGGCCATGTCGAGTTGTACGCAACGCTGGCACAGCTCCGCCAGGCTGTCCTCATGCCCGTTCGCCCGGGACATGCACCACGCCGCCTGAATCGCCGCGCCAAGGGCGGCGGCTTCGCTTTGCTCGGTACAAATCACGGGTGTGTTCAGGGTGTCGGCGATGATTTGCCGCCACACCTGGCTTTTCGAGCCGCCGCCGATCAGCCGGATGCTGCGGCTTTGTAAGCCATTGTGGCGCAACAGGTCCAGTCCGTGACGCAAACCAAAGGTCGTGCCTTCGACCACGGCGCGGCACAGGTTGGCCCGGGTCAGGTTGGTCATGGTCAGGCCCAGCACACTGCCGGTGGCATGGGGCAGGGCGGGAACCCGTTCACCGTTGAGGAAGGGCAGCATGCACACCCCTTCGGCGCCGATGGGGGCCTGGGCCACCAGCTCGTTGAAGCGCTCGATGTCCAGCTCGAACAGCTCACGAATGACGCCGGTGGCATTGGTCAGGTTCATGGTGCAGATCAACGGCAGCCAGCCGCCACTGGAAGAACAAAAGGTCGCGACCGCCGCATCGGCACTGACTTTCGGCGAGTCGGCATAGGCATACACCGTACCGGACGAGCCGAGGCTCATGGTGATTGCGCCGGGCTGGATGTTGCCGGTGCCGATGGCGCCCATCATGTTGTCGCCACCGCCACTGGAAACCAATGCCTTCGGGTTGATGCCCAGTTGTTCGGCGATCGCCGGCAGCACGGTGCCGACCGCTGCGTGGGCGTCGATCAGTTTCGGCAATGCCGCTTGCAGGCGCCCGGTGGGGTCGATATCGCGCAGCAGCTGCACATCCCACTGACGGCTGCGCACATTGAAGTAGCCGGTGCCGGATGCATCGCCGTACTCGCTGCAACTTCGGCCGGTGAGCCAGAAGTTGAGGTAGTCGTGGGGCAGCAGGATGTGGGCGATGCGGGAAAAGATGTCGGGATACTGTTCTTTGGTCCACAGCAGTTTGGACAGGGTGTAACCCGGAGCGATGACCACGCCGAGGCGTTCGAGCGATCCTTTTTCACCGCCCAGATGTTCGAGCAGCCGGTCATTTTCCGAGGTGGTTTCAGTGTCGCACCAGAGCTTGGCCGGGCGCAGGACCTGGCCCTGGTCGTCGAGCAGCACCAGGCCATGTTGCTGGCCTGAGACGCCAATGCCGAGGATGTCCTGGCCATCGACGTTGGCCGCCGACAAGGCGCGGCGGGTGGCGAGGGTGACTGCTTCCAGCCACTGTGCGGTGTCTTGCTCGCGACGGCCATTGGCGCCGCTGATCAGCCTGTGTGCGGCGGCGCCCTGGCCGAGGACCTGACCGCTCACTGCGTCGAGGACAAGGGCTTTGGTGCCTTGGGTGCCGCAGTCGATGCCGAGGAATAGTTGTTGGTTTGCCATGGCAGGTCCTTGGTGTGTCAGGTCGATCTCGGTGTCCCTATTCGCGAGCAGGCTCGCTCCCACAGGGGATTTTGTGTACAACGCTGACCCCATGTGGGAGCGAGCCTGCTCGCGAAGACGGCAGTCCATTCAACATCATGTCTAAGCCAACACCCGCTCCAGAGTCCTGGTCACCCCCACCTCCCGCAAACTGTGGCAGCACCACTCGAACGCCGCGACAAACTCCGCCGAACGCGGTATTGCCGTGCCAAAAATCTCCTCGACGGCCAGCAAACGCTGGGTGATCAACGCATCATCCGCCACCAGGGCCTGACAGAACGCCGCCCGCGGATCCGGGATCGAGTAGGTCTCGCCATTCTCGTCCACGCCCTTCAGATACAACGCCCACGCCGCCACGACCAGTGCCGCACGTTCGGTCTCCCGGCCATCGGCGATCAGGCGGTTGATGGTTGGTACGGTGAACTTCGGAAACTTCGACGAACCGTCCGAACACACCCGCTCCAGTTGATCGGCGATCGCCCGGTTGGAAAAACGTGCCACCAGCGTGTTCTTGTACTCGGTCAGATCGATCCCCGGCACTGCTGACAACTGCGGGGTCACGTCCAGGTCCATGTAGTCGCGCATGAAGCGCACGAAGAGCGGATCGTCCATGGTCTCGTGGACAAAGCGATAGCCCTTCAAAAAGCCCAGGTAGGTCAGGGCCAGATGGCTGCCGTTGAGCAGTTTGATTTTCATCTCTTCGTAAGGCGTGACGTCGTCGGTGAACTGCACGCCGACCTTTTCCCAGGCCGGGCGGCCGTTGACGAATTTGTCTTCCAGCACCCATTGCACAAAGGGTTCGCAGACCACCGGCCAGGCATCGTCCACCCCGTGTTTGTCGGCCAGTTGCAGGCGATGTTCAGTACTGGTCATCGGTGTGATGCGGTCGACCATGGCATTGGGGAAGCTCACGTTGCGCTCGATCCAGTCGCGCAATTGGACATCCCGCAGCGCGGCGAAGGCCAGCAACGCCTTGCGGGTCACTGCGCCGTTGTGCGGGAGGTTATCGCAGGACATCAAGGTGAACGCCGGCGTACCTGCTGCCCGGCGCTTGGCCAGTGCGGCGCAGAGGAAACCGAACACGGTATTCGGCGTGTCCGGGTTGGCCAGGTCGTGCTGGATCTGCGGCAGATGGGCCATGAACTCGCCGGTGCTGTCGTCGATGCAGTAGCCACCTTCTGTGATGGTCAGCGAGACGATGCGGATGTGCGGATCGGCGAGTTTGTCGATCAGCGCTCGAGCACCGTCCTCGGCCAGCAGCATGTCGCGGATCGCTCCGATCACCCGGACTTCGGTGCCATCGGTATCACCCAGTTCGAACAAGGTGAACAGGCAGTCCTGTTCCTTGAGATCGTCCCGGGCGCGGCGGTCTTCGGTGCGCAGGCCGACGCCACAGATGGCCCAATCGAGGCCTTCGCCCAGGTTCATCAACGCATCGGTGTAGTACGCCTGATGGGCGCGGTGGAAACCGCCGACGCCGATATGGGCGATGCCCTGGCGGGTGTCGCTCAGGGCGTAGGCAGGCAGGACCACTTCAGGGGCGAGGCGGTTGAGGCTTTGTTTGTTCAATTTCATCACAAGCACTCGAAAGTCAGGCGGCAGCGCGCAACGGGCGGGTCAGCGCCACGCCGTCGGCATCGAATAAATGGCAGTGTCCGGCATCCAGGTGCAGGCTCAGGGTTTCGCCGTAACGGCTGGCCAGGTCACCGCGAACCCGCATGGTCAGGGCTTCGCCGCTAGCGGTTCGCACATGGCAGAACGTGTCGCTGCCCAGGCGTTCGCTGACATCGGCAGTCACTTGCAAGGTGCAATCGCCCGGCTTGGCCAGTTCCAGGTGTTCCGGGCGAATACCCAGGGTGACGGCGCCGCCGACGCTCAGATTGGCGCCGCTCAATGGCAGGCTGATACGGGTACCGGCGTCCAGTTGCACTTCACAGCCCTGGCCGTCGACCCGGGTGACGTTTCCTTTGAGAAAGCCCATTTTCGGCGTGCCGAGAAAGCCCGCGACAAACAGGTTGGCCGGTTGGTGGTAAAGGTCCAGGGGCGAGCCGACCTGTTCGATTTTGCCGCCATTGAGTACCACGACCTTGTCGGCCATGGTCATGGCTTCGACCTGGTCGTGGGTCACGTAGATCATTGTGGCTTGCAGTTCCTTGTGCAGCCGCAACAGTTCCAGGCGCATCTGTACCCGCAAGGCGGCGTCGAGGTTGGACAGCGGTTCGTCGAACAGGAAGATTTTCGGGTTGCGCACGATGGCCCGGCCGATCGCCACACGCTGACGCTGGCCACCGGACAGTTGCTTGGGTTTGCGCTCGAGCATCGGCCCCAGTTCCAGGATGCGCGCCGCTTCGCCGACCTTTTTCTCGACTTCGGCTTTGGGCACGCCCGCCAGATCGAGGGCGAACGACATGTTCTTGCGCACGCTCATGTGCGGATACAGGGCGTAGGTCTGGAACACCATCGCCAGGTCACGCTTGGCGGGGCTGACTTCGGTGATGTCGCGGCCATCGAGTTCGAGGGTGCCGCCGCTGACTTCTTCAAGGCCGGCGATCAGGCGCAGCAAGGTGGATTTGCCGCAGCCCGAGGGGCCGACGAACACGACGAACTCCTTGTCGTTCACTTCCAGGTCGATGCCCTTGATGATGGAAAAACCTTCGAAGCCTTTTTGCAGATTCTTGATTTTCAGGTTGGCCATGGTGATGGGCCTCCATGTATTGAATTCATTGACGCCCCGGACGGGCTCTTTGTAGGCGCTGGCTTGCCGGCGAAGGCGGTCTGAAGACCGCCGCAAAATTGAGGGCCTCTTCGCTGGCAAGCCAGCTCCTACAGGGGGACCGTGTTGGGGCAAGGATCCGGGTAAGGGACCGAGTTGCGTCAGTTCATTTCACTGCACCAAACGACAACCCGCGCACCAGTTGTTTCTGGCTGATCCAGCCGAAGATCAGGATCGGCGCGCACGCCAGGGTCGAGACGGCGGACAACTTGGCCCAGAACAAACCTTCGGGGCTCGAGTACGAGGCGATCAATGCGGTCAGGGGCGCGGCTTTCGACGAGGTCAGGTTCAGCGACCAGAACGCTTCGTTCCAGCACAGGATCAGCGACAGCAGCACGGTGGATGCCAAACCGCCCTTGGCAATCGGCAGCAGTACCCGGAGCATTTCCTGCGCCAGGGTGGCACCGTCCAGTCGGGCGGCTTCGAGGATGTCCTTGGGAATGTCCTTGAAGTAGGTGTAAACCATCCAGACCACGATCGGCAGGTTGATCAGGGTGTAGATCACGATCAGCGCGATGCGCGTGTCGAGCAGGCCGAAGCTCTTGGCCAGCAGGTAGATCGGCATCAGCACGCCCACCGGCGGCAGCATCTTGGTGGAGAGCATCCACAGCAGCGTGCCCTTGGTGCGCTGGGTTTCGTAGAACGCCATCGAGTAGGCTGCCGGTACCGCGATCAGCAGGCACAGGGCCGTGGCGCTGAAGGAAATCACCACCGAGTTCCAGGCGAAGCTTGCGTAATCGCTGCGCTCGTTGATGTGCAGGTAGTTCTCCAGCGTCGGGGTGAAGATGAACTGCGGCGGCGTGGCAAAGGCGTCGATTTCGGTTTTGAAACTGGTGAGCACCATCCAGAAAATCGGGAAGAAAATCAGGATCGCTATGGCCCAGGCCAGGGTGCCCAGCAGCAGGCTTTGCAGACGACGGGATTGATGTAGGGTCATGGCGCGGGCCTCAGGCTTTGTCGGTCAGGTTTTTGCCGATCATCCGCACCAGGACGATGGCCGCGATGTTGGCAATCACCACCGCGATCAAACCGCCCGCGGAGGCCATGCCGACGTCGAACTGCACCAGCGCCTGGTTGTAGATCAGGTAGGCGAGGTTGGTCGAGGCGTAGCCGGGGCCGCCGTTGGTGGTGGTGAAGATTTCAGCAAACACCGAGAGCAGGAAGATGGTTTCGATCATCACCACCACCGCGATGGGGCGCGCCAGGTGCGGCAACGTCAGGTGCCAGAAAATCGCGACCGGTCCGGCACCGTCCAGACGCGCCGCTTCCTTCTGTTCCTGATCGAGGGACTGCATGGCGGTCATCAGGATCAGGATCGCGAAGGGCAGCCATTGCCACGAGACAATGATGATGATCGACAGCAGCGGGTAGTGCGCCAGCCAATCCACCGGTTGCGCGCCGAACAGTTTCCAGACGTAGGCGAGAATCCCCGACACAGGATGGAAAATCAGGTTCTTCCAGATCAGCGCGCCGACGGTGGGCATGATGAAGAAGGGTGAGATCAGCATCACCCGCACGATGCCGCGACCGAGGAACTCACTGGCTTCCAGCAACGCGCTGATCAACACCCCCAGCACCACGCTGATCAGCAGCACGCTGCCCACCAGTAACAGGGTGTTGGTGGCGCCGGGCATGAACCCCGAGTCGGTCAGGAAGTAGGTGAAGTTTTCCAGCCCGACGAATTCGTTTTCGCCGGGATAGAGCAGGTTGTAGCGGATCATCGAGAAATAAACGGTCATGCCCAGCGGCACGAGCATCCACAGCAGCAACAAGGCCACCGACGGGCTGACCAGAAACCAGCCAGGGTTGGTCAACCGGCTTTTACGCAGCGGTTGAGCGATGTTCAGATGAGCTTTGGCAATTGACGTATTCATGGTGTTAAAACCCATTGGGTACAGCAAGGAAGACCAACTGTGGGAGCTGGCTTGCCAGCGATAACGGTAGGTCAGCCGATAACGACGTTGACGCTGCTGACGCCATCGCTGGCAAGCCAGCTCCGACAAGGGAAGCGGTGGTTATTTGGGATAACCCGCGCGCTTCATCTCGCGTTCGGTGGTTTGCTGGGCCGCCACCAGCGCCTGGTCAACCGAGGTCTGGCCGATCAGCGCTGCAGAGAAGGACTTGCCAACCTGTGTACCAACGCCCTGGAACTCGGGAATGGTCACCAGTTGAATACCGATGTATGGAACCGGTCTGGCCCCCGGCTTGCTTGGGTCCGCTGCTTTGAGCGACTCCAGTGTCACCTTGGCGAACGGCGCGGCATCCATGTAGGCCTCGCTGTAGGTCGAGGCCCGGGTGCCGGGCGGTACATTGGCGATGCCATCGGTCTTGGCGACCAGCTCGCCGTATTCCTTCGACGTGGCCCAGGCACTGAAGGTCTTCGCCGCATCCTTGGACTTGGAGCTGGTGGGGATTGCCAGGGCCCAGGAGTACAGCCAGGCCGAGCCTTTGTCGGTTGTTTCATGGGGCGCGTAGGTGAAGCCGACGTGGTCGCTGACCTTGCTCTGGGTTTTGTCGGTGACGAACGAGCCGGCCACGCTGGCATCGACCCAGATCGCACATTTGCCGCTGTTGAACAGCGCCAGGTTTTCATTGAATCCGTTGCTCGAAGCCCCCGGCGGACCCGATTTTTTCATAGTGTCGACATAGAAATTCAGCGCGTTTTTCCACTCGGGGCCGTTGAATTCAGGCTGCCACTTCTCATCGAACCACCGCGCGCCATAGGCGTTTGCGACCGTGCTGATCAGCGCCATGTTCTCGCCCCAGCCGGCCTTGCCGCGCAGGCAGATGCCGTACTGTTCCTTATCCTTGTGGGTGAGCTTGCTGGCGAATTCGCCGATCTGTGCCCAGGTCGGGCGCTCGGGCATGGTCAGGCCGGCGTCCTTGAACAGGTCGGTGCGGTAATAGGTGATGGAGCTTTCGGCGTAGAACGGCAGGGCATACAGCGAACCCTTGACCGACAGGCCTTCTCGCACCGAGGGGAACACATCGTCGAGTTCATAACCGGCCGGCAAATCCGTCATGGGCTCCAACCAACCCTTGGCACCCCAGAGTGCCGCTTCGTACATGCCGATGGTCAGCACATCGAACTGTCCGCCCTGGGTCGCGATGTCAGTGGTCAGGCGCTGACGCAAGACGTTTTCCTCCAGCACCACCCAATTGAGCTTGATCTGCGGATGCTCGGACTCGAAGGTTTTCGAGAGCTTTTGCATGCGGATCATGTCGCTGTTGTTGACGGTGGCGATGGTCAGGGTCTGGGCGCCGAGGCTGACGCTGCTGAGGGTTATGCAAGTGAGGGCTAGCAGAGCTTTTGCAGAAGGTTGCATCGAGCACTCCTTTTCTGCACCCGGTGGAGTGCAGAAGGACAGTTATTGTTTTTTTGTCTTCCGGATGTAGGAAGAATCTGTGCTGATTACAACGTTCAATTGAGAGCGAAACAAATCATCCGTCGCACTTGGATTGATACTATTTTGCACTGGGGTTTGTGCGGGAGAACACAGGGAAGGGGGTTGCGGCGGTTGGCGTGTGTCGGATCTGTACAGGTTTTCTGTCTTTGCTCAGCACCTGTGGGAGCGGGCTTGCCCGCGATGGCGTTGGGTCAGTCCCATTAATACTGACTGGGCTGACGCTATCGCGGGCAAGCCCGCTCCCACAGGGTTTTGTGTTGTTACCCGAGGTTTTGCTCGGTCAAACGCTGCACCACCAACCGCCGGTAATGCGACGGGGTCATGCCCTTGAGCTGCTGAAAGCGCCGGTTGAAATTGGAAATGTTGTTGAAACCGGACTCGAAACACACGTCGGTCACCGGCTTGTTGCCATCGGCCAGCAACTCGCAGGACTTGCTGATGCGCAGGCGATTGACGAACTCGATGAAATTACGCCCCGTGGCCTGTTTGAAGACCCGGCTGAAGTAGGTCGGCTTCATGCCCAGATGCTCGGCGACTTCCTCCAGCGTCAGGTCCCGGGCGTAGTGGGCGAAGATGTAATCCACCGCCCGGTTGGTGCGGTCGATGTTGTTTTCGTCCGCCAGTTGCGGCGTCGTAGCGCCGGACAGCAACTGGTAATCGTCGCAGGTCGCGAGCAATTCCAGCAGGATGAAAAAATGCCCGAGGCGAGTCATGCCGGTCGTATCAGCGACACACTGCATCAGCTCCATGGCCTTGCGGATCGTATGTTTACAGCGAAACTCGATACCGTACTGCGCACGTTCCAGCAGCGGTGCCAGGGTCTTGAGTTCGGCGAACACCTGATAGCCACTGTCGAACAGTTCATCGGTGAAGTTGACCAGCATGTCGCGCTTGGGCACCACTTCATCCTCGGCCACCTGGCTGATCCAGTTGTGGGGCAGGTTGGGGCCGGTGAGGAACAGGGTTTCGGGGTAGAAATTGCCGATGTAGTCGCCAATGAACACCTTGCCGGAGCTGGCGACGATCAGGTGCAGTTCGTATTCCTTGTGGAAATGCCAGCGCACCAGCGGGCAGGGGAAACCATGCTGGCGATAGATGATGGACAACCCGTTGTGGTCATCCATCAGCTCGTAGGAAGGGTCGGTGACTCTGGTAGTACGGGTCATGTCAGGGCGCTTTTGTTGTAGTCGCTGCCTGATCATGCCATAGGCCGCATCCCTGTAGGAGCGAGCCCTGCTCGCGATGGACGTCAACGATAACGCGTGCTGTCTGAATGAGCGCATTACCCAAAACTTTGTTGCGAGCAGGATTCGGTCCTACAAACGATTCTTCGCTTCGATCCACTGCGACATGTACTGCGTGCTCTTGTGATGGTGGTGGCGCAGCATGTTGCCGGTGAAGTTGTCCCGTCTGATGGCGGGCAGGTTTTGCAGGCAGTGCTCGATGCGGGCGATCAATGCAGGCCCATGAACATTTTGCTGGTAACGATTGGCCAACAGTTGCAGTCCTTGCACCTGTGCCTCCAGCCATCGGTCCCTGTCCTGATGAAGTTGCACGGCATGGTCGGCGAATGCCTGGGCCGTCCGGGTCACCGCACCCGGCCATGGCTCCTCGCCATGCATCGCCTCCGCACCCACCGGCGTTGTGACATTGGGCGTGCCAGTGAGCATCGCATCGACAATCTTGCCTTTGACCCCCGCGCCAAAACGCAGCGGCGCCAGGCACACTCGGGCCGCTGACATGACTTGCAGCGCGTCTTCTGCCCAGTTCATTACGTGAAATCCCTGGGCCGGGTTGTGCAGGGCAGTCGCCTTGGGCGGTGTATAGGCGCCATAAATATGCAATTGAGCGCCGGGTAGTTTCTCCCGGATCAGCGGCCAGATAGCGGTTTTCAGCCAGAGCACCGCATCCCAGTTGGGCGCGTGGCGAAAGTTGCCGATATGCAGGAAGTGCGCGCGCTCTTCGAACGGCACGGGCGCGGTACTCGGCAGATCAACCATCAACGGACACCAATGCAACAGGTCGCGGGGCATTTTGAACTGGTGGACCAGTATGTCGATCTCGATTTCGGACACCATCAGTGTTAAATCACAACGATAAAACGCAGCGATCTCTCGTTTGGCCAGATCGGTAGTGGCCATGTGTTCAAACTCTTCACGCATCGCCGGAGCGAACAATCCGGTGAAGTCATTGCCGTCGTCACTGGCCTTCAATCGGTCCTTGAGGCGTTGATGCCGCCCCTGTCGCAGGCTTTGCAGGTCACAACTTTCGAGCATGCGCAACGCATCGGGGCAATACTTCTCGACCCGCCAGCCGAACTGTTCTTCCATCATGAATTGATCGAACAACACGATGTCAGGAGCCAATTCACTGATGAAAGTGTCGAAACTGCTGTTGTTCAACTCGATCGGCACTTCGCGAATGCCCAAGGCTGTCAGGTCGGCACGCTGCTCGCCATAGCCGGCCGGGCTGCTGAAGGTGATGTCCCAGCCGCGCTGCAAAAAAACCTCGAGGATTTGCATCACATGCCCACTGGCCGCTGAAGAGCGGGGCTCGGGCCAGACATAGCCGATAACCAGGACTTTGGTTGCGCGGGGGGAATTCATCAGGGGCTTTTTCCTTGAGGCGGGCAAAACAGGCAAAGAGGTGAATTAAATCACAGATGATTTGAAAGGCGGGGGTGTTGGATAGGTTTGTGTTGTTCAAATTCATCGCAGAGGCTGACGCTCCCCAGACTGGAGAGCGTCGTGATCAGACCGAATAAGGTGCCGATGTCAGGGGGTCTTTTTTCCAAAAGGTTCCTTTGGCCCCTTGATAACTTTCTCGATCCAGGCGTCGTCCATGGGATCCATCCATCGAGTCACGGGTGGGTTGGCCTTCCAGTCAGTGGCTATGATCTGCCTCCCCTCGACACTCCATTGAGCCATTCGGTCCTTGAGTTTTTCCATGTATTCGGATGCCGGACAGTTAATGTTTGCCCAGGGGTCGACGACCCACGCGTTACTAAACTCAGGTTCACGAAAGTCGATGCTCGATGCAACAGTTTCTCTTTGTGGTATACCAACAACTGTAAAGGTATGAGCGCCAGGCATTCTCCATACGGAGGCGGAGCCACCGCTCTCCAAAATGATATGCGCCGCCACGGCCGCCATTTGATCGCAGTTTCCGGCACCGGTTTTGAGTAATAGCTGGTAACTACCAGGGGTTTTATTTGAATACTGCCATAGAACTAATGGTTGCGTGAGTGCCTGCCTTTGCACGTCATTTGGGTCATTTGCAATTTTTTGATTAAACGGCCCAAGGCCGGTAGCGGTGATTTGGTTGTCCACCTGTGTTTTGGCTTGAGTAGCAAAATGCTGATTTTTATGATGGTCAGTGAATGTGTCAAATAAAGGGGGGGTTGATATCGGTTCGATTTTTATTGCTGGAATGATGACTTCGATATCTGCATTCCCACCTCTGTTTACGGCAGTTATTATGAGCTCACGTTTCTGGATGTCACTAAGTTCTTTTGTTATTTCCTTGAGCTTATTCAGGTCGTCATTGGTCCATCCCAGTTGTTTAAGGCTGTCATATAAGTAATCTAATGTTGGTAGCGCTATAAAATCATTGTTATACACTGTGCCTGCAGCATGAAGGTATGGGTTTTTTATGTTCTGGTGTTCTTTTATGAGTTTTGCGCCAAGATTTTTGTCGGATAATGAAATAAGTTTAAATTCAATGTTGTTTGTTGTTTTTTCATCGTAGTGGCAGTAGTAGAAAAGCCCGGTGTCGGCCTCGGCGACTAAATAGGTTTTTTTACCGTAAATCAGGCCGGGGATGTCAACCAAAATCGCCCTTACTTCACGCGCATCATCGACGCCTTGAACGATGCCGTTAATTTTGACAACGCGAGTCTCGGTATTAATTTTATTATCAGATAGTCTGTTTGGAAAACCGAAGTATTCGTTCGAAATGACACTGCCCGAAGTAGTATCTCTGAATTGCAGGGGGAAAGTCAGTTCGTCAGGATTGCATTTTTGAATCGTGGCATCACACTTGTATATTCTGCGTTCGTGGATCACCCGTGGCGCAACACCTTTCGGGGGGATTGTCGGATAAAGCCGCTTGTGCTCAATCGCTTGTATTCTCAATTTGTCAGTGTCACGCAAACTGTTGTCTATTGTTTTTGAAAAGCACTGAAGCGTTCGTTTGGATTTTCCACCTCTGCTGCAAACAGCATCGAATCCTTCAAGCTCTTTGAAATACGCGGGTGAAGTGATGTCGTCGAGCACTTGCGGATGCTCGGGGTCGAATCGATAAACCTTATCGCCCGCTACAACATCGACACCAGATGTTCGTCGAATAGTGAGCGGTTCGGTTTCGAATACTCGTGAGGGTGTGAATGCAGTACTACCGTCGGCGAAGATGGTGCTTTCCAGCGGAATCGAATCGGCAGGCCTGAAGTTCTCGAGGGACGGGCCATACGGCCGATTGCGGACCGCGTCAAAGGCATACCATTTCCCGTCTTTGAACAGCGCAGTGACCGGGTTGGTTTGGCCTGGCAACCCTGCGCTGACAACGCCTTCTGCGATATCGGCGCGTTTGAGTAATTGCGCATGGTCGATGGCTTTGGTGGTGCCATAAAGACTCTTGATCTGGTCGATGCCAATGCCAGCGGCTCGGTATGCGGTGGTTCCCAGCTTGCACACCACGTTTTTCCCGAACTTGAGCAAATCACCCACGCCATCCAGCGGGTTGGCGGATGAGACGAGGCTGCTGCTCATGATCCAGGTCATTTTCAGCGCCTTGGGAACGAATTTGCCCGCCGCTTTTGCCACCTTGACGGCCTGGCCTGCTGCCACGCCGCCGGGTATGACGAAGCCCGCTGCGTCCAATACGGAGTCGAACACTGCTGAGCCGACGTTGCCCTGACTGATGTTGTCGATACAGGATTTGAACGGCACAAGGCTGGCGAAGAAGTTTAATATTTTGGTCTTGAATGCCTTTTCATCTTCCGAATTCGTCGAGCCCCGGGCCAGGCTTTCGAGCTGTTCTCGCCCCACCACGAAATGTTCATCAACGACGACCTTGGCCAGATAGTCAACCCGTGAGCTTGGAGAAAAGGCGTCGGGCACTCTGTCGAAGTTGTATCCGGCAGGGTAGAACGTGGCCTGTTGGGTGATGGGTGTTATTTCTTCGATGATGACGTCCGATGTGACGTCGCTGCGTGGCGCTGAACCTTTTTCATAGGCATCCCAATCGAGGGGTTGTGGTGTGGCGCATTGCTTTTCTATGCCGCCGCTCGAATAGTTAATGCCACGAAAGGTCTTAAGTTCGCCATTTAACTTGAGGTCGATTGGAAGTTTTGTGTTCTTTCGAATTTCAACCGAGCCAGGAAAGACTTCGTAGTAAGTGATTTTCCCCTTGTACTCCGATCGAATTAAAATGCCATGGCGACCCTTGTGTGCTTCTATCTTCTCCGGGGTTTGAGAGTAGCGGTCTTCGTCGATCGCACTGCGCACTGAATAAAATTTTTGACTGCCATATTCCAGGCTTTGTCGATCTTCCATTGGTAGCTGCGACATCAGGTATTTAAATACAGACTCCGACCCGCCACGCAAGTTGTCGAAGTAAGTAGTGAAGGTCTCCTTGAAGAGTGATTCGACGGGTTTTAGTTGTTTGAAGTTCTTTTCAAATGTGTGGATAGGGATCTGGGCGTTGTAAGAACTCCAGATTTCGGGCTTCAGCTGGCCCGTGATGTAGAGGTCCAGCAATGAATACATCGAAGCCTGTACGCCATGCGGGATACTTTTACGACGAAGGCACAGGTCCTCGTACGGCAAGCCTTTACCGAATACCCGTTCCAGTTCGGCGAGGGCAAGTCCCTCTCTGGTCGGCATGTCCGCCGTCAAGGAATCCCGTGCCAGAGCCATCTGCGTTCTGACGTTGTTGAACTTTTCCTTGGCGATGTCCAACTGCCCTGTGGTGTAGGTATCAGTGGCATTCGCCACGAGGACCCCATTGGCTATCGCCCAATCGATCAGTGGATCGACCGAGGCCGATTGCGCGGCTATTTCCTGGCCTGGGGTAATGGGGTCCGTGCTGCCATAGTTCATGACCTGTTCGAAAGTCATCCGCAACGCAGCCCCCGGATCGATCTGTTCGATACGGGCGACCGCTATCCTGAAGCTTGTCCATGTGTGACTACCACAGACCAGATTGTCGGGCATGTCCCGAACCAGAAATTCTGGCGCGAAAGCAGACAGCAAGTGATAGGCGGCGACAGGCGCGGCGGTGGCCGAGACTTTTCCAGCCGCTAAAAGGTGAGCTTCGAGGCCACTGACGACAGTCGAGGGTTTGGCTCCCCAGTTGGCCGCTTGCGTGAGGTTGTATCCGGCCACATGGTTGCGCGGCAGGCCGGGCGTGGGATCAAGGTCGAGCAGCAGGGCAGCCATAACCCACTCGGTTTCACTGCGAGGAGTCGTTATGGCATTGAGATTCGACTCGAGCGACTTGCCCAATTGAATGGCGTTATCACTGTTGAGGGCGACATTCAGTCCTTGCTCAGGGCTGGTGACCGACTTGAATTGCAACAGCGTATTGAGCAGGCCCCCGGCTACCGGTTTTTCGAAGCGCTGAACGGTTTCCCGGATTGTTTGTATGTGAACTGATGTCAGGGGGCGTTCATAACTCAAGGCGCCCTTGTAGTCAGCCCTTTCCGCGCTCTCGGGCAAAGTAAAAGATAGAACCTTGATTAAGTTACGTATTTCTCCCACGGTTTTCGGTACGTTCCAGCCCATGGTGCTGATGAACCGTTGCGCAGTGACCATGCGCCGGGCTTCCTGCGGATGTTTGATAGCAAATAACGAATCCTTGTGAGCGGCTAACGTACTGATGTTGAGGTTGACGGGCGTGTCGTCGGCTTTGTCGTTGATGAGCCCGGTCAGTGCCGTTATCAGGGCGTGATGGGTGTAGAGGTCACCCAGGCGTTGTCTTTGTTTTTCAACCTGGGCTTCAGATCTCGATTCTTGTGGCCTGATCGGATCGTCAGGTTCAATTTGGGTAAATGCCGGGTCAGCAGCCAATTCCAGGGCCCGCTGGCGTGCCTGAGACGGGTCCGGCGCTGAGCGTTCGCCATGGAACCCGCTGACCAGCGCAAGAGGAACGGACGAACCGGTCGGATAAGACACGCCAATGTAGGTTGGATCGACAATGCCAATCGTCCTCAGTATCGGGCCGGCAACACGGGCCCAGCCACTGTCGTCATTCAGAGTGAAGGTCGTTTCGACTCCCTTGACCTTGCCGATCAGTGTGTTGTCCGCTGTACGGATTTTCACAGTGGCAAGGTCAAGGTTTGCCTGCCGGGCCCAATCAATAAAGAATGGATTTTTGATGGCACTGACAAAATTCAGCCAGCACTGGCCAAAGGTTGAATGCATCGGGATTGCGACCGTCGCAGCGCTGTAACTGACCTTGCCTTCGGCATAATGGGTCAACGCGTTGGCGTAGCGTTCAACCAACTGCCGGTCACCCGCGGCCCGGGAAGCATCCATCCAGAGGGCCTCGCGCCGCTTGCGCAGCACACGCACCACCAGCCTTGCCGCCCCGGTTGCGTCATCCGCAGGTCCTTCGTTTTCGTTTAGCTCTTCAGTGTCGGTGGCCGCAGTCTGAAGCTCATCCAATACCTTCAGATAGTCAGTCAAGCGCGCCTGTTTTTCAGATTCGGTCTCTTCGACTTCGACGTCAGGAGCGATGGCGGGAGCATCACCCTGCATGCTGTCCAGATCAAAATCGGCGCTGGCGTATTCGGTATCGCGTTTAACTCTGCGCGAGGCGGTTGGCTCGGCAGCCGGTATCGAGTTGGCAGTCTTAAGGGTGTGCGCGTCTATGGGGAGTTCTTGAATCAGCTCGACAAAGGTTTTTTGGGGGGATTGCAGGCTGTGTTGTCTGAGCAACTGTGCGACTTCACCGATCAGATGGGCGTCGTCGAGCAGGTTATGTTCAGTGGACTGGTACATCCGTTCAAGGATGGTTTGCAATAGGGGAGGCTGATTCGGAGCGGTTCGTACTCCGATAATTGCCTCTAACTCATCTTCTAAATGTTCCTGATGCTGAGCGGCAGTTTCGGTAGCCGGGAGCGCATTGTCAGGTTTCACAGTCGTTGACGACGGGCCCGCGAACAGTTCAGTGAGCTTTTCATGCAGGGCGCATAAAGCAGTGAGTGTTACGCCAGTTACAACGATCGCAGTTGTTTTTCCTGGATTCTCCCTGGCCAGCACGGCACCCGCGTAGGCTTTCCCCAGCGCGTAGCTACCACTCACGGCGAGTGTTTCGGAGAGTCGGGTGAGCGCCCCATACATGATTGGGGCCATGCCCTCCCAAAATGTGGTTGCAGGACGTGCTTCTACCGTTGAACCATAGACCGGCTGCTCCAGCAAAGGATCTTGCGGCTGTGCCTGGGGAGGATCACCGACATCCATTTGTACCCTCACATCGCGCATCAGCATGTCAATTTCCTTGATCGCAGAAACCTGTAGTCCGACTTTCAGCGGATCTTCGATTTGGCTCAAGGCATCAAAAATTGATTGAGTCAGTTGCTCCAGCGTTTGCGTATAAGCAAACGTCTCAGGTTCCCCCTGTTGCGCGGAGGGGGGCGTAGGGACGTTGGGCAGATGCGGCCGAACTTTTTCCGCGATTTGCAGAACGCCGAATGTGTCCAGAAGGTTGGCGATATAAAGGGCTTTTCCCCAAAATCCTCCGGTGTAACGAGGTCCTGAATCAGCGACTTCATTATAAAAACTCGACTTTTTTTCGATTTCCTGCATTGCTTTCAGCAGTTGGGATTGCGATTGCGATTGCAATGGTGATTTCGGCGCCGGGTTCGGTTCGTTCCAGGTACCAAAGGCGAAGTAATGAGTTAATCGCTCCGGCGCAGATTTCACAGTGGCAAGTTTCTGCATCAGTGACTGCGATGGGTCCGCTTTATCCGGTTCGACCGCCGTGCCAAAGGCAAATCGTAGAGCTGAAAGCTCCATCGCAGATGCCATGGCTTGCGCAGCCGTCTTGACCGCAACGGCGCTTTGTGTGCCCATCGCAATGGCGTTTTCCAGCCAACTTTGTCGGGGTTGATCATCAGTAATTTCAAGCGCTAACAACCGGGTGTAGAGCTGGCGCACGGTCTCTGGAAAACTTTTAGGCCAGCGCCGACGTTTATCCGGGTCTGGATTTTCTATTTCTTCTATAAATTCGCTGACAAATACCGACATCAGCGCCCTGGCTTGTTCTGGCGAAGGCCTGAGGTGAATAAAGTCTTTCAGGATCGCGAGGGTATCGGTCAGCAACGTATTTTCACGAAAGTAACCGTTCGCTTGTGTCGTGAAATCGCAGAGTGCTTTCCATGTGTCATTGTCGAGAAGCTGGCCATTGGCAATTTTCTGTTGGCGCTGGATACGCGAATGTTCCAATTGAGTCTGGATGTACCCATGCAGTCCCTCGCCGTTGCGGCCTCGAGGAAAGTTGACGTTTTCTCCGAACGCGTCTGCCCACCGCTCCTGAGGCAACTCACAGATGATCTGCGCAAACTCGCGTAATCGTTTCGGTTCGAGTCCGCCGAGTGGTTTGATCGAGCGTTCGAGTGCTTCAAGAAACAGGGGCGTAAGGACTCTACCCGTCGGGGTATGCAGAAAGCCGGACTTTAGCGTTTGCAGGACGTCTTGCTCGGTTAACGAGTGGGATCGCAACCGGGTCTCGACCCATAACCATACCTGCTCCAGGGAGTGCTGATTGAAAATGGTGCCTTGTTCCAGGCCTTTGGATGATTGGTAATCGGCTTCCGTCAATTTTCCGCAGTACACGGGGGGTGGGCTCGGTTGTCTTGTGCCCTGCAGGATGGGGTTTGGCGTTCGAGGGTTATGAGTGGGGATGACTTGAAAGCTTTTGCACGCTGGATTACTGCGGGTGTGCGCACCTGACAGCCTGCTGACGGGCTGCGGTGAAGTAGAGGGGGGTGAATGAGTAATCGAGGGCGAAGCGGTTGAATTAACGTTTACGGGGAACATGTGGACTCTGTTCAATACGCAAGAAGTAAAGTCCTCGACCTCCAAGTGTCAAGCAGTCGAGGTATCAAGCGCAGAACCATAGGCGATCCGCTTTTTTGAAAAATGATGAGAATATCGTGAGATATCGAGTGTTACACGGCCCATTCCATCAGTTTCCAAGAACACCCTTGACCTTATCCCGCAACTGATCGATGGAAAACGGCTTGCCAATCACATGCATGCCTTCAGGCACTTCAATGCTTTCGGCGTAACCACTGGCAAACAGGACCGGCAGCGCGGGGCGCAGCGTACGCGCTTCATTGGCCAGTTCGCGCCCGTCCATGATCGGCAGGCCGACATCGGTCATCATCAGGTCAATGTGCTGGTTCAGGTCCTTGAGGATTTCCAGCGCCTGTTCGCAGCCATCGGCCTCGAGCACCTTGAATTCCAGTTCCTCCAGCACATCGACTATCAACATGCGCACGATGGAATCGTCTTCGACGACCAGGATGATGGAGGTATTGGCGGACATAGTGGGCGTCTCGATAGGGTGGGCGATTGCCGGTCGAATGAATCGCCGGCTCTATTGCATGAGTAAGTGGAGGATCCCGACAAGTTCCCGACGCGCTATAAAAAGAGTAACGCCAAGGATAACCGCTCCTGTGGCATGGGGGCAGTTGAGTGCAGGACTTTGTGCGAAAGCGCATGAGAAAAATGGATGGGTTCGCCGGTTTTGGGGCAAACTCCTTGGATTTCACCCGTTCAACAAGGCTTGACTATGACCTCAGTGTCTTCGGTTGATGAGCAACGATTTCGTAAACTCCTGAGCCGCAACATCAGCCTGCCGCTGGGGGTCGGCGCCATCAGCGCGGTCTTTTTCGTGTCGCTGATTACTTATCTGTTGTCGACGATCCAATGGGTCGAGCACACGGACCGGGTGATCAATAACGCCAATGAGGCGGTCAAGTTGACGGTCGACCTGGAAACCGGGATGCGCGGTTTCCTGCTAAGCGGCGACGAAAAGTTTCTCGAACCCTATGAAACGGCCAAGCCGCGAATCGAGGTGGTGCTCAATTCCTTGCTGGAATTGACCGCCGACAATCCGGTGCAAACCGACCGCCTGCACCGTCTGCAAGGCTTGCAGGGGGAATGGGCCACTTACGCGCAAACCATGATCGATTTGCAGCGCAGCAGCGGCGACTACCGCAGTGTGGTCCGGGCCGGAAAGGGCAAGCGCCTGACCGATGAGATCCGCAAGCAGTTCGAAGACGTGATCGACATGGAGCAACAGCTGCGCGCGGCGCGCAACGAGGAAGTGCGACGCACCACGATCTGGAGCATTGCCCTTTATCTGTTGTTCATCGCCGCGATTAGCGGCTTGCTGGCTTATATCGGTCGACGCGATCTGGTCAATCTTTCCGAGCAGTATGGTGTCAACCTTGCCAGGCAACAGGCCAGCGCCGAGCGGCTGGAGCGCCAGGCCTGGCTGCGCAACGGCCAGACCGAACTCGCTGAACAAGTGCTGGGGCAACTGACCCTGAACGTGTTGGGGCGTAACATATTGCAATTTTGCGCACAGTACCTGGGAAGCGCCGTGGCGGCGATTTATGTCCGCGAGGATCACGGAGGCCTGCGGCGCATAGCGTCTTACGGATTGTCCCGTGAACAGGAAGCCCTCGAACAACAGATCTATAGCGAAGAAGGCATCGTTGGCCAGGTTGCGCAGCAGGCACGGTTGATTCGCCTGGATAATGTGCCAAGCGACTACCTGAAAGTCAGTTCCGGCCTCGGCGAAGGCCTGCCGCGCAGCGTGCTGGTGGTGCCGACCTGCGATGATGAGCGGGTCAATGGTGTCATCGAGTTGGGCTTCCTGCGTCCACTGGAAGATCGCGATATCGAATTGCTCGAACTGATTGCCGGTAATATCGGCACCTCCATCGAAGCCGCGCGCTATCGCCAGCGCTTGCAGGAAGTGCTGGCCAAAACCCAACAGCTCAACGAAGAACTCCAGGTTCAGCAGGAGGAGCTCAAGACCGCCAATGAAGAACTCGAGGAGCAGTCGCGGATTCTCAAGGAATCCCAGGCGCACCTGGAGACCCAGCAGGTCGAGCTGGAGCAGACCAACGAGCAACTGGCTGAGCAGGCCGAGATTTTGGCCGAACAACGTGATGCCATGGACCTGAAGAACACCGAACTGAATCAGGCCCAGGTCCAGCTGGAAGAACGGGCCGCAGAGTTGCAGCGCTCGAGCCGATACAAATCCGAATTCCTCGCCAACATGTCCCACGAGCTGCGCACGCCGTTGAACAGTTCGCTGATCCTGGCCAAGTTGCTCGCGGAAAACCCGCAGGACAACCTCAGCGCCGAACAGGTCAAGTTCGCCGAGTCGATCTACTCCGCCGGCAACGACTTGCTCAACCTGATCAACGACATCCTTGATATTTCCAAGGTCGAGGCCGGCAAGCTGGAAATCCACCCGGAAAACACCAGCGTGGCGCGTCTGGTGGATGGGCTGCGCGGGATGTTCGAGCCGCTGGCGGCAGACAAGCAACTGCAGCTCGATGTCGAGTTGCAGGACGGTGTGCCGACCCTGATGTTCACCGACCGCCAGCGCCTGGAGCAGGTGATCAAGAACCTGTTGTCCAACGCGGTGAAATTCACCGAAAGGGGCCGGATCAGTTTGAGCGTCGCTACGGCGCCGAACGACGCCATCGCCTTTATCGTCCGCGATTCCGGGATCGGCATTGCGCAGGATCAGCAGCAAAGCATTTTCGAAGCGTTCCGCCAGGCGGACGGCACCACCAATCGCCGTTATGGCGGCACCGGGCTGGGCCTGTCGATTTCCCGCGACCTGGCGGCGCTGCTCGGCGGCTCCATCAGCGTGACCAGTTCTCCGGGGCAGGGCAGCGCCTTCACCCTGATCCTGCCCCGGCAATACGTTGGGCCGCGGCAGACGCCCGTTGAGCCGATGCGTGACCTGCCGGTGACATCGATATCCAGTGTCGCTGAAAGTACATTGAAGCCATTGATTGCCGAAGTCGATATTCCGCGCTTCAACGATGACCGCGACAAGGCTCCGTTCACTACCCGCTGCATCCTCGTGGTGGAAGACGAACCGAACTTTGCGCATATCCTTTTCGACCTGGCCCATGAGTTGGGTTATCGCTGCCTGGTGGCCCATGGTGCCGACGAAGGTTACGACCTGGCCCGTCAATTCATTCCCGATGCGATCCTGCTGGACATGCGCCTGCCGGATCATTCCGGGTTGACCGTGCTGCAACGCCTGAAGGAACACGCCGAGACCCGGCACATTCCAGTGCATGTGATTTCAGTCGAAGACCGGGTGGAAGCGGCCATGCACATGGGCGCCGTCGGCTACGCGGTCAAACCGACCACCCGTGACGAGCTCAAGGAGGTGTTTGCGCGCCTGGAAGCCAAGTTGACCCAAAAGGTCAAGCGCGTGTTGCTGGTGGAAGACGATGATTTACAGCGCGACAGCATTTCCCGGTTGATCGGCGACGATGACATCGAAATCACCGCGGTCGGTTTCGCCCAGGAAGCGCTCGACCTGCTGCGTACGACGATATTCGACTGCATGATCATCGACCTCAAGCTGCCGGACATGCTGGGCGGCGACTTGCTCAAACGCATGTCCACCGAGGAAATCTGCTCGTTCCCTCCGGTCATCGTCTATACCGGGCGCAACCTGACCCGGGACGAAGAGGCCGAACTGCGCAAATATTCCCGCTCGATCATCATCAAGGGCGCGCGCTCGCCTGAACGCTTGCTGGATGAGGTGACACTCTTTCTGCACAAAGTCGAATCCCGGTTGTCCCATGACCGGCAGAAGATGCTCAAGACCGCCCGCAGCCGCGACAAGGTGTTCGAGGGGCGCAAGGTGCTGCTGGTGGACGATGACGTACGCAACATCTTCGCCCTCACCAGTGCGCTGGAGCAGAAGGGGGCAGTGGTGGTCATCGGCCGAAACGGTCGTGAAGCGATCGAGCGATTGAATGAAGTCGAAGACATCGATCTGGTGTTGATGGACGTGATGATGCCGGAGATGGACGGTTTCGAAGCCACTGTTGAGATACGCAAGGACCCGCGCTGGCGCAAGCTGCCGATCATTGCGGTGACGGCCAAGGCCATGAAGGATGATCAGGAACGCTGCCTGCAAGCGGGCGCCAATGATTACCTGGCCAAGCCCATCGACCTGGATCGCCTGTTTTCGCTGATTCGAGTGTGGTTGCCGAAAATGGAACGCATTTAAGTGGAGAGAAATACCGAGATTGAACTGCGTTTGCTGATCGAGGCGATTTACCTCAAGTACAGCTACGACTTTCGCGATTATTCCGGCGCGTCAATCAAGCGTCGGGTCATTCACGCGTTGAGCCAGTTCGAGTGCGGCACCATTTCGGCGCTTCAGGAAAAAGTCCTGCATGACCCGGCCGCGTTCATGCAACTGCTGCAGTTGCTGACGATTCCGGTCAGCGAAATGTTCCGCGACCCTTCGCACTTCCTGGCGATCCGTAGGGAAGTGGTGCCGCTGCTCAAGACCTACCCGTCGATCAAGATCTGGATCGCCGGTTGCAGCACGGGCGAAGAGGTCTATTCGATGGCGATTTTACTGCGCGAAGAAGGCCTGCTTGATCGCACCATCATCTATGCCACCGACATCAATCCGCGCTCGCTGGAAAAAGCCAAGCAAGGGATTTTCTCCATGGAGAATGTCCGCGCCTACACTTCTAACTATCAGCAGGCCGGTGGTCAGCGCTCGTTCGCCGACTACTACACGGCGGCGTACGGTTACGCGATTTTCGACAAGTCGCTGTGCGAGAACGTGACCTTTGCCGATCACAGCCTGGCGACTGACAGTGTTTTTTCAGAAACACAGTTAATTTCATGTCGTAATGTACTGATTTACTTTAATAAAAGCCTCCAGGATCGGGCGTTCGGATTGTTTCATGAGTCGCTTTGCCACCGAGGGGTTCTGGTGCTGGGCAGCAAGGAAACCCCGGATTTTTCCGCCTTCGGCAAGCAATTCGAGCCGCTGGTGAAACAAGAACGGATCTACCGCAAATCATGAACAGCGCAACGGGTTTGCCTTCGATAGAAGCGATCGTGATCGGCGCGTCGGCCGGCGGGGTGGAGGCGTTGCTGAATATTCTCAGCCCTCTGCGAAAGGGTTTCGTATTGCCAATCATCGTGGTGCTGCATTTGCCGGACGAACGCCGCAGCCAGCTTGCGGAGGTATTCGCCCGTCGGGTTTGCCTGCCGGTTCTGGAAGCCGGCGACAAAACCCCGGTCGAAGCCGGGACGTTATATTTCGCCACCCCGGGTTATCACTTGTCGGTGGAGCACGACCGCAGCTTTTCCTTGAGCCTGGAAGACCGCGTGCATCATTCGCGGCCTGCCATCGACTACCTGTTCGAATCGGCCGCCGACGCCTATGGTCCGACCCTCGCCGCCGTGTTGCTGACCGGTGCCAACCGCGATGGTGCGCGCGGCCTGGCCCATGTCAAAGAACGTGGTGGCTTGACCATTGTGCAGGATCCGGACGAGGCCCAGGTCGCGACCATGCCCAAGGCTGCGCTGGACTTTCATCAGCCGGACCACATACTCCCTGTCCGCGGCATCGGCCGTCTGCTTGTCGAGCTGGAACGAATCGCATGCTAAGTAATATCCAGGCCAAACTGCTGATCGTCGACGATCTGCCGGAGAATCTGTTGGCACTCGAAGCGCTGATCAAGCGCGAAGACCGTACCGTGTACAAGGCGCAATCGGCCGATGAAGCCTTGTCGTTGTTGCTGCAGCACGAATTCGCCATGGCCATTCTCGATGTGCAGATGCCTGGCATGAACGGCTTCGAACTGGCTGAGTTGATGCGTGGCACGGAAAAGACCAAAAACATCCCGATTGTTTTCGTCAGCGCCGCTGGCCGCGAGCTGAACTATGCGTTCAAGGGCTATGAAAGTGGTGCCGTGGACTTCCTGCACAAGCCGCTGGATATCCAGGCGGTCAAGAGCAAGGTCAATGTATTTGTCGAGTTGTATCGCCAGAGCAAGGCCATGAAACAACAGGTCGAAGCGCTGGAGCAGAGCCGCCGCGAGCAGGAGGCGTTGCTGGCGCAGTTGCAGAGCACGCAGCGGGAACTGGAGCAGGCGGTGCGCATGCGCGATGACTTCATGTCCATCGTCGCCCATGAAGTGCGCACGCCGCTCAATGGCCTGATCCTCGAGACCCAGTTGCGCAAGATGCACCTGGCCCGGGATAACGCCTCCGCGTTTACCCTCGACAAGATGCACGCCATGGTCGACCGCGACGAACGGCAGATCAAAAGCCTGATCCGCCTGATCGAAGACATGCTCGATGTCTCGCGCATCCGCACCGGCAAGTTGTCGATCCGGCCGACCTGCTTCGATCTGTCGGTGCTGGTTCGCGGTGTGCTACAGAATTTCTCTCAGCAGATCGAGGCCGCCGAGGCTTCCGTGACCCTTGACGCCGAGCAACCGGTGATCGGCAGTTGGGACGAATTCCGCATTGAACAGGTGATTTCCAACCTGCTGACCAACGCCCTGCGTTACGGCGCCAAGAGCCCGATCACGGTGAAGGTGTACAGTGACAATGGTGAGGCACGGGTGGAAGTCCGTGATTTCGGGATCGGCATCAGTGAAGAAAACCAGCAGCGGATTTTCCAGCAGTTCGAACGGGTATCGGCCAAGCAAGCTGTCGCTGGACTGGGCCTGGGATTGTTTATTTCCGAACAGATTGTCACCGCCCATGGCGGTACCATTACCGTCGAAAGCCGGATTGGCGAAGGCGCCCTGTTTCGCGTTTGTCTGCCGCTGTAGGAAAACAGCCGGATTGACGCAACCTCTGGTCGACCCCACGGTCGTATCAGACGCTATTGACCGAACAAAGGCTTCCCATGAGTGAAGATGCACAAGATGTCGTATTGATCGTCGAAGATGACCCCTCGATCCTGATGGTGCTGTCGGCCTATCTGTCGGGGGAGGGCTACCGGGTATTGCAGGCGGAAAATGGTGAACAGGCGTTCGAGATCCTCGCCAGCAAGCCGCACCTGGACATGATGATCACTGACTTCCGCCTGCCGGGTGGTATCTCCGGTGTGCAGATCGCCGAACCCGCGGTGAAGCTGCGACCGGAGCTCAAGGTGATTTTCATCAGCGGCTATCCGCAGGAAATCCGCGAGACCGACAGCCCGATCACCCGTACCGCGCCGATCCTGGCCAAGCCGTTCGATCTGGATGTGCTGCAGGAAATCATGCAGGACATGTTGTCGTAACGACCGAGAGCCAGGCAAAGAACCTCGTGGGAGCGAGCCTGCTCCCGATGATCCCGAGTGCACCGCGTATATCCAACAGTGCGCGTCATCGTTGGCCTCCATCGCGAGCAGGCTCGCTCCAACAATTGACCGCATTTCCCTGTAGGAGCATCAAACCCGGATCATCTCCCGCACCTTGGCCGTCAACAGGTCGAAGGTGAACGGCTTGGTGATCATCTGCATGCCTGAATCGAGGAATCCACCGCGCACGGCCGCGTGTTCGGCGTAGCCGGTAATGAACAACACCTTGAGATCAGGCCGGTGTTGCCGGCCTATTTCTGCCAGTTGCCGGCCATTCATCCCGGGCAGCCCGACATCGCTGATCATCAGATCGATCCGTTGCCCCGAATCGAGGATCGGCATCGCGCTGTCTGCATCGCCAGCCTCGACAAAGGCATAGCCCAGTTCGCCCAGCACCGTACTGACCAAAATCCGCACGGCAGGATCATCCTCGACGATCAGGACCGTTTCACCATGACGGGCAATCAGCGGATGCGCGCTTTCAAGTGGATGGTCCTGCGGCACTTCGCCCGCGAAACGTGGCAGGTACAGGCTCACCGTGGTGCCTTCGCCCACTTCACTTTGAATGGCGACGTGACCGCGCGATTGTTTGCTGAAGCCATAGATCATCGACAAGCCCAACCCCGTGCCCTGGCCGATGGGCTTGGTGGTGAAGAACGGGTCGAAAGCGCGGTTGATGGTGCTTTGCGGCATGCCACAGCCATTGTCGGTGACGCTGAGCACCACGTAATCACCCGGATCGAGATTGCTGTGGGGTTGGGTGAAGTCCGCGTCCAGATGCCGGTTCGAGGTCTTCACCACCAGGTTGCCGCCATCGGGCATGGCGTCACGGGCATTGATCACCAGGTTGAGCAGGGCGCTTTCCAGTTGATTGGGGTCGGCTTCGGCGACCCATAGCTGCTCGCTCAGTTGCATGTCCAGGAGAATGCTTTCATTGATGCTGCGTTGCAGCAGTTCGCCCATGGACACCACCAGGGTGTTCATCTCTACGGGTTTGGAATCCAGCGACTGCCGACGGGAAAATGCCAACAAGCGGTGAGTCAGGCCCGCTGCGCGATTGGCGGACGTCACGCCAAGGTCGATCAGGCTGTCCAGATCCTCGATGCGTCCCCGAGCCAGACGCCGGCGCAGTAGCTCCAGGCTGCCGATGATGCCGGTCAGCATATTGTTGAAGTCGTGGGCGATGCCGCCGGTGAGTTGTCCGACCGCTTCCATTTTCTGCGACTGGCGCAGCACTTCTTCATTATGGCGCAACTGTGCAGTGCGCTCTTCCACCTGCTGCTCTAGCGTTTCCAGGGTGTTTTGCAGGCGCAGCTCGCTTTGGCTCAAATCGATCAGCCGGTCCCTGGCTTCGTACTGTCGTCGGCGTCCGCGCAGGGCGGTGGTCACCAGGCTGATCAAGGTGACCGGATGAAAGGGGCGCTCGAGGAACGTGACGTTGCCCAGTTGCGGACCGAAACGTGAAGCCGGGTTCTGTTCCGGACCGCCATGGTGAGTCAACAATACAATCGGCAGGTCGGACCAGGCCGGCTGTTGTTCGATGAGCCTGAGCAGCGGCTCAAGATCCTGGCCCAGCAAGGCTTCGGAGGACACCAGCAACAAGCCTGCACCTTGCTCCAGCTCGCTGCAGAGCCCGCGCAGATCCCGGCTGATGATCCCGTCGAAACCCGCCTCATTGAGCATCATCAGCGCAATCTGGCTGTCGCGTCCCAGCGGCGCGAGAATGATCGCACGCTCGGACGTCGCTTGCTGAAGCATCACGGGTGTTCATCCCCGAGCAAAGGCATGCTCGCGCCGTGATAGGTCGGTACCCCGCGCAGTACGCCCTGGAAGGCTTCCAACGGTTCACCGATGGTCATGCCTTGTGAGCTGATCCGGTATTCACGGATGGTCGACTCATGGCTGCCGGTACGCTTCTTGATGATTGAAATGGCCCGGCGGACCTTGCCCAGCGCTTCGAAGTAGCGCAGCAGAATGACCGTATCGGCCAAATAGGTAATGTCCACCGGGGCTTGCATGTCGCCGACCAGGCCGTGTTGGGCGACGGTCATGAAGGTCGCGGCCCCTTTGCGGTTGAGGTACAGCAGCAACTCGTGCATGTGCAGCACCAGCGCATTTTCTTCCGGCATCGCGGCCTGATAGCCATTGATGCTGTCGATCACCACCGTCTTGATGTCGCGCTCGTCGACGCAACGACGTACCCGATGGGAAAACTCGCCGGGGGACAATTCGGCGGCGTCCACTTGTTCGATCAGCAGGTTGCCGGTCTCTTGCAGCGCCTGCAGGTCGATGCCTATGTTATTCATGCGCTCGAACAACAAGCCCAGCTCTTCATCGAAAATGAACAGCGCAGCTTTTTCGCCCCGGGCCACCGCCGCCGCGGCGAAGACCATCGAAATCAGGGATTTGCCGGTCCCGGCCGGGCCGAGAATCAAGGTACTGGACCCGGTCTCGATGCCGCCACCGAGCAGGGCGTCCATTTCCCGGATGCCGCTGGTCAACTGCTGTCGCAGGTAGCTACCGCGGTGTTCGGCCGCCACCAGGCGTGGGAACACGTGCACGCCATCCCCCATGATGGTGAAGTCATGAAAGCCGCCCCGGTACTTCTGGCCGCGGTACTTCACCACACGGATACGCCGTCGCTCGGCGCCGTAGTTGGGGGTCAGTTCCTCCAGGCGAATCACCCCGTGAGCCACGCTGTGCACGGTTTTATCGAGGGATTCGGTGGTCAGGTCGTCCAGCAGCAGAACCGTGGCGTCATAACGCACGAAGTAGTGCTTGATCGCGAGGATCTGCCGGCGATAGCGCAGGGAGCTCTGCGCCAGCAAGCGGATCTCGGACAGGCTGTCCAGGACCACGCGGGTCGGCTTGACCCGTTCGACCACATCGAAGATCTGTTTGGTGGCTTCGCCCAACTCGAGGTCGGATGAATACAGCAGCGTCTGTTGGTGCTCGGCGTTGAGCAGGCTTTCCGGCGGCGTCAGTTCGAAAATGGAAACGTTATGGTCCAGTTCCCAACCATGGGACCGGGCGCCCTGACGCAGTTCGCGCTCGGTTTCGGACAGGGTGATGTACAACGAGCGTTCGCCGGCCCGGGCGCCGGCTAACAGAAAATGCAAGGCGACGGTGGTCTTGCCGGTTCCGGGTTCACCTTCCAGCAGGAACACGTGGCCACGGGACAGTCCACCATCGAGGATGTCATCCAGACCTTCGATCCCGGTGGCGGCTTTTACGCTGATCAATTCGTTGGCTGTAGACAAGAAATGCCCTCTCATGACTAGGGGAAACGAGGCCGCAGGCGCTAGTTGCCTGAACGTGCTGCCTCTTCACTTGACCCTGGGCCGCGATGAGCGTTCAACCTTTGTTACATGTAACTTTGTAGAAGCTGGCTTGCCAGCGAATGCGGCGTGTCAGGTGCCATTCAGGTGTTTGATACACCGCCATCGCCAGCAAGCCGGCTCCTACAGCCCCTGCTGAAGGGCCGGATCGTCAGGATTCAGTTGTTCCAGTTGCGCCAGCAGAATCTGCACGTTTTGCAGCTGTCCGCTTTCTTTCCAGTAATTGATCAACAAGACCCGGGCCTTGCGATCATTGGGGTGGCGCTGGACGATTTCCTGCAATTGCTTTTGCGCGGCCTCCAGCTCCTGCTCACCGTGCAGTGTAGTCGCCAGGTCATAGCGGTAATCCTTGTTGTCCGGTTCAAGCTCAACGGCCTTGGACAGGCCAAGCAGGGCGAACTCGCTTTGACCGTGATGCAGCAACCACAGCCCCAGGGCGTGTTGCAAGTAAGCGGAATCGGGCTGTGCCTTCAGCTGTCTGGCCAACAACTCCTGGGCTGCTTCGCTTTGACCCTGCCGGTCCAGCACCTCGATTTGCATCACCAGCGCCGGCAGATTGTCGGGCGCCAGTTGCAAGGTCTGTTCAAGTTCCTGTTGTGCCTCTTTCAGTTCGGCATTGTGCAAATGCAGGCGGGCCAATTGATAGTGGTTGTCAGCGCTTTGCGGGGCGTTTTTGAGCACTTGTTGCCAGGCATCGATGGCCTGTTCCAGTGGCCCGAAATACAAACCGAGCTCATCCGGCGACAGGCCCAGCAACGCATTGACGGCAGCCAGTCGTACGCTTTGATCGCTGTCATCGAGCAACGGCCCGAGCAACAGACTGCGCTGGGCGCTGGACACCAACCCGCTGATGCTTTTGATCGCCGCGATGCGCACCTCAGGCGCCTCATGTTGCAAGTCCGCATCCGCCAGTTTCAGGGCTACGGAGCTGGGGTAGTTGGGCAGTTCGGCGTGCAGCCAGACGCGACGCTTTGGCGAAATGTCCGGGCGGGCCAATTGCTGGTAAAGCACCCGTGCAGCGCCGGGTTGGCCGTTACGGGCCTGAGTCAGCGCTTCGCTGTAACCACGCTTGATCGCCTCAGGCACCACGGGCGCCGTGCTGCGCATGAAAAACCACGCAATGCCAACGACAAACAGGGCGCTGAGGCAGATGAGCAGGTAACGGCGGGACTTGGGCATGCAGGATCCGGGGGCTGGCAAGTTTTGCAGAGCTGCAAGCTTCGGTCAGGTGGGGCCGTGAGTCAAACCTTGAGCTGTTTATGAAAGAGGGGTTACTGGCGTTTAAATAAGCTTGACCGTTTAATCAGGACGGAAATCAAAAGTAATGTCCCCCGCCTTCAATGTGTCCTGTTCGACTGGCGCACAGACGACATCGCAGTTTCATGTCGAACCACAATCGCAAAGCTCCCTCTCCAGGGACATATTGACGACCAGCAATAGCATTCAACACCTGCGATTGTCGGAAAGCGTGGCGCCAACCCGGACAGGGCTGGATTTTGACGTTTCCCCACCGGTTCTGGACTGCTCTAGAAATGCGTTAAAGCCAGAATTTGAAAATCAGGCGGAGCTGGATCAGCAATGGGGAGCGCTCAAGGAGTACTTAACGAGTGCGACGCTCTCTGAGCAGGAAATACTCGATGTATTCAGCAGTGGCATTCTCCAAAAGGAAACAGGCAAGGTCCTGCGCGAACGACTGAAAGGTGCTATGGAGCGCTCGATCCGGTCGCATGGGACGCTTGGTAAAGCAAAAGTAAAAGAGATTCTGGATGCACTTTGCGATTTGCCGCCCAGTCAATGGCAAGCAGCGCTGGGAGAAAATGTAAAGTTTGAAAGCGCCCCAAACGCTGCGGGCCTGATGAATTTCATCCAGACCAGGCTGGAGTTTTCAGGGATTGAGTTGGACAAAAAAATTGCACAAAAGCAGTTGGTCTCCGACTCTCAGTGGGACGCCATCAAAGATTTGACCCGGGACGCCAAGCAATATGTACGTTCCTGGGATTTTGGCGTTCGCGATGCATGGGACATGCTCAAGGAAGACTGTGAACGGCGTCCCTCACCCAAGGAGGCACAAGCGCACCTGACCAGGTTAGTCACTGAACTGCGGGAAAGCGGTGAGCGAAAGCGTTGGAACGATAAATTTATCGAAAAGGTTCAGGCTGTCTGCGATCAGCTCGATCCCGGGTATCGGAGAGCGTCGTCCGAGCCAGCGAAAGAACGACCGGTAGAACTCATTTCACTGAGATTTTTCAATCCCCCGACGCCGCACAGTTCTGCACCGACGTTGCTGGAGCGTATTGAGTCCTTTGAGCGACACGCAAACTTTTATTCGCACATCAATACAGCAGGAACGCACAAACCGGAAACCTTGCTTGGCAAAGTTTTGCTCGCCTGCAATGTAATGGATACGTTTGGAGTCTTGAGGTTAGACAGTCGCCATATTTCAACCAGCAGGCCCGCTGCAGAGCCAAGCAGCAGGGCCTGGAAAAATGGTTCGGCCGATTTTACTGAATCGCCGTTCGAGCCGGCTGCAGGGCAGCCGCAACCTTCCACCTGCACTGAGCCTTTGACCACGCTCACACAGGCCATTGCAAAAGCGGATGAATGGTTAACACGCAATTTGGTGCCATGGAACAGTGTGGGTGCTGTACCGGAGAATGTAGAGATCAAGATCGAGGAGTTACTGGAACCGGTTTACAAAGCTACAACAGCAATATTGAACGACCAGCCGTCTGCTGTGGTGGTTGTCAGGGAGCAGGTAAACGGATTACTTGAGCGGATGGCCGCCAATCTGGTCAGCAACGGCGCGGCTGTCTTGAGCAGTGCGGGTGCCTTGCTTGAGCGTAATCCAGGTCGTACCACGGGTGCTTTCGCGGCTTATGTAGCGGTCAGCAACTTTTATGCCTATTGGTTTGCCCCTGAAGCGTCCCCCATCATCGTGCCCGCCGAACAAAGTTCCGATTGGTACGGCGTTTCCGATCCGGCAACGGATATCAGAGAAAACATCCTGGATGATTTGGCCTTTATGTTCGAGGAGTTCCCCGAACTCGCGTTGGCACTCGAGGAGCGGGTTGAGCAATCCATCTACGTTGAGCCTCATCTCGACCTTCAACTTCTAGAGGATATCGACATATTGCTCCGGCAGCCTTCTGTCGCTGATTCCAGTGTCAGTTATCTTGAACTCATAGAAGAAATTATTCGGTTATCAGTAGTCGATGAGGACGATGAAGTCGAGGATTACCTGTCTGCCGGAGCACAGCCCGCACCGTTGCCCGTGTCCCGACCGTTGATACGCAAAGTACGCAGCGTGGCCAGCGAGGTGCCCGACAATCCTGTGGCGACGAATTCAGTACGGGGTTCGCATTGGGTTATTGAACGTGCGCGTGAGAACAAAATGCAACCCAAGGCGGCTGATGGGGCGGCGCGGGAAATCGCCCCCGGAATCACTATCGATGTAGCCAGGGACAAGGTCGTTGACGCTTTGAAAAGTGCAGAGGCCATCGTTGACCCTCTGGCATTTTTACAAAACAGCGTGGACACAATCATCAGCGAATCCAGCTTGCCCGATGACTGGAAGCGAACCCTGAATTCCACTTCGACCGTTGACGTCAGGTTCAAGGAAATCACCTTGCCAGATAAATTCGGCTACGCGAGTCCACGTCATGAGAGGGTCATGACATTCACGCTTGCGGAACTCTGTGCCGATTATCACTTGCGGGTAAAGGCCAGCAATGAAGAAATGACCATCCAATGGCCGGCATTTTTTCCGGAAGCACTCAAGAACACGATTCTGAATGCCGATTTGCAAGCAGCGTACAAGGACAGTGTCAAGTCAACACTCGAACGTCCCGATGTAAAAGAGTTGTGGAAACTCGCCAAGGAATACGAATTAAACACTACGCTGGAGTCCCATGAAAACTCCGGCACTGCTTCGCCGGAGGGCATAAACCTCGTCAATAAATTCCGGGCGGGGAAAATACGACCGCAGAGTATCTATTTAAACAACCCTCGAGAAAATACACCTGCCAAAGTCAGTAATGCTGTGTATTTGGGCGATCCCGACGGTTTCGGGTTGTTTGTGTTCCTTGGTGGCGACACTGCCGTTTTCGAGTTGCCCGCCGTGGGTACGCAAAGGCAAGACGTCATCGAAAGCAATGAGCAACTCCAAGGGAAGCTGCTCGATCGTATTCCTCTCTATGAAAAATTGTCACGCGTAGATAGTGATTTCAAGTTTGGCAAGCCTGAGTTTTCCATATTCAATTTCTATCCGCGTTATGCGCCGGTTCTGTTCGATACGACCGATGATGCAATGGGCGAGCTATACAAAAGGCAGTTGGTCCAAGTGTTATCGGATATCGATACCCTGGTTTCAACCGACGAGGAACGCTTTACGGATGGGTTGGTCGCTGCTATCGGAAAGCTGATGACCGCAATGTCGATCGTAACGATAGTTCCGGGGGCCACGGTTCTTGCAACAAAGGGGGCGCGTATGGCGGCCTCTTTTCTGTTCGGCGCGAGCGCATCGTCGACGGAGTTGATACGAGGTGAAATGTCCGATGATCCAAAAGCTGCTGCAGGTTTCCGAGCCAATGCCTATCGCGGTTTTATCATGGAGTGCGCAGGTCCGTTGGCGGGAAGGTTGTTGGGCCGGGTGATTGCAAAATCGGTCGCTACGCGAATCGCACGTGCAGTATTCAATCGAATTACATCCATGATTCATAAGCTGCCAAAGCCAGTTAAATGGATTGCTCCTGTTGTAAAAAATCCGCTGGCCTTGACAGCAAAATTGGAACTGAAATTCAAAAGTCACAGAACTGTAAGCCAGTTGCAAAAGCTGAATAGAGGGCCAGAGTTCGCACAGACGCTCATTAAGGACACGAAGGTGGTGTATTTTTCGGGCCCCACGGAAGGTTACGTTTATCAGGGTTTTGTCATGCGCGGCGATATGCGACCGCCCCAAGAGGTGTTCGGCCAGGGCTTCAAGTTGCGCACCCCCATAACGGATGTCAATCAGGTCAATGGAATGCGCGGAGGCTTTGGAGGCGGTAAGAACGCATTGGACATGGATGGCATGGGTATCTCCACTTCGCCTTACTACAAGCACAGTGGTGCCGGTGCTTATCAATATGGTGGTGGTCGAGGCGGATACACCTATGTCGTCGATGCCAGACAGATGAGGGGGTATCATCTGTACGCCAATGATCACTGGAAAAAGTACCCGACCTCGAAACTGGGCATGCGCCCCTATGAAGTCAATTATGGCCAGGACATCCCGGCGTCGGCGGTGATCGGCTGTTATGACAAACAGGGAAAATTCATCCCAAATCCCACGTCCCTCAAAAACAGTATTGAAGCCAGCAAGCCCGTTCAACTGGACGGCGGTATTCTCTATCGGCCTGCCAAATCATTCATTCCATCGGCTAATGCAACCACGGCATCTTTCAGCCCGTTGTAAATCATTGGCATAGGGGAGCGAAGAATAGAACGGGTTGACAGGTTTCGTTACCGGCGAAACCTGCCTTGCCTCACAACACTGACTACGCTTTCTGGATAGCCCGCCAAGAGCTTTCCCGATGCAAGCGCTGCTGCAATACTTCAAGGCCATCCTCCACCCCGGCCCCGGGGTGGTGTTGTTTGCCTTGAGAACCATCGCCGCCGGCCTGCTCACCCTGTACCTGGCCTTCCTGTTCGACCTCGATCAGCCCAAATGGTCGATCATGGCCGTGGTCATCGTCAGCCAGCCACTGGCCGGCATGGCCCTGGCCCGCAGTTTTGGCCAGGTGATCGGTACCACCCTGGGCGCAGCGGTAGCCGTGGTGATCATGGCGATCTTTCCCCAGGCGCCGGTGCCGTTCTTGATCACGCTGTCGCTGTGGCTTGCGCTGTGTACCGCTGGCGGCACCTTGTTGCGTTACACCAGTTCCCAGGCATTCGTGCTCAGCGGCTACACGGCGGTGGTGGTGGGGTTGCTGGCGGTACCGGATCAGGACGGCACCTTCCTGCTGGCGGTGACCCGAGTGACAGAAACTCTGCTGGCGGTCGCTTGCGTCTGTGTCGTCAGCCTGCTGACCGCGCGCCCGGAAGCCGTGGCCAAGGATTACTTCGCCAGGATCGATCAGGTGATCAAGCTGCTGGCGACCCATGCCAGCGCGGTGATTCGTACCGAGGAAAGCGAGGCCGACTTCCACGCTCGGCAGATGCAGTTGCTTGGACAGATCAGCGCATTGGAAGGGGTACGTCGGCATTTGTATTACGACGCGCCGCGTTTGCGCAGCGCAGACGACCTGGTGCAATTACTCGGTAACCAACTGTTGCTGCTGACGGCGCGGCTCACCGCCTTGCGCCACCAGCGCGAGCTGTTGCTCGAACGCTGGGAGGGCGAAATACCTGTTGAAATACAGCAATTGCTCAGCGAGGAACTGGTCTTTCTCGAAGAGTTGGCCCGGCAAGGGCGCGCATTGTCCAGCGAGCAGCGGCACCAGTTTGCGGCGTTGCGACAGCGTTTCGATGCACTGGCCTACCTTTCGGAACAACTGACCGAGCCCTTCAAGGCCACCTTGCGCTCTCTGTCATGGTCATTGCGCTGGGAACAGGCGCGGATGTTGCAGCAGATGGAAACCATTTTGGACCTGAGCGATGCGATCCAGAGCGGACGCAAGGCAAGCAGCATGTTTCGCGGTCAGGCCAATCCTTTGCACCTGGACTTCACCCTGGCGGCGATGAACGCCATCCGCGCGTACTGCGCATTGATGGTGGCGGGAATGATCTGGATCGAAACCGGCTGGGACGGCGCCCGGGGCGGGATGATTGTGGCGGGAATTCTCTGCTCGCTGATGGCGACGTTTCCCCGGCCGCTGCTGGCAGCCCAGAGCTATGCCCGGGGCCTGGGGCTGGCGCTGGTGGTGTCGGCGCTGCTGCAGTTCGCGCTGGTGCCGATGATCAGCAACTTCGAGATGTTGGCGGTGCTGCTGGCGCCCTTGCTCTATGCCGTTGCGGTGGGGTTGTCGAGCCCGCCCACCACGGGCACCGGGATTGGTCTGGGGCTGTCGACGTTTTTGCTGCTTGGTCCTACCAACACCGGGATAGGACAGAACAGTGCAATCCAGTGGTTCGAATTTGCCGGCGCCTACGTCTGCGCCGCTACATTGGCGTTGAGCGTCTACGCCTTGATCTTCCCGTTCAGGCCCGTGCTGCGCATTCGCCGGCTGCACCAGGAGAACTGTGAGCAGGTCCATGCCTTGCTGAAAATGCCGGCCACCGATGAAAACCAGTTTGCCTTCGAAAGCCGCATGGTCGACCGCCTGACCACGATGCTGGGGCTGTTGCCCGCCATTGCGGACAAGCCATCGCGCGACCTGTTCGAGGTCAGCCTCGCCTGCCTCGCCCTGGGCACCGCCTTGAACCAGCTCCGGCAACAGGGGCAGAACAACGTACTACTGAGTCCGCCGACGCAAACCCGGCTGTTGGCCACCGTGCGGGATACCGGGCGCCTGGTCGCCGGTCGTCCCGATATCGATGTCGATCAGGTGCTCGACAGCCTGCACACCTTGGGTGACGAGCTGGATGCGCTGCACTCCAGTGTCCATGAACACTTATGGTCTGTGTTTCGAATGCGCGTGGCGTTGTTGATCGTGGTGTCGTTCCTGGAGCGGCACCGTCGCCACTTTGAAGCCGTCCCATCGCAAGGAGTACCGGCACTTGCCCATTGATATTGAAATAGGCGGTGTCTATCTGCCGCCGATTGCCCAGGCGCTGCTGCTGGGGTTGCCGGTTTTCATGGTGCTGGACTGGATCCTGCGGCGCCTCGGCGTGTTGCAGTTCGTCTGGCATGAAGCCTTGTTCGAAGGCGCGTTGTACGCCTGCGTGTGCGCGACGCTGATTCTGGTGATGGGAGCCTGATGCCTTGAAGAAGATCCTTGCTCAACTCACGACCCTGGCGGTGGTCGCGCTGGCTTTCGTGCTCGGCTGGTTTGCCTGGGAACACTACACCCGCGCGCCCTGGACCCGGGATGCACGGGTGCGGGCCGATGTGGTGACCTTGTCCGCCGATGTCGCGGGACGCATCGTCAACCTCGGCGTGCAGGATAACCAGCATGTGGAGAAGGGCCAGTTGCTGCTGGAAATCGATCCCTCGCGCTACACCCTGGCGGTGCAGCATGCCAGGCGTTCCGTGGAGGTGGCGAAGGCTGCGCTGGGGCAATCGGAAGCAACCATCGTCGCCAGCCAGGCGCTGCTGCGCCAGCGTCAAAGCGAGGAGCACCGCCGTCGGACCCTCAAGGAACGCTCGGCGATTTCCGGTGAAGAGTGGGAAAAGTCCAGCACCGAGGTGGCGGTGGCCCAGGCCGATCTGCTGCGCAACCAGGCCAACCTTGGCTTCGCCCAGGCTAACGTGCAACTGGCCATTGCCGCATTGGCCGAAGCCGAGCACGACCTGGAGCGCACCCGGGTCGAGTCGCCGGTCAGTGGCTACATCACCAATCTGCTGACCCGCCAGGGTGACTACGCGACCGCGGGTGGTCCGTTGGTGGCGGTGGTGGACAGTGACTCGTTTTATGTCAGCGGCTACTTCGAAGAAACCAAACTGCCGCGAATCGGGGAGGGGGATCGGGTCGACATCGAATTGATGAGCGGCGAGCGTTTCGGCGGCACCGTGCAAAGCATCGCCTTCGCCATCGCCGACCGGGAAAACCTGCCTGGCGGGCGATTGCTGGCCAACATCAACCCGAGCTACACCTGGATCAAACTGGCGCAACGGGTGCCGGTGCGGATACAGATCGATCCGGACTATGCCGGTAAAGCCAACTTGCGGGCGGGGACTACGGCTACGGTAACTGTTCGGGAAAACCACAAATCCGAAGAACAACGTTAAGGGCTTACACACCTTTCTGGACAACGCGCGAACCCGTAGGAGCTGGCTTGCCAGCGAAAGCAATGTGTCAGCCAACGCTGATGTTGCCTGTGCCGCCGTCTTCGCTGGCTAGCCAGCTCCTACAGGGGATTTTTGTCTGTTTTATCCGTCATTTTTCACATTGGGAATGAACGCGGCGCTGCCGGATTCATGGGCGTGAAACAATCGGGCGCCGTTGTTTGGCTTGGTGGTGATCAACTGATGGTCGGCAGTCAGATAATCCAGGGGCAATTGTTTGATGTCTTCGTACTGCTCCACGATGATCGTGCGTTCAGGATTCCAGGTCTCGCCACTTTGTTTTTCCAGCCATGCCATCAATGCTGCGCTGTCGCCTGTTTGTGGAATGTCTGATTCGGGGGGCACATAGTAAAACGGTGAGCCATGGTTTTGCAGGTACATGGGCAGCTTATTGTCGACATCCACCAGCACCATGCGCCATTCGTTCCACGGCGCAGTTTTGATGGCTTGCGCTCGTACATCCCGGCTGAACTGCATGACACCGCCACCTCCACTGTTGGTCCAGGGATAGACAATGCCAAGTATCAGAAACAAAAAACCTGCTGCCCCGGCAATACCCTTTGTCCAACCAGGCCCACTGACGTTACCCGCAGCCTGGCGCTCGGCCATTCGCCGGGTGACCCACCAGGCTGCCAGCAATTGGGCAAATGGCACCAGAGGCAAGACGTAGTAGCTGCGCCGGCTGCCACTGGCGGTGAAGAACAGGAACAGCAACGCCAGGCCCTGGATCAGCCAGCGAATGTTAGGCTCGGTGTGCTTCCAGTTCCGCACCGCCACCCACAGGCCGAGTATCCAGCAGGGCGCCCACGGCAGGGTATAGACCGGCAGATAGAGCAGGTAGGTATAGATCGGGCCAATGTTGTCGAAGGGTTTGAAAAATCGAACGACGTTTTCCCGGAATACCAGTCCAAGCCCGCTCTCCCCATAAGCAGGTGCGCCATAACGCTGCGACAACATGAACGGCACCATGTAGAACACGCCCGCTACCAGCATCGCCAGGCACATGCGTCGATTGAGATGGTTTTTCCAGCGCCCCTCGCCAAGCAGATGCGGCAGCAGCATCAGCCCTGGAAGGATGAATCCGATTAAACCCTTGAACAGCGACGTCAGCGCCAGGATCAGGAAAAATACGCTGTACCGACTCAGCCGCGTGTCGTCCGGGCCGCGCCAATACCACCAGATAGCTGCCAGGACCCCGCAAACCGTCAGGATGTCGGCCGTCGCTACACGCGCCCAGAACACGAAAAAAAACGTCGTCGCCAGGAACCAGCCGGCCATCAGGCCGGTGCCTTTGTCATATAGCTGCCCGCCGATCAGGTAGACCAGCCAGATGCTCAGCCAGGCAGCGATGACCGAGGACAGGCGTAGTGACCAGTGGCCGAGGCCACCCATCAGGTGGGCAGTGGCCGTAATCAGCCAGTAGGAAGGCAGAGGCTTGTCGTAATAGGGCATGCCTTTGAGGTAAGGGTCGAAATAATCGCCCGTTTGCAACATTTGCAGGGCGATGTTTGCCCAGCGTGTTTCTGCACCCCAAAGCTCCCGTGCCCCCAACCCGAATAGCAATAGAAGCGCGGATACGCCAAGCAGAAGCAGCAGCGCACCCTGGTCACTTTTCAAAAACCTGATGAATGATTTGTTCATGACTATTTCGCATTAAGCGGGAAGCCGCTGGAACTTTAAGCTATCTGGCCAAATGTGATGATAATGTCAGTAGATTGCGAATAAACCATTAGTTCTGATTTAAAAGCGATTGCCACAACAATTGACATAAAGCTATGAATTACAACATGAAAAATAACTTGTTGTAATTTGTCAGGGTGCACGTCTTATAAATGTAAATGTCTTCACCAAACTTTCACTTCTTTTTAACAAATAGCACTCCAGACTTCTCGCTCCAGACTGCGCAATGTTGGCAACGGAATATGATCAACTCGGGTGGAGAGGGTTTCCCTGGATTTGTTCGTAGCGCGGCGTCATTGAAAGCGTACAGCTCACGCTAGTCAGCGTGCATTCAATTCAGGGATCAACTACATGTCTTCCCCTTCAACCCTCCAGCCGTCCATGGCCATGCGCCTGCATTCGTTCGGCCTGGGTATCTTGACGCTGCTGTTGTTCGTGATGGTGAGCAATCAGCAGTCGTTCATTGGCTTCGACTCGCGGTTCGTGATGTTCGCCCAGGAAATGCTGCGCCATGGGCCGAGCATTTTCCCGACGACCTACGGTGAGCCTTATGCCGACTACAGTGCGATGTCGACGTTTTTTATCTATGTGCTTTCGTTGCCTTTCGGGCATGTGACGAGCTTCACGGCCTGGCTGCCTTCCTCGATTGCCGCCGCGGTGATTGTGACGCTCATGTATCGCCTGCTTGCGCCGTACTCACCGCGGTGGGCGCTGGTCAGTATTGCGTTGATGCTGCTGAGTGTGACGTTCATCAGTGAGGTGAGGGCTGTATCGCTGGACCTGATGCTGGCGGCGGTTTCATTCGCGGTTTTTTACCTGGCCTATGCGGCAGATCACTTTAATGCACACAGGCGGCTCGGTGTGCTGTTTGCCCTGTTGGTGCTGGGCTTTGCCATTCGCGGGCCGATCGGCCTGATCGTGCCTACCGGCATGCTCTGCAGTTATTACCTGTTCAGCGGTCAATACAGGCGGATGCTTGGCTTTGGTGTGGTTGCCTTGGCGCTGCTATGCCTGTGCATCGGATTGATCTTGTGGCTGGCCGATATCAGCGGCGATGCAGCCTTTGTGCGGGATGTTATTCGCATGCAGGTGACGGGGCGCATCGATGGCAGCGAAGGCTCCAGCAATGTGCTGTTCTATTTCACCAGTTCCCTGGGCAATTATGCGTTGGCTTATCCACTTGCATTGCTGACATTGGTTGGCGTGCTGGTCGGCGATAGAAATGATCGCGGGCCACAATGGCGATTGATGATGTTTTGCGCGGCTGCAGGTCTGATCGTGCTGATCGGGCTTTCGATTCCCCAAGCTAAAAAAGCGCGCTATCTGTTGCCGATGTTGCCGATGGCAGCCATTGTCGCGGCTTATCCGTTCCAGGCCGCAGGCGGTCGGCTGTTTGCCGGCTTGAGACTACTGATACAAGGGCTCTGGCTGGTGCTGCCGGGCGTGCTGTTTGGCGTTGTGTTGGTTGCGCATCACCGACTGCCGGAATCATTGCCCTCCATCGGTTTGATCCTTGGGCTGCTGGTTTTTCTGCAGATCGTCGCCTTGGTCTCGCTGTTCAAACCAGCGTTGAGAGTGGCAGGTCTGGCGTGTTGTGCGGTGTTGGCGGTGTGGTCGGTCTACATCCTGTACGTTGAACCCATTCAACGAGGCGCGTATGACACGCGCCAGTTCTCTCTGGCGGTGCTTGACCGGGTGCACAGTGATTCCGTACCGCTGGTGCTGCATGGCCTGGGCAAGGACGCGAAGGCAATCAAGTTCATGGTCAATGCGGATACTGACGTTCGACCGATTTTCACCGAGACGTCCGAACAGCTGGAGGCGGTCAAAGCCCCCGCCTACATAGTCATGAGCGAAGCGTCTTACCAGAAACTCCCGTCATCGCAGGTCTCGCCACTGACGCGGGTGTTGGAAGGTCGCTTCGACAAGGATGACTACGTATTGCTGCAACTTGCACCTTGATTCGTTGCGCCTTGATGCATCACAGGGATTTACCCTGGCTTTTGGAAAAGTAAAAAAAAGCCCCGCGACCGAATGAGGCGCGGGGCAAAAAAGTTGGTTGGTTGCGGCCAACCAAAGGAGCACTTGAAGGCGGTTATTTGCTGGCGACCGTCTCCGGTTGCCAGCCGCCACCGAGGGCCTTGTAGATCGCGACGATGCCGCGATACAGATCGACTTCGGCCTGGGCTTGGGTGTCTTCTGCCGCGAGACGTTCACGCTGGGCATCGAGCAGGACGAGGAAGTCCGACGTGCCTTCTCGGTAGCGGATCTCGGCGAGGTCCGCCGCGGAACGGCTCGACTCACTCTGGCGAATCAGCGAAATCAGACGCTGTTGGCGTTTGTTGTAGTCGCTGAACGCGTTTTCCGATTCCTCCAGGGCCAGCAACACTTGCTGCTCGTAGGTCGCCAGCGCGCCTTCAGCATCGGCATCGGCACCGCGTATGCGGGCTTTTACGCTACCCAGGTCAAACGCCGCCCAGGTGATGCTTGGGCCCAGTGCCCAGGCGTTGGCCGCCGAGGAACCGATCTGCGAGCCACGCCCGGCGGTCCAGCCGAGGAAGCCGCTGAGGCTGACACGGGGGAACAGATCAGCCTTGGCCACGCCGATTCGCGCCGTGGCCGAAGCCAGTTGGCGTTCGGCGCTGAGGATGTCCGGACGGCGTTGCAGCAGCTCGCCCGGATTACCGATCGGCAGTGCCTTGGCAATCGCCGGCAAGTCTTTCGGGCTCAGGTCCACGGTCAACTTGTCCGGGCGCTGGCCCAGCAGGGTGGCGATGCGGTTTTTCTGCCGAACCTGCTCGGCCTGCAATTGCGGCACGCTGGCTTCGACCGAGGCCAGACGGGCATCGGCGCGCTCCACATCGAGTTGGTCACCGACACCGGCATCGCGCAGGCTGATGGTGATCTTGCGCGACTCCCGCTGGTTTTCCAGGTTGGCCAGGGCGATTTTTTCCCGCAACTGCGCGCCGCGCAGTTGACCGTAGGAATCCACCAGTTCGGCAATCATGGTGACTTGCAGTTGGTACAGGTCGGCCTCGAACGCCTGTTGCTCGGCGTTGGCCGACTCCAGGTTGCGCTGGATGCGGCCAAACAGGTCGATCTCCCACGCCATGTCCAGGCCCAGGTCGTAGCGCTCAGTGTTGACCCGGTTGGTGGCCTGGCCGGGAATCTGGCCTTTGCCCAGGTCACTGCTGGCACGGCTGGTGATGGTTGGCATGGCGTCATTGCTGACGTCATCGCGGATCGCCCGGGCCGCCTTCCAGCGAGCAAAGGCGACGCGCAAGTCACGGTTGCCCTTGAGGGACTCGGTCACCAACTGGTTGAGGGTCGGGTCTTCGAACTGCTGCCACCAGATGCCTTCGAAGCGCGAACGGTCGAAGTTCTTCTGGCCGGAGGCGCCATCGGTGGCCGTGGTGATGTTGGCGGGTTCAGTGGCTGGTGTCTTGTAATCCGGGCCGACGGCACAGGCGCTCAGCGCCAGGACCAGCAGGCTCGGCAAAAAGGCTTTCAAACTCATCAGTGCGACTCCAGCTTCAGGGTCTTGGCCGCTTTGCGCTTCTCGCCGCGCTCCACGAAATTACGAATCAACACGTAGAACACCGGCGTCAGCAACAGACCGAAGAAGGTCACCCCGAGCATGCCGGAGAACACCGCCACACCCATGGCGTGACGCATCTCGGCACCGGCACCGCTGGAGAACACCAGTGGCACCACACCCATGATGAAGGCGAAGGACGTCATCAGGATCGGCCGCAGACGCAGGCGGCAGGCTTCCAGTACGGCGGCCAGCGGGTTCATGCCTTCCAGCTGTTTATCCTTGGCAAATTCGACGATCAGAATCGCGTTCTTACAGGCCAGGCCCACCAGTACGATCAGGCCGATCTGGGTGAAGATGTTGTTGTCACCACCCGAAGCAATCACACCGGTGATGGCCGACAGCAGGGTCATAGGGACAATCAGGATCACCGCCAGTGGCAGGCTCCAGCTTTCGTACTGCGCCGCCAGTACCAGGAACGCCAGCAGCACGCAGAGCGGGAACACGAACAGCGCGGTGTTGCCGGACAGGATCTGCTGATAGGTCAGGTCGGTCCATTCGTAGGTCATGCCGTTGGGCAGTTCGTCCTTGAGCAGTTTCTCGATGGCTTTCTCGGCCTGGCCGGAGCTGTAGCCAGGGGCGGCCGCACCGTTGATTTCAGCGGTGATAAAACCGTTGTAGTGCATCACGCGATCCGGGCCCGAGGTGTCGCTGACCTTGATGAAGGTCGCCAGCGGGATCATCTCGCCCTTGTTGTTGCGCACTTTGAGCTGGCCGATCTGGTCGGATTCGAGGCGGAACTGCTGCTCGGCCTGAACGTTGACCTGATAGGTGCGGCCAAAGCGGTTGAAGTCGTTGGCATACAGCGAACCCAGGTAGATCTGCAGGGTGTCGAAGATGTCGCTGACGGCCACGCCGTGGGTCTTGGCTTTTTCGCGGTCGATGGCGGCATCGACCTGCGGCACGTTCACGGTGTAGCTGGTGAACAGGCCGGCCAGTTCTGGAACATTGTGGCTCTTGGCAATGATGTTCATGGTTTCCTTGTACAGCTCCTCGTAGCCCAGGTTGCCCCGGTCTTCGATTTGCAGGCGGAAACCACCGATGGTGCCCAGGCCTTGTACCGGCGGTGGCGGGAAGATCGCCATGTAGGCTTCCTGGATGTTCGCATACTGGCCGTTCAAGGCACCGGCAATCGCACCGGCAGACATGCTCGGGTCTTTACGTTCGTCGAACGGCTTGAGGGTCACGAACACGATGCCGGCGTTCGGGCTGTTGGTGAAGCCGTTGATCGACAGACCAGGGAAGGCCACCGCACTTTCCACGCCAGGCTGTTTCAACGCCAGATCGGACATGCGCTTGATCACGTCTTCGGTACGGTCCAGGCTCGAGGCATCCGGCAATTGCGCGAAGGCCACCAGGTACTGCTTGTCCTGGCCGGGTACGAAACCGGTCGGGGTGCTGGAGAAGCCGAAGAAGGTCAGGACCATCAGGCCGGCGTACAACAGCAGGGCGATGCCGCTGGAGCGGATCACACGGGCAACGGTGCCGACATAACCATGGCTGGCCTTTTCAAAGAAGCGGTTGAACGGGCGGAACAGCCAGCCACCGAATACCTTGTCGAGCACCTTGGAGAAACGGTCTTTCGGTGCGTCATGGCCCTTGAGCAATACCGCCGCCAGTGCTGGCGACAGGGTCAGCGAGTTGAAGGCCGAGATCACGGTCGAGATCGCGATGGTCAGGGCGAACTGCTTGTAGAACTGGCCGGTCAGACCGGAAATGAACGCCGCCGGCACAAACACCGCACACAGCACCAGCGCCGTGGCAATGATCGGGCCGGTCACTTCACCCATGGCCTTTTTGGTCGCATCGAAGGGGTTGAGCCCCAGTTCAATGTTACGTTCGACGTTCTCCACCACCACGATCGCATCGTCCACCACGATCCCGATGGCCAACACCAGGCCGAACAGCGACAGGGCGTTCAGCGAGAAGCCGAATAGATGCATCACGGCAAAGGTACCGATCAGCGACACCGGCACCGCCACCAGCGGAATGATCGAGGCACGCCAGGTTTGCAGGAACAGGATCACCACCAGCACCACGAGGATCAGTGCTTCGAAGAGGGTGTGAACCACCGCCTCGATGGAGCCGCGCACGAAGATCGTCGGGTCATAGACGATGCTGAAATCCATGCCTTCCGGGAAGCCCTTCTTCAGTTCGGCCATTTTGGCCCGAACTTCGTTGGAGATCTCGATAGCGTTGGAGCCCGGACGCTGGAAGATCGGGATCGCCACCGCCGGCTGGTTGTTCAGCAAGGAACGCAGGGCGTATTGGCTGGAACCCAGTTCAACCCGTGCGATGTCCTTGAGGCGGGTGATCTCACCGTTATCGCCGGAGCGAATGATGATGTTCTCGAACTCTTCCTCACTGACCAAACGGCCCTGAGTGTTGACCGACAGCTGGAAGCTTTGGGCATTCGGGGCAGGGGGAGCGCCCAATGCACCGGCGGCCACCTGGCGATTCTGTTCACGAATAGCGGTTACAACGTCTGTTGCGGTCAGGTTGCGCGAAGCGGTTTTGTTCGGGTCGAGCCAGACACGCAACGAGTAATCACCCATGCCGAACAGCTGCACATCACCGACACCGCCCAGACGAGCGAGCTCATCCTTGATGTTGAGGATCGCGTAGTTGGACAGGTAGAGCATGTCGTAGCGTTTGTCCGGCGAGGTCAAGTGCACCACCATCGTGAGATCGGGCGAGGCCTTGTCCACGGTGATACCGATGCGCGTCACTTCCTCGGGAAGCTTCGGCTCGGTCCGGGTCACGCGGTTCTGCACCTGCACCTGGGCATTGTCCAGGTCAGTGCCCAGGGCAAAGGTGATGGTCAGGGTGATCTTGCCGTCGGCGGTCGACTGCGAGGACATGTACAGCATGTTCTCGACGCCGGTAATGGCTTGCTCCAAAGGCGCAGCCACGGTTTCACCGATGACTTTAGGGTTGGCACCCGGGAAGTTGGCGCGAACCACCACGGTCGGCGGGACCACTTCCGGGTATTCGCTGATCGGTAGCTGGAACAGCGAGATGGCGCCGGCGATCAGGATCAGCAGCGATAGCACCGCGGCGAAGATCGGCCGTGAAATGAAGAATTGGGAAAAATTCATCGGAGTCGTTATCCCTTAACCGCGTGGGTTCGCAGCAGCCAGTTTCACAACCGTGCCCGGCGCGACCTTGGCAGGCGCGACTTGTGGCAGGTTGCTGGCTTCCAGCGCTTGTCGTTGTTGTGCCAGGGCCGCGAGGGTTTGTTCGCTGGCCATCGGGATCACTTCAGGGGTGACTGGCGAGCCAGGACGGACCCGTTGCAAGCCCTTGACGATGATGGTGTCGTCCTTGTTCAGGCCGCTGCGCACGATGCGCAAGCCTTCAATCTTCGGGCCCAGTTCTACTGCGCGGTAGGCGGTCTTGTTGTCGCCATCCATCACGATCACGAACTTCTTGCCCAGATCGGTGCCGACCGCCTCATCGTTGATCAGCATGGCGCTGTAGGTGCCGCTGCCCACCAGTTTCAGGCGTGCATACAGGCCCGGGGTATAGCTGCCATCGCTGTTGTCGAACACGGCGCGACCACGGATGGTGCCGGTTTTCGGGTTGACCTGGTTGTCGACGAAGTTCATGACGCCCTGGTGCGGGTTGCCGTCTTCGTTCGACAGGCCCATGTACACCGGCGTGGTGGCGCCGCGCTTACCCTGGCGGGCGAGTTGGGTGTACTTGAGGAACACACGCTCGTCGGCGTCGAAGTAGGCGTAGACCTTGTCGGTGGAGACCACGCTAGTCAGCGCGGTGGTATCGGCAGTCACCAGGTTGCCGGCGGTGATTTCCGCACGGCTGACGCGGCCGCTGATCGGCGCAGTGACGCGGGTGAAGCTCAGGTTCAATTTCGCCAGATCGAGTTGCGCCTGAAGGGCACCGACCGCGGCGCGAGCCTCTTGGGCCGCACTGGTACGGGAGTCGGCCAGCTCGGCGGAAATGGCGTTGCTGGTGCGCAGGCGCTCACCGCGCTGGGCTTCGTTTTCGCTGCGGGTGGCATTGGCGCGGGCCTGGGCAACCAGGGCTTCGAGGCGGCGGACTTCGGCCTGGAACGGACGCGGATCGATCTGGAACAGCAGGTCGCCTTTCTTGACCAGCGCGCCTTCAGTGAAAGCCACTTCATCGATCTGGCCGGACACCCGTGGACGAATCTCGACGGTTTCCGGTGCTTCAAGACGTCCGGTGAATTCGTCCCACTCGTTGACCGGTTGCTCCAGCACCTTGGCCACGCTGACCTTGGCTGCAGGCATGGTTGCGGCCGTTTGCGGCGCCTTGCCGCACGCGCTGATCACCACGACAGCCAGCAGGGCCAACGGGAAGCGCAAATGTTTGAGTGATTGTTCCATGGATGCATCCGCCAATGTATTGAGATTGGCGAATGATGCTCGGCGGGTGGGTATCGCACGAATCGAACGGGGCGAAGGTAACTATCATTCGGAATGATATGAGAGCCGGGGCAGCTCTCTAGCCTGCGCCTTTTGCCAGGAGACGATCAATGAGGTCGATGGCAATTCTGTGTTTCCAGAACTGCAAAGGTCTGGCCTGGAACCGAGTGGACTTCAATCGCGGGCGAGCCCGCTCCCACAGGGTTATTTGAAACGCCACAATCCCTGTAGGAGCGGGCTTGCCCGCGAAGAGGCCATCAGCCTCGATACATGATCTGGATCAGGCCAGGCTATCCGGATCCCCAAAGAACATTTGTATGCGCGACCTGAGCCAACGCTCACCCGGATCATTATCCTGCGACCCACGCCACGCCATGTGCAATTCAAAGCTGCGCACCGGCAGCGGCGGATCTTCCGCCCGCACGCCACCTGCCGCCGTCAGCGCATCGGCCGTGTAATCCGGCACCGTGGCCACAATGTCCGTGCCGGACAGCAGGGTGCTCAAACCGTTGAACTGCGGCACGGCCAGCACCACGTGACGTTTGCGCCCCAACTTTTCCAGCTCTTCATCGATGAAGCCGCTCAGGTCGCCGGCGAACGACACCAACGCGTGGGGGCGGGCGCAGTAATCATCCAGGCTCAGCGGCCCCGGTACAGTGTCGGCACGCAGAAGCTTCGGTTGGCTACGACGCAGCACTTTACGCTTGGCATTGGCCGGCAAGTCGGTGGTGTAGCTGACGCCGATGGAAATTTCCCCAGACGCCAACAACCCCGGCATCAGAATGTAGTTGACCCGCCGCACCACCAGCACGATTCCCGGGGACTCGGCGCGCAGGCGCTTGAGCAGCATGGGCAGCAGGGCGAATTCGACGTCGTCCGACAGCCCGATGCGAAACACCGCGGTGCTGGTGGCCGGGTCGAATTCCGCCGCACGGCTGACCGCGGTGGATATCGAATCCAGCGCGGGAGAGAGCAGGGCGAAGATTTCCACGGCGCGCGCGGACGGCTCCATGCTGCGGCCGGTGCGCACAAACAACGGGTCATCGAACAGCCCGCGCAGGCGCGAGAGCGCCGCACTGATGGCCGGCTGACCGAGGAACAGCTTCTCCGCAGCGCGGGTCACGCTGCGTTCGTGCATCAGGGTTTCAAATACGATCAACAGGTTCAGGTCGACACGACGCAGGTCATTACGATTCATCTGGAGTCCTGGCAGAGTCAGCAAGCTTGACGTGAGCGGCCATATGAGAACAATGGCCAGCAGGAATATTACGGGGAAAGGCTGGTACTCTGCACCGAGTAATTCAGTTTTCCTACAAAGGAAGGATTTGGTGCCGTACGTCGTTAGACGATGTTTCCGATGCTGCCGAATCAATGACAGGCATGTCGACTATTAATAGCCACTGATAGTGTTGGGTTGAAAGCCCAGCTAGAGTTCATGGCATTAGAGGTTCATTTGGCGAGGTTTGCGATGTCCCGCACGATCCGTTTTCACAAGTTTGGTCCAGCCGAGGTGCTCAAATGCGAAGAGCATGCGGCGGCTCTGCCTGCACCGGGCGAAGTGCAGGTGCGCGTCGAAGCCATTGGCATCAGCTGGTACGACATTCTCTGGCGTCAGAACCTGGCGTCTTCCCATGCTCGTCTGCCTTCAGGTCTCGGCCAGGAAATGGCCGGCATCGTCACCGCTGTCGGTGAGGGGGTCGATGACCTGGCGGTCGGTGACAAGGTCGCCAGTTTCCCGGCTGAAAGCCCGAACGATTATCCGGTCTACGGCGAGCAGATTGTCCTGCCGCGTACGTCGCTGACCCGTTACCCGGACGTGCTCAGCCCGATCGAAGCCAGCGTGCACTACACGCCGCTGCTGGTCGCCTATTTCGCCTATATCGATCTGGCGCGTGTCAAACCCGGGCAATTCGCCCTGGTCACCGACGCCAGCCACTGCGCCGGCCCATCGTTCGTACAACTGGGCAAAGCCTTGGGTGTACGGGTGATTGCCGCTACCAAGACGGCGGAGGAACGCGAGTACCTGCTGTCGCTGGGTGCCGAGAAAGTCATCGTCACCGAAGAAGAAGATCTGCTGATGCGGATCAACAAGATCACCGACAACCGCGGCGTGGACGTGGTGTTCGATGGTTTGGGCGGACCGCAGATGTCGCTGCTCGGCGATGTACTGGCACCACGCGGCAGCCTGGTCCTGTACGGCCTGCAAGGGGGCAACCAGACGCCATTCCCGGCCTGCGCGGCGTTCCAGAAGAACATTCAGTTTTTCGTGCACTGCATCGGCAACTTCACCGGCAAGCCGGAACTGGGCATCATCCAGGACCAGGTCGCACTGCAACGTGCCTTGCGTGACATCAACCAGCTGACTGCCGATCGCGTTCTGCTGCCACTCAAGACTCGGGTCTTCCCGTTTGCCGAGTTTGTCGAAGCGCATCGCTACATGGGCGAGTGTCCTTGCCGCGAAAGGGTGGCGCTGCAGGTCGAACCGGCCTGATTCACCCCTCGACGTCCCCCCCTCAAAGAGTCCGTTTCATACGGACTCTTTCGTTTTCAGCACATTGCATATGTAGGCAATCCAGCAACTGAACTGGTTTTTGCGCTCAATCTGTAGCTTCTATTGCGTAACTAAGCCCTGATAATTGGATGATTACTTTCATCTCAAGGAATGAGTCATGGGCGGGTATCGGATCGATACTTTTCAATGCGCTGCACATTTGTCTATTGAACAAACAGCGCACTCTTACGCAGTTGCAGAACAATTGTCGGCAACTTCTTTCTGTATTTCTTGTGTTAAGTATCTGTGGGATTCTGTAGGGCATTTCCTAGGACGTTGGGTGCCGGCGCAGCAAGGCCCGCTGACCGGGCCTTTCGGCTGTCTGCGCGTGATCAAGGGTGGCTGCACCCGTTCACTGTCTGAAATGTCGAGCTGAAACTTCAGTGCTAGCATTCGGCAATAAAACCCATTCATCACCTCATATCCAGGCCATTCCCTGCGCTGTGCATGCCGTTGTTAGCGCAATACCGAACTTACAAGCATCAGGTAAATAAAGATGACCCACATCCATGATCAAGCGATGAACTATGTCTACCAACAAGTGCTGCAACGATTGCTGAGTTTCTTTTCCCGTGCCGAACGCACGGCACTGCAGTTGTTGATTCAACGCCTGGCGGTTGCCGCCGGCGGCATGGAACGAATGGGCGACTTCAAGGTGCTGGCGATCCAGTCAGGTTCCCGTGACAGTTGCTACACCCTGGCATTACTGCGCGCCGCCCAATTGACCATCGCCGGCCGGGCGCCGGCGACATTCCAGTTGCGGGTGGCAACCTTGCGTGTGAACGGCAGCAATCCGACGGCTCTGGAAAATATCCATCGCACTTGCAATGCACTGTTCGTCTATGACGATCCACGGGTTGAAGTGCTGATGGCCGATAACCGGGAAATCCTGCCGTTCAACCACGCGGCGCCGGTTTCGCCGGCCGGGCACGAATCCAATCGGACGAACCTGCTGATGCTGGGACATCGCCGGGTCTGGGATGGGCCGCTTGATCTGTGGGATGACAGTTATCTGGCCATGGGTGAGTTCTGCGGGCAAATCGCCCGCTGGAACCGTGGCGTCGATGCCTTGGTGAGCAGCGATACGCCTCGGCAGCAGAAGCAGTTCATGGAGGGTTTGAAACGAGCGGTCGCCAAGGCCGGGCTTGAGTCTGCGGACTACCCTGAGCCTGGCTACGCCGGGTTGTTCGCGTTGCTCGATGAACTGGGCGGCGCAGGTTTTCGGCGGTTCTACACCGAGGACGACCTGGTACCGTGGCACCCGGCCGAACAGTTTGAAACCTGTCGCCGCACAACGTTTATCGATATCCACGACATGCTGGTGAGCAATCTTAAGGAGCGTTGGCCATTGCTCACCGAATTTCTCGGGTTTCAGGCAGACGAGTTGGCGGCGCAACTCAGTGACAACGAGTACGTCAGCCTTCCGGTTGCGGCGCACCTGCGAGGGCTGCAAGCCTGCTTCGTGCAAGACCGCAGTTACGAGGCGGGTGTCGCCGAATACCTGCAACGGGCCTTGGTGATGATGCGTCGCAAGCAATTGCCGGAGCGCTTGTGCGAGCTGGCGGAGGAGGTGTTCGGCAATCCGGCGACGCTGGCGGATCTGCGTGTACGGGCGGCGACCGAGGCACAGCGCAGCCTGGGACTCAGCGAAGCGCAAATGGTGTGCCTGCTGTTCGCGCCTTTTGGTGACAATGCCGCGACCCTCGAACGGTTTCTGCGCCAGTGTCACCCCGGCATGCTGGTGGCCATGCCGGAATTGCACCGGGCCATGCAGGGGTATCCGGTCGCGGATCAGGTCATGCAATGGATGGTTGATGTCAGCGGCCTGCCGGTCAATCTTATTGGTCAGCTCTATCGCATGGGGCCGGTGCCTGTAAATCAGGGCAGGGCCGTTGAATCGGCAACGGGCGATCCGGATATGGAAGTCCAGGCCGGCGAGGGCAACGACAACACCGTCATGATGGGTGAACGGTCGGCAGGTCGTTGAAAATGCGCGGACCGAAAGCCCCCCGGGCATCGCATGACAAGCGTCGTCACCCCCGCGGTCATCTGCCATGAAAGGCTCCCGCGAAACCGATTTCGCCTACCAGGCAGTCTACCGCTACCTGATCAGCCTGATCGGCGAAACCGCCGGCGATGAACACCTGCGCCTGCCTTCGTTGCGCCAATTGGCCGAGCGTCTCAACGTGTCGATCTCGACCATTCAGTACGCCTACTCACTGCTGGAGAAAGAAGGGCGGGTGTACTCGGTGGCCAAGTCCGGTTATTACGCGCTGCCGACACCGGCCATCGGCACGCTCTACAGCGGTAACGACTTGCTCGAAAGCGTGTATGTCAATGCTCGCCGGCCTGGCATGCTGGTGCTGAGCGGCGACGAGCCGGCATTGCTGCAGCCGATCGATAGCCCGTTGTTGCTGCTGGAAAGAGAGCTGCTGCGCCAGTACCCACGCCAGCCGCAACCCAATTCACAACCCTGTGGCGAACTGGAGCTGCGCATGGCCTTGGCCGCGCGCTATACCACGTCGCCGGTGCGCTGCTGGCACGCCGATGATGTTTATATCGGTGCCGATCTTCGCGGTGTGCTGGAAATCCTGATCGCCGTGCTGTGCCTCAAGGACGCCACGGTGGTGGTGGAGTCGCCTTGCGATTGGGGGATATTGCGCCTGTTCCAGACGGCGGGTGTGCGAGTGATTGAATGGCCGCTGATGGCCAATGGCAGCCTGCACCATGAACATCTGAAGGAGCTGCTGGAAACCGAGCCCGTGCATTTGGTGATGGTTTCATCCGCGCTGAACATGCCCCGAGGCAGCCGGGCGCCGGACGATAACCGGCAAACCGTCGCGCAGTTACTGGAACGCTATGACTGCTGGGTGCTGGAAAACGACTGTTACGGTGAGCTCGGATTCGAGCCAAATGGCCTGCGGTTTCGCGATCTGCTGGCCCCGAACCGGTTGCTGGTATTTTCCACGTTCGAAAAAGTCATCGGTCCGGAAGCCCCGTACGGTTATTTGCTATCGCGCCATCTGAGCAGCGAATGGCAGCGGCAGTTTTTGCTGCGCGCCTTTCGCCTGTCTTCGATTCGCCAGAAAGCCATTGCCCGTTTGTACAACAACGGTCGCATTGATCAGCATTTGCAACTGCTGCGACGCCGGCTCAAGGACAGCAAGGCGCAGATGAGCCAATTGCTGTGCGAACGCCTGGGCGATGCGCTGCAGTTCGTCGAGCCTGAAGGTGGCGCAACGATCTGGGTGCGTTCGATGCGCCGGGTCGATGTGCGACAGGTGTTCCAGCGCCTGCTCAAGCATCAGGTGGTCATTGCACCGGGCGAGTTGTTCAGTCTCCAGGGTCTGCATACCCAACATCTGCGCTTGAGCCACAGCTTCGGCAGCGATCACGACCTCACCACCGCACTGGGCTTGTTGGGCGAGGCTTTGCGCCTGGAATCACTCGACTGAATCGGCCTGCCCGAGGTTTATAACAGTGCGCTTGAGTTGAGTCGGGATCGATAACGTCGCGCAGCGGTCAAACTGCCAGTAAACTGCGTTCCAATTCCTGAACCACTCTATTCCAGAGGTTTTGCATGACACTCAGTCATTTTGCGGGCAAACCGGCACCGGTAGAATTGTTGCTCGACATCCCGCGACTGGTAACGGCGTATTACACCGGCCAGCCTGATGCCGCCATTTCGACCCAGCGCGTGGCTTTTGGCACCTCCGGGCACCGAGGTAGCTCCTTCGACCTGAGTTTCAACGAATGGCACGTCCTGGCGATCAGTCAGGCCATTTGCCTGTATCGCGAAGCCCAGGGTATCGATGGTCCTCTGTTCGTCGGCATCGACACCCACGCGCTGTCGACCCCGGCCGGTGCCAGTGCCCTGGAAGTGCTGGCTGCCAACGGCGTCACGGTGATGATTGCCGAAGGCGACGAATACACGCCGACCCCGGCCATTTCCCATGCGATTCTCTGCTACAACCGCGGGCGCACCTCGGGTCTGGCGGACGGCATCGTCATTACGCCATCCCACAACCCGCCACAAAGCGGTGGTTACAAATACAACCCTACCAACGGTGGCCCGGCCGATACCCACATCACCAAATGGATCGAAGCCAAGGCCAACGAACTGCTGGCCAACAAGCTCGCCGGCGTCAAGCGCATCAGCTACGAACAGGCCCTGAAAGCCAGCACCACCCATCGTCACGACTATGTGAACACCTACGTCGCCGACCTGATCAACGTCATCGACTTCGACGCCATCCGTGACGCCAAACTGCGTCTGGGTGTCGATCCGCTGGGCGGGGCAGGCGTGCGCTACTGGTCGGCAATTGCCGAGCACTACCGCCTGGATCTGGAGGTGGTGAACAAGCAGGTCGATTCGACGTTCCGCTTCATGACCGTCGATTGGGATGGCCAGATTCGCATGGACCCGTCCTCCACTCACGCCATGCAGGGCCTGATCGGTCTCAAGGAACGTTTCGATGTGGCGTTTGCCTGCGACCCTGACCACGACCGCCACGGCATCGTCACCCCGTCCGGCGGCCTGCTGGCGCCGAACAACTACCTGGCGGTGTCCATCGATTACCTGTTCCAGAACCGTCCGCACTGGCGTGCCGATGCGGCCGTGGGTAAAACCGTGGTCAGCAGCGGGCTGATCGATCGCGTGGCCAAGCGCCTGGGTCGTCGTTTGTATGAAGTGCCGGTCGGCTTCAAGTGGTTTGCCGACGGCCTGTTCGATGGCTCTCTGGGTTTTGGCGGTGAAGAAAGCGCTGGCGCGTCGTTCCTGCGCAAGGACGGTGGCGTCTGGTGCACCGACAAGGACGGCTTGATCCCGGCGCTGTTGGCAGCCGAAATGACCGCCCGCACTGGTCGTGATCCAAGCCAGGCCTATCGTGCCCTGACCGATGAATTGGGCGAACCGTTCTCGGTACGGGTCGACGCCAAGGCCAATCCGGAGCAGAAAGCGCTGCTGAGCAAGTTGTCACCGGATCAGGTCACCTCGACCGAACTGGCGGGCGAAGCGATCCAGCGCATCCTCAGCCACGCGCCGGGCAACGACCAGGCGATTGGTGGCCTGAAGGTCATGACCGAGAACGGCTGGTTCGCAGCGCGTCCGTCGGGTACCGAGGATATCTACAAGATCTATGCGGAAAGCTTTGTCAGCGATGTGCATCTGAAGCAGTTGGTGGCTGAGGCTCAGACGTTGGTGGATGGCGCGATTTCTGCGAAATGATTGATGGCCCATCGCGGGCAAGCCTTGCTCCCACAGTTGAACGCATTCCCTGTGGGAGCAAGGCTTGCCCGCGATGACGGTCTTATGAGCGACACAGATCTCGAATCAAAAAAAAGGGGCGACCATTCACGGTCGCCCCTTTTTTTGCCCGGTTTTTACCGGATCACGCCAGATCCACCAACACGATTTCACTGTCCTCGATCGCTGTCACCCGCAACACCTGCTCATCGGCCACTGCAACACCGTCTCGAGCTTGTGCACGTAAGCCATTGATTTCTATGACTCCGGTGGCCGGGACCAGGTACGCACGACGGCCGCTGTCCAGGTGATATTCAGCGCTTTCGCCGGCCTTCAGGTTTGCCGCCACCAGCCGTGCATCGGCACGAATGCGCAGGCTTTGATCGTCGCCCGCCTTGCCGCTGGCCAGCGTCACGAACCCTTCGCGCTGGCCTTTAGGGAAGGGTTTGGCGCCCCAGGACGGTGCCAGGCCGGATTCATTGGGGATGATCCAGATCTGGAAGATCTTGGTCGGTGTCGCCTCCAGGTTGTATTCGCTGTGGGCGATGCCGGTGCCAGCGCTCATGACCTGGACATCACCCGCTTCGGTACGCCCCTTGTTGCCAAGGTTGTCCTGGTGGGTAATGGCGCCTTCACGCACATAGGTGATGATTTCCATGTCCCGGTGCGGGTGCTGCGGGAAACCGGTGCCGGGGGCGATCACGTCGTCGTTCCACACCCGCAGGTTGCCCCAGTTCATGCGCTTGGGGTCATGGTACTCGGCGAACGAAAAGTGGTGATGGGCATCCAACCAGCCGTGGTGCGCGCCACCGAGTGACTTGAAAGGTCTGAGTTCGAGCATGATCGTCTCCTGGAAAGGTTCGTCATGGGCAGGACGCGTAAGCCATGAAGCGAGACCGGTAGTTGATGAAGGGCATCATCCTTCAGGTAAACATCGATAAAAAGCGTAAAAAATGCTTCATACCTATCGAGTAATTTGATGCGATGCACCCCATGGATAATCTCATCCAGCCTTCAATTCAGCGCATAAGCCAATGAGTCATAAGCATTTCACTAGAACTCAAAGGCAAATGCAGACACCATAGCCCTCAACAGCCTCACACCCTGGAGTCCGTACGCGTGTCGCAACACACCCCCGATCTTCCCCCTGAACTTCGTCCGCTGGCCGAGATGCCGCTGCTCAAGCGGCTGGCCGCGCGTTTCTTTGGCCACGGTTTGACGCGCCTGCGCGCGCAACACCGCGCGTCCTGGTTGCATGGTCAGGCGGATGGTTTTCGCAGCGGGCACATTGCCGGGGTGGAGTACGGCTACAAGGAAGGCAAGCTCGAAGGTCTGGAAGAAGGTCGACAGGTGCTGCTGATCCGCGACTCGCGCTGCACCGAACATCGGCCACCGAACATCGATGATCACCTGTTCGACGACTGGCGACTGCCCCTGACGGCAGAGTTGAAAAAGCGCATGAAAGCCGATGTCGCCCGGCTGCTGCCGGCCCATGCGCAACCCAGCGTCGCCCAATGGAAGATGATCTTCAGCGATACACCCTCAACGTCGGTGATCGCCGGTGCCGGCGCCGGCAAGTCGACGACGCTGGTCCTGCGCATTGTGCTGTTGACGCATTACCTGGGATTCGAGCTGAGCTCGATGACCGTGGTGACCTTCACCCGCGAATCACGCAAGGACTTCATCAACAAGCTGATCGAGATATTCGCGCTCTGGGGTCGGGTGCTCGGCTTCAAGGATGCACGGGATCTGGTGCGCACCTTCCATTCGCGGATTCTACCCATGGTCCGCAGCCTGCCAGGCTTCGAACGCCTGCAGGCGTTCGAAAACCTCAGCCTGCGCACGCCAGGCGGCGATGAAGAGGTGGACAGCAACCCGTTCGACCTGCGCATCAACGACGCCCAGCGCCAGCAACTCAATGCCTGTTATCACGCCTTGCATACCCGCGATGAGCGCTTTCGCGAACTGATCAAGCCCTTGTCGCGCCATGCCTTGCAGCTCAAGGAGCTGGAGCGCGATCACCCGGACGTGCAGAAGCGGGTGGCCGTGACCGAACTGGCGGCCAGGCGCGATGAAGAACTGTGCGACACCATCGAAGATCTGTGGTTTCGCGCGGGGGCCTGGCCGATCAAAGGCATTGAACCGAAGCGCCAGACCTTCGATATCAACGGCGCCACCTTCCATTGCCATGGTTACATTCCATCCCTGGACGCCTGGGTGGTATTGGGTTTCGATCCCCGGGAAAACCCGCAGGTCAGCCGTCCGAACGCCAAGCTGACGGTGCGCGCAGAGTGGGCCGTGAAGCGCACCCTGTTTCAAGCTTTCTGCCGTAAGCCATTGATATGGTTGGATAGTTACGAATCTTCGCGGCGTGTTCTGGCGTCATTGGCCGGTGATGCCAGTGCGGGGCCGGGCTTCGATTACAAGGTCAAGGGCGAACTGGCGTCCGCACCGTTGCTGGACTGTTTTGTCGCGGCGGCCGGGTTTATCGAAAACCTCGGTCTGGACGTGCCGAACGCCGTGAGCCAGATGAGTTTCGCCAAGGACGACCCGGACCGGTTTTTCTTCGAGGCCCTGAGTCTGTACTGGCGTGCGCTGGAAGATCATTTGCTCGACCAGAAACCGCCGATCATGACCTACAATCGGATGTTTGCCCTGTTCAGCGAGCACTCCCCGGAAAACCTCAAACTGCTCAGCGATGAGCTGCTACGACCGCTGTCGCACTTGATGATCGACGAATTCCAGGACGTATCGCCGCAGATCGTCTCCTGGATCCGCGCGAGCCTGGCTGAGATACGCAGCCGTGGCCCGGCCATGCACGTAGGGCGCGGTGCCCAGCGTTCATCGTTGCTCTGCGTCGGAGATGATTGGCAATCGATCTATGGCTGGCGCGGCAGTTCGCCGAGTTACTTCATGGAGTTCAACAAAGAGTTTTCTTCGCCGAGCACCACCAAGGTCATGCTCAGCGACAACTACCGCAGTCACCAGCACATCATCGATGCTGCCGAACACATCGTGCGCGCCGCCCCGGCAATTGCCGGCAAGAAGGCCAAGGCCTGTGGCGAGCCGAGGGAGCTGCTGCCGGTCAACGTATTGGACCGCGACGACCAAGGCATGGCCAAACGCCTGATCGAGCATTACCGCAAGGGTGATTCAATCTTGATGCTTTATCGAAAAAGTAGCGATAAGTCATTGATTGAAGAGCATATTCAGTCAGTAGTTAATGTTGATTCGAGCTTGCCGCACGAAGCCCGGCGCCTGAGGCAACTGACCTATCACAGCGCCAAGGGCTTGCAGGCCGATGCGGTTTTTCTGCTCGGTGATTGTCAGCACCTGACCAGTTCGCCCTATAAGAACCAGGTGTATCGCATGGCGGGTCTGGGCAAGGCCAGTGACAGTGAGGCGTACGATAATGCGCAGAAAGACGAGATCCTGCGCCTGGCCTACGTGGGCATCACTCGGGCGGTGAGTCACTGCTACTGGTATGTCGACGGGCAGGATACCCAGGCCGCCAATACCCCTAAGGCATCGGACCGGATTGGCAAGGGCAAGGCGTTCTTTGCCGATCATCGTCAAGGCAAGGCATCGGCGTAAATCACCTCTAGGAGCGAGCTTGCTGTGGGAGCAAAGCTTGCTCGCGATAGCGGAGTATCAGGCGCCATCATTGTTGACTGAATTGCCGCCATCGCGAGCAAGCTTTGCTCCTACAGCGTTTTATGTCAGGCGTAAAAAAGCCCACGGGATGTGGGCTTTTTGTTGGATATCCGGCTATCAGGCATAACTCCTGAGTGCCATCGGGGGAACGAACGCTTCCAGCTCATCCTCGACGGCTTCGATTATTCGCTCGACGTCGGCGGCATTCATGACCGTCGCACAGGGAATACCGGCAATAGCGATCATGGTCTCGCCACTGGCCCGATCAAACAAACGGGCAATCATGCTGCCCGGGGCATCCATGCTCGCCTCGAATCCCATGGGATGAAAATGCCAGCGCATCAGCTGGCAGGCATTTGGAAAAGTGACCTTGCTGAACCCTCTATTCATGTGTTGCCCGCCTTCTTCATCGAGCGCTTCCTTTAGCTCATGTTAGGAGGGAAGAACCTTCATTGGCTCAACCAGTGACAGACTTTAAAAGTAGCACCCACGTGTGAAAAAAATGTTTTTTTTTCAGGCCGATTAGCGATTGCTGCCATTTTTTTGATTCAGGTCACTGTTCGATCGCGGCTCCTGACCCGGTAGCCATTGAAGGCGAGGGGAAACTTCGGCAAGCTCGGTTTTTTTCGTCGAGACCTTTATGCACGCCGAGGATGATGGCCCGTTGCAAACCCTGGCCACAGGCGAAACGGTCATGCGTTATCACCTGCGCTGGAAGCACCGGGATCTGGACGGCGTCATGGCGCTGTATCACCCCGAGATCCAGTACAACGACTTTTTCCAGAACCGTGTGATGGGCCTGGACGAATTACGTGAATACGTACGCAGCAGCATGCCTCGGGACCCGGATGAAGCGCTGGAACATTCGGACCGCATTCGCCTGGATGGCAACACCGCGTTCATTCAGTACCGGATAACCCTGCGCGGTGGCGAAGGCCTGGTGTCGTTTCGCGCCAGCGAGGCCATCACCGTGCGGGACGGGTTGATCTGGCGGGTCAACGAGTACGCTTCGCTGGTGCACGAGCCATCGACTCGCAAAACCACCGGCACCCAGCGTCCGGCAGTCAGTCGCCTCGGTTTGTCACCGCGCCAGCTGAGTTTCATGGCCGATGATCTACAGCAGTATTTTCAGCGCCAGCAACCCTACCTCGACCCCGAACTCGACCTGCAGCGGGTGGCGAAGGAGTGCGGTTACAGCCGCAACCAGATTTCCTATCTGCTCAACCAGGTGCTCGGCCAGAGCTTCTATCGCTACGTCAACCAGGCACGCCTGCAACACCTGCTCGCCGCGCTGGAGAATGCCACGCCACCGGTGCGCATCGACGAACTGGCCTTCGCCGCCGGCTTCAATTCACTGTCGGCGTTCTACAGCTGTTTCCGCCAGCACACCGGTCAGTCGCCCAAGGCCTACGCCAAACAAATTTCTTTGCGTGCACGCGCGCAAGACAGCCTCTAAAGCCACGCACTAGGATCAACGCCATCGAAGTTTGAGTGGCGGAGTCTTGCATGCCGGCGTGGCGCACTATCAGTTTGTGGATGGACCAACTCGACGAGCCGCTTCAGGCGCGTGCGGCGCTGGAACAGGATCTGGATATCGACGTGGCGATCATCGGTGCCGGTTACACCGGGCTGTGGACCGCGTACTACCTCAAGCGTCAGGCACCCGAGCTGAACATTGCCATCATCGAGGCGCAAACCGCCGGTTTTGGCGCCTCGGGGCGCAATGGTGGTTGGTTGATGGGCAATCTGTTGGGTGAAGACCGGCTACTGGCCGAGCTTTCACCGGAGCAGCGCCGGGCTTCCTACGATCTGTTGCACAACATTCCTGATGAAGTGCGAATCGTGCTCGAACGTGAAGGCATCGACTGCGATCTTCGCAAGGGCGGCGCATTGTATTGCGCGGCCCGCTACCCCGAACAGGAAACCAGCCTTCGCCAGTACCTGGACAAGCTCTACCGCCAGGGCCTCAACGAAAGCGATTACCGCTGGCTGAACCCGGAACAACTGGCGCAACAGATCCGGATCGCCAAACCCTATGGCGGTATCCATGCGCCCCACGTCGCGACCCTGCACCCGGCGAAGCTGGCCCGTGGTCTGGCACGCACGGTCGAGCGCATGGGCGTCAACATCTACGAAAACAGCCCGGTCACCCAGTGGCAATCCGGCAGCCTGCGCACGGCACAAGCCTCTGTGCGCAGCCGCTGGGTGGTGCCGGCGGTGGAAGGCTATGCCGTCACGCTGCCACCGTTGGGGCGTTATCAGTTGCCGGTGCAAAGCTTGATCGTCGCCACTGAGCCACTGTCCGCCGCCACCTGGGATGAAATCGGCCTCAGCCATGGCCAGGCGTTTGGTGAAAGCAGCCGCCAGGTTACTTATGGCCAGCGCACGGCCGACAACCGGCTGATCTTCGGCGCACGGGGCGGATACCAGTTTGCCGGCCGGCTGCGCCATGACTTCGACCTGACCAGCAGCGAAATCGAGCTGCGCCGTTATCTGTTCGGCGAACTGTTCCCCCAACTCAAGAACGTGCGGATCACCCACGGCTGGGGCGGCAACCTGGGCATGTCCCGGCGTTTCAAACCGCACATGCTGTGCGACCGGGCCAGCGGCATCGCCTTGTCCGGCGGCTACGGCGGGGAGGGCGTCGGTGCCAGCAACCTGGGCGGGCGAACCCTGGCTGACCTGATCCTGGAACGGGATACCGAGCTGGTTCACCAGCCGTGGGTCATCCCGCAGGGCGGCCTCGACGCACTCAAGGCCTGGGAACCCGAACCCTGCCGTTGGCTCGGTTACAACGCGATCATCCGCAGCTTCGTCCACGAAGACCAGACCCTGGCAAATCCGGGTACCGCCCCTTGGCGACGCCAACTCGCCAGCGGAGTCGCGGGGTTCATGGAAGGTTTCATGCAGTAAGCGGCGCGCACTCAATCCATAGGCTGTCATCGACAGGTACTCCCATGAGCATTACGCAATTCAAGAACACCGCAACCCTGAAGCTGGAAGAGTCGAACCCGGTCGCCGTGCCATTGGGCACGCCCGTGGCGGTCGCTTCGACCACCAGTGTGGAGCGCAATGACGGCGTCGAAACCGGCGTCTGGGAATGCACGCCCGGGCGCTGGCGGCGGCAGATCGTCGCCCAGGAATTCTGTCACTTCATCCAGGGCCGCTGCACCTTCACCCCGGACGACGGTGAAACCCTGCACATAGAAGCCGGCGACGCACTGATGTTGCCTGCCAACACCCTCGGGATCTGGGACATCCAGGAGACCGTGCGCAAGACCTACGTTTTGATCTTTTAATACCGATCCCTTGATTGCCTGCCAACAAAAATAACCCCTACAGGAATCGACTCATGCTCCGAAAGACACTGACCCTGGCCCCCTTGATGCTCGCCGCTTCAATCAGTCAGGCGGCGGAAACCGTCAAGATCTACAACTGGTCGGATTACATCGCGCCGGACACCACGAAGAACTTCCAGAAAGAAACCGGCATCGCCTTCACCTACGACGTCTATGACAGCAACGAAACCCTCGACGGCAAGTTGATGACCGGGAAATCCGGTTACGACGTGGTGTTCCCCTCCAACCACTTCATGGCGCGGCAGATTGAAGGCAAGGCGCTGAAGAAGCTCGACAAGAGTCAGTTACCGAACTGGAAGAATCTCAATCCGGTGCTGCTCAAGGCCTTGCAGACCAACGATCCGGGCAACGAGCACGGCTTCCCTTACCTGTGGGGCAGCACCGGCATCGGCTACAACATCGCCAAGGTTAGAGCCGTGCTGGGCGATAACGCCCCCGTGGACTCCTGGGACCTGATCTTCAAACCGGAAAACATGCAAAAGCTGCAGAAATGCGGTGTGGCCATTCTCGACAATGGTCCGGAACTGCTGCCCGCCGCACTGAACTACCTGGGACTGCCGCACCACAGCAAAAACCCGGAAGACTACAAGAAGGCCGAAGCGCTGCTGATGAAAGTCCGGCCTTATGTCAGCTACTTCCATTCGTCCAAATACACCAGCGACCTGGCCAACGGCGATATCTGCGTGGCGGTCGGGTTCTCCGGCGACATCCTGCAAGCGGAGAACCGCGCCAAAGAAGCCAACAACGGCATCGACATCGGCTACTCGATCCCCAGGGAAGGCGCAGCAATCTGGTTCGACATGGTCGCCATGCCCGCCGATGCCCCCGATGAGAAGGCCGGCTACGCCTTCATGGATTACCTGCTGCGCCCGGACGTGATGGCCGGCGTCAGTAACTATGTGCACTACGCCAATGGCAACGAACAGGCGGACAGCTTGATCGACCCGGCCATCAAGAGCGACACCAAGGTCTACCCGAGCCAGGAAATGATGGGCAAATTGTTCGCGCTCGAAGCGATGCCGCTGAACATCGACCGGGTTCGTACCCGGGTGTGGAACAAGATTCGCACCGGCAGCTGACAGGCTGCACCAGGCCATCGGGACAGGATGTCCCGTTGCGTCTTCAACCGACCGGCTCGGCCGTGCATGTCATTCGCCCCGAACCTGGCAACTGTAGCCAGGCATCGTTGCCGTCTTGCCAGAAACTGTAATTACCCCGAAAGTCCTTGCCGTTGTATTGGGTGGCGGAAACATTCGGCACCTGGACAAGGGTGACTGAAGTGTTCGCCCATTTCAGGTACAGGACACGGGGCTCGACATGGAAATACGTGGCGGCAATCAACGCGTTGAGCCCTGCGCAACGAAAGGCGACGGGGCCATCGGTGAGTCTGTGCGGATCCTTGGTTCGCACAATCGCCGAACCCTGGCGAAGCTGGTGTGCACGCTCGGCGTAACTGCGGATCGTGCAGGTCTTGGGCTCTGCCTCGGTGGCACATTGATTGCGGGCGATGACCCAGAAGCGCTGGTCGATCTCGACCTTGTCGGGGGGCGGGACCGAATGATCGTCCGTGAGCGCCAGGCGATAAAGGCGCGTCATTTCAATTTCCATCTGCTTGAGTTGCGGGTCGCGGCAGATCAGTTTCTCGATGGTTGCGCTGGCCCTGGCGCAGTCGAAGCTGGTGGCCAGGACCGTTACAGTCCCGGCATTGGCACAGGTGCTCGTCGCCGCACACGCGGTGGCGGCGAGGAGAGCGGTCAAAAGGGGCGTGACCTTTTTCATGTCGGCTTCACCCGGATCATTTCGTGAGGCCCGTCGTTAGTTCACCGGGCTGTATCGCAGTTTAAGGCAGTGTGCGAAACCTGCCACACCGCAGAGGGTTCCGGGGGGGGGGATAACACCGGTTGCGCAGCCTATCTGGAGCTGAAATTGTTAACGCCTGATGGTAATTCGGTGCCTGTAATGGCCTCTTCGCGAGCAGGCTCGCTCCCACAAGATATGTGCACAACCTTGTGGGAGCGAGCCTGCTCGCGAAGAACGATAACTCGGTATTAAGGGTGGTTACTTCATCACTTAAACATGAATAGTCGGACGATTCGTATGCCGAATAACTTATCGTTATTTAATAATTAAATTGTCGATTGTCCGACAATAACGCGCTCTCAATATTTTTTAATTCAAGACTTTCTCAGTGCGCCTAATGTTTCCGGGCGCTTCCCAAAACACACTAGATTTGATGCCAAAAAAGTAGTGGACGTTTGATTTCGAATTGTGTCAGTTTTCATTCGCCTTCAATGGACGAGTGATAGGACGATCTCGCCAGGGATTGTCGCTATCAAACAAAAACTGTTCCATAGCTAAACAAGGAAGTGTGTTTATGTCGAAAGTAAAAGACCAGGCTATTGATTCCGCCGAACAGGCGTTTTTGCCGCTGTCCGCCTTGGCGGCAAGCAGTTCTGCATTCAATCAGATCAATGGCTTCAGCCATCAGTATGATCGGGGCGGCAACCTCACGGTCAATGGCAAACCCTCGTTCTCCGTCGACCAGGCAGCCAATCAATTGCTGCGCGACGGCGCCGCTTACCAGGACAAGGACGGTAGCGGCAAAATCGAACTGACCTATACCTTCCTGACGTCGGCCTCATCGAGCACGATGAACAAGCACGGCATTACCGGGTTCAGTCAGTTCAATGCCCAGCAGAAAGCCCAGGCCGTGCTTGCCATGCAATCCTGGGCCGATGTGGCCAATGTCACCTTCGCCGAAAAGGCCAGCGGCGGCGACGGCCACATGACCTTCGGCAACTACAGCGGCGGCCAGGATGGCGCCGCGGCGTTTGCCTACCTGCCTGGCACCGGGGCGGGTTACGACGGGACGTCCTGGTACCTGATCAACAGCAGCTACACGCCCAACAAGACCCCGGACCTGAACAACTATGGCCGGCAAACCTTGACCCACGAAATCGGCCATACCCTTGGCCTGGCCCACCCCGGCGACTACAACGCCGGCGAAGGCGCACCGACCTACAATGATGCGTCCTACGGGCAAGACACTCGCGGCTACAGCGTCATGAGCTACTGGAGTGAAAGCAACACCAGCCAGAACTTCAGCAAGGGTGGCGTCGAAGCCTATTCGTCCGGCCCGCTGATGGACGATATCGCGGCTATTCAGCAGCTCTACGGTGCCAACACCACGACCCGCACCGGCGACACCACCTACGGTTTCAACTCCAACACTGGCCGCGACTTCCTGAGCGCGTCTTCGTCAGCGGACAAAGTGGTGTTTTCGGTCTGGGATGCGGGCGGCAAGGACACCCTGGATTTTTCCGGGTTTACCCAGAACCAGAAGATCAACCTCAATGAGGCGTCATTCTCCGACGTTGGCGGCCTGGTGGGTAATGTCTCCATCGCCAAGGGCGTCGCCGTCGAGAATGCCATGGGTGGTTCGGGCAATGACTTGCTGATCGGTAATAACCTGTCCAACGAGCTCAAAGGCGGTGCCGGCAACGACATCCTTTTTGGCGCTGGCGGTGCCGACAAACTGTGGGGCGGCGCGGGTTCGGACACGTTCGTGTTTGCGGCCAGCAGCGATTCCAAACCTAGTGCGGTCGACCAGATCCTCGACTTTGCCAGCGGTCTGGACAAGATAGACCTGACCGGCATCACCAACGGTGCGGGACTGCATTTTGTCAGCGCCTTCACCGGGGCGGTGGGTGACGCGGTGCTCAGCACGTCGGGCGGCAACAGCCTGTTGTCGATCGACTTCTCCGGGCATGGCGTGGCTGATTTCCTGGTCAGCACGGTGGGCCAGGCGGCGTACTCGGACATTGTCGCTTGATGTGAGGTGAACAAGGAGAGCGGCGCTCGATGCGCCGCTCTTTCTCCCTCGTGGCCCGGAGTACAAAACCCATGACGCACAGAGTCTGTTCCCCCAAGGCAAGCGCATGGCTACTGGCAGCGCTAATGATTTTTTCTGGAGAGGCAACCATGGCAAGCATTCTTAAACTGGCGGATCCGTCGGAGTTGGCCGGCACGTGGCTGGCCACGTTGAATGCCGCGCAAGACCCGGACAGATTGCCCGTCGGTGCGTCGAATGAATGCTCGATCGACCTTCGGCCAGACCAGACGTTCGGCGCTGGCGCGCCGTGCATCGCCGCTTGGCTTGGCGAGCAGGTAACCGGCTGGTTCCCCGAACCGGACGGCATTGCAATAACCGGCAAGGAAGGCTCAAAAGTCCTGTTCTTCAGCCGCCAGCACGAGGGGCTTTATCAAGGCATGTTGCAGTCGGGCCAGCGCATTACTTTCAAGCGGGCAGGGCATTAACCGCTTAACGGGTTAATCGCTAACTCCCGACACCTTATCGATCACTAAACAGTGTGGGTTAAATATAACCAGACACTGAATCGGCTGCGTGCGGACAAACTATTGGAACTTCGCCCAGGCGTGGCGATGAATATCAATTCAGGAATAACCCATGAAGATGGCGAAGGCCCCAGCCACCGCACCATTAATCAAGGCGTTGGGAGACTATAAGAGCCTCTTGATCAGCGTTGGTTGTTTTACTGCCCTGATCAATATCCTGATGTTGGCGCCCTCTATCTACATGCTGCAAGTCTATGACCGGGTACTGTCTTCGCAAAATGAAACGACGCTGGTCATGTTGTCGCTGATGATCGTCGGGTTCTTTGCCTTTATCGGTTTGTTGGAGGCGGTTCGCAGTTTCATCGTTATTCGTATCGGCAGTGAGTTAGAGCGGCGGTTTAATCTGCGTGTGTATCGGGCGGCGTTCGAGCGCAACCTGTTCAAGGGCGAAGGTCACGCCGGACAGGCGTTGGGGGATCTGACGCATATTCGTCAGTTCGTCACCGGCCCGGCGTTGTTCGCGTTCTTCGATGCACCGTGGTTTCCGGTGTACCTGTTGGTGATTTATCTGTTCAACGTCTGGCTCGGCGTCTTTGCCACGGCAGGGGCGCTGCTGCTGATTGCGCTGGCCTGGCTCAATGAGTCCATGACCAAAAAACCGTTGGGCGAAGCGGCCGTGTGTTCCCAGCAATCCAGCCAACTGGCCACCAGCCACTTGCACAACGCCGAAACCATTCAAGCCATGGGCATGCTGGGGGCGTTGCGCAACCGCTGGTTTGAGGTGCACTCACGTTTCCTCGGCTTGCAGAATCAGGCCAGCGATACCGGCGCGGTCATCAGTTCCTTGAGCAAAACCCTGCGTCTATGTTTGCAATCGCTGGTGCTGGGCCTTGGCGCGTTGCTGGTGATCAAGGGCGACATGAGCGCCGGCATGATGATTGCCGGTTCGATCCTGATGGGGCGCGTGCTGAGCCCTATCGATCAACTGATCGCCGTGTGGAAGCAATGGAGCGGTGCCAAGCTGGCTTACCACCGCCTCGACGCCTTGTTGCAAGCTTACCCGTCCAGCGACGAGGCCATGGCGCTGCCGGCGCCGAAGGGCCAGATCACCTTTGAACAGGTCAGCGCGGGACCACCGGGACAACGGGAGGCGACCCTGCACCTGGTGAGTTTCAGCCTGGCCGCGGGTGAGGTGATGGGCGTGCTTGGTACGTCGGGTTCGGGCAAATCGACACTGGCGCGGGTGCTGGTGGGTGTCTGGCCGACGCTCGGTGGGACGGTGCGGCTCGACGGTGCGGACATCCATCGCTGGAATCGGGACGACCTCGGGCCTTACATCGGCTACCTGCCACAGGACATCGAATTGTTCAGCGGCAGCATCGCGCAAAACATCGCGCGTTTCCGGGAAACCGATCCGCAAAAAGTCGTGGCCGCCGCGCAGCAGGCCGGGGTTCATGAACTGATCCTGCGCTTGCCACAAGGCTACGACACCGTGCTTGGCGATAACGGCGCAGGCCTTTCCGGCGGGCAGAAACAACGAGTGGCGCTGGCGCGGGCACTGTACGGCCAGCCGAGCCTGGTGGTGCTGGATGAGCCCAATTCCAACCTCGACACCGTGGGCGAAGCGGCGCTGGCCGGCGCCATCGCGCAGATGAAGGCCCAAGGCACCAGCGTGATTCTGGTTACCCATCGTTCCTCCGCGTTGGCCCAGGCTGACAGGTTGCTGGTGCTCAACGACGGACGCTTGCAGGCGTTCGGTGCGAGCCAGGAGGTGCTCAAGGCGCTCTCGGGGGCTCAGCAGTCCCAACAGCCAAGACCCGCGCCAGCGTCGGGCGGGCTCAGTATGAGCTGGCAGTCTCAGCCGACGACAAGGAGTTCCGGCGTATGAGCAACACCCACTCGACCCCTCAACGCGAAACGACGATGGAGCAGGGTTACCTGGCCGAACGGCCTGAACGCGACGCCCGTTACTTCGTCCGCCTCGGCTGGCTACTGGCGATCGTCGGCGCCGGCAGTTTCTTTACCTGGGCGAGCTTCGCACCTCTCGATCAGGGCATTGCGGTGCAAGGCACGGTGGTGGTGTCGGGCAAGCGCAAGGCCGTGCAGTCGATGAGCAACGGCGTGGTCAGCCAGATTCTGGTGCGCGAAGGGCAATGGGTGACTCAGGGGCAGCCGCTGTTCCGGCTCGACCAGACCCAGGTCGGCGCAGACGTGCAATCGCTGCAAGCGCAGTACCGCATGGCCTGGGCCAGCCTTGCCCGATGGCAAAGCGAGCGGGACAACCTCAAGCAGGTGAATTTCCCAGCCGAGCTGAGCAACGATCCCGACCCGCGCCTGGCGTTGGTGCTGGACGGTCAGCGCCAGTTGTTCAGCAGCCGCCGCGATGCCTTTGCCCGCGAGCAGGCCGCCTTGCGCGCCAGCATCGAAGGTGCCGGCGCGCAACTCACCGGCATGCGCCGTGCCCGCACCGACTTGAGCGCCCAGGCCGATTCCCTGCACCAGCAGCTAAGCAATCTGACGCCGCTGGCGGAAAACGGCTACATCCCGCGCAACCGATTGATGGAGTACCAGCGGCAGTTGTCGCAGGTGCAGCAACAGTTGGCGGAAAACCTTGGTGAAAGCGGCCGGGTGGAGCAGGGGATTATCGAATCGCGCCTCAAGCTGCAACAGCACATCGAGGAGTACCAGAAAGAAGTGCGCACGCAATTGGCCGATGCCCAGCTCAAGAGCGTGACACTGGAAGAACAACTGAATTCTGCCGGGTTCGATCTGCAGCACAGCGAGATCGTCGCCACGGCTGACGGCGTTGCGGTGAACCTGGGTGTGCACACGGTAGGCGCCGTGGTGCGTCAGGGGGAGAGTCTGCTGGAGATCGTGCCTCAGGACACGGGACTGGAGGTGGAAGGGCGCCTGCCGGTCAACCTCGTCGACAAGGTCGGTCCGCATCTGCCGGTGGACATCCTGTTCACCGCCTTCAACCAGAGTCGCACTCCACGTGTACCGGGCGAAGTCAGCCTGGTCTCCGCCGATCAGATGGTCGATGAGAAAACCGGCGCACCCTATTACGTGCTGCGCAGCAGTGTCAGCGACCAGGCCATGGAAAAACTCAATGGCCTGGTGATCAAGCCCGGCATGCCGGCGCAAATGTTCGTGCGCACCGGTGAGCGTTCGCTCCTCAACTATTTGTTCAAACCGCTGCTCGACCGGGCAGGCTCCGCGTTGACCGAGGAATAAGGATGTTCGGCTGTATGAATAAGCTTTCCTTGCTCGGGGCCGCATTGATGCTGCTCGCGGGTAACCCGGCCGTGGCGGCCATGGGGCCGTTCGAGATTTATGAACAGGCAATACGCAATGATCCGGTCTACCTCGGGGCCATCAAGGAGCGCGATGCAGGCCTTGAGAACCGAGTCATTGGCCGTGCCGGATTGCTGCCGAAACTGGGTTACAACTACAACAAGGGCCGCAACAGCTCCAAGGCCACTTACCTCAACGAGCGCGGGAATAACCAGAGCGATGACCGCCATTACAACAGTTACGGCTCCAGCCTGACCCTGCAACAGCCGTTGCTCGACTACGAGGCTTATGCGGCTTATCGCAAGGGGGTCGCGCAATCGCTGTTTGCCGACGAAAACTTTCGCGGCAAGAGCCAGGAATTGCTGGTGCGGGTGCTGGACAGCTACACCAAGGCGTTGTTCGCCCAGGACCAGATCGACATCGCCCAGGCCAGGAAAAAAGCCTTCGAACAGCAATTCCGGCAGAACGAGCAAATGTTCCGCCAGGGCGAGGGTACGCGCACAGACATTCTCGAAGCCGAATCTCGCTACGAACTGGCCACCGCCGAGGAAATCGAAGCGCGCAACGAACAGGATGCCTCCCTGCGTGAACTCGGTGCGCTGATTGGCGTGCCGGCGATCGACATTGCCGATTTGGCCCCACTGGATCAACACTTCCAGACCTTTACCCTGCAACCGGCCAATTACGACACCTGGCATGAGATGGCCGTGGCCAATAACCCCAACCTCGCATCCCAGCGCCAGGCGCTGGAAGTGGCGCGCTACGAGGTCGAGCGCAATCGGGCCGGGCACCTGCCGAAAGTCAGCGCCTACGCCACGGTACGCCAGAACGAATCGGAAAGCGGCAACACCTACAACCAGCGCTACGACACCAACACTATCGGCATCGAAATCAACGTACCGCTGTACGCCGGCGGGGGTGTTTCGGCATCGACCCGCCAGGCCCGCCGTGCAATGGAGCAAGCCGAGTACGAACTGGACGGCAAGACCCGACAAACCCTGATCGAGTTGCGTCGGCAATTCAGCGCCTGCCTGTCGGGCGTGAGCAAATTGCGCGCCTACCAGAAAGCCCTGGTCTCCGCCGAAGCGCTGGTGGTCTCGACCCGGCAAAGCATCCTCGGCGGCGAGCGGGTCAACCTCGATGAGCTGAACGCCGAACAACAACTGTTCACCACCCGCCGCGACCTGGCCCAGGCCCGTTATGACTATCTGATGGCCTGGACCAAATTGCATTACTACGCCGGGACCCTGAGTGAGCAGGACCTGGCCAGGGTTGATGAAGCGTTCGGACAAGGGCCGGGAACCCGATAGCGTTCGTATCCGCGTAACAGACTTGAGCACTGGAGGCTCCGGGGCGCCTCGCGATCGAGGGGTTCCGGCTGTGAGCTATCTCTGACAATTCCAACAAAGAGAGAGGCAATACCCATGGGTGTGTACGACTACAAGAACCTTGGTACAGCAGACGCCAAAGCGTTGTTCACCGACGCGATGGCAATCACGCTGTATTCCTATCACAACCTCGATAACGGCTTCGCCACCGGTTACCAGCACAATGGTTTCGGCTTGGGCCTGCCCGCCACGTTGGTGACTGCGCTGATCGGTGGCACCGATTCCCAGGGGGCGATTCCCGGTATTCCCTGGAACCCCGACTCGGAGAAAGCCGCGCTGGACGCCGTGAAGAAAGCCGGTTGGACACCTGTCACCGCCGCACAGTTGGGTTATGACGGCAAAGTCGATGCCCGGGGAACCTTCTTCGGCGAAAAGGCCGGCTACACCAGTGCCCAGGTGGAAATCCTCGGCAAATACGATGCCCAGGGGCACCTCACGGAAATCGGCGTCGCCTTTCGCGGTACCAGTGGCCCTCGTGAAAGCCAGATCAGTGACTCCATCGGCGATGTCATCAATGATTTGTTGGCGGCATTGGGCCCGAAGGATTACGCAAAAAACTATGCGGGTGAAGCGTTCGGCAAGCTGTTCGCCGACGTCGCGGCGTTTGCCCAGGCCAACGGGTTGTCCGGCAAGGATGTGCTGGTCAGCGGTCACAGCCTTGGCGGGTTGGCGGTCAACAGCCTGGCGGATTTGAGTGGTGAAAAATGGGGCGGCTTCTTCCAGGATTCCAACTACATCGCCTATGCCTCGCCGACGCAGGGCAGCAGCGACAAGGTGCTGAACGTCGGCTACGAAAACGATCCGGTGTTCCGCGCACTGGACGGCTCGGCATTCAACCTGTCATCGGTCGGCGTGCACGATGCCAATCAAGCCTCGGCCACCAATAACATTGTCAGTTTCAACGACCACTATGCGTCGGCCGCCTGGAATCTGCTGCCGTTTTCCATCCTCAACATCCCGACCTGGATTTCCCATTTGCCGACCGGTTATGGCGACGGCATGACCCGGGTACTGGAATCCGGGTTCTACAACCTCACCAGCAAAGACTCCACCATCGTCGTTGCCAACCTTTCGGACCCGGCACGGGCCAACACCTGGGTCCAGGACCTGAACCGCAATGCCGAGACCCACAAGGGCAGCACCTTCATCATCGGCAGCGACGGCAATGACCTGATCCAGGGCGGCAAAGGCAACGACTATCTGGAAGGCCGCGATGGCAATGACACCTTTCGCGATGCCGGTGGCTACAACATCCTGTCGGGCGGCAAGGGCCACAATGTGCTGGATTTGCAGCAATCGGTGAAGAACTTCGATTTTGCCAACGACGGTGCCGGCAACCTGTACATCCGCGATGCCAATGGCGGCATCAGCATTACCCGTGACATCGGCAGCATCGTGAGCAAGGAGCCGGGCTTTTTATGGGGGCTGTTCAAGGATGACGTGACCCACAGCGTCACCGTCAACGGGCTGGCGGCCGGCAACCAGCTGACTCAGTACGTGTCGTCGGTAAACGGCGGTGCGGGCAACGATACGCTCAAGGCACAGGTGGACGGCAATTGGTTGTTCGGCCTCGACGGCAACGATCATTTGATCGGTGGCAAAGGCAACGACGTGCTGGTCGGCGGGGCTGGCAACGATCTGTTGGAATCGGGGGGCGGGATCGATACCTTCCTGTTCAGCGGCGCGTTTGGCCACGACCGGGTGCTGGGCTATCAGGCGAACGACAAACTGGTGTTTCTCGGGGTGCAAGGCGTGGCGCCGAACGACGACTTGCGGGCCCATGCCACGGCGGTGGGGCAGGATACCGTACTGAGCTTTGGTAATGATTCGGTGACGCTGGTCGGGGTGGGGCTGGATGGTTTGTCTGGTTCGGGGATTGTGATCGGCTGACAGGGCCTCTTCGCGAGCAGGCTCGCTCCCACAGGAGTATGCAGTCCAATGTGGGAGCGAGCCTGCTCGCGAAGAACGATAACTCGGTCCCTAGTCTTCCTTGCGAATCGTCGACACTTCATCCGCCTTGACCTTGACCTTCGCCCCGGAAATATCCTCGAATTCGAAGAAGCCATCCTTGGTTTTGGTTTTCGGCATGTCCTTGGTCAAATACTGGGTGCCGTTCTGCAGGGTCACAACGGTTGGCGTCGAGCAGCCGGTCAGCATCATGAAAGCTGCCGCCGCCAAGGGATAACCCAGAGTCTTGATGTTCATAACCGCCTCTAAAACACTTCAAAAATTCGTTGCGACTGTCGCGCACGACAGCACCTCTATTGCGGTTGGTGCCACGTAAACGCAGAAAGTTCGATGGATCGAAAAAATTAACTGACAGCCCCCTCCACCCATCCTTTTCCGATTGCGCCGGGCAGGGTGTTGCTGGTATCTGTACGCATAACCAGTACTCGCTCGCCATGGTCCATTTACCCGTGACTGCAAACCCGCTCGACGATCCGTTCTATTACCTCAACAATTTCATGCAAGTGCTTGATTGGCTTGAGCATCGCTATGGCGATGTGCTGAGCGTCGAGGAGCAACGGTTCATTGCCGACTTCAATGACCTGTCCCGTGAATCCCGGGCACTACTGGTCAGGATGGTGATGCGCAAGGGCATTCATTTCAGGCGCAGCAAACTGCATTACGCCGAAATCGGTGACATCGCCAGCGCAGCCGAACCCCTCGTGGCACTGGGCTGGCTCGATGAACAATTACCATTGTCGGTCGAGGCGCTGTTCGAGGTATTGCTCAAGGCCGAAATCGTTGAATGCCTGGGCAGCGCCATCGTCCAGCCCAAGGGCAAAAAGGCTGAGTGGCTACCGGCGCTGATCGAGCACTTTCCCGAGACGCGCAGCTTTGATCAATGGTGCCCGTCGCTGAACGACCGCTTGTTCAGTTTGACCATCATGGACCTGTGCGATCGCTTGCGCCTGATGTTTTTCGGCAATCTTTACCAGGACTGGTCCGAATTCGTGCTGGCCGACCTTGGGATCTTCACCTACGAAAAAGTCGAGTTTTGCTCCGATTCCCGGGGATTGCGCAGCCGCGAGGACGTGGATGCCTGCCTGTTCCTTCACCAATGCCAGCAGCATTTCGAGGCTGGCGAGGCAGTGGTCGGGATCGTTGAGCAGATCAACGGGTTGACGCTGAGCAATCCCTGGCTGCAAAGGCGTCGTGAGAAACTGCTGTTCCAGATCGCCCAGCACTGCGAACGCCTGGCGGATTTCTCCACGGCGCTGGCGCTGTACCGTCAATGCGCCTACCCCGGTGCACGCCAGCGGTTGATCCGCGTGCTGGAACGCTGCGAGGAATACGAGCTGGCGCTGGAGCTCGCCACCCAGGCCGAACAATCGCCACAAAGCGCCGCCGAACATCAGCAGGTGTTGCGCATCTTGCCCCGGTTGCGACGCAAACTGGGCGGGCCGCCGGTGAAACGCGCGTCTGCGCGGGAAATGCTGCGTCTGGAGCTGCAATTGCCCCGGACCGACCCGGTGATGTCGGTGGAGTATTACGTTCAGGCGCATCTGGCCGAAGATTCGGCACCCGTGCATTACGTTGAAAACAGCCTGGTCAACTCACTGTTCGGCCTGCTCTGCTGGCCAGCCATTTTCGCGCCGCTGCCTGGGGCCTTTTTCCACCCGTTCCAGCGCGGCCCGGCGGACCTGCTCAACGAGGATTTCCATGAGCGACGGGTTGACTTGTTCCAGGCCTGTCTTGCCGAGCTCGACGATGGGCGTTACCAGCAAACCATCCGAAAGCGTTACGTCGAAAAATGGGGCGTGCAGTCACCCTTCGTATTCTGGAACGTACTGAACGACGAATTGCTGGAACAAGCCCTGGATTGCCTGCCGGCCGAGCACCTCAAGCACTGGTTCAACCGGCTGTTGCTCGACATCAGGGCGAATCGCGCCGGGATGCCGGACCTCATCCAGTTCTGGCCGCAGAAAAAGACCTACCGCATGATCGAAGTCAAGGGCCCGGGGGATCGCCTGCAGGACAACCAGCTGCGCTGGCTGGAGTTCTGTCATGAACACCACATGCCGATTGCCGTGTGCTACGTGCAATGGGCGGAGCAGGGCGCTTGAGCTACAGCATCGCGGTGCGGGCACTGTGTGAGTTCACCGCCAAGGCCGGCGACCTCGACCTGCGCTTCACACCCTCGCCGACCGCCCTGGAGGGCATCGTCGGGCATCGCACCGTGGCCTCCCGGCGCAGCGAGGGCTATCAGAGCGAAGTGGCACTGGAAGGCCTGTACCGGAATCTGACAGTCAAGGGCAGGGCGGATGGCTACGATCCCGCGCAAAACTGCCTGGAAGAGGTCAAGACCTACCGTGGCGACTTGAGCAAACAACCGGCCAATCACCGCCAACTGCACTGGGCCCAAGCGAAAATCTACGGCTGGCTGATGTGCTGCAAACTTGAGCTCGCGCAGATCAATCTCGCGTTGGTGTACTTCGACATCGCCAGTGAAAAGGAAACCTGCCTGGTCGAGACCTTCAGCGCTGCCCAGTTGCAGCCATTCTTCGAGCTGCATTGCGCACTGTTCCTGAATTGGGCCGAGCAGGAAATGGTCCATCGCGAGGGGCGAAATCGGGCGGCACAAGCGTTGGCGTTTCCCCATGCCGACTTTCGACCGGGCCAGCGTCATCTCGCCGAATCGGTGTTCAAGGCCGTCAGCACCGGCCGCTGCCTGATGGCCCAGGCACCGACGGGGATTGGCAAGACCGTTGGCACCTTGTTCCCGATGCTCAAGGCCCTCGCGCCGCAGCAACTGGACAAGGTGTTCTTTCTCACGGCGAAAACCCCGGGGCGCAAACTGGCACTGGACGCGGCGCAGGTGATCCTTAAAAGTGCTGATGCACCGCCCTTGCGCGTGCTGGAGATGATTGCCCGGGACAAGGCCTGCGAGCATCCGGACAAGGCTTGCCATGGGGAGTCCTGTCCATTGGCCCAGGGTTTCTACGACCGTCTGCCGGCCGCACGCCAGGCTGCCAGCGAAGTGAACCTGCTTGACCAGGATGCATTGCGCCGGATCGCCCTGGACCACGGGGTATGTCCGTACTACCTGAGTCAGGAAATGGCCCGCTGGGTCGATGTGGTGGTTGCCGATTACAACTATTACTTCGACTTCAGCGCCTTGCTGTTCGGGCTGGCACAGGCCAACCAATGGAAGGTCGCGGTACTGGTGGACGAGGCCCACAACCTGGTGGAGCGCGGCCGTCAGATGTACAGCGCCAGTCTTGATCAAGCGACCCTCAACGCTGTACGAAAAACCGCCCCCGAGCCGTTGAAAAAGCCCTTGCAGCGGGTCAATCGCGAATGGAATGCCTTGCATGATCAGCAACAGGGCACCTATCAGGCTTATGACAAGGCCCCGGAGAAACTGCTCCAGGCACTCTCATCCTGCAGTGCCAGCATCGGCGACTACCTCAACGATCACCCGCAAGGACTGGACAGCACGCTCCAGGGCTTTTATTTCGACCTGTTGCAGTTCGGACGGGTGGCCGAGCTCTTCGACGAACACTTCCTGTTCGATATCAGCAAACGCGAGCTTGAGCGCAAACGACAACTCTCGCAGCTGTGCCTGCGCAACGTGGTGCCAGCCCGCTTCATCGGACCTCGCCTGACAGCGGCACGCAGTACTGTGCTGTTCTCGGCAACACTCAGTCCGCGTCACTATTACGCCGATCTGCTGGGGACTCCGGCGAATACGGTGTGCATCGACGTTGAATCGCCGTTTGACGCCGACCAGTTGCAAGTGCATATCGTCAGCCGGATCTCCACTCGGTTCGCCCATCGCCAGGCGTCCGTGGCGCCGATTGTTGAATTGATCGCCAATCAGTTCAGCCAGCGCCCCGGCAACTACCTGGCGTTTTTCAGCAGCTTTGATTATTTGCAGCAAGTGTCGCAGTCACTGGCCGAACGTTATCCAGGGATCAACCTGTGGTCGCAGTCCCGAGGCATGGCGGAGGCACAACGCCAGGAATTTCTCGACCGGTTCACCGAAGGCGGCGAGGGCATCGGTTTTGCGGTATTGGGCGGGGCATTCGGCGAAGGCATCGACTTGCCCGGCGCGCGGCTGATCGGTGCGTTCATCGCCACCCTGGGGCTGGCGCAATTCAATCCGGTCAATGAGCAGATGAAAGGCCGCATGGCCGCGATTTTCGGTGCCGGTTACGACTACACCTACCTGTTTCCCGGTGTGCAGAAAGTGGTGCAGGCCGCGGGCAGGGTGATTCGTACACAACAGGACCAAGGGGTGGTGATGCTGATCGATGATCGCTTTGGCGAGAGCAAGGTCAGGCAATTGTTGCCGCGCTGGTGGTCGATCGAACCGACGCTTTTTCATTCGGCGAGGTAGGAATTTTTACCTTAAAAAACATCGACATGCCTTGATCAAATCATCCATTTGATCAAATAGCGAAAGCACACTTTATTGATAGGGCTGGTGACCGGATCACCCAACTATTTGATAAGGAAATCAAACCATGTCGCAAACATCGAAATACACCTACACCTCTGACCAGGTCACTGCTGCATTCAGTGAAATAAGCGCAACGCTGTTCGATGGCAAAACGGTGGAACCCATCCCCAAGCTACTGGCTGTTGTCGGGTTGGAATCTTCAGGTAAAACCTACCTGCTTGAAAAGGCCCTCCTGCCAACGCAGCGCTACACCAATTACGTTCGGCTGTACCTGCCTCAATACCGCAAGAAACACCCCCAATATGAAGACATGATCAAAGAGGGTGTCTTGCATGCTTATGAACATACGGAGTCGTTTGTGCGAGAGGTCTGCACGATGATCTTCACCAAGGCCTTCACCGGCAAATACAACATCATCATGGAGTCAGCCTTCGACAATATCGACCTCGTGTCCTTTCCTCCTTTGGCGACGGCCAGCGGGTATCAATTCGAGACCCACATCGTTGGTTGTACTCAAGAGTTTGCCCACGTGTCGAGTTTCAAAAGGGCGCTCAAAAGTCTGCAAAACAATGAAATGGAGAGATTTCTCTCCGTGTCGAAGCTGGATGCCAGCGTGAGCCATGCCAAGGCAATCCTTGTGGCCCTGGAAAACGCGGCGAAGGCGATCAGTGGCTCCCGGATCAACCTGTACGAGCGCGGTTTCGGGCCTCTGAAGGAGCGGACCCAGGTTGCCCACAGCACGTATTCAAAAGCCGCAGACGGTAAAGTCACCACTACGACAACCAAGGTCGATTTTTCGTACGACGCGTACTCCAGCATTATCGAGAACCACGTTTTCGCAGTGAGCGATCGTAATGAAATGATCAAAGAGTGCCAGTTGGCACTGTTCCAGGCGGCGATTCTTGCCGAGAAAGTTCCGGACTTCGTCTATAACGAGCTGAACGCCTACATCGTTAAATACGTCAATCGATAGCGCTTGCCCGGCTGTCCAAACGGCTAATCTGTCGCATACTCCAGACATACAATTCTGATGCGAGAACTCAATGAGCGAGGATCGAGGCAAAGTGGGCGTCAGCGAGGAAACGCGCTTCCGCCTGCTGATCGATGCGGTGGTCGATTATGCGATCTACATGATTGATCCCGACGGCATCATAACCAGCTGGAACGCGGGCGCCAGGCGATTCAAGGGGTATGAGGAAGCCGAGATTCTCGGCCAGCATTTCTCCCGTTTCTACACCGAAGAGGATCGCCAGGCCGGTTTGCCACAACGGGCGCTGGACACGGCGATTCGCGAGGGGCGTTTCGAAGGCGAGGGCTGGCGTGTGCGCAAGGACGGCACGCATTTCTGGTCCCATGTGGTGATCGATCCGATCCGCGATCCTTCGGGCAGGCTGCTGGGTTTTGCCAAGATCACCCGCGACCTGACCGATCGCAAGGCAGCCGAAGAAACCCTCAAGCAAAGCGAGCAGCAATTCCGTTTGCTGGTGCAAAGCGTCACCGATTACGCCATCTACATGCTAGGCCCCGATGGCCGTGTGACCAACTGGAATCCTGGCGCCCAGCGCATCAAGGGCTACTTGCCCGAAGAGGTCATTGGCCAGCACTTTTCGATGTTTTACACCCCTGAGGATCGCGCAGCCGGCGAGCCGTTTCGCACCCTGGACATCGCGACGCGCGAAGGGCGGTTCGAAAACAAGGGCTGGCGTTTGCGCAAGGACGGTACGCGGTTTCTCGCCCATGTGGTGGTGGACCCGATCTGGGGCGATACCGGCACATTGCTCGGTTTCGCCAAGATCACCCGGGACATCACCGAGGCCGCACAGGCGCAGCAAGCCCTGGAGAAAACCCGCGAGGCGCTGTTCCAGGCGCAGAAAATGCAGGCCATCGGCCAGCTCAGTGGCGGTATTGCCCACGACTTCAACAATCTGCTGACCGTTATCCTGGGCAATCTGGAAATCGTCCGCAAACGCATAGACGACGATCCGCGATTAACCCGTTTGCTGGATAACGCCACCCAGGGCGCCTTGCGTGGTGTATCCCTGACCCAGCGCATGTTGGCGTTTGCCCGACGGCAGGAACTCAAGGCCGAACCCATCGAAATACCGAAGCTGGTGGAGGGCATCACCGGTCTGCTGCGCAGCTCCCTGGGGCCGACGGTGAAAATCGAAACCTGTTTTACGCCAGAGCCCGAGCCGGTGCTGGCCGACGTCAATCAGCTGGAGCTGGCGGTTCTCAACCTGGCGACCAATGCTCGCGATGCGATGCCCAATGGCGGCACCATCGTGCTCGGCACCCGCTCGGAAGTGGTCCTCGACCAGCCGCATACAACGCTGGCGCCAGGACGTTACGTGTGTTTTTCCATCACCGATACAGGGATGGGCATGGACGACGCCACGCTGTCTTCGGCGATGGACCCGTTTTTCACCACCAAGGGCGTCGGCAAGGGGACGGGCCTGGGGCTGTCGATGGTGCATGGCTTTATCGAACAAATGGGCGGGCGCTTCATACTCAAAAGCGAGAAGGACAAAGGCACCACCGCCGAACTCTGGTTGCCCGTGGCCAGGGTCGGATCGGTGGCCGAGCGACAGGGCCCGGAGCTGGCAGCACCGCAGGTTCCACGGCTCAATGTATTGGTGGTCGATGACGACAGCCTGGTATTGACCAGCACCTGCCTGTTGCTGGAAGACCTCGGACATCACGTCTGCATTGCGGAGTCCGCCGCCCAGGCGTTGCAGTTGCTTGAAAACCAGCAGCACTTCGACCTGGTCATCACCGATATGGCCATGCCGCAAATGAATGGCGCGCAACTGGCACAAGCCATCCAGATCATGAACCCGACCCTGCCGATCATCCTCGCCACCGGTTTTGCGGAGCGGCTGGATGGTTTTGCGACCCGACTTCCACGGTTGTCCAAACCCTTTACGCAAAAAAGCCTGGTGGAAATCATTGCCTCGACGATGAAGTGAGCCGACGGTTGTGCTGCTCATAGCGCGCAAGCATTGGCTGAGTGCTGATGCCGTGCAGCAGAATGCTTAGCGCGACCACTGACAGCGTGAGGTCGGTGCACAGGCTGGCCAGCGCTGGCGTAAGCTCGTGATTCAAGGCGTAGAACAGGTAGTAAAAGCTACCGATGCCGCGAATCCCGAACCAACCGATCAACAATCGTTGCCGGCCGTTCAGCAAACGGCCCCATGGCACCAGTGCGACGCTCAGGGGACGAATCACGCAGAACAGCGCCAGGGAAATCGCCAGCGCGCGCCAGTCCCAGTGACTGACCAATACCACCCCGAGCAAGGTCACCAGAAACACTTCCATGGCCCGTTCGACGAGACTGCCAAAGGACAGCATGTCGCCGATCATGATCCCGGCGGCAACCTGCGTGTCCTCCAGGTGTTCCACATCGCCGTGCACGGCATCGTCAGGTTCGACATTCTGGTGACCGACGACCGGTTGCACCAGGTGCTCGGCCGGCGGCTGCAAATGTCCCGTGGAGTTGACCTCCGCCCCACGCAGGCCCAAGCCGGCGGCAAACACCGAAAGAAAACCGTAGGCGTATACCGATTCTGCCGTGACATAGGCCAGGGCAATCAGCGCGAATGTCAGGTAATCATTGGGGGAGAAGGTACTGTCGGCATTGCGGATACGCATCGACAGGGTCAAGCGGCCGATGCCGCGTCCCATGCAGTAACCGATCAACAGACCGGCGGGCACGGCCCACAACAGGCGCTTGAGTGCCCAGTCATCCAGCCAGGCGCTGGAGGAGCCGCTGCCTTGTTGCAGGAACAGTAGAGCGAGAATGACAAACGGAAAGGCGATGCCATCGTTGAGCCCCGCCTCGCCCGAAAGCGCGAAACGCACCGGGTCGTCATCCTTGGCGTCGTTGACCTGCACCAACGAAGCCAGCACCGGGTCGGTGGGTGCCAGAATCGCGCCGATCAGCAACGACGGGCCCCATGGGAGCTCGAAGGCAACGTGCAGTAGCAGGCAGACACCGGTAATGGTCAGGAGCATCACCGGCCCCGCCAGACCGAACGCCACCCGCCACTTGCGATCCCTGAGCGGCAGGCGCAATTTCAGTCCGCAGACAAACAAGGAAAACAACACCGCGACTTCGGTCAGGTGCTCCATCCAGAAGGCGGCGTCCTTGATATCCAGCCTGAGCCAGGCCAAACCTGCCGGCCCGATGGCCACCCCGAGCGTCAGGCACACGGCTGACGTGGTCACCGGCAGCCAGCGCAGGTACGACGAGGTGAGTGCCAGTGTCAGCAACACGGCACCCAACACCGCGACCCAGGCAATGAAGCTCATGGCCCCGGGTCATCAACCGACCGTGGCACGCAAATATTCCGGCGACAGCATGTTGAACCAAATCAGGATCATTTCCACCAGGATCGTGACCAGCACCAGTAACCCGACGCCCCAGACGCAAGTCGAATTGAGCAAACCTTGTTCCTTGCGTTCATGCATGAACGTCGGCAGCCCCACGAACAGCAGAAACGTCGAATAGACCGACGCAGCCCCCAGCACCAGGATCGCCAGCCAGCGACTGGGGTACAGGCCTGCAAGGCCCGCCACGAAGAACGGCGTGACGGTGTAGGCGGCAAAACCTATGCATTGGTTGACCGTTGGCCGCGCGTCGAACGTACGCGACATCCAGCGGATAAACAGCCCGATCAGCGCGACGCCGACCAGGATACTCACGTATAGCAACAGGCACAGTTGCAGCGCACTGGCAGCACTGAGCCTGACCGTTTCATTTTCCGCCAGACTCCAGCCCACATAAGTCGTCCCGAGATACAGGCACACCGGGGGGACCAGGCCAAGCAGGAGCAAATGTGCGAGATAGTGGTGAGGATGCGCTTCCTCTTCCTTGCGAATATCCGTCCACGCGTAGTTCGGTTGGGTGAACAGCTTGACGAAAGGTGCGGACATGACGACCTCCAGGTATCAAGAAACCGCCATGGCCGTATTTCGCCATGGCCGGGCTCATAAGCTGTGGAGCACTGGAGGTGTCCGCCGGTTCCATTTTTCATCGGCGTCAAAGTATCGGCTTGCCCCCGGTCACGCCAAAGCGTTGGCCGGTGATGTAGCTGCCTTCGTCCGAGGCCAGCAGGACATAAATCGGCGCCACTTCCACCGGTTGGCCCGGGCGCCCCAGCGGCGTGTTGCCGCCGAAGTTCTGCACCGTTTCTTGCGGCATGGTCGAGACAATCAGGGGTGTCCAGATCGGCCCCGGCGCCACGCTGTTCACGCGGATGTTCTTGGGCCCGAGCATTTGTGCCAGGCCCGCGGTGAAGTTGGCGATTGCCCCTTTGGTGGTGGCATAGGCGAGCAGGGTGGGGTTGGGCATGTCCGAATTGACCGAGCTGGTATTGATGATCGAACTGCCGGGCTTCATGTGTTTCAACGCAGCCTGGCAAATCCTGAAGATCGCGGTGATGTTGACGTCGAAGGTCATCACCCATTCTTCGTCGGAGATGTCTTCAAGGGTCTCGTGGGTCATCTGGAATGCGGCGTTATTGACCAGCACGTCGATACGACCGAAGCGTTCGACGGTTTTCTCCACCAGTGCGCGGCAATGCACCTTGTGCGCCAGGTCCCCGGGCAGCAGCAGGCATTGCCGGCCTGCCTGCTCGACCCAACGCGCGGTTTCCTCGGCATCTTCCTGCTCATCGAGGTAGGCAATGGCGACATCCGCGCCTTCGCGGGCGAAAGCGATGGCGACTGCACGGCCGATACCGCTATCACCGCCGGTAATCAGGGCAATCTTGCCCTCCAGGCGTCCCGAGCCCTTGTAGCTTTGTTCACCACAGTCGGGATACGGGTCCATTTTTCGTTGCGAGCCGGGGACAGGCTGGTGTTGTTTGGGGAAGGGTGGTTTTGGATAGTCGGTCATCATTGATCTCCGGGCTCAAGGAGGATTCAAAAGGTTGACCGTGGTGTTTTGGCTTGAGTTCGGTTGGATTTCAGAGGGATTGCACTACTTCAGAAATCACAGAAATCCTCTGTGGGAGCGAGCCTGCTCGCGAAGACGGTGTGTCAGTCTCCAGCAATGTTACTGTGCTGACGCCTTCGCGAGCAGGCTCGCTCCCACAAGGGGATCTGTGGTGGATCAGGCCTTGAGGTGGCGCAAACTGCGCTCCATCCGGGCAATCCCTTCCTCCAGCAACGACCGTGGGCAACCGAAGTTCAGGCGCACGAATTGTTTGCAGTCATCACCGAAATCCAAACCGGGGCTCAAGCCCACCCTGGCCTGTTCGAGGAAAAACTGCTGCGGGTTGTCCAGCCCCAGCGCCGTGCAGTCGAGCCATGCCAGGTAAGTGCTTTGCGGCACGTTCATGGTGATGCCCGGCAGGCGGGTGCGCACCGCGTCGACCAGGTAATCACGGTTGCCTTGCAGGTAAGCGCTCAGCTCGGCCAGCCAGGGCCCGGCTTCGCTGTAGGCGACACGGGTGGCTTCCAGGCCCAGCGGGTTGACGCTGTCGACCATGCCGCAACGGGCGTGGTTGACCCGCTCGCGCAGGTGGCGGTCCTGGATGATCATGAACGAGGTTTTCAACCCGGCGATGTTGTAGGCCTTGCTGGCCGACATCAGGGTGATGGTGCGTTGGGCGACTTGTGGGCCCAGGGTCGCCATCGGAATGTGTTTACGCCCATCGAAGCACAGCTCGGCATGGATCTCGTCGGAAATGATCCAGGCGTCGTGCTCCTGGCAGATGTCGGCGATGGCTTGCAGTTCGTCGCGGGGGAAAGCTTTGCCCAGCGGGTTGTGCGGGTTGCTCAGCAGCAGGGCACCGCCGCCTTGCAGCGACCGGCTCAGGGTTTGCAGCGGCGTGGTGTAGGTGCCGTCCGGCTGTGCGTCGAAATTCAGCTCGACCTTGTTCAGGCCCCAATGGCCCGGGGCATGGCGTAAAGGTGGGTAGTTCGGAACCTGCACCACGACATTCTGTTGTGGCTGGACCAGTGCCTTGAGCGCCATGTTGAAACCCGATTCAACCCCCGGCAGGAAGATCAACTCCTGCGGCTCGACGCGCCAGGCGTACTTGATCCACAGGTCGGCAACGATGGCTTCGCGCAGGTTGTCCGGGGCCACGCTGTAGCCGACCATCGGGTGTTCCAGGCGTTTTTGCAGGGCCTGGATGATCATCGGCGGCGCGGCGAAATCCATGTCGGCGACCCACATCGGCAACACATCGGCCGGGTAGCGGCTCCATTTGGTGCTGCCGGTGTTGTGGCGGTCGAACACCTGGTCAAAATCGAAAGTCATGCGCGGTCTCGTGAAGGCGGGGTTAATCATGCCGGCCATGATAAGCGCCAATCGGTTCAAACAACACAATCCCTGTGGGAGCTGGCTTGCCAGCGATGACGGCGGCACAGTCAAAATTGATCTTGGCTGACCCACCGCTATCGCGGGCAAGCCCGCTCCCACAGGGTTCGACAAACGGCCGACGGTCGGTTTTCACACAGATTGTCAGTGTGTTGACTAAAGTTTGAGATGTCGGCAGCCCGTCTGCCGCGACCGTGTTTGCCCGGAAAAATCCGGCAAAGCACCGGATCTTCACCTGATCAGGAGTGCACGATGGACCTCAGCCGTCGTCAGTTCTTCAAGGTCGCCGGTATCGGCCTTGCAGGCTCTAGCCTGGGCGCGTTGGGCATGGCCCCGACGCCTGCCTTTGCCGAACAGGTGCGTCACTTCAAGCTCGCCCATACCCATGAAACCCGCAACACCTGCCCGTATTGCTCGGTCGGTTGCGGGGTGATCATGTACAGCCAGGGCGATGCGGCGAAGAATGTCGCGCAAAGCATCATCCACATCGAAGGTGACGCCGACCACCCGGTCAACCGCGGCACCCTATGCCCTAAAGGCGCCGGCCTGCTGGACTTCATTCACAGCCCCGGGCGCCTGCAATATCCGCAAGTGCGCAAACCCGGCAGCAGTGAATGGACGCGTATCGGCTGGGATGAAGCGCTGGATCGCATCGCCGACCTGATGAAGGCTGACCGCGACGCCAACTTCATCGAGAAGAATGCCCAGGGCCAGACAGTGAACCGCTGGCTGACCACCGGCTTCCTTGCGGCCTCGGCGGCGTCCAACGAAGCGGGTTACATCACCCACAAGGTGGTTCGCAGTCTCGGCATGCTGGGGTTCGATAACCAGGCGCGTGTCTGACACGGCCCGACGGTGGCAAGTCTTGCCCCGACGTACGGCCGTGGTGCCATGACCAATACCTGGACCGATATCGCCAACGCGAACCTGGTCCTGGTGATGGGCGGCAACGCAGCAGAAGCGCACCCCTGCGGCTTCAAGTGGGTGACCGAAGCCAAGGCGCACAACAAGGCGCGGCTGATCGTGGTCGATCCGCGTTTTACCCGAACCGCCTCGGTGGCCGACTATTACGCGCCGATTCGCACCGGTACCGACATCGCGTTCATGGGCGGTCTGATCAACTACCTGCTGACCGAGGACAAGATCCAGCACGAGTACGTGCGCAATTACACCGACGTGTCGTTCATCGTCAAGGCCGGTTATGGCTTCGAGGATGGCATTTTCAGCGGGTATGACGCAGCCAAACGCCTCTACACCGACAAATCCGGCTGGGGCTATGAACTCGGTGAGGACGGTTTCGTCAAGACCGATCCGACCCTGCAGGACCCGCACTGCGTCTATCAGTTGATGAAGCAGCATTACAGCCGCTACAGCCTCGAACTGGCGAGCCAGATTTGCGGCATGCCGGTCGATGCCATGCAAAAAATCTGGGAAGAAATCGCCACCTGCTCGACACCGGGCAAGACCATGACGATTCTCTATGCCCTGGGCTGGACCCAGCATTCGATCGGCTCGCAGATCATCCGTAGCGCGGCGATGGTGCAATTGCTGCTGGGTAACGTCGGCATGCCGGGTGGCGGCGTGAATGCCTTGCGCGGGCACTCCAATATCCAGGGCCTGACCGACCTGGGCCTGTTGTCCAACTCGCTGCCGGGTTACCTCACGTTGCCCCTCGACGCCGAGCAGGATTACAACGCCTACATCGTCAAACGCACGCAAAAACCATTGCGTCCGGGGCAATTGTCCTATTGGCAGAACTACAGCAAGTTCCACGTCAGCCTGATGAAATCCTGGTATGGCGCCAACGCCACGGCCGAGAACAACTGGGCTTACGAGTACCTGCCGAAACTGGACATTCCCAACTACGACATCCTCAAGGTCTTCGACCTGATGGGCCAGGGCAAGGTCAACGGCTACATGTGCCAGGGCTTCAACCCGATTGCCGCGCTGCCGGACAAGAACCGGGTGATGGCGGCGTTGGCCAAGCTCAAATGGCTGGTGGTGATGGACCCGTTGTCCACCGAGACCTCGGAATTCTGGAAAAACGTCGGGCCGTACAACGATGTGAAAAGCGCCGATATCCAGACCGAAGTGATCCGCCTGCCCACCACGTGTTTCGCCGAAGAAGACGGTTCGCTGGTCAACAGCAGCCGTTGGCTGCAGTGGCACTGGAAAGGCGCTGATGGCCCCGGCCAGGCACGGACCGACATACGGATCATGGCCGAACTGTTCCTGCGTCTGCGTCAGCGTTACCAGGCCAATGGTGGTGCTTATCCAGATCCCATCCTTAAATTGACCTGGCCGTACAAGGTTCCCGACGAGCCTTCGCCGGAGGAACTGGCCAAGGAAATCAACGGCAGTGCCGCCGCCGACTTCACCGACGCCACCGGCGCGGCGATCAAGGCCAATGCGCAACTGGCCGCGTTCAGCCAGCTCAAGGATGACGGCAGCACGGCCTCCGGTTGCTGGATTTTCTGCGGCAGCTGGACCGAAGCGGGCAACCAGATGGCCCGGCGCGATAACAATGATCCGTTCGGCATGCACCAGCATCAGGGCTGGGCCTGGGCTTGGCCGGCTAACCGACGGATTCTCTACAACCGAGCCTCCGCCGACCCGCAAGGCAAGCCGTGGGACGAGAAAAAACGCCTGGTGTGGTGGAACGGAAAAGCCTGGGGCGGTACCGATGTGCCGGACTACAAGGCCGACGTGCCTCCGGAAGCGGGGATGAATCCGTTCATCATGAACCCCGAAGGCGTGGCGCGGTTCTTTGCCGTCGACAAGATGAACGAAGGCCCGTTCCCCGAGCATTACGAACCGTTCGAAACGCCGATCGGCATCAACCCGCTGCACCCGCAAAACAAGAAAGCCACCAGCAACCCGGCGGCGCGGATCTTCGATTCGGTGTGGGATTCCCTCGGCGTGGCCAAGGATTATCCGTACGCCGCTACCAGCTACCGACTGACCGAGCATTTCCACTTCTGGAGCAAGCATTGCCGGCTCAACGCAATTGCCCAGCCCGAGCAATTCGTCGAAATCGGCGAGGTGCTGGCCAAGGAGAAAGGCATCGTCGCCGGTGACCGCGTGCGCGTCAGCAGCAAGCGCGGGCACATCGAAGCGGTGGCGGTGGTGACCAAACGGATCCGGCCGTTGCAGGTCAACAATCAGGTGGTGCACCAGATCGGGATTCCACTGCACTGGGGGTTCACCGGCCTGACGCGTCACGGTTACCTGACCAACACCCTGGTGCCGTTCCTCGGCGATGGCAACACCCAGACCCCGGAATCCAAGTCATTCCTGGTCAACGTGGAGAAAATCTAAATGGCCAGCCAAGACATCATTGCCCGCTCGGCCACCACCACCGTGCCTTCGTCGGTGCGCAACCTGGAGGAAGTGGCGAAGCTGATCGACACCACCAAGTGCATCGGCTGCAAGGCCTGCCAGGTCGCCTGCTCGGAATGGAACGAGCTGCGCGACGATGTCGGTCACAACCTCGGCACCTACGACAATCCCCAGGACCTCAGCGCAGAAACCTGGACCCTGATGCGCTTCACCGAGCACGAAACCGATGCCGGGAACCTGGAATGGCTGATTCGCAAGGACGGTTGCATGCACTGCGCCGAGCCCGGTTGCCTGGCGGCATGCCCCAGCCCCGGGGCGATCATCAAGCACGCCAACGGCATTGTCGATTTCAATCAGGACCATTGCATCGGCTGCGGTTACTGCATCACCGGTTGCCCGTTCAACATTCCGCGCATCTCGCAGAAGGATCACAAGGCCTACAAGTGCACGCTGTGTTCGGACCGGGTGGCAGTAGGGCTGGAGCCGGCCTGCGTGAAAACCTGCCCGACCGGCGCCATCGTGTTCGGCTCCAAGGAAGACATGAAGGAACATGCCGCCGAGCGCATCGTCGACCTCAAGAGCCGCGGCTTTGACAACGCCGGTCTGTATGACCCGGCAGGCGTCGGCGGCACCCACGTGATGTATGTGTTGCACCACGCCGACACGCCGAAACTGTACGCCGGGTTGCCCAGCGATCCGGTCATCAGCCCGTTGGTCAGCCTGTGGAAAGGCGTGAGCAAACCCCTGGCGCTGCTGGCCATGGGCGCGGCGGTGCTGGCCGGGTTCTTCCACTACGTGCGTGTCGGTCCGCAGGTGGTCGAAGAGGATGAACTTCCACACGGCCCGGACCCGGCGGTGCACGAAGTCGATCCGTCGGTGCACACCTATGATCCGAAGCAGGCTCCGAAGACAGGGGGCAGACCATGATTCGCAAGCAGATCCTTCGCTACACCGCCAACCAGCGCACCAATCACTGGCTGGTGGCGATCCTGTTTCTCATGGCCGGGTTGTCCGGGCTGGCACTGTTTCATCCGGCCTTGTTCTGGCTGAGCAACCTGTTCGGCGGCGGCCCCTGGACCCGCATCCTGCACCCGTTCATGGGCGTGCTGATGTTCCTGTTTTTCCTTGGTCTGGTGTTCCGTTTCTGGCGCGCCAACACCTTCATCGCCAATGATCGATTGTGGCTGCGACGCATCGACCGGGTCATGCGCAACGAAGAGGAGGGCGTGCCACCCATTGGCAAGTACAACCCGGGGCAGAAACTGCTGTTCTGGACTTTACTGCTGTGCATGCTGGTGTTGCTGTTCAGCGGGTTGGTGATCTGGCGGGCGTATTTCAGTGCGTATTTCGGCATCACGGCCATTCGCTGGGCGATGCTGCTGCATGCCCTGGCGGGTTTCGTGCTGATCCTGAGCATCATCGTGCACATCTACGCCGGCATCTGGATCAAGGGTTCCGTCAGCGCCATGCTGCACGGCTGGGTCAGCCGCGCATGGGCGAAGAAACACCACGAACTGTGGTATCGGGAAGTGACGCGGGACGAGCGTCCCGACCCGCCGCTGAACAAAATGCCTTTGAACAAAAAGGGATAGCGACTTGGCGACCATCCTCGAACCTGGACAAATTGAAGCGGCGGCCGGTTCGCCGCCGTTTCTGCACCTGCCGCCACACAACCTGTTCAGTCTGCGCGCCGAGCGCCTTGAGCATCTGGCCGAAGGACATCCGCTGGCCGACTACCTGCGCCTGCTGGCCGGGGTGTGCCGGGCGCAGCAGCAGGTGCTGGATGATCCGCCGCAAAGCGAGCCCCTCGACCGACAACGCATCGAGTTGTGCCTGGAACATGGGCTGCCGCCATTCGCCGCCGACAGCCTGAGCCGCGAGGATGATTGGCAGGGCTGGCTCGATGCCTTGTTGCAGCGCTATGCCGCCCCCGACCAACCCGCCGTGGCCGAGGCACTGGACACCCTGCGTGAAGCCGGCGCCGGACAACGCCGCGCCTGGGCGGTGGCGCTGGTCAGTGGCCAGTATTCACTGGTGCCGGCGGCCCTGGTGCCGTTCCTCGGTGCGGCACTGCAAACCGCCTGGAGCCATTGGCTGCTGAGCACACCCAATCTGCAATTGACCGCCGGCAACAGCCTCAGCCAGTGCCCGGCCTGCGGTTCGCCGGCCATGGCCGGGGTGATTCGCAATCGTGGCAAGCACAACGGTTTGCGCTATCTGGTCTGTTCCTTGTGTGCCTGCGAATGGCACGTGGTGCGGGTCAAGTGCGTGTACTGCGAACAGAGCAAAGGCCTGGAGTACCTCAGCCTCGAAGACGATCGCCACGCCGCCAATCAGGCGCCTCTACGGGCCGAGGTCTGCCCGGGCTGCAATGCTTATCTGAAGCTGCTCTATCTGGAGAACGACGCCCGTGCCGAAGCATTGTCGGCGGACCTTGCCAGCCTGATGTTGGACATGCGCCTGGCCCAGGACGGTTACCAGCGGCTGGCTCCGAATCTGTTGCTGGCACCGGGAGACGAGTGAGCACAGGGTCTACACTCTGGCACGAAGGATGTCGTCGATCACCTGTAGGAGCAATGCTTGCTCGCGATGGTCGTGAACGATGACGCCTACTGTCTGAATGATTGCATCGCCTGGACTTCCATCGCGAGCAAGCATTGCTCCCACAGGGGTATGCATTCAAATGTGGGAGCGAGCCTGCTCGCGATGGGGTCGGGACAGACACGGCCAACCCCCTGGTATTCCGGAGCACCTGATGCCCGCAAGCCTTGCCAGCCAAATCCTGCACCTGCCTTCCATCGACAGCCTGCTGCGTCACCCGGCGTGTAGCCCATTGGCCGAGCGTTATGGGCGCGAGGCATTGTTGGGTGCCTTGCGGCAATTGCTCGATGAGGTGCGTGAAAACCTGCGGCAGGGTCAGGTCGAAGCCGTCGAAACAAGCCCCGAAGTATTGGCGGGCCGAGTCGGGGAGCGCCTGGCCAGCCAGCATCGCAGTCACGTTCGCCGGGTGTTCAACCTCACCGGCACCGTGCTGCACACCAATCTGGGTCGTGCCTTGCTGCCGGAGGAGGCCATCGATGCTGTGCAAATGGCTGCACGTTATCCGTTGAATCTGGAATTCGACCTGCACAGCGGCAAGCGCGGCGACCGCGACGATCTCATTGAAGGGCTGATCCGAGAATTGACCGGGGCCGAAGCGGTGACCGTGGTCAACAACAATGCGGCTGCGGTGCTGCTGACCCTCAACAGCCTGGGGGCACGCAAGGAGGGGATCATTTCCCGGGGCGAGCTGATCGAAATCGGCGGCGCGTTCCGCATTCCCGACATCATGGCCCGCGCCGGGGTGAAGCTTCACGAAGTCGGCACCACTAACCGTACCCATGCCCGGGATTACGAAGCCGCCATCGGTCCGCGCAGTGGCCTGGTGATGCGGGTGCACGCCAGCAATTACAACATTCAGGGATTCACCACCAGCGTGCCGACGTCAGAGCTGGCGCAACTGGCGCACCAGCATGGTTTGCCGCTGCTCGAAGACCTTGGCAGCGGCAGCCTGCTGGACCTGACTCGCTGGGGACTGCCCGCCGAGCCCACGGTGCGCCAGGCCTTGCTCGATGGCGCGGACATCGTCACCTTCAGTGGCGACAAGTTACTCGGCGGGCCCCAGGCCGGGTTGATTGTCGGGCGCAAAGACCTGATTGCCCGGATCAAGAAGAACCCGTTGAAACGCGCGTTGCGGGTCGACAAGTTGACCCTGGTCGCCCTCGAAGCGGTGCTGGGCCTGTACCGCAACCCGGATCAATTGGCCGAACGCCTGCCCAGCCTGCGCCTGCTGACACGCCCCCAGGCGGATATCCTCGCCCAGGCTGAACGCCTGCAACCTTCACTGGCGCGGGTGTTGGGTGCTGCCTGGAGCGTCAGCGCAGTGCCGGCGCTGGGCATGATCGGCAGTGGCAGCCAACCGGTGGCGCGCTTGCCGAGTGCCGCGCTGTGTCTGCGCCCGCACAGTTCGAAACGCCTGCGCGGACGCTGCCTGCATGGGTTGGAGGAATCCTTGCGCGGCTTGCCGATCCCGGTGCTCGGACGCATCGACGACGACGCCTTGTGGCTGGATTTGCGGCAACTGGACGACGAGCCGGCGTGGCTGGCGCAACTGGATCATTTGCACGCTTGATTGCAAACAGGAGGGACGGGCAGGGTGATTGTCGGCACCGCGGGGCACATCGATCACGGCAAGACCGCATTGCTTCAGGCCCTGACCGGGCAGGCCGGTGATCGGCGGCGGGAAGAGCGCGAACGCGGCATGACCATCGACCTGGGCTACCTCTATGCGGCGCTGGAGCCGGGAGCGGCGCTCACAGGATTCATCGACGTGCCCGGTCACGAGCGCTTCACCCACAACATGCTCGCCGGGGCGCAGGGCATTGACCTGGTGCTGCTGGTGGTGGCCGCCGATGACGGCGTGATGCCGCAGACCCGGGAACACCTGGCCATCGTCGAACTGCTCGGCATCCCGCGAACATTGGTGGCCATCAGCAAATGCGATCGGGTCGAGCCGTCCCGTGTGCAAGCCGTGCGCGAGCAGATCAATCGCTTGTTGGCGCCCGGTCCTTATGCCGATGCGCCACTGATTGCATTGTCGAGCGTTACCGGGAAGGGCATCGACGTGCTGCGTCAGGCCTTGCTCGAGGCACAGGCTGAAGTGCAGCAACGCAGCCTCGACGGTGGTTTTCGCCTGTGGATCGACCGGGCGTTCAGTGTGGCCGGCGCGGGTATCGTGGTGACCGGCACTGCGCTGTCCGGGCAGGTGGTGGTGGGCGATACGCTGTTGCTCGGCCCCCTCGGCAAACCGGTACGGGTAAGGGGCCTGCATGCGCAGAATCAAGCCGCCGAATGCGCTACGGCCGGGCAGCGCGTCGCGTTGAACCTGCACGCCGAACGCTTGGCGCTGGAGCAGATCCATCGCGGTCAATGGCTAGCGAACGAATGGCTGTACGCATCGACCCAGCGCCTGGACATCGACTTTCAGCTGTTGCCTGGCGAACCTCGTGCCTTCGAGCATTTTCAACCGGTGCATGTGCACATCGGTACTCAGGACGTGACGGGGCGAGTGGCGTTGCTGGAAGGCGCCAGCCTGGCGCCGGGCGAGCGAATGTTCGCGCAGATCCTGCTCAATGCGCCGGTGCAGGCGGTGAAGGGGGATCCGCTGATCCTGCGCGACCAGAGTGCGCAACGCACCCTCGGTGGCGGTCGGATACTCGACCCGTTCGCGCCGACCCGTCACCGCCGCAGCCCCGAACGGTTGGCACAGCTTCAGGTGTTGGCCAGTACTGCTCGTCTGGAAGCGCTACTGCCGGTGTTGCTGGCCAACAGCGACAAAGGACTCGATCCACAGCGGCTGGAACGCCAGTTCAACCGTCCGCGGGCAACCTGGGAATTGCCTGAAGACGTGCGGTTGATCGAGACACGGCAGGGACCGGTACTCTTCGACGCTGCCCGCTGGCAGGCATTGAAAGCCGGGTTGCTGCAACACCTGGCGCGTTTTCACGAATTGGAACCGGATCAGATGGGCCCGGACCGTGATCGTTTGCGCCGTTTCACAGGGACGACCCTCGACCGCCCGACCTTCATCAGCCTGCTCGACGAATTGTTGGCCAGCGGCGCCATTGCCGCCAACGGCCCGTGGCTGCACATGCCCGGTCATCAGGTGCGCCTGAGTGAGGATGACGAAACCCTGTGGCATCAGTTGCAGCCGTTGTTCGAGGCGGCCGGGTTCGATCCACCGTGGGTGCGCGAACTGGGTCATGACGAAGCCAGGGTGCGCGCGTTATTGCGCAAAATGGCCCGGTTGGGGTTGATGCATCAGGTGGTGCGCGACCTGTTCTACACCGACACGCTGATCCATCGTCTGGCGGCTATGCTGTTGCAACTGGCCGACGCCAATCCGGTGATTCAGGTGGCGGCGTTTCGCGATGCGGTGGGCCTGGGACGCAAGCGCAGTATCCAGATTCTGGAATATTTCGACCGGCTCGGCCTGACGCGACGAATCGGCGACCAGCGCCATATCCGCCAGGACAATGCACTGGCCCGGCGAACGGATCACTGATTTCAAGGAAGGTAATCGCGCCCGGTGGCGCGGCCGGGCTTCAAACCCGGTTGGGGACGGCATCCGTTCCCGGGCCTGTTCGACTCCGGCTACCTTCCGCCAGTTTCAATGACCAAGGACCTGGTTAAACGAGGCGACCTGACTTTCGCGGATGCACCCAATCCTTGTGGGAGCGAGCCTGCTCGCGAAGGGGCCGTGTCAGTCGACATCAATGGTGGATGCCAGACCGCCTTCGCGAGCAGGCTCGCTCCCACAAGTCCGCGTATTACCAGAGTTTGTGCAGGTACTCGCTTGCACTTCGGCACCTTTCGCCATTTTCCGGTTAGAAAGGGCCGAAGGCCAGCGGGTACCGCGCCCGGTGGCGCGGCCGGGCTTCAAACCCGGTTGGGGACGGCATCCGTTCCCGGGCCTGTTCGACTCCGGCTACCTTCCGCCAGTTTCAATGACCAAGGGCTTGGTTAAACGAGGCGACCTGACTTTCGCGGATGCACCCAATCCTTGTGGGAGCGAGCCTGCTCGCGAAGGGGCCGTGTCAGTCGACATCAATGGTGGATGCCAGACCGCCTTCGCGAGCAGGCTCGCTCCCACAAGTCCGCGTATTACCGGAGTTTGTGTAGATACTCGCTTGCACTTCGGCACCTTTCGCCATTTTCCGGTTAGAAAGGGCCGAAGGCCAATGGGTACTGGATGACCACGTAGACCCTGTCGATGTCATCGCCGGCCTGGGCGGCATTGGCCCGATGGGACACATGGGACAGCTGCAGGGACAAACCCTTGGCCGCTCCGGATTGCACGATGTAGTGCAAGTCGATGTCACGCTCCCAGTGGCGTCCGCCATCGCCTTGTTGCGGTACGAACTGGCCGGTTGACGGATCGAACGGGTTGTAGGCGCCACCCTGGGGTGCATGGGTGCCGTCAATCCCGCTGCCCCTGACATAACGCGTCATGAATTTCAGGCCGGGGACGCCAAACGCAGCCAGATCGAGGTCGTAGCGAGCCTGCCAGGAGTGTTCGCCCGCGCCATTGAAGTCGGCGTACTTGATCGAGTTGGCCAGGTAGATCGAGTCGCCACCGACAAAATCGAAGGGCGTATCGCCATTGATTTTCTGCCAGGCCAGGGTAAAGGCCTGTGCATCGAGGGTGTATTTGCCCGACAGACTGAACGCGGTGTTGTCGATGGCACCCGCGAGTGCCTGTCCGGTATCCCGCGTGTGGTAGAGGTTGGCGTCGAGGAACCAGCGGTCCTGCTTCAGATGCATATTGGCGTAGTACTGGTGCCAGGTGTCGGTCAACTCGGAGGCATATAGAGCGCCGCCCAGCGGGCTCTGCGTGAACAGATCGGCGCCCAGAAACGAGATGCCGCCCGCTTCGGTATTCGCCCCATATCCGAAAAAGTCGCCCCTGGATGACGAACTGTCCTGGTTCTTGAAGGCCGTAAAGTGCCCGGCCTGTAGGTTCATGCCTTCGATTTCACGGCTGTTCAACAGAAAACCCGTGGCATATTCCGGTTGCAGGCGTTTGTCCGCGGTGTCGAACACCGGGGTTTCCACCAGCATCTCACCGTAGGCCAGCGTGGTTCGCGACGCGTTGATTTTCAGCGCACCACCGCCACTGGAATAGTTGGGCTCGCTGCGCCCGTCACTGTCGACCGGCAACAGCCCCGTGCCGGAATGGCCTTTGCCCCCATCCAGCTTCAGCCCCAAAAAGGCATGGGCATCGAGCCCGAAGCCAATCGTGCCGGGCGTGAATCCCGACTGAAAGGTGCCGATAAAACCTTGCGCCCATTCCTGCCGATAGCTCTTGCCGGAGGGCGAAGGCGATCGATAGTCACTGTTGAGGTAAAAGTTTCGGCTGAGCACGTCGAATGATGCCCCGTCGAGAAAGCCTTGTGCGTTTTGCGCCGGCTCATCGGCCATTGCGCCCGAACTGGCGAATAACAACGATAGCCACACAGTCAGGCGTGGCGTGCAAATCTGTGAGAAAAGCGTCATGGGTCAATCCTGTGGCGGTGTTTGCCAGGCGTCATGCATCGTGACTTGAATTGAAGCGCGAATATTGAGCCGGTGTGCTGGGTTTTGGCTCTTTTCAAGAAAAACGCAGTGCCTGTTGAGCGTCTATGCTGGGCAAACCGACCCCAATCTTCGCAGTGAACTGCCAGGAGAATCCATGTTGCCCAGTCCGCTCTCAGAAAAGGCCATGTCCCGCGGGTTGCTCGATGTCCTGATCCGCGCCGGGCTGATTTTGGTTCTGGTGCTGTTCTGCTTTCAGATCTTCAGTCCATTCCGCGACCTGATGCTGTGGTCGGTGATCCTGGCCATCACCCTTTATCCGTTGCAGGAAAAACTCACGGGACCGCTGGGGCAGAAGGAAGGACGCATTGCCACCTTGATCATTCTGGTGTCCATCGTGATTCTCATGGTGCCGATATACCTGTTGGGCACCTCGATTGCCGACTCGGTCCAGAACGCCATGGCCAGTGTCCAGAACCAAGGCATCCATATTCCGCCACCCTCCGAGTCCGTCGCCGGGTGGCCGCTGATAGGCAAGCCGTTGTCGGCTATCTGGTTGCAGGCCGCCACCGATCTGCCCAGCCTGACGGCAAAGTACATACCGCAAATCAAGGGCGTCAGCCTGACCCTGCTGGGTACAATGGCCGGCGTCGGCATGGGGTTTCTGACGTTTATCTTCGCGCTGATCATCGCCGGGATTTTCATGGCCTATGGCGAAGCCGGCAGCCGTGCGGCGGTGCAGATCGCTTCGCGGGTCAGCGGTCCGGAGAAAGGGCCGAAAATCGCCGAACTCTGCACCTCCACGATCCGCGCCGTAGCGCTCGGCGTGGTCGGTATCGCGTTCATCCAAATGCTGCTGGTGGGCCTCGGGTTTGTCTTCAAGGGCGTTCCCGGTGCCGGGCTGTTGGCGTTGGCAGTGCTATTGCTGGGCATCATGCAGTTGCCGGTGACCCTCATTACGATACCGGTGATTGCCTATGTGTTCGCCACCGAGGGCGCCAGCACCGCGACCATCGTGTTTGCCATCTACGTGTTTGTCGCCGGGCTGGTGGACAACGTCCTCAAGCCGTTGCTGCTGGGGCGCGGGGTCGACGTACCGATGCCGGTGGTGCTGATCGGTGCCCTGGGCGGCATGGTCACCAGCGGCGTCATTGGTTTGTTCATCGGCCCGGTGGTGCTGGCAGTTGGCTACAAACTGTTCTGGCAGTGGGTGCTGGCCCGGCCGCCGGAGGAGGGAGGCCTGTAGTCCGGCAACGGTTCAATCCGCAGCCCTTCCACTTCGATCCCGATGCCACCAGTTCATGCTGATGGAAACCCGCAATCAACAGGACAAACTGGTGTAGCGGGCCAACGGCAAACGGCCGGTATTTCGCCCCCCTGCACCGGATTCAATTGTCATGAAATGAAAAGTCGTTGTCGTCGGATGAGAAGCGACGAACCAGCCATGAACCTACAGTCCAATCAGCGCAATTCGATGCTGCACGCCAATAATTGAGACTGGAGAATAAGAAAACATGGCCAAAGCCGTCCGCTTCTACGAAACCGGTGGTCCCGAAGTCCTTCGCTATGAAGATGTCGAAGTAGGTGACCCCGGGCCTGGTCAGGTTCGGCTGCGTCACGTGGCGGTCGGCCTGAACTATGCCGACACCTACTTTCGCAATGGCACCTACGCGATTCCGCTGGCGAACGGCATGGGGGTCGAAGCCGCCGGTGTGGTCCAGGCCGTCGGGGAGGGGGTGACCAATGTGCAGGTGGGCGATCGCGTCACCTACACCGGGTTTCTCAATACCCTGGGCGCCTACAGCACCGAGCGCCTGATCCCGGCCGCGCCGCTGATCAAGCTTCCGGAAACCATCGGTTTCGAGACTGCCGCGGCGATGACCATGCGCGGACTGACGTCTTCGTACCTGATGCGCCGCATTTACGACTTCAAGGCCGGCGACAGCATTTTGCTGCACGCCGCCGCCGGTGGTGTTGGCCTGATCGTTTCGCAATGGGCCAAGCTACTGGGCCTGACCGTCATCGGTACCGTGTCCACCGAGGTCAAGGGCGAAATCGCCCGGGCCCATGGTTGCGATCATGTGATCAATTACAGCCATGAAGACGTCGCCCAGCGCGTTCGTGAGCTGACGGATGGCGTCGGGGTCAACGTGGTGTTCGACAGCGTCGGCAAGAACACTTTCATGGGGTCTCTGGATTCGCTCAAGCGCCGCGGCCTGATGGTCTGCGTGGGGACTGCTTCGGGCCCGATTCCGGCGTTCGATCCCGTGATGCTGGCGATGAAAGGTTCGCTGTACCTGACTCGGCCGGCACTGGCCGACTACATCGCCGACCCTGCGGAAAAGGCCGCGCTGGCCGGTGAGTTGTTCGATCACGTCGGCAGCGGCCGTATCAAGATCGAGATCAACCAGCACTATGCGTTGCAGGATGCCGTGCAGGCCCATCGTGACCTGGAATCGCGCAAGACCACCGGCTCGTCGATTTTCGTCATTTAAGGGAGTAGCTTGCCGTGAAAGTCGAACAATTGACCTGCAACATCGGCGCGGAACTGATCGGCGTCAACCTCGCCGACGCCATCCATGACGACGGTCTGTTTGCCGAGATTCGTGCGCAGTTGCTCACCCATCGCGTGGTGTTCCTGCGTGATCAAAACATCAGCCGCGCCGAGCACGTGGCGTTCGCCCGGCGCTTCGGCGAGCTGGAGGATCACCCGGTGGCCGGCAGTGACCCGGATCACCCCGGCCTGGTGCAAATCTACAAAAAGCCGGACCAGCCGATGGACCGCTACGAAAACGCCTGGCACACCGACGCCACCTGGCGCGAGGCGCCACCCATGGGTTGCGTGCTGCGCTGCGTGGAGTGCCCACCGGTCGGCGGTGACACCATGTGGGCGAACATGGTCGAAGCGTATGAAAACCTGCCTGAAGATGTGAAATTGAAGATCGCCGACCTGCGTGCCCGGCACAGCATCGAAGCGAGCTTCGGCGCGGCCATGCCGATCGAAAAGCGCCTGGCCCTCAAGGCCATGTACCCGGACGCCGAACACCCTGTGGTGCGCACCCATCCGGAAACCGGTGAGAAGGTGCTGTTCGTCAACGCCTTCACCACCCACTTCAGCAACTACCACACCCCCGAACGTGTGCGCTTCGGCCAGGACGCGAACCCCGGCGCCAGCGAACTGCTGCGCTACCTGATCAGCCAGGCCTACATCCCCGAGTACCAGGTGCGCTGGCGCTGGAAGCCCAACAGCATCGCCATCTGGGACAACCGCAGCACCCAGCATTACGCCGTCATGGATTACCCGCCGTGTCATCGCAAGATGGAACGCGCCGGGATCATCGGCGACAAGACGTACTGATTCACCCCCTTCTGCATTCGCTCTCGTAAACACGCCTGCCCGGCACGAATCCGGGTGGGCGGGACAATCATAAGAACTGGAGTAAACCATGCAATTCTTCGACGATTCCCTGCACCCCGAAAACATGGAAAAAGTGGTCATCACCGTGGCCCCGTACGGCCCGGAATGGATGCCTGAAGACTTCCCGGAAGACATCCCGCTGACCATGGACGAGCAAGTCCAGAAAGCGGTCGATTGCTACGAAGCCGGGGCCACCGTGCTGCACCTGCACGTGCGGGAATTGGACGGCAAGGGCTCCAAGCGCCTGTCCAAGTTCAACGAACTGATCGCCGGCGTGCGTGAAGCCGTGCCGGACATGATCATCCAGGTCGGCGGTTCGATTTCCTTCGCCCCGGAAAGTGATGGTGAGGCGGCCAAGTGGCTGTCCGACGATACCCGCCACATGCTGGCCGAACTGACGCCGAAACCGGATCAAGTGACCGTGGCGATCAACACCACGCAAATGAACATCATGGAGCTGCTGTACCCGGAATACCTGGAAGGCACCTCCCTGGCCAATCCGATGATTCAGGCGGCCTACAGCGAAATGACCGTACCGGCAGGCCCGGCCTGGGTTGCCGAGCACCTCAAGCGCCTGATGGACAACGGCATCCAGCCGCACTTCCAGTTGACCGGCATGCACGCCATGGAAACCCTGGAGCGTCTGGTACGCCGAGGCGTATACATGGGCCCGCTGAACCTGACCTGGATCGGCATCGGCGGCGGCTTCGACGGCCCGAACCCGTTCAACTTCTTCAACTTCATCCACCGCGCGCCGGACGGTTGCACCCTGACCTCCGAATCGCTGCTCAAGAACGTCATGCCGTTCAACACCATGTCGATGGCCATGGGGATGCACCCGCGCGTGGGTAATGAAGACACTATCATTGATCACAAGGGCGACCGCTTCAGCTCGGTGGCGCAGATCCAGCAAACCGTGCGCATCGCCCATGAACTGGGTCGCGAAATCGCCACGGGCAAAGAAGCCCGTGAGATCTATCGCATCGGTGTGAAGTACAACAGCATCGAAGAAACCCTGTTGGCCAACGGCATGTCGCCCAACCGCAAGGCCGGGCAGAAAGGTGTGCCGCAACGCGGCTGACCGGTAGCAAGGGCGGGGGATCGATGATCTCTCGCCCGTGGTATGTCAAAAACGCTCGATAACAACAAAAACAACGTTTCGAGGAGGCTGCATGGCCTTTCATCCAATCGCCGCCGACGATGACGACTGTACCGTCAACGTTGCGCGCAAATATGCCTGGATCGTCTTCGCCCTGACGTTCGGCCTGTTGATCTCCGATTACATGTCGCGTCAGGTACTCAACGCGGTGTTCCCGATGCTCAAGGGCGAATGGGCATTGAGCGACAGCCAGCTCGGCCTGCTCAGTGGCATCGTGGCCTTGATGGTCGGCTTGCTGACGTTTCCGTTGTCGTTGCTGGCCGATCGGTTCGGTCGGGTCAAGAGCCTGGCGTTGATGGCCCTGCTGTGGAGCCTGGCGACCCTGGGTTGCGCGCTGGCGCAGGACTACCCGCAAATGTTCATCGCACGGTTCATGGTGGGCGTCGGCGAAGCGGCCTACGGCAGCGTCGGCATCGCCGTGGTGATTTCGGTGTTTCCCAAGCACATGCGGGCAACCCTGGCCAGTGCGTTCATGGCGGGCGGGATGTTCGGCTCGGTGCTGGGCATGGCGTTGGGCGGCACCATCGCCGCCAAGCTGGGCTGGCGCTGGTCGTTCGCCGGCATGGCGCTGTTCGGTCTGCTGTTGGCGGTGCTGTATCCGCTCATCGTCAAGGAGTCTCGCATTGCTCCACAGCGTGCTGCGCAGGTGCTGGACAAGGCGGCGGCAAAGGCCAGGCTGCGCACGCTGTTTGCCAGTCGCTCGGTGATCGCGACCTACATCGGCAGTGGTTTGCAGTTGTTCGTTGGCGGCACCGTGATTGTGTGGATGCCCAGCTACCTCAATCGCTATTACGACATGGGCGCGGACAAAGCCGGCGGCATGGCGGCGATCATCGTGTTGTGCAGCGGCGCGGGGATGATTCTGTGCGGAATGCTCAGCGATCGCCTGTGCCGGCATTCGCCGGAGCGCAAGGTCGCCCTGGCCATTGCTTACTGCCTGGGCAGTTGCATGCTGCTGTCGCTGGCATTCGCCTTGCCCGCCGGGCCCGTGCAACTGGCAATGATCTGCCTGGGCATGTTGGTTGTTGCAGGCACCACGGGCCCGGCCGGGGCCATGGTCGCCAACCTGACGCACTATTCGGTCCACGGCACGGCTTTTGCGACGTTGACGCTGGCCAACAATATGCTGGGGCTGGCCCCGGGCCCGTTCATTACGGGGCGCCTGTCCGATGCGATCGGCCTGCACGGTGCTTTCCAGATCGTGCCCCTTGTCAGTGTCGCGGCGGCGGCGGTGTTTTTTTACGCCATGTGCCATTACCACAAAGATATTGCCCGGATTAAGGGGCAGAAAGTGCCTGACGCAGTCAATGCGCCAGGGTTAGAGGTGAAGTTGTGAGTGGCCGTTTACGTATTGATGTGTTTTTCGATTTCATCTGTCCCTGGTGCCTGATCGGCAAGCGCCAGCTGGAGCAGGCTCAGGAGCTGCTGCGTGCCCGGCAGCCGGACGTGGCGTTCACCACGGTCTGGCACGGCGTGCAGCTGCTGCCACACCTGCCGGCACAGGGTGAACCCTTTGCCGAGTTTTATCGCAAGCGCCTGGGCAATGCCGACGCCGTGCAGATGCGCCAGGCCCAGGTGCAACAGGCCGCGCAGGCAGTGGGGGAGACCATCGACTTCAGCCGCATTGCCACGATGCCCAATACGGCCGATGCCCATCGCCTGCTGGAGCGGGTCAGTGTGCTGGGTAATTCCCGTCAGCGTGACGCATTGCTCGAACGCTTGTTCGCCGCGTACTTCCATTACGGCGAGGATCTGGGCAATCGCGAGACATTGATCGCCATCGCCCAGTCCTGCGGCTTCGAGGCGGGCTTTGTGGCTGACTGCTTGTACGGCAACGGTGAGCCTTTTGTCGGCAACCCCGGGGCAACCGGTGGCGTGCCCTGTTTTCAGTTTGACCGGCGCGTGACGGTGGTCGGCGCACATCCCGCCGAAAAACTGTTTGGCGTCATGTACGAAGCCTTGCTCGAACGTACCGGCGAGTTACAACCCTCATGAGCCTGCGTGTACGTGTGCCCGCCGGAAAATTCCCGCAGGCAGGGGGCCGATCGCTCTTCGAGTTCGATGGCAAAAGCCTCGCACTGTTCAACGTCGGCGGTGAGCTGTTCGCCATCGACGACAGCTGCCCGCACCAGGGTGCCTCGCTGTGTGGCGGGCGACTGGACGGTCGGGTGATTCAATGCTGTGCCCATGGGCTGCGATTCGATCTGGCCAGTGGCTACTTGCTCAATTCCAACAAGCTCAAGGTCGCCAACTACCCGGTCGAAATAGTCGACGGCGAGGCGTTCATTGTCATCGTTACCGAGGAGTCCGCGCCATGAGCGCCATTGCTCTGACCCGCATCAATAGCCGTACCCGCGAACTGGCGCCGGGATTTATCGTCAGCCTGATTGTCGCGGCCGCCGCGTCTTTCCTTTCGGAGCACTACGGTGCACCAGTCATGCTGTTCGCCTTGTTACTCGGCATGGCCCTGAACTTCCTCGCCGGTGAAGGGCCTTGCAAGGCCGGCATCGAATTCACCGCGCGTAGCGTATTGCGCATCGGCGTGGCGTTGCTGGGCATGCGCATCACCCTTGAGCAGATCGCCGGGCTGGGCTGGAAACCGTTTGCGCTGGTGGTGATCCTGGTGGTGGTGACCATCGGCGTTTCGGTCCTGGCAGCCAAGGCGCTGGGCTTCCAGCGTTTGTTCGGCATGCTCACCGGCGGCGCCACAGCGATCTGCGGTGCCTCGGCAGCGCTGGCGCTGGCGGCGGCCTTGCCTAACCATCCGCAGAAAGAGCGGGCCACGCTATTCACCGTGATTGGTGTCTCGGCACTGTCCACGACGGCGATGATCGTTTATCCGATGATTGCCAATTGGCTGTCGCTCTCGCCGCAGGTGGCCGGGGTCTTCCTCGGCGCCACCATCCATGATGTCGCCCAAGTGGTGGGCGCCGGATACAGCATGTCCACCGAAACGGGCGACACGGCCACGGTGGTCAAGCTGATGCGGGTCGCCATGCTGCTGCCGGTGATTGTCACTGCCGCCATGATCACCCGCATGCAAGGTGCCGACCCGACGGGCAAACGACCACCGCTATTGCCGTGGTTTGCCGTCGGTTTCCTGGCCCTCGCATGCCTCAACAGCACGGGATGGGTCGCGCCGGTGATACAGGGCTCGGTCAATGAGTTGTCGCGGTGGTGCCTGGTGATTTCCATCAGCGCCCTGGGCATGAAAACCCAACTCAAGGAACTGGCCGCCGTCGGCATCAAACCCATTCTGCTGATGGTGGGGGAAACAGTATTCCTCGCGGTGCTTGTGCTGCTATTGCTGCACTGGGGCATGTAAACCCGGCATCACGCGGTCCCTTCTTACGAGCGGCGTTGCATTGCGTTCACTCCAACGCAGTGCGGCACTCCACCGGCGTTAAAAACACCGGTTTTTTAGCGGCGACCGACCCAGCGGTCGCCGTTTTTTTTGATCGGTTCAAGCATGGAGAAACGTCATCACCAGCTGCCATAGGGAATGCCGAAACGGTCGATATAGCGTTTGGAAGAGGCTTTGATACTTCTGTAGTGGCCGTTGTATTTGCCTTGATTGGGCCCCAACGGCTCTATACCGACTTGGCCCCTGTCGACTTTGTGGGCTCGGAAACAATCGTCCCAGACCCAGACCTGAATGATACCCCCCGGCGCCAGTCCCAGATTCAGCGAAGCACTCGGCCTGGCGGTGTACTGAGGGGTCTCGTGGCAACGCCGGGCCGTCGAGTTGCGCATGATTTCACGGGTCGATTCGGAAATATCGATCCAGCCTGCGTAGGTCTTGCGTTCGACAATCGATTGCCAGCGCACGAAGAGGCGCTTGGGCAGGTCGGCTCCCGTCACGGGCATTCCGGAACTGCCTACACCCACCCAACCCCGTGCATTTTCAGTTCCATTTTCATTATCACTACTGGCGGCAACGCCTGCCGCAATGTCATAAATTATCCGGCCCTTGATGTCCTCGACAGCGGAGGTCTCGACCCATACTGTCATGTGAGCGGGCTCGTTGAAGCCGATGTACCACCAAGGGCTTCTGTAATCGTTTTTGGCTGACAGCGGATCGACGGGTTGGCAGGCGCTCGCGGACAACATCACGAGTAACGCAAACAGTTTTTTCATGGTCACAGCGTCCACTCTGGAAACAAAGACAGGTCATCACCAGCTGCCATAAGGAATGCCGAAACGTTCGATGTAGCGTTTGGAGGAGTCTTCGATCCTTCTGTAGTGGCCGTTGTATTTCCCTTGATTGGGGCCCAACGGCTCTATGCCGACTTGCCCTCGGTCCACTTTGTGAGCACGGAAACAATCGTCCCAGACCCAGACCTGAATGATGCCCCCCGGCGCCAGTCCCAGACTTAGGGCAGCACTCGAATTAGCGGTGAACTGAGGGGTCTCGTGGCAACGCCGGGCGTTCGAGTTGCGCATGATTTCACGGGTCGATTCGGAAATATCGATCCAGCCCGCGTAGGTCTTGCGTTCGACAATCGATTGCCAGCGCACGAAGAGGCGTTTGGGCAGATCGGCACCCGTAACGGGCATGCTAGCAGTGGCAATACCCACCCAGCCCCGTGCATTTTCAGTTCCATTTTCATAATCACTGCCACCGGCTGCGCCTGCCGCGATGTCATAAATTATCCGGCCTTTGATGTCCTCGACAGCGGAGGTCTCGACCCATACCTTCATGTGTGCGGGCTCGGTGAAGCCGATGTACCACCAAGCGGTTCTGTAGTCGTTTTTGGCTGATAGCGGATCAACGGGTTGGCAGGCACTCACCGACAACATGGCGAGTAACGCAAACAGTATCTTCATGGTTACAGCGTCCATTCCGGAACATGCGGGTGGTGGACTCGTGCGGAGTCCGCGGTTGGTACGTGGGCATAGGCCAGTTCGAATCGTGTGGTGCTAGGTCCTGAGAGGAAGGTTGGATTCCAGTGTGCGGATTGGTGGATGTAACGGAGTTTGAGCATTTGCTCCTCGGCAGCAGTAACACGGTAATCCTCAGCGACAAACCGCTCGCACATTGGCTGAAGTTCGGCGGGCGCTATCAACTCGGGGTATTCCTGTAGGTCGTCAAACTTGATTCCATTCTTCATGGCGGCCTCATACATCACCCGCAAATACACCAAAGACAGCCCCGCACCGATCCTGCGTCGTAGCTGCAACCCTGCAAAAACCCGCTTTCGTTTTGGCGCGTTGCGCTCTCTGGGTTCAGGCGCAAGCATGACCGGGTCAGGCGTGACCAGTTCCAGCATTTCCAGCGGCCAGCCCTTGGCGTGCCATTTCGCCCGCTCCTGTTGGGCCTCGCGATAGATCGAGGTGGTTTTGACGTCGGTGAACTCACCCACCTCAAGGGCCTGCATGGGGCTGAGCAGTACGCATTCTTCGATGTCATCGCGGTATCCGCCGCCGATATCCGAGTGCACGCCCGGCAGGCTTATTTGCGGATGATCCGGGGCAACACTGTTGAGCGCGAAATTGGCGCGGTATTCGTCCCGCGCCACCAATTGCAGCACATTGGGGAAAAACTTCGGCATCAGGTACAACTTGACCCCGGGAGTTGCCGGGCTACGAATGTAGCCTAGGTTGCTTAGCCCTCCGACGGAAGCGACGGTGTCGAACAAGCCGATAAAACCGGTGTTGACCCCTTCGCCAAAGACCTTGCTGAAGGTGCGGGCGAACAGGCGATCCGGCAGGCTCAGCGTTTCTCTGAGCGAACTGTCGGTTCTGTTCAGGCACAGGCAGGCGAAGTGTCGGGCAGCGGCCGCGCCACGACTGAAGCCGAAAATATCGAAGATCAAGGCGCTGATCTGAACGTTCGGATGACGCTCATGGAAGTAGCGCAAGCGGTTTTTGACTTGGCGAAAAGCGTCGTGTACCCGTGCCTCGACACCGGTCTCGCCGCGGCCCATCGCCATGCCTAAAAGACGGTCTTGCCCACCTGCGGTCGTGCCGATACCCTCGACATAGACCTTATCGAATGCGCGTTTTTGCTGGATGATTATTTCCGGAGCAATTGACTGCGCATACAAATCATGTAGCCGCTTAACATTGCTCACTTCCCCCCCATAACTGCTCTCGGGATCCCGCATATACGGCTTGCAACTCGACTCCATATCCTGCGTCGACACCGGATGATGGGCACCACACTTACGCCCCATCTCCACATTGAACGGGTTATTGCCCGTACCATCAAAAAACACCCCGATCCGCAGGGTGACTTTCACGAGTGCAGCTTCCTCACGCTGTTCCCTGGCCTCCCGTTCAGCGATGAGTTGCTCTTCCCGTGCCCGCTGACGAGCCATCATTTCACCGTGTCGGCGTTGTAGTTCCGCCGCGCTCGGCTGCTGCACGCGCTGTCGAGCGCGGGCTGCCATGGCCTCGTCGCGACAGACAGCGCAGTGGTACCCGCCCAAATCCTTTTCCATCGCACATCCTTTTTTACGCAAAGCCCGTCCTTGGGCGCCAAAAAACATTGATCGATTTCCAGGCCCTACGTTGCACCCTCGGAGAGGGTTCATGCAGCCGGTCGTGGCTTAATTGCTTGTAGGATCGGGATGGGATGGTTGAAGCCGGGGGCTGACAGAAAAGCCTTCAGTCAATGAAGGCGGGGGTATTGGCGGACTGCTTTGTTGACTGGACTGCCGTCTTCGCCGGCAAGCCGGCTCCTACAGGGGAAATGCGTACGGACTCCCAAACAGGTCGGCTGTCAGGCCGCCTCGCATTGCTTTTGATCTGGGCGCCCCGTTAAACCACGCTGGCCGGAGAGAGGGCATGCCGAGCCTGAGCGAGGCACCGAGTGGTGGGGCAAGAGCCCTTGGTTACTTAGGGCCGGGCGGCGTTCCGTTCTTCCAAGTGACTCGCCGTAAGGGCGAAACCGCCAGCAGCCGTTACCGCAGCAATGGATATGTACACCATAAAAAGTAAGTCGCCTGACACGCCGCCTTCGCGGGCAAGCCTCGCTCCTACAAGTTGCCGGGGTCAGGATTTTCTCGATCGGGCAGGGTGGTTGTGTCCATTGGCGCTTTTGAGGTACCGAGCTTTTGCGCACTCCGCCACGACGCGGGCGGCATGCCGAACTGGCTGATGAACCAGCGCGTGAACGAACTCGCCATGGAGTAACCGAGCATGTCGGCGATGCGCCCCAGCGAATAGTTCGGGTTTTCCAGATAACGCAGCACCAGGTCGCGCCGCACGTCGTTGATCAGGTCGTTGAAGGCACAGCCGTCGTCTTTCAGGCGACGTTGCAGGGTCCGCACATTCATGCCCTGGGTCTGGGCGATCTGCTCGATGGTGGCACGTCCCATCGGCAACAACAGGTAAATGGCCTTGCGCACTTCGAACAGAATCGACGGCCCTTCGTGGCTCTGTAGCGAGTCAAGGTAGCGCTGGGCGTATCGGGCCATGGCGGGGTCGGCATGGGGATTGGTCATGTCGAGGCTGGCATCGGGGCAGACGATGCCATTGAACTCACTGCCGAACTCCAGGTTGCAGCCAAACAGGCGCCGATGCAGGTGCAGGTTGTCGGGCGGCTGGTGCGTGAAGTTGACACTGTAGGGCTGCCAGTGGGCACCGAGCAGGGCGGAGCACAGCCGGAACATCACACCGATAGCCAGTTCATTGGCCTGCCGGCAGGGCATGGGCGAATCGGTGATCACTTCCTCGCGAATGATCACCATCTTGCCGGCCTCTTCAATGTAGATGGCCAGCGAATCGTTCATCAGGTGCCGGTAGTGCACCACTACCTGCAACGCATCACGCAGCGTTCGCTGATGGCTCAGCAGCAGGCTGACGACACCGAAATCCGAGAGCTGGCGCGACTCGGCCATGCTCAGGCCGAAGCTCTGGCAACCGCTGGCAACCGCTGAATCTTCCAGCAGTCGAACAGCCGAATCGATCGGAATTCGATGCTCGGGCGTTTGCAGCCGGGCCTTGCTCAGGCCGACGCTCGCCAGCAAATCGTGTGGATTGAACCCAAGGTAATGAGCAACGTCCAGGTAGTTGGTCAGGACAGCGGCGCGAACGAGCTTTGTCATGCAGAGGCGTTCCTGCAGGGATTCCGATGGAAGTGGACGTGGTGAATATAGTCAGCACGTCGGCAATTGAACAACTTTCGAAGTCACGTTAACAGCTTCCGCGCGACCATCAGACAGGGGCCATCAGGCTGTCATCAAAAGAAAAGCCGCTGTCGTCAAATGAAAAGCGCGGCCCACCCCGGCTCTTTAATGTCAGTCCAACAAAAAGATTCTGGCGAAACAGCCAGTCGAGACTGAGAAGCCGAGGTTATCCAAGTGGACAAACTGCAAACCGCCGCCACCGTTCTGATCGTCCCGGGCCTGCGTGAGCACGTTGCCGAACATTGGCAAACGTTGCTTGAGGCCCGTTTGAGCAAAGTCCGTAGCGTTCCCCCACTTGAGACCGACAAGCTCGACTGCGCTGCCCGTGTCCGGGCAATCCAGCATGAGCTGGAGCAAATCGATGGGCCGGTGATTCTCGTCGCCCACAGTGCCGGCGTGCTGATGGTCGCACATTGGGCCGCCACGCATAGCCACCCGATCAAGGGCGCCCTGCTGGCCGCGCCACCGGATCTGGCTGCCCAGTGGCCGCAAAACTACCCGAGCCCGCAAACCCTTCGCACCCATGGCTGGGACCCGCTGCCCAAAGGCGCACTGCCGTTTCGCAGCATCGTCGCCGCCAGCACCGACGACCATCTCGCCAGCTTCGACGCGGCCAAGCGCCTGGCCCTGGACTGGGAGGCAGAGCTGATCAACCTCGGTGATGTCGGCCACCTCAATCCGGCCTCAGGCTACGGCCCGTGGCCCCAGGCAGAAGCACTGATTCTGGACCTCGATCGCTAGGGTCGACCACCCGGTAAACGTCCTCACGCCATACAGGCACTGGCTCTCTCACCAAGAGTCGGCAGGGGACCCCTGCGCTTAAAACAAATACAAAAAGCGGAGCCAACGCAATGCATAACAATAAGAGTCACAGCTACACACTCCCTTCGCGTCGCAGTCTGCTGGCCCTGGCCATCCTGGCGGCTTCCATGCCGACCGCATACGCGATGGAGGTGGAGACCGGCAATCCCGACTGGAACGTGCGCTTCGATAACACCGTGAAGTACAACTACGGCGTGCGCACCGAAAACGCCGACAAACGCATGTTGGGTACGCCCAACAACAACGACGGCGACTACAACTTCCGCAGGGCCGGGACCAACATCACCAACCGTGTCGACCTGTTGACCGAGATGGATGTGGTCTACCAGCAAAACATGGGGTTTCGCGTCAGCGCCGCGAGCTGGTACGACAAGGCCTATGAAAACACCGGCTCCAATTCCAACCCGTTCGTCAACGGCAATAAAGGTACCTCGGGCCTGGTCGCCAACGACCCGCGCCTGGCTGGCGTGACCAATGACAACGTCGGTTTCGGCAGCCCGCACCTGAGCAACTATGCCCAGCGCTACTACACCGGTCCGTCCGGCGAGATCCTCGACGCCTTCGTGTTCTACAGCACCGAAGTGGGCGAAGAGTCGATGTTCAGCATCAAGGCCGGGCAGCACAACGTGTTCTGGGGTGAAACCATCCTCAACCCGGTGCATTCGATCAGTTACGGGCAGTCCGGCCTGGACCTTGCCAAGCTGGCAGCATCGCCGGGTACCGAGGCCAAGGAACTGTTCGTTCCGCGTAACCAGATCTCGATGACGTTCACCCTCAACCCCGAGTTGACCGTGGGCGCCCAGTATTTCCTCGATTGGGATGCGGCGCGCCTGCCTGAGGCGGGCACTTACTATGGCGGTTCCGATCTGGTGGGCTTCGGCGCGCAGTCGTTCCTGTTGGGCAACACCAACTCCATCACCCCCGGCAGCCCGCTCGGATGTGGCCTGGCACCCTGCAACGCACTGACCAACGTGCGTCGTGGCGATGACCTGACGCCGCGCAACTCAGGTGATTGGGGCGTCATGGCCAAGTGGTCGCCTGCCTGGCTGGACGGCACGCTCGGCGTCTACTACCGCCAGACTTCAGACATCCTGCCCCAGGCCTGGCTCGACGCCCGCGGTTTGAGCTCGGCCAATCCTAACGGTACGCGGCCAGCGGGCCAGGTGCCGGCCGTGGTCAACACCTTGAACTCGTTGAGCACCGCCACTTACCAACTGGCTTACTCCGACAAGATCGACATTTTTGGCCTCAGCCTGTCCAAGGATGTCGGTGGCATCAGCGTCGGCAGTGACCTGAACATCCGCCACAACATGCCGCTGGCCAGTATCCCGGCGATCGTCAGCACCACCAGCCCCCTGGGGCTCGGTCAAGGTCTTGGTTTGTTGCCGCCACGCTCGGCAGCCACCGGCGTGGTCTTCGACACCCCGCATGATGGCGACAGCATGAGCGCCACCGGCGACACCTTGCACTGGACCCTCAACGGGCTGATGACCCTGCCCAAGACGCCAGTGTTCGATTCCGCCGTGCTGCTCACCGAGCTGTACTACAGCAACCTGCTCAAGCTCGATAGCAAAAACGAGGCGCTCTACAAGGGCAAGAGCACTTACCGTGGCGTCGATGCGCCGACCCGAGACAACTGGGGCATCGCGGTCAACTTCACCCCGACCTGGTACCAGGTGTTCCCCGGCGTGGACATGAACCTGCCGATGTCGGTCAACGTCGGCCTCGACGGTGTTTCGCCGGTCTCCGGCGGCGGTGCCAAGGACACCGGCAACTATGCCGTCGGCGTCGGCGCCATCGTTTACAACAAGTACTTCGTCGACCTCAAGTACGTCGATTCCTTCGGCAAGGCTGACAAGTGCAACGTCAGCGGCAACAGCACCGGCGCAGCGAACGCCGGAAGTGGCGACGGCTCCACGCCGAACGCCTTCAGCGGTAACGAAAACTATGCGTGCTTCGCTGGTGGCTATTCAGCCTTCTCGGGCGGCGGTGCGACCACCGAAGACCGTGGCGCGCTGTACCTGACGCTGAAAACCACCTTTTGATTCATCCAATACCCAGCCCCCAGGCAGGAGTAGAAACCATGAAATTCGTGAAAACCTTGTTGGCCGCATCACTGGCCATGACCCTCGCGGCCCATGCGCAGGCCGCCGTATCGACTCAAGAAGCCGGCAAGCTCGGCAGCAGTCTGACTCTGGTAGGTGCCGAAAAAGCCGCCAGCGCCGATGGCTCCATTCCGGCCTATGCCGGTGGCCTGACCACCGCCCCGGCCAGCTTCAAGGCCGGCGACAGCATGCGCCCGGACCCGTTTGCCAGCGAAAAACCGGTGCTGGTGATCGATGGCAAAAACGTCGATCAATACAAAGCCCTGCTCTCGGCCACCACCGTTGAGCTGGCCAAGCGCTTCCCGAGCTTTCGCGTCGATGTCTACCCGACCCACCGCACCGTGGCACTGCCGCAGACCGTGCTGGACAACAGCGTGAAAAACGCCACCGGCGCCAAGTCCCTGGAAGGCGGCCTGGCCATCGACAACGTCTTGCCCGGCGTGCCGTTCCCGATTCCGCAATCGGGCAGCGAGGCGATGTGGAACTTCCTGCTGCGTTACCAGGGGGTCAACATCAATTCCAAGTACGACTCCTGGAACGTCGACTCGGCCGGTGTGCCCAGTCTCGCCACTACCGGGCAGGCGTTCATCACCTATCCGATCTACGAGAACATGTCGCAGCCGATCACCAGCTCCGACGTGTACTACCAGATGAAGTTGTACTACACCGGCCCCGCGCGCCGGGCCGGCGAGTCGATCATGCTCAAGGACGCCGCCAACCCGCTGGAACAGCCGCGCCGCGCCTGGCAATACTTGCCGGGTCAGCGTCGGGTCAAACTGGCACCGAACCTGGCCTACGACACGCCAAACCCGGGTACGGCCGGCGCCGGCACCTACGACGACGTGTTCGTGTTCAACGGCGCGCTGGATCGCTACGACTGGAAACTGGTCGGCAAGCAGGAAATGATCGTGCCGTACAACACCTACAAGCTGACCTACGTCCAGGACCCGAAAAGCATTACCACCGCCAATCACATCGCACCGGACTTCGTGCGCTGGGAAAAACACCGCGTGTGGGTAGTGGAGGGCAACCTCAAGGCTGGCGCGCGCCACGTCTACCAGAAGCGTCGCTTCTACCTGGATGAAGACAGCTGGGCCGCTCTGGCGTCCGACCAGTACGACGCACGCGGTCAGCTCTATCGCGGTTCCTTTGCCTTCCTCAGCCAGAGCTACGACAAGCAGGTGCCGGATTCCACGCCGTTCATGATCTATGACCTGGTCGGCGGCTCCTACAACATCAACGGTGTGGTAGGCCCGTACGGTGGCATCCGCTACATCGACTCGCTGTCCAAGGCGCAGTGGTCGCCGGAGTCCCTGGCGGGCGCAGGTATTCGCTGAGTCGGGTTTCAACGCCGGGTCGCCTGCGGGCACCCGGCGCAGTTTTCTCATGAGGACGCCGTATGTATTCGTTCAAGAAGTGCGTGCCGCTGCTGATGGGCGCCGCGCTGGCTCTGTCGCAAGGATTCGCTCAGGCTGCCGCCTACGTCGACGTGCTTGATCTGCCCGCCAAGCCCAGTGTTCTGGCCGTGCGCAGCCCCTTGCTGGACGCGACCCGTGCCGGTGACCGATTGGTTGCCGTGGGCCAGCGAGGCCACATTCTTTTTTCCGATGACGCCGGCCAGCAATGGCGCCAGGCCACCGTACCGGTCAGTGCCGACCTCAATGCCGTGTACTTTCCCTCGCCGAGGAACGGCTGGGCCGTCGGCGGCGATGGTGTGGTGCTGCACAGCAGCGATGGCGGCGAGACCTGGAACAAACAACTCGATGGGCGCCAGATCGGTGACTTGCTGGTCAAGCATTACTCGGCATTGGCCCAGGCCGAGCCGGGCGACGAGCAATGGCCAGTATTGGCCGCCGAAGGTCAGCGACTGGTCGAGGAGGGCGCTGACAAGCCCCTGCTGGATGTCTGGTTCGCTGACGACAACATCGGCTACGTGGTCGGTGTCTTCAACCTGATCTTGCGCACCGAAGACGGTGGCAAGCACTGGACACCGTTCCAGGACCGTACCGAAAACCCCCAGGGCTTTCACCTCAATGCCATTGCCTCCACCGGTGATGGGCTCTACATCGCAGGCGAACAAGGCCTGCTGCTGAAATGGGATGACGCCGGGCAGCGTTTCGTGGCCTTGCAGACCCCCTACCAGGGCAGTTTTTTCGGGGTGATCGGCAAACCCGGCGAAGTGCTGGTCTACGGGTTGCGCGGGCATGTGTTGCGCAGCACCGATGGCGGTGCCAACTGGACGCTTCTGGAGACCGGCCTGCAAGTCAGCATCACTGCCGCGGCGCAGGGTGATGACGGCCGCTTCCGGCTGTTCACCCAGGCCGGGCACGAATTGCTCAGCCAGTCTGCCGAGACTCGACTGCAACTGATCGCCCAGCAAAACCAGTCCCCCGTCGCGGGTGCCGTGCAGGCTGCCGATGGCTCGCTGATCGTGGTGGGCAGTCGTGGTGCGCGGTCGCTTTCCAAAGAATAAGAACCGATAAAATCAGAGCGGGTACCCTCCTATGGGCAATATTCAGCAAGACACCATGCCGGTGATTGGCGACTTGCGCGACTTCGATCACCGTTCCGGCAACCGCCTGGAACGGTGGGTGTTCAACCACCGTCCGCTGTTCATGCTGCTGATGGCGATGATCACCCTGTTACTGGGCTACATGATGGCAACCCGCCTGGAGTTGCGCCCGAGTTTCGAGAAGATGATCCCGCAGAGTCAGCCGTACATTAAGAATTTCCTCGAGAACCGCCAATCGCTGCGCGGCCTGGGGAGTTCGGTACGGGTCGTGGTGGAGAACACTCAGGGTGATATTTTCGACCCCGAGTACCTGAACGTACTCAAGCAGGTCAATGATGAATTGTTCCTCGCCGAAGGCGTCGACCGCGCCTGGATGAAGTCGCTGTGGAGCCCGGCGGTCCGCTGGACCGAAGCCACTGAAGAGGGTTTCCAGGGCGGCCCGGTGATGCCCGATGCCTACACGGGCACCCCCAAGGACATCGAGCAGTTGCGGCAGAACATCAACCGCGCCGGCATTGTCGGCAGCTTGGTGGCCAGCGACTTCAAGTCAACCATGTTGATCGTGCCGCTGCTGGACAAGGCCTCGGCCACCGGCCATGGCATCGACTATCACACGTTTTCGCGGATGCTCGAAGAGCGCCTGCGCGACAAAATCGAGTACGCAGGCTCCGGGCACAAGGCCGGGGAAGAGGGCAAGGGCCATTACAAGGTCCGGGTGATCGGCTTCGCCAAACTGGTGGGCGACCTGATCGACGGGCTGATCCAGGTCATGATGTTTTTCGGCCTGGCGGTGATCACCTCGCTGGTCATCATTTACCTCTACACCCGTTGTGTGCGCAGTACCTTGTTGGTGGTCGGCTGTTCATTGATCGCCGTGGTCTGGCAATTGGGAATCGTCGCCTGGCTGGGTTATGCCATCGATCCTTACTCGGTGCTGGTGCCATTCCTGATTTTCGCCATCGGCGTGTCCCACGCCGCGCAGAAAATGAACGGCATCATGCAGGACATCGCCCGTGGTACCCACAAGCTGGTGGCCGCGCGTTACACCTTCCGTCGCCTGTTCATCGCCGGCGTCACCGCGCTGCTGGCCGATGCCGTGGGCTTCGCGGTACTGATGCTGATCGACATTCCGGTGATCCAGGACCTGGCCATTACCGCCAGCATCGGTGTCGCGGTGCTGATCTTTACTTCGCTGTTGCTGATGCCGGTGGCACTGTCGTATGTCGGCGTCGGCAGCAAGGCCGCCACCCGTGCGTTGAAAATCGACACCCGGGCCGCTGAGCATCGCGGGTTTGGCAAGCTGTGGGACATGCTCGACCGCTTCACCACCCCCAAGTGGGCGATGGGCACTGTGTTGGCCGCCCTGGTGCTGGGCATTGCCGGCTTCATGGTCAGCCTGAACCTGCAGATCGGCGACCTCGACAGTGGTGCGCCGGAGCTTCGCGCCGACTCGCGCTACAACCGCGATAACGCCTACATCACCAGTCACTATGCGCTGTCCAGCGATCTGTTCGCGGTGATGATCAAGACCGCCCCCGAGGGTTGCCTGAACTATCAGACACTGGTCCAGGCCGACCGCCTGGCGTGGGAGTTGCAGCAGTTGCCGGGCGTGCAGGCCACGTCATCGCTGGTCAACGCGGTGCGCCAGATCACTGCCGGTACCTTCGAGGGCAACCCCAAGCTCAACAGCATCCAGCGCAACCAGAACGTATTGAACTATGCCGCGCAACAGGCCTCGGTCAACGCCCCGGAGTTGTTCAATACCGATTGCTCACTGATGCCGGTGATCGCCTTTCTCAAGGACCACAAGGCGCAAACCCTGGATGCCGTGGTGGCCGTTGCCGATCGATTCGCCAAGGAAAACAGCAGCGCCGATCGCCAGTTCCTGCTGGCCGCCGGCAGCGCCGGGATCGAAGCCGCCACCAACATCGTGGTGCGCGAAGCCAACCACACCATGCTGTTGTATGTGTACGCGGCGGTGACCCTGTTCTGCCTGATCACCTTCCGTAGCTGGCGTGCAACTGTTGTGGCGCTGCTGCCGCTGGTCCTGACGTCGATCCTGTGCGAAGCGCTGATGGTGGTCATGGGCATTGGCGTGAAAGTGGCCACGCTGCCGGTGATTGCGCTGGGGGTCGGGATTGGCGTGGATTACGCGCTGTACTTGCTCAGCGTCCAGTTGCAATACCAGCGCCAGGGCATGCCATTGGCGCAGGCCTACCGCAACGCGGTGTCGTTCACCGGGCGGGTCGTGGGGCTGGTGGGCATTACCCTGGCCGCGGGCGTGGTGTGCTGGGCCTGGTCGCCCATCAAGTTCCAGGCCGACATGGGCATCCTGCTGACCTTCATGTTCCTGTGGAACATGCTCGGTGCACTGATCCTGATCCCGGCGCTGTCCTTTTTCCTGCTGCGAAAAGTCACACCGGCTGCAGCGAAATCCACCGAACCCGTGGTGGAGCGTGTTGGCGTCCACTCCTGAGGGTGGCACTTCCATTGACCAGGGCCTGTTCAAAGGCCCTGACATTGCCTGAGTCTTTCAAACATGTCCGATTACAAAGCGCCCCTGCGCGACATTCGATTCGTACTCAACGAAGTTTTCAACGTTTCCGAGCTGTGGGCCGCCATGCCGGCGCTGGCCGAGGTGGTGGATCAAGACACCGCCAATGCGATCCTCGAAGAGGCCGGCAAGATCTCCGCAGAACTGATTGCACCGCTCAATCGCAGTGGCGACGAGCAAGGTTGTTCGTGGCACGACGGTGAAGTCACGACGCCTGCGGGCTTTGCCGATGCCTACCGTGCCTTTGCCGAGGGTGGTTGGGCTGGCGTGGGTGGTAATCCGGCGTACGGCGGCATGGGCATGCCCAAGGTCATCGGCGCCCAGGTTGAGGAGATGGTCAACGGCGCCAATCTTTCGTTCGGCCTGTACCCGATGCTGACCGCCGGCGCTTGCCTTGCGCTCAACGCCCACGCCAGCGAAGAACTGAAAGCGGCGTACCTGCCGAACATGTACGCCGGCATCTGGACCGGCTCCATGTGCCTGACCGAGCCGCACGCCGGCACCGACCTGGGGATCATCCGCACCAAGGCCGAACCTCAGGCCGACGGTTCCTACAAGGTCAGCGGCACCAAGATCTTCATCACCGCTGGCGAGCACGACCTGACCGAAAACATCATTCACCTGGTGCTGGCCAAGCTGCCGGACGCCCCGGCGGGGCCGAAAGGCATTTCGCTGTTCCTGGTGCCGAAGTTCCTGGTCAATGCCGATGGCAGCCTGGGTGCACGTAATCCGGCGAACTGTGGTTCGATCGAACACAAGATGGGCATCCAGGCCTCCGCCACCTGTGTGATGAACTTCGACGAAGCCGTGGGCTATCTGGTCGGCGAGCCGAACAAGGGCCTGGCGGCGATGTTCACCATGATGAACTACGAGCGTCTGGGCGTCGGTATCCAGGGCCTGGCCAGTGGCGAGCGCTCTTACCAGAACGCCGTCGAATACGCCCGTGATCGTCTGCAAAGCCGTTCGCCGACCGGCGCGCAGAACAAGGACAAAGTGGCCGACCCGATCATCGTCCATCCGGACGTGCGCCGCATGCTGCTGACCATGAAGGCCTCGAACGAAGGCGGCCGGGCGTTCTCGACGTACGTTGCCATGCAACTGGACACCGCCAAGTTCAGCGAAGACACCGCGACGCGCAAGCGCGCCGAAGACCTGGTGGCGCTGTTGACCCCGGTGGCCAAGGCCTTCCTGACCGACCTCGGCCTGGAAACCACGGTGCATGGCCAGCAGGTGTTCGGCGGTCACGGCTACATCCGCGAATGGGGCCAGGAACAACTGGTGCGCGACGTGCGCATCACCCAGATCTACGAAGGCACCAACGGCATTCAGGCGCTGGACCTGGTGGGGCGCAAGATCGTCGGCAGCGGCGGGGCGTTCTACAAGCTGTTCGCCGACGAGATTCGTCACTTCACCGCGACCGCCAGCGCTGAACTGGCGGAGTTCACCAAGCCGCTCAACGATGCCGTGACCACCCTTGACGAACTGACGGCCTGGTTGCTGGACCGGGCGAAGACCAACCCGAACGAAATCGGTGCGGCGTCGGTCGAGTACCTGCAAACCTTCGGTTACGTGGCCTACGCCTACATGTGGGCGCTGATGGCCAAGGCGGCTTTGGGCAAGGAAGCGCAGGACGATTTCTACGCCAGCAAACTGGGCACGGCGCGGTTCTATTTCGCCCGCCTGTTGCCGCGGATTCACTCGCTGAGCGCATCGGTCAAAGCCGGAAGCGACTCGCTGTTTCTGCTCGACGCAGCGCAGTTCTAACAACCAACAGCATCAGGAAGATTTCACTGTGGTGACCACAAAAATAATCGCGCCTGCGCAAGGCGCCTACAGCTATCCCTTGTTGATCAAGAGCCTGTTGCTCTCGGGCAAGCGCTACGCACCCGATCAGGAAATCGTCTACGCGGACAAGCTGCGTTATAGCTACCAAACGTTGAACGAGCGCATAAAACGCCTGGCCAACGCGCTGACGAGCGCTGGCGTCAAGGCAGGGGACACCGTGGCGTTGCTGGATTGGGACAGCCATCGTTATCTGGAGTGTTTTTTTGCCGTGCCGATGATTGGAGCCGTATTGCACACGGTGAACATTCGGCTCTCGGCGGAGCAGGTCTTGTACACCATGAACCACGCCGAGGATGACCTGGTGTTGGTGCACGACGATTTCCTGCCCCTGGTCGAGCAGATCAAGGATCAGTTGACCACCGTCAAAGGCTTCATCCAGCTCAGCGACGACGAAGCACCTTCGACCACGCTGCCGGTGCTGGGTGAGTACGAACACCTGCTGGCCAGCGCCGAGCCGCATTACGACTTCCCGGACTTCGACGAGCAGTCAGTTGCCACCCTGTTCTATACCACAGGCACCACCGGCGACCCGAAGGGCGTTTACTTCACTCATCGCCAGTTGGTGCTGCATACGCTGAATGCCGTGGGCACGCTCGGTGTGTATCAAGGTCGGCCGCTGCTGCGCTCCGACGATGTGTACATGCCCATCACCCCGATGTTTCACGTCCATGCCTGGGGCGTACCCTATGTCGCGACCTTGATGGGTATCAAGCAGGTGTACCCCGGTCGTTATGAACCCAATGCCCTGGTCAGGTTGTTTCGCGAAGAGAAGGTGAGCTTCTCCCATTGCGTGCCAACGATTTTGCAAATGATCCTGAGCTGCGACGAAGCCTCCCGGACTGACTTCAAAGGCTGGAAAATGCTCCTGGGCGGCAGTGCCTTGACCCATGGTCTGGCTGACCTGGCGACCGAGCGGGGTATGCATGTGTACAGTGGATACGGGATGTCCGAAACCTGTCCGTTGTTGTGCCTGGCACACTTGAGCGACGCGGAACTCGATCAGCCGGCCCACGAGCAGGTCGCCGCGCGGATCAAGACCGGCGTAGCGGTGTCGATGGTGGACTTGAGGATCATCGATGCCAGCGGCAACGAAGTGGTACACGATGGCGAGGCGATGGGCGAGATTGTGGTCCGTGCACCTTGGCTGACCCAGGGCTATCTGAAGGCGCCCGAGCAAGGCGCACAACTCTGGGAAAACGGCTGGATGCATACCGGTGACATCGCGTCTATCGATGCCTTGGGTGTCGTGGAGATCAAGGACCGGATCAAGGACGTGATCAAGACGGGCGGGGAGTGGATCAGTTCGCTGGAGCTGGAAAGCCTGATCAGCGAGCATCCCGCCGTCGCGTCGGTGGCGGTCGTCGGCATCCCTGATGCACAGTGGGGCGAGCGTCCCGTGGCCCTGGCCGTTTGCGTGCCCGGCCAAAGCATCAACGCGCAAATGCTGGAGGCCCATCTGCATCAATATGTCGAGAGTGGCCGTATCAACAAGTGGGCAATCCCGAGGCAGATCCGAATCGTGGCTGACATTCCCAAGACCAGTGTCGGGAAAATCAACAAGAAGCTGATTCGCGAGCAGGAAATGAGCCTATAAACACTGTGGGAGCGAGCCTGCTCGCAAAGGCGGCGTCTCATTCAACACTATGGTTGATTGATACACCGCTTTCGCGAGCAGGCTCGCTCCCACAGAAGGGGGTGTGTTATTCCAGGTGTTCGGGTTTTACCGGGTCGCCGGATTTCATGTTCAGTTGCACCCGTACATCCTCGAACATCGCGTCGTAGTGCTTGTGGATCGAGCCGATACTGCTCTGCGCTTTTGGAATACCGTACTTTTCGGCGATTTTCGTCACATTGCTGGCAAAGTTGTAGGCCTGATCCTTGGGCAGGAAGAACGGGTCATCGACCGTTTTGCCCTCGATCGTGCCATGCATCTTGAACAGCATGCCTTTGCCTTCCTTGGGATCCTGCACGACCTCGTAGTCAATATGAATGTTGTAGCTGACATCGTTCTTGTTCAGCGCATGCCGCTCGATGTGCAAATGACCGGGCTCGAACGTAGCCATTGTTGTCTCTCCTTTGAAGGCATTGGAGTAGGGCAGACTCTGGGTCTACCCCGGGAGTTTCTTTTCTGAATAACTTTTATATCCGTTAGTGCTTGGCCGATACGCGATGACGCTGGCGCAGGGCTGATCCTGGATGAGCGTTTGGATCATCGGAGGCGGGCCAATCACCGCATCTTTTCCAGTATGGCAGGCAAACTCGCGGAAGGCCTGAACCTTGGGCGGCAGTGCGAGCGTTTCAAACTACACTGAAGTGGGGCCGGGAAAAACCACCCCGTGAACCGGTTAGGCTCAGGGCCTTGAGCCCACCCCTAAAAACATTCCAAGGGCCAGGGATCTGCCAAGGTTGGACGCATGCAAAGCGTTGCGGAAAAAAAGCGGGCACCTGTGCTCGATCCGATCGATCGCGTCTCGGAAGTGATCTTCGGCTTGCTCATGGCGATGACCTTCACCGGAACAATCAGTGTCGTCACAACGGATCAGGAAGCCGAACGGGTCATGATGATCGCCGCGCTCGGCTGCAACCTTGCGTGGGGCCTCGCCGACGCGGCCATGTATCTGCTGCGGGTGCTGATCGAGCGCAGCCGCAACCGCACGCTGCTTAGCAGCCTGCGCGGTGGCGTGGATGCGTCCACCGGCCAGGCGCTGGTTGCTGATGCGTTGCCTCCACGTATCGCGACAGCGGCTGGTACTGACGGACTGGAAATGCTGCGCCAGCGTTTGGCCGAAGCGCCCGCCGTCTCGGTGCCGCGCCTGGGCGCAGATGATTTCAAAGGCGCCTTGGGCGTTTTCCTGCTGGTCGTACTCTCGACGTTCCCGCTCGTGGTGCCTTTCATGCTGTTGGACCAGACGATGCTGGCCGTGCGCGTATCCAACCTGGTGGGCGTCGGGATGTTATTCGTGGCCGGCTGGATTCTTTCGCGCTATGCCGGCGTAAAACCCTGGCTGGGCGGATTTACGCTGGCCATCGCCGGGTCACTGCTGATCGTCGCGATCATCGCGCTCGGCGGTTGAACAGTCTTCCTTCGTCAAGTACCTGTAACAACACCATAGAGTCGACCTGTCAGTTGTCAGTGACCTGCATCCGTGAGGTATTGAACATGGCAAAAGTTAAAAAGGACGCGCAGAAGAAACCGTCTGCGCAAACCCCGAAACTGAAGAACAAGGACTACCTGGAGCAGTTGCGCCGACTGCACGTCGAACTGGTCAAGTTGCAAGAGTGGGTCACACAAGAGGGCATCAAGGTCTGCGTGGTCTTTGAGGGGCGTGACGGGGCCGGCAAGGGCGGGACGATCAAGGCGCTGACCGAGCGCGTCAGCCCGCGGATCTTCCGCGTGGTGGCGTTGCCGGCGCCGTCCGAGCGCGAGAAGAGCCAGATGTACATGCAGCGCTACCTGCCGCACCTGCCCGCAGCCGGTGAAGTGGTGATCTTCGACCGCAGTTGGTACAACCGCGCGGGCGTCGAGCGCGTGATGGGCTTTTGCACCGACGAGCAATTGGACAAGTTCCTGAAATCTGTCCCGCTGGTGGAGCGCGCCATCGTCGAGTCTGGAGTGATCCTGCTCAAATACTGGCTGGAAGTCAGCGAGGAAGAACAGACCCGTCGGCTCGAGGCGCGCATTAAGGACGGGCGCAAGATCTGGAAACTGTCACCGATGGACCTGAAGTCCTACAGCCGCTGGTACGAGTACTCCCGCGCCCGTGACGATATGTTCCAGGCGACCGACACCGATTATGGGCCATGGCTGGTGGCCGACTCGAACGACAAACGCCGGGCGCGCCTGAACATCATCAGCGACCTGCTCAGCCGCATTCCCTACAAAAATGTGCAGCGCGAGCAGGTGAAGTTGCCCAAGCGGCAGAAACCAGGCAGCTATCGCGAGCCGGATTATCCGTTTCGGCGCATCCCGGAAAAATTCTGAGCGGTCCGTTCAAGCAAATCTGCGCTTTACCAAGGGAGGGCTGAAGTGCCATGAGCCAAACAGATGCTGCGCCACCACTCCCGGAACCGGGCCGGATCGCGCGCAAGGAGGCGGGCGCCGATCAGGCCGGCTGGCTGCGCTGGTTGCCGGGGCTGAGAACCCTGCGCAGTTATAAAGTGGCGTGGTTGCCGCGCGATATCGTTGCCGGGCTGGTGCTGACCACCATGCTGGTACCGGTCGGCATCGCGTATGCCGTGGCTTCGGGCGTTCCCGGTATCTATGGGCTCTACGCGACCATCGTGCCATTGTTCGCCTATGCGCTGTTCGGCCCCAGCCGGATTCTGGTGCTGGGGCCGGACTCCTCGTTGGCAGCGGTGATCCTCGCCGTGATCCTGCCACTGTCCGGCGGCGACCCGCATCGCGCGGTCGCCCTGGCGGGCATGATGGCGATCGTTTCCGGGGTGGTGTGTATCCTGGCCGGGCTGGCGCGTCTGGGCTTCATCACCGAACTGCTGTCCAAACCGATCCGCTATGGCTATATGAACGGGATCGCGCTGACGGTACTGATCAGCCAACTGCCCAAGCTGTTCGGCTTTTCCATCGAATCCCACGGGCCACTTCGCAACCTGTGGGCCATCGCTTCGGCGGTGATGGCGGGCAAGACCAATTGGGTCACCTTCATTGTCGGCGTGGCGACCCTGGCGGTGATCCTGCTGCTCAAGGACAAAAAACGCGTGCCGGGCATCCTGATCGCCGTGGTGGCGGCCACCATCGCCGTGGGTGTGCTGGATCTCGCGGCCAAGGGTGTGGCGGTTCTGGGCTCGTTGCCACAAGGCTTGCCTGCCTTCGCCATCCCCTGGATCACCCAGGCCGATATCGTCCCGGTGTTGATCGGCGGTTGCGCCGTCGCCCTCGTCTCGTTTGCCGACACCAGTGTGCTGTCTCGCGTCTACGCGGCGCGCACCCGGACCTATGTCGACCCGAGCCAGGAAATGGTCGGGCTCGGCGTCGCCAATCTGGCCGGCGGCCTGTTCCAGGGCTTCCCGATCAGCAGCAGCTCGTCACGCACCCCCGTGGCCGAGGCGGCGGGCGCCCAGACCCAACTGGCCGGCGTCGTCGGTGCACTGGCTGTGGCCCTGCTGCTGATGGTGGCACCGAACCTGCTGCAGAACCTGCCCACCAGCGCCCTGGCGGCGGTGGTGATCGCCTCGGCCATCGGCCTGATCGAAGTCAGCGACCTGCGACGTATCTATCGCATACAGCGCTGGGAGTTCTGGTTGTCGATTGTCTGTACGGTGGGCGTGGCCGTGCTGGGGGCGATCGAGGGCATCGGCCTGGCGATTGTCATCGCGGTCATCGAATTCCTGTGGGATGCCTGGCGTCCGTACTCGGCCGTGCTGGGGCGTGCCGAAGGCGTGCAGGGCTATCACGACCTCAAGCGTTATCCCGATGCACGCCTGATCCCCGGCCTGGTGTTGTTTCGCTGGGATGCGCCGTTGTTTTTCGCCAACGCCGAGCTGTTCCATGACCGGGTGCTGGATGCCGTGGCGGCATCGCCGACGCCCGTGCGCTGGCTGGTCGTCGCGGCGGAACCTGTCACCAGCGTCGACGTGACCGCCGCCGACATGCTGGCCGAGCTGGACGAAACCCTGCACGCAGCCGGCATCGAATTGTGCGTGGCCGAAATGAAAGACCCGGTCAAGGACAAACTGAAGCGTTTCGGGTTGTTCACGCGGTTTGGCGAAGAAGCGTTCTTTGCGACCCTGGGCGCGGCTGTCAGCCGTTATCTGGAAATCCATCCGGTGGAATGGGAGCAAGAAGATCGCGAGTAGGCTGCGCGCAATCTCCACCTGTAGGAGCGAGCTTGCTCGCGAAGGTCGTGAACGATAATGCGTAAAACCAGATGCCCAACGGCGCTTTCGGGTTTTTCGCGAGCAAGCTCGCTCCTACAGAGGGGCGGGTGTTTTTCTTGGGCTTGTATGCATTGCTTTTGTAGGAGCTGGCTTGCCTGCGAAAGCGGTTTGTCAGACGTCACTGATGTTGCTGCCCCGACACCGTCAGCTCGTCAGCCTTGGTCACCCAGCCGCCGCCGGTGGCCTTGTACAAATCAATCATCGAAGTGAACACCGTGGCCCGGGTTCGGGTGTAGTTCAACTCGGCATCGAACAGACTGCGCTCGGCGTCCAGCACCTCGATGTAGCTGGTGTAACCGTTGTCGTAGCGCAGTCGCGCGTAGTGTGCATAGGTGCGCAGCGCCTCGACCTGCCGGTCCTGGTAGGCCATTTGCTCGCGAGACTTAGTCGAGGCGATCAACGCATTTTCCACGTCCCTGAAGGCCGATTGGATCGCCTGCTGGTACGTCAGCAAGGTTTGTTGCTGGAATGCTTCTGCCTGTTGCACCTGGCCGGCGATGCCGCCGGCAGTGAAGATCGGCATGCTGGCGGCGACGCCATAGGACCAGGTGGCGGCGGGGCCGGTGAACAGGTTCGACAGCTGGTTGCTGACCGAACCCAGCAGCCCGGTCAGGGAAATCGTCGGGAAATACTGGGCCTTGGCGGCGCCGATCTGGGCATTGGCCGAGATCAGGTTCAACTCGGCCTGGTGCAGATCGGGCCGTCTTTGCAGCAAGTCCGAAGGCAGGCCGGCAGGCACCGAGGGCAGCGCCAGTTGTCCCAAATCACGCCCTCGCAGGATCGGCCCCGGGTTGCGGCCAAGCAACACGGCCAGTGCGTTTTCCTGTTGCGCGACCAAGGGTTCGAATTGCGCGACCGACGCCAGGGTCCGCTCGTACTCGGACTGGTTCTGGGCCAGTTCCATTTCGGAGATGACGCCGGCACCAAAGCGCAGTTTGAATATCTCGTAGGAGTCGCCCCGCGCCTTGGCGGTGGTGCGGGAGATTTCCAGCTCGCGGTCAAGATCGCGCAGCGTCACGTAACTCGTCGCCACCGACGACACCAGGCTCAAAATGACGCTACGCCGACCTTCCTCCGACGCCAGCAGATCGGCGCGGGCCGATTCGCTCAGGCGGCGCAAACGGCCCCAGACATCCAGCTCCCAGTTCACACTGAGAAGGGCCTGATAGTTGTTGAACACCGGGTCGACGGAGGGGTCCAGTGGCACCGGACCATTGTCCCGGGGCGACCGGGACCGTTGACCTTGTGCATCGAGCCCGACCTGCGGAAACAACAGGGAGCGGGTTTCGCCGTAACGGCCCTGGAATTGCTCCACCCGTGCGGCGGCGATCTTGATGTCTTTGTTTTCCTGCAATGCCGTGCGGATCAGGTCATTGAGGACCGGGTCCTGGAACTGCTCCCACCACAGGGTATTGGACAGATCCCTGGCTTCCTTGTCGGCATAGCGATACGCCGCGGGGGTGTCGATTTCCGGGGGCTGGTAGTCGGGTCCCACCATGCAGCCGAACAGGCCCAGGCACAACAACAGCGGGAGAGGGGGCTTGCGCATATCAATCCCCCTCATGCCGGTTTTGCGCCGCGCCGTCGGGGAGCTGCGCGGACGGCGTCTGTACGGACGGCTGCGGTTCATCCTTTTTCGCGAACATCCGCTCCACCAGGTAATAGAACAAGGGAATGAAGAAAATCGCGATGACGGTCGCCGCCAGCATCCCGCCGATCACCCCGGTACCGATGGAGTGGCGACTGTTCTCGGAGGCACCGACGGCAATGGCCAGCGGCACACAACCGAGGATGAACGCCAGGGACGTCATCACGATCGGCCGCAGGCGTTCCCTCGCGGCCGTCATCGCCGCGTCGTAGGCCGACATGCCGTTTTCCCGGTTCAATACCGCGAACTCGAAAATCAGGATGGCGTTCTTGGCCGCCAGTGCCACCAGCATGGTCAGGCCGATCTGGAAATACACGTCATTGCTCAAGCCCCGGATCAGCACCGCCAGCAGGGCACCGAACAACGCAAACGGCACCGCCATCAGCACGCCAACCGGCAGGGACCATTTTTCGTACTGCGCCGCGAGGATCAGGAACACCATCACCAGGCCGAAAATGAACACCTGCGAAGAAGCACCGCCGCTCTTTTTCTCCTCGAACGCTTCGCCGCTCAACGCCAGCGCATAGTCGTTGGTCATGATTTCAGCGCTGATTTCTTCCAGGGCCGCCAGCGCCTGGCCGGAACTGTAGCCGGGGGCCGCGTTGGCGGTGAGTTTCACCGCCGGGAAGTTGTTGAAGCGGGTCAGCAGGTCGGGGCCGGTGACGTAGCGGGTAGTCAACACCGATTTGAGTGGCACCATCTCCGTATTCTTGCTGCGCACGTAGATCTGTTGCAGGTCCTCGGCCTTGAGCCGATACGACGGCTCTGCCTGCAGAATGACCTGCCACAGGCGACTGAACTTGTTGAATTGCGAGACGTACAGCGAGCCGAACATGGTCTGCATGGCGCTGTAGACATCTTCTACCGGCACGCCCAGGCTTTCGGCTTTTTCCCGGTCCACGTCGACCATCAGCTGCCTGGAATGCACGTTGAAGGTCGAGGTGATCGCGCCGAGTTCCGGGCGCTGCCTGGCCTTCGCCACCAGCTCGCCAACCACTTCCGCCAGTTGGTCGACGCCGGCGTCACCCTTGCTCTGCACCCAGACTTCCATGCCACCGGTGGTGCCCAGGCCGGGAATGGACGGCGGGTTGACCGGCAGAATGATCCCCTCCTGAATCGTGGAGAAAGCACGTGCGGCTTTCTGGATGACCGCAGGGGCGCTCTGTTCCTTGATGGTTTCCTTATCCTTGTAGCGTCCCTCGAAATCCTTGAATCCGACGAAGAGGGTACCGGCGTTGTTCTTGTTCTGGCCGTCCAGCAGGCTATAGCCGTTGACGATGGCCACGCCCTCCACCGACGCATCGTTCATGAAGAAGTCACTGGCGACCTTGCCGACCTCGCCGGTGCGATCAAGGCTCGCCGCATCGGGCATGATAATGGCCCCCAGCAAGTAACCCTGGTCTTCCGGCGGCAGAAAGGCGCTGGGAATGCGCTGGCCCATCAGCAGGATCAACACGATCATGCCGGCAAACAGCAACAGCGCCACTACAAAGCGCTTAATCATGAAGGCCACCGCGTTGGAGTAACCCTCGGTCATGCGCTCGAAGCTGCGTTCGAACCAACGGAAAAAGGCGTTCTTGTCGCCGTGCTGAGGCTTGAGCAACAGCGCCGCCAAGGCGGGCGACAGGGTCAGGGCGACCAGACCGGAGATCACCACGGAAATGGCGATGGTGATCGCGAACTGTTTATACAGCTGGCCAGTGATGCCGCCCATGAATGCCACCGGGATGAACACTGCACACAACACCAGCACGATGGCCACCACGGGACCTGCCACTTCGTCCATCGCGCGCTTGGCCGCCTCCTTGGGTGGCATCTTGTGCACTTGCATGTTGCGCTCGACGTTTTCGATCACCACGATCGCGTCGTCCACCACGATACCGATGGCCAGCACCATGCCGAACAGTGTCAGCATGTTCACCGAAAACCCGAGGGCAGACATACCGATAAAGGTACCGACAATCGACACCGGTACCGCCAGCACGGGGATCAGCGTGGCACGCAGGCTCTGCAGGAAGATGTAAACCACCACGACTACCAGCACCAGGGCTTCGAAGAAGGTGTGGATCACCTCGGAAATCGACGCGCGGGTAAAGGCCGTGGTGTCCATCACGATCTTGTATTCGATGCCCTCGGGAAAGGTCGCCTTCATGTCTGCCAGGGTCTTGGTGACCGCCGCCGAGACGTCGAGGGCGTTGGCGCCGGGTTGTTGATACACGGCAATCAACGTCGCCGGCTTACCCTGATAGGTGCTGCGCAACGAGTAGTCTTTCTGCCCGAGTTCGGCACGCCCTACATCCTTGAGGCGCACGATGGCGGCGCCGTTGTTGCTGGCACGCAAGATGATGTTCTCGAACTCCGCAGGCTCGGTCAGGCGGCCCTTGGTGGTCACGGCGAACGATTGCTCCACGGCTTGCCCCGTGGGGGATTGCCCGACGCGACCTACTGCAAACTGCTGGTTCTGGTTGGCCACCGCTCTTTGCACATCCGCGGCAGTGATACCCAGCTGGGCCATGCGATCAGGCTTGAGCCAGATGCGCATGGCGTAGTCCGGCGTGCCGAAAATGGCGGCCTGGTTGGCACCCGGAATGCGTTTGATCGCATCCAGAATATAGAGGTTGGCGTAGTTGGCGACGTAGGTGCTGTCATAGCGGTCGCCGGCGGAGTACACGGAAAGGATCATCATGAACGCCGACGATTTTTTCTGCACCTGGATGCCCTGGCTCTGCACGGCGGAGGGCAGTTGCGGCAGGGCCAGGTTGACCCGGTTCTGCACGTCCACCTGGGCGAGGGACGGGTCGGTGCCGATTTCGAAGAACACGTTAAGGGTCATGTTGCCCGTCGCGGAGCTCGACGAGTTCATGTAGATCATGTTGTCAGCGCCGTTGACCTGCTGCTCGATGGGCGCTGCCACGTTATTGGCCACGACCTGCGCATCGGCGCCGGGGTAGGTGGCTGCCACGGTGATTTGCGGTGGTGTGATATCCGGGTATTGGGCGACGGGCAGTGCAAGCATGGCCACCGCGCCCGCCAGGGTGATGATGATGGAGATCACCGAAGCAAAAATCGGCCGGTCGATGCAATAGTGGGAAATGCTCATGGCGCTTTCCCGCCGGTTGCACCGGTCGTCCCCGCTTTCACTGTTTCACCTGTCTCCGCGGGGGCCGGCGTAGTGCCGGCGGCATCGACAATGTTCAGCGGTCCCCCGGGTGTGACCCTGATCGCACCCTCGACCACGATGCGCTCACCGGCATGCAGCCCCTGGCTGATGAACCAGTTATCGCCTTGCCATTCACCCACTTCGACCACTCGTTGCTCGGGTTTGCCCTCGGCATTGAGCACCCAGACGAAATGGCTCTTGGCCCCCTCGAGCACGGCTTTCTGCGGCACCAAAATGGCATTGGGCCGGGTAGCGCCCTTGGCCAGTGCCTTAACGAACTGACCGGGCTTGAGCAGCCCTTTGGGGTTGGCCAGCACCGCCCGCACCAGGAAGGTGCCGGTTTCCGAGCTGAACGATGGTGCGAGGAAATTAACCCTGCCGCGGTCAGGTACCACGGTACCGTCGGCCATCACCACTTCGACGACAAAATCGCTGCTGGGCGGAATTTTGAGCCGTCCAGTGCTGATTTCGTCGCGGTATTTCAACGATTCGTTTTCCGAAAGGCTGAAATTGACGTACATCGGATCCATCTGCGAAACGGAGGTCAGCAGCCCCGACTCGCCCGGCGTGACGTAACTGCCGTCCTGTTTTTTTGCGTAGCTGGAAAGGCCGGTCAGGGGAGAGGTGATGGTGGTATAGCTCAGATTCAGCTGGGCGTTGCGCACAACCCCCTCGGCGGCCAGTACGGCGGCATGGGTCTCACGCTCCTGGCCGTTGGCATTGTCCAGGTCCATCTTGCTGACTGCATTCTGTGCGGCCAATGGGCGGACACGGGCCAGCGTCGCCTTGGCCACTTCCCAGCGAGCCTGTTGCTGGGCCAGTTGTCCCTTGGCTGACAGCAGCGCGGCGTCGAAGGGCTTACTGTCCATCTGGAACAGCGTCTGCCCGGCTTTCACCAGATCGCCTTCGGTGTACAGCCGCTTTTCCAGAAAACCGGCGACACGGGCGCGGATTTCCACTTCGCGGGAGCTCTGGGTCTGGGCAACGAATTCGAAGGTCACCGGGGTATCGCGGGCGGTGACTGTCATGACCGTCACATCAGGCGGTTTTCGCCCCGGAGCAACCGGTTCTTTGCCGCAGCCGGCCAGCAGGATGGCAATCCCCAGCAGGCAGGCAATTGACAGGCCGTTACCACTGGAAAGTTTTACGCCGCCCATACCCGTGCTCCATCAAGGTCGATGAAGCAAGCGTAGCTAGCATTGCTTCAGAAACCAGTGGTCGAACTCAGATCTGTTTCAAAAATGCGAAGACATCGCCAGTCAGAGCGGTCGGCAGCATTCATGAATGCACGCGGGGTATTGGAAATGACTCGGTTTAACCCCTGTGCCAATCGCCCTTGGCGCTCATTCTTTATTTGATGCGTCGCCGGCAGGCTTCGATCGAGTCTCCCCGGCAGTTGCATCCTGGTGTCGAAGGGTCAGTTCGTCCTCGGCCTGTTTCTGATAGTGCCGGGTCCACGAATCGGCCTGCTCCTCGCTTTCGCCCAGCACCAGCAGCGCGCGCCGGGATATCTCCAGGCTGGAATGGAAGGTTTCGCGTATTGGCTGTGCCCCTGCGTCCATCAACTTCAGCGCCTCTTGCCGGTCGCGGGCCCGCGCGATCACCTTGACCCCAGGGTAGAGCCGCGCAAGGGTCCTTGCCGTTTCCAGGTTGATGTGTGGATCGTCGGTGGTGACGATCACCAGCTCAGCCGTGCCCACCTTGGCCGCGTGGAGAATGTCGGGGCGGGTCGGGTCACCGTAGTAGACAGGCAGGCGCCCGGGCGCGCCCTGCTGGTCGAGTGCCTGTACCGAGGTGTCCAGGGCAACCAGGGGGATTCCCCGGGTCTGCAGCATGTGCGCGATGACACGGCCCATTCGACCCGTGCCGGCAATCACCACTTTAGGCGCACCGTTAAGTTCTGGTGGCCCCTTGGGTGTGTCCGGCGTAACAGGGACCGTACGCATCACTGGCGACAGAGCGAACATCACCAGGGGAATCACGGCCATGGACAGCGTGATGACGAGCACCAGCAAGTCATGGACAGATTGATCGAGCAAGCGGTGGCCCAGCGCCAGTTTGAAGACCACGAAGGCGAACTCGCCACCGGAGGCGAGGACCACGCCAAGGCCGATGGCATCGGCTCGATTCAATCCACCGGTCAATCGCCCGAGCCCGTATAAAAGCGGCAGTTTCAGGCCCACCAGCAACAGCGTCAGACCCAATACCACCCAAGGCGAGCCAAACAGCAGGCGCAAATCCGCGGTCATGCCAACGCCGACAAAAAACAGCCCGAGCAGCAACCCCTTGAACGGTTCGATCTGCGACTCCAGCTCGTGGCGAAACGGCGACTCCGCCATCAGCAGTCCGGCGAGAAAGGCACCCAACGCCATGGACACGCCGACATGCTCCATCAGCCAGGCGGTGCCGAGCACGCACAATAATGCAGTGGCAGTGGACAACTCGCGCAGGCCCGGAATCACTGCCCAGCCAAATACCGGGCGCAACAGAAAACGTCCGCCGACAATGATCGCGCCGATGCCGCCCAGGACCGCCAGCAGTTCACGCAACTCGCCGCCTTGCGCCTGGTCAGCGTCGGCACCTCCGAGCAGCGGTATCACGGCAATCAAGGGAATGGCTGCAATGTCCTGAAACAGCAGAATGGCCACGGCCATGCGACCGTGGGGGCGGCCCAGTTCCTTGCGCTCGGCGAGGATCTGCAAACCGAAGGCGGTGGACGAAAGCGCGAGCGCCAGCCCCAGCACGATGGCTGCCCGCAGCGGCTGGGCGAACACGAAGTACGCAATCACCGCAAATATCGCCCCGGTGAGCAGCACTTGAATCAGCCCGACGCCGAACAGCAGGCGCCGCATCATCCAGAGTTTGCGTGGCGATAGCTCCAGGCCAATGATGAACAGCAGCAGTACCACGCCCATTTCCGAGAGCCGGCTGACATTCTCGGAGTTGTCGATCAAGCCCAGCACCGAAGGGCCGATCAGCACGCCCACCAGCAGGTAACCGGGAACCGCGCCCAGTTTGACGCGCTGGGCGAGCGGCACCAGCAGCACCACCGCCAAGAGGAAGATGACGGTTGCCTGAAGCAGGTTTCCATCGTGTGACATCTGCGCTCCTCCTTGCTGTCTGCGCCATCGCGGGAGTCATGGCGACAGGAACAATCGGACCGGGGCGCGAGCGCAGTATAGTCATTGGCGCATTTCACCGAATTTCCACCGACACAGGGCAAACGCCACCCGGTTGCTACACTTTGTGTCTACCCGGTACTTCGGACCCGTCGATCATGAGCGTGAGGTCATTGACCAGGATCGACCTGCGGCGCCTGATCCTGTTGTTTACGCTGCTTACGGCGCTGATCACGCTGGTGAGCAGCCTGTATGTCGTGTATCGGGTGCAGAAACGGGAGTTGATCGACTCGGCCCTGCAGTCCAACCGTGCCTACGCCACCAAAGTGGCATCCAGCATCGGTGAGTTTCTGCGCAACAGCCATGAGCATCTGGCCTACAGCGCCGACCTCCTGGCCGGGCAACTGCAAAACGAAGGGTTTTTGAAGAGCGAGGCGATTCGTCTCCAGGGCCAGGATTCGAGCTTCAACTCGGTTGCGATTTTCGATGCCACCGGGAAAGTCCTGGAAGCCTCCCCGCAAAACCTGCAAATCAAGGGGCGAATCTTCCACACCGAGGGCATCGTCCAGGCTTTGCATGGACATCAACCGATGGTCAGCTCGGCATTCGTTTCCGAGATCGGCAATCTGGTGATCTTCATTTCACAGCCGATTGTCGACAAGGGCGGGCAGTACGTGGGTGCCGTGGGTGGTTCCGTTTACCTGCAGAAGCAAAGCGTCCTGCACACGCTGATCAGCAGCCACTTCAACGACGTCAGTGTTCAGGTGTACGTGGTGGACAGCAGTCGGCGGCTGTTGTATCACGCCGACCACAATCGCATTGGCCAGGTGCTGGGCCCGGATACAGCGGTAGACGCGGTCCTGGGCGGGGGCAGGGGAGCCATGGAGAGCGTCGATGCCGAGGGTACCGCCATGCTGTCCGGCTACGCCTATGTGCCCGACAGTCGCTGGGGCGTGATTTGCGCACAATCGCGTGCCGCAACCCTTGAATCACTCGGTGCCCTCATGGGAAAGACGGCCATGGCGATCTTTCCCGTTTGTCTGATCGGTTTCACGATCATCTGCTGGGTGACGCAGCTGATCACCCGGCCATTGCGGCAACTCGCGGCTGCGGCGAGTCAACTGGATGCCGTCGACAGCCCCGAACAAATCAATTCGGTGCGCGCCTGGTACATCGAGGCCGCGCACATCCGCCGCGCCCTGTCGATGGGGGTGGCGCTGATGCAGGAAAAGCTCGGCCGCCTCAACCGCCAGGCGCAAAGTGACCCGATGACCGGCCTGGCCAATCGCCGGGCGATGGATGAGGCTCTGCGCGTGCTACAGCAAACGGGCACCCCGTTCTGCGCGATGGCGCTGGATATCGATCATTTCAAGAAGGTCAATGACACCTTTGGACATGACGCCGGGGATGTCGCGCTTCAAGCCATCGCCGATGTACTCAAGCGATGTTCGCGGGACGGCGACCTCCCATGCCGTACTGGCGGGGAGGAGTTCACGCTGTTGCTGCCGAACATGCCAAAAGCCAGTGCGATCGACGTTGCCGAGCGATTACGCGCCATGGTGGAAAACACCCGGATCGACCAGGTGGGAAGCGTCACGATATCCATAGGCGTGGCCAGTTGGATCGCGCAGGGTCCACCTGTATCCGTTGTACTGAAGCAAGCAGACGAGCTTCTTTATGAGGCCAAGAAAAAGGGAAGAAACCGGGTAGAGGCTTGAGTTTGTCGATGGGCAACCCTTGTAAGGGCGCCAAAACACAAGACTTCCGGCTGAAAAGCCGGATAATGGCGGCCAATTTGTTTAGCTCGCTATTCTGGTAATCCCGCATGGAAATAAAGGTCAATTTTCTCGACAACCTTCGACTTGAAGCCAAGTTCGACGACTTCACGGTGATCGCCGATCAACCCATCCGCTATAAGGGCGATGGCTCGGCACCGGGGCCGTTCGATTACTTCCTGGCTTCGTCGGCCTTGTGTGCGGCTTACTTTGTGAAGTTGTACTGCGAAACCCGCAACATTCCGACCGATAACATTCGTCTGTCCCAGAACAACATTGTCGATCCGGAAAACCGCTACAACCAGATTTTCAAGATTCAGGTCGAGTTGCCTGCCGATATCTCCGACAAGGACCGCCAGGGCATTTTGCGTTCCATCGACCGTTGCACGGTGAAGAAGGTGGTGCAAGCCGGTCCGGAGTTCGTGATCGAAGAGGTGGAAAACCTCGATGCCGATGCCCAGGCGCTGTTGATACCGGGTGAGGCGGCAGAGGCGAGCACCTATATCGTGGGCAAGGACCTGCCGCTGGAGCAGACCATCGCCAATATGTCGGGCATTCTCTCGCGCCTGGGCATGAAGATTGAAATCGCGTCGTGGCGCAATATCGTGCCCAATGTCTGGTCGCTGCATATCCGCGATGCGCACTCGCCGATGTGTTTTACCAACGGCAAGGGCGCGACCAAGGAAAGCGCGTTGGCCTCGGCCCTGGGCGAGTTTATCGAACGGCTCAATTGCAACTTCTTCTACAACGATCAGTTCTGGGGCGAAGACATCGCCAACGCGCCGTTCGTGCATTACCCGGACGAGCGCTGGTTCCAGCCTGGCCGCAAAGATGAGCTGCCGGCGGAAATTCTCGACGCCTACTGCCTGAAGATCTACAACCGCGATGGCGAGCTGCGTGGCTCGCATTTGTTCGACACCAACTCCGGCAATGAAGAGCGCGGCATCGTTTCGCTGCCGTTTGTGCGCCAGTCGGACGGCGAAGTGGTGTATTTCCCGTCCAACCTGATCGAAAACCTGTACCTCAGCAATGGCATGAGTGCCGGCAACACGCTGGCCGAAGCCCAGGTGCAGTGCCTGTCGGAAATCTTCGAGCGTGCGGTGAAGCGCGAAATCATCGAAGGTGAGTTTGCATTGCCGGATGTACCGGCCGAAGTGCTGGCGAAATACCCCGCGATTCTGGCGGGTATCCAGGCGCTGGAAGCGCAGGGCTTCCCGGTGCTGGTCAAGGATGCGTCCCTGGGCGGTGAGTTCCCGGTGATGTGCGTGACCTTGATGAACCCGCGCACCGGCGGTGTATTCGCCTCGTTCGGCGCGCACCCAAGCCTTGAAGTGGCGCTGGAGCGCAGCCTCACCGAATTGTTGCAGGGTCGCAGTTTTGAAGGCCTGAACGATTTGCCCCAGCCGACCTTTGAAGGTCACGCGGTCACCGAGCCGAATAACTTCGTCGAGCACTTTATCGACTCCAGCGGTGTGGTGTCGTGGCGCTTCTTCAGCTCCAAATCGGATTACGAATTCGTTGAATGGGACTTCTCGGGCCAGGGTGAAAACTCCAATGCCGAAGAAGCCGCGACCCTGTTCGGCATTCTCGAAGGCATGGGCAAGGAAGTGTACATGGCGGTGTATGAACACATCGGCGCAACCGCCTGCCGCATCCTCGTGCCGGACTACTCGGAAATCTATCCGGTGGACGACCTGATCTGGGACAACACCAACAAGGCACTGTTCTTCCGCGAAGATATCCTGAACCTGCATCGCCTGGACGAAGCCGGCCTGAAGGCGCTGGTCGAGCGTCTGGTAGAAAGTGAACTGGATGATTACACCGACATCACCACCTTGATCGGCATCGAATTCGATGACAACACGGCCTGGGGTCAATTGACCATCCTTGAGTTGAAGCTGCTGATCTGGCTCGCCTTGCAGCAATATGAAGAGGCGAAAGAGGCGGTGGAAATGTTCCTGCAGTACAACGACAACACGGTCGAGCGCGGGTTGTTTTACCAGGCGGTGAATGCGGTGCTGGAGATGGAACTGGACGAGGATCTGGAACTGGCGGACTACGAAGCCAATTTCCGCCGGATGTTTGGCAACGAACGCATGGACGCGGCGATCGGCTCGGTGAACGGCAGCGTGCGTTTCTTCGGCTTGACGCCTACGAGCATGAAACTGGAAGGGCTCGACAGGCACCTGCGCCTGATCGACAGCTACAAAAAGCTGCACGCGGCGCGGGCCCATGTGACGGGTTGATCCCCTGGACCTGTTGGAACCGACACACCGCTTTCGCCGGCAAGCCGGCGCCTACGGGGATCAGACCTCGGTAGTGGCGAGCACTTGGGGGTCGATTCCTGACAAACCGTGAAGATCACTGACGCCGATAATCGGGTGAGTTCCTGACACCTTTGAAGCGGCGCGGAGATCGACGATGGCTAGCAGTGTTCCTGACGTGTCTGACCGGCCACTACCGCCGGTGCTGCGTATTGGTTTCTGGTTGATGGAAGCCTTCGATCTGTATGCCCTGGCCAACGCGCTGGAGCCATTGCGCCTGGCCAACCAGATGGCCGGGCGCAGTGTCTGCCAGTGGCAAATGCTGAGCCTGGACGGGCAGTCACTGAGCGCCAGCAACGGCATCGCAACCGCCACTGCCCGACTGGATCAGGCACAAACCTTCGATGTACTGATCCTCTGTGGTGGCGACAGCCTGCATTTGCATCCAGACTTGCGTGCGCAGCTCAATCACTGGGCAACCCAACCGATCTGCCTGGGCGCGTTGGGCGAAGCCGGCTGGCTGCTGGCGCAAATTGGCGCCCTGGAGGGTGTGCGCTGCAGCTTGCCGGAACCCGCCACAGCGCTGACGTCTGCTGCTTTGAGCGAGTTGAAGCCGGTGGCTGCGCCGTTCTGCGTCGACCGCCAACGCCTGACCTGCGTCGGCCCGCAGGCCGTTCAGGGATTGATGCACGAACTTCTCGCCCGGACCCACGGCCGTGGTCTGATACTGCGAATGGAAAAACATGCGGCACGCCAGGCCCGGCCGCTACTCCCCCTGAACGACGCTCCGGCAAAACTTCAAGCAACCCTGGCATTGATGAATGAGCATCTGCGCCGGACGCTGGGCATCGACGAGCTGGCCGAGTCCATGGGCATTTCACGCCGGCATCTGGAGCGCCTGTTCAAACGCAGCCTGGGTTGTTCGCCATCGAGGCACTATCTGGACTTGCGGCTGCAACGGGCACGCCAGTTGTTGCGGGCCGGTGGACAGTCGCTGTCGGATGTCGCGACGGCGTGCGGATTCGTCTCGCTGCAACATTTCTTTCGCTGCTATCGCCAGTATTTCGGCGAACACCCTCGCGAACATATGGGCGCGCAGGCACAGAGTCAGCGGGCATCCCTGTTGAACGCACCTGCCTCATCGCGAGCAGGCTCACTCCCACACTGAATCCAGGACTACACAAAGGCCGGGGCCACTGAAGATCCCCTGTGGGAGCGAGCCTGCTCGCGATGAGGCCATCACAGCCAACATCAATACTGAGTTTTATTACCAATGCCTCCGCCAAGCCGGGGGCATTTTTGTTTCTGGCGGGGGCGTGGGGAGCACTTTCGCAAACAGCGGATGTGACCAACTACAGGTCGGATTCGCACAAAAAACCACACTGGGCATCTGTTCGAATGATCTTCAGCGGCCCGCCAGATGGGCGCCATCTGTAGCTCAAACAATGACAAGGATAAATGACATGCAAATGCCGAAAACCATCCAGATCAAGAACGGCGAGAGAACCAACCCGACGTTCTCGGCCCAGGAATATGCCAACCGCCAGGCCAAGTTGCGGGCTTATCTGGCGCAGAACAATATCGACGCGGCGGTCTTCACGTCCTATCACAACATCAACTACTACAGCGATTTCCTGTACTGCTCTTTCGGGCGCCAGTATGCGCTGGTCGTGACCCAGGACAGCGCCGTGACCATCAGCGCCAACATCGATGGCGGTCAGCCTTGGCGCCGCACGGTCGGCACGGAAAACATCGTCTACACCGACTGGCAGCGCGACAACTATTTCGTCGCGATCCAGCAGGCCTTGCCCAAGGCCGGACGCATCGGCATCGAGTTCGACCATCTGAATCTGCTCAATCGCGACAAGCTTGCCAGCCGCTATCCGCAGGTGGATCTGGTGGACATCGCCGCACCGTGCATGCGCATGCGCATGATCAAGTCCGCCGAGGAGCACGCGATCATTCGCCAGGGTGCACGGATAGCGGACATCGGCGGCGCAGCCGTCGTCGAAGCCTTGCGCGATCAGGTGCCGGAATACGAAGTGGCCCTGCACGCCACCCAGGCCATGGTGCGCGAAATTGCCCGCACCTTCCCGGATTCCGAACTGATGGATACCTGGACCTGGTTCCAGTCCGGTATCAACACCGACGGTGCACATAACCCGGTGACCTCGCGCAAGGTCAACAAGGGCGACATCCTCAGCCTCAATTGCTTCCCGATGATCGCCGGTTACTACACAGCACTGGAACGTACGTTGTTCCTGGACCACTGCTCCGATGAACATCTGCGCCTGTGGGAAGTGAACGTCAAAGTGCACGAGGCCGGCCTGAAACTGATCAAGCCGGGCATGCGCTGCTGCGATATCGCGCTGCAACTGAACGAGATTTTCCTGGAACACGATCTGCTGCAATACCGCACCTTCGGCTACGGCCACTCGTTTGGGACGCTGAGCCATTACTACGGTCGCGAAGCCGGGCTGGAACTGCGCGAAGACATCGACACCGTGCTGGAACCGGGGATGGTGGTGTCGATCGAACCGATGATCATGCTGCCCGAAGGCCTTCCGGGTGCGGGCGGGTATCGTGAGCACGACATCCTGATCGTCAACGAACAGGGCGGGGAAAACATCACGAAGTTCCCGTACGGCCCGGAACACAACATCATCAAAAAGTAAGGCAGTAGCGCTTTGTGGCGAGGGAGCTCGCTCCCTCGCCACAAAGCGCGCAGCATCTACTGAACCTTAACCCTGCCAAGTAAAACAATAGAGGGTTTTGTCATGTTCTACGTCCTGACTTTTCATTTCGCCAACCGCACCTCTCACACCGGAGGTGCCCAATGAGCACCCAAAGCGCAAGCCTGACGCCGACCCTGGCGCAGAAACTCGAACAGACCGCCGAGCGCAAGGCCCTTCGGCGTGCAGCCAGTGCCAGCTTCATGGGCAATTTCGTCGAGTGGTTCGACTATGCAGCCTACGGCTACCTGGCAACCGTCATCGCGTTGACGTTCTTTCCGCAAACCGACAAGGCAACTGCGCTGCTGGCGACCTTTGCCGTGTTCGCGCTGTCGTTTATCGTCCGCCCGCTGGGGGGACTGGTCTGGGGGCACTTCGGTGACAAATACGGGCGGCGCAGTGCGCTGTCCTGGTCGATTCTGATCATGTCGGTCTCGACCTTTTGTATCGGTGTCCTGCCGACCTACAACCATATCGGCCTGTGGGCACCCGCCTTGTTGCTGCTGATCCGCCTGTTCCAGGGCTTTTCTGCTTCAGGGGAGTACGCCGGCGCATCGGCCTTTCTCGCCGAGTACGCTCCCGAGGGCAAACGCGGTTTGTACACCAGCATTGTCCCGGCGAGCACGGCGGCAGGCTTGCTGTTCGGCGCGGTGTTTGTCGCCGGCCTGCACGCCTGGATGAGTGTCGAGGACCTGCACAGTTGGGGCTGGCGGTTACCCTTTCTGCTGGCGGCACCGTTCGGGCTGGTGGGGCGTTATATCCGCATGAGTCTGCAAGACACGCCCAAGTTCCTGGAGATGGAAAAACGCCTTGAAGCGAAGGAGTGCGCAAGCCACGCTCCGGTTCGCGAACTGCTGACCGTGCACCGACGCAGCGTGATGATCGGGATCGGTGCGACCTGCTTGAATGCCGTGGCGTTTTACCTGTTGCTCAGCTACATGCCGACCTACCTGTCCACCGAAATGGGCATGAACGAGCGTGATTCGTTCCTGGCGTCGACGGTGTCGCTGGCGACCTACATCGGGCTGATTTTCCTGATGGGCAAACTGTCGGACCGCTTTGGGCGCAAGACCATGCTGGTGATCGCTTCGGTCTTGTTCCTGGCGCTGACCTTTCCCTTGTTCGGGATGCTGGAGAACCAGCCGCTGATCGTGATTCTGATGATCCAGATCGCGTTCGGCGCCATTTTGGCGATGAACGATGGCACCTTGCCATGCTTCCTTGCCGAGATATTCCCCACCCGCGTGCGCTTCAGTGGCTTTGCCTTCAGCTTCAACATTGCCAACGCAGTGTTCGGTGGCACCGCACCGTTTATTGCCACCTGGCTGATTCAACTGACCGGCAACAAAATGGCCCCGGCCTGGTATCTGTTGGCGGCCGCGGCGGTGGCGCTGGTTGCCATGCTGGCGAGTCGGGAGACGGCGCATAAGGCTTTGCAGGACTGACCTTCTTTCGGTGATTTCACGGACGCCTTCGCGAGCAGGCTCGCTCCCACAGTTGGCCGAGTTGTCCATGCGGACGCGGTTCAATGTGGGAGCGAGCCTGCTCGCGAAGAGGCCAGTCCGGCCAACATCAATATTGAATCAATGTATGGCAGCCACCTGCTTGCGCTCCCCCATGGGCGATACACCAAAGAAGCGGCTGTAGCATTTGGAGAAGTGCGCCGGGGAAACGAAGCCGCAGGCGAGGGCGATATCGCGCACCTGCGATTCGCTGCGCAGTAACAATTGTCGCGCCCGCGCAAGGCGCAATTCCAGGTAGTACTGACTCGGCGTGCGCTGCAGGTGCTTGTGAAACAGGCGCTCCAGTTGCCGTACCGACACCTCGTTCAACCGCGCGAGTTCCTCAAGGCCCACCGGCTCCTCGAGATTGGCTTCCATGATCGCCACCATCTGGCTGAGCTTGGGCTGCGAGGTGCCCAGCTTTTGTCGCAATGGCACACGCTGTTGCTCCTGCGCCCCCCGGATTCGATCACACAACAGCAACTCGGCTGTATGGGCGGCGATGTCCCGGCCACCGGGTTCGCGTGCGATCAACTGCAAGGTCATGTCCATGGACGCCACGCCACCGGAACAGGTGTAGCGATCACGGTCCAGCTCGAACAGCTGGTTGGAAATGATGATCCCCGGGAACCGTTCCTTCAGGGCCTCGATGTCTTCCCAGTGAATCGTGCAGCGATAGCCCTTGAGCAGGTCGGCGCGGGCCAACAAGTGGCTGCCGGTGCAGATCCCGCCCAGCGGCACCTGATCGTGTGCCAGTTTGCGTAGCCAATTGAGCAATGGTCGAGTGCTGTGATTGGAGACGATCGGGTTTGAGCCGACAACGAACAGCATGTCGAGCTTCGGGGCATCGGTGATGCTGTGGTCGGGCAGGATGCGCATGCCGTTGCTGGCCGTGACCGGGTCCAGGCTGGCGGCAATGATGACCGTGCGGAATATCGGTTTGCGCGCGGCCAGATTGGCCATGCGCAGCGTTTCCACCGCGGAGGCGAAACCGATGGTGGTGAAGTTGGGGATGACCAGGAAACCCACGGTTTTCACCGGCCGTTGTTCATTCGCCGAGCGTCCTGCGGCGGGTTTCGCCACCTGGAGTTTCGCCATGGTTACCGCTCCTCAACTGCATCAGTGACGTGCGCTGCGGCGAGCTGCCGACAGGGACAACGTCATCTCGTTTTTGTGATTGTCAGCCCTGTTCGGGAGGTTCTGGATTTTACACCCTGTGTCCAGGGAGGGATTAACAAAAAAACCGGCCAGCTCCGTGGTGCAGAGTGGCCGGAAAGAGGTGATCGGGATGGTGAAACCCTGTAGGAGCGAGCTTGCTCGCGATGGTCGTGAACGATAACGCGTAAAACCATATAACCAACGGTGTCCTTGGTTTTTTCGCGAGCAAGCTCGCTCCTGCAGGGATCGTGTTTTCAAGCGTTTTCGGTTTGAGCCATTCCAACGGTTCGAGCCGTCGGCTTCCGGGCGTTGAAGATGGCGCCGATACAGACGATCGACAGGGTCAGCGCCCCCGTCGCAATCACCTCCATGCGGTGCTGCGGCAAAATCAGCATGACCACCAGGATGCTCAGGATGCAGGCAATCACCAGGTAGCTCAGCCAGGGGAACAGCCACATCTTGAAGGCGATCGGTTGTCCCGAAGCATTCATCTTCTTGCGCAGTACCAGTTGCGAAACGGCAATCACCAGATAGACCAGCAGCGCAACGGCCCCGGAGCTGGCCAGCAGGAAGGAGAACACTTCATTGGGCGCAAAGTAATTGAGTGCCGTGGTCAGGAAACCGACCGCTGTACTGGCCATCACCGCAACATAAGGCACCCCCGAAGACGAGGTTTTCTGGAGCAGTCGAGGTCCATCCCCGCGCTTGCTCAAGGAGTAGACCATGCGTGACGCCGTATAGATGGCTGAGTTGAGGCAACTGGCGACCGCAATCAGCACGACGATATCCACGATCATTTTGGCGTGCGGGATGTTCATCAACTCAAGCGCTCTCTGGTAGGAGCCGACTTCCATGAGCATGGGGTCGTTCCAGGGCACGATGGAGATGATGAGGAACACCGAAACGATATAGAAAATGCCCATTCGCCAGACCACGGAGTTGGTGGCGCGGGTGATCTGTTTGGATGGATTCTGCGATTCGGCTGCGGCGATGGTGACGATTTCCGTGCCCATGAAGCTGAACACCGTGGTGAGCATCGCACCGATGACGGCACTCATGCCGTTGGGCATGAAGCCACCGAACTCATGGCTCAATTGAACGACCCCGCTCACCGTCGTCTGCGGCAGTGCGCCCGCCAGTGCCAGCGCACCCAGGGCGATGAACCCCAGTACCGCGATGACTTTGAGCATGGCGAACCAGAATTCGAACTCGCCGTAGCGGGCGACACTGAACAGGTTGGTCAATGTCAGCAGACCGGTGACCGCTATCGCAAACTCCCAGGTTTGAATGGCGGGAAACCAGGCGTGCAGGATGGCGGCAGCGGCGATGGCTTCAATGGGAATGACCAGCACCCAGAACCACCAGTACAGCCAGCCGATGGTGAATCCGGCGCTGCGCCCCATCGCCCGCTCGGCGTAGGTCGAAAAGGATCCCGTGTCCGGCGATGCTACGGCCATCTCTCCCAGCATGCGCATGACCAGCACCACCAACGTGCCGGAAAAAATGTACGCCAGGATGGCGGCGGGTCCCGCCGAAGCAATGGCGTGGCCTGAACCGATGAACAGGCCGGCGCCAATGGCACCGGCAATGGACAACATGGTGACGTGACGCTGCTTGAGGCCTGGGGCCAAGGTTGAGCTGCTGGACATGAGACTTACCCTTATTGTTTTACTTGGGAGGGTTACGGCGGGTCATGCACGTTGTAGGAGCGAGCTTGCTCGCGATGGACTTATGGACGACACGGGCTGTCTGATTCCCCGCGTTATCGTTGACGTCCATCGCGAGCAGGCTCGCTCCCACAGGGGTACTCAATCAAAAGCCTCGCGCACGGCGGCGCTGATGCCCGAGACACACACCTCGAGAATCAGCTCGCCTTTTTCGCGACTGGAGCCTTTGGGGGAGGACAGTGTTCCGCAGGCCGGCGTGCGCTCCGGGATGATCGGGAACACGTCGTAGGGCGGGAAGGTGGCGGGAGGGTGGTCAACGGCACGGCTCAGATCGACCTTGTCGGGGTGCAGGGCCAACATCAGTGACGTTTCGAAAATACCGCCGTGTTCGATGTCCCAGCCGAGGAAACCGTCGGGGTACAGCTTTGCAATGACGGCCGGATCGTTGACGAAGTCCCAATAGGACAGCACGACGACCTTGAAGTCAGTGATGCCACCGTAGCGAAGCTCCCGAAGGGCCAGGTCGATGCCCTCGACAATGAACATCGAGTTTTCAAAGTGACCGTTCATCATCACCAGTTTGCGGGCGCCATGGCGTGCAAGTTCCCGGATGATGTCCTGCACGGTCCGGGTCAGCGTGGCGCCATCGAGGCTGGTGGTGCCAGGAAAGTGATTGCCGCCGCCTGATTTCTGCTGCGACTTGTAGCCATAGGCCAGGGCAGGCAACACCAGGCCGCTGACCTGTTGCGCGACTGCCTTGCAGATCGCGGTGGGCAGCAGGACATCGACCTCCATGCACATGTGATGTCCATGCTGCTCCAGTGCTCCCACGGGCAGGAAGACAGGGCAGCCAGTGGCGACCTTCTCTGCGTACTCCGGCCAGGTGAGTTCTCCAATTACGACGCTGTTGTTCATCTACAGACCCTTGGAAAGTGATTGATCGCTTGGTGGTTTTGGCCGCCGCCCCGGATTACAGGAATCAAAGGCGCCGCATGGAGCAATTCGATCAGAGGGGGAGGGCTCCAACTTGTCTAAATCCGACCCGTAAATGACAAATCACCCTCTGTTTTGTCATTTATGTCCGATTATCGGATATGGGTATGCCGCTTTTGATGGGGGAGAGGGTCGGTTCTGACAAAGTCCAGGTCGGGCGCGCACAAAAACGGGTGATGGCGAACTGCTGCAATGCATTCAGCCAGCGAATGTTGTGTGTGGTTGGCAGCCAACGCAGGCAGGGGACACTTTCATCACCCAGGGCGAGACAATAATGAAAAATCGCATCGACCTTTCACGCCGTACCTTCCTCAAGACCACCGGCATCCTGGCTGGCACCGCCGCACTTTCCGGCTTGCTACCTTCGAGAAGCTTTGCCGCCGCGGAAAAGGAACTGGTCATCCTCGCCTGGGCCGGGCACGCAGAACCGGACATCGTTGCCGATTTCGAGCGTCAGTACGGGGTCAAGGTCCGGGCCAAGTACTACACCGGAGGGGACAACATGCTGGGGCTGATCTCGCAGTCGCCGCCCGGCACCTTCGACCTGATCCTGTCCGACGCCGAGTATGTCCAGCAACTCAATGCCGCCGAATACATCGAACCGCTCGACCCCGCGGACTATCCCTTTGATGACTTCTACCCGGAGTTCCAGCATTTTCCCGGCCACTGGCAGGGCGACAAGCTCTATTCGGTGCTGATCCGCTTTGGCTTCCTCGGCATCGCCTACAACACCCAACTGGTTCCCCAAGCCAAGGTGCAAAGCTATGACGTGTTCTGGGACGAGAGCCTCAAGGGCAAGGTAGGACACTTCGACTGGCACCTGCCGAACCTCGGTCAGATCAGTTTGATGAACGGCAATGCGCGTCCCTATGACATCGATGCCGCGCACTGGCAAGCGGTGCAGCAGAAGATGATGAGCCTGCGCCCGCAGATCGGCGGTTTCTTCGATTACGGTGGCACCTTTTCTTCGCTCAAGAACGGTCAGATCCATGCCATGTGCGGCATCGGTGACTGGATCACCGGTGTCTTGCAACGCGCCGGCGCACCGGTGAAAACCGTGCTGCCGAAGGAGGGCGGGTTGCAATGGACAGAGTCTTACTGCATCGCCCGTAAAGCGCACAGCCCGGAGCTGGCGAAGAAGTTCATCCAATACATCACTTCGCCGGAGGGCCAGGTCAAGTCGGCGAAGATGGCTGCCTATCCAGCGCTCATTCCGAGCAAAAAGGGCTGGGAGCTGCTCAACCGAACCGACCTCGCCGAAGCACAGCGCCAGGGCATGGTACTTGGGCAGCGCAACGTCATGGACGACATCCGCGATGGCCGGATCAAATACCGCGAACTGCCGGTCCGCCAGAGCCTGGATGAGTGGAACGACTTCTGGTCGCAATACAAGGGTGCCTGATGGAACGCGCGGAGGGGGTCGCCATGATTTCAGACAAGTTGAAGACTTCACCGTCGGTACTTTCCGATAACGCCGGTGCCAAACCGCCGCGCGGTATCCGGAGGGGATGGCGCTTGCCCGGGTTTGGCCTCTGTGTCTCGATGCCGATCCTGGCCTGGCAGTTGATTTTCTTCGTATTGCCACTGGTGTTTCTGGTGGCCATCAGTTTTTGGCTAGTACGCAACTTCCGGATGGTGCCGGCGTTGGAGTGGCAGAACTGGAGCTACATGTTCAGCCGGGGCTTCTTTTGGGATGCCTATGTCCATACCCTGGCCATGGCGGCGGGCGCCACGGTGCTGGTCAGCCTGGTGGCCTTTCCCTGCGCTTATACGATCGCCTTCAAGTTCCGTGACTCGACCAGGCAGTTGCTGGTGTTGCTGCTGGTCACACCGTTCTTCACCAGCTACCTGGTGCGTACCTATTCATGGCAGGTTTTCCTCAGCGACAACGGCATCTTCAATGCCGCGCTGGGCCTGGTCGGCCTGGAGCCGTTTACCATGCTGAACACGGCGTTCGGCACCTATGTCGGCTACTTCACGCTGTGCCTGCCCTTGGTGGTGTTGTTGCAACTGTTCAGCCTGATGTACATCGATCGCTCGTTGATCGAAGCCGCACACAACCTCGGCTGTGGTCGGCTGCGAACGGTATTTAGCGTGGTGGTGCCGTCGGCACGGATCGGCATCGTGGTCGCGGCACTGTTCTGCTTCATCCTGACGTTCGGCGACTTTGTCAGTCCGCTCTATCTGGGCGGTGGCCAGCCGCCGACCTTGAGTACGTTGATCACGGACACCACCAAATCCGGCCAGCAGTGGCCACGGGCGGCGGTGATCGCCACGATGATGATTGTGACGTTGCTCATCGGTGCCTTTGGCGCGGTGCGCTTCGCTTACCGGAGGCGCGCATGAACGAGCATCGGTTGATCAATTTCCTGCTGCGCAGCTTTGTCGTCCTGGTGTTCATCTTCATCTTCATGCCCATTGCCGGCAGCTTCGTGTTCTCGTTCAACATCGACCGTTTCCCGTCCTTGCCCCTGGGCGGCTTCAGCCTGCACTGGTACGAGACGATTGCCGCCGACCCGGCGGTCTGGCAGGCCTTCCGCAACAGCCTTACGGTGGGCCTGGTCGTGTCGCTGGTCTCGACCCTGCTCGGGTTTACTGCCGCCTATACGGACTTCCGGTATCAGTTCTTCGGCAAGTCGATCTACATGGCGCTCGCGCTACTGCCGCCCACCATTCCCGTGGTGATCATGGGGCTGGCCATGCTGGCGTTCCTGTCGCGGGTCGGGCTTTCCGGCGAAATATATGCCGTGATGATCAGCCACATCGTGATGTGCGCACCGTTCGCCATGGCGGTCATCCGGATGCGCCTGGCGCAGATGGACCCGAACATCGAGGCCGCCGCCTGGAACCTGGGGGCTGATCAATGGAAAGCCATGCGTCATGTGATCCTGCCCTTTACGGCACCCAGCATTTTCGCCGCGCTGTTCGTGACCATGGCCGTGTCCTTCGATGAATTCGCCGTCGCCTGGTTCGTGTCGGGACTGAACGAGACGGTGCCCGTGCGGATCCTCAATACCTTGCAAGGGCAGGTGAGCCCGACCATCAACGCCATCGGCACGATCGTATTTATCACGACCATGACGCTGGTGATCCTCGCGCAACTGCTGCTGATGCGGCGGCGCAAGCCTGCAAACGCCTGATACCACCCTGACCATCACCCAGACACAAAGGATTCAGCCATGACTCAACCACTGGTGGTATTCGATAACGTGGTCAAGCATTTCGGCAGTTACCAGGCCGTCGAGCGTATGAACCTGGAGATCTACAAAGGCGAGTTCGTCGCGATCATGGGATCGAGCGGCTGCGGCAAAACCACGACGCTGCGCATGCTCGCGGGGCTGGATAAACCCAGCGAAGGGGAAATTCGTCTTAACGGTGAGCGCATTAATGACCTGCGCTCCTGGGAACGGGACACGCCGCTGGTCTGGCAGAACCTGGCACTGTTTCCGTTTTTGAACGTACTGGAAAACGTCGAATTCGGCCTGCGCATGAGGGGAATGGCCAAGGCCGAGCGTCGCAAGAAGGCGCTTGAGTGGCTTGAGCGACTGGGGCTGGAGGAATTCGCCACGCGCGATATCAGCCTGCTCTCCGGCGGTCAACGACAACGCGTGGCGCTGGCGCGCTCGTTGGTCACCGAACCGCCGATCCTGTTGCTCGACGAGCCATTGAGTGCGCTCGATGCGCACCTGAGCGTGCGCATGCAAGGCGTGCTGACCGGGCTGCAAAAAGACCTGGGCATCACCTTTGTCTACGTCACCCACAGTCAATCCGAAGCCTTTGCCATGGCCGATCGTGTGGTGATCATGAGCCGAGGCCGGGTCGAGCAGATTGGCTCGCCGCAAGCGGTGTTCCTCGAACCGCACAACCGCTTCGTCGCGGAGTTCGTGGGCGGCAAGAACATCCTGAGCGGCACGGTCGTGGGCTTTGACGATGGAGGACTGGTTCGCATCGATTCGCCGCATGGCGGATTCCTGGCGCGACTGCCGGAGGGTAAAACGGTGGTCCCCGCCGAGCGAGTGACAGTCTGCATCAGCGCCGAGCATATCGAGCTGACCGCGCAGCCTGTGCGACGCAACCGGTTGAGCTGCACGGTCGTGGGTGAAGAGTTCATCGGCTCGATGGTTAACCTCTATCTCGAAACCAAAGATGGGCTCGAGCTGCAGGTGCAGAAACTGCAGGCCGACTACCAGTTGCTTGGCGTGCACTGCGGGCAACAGATCTTCGCCGAGTGGGACGGTGCGCATGCGCTGATTTTGCGCGGGGACTGACCTTGTCGAATCGACTTCCGTTGATCAGTCACTCCAATACCGACTGACCGCGCCATGCAAACCCTGGACGGGGTCATGCTCGGGAAACGGCAACTTGAGAATACTCGCCAGTTGCTCCGGACTGGGTGCCTTGCGGCAGATGTCGGGATGCTGGCCCGGCGGGTAGGCACCCACAACCAGAAAGTCATCGCTGGACTCAACATTGCAGTGCCCCGTACCGGCGGGTAACAACAAGACATCGCCAGCGCTGACTTCCAACACCCGGCCATCCGGGCCTCCCAGCATCACGCGAGCGAAGCCGCTGGCCACGCCCAGCACTTCATGACCCTGGGTGTGATAGTGGTGGTAGTCGTAAACCCCGTAACGCCATTGCGGCGGCCAGCCATTGTCGGTGAAGGTTTTCTCGATCAGGTCCGCCGGGTCGTTCTGTTGAACGGCAATGGCCTTGATGTAAATGAGCACCGGTAAGCGCGGGTTATTGGGCACCCATCCGTTGCGTTCGAGCAGCAGGGTTTGCACGGGAGCATCCACAGCTTGCGACCTGACCATGAAAAATCCTCCGTTATCGAGCATCGCCTTGAAGGCAGCGTTATGAAAGCGTCACCCAGAGTGGACATTCGATGTCGCTCAGTCGTTCAGGAGAATGTCCGTTACTTTTCCGGGTGGCTTGAGCTCAATCAGGAGTGCCACGTTTTTACACGTTTGTGAATTTACTACCCAGTTTCCTGGCCGAAAACGGTGCGTTTTTGAGCGAACACTTTATTGGAATCCAAATTGGCGCCAATATTGATTGGGTTTTTGTGAAATTGGTCTGATCCTTGCTCTGTGTCTTGCTCAACCTATTTGAGGGCAGGGCATGAGTCAGCATTTCCCGTGTATCGAACTGAGTGGCGGGCCATTTGCCCGAGGCGTGCAATACGGCAAAGCCTGCCCACAAATCATTGCTCGCAGCATTGAAATCTACGGTCAGCAACTGCAGGACATGGGTTATGACTGGGCCGGTATCAAGCGATTGGTCAATCAATTCATTCCCAATATCGAAGCGTTCGAGCCACAGTACCTGGAAGAGATGCGGGGCATCGCCGAAGGCTCCGGTCACGACTTCGAGGCCATTGTGATGATCAATGCCCGTACCGAGATCATTCATCTGGGGCGGCGCTCGATGCAGGACAAACCGGAACTGGATGGCTGCACCGGCGCCATCGTCCTTCCAGGCGCCACCGCGAACAATGAGGTCCTGCACGGCCAGAACTGGGACTGGCGCATGGAGTGTGCGGAGACGGGCGTGGTCCTGCACATCCGTCGTGATGACGGCCCGGATGTGCTGACATTCACCGAAGCCGGTGGGCTGGCCCGCGCAGGCATGAACTCCATCGGCACGGCGATCACGGGTAACAACCTGGAATCGGATCGCGACTATCAAGTGCTTGGCGTGCCATTGCCGCTTATCCGCCGCAAGGCGCTGGACGCCAACCATTTCGCCCTATCGATGAAAGCGGTGGCGGTGACACCAAAATCCGGTTCGAACAACATGATGCTCAGTCATGCCGCCGGGTTTGCCATCAACTACGAATGCGCACCTGATGAAGTGTTTCCGCTGTTCGAAGTCGACGATCTACTGGTGCACGCCAACCATTGGCGCAGCGCAGTGGCGCAGATCAAATTGAAGAACACCGGCATCGGTGGTGCACCCGAAAGCTTTTATCGCGATATCCGTGTCGAGAAACTGCTCAAGTCATTTCATGGCAGCTTGACGCTGGAACACCTCAAAAGCGCGTTCTTCGATGATTTCGGCAAGCCATTTGCCGTCTGCCGGCCACCCCGTCCGAGCTCGAGTGGCGAGGACAATCTGTCCGCTACCGTGGCGATGATATTGATGCGCCCGGCCAGTGGCTTCATGGAAATTGCCTCCTTGCCGGCAATCAACCGTACATTCGGGCAGTACCGTCTCGAGATGGAATCCGATTACGCACGGTATGCCACCTGGTAAACATTGATCGGTTGCCAGCCTGAGCCCTGCTCGATTGAGGGCCGTATCAACATCGAGGAGCCCACATGTTTCGTTTGATCATTCAGCGTCTGGCCATGGCGGTCCCGACGTTATTGCTGATATCCATTGCAGTCTTCGCAATGATCCGGTTGATACCCGGTGACCCGGCGCTCCTGATGCTGGGCGACATGGCTGACCCCGCCAGTCTGGTCAAGATGCGGCAGTCCCTCGGGCTGGATCAACCGGTGATCGCGCAGTACCTGATCTGGCTCAAGGCAGTGTTCCAAGGTGATCTGGGCTTTTCGATCACCAGTCATGAGGCCGTTTTGCCGCTGGTACTTGAGCGCTTCAGCGTCAGTGTGACCATCGTTTTGACGGCGGTCGCGCTGGCGGCGGTGATTGCTGTTCCTCTCGGCATGCTGGCGGCGTGGAAACAGGACACGCTGGTTGATTTGGGACTGGTGACGACCGCGACGTTGCTACTGTCGATCCCCGGTTTCTGGATGGGCCTGTTGCTGCTGTATGTATTTGGCCTGGAACTGGGCTGGTTGCCGGTGGTGGGGTATGTACCGTTTTCGGCGGATTTTGGCAAAGCGCTGGCCTACATCATCTTGCCCGTGGCAACGCTGGTGTTGCATGAAAGCGGCGTGATTATCCGGATGCAGAGGGCCAGCTCGATCGAAGTCCTGCGCCTGGACTACATCGCGCATGCACGGGCCAAGGGGTTGTCGGAGCGCGCAGTGCTTTGGCGCCATACATTGCGCAATGCCTTTGCCCCCACCTGGACACTGATCGGCCTGATCCTCGGCAACCTGCTGGGCGGGATCGCTGTCATCGAGACGGTGTTCACCATTCCCGGCATCGGGCGCCTGATGGTCGACTCCATTTATGCCCGTGATTACCCCGTACTGCAGGGCTGCCTGTTGCTCATTACGTTCGTCTACGTGTTGGTCAACCTGCTCGTAGATTTGATGTATCCGCTGTTCGATCCTCGGGTGAAAGCATGAAGACATTAAGCGAAATTGCCGCACCGCCAGGCGCTGTATCGAAGGCTACGGGGCACAAGCGTCCGCTCGCGTTCAACGCGCTGATCGGTGGCAGCCTGCTGGGGGTGCTGGTGCTGCTCGCGGTGGCCGGTATCGTCTGGACGCCGTATGACCCGCTGCGCCTGGACCTGGCCAACCGATTCATGGCGCCGTCCTGGCCACACCTTCTGGGCACTGATGAGTTCGGCCGCGATGTCTTCAGCCGCATCATCATCGGTGCCCGCACCAGCCTGTGGATCAGCCTGCTGACGGTGATCCTGGCCATCAGCATCGGCACACTGTTCGGTCTGCTCGCCGGTTACCTGCGTGGCTGGACGGACCGCCTGTTGATGATGGTGAACGATGCGTTGCTGGCATTCCCCGGGATGTTGCTGGCCCTGGGGTTGCTCGCCATTGTGGGCGCCAGTCAGTACGGCATCGTGCTGGCGCTGGGCCTGGCCTACATCCCCACCGTGGTTCGGGTGGTGCGCAGCACGGTGTTGTCCTTGCGTGAACGAGAGTTCATCGAAGCCTCCAGGGTGATTGGCAATGGTGAGCTGTACACGATGTGGCGGCATATCGCGCCGAACTGCGTGGCACCGTTGATTGTCCTCGCCACCAGCATGTTTGGCTGGGCGATTCTGTCGGAGAGCGCCTTGAGCTTTCTCGGGTTGGGCGTTCCTCCGCCTGCCGCCACCTGGGGAAACATGCTGGCCTCCAGCCGGCCGCATCTGGTCACGGCACCCTGGTTGGGTTTCTTCCCTGGCCTGATGATTTCCATTGCCCTGATCGGCATCAATCTTTTCGGTGACGCCCTGCGTGATCGCCTTGACCCTCGGATGAGTCGCTAATGGATACCGTCAAGCCTTTGCTTCGCGTCAGTAATCTTTGCATTCAAGTGGGAACCGAGGGTTCGCTTGCGGTTGACCACCTCAGCTTCGACATGGCACCCGGCGAGATCGTGGCGCTGGTGGGTGAGTCCGGCAGCGGAAAGACCATGGCGGCACGTGCTGTCATCGGGCTGTTGCCGCCGCCGATGCGCGTCGCATCCGGTCGTATCGAGTTTGCCGATACCGACCTGTGCACCTTGCCTTACGATCAGTTGCGTGATGTCCGCGGCGCGAAGATCGGGATGGTGTTTCAGGAGCCGATGGTCTCGCTCAACCCGACATTGACCATCGGCCAACAGATGGCGGAAGGGTTGCGCCTGCACACCGACCTGGATGAAAAAACCATTCTTGCCCGTTCGTTGGAGATGCTGCGCCGGATCGGCATGGATGATCCGCAACGTTGTTTGAACGCCTTTCCTCACGAGTTCTCCGGTGGCATGCGACAGCGCATCATGCTGGCTTCGGTCATGTTGTTGCGCCCGGCGCTGTTGATCGCCGACGAGCCGACCACGGCCCTCGACACCCTGGCCCAGGCTGACGTCATCGAACTGATGCTCGAACTGACGAGGGAGGAGGGCACCGCGATCCTGTTCATCAGTCATGACTTATCGCTGGTGGTGCGCCATGCCCATAAAGTCGTGGTGATGCGCAGCGGCAGGGCGATCGAAAGCGGCCCGACCGAACAGATCCTGCTGGGCCCCAAGGCTGAATACACCCGGCAACTGCTCGAAGCCCTGCCTACACGAGGCAACCTGGACAGCGCATCGTTGGCCGCGCCTTTGGTCGACATGCGTAACATCACCATCGAACACCCGGGGCGCCAGGGGTTCCTGTGGCGCGGTAAAGCCAAACGTGCGGTGGATGGGGTCAGTCTGCAAATCGCCGCGGGTGAAACCCTGGCGCTGGTCGGCGGCAGCGGTTCGGGTAAAACCACCCTTGGCCGTTCGGTTGTCGGGTTGGTCAATCCGATTGCCGGCGAGATCTTTTTCGATGGCGTCGACATCCTCAAGAGCGCCAATCGCGAGCATCGATTGCAATGCCAGATGATTTTTCAGGACCCGGTATCGTCCCTCGATCCGCGTGCCCGAATTTCGGAAATCCTCGCTGAACCGCTGCGCCATGTGCCGGGGCTCAATCGCGAGCAGCGTGCCGAACGGGTGCGCACCATTTTGCAGGATGTCGGGCTGGACCCGCTCTTCGCCGACCGCTTCCCCCATCAGCTTTCCGGTGGTCAACGGCAACGGGTGGCGATTGGCCGGGCGCTGATTCGTCACCCCAAGCTGGTCATCGCCGACGAACCGATTTCCGCCCTCGACATGACCATTCAAAAGCAAATCCTGGCGTTGTTCGAGCGGCTGCAAAAGCAGTACGGCTTTGCCTGTCTGTTCATCTCCCATGACCTGGCAGCGGTGGAGCGAATTGCCCATCGCGTGGCGGTCATGCAGCAAGGTCGAGTGGTCGAGATTGGCACCACCGCCCAAGTGTTCGACCACCCGCAACACGCCTTCACTCATCGACTGCTGGCTGCCGCCAATCCGTTGGTGCGGCTGGCCGATGGGCGTTATCAATTACGCAGCAGTGCTGCAGTGTGAAGGATTTTTTAAAGCCGCCACACCGGTGGCGGTATCAACCCGTTGCAGCTCTATCAAGGACTCGCTTATGAATCGCTTTTTAGTAAACGCTTTGACGCTGAGCATGATGACCATGGTCGGTTGCGGTATCGCCCAGGCGCAAACCCTGCGTCTGGCGATGAACTCCGATATTCGCAGCCTGGACCCGGGGGTCAATCGTGACGACCGTTCCGATGCGGTGGTCCTGCACATGACCGAAGGGTTGGTGGCCTATGGGGAGAAAGGCGAAGTCAAACCATTGCTGGCACAGAAGATCGATGTCTCTGCGGATGGCCTGACCTACACCTTCACCTTGCGCCAGGGTGTGAAGTTCCATAACGGTGAGCTAATGACCGCCGCCGACGTGCTCTGGAGCTGGAACCGGGACATGGACCCCAAGACACAGTGGCGTTGCCTTCCGGAGTTTGATGGCAGCGGCTTGACCAAGGTGACCAGGGTAACGGCACCGGATGACCATACCGTGGTGATGGAACTGGAAAAGCCCAGCGGCATGTTCCTCGCCACGCTGGCGCGGACCGACTGCGGCGGCACCGCGGTACTGAACAAAGCCTCGGTCAATGCCCAGGGTGAGTTCCTGGCACCGATCGGCACGGGTCCTTATCAGTTGAGCGAGTGGAAGCGTGGGCAGTACGTCACGCTGAGCAAATTCACCGATTATCAATCCTTGCCCGGCCCGCGCGACGGCTATACCGGCGGCAAGAATGCGCTGACCCATGAAGTACGGTTTGTGATTATTCCCGATCAGGCGACGGTCAAGGCGGCGCTCTTTTCGGGCGACCTGGACCTGGCTGAAGTCACCGAAACCGACCTGCCCGAAATCAAGACCCACGCATCGCTCAAGGTCTCGACAGATCCCAGCGCGACCATGAATGTGCTGATGTTCCAAACCCGGGATCCGTTGCTCAAGGACAAGCGAATCCGTCAGGCCATTGCCGCTGCCATCGATGTCAAACAACTGGTCGCGACGACGAGCAACGGCTTTGGCGTGCCCAATAACTCGATCATCAGCGTGGCCTCCAACTATTACGGCCCAAGCGAACAACGCGGCTTCACCTACGACCCGCAGAAGGCAACGCGACTGCTCCAGGAGGCGGGCTATCGCGGTCAGCCCCTGACGATCGTCGCCAACAAGCGTTCGATGGTGCCCAGTTATGACCTGGCAATCATTGCCCAGGCGATGCTGCAAGCGGTCGGTATCAACGCGCAGGTCGAGGTCATGGAGTGGGGGACCCAGCTTGAGCGTTACCAGGCCGGACGTTATCAAGCGATGTCCTTCACCTATTCCGCACGCTTCGATCCGGCGCTGAGTTTTGAGCAGGTGACGGGCAACAAGGACAAGGAGTCGCGCAAGGTCTGGGAAGACCCTGTGGCGATGGAGCTGCTGGCCCAGGCACAGAAGGAAGGTGACGTCGCCAAGCGCCAGTCAATCTTCGATCAACTGCATGAGCGCTTCATCGATCAAGTGCCGATGATCGTCATGTACAACGGCCTGGACATCGTTGCGCTGAATCAGAACGTAGAAGGCTACGACGCCTGGATCGGGCAGAAGCCACGTCTGTGGGGCGTCAGCATCAAGCCTTGAAACTCAGGGCTCCAGTGGGGTTTGACGGATGTGCGCCGCGATCAGTCGCTTGAGTTGTTCGCGGTCACCGTTACGCAGGAGCTCAAGGATCTGGAAATGTTCGCGGCTCGACTGCTCGGCGCGCAGATGCGTACGCCAGGTGCCACCGGGAGACGATGGGGGACGGCTGCGAATTTCTTCAATGAACTCGATCATGACCCGGTTGGTGCACATGTCGTAGATCCCGCGATGAAACTCGAGATTGGCGCTGTAGCACTCTTGCATCGTGCCTTCGTTGACCAGGCGGCTGAAGCGTTGCGCGATGACGTCCAGCGCCTGCAGACGTTCTTCGGTGACGATCATTTGATCGACCGCTGCACATTCGAGTGCGATGCGAACTTCGCGGGTATCCGACACCTGGGTCAAGTCAGGCGTGTGGACGTAATAACCCCGATTGGGGATGTGTTCGACCATGTTTTTGAGGACCAACTGGTCCAGCGCACGACGGATGTCCAGTCGGGTACAGCCGTAGCGGTGTTCGAGATCGATCTGCTTGAGCCAGCTGCCGGTCGGAAGAATACCGGCATTGATGTCATTTGAAATCAGCAGCACCAATTGGCTGCGATCAGTCGTTTTTTTGTTCAAGGGTGACTTCCACAAAACCTGGAAAGTGGGTGTTCGAGTCGCAACCGTGCATGACCCTGGCCCGCTGTATCTACCAATAATGGCACAATTATCAACGAGGTTTCACAATGTTGAGCAACCCTCAAGACACCCCCGAAGCGCGGCGTCGCCAGATGTACTACCGAGGTAGCACGACCATTTTTTCGTGCCGCAAGGATCCGCGTTTTGCCTATTGTCTTTATGTTCCGCAAACCTTTGATCAATCGCCTGAAGGCCATCGTTTGCTGGTCGCGGTCCATGGTACCGGGCGCACGATGGTCGAGTATCGGGACGCGTTTGCCGAGTTCGGCCGCTTCAACCGCTACATCATTCTCGCGCCGCTGTTTCCGGTAGGTCCACTGGGTGATGGCAACCCGCATGGTTTCAAATACCTCAAGGAAGGGGACATCCGGTATGACGAACTCCTGCTGGCCATGGTGGATGAAGTATCCGAGGCACTCAACACGTCGTTCCAGCGGTTTTCATTGTTTGGTTATTCGGGTGGTGGCCACTTTGCCAACCGATTTTACTACCTGCACCCCGAACGTCTACGCTCCGTGTCTATCGGTGCACCGGGGTCGGTGACCTTGATCGATGAGGGGCGCGATTGGTGGGTGGGCACCGGAGGCATCGAGGCGATTTTCGGTAAACGCCTGAATGTCGATGCGCTGCGTGAAGTCGATGTTCAACTGTTAGTGGGGGCCGCAGACCTGGAAACCTGGGAAATTCACTACGAGCCCGGTTCAGTGCAATACAAGGAAGGCATCAACGACGCCGGCCGCACCCGGGTGGAGCGCAATACCACACTGGCGCGTAACCTTGAGGCCTATGACATACGTGTTCAGCAAGACATTGTGCCCAACACCGCCCACGCCGGACTATCGGTTGTGCCCTATGTCCAGGACTTTTTATTGCAACTGGGCGATTGAATCAAGGCGCCGTCGAGGCCACTTCGACGGCGTCTTGTCTGCATTCATAGACCAGCGATGATTGGTTTCGCGAAGGATAAGCTCATGACCACGGATTACCAGCAAACCTATTATGAAACCACGGCCGACATCACAACCTATCCCGCCCAATCGGGTCGTGTGGATGCTCAAGTGTGTATTCTCGGCGGCGGCCTGGCGGGCCTGTCGACCGCACTCGGGTTGGCCGAGCGTGGCATCAATGACGTTGTTGTTCTGGAGTCCCATCGCATCGGTCATGGTGCTTCGGGTCGTAATGGCGGCTTCGTGTTCGGCGGCTACAGCCTGGGAAACGCTGACCTTCTCGCCACCCTTGGCGCTCAAGAGGCGCAACGCCTTTACCGGCTGACGCTGGATGCCGTTGAGTTAATCCGTCATCGGGTCAAACAGTACGGGATCGATTGTGACCTGGTTGACAAGGGGGTGATTCTCGCCAATTGGTTCAACGACCCGTCAAGACTTGAAGCACCGCAAAAACTGATGCGCGAGGTCTACGGGGTAGATTGGGCATACATGCCGCCAGGCCAGCTGAAAGAGCGACTCAAGACTGAGCGTTATTTCGGCGGCCTGCTGGAGCGCAACGCTTTCCACTTTCATCCGCTCAAGTACGTGTACGGCATTGCTCGCACTGTGGCGGGATTGGGTGTGCGTATCCACGAGCAATCATCGGCCCTGGTCATCGAGAAGCGTGGAAATAAATATGTGGTGAAAACCGAGGGCGGGGAAGTGCATGCCGAGCATGTCATCTTTTCCTGTGGCGGATACGCGCGCGGCGTCTATCGTCCTGTCGAACGTGCCGTGTTACCCATTGCCACCTATGTGGTTGCAACCGAACCTCTCGGCGCTCGCTTGAAAGAGGCTATTGATTGTGAATCCGCCATCTACGACACCCGGTTCGCGTTTGATTACTACCGCCCGCTGCGCGACAGCAGGATTCTATGGGGAGGGCGGATTTCGGTGCTCAATCGCAGCCCGGAGGCGATCGCCAGCCTGCTCAAGGCAGATCTTTTAAACGTATTTCCCCAGCTGGACGGTGTAGACATCCAATATTCCTGGGGCGGGTTGATGAGTTATGGCCGGCATCAAATGGCCCAGATCGGCCAGGATGAAGCCGGCGTCTGGCACGCCGTTGGTTTTGGTGGTCATGGCATGGCGCCCACGACCGTGGCGGGCGAGGTTCTGGCTGACGCTATCGCCAAGTCGATTCCGATTCCCGACGGTTTCCGCCAGTTCGGGTTGACCCGCACTTTTGGCCTGGCCGGTCTGGTCGCCGCGCAAATGACCTATACCGCCTGCCAGGCGCGAGATGCTTTCGACGCGCTGCGCCTTAACAAGTAAGGGCAACGAGAGCGCATTGGTCAGTGTGCTTTCTTCAGGCCTTTCAAACGCACATTCGCCCTTTGCACAGCGGCCATTTTTTCGGGCCGCTTCATGCGTTTCCACTTCCTGATGTCTTCTTTGCTGCGTCCGCAGCTCACGCACAGATCGCCGCTCAACTGGCAAACCGAAATGCATGGATTTTCGATTTCTTTGGCCATCTTCAAAAACCCTTGGTCACGCGTGATTGCGCAAGACGCCTTTGCCAATCGCCACCATGGGTGCGCTGGCACTCCTCTTCAGAGTCGAATCGGACAGTGAGATCCGAAGGCTTCACATCGATGTTTGCCTCGATCAGCGCGATAGCCGTCAGCTCGAAAATTCGCGCTTTCGCACTGGACTGGGCGAGCTGTTTATCGGTCAACGTTTCGAATACCCAAGTCACTTTCAGCGTTTGCGCCAGGGCGCTCAAGTCAGCGGTGTGGGTGAGCCAGGCAAAGCCTTTGATTTCGCCTTTTGCCGTCTCGCAGGCATCGGTGAGTGTTGTCACTAAACGGCGCTCGATCCGCGCGAGTTCACGTTTGCCCAGAGGCATGGCCGGCTCCTTTGGAAAAAAAGGGAGGTACTTTGCACTGTCTGCAGGGAGAAAGCAGCAAAAGGCGTCAATGAGCGACTTTTCCTTACGACAGTGAAATTGTGTTGAAAGGTTATCGAAAGCTCTAGCATCGCTTCAGGTCGATTTGACACGTCGCAATCCTGTAGCGCCAGACATACAAGACTTGCGTAATATCGCCTTGGAAGGTGGTGGTGAAATCACCACTGCTTTGCTCGGCGGGCACATTCAGGTCAGCAGTACCGACGTTTTCGAGTCCATGCCCTATGTCCTGCGCGGTGAAGTGTGCCTACTTGCGGTGTTCTCGGAAAGCCGCCTGGATACGCCTGAAATGAAAGACATCCCGACTGCCAGGGAGCAGGGCTACGACATCGTCTGTCCGGTTGTTCGAGGTTTTTACCTTGGGCCAAAAGTGAGTGACGAAACGTACGCTTGGTGGAAAGACACCTTCGATAAGCAGCTGACTTCGGAAACCTTCGCCACACTTCGTAGCGAACGTAAGTTGCTGCCCTTTGCCTTGACCGGTGAGGAGCTGGATAAGTACGTGAAGCAGCAGATAGTGAATTACAGGCTACTGGTCAAAGAAATTGCCCTGCCTCAGTAATTGACCATGGTCAGTGCTACTAGCTGCCCAAGCCAGGGTTTTGGGAGAGGTCTATGCGTATTCTGATCGCCGAAGACCATCTGAATTGATCTGAAGTTATCGCCCAGGCCTTGAGAAACAAGGGATTGAACGTAGGTCGCCGACAAGGCATTTGCACGGCGTGCCGTATTCGATAATTGCCCACTTGATGAGGCTCCGTTCGAATATCAGTTTGGCTTGCTAAAGCATCCAGTAGAACATCAGCGATCTGTTGCGTTCTGGAAGAATGGCTGCTTTTGGCCAGAGTGTGTAAAAACGCGATTCAATGCCCGCGGCTACTGCGAATCAACTCATAAGCCCGACGCACCAGAGGATTAAGCGTATTGGGTCGAATCCACAGGTGGTAGGTGACGTCCGGCAGACGGGGCAAACCATCACTTTCACCCAGCACCCGCATATCCGGGCCTAACATTTCCATGCTTCTGGCAGTGACGCCAAGACCTGCACGCGTCGCCGCCTTGATGCCAATCAGGTTCGACGCCAGATAAGCCTGGCGCCAAGGAATGTTGGCGCGCTCGAGGGCCTCAAGAGCATATCGTCGATAGATGCTGGGCTCATCCACCAGGATCAACGGCAAAGGCTCGCTGGGGTTATGAAGAAACTGCGCAGAGCAAATCCACCATACCGGCGAGGTGCGCAAGGCAAAACCTTCCAGATTGGGGTCTTCGCGAGTGGAAATTACCATGTCGACCTTGCCCCGGTGCAGGTCGTCCATGAGAAACGGGCTGCGGCCGACGTCGATTTCCAGGCGCAAACGCGGAGCCGAGCGCGCGATATGACTGAGAATCGGTGGCAGGATGGTGTCGGCGATGTCATGGGGTGAGCCAATGCGCAGTACGCCGCTCAAACTGCTTTCGCGCAAGGAGTTAAGCGCGTCATCGTTGAGCGAAAGCATCTGCCGTGCATGGCGTAGCAACTGCTGCCCGGCTTCCGTGAGCTGCTTTTGCCGCCCGCGTTTTTCGAACAGGCTGACCCCGACCTGGTGCTCCAGGCGTTGCATGTGCTGAGTGACCGACGATTGTGTGCGGGCCAGTTGCACGCCGGCCTCTGCAAAGCTGTGGTGATCGACTACGGCAATGAAGGTACGCAGTAATTCGAGATCGAGGGTCGACATGGCGGCTGCTTTTTATATCAAGGGTGTGAACATAAACATTACATATTTTTATGTATTCGGAGAAATTGATTTTTCTGGAACCTCGCAGAGACCGATAAACGCGGGCTTATTAGCGTTTATCTAAAAAATGACAGCGCCTGAGTTATAACGATATTAGATATTTGTATTTCCGTTACCTCGGCGCTGTACGCAGGATGCCCACTCATCAGATCGGGACTTTGCCGATCATTCTTGAGAGGAAATCCATGTTATTCGAGCGCGCACCTATAAAACGTTTATTGCCCGTGATGTTGGGCGCCTTGATCTCACTGGCCTCCGGTACCGCCGCCCGGGCTGACGCGACGCTGGATAAGATCGAGCAGCGTCATGTGTTGGTGGTCGGTGTGCTGTTGTCAGGCGGCCCCTTTGGCGGCATTGATCCTGCCACACAGAAACCGCGCGGTTTGAACGTCGAACTCGCGCAGGAGCTGGGTCGCCAGTTGGGGGCTGAAGTGCAACTGGTGCCGGTGTTGCCGGCCAACCGCGTGCAGTTTCTGCAACAGGGCAAAGTGGATTTACTGATCGCCAATATGGAGTGGACGGCAGAACGCGGCGAGATCCTCGGTTTTGTACCGACACCGTTTTACCGGGTCGGCGGCACCGCCGCAGTGCTCAAGGACAGCAAGATCACTCGTTGGGAAGACCTCAAAGGGCAACCGGTCTGCACCTCGCAGGGTAGCAGTTACATCAAGCCACTCACCGAGTTGGGCGTTGAGTTGAAGGCGTTCAAAAGTTCGTCCGAGTCTTTGTTGGCACTGCGTGGCAACAACTGTGTCGCGGCGGTACATGACGCCACACTGATCAATCCGTTAATCGCCGACAACACCGAATGGCAAGGCTATCGGGCTATCAGTCCGGAGCTCAATCCGGCGCCGTCGGTGATCTGGACGCGCCGTGGTGAAAGCGACACCCAGGCCAGGCTCGACCCGATCGTCAAGGAACTGCACCGCAGCGGCTGGTTGATCGAAGCCCAGACCCGCAACCACATCACCCCCGCGTCACCTGCGCTGGTCGAGTTGCAAAAGCAGTTCCAGGCCAATGGCGCCTGATTCACCTCATCGTATTCAATACGCCGCCGCATCGCGCGACGGCTATCCAAGGTAGTCGCGCATGAACCGTCATTTTTCCGCTAAAAACCTGACCTCACTGTGCCTGGCCAGCGTTGTTGCATTGGGCGCAAGCCTGGCCCGGGCCGATGCCACGCTGGACAAGATCGAGCAGCGCCACGCCATCAGTGTCGGGGTGATTCTTAGTGGCCCACCATTTGGCACCATCGATCCGAAGACTGGCGAGCATTTAGGCTACAACGTCGAATTGGCGAAGGGTGTGGCCAAGGCGCTGGGCGTCGAGGCCAACACCGTTTCGGTGCTCGCGCCGAACCGCGTACAGTTTTTGCAGCAAGGCAAGGTCGACATCCTGATCGCCAACATGCAGTTCACCGAAGAGCGCGGCGAGATACTCGATTATGTGCCCACGCCTTACGAGGAGGTAGGCGGGGCGGCTTTGATTCGCAAAGGCTCGGGCATTACCCAGTGGGCCGACCTCAAGGGCAAGCCGGTATGCGTATCCCAGGGCAGTAACTTCATCAAGCCGTTACAGGAAACCTACGGTGCGCAGATCAAGGCGTTCCGCAGTCAGTCCGAGTCGCTGCTGTCGCTGCGCGGCAATGGTTGCGTGGCGGCGGTGCATGTCAGCCCGACCATGCATGCTCTATTGAGCGATGCCGAATGGGCTGGGTATGAAATTCCGCTGCCAGGTGATCTGATCCCGTCCAACTCGGTGATCTGGTTGCGCAAGGGCGAGCACGATACCCAGGCGAAACTGGATGCCATTGTGCGTGACTGGCACCGCAGCGGCTGGCTGATCGAACTCGGCGAGCGTACGGGAATGGCACCATCCGCGGCCTTGCGTGACTTGCACGAGCAATATCGCAATGCTGCGCCGCTGGCGGTGCAGCGATGAGTCGACCGTTGTTTGTAACCCTGCAACAACTGCTCGGCGCCAGCCATGTGCAGAGCAGCGAAGAAGCCGCGCCGTACCTGACCGACAAGCAAGGGCGTTACGTGGGGCAGGTGGTTGCCGTCGTGCACCCGGCGAACACCGAAGAGGTCGCAGCTGTGGTTCGTGCCTGTGTCGCTTGCGATACGCCGATAGTGGTGCAGGGTGGCAACACCGGGTTGATGGGCGGCGCCACACCGGACACCAGCGGCCGAGCTGTTTTGCTTTTGCTGGATCGCCTGAATCGGGTGCGTGTGGTGGACGCCGACAACGACACGCTGACCGTCGAGGCCGGCTGCATCCTGCAAAACGTGCAGGACGTCGCCCGTGAGGTTGGTCGGCTGTTTCCCCTGAGTCTTGGCTCCGAAGGCAGTTGCACCATCGGCGGCAATCTCGGCACCAATGCCGGCGGCACTGCAGTGTTGCGCTACGGCAATGCCCGCGACCTGACGCTGGGGCTGGAAGTGGTGACCGCCGAGGGTGAAATCTGGAATGGCCTGCGCGGTTTACGCAAGGACAATACTGGCTACGACTTGCGCGACCTGTACATCGGCAGCGAAGGCACCCTCGGGATTATTACCGCCGCGACCCTCAAATTGTTCCCCTTACCCAAGGCGCAAGCCACCGCGTTGTTGGCCTTTGATTCGCTGTCGCAGGCGGTGCAATTCCTGTCCCATGCCCGCGCGGGTTTCGGCGCCAGCCTCACCGCTTTCGAGCTGCTCAGTGACGTTTGCCTGGCGTTGTTGCGCGAGCAATTTCCCGAGGGGCCGCAACCTTTTCTCGGCGTAAGCCAGCCCTGGTTCGCTCTGCTGGAACTGTCGGACAACCATGGTGAGAGTCACGCCCGCGAAGCGTTTGAAACAGTGCTCGGCGAAGCATTTGAAAGGAACTTGCTCGCCAATGCATTGATCGCCGAAAGCCTCGCGCAAAGCGAAGCACTGTGGCTGTTGCGAGAAAACATGAGCGAGGCGCAAAAGCGAGCCGGCCGCAACATGAAGCACGACATCTCGGTGCCGATTTCCCGGATCGTGGATTTTGTCGCCCACACTGACGCGCTGTTGCAGCTTCATTTCCCCGGTGTTCGTCATTACACCTTCGGCCATCTGGGCGATGGCAACCTGCATTACAACGTCGTTCACCCCCTGGATTCGACGGCCGAAACGCACATGGCCCATTACGCGACGTTGAGCCGGCTGGTGCATGACAGTGCGCATGCACACGGTGGTTCCATCAGTGCCGAACACGGTATCGGCCAGCGCAAACTGGACATGCTCGGGCGCTACAAAAGTGCGGTGGAACTCGATCTGATGCGCCGCATCAAGCAGGCCCTGGATCCGCGCAATCTGCTCAATCCGGGCAAAGTATTACAGGAGGTTCGGTCATGACATTGCGCCTGTCCCAACGCGTGCAGCGCGTCTCGCTGTCGGCCAATGCCGCCGCCAAGTCCCACGCCACCGAGTTGCGCGAGGCCGGTCACGACATTCTCGACCTGACCACCGGAGAGCCGGATTTCGACACGCCCGAGCACATCAAGCAGGCTGCTTATACCGCCATTGCCGCCGGTGCCACCAAGTACACGCCGACGCCGGGCGTGAAAGCCTTGCGGGTTGCCGTGCAGCGCAAGCTCCAGCGCGAAAATCACCTGGACTATCCGTTGCCCTCCATCGTGATTGCCAACGGGGCCAAGCAGATTATTTTCAACGCCTTCGCCGCGACCCTCGACGAGGGCGATGAAGTGCTGGTGCCCACGCCTTACTGGCCGTCGTTTCCGGACAGCGTGCGATTCAACGGTGGCGAGCCAGTATTCATCGAATGCGGGCTGGCCCAGGGCTGCAAGCTCACGGCACAACAGCTTGAACAGCACATCGGCGAGCGCACGCGCTGGCTGATCCTCAACGGCCCCGGAAATCCTAGCGGCGCGGTGTACAGCGAGGTCGAGTTGCAAGCGATATCCGAGGTGCTGCGCCGTCATCCACAGGTGCTGATTCTGTTGGATGAACTCTATGAACACATCCGTTTTGACGGTCAACCTGCACAGAACCTGCTCAATGTTGCACCGGATCTGCAATCGCGTTGCCTGTTAGTGGCTGGTGTCTCAAAGACGTATGCCATGACCGGTTGGCGCATCGGTTTCGGTGCCGGGCCGCAGGTGCTGACCAGCGCGATGGCCGTCGTGCAATCGCAATCGACTTCCGGAGCGTCCTCGGTGGGGCAAGCCGCTGCATTGGCAGCCTTCGATGGCGGGCTGGATTTCCTGCCCGAGCAGGTCGCGGCCTATCAACAGCGTCGGGATTTGCTGGTGAGCGCCTTGCGCGACGTCGACGGCCTTGAGGTGCTTGAGCCACAGGGTGGCTTCTTTCTGTTTGTCCGCTGCGCTGGTTTGCTGGGGCGATATCGTCCGGACGGTGCGCGCCTCGACAGCGATGACGATGTCGTGGCGTATTTGCTGGAGGAGGGTGTGGCCGGGGTGGCAGGCAGTGCTTATGGCTTGTCGCCGTGGTTTCGGCTGTCCATCGCCACCGCGACCGAGAGCATCGCTGAAGCCGGACGTCGCATCGCCCGGGCGTGCGCGCTCTTGCGGGGTGAAGCATGAGTCATGGGTTGGAGCTTTTCGTCCACTGGGCTGCCGGGCTCGGTCTGAACTACAACTTCCTGCTGGACGCCTATCAACGCGGCACCATGGTGCAGGGTGCGTTGACCACGATGTGGTTGTGTCTGTTCACGATCCTCGGCAGTTTGCTCACCGGGCTCGGACTGGCGGCGATGCTGACGTCGGGCAATCCCTGGTTGGCGAAACCGGCACGTGTGTTCGTCGAAGTCACCCGCAACACACCGACCCTGGTGCAGCTGTATTGCGCGTTCCTCGTCTTGAACATGCTGCTCACTCAAGCCGTGGGTGCGGCGAACCCACTGACGCCGTTCGCCTGGGTGGTGATCGTGATTTCGTTGCACAAGGGCGCTTTCCATGCCGAGGCCCTGCGCGCCGGTATCGAGGCGGTACCGGCGGTGACGCTGGAGGCGGCCAGTTCGCTCGCATTGAGCAGCCGCCAGTTGCTATGGAACGTGCAACTGCCGCTGGCCGTGCGCTTCGCTTTGCCGTCGCTGATCAACAACCTGATCGACCTGGTGAAGATGACTGCCGTCGCCTCGGCGATTGCCGTCGGCGACATCACCTACGCGTCGATCATGATCTGGACGCAGAGCGATAACGTGCTGGAACTGATGATTCTGATCCTGAGCTTTTTCGGTCTGCTGAGTTTTATCGTCAATTGTATGGGGCGTTACCTTGAAGCGCGCCTGAGGATGCCCGGCTATGGCCATTGAATCGTCCGTCACCCCATCGGTGGCCTGGTCGCGTCGGCATGCCGGCAAACTGTTGCTGTTGGTCGGCGCCGGGCTCTGGTTGCTCTGGTTCACCCCGCAAAGCCCGGTATTGAAGGCGTTGCTGCAATGGTCGCCAGCCCTGGCCGCCGGCTTTGGCCAGAACATTCTGATCAGTCTGCTCGCGATCGCATTGGGTTCGCTGCTGGGGTTGCTGGTGGGGGCGCTTGCGTTATCGCCGCTGCGCCTGCTGCGTTTGCCGGCACGGATCTGGGTGCAGATTTTCCGCAACGCTCCGTGGCTGGTGCTGATCTATTTCACCACCTACGTGTTTCCGTTCGAGATCCACGTCGGCAGCGCTTACGTCTCGTTTCCGGACTGGGTCAAGGTGACGATCGGCCTGGCCTTGCCGGCGAGTGCCAACGTCGCGGAGATCTTCCGTGGTGCCATTGCGTCGATCCCCGGCACACAATGGGAGGCCTCGCGCTCGCTGGCGTTTACCCGGGGGCAGATTTTCCGCTCGATCATCCTGCCGCAGTGCTTCAAGCGCATGTTGCCGCCGTGGATGAACCTGTATGCGGTGATCACCATGGGCACCGCGCTGGCCTCTCTGGTGGGGGTGCATGACGTGATCGACACCGCGCAGATAGCCAGCAACACCGTGAACATGACCGGTTTCACCGTGGTGATCTACCTGAGCCTGCTGGTGCTGTTCTTCGCTTACTGCTACCCGATTTCCCGCCTCACCCAACGCCTGGAGCGACGTTATGCCTTCTATTGAAACTGTCGCCGAGCCGCTGGTGAGCCTGCGCGATCTGCACCTGTCGTTTGGCAGCAACCCGGTGCTCAAAGGCATCGACCTCGACGTGCACCGGGGGCAAGCGGTGTCGATCATCGGCCCGTCCGGCTCCGGCAAGTCGACCATCCTGCGCTGCATCACCGGGCTGTTGCAGCCCCAGCGTGGCAGCATCCGCGTCGGCTCTACCGAGGTTCACACGCTGCTGCAGGAAGCCCAGCGCATCGAACTGCGCAAACGCGTGGGGTTTGTGTTTCAGCAGTACAACCTGTTCCCGCATCTGTCGGTGCTGGAGAATCTGGTGATTGCACCGCGCAAGGTGTTGCGGCGTAGCCGTGCCGATGCGGAAAAACAAGCGCGTGCCTTGCTGGCCAAAGTGCGCATGGAGCACAAGGCCGATGCTTATCCGGGACAACTGTCCGGTGGTCAGCAACAGCGGGTGGCGATTGCCCGTGCACTGGCGATGCGCCCGGAGCTGATTCTTTTCGATGAGGTGACCTCGGCACTCGACCCGGAAACCGTCGGCGAGGTGCTGACCGTGATTCGCGAGTTGACCGAAGAGGGCATGACTTGCGTGCTAGTCACCCACGAGATGCGTTTCGCCGAAGAAATCAGCGACATCGTCTACTTCACCGAAAACGGTGTGATCGTCGAGCACGGTAGCGCCGCGCAGATTTTTCAGAATCCGGCCAGCGAACGCACCCAGGCGTTTCTGCGCCATGCCATGGGCGATCCGGGGCGCCGTCCCTCTGTCGCCAACGATCCTTATCTGCTGACCAATCTGGGCCGCTACAGCCTGTCCGTCTAAAACCGAGGAGCCTGTTCATGAGTACCGAAAACCGTGCCGCTGTCATCGAGGATTTCCTGAAGAAAATCCGCGTCATCAACCAACGGGGTGTCGACCGCGCCGCGCTGGAGGAAATCGTTGCCCAGCTCGAAGCCCTGGCCGAGCGCCGTGATCTGTTCAATTTCGACGAGTTCCCGGCGCCGGTGCCGGGGCAGGGCAGTACTGCGTTTCGCTACCGGCTTAACGACGACGGCGACACGCCAACGCTGTACCTGAACTCGCTGTTACCGGGTAAAAGTACGATCCCGCACAACCACGAGACCTGGGCGATCATCAGTGCCGTCGAAGGGCAGGAGATCAACTACGTCTACCGCCGTGACGATGAAGGTCGCGAGCCGGGTTTCACCACCTTGCATCTGCAAAAGGAAGTGATCGTGCAGCCAGGCACGTCGATCTCGTTTTTGGGAGAAGACCTGCACGGCATTCGTGTCGAAGGCGAGCAGGCGACTCTGCATTTTCATCTCTATGGTCTGCCGCTGGAGTCGCTCAATGGCCGTTACGGCGTCGAGGCCGACGGACGCATTCTCAATTACAACGCCTCGCAAATGGCGCCGTCGATCAAGGCCTACCCATGATCGATCTGTATTACTGGCCTACCGGCAATGGTTTGAAGATCGGCATCCTGCTCGAAGAGCTCGGGCTGGAGTACCGCATGGTGCCGATCAACATCCGCGAGGGCGAACAGAAGCAGGCGGCGTTTCAACGGATCAGCGCCAATGGGCGAATTCCGGCGATTGTCGACCAATCGCCTGAGGGGTTGAGCGAGCCGCTGAGCCTGTTCGAGTCCGGCGCCATTCTCAATTACCTGGCCAACAAGGTGGGTCGTTTTCTACCTCCGGCTGGCAGTGTCGAGCGACACAAAGTCCAGGAGTGGCTGTTCTGGCAGGTGGGGCATATCACGCCGTACCTGAGCCAGTTGCAGCTGTTCAAGGAGAAGGCCCCGGAACCGATTCCATTCGCTTTGGATTTGCTGAATGCCGAAGCAACGCGGTTGTACCGGATACTGGAAACGCGCCTGGCTGAAGTGCCGCATGTAGCGGGTGAATACTCCATCGCCGACATGGCGATTTTCCCGTGGATTCAGCCGCAGCGACAGGGACAGGCGCTGGAAGACTTCCCGCACATCCGTGCGTGGCGAGAACGCCTCAAGGCACGTCCTGCCATTCAGCGTGCGTATGCGAAGGGCCGCGAAGTGGCGGCCAATGAACGCGCTCTGGCGCTTCAATAATTTTCTTTCGAGCGGAATCCCCATGAGCCAGACCGTAACCCCAGGGCAATTGCAGCAGTGGCTGTTCGACGGGCAGGAAGTCGCCCTGTTTGATGTGCGCGAGCATGGCCAGTATGGCGAAGCCCATCTGTTTTTCGGAGTCAATCTGCCCTACAGCCGACTGGAGCTGGAGGTTCGGCGACTGGCGCCCAACCCTCAGGTGCGACTGGTGATCCATGACCAGAACGGTGGCGATGTTGCCGAGCGCGCTGCGCAGCGTCTTTACGCATTGGGGTATGAGCGTGTACACGCACTCGAGGGCGGTGCCGATGGCTGGCAGGCCGCCGGTTATCAGCTGTTTGCCGGCGTGCATGTACCGTCCAAGGCTTTTGGCGAGTTGGTCGAAGAGGTCAGTCACACGCCGCATGTCACCGCACAACAACTGGCTGAATGGCAAACCCGAGGCGAGCCTTTGGTGGTGCTCGACGGCCGACCGTTCGATGAATACCGCAAGATGACCATTCCCGGTTCCGTGTGCTGTCCGAACGGCGAACTGGGGTATCGCATTCATGATCTGGTGCCGGACGGCAGAACGCCGATCGTGGTCAATTGCGCAGGTCGAACACGCAGTATTATCGGCGCTCAGACCCTGATCAACCTGGGTGTGAAAAACCCGGTTTACGCCCTGGAAAACGGCACGCAGGGCTGGTATCTGGAAGATTTCCTGCTGGAGCATGGCAGCACCCGTCGCTATGCCGATGAGGTGTCGCCGAAAACCTTGCCGCAACAGCGTCTCGCGGCGGCACAACTCGCTGAACGGGCAGGGGTGAAAACTGTTGTGGCCGCGCAGGTCGAGCAGTGGGCCGGGGAGGCCACACGCAGCCTGTTTCTATGCGATGTGCGGACCGCCGAGGAGTTTGCCGCCGGCAGCCTGCCGGGTGCGCAACACACACCAGGTGGGCAGTTAATTCAATCCACCGATCTGTACATTGGCGTGCGCCAGGCGCGGCTGGTGTTGATCGACAGCGATGGCGTGCGCGCGCCGATCGTTGCCAGTTGGCTTCGGCAGCTGGGACATGAAGCTTATGTGCTGGCAGGAGGGGTGAGTAGTGGTCTGGCGTTGCCCGCAAACGATGTGATCGCCCACGAGGCGCTGCCATTGATCACTGCGCAGGCACTGTCTGATGTATTGAAAGATGAGGCCGTCACGCTGATCGATCTGCGTCCGAGCATGACCTACCGTAAAGGCCACATTGCGGGTTCGCGCTGGTCGATCCGCTCATTGCTCGCACAACACGTGGAGGGTGAGCAGCGACCGCTGGTGCTGTTGGCCGATGATGCGCAACTGGCCGCGTTCGCTGCACAGGAATTGCCCGAAGCCCAGCGTGCGCAAGTACGTCTGCTGGACGGCGGGCTCGATGCCTGGCGTGCAGCGGGTTTCTCCGTGCAGGAAACCCCGGACATTCCATCCAATGATCAATGCATTGATTTTCTGTTCTTTACCCATGACCGCCACTCCGGCAACAAGGACGCGGCGCGTCAATACCTGGCGTGGGAGATCGGTTTGCTGGCGCAGATGAGCGACGACGAAATCGCCAGCCTCAAACCGTTGCAGGGTCAAGTACATCAGGACTCGCAGGTGCGTACGCGCCTGGTGCATTCGGCGCGGGCCCAGGGTGTCGGCGGCCGCGCAGTCAATGTACCGGTCACTCGCTTGAGCACCGTGCTGTTCGACAACCTGGCACAAATGCGTGACGCCCGTGCTCGCCGTGATAGTGAGCGTGTGCTGAGTTATGGGGCGCGCGGCAATCCAACGGCGTTTGCCCTCGAGGACCTGGTCACCGAACTGGAGGGCGGTTATCGCACTCGCTTGTTCGGAACCGGGCTGGCAGCGGTCGCACAGACGTTTCTCGCTTACCTGCGGCCCGGCGATCATGTGCTGATCACCGATGCGGTATACGCGCCTGTGCGGCGACTGGCACGGGAGTTTCTTCAACCCTTCGGTATTCAGGTCAGCTATTTCGTCCCGGACGGCCGTGACCTGGAAGCTCTACTGCAAGCCAACACCAAAATGGTCTACACCGAAGTGCCAGGCTCTTTGTTGTATGAGCTGTGCGACCTGCCGGCCATTGCTGCCCTGTGTAAACCGCAAGGTATCCTGCTCGCCGTCGACAATACCTGGGGCTCCGGTTACCTGTACCGGCCGCTGACGCTCGGCGCAGACATCTCGATCATGGCACTGACTAAATACCTGAGCGGCCACAGTGATGTGGTCATGGGTAGTGTCTGCACCCGCGAAGAGGTGTGGCCGGCACTCGCGTCCATGAGCGACAACTTTGGAGCAACCGTCAGCCCTGACGACGCCTATCTGGTACTGCGCGGCGCACGAACGCTGGCGCCACGACTGGAGGTGCATGAACGTCAGGCTCTGGAAGTCGCCCATTGGTTGCAAGCGCAACCGCAGGTGAAACGGGTGTTCCATCCGGCCTTACCCGATCATCCCAATCATGCCTTGTGGCGGCGGGATTTCACTGGCAGCAATGGCTTGCTGTCCTTTGAGTTGAATGAAGCGGACACCGCGTATGTCGAGCGCTTCATTGATGCGCTGCAGCTGTTCGGGTTGGGTGCTTCCTGGGGCGGTTTTGAAAGTCTGATTACCGTGGCCGATACCCAAGACCGCAACAGTGCGGCGGATCGCTCATTGAACCCAGTGTTGCGCTTGCACATCGGGCTGGAAGATGTCGCAGAGTTGATTGAGGATCTGCAGCGCGGGTTTGCGGTTTTGGGAGATGGCTAAGGTCGAGTCATTTGATGTGCTTTCACACAGTAAAGCTAACTCTAAGGTAGCGCTTTCGAGCTCATACGCCTGATGCTTTCGTAACATTGTACGGAGTGCTGAGGGTCTCTGTTATAGGTAACCCACATCACTCAATGCTCATGGGCATGTGAATGGATCGTCAGGGCCCCCGGTACCTTGGTGCGTTCAAGCCCCCCACGGGCCAGCCACCGGAGGGTCTGCTCATAGGCACGCTGCAGCAAAGATTCGGTCTGGTCAAAGTTGAACACCGAGACATCCACCGGGCACAAGGGCGGGACGATATGCAGGCTGGTGAGCGTGCGGAAGTGTTCGATGTCGCTCACCAGTTGGCGCATGCTCATCAGGTTGACGGTATGCAGGGCCAGGGCGATCAGGCCGCGGGGCGGTTGTGATAGGGCACAACTCATTCCAGTGGGGACGACCACGACGTTGGTGGCGCCCAGGGCAACGGCCGTTGAAATGGGTGTATTGCTTGCCACGCCACCGTCAATCAGGAACTGATCGGCAATTTGTACGCTGGGGAATACCAACGGGATGGCTGCGCTGGCCAGAAGCGCCTGGCCGAGTTCACCACTGGACAGAACGGTCTCGGCACCACTGAGCAGGTCGGTGGTGACGATGTACAGGGGCAGCACCGCATCCTCGATGCGATGAATGGGCAGTGCCCGACCCAGCAATCGGTTCAAGGCCGCCGGCTGCAACAGAAAGCCACGCCGTTTGATCAGTCCTCTACAGGTATCGAGCCAGGACAGGGGGAAGATGTCAGTTTTACTCAGCCCACGCCAGAATCCGGCGAGCGCCTCGACGCCATCGGCATCGGGCCTCGCGGCAAAGTAGGCTCCGTTGATAGCGCCTACCGAAGCGCCAACCACCATATCGAACCGCACATTGGCCTCGACCAGGGCCCGCAACATGCCCACCTGGACAGCACCCAAACTGCCGCCGCCTGCGAATACGATTGCAGTTTTGGTCACCATGCTCGAAGTCTCTGTGCAGCCATGCGTCGCATCAGTGTAGTTGACGGATTAACGCCATTTACCAGGGCTCTTGTGCATTCATGCCAGGCGTTTCTGATGGTTCCTGGCGCCACACCTCAATTTTTCAAACCCCTCAAAGCATCGTTCAATGGCAGAATCGCCTCAATTTGATCGTTTTGGAGAACACCATGCTTCGTGCGTTTGAACGAAGACTCGACCCCTTTCCTCCCGACGAGGGACCACCGCCACCCAGCGGCCTGGCTCGGTTCCTGTGGGCCTGTACGCGGGGCGCTCGCGGTTACATTCTTGCTTTTGCGCTGCTCAGTGCCAGTGTGTCGATTTACGAAGCCTGGCTGTTTTCCTTCCTCGGCCAGGTCGTGGACCTGCTCTCGACCTGGCAGGCGGGCGGTGAAGCGGCCGCCCAGGAAAGTCGCGTGTTGTGGGGCATGGGCATCATCATGGTGACCAGCGTCGGTCTGGTGGCGTTGCGCACCATGGTGCAGCACCAGATATTGGCGATTAACTTGCCGTTGCGTCTGCGCTGGGACTTCCATCGCCTGATGCTGCGGCAAAGCCTTTCGTTTTTTTCCGATGAATTTTCCGGCCGGGTCACTACCAAGGTGATGCAGACGGCGCTAGCGGTGCGCGACCTGCTATTCACCCTGATCGAGATCGCACCCGGTATCGGGGTGTATTTCATTGCGATCATCGCACTGGCCGGCGGCTTCGCCTTGAAACTGATGCTGCCTTTCGTTGCCTGGGTTGTGTTGTTCGGGCTGGCCATGTGGTACTTCGTGCCCCGCCTGGGGAAAGTCGGGCAGGAACAGGCCAATGCGCGGTCGATGATGACCGGACGTATCTCGGACGCCTACACCAACATCACGACGGTGAAACTGTTCTCCCACTCCAATCGTGAAGCGCACTTCGCGCGTGCGGCGATGGAGGACTTCAAGCAAACCGGCTTTCGCCAGATGCGCCTGGTCAGCCAGTTCGAGATCGTGAACCAGGCGTTGGTGGTGGCGTTGATCATGGCAGCAGGGGGCTATGCCCTGTGGCTATGGCACCAGGGTGAGGTCGGCGCAGGTGCCGTGGCGGCCATCACCGCCATGGCGCTGCGTATCAATGGCATGTCGCACTGGATCATGTGGCAAATGACCTCGCTGTTCGAGAGCATCGGCACCGTGCAGGATGGCATGGCAACGCTTACCCGCGGCCCAAAGGTGCAGGATGCGCCGGACGCGGGCGTCCTGGTGACCTCCGGCGGCGCCGTAACCTTCGATAAGGTGCGCTTCAACTACAATGGCGAACGCCAGGTGCTCGATGGCCTGAGCCTGAGCATTCGTCCGGGCGAAAAAATCGGCCTGGTTGGCCGCTCCGGCGCCGGCAAATCCACGCTGATCAACTTGCTGCTGCGCTTTTATGACGTCGACAGCGGGGAGATTCGCATCGACGGCCAAAACATCGCACACGTGACGCAAGACAGCCTGCGCGGCGCCATCGGCATGGTCACGCAGGATACCTCCCTGCTGCACCGCTCCATTCGCGACAACATCGCCTACGGCCGTCCCGATGCGACCGACGCGCAAATCCGCAGCGCCGCGGCCAATGCCCAGGCCGATGAGTTCATCAGCCAACTGAGCGACCGGCAAGGCCACACCGGCTACGACACCCTGGTGGGCGAGCGCGGTATCAAGCTGTCGGGCGGCCAGCGCCAACGCGTCGCGATTGCCCGGGTGATGCTCAAGAACGCCCCGATCCTGCTGCTTGACGAGGCCACCAGCGCGCTGGATTCGGAAGTCGAAGTGGCCATTCAGGAAAGCCTCGATGAAATGATGCAGGGCAAGACGGTGATCGCCATCGCCCATCGTTTGTCCACGATTGCGGCGATGGACCGGCTCATCGTCATGGATGACGGACGCATCATCGAACAGGGTACGCACTCTGAATTGCTCGCGAAGAACGGCATCTATGCGCGGCTGTGGCAGCATCAAAGCGGCGGGTTCCTGGGTGAGGACCAGGGCGTGGTCGAGGCTATGGATCAGGTGTGAGCGTGAAGGGTGTGCAGGAGGGGGCAGTGGCACTCACCATAGAGAAGCTGACATCCAGCCAAGCGATCGCGCAGCTTATCGGTGACTTACGGTGTGAGAGGCCCCTTCCGGCCCATAAGAGAATGCAATGGGCGCTCAATAGTCTTCTGGCCTCATCCCGGGCAGGGAAGCAGGTGCCATAGTCGCCTCGCCGGACGCAGCCCAATCAGATCGCCCCTGGACGGTTGATGAGGTGAATGCGATCTGCTCCAAACCGGGGAGCGTTTCTGGGGGGATAGGGAACTGCTCATTGATCAAGGAGAGATGATCCAGTGCTTCACGAAACAGGGCTTCTGCCTTCCCTCGAAGTTGTAAGTAGTGAAGGAACATTTCGCTGTCAAGATCGGGTCGATCCAGCAAGTCGATGGCTGATCGATTGAGGGTATTCGCGGCTTCGAACAGTTTTTCATTCTGCTCCATCGCCAAACGGCGGCAAGCCATGAGGTGGGTAGTGGTGTGCTGGGAGTACATGGTCACCTCCGAATTCAATCGAACAACCATGCCGAGCCTCGGGTGAGGTAGGCCGCCGGAGATTGTTGATCTCGTGATAGAGGTAGGACCGCCTGCGCGCTGAGGCATATCAAAGAATTTTTGTTCAAAAAATCGATTGTTTGTGAGGGGGTGCAAGCCCAAAAAATCCATTTTTTTGAACTGTTTGTTTCATTTTCAAACGAGTAAAAAGCAAGGGCAGAGCGCCGACTTTGGTGTCGGCGCTCTGCGTTTTACGCCTTACGCTTGAACCACCGGGATGTTGGCGTTCGCCGCCGCTTCACGGAACTCGGCGATCTGGTCGAAAGACAGGTAGCGGTAGACATCGGCCGCCATGCTGTCGATCTTGCCAGCGTATTCCATGTACTCCTCGACGGTCGGCAGGCGACCCAGGATGGAGGCCACGGATGCCAGCTCGGCCGAGGCCAGGTAGACGTTAGTGGCGTCGCCCAGACGGTTCGGGAAGTTACGGGTCGAGGTCGAGACCACGGTCGATCCGGTCTGCACACGTGCCTGGTTACCCATGCACAGCGAGCAGCCTGGCATTTCCATGCGCGCACCGGCCTTGTCGTAGATGCCGTAGTAGCCCTCTTCGGTCAGCTGGTGAGCGTCCATCTTGGTTGGCGGGGCCAGCCACAGACGGGTTGGCAGCTCACCCTTGACCTGATCCAGCAACTTGCCCGCAGCGCGGAAGTGACCGATGTTGGTCATGCACGAACCGATGAACACTTCGTCGATGCTCTGGCCTTGAACGGTCGACAGCAGGCGCGCGTCGTCCGGGTCGTTTGGCGCGCAGAGCACAGGTTCCTTGATCTCGGCCAGGTCGATCTCGATGATCTCGGCGTATTCGGCGTCTTTGTCCGCTTCCAGCAGTTCAGGGTTGGCCAGCCAGGCTTCCATCGCTTGGGCGCGACGTTCCAGGGTGCGGGCATCGCCGTAGCCTACGCTGATCATCCAGCGCAGCAGGGTGATGTTCGAGCGCAAGTATTCGGCAATGGCCTTTTCCGGCAGCTTGATGGTGCAGCCCGCTGCGGAGCGTTCGGCCGAGGCGTCGGACAGTTCGAAGGCTTGTTCGACGGTCAGGTCGTCCAGGCCTTCGATTTCCAGGATGCGCCCGGAGAAGGCGTTGATCTTGCCTTTCTTTTCGACGGTCAGCAGGCCTTGCTGGATCGCGTAGTAAGGGATGGCATGCACCAGGTCGCGCAGGGTGATACCCGGTTGCAGCTTACCCTTGAAGCGCACCAGCACCGATTCCGGCATGTCCAGCGGCATGACACCGGTGGCGGCGGCGAACGCAACCAGGCCGGAACCGGCCGGGAACGAGATACCGATCGGAAAACGGGTGTGGGAGTCACCACCGGTACCGACGGTGTCCGGCAGCAGCATGCGGTTGAGCCACGAGTGGATGATGCCGTCGCCAACCTTCAACGAAACGCCGCCGCGGTTGCGCATGAAGTCCGGCAGGGTGTGATGGGTTTTTACATCCACCGGTTTCGGATAGGCCGCGGTGTGGCAGAAGGACTGCATCACCAATTCGGCAGAGAATCCCAGGCACGCCAGATCCTTGAGTTCGTCACGGGTCATCGGCCCGGTGGTGTCCTGGGAGCCGACGGTGGTCATCTTCGGTTCGCAGTAGGTGCCCGGACGAACGCCGGTCACGCCGCAAGCCTTGCCGACCATTTTCTGCGCCAGGGTGAAACCCTTGGTGCTTTGAGCCGGTGCTTCAGGCTTCTTGAACAGGTCCGAAGGCGCCAGACCCAGTTCGGCACGGGCCTTCTCGGTCAGGCCACGGCCGATGATCAGCGGAATACGGCCGCCAGCACGCACTTCGTCCAGCAGCACCGGGGTCTTCATTTCGAAGGTGGTCAGGACTTCGTCGGTGCCGTGCTTGCAGACCTTGCCGGCGTGCGGATAGACGTCGATCACGTCGCCCATGTGCAGGTTGGACACATCGAACTCGATGGGCAGTGCGCCGGCATCTTCCATGGTGTTGTAGAAGATCGGGGCGATCTTGTTGCCGAAGCAGAAACCGCCGGCGCGTTTGTTCGGTACGTACGGGATGTCGTCGCCGAAGAACCACAGCACCGAGTTGGTCGCCGATTTACGCGACGAACCGGTACCGACCACGTCGCCAACGTAGGCCACCGGGAAGCCTTGGGCTTTGACTTTTTCGATCTGCTTGAGCGGGCCAATGGCGCCAGGTTGCTCAGGCAGGATGCCGTCACGGGCCATTTTCAGCATGGCCAGGGCGTGCAGCGGGATGTCCGGGCGCGACCAGGCGTCCGGGGCAGGGGACAGGTCATCGGTGTTGGTTTCGCCTGGCACCTTGAACACGCTCAGGCTGTACTTTTCTTCGATAGCCGGGCGGGCGGTGAACCACTCGCCGTCAGCCCAGGATTGCAGTACGCCTTTGGCGTGAGCGTTGCCGTTCCTGGCTTTTTCAGCCACGTCGTGGAAGGCATCGAACATCAGCAGGGTGTGTTTGAGTTGTTCGGCGGCAACGGCGGCCAGTTCGGCGTCGTCCAGCAGCTCAACCAGGGTGGCGATGTTATAGCCGCCTTGCATGGTGCCCAACAGCTCTACAGCGCGCTGCTTGTTGATCAGGGGGGATTTGGCTTCGCCTTTGGCGATAGCAGACAGGAAGCCGGCCTTGACATAGGCCGCTTCGTCCACGCCTGGCGGAACGCGATGGGTAATCAGGTCAACGAGGAATGCTTCTTCGCCAGCCGGGGGATTTTTCAGCAGCTCGACCAGGCCTGCGGTTTGTTCGGCGTTCAGCGCGAGGGGCGGCAGGCCTTCCTCGGCGCGCTCGTGGACGTGTTGGGCATAGGCTTGGAGCACGGCGATCTCCTGCGGGTAGTGCGCTGGGTAATAGGCACGCGAATTGGGGTAGCGGGACAGTTCGTTACCAGGAAAAAGCAGGAGCAGGGTTTCGGTTTCCGAGGGTGACCACCCGTGGTATCACCGAAAAGAACCTGCTCCTGCAAACCTGTAAGAATCTTTTATTGTTGACACATTGTTGTTTCGAGGCGAAATCTAAAAAGATAAATCGGCAAATGCAACAAGATTGTCGACACATCGTTGTTTTTTGTTCATTGAAATTCGGAGGAGCACCTGACGGGCTCCCCTCGAGAAGGTATTGATAATGGCGAGATAGACGGCTGGATCGGTCTGCGGCAAGTGAATGGGTTCCCCGTAGGAGCAAAGCTTGCTCGCGATGGCGCCAGGTCAGTCAATCATGGACCGCCTGATACGCCGCCATCGCGAGCAAGCTTTGCTCCTACAGGGATCGATCCTCAGTCCAGCAACCCGAGTGTCCGTGCGATTGCGACCGCTTCGGTACGGCCACCGGCACCGAGTTTGGTATTGATCTTGCGCAGGTGTGATTTCACGGTGAGCTGGGAGAGAAACCAGTAATCAGGAAGCATAAGTCCTGACGGACCGGGCCTTTATGTTGCTGCTCAAACTGCGTCACATCACACGACGTCATAGTTTCAACAATCAGCTGTCACCGGTAGAGTTTGAAAAGGTTATTTTTTCTTCTGGCTAAAGTTTTGGCTGCGTAGAACCGCTTATATATGTGAATTCAATATTCATTGTCGTATATGGACGCGGTCGAGCTGGTAAATATCTGATTAGTTTTTTTGTTTTGATAAGCCATATTTTTGCTCGTTTTCCTAAATCGCCGAGTGCCGCAACATCATGACCTTGACTCATAACAAATCATGGAGCAGAGCGTGCACGACTTTAGCTACTGGCAGCAGCGGGCTGCCAAACAGAATTTTGCCGATAAGGCCTGGATTGACGGTCGCTGGGTCGCAGCTCAATCCGGGGCAAGTTTCAATTCCATAAACCCCGCAACTAATAAACTTCTTGCGAATATAGCTGCCTGCGGCGATGTCGAGGTTGACCTGGCAGTAAGGGCAGCGCGGCGTTCTTTCAACCAAGGGCCATGGGTTCGTATGGCTCCGGCTGAACGCAAGAAAGTCCTGCTGCGCCTGGCCGAGTTGCTGCTGGCCCATCGCGAGGAGCTTGCACTGCTTGAATCACTCAACATGGGCAAGCCGGTGATGGACGCGTACAACATTGACGTGCCTGGCGCGGCAAACGTATTCGCCTGGTACGGCGAGGCAGTAGACAAGATCTATGACCAAGTCGCGCCAACCGCGCGATCTGCATTGGCAACCGTGACCAGGGAAGCACTCGGCGTGGTCGCCGCGGTCGTCCCTTGGAACTTCCCTTTGGATATGGCTGCCTGGAAACTGGCGCCCGCGTTGGCTGCAGGAAACAGCGTGGTTCTCAAGCCTGCCGAGCAATCCCCGGCTACCGCTTTGAGGTTGGCCGAGTTGGCTCAGGAAGCGGGCATTCCTGACGGCGTCTTCAATGTGGTTCCTGGCTTGGGGGAGGTCGCTGGCCGGGCATTGGGCCTGCACCCTGATGTGGATTGCCTTGTGTTCACCGGCTCCACTCAGGTGGGCAAATATTTCATGCAGTATTCCGCACAGTCGAACCTCAAGCAGGTGTGGCTGGAGTGCGGCGGAAAAAGCCCAAGCCTGGTATTTGAGGATTGCCAAGACCTTGACCTGGCCGCTGAAAAGGCTGCCTTCGGCATCTTCTTCAATCAGGGTGAGGTCTGTTCCGCCAACTCCCGTCTCTACGTACAACGCTCGATTCGAGACGAGTTCATGGAACGCTTGATCGCCAAGGCAAGCCAATGGATGCCGGGCGATCCTCTGAACCCGGCAAGTCGTGCAGGGGCGATCGTAGACACCCAGCAAGCGGATCGAATCTCGTCTGCAATCGAGCAGGCTTCGTCGCAAGGAGCCCGGCTTGTGTGCGGGGGCAATCGCCTGACCTTCAATGGCTCAAACAACTTCATCGAGCCCACCATTTTTGCGGATGTTCAGCAAGACATGGCGCTGAGTAGAGACGAGGTCTTCGGGCCAGTATTGGCTGTCACGGCATTTGACACTGAGGAGCAGGCACTTTCGATGGCTAACGACAGCCTCTATGGACTGGCCGCGTCTGTCTGGAGTGATGATCTCAATCGAGCTCACCGTGTAGCTCGAGCGCTTAACGTGGGCACTGTTTCAGTAAACACAGTGGATGCGCTTGACGTCAGCGTGCCTTTCGGCGGCGGTAAGCAGTCGGGTTTTGGGCGGGACTTGTCTCTTCATTCTTTTGACAAATATACCCAGCTGAAAACGACCTGGTTCCAGCTACGTTGATTCTGAGAGGGCAGATAATAATAGGCTGTCAGGGCGCGCTAATTCCCACTATAGGGTGATATCGGTTACGTATTGCTCGTGGGATAATCACAACAAGCAAGCAAGCGATACATTTGGACGCCTCAGGAAAGGAATCCCGAGGCGCCTACAAGCACAGGTGGCGTGTGGTGGACAGTGAACAACTTGCATCAGTGCAGTGGTATCAACAGATGGCAAAAGTGGTTCTCGCTGTGGGTCGACCTGAGTTTGTGAGTACGCTAGTTAGAGCCTTTAGCGTACTTGCGCCACTCCAGGCTACGACGGTTTACCTCTATCCGCACGACGGTCTGCCCAAGGCCTTGTTTGAACGCGACGACGAGGGGCCGTGGTTACCGGAAGGAAACGTAAAACAATATCTCTCGGGCTTTTATTTGCTTGATCCGTTTTACAGTGTTTCTGTCGAGAGTGTCGGTTCAGGTTGTTATCACTTGGCGGATGTCGCTCCCGACCACTTTGAGCGAAGTGAGTACTATGTGGCCTTTTATCAGCATGCCCATATTGAGGATGAGCTTAATTACATTCTTCAGATTTCGCCTGGCTATACAATTGCGGTATCCCTGGCCAGTGCCAGCAAATTAAACGAGCAACAACTGCAACAGTTCAAGATGATAAGTCCATGGGTGCTGGCGGTGCTCAGTAGACATTGGGAAGGGTTAGGCGCCGATACGCTTAATGGTATGTTTGAAAATCAATTCGCCCGAAAAATACATACTGCGTTAAACAATTTCGGTAGCTCGGTTCTGTCTCAGCGTGAATGCAAAATTGCGCAACTGATATTGAAAGGGCATTCAACCCGCTCCCTTGCTGAGCGTTTAGCCATATCTGAGGATACCGTTAAAACTCATCGTAAACATGCGTATAGCAAGCTGAACATTGCCTCGCAATCGGAATTATTTTCCTTGTTTATCCATTCTCTCGCGCAAGCTCAGGATGTTTTTTTCAAGGATCCATTAGAAAACTATAGGGGCGCAGACAACAATCCGTCCCCGCCATCAATCCAAAAACAAGAAGGTGATTGAAATGAATTTACCATTCAAGCCAGGTCGGGCGACTGAAGATTACCAGGCCTCGGACGCGGCACACCACATTCACGCTTTCCTTGATCAAAAAGCGTTGAATGTGGAAGGGCCACGAGTGATGGTGCGAGGTGAGGGCCTCTACCTCTGGGACAATGATGGTAATCGCTATCTTGATGGTATGTCGGGTCTATGGTGCACCCAGTTGGGTTACGGTCGTACCGACCTCACTGCGGCAGCCAGTGCGCAGATGAACCAATTGGCTTACTACAATATGTTTTTCCATACCACGCACCCGGCCGTTATCGAACTGTCGGAACTGCTGTTCAGCCTGCTGCCCAAGCACTACAGCCACGCGATTTATACAAACTCAGGTTCAGAAGCAAACGAGGTGTTGATCCGCACCGTGCGCCGCTACTGGCAAGTTGTCGGCAAGCCTGAGAAGAAAATCATGATCGGTCGCTGGAACGGTTACCACGGCTCGACACTGGCGGCCACTGCGCTCGGCGGTATGAAGTTCATGCATGAAATGGGTGGCATGATCCCGGACATCGCGCACATTGATGAGCCGTACTGGTATGCACAGGGCGGCGACCTTACACCGGCTGAATTCGGTCGTAAATGCGCGCTTCAACTTGAAGAAAAAATTCTGGAACTGGGCGCCGAGAATGTCGCAGGGTTCATCGCAGAGCCGTTCCAGGGTGCCGGCGGCATGATCTTCCCGCCTGAAAGCTACTGGCCGGAAATCCAGCGGATCTGCCGTCAATACGACGTCCTGCTTTGCGCGGACGAAGTGATCGGCGGGTTCGGGCGTACCGGTGAATGGTTCGCTCACGAGTACTTCGGATTTGAACCCGATACGCTGTCGATCGCCAAAGGCCTGACCAGTGGTTATGTACCCATGGGTGGGCTTGTACTGTCGAAACGCATCGCAGAAGCGTTGGTAGAGCAGGGCGGAGTGTTCGCACACGGCCTGACCTACTCCGGTCACCCCGTTGCAGCCGCGGTCGCGGTGGCGAACCTGAAGGCGTTGCGTGATGAAGGCATTGTCACTCGGGTGAAGAATGATTCAGGGCCCTATTTGCAAAAGTGCCTGCGTGAAGCCTTTGGTGACCATCCTCTGATTGGTGATATTCAAGGAACCGGTCTGGTTGCTGCGCTGCAGTTCGTTGATGATAAAAACACTCGCAAACGCTTTGAAAATGAGAATGATCTTGCCTGGCAGTGCCGTACTTTCGGGTTCGAAGAGGGCGTTATTATCCGCTCGACACTTGGCCGCATGATTATGGCCCCGGCGCTGGTAGCAGGGCACACGGAAATTGACGAGTTGGTTGATAAAACTCGCAAGGCTGTAGACCGCACCGCGAAGCTCATCGGCCGGCTTTAAACATTCCAAGGCCCGGAGCGTCGACAAACTTTTCGTCGACGCTCTCTCCCCCCCAAAACATTTGCCTTTCGCTGGAGTCGTTCGTGACTGCATCGGTTACGTGCGCGCTGCCAGCGGGGAGGGCAGAGATAGAATTTTATTCTGAAGGTTGAAACCGCCTTTTGAGTGAATCTTGATTTTTTCAGTTGCCGGAGATATTCGGCGACGCGTTTCCTTTCAGCCTGAAAAACAGGCAATAAAGTACTCTCATGATTAAGGAGTTCGCAATGACTACAAAAATAAGCGTACCCGACTCTTCTGGCCATGCTGGCGAGAAAACAGAATACTCCGGCTCTTCCGCAACATTCAGAAAGTCCTTGGGCATACCCGCACTGGTACTTTTCGGATTGGCATACATGGTTCCCCTTGCTGTATTTACAACCTATGGGCTTGTCACGCAAATGACCAAGGGCAACATGCCCACCGCGTATTTGTTCACGTTAGTCGCTATGCTGTTGACCGCCTACAGTTACGGCAGAATGGTTCAAGCTCACCCGTACTCAGGTTCGGTTTACACTTACACTCGGAAGGCATTTGGCGCTCATTTTGGGTTCATTGCAGGCTGGACTCTATTACTCGATTATATTTTTCTCCCTTTGTTAAGTTACCTGCTCATTGGGATATACATGTCAGAGTATTTTCCAGCGGTCCCTGCTGCGGTGTGGGCTTTGGGCTCTATTGTGCTGGTCACCGGGCTAAATCTTGTCGGAATAGAATCTGTTAATCGCGTAAATCTCGTTCTTGTTGTTGCGCAGTTGGTGTTCATCGTTGTTTTCGTAGCGCTTTCCGTAAGTAAGCTTAATGGCCAGGCGAGCGAGGTATCTTTGATGCTTCCGTTCCACAACTCTGAATTTAGTTTGCCGCTTGTTTTTTCTGGTGCGGCTGTTCTATGTCTTTCGTTTCTTGGCTTTGACGCTGTATCAACGATGGCTGAAGAAACTCGAAACCCTCGCTTCCGCATCCCGGTAGCTATTATGGCCGTAACATTGATAGGCGGCGTTTTGTTCCTGGTTGTGTCGTATTGTGCACATCTGATTTTCCCTGAGTGGAAAACTTTTGCAGATGCAGACTCAGCCTCTGTCGATGTCATGCGCCGCGCCGGCGGTGAAATGCTGGTGACAGCGTTTACTGCTACCTATGTCGCGGGCTGTTTTGCCTCTGCAATGGTTTCTCAAGCCAGCGTTTCCCGGGTGCTTTTCGCCATGGGCAGAGATGGAGCGCTACCTCGAGTCTTTGGCGTCCTGCATACCAAAAAGCGAGTTCCAGCGGCAGCGATCATTGTTGTCAGCGCTCTATCGCTGATTGCGTTGTTCATCACACTGGATGCCGTTGCAAACATGATTAGCTTCGGTGCCTTATTTGCGTTTTCCGCAGTGAATCTAGCAGTGATAAAGCACTATTTGATCGATGAAAACAAAGTAGGCACTAAAAACTATCTGCTCTATGGATTTATTCCAGCGCTAGGATTTCTCTCCACCCTATGGCTTTGGACAAGCCTGTCACACATGTCATTTTTGATCGGCTTGAGCTGGATGGCTGTTGGGATCATATGCCTGATCTGCCTGACCAGAATGTTCAGGGTAAAATTGCCAGAGTTGCAAATGGCCGAATAATATTTGAGTGGTGAGAGGTGCTGCTTCAGCCTCTCATCAGCTTCAGCCTGTGGATCAACATCAGTTCTTGCAGCTGACACACGGACGAAACATTCCAGCCATATGATTCGCGTCACTAAATCCAGGGGAGGTAGAGATGAATCGGCCATCAAGAAGCATTCGCAAACTGCTCGACTCAGTCGCCACTAACAACGAGACCGCAGCACTCGATGTGATGCGCGCAGCAGAACAGCTCCAGGACGAGGTGCTTCGTCAACGGTTGCTCAACATGATTCACAGGCTCAACCAGGACGCCTATGATTTGCGAATGGCGCGTGACGAAATCCAAGGCGGCGCCATAAAGCTCGCGTGAACGGTCTCGGAGGCGTTTCTCAGCTGCTCCTTCGGGCCACTGAGGCCCCGATGTTCATAAGCGCCTGTTACCCTGATTTCGAGACCCTTTAGCCAGAAACCAGGTTAGAGTCTTCATCATTGTCTGTTCCTAAGCCCCCCACACGATTCGCGTAGTCGCCACAAGCGGTCCCAGCGAACGAACCGGGCAAAAAAACCGAATATTAATCGTTATGTGAAAAATGAATCGTCCGCTGTTTGTTTCTCTAGATGGGCCCAAGGGTGCCGGAAAAACCACACTGTTGGAGGCCGTTACTAAAGTATTGAGGGCAGACAACAAAAAGGTGATCCGACTTTGCGAGAGTAAAAGCGATCCCTATAGGGGCGAAACAATGACGCTCGTTAACAAACTCGTCAGAAATCCCTCCCGGGATTTGGAGTTGGAGGTTTGTGAGCGCTTTGCTGATAGCCGTACCTGGATTTCCCAGCATGTCCTGGCTAAACAGCCACCAGGCAGCATCATCCTGATCGATCGCTGGTACCCGTCTGAAGCCGCATTTCGCCGGATAGTCCCGTTTGCAGAGATTCTCCAGTTGAACATTAATCGAAACGTGCGAGTGCCAGACCTGCATGTCGGGGTTGTTACCGCCCCTGATATTTCATGGGCGAGGGCAGCGGCACGACGCCGTGGGCTGAGCAGTACTGTGATCCATAAGCTGGAAGAACATGTCGCTTGTACCAAGGCGTTCGAGGGAGCGATTGCAGATAACGGCTGGGTTTTATGCCGTAATGAAGGAGCGATCGAAGACGCAACGATGCAGGTGATTTCCGAGATCTATGGAGTCCTCTCTAGTCATATGCAAGGCGCCGTTTCACCCAGGGTGCTTTAGTGCGGAACCCCCAAGTTCGTCATGTCTCGCAGCTGAATGTTGATGACGACGTCTCTGCTAGTAATGGTTAGACGCTCGGTAAGCCGCATCCAGCCATTAAAAAAAGCACCCCTTACTCCCATATATCATGATTTTTCAAAAGCATGAGCCTTCCATATAGTCCCTCCCATGCCCACTTGAAACACGGTTGTGTTTCCCTTGATGCGAGAACTTTATGGAAAATAAGAAACGCGCCATCCAAGCTTCAGAGGTAGGGATGGGGACTCGAGTCGTATGGGGAGGAGAGCAGGTTCAACATCCCTACAATGCGACCCAGACACCCATTGTGGTCAGTGCCGCCTATGGCTATGACGATATCGATAAGTGGTATGACGTGGCATTGGGAAGGGAACCCGGCTTCATTTACAGCCGGATGAGCAATCCCACCGTCTCTGTCTTGGAAGAGAAACTTTGTGAGCTCGAAAACGCAGAATCTGCTGTAGCTTTCAGTACTGGAATGGCCGCAATCAGCGGTGTACTACACACCTTCCTATCCTATGGGCAGCGTGTGGTTTCTACCCGGGATAGTTACGGTGGCACAAACAAGATCTTTGAAGAGTTTCTTCCGCGCATGGGAGTCGAGGTCACGCTTTGCGAGACCCACGACACAGAGTCTATCGAGCAAGAGATCGCGAAAGGCTGCAGCGTCCTGTACCTGGAAACACCCACGAACCCAACACTGAAAATCGTTGATATTCGGCGCCTTGTGGCGGCGGCGAAGCGAGTGGGTGCTTTGGTTGTTGCAGACAATACATTCGCGACGCCTCTGAATCAAAATCCGCTGGCGTTAGGCGTTGATGTGGTTGTGCACAGCGCGACCAAATTCCTGTCCGGTCATGGGGATGTACTCGGCGGCCTGGTTTGCGGCGCCGAGCATTTGATGTCTAAAGTTCGCCATTACCGGGAAATCAATGGTGCCTCCCTGGATCCTTTTTCGGCGTATCTAATCATCCGAGGCATCAAGACTCTGGCTCTGCGTCTTCGCCAGCAACAGGCGAGTGCGAAGCTTTTGGCCGAGTACCTCTGTACCGAGTCGCTGGTCGAGTCGGTGAACTATCCGGGGTTGCCTCAACATCCAGGTCATGACATCGCTCGTTCGCAAATGAACGGATTTGGAGCCATTGTCAGCTTCGTGCTCAAAGGAGGCATGGACACAGTGACTCGCTTGCTGCCGCTGCTCAAGTATGCGCATCGGGCGGGTAATTTGGGTGCTGTCGAGACCATCTATGGGCCTGCTAGAACGACCAGTCACGTGGAAAATACCTTGGAAGAGCGTCAGGCACTTGGAATCTCCGAAGGTTTGGTTCGAGTGTCCGTCGGTATTGAAGATTCAGCAGATTTATTGGCTGACCTAGAACAAGCCTTCACTCTTGTCCGAAGCAGACAAAGTGATGCAAGTCCTCTCACTGACAGTTCACAGCGTTTCAGTGAGGTCAGCGTCTAAATACCGATGGGGCTTTCGATATTCAGCTTAAGCCATTCATGAAGAATGAAAATAATAAAATTTAGCGACAACAAAATTGTACTGCCCTAAAGCCAGTTACGAAAACGCTTGTTCGCACCTTTCATGAGAAAACGATTATGACCATACAGTTAGACACTAATCGATCCGATCCAAACTCGCATTTCAAAAAAGAAATGCAAACTCGACACATTGTTATGTTGGCGTTGGGAGGTGTGATCGGTACGGGGTTGTTTCTGACCTCTGGCTACACGGTCAATCAAGCAGGGCCGCTCGGTGCAGTGATCGCTTACATCATTGGTGCAGTGATGGTGTATTTAGTCATGGTCTGTCTCGGTGAATTGGCTGTACAGATGCCGGAAACCGGATCGTTCAGTAGTTACGCAACGCGATACCTGGGCCCAGGCACAGGCTATACAGTGGCCTGGCTTTACTGGCTCACTTGGGCAGTAGCGATAGGTTCAGAGTTTACTGCTGCGGGCATCCTGATGGTTCGGTGGTTTCCCGACACACCGGTCTGGATTTGGAGTGCGCTGTTTGCCATTGCAGTTTTTGTAAGTAATGTCGTCTCTGTCCGGCTGTTTGCGGAGACTGAATTTTGGCTTTCGCTGATTAAGGTTCTAACGGTTGTCACGTTCATTGTGATCGGTGGAGCGGCAATTATCGGTCTTGTTCACACGCAGAATTTGCAGGGCGCGGGATTATCCAACTTCACCCGTGAGGGGCTTTTCCCCACCGGATTCTTACCTATTGCAATGACTCTCTTGGCTGTTTCTTTCGCATTTTCCGGTACTGAGCTGATCGGAATTGCGGCAGGTGAAGCGCACGATCCACAAACTAGCGTGCCCAAGGCAATCCGCACGACAGTAGTACGTTTGGCGCTGTTCTTCGTGGGGACAATTTTCGTCCTGGCGACGTTACTGCCACGAGAACAAGCGGGGCTCGTAGAAAGTCCGTTCGTGATGGTGTTTGAGCTGATTGGCATCCCATACTCCGCCGACATTATGAACTTCGTCATTCTCACGGCACTGATCTCCGCCGCTAACTCTGGTCTGTATGCCGCATCGCGCATGCTGTGGACATTGAGCGATCAAGGTCATATGCCTAAGTGCTACGCCAGGCTCTCCAGCCGCGGCACACCGGTGAATGCCATTGTTCTCAGTATGGCGGGGGCAGTGGCTTCTCTGCTCAGCAGTGTGCTTGCCCCTGATACGGTTTACCTGGCCTTGGTGTCCATTTCCGGTCTGGCTGTTGTAGTCGTCTGGATGAGCATCGCAGCAAGTCAGATCGCGTTCCGTCGGCAGTACGTCGCTAATGGTGGCCGAGTTGAAGACCTGCATTTCCGTGTGCGTGGTTATCCGTGGGTGCCTATCGGTGCAATGTTGTGCTGCCTCCTGGCCTGCGTCGGTATTGCATTTGATCCTGAGCAGCGAGTGGCGCTTTATTTCGGCCTGCCCTTTATCGCGTGGTGCTATTTCGTTTACTGGATCACTCGGAACAAGAGAGCGGAGCGGTTGGCTATAGCAGCAGCGGTTCATTCCTCTGGCACCGCGTGAACATCTCAGGCAATGATTGAGCATTGATAAAGTCCTGATGAGGTTGCGCCGATGAGTCAAAAGTCACTACCACCCTTAAATTGGTTGAGGGCATTCGAAGTATCGGCGCGTTATTTAAACTTTACCCACGCGGCGCAAGAGCTCCATTTGACTCAAGGGGCTGTGAGTCAGCAGATCCGCCAGCTGGAAAGCCACCTCGGCGTGGCGCTGTTCAAGCGCTTACCTCGAGGGCTTGATTTGACCGAGGAAGGGCAGTCGTACCTGCCTGTCGTACAAGACGCAATCAGTCGCCTGGCAGTTGGCACAAACGAGATTTTCGGCCAACGCAATAGAAGGCACGTGAAGGTGCGCGGCAGCCTTTCTTTTCTGCACTACTGGTTGGCTCCCCGACTTGCAGATTTCTGTCGGGAGTATCCCCAGATTGATATTCGATATATCAGCAATGTTTGGGTGAAAGAGCCGGACGGCGAGGATGACCTGGAGATTCGTTGGGGATGCGGTGAGTGGTCGGGTTTGCACGCTCAGCGATTGACTTGGGACATCCTTCAGCCTGTTTGCTCCCCAGAGCTCATGGCCAGGGCCCCCATACATGAGCCTTGCGACTTGGTGAACCATTCTCTTCTTCATGTGCTGGGGTACGAAGAGGGTTGGGGTTACTGGTTAAAACGTGTGGGCGCAGACGATGTCGACTACTCCCGCGGCCTCCAGTTTGACACGTTGATTTCCACGATTCGCATGGCGGAGTTGGGGCAGGGCGTTGCACTGGCGCGCTCCTCCGTGGTTGAGGATTTACTTAAGAATGGGCAATTGGTTGCGCCATTCAATCATCGGATCGAAGCAAGCGAATCTTTTTATCTGGTGCACGAGCAGAGCAAAGCGCTATCTCCGGATGCCACCCACTTTTCAACCTGGCTGGTGGCTCAAGCCCATCGCCTTTTGTAGACCTGAATTGGAGTAGACATGCATTACGTAAGCACTCGCGGCGGTGACATGCATGCTGATTTTCGCAGTGTGGTTCTGTCGGGGCTCGCCGAAAATGGTGGTCTCTATGTCCCGGCCAGTTTGCCTGTCTTCACCGAGAAACAGATTGCCAGCTGGTCGTGGCTGCCGTTTGATGAGTTGGTTTGGCGAGTGGTTTCGCCTTTTGTTGGCTCTTCCATAGACGAAAGCACTCTACGTGCCTTGCTCAGTGACAGCTATCAAGAGTTCAAGCACCGCGCTATTACGCCACTTGAGCAGATCGGGCATAACGAGTGGATACTCCAGCTGTTTCATGGCCCGACCGGTTCTTCCAAGGATTTCGCGGCGCAATTGCAGTCGCGCCTGGTCGAGCATTTTCTGGAGGAGGTCGGTAAAGAAGCGTTGGTGGTCGGTGCAACTAACGGTGATACCGGCGTCGCGGCGCTTGAAGCCTTTGCTAACTGCCCGGCTGCCCGCATGGCGATACTGTATCCGCGCGACGGGCTTGCGCCTGAGCAACTCAGTGCCTTGCAGGCAGCCGACCCGCAGCGGGTTCAGCTGTTTCCGGTTGACGGAAATTTCGATGATTGCCAGACGCTGGTCTCTCGGCTCTTGCGTGAGTGGCCATTGGACGGAGTGTTGCCGGTCTGTTTCAACTCGACCAATTGGGTCGGCGTCCTGGCCCAGATCGTTTTTTACTTCCACGCGGCCTTGCAACTGGGCGGTGGCACGCGTCCCGTTGGCTTTAGTGTCCCAGCTGCCAGCTCGGCCGAGATCTACGCCGGTTACATTGCGCAGAAAATGGGACTACCCATCAATCAGGTGATCATTTCCACCAACAGCAATGATGCCTTGCACCAGTTTTTTCATTGCAATCGCTACTCCACCCGGATGACTAATCGAACAGTGTCGCCGGCGATGGACTTCTCGTTGTTTTCCAACCTTGAACGGTTTATCTGGGAGATTTACGAGCACGATGGTTGCTCAACAAATGCGCTGATGGAGCATTTTGAAAGTTGCGGAGAGATGAGCATCGGCAACCAGCAATGGCTGCGTGCTCGAGTGCTCTTCGATTCCTATGCCGTACACGAATCCCAGGTGCGCGATGAAGTAGTCGAGCTGTTCCGAGAGACAGGCTCGGCCATTGATCCTCACACCGCTGTCGGTGTACTGGCCGGCAGGCTTCATCGACGCAGCCTGGGCGCTCCGATGGTCACCTTCGGGCAAATTGCGCCGGCCAAGTCAGCGGCGCTGTTGACCGAATTGGGCGTTTGGCAAGCATGCGTTCCGAGCACTGTCGAGGTGCGCGCTCAACCACCGTACCTGGCCAAGGGCGATCTGGACGGTCTGTGCCAGGCTCTTCGTCAGGCACAGCCGAGGCCTGCATGAAGCGCATTCTCGATCCGTTGGACGAACGCATACTGGCCGAACTTACTGCCAATGCGCGAATAGCCCATATCGAATTGGGTGCCAAGATCAACTTGTCGCGCAATGCGGTGCGCCAGCGCATCGAGCGTCTTGAGCGCGACGGTGCGATCCAGGGCTATACGGTACTTCTCGGTGAGTCGCGGCGGCCTACGTCGCTTATCAGCGCGGTGATCTTTGTCTACCGCTACGACCGCATGCGTGGCGAAGAAGTCCTGACCGCGCTGCGCTCCATTCCCGAGGTCGTGCAGTGTGAAGTACTCAGTGGTGAGTTCGATTTAATGCTGCGTGTGAATGCCGCCACACCTGAACGTGTCCATCTCGTGTGGAAGGAAATCGCGGCCATGCCAGGGGTGGAAAACACCGTGACATCGTTCGTCCTTTCAGCGGTGTTTTGACAACCGAGCAACTGCATTGACCTGAGCAGCCATTTGCATCGGATTTGACCAGCACGCTTCCTAGTCTTGACCGTCAGAGAACGACGCAAAGTGGACACTCACCAAGGCTGCATTTCAGGCATCACAATATTCGACTCGATCTTTTTCCCCATGCTGATGCGCGGTTCCGTCGAGTAGCCTAGAGATTCGTAAAAGGCTTTGACGATTTCATTTGTGCTGACGATTTGCAGGTTGATTTTCATGCAGCCACGTAGAGTCAGGGCGTCCTCAGCATGACGAATAAGTTTTGCGCCAAGGCCCTTTCGACGATGTGCGGGATGCACCGCAACCGAGTACAGCCAGCCACGATGGCCGTCATATCCCGCGAGAACGGTGCCGACAACCTCATTTCCTGCCAATGCGACAAAAAAGAGACCGTCCTTAACGGCTAGTTTTTTGTCGATAGCAAGGCTGGGGGTGTTATGCGCGGTTTCGTAGCCGAAAACGGTTTCCCAGAGATCCACGACGCAACGGCGATGGTGTTTATTTGAGTAGTCGGCAATAGCATCCATGGTGTAGCCCTCACATTGAAGGGGCTGACGCTAGCGCCTTGGTGTGGGTAATGTCCACTGTCTCTTATTGGCCTCTTTCTGCCTGTCGCCGCTACCGGCGGCAACGGGCAACTCTTTGCCGATCATGGTTTCGATGAGTGCTTATCAAATCCGAAGCAATCGATGGTCAGTTCGAGTGCAAGCAGTTGATCATGTGAAGTGCAATTTCGGAGACAACATCGCGCTTGGGCAAAACGCCCAGTTAATACAGCACTTTGCCATATTCAACTGCCAAAGCCAGGCTCTTAGCATGTTCCTATCGAACAACATCAATAGGAACAGCGCAAATGACTGAGTACAAAATTGCCTTGGTAGGATTTGGTGGCGTGAACCGTGGCTTCGCCCAATTGGTCGCCGATCGTAATGCCGAGTGGAAAGAGGCCCTGGGTTTCACTATTAAAATTGTCGGTGTCACCGACCTGTTCCTGGGCTCCATCGTTGCTAAAGACGGTCTGGATGCAAAGCAGTTGGTTGCGCTGCCGGTTGAGAAAGGCGCATTCGCTCAACTGCCCGGCGGCAATGCTGAGGCCTTCAACGAAACCGTGATCAAGCATTCCGGTGCAGACATCATCGCTGAGGCCACTTTTACCAATCCGGTGGATGGCGAGCCTGCAACTACCTTTTGCCGCTGGGCTTTGGAAAACGGCATTCATGTAGTGACCACCAATAAGGGGCCTATTGCGCTGCACGGTGCCGAGCTCAAGGCGTTGGCCCGTCGCAACCAGATCGCTTTCGAATACGAGGGGGCGGTGATGAGTGGCACCCCCGTAATTCGTCTGGCCAAGCAGGCCTTGGCGGGTGCCAACGTACAAGGCTTCGAAGGCATTCTGAACGGTACTTCCAACTACGTGCTCACCCAGATGAAAGACGGCCTGACGTTCAACGATGCCGTCTTACAAGCGCAACAGCTCGGCTACGCCGAGGCAGATCCAACCGCCGATGTGGAAGGGTTTGACGTACGCCTCAAGGTGGTGATCCTGGCCAACGAACTGCTCAATGCACGACTGAACGTCAGCGATGTTGCGTGCTCGGGCATCAGCAGTATCAGCGCGCAAGATATTGCTCAGGCAAGTGCCAATGGCGCGAGCTGGAAACTGATTGGCTCAGCCGTTCGTGAAGCAGATGGCTCGGTTCGAGCGAGTGTCGAAGCTCGGTTACTGTCGAACTCACATCCTCTTGCCGGAATCAGCGGTGCTACGAATGCAGTGTCATTCAATACCGAACTGCTGGGAGCTGTCACCGTGTCCGGGCCTGGGGCAGGGCGTATCGAGACGGCCTTCGCATTGCTGTCGGACATCGTCGCCATCCACACCGCCCACGGCAAATAACAGGAGATCGTCATGAGCGTATCCAGCATGGCCAGTATCCAGCTTGTTGAAGCCAAACAGATTGATGTGTTCAGTCCATTCGATGGTCGCCTGGTAGGGAGCGTCCCTTGCCTCGATGCCGCCGCAGTTCCTGGCTTGTTGGAGCGCGCGCGAATCGGCGTGCGCGAGAGTGCGGCAATGCCTCGTCACTTGCGTGCGCGCATTCTTGAGGAGGCGGCCCGGCATGTAGAACTTGAGGCTGAAGCGTTTGCCAAACTCATTGTTGCAGAGGCGGGGAAGACGCTGCGACAAGCAGAGAAGGAAGTGAAGCGTTGTGTGAACACGCTGAAGCTATCGGCGGAAGAGGCTCGTCGTAACGCCGGGGAAGTGATTCCATTTGGGGCTTATGAAGGATCGGAGTCGCGTCAAGGTTGGTTCACGCGGGAACCGTTGGGGCTTATCGTCGCGATCACTCCCTACAACGATCCACTGAACTTGGTCGCCCATAAACTCGGCCCGGCAATCGCCGGTGGCAATGCCGTGATTTTGAAACCCTCGGAACTCGCGCCGTTGTCTGCACTCAAGCTCGTTGAGTGCTTGGTAAAAGCGGGTCTTCCACCCTCTGTGATTACCCCGGCGACTGGTGGCGTCGACTTGGGTAAAGCATTGGTGGAGGTTCGCGAAGTTCGGATGATTTCCTTTACGGGTGGTTTTGCCACGGGTGAGGCCATTGCTCGTAGTGCAGGGTTGAAGAAGCTGGCAATGGATCTGGGAGGAAATGCCCCAGTACTTGTGCTTGAAGATTGTGATATCGAACCGACCGTGGAGTCCTGTGTGTCTGGTGCCTTTTGGGCAGCAGGGCAGAATTGCATCGGCACTCAACGCATCCTTATACATCGTTCAATTTATGAGGACTTCCGTGAGCGTTTTGTCAGCCAAACGCGCGCCTTAGTAGTGGGTGATCCTGACCAGCGGACAACGGATATAGGCCCGATGATTACGGAACAGGCGGCCCGTCGTACCGAACAATTGGTAAGCGAAGCACTGGCCGAGGGGGCCGTTCTTCTGTGTGGGCACCATCGCCAGGTGGGAAGCTATGCGCCGACCGTGCTTGAGCATGTGAGGCATAGCTGTACGATTTGGCAGCAGGAAGTCTTCGCGCCTGTGGTTATCCTGGAGCCTTTTGACCATCTGGAAGACGCAATTGCTCTGGCCAACGCAACAGAGTACAGCTTGCATGCAGGTCTTTTCACACGTGATATTTCCAAAGCTTTGAAACTAGCGCGTCAGATTGAAGCGGGTGGCGTGATGATCAATGACTCTTCCGATTATCGTTTCGATGCCATGCCTTTCGGTGGTTTTAAGTACGGAAGTTTGGGGCGCGAAGGTGTTCGATTTGCGTATGAGGACATGACGCAGCCTAAAGTCGTTTGCATCAGCGAGGTGGATTAAACCTACGAAGTAAATTGCCATCGGTTCACATCGGGTGGACGCTTTTATCTGACGCCCGATGTCCCCAGAGTTAAAAGTGGACGTGGATCGCACGAACTTGCCGTTGTTGGCAGAGACGAGGGGAGTAAGCTGAGATGATCCTTCGTCAGGTGCGTTTTAATGGACATCGTTCACTCGATGCAGGTTTTCGTCAGCGTCATGGAAACCGGCAGTTTTACCAAGGCAGCGCAGGCCTTACACCTTCATCGGCCTGCTGTTTCAAAAACGATTCAACTTTTGGAGCTGCAACTGGGTGGGCGATTGCTTAATCGAACAACTCGCCAGGTGAGCTTCACTCCTGAGGGTGAAGTGTTCTACAAACGGTGCAAAGCCATCTTGGCCGAGGTCGATGAGACCATGGCGTCATTGGGTAATCGTCCAGCACGTCTCACTGGAAAGCTGCGCGTAGATCTGCCTGTAGCCTTGGGGAAGCTGCTTATCATCCCGTCCCTGATGGAGTTCCAAAGCCAGTATCCAGGTATCGAATTGACCCTTGGTGCGAGTGACAAGCCTATCGACATGATCGCAGAGGGAGTGGATTGTGTGGTGCGGTTGGGGGCCCTCGAAGACTCGAGCATGGTCGCTACCGGCGTAGGTTTTCTACCGATGGTGACATGTGCTGCGCCGGCCTACCTTGAGCGCTTTGGAGAGCCCCGCACATTAGCTGACCTGGACACCCATCGAGCAGTCAATTATTTCTCCGGTACCAATCCACGGCCAATCGAATGGATCTTCGTCGTGGACGGGCAGGTGAAGACTATGCGCCTTGATTCGGGAATCAACGTGAATGATAGCGAAGCGTTCGTTACGTCGGCACTAGCCGGGTTTGGACTGATTCAAGGGCTTGAGTTAACAGTGCGAGAGCATCTGAAAGACGGTTCGCTTGTTCGAGTACTGGACGGTTACCCGGTACCTTCCAAGCGGATTTCTATCCTCTACCCCCACCGAGATCTATTGCCGCCAAAGGTCGAAGCCTTTGTGCAATGGCTGAAGGCTTTGATGGCCACACATAATCTGACCTAGACCGGATTGTTATTTTTTGGATAACAGTCTGTATCTCTGGCCGGACTTCTGGGCAGTGCAGTGACGGATTACCTTTGACGCTTTCCAGATACCGGGAGTTTACCCATGTCAAAAGTCGTCCGTTTCCACCGTATTGGTGGCCCAGAAGTGCTCCAGATCGATGAAGTCGATGTACGTGAACCCGACGCCGGAGAGGTTCGAATCAAGGTGAAAGCTTTGGGGCTGAACCGCGCCGAGGCGATGTACCGTTCCGGCCAATACGGGTTCGTTCCTGAAATGCCTGCCATCTTGGGTTATGAAGCAGCTGGCACCGTCGAAAGCATCGGTGAAGGTATAACAGAGTACGATGTTGGCGATGAGGTCAACGTCATCCCTGCGTTTTCCTTCGCTGATTACGGAATGTATGGAGAACTGGTCATCGCTCCGCTACACGCCGTTGTAATGCAGCCTGCTGGTATGACGGCAGTGGAGGGAGCGGCAACCTGGATGCAGTTTGTTACTGCATACGGCGCCCTTATCGACATTGGAAAACTCCAAAAAGGTGAAACTGTACTGATTCGCGCAGCCTCCAGTAGCGTCGGTTTAGCTGCCATTCAAATCGCAAATTTGGTGGGTGCGGTGCCTGTTGCGCTCACCCGTACAAGTGAGAAACGACAAGCTCTTCTGGATGCCGGGGCTGCCTACGTGATCGCAACTGAAGAGCAGGATCTGGTCACTGAGGTTAACCGCATTACTGACGGAAAGGGCGCTCGTATGGCGTTCGACCCGGTCGGAGGAGCTGAGGTTGCAAACATTCTTCGCTCGCTGTCTACCCGGGGTATTTTCTTCCAGTACGGCGCTCTCGAAACCGGTGATATGAGCATTCCGGTATGGGAAGTACTCGGCAAGAACCTGACTATTCGCGGATATCAGCTATTTGAGATCACCCAAGAGCCTGAGCGCCTGAATCGTGCCAAGGCCTTCATCACCAGGGGGCTTGAGGCTGGTGCGTTGCATCCGCTGATCGCCAAAACGTTCCCGCTAGCCCAGATTGTTGAGGCTCATCAGTACATGGAGTCCAACGCTCAGATCGGCAAAATCGTTATAGAAGTTTGACTCATCAAGTCGGTATTGCGACGGGGGCCAGTAACTTTGGCCCCCGTTGTATTGTCGACGTACCTAGCGAAAAACGAAGGAGGCTTTTAAGTTACCAAAGTCGAGCCTTGGTTACTCCGGCGCCATAAGCATCGCGAGAGTTATATTGATGAACTCTTCGTCCCTGTTGATGGCCTGCAGAGCACCTCGAACGTTTTCGGCAACGTCACCCGATCCACGCTGTTCGACCCAAAGCGTGAGCTCCATGATGGCAGCCTCAAGGGCGAGTTGATTTGGTTGATCTTGAAAAGCAGGGAAGGGAGCAGGTCTGTGTTAGTGCCTTAGGAGGCTCATGAACATATCTGACATACACATGATTTAACATAATATACATTATGCGTACCGCCATATACGGACGTGGGTGCGTCTGGTGGCCAGATTTCAAGGTCAGCTCTAGCTCTCGGAAGTAATCTCTTTTCATTTCGAGAACTAAATCCCGTTCATAGCCGTACAGCCGCCTGGAAAAGAATTTACCTCTACCTGCATATCTCACATTCTATCTGATGAGTTTACCGTCGGTACGGTCACCCGATCGCTTGCACTGATGATCCATAAGTGCGCATTTTTGGTCTCCATTGGTCCTACTGACCTCCGTTTAAAGAGCTCGCTTACCGAACCGCTGTGAGTCCTGGCGGGCTTCGGCGCGCCTGATTTTGCTTTGTGGGCAGCGGATCCACGGATGTCGTTCTTGAATGAGGTAATCGTGAACCAGACCCGAGCTCGCCGATTCGCTTAGTAATGGAAATGTTTTGGGGCTAGCCCGTTCATTGATGCCATCGCTGATACCGAGATCCGCCTCCAAGCACGGCGCTGTGTGAAATCTGCAGCGTTCAGCGTGGGGTTGGTGCGTAGATTTCAAGGGCTGCCACACGTGGAAAACACAAACGCCCATTGATTTGCTTGCAGACGCTGACGGTTTGGCGATGCGCACGTTGCGCTCGCCAAAATCTGGTTAGATGAAAAGCTCTGTGAAATGCTCGTCCAGTACCGTTGTTAACCACAATTTTGACTTGTTAACCACCGTAGTTAACAAGTCAAAAAACAAGTTTACAGAATAATGCTGAACCGAAGTGTTAGCCTTGGTTTGCCTGGCACGCCTGGGATTTCAAAGCTCCGTAATGCTGTTCGAGCTCTGGGGTTTGCCGGTTGGAATGTTTACCCTTACTATCACTTGCACTACTCTGTCAGCCGCAACTTCCAATTTTTTGGCACCCTGCTAGATTAGGTTGGACCACGTCAGAGGGGCCTGACGCCACGTGTCTGGCGAGAGATGTGAACTCTTGAAGATGATCTACCGCCAATGGCAACAAAATGACCTCTACGTGGAATCATTGGCTAGCTCAACTAAACATCTATTTAGTTGAGCTAAGTTTAGACTGACCTTCATCTTACTAAGCCGTCGCTCGAGAGAAAGCGGCCCTCTCCCACCATAATTATTCGGTCCACAAGATAAGTACAATAATGACCAGGGATTGCTCTTAAGTTCGAAGTCCGCTTTCCCCCGGTATCAAGCCTCCAGGCATTGAGCAACATTCCATCGATACAGCCAGTTCAGCGCAGCATAGAACTCCGGTTGCGTACGTCCCGCCCATAGCGAATTGCGCACGGTTCGCTCAACACCTTTGGCATGGTAAAGACGGCCCATTTCACGGGTCGACCAGACGACTCGCGCAGTGCGTGGTATTCGAACCGATTCATACAGGCTGAAAGCAGCCTGCAGGTTCCCTTCGCAGGCCTTGACCGCCTCGCCCAATGTCACGGCATCCTCCAACGCCATGCAGGCGCCTTGAGCCATGTACTGCGTCATCGGATGAGCCGCATCCCCAAGCAGAGTGGCCCGGGCGTTTCCCCAGTGCTCCACGGGTTCGCGATCTGCTGTCGCCCAGCGACGCCAGGATGTTGGTGTGTCCAATAGCTGCCGAGGGACAGCGTGGATGCCTTCAAAATAAGACAGCACTTCCTCTTTGCTACCATCGCGCACACCCCATTCTTCCTGCTCACGACTATGGAAAGTCACCACCAGGTTGTACTGTTCACCGGCGCGCAGCGGGTAGTGGACCAGGTGGCAATGAGGGCCAGCCCAAAGCATCGGTGCATTGACACGCAACTCCTGCGGCATGTTCGCTGCATCGACAACGGCTCTGTAAACAACATGTCCGGTCACCCGCGGGGCATCGCCCAGCAGGTTTTCGCGGACAACTGACTTCACGCCATCGCAGCCGATGACCGCATCGCCCTCGTGACGATTGCCTTGGCTATCGATCAATACAACCCGGTTTTCGCTGACGTCCATGCTGACGATGCGCGTCGAGGTGCGGAACTGGATCAGCGGATCTTTCTCGACCGCTTCGAGAATGGACAGATGAATGTCCGCACGGTGGATCACTCCGTAGGGGTTGCCGAACTGCTTGCGAAAGGCTTCACCCACATCAATACGCACAACCTCGCTGGCATCCACGGCGTCCATCATGATGATGTGATCGGTGAATACCGAACGACGGCGCGCAGCTTCGCCGACACCAAGGGCATCTAACGCCGCATAGGCATTAGGCCCCAGTTGGATACCGGCACCGATCTCGGCAATTTTGTCCGCCTGTTCCAGCAGCAGGACTTCCAGCCCTTGACGGGTCAATGCCAATGCAGCAGCCAGACCGCCAATTCCACCACCCACAACGATTACTTTTTGTTTTTTTGCAATGTTCATCATGTTCTCCGTTAGGCGATGTAATCAGGTTGGTTGCTGGGATCGGCCAGCATAAAAGCAGGGTGAACCAGGCAATGACGATAGATCGCCATGGTCAATTCAAAGCGTTCCAGATCACACCCCATACGCAGAGCGTTGGCGACCTGTGGTACCAGGCAGCAGTCAGCCAGCGTCGGCTCGTCACCGAAGCAATAAGAGCCATGACCCTGTCGATGCAGTAACGCTTCCAGCGCTTCCATCCCCTGCTCGACCCAGTGCTGATACCAGGTGCTTTTTTGCGTATCCGTAACGTTCAGGTTCTTTTGCAGATAACCCAATACCCGCAGGTTGTTGACCGGATGAATATCGCAGCCAATCAGGCTGGCGACCTCTAACACCCGAGCCCTGGCAATGGGATCACGAGGAATCAGTCGCGAAGCAGGTTGAATAGCGTCCAGATAGTCGATGATTGCCAGTGACTGACTGATCGCCACGCCCTCGTCAGTCACCAGCAACGGCACGCTGCCCGAAGGGTTGAGCTCCCGATACGCCGAGGAACGCTGCTCCCCGGCCCGCAGATTGACCGCGTGGTATTGGTAGTTGAGACCTTTCAATGCCAAGGCGATTCGTACCCTGTACGAGGTGGAACTGAAGAAAAAACTGTAAAGCTGCATTTGGAATTCCTGTGGCTGAAAACACGGTCAGAGAGGTGTCGTGGCTTGATTCAAAGCGCCGGGGCTCGCCACTTTTCGGTAGCGCCAGCCCATGCAAAAGACAGCGCCGGCCGCCAGCAGCGCGGGCAACATCAGGAGCGTAAAAATTTCGTTGAAACCCAGGCCCATGCCGAGCATGAAGCCGCCGCCCAAGGTGCCGACAATTGAACCGATCCGTCCGACGCCGTGGGCCCATGCCACACCAGTGGCGCGACTGGCCGTGGGATAAAAGTTAGACGCGAGGGCATTGGCTCCCACCTGAGAACCACTGATGCAGAAACCCATGGCCGCCACGCAAGCAATCAATGGATAGAAGTGCTGGTAGACCTGCCCGATCGCCCACAGAAACCCCGCTCCGCAGAAATAAGCGACGGTGAGCACGCGCCAGGCGTCGAAGCGGTCCATGGCATTACCGAGCATCACCGCACCCAAGGTACCGCCAATTTGGAACATCGCCCCCATGAGCGCCGCCTGGCTGAGATTCAGGCCGGTGTCCTTGATCAGCATCGGCAGCCAGTTGGTCATCAGATAAATGATCAACAAACTCATGAAGAACGAAGCCCATAACAGCAAAGTGCCCAGGCTCAGTTCACCGCGCAGAATCAGTCGAATAGGCGATTGCGTACGCCCTTCCCCACTCATGGATTCGTCCAACTCAAAACGGCCATTCCAGGTCGAGGGTAAAGGAGCGATGCGGCGCAGAATCCGTTCTACACGCGAATGAGCTGATCCTCGCAGAACCAGAAACCGTACAGATTCGGGCAACAGCCAAACCAGCAGCGGCAGCAACAACAGCGGAAGCGCACCACCCAGCGCCAATACGCTGCGCCAGCCATACAGTGGAACCATATGCGCAGCCACGATGCCGCCCAGTGCAGAGCCCAAGGTAAAACCACAGAACATGCTGGTGATCATCAGTGACCGACGACGCGCCGGGCAGTACTCCGAAGTGAGCGTAATAGCGTTCGGCATCGCCCCGCCCAGTCCCAGGCCTGTCAGAAAGCGCAAGACTGCAAGACTCTCGACATCGCCAGCCCAGGCAGAGGCCAGACTCCAGAAACCGAAGAACAGCACCGAAAACAGCAGCACGGTCTTGCGCCCTACCCGATCGGCCAACGGCCCTGCGGCGAACGCTCCCAGCATCAAGCCCAACAGCGCCGCGCCCATGACCGGGTTGAGTTGGGAGGAGGATAAGCCCCACTCATCACGCAAGGCTGGTGCTATAAACCCGACGGCCGCGGTGTCCAGACCATCGAGTGCCGTAACCAGAAAACACAGCAGCAGAATCAGCCACTGATAGGCAGCCACAGGCTGGTTATCAATGAAATCCTGTACATCCACACTGTTGTTTTTGTCAGTGGAAGACATGATCGGCTCCAGCACGACACATCAACGTGTGTGGCGCGCGAATACAGAACTTGAGAAAGGCCGGCAGGCAAACCGACAGTGTTTAAACGATGCGCACGCTGAGTTCGCCGAGGTTATCCACCCCACCCTTCATCAACTCCCCCGCCACGACAGGGCCAACACCTTCGGGTGTGCCGGTCATGATCAGATCGCCGGGTTGAAGATCGAAGAAGCGCGACAGGTAGCTGATGGTTTCCGGGACCGACCAAATCAGTTTGTCGATAGTGCTGCGCTGTTTGTCCTCACCATCGACCTGCAGCCAGATAGCCTCGCTTTGCGGGTGCGCTCCAGCAGCTGCCGGGGTCAGCGGGCCGATGGGCGCCGATTGATCGAATGCCTTGCCGATTTCCCACGGGCGACCCATCTCGCGCATTTTCATCTGCAGGTCGCGGCGGGTCATATCCAGACCCACGGCATAGCCCCACACGTGCTTGCTGGCCTGCTCCGGGGAAATATCCCGGCCACCCTTTCCTATCGCCACCACCAATTCGATCTCGTAGTGGTAGTTACTGGTTTCCCGTGGGTATTGCAGTTCCAGGGTCTGACCAGGCTGGACCGGCACCACCGAATCAGCGGGTTTGCAGAAGAAAAAAGGCGGCTCACGGTCAGGATCAAAGCCCATTTCTCGCGCATGGGCGGCGTAGTTACGGCCTACGCAATAGACGCGGCGTACCGGGAAAGTGTCGTCACTGCCGTAGATGTGCAGTGCGGTGACCGCTTGAGGTTCAACAACGTAAGTCATGGTCATTTCCTGATGAAAACGAAAGGGAATTAATGGGTTTCGCGGGATTCACGGAGGATGCCCAGCGCTTCCTGCACCGGACGGTCAGAAAAGCTGAACAGCACGCACTCTTCATTGGCGTGAAAGCTGACCGCTGCCCAGCTAGGCACCACGAAGATGTCGCGCGCTTCAAATTCATGGCGCTGCCCGGCAATGCTGACGCTGCCCTTGCCTTGCACTACGGAAAAAACGGTGGCGTCGGTATTGCGATAGGTCTGGCCACTGAAGCCGCGGGGAAGAATCTGCATGAAGGCTGCAATCGTCGGCATGGCCCAACTACCGGTCTGCGGGTTGATGTAGCGCATCTTCACCCCATCCCATGGGTCGACCTGATCCTGACGCAGCAGGGTGTCGAGCGTCTCGCGGGTGCGCGAATAGGGATAGTTGAAAATCGGTGATGTCTTCGACCGCGATGCATGCCGCACTGGCAGCAGGTTCATGCCATAGCGCGCGAGGCTGTTGCCTTCTGGCCGTGTCAGCGGCTGAACGGGTTCTTCGTAGTTCTCGGCGAAACCGGCACCGAAGAACCGCACCATCGGGATGTCCAGGCCATCGAGCCAAATCACCGGCTCGCCCCCTTCGGCCTCTGTCGGGTTGCCATGGTCGTGCCAGGTCCAGGACGGCGTAATGATGAAGTCGCCCGGTTCCATGGTGGTGCGCTCGCCGTCTACGGCGGTGAAGGCGCCACGCCCTTCGACCACAAAGCGCAACGCCGACTGACTGTGGCGGTGGCTTGGCGCGATTTCGCCCGGCAGGATCATTTGCAGCCCGGCATAGAGGCTGGTGGTGATGGAGGCCGCCCCCCGAATGGCCGGGTTCTCCAGCACCAACACTCGGCGAATCGCTTCCTCGGCGGTGATCAACCGGCCCGCTTCAGTCAGGTACGGACGCAATTCCCGATAGCGCCACAAGGCCCCGATGCAGGCATCGGCAGGCTCTTTGGGGACCAGATTGTGAAGTTGTTCCCAGAGTGGAAAGAGATGATGTTGGTCTATGCGGCGATAAAAATCGGCGCGCACCTCGTCACTTTTATTATTCATCAAGACACCCTCGCGAGTTACCCGAAGCTTCAAACCCGTTAGCAGGGCTTGATGCACAAATGAGCGGCTCACATACACAGAAGGCCGCATCTCGCTGAATTATCTTGCAGCGATCCATGCTGGAATAATGGTATTTTTGGATGAAGCTATATTAATAAAGGCATACCACGATGGAATGGACGCGCAGACTGCGGCTTAATCACCTGCAAACACTGGTCAGCCTCGCAGAGACGGGCAGCGTCAGCGAAGCGGCGCGCGTGACGTTCACGACCCAGCCGGCGCTGTCGAAATGGCTCAAGGAATTGGAGGAAAGCGTGGGTACGCCGCTGTTCGAGCGACATGCGCGTGGGCTTAAGCCAACGCCCCAAGGCTTGATGTTATTGAGGCACGCGCAACGCGTGCTCAGTGAAATGGATCGGGCTCAGCAAAACCTCGCCGCGATGCTCGAAGGCAGTTCCTACCGGGTTTCCATCGGTGCTTCACCCGCCTCTGCACCCAATCTTGTGCCCGCCGCCATCATGCAGTTTTTACACTTGCACCCTAATGCCCAGGTCGAACTGCAAGAGAACACCATGGACGTCTTGCTCGAACGGCTGGAGCAAGGGCAACTGGACCTGGTAGTCGGGCGATTCGACAACTTTGCCCCGCGTCAGAGCTTGCGCAGCGAGTTGTTGTACCAGGAAACCATGCGCGTGATCTGCAGGCCCGGGCATCCTCTTACACACCAGCGGGTTATCGATTGGACAGACTTACAGGCACACGACTGGATCATGTGGCCTGTGGGAACCCCCATTCGCAGCAAGCTCGACACAGCGCTGACCAGCGCCGGCCAGCGGCCCCTGGCTTACAGGATCGAGTCCTCCTCGCTCATCGCAAACCTGTGGATGCTGCAATTGAGCGACATGTTGTCGATCGCCTCAGACCGCGTCGCCGATCACTTCACAGACCGAGGCCTGATTGTTCCCCTTGAGTTTGAACTCGACGCCCTTGGCGCCTTGGGTATGTGCTGGCGAGAAGGCACAGATAGCGACCCTGGATTGATCGACCTGCTCGAGAGCCTGCGCCATGCAGCCACCACTGAAACCGAGTTTCCGGATGCACGTTGAATGAGGGACGCAATGTCCCTTCATTCCCTTCCTTGGAAAAAGCCTGCGTCCCAGTCTGGGCGCGTCGGGCTTCGATGACTGTCCTGCGGCGAGGGCTACAGCCTCTGGCTGTCAACGCCTGAGTCCGCCTCCGCCTGTATGAGCAGCATTGCGCGACAATACTCAATTGCTATGCAATAACCATTGAGCACCGCCCCAGAGTTCGAACTGTCGATGATAGGCATCGGTGCTATCAAACCCGGGGGAATTTTGCGATTTATCCTGCCCTGCCTGCTGCTCAATCGACACTGCGCGGTCCGTTCCAGGAACAGGTTCAGATTTTGCTCTGTTTGTTTCAAGCGAGAATAAGTCGACCTCAGACATCCAGTCAGAGATCGACCTGTCGCCTGCCTCCAATAGAATCACCACCAGCACCAACATCATCCAGACAAACACCCATCCGCCAGCGATCCAGTAGCGCATTATCGGGCGCGTGATTTTTGGCCACTTTGGAAGGCGCATAGTTCACCTGCGCCCTGTAGCTGCCTCTGCACCGGCGATGCGCCCCAGCACGGAACCTGATGTCAGCCCCGCCCCTCCTGCGTACTTGACGTAGTAAAGGTTGCCCACCAGTTCACCCGCTGCATACAGCCCGTCGATCGGTTGATCCTCTTCGTCCAGCACCTGGGCCTGGCTGCTGACCTTCAAACCACCAAACGTGAAGGTGATGCCGCAAGTCACCGCGTAGGCCACGAATGGCGGCCGATTCAACGGGTTGGCCCAGTTGGACTTGGGTACTTCCAGCCCTTGAGTCGAGCGACCGTCACGAATAGCAGGGTTGAACGGCACATCAAGCTGCACGGCTGCATTGTAGGTTTCGAGGGTATGAAGAGCGGCGGGACCGTTGACGCCCTCCATTTGCTCGATCAGGCCTTGAAGGGTCGCCGACTGGATCCGTGTCACTTGGCGTCCGCGGTACTCATCGGGCAGCAACTCGTGACTGTGTTGGTCGAAGATCTGCCAGGCCACTCCCCCTGGTTGCGCCATGACCTTGGCGCCCATGCTGGAATAGGTGTAGTTGCGAAAATCCTGGCCTTCGTCGATGAAGCGCTTGCCGTCCGAATTGACCACAACGCCCAGGTGGAAGTAGTTTTTTTGCTGATTGAGACAATTCAAGTCGCCCATTTGCGGGGCGTTGACGTCATAGAACACGGCGTGGCAACCAGACCAGTTGCCGTGCGCCACCGCGCCCGCATCCAGAGCCATGCGGATGCCATCACCGGTGTTGTAGCGCGAGCCCCGGACCTTGGCCAGGTCCCATCCAGGCCCCAGGTACTGGGTGCGCCATTGCAGATTGGCATGAAAGCCACCTGTTGCGAGCACCAGCGCGCGAGCGCAAAACTGGCGGCCATCGGCGCAATGCAGCTGCCACAAGCCGTCAGGGTCGCGGCTAATGCGTTGGGTACGGCAGTCGTAGAAAACCTCCACGCCATCTTTCTCCACGCGGCGAAACAAGGCATCGACCAACCCCAGGCCGCCACCGGAAACCTCGATGGTCAGTCCGCCCCAAAAGCGGAATTTGCCATCCACCTTGAACGCCTGACGACCATAAATAGGCATAAAGCGCACCCCCTTGCCGGTCATCCACTGCAAGGTATCCAGGCTCTTGGTCACTACGGTATCCAACACTTGCGGGTCGGTGCGGTATTGGCTCATGGAAGCCAGCTCACCGAAAAAATCGTCCTGGGTATAGGCGCCAAAATCACTGTTCTGGATTTCACTCTCAAGCAGGTCTGGCATCAGGCAGCGCAAGTCCTCAATGCCCCGATACGCCACGCGAAAAGCGCCTCCGGTGTGTGCTGAATTACCGCCCCGCTGCTCTCTCGGTGCGCGTTCAAGCAAAGCCACTCGCGCCCCTTGTTCGCGAGCCGAAAGGGCTGCGCAAAGCCCGGCATTGCCGCTGCCCAATACGATGACGTCGTAAGGTTGCATATCCGCTCCAGATGTGTGGATTTCACCCGCCCATTATCCGCAGGCCCGTGCAGGAGAATTAGCCTGCCCGGCCAAATAGGCTTTTCAACAAATGCGAAAGTTGACGCCGCGGCATCGAGTGCGCGGCAAGAAGTTGGGTTGGCTTAAAAAGCCGGCAGCGCTTCGGGTAACAGCAACAGGCGATCACCGGCAAATGCACCAACGAACACATCGCGACCGACCTGCAATGCAGTAGAAGCGCCATACAACGCCCCTTCCCGGGCACGAAGCAGTTCACGACTGGAACCCATGAGAGGATTGATCAACGCCACCACCGTCGCGCTGGGGCAGAACTCGTCGTGCCTGAGGAAGCACCTGCGAAAGGTCTCTTTATCCGGCACACCGGCCGTAAGCAATTGGCCATTCGCTGCCGAGGTCAGGTTGTCCGGCAAGAAATTGAGGGCGATCTTGCTGACGACTTTTTGTTGCTTTAAATCGTACTGCCAGACTCCCCTGCCCGGCCACGCGGCGAACCATAGAGACTGGCCATCCGGGCTGACCTGAATGCCATTGGGTGCTGGTGCCTGGCTGTTAGGCAGGCGGTGCAGTCCCTCACTGGGGTGCCAGGCAAGCAAGTGTCCGGTGTCACGGCCATCGAGCAATTGGTCCAACCGCGGATCGTCTTTCAATGCTTTGAAGCTGAACATCGCAGTGACCACGAAACCGCCGCCGGCAGTGGCCGCTACGTCATTGAGCATCGTGCCGTCATGACTTTCGACGCAGCCACGCCAGATGGCCTTCCAGCTTATTCCGTCGCTCTTGGGCTCGAAAAATTCGACGGCCTCTCGACCGTTGTGATTGACCACCAGCAATTGTGATCGCCCATCGGCACGTTTGGATAAATGAATGCCGTGGGCTCCGACAGTACCTTGCGGCGCCTCGCACGAAGGCTCCCCCCAACCTGCTGTTGCCTGCCGCTCTATGACCATATCGGTGACGGTGCGGGAAGCCAGTTCCATGACCCGCAAACGGCTTCGATGGCTGGCAGCCAGTCCCGGAGTGGTACTCAGGAACAGGAAACGGCCATCAGGCGAAAGCTCCAGATCCTCTGCGGGCGCCATGCCGCAAATTGGCGTGTAATCGCTTTGCGCGACACACGCGGGTACCTCAGGTGGAGCGGCATAGGCAGCGCTGCTGACAGCCAGCGCGAAGGCCGCACTGGCCAAACGTATGTCAAACATGATCCAACCCCGTTTTGTTCTGGTTATGCGTTTATATGCGGGGACAAGACGGCTGCAACCCTCTCGCCGCCATGGCAGCGAGAGGAATGCACCAGGACTTAGTTATCCAGGAAGTCGATGACCAGGCGGTTGAACGCGTCCGCATGTTCCCACTGGGCCCAGTGGCCGCACTTGCTGAATACATGCAAGCGCGCGTCCGGCAGGCCGTTGAGCAGCTTCAGGCTCCAGTCGATAGGCACGAAACGGTCATCACGGCCCCAGGTGATCAGGGTTGGATGCTTGATGTCCGGAAGGTTGGCGGTGAAATCGCCCATCTGGAACTTGCTCAGATCGATGCTCTTGAGGAAGTTTTCCAAATGCTGAGGGTTTGCCAGGATGCTCTTGTGGCGCAGGCTGATGAGTTCTTCGGTCAGGGCGCTGGAATCATAGACAAACACATCCAGCATCTTCTTCAGGTTTTCCAGGCTCGGGTCGCGGTACACGCCGAAGAGCAACTTGATGCCTTCCATCGGCAACGGGGTGAACAGGCTGGTGCGCCCTACTCCACCCGAGCCCATCAGGATCATTTTATCCAGACGTTCCGGATAGTCGACGGCAAAACCCAGCGCGCTACCACCGCCCATGGAATTACCCACCAGGTGCGCCTTGTCGATGTCCAACCCATCCATCAACGCCTTGATCGCCCGTGCATTAATGACAAAGCGTGGCTCGGCGGTAACCAGAGGGTCCGACTTGCCGAAGCCTGGGCAGTCCATGAGGATGACGCGATAACCGGCATCGACAAATGCATCGATGTTGCGGTGAAAGTTGGCCCAACCCGTGGCACCCGCACCGGAGCCATGGACCATGATCACGACAGGACCTTCTCCGGCCTCGTTGTAATGCATCTTCCACTCAGGGGTCTGCACGAATTTGCTGGTGTTTTCTTGGGTGAATCGAGTCATCTTTTGAGTCCTTGTTGTTATGGATGTAAGGTCGAGAGCAACGTCTGTGCCAGTTACTTCAATGATTTTTATTGCAAACTTAAATCGTTATTTATCAGACCCTTGAGTCTTGTTCGTAGTCGTGAGCGAGCCTTTCGAGAGGGATGCCCACGCTCGAAGAATCAGAATTTTTTGAAGGTTCATTAATTTCACGATGAAAAAAATGAAACCGCTCAATACCTGAACGTGTGATCGCCCTGTAGGAGCAAAGCTTGCTCGCGATAGCGTCGGCACATCCAACATCGCCATTGGCTAACCCGCCGCCATCGCGAGCAAGCTTTGCTCCTACAGGTTATTGGGGGTCAGCGCTGTTTGAGCAGATCCAGCGCCACGTCGACGATCATGTCTTCCTGTCCGCCGACCATCCGCCGCTTGCCCAGTTCGACGAGGATGTCGAGGGTCTTAAGGCCGTACTTGGCGGCGGCGATTTCGGCGTGGCGCAGGAAGCTCGAGTAGACCCCGGCATACCCCAGCGCCAGCGTCTCGCGGTCGACTCGCACCGCACGGTCTTGCAGCGGGCGCACGATGTCGTCGGCGGCGTCCATCAGCGTGTAAAGGTCGGTGCCGTGGTTCCAGCCCAGGCGCTCGGCGGCGGCGATGAACACCTCCAGCGGCGCGTTGCCGGCGCCGGCACCCATGCCGGCGAGGCTGGCGTCGATGCGGTCGCAGCCTTCTTCGACCGCCGTGATCGAATTGGCCACGCCCAGGCTCAGGTTGTGGTGGGCGTGCATGCCGGTTTCGGTTTCCGGCTTGAGCACGGCCTTGAACGCCCGGAAGCGATCACGGATGTCCTGCATGTTCATCGCGCCCCCGGAGTCGGCCATGTACACGCAGGTGGCGCCGTAGCTTTCCATCAGCTTGGCCTGGGCGGCCAATTGCTCGGCCGGGATCATGTGGCTCATCATCAGGAAGCCGACGGTGTCCATGCCCAGCTCGCGGGCGTACTCGATGTGCTGTTTCGAGACGTCGGCCTCGGTGCAATGGGTGGCGATGCGCACCACCCGGGCCCCGGCATTGTAGGCCGCCTTGAGGTCATGCACGGTGCCGATGCCGGGCAGCAGCAAGGTGGTGATTTTCGCGTGCTGAATCACGTCGGCGGCGGCTTCGATCCATTCCAGATCGGTGTGCGCGGCAAAGCCGTAGTTGAAGCTGGAGCCTTGCAAGCCATCGCCGTGGGCGACTTCGATGGAATCGACTTTGGCCTTGTCCAGGGCGCGGGCGATGTCCTGCACATTCTGCAGTGAGTACTGGTGACGGACCGCGTGGCTGCCGTCGCGCAGGGTCACGTCAGAGATGTAGATTTTCTTGCCGTTCATGTCGGTCTCCTCAGGCCTGTTGCATCGACTGCGCCATGCGCTCGGCGGTGGCCAAGGCTGCGGAGGTCATGATGTCGAGATTGCCGGCGTAGGCCGGCAGGTAATGGGCGGCGCCTTCGACTTCGAGGAACACCGAGGTCTTCAGCCCGGAGAATTTACCCAGGCCGGGAATGTTCAGCGGCGCGTCCTCGGGGATGACGTCGAACTGCACTTTTTGCTTCAGCCGATAACCCGGCACATAGGCCTGCACCGCCCCCGCCATCTCGACAATCGAGGCTTCGACCAGCGCCTGATCGGCGGCTTCGGAGAGCACAAACACGGTGTCGCGCATCATCAGCGGCGGCTCGGCCGGGTTCATCACGATGATCGCCTTGCCTTTGGCGGCGCCGCCGATTACTTCGATGGCCTTGGAGGTGGTTTCAGTGAATTCGTCGATGTTGGCGCGGGTGCCGGGGCCGGCGGATTTGCTGGCAATTGAAGCGACGATCTCGGCGTAATGTACCTTGGCCACGCGTGAAACCGCCGCAACCATCGGGATGGTCGCCTGGCCACCGCAGGTGACCATGTTGACGTTGAGCTGCTCCAGATTCTGTTCCAGATTGACCACCGGCACGCAGTACGGGCCGATGGCAGCGGGCGTCAGGTCGATCAGGCGGATGCCGGGTTTGATCGCGCGCAGGAACGCATCGTTCTTCACATGGGCGCCGGCCGAGGTGGCATCGAAGACGAAGTCGATGTCCTTGAACACGTCCATGCGGGTCAAGCCTTCGACGCCTTCATGGGTCACCGCCACGCCCATGCGTTGGGCGCGGGCCAGGCCGTCGGAGGCCGGGTCGATGCCGACCATCACCGCCATTTCCAGGTGCTGGGCATTGCGCAGGATCTTGATCATCAGGTCGGTGCCGATGTTGCCGGAACCGATAATGGCTACTTTGAGTTTGGTGTTCATGTGTTAAGCAACCTCAGTCGAAACGAATCGAGCAACTGCCGATACCGGCAATGCTCACCCGCAAGTTATCGCCGGCCACCACTGGCACCATCGCAGACAGCGCACCTGACAGAATCACCTCTCCCGCCTTCAGGCTCATCCCCAGGCGGCCCAAGGTATTGGCCAGCCACGCTACGGCGATAGCCGGCGAGCCCATGGTCGCGGCTCCGGCGCCGGTGCCGACGATCCGGCCGTTTTTCTCCAGCACCATGCCTGTGGTGTACAGGTCCAATTCCCGTGGGCTGACCAGGCGATCGCTGAGCACGAACACACCGCACGAAGCGTTATCCGCCACCGTGTCCTGGATCTTGATTTTCCAGTCGCGGATTCGCGAATCGACGATCTCGAAGCACGCCATGACGCCCTCTGTAGCCCGTAGAACGTCAGCCACGGTGATACCGGGTCCTGACAGATCGTGCTTGAGGACAAAGGCAATCTCGCCCTCGGCCTTGGGCTGGATCAGCCCGGCCATGGCGACACTGCTGCCCTGCTCGACGACCATGGCATCGGTCAACTGGCCGAAGTCCGGCTGGCGCACGCCAAGCATGTCCATGACCGCCTGACTGGTGACGCCGATTTTTTTGCCGATGATCCGCTCACCGCTGCTAACGCGGCGGCCGATCAGGTGCTGCTGGATCTGATAGGCCTGCTCCAGGGTCAAATCCGGATAGCTCTCTGTCAGTGGCGCGATGGCCTGCGCTTCGACAAGCGCATTGAATAGCTTGTCGCCCAGATGTTGTGTGTCGACGCTTGAATAGTTCACGTAATGGCTCCTGATTTCTGGCAAAAACTATCGGTACTGGTTTTGGGTGATAGCGTCGTAGCCCGCCGTCGCACAGTCGCAATCCTGCTCTTCACTGGCGCCGGACACGCCGATTGCGCCGACCAGGCGATCGCCCAGATGCAAAGGCAACGCGCCGCCCATCGGCACCAATCGTGGCCGCAGAATCAAACACTGTCGGACATGCTCGGGGGCATCACGCAAGCGCTTGCCGACATCGGCCGTGGGCAAGGCGAAAGAGACCGCGGTCAGTGCCTTGTCCTGCGCCAGATCGATGGTGTGCAATGGCGCACCGGCGCTTCGACCGAAGGCCAGTAGATGCCCGCCACCGTCCAGTACCGCAACGCTGACCCGCCAACCATGGTTGCTGGCGTATTGCAAAGCGGTGTCCAGCGCCAACCGGGCCGTTGCCATGCTCAGTGGATCGGCCAACCGGGTGTCGGCCAGGGGAATGTCCGGATTCATACGCAGAGCTCCTTAAGAGAGGTGGCCGGCTGCGCAACCGGTACGGCCGGACGCAGCAGATAGCAGGCCAATGCAGGCACCAGGACCAGCGCCACGAGCATGTTGCACAGGAACATGAACGTCAGTAGAACGCCCATGTCGGCCTGGAATTTGATCGGTGAGAACACCCAGGTGACCACGCCCAGGGACAACGTCAGCCCGGTGAAAACCACCACCCGACCGGTAAACATCAATGCCTGCCGATAGGCCATCGCCAGGCTCTCGCCACGGCGTAACCAGAAGAGCGTGACGCTAAGGATGTACAACGCGTAGTCCACGCCGATCCCTACGCCCAATGCCACCACCGGCAAGGTCGCGACCTTCAGGCCCATGTCCAGCCGGACCATCAGCGCCTCGGCCAGCAAGGACGTGAGGATCAACGGCAACACCGCGCAGAGCACCGCGCGCCATGAGCGAAAGGCGATGAAGCACAGCAGCGTTACCGCCAGGTACACCCCCAGCAGCATCCGTGTGTTGGCGCTTTTCACCACGATATTGGTCGCGCTTTCGATCCCCGCATTACCAGCGGCCATCAGAAACGTCGTCTGCTCGTCATTGTATTTTTCAGCGAAGGCGGCACTGGTCTTGACCACAGAGTCGAGGGTGTCGGCCTTGTGGTCTTTGAGGTAGGCGTAGATCGACAGCAGGCTACAGGTGCCGTTGAACAGCTCGCGCGGTGAGCGCATGGCGGCGGCGTTGATCATCGATTGGTTAGGCGGCAACTCGTCCCATTTGAAGTTGCCCTCGTTCATTCCAACGTTGATCTTGCGCGACAGCCCGGCGATGGATTTGGTGGTTTCAACGCCAGGCAGTTCGCGCAGGCGCCATTCCAGCTCTTCGACCTTGCGCAAGGTCGAGTAGTCGACACACCGGCCAGCCGGGGTTTCGACCATGATTACAAACACATCGCTGCTAGCCTGGTAATGCTCAATGATGAACCGGTTATCAAGGTTGTAACGCGAATCGGCGCGCAGCTCTGGCGCGCCCGGGTCGAGGTCGCCAACCTTCAAGTCCTTGCCCATCCACAACGCGCCGAGCCCGACCGCTACCGCCACACCGATCGCCAGTCCTGCCGAACGCCGACCGGTGAAAGGCTCGAACAGGCGCACCAGGAGTTGGGGCGGCTGTCCTGCAACCGGGGCTTCATGCTTGAGACTACGGGCGGCCGCTCGTGGTGAAACACCGGTAAACGAGAGCATGATCGGTAACAAGGCCAGGTTGGTGAACACCAGGATGCCTACACCCAGACTGGCGATCAGCGCCAACTCCTTGATCACCGGCACATCGACGATGGATAACACCGCAAACCCCACAACGTCTGCCAGCAGCGCGGTCATCCCCGCGGCAAACAAACGGCGGAAGGTATAACGTGCCGCGATCAGCTTATGAGTGCCGCGCCCGACATCTTGCATGATGCCATTCATCTTCTGTGCGCCATGGCTCACGCCGATGGCGTAAACCAGAAATGGCACCAGAATCGAGTACGGGTTCAGCTCATAACCCAGCAGCGGCAACAGGCCGATCAGCCAGATCACTCCGATCAGCGTGCAGCACTGCACCACCAGGGTACTGCGCACGCAACGGGTGAATTGGTAGAGGATCGCGCTGGTGATCAACACCGCCATGGCAAAGAACGCCAGCACCGCATACAGACCATCGATCAGGTCGCCCATGACTTTGGCGAAGCCGATGATGTGGATGTCCACGCCGCGTTGTTGATAGGTGTCGCGCAACGTTTCCAGGCTGTCGGAAAGTTGTTTGTAGTCCAGCGCCTGACCGGTTTTCGGGTCGATTTCCAACAGTGGCAAATAGATGATGCTCGAACGCAGGTCACCCGCCACCAGTTGGCCGACTTCTCCGGAACGCTCGACGTTGGCGCGCAAGTCATCCAGGCTTCGATCGTCTCCATCAAAGCCGTCGGGGACCACTGGCCCACCGTCGAACCCTTCTTCGGTCACACCTTGCCAGCGGGTCGCCGGGGTCCAGAGCGAACGCATGAAGGCTCGGTCGACACCGTTGAGCAGGTACAACTCATCATTGAGCTGGCGCAGGGTTTCCATGTACCGGGCATTGAAAATATCGCCCTCTTCACGCATCGCCACTGCCACCCGTAACGCATTGCCGGTGCCTTTGAGATCACGGGCATGCTCCAGATAGTTGAGGGTAAAGGGATGGTGCGCGGGAATGGTTTTCAAGTAGCTGGCATTAAGCCTGACCTGGCAGGCCGCAACGGCCAGCAACACCGTGACAATCAGGCAGAAGCCGACCACCAGGAACCGGTGATTGAACAGCACGCGTTCCAGGCGATTGCCTGAATACTTGTCGAAGTCCGACAGGGAGGCGATAGCGGTAAAGCCATCTGAATTGCTGATAGCCATTGTCAGTTTCCTTTTTCTATACCGGCCGACTCAGCGCAACGCGCTCGGCGGAAAACGAGTGATGCCCTGGGTACCGACAGCCAGGCTGCCGCCATCGGGCAAGGCCAACAGCGCGATCAGCGGGAAGCGCTGTTCAGGCGCCACCGGCCGAAAGCTGCGACCGTCGTCATGGCTGAGCCAGCCTTGCCCCGACTCATCCGCCAACAGCAGCGAGCCGTCGCGCAATTGAGTAGCAGCCGTCAGGCTCTTGCTCGATGCCACGGCCACTGACTGCCAACTGGCTCCCTGATCGATGGAGCGGAACACATGCCCACGCAAGCCAAACGCAAGCAGGCTGTTGTTACGCGTGGCTAACAGACCGAAAAAGCTGCCGTCGTAAGGACTGGCGAAACGTTTGAATCCTTGCAGGTCTTGATCGACACGCATCAGAGCGCCCTGCTCCCCGGCCAGATAAATCCGCCCGCCCGAGGCTTGCACCGCGTTCAGATGTTGCGACTCACTGCCATTGAGTAACGCCAGCACAGGCTGCCAGCTCCGACCGGCGTCTTGTGTGCTGAAGGCCAAGCCATAAGCCCCCAAGGCCAACACGCGTCCATCGCCCATGCATTGCACGGCCAGAAACGGTTTGTCGGCACCTTCGTCCACCAGGCGGCGTGCCTCGTCAATCTGCCCAGGGTCCCGGCGTACCTGCAAAATCGCTTGGGCGGCTTGCTCGCCCTGTAGTTGCCGGGTCCAGTGGACACCACCATCGCGGGTGGCGAGGATCACCCCGCGATGACCGACGGCCCAGCCATTGAGGGCATCGGCAAAGCACAGGCCGGTCAGGCTGACCGAGACCGAAACACTGGCTTGCTGCCAGTGCTGGCCTTGATCGTCGGAGTAAAGAATGGCGCCCCGCATGCCGGCGACTACCAGCCGCTCGCCGGCCATCGCCGCGGCATTGAGCGCGGAATGGCTGGCCAGCGTTGAAATCGGCGCGTTCTGCTCCAGCGTGTCGGCCACTTTGCTGCCACCCGTGCTGCTGGCGGCTGACACCAGTTCACCCACCACGCCCAGGAGCAGCAGGCACGCCAGCGCATATTTGTGTGTATTCACCGTATACCTCCGGTCAGACAGGCGAGCCCCACCGCGAAGCCAGGGCTCGCTAAGAACATCAGCGGGCGCTCATCTTGGTCAGCGACTCGGGAGAGAAGAAGCTTTCACGACGACGATCGGTGATTGCGTATTGCTCGTTACCCGCATCCCCCAACGCGCAGTTGTACATCCAGGCCTTGGTACGATGGTCATGGAAGAAACCGGTGCAGTAATTCACAGTCGCCGGGATGTCCGGGGCAACAAACGGGGTTGTCAGGGACGTGCGCCACAAAGTGCCCTCTGCGTCCCATCCGTCGATGATCGCGTTACCCCAGTTGTCTTCGTCGTAGTAGAACTTGCGCTTGGGCACCGCGTGACGTTTGCCGGCCTTGAGGGTCGCCTCGACCACCCAGACCCGGTGCAGCTCCCAGCGCATGTAGTCCGGGTTGACATGACGCTGCGCCATGACTTTCTCATCGGCGTTGGCCAACAGCTGATTGCTGTTGTACGGAATGAGCATTTCCTTCTTGCCGATCAGCTTCCAGTCATAACGCTCCGGCGATCCAGACCCGCCAAAGTTTTCATCGACGAAGTTGACGCCCGAGGCAACAGGGTTAGGTGTATCGAAGTTGATGCTAGGGGCACGGCGCACCCGGCGTTGACCCGACAGGTATTGCCACAACGTGCGGCCCTGTACGTAGTCCGTCACGTTGTGAACCATCAGCGCCTCGCCCGCACGAAACGCCGGAGCGTACGTCAGCTGTATGGCCATCATGTAGTTGATGCCCGCAGACTCCGCCGAACCGTCCTTGAAGTAGTAGGGATACTGGGCTTCGTCCTCGGCTGCCGTGGCCAATACCCGCTGGCCATCGGCAGTGGTGGTCCAGACCTTGTACTTGCTGTGGGTCGAGTCGCCACGCCATAGCAGTTGGTGGTTCCACTGCACTTCTATACCCGACTTGGGCATCGGGAACGGCACACCGCCGTAAGCCCCGTGAACCACCAGGCCGTCACTGTCCAGGGTGGCGTTGGTCGCGTTTTTCAGGGTGTTGTCATACACCCACTGCGGCGCCGAGGCGGTGCGGTGTGTCGGGAACACATCGATGCGGAACGTCTGCGGGTTGTCCTTGAACAACTGGATCACCCCGTCGCTGAGCTTGTCCTGGTACTTGGCCAGGTTGGCGGCGGTGATGGTGTACAACGGCTTGTCCTGGGCAAACGGGTCGAACGCTCGATGGCCTTGCTGATAACCCGCCGGCACCGTGGAGTAGCCACCGGTCCAGGCTGGGATGCTGCCATCGGCATTGCCGGCACGCTCGGCGCCCATCGGTGTCAGCTTGCCGTTTAGCGCCTGAGCGTCCGCCGCGCTGACAGCTGCGTAGGTGGTCATGGCAGACAGCGAAAGAGTGAAACAGGTCAACAACTGAGCGATCTTTTTGTTATGCATTGTCCAATCCTCAGAACGTGTGGGAGACGCTGAAGGACACGAAATCCCGGTCAGCATTGGTCTGCTTGAAGGTTTTGATGCCATTGATGTTGATTGGCGCTGAAGGCCCGTAATAGCCGTTGTAAGCCAGGGTGAATGTGACCGATTTCAGGTAGTCCGCCGTCAGGCCGATGTTGTAGTCGCCGCCTTTGGCTTGGCTGAAACCGCCGACCGCGGAAGACCGTCCATCTATGCCGTAGCTCAAACCCATGGGCACCGAGAGATCGACACCGTTCATGACCTGGAAATAGGTCGGGGAGAATGCGACACGAATCGCCGTGGCATCGCGTGTGCCATTGGGGTCAAGGTTGTCGAGATTCTTCTCGACGCTGAGGGTGCGGTTCCAGGCCAATTCGCCCAGGAGGCTGGCGGTATCCCAGAACGCACTGGTTGGCATGATGTAAATCATGTTGACCTGCGCGTGGGCGGTTCGGCCCACGGCATAGAGCGGGTTGCCATCGTTATCGCCGTTGCCCGCCAGATCGACCATGGTCAGGCTGACCAACGGTGCGTTATCACGCACCGAGGTTTCAAACCCGATGTTGACGTCACCAAAGCCGCGGTTGGCGCTGAAGCCGTAGGCGCGGATGTCCTCGGGGAACACCAGCATGTATTCGCCGATCTGGTCTGCGCGGCTACCCGCTCCAACCCCGGGACGCAGTTGAACCTGGAAGTTTTTGTCGTGGTAGTTGATGGCGTACAGGCCGAAATCGGTGTCCAGGGCTTCGGAGCGGTAGCGCAACTGCACGCCCCATTGACCGCTGTCGCGAGCTTCGATGTCTTTACCGCGATAGAAGGAGGCCGCTGGCACACCGTCCGGCAGGCGTCCCACGACGATCCTTTCACCACCTTCGTCGAGCAGGTCAGCCGGGCTGAAATAGCTGCCAGCCCCAGGAATACGGGTACGTTCCCACTCGAACTGGTAGTAACCGCCGACCGAGATCGTTGGAGTGATCTGCAATTGGGTGGAGAACTGCTTGACCGGTAGCGCAAGTTCCTTGAACTGAGAGTTGGGTACGGTCAGCGCACGCACCGCATCGATTGGTTGCTGGCCTGCGGCAATGCCGTTGTTTCCGTAAAACAGGCTTTCGCCGTAGATCAACGAGTGCTGGCCAAGGCGCGACACCCCCCACATTTCATCGCCAATGTCATAGTTGGCATAGACAAACGCATCGCGAAACTCCGCGTCCCGTCCGTGCAGGTCGCGCGTATCCTTGGTGAACTGGTCGTAACGTACGCTGTAGGAGTTGACGGTTCCCGGTGAGGTGTTGTCGTTGCCCTTGTTGTACACGTCGTCATACCAGGCCGCGCCGGTGACACGTGCGCCGACCTTCTGGTAAGAGACGTCAAACTCCGAAAACAGGTCCAGGCGGTTGGAGATAAGGCCTTTGTTGAAATTTCGGTCGCCATCATCCAGGTTCGCATCCGCGACCAGTTTGTCTTGCTGGTCTCTGACGCGCCAGGCGCTGGAATATTTGACGTTAGTATCGAAGCGGGCCTTCAGGTCGGGATTGCCGGTGTCGAACTCCATCGCATACGCACTGGATAACACTGAACAGCTGAGCAAGGTCGCCGTCAGGCGAGTAAACCGTAGGCGCTGCTCAACCGCCCGCACGGTGCCGGGTACTTGTTTTTGATGTTTAGACATGCAAAGACCTCTGCGACAGTAAGCCGTTTTTTGTTTTTATGAGTGACCGCCGAGTTAGCGGAAGTCGGGTCTTGCCGGGAGGAACGTTGCCCTCCCGGTCCAGCGACTCAGTCGTTGAGCGACACGGGCTCCAGGCCGAAAAGCATCGGTGGCAATTGCTGCCCCAACAGATAAGCCCCGAGCATGCCCGCCGTGTCATCGGCATTCTGGGTAATGTGGTTGGATGCGGCGATGACGTCGCGCAGGATTCGCTGCAGTGGATTGCTCAGATAAATGCCACGGGCCGAAGTGGCCTTGAACAGCAACATCACTGCCTCTTCGCAGTCGCGGCCGACACGGGCGATGTCGAGCATGTAATGCACGCGGTCAGAGACCGGCACCAGCTCGCGCCTCTCGACGTATTCGCTGCTCTCGGCAAGCATTTGCAGCAGTCGCGCACGGGCAGAACGCACCCGGACCACCGCATTTCCCAGGCGATCCTTGACGTACGGGCTCAGTGCCGCGCCCGCACCGTCCGTGGTGTTGGTGCGCACACTCATTTGGCGCACGTACTCATCGATCCCACCCTGGGCGATGCCCACGATCAGCGCCGAGACGGCGCCGAAGAAGATCTGGTTGAACGGATACAGGTAGTTCGCCGGACGCTCGCTATAGGTGTATTGAATCAGGCTGTGGGCGCGGTGATGCGGAACGAACGCATGCTTGATCACCAGGCTCTTGCTACCGGTACCGGCCAGGCCGAAGGTGTGCCAGTCGTCTTCGATGACCCATGCGGAGCTGGGCACCAGCATCGACATGCGATCAATCACCTGACCGCTGGCATCACGCCGCAGGCCGCCGAGGAACGCCCATTGGCCGTGATCGCAACCGCTGGAGGTCTTCCAGGTGCCGCTGATGTTGAAACCGCCTTCGACTTCTTCAACCTTGCCGAACGGCGGGTAGGACGAGGCGGTGATCACCGCGTTGTCTTCGCCCCAGGCATCCAGGCAGGCCTGCTCTGGCAAGGAGCCGTATTCCCACTGGTGGATGCCCAGGATCATCATGTTCCAGGCGCTGCTGCCGCAGCCACGACCCAGCTCCATCAGGACTTTGTAGAACACCGCGGGATTCATCTCCCAGCCACCATATTGGCTGGGTTGGAGGATCTTGAAGAAACCGGCGTCAACGAACGCCGCGATGGTCTCTCTGGACACCATGCGGTTGTGTTCCACCGACTCGGCTTTTTCCATCAGCATCGGGATCAACCCGCGAGCGCGCTCAAGCAATTGCGCTTCACTCGGAATCGCCTGGGCATCCACAGCCTCGGTTGGCATGACGAAGTTATTCATGGTCTGTGATCTCTTGTTTATTGTTGTGTGTGCATGTCGCGAGTTGTCAGGATTTACTTGAGAGCGGCGAACTTGCTGTTGAAGTACACCAAGGGGCCGTCCTGTTCTTGCAGCGCCCGAACACCCACCACTTCACCGATGAACATGTCGTGGGTGCTGGCCGGTATCACTTGCTCCAACCGGCACTCGAAACTCACCAGTGCGTCTTCGAGCAACGGCACGCCGGTAACCCCCGACTCCCAGCAGCCTTCGGCAAAACGCGCCTCGCCGCTGACCCCCTCGACCATCCCGGCAAAGCGCTTGGCTATGAGTTCCTGGTCATGGGCCAGCACGTTGATGCTGAAAGCACCGGCACGCTGAATCACTTCATGAGCACGAACATTACGGTTCACGCAGATCAGCAGGCGCGGTGGGTCGGCGGTGATCGAACACACCGCCGTGGCCGTCAGCCCGGCTCTTTCGCTGTCAGTGCCGCTGGCGATCACCACACAGGCACCGGCCAGGTGGCGCATGCCTTTACAGAAATCAGCGGTTGCAACCGTTGGCGCAATCACTGTTGGCGTACTGCTCGATTGAATGGCGTTTAACATCTGGAAAACCTCACTGTGTCGCAGGCGCGGATGGCCCTCATGCGGATCAGAGAACGACGTTGCGTTTGTGACCCCAGTCGCTCATTTTGTTGAACGCCTTCACTTCCCAGTGCTCATCGTCAATGACGACGCCCCCCCAACCCATTTCAAAGTTGAAACCCGAAGGGGTCTGGGCGTAGAAGGAAAAGGTCTTGTCATTTGGGTGATGACCGAGCTCGAGAATGATTGGAATGCCCGCCTTGACGCAGCGGTCGTAGGCCATCCCGACGTCGTCCATGTTCTGTACCTGGACCATGAAATGGTTAAGCACCTTGGGGCTCGGCGCCTGCGCGGTGGCGATGGAATGGTGGCGACCCGTTGCGGTATGGAAAAAAGTGGCATCCACCACCATGCCCGGCTGCACTTCCTCACGGATGTAATCGCTGACTCGCAGTTTCAGGACATCCTTATAAAAACTCACCGTTTCCGGCCCGTTCTTGGCGAACGGCAAGAGGTGGCCGATGCCCAGGTCGCCGGTGACAAATGGGCCTTTGAGCACTTTCGAACGAAACACGTCATTGAGACCGGCTTCGCTGTGGCCGAAGAAAAACTCGTGAGTAAAACCGTTCGGGTCCTGACAGCTGTAGGCTTTCTCGACCTTGCGCCGTTGCAACACATCCCTGGAAAGCACTTCGACCGGCACGCCTTTTTCACGCAATTCGCCGATGTAACTCTCAAGCTCCTGCTCGCTGCGAAACTGCCAGCCAGCCACCAGAATGTCGTCGATCGGATTTTTTTCGAGGAAGAAACGCTGGGCGTATTCATCCATGCGCAATGTCAGCCCGTGCTCGTCCCGCGTGGCCACTTGCATGCCGATAATCTCGGTGGCTAGCCACTGCCATCTATCAAGGTCACTTACACCGAATCCTGCGTAGGCCAACGAGTGAATTTCTGCCACTTGCCTGCACCTCATCTTGTTTTTGTTGTTCTGCTCTTTTTTGGGAAAGCCCTGGAAGAGCAGCTGTTAAAAGGACAAGAGCAAGCGCTGTGCCAGCATTTTGAAGTGTGCGACGCAAAATTTTTATTACCTAATAATCAGATAGTTACGAAATGCCGTTGACGAACTTTGCGCCTTAATCGGTGTTTTCATGCAGGCAGGAAAATTTCAGAAAATTCGAAGATTCCGAATTTCATTCAAGGATTTTCGCGAATACCGGGTCGGAAAAAAAATATTGCTCGATTGCACAGAATGGATAGCGCAGTTATCGCGCCTTATGTTTCAGTGCGATCGCTTGCCAGAGCGCTGATGATGTTTGCGGCAGGTGACTGGCATCGGTTTTGCCTTCAATAAGTAAAAAAACATAGGCTCATTTGATGACGACGCTCCCTATCGATGATGAAACGCGTTCGCGGCAGTCGCGCAATCGCAACGGCATTAACATCATCACCGACCTGCGCTTCCCGGACATGCAGGACTTGGTTGACCGGCTGTACTTCAACCCCAAGGAGGGACTGATCTGGCTGGGTGATAAACGCATGATGCTGATGCATGTCGAGGCGTTTGGGGCTTTGCGTCAGGAGCTCCTGGAAAGCAACGGCGTGGAGTTCACCCGCGGTTTGTTGACCCGTGTCGGATACATGACAGGCCAACGCGATGCAGACCTGGCCATCAAGGCCCGTGGCACCGGTAACGAACTGGACATTGCCGCGGCCGGAGGGCAATTGCACGCCTTGTCCGGCATCGTCGAAGTCGCACCGGTGTGCATCGAGTTCGACCATGCTAAAGGCTTCAAATATGGCGAGTTCACTTGGAAGCGCTCTGTCGAAAGTGACGTGCATATTGCTGCCAACGGCGTCAGCACCGACCCTATTTGCTGGATGGAAGTGGGCTACAGTTCAGGCTTCATGAGCCGCCTGATGGGCCGTCGACTGCTGGCCAGGGAGACCCAATGCCAAGGCTGCGGACATGATTTGTGCCGGGTCATCGTCAAGCCAGTCGAGGACTGGGACAATATCGAGGAAGACCTCAAGTACTTTCAGCCACGGGTCACCGACCATCGCCGTGCACAGCCGGTAAAGCCTGTGAAAAACACCCCCGTCAAGGCAGCCCCATCGCCTTTTGGACTGGAAGAGAGCCAGCCGTTGGTGACCGAACTCGGTCGTCCGGTGGGCAGTTCCGCCGCTTACCACATCACCATGCATAAAATCCTGCGGGTGGCAGGCACCAACGCCACCGTCCTGTTGCTGGGTGAAAGCGGCGTTGGCAAAACCATGTTTGCCCACGAATTACACTCCAACAGCCTGCGGGCAAACACGCCATTCATTGAAATCAACTGTGCGGCGATCCCCGAGCAACTGATCGAGTCAGAACTGTTCGGCGTGCAGCGCGGTGCCTATTCGGGCGCGACTGACCCGCGTCCCGGGCGATTTGAAATTGCCCATGGAGGAACAATCTTCCTCGACGAAATCGCCACCTTGAGCATGACCGCCCAAGGCAAACTGCTGCGCGTTCTGCAAAGCGGTGACCTGGAAAGACTAGGCAGCAACAAAACCATCAAGGTCGATGTGCGGGTCATCGCCGCGACCAACGAAGACCTCGCCATGGCAGTCAAGGCCGGACGCTTTCGCAGTGACTTGTTCTATCGGCTAAACGTGTTTCCGATCACCATCGCACCCTTGCGCGAGCGCAAGGACGACTTGCCATTGTTGCTTGATACGGTCATGCACAAATTGTGCGCGCTGCACGGCCGCCACTTGGCGGGTGTCACGCCCAGAGCCCTGCAAGTCATTCTGGATTACCACTGGCCAGGCAATATTCGCGAGTTCGAAAATGTCATCGAGCGCGCCATCATTCTCTCGGACGAAGGCGACATGCTTGATATCCGCCACCTCTCAGGGCTGGACGCCCTGGGTGGACAGCTTGAGCGCATAGGCACCGTCAGTTGGGACAGTGCCCCGGCAATCGGTATTCGTATGCCTCACGTTGAAACCCCGAGCGTAGGCCTGGCTCAACAGGACAATGCAAGCCATGAACAACTGCTCGCGGTCGCGCAACGTGCGCTGCAACGCGGGCCGGTGCGCCTCAGTCAAATCGAGGAGGTGTATATCGAAGTGGCGATGCAACAAAGCGAAAATAACATCTCGCGTGCGGCCACGTTATTGGGGCTTAGCCGTGCGCAACTTGATTATCGACTGAAAAAAATGTCTTCGGACAACTCCAGCGTGACCCCGTGAAAGGCATTGCACCGATCACAAGGTAGACCTTGAACATCAAGTCAGGCCGGGGTCCGCGATGCGCGCGGACCCCGGTGAGTTTTCTTGATCAGTCAAACGCGATGGATGAGTGAATGCTGGTGCAAAAACGCGCGATGCTGGCCATGGAGTTTTCATGCTCTTGTGCCGACGGCGATGCACAACAGTCCTCCAGTACCAGCACGTCGTAATCACGATCATGGGCGTCTCGTACCGTAGCCTGGACGACCGCTTGAGTACTGACCCCGCTGCAGTAGATGCGCTCGATACCTTCACGACGCAATAGCACTTCAAGCGAGGTGCCATAGAACGGCGAAACCCGGTGTTTAACGATGTTCCATTCGTTAGTCAGCGGTGCCAGATCATCATGCACGGCGCCACCCCAGGCGTCTTTCTTCAAGATGCCATTCCTGGCGATCGGGCCAAATACCTGCGAGTCGGGATTGGCTTCACGATGGTCATCCGAGAACGCTACCCGCACATAAGCCACCGGGATGCCTTTACCGCGTGCTTTGGCAATGGCCGCGGCTGTATGGGCGATCACTTCACGGTTGCGTACTTGCTCGCCCAGCGGGCCTTTACCACTGGCACCGTCGGGGTGAACCAGATCGTTTTGCATGTCCAACACCAGATAAATACTTTTCATTGTGTGTTTCCCTTGGCTTGAATCAGTCGCACCACAGTGCGCCATTGATATCGAGGATTTCCCCGCTGATAAATCCGGCTTTGTCCGACAGCATGAAGCTGACGGCCGCCGCCACTTCGTCCGCTCGTCCCATGCGTCCCAGGGGGATCAGAGCCCGCAAATTTTCGGGAAAGGAGCTGGTCATTTCGGTGGCAATCGGGCCCGGCGCCACCGCGTTCACCCGCACGCCGGCACTCGCCAGCTCCTTGGCCAGGAACAGGGTCATGCTATGTACCGCCGCTTTCGACATGCCGTAGGCGACGCCGCCGGCCCGCGTCTGTTCGTTGGCATCCAGCCATGGACGGGCATTGCCACCGTTCTTGCCGACCACCGAACCGATGTTGACGATGCTGCCCTGCTTGCGCTCGGCCATGAGTTGGCCGATCAATTGACAAGGAACCAACGTGCCCTGCACGTTGACCCGCATCACCCGTTCAAGCTCGCTGACTTTAAGTTCCAGCGCACTGCCGGTGGACAAGACTCCCGCGACATTGACCAGCGCAGTGATAGGGCCCGTATGATCCTCGATGTCCTCGACTACATCGCGCACAGCGATGCGTGACGCCACGTCGCAGGAATAAAAGCGCGTGTTCTGACCGAGCACACTCGGCTCAACCAGATCCAGTGCCGCTACCTGCCAGCCTTCACTTTCCAGCAGCTTGCATACGGCACTGCCAATCGCGCCACCGGCGCCAGTCACTACCGCGACGTTCATTGCACACCCCGCTGCTGCGCTGCGGCCTGACCGGCAAGACGGCCGAACACCAGCCCCTTGAGCACGGAAGTGCCGCCCGCGTAGTTGCCAAAGTACAAGCCAACGGTTTCACCGGCTGCGTAAAGGTTGCCGATCGGCTGACCCTCTGCGTTGATCACCTGCGCTCGCTCATCGACCTTGAGGCCACCGAAAGTGAAGACGTTGGCAGAGATGATCGGGTAGGCGAAATACGGTCCCGCATCCAATGGCAGGGCCCAGTTGCTTTTGGGTGGTTCAAGGCCGACCGTGGCCACGCCATCGAGCCGCAAGGGTTGGTAATCGCCAGGACGGCAGGCAGCGTTGTAGCGGCTCACGGTGTCTTGCAAAGTGTTCGCGCTGATACCCAACTTGTCGGCCAACTCAACCAGGCTTGCGCCTTCTATCGCGGCCTGATCAGTGCGGATCGCCAGGCGATAATTGGGAACGTCCTTGACCTTCTGATCGAGGATCACCCAGGCAATGCCTTCATCCTGTTGGTAAATCTGCCGCGTCACGCGCTCGTACCAGGCATCGACCGTTCCCGGTGCTTCATCAGTGAAACGTCGCCCCTGCTTGTTGACCAGGACGCCGTAAGGGAAGACAAAGATCGACGGCTCGGAAATACCCGAGCGCGGATCCACCGGCTCGGCGTGATAGCTGCCATATTCACCGCTAGGCGCCGCCCCCATGTCCAGTGCCATCTGAATGCCTTCGCCGCGGTTGTAATAGGCCCCCTTGCACACCGGGCGCAGGTACACCGATCGGGGTCCGAGGTAGCGACCCAGCATTTCGGTGTTTCCTTCAAAACCACCACTGGCCAATACCACCGCACCGTAAAAAACCAGATCGCCATGCTGGCGTGACAGCGCCCGGATGCCAGTGACCGTGGCGAAGCCTTTGGTCAACAACTGGCGCCCGGAGGTTTCGTAGAAAAACTCCGCACCCAGAGCCTCAGCCTTTGCCGCCAGGGCTTCGACAATGGCTTCACCACCGCCCACCGGCAATAGCCGCGGCTGAGTGCTGGTCAAAAACTGAGTGGGCAGGAAGTCAAACTTCACGCCGTTACCCTTCAACCACTCGATGGTGCCCGGCACTTGCTCTGCAAAGGTACTGATCACCGATGCATCGACCGAACCCAACGCGCGAGTCTGCGCCGACCAGTCGTCACGACCGGCGAGGGTTTCAGCGACGAAATCAGGGTCCTGGTAATACCCGGAATGCTCGGCCAGGAAGGTGTCGAAATCGTCGGTCACCTCCGTATGGCTCTTCATCCGCAGGTAGGCCTCGGTAAAGCGGCTCTGCCCACCACGCTCTTCCCGGCTGGCCCGTTCGAGAACCGCCACGCGTAACCCACGCTCGGCGCCCGCCACCGCTGCCGACAAACCGGCAACGCCGCAGCCCACCACAATCAGATCGAAATTCAACTCAGCCATAGGTAGTTCCTCACTTGGTGGCTGGTACTATAGAAATCGCTGCCCCAGGGTTCGAGCGTGACGCGGCTAATGGGCTATTAGAAAAAGGTGAAAACCGATGGACAGACTCTGGGCAATGCAGGTGTTCGTACGCGTGGTGGAATGCGGCAGTTTCAGCCGCGCCGCCGAGTCGCTGGATATCGCCAATGCCACCGTGACCTCCAGTGTGCGTAACCTGGAGAATTATCTGGGAGTGACTTTGTTGTCGCGCAACACCCGCTCGCTGCGCCTGACCGATGACGGCGAAGGATACTTCGAGCAGTGCAATCAGGTACTGCAGCAAATTTCCGACATGGAGGCTCAGGTCAGGCAAAAAAAAGGCGAGATCAGCGGACAGTTGTGCATCGAGTCACCGGCCGCTTTCGCCCGTGCCCTTCTATGCCCGGCGTTACCGGCCTTTACCGCGCAGCACCCCGGATTATCCGTGGCCTTGCGCCAGACCGACCACGCCGAAGACCTCATCGCCACGGGCACCGACGTGGCCATTCGCATCGACTCGGTCAATGACGCCGACCTGGTTGCCCGACCGCTCTATCAGGCGCACTACGTGGCCTGCGCCGCACCCGGCCTGCTCAAGCGCATCGGCACGCCACACCAACCGCAGGCGCTGTTGCCACAGCATTGCCTGGGCATTTTTGGTGCTGGTCGCTACACCGTGTCGGACTGGACGTTTGCCTGCGAGGGCGAACATCACCAACTGACCCCACGGGGCGAACTGCACTTCAACAGCACCGACGCATTGATCCAGGCCGCCTTGGCCGAGCAAGGCGTCATTTACGTGCTCGACGTGTTCGTCAACGGGCTGATCCGCAGCGGCGAACTGGTGGAATTGTTCCCCGACTGGAGCACCGGCAGCCGCAACTTCTACACCGTGACCCCCAAGGCTCGCTTTGTTGCGCCGCGTACCCGAGCCTTTATCGAATTCATTCTGGCCACCCTGGACGCTCAGCGCCGCCCCCCCTCAGGCGCCAGCATCGCTGTTCGGCAAGGGCGCCGCGGGCTGATCTGACGCACAGGTGACGACGATAAAAAATGCCAGCCCACTGGGTGGCTGGCATTTTTTGTTCGACCCTTGCAGTTGACTCTATTCGGGCAGCGACTGACGCAGACCGTCCAGCAACGCCGGTAGCAAGGTCTCCCAAGGGGCGACGATGCCCAGGCTGGCGACCTTGAAAATGTCCGCCTCGGGATCTTGGTTTACGGCCACGATGCAGCTGTCGAGGCTGACTCCGGCCAGATGCTGCAACGTGCCGGAGATACCCACCGCCAGATAGATCTGCGGGCTGACAAACTTGCCCGACACGCCGACCTGCCGCAGCACCGGCACCATGCCCGCATCCACGGCCGGCAAACTGCCGCCCAGGGTTCCGCCCAGGCTCAGCGCCAACTCCTCAAGCAAGGCAAAGCCTTGTTCATTGACCCCACGCCCACCGGACACCACCAGCTTGGCGCCCTCCAGAGGCGGCAGGCGTTGGCCGCTTTCGCGTTTATCCAGAGTCAACGCCTTGGGCAGGCTGCCATGCAGTTCGAGGTTGAAATGATCCGCCGAGGCCTCGGCCTTGAGTTGCGGCCGGCCAGCTCGCAGACACGCAAACGCCGGTCCGCTGGCAGCCCGTAGAGCAAGACGCATGCGCCCCCCCCAGGCCGCGCGCTCGGCCAGCACCGCGTCATCCTCAAGCCTCAGTGCGACACAACGGCCCAGCGCTTGCCCATCCAGATAGTCGGCCAATAATGCCGCCAGTTCCTCGCCCTGAGGACCGGGCGGCAGCAGCACCAATGGCACTTCACTGCCCAGACGGGGAACCGCCCGCAGCGCTTCGGCCACCGCGGCCACCAGAACCTGGGGCTCGTCGCATTCGCCCAATGTCGCGTGCAGGGCCTGATAAACCAACTGAGCCCCTGCCCTTGCCGCCAGCTGAGCGTGCGCGGCACTCGGCTGGCTACTGACCAGCACAACAGCAAAAGCCTCCCCGGCACTGACCTGCTGCGCCGCACCGAGTGCCGCTTCCAGTGCCTCTCCCCCCCAGGCTTGAGGAATAACCGCTAGCAGTCTGCTCATGAATTGACCCCTTGTTCTTTTAGCCAACCGATCAGCGCCTTGGCCTGATCGGTAACGTCGCCGCTCAGTAGCCGGCACTGCCCGCCTCGCGCAATCAGAGGGGCGGTCTCCAGCTGCGACAACGACAGCCCTGCGCGCGTCGGCGCCGATGCCGTGACCTGGGTGAAGGTCATCCGCTTGGCCTGCATGACATTTTTCAACAACGGGTGACGCAGCTTGTTGCGTCGATCATTGGTCACACTCGCCAACAACGGCTGATCGACCTTTAGCCACTCTTCGCAGGTACCACGATCGCGCATCAGCCACAGCTGCGCGCCTTGCCATTGGCCAAACTGGGCCATTGCCAGTTGCGGCCGACCCAGTCGACGCGCGAGCAATACGGCGATACTACCTTCGTCCAGATCACCCAATTCACGCCCCAGCAGTACCAGATCATGCGCAAGGTAATCGCGCTTGATCACCCCGGCGATCTGCGTTGCAGTCTGTCGGGCATCCCACGGCTGGCAGGGTTGAAGCTGCAGGCACCGCAGCGAATCAGGGCAGAACGCCGCGACACTGCGCAACAGGTTTTCACTGTTGCAGCCGTCGAGCAGCAACACGTCGATCTGTGTTTCAGTTCGGGCATCGCGCAGTTTAAGCGCCACCTCCAACGCGGCCTCGTCGAATGGGCTCAGCAGGCGCCGGGGTGATCCTTGCTCCTGGATCAACGCCTCGCTACTCAAACTGATGGGGTGTAACGGGAGCCGGATATCTGCCACACCCGCCAGCAGGACCAGAATTTTCATGTTCAGCCCTCACTCGCATTGCCCAGGCTGGCACCGGCCAGATGCCCGAAAACCGCCGCCTTACCCAGGGCCGAACCGGTCATGTAGGCAGCGCCGTGGAAGCCGCCGATCATCTCGCCCGCCGCCAGCAGCCCGGTGATCGGTTCGCCGAAAACATCGAGCACACGCAAGTCCATATCGACGATCACACCGCAGTAGGTGCCGAAAACCGCCGCCGTCGATGGGTAGGCATAAAAGGGTGGACGCTCGATGGTGCGCAATTGACCGTGATGATGAACCAGATGCCGACGACCGAACGCTGGCGTTTGCCCTTGGCGCACGGCATCGTTGTAGGCGGAGACTTCGGCCAGCAACACGTCCTCGGGCACCTCGATCAGGCGCGCCAGCTGTTGCAGTGTCTGCGACTCGACGAACAGCCCCTCTTCGAGGCGCCGGGTGAAGTCCAGGATACGTACCTGGTTGTCACCGCTGAGCATGATGTCCTGATCCAGTATCTGATAGCCCACACCGTAGCTCTGTTGCATCACCGCATCGCCGAGCAACTTGTAGGACTGTGATTCGTCGACAAATCGCCGACCGTCCTGGTTCACCGCGATAGCGCCCTTGTAAACCGCCAGGCAAGCGTGGTGGTTGTGCTCGTCCATGGGGTGTTTGCCGAACGTGCCCTTGATGTACGGGAGGTCGCGCACATCCGCCCCCAGGGCCCAAGCCATGCGCAGGCCGTCGCCTTCATTGCCTTCACCACCAATAAACACCGCATTGTCGTATTGCGGGACAAAGCGGTGAATCAACGCGCGGTCCTGGACAAATCCGCCGCTGGCCAGCAGCACCGCTTTACGGGCCATGACCTCGACCGTTTCGCCGTTGCGTTCGACGCTCGCCCCCAACACCCGGCCACCGTCCTCGCGCAACAGACGGCGGGCACGGCTGTGGAGCCAGACCTCGACCTGTTGCGTTGCCAGCGCGGCCAATTGCAGTTGGCGCACCATGTCGGCAGGGTCAACGTTGTGCACCCGTGGCACCGACTGCCCGGAGGCGGCCTCGATGACATCGGTAAAAACCACGCCGTTGTCCTTGAGCCACTGATAGGTCTGCAGTTGGTGATCGGTGTACAGCTTGACCAGTGCCTCGTCGCATTCGCCCTTGCCCACATCGACCAGGTCGTCGAACAGCAATTGCGACGAATCTTCAATACCGTGCGCACGTTGCAGGTCCGTTCCGGCGAACGCCAGGCAACCACCGCTCATGGCTGATGAACCACCGGTTTGCGCGGTTTTTTCCAGCACTATCACCTGCAAGCCCGCTTGGGCAGCTGCCAGAGCCGCGCTAAAACCCGCCAGCCCGCCACCGATCACCAGCAGGTCACATTCATAACGATTCATACCTGATCTCCTGCTTGTATAAACGAGCCCAAGCCATAGAACTCGAAGATCTCCCGAACCCGCTCAGGTTCTGGTTGCGCCGAAAAATACCCACGATTGCAAGTGCGTGTGCCGTTGGCGCGACGCAAGTCCACCATGCTTTCCGCCTGCTTGACCCATGCACCGAGCGAGTCGAGCACTGGCACACCGTCTACCTCGTTAATCCCGTGGGTGGCGAGCAGTACGTTTAGCGGGGCCTCACCGGGAATGATCACCTCAGCGCCTTTGGCGATCAGGCCGCGTGCGGCGCTACGAAAACGTTCGATCAGTTCAGCGGGATCGGTGAAGCCGGCCAGCACATCGGCAAAGCGAAACCCGACATGGCGCACCTCCGTCAACCGCCCAGCCAGCCCATGGCGTGCGGCGTTCTCAGTAACCTGCTCAGCCAACTCGTCAATGAACACCAGAACCCCGAACGTCCGCCCGAGCATGCACGCGGTCAGCATCGCGGATTCGCCATAGCCCACCACCGGAATATCCAGCAGGCTACGCGTCTCCTTGAGAGCCGGCTCTGGCAAGGTACTGATGGCGTAGGCATCGAAACCCTGACGCTGGGCATTGATGCCGGCCGCCATGAACTGCAGGCCATGCAGGTACTGCAAGGCCGAATACTTGATGTCGTCTCCCGGATAATGACTAAGGTAGGTACCGGGGCGCATACCATGCATATGGACCTCGGTGTCCGGCCGGGCCACCTTGCGAAAATGCGCACGCAAGGCTTCGTCGTACGCACCCAGGTCGCTCAGTACAGTGAAGCTTTGATGCCAGATACGAATGCTCATGTATGTCCTCATTCAAAAGCCAGGCACCGAGAGCGCCAACCTTGCGGCCAGCTCACCAAGCAACCATGGCGAATATGCAATGAGGGATTATCGGCAGAGCGTCGCAACGGAGAGTAGGCGCTGACGTTGAAGGGGCTTTTCAGAAAAACTGCAATATCAGCGAGCGGCCATGCTCAATTCCAGTAATTAACGATACGCCAGGTTCAAATCGGCCGGGTGTTGATGACGAGAGGGTTGAAGCTCCCTGCCCCACGGCAAACAAAGACTCAATCCTCAACCTGCGACAAAGGCCTGGCCACCTGCTCCAACCCTCGACGCTCCGCCGCCACGCCCCAAACTGCCTGCACCACCGCCGCCACGCACATCAGTGCAGCACCTGTCAGATAACCGATCAACAGACTGCTGCGCTGCTGGGTCTGGATGAGTTGGCCGAACAGCGTCGGCCCGATGATGCCGCCCAGGCCGGTGCCAAACGCGTAAAACACGGCGATGGCCAAGGCGCGGATTTCCAGGGGGAAGGTTTCTGACACGGTCAGATAGGCCGAGCTGGCCGCGGCCGAAGCGAAAAAGAAGATCACCATCCACGCCGCGGCTTGCTGGGTGACGTCCAGCCAGTGCTGCTGGAAGGCATAGCCCGTGAGTGCCAGCAATATTCCGGACGTGGCGTAGGTGAGGCTGATCATCACCCTTCGGCCGATCACGTCAAACAGGCGTCCCAACAGCAGCGGCCCGCAAAAATTACCCAGTGCCAGGGGTAATACGTACCAACCGACATGCTCGGCGGGCACCTGGTAAAAATCGGTGAGCACCAGCGCGTAGGTGAAGAAGATTGCGTTGTAAAAAAAGGCTTGCGCGGTCAACAGGGTCAGCCCCACCAGCGCCCTGCGCCTGAATCTGATGAACAGGGTATGGAAGACCTCCGCCAGCGGCGTATGGTCCCGCGCGTGCAGGCGCAGCGGTTGCCCGGTCACGGCCGGCAGTTCATGGCCTTGCTCACGCAGACGCGCTTCGATGCTTTCGACGATGCGTCGCGCCTCATCGTGCTGACCATGGATCAGCAGCCAGCGCGGGCTTTCCGGCAGCCACAAACGCATGACCAGGATCAACAGTCCCAGCACTGCACCGATACCGAAGCACAGGCGCCAGCCCAGGTCGCCGCCAACCACGTGCGGGTCCAGCAGAACAATGGCCCCGCCGGCGCCAAGCGCTGCGCCTATCCAGAATGTGCCATTGATGGTCAGGTCGACCCAGCCGCGATAGCGAACCGGGGTGAATTCCTGGATGGTCGAATTGATCGCCGTGTATTCGCCGCCGATGCCCATGCCCGTGAGGAAACGCAACAGCAGGAAGCTTTCGAGGTTGAAGGAGAACGCCGTGGCCGCCGTGGCGCCCACATACAGCCATAACGTCATGAAAAACAGCTTGCGCCGCCCCAGACGATCGGTCAGCCAGCCGAACACCAACGCACCGAGCACGGCGCCGGCGATGTAGATGCCGCCGGCCAGGCCTATATCGACATTGCTCATGTGCAGGTCGGGGCTGTTTTTCAGCGCGCCGGACACCGAGCCGGCCAGGGTCACTTCCAGGCCGTCGAGCAACCAGGTGATGCCCAGCGCGCATACCAGCAAGGTATGAAAACGGCCCCACGGCAAGCGATCCAGGCGTGCTGGAAGGTGGGTTTCGAATATCGTGCCGGGCTCGCGGCCATGCAGCTGTAGATGGGTCATTGCTACATCATTGTCATGCAGTGCCTTGTGAGTTAGGAGTCATCCCCTGGGGCGTGAGTTCAAAATGGGTGGCTGACCTGAGTGCAGGATTCAGCCTTCGGGTGGTGACTGCTGAAGGGAAAAAAAGAGCAGCGTCCCGTCAATGGTTTTTTGGGTAGGAGCTACTCTTTAGGGCGCACTGTCAGGATGCAGGCTTTCCGAGAATCGAGGATCTGGATGAATTCAAGAACAAAACATGCATTGGGTTTGGCAGTCTTGTTGCCAGCCGCGCTGGCCCAGGCCGATGACGGCGGCATCAGTTTCTGGCTACCGGGCCAGTTCGGGGCATTGGCCGCGGCGCCTACCGAACCCGGCTGGAGCATGCCGCTGGTTTACTATCATGTCAGCGCCAAGGACGACGCCAACAAAGGCGTTCCACGCGGTGGCCGGACCACCTTCGGCCTTGATGCCACAGCAGACCTGTTGTTCGCCTTCCCTACCTACACCTTTGCCGAACCGCTGCTCGGCGCCCAGGCCGCCATTGCGGTGGGTGCTGCGGTAGCGCGTGACGAAGCCAGTGTCGATGTCACGCTGACCGGGCCTCGGGGCCGGGCCTTTTCCGGCGGAACGGAAGACACTTTGAAGGGGGCCAGCGACCTGCTTTATATGGGCACGTTGAAATGGAACCATGGGGTTCACAATTTCATGGCCTACACGATGGGCAATGTTCCGGTCGGCGCCTACGACCCTGATCGCCTGGTCAATATCGGCCTGGGGCATGCGTCCCTGGATGCGGGAGGTGGCTACACCTATTTCGACAAGAAAAACGAGTTCTCCGCCGTCGCGGGCATGACCTACAACTGGGAAAACACCGACACCGACTATCAGAACGGTATCGACGCTCACCTGGATTTGAGTGCATCGCACTTCATCACCGACCAGACCCACCTTGGCCTGGTCGGCTACGTCTACCATCAGGTCACGGGCGATAGCGGAAGCGGCGCTACCTTTGGCGACTTCAAATCCAGGGTCAATGGCATCGGCCCCCAGATCGGGCATTTCTTCAAGGTGGGTAAAGATCTCTGGTACGCCAACCTCAAGGGTTACGACGAGTTTGACGCAAAGAATCGACCAGAGGGCTGGAACGTCTGGCTTACCGTGGTCGTTCCTCTGTCTGAATAGTTCACCTACGACCGCCAGAGGCCGGCAAGGTCCCGGGCTCCGAGCGCGTCCATGACCTGGGCGGTGTGCGCGCCACGGGTGGGGATCGCGCCGGGGGTGATCCGTTGGCCGTCGAAACGCGGTGCCGGGCTGGCTTGCAGCATGCCATCGCGTTCGAAATACACGCCCCGCTCCACCATGTGCCGGTGCTCGGAGGCTTCACGCGGGCTCAATACCGGGGCAAAGCACACGTCGGTGCCTTCCAGCAGATCACACCAGTGTTCGCGCGGCTGGCTGGCAAATAGATCGGCCAACAGGTCTCGCAGTTCGTCCCAGCGCTCCATGTCCCACTGTTTGGCGAATCGTGGATCATCCTGCAAGCCGAGCTTGTGCATGAGCAATGCATAGAACTGCGGTTCCATCGAACCGAGGGCCACGTACTGATCGTCGGCGCAACGATAGGTGGCATAGAAATGCGAGCCATCGTGAACGCTTTTGCCACGCGCCTCCTGCAGCAAACCCCGGCGGGACAGAGACATCATCAGCTGCATCATGTGCGCCGAGCCGTCGACGATGGCCGCATCGACCACGGTGCCTTTACCCGTCTGCCGTGCGCTGAGGATACCGGCCAGCAAACCGATGGCCAGGTACAGCGCCCCGCCACCGACGTCACCGATCAGGGTGATCGGCGACGACGGGGCCTCCCCGGCTGTGCCGCTGTGATAGAGGGCGCCGGACAAGGCAATGTAGTTATTGTCATGGCCGGCAGCACAGGCCATTGGACCGTCCTGCCCCCATCCCGTCATGCGCCCGTAGACCAGCCGCGGATTGCGCGCCTGGCATTCCAGCGGGCCGAGCCCCAGTCGCTCCATGACACCAGGACGCATGCCCTCGATGACAGCGTCGGCGCTTTCGAGGAGTTTCAACACCGCTTCACGCCCTTCAGGGCTCTTCAGGTCGGCCACCACCGAACGCTTGCCACGGTTCAACGGGTTGTCCGGGGCATTGGCTTGGCCGGTGATCGACACGGACTCTGCGCGCTCGACGGCAATGACATCCGCGCCCAGATCGGCCAGGTGCATGGCACAGAATGGGCCTGGGCCGATTCCGCAGATTTCTACGATTCTGATACCTGACAGCATGTGTCTTCCTCAATGAGTCCTGGCCTGACAACAGGCATTCATCGCCCCTGCCGTGACTTGCAGGTAGGCGAACCATGAGGAGCACGCTAACAAAGACCCTTGCTAAAACCCGCCACCCGCCGTGGGTGGCGGGGTCAAGGTCCGGTTCGGGGGATCAGACGTGAGCAGGTGGCAAGGTTGCCAATGCATGCTCGATGAACATCAGCAACTGCGTGCGCAGCAGCTTCAGGTCAATGCCCGCAGGATCCAGCAGAAACTGCAGCATCATCCCGCGCAACGTGCCCAGGATCAGCAGGGCACTGGCCATCGGATCGACCTGTGCGCGGATCTCGCCCGTGTCGATGCCTTCGCGAATGTATCCGGCCAGGTGTTCCATGACCGAGTGGTTGTATTCAGCGAGGATCTGCACGGTTTCCGAGTCCTGGGTCACGGCTTCCGACATCAGTGCCAGCAGCGCGCGGGTATTGACCCAATCGCCATCAGGACGCGACAGGTAAGTACTGACGAAGCCCTTGAGTGCATCCAGCCCTGGCCGCCATTGCGGCGACCGGGCTTCGACCAACGCCATGAACGTGGCATTGACGAAACCCGCCAGGGCGCGCAGCAGTCCGGCCTTGTTACCGAAATGATGGGTAGCCAGGCCGCGGCTGTAGCCGGCCTCCTCGCCTACCTCTGACAACGTCATGCCCACCCAGCCCTTGCGTGCGACGATTTGCCGGGCAGCGATCAGCAGGCGTTGTTCTGCCTCGGCGCGGCGCTCGATCTGGGTCCGACGCGCCGTCGGCTGGGTGGGTTTTTCAACGGGTTCCATCGGGCAATTCCTTACTGACCTGAAAAAACGGGGGCGCGGCGTTCGGCCATGGCACGGGTGCCTTCGGCAAAATCGGCGCTGACAATCTGCCACTCCTGCTCGGACGCTTCGCGGTCAATGATCTGGTCAACCGCATCCGCCAGGCCCATGCGCAGGGTTTCACGGCTGGACATGACCGCCCTTGGTGCCGAAGCGGCAATTTCCTCGGCCAGCTCGCGGGCCATTTGGCGCTCCTGACCCGGCTCTGCAAGCACATCGGCCAAGCCGATCCGCACCGCTTCACAGCCATCGATCCGCCGCCCGGTGGCAATCAACAGCGCCGCCATTTGCGGGCCGACCAGGCGCGGCATGGTAACCGAAATCCCAAAGCCCTGATGAATGCCCAAGCGATTGAAATTGGCGCAGAAACGGGCCTTTGCGCTGGTCACCCGGAAATCCGCGACCAGCGCCAGACCCAGTCCGCCGCCGATTGCCGCGCCCTCTACCACGCAGATCATGGGCTTGCGTGTGCGAAACAGGCGCACGGCGGACTTGTACACCCGGCGTGGGAATTGCGGGTCGCACTGCTCGGCCCCGGAAAAGTCCGCCCCCGCGCAAAACACCTTGCCTTCAGCCTGCAGGATGACCACCCGGCACTGGGGCTGCTCATCGAGGTGTTGCAGGGCATCGGCCAGGTCATTGATCAGTTCGGCATCAAAAAAATTATAGGGCGGACGACTGAAACTCAGGGTCGCGACGTGGCCGTCGAGGTCCAGTGACAGGCCGCGGCCGGGGATGAATGAAGTAGTTGTCGACATGAAAGCTCCATCAAGGGGGGACGATTTTCCGGGTGGCGGGTGGCTTGATCGCTGCCAGGGTTGCTGCTAGCTTATTTACTTGTTGTCCGTTCAGCAAGTTAGAAAATCAACCACCCTACCCCTTTCCACACGAGCAAAAAGCCATGCAGGCACTCGATATTCGTCCCTGTCACCTGGACGCCGACGCACAGGCTTTACGCGCCGAAGTGCGTGAGTTTGTCGCCCAGACACTGAAGGACTACCCGGCCCACGAACGCGCCAAAAACTGGAACGGCGCCGATCCCGCGTTCAGCCGCAAACTGGGCGAGCGTGGCTGGCTGGGCATGACCTGGCCCAAGCGCTATGGCGGACACGAACGCAGTGCCCTGGAGCGCTATGTGGTGCTCGAAGAGCTGTTGGCCGCCGGCGCACCGGTCAATGCCCACTGGATCGCCGAGCGTCAGTCTGGCCCGCTGTTGATGAAGTTTTCCCCCGACGTGCTGGCGCCCAGGCTGTTGCCTGCCATTGCCCGTGGCGAGCTGTTGTTCTGCATTGGCATGAGTGAACCGAACGTGGGTTCCGACCTGGCGTCGGTGCAGACCCGGGCCGTGAAGACCGAGGGCGGCTGGATCGTCAACGGCAGCAAGGTCTGGACCACCGGCGCCCATCGCAGCCACTACATGGTCGCGCTGCTGCGCACCGGACCGAAGGACGACAAGAATCGGCACGCAGGCCTGTCGCAACTGTTGATCGACCTGCAGGCCACCGGCGTCACGGTCCGCCCGATCTACAACATGCTTGGCGAGCACGACTTCAATGAAGTGTTTCTCGATAACGTGTTTGTGCCGGACGATTTTGTCATCGGCCAGCCAGGCGACGGCTGGAAGCAAGTCGGCGCTGAACTGGCGCTGGAGCGCAGCGGCCCGGAACGTTATCTGAGCTGCACGCAGTTGTACCTGGAAATGCTCGACGCCGCCGACCCGCAGAACAGTCGCCACGCGGTCAGCCTGGGCCGCGTCGCAGCGCGCTATGCGGCGCTGCGACAAATGTCGCTGGGTGTCGCCGGCATGCTCGCTCGCGGTGACAACCCTGCGACGCCGGCGGCTCTGGTGAAAGACCAAGGGGCCCTGCTGGAACAGTCGCTGCCCGACCTTGCCCACGACCTGTTTGGCGGTGAACGCCAACCCGGCTCCCGACTCGACCAGGTGATGCGTTACCTGACCCAGACCGCCCCGTCGTTTTCCCTGCGTGGCGGCACCCGCGAAATTCTTCGCGGCATCATTGCCAGAGGATTAGGACTGCGATGAACCAGGCACTCAATTATCAAGCGGTGGACGACAGCGCCCCCTCGGAACTGCAATCGATGATTGCCGACAGCGTCGAGCGCCTGTTCGCCGAACAGATCACCCCGCAGGTACTGGCACGTTTCGACGCCGGGCACGGGGCAACGGCGTTGTGGCAACAGGTGGCCGATCTCGGCCTGCCCGGCGCCCTGATGCCTGAGGAAGCAGGTGGCAGCGCGGCCAGTTGGCTGGACGTCAGCCCGGTATTGCGCGCCATTGGTTATTGGAACGCGCCACTGGCCTTGAGCGAAACCATGCTCGCCTCGCTGCTGCTGTCCCGGGCGGGCCTGCATGTTCCGCAAGGTCCGATCACGCTGATTCAGACCGGTCACCTGGGCGACCTGCGATTGACCGACGACGGCTACCTGAACGGTCGCGCATTCAACGTGCCCTGGGCACGCAGCTGCCGTTGGGCAGCGGTGGCCGATGCTGCCGGACAGGTGGCGCTGGTCGATCTTTGTCAGGCACCGGTCAGTGTGGAAACCGGCAGCAATTTCGCTGGCGAGGAGCGGGACACCCTGCACTTCACTCGTGCTCCCGCTCAGGCGGTCGGTTCACTGCAAGTGGCGGATGTGGAGGAGCCTGTGTGGCTGTTCGGTGCGTTGATGCGTGCCTGCATGTTGGTCGGCGCGCTGGAGTCGAGTCTGGACAAGGCCGTCGTTTACGCCAATGAACGTGCACAGTTCGGCAAGGCCATCGGCAAGTTCCAGGCGATCCAGCAGCAACTTGCGCAAATGGCCGGTGCCATCGGCGCCGCACGCATGGCCACGCAAGTCGCGTTGCGCAGTGCCTGCGAGGCGTTGCAGGCCGAGTCTGGCAGCCGAAGCAGTGTGTCGTTCGATGTAGCCGTCGCGAAAGTCTGCGCCGGCGAAGCTGCGACCCTGGCGACATCCGTTGCCCATCAGGTTCACGGTGCGATCGGCTTCACCCACGAGCACACCCTGCACTTCACGACCCGTCGCTTGTGGTCCTGGCGCGACGAATTCGGCAGCGATGCACAGTGGGCCGAAATCCTCGGCCAGGCAGCGATTGCGGCGGGTGGCGCAGGATTCTGGGCTGGATTGACGCAGCGCAACCTCTGACAATACGGTCACTGTAGGCGCTGGCTTGCCAGCGCCTACAGGGTCCGCGTGTATTTATCGGGCATGTGCGCAGTTCATTTGTAGGAGCTGGCTTGCCAGCGAAAGCGGAGCATCAGGCAACATTGATGTCGACCCTGCCGCCGTCTTCGCTGCGGTGCGGCGATCCGACAAGCCAGCTCCCACAGGTCGGTTCCGTTTCGCGCGCAGCGGTGTCAGCGTACGCCGGCACCCGCCAGGCTATCGGACGTCCAGCCGTTGTCGGGACTCAACTTGTCCATGACCTGCACGCCGCCTTTGCCAGGCCAGACGTTGATGTAGTACGTGCCGGCGATGAGGTCGTAGTGGCCGCCCGGTGAGTTGTTGATCGCGCCGACGTCATACATGGCGGTCATGTAGCTGAAGCCGGGGCGCCACAGTTGGCCACGGCCGTCGTATTGATCCACCGCCAGCGCAGTCCAGCTGTCTTCGTCGATATAGAAGGTACGCTTGGAATACACGTGGCGCTGGCCTTCCTTGAGCGTCGCCTCCACGACCCACACGCGGTGACGTTCCCAGCGAACCAGGTCGGGGTTGATGAACTTCGGCCCGAACACGTTCTGTGGATCTTCGGCATAGGTGAAGCGGTAGGTGTTGTAGGGAACGTACATTTCCTTCTTGCCGACCAGCTTCCAGTCGAAACGGTCCAGCTTGCCGTTGAACAGGTAGATGTCATCGACCGTGGACATACCGGAGGTACTGGCGTTCGGCGTGTCGTAGGCCAGGTCTGGCGCCAGGCGCACGCGACGTTGGCCAGGCAGGTACTGGAACGCGCGACGGCCCTTTTCGGTATCGATGCTGTCGAAGGTCATCACGGCCTCGCCGGCGCGGCGTGCCGGGCCTGTGTAGTTGGCGCGCGCGCGGGTGATGATGGTCGGCGCCTCAGCCTTGGTGGTGTCGTAGTACGGCATTTCGTAAACCCAGCGACCCTCGGTCGAGGTCACGAGCTTGCCCGCTGCATCCACGTTGTATGCGCCATATTTGGGGGCGATGTAGGCCACACCCTGGTAGCGGGTCAAGTGATTGAACATCACCTCGATGCCACGCTTGGGAATCGGGAATGGCACACCTGCACGGGCGTTCTGCAGGAACTGGTCGCTATTGGTCAACTGCGCCTGGGTGGCATTTTTCAGGGTGTTGTCCAGCACCGATTGCGGATAACCCACGGTCCGATGGGTCGGATACACGTCGATGCGAAACCCCGGGCGGGTCTTGATCAGTGCCTTGGCGCCTTCGGTGAGTTTGTCCGCATATTGATCAACGTTCGAGGCGTCGATGGAGAATTGCGGCTTTTCGCTGGCGAACGGATCGGGCCGGATGCCCTTGGCCTTGTCGAAACCCGGTGGCGGGGTATGTAGCCCGCCGGTGTAGGCCGGGATGGAGCCGTCGGCGTTACCGGCCATTTCGGCACCCACCGGTGTCAATGTCGTGCCCAGTTGCCTGGCTTCCTGCTCTGTCACTGCTGCATGGAGCACGCCTGCGTGTGCGGCCAGCAGGCCGACCGCGATCAGGGTTCTTGTCAGTTTAATCATGTCTCCAACCTCCAGGATGTGGTTTGAGCGTCTTCTAAAGCGCGCCCTGCCCTTCAAGAAACGGCGAAATCGGGTCCCGTCCGGGTAGTGTTTTTTTAACCAACCCACCCCTCCTTTCGCCCCCCCCTTATTGGCGCGGCAAGGGAGGGGCAGCCCGTCATCCGGTTGAAAACGCAAACGCCACGCGGCATCGGGATGCGCGTGGCGTTTGGTAAAGCGGTCTTGCTGGCGGTCTCAGCTCAGGCGAATACCCGAAGAATGGTTTCCGCCACGCAGGCCGGTTTGGCGGCGCCGTCGATTTCCACGGTCATTTCATAGGTGATCTGGGCGCCATTGCCCTCCAGCGGTTCAAAGGACTGCACCTTGAAATGCCCGCGCAGGCGACTGTCCACCGGCACCGGTTGCACGAAGCGCACTTTGTTCATGCCGTAGTTCACGCCCATCTTCACATTGCGCAGTTCGAAGGCGTTGGTCATGAAGGTCGGTAACAGGCTCAGGGTCAGAAAACCATGGGCAATCGGCTTACCGAACGGCCCTTTGGCGGCGCGTTCGGGATCGGTGTGAATCCACTGGTGGTCACCGGTGGCTTCGGCAAAGGTGTTGATGCGCTGCTGGTCGATGGTCACCCAGTCGCTGGTGCCCACGACTTCGCCGACCAGGCCTTGCAGTTCGGCCAGGGTTTCGTAGCTTTTCATTGTTGTTGTGCTCTCGATGGTCTGTTTAACGGCAGATCAGGCGCGAAGCCCGACCTGCAATGCGGCTGCGCAGGCGGCCTCGTGGCTGTCGCTGCTACCCAACAATAAGTCGGCGACGATGGCCCGCTTGTAGTAGTGCCCTACCAGGTATTCCTCGGTCATGCCGATACCGCCGTGCAGCTGGATGCCCTGGCCGCAGACGGATTTCGCCGCGCGGCAGATCAGCATCTTGCAGCCCGAAACGGTCTTGTCGCGGGTGGTTTCGTCATCGTTGGCCATCGATGCCAGGGCCACGTGCAGGCTCGAACGCGCCAGTTCCAGCTCCGCCGCCATGTCGGCCATGCGGTGCTGCAAGGCCTGGAACGAGCCGATGGGCACGCCGAATTGCTGGCGCACCTTGAGGTAGTCGGCCGTGACTTCGAGGGTCTTCTCCATGCTGCCGATCAGCTCCGCACACAGGGCGACAATGCCGTTGGCCAGGCCTTGGCGCAGTGCGGACAAGCCCTGCCCTGCTTCACCCAGCAAGGCATCGAAGCCGACTTCGACGCCATCGAAGTGCAATGCCTGCACCCAGGTGCCGTCGTGCAGGGGCAGTGCCTGGCAGGTCAGGCCCGGACGATCCGCATCGACCAGCAGCAGGCTGATACCGGGTGTTTGCGGTATCTGCGCAGAGACGATGAACGCTGTGGCACCGACAGCACCAAGCACCAGGCTCTTGCACCCAGTCAGGCGAAAGCCCTCATTTTGACGCTCGGCCTGTAGCGTGACCGGCAACGGCATGCCCCGTGAACCCGCTTCGCTATACGCCAGCGCGATCCGACAGGTGCCATCGGCCAGTTGCGGCAGCAGCCGCTCTTTTTGCGCCTCGGTACCTGCCGCCAGCAGGGTCTGGGCCGCCAGCACGCCACAGCCGGTAAAAGGCTCCAGCACCAGAGCGCGACCCAGTTCCCGGGCGATGATCACCGTATCCACCAGCGATCCGCCGAGCCCGCCATAGGCTTCCGGCAACGCGGCCATCAGCCAGCCGTTGGCGGCAAAGAGGCCCCAGTTGTCCGTGCTACCGTTCTTGCCCGCCTTGAGCAGCGCGTTACGCGCCTCGAAACTGTAGGCCTTGTCCACATAACGTCGCAGGCTGTCCTGCAACAGTTGTTGTTCCGAAGTGAATTCGAAATCCATACCGGTTTCCTGCTATCAGAGTTGGAACAGCATCTTGGCGATAATGCCGCGCTGCACTTCGCTGGTGCCGCCGTAAATGGTCGACGCCCGGCGCAGGAACATGTCGTGGCTGATGCCTCGCGCAAGTGCTTGCTGCGGGAACGGTTGCTGCGGATCGGCCTCATGGGGATGCGGATAGGCGATCGCGCCGTAATCGCCCAGCGCCTCGATCTGCGCCTCGGTGATGCGTTGCTGAAACTCGGTGGCGCGGATCTTGAGCATCGAGCCCAGGGTGTGCGACGCCGGATTGTGCTGCTGTTCCAGGCGCGCGACCCGCTGCACGAGCATTTCGATGGCTTGCAGCTCGGCGTCCAGACGCGCCAGCTTCAGGGCGAATTCCGCTCGCTCGTAGAGCGGCTGGTCGTCCACCCGCAACGTTGAGCCGATCAATCGCAGCTCGCGCATATAGCGCTTGAGCTCAGGCAGATCGGCGGTGGTCGCATGTTCGTTATTGAGCAGGAACTTGGTGATGGTCCAGCCCTGCCCTTCGACGCCGATCAGGTTGCCGACCGGCACCCGTACGTTGTCGAAGAAGGTTTCATTGAGATGATGGGCATCGTCGATGCTGCGGATCGGCCGTACGGTAATGCCCGGCGTGCGCATGTCCACCAGCAGGAAGCTGATCCCCGCCTGTTTTTTCACGTCCGGGTTGGTGCGTACCAGCATGAAGATCCAGTCGGCGTGGTGGGCATAGCTGGTCCAGGTTTTCTGGCCGTTGATCACATAGACATCGCCATCGCGCTCGGCGCGGGTGCGCAGCGACGCCAGGTCCGAGCCGGCACCGGGTTCAGAAAAGCCCTGGCACCACATGCGCTCTCCGCTGAACACCGCAGGCAGGTGCTCGGCCTTTTGCTCAGGCGTGGCAAACGCATTGAGCACCGGGCCGAGCAGCTTGTGTACGAAGCCATCCAGGGTGGGCGTGCCGGCAGCGCTGCATTCGTCATCGAATACCAGGATCTGCGGCACCGACCAGCCAGTACCGCCCTGTTCTTTGGACCAGTACGGTGCGCCCCAACCGCGTTCGGTAAGCAGCTTTTGCCAGCGCACGATCTGCTCCCGGGGCGAGCGTGCACAGCGCTGTTGCCCTTTCAGATCGGCCGGAACCTGGTCGCGAAGGAACCGGCGCACGTCCTCGCGGAAGGCTTCGAGGCTGGCATCAGGTTGAAAATCCATGGTGTATCCCCTGTCAGTCTTTGCGGTACAGCGTGACGACACAGGCGCCACCGATACCGACGTTGTGTTGCAGGGCGATGCGCGCGCCTTCTACCTGGCGCTGTTCGGCGCGGCCGCGCAGTTGCAGGACCAGCTCAGTGCATTGCGCCAGGCCCGTGGCGCCGATCGGATGCCCCTTGGACAGCAGGCCGCCGGACGGGTTGACCACGTACTGGCCGCCATAGGTGTTATCGCCGTCGTCGACGAACTTCTGTGCCCCGCCTTCCGGGCACAGGCCCAGGGATTCGTAGGTCAACAGCTCATTCTGGGCGAAGCAGTCATGCAGTTCGACGACGTGCACGTCCTCGGCGCCGATACCGGCCATTTCATAGGCCTTCTTCGCAGCCGCGCGGGACATCGAGTAACCGGCAACGTCACGCATGTCGCCCGACTTGAAGGTTTCCGCACCATCGGTGGTCAGGGCCTGACCGGCAATCGACACGCCGCGATCCAGGCCATGCTTTCTGGCGTAGGCCTCGCTGCACAACACCACCGCCGCTGCGCCGCAGGTTGGCGGGCAGGCCATCAGACGCGTCATGACGCCCGGCCACATCACCTGATCGGCCATGACTTCTTCGGTGGTGACGACTTTGCGGAACACGGCTTTTGGATTGTTCGCGGCGTGACGGCTGGCCTTGGCGCGAATCTTGGCGAAGGTTTCCAGTGGTGTGCCGAAGCGATTCATGTGCTCCACCCCGGCGCTGCCGAAGATACGCAGCGCCGCCGGAATCTGTGCGGCACCGGGAATCGCTTCGTCGCATTGATCGAGGAACAGCTCCAGCGGGCTCGGACGGTCCGGGAAGGCACTGGGGATGGCCCCCGGAACCATCTGCTCGAAACCGAACGCCAGGACGATGTCGACCATACCGCTGGCGATGGCCTGGTTGGCCAGGAACAGTGCCGTTGAGCCGCTGGCGCAGTTGTTGTTGACGTTGATCACCGGGATGCCGGTCATGCCGACGTTGTACAGCACACGCTGGCCGCTGGTGGAATCACCAAAGATGTAACTGGCAAACGCCTGCTGGACCGACTCGTAACCGACGCCGGCATCCGCCAGGGCCAGCCGCACGGCCTGCTCGCCCATGACCGCATAGGTCTCGCTCTGGCCAGGTTTGACGAAGGGGATCATACCTACACCCGCGACGACGACTTTCTGCATCATGTCTTACTCCTCAATATTGGATATCCTGCCGGTTCGTTGTAATGCGTGTACATACGTCAGGCATTGGAAAACATACAAACCTGTAGGAGCCGGCTTGCTGGCGAAGGCGGCAGTCCAGTTAACAATGCAGTGCCTGATGCATCGCTATCGCCAGCAAGCCGGCTCCTACAGGGGTAAGCCTGTAGTCTCAAGGATAGGCAGGCCCGAAGGCCGGCTGCCCCTCCCTCTTTGGGGCTTCATGGCTGTGGCAACACCGCGCCCGGGTAGGGCAACCCTTCCTTGCCGAGAAAGCGGCGCACGGCTTCGGCATGGTATCGACTGGCCCCGCACAATGACTGGGCGCTGGCTTCGAACTGGGTCATCGCGTGGCGGTCGGTCTCGAACGAGCGGTTGAGCAGGGTCTTGGCCAATCCTAACGCATCGGACGGCGCGTCATCGAACTGCCGGGCGAACTGTAAGGCGCTCTCCACCAGTTGTTCCTGGGGGATGACGGCTTGAGCCAGACCCAGCGCCAACGCCTGTTGCGCATCGATCGGCCGTGCACAAAACACCAGCTCCTTGGCCTTGGCCAGCCCCACCACCCTTGGCAAGACGTAAAGCATCGACAGGTCCGGCACCAGCCCCAGGCTCAGGAAAGTCGGCAACAGCCGTACCCGTGGCGTGACGAACATGAAATCGGCGGCCAGGGCCAGCGAGAAGCCTGCCCCCACGGCCGCGCCATCGACCGCCGCGATCACCGGTTTTGGCAGGTCCACCAGACTGCCGAACCACTCCTGAAAACCCAGCACCAGTTTGCGCCCGGCAAACACAGCGTCCTCGCCCTCCTCCAGGCTGCCCAGGTCGAAACCGGAACAGAACGCTCCGCCGGCACCGGTCAGGACGATGGAGCGCACCGAACGATCGTCCTTCGCTGCCTTCAGGGCTGCCGGCAAGGCTTCGTTAATGGCGGCCTCGAAGGCATTTTTTTTCTGTGGCCGGTTCAAGGTGATCAGCGCGGTCTTGCCAATCTTTTCATACAGCACTGCACTGTCAGTCACACTCAATTCCTCCTGATGCCGCATCGGCCAGGTCATGCCTGGCCGTGCCTGAAGTTGTCCGCAAAGGTCAACGCTGCCCGGTTACAGGTTGCGAGCGATGATCACTTTCTGGATGTGGCTGGTGCCCTCGTAGATCTTGGTCACCCGCACATCACGGCAGTAGCGCTCCACCGGGAAATCGCTGAGGTAGCCGTAGCCGCCATGGATTTGCAGCGCTTCGGAGCAGACCTTCTCGGCCATTTCGCTGGCGAACAGCTTGGCGATGGACGCTTCCTTGGCGCAGGGCACGCCGGCGTAATGCAGGCGAGCGGCGTGCAGCATGTAGTTCTGGGCGACTTCGAACTGGGTGGCCATGTCGGCCAGATCGAACGCCACGCCTTGCAGCTTGATGATCGGCGCGCCGTAGGCTTCACGTTCGTTGGCATACTTCACCGCCGCTTCCAGCGCGGCACGGGCGGCGCCCACGGCCACGGCGGCGATGCCGATCCGGCCTTCGGACAGGGTGGCCATCAGGCGTTTGTAGGCCGTACCTTCCTCCGCCAGCAGGTTGTGCGCCGGCACCCGGCAGTTATCCAGTTGAATGGCCGCCACGTGCGCCGAGCGCTGGCCCATCTTGCTTTCAACCCGCGCCACGATATAGCCGGGCTCCCGCGGGTCGATGATGAACATGCTCGGGCCCTTGCGGCCTTCCGGAGTATCGGTGGTCGCGGCAATGGCAAAGGCGACGCCCGCCTCGCTGCCGTTGGAGATGAACTGTTTGCTGCCGTTGAGAACGTAATGGTCGCCGTCGCGGCGCGCCGTGGTGCGGAACGCGGCGGTGTCGGAACCGGCCTGGGGCTCGGTCAGCAAGCCGGCGGCAATCAGCTCGCCGGAAATCATCCCGGCCAGGTACTGCTGCCTTTGCCCCTCGGTGCCGAAGCGATGCAGCATGTCGGTCATGCCGTTGTGGACATGCAGGATGGTGGCGAAGCCGGCATCCGCTGCGGCGAATTCCTCGATGCACAGGCAGTATTCAGGAAAGGACATGCCCGAACCGCCGGCCTCCTCGGGAATCTGCATGCCCAGGAAGCCGAGCTCGGCCACCGCCTTGAGTTCCGCGTGCGGCCAGGCGCCCGTGCGGTCGCGCTCGGCCGCCGTGGCAGCCACGACTTCTTGCGCCACTTTGCGGGCGGCGTCGCGGATCATGATTTCCTGCTCGCTCAGGAATGCTGCTGATGTATCGCTCATGGTCTTCCTCTTGAACCGGGTCGGGTAGTCGATGCTGACCTGAGCATGGGGGTTGGCCAGCGACGCATGCGCCTCCCGTCTCGGGAGGGTGCACGGGGCGCCGCGCGCATCCGGTTACTTGAGCATGCCCTGCTGGCGAGCCAGGGAGATCGCCGCATAGCGGCTTGACACCCCCAACTTGGCGAGGATGTTTTTCACATTCCATTTCACCGTGCCAAAGGTGATGTTCAGCGTCAGGGCAATGCGTTTATTCGACATGGCCTGGGCGATCAGGCCGAGGATCTCCAGCTCTCGCGGCGTCAGGCTGGCCCGTGGCCCGTCCGACATGCTCCTGGGGGCAACCGCCGCTGGCGTGGGCTCCTCGTGGGGTGATTCGCGGTTGAGCAATGTCTTCAGGTAATCCGCGGTCGAACTGTCCAGGGCGATTTCGTCCTGCCCTTGAGCCAGCAACGCGAGCACCGCCGGGCCTTCATCAAGCAGCGTACGGACCAATCCCATCCTGGCACCCGCCTCCAGGGCCTGTTGCAGGTATGCCCGCGCCTGGTCCGGCTGATCGAGCATGTGGTGAGCCAGGGCACCGAGCAAGCGAAGACGAACCAGTGTGCGTCCCTTTGCCGACTGCTCGATGTAGGCGGCAATGGACTGCAGATGTTCCAGGGCCTGGACCGGCTCGCGCCCGGCCAGTGCCAGTCGCACTCGGGACATCGCCGCCAGGCAACCGATGGCCTCCCGTGCTTCGGCGTGCGGACGTTGCTCGGCTTCCAGGGCCGTCAATCGCGTCATCAGTTCAGTGGCGCGGCGATTTTCCCCGTGCTGTATCAGCACGCGGACTTGCTCGGCCAGCATCATGGCCAGCAGCCGGTCCAGGCCCAGTACATGAAAGTGCGCGCCCTGCGCCTCGAGGAAATGCAAGGCAGCCTGGGCTGACTCGCGCTGCAAGGTAATGCGTGCGCGGCAGATCGAAGCCCGCCCCATCACTTCGGGCAGGGATGAACGCAGAATCCCGCTGCGGTTGGCCAGCACCCGCAACGCGTCGTCGAGCTGATTCAGTTCGTAGTAAGCATCGCAGAGCGTGGCGGCGCACAGATTGGCTGCAACCGAGTCGCGTCCATAGGTGTGTTCGGCACGCTCGGTAACGCGGGTCCCGATGTTTTGTGCCTGCCGGGCATTGCCCTCCCTGAGACGGGTCAGCGCCCGGGTGCTTTCAAAGACCATGGCCATGTCGTTGTCGCAGTCTTGAAGGTCGATCGGATGCCGCTCCTGGAGTCGGCGCGCATCATCCGCACGCCCCACCGACAGATAGGCGGTGGCCAGCCCCGACAGGCTGATGTAGCGCAACGAACGGTTTTCCAGGGGTGTCTGGAGGGTCGGTTCCAGCAGGCCGATGACCCGATGGGGCTGATCCAGTGTCAGGGCAATGGCGGCGTCGGCCAGCACCAGTTTCGAGGAGATCGCCGGGTTGCGTGAGGCCTCGCTGCGGCGGATCTGCTCCAGCCAGCGCTGGGCCTTTTCCGGGCGGGCGGTAAAGGCATAGGTCAGGCAACCCATGATGAACAGTTGCGGATGGGCGAACAGAATATCCTGGGGCAAGCGTTCGAGCAGGTGCAGCATCGGACTGATATAGGCCATGCTCCAGGTGCTGGACGCCGCCTGTTCCATGGCCTTGACGGCGTAATCACGGTCACCGCCCAGATTGGCGTGGCGCACCGCTTCCACCAGATAGTCATGTTCGGCGAACCACTGGCTGGCGTGTCGATGCAGCGCCTGCACCACCGCCTCGCCACGGGCCGTCAGGCGCTGGGTGAGAAATTCGCCGAACAGCGGATGGAAACGGTACCAGGGCGAGCTGTCTTCCGATTCGATGCGATGGATCAACAAATTCTCGTCCTCTGCCCGCTTGATCATGTCTTGCGCATGGGGGCAGCCGGTGACGAACTCGCCAACGTCGGCATTGAAACGCCGCAGTATCGAGACCTTTTCCATGAACTCCAGCAACTCCGGCGGCAGGCACGCCACCACGTCCTCGGTCAAGTAAGCCGAAAGGTCCGCCGAGTTACGCAGGATCGAACGCAGTTGCGTGCGCCGGGTCGGACGCACCCGCAACATGGTGGCGATGGGTTGCAAGCTCGCGGGCCAGCCATTGGTCAAGTCATGGATCAGGCGTTCTTCGTCGGCGGTGAGTGGCAGGACACTGAGGTTTTGCTTGAAGAAGTCCCGGGTTTCATCGACATCGAACGGCAATTCGGCGGTATCGATCTCGGCCACATGACCCTGCATGCGCAAACGCCCCAGACTCAGCGGCGGCGTGTTGCGCGAGGCAAGGGTGATGTGCAGGTTGGACGGGCAATGATCCAGTAATTTCTGCATCAGCCGGTGGGCGATCGGCGAGTCGACATGATGGAAGTCGTCAAGCAGCAGGTGCATTTCTGTTTCGAGGTCTTGTGCGGCGTGGGTGATCAGGGCGATCAAGGCATTGATCGATTGTTCGCTGCCGTCACTGTTGAGCCAATCCTGTTCGATCGCGATACCCAGGCGCTGCAAGGCTGCCAGCAGGTAGGACAGAAAGCTGGCGAACTGGCGGTCGTCAAGGCTGAACGAAACCCAGGCCACGTCCAGCCCGGCTTTCATCAATTCCAGACGCCATTGGGCGAGCAAGATCGTTTTACCGAACCCGGCGCCCCCGGTAATCAGGGTGGCACTGCAAAGTTGCGACTCGCGCAAACGACCCAGCAGGTAGGCACGGGGGATGTGCCGGGCGTTCAGACGCGGTGGCGAGAACTTGGTGGCGACCAACAGATCGCCGGCGTTGATGACATTTGTCTGCATGATTGACTCTCCGCCCTTGGCTTATTGCCTGGATGTGACGCCCATCCTGCAACAGGCGAAGCGGTCGGCGCCCCGTCCGCAAGGGGGGGGGTGAGGGTCTGAGTGACTCGCGTAATTTCCAGTCCAGACAGAAACGTCAATTGCATTGAGATCGAGGATTGGAGATGAGCGAGTCCGTTTCTTTTGACATCAAGGGCCAGGTGGGCTGGATCACCCTGACCCGTCCGAAAGCCATGAACGCCCTTAACCGTGAAATGCTGGAGGCCATGACCGCCCGCTTGCATGCCTGGGAAAACGACGATCAAGTCCGCGTGGTAGCCCTGACCGCCACTGGCCCGGCCTTCTGTGCCGGCGCCGACCTCAAGGCCGGCGGCACGCCGCAACCCGGCGAGAAGGATCTGCTGGACACCATCGTTACCTTTTTCGATGCGCTGCGTGCGTTTCCCAAACCGGTGATCGCCGCGGTCAATGGCCTGGCCCTGGCCGGTGGCCTGGAAACCGTGCTGTGCTGCGACCTGGTGATTGCCGCGCAAAGTGCGCGTTTCGGCGATGCCCACTCCAACTTCGGCGTGTTTCCCGGCGGTGGTGGCGCAGCGGTATTGCCACGCAAGATCCCGGAGAACATCGCCAAGTACATGCTGTTCACCGGTGACGCCCTGCCCGCCCAGGACATGAAGAACTACGGGCTGGTCAGCGAAGTGGTCGCCGATGGTGAACTGGTCGGGCGCGTGCAGGCATTGGGCGACAAGCTGGCCGGGAAAAGCCCGCTGGTGCTGCGCAAGATGAAGAAAGTGGCCGACGAAGCCGGTGACAAGTCCCGCGCCGATGCCCTGTGCCAGGAACTGTTGGCACTGCGCGATCACCAGCGCTCCTACGACATGGCCGAGGGCGTGCGCGCCTTCGCCGAAAAGCGCAAACCGGATTTCAAGGGTTACTGATTCGCAACTTCGAAACCTGTGGGAGCGAGCCTGCTCGCGAAGAGGCCGGTACTGCCGCCGCATCTTCTGTGGTTGGAATTTCGTCTTCGCGAGCAGGCTCGCTCCCACAGAAACCGGATTCAGGCGCCCTGCCCCTTTTTACTGAGTGATTCGAGGTAACGATGGAAAACGTATACATCGTCGGCGTCGGCATGACCGCCTTCGGCCGTCACACTGACAAGACCATCAAGCAACTTACCGCCTGGGCGGTGGAAGATGCCCTGAAAGATGCCGATTGCGACCGCAAGTGGATTCAGGTCGGCTTTTTCGGCAACTGCACCCAGGGCCATTTCGATGGCCAGCACATGATCCGTGGCCAGGTGGCACTGTTGCCGTTGGGCCTGGACAGCATCCCGATCTTCAACATTGAAGGCGCCTGCGCCTCTTCGAGCCATGCCTTCAACCTGGCCGTTACCCAGCTACAGGCCGGCGCCGCCGAGGTGGCCCTGGCGGTTGGCGCGGAGAAGATGTTCTACAGCGACAAGGCGAAAATGTTCTCGGCCTTCGAATCCGCCTGGGACATCGAAACCTTCGAGGAAAACAAGCACTACCTGGCTAGCATGGGCAAAGGCATCATGCCACCCGCCGGTTCGCAATCGGAAAAACCCTACAGCCCATTCATGGACGTCTACGCGGCCCTGGGCCGTGGCGGCCTGATGGAACGCTATGGCATCACCCAGCGGCAACTGGCCGCTGTGTCCTCGAAGAACCACGGCCACTCGGTGCACAACGAACGCTCCCAGTACCGCAATGCCATGAGCATTGAAGAGATCCTCGCCGCGCCGCCGATCACCTACCCGATCACCCTGCCGATGTGCTCGCCGATTTCCGATGGCGCCGCCGCCGCGATTCTGTGCACCGAATCGGCCCTGAAGAAATACGGCTTCAACAAGAACCGCGCGATCAAGGTACTGGCCAGCGTCGTGCGCTCGGCCTCGGCCCGTGCCGCCGAAGACTTCGACAAGGGTTGCACCCACCTGGCCGGCAAGGCCGCGTTCGAGCAAGCGGGCATTGCCCCGCAGGACATCGATGTGGCCGAGGTGCATGACGCCACCGCCATCGGCGAACTGCTGGCGATCGAAGCCCTGGGCCTGTGCGAACCGGGCATGAGCGGTGTGATGGCCGAACGCGGCGACAGCGCTTTGGGTGGCCGGCTGCCGGTCAACCCGTCCGGGGGCCTCGAGTCCAAGGGCCATCCGATCGGCGCCACCGGCATCGGGCAGATCTTCGAACTGGTGGAGCAGCTGCGCGGCAACTGTGGCCCACGTCAGGTCGAAGGCGCGCGATTTGCCCTGCAAGGCAACGGCGGCGGCCTGTGGCGCGTGGAAGAGTCCACCGAACACGTCGGCATCTTCAGCCGCGCCTGATGTTCATGGAGAACGGCGACCCCGGGGAAACCACGCACTTCCTCCGCCGTTCTCCGCCTACTACTATTTCACCAGAGGAAAATACAATGACCATTCGTTTTGATGATCGCGTCGCTATCGTCACCGGCGCCGGCAACGGCCTTGGCCGCGTCCACGCCCTGAATCTTGCCGCCCGTGGCGCCAAGGTGGTGATCAACGACTTCGGCGGCAGCCGTGACGGCTCCGGCAGTTCCACCGAAGCCGCCCTGGCCGTGGTCGAGGAAATCCGCCAGGCCGGTGGCGTCGCCATTGCCAACGGCGCCAACGTGGCCGACTACGAACAGGTCCAGGCCATGGTCAAGCAGACGGTCGAAGCCTTCGGTCGTGTCGACATCCTGATCAACAACGCCGGCATCCTGCGCGACAAGTCGTTCGCCAAGATGGAAATGGCGGATATCAAGGCGGTGATCGATGTCCACCTGATGGGCTCGATCAACTGCACCAAGGCCGTATGGGATGTGATGCGCGAGCAGAACTACGGCCGCATCCTGATGACCACCTCCGCCGCCGGCCTGTTCGGCAACTTCGGCCAGGCCAACTATGGCGCGGCGAAAATGGCCGTGGTCGGCCTGATGAACATGCTGGCCATCGAAGGCCGCAAGCACAACATCCTGGTCAACACCCTCGCGCCGATGGCCGCCACCCGCATGACCGAAGACGTCATGCCGGCCGAGCTGCTGGCGGCCAGCCGTCCCGAACAGGTCACTCCGGGCGCCTTGTTCCTGGTCAGCGACAACGCGCCGACCAAGCTGATCCTGGGTGCCGGCGCCGGTGTGTTCTCGGCGGTGCGCATGGAAGAGACCGCTCCGGTGTACATCGGCAATGACGAACTGTCGCCGGAGGCCATCGAGGCGCACCTGGCACAGATCACCGACTGGAGCACTGCCGCGCCGCGCAACGACGCCAACGAGCAGGTCAAGGTCTTCATCGACACGGCCATGGCGGCTATCAAGGCTCGACAGGCCTGAGTATTCCCGGGCCGGGGCCCGGTTTAAACTCGCGATGATGATCGCAACGGGCGTGCAGCCACACGCCCGGACGGAGAATAACCATGACAATAATGAACTTCGCAAACACGGTCGGTAACCTGGCCGTGCGCTTTGGCGACCGGGAAGCCCTGGTCAACATCGAGCGCAATCGTCGCTACAACTTCCGTGAGCTCCATTCGCTGACCAATCGCATCGTCAACATGCTGCGCGGGCGTCTGGGGCTTCGCCGCGGGGATGTCTATCTCTGCATTCTGGAAAACGACAACATCTCGCTGTTCCATGCCTGGACGGCGCTCAAGGGCGACGCTGCCGCTGCCTATACCAACTACCGCGACGCGTTCGAGGAACACCGCTGGCAAGTCGAGTTCCTGCGCCCCAAGGTGGTGTTCATCGAGAACGCATTGATCGATCGCTATTTCGACCTGCTGCACGATCAGGGCATCACCGTCGTCTGCATGGACCCGCCAGAAACCCCGCGCGAGGGGCTTTTGTGTTTCTGGGACCTGCTTGTAGGCGTGCCGGATCACAACCCCGGTGTCGACAACGACATGCAGAAGGACCCGCTGGTCTATCGCTTCACCGGTGGCACCACCGGGCAAAGCAAGTGCGCCGCCTACACCCTCGATAACTGGATGGCGCTGCGCGATTCGATGTACCTGGAGGCCGAGCAGCCTTACCAGCCGGACACGCGTTTCCTGCACATGGCGCCCATCAGCCACGGTTCTGGCCTGGGTCTGCTGCCAACACTGTTTCGCGGCGGTTGCACCCTGACCCAGAACGTCCCGGACCTGGCGCGCCTGTGCCGCAACATCGAAGCCGAAAAGGTCACCATGACCCTGCTCGTGCCGACCATGATCTATCGCCTGCTGGAAATGCCCGAAGCCCGGGACTACGACCTGTCTTCACTGCAGACCATGGCCTACGGCGCGGCACCGATGAGCCCCGCCAAATTGCGTCAGGCCCAGGAGCGTTTCGGCAACATCTTCATGCAGATCTACGGTGCCACTGAAAGCCTGCACGCGGTCGCACTGCTGAGCAAAGCGGATCACCTGCCCCGTAACGAGAAACAACTGTCCTCGGCCGGGCGCATCGCCGTCGGTGCAGAGATTCTGATTGTCGACGACAACGGCGAGGAAGTGCCGCTAGGCACCACCGGTGAATTGTGGGTGCGTTCCCGGGGCACCATCTCGGGTTACTTCAGGAATCCGGAAGGCACGGCGCAGGAGTTTCACAACGGCTACTGGAAGTCCGGCGACCTGGGCTACATCGATCCCGAGGGTTTCCTGTTCCTGGTTGACCGCAAGAAAGACATGATCATCACCGGTGGCTTCAACGTGTACGCCATCGAAGTGGAAGCAGCGCTCAATGCCCACCCGGCGGTGTCCAACTCCGCGGTAGTCGGCATTCCCCATGAGGAATGGGGTGAAGCGGTGCATGCCGAAGTGGTGCTCAAGGCTGGCGAGATCGTGTCGGTCGATGCCTTGATCGAGCATGTGAAAGGCCGCCTGGGTCGATTCAAGGCGCCCAAGTCGATCACGTTTGTCGAGGTACTGCCGGTCAGTGTGGTGGGCAAGGTGCTACGTCGGCAGGTGCGTGAGAAGTACTGGAAAGACAAGGCGCGTTGCGTGTCCTGAGCTGTTTCGTAAATTAACGGTTACCCCTTCGTTTTTCGCCTCGATGTCCCCTACCGCCTTTGGTCAGGCTGGGGCATCGGGGCTTTTTTTCGTTGTTACTTTCGACTGGTGTACATATCCGTTTCTTCGGTAACGGCGGCTGGCGGTTTCGCTCTTACAGCGAGTCACTTGGAAGAGCCCCAAGTAACCAAGGGCTCTTGCCCCACCACTCGGTGCCTCGCTCAGGCTCGGCATACCCTCACTCCGGCATTGCTCCGTGAGTCGCCCAGATCAAAAGCAAAGCGAGGCGGCCTGACAGCCGACCTGATTTTGACGGATGCCCGTCATCCCCCTGTGGGAGCGAGCCTGCTCGCGAAGGACGTCAACGATTACGCGCCCTGTCTGGATGATCTCGTTGTCTGGACGCCCATCGCGAGCAAGCATTGCTCCCACAGGGGAACGAGAACATCCATGAAATCAGGTCGGCTGTCAGGCCGCCTCGCTCTGCTTTGGTTTTTGATTTTCTTGCCCCATCGTGAGGCCGAGTGGAGGTTCTGCGCAGTGGGCAACCCGGCATGGATGCCGGGTTAGCCGCGCCCGGCCAAGGATGGCCGATCGCGGCGGGCCCACGGAGCAGGACCGGAGCGAGGCACCGAACGAAAGGGGGGCCGGCATTCTCGAGAATGTATCGTCAGGCGGGGTCGACATCCTTGAGCGACGCCATGTCGATCACGAAGCGATACTTCACGTCATTGTTGTGCATGCGTGTGAACGCCTGGTTGATGTCCTGGATGTCGATCATCTCGCAAATCGGCAGCACTTCGTGCTCGGCGCAGAAGTCGAGCAGTTCCTGGGTCTGTTCCAGGCCACCGATCAACGAGCCCGCAATTGAACGATTGTTGACCGCCAGCAAGGCGCCGTGGATCGGCTCCAGGGGTTCCAGCGCGCCCACCAGCACCAGCGTCCCGTTACGCGCCAGCAGCATCAGGTAGGGATTGACGTTGTGGGTGCGCGGGATGGTATCGAGGATCAAGTCAAAGCTGCTGGCGGCGCTTTTCATGGCCGCCGGATCGCTGGACAGCAGGACATGATGCGCACCCAGTGCAATAGCATCGTCGGCCTTGCCAGGCGAGGTGGTGATCACCGTAACCTGCGCACCCAACGCAACGCCCAGCTTGACCGCCATGTGGCCCAGCCCGCCGAGGCCGACTACGGCCAGTCGTGTACCCGCCTTGACTTTGTGCTCGCGCATCGGCGTCCAGACGGTGATGCCCGCGCACAGCAAGGGACCCGTGAAGCGAGGGTCCAGCGCCGGCGGCACACGCAGCACGAAACGCTCGCGCACCACGATGCGTTGGGAATAGCCACCGCGAGTCACTTCACCGCTGATACGGTCCAGGCCGTTGTAGGTCGGGGTCATGCCCTGGGTGCAATGCGGTTCCTGGTGAGCTTCACACGCCTCGCACTGCTGGCAACTGTCGACCAGGCAACCGACAGCGACCAGGTCGCCCACGTGGTATCGGTTGACGGCCGGCCCCACGGCGGTGACCCGGCCGACAATTTCATGGCCAGGTACACAGGGAAAACGCGTGCTTTTCCAATCGTTGTGCACGTAGTGCATGTCGGAATGGCAGACGCCGCAGTAGTCGATCTCGATGGAAACGTCGTCGTCGCGCAGGGCACGGCGTTCGAAGCGCAGGGGTTCGAGGGGGGCGTTGGCTTCATGGACGCCGTAGCCGATGCAGGTGGTCATGTTGGTTTCTCCAAATAGTGAACAAACACCACAAAACTTGTGGGAGCAAGGCTTGCCCGCGATGAGGCCGGCATATCCTGCAAAGATGTCGACTGAAAGGACGCCATCGCGGCGGTGCGGCGATCCGACAAGCCTTGCTCCTACAGGGTCTTGTGGTGTTCGTGAGAGTTGGGTCAGATCGACGGGCGCAGCCACGGGGCGGCGCTGGTTTCAGGTGACGCGATCTGGTTGGAAATCCACTTGCCCATGCGGCGCATCGGTTCGATGGAGTCCTGGGGCGCGGCAAATTTCATGGCGGCGGCATAGCCCAGCGAGACAATGCGCTGGGCGCCATACAGCGGCAGCACATCCTTGAGCTGATCCTTGATGCTTTCCGGATAGACGCCGACGGTCTGGGTATAGGCATCGACCGCCGCCATCATTTCGCTCAAATCGTCGACCGGCACCAGGTTGGCGGTACGGTCGTCGAGGCTGGCGGCGAAGGACACAGGCTCCGGCAGCTGCGAGCAGATGATCGCGCCCTCGCCGTCCTTGCCGCCGATGACCTTGTACCACTCGTCATCCAGGCGCAGCGCGTCGACGTGGGCCTTGAGGCCCTGGTCATAACGCTTGGGCGTGGTGCTGAGGGTATTGGGCAAACCGAGCATGGCGTCATAGACGTACCGGCCAAAGGTGTTGAGTTTCTCAAGACCCTGCTCATCCGTGCCGCTCTGCACATACACCACCCGTGCGCAGACACAGCCCTTCTGGTTGATGGCACCGATATCGACGGCCAGCCGCACCGCCGCTTCGCGCATGTTCGCTTCGCTTTCGAAGGTCTCCTGGCCGATGATGCTGGCGCTGCGCTTGGGGTCCAGGGAAATCAGTTCCAGACCCGGCTGGATGTACTTGGTGACGTGCTTCATCGAGGCAAAGCCGCCCCAGGCGACGATTTTTTCCAGGTTCTGCGGTTGATACAGGCGCTTCTCGAATGCCTCGTCGCCACCCTTCCAGTAAGCCACCGAGAGGTGTTTGGTCAGCGGATGGTCCGGGGCCATGTCGACCATGGTGCGGGCGATGGCCAACGCGGTGAACGGGTCGTTGGACGGCGCCTTGATGATTGCATCGCTGCGCAAGACCATGTTGCGGATGATGGTCCACAACGAGAGGGACACCGCATTGCCGGCGACGATGTGCAAGGTGCGGGCGCCGAAGCAGCGCACTTCCAGCTCGGTACCGTCGAGCAGGGTCTGCGGCACCCAGCCTTCCAGGTACTTGATGCCCACCGTGGTTTCCGCCATTTCGGTAACGAACTCACGGGACAGCAGATGCTTGAGGCCCATGTAGGAGCCCTTGACGATGGTCGGGGTGGTGGGCGCGGTCAGGAACGACAGCTCGCAGGCTTCCTGCAGGTACGGGTTCTTTTCCAGGTCCAGGCGCCCGCCGAGTTCGACGGCGTAATCGAGAATGTCGTTGAAGCTCAGGCTGTACAGATCGGCCATTTTCGCCGGGTTGCCCAAGGGCAGCTGGTCGATGTACTTGTTCGCGTCGGGGGTGAGGAAGCTCAGGTCACCGCCACGACCACCCACTTCAATCAGGTTGTCGGTGATCACTTGACCACGAATGATCATCGGCGCAATAGGGTGGGTCATGGCTCAGCCCTCCAGGGTGTTGAGGAAGTCCATCGCCTCGCGATGGGATTGTTCGGATGCCGCGCAGGTGATCTTGTCGTCCCCGCCGTTCTTTTCGCTGTAGCGCTGGATCGCACCGACCACGTAGCGACTGGGGCGACCGCAGCTGCAGGGTTCATCCCACTCGATCGTGACTTCGTCGCCGGTGATGAAGCCGCCCCAGTGGATATCGGCCCCCAGGTCGAAGAACGCCGCGCGCCCGGTCTGACGCCCGTGGCGTGGCAGCGGCTTGCTGGTTTCCGGATCCAGCAGGAACGGAATCGCGGTGTGTGAAAAGTGGTAGTTGCCCTGCTCGCATTTCAAATGCGAGCCGCTGACCACCTCCGACATGGCATAGGACTCGTTCAGCGTCTTCACCCCCAGAAAGCGCATGACGTCTTCGCGCCAGTTCTGCGGCGGCACCACGCCTTTGGCCCCACCAGTGGTGATGATGTAGGAATCGGGATGGAACACGCCTTCGAGGCCCCGTTCCAGACCGGCGACGGCCATGTTGTGCAGCAGGTTCCAGGTGCCGCCGATGTACACGCGCTTGCCCTTCAACCGGGTGGCGATGTCATCGAAGAAGGCCGCCAGGTGCTGCGGCATCTCGGCCTGTTGCTGGTCGAACGCCTTTTTCTTGGCCAGCAGTTCCGGCGCCACCACCAGGCGATCCAGCGTGCCGTTGTTGTGCGCGGCGCGAAGCCTGGCGCCCAGGCGCAGCACGTCACTGGACAGGGTCGACGGATAGGCCGGGTGGAAATGCGAAGCGTCCGGCAGCAGCACCCGCACCAGCGAACCGATGCCGCGCAAATGGCTGAGGTAGCCTTTGCGGTAGTACGGGTAAGCGGTATGCAGGTCCGGATCGGGTGTGTCCGCGCCGGTCATGTTCCAGGCGTAGAGCTTGCGTACCTGGGAGGCTTTTTCGAACTCACGGGTACTGCATGGCAGAAACGAAAGCGTGCCGGAAGTACCCGAAGTGTGGCTCAGGCAAAGCTCCGGGACTTCGCGATCCATGGTTTCGAACCAGTCGTCCAGGCCTGTGCAGGTGCTGACGTCGACGGTCGCGATCTTTTGCGCCAGTTCCGGAACCACCAGTTTGCCCAGCCATTTGTTGAGGGCGGCGAAGTTGTTCTTTTCCAGCAACGATGGCGGGTAGGACTTGAACAGGGTGTGTTCGAACAGCAGTGGCACCACGTCGTCCAGGTGCTCGATGTGCTCGATGCCCTCCGCGTCAGCGAGCTTCTTGAGTACTGCAATACGGTCACGCATCTCGTTGAAGCGGCGCTTGAGCCCTGCCAGTTGCAGCGCGTCGATCTGTTCGACAGGCAAATGCTTCCAGCTCTGCAAGTTATGCTCGACCAGGGCCACCGGGTCGCTCAGCAGCAGTTCGACCTGTTCTTCTATTGTTTTTGTCATGGACAGTCTCCTGGAATTCATGGGTTCGTGCCCTGGCCGTCGATGCGCGACGGCTTTCATGGCAGAGCCAGTGTAGGGGGCGGGAAGGTAAAATCATTTCCGGATTCCGACACCTCGGATGCCGTCACAACCAACTGTTTTTATTGTGTTTTTTACTAATAAGCCAATTGGCTTGAGGGGTTATTCCGGGTCCGCCGTGGTCAGCAGTGCATGGAGCATGCGCGTCAGCATCCGCACGGTGTCGTCCTGAAGCAGGTATTCGGGTTTTTCAATCAGCAACGCACGGGGTAACGCGGTGACGGCCTGGTAAGCCAGAAAGCCCGCTTTCTCGCGATCACGCACCAGGACCTGATCGGAAAAACGTTGCACCAACGCCGGAATGACCATCGAAATCCAGAAGCGCTCCGGCTTGACGATATCCAGGCGCACCAGTTCGCCGTAGTAGGCGGACTTGATGCTCAGCTGCGAATCGATCTGCAACCAGCGGTGCAAGGCTGCAAGACCGGTGCGCAGGACCATTTCGATGCCGTCGTAAAGGGTGGCCGAAGCAGGAAGCGCGTGGATGCTGGCAATCGCTTGCTGGCGGGCATCGGCACGGTAGTCGTCGAAAATCGCACCGATCAACGATTCGATGGTGGGGAAATATTCGTAGATGGAACTGATCGCCACCCCGGAATAATCGGAGAGCCGGTAGATCGACAGCGCCTCGCGCCCTTCCCCTTCGAGGATCTCGCGTCCTGCGGTTTTCAACGCGTCGACCAATGCGACCGAACGTGCCTGCTTCGGTTGCTTACGGGGTCTGGCGGGCAGTTCCACCAGAACGTTGTCATGGTTGCTCTGACCCCGAGAGGGCGCTAGCGCCCCCTCGTTGCCCGGCGCTATTGCTAACCGGCGGGCCATGGTTCAGGGCGTCACGACGTTGAACGTCGGCTGAAAGCTGGTCAGCATGCCGAGCATCGCCTTGAAGCGCTCGCCGTCGCCTTCAAGCTTGATATCCCCCTGCTTGAGCGCCGTCGGGAAATCCAGCTGGCGCAGGCTGATCTTGTCCAGTACGGCCTTGCTCATCGTCACCGAGGCGACAGGTTGCGCATGGCTGGTGTGCTCGCGATAGGTCAGCACGCCGTTGCGCAGGGTCAGGGCGAAATGCTGGTCGAGGTCATCGAAGTTCCAGTTCAGGGTCATGTCGTGGCCCTGGGCCTTGTCCGAATCCATGCGCACCGCCAGCAGGTCCATGAACATGGTCGGGGTCGCCGCACGAATCAGGTCGGCGGTGACACGGGCGCCCTGCTGCGGCTTGATCTGACGCAGTTCCTGCGCCCCGGTCAGGTACATGTTGCGCCAGATCGCCGATTCGCTTTGGTAGGCCAACTGCTCCAGCGTATCGGCCTGCGCGTCGCGGGCCGCCTTGTTGTTAGGTTCGGCGAAGACCAGGTGATTGCCCAGTTGCGCGGCCCAGCGATAGTCACCCTTGTCCATTGCCGCGTGCATCTGCGCCAGTACCTTGTCGGCGCCGCCCATGGCCTGCACGTAGTGTTTGCCGGCTTCGACCGGCGGCAGCGGATCGAGGTTGGACGGGTTGCCGTCGTAGAAACCGAGGTAGCGTTGATACACCGCGCGGGTGTTGAAACTCAACGTGCCGTAGTAGCCCCGCGCATACCATTTGCGGTCTAGCTCACCGGGCAGCTTCTTGACCGCGTCGGCGATTTCCAGCGGGGTCAGGCCCTGGTTGAGCAGGTTCAGGGTACGGTTATTGACGAAGGCATACATGTCACGCTCGTCGGCGAGCAGGGTGCGGATGTTCTCGCCACCCCAGGTCGGCCAGTTGTGCTGGGCGAACATTACCTGGGCCTTTTCGCCATACCGCACAAGCGCATCGTCGAGGAACTGCGCCCAGGCCTTGCCGTCACGCACTTCCGCGCCGCGCGGGGTCAGCAGGTTGTGCATGGTTTTCGTGGCGTTCTCGGAGATGCACAACGCCTGCATTTGCGGCAGGTACACGTTCATCTCCGAAGGTGCCTCGGTGCCGGGCGTCAGCTGGAACACGAACTGCACGCCGGCGATGTCATGGGTTTCTTCCGCTTGCGCCACCAGGTTGGTCGGCGCTATCAGGCTGATGGTGCCCCCCGTCGGCGCGCCTTTGCCAATGCCCGTGTCCACCTGCCCCAGCGCGTTGTTGGGCACCGCCCCGCCACTCTGGTACATGCCGCGCCGGAACATGGCGGCGCCGGCCAAGACGTTCTCCTGGATGGCGTGCTCCATGAAGCCTTCGGGAGCATAGATGCGCACCTTGCCGGCCTTGACGTCCGCTTCGTCGACCACACCGCGCACGCCGCCGAAATGGTCGACATGGCTGTGGCTGTAGATCACCGCCACCACCGGCTTGCGCGGGCGGTTCTGGTAGTACAGCTCAAGACCGGCCTTGGCAGTCTCGGTGACGTAGAGCGGGTCGATGATGATCAGCCCTTCGTCACCTTCGATGATGGTCATGTTCGCCAGGTCCATGCCGCGGATCTGGTAGATCTTGTCGGTGACCTGGAACAGACCGGCATTGGTATTGAGTTGTGCCATGCGCCACAGGCTCGGGTTCACCGAGTCCGGGGCCTGGTCCTGCTTGAGGAAGTCGTATTGGTGGGAGTTCCACACCGTCTTGCCCTCGGCATCCTTGACCTCGCCCTCGAAAGCCGCCACCAGCCCGCGCTGCGCGGCTTCATAGTCGGCCCGGTCCTGGAACGGCAGTTGTTTGAGCACGTCCTTGTTGACGGCTGCTGTCGTCGTACTGGCGGCCTTGGCAGGGTTGACGGCGTCCGTCGCCCAGGTCGGGCCGCTGGACAGAGCGATAGCAATGGCAAGTGCAACAAGGGAATAACGCATACAGGTTCCTTAAGCGTGGCTCGCGTCCACAATGATTAGCCTGGCGTACCGCACGCGGCAGCCGTCCATTGAAGCGGTACAGCAATCAGTCCAGCGCGCTGATACCCGTGAGCGATTCGGCGATGGAGAGTTTTTGAAGGTCGGTAAGGCCGTGCGGAACAGGCAGGACGATCGCCTCGCGTACCAGGCGCTCAAGATCCAGCGCTGCGCTCAGCGCCTTGCCACCGGGCAGTTGCAGTGCGTCCTGGCAAGCCTTGAGCGCCGTTTCGCTGGCCAGCCAACGGGCCATGCCGGCCTGTATCCGGCAGTCAGTGCCGGCATCGATCAACGACCAGGCGCGAAAGCACATGAGCCTGGCCGCGTCGAGCCGGGTCGCCATCTCGGCAATCCTGAGCGCCACCAACGGCTGTGATGCAGCGGGTTTTTCAGGTCCGTCCGTGTTTTTAACCGCGACAATGTAAGCCTCCAGCACCGTGCGGATCAATCCGACCGATAAGGAGGCCATGCCCGCATCCATTTTCTCCTGCAATCTGGTCCGGCCTTGCAGCCCGTCCTGCCCCTCCCAGATTGACTGGCCGACAGGCAGGCGCACGTTGCGAAATGACACCTGGGTATGGAACGTACCGCTCAAGGTGGGCCTGTCGATGATTCGCGAGGTGTAGCCATGTTGCTCACGCGTCACCAGCACATGTCGCAAGGCGCCATCCTCGGTGTGCACTTCGACGATGAGAATGTCCGCATAAAGCCCATTGCAAACCCGTTCGTGCGCCCCGTTGATGATCCAGCCTCCGGACGTCGACCAGGCGCTGACGCCCCCTTCGGCAGCCATTGCCAGCGCATCGGCTTGCTGAAGGTAAAAGCCGCCGCAACTGCGACCCGTCAGCAGGTCGGGCAGATAGCGTTCGCGCAAGGGCTCGAGCGCCGCGGGCAAGTCCACCAGTACGCTGGCCACGAGCATGTTGCTGATAACGCAATGAGCGACTTCGCTGGAGACGGCGCACAGCTCCTCCAGCAGCATGGCCTCGGTGACCACCGACAACCCCATGCCACCCTGAACCGGCGCTATGCTCGCGCCGGGCAGGCCGAATTCGGCGATGCCCTGGGTGATCTCGCGCATCCTTTCCCGGGGAATCGGCCCGCCCCGGAACGCCCGGGCGACAGGCGTGACCTCAGACGCGAGGAAGGCACGGAAGCTGTCCACCGCAAGTCGCTGCGCCTCGGTCGTTTTCTGTATCTTCATGGTCTGGTTCCCTGCCTGTCGTCACGAATCCACTGGAACATTCGAGCCTACTATCGACGACAGGCTATGCCCGATGACGCTCTGACCACCCCCCTCGGTTAGGAGGGGGCAGGCAAATACACTCAGCTCAAACCGCGAGCGATGATCAGCTTCTGAATATGGCTGGTGCCTTCATAGATTTTGGTCACCCGCACATCCCGGCAGTAGCGCTCCACCGGGAAATCATTGAGGTAGCCATAGCCGCCATGGATCTGCAGGGCGTCGGAGCACACCTTCTCGGCCATTTCGCTGGCGAACAGCTTGGCCACCGAGGCTTCCTTGGCGCAGGGCACATGCGCTTCACACAGTCTCGCGGCATGCACCATGTAGGCATGCGCGACATCAACCTGCGCGGCCATGTCCGCCAGGTCGAATGCCACCCCTTGCAGGTTGATGATCGGCGCGCCGTAGGCCTCGCGCTCCCTGGCATAGCCAACGGCGGCATCCAGTGCAGCGCGAGCAGTGCCGGTGGCGACGGCGGCAATCGCTACGCGCCCTTCCGACAACGAGCCCATCACGTTGCGATAGCCGGCGCCTTCTTCGCCCAGCAGGTTCGCCAGTGGCACCCGGCATTGATCCAGCTGGATCTGCGCCACATGGGCCGAGCGCTGGCCCATCTTGTGTTCGACCCGGGCTACCACATAGCCGGGACTTTCCCGAGGGTCGACCATCAGCAGGCTGCTGCCCTTCTTCCCGGCGGTTTTGTCGGTGACGGCCAGCACCAGCCCCAGACCTGCTTCGTTGCCATTGGAAATGAACTGCTTGCTGCCATTGAGCACGTAATGCTCGCCTTCGCGACGGGCCTGAGTACGGAAGGCCCCGGTGTCGGAACCGGCGTGAGGTTCGCTGAGCAGAAAGGCACCGATGCGCTTGCCGCTGGCCAGGTCCGGCAGGTAGTTGCGCTTCTGTTCTTCATTACCCAGGCGCGCCACGGCCAGGCCCACCGAGTTGTGCACGTGGATCAGCGTTGCGAAGCCCGTGTCGGCGGCGGCGAATTCCTCGATGGCCAGGCAATACTCGACGAAGCTGGCACCGGCACCGCCATACGCTTCGGGGATCAGCATGCCGAGGAAGCCCAGTTCGGCCACGGCGCGCAACTCACTGCGCGGCCAGGCCGCAGTGCGGTCACGTTCGGCGGCCGTGGGCGCGACCACGTCGGCGGCAACCTTGCGCGCCGAGTCGCGGATCATGATTTCCTGTTCGCCGAGGAACGCTGCGGATGTATCGCTCATGGTGATTCCTTATGAATTCAGGGGGTCAAACGGGGTTCGGATCGGCCTGGGTGCACTGCACGGTCCGGGCCTTGGCTTCGAGGGCGACCGATGTTTCGCCGGCTGGCGGCAAGACCACCGGTGAACCAAAGACGTGCACATCGCGCAGCAGGAAGTGTGAGAGCGCCGGGATCAGGGCCAGGGCGCCGAGCATGTTCCACAGGAACATGAAGGTCAGCAGAATGCCCATGTCGGCCTGGAACTTGATGGGCGAGAACGCCCAGGTGATCACACCCGCCGCCAGGGTCACACCCACCAGCGCCACGACTTTGCCGGTAATGCGCAGGGCATGACGGTAAGCTTCGGCCAGGGTGTCCCCGGCACGCTGGCGCGCCAGCTGGATACTCAGCAGGTACAGCGCGTAGTCCACGCCGATGCCCACGCCCAGGGCGATCACCGGCAGGGTCGCGACCTTCACGCCCATGCCCAGCAACACCATCAACGCTTCACAGAGAATCGAGGTGATCACCAGCGGCACCACCGCCACCACCACCGCCCGCCAGCTGCGGAACGTGATGAAGCACAACACGATGACCGCCGCGTACACGTACATCAGCATGGTCAGGTTGGCTTTCCTGACCACGATATTGGTCGCCGCTTCGATCCCGGCGCTGCCGGCGGCCAGCAGGAACTGGCGCTCCGGCGTGCTGTGCGCGGTGGCGAAGGCTTCGGCGGCCTGCACCACTTGATCCAGCGTCCGGGCCTTGTGGTCGGTGAGGTACGCCACCACCGGCATCACCGAGCAATCGTTGTTGAACAGCTCCGGGTTGCTGGTGCTCGCGGTGCGCGCCGCATAGTTGAGGACGTCCTGATTGGGCGAAATCGACATCCACTTGGGGCTGCCTTCGTAGGAACCCGCCGTGATCTTGCGCACCGCATCGGCCAGCGACACCGTGCTCTGCACCCCCGGCACTTGCTGCAAGACCCAGCCCAGTCGATCGGCCTCCACCAGCGTCTGGTATTCAAGACAGCCTTCGGCTTTGGTCTTGACGATCACCGCGAACTGGTCCGAAGACAGCGAGTACTTGCTGTTGATGTAGGCGTTGTCCAGGTTGTAGCGCGAGTTAGGCCGCAATTCCGAGGCCCCGGCATCCAGGTCGCCGATCTTGAGCTGGGTACTGACGACAAAGCCTGCGACCGTGAGAATGGCCGACACCACCAGCAACGCCGCCGCCCAGCGGCGCTCGGTGAAGCGCTCGAGCAGCCGCCAGAGGCCACCGGCCTGGCGCTGTTCTGCGCGCAGGCTTCTGGCGGCGGCCTTGGGACTGACTCCGGTGTAGGACAGCATCACCGGCAGCAGGATCAGGTTGGTGAACACCAGCAAGGCAACGCCGATTGAAGCAGTGATCGCCAGGTCCTGGATCACCGGAATATCGATCAGCATCAACACCCCGAAGCCCACGGCGTCGGCCACCAGTGCGGTGACCCCTGCCAAAAACAGGCGGCGGAAGGTATAGCGCGCCGCGACCAGTCGATGGGTGCCGCGCGCCACGTCCTGCATGATGCCGTTCATTTTCTGCGCGCCATGGGACACGCCGATGGCGAACACCAGAAACGGCACGAGGATCGAGTAAGGGTCCAGCGCGTAGCCCATCCGGGCAATGAGACCGAGTTGCCAGAGCACCGCGATGCAGGAACAACCGAGCACCAATGCGGTACTGCGCACACAACGGGTCCAGGCAAAGATGATCAGCGCGGCGATCACCGCCGCCACGGCGAAATACAGGATCATCTGCTGCAGGCCATCGAGCAGATCGCCCACCACCTTGGAGAAGCCGACGATGCGGATGTCCAGGTCGGCAGTGCCCTGGGTGCCGGAATACTGGGCGCGGATGCTCTCCAGGCGCTTGGACAATTCCCAATAGTCCAGCGGCTGGCCGGTGGTGTTGTCCTTGTCCAGCAAGGGCACGAAAATCATGCTGGAGCGAAAGTCGGTGCCCACCAGGTTGCCCAGCAACTGCGCGCGGCCGATGTTCTGGCGCAGTGCGTCGATGCTGGCTTGCGAACCGGTGTAATTGTCGGGCATCACCGGACCGCCGGCGAACCCCTCTTCGGTGACTTCGTTCCAGCGCACCACCGGCATCCACAACGACTTGACGTTGGCCCGGTCGACGCCGGGGGTCAGGAACAGCTCGTCGTTGATGTGCTTGAGCGCTTGCAGGTAAGCGGGATCGTAGATATCCCCCGAACGGTTCTGCACCACCACGCGCACAGCATTACCCAGCCCCTTGAGCTCGGCGCGATTGTCCAGAAAATTGCGGATATACGGCTGGTTCAGGGGAATGGTTTTTTCGAACGCGGCATTGAGTGTCAGCCGGGCCGAATCCCAGCCCAGCATCACCGTGACCAGGGTGCAGAGGAGGATCACCAGCAGGCGGTGGTTGAAGATCAACCGTTCGAGGCGACTGCCCGACTGGTGATTGAAGTCATCGAGATTGCTGATGGACTTCAGGTTGTCGCGGGTGTTGTGGGTAGCCATTACTGCGCTCCGGCTTTCTTGTTCTGTTGCAGGCTTTGCACACGCACGCCCCCTAGCCCGGCCAGGGCGATGGCCCCGTCGGCGGCGGGTGCCACTGCGAAGTTGGGCGCCACGCGGTCCATCGGGACGCGGCTGAAAGTCGCCCCGCGGTCGGTGGAACGCAGCAGTTGACCGGTCTGGCTGGCCAGCACGATCGAGCCGTCGTCGACCATCAGGCCGCTGGTGATGCCTTCGCTGATCCCGGTATCGACCTTGCTCCAGGTTGCGCCGCCATCGAGGCTGCGCCAGGCGTTGCCACGCAGGCCGTACACCAGCAGCAGATGGTCATCGCCGAGCAAACCGAACAGGGTGCCGTCATAAGGCAGGTCGACTTTCACAAAATGCTGGCGTGCGGCGTCCAGTTTCAGCACCAGCCCCTGCTCGGCGACCATGAACAGCGTGCCGGCGGCCGGGCGCAGGCCGTACAGGTGCAGGCTGCGCGGGTTATCGACCCGATCCAGCCAGGGCACCCAGCTCTGGCCACCATCCCCGGTGCGCAGGATCAGATTGAAGGCACCGGTCACAAAGCCATTGCGCTCGTCGGCAAACCACACATCCAGCAGCGGTTTGTCAGCGCCCTGGGTGGCGAACAGCTCGGCATCCTGTTTCAGGCGTTGCGCCTCGGGGTCATCCGGGTTGGCCGGGTTGCCATAGTGTTTGAGCAAAAGCTCGGCGATCTGTCGGCCATCGAGCTGTTTGCGCCAGGTCTTGCCCGCATCGCTGCTGTGCAGGACGACGCCTTCGTGCCCCACAGCCCAGCCCTGGCTGGCGCTGGGGAATGTCAGCGCGGTCAGGTCGCAACTGACCGGCACCTGGGCCTGGACCCAGGTCGTGTTGTCGTCGGAAAAGAGAATATGCCCACGCTGGCCGACCGCAATCAGCCGTCCGCCGGCTTGGGCCAGCCCATTGAGTGGCGCATGGATCGCCTGGGTGCTTTGCAAAGCAGGAGCGTCCAGGGGCGAGACAAACGCCGGCTGCGCGAATGCCTGTGCGGCCACCAGCGCGATCAGGATCACCAAGGGGGGTCGTAAGCGTTGTTTGAGCACCTTGTCACCTCACATCAGTAGCGCGCGAACGCGCATTACACCGATGGGGGTCCGTAACGGGAGCACCATCGGTGGGTTTGCAATGGCGGCAAGCGCGGCTCAGAGCGTGGTCTTGAAGGTGAAGTACACCGCGCCGCGGTCTTCCAGCAGCGCCTGGCTGCCGCTTGGGGTCAGGGCCGCGCCGGTCAGCGGGTTGGTCGAGAAATCACCGAAATAGTCCACATACTTCAGGTCGAAGCGGTAGCGGCTATAGAGATCGAGCCCCAGGCCGACCGCATAGCTGCCGGCATCCTTGTTACCCCCGGAGGCCACGGCCGAGTTGCCGGAAAGGCCCTGGGAGTAACTGACCGGCATCGACAGGTCGCCGCCGGGAAACACCTGGTACCAGGTCGGCGTGAAATTGACGGCTATGCCATAGGCATCCCGGGACACATCGTCGATGTTGGTGGGCACCGCTTTGTAGGCGGACGAGCCCTTGAACAGGTTCAGAGGGTCGGAATTGACCGAAACCCATCGGCTCCAGGTCAGCTCGGTAGACCAACTGGCGCTGTCGAACAGCGGCGTCGGGCTGACAGTGCCGATGGCGTTGAGCACACCGTGCAGGGTATCGCCACGGGCGCCGAGGATGTCGCCGTCGCCCGGCAACTGCGCCGTCGAGGTCACCCGTGCCGCCGAGCTGACCAGCGGCATGTTGTGCCGGTAGTCCAGGTCGGCACCGACACTGACCCCGCCGATTTGCTTGGACAGGCTGATGCCATACATGTCGATCTTGTCGGCGTAGTTGAGGAAGTACTGCGGGTGCGCGTTAGCTAGCAGGATCACCTGCGGCAAGGTGTCGGAGAACTGGCGTACGTAGAAACCCAGGGTGCCGTCCAGCCATTCCGGGCTCCAGCGCGTCATCACGCCCCAGTCGCCGGCGTTGCGCGGCTCGATGTCATCGCCGTGGATGGCGCGCAGCGTCGGGCTGAGGATGAACGACTCGCCACCTTGCTGGTAGATATCGGCAAAGCCCAGGTAGCTGCCGGCCTCAGGCACCCGCGATGGCCGCCATTCGAAGAAGTACTGCGCCGCGAACGACCACTCGGGGCTGGCCTGTAACTGCGCGGAAATCTGGTTGCGCGGCAGGTACAGCTCCTTGGCCTCGATCCCCGGCAAGGCCAACGCCTTGCCCTGGTCCAGGGGTGCCTGGCCGTAGGAGATGCCGTGAATGGCGCCGGCCCCCAGCAGCGATTCGCCCCAGTTGATGGTATGGCGACCCAGCCGCGCCTTGAGCGGCATGTCGCCCAGGTCGTACTGGCCGAAAACGAAGGCGTCCATCCATTCGCCCGACGGACCTTCATAGTAGCGGTTGGTGTAACGGCTCAGGCCCGTGGCCGGGTGACCGTTGGAGTCGAGGTGGTTGGAAGTGGCAACGCTGTCGTTGTCCAGGTCCCCGGCATAGGCGGCGTCATACCACAGCGCGGCACTGACACGCGCGCCGTACTTGCCCTTGTAGATGAGGTCCGACTCGCTGAGAACGTCCAGGCGATTGTTGACCAGCCGGTGCTTGTCGAAGTTGCGGTCGCCGTCATCGTTGTTCGGGTTGGCCAGGATCGCCTTGTCCTGCCCTTCGGTGCGCATCCCCAGGTTGTAGCGCAGGGTATTGTCCCAGCGCAGCTGGAGGTCTTCGTTGCCGGTATCGATCTCGACGGCACCGGCGCTGCCGCAGGCAATCGCGCACATGGCCACGACCGTTGCACGCAGTGCATGAGAATTGGCGGGATGACTTTGATTGGATTTGTTTTTGTTATTCATCTGGGTGTCTCCTCCCCTGGGTTGAACCTGGACCTCCAGGTTCGCAAGCCGCTCGATCAGTGATCGATTGCCCCGAAGGGTGCCAGCGTCATGCCGCTGTCCTCCCCCCCCTTTCTGAAAGGGGGGTGTTCCCCTACCCCCCTCCCGGTAAAGTCGATTACATGGAGCTGAATGCAGGCCTGTACCGGACGCGTCGGCGATAAAACACTCAGGAGAAAAATGATGGACGACACCTCGAACAGCCCCGGCGCGCCAATCAGTTACCCCTGCGCCACCTTGCCGCCACCTGGCGTGCCTGAGCAGATTGTTCCGGGCGTGAATTGGCTCAGGTTGCCGCTGCCAATGTCCCTGGGGGCCATCAACGTCTGGCTTCTGGGCGACGGGCCTGGCACCACCTTGGTCGATTGCGGCCTTCACGATGATCAGACGGTCGCCCTCTGGAGCGCCCTGCTGGCCGGTGCCCTGCAGGACGCACCACTGACCCGGATCATCGCCACCCACTTGCATCCCGACCATGTCGGCATGGCCGGCTGGCTGAGCCGCCAGACCGGCAGCCGCTTATGGATGACGCGCCTGGAATACCTGCAATGCCGCATGCTTGCCAGTGACAGCGGGCGACCGGCACCGCAAGAGACGCTGGCGTTCTACCAGCGCGCCGGTTGGGACGAACAGACCCTGGAGCTTTATCGCCAGCGCTTCGGCCGTTTCGGTCGCATGATCTCGCCCTTGCCCGACAGCTACCGGCGCATTCGCGACGGCGAGCGGCTGGACATCGGCGGACATGGCTGGGAAGTGGTGGTGGGCGCCGGTCATTCGCCGGAACACGCCTGCCTGTACGACGCGGACCGAAAGCTGCTGATATCCGGCGACCAGGTGTTGCCGCGCATCTCGTCCAACGTGTCGGTACAGCCCAGCGAACCGGATGCCGATCCGATGCACGACTGGCTCGAGTCGTTGAGCACGCTACGCCGCCGTGTCCCGGACGACGTGCTGGTATTGCCGTCGCACAACAAGCCATTTCGTGGCCTGCATACGCGGATCGGGCAATTGCAAGCCGATGCCCTTGGCGCGCTGGAGCTTCTGCGCAAGGGCCTGGATGAGCCCAAGTGCGTTGTCGACCTGTTTGAGCTGCTGTTCAGTACAGCCGTGCGCAACGACGATCCCTCTCGACTCACCCTGGCGACCGGCGAGACCCTGGCGTGCCTCAATCACCTCTTAATACGCGGCGAGGTCAGCGTCGGCCTCGACGAACAAGGCGTGGCCTGGTATCGAAGCGTGACCTGATCAATGTGAGAGGTTCCATGGTTGAAGGAAAGCATCTGAGCGACCGAGATTCCCTGTGGGAGCGAGCCTGCTCGCGAAGAGGCCCTCACATCCAACATCCATGCTGACTGACCCACCGCTTTCGCGAGCAGGCTCGCTCCCACATGGGGGGCGCGAACTACCCCTTCAGATCAACGGGTGCCGCACTGGATATCCAGGGTCAGCCCGTTGAGATAGGCATTCTCCACCACATGCTGCACCAACGCGGCGAACTCTTGCGGGTGGCCCATGCGACGCGGGAACAGCAACCCGTTGACGATGGTTTCGGACACTTTTGCCGGCATACCGGCGGACATCCCGGACTCGAACAGGCCCGGTGCCAGGCTCACCACGCGGATGCCATGTTCGGCCAGGTCGCGGGCGATCGGCAGGGTCATGCCGATAACGCCGGCCTTGCTGGCGCTGTAGGCCGCTTGCCCCATCTGGCCCTCACGAGCCGCGCCCGAGGCGGTATTGATGATGACACCGCGCTCGCCCGTTGCCTCGGGATCGTTCGCGGACATGGCCAATGCGGCGTGACGGATCATGTTGAACGTACCCGTCAGATTGACGCCCAGCACACGGTTCCACAGATCCGTGGGAAACAACTGGCCTTTGGAAAGAGTCTTGCACGGCCCCAGGATGCCGGCACAGTTCACCGCCACATGCACCGCACCGAAGCGTTGCACCACCGTCTCGATACCCGCCTTGACACTGGCTTCGTCCGAGACGTCGACGGCGATGCCGGGAATGCCATCGAGCGCCGCGTCGAGCCGTTGCTGATCGAGGTCGAAACCCACCACCCTGGCACCGGCTGCCGCGAGCGCCTTGCAAGTGGCCAGGCCAAGCCCCGATGCCGCGCCCGTGACGACGGCTACTTTATTATCCAGTTTCATCGTGATTCCTTCGTTGGCACCCGGAATGGGGGCTTGGCCAGATCTTAGAAAACAAGACCACCTTCGCGTCCCTCCCTTTGCGGATGGCCAAACACCACGAGCCCCCTGTAGGAGCGAGCCTGCTCGCGAAGACGCCAGTACATTTAACATTTTCGGCGGCTGACACACCGCCATCGCGAGCAGGCTCGCTCCCACAGGGGCTCAAATGGCACTATCGTAAGATCTTGACCTGCATCGACAGGTTGGCTAGTTTCGCCCGGCGCGAGAGTCGCCGTGACCGTGGCGCGAGGATAAAAAGTTGCCGGACACCCCCGCCAGACACCTGGTCTCCACCAAGTTTTCACCCCCGCGCATCGGCACCCGCCATGTGGCGCGCAGCGCCCTGCTCGCGCAACTCAAGCGCATGCATCACTGCACCCTGGCGTTAGTCACCGGCGCAGCCGGTTATGGCAAGACCACCCTGCTGGCCCAGTGGCGCCAGGATCGCCTCAAGGCCGGTGCGGAAGTCGCCTGGGTTTCGCTGACAGTCGACGACAAGGGTTACACGGCCTTCTGCACGGCATTTCTCGAAGGCATGCGGCGCCTGGGCATCGAGGTCGACATCAACCTGTTGCGCGAAGACAACACGCTCAGCGCAATAGAAGCCTCGGTCGCCATCATCGTCGATGCGGCCGCCATGCTGAGCAAGGAGCTGTACCTGATTGTCGACGACTACCATCATGTGGAAGCCCCCCATGCCCACAAACTCATCCAGAAACTGCTCGACCAGAGTCCGGGCAATCTGCACCTGGTGCTTGCCTCGCGGGTCAACCCGCCACTGAGCCTGTCGCGCCTGCGGGTCATGGACCAGGTGGTCGAAATCGAAAGTGCCGAACTGCCATTCGACCTGGCCGAAACCCGCACCTTCGTGGAAGAAAACCTCGGTGCCGACAAGATCAACGCCGATGAACTGAGCCTGATTCATGAGCTGACCAGCGGCTGGCCGTCCTGCCTGCAACTGATCGTCATCATGCTCAAGAACCGTCCCGATACCCGCTCGATCCTCAATGACCTGGTGTGGCGCTCCAGCGACCTGCAGACCTACTTGCGCGAAGAGGTGGTGGCACACCTGCCCATCGAGCTGGTGGAGGTCGCCGAAACGCTGTCGATTTTCCGTCGCTTCAACGCCCCCATGGCCATGGCCGTGACCGGCAATACCGGGGCTGGCGATCTGATCCAGCGCATGGAAGACGAGAACCTGCTGATCTATCGGGTTGACTCCGATGACCGCCTGATCTGGTATCGCTTCCATCCCCTGTTCGGCGAATTCCTCACCGCACGCCTGGAGCACCGGATGCGGGATGTGCGCGCCTTGCATCGCTTGGGTGCCCACTGGTTCGCCGGCCATGACTGCCTGACCGAGGCGGTTCGTCATGCCTGCCTGGCCGAGGATGTCGATTTTGCCATCCAGGTGATCGAACGGACCGCCCCGGCGACCTGGACCCTGGACTACCTCGCCCCGACCTTGCGCCTGCTGGAGCGCTTGCCCGAGGACGTGCTGTTTCGCCATCAACGCCTGCTGTTTCTGGCCTGCCTCACGGTGTCGCTGACCTCGCGCCCAGGCCGGGCGAAATCCTGGCTCGGTCGATTGCAGGCCAGCGACCTGAGCGAACATCCCGAGCTGGCCAGCGGCCTGCCGTTGATCCACGGTGCCATCGCCGTACAGGACGACGACAGCGAACGTGCCATCCGCCTGCTGGAACCGGTGCGCGATGCACCGATGGAAAACCCCTTTTTGCGCTATGTGTTGCTGGCAGCACTGGCCGTGGCCTATACCACGGCGGGTCGCTACGCCGATGCCCGGCGCCTGTTCGACATCCATCCGATCCCGCCGCAGGATCGCGGCAACGACATGGCGCTGGTGGCAGAATCCGCTCGCTTGACTACCTACATCGCCGCCGGTGAGATGGGCGTGGCAGAACCGCTGGTGTCCGAATTGCTGGAGCGCTCCACCCGTGAAGGCGGTCCTCGCTCGATCTGCGCCAACCTGTGTGCCAGCCTGCTGGCCGATGCGTTCTACGAACTTGACCGGATCGATGACGCGCGCGAACTGATCGCCAACCGCTTCGGCCTGCTGCACTCCTCTGTTCCTGACGTGATCGTGCGCACCAACATCAGTCGCAGCCGTCTCGACCTGCTACAGAAAGGCCCGGATGTCGCCCTGACCTTTCTGCGCCAGCAAATCGCCCACCTGCGCTGTCTGGGACAGATCCGCCCGGTGGCCCAGCTGTTGGGCGAACAGATCCGCGTGTGCCTGATCAAGGGGCAGCGCAGTCACGCCATGGAACTGTTGCAATCGCTCGAAGCGCTGGCCCGCGAGCACGGCAGCGAACGTGGAGGACGGGCGGAATTGCCGGTCATTGCCACCCTGGCCCGCGCACGAGTGCTCAGCAGCGAAGACTCCCAGGCCGCGCTGCAGGCGTTGAATGAAGTGAAGGACTACGCCGACGAATTCCACCGCGGGCGCCTGGGCGTGCTCGTCGACCTGTTGGCGGCCGGGGTTCTGGAAGATCTCAAGCGCCCCGAGGACTCCCTCGTACGGCTACGTCGAGCCGTGGAAACCGGGCAGCGCCTGGGTCTGGTTCGCACCATGCTGGACGAGGGCGCCTTGAGTGAAAAATTGCTGCCTCGCCTGGCCGGTGGCGACCTGCAAGCGCCTGTGCGCCAGTACGTGGACGAACTCATCGGCAAGCTCACCGGTCCCTGCGCACCGTCCCCGGCAACGCCACGGATGCGGCGGACCCCGACACCCGGGCAAGCGCCGCAATTGACGCCACGGGAACGCGAGATCCTCAGCCTCGTCGCCCAGGCCATGTCGAGCAAGCGTATCGCCCTCACGCTCGACATCACCCTGGACACGGTGAAGTGGAACCTGCGCAATATCTTCGCCAAGCTGGGGGTTTCCAGCCGTTACGACGCCATGGTCTGGGCGCGCAATCAAAAACTGATCGACTGACCCCTCTCTTCCGGAGGGGGGGAAACCTCGGTATCAGGCACTTAACCTCGCAGGACACTGCCGATCCAACGGCCAATCCACGGGGAAGACGACATGACGCGCCGCCTGCTATTCAACACCACCCGCTCCATCATCATCGAACGCGGTGCCGCTGCCCGCCTCGCCGAACAGGTCCAGTCCATGGGCCATCGCTCCGTGCTGCTGGTCACCGATGCCGGGGTGCTGGCTACCGGCCTGCTGGCGCCGGTCGAACGCGGGTTCGCCCAACTGGGTATTGCGCTGCAGGTGTTCAGCGACGTACAGGCCGATCCACCGGAATCCGTGATCCTCCAAGCCGTACAAGCCGCCCGCGAGTGCAGCGCCGATTGCGTGATCGGCTTCGGCGGTGGCAGTTCTCTGGATGCGGCCAAGCTGACGGCGCTGTTGGCACGTAGCGAGGAAACCCTGGCGCAGATCTATGGCATCGACCAGACCAATGGCCGACGCCTGCCGCTGATCCTGGTCCCGACCACGGCGGGCACTGGCTCCGAGGTCACCGCCGTGTCGGTGATCACCACCGGCGAAGGCCAGAAGAACGTGGTCATCTCACCGGCGCTATTGCCTGACATCGCCTTGCTGGACGCGGACCTCACCCTGGGACTGCCCCGCTCCGTGACGGCGGCCACCGGCATCGATGCCATGGTGCACGCCATCGAGTCCTACACCTCCAGGCACCTGAAAAACCCCATCTCCGATTGCCTGGCCCGGGAGGCGCTGCGTCTGCTTGGGGAAAATCTGCAGCGCGTTTGCGACAACGGCCAGGACGCAGCAGCGCGCGAGCACATGTTGCTAGGTGCTTGCCTGGCCGGCATGGCCTTCGCCAATGCCCCGGTCGCTGCCGTCCATGCGCTGGCCTATCCATTGGGCGCCCGCTTCCATATTCCCCACGGGCTGTCCAACGCCCTGGTGCTGGCGCCGGTGATGCGTTTCAACCTGGAAGCCGCCGCGCCGCTCTACGCCGAACTGGCCGTTATCCTGCTGCCGGCGCTACAAGGCACGGTGACTGAAAAAGCCATCGCCCTGATCGACCATCTGGAGGCACTACCCGGCCGCCTTGGCCTGCCAACCCGCCTGCGGGACATGGGCATCACGCTGGACGATCTCGATGCGCTGGCCACTGACGGCGCCAAACAGACACGCCTGCTCGGCAACAATCCCCGCGAGCTGAGCCTGGACGATATTCGGGCGATCTACCAGCAGGTGTTCTGAGTGTTGGGGCCAGTGCATCGAATGCGGAGCCTGGTTCCGGGCGACCGCTTTGAGCTTGGCAAAGATCCAAATGTGGGAGCGAGCCTGCTCGCGAAGAGGGCGTGTCAGTCAACATCAATGTCAGATGCCAGACCGCCTTCGCGAGCAGGCTCGCTCCCACAGTGGACCGGGTACATCTGTGAGGGTTACCGCAGGAATGGATATATGCCCAATCCCGCGGTCTCCAACCTTCCCGGAGATGATCAAACCAGCCGCTCAAGCTCCGGCACAGCTTCGAACAAATCCGCCACCAGGCCGTAATCGGCCACCTGGAAAATCGGCGCTTCTTCGTCCTTGTTGATCGCCACGATCACCTTGGAGTCTTTCATGCCGGCCAGATGCTGGATCGCCCCGGAGATGCCCACCGCGATATACAGCTGCGGTGCGACGATCTTGCCGGTCTGACCGACCTGCATGTCGTTGGCGACAAAACCTGCGTCCACCGCCGCGCGCGAAGCGCCGACGCCCGCGCCGAGTTTGTCGGCCAGCGCATACAGGTGCTTGAAGTTGTCGCCGTTCTGCATGCCGCGACCACCGGAAACGATGATTTTTGCCGCGGTCAGCTCGGGGCGGTCGGACTTGGCGAGTTCCTCACCGACGAAGCTGGAAGTGCCGGCGTCATAGACCGTATCCACGGTTTCAACGCTGGCCGCGCCCCCGACAGCAGCGACCGGGTCGAAACCGGTGGCGCGCACAGTGATCACCTTGACCACAGCGTTCGATTGCACGGTAGCGATGGCGTTACCAGCGTAGATCGGACGCTTGAAGGTGTCGGCGCTTTCGACCGCGATGATCTCGGAGATCTGATCGACGTCCAGCTGCGCGGCAACCCGCGGCAAGATGTTTTTGCCGCTGGACGTGGCCGACGCCAGGACGTGGCTGTAAATCGAATGTTGCTCGATCACCAGGCTGGCGACTAACGGGGCGACGTTCTCCGGGAGTTGATTGGCGTAGGCCGCGTTGTCGGCCACCAGCACTTTGGCCACGCCCGCGATGTTGGCGGCGGCTTCAGCCACAGCCCCTACGCCTGCGCCGGCCACCAGCACGTGAATGTCACCACCGATTTTGCTGGCGGCTGCCACGGTGTTAAATGTGGCCGCAGCCACGACCTTGTTGTCGTGCTCAGCGATTACCAGAATAGTCATCAGATCACCTTCGCTTCGTTTTTCAGTTTCTCGACCAGTTCAGCCACCGACTTGACCTTGATGCCCGCGCTGCGTGAAGCCGGTGCCTCGACGTTCACGGTCTTGCAGGTGGATACGATGGAAACACCCAGTGCGTCTGGAGTGACGGTTTCCAACGGCTTTTTCTTGGCTTTCATGATGTTTGGCAGGGACGCGTAGCGCGGCTCGTTCAAACGCAGGTCGGTGGTGACGATGGCCGGCAGTTTCAGGGAAACGGTCTGCGCGCCGCCGTCGATTTCACGGGTGACAGCCACGCTGTCGCCGCTGATTTCGACTTTGGAGGCGAATGTGCCCTGACCATAGCCGCTCAATGCAGCGAGCATCTGGCCAGTCTGGTTGTTGTCGCTGTCGATGGCTTGTTTGCCAAGGATCACCAGTTGCGGCTGCTCCTTGTCGACCACAGCTTTCAACAGTTTGGCAACGGCCAGGGAAGTCAGCTCTTCGGCGGATTCGACGAGGATGGCGCGGTCGGCACCCAGAGCCAGCGCGGTGCGCAGTTGCTCTTGGGCGGTGGACGGGCCGACGGAGACGACGACGATTTCAGTCGCAACACCCTTCTCTTTCAAGCGTACGGCTTCTTCCACGGCGATTTCGCAGAACGGGTTCATTGCCATTTTCACATTGGCGAGGTCGACGCCGGATCCATCCGCCTTGACGCGGACCTTGACGTTGAAGTCGACCACGCGTTTTACCGCAACCATTATTTTCATTGGGGACTCCTCTTGAGCGGGTTGTTTCAACTGTCCAGTCGATGCAGAACCGGGTGATGATCGAAAGGTTGATAACGATGTTGCTTGTCGCGGGCGACCTTGATCAATGCGACGCCGGGGTCGCGGGGCAGGAACAGCCGTCCACCGTTGGCCACCAGGTGGTCGAGCAGGCGCTCCTTCTCATCGATCAGGCTTTCCGGATTGCGGTCGAAGGCCGTGGTCAGATCCAGTGCAAGCCATTGCCTGGCCGGCACCAGGTCACCGGCAAAGACGATCGGGCCGCCAGGCATTTCGATCTCAGGCAGTAACTGCCCGGGCGTGTAGCCATCGCTGACATGAAAGCGCCAGCCTTCACCCAGCAAGCCGTTCGCGCGTTCGTCGATCAGCTGCAAGCGCCCACTGCCTTGCAATTGGCTGATGATCTGCGGCACGAACAGTGCCCTGTCCCGCGGGTGCGGATGGTTGGCGCGCGTCCAGTGCTGGCGGCCGACCAGATAGCGAGCGGCCGGGAACAGCAACCGGGGCGTATCACCCTCACTGACCGCCTGGCGCAGTGTCGGGGCAAGCATCGCGTGCAGGTGGGTGAGCACGACGATGTGTACCTGCCCTTCTTCCACCCCCACCCGGGCAAGGCTTTCCAGCAGGCCCACGGCTGGACGCTGGCAGCGACAGGTGCGCGCCAGCGGCGCCAGCAACGCATCGGTGCCTGCCATCACCAGAATGTTCAGGCCGTCCTGTTGAACCAGCAGCGCGCGCGAGGCCAGTTCGACCTCGTTGTCGTGGTCGGGACTCAGCCACTCCATCCAGGCGCTGCGCGGCGTCGTGCCAAACAGCGCGCCGCCATCCAGCCTGCGCGGCTTGCCTGTCACCGAAAATAATTTGCGATACACCCAATGCACCTCTCTGAACACGTTCCACCCCGATTGCCTGCAAGGGGGTTGGGGTATGGGGAGCATATCCAAAGAAGGTCATGCATGACCCTCCCTTGAATGGGTGGTCTGCACGTCCGAACTGCACCCACCCCTTTTTGGGGGATGGCGGGAGATGGGGGCTGTAGAGCAGTCGCGCGGTCGATGGCCAAGGCATCGACCGCGCGGGTTGTTGGACCCTTTGTCGGTCTGAGGTTGCGCGGGATCAGAACGCGAAGTCGGTCTCAGGCATGGCCATCAGGCAACCGGCACCGGCCAGCAAGGCCTCACGATGCGCGCCGGCCCGTGGCAGCACCCGGCGCAGGTAGAAGTCCGCCGATTGCAGCTTGGCCTGGTAGAACGCGACTTCCCCGGTGCCGGCCGCCAGGGCCTCACTGGCACGCACGGCCGCCTGTAACCACAGGGCGGCCAGCATCACGTAAGCCGAGTAGGCGAGGAAATCCACCGACACGGCGCCGATCTCTTCGGGATCGCGGCGACAGGCTTGCAGCACCGAATCCCCCAGCTTTCGCCATTCTGCAAGGCGCTGCCCGACCCGCTCGGCCATCTCGGGTTGCGATGTAGCCAGTGCCACCTGGGTGGCCAATTCGTCAATCAGTGCATTGAGTTCGCTGCCGCCATCACCGAGCAGCTTGCGGCGGATCAGGTCCAGCGCCTGTATGCCGTTGGTGCCTTCGTAAAGCTGGGTGATGCGGCTGTCGCGCATCAGCTGCTCCATGCCCCACTCGCGGATATATCCGTGGCCGCCGTACAGCTGCACGCCCAGGCTGGCCACCTCCTGGCCGCAGTCGGTGAAGAACGCCTTGATCATCGGGATGAGCAACGCGGCGCGACGGGTCGCGGCGTCACGCTGCACCTCGTCGCTGGCACCGTGTTCGAGATCCAGCTGCCGGGCAGCGTAGGCCGCCAGCATGCGACAGCCTTCGCTGAGGGTTTTCTGGACCAGCAGCATGCGCCGCACATCCGGGTGGACGATGATCGGGTCGGCGGGTTTATCCGGCGCCACCGGGCCGCTGATCGAGCGCGACTGCAAGCGTTCGCGGGCATAGGCCAGGCCGCCCTGGAACGCGGCCTCGGCAATGCCCAGGCCCTGCAATCCAACCTGAAACCGTGCATCGTTCATCATGGTAAACATGCAGGCCAGTCCCTGGTTCGGCTGCCCGACCAGCCACCCCGTGGCGCCATCGAAGTTCATCACACAGGTGGACGCCCCCTTGATGCCCATCTTGTGCTCCAACGCACCACAGCTCAGGGCATTGCGTTCGCCCAATGAACCATCGGCGTTGACCAGCCGCTTGGGCACCAGGAACAGGCTGATCCCTTTGACCCCGGGTGATGCGTCGGGCAAACGGGCGAGTACCAGGTGAATGATGTTGTCACTGAGGTCCTGCTCGCCGCCGCTGATGAAGATCTTGCTGCCGCTGAGCCGGTAGCTGCCATCGGCCTGGGGTTGGGCACGGGTGCGCAGCAGCGCCAGATCGGTGCCGGCCTGGGGCTCGGTGAGGCACATGGTGCCGGTCCACTCGCCGCTGACCAACTGTGCCAGATAGCGCCGCTTGAGTTCGTCGCTGCCGTGGCGATTGAGCGCCACCACCGTGCCTTCGGTCAGCCCGGAGTAGACCCGGAACGACAGCGAGGCGCTCATCAGCATCTCGTGGAAGCTCGCCGAAAGCATTTGCGGGAAGCCCTGGCCGCCGAAATCTGCCGGCCCGGTCATGCTCGCCCAGCCCTGCTCGACGAATAGCTTGTAGGCCTCGGGGAAGCCATCCGGCGTGGTGACTTCACCGTCCTGCAACCGACAACCCTGCTCGTCACTGTTGCGGTTGAGCGGTGCCACCACCTCGGCGGTAAACCGCGCGGCTTCTTCGAGCACACCGTCAATGGTGTCGCGATCCAGGCCGTTGTCCAGTTGCCGGCAATGGCCGGCCACGTCAAACAGTTCGTGCAGGACAAAACGCATATCGCGCAGCGGCGCCTGATAGTTCATACCTGGCCCTCCACATCGGCAAAGCCTTTACCTGCCGCTATCAGCCGGGCAATCAGCGGCGCCGGCTGCCAGTGTGCGCCGTGCAATTGTTGCAAACGCTCCAGACGTTCCCGGATCGACGCCAGACCCTGGCCATCGGCCCAGCTCATCGGTCCGCCGACCGCCGCCGGGAAGCCATAACCATTGAGGTAGACCCGATCGATGTCTTGGCTGTTGTCGGCGATGTTTTCCTGGAGGATCTTCGCGCCCTCATTGACGAGTGCCAACAGGCTGCGCTCGACAATTTCCCGGTCATCAATCACGCGGCGGCGATAGCCCAAATCGCTGCTGATTCGTTCGATCAGCGCATCGACTTCAGGATCATGCCCGGCCTCGCGACTCCCTTCGGCATACTGGTAATAGCCACGACCGGCCTTCTGGCCAAAGCGGCCGAGTTCGCACAGGGCGTTGTCGACCTGCACCAGCGGACTGTCCATGCCCTGCCCGGCCAGTTGACGGGCGCGCCACTCAAGATCGACACCGACCACGTCGTACATGCGAAACGGCCCCATGGCAAAGCCGAAGGCCTGCAGTGCGCCGTCCACCTGCCGGGGCAGCGCGCCTTCAAGAAGCATCTTGCGGGCCTCGTCGGCATAGGTCTTGAGCATGCGGTTGCCGATAAAGCCACGGCAGTTGCCGGCCACCACCGCCACCTTGCCCAGTCGTTGCCCCAGTTGCCTGGCCACTTCCAGCACGGCCGGCGATGTCTGGGCGCCACGGACGATTTCCAGCAGTTTCATGATGTGTGCCGGGCTGAAGAAATGCAGGCCCAGCACCTGCCCGGGACGCGCGGTGACGGCGGCAATGGCGTCGATATCCAGCGCCGAGGTGTTGCTGGCCAGGATCGCGTCTGGCTTGAGGGTGTTGTCCAGGGTGCGGAAAATGTCCTGCTTGAGTTCAAGGTTCTCGTACACCGCCTCGATCACCAGGTCGACATCGGCCAGTGCCGCATAGCTGTCGACCGCCTGTACACGGGCCAGATTCTGCTCGGCCTGCTCTTCGCTGATGCGTCCCTTGACCACCTGATGGGCCCAGGTGTCGGCGGCCATCTTCAGGCCGGCGCTGACCATCTGCGGATTGGCGTCCAGCCACAACACCGGAATGCCGGCACTGGCCAGGCTGATGACAATTCCCCGGCCCATGGTTCCGGCGCCTATCACCGCGGCCTGTTGTACGTTAAATCCGTTATTCACACCGACACCCCTGTACTGAAAAGAAGGATTGTCGACACCCTAAGCAGCTGCCTACTATTTGAGAAATTTCATTTTCATATGTGTGATATTTGGAATATGAATACAATCAATTTCGACCTCAATCTGCTGCGCATCCTCGATGTGTTGCTGCGTGAACAGAACGTCTCCCGTGCCGCCGAGCGCCTGGCCCTCAGCCAGCCAACCGTGAGTAACGCCCTGGCGCGCCTGCGCGAGCTGCTCGATGACCCGTTGCTGGTGCGCATCGGCCGGCGCATGCAACCGACGCCCAAGGCCCTGGCGCTGGAGGGTCCGATTCGCTCGGCCTTGCAGCAGATCGAACAGACCCTCAACGTCGACGAAAGCTTTGACCCGCGCTACAGCCGCCAGAGCTTTCGTATCGCCATGACCGATTTCGTCGAGCAGCTGTGCATGCCCAGCCTGTTGCGACGCCTGCAGGACTGCGCCCCGAACCTGCGCCTGGACATCGCCCCACTGGCGCCCAGTCTGCCAATCGATGCCCTGGATCGCGGCCAGCTCGATTTGGTGCTGGGCCGTTTCGATGAAATTCCCGCACGCTTCGCCCGTCATCTCTGGCGCAGCGAAACCCTGCAAGTTGCGTTGCGACGGGACCATCCGGTGATTACCGGTGGATTGGATCTGGAGACCTTCCTGCGCCTGCGCCATCTCTGGGTGCACGGCGGCCAGACCCGTGGCATGGTCGATCAATGGCTGGGCGAACAAGGGTTGTCGCGGCAAATCGTCTACACCACCCCCAACTATTTGCAGGCGGCCCATCTGGTGGCGGCTTCCGATCTTTGCGTGGTGTTGCCGACCCGGCTGGCGCGTAACTTCGCAAGCTTGCTGCCCTTGCAGCTGCATGATTTGCCGTTTGCCCTGGAAGCGTTCGAGCTGGACCTGGTGTACCTGGCGCAACGCGGACAGGACCCGGCACTGGACTGGTTGGTGGGGGAAATTTTGCGGGTCGGCAAAGGCTGATCAGCACCCTGAAGGAGCCGGCTCGCCAGCGAATGCGGTGGGTCAGGCGACCTGTTTATCGTCTGAAGGAATGCTTTCGCTGGCAAGCCAGCTCCTACAAGGGATGGGGCGGCACCCACCCCACCCTCCTCATTGCAACGGCGAAAACACCGCTGGCAGGTAAATCGTCGAACACATGTCGCGCAATTGCGGCCCTGAGTTTTCCGGTGGCCAGACGCCGTCCCCCACCGCCTGGGTTCGCACTTGCAGACGCTGCTCCAGGGTTGTCCAGGGCCAGATGTGCAGGTAACGCGGCAGCGCGCCGTCAGTGGCATAAAACGCGGCGTACACCGGTGAGTACTGTTCGGCGGTCCGCGGTTCGATGGCCTTGGCCCAGCCTTCGAGTGTCGGTTGCAGGCCGGAGCTGATCAGGTCGTAGACGCGCAATTCGTAGAACGGCCCGTGTTGGCCGGGACGCAAAGGTTTTAGGAACGGAAACAGACTGTAGTTTTCGATCCGCAGGTCCGTCATAAACTCGTTGATACCGAAGGCCTTGCCTTCCAACAAGAAGCGCTCGCGCTCGGTCTGGCGCGAGCGTTCGTCGGAGAAACCACGTAGCACGGCAATCTGGTTCAACGGCCCGATCTCCGAGGCCCAGCAGCCCATCAACGTGCCGCCGACCTCGGGCTCGGCCAGAGACGTTTCAATTTGCGCCAACGCTTGTGCGACCGTACGAACTCGTACTGTGAAGGTGATCAACTCAAATAACCGCATGACGTGCTTCCACCCTAAGCTGCAAATGCGCCAGCCTATGCAATCGCTCACCGGCAGGGTATTCGGGCGATCCCTTTCCATGCCGGTAAAAGCCGCAGCCTGATAGGTAGATTCTTTACTGCCGCACGCTAGTTCGGGTCCAGCAGACCACCACTCCAGTTCCTCGACAGACGCCTGCCCGTGAACTTCGCCACCCCCATGCCCTGGGAGATCAACCGATCGCGATAGCGTGTGACCAGTCGCCCGGTCTGCTCGGCATACAGCACCACTTCAGAAGACGGATCGCCCGGGCGTCGCAGGATTCGCGCAAAGCGCTGGCCTTCTTCGACGAGATCGCCCAGTTCCTTTTCAAAAATCAGCACCCCCGGCTGCGGCGCCAGCAGGGTCTCCATGTGGCCCATTTCCACGGCCTCGACAGGCCAGTCAATGGGCGACACCGAATCGTCGATGACGCCATAGCCGCAGAGCCAGGCATACAGTCCCTCGGCGTCCTGTTGGGCGAGCCGGTCGCTGACGTCACCCTGCCCCCGCAACTCCAGGGTCGCGGCCATGCGCCCGTCGGTGGTGCCGTCGCGCAACCAGGGCGCAATGAGGGTTTCCTCGAAGGAGCCGTCGCCGCCGTCGTCCCAGATGATCGCCACGTCCATTTTCATCGCCGCCGCCAGCTCGCGGCCACGGGGCCAGAAGCTGCGGTGAACGTAGAGGTAGGGCAGCGCTTCATCGTCGGTGTGCAGGTCGAGCATCACATCTGCCGATGACGCCAGTTGCACCAGTTTCTGCTGCCATTGCTGGACAACGGTCGAAGGTCGTTCCATCGCCGCCGACTGGTCGAATCCACGGTTGAAGTTATGCCCGGTCGCATCATGGTATCGGCCGAGAATCCGTCCCTGGCGAAACTGGCCGATGCCCAGGGGATTGGCTTGCGGCACCACGGTCACGCTGCCCTTTAGCTTGCCCTCGGACTCGGCGACCTGAAGACGCTGCATCAACAGGTGCAGCACCAGCATCCCGGCGATTTCATCGGCATGCACCCCTGCTTGCAAGTGCACCTTCGGCCCCTGGCCATCGCCCTCAAAACGCCAGGCACCAACCTGCACCGCATCGCCGTTATTATTGAGAATGTTGAACGAAACATCCCGCACCATGCGCTTGCCCTCCCCTTATGACTGTCTTTGGCGATGAACGATGGCCTCGGGTTCGTGTGGTGCCCCACCAACGTCCTGTGCATCTGCTGCCGGATAAAGGGGTTGCGACACGGAGCATTCGGCACCGACAACGTCCTGTGAGGCATGCCGACCAAATATCATCGCCAGGGTGCCGCTGACCGCGATCAGGCCAGCGCCGATCATCAACGACACGTCCATCAGCGTGCCCCAGATCAGGCTCGACAGCAGGAACGCCCAGATCAGCCCGGTGTACTCGAACGGCGCCAGCACGGTCGCGGTGGCGCGCTGGAAACTGGCGAACAACAGGAACTGCCCGATACCGCCCATCAGCCCGGCGCCAAGCATGCCCAGCCAGGCAGGCGTCGGTGCCGGGGTGTGGGTCCAGGGCAACGCTACCGCCATGCAAATGACGAAGACCACATTGGTGATCAGCATTTGCTCCAGCACCGAGGTCTGCTCATCGACCTGGCGCAACTGGATATAGGTGAACGCCCAGCACATCGCCGCCAGCAACGTCAGCACAATCGGCAACGGATCGGTCATGTTGTCGGGACGGCAGGCAATCACCACGCCGACAAACCCGATGATCAGGGTGAACCACTGCCAACCGCTGACGCGCTCCTTGAGAATCGCCGTTGCCAATACCGTGACCATGATCGGTGCCGAGAAATACAGGGTGGTCATCTCCGCCAGGGTCAGGTCCCTCGCTGCCGTGTAATAGAGCAGCCAGGCGGCGATCGACAGCAAACCGCGCACCACCAGCAAGCGTCGACTGGAGGAACGCCAGGCACGCTGCACCAGTTGCAGGCGCCCCACCAGCAGGCAGGCGACCGCCACCACGAGGGCGCGCCAGAACAGGATGGTGAACACCGAATAATCGGCTACCAGCCATTTGATACCGGCGTCCTGCAAGGACAGAAACGCATACCCCAGGGTGCACAGGCCGATGCCTTGCAGCGAACGATCGACCACTGGCTTGTTCATCACGCGGACCTGCGCACCGGCGTTCCGCGCCGTTCGGCGAAGGCAAACAGCCCTTCGATCAGGAATGTCAGGCACACGTAGACACCGGCCACCAGCAGCAACGGCTCGTAGACTTGCAGGGTCTGCGCCCGCACCACGTTGGCCGCGCCCAGCAGGTCGATCACGGCGATGGTCGAGGCCAGCGCCGTGGACTTGAGCAGCATCACGGTTTCGCCGGCCAGGGTCGGCAACAGCAGGCGCAGCGCCCGGGGCAACCGCACCCGCAACAGGGCCTGGCGCGCGGTCATGCCAAAGGCCGAGGCCGCTTCCATTTCCCCTTTGGGTACCGCCAGCAAGCCACCACGAATCACTTCACCGACATAGGCGCCCATCGACACCACCAGGGCGAACACGATGTACCAGTAACCGTCGCGCAGATAGGGCCAGAGAAAGCTGCCGCGAATCAGCGGGAACTGGGCAAACAGGCTGCCGATCCCGTAGTAGAAAATGTAGATCTGGATCAGCAACGGCGTACCGCGCGTCACACTGGTATAGAACAGGCTGACCTTGGCGATCACCCTATTTTTCGAAATCCGCGCCAATGCCACCAATACCGCCAGGGCATAACCGAACACACTGGAAATCACCAGAATGGCGATAGTCGTTTGCAGCCCACGGAGCAACAGCGACGCATATTCAACGATCCATGCTGGAATCATTTCATTCTCTCTGCCGGTTTAATCAACAAGAGGCATCCAGCGACGAATGCGTCGCTCCAGCCGTCCCGACAAATAGTTGGACACCAGCGTCACCACGTAATACAGCGCGGCGGCCGTGAGGTAGAACAACAGATAGTGACGCGTCGAACCCGCGCCTTGCTTGGCGGTGTACAACAGCTCGTTGGTGCCGACCACACTGATCAGGGCGCTGTCCTTGATCAGGTTGATCCACAGGTTAGCCATTCCGGCCATCGCGTAGGGCGCCATGATCGGCAGCGTGACGCGACGGAACAGGGCGAAACCGTGCAGACCGAAGGCCTTTGCCGCTTCGATCTGGCCAAAGGGAATCGCCTGGATGGCCGCGCGGAAAATTTCCGAGGCGTAGGCGCCCTGCACCAGGCCCAGCACCACGATGGCTGCCAGCGGTCCGCTGACATTCACCACGCCGTAGCCGAGCGAGGTCATCAATGAGTTGAGCAACATGGAACCGACGTAGTACAGCAACAGGATCAGCAACAACTCCGGTACCGCGCGAAACAGCGTGGTGTAGCCACGGGCCAGTGCAGCAATCGGTTTTGGCGCGCCCAATTTCAGGCAGGCCACCACCAGACCGATGGCCAGCCCGAGCACAAAGGCTCCGGCGGAGATCTGCAGGGTCATCCAGAGCCCCCTGAGCAGCGCCCCGCCCCATCCTTGTTCGCTGAAATTGATCAAATCGAACATTGCTGGCATTTCACTCTCCAGTCAAAGCACCACCGGTCCTTGTGGGAGCATGGCTTGCCCGCGATGCTTTTGGCGGCCTCAAGGGCCCCATCGCGGGCAAGCCATGCTCCCACAGGTATTGTGTTCAGCTCGTTAGAATGCCGGCTTTACGCTGGTACCGAAGTAGCTCTGGGAGAGGTCGTCGTAGTCCTTGCTCGCCAGCAGTTCCTGGATCGCCTTGTCGAGCCTGGCCTTGAGTTCGGTGTCGTCCTTGCGCAAGCCGGCACCCACGCCTTTGCCGAAGATCGGGTCGTACGGAACGGCGCCCAGGTATTCGAGGTTGCTGTTCTTGGCATCCGGGGTCTGGACGAAGGCCGCCATGGCCGTGCCGTCGGCCATCATCAGGTCGAGGCGGCCGGCGATCAGGTCGGCGTTGGCCGAGTCCTGGGTGTCGTAATACTTAACATCGGCGATTTTTTCGTAGTAGGTCTTCAGGTAGCTGGCACTTACGGTCGAGTTCTGCACGCCAATGGTCTTGCCCTTGAGGTCGTCGGGGTATTTTTTAACGACGGCGTCTTTCGGCCCGACAATCGCCACCACCGAGTCGTAGTAGGCCTTGCTGAAGGCGATCTGTTTTTCCCGCTCTTCGGTCACCGACATCGAGGAGAAAATCACGTCGATCTTCTTCGCCAGCAACGACGGAATGATCCCGTCCCATGCCACTTCCTTGATTTCGCAATCGGCCTTCATTTCGCTGCACAGCTTGTGGATCAGGTCGACCTCAAAGCCCTTCCATTCACCGTTGGCCTGTTTCTCGGTGTACGGCGGATAGGGTTCGGCCGCCACCGCGAACCTGATCGGTTGCGCTTGGGCCGCACTCATCCCGGCCAGCATCAAGCAGGCCGCGCCAGTCAACCAGTTTGCCAAACGTCGATTTCCCATGGTTTTTGCCCCGTCTTTTGTTGTTTTTAGCGAGTCTGATGAGCGTTGACGAATTGCCGGCAACGCTCGCTGCGTGGGTGTACGAACACTTCGTCCGGCGAACCGGTTTCCTCGATCAGGCCTTGATGCAGGAAGGCGACCTTGGAAGAGACATCGCGTGCGAAGGCCATTTCATGGGTCACCAGGATCATGGTCCGGCCTTCTTCGGCGAGCGAGCGGATCACCCGCAGCACTTCCCCGACCAGTTCCGGGTCGAGTGCCGAGGTGGGTTCATCGAACAGCATGACCTTGGGCCGCATGGCCAGGGCCCGGGCGATGGCCACCCGTTGTTGCTGCCCCCCGGAGAGAAACGCCGGGTACTCGTTGCGCTTGGCCGCCAGCCCGACGCGTTCGAGCAAGGCTTCGGCCCGTTCGGTGGCCTCCGCCCTGCTCTCGCGCAGGACCTGGGTCGGCGCTTCGATGAGGTTTTCCAGCACCGTGCGATGGGGCCAGAGATTGAAATTCTGGAACACCATGCCCAGGCTGGAACGGATGCGTACCAACTGTTTGGCATCGGACACCAGCGGCGCGCCGGGGCGGGAGTGGTTCAGGTGAATGCTTTCGCCGTCCACCAGGATGCGCCCCTGGTCCGGCACTTCGAGCATGTTGATGCAACGCAGCAAGGTGCTTTTACCCGAGCCGCTGGCGCCGATCAGCGAGATCACCTCACCTTCGCGGGCGGTCAGGGATACGCCCTTGAGCACTTCGATGTTGCCGAAGCGTTTGTGCAGTTGCTCGACTTCGATCATGGTCCGGGCCGTGATCGGTGCGGCTGGCGCTTCGCTGGTGACACGGCTGATAACCGGCCGTGGCGCTTCGCCATTGAGTACCAGGACAAAATCGCGAATACGCTGGCAGGCTTCGGCCAGTCGCTCTTCACCCAGGGTGAATGACAGCCGCACGAAGCCTTGTGCCGGTTCGCCGAAGGCAGCGGCATCCAGCACCGACACCCGCGCCTCGCGCAGCAAACGCCAGGCAAACTCCAGGGACGTCAGGCCGGTGCCGCGCACGTCCACCAGCACGAACATGCCGGCATCGGGCTTGAGCACAGAGATGCCCGGGCAATCCGACAGCCCCGCCACCACCCTATCGCGACGCCGGCGATAGATGTCGCGCATGCCGTGGGTGACTTCGTCGTGGGCCTCGACGGCTTTCAACGCGGCCTCCATGGCGAACCCCGGTAAACCGTAGAGCATGCTCAACACCAGGGTTTCGGCATGGGCGACCAGGGCCGGATGGGCGACGATCCAGCCGATCCGCCAACCGGTCATGGCGTGGGATTTCGACAGGCTGCCAATCACCACGCAACGCTCGGCCATGCCCGGCAAGGCCGCCAGGCTCAGATGGTCGCGCTCGAAGGCCAGGCTTTCATAGACCTCGTCCACCACCACCCACAGGTCATGGGCAATGGCCAGCTCAGCGATGGCTTGCAGCTCTTCGCGGTTGAGCATCACGCCGGTGGGGTTATTCGGGTTGGACAGGAAAATCGCCCGGGTCCGCGGGGTGATGGCTTTGGCCAGCACTGCCGCATCCAGGCGAAAATCATCGTCCGCCGAACACGGCACCCGCACCAACGTGGCGCCGGAGGCCTTGAGCGTCGCCTCGTAAGTGACATACATCGGATCAAGGGCAATCACTTCATCGCCGGCACTGAGCAGGCACATCGACGTCACGAACAACGCGTTCTGCGCCCCGGCCACGGCAATCACATTGTCGGCTTGCAGTTCGCGGCCGAACAACTTGCCGCAACGTGCCGCGATGGCTTCGCGCAAGGCCGGGCGGCCAGCAATTTCGGTGTAGTGGGTGTCACCTTCGCGCAAGGCCTGGATGGCGGCATCGGTGATGAAGTCGGGGGTGGGGAAATCCGGGTCGCCGATACTGAGAATGATCACATCCTCGCCCCGGCGTCGCGCTTCATAGGCCGCGTAGTGAATATCCCAGGCGTCGACGCCCTGGCCTGATATCCGCTCAACAAAGGGTGAAAACCGCATGCCAGTGCCTCGTTCGAAATGAAGAAACGCAAGCCCGCAACCAGCCGGGAAAGAAGGTGGAACGAACATAGTCCAGGCTGAACAGTCGTTCAACAGAAAACTGATCGGGGTTCGCGTTCAGCGTAAACAGGTCGTTTTTACGACAGTCGCGGCGTTTTTTGCGTTGTGGGTCGCCGCGATGGGCCATCCCTGTCCCAGCGCGGCTAAACCGGCGTCCTGCCGGTTTACCCACGGAGCAATACCCGCGTTCGGCCATCGTGGATTTACTGGGCGCCTAAATCAAAAGCCAAAGCGAGGCGGCCTGACAGCCGACCTGGCTTTGGCAAATGCCCCGATCCCCTGTGGGAGCGAGCCCGCTCGCGAAGGACGTCAACGATTACGCGCCCTGCCTGAATAAACGCGGTGCCTGGTCGTTCATCGCGAGCAAGCATTGCTCCCACAGGGGAACGAGCACAACCGCGAAATCAGGTCGGCTGTCAGGCCGCCTCGCTTTGGCTTTTTTGGCGCTTTTCCAAAGTGACCCGCCGTAAGGGCGGAACCGCCAGCAGCCATGACCTAAATAACGGATATACCCCCAATCCAATCCCAATAGGCGTCTACAACCCCCAACCTGAAGTGAACAGCACCACCCACCATCCGGGCGTCTATGCTGCTGTGATATTCCTTGGCCGGAAACGCACGATGCGTCCAGATCTGAACCGGTTTCTGTTGTGTGCCGCGCTTGCCCTCGGCGGCTGCGTACGGCTGGGACCGGATTTCCAATCGCCCGCCGAGCCCTGGGTCGATCACTGGAATACACCGAACCTCGATCACGCCAGCCAACGTGCGCTGCAACCGGACATACGCCAGTGGTGGGAGATTTTTGCCGATCCGACCCTGGACCAGTTGATCGCTGAAGCCGACGCCAATAATTCCAGCCTCAAGATTGTCGGCCTGCGGGTCATGGAGGCTCGCGCGCAGTTGGGCATCGCCGAAAGCGGCCGTTACCCGCAACTGCAGCAGATCAGTGCCGACAGTGTGTATGTCCACCGTGATCAATCCGGCGGACGCAATCCGGTAGACAGCCGTTTCTGGCAGCACAGCGCCGGCTTCGATGTGGGCTGGGAACTGGATTTCTGGGGCCGTTTCAGCCGTGCCATCGAGGCGTCCGATGCCAGCTATTTTGCGGCTGAGGCCAACTATGACGACGCCCTGGTCCTGCTTCGTGCACAGGTGGCCGACAGCTACTTTGCCCTGCGCACCACCCAGGCCCGACTGCGGGTAGCGGAGGAAAACGCCCGTCAGCAGCAACGCAATTACGAGATCACCGAAAAGCTGTTCAAGAGTGGCCAGACCGCCGAACTCGACCTGCAACAAGCCAAGACCCAATACCTCGGCACCCTGAGCAGCATCCCCGTCCTGCAAGATCAGCTGGGGCGTTTGCGCAATGCGTTGGCGGTGCTGATCGGTCAGCCGCCGGGTGAGCTGCCGCTGGTGGTCGAAAACATCGGATTGATCCCGCTGGTGGACCGCGCCGTGCTGCAGGATGTACCGGCCCAACTGCTGCTGCGTCGCCCCGACGTGCGCGCCGCCGAGTTGAATGTCGCCGCACAGTCGGCGCTGGTGGGTGTCGCCGAAACCGACTTCTACCCGTCGCTGAGCCTGCTCGGCAGCATCGTCTGGTCCACCGATACCTTGAGCGGCAGCTCCCGCAGCCTCGACCTGATCGGCGGCCCGAGCCTGCGCTGGAATGTGTTCGATTACGGTCGCATCAGCAACAACGTACGGGTGCAGGATGCGCGCTTGCAACAGCTGATCGAGGCCTATCGCGACAAGGTGCGCCAGGCCGCGCGCGAGGCGGACGATGCCGCCAACGGTCTGATCCAGGCCTTGCAGCGCGAGCGTATCCTGCGTGAAGCCGAAGGCGCGGCGAAACGCTCGCTGGAGCTGGCCAACGCACTGTATCGCGAGGGTTATTCGGACTTTCAGCGAGTGCTGGATGCCCAGCGCGCTCTGCTCGATACCCAGGACAGCTACCTGGTCAGCCGCAATGACGCAGTCAGTAACGTGATTGCTCTATACAAGTCCCTTGGCGGGGGCTGGTACAGCGCCCAGGCCAAAGTCGACCCGGCCACGCGCCGGCAAATGGAACAACGCACCGACTGGGACGGCCTGCTGTCCGAGCCCCAACCCGCCGCCTCCTATCCCAACCCGGTAAGCCACCATGACTGACGCCGCGCCTCCCTCCCCCGACGTCCCGCCGCCAGCGCAGCCTGCCGCCGACCCGACAAAAAAAAGCGTGAAAGGGGTGTTGCTGCTGATCGTCCTCAGTCTGGCCTGGTATCTGCTGGCGGATCGTTTTACGCCCTACACGCAACAGGCGCGGGTTGGCGCCTTCGTGATTCCGGTGGCGGCGGAAGTCGCGGGCCGGGTGATCCGCGTCAACGTGCGCAACAATCAGGACGTCAAGGCCGGGGACGTCATTTTCGAGATCGACCCGCAGCCGTACCAGATTGCAGTCGACCGGGCACGAGCAGACCTTGAATCCACCCGCCGGCAGATCGGCGCCAGTACCGCCGGCATCGCTTCGGCGCAGGCCAATCTGCGGGCGGCACAGGCCAATGAGCTCAAGGCCCGCCAGGACAATAAGCGCCTTGAAGGCCTGTATCGCGAAGACCCCGGCACCATCTCCGTGCGCCTGCTGGAAGTGTCCCGCGCCAACCACGAAGCCGCTATCAGTCAGGTCGCTGCGGCCCGCGCCGAAGTGCAGCGCGCCCGTGAAACGGAAGGCGGCAGCGAGGATGACAACGCCAAACTGCGCAGCGCCGCCACCGCCTTGTCGAAGGCCGAGCTGGACCTGTCCAACACCCAGGTCCGGGCGCGCTCGGCCGGCTTGATTACCGACTTGCGCACCGATGTCGGCCAGTTCGCGGCCGCCGGCAATCCGGTCATGACCCTGATCGCGATCCATGACGTGTGGATCAGTGCCGACATGACCGAGAACAATCTCGGCCTGGTCAAAACCGGCACGCCGGTGTCGGTGGTGCTCGATGCGTTGCCCGGCGAAGTATTCGAAGGCCGCGTGCGCAGTCTCGGCTACGGGGTCAGCGTGGGCCAGCCCGCCGCCCCCGGCACCTTGCCCACGGTGCAGAACAGTCGCGATTGGCTGCGACCGGCCCAGCGTTTCCCGGTGATCATCGAGTTTTCCGCCGAGTCATTGGCCATGCTCAAGGACAACCGCTCCATTCGCGCCGGCGGCCAGGCCGAGGTGATGGCCTTTCCTTCCGAGGGCAATGTGCTCAATCCTTTGGGCCGGATCTTCCTCTGGCTGATGAGCTGGCTTTCCTATGCCTATTGAGAGCATGCGTACCGAGCGTTCGCCGCGGGTCCAGCGCGCCGCGCGCCTGGCCACCGGCACCGCGTTGTGCCTGGCCGCCAGCTATGGCCTGGCGTTGCCGATTCCGTTTCTGGCACCGGTGTTGTGCGCGCTGTTGCTGGTGTCTCTCAACCGACCGTTGTCGTTCAAGGCTGCCTTGGCGCTCGGTCTGGTGGCGATGCTGACCACTGGCATCGGCCTGTTGCTGATTCCGCTACTGCGCCACTTCGGGTTCAGCGGCGTGCTGCTGATCGGGCTTTGTCTGTTCGCGGTGTTTGGCTTTGGCTTGAGGGGTGGCAATAGCCTGATCGTCACCTTGCTGGTGATCGGCCTGACCATGATTTCGTCGGCGGGATTTGCCGACTTTGATCTGGCGCTGACGGTCATCACGGCGCTGGTCGCGGGCCTGCTGCTGGCGGTCATGGTCGGCGTGGTGAGTCACGGTTTGTTCCCCGAACCGGCCAATGCCCCCGTCCCACCCGCCCCCCCGGCCTTGCCGGAAAACGAAGTCCACCGGGTGGCGCTGCGTGCGACCTTGATTGTGATCCCGGCGTTTCTGTTGGCATTGATCGACCCGGCCAGCTATCTGCCTATCGTGCTCAAGGCGGTCAATCTGGGGCAACAGAGTTCCACCACCTCGGCCCGCAGTGCCGGCCGCGAACTGCTGGGATCGACCCTGCTCGGCGGTCTGTTGGCGATCCTGTTCTGGAGTGCGCTGAGCCTGTTCGTGCACCTGTGGATGTACTTCCTGTGGATGCTGCTGTTCGGCCTGATCCTGGCGCGCAAGCTCTACGGCCTCAGCCCCGGCCGTTGGAGCCCCGGTTTCTGGATGAACACCCTGATCACCCTGATCATCCTGTTGGGACAATCGGTGCAGGACAGCGCGGCGGGCAAGGACGTCTACACCGCGTTTGCGGTGCGCATGGGGCTGTTTATCGCGGTGACGCTGTATGCCTGCCTGATGGTTCATCTGCTCGATCAGCGACCAAAACAGAAACCGTACCCTCTCCTGTAGGAGCGAGCCTGCTCGCGAAAAACGTCCAAGCAACGCGGGCATTCAGGCAGCCCGCGTTATCGTTGACGACCATCGCGAGCGGGCTCGCTCCTACAGGGGATGTGTTTTGTCAGGGATTGACCTGGTAGCCCTTGCCTTGCAGGCAACTGGTATAGGCCGTCGAGGTGGTAGACGCAGCGGTTTTGTTTTGCGCCCGGCGTTCCTGGCGCTGGCGCGCGCCACCCACCACCGCGCCCGCCGCCGCGGTCTGCTTGGCTTGGTTTTGCCGGTAATCCTGCTTGGTGTCCTCATCGACGCGATCATAGAACTCGTCATGCTGACGGCCGCGCACTTGCGCCCCTGCGGCGCCGGCGGCGGCCCCCACGGCGGCGCCTTTCATCCGACCGCCGGACGGCGTGGTCGTGGTTGACGACGCCTGGCTGGCGGCAATGTTGTGGCAATCGGTGATGTCCAGTTGAGTCTGTTGCGAACTCTGGCCTTTCATCGGCACCACGGTTTCGGCCCAGCCCTGGGCACTGAAAACCGCCAATGCGACGCACAGGCTGACGGGTGACAACCTTTTCATGATGATCTCCGTATGGGCGTGGTTCACCCCCAAGGATTGTAGATCACCGTTCCTCACCCGCCTCCATGACCAGGCTGTTTTCCACCCGGCGAACCGTCACGGCCTCCAGTTGAGCCCCCTTGCAAGGGCCATCGATGCAATGCCCGTCTTCGAAGCGAAACATTGCACTGTGATGCGCGCACATCAGCACCTTGCCGCGATAGGTGCAGAACTCCTGCGGGCGATAGTCCAGCGGCACCGAGAAATGCGGGCAGCGATTGACGTAGACCCACACCTGCTCGCCCCGGCGCACGGCAATCAGCCCGGCGGGATGCAGTTGTCGGTGCTGGGGCAGGCCCAGGGCACCGCCGTCGGTGATGTCGTCGAGTTGGCACAACGTGATAAGGGTCATGGTCAGCCACGCATTTCCGGGTTGCCGAGACTCCAGTGCCAGGGGCGGATCTGGATACTCGCAAACAGCCCGGCCTGCACATAAGGGTCGTCGCGCATAAACGCTTCCACCTCCGGCAGGCTGCCCGCCTCGATCACCAGCAACGTGCCATTCATCGCCGCGCCGGCGTCATCCAGGGTCGGACCACCGAGCCGCACAACGACCCGGTGCGTCTCGCTCGCCCGCAAATGGGCCTGGTGACTGGGCCGCAGACGCTGACGCAAGGCCAGCGAACCCGGACGATCAGTGGCGAACACCGCAAAGAACTGGCCCATGATTCACACCGCTTCCATGACGAATTCGTAACACGCCCGCTTGAACGGCACCTGGATATCGAGCTGTTCGGACACGTCATCGTGGCTGAGCCGGTCTTCGTAGATGACCTGCAGCGACTGCTTGACGCCGAACACCGCATCGGACTCCAGGTATGGATCATCGCGATTGAACAGGTGGGTCACCAGTTTGCGATACCCCGGCACCTCGATCATGAAATGCAGGTGCGCCGGCCGCCACGGGTGGCGATTGGCGGCCTCGAGCATGCGCCCCACCGGACCGTCGGTGGGAATCGGGTAACACACCGGGACGATCGTGCGAATCGCGAAGTAGCCATCGGCATTGGTGCGGTAGCGACCGCGCAGATTGCCGAACGGTTGTGCGCTGTCCTGGCCTGAGTACATGCCGTTTTCGGCCGTTTGCCAGACGTCCAGCACTGCACCGCCCAGGGGATTGCCCCGGGTGTCGACCACACGCCCGCGCACCAGGGCCGGCTCGCCGGGGGTGAACGCCATGTTTTCGCCGAATTCGCGCTCAGGCATGCCTTCGATGTAGAACGGCCCGAACACGGTGGTCTCGGTGGCATTGGCACTGTGCCGATGGTTGATCGCGTCGACCAGCATCGACACGCCGAGTGTGTCCGACAGCAGAATGAATTCCTGGCGCACCAGGCCATCGCACTTGTGGCCGGTATCGGTGAGAAAACCAATGCCTTCAAACCATTCCTGTTCGGTCAGTTCGACGTCACTGACAAACGCATGCAGGTGACGCACCAGGCTTTGCATGATCTGTTTGTAACGCGCATTCGGCGCGTCATTGAAACTGTTCACCGCTTTTTCGGAGATCAGTGATTCGAAAATTCTGTCTTGATCGGTCATTGTTTTTATTCCGACGAGGATGAGTTCAGGCCGGCGCCAGGCCTTGCAGGGCGCGGGTCAACAACGCTTCAATCGGGCCCTGTTCGAACGGCCGTGGATTGTAGTAAGGGCTGGCACAGGCAATTTGCGCGGCTTCGGCCGGACCGTTTTCTGGCAGGCCGATGTCCGCCAGCGCCAGTGGAATGCCCAGTTTCTGGTTCAAGGCATACAAAAGAGCACCCACCTCCTGCGCGTCGTTGCCACCCAGGGCACGCGCGGCCCGTTGCAACGGCCCGGCCGCCGCTTCACGGTTGTAATGCGCTGCGTGGGGCAGAACGATGGCGTGCGCCTGGGCGTGGGGCAGATTGAAGGTCCCGCCCAGGGTGTGGCAGAGCTTGTGGTGCAAGGCCATGCCAACCGACCCCAGGCAGATGCCCGCCAGCCACGCGCCATACAACGCCTGGCTACGGGCATCCGCATCGTTGGGGTCTTTGACCACGCCCGGCAACGCTTGCGCCAGCGAGCGAATCGATTCTTCGGCCATGAAGCCGATGATCGGGTTGGCGTCCTGGGCGTACAGCGCTTCAACCGCGTGAGCCATGGCATTCATGCCCGAGCAGGCCGATATCTGCACTGGCAGGGTCAGGGTCAATTGCGGGTCATAGATCACGGTCTTGGGCAACACCCTGGGATCGCGCCCGGTTTTTTTCAGGCGGTTTTCGGTCAACCCGTAGATCGGGGTCATCTCCGAACCGGCATAGGTTGTCGGCACCGCCACGATCGGCAGCCCGGAATCCATGGCAATCGCCTTGCCCAGGCCGATGGTCGAACCACCGCCGATGGCCACGCAGCAATCGGCCTCCAATCGCGCCGCTTCGACCCGCGCCGCCTGCGCCACTTCCAACGGAACGTGCATCACGGCATGCGGATAAACACCCGCCGCACGGTCACCAAGCAGCGCCGCGACCTGTTCACCGAGCCCGTGCTGTTCCGGCGTGGTGAGGATCAGCGCACGCCGGGCGCCCAGCCGTTCGATCTCTTCAGCCAGCGCCGAGAGTTTGCCCCAGCCGAACACCACACGGGTCGGCAGGCTTTGGTAAATGAAAGGATTCATGACTGGCCTCAGCGCGAGTAGTAAGGGGCGATGTTGGCGTCGACGTTGACCCACACCGAGCGGGCTTCGGTGTAGTCGTGGATCGCTTCGAAGCCCATTTCACGGCCATAACCCGACTGGCCGACACCGCCAAACGGACTGCCGGGACTGACGCGTTTGTAGCAGTTGATCCAGCACATGCCGGCGTGAATGGCATTGGCCATTTTGTGCGCACGGGACAGGTTCTGCGTCCACAGGCCGCTGCCCAGTCCGTATTCGGTGCTGTTGGCGATGGCCAGGGCCTCTTCATCGGTGCTGAAACGCACCACGGTGACGAAAGGACCGAAGACTTCTTCCTGGCAGACCCGATCATCGGGCCTGGCCTCGACCACCGTGGGTTCGATGTAAAAACCGTTGGCCAGCGCTTTGTCGTCCGGCGCTTTACCGCCAGCGAGGACTTTGCCGCCCTGCTCGATGGCGATATCGATGTAGCTCATGACACGGTCGCGGTGCAGCGCCGAGGTCAGCGGGCCCATTTCGGTCTCGGGGTCCATCGGATCGCCCAGGCGAATGGACTTGGCCAAGGCGATGAAACGCTCGAGGAACCGGTCGGCGATGTCTTTATGCAAAATCAAACGTGAACCGGCGATGCAGGCTTGTCCCTGATTGTGGAAGATCGCCCAGGCCGCGCCGTTGACGGCGGCTTCCAGATTGGCATCTTCAAACACGATATTGGCACCCTTGCCGCCCAGCTCCAGTTGAATACGCTTGAGGTTGCTGGAGGACGCTTGAACAATCCGGCGCCCGGTTGCCGTTGATCCGGTGAAGGCAATCTTGCCCACATCGAGGTGCTCCGCCAGCGCCTGGCCGGCGGTATGGCCATAACCGGGCACCACGTTGACCACGCCTTTGGGGAAGCCGACTTCCGTCATCAGCTCGACAATGCGCAAAGTCGTCAGCGGGGTGATTTCCGAAGGCTTGATGACGATGGTGTTACCCGCTGCCAGCGCCGGGCCCATTTTCCAGCTGGTGAACATCAGCGGGAAGTTCCAGGGCACGATCTGCCCAACGACGCCAATCGGCTTGCGCTGCACGTAATTGAGAAAGCCGGCTTCGACCGGGATCACCGAACCTTCGATCTTGTCGGCCATCCCGCCGAAATAACGGAAACAAGCGGCCGTGCGCGGCACGTCCAGGCCACGGGAATCACGGATCGGGTGCCCGGTGTTCAGGGATTCGAGTTGCGCCAGCTCCTCACTGCACGCCTCGATCTTGTCCGCCAGTTTGAGTAACAGGCGCCCCCGCTCGGCAGCCCCCAGGGCCGCCCAGGCCGGAAAGGCGCGCTTGGCGGCGGCCACCGCGAGATCGATGTCAGCCGCTTCGGCGGCGGCGATGCGGGTAATCAAGGAGCCGTCATGAGGCGAGACGACGTCAATGGTGCCACCGGCGACTGCATCGACGAATTGGCCATCGATATAGAGCTGATTTTGCATAAAGTTTTCCTCGCACCACGCCTGTGGCGCAGTGTTGACGATTTGATTCGAGTGCCTCGCCCGACGCAGGCCGGGCCAGGCGCCAGGGTTTAGAATTCGATGGGATACGGCTTGAGCTCGCCGCTTTCGTAGCGTTGCGGCAGGTTCGGCGTGGCGTTTTCCCAGACCATGAGCATCGAGCGCTTGGTGGAATAGCCCTGGTGGCGAATGTCGGCGGGCATGGCGCAAATATCACCGGCGCGCATGGTGATGCGGGCGCGGGGGTTGCCGTCGTCCTTGTCGCCGACATCCCAGATGATCTCGTCGGACAGCTGCAAGAACCACTCGACCCGGTCATTGCCATGGAACACCGGCAAAATGAATTCTTCGGTCGTCGGGCAGAACAGGCTGGCCTTGCACACCGAGGTCACCGAGGGGTTCCACGTCACGTCGGAGCGCGACAGGTACTTGAACAGGTTGAAGGCATGCAACTCACCCTCGAAACCTTCGGCGGCGTGGACTTCAGGCTCATCCTGGGGAACGTCGATGAACTGGCGATTGACCGGCAGATCGTTGCGCAGCGGCGAGTCATCCGGCAGGCCCGGCATACGCTTGGTGGCGATGCGGAAGCGTTCGATGGCCTCGATGTTGTCGCCGTTCTTGCGCCCGAAGGCCGAACCGGTTTCTTCCGGCGCCGCGAACGGGTCGAAGGTGGCATTGGTCCAGTCGCGCAGGATGGCCTTGAAGGTGGCCATGATCAGCGGCGTTTCAAAGTTTTCGGTGTAGTTGACCCCGGCCGCCTTGAGCGTGCCGTTGAAGGTGCCGGCATACAGGTCGACTTTGCCGTAGTAGTTGCGGGTACCGATGACGTGGTCAAAGTTGACCCAGCCGTAAAAAAAGCCCCAGGCCACATCGCGCATCAGGGCACGCAGAAAGGCATCCACCGGTATCAGGTGCGAGCGGGTCTGGCCTTTGGCCGGCCAGGTGATGCGGGCGAAATACTCGTCGCGCGACAGTTCGAAGGCGCCAAGGTTGAATGAGCGGTAGCCGGTGATGGCGTGGGGAGCGCTGGTCCGGACTTCATCGTCGGCAAAGTGGGCGGTTTGGGCAGCGGTTTCAAGCATAGCCATGGCGGGATTCCTCTTGTAGTTGTGGGTTGGATGGTCGGGCTGGACAAATCACTTGAAGCAGATGTCTGCCCACTTCTCGACCGACAACGGCCCCTTGATCGTCTGCTGCAGGATCACGCCCGGACGGCTGGCTTCGAATCGATAGGCGCTGCCGACCGGCAACAGGCATTGATGGCCGCGCTTGAGCAGCACATAGCCCATCGGTTTGCCGGCAGGCACCTCACCGGCCAGCCGAGTGCCTTCGCCGTCGGTCAAAGGCGTATCGAGCTTGAGGAAATCCACCCGTACCTCACCGTCCATGACGATGGCGAATTCATCGTGCGCCGCTGTGTACCAGGGCGATTGCCCTTCGGCGCGCAGGGTTTCCACGACGTAGCCCAGATTCAGGCCGACCACGACTTTTTCATAAGGAAGGGATTTTTGTGCCACTTCGAAAATGTTCGAAAAGGCGTAATGACTGGCCTGGCCGCTGACGATTTCAACCGAGCCTTTGCTGTAGTTTTCCAGCGAGCCGAAGACTGTTTCGATTGCCGCGCTACTCATGGAATTCACCGTTTTGTTGTTGTAGTAACCGTGAGCCAACAGTACGATGCGTCTACCGCCGGAACAATTAGAGAGCCGGCGACAACAGTGTTCGCGAAACGCAAACACTGCGGTACCTAATGTTGCGCCGTTCCACTGTGGGAGCGAGCCTGCTCGCGAAGGACGTCAACGAAAACGCGACCTGCCTGAATGACCGCATTGTTCAGGCGTTTTTCGCGAGCAGGCTCGCTCCCACAACTGGATCGCCGTCCTCTCAGCGCACCCAGCCACGCGCCAGCAACGGCTTGTCCCAGCACGGTTCTTCACCGAAGTTTTCCACCAGGAAATCGATCAACGTGCGCACTTTCAAGGCCCGGCGCTGGGTGGCGGGATACACCGCGGAGAAATTGAAGGAGGACAAGGCGTACTCAGGCAGTACCGGAATCAGACGCCCGTTGAGCAGGTCTTCGCTGGCCACCAGTGTCGGCAGACAGACAATGCAAACCCCGGTGGAGGCGTAATCACGCAACAAATGCACAGAGTTCGAGCGGACCTGACCCGGCAGACTCAGCTCCACTTGCTCGTCCTTTCCGGTGAAGATCCAGCGGTTGCGCGACGGATAGCCCTCATACAGGGCAATCTTGTGTTGCAGCAATTGCTGGGGATGCGTGGGCACGCCGAACTCTTCGGCATAGTCGGGCGACATGCAGAACAACCTGCGAACACTGAACAGCTTGCGTTCGATCAGGGTTTCGGCCATGGGCGGGAACATCTGGAATGCGACATCGAAGCCTTCTTCGATCGGGTCCACCACCCGGTCATTGACGATGACGTCAACCTCGATGTCCGGGTACAGCCGCGTGAACTCGGCCAGCATCCGGCCGAAGTGACCGATGGCAAACCCCGGCAGCATCTGGATGCGCAACTTGCCGGTGGGCTTGGCGCGCAGTTCACGCATGTGTTCGGTCAGCGAGTTGAAGCTCGCGACCATGTCCGCGCATTCCTTGTAGTAGGTCTCCCCCACCTCGGAGAGCCGCACATGCCGCGTACTGCGGTGGAACAAGGGCGCATTGATGAACTGCTCCAACTGCTGGATGCGGTGGGTAATCACCGAGCGGGTCACCCCCAGTTGCTGGGCCGCCTTGGCGAAGTTGCCGGTTTCGGCCACCCGCACAAAGGCTTCGACACTGAGTAAACGATCCATGGGGCAGGCTCTCTGGAGGCTTTTATTTTTGGGCTATCGCGAGGTTAGCCTGTTGGCAGCCTGCGCTCCAGAACCTGAGACGCGAATGGATTTTGGGGATGTACCCGATCCACTGTGGGAGCGAGCCTGCTCGCGAAAGCGGAGTGTCAGGCGCCACACCTGCTGAATGTGCTGACGCCTTCGCGAGCAGGCTCGCTCCCACCCTTGAACCGGGTTAAACCTGCCAAGGATCAGCGATTCAGCCAAGGGTAGCGTGCGGTGTCCTTGCTGCCATAGTCGGGGTCCAGATAGATAAAGCAGCGCTGGATCTTGAAATCACGAATTTCGAACACATCGGCCCAGTAACCGGCGCCGGCCGCTGTCGGTACGCCGGCGCGCCAGGGTCCATCGACGTGTTCGCCGAAGCTGGTGCCTTCACAAACCAGGGTGTCGGTGCCGGTGAGTATCCAGTTGAAGTGCGCATAGTCGTGGGTGATCGACTTCAAGCGGCTGCCCAGGTCACCGAACATCTGGCCGATCTGCTCGCGGCCGGTGGCCAGGCCCCACTTTGGAAACAACACCTGTGCGTCCTCTGCGAACAGCTCGAGAATGCTGCCACCGGTGGAGGTGACGCCACCGTTGTCGAAGGCCTTGAGGTATTCCAGGGCGACTGATTTACGTTGTTCGTCGGTCATTGTCAGGGTGCTGATCATGGCTGTCTCCGATTCGTTGTAGGTCTGTCAATGCAGCGATTTGATGTAGGTGATGATCTTCTGGCGTTTGGCCGGGTCGTCCTGGGAATAAACCATGGCGCTGCCCGGCGCGACGGTCTGGGCATCGGTCAGCCAGGCATCGAGCATTTTTTCGTCCCAGACCTTGCCGTCCATGGCTTTGCGGTAGCCATCGCTGTAGGTGAAGTTGCTCTCGCTGGCGGCCTTGCGACCGATCAACCCGAACAGGTTGGGCCCCTGCCCCGGCGGCCCGCCCCTGTCGAAGGTGTGACAGACCGAACAGTGGTTGGTCGCCATTTTCTGCGCGATTTCCAGCTCGTCGGCCTGAGCGCTGCCCGCCAGACCAATGCTTGCCGTCAGCAGTAACAGTGCCGCGGTGCGTGGGATGAAATGGTTCATAGTCTGGTTCTCATGCAATCACGGGTTACCCGCAGCCACGGGTGATCGCGGCTGCGGCCAGGTTCAGCTGCGCACCGGTTCCTTATGCGCCTGATTCGCCGCCCGATAGGCAAAGGCGATGATCGGGCCGAGGGTCGAACCACCGGCCCAATAGGCCCGACCGGAAGCCGACGCCACGCAGTTGCCGACGCCGTACAGGCCGGGAATCGGCGCATTGGTGTTGTTCAGCACCTGGCCGTGGGAGTTGGTTTTCGGCCCGCCCTTGGTGTCGAGGTTGCCGCCGGTGATCAGCGCCGCGTAGTACGGGCCTTTGGCGGCCAGCGGATACATCGTCAGGTTGCCGCTGCGGCCGGTCTTGACGGGACCGGTGAACACGCCCTGAATCACCAGCTCGCCGCGCTGGAAGTCCAGATCCTTGCCTTTTTTCGCCAGCTCGTTGAAGCGCTTGAGCGTGGCTTTCAGGTTCAGGTTGAAATCCGGGCTGAGCTTCATGCCGCCGATGTCGGCGGCATGTTTGTCGAGCCGCTCGGCAATGTTCTTCGCCAGCTCTTCCAGGGTTTCGCCACGGACCACATGGCGATCGTTGCCGCCCTTGGGCACGATGGGTGAGCCGTATTCGTCGCTGAAACAGTTGTCCTGGGCCTGCTGGTCCCAGATCGAAAACATCACCAGGTTCGGATATTCGGCTTTGTCGCCATCCCACTGGAAGAAGGTCGGGACCATTTCGTTGTAGACGGTTTTTTCGTTGACGACGCGCTTGCCGTACTTGTTCACCATCAGCATCGAATCGCCGGTCATGGTGAAAATGCCGGACATCGAACCGTCCTTGGCCAGGGCTTTCTCTAACAGGATCGGGCACGACCACGCGTAGTTCATGTTGCGCAACTGCACCCCCAGGTCACTGGAAATACGGATGAAATCGCCTTCGTTGGTCAGGGCCGCGCAGCCGCCGTAGACCGGGGCGTTGAGGAAGTTGCGACGCAGCTCAGGGTCGTGGGTGAAGCCACCCGTGGCGAAGATCACCGCCTTGCGCGCCCTGACCCGTTCACGGGTGCCCTCTTCGGTCTCGACCTCGACACCGACCGCTTCGCCCTTGTCGTTCTGGATGACCTTGACCACACGCTCGCCAGTACGGATCTGGATGCCGTCACGCTTGGCGGCCGCGGTCAGCGTGCGAATCGCCACGCGACCGCCGTCGGACATGCTCGGCCGAGCGTCCTTGGGTAGCAGGACGCGACCTTTCTTGGCCTTGTCTTCGGGCAGCTCGTACCAGTAGTCCGGCACGTCCGGGCAGTGACGGTAAGGCAGTGCGTCGCGCTCGGCCAGGAGTTCGGCGGCAGGCGATGCGCTGTCGTAGATGGCTTCGCACATCTCGTATTCCCAATCCGACAGACCGAGCTTGGGCAACGAGGCATCGTAGGATTGCGGGCGCGTCAGGCGGGCGACATAGCGCATGTAGTCGGCCTTGTCATCGACGATGCCGGCGTCACGCATCGGCTTGTTGTTCGGCACCCAGTACCAGAACGCCGCTTTGGCCGCGGTACCGCCAGGGCTGCCGGCCTTTTCCAGGATGACCACGTCGTTGCCCAGCCAGCGGGCGAACAAGGCCGTCGGCAAACCACTGCCGCCACCGCCGACGACGACAATGTCGTGCTCTTTATCGAATGGCAGCTCGTCGCTGGCCATCACCCGTCCAGCCACGCCCGACAGCGCGGCAACAGCCGTACCGGCGGCGCCGGCCTTGATAAAGCTGCGGCGTGACAGTGCAAGTTTGTCGTTTTCTTCATTCATTTTTTATTCTCCGGAACGGATAGCGGCCACACGGGTAAATCACAAGGCACAGGCAGGGGTCGATCACTCACCAGTAGTGCCAGAACTGCACAAACAAGCCGTCCGTGACCGTGGTGTTGCGCCCTTCCACGCCTTTGGAATAGTGGATGGACACCTGGTCCCACATTTTCTGGTTGAACACCTTCTGCACGCCGGGCTTGAGCTGGAACAGCACACCGGCACCCAACGCGGTTTCGTTGGAGTCAGAGAACTCGATGGTGTTGTTGTTGCGATCTTCAGAGCTGAAGGTTTTCTGGTAATCGGCACTGACGAAGGGCGTGACCTGATACGTCGGGCGATCGACGATGTTGTAGCCCACGCGCAGGTTGGCGTGGCCCGTGTCGCCGGGATCGGTATGGTGCGGGCCTTCGCCGCGAATGATCGCGCCGACCAGCAGGTCGATGTTCACCTTGCCCAGCCACTCGTTGTAGAACAGCGAAGGCCACAGGGCGTAGGTGTCGCTGCTGACCGAGTCCGCACCGGTCGGCAGTTGCACGTAGGCCTGCATGCCGATGGTGCGCAGCGGGGTCGGGTTGTACCAGACCAAACCGCCGACCAGTGGATCGCCAAGGCCGCTGACCCGCGTGCCGTTGCCGCGAACTGCAATCTCCGGGAGGGTGATGCTGGCGATGAAACCGGTATTGGGCAGCCCGTCCATCTTCCAGTAGTGCAGTAAAGACGTCAGGCCGACCCAGGTTTCGGTGCCAGGGCCGGCGACCTTGTTGCCATGATCGTCGAAGCGCTGGCGGTCGTTGTTGTATTCAAACTCCTGACCCACCGAGTTGTAGGGTTCGGTGAAGTCCGAACTGAATTGGAAGCTTTGCGGCCGGTTGCTGGCATAGGGAATGCCCGAGGCTTGCGCCTCGCTGCTTGGATACAGGGAAGCACCCAGGGCGCACAGACCCAAAAGCAGGCCCAGACCTGCCACATTCATCGCGAGACTGAGTCCAGCTCTCATCGAAATACTCCGGATATTGTTATTGTTTTGGGTGTTCGATGGTCGACAGTGCCATCGGGCTACGGGCGAACGATAAGGCGCGCCCTGACAGCCAACAATTCCAATCTCGGCGACTTCAGTGTTTGCGGATTCAGAACAATGGGGGCGGGATTTGCGAACGGTGTATCAACTTGTAGGCGCTGAGCTTGCTCGCGATAGCGGTGGGGCAGGTAACGGAGATGTTGAAGCTGCCGGCCTCTTCGCGAGCAGGCTCGCTTGTATGGTAGGACTTGAAGGGAGGAGGAGGGACAAGGCTCGATTCTGACTGTTGACGCAGTACAGACTGTGGGAGAGTTCGCCCCTCCTCCTTTCACCCAAGCGCCGATAAAGAATGCTTCTGGCTAGGACCGACGATAGGAACAAGCCTGCGCCCCTGGGTGAGCCCTTCAAGTGCTTAAAACCATATCTCGGAGGAAATCCTATGGCAATGCCGGTTCCAGTCTTAAAGCCGATCGTGGGCGTGGATGTCGCCAAGAACGAACTGGTGATCTATCACGCCGAACTGGACCTGCTCGAAAAAATCCCCAACAACAAGGTAGCCATTGGTAAATGGTTAAAAGAATTGGCGGGGCCGGTGGCTATTGCCATCGAAGCCACCAATATCTACCACTTGGAGTTCGCTGACTTGGCCTATGAGGCCGGCTGCGTGATTTACATGGTGGGCGGTTATGAGCTCAAGCATTACCGCGAAGGTGTGAAGATTCGCGCCAAAACCGATGCGCTGGATGCCAAGCTACTTGCTCGGTATCTGAAAAATGAACAGGAAGAGCTTCACCCATGGACCCCGCCGTCACCGCTATACCGCCAGCTCCTGAGCCTTTTCCGCCGTCGGGCCGCCTTGGTCCAGGCAAGGGTTGGACTGGTGCAAAGCTGGTCGAATGAGCCCCTGCTGAAGGCGGCTTTTACCGAGCAAATAAAGTCCATGCAGCAGCTCGAGACGCTGATCGAAAAGACGATCAACGATCAGCTCAAGGAAGCCGGTTTGCTCGGTCAGCTGAAACGTTGCCTGAAAGTTGAAGGCATCGGATTTTTGACCGGTGCGCGCCTGATTACAGCGTTTCAGCGCGGAGACTTCAGAAATGCAGATGCCTTCATCGCCTTTCTGGGAATGGATTTACGGGTGGCAAAATCAGGGCAAAAGGACGCTCGCCGGAGTTTGACCAAGCGAGGCGATCCAGAGGCCCGTCGGCTTTTGCACAATGCGGCCATGTCGGCGAGTCGTACCGAGACCTGGAAAGGGTTTTACCAGGAGCAAAGAAGCCGAGGTTTCAGCACCACCCAGGCACTGGTGATGCTGGCCCGCAAGCTTGCTCGGCTGGTATTCGCCCTGTTGAAAGGACAGAGCGAATACCAGCCGAAAACCAGATGAGGGCTTCCCCTCAACCATAGAATCTCCCACAGGTTGAGTGTCGTGCACAGAAGCTGTGATCGACACAAAACCTGTGGGAGCGAGCCTGCTCGCGAAGGCGGTGGGTCAGACAATGGAGGTATCGGTATTGATCAGGCCTTTTGGGTCAGTGGGTAGAGCAGCTCGTCGAACTGCGACAGTTTCGGAAACGCCAGTGGCTGATCATCACTCAGATGTTGCAGGCGCAGGGCGTAGTCCTTGAGGAATTGCTGGCGCGCTTCGTCGCTGATGTACGGCACATGCCAGGCCACGAACGGCTCCAGCACGTCGAAACCGACGTACGCCAATGTCCCGCGCAGGATCGGCCGCAGCATGTCCTGCAACGGGCCGTGGATCGCATCCTCACCGAACATGTGTTCGCGACCGCCCAGGGTCACGGTTACCAACGCTTTCTTGCCCGCGAGCCCGCCCTGATCGTAGAAGCGCTTGCCGCCGTAGCAGATGCCCGATACCAGCACGCGGTCGATCCAGCCCTTGAGCATGGCCGGGGTGGAGAACCAGAAGATCGGGAAGTTGAGGATCAGCAGGTCGGCCCACAACAGCTTGTCCAGTTCAGCCTGGATGTCCGCCGCCAGCGATTGGCTTTTCACCCCCAGGCGTTGCTCCAGCGCATACACCAGGTATTCGGGGTTTTCCCGGGAGGAGAAGTCGGCATCGCTGGCCACCGGGTTCCAGTTCATTTTGTACAGGTCGCTGACCTGCACTTCATGGCCCTGGGCTTCAAGGGTCGCGACAGCCTGGTCACGCAGGGCCGCGGTGAAGGATTTCGGCTCGGGATGAGCGTGAACGATCAGTACTTTCATGGTGGTTCCTTAGACTTTTTCCAGCGTAGGGTTTGAATTCGAAGCACGGCTGGCCAGCAGGCGGTCGAGCCAGTCAGGGTCCATCTGTGGTTCCGAAGAGAACAGCAGCCCGGTGTAATCCTGGTGTGGCGGAGTGAATATTGCACTGCGCGAACCGTGGTCCACCACCCTGCCCCGTTGCATCACCAGCACCTCATCGGCAATCGCGCGCACGGTGGCGACATCGTGGGTGATGAACAGGTAGGCGACACCGAGCTGTTGCTGAATACGGTTGAGCAACTTGAGCACGCCTTCGGCCACCAGTTGATCGAGGGCCGAGGTGACTTCGTCGCAAATGATCAGTTGTGGATCGGCCGCCAGTGCCCGGGCGATGCAGATCCGTTGCTTCTGCCCACCGGACAGTTCGCGGGGTTGGCGCTCCATGAAGGTCGCCGGGTCCAGTTCGATCATCTCCAGCAGCTCGGCCACCCGTGCACGCATGGCCTTGCCCTTGAGCCCCAGATAGAACGTCAGCGGCCGGCCGATGATGTCGACGATACGCTGGCGTGGATTGAGGGCCGTATCGGGGATCTGGTAGATCATCTGGATGCGCCGCAATTGTTCCTTGCTGCGCTGACGGAAGTCCGCTGGTAGTGGCTGGCCGTCGTACAGCACTTCGCCGTAAGTCGGCGGCAACAAGCCGGTGATCAGGCGCGCCGTAGAGCTTTTGCCGCTGCCGGATTCACCGATAACGGCCAGCGTCTGGCCTTTGTACAGCTTCAATGAAACGTCGTGCAGCACCGGTTGATGGCCGTAGCTGGCGCAGCTGTTGCGCAATTCCAGCAAGGGCTTTTCCTCGTGCGGACAGGCCTTGGGTTCGGTGCGGAAACTGCGCACCGCCCACAACGACTTGGTGTAGTCCTCCTGCGGGTCGCCGAGCATCTTGCGCGTCTCGGCCTCTTCCACCAGTTTGCCGTGACGCAGCACCATGATCCGGTCAGCCATTTGCGCCACCACCGCCAGGTCGTGGCTGATGTAGATCGCGGCACTGCCGTAGGTCTTCACGGCGTCGCGGATCGCCGCCAGCACTTCAATTTGGGTGGTGACGTCCAGCGCAGTGGTCGGTTCGTCGAAGATGATCAGGTCCGGGTGACAGGCCATGGCCATGGCGGTCATGACCCGCTGCAACTGGCCGCCGGACACCTGATGCGGATAGCGCTGGCCGATCTTCTCGGGGTTGGGCAGGTGCAGCACACGGTACAGCTCCACCGCCTCACTCATGGCCTGTTCGCGGCTCATGCCGCCGTTCTTCACCGCCGTTTCCACGTGCTGATCGATCAAGCGATGGGCCGGGTTGAACGAAGCTGCCGCACTTTGCGCGACGTAGGCGATGCGCAAGCCACGCAACTTGCGCAGGGCTTCAGGCCTGGCCTTGAGCAGGTCGATACCGTCAAAGTGCACCGAGCCGCCGGTGATGCGGCAGCCGTCGCGGGTATAGCCCATGGCCGACAGGCCGAGGGTGGATTTGCCCGCCCCCGACTCACCGATCAAGCCCAGTACTTCACCGCGTTGCAGGGTCAGGTCGATGCCCTTGATCAGTGGATGCCAGGCATCTTCGTAGTGGCCTTCAATGTGCAGGTCGCGGATAACCAGCAAAGGTTTGGAGGTCGTCATGTTCAGCACTCCTTGAGGCCGCTGGATTTGTGCAGCATCCAGTCGACGACGAAATTGACGCTCACCGTGATCAACGCCACGGCCAGGGCGGGCAGCAACGGGCTGATGTCGCCAAAGGTGATCAGTACGGCGTTGTCGCGCACCATGCTGCCCCAGTCGGCGGTGGGCGGTTGAATGCCCAGGCCGAGGAACGACAGCGCACTGATGAACAGGAACACGAAGCAGAAGCGCAGGCCGAACTCGGCAATCAGCGGCGCCGCCGCGTTCGGCAGCACTTCGCGGGTGACCAGCCACCACAGGCCTTCACCGCGCAGGCGCGCCGCTTCGACGAAGTCCTGCACCACCACGTTCATCGCCACCGCCCTTGAGAGGCGAAACACCCGGGTCGCGTCCAGTAGCGCAATCACCAGCACCAGGGACGTCGCCGTGGTGCCGACCACGCTGAGAATCAGCAAGGCGAAGATCAGTTGTGGAATCGCCATCAGGATGTCCACCACCCGTGACAGGCCCTGATCGATCGCGCCGCCCTTGATCGCCGCGATCAAACCGCTCAATCCACCGAGCAGGAACGCCAGCACCGTGGTCAGGAAGGCAATGCCCAGGGTGTTGCGCGCGCCGTAGACCAGGCGGCTGAACATGTCGCGCCCCAGGTTGTCGGTGCCCAGCAGGAACTGCCCGCCCCACGGCGCGAAACCCTCGCCCACCACCTGGGTTTCGCCGAACGGCGCCAATGCCGGCGCGAACACGGCCACCAGGATGTACAGTACGATCACCAGCAGTCCGAATTTGGCGCTCAGAGGCGCCTGCACTAATTGTTTGAACAGGCTCATGGCTTACCCCTTCGGATGCATCAGGCGTGGGTTACTGGCAATCGACAGTACATCGGCGCTGGTATTGAGCAGGATGTAGGTCGCGGCGAAGATCAGGCTGCAGGCCTGCACCACCGGGATGTCACGCTTGGCCACCGAGTCCACCAGCAACTGGCCAAGACCGGGATAGACGAACACCACTTCGACCACCACCACGCCGACCACCAGGTACGCCAGGTTCAGCGCCACCACGTTGACGATGGGCGCCAGGGCATTGGGCAAGGCATGGCGGAAGATGATCCGCGACTGGCTGATGCCCTTGAGCCGGGCCATTTCGATGTACGGGCTGGCCAGCAGGTTGATCAGGGAGGCGCGGGTCATGCGCATCATCTGCGCGATCACCACCAGGCTCAGGGTTGCGACCGGCAGTACCGAGCGCTCAAGGACTTCGCCCAGCGAGGCATTCGGCGACAGGTTGGAAATGCTCGGGAACCAGTTGAGCTTGACCGCGAACACCAGGATCAGGATGTAGGCGACGAAGAACTCCGGGAACGACACCGCGCTCAGGGCCGAGGTATTGAGCAAGCGGTCGAACCAGCTGTTGCGATACAACGCCGCGAGCATCCCCAGCAGCAAGGCCAGCGGCACTGACACCAGTGCGGCCAGCAGCGCCAGGCTGAAGGTGTTGCCCAGACGCGTGCCCACCAGTTCGGCGATGGGCCGCTGGTTGGCCAGCGACACGCCGAGGTCACCTTGCAGCAGGTGCCAGATCCAGTGCCCGAAGCGGGTCAGCGGCGGCATGTCCAGACCCAGTTGCGCCCGGTACGCCGCCACGGTTTCCGGGGTGGCGGACTGGCCGAGCATGGCCTGGGCGATATCGCCCGGGAGCATGCCGACCGCGAGAAAAATGATCACTGACACCGCCAACAGCGATAACAGCCCCAATGCCAAACGCTGAAGTAGCAACTTTAAAATACTATTCACCGCGCAATTCCTTGAAATGGGCACACTCACGAAGACGCACACATAACCTGTGGGAGCTGGCTTGCCAGCGATAGCGGTGTGTCAGTCGACAAAACTATCGACCCTAAGTCCGTCATCGCTGGCAAGCCAGCTCCCACAGGGAGCTTCATTGTCCTGAAAACCGCGACCGGCCTTACGCCTGCCACCACCGCTCAATCACCCGCAACCCATCCAGCTCGCCATAGGGCGCGGTCTGGCCGCCGTGCATGACGCGGTTGGAGCGCGCCGCCACGGAGCTGGCGAACAGCGGCACGATGGCCCCGCCGTCATCCCGGCACAGCGCCTGCATTTCGTTGTACATCTCGCGGCGCAGCGGGTCGTTCATTTCGCCGCGGGCGGCGTTGAGCAGCTGATTGAAGCGCGGGTTGTCCCAATGGGTTTCGTTCCACGCCGCGCCCTTGGCGTAACCGATGCTGAACATGCGGTCGGCGGTCAGGCTGCTGTACCAGAACGAGGTGGTGAAGGGCTGCTTCATCCAGACGTTGGAGAAAAAACCGTCGGCAGGTTCGCGTACGACGTCTATGTCGATCCCGGCCGCACGCGCCTGTTCCTTGAACAGCACCGAGGCGTCGACAGCGCCGGTGTACGCCGCGTCGGAGGCTTGCAGGCGCACCTTCAGCGAATCCAGCCCGGCCTTTTTCAGGTGGAAACGCGACTTGTCCGGATCGTAGCTGCGTTGCTCCAAAGCGGTGTTGATGAAGCGGCTGCCGGGCTGGATCGGGTGATCGTTGCCCACCAGGCCATAGCCGTACAGCACCGAAGCCAACAGAGTTTCACGGTTGATCGCGTGCTTCATCGCCAGGCGCACGTCGTTGTTCTGGAACACCTGGCTGTCGGTGAGCATCGGGAAGGTGTAGTGCTGGGCGCCCTTGGTTTCTTCGATCACCAGGTTCGGGTTGCGCTTGAGCAATGCCACGGTTTTCAGATCGACCTTGTTGATCACGTCCACTTGCCCGGTGACCAGCGCATTGACCCGTGCCGCGCCGTCGGCGATGGCAATCAGTTCGGCACTGGCGAAGTGCGCGCGCCCGGCTTTCCAGTAATCGGGGCTGCGTTCCAGGGTCATGCGCACGCCCGGCTCGAAATCCTTGAGGCGATAGCCACCGGTGCCGACGCCGGCCTGCCAGTCCGCCACTCCGTCCTTGCTCGGCATGATCGCCAGGTGATAGTCGGCGACCACATACGAGAAATCGGCGTTGCCCGAATGCAGTTCGAACACCACGCTGTCGCTGCCATTGGCGCTGACCTTGGCCACGTCGCCCAATACGGTCTTGGCCGCCGAGGTGGATTTTTCCCCGAGGTGATGCTGGATCGAGGCCACCACGTCATCGGCGGTCAGGGTCTTGCCGTTGTGGAAGGTCACGCCCTGGCGCAGTTTGAAGGTCCAGACACGGGCGTCCGGGGTCGAGGTCCAGCTTTCGGCCAGCTCGGGAATCGCGGTGCCGTCCACGGCAATTTCGGTCAGGGTGTTATAGACCGCCGAGAAACCGACGAAGGTGAAGGTGTCGCTCCAGGAGCCCGGATCTTTCGAGTCGGTGGTGCTGCCACCAGCCAGGCCCAGGCGCAACACGCCACCGGGTTTTGGCGTGGTCTCTGCGGCAAAGGCACCCAACGGCAGGCCCATGGAGAACGCTCCCGCCACCGCGGCCGCCGCTGCGCTGTACTTTAAAAAGTCGCGACGCGGGAAACTGAATTCATGGTTCGCTTGAGTAATCTTGTTGTTGTTATCGCTCATTGCATTGCCCCTGATAAAGACTAATGAAATACCCGTTCAAAGCCACGCAAGACACCGGGCCAGGGCCCGGTGCGCAAAACACTTGAATCGTTGACGGTCACACCTGAATCGCCTTCACTTCGACGAATTCGTTGAGCCCCTCTTCCCCCCATTCACGGCCATTACCGGACTGCTTGTAGCCACCGAACGGCGCCTGATAATTGAATGCCGCGCCATTCAGGAAGCACTGGCCCGCCCGCAGTTGCCGCCCCAGTTCCAGCGCCCGCCCGGTACTGCCGGCCCACACGCCGCTGGACAAACCGAACGGCGAGTCGTTGGCGATCTGGATCGCCTGCGCCTCATCGTCGTAAGGAATCAGGCACAACACCGGGCCGAAGATTTCTTCCTGGGCAATGCGCATGCTGTTGTCGACATCGGCGAACAGCGTCGGGCTGACGTAGTAGCCACGCTCGAAGTCCGGTGCCGCATCGCCGCCGCACAGCAGGCGTGCGCCTTCCTCTTGGCCGACCTTGATGTAATCGAGCACGGTGCGGCGTTGCCCGGCCGAGCACATCGGGCCGAGGAAGCTTTGTGGGTCGAGCGGATCGCCCATCTTCAGGCTCAGGGTTTCCTCCAGCGCAATTGCAACCGCTTCGGCATAACGGCTGGCCGGCAGCAACATGCGGGTCAGCGCGGTGCAGGTCTGGCCGGAGTTGATCATCACGTCCTGCACGCCATAGCGAACCGCGGCGTCCAGATCGGCATCTTCGGCGATCAGCAGCGCCGACTTGCCACCCAGCTCCAGGCACACCCGCTTCACCGAGGGTGCCGCTGCCTGGGAGACTCGCACGCCCGCGCCGGTGGAACCGGTGAACGACACCATGTCCACGTCCGGGTGTTTGGCCAGGGCTTCGCCGACTTTGGAACCCGGTCCGCTGACCAGGTTGAACACGCCGGCCGGCAGGCCAATGTCTTCGATCATCTGCGCCAGCAAAAACGCGTGCAGCGGAGTTTCCTGACTCGGCTTGACCACCACCGTGCAACCGGCGGCCAGTGCCGGCGCAAGCTTGCCGATCAATTGGTGCAGCGGGTAATTCCACGGGTTGATGAACGCGCAGACGCCCACCGCCTCGCGGATCACCAGCGAGTTGCCGACTTCGCGCACTTCGTCCATCAAACCGGCCAGTTCGATGTACTGCTCCAGGCCCAGGATCGGCCCGTCTACCTGCACCGAACGACTCCACTGCACCGGCATGCCCAGTTCGGTGGTGATCACCGCTGCCATTTCATCGGCGCGGGCTTTCAATTGTTCGGTCAAGGCGCGGATATAACCGGCGCGCACGCTGGATGGCGTACGCGACCATGGCCCAAAGGCCCTGCGCGCCGCCGCCACGGCGTTATCGACATCGCGCTCATCGCCCAGCGGCACGCTGCCGGCCACTTCTTCGGTGGCCGGGTTGATGACTTCGGCGACGCCTTGGCCAGACGGGGTTTGCCAGCGCCCATCAATAAACAGTGTCTTGTGATCAAGCATGAACCTGAGCCTCCATCAATTCCTGTGCACAACGGGCAATGCGCTGGCAGGCATCGCGCAAGGGCGCGGCCCCCACCACCAATCCGAGGCGAATGTGACCGGCAGCGCTCGGGCCGAAGGCTTCGCCGGCCAATACCGAGACGCCATGGCGATCCAGCAGGCGGTCGGCAAACGCCTGGGCGCTGAGCCCGGTTTCGCGGATGTCGACCATCACGAACATGCCGCCATCGGGTTTCAAGGCACGCACGCCGGGGCAACCGGCGAGGTTTTCGCAGACCAGGTCGCGACGCTGGCGATAGGCTTCGCGCATGGCGTCCAGCTCCGGCAGCTGGCTTTCCAGCGCCACCACGGCTGCATCCTGAATGAAGTCCGGCGAGCCGTAGAGCATGCACAACGCGAGGTTTTCCAGGTGCGCGGACAAGGATGGCGGCGCCACCACCCAGCCGACGCGCCAACCGGTCATGGCGTGGGATTTCGACAGGCTGTTGAGGGTCGCGGTGCGCTCGGCCATGCCCGGTAAACTGGCCGGGCTGACGTGTTCGCCGTCGAACAGCAGCTCGCTATAGACCTCGTCGGAAATCAGCCACAGGTCGTGGGCGATGCACAGTTCGGCCAAGGCTTGCCAGGTGCTGCGCGGCAGGCTTGCCCCCGACGGATTGTGCGGGCTGTTCAGCGCCAGCGCACGGGTGCGCGGGGTGATGCGTGCGGCGACGTCTTCGGGCTGCACACGGAAACCGTTCTCCGAACGCACCGGCACGGGCACCACCACCGCGCCGCAGGCACCGAATACGGCCTCGTAGGTGACGTACATCGGTTCGGCGACGATCACTTCATCGCCCGGATTGAGCACGCACTGGGCCACGCTGAACAGCGCACATTGCGCCCCGGCCAGTACCGTGACCTCGTCGGCTGTCACCGGTTGACCACTGCGTTGCCGGTGGCGTTTGGCGATGGCTTCACGCAAGGCACGCTTGCCGCGCACCTCGGCGTAGTGGGTGTTGCCGGACAACAGGCTGTCGATGGCGCCCTGCACGATCGGTTGCGGCGTGTCGAAGTCCGGGTCACCCACCGACAACAGCAGAATGTCCTTGCCCTGCTCCATCATGGCCAGCGCACGGTAGTGAATATCCCAGGCGGCGGCGCCGTCACCGGCGATACGTTGGGTCAGATCGGAAAAGCGCATAGCCTTCCTCCTATAAAAACGATCCTGTAGGAGCGAGCTCTGCTCGCGATGGTATCAATGACACCGCGTACCTTCAGACAGCACGCGTAATCGTTGACGTCCATCGCGAGCAAGCTCGCTCCTACATCAGCGAACGCAGGCATGCTTGAGTTCGATCAGGGTGACGCCGTTGCGATTGAAGCCATGGCGCAGGTCGGTTTGCAGTTCCGCGAGATTCTGCGGCTGGCTCACCGTGCAACCGAAGGCGCGACCCAGGGCGGCGAAGTCCGGATTGCGTGGCAGCACGCCGATGGGCTCGATATCGAGGCCGATCATGTCGTCGCGAATCTGCCCCAGGGCATCGTTGTTCCACAGCAACACCACCAGCGGGCTGTCCAGCTCCTCGACCGCCGTCGCCAGTTCCTGTGCGGTGTAGAGGAAACCACCGTCACCCACCAGCACCAGCCCCGGCCGTTGCGGCGCGCCGAACTTGGCGCCGATCCCGGCCGGCAAGCCGTAACCCAAAGTGCCGTAGCCGGTCGGGTGCAACCAGCTGCGGGTGGCCTGGCTGGCATAGGCATAGTTGCCGGTGTAGGCCAGTTGGGTCATGTCGGTGCTGATGAAGGCGTTGGCCGGCAGTTCGGCGGCGATGCGTTGCAGAATCGCCTGATGGATCGATTGCAGCGGACCATGACCGGCCTGAATGGCTTCACGCAGTGCCGCGACTTTGGCGATGGCAACGTCGGCATTGCGGACATCCGTTGGCAGGCGCTCCAGCACGGCGGTCAGCGTCTGTTGCGCATCCCCGTGCAGCGCCACGGCGCATGGGTAAAAGTCGTTGAACTTGCGCGGATCGATGTCCACGCGCAGCACTTCACCAGTGAGCGGCAGGCGTTCGCGCCAGAAATCGGTGTCGGCCATTTCCGTGCCGACCGCCAGGATCACGTCGGCCTCGGCGATCAGCTCCCAGCCCGGTTCTACGCACAGCGATGAACCGGCATTGAGCGGTGCGTCCGGTGGCAGCAGGCCTTTGCCGGCGACGCTGGTGAACAGCGGCGCGGCCAGGCGGGTGCTCAGTTCCTGCAACTGCGCTGCGGCATTCAAGGCACCGCCGCCGGCGATGATCATCGGTTGCTTGGCGCCTTGCAGCTTGGCGACGGCTGCGTCCAGTACATCGGACGCTGGCGTGCCGCGACCCGGACGACGCACCACTTCGTTGCTCCAGTCACGGGCGACCGGTGCCGACAGCACGTCGAGCGGCACCGAGATGTGCACCGGGCGCGGACGCTCGCTGTCGAATACCGCGTAGGCACGGGCGATCAGCTCCGGCAGGTCTTCGGCGGTCAGGGCCACCGCCGAGAATGCGGTGATCGGCGCGGTCATCGCGCGCTGATCCTGGCACTCGTGCAGGATGCCCCAGCCCTTGCCGAGGCTGGCGGTGTGGTTGACGCTGGAGATCACCAGCATCGGAATCGAGTCGGCGTAGGCCTGGCCGATACCGGTGGCAGCGTTGGTCACGCCGGGACCGGTGATGACGAAGCACACGCCGGGCTTGCCGCTGACCCGGGCATAGCCGTCGGCCATGAAACTGGCGCCCTGCTCATGCCGCGTCAGCACGTGGCGAATACCGCTGCCGGGAAGGCCGCGATACAGCTCCAGGGTGTGCACGCCGGGAATGCCGAACACGGTGTCTACGCCGTAGTTGGCCAGCAGACGCACCAGCGCCTGGCCACCGGTCAAGGTTTTGCTTTGCATGTTCAGGTCCTCACGCATGGGCGATGCGAATCAACGCATCGACCGCGGTCGTGCCATCGGCACCGACCAACAATGGGTTCACATCCAGTTCCAGCAATTGCGCGGCGTTTTCGCAGGCGTAATCGGCGACCGCTCGTATCGCTGCTACCAGCGAATCCAGATCCGCCGCCTCGCGACCACGGAAGCCTTGCAGCAACGGGGCGCTGCGCAGGCTCAACAAGGCCTGGCGAATCGCGCCGTCGGTGGTCGGCAGCAACAGGTTGCGACTGTCCTTGAGCAGCTCCACCAGAATGCCGCCGGCGCCAATCACCAGGGCCAGGCCGAAATCGTTTTCACGCTTGATGCCGACGATCAGCTCCGCCAGTGGTGGCTTGGCCATCGGTTCCAGCAGCAGTTGATCGAAGGGCACGTGCGGCGCGTACGCCTTGATGCTGGCGCGCATCTTGTCCAGCGCGGCACTCAGGGCTGCGTCGTCCTTGAGGTTCAGTGCCACGGCACCGGCTTCGGTCTTGTGCGGCAATTGCGCGCTGACCGCCTTGAGCACCAGCGGATAACCCAAGGCGTTGGCGTCCTTGAGCGCTTTGTCTGGCGTACTCAACACCCCGTTGGGCGTTGGCAGGCCAAAGGCACGCAAGGCCTGTTTGGAATCCCATTCATTGAGCAACTGCCCTTCGCCTTCCAGTGCCTGCGGGCTGAGCGGTACCAGTGCTGATTCACCGAGGGCCAGCAAGGCCTGGCGATTACGCTGGTAACCGGCGATACGGCCCCACGCCGCCAATCCGTCTTCGACCCCCTGCAACGCCGCCACGCCCTGGGCATGCAGGCGCTCACGGGCGTGAGGCGGCAGCAGCTCAGGGAAGGCCGAGGTGACGAAACCGGTCTTGCCATGACGCTCCAGCGCCTTGCAGTACAGGTCCAGTAGCAGGTCGCATTCCTTGCGCTCGCCGGTAAACTCCGCCGGGTAGTCGAGCACCAGCATCGCCGCGTCCGCTTCGGTGCGCAGGGCACTGTCGAGCATGGCGTTCAAGGCCTCACCGTCGCCCCAGATCGCCGTGGTGAAGTCCAGCGGGTTGACCAGGTTGGCGTAGCTCGGCAACACCTGGGCCAGTTCGCCGACTTGTCCTTCATCGAGTTTCGGCAGGCTCAGGTCATTGCGTTCGGCGTAGTCGGCAATGAAACCGGCATCGCCACCGGAACAGGCCAGCGCGATCAGACTGTTGCCCGCCGGCAAGTTACCGCAGGCCGCGGCTTTCAGGGTCTCGACAAAACTGACCGGGCCACTGACGCGGATCACCCCGAGGCGCGCAAACAGCGCGTCGTACAACGCGTCGGAGCCGGACAACGAGCTTGTGTGACTGAGGGCCAGTTCGGCGCCGATCTGCGACACGCCGGTTTTCAACGCGATGATCGGAATGCCCTTCTCCAACGCCTTGTGCGCGGCGCGGGCGAAACCCGGTACGTTCTTCAGGCCTTCCAGGTGCAGGCCGATGGCGGTGACCCGTGGCTCGTCGAGCAGCACGTCCATCAGTTCGGCCACGCCCAGTTGCGCCTGATTGCCCACCGAGGCCATGTAGGCCACCGGAAGCGAGCGGTCGCTCATGGACAGGTTGTAAGCGAAGTTGCCGCTCTGGGTCAGCACTGCCACGCCCTTCTCCACCGCTTTGCCGCCGTGGGCCACCGGCCACAGCGCGGAGCTGTGCAGGTAGTCGAGCAGGCCGTAGCAGTTGGGGCCGAGCAAGGCCATGTCGCCGGCGGCTTCAAGCAATTGCTGTTGCAGCGCCTGCCCTTCGGCGCCGGTTTCGGCAAAACCCGAGGCGTAGCAGATGGCGCCGCCGGTGCCGATGGCGGCGAGTTCGGCGACGCAGGTCAGGGTCAGGTCGCGGTTGGTGGCGATGAACACCGCGTCCGGTCCGCACGGCAAATCGGCAATGTTGCGCACGCAGGGCACGCCTTCAAGGACGTCGTGCTGCGGGTTGACCAGCCACATTTGCCCAGGGTAGCCGCCATCGGCGCAGCGCTTGAGGGCGCGGGCCATGCTGCGGCCACCGACGAAGGCCACGTGGCGTGGGGCAAGCATGCGCTTGAGGTTGTCACGAATGGTTTGCGACATGGGAATTCTCCGGACCGATCAGCGCAGCAGCGGCCGCAGCAGCTCACGGGAAATGATATGGCGCTGGATTTCCGAAGTGCCTTCCCAGATCCGCTCGATCCGCGCGTTGCGCCAGATGCGCTCCACCGGACCTTCGTCCATCAGGCCCATGCCACCAAAGATTTGCACCGCCTCATCGGCCGCGCGCCCCAGCACTTCACTGGCGAACAGCTTGGCCATGCCGGCCTCGCCATCGGTCATGGTGCCCTGGTCCATCTTCCACGCGGTGTGCAAAGTCAGCAGTTCGGCGGCGCGAATTTGCGTGGCCATGTCCGCCAACTTGAAGGACACGCCCTGATAGGTGCCGATCGGCTGGCCGAACTGTTTGCGGTCCGCTGCCCATTGCAGCGACACGTCCAGCGCCCGTTGCGCCTGACCGACGCAGTTGGCGGCGACCATCACCCGGCCTGCGGTCAGCCAGGCGTTGGCCACGTCCCAGCCCTTGCCGACTTCGCCCAGCACTTTGGAGGCCGGTACGCGGCAGTCGTCGAAGAACATTTCGAAGGTGTGATAGCCACGGTTGCTCACGCACTTGGGGCCACGGCGAATGGTCATGCCGGGGGTGTTGCGGTCGACCAGGAACGAGGTCACGGCGTTGCGCTTCTTGCCGTTGTGCTCGTAGGTGTCGGTGACGGCGAAGACGATGGCGAAATCGGCGTGGCCGGCGTGGCTGATGAAGTGCTTGCTGCCATTGAGGATGAAGTCGTCGCCGTCACGCACGGCGCGGGTCTTGATCGCGTTGGCGTCGGAACCGGCGCCCGGCTCGGTGAGGGCGAAACAGTCGATTTTCTCGCCCTGGATGCACGGCAGCAGGTAGTCGTTGATCTGCTCGCCCTTGCAGGCCATGAGAATTTTCGACGGCCGCGCGACGAACACGTGCAGTGCCCAGGAGACCTTGGACAGTTCACGCTCGATCAGCGCCTGGGACAGGTAATCCAGACCGCCACCGCCCACCTCTTCCGGCATGTTGAAGGCGTAGAAACCGGCGGCAATCGCCTTGCCGCGAATCTGCGCCGCCAGCTCCGGGGAAACTTCATCGGCGCGATCGACCTGATCTTCATAGGGCAGCAGTTCCTTTTCGACAAAACTGCGTACCGCGTCCACCAACATTTCTTGTTCTTGGGTCAGTTGGAAATTCATGGTGCTACCTGTTGTTCGTTATCTGAGAATCGGGGCGGAGCTGAAAACATTCGCTGGCAAGCCAGCTCCTACGGATCGTGTTGGCTTATCGACCGATGAAGCGTGCCGGGCGTTTTTCCATGGCGGCGCGCAGGGCTTCGTTGCCGTCTTCGCTGCGACCGCACAACAGGCCGGCAGCCAGTTCCGCCTGCAGTTGCTCGGGCAGGCTGCGGTCGGCGCCTTCGCGCATGAGTTTCTTGGTCTGGGCAAAGGCAAAGGTCGGACCGGCGGCCAGGCGCGAGGCGAGCTCACTGGCGGCGGTCAGCAACTGATCGTCGGCGCAGACATCACTGACCAAGCCGGCGTCCAGGGCACGGTCGGCGCCCCACAATTCGTCGAGAAACAGCAGGCGCTTGGCCTGCTCGACACCGATCAGCCGTGGCAAGTGCCAACTGGCGCCGGCATCCGGTGAGTAAGCCATGCTGGTGTAACCGGCCTTGAACCGTGCCGATTGCCCGGCGATGCGCAGGTCACAGCACAGGGTCAGGTCCATCCCCGCGCCGACGGCGGTGCCGTTGATGGCGGCGATGGTGGGTTTTTCCAGGCTGTGCAGGCGGGTCATCAGGGCGTGGGCGGTTTCGGTCCAGCCGTAGGTTTCCAGCGCGCCCCGGGCTTCGGCTTCGGCCCATTCATCGAGGTCGGCCCCGGCACAGAAACTGCGGCCACTGCCGGTCAGCACCACCACGCGGACCGCAGGATCGGCGTTATAGGTGTCGAGCAAGGCATGCAGGTTTTTCAGCGTCGGGATGTCCAGCGCATTGCGCTGTGCGGTGCGATTGAGGGTGATCCAGGCAACGCCTGCTTCGACCTGACTGAGCAGCGAATCGTGAGTAGTCATGCGAGTCCCCGAATTATTGTGATTGGTCTGAGGTGTTGCGACTGAAGGCCATACTAAACGAGTGTTCAGTAAGGCGGCAATTGGTGGGGAAATAGGCTGTAACAGGCGTACTAATCAGTTATCTAATTGTTTTAATTGAGTTTTTTATCGAAAGACAATCTTTGCTCGCTATCTCTGTTACAACTTCGAACAACTGCCCACAGGGCACCGCAAAACAACTGTGGGAGCGAGCCTGCTCGCGATGACGGCGTCACATTCAACATCTCTGCTGACTGACAGACCGCTTTCGCGAGCAGGCTCGCTCCCACAGGAAGCAATGCCTTGTTTGTCTGGAATCAAGCGCCCGGTAAACTCGGCGCCAACACCTCTTCATGCTTGCGATGGAACAGGAAGTACGCGCCATAGCACAGCGCAATAAAGCCAAAGCCCCAGTACAGCGATGGACGCTGGGTTTCATCCAGTGCCAGGAACACGAACAACGAGCAGCACAGGGTGATGCACATCAGTGGCAGTACCGGGAACCACGGGGCGCGGTATTTCAGGTCGCTGAGTTTGCCGCCGTCGCGCAGGTAGGCCTTGCGGAATTTGTATTGGGCCAAGGCGATGACGATCCAGGTCACCGTGCCGGACATGCCGCTTACCGCCATCAGCACCATGAACAAGGTGTCCGCCGCGACGAAGCTGGTCATCAGCGACACCAAAGCGAAGCACAGGGTGATGCTCAGGGCACGCAACGGCACGCCACGTTTACTCAATGGCGACAGGCTTTTCGGCGCCATTCCGGTTTTCGACATCGCCCAGAGGATGCGGGTCGAGGCATACAGGCCGGAGTTGCCCACCGACAAAATCGCGGTGAGGATCACGAAGTTCATCAGGTCGGCGGCATAGGGAATACCGACCATGTCGAACACCTGCACGAACGGACTTTCCATCAGCCCCGCCTGCTGCCACGGCACGATGGCCGACAGCACGACAATCGCCAGCACATAGAAAATCAGCACGCGGAACACCACGTTGCGCACCGCGCGCGGGATGCTTTTTTCCGGCTGATCGGTTTCGCCGGCGGCCACGCCCATGATCTCGCAGCCCTGGAACGCGTAGACCACGGTCATCATCACCGCGAAGACGGCGGACATGCCGTTGGGAAACAGTGAATCGCCGATCAGGTTGGTCGCCATCGGTGCCGGTGCACCGCTGCTCAGCGGCATCACGCCGAAGATCACCAGCACGCCGACCACGATGAAACCCAGAATCGCCGCGACCTTGATCCCGGAGAACCAGTACTCCGCCTCACCGAAGGCGCGGGTCGCCATGGCGTTAATGCCGAACAGCACCACCACGAACAGCGCCGACCAGTACCAGATCGGCACCGCCGGGAACCAGCGGGTCATCAGCATGCCGGCCGCGGTGAATTCCAGGCCGACGGTGGTCGCCCAGCTCATCCAGTACACCCAGCCGATCATGAAGCCGGTGGCCGGGCCGATGAATTTCGTGGCGTGGGTCTGGAACGAACCGGAGACCGGCATCTGTACCGACAGTTCGCCCAGGCAGACCATCACCAGGTACATCAGGAAACCGGCCACCAGATACGCCAGAATCGCCCCCACCGGGCCGCCCTGGTTGATGGTCACGCCGGAGCCCATGAACAGCCCGGTGCCGATCACGCCGCCCAACGACAGCATGAAGATGTGCCGGCTTTTCAGGGCACGGGTCAGTTGGATGCCTTTGCGATCAGTGTTTTCGTTCATGTCGGCACCTCAGCAGTCAGTGAGGGGCGCGGCGCATGACAGGAGGTCATGGCTCGGGGAGGGATCAGCTTTACGGCAATTCATTATTATTATCTCCAATAAGCTTCGAAGACCGCGCTGCGGCGGTTGCGTCGATTATTGGAAAGCCATGTAAGGCCCTGTTGTACGTAAAGATCAAAGATGTAAAAAGTCGTAACAACCTTGTACACCCTGTGGGAGCGAGCCTGCTCGCGAATGCGGCGTGTCAGTCAATAGATGTGCGAGCTGTTACACCGCCTTCGCGAGCAGGCTCGCTCCCACAGGGAAATGTGGTGTGCCTGGGATTATCGGGGCAACGTTCCCAGAAGGTCTTCGAGGGTTTGCAGCGCCCGCTGCATTTGCGCCTGAACGGTTGGCGCCAGCCCAGGAATCGCCGATTCGTCGTTGCCCAGGGCCGCAGTTTCCAACTGGCGCAATACCGCCGCAAGCCCACGAAACCCCAACGAATCACTGCTGCCCGCCAAGCGATGTGCCAGTTGCGCGACCTCCGTGCAATCGTCAGCCTCGATCGCTTCGTCCAGCGCTTCGCGATGTTGAAGGATCGAATCGCGCAACACGGTCAACAGCCCCTGCACTTTCTGCTCACCGAGCAAGGTGCGATGGGTGTGCAGCAACGGCCAATCCATCGACTCGTCCTCGACCACCGCCTCGGCGACCGCTGCCTGCCCCAACAGCACCTTTCGCAGGTTCTCCAGCTTCAGCGGTTTGGCCAGAATGCCGTCCATCCCCGCATCCAGATAACCGCGTACCAACGCCGGTTGCACGCTGGCGGTCAGGGCGAAGATGCGGGTCTGGCGATTTGGCCCTTCCGTGCTGCGAATCCGCTTGCACAATTCGACACCGCTCATTCCCGGCAGATGCACATCCAGCAGAATCAGATCGAAGGCCCGCCCGGCGCACTGCACCAACGCCTGCTCGCCATCGATGGCCAGCCACACCTGATGCCCGTCCCGCTGCAACAGCCCTTCGGCGACTTCGCGGTTGAGCGCCACATCCTCGACCACCAGTATGTCCAGCGCCGCGCCCGTCGCATGAACCGACGCGACGTCGATGACGCCGCTGCCCGGCTGCAAGGTCAGTTCGAACCAGAAACAACTGCCGCGCCCGACTTCGCTGCTGACGCCGATACTGCCGCCCATGTGCTCCACCAGATGTTTGCAGATCGCCAGCCCCAACCCGGTGCCGCCAAAGCGCTGCGCCACCTCCTCACTGGCCTGGGTGAACCGCTCGAAAATCTTCGCCTGCATCGCCGGGGCAATGCCGATACCGTTGTCGGTGACGCTGACCCGCAAACGCTGCCCGTTCTGCACTTCAGGCTGATCGAGCAACGCCACCTCGACGCTGACCTCGCCGCCTTCGGTGAACTTGATGGCATTGGCCAGCAAATTACTCAGCACCTGCCGCAAGAATTGTTCGGCGCCATAGTGATGTTCGGCCACCCGCTGATCGACCCGGCAATGCAGGAGCGTGTCGTTGTCCAGTGCCTTGGGTTCGAGCAGGGTCAGCACCTCGTCGAGCAACTGGCGCATCGAGAAATCCACCGGCTCGGGCAGGCTCGCGCCCTCCTCCAGCTTGGCGAAAAACAGCACTTCATTGAGGATGCTCAGCAAGCCCTCGCCGGCCTTGTGCAAGGCGTCCAGGCGCTTGCTGTCCTGCGGGTCAAGACGGGCGCCGCGCAGCAACTCGGCCATGCCGAGAATGCCGTTGAGCGGTGTGCGCAGCTCGTGGCTCATGGTCGCCAGAAACCGCGACTTGGCCTGGTTGGCGGCCTCGGCTTCGTCCTTGGCGCGCATCAGGCTGGCAGTGCGCCGTTCGACCCTGCGCAGCAATTCGTCGCGGTTGTCCTGCAAGGCCAGGCGATCGGTTTCCCGGCGCTCGATGTCACTGAGGATCGCCCGGCGCATGTCATCCAGGGCGTGGGCCACGGTGTCGATTTCGTCTTCATGTGCGTTGCGTCGCTTGTCCAGGCGCAGCGGCTCATGCCACTCACCAGCGGCAATGCGCCGGGCGAACCCGGCCATGACTTGCAGGTGCCGGGTGACCAGGCGATAAAACAACCCGGACAGCGCAATCGCCAGGCCGCACAAAAACGCCCCCATCCACAACAGGCTGGTCAGTCCGGTGGCGTACAGGCGCTGATACACCGCGCCCAGGTCGGTGCTGACTTCCAGCTCGCCGAGCTGGCGCAACGGGCCGGAAGGTGGTTGATAGTCCAGGGCAAAACGCTCGATGCGCAACGGGCCGACCGGGTCCGGGTTGCCTTGCAGCAAGTCGTAGTCGGGGCTGGTCAGGTGCACCCGCGCCACGTCGGAAAAATCCACCAGACCGCGCAATTGCACGTTCAACTGCTCCTGGTTCAGGTCCCACAGGCTGCGCTCCAGGCTCGCCAGATAGCCGGCGCGGATCAGCTCCATGCGCGAGTCGATTTCGCGCATTTCCCGGCGGTATTCGATGTACAGCTGCACGCTGCTGGCCAGCACGGTGAAGCACAGGCTGAACAACAGAATGAACAGCAGCAGGCGCCGCAGCAGTCCGCCGGGTCGAGCGCGAATCATTGGGCGTTGGCCGGCAGGTTGATCATGTCGCGGTAGGTGACTTCGCTTTCATTGAGCAGCCGCTCGATGTCGCCAGCGTCCACCATGCGTTGCAGCTGGGCGTTGATGTCAGGCATGCGCGTAGCCAGCGGCGAACGGCGTGAAACGGCGATCCGCAGGTAATCCACGCTCAGGGCCGTGGGCAAGGCGACAATGTCTTGCGCGCCGGGCAGGCTTTCCACGTACAACTGCCCGGTGCGGCGTTCCTGGGTGATGAAATCAATACGGCCGCGAATCAGCTTGCCGAAGTTCTGGCGACTGTCCGAGACCCATTCGATGTTGTTGTTTTGCGCGACCATGCGATCGAACTCCACGCCGTAGCTTTCACCGAACAGCAAGCCGCCACGGTAGTTGGCCAGGTCCTGCAAGCGTTCGAATTTCACCGGGTGTTGGCGATTGATGAACAGCGCCACTTCCTCACGCAGCACCGGTACCGTGGAAAACAACATGCTCTGTTCCCGCTGCACAGTGCTGTAGGCCAGCACCACGTCGACCCGGCCTTCGGCGGCGTCGAGCAGGCAGCGCTTCCAGTTGCCCAGCACCACCACCTCGACGTCGTAGCCCAATTGGCTGAACAGCTTTTTCACCACGCTCGGCGCCAGGCCGCGGACCTGTTTGCCATCGCTCCAGGAAATCGGCGGGTACACCGGGTAATCGCAATAGCGCACCTTTTCAGCCGCCAGCGCATAGCCGGACATCATCGGCAAAATCAACGCCAGCATCAGCCAGAGCCGTCGCCCCACGACCATCACGCCGCCAGGCTGGCCGTGAACAGGTAACCGGCGCCGTGGATGGTGATAATCAACTGCGGTTCGGCGGGGTCGTCGTGCAGCTTGCGGCGCAAGCGGCCCACCAACACGTCGATGGAGCGGTCGTTGGGCACCCATTCGCGGTTGCGGATCTGGTCCATCAACTGGTCGCGGCTCAGGGTGTGGCCGCTGTTGCGCAGGAACACGCTGAGTAACTGATACTCGCCGTGGGTGAGCAGAGTTTCACTGCCGGCCGGATCAATCAGGCGCCGGCGGTCGGTGTCCAGCGCCCAATCGGCAAACTGTTTGACGGGTCTGGAGATTGGCGCCACGGGTTGAGGAACCTGTGCGTGACGAACCCGGCGAATCAGGTTTTTCGCCCGGGACACCAGTTCCCGTGGATTGAGGGGTTTGATCACATAGTCATCGGCACCGCATTCGAGGCCGACGATGCGGTCGATTTCGTCGTTGCGCCCGGTGATCAGGATGATCCCGACTTCCGAACGCACCCGCAGTTCGCGGGTCAGGGTCAGGCCGTCCTTGCCGGGCAAGCGGATATCGAGCATCACCAGGTCGACAGTCTGGCTGGCCAGGAAGGTTTCGGCCAGTTCCGCGGTGGCGGCGCAATGCACGTCGTAGCCTTCCTGGGAAAGATAGGCCTGCAACAATTCGCGAATCAGCGGATCGTCATCGACGATCAGTACCCGAGGCGTCATTACGTGGTGTCCTGCACAGGCCCGAAGGCGTATTTCTTATTAGAGTGTTTAGCTGCATCAGCGCCAGAGAGTAGCCACTACTGAACAGGTGATCAACAGCTGCTCGTCTGCACATCGCTTGTCTTGATGCAAAATCGCTGGCGCCCGCCAGCCTGCAATCCGTCGACCCAGGCCTCGCAAATCTGGATGCCCTGCTCCGGCGTGAACGTGCCGGGGTTAAGTCCGGACTCCAGCCATAAGCCATCGAGCAAGGCGCTGAGACTGATCGCGGCGAGATCGGCGTCAAAGTTTTCCCAGCCCTCTTCCTGCGCCAGTTCCATCAGCACCTTGCGCAAAATGCCACGGTACTCGCCGTAGGAATGATCGTGGGCCTGATTGATCGCCTCAGCGGTTTTCACCGCACCCCAGAACGCCAGCCAGGCATCGATCAACTGCGGATCGAGCAATTCGGCGGAGAACGAACCACGGAAAAACGCCGACAACCGCTCGCGGGCATTGGGTGCCGCCTGCTCCATGGCATCGCGCAGCAGGGTCATGACGCGCCCGGTGATCGCCATGTAGGCCTCGGCCACCAGTTCGTCCTTGCCGGAATAGTGATGACTGATCAAGCCGACCGAGACGCCGGCCTCGGCGGAAATCTTGCGGATCGAAGCGCCCTGGAAGCCATGGCGCTTGAGGCACACCAGCGTCGCCTCGATCAGATTGGCCTTGCGCAACTCCGGTTCCATGCGGGAAAAACGGGCTTCCTGATTCATGGCGACATGCTCCTGGATTCAATCATTGGGGCCCGCGTTTTGCTTGCGAGTTGAACGACTGTACAGCAAGAGTATGCACGCCTGAAAGACCGCTTTCGCGAGCAGGCTCGCTCCCACAAGGTTTGTGTCATGCGCGATATTTGCGAACGACTCGATCAACTGTGGGAGCGAGCCTGCTCGCGAAGGCGTCAGCCCATTCAACACAAAAAACCACGGATCAATCCCGATACCCCGGCGCCACGCGATCGAGCAATCGCAACAACGCCGCCCAGGCCAATTGCATCGCATCCGGGTCAGCCAATTCGCCCTTATCCAGCGGCCGTCCCGGGTCATTGAACTGGCGTTCGGTGTGCTCACACACCTCGGCCGGAGGCAGCACCAGTTCCCCGGCAGCCTGCGCCGCCAGCTGAATCTCACAGGCCTTTTCCAGGTAATACATGCGCAAAAACGCCTGGCTCACGGTTTCGCCGACGGTCAGCAAGCCATGGTTGCGCAGCATCAACACCGGCTTGTCGCCCATGTCCTGCACCAACCGCTGCTGCTCGCTCATGTCCAGCGCCACGCCTTCGTAGTCGTGGTAAGCGACCTTGCCGTAGAACTCCATGGAAATCTGGTTCACCGGCAGCAACCCGCACTTCAAGGCGGCCACGGCGCAGCCGGATTTGGTATGGGTGTGCAGCACGCAGTGCGCGTCTTCCCGGGCGCCATGAATCGCGCTATGGATCACGAACCCCGCCGGGTTGACGGGATAAGGCGATGGCTCGACGGCGTGGCCATTCAAGTCAATTTTCACCAGATTCGATGCAGTGATCTCATCGAACATCAATCCATAGGGATTGATCAGAAAATGATGTTCCGGCCCCGGCAGGCGCACTGAAATGTGGGTGAAGATCAAATCGGTCATACGAAAATGCGCAATCAAGCGATAACAGGCCGCCAGTTCCTCGCGCAGGCGCTGTTCGGTCGCGCTGCGCGCAGTCAGGTGGGTGGCGATCTCATTCATTGTTGTGGTTCTCCAGGCTGATCGGCTGGGCAAACAGTACGGCTGGACGCGCACAGACGTCCAGCCGCTTTGGACTTACTTGCTGGCCCAGGCGTTGAAGCGTTCCTCCAGCTCTTCGCCATGGTCAACCCAGAAACCGACGTCCATCGACAACGCGCCCTTGAGGTTCTGCGGTGCGGTCGGCACCCATTTGGCCAGTTTGTCGTCCAGTTGCGCGGCAGCCAGGGTGTTGGTCGGCCCGTAAGGAATCAGGTTCACATACTTGACCTGGGCATCGGGCTGATTGGTGAACGCGATGAAGCGCTTGGCCTGATCCACATGTTTGGAGCCCTTGATGATCGCCCAGTAATCCATACCGTACAGACTGCCGGGCCAGACCAGGCCAAGGTGGCTGCCTTTTTGCGCGGCGTCGGCAATGCGTCCGCTGTAGGTCGAGGTCATCACCACGTCGCCCGACATCAGCCATTGAGGGGGTTGCGCGCCCGCCTCCCACCACTGGATGTTGGGCTTGAGCTCGGTCAATTTAGCGAACGCGCGATCCACGCCTTGCGGGGTGGCGAGTACCTTGTAGACGTCTTCGGTTTTCACCCCGTCGGCCAGCAAGGCGAACTCCAGGTTGTACACCGCACGCTTGCGCAACCCGCGTTTGCCGGGGGTTTTCTTCACGTCCCAGAAGTCGGCCCACGAAGTCGGGGCTTGCGCCAGTTTGTCGGTGTCGTAGGCAATCGCCACGCTCCAGACCATTGCTGCCGATCCACACTCCTGCGCCGCTTCGGGGATCAACTGGTCAGCACGCCCCAGTCGCGCCCAGTCAAGACGCTCGTACATGCCTTCTTCGCAACCGCGCATCAGGTCCGGGCCTTCGATCTGCACCACGTCCCAATCGACGTTGCCGGTGTCGACCATCACTTTGATCCTGGCCATTTCACCGTTGTATTCGGCCTGCATGACCTTGCTTTGATCCAGCGTGGCGAACGGCTGAAAGAACGCCGCGTCGAGGGCTTTCTGTCCGGCCCCGCCGTATCCGACCACCACCATCTCCGACCCTGCCTGAGCGTTGCCAAGGCCCAGGGCCATGGACAACATCAAGGGATAAAAACCGTGCTTGAGCGTTCGCGATTTCATCAAAGGTTCCTCTTGCAGGTACCGCCCGGACTGACACCGGAATGGCCCTTTTTATTGTTGTGAGGTTCGACCCGGGAACGGGCCAGGAATGAAACTACTGCAAGCCACAGTAAAAAAACAAGTTGATTTTTTACTGAAGGTAAATTTCTATAGGCCAATAATAACAACGCCAAAAACCTGCTACCTCTGTAGGAGCGAGCTTGCTCGCGATGGACGTTAACGAAAACGCGGGCTACCTGATTCCCCGGGGTGCCCGGACCTCCATCGCGAGCAAGCTCGCTCCTACAGGTCAGCCTGCCGGAGCAACCGCACCATGCCGACCCCAGCCTTTGCGCATCTGTTCGAACCCTTGCAGATCCGTGGCAAGCGCCTGAAAAACCGCATCATGTCCAGCGGTCACGACACTTCGATGCCCACCGACAACCTGGTCAATGAGCAACTGATCGCCTATCACCGGGCGCGGGCCGAGGGCGGTGTCGGGCTGATCGTGCTGCAAGTGGCCGGCGTGCATGACAGCGCGCGGTACACCTCCCACGTGCTGATGGCCACCGACGACGCCTGCATCGACGGCTACCGGAAAATCGCGCAGACCTGCCATGCCCACGGCACCGTGGTGTTGTCGCAGGTATTCCATCCGGGGCGGGAAATCATGGAGTCCGCCGATGGTCTGCTGGCCGTGGCCTACTCCGCGTCGACGGTGCCCAACGAGCGCTTCCGGGTGATGCCGCGGGCGCTGGATCAGGCGATGATCGACGAGATCGTCGCCGGCTACGCCGCTGCCGCCCGACGCCTGCATCAGGCCGGGATCGATGGCGTCGAAGTGGTGGCCAGTCACGGCTATTTGCCGGCGCAGTTCATCAATCCACGGGTCAATCGCCGCACCGATGGCTACAACGGCGGACTGGAACAGCGTCTGCGCTTCCTGCGTGAAGTCATTGCCGCAATACGCGCCGGCACCGACGAAGACTTCATCATCGGCCTGCGCATTTCCGCCGACGAGCGCGACCCCGAAGGCCTGACCGAAGACGAATCCCTGGCCGCCGTGCAATTGCTGCAAGCACAACTGGATTACGTGCACATCGTCGCCGGCACCTCGGCCTCCCTCGGTGGCGCCGTGCATATCGTGCCGCCGATGGCGATTGAAGCAGCGTATCTGGCCAAGGAAGGTGGGACGTTCAAGGCCAGCCTGGACATTCCGTTGTTCGTCACCGGACGCATCAACCAGCCCCAGGAAGCCGAGCTGATGATCGCCCGCGGCCAGGCCGATGTCTGCGGCATGACCCGCGCGCTGATCTGCGACCCGCAAATGCCCAACAAGACCGACACGGGCCGTGCCGAAGACGTACGCGCTTGCATTGCCTGCAATCAGGCGTGCATCGGGCACTTCCACAAAGGGCTGCCGATTTCCTGTATCCAGCACCCGGAAACGGGGCGCGAGTTGATCTTTGGTCAGCGCAAACCGACTGCAGCACGCAAACGCATCATGATCGCCGGCGGAGGGCCTGCCGGAATGAAAGCCGCTGCGGTGGCGGCACAACGCGGGCATGACGTGACGCTGTACGAAGCCAGCTCGCAACTCGGCGGCCAGGTCCTGCTGGCGCAATTGCTGCCACGGCGCAGTGAGTTTGGCGGTGCCAGCACCAACCTGCAGCGGGAAATGGAACTGGCCGGGGTGCGCGTGGTGCGCAACACCCGGGTCGACCGCGCCCTGGTGGAGCAGGAAAAACCCGACATGGTGATCGTCGCCACCGGTGCCGAACCCTACTGGCCGCACTTCGAACGCGGCGGCGAGTTGCAGGTGGTGGATGCCTGGCAGGTACTGCGCGATGAGGTGCAGATCGGCCGTTCGGTGGTGGTGGTCGACTGGCGCTGCGACTGGATCGGCCCCGGCATTGCCGAGCGCCTGACCCGCGCCGGACATCAGGTGCAACTGGCCGTCAACGGCACCCATTGCGGGGAAAGCCTGCCGCTGTACGTGCGCGATCAACTCGCCGGCGAGCTGCACAAACTGGGGATTCCCATCACCCCTTACGCGCGGTTGTACGGTTGCGACGACAACACCGTGTACCTGCAACACACCGCCAGCGGTGAGCCGATGCTGTTGGAAAACATCGACACGCTGGTGCTGTGCCAGGGCCATCAACCGCTAGACACCCTGGGCGACGAACTGCAAGGCCTGGTGGAATTTCGGCGGATCGGCGACTGCCTGGCACCGCGCACCGCCGAAGAAGCGATTTATGAGGGCCTGAAGGTCGCGTGGGAGCTTTGAGCCTGTTTATACTCCGGGGCCTTTGTTGAACAACGCAAAAACCTGTGGGAGCGAGCCTGCTCGCGAAGGCGTCATGCCAGTCGATATCTATGTCGACTGAAAGACCGCTTTCGCGAGCAGGCTCGCTCCCACAGGGATAATGCACATTAGCTCAAGCCCCTCCCCGGTTCGGAATTGACCATGAGCAACAACAGCACCACACAGCCCGCAACCGGCACCGCCGAACCGCACTTTCTCGGCACTCGCATTCGCGGCCTGCGCAAGCGCCGGGGCATGACCCTGGCGGAACTGGCACAGCAAAGCGAGCTGACCGCGGGCTACATCAGCCAGCTGGAACGCAACCTCGCTTATCCATCAATCCCGGCGCTGTTCAACATCGCCCGCAGCCTCGGGGTGACCATCCAGTGGTTCTTCGCCAGCGAAGCCAACACCGCTCCTGAAGACGACGGCATTGTCGTGCGCAAGAACAGTCGCATGAGCGTGCATTACGAAGACGGCATCATCGACCAATTGCTGACCCCGCAACCCAGTCAGCAATTGGAAATGCTCCACTCGCGCTTTCCGCCCGGCACCTACAGCCAGCAAAGCTATAGCCACGAAGGCGAAGAAGCCGGTTATCTGTTGTCCGGCAGTTTCGAATTATGGGTCGGCGAGCGCTATTTCCAGCTCAACGAGGGCGACAGCTTCAGCTTCTCCAGCCAGGAACCGCACCGCTACGGCAACCCCGGCGAGGTGGACGCGGTGGTGATCTGGGTGATCACTCCGCCAACGTTCTAACGCCGCCCGCGCGCCGGCGCAGTGACGCTCGCGCGCTTGAGGGTGTCGCTCGGCAACTCCTTGAACAGCGCGCGGTAGCTGCTGGAAAACCGCCCCAAATGCCAGAATGACCAGTGCATCGCCACCTCGGCGACGGTGGTTTGCGTCGGCGTGCGACTGAGCAATTCGCGGCGCGCACTGTTGAGGCGGCGCAGGCGCAGCCATTGGGTCGGCGCCATGCCGGTGTAGGCCTTGAACGCCTGCTGCAACTGGCGCAACGACACCCCGGCGACCTGGGACAGTTCCAACAGGTTGAGGTGTTCTTCCGGGGTATCCGCCGCCCATTCCCCTACCCGCTTCATGATCGCCCGTTCCCCTGCCCGGCGCTGCAACGCACCTTGATCAAGACAGACGCGCGCGTTGTCGAGGATGAACAGACAGTCGTCCAGCAATTGCTCGGTCAGGGCTTCGCGACTTGGCGGATCGAAGGTCTGCGACAGCCGTGTCAGCGTGCCGCTGAGCCAGCGGCTGAACAACGCGTTCTGCTGCGAATTGAGCGGCGCCATGAACAACCCTTCCAGCCGGGCCACATCCAGTGCATGGCGCTGGACGAACTCCGGGCCGAACACCACGGCGATTTCCTGGTAGTTCTCCGGGGTGATCCAGATGTTGCGGCTTTCGCCATTGAGCACGTAGAGCGCGTTGTCGCTGCGATCGAAACAGAACGCCAGCGAACCCTGCGGCGCGCTGAAATTCTGCTCGACCCGAGTGTTCATGGACTCTTCGTAAATCTCCACGCCCTGCAGATCCAGATAGCGCACCAGGCCTGCGAAATGCCCCGGCGACATCTGTTGGTAGTGCTGGACCCAGCCCGGCGTGGCGCGGATTTGCTCGGCGACATCGGCGGTATTGAACGCTTGAACCTGAAGGGAATGACACGCTGTCATGAGACGACCTTACGCACTCTTTTGGTGCGCTTTGTGCTGCTTAAAGTGGATAGATGGAACCGCAAGGCTCGCCCAAGATAGTCGTCAACGCGCTACAGGGGAAGTGTCCGGCAGATGAAGCCGACATCTCCTGGCGTTAATAAAACCAATAACGAGGTCTTTATGAATGTCCCTTTCGATCAGCTGTTCACGTGGCTGAAAGATCACAAGATTACCGAAGTCGAGTGCGTCGTCAGCGACCTGACCGGCATTGCACGCGGCAAAATCGCACCCACCAACAAGTTCCTGCATGAGCGAGGCATGCGCCTGCCGGAAAGTGTGCTGTTGCAAACGGTAACCGGGGACTTTGTCGACGACGACATCTACTACGACCTGCTCGACCCTGCCGATATCGACATGGTCTGCAAGCCCGACGCTGATGCGGTGTATGTGGTGCCATGGGCCATCGAGCCGACCGCCATCGTCATTCACGACACCTTCGACAAGTTCGGCAACCCCATCGAACTGTCGCCGCGCAATGTGCTGAAGAAAGTCCTGCAGCTGTACACCGACAAGGGCTGGAAGCCTATTGTTGCCCCGGAAATGGAGTTTTACCTGACCCAGCGTTGCGAAGACCCGGACTTGCCGCTCAAGGCGCCGTTGGGCCGTTCGGGCCGCGCGGAGAGTGGTCGCCAGTCGTTCTCCATCGACGCCGCCAACGAGTTCGACCCGCTGTTCGAAGACGTCTACGACTGGTGCGAACTGCAAGGCCTGGACCTCGATACGCTGATCCATGAAGACGGCCCGGCGCAGATGGAAATCAACTTCCGTCACGGCGACGCGCTGGACCTGGCCGACCAGATCACCGTGTTCAAGCGCACCTTGCGTGAAGCCGCGCTCAAGCACAACGTCACGGCGACCTTCATGGCCAAACCGATTGGCGACGAGCCCGGCAGCGCCATGCACATTCACCAGAGCGTGGTGGACATCGCCACCGGCAGGCCGATCTTTGCCGATGCCGACGGGCAGATGAGCGACCTGTTCCGCCAGCACATCGGCGGCCTGCAAAAGTACATCCCCAAAGTGCTGCCGATGTTCGCCCCCAACGTCAACTCGTTCCGCCGCTTCCTGCCGGACACTTCGGCACCGGTCAACGTCGAATGGGGCGAAGAAAACCGCACCGTCGGCTTGCGCGTGCCGACCTCCAGCCCTGAGGCGATGCGCGTGGAAAACCGTTTGCCAGGGGCCGACGCCAACCCGTACCTGGCCATCGCCGCCAGCCTGTTGTGCGGCTACATCGGCATGGTCGAAGGCATCGAGCCGAGCGCCGCGGTCCAGGGCCGCGCCTATGAACGCCGCAACCTGCGCCTGCCGATCACCATCGAAGACGCCCTGACGCAAATGGAAGAGTGTGACGCCATCGGCCGTTACCTGGGCAGCAAGTTCGTGCGCGGCTACGTCGCGGTCAAACGCGCCGAGCACGAGAACTTCAAGCGGGTGATCAGTTCCTGGGAGCGTGAGTTCCTGTTGCTGAGCGTCTAAAGACCACACATCCCCTGTAGGAGCGAGGCTTGCCCGCGAAAGCGGACTCTCAGTCAACGGTGATGTTGAATGTACTGGCCTCTTCGCGGGCAAGCCTCGCTCCTACAAAAAAATAAAAATTCCAAGAGGTGTCGATATGCGTCTATTGAAATCCATGGTTCCGCTCGCGCTCACCGTCATGTGCAGCGCCGTGGCCCAGGCCCAGCCACAGGTCAGCGTCTACAACTGGACCGACTACATCGGCGAGACCACCCTCGCGGACTTCCAGGCCAAATCCGGGATCAAGGTGATCTACGACGTCTTCGATTCCAACGAAACCCTGGAAGGCAAATTGCTCGCCGGGCGCACCGGGTATGACGTGGTGGTGCCGTCCAACCACTTCCTGGCGCGACAGGTCAAGGCCGGCGCTTTCCTCAAGCTGGACCGCGCCGAACTGCCGAATTTCAAGAATCTCGATCCGAAACTGCTGGCCCTGCTGGAGAAGAACGATCCGGGCAACGAGCATTCCGTGCCGTACCTGTGGGGTACCAACGGCATCGGTTACAACGTCGACAAGGTCAAGCAAGTGCTGGGCATCGACCATATCGACTCCTGGGCCGTGCTGTTCGAACCGGAAAACATCAAGAAACTCAGCCAGTGCGGCGTGTCGATCATGGACTCGGCGGATGAGGTGTTCCCGGCGGTACTCAACTACATGGGCATGGACCCGCGCAGTGAAAACCCCGAAGACTTCAAAAAGGCCGAGGCCAAGCTGCTGAGCATCCGTCCGTACGTCACTTACTTCCACTCCTCCAAGTACGTTTCGGACCTGGCCAACGGCGACATCTGCGTCGCGTTCGGTTACTCGGGCGATGTGTTCCAGGCCGCCAACCGCGCGAAGGAAGCCAAAAACAATGTGAACATTGCCTACGCCATCCCCAAGGAAGGCAGCAACCTGTGGTTCGACCTGCTGGCCATTCCCGCCGACGCCAGCAACCCGAAAGAAGCCCACGCCTTCGTCAATTACCTGCTCGACCCGCAAGTGATCGCCAAGGTCAGTGCCTCGGTGGGCTACGCCAACCCGAACCCGGCCGCCAAACAGTACATGGACGCCGAACTGGTCAACAATCCCGAGGTTTACCCCTCCCAGGCAGTCCTCGACAAGCTCTACATCTCGACCACGCCGCCGCAGTCGATCATGCGCCTGATGACCCGTTCCTGGAGCAAAGTGAAGTCCAACCAATGAACCAGTACACCCAGGAACATACGCACTCTTACTACGCCGCCTCGGCCCACGGCATGGCGCCCTTCCCCACGCTGGACGCAGACCTGATGGCCGATGTCTGCGTGATTGGCGGCGGTTTCACCGGCGTCAATACTGCCATCGAACTGGCTCAGCGCGGACTCTCGGTGATCTTGCTGGAGGCCCGGCGCATCGGTTGGGGGGCCAGCGGGCGCAACGGCGGCCAATTGATTCGCGGCATCGGCCATGATGTCAGCGGTTTCGCCCGATATGTGGGCGCCGAAGGCGTGCGATATATGGAGCGCGCGGGCGTCGAATCGGTGGAATTGGTGGGCCGGCGGATCCGTGAGCACGGTATCGATTGCGACTTGCGCTGGGGCTTCTGCGAACTGGCCAATACCCCGGCGCAGTTCGCCGGGCTGAAGGCCGAACACGCAGAGCTGCTCGAGTCGGGCTATGCCCATGAAACCCGTCTGGTCGAACCCGGACAGATCCCTCAGCAGGTCGTGAACTCGGACCTGTATGCCGGCGGCTTGATTGACATGGGCTCGGGTCACTTGCATCCCTTGAACCTGGTGCTCGGCGAAGCACGGCTGGCGCAGTCCCTTGGCGTGCGGATTTTCGAGCAAAGCCCCGTCCTGGAACTGATCCATGGCAGCTCGGTGCAGGTGCGCTGCGCCACTGGCACGGTCCGCGCCGGCAGCCTGGTGCTGGGCTGTAATGCGCATCTGGAAGAACTCGAACCGAAACTCAGCGGCAAGGTACTGCCCGCGGGCAGCTACATCATCGCCACCGAGCCCTTGTCGGCGGAACAGGCGGCGCAGTTGATCCCGCACAACCTGGCGCTGTGCGACCAGAAAGTCGGCCTGGATTACTACCGGCTCTCGGCCGACCGGCGCTTGCTGTTCGGCGGTGCCTGCCACTATTCCGGGCGTGATCCACGGGACATCACGGCCTACATGCGCCCGCAGATGCTCAAGGTCTTCCCGCAACTGGCGAACGTACGCATCGACTATCAATGGGGCGGCAAGATCGGCATCACTGCCAATCGTTTCCCCCAGGTCGGGCGTTTGAGCCAGCATCCGAACGTGTTCTATGCCCAGGGCTATTCCGGCCATGGCCTGAACGTCACGCACTGGTGCGCAAAACTGCTGGGCGAAGCGATCTACACCGGGCACAGCCAGGGCTTCGACGTGTTCAGCGCCGTGCCGCACATGACCTTCCCCGGCGGCCGCGCCCTGCGCTCGCCCCTGCTGGCCCTCGGTATGCTCTGGTATCGGATGCGTGAGGTGCTTGGCTGACATCCACAAATGATTTCTCCTGTGGGAGCGAGCCTGCTCGCGAAGACGGTCTGACATCCGGCAACTCAGTTGCCTGACACACCGCATTCGCGAGCAGGCTCGCTCCCACAGGGTTTTGCGCTACATGTAAGGTCCCTCGTTCAGCCTTTCGATTTGCTCAATCGCAAGTCACTTCTATATTGAGGGGGTGCTCATCAATTCCTGCCTTCTGTCGAGCCTGGCCCAATGGCGACGAGTGACCCACTGATCATCTGCGAGCACTGTGACTGCGTGTACGAGAAAACCACGCTCGCCAAACATCAGAAGACCTATTGCGTCCGCTGCGGCGGCGTGCTTCAGCGCTATAACGGTCTGACGGTGGAGCAGCGGCTGGCATTGACCTTCACCGCCCTGATGCTGTGGATCTTCGCCAATTTCTATCCGGTCATGAGCATCAGCCTCAAAGGCCTGAAAAACAGTGCGACGCTATGGGATTCAGTACTGGCCCTGAGTCTGGGCCCCATCACGTTCATCGCGATGGTGGCGGCGATCGCCATGATCATCGCGCCGATTTTCCAGCTGGTGCTGCTGATCTGGGTCTTGTGCTTTGCCCTCACCCATCGGCGCTCCCCGGGTTTCAGGTTCTGCATGCGCTGGCTGGAAACCCTCAGGCCCTGGAGCATGCTGGAAGTCTGCCTGCTGGGTGCGATGGTCGCTGTGATCAAACTCGCGGGGTTGCTGGATGTGTTGCCCGGCATCGGCCTGTTCGCCCTGGCCATTCTCAGCCTGATGATGATCCGTGTCGCCGGTCGCGACATTCGTGATCTGTGGGACATCCCATGACTACGCCCCCGGTCGCCAGCGATCTCAACCTGTGCCTGTGCCATACCTGCGGGATGGCCTGTGACATGACCCATGAGCCTCACGAATGCGAGCGCTGCGGCGCCCCGCTGCACCGGCGCAAGACCAACTCGCTGACCCGGACCTGGGCCTACATGCTCGCGGCCCTGGTGTTTTACATTCCGGCCAATCTGCTGCCGGTGATGAACACCAAAATGGTCGGTAATGGCGCCGACAGCACGATCATGAGCGGTGTGCTGGAGTTCTGGCAGCACGGCGCCTGGGACATTGCCCTGATCATTTTCATCGCCAGCATCGCGGTGCCGGGCATCAAGTTCGTGGCGATCACGTTGCTACTGGTCACCGTGCAACGCGACAGTCTGTGGGCGCGCCAGGAGCGCTCCAAGCTCTACCGTTTTGTCGAGGTCATCGGTTACTGGTCGATGCTCGACGTGATCGTGGTCGCCCTGGTGGCCTCGTTGGTGAAATTTCAAGCCCTGGCCGATATTGAACCGCGCCCGGGCATTCTGTTCTTTGGCCTGGTGGTGGTCTTCACCATGTTGTCGGCGATGAGTTTCGACCCACGCCTCATCTGGGATGCCACGGGCGAACATCCACACATTGAGGAGGTCAAGGATGAAGCAACAAGCCACTGACGGGCCGCAAGCCCCGGGTCAGGCGCCCATCAAGACCCGTCGATTCAGCGTGTCGCTGGTGTGGATCGTGCCGATCGTCGCGGTACTGGTGGGGCTTTCCCTGGTGGTTCACAGCATGTTGCAAGAAGGCCCGACCATCACCGTTACGTTCAAGACCGGCGACGGCCTGACGGCGAACAAGACCGAGGTCAAGTACCGCAACGTGGTCATCGGCAACGTGACGGACGTGGAACTGAGCAATGACCAGAAGAGTGTCAACGCCACCATCAAATTGTCCAAACAGGCCGAAAGCTTTACCAGCAAGGACTCGAAATACTGGGTGGTGCGGCCGCGCATAGGCGCCGGTGGTGTATCGGGTATCGACACCCTGCTGTCCGGGGATTACATCGGTGCCGACATCGGTCAGGACAATGCCCGTGCAAAGAACTTCAAGGGCCTTGAGAACCCGCCACCGATTACCTACGGCGAACCGGGCAAACGTTTCACCCTGCATACCCAGGACCTGGGATCGCTGGATATCGGCTCGCCGGTTTATTACCGCAAGATTCCGGTGGGTCAGGTCGTGGCCTACGCCCTGGACCCTGATGGCAAAGGGGTGAACATCGATTTATTCATTCATTCGCCCAACGACGCCTACGTCACCGAGAACACCCGCTTCTGGAATGCCAGCGGTATCGACGTGAACGTCGGTGCCAACGGATTTGCGGTCAAGACCGAGTCCCTGTCTGCAATACTGGTGGGCGGCATCGCCTTTCGCGCACCGGAGTACAGCCCCAATGACAAACCGGCCCCGGAAGAGTATGCCTACGAGCTGTTCGACGACCAGCAAAGCGCTCTCGCCCCGCCCAATGGCAAGCCGCAATACCTGGCCTTGCGTTTCGATCAGGCGTTGCGCGGGCTCAAGGTCGATGCACCGGTGGAGTTCCTCGGCGTGGAAATCGGCAAAGTGGTGGCGGTTAACCTGGACTTTGATGCGAAAAAACGCAGTTTCCCGGTCAACGTCGGCATTGTGATTTACCCGCAGCGTCTGGGACTGGCCCACACCAAAATGCTCAAGGAGTTGAATCATGACCCCAGCGATGAAGCCGCGGCCGTACGGCTGATTGGTTCCTTCATCGATAACGGCCTGCGAGGTCAGGCCCGCACCGGCAACCTGCTCACAGGCCAGCTGTATATCTCCCTGGACTTCTATCCAAAGGCGGAGAAAGTGGCTTTCGATCCCAACGCCCGCCCGATCAGCATTCCGACCGTGCCTGGCAGCCTCGAACAGTTGCAGGAAAAACTCGAAGCCATGGTCACCAAGATCAATCAGCTGCCCATCGAGCGAATTGCCGGCAACCTGGACAGTAACCTCGTGGAATTGCGCAAAAGCCTGGGGCACTTCAATGCCAAGACGCTGCCAGGCGTGCAAAACACCCTGGTGGACGTCAGCAAGACCCTGCAGTCGGCCAATACGACGCTTCAATCGGCCAATTCGACCCTGGCCGACGATTCGCCACAACGGGAAAAACTGGGCCAGACCCTGGACGAGTTGGGGCGCACATCGCGTTCCCTGCGTGACCTCGCGGACTACCTGGGACGGCATCCGGAATCACTGATTCGCGGCCGTCCCGAAAATGCCGCGCCCATCGACCTTCAAGGGCCACCCAGCAAATGAGCACAGGAGCATCACCCATGGCTTTTCCGCTGAAGGTTACGTTGTTCGCTGCGCTCGCATTGCTCGCCGCTTGTCGCAGCGACCCGATTCAGTTCCATACCCTGACCCCGGCCCAGTTGAGCAACCATTCAAGGACCGCGGCGGATATACAGGTCGAAAGCCTGGTGGTCCCGCCTCAGGTCGATCGTCCGCAGATTGTTGTACGCCAAGGCAATAGCGGCATGTCCATCCTCGAAACCCATTGGTGGGGGGCCAGCCTGGTGGATGAATTGCGCAGCGCCTTGACCGATCAAATGGTGAACAACAATCCAGGGCGCAAAGTGTCGGTGCGACTGGAGGTGCAACGGTTCGATTCGATTCCCGGACAATACGGCCTGATCGACGTGAAATGGCGCCTGCGGGGCGCCAATGGAGACGACAACGCCCTGCTGAGTTGCCGCAGCACCTTGCAAACACCTTCCGGGACGTCCATCGACGAGTTGGTGGCAGCCCAGCAAAACAATGTCAAACGCCTGGCTGCGCTCATCAGTCAGGCCGCCGCTGCCCGAACTCAATCGGGATGTCCTCAGGACTGATCATGGTCTGCTTTACTGGCCCGACGGCGACTCGATCGCCGTTGGCCACAATTTCACTTGGTTTTTACTTGTCCTCCAGGAGAAAAGTAAAAGCGAAAGATTACCAATAACCAACTTAATATCACCTTAAAAGCCCATTGCATTTTTTTCACATTCCTTTCACCCCGCCAACATCTGCGCAGCTTTAGTGTGCCCTGCACATGATCTGACTAGTTGCTTTCCAAGTTCTCGTTTCGTCCTGGATTCGAGTGCTTGACACAACTTCTTATTGCGCTTCGGCAGGTGGAAAACTTGATCAACTCCTCAATGCGCAAATCGCCGTCGGGCCTGGGCAAAACACCGCGACTATTTAGGGTATTGCTCGCAATCGTCGGCGCCCTGATGGTCATCGCACTGGTGACCGGGTTTGTCTGGTCGCAACGATCGCCGATCAGCCTGGCTAATGCGGACCCGGAAGTCCGGGCTCAATGGCTACAAAGCTGGGAAGCCGGCGAGGTCGTGGTTCTGGTTCGCCATGCCGAGCGCTGCGACCGTTCCAGCAACCCTTGCCTGGGACCGGCGGACGGCATCACCCGTGCCGGCAGTGACGCTGCAGCGGCAGTGGGCCAAGGCTTGGTGCGTCTGGGGATGACTCAGGCCGATGTCTTGAGCAGCCCGCTGACCCGTACCGCACAAACCGCGCATTACATGTTTGGCAGCGACGCGCAGACACAGGAATGGCTGGCCACCTGTGGCAGCACCTGGCGTAACGACATTGTGGCGCACAAGCGTGCCCATCGAAATCTGGTGCTGGTGACGCATAGCGGTTGCATCGGCGACTTCGAAGCCTTGAACGGTTTCAAAAATGCAGCGAAAAGCGAGTACGGCAGTTCGTTATTTGTCCGCATTGATAATAAAGGTCAGCTTCAAGTACTCGGCATCATGAATGCTGAAGACTGGCGCTCGCTGCCCTTTGAAAAACGCTGAAACAATAATGAGTTCAACTCTCGTTGATGAGGTACTAGTTTGTTCAGGCTGCTTCGCAGCGGCGCTGAAAGTTGCTTTATCGCCCACTAAAACCGATCACACCCCCTCTACCAAACAACCTTCCCTGAGCCAAGGCTGACTCATGACTTCAAATCACCCGCTACCCGATTCCGTAGCCCAAACCCGTAGCGTTCGGCACCGGATGCCACCTTCAGAGCGCTGGACCGTATTAATCCTGATAGCGGCATTCGTGGCGTTCTATTTGCTGCCGCTGATGAGTCATGGGCTGTGGATTCCCGACGAAACCCGTTATGCCCAGATTGCCCAGGAAATGTCCCTTACCGGTAACTGGATCTCTGCGCACTTCATGGGCCTGCGTTATTTCGAGAAGCCGATTGCCGGTTACTGGATGATCGCCATCGGTCAGGTGGTGTTTGGTGACAACCTGTTTGGGGTGCGGATCGCGTCGGCGCTGAGCACCGGGTTGAGTGTCTGGCTGGCTTATCTGATTGCCCGCCGGTTCTGGAATGATCCGCGCAAGAGTTTTGCCTGCGCGCTGCTGTACATGAGTTTCGGGCTGATTGCCGGCCAGGCCGGATACGCCAACCTCGACCCGCAATTCACCTTTTGGGTCAACCTGAGCCTTGTCTCGTTTTGGTTTGCCATCGACAGCAGCACCCCTCGTGGTCGGCTGATTGCGTGGGTAGTGTTGGGTGTGGCCTGTGGCATGGGGTTCATGACCAAGGGTTTTCTCGCCTGGCTGTTGCCGGCACTGATCGCCCTGCCCTATATGTTCTGGCAGCGTCGTGTCAAAGAGTTGTTGCGCTATGGGCCGCTGGCCGTCGTTGTCGCAACCCTGGTCTGCTTGCCCTGGGCACTGGCGATCCACCACCAGGAACCGGATTTCTGGCGCTTTTTCTTCTGGAATGAACACGTGCGCCGGTTTGCCGCCGACAATGCGCAACACGCTCGTCCATGGTGGTTCTACCTGCCGTTGCTGGTCGCCTCGAGCCTGCCCTGGGCTGCATTGTTGCCAACGACCTTCATCCAGTCCTGGAAAAACAAGCGCCAACCTGTCTTTGGTTTCCTGTCGCTCTGGTTTGCATTGCCATTTATCGTTTTCAGCCTGAGCAGCGGCAAATTGCCGACTTACATCATGCCGTGCCTGTTGCCCCTGGCGTTGCTGATGGGGTATGCGGTGACGGAAATGCTGAACCAGGCGCAGAGCAGGACGATTCGTATCAACGGTTGGCTCAACGTCATTATTGCCACCGGTGCGCTGGTAGCGCTGCTGTACCTGCAAACCACCAAAGAAATCTACGAAAATACCGAGATGTTCAGCCTGTCGCTCGCATTCATCGTGCTGGTTGGCTGGATTATTTCCAATGCGTTGCAGATCCTGCGTCCACTGCACTTGTGGGCAATGCCGGCCCTCGGCATCGGGTTGCTGGTGGCGTTGCTGCCGGCCGCCATGCCCAGCCAGATCGTCGACAGCAAAATGCCCGACCGTTTCATCGCCGAGCACCTGGACAGCTTGAACCAGACCACGTCGCTGCTGAGCAACGACCTGGGCGCGGCCTCGGCGCTGGCCTGGCTGACAAAACGACCGCAAGTGGATCTCTATAATGTCATCGGCGAGTTGAAATACGGCCTCTCGGATCCCGCCGTGGCAAACCGCAAGGTCACCACGGAAAACGTTGGCCAATGGATGACCGAGGCGCGTAAAAAGGGCTCGGTCGGTGTGGTGATGCGGGTCAACAGTGTCGATGAGATCCAGGAAGTGGAACGGCTGCCCATCGACGGCAAGCGTTATCAGCGCGGTAACCTGCAAATCCTGATTTTTCCGCAAACCCAACCCTGATACCGAGCACTAAAAAAACCGAGAGACCTGGCCGGTCTCTCGGTTTTTTTATGGGCGGCTTAAACAAAGGTACAAGGGTAAGCATTAACGCATCCTTGCTGGAGCGTGAAATCACACGAATTAACTGTTAATTTGACGTTTTTTTCTCATTCTGGCCTCTACATTCGCCCGCCTTAAACATGCAAATGATTCCTATTGATCTACAATAACCGACGACCTTCCCAGTCGGATCTGCTTGCTCGATACCAAAAAACAGGAGCTGCCACAGCATGATGTCCCGTATCCCGTCCTTCCTGAAAAAAGCCCTGCTGGCTACCGCATTGGTAAGCGCTGGCCACGTGTATGCCGCCGATGGCGTCGGCATTGTGGTTTACAACGCACAGCACGAAGGCCTGACCAAGGCCTGGGTTGAAGGCTTCACTCAGGAAACCGGTATTCCGGTCACCTTGCGTAATGGCGATGACACCGAAATGGGCAACCAGATCGTGCAGGAAGGCAGCGCCTCGCCGGCCGATGTGTTCCTGACCGAAAACTCCCCGGCCATGGTGCTGGTGGACAACGCGGGTCTGTTCGCACCAGTCGACAAGACCACCCTGGAGCAGGTCGATTCCGCTTACCGTCCGGCCCACGGCAAATGGGTGGGGATCGCCGCACGTTCCACGGTGTTCGTCTACAACCCGAGCAAATTGCCGGAAGCCGAACTGCCCAAGTCGATCATGGACCTGGCCGCACCGCAGTGGAAAGGCCGTTGGGCCGCGTCGCCAGGCGGTGCCGACTTCCAGGCCATCGCCGCCGCCATGCTCGAACAGAAAGGCGAGGCTGCGACCCTCGACTGGCTCAAGGCAATGAAAACCAACTTCACCGCCTACCGCGGTAACAGCTCGGTGCTCAAGGCGGTGAATGCCGGGCAGATCGACAGCGGCGTGATCTACCACTATTACAGCCTCGTCGACCAGTCCAAGACCGGCGAGAACAGCAAGAACACTGCCCTGCACTACTTCAAGCACAAGGACCCGGGCGCGTTTGTCAGCATCTCCGGTGGCGGTGTCCTGGCGTCCAGCAAGCACAAGGAACAAGCCCAGGCGTTCCTGAAATGGATCACCGGCAAAGACGGCCAGGCCATCCTCAAGGACGGCAAATCGTTTGAATACGCTGTGGGCAAGAACGCGCAATCCAACCCTAAACTGGTGCCTTTGCAGCAACTCGACGCGCCAACTGTCGATGCGTCCAAGCTCGACAGCAAAAAAGCCGTGGAGCTGATGACTCAGGCTGGACTGCTCTAATTGATGCCTGAAACCCTGCCGGTGGGTGTCGCCGAAAGCACACCTGCCAACCTGCGTCGACGTTCACGCGGCCTTTTCGCGAGCCGGGGAGGCGCGTGGGTGGTCGGTTTGTCGGTGTTGGTTTCGTTACTGGCGCTGCTGCCCATCGCCTTCGTCATCGGCGTTTACCTGCAAACCGGCTGGGCCACTCTGGCGCCACTGGTGTTCCGGCCGCGGGTCGGCGAACTGCTGGTCAATACCGTGTTGCTGGTGATCATCACCATCCCCTTGTGCATTGCCCTGGGGGTGACGCTGGCGTGGCTCACCGAACGCACCAATTTACCGGGCCGCCGCTGGTGGTCGTTGCTGGCGACCGCGCCGCTGGCGGTGCCAGCGTTCGTGCACAGCTATGCATGGGTGAGCCTGGTGCCGCCGATTCACGGGCTGTTTGCCGGTGTATTGGTCTCGGTCATCGCCTATTTCCCGTTTCTTTACCTGCCGGTTGCCGCGACATTGCGCCGACTCGATCCGGCCATCGAAGACGTCTCCGAGTCCCTGGGGCTCAAGCCCTGGGCGGTGTTTTTTCGCGTGGTGTTGCCGCAATTGCGCCTGGCCATTTGCGGTGGTGCCTTGTTGGTTGGCCTGCATCTGCTGGCCGAATACGGCCTGTACGCGATGATCCGCTTCGACACCTTCACCACGGCGATCTTCGATCAGTTCAAATCCACCTTCAACGGACCTGCCGCCAACCTGCTGGCCGGTGTGCTGGCGTTGTGTTGCCTGGCGATGCTGACCATCGAATCCGCCGCCCGCGGTCATGCGCGCTATGCCCGGGTCGGGTCCGGCAGTGCCCGTGAACAGCGGGTTGTCTGTCTGAAGGCACCGGCGACGGTACTCGCGCTGGCGTTGCAGATCGTCACCTGCGCACTGGCATTGGGCGTACCGTTGATTACCCTGGGCAAGTGGCTGATTGCCGGCGGCCTGCAGGTCTGGGACTTGAGCGAACTGCTGCCTGCACTGGAGCAGACCCTGCTGTTCGGCGTGGCGGGCGCGGTCCTGACCACCTGCGCTGCCATCCCGATTGCCTGGCTGTCGATTCGCTCACCGGGCCGGCTGCAACGGGTTCTGGAAAGCTGCAACTACATCACCAGTTCCCTGCCGGGGATTGTCGTCGCCCTGGCCCTGGTGACCGTGACCATCCATTTTGCCCGGCCGATCTACCAGACCACGATCACCGTGCTGTTGGCGTATCTGCTGATGTTCCTGCCCCGCGCCCTGGTGAGCCTGCGGGCCGGTATCGCCCAGGCGCCGGTGGAACTGGAAAACATGGCTCGCAGCCTTGGCCGTTCACCGGCACGGGCGCTGTGGCTGATCACCTTGCGCCTGGCCGCGCCGGGGGCCGCCGCGGGCGCCGCGCTGGTGTTCCTGGCGATCACCAATGAACTGACCGCCACCCTGCTGCTCGCCCCCAATGGCACACGTACACTGGCCACCGGGTTCTGGGCCTCGACCAGTGAAATCGATTACGCAGCCGCGGCACCCTATGCGCTGCTGATGATTGTGCTGTCGCTTCCGCTGACCGGAATCCTTTATCACCAATCCAAAAAAACGGCTGGCCGATGAACGCTCTAGAACTGCATTCACTCTCCAAATCCTACGGTGGGCAAAAAGCCCTGGAAAACGTCAGCCTGTCGGTCCCCGCCGGTAGTCGCACGGTGATTGTCGGGCCTTCCGGCTCGGGCAAGACGACGTTGCTGCGGATGATCGCCGGCTTCGAGTTTCCCGATACCGGCCGCCTTTCGCTCAACGGCCAGACCCTGGTCGACGGCACCCACGAGGTGCCGGCGCATCAGCGCCTGATCGGTTATGTACCCCAGGACGGCGCGTTGTTCCCGCACATGACGGTGGCGGCCAACATTGGCTTCGGCCTGGCGACCAAGGGCAGCGAAAAGCAGGACCGTGTCGCCGAGTTGATGGACAGTGTTGCCCTGGATTCGAACATGGCCGAGCGCTGGCCCCATGAGTTGTCCGGCGGCCAACAGCAACGGGTCGCCCTGGCGCGAGCCCTGGCCCAGCAACCCCGGCTGATGCTGCTGGACGAGCCGTTTTCGGCACTCGACACCGGACTGCGCGCCAGCATGCGCAAACTGGTGGCGCGCTTGCTGGCGGAGGCCGGGGTCACCACCATCCTGGTGACCCACGACCAGAGCGAGGCATTGTCTTTCGCCGATCAACTGGCGGTGATGCGCCACGGCCGACTGGTGCAGTCCGGGCATCCGCTGGACCTTTACCGCTACCCCGACGACGTCCAGACCGCGCTGTTTCTCGGCGAGGCCGTGGTCATGCCCGCCCGTATCGAAGCCGGCTGGGCCCACTGCGATCTGGGCCGCATACCGGTCAACAACCACCGCAACAACAGTGCCGCACAGATCATGCTGCGGCCCGAGCAATTGCAACTGGCCAGCATCATGCCCCATACCGCGGAAGTCGTGGGCTGTCGCGCCGTGGTGACCGAGCGAGACTTCAGCGGCAACACCTGCACGCTGACGGTGGAATTGCAGGCTTCGGCCTCCGGTGAACAGTCGGGCCGCTCTTTGCTGGTGCGCAGCTCCGGCATGTACGCGCCACCGGCCGGCAGCGCGGTGCACGTCTCGACCATCGGTCATGCCCACGTATTGAGCGAGATTTGATCCCGGCACCTGTAGGAGCGAGCCTGCTCGCGATGGACGTCAACGATTACACGTGAAACCTGACTCACCTCGGTGCCCTCAGGTTTTTCGCGAGCAGGATCGCTCCTACAGGACTGGATACGATCAAAGATCGAAGCGATCCACGGCCCGACGCCGTTCGTTGTCATCGCGCACGTCGTAGTTGGCGGTGGTCTGGATGTTGCTGTGGTGGGCCAGTTTTTGCGCGATCGACAGGTCGTGCTCCTCGATCACCCGGGTGATGAACGAACGGCGAAAATCATGAGGCATGATCTTCACCCCCACCTGCGCACCGCGCTGCCTCGCAATGTAATAGATCGCATGCTTGGTAATGCGCTCACGGGTGATGTGGCTGCCGCGGCGTATGCGATTGAACAGAAAGGGGTCGTCCGTTTCGCCCTCCTTGAGCTGTGAACGGCGCAACTCCAACCAGGCATCGAGCTTGGCGAACGCCCAGGCCGGGGCGTACTTGATCAGTTGCTTGTTGCCCTTGGCGGTGACCCTCAGGCTGCGCTCGGTGAAATCGACCTGGTTGAGATCGAGGTTCACCGATTCCGATTTGCGCATCCCCGAACCGTACAGAATCCCGATGATCGCCGCATCCCGCAGGCCCTGCGGCCGTGGGTCGGCGGCGCAGACTTCCATCAGCTCCTGGATCAGCGTGCGCCGAAGATTGCGCCCCTGGGACAGGCGCGTACCGGCAATGCCCTTGACCGAGCGCATTTTCAGCAAGTGCTCCTGGGTGATCAGGCTCATGCGCCACGCCTCGTTCATGACCCCGCGCACCGCATTGACGTAGAGCGACGAGGTGTTGGGCGCATAACCGTCGGTGCGCAAGGTGGCCACCAACGCAACCACATCCTCGGGCTGCAGTTCGTGCCAGGGAATCTCCTCGATGTTCACCTCTTCGAAACCCAGGCGGTCGGCAGCATCCTGTAACACATAACGCAGGGTCATCTGGCTTGACGGCGCCAATCGCGCCAGATACACCGTCAGCGGATTGGTGGTGGAAGTACGTGAGTCAGTAGCGGGTAAGTCAATCAAACGAAACAGCCTTAAGTGAAAACGGTTCGACAAAACAACTAAGCAGCGAAACATGGCTCATTACAGCGATACTTGCACAGGACTTCTGCAATCAGTCGTGATAAACGGCGAAAGCCTGAACAGGCGCTTAATCGCTTGCAGATAAACGATTCGCAGACCGTTTTTTCATGTTCCTTTCACAAAATCGAGCATAATCTCAGTAGGATAAGGTCAGCCTTGTGAACCCCCAACCTGCCGTCCAGTCCGGGGAAAGTCAACTGACGCAGCTTCGCACGCTTTTCATTCAACTAATTGATGCAAATCCAGTTTCTTCGTCTATTCTATTCTTGGATCCATTTTTTTTAGCCTCAACGGCTATTCACTTTTCAGCCACGAGGTGCTCATGAGTCAGGCTTTTCTTCCCTTCTCCCGCCCCAGTATCGGTGATGAGGAAGTAGCAGCGGTAGAACAAGTACTGCGTTCAGGCTGGATAACCACCGGTCCAAAAAACCAGGCTCTGGAAGAACACTTCGCCAACTATGTCGGTTGCCGTCATGCCGTGGCCCTGTCTTCGGCCACCGGCGGGATGCATATCACACTATTGGCACTCGGGATCGGCCCCGGCGACGAAGTCATCACCCCATCGCAGACCTGGGTCTCCACGGCAAACATGATTTGCCTGCTGGGTGCTACCCCGGTGTTCGTCGATGTTGACCGTGACACACTGATGAGCGACCTGGCGAGCATCGAGGCGGCGATTACTCCGCGCACCAAAGCGATCATTCCGGTGCATTACGCCGGCGCGGCGTTCGATCTCGATCCGCTGTATGCGTTGGCTGACAAACACGGCATCGCCGTGATCGAAGACGCCGCGCACGCCGCCGGCACCTTCTACAAGGGCCGCCCCGTCGGCGCCAAGGGCACGGCGATCTTTTCGTTTCATGCGATCAAGAACATGACCTGCGCCGAGGGTGCGATGTTCGTCAGCGATGATGAAGCCCTGGCCTCGCGGGTACGCATGCTCAAGTTCCACGGTCTGGGTGTCGACGCCTATGACCGCCTGACCCACGGCCGCAAGCCTCAGGCGCAGGTGGTGGAGCCCGGTTTCAAATACAATCTGGCGGACATCAACGCCGCCATCGCCCTGGTGCAACTGGAGCGACTGGACGAAATCAACGCCAAGCGCACGCAACTGGCAAGCACCTACTTGCAGCGCCTGGAAGGCCTGCCGGTGCAACCGCTGGCCATTCCCGCCTACGCGCAAACACACGCCTGGCACCTGTTCATCCTGCGGATCGATGCCGAACGCTGCGGACTGGACCGTGAAGCCTTCATGAAAGCCCTGCAGGAGCAGAATATCGGCACCGGCATCCATTTCATTGCCACGCACCTGCACACTTACTACCGCCAACGCTTCCCCGATATTCACCTACCCAACACCGAATGGAACTCGGCACGGCTATGTTCGATCCCGTTGTTCCCCGACATGACCAACGATGACGTCGAACGTGTTGTCGGCGCCATCGAAAACTGCCTGGACAAAAGCCTGTGAGACCTTACCCGATAAACTTCGTTTCGATCGTCATTCCGGTCTACAACGAACAGGAAAGCCTGCCTGAACTGCTTCGGCGCACCGAAGCGGCTTGCGAGCAGCTAAAGCAGGCTTACGAAATCGTACTGGTCGACGACGGCAGCCGTGATGACTCCGCGCAGATCCTCGAAGACGCCGCCTCCCGCGAAGGCAGCCCGGTGGTGGCGGTCATCCTCAACCGCAATTACGGCCAGCACGCCGCGATCATGGCCGGTTTCGAACAGTGCAAGGGCGATGTCGTCATCACCCTCGATGCCGACCTGCAAAACCCGCCCGAAGAAATCCCGCGGCTGGTGGCACAGGCCGAGCTCGGCTATGACGTCGTGGCGACGGTGCGCAACAATCGCCAGGACTCGGCCTTGCGCCGCTGGCCATCGAAGCTGATCAACCTCGCCGTGCAACGTTCCACCGGCGTGGCCATGAGCGACTACGGCTGCATGCTGCGCGCCTACCGACGCACCATTGTCGACGCGATGCTCGCCTGCCGTGAACGCAGCACCTTCATTCCGATCCTGGCCAACAGCTTCGCCCGCCATACCACGGAAATCCTCGTGACCCACGCCGAGCGTGAACACGGCGACTCCAAGTACAGCCCGATGCGCCTGATCAACCTGATGTTCGACCTGGTCACCTGCATGACCACCACGCCGCTGCGATTGCTGAGCATCGTCGGCGTCGGCATGGCGGCCCTGGGCATGCTGTTCGCCGTGGCGCTGATCCTGTTGCGCCTGGTGTTCGGCGCCGGCTGGGCCGGGGGCGGTACCTTCGTACTGTTCGCCGTACTGTTCGTCTTCACCGGTGGTCAATTCATCGGCATGGGCCTGTTGGGTGAATACCTGGGCCGCATGTACAGCGACGTGCGCGCACGTCCGCGCTTCTTCATTGAAAAGGTGCTGCGTAGCCAGCCCGAATCCCCCGCTTCCGTTGTTACCGTCGACGGCCTTACTTCCACTTCTTCAGATCAGGTTCCTTCATGAGTGCAAAAGCTGTTGTCTTCGCCTATCACGATATTGGCTGTGCCGGCATCGAATCCCTGCTCTCCTCCGGTTTCGAGATCGCTGCGGTGTTCACCCACGCCGACGATCCGAAGGAGAACGCATTCTATGGCTCCGTGGCACAGCTGTGCGCCCGCCACGGCATTGCCGTGCATGCACCGGAAGACGCCAACCATCCGTTGTGGATCGAGCGTATCGCCAAGCTCGATCCCGACTACATTTTCTCCTTCTACTACCGCAATCTGCTGAGCGAATCGCTGCTGGCCACGGCCCGTAAAGGCGCGTTCAACCTGCACGGTTCCCTGCTGCCACGCTACCGTGGTCGTGCACCGGCCAACTGGGTGCTGGTCAACGGCGAAACGGAAACCGGCGTGACCCTGCACCGCATGGTCAAGCGTGCCGATGCGGGCGCCATCGTGGCCCAGCAAAAGGTTGCAATCGAGCGCAGCGATACCGCGCTGAGCCTGCACGGCAAACTGCGTTCGGCCGCCTCTGATCTGCTGCGTGACACCTTGCCGGCGCTGCTGCAGGGCAAAGCCAGTGAAACACCGCAAGACGAATCCAAAGCCACGGTGTTCGGCCGTCGCACCCCGGCTGACGGCAAACTGGTCTGGGCCAAACCGGCCGAAGAACTGTTCAACCTGGTCCGCGCCGTGACCCAACCGTACCCGGGCGCCTTCTGCGCGGTGGGCGAGCACAAGCTGATCGTCTGGAGCGCCGAAGTCGCCAAGGGCAACGAAGGCCTGGCACCGGGCCGCGTCATCAGCGTCGACCCGCTGCGCATCGCGTGCGGTGAAGACTCGCTGGTGATCAACGCCGGCCAGCGCAACGACAACGGCCTGTACCTGAGCGGTCCGCAACTGGCCAACGAGCTGGGCCTGGTGGACGGTTCCGTGCTGCGCGGTGCCGAGTCCGGTCGCGCCCCACGTCGCACCCGCGTGCTGATCCTCGGTGTCAACGGTTTCATCGGCAACCACCTGTCCGAGCGCCTGCTGCGCGACGACCGTTACGAAGTCTACGGCCTGGACATCGGTTCGGACGCCATCGAGCGCCTGCGCAGCCACCCGAACTTCCACTTCGTCGAAGGTGACATCAGCATCCACTCCGAGTGGATCGAGTACCACATCAAGAAGTGCGACGTGGTCCTGCCGCTGGTGGCCATCGCAACGCCAATCGAATACACCCGTAACCCGCTGCGTGTGTTCGAACTGGACTTCGAAGAGAACCTGAAACTGGTTCGCTACTGCGTCAAGTACAACAAGCGCGTGATCTTCCCGTCGACGTCGGAAGTCTATGGCATGTGCCAGGACCCCAACTTCGACGAAGACAACTCCAACCTGGTGGTCGGTCCGATCAACAAACAGCGCTGGATCTACTCGGTCTCCAAGCAACTGCTGGACCGCGTGATCTGGGCTTATGGCCAGAAGGGCCTGAACTTTACCCTGTTCCGTCCGTTCAACTGGATGGGCCCACGCCTGGACCGCCTGGACTCCGCCCGTATCGGCAGCTCCCGCGCGATCACCCAGTTGATCCTGAACCTGGTGGAAGGCACGCCGATTCGCCTGTTCGACGGTGGCGAGCAAAAACGCTGCTTCACCGACATCGCCGACGGTGTGGAAGCACTGGCACGGATCATCGACAACGACAACGATGTCTGCAACGGCCAGATCATCAACATCGGCAACCCGGAGAACGAGGCCAGCATCCGTCAGTTGGGCGAAGAGCTGCTGCGTCAGTTCGAAGCTCACCCGCTGCGCGCCAACTTCCCTCCGTTCGCCGGCTTCCGCGACATCGAAAGCAAGGCGTTCTACGGCGGCGGTTATCAGGACGTGTCCCACCGCAAACCGAGCATCGCCAACGCTAAACGCCTGCTGGACTGGACGCCAACCGTTGAGATGAGTGAAACCATCGGCAACACCCTGGACTTCTTCCTGCGCGAGGCCATGCTCGAAATCGCGGACAAGCGTTGATGCAGGCAGGTCTTCGAATCGATGTCGACACTTACCGAGGCACCCGTGAGGGGGTGCCGCGGTTGCTGGACATGCTGGACGAAGCGCAGATCAAGGCAACGTTTTTCTTCAGTGTCGGCCCCGACAACATGGGCCGGCACTTGTGGCGCCTGATCCGCCCGCAATTCCTCTGGAAAATGCTCCGTTCCAATGCCGCCGGCCTTTATGGCTGGGACATTCTGCTGGCCGGCACTGCCTGGCCCGGCAAACCCATTGGCCGCGACCTCGGGCACCTGATGCGTCAGGCCCGGGCCGCCGGGCATGAAGTCGGCCTGCACGCCTGGGATCACCACGGTTGGCAGGCCAACGCCGGGCGCTGGAGCGACGAGCAGTTGTCCGAGCAGATTCGCCAGGGCGTCGATACGCTGCAGGACATCCTTGGCGAACATGTCTGGTGCTCGGCGGCTGCCGGCTGGCGCGCTGACGAGCGTGTGATCGAGGCCAAACAGGCATTCGGCTTCCGTTACAACAGCGATTGCCGGGGCACAAGCCTGTTCCGGCCGATTCTGGCGGACGGTCGCCCAGGCGTGCCGCAGATTCCGGTAGACTTGCCGACGTTCGACGAAGTGGTCGGTCCGAACGTCGCCGCCAAGGATTTCAACGCCTACATCCTCGACCGATTCACCCCCGAAAAACTCAACGTCTACACGATCCATGCCGAAGTAGAAGGGATTCTGATGGCCAACGATTTTCGTCAACTGCTGGCCGATGCCCGCCAGCGTGACATCCGTTTTCAACCCTTGGGCGACCTGCTGCCCGCCCCCCCCGGCAACCTGCCGAGTGGCCGAGTGGTGCGTGGCGCACTGGAAGGCCGCGAAGGCTGGCTGGGAGTGCAAGGCGCATGACCAGACGCTGGATGCTGCCTTTGCTGCTGGCTGTCATGGCGTTGGCGTACCTGCTGCCGCTGGGCACCCATGGCTTGTGGATTCCCGACGAAACCCGCTACGCCCAGATCAGCCAGGAAATGCTCCTGAGTGGCAACTGGGTATCGCCACACTTCATGAGCGTGCGCTATTTCGAGAAACCGGCCGCCGGTTACTGGATGATTGCCCTTGGTCAGGCCCTGTTCGGCCAGAACCTGTTCGGTGTGCGCTTTGCTTCGGCGCTGAGCACCGGCCTGAGTGTGCTGTTGTGCTACCTGATCGCCGGCAGATTATGGAATCAGCCGCGCAAGAGTTTCGCCTGCGCGCTGCTGTACATGAGCCTCAGCGTGATTGCCGGCGCGGCCGGTTACGCCAACCTCGACCCGCAATTCACCTTTTGGGTCAACCTGAGTCTGGTGGCCCTGTGGTTTGCACTGGACAGCGCCGACCGTCGCCAGCGCCTGATCGGCTGGGCGGTGCTGGGGCTGGCGTGCGGCATGGGGTTCATGACCAAGGGCTTTCTCGCCTGGCTGCTGCCCGTACTGATCGCCCTGCCCTGGGTGATCTGGCAAAAACGCTGGCGTGAACTGCTGGTCTACGGCCCGCTGGCGATTGTCGTGGCCATCGCCGTCAGCCTGCCGTGGGTCCTGGCGGTGCATGGGCAAGAGCCCGATTACTGGCGGTTCTTCTTCTGGCACGAACACATTCGCCGCTTCGCCGGAGACGATGCCCAGCATGACGCACCCTGGTGGTACTACCTGCCGTTGCTGGTGGCGTTCAGTCTGCCGTGGGTAGCATTGCTGCCACCGGCGCTGAAGCAGGCCTGGCAGACCCGGCGCGAGGCCAATATCGCCTTCCTGCTGTTGTGGCTGCTGATGCCCCTGCTGTTTTTCAGCATCAGCAAAGGCAAGTTGCCCAGCTACATCCTGCCGTGCCTGTTGCCGCTGGCCTTGCTGATGGGTCATGCGCTGGACGATCGCTTGAGCCGGCAACAAGGCCGTGCCCTGGGTATCAATGGCCTCCTGAACCTGGTGCTGGGCGTGACTGTCCTGCTGGCGCTGGTCTACCTGCAACTGAAAAAGCCCCTGTACGACCATGAACTGCACAACCTGGTGCTGGTGTTCATCGGCCTGATCGGCTGGATCATCGCCAATTTGCTGCAAGCGTTCCGACCGCTGCAATGCTGGGCGGCGCCGGCCTTCGGTAGCCTGCTGCTGATCGGACTCGTACCGGCGGGGCTGCCCAACTCAGTGGTCGCCAACAAGACACCCGATCAATTCATCCTTGAACACGTTGATGAACTTGCCCAGACCCATCAATTGCTGAGCAACGACCTGGGCGCGGCCTCCGCACTGGCCTGGCGGCTGAAACGCCCGGAAGTGGCGTTCTACAACACGATCGGCGAGCTGAAGTATGGTCTTGAGTACCCTGATTCGCTAAAGCATCGCGTCGATTCCGACCAGGTACAGCAGTGGATGCAAGGCGCCCGCCAGCAAGGGTCGGTGGGTGTGGTCATGCGGGTCAAGGGGGACGACGAGCTGCACGAACTCGATCAACTGCCCAAGGAAGGCAAGCGCTATGAACAAGGCAACATGGTGATTCTGATCATTCCACAGGCGGCGCCATGAGCCTGCTACTGCTGCTGTGTGCCTGCCTGCTGACCTGCCTGGGCCAGATCGCCCAGAAATACGCCGTGGAAAGCTGGCGCGGGAAAGCATCCGGCTGGGGCGAGAAACTGCGTTCGCCCTGGCTGTGGCTGGCACTGGCGGCGCTGGGACTTGGCCTGCTCGTATGGCTTTTGGTGTTGCAACGCCTCGAAGTCGGCGTTGCCTACCCGATGCTGAGCCTCAACTTCGTGCTGATTACCCTGGTCGCCCGCTTCGTTTTCCGCGAACACATCGATGGCCGCCACTGGCTCGGTGTCGCGCTGGTGATCGGTGGCGTGGCTTTACTGGGGCAACACGCATGAGCCGGCGTCGCGGAATCACCTTCGCCCTGGGCAGTGTGCTGCTGGTCAGCGCCGCGCAACTGGGCATGCGCTGGAGCATGAGTCGCCTGCCCTCCCCCGAACATTGGCTGGACGCTCATATCGACCCAGGCGCCATCGCCGTGGTGCTGGCTGCCATCGGTGCCTATGCCCTGTCGATGCTCTGCTGGCTCGCCGCCCTGCGCGATCTTCCCCTGGGCCGGGCCTACTCATTGCTGAGCATCAGCTATGCGCTGGTGTACCTGGCGGCCGCCGGCCTGCCGCTATTCCACGAAGATTTCAACCTTTCCAAAAGCCTTGGAGTGGCCTTGGTCATCCTCGGCGTCATCGTCATTAATTCTCGACCTGCTCGCGCGCCCGAACTCAGGAGTGCATCATGAAAATAAGTGTATTTGGTAGCGGTTACGTTGGCCTGGTTCAAGCCGCCGTACTGGCTGAAGTCGGCCATGACGTGGTGTGCATGGACATCGACGAAAAGAAAGTCGAGCTGCTGAAACAAGGCCACGTCAGCATTTTCGAACCGGGGCTTGCCAGCCTGGTACGCGAAGGCCTGGATTCCAAACGGTTGCAGTTCACTTCGGACGAAAAGCTCGCCGTGCAACATGGCCAGGTATTGTTCATCGCGGTCGGCACGCCGTCCCGGGACGATGGCTCGGCAGATCTGCGTTATGTGTTGTCGGTGGGTGACGCCGTGGCGCGGCATCGCGAACAACCGCTGATCCTGGTGGAAAAATCCACGGTGCCGGTGGGCACCGGCGATACCTTGCGCGCGCATATCGACAAATGCCTGCTCGAGGCCGGGCGCGCACTGCAGTTCGATATCGTTTCCAACCCCGAGTTTCTCAAGGAAGGCTCGGCCGTTTCCGATTGCCGGCGCCCGGACCGCATCATCATCGGCTGCGAACGCGATGAAGTGCGTGACGTGATGCGTGACCTGTACGCCCCGTTCAACCGCAACCATGACCGCGTCATGTTCATGGACCTGCGCAGCGCCGAGCTGACCAAGTACGCCGCCAACTGCATGCTGGCAACCAAGATCAGCTTTATCAACCAGATCGCCGAACTGGCCGAGCACCTGGGTGCCGACATCGAATCGGTACGCCTGGGCATCGGCGCCGATTCGCGCATCGGCTACCACTTCATCTACCCCGGCTGCGGCTATGGCGGCTCGTGCTTCCCCAAGGACATGCGCGCCCTGATCCACAGCGCCGAAGAGGCTCATTGCTCCAACGACCTGCTGCAAGCGGTGGAAGCCATCAACGAACGGCAGAAACACAAGCTGTTCGAACGCATCAAGGCGTTCTTCAAGGGCGATTTGCAGGGCAAGACCTTCGCCGTGTGGGGGCTGGCATTCAAACCCAATACCGACGACATGCGCGACGCGCCGAGCCGGGTGCTGCTTGAAGCCCTGTGGGCCGCCGGCGCCAACGTGCGGGCATACGACCCTGAAGCCATGCAGGAAACCCAGAAACTGTACCCCGATCAAGACAAGCTGATGCTCATGGGTACACCGGAATCGGTATTGACCGGTGCCGACGCGCTGATCATCTGCACCGAATGGCAGCAATTCAAGGCCCCGGATTTTGACCTGATCAAACAGCGGCTCAATGCACCGGTGATCTTCGACGGCCGTAACCTCTACGACGCCGAGCGCCTGGCTCGCAGCGGCTTCAAGTACTTCCCGATGGGTCGTGGTGAATCGCGCAAGTTGCCGATTCCATTGCAGAGCTGGCCTGCTTCTTCGGAGGCTTGAGAACACAGTTGCAATAACTGTGGCTCGGCTTGAAGTTGCTGTTTAGCGCAGAACCTGTAGGAGCGAGCCTGCTCGCGATAGCGGTGTATCAGTCAACATACTTGTTGTTTGATACTCCCTCTTCGCGAGCAGGCTCGCTCCCACAAGGACCGTGTTCAACCATTAGATTGTTGCCTTCAGATCCACGCCCAACGCCTTGGCAAATGCCTTGACCAGCGGGCTGCGCACAGTGTTGTGACGCAGGATCAGATTAAACGGCGTGACGATATGGATCAGCTCCGGGCACAGTGCCCGAAACTGTCCCTGAGCCACCCAATTCGCGGCGTAATGCTGCGGTAGAAAACCCACGAAACGACCGGTCCTGATCAACAGCGCCACGGCTTCCACCTGGGTCGCCGATGCGGAAAAGCTGTCGTAGTGGGCAAAGTTGAGCTTGTCCCGATGGATCGCGTAGCGATGGTTGATGCATTCATAATCCTTGAGCATGTTGCTGTTCATCTGATCGCTTGGCATCGAGAATAACGGGTGACCCACCGCGCAATAAACCTCAGAACGCTCCTCATATAACGGGTAGTAATCGAACTCTTCCCGCCGTTGATAAACCGGCACAATTCCAGCCACCAGTCGCCCCTCGACAACGCCCCGCTCTACCTCATCCAGCTGTGATGCTTGAAGTTGAAATCTTACTTTAGGTGACTGCTCGTTTATTGCTCTAAGCGCAGCAACTAACGGCGATTGCGGATCGGAAATCGTATTATCAATAACCCCCACACCAAGATCACCAATAAGTTCGTTCTGCGCTGAACTAAGACGATCACGAAAGTTATCGACCGAGGCAAATAAATCAATCGAAGCCTGATACACCAGGCGCCCTTCTTCGGTCAGGTGAAAGCCTTCGCGCCCTCGGGTACACAGGCGCATGCCGATGCGGATTTCCAGGTCGGAAATCTGTTTGCTGATGGCTGCCAGCCCTACATTCAACTCGTTTTGCGCCGCACTGAAACCGCCCGCCTCGACCACCGCCTTGAACACTTTGAGCAGCTTGAAGTCCAGCCCGCTGAGTGCCAGCGGTGCCCGTTGCAGCGTTTTCGGCGGCGGGTTTCCGGAATTGGAAAGTGGGGTTTCCATAATGCTTATTTACCTCTGGCGCCCGATTCAACAACCTGTGTCCAACAACAAAAACATAGCTGGCCTAATAATAATGAACACAGAAAACCAGACTTGGCAACCACTAACAAATTCCGAACTTCAGTGCCAAACCACTGATTTCGAAGCATTAAAAGCTGACACTTCGATCAGCTCTCGCCCTTTTGCAACTGCGCTGGTCCCCTGCCCCTGATTATTAATTGACCTGATGACGGCCGAACGAACTTCGGCGTGCATTTTCAGGCCTGGCAAACCGATTTCGTTCGCATTACCGACGAGGAAAATAACAATGTCCCAAGCCACCGACCGTCTCTGGGGTGCACGCTTCAAAAGCGGTCCGTCCGAAGCCCTGGCCGCCCTGTCCCGCTGCCCGGAACGCTACTTCCGCCTGACGCCATACGACCTCGCCGGTTCCAAGGCGCACGCCCGGGAACTGCAACGCGCCGGACTTCTGACCGAGCAGGAAACCCGGACCATGCTCGACGCCCTGGAGCGTATCGGCGCTGATTTCCGCGCCGGCAACATTGCCCCGACCCTGGACGACGAAGACGTTCACACCTTCATCGAGCGCCTGCTGACCGAACGCCTCGGTGCCCTGGGCGGCAAGCTGCGCGCCGGCCGGTCACGCAACGACCAGACCGCCAACGACCTGCGCCTGTTCCTGCGGGACCATGTACGCACCCTGGCCGTCGAAGTGTTGGCCCTGCAACAGGCGCTGGTGGATCAGGCCGAGCAACACGTCGAGAGCATCTGCCCCGGTTTCACTCACCTGCAGCAGGCGCAGCCGATCGTGTTCGCCCATCACTTGCTCGCCCACTCGCAATCGATGCTGCGTGACGTGCAGCGCCTGGTGGACTGGGATGCACGTACCTCGCTGTCGCCATTGGGCGCGGCGGCCATGGCCGGTTCCGCCATTGCGCGTCTGCCACAGCAATCGGCGAAAGAAATGGGTTACAGCGGTGTTTGCGAAAACTCCATCGATGCCGTGGCCAGCCGCGATCACGTTGCCGAATTCCTGTTTATCGCCAGCATGCTCGGCATCAACATCTCGCGCCTGGCCGAAGAATTCTGCCTGTGGTCGTCGCGACAATTTCGCTGGGTCGCGCTGGACGATGCCTACGCCACCGGCAGCTCGATCATGCCGCAGAAGAAGAACCCGGACATCGCTGAACTGGCCCGGGGCAAGGCCGGTCGCCTGATCGGCAACCTCACCGGTCTGCTGTCGACCCTCAAGTCCCTGCCACTGTCGTACAACCGCGACCTGAGCGAAGACAAGAACGGTGTGCTCGACAGCGTGGACACCCTGCTGCTGGTGCTGCCGGCGATGGCCGGGATGGTGGCGACCATGACCGTCAATGTCGAAGAACTGCGTCGCCAGGCTCCGCTGGGCTTCACCCTCGCGACCGAAGTCGCCGACTGGCTGGCGATGCGCGGCGTGCCGTTCAAGGAAGCCCACGAGATCACCGGCGCGCTGGTCAAGGCTTGCGAGCAACACGAGATCGAACTGTGGGAAGCGTCCCCGGCGTTGCTGGCCGAAATCGATCCACGCCTGACGCCTGAAGTGCGTGAGAGCTTGACCCTGGAAGCCGCCATCGCCGCCCGCAGCGGCTGGGGCGGTACCGCGCCACAACAGGTACGCGAACAGATCGGCCGCCTGAAAACCGCCCTCGCCGCCCAGCAAGCCTGGACCGAAAACTATCAGGGCTTCCGCCTCTGATAGAGCACGCGATCCTGTAGGAGCAAAGCTTGCTCGCGATGGCGTCGGCACATTCAACGACGATGTCGCCTGCCATGCCGTCATCGCGAGCAAGCTTTGCTCCTACAGGGTTGAGGTGGACTTGAAAGAACAGTGTACGGAGAAACAACCATGAGCCAGACACAGGCAGAACGACTCCAGGCGGAGCGCAAACTGGCGGAAAACCAGTTTGATATCACCCAGTATCAACACGTGCCACGGCGCTATTACGGGCGGATGTTCTTCGCCGCCGTGATCGTCGCAGCATTGCTGGGCCTGATACGCGCCTTCGCCGAAGGCAAGATCGAATGGTCCTATATCGGCCAGTTCCTCACATCCCAGGCGATCATGTGGGGCCTGCTCAACACCATCGTCATGGCGGTGCTGGCGATGGCCCTGGGCATTGTGTTCGGGGTGATCACGGCAATCATGCGCATGTCGGCCAACCCGATCCTGCGCTATGTGGCGCTGACCTACACCTGGCTGTTTCGCGGCACGCCGCTGATCCTGCAACTGCTGTTGTGGTTCAACCTGGCGCTGATCTTCCCCACCATCGGTATCCCCGGCCTGGTCGAAGTCGACACCGTGAGCCTGATGACGCCGTTCGTGGCCGCCCTGCTGGGCCTCAGCATCAACCAGGGTGCCTACACCGCCGAAGTGGTGCGCGCCGGCCTGCTTTCGGTGGACACCGGGCAGTACGAAGCGGCCAAGTCGATCGGCATGCCGCGCCTGCAAGCGCTGCGCCGGATCATCCTGCCCCAGGCCATGCGCATCATCATTCCGCCGGTGGGCAACGAGTTCATCGGCATGGTGAAAATGACCTCGCTGGCGAGCGTCATCCAGTACTCGGAATTGCTCTACAACGCCCAGAACATCTACTACGCCAACGCCCGCGTGATGGAGCTGCTGATCGTCGCCGGTATCTGGTACCTGGCCACGGTCACCGTGCTGTCCTTCGGTCAAAGCCGCCTGGAGCGTCGTTTCGCCCGCGGCGCCGGCAAGCGTTCCTGAGGAATCCGACATGAGAAGCATCGTCAAGGCCGTAAGCCTGAACAAGTACTACGACAACTTCCACGCGCTCAAGGACATCAACATCGAAGTCGAGCAAGGCGAAGTGCTGTGCATCATCGGCCCTTCCGGCTCCGGCAAGAGCACCCTGCTGCGCTGCGTCAACCAGCTGGAAAAAATCGACAAGGGCGGCCTGTGGGTCGACGGCGAACTGGTGGGCTACCGCATCGTCGGCAACAAACTGCACGAACTCAATGAGTCGCAGATCGCCCGCCAGCGTCTGTCCACCGGCATGGTGTTCCAGCGTTTCAACCTGTTCCCGCACATGACCGTGCTGCAAAACATCATCGAAGGGCCGTGCCAGGTGCTCAAGCGTTCGCCCAAGGAGGCGCATGACGAAGCCGTGGAACTGCTCGCCCGCGTCGGCCTGGCCGACAAGCGCAACAGCTACCCGATCGAACTCTCGGGTGGTCAGCAACAACGCGTCGCCATTGCCCGTGCCCTGGCCATGCGGCCCAAGCTGATGCTGTTCGATGAACCCACTTCGGCACTCGACCCGGAACTGGTCGGTGAGGTGCTGTCGGTGATGCGCGATCTGGCGCAGACCGGCATGACCATGATCGTCGTCACCCATGAACTGGGCTTCGCTCGCGAAGTGTCCAACCGCATGGTGTTCATGGACGGCGGGCAGATCGTGGAGGCAGGAAGCCCCGAAGAAATACTAATAAGTCCGCAAAACCCGCGCACCCAAAGCTTCATTTCTGCCGTTCGAACCTAAACGCCGGTTGGCGTAAAAAAACACTCATAAGAGAACGACCCATGAAGAACTTCGTTATCCCGGCAGTACTCGCAGGCCTGATGGCCTCCAGCTTCACCTTCGCCGCCGAATTGCCGGCCAGCATCAAGGACAAGGGCGAGATCGTCGTCGCGATCATGCCGAACTACCCGCCGATGGATTTCAAGGACCCGGCCACCAACACCCTCACCGGTCTCGACGTTGACCTGGGCAACGCCCTGGCCGAGCGCCTGGGTGTGAAGATCAAATGGCAGGAAACCGGCTTCGAACAAATGATCAATGCCCTGACCACCGACCGCGTGGACATGGTGCTGTCGGGCATGACCGACACCAAGGAGCGTCAGGCCAGCGTGACCTTCGTGGACTACTTCACCAGCGGCCCGCAGTTCTACACCCTGCAGAAAAACGCGGCCACCAACGAAATCATCGACCTGTGCGGCAAAAAGGTCGGCACCAGCCGCCGTACCACCTTCCCGGCGGAAATCGCCGAGTGGAGCAAAGCCAACTGTGAAGCCGCCGGCAAACCGGCGATCAACGTGATCGGCACCGAAGGCTCGGCCGACGCCCGCGCGCAACTGCGCCAGAGCCGCATCGACGCGGCGATGCAAGGCAGCGAAACCCTGCCTTACCTCAAGACCCAGGAAAAGGACATGTACAAGACCGTGGGCCTGCCGATCTCTTCGCAGTTCACCGGCCTTGGCGTGAGCAAGAAAAAACCTGAATTGAGCGAAGCGGTGAAAGTCGCGTTGCAAAGCATGATCGACGATGGCAGCTACCAGGCGATCCTGAAGAAATGGGACCTGGAACTCGGCGCGATCAAGACCGTGACCGTCAACGCCGGGAAATAACCGGGCTCAATCACCACCCACTGTGGGAACACAACCTGTGGGAGCAAAGCTTGCTCGCGATGGCGTCGGCAGATTCAACGACGATGTCGCCTGTCATGCCGCCATCGCGAGCAAGCTTTGCTCCCACAGGGACCACCCAAAGGGAATCGGTGTTTTTTATAGATTGTTGGAGTACCCATGATGTCCTCCTCACCCCAACCCACCTGGCCGGATAACCACAAGGCTTGCCTGGCCCTGGCCTTCGACCTCGATGGCCCGACCGGCGATGCCATGCTCAACGGCTCGATCTGGCGCAAGCCCGAGTACTTCGGCTTTGGCGGTTACGGCCCCTACCGGGCACTGCCGCGACTGCTCGATCTGCTCGACGAGTTCCGCCTCCCGACGACGTTCTTCGTCCCGGCCTGGGTCGTGGAAAACTGGCCGAAACAGTGCCAGGCGATTGTCGAGCGCGGGCATGAGGTGGCGTATCACGGCTACAAACACGAATCCTTCTACGCCCTGACGCTGGAACAGCAGAAGGATGTGATGAAGCTGTCCCGCGAAGTGTTCTGGAAGCACCTGCACATCCGCGCCGAAGGTTTCCGCACGCCATCCGGTGACTGGCGCGCCGAAACCCCGGCGATGCTGGTGGAGGCCGGTGTGACCTACTCCAGCAGCATGCGCGGCGATGACCGACCGTACCTGGTGAATGTACCGGGCCACGCCACACCGCTGGTGGAAATCCCCGGCCGTTGGGAAATGGACGACTACGCGTCCATCGCCTACACCCGTGCCCCGGACTTCCCCTCGGGGCTGGACCGCACCGCCAGCTACGAACTGACCCTCGACAACTGGTGCCGCGAATACGATGGGGCGATGGATGAAGGCTTGTGCCTGACCACCCTGTTCCACCCCAAGATCACCGGCAAACCGGGACGCATCCTGTTGCTGGAAAAACTCTTCGAACACATGCGCCAACGCGACGACGTGTGGTTCGCCACCTGCCGCGACGTCGCCCAGTGGTGGCTCAAGGAGCATCACCATGGCTGAGTCCACTGTCTGGCCCAAGGGCTATCGCTGCGCCGTGGTACTGACCGTCGATTACAACGACATCCACGGCATTCTCACCCAGGCCCCGGAAGTCGCCGGGCGCGACAAGACCCTGTCGGTCTGGCGTTATGGCACCCAGCGCGGGGTCGAGCGTTTGCTCGCTCTGTTGAGCGAACTCGGCGTCTCCAGCAGCTGGTTCGTCCCCGGTCTCGTCGCCGAGGAAAATCCCGAACACCTTCGTTCGATCCAGGCCGGCGGCCATGAAATAGCCTGCGCCGGGTATCGCCATCAGAATTACGACACCCTCGACCTGGCCACACAGAGCGCCGACATCGCCCAGGGTTGCGCGGCGTTGGCCGCGTTGACAGGGCAGCGTCCGACCGGGTTTCGCATCCCCGCCGGCAACGGCGCACCGGGTTTCATCGAGGCGTTGAAGGATCAAGGCATTCGCTGGTCGTCATCATGGCGCGGCGACGATTTGCCGTTCGCGCATCCAACCGCGCCGCAGGTGATCGAGTTGCCGTTGCACTATGAGCTGGAAGACGAACCCTACTTCGCCTTCAACCTCAGCCCGGCGGTGCCACCCGCGCAATCGCGGATCGCCTCCTACAGCCATACCCTGGGTAACCTGCAAATGGACTTCGCCGGGTTTCATCGGTTTGGCCTGTGCTACGTGCTGCGCCTGCACCCGGAAATCATCGCCACACCGGGGCGGATCGGCGTGTTACGCGAGCTGCTTGAGGGCATCTTGCAGCACGATGATGTGTGGATCGCCACTGGGGCTGAAGTCGCCCAATGGTGGGCCGAGTCAGCGGCGCCCGTGACCGAGGATCATCCGGCGTCCGTTTATGAACGGCATTATCGGGACTACCTCCTATGACCGAGCGCATGCAACGGCTGGCGCAGTTCTGCGTCGATACGCGATTTGAAGACCTGCCACCGGCGCTGGTGGCGCAAGCCAAACGACACATCCTCGACACCTTCGGCGCGTCCCTGGCCGGGGCCGACAGCGATGTGGCGAAGCAGGCGCGCCAAGTATTCGACGGCGAGACTGGCCATGCGCTGGTCTGGGGTACGCAGGGGCGGATGGGCGCGGCGCAGGCCGCGATGCTCAACGGCATCGCTGCCCATGCACTGGAACTGGATGACACCGGTGGCTGCGACCATTCCGGTGCCGTGGTGCTGCCGGCGGTGATGGCGGCGGTGTCGATGTCCGGGCAACCCGTGAGCGGCCGCGAGTTCATCACGGCCGTGGTGATCGGCTACGAAATCGGTCGTCGGGTCCTCGAAGCCTGCGGCGGTTACTCGGCCCACAACGGTGCGGGCTGGCACTCCACGGCGACCTGTGGCGTGTTCGGCGCGGCGGCGGCCAGTGCGCGCATCCTCGGCCTGGATGTACGGCAAACCGTGTCGGCGCTGGGTATCGCCGGCAGTTTCAGCGGTGGTCTGTGGGCCTTTATCCACGACGGTTCGCAAAGCAAGAAACTGCACAGCGGTCGCGCTGCCGAAGGTGGGTTGCTGGCGGCGCGATTTGCCCGAGAGGGCATCAGTGGGCCGACCCAATTGTTTGAGGATGTCTGGGGCGGTTTCCTCAAGACGCTCGCTACGCAGACGGCCACGCCTGAAGCGCTGGACACCGACCTCGGCATCGTCTGGAAACTCGCGCGCTGCTCGATCAAGCCTTATGCCTCATGCCGTGGCACCCATTCGGCCATCGATGCCCTGGGCTTGCTGCTTGAGCAATTGAATGCGCAGGCTCATCAGGTCGAGGATGTTCAGGTTTCAGTGTGCGGGTTCCTTCGGGACATGTGCGGCGGTCACGATGTCAGCACCCTGGCGGCGGCGCAGATGAGCCTGCCTTACGCGCTGGCGGTATGGCTGGTGCACGGTCATTGCCGATTGCAGGCTTACGACGACGATCTGCGCAGCGATCCTCGAATTGCCCAGTGGATGTCGCGTATTCGCCTTGAAGTGGACCCGCGACTGTCGGAGGATGGCGAGCCCATTGTGACATTGCAGACCGTGGACGGTCGGCAGGCGAGCCTGTGTGTTGAAGTGCCGTTGGGGGCGCCGGGCAATCCATTGAGTGATGCGGCGCTTGAGGAGAAGTTTTTCAGCCTGGCGACGCGAGTGATGTCGCAGCGGCAGGCCGAAGAATTGCTGGGGCAGTTGTGGCGGCTGGATGAACTTGAATCGGTGGGCATGCTTGAGCGGTGGCTGGCTTGAGGATTGAGTCGCCCGACCGGGCCTCTTCGCGAGCAGGCTCGCTCCCACAGGGGAACGCATTCCAATTGTGGGAGCGAGCCTGCTCGCGAATGGCAGCGACACGGTTTCCAGTCGAACACTTGAACATCTGAATAAGGACATTTGTACGCACCGTGGCCACTTACTCCCTCATTGTCCGCCGGTTGATGATCGTTTCGCTGACCATCGTCGTCAGCCGCGCCATCACCAGCCCGTTGCTCACGTTGTTCCTGAGCAACAAACTCGGCCTCAACCAACAGGACGTTGGCTTGCTGCTCGGTATCGCGGTGTTCATCGCCACCCTGCTCGCCCTTTATGGCGGCTACATCATCGATCGCCTGGAAAAACGCCGGTTGCTGATCCTGGCGATGCTCTCCAGTGCCATCGGCTTCGTGCTGCTGACCTTCGCCGAAAACCTCTACCTGACCACCGTCACCCTGGTGATCACCGAGACGGCTTCGGCGCTGTTTCTCATCGGCTCCAAGGCCATCCTCAGCGAAAACCTGCCCATCAGCCAGCGCGCCAAGGCGTTTTCCCTGCGCTACACCCTCACCAACGTTGGCTATGCCACCGGCCCCATGCTCGGCGTGGTGATCGCCGGGTACTACCCGATTGCGCCGTTCCTGATTGCCGGTGCCATCGCGTTCTTCAGCATCTTCCTGATGATCGGTATCCCGAAGGATTCGGCGCAGACCCCGGCCATTGGCCAACCGCAGAGTTTCTTCAAGACCCTGGTGACCCTCAAGAACGACCGCACGCTGATCATGTTCACGGGTGGCTGTCTGCTCAGCACCGTGGTGCATGGCCGTTACACCCTGTACCTGTCGCAATACCTGCTGGTGACCCACGATTCCAAACGCGCCCTGGACATCATGGCCGCCCTGCTCGCCTGCAACGCCATCAGCGTGATCCTGTTGCAGTATCAGATTGGCCGTTTCCTCAATCGTGAAAAGCTGCGCTACTGGATTGCCGGCGGGACCAGCCTGTTCATCCTCGGGATGATCGGCTTCAGCCTGGCCGACAGCATGCTCAGCTGGTGCGTGGCGATGTTCGTCTTCACCCTGGGGGAAATGATCATTTACCCCGCGGAATTCCTCTTCGTCGACACCCTGGCACCGGAAGAGCTGCGCGGCAGTTACTACGGAGCGCAGAACCTGGCGGCCCTCGGTGGCGCCCTGAGCCCGGTGATATGCGGCTTTTTGTTGATGCACACGCCGGCACCGACGATGTTCTACGCCTTGAGCGCGCTTACTGCGGTGGGTGGATTCCTGTGTTTCATGAGTGGCCGGCGCGTGGCGTTACATCAGAATTAGTGAACTGAAGCTTCATTAATATGAATTTGTCAGCATCTGGATTGAACGGCACACTGTGCCCGTTCCTCCCCCAATAGTTGGAACAACTTCAAGGGCTTTCTGGATATCCCAGACAAGCCCTTTTTTTTCCTCAGGTTTTTGTCTACGGAACGGTTTCGTCATGCTCGCTCGCTGGTTGCCCGCCGCCATCAACACCCGCCCCACCGAATGGAGCCGTGCCGCCATTGGCATGGCCCTCGGAACGATGCTCAGCGTCTGGCTGTGCGGCCAGGTGTTCGGCATCGAGGTGGCACTGCATCTGATCGGTCCGCTGGGTGCTTCGGCAGTGTTGCTGTTCGCCGTATCGTCCGGCGCACTGGCGCAGCCGTGGTCGATTATTGGCGGCTACTTGAGCGCCGGCGTGGTGTCGTTGCTGGTGGCCCACGTACTGGGGCGGACGCTGGGCAGCGCTTGCCTGGCGGCGGGCATGGCGCTGATCCTGATGTGTTGGCTGCGTTGCCTGCATCCACCGGCCGGCGCGCTGGCGTTGACCCTGGTGCTGGCGGACCCGGCGACCATTGCCATGGACTGGAAAGCCCTGGGGCCGGTGATGCTGGGTGCCTCGATCATGCTGCTTTGCGCCCTGGCCTATAACAACCTGACGCGCATCCGTTACCCCAAGCGTGCCAGCGAACCGGTGGCGTCGGTGCCTGCCGATCACCCGCCTGCCGATAGTCAGGCGATCACTGCCCAGGACCTGAAGCTGGCGCTGGCCGACATGGAAGCCTTCTTCGACGTCACCCCTGAAGACCTTGAACAACTGATTCATGCCAGCGAACTGCACGCCAGGCGCCGCAGCATCACTGAAGTGCTCAGCAAGACTACCTGACACAACACGCCGTCCCTGTAGGAGCCGGCTTGCTGGCGAAGACGGCAGTCCAGTCAACAATGCAGTGACTGATACACCGCTATCGCCAGCAAGCCGGCTCCTACAGGTTCAATGCAGGTTCAAATCCTTCAGGCCGCAGACAATTGCCGGGCAGGCACCGCCAGGCTCACTGCCCTGACCGAATCTCCCACACCCACCCCCAACTCTTTCGCGGTTTGAGCGTCAACAATCAGCGTTCCTGCAGCCACCCGCGCCGGTGCCGCGGTAATCCGGCACTTGGCAAACAGGCGGTTATGAATCAGGTAAGTCGCTGCCTGTTCCCCCGGTGTACCGATGCTCAGTTGCAGCACCTGGCTGTCACGCACCGCTCGAATATCCCCGGTGGCGCATTCAATCAACGGACCACCGTCGAAGATGTCGATGTAATCGCGATGCTCGAACCCTTCAGCCTGGAGCATGCCCAGCGCCGGTTCGGTGTTGGGATGAACCCGGCCGATGACCGACCGCGCAGCCTCCGGCAACAGGCAGGTCGGCAGCGGAAATTTGGGCATCAACTCCGCGATGAAGGTCTTGTTGCCCAGTCCGGTCAGGTAGTCGGCATCGGCGAAGTCCATTTTGAAGAAGTGCCGCCCCAATCCCTCCCAGAACGGAGAAACACCTTGGGCGTCTGAATAGCCGCGCATTTCGGCGATGACCTTGTCACCGAAGTGCTGACGAAACTCCGCCAGGAACAGGAACCGCGCCTTCGACAACAAACGACCATTGAGTCCACTGCGATGATCGGCGTGTAGAAACAGTGAACACAGCTCGGAATGGCCCGTCATGTCGTTGCCAAGGAACAGCGTCGGCAACTGCTGGTTGATCCCGAGGTTTTTCGACGCGGCGACAAACAAACCCAGCCGATAGTTGTACCAGGGCTCACGCAGGCCGACGGCACCGGCCAGCGCACAAATACCGATCGCCTCTTGCTGGTCGTTCTCCAGCACAAACAAGTAGTCGGCGTCGGCGCGTTCGGCTTCGCCCGCAAAGGTTTTCTGCGCCCACTCCAGACGCTGACGCAAACGCGCCGCGTCGGCCGGCAAAGTGGTCAAACCCGCCCCAGCGCTATGGGCAAGGGCTAACAATGCCGGCAAATCTGCCGGTGCAGCGGGACGGACGATCATCGCACTTGCTCCCTGGCAGCCGGATGCCTGGGCAGAAAGACCTCGGCCAACATGCAGCGGGCGCTGCCACCGCCGATACGCTCGATGGTGTCGATAGTCACCGGCAACGGTGTGGTGTGGGCTTCGATCAACCGACGCTGGCCGGCATTCAGCGAATGCCAGGCCGTGCGTGACATCACCAGCACCGGTTCGCCCGCGGCGTTGTGCACTTCGAGCATATTGCCGGCGAAGGACTCCAGTTGCGCCCAGTCCAGGGCGATCACCTGCTTGCCGCTGTCTTCCAGGCGCGCGCGCAGTGCCTGGCGTTCGTCGGGGTCAGCCACCGATGCCAGGCAGGCCACGGCCAGGCGCGTGCCAACGCTCATCATCACGTTGGTGTGGTAAATCGCCACGCCCTGGCGGTCAACCGCGTTAAATGCGCAGAGCTCGTAGCCCAAATGATCGACCACCTGATCCAGTGCCCGGGCGTGGGTGCGGGTGGAATAGCCGGCGTAGCAAATCCGCTGTTGCCGGTCCAGCACCATGCTGCCGGTGCCTTCGAGGAACACGTCCTGCTGTTCGAGGCTGGATAGATCCAGCAGCCGTTCAACCCTGTATTCGTCCCGCAATCGGTCCAGTACACCTTTGTCCCGCTCCAGGCGTCGGTTATGACCCTGCATCGGGTACAACACCAACGTGCCATCGGGATGGCTGCTCCACCAGTTGTTGGGAAAGATCGAGTCCGGGGTATGCGGCGCTTCAAGGTCGTTGTGAACCAGGACTTCAACGCCATGGCTGCGCAGCGCAGTGACGTAGCCGTCGAACTCTAGCAGGGCCTTGAGCTGCACGTCTTCGGACACCGCGGCCGGGCGCTGGAAGCGGTTGTTTGCCGCCGTGTCCTGATTGAAGGAAAAACGTGTCGGGCGAATCATCAAAACAGTATTGGTGGTTTGCATGGGCACAGATTCAATGAGGGTTGAGAGAGGCTCATTGTCTGTTTCGAGACGGGAAAAACCCGGTTGATAACGGCTTTGACGGTGATCGAAACGGCTGAAGATGCTGGCCCGTTCAGCCGATTCGGCGAACAACACACATCAACTGTGGGAGCGAGCCTGCTCGCGAAGGCGGAGTGTCATCAAACATCAATGTCGACTGACACACCGCTTTCGCGAGCAGGCTCGCTCCCACAAGTTGCTATTCCATCGTGGTCTTGACCATCGCCAGTTCCGGGTGGCTGACCAGTTTGTCGATGTGCAAATCCGGGTCGTCGAACCAGACTTCGGTCAGCACCCGGTAATGTTCCATGTCCCGGCAACGCATGCGCAGGCTGTAGTCGAACGCGCCGCTAATCAACCGGCATTCCAGCACTTGCGGGCAAGCACGGACCTTGGCCTCGAAGGCTTTTTGCGCGGCACGCCCGCTCTGGTTCGACAGCGCGACCAACACCAGCAGCGACAGCCCGGGCGTCAGTTTTTTCTCATCGAGAATCGCGCCATACCCGCGAATGACCCCGAGCTGTTCGAGTTTACGCACCCGTTCCAGACAGGGTCTGGGCGTCAGGTGCACGCGTTCGGACAGCTTTTGATAAGTGATGCGCCCTTCGTGGCGCAACACTTCGATGATGGCCTGATCGATACGATCAAGCACAATCGACAGATCGCGGATATCCGCCATGTATGTCTTGCCTCACTTCAAACGACCCGATAGGAATTGCTGTAAACGTTCACTCTTGGGCTGGTCAAGGATCAATGCGTCACCCTGCTCCTCGACCCGGCCCTGATGCAAGAACAACACCTGGCTGGAGACCTGCCGGGCAAAGCCCATTTCATGGGTCACCATCAGCATGGTCCGGCCTTCTTCGGCCAGTGCCTGGATCACCTTCAGCACTTCACCCACCAGTTCCGGATCAAGCGCGGAGGTCGGCTCGTCGAACAACAGGATTTCCGGTTCCACCGCCAGCGCCCGGGCAATCGCCACCCGTTGCTGTTGACCGCCGGACAGGAACGCCGGGTACTGATCGGCGACCCGTTGCGGCAAACCGACCTTGTCCAGATAGGCCCGCGCACTCTCTTCAGCAGCCTTGCGACTCATCCCCAGCACCCGACAGGGCGCCAATACGATGTTTTCCAGCACGGTCAGGTGGCTCCACAGATTGAAATGCTGGAACACCATTGCCAATCGCGTGCGCAAACGCTGCAACTGCCTGGGGTTGGCCACGCGCATGCCACCGACACCCTGACGCGTAAGCACCCGCTCGCCATCCAGTGCAATGGCACCTTCATCAGCACGCTCCAGAAAATTGATACAGCGCAGCATGGTGCTTTTACCCGAACCACTGGCGCCGATCATGCTCACCACGTCCCCAGCGCGTGCGTTCAACGAGACGCCCTTGAGCACTTCATTGTCACCAAAACGTTTATACAGATTTTCAACCGTGAGTTTGTACATGCGAGTGCTCCTGGAGCGGCTGCCTGCTGGGCGCCGCTCTGGATTGAAGAATGAAAGTCAGTGGGTCGGGCCGAGAAAACTCAGCCAGCGCTTCTCCGCCAGGCGGAACGCCGCGACCAGCCCGAACGACAGCCCGAGGTACAGCAGGCCGGCAATGCCGAAGGCCTGAAAGGTCATGAAGGTCGCGGCATTGGCATCCCGGGCGATTTTCAAAATGTCCGGAATCGTTGCGGTAAACGCCACCGAAGTCGCGTGCAGCATCAGGATCACTTCGTTGCTGTAATACGGCAGCGCGCGGCGCAATGCCGAGGGCAGGATCAGCTGCAGATACAGGCGCCAGCCACTCAGGCCGTAGGCATGCGCCGCTTCGATTTCACCGTAGGGAATGCTGCGGATCGCCCCGGCGAAAATTTCCACGGTGTAAGCGCAGGTGTTGAGGGTGAATGCCAGCAAGGTGCAATTCATCGCGTCGCGGAAAAACGCTTCGAGCAATGGCTGCGAGCGCACCACGGCAATGCCGTATATCCCGCTGTAGCAAATCAGCAGCTGGATATACAACGGCGTGCCGCGAAACACATAGGTGAACAGCTGAACCGGCCAGCGCAACAGACCCCAACGCGAAACCCGCAGGATCGCCAGGGGCAATGACAAGACAAACCCCATCGCGATGCTCGCCACCAGCAACCACAACGTCATGGCCAGCCCGGTCAGGGTTTCGCCGTCGCTGAACAGAAAGGGTTTCCAGTATTCGGCAATCAACTCGATCATCGCGCCATCCCCCGCACGCCCTGGTTGTAGCGTCGCTCCAGCACCCGCAACACAGAGTTCGACGCACTGGTGATCAGCAGGTAGAGGGCTGCGGCCAGCAGCAGAAAATCAAGCATATTGAACGTGCTTTTGCCGGCCTCCTGGGCCACCTTAACCAGGTCCGACAGTCCGATGATCGACACCAGCGCCGTGGCCTTGAGCAGCACCAGCCAGTTGTTGCCCAGGCTAGGCAAGGCGAAACGCATCATTTGCGGGAATACCACGAAACGAAAACGCTGCCAGCGATTGAGGCCAAAACACGCGGCGGCTTCCTGTTGCCCGCGCGGCACACTCAGGATCGCCCCGCGAAAGGTCTCGGTGAAATACGCGCCATAGATAAAACCGAGGGTGACAATGCCGGCCACAAACGGGTCGATCTCCATGTAAGGCCAGCCCATGGTCTCGGTCAGGGCGCTCAGCCAGCCTTGCAGGCTGTAGAAAATCAGCAGCATCAACACCAGGTCCGGCACGCCGCGGATCAGCGTCGTGTAGAAGGTCGCCGGCAGGTTGAGCAGTTTGAGCGGCGACAACTTGGCCGCCGCACCGAGCAACCCCAGTGCCATGCTCACCAATAGCGCAAGCGCCGACAGTTTGAGGGTGACCCAGGTGCCGTGCAGCAACAAAGGGCCATAGCCTTGCAGGGCCGAAAGATCGACCCCCAGAACATTCAGGAAGGAATTCACGCCAGTCACCTGTCTTGATGCCCCCCCTGTCGCTGCGACACAGCGACAGGGGGGCGAGGATCAGTTGTTGTAGAGGTCCAGATCGCCGAAATGCTTCTGCTGGATCTGTGCGTAGATACCCTTGTCATGCAGGGCCTTGATGGCGGCATTGAGCATGCCTTTGAGTTCTTCGTTGTCCTTGCGCACGCCAATGGCGATTTCCGACGGCACCAGCGGGTCACTGATGCCTTCGCTGTTCTGGAAACCGGCCCCTTGTGGCGAGGTCAGGAAGCTCATCTGCGCTTGCAGCTTGTCCTGGATCGACGCATCGAGACGGCCATACACCAAGTCGGCGTAGACCTGATCCTGATTCTGATACGCGCGCAACTTCACCCCGCCCGGTCCCAGTTTGGCCTTGGCGTAGGTTTCCTGAATCGTGCCTTGCATGTAGCCGATGGTCTTGCCGCGCAGCGACTCGGCGGTGGGCAACAGGCCGGAGTCCTTGCGGGTGACGATGGCGGTCGGCCCGGCGTACAGGCGATCGGTGAAATCGATCTGTTTTTTGCGTGCATCGGTCACGGTCATCGAGGACTCGATGGCGTCGAACTTCCCGGCCTTGAGCCCCGGAATCAATCCGTCGAAATCGTTGCTGACCCAAACACAGGTGAGCTTCAGCTCGGCACAAATCGCATTGCCCAAATCCACGCCGAAACCCTGCACGCCGCCATCGGCCGTGGTGGATTCAAAGGGTGGGTAGCTCGGATTGACGCCAAATCGCAATTCCTTCCATTCCTTGGCGCTCGCGCCGGTGGTGCAGCACAGCAACGCGAGTGCCGGCAAAGTCAGCCATTTGATGTTCATCTTCTTGAGTCCCGGATTATTTTGATTTATCGCGATCCGGCGACTGCGCCGAACCACACTTTTTTACAGGGGCAGAGAGTCGATGCGGTGTAAACCGCAGCCGTATGTGTTGTTGTTTTCGACCGGTTCAAGCCAGTCGCCGGATGTGAAGTCCATCTCCAGCGCAGTGCAACAAGCGCTTTAAACGGACCGTCAGGATGCCAATTGCCGGAACGGCGCGGGTGTCGTAAGCCGGCGTTAAAACAGCGCAACTGCGCTGAACACAGGCTGCTCACAGCCGATTCTGTCGCCGATTGCCGCGCATCCCCTGTAGGAGCCGGCTTGCTGGCGATGGCGGTGGGTCAGGCACCGCATTGTTGACTGGCCCCTGGTCTTCGCCAGCAAGCCGGCTCCTACAAGGGGCGCGTAACCCAGGCCCCTTCCGTTCTCAACTGCAAAAATGCACAGCCAACCTGCAGTTATCCGGGTTGTACACGGCAAATTTGCACTGTTACGATCCAGCATCGCTCGCGCGCGAGCTTGTCTATAAAGAACAATAAAAGCAGGGAGTTACTGATGACTGCTCAGGTTTCTTCTCCGGGGACCACGTCCATGGATGCCACACAAAACGAAGTGCTGGCCGAAGTTCGCAACCACGTCGGTCATTTGACCCTCAACCGCCCCGCCGGCCTCAACGCCCTGACCCTGGACATGGTCCGCAGCCTGCACCGTCAGCTCGATGCCTGGGCCCAGGACCCGCAGGTGCATGCGGTGGTCCTGCGCGGTGCCGGCGAAAAAGCATTCTGCGCCGGTGGCGACATTCGTTCGCTGCATGACAGCTTCAAAAGCGGCGGCACGCTGCACGAAGATTTCTTCGTCGAGGAATATGCCCTCGACCTCGCGATTCATCACTACCGCAAACCGGTCCTGGCATTGATGGACGGCTTTGTCCTGGGCGGCGGCATGGGTCTGGTACAGGGCGCCGATCTGCGGGTAGTCACCGAAAAGAGCCGCCTGGCGATGCCGGAAGTGGGTATCGGTTACTTCCCGGACGTCGGTGGCAGTTACTTCCTGCCGCGCATTCCCGGCGAACTGGGGATATACCTGGGTGTCAGCGGCGTGCAGATCCGCGCGGCCGATGCCTTGTATTGCGGCCTGGCCGACTGGTATCTGGACAGCAGCAAGCTGGCCGCGCTGGACGAAAAACTCGATCAGCTGCAATGGCACGACACACCGCTCAAAGACCTGCAAGGCGTGCTGGCGACACTCGCCGTGCAACAGCTGCCTGACGCCCCGTTGCTCGCGCTGCGCCCGGCCATCGACCACTTCTTCGCCTTGCCTGATGTGCCGAGTATTGTTGAGCAATTGCGGGAAGTAACGGTCGCCGACAGCCATGTGTGGGCCACCACCACCGCCGACCTGCTGCAAACCCGTTCGCCGCTGGCCATGGGCGTGACGCTGGAGATGCTGCGACGCGGTCGGCACTTGAGCCTTGAACAATGCTTCGCCCTTGAGCTGCACCTGGACCGCCAGTGGTTCGAGCGCGGCGACCTGATCGAAGGCGTGCGCGCCTTGCTGATCGACAAAGACAAGAACCCGCGCTGGAATCCGCCCACCCTCCAGGCGTTGGACGCCGGACACGTGGCGAGTTTCTTCAACGGGTTTGACCAGACCGGGAGCTGAGCCATGCACGATATCGAATTGAGCGAAGAGCAAGTCATGATCCGCGACATGGCCCGGGACTTTGCCCGCGGTGAAATCGCCCCCCATGCCCAGGCCTGGGAAAAGGCCGGCTGGATCGACGACGCGCTGGTGGCGAAGATGGGCGAACTCGGCCTGCTGGGCATGGTGGTGCCCGAGGAATGGGGCGGCACCTACGTCGATTACGTCGCCTATGCCCTGGCGGTGGAGGAAATCTCCGCCGGCGACGGCGCCACTGGCGCGATGATGAGCATCCACAACTCGGTGGGCTGTGGGCCGGTGCTCAACTACGGCACTGAAGAACAGAAGCAGACCTGGCTGGCGGATCTGGCCAGCGGCCAGGCCATCGGTTGCTTCTGCCTGACCGAGCCCCAGGCCGGTTCCGAAGCGCACAACCTGCGTACCCGCGCCGAACTGCGCGACGGCCAGTGGGTGATCAACGGCGCCAAGCAGTTTGTCAGCAACGGCAAACGGGCAAAACTGGCGATCGTGTTTGCCGTGACCGACCCGGATCTCGGCAAGCGTGGCATTTCGGCGTTCCTGGTGCCCACCAGTACCCCCGGCTTCACCGTGGACCGCAGCGAACACAAGATGGGCATCCGCGCTTCCGATACCTGCGCGGTGACGCTGAACGACTGCACCGTCCCCGAGGCCAACCTGCTGGGTGAACGCGGCAAAGGCCTGGCCATCGCCCTGTCCAACCTCGAAGGCGGCCGCATCGGCATCGCCGCCCAGGCGCTGGGCATTGCCCGTGCGGCGTTCGAAGCCGCGCTGGCCTACGCCCGCGATCGCGTGCAGTTCGGCAAGCCGATCATCGAGCACCAGAGCATCGCCAACCTGCTGGCGGACATGCACATGCAACTCAACGCCGCACGGCTGATGATCCTGCATGCCGCGCGTCTGCGCAGTGCCGGCCAGCCCTGCCTGTCGGAGGCTTCGCAGGCCAAGCTGTTCGCGTCGGAAATGGCCGAGAAGGTCTGCTCGTCAGCGATACAGATTCATGGCGGCTATGGGTATCTGGAAGATTATCCGGTGGAGCGTTACTACCGGGATGCGCGGATCACGCAGATTTACGAGGGGTCGAGCGAGATTCAGCGGATGGTGATTGCCCGCGAACTGAAAAACTATCTGGTTTGAAGATTTAAAGGCTTCGCGAGCAGGCTCGCTCCCACAAAGGATCTTCAGTGTGCATGAGATCTCATGTGGGAGCGAGCCTGCTCGCGAAGGCGTCATCGAATACCCCTCATCACTTAACCCTGTCCGGAACGCTTGATCGCCCTCACCCCCAGCGCCGCCAGATCGCTCTCCCCCTCGCCCAGCGCCACCGCATCCAGCAGGTTATCGCGCAACACACTGGCAAACGGCAGCGGCACGTGATTCGGCTCCCCGGCTTTCAACGCCAACCCCACATCCTTCAGACCCAGACGTAACGTGAACCCCGCCCCCTCGGTTTCACGCCGGGCGATCTTCGGCCCATAGACCTTGTAGGCCGGTGCCGCGAACAATGTGCTGGTAATGAAATCGACAAAATCGGTATTGGCCACGCCATAACTTTGCGTCAACGCCATCGCTTCACCGGTGGCTTCGATGGCACTGATCAGCATCATGTTGGTGGCGATTTTGAGAATGCCGGCATTGAGTGGGTCTTCGCCCATGGGCCAGGTTTTCTGCCCGAGTACGTCCAGCAATGGCTGAACCTTGGCAATGGCCGCTTGAGGACCGGCGACGGCGATATTGAGCATGCCGGATTCGGCCAGATCATTGCGCCCGAACACTGGCGCGGCAATCAACTGGACCCCCGCGCTGGCGTGCGCCTCGACCATCTCCCGAATGAACGCCACCGACAGTGTGGCCATGCTCAAGTGAATCAGACCCGGCTTGCTCGAAGCCAGGGCACCGCTGTCGATCAGGATGCTGCGGGTCACGGCGTCATCGGCGAGCATGCTGATCACGACTTCGGCATCGAATGCCTCGCCCGGGTGTTTGAGAGCGACGGCGCCCTGTTTCACCAGCGTCTCGACCGCGCCTTGACTGCGGTTCCATACCAGCACCTGATGACCAGCCTTGAGTAGATTGGCTGCCATGCCTTTACCCATGGAACCCAGCCCGATGAATCCGATGCGCATGTCGACCTCCGGTGATTTGGTTCACGAAAGTCGTCAAGAATAGCTGAGTTTGCAGGTCCTAAAAGCTACGCGAGCAGGCTCGCTCCCACAGAGGATCTCATTAGCACTCAGATCTACTGTGGGAGCGAGCCTGCTCGCGAAGACGTCCGTGAAGACGCTATATCACTTGCCTTGGAACTCCGCCTCACGCTTGGCAACGAACGCCGCCATCCCTTCTTTCTGATCCTGGGTCGCAAACGCCGCATGGAACACCCGACGCTCGAAGCGCACGCCTTCGGACAGGCTCACTTCAAAGGCACGGTTGACGCTTTCCTTGACCATCATTGCAATCGGCAAGGACTTCTTGGCGATCAACGCCGCGACTTTCAGCGCTTCATCCAGCAGCTCATCACTCGGCACGATGCGCGCGACGATCCCGCAACGCTCCGCTTCCACCGCATCGATCAGGCGCCCGCTCAGGCACATTTCCATGGCCTTGGCCTTGCCCACGGCGCGGGTCAGGCGCTGGGTGCCGCCCATGCCCGGCAGCACGCCGAGGTTGATTTCCGGCTGGCCGAATTTGGCGTTGTCGCCAGCCAGAATGAAATCGCACATCAGCGCCAGCTCACAGCCGCCACCCAGGGCGAAACCGTTGACCGCGGCAATGATCGGCTTGCGGCGATTGGCCACGCGATCGCTATCGCTGAACAGGTCGTCGAGGTAGATCTGCGGGTAGGTCAGCTCGGCCATTTCCTTGATGTCGGCACCGGCGGCGAAGGCTTTTTTCGAGCCGGTCAGCACGATGCAGCCGATGTTCGAGTCCTTCTCCAGGCCATCGAGGGCGTGGTTCAGTTCGCTGACGATCTGCGCGTTCAACGCGTTGAGTGCCTGCGGACGGTTGAGGGTGATCAGGCCTACGCGGCCGTGGGTTTCCAACAGAATCGTTTCGTAGTTCACACATTCACTCCTATTCAAAGATTGCGCGAAATGACCATGCGCTGAATATCGCTGGTGCCTTCGTAGATCTGGCAAACCCGCACGTCGCGGTAGATCCGCTCCAGCGGGAAGTCGTTCAGGTAACCGTAGCCGCCGAGGGTTTGCAATGCCGAGGAGCAGACCTTTTCGGCCATTTCCGAGGCGAACAGCTTGGCCATCGATGCTTCGACCAAAGCCGGCTTGCCGCTGTCACGCAGGGCGGCGGCGTAATGCACCATCTGCCGGGCCACGGCGATCTGGGTGGCCATGTCCGCCAGGCGGAATGCGACTGCCTGATGTTCGATGATCGGCTTGCCGAAGCTCTCGCGTTCACGGGCGTAGTCGCGGGCGGCTTCGAACGCCGCACGGGCCATGCCCACCGATTGCGAGGCAATGCCGACGCGGCCGCCTTCGAGGTTGGCCAGGGCGATCCTGTAGCCTTCGCCCTCTTCGCCCAGGCGGTTGGCCACAGGGACTTTGACGTCTTCAAAGAGGATCTGGCAAGTGTCGGAGGCGTGCTGGCCGAGCTTGTCCTCGACCCGGGCGACTTTGTAGCCCGGTGAATCGGTCGGCACGATCAGCGCCGTGATGCCACGCTTGCCGGCGCTCGGGTCTGTGACGGCGAACACAATCACCACCCCGGCGTTCTGCCCGGAGGTGATGAATTGTTTGCAACCGTTGAGCACGTAGTGATCGCCTTCCAGGCGGGCGCGGGTTTTCAGGCCGCTGGCGTCGGAACCGGCCTGGGGTTCGGTCAAGGCGAAAGCACCGAGCATCGCGCCGCTGGCCAGGGGCTTGAGGAAGCGTTCTTTCTGATCGTCGGTGCCGTAGTTGAGGATCGGCACGCAACCCACCGAGTTGTGCACGCTCATGATGGTCGAGCAGGCGCCGTCGCCGGCGGCGATTTCTTCCAGGGCCATGGCATAGGCCAGGTAACCGGTGTCGCAACCGCCCCATTGCTCCGGCACCAACATGCCGAAAAAGCCCAGTTCGGCCATTTCGCCGATGGCTTCCTTGGGGAAGCGGTGCTCACGGTCCCATTCGGCGGCGAAGGGTTTCAGCCGTTCCTGGGCAAACTGCCGGGCGGCGTCGCTGATCTGAAGTTGTTCGTCATTGGGGATCATGACCAGTCCTTAATTGGGTTAAAGCATTAACCCTGTAGGAGCGAGCCTGCTCGCGAATGCGGTGTGCCATTCAACAAAATTGTCGACTGACACGGCGCCTTCGCGAGCAGGCTCGCTCCCACAGGGATTGGCGTTCGCCTTAATACAGGCATTCCACGGCCATCGCCGTCGCTTCCCCACCGCCGATGCAGATCGCCGCCACGCCGCGCTTGAGGCCTTTTTGGCGCAAGGCCGAGAGCAAGGTCACCAGAATCCGCGCGCCGGAGGCACCGATCGGGTGGCCCAGGGCGCAAGCGCCGCCGTGCACGTTGAGCTTCTCATGGGGGATTTCCAGGTGGGTCATCGCGGCCATGCCAACCACGGCGAAGGCTTCGTTGACTTCCACCAGATCGACCTGATCCAGCGACCAGCCGGTTTTCTTCATCAGTTTCTTGATCGCGCCAACCGGTGCCACCGGGAACAGGCCCGGTGTATCGGCAAATGCCGCGTGGCCATGAATCACCGCCAGCGGTTTGAGGCCGCGCTTGTCTGCTTCGGAACGGCGCATCAACACCAGGGCCGCCGCGCCGTCGGAGATCGAACTGGAGTTGGCTGCGGTCACGGTGCCGCCATCGCGGAACGCCGGTTTGAGCGAGGCGATCTTGTCCAGCTTGGCTTTCGGCGGCTGTTCGTCGTTGCTGATCACCACCTGTTCCTTGCCGACGGTGACAGTCAGCGGGACGATTTCGTCCTTGAAACTGCCGTCCTTGATCGCCTGTTGGGCGCGAGTGGTCGAGGCGATGGCAAAGGCGTCCTGGGCTTCGCGGCTGAAGTCGTTGGTTTCGGCACAGTCTTCGGCGAAGGTGCCCATCAGGCGGCCCTTGTCGTAGGCATCTTCCAGGCCGTCGAGGAACATTGAATCGAGCACCTTGCCATGCCCCAAGCGGTAACCGCTGCGGGCGCGGTCCAGCAGGTAGGGTGCGTTGGACATGCTTTCCATGCCACCGGCAATGACCACATCGGCGCTGCCGGCCAGCAGCATGTCATGGGCCAGCATGGTGGTTTCCATGCCGGAGCCGCACATCTTGTTCACCGTGGTGCAGCGGGTCGACTTGTCCAGCCCGGCACCCAGCGCGGCTTGACGGGCCGGCGCCTGGCCGAGGCCGGCGGGCAATACACAACCGAACAGCACTTCATCGACGGCGTCCGGTGCAACACCGGCACGCTCGACGGCGGCCTTGATCGCGGCGGCACCGAGTTGTGGCGCGGTCAGGCTTTTCAAGTCGCCCTGGAAACCGCCCATGGGGGTGCGGACAGCGCTGACGATAACGATTGGATCATTGGCAATGGTCATGACAAATCCTCCTTATTTAGCCGCCATGCGCAAGGCACCGTCGAGACGGATCACCTCGCCATTGAGCATGCTGTTTTCAATGATATGCCTTACCAGCGAAGCGTACTCGGCTGGTTTGCCCAGGCGCGGCGGGAACGGCACGCCAGCGGCCAGGGAGTCGCGCACTTCCTGGGTCATGCCGGCCATCATCGGCGTTTCGAAAATGCCCGGGGCGATGGTCATCACGCGGATGCCGAAACGCGCCAGTTCACGGGCGGCGGGCAAGGTCAGGCTGACGATGGCACCTTTGGAGGCCGCGTAGGCCGCCTGGCCGATCTGCCCGTCATAGGCCGCCGCCGACGCGGTGTTGATGATCACGCCGCGTTCGCCACCGGCGTCCGCTTCGGTTTCGGCAATCGCCGCCGAAGCCAGGCGCAGCATGTTGAAGCTGCCGATCAGGTTGACGTTGATCACCTGGCTGAAGCTTGCCAGCGCATGCGGACCGTTCTTGCCGAGGATCTTCTCGCCGCGCACGATGCCGGCGCAGTTAACCAGGCCATTGAGGCCGCCAAAGGCCTTGACCGTGGCCTGCACCGCCGCTTGCGCCGCCGCTTCGTCGCTGATGTCCGCCACCACGCTTTGGGCGCCCAGGCGCTGGGCCTGCGCTGCGACCGCTTCGGCGTTCATGTCCACCAGCATCACCTTGGCACCGGCGGCCACCAGCATTTCAGCGGTGGCCGCACCCAGGCCGGAAGCCCCGCCGGTAACGAGAAAAACCTTGTTTTCGATCTGCATCATTGTTTCCTTCGATTCAAGCTGAAACGTTCTTCGCCGCGGCCTCTTGAGCCTTGGCGATTTCCTGGTTGCGCAAGATAAAGCGCTGCAATTTGCCGCTTGGGGTTTTCGGCAACTCGCTGACAAATTCGATTTCACGGGGGTACGAGTGCGCCGCCAGGCGTTTGCGCACGTGCTGGCGCAGCTCTTCGGCCAGTTCCGGCGCCGCGCAGTATTGCGGGCTGAGCACCACGAAGGCCTTGACCAGTTCGGTGCGCTCCGGATCGGGCTTGCCGACCACCGCCGCTTCCACTACCGCCGGGTGTTCGATCAAGGCGCTTTCCACGTCGAACGGGCCGACGCGGTAGCCGGACGTGGTGATCACATCGTCGCTGCGGCCCACGAAACTGATGCTGCCGTCCGGGTTCCACTCGACGGTGTCGCCGCTCAAGTAGTAGTGACCGACGAACGCCTTGGTCGGTGCACCTTCGTAGCCGGCGAACCAGCACATCGGCGATTGGCTGCGGTCGATGGCCAGAATGCCCGGCTGGCCGACGCCCAGTTCCTGGTACTCATCGTCCAGCACCACGATGCGATGGCCGGGCGAGGCAAAACCGGCGGCGCCCAGGTGGATCGGGTGCTCCAGGCCGTGGTGGTTGCACAGGACCATGCCCAGTTCGGTCTGGCCGTAGTGGTCATGGATGACCACCCCAAGGTTATCGGCGAACCAGCGGATCACTTCCGGGTTCAGCGGCTCCCCGGCGCTGCTGACGATGCGCAACTTGCCTTTGATCGATCGGGCGAATTCGTCGCCGCCGGCAATCAACAGGCGGTACGCCGTGGGCGAGCCGGTGAGGTTGGTGATCCCGTATTTGTTGATGACCCGGCAGGTGCTTTCGAGGGTGAACGGGCCATCGTAGAAGGTGATCGGGTGCCCCATCGACATCGGGCCGGTCACGCCGAAATAGATGCCATAGGCCCAACCCGGATCGGCGACGTTCCAGAACGCGTCCTCCGGGCGCAGATCCACGGCATCCCGGGTGTAGCTCTGGAATGCGACGATGGCCTTGAGCGGCACCGACAGCGCTTTCGACGGACCGGTGGTGCCCGAGGTGAACATCAGCAGGAACGGGTCTTCGCCGGTCAGCAGCACCGGTTCGCATTCGGGAGAATGGTTGGCCAGTTCGGCCCAGAAACTGTAATCGCCCCGGACAATGCCCTGCCCCTTGGGGCCGGTGACGGTGACGATGGTCGGGCAATCGGCGACTTCAGCGAGTTTCGGCCGGTTGACCGCGTCGGTGACCACCACTTTGGCGCCCGAGGAATTGAGGCGGTGTTCGATGGCTTTCGGGCCGAAGGCGGTGAACAGCGGCTGGTAGACCGCGCCGATGCGCCAGGTGGCGTACACGGTGATGAGCAATTCGATGTTACGCGGCAGCAGGCCGGCGACCTTGTCGCCCTTTTTAACCCCTTGCGCCAGCAGGAAATTGGCGAATCGCGCAGCCTTGTCCTGCAGGTCGCTGAAGGTATAGGTCGCGCTGGCGCCATCGCGGCCTTCCCAGAACAGCGCGATACGCCCCGGCAATGCATGCCGGTCACAACACTCGATGCAGGCATTGAGAGCCGTCAAATCGCCGGCGAGCGCGGCGTCGACGGTGTGCTGATAATTGAACTGTTCTGTGGCAGACAAGTAATCGCGCATTGCCAGAATCCCTTTGTATTTTTATTGGGTTGGGGGAACCGTGACCAACAGGGAAATACTCGCTCTGCGCGGGGTGCGGGGCAATGGTCAAAGTTATCAAGTTGCTTGACTGGTTTGGCCAAGGTTCTGAGAGATGTGGTGCCTGTGAGGGCCCCTTCGCTGGCAAGCCAGCTCCCACAGGTCATGTGTCAATTTTGAAAACACACAAATCCTGTGGGAGCTGGCTTGCCAGCGATGAGGCCTGTCCGGTCAACGCAAAATGTCTGATCAGGTGGCTTCGTTGAGGATCAAACTGCGGTAATGCCCCGGATTGGACCCCGACCACTTGCGAAACGCTTTGTAGAACGAACTCGCATCGGCAAACCCCAGTCGCGTGGCGATCTCCGCGAAGCTGATACTCGGCTCTGCCAGCCAGACAATGGCCAGTTCCTTGCGCACACTGTCCTTGAGCCCCTGGTAGGTCTGGCCCTCCTCGGCCAGTCGTCGGCGCAGGGTCGAGGCCGACATGCACAGGCGTTGCGCCAGCGCCTCGGTTTCCGGCCACTGTTCGGCAGGCAGTTGTCGCAGATCATGCTTGATCCGACTGGCCAGGCTTTGCGGATCGCGATATTTCACCAGAATGTTCGCCGGCGCCTGAGCCAGGAAGCGCTGGAGCTCTTGCTCCGTGCGCTTGATTGGCAGATCCAGGCAATCGGCGGAGAAAATCATCCGCGTGCGTGGCCGGTCGAACCGCAGGTTCTCGGAAAACATCACCTGATAGTCATCGCAGAAATCCGGCTGCGGACAACGCAGTTCGATGGCCAGTATCGGAATGCGCCGCCCGGCCAGCCAGCACGCGACACCGTGCACGATCATCCAGTAGGTGAAGTAGGTGAAGGCGCGGCGCGGCTCGTGGTCATCCTCCAGCAGCACGATTTCCGCCAGGCTCTGCTGACGCACCAGTTCGGCAGGCATGCGCTCGAGCATCAAGGACAGAAAACCCAGGCCACTGGTGAGACCCGCCGCCAGGCTCGGCTGGACCATGGCGCAACGACAGAGAAACGCCAGGCTGCCGGATTTGAGCTTGCGCGGGTCCATGCCGAAAAACTCATCGTCCCCACGCCGCGCCAGCAGGCGCCATAGCCGCGCATAGGCGGTGGCCGGCACCCGCGCAGCATTGCTGAGCAATAGAGACGGATCGATGCCGACCTTGTTCAACGCCTCGTTGGTGGTAATGCCGGGGGTGCAACTTTGCAACAGCGCTTCACGCACCAGCTGAATGGAAATGGTGTCTTTTTCCGACATTGCGCGAGGCGAGCCCTGTGCTTGTTTGAGTGGTGGGCATATTAGCGCAGCCGCCCGCGCTGCGCAGATCCCTTGTGGGAACGAGCCTGCTCGCGAAGGCGGCTTCGCATTCAATACAAATGTGTCTGACGCTCCGCTTTCGCGAGCAGGCTCGCTCCCACAGGGGGGGCGCTGTGATATTCAGGGTTGTTCAGCTTAGGTTCAGGTAAATGTCAATGACTCCCATTTGGGAATGAGTGTCATTATGTTACAAATTAGCACCCTATCTATTTCCGACACGGTGCTGAATGCTCGTTCCTTTCCTGATCATGCTGCGCGAAGGCATCGAGGCCGCGTTGATCGTTGGCATCATCGCCAGCTACTTGAAACAGACCGGCCGCGGCCAATGGATGCCCGCCGTGTGGATCGGCGTATTCCTCGCCGCCGCCCTGGCCCTGCTGGTCGGCGGCGGCCTGGAACTGGTCAGCGCCGAGTTTCCGCAAAAGCAACAGGAACTGTTTGAAGGCGTGGTCGGCCTGCTGGCCGTCGGCATTTTGAGCTCCATGGTGTTCTGGATGCGCAAGGTGGCGCGTTCGATCAAGCATTCGTTGCAGGCGTCCCTCGATCAGGCACTGACCGGCTCCAGACATCAAGTGACGGCGCTGATTGCCATGGTGTTTTTCGCCGTGGCCCGGGAAGGCCTTGAAACGGTTTTTTTCCTGCTCGCGGTGTTCCAGCAAAGCGAAGGCCCGGCCGCACCGGTCGGTGCCCTGCTCGGCCTGATCCTGGCGATCGTCATCGGTGTCCTGATCTACACCGGCAGCATGCGCCTGAACCTTGGCGCGTTCTTTCGCTGGACCGGCCTGTTCATCCTCGTGGTAGCCGCCGGGATCCTCGCCAATTCCGTGCAAGCGCTGCACGAAGCCGGCGTCTGGAATCACCTGCAAACCGTGCTCTTCGACATCAGCTCAACGCTGCCGATGGACGGCCCGTTGGGCTCGGTGTTGGCCGGGATGTTCGGTTATCAGGATGCACCGACCGTCAGCACCCTGGGCGCGTATCTGATCTATCTGCTGGTGGCCCTGGTGATGTTCTTCCTCCCGGCTCCGACACCCAACACAGGCCCTTGTGGGAGCGAGCCTGCTCGCGATGGTCGTCAACGATAACGCGCTAAACCAGATGCCCCAGCGATGCCTTTGGATTTTTCGCGAGCAGGCTCGCTCCCACAGGGGTTAGCAACCCGTTTTTACCAGCCAGTAAGGACAATCATGCCAAATTCAGCCTCTCCCCAGGCCTCACCTCCCCGCGCCTTGCGCTGGGCCGTGGTCGGTTCGGTGATCGTGATGATCGCTGCCGGTGGCCTGTTCTACTACGCCTCGAAAATGGCCGCCGCCAAACGCCAGGCCAACCGCGACGAAGTATTGGTGACCATTGATCCGCACAGCTGCGAACCCAATGCGCTGACCGTTCCAGCCGGCCACGCCAGTTTCCGGATCGTCAACCGGTCCGACCGTGCCGTTGAATGGGAAATCCTCGACGGTGTATTGGTGATCGAAGAGCGGGAAAACATCGCGCCAGGCTTGAGCCAGGTGATCAACGCCAACCTGTTGCCCGGCGATTACGCCATCACCTGCGGCTTGCTGAGCAACCCGCGCGGCACCTTGCACGTAACGCCGACGGCGGCTTCGAATGCGGCGGCCAAAGCCAGACCGTCGATGGTCGCCTTCGTGGGACCGTTGTCGGAATTTCGCGTGTACCTGAACAGCCAGGGTACTGCGCTGATCCAGACCGTCTCCGCGCTCGATCAAGCCATCGAAGCCGGAGACTTGAGCCAGGCTCAAGCCTTGTACATTCCCGCTCGCGCCGCTTATCAACGGCTGGCCCCTGCTGCCCAGCGCATGGCCGAGCTGGACAACGGGATCAACGCCCGTGCCGATTACTTCGAAAAACGCGAACAGGACCCTGCTTTCACGGGCTTCCATCGCCTCGAATACGCGCTGTTCCAGCAACGCGACCTCGACGGTCTGGCACCGGTCGCCCAGCGCCTGCTGACCGATGTCACCCGCCTCAAACAACAGCTGCTGGCCCAGTCGCTGCCACCGGAACAACTGGTGAGCATCGTGGTGCGCAACCTCAACAACATGAGCGAAGTCCGTGCCGGCAGCGGCGAAGAAGAACGTTACAGCCACAGCGACCTGAACGGCTTTGCCGGCAACCTCGACGCTGCGCGAAAGGTTGTCGAACTGCTGCGTCCGCTGCTGGCCAAGTCTGCCGCCGACCTGTTACCGAAAATCGACAGCGCGCTGGCTGCCTTCGATGCCCAGCTCAATGGTTTCAAGCTCAATGACAGCTACGCCAGTTACGACAGCGTCAGCGCCGCACAGCGCCAGCAGATCGCCGACAAGGCCAAGGCATTAGCCACCGCACTCGACGACATCGATCCCGCCCTTGGCCTTTCCGGCCTTTAAGCAGAAGACGACTTCCAGATGAACGATTCAGAGCCATTCAACCTTCAACGTCGCCGGGTATTGATGGGCATGGGCGCCGCCGGTGTCGCCCTCACAGGTGTAGCGCTGAGCTGCCCGGCCATGGCTGCGAGCCCCGCGCAAGTCACCGAAGCCCCCAGCAGTGACCGCACCGAAGACCGTCATGCATTCCATGGCAAGCACCAGAGCGGCATCGTCACCCCGCGACCGGCGTCCGGCATGCTGGTGTCGTTCGATGTGCTGGCCAGTGACCGCGACGACCTGGAGCGGCTGTTCCGCACCCTCAACGAACGGATCGCGTTCCTGATGAAGGGTGGCCCGGTGGCACAAGTCGATCCGAAACTGCCGCCGGTGGATTCGGGGATTCTTGGCCCGATCGTCACGCCGGACAATCTGACCATCACCGTGTCGGTGGGCGCCTCATTGTTCGATGAGCGTTTCGGCCTGGCGGACGTCAAGCCCAAGCGCCTGATGCGCATGGTCGGCTTCCCCAACGATGCGCTGGAAGCCGATTGCTGCCACGGCGACCTGAGCCTGCAGTTCTGCGCCAACACCGCCGACACCAACATCCACGCCCTGCGCGACATCGTGAAAAACCTCCCGGACCTGCTGCTGGTGCGCTGGAAACAGGAAGGCAGCGTGCCGCCCCAGGCCCCGGCTAAACCCGGTGTACCGGCGCAAAGCGCACGTAACTTCCTGGGCTTTCGCGATGGTTCGGCCAACCCCGACTCCAACGATGCCAAGGCCATGGACAGCATTGTCTGGGTGCAACCGGGCAGCGACGAACCGGCCTGGGCCGTCAATGGCAGCTACCAGGCGGTGCGAATCATCCGCAACTTCGTCGAACGTTGGGACCGCACGCCCTTGCAGGAACAGGAAAGCATTCTCGGCCGGGTCAAAAGCAGTGGCGCGCCCATGGGCGGCAGCCATGAAACCGAAGTGCCCGACTACGCCAAAGACCCCGACGGCAAGCTGACCAGACTCGATGCGCACATCCGCCTGGCCAACCCGCGCACCGCCGCGACCCAGGCCAACCTGATCCTGCGTCGGCCGTTCAACTACTCCAACGGCGTGAACAAGAACGGTCAGCTCGAAATGGGCCTGTTGTTCATCTGCTACCAGGCCGATCTGGAAAAAGGCTTTATCACCGTGCAAACGAGGCTCAACGGCGAGCCGCTGGAGGAATACCTGAAGCCGGTGGGCGGCGGGTATTTCTTTACCTTGCCCGGTGTTACGGGCGATCAGGACTTCATCGGTCGCTCGCTGCTGAATGCAACACACATAAAAAACCCTGCTTGACCTCACGGAGCCACTTCATGAAAAAGTCGCCACTCGCGATACTGCTGACCCTGGGCTTGCTCAACACTCCGCTTTCGGCTTTCGCCGCAACGGCGCCGCTGGAGCTGGTGCAACCCATTTCCGACTACAAGATCTACGTTACAGAGCAACTGGATGAACTGGCCAGCCACACCCGGCAGTTCACTGACGCGGTGAAAAAAGGTGACCTGGCCACCGCGAAAAAGCTCTATGCGCCAACCCGGGTTTACTACGAATCGATCGAGCCGATCGCCGAGCTGTTCAGTGACCTCGATGCCTCTCTCGACTCCCGGGTCGATGACCATGAAAAGGGTGTGAAGGCTGAAGACTTCACCGGTTTCCACCGCATCGAATATTCGCTGTTCTCGGAAAACAGCACCCAGGGTCTGGGCGAGTTGGCGGATGGCCTGGACAAGAATGTCAAAGACCTGCAAAGCCGTGTCGCCAGCCTGACCTTCCCGCCGGAAAAAGTTGTCGGCGGTGCCGCTGCGCTGCTGGAAGAAGTGGCGGCCACCAAGATCGCCGGCGAGGAAGATCGCTACAGCCACACCGACCTCTATGACTTCCAGGGCAACATCGACGGCGCGAAGAAAATCGTCGACCTGTTCCGTCCGCAAATCGAGAAACAGGACGCGGCGTTCATCGCCAAGGTCGATAAAAACTTTGCCACGGTGAACAAGACACTGGCCAAGTACAAAACCAGGGATGGCGGTTTCGAGACCTATGACAAAGTGAAGGAAAGCGACCGCAAGGCGCTGGTGGGGCCGGTCAATACATTGGCTGAGGATTTGTCGACGTTGCGGGGTAAGCTTGGTTTGAACTGAGTTTCGTAGCGTCTGAGCGGGCCTCTTCGCGAGCAGGCTCGCTCCCACAAGGGTTATGTGTCGAACACAAATCCACTGTGGGAGCGAGCCTGCTCGCGAATGCTTTTTTACAGAATCCGGTACAGCAACCGCTCAATCCTGACCCGGCTCACACGCTTGAGAAACTTCGCCACCCCCGCCGGGTATTCAGGCAATGTCTCCAGATCCTGATAACGCTCGATGCGCGTCGTGTGCTGGAAAATTTCTTTCAACTCCTTGGCGCGCGGTTCGAGCAATTCGCCTTTCGGATCATCGATCAGCAAGGCGTTTTCCAGGTCGAGGCGGAACGCCCGCGGGTTGAGGTTGTTGCCGGTCAGCAAGGTGTAGCGCTGATCGATCCACATGCCCTTGAGGTGGTAGGTATGATCGCCATCCTTCCACAGGTGCAGGTTCAACTGGCCGCTGTCGATGTTGCGCTGATGGCGCTTGGCGAAGCGGCGCAGGCTGATTTCGTAGAGATACGGCAGCGCCGCGATCACCTTGAACGGCTCGCTCGGCGGAATGTAGAAGTCGTTCGCGGTCTTGTCGCCCACCACGATGTCGATCTTCACGCCGCGGGCCAACGCCCGGTTGATCTCGCGAATGATCGCCAGCGGCAAATTGAAGTACGGCGTGCAAATGGTCAGTTGCTGCTGGGCGCTGGCAATGAGTTCACAGATCACCCGGTTCAGCGGGTTGTTCTTGCCCACACCCAACAACGGGCTCACCGACAGGCCGCCTTTCTCCGTGGTGCCCTCGGTCGTGTCGTACGCCGCGTGCTTGAGGCGGCTGCGCAGATCGCCGATATCGTTGCGCAGGCTGCGGGTGGTCGGCAGGTTCGGCAGGTCGAGGCGATGCACCGCCTTGGAAGCCACCAGGCCATGTTGAACCAGATGCTGCATCGAGTCGGCCAGGGCACGGTTGTGCAGCAGGTGATAACGGTCGTAGCGGTATTTTTCGAACTTGTGCAGGTAGACGTTGTTCAGGCTCGCACCGCTGTAGATCACGCAGTCGTCGATGATGAAGCCCTTCAGATGCAATACGCCGAACAGCTCGCGGGTCTGCACCGGCACGCCATACACCGGTACTTCGCTTTCGTGGGTACGGGTCATCTCCTGATACCAGGCCGAGTTGCCCGGTTGCTTGCCGGCACCGATCAGACCGCGCTGGGCGCGCAGCCAGTCGACGACGACCACCACGTCCAGATGCGGACGCGCCAGCTTGGCTGCGTGCAAGGCATCGAGAATTTCCTGGCCTGCCTCATCCTGTTGCAGGTACAGCGCGACGATATAAATGCGCTGCGTGGCGCCGGCAATTTTTTCCAGCAAGCAACGACGGAACTCGGCAGCGCCAGAGAGGATGGTGACGGCATCGGCGGTCAACGGAAAACTGCGCAGTTTGGGCAGCAGGGAACGTTTGAAAAGCAACGGCATAGGGCTCGCAATCGGGTCGAATCCAGAGAGTTTGAGAGCTTACACCATGGATTGGCCTGGGTCTTGTCATCGTCTGTGAGGGCCTCTTCGCGAGCAGGCTCGCTCCCCCATTTGAAATGCATTCCCCTGTGGGAGCGAGCCTGCTCGCAAAGGTGATTTTACAAACATAAAAATAGCTGCTTGACCAAGGAGAACGATCGTTCTACTGTAAGCCACATGAACGAATTAAACAGCAACGACACACGCGATATCATTCTGGATGTCACCGAAAAGTTGATCTACAAAAGTGGCATTGCCGCCACCGGCATGGATCTTTTGGTGAAAACCGCCGGCGTCTCCAGAAAAAGCATCTACCGCTACTTCGCCAACAAGGAGGAGCTCACCGTCGCAGCCCTGCAACGCCGGGACCAACGCTGGATGCACTGGTACAGAAGCGAAGTCGGCCAGGCCGAAACCCCGGCCGACCGCCTGCTCAACCTGTTTACCGTGCTCAAGTCCTGGTTTGTCTCGGAAGGCTTTCGCGGCTGCGCCTTCATCAACACCAGTGGCGAAACCGGCGATCCGCAGGACCCGGTCCGCCTGGTCGCCAAAGACCACAAACAGAAGCTGCTCGACTACGTTTGCGAGCTGTGTACCGAACATGGCGCCGAAGATCCGCAGTTGCTGGCCAAACAGCTGCTGATCCTGATTGACGGTGCCATAACCGTGGCGCTTGTAATGGGTGATCACAGTGCCGCCGATAATGCGCAATGCATGGCGCGAAAGTTATTGGACCTGTAATAACTTAATCAAGCCCGAAACGTGCTGGAACTTTAACTTTATACGGAGACATGAAATGTCTAATGCCGAAGTTCGTCCGCCATTGCCGCCCTTCACCCGTGAATCGGCCATCGAAAAAGTCCGCCTGGCCGAAGACGGCTGGAACTCCCGCGACCCGGAACGGGTGTCGCTGGCCTACACCCTGGACACCAAATGGCGTAACCGCGCCGAGTTCGCCTACAACCGCGAAGAAGCCAAGGGCTTCCTGACCCGTAAATGGGCCAAGGAGCTGGACTATCGGCTGATCAAGGAACTCTGGGCCTTTACCGGTAACCGTATCGCCGTGCGTTATGCCTATGAATGGCACGACGATTCGGGCAACTGGTTCCGCTCCTATGGCAACGAAAACTGGGAGTTCGACGAGAATGGCTTGATGGCCAACCGGTTTGCCTGCATCAACGACCTGCCGATCAAGGAAAGCGACCGCAAGTTCCACTGGCCGCTGGGTCGCCGGCCGGATGATCATCCGGGTCTGTCGGATCTCGGCCTGTAACCACTGTTAAAACTGTGGGAGCGAGCCTGCTCGCGAAAGCGGTGTTTCAGCCAACCATCATGTTGGATCTGATAGCCTCTTCGCGAGCAGGCTCGCTCCCACAGGTTTTGTGTTGGTCTGGCGGGTCGCGGCAGATGTCGGATAACGGTAAGATACCGGCCCTTCCCCGCAGCCCCTTCGCTGCACCCTGCCGATTAAGCCGATTCCATGCCTTTCGAACTCAGCGTTGACCTTACCACCCTGGCCATTCTGGCCCTTGTCGCTTTCATTGCCGGTTTCATCGATGCCATCGCTGGCGGTGGCGGCCTGTTGACCACCCCGGCCCTGCTCACCGCCGGTTTGCCGCCACACCTGGTGCTGGGTACCAACAAGCTCAGTTCGACCTTCGGCTCGGCCACCGCCAGCTTCACTTTCTACCGCCGCAAGCTGTTCCACCCCAAACAGTGGATGCACGCCATCGTCGGCACCCTGGTCGGTGCGCTGACCGGTGCCATCGTCGCGCATTACCTGCCAGCGGAATGGCTGAACAAGATGCTGCCCGTCATCGTCTTCGCCTGCGGCCTTTACCTGCTGTTTGGCGGCACGCCAAAAGCGCCGCTGGACAGCGACGCACCGATCAAGAAGAAGTGGCAATCGACCCAGGGCTTCAGCCTGGGTTTCTACGATGGCGTGGCCGGTCCCGGCACCGGCGCATTCTGGACCGTCAGCAGCCTGCTGCTGTACCCGATCGATCTGGTCAAGGCCAGCGGCGTGGCGCGCAGCATGAACTTCGTCAGCAACATTGCGGCGCTGTCGGTGTTCGTGTTTTCCGGGCAGGTGGACTGGATCATCGGCCTGTGCATGGGCCTGTCGGTGATGGTCGGGGCGTTCTTCGGTGCTCGCACCGCCATCAGCGGCGGCGCGAAGTTCATTCGTCCGGTGTTCATCACCGTGGTGCTGGGGCTGACCGTGCGACTAGCCTGGCAACACTGGTTCAGCGTGGCCTAAACGCCGCGCCACGTAGACGTCGATCAGGTAACGGGCAATCGAGCGCGACGCCGGCAACGGCGGCAGCGCATGCACGTTGAACCACTGGGCGTCTTCGATTTCGTCCTCCTGACAGACGATCTCGCCACCGGCGTATTCGGCATGGAAGCCGAGCATCATCGAGTGCGGGAACGGCCAGCACTGGCTGCCCATGTACTGGATGTTCTTCACCTCGATCCGCACTTCTTCACGCACCTCGCGAATCAGGCAATCCTCGGCCGATTCGCCCGGTTCGGCAAACCCCGCCAACGTGCTGTAGACCCCCGGCACAAAGCGTGGCGAACGCCCCAGCAAAATCTCGTCGCCACGGGTCACCAGCACGATCATGCTCGGCGAAATCCGCGGATAGCTGCGTATGTCGCAGGGCTGGCAATACATGGCCCGCTCCCGTGGCACCTGGGTCATGGCCTGGCCGCAGTTGCCGCAAAAGCGATGTTCACGGGCCCAGGTGCCGATCTGCGCGGCGTAACCGAGCACTTTGTAGAGCGTATGATCGCCTTCGAGCATGAACGCCCGCAGGCCTTTCCAGTTGCAACCCGACACTTCGCTGTGGTTGCGCAACTCCAGCAGGTACACCGGTTCGCCGTCGAGATGACCAATACCGTGTTCGGCCAGAATGGGCAGCTCCTGGCGCTTGAGCCATTCACGGGGAAACAACGCGCCATTGTCATCGAACAGAAAGCCTTCCGGGCTACGCGCCACGGCCCAGCCGCCAGGTTGATCGGTGTCCAGAACTGCAGTGGTCCAGCGTGGAGTCATTTTTCAATCAATCCAGAAATTCGGGTTTCTGTTTGCTCATGTGGGCGGCCATGGCCACGCGTAAATCGGTGGATTGCAGCATGGCGGCGTTCCATGTAGCGACGTATTCAAGGCCGTCATCGATGCGATGATCGCGCATGTAGCTGATCATCTCCTTGGTGCCGGTGACAGCAATCGGCGACTTGCCCGCAATCTCTCGGGCAATGCCCATGACGCCGTCGAGCAGGCTGGCGGTGTCGCTGTAGACGCGATTGACCAGTCCCATGCCACGCGCTTCCTCGGCGCCGAAAGTGCGACCAGTGTAAGCCAGTTCACGCAGCATGCCGTCACCGATGATCCGCGGCAAGCGTTGCAGTGTGCCAACGTCGGCGGCCATGCCGATGTCGATTTCCTTGATCGAGAACTGCGCGTCTTCGGCGGCGTAACGCATGTCGCATGCAGCGATCAGATCAATGGCGCCCCCCAGGCAATAGCCCTGGATGGCCGCGAGCACCGGTTTGCGGCAGTTATCGACGGCGTTGAAGGACGCTTGCAGGGTGAGGATCTTGCGTCGCAGCAGACGTGCATTGCGCCCGACGTCCTTGCCCAGCTCATTGGCGACGCCCGCCAGCATCATCAGGTCGATGCCGGAGGAAAAGTGCTTGCCGGCACCACTGAGGACCACCACACGCACTTCGTCGGTGTCGTCGATCCACTGGAAAATCTCGACGATTTCGCTCCAGAACGCAGCGTTCATCGAATTGATCTTTTCCGGGCGATTGATTTGCACATGGGCGATTTTATCAACCAGTTCGACGGTGAACGCGGTGTATTGAGACATGCCGGTGATCCTTTTAGCAGGCAAAAAAGAGGCCCGACTATACCAAGGCCTGGAGGTGGGCAGTAAGGCAGTGGTTCGGCCAAAAACGGGACCGATTGAGTGATACGGTGCCGTTGCCGGCCTCTTCGCGAGCAGGCTCGCTCCTACATTTGAAATGCGTTCCCCTGTGGGAGCGAACCTGCTCGCGAATGGCCGCGCCGCTGACCTGAAGCCCCTTGGGCAAACCAAAAGAAAAAAATGAATAATTGGTCACGCAGCGGTGTTCAATATCAGGTGGTCACCGACACCCAACCTTTTCGGCCCGTTCGCTGTCCCAACCCTGATACGCGTGGAGCATTCCCCATGAATAGCCGCTACTCGATATTCACCGCCCCCTTGATACTCGCTGTTGTGCTGTCCGGGTCACAGGCATGGGCCCACGGCGACGATGACGCTCCCGCCGCTCCCCAGTGCCCCAGAGGCCAGGTCCTCGACAAGAAGTCGCAGAAATGCGTCAAGCAAACCAGCAATCTGGTGCCGGACGCCGACCGTACCGATTATGCTTATCAGCTAGCCAAGGCCGGGCGCTACGAAGAGGCCCTGGCGCTGCTCGACACGCTCAAAGACCCCAATACCGCCAAGGCGCTGAACTATCGCGGCTACGTTACGCGTAAACTGGGCCGCACCGACGAAGGCATCGGTTATTACCTGCAGTCGGTCAAGCTCGACCCGCAGTACGCGAAGGTTCGCGAGTACCTCGGCGAAGCCTATGTGATCAAGGGTCAGCTGGATCTTGCCCAGGAACAGTTGCGGCAGATCAAATCGATTTGTGGCAACACGAGCTGCGAGGAATACCGGGACCTGGCCGAAGCCATCAACGACTCATCGAAAACCTGACACACCGAATGGACGGAGGTCGTCATCGCCAGCGATCAGGCAATACGGGCAGAACTGGGCCAGCATCTGGCGCGTTTGTGGCGCTACGGTTTGCTGTTGTCCAGGCAACGGCATGTCGCCGAAGACCTGGTGCAAGCCACCTGTGTGCGGGCGCTGGAACGGGCCGGTCAATTCGAACCGGGCACGCGCATGGATCGCTGGCTGATGAGCATTCTGCATTCGATCTGGCTCAATGAAGTGCGAGCCCGTCGGGTGCGACATGGTCAAGGCACGATGGAGGGCGAAGAGGTGTTGTCGTTCGACGGTGAACACGCGGCGCAAACCCATGTCATGGCGGCGCAAGTCATCCGCCGCGTCGATGCATTGCCCGAAGCCCAGCGCGAAACGGTGTTCCTGGCCTATGTCGAAGGCCTGTCCTACCGCGAAGTCGCCGAGGTACTGCAAGTGCCCATCGGCACCGTCATGAGTCGCCTGGCGGCCGCCCGGGGCAAACTCGCCGAATACCCGCCCTTGCAGTCCGTGCCAAACCCTTCCAGCGGAGAACGTCGATGAACGCGCGAATCCCGGATGAGCAACTGGTGGCTTATCTGGACGACCAACTCGACACCGAACAGCGTCAGCGTATCGATGCGGCCGTGGCGCAAGACCCGATGCTCGGCCTGCGCCTGCAATGGCTGAACCGCAGCAGCCTGCCGTTCAAGGCGGCCTACGACGAACTGGGGCGCCAGGCGCCGGTGGATCGCCTGCAAGCCATGCTCGACACCCTGCCCTCGCCAGCCCGTCCGACACTCAATCGCCGCTGGTTCCTCGCGGCGGCAGCCGGGCTGGTGGTCAGCGGTGTACTGGCGGATCGTTTGTTCCTTGGCTGGCAAGCCACACAGCAGCAGGACAACTGGCGCCAATTGGTGGCCGACTACATGGCGCTTTATGTGCCGCAAACCCTCGACCACTTGCCCGGCGACGAAGCCGCCCAACGCGCGCAATTGCACACCCTCGATGCACGCCTGGGCCTGGTCCTCACGCCCGCGCAGCTGACCTTGCCCCGCGCCGAATTCAAGCGCGCGCAAATCCTTGAATACGACGGCGTGCCCATCGCCCAGATCAGCTACCTCGACCCGGTCCATGGTCCGATGGCGCTGTGCGTCACCCGCTCCAACAGCGGTAGCCGGCATTTCGCCCAGGAACGTCGGCGCGGGATGAACATTGTCTATTGGGCTGACATGGAGCATGCGTGGATGCTGATCGGGCATAACCCGATGGCGGATCTGGAGGGTATGGCCACGGTGTTGCGCGGACGGTTGAGCGCGTGATGTGGGAGCAGGTTTTGATTTCAATGGTGACCTTCTGGCCGTCTTCGCGGGCAAGCCTCGCTCCTACAAGAGCACCGGGCACCCTGTAGGAGCGTGGCTTGCCCGCGAAGAGGCCGGAACAGTTGCCACAGGTCGATCAGGCGGTTCTGCTGCCAGCCTTCACAAGCTCCTGCGCCCTCGGAAACGCCCCCAAAGAGTCCAGCACTACTGTGTATTTCACCTTGTCGCCCACGAGGAAATGATCCTGCCCCTCAGGCGTGCGATTAGGGCCGATCCTGACTGCCAGCCTGGAACAGCCATCATCCGGCACGACCATGGCGAACTTCGTCCACATTGAATCGACCCAGACGACCCTGATCGCGTTGATCGTCCCCTTACCCATTCTTGTTGTTGGCGCTTCCATCTCCACCCTCCAGTCGTCAGTGCGTGGCGCGACAGCCTGACTGCGTAGGAATAATGAAACGTTTTAATGGTGAAGGTGGCGACTGTCAGGTTTGATAGATTGCTACTCAAATTTATGACAAACACCACGATTTGTCATCAGCATCAATAGCAGGCGACATCTTTTGAATGTGGCGATGAGGTCACAAGACCCCACCACCCCGTATCAGCCCCTCGACATTAATCAGCCTTCCCTAATATTGAACGCACCAGAGAATTGTTTACCGCCAACTGTCTTGAAGTTAAAAGTAGCGACCATATGCGACTGAGAAATCTGGGTCACTACGAGGGCGCCTGTCACTCCCACATATATCTGGTAATCGTCCCCGCTAAAAAAACGCGTAAAACTGGCACCCACGGTTTTAGGGCTCAGATCATTTACAATAAGGTGTGTTCCGGTCTTCAGACCGTGAGGCACCGTAAATATGAACGCATTATTCCCTGAAGAGTGTTGGTTACTGACCCCCGAAACCATGCCAGTATCACCCGTGAAGTCAATATTCACCACATTGGCGGCAAAGTTTTTCGGTTCGGCTGGAATGCTACTCGGAAGTGTCCCGGTAAACGTGCCAGTATCACTTACGCTATCCTTGGCTTTATTTAAAATTTTTTCCACCTCAGTAACAGATATCATATTAAAACCCCTTGCACAAAGTTAATTAACCGCTGTTTATTTGCTTGCCCGGCAAATTATCAGCAAATAAGAAACCCATGCCTACTGTCAGAATTACTAGTTTTTTAGTAAACAACAGACTAACAAGTTTCTTCCTGAACACTGTTTATCGCGTAGCGCTATATAGCTATGTATCAGGTGTCCTCGTGAGTCAAACCGGCGTCGGCAACCATAGCCGAAACCGTGCTCCACCCAGCGGTGACGATTGCACGGTCAAGGTGCCACCCTGCGCCTCCAGCGCCCGGCGGCTGATCGCCAGCCCCAAACCAAACCCACCGGTGGCGCGATCGCGGCTGCGGTCGAGCCGGTAGAAAGGCTCGAAAATCCGCTCACGCTCGTCGTCCGGAATGCCGATGCCGTCATCGTCCACCCAGATCTCGCAACCCTTGTGGCAGACCTGCACGCCGATCTGAATGCGCCTTTCGCAGTAACGCATGGCATTGCGCAGCAGGTTCTGCAGGGCGCGAGCGGTCAGGCGCGGGTCGAGGGTGAAGCGTTCGAGCTGGCCGTGCAGCAGCACGTCGATGACGATGTCCGGCGATTGCTCTTCATCGACACTGCCCAGAATGCTGTCGATGAATTCATCCAGCGACACCTCAACCTGTTCCGGCACCCGCGCCGGGTTTTGCAGGCGGCTGTAGGACAGCAGTTCCAGCACCAGTTCATCGAGTTCGCGAATGTGATCCACCAACCCTTGCAGGCGCTCACGGCTGGTGGCTGGCAGATCGTCGGACAGGGCCAGGGCCAGGCCGAAATCCAGGCGGGTCAACGGCGTGCGCAATTCGTGGGAGACGGCGTTGAGCAGATCGCGCTGCTGGTTCAGCAGGTTTTCGATATCACCGGCCATGGTGTCGAAGACATTGGCCAGGCTGCCGATGTTGGAACTGGGGGCAATCTGCGTGCGCTCGCTCAAGTGGCCCTTGCCGAAGCGCTCGGCCGTGCCCTTGAGCCGCTCCAGATCGCGCCAGTGCGGGCGCAGCCACAGCAACAGGCAGGCGAGCATGGTCGCGCCGATCAGTACGTTAATGCTCCAGTACAGCAAGCTGACGTCCGTCGGGTCCGGTGGCACCACCATTTGCACCACGGTGTGCTCATCCAGCGGCGCCACCGCCAGGGTACGCCAGCCCCAGTCGCCGATGCGCACGACGTTTTCGCCACGCTGCAAACGCTGCTGCTCATCAAGGGAAAAACCAGGATCGTCGTTGCCGCTGAGCACGATGTGCAGCGGATGAAACTCCTTGTCCATCTCCGCCGCCAGGGATGGCCACTGCTCGGTTGGCACCGCCTTGAACTGCTTGACCATGAGGGTTTGCAGGCCACGGGAATAATCAAGGTTGTAAGTCAGGAAGCGCTCGTGAAAGACCTTGATCACCAGGTCCGGCACCAGGTAGATCGCTGCACTGAATGAAACAATGGTGACCAGGTACAGGCGAAAAAGGATTCTGAACATCGTCTCAGCATTCCCATTCGGAACGGCTGAACAGGTAACCCTTGCCCCACACGGTCTTGATCTTGCGCGCCTCGCCAGCATGGTCGTCGAACTTGCGCCGCAACTTGGAGATCGCCACGTCCACCGAACGGTCCGTGCCGTTGAATTCGATGCCGCGCAGGCGTTGCAGAATCTGGTCGCGGCTCAGCACTTCGCCGGCGTGCCGGGCCAGCACCACCAGCAGGTTGTATTCGCCGCTGGACAGCTCCACCGGTTGTTCACGCCAGGTCACGGTGCGTTCGGACAGGTCGATGCACAGATTGCCCATCACAATGCGGTCGTTGACGGTCTGGGGTTCGCTGAGACTGCTGCGCCGCAACAAGGTACGTACCCGCGCCAGCAGCACCCGAGGCTCACAGGGTTTGGTGAGATAGTCGTCGGCGCCCATTTCCAGGCCCAGCACCTGATCGTGACTGTCGTCGCGGGCGGTGAGCATCAGGATCGGCAGGGTCGCGGAATCGGCCCGTAGCAAACGGCAGACTTGCAGGCCATCAAGACCGGGCAGCATCAGGTCGAGGATCACCAGGTCCGGCGGCGTGACCCGCGCGCGCTCGCGCACCTGATCGCCACGGCTGATCACGCTGACGCAGTAGCCGTTGCGTTCCAGGTAGCTGGCGATCAGTTCGGCGAGGGCGGTGTCGTCTTCGACCAGGAGGATGTTGGGCATGGGTGTTTCCAGAAAGTGCAGTGGCGCCGGATAGACCGTTTTCGCGAGCAGGCTCGCTCCCACAGGGGAACGCATTTCAACTGTGGGAGCGAGCCTGCTCGCGAAGACGATCTGACAGACGCAATGGAATTCAAGGATTCAAGGATATACGCCCCCGCACGCACCTGAGTAAAACCCTTACACAATTTCACACAGCGCCAACAAAGCTTCACCGCTACCCTCGCCGTCGCCCAGTAGGATGCTGGGGGTCATTATTGGGGTAATTCATGTCAAACAATCTGCTTGCCAGGCTCAGCCTTCTGGCCCTGGCGTTGACGCTGAGCGCGTGCGACAAGGCCTCGACCGCCGAAGAACAGGCACCACTGGCCACCGTGCGCATCGAAACCCTCTCAGCCCGACCGCTGACCATCAGCAGCGAGCTGAGCGGGCGCATCGCCGCGCCGCGCATCGCCGAAGTGCGCGCCCGTGTCGCCGGCGTGGTCCTGCAACGCACCTTCCGTGAAGGCAGCGACGTGAAACAGGGCGACGTGCTGTTCCGCATCGACCCGGCGCCGTTCAAGGCCGACCTCGACAGCGCCGAAGCGGCATTGCGCAAGGCCGAGGCCAACGCGTTCCAGGCCCGGCTGCAAGAACAGCGCTACGCCCAGTTGATCGACGACAAGGCCATCAGCGGCCAGGACTACGACAATGCCCGGGCGAATGCGCGGCAGACCGCCGCCGATGTTGCCGCCAGTAAAGCCGCGGTCGAGCGTGCCCGGTTGAACCTTGGCTACGCCACCGTCACCGCGCCGATTTCCGGGCGCATCGGTCGCGCGCTGGTCACCGAAGGCGCACTGGTCGGGCAGAACGAAACCACGCCACTGGCGCTGATTCAACAGCTGAACCCGATCCACGCCGACCTTACCCAATCGACCCGCGAACTCAACGACCTGCGCCGCGCCTTCCGTTCCGGTCAACTCAAGGAAGTGGGCCAGGGACAGGCCAAGGCGACGCTGATTCAGGACGACGGCAGCCTCTACCCGCTACCGGGCAAGCTGCTGTTCTCCGACATCACGGTCGACCCGGGCACTGGTCAGATCATCCTGCGCAGCGAATTCCCCAACCCGGACCTCGACCTGCTGCCCGGCAGCTTCGTGCGGGTGCGCCTGGAGCAAGCGGTGGACCAGCAAGGCATCAGCGTGCCGCAACGGGCGATCCAGCGTGACAGCGCCGGCATTGCTCAAGTGCTGCTACTCGACGCGCAGCAACGGGTCGCCCGGCAACCGGTGGAACTGGGCCCGGTGCAGAACGATCGCTGGATCGTCACCGGCGGGCTCAAAGCCGGCGACCGCATTGTCATCGAAGGCCTGCAACACGCGCGCCCCGGCGAAAAGGTGCAGATCGACGACTCCCCTCTTCCACTTGCCCAGGTTTCTGGCCAGTAAGCAGGACGCTTGTTTATGCCGCAGTTCTTTATCGACCGCCCGGTGTTCGCCTGGGTGGTCGCCCTGTTCATCCTGCTCGCCGGTGCGCTGTCCATCCCGCAGTTGCCGGTGGCGCAGTACCCCGACGTCGCACCGCCACAAATTGAAATTTATGCCGTGTACCCCGGCGCCTCAGCGCAGACCGTGGACGAGAGCGTGGTCAGCCTGATCGAGGAAGAGCTCAACGGTGCCGACCATCTGTTGTATTTCGAATCGCAAAGCAGCCTCGGCAGCGCCACGATCAAGGCGACGTTCCAGCCCGGCACCGATCCGGAAATGGCCCAGGTGGATGTGCAGAACCGCCTGAAAGTCGTGGAGTCGCGCCTGCCGCAAGCGGTCAATCAACAGGGCTTGCAGGTAGAGAAAGTCTCCGCCGGTTTCCTGTTGTTGATCACCCTGACCTCCAGCGACGGCAAGCTCGACGACGTAGCGCTCAGCGACTACCTGGCACGCAACGTGATGAACGAGATCAAGCGTCTGGACGGCGTCGGCAAGGCCCAGTTGTATGGTGCCGAACGGGCCATGCGCATCTGGATCGACCCGCAGAAACTGATCGGTTTCAACCTCACCCCCGCCGACGTCAATGCCGCCATCGTCGCGCAGAACGCCCAGGTGTCGGCGGGCAGCATCGGTGACTTGCCGAGCCGCACCACTCAGGAGATCACCGCGACCATTCTGGTCAAAGGCCAGTTGTCGACCCCGGAAGAGTTCGCCGACATCGTGCTCAAGGCCAATCCGGACGGTTCCACTGTGCGCATCGCCGATGTGGCCCGGGTCGAGATCGGCAGCCAGGAATACCAGTTTTCCACGCGCCTGAACGGCAAGCCCTCGACCGCCGTCGGCGTGCAACTGTCGCCGGGGGCCAATGCCCTGAGTACCGCGACCCTGGTGCGGGCGAAGATGGATGAGCTGTCGCGCTACTTCCCGGCCAACGTCGAGTACAAGATCCCCTACGACACCTCGCCTTTCGTCAAAGTCTCGATCACCAAAGTGGTTTACACCTTGCTCGAGGCAATGGTGCTGGTGTTCGCGGTGATGTTCCTGTTCCTGCAGAACATTCGCTACACGCTGATCCCCACGCTGGTGGTGCCGGTGGCGCTGATGGGCACCTTCGCGACCATGTTGGCGCTGGGTTTCTCGATCAACGTGTTGACCATGTTCGGTATGGTATTGGCCATCGGCATTCTGGTGGACGACGCGATTGTGGTGGTGGAGAACGTCGAGCGGATCATGGCCACTGAAGGTCTTTCACCCAAGGACGCGACCCGCAAGGCCATGAAACAGATCACCGGCGCGATCATCGGCATCACCCTGGTGCTGGTGGCGGTGTTCATTCCGATGGCGTTCATGCAGGGTTCGGTCGGGGTGATCTACCAACAGTTCTCGTTGTCGATGGCCACTTCGATTCTGTTCTCGGCCTTCCTCGCCCTGACCTTGACCCCGGCACTGTGCGCGACCCTGCTCAAGCCGATTGCCAAGGGTGAGCATCACGAAAAAACCGGGTTTTTCGGCTGGTTCAACCGTCGCTTCGAGCAACTCACTGCACGTTATCAAGGGTGGGTCGCCTACGCGCTAAAACGCAGCGGTCGTTACCTGCTGATCTATGGGGTGCTGCTGGTCGGCCTGGGGCTGTGCTTCAGTCGTCTGCCCTCCTCGTTCCTGCCGGTGGAGGATCAGGGCTATACCATCACCGACATTCAACTGCCACCGGGCGCGAGCAAAAACCGCACGGTGCAGGTGGTCGAGCAGATCGAAGCGCACAACGCCACCGAGCCCGGCGTCGGTGACAGCACCGTGATTCTCGGCTTCAGCTTCTCCGGCAGCGGCCAGAATGCGGCACTGGCGTTTACCACGCTCAAGGACTGGTCCGAGCGTGGCGGCGATGACTCGGCGAGTTCGATTGCCGACCGCGCCAACATCGCCCTCGGCCAGATCAAGGACGCCATGGCCTTCGCGGTCTTGCCGCCCCCGGTGGACGGCCTCGGCACCTCCAGTGGCTTCGAATTCCGCTTGCAGGACCGTGGCGGCCTGGGCCATGACACATTGATGCGCGCACGCACCGAATTGCTGGCCGCCGCCGAGAAGAGCCCGATCCTGATGAACGTGCGTGAAAGCGCCCTGGCTGAAGCGCCGCAAGTGCAATTGATCGTCGACCGCAAGCAGGCCAATGCCTTGGGTGTTTCTTTTGCCGACATCGGCAGCGTGCTGTCCACCGCCGTCGGTTCGAGCTACATCAACGACTTCCCCAATCAGGGACGGATGCAGCGGGTGGTGGTCCAGGCTGAAGGCGATCAGCGCAGTCAGGTCGACGACCTGTTGAAGATCCACGTGCGCAACAATGCCGGGAACATGGTGCCGCTGTCGTCCTTCGTCCAGGCCAAATGGACCCAAGGCCCGGCGCAGTTGACCCGCTACAACGGCTATCCGGCGATCAGCATCTCGGGCGAGCCGAAACCGGGCCACAGCACTGGCGAAGCCATGGCTGAAATCGAGCGTCTGGTGGCACAAGGGCCGGCCGGATTGGGTCAGGAATGGACCGGCCTGTCGTTGCAGGAACGCTTGTCCGGCAGTCAGGCACCGATCCTTCTCGGCTTGTCGCTGCTGATCGTGTTCCTGTGCCTGGCGGCGTTGTACGAGAGCTGGTCGATCCCGACCTCGGTGCTGCTGGTAGTGCCGCTGGGTGTGCTCGGCGCGGTGTTGGCGGTGACCGTCCGAGGCATGCCCAACGACGTGTTCTTCAAGGTCGGCTTGATCACCATCATCGGTCTGTCGGCGAAGAACGCGATCCTGATCATTGAGTTCGCCAAGAGCCTGGTCGACGAAGGCCACGACCTGATCGACGCCACCCTGCAAGCCGCGCGCCTGCGATTGCGGCCGATCGTGATGACGTCCCTGGCGTTCATCCTCGGCGTGGTACCGCTGGCCATCGCCACCGGCGCCAGCTCGGCCAGCCAGCAAGCCATCGGCACAGGGGTGATCGGCGGAATGATCACCGCGACACTGGCGGTGATATTTGTGCCGATGTTTTTTGTGGTGGTGATGAAGCTCGTTCACAAACGCCACAAGAATCCCTAACCCACACCACCGTCCCTGTAGGAGCGAGGCTTGCCCGCGAAGAGGGAGTGTCATCCAACATCAATGTTGGATGTCACGGCCTCCTCGCGGGCAAGCCTCGCTCCTACAAGGGACGATGTTCGGCCTCAGGATCTGGGCTAAGGTGTTTGCAATACCCCGACCCATCGAGCCCCCATGCCCTACCTCACCCACACCCACCCTCGCCTGTCCGCCGCCACGACACTGGGCATCGCCGCGGGCATCCTGATTCCCGCCGATTCGATCATCAACAAAATCCTCATCGGCTGGAACACCGGGGTCTGGACCTATCTGGTGCTGATGCTCTGGCTCACCGTGCGCTCCAAGGCGCCGGACGTGAAGCGCATTGCCGAGATCGAGGACGAAAACGCCGGGCTGGTGCTATTGGTGGTGTGCATTGCGGCGCTTGCCAGCCTGGCCACCATCACCTTCGAACTGGCGGGCAGCAAGGACCTGGAAACCACCCGCAAGCTGCTGCATTACGGTTTTACTGCGTTGACGGTGTTTGGCTCATGGTTGCTGATTGGCGTGATATTCAGCGTGCACTACGCGCGCTTGTTTTACACCTGGGAAGGCAAAGACCCGGCGCTGCGATTTGCCGAGGGCTTGACCACACCCAATTACTGGGACTTTTTGTACTTCTCGTTCACCCTCAGCGTGGCGGTGCAAACCTCGGACGTTGGCGTGGCGACACGGGAATTGCGCAAGATTGTGCTGGCGCAGTCGCTGATTGGATTTCTGTTCAATACAGCGATACTCGGATTCTCGATCAACATCGCCGCCGGGCTGTTCAACTGATCCGTGCACAAACGTTCTAGTCATCGGCCCTGCGCGGGCGTTAAATGGATCGGCAATTCTCCCGCAGGTGCTGCATGAACGCTCATAACTGGATCGACCTGAAACAGGACGCCGACACCGGCATCGAGACCCTGCGCGCGCATTTCCAGGGGCATGCCTACGATCCGCACTGGCATGACAGTTATCTGGTGGGGGTCACCGAGCAAGGCGTGCAGCAGTTCAACTGTCGGCGAGCGAAACACCAGAGCACACCGGGCAAGGTGTTTTTGCTGGAGCCGGGTGACATCCACGATGGTGAAGCGCCGACCGACGACGGCTTCACGTATCGCATGCTGTATATCGATCCGCAGTGGCTGACGCGAGAACTCGGCGCGGTGTTCGACAAGGCTCCAGACAACAGCGAATTGAGTTTTGCCAACACACTCACCACCGACCTGCCACTGGCCCATGCCACTGCATTGGCCTTTGAAACCCTGCATAGGGGTGAGCTGAAAATCGTCCGCCAAACGGCGCTCGATGCCTTGCTCGAGGGCCTGACCCGCCACCTGCACTGGCGCACCCGCTATGACCAGGACCCGCGCCTGCCGTTGGTGGCGCAGAAGGCGCGGGAGTATCTGCACGCCAATGCGCAATACGACATCGGCCTCGACCAGCTGGCCGCCGCCACCGGCGTCGATCGCTTCCGCCTGACCCGCGCGTTCAAGGCGGCTTATGGCATGGCGCCCCATGCTTATCTGGTGCAGTTACGACTGGCCACCGCCCGGCGTATGTTGTCCCAAGGCGAACAGCCAACGACTGTAGCGATGACGCTGGGTTTCGCCGATCAGAGCCATCTGGGTCGCTGGTTCGTGCGCGCCTACGGCCTGACACCCGCGCTGTACCGCAAGCGTTGCTCAAATCTTCCAGACAGGTAACCCCGACCGAGAAGAAGATCAATTCACTGATCTTTACCGGAGTTTGCCTGCGATGCTGTCCTCTTTCCCGACGTTTCTTCCCTTCTTGATGTTTGCCTTTGTGGCCGCGATCACCCCGGGGCCGACCAATATTCTGGTGCTGAGCAACAGTGCGCGATTCGGCCTGTTAGCCGCCGTGCCGATCATCCTGGGCGCCTGTGTCAGCGCAGCGCTCCTTGTGCTGGTGGTGGGCACGGGCGCCGGCTCTTCGCTCACTCAATGGCCCCTGTTACAGACGGTCATGCAATGGGCCGGCGTAGCGTGGTTGAGTTATCTGGCGTGGCAGATTTTCCGCACCCCGGCCGTCGCGATCACCGCGCAAGTAACCGGTGCCCGTCTTGGCGCCTTGGGCGCCGCCAGCTTGCAATGGATCAATCCGAAAACCTGGATGATGGCGCTGGCCGTGGTCAGCGTTTTCGCTGGTGCCGGTGAGGATCGGCTGATGCATGTGCTGTACCTGTCCATAGCTTTTTTTCTGATCTCGCTGCCCTGTCTCGGTGTCTGGGCGTTGCTCGGTGCTGGCTCCAGTCGCTGGTTGCGCTCGCCCCCTGCCATGCAATGGTTCAATCGCTGCATGGCCCTGTTGTTGTTGGGCTCTGCGTGGTTGAGCGTTTTGGCGTAAGCCCATTTGTCGGACAATTGCCAACGCGGGGCTTGACGGCGAATCCGCTTTTGGTGTCTTCTGAAACCGGTTTCAGTGCAACCCCGCGACGCACTCAAACCTTATAAATCCAATAACAAGGTTTCAGCCCGTGAACGATTTCTCCGCCGCCCAGCGCAGCCGCGTAACCATGCTCGACGTGGCCGAACACGCCAAGGTCTCCAAGGCCAGCGTCTCGCGGTTCATCGGCGAAGACCGCGCCCTGCTCTCCGATGCCATCGCCCTGCGCATTGAACAGGCAATTGCCGAGTTGGGCTACCGCCCGAACCAGATGGCTCGCGGCCTGAAGCGCGGGCGTACGCGCTTGATCGGCATGCTGGTGGCCGACATCCGTAACCCTTATTCGATTGCCGTGATGCACGGGGTGGAAACCGCCTGCCGTCAGCACGGCTACAGCCTGGTGGTGTGCAACACCGACCGCGACGATGAGCAGGAGCGCCAGCACCTGGCCTTGCTGCGTTCGTACAACATCGAAGGCTTGATTGTGAATACGCTCGGCCACCACCGCGACGAGTTGCATGAACTGCACCGGGAAATGCCCCTGGTGCTGGTGGACCGCAAGGTCGCGCACCTCGAGAGCGATATGGTCGGGCTGGACAATCCGCAAGCCGTCGACCTGGCCCTCGATCATCTTGAAGAACGTGGCTACCGGGACGTGCTGATGGTGACTGAGCCGTTTGATGGCACCAGTTCGCGGATCGAACGCGTGAACCGTTTCAAAGAGCAGATCGCACAACGGTCGGCGCTGAGCGGCACGATCATCGAAACCGGCAGTGAACTGATCGAACATCTCAAAGCTTTTCTCGACACACCTGGCCACGGCCCGAAAGCGCTGTTTTGCGCCAACGGGATTGCGGCGTTGGCCAGCACCCATGCTTTGCGGGAGCTCCAGTGCAATTTGTTCGAGGACGTGGGCCTGATTGCCCTCGATGACCTGGATTGGTATCCGTTGGTGGGCAGCGGCATCACTGCCCTCGCCCAGCCGACTGCTGAAATCGGCGCGAGCGCGTTTGAATGCTTGCTCAAGCGATTGCGGGGTGATGACGGCCCGCTGCGGACCCTGGATTTTTCGGCGCGGTTGATTGTTCGGGGGTCTACCCGTGGGATTTCTCGGTGATTGTTCTGGCCCCTTCGCGAGCAGGCTCGCTCCCACAATGGATCTGCGTAAACCAATCCACTGTGGGAGCGAGCCTGCTCGCGAAGAGGCCCACAAGATCACCGCCTATTTTTTTGAACAAAAATGAAACCGGTTTCAGAGGTAGAAAAATAATGAACACACCCGCCGTTTCCATCAGCCTCTCCAGCTACGGCGCCGATCTGGTGCGCCAACGGGGCCAGGGCAGTTTCATCGACGTGCTGGCCGCCGCGGGGGCCACGCACATTGAGTGGCGTGAAGAATTGCTGACCGGTGAAGCGCCTGTACAACTGGCCAACGCAACACAGACCAAAGGGCTGCAAAGCGTGTACTCCTCGCCCATGGAACTGTGGCTGGCCGGCCAGTCGAAACCTAACTTCGAGTTGATGAGTGCCCTGCAACGCGCCCGGGCGTTCGGCGCCAAATGGCTCAAGGTTTCCCTGGGCTACTTCACCGACAACAACGACCTGCAAGCCCTGGCCAACACACTCGCGCAAAGCCCGGTGCAATTACTGGTGGAAAACGACCAGACCCTGCACGGCGGCCGCATCGAACCCTTCCAACGCTTTTTCAATGAAGTCGAACAGCACAGACTGCCGATCAAGATGACCTTCGATATCGGCAACTGGCATTGGCAGGATCAATCCGCCGCCAGCGCCGCGCGTCTCCTCGGTCGTCATGTGGGCTATGTGCATTGCAAGGCGGTATCACGCCGGGCCGATGGCAAACTGGTCGCCATACCGCCGGCCGCCAGCGACTTGCACCAGTGGGAACAACTGCTTCGGCACATGGCCCAAGGCGTCATGCGCGCCGTGGAATACCCGCTGCAAGGCGACGACCTGGTTCAGCTCACCCGCGAACATGTCGCCACCCTCGCCCGACTGGGTGAATCCCGGCTGGAGAACGCCCATGTCTGAGATCGATATCCTCTCGTTCGGCGAAACCATGGCGATGTTCGTCGCTGACCAGAACGGCGACCTGGCCAAGGTCGACCACTTTCACAAGCGCATTGCCGGAGCAGACAGCAACGTTGCCATCGGGTTGTCGCGCCTGGGTTTCAAGGTGGCATGGCTGAGCCGGGTGGGCGATGACTCGCTGGGGCGTTTCGTGGTCGATACGCTGAAAAAAGAAGGGCTCGATTGCAGCAACGTGGTTGTCGACCCCGCGCATCCGACCGGTTTTCAACTCAAATCCCGTACCGATGATGGCGACGATCCGGTGGTGGAATACTTCCGGCGCGGCTCGGCGGCGAGTCATTTGTCACCGCAATCCATCGTTCCCCAATTGCTCAAGGCTCGGCACCTGCACGCCACCGGCATTCCTCCGGCGCTCTCCGCCACTGCGCGGGAAATGTCCTTTGAACTGATGACCCGCATGCGTGATGCAGGGCGCAGCGTCTCTTTCGACCCGAACCTGCGCCCGAGCCTGTGGGCGAGCCAGCAAGAGATGATCACCGAAATCAATCGCCTTGCCGCCCTCGCCCATTGGGTGCTGCCTGGCTTGAGTGAAGGTCGCTTGCTGACCGGTTTCGAAGACCCGGCTGACATTGCGGCGTTCTACCTCAACCAGGGCGTTGAAGCGGTGGCAATCAAGCTCGGCCCACATGGTGCTTATTACCGCACGCAGCTGGATGAGGGATTCGTTGCCGGTGTGCCGGTGGAAACGGTGGTCGACACCGTGGGCGCCGGCGACGGGTTTGCAGTCGGCTTGATCAGCGCGCTGCTGGAAAACCACAGCATTGTCGACGCCGTGAAGCGGGCCAACTGGATTGGCAGCCGTGCCGTGCAGAGTCGGGGGGATATGGAGGGGTTGCCGACCCGACTTGAGATGTATGGCGAATTTGAGGCCGCCATCGCGGGCAAGCCCGCTCCCACAGGTTTTTGTGGTGAACAACAATTTGATATCCACAACAAATCCCTGTGGGAGCGGGCTTGCCCGCGATGAGACCGGAACTGTCACTAAAGATCCAAAAACCGTTACCTGCTGCGACAAAAACAACAAGCTCAGGAGCACCACTGATGAAAACCGCAACCCTCGCCGCCCGCCGCTGGTGGTACATCATGCCCATCGTGTTCATCACCTACAGCCTGGCGTACCTGGACCGTGCCAACTACGGTTTCGCCGCCGCCTCGGGCATGGCCGCCGACCTGATGATCACCCCGGGCCTGTCGTCGATGCTCGGCGCACTGTTCTTCCTTGGCTACTTTTTCTTCCAGGTACCCGGCGCGATCTACGCGCAAAAGCACAGCGTGAAGAAGCTGATTTTCGTCAGCCTGATCCTGTGGGGCAGCCTGGCGACCCTGACCGGGATCGTCTCCAACGCCTACTGGCTGATCGTCATCCGCTTCATGCTCGGCGTGGTCGAAGCCGCCGTGATGCCAGCGATGCTGATCTACCTGTGCCACTGGTTCACCCGTGCCGAACGTTCCCGGGCCAACACCTTCCTGATCCTCGGCAACCCGGTGACCATGCTCTGGATGTCGGTGGTCTCGGGCTATCTGGTGCAGCACTACAGCTGGCGCTGGATGTTCATCATTGAAGGCTTGCCGGCGGTGCTCTGGGCATTTATCTGGTGGAAGCTGGCCGATGATCGTCCCGCACAGGCCAAGTGGCTCAGTGATCAGGAGAAACAGGATCTGGAAAGCGCCCTCGCCGCCGAACAGGTCGGCATCAAGGCGGTGAAAAACTATGCTGAAGCCTTCCGCTCGCCAAAAGTGATCCTGCTGGCCTTGCAGTTTTTCTGCTGGAGCATCGGCGTCTATGGCTTCGTGCTGTGGCTGCCATCGATCCTCAAGGCCGGCGCGCAGATGGACATGGTCCAGGCCGGCTGGCTCTCGGCGCTACCGTACCTGGCGGCGGTCATCGGCATGCTGCTGGTGTCCTGGGGCTCGGACAAATTGCAGAAACGCAAACGCTTCGTCTGGCCGCCGCTGCTGATCGCCTCGATTGCCTTCTACGGCTCCTACGCCCTCGGCGCTGAACATTTCTGGTGGTCCTACACCCTGCTGGTGATTGCCGGTGCCTGCATGTACGCACCTTACGGACCATTCTTCGCCATCATCCCGGAAATCCTCCCGGCCAACGTCGCCGGAGGTGCCATGGCCCTGATCAACAGCATGGGTGCCCTTGGTTCGTTTGGCGGCTCCTATCTGGTCGGTTACCTGAACAGCTCAACCGGTTCGCCCGGCGCCTCGTACCTGTTGATGAGCGGTGCCTTGATGTTCTCGGTGGTACTGACGATTTTCCTCAAGCCCGGCGCCAGTGACCGGGCGCGGCCCCCGGTTGCCGTGACCCGTCCCGCCCATTCCTGAATAGAAGAAGTTGAGAGACACGCGATGAAAAAGCAGGTTGTGCTGTACAAGAAACTCTCGCCGGCGCTGATGGCCAGGCTTCAGGAACACGCTGAAGTCACCCTGATCGACAGCCTCGATGCCGAAGGCCTGGCCCGATTGCGCGCCGCCCTGCCCCATGCCCACGGTTTACTCGGTGCCAGTCTGAAACTGGATGCTCAGTTGCTTGATCTGGCACCGAATCTGGAGGCCATCGCCAGCGTCTCGGTGGGCGTCGACAACTACGACATCGACTACCTCACCGAACGCCGCATCCTGCTCACCAATACCCCGGACGTGCTCACCGAAACCACCGCCGACACCGGCTTCGCCCTGATCCTTGCCACCGCCCGGCGCGTGGTGGAGCTGGCGAACATGGTTCGCGCCGGTCAATGGCAACGCAACATCGGCCCGGCGCAATTCGGCAGCGATGTGCACGGCAAGACCCTCGGAATCATCGGCATGGGGCGCATTGGCGAGGCATTGGCCCAACGCGGGCATTTCGGTTTCGGTATGCCGGTGATCTATCACAGCCACTCGCCGAAACCGGCGGTGGAGCAGCGATTCAATGCGCAGTACCGCAGTTTGCCGGAGCTGTTGCAACAGGCGGATTTTGTTTGTCTGACCTTGCCGTTGACGGCTGAAACTGAAGGGTTGATCGGTGCGCAGCAGTTCGCACAAATGCGCCCCGAGACGATCTTCATCAATATTTCACGGGGTAAGGTGGTCGACGAAAAGGCGCTGATCGAGGCGTTGCGGGCGGAGCAGATTCGCGCCGCGGGGCTGGATGTGTTTGAGCGCGAGCCGCTCGATCCGGATTCGCCGTTGTTGCAGTTGGATAACGTGGTGGCGACTCCGCATATCGGCTCGGCGACCCATGAGACGCGGGAGGCCATGGCCGGGTGTGCGGTGAACAACCTGCTGGCGGCGCTGGCGGGCGAGCTGCCGAAGAATCTGGTGAATGTGCGGGCGTGGAAGGATTAAGACATTCGGCGTTTGTCAGTCAGTCTTCGCGAGCAGGCTCGCTCCCACAAAGGATCTTCAGTGGACACAAAATCTGTGTTCAACACAGGTTCACCGTGGGAGCGAGCCTGCTCGCGAAGAGGCCGGTACAGACAAGACAAAACCATCAGGCCCGGCGCGCTTCCAAAAGGTCCATCGCACACAACGCAATTCGCCGGCAGGCATCCGCCAGTTTCAATTGATCCACGACCAACCCCAGGCGAATGTGCCCTGCCGCGCTCGGCCCGAATGCCTCCCCGGCCAGTACCGACACGCCATACCCCTCCAGCAATCGTTCTGCAAAGTGTTGGGCAGACAATCCGGTCTGGCGCACATCGACCATCACGAACATCCCGCCATCCGGCCGAATCGCCCGCAGGCCCGGACATTGGTTCAGGCTTGCACACACCAGATCGCGACGCTGGCGGTACTCCTCGCGCATCATTGCCACTTCAGGCAAATCCTCATCCAGCGCAAGCTGTGCCGCGTTCTGAATGAATTCGGGAATGCCGAACAACATGCACATCGACAAATTCACCAGATGCTCGGCCATGGATTTGGGCCCGATCACCCACCCCACTCGCCAGCCGCTCATGGCGTGGGATTTGGACAGGCTGTTGATGGTCGTGGTGCGCTCGGCCATGCCCGGCAGGCTGGCCGGGCTGATGTGTTCGCCTTCGTACAGCAGTTCGCTGTAGACCTCGTCGCTGATCAGCCACAGGTCGTGGCGCACGCACAACGCTGCCAGTTCACGCCAGATTGCCAGCGATAAATTCGCGCCCGACGGATTATTCGGACTGTTGAGCAGAATCGCTCTCGTTTTCTCAGTGATACGCACGGCGATGTCTGCGGGGTCGACCCGAAAGCCGTTATCCGGCCGCACAGGCACGGCCACCACTTTCGCCCCACAGGCGCCAATGACGCCTTCATAGGTGACGTACATCGGTTCGGCGACGATCACTTCGTCGCCCGGATCGAGCAGGCATTGCGCAACCGAATACACCGCGCATTGCGCGCCGGGCATCACGATCACGTGGTCGGCGTCCACCACCTGCCCACTGCGTTGCTGGTGCCGCCGGGCAATGCTGTCGCGCAAGCCCTGACTACCGCGTATCGCTGGATAGTGAGTGTCTCCGGCCAGCAAGCTGGCAACGGCTGCCTCCACAATAGGTGGCGGCGTATCGAAATCCGGATCGCCGATGGACAACAGCAGCACATCGACGCCCTGCTCGCGCAATTGCAGCGCTCGATCATGAATCTGCCAGGCTGCTGCGCCGTCACCGGCAATTCGTTGAGTCAAGGCTGAATAGCGCATGTCGTTCTCCATATCGCGCGGGATCCAGCCTCTACCCTATCTCAAATCACGCAACTCGCCAGCATGGCGAACAGCTTTCCAGCGTAACTCTGCCGATGAAGAGCTACTGGTCGGGAAGGGAAGAATTTTTAAACTACAAAAGCACATTTATTCAGCAAGTTACGATTGTCGAAGACTGCTGCCTGTAATTTGTGACAGGTTCCATGATTTTCTATTCGGGATATAAGGAAATCGAACCTTGCGTTGCCTGTCATGGCATCCGAAGGATGGCCGCGCGTACCTCGCCATCGTGGAGCAGGACGATCCTGCGGCCCCCGCAATCATTGATGATTTATGGGAGATTCCCGACATGTTCCGTGCCGACTCAGCCACAGTCACATCTTCTTCATCCCCGGCCCACCTCAAGCATCCCGAAACGGAGCGTCCCGCCGCCGTTACCCTGACCGCGCGTGAAAAAGAAGTACTGCGCTGGAGCGCCATTGGCAAATCATCCTGGGAAATCGGGCGGATTTTCAACTGCACCGAAGCCGGTGTGAATTATCACTTTGCCAATATTCGACGCAAATTCGGCGTGAGCTCTCGTGGGTGTGCAGTGGTCAAGGCGTTGGAGCTGGGGTTGATTGAGTTGCCTTGAGGCTGACTTTGAGTGTGCGTCGGTTTCGCCCAGAATTGAAGAACAGCAGCAACTTAGTCTGCCCGGTAAGAAAAAATCCATGCTCGCCTTACCTGCGGCGAGCATGGACAGGTCCGTCACTTACTTGCGAATTGATTCTGCGGCTTCCGCTGCCTGGCTCCACTTTTTACTCCCTATATTCTTTGTCATGCTCTTGAACATCGACTCCGGGTTATCGGCTCTGTGCATTAATTGCTGCAGCCCGGATGGTGGGTCCGCTAATGATTCTCCAAACTTGGGGCCCCTTACGTACGAAAGAGATTGATTAGTCGGCGCCATTTGCGTGATACGTCTTTGATTGAGTTCCTCCGTATTCACCTCTCTCCAGAAACTACTCTTAGTATTCGAATTAACTTTCGCCCTTTGTCTCGCGAACTTATCAGCTTTAGCGTTTGTTTTTGCTACTGACTTGGCTTGGGAGGGAACACTTGTGCTCTGACCAGCTTTTGAGCCTGAGTCAGTTGCTTTGGTTACTTTCCTTGCGGCACCTGCTGCCTTTGCTGTTTTCACGCCGCTGCTGGTCGCTTTTGCTCCAGCGCTCGCCTTGGAACCAAAGAACTTCGCAACCCATGCAAAAAAGCGAAATTTCCCCGTGGGATCCTCAAAATTAGCCGGATCATTTCCACAATACGCATACGGGTTTACACCGCCCTCCTCAAACGGACTTTCGCGGTCCGGGCTATGGAATCTCATCAGCGTCGGATTAAAGGAACGATGCCCATCCCCCAACAAATAGGATCCCGTGACTACTTCACGAAGCTCTCCGTTGTACCCCAAAGCCCCACTCCCCACCGGGTCATCCCCACGGTAGCCATACACCGAGTACGCATTATCCTTACGACCCGATTGACTGACCTCGCTCATCACACTGTTCTTGAGATCACTGGCCAGCAACAGGGACTTTGGGCTCGCACCAGCCTGGTGCTCGGCGAGCACAACCTCATGACCACGCATGAAGGTGCTGCTGGTGGCGCCCTTGATCTGATTAGCCAGTAGATCACCCTGATAAAAGCGTTGCTCAGCGCCAGTGCCATCGTTCATGGCAACCGCTTTGTCCAGCGGATCGTAGCCGTAGCTTCTCGACGCCCCACTTGACGAGCCGCTGACGCTGATCAACCGGCCGAGGGCGTCGTAATCAAGTGTGCGTTTTTCTTCATCGAGGATCAGGTGGCCATCCAGGTTGTATTTCAAATCAATCTGCGGCGGGTAGTCCGCATGATTGTTCGTGACCTTGCTCAGTTGTGTCTTGTCCGGGTTGTCATAGAAATATCTCGCCCGGTTGAAGGCGCTGCCGAAATAGGTCATCAGCAACGTAATGTTATCCAGGGCATCGAAACTGAAAATCTGCTGGGAGATCAGCTTGCCATAGGGATCTACTGGCGGTTGCGTGCCCGTGCATCCGTAGTTGGTCAATCGCCCGCGCAGGTCGTATTCATAGGTTTCATCGCGCAACAGGGTGGCGCCCTCCATCAGGGTCCGCTGCTTCAAGCCATCGACATCGTTGTAAACCTGACTCAATTCCTGCCTAAGCCCGTTGAGGTCGAACCTGCGCAGGGTTTCCCGATCGAACTCATCGTATTGCAGGGTGATACCTACGCTTTGCCCACTGGCGCTGTCGCCGGTATGAATAGTTGCAGTGCGGTTCAACGAATCGTAAGTAAACGCCGAAGCGGTGGTACCCAACACGGTTTTTTTCAATCGCCCCTGCGGGTCATATTCATAGTCCTGCTTTTGGCCCAGAACATCGGTGTAACCCAGCAAACGGCCCAGTCGGCTGTACTGATAAGTCATGGTGAACTCGTTGCCGCCCACTTCCCGTTTTTCGCTTTTCAACTCACCCGTGCTGAAGTACGCCCGGGTGAGCTTCAGGCCTTGCTCCTCACAAGCGAGCAGGCGCGCGTTTTTGTCATCGTATACATAAGTAGCCTCGTCAAAAACGCCCTGGGCCCCGGCCTGTGGCAACCGCCGCAAAACAGGCTCGGCCCCCAACAGTGGCTGATAGCGATATTCGATGACTTCCCCGCTCGGCGTGGTCACTGTTTTGGGTTCGGTTTGTCCAGGTTCGAAGGTGAACACCTGCTTGCGACCGCCGGTGACCGATTCGATCATGCGTCCCATCCCGTCGAACGTCTGGGTCCCCAGCTGAATGTTGTCGACGCTGATCGCGGTCGGTAAATCCTCGTCGCTGTGTGGCGCATAGCTGCGTTTAACCACCGCCTTGTCTGGCAAGGTACTTTCGATCATCCGATCGAAAGCGTCGTAGCCATAGGTCGTGTCTCGTTGCACCGCACCGAAACCGACAGTCTCTTTGTGGGTGCGCCCCAGGCCGTCATACACATTTTGCTGCAGGCTGATGCGCTGGTTGTTCAGATCGAACCGCTCCGTGCGAACCGGCTTGTCGAACAGATTGATCCAGGTTTCGGTCACACCGCTTTTCATCGGCGTGGCACCGGTGCCTTCGCGCCAGCTGCGCTGGATCGGCCCACTCCACGCAGACGTACCGATGGGGTCGGTTACTTCGAATGTTTTCACACCGTCCGGGCCGGTCACGCAGCATTGCGCGCCCCAGTCGTCATACTCAAAGGAACTGGTCAGGGCCAGCGCCTGCCTGTCCAGCCAGTCAAACTCGGTCTCTGTCTTCAGACGATTCCACTCGTCATAGGTGGCTGCATAGATTTGACGGGGCGCAGTGCCGCCTGCCGGATCGTCAACGTCATCGCGCTCTTCGTAGATCGCCCGGTTGAGGCCGTCAAACGTTGTACGGGTCTTTACGTTCTTGACGTCGAACAACCGCTGTTCAGCCTGGTCACCGGTATTGGCGCACAGCTGGTATTCATAATGACGCGTGGCTTCGTATTGTGTGCCGGGTGCCACGGTTTCGCGGGTCACCCTGCGAAGTACATCGTAGACAGTGCGGATTTCGACATCGTTATCGTCACGATTGAGCAAGGGATCGCCACTGAGCAACGAATGCTGGAGGGTGATGATCTTTTCCACGTTCCGGCCATTTTGCCCATGGTCGAAACCGGTCAGGTGTTCAACGATCTGCAACACGCTTCCGTTCAACACAGGACCGTTGATGATGCTGTAGGCATAAGTGGTGACTGTGTCGAGTTGATTCATCGTCACCGTCTGCCGCTCGACACGCCCGTGCAGGAAGGGATCGCCCGGCTTGTTGATGTGCGTGTAGACCGTGCGCTGCAACTCGGTTTCGCCGCCCGCCTCCACCTGTACCCGTTTTTGGGTTTCAACCGTGCGCCAGTCCGGCAACGGGCTGCCGGTCACGGGTGGCAAGGTCTTGTAGGTGTAGTGGGTCCGCAGTGTCGGCGCCTTGCCATCGGGTGATGGCGCCGGGGTGACCGTCAGGTCCTTGATGTCCCGCACGAAACTGTCCGGACCGGTTGCGGGGTGCCAGGTGCTGGTTTCGATCACACCATTGGCCTGTTTCTGCGTCAGCAGGTTGCCGTGGACGTCGTAGGTGCTACTGACGGTTTCGCTGCGCTGGCGAGTGGCATCGTTGAGCAGCGACCAGGTGGTTTTGACCTCCTTGGGCAATTGGAAATAGCTGGGCTGCTGGTCGAACGAAGCGTTCGGGGTCAGGTGGTAGGTGGTGTCGACGGTCTGAACGTTGTTGTTCTGAGTGGTCTTTTCCCGGGTCAACAGGTGGAAGCGGTTGAATGTACGTTCGATCGTGCGTTCCGGCTTGCCGGCCACCAACAGGGTTTCAACACACTGATAATCGTAGTCGCCCGGGTGCTTGTAGAGGTTGTCCAGGCCGTCGTCATCCCAGGAAAAACCAAGACCGAAACCGAGAAAGTTAAACCCCTGCGGATAGGCATAGCCCACCTGGATCATGGGCTGGCCGAAGCCGGGGAAGGTGCGGTGCTCGGTCACCCGCGGCAACGGTTTACGACCGCTGCTTGCCGGGAACTGATGGCCGAGGTCCTGATAACGGATTTCCTCACGGCCGCCGGTGGGTGTTTCCACCGTGCTGATGCAGACATGATCCTTCTCAATCACGTAACCGAAGCGCCAGGAGGCCTGGTTGTCGGTGGGCAAGGTGATTTTGCTCACGTATCGCTCGGAACCTTGCAGCGTCATGCCAAAGTTTGCCAGCGGGCCACCGCCCGGACCGGAAGACGGGTACAGCAGCACCTCGACCGACGCGCTGTCACGTTTGACCGATAACAGCGTCTGGCCCGAATCATCCTTGATCCAGGCCAGGATCTGGTGCACACCACTGAACGGCGTATAGCCCAGCGTGACCTTGTGCCCCTCGGGCGCATGAATCTCGACAGGCAGGGCGACCCGATTCTGGGCACTGCCGAGCACTTCGAGAATTTCGACCAGCCCGGATTTGTGCACCACGCGGTAGCGGTTGCTGCCCTCCTGGTAGAAACGGAAGCTGTCGAGTTTCTTTTCCTTCATCACCAGTTGACCGGTCTGGCTGTCGGTGCCCGTGACCTTGAATCTTTCGCCGGTACTCAACGACAGGATCTGATCGGCGGGGGTGTATTGCGACAGTTCCAGGTTCCAGCCCAGGCCCCAACCGCTGTCCTGGGTATTGAGCGAGTTGTACCGCAAGTCCAGCCCAAACCCTGGACCGCGCAGGCTATTTGTCTTGACGTCGGGTAGAGTGATCGTAAATGTATATTGTCCGGTGCGTGGGTCGACACCGCCTTTGTGGTAACTCATGAAGTTGAAGGCGTTTGAGTGTACGGATGTTGAAATGGTCATTTTTAGCTTCGCCAGTTAAATTAAGAGACACCTGTAGACACCAGGCAACAATCCTTTGGCCATAGGCAGGTCACCGTCTTGCTGGTAAACCGCGAATCTTTCAAGGTCGTTTAGATACGTAATATCTGACACACTCAAGCTCGGCCTTTATATCTCCGAAATCGTAATGGTGGCGAACCATCTTTACACCCGCCTTTACAATATCCCCGACTTTATGAGCATTCAATGTCGGTATCGATATCCAACCCGTCGTTGTAGGCTGCTTATACGTCTGAACTCCGTACCACCATTCATTATGAGTGGACCCTTCACGTTTACAACCTTCATCCGAATGAAATTCAAAAATAGCCGCAGAGGGTGCATTATCCAACGAAAAATAACTGTAGACGTCATAATCGCAGCCGGGCATATAATCAAGGTCCCACTTATGGTACTTATGATCAGGATATTCAGGATCATCGGGCAAAGCAGCTTCATTAGGCTCCGGAAGTGTAATCGAGCATGATTTACCGCCACCATCCGAATTCTCTGCAAGCCTCAAGCTGGCTGCCCCCGCCGTATTGAACACACTGCATCCGGCTAATAGTCCTATCACAAACAGAGTCGCCACTGAAAACATTGTCAGAAATCTCATAATAACTTCCTCAGATTTTAACCATGCACACTCAGCCCCTTGCATTAGCCAGAGCCAAGTCATCTACCCATTACAAAACAGCCGTCGCTATGGGACCGGAGTAAACAACGTGTGCATCAATCTATTACGACGCCCCACAGTGGTACTCGGAAGGAACGAAATTCGCCGTTTATGTGGATTACCATTTTTATCAATCAGCAATACCGCGAGGTCTCGCGCCAACTTGGCTCGCGACGGATCCGTCAACCGCACATAATTAATGCGATCGGAGCGCTGTAATGTGATCACCAGCATGCCTTCCTCGAACACTGACTGATCGATGGGAGGGTTCAGCGTTTCATTCTTTACGATATTCTTGGTGACCTCATCGACTCGGACCCTGGAATCAGCAGGTTTCAACGGATCCCTGAAGATATAGCCTGTCCAGCTGCACATTTTTTCGGCGAGTTGTTCGCTCTCGTAAAGAAGGCTCGAGGTATTGATCGTTTTTCCATCCACAGGCAAAAACTCCATCGTTTCGAAAGGAGACCCTGTGGTTCCCGGCCTACCTGTGTAAGCAAACTTCCAGTAATCGAGCGTGCGCAAATGGAAGTCAAAATCGTCATCCGGATTCGTCGGTTCCCCCGGCAGCGAACCGCTTCCTCCATCGACCCTGACCCGAAATAAACTGTAGTCCTCCGCCGTAGTCACTGGAATCGACCGTGGCGTAACGTCGATCGTGCTATTGATGTCGGTCAGATCGGTAGAACGCCACCAGCGCTTGTCACTGTCAGCCTGAAAAGTCGCATGGAAGGTCGCCGCGGCGTTAGCTTTCTCCCGCGTGTGGATGTAAATATCCTGTACACTGACGGCGGCCAGGATGGTATTGGGGGAGCCACCAGGATTGGCGGAAACCGGATTGGCCAACTGAAACCGGTTGGGGATCAAACGAGTACGCCACACCTGATCGTCCCCTTCCGGAATGCCGTCGAGGGCCTCGTCCACCGACTCGATTTCGGCTTTCGAGGCATTGTCGACCAAGCGCATGCTGGCCATTTCCATGACGCTCAACGGGTACTCTTTGCCGTCTACCAGACCGGTCTCGACGGTGATCTGAGCCCGCGCCTGCTGATAACCGTTGGTAAACAGGGAACCAATACGCCCATTATCGAGCCCCCCCGGAACCTTGATCTTGAATTGCACGAGATCCTTCCAGGTAGGTTCCGGTTCTTGTTCGGAACGATCGATAGCACTGTATCCACTGGAAAAAACCACGCCATTTCGCACGATTTGACACTGTACGATGCTGGTCGCCGTGGCGCCCTGCGCCGGCGCGGTGTAATGCCCGTTGGCATCGACGGTGCCGCCACCACTGACAACCTTCCACCGCCTGGGAATGTCCGGCAGTAGCGTTGGATCGTCCTTGAGCACAACAACCACGGACTTCTTGACTGCCGGCACATAGGGAGGATCGACCCGTAAAAATTGCTGTGCTTTGAGCAGCAAGAGCGACGCCTGGCGCGGCTCGTTACCCGCAACCTCAATCTGCTGCACAGCCAGGCCTCTGTCTTTGGATCGGGCATTGGCGGTAAACAACGCTTGATTACCGCTCGGGGTCAAGGTCCCATATTCCGGAGCGAGCAACTTCCAGTTCAGGGGGACATCACCCAGTGTCGACGCCCTCAACACCAAGGGGCGTGATTGAGCGGTTGTCGAATAAACGCTCATTCGCGGAGCGATCGTCGTGTTGTCGTACACCACCCGCAATAAGGCCGATGCCGTGAAAGTCTTGTCCGCATCGACATACTCGGCGGTCACCACCACGTGGGAGACATCATGCCCGATCCGTATGGATGGAGGGGATGTATAGAGTCCATTTGCAATAGCGCCATGGCCTTCGGTGGTATGGCTTTGCAGGCTGACGGCGCGCCAGCGACTGGCCTGAATCACCTCTCCCTTGCCGTTTCGCAGGGTAAAGCGCTGTGTTTCTCCAGCCTTGATAGTGTTGAAAGTGGGCTCCAGGGTGAGGAGCGTTTGTTTCGGACTGATATTACCGACGATGAACCCATCAGCGGGTGAATGCCGAGAGCTCTCTACAAAGGCATGTTGCCCCGGAAAGAGCAAACTACTAAGTACCTCAATATTGTTATCCACGATATGCGAAAGCATATCCTTTGCCACAATCAATGATGCAGAATATTTTTCACTCCCGTCTGGATTCAAGTCATTCGGAATGAAATACGGAAAGTCTCGGGGCAGTGGAAATTGTCCGGGGCCGGTGTTGCCCCGAAGCTGTATAGGAATGACCACTGCCCCATCGCCATAGTTACTGGCGCCAAGTACTTTTGCACCGGGTGCGGCTTGCGTCAGAATACGAAACGAAACCGGATTCAACTGGTTATAGCCCTTGAGTTCCACCATCCCCAACTGATAGTTCCGTCGATGCGGTGGCAGTTCTTCGAAGCGTTGTTTGAAATAGTTGGCCAGTCGACCATTAAGCGCCTCATCATCGCCCCCCAGATTGCATCGAAAGTCGGCTGCTTTCGATAGATCCAATGTAACTTTCCCCTGACGATCGACTTCACCAATCACCATCGACAACCTGACTTCCATCTCCAGAACATAGTCTTGCGCCTCCGTGATACTGAAGGCCGACAACACGACATCCTTGGCGCCTGGCATCTTGCGTATGGAGGTATAACGACCGGCCACGATTTTCATCGTCAAGACAGCAGTCGAATCACTAAATGATGCTTTATTGAACGACAGCAGCGGATGCCCTAATGAAATATCTTCTAACTTAACCTCATCATCCTGGCCATTGCCCGCTAAGCTGCCGCCAAACAATGGCATAAACCCCAGACCACTGTATCGCTCTATGAACTGTTGCTCCAACAACCGATTCAGACGACTACGACTCATGATTGAAATGGCGCCCCACCCATTCGTTACCGGGCCTTTTTCCATTTCCTTAAGCAAACCTGTCAAATTTGACATGATATGACCCTCTGCCTTGATGTAGAAAACAAAGCATTGAATTAGCGTTGAATCGTTACTCGGCCAGTGACTTAAGTACTGTTGGGAAATTTTTGAGGGGTATCGGTAAAATCAGATGACCTAGAAACTGACCCAATATTGGATCATCGTACTCCGCCATAACCAGAACAAAATGTTCCTTGGCGAGCGGGTCCTCGTAATAGACACCCGACGAATCGATCTCTCCCGGCCCGTTAATCGCCACTGACCATTTCGCAGGGACTGGCCGACTGTTCACAAAGGCCTGCAATTGAATCTGCCCCTCCGGTTGGCCAGGGTCCAGGACCGGCTTTATCGTTGCTCCAGGCTCGTGCTGCATCACCAGCACCCACGCAGATCCGACCTCACCGGTTTGGCTGTTTTTGGCCTCGATTTGATCGAGAACATAGGTTTGATTTGCCACTTTCGGCGCGGCGACATAAGTGCGATCACTCTCAGGCAGGTTGCTGTCAACCAGGGTTCCGCTTTGCCCTGGAACAGGATTCTTGATTGACCACTCCAGGGGCTCTCCACCGATCCCGCCGGCCGACAGCTCCACTCGTTCACTGTGAAAGCATGTCTGGATTCGAGGATTGACCGTTACCGGATCCGATTGAACCGTGACCAGCGATACACTCCGCTCGCTGGTGTCCTCATCAGTGGCAGTGATCAATACACGGTTGTATGTGCCTTGAATGGCATGGCGAGGAGGAGCCTTATACAGGCCATGATCATCGATGCTGCCAGGGTCGCTGCCGCTGCCGGAGAAGTTTTCCACGGCCCACTTCACCGCGCGTGGAGGCTCGATCCCCAACTGCAGGGTTTTACCGGCAGCCACCAGCGATTGCGGCTGGACAATTGAAAACGATGAATCGCTCGTACGCCCGACACAGAACTTCGCGTGGTCCAAAGGCAGGGCTTCGACAATCGGATGCAAATAGCTTTGGCCGACTATATCGAGCTCCGCCAGTGCATCCCGGGAGGAGGTTGCCGTCAAGGTGTTGGAAAAGGACTCAAGGAGCGCCCGTTTGACGGTCTGCGCGACGAACGCCTCGATGTGTTCCAGCAGTTTCGGATCAATCGTGCCAGGTAGTCCGGAAACATGACGCACTTCCTGCGTGCTTTCATAGGGCACCCACAACTCACCCAGCATGCCCTGGTCTTCGGCGTCATCCGCGGAAAAATGGAACTCATGGTCCAGAAGGATCCTGAACGTGGCGGTATGGGGTTGCCAAGTGGTACCGCCCACAGGACGGTATTTGAATGACAGAAGCAAGTCAGCTGGCCAGCGTTGTTTTACCTGGTGTTCGAAGAACTCGATGGTCAAGGGCGACGCCCCGCCCTTCGCCTGAAGTTCAAAGGCGTCGGACTCGAACTCATGTTCGAGGCTCCGGTAGCTTGCATCAGGCGCGTGCAATGCACCGCTCTTGGCCACCATTTTCGTCAGCGTGCCGAACTCATCGGTAAGCCGCTCGAACTGCACATGGGGGAGCGCCTTTAGCACTGCATCCCCGAATGCCGCGCGATGGATCAATGCTCGGGAAAACAATGCCGTCCCCGACCAGGACCGCTGTTCGTCATCGTCCGGAATCAGATTCCTGAAATCCTCGTCTTTGGGATAACCACCTTTCCTGCCTTGTACCATGCTCGTAAACAAGAGCAGTTCACCCTCTTCGTTCAGCGCCTGTGCCGCCGGCACCCGGGTGGCGCGCTTCTGGCTTCGAACATCAATGCTGCGACTTTGCATGAATGGGTTTGCATCTTCAGTGAACTGACTGAGGGGGAGAATCCGCTTGTCGGCGCTCAATTCCTTGAAGCGCTCCAGAAAGTGTTTGCCTGCTTCCTGTTGCTGCAGTTCCGTATGAAACAACGTCAGAAAAGGTTCTTCGCCTTCCGCCAGGTCCACCCAAGCACGGCTGGAATCGGTACGCACCGGCACGTGCATGCGCAATTTCGCTCCATCCAGGGGGTCCATGGTCGAAAGCCGGATGATCCGTTTCTGCCCTTGGACGGTTTCCACCATCATCAAGGTTCCCCCCACCACATTTTGGCTCAGCCCTGTTTTTGAACTTTGCAGCGAGGCATTTTCGTAGGTGGTCGCCGGTGCATCCAACTTCACACCGGACAAGATTTGAGTGATGTTCGTCTGGGGAATCGGAATCGATACACCGATGTCGCCCAGGTCACTGCCCTGGCTCAAACGCCGAATATGGTCATTGCGCAACTCACGATTAATCGTTTGGCCGCTCAACGCAACGATCAAGTCCCAGTCGTGCATCTGCGAGGCATCTTTCATCCACGCCAACAAACTCTCCACAGTATTACCGGCCATGACAGTGACTCCCCATCGCATATTCAGTAGTGATCAATGCTTTGTTCGCCTCGCGCGAGGTATTCATTGCTCCAGTACCTCCAGCAGTTCGGGAAACTCGTCCAGGGGTAAAGGCAAAATCCGAAAACCTTCAAAGTTGCCCAGGAATTCATTTTCATACACGGCGTAGATGAGGACGAACGATGCAACAGGGTTCGCCGGCGCCTGGTACAAACCATTTGCATCGATCGTCCCCGGCCCACCCAAAGGGAGTCGCCAAACAACGGGCACCACTCTTCCATTGATCACAGCCTGAAGTTGAACCTGCCCTTTCCCAGGATCAGTGCTCACGATTTCGACGAAGGCGGCCGGTTGCTTTTGCAACACCAGAACATGCACCGACTGAGCGGGCTCGGTTCCGACTTGCACTTCGATCTCTTCCAGTAAAAACGTTTGATCGGGAACCTCCGATCCTGGGCGATAGGTGTAAGCACCGTATTGCCCGCTAATGGGCGACACTGTGCCGCTTCCCGCCACAGGATTTTTGATCGACCATTTCTGTGGGGCATTGCCCAGGCTTCCGGCCCTCAACTCGACCGTGTTCGTTCGATCACAGGTCTGGATCCGAGGGTTGATGGTCAGGTTTTTGGCCACCACGGTCACCAGAGCCTGGCTGAAATACCCGGTTCGGGGGTCGCTTGCCGTGATCCGAAGACGAGTGAAACGCCCCGAGAATGAATTGGCCTTGGGGGCGTGATACAAGCCGCTTTCACTGATGGTTCCAGGACTGTCAGCACTTTTCACCAGCGGCTCCACCGCCCATTTCACTCCCGTCACTACGGGATCGGTGGCGAATTGATGAGTGCCATCCTGGCCCAGTATCAAATCCGTGGGGTTGATCACGAACGTAGTCTGGGTAGGATTGATTCGGCCGAAGTAGCCGATATCCCAAGGCGCATGAGTCTCACCACCCTGGACTGTCTGGCCGACATGCATTTCAATGACTTCGTCGATCAGGTCCTTGACCAAAAAGTCGGCTTTGAACAGCCCCTTCAGTGCCTCTTCAAGCAGGTCACCAAGTTTCTTGTCCAGTATGTCGGCTTTCACGGTTGACAGAATGAAATACAGCTTGATTGTATCCCAGAACTCTGCCTGGTTAGTCCCTTTATCCTGCTTATGAGCTTTCTCGTCCAGGAACTCTGCCGCAGTGTCCACCTGCAAATCAGTGCGGCGCAGCGATACACCCGCGGCACTGTCATCGAGCTCGTACTCTGCACTCATTTTCAATGAGCACGCGATCATTTTCTCATACGGAACCTGCCCTTGACTGGAAAGTTTGCATCTTGTTTTCGTTGCCACACTCCACTGCACGGTATATTTGTTCTGACTCACGTCAATAACGAGCGCACTGGGAGCGAATGACGGAAAAATCAACTCATTCAAATCCAGATTGACAAGGATCTTGGAACCGTCCTGCAAATCGACATGAACATCGGTGTTTATTGCAGGCAGGGAGATCTTTCCGGACGTTGCTGTGGCCGTGAGCAACTCGCCATCCGCATTGTGTGAATACTTAAAATCAGTCTCTGCCGAAATCCCCAGAAGTTTGGCAACTTCAAATATCAAAACACTTGCACTGACCGCCGAAGGCTCAAACAGCAATGTTGCCGAGTAGTCTTTACCCGCATCGTCGGGTATTAGATATTTAAAACCCTCGCCTGGAAATCCATCTCCCTTACGCGTAGCTGTGGCTATAAACACCAAGATGCAGCCTTTGTACTGCGGATTTACTACTACATCTGCGCCCGACTGCGTTCGAAGATGGAACGATGTCGGGTTCATTAACTGATTTGACCCATGCCTAATTCTACCCAACGGGTAAATACGTTTTTCATCGGGAAGTTCAGTGAACAATGTTTTGAAATATTCCCCGACAATCTCTCGCTGGATCAACGTATCGCTGGACTCCAAAATGAAATTATCACTTTTTTTCAAATCCAGACTTATCAATCCATCGCCCGAGACATTGCCGATTACTTGGTGCAACAGCAGTTCAAGAAACAGCTTCGGCCCTTGCAGCGGATCATATTCTTCGATCTTGTTCGCTTTCCAGCTGTCGTTCACTTTATTCAGTGATACCGTCTTTCCGCCCATGACTGCCATGCTCAATCTAGCTCTGGAATCATTAAGACCGGTGTTTTCGAACGACATCTGCGGAGACCTCAACAGCCAATTACTCAAACTCACTTTCCATATATTTTCGACAACCGGCACGTCGCCTTTAACTGGAGCGATGTCATTACCCATATTAAAGCGTCGAATATATTCTTGCTCGATCAAACGGTTAATTTTGTCTTTCTCAAACGCATAAATCATCCCCCAACCCTGCAGCCTCGATTTTACTTTCAGCCATGCCAACAAGTCAGCCAGTGAATTCCCACTCATGACTCCGCCCTCAAAAAACCAACAGATAAAAATCAACCTCAGGCAATCAACTGAGGAGATATCGGAGGAAACTGCTTATACGTGAAACCTTGATCGAAACTTGTTTCAGTTATTACATTTAACTTTTGATTTAGTTCCAGCCTGTCCAAAAAGCCCCGTGGCAATATCGCTTGCAACTCCCCATCGTTGTACTCGACTTCCGTGACCACTTCCGCAGCACCTGTACGTAGAGGGTAAATTTCCTTTCCGCCAGCCTTAAGCAGACCTTCAACCTGAAGCCTCACTCTTTGCCCCGACCGCATATAGGTCCACGAGGCCAGTTTGAACACGACACCGGTCGTCACTGAACTCAATTTAATCTGAGTGTTGGATGAAGGTGCCATGGCTTGCAGCGTCGGCCACCCCGTGGTGATGTCCCTGATCTCAAGATCAAAGTCTTTCGAATTTTTTCCCGGTGGAGTGACTTGGTAAAACACCTTCAGACGCTTGCCCATGTTCGCCGGTACAGCGCCTGGAGGAATATAGAAGCGATCTGGATATCCAGCCATGGGATCAGCAATGTGAGATCCAGTGCTGCCGTAGCCCGCCCAGTGCATCTGGACCTTGTCACCCCCGCCAATAACGGCGTCTTCCGGAACCTTGATGTAGACACCACCGGTGATTCTGCTGGCCTGCAAATAACCTTTGCCTTCACCATCCGGCGTTGCGCCCTCGACAATGGGCATAGGCAGGTGCAGAGGCTTGCGCAGTGTCAGGAGCAATGGCTCGGAAGTGCCTGCACTGCCCTCCCGGGCATACTGATATTTCAAGCTGACGGCCTGACCGTTATTGGCCGACAGCCATTGATGGCTCAGATGAACTTCAATAATGCCGCTGTCGATGGATGATGGATCGAGGCGCAGCGTCTTGGTGACTGAAGTATCGCTCTCGGCGTACACCACTACGTCGTCACCTACCTGAATGCCGGGGTACGGCACGATTACCAGCATGATGCCATCAGGATGTACATCGGGGTCCAGTTCATCGCCTTCAAACCCTTTAACTTCAGGGGCGGGTAGCAAAGTGTCCGGAGGCTCGATCACGTGCACCGTTTGTATGGCCGACTCGCTCGTTACGGTAGGTTCGGCATAGTCGATGCGATAACCCATGTTCGCGAAGCCGCCCTGGATAATCTGTAACTCGTTCTTTGGTATCGACCATTGCAACGGTTTACCGATATCGGCCTCGAGCAATTTTTTAGCGTAAGTCAATTCCTTCCAGGGATCGTCCTCTCCAAAATACATTTCAAATACAAAGGTAAAAACATCGCCAACCGACATGGCCTGATAAGGCGTGGCTACAAGAGTAGCCCCGCCGTCTCCAATTTGATCCAGGTCCACGCAAAGGCTGTGAGATTCCTTGAAGTGCAGGACAGGCAGTTGCAATGAAGTCGACGACGATTTGCCAACATAGAAAAACCGGCGCAGCGATTCTTCCCCTCGTCCATCCGGCGCATCGGGATCGTTCATCTTGTACGAATAGAATACTTGTCCCCCTTTCAGCGCCTTGAGCTTGCCATTGGAGATAAGTACCGGCATGCCTTCCGGTTTAAGTTCACCTGGACCTATGACGACCAACTCGTTGAAATCATCGACAGCCTCACCACTCGCACTGCGGCCCCACCAGGTAGGCCAAAACTCATCACCCTCGGCTATACGCGGATAGTCGACCCAGGTCTTCAGATCTGCATTGCCCAACTTATCAAGATCGATAACATTATCAGGCCCAACATCGGGAACTTTCGGCGCTGGCAGTGTAGCCGTCATCTTTTAAACTCCTATTGCGCGCATACGGCCCAGGCCCCGTACTGGGTCAAGGCCGCATACAACACGACAGTCATGGATGACTATGTTTTACGCCGGAATTCCAGATCTGCCCACTATCAGAACTGATAGGTTCTTCCGCGTTCTTTCGCTGTTATTGTTTTAACCAGAAACCTGAACCCATCCACGGACTACAGGTGAAAATCTGGATTTCAGACCAATTTCTTATTGGCGTTTTATTGTGGGCACATTGGTGAGCGCTTTTATTTTCGATACGCGCCCGAACGCCTCATTCTGTTTTTCTTTACCTGGCCCAATACGAGATTAATAACCATGACTGATACTTCCTCGGTGAGTTCCAACGCAAATAACTTCGTGAGCGCCGTGGAAAACGGCGTCGACTCACGCACGGGTCTGTACAAAATCTCCATCAACTTGCCGGAGATCAAGACCAATGACTTACGCGGGCCAGGGTTTGACCTGAGGCTGTACTACAGCGCCCTCAACCCTCGTGACAGTGGTTGGGGTCATGGCTGGAACCTGAAGCTGTCGCAATACATCCCCAGCACTCAGATCCTGTCGCTGAGTACCGGTGAAACCTTCAAAGTCACCGGCACCGACAGTCAGACCGGTCAGTTGGTAATGAAGGAACAGAAAATCGACAGCTTTCATTTCTACCCGGAGGGTAGCAATCGCTACCGCGTGGTGCACAAATCCGGGCTGGTCGAGATCCTCGAAGTGCTCGGCAGCGCCCAGAACCGGGTCGCCCTGCCTGTCGAGATTCATTCTTTTACGGGGCACAAGATCACGCTGGGCTATGTCCCCTTCAGTGGCTCGGACCAAATCCTGTCCTGGATCAAGGATGACTCAGGCCAAACCCTGTTGACGGTGAAACGCGACAGCGCATCGGTCGAGGTGCTGCTGTACCCGTTTTCCGGCCCGAACGGTGGCCCGCTGGCAAACTTTGTCATGACGCTGCAAGGTTCCGACCGATACGTGAGCAAGATCACCTTGCCCACCGACAACCAGGCGTCCTGGCGCTTCGGTTACACCCTCAAGAACGACCACTTGTGCATTACCTCGGTGGAAACGCCCAGCGGTGCGCGGGAGGAAATCCGCTATCAAGACCTCGGCCATCAGTTCCCTACGGGCAGCGGTCGCACTCCTTTGCCACGGGTCACCGACCACCGTATTTTTCCCGGCTCCGGGCAGCCGATGGTCCAGGTCGGCTACACCTACCCAGGCGACAGGAACTTCGTGGGCGGTGGCCTTTCCATCCCCTGGGACAACGGAGGTCTGGACAACCTCTACAAATACATTGGCAACTACGAATATAAATGCGTTGAAACCCTGCTGGTCGCCAACCAACCGGTGCGTACGATTGAACGCAAATTCAATCAGTTCCACCTGCTGACCGAAGAAATAACGACGCAAAACAATAATGTTCAAACGGTCCAGACCGACTACTACCTGACGCCGAACGTGCCGTTCGAGCAACAGCCCAGGTATTGCCAATTGCCCAAGGAAGTCAAAACCACCTGGTCGCAACTCAACAATGCCACCCGCCAACGCAGCGAAACCGTCAGCAGCACCTACGACATTCACGGCAACCTGCTGACGCACAAACAAGCCAACGGCGTGGTTGAAACCAGCACCTGGTACCCCGCCGCCGATGCCGACGACTTTGTGCGCTACATCAAGGACCGCACCGTCACACCGGCGCCATCAGCCCATGGCAATGCGCCGACGCTGCGAACCCATTACACCTACAAGACTTTGGCGCCATTGACCGGCAGCCCTTTGCCGCATTGGCACACGCTGGAAAGTGAAACGCTGGTACAGGTCGCGGCCGGCATTGAAACCGAGTTGCAGCGTACGGTTTACACGCACTTCGACGATCCGGACGACGCCTTCGGGCATGGTCGTGTCAAACGTCAGGCAGTGACGCTCAATAACAAGTCCAGCTTTGTCGATTACCAGTATCTGAAGTCCATCAGCCCTCAACGCCAGGTGCCCGTACAGGAAACCATTGAGACCTTGAGTACCGACTTCGATAACGTGAGCAAATCCATCACTCGTCAACACTCGCTGCTCACGTCGCAAGAACTGTTGAGCCGGATAGACGGTGAGGAAACACAGTTCCACTACGACAGTCTGGGTCGATTGACCAGCGAAGTCGCTTCACCCGGCACGCAGTACGAAGCCCGTCGCCAATACGAGTACACCCTCAGTGCAGCCACCGGGCAACCGGTCGAACATGTCATCATCAATGCCCGCAACGTCAGGACGCGCACGGTTCTCGACGGACTTGCCCGGGAGGTTTTCAGCGAACGCGATCACGTCGATAGCGGCAACCCGAGTCGAACTCGACAAACCAGCGCGGCCCGTTACAACGAGCGGGGCGACTTGGTCGAGCAGACCGTTTATGACTGGCTGAACGGTCAGGAACTGGCACTGATTACCTGCTTCGAGTATGACGATTGGGCCCAGCGATGCATGGCCATCGGCGCGGATGGCGTTGAAGAACACCAGGACATCGACCCGATCGGCAGTGATGACTGGAAGGGACCGGTCGTGCGCAGTTGGCGGCAAAGCCCTGGACCTGCCCCCCTTGTCAGTGGCCAAACCGAGACCTGGCTCAACGAATTTGGCAAACCCTCCCAGACCCGGTTGCTGGATGCAGCAGGCAATGAACTATCCCGAGAAACCTTCAAATACGACGGGCTGGGCCGTTGCACCGAACAAAGCGACCCGAACAAACGAATCACCCGATTCACCTATGACGCCTTTTCACGCATGGTCGACAGCACCCTCCCTGACAACAGCATCGTCAAGCGCGAGTACGCCGCTCACAGTACCTCGGAACTAGCCGTGACCCTGAGGGTGAGCGCCGATGGCGTGAATTACACCCTGATGGGCGAGCAGGATTTCGATGGACTTGAACGCCTGACCCGGCTCACGACGGGCCAACGTACAGAACGTTACGCCTACGATGGCGGCCAAAGTCAGGTCAGTAGCAAGACCACACCTGCCAACCAAACCATCACCTACGACTACAATCGGACGCTCACCGACCAGCCGATTGCCAGCCATGCACCGGACGAAATCGCCAGGTTCGCCTTTGACAACACCAGTGCCCGCCTGACCCGGGCGAGCAATGAACAAGGGACACGGGAATACGACTACAACACCAGCAATCAATTGCTTGGCGAGCGTTGGGTCGACAAACAAGGAAAGGCTTGGGACACCCTTTACTCGAACTCGATGCAAGGCCGGTTGCTAAAACGGACCGACTTGAAACAGCAAGGGAACAACGGGCTGGACACCGTGCATCATTACGACGCCTTCGGACGGGTGGAACGTACCGATCAAGGTCAGCTTCAGGTCCACTTCGAATACGACCGCCTCGGTCAACTCGCCAAAACCACCACCCGGGACCTTAATGCCAACAGCAATCTGAAGACTGAGCTGAAATATGATGATCAAGGACGGGAGATTCTCCGGACCCTGACGCTGGACCAGCACCCACCGCGTACACAGGAGCAGACCTGGAGAGTCGATGGACTGCTGGAAAGCCGGCATTTGAAACAAAGCAATGTCAGCTTGCTGATGGAACGTTTCGATTACGATTTTCGTGGCCGGCTCACCCACCATGAATGCTCAGGCAGCACTCTGCCCCGCAATGACGAAGGCCGGCCATTCAAGGAGCAGATCTTCAGCTTCGATGAACTGGATAATCCCAAGTTGACGTTGACGAATTTTGCCGACGGAACATCAGAACGTATCCGGTTCTTTTACTCGACCAATGATCCCTGCCTGTTGGACCGCATCACCTACACCCCGAAAAGAGTGACGGACGATCCCACATTCACCTACGACCCCAACGGCAACCAGCTCAATGATGAACGTGGCCGGCGCCTGAGTTACGACAGCCAGAACCGTTTATTGAAGGTCGAGACTGCGGCAGGCCAGATCGTCAGTCAGTACGGTTATGACGGTCACGATCACCTGGTCAATTCGCAACAGGGCAACCAGAGCGAAATATTGCGTTTTTATCAGGGCCAGCAACTGAATGCGCTGGTTCAGGATGATCGCCAGACCCACCTCCTCTACCACCAGGAGCAGCCCCTGGGACAACAGCAAGACGGGGACGATACGCAGACTCTGCTGTTGTTGACCGACGCGAACCACAGCGTACTCGGTGAAAGTCAGCAGAAGACGTTACGCACGGCTGTTTACAGCGCCTATGGCGAACGCCACAGCGATGATGTTCTGCAAAGCCTGGCGGGCTACAACGGCGAGTTCCGTGACCCGGCCAGCAGTTGGTACCTATTGGGACAAGGTTACCGGGCCTACAACCCGAGCCTGATGCGCTTCCACAGCCCGGACTCGCACAGCCCGTTCGACAGTGGCGGCTTGAACCCCTACTGCTATTGCCTGGGCAACCCGATCGCCCTGCGTGACCCTTCCGGACACGAAGCCATTGGCTGGAGCGGCCGGCTGCGATTCCCGTATGAGGACGAGGTACCGCAGCTTTCCGGGGGCAGTGGAGGCGACTGGTTGTCATGGGTGTTCGTGGTGCTGGGCGCGGTGGGTACGGTTGCAGCGGGCGCCGCGACCGTCGCCAGTTTTGGCGCTGCCGCGCCGCTGACGGGTGCTGCGTTTGGTTTTGCAGTTGCTAAAACCGCATCACTGGCGACAGCGACGGCGCTTAGCGCGGGCTCAACAGCGGCCAGTGCGGTTGCTGCTGCCAATGGCGATGAAGAAGCGGGACAGTGGGGGATGTATTTGGGGCTGGCGTCGATTGTGCCAGGGGTTGCCGGGGCAGCCTTTGGTTCGATTGCTAGAGTTGTCGGTAATGGATTGGATGACATACTAATAAACTTGGCTAAGAATACTGACACATCTGGAACAAAAATGTGGGGCTTCAGCTCAGACGAAGTCCATAAGTTGGGATTGAGACCTATTAGTTCTGCCGGACCACGGCTTGCCGCTTCGTCTAATACACCAAAATTCCACCCATCCCTACCCGGTAGAAATCCTGTAAACGCTAACGTCAAACTTCCCGGGACAACAGCTGTGAATGGGACAAGTGGGCACCCCCCCATAAACACAGAAGAATTATCAACTCAGATTAGTAAACTCAAAGTTCCAAAACCTACCGCCCCACCTATTAGAGCTGAAACTGATCAAATGAAACTGATTATCGAACAGAAAAACCTTGGAAAGACAATCAAAGAGGCGGCAGCGCATGCAAATCAGAAATCCAATAGATCTGACATAGTAAACAGCCATCTTGGAATGGGCCTTCGTCGGTAAACAGGCTAAAGAAGTGCTGGCAACAAGAAACATACTTTGTTGCCAGCCTGCATAGAAAGTCGCCCTCGCTTACCGCGATCAACTACCGCACCTCTTCCAGAAACACCACCCCCACTCCAAGCAACTTCCTGTTTACGCCTCCATATCAAAGAATTTTCCTACAGATCACGTCGACAAAACAACAACGTATCTGGCTATTTTATCCAAACAAACCCTTCTAGAATCCCGCCCCGTCATGACACCCCAACAATTAACACTTTTAAACAAAACACACGCAACACACTCCCTCCCCTCGGACGTTATTTAACTAAGGATCCACCATGAAAAAACATCTACTCACACTTTCCCTCGCACTAACCGCAGCACTGTCCGGAACTTCCGCCTTCGCCAACACCGGCACCATCAACTTCGAGGGCAAGATCACCTCCAGCACCTGCCCCATTGAGGTCATCAACCCTGGCGACGGTTCGGTGGGTAACCTGGTGAAGATGGGATCCATCGAAGCCAGCCGCTTCACGGCCATCGGCCAGGAGTATTCCGGCAAAAGCTTCGGCCTGCGCGTCAAGGGCGGTGCCGGTTGCAACCTGAACCCAGCGGACAACACCGCCGCCGTGACCTTCAACGGCACTGCCGACACCTCGGGCAACTACTTTGCAGTCACGCCCACCAACGATGGCGCCAAGGGCGTTGTGATCGTGCTCAAGGACAAGACCGGCACACCGATCGCACCGGGCGCAGCGTCCGCCGATTACGATCTGAACGACACCGGCGAAACCGACATGATCTTCAACGCCTACTACCGCTCCACGGCCGCCACCGTGACCGCCGGTGCCGCTTCGGCGGATGTGCAGTTCATCGTCGCCATCAACTGATCACCACCCCGCCCGCTTTGAACACGACGTGATCGCGTCGTGTTCAAGTGGCATTTCCATACGCCCGGGTGCGCCTTGTCTGCCCGGGCGTATTGAGGTAATCCCCCCATGTTTGGTTTGACTCAACAGCCCAACGCTTCCCGACATGTGATAGGCGTCTGCCTGACGCTGCTCATGCTGGCCGCCCATATTCCTGTCACCCAGGCGGCGCTGACGATCGGCGCCACGCGCGTGGTATTCGACAGTGACAAACGCAGCACCTCGGTGATTGTCGCCAACCCCAGCAACCGGCCTTTTGCCGTGCAAACCTGGGTCAACACGGCCAGTGACGATGACACCACCGCGGTGCCGTTCATCCCTTCCCCGCCCCTGTTTCGACTCAATCCGGGCAAGGAACAACAAGTCCAGATCAACGGCCTGCCCAATAAGCTGCCCCCCGATCGCGAGTCGCTGTTCTACTTCAACGTGCAGGAAATACCACAGGCCGAAGCCAACGATGGCAATGTCCTGAACATCGCGTTGCGCACACGCATCAAGCTTTTCTATCGCCCCAGCCAACTCAAGGACAACCCCATCGCCCGTCTCAAGGACCTGCAATGGTCGATCAAGAACGTCGGCGGCCAGCCTCATCTTGTGGTGAATAATCCGACGCCCTTTCACGTGTCCTTCATCCGCCTGGACGTGACCGGCAATGGCCAGAGCCATGCCGTTCAGAATGCCACGATGGTCGAGCCACTCGGCAACCAGAGCTACCCGCTGAACGGTTTCAAACCCAACAACAACCTGCAAGTCGTGTTCTCGGCGATCAATGACTACGGCGGCTATAGCACGCCATTGACCCAGCCGATTCAACTGGCCCCTTGAGGCAGTTCCCTCCGCACTAACTGCCAGGAACCCACACCCATGATTTCATTACCCGACCGCGGGTGCGCGGCCGTGCCTGTGCGCCTGCGCCTCGTTCAGCTGTTCTTTATCGGCAGCAGTGGCGCCATCCTGCTGGAAATCAAACCGGCGCAGGCGATCCAGCCCATCGAATTCCAATCCGGCTTCATGCGTCAAAGCCCGGCCCATGCCGGCGATGCCGGTGCTGCAGCCCTGCGCGCCCTGGCAAGCAGTCACGACCTTGGACCAGGCCGTTACTGGGTCGACATCCAGATCAACCTGCGTTACTTCGGCCAGCGCGAAATGGCCTTTGAATTGAGCCCGGAGAATGATCGCCTTCTACCTTGCCTGGCGCCCGAATTGCTCGAACAGCTGGGTGTTCGGCTCGACAGCCTCGCCGACCCCACACTGCTGCACGCCCGTTGCGTGGACTTGTTTACGCTGATCCCCGGCGCCGAGATCGACTTCGACGCCAGCAAGTTGCTGCTGGCCATTTCCATTCCGCAGATTGCCATGCGCCGTGATGTCAGTGGTCACATCGACCCCGAACACTGGGACTACGGCATCAACGCCGCCTTCATCAATTACCAGGCCTCGGCGCAACAGGGCTCCAGCCGCTACGGCGGCAAGAACAACAGCGATGACCTGTATCTGAACACTGGCCTCAATCTCGGCCCCTGGCGCTTGCGCAGCAACCAGTCCATGCGCCAGGACGAAGACGGCAAACGCGTCTGGACCCGGGCCTATACCTATGCGCAACGGGACTTGCCCGGCACCCATGCCAACCTGACGCTGGGCGAAACCTTTACCGGCGGCGATGTGTTCAGAAGCATCCCGATCAAGGGTGCGCTGATCAGCTCGGATATGGGCATGTTGCCTGACGCCTTGCAAGGCTATGCGCCGATCATTCGCGGTGTCGCCCAGACCCGCGCCAAACTCGAGGTTCTGCAGAACGGTTACCCGATTTACTCCACCTACGTCAGCCCCGGCCCCTACGAAATCGACGATCTGAGCACCATTGGCGGCAGCGGCGAACTGGAGGTGGTCCTGACCGAAGCCGATGGCCAGGTCCGACGTTTTACCCAGCCTTACGCTACGATCGGCAACCTGCTGCGCGAAGGCGTATGGCGTTACAGCGGCGCCCTGGGTCGTTACAACGCTGCCAGCAATCTGGACGAGCCGCTGCTTTGGCAAGGTACCCTGGCCATGGGGACGACTTGGGATTCGACGCTGTATGGCGGCCTGATGGCCAGCGAGTTTTATCAAGCGGGTACCCTGGGCATTGCCAAAGACCTGGGCTCCATCGGCGCCCTGGCGCTGGACGTCACCCGCTCCAGCGCCGACGTCGACCGCCATGACACGCAGAACGTCCAGGGCATGAGTTACGCTGTGAAGTACGGTAAATCCTTCGCTACCCGGACCAACCTGCGCTTCGCCGGTTACCGCTATTCCACCGAGGGCTATCGGGATTTCGATGAAGCGGTACGCCAACGCAGCCACAGCACAACCTTCCACGGCAGCCGTCGCAGTCGCCTGGAAACCTCGATCTATCAGAACATCGGTTCCCGCAGTGCAGTGAGCCTCACGCTGTCGCATCAGGACTACTGGCACACCAGTTACGAACAGCGGCAGTTTCAGTTCAACTTCAATACCCAGCACGCCGGCGCGAGCTACAACCTGTATGCCTCGCAATCACTGAGTGATACCCATGGCAGTGATCGGCAATTCGGCCTGAGCGTGTCCCTGCCACTGGATTTTGGTCATTCAAGCACCGCGACGTTCGATGTTCAGAGTAACCGCGACCGCTACAGCCAACGTGCCAGCCTCGGTGGCAGCCTCGACGAAAACCGGCTCAACTACCGTGTGAGCCTGAGCAACGATGAACACCAGCAGCAAGCGGCCGCGCTCTCGGCCGGCTACCAGGCGCCCTTTGGCAGTCTCGGTGCGGGGTTGACCCAGGGTGGGAATTACCGAAGCGCTTCGATCAATGCCAGTGGTGCCGTATTGATGCATGCAGACGGCATCGAGTTGGGACCTTATCTGGGCGAAACCACTGCGCTGGTCGAGGTACCGGATATCGCCGGGATCGGCGTCATGAACGCTACGGGCGTAAAGACCAACGAGCGCGGCTACGCCCTGATGCCCCATCTGCGCCCTTATCGAATCAATCAGGTTGTCCTGCAGACCGATGAACTGGGGCCCGAAGTGGAAATCGACAACGGCACCACCCAGGTCGTGCCAAGACGCGGGGCGGTGGTCAAGGCCACCTTTCCCGCGCGCTCGGTCAATCGCCTGATCATCACGGGGCGCACCGCCTCGGGCCTGCCCTTGCCGTTCGGCGCTCAACTGAGTAATGCCCAGGGAGAGGTCATGGGGATCGTGGGGCAAGCCGGCCAGGTCATGGTATCCACCGATGCCGAGCCACAGATGTTCGACGTTCATTGGGGAGAACAGAATGATCCTCAGTGTCGACTCAGCGTCGAACCCGCCGCCATGGAACAGGCTCAGGGCTATCGATTACAGGAACTGACATGCGTCTGATCACAAGAAAGGCGCCAGGCGCCAATGAGCTGCTTTGCGGGAAACACAGGATGAACTCTGCGATACACCACCTGTTGCGCACTGCCACACTGGCTGCCAGTTGCATGGCGCCCCTGGCAATGGCCAACACCTGCAGCTGGAACATCGGCGGACCGGCCATGATGAATTACCAGCGCAACATGGGGACGCTATACGTCCCGCGAGATGCCCGCGTCGGTGCCGTCATCGGCACCGTGGACCTCAATCATTCCACGCCGAACAACGCAGGTCTGCGCGTCGAATGCCATAACGACGGTACCCGGCGCCTGGATTTCAACGCCCGGGCCACGGCACCCATTTTTCCGGGACCGCTGGAGCCGATCAACGGCGAAGATGTCACCGGCAAGGTTCTGCAAACCAACATCCCCGGCGTTGGCGTGCGGGTCAAACTGGGCTTTCCACTCAATGGTCTGGCTGATAATTCCTTTGTCCCCATCGGCGATCCCACCGTACCCTACGACGGCTTCAACGAAAGAAATCTGCTGACACCCATTGCGCTCAACAACCTGTCCAATCGGGTCACACTGATCAAAACCGGACCACTGCCCCCAGGCCCCCACACCCTGGATGGCAGCGAATTGTTCAGCGGCCATTTCACCGATATGGGCAAAGCGTTTGGCTATGGCATGATCGGCACTATCATTCAGGCCCAGTGCACCGTCGGCGCCAATCCGGTCAGTGCCGACCCGGTCCAACTCGGCGACTGGGATACCGCCGATTTTACCGGTCCGGGCTTCTCCACTCCGGCCGTACCGTTCAGCATCACGTTGAGTGCCTGCGAGACTGATCCGGGCGGCACCATTGCCACGGCCAATATCCGGCTCGAAGGTGTCAAGGGTTCAGCCCCCATTGGCCCGACGACCAGCGGGATTTTCAGTCTGACGTCCGATTCGGATGCTAAAGGGCTGGGTATTCAGGTATTGAAAGCCGACGGCATCACCCCGATGGAACTCGAAACCGAGGTGCCTTTGATCGCGATTTCACCCGGTACCACCGTCCTGAACTTCAATGCCCGCTTCTATCAGACCCAAGACAGTAGCGCCGTGCGGCCCGGCCTGGCCAAAGGTGCGCTGGGTTTCACCCTGACCTACAAGTAACCCTGAGTTCACCTTCTTCATAAAAAAGGGTTTGCCTTTGCAGGCAAACCCGTCCCCCCGCTCCTCAAGCTATGAGTTGAGGTTGCAACTTGGGAAAACTTTTCCAGCTTTGCTTGTTATCGAAGCTCACTTTAACCACCACTTGAATCGCAAGATTGAGCTTGAAACGTTGCAAATCCGCCTTTGAAATTCGGCCCGCTGGAATGCTTTGAGCCACTGCCGGGACCGGTGACTCCGTCAGTACCGGAATCACCAACGGTTGAGTATTACTGTCTACGCCTTCCACGGTCACAGTGAGGTACTGATCGGTAGCCATGAAGGTCCAGCTTGCGAGGGTAAAATTGGCGAAGCCGTCCGTGATGCTTGCCAGGCTCAGTTTGCCGCCTGAAACCTTGTCGCACTGAATGGTCGGCAGGCCGGTCAGCTCCTCGACGCGCAAACTGTAGTTGTCAGACTTATGCGGATCCACGACGCCAGGCTCAAACACGTTGTATTTCACGACGATGGTCTTGCCCAGATGCTGGGCAATCCTGTCCTTGGGAATCTTGTAATCCCGCGAACCCACGGCCACTGGCGTTTCAGTAATGAACTCGCCTGCAGTGCCTTCAGCCCACATGACAACCGTCCGCTCCCCATCATTGATCACCGCCGTGGCGGGAATCTGCACCGTGACACCATTGACTGCCGTACTGGGGGTCAACACACCGCTCGTAGCACCGCCGTTGGCCTCCTTGACTTTCGAAGGTGGCAATATCCGGGGTTTCGGGGTTGCCTCAACATCCAGCTCAACCACCTCGGAATGCACACTCGGGTTTCCCGCCCGGTCCCACACCCGATAACTGGCATAGCGATTGCCATCTTTACGGTCGCGAATCAGCTCTCCGGTGACTACAACGATGACGGGTTGAAGATAGTTGGTGTTATCGAGCACTATGAAATCGGCCTCATTCAAGTCACCTTGACTGGTGCCCCAGTACCAGCGGATGACATCACCCGGCTTGGGATCGGTGTATCGAGGCAGGGTCGCCAAGACCTTGTCCTGATTCGCAGTGAGGTAAGCGGCAGTGATTTTCTTCGGAGGGGGGGCGACTTCGGCAGGAAAAACCAGTTTGTTCGGGTTGCTGAGTTGTGGCTCCAGTTTATCGATAGTGATGATGAATGGTAGTGATTTATCGGGCGTTCCAAGCCAGTTGGTCATGACATAGGTTAGCTGGTGCTCACCTTGGGTTAGCTTGTCCGCACTGATGGAAACAAAGTGATCGTCGGGCCTTATGGTCGCAGTCCACTCCTTGAAGCCGATTTCACTATCGTCCAGATAAATACGGACTGACTCGGGATCGCCTACGCTGGGGTTTGAGGGTGACCAAGGTGCGAACTTCACCTTGAGTGGATTAGCCGGATCAATCCACGCCAATCTAGGCATCAGATTGGTCTCTCCCCCCACTATATCGGGTAGTGGTGCAGGATCTGTCCAGGGGGCAGGCATCGTACGGCTGCTTTTTGATGACATTGATGTTCTCCTTCACTAAGTGCCAGACGCAGGAGACAAAGTCAGCCGCAGATGTCCGACCGTTTGATGAAAACTCAACTTCCATTCAAAGGCTGGTGGCTGTCGATCAAGACAGTAACCAGCCTTCGTGCTGTCGCAATCAACGCGTTACCAGCTATAACGCACTCCAAAATTGGCGCCCCACGGCTGTTCGATCTTGTCGCCATTGCTGTAATCGAAGTCGGCATGAATCGAGACCTTGTCGCTCAGCGATGCCGCCACACCAAGACCCAATTCTCCACGGGAACCCGAAAGGTCGTTGTTGAAGGTGTTGTCGTTGACCTTCACTTCATTGTTGTTGGCGAACTCGTGTACATAAGCGGCGCGGACATAAGGCTGCACGACCTTGTCATCCCACTGGAAGTTGCGCCCTGCGGTTGCGCCGGCCTTGGCCAGCAGTGAACGGGTACGACTGCCTTCTGCGGACAGGCCGTTGTCAAGTTCGTAGTTTTTACCCTGGATGATCACGCCCGACAGTTGGGTAAAGGGTTCAACGAAGTAGTCGTCAGCCAATTTGATATGGCGGCCGAACTCCAGCGATGTGCCAACACCATGGCTGTCGTAATTACCCTTGGTTTTCTTGCCGTCGCTCAGGTGCACATCGGATTCGTTCTGGAAGCGGTTGAACTTGAGCACGCCATCGAAGTAGTAGCCGCTCAGTGCATCCAGCCACGTGGTGTAGGCGCCCAGGTAGTAGCTGTCGATGGTGCCGCTGGTGCCACCGCTCAAATCCAGGTCGGACTTGCTGTAACCCCCCAACAACCCCACCAGCCATTGCCCATCCCCCATCGGCAACGGCGCATCGGCACCAAACGAAAGGCCTTGCTGAACTTGCTGATAAGCAACCCCCGAACTGGCCTCGACGTCGAACTTGTTGCCGTAGGCGCGAATCCAGCCGCCGGCCTTGCCGTGGTCCATGCGCACTTCGCCCATGCGCGTACGCAGGGTGCTGAGTTCGCCATACCAGGCAGTCGGTGCGGCGTTGAACAGCGCGATAACCGATTGGGTCCCCGGGCTGATTACGCGAGACGCGGTATTGAGGTACCAGTCGTTGCTGCCCTGCTGAATCAGGTCGTAGGAAAAAGCCCCCAGGTCCACGGCACCGCCAGCCAGGCTGAACGTCGCATCACCGCCACCGATGTGAACCACCGGAATAGCGCCGGCCCCCACCGGCTCCGTGCCGCTGGCATCAATGGCTACAGTGTGATTACCGGTCGCCGTGCCAGTCACAGTCAGGGTATCGACCTGACCGGTCCGAAAGTCGGTGTGCATGAAAAACGTACCGCCGGTACCCGACAACGTACCTACGTTCAACTTGAAGAATTCGCCAGGGTTGCCGAACTGGATGGCGCCGCCGTTCATGTCCAGATTTTGTACCGTGCCGTTATCGACCATGATCCAGCGGGCATTGCTGTTGACCCCCAGGTTCTGCACGTTTTGCAGGCGGCCGGTCAGGGTGGCGGAGTCATCCAGTAGCACATTGGCCGTGCTGGTGCCGTCCGCAACGATATCGCCGACCAGCGTGCTGCCACCAACGCGCAAGTTACCTTCGGCGCCATTGCGTACTTCCATCAGCACGCCGTTGCTGCCGACCAGCGTTGAGTTCTTGAGGGCGGCGATATTCGCCTGCGTCGCGCCTGCATTTTGTGTATCGACCAGAATCGCCGCACCATTCAAGCCCTCGACCCGACTGCCACTCAGTTCGACAGTATTAGGAGAAGCCACACCGGGGTCGGTATTGATCTGAATACCGTTGGTGGCCCCTGTGATGTTGCTGCCCTCGGCATTGACTGTACCGTTGAACATGCGGATGCCGGCCAGGCTGTTGCCGGTGACCGCGCTGTTCGCCAGCGTCAATGTACTCAAGCCGTTGACGGTCGCACCATTTCGCGCGCCGGTGATGGTGCTGCCGCTTACCTGCGCGGTTGATCCAATGGTGTTTGCGGCATTGTGACTGAGCACCAGTCCGACTCTGTCGCTGTTGATACTGCTGCCAATGATCGTTGCATGACTGCTATCCAGATGCACGCCGTTGGCGGAAGTGCCTTGTACCTGAGTACCGGTGAGGTTCAAGGTCGATCCTGTCATCCTGATATCCCGCGTTTGCGCACCGTTGGCATTCAAGGTGGCACCGTTGAATACGTCATAGTTATCCAGTGCCGCTGTCCCATCGATTGACGCAACGGGTTCCAGGCTGCCATCGATAAAACGGGTGGCATGGGCCTGCTCGCCAATGATTAAAAAAGGCACGACGGGCAACAGTCGCAATGTACGCGACAAAGGACTCAACAAAAAAAACTGGCTGGCAGACATGAGCGACTCCATTGATTCTGAACTACAAAAGTTCGGCGCTTTCCTGATCAATAGAAAAGAACCGGACTACAAAGGCGGCGCAGAATATCCAGATGCTTCCGACCCAGATGCAGGAGTTTCCTGAACATCTTGTAGGACTAATCCTGCGAGCAGCGCGAGAGTCAGTCGCGGACCACACAACAGCAGCAGGTACCGTAAAGCACCCGCTGCAGTCCTGTTCAATTTCGGCGCGCGGGTGGAGTCAAGTCACAAGTGCCATCCCCTTGAGTCAGCCCTACCTGCGTGTCCGAGAAGACTGAGGACACCGGGACGCCACCGACGTCCAGGGTGTAGCTGACTTCACCCTTGCCGATCTGATTGGTGGGGCTGTTCCATGTCGGCAGGATGTGAGCCTGATAAGGCTGGATAAACCAGAAGAATCCCTTTTTCGCCTCGTCGTCGGATATCGGCCCGTAGGATGCCTTGAGGCCGGCGGAGGGTATCGGCACGGGTGCGGCGTAGGTATGTGAAGCTTTCCACTCAAGCGCAACCATCATCCCTGCTTTCAAGTAGTCGCTTGGCGGAATCAGGTATCGGAAGCCAATCTTTCCGTCTTCGAAGTGCAATGAACGGCAAGTGAGCCTGCCATTGAAGAGACCTTGTGGTTCTGCCTTTGGCAACGTCACGGTAAGGAAGGTGATTTCAACTTCAGTAGGCGTCTCGGGTTCCTGAGGGTTGGTGAAGCCAGGATTGGTAAGGGCATAGATCACCGGCATTTTCGTGTTGTTGCCTTCCTTCCTGATAACGTCCCAATCCGTTATATCGATATCAATTTCGTCGCCTGGGTTGTCTTGGTCAGGGTCGATTGGGCGAGGGCTGCCGATAGGCTTTTCGTTCCAGCGCACCTGAAGTACGTCGCCCTTGGTAAGAGGGTCATACAGTTTGACTCTGGCCACAACAGGCTTGTTCTCATCGCTGGCGATCAACTTGTTAGGCGTGTCGCTGGCTTCACCGCTCTCGCCGTAAACATCTAATGGGTGAAGGTTCGGGTTGCCGGGTTCAGGTTTAGGGTTCTCCGGACCGGTGTGGGAAAAATCGACCATCACTTTGCCCGTCGCACCGCCAAGCGCCACCGAACCACGGTACAGCTTGTACTCCACAGGCGTATCAACAGGATCGTCCGCCGAGCCGTACTGGTCCCTCATATGTTCCCAAATAACCCGCACACTCATCCGGTTCTGAGGGGCGGCACCCACGGGTGTGCGGTAAGGAAGCTCCTTCGTGCCCCAAATAATTGCGATCAGGTCCGTCGCTTTTGCGTTCAGGATTTTTGCGAACTCGACATGGACACCCTGCAAAGCGTCTGCCCGATCTACCACCCCATCGTCCCCTTCAGGTACGTTGAGGGGGGGGGTATGGATTCGGCGGAAACGCACCGAGTGCCAAGGGAATCAGGTCGTAATTGGAGATGCGGCTACGGTTGCCGGCCTTGTCCAAAACGACATAGCCAAAGCAGTAGTTGCCGTCTGGCAACCCTTTTAACAATGAAGTCGGAAATTTAATCTTGCGGTCAGCCCCCAACTCGACCACATCGATGGGCACGATGTCATTGGGGTCGTCAGGCAGTTTGTCTGCTACTACGGTGAAGGCGACTCTGTCACCTTGGGCAGGACCGGTCCAGTCGGGAACTTTGAACTCCAGGTCGGCCCCTGCAAGCGTGGCATCGACAATGGGTAGCCCGAACTCGTAGGTCAGCTTGTCTGGCGCGGCAGTACCGTTTGGAGGGATTTTATCGACGAACACGTCCACGTCTGTGGAATTGCTGGGTGTGCCGAGATAATTCTCATGTTGATACCGTAGTTTGAACGGGCCTTCATTTTCGTCCTTCAGCAACCATGGCGAAGGAATCGTTACCTCCACCGGAATCTCGGTCGTACCAGGGATATATTCCTTTTCGTAAACTGTTTCGTAGTTCGAGGTACCTGGCCGCGCGAGCTGTACGCGGATTTGCTCTCTATCCATTGGATCAGTCGGAATCGTGCTCCAGGCCTGAATCTTCAACGTCACATCGGCGTCAAGTGTTGCTCTGGCGAACAATCCTTTCGGTTCGCCCGGCAATGTGACTTTGCTCACATCGGGGGGTGGAAACGGATCCGCATCGGCTCGCCCTGGCGCTCTCTGGCTCCAGGCAGGTAGTAGTTGTGTTCTGCCGTCACTTGCCATGATGTCGCTCTCCCATTCGTATCGTTCAAACCATTGCGAAGGCAATGGCCGTCATATCTGTCTGGCAGATCGATACAGTCGGGCACGGCAATACTCTTCCCTTCGCTCTGCGAGGCTGCTTGGGCCTTGAGCGAATTAAGCAGAAGTTTTACAGATCGCGATACTGTCAGAGTTGACAGGTGGCTACCTATACAGGCGTGGTGCGGAACAAAAGAACCATCACATATGAACGGCGCAAAGTCGTGGCTCGACGTCACCTCAGAGCACCTGTTTAATCGCGTTTAAGACAACTTCTTGAAAACCACAAGACCTTGCGTCACTGCCTACGCTTGCGCCAGAATCCGCCGGCTTGTGCGCCTTGGGGCCGCTCGGTAACTTGATTCGCGTCACTGCTCATCAGTGATCGGGTTTAGTCGCCCGGTTGGATATTTAGAGAGTTGCACAAGCTCATCAGTCAGGCAGATCCACGCCTGCACTCGATGGTGACTGTGCGCAGGGCGCTTCGGCGCGCCGGCTTTGCTAGATTCCCCGGTCGACTAACCTGCGCACAGTTGCCTCCCTCTCGTTTAGTCGCAGGAGGGTTGGCACCCCATGAAGGAACCTAGCTTATGTTCAAAGTCACACCGAATCCCCCGGACACCGATCCGACCTCCCCGTACGAACCCGATTCAAACAAACTCAACGAAGCCGCCGAGCGCGCTCTCGACTTCCACTTCCCCTCCACGGCCGATATCAAGGCCACACCGCGTACGCCTTCCACCATGTTTACCGTGGACCCGGAACTCACCACCGAAACCCTGATGGTGTATCTGGTGGAGACGCTGGCGTCGGTGGATGTGATGGTCCATCAGTTGGTGGATCACCTGGAAGGTGGCGACCGCCATGCGCTGCTGGGGATTTCCAACAGCGTGATGCTGGCGGAGATCACGGCGAACCGGGTGCTGGATCAGATAGATCCACCGCAGTAGTCGCCCTTACACAAAACCTTTGTGGCTACAGGAACCTCTGTGGCGAGGGAGCTTGCTCCCGCTGGACTGCGCAGCAGGCCCATTTTTTGGGGCCGCTTCGCAGCCCGACGGGAGCAAGCTCCCTCGCCACAGTGATTGCGGTCAGCTGATGAGTGCAGCTATTTTCCAGACACGCGCGATGTCTGTCGCCCGCTCTCGCAACAGACGCGGTGCTTCGTTGCAGGCTTGCTCCAATGTCATCGGCCCACTCGCCAGGGAGAACGCGGCATTGATGCCGTGTTCATACAGTGCCTGATAGCCCTCACCCAAGGTCCCGGCGATTACGATCACCGGCACGCCATGTTGTTTGGCAACTCGCGCCACACCAAACGGCGTTTTCCCGCGCAGGGTCTGGGCATCAAAACGTCCTTCGCCCGTGATTACCAGATCGGCACCTTCGATGGCTTCGACCAAGCCCACCAGTTCGGCGACCACCTCGACCCCCGGCAAGAACTGCGCACCGAGAAACGCCTTGGCGGCAAAACCCAACCCGCCCGCCGCGCCACTGCCCGGTTCATCGCGCACATCCTTGTTCAGGACTTTCGCACAGTGATCGGCAAAGTGCCCAAGGGCATGATCGAGCAGTTGAACCTGTTCCGGCGTGGCGCCTTTTTGCGGGCCGAACACCGCCGATGCACCGTGGGGACCGCACAGCGGGTTGTCGACATCGGCGGCGATGTCAAAGCGCACCTCCGCCAGGCGCGGATCGAGTTCGCTCAGGTCGATGCGAAACAGTTGCGCCAGGGCCAGGCCGCCCGGTGCGAGCGGCTGGCCCTGTGCATCGAACAGCTGCATGCCCAAGGCCTGCATCGCGCCGGCGCCACCGTCGTTGGTGGCGCTGCCGCCGATGGCCAGGATGATGCGCTGTGCACCTTCGTCGAGGGCGAAACGAATCAATTGCCCAGTGCCAAAGGTGCTGCTGTTGCAGGCATCGCGCTGATCGACCGGCACCAATTGCAAACCGCTGGCTTCGGCCATTTCGATGATCGCGGTGCGGCTGTCCGGCAACCAGGCCATCTTCGCATAGGCTGTATCGCCGAGGGGGCCGCGCACTTCGGCATTGTGAAGCTCCCCGCCACACGCCGCCAGCACCGCCGCGACAGTGCCCTCCCCACCATCGGCCATCGGGCATTTGATCAGTTGCGCCTCCGGCCAGACTTCCCGCAAACCCAACCCGATGGCGTCGGCCGCGCCTTGAGCACTGATGCTGTCTTTGAACGAGTCAGGGGCAATCACGATCTTCATGGGAATTCTCCAGTTCCAATACCCTCATCCTGCCAGTCGCCAAACACGATGGCGCCGGTCCGCTGCACAAGGGGCATTGAGGATTATTGTTCATTTCCACAAAACCGTTTTTTGTGGGAGCAAGCCTGCTCGCGAAAGCGGTGGGTCAGTCGGTATAGGTGTTGGATGTGCTGGCCTCTTCGCGAGCAGGCTCGCTCCCACAGGGGATTGGTCTTGCCCATGCAATCCGGGCCCCACCACGGTCCATTGTGGGAGCGAGCCTGCTCGCGAAGGCGGTGGGTCAGTCGGTATAGGTGTTGGATGTGCTGGCCTCTTCGCGAGCAGGCTCGCTCCCATAGAGGATTGGTCTTGCATATGCAATCCGGGCCCCACCACTGTCCATTGTGGGAGCGAGCCTGCTCGCGAAGGCGGTGGGTCAGTCGGCATGGGTGTCGGATGTGCTGGCCTCTTCGCGAGCAGGCTCGCTCCCACAGAGGGTTTGCGCTGCCCATGCAATCCGGGCCCCGCCACGGTCCATTGTGGGAGTGAGCCTGCTCGCGAAGGCGGTGGGTCAGTCGGCATGGGTGTTGGATGTGCTGGCCTCTTCGCGAGCAGGCTCGCTCCCACAGGGGATTGGTCTTGCTTATGCAATCCGGGTCCCACCACGGTCCATTGTGGGAGCGAGCCTGCTCGCGAAGGCGGTGGGTCAGTCGGTATAGGTGTTGGATGTGCTGGCCTCTTCGCGAGCAGGCTCGCTCCCACAGAGGGTTTGCGTTGCCCATGCAATCCGGGCCCCACCACGGTCCATTGTGGGAGTGAGCCTGCTCGCGAAGGCGGTGGGTCAGTCGGTATAGGTGTTGGATGTGCTGGCCTCTTCGCGAGCAGGCTCGCTCCCACAGGGGATTGGTCTTGCTTATGCAGTCCGGGCCCCACCACGGTCCATTGTGGGAGCGAGCCTGCTCGCGAAGGCAGTGGGTCAGCCGGTATAGGTGTTGGATGTGCTGGCCTCTTCGCGAGCAGGCTCGCTCCCATAGAGGATTGGTCTTGCTTAGGCAATCCGGGCCCCACCACGGTCCATTGTGGGAGTGAGCCTGCTCGCGAAAGCGGTGGGTCAGTCGGCATAGGTGTTGGATGTGCTGGCCTCTTCGCGAGCAGGCTCGCTCCCACAGGGGATTGGTCTTGCTTAGGCAATCCGGGCCCCACCACTGTCCATTGTGGGAGCGAGCCTGCTCGCGAAGGCAGTGGGTCAGTCGGCATAGGTGTTGGATGGGCTGGCCTCTTCGCGAGCAGGCCCGCTCCCACAGGGGATTGGTCTTGCTTATGCAATCCGGGCCCCGCCACTGTCCATTGTGGGAGTGAGCCTGCTCGCGAAGGCGGTGGGTCAGTCGGTATAGGTGTTGGATGTGCTGGCCTCTTCGCGAGCAGGCTCGCTCCCACAGAGGGTTTGCGTTGCCCATGCAATCCGGGTCCCATCACGGTCCATTGTGGGAGTGAGCCTGCTCGCGAAGGCGGTGGGTCAGTCGGTATAGGTGTTGGATGTGCTGGCCTCTTCGCGAGCAGGCTCGCTCCCACAGGGGATTGGTCTTGCTTATGCAATCCGGGCCCCGCCACGGTCCATTGTGGGAGTGAGCCTGCTCGCGAAGGCGGTGGGTCAGTCGGTATAGGTGTTGGATGTGCTGGCCTCTTCGCGAGCAGGCTCGCTCCCACAGAGGGTTTGCGTTGCCCATGCAATCCGGGTCCCATCACGGTCCATTGTGGGAGTGAGCCTGCTCGCGAAGGCGGTGGGTCAGTCGGTATAGGTGTTGGATGTGCTGGCCTCTTCGCGAGCAGGCTCGCTCCCACAGGGGATTGGTCTTGCTTAGGCAATCCGGGCCCCACCACGGTCCATTGTGGGAGCGAGCCTGCTCGCGAAAGCGGTGGGTCAGTCGGCATGGGTGTTGGATGTGCTGGCCTCTTCGCGAGCAGGCTCGCTCCCACAGGGGATTGGTCTTGCTTATGCAGTCCGGGCCCCACCACGGTCCATTGTGGGAGCGAGCCTGCTCGCGAAGAAGGCAACTCGATTCCAGCTCAGACCCAGATTGCATCCCACAGCGGATAGTCACCCAATTTATCGACCAGCCCCGCCCTTAACGGGTTTGCCACAATGTACCGGGCCACTTTTACCAAGTCTTCATCGCGGCGTAGCGCTCGATCATGAAAACCTTGCTGCCAGTAACGAGTCTGTCGTCCAGTAGACTGGTTTATCGCCTTGGTGCTCATGGATTTGGTCCTTTGCATCAGTTCGCTCAATGATCCGCGCTGCAAATCGATCAACCAGTGGAAGTGATCAGGCATGACTACCCAAGCCAATGAATGGGCAAATCCAAGTTCTTGCGCGGCGCGAAATTGGGCGACGACCAACCTGCCCAAGGCGAAGTCGTTGAAGACCGGAGCTCTCGCGAGGGTATTAGTGGTCAGTAGGTAAATCCGATTGGGTTCGGCAAAACGGCCCAGACGCAGGCGGTGTGAAGCGGACAATCCAGGCATTCCTTCGCCTCTTGCATGTTCAAGTCATGAAGAAGGCTAGTCCTGTGGAGACCCAAGGGTGGGACCGGCATTTAGCAGGATGTGTCTGGGTGAATGCCTTCGCGAGCAGGCTCGCTCCCACAGGGGATTTGCGTTGCTCATGAAATTTGTGTCCCAACATTGTCCAGGGTGAGGGTGTTGTTTATGGATGGGTGTCGGTCTGCGGGAGCAGTTGCACGCCCAGGTAAAGGGCGAGCATGCCATCGAGGCGCAGTGGATCGACGCCGCTGAGTTCGGCGATCCGCTCCATGCGGTAGCGCAGGCTGTTGCGGTGAATACCTAGCGCATCGGCACAGGCCTGGCTCTGGCCATCGTGCTCGCACCAGCTGCGCAGGGTTGCCAGCAACTGGCCGTTGTTGTCCTTGGCAATGACTTTGCGCAACGGGTTGAGCAGTTCGTCGAGGGCATCGTCGTTGCGGTGGCGCCAGAGCATCACCGGCAATCGATAACGGTTGAGGATCAACAACCGCGACCGGGGCAACACCTCGCGCCCATAGGCCAGCAGGTCGCCGACCCGGCGATAACAGCGACGCAATCCCGCTAATCCATCGGCCTGCCCGCCCACGGCGATGCGCAGAATGTTCCAGCCAAGGCCCTCGAGCTTTTCCAGCAAACGTTCATTCTCGACGGTCTGATTGGCGGGCCGGCACCACAGCAACGAGGACTTGGCCGAACTCACGCACCAACTGTCCGGATAGCGCGACATCAACCAGGCACTGAGCGCATCGGCCGTTTGCCCCGGCCCTTGCTCCATGCCCAGTTCAAACAGGTAGGGCACGCGAGCCATTTGCGGCTTGAGCCCGAGCTGTTGCGCTTCGTCGATCAGTCGCGGCGAGTCCCCCGCGTCGCTGAGTAGCAACGCCAGCAAATCATCACAACGCTGACGCCGCCATTGCTGTTCCGCTTGCTGATTGCGCTGGCCCACCAGCATCTCTGCCGTCATGCGCACCAGTTCAGCATAGGTACGCAGATGCTCGGGTTCGCCAGTGATGCCCAGCACGCCGATCAAACGCTGATCGAGCATCAGCGGCAGATTGATGCCCGGTTGCACGCCCTTGAGATACATCGCGGTCTGCGCGTCGATCTCCACCACGCGCCCGTTGGCCAACACCAGTTGCGCGCCTTCATGCCGGGTGTTGACCCGCTCGGGTTCGCCGCTGCCGAGGATCAACCCCTGGCTGTCCATGACGTTGACGTTGTACGGCAGGATCGCCATCGCCCGGTCGACGATGTCCTGGGCCAGGTCGTGATCGAGTTCGAACATGACGGGGTTCCTTGAATACATGATGGGGCCATTGTTCGCCCGCACAGGGCTGGGTGGCAAACCCTGTGCGCCGGCACAAAGACAAGACCTGGGCGGTGGCCGAGACTCGCAGGGCGATCAACGTTACCCTTTGCATCGCCAAAAATCATAAAAAAGAGAGAGCCGCCATGTCACAGAGCGCCGCCGCTACCCAGGCCATCGTTGACGAGAAAAACGCCGTCTACAAACGCATCACCCTGCGTTTGATCCCCTTCATTTTCATCTGCTACCTGTTCAACTACCTCGACCGAGTCAACGTTGGTTTCGCCAAGTTGCAGATGCTCGACGCGCTGAAATTCAGCGAAACCGTATATGGCCTCGGCGCCGGGATCTTCTTTATCGGTTACGTGCTGTGCGGCGTTCCGAGCAACCTGGCGCTGACAAAGTTTGGCCCACGGCGCTGGATTGCGCTAATGATGATCACCTGGGGCGCGCTGTCGACCTGCCTGCTATTCGTCACTACACCCACCGAGTTCTACACCTTGCGTCTGTTCACCGGCGCCGCCGAGGCCGGGTTCTTCCCGGGCGTGGTGCTGTACCTTTCGCAGTGGTTCCCGACTTTCCGACGCGGCCGGATCATGGCGCTGTTCATGTCGGCGATCCCGGTGTCCGGCCTGTTGGGCAGCCCGTTCTCCGGCTGGATCCTCAACCACTTCGCCGCTGGCCAAGGCGGGTTGGCCGGTTGGCAGTGGATGTTTTTGCTGCAAGGCATTCCGACCGTGATCCTCGGCGCCCTCGCCTACTTCCTGCTCAGCGACAGTTACGCCAACGCCAAATGGCTCACGCCGTTCGAGCGTTCGGTGCTGGAAGCCGACCACGCTGAAGACCTGGCGAACAAACCGAAGACCACCACCGATTCGCTGCTGGCGGTGTTCAAGAACCCGGCGATTTGGGCGTTCGGGTTGATCTACTTCTGCATCCAGAGCGGCGTCTACGCGATCAACTTCTGGCTGCCGTCGATCATCAAGAACCTCGGTTTCAGCGACAACCTGGTGATCGGCTGGCTGAGTGCGATTCCTTACTTACTGGCAGCCCTGTTCATGCTGATGGTCGGCCGCTCGGCGGACCTGCGCAAAGAACGTCGCTGGCATCTGGTGGTGCCGATGCTGATGGGTGCGCTCGGCCTGTTGATCGCGGTGAACTTCGCCGCCAACCCGGCCATCGCCATCCTCGGCCTCACCCTAGCCACCATGGGCGCCCTCACTGGTTTGCCAATGTTCTGGCCGGTGCCGACCGCGATGCTCAGTGCCGGCGCGGCGGCCGGTGGGTTGGCGCTGATCAATTCCATGGGGCAGATGGCGGGGTTCCTCAGCCCTTACCTGGTGGGTTGGGTCAAGGACAGCACGGGGTCCACCGATGCGGCGTTGTATCTGCTGGCGGGGGTGATTGTCTGCGGGAGTCTGCTGGCGTTGCGCATGACGCGGACGTTGCGTAACCAGTGACACGTCGGGCGCCGGAGCCCTTTTGCTCCGGCGTGCCTAGCAGATCTGATAGTCGATTTTTTCCCTACACCTGCACTAGGCTGATACACCATGTCACAACGTTGTTCGGATCGGCTCTCTTGAATCCATGGAAGTCAGCCCGAGTTTGTGTGAACACACTCATTCCGGCAGGACGACATCATGGCTGTGATCGACGACGTCGAGGCTGTTTGTACACGTCTGGCATCTGATAGTGGTTGGCACGCGCTTTTTCTACATCATGGGCTCGATATCAAGGCTCGGCCCTTGGCGGCAGAGTTAAGCAAAACATTATCAGTGGATCGAACCCTCAAGGGGTTTGAAGATTTCTCCTTGACCGGACAGCGGGGCATCGAGGCCGGCAAACCGGCTCGCAGTCTGTTATTCCATGCCCTCGCCTCACCCAATGTGTTGAAGGGTCCTGACGGCAAGGCGTTTTCGTTATTCCCGACAGCGGCCGAGATAGAAACGGTCTTGAATTACGTCTATGGCTCCCGGCTGCCGTCGATGACAGACCTTCAACAACAAGCCGGGACCGGTACACCACTGGGCATTGTCGTGTTCGCCGTTGAGTACAGACCCAGGCCAGACACGGGCCACAAGAAACATGCCGATCTGTGTTTCTCCCGCACCGGCATTGCACGTGTCGGCACGGCTCCCCCGCACTACGATCGGGCGCGACGGGGTTTCCTGCCTTGGGTAACGAGCAATCCACGAGCGATCCGCGTCATACCGGCACGGTATAGCGCCTACATCGCCATGCAGAAAGCCGGCGACTCCCTTGAGTTCGGGCCATGGCCCGCGCAATCCGGCGATGATGCGCGCCAGTTCTGGGTGCCATTGCACAAGCTGTTTGACGGCCCTGACTGCATTGCCGGCCTGGATCTGAAACTGAAGATGGATTTTTTTCAGATCAATGAAAAACTCCGCCAGTTTCATCGCAACTTTCCCGGCTCCGGGTGGGGCGAACCGGACATTTCCAACGAACCGTTTGTCATTACCAGAAATCTTGTCAAATGGGCCGACCCGAAAGTTTATGGCAGTGGCTTGCTGACCCCGGTCGCCAAGACACATCTGGTGGAAGAAGCCCGCTACAAGGGCGAACGACTATTTTTTTCGATTCCGCAGGCCCCCGACTATCAGGGCTACATCATAAATCGACGTTTTAAACAGAATGATGATGGCTCTGTCCACGATCTGAGCACCGAACGTGATGTGCAGGCCATTGTTGACGCGGGTGGCTATAACGCCTTGCATTTCATTGACCACACCGCTGACGGCCAGGTCAGCGCGACTTGCCCCGCACTCGACACCGCGAGACTGAGTCATTGGCCAGCGTATTCGCTGGTCTCGGCGCCTTGTTTTTATCCTCTCCATACACCTCGGCGGCTACACGAGTGGAGCCTTGGACAGCGGTTTCCCCAGGTCTTTTTCGGACAAAGCCTCAGGGTGCTCGCAGACCGGAGAATGGCTGGTAACACACGCTTGCCGGGAGGTCATTTTCCGGTGCAGGACAAAAGCATCGCCGCCATCATCTCGCACACGCTGGACACCGGGGAGCCGGCCACTACCGTAGCGGTCGCGCATCAGCAAAGACAAACCTGTTTAACCGATGGCGGCGCGGGTACGCTCAGCCCGGGCTGGGATATCGCCCCCAAATTCGGCAGTGGATTCAACCCCGATTCCTTCGACGCGTCTGTACTGGGCAGTCCGTGGACGGACGACATGAAGATTTGTGATGCGACTGGCGCCTACTGGCCCGTGCTCTCCGCGGACTCATCAAGAAACTACGCCCCCAGGGAGGACGGGATTGCGATCATACCGTTGCAGAACGAAGAGCAATTTGCGTGCGACGGCGTCAACACGCCCCGCCTGATCGACGTGGACAATGTGAGGCGAGTCGAGTACGAGAGTTACGATCACGTCGACCTTACAAGAAACGCCCTGGATAACCGGATATCGGTCAGTCTCCTGGCACAAACCACTGCCGAGGATTACCAGGCGCGGATCTTGTCCATGCATAACGCTTTCGGTGCGTTGGGCGCCATTACACGGCAGGAAAAAAAGCGCTGGTCCGTCCTGCTTTTCCAGAAAGTGAGGCGCCCGGACAAAGAGCTGGACCAAGCAGAGTCAACGACAGGGACCCGTTTGGAAGCGCCGGTTCACGCCTATCAGATTTATAGAAACAACATTGATGGCACGACCATCCCCGAAGACTTCACCAAGCGACATGCCGAAGTACTCGAAATGTTCTATCTGTTTGTCAGCCCGACAACACTGTTGATCAAGCGCGAACAAGACCCATGGCAGGCGCGCTATCTTGTACATCCATGATGTCGTTGTCATCGGCGCCGGCCCGGCAGGCAGCGCTGCGGCGATCCTTTGCGCACAACAGGGATTGAGCGTGGCGTTGCTCGAACAATCAGCGGTTTATCGCGATCGACCCGGCGAAACCCTGCCACCGGGCATCGAACCGTTGTTGCAGCAACTGGCTATTGCCCCTGCGCTATCGACGGGCGATTTCATTCGGCATCACGGTAATTGGGTGCAATGGGGGACTCCCCGCCACTTCAATGCCTTTGGCGGTGATGCCGACGGTCCCTGGCGCGGCTTCCAGATTCCCCGACGCCTGCTCGACAACCGCTTACTCAGCCAGGCTCAGGCAGTGGGCGCAGCGGTGGTACGACCTTGTCGAACCTTGAAGGTCATTCGCTCCAACGAGACAGTAATAGGCGTGGACACCGATCAGGGTGTTTTCCATTGCGCTCAGTTGATTGACGCCAGCGGCGCCAAGGGTTGGCTGGCGCGACAACTGGCATTGGAGCGTCACGCGTATTCACCGCCATTGATCGCCACCTACGGTTACGCCAAGGGCAGCTCCACCGTGTGTGACGACGCCCCGGCAATCATCGCGAATCCGCACGGCTGGTACTGGATAGCGAAAATCGCCGCCGATTCGTACGCCTGGACCCGCCTGAAGTTCAACGCTCGTCAAGCGAATCTGCAACCGCCTGCGGAGCTCGCGCATTTGAGGGATTTCTCGAACACAAGGGGTGCGGATGTGACTTGGCGCGCGTGTGGGCAATGCGCCGGGGCGGGATATTTCATGGTCGGTGACGCAGCGTCCATCCTCGATCCTGGCACTTCCCATGGCGTGCTCAAGGCGATCATGTCGGGGATGATGGCCGGTCATGCCGTCATAAAAAGTCTGGCCCATCCCGTCCACCAAGCCACGTATCAGCACCAATATCGAACCTGGCTCAACAGCTGGTTTGTCAGGGACATGAACAAAATGCGCGAGTTTTACACCGCGCACCCGGCGCCACCGGACTGGCTGACCACTGCACCGATAATTCATTTTGATACGCTGGACCTTTCTGGTATTTGATTAGGCCTTCCCCACTGGCAAAAGGATTTCGACATGAGCTATCGCACGCTGGGCCATTCGGGCCTGCAGGTTTCGACCTTGACCCTGGGCACGATGATGTTCGGCGAACAGACCAGCACTGAGGACTCTCTGCGCATCATCGACAAGGCCTGGGAACAGGGCATCAATTTCATCGACACCGCTGACGTCTACACCAACGGCCATTCCGAAGAAATCGTCGGCGAAGCGATCGCCAGCCGCCGCCATGAATGGGTACTGGCCACCAAGGTCGGCTTCGGCCCGGTTGACGGTGTGCCGAACCGCAGCGGCCTGAGTCGCAAGCACATTTTCAACGGCATCGAGGCCAGCCTGACGCGCCTGGGCACCGACTATCTCGACGTCTATTACCTGCACCGCGAGGACCACAACACGCCGCTGGAGGTCACGGTGTCGGCCATCGGCGACCTGATTCGCCAGGGCAAGATCCGCTACTGGGGCCTGTCGAACTATCGCGGCTGGCGCATCGCCGAAGTCATTCGGGTGGCCGACAAACTCGGCGTCGACCGGCCAGTGATCAGCCAGCCGCTATACAACATCGTCAACCGCCAGGCGGAAACCGAGCAGATCACCGCCGCACAGAACTATGGCCTGGGCGTGGTGCCCTACAGCCCGCTGGCGCGCGGCGTGCTCAGTGGCAAGTACGCGCCGGACGTGAAACCGGATGCCAACAGCCGTGCCGGGCGCGCAGACAAACGCATCCTGGAAACCGAATGGCGCGTTGAGTCCCTGCGCATTGCCCAGCAGATCCAGCAGTACACGCAGGAGCGCGGCGTGGGCATCGTCGAGTTCGCCATCGCCTGGGTGCTGAACAACAGCGCCGTCACCTCGGCCATCGTCGGCCCGCGCACCGAAGCACAGTGGGATGCCTACACTAAGGCGCAAGCGGTGAAGATTACGGCCGAGGATGAAGCGTTCATTGATTCGCTGGTGACGCCGGGGCATGCGTCGACACCGGGGTTCAATGATGTGAGTCATTTCGTGTCAGGCCGTAAACCGCACAATAACTGAAAAGACACGCCACCTATTGTGGGAGCGAGCCTGCTCGCGAAAGCGGTCTACCCTTCAACATCAATGTTGGATGTGAAACCGCATTCGCGAGCAGGCTCGCTCCCACAGGGTTTCGCCCCCCCGGAATGTTGAAAATTCTGATCATCCGGCCAATATTCAGCACAAAAACCACGTATCCTCCGCACCCCGTTTTACGTTCAACCTCGCGAGGACAGCTTGTCTAAAGGTATCGCTCTATCGGTTTCAGCCTCGGTGCTGTTTGCCGTCATGTATTACTACACTTCGCTGCTCACCCCCTTGAGCGGCGTGGAGATTTTTGGCTGGCGCATGCTGTTGACCGTGCCCTGCATGACTGTGTTCATGGTGGTGTCCGGTGAATGGCGACGCGCCGCTGAGCTATTGCGCCGGATCAGCATCCGACCGAAATTGGTCGGTGGCCTGATCGTTTCCTCGGCGTTGCTGGGCGTACAACTCTGGCTGTTCATGTGGGCGCCGCTCAACGGCTACAGCCTCGACGTGTCGCTGGGCTATTTCCTGTTGCCGCTGGCCATGGTGCTGACCGGGCGCATCGCCTACGGTGAACGCCTGTCTTACCTGCAAAAAGTCGCGGTGTTTTTCGCCAGCCTGGGCGTGGTCAATGAGTTGTATCAGGTCGGCGGATTTTCCTGGGCGACACTGGTGGTGACCGTAGGCTATCCGCTGTATTTCGTCGTGCGCAAATGGCTGAGGACCGACAACCTCGGCGGGCTCTGGGTGGACATGACCCTGATGCTGCCGATTGCCTACTGGTTCGTGCGCGGTGGCGAACAGGGCTTCGGCGTCTTCGACCAGCACCCGGCATTGGCCGGGTTGATCCCGCTTCTGGGTCTGATCAGCGCCTCGGCACTGGTGGTTTACATCATCGCCAGTCGCTTGCTGCCGTTCAGTCTGTTCGGGTTGTTGAGCTATGTGGAGCCGGTGCTGTTGCTCGGCGTGGCGTTGTTGCTGGGGGAAAGCATCAAGCCCGGTGAATGGCTGACTTATATTCCGATCTGGATGGCGGTACTGGTGCTGGTATTTGAAGGGTTCAAGCATCTGATGCGGCAGCGTCGCCCTTAAGGCAAACACAAAACAAATGTGGGAGCGAGCCTGCTCGCGATGAGGGCCTGACATTCAACATCTCGGTTGACTGATCTGGCGCTATCGCGAGCAGGCTCGCTCCCACAGTTTTTTAGCGGTGAATCAGCTTAATCGGTGGACAACACACCACGCCGAACCTGGTCGCGTTCAATGGATTCAAACAGCGCCTTGAAGTTGCCTTCGCCGAAGCCGTCATCGCCCTTACGCTGGATGAACTCGAAGAACACCGGGCCCATCAGGGTTTCCGAGAAGATCTGCAGCAGCAGACGCTTGTCGCCCGCCTCGGACGAACCGTCCAGCAAGATGCCCCGCGCTTGCAGTTCGCCCACCGGCTCACCGTGGTTCGGCAAGCGGCCTTCGAGCATTTCATAGTAGGTGTCCGGCGGCGCGGTCATGAAGCGCATGCCGATGCTTTTCAGGTGGTCCCAGGTTTTGATCAGGTCGTCGGACAGGAACGCCACGTGCTGGATGCCTTCGCCGTTGAACTGCATCAGGAACTCTTCGATCTGCCCGGCGCCCTTGGACGATTCTTCGTTCAGCGGGATGCGGATCATGCCGTCCGGCGCGGTCATGGCCTTGGAGGTCAGGCCGGTGTATTCGCCCTTGATGTCGAAGTAACGGATTTCGCGGAAGTTGAACAGCTTCTCGTAGAAATTCGCCCAGTAGGCCATGCGGCCGCGATACACGTTGTGGGTCAGGTGATCGATGATCTTCAGGCCGGCGCCGACCGGGTGGCGATCGACACCTTCGAGGTACACGAAGTCGATGTCGTAGATCGAGCTGCCTTCACCGAAACGGTCGATCAGGTACAGCGGCGCACCGCCGATGCCTTTGATCGCCGGCAGGTGCAGCTCCATCGGGCCGGTTTCGATGTGGATCGGCTGGGCGCCGAGTTCCAGGGCGCGCTTGTAGGCTTTTTGCGAATCCTTGACCCGGAATGCCATGCCGCATACCGACGGACCGTGCTCGGCGGCGAAGTACGAGGCGACGCTGTGCGGTTCGTTATTGAGGATCAGGTTGATCGCGCCCTGGCGATACAGGTGCACGTCTTTGGAGCGATGGGTCGCGACCTTGGTGAAGCCCATGATCTGGAAGATCGGCTCCAGGGTGTTGGGGGTCGGCGATGCGAACTCGATGAACTCGAAGCCCATCAGGCCCATTGGGTTTTCGTATAAATCTGCCATGGTTGGCGCCTCATCATTCTTATCAATTAACAAAGGTTAGTTGCTAGCAATGCTGAGACCGGTGGGAGGCGCACAGGAGATGCCCCGCACGCTGCGGGCGAGGAAATCACCGTAGATCAATTGAAACCCTAATAACTTCATGGTCGACCCAAGGCTCTTGCGGGCGAAGCTTCTGTTGCCAGAAGACGTATTCTTGTATGCGTAACCTGATTCTACACAGCGTAAATCAGTTTGTCCGCCTTCTGTATAAAATCCGCTTTTTTCCCGCCGGCGCAAGGGGTTTGTTGCACAGGTAAATCCCCGCCAGAACCAGCCCTCCTCCCAAGTACATGGCCAGCGTGAGTTGCTCGCCCAATAGCAGTGCGCCGAGGATCACGGCGGTAAGCGGGTTCAGGGCGATAAAGACACCGGAACGGGTCGCGCCAATTTTACGAATGCCGTCGTAATAGCCGATGTACGCCAGTGCCGAACCCAATACGCCCAGGTACATCAGGCTCAGCCACTGCGACGGGCCGAGACTGGCGAGTACAGCAAGACTGACCTCACCGCGAATGGCGCACGTCAACCACAGCATCAGCGTGCCCAGCAAAATCGACCAGGTCACCGTTTGCACCGGTCCCAGGCTTTGATTCAGCTCCCGGGAGCACAGCGAATAAATGCCCCAGCCGAGCACGCAGCCGAGAATCAGCAGATCACCGATCCATGCGTCGGAATTGCCGGCCAGCAGTTGCGGGTTGCGGCTGACGATCACCAGGCTTGCCCCGGCAATGCAGGTCGCGATGCCCGCGACCTTCGCCCGACTCAAGCGCTCCTTAAACAAAAGCCACGAGGCCAACCCGATCACCGCCGGGTTCAGCGCCACAATCAGGGACGCCCGCGAGGCATTGATGTAGTGCAGGCCATAGAAAAAGCAGAGGTTGTAAAAGAAGATCCCAGAGAATCCCAACAGCGCCAGTTGCAACCATTGCCTGGGGCTGGGTCGAGCCAATGGAACGCGGGTCAACAATAAAAACAACAACAATGCCGCGCTGGCCAGGAGGAACCGCAGGCTGGCGGCGAACAACGGGCTGAGGCTATCGGCCAGGAACCGCCCGGCCACGAAGGTGCCGCCCCAGATCATGGTGACCGTCGCCAGTTTCAAATAAACGGGTACATCGGTCTGCCTGGACAGGCTTTGTTCACATGTGGACATACGTCTCCGGGTTTTGTGATCGATGGGATGACGTATCATTCCGCTAATACTTAGTCATCGTAAAATGAGTAAACACTCATGACCCTCACTCAATTGGAGATCTTCTCCACCGTCGCCGAGCTGCACGGCTTCACGGCGGCGGCCAATCGCCTGGGGATTACCCAATCGGCGGTTTCCCATGCGTTGAAATCCCTGGAACAGGAATTGGGCGTCGAACTGCTGCGCCGTCATCAGTCCCAGGTTGAATTGAGCGATATCGGTCAGCAGCTCCTGCTGCGTGCACGGGCCATGCTGGGTCTGGCCAATACCCTGCGCCAGGAAGCTGCGGATGCCCGGGGCATGAAACGCGGCACCTTGCGCGTTGGCTCGTTCGGCCCCACTTCGTCGATCAAATTGCTGCCCAGGATCCTGCAGCGCTACCGTGCCGAACATCCGGGCATCGAGGTCCACATTGATGAAGGGCCGGACCGTCAGGTGATCCAATGGCTGGAAGAGCGGCGCATCGACATCGGGTTTGTGGTGCTGCCAGACGAGCGTTTCGACACGGTAGCGCTGATGGAAGACCAGATGGTTGCGCTGCTGCCGGTCAATCATCCGTTGACGGCGCGTGACAGCGTGAGTCTGAGCGACTTGTGCCATGACCCTTTCGTGTTGACCGAGGCCGGTTCGTCAGAGCTGGTATCGCGGCTGTTCAATGCCGCCCGGCTGACACCCAACATCCGTTTTCGTTGCTCGCAGTTGCTGAGCACCCTGGATACGGTCGGTCGTGGCGATGCATTGACCGTGGTCGCCGAAGGCTCGCTGCCCGAGCTCAGCGACACCCGCTACGTGAAGAAACCCTTGCGGCCCGCCGTGGTGCGACAGGTCGGTTTGGCAGTACTCGATCAGCGCCAGGCATCACCCGCAGCACTGGCGTTCATCAAACTGGCCCAAGGGCTCGATTACCGATGAGCGGCGTAAGTACCCAGAGCCAACTATCATGGCTCGAACTTGAACTCTTTTTGCAGGGCGTTGCGCCCTGCCAGCATTTGAGAGCCCTATTTCATCGTTACAGGTTTCGCAAATGCCACTGAACGCCAACACCCGCAAACGCAGCATCAGAATTGCAATCACCCTTGCCAGTGGATTACTCCCGGTATTACTGGGCGGTGTCATTCTCTCCATGCAAGCTGAGCGAACGCTCCAGCAAAGTACGCAGCAGACTGCCGAAGAAGCCATTCGCCAGTTCGAACTGATGCTCGACAACAACGCCCAGGCAGCCCGGGAGTTACTGCCCCTGGCCGGACAAACTTGCATCGACGTCAACCTGGCCTTGCGCGAGCAAGCCACTCGCCGACCATTCGTGCGCTCGACCAATCTGGTGTGGGACGACACTATTTATTGCAGTTCCTTGTTTGGTGACTATCAGGAGAAGATTGCATCCGGGGACTACGCCGGTGGCCGCTTGTTATTGATGAAAGGCAACCCGGTCACACCCAACACGGCAGTGCTGGTATATCGGCTCGGCGAAGGCCTGCGTGGCGCGATGAGCACGCTCGATGGCTATCACCTGATTAATGCACTGCGCATGATCGGCCGTCATACCCTGTTGGCCCTGCAAGTCGGCCCCCATTGGTTGACCTCCGACGGCGAGTTCCATGAGGGCCCCCTCCCCGTCTTTCCGGTGGCGCAAACCAAAATCGATTCTTCGCGTTTTGCCTTTGGCGTTCAGGCCGGTTTCCCCGAAGGCGAAACCTGGCGCTACATGAGCAGCCAATACCCGCCGTTGTTCAGCCTGCTGATTTTCTTTGGCGTCATATCGGGCCTGATCGGACACATTCTACAGAAGCGTTCATCGTCACCGACCCATGAAATGAAGCGTGCGCTGGACGCGGCAGAGTTCGTTCCGTACTTCCAGGCCGTTGTGCATGGCGATAGCAAAAAGATCTCCGGCATCGAAGTGCTGATGCGCTGGAACCACCCGAAAGAAGGCCTGGTGCGCCCCGACCTGTTCATTCCATTCGCCGAACACTCCGGACTGATCGTGCCGATGACCCGCTCATTGATGCAACAGACAGCCACCTTGCTCGCTCCGCTGTCCACGTCGTTCGAGGAACCTTTCCACATCGGCGTCAACATTACCGCCAATCACTGCCAGGATCTGGACCTGGTCCAGGATTGCCGCGAATTTCTCGCGGCTTTCGCACCGGGTTCCATTTACCTGGTGCTGGAGTTGACTGAACGCGAACTGATCGAACCCACGGCCATTACCCATCAACTGTTCGAACAGTTGCATGACCTTGGGGTGAAGATCGCCATCGACGACTTCGGCACCGGCCATTCCAGCCTCGGGTATCTGCGGCAGTTCAATGTTGATTATTTGAAAATCGACCAGAGCTTCGTCGCCATGATCGGCATCGACACGCTGTCCAGCCACATTCTGGACAGCATCATGGAACTTGCCGCCAAGCTCGATCTGGCGATGGTTGCCGAAGGTGTGGAAACCCTGGCGCAAAGTGATTATCTGACGGCCCATAACGTCAACTTCCTGCAGGGCTATCTATATGGTCGACCGATGCCCGGCGCGGAGTTCATTAGTGCATTAAGTGACCATTAACTAATGCTTTCAAGCGATGAGACAGCGATAGGACGCACCAATTTGAAACAAATGACCGTTCTTGGTTACATGAAAAAAAAGACATGATTTACTCTTGGTCCATTAACTACTACAATTTTTCATGCCTGCGGTAATTTAGCAGGTGAGCCATTTATCACCGGGTCGCTTCAAGGCTCTTGGCTTATAGCTTTGTTTGCGGTTGGTATCAGCCAAACACACTATTGGAGTAAAGATATTGTCCAGACTCGCTGAATTTCGTGCAGCTGAAAAGGCCCTTCAAGAGCAGCTCAAGCAGCTTGAGTCCCTGAAGAACGATGCCGGGCTCAAGAAAGAAATCGAATTCGAAGAAAAGCTCCAGGGGCTGATGAAAACCTACGGCAAGAGCCTGCGCGACATTATCGCCATTCTCGATCCGAATCCGGCCAAATCCGGCCTGCAAGCCTCGGCGCCGAAAACCCGCCGCGCCCGCGTAGTCAAGGTTTATCAGAACCCGCACACTGGTGAACTGATTGAAACCAAGGGTGGCAACCACCGCGGCTTGAAAGCCTGGAAGGAACAATATGGTGCCTCTACCGTTGATTCCTGGTTGCGTGGCTAAGCACTTGCGCTGTAAAAAAAAGCCCTGCAAATGCAGGGCTTTTTCATGAATACCTTCTAAATTCAACGATGTTGGCCGATCAAACCACTACTTGCCGACTAACTTTGTGCTTAATCCGTTTGGGTATCTAAATATTTCGGCGCGGACGCAAAGCCTGAAGCCACTAAAGTCTTCTTTTAAAGTTTCAAGGCGTTACGCGCCGCCTCTATTTCATCCTGGCTGGCCTTATAAGCCTCGGCCTGTCCGGCGTAGGAAAGAACGTAGGCTTTATCGCCGTCCACCGCAGCCACCAATGTTTGAGAAAGCACATGCCGGCCGTTTTGTGTAATGGTACAGGTGGTTTCCAGCGCCGATAACCGGCTCAAGGTAGACGGATGAATCCGGTTGCAGACACTTTGATAGCCCCCTTGAAAAAAGTCTTTCTGCACCGACTTGCGCATCTCCAGCAACACCCCTTCCAGGTTGACCTGATGATCGCTTTGCACCTGCGTCATGGTCAGCTCCATCACCATCACCGGGGTGCCGCCCTGATCGACTTTCACTGCACGCTGGCGAGACACACCTGAAGCACCCTCACCTGGTGCAATTTCTTCGACCTGCCAGCCGGGAGGCCAGGTCATGACCGGCGTCTCGGCCTGAGCACTGGCAATCCCGGACAGCATGCCGATCAGGATGAACACCGATTTACCGAATCGAATCATTGCAATCAACACTCGCGTTTTGAGCCGTGAAGTCTGAGCCCAGGCCGTCTGTCAGGCAATAGCAGAGGCTTTGGGTTTGGTGATGTCCTTACCCTTGCGTATCATGTCCACCATTCGATAGCCCCGCTTATTTTCCGGAGGGCCCATGAGCCTGCACGAACTGAACACCTTCCCCGGCGTCACCGCTCAACCTGATACCGCGACGCAAAAGTTTGTCTTCAACCACACCATGCTGCGGGTCAAGGACATCACAAAATCGCTGGACTTCTACACGCGCATCCTCGGTTTTACGCTGGTAGAAAAGCGCGATTTCCCGGAAGCCGAGTTCAGCCTGTATTTCCTCGCGCTGGTCGATAAATCACAGATCCCGGCCGACACCGCCGCGCGCACCGAGTGGATGAAATCGATCCCCGGCATTCTCGAACTGACCCATAACCACGGCACCGAGAACGACCCGGACTTCGCCTACCACAACGGCAACACCGACCCACGCGGCTTCGGTCATATCTGCATTTCGGTACCGGACATCGTCGCCGCGTGCGAGCGCTTTGAAGCACTGGGCTGCGACTTCCAGAAACGCCTGAACGACGGCCGCATGAAGAGCCTGGCATTCATCAAGGATCCGGATAACTACTGGGTCGAAATCATCCAGCCTGCGCCACTCTAACTTTCACCACAGAACCCTGTGGAAGCGAGCCTGCTCGCGAAAGCGTAATGTCAGCCGACATCACAGTTGAATGACCCACCGCCTTCGCGAGCAGGCTCGCTCCCACAGAAAAACGGCTCCCGCCCTGTTAAATGCCAGTCACAAAAAAACCCCATGATCCGTCATGGGGTTTTGTGTTTTCAGCGTCGGCGTTTATGCCGGTGCCGATGTCCGGATCAGGTGATCGAACGCACTCAAGGAAGCCTTGGCGCCCTCACCCACCGCGATCACGATCTGCTTGTATGGCACTGTGGTGACGTCGCCGGCGGCGAACACGCCCGGTATCGACGTTTCACCACGGGCATCGACGATGATTTCGCCACGGGGCGACAACTCGATGGTGCCTTTGAGCCAATCGGTGTTGGGCAGCAGACCGATCTGCACGAAGATCCCTTCCAGCTCCACGGTGCGCAGTTCGTCGGTCTGACGATCCTTGTAGCGCAGGCCGTTGACCTTCTGACCATCCCCCGTCACTTCAGTGGTTTGCGCATGGGTGATCACGGTGACGTTCGGCAGGCTGTGCAACTTGCGCTGCAACACCGCGTCGGCGCGCAGCTGCACGTCAAACTCCAGCAGCGTGACATGGGACACAATACCGGCCAGGTCGATGGCCGCTTCGACGCCGGAGTTACCGCCGCCAATCACCGCCACACGCTTGCCTTTGAACAGCGGGCCGTCACAGTGCGGGCAGTACGCCACACCTTTGTTGCGGTATTGCTGCTCGCCCGGCACGTTCATTTCACGCCACCGCGCACCGGTCGCCAGGATCACGGTTTTGGCTTTGAGCTTCGCACCACTGGCGAAGTGGATTTCATGCAGCTCGCCATTCGCGCCCGGCACCAACTGGTCGGCACGTTGCAGGTTCATGATGTCCACGTCGTACTGTTTGACGTGTTCTTCCAGCGCGACGGCCAGTTTCGGCCCTTCGGTTTCCTGCACCGAGATGAAGTTTTCGATGGCCATGGTGTCCAGCACCTGACCACCAAAACGCTCAGCCGCAACACCGGTGCGAATGCCTTTGCGGGCCGCGTAGATCGCCGCCGAAGCACCGGCCGGGCCACCGCCGACCACCAGCACATCAAAGGCTTCCTTGGCGCTGATCTTCTCTGCCTGGCGCTCGATGCCGCTGGTGTCGATTTTGGCGAGAATTTCTTCCAGCCCCATGCGGCCCTGCCCGAAATTCACCCCGTTGAGGTAGATGCTGGGCACCGCCATGATCTGGCGCTCATCGACTTCCGCCTGGAACAGCGCGCCGTCGATGGCGACGTGGCGGATGTTGGGGTTCAGCACGGCCATCAGGTTCAGCGCCTGGACCACGTCCGGGCAGTTCTGGCAGGACAGCGAGAAATAGGTCTCGAAGTTGAACTCGCCTTTGAGCGAACGAATCTGTTCAATCACTTCGATACTGGCCTTCGAAGGGTGGCCGCCGACTTGCAGCAAGGCCAGCACCAACGAAGTGAATTCATGGCCCATCGGGAGGCCCGCGAAACGCAGGCTGATATCGGCACCGGGGCGATTGATCGAGAACGATGGCTTGCGTGCATCGTCACCGTTATCGAGCAAAGTAATCTGGGTGGAAAGACTGGCAACATCTTTCAGCAGTTCGAGCATTTCCCGGGATTTCGCACCGTCGTCGAGAGAGGCAACGATCTCGATCGGCTGGGTGACCCGTTCCAGGTACGATTTCAACTGGGCTTTAAGATTGGCGTCCAACATACGGGCGATTTCCTTGAATTTGAGACATAAAAAAACGCCCGAGCGAATCTCGCCCGGGCGTTTTTATTGGGCGGTGCAGCTTACTGAGTAGGTGCGGCGTTCCGCCCCGGGTTACGCGTCACAGACTTAGATCTTGCCGACCAGGTCCAGGGACGGCGCCAGAGTGGCTTCGCCTTCTTTCCACTTGGCTGGGCAAACCTGGCCAGGGTGAGCAGCGACGTACTGGGCCGCCTTGATCTTGCGCAGCAGCTCGGAAGCATCACGACCTACACCACCGTCGTTCAGCTCGACGATCTTGATCTGGCCTTCAGGGTTGATCACGAAGGTGCCACGGTCAGCCAGACCGGCTTCTTCGATCAACACGTCGAAGTTGCGGGAGATGGCGTGAGTCGGGTCGCCGATCATGGTGTACTGGATTTTGCCGATGGCTGGCGACGTGTTGTGCCAGGCAGCGTGAGCAAAGTGGGTGTCGGTGGAAACGCTGTAGATCTCGACGCCCAGCTTCTGGAAAGCGTCGTAGTTGTCGGCCAGGTCTTCCAGCTCGGTTGGGCAAACGAAGGTGAAGTCAGCCGGGTAGAAGAACACCACCGACCATTTGCCTTTCAGGTCAGCGTCCGAGACTTTTACGAAGTCGCCGTTTTTGAATGCGTCAGCTTTGAACGGTTTAACTTGGCTGTTGATGATAGGCATCGATGACTCTCCGTCAGGGTTGTGAAGTTGATGGAGAGAACTTTACCCACTCGACGGACGGATGGCTCATTGGCAAACCTGATACTGCTGATTGGCTTTCGCTATTAGCCAACAGTATTAATAGAAGAAAACCGAATTTAGGGTTCCAGCGGTTTTTCCACGAGGCGGGTCATGCCGAGAAACGGGCTGGTTTCGATGTAGCGCATGGCGGACTTGATGTCTTTCCAGCCCACGTAGCTCATCAATGACTTCAAGTCCCAGCCACTCTGATGCGCCCATGAGGCAAAACCGCGGCGCAAGGAGTGGCTGGTGTAGTGTTCGGCGGCGATGCCCGAACGCTCCAGCGCCTGACGCAGCAGTGGTATCACGCTGTTGGCATGCAGGCCCTCTTCGCTCAGATGCCCCCAGCGATCGATGCCGCGAAAAACCGGTCCGCGCACCAGGGCCGCTTCGGTGATCCAGGCGATATACGCCTGCACCGGGCACAACCGCTGCAGGGCGGGTGTCTGGTAAGTCTTGCCGAGGTTTTCGCGGTCACCCTTGCTGCGCGGCAAGAATAAGGTGATGCCGGTGCCGGCGATGGCTTGCACATGTTCGATCTGCAGATTGCACAACTCGTCGCTACGAAATCCTCGCCAGAAGCCCAGCAGGATCAGCGCGCTATCGCGTCTGGCCCGCAGCAAAGCCGGTCGGTTGTTTTCAATGATTGCGGTTTGTGCTTCCTGCTCCAACCCAGCGATCACCTGTTCCAGATGTTGAAGCTGTAAAGGCTCGGCCTGCTTCTCCTGGGCTGGATGCAACGCACGAATCCCCTTGAACACCTTGCGCACCACCGGCGCTTTCGTCGGGTCGGCGAAGCCCTGGCTGTTGTGCCACTGCGCCAACGCCGACAATCGCAGCTTCAAGGTGTTGATCGACAGCACACCGGCATGGGCGACCAGATAACGCGCCACGCTGTCGCCGGTGGCCGGCAGGAAACCACCCCAGGTCACCTCGAAGTGTTCGATGGCCGCACGATAACTGCGACGGGTGTTGTCGCGGGTTGCGGCTTGCAGGTAACGATCCAGCTCGCTCATGGGGTCAAACTCTCGAATGCGTACGGCTTTTACTGGCAAAAATGAATTTTCGGCGTATCACGCGGGGTAATACCAGTATATCCCGTGTCAAAAACATACTGTATTTAACTTTTGTATTTCGATGGTACAATGTGTATTTACGTAATACGTACCACATCACGAAATAGTAGGAGCAATCATGGCCCGTGGCGGTGTAAATAAGGCAGTAGTGCAAGCTGCACGTTTGGCGATCCTTGCTCGCGGCGAAAACCCCAGCATCGATGCCGTACGGATCGAAATGGGCAATACCGGTTCGAAAACCACGATTCATCGGTATCTGAAGGAGCTGGGCGTCACCACTGAACCGGTGACAACAGAACCGTCCGAGCCTATCGACGATGAGTTGCTCGCACTGGTTTCGCGGCTGGCGCAACGCCTGAAGGAGCAAGCCCAGGCGCCGATCGATCAGGCTCTCGAGCAGTTCGAGTCGCAGCGCAAAACCCTGGAGGCTCAGCTGGAAGAGGCTCGGGAAGCCAACACCGAACTGCACCAGCAGTACGAGATTCAGAGCCTGGCACTCACCCAGGAGTCAGAGGCGCTACACGAAACCCGCGCCATCTTGCAGGCCGAACAAACCCGTAATGCCGGGCTGACTCAGGCTTTGGCTGATTTCGAATTACGTTTGCAGGACAAGGACGAGCAGATCCGCTCGCTGGAAGAGAAGCACCTGCATGCGCGTGACGCACTGGAGCACTACCGCAATGCCGTCAAGGAGCAGCGCGAGCAGGAACACAGTCGTCACGAAAGCCAGGTGCAGCAGTTGCAGATGGAATTGCGTCAGGCGCAGCAAAGTGCGCTGGTGCGCCAGGATGAAATCACCCAGTTGCACCGCGACAACGAACGCTTGCTGACGGAAAACCGCGGCACATTGCGTGAGTTGAGCCTGATGCAAGAGCAGCTCAAGCAAAGCAACAGCCGCCAGGATCAACTGCTGGAGCAAGTGACACGGTTTGACGGCGAACGCACCCTCCTCCAGGAACGCTTGCGCGTCGCCCTTCTTGAGAGTCAGTCGCTGAAACAGAATGTCGATGAGCAGTCACAGATCAACAAGGCGCTGGAAATCGAGTTGACCAAGGTCCAGGCAGAGCTTGAAACAAACACACGCTTGAGCGAACCCGCCCCTCCCACAACAGACGGCGGCGGGACACAACTGTCATGAACCACGCAAGTTCCTGTGGGAGCGAGCCTGCTCGCGAAGAGGCCATCACATCCAGCATCCCTGCTGACTAAGCCACCGCTTTCGCGAGCAGGCTCGCTCCCACAAAAGGCGCTTAGCCGGCGACCGGCGTACGCATGGTGACGAACTCTTCGGCGGCCGTCGGGTGCACGCCGATGGTTTCGTCGAAGTCACGCTTGGTGGCGCCCGCCTTCAAGGCAATCGCCAGGCCCTGCACGATCTCGCCGGCCTCCGGCCCGACCATGTGGCAACCCAGCACCTTGTCGGTCTTGGCATCCACCACCAGCTTCATCAGCGTGCGCTCCTGGCATTCGGTCAGGGTCAGCTTCATCGGCCGGAAGCGGCTTTCGTAGATCACCACCTCATGCCCGGCGTCCCGCGCTTCCTCTTCGGTCAAACCGACGGTGCCGATGTTCGGCAGGCTGAACACCGCTGTCGGGATCATCTTGTAATCCACTGGGCGATACTGCTCAGGCTTGAACAGACGTCGCGCCACCGCCATGCCTTCAGCCAGCGCCACCGGTGTCAGCTGAACGCGACCAATCACATCACCCAGCGCCAGGATCGACGGCTCGGCGGTCTGGTACTGATCATCCACCTCGACAAAGCCTTTCTTGTCGAGTTTGACCCCGGTGTTTTCCAGCCCGAGATTGTCCAGCATCGGGCGTCGGCCCGTGGCGTAGAACACGCAATCGGCTTCCAGTTGGCGGCCGTCCTTGAGCGTGACTTTCAAGCTGCCATCGGCCTGCTTGTCGATACGCTCAATGTCGGCGTTGAATTGCAGGTCCATGCCACGCTTGGTCAGCTCTTCCTGCAAGTGCTTGCGCACCGAACCATCGAAGCCCCGCAGGAACAACTCACCGCGATAGAGCAACGTGGTCTGGGCGCCGAGGCCATGGAAAATCCCGGCAAACTCGACGGCAATGTAACCGCCCCCTACCACCAGCACCCGCTTGGGCAGCGCTTTGAGGAAGAACGCCTGGTTGGAACTGATCGCATGCTCATGCCCCGGAATCTCCGGGATCTGCGGCCAGCCGCCGGTGGCGATCAGGATGTTCTTGGCGGTATGACGCTCGCCATTGATCTCGACAGTATGCGGATCGACGATCTTGGCGTGCCCCTCATGCAGGGTCACGCCGCTGTTGACCAGCAGGTTGCGATAAATGCCATTCAGGCGATTGATCTCGCGGTCCTTGTTGGCGATCAGCGTCGGCCAATCAAACTGCGCCTCGTCCAGACTCCAACCGAAACCCGATGCCTGCTCGAAGTCCTCGGCAAAATGCGCACCGTAGACCAGCAATTTTTTCGGCACACAGCCGACGTTCACGCAGGTACCGCCCAGATACCGACTCTCGGCCACGGCCACTTTCGCGCCGAAACCAGCCGCAAATCGGGCCGCCCGCACACCGCCGGAACCGGCGCCAATTACATACAGATCAAAATCGTGGGCCATTGTCTATCTCCTCGGCAGGTGAACAGCATACCCGCGAGCGCTCGTTGGGCAAGCGCTGCAAATGAAAAAGCCACCCGAAGGTGGCTTTTCAATACAAACAGCTTGGGCGTGCTATCAGTACGCCTTGCCCGTCTTGTAGAAGTTCTCGAAGCAGAAGTTGGTCGCGTCGATGTAGCCCTCGGCGCCACCGCAGTCGAAACGCTTGCCCTTGAACTTGTAGGCCATGACGCAGCCGTTCTGGGCCTGTTTCATCAGGGCGTCGGTGATCTGGATTTCACCGCCCTTGCCTGGCTCGGTCTGTTCGATCAGGTCGAAGATGTCCGGGGTCAGGATGTAGCGACCGATGATGGCCAGGTTCGACGGCGCATCTTCAGGCTTTGGTTTCTCGACCATGCTGTGCACGCGGTAGATGTCGTCGCGGATCATCTCGCCGGCGATGACGCCGTACTTGTTGGTCTCTTGCGGGTCGACTTCCTGGATGGCCACGATCGAGCAGCGGAACTGTTTGTACAGCTTGACCATCTGGGTCAGTACGCCGTCACCTTCGAGGTTGACGCACAGGTCGTCCGCCAGCACCACGGCGAACGGTTCGTCGCCGATCAGCGGACGGCCGGTCAGGATCGCGTGCCCCAGGCCTTTCATTTCGGTCTGACGGGTGTAGGAGAACGAGCAATTGTCGAGCAGCTTGCGGATGCCGACCAGGTACTTCTCCTTGTCGGTGCCCTTGATCTGGTTTTCCAGCTCGTAGCTGATGTCGAAGTGGTCTTCCAGGGCGCGTTTGCCGCGACCGGTAACGATGGAGATTTCGGTCAACCCGGCATCCAGTGCTTCTTCGACGCCGTACTGGATCAGTGGCTTGTTTACCACCGGCAGCATTTCTTTGGGCATGGCTTTAGTCGCTGGCAGGAAGCGAGTACCGTAACCGGCTGCTGGGAACAAGCATTTCTTGATCATAAAAGTCCTTGAAAGGGCTGTGTGTACGAGTTTCGGCGCAGTCTAATCAGGCGGCGAGCACCTTACAATGCCCCGCGCTGGCTAACCGATGCCATCATAGAGAAATATTCTTGCCGATAGTTCCGCAAGAGACTGCATCGATCCTTCGGCAACCTGTAAGTGATAGCAGAGACCGGCAGGTTTGCACGCTTGTCAACTGATCGGGCAATCGCACCACCCTACACCCATCGACACCGGTTGCGGGTGTTTGGCGCTATCATGGCGCATTTGAACCAGCCAACGAGGCAGATAGATGTCGGTAGCAAAAAGCGTCAACGGGTACCTGATCAACAAAGCGAAAGACGGCCAATGGTGGATAGGCAATGCGGGGGGCGAAAATATCGTCGGCCCTTTTCCGACTGAAGCCATGGCGATCGAAGTGGCGTCGGTGCTCGAACTGGAACACCCGGAACCCAAGCGACGCGGCAAGGACAAGAGCTGATCCTTGGCTTACGCGCCACAGCCCTGCCTCTAGGCATGATGCTGGTCACTGAAAATGAAAATTTGACTGGCTTGCGGGCCTTTTTGTGGGAGCGAGCCTGCTCGCGATGGACGACAACAATAACGCGCGTTGTCTGAATGAACGCGTTGTTCGGAGGTTTTTCGCGAGCAGGCTCGCTCCCACAGTGGCCTTTCGCTATAACCTTTTGCCCGCGGCGCTGTCACAGGCTTTGCCCACCCCACTGACGACGACAACGACATGACCCGATTTTTGCCACTGATTGCGGTATTGGCCCTGAGTGGCTGCGCAACATCCGAAACCACTTACCTGAACAACGGCGAACAAGGCCTGGCCATCGATTGCTCCGGGGAAGCCAATTCCTGGGCGACCTGCTATGAAAAGGCCGATGCGTCTTGTGCCGGCACCGGCTACCGCATCGTTGGCACCGACGGCTCTCCAGCCCCCGAGGAGAGTGACAAAACCCTGGGCCTCGACGTCGGCAACTTCAAAAACCGCAGCGTGGTGGTGGTCTGCAAGTAAGGTGCCCTGCCCTATATGTGGATTTCGGCGAATTTGATCCCCAGGCCGCGCACGGTTTCGACCAGATCGTCCAGGCGAGAAAAGGATTCGACTTCGTCGTTGTCATCCACCAGAAAAAAACTGCGTCCGGCGCTCTTTTTGAAAAACACGATCCACTCCCCTGGATTCGCCGGATTTTGTATGACGTGGGTGGCACAGATCAGACCCTCTGCGTGCCGTTCCCGCACTTGCTCGCGCTTCATGCCAGACTCCAGAAATGACAATGCCGCCAGAGCATTGCTTTGACGGCATGGGTGTTTTGAATATCGGTAGTCTATCAGCCGGAAATGCACTCGGTCGCTGCATTGCGTACATCCCGAGGACGCAACGGTACGTTGGAGATGCGTTCATGGAGTTTGATACTGCTGCCGCCGGAGCGCTGTTCAATATCGAATACGGCCGCCGGCCCTGACGACAGCTTCTGCGGCACGATCACCCGCACACCGTCTTTCTGCGGTTCGACTTGCAAGGCCCCGCGACTGCTGGCGAGCTTCTCGCTCAAGCATTGCGCGTACTCATGGGGCTTCTTGCCTGAAATCACGTTCATGGTGGGCAGCGACGCGTCGATCTCCGAGACGGTCGCGCAACCACTTATCGCCAACGCCAACGGCAATACCCACACTCCCCACTTCATACGAAACCTCCGATAAAGACCCTCCGACAGCGCAGATGCGGTTTTTCTCCGGGGCCCACTGTATTTTATCGCCCACCGGGCACCGAATAACCGCTTTTAATTGTCAAAGCGGGCCTCGACAGCCGGATAATAACGCCTGCGGACTGATAAACTGCGCCAATTGCCCACTGCTATCGTTTTGATTTTGTAGAAAAAGCCCTTCTGGAGGCGCCCATGAAATTTATCCACCAGCGCGAGCACCTCAATGAAGACGACATCGTCGTCATTCAATGCTCGCAGATGTGCAACATCCGTCTGATGAACGACGCCAACTTCCGCAGCTTCAAGAACGGCGGCCGCCACACTTACCACGGTGGCGCATTCGACACGTTCCCGGCCCGCATCACCGCGCCGAGCACCGGTTTCTGGAATATCACCATCGACACGGTCAACCGCCGGGCAATCAGCGTGACCCGCAAACCGACCCTGACCCACTCGATCAAGATCATTCGCCGCTCCAGCTCGAAACTGAGCTGAGTGACATTCAAGCACACAGACAGGCAGGTATGACCGTGGCTCAGACGACCAAATACGTCATCAAGTACAAACTCAACGGCGAACGCCGCTTCGAATTCGCGCAGCTGGAAAACGGCACCGAGGAAGAAGCGAAGGCCGCGCTGGACGCCTTGCACGGCCAGGGCGAAGACGTCATCAGCGAAATCAGCGTGAGCAAAGCGCTGTAACGCCATCCAGGCGTTGAAATTCGACCGCAAGCGCCGGAGTGTTCGCATCCTCGGCGCGTCCTAGACTGGCCACTTCCCCCTTGGGTCAAGGAGTCAGAGCAATGCCCATCCTTCGCGTATTGATAGCGTGGGACCGCGAGGCCCGTCAATGAGCGGGCGATACCTCGACAGTCTCGATTGGGCGACGCTGGAACAGCAACTCGACCAGGATGGCTGCGCGGTCATCCCGTCGCTGTTGAGCCACAAGGCGTGCGATGAAATCAGCGCCTTGTACGCCCAACCCGAACCCTTTCGCTCGCAAGTGATCATGGCCCGTCACGGTTTTGGCCGCGGCGAATACAAGTATTTCCGCTACCCGCTGCCGGACCTCGTGGCCCGGTTACGCCATGCGCTCTATCCGCGACTGGTGCCGATTGCCAATCGCTGGCATGAACAGATGGGTTTGCCGAACCGTTTCCCTGAAAGCCATGACGCTTTCCTCGAACGGTGTCATGCCGCCGGTCAGGAACGCCCGACACCGTTGTTGCTGCAATACGGCCCACAGGACTACAACTGCCTGCATCAGGATCTGTACGGCGAACACGTCTTCCCACTGCAAGTGGCGATTCTTCTGTCAGAACCCGGTGATGATTTCACCGGTGGCGAATTCGTGCTGACCGAACAGCGCCCGCGCATGCAGTCGCGCCCGCAAGTCATCGGCCTGAAAAAAGGTGACGGATTGATCTTTGCCGTCAACCAGCGCCCGGTCAAAGGCGTGCGCGGATACTACCGGGTAACCCTGCGCCACGGCGTCAGTCGCCTGCACAGTGGAAAACGGCATACCCTTGGCATCATCTTTCACGATGCGACATGACCAGCATGAACCCGACCACCTTTGACCTGTTTGCCGACACCGACCCCGAGCAGCAGCCCAGGATTGAGCGGATCGGCGAACAATCCTGCGTCTTGAGAGGCTTTGCTTTGCCCTGGCTGGACCGCTTGCTGCCCGCGCTGGAAGCGGTGCTGGCGGCGGCACCGTTTCGACAGATGGTCACGCCAGGCGGCTTTACCATGTCGGTGGCTTTAAGCAGCTGCGGTACCTGGGGCTGGACCACCGATCGCAGCGGTTATCGCTACACCCGCAACGATCCGCAGACCGGCCAACCCTGGCCGCCCATGCCCGAGGTATTTTTCCAGCTGGCGCAAGCGGCGGCGCTGGAAGCGGGGTTCAGGGCGTTCGAGCCGGATTCCTGCCTGATCAACCGTTATATCCCCGGAGCGAAAATGTCATTGCATCAGGACAAAGACGAAAAATCCTACGCAGCGCCTATCGTTTCGGTGTCGCTGGGGTTGCCGGCCATGTTCCTGTTCGGCGGCTTCGTGCGCAGCGAGAAGAGCCAACGCGTGCCGTTGCTGCATGGTGACATCGTGGTCTGGGGTGGAGTCGATCGCTTGCGTTATCACGGCGTCCTGCCCATCAAGGACGGCCAGCATCCGCGCATGGGCGAACAACGGATCAACTTCACCTTTCGCACCGCCAGGTGAAAACCCGGAGTTTGACCGCAAGCGCCGGAGTGTAGGTGTACGGGCCAGTGGTTAATCTGCGGCAAACGGGTCAACGGATGCATAGCCATGACAAGCCAATCGACAAAAATCACCACCGAAAACGATCCACGCTGGGCCGCTGTGGTCGCCCGCGATCCACAGGCGGACGGGCAGTTTGTCTACGCGGTAAAAACCACCGGGATCTACTGCAACCCCAGCAGCCTGGCGCGCTTGCCCAAACCGCAGAATGTCGAATTCTTCGAGACCGCCGAGTTGGCTCAAGCGGCGGGTTATCGTCCGAGCAAACGCGCGGCGAAGGATCAGAGCGACGTGGCCGCAAAACATGCCGCCACCGTGGCCGCCGCGTGCCGTCAGATCGAAACCGCCGATGAGCTTCCCGCCCTGAACGAACTGGCCGAGACCGCGGGCCTGAGCAGCTTTCACTTCCATCGGGTGTTCAAGGCCGTCACCGGCCTGACGCCCAAGGGTTACGCCGCGGCCCACCGCTCACGTCGGGTGCGGGAGCGGCTGGCCGATGGCAGCTCGGTCACGGACGCCCTGTACGACGCCGGTTTCAACTCCAACAGTCGTTTCTATGAGGCAGCGGATCAGGTGCTGGGCATGAAACCCGCCGATTACCGCGCTGCCGGCCAGAACAACGACATCCGTTTTGCCGTCGGCCAGTGTTCCCTCGGGGCGATTCTGGTGGCGCAAAGCGAGCGCGGGGTGTGCGCGATCCTGTTGGGCGACGACCCTCAGCAACTGGTCTGCGACCTGCAGGACAAGTTTCGCCGGGCCAATCTGATCGGCGCCGATCAAGCGTTCGAGCAATTGATTGCCAGGGTCGTGGGTTTTATCGAAGCCCCGGCCCTGGGCCTGGACTTGCCGCTGGACGTGCGCGGCACGGCCTTTCAGGAGCGGGTCTGGCAAGCCTTGCGGGAGATTCCCGTGGGCAGTACCGCGAGTTACGCCGATATCGCCCAGCGCATCGGCGCACCGAAAGCGGTTCGCGCCGTCGCTCAAGCCTGTGGCGCAAACAGCCTGGCGGTGGCAATCCCCTGCCACCGCGTGGTGCGCAGCGATGGCAATCTGTCGGGGTATCGCTGGGGGGTGGAGCGCAAACGGCAATTGCTGGAGCGCGAAAGCACCACCTGATCCCTTGTAGGAGCGAGCTTGCTCGCGATGGACTCAAGAACGCCGCGTTGAACCAATAACTACGCGTAATCGTTAACGACCATCGCGAGCAAGCTCGCTCCTACAGGGTTCAGTGCCCAATCAGCGGTTCACATCCACCACTACCCGCCCGCGCAATTGCCCGGCCAGCAAGCGCGGCGCCGCATCAATGGCTTCGCTTAAACCGATTTCGTGGCTGATCAGCGGCAGCAGATTGAAATCCAGATCTCGCGCCAGACGACGCCACGCCTCCACACGCTTGGCTTTGGGTTGCGTCACGCTGTTGATGCCGGCCAGGGTCACGCCGCGCAAAATGAACGGTGCGACAGAGGCCGGGAAATCCATGCCCTGGGCCAGGCCGCAGGCGGCGATGGTGCCGTTGGCCTTGGTGCTGGCACAGGCGTTGGCCAGGGTGTGGCTGCCGACCGAATCGATGACCGCCGCCCAACGCTCCTTGGCCAGGGGTTTGCCCGGCTCGGACAGTGTCGCGCGATCGATGATTTCGCTGGCGCCCAACTGCTTGAGGTAATCGTGCTCCGAGGTACGGCCGGTGGACGCGACCACCCGGTAGCCCAGCTTGCTCAACAGTGCGATGGCGAAACTGCCCACACCGCCGTTGGCGCCAGTGACCAACACTTCGCCTTGTTCGGGTGTCACGCCGTTATGCTCCAGTGCCAGGATGCACAACATCGCCGTGTAACCGGCGGTGCCGATGGCCATGGCTTGCGCAGCGGTAAATGCCTCGGGCAACGGAATCAGCCAATCGCCATTCAGGCGCGCTTTTTGCGCCAGACCACCCCAATGCCCTTCGCCCACACCCCAGCCATTGAGCAGGACCTGGTCACCGACCTTGTAGTCCGGATGCCCGCTGACCTCGACGGTCCCTGCCAGATCGATCCCCGGCACCATCGGGAATTTGCGTACCACCGGGCTGCTGCCGGTGATCGCCAGGCCGTCCTTGAAATTCAACGTGCTATACGCCACGCGCACCGTCACGTTGCCCTCGGGCAGTTGATCCTCACTGATCGCTTGCAGGGTGGCTCGGTAACCGCTGTCGTCTTTGTCGATCAAAATGCCTTGGAACATGACTGCCTCCGGAGGGTTCACCTGTTATGGTGTGATTTAAATACCACATCGCAAAAAAATGCCGTACACGACTTTAAGCCAATACATAAAACCAGCGGAGCTAATAACGCCTGCGCCGGCAGACAAACATGACTGGCCTTGGGCCAATCATGCTGCTACAAATCCTGATCGTCCTTGCCCGGTTTCAACATCGGAGAGCACCCAAAATGAGTCAATGGCCAGACACCCGCATTCTTGACCTGCTCGGGATCGAGCTGCCGATCATCCAGGCCCCAATGGCTGGCGCCACCCTCTCTTCCATGGTCATCGCGGCCAGCAATGCCGGCGGCCTGGGCTCCATGCCGGCAGCGATGCTGAGCATCGAGCAATTGCGCGAAGAGCTGAAAACCATCCGTCAACACACGCAGCGCCCGATCAACGTCAACTTCTTCTGCCATCAACCGCCACCCGCCGACGAGCAACGTGCGAAAGACTGGAAGCATCTGCTGGAACCCTACTACCACGAACTGGGTGTCGACTTCGATGCACCGACACCGGTGTCCAATCGTGCGCCGTTCGATGCCGCAAGCTGCGAAGTGATCGAGGAATTGCGCCCGCAAGTGGTGAGTTTCCACTTTGGCCTGCCGGAAAAGTCCCTACTGGATCGGGTGAAGGCCACCGGGGCAAAAGTGCTGTCCTCGGCCACCACGGTCGAAGAAGCCCTGTGGCTGGAGCAGCATGGCTGCGACGCGATCATCGCCATGGGCTACGAAGCGGGCGGACACCGCGGGATGTTTCTCAGCGATGACCTGAGCAGCCAGGTCGGCACCTTCGCCCTGGTGCCACAGATTGTCGATGCGGTGAAAGTGCCTGTGATCGCCGCTGGCGGCATTGCCGATGCGCGCGGCGTTGCAGCAGCGTTCATGCTGGGGGCTTCGGCGGTACAAGTCGGCACGGCGTATCTGTTCACGCCGGAAGCCAAGGTCAGTGCGTCGCATCACAAGGCGTTGCGTACCGCGAAGGAAAGCGAGACGGCCGTCACCAACCTGTTCACCGGGCGCCCGGCACGGGGGATTCTCAATCGGGTGATGCGCGAACTCGGACCGATGAACGCCAAGGCACCGGCCTTTCCTCTGGCGGGTGGCGCGCTAATGCCATTGCGGGCCAAAGGCGAAGCGGACTTCAGCAACCTCTGGGCCGGGCAGGCATTCACGCTGGGGGTTGAATTGACGACCGCAGAACTGACCCGGCGACTGGCCGAGGAAGGATTGGCGAAATTGCTTCGCCGCTGAATCTGCCAAAACCCTGTGGCGAGGGAGCTTGCTCCCGCTGGGTCGCGAAGCGGCCCCAAAAGCTTGCGACTGCTTCGCAGCCGAACGGGAGCAAGCTCCCTCGCCACAAGAACACACCCACAATGATGAGACCTCTCACCCCAGATCAGGCAAGTTCCGTTCGCAGGCATTTCGCTATATATTCGTATATATAACGAATCACCCCCTCGCATCATCTGCTTATAACGGAGCCGTTTCATGACCATTCGTGCCTCACGTTTTGCCCCTACTTGCCTGGCGACTTTGATAGCCGTGTTCGCCTTCGGCTCTGCCCAGGCCGATGAAGTCCAGGTGGCCGTCGCCGCCAACTTCACCGCGCCGATTCAGGCGATTGCCGCCGATTTCGAAAAAGATACCGGGCATAAACTGGTGACTTCGTTCGGTGCGACCGGTCAGTTCTATACCCAGATCAAAAATGGCGCACCGTTCGAAGTGTTCCTCTCGGCGGACGACACCACCCCGGAAAAACTGGAAAAGGAAGGCGACACCGTCAAGGGCTCGCGCTTCACCTACGCCATTGGCACCCTGGCACTGTGGTCGGCCAAGGAAGGTTACGTCGATGCCAAGGGCAAAGTGCTGAGCGACAACCAGTACCAACACCTGTCCATCGCCAACCCGAAAGCCGCGCCTTATGGCCTGGCGGCGACCCAGGTACTGGCCAGGCAAGGCCTGACCGACAAGGTCAAGGACAAGATCGTTGAAGGCCAGAACATCACCCAGGCCTACCAGTTCGTATCCACCGGCAATGCCGAATTGGGCTTCGTCGCCTTGTCGCAGATCTACAAAGACGGCAAAGTCACCAGCGGTTCGGCCTGGATCGTTCCGGCCAACCTGCATGACCCGATCAAACAAGACGCGGTGATTCTCAACAAGGGCAAGGACAATCCGGCCGCCAAGGCGCTGGTTGACTACCTCAAGGGACCAAAAGCCGCTGCTGTCATCAAGTCCTACGGTTACCAACTCTAAATGTCGCTCACGAGTGCCGATTTTTCCGCCATCTGGCTGACCCTGAAACTGGCGTCCCTTACGACCGTCATCCTGTTGTTGATCGGCACTCCGCTGGCGTTGTGGCTTGCGCGCACCTCATCCTGGTGGCGCGGTCCGGTCGGGGCGATCGTCGCCCTGCCCCTGGTGCTGCCGCCCACCGTGATCGGGTTTTATCTGTTGCTGGCGCTCGGCCCTAACGGGTTCATCGGCCATTTCACCCAGTCATTGGGGCTCGGCACCCTCACCTTCAGTTTCGCGGGGTTGGTCATCGGTTCGGTGCTGTACTCGATGCCGTTCGTGGTCCAGCCCCTGCAGAACGCCTTTTCCGCCATTGGCACTCGCCCGCTGGAAGTGGCCGCGACCTTGCGCGCCAATCCCTGGGACACCTTTTTCAGCGTCACCCTGCCCCTGGCCCGCCCCGGCTTCATTACCGCAGCCATCCTCGGTTTCGCCCACACCGTCGGCGAATTCGGCGTGGTGCTGATGATCGGCGGCAATATTCCCGACAAGACCCGCGTGGTCTCGGTGCAGATCTACGATCACGTCGAAGCCATGGAATACGCCCAGGCCCATTGGCTGGCGGCGGCGATGCTGGTGTTCTCCTTTGCGGTATTGCTGGCGCTGTACTCCAGCCGAAAAACCAAAGCGGGCTGGAGCTGATCGATGATTCAAACACGCCTGAAGTTGAGTTATCCGGGGTTCGCCCTGGATGTCGATTTACAGTTGCCCGGTCGCGGCGTCACCGCGCTCTACGGTCACTCCGGTTCGGGCAAGACCACCTGCCTGCGTTGCATCGCGGGTTTGGAACGGGCCGAGCGGGGGTTTATCCAGGTCAACGACGAAATCTGGCAGGACAGCGACAAGAACATTTTCGTCGCGCCGCACAAGCGCGCCCTGGGTTACGTGTTTCAGGAAGCCAGTCTGTTCCCGCACCTGTCGGTGCTGGCCAACCTGGAATTCGGCCTCAAACGCATCCCGAAACACCAGCGCCGGGTCGACATGGCCCACGCGACCGAGCTGCTGGGCATCGGCCACCTGCTCGATCGCCATCCACAACACCTGTCGGGCGGTGAACGGCAACGCATCGGCATCGCCCGCGCCCTGCTCACCAGCCCGAAACTGTTGTTGATGGATGAGCCGCTGGCCGCGCTGGACGCCAAACGCAAAGGCGAAATCCTGCCTTACCTGCAACGGCTGCACGATGAACTGGACATTCCGGTGCTGTACGTCAGCCACTCCCAGGATGAAGTCGCGCGACTGTCCGACCATATCGTCCTGCTCAGCGACGGCAAGGCGCTCGCCAGCGGTCCTATCGGACAGACCCTGGCTCGCCTCGACCTGCCGCTGGCACTGGGTGATGACGCCGGCGTGGTCATCGAAGGCCGCGTCAGCCGTTATGACAGCGATTACCAATTGCTGACCCTGGCACTGCCCGACACAGCCCTGAGCATTCGCGTGCCACACACGCCGATGGCGCCGGGCCAGGCGTTGCGCTGCAAGGTTCAGGCGCGGGATGTGAGCCTGAGCCTGCACAGCGCCGAACACAGCAGCATCCTCAATCGCCTGCCGGTCACCGTGGTCAGTGAACTGGGTGCCGACAACGCCGCCCACGTGCTGGTACGACTGGACGCGGCGGGCACACCACTGCTGGCGCGCATTACGCGCTTTTCCCGCGATCAGTTGAACGTGCATCCCGGTCAGCAGCTCTGGGCGCAGATCAAGGCCGTGGCGGTACTGGCCTAGCAATAGGGGTTTAACGGCGCTGGCACGACTGCGGTGGCCTGGGGTCAATGGCTGTAACGACCCCGGATTCCTCGCTCAGGAAGATCACCATGCCCGATGCGCTGCCACCCGACCTGCATTACGTCGATGACACCCGGCCCGGAATCACCCGCAGGAAACTGCGTGGCAAGTTCGGCTATTTCGACCCGACCGGTCAGCGGATTACCGATCCTGCCGAAATCCAGCGCATCAACGCACTCGCAGTGCCGCCGGCCTACACCGACGTATGGATCTGCGCCGACCCGCGCGGGCATCTGCAAGCCACCGGCCGCGACGCGCGCGGTCGCAAGCAGTACCGTTACCATCCGCGCTGGCGCGAAGTGCGCGACAGCGACAAGTACTCACGCCTGCGGGATTTCGGCCTGGCCCTGCCGAAACTGCGTAAACAGCTGGAGGCCTTGTTGGCAGCACCGGGCTTCAGCCGCGACAAGGTCATGGCCACTGTCATCACCTTGCTCGATGCCACGCTGATCCGTGTCGGCAACACCCAATACGCCCGGGACAACCGCTCCTACGGCCTGACCACCTTGCGCAGCCGTCATGTGGAGATCAACGGCAGTGCGATCCGGTTCCAGTTTCGCGGCAAAAGCGGTGTCGAACATCAGATCACCGTGAAGGACAGGCGCCTGGCGCGGATTATCAAGCGTTGCCAGGACATCCCCGGGCAAGATCTCTTCCAATACCTCGATGAAAACGGCGAGCGACACACCATCACATCCGCTGACGTTAATACCTGCCTGCAAACCCTGACCGGTGCCGACTTCACCGCCAAGGACTACCGCACCTGGGCCGGCAGTGCCCTGGCGCTGGCGGTGTTGCGCAAACTGCAGTGGCAACCGGAATCGGAGGCGAAACGGCATGTGGTGGAGATGGTGAAAAACGTCGCCCGGCAGTTGGGCAATACCCCGGCGGTGTGCCGCAAATGCTATATCCATCCGGCGGTGCTCGAGTGCTTTCATCTGGGCGCACTGGCCGATCTGCCCCGGCCAAGAACGCGTAAAGGCTTGCGGGCCGAAGAGGTCGGGCTGGCGATGTTGCTGGAGAAACTGGCGTCTGAACCGACGAATTGACTTGCCTATTTTTTGCACGATTACAAATGACTTCTATAGTTGATCTGTACACGAGTCAGCTGCGGTGAAGCCATGGAAGACATTTTCGTCGTGAAGCGTTGTAACAAGATCATCATTCATGGCCGCCGAGCCGGAGAAACCGGTCATCCACCCCCCGAGGCTGCCGTTTGGTACCGCATAAACGATACCCGCACCAACGGTTTCATCGGTGACGGCTACGAACTTGAAGACGACGCCAAACGCGTCTGCCGCCAGCTGAATGCCAGGTCACAAGTAACGGCCCGAGAAGGCTGATGAGTTCTCGCGTGCCTTTTACGGGTCTATACTGAAGAGGGCTGAAATGTCCTGCCAGGTGTCTTGAACGGAGGTGTTTCCCATGTCCGAAAAAGAGTCCATCACCACCCTGCTCACCCTGCTCGATTCCCGTCAGGTTCGCCTGGCCGCGGCATGCAAGGAAATCGCCGATTGGGTCGATCACCAAGGCGGACATCCGACTGCCCTCAGGATTCGCGATCGCCTGAACGACATCGAGAAGGATACGCCGCTGATCCGTAATACCCTGTCGTCGCTCAAACCTGTCGATCCACCACTGCCACGGTTCAGATGAGTCGTTGCGGACAGTCGATGCGAAGACAGGGTCTGACAGCGCAGGCATGATCGGCGACATTGTTGTCACCGAGTGAGTGCCTGCCCGCTCTATTCATGTTCTCCCCCCAACCCGGCCAAGCGCCGGGATTTTTTTTTGCGCCAGGCACGCAACGAACGTCACCCACCGTGTGAGGTCCAACGATCACACGTCACGAGGAGACGTCCCAATGGTTACTCACTTCAAAGTCAGCGGGCACCTGGCCTGCGGTCACAAAGGCAACAACCTCACTTCGACCCGCGAACTCAACCGGGTCAAATGCCGAAGCTGCCGAAACACCGAAGTGTACAAAGAGGCGCGCAAAGCCCAACGCAACGCTGCACGGCGCGCCGCACGCAAAGCCAAAGCCACCCAAACCGTTGCTGACTGGCGCCAGGCCTGGACCGAGCGCCTGATCGCCCTGCCCGGGTTGCAAAGATTGCCCCGTGGTTTTACCGGCCAACCCTACGTTTAGCCAAAGGCTTCGGGGGCTGGGTTGTGCCGACCCGGCCACCTGAGGCTACTCAATCGTTGCGTTCACGCACCCTGGCTGCAGGATCTCGCGCAATGACATGCGTTTGAAGGCCTCGACCAATCCGCGCCCTTCCCCGGGCGCGCAAGAGATCGCCAGGCGCATGGTCGCCTCGCCCAGGTGCCAGATCAGAAATGCGGACTCCCGGACCTGCACTGCATCGCTGTGCGGATACACCCTCAGCATCGTCTCGGCCAGTAACCCGCCGGCATTTCGACTCTCCTCCAACTCCAGCGCCAGCAGGTGTTTGTCGGCCTGCATGCCGGACCAGATATCACGCATCGCCGGGGTCGCCAACACGATCTCATAGTACTGATCGAGCAAGTCTGAATAGGCGGCTTGCAACCCTGGCACATCCTCGACCGCCCCCAAGGCTTCTTCGATACAGCGACGGCTTTCGGCGTTGTAGCGTTCGGCCAACGTGCGTATGACCGCACTCTTGTCGGGGAAGTACTGATAAAGGGAGCCGATGGAGATTTCGGAGCGCTCGGCAATTTCACTCATCTTGAGCTGATCGCTGCCCTTGGTTGCGATCAGCTCCGTCGCCACGGCGAGGATGCGCTCCTGGCGTTCGCGGCTGCGTTGCTGCGTGGGATTGCGTCGAATCGGCTCTGCAACAGCCTGTTCTAGCACTTCGCTGGTCTTCTTGGGCACGGCCGGACTCCCGATCAATAAACATGACACTGACTCACCTTAGCACCCGCCATGGGGGTACCCAATAGGTCATCGCCATACGTCGGGTTGTTCTTTCCATGGATTGACCGCAAAACATGAGGGTCTATCATCTTTTAAACATGAGCATCACTCACATTACCAATGGAGATGAACGCGATGAACAGCAACCAGCAGACCCTTCTGATTCTCGGCGCCACGGGCAAGACCGGACGGCGCATCGTAAAGCGGCTCGAAGCAGCCGGCCGGAACGTGCGCCTTGGCTCCCGCAGCGCCACTCCACCTTTCGACTGGGAAGACCGGTCGACCTGGGCCGCTGCCCTTGAAGGTGTTCAAGCCGCGTACATTTCCTTTCAGCCGGACATCGCCGTGCCTGGCGCCCTTGAGACGATCCAGGCGTTCACCGACCAGGCGGTGAACAGCGGTGTCGGCAAGTTGGTGTTGTTATCCGGTCGCGGTGAGATAGAAGCGCAGCAGGCCGAGCGTGTGGTGCAGAACAGCGGTATCGACTGGACCATCCTGCGTGCCAGCTGGTTCTGTCAGAACTTCAGTGAAGGGCACTTTCTCGAACCGATCCTGCAAGGAGAACTGGCGCTGCCCGTCGGCGACATCGCCGAGCCTTTTGTCGATGTGGAAGACATCGCCGAAATCGCAGTCGCCGCGCTGACCCGATCCGGGCACTCAGGCCAGCTCTATGAACTGACCGGACCACGGGCACTGACCTTTGCCGAAGCCGTCGCCGAAATCGCCCGCGCGACGGATCGCGATATCGGATTCCTGGCGGTGCCGCCGGACGCCTATCGCCAGGCATTGGAGCAGGAGCAACTGCCGGCTGAGTTGATCGACCTGGTGTTGTATCTGTTCACCACGGTACTCGACGGCCGCAACACACCGGTTACCGACGGGGTCCAACGCGCACTGGGGCGGCCGGCGCGAGACTTTTCCGATTATGTCCGGCGCGCGGCGGCAACGGGGATCTGGAACCTTCACGGTTGAGTGCCGACGTACTGCATTGGCGACATTCGACTTCCTCGACTAGGGTGTCCTTCGTATCGAACTGCGGTGCCTTTATTGGCAGGAGCCTGATAAGGAGGAAGCAATGTCATCCATTCGTAGTGCCGAACAAACCTATCGCCAGTGGTCCAGCCCGATCCTGCTCGAACTCAAGGAGCGAGAGCATCAACTGACCCCGTCAGACCGTGAGGCCCTGCAAAATATTTTGCTGGAAAGGCGGCTGATCAACAGCGGCAACCCTCACGGCAGCGATCGACGCAAGACTGAACCGGGTATTGGCGGTTGAATCGGCTAAAGCAACACTGCTCGTGCTCAAAAGCCCGGTTCAACACCGGGCTTTTCTTTTTTCCACTCACCAGACGCGCAGCACCTTTTCTCCTCGCCAATCTTCCAACGCCCCCCTTCGCCCGCAAGACTCAAACTCCGGTGCCCATTCGCAAACCAATAGGATCGCGACACCGATGGCTGAGCATTACCACCGCGCGTCCCAGCCCTTATAATCTTCGGTGCGCACCCGTTTTTTTCTCGCCCGCGATTTGATGAGTAACCCTCCCCGCGCATCCTGGGCTAGTCTTTTCAGTCTTGGACAGAATCTTACGACCATTCCTTTTCCCTTGCCTTTTGAGGATACGTGAACGTGAAAGGCAAATTGATTGGCACGACCGTCATCGTGACCCTTTTGGCTGCCGTGACTTACGGGTTCAGCACGTGGGAGGCCAGCAAGAATCGGCGGCAGGAAGAGTTGTGCAAAGTGGCGCAAGAGCATCTCAAGACCGTAGAGATCGAGGCACGGGCCATGGCAACCGGTTTGTCCGTCGAAGGCTACGCCGAAGCGGAAAAGGCCGAGGTGGGCAAACTCATCAATGCGCTGGATACCGCTAAAACCAACGAGGAAGTGGAGGCTGTCATCACGGAGCACTCCGCCACAGTCCAGGCGCAGGTGGCCGCCACGGATGCGGAAGTGAAATCCCGGGGCGACCAGCCCTTCCTTGGGCAACAGTTGAAGGAGCAGCGGATAACGACTGACGTGAAACTGGAAATCCAGCGCGCCGAGAAAGCCGTCAGCACTGCGTGTGAATGATGTAGGCCGAACCTTAAAATGTGAAACAACGAAGCCGGACGCTCGGGTTACTTGAAAACCGGCACGCTCGCTGACGGGTTGGGTTTTTTCAGGTAGTCACGCAGCCGTGCACCAATCTCGGCAATTTTCGCCTCCCCCGCACGCAAGGCTTGCGGGTTGGTATGCACCGAGTAGTTACCCAACGCAAGATCATAAGGATGAGGCTGCGCGGAGCCGATCACGAAGACAGTATCGTTGTGCATGGCCTTGAGCGTAACGGTGCCGCTACCGGGTTCGAAAATGACCATTTCTCCCGCCAGGACCCTCTCCGGAGCGCAAAGGGATCCGCGACTGACACTCAACCACAACGACTCGTGCCCTTCGGGCGGAACATAGCTCCAGGATTCTCCGGCAGGTAGTGTGACCAGCAGATAGTTCATGCCAGCGGGAGCACGGACCGGGCTTTGGACACCCAGATAGGAACCCAGAATCACACGTGCCGGCCCCACTTGCGGCATCACGCTTGACTCCAGGTATTGGCTGTCGACGGTGGCGTTTTCCAACGCAGGTGGCAGTGCCACCCACAGTTGAAAACCTTGAATGCGCCTTGAGGTACCGACCGACATTTCCTTGCCATGCCAGACCCCGCCACCCGCGCGCATCCATTCAACACCGCCATAGTCAATCATCCCCGTCCCCGACTCGGCATCCTCAAAACGCAAATTACCTTCGGTAATGACCGTGACCGTGGCGATGCCCGAATGCGGGTGCATCGGCATGCCGTTGATGAATGAACTCTCGCCTTCAAACAGGTCAAGGAACACAAAAGGCTTGACCAGATGGCCCAGGTCCGAGGGGCTCATCAGCCGGACAATCGCGCCATGCCCACTGCCGGTGGTGCGGTAACGGATGGCCCGGTGAGCAGCGGTGTCCCGTATACCGATCTGAGGTTGTTGCTGAAAAGGCATCATGATTACTCCAAGTTGGCAGCCGTTCGGCTCGATGTTCCACACAATCGGTCCAGGCCGATTACTTGATAAGTCGGCACAATTGGATTGCACTCGTCCACCAGAGACAGGAATACCCGGCGACGACTTACCGGGTTGTATCGAGGACAAGCCGGCCCCGTAAATGACGGCCCATGCTTTTCTCGATCGCCACTTTCGCCTCACTCAACGGGTATGCCTCGACGTCGACCGTGAGGTGGCCCTTGTCGAACAGTTCGGCAATGAGCGAGAGCTGTCGGCCATCGGAACGGGTGGCGAAATTGGCGGGGGTCACGCCATAGTCGTTGGCCAGCGACATGTTCGGCAGGCTCACCGGCGAGACCAGCACACCGTTTCTTTTCAGTACCTTGAACGAACGGGTTTGTGTGTCGCCGCCGACCAGATCCAGTACGACATCGACGCCGGACACCTGCTCGTCGAATGCCTGGGTCCTGTAGTCGATGATGTAGTCAGCACCGAGGTCTTTCAGATAAGCATGATTGTCCGCGGAGGCCGTTGCGTAGACTTCAGCGCCCAGGTACTTGGCAATCTGCACGGCCATGCTGCCTACACCACCGGCCGCGGCGTGGATCAACACTTTCTGCCGCCGTTGCACGCCCGCATGTTCAGTGAGTGCCTGCCACGCCGTCAGTGCGGTTGCAGGCACAGCACTGGCCTGTAACAAGCTGAGCGAGTGCGGCTTCACGGCCAGCTTTGAAACCTGGGCGACGGCTTTGGTGGCATAACCGCCGACAATATTGATGAAGCCGAACACTTCATCACCCATGCTGAACTCAGTGACGCCCTGCCCCAGCGCAATCACGGTACCCGCCACTTCAACCCCCGGGGTGAAAGGCAACGGCAGAGGAATGAACCCTTTCATGGCACCGGACAGGATCTTCCAGTCAATCGGGTTGACCCCGGCTCCGGCGACATCGATCAGCACTTCACCAACACCGGCCACCGGGTCTGCGATGTCTTCCAGACGTAAAACTTCAGGGCTGCCGTATTCGTACACGCGTATGGCTTTCATGGAGGTCTCGACTATTGAAAAGAAGGGAGAAAACACTGCGCTGCGAGGGACCGGCCTTCGCAGCGCGGGGGTATCAACGACGGCGGGCGTCGAGGCTGAAGCGACCGGCGCCGAAGGCCACGACTTGCAGCAGGCCACCGGCCATCGCGATGTTCTTGAAGAAGTGGATGAACTGGTTCTGATCGCCCAGCGCGTTGTGGAACGCCAGTGCGGTGAACACGCTGAACACGGCCAGGACTGCGGCGACGCTGCGGGTGCGGTAGCCAGCGATCAAGGCCAGGCCACCACCGATCTCAACAACGATCGCCAACGCCAGCGCCAGTTGCGGAAGTGGAAGCCCTACCGAACCGATGTAGCCAACCATCATCGCGGGCGCGGCAAGTTTCGAAAAACCGGAGAGAATGAAGATTGCGCTGAGCAGTACGCGGCCGATCAACGAAGCCGAGGCCTGGGTCACGTCGGAACGGCTCTGCTCTGAGGCGGTGGATTGAGCGATGTTTGCAGAAGTGGTCATGAGGTATTTCCTTCAAAGTTTGCGCGATTCGCCATGAATCGCTGCTGTGAAGAAATCTTGCACCTTGACATCTAATCTGAATAGACGACTAATTTAGATCATTAGGTTCGAGTAAATAGGCAAGTAACTCGCATCATCGAAGGAGAGTTCAATCCCATGATTTCTGATCCCGGAACACCGACGCTCGACCAACTGCGCGTGTTCCTGACCGTTGTTGAGGTCGGCAGTTTTGCAGCGGCGGCCAGAAAGCTGCACAGGGCCACTTCGGTCATCAGCTACTCGATTGCCAACCTCGAAACGCAGCTCGGCGTGTCGTTGTTTGACCGTCAGACCACCCGCAAACCCCAGCTCACCGATGCCGGCCGCACCGTGCTGGCCGAAGCCAGAACCATTGCCAACGGCATCCATGGTTTGCGCGCCAAAGTGAAGGGACTGCTTCAGGGGCTTGAAGCTGAAGTTCACGTAGTGCTCGATGTGATGCTTCCCCCGGAGCGCGTGGTGGACGCACTCAAATCCTTTCGGGAAGAATTCCCCACGGTTGCCCTGCACTTGCACATGGAAGCCCTCGGCGCCGTGACGGAACTGGTGATCAACCGTGGTGCCATTGTCGGCGTCAGCGGGCCGATGAACGAAGGCATCGACGGGATCGAAAGAATTGGCGTCGGCAGCGTCGAGTTGATTCCGGTGGCGGCGCCGAATCATCCGCTGGCTTCCAGCGACTCGAACGTTCCAGGCGCCGGGCGAGAGTTCACGCAACTGGTATTGTCCGACCGCTCGCGCCTGACCAAAGATAAGGATTTCGCCGTGCTCAGCAACCGCACCTGGCGCCTGGCGGATCTGGGCGCCAAGCACATGTTGCTGCGTGAAGGCATCGGTTGGGGGAACATGCCGGCGCCAATGGTCCAGGAGGATCTGGAGAGCGGCCGGCTCGTGCAGCTGAACATTCCGGAGTACAAAAGCGGCCAATATTGCTTCGACGTCATCTACCGCACGGACCTGCCACCGGGTCCGGCGGCAAGGTGGTTGATCGACCGCTTCGTGCAACAAGGCTCGGTGCCGGATGCCCCGGTTTGAAAGTGTCTTCGTTCAGATGAGCAAGTCTTCGTAGAACGCGCCAAAGGGACGCTCGGGGTGGGCAAGCTGAATTTCCAGAATCCACAGGCCGGTGTTCGGGTGTTGATCCAGATCCCCGAGGTCGCCACCCCGGTAAATCGCATGGGGGAAATCGCTGACCCTGTGCCCCTTGATGTCGAGGTTGAGCGTCCAGCCCATGACCTGTGCTTGCGTGGCTGCAAAGTCGTAAAGCGCCACGCCGGTAACCCGCTCGCTGCGCCAGAAGCTTTCGACCCGCTTGAACAGCTCCTTGGCTGCCGCCGCGCAGGCGATCATTTCCGGATCTGAACCCGTGGTGAACGTCGCGCCGGCATCGCCTTCATGCCCTTGCCACACCACGCCCAAGTCGATGAAGAAAATGTCTTCGGCCCCCAGCTCGGGATCGCCATCGGAGCGCTGCTTGAAGGTCTTGAGCGTGTTGGTCCCGAAGCGGATCAGCAGCGGGTGCCAGATCCGGTCCATACCCAGTTCCGCCAGGATCTCTTTGCCGCGCGACTGCGCCTCGGATTCGCGCATACCGGGCGTGATGACCCGGGCGATCTGATCAATGGCCTTCCAGGTCATCTGCTGTGCGTGACGCATCGTTTCCAGTTCGTAACGCTCACCTACTGCTTCTTTGCTGCTCAAGACCGTGCTCATCATTCATTCCCTTGGTAAGAAAGCGCAGGCCACGCGCTATGTAGCTTTATATATTGCGACACCCCATATCAAAGATAAAGCGTGACCACGGCCAGTCGGGCTCGGGGAAATCGACGGAATGGCATTAGCCCGCAGGCGGCCCTTTACAATCAGTCACCCAGCGCCTGGTAGTACGCCACCGCCTGCTCCAGATTGAGAAACAGGCGCTGTTGCTCATCCATGGCCCGCCCCATTTGCGAATGCATCACCATGGCCTGCACGCTGGGGCTCATCCCCACCAGCCACAGAGAAATGCCATGCTCCTGCAAGCGCCGGTCCGCCGCATCCAGCATCTTCAGTGCGGTGTACTCCAGATCGAATACGCTGCGAAAATCAAACACCACGATTTTGGGTTCGCTCGCGACGATCGCCGCCTGGACTTTCGTGCTGATATGTTCGGCATTGGCGAAGAAGATGCGCCCCTCCGGCCTCAGCATCAGCAACCCGGCAAAGACTTCGTCCCTCGGATGCTCGTCGCTTCCGGGGCGGAACACATTGGTGCCAGGTTTGCGGCCCAGCACGTGTACCGGTGGATCGGAAACCTGATAGGCCAGCGCCAATAGCGAGACGATGATCGCCACCACAATGCCCTGCAGGGTGCCCAGCAACATGACCCCGGCCGTGGCCACCACGGCCCAGAGAAACTCGGTGCGGCGAACTGCCAGGATTTCGCGAAAGGCGGCTGGCTCTATCAGGCCTACGGAATAGACGATCACCACCGCGGCCAGCGTGGCATTTGGCATCAGGCCAATGAAAGGCGCCAGTAACAGACAGGTGCCGAGCGCCAACGCGGCGGTCACCAGGCTCGCCAGCTGCGAATTGGCCCCAGCCAGGCGATTGACCGCCGTCTGGGTGGTGCCGCCACCGGCGGCCATGGCACCGAAAAATGCGCCACCGATGTTGGCGATTCCCGTCGCCACCAGCTCGCGGTTCGGCTGTGGCACGGGCTCGTCGCTACGGGCAAAGGCGCGTCCAGCAGCAATGGTCTCGGTAAAACTCATCAGGGCAATCCCTACCGCCGACGGCCAGAGTGCGTTTAACAACGACCCGTCAGGCAACGTCAGGACGGGCAATCCAGTAGGCACATTGCCTACCGAGGACACGCCGTAATCACCCAGGCCCAGCAGGCTCATGGCCGCCAACCCGAACGCGACCGCCACCAACGGTGCGGGCACTCGCGGTGTGTAGCGCTTCATGCCGATCAGTAGCAACACCGTGGTCACGCCCACCACGACAGTGGGCAGCGATGCCTGGGGAATATTGACCGCTGTTGCCAGCAGATTATGAAAAAAACCGCCTTTTTCAAAATGAAGACCCAAGAGTTTAGGCAGTTGGTCAAGCACGATGACGATGCCAATGCCGGCCTTGAAGCCGACCAGCACGGGTTCCGAAATGAAACTTGCCACGAAACCCAGGCGCAGCACCCCCGCCAGCGTCAGAATCGCACCCACCAGCAAGGTCAACGTAGCAGAAGTCACCAGCAGGTCGGCGGGATCGGCGGAGGGGCTGACCTGAGCCAGTGCAGAACCGGCCAAAATAGCCAGCGTGGTGGTGGTACTGACACTGAGGGGGCGTGACGTGCCGAGCACCGCATAGATTGCCATTGGCACCAGCACGGTGTAGAGCCCGACCTGCACCGGCAGGCCGGCAATCGTGGCGTAGGCCAGGGCCTTGGGGATCACCACCGCTGCTGCCGTCAGACCGCCGATGACATCGCCTTTGAGCCAACTACGCTGGTAACTGCCGAGCCAATTCAACACCGGCCAACTACGCAGTGCACGCTGGATTTGAAGATTCATCACTGCCTCCAGGCGAGTGGCTGTCTCCTGAAGTGTATGATCGAATGCGGTCCCATGCGCCTTGAAAGATTACCGCCCGAGCATGAATGACCTCTGGCTGCTAGATTGCATCAGACGCGATCGTAAAAGTGACAACAGCACCGATTTTTCCTTACTGCGATCCACTGACGGTATGCGCAAGGAGATCAATACGTGCAGGCATTGTTCACGTTTCTCGATACAAACCCTTACATGCTGTTGTTCGGGGTCGTCAGCCTTGCGGTACTGATCGGGCGCATCACCCTCAAAGGCTACGGTTTGGGCATGGTCGCCGCGGCCATCCTCGTCGGGTGTACGGTCGCCATCACAGGATCCCTGTATGGCGTTACCTTCAAGGTCGACACGTTCACCATGAACCTCTTTTACTATCTGTTCATGTATGGCGTTGGCTTGCGGGTCGGTCCCTCGTTCCTTAACAGTCTCAGAGGGGATGGACTGAAGTTCACCCTGCTGGCGGTTATTTGCAGTGTCCTCAGTCTTGTCGTGGTGGTGGCAGGTACGCGGCTGTTTCAACTCCCGACCGGAGCCGCCGGGGGAATACTCGCAGGCGCAACTACCATGTCTTCGGCCATCGGTTCGGCCGAACAGGCGGTGGCCTCGGGGGCTGTCAAGCTCCCACCTGGCACCACCGCTGCGGACGTATCGGCAATGATTACGCTGAGTTATGGCATCACCTATTTGTGGGGAACGATCGGCATCGTCCTGATGTGCAAATACATGCCTCGCTGGTGGGGCGTCGATGCAAAAGCCGCAGCGCGCAGCTATGAAGCCGAGCATGGCATTCATGAAGTCGAAGACATGGGCCTGAACGGATACACAGCCTTCGGTTTGCGCGCCTACCGCCTCGATAACCCCGGAACCGCCGGCCTGACCATCCAGGAATTTCGCGGTCGCTTCCCGGAGTACCGCATCGTCAATGTGCGACGCGGTGATGATTCGATTGGGGCCGACTCACTCATTCAACTGCAGCCAGGAGACGTCATCGCCCTGGGCGGTACGCACAAGGACCTTACTGCCAACATTGGGGTGATAGGTCCGGAAGTCGATGATCCCAAGGCACTAGGCGTGGTGCTGGACCAGGCGGAAATTCTGGTGACAGAGAAGGCCGTCATCGGCAGGAAACTCAAAGAGTTCCGCGGGGAAAGCCTGGCCGGCCAGCTTCAACTGACCCGCCTTGAGCGCGGTGGCGTCCCCCTGCCAGTGGGTCCGGAGACCCAATTGCAGCGCCGTGACGTATTGTTTGTCACAGGCCTGACCAGCGCCGTGCAACAGGCTGGCGAACGTTTCGGCCTCATCGCCCGTCCCAGCACCGTGACTGACTTGCTGACCTTGTTCATCGGCATGACCCTGGGCCTGCTGATCGGCCTTATCCAGTTTCCCGCCTTTGGCGCTGCCGTGGGCCTGGGAAACGCGGGCGGTTTGATGGTGTCGGGGATCATCATTTCGTCGCTGTCGTCACGCTTGCGTTTTTTCGGCAACACGCCCAATGCCGCACGCAACATCCTTGAGGACATCGGCCTGCTGGTATTCGTTGCTATCGTCGGCATCAACGCCGGCGCCACCCTATTGAATCAACTCACCGGCACCCTCGCCGTGCAGATCTTCACAGTGGGGTTCTTCGGCTGCCTGCTGCCACCTATCGCCGTTTGGGTGATTGGTTACCACCTGATGAAAATCAATCCAGCCGTGTTGATGGGCGGCATGGCCGGGGCCCGAAGCCACTCCGGTCCATGCCGCGAGGCAGCCGCCGAGATCGGCAGCAGCGCACCCTGGGTGGGGTTTCCGGTGGCGTTCGCAGTGTCGGGAATCCTGCTCACCGTCTTCGGCTACTTTGCCATGGTTTTCGCCGCCTGAAATATCAAGCCAGGACGGTGGGCAAGGGATCGGGAAGAAATAATTTACAGAGCCAAAAAAATGAAGGCTTGCATGAGGTTTCTCATGCAAGCCCTTGATATTCATGGTGCCCAAAGCCGGAGTCGAACCGGCCGCCCGCCTCATTGACAGGATTCAAAAAGCAGGCCATTTCCCGTTCGACAACATCGATCTCATTTAGCCCCCAGTTTGTCAGGGGCGCGGAAGGTTTGCCGGTCGATGCGTAACTCGCCGCCAACAGACGGGTCATCAGCGTCTTTGCCAGGTCCAGTTGCCTCTGAAGCTCATGAGCCGCGCAATCAGCCTTGTCCAGGCGCTGTTGCAGGGCATCGCGCTCGGCAGCGATCTGTCCGACACTGCCCATCGTTTCATGCGGGTCAACCATCACTGCTTCCTCACTAATGTGCTCGTTCGCTCAGGTGTAGGCCGGACATGTTCAGGCCTTGCACCGCGGATATCGGCACGAGAGTTTTTTTCTACAGTGTCTATCGCAAGTCGCCGACCAGCGGCGGTGTGACCTCAGGGGCTGGTACGAAAACTATCGGCGCGTCAGCGCTTTCACTTTCAGAGTGCAGCCCAAGAGTAACCGGAGGCAAAGGTGGGACGGTGCCGAGACGTAGTCATCAGAGCTAAGGTCAAGTTGTCGCAAAATGATCCGAGGCGGAAGTAGGACGCCCCAAGGTCACAGAAAACCTGATGGCTGGCCGAGGCACGATCACTCATCTTCATCTAATCGGAACCTGCTCAAGGCAGGGAAGCCCGGCAATTTACCGGTCTCTACCTCAACATGCCTCCCACCACAGTGCTCGCAATTGAATACCTGGCTGTCGATGTCATCGTCAAAGCAAAGCTCTACAGACGTGTCTTGATTGCACTTCTGGCAGATCAGTTTTCTCGTCATGGCTGTACCCCCCTGAGATTTGACCGCCATGAGCTTAGCCAACTTTTCCTTTAACCACCGAGGCTCATAATCACACCCACAGAAAACAAACCGGCCGAGCCAGGATTTGACCTGAACACGCCAAATGGCGGGCGCGGTTACATCACAAATCTATTCAAGACCGTGCTCAAGCGTCAGCGGCAAACCCACGGCTGCGCAACTATGTCGCCGTATGAACCGCCGCAGCGAGTTGCTGTAAGGAACCCAGCCCCGGTGTCAGAAACGCATTTTTTCCCCAATAACGGGGAATCCTCCTGAGGCAAACGGCACCTGTTCCGCTGTAGCAGGCTGTTTCATCGCCCTGTCACATGTTGGTTCAGTTATTGCTCTGGCACCTGAACTCAACAATTCGACCCTGGAGATTAAAGCCGTGTGGAAAAACCCCCTACTACTCGTAATCACCTGCGGAATGGGAATCCTTACATTGGGTTTGGCCGCGACCGTGATCCTGATTCAGTTGCAGCTGGATTGACCAGCAACGCCATCGTGCAAACCCCTAGCTAAAATCAATATGCCCATTCACTTGGCCCTAAGGACGTGAGTCATGATTTCCACGCTTGAGCTTCGTCACATAATCGAATGCGGTTTCCAGCCCCTCTCCTGCACCTGCTCAGTCAATCCGGACGGTTCATTGATGATCAAAGTGTTCGATCCGACGTCTGGGCGGGTCGATCTCCTGGTCACAGCGGTCACGACCAATCAATTGACGTCCAGCCGCGCCATTGCAAATTTGATTGGTGAGTTGCGCTCTGAAATGGCGGCGCGCCAAGCGACGGGCACAGTGGTTTCAGCGGGAAGCGATCCGGCGTAAGCCCGAGCCGAAACGCCATGGATAAGCGTTGGACTCGTTTCATAACCCTCTGCTGCTCAGTTGACGTGCACACGGCTGGTGGCACCGCCCAATAAAAAAGGCCTACGCCGTTAAGCGTAAGCCTTTGTTTTATATGGTGCCCGAAGCCGGAATCGAACCGGCACGCCCTTACGAGCGGGGGATTTTAAGTCCCATGCGTCTACCAGTTTCGCCATTCGGGCGGTAGCGCGGTGAATCAGAGGGGGGAAATATATACATCCCTTCCCGGTGAAGCAAGGTCGCAGGTGCTATTTTCAAGACTAAATTTTGCAGATCCTGAAAATAAAAAACTTCGTAAATCATGGACCTACAACGCTTTTTTACGGTGGAACCGCCTGATACCCGGTGCACGTGCCCGGCTACGCCACTTCACACCTGCTCAAGCCGCTTGTCAGCCCAATCGACACGCCAATAAACCTTTGAAACCAAGGTGTTTCAATTGTTTATCAAGAACCTGTTTTCAAACGAAAATTGCGAGGCTGGTTAACGTCAGATCCTTATCTATCATGGGAATCTGCGGCGGCGATTTTTCGCAATGCATTGCCAACCGCATTATCCTTGTAACTATCATCGAACCCGTTTGAATTGGCGTCGGCAGGCCATTGTCGGAGCCATTTAAGGCCTTATGAATGAAGTCTTCCGCGAAGCGCTCACCCAATGCCTCCCAGCACAAGGAGCTGACGCCCAGCACCCTTCCCTTCCCCGTGGTCGGTATTGGCGCCTCCGCTGGCGGACTGCAAGCGTTGAAGTCGTTTTTTGAACAAATGCCCGCAGACAGCGGCATGGCCTTTGTCGTCATTCTTCATTTGTCACCCGATCACCAAAGCGTCGCGGACCGGATCATTCAGGAAGTCACCCGAATGCCGGTGCGCCAGGTGAGCGATACGATTGGCATTGAAAAAAACACGGTGTACGTCATCTCGCCGGCCCATGACCTGGCGATGAATGATGGCTATCTTTGCGTGACCCACTCGAATCGCCCGCCAGGTGCGCATATCGCCATTGATCTGTTCTTCAGGGACCTGGCGGATGTGCACAGGGAACGCGCCTTTTGCGTGGTGCTCTCGGGCACTGGCTCCGATGGTGCGGTGGGTCTGTCGCGGATCAAGGAGCAAGGCGGCATCACACTGGTCCAGGCCCCGGAAGACGCCGAATTCGACGGTATGCCGCGGGCGGCCATCGACACGCAGATGGTCGATCTCGTGCTGCCTGTCGTGGAGATGCCGCAAAAATTGCTGGAGCTGTGGCACAACTCGCAAGCCATCACCCTGCCGACCGCCAATGACCCGGAAATCAATGTCGCACCCCCCACCACCGAGCGGGACGCCGCCGTAGCCGAACAACGGTTGCAGGACATTTTGCAGCAGCTACGCGTGGGCACTGGCCATGACTTCAAGCACTACAAACGTGCGACGGTGCTGCGCCGTATCGAACGCCGCCTGCAAGTGACCGCGCAACCGGACCTGGCTGCTTACTACGACTACCTGCAAGCCCACCCGGAAGAAACCAAGGCATTGCTGGGTGACATGCTGATCGGCGTCACCAATTTCTTTCGTGATCGCGAAGCGTTCGAAGCGCTGGAACGTGAAGTGATTCCGAATCTGATCAGTTCGCTGCGGGATACCCAGCCGCATCGAGAAGAAATTCGTGTCTGGTCCGCCGGCTGCTCGACGGGTGAAGAAGCCTATAGCCTGGCAATCCTGTTGAACGATCAGCTGACGCTGCAAGCCAGTGCGGCCAGGTTGCAAGTCTTCGCCACCGACATCGACGATCGCGCCATTGCCTACGGTCGTGCCGGCGTCTACCCCGAAGCGATCATCACCGACGTTCCGCCATCGCACATGCGCCAATACTTCACGCGGGAGAATCAGCACTACCGCGTGCGCAAGGAAATCCGCGAAAGGGTGCTGTTCGCCAAACACAGCCTGTTGCTGGACCCACCGTTCTCGCAGATCGATCTGATCGTCTGCAGAAATCTGTTGATCTACCTGGACCGCGACGTGCAGCGCGACATCATGCAGATGTTCCATTTTGCCTTGAGGCCGGGTGGCTACCTGTTTCTGGGGACATCAGAGTCCGCCGACGGCTGCCTGGACCTGTTTACCACGGTGGACAAGCGTAACCGTATCTTCCGCGCCAAAAGTGTATCGACCAGCGCCCGGCGCGCGCCGGCCATGCCTCGGGGTGGCTATGCACGCACCACCGTTGTCGCCAACCCGGCAGAAACGACGTCGGCGCGCAAAGTCTCTTTCGCTGATATCCACCTGCGAGCGCTGGAAAAGGCCGCACCGCCAAGCATCATTGTCGATAACAACGCCAACATCCTGCACATGAGTGAAGGCGCCGGGCGTTTCCTGCGGTACGTGGCCGGTGAAATTTCCCGTAACTTGCTGACGCTGGCTCATCCGGACCTGCGCCTGGAAATCCGCACCACCCTGTTCCAGGCCAATCAGGCAGGCGTACCGGTCACTTCCCGTAAAGTCCGCTTCGAACGTGAACAGAACAACTATCTGCTCGACCTGACCGCGCACCCCTTCAAGGATGAACAGACAGAAAACGAATACGTGCTGGTGATCTTCGAGGAACGGCGAGTCGACCCTCAAGACCTGCTGGAAATCGTCGCCAACCAGACTGAAAACCAGATGTTGGTCAATCTCGAGCATGAGTTGCAGCGCACCAAGCTGCACTTGCAGGAGACGATCGAGCAGTCAGAAGTCTCCAGCGAGGAACTCAAGGCTTCGAACGAAGAAATGCAGGCCATCAACGAAGAGCTGCGTTCGGCCACCGAAGAACTGGAAACCAGCAAGGAAGAACTGCAGTCGATCAACGAAGAGCTGTTGACGGTCAATTACGAGCTCAAGAGCAAGGTTGAAGAAACCGACAAGATCAACGACTACCTCACCAACCTGATTGCCTCCACCGACATCGCGACCGTGTTCGTCGATCGCAACATGCGCATTCGCTGGTTCACCCCGCGGGCCACGGATATTTTCAGCATGTTGCCCGTCGATACCGGGCGCTCGTTGCTGGACATCACCCATCGCCTCGATTATCCGGAAATGGCCGAGGACGCGGCGACTGTGTTCGACTCGCTGAACATGATCGAGCGCGAAGTCAGCAGCAACAACCAGCGCTGGTACATCGCCCGGCTATTGCCCTATCGATCCAGCGAGGATCACATCGACGGCACGGTACTGACCTTTATCGACATCACCAAGCGTCGTGCGGCGGAAGATGAACTGCGCCTGGGCGAAGAGCGCATGCGCCTGGTGGCCGAAAGCACCCACGATTTTGCCATCATCCTTCTGGATGAACATGGCGTGATCACCGACTGGAACACCGGTGCCGAGCTGATCTTCGGTTACGCCAAGCCGGAAGTGCTCGGCACCTATTACGACCTGATCTTCACACCCGAAGATCGTGCCTCGGGCGCGCCTGAATCAGAGTTGCGCGCTGCCCGCGAACAAGGACGCGGCGAAGACGAACGCTGGCACCTGCGCAAGGATGGCAGCCGCTTTTATTGCAGTGGTGAGATCACGCTGCTCAAGGGAGAGAACCTCAAGGGCTACGTGAAGATTGCCCGCGACCTGACCGGTCACAAGCGCATGCATGACGAACAAAGCCAGCAACTCGCCGAAACCCAGACCAGCAGCCACCTCAAGGACGAGTTCTTTGCGGTGATGTCCCACGAACTCAAGCACCCGCTCAATCTCATACAGCTCAATGCCGAACTGCTGCGACGCCTGCCCCTCACCAAAACCGTCGGGCCGGCCATGAAAGCCGTGAACACCATCTGCGATGCCGTCGCCAGTCAGGCGCGGATCATCGACGATCTGCTGGACGTCGCCCGGGTGCGCACCGGCAAACTCAAGCTGAAAAAACAGGCGGTAGACCTGGGGCGGATTCTCCAGGACATCTACACCGTGGTGATCAATGACCAACATCCCTGCGAAGTCACGCTGCGCGTACCGCAACCACCCGAACCACCGCTGGTGGTGGATGCCGACAGCACGCGCCTGGAACAGATTATCTGGAACCTGGTGAACAACGCGCTGAAATTCACGCCCAAGGATGGCCGTGTCGATCTGGTTGCCCGTCGAGTCGACGACATGGCACGCCTGGACGTTATCGACAGTGGCGTGGGACTCGACCAGGAGAGCCTGCACAAGGTATTTGACCTCTTCAGCCAGGCGGAGAGCCAGCATGCCAGCCATCAGCGTGAAGGCCTGGGCATTGGCCTGTCGCTGGTGCGACAACTGGCAGAGGCGCACGGCGGCTCGGTGGAAGTACAGTCCGACGGCATTGGTTGTGGCTGCACCTTTACCATCCGGTTACCGCTTTCCCAGCCCTCGCAGCAGCCCAGTGAGCAACCGGTCATTTCGGAACAGGGACGTCTTGTGGGTCAGAAAGTGCTGCTGGTGGAAGACTCCAGAGACGTCATAGAGGTCCTGCAAATGCTGCTGGAAATGGAGGACGCCCATGTCGAAGCCTTCAGCGACCCACTGCAAGCCCTGCAGGCGGCGAAGGACAGTAACTATGACGTGATCATTTCGGACATCGGGATGCCGGCCATGGATGGTCATCAGTTCATCCAGGCCATCCGACAGATCTCCCAGCTGAAACACACCCCCGCCATTGCCCTGACAGGCTATACCAACAGCAATGACCAGAGAAAAGCCAAGCAATCGGGATTCAACTACCACGTGAGCAAGCCGGTTTCCCACGATGACTTCATCGACATCATCGACGAGGCTTGTAACGCTCGGCCTTATTGATTCATCCCGCAAGCTACCGACAACGCGGCCGCGGGGATGATCTTCGAGTAACCGTCCGGCAACCATGACAAAGGCCGATCCGAATCCCGGATCGGCCTTTTTCTTTATGTTTTTCCCCTGGCCAGCAACGCGCGTTTTGGCTCAAGTCCACTTCATGTTTCGCTTCCAGTAGACCGGGTGCCCCGATAGCTGCAACCAACCCTCGTATTCCCCCCTCGTGCCGAGGGGGATCACCCCGCCTTTGAGCCAGCAGAATCAACGTGAGCCTATCGCTCAACCGACGGGTCCTGAGGACGCCAGAACGGGTGGGTGCGAGCCAGGATTGCGGCACTGAAACAAGCGGTTTCACAACGCTCTGCCGTCTGCGCGCGCTCCGACTCCGCTGTCGAGATACAGGGACGTTCCACCAACATCTTCGTTGGCAATCACGCCATTGGAGCAAGCACGTCATGAAACAACTGACCCCGCTGGACGCCCAGTTTTTCTATTCCGATGCCCCCCATCAACCCATGGTGATTGGCAGCCTGTGGATCTGCGACCAGCGCAGCGCGCCGAATGGACTGGTTCGGCACAAAGACATCATTGGCTATTTCAGCAGCCGGCTGAGCAGCACGTCACTGTTCCGCCGACGCCTGCAGCATGCACCCTTTCGACTGGACGACCCGTACTGGGTGGAGGACAAGAGTTTCGACCTGGAGTATCACATCCGCCACGTCGGCCTGCCGCAACCCGGCGACTGGCGCCAGTTGTGCATCTTCACCGCGCGCGCCATGTCGCGCACTCTGGATATGGAACGCGCGCCCTGGGAACTGACCATTATCGAGGGCCTGAACAATATCGAAGGCGTGCCGCCGGGCAGCTTCGCCCTGCTGCTGCGCTTCCATCACTCCTACATCGATGGCAAGGCCGGCATCGAGATCAACAACCTGTTAATGAGTGATCAGCCGGAATTCGACGAGAACACCTACCGTCAGCCCTTTGGCGAGCGCATGCCGAGCCGCGCACAAATGTGGGCCAGGACCGTTCCGCGCCTGGCGACCCAACCCTTGCGCAGTCTGCGCGCCAGTGTCGGCATGAGCAAAGCGAGCCTGCGTTTGATCCGCAGGATGCGCGGCGAGGACAGACCCACGCAGAAACGCATTCCCACGACACTGTTCAATACTCAGGTGTCCCCGCACCGAACGTTCGGCGGACTGTCATGGAAGATCAGCGAGCTCAAGCAGGTACGCCGCTGCGCCGAGGGTGCCACGCTGAATGACGTCATCATCGCCATCATTGGTGGCGGGCTGCGCCTCTACCTGCAGCGCCGCGAGGCATTGCCGGACACCGAATCACTGGTCGCACTGTGCCCGGTGGCAATGCCGCCCGATCAGGACCAGCGCCAGACCGGCAACCTGCTCTCCGGCATGCTGATCGGCGTCGGCACCGATATCGAGGACCCTGTCGAGCGATTGCAGGCAATTCTCGAACGCACGCGATCAGGCACCGGGCTGGCGCGGGAAGTGGTGCATGAACTGATCGTTGGCGCAGGTGACCTGGTGCCGGCACCGATGCGCATGCTCGGCGGCTGGATGGGGACTCAACTGCGCTATACCGGCAAGTACCACCTGGCAAACACCCTGATTACCAACGTGCCCGGCCCCACCGGCGGTACCGATCGCAAATACGTTGCCGGCGCCGAACTACTGGCGCTGTACCCGATCCCCCCGGTATTCGACGGCATGGCGCTGTGCCATGGCATTACCAGCCTCTACGGCGAACTCATTCTTGGCGTGGTCAGCGATCGCAATGTATTGCCCGACATGGACGTCTACATCGACTGCATCCAGCAATCTACCGAGCAATACCTGGCCCTGGGGCGCCAGTCAGCGCAATCGCCAGCTCCGAAAGCGGGTCCGCAGTCACCGCGCAAACGGGCGCCCGCCGCGACACCCGGCACCGAGGAGCCTTCCCCATGACCGGCGCCACCCCCGGCTCGCCCAATCGCCCAGGCGCAATAGAGAAAATCAACATGTTCAGGCCCAAGTCACCCACCACTCAATTGCTGGCAAAGATGAAGTGTGCCCGGAACTATGAAGAGTGGGCCAAACACGCCGGCGCACTGGATCGGCAGAGCGGCATGGACGATTGGCGCGAAAATGAAGTCTGCAATGACTATGACTATCGCACTGTGCGCCAACGGATGGAACGACTGCGCGACCTGCGCACCACCGGCGCCTGGACTCATCTGATGTTCACCCTCAACGAGGGCATCCATGGCAATCTGGCCGGGATGGGCAAGGCAACCCTGTACAGCCATGCTCACATGGGCACCAAGCATCTGATCCACCAGTACATCGAAGAAGTCTGCCTGTCCCTGGAGGCCATTGATGACCTTGGCGACGAGGTGATTTCGCTGGAGGAACGCAGGGACTTCTTCGTTCGCGCCAGCCACTGCTTCGGTCGTTCGGCACTGATGCTCAGCGGTGGCGCTATGCTCGGCTACTTCCATGTAGGGGTGCTCAAGGCGCTCCTTGAACAGGACCTGCTGCCAAGAATCATTTCCGGCTCCAGTGCCGGCTCGCTGGTAGCGGCCATCGTCTGCACGCACCGCCCCGATGAATTGCTCGATCAGCTGCAACCCGAACGGCTGACCATGACGTTCGACAATACCGCAGCGAAGCGACGCTCGCGCCTGCCGTCAGTCCTGAAAGCCGAGGACATCGCCCGCTACGTGCAACGCCTGATTCCAGACCTGACCTTTGCCGAAGCCTACACCGTCAGCGGGCGTCACCTGAACATAACGGTGACCGGGCTGGAGCCGCAGCAGGCTCCACGCCTGTTGAATGCCATTACCGCGCCCAATGTGCTGGTCCGTTCGGCCATCCAGGCCTCGGGTGCCGTCACGGGCATCTTCCCGCCGGTCACCCTGCAAGCAAAGGATGCCGCCGGCCAGCAAGTGCCGTACCTGCCGGAACAACGCTGGATCGACGGTTCCTTTATTGATGATCTTCCTGCCAAGCGCCTGGGGCGGCTGTATGGCGTCAACCACTTCATTTCCAGCATGGCCAATCCGGCGGCGTTGCTTTTCACACCTAACCCCAATGCCCATCCCGGCCTGTTTAAAATCGCAGTGGAGCAACAGATTCGCCTGGGCAAAGGTATCGCCACCCACCTGCTGCGCCTGTGCAGGAATCATCTACGCATCCGCAATCCCACCCTGGCCCGCTGGCAGCATCTTGGTTACAACATGCTGGTGCAGGACTACACCGCCGATATCAACATCTTTGTCGGCAAACGCTGGCACAGCCCGCTCAAACTGCTGTCGCCGTTACCTCTGCCCCAGATGCGACAACGGGTGCATGAAGGTGAGCAGGCGACTTGGGAGCGTATGGAAATGGTGCGCAGTTGCACCGCAATCAGCAGAACCCTGGATCAAATCCTGACCCGCCGCGGCTGGCATGGCTGATCACCTGTGCGCGGGTGTGTTAATACGCAGCCGTGCAACCGATCACTTTTTCACAGGCAATAAAAAACCCCGTAGATCATCGATCTACGGGGTTGTTTATAGTGGAGGCCGAGGTCGGAATCGAACCGGCGTAGGCGGATTTGCAATCCACCCACAAAGCTAAGTAGATCAGTAGGTTAGCACAACGCACGTTCCGCAAGCTACTGATTTTCAAAGAGCTGCGAGCCCCGATTTTGTTGAGGCTGAAATTGGGTTGCGGAACGCTTTTTTGGTTCCAGTATCCAACCCCTCCTACTTCTTCGCACGACAGTCACGCGCTTGAACGGTGCTTGGAATGGTAATCAGTTTTTGCCATCCTGAGTGGCGGCCTTTAGCCACAACTCAACGACAAGGACTGTAATGACCTATATCACACGAATCTGTCATAACGACTCAAATTGGCAGTACCCCTCAGGGAGTGCAACGGAGGCCCCGGAGACTTTTTACTCTCAGCATGGCTATGGCCATGAGGAGTGGCTGTTTCGGTTCGAATGGCAAATTGGCGGCTGGCAATATGGTTTTCTTCAAGGTGTGAACAAAGGCTGGGAATCACGACTTGCACGCGATGAACGTGTTGGCGATGTCGTGCTTTACACCCTCACGCCTCAAGGGCGACGTTTCGTTGCCCGTATTCGTCATATAGAGTTTCTGAATGAAGCGCAGGGCATTGCCGCACTGAATCACTACAAGCGACTTGGTTGGTATGACCGAATGCTTGAGGAAATAGACAACGTTGAAGGGGATCGCAGTGGCTTGGGGAACGGTGAATGGGCACCTTACGTGCTGAATGTACGCTTCCGCCCGGAAGATGTTGAATGGTACCCGCCTGCTACATTCGCGACGGTAGGACACCCCATTCAGCAATATAACCGCTACCTACTCATCGACCTCCCCGACCAGGTGTCATTGCCAAAAACGATCAATGAGCGCCCTCGAAGAAAAGGGCAGGACCTTCCGCCCATTCAAGACAGCTACTTCAGGAGTGGTGGATCAGGACGGGAGTGTTCTCCAGAGCATGGCATGATCCAAGCAGCCCTGCATGAGGAATTGAAGTTTGAATTTCCGGGGGCGAAGATCGCCTTTGAGGAGGATTTTGTAGATGTCACGGTAACAACTGATCTCGAGAAAATATTTTTCGAAATTAAGTCAGACCTTTCTACCCGTAGGGTCCTGAGGTTAGCGATTGGACAGTTGCTCGAGTACGCGTATTACTGGGATAAACCGTCAGAAAAAACCATTAGGTTGGTGGCGGTGGGTCGGACTGCCCTAAGCAATGAGGACGAGCAATACCTAAAATACCTTACCGAAAAACTCAAAATCCCACTTGAATATCGTCAGGTAATGCTTCCGTCTGAGGCTTAGTATTCGCAGCTCGCCCCAGACGCACTAAACAGGAAAGAGGAGCAGATCCATTGTAGCCCTCTTTCCTAAAAAATATGTCTAGTTTCAATCTGAGCATTCCTAACCTTCCAAATGCTGCCTGGCCTTTGCGGCGTACACACAAAGAGCACTATCTGCATCTGAATCAGGGATAGCCTCAAACAAAACACCACCAGCATCCCTATTCATTTCCTTCATGAATTCACGAAATGCAGCTTCAGATGAAGTAATCCATGGATTAAACCGCATAGCACGAACTATTGCGCGAGCAAGTGGCTGCCGTGACGCAGTATTTGGGCGTTCAACGATGGCCTGACGGATATCGGCAGTTTTTAGTATTAGACGTAGTGCCCCCTCCGGGTCATCTGGATCTGCAATCGTTGCAACGTGCATATTCCACCATAACCTAGAAATAGCATTATCATCACGAATACCGGTACGCCCTTCAGCAAAAAAATGGTCCAAGACAACCTTGTCCAGACTTTCACCTTCCGCCCTTTTTACCCAGCGCGCACGGCTATATTGCAAGCACTCAACGTGGGCAAGCCTTACCCACACCCGCTCTTCCCTTGCTAATGCCGGCGTCATATTTGGCATAGATCTGTAAACAATCAAGGAGCTTCTAATATCTGCCTCGGCCGTTCCATCTGTGCCATCTAGGTCCGCCAGCATCTCTAAGTCAACTTGGACTTTATCGCTTTCGATTTCCCAACCGTTCTCTTGACTAAGATCCAAAAAATCCCCGCTGGCGTACCTATCTCGATTTATCGATATGTTCTCCCGTAGCTCATCAACCACAACTTGTGACAAATATTTAAGAGGTGCACTAGTCATTTCACTATTCTCCCACCAGCTTACTAAGGCGAGCCACTGGACGTTCCAAAAGAATCTGTGCAGCCTTTATGATTGACATATTGGGCTCTATGCTAACGCCCTTTAAATCACACTTCGCAATAAATGGCTGATACCAACGCAAACTCTCGTAGCTCTGATCACCATTTCGAAGAGCGTCGAGAACCTCCATTATCGCTGGCATATAAATTGAGCTCATCAAAATTTCCGGGCCGTCTGTCTTCAACCTCAGCTGCGCTAGTGTCTGAAACATTTCTTCATTGACCAACAGAGCAATACGGTGGCCCGTAGTATCAACCTCGAACATCCCCTCAGGAATATTTTCCGACTTGACAAGGTCGAAGATGCTTTCAATAGGAGCAAGCTTCGCCTGTCCAACATTGATTATCAGCTCCTCGCCAACAGCAATAATGTCACCATTATTGAGAGATACAGGGGGTTCGAACTCATGATGAATGGTTCCCGGATCCCACTCATTCAGATCTGTCTTCAACCAAACAATGGGACGAAGCGAAACTCGGTTCAAAAGTAGCCCCGGGGAGAAATCTGTTCTCCCGGTTGACCAGGCCATTTGCCGGAGATCACTGAAAAAAGTGTCGACGCACTTAATAATGCATCCAACCGACGCCTGATTACTCTCAACCAGAGCAATGATTCCCGGCTCAGTAAGAGTTACAGTATGCTCCAAGGTCACGGCCCCAGTGGAACGATTCTCTTTGACTTCTATTTCTACACTAAACTCTCCAAGGGCAAAGTCGCCAGTATCAAGCCCAAGCACCGGGTGCGGAAATCTTGTATTCTCAGAGACCCTCATTCCACCACCTCCCCGCTACCTACCTTGTTAGCGTTCACCTCAATCGGACCATCATAGGGCTCATCAAACTCGACTAAAAGCGAGTTTCGCTCTCCCTCTTTTACATCGAGCAAAATCTTGTCGTTTTTGATGGACGCCCCACCTGCCTTTACGGGGTACAAGCTCTCCGGGGTATTTACACCGGTTGCTTGCAATACCAATTCGATGAGTCCCGTGACAGGAGAACTAAAGTACAAAGTTCTCGATTTGGCTGTACCTTGGCTATCCAGGATTATGCGGTTCCTTACATCCGACAAATCGACAGAGGTTCGTTTATCCGAGGTTCCCGCATCGCCGGCCCCTCTATTCCCCGGCTGATTACTACTCCCACCACCGGATTTAGCGCTATTCCGGCCCTTGTGCCCCCCGGACTGTCCACCCTCATTGCCATTTCTACCGGCGTCCCCTGTCTTTCTTACCGGTACACGCGCTGCAGAATATGTGTACGTTTCAGGATCACTCTCGCTCGTTGGATCAGGCGCCGAATCAGATTTACCCTTGTAGGCGAAATATTTCCCCAACTCGTCCAGCGCCAGTGAGTCCTCCGTCGGTGCACTAGTAAATGCCTTAATCATCTCGCGCAATTTATCACCCAAGTTTCGCATCGCTTTTTCAGCGACGCGACGCCCTATCGGGTCGGATATACGCTCAGCAGAAAAAGCATTATGCGCAGGGTTCTCCAGCTTTTTCAGGACTTTGCCAGCTGCATCATCACAGGGCTGTACCAACGCGATGAAGTCTGCGCCATTGAACCTCGTAAAAGAATGGCCAAAGTTCTTCAGGTTGTCGGTGATAAGCATGCCGTTTCGCACGAATCCAATTCTTCGCGGCATGCCGACCTCCGCCAGAATGCGGACTTTTATCTTTCCCAGCCCAGGGATATCAAGTATGTCTTCTGTCGCGGCCTCGGAAACCAAGCATCGGTGCAACTGGCACGCAAACTCCAGCTCAGAAGAGTGGCCCGACTTCTCGGCGGTTTCTTCAATGTCCTGACGGGACAATAACCCCTCAAGGGTATTACTGTTGATTTTGATTCTTCCCGAATCCACCTCGAATTCCATATCTTCGTTGTGAATGGCCACAAAAAAATTTGACACAAGCGAGTATGTCATTCGCTCCGCCCAGCCTTCTGACTGACGAAATCCGGCACAGAATATTGAGGTTCCGATCTCCGAACGCCTCATCCATTCGGGAACCACTGACTTGGTAGTAATTGCACGGAAGCCATCCGGGAAGCCCCAGTATCCCGTCGACCGACGATGTACTCCGTTCTCATCCATATGAGATACCAGCTTCACCTTACCTTGAGCGGCGAAAGCCTGTTCACCCGACTCCTCGGCATAGACTGTCGAATACATCACTGTCTGCAGATCAGAAACTGCAAAATTTGCGTTCTTCCCGATTCCGTAAGATCCACCCGAGGTTTCGCTGTCCTTCTTGCTGACGCCAGATGATTTCAGCAATGAATGAAACACCGTTCCGCTCTTCTCCGGAGGACCTACCAGACCCTTGGTATTGAAGTCCGAGATTCTCAGAATTGGCAATTTCGCTTGGGAAATCACTGCGCATGCGTTTTTGAAGAATTCCTTCTCCTTCTCCGCGTGAGCCTGGCTGCGGCAACAATCCAACGCTCCCGCAAGCGATTCATGGAAGGGGACGTCTTCGCGATCTCCCACGATCAGATCGAACGTCATGCGGACTGGCGAACCATTATTAAGGCCTGCATCTCGAGAGTTTTGGCCTGCTTCTCTCGCGCAGCTTGCGTATGGATCGTCGCGAAAGGTTTCGATGCCAGCATCGGAAAGCCCCTCTTCCTCACCGGCTTCGTTCTTAAGGAATTCAAGCTTTGGAGCGGTCATTTTTGCAATACCCCGAAGGTTTGTGAGGTACGAGGTGACTTACAGCTTGAAATCACCACCTGATGCGTTCTCTGCATCGCTGAAGCGGGACTTTGCTTGGTCCAGCTCCTTCTGTAGCGCCCTGAACATTTTCTTCACGTCGTCGTCGGTGAAACTGTAAGCGCTACGATTGGAAAGGTTTCCAATCAATCGGATATCGTTGAGCGCACGGTTTACGCGCTGCTCGGCAAGCCGCACAAATTTTTCGCGTTTCTCTTCCATAGGCCCCTCAAAATTCCCAAGAGCAACACAAATATCAAAGAAATATTTCTGAGATATTCTGGATATATTTTGAAGATAGCCAAGATTTTTTGCAAAGGCAAGGTGCCACCATTCGCATCCAGGATGCCAGAGGGCAAAAGACGGCGAGGACGGGATGATGCCGCCGCGGGCGCTACCTGCGTAGTGGGCACTGAATCGAGCCCCTCGTTCCACAGTCACCTCCCAACAACAGATCTAACCGGCAGCTATAGTTTGCTCTGCTGCTGGGCATGGCTCAGGCAAAGGACACAGCTTCAAGTGATCTCCGATGCTGCGGACCCCGTCAAAAGCCGCCTTACATGACAGACGCTATAACCAGAATGGCTTACTTAAAGCAGGGATTTGCAAATCCGCACGATTTGAAAACTCTTCAGCGCCACATAAAAACCCCAAAGTGCGCAATTTTCAGATTCACTTATTGATTAATTATGGCAATATGACACCATTCGGCTTTTTGTAATTATACTGGTGCATTTATGGCTAACAAAAATGAATTGATTAGTGCGATCCACACCGTTGAAGGAAACAAGTATTCTCGGATTGCCAGCCTCATCATCGAGCATTACCTCTCGGGCAAGCTGAAGGAATCACTATTTCGTCACGGGTACGCGGAGGCTCAGACAGGATGGGTCATTGAAAAATTAGCACTATCCTCTAATATCGAGAAGTCCTCTGAAGACGAGAACTGGTATAGATTGATATCACCTACGACTCCTCTCACGTCAGTTGACGAGGCCGTTATTGGGACGTTCTCTCGAACAGGAAGGCATTTTTTTTCAGTAGAGTATAAAAATCTGCCTATTGACTTTAATAGAAAAAAATTCAATATAAAAGTGACTGAGCTTTTCCCACTTAACAAAACAACTTCAACTCCAACCCCCATTCCCTCGCTACAAACAAAACTAGACGCATACATAGCCGACAAGAATTTCACTACCGCACCCAACAGACTACTCACAAAATGGTTCCATCACTTTGATATCGATGATTTATATTTAGTTTTTCTTCAACGATGCATTATGAACTCAATGGAAAACTGCGTTGACATTGACGCAATTGCGTTATGCACAAACAAAGAAAAACTAACACTCCTTGAGTTTAAACGCAAGTACCCGGCATCTGGTGCATGTACGTTTCCCGATCGATTCACCAATACATTCCAAAACGTCTCCAGCGTTGTAGCCTATATTACTACAAAAATGAACGAGTTTAAAAATTCGCTAATAAACGTACAAGACTATGAAGAAAAATCAAAACTCCTCAAAAACAAATTCAACCAACTTTGCTCCAGCAAAAACATAAACAAATACAATAAAATCCCGGAGGAGTTTTATTGCGGCCTTGACTGGAGCCACTACCAAATACTTAAAATGTGCAACGAAGTCAATGTCACTTACAAATACTTAATCTGGAACTTCAATCCTTGCAACATAGTGCGCGAAGAAAAAAAATCAGAAAAATATGAGAATGACATACTAAACCAGCTTTTAGATCTTCAATCCTTTAAACATAAACACCATTCTTTTTTATATGCAACTCTAAGCCATACAGACGCAAAAGGATTAACTTTCACGGAAGGCTCAGATTCAGGGGCATTAACAAAAGATGTAAGGCTGCAAGTCATTTTCTCGCTAAAACCAAAGCAAAAGTCCACATTTGTTACCTGAGATATTCACCAGTAGGTTTGTCATGAGCTCACTGAATTTTCCGCAGGTATGCCTGGCACGCCGCCAACGCAATCAGTCCTCGGTCACCTTCATCGGTGATGCCGATAATTCGTTGAGCATGCGCTGGGTCAAGTTGGGCTCTTGTGGGACCATGAACCACGCCGCTGGTGGCGGTGGTGGCTGACACTGCGCAGCCATTGGTTGATTCGGTTGCGTCGAGTAGGTCTGACAGCCGCACATCAGCAGTGGCAAGACGGTCGCGCAGGCGACTTTGATCACGTTGGGCATCGCTCAGGGCTCGGTAATGGGTTTGTTCGCTTGCAGCAAGCTGCTGTTCGACAACTAGGCGCTTATCTTGCTCGACACGCTGTAGCGCGGCCGAGGCCAGGGCTATTTGATTGAGGGTGTCGCTGTGCAGTCGGGACTGTTCGGCGAGTTGTCGTCCGTAGCGCCAGTCTTGGGCATGCCAAGCCAATGCCGCAGAGCCACAGGCGACGATGACCAGCCCCGCTCCCACGGCGAAAAGCCTTAGCGGCGCAGGAATCAGGTCGACGAAACGCATAACACCGCCCTCGCCCGCTCCCACAGCTGCAGTCGATCTGCCAGACCATTCAGACCACCATTGATCTTGCGGGTGATCGCCTCGAACTCGTCTCGATCCGCGAGCGCATTCAGCTCGCGTACCCACCAGAACCATGCGGCCGACTCGGCAGCCCATTGGGGCAGCTCCAGCAGTTCCGGCGTGTGCAGCAAACGTTCGTCGCCGAACAGCGCCAAGCTGCAACGCAGGTAGTTGCTGTGACCGGTGATCTGGATCAGGCCGCGTCCGCGATAGCGCTGGCCATCCCCATCAGCTTTCGGGGTGTTGCCCAGTTTTACCGCCAGATTGCCGGTGTCGTATTTGGCCAGGTACTGCTCACCGCCCAACTCACGTACGTACTGCAGCTGGCCAGACTCGTGGCCCACCTGCGCGAGGAACGCTGCCTGGCGTTTTGGTGTGGTGATCTGCCGGTGGGTCATGGCTGCGTTCAAGGCGGAAACAAAAACGCCCGCTTGGCGGCGGGCGTTCGGCATGATGCGTTGTAGTTGCTGCTCGGTTATCGGCATTCGCATTGCTCCTGTTTTTTTCGGTGTTGTCGTTGGGCACTTATTGATTGAGCTGCACCACCTTCAAACTCTTTGTTTGTTTGATCTGCTTGCCTTTGGCCTTGGCTTTGCCTTGCTTGCCGCCGTTACACTCGACCGTGGTCGACCAGCCGGACTGGGTGTAAACCTGCTCGACCGAATCGGTCAGGTACTCGCCGTCGAGCCCGTCCTTGAAGCCTTGGGCATTGATCGGTCGCTCGGCGAAGATGTCCGTGCGCCCGGGCATTTCCAGACGCACGCCCGCACCAGAGCGGTTGAACGCGGCCAAGCGGGCCTTGGCCGCGGCTTGGGCGGCGGTTTTGTTGGGATAGATGTGCCGGTCGGTGTGTACCGCCGGCAGGCCGTCGGGCACGTCGTCGTTGTCCAGTGAGATCACGACCAGCTTGCCGTTCTTCTTGTCCTGATGTTTGGTCGCCACAGTCTTGTGCGCGTTGCGGTCCCCCAAGCGGAACTGCCAACGGCTGACATCACTGCGCGCGACGGTGATCGCACCGAAGACTTTGCCGCTTGCGCTCTGCCCGCCTTGACGAGGCATCACCAGCAGCTTGCCTTCAGCCACCTTGGCGGTGCAGTCGTATTGTTTGGCTAGGCGCGTGAGGAAATTGAAATCGGACTCGTTGAGCTGATCCGCCCGCACCACCTTGGTCGACACCGGACACACCGGCTGCCAGCCGTTGCGCGCCGCAATGTCGGTGACGATGGTCGACAGCGGCACGTTTTCCCAACTGCCACTGCGAATGGTCTTGCCGGTACCGCGCATGTCACTGGCTTTGCCTTTGATCACCAGCGTGTCCGGTGGGCCGGAGACCTCGATCTCGTCCACCACGTAACGGCCCGTGCGGGCCAGCGTCGTTTCGGCGTAGCCGAGATAGACCTCGATGGCGCTGCCGCGCGGTGGCAGCGTCACCTGACCATCGCGATCATCGATGCGCAGCTCGAACTCATCGGACTCCATCCCCGGCTTGTCCAGGGTGCGCAGTTGGATCAGCCGATCATTGATCAGGCTCGTGATATCGGCACCATTGGCAACGATGCGAAACCTCGGTGTCATGAATTTTTTCCAAAAAAAAGCCCGCACGTGGCGGGCAGAAAGTAAGGAGCTTGAGTAATCAAGCGGCACGAGTGTAGACCATCAATTCCACAGAGTGATGCCCGCTTCGGACGGGCTCGGCAGGTCCGGCAAAACGATCACCACGCCGGCCCGGTAGGGTTGAGGTTCATCGGCCAACCCCTGATTGGCGTCCAGCACTGCCTCGACGCTGCCCTTCAGATGGCCGTAAAAGTCGTGGCAGATGGTGTCCAACACGTCCCCGTCAGACGTTCTGCATGTCGTCGCCATAGCGGACAAACTCCAGAGTGAATCCTTGTTTGCGCGGAATCCCGCCGTGCATCAGCGCGCCCTGCTCCTCGTTGATATTTTTCAGGCACCAGGTGCCCATCACCTCGCCGTACCCCGTGGTCAGGGTTAGAGGCTTCAGTTGTGCACCGATGGTGCGCAACGTATCGAGTTGTTTGAGCCCGCCCTTGAAGCCGGGATAGATCGTACCTTTCAGGGTGATTTTCTCTTCACCCACGCCGACAGCCTGCTGTGCCGGGCGGCGTGACAAGCGTTCCTGCGAAGCCCAGCGAAACTCGGTCGAGCGCGTGAGTTCGTCGAAGGCGGCGGTGTCCAGGTTGAAGTAATACGGCTGGGCCTTGGCATCTTGCGGTTGGATGATGAGCAGGTGCGGGAACGGCTTCACCGCCTCCGGCGCTGGTGTGCCATCGGTAGCAAATGCGCTGGTCGAGACGATGTTGGCCAATGATGGGCTCACCTTGCCGGCGATGGTATTGATCGCCGTCGACGCCTTGGCCGCTTGTTCTTTCAGCGTGCCCATACGTTCCTGCACCTCGGCGGCCGCACGCGTGGCGCGGCCGTACGTGGCGACCACCTGACCGACCTTGGTCTGCGCCGCATTCACACCGCGCATCATGCGTTGCAGCTTGGCGCCCATTTCTGGCCCCACGAACGGGATGTTTTCCAGCTCGGCGGCCGCGCCGGTGATTTCCCGGATCGCTCCATTGACCGGGCCAAGCATGCCATCTGCATCCCGGCGCCCGGCCTCCCCGGCTTCGACCAGGTACTTAAAACCAGCTTGTAGCTGTTCCATGTAGGCCATGGACTCTCCTTACAAATGAGGGTCGTCGAACAGTTGGTTGGATGCACTCTGTTTCGCGGCGTCGGCCATCATCCGCTGCATGTGCGGCATCAAGTCCTGCGCGAGCCGTTGCGGGTCTTTGACATCCCCTTGCACGGTGACCGGCATGTTCAACGAGTACTGAAACTGCTGATCTACCTTGGTCGGTACCGGCTTCGCCGGTTCCTTCGGTTGAAGGACCATCGGTTCCGGTTTCGCCGGGACCGGCACGGCCAGCGCGCGAGCAACATCGCCCAACGCTGGACCCGGCGGCGTGGTCGGGGCGGCCATCAGCAATGCGCCGGACTCCCGTGATCCGCCAAAGGTGAGTTCCATGCTGGCCAGACTGGGCACCACCGGCCCCGGCCGAGGAGCCATCAGCAAGGGTGTCACCGGCGCCGAGGGTTTCGACTCTTCAGCACCGAACCACGACTTGCCTGCGACCCCGCCCAGGGCGGTGCCACCCAGGCTGCCCAGGTACGCCCCCACCATGCCGCCAATCGCGGTACCGATGATCGGCACCACCGAACCGATGGCCGCCCCGGCGGCGGCCCCGGCCATGGTGCCAGCCAGCGAACCCGCTGCCGCGCCGTAGCCTTCGGCCTTTTCGTCCTGCGTCGTGGCATTCTGGTACGTGTCGAACGCCATGCTGCCGGCTTCCAGCAGCGATCCGCCGGGGATGACTTTGCCCAGTTGACCCACCTTTCCGACCGCTCCTGCGACAACGCCGACCTTGGTCAGCATGTTGCTCGCTACCGGCACGGATGGGCCTGGCAACGGCACATGCGCCCGCGGCATCGGCGCTGCCGGTCGTGGTGCAGGGATCGGCACGGGCGGCCTGGGTACCGGAGCCGGCGCGCGCGGCAAGGGTTCTGCAGGACGCGGCCGGATCACCGGCGCTCGCGACGCCCCCCCTGAACGAGGTGGTTCAGGTGGCCGGCGTCGACGCGAAGAGCTGCGCTTGACGCCCCGTGTCCGCCGGCGATTGTCGAAGGGGCCACCGCCGCCCATGGCCGCCGCGTTCACCACGTACACCTTCCTGACGCTGCCGTCGTCCAGACCGGCTTGCAGGTCACCATCGACGGCGGCCTCTTTGGCGAGCGACACCACCTTGAGACCGGTCGCCACCAGGTCTAAACCGCCGGCTTTTTTATCCCCCTGCCCATCCTTTGTGTCGCTACCTTCCGACACGCCCTTGACCGCTGCCACAGCCTTCAGACCGGTTTCGACCAAGGACAGGGCCTTGCCGGCCTTGCCCTTGAGCTCGGCCCCCGGGGCGACCCGATCACCCGCTGCCGAGTTGGTGATAAAGACTTTCTGCACCTCATCGGACTTGCCCTTACCCAGCGTTCCGCGTGCCAGGTTGAACAGCCCTTTGCCAATTTTGTAGGTGCTGACCAACGTCTTCAGCGCCAGGAGCCCACCGCCGACCGCCGCGATACCGGCGACTACACCGGGTGAACTGTCCGACAACGCGGTGATGCCCTTGGTGACTTTGGTCAGTCCCTCGGCCACCGTGTCCGTCACCGGCCGCAGGGCATCGCCGGCACTGCGCAGGGCATCGTTCATCGCCTGCGTCGTTTCCGCCCATTTCTGCGACGACGATTCCCGCCGTTCGGCAAGGTTTTTGTCAAGGATGCCCGACGCTTCACGCGAGTCGCTTTTCAACTTGCTGTACAGCGCCTTGTTCTGCAGGTAGGCCGAGAGCGCTGCCTTGACCTGCATGTCGGCAAACAGATCACCGGTGCGCAAGGCTTCTTCCAGCGAGGCCATCATCGCCTTGGCTTTTTCCGGATCGGCCTGCTCGCTGATTTTCGCAGTGGCCTCGGCCATCAGTGCCGCCCGCTTCGGGTCGGTGGTCTGAATGTATTTCTGCGCCAGAGCCATGCTCGATTCCAGCGTCGACATACCGTTCTGCAAGCCAGTCTGCATCGAGGCTTTGTAATCGATACCGGCCTTTTGATAGGCCGTCACGGTATCGGTTGAACCGATCTTGCCCATCCAGTTTTTCAGGTTGTTCGCCGCCTCATCGGCACCGCCGGCGGTCTTCATCTGCACCTGCAGCATGGCGCCCAACTGCGTCACCGCGTCCATGCCGGTGATGTTCAGGTTACCCATGTTCGACAACAGCTCGGGAAACCAGCGCGCCATGTCGACCGCTTCAAAGCTGCCGGCCTGGCCCTGAAAGGCAATCGCTTCGAGCGCCTGCTGCATCTGATTGGCGTCGGTGATTCTGGCGTTCTGCCCGAGGGCATTGATCATCTTCGCCGTGTCGGCACCGTTCGAACCCTGGCCCACGGCAAACTTGGCCGCGACCGGGGCGTATTCCAGCGCCTTGGCCAAATCCATGCCGGCACTCACCAACTGGTTGACCACATCGGCGACGTCGTTACGCGCCATGCCGGTTTCGCGCGACGTCTCGATGATCGTCTGCGACATCTGTTTTTCTTTGGGATCGTTGGCAATGCCGGCCTTGATCGCAATGTCGCGGACAATCGCGCCAAAGTCCGCGCTGACCTTGGTGGCAATCGCCACCGTGGCCACCCCGGCCACAGCCTGGCCGACCGTGCTTTTCATCCCCGCCTTGCCGGCTTCGACTTGTTGATAGCCTTTGGCTTTGAGCTCCGCCTTGTTGGCCGTCTGGCCGAGCGAACGATACGCCTTGTCCAGCCGGCCGACCTCGACACCCTGCTTTTTCAGGCTGTCGAGATTGGAGTTCAAGCGCCCCAGCAGCTTGGACGCACCGGCGGCCCCGCTGTCGTGAGCCTTTTTCCATTCATCGCGCAGGCGAATGGTGTCGCCAATGGTGCGCTGCAGTACACGCGCCTTGTTGCCGTCGGTTTCCAGACGCTTGATGCGCCCGGTGACATCTTTGAACGCGGCGCCGACCGTCGAGCTGACAGCACCCCCGATCACCAACCCGAGGGAGAGTTTGTTCGCCATGTCATGACTCCCCTGTGCAGAACATTACCGGAAGCGGCTCAATCCGTGAGCCACCACACCATCTCGGAAAACGGCATCGACTGAATCTCGGCGGCGGAAAACCCGGTGTCCGCCGCGAGACGCTTCGCCACCCTTTTCATCACCCCTGGATCAAACCCCGTCGTCTTGCTCCAGGCGAAAATAACCGGCCTGCAAGCGGTTGTAGTCCACCACCTTGAGGCCCTCCAGGTCGGCAATGGCGGCGCTGGCCAGTTCTGCAAACAACACCAGTTCGCGCTGTTCATCGTCACCGCCTGCTGCACGATCAGCGGCGCGCACTTCGCGGACCGTTGGCGAACGCAGCGTCAGCTTGTCGACCTGCACGCCATTGATTTCGCTGGGACGCGACAGGCTGACCACAGCGTTTTCAGTCGTGACCGACAACCACGCCGGCAGGGATCTCGAATAGTCAGCGTGCGGCACCAGGTGCGAATACGCCGCCTGCAGGCGGCGATAATCCACCACCTTCAAGCCTTCCAGATCCTTGATGCCCGCCTCGGCCAAACTGGCAAACAGCTGCAGCTCGCGCTGTTCATCATCATCGCCAGCCGCCCGGTCCGCAGCGCGTACTTCGCGCACCAACGGGGCGCGTAACACCAACGCGTCGAGCTTCACGCCGTTGACTTCGCTCGGGCGGGTGAGCGTGACGACGGCGTTGTCGAGGTTGAGCGACAGCCAGTCCGGGAGCTTGTTTGGAGATTTCATGGTCATTCGGTTCTATTCCCTTAGAGGCCTAGCGCAGAGCGCACTTCAGCGAGTTGGTCTTTGCCATCGATCACCTGCACCCCGGCGATCATGTCGATTTCGTACATCACCCGGCCGTCGATTTCGAGCTTGTAGTAAACCGGTGCGACAGAGTGTTTGATTTCCGCCGGATCACCGGCTTTCCAGTCGCCGAGGTCGACCTCTTTCAACAGACCACGCAAGGTGGCCACCACCGAAGTGACGGTGCCCTTGTGCCCCCGGAACGCACCGCGGAACGATGCGTTGAAGGCCGAGCCATCGGCCAGACCGAAGTACCGGAGCGATTCACGACGCACCCCCTTGGTGACAAAGGACGCCTCCATCTTCTCCAGGCCCTGATCCATTTCGATGGCACCGGCCATGCCACCGCCACGGTACTCGTCGGTTTTGGTGGTCAGCTTGGGCAAGGTCAGGCTCGGCACGTCACCGGCAAAGTTGACGCCGTCGACGAACAGGTTGGTGTTGTACAAGGTTTGAGGAATCATCTAGCGCTCCTTAAGCGTCGAGGACTTCGGTCAGCCACTGATTGGTGACTTCGATCAGGAAGTTCGGGTTTTCCGCCGGCGGCACGTCGGTGAAACGGATGCGCCAATACACCTTGCCTTGCTCGATCTGGCTGGCGGAGTTGAGTTCGGTGTCGGCGAACACTTCAAAGTTGATGATCGCTCCGGCGCTTTTCTGATCGCGCATGAACGCGTCCACGCCTTCGGTGACTTCCTTGACATAGGTCTTGGTGATCGAGCGGTCGACCGCCCATTTGTGCCCGGCCTGAATCGCATCCATGAGGATGTCGCAGGTGCGCACCCGGGTGATGAATGCCCACTTCGGGTCACTGGAGCAGGTCCGGTTACCCCACAGGCGATACCCGCCATCACGGATAATCGTGGTGATGTTCGCGCCGTTGAGCAGGTTGGCCCTGCAGGTCTCGTCCCCATCCAGGTATTCAATGGGCCGGGTGGTACCGGTGATGCCGACAAACTCTTTGTTCGACGGCGAGGCCCAGTAGCCGTAGTTCGCATCAGTCCAGGCAAACAGTCCGGCGACCCAGGCCGAACCCGGCGCATCGACGGTTTCGCTGGCGATGGTGTCCCAGTACTGCACGCCAGGATCGACCAGAAAAACGCGCTTGCTACCGAAGTTCTCGGCGTATTCCATCACCGCCTCATCGGTGGTGTTCGGCCCGTCGACGATGGCGATGGCGCGTAGCTTGCCGGCCAGGCTGTCCATGGCCGTGGCCACGGCCTGCTTTGCCGAGTGTCCCGGGGCAACCAGCAGCTTGGGCTGGGCGTTGTGTTTGCTCTTGCCGTCCAGCAACGCCTGCAGACCGGTGCGCTGACCCGAGGCCAGCACGCCGCCGATGATGGCTGACGTTTGCAGGGCGGCGTCCTCAAGCTTGGGCACACCGACCGCAACAATCACGGCCTTGGCCCGTGCGTAGATCGCCTGCGCGGCTCGGGTGATCGCCGCGTCCGCACCGAAGGCGGCAATGGCTTCGCGCTCGCTGGTGATCAACATCAGCTCGCCGGGCTTGGCCGTGCCACCGCCGACCAGGCCCGGGGTGAAGGTGTCGCACAGACCGATGATGGACGATGACGGCAGTGCGATTACACGGGCGCCGTTGTCGATCAGCGAGGTCGTGACGCCATGGAAAAAACCACTCATAAAGGTCAATCTCCAGAAATGAAAAAGCCCCGTGTTCGCGAGGCTATGGGTGTGGGTGCTGCTCGTTGCGGAAAAGAAAACGCCCCGTCAGTGCGGGGCGTTTATCGAAGTTGCTCGACGATCCATAAAGGGATTTCCGGCCGGTTCTCTTCAACAGGGAATCCCGGTTGCACCGGCCAATCACGCAACTCCTGCAGGTAGCTCAACAGCTTCACGAACTGCTCAGGCGTGATTGAGGTTGGGCGGTTGAGATCCAGCTCATCTCGGTGACGGTCGCGCAACCACTGCACACGCAGAATTTCGGCGTCGCGCCAGGCTCGCTCCAACTCGGCCAGGTCTTCGGGTGGTGGGTCGATCAGGATCGGCAGGCCATCAGCGTCATGACTGCGAATCTTGCCCGGTGCCGAGTTGGCCAGGACCTCCAGATATCGGGCTTCGGCGATTTCCCGAGCATCGGGTGGCATCACTGGGTGGATGCCATCTAGATAAGTGGTAAGGGTCGTTTGGCTGTAATAGCGCTTCATTGCTCAGACTCCAATAGCCAGCACACGGGCCGGCGTATTGATTGCCCCCCAGTTGTACAAATTCACCGCGACGGTCGACACACCGCCAGCAACAACATTGCCGGAGGATGAGTTCCCGGCGCTTCCCAAGGGGGCGGCAAGTGCCCAAATGCAGCCATTAGGGAAAGCAATCGGCCAATAGGCTGCGCCTGTCGCGCCCGGCGCAATCGCTGCAGAACTCGTCCATTGAATGATTAAACTGCCTAGCCAGGTGGGAAACACGACATAACCTTGTGCGTTGAAGCTCACCGCAAAACCCATACGTAACTTGTAGGGTGTGACTATTACGTCATCGCCAGAGCCCGCATTCACCTGCGTTAAAGTGGCTATTCTGGCCCATCCAAACGCAGCCTCTGTAGCCTGGCTGACAACCTTGGCAATGGCCTGGAACACACGCAGCGGTGTCATTGGCAAGGTGTTATCGGCGCCAGTTTCCGCCTGCTGTTGAGTCGGCAGGACAACGCCATAACCACCCAGAGTGGTCGGTTTGCCAGTAGTAATCTTTGCCCAGTCCAGCACCGGGACATCCGCGGCCACCAATGCCGCCCCTACGGTAACGCGACCGTATTGATCGACCGTGACTTTTGGGTAAGTGCCAGCGGCCACGCCGCTAACCGCCAGCGACACCTGATTACCCACCACGTCGACACCCGCACCGGCGGTGACGGTACCCGCGCCGGCGAATTGCGACACGGTAACGGCAGTTGTCCCCAGCGTGCCGCCCGGGTCGATGGTGCAGACCCAGCCGGTGTCAGCGTTCTGTGCCCCCTTCTCGACAAAAACAAAAGCAGAGACCAGCTCATTCCAGGTATCGGCATCGCTTGAGCGGGCCCAGGCACCGGCCGCACACAAGTACAAGCCGTTTTGGCTTGCTGTGGTCTGGTTTTTCACCAGAACACGGGCACCGGCGGTTACTGAGATGCCGTCGATGGTCTGCGTACCTGACAAAGCAATGTTCGCGGTGGTCGCCACCAGTACCGAGGTTTTGATATCGAGGCCGCTGATCAGGTTGTCGACGTACTGCTTGGTCGCAACATGCAGCGCGGCAGTTGGGTCGGCTGCCAGGTTGATTTGCGCCCAGGACGGCGTCGCGCCGCTGTGGATCGACTGAGGGAGCGAAAACACCACATTCCCCGTGGCGCCTGACACGATGACCTGGTTGGCGGTGCCCACAGCCGACAAGACACCGGTGTTGGTCAGCGTCGGGTTGCCCGCGACGCCGTCACCGTTGCTGACGCTGAGGCCCGATCCGGTCGCAATGCTTCGGGCGGCGGCCGTCCCTGGCCCCGTGTTGGCATAAAGCCCGGTAGCAACCAGTGCGGCCAGCGCCGTCAGGTCGGAGTCCAGTGGTTGCGCATCGGTGATGCCATAACCACCCAGCGTCGTCGGTTTGCCCGAGCCAATCTTGGCCCAATCCAGTGCCGGAATATCAGCCGCTGCCAAGAGTGCCCCCGCCGTTGCTCGCCCGTACTGGTCGACAGTGAGCTTGGGGTAGGTGCCAGCCGTGATGCCACTGGCACTAAGCGACACTGTGGGGTTGCCTGCCGCCGCATCACCATTGGTGACCGACACACCGGCACCCGCCACGATGCTGCGTGCCGCAGCGGTACCGGAACCGGTTCTGGCGAGCAGGCCGTTGACGCTGATGGCAGCCAATGCGGTAAGTTCCGGATCCAGTGGCTGGGCATCAGTGATGCCGTAAGCGGCTAACGTGGTCGGATTGGTGCCGGCCATCACGCGGCCGTATTTGTCGACCGTGACACTGCGGTAGGTGCCGGCGCCGATTCCGGTACGCCCACTGATCATTTCGAAGCTCAGCGACGTGGTACCCAGGACGATCGGCGCATCGGTGATCAACTGCCAGACGCTGTCGCCGCTGAGGGTGCCTTGCTCGACATGCACGAACAGACCGGGGGTGACTTCGACACTGGCGTCGGCATCCGCTGCTCGGGACCAGGCGCCGGTGGCCGAGAGGTAAATACCATTGTCCTTGGCAGCGGCCTGATTTTTGACCAGAACACGGGAGCCCGCCGGGACGGCAGTGCCATCGATGGTCTGTACACCACTCAGGGTGATGGCGGCCGTGGTGGCAACCAGTACCGAATGCTTGAAGTCTTGCTTGTTCAATTCTTCCAGCACTTTCGCATCGACATAGGCACGAGTCGCCAGCACCACGCTCGGATCGATCTTCAGTTCGACGTTGCTGGAGTTGCTGACGATCATGTTCATCCGCACGATTTGCGTGCGCCCGGAGCCCTGCGCAAGCAAAGGCTTGAACGACGGCGCGCAGTTGGCGATGGCCACCAGGTCATTGTCTGAATCGTACAGGCCGATCTCGCGAATCCACCAGCCGCCGACGTCCTCCGGTATGACTTGCTCGGCGATGATGATCGCCGCGTTCGTCGGGTCCAACTTGAGTTGATTCAAAGGGGCACGACGGCGTTCGTTGATCAGGGCCGTCTGTGTCGCAGAGGGCTGCGGGTCGGTGCCGTTGGCGTCGCCGACTGCCATCTGGGTGATTTTCCACGGTATCCCCAACGCGTCGGCTTTCGCCTGTTTGGCGACGCCGACGTTGGTGAGGATGGCAAAAAACTGTGAGTTCTGGTCGATCATGAGTAGACATCCAGGGTATCAATGATGTGGTCGCGACCGCCTCGGCCGATTACGCCGCTGACTTCAATGTCACGTTGAATGGGCGGATAGACATCGATCTCGTCGCCCTCATGGACGGCGACATGAATGTTCAATGTGCCTTGCGTTTCGAGACTGATGGCCAAGCCGATCAGGTGCCGGGTTACGGGTTTGGCGTCGTCGATCAGGCGCTCCAGCTCCTGATACATTTCCTCGGTGATGCCGGTGTCGAGCACGCCCACTTTCAACGCAAACGTGCCGGGGACACCTTCGGGCTGGGTCTGGAACCACTCAATCACTTCGATCAGGTAGCCCAAAGGCTCGACCACACGACGCAAGGCACCGATGGTCCCTTTGTGCGCATGGATGTAGTAGGACGCCTTGATCGCGGCACGCTTGGTTGCTTCGGTCCAGCGGTAATCCCAACGGTCCACCGACCAGGCCCAGGCCAGGTGCGGCAACAAATGCACCGGGCAGGTGTCGGCGTTGTAGAGGTCACGCAAGGGAATAATGGTTTGCTCGTAAAGCGCGGCCTCCATGGCCCGCTCCAGTGGCGTACTGTTGATCGGCAAGAGACTTTTCATATCGTCCCTGCCAACTTCACGGTGAATCCGGTGCAATACGCGCCCTGCGCCTTGGTGGGGGCCAGGTCAACCCAGTCAACCAGCTCAACCCGGGACACACCGGCGACATGCAACTGGGCGTCGACCGCTGAACGGGCCACTTCGACACCCAGGCGCTTGCGTGGATTGATCCAGCCACTCAGGCGACTCTGTGCCTCAGCCAAACTGGCATCGGCTTCCGGGCCGGCGCCGGTCATGTGCAATATGGCGTCAATGCGATAGTCAATGATCTGCGCACTTTGTACCGTGACCCGATCACACACCGGCCGCACATTGTCGTCATTCAGCCCCGCCGCCACGGTGGCCAGGAGTTCGGCGCTCGCCTCACCCTTACCCTCCGAACTCAGCACCGTGACCGTGACATAACAAGGTTTCGGGCTTTCTGCCGTGGCGTCCGCCACCAGTCCTGAGGCGTTACGCGCATGCAGGATGTAACTGTTACGCGGGCCGGCGGTGGTCAGGCCTTCATAGGCCAACTGGATGCGCTCGCGAAAGGGGTCGTCTTCCTCTTTGACTTCGGGTACCGGCGGAACCGCCAGCAGATCCTCAAGCTGAATGACCAGGCGTTTGAGATTGACGTTGGCCCCCAAGTGGTCGAGGTCACTGCCCTTGGCGTGCGCCAATAAAAGCGCCTTGCCGGCGTCGTTGACCCGGGCGCGGTTGCCGACCTTGTTGTAAGCCCCAACCTCCAACACCTTGGTGACCGGGTCGCTTTCCAGCGCCGCGCTCCAGTTGTCGTCCATGTACCCACGAAAGACACCCAGACCTTCCTCGTACACGACCTCGAAATCTAACGGCTCCAGCACACTCGGCGCAGGCAGCGACGACAGATCAACGATGCTCATACGCCCACCTCCAACAAAACGCCGTCGCCTTCATACTCGCCGGCGATTTTCAGATTGATTTGCCCGCCTATCACCGAGAGGACACGCACATGGTCCAGCTTCAGGCGTGGTTCCCACTGGCCTAAGGCCCTGGCCGCCTCGGCTTGCACGGAGCTTTTCCAGCCCTCGTTGACGGGAAGGTCGACAAAGCGGCGGAGGTTGCTGCCATAGGCTGCGCGATGCCGGCGACTGCCCAGCGGGGTGCCCAGGATGTCCCCGATGGATTGGCGCAAATGCTCGATACCGGAGATGGGCTGGCCGGTGTGGCGATCCATTCCGATCATCAACGCTACTCCTTCAGCAACTCGAAATCGTCGTGGGCTTTCAGAAACCGGATGGCCTCGCTGTCGGCGCTCGGCACCTCAACCATGGCCTTGGCCACCGGCAGGCTGCGCTCGGTTTCCGGCAGGATCAGCAGGCGCGAGGTAAAGACCTTGTCGCGAAATTTCATCAGCGTCGGGCCCGGCGCAGCCAGCGTTTGCAAGACAGGTTCGGCTGCCGTTTGGGGGACGTTGGTGGGCACATCAGTCTTGGCCATGTGTTTGCTCCAGGCATAAAAAAGCCCGCGTATCGCGGGCTGTAGTGGATTGCATTTAATGCGTGTGATGGTTGCTGTTACCGCCGGCATCGATGATCGAGCCGTCACTGGTGATGTTCTGGGTGACATGTAGCGGACCGTCGATGTTCACCGCACCTTCCAGGTTAATGTTCGCACTGGTTACCTTGACGGCGCTGTCGGTGACCACCGCTTCGGTACCGCCGACTTGAATGTTCACCGTACCCGTGGGCAGCGTGATGCTGTAGCTCTTGGCTTCCCAGTCATAAACCAGCGAACCACCATCATCGAAACGCCAGACTTCCACGTGATCGCGGTTGTCCGGTTGGCCGCCGGCATCGCCATACAACCCGGGAACAAAGGTGCCCATCCCGGCCTGGCCGCTGGGATTGATCAGCACCCCCTGCTCACCCAGGCTCGGCGCGCGCCAATGTCGCGCCTTGCCCGCCGCCAAGCTGTGCCAGCGTACCCACGCACTGACCCAATCACCGGACTGCACACGGACGGCGGCCGCGGCCAAATCGACACCGACCACCACGCAGGGCATCAGCATGGCGGCAATCATGCGGTCGTGTTCAGCGAGGGCATAACTCATGGCACGTTGTCCGCCGGGAAGAATTGCTCCTTGGGATCATCATTCAAACCGAACCACAATGAACCTGGAGGTTCATCTGGCCATGGCCACTGCTGCGGACCGAGGTAGATCTGCTGATCCCACTCCACCAGCCAGACGGTGTAACCATCCAGCTCCGGCCGGGTCCAGTCTTGCCCGGCTTGGATGAACTGCGCCGGCTCGACTTCCAGACCCCAGGTCTGTGCTCGCAAGATCAACGCCAACTGAGTAGCCAATTGCACGGCCTGTTGATGGTGATGTCGCTGGATCGAGTCAACGACGATGCGCGCCTCGAACTTGCACACCAGCGTGGTTTCGCCGGTGCCGATGTCGGTCCCGGGTTCGAACTCGGCCATCTCCAGAAACACCGCCGGCAGCGCCACACGGTCCTGAATTTTCGGCCACGCGGTTACCTCGCGCACGCCCGGCAATGCAGTAGCCAGGTGCTGTTCGATGGACCGGTAGAGCTGGTCCAGGCTAAAGGGCTCTTCCGACACGTCATCACCCCTTCAGGTACTTGTGCAGTTCAAAGTTGAGTTCCTGTTGCAGAATCTCCATCAGGCGCTCATCGGCCTTTCGCACCCAGGTTTCGAAGTGCGGTCGCGCCTGTTCCAGGGAAACCTTGGCCTTGGCCAGCGGGAAACGGCTGTCGTTCTCCGCGATCCAACCCGAGCTGGCACCGCCCCGTGCGCTGACGGTGCTGTCGGGGTAGTCGTCCGGGTTGAAATGCTTGCTCGCCGTGCGAATCCAGATGTCAGGCTGGTTGCCGTAGACCTTTTTGAGGAAGGCGCCCTGATAGCGGCGCCCGGCCACCGACACACCGCTGCCCGTCTGCCGAGCCCGGCCGATCCGGCTGGACTCGATGGCGTTCAAGCCGAACCACAGCTTGCCGCTCGTGGCCCCGCCGGTGACCGGGTAACTGCGCAACCGCTGACGCACGGCTGCCACGGCGATGCGCTCCTGTCGGCTGACCGCCCGGGCAATGTGCGTGCGCAACCAGCCCAACGTTTTGTTGATCGCCCGGCGATGCGCGGCAGCGGCCGCTTTTGGCACCGCCTTCGCGAGTTCTTGGAACGCCTGCAGGTCGGCCGACGAGGTCTGAATGGAGATCATCCCGCCGCCAGCCGAGGGCTTGAAGTGGCTACCGACACTCATGCGCGCATCCTCAAGATCAGGGCGACCAGGCCGTCACCGCTCGGCTCCAGCTGCAACAGGTCGTAATCACCGCCGCCGTCCAACGCCGGCAGATCGACACTGACCAACATCCCCTGTTCTAGCCCCGCCGAATCGCTGACGCGGATCTCGAAGCGTGGTTCGCGCAGGCCGGTGTTGAGCTTGCCGAACTTCGGTTGCAGCCAGGGGGCCGCGAACATGCCCAGGACGGGTTTCTCGCGGCCTTCGATCCGCGCACTGTCGCCGAGCGTTTCAAACACCACGTCATCGATGTCGTCGACCAGGTCGCGAAAGGCCATGCTCAGAGCTCCAGCAGGATCTGCGCCAGTGGCCGCGTGCACAGGTGCAGCGGGTTGGACTGGGCCTCACCGGCCATGCCCTTGTTGAACGGCAACGGCTCGATCTTGCTGTAGTACGGCAAGCCCTCGGTGTTCACCGTTTCCATGTAGTCGGCCGGGGCAAAGGTCGAGATGTACAGATCCGGCACGCCTTCCGGAATTAGCAGCGCCTTGTCGTCGTGCACGAACGACACGCCTGCGACCTTGCCGCGATAACGCTCCCAGACGATGCCACCGAACTCGAAACTTTCCCGGGCATCGCCACGCAGGGCCGCCGCCTGTTGCGTGTTGAGGTAGGTTTGCGTGACCGACTTGTGGCTGATCAGCTTGTTCCAGAAGTTCTTGCCACAGAAAGCACGGGAGCCGGAGCTGGTCACGCTGCCCAGCGCGTCCTCCTGCATGTCCAGCGCCTCACCGGCACGTACGCGCACATCGGTTTCTGGGTTGTTTAGGCCCATCGTCAGTTTCTTGCGGTTCACGCCGAACGACTTGTAGATGTCGAGCAACACGGTCGTGCCGTCGGCATCCAGCACCTGGCCGTTGAGCGCACCCATGCGCTGGAATTCGTGTGTAGCGTCCAACTGCCGCCGCGCTTTGGCCAGACGCTTGTTGACCACGTCCTGCACCGATTGCAGCTCAGTGCGCGTGCCGAATGCGCGAATGCCTTGGATCTCATCGGCCTTGATGGTGAAACGCTCCGGCAGGTGCACGGTGTTGAACGGGATCAGTTTGCGCTTGCTGCCACCGACCACCAGGCCCGAGGTACCGCGCTCACCGGCCGGTACCAGCGCGAGGGTGTCACCGTCTTTCTCGATCTGCACGGTCAGGGTGGTGATGCCCTCTTCGCGGAACAAGCCGAGACCGCTGATGCGTCCCGGCAGGTATTCCTGTTCGTTGATTGCAGCGGTCAATGCGGGGACGCTGAAAGCGTCGTCTTCAAAAATGGCGATATCGGCCATGGGTACTCTCCAGAAACGAAAAATCCCGCACGCGGCGGGATGCATAAACAGGGATGAACGACTTAGCGGACGATCAGAAAATGCGTGGACAGGGCTTTTTCAGCGGCCGGATCGAGGCCGGTCAAGTGGGCTTCGCTGACCTCGGCCAGCCGCACCACCGCGCGACCACGACGAACCACATCCGACTCGCCGAGTGGGCCATACAGGATCGCGATGGCGTTTTCCGTACCGTCTTCGGCGGTCGGCGCGTAGGGCGCAAACTCGTTGGTGGCGGTAACCAGGCCGAGGATCTGCCCCGGCTCCAGCGCGGGGCCGGCCGCGACGTTGATCGCCTCGCGGGAAATGTTGCCGGCGCCTTCGGACAGCAGGAACTCGCCCGCATGCATCGGTTCTAGTTTGAAGGTCATGCTCTTGCTCCTTTCGAGGATTGAGATTGCGCAGCCTGACGGGCGGTCCAGATCGAGGACGCATCGGGTTGTTTGGCTTTCACGGCGGTGACCGGGTCTTCGTTTTGCGGCAGGCTGTTGTCGATCTCAAAGCCCCCGCCGCTGCCAACCAGCCTGTCAAACAGACGGGCACGTACAGCGCCGGTATCAAGCCCGGCCTTCACGTATTCCACCGCGCATTCCGGCAAGCGGGCTGCCACACACAGGTCGCGGATCGCTTTAGCCTGCGCCAGTGCAGCCTGGACAGTGGCCTCATCGGCCAATTCGGTGGAGGCAATCAGCGGCTCGATCAGGTTACTGATGCCGGCTTGATTGCAGGACTGGGTGATCAGCAACGCCAGCTTCGTCGAATCGAGCACCGGCGCTGTGGGCTCGGGGTTTTCCACCACCGGTTCGATGGGTTCGACCGGTTCAGTGGGCTCGCTGAGTTGATCGAGCAACGCCTTGGGCGTGTGCTTGTACTTCTGCATCACCGCGCCCTGCCCCAGACAGGCTTTGATCTGCACACCGTCGCCAACCTCGTCGGCCAGACCAAGGGCAACCGCTTCGCGGGCAGTGAGCCAGGTTTCGGCATTGACCAGCCGCCGCAGCTCGACCTCGTCGATGTCCGGCGCCTTGGCCTTGTACGCCGCGATGATCACTTCCAGTGCCTGATCCAACGCCGTGGCGACCTTGCGCAGATCTTCGGCACCGCCCGAGGCGTAGGTCCAAGGGTTGTGGATCATCAGCATGGCGTTTTCGGCGACCACCACACGGTGCGCGCCACACACAGCGACACTCGCCGCGCTGGCCGCCAGTGCATCAACGCGGCCGGTGCAGCGCTCCCCCAAACGCGACAAGGCGTTGTGGATCGCCAGGCCGTCGAACAGGTCGCCGCCGATGCTGTTGAACGCCACCACAATCGGCGAGGTGCCATCATCCAGCGCCGCCAGGTCCCGCACAAACTGATTGGCGGTGATGCCCCAGGTACCAATCTCGCCATACACATAGACTTCGATGGTGCGCTGATCGGCTTCGCCACTGGCTTTGAGGTTGTACCAGTGTTTGTCCTGGATCGACGGCTGGCCCTCCAGCTTGTTGAAAATCCGCAGGGATGGAAGCAGTTTCATGGTTTCTCCTGATCGTCGGGATGGGTGTCGACCTCGACGAGCGTTCGGTAGTTGAGGCCCAATTGGCGGGCACGTTGGGCGTCGGCGGCGTTTTCCGCGTCGACCGTCTCGGCGTCGTAACCGGTGCGCAGGCACATCTCGCTGCGCGAACCGAACCCGGCGTTAACCTCCAGCATCCGAGCCTGCACGTCCTGCACCGGCTGGATGTAGGCCCAGCCTTGCGGTACCCAGCGTGTGCGCAAAAACTCACGACGCCGCGTGGCGTAGTCCGGCAGTTCAAGGACGCCAGCCAGCACCGCCATGTCCAGCCAAGCGGCACGAACTGGCCGGCAAAGCTGGTGGATGTAGACGTTGAATTGCAGTTGTTCGAGCCGGCGCCGGAACTCGTTGAGCACCACCCGCAACGCCCGGTCGTTGATGCCCTTCATGTCACCGGTGAGGATCTCGTATGGGGTGTCGGTGCCCGCCGCAGCGGCCATCAGTTGCTGACGCATGAAGTCGGGGTAGTTGTTGCCGGCATCGGGAGGCTTGGAGAACTCCACCTCCTCCCCGGCGCCCAGCTCCTGCATGGTGCCCGGCTCCAGGGCGACCATGGGCGTGAAGCCGTCGCGGTCGGTGGTGATCAACTGACCGGTGACCGGATCGCGCGGTTGTGGCCCCATGTCCTGCGATGGCCGTTTGATGAAGCCGGCAAACAGGTTGGAAACCTCCTGCCGGAACAACACCGCGTCGTCATAGTTATCCAGGCTGCGCAAGCGCTTGAGCACCGGCGACATGCGCGGTACGCCGCGTAGCTGGCCCGGCTCCAGCGGTTCAAAGATATGCAGCACCTGGCTGGCCGGCACCCGTACCAACTGGTTGTAGCCGCTGTTGAGCGACGACGCGTCACGCGGGTGCGCACGGTACATCCAGTAGGCCACGCGTTTTCCGGCCGGGTTGAACTCGATGCCGGCGCGAATGATGTTGCCGTCGCGGGTGGCTTCGAACTTGTCGTGCGGCACGAATTCCGGGGCCAGCGTCTGCAATTGCAGCGGCACCACCAGCCCTTCCTCCAGACCACGAGGACGCAGCCGGACAAAACATTCGCCCGCGGTTTCGACGGTGCGCGCCACCAGTGCCTGCTGACCGTAGAAGTCGCACAGGCCGTCGGCATCCGACTCATCAACCCAGTCTTCCCAGAGCTCCTGCAACAGGTTGCGCAGCGCTTCGTCCTTGATCTTCGGGCGCGGCGTGATGCCTGTCCCGATCAGATTGCTGACCCGCTTGTTGATGGCGTTGGCCGCATACGGGTCGTTGCGTACGGCCGCCCGCGAACGCGCTCGCAGGTTACGCAGCGCCGGGGTATTGATGCTGTTGATGCCGTTGTCAGTGGCATCCCAACTGGCCGAACGGCGGCCCTCCCCGGCGCCTTCGTAGCTGGCCTTGATGTTGGATGGCAGCAAGAATCCGCTACGAGACAGCGCCGGAAAGTGTCGAGCCATCAGATTCCCTTGCCTCCATGACTAAGCCGCACAACCCGCGAACGGGGGCCGGCAGCGCTTATCAACGAACTGCGGATCTCTTCGCGAGCCCGGAGCAGTTCGTCGACGGTGCGGTATTCCACCGTGCGGTCGCTGTAGCGCACGGTTTTTTCACCGCGTGCGATGGCGCGCTCGATGGCTTCGAGGTGCTTTTGGGTAAAGGACATAGTGAAATTCCACTGAATGAAGGAGAAACGAGTAGGAACAGCACCCTTGTTGTAGCTACTCTCAACCATCACTTTCTTGGCATAGGTATCTAAGTGACGAAATCAAACATTGAACGCTTCGATGAATACGCAGGGCGGATTTTCGCCCATCTCTATGCAACATTTCCGATACGAGTGAAGATCGGCGACTTTCAATTCATGCCCGAACCCCCAGCAGGCGAGCATTTCGACTTCGAGCTGTATTCAGAAGAGTCAAAGTTTGTTGAGTCCACAATTTTATGGCTGAGGGACGCCGGCTATATTTCAGGTCGGGTCATTGCACTTGGGTTACTCGACGCTGTGCTTACGACCAAAGGTTTGGAGGTTTTGAAGGCAACTCCCTCCAGCTTGGCTAACGGCCCCACTCTGGGTGACCGAATTACCGAGGCCGTGCAAGAGGGAGGTAAAGAAACCTTGCGCGGCCTAGTCTCTGAAGCTTTGGGGATTGGTGCTCGCCTACTCAGCCCACTAGTTGGACTTTCCTCATAGCTATCTCCGTTTTAAGTATCCACTGGTAGAACTGCGGCGTTGAGGTGACGGTACTGCTGGTCGCAATTGCACGATTGGGGCAACAGGTAGAGGAGCCGATTGCGCAGCAGCTGGTGTTGCTGGGGCGGTGAGGTGCTCGCCCCGAATAGGCTTAATGCCCGAGGCATCATCGAATAACCCCGACTGCGCCAGGGACTGCCGCACCCTTTCCCAGTCGTGCTCCTTGTAGCGATTGAGGCCCAGGTAATGCGCCATGGCCAGGCAATACACCATCAGGTCGAGAGCTTCGTTGCGCTCGGCCTTACCCTTGACCCATTCGATGCGCTTGTGGCCACGGATGTAGCGTGCGACCTTGCGTTCCGCGACGCATTGATCGAAGAAGTCGTCGGGTAGGTCGTTGGCGAAGTGCAACGCACCGGGACCGCCTTCGAACGGGTAACGGTTGTAAATCCAGTCCTTTGCCGTGTCGGTACCGACGAACCACAACTCAGCGCCGTTGCGTTCGGTCTGACCTTTCCAGGTGACGTCGACCATGGATGGACGCTGAGCAATGACCGGCTTGCCGGGTTTGCTCGCGCCCTTGATGGCGAACACGTTGCGCCAACGGCGGACACGGCAGAACTGGTAGACCTCGTCGGTATGGTGACCACCGGAGTCGACCGCGACCGCCAGAATGCCGAGGCCGACGCCGCACGGGTGGCGATATTTGGCCTTGAGCAATTCATCCAAGGCGGCCCAGGTTCGCTCGTCGGCAGGGTCGCCCGAGACGATCTGGTAATCAATGACCCAGCGCTCCATGCCGATGCCCCAGCCCATGGCCATGAACTCCAGGCGATTGGCCTGAACGTCGACGGCACCGGTGATCATCAGCACCGCCGATGGCATCGACCCCAGCCCGAAGAGTTCCAAACGTGCCCGTGCTCGCAGCACATTGGCCTTGGTCTGCTCTTGTGCAGCGTCCCAGACCTTCGCCAGCCGGGTGTTGTAAAACACCTGCATGGGCTCAAGATCACCTTTGGCCTGAGCCTTTTTGGCTTTCTCGAATTGCTTGGCCAGTGACCTCCAGTCCATCCAGCCGAGCGGCGAATACAACGCGTTGAGGTGGAAGCCAACCGTCTCGCCGTCACCTTCGGCGTGGGCACGCCACTCGCCATTGGCGAGCATTTCGCCCTTGTGGAACTCTTCGATCAGCACATCACAATCAGGAGAGTTGCACTGGTAGTGCACCACGCTAAAGTCTTTCGAGTAATGCAGGTGCTCCCATTCCAGGGTTTGCATATGCCCGCAGTGTGGACACGGCACGTAGTAGTATCGTTGGTCGCTGCCGTCGAACAGATCGGAAATGCGCGAAGCACCCTTGATCGTCGGTGAGCTGGAAAAGTAGAACTTGGCGTTACGGCCGAAGGTGCTGCCTCGGGTTTCCGCCAGTTCGATGGGGTCGCCTTCTTCGCCGATGTCCACTTCCCAGCGGTCAATCTCATCGCCGTACACGTAGCGTGCCGACAGCTCCGACAGGTTGGCTGCCGAGCCCGCTGTCGTGACGTATAACGTACCGCCTTCAAATTCCTTGGTGTCCATGGTGTTGCGCGAATCCCGCGAGCGGCTGGCTGCCACGCGCTCACGCAACACCGGTGTCGCTTTGATGGTTTTGCCAATCCGCGACGACACCCGTTTGGCCAGGCCCAAACTGGGCAGCAGCGCCAGGATGTTCGACGGCGCCATGTGCATCAGGCCGCCGATCCAGTTGAGACCGATCTGGGTTTTCATCAGCTGCGACGCGACCATGGTGATCACGCGCTTGCAGGGATGAGCCGGCGACAGGCAGCGCATTGGCTCGCGGGCGTACGGTGTACGTGAGGTGCGGTACTGGCCGGGCTCAGCGGCGCCGGTGTCACGCGGGATGCGCATGTACTCATCGGCCCACTGATCGATCCAGACATCCGGGTCGGGCCGCAGCCCACGGAAATACGCCTCGCGGTACACCTCTGCACCGTCAGGAATATCCGTAGGCATAAGGTCAACTCGTGGTCAGTGCGTGTTCAAGGTCTGCTGAAGAAATGCGCTCGGCATCCTCCAGCGAGCGACGGATCGCCGCCGTCAGGTGTTTTTCGATTTCCCAAGGGTCGGTCATCGAAGCCAGTTCAGGAGCCAGCTGCGGAGGCATGCCGAGCAATTGATCGCGGAGCATGCGGCCGGCGTTGTAGGCGCCGGTCTGCACCGCACTGGCTGACACCAGTGAACCCTTGGCTTTGTGCAACTCGATCTCGGCGAGTTGTGCCAGGTTGTGTTCGCGCAGTGCGCGGGCCTTTTGGAAGTCCGGCAATTGCCCGGTGGGGACAATCACTGGCGGCGGCGCAGCCATTGAAGTCGGTTCGACCTGGCTGGACAGCTGGCTATACACGTCGCGCTGCAGCCGATCTTGATGGTGCCGATCAGCGACGGCAGCCTTGCTCGGGTCAGCGGTGTCGCGAATCAACGCTTCGCTGGCCGTCACATCCACCTGTTTCCCGTCTGCGGAGAGCACCAGCCGGTTGTTGTTTTTCAACCAGGTAATGTAACTGGGTGCCCTGCCGATGCGAGCCGCGAAGGCGCTCTTTGACAGGTACATTGGTTCTGTCATAAGCCCTCCTTTTCAACGGCTTTTCAATGCAAACCTTTCAATTTCAATGGATTGAATTTCAGTAAGCTGGCAACCCTGCCGCTAACAGTTTCCCGCGGGTTTCCGACCCCGTACCCACCGGATTGCCCCAGGGTCCCTGCCGTTTTTGGCTGCCCTACCGACTTGGAAAGACGGACATGGTTGCGCGAGTCACAGCTTCTAAGATCTTGCGAGTTCGATGACCTGTATAGGGGGTGGCCTTCGGAGAGGATCCTAAAAATCCAGCACATGAACCGGGCGCCAGTGCTGTACTACCTATCGTAGGCAAAGACTGCCATGCTTCATACACATAGGCCCGTCTGAACGAACCGACGCCCGCAGAGAAATCAACCGCTCAATAGGGAGCTTTGAATGGTCAAGAACCTGTTTAGTACAGCTGAAGATTATCGGCACTACGCTCAAAAAAAGAGCAATGCGCATTACCGAATGAGCGAGAAAGCCAAATCGAAACACAACTTTCTAGGTATCCCGGTAGCTGCTTCTACGACAATCGTGGGTACGACCATTTTCACAACGCTCAACTCAACATCGCAGAATCTGTATGTGCAAATCGGAATTGGCCTTCTTTCACTATCAGCCGCAGTGCTTGCGGCACTTCAGACATTTTTTAATTTCGGTGATGTCGCTACTCAACACAAACAGGCTGCCGCAAGCTATGAGGCAGTCAGACATGAACTGGATATTTTCTTGCTCAGGCATGGTGCACTGTGTGAGGACGAGCCACTGGATGCGCCTCTCAAAGAATTACGTGAAATCGCAGCGGAGTTGGACGATATAGTGAAGAAAGCACCCAGCGTCCCTGACAGCGTGTATGACTCGGCGCAGACCAGGGTTGCAACTAGGCCAATACACCGCCTCTAGCCCCTCCAAGCCCGACTGGGCATTTAGGCTTTCCACATAGCTCGCGTTCCGGTTTCAGGTCCTTCGTGGTGAGTCTCAAATGTCCAACCGTTTAGCCGCCCAGCGCTCATAAAGACCGATGGCAATATCGGCGCCAGCCATCGCGGTCAAACAGCCTAAGCTGCCCGCCGTCCAGACCGTCATGCCAGCGCCAATCATCAGCATCATTGCCGACACACCGCAGACGATGCAGGCACCGGACCGAAGCGCGAGCCGCCGGAGCAATGCCCAACCTCGCGTCCCATCCTTGTCAGCACGCCACATCTCCCCCGACACGCCGCCAACCAGAGACAGGAGGATCACTAACCAGATCGGCATGTCTGCCAGCGCTTGCTGTTCGTTCGTCATCGCCCTACTCCATAAACGCAAAAACCCGGCGCAATGGCCGGGTTTGGTGGTGTGGTGCCTGCCGCTCTCTGCGGTCGCACCTATCGAAGATGACTACTTTTTACAGGTAGATTCCGGTGGCAGCAACCCCGTTTTAATGCCACCCGGTGAATGTCTGGGCTACGTCTAGCGAATGTCGGTGAATATCTTTATTTCGGCTTTCAGCGCCTCCGGCGCTGTCCTGCCTGTCCCACCATTCTGAATCAAAGTAGGACAGTTGCAGCCCTTGAAATTCGCGACCCTGCCCTACTGTCCTACCTTTTTTACTTTTCTCTCGTGTATAGAGAAAAAGCTAAAAGCACGCGTGCGCGCCATGGGCGCGAATACGTGTTTGCTACGCACATGTGTGCATGACGTGGGTGAAGGTCGGACAGTAGGACAGCCCGGCAACGACGCGGCTCGCGCCTGTCCTACTGCCGTAAACGACGGTAGGACAAGGCCGGACAGTAGGACAGCGGCAAACGAACGAAGGCCAGGCGTCATGCAGCCTTTCCCATCAACAGGCCAGCGATCTGCAAATGCGCTTCGTGCAGCCTCTGGTAGTAGGTATCGCGGCTACAGCCGCAGTGGGTGTACTTCTGCGAAAGAAAGCTTTCGTGATTGCAGTAGTGCTCCCACACCACCACCGACAACTGCGGCGGCAAGTGCTTGTTGACGATCAGCTCAATATCCGCAGACTCATCCAACAGCACCCTACTGCCCCGTGTCCCCCGGATCAGCTCCCCCTTGCACTCCATCAGCATGGCAATCATGTTCCCCCCGCTTGCCCCACCATAACCTTCGGGCATCGGCGAATGAAGGTCCTGCGCCCAGAGCTTGAGCATTTCATCAATACGCTTAATCAAAGCAAGGCTCCTCAATCGGTGCCTGCTGCAACGTAGTACAACGCCTCCAAGTGGCAGGCTTCTGATAAGCCCATTGCCGCACACCGCTTTTGGGTAAAGCAGTTAGGCGTTTTTTACGCCAACCAAGTCGATGCATGATTGCCCCAACGCGCATCTGCTCCGGCCTCCCCCAATGACCGAAATCCAGTTTGAGGGCCTGGCTCAGAATGTCGTTGCCGGTCGTGGTTTCGCCAATCTGCGACTCCTCCAACCATTGCAGAATTGGCCCTTGCCATTCGTCCACCACAAAGCGCTCATCCTGCGCCTCGGCAAACATCCACGATTCATCCTTGGTCACCCACCAGATATCACCAGCCTCATAACAAAACACCGTTTCGGCCCATAGCTGGTCACGGATCTCGCGCAGGGCATCGAGGTCCACCTTGTTGCAGAACACCGGCCAGTAACGCCGGTTACCCGTGGCGTCCTTGAGGTATTCCTCTTGGTTGGTGGTCCCCACGAAAACACACTGGCGTGGCACGTCGTTCGTTCGGCGGCCGTAGCTCTCGCGGTAGGTATCGATGGACGCCGAAAAGAACTGCTTGGCCTTGGTGCTCTCAGCCTTGTTGAAGCTGTCCAGCTCCCCCAGCTCGACAATCCACTTGCCACGAATCGCCTGAAAGCTGTCCTTGTCGCCCAGGGCAAACGGCGTGTCCATAAACCACTCACCACCGAGAATCCCCATCGAGGTGGACTTACCCTCACCCTGTCCGCCTTCGAGAATCAAAACCGAGTCAGCCTTGCAGCCCGGGCGCATCACCCTCGCCACGGCCGAGATCAGCCAGCGCTTACCGACCTTGGCCGAGTACTCGCTGGCCTCAACGCCGAGCACGTCGGTCAACCAGCTTTCCAACCGAGGGACGCGATCCCACACAAGCTTTCCCAAATACTCACGCACTGGGTGAAAGGCATGGTCATGCGCAACCACACTGACCGCTTCGATTACATGGGACGCCTTGACCCGCAAGTTGTATTGCTGCGCGAGCCACTTCATCACCCGCATATCATCGATGTCGGCCCAGTCACCTGCACCGCCACCGTAAGGCGCTGCACGCAGCTTGATGATCTTCGAACTGAACACGCTGTAGCCGATCACCCCAGCCCAGCGTTCGTCATTGCCAAGGATCAATTCGACATTCTGCATATGCGCGATCAAGGCACCGCTTTCACTGCGGGCCAGCATGTCCTTCCAGCCGCCCGCAGCCGGTGGTTTGACCACCGCCAACACCTGGCGACGTACCGCCTCCAAACCCTCGGCGACATGCAGGTCGTTGAAGTCGGTCCACTTGTCTTCACGCTCGCCGGAAAAGATCGGCGCAACCACCTGGCCACCGACGATCAGCGCGGCATTGTTCGCCTTTTCTTCGCCAGGGTTCCACGGCTCACCATTCGGCCGCTTGGTTTTCCAGTCATCATCCCGACAAACAATCAGCGGGCAGCCGGGGAAACGCTCGCGCATGGCCTTGCACACCACCAACAAATTGCCCGCATCGAAGGCGATTGCTACCGTCAGCGAGGTCGCCATATGCAAGCTGGCGCCTGTGGCGTAACCCTCACATACCAGCACCGGCTCACCCGGTTCCGGGTGGGGCCCAATCAGGTGAAAGGCACCCTCTTTCGACATCCCGTAAGGCCAGTAGGACTTGTCCCGGCCGGTGTCTTCTTGCTTGCTGGGAAACACCACCTGTAGGCCAACGATCTGATCCCGCACGTTGCACATAGGCACTAAAAACGCGCCAGAGCGCGGTGCGTAACGAACGCCGAAACCAACGATCTGCTTTCGATCCAGATAGTCGCTGCGGCCCTTCACCGGCATGCGTTTAAACAGCCCGGCTGCCCGATTCGCGGCACGTCGCGCTGCATTTGCAGCGATATCGGCAGCCCGGCGCTTCGCCTCCTCCTGCCTTGCACGCATCACCTCACGCTCTTCGGGCGACATCCGACCGGCCTTGACCTTGATCTTCTGTGTCTCACCCGAACGCCAATCGCCGAAGCTGCCGAAAATCAGCGTCTCATCTTTCTCCGTGTGATGTTCGTGGACTACATACCAGCCGTTCTTTTCTTTACCTTTGTCCTGCGCCGTTTTGCAGCGAGTCAGTTTGCCGAAAATCAGTGGCTGCTCAGGCTCCAGGCCGTAGTCTGCGAATTGACCCAACACCTCATCGAGCATGGCGAGCCTCCCGCTGTTCTTCAATTGATTGGCACTGTACACACTGCGTGCAACCTGGTGATGCGACTCGGCGACCTTCAGGGATCGGGTCGTCACATCCTTCGCAGAACAAAAACGAATGAATCACCGATGCAGACTTGGCGGCATTACGAGCCGCAAGCGCCTGATCGATCCGCTCCTGCACCAGATCGTTAGCGAAATCAGCAATATCAGCCACGGTCAGCACCCCGCGTCGTCTGGTTAACGTACGTGGCGCGGTTGAACATCCCCAGTAGCCCCTGAATTCCGCGAAACACCTGAAGGCGAATGGCGGCTAACTCCTCGTCGGAGACCACTCCGTCGCCGATGCTTTTGGCCCAGGTATCGGCCAGGTCAGCCACCTGCCGAAAATACTCAGCGATACCAGTGGTCAACGTCTCGGGCATGTCATTGGTGTACGCCTCGGCCAGTTCCTGCCAGGTCGTGTCACCAACCAGGGCATGCACCGCATCCAGAATGCGGCGATCCTTGGTCAGTTCCAGGATCTCGCCGAACTCCTGAATGTTCACCGTGTGGCTGGGATGTGTTGGAGAGAGTTTGTGCTGCAGCGTGGTGGCGTTTCTGCCGGTGGTGGCGGCAATTGCAGCGGCGCCGCCGGGGTAGTCCCGAGCAGCATGGTAAAGCGCGAGATCGAGCGGCAGGACTTCCCGCTGCGCCCGTTCTACAGAACTCAGAGCAATTCGGCTCATGGCATTAATCCTTACAGGTTGCCAGTGCCTCGCGACATGCAGTGGTGTTACATTTGCCGCGTGGCTTGAAAGGGCCCAAACGCCGGCGAGGTCCGCAAGACCAACACCGGCACCGTGCCGAGGCGAACAATCCGTTGTTCACCCCTGGCGCAACAGCTGCCCAATCTGTGGTGGAAAAGGCAGCAACACCAAGGCATCCGTGCCTTGGAAAGCGCAGTAAAGGGAGGTGGTTAGCATGTGGTGTGCCCGCCTACCTTTACTGCGACCCGACAGCGCTGTGGTGGTGCGTGTCGGGAGGAACTGGGCGGCCTTAGGGTCGCCTTTTTTCTAGCTATGCTGCAGCTCTATGAGATGCGGATGCATGTAGCAGCCAATCTGCTTCAAACACATTGCCCTTCTGCTTTGCTGCTGTCGCCAAAAGCGCAGCGTATTGGGTTTCACCTGTGTAATCGGTTCGCGGTAAGCATGCGGCTTGACGCCACTTGTTAAGCGCTTGATAGCTCCGGTCGCAAATTTTTGCGGCGGCCCCAATGCCGCCTACGGCTTCAAAAGCGAATGCGATGGCATTCGGAAAATCTGCGGGGTCCAGCATGGCAACCTCCATTTATCAACTTTCAGTTGATGTTATAGATCAACTGACTATTGCGCAACCTTTATGAGACTCTCAACTCATGGTTGATAAAAATGCACTCCGCGCAGCTTTCAGCGAGCGCCTACATGAAGCACTCAACGATGCTGGCGTACGTAGCCGAGGTCGCGGGGTTGACATCCATCGTCAGTTGAAAAACTTAGGAGTTAATAAAACCACGCAAGCCATAAGCAAATGGCTAAACGGGGAAGCAATAGCTGAAGCGGATAGCATGGTTGCGCTTTGTTCTTGGCTGAAGGTACGGCGAGAATGGCTAGAGTATGGGGTGTTGCCGAAAGAGCTCACTGTCGAGCGTAATCGTCGACTAGCGGCGGGAGATGAAAGCAACGTTACTGAAGTTAACCACCGTTTTGGGAAGGTGCCGTTAATCTCTTGGGTGCAGGCTGGCGCTTGGTGTGAGGCGATCTCAAATTTCGAAGCCTACGATCCTGACTCATGGCTTTCGTGCCCCGTTCCTATTAGCAATCAGGGATATGCTTTGAAGGTTTTGGGCGATTCGATGACGAATCCTGGACCAGGCCGAAGCTACCCAACCGGATGCATTATTTTTGTCGACCCTGAGGCTGAAACGAAAACCGGTGATCGAGTGATCGCCAGGGTTCCTCGCACTAACGAAGCTACGTTCAAGATTCTCGTAGAAGATGCAGGCAGGCAGTTTCTGAGGCCAATCAATCCGCAATATCCAATCATTGATATCACGGAAGAGACACATATCTGTGGCAAGGTTGTTGGATCTTTTATTCCCGAATAATCGAATCTGCAGCTTTCAAGTTTACATACTTACGCCATCATTGCATCAAGACCAGCTAGAGCAGCAGACTCCAAACCTTTTTCTACTACGGACCCTATAAGGGTCATAAGGTATACTTGTTCCGCAGGCGTCTGCGCCTCCATCAACTTGTTTCCAAGTTGAACTACAACATTACCAACACTATTATCAACCATATTGTACCCCCCACACTTGAGCACAAATCTCAGCAATCCACAGATTTCAATTAACGCAATACCTTTTTCAGTTAAAGGCATATAAAAACCTGCGACCTCAATTATGCGAATATGCTCCGCATAGTCATGAAAATGCGGATGGCAAAATTTATAGTCATCTGGATCTTCCGGAAATTTTCTACGAGTTCTTGAGGGCTTAACAAGAACCTCCTTATTAGACTTACTTCCATTGCAATCCTTGCAACTAACGCACAAATTTTTAGGCTCAAACATAAACTGAGGATTTTCATCCTTAGCAATTATATGCTCCGCATCCCAAACACCCAAGTGCCCAACAACTATATACTGCTTGCAATACGGACAGGTATAGTTTTGAGATTTCAAATAGTGTTCTTTTATTGCCTCTTTTACATCAGCATATTCGCCCTTATGAGTATTTTTCCAAAAATCACCTGTTTTAGATTTGAACGGGAGCGCGTTGAACTTATCAACAAGAATTTGCTGCTCGACGGTATAAACTACTGGAACAAGCTTTAGATTGGCTACCATCGCTCAATCACCTTTCACTCGTAACAGTGCACTTTCCAATAGCGAAATCAGCCGCAACACGGGGTCATCACGTTCCAATTTCACCTTAAGCGAAATGAGTCGATTCAATATCTCAACACGCTCATCACTCAAGGGGAGTCCAGAACCTAGAGTGCTCAACGCACTGAGGACCTCTCGGGAAAGGTACTCATTTTTGAATCCGGGCGTATGAAAAACGTTTGCTAACTGAAAGTCAGCGGATCTTTTATTCATCAACTCGGCAGCAGACAAAACATTGTTTTCGAGGTCCAATACAAAACAGTTTTCATTACCCAACTTAGCGACAATTTGCGGCGAATGAGTAGCAATAACAAAATGACAACGCTTGAAACGACTAAACATAGACATTAGTAGTTCAATGTAGCGCTCCTGCCACTCAGGATGCAAACAAACCTCAGGCTCATCAATACAGATAAGGGAGCCATCCTCAATTTGACTTGCGATCCCTAGCATTGTCATTACAACACATTGCTCACCCGAGCTAGCGTCTTTTATTTTGATTTTTTTATTATTCTTCTCTAACGTCACATCCCTTAACCGCAACAATCCCATAGCATGTAGATAATGAAAATATTCATCTAGAGGCTCTCTATTATTTGCATCTATCACGCCTTCAGAACTCAACTCGACAGAAATCGTTGCCTTTTCGTGCTTTGAGTCATATTGCTGCATACATAGCAGAATTTTTTCCAACACAGCATGTCGTGTTTTTTTATTACTTACCGCTCTTCTAATCTTATAGTTTATTATATTTTTTATATACTCCTCCAACTGAGCAACTGGCTCCGGAGAATTTATTATTTTCTTCAACCCACTAAGCTTAGAAACGAGATGAAACTCGGCTTGGATTTTTTGATCGTATCCGAGATAACTCAAAGTACGTACTACAGAAAGGGCGTTTGAGGGATCCGTACGCATCGCCCGCATCAGAGCACCTATAATTTGGCTCAGATATCCCAAGCCAAGATTATCATTCATTATCCCTTTCAAACCGAGATAGCAATATCCCGCCCTTAAGTTCATCTCCCGCGCTATAGTCATGCGTTCAAAGGGAAACTTATCAAAAGGACTAGTCGAGACTGCTATTACCTTTCTTGGCACCTTTCCTTCAAACGATGAAGAAACTTTTATCGGCTCAACAGTTGCAGTTTCTTCAAATAAACCGGGAGGTGTCAACGCGTTTATCAAACTACGCAGCAGTCGACTTTTACCAGAACCGTTGCGACCTACAATCGTTGTATAAATATTATCGGTTAGATTTTCATTATCATGAAACTTAAGTTGAACCCCATTGAACAAGCATCCTTCAATCACCGCGAGCCCTCCCTGCCTAAAATTAAACGAGCAGGGTAACCAGATGGGATGTAGATCGCAAATAGCCATCACCATCCTTTCTCAATCTTTTGGCGCATACGCTGGTGGTCAATCATAAGCAATTGACTTTAATCAACCATCAGTTGATATTTGCTTCACTCTTCCACCACAGAGCGAGGCAAAACCATGCACACCACAGCCACCCTACACGTCCACCCAACCGCAGCTAACCCCTGCCGTATCTTCGAAATTCGTCGCCTGGCGCGCGAATGCGGCTGCTCGTTTGCCACCACCAAACCGAAGCCGAAAGCCAATACTGCACCTAGTCCATTCGATCCGAACGGCGGAGGTCACGCAGCATGAGCAAATTCCAACTCGACAACCGCACCCTGCTGTTGCTCAACGCGCAGGTCAACCTGACCGAGACTTTTAGCCACGTATTGCGGTCCGCACCCAAGCGCGAGGCCCTGGCCTTTCGCCTCAAGGTTGAACGCGGCACAACGGAGACTATATTCGTCGTCGAGCTGGGCAGCGAACGCCACACGCTGACCTTGCACAACGAAAAGAAAATGCATCTCAAGCTGGCCGATTTCATAGAGGAGATCGCCAACGGCCCTTTCGACACAAGCAACTCCGCTGATCTGCTGTATTTGCCCCACGCCAAGCGCAAATACGGAAGGCTAGATCTCCAGGACAAGCAACGCTTATTCGAGCTGATTATCACCGGCGGCACCCTGGGTCTGGACATGGGTTTCGATCTCCCTCTTCACGTCGCGATCCACCGCACGCATACCCGGCCCGGCGTCACCACCATATTGAGCATCGGCGTAAAGAGCCCACGCACCAAATGCTTCACCGTGTGCGGCACCGATTCCGAGATATACGGCAAGGTCGTCGAGTCCATCAACCATCTGGCTGCTGCGGCGACACCTGCCGCACACGCTGCGTAAGGGGGATGCCATGGAACGCACACTCGCTCAAGCCGCAAGCCAACTTGGCCTGACTCGGCCCAAGCTCATCAGCCTGATGCGCGAAAAGGGTCTGCTGAACGAACGGAACCTGCCGGCCTACCCCACCCGTGACCGCGACTATCTACGGGTCAAAGATGGTCACTGGTACCACGACCAGCTCGGCATGCAGTACAGCCAATCAACCCGGGTCAAACAGCCTGGCATTCGCTGGCTGGCCAAACAACTGGGCCTGGAACCACCAGCCATCCCGGTAGATGTCCGTGACGTGGCCTAGGGAATACGCCCGCCAGATCATCGCCATGCGTACACGTGAGGAGCGCAACACCGCGCTCCTCGAAGTACCCGAGCATCTGCGGGAGCTGACCAAGTGCCACTGCCTGAACGCCTGGAATCACCCGTCACGGTTTAATCGCAAGGAGGCCGCACAAGCCCATGAGTCACACCAATCAAAATCCGCTCCGGCTGATGCCGGCACCAGAAACCGTAACCGTTGAATTGCTCTACCGCACCTTCGGCGACGTGCTTATCCCTCTGGAAAAACTTCGCCTGCAGTACTTCCGCAACCTCAATGAGCAGACGTTCGCATCCGACCTGGACAACGGCCGCATCCCGCTACCGGTGACCACGCTCAAAGACAGCCGGAAGTCCTTCAAGTACGTCCACATTCGCCACCTGGCGTCATGGATCGACATCAGGGCCTACTCGGCGGACGAGGAGCAAGCTAAGAAACAGACCGATTCAACCCAGCAAAACCAATAACCCCAAACGGCCGCCACCACCGGCCAACCGCAACAACCAGGAGCACACCACATGACTGCAATTCAGATCTGCGCACTGTTCGTCCTCATCTTGCTCGTCGGCCTGACCTATTGGGCGGGGTATCGCGGAGGCCTCATAGACGGTCGCGTCGAAGGCATCGATGAGGGTAAGGCCACTCAACAATCCGAAGATCTGGAGACTATCCAGAGCCTGAAGCTCTCCCTTGGCCATGCTCGCGAAAAATACGGTCGACTGTACCGGAGCTATGAGCGCGCACTGGCCGTCTCGAAACTGGGGGAAACAGAGCGCCAAACGCTGCTGGCCATCGCCGAAAAACTCAGGATCGCGGCAGAAATGTTTGCAGCATTCCGTACCGGCAAAAAGCTTGAACGTGACTCCGTTGCACTTCGTGAACAAGCACTCATGATGGCCGCCCTGCTGGAACCAGCAAAGCAGGGGGCGGCAGCATGATCGAGGCCATTGATTTGTTCTCTGGCCTTGGCGGTTTGACGCAAGGCGCCACGGATGCAGGTGTTAAGGTCGTCTATGCAGCTAATCATTGGCCTGAAGCGGTTCGCTGGCATAGCGCTAACCATCCTCATGCCACACACGCATGCCAAGACTTACGACAGGCACGCTGGGCCGATATGCCTCGTCACGACCTAGGCCTGGCCGCGCCCTGCTGCCAAGGCCACACACGTGCGCGGGGAAAAGGAGCGGACAACCCAGAACACGACGATTCGCGATCGACCGCGTGGGCTGTTGTGGACTGCGCTGAAAGCCGTAAACAGGATGCCTGGGTAATCGAGAACGTACCAGAGTTTATGAACTGGACGCTTTACCCCGCTTGGGCTCAAGCGATGAAAGCCTTGGGCTACCAATTGGCACCTCATATTGTCGACTGCGCAGACCTTGGCGTTCCTCAGCACCGCGTCAGATTGTTCATGATCGCCACCAAAAGCAAAGCGCCGTTACACCTTCAGCTTCCACGGTACGAGCATGTTCCGGCACGCTCGTTTATCGACTTCGACTCAGGAAACTGGTCGTCCATTGAAAAGCCTGGTAGAGCCGCATCAACAATCAACCGAGTTGCCAACGGCCGCAGAAAATTTGGCGATCGATTCCTAATGCCCTACTACGGTTCTGGATCTGGCTTGACCGGCCGGAGCCTGGACCGCCCGGTAGGCACAATAACGACCCGCGACCGATGGGCAGTCGTCGATGGGAATAGGATGCGGATGCTCACTGCAGACGAAGTACTGGCTGCGCAGACTTTTCCGAGCAGCACTCTCCGTCCAAACAACCACCGCTTAACCGTGCATATGGCCGGCAACGCCGTGCCCCCACTTGCAGGGAAGAGAATTATTCAAGCGCTCAAGGAGGCCGCATGACAGAGCTACCCTCTCGCAGGGCATGGGGGAATACCCTGGAACTGCACAGCGAAACGCTCACCGATGACGAGTTGGCCACCATCACGGGCTACCAAATGCCCTCTCGTCAAATTCAATGGCTGAAGGAAAACCATTGGCAATTTGTGCTGACGGGCGCCCGCCGCCCGATCGTTGGCCGCGTCTATGCCCGCTTGAAGCTAGCCGGGGTTAAGCCCACAGCATCCAATGCCGTCGCCGAAACATGGACACTCGACCTTGCAAGCGTGAGTTGATCAATGCGCCATAAGAATGCAGCAAACCGCGACCTCCCACCGCGCATGATCCGCAGAGTTCGAACACGCAAGAATGGCGAAGTGTGGGTGGGGTATTACTACAACGGCAGGGACGCCGAAGGCAACCGAAAGGAAATTCCGCTCGGCAGCGACATCGATGAGGCAAAAATCGAGTGGGCCAGGCTGGAACATAAAGCCCCGCCGAAACCCACTCACCTGATGGGTTCGCTGTTCGACCGGTATGAAGAGAAAATCATCCCAGGGAAAAAGCCTCGAACTCAGAAGGACAATCTCAAGGAACTGAAGCAGCTCAGAAAGTCATTTGAGAATGCACCGATCGAGTCCATCACCCCCAAAGTGGTGGCCTTGTATCGGGACACCCGTACAGCGAAAGTCAGGGCGAATCGCGAGATCGCCCTGCTCTCGCACATGTTCACCATCGCACGCGAATGGGGTCTCACCGAGAAGGCAAACCCTTGCTTCGGTGTACGACGTAATAAAGAGAAGCCCAGGGACTATTACGCCGGCGAAGCCGTGTGGAACGCCGTTTACGCCGAGGCAGTGCAGGAACTAAAAGACGCCATGGACCTGGCCTACCTGACTGGTCAGCGTCCAGCGGATGTACTCAAAACATCTGCTACGGATCTGAACAACGGATTTTTGATGGTCGGTCAGGGTAAAACTGAAAAGCGCTTACGTATTCGTCTGGAAGATGAAGGCACGGAATCCGACTTGAGCACCTTTATAAATCGCCTTCTTGAACGAAAATCTGTCAACGGAATAAAGACCTCCACCCTTATCACTAACGCTTCCGGCCTGCGAATGAGTCAGCAGATGCTCCGCAATCGATGGGATGAAGCTAGGGAAAAAGCCGCGAGCAAAGCTGTCGGGAGGGGAGATGCAACTCTTGCCGTCAGTATTCGACAGTTTCAGTTCAGAGACATCCGACCAAAGGCCGCAAGCGAGATCGAGCTCGACCACGCCAGCCGATTGCTTGGACACTCGACAGAGGAAATGACCAAGAAAGTTTATCGTCGAGTTGGGGAAATAGTGAGTCCTACAAAATAATTAGGCGGATCGTATGCCGTTTTAAGCAATATAAATCATTGAGGCTCGTGAAGTTTAAACCCCAAATAGTAAAGTCCCCAAAAGGTTGCCGCCAGCATCTGCATTAACAACACGTAGTAAACAAACGTCATTCCCAATATCAAAATCTTGCTTGCGACCCCACCCCAAAGCGAGAATTCTGCAATCACACTCCCGTAAGAGAGAAACAAAACGGAATACAATACCAACGCTATGCTTTCGCAAGTCAAGAAGGCGAAAAGCATAGCTAAAAACCTACGCCTGGTGAGCTTTACCAAAACGTTTTCCCCTCTGGTCATTAATTTAACCGTAGGAGTAGGCTCAGGTAAGACGTTATCAATATCATTACGACCGAAGGTTGCTATTGCTGCCAGAGCCGCTATGTAAAAACCCGGAAGGCTTGAAAAAAAACCAAGCAGCATACTGACAGGCCCAGAAGACCTGTAGATATCTGAATTTCCTCCCTCCCCTACTGAGCAGAGAGTACATACAAAAGCAATTACAATTGGAAAAAGCCAATCAACCTTCCACTTTTGCGGATGCCGTATCGCCAGATAAGAAAGAGGCTGCAACATTTGATTCAACATTTCATGTCACTCCAAGCTTTTCAGTACTTCCCTTACTATAGCATGATTAACATTTTCGATACTCGCAGAGCTAACATTATTAGCAGATGAAATGTAATACCGTTTTAGATAACGTCCATCTGTAGCAAGTTGACCGGTATCCACAGAAAGTAACGCACTATTAGGAGAGCCCGAACCGTCCTTAAAACTGACTCGCATTTCAGACATACCATCGCTTTTAGCATTCCGAAGTACATCTGTTACAGTTTTAATTGCGTCCCCTATCAAATCCTTTTCAAGCTCCAGCTTGATTACGCGATGTTTCTCTTTTACGAATCCAGCGTCATCCCATTTCCCACCGACACTCTTATAGCTTATAAGCTCGATACCACCCAACGCGCCACTCTGCAAATCAGTTTTAAAGGATTCCGAAATATGACCATGCAACTCAACTTCGTGGTTAAGATGCACCAGTTGCGCTTGCCCTTTCTTATCGCTCGATCCGTCGATATTCGGTATCTTGAATAGCAGTGGCTTCTGCTTTTTGCAATGCCTAATCACATGTGCAAAGTAGCTCGTAATAGCACTACTACCTAACCCCGCACCATACGAGGCTTCAATAATACAAAAATAGTATCCTTCGCCCAATACAGGATCCAGATTCAGGATCAAATGCGCTGAAAACTCAGAACCTTGCCCTGGCAATTTTTCATTGACAGTTCGCTCCTTTGATTCAGGATTGCTATATACCGAATCCGGCGCACTAGGATCACAACGATTAATAAGCAACACCCAATACCCATCAACGGTATCGGTGTGAGCTATATAATACTTATCAGCCTTATCACTCTGCCCCTTGCTTAAAAAATTATCGCCACCCGCTCTAAGGTCTTCAACAATCTGCTTGATTTCACGCATGGACTTTGGCTGAGCCGGAAAATCAGCTGTGTTACCCTCCGCTCTAGAACGGCCACGAGCGTACAACTTCATATCAAAAAATGTTGCAACCCTTCTAGACATACTCAATCTCATCTAACAATTTAGGTACACAGCATCTCGCATCACGCGAAATTTCGCATTCTACTTATAGTATTCGTCAAGCAGAGGCTTGCCAAAAAACTTCGCAAGAACGGCATTAGCCCGACTTTTAATAAAGATATCTTTGACAGGGTTTACTGCTTTATTAAAAGTCAGTAAACCCTCAGGAGAATTACCGGATCTTGAATAAAAGACTTCATCTTTTAATCCTTTTTTCCTACTTAGTCGTCCTTTCATTAAGTCCTCGAATCCATCCGACGGTGGCCCGATAATGGCATCGTTTACCATGATCAGCAACCCAACACCCAAGAGCGTTTCCGAATGCGCTAGGCAAGCATGGCTCGCCTGTCAGGAGGCTCATTCCCGTGACAGTTGCGGAACACATCAAAAAAATTGCGGAACACATAGCTTTCTTTCAGGCAAAAAAAAACCCGTAGATCATTGATCTACGGGTTTTTAATAGTGGAGGCCGAGGTCGGAATCGAACCGGCGTAGGCGGATTTGCAATCCGCTGCATAACCATTTTGCTACTCGGCCTCAAAACATTTGCTGTCAGTAGCGCGACATCAAACGTGTGCAAACTTGGAGCGGGAAACGAGACTCGAACTCGCGACCCCGACCTTGGCAAGGTCGTGCTCTACCAACTGAGCTATTCCCGCGTCTTGGTGTGGCGCATTCTATAGATTCCAGAAGCCCCGTCAACCCTTTGATTCAAAAAAGTTTTATTTCTTTTCAACGTCGGTCTTCAGATGCGGCCAGGCAGCCCGCAAGTATTGGACCATGGACCACAACGTCAGGCCTGCGGACACCATCAGCAAGGCATAACCCAACAACACCCAGAAGCTGAAATCCGACGGATTGGCCAGCAGTATCACCAGCGCCAGCATCTGCGCGGCGGTTTTCCATTTGCCCAGGTTCGACACGGCTACATGGGCACGGGCACCGAGTTCGGCCATCCATTCACGCAGCGCGGAGACCACGATCTCGCGACCGATGATGACGGCAGCCGGCAGAGTGAGCCACAGGTTCCCGTGTTCCTGCACCAGCAGCACCAGTGCAACGGCAACCATCAATTTGTCGGCAACCGGATCGAGAAAAGCCCCGAACGGTGTGCTTTGCTCCAGACGGCGGGCCAGATACCCGTCCAGCCAGTCCGTGGCAGCGGCAAATGCGAAGACCGAGGCTGACGCCAGGTAGCTCCATTGGTAAGGCAGATAGAACAGTAAAATGAAGATCGGTATGAGCAGGACGCGTAGAACGGTAATCAGATTAGGGATATTCATCGGCACAACTGGCTACGAGGTGAGGTGGCATTCTACTCGCTGTGCAGATTTGCATAAATCAACTCTGCGAGCTTTTTACTGATCCCGGGTGCTTTGGCGATCTCTTCGATGCTGGCACGAGACAGCTCCTGCAATCCACCAAAATGTTTCAACAAATCGCGCCGACGTGTCGGCCCGACACCGGCAATGCCTTCAAGCGTAGACGTTCGACGGGTTTTGCCGCGGCGGGCGCGGTGCCCGGTAATGGCGAAGCGGTGAGCTTCGTCACGAATCTGCTGGATCAAATGCAACGCGGGGGAATCACCGCGCAAGGTGAATTCATGGGCAGCGTCATTGAGGTACAGGGTTTCGAAACCTGCCTTGCGTGTCGCCCCCTTGGCCACGCCAAGGAGGATCAGATCCGGCACCGCCAGTTCATTGAGCACGTCGCGGGCCATGGACAGCTGCCCCTTGCCGCCATCCACCAGCAGGATATCCGGTAGCTTGCCCTCCCCGTCCTTCAACTTGCTGAAGCGTCGGGTCAGCGCCTGATGCATCGCTGCATAGTCATCCCCGGCCGTCACGCCTTCGATGTTGTAGCGACGGTAGTCGGACTTGATCGGACCTTCAGGGCCGAACACCACACAGGACGCCACGGTTGCCTCGCCGCTGGAGTGACTGATGTCGTAGCACTCGAGGCGCTGTGGCGGTTCGTCGAGTTTCAGCACGTCGGCCAGCGCATCGAAGCGTGCCGTGATGTGCTGTCGATTCGCCAGGCGCGCACCCAGTGCCTGCTCGGCATTGGTCACCGCCAGTTGCTGCCAGCGTGCTCGCGTGCCGCGCACCCGGTGACTGATGGTCAATTCGCGACCACGCAGCTCTTCGATGGCGGCAATCAGGGTCGGGAAATCTTCGTGGACCACGTTGACGATCAGTTCGCTGGGCAAGTCGCGCTCAGGACTGCTGATGAAGTACTGGCCAAGAAACGCCGCCATGACTTCGGAAACGTCCTCTTCGATACCGACCTGCGGGAAGAAGTTCTTGCTTCCCAGCACCCGCCCGCCTCGTACGCTGATCAAGTGGACGCAGGCACCGCCCGGGTTGACGAACGCTGCGATCACATCGACATCACCTGTCCCGCCTTCCATGCTCTGCTGGTCCTGGACCCGCCGCAGCAGCGAGATCTGATCGCGCAATTCGGCGGCACGCTCGAACTCCAGGTTGACCGCGGCCTCTTCCATGGCAGCCGACAACTCATCGGTCAACGCGTTGCTGCGACCTTCAAGGAACATCACCGAGTGCCGCACGTCTTCGGCATAAACCTCGGGCTCCACAAGACCGACACAAGGTGCCTTGCAACGCTTGATCTGGTATTGAAGGCAAGGTCGTGTACGGTTCTTGTAATAGCTGTCTTCGCACTGGCGAACGAAAAACGTCTTTTGCAGCAGGCTCAGGCTTTCGCGAATCGCACCGGCGCTGGGATAAGGACCGAAATACTTGCCCTTGGCCTTTTTCGCACCGCGATGAATGCTCAAGCGCGGGAACTGGCCATCGGAAAGAAACACATAGGGGTAGGATTTGTCGTCCCGCAACAGGATGTTGTACGGCGGACGCCATTCCTTGATCAGCGTCTGCTCAAGCAGCAGCGCTTCGGTTTCGTTGGCCGTGATGGTCGTTTCGACCTGCGCGATACGTGCCACCAGCGCGGCAGTCTTGGGTGCCAGGCCGGTTTTGCGGAAGTAACTCGACAGGCGATTCTTGAGGTTCTTGGCCTTGCCGACGTACAGCAGGCGTGCGTCGCTGTCGAACATGCGATACACACCGGGGCGCCCACTGACGGTTGAGAGAAAGGCACCTGGATCGAAGGAATCAGTCATTTTCAGAGGCTGGCATCAACCATGCCGTGACGAACCGCCAGCAGCGTCAACTCGACATCACTGCTGATCGAAAGCTTTTCGAAAATTCGGTAACGGTAGGTGTTCACGGTTTTTGGCGACAGGCACAGTTTGTCGGAAATGATCTGGACCTTCTGGCACCCGACAATCATCAACGCAATCTGGATTTCCCGCTCGGACAAGGCGTCGAAGGGTGAGTCATTGGTCGGCTGGAAGGACTTGATCGCCAGTTGCTGGGCAATCTGCGGACTGATGTAGCGCTGCCCGGCGAACACCAGGCGGATGGCCTGGACCATTTCCGGCAAACCTGCACCCTTGGTCAGGTATCCCGCTGCACCGGCTTGCAACAATCGAGTCGGAAACGGATCTTCCTCACACACCGTTACCGCGACGACTTTGATATCAGGATGACTGCGCAACAGTTTTCGAGTGGCTTCAAGACCGCCGATCCCCGGCATCTTGACGTCCATCAAGACCACATCGGGTTTAAGCTCACGCGCCTTGAGCAGGGACTCTTCCCCCGATTCCGCCTGGCCGACAACCTGCAGGCCATCAATGTCAGCCAACATTCGTGTAATGCCTGTACGAACGAGATCATGGTCATCGACCACTAGCACCCTAATCAAGCAGACATCTCGCGATATGGTCTTATTGAGTTGCCGACACCTTAGCAAAAAAGCTTCTGGCAGACCTAGCGGAAAGCGTCAGATAAAAAGTTTCGATTTACTTTGAAACCCCGGTGGCAAGCGTGTTTCAGGGATGCGAGCCATCGGCGTCGCGTTGCATTCGCAGAAAACACGCGTCCGTCCCCACTACCTGCAATCCCTTTCTTTCATATAACGCCCGTGCCGGGTTGTTTTCAAACACCGTCAATCGCAATGCCGGGCGCCGCTCCTGGCAAGTCATGGCAAAAATCTGATCGATCGCCCAGGATCCGGCGCCCTGCCGACGAAATGCCTCGGCCACCTGTAATTCGCGGATATACAGCGCCCTGGCGTCTCGACTCAAACTGACATACCCCACCCGACGCTCGCCACAGACAATCAAGCGGTTCTCACGCCCCGCCCAGGCGACATCGAACGCCTCGTCCTGCCACAGCAGACTGTGCTGGATGTAATAGCGCAGCATGTTGCGGCAGGTCAGCTCGCGGGCAAATTCAAGGTCGCGGTCAGTGGCCGCACGCCATTCAAATTCCATTACGCCTCGATTGTTGTTTGCAGGAGCAAGAAGTGTGTCACAACCACCGGGCCGCTCAAGTCATAGAAAACGCCATCAATGCCCGATAGCATATTCTGATTGAATCCTCGTGCCGGGCTCTAGTAAGCTCGGCGCATCCATCGGAGACACATCATGTTCAACGCCCTCTTACAGCTTCGTACCGCCAGCGCCCTGCGCTCGGTTACGGCTGCCCCGGCGAACGGCACTTGTGCTCCGGTCAGCTTTTATTTTGGGTATTGGTTTAGCCACTGGCGCGCCTGATACCCACACGGCGCCCACTTTGAACGGGTCGCCACCAGAGAATTCTCAACCCCCGGTCGGCCTCCCGACCGGGGGTTTTGTTTTTTCAGCCCTGAACAATTTTTAGCAACACACCAGACATACAGAGGATCAAGCACATGAACTACGCCACTTATTACCGTTACGACAGTTTTACCGCCTGGCGATTTACCACCCTCCGCTCGGGACAGCCTGCCGCCTCCGATCGGTCACCCACAGGTGGCAAGCACACACACGCAGCCAATTTGGCCAATTGTCGAACACCCCAGTAGGGCCGAGCGCGCGGGAGCGAACCCGCCGCCAGCCCAGGAAGCCTGACTATGAACTCGTCCGTTTCTGCTCTGCCGCTGTCCACCCTGAGCCCTGCCAATGAAGCACTGACCCTGCGTCTGCCCAGCTCGTTGCAACTCAAACAGCAATTGCCGCTTACCAACGCCTTGAGCCAACAAGTCGCCGGCCACCGCCAGGCGGTTCGCGCAATCCTCAACGGTGAAGATTCCCGCCTGCTGGTCATCGTCGGTCCCTGCTCGATTCATGACCCCAAATCTGCCCTCGAATACGCCGGCAATCTGGCCCGCCTGGCCGCCGAAGTCAGCGACACTATGCTGCTGGTGATACGCGCCTACGTCGAAAAACCCCGCACCACGGTTGGCTGGAAAGGTCTGGCCTACGATCCGCATCTGGATGGCAGCGATGACATGGCAGGTGGCCTGACCCTGTCGCGCGAGCTGATGCGCGAAATGCTCCTGCTCGGCTTGCCAGTGGCGACCGAACTGCTGCAACCCATGGCCGCCGGTTACTTCGACGATCTGCTCAGTTGGGTGGCTATCGGTGCCCGCACCACCGAGTCGCAAATCCATAGGGAGATGGCCAGCGGCCTTTGCATGCCGGTCGGATTCAAGAATGGCACCGATGGCGGTGTCGCGGTGGCCAGCGACGCGATGCGCTCGGCCGCCCATCCGCATCGCCATTTCGGTGTGGACAGCCAGGGACACCCGGCGATCATCCAGACTCCCGGTAATGCCGACACCCATCTGGTATTGCGCGGCGGGCATCACGGCCCCAACTACGACCGTACCAGTGTGGCCAAGGTACACAGCGACTTGACCCGCCTGAAGATTCCCGCGCGCATCATGGTCGACTGCAGCCACGCCAACAGCGGCAAAGATCCGCTGCGCCAGCCAGCGGTGTTCAATGACGTGCTTGAACAACGCCTGCAGAGCGACCGCTCATTGATCGGCATGATGATCGAAAGTCATTTGTTCGAGGGCTGCCAGCCGTTGGGCTCTGCATTGAAGTATGGGGTGTCGATTACTGATGGTTGCCTGGGCTGGAGCGGGACGGAAGATCTATTGCGCGAGGCGGCAAAACGGCTTCGCACACTGTAGAAGCGAGCTTGCTCGCGAAAAACGTCTGGACAACGCAATCATTCAGATTGAGCGCGTTATCGTTGGCGAACATCGCGAGCAAGCTCGCTCCCACAGGGTATGCGTACACCCGCGTTTTCAGCGTTGCCCTATTCCGTTTTCGCCAGATAACCGCGTCCTTTTCATACATCCCGCCAGCGGCCCCGTGCTTTAGAGTGAGACGCAAGGCTCCTCCCTGATCGCTGAAAAAAGGACAAAAACATGCAAAGGAATGCAGACACTCACTATCCCATCCTGCTGGTTCATGGGCTTTTCGGATTTGACCGGATCGGCACCTTCGAACTTTTCCATGACGTTAAACAGGCCCTGAGAAACGCCGGAGCACGAGTCTTTGTGCCGCACCTGTCCGCCACCCACAGCAACGAAGTACGGGGCGACCAACTGCTGGCGCAGATTAAACGGGTTTTGCAAGGTACGGGCGCGAGCAAGGTCAATCTGATCGGACACAGCCAAGGGGCACTGGCGGCTCGTTACGCAGGAGCAGTGGCGCCCGAGTCGGTGGCCTCGGTGACGTCCGTCAGCGGGCCGAATCATGGCTCGGAGCTGGCGGACTTCCTGCGCAAGGCGCTCATCCCCGGACACCTGCCGGAACACATCGCCGAGACGGTTGCGTCGCTGTTCGCCGAATTTCTGGCATTACTCGGCGGCCACCGTCCGTTGCCACAGAACGCCATTGCCGCGCTGAATGCCCTGACCACCGAAGGTGTGGGTGCATTCAATGGCAAATACCCCCAGGGGCTACCGAAAACCAGAGGCGGCCAGGGTTGCGAGCTGGAAAACGGCGTCCGCTACTACTCCTGGAGCGGCACCTTGCAGGGCAGCATCTTCCAGAGCGGGCTCAAAGCCATCCATCCGCTGCACAACTGCTTGCGCACACTGTCCCGATATTTCGTCAATGAGGCCGAGCAGAACGACGGCATGGTCGGCCGCTTCAGTTCCCATCTGGGGACCGTCATCCGTTCCGACTATCCCTTCGATCATCTGGACACCCTGCGCCAGATGGGTGTTCCAGCGGCACACTCCGTCGATCCGATCGACCTGTATGTGCTACACGCCGAACGCCTGAAAAAAGCCGGTCTTTGAGGGTGATACGGGGCATTTGCAGGCGCCGGGCTTGCTCGCGATGGACATCGTTGATACCGCTGCCTGTCTGAATGCCCGCGTGCCCAAGCATTTTTCGCGAGCAAGCTCGCTCCTACAGGAGAAATAGCTCGCTGAATCCGGTAGGCTCAGCACTTTACCGAACATTGAAGGAGTATTTTCCCATGGCTAAAGCCACTGCCCGCCACATCCTCGTTGCCAGCGAAGCCAAATGCAACGAGCTCAAGGCTCAAATCGAAGCTGGGGCAGACTTCGCCGAAGTCGCCAAAGCCAACTCCACTTGCCCTTCCAGCCGCCAGGGCGGTGACCTAGGTTCGTTCGGTCCGGGCCAGATGGTCAAGGAATTCGACACCGTGGTTTTCAGCGCACCGATCAACGTCGTGCAAGGCCCGGTGAAAACCCAGTTCGGCTACCACCTGCTGGAAGTGACCAGCCGTCAGGACTGATCGACGCCTGGCTTTGCTCCACAACGGCCCGCCTATCGGTGGGCCGTTGTGTTTCCAATACGTAATTCGGCTGGCGAGGGACGCGCCGCTAGCGTACAAATTGTCGTTAACGACCACCCGGCTCTAAGGCTGACAATGCGACCGGCTTTCCCTATTGTGTTATTCACTGTCGTGGCCCTGTTATTGGGCGCCGCTGGTGTGAACGCTGCACCGCAACATGCGCTGACCGTGTACGGCGAACCGGCCAAATACCCGGCGGGCTTCAGTCACTTCGCCTACACCAATCCGCAGGCTCCCAAGGGTGGCACGATGCGTCGCTCGGCAATCGAAATCGGGCATTTCGACCATGTGTTGCCGTACATCGACAAAGGCATTGGCGTCACGCAGATCGACGGCTTGCTCTATTCACCCCTGGCCCAGCGCTCGATGGACGAACCTTACACCGTGTATGGCCTGGTGGCACAGCAGATGGAACGCTCCGATGACGGGCTGTCCCTGCGTTTCTACCTCAACCCCAAGGCACGCTTTGCCGATGGCAAACCCATCACTGCCGAAGACGTGCGCTACACCTTCGACCTGTTGATGACCCAGGGCAGCCTGCGTTATCGCACGCAGTTCGCCGACGTCAAAGGCGTCGAAGTGGAGTCGCCACTGACCGTGCGCTTCGACTTCAAGAACAACGAAAACCGCACCCTGCCCCTGGACATCGCCACCCTGCCGGTATTTCCCGAGCACTGGTGGAAGACCCGCGATTTCGCTGGCGGCGGCGGTTACGAACCGCCGCTCGGCAGCGGCCCGTACAAGGTGGGCAAGGTCGATTCCGGGCGCAGCATCACCTTCGAACGTAACCCCGACTGGTGGGGCAAGGATTTGCCGGTCAGTCGCGGGCTCTACAATTTCGATCATTTCAGTATCGAGTACTTCGGCGATACCGACGTTGCCCGCCAGGTACTGCGCGGTGGCGCCTACGACTACAACCGTGAGTTTTCCGCCACCGGCTACTCCATCGGCTACGAAAGCCCGGCCCTGAGCGACGGTCGCCTGCAAAAGGCCCACCTGGCGACACAAGCCCCGCAACCGAGCCAGGGTTTTGTGTTCAACCTGCAAAATCCGATGTTCCAGGATCGGCGGGTGCGTCAGGCGCTGGTCATGCTCTGGGATTTCGAATGGAGCAACCGGCAGATGATGCGCAACCTGTACATCCGCCAGCAGAGCTTTTTTTCCAATACCGAACTCGCTGCCCGGCAATTGCCGGATGCCGGCGAACTGGCGATTCTCGAACCCTTGCGCGGGCAGATCCCCGATGAAGTCTTCACCCAAGTGTTCGAGGCACCGAAAACCGATGGCAGTGGCCTGATTCGCGACAAGCAATTGCAGGCCCTGGACCTGCTCGAACAGGCCGGCTGGAAACCCGATGGCGATCAACTGGTCAACGCCGACGGTGAACCGCTGAGCTTCACCTTCCTGGTCAGCCAGAACGGCATGGACCGCTTGCTGCTGCCGTACAAACGCACCCTGAAACAGATTGGCATCGACCTCAACATCCGTCGCATCGATGCCTCCCAGTATGTCAACCGCCTGATGAGCCGCGACTACGACATGATCGTCACCGGCTACCCGGTCACCACCTCGCCGGGGGGCGAACTGCTCAACTATTTCGGCTCGGCCGCGGCCACCGACCCCGGTGCCAACAACTACATGGTCTTGAAGAACCCGGCGGTCGATACCCTGATCAACGGGCTGGTGCGCGCCAACAACAAGGCCGACATGCTTCGCTACGCCCATGCGCTGGACCGGGTGCTGCAATGGAACTATTACTGGATTCCCAACTATTACCCGCCGGGAACGTCCACTGTGTGGTGGAATCGCTTCGGCATCCCGAACGTGCAGGCCAGCAATGACGAAGCCATCGAGAGCTGGTGGGAGGTGAGCACAACGCCCCTCACCAACCAGGAAATGACTGCCGAGCGCATTCGCCGTGGCAGACCCGGAGGGCCGCATTGATGTGGGCTTACATACTGCGGCGCCTGCTGCTGATCATTCCGACGCTGGTGATTATTCTCCTGGTCAACTTCGTCATCGTCCAGGCCGCACCGGGCGGCCCGGTGGAACAGGCCATCGCCCATCTGCAGGGCATTGGTGGCGCCACGGTCGGCGGTAGCTCCGGCGAGTCCATGGGTACCACCTCCCGGGCCAGTCGCGGCCTCGATCCGCAGCTGATCAAGGACATCGAAAAACAGTACGGCTTCGACAAGCCGGCCCACGAGCGGCTCTGGTTGATGCTCACCAGTTATGCGCGCCTGGACTTCGGCAAGAGCTTCTTCCGGGGCGCCACTGTCACCGACCTGATCCTGCAGAAAATGCCGGTGACCATTTCCCTCGGGCTCTGGGCGACGCTGATTACCTACCTGGTGTCGATCCCGCTGGGCATCCGCAAGGCGGTGCATCATGGCAGTCATTTCGATATCTGGAGCAGCACCGCGATCATCATTGGCTACGCGATGCCGGCGTTTCTTTTCGCGATGTTCCTGATCGTGGTGTTCGCTGGCGGCACTTCGCTGAACTGGTTCCCCGTACGCGGGCTGGTTTCGGACAATTTCGAGTCGCTGTCGACCCTGGGCAAAGTGGTCGATTACTTCTGGCACCTGGTGCTGCCGGTGACGGCGCTGGTGATCGGTGGTTTCGCCACCCTGACCATCCTGACCAAGAACTCGTTCCTCAATGAAATCACCCGGCAGTACGTGGTCACCGCCCGCGCCAAGGGCCTGAGTGAGCGTCGGGTACTGTATGGCCACGTGTTTCGCAATGCCATGTTGCTGGTGGTATCGGGAATACCCCAGGCCTTTATCAGTGTGTTTTTTGCAGGTTCCCTGCTGATCGAAGTGATCTTTTCCCTCGATGGCCTGGGCCGCATGAGCTACGAGGCGGCGGTTTCACGGGACTATCCGGTGGTGTTCGGCTCGTTGTTCATCTTCACCCTGTTCGGCCTCCTGATAAAACTGGTGGGCGACCTGTGCTATGTGCTGGTCGACCCGCGCATCGACTTCGCCGCGAGGAATGCCTGATGCTCAAGCTTTCGCCGCTGGGTCGTCGTCGCTTTGAACGCTTCAAGAAAAACCGCCGGGGCTGGTGGTCGCTGTGGTTGTTTGTCGGCCTGTTCATGCTGACCCTGGGGGGCGAGCTGATCGCCAACGACAAGCCGCTGATCGTCAGCTATCAGGGCCAGTGGTACTTCCCTGCCCTCAAGCGCCACACCGAACTGGAGTTCGGCGGGCAACTGCCGTTCCAGGCCGATTACCGCAGCGATTATGTGCAGCAACTGATCAAGAAAGACGGCGGCTGGCTACTGTTCCCGCCGATTCCCTTCAGCGACGACACGCCCAACTACGACCTGAACAAACCGGCCCCAAGCCCGCCCTCGAACGTGAACTGGCTGGGCACCGACGACCAGGCGCGGGATGTGCTGGCCCGGGTGATCTTCGGTGCGCGGGTGTCGATTCTGTTTGCCTTGATGCTGACCTTCGTCAGCGCGCTGATCGGCATTGCCGCCGGCGCCCTGCAAGGCTATTACGGTGGCTGGGTCGACTTGTTCGGCCAGCGGCTGATGGAGGTCTGGTCGGGGCTGCCAGTGCTCTATCTGCTGATCATTCTGTCGGGTTTCGTCGAGCCGAATTTCTGGTGGTTGCTGGGGATCATGGCGCTGTTTTCCTGGCTGGCACTGGTGGACGTGGTGCGCGCCGAGTTCCTGCGCGGGCGCAATCTGGAATACGTCAAGGCGGCCAGGGCATTGGGCCTGAGCGATCGCAAGGTCATCGTTCGGCATATCCTGCCCAACGCCATGAACGCGACCTTGAGTTATCTGCCGTTCATTCTGACCGGGGCTATCTCGACCCTCACGGCGCTGGACTTCCTCGGTTTCGGCATGCCGGCCGGCAGCGCGTCCCTGGGCGAACTGATCGGCCAGGGCAAGCAGAACCTGCAAGCGCCGTGGCTGGGGCTGACGGCGTTTTTCACGCTGGCGTTGATTCTTTCCCTGTTGGTGTTCATCGGCGAAGCCTTGCGCGACGCGTTTGACCCGCGATCTTGATTCCCGATTTTGAGAGCCGGACTGCTGACATGAGTAACCTGATCGAAATCCGTGACCTCAGCGTGGCCTTCAGCGGCCAGACCGTGGTGCGCAATCTGTGCCTGGACATCCGCCCCGGCGAATGCCTGGCCTTGGTGGGCGAATCGGGCTCGGGCAAGTCGGTGACCGCCCACTCGATCCTGCAACTGTTGCCTGAAGGCGGGACCGAAACCACCGGCAGCATCCGTTATCGCGGCCTGGAGCTCGTCGGCGCCGACACCAAAAGATTGCGCCAGTTGCGCGGTAATCGTATCGCGATGATCTTTCAGGAGCCGATGACCTCCCTCAATCCGCTGCACAGCATCGAAAAGCAGATTGGCGAAACCTTGCTGGTGCACAAGGGCATGGCGGGCAAGGCGGCGCAGGCGCGGATCCTGGAGTTGCTGCATCTGGTGGGTATCCAGAAACCCCAGGAGCGGCTCAAGGCGTATCCCCATCAATTGTCCGGCGGCCAGCGCCAACGGGTAATGATTGCCATGGCCCTGGCCTGCGAACCGGAGCTATTGATCGCCGACGAACCCACCACCGCCCTGGACGTCACCGTGCAGCGCAAGATTCTGCTGCTGCTCAAATCATTGCAACGACGGCTCGGCATGTCGCTGCTGCTGATCAGCCACGACCTCAACCTGGTGCGCAGCATCGCCCAGCGCGTCTGCGTAATGAAGGCCGGCGAAATCGTCGAGCAGGCTTCCTGCGAAACCATTTTTACCGAACCGAAACACCCGTACAGCTGCATCCTGCTCAACGCCGAGCCGGAAGGCGAAGCGTTGCCTCGTGACGAGCGCGAAAACGTACTCGAAGTGGAGAACCTGCGGGTGCAGTTTCCCGTCAGTGGCGGGTTGTTCCAGCGCAAGACTTACCTCAACGCCGTGGACGGCATCAGCCTGAATGTCCAGCGCGGCAAGACCCTGGGCATTGTCGGCGAATCCGGTTCGGGCAAGTCCACGCTGGGCCAGGCGATCCTGCGCCTGCTCGACTCCGAAGGCGGCATTCGCTTCCAGGGCGAAGCGCTGAACAGCCTGACGCAGAAGCAGTTGCGGCCGTGGCGCAAGAAAATGCAGGTGGTGTTCCAGGACCCGTTTGGCAGCCTGAGCCCACGGATGTCCGTGGCACAAATCATCAGCGAAGGCCTGGAGGTGCATAGCCAAATGAGCATCGAGCAATGCAACGCCGAGGTCATTCGGGCATTGCAGGAAGTCGGCCTCGACCCGCAAAGCCGCCATCGCTACCCACACGAATTCTCCGGCGGCCAGCGCCAACGCATCGCCATCGCCCGGGCGCTGGTATTGAAACCGGCGCTGATCCTGCTGGACGAGCCGACCTCGGCACTGGACCGCACCGTGCAAAAGCAAGTGGTCGCCCTGCTCCGCCAGCTTCAGGAAAAACATGGCCTGACCTATCTGTTCATCAGCCATGACCTGTCAGTGGTGCGCGCACTCGCCCATGACATGATCGTGGTCAAGGACGGCAAGGTGGTGGAAAGCGGCGCCAGCCACGATGTGTTCGATTCCCCGCAGCATCCGTATACCAAGGAGCTGTTGGCGGCGGCGCATGCGGGGCAGGCATAATTTGGCGCATGCCGTTGAACCGCGTCGCCGCCATCGCGGGCAAGCCCGCTCCCACAGGTTTTGTGTCTAGCCTACATTTGGCGGCAAATCCATATCCTGTGGGAGCGGGCTTGCCCGCGATGGGGCCAGCACAGTCAACATCTAATCAGGATCAGCCCCCATGAACACCACCGAAAGCCTCAAGGACTACCAGCGCGTACGCCTGCTGGCGATCCGTTCGCTGTTCGAGATCATCGAGCAGTCGAGTGAAGGCACGGTGATCGTCGACCGCGATGCCAACATCGTCTGGATGAACGAGCGCTATGCCCGGCGCTTTGGCTTGTCATCGGCCGAGGGCGCCATCGGCAAGGCTTGCGAAAGCGTGATCCCCGGGAGCCTGTTGCGCGAGGTGGTGCGCAGCGGCCGGCCGATTCTGCTCGACATGCAGGACACCCCCAAGGAGCCGCTGGTGGTCATGCGCCTGCCGATTCACGACGACGCAGGCGAAGTGATCGGTGCCATCGGCTTTGCCCTGTTCGACGAATTGCGCAGTCTGTCGCCGATGCTCAAGCGCTACATGAGCATGCAGGAAGAGCTCGCTTCCACACGCTCGCTGTTGCGGGCACGGCAGACCAAATACAACTTTGCCCACTTCATCGGCACCAGCGCCGCCAGCCTGGAAGTCAAACGTCGCGCCCGGCGCAGCGCCAGCACCGAATCACCGGTGCTGCTGCTCGGCGAAACCGGCACCGGCAAGGAATTGCTGGCGCAGGCGATCCACAATGCCTCGCCGCGTGCGCACAAGGCCTTTGTCAGCATCAACAGTGCGGCGATCCCCGAATCGCTATTGGAAGCCGAATTCTTCGGCACCGCCCCCGGCGCCTTTACGGGGGCTGACCGCAAGGGCCGTGCCGGCAAGTTGCAAATCGCCCAGGGCGGTACATTGTTCCTCGATGAAATCGGCGACATGCCGTTGCCGCTGCAAAGCAAGTTGCTACGGGTGCTACAGGAAAAGGAATTCGAACCGGTCGGCTCCAACGACGTGATCCAGAGCGACGTACGCGTGATCGCCGCGACCTCTACCGATCTGGAAGCGGCGATCAAACGCGGCGAATTTCGCGCCGATCTGTATTACCGCCTCAACGTCCTGCCAATCCAGGTCCCACCGCTGCGCGACCGACTCGACGACCTGCCCGCCCTCAGCGAAGCGATCCTTGAAGAGTTGCGCAGCCAGCACGAACTCAATAGCGAAGCCCTGGCGCTGTTGGGCCAGCACGCCTGGCCGGGAAACATTCGCGAACTGCGCAACGTCCTGGAACGGGCGGCGCTGCTCGGTGACGACCTGCGGCTTTCGGCAGCGGATATCCGCGCGGCCATCGGGACGTTTACTCCGGTTAAACGCGTGGCGCCGTTGACCGTCGAACCTTTGGAGCAGGAGACGTTCAGTGCGGCGCGGGAGCGCTTTGACCGGCAATTGATCGAAAACGCCTTGGCGCAATGCGGGGGCAAGGTGATCGAGGCGGCGGCACGATTGGGACTTGGGCGGTCGACGTTGTACAAGAAGATGGTGGCGTTGGGGATTGCTGAGTCTCAATAAAGAGACATAGATCTCTATTGGTAGATCGGGCCTTTTCGCGGGCAAGCCCGCTCCCACAGAGACCGCATTATTCTGAACGCGCCGAAGAACCTGTGGGAGCGGGCCTGCCCGCGAAAGGGCCAGTCCTGACAACAAAAGTCTCCAAACAGAGACAAAACCGTTAAGTTCGGCTCAGAGCCACTCAATATATCCTTATATTTCAAACACTTAACCACCTGGCACGAAACTCGCTTCGGCCCACTCCTACACCGTTTCACCCCTTACAAAAATAACAATCCCAGGAGACACACCATGAGTGTGATCATTGCCTTGGCAGCCCTCGCGCTGTTGATGCTGGCTGCTTACCGTGGCTACAGCGTTATCCTTTTTGCCCCGATTGCCGCCCTTGGCGCTGTCCTGTTAACCGACCCATCCGCCGTCGCGCCCGCCTTCACCGGCGTGTTCATGGAGAAAATGGTCGGCTTCATCAAACTGTATTTCCCGGTGTTCCTGCTCGGTGCAGTGTTCGGCAAGCTGATCGAGTTGTCAGGCTTCTCGCGCTCCATCGTTGCCGCGGCGATTCGCTTGCTGGGCACCCGGCAGGCGATGCTGGTGATTGTGCTGGTCTGCGCCTTGCTCACCTACGGAGGCGTGTCACTGTTTGTGGTGGTGTTCGCGGTCTATCCGTTTGCCGCTGAAATGTTCCGCCAGAGCAACATTCCCAAGCGCCTGATTCCGGCGACCATCGCCCTCGGCGCTTTCTCGTTCACCATGGACGCCCTGCCCGGCACCCCGCAGATCCAGAACATCATCCCCAGTACCTTCTTCAACACCACCGCCTGGGCGGCGCCCTGGCTGGGTGTGATCGGCACGATCTTCGTATTCTGCGCCGGCATGCTGTTCTTGCAGCGTCAGCGCAACAAGGCCCAGCGCGCCGGTGAAGGCTATGGCACTGACCTGCGCAATGAGCCGGAAACCGCCGCCGACATCAAGTTGCCCAACCCATGGATCGCCCTGTCCCCGCTGTTGGCCGTGGGCCTCATGAACCTGCTGTTTACCCAGTGGATTCCGCAGTGGTACGGCAAGACCCATAGCCTGGCGCTGCCGGGCATGGCCGCACCAGTTACCACCGACATCGCCAAACTCACGGCGATCTGGGCGGTTCAGGCCGCACTGCTGGTGGGCATCCTCATGGTGCTGGCGTTCGGCTACAAGGCGATCAGCCGCAAACTGGCCGAAGGCAGCAAAAGTGCGGTCAGCGGTGCGTTGCTGGCGGCGATGAACACCGCCTCGGAATACGGTTTCGGCGCGGTGATCGCGTCCCTGCCAGGCTTCCTGGTGCTGGCCGACTGGCTCAAGAGCATCCCCAATCCGCTGGTCAATGAAGCGATTACCGTGACCTTGCTGGCCGGTATCACCGGCTCTGCTTCGGGCGGCATGAGCATCGCCCTGGCGGCGATGTCCGAGCAGTTCATCAGCGCCGCCCACGCCGCCAATATTCCACTGGAAGTGCTGCACCGGGTGGCGGCGATGGCCAGTGGCGGCATGGACACCCTGCCGCACAACGGCGCGGTGATTACGTTGCTGGCGGTCACCGGGCTGACCCATCGCGAGGCTTACAAAGACATTTTTTGTATTACGCTGATCAAGACCCTGGCGGTTTTCGTGGTAATCGGCACTTTCTACGCCACTGGCATTGTGTGAGGTATTCATGACGACTCTTACGGGCAAGACCGCACTGGTCACCGGTTCCACCAGTGGCATCGGCCTGGGCATCGCGCTCAGCCTGGCCAAGGCCGGTGCCAACCTGATCCTCAATGGTTTCGGCGATGCCTCAAAGGTGATCGCGCAGGTTGAACAGTTTGGTGGCAAGGTCGGCCACCACCCCGCCGACGTCAGCGACCCGGCGCAGATCGCCGACATGATTGCCTACGCCGAGCGTGAATTCGGCGGCGTCGACATTCTGGTCAACAACGCGGGCATCCAGCACGTGGCGCCGGTAGATGAGTTCCCGGTGGAACGCTGGGATTCGATCATTGCCATCAACCTGTCGTCGGTGTTTCACAGCACCCGCCTGAGCCTGCCGGGCATGCGCGCCAAGAGATGGGGCCGGGTGATCAACATCGCCTCGGTGCATGGCCTGGTCGGTTCGACAGGCAAGGCCGCTTATGTCGCGGCCAAGCATGGCGTGATCGGGCTGACCAAAGTGGTCGCCCTGGAAACCGCCACCAGCAACGTCACCTGCAATGCGATCTGCCCGGGCTGGGTGCTGACGCCGCTGGTGCAGAAACAGATCGATGATCGCGCCGCGACCGGCATTGATCCGCAGCAGGCACAGCATGACTTGCTGGCGGAGAAACAGCCGTCGCTGGAATTCGTGACCCCGCCGCAGCTGGGCGAGCTGGTGCTGTTTTTGTGCAGCGAAGCCGGCAGCCAGGTGCGGGGCGCGGCGTGGAATGTGGATGGCGGGTGGTTGGCGCAGTGATCAACCGCTAGACCGCGTTATCGTTCTTCGCGAGCAGGCTCGCTCCCACAGGGGATCGCATTTCAATGTGGGAGCGAGCCTGCTCGCGAATGGATCTGAAGATAAGAAGAGGCAAATCATGTCCGAAATACTGTGGCAACCCACCACCGAACGCATCGCCAAGACCCGCATGGAAGCCTTTCGGCGCTTCATCATTGCGCGACATCACCTGCACCTCGACGACTACCCCGCCCTGCACCAATGGTCCATCGACCACCGCCAGGAGTTCTGGCAAGCGATCGTCGACTTCTTCGATATCCGTTTTCACCAACAACCCGATGCTGTACTGGTGGAAGGCCGGCAAATGCCCAGCGCCGAATGGTTCCCCGGCGCAACCCTGAACTTTGCCGAGCACTTGTTGCAGCGCCGCGACGATGCCGTGGCAGTGGTCGCCGTGGCGGAAAACGGTCAGCGCGAACACTTGACCTGGGCCGAACTGGCCGAGCATGTCGCCGGTTTCCAAAACGGTTTGATTGCGTCGGGGGTGGGCCTGGGCGACCGGGTCGCCGCGTGCATGCCCAACACCTGGCAAACCCTGGTGGCCATGCTCGCCACCACCAGCCTCGGGGCAATATGGTCTTGCTCATCGCCGGACTTCGGCACCCAGGGGGTGATCGACCGTTTCGGCCAGATCGAGCCGAAAGTGCTGGTCACCTGCGCCGGCTACCGCTACGCCGGCAAGGCGATCGACCAGACCGTCAAGGTCAACGAAATCCTCGAACGTCTGCCGTCGTTGCGCCAGTTGGTCGTCGTGCCTTACGCACGCCCTGAAGCGCGCATCGAGGACTTCCGCACCCAAGCCAATGTCACGCTATGGGACGATTTCTACTTCCCCGGTGGCGATCCGGATTTCGTCGCCGTCCCCTTCGCCCATCCCCTGTATGTCCTCTATTCCAGCGGCACCACGGGCGTACCCAAATGCATCATCCACAGCACCGGCGGCGTGCTGTTGCAACACGTCAAGGAACACGGCCTGCATTGCGATCTGGGTCCCGGCGAACGTTTGTTCTACTACACCACCTGCGGCTGGATGATGTGGAACTGGCTGGTCTCGGCCCTGGCGGTGGGCAGTTCCGTGGTGCTGTACGACGGCTCGCCGTTTCACCCCGATCCCGAACGCTTGATCGACCTGATCGACGACGAACGCATCAGCGTCTTCGGCACCAGCCCCAAGTACCTGGCGACTCTGGAAAGCAGCGGCGTGAAGCCAAGGCAAAGCCATGACCTGGGCAGCCTGAAAACCCTGCTTTGCACCGGTTCCGCGCTGTCGCCGCAAAGCTACGACTACGTCTATCGCGACTTCAAGGCTGATGTGTGCCTGGCGTCGATGTCGGGCGGCACGGATATCGTCTCGTGCTTCGTCAATGGCAACCCGTGGCAGCCGGTCCGTCGTGGTGAAATACAAGGCAAGAGCCTGGGCATGGCCGTGGAGGTGTGGAATGACGAGGGTCAGCCGGTGATAGGCGAAAAAGGTGAACTGGTGTGCACCCGGCATTTCCCGGCGATGCCTATCGGCCTTTGGCACGATCCTGACGGGGAAAAGCTGCGGGCCTCGTATTTCAGCCAGTTTCCCGGCGTCTGGGCCCAGGGCGATTACGCCGAACAACTGCCCCATGGCGCCATGATGATCCATGGGCGCTCCGACGCAGTGCTCAATCCCGGTGGCGTGCGCATCGGCACGGCGGAAATCTATCGCCAGGTGGAAAAAGTCCCGCAGGTGCTCGACAGCGTGGCCATCGGTCAGCAATGGCAGGACGACGTGCGGGTGGTGCTGTTCGTTCGCTTGCGTGACGGCGTGGCACTGGATGAAGCGCTGCAACAGCAGATCCGCCAGGTCATTCGTGCCAACACCACACCGCGCCATGTGCCGGCGAAGATCGTTGTGGTCACGGATATCCCCCGGACCATCAGCGGCAAAATCGTCGAATTGGCGGTGCGCAATGTGGTGCACGGGCAAAAGGTGAAAAACACCGATGCACTGGCCAACCCCGAGGCACTGGAGCAATTTCGGGACCGCCCCGAACTCCAGAATTGAGTTCGCAGTCCCCCTGTGGGAGCGAGCCTGCTCGCGAAAGCGGTGTGCCAGTCGAAATCAATGTGACTGACACGACGCCTTCGCGAGCAGGCTCGCTCCTACAGGGGTGATGTGTCAGTCCATGAGGCCCCAGTCGCCCGGTGATACTTCAGCGTGCAGTTTCAACCGCAAGCGCAAATTATTCAGCGAATCCGCATGCTTCAACGCTTCGTCCTCTTCAACCACGCCTTCTGCTACCAACTCGAACAACGCTCCGTCAAACGTCTGCATCCCCAACGCCGCTGATTTTTCCATCACACCCTTGAGTTCGGAAAACTGGTTAAGCCGGATCAGGTCGCCAACGGTCGGTGTCCCGAGCATCACCTCCACCGCCACCCGTCGTTGCCCATCCCGGCTGCGTACCAGGCGTTGAGACACGCAGGCCTTGAGGTTATTGCCCAGGTCATGGAGCAATTGCCGGCGGCGCTCTTCGGGGAAGAAGTTGATGATGCGGTCAAGCGCCTGGTTGGCGTTATGGGCGTGCAGCGTGGAGATCACCAGATGTCCGGTGTCGGCGAAGGCCAGGGCATGTTCCATGGTCTCGCGGTCGCGGATTTCACCGATCAGCACCACATCCGGCGCCTGACGCAGGGTGTTTTTCAACGCACTATGGAAGCTGCGGGTGTCGACGCCGACCTCACGCTGATTGATGATCGATTGTTTGTGCCGGTGGATGTATTCGATCGGGTCCTCGATGGTGACGATATGACCACGGCTGTGACGATTGCGATAATCGATCAGGGCCGCCAGCGACGTGGACTTGCCCGAGTCGGTGGCGCCGACGAAGAGCATCAGGCCTTGCTTGAGCATCACCGTTTCAAGCAATACCGACGGCAACATCAGGTCTTCGAAACGCGGTATGTCGAGCTTGACGTTGCGCACCACCATGGACACATCGTTGCGCTGCTTGAAGATATTGACCCGAAAGCGTCCAACCCCCGCCCGGGAGATCGCCAGGTTCATTTCCAGCTCCCGGTCGAACTCCCGGCGCTGTTCGGCGTCCATGATGGACGCGGCAATCGCCGCAATCTCCCCCGGCTTGAACGATTGGTCCGCCAGGGGCGTGAGAACACCGTCGAACCGCGCACTGGGTGGCGCACCGGTGGACAGATAAAGGTCGGAGCCATCCTGGCTGGCCAGGCGTTTTAACAACGCATCGATTTCCATGGCAAAAAGCACCCGCGAAGCATTCAATTGGCAGAAATGACCCGCACCGGGTCAGAACAGTGATTGCCTGGCAAGCATAGTAGACGCCGCCATACCGACTTATGTGCAGGACACCTTGATGAACGCATCACCCAACGCCAGCGATGCCCAGGCCTTGATTGCCCGACTGGACTGGACAAACACGCCGCTGGGCGAGGCCAGCACCTGGCCGCAGAGCCTGCGCACCGCCGTGGACATCGTGATCCATTCGCCGATGCCGATGCTGTTGCTCTGGGGGCCACAGCTGACGCAGATCTACAATGACGGCTTCGCCCTGCTGGCCGGCAGCAAGCATCCGAACGCTTTCGGACAGCCAACACACCAGATCTGGCCAGAACTCAGAGACTTTACCGACCCGATTTACAGCGCCGTCCTACAGGGCCAGGTGCGGACCTACAGCGAACAGCGCTTCACCCTACAGCGCGATGGCAAGGATTCCGATTTCTGGCTCGACCTGACCTACAGCCCCATCCGCGATGAAAATGCCGAAGTCGCCGGGATCCTGGTCACCGCCATCGAAACCAACGAACGCCGGCGCATTGCCCTCGAACTGGAACAACGCTCGGCCGCCAGCCTCAAGGCGCAACAGGACACCGAAGAGCGCCTGCAACTGGCCCTTTCCGCCACCGACGCGGTCGGCACCTGGGATTGGGATATCAGTGAGGACCGTTTCATTGCCGACGCGCATTTCGCGCAATTGCATGGCATCGATCCGGCCATGTCTGGCCAATTGCCAATCAGCGCGTATCTGCACGGTGTTCATCCCGAAGACCGCGCCTTGATCGCCCGCAGCATCAAGCATTGCATCACCCAAGGCAGCGAGTACGCCGAGGAATATCGCTTGTTGCAACCCGACGGTCAGCTGCGCTGGGTGTTCGCCCGCGGGCGTTGCTACAAGGACCACCATGGCCGGCCGATCCGCTTCCTTGGCGCCGCCCTGGACCTGACCGATCGCAAAAACACCGAGCAGGCCCTGCGCCAGAGTCAGACCGAGTTGCAGTTGATCATCAATGCCATGCCGATCCTGATCAGCTACGTCGACCGCGAGGAACGCTTTCGCCTGAACAATTCCGCCTATCTGGACTGGTACGGCCTGACGCCCCAGGAGCTCTACGGCAGGACGATCCGCGAAGTGTTGGGCGATGAGGCCTACGCCTTGCGCGCCGAGCACATCGCCCAGGCGCTGGCCGGCAGGCCCTGCTCTTTCAGCATCGACACGCCGCACCGTGACGGCAGTATCCGGCACGCCCTGATGAATTATTTACCGCGCCACGGCGCGGACGGCGCGGTGAACGGCTTCTATATCTTCGTGATCGACGAAACCGAGCGCAAAAAGACCGAAGAGGCCCTGCTCAATCTCAACGAAACCCTGGAAGAGCGGGTCGCCGCCCGCACCCAGCAACTGGCGGAAACCAACCAGCGCCTGCAAAACGAGATGTTCGAGCGCGAACGCGCCGAAGACGCCTTGCGCCATGCGCAGAAAATGGAAGCGGTCGGCCAGCTCACCGGTGGCATCGCCCATGACTTCAACAACATGCTCACCGGGATTATCGGCAGCCTCGACCTGATGCAACGCTACCTGGCCGACGGGCGCACCGAGGACATCGGCCGTTTCGCCGAGGCCGCCGTGTCTTCGGCGAAACGCGCCGCCGCCCTGACCCATCGCCTGCTGGCATTCTCCAGGCGTCAATCGCTGGACCGCAAGCCAATCAATGCCAACGATCTGATCCACTCCCTGGAAGACCTGTTCAGCCGCACCAAGGGCGACCACATCCAGCTCAAGCTGCAACTGGCCGAGGACGCCTGGCCGGTCAGCACTGATGTCAGCCAACTGGAAAACGCGCTGCTCAACCTGGTCATCAACGCCCGGGACGCCATGCCCGATGGTGGCGAATTGCGCATCGAAACCGCCAACGTCTATCTCGACGGCAGCGACGTCTACATTCTGGAGCCGGTCAAGGCGGGCGATTACCTGATGATCGCTGTCAGTGACAACGGCACCGGCATGACGCCGAAGATATTGGCCAAGGCGTTCGATCCTTTTTTCACCACCAAACCCATCGGTCAGGGCACGGGGCTGGGTCTGTCGATGATTTACGGGTTTGCCCAGCAGTCAGGCGGCCACGTCAGCCTGTTCAGCATGCCCGGCCAGGGCACCAGCGTGCGCCTGTACCTGCCGCGCCTGCACACCATGGAGCAGGTAGAAACCCTGTCGCCGGACATCGGCGAAGCGCCGCCGGCGATTGCCGGGGAAACCGTGGTGTTGGTGGAGGATGACCCGGCGGTGCGCATGCTGGTGCTCGACCTGCTCAAGGAACTGGGTTATCACGCCCATGAAGCGCAAGATGCGAAAACCGCCCTGCCCTTGCTCGAATCTGATTTACGGGTCGATCTGCTGGTCACCGATGTCGGTTTGCCGGGCATGAATGGCCGACAACTGGCGGAGATCGCCCGCCAGCATCGCCCGCAACTCAAAGTGCTGTTCATGACCGGCTACGCGCAAATGGCTGCCGAACGCCAGGGTTTCCTCGAGGAAGGCATGGACATGGTGGCCAAACCGTTCTCTATAGATCTGTTGGCCAACAAGATTCGCACGATGATCGGCCAACCCGAGTGAGTTAGGGCATAATCGCGCGCTATTTTTTCCGTCAGTGTCACCACCGCAGCAAGGTAATCGTTCCATGAAAGCTCAAGCCCGCCACATTCTGGTGAAAACCTCGGAAGAAGCCGAGCAGCTCAAACAACGCATCGCCAAGGGCGAAGCCTTCGACGTGCTGGCCAAAAAATATTCCACCTGCCCTTCCGGCAAGCGCGGCGGCGACCTGGGTGAAGTGCGGCCGGGGCAGATGGTCGGGGTGATCGATGCGGTGATCTTCAAAAAACCGCTGCGGGTGGTGCATGGGCCGATCAAGAGCAAGTTCGGGTATCACCTGGTGCAGGTGTTTTACCGGGATTGATCGGTTGGCCTCAGGGCCTCATCGCTGCGGTGCGACGATTCGACAAGCCAGCTCCCACAGGACCTGTGCCATGGCTACTATCTACGGCAACCTGTAATCCCTGTGGGAGCTGGCTTGCCAGCTCCCACAGAATCTGTGCCATGGCTACTATCTACGGCAACTTGTAATCCCTGTGGGAGCTGGCTTGCCAGCGGCCATATCCCATTACTTCGGAATGAGTGCCCCGGGCACCTGAATCACCCGACTCGCCAACAAATGCCCCGCCTCGGCCGCTTCCACCGGGCTCCCTCCCTTGAGCCGACTGGCCAGATACGCCGCACTGAACGAGTCCCCCGCCGCCGTGGTGTCCACCACCCGTTCCACTTTCTGCGCCGGGACTTCAAATGATTCGCCGTCACAAAAAATCAGACAGGCCTCAGCGCCGCGCTTGAGCACCACTTCAGGTGTGCCAATCTGCTCGTACGCGGCAAACACCGCCGCGCAATCGGCAAAATGGAACAGCGCCTGCTCGTCATCCACGGTCAGCAACGCCAGGTCGACATAGGGCAGCACGCTGCGATAAGCGGCCCTGGCCTCTTCGACCGAAGCCCACAGCCGTGGCCGGTAGTTGTTGTCGAAGACGATCCGCGCATCGCGTTGCCGGGCTTCGACCAGGGTTTCCAGCAATTTTTCCCGACCTTGCACGCCCAGCACCGCCAGGGTGATGCCGCTGAAATACAACACGTCGTAATCCGGCAGCGCCGCCAGGATCGGCGCGGCGGCCGGGGTGGTGAAGCAATCGCGCACCGCCGCCTCATTGCGCCAGTAGAGAAAGCGTCGTTCGCCGGCGGCGTCGGTTTGAATGCAGTACAGCCCCGGCAAGCGGCCAGGCAAACGCTGGACCATGTCCAGGCCGATATTCTCGTCGGCCCAGCTCTGGCACATGGCATCGCTGAAGCTGTCATCGCCCAGGGCGGTGACGTAATCCACCGCGCCGGCCGCGCCCAGCTCACGGGACAGGTAGACCGCGGTATTCAAGGTATCGCCGCCGAAACTCTGTTGCAGGCTGCCATCGGCGCGATGCTGCAGTTCGATCATGCATTCGCCGATCAGGGCGATGCGTGGGGCGTCAGGCCCCAGGGTGTTGATGGTGTTCATTGTGTGGAGTCTCTGGTGTTGCTTTTGTGTCTGGACCGGCCTCATCGCGGGCAAGCCTTGCCCCTACAAGAGCGACACCCATCCTGTGGGAGCAAGGCTTGCCCGCGATGGCCGCGCCGCGGTCTTGAACTTTAGAAACAGGTTTCCATGTTCTCGATGACGTTCAACTGCTCATCCACCAGACACCCTGTGCGCCATTTGTCGAACGTCAGGCACGGGTGCGAGGTGCCGAACGAAATGATGTCGCCCACACGCAATTCAATTCCCGGGGCCACCGTCATGAACGCATGCTGGTCCATCACCGCCGTCACCTTGCAGGCGCCGACATCGTCACCCTTGGCCGGCACCACGCCGGCTTTGTAGCGCAGCAACGGTACCGGCAGACCGGCGTCGTAGGCCACGTCACGCTTGCCCAGGGCAATCACCGCGAAACCCGGCTCCGGCAACGACTGCACATGGGCCCAGACTTCCAATGCCGGGCGCAGGCCTTCATGCAGATCGCTGCGACGGTCGAGCACGCAGCATTGCGCCTCTTTGTAGATGCCGTGGTCGTGGGCCACATAGCTGCCCGGACGCAGCACGCTGAGGAAACGCCCGGCGGCGTTCTGCGCCTCGAACTCTTCGGCAATCAAGTCGTACCAGGCCGAGCCGGAAGCGGTGATGATCGGTTTGGCGATGGCAAAGGCACCGCTGTCCTGCAACTGCACCGCCAGACGCACCAGTGAGCCGGCGAACGCGCGAATGCCGCTGACGGCGTGATCGCCATGGATCACCCCTTCGTAACCTTCGATGCCGGTCAGGGCCAGTGCCGGTTGTGCGGCAATGGCCTTGGCCAGGTCCAGCACTTCCTGTTCGCTGCGGCAACCGCAACGACCGCCGACCACGCCGTACTCGATCATCACGTTCAGGCGCACGCCACGGGAGGCGAAGTAAGCACCCAGATCCGCCACGTTGTCCGGGTGGTCGACCATGCAATAGAAGTCGAACGCCGGGTCGGCCAGCAGGTCGGCGATCAATGCCATGTTCGGCGTGCCGACCAGTTGGTTGGCCATCAATACCCGACGTACGCCATGGGCATACGCCGCACGGGTTTGCGTGGCGCTGGCCAGGGTGATGCCCCAGGCACCGGCGTCGAGCTGACGGCGAAACAGCGCCGGGGTCATGCTGGTCTTGCCATGGGGCGCCAGTTCCGCGCCGCTGTCGCTGACAAAGGCCTGCATCCAGCGAATGTTGTGTTCCAGCGCCTGGCGATGCAGCACCAGAGCCGGCAGGCTGACGTCACGGACCAGATTGGCGCCGGTCTGGGCAAAGCCCTTTTCCACGGCGGCAGTATTAGGGGCAGAAGACATGGTTGAACTCCTCACATTCGTGGCCGCAAGCAGCCGCTGTTATTCGTTGATGCGACGGGCCAGGCTGTTGGCGCTGTCGATCAGCACCCGGCGGTAGTCGTTGTAATGAGTCTTGGCATCGGCGCGCGGAGCGACGATGCACAGGGTGCAAATGGCCACGCCATCGGGGTCTTTGACCGGGGCGGCGAAGCAATGGGTAAAGGTGTCGGCAACGCTGTCGAAAGAGAAAAAGCCGTCGACGCCGGCCTGGCGGATTTCCTGCAGGAACTGCTCAAGCGGCAAGCGTTCGCCGTTGGGCAGGATGAAGTCGTCGTGGTCGATCAGGTCGACGATTTCCTCATCGCTCAGGTGCGCCAGCAGCAGGCGCCCGGACGCAGTCCAGGGGATGGGCGCGTTCTCGCCGATGTCCGAGGAAATGCGGAAATGCCGCTCGCCCTCCTTCATCAGCGCCACGGTGTATTTGCGCCCGTTGAGCAGGCACATCTGTGCGGTTTCGCGGGTCTGGCTGACGATCTCCTGCAAGGCATGATCGGCCTCGCGGGTCAGGTCGAAATGACGCAAATGCGCCTGGCCGAGGAAGTACAGCTGACGACCAAGATAGACGTGGCCGTCCTTGCCGACCGGCTCCAGAATCCGTCGTTCCAGCAGCGAGGCAACCAGTTCATAGACCGTGGATTTGGGGCTGCCGATGCCGCTGGCGATTTCGTTCGGACGCAGGGGCTGGCCGATTTCCTTGAGGAAGTCGAGGATATCGAACGCCCGGTCCAGACCGCGTGCCCGGCGCTTGATGGTGTCTTCGGTCATGTCAGTGGTTCCCCTTGAAAATGCCGGGAGTTTACCCGGGGTGCTGCGGTGGCTGTTAGGCCGCCTTCGCGAGCAGGCTCGCTCCCACATGGAATGCGCTCCCTGTGGGAGCGAGCCTGCTCGCGAAGAATTCACCGCTATTCTCAGGCCTTTTTCTTGTAGGCGATGCAGTCGATCTCGACCTTGCAGTCCACCATCATGTTCGCCTGCACACAGGCCCGGGCCGGTGCATGTTCAGGCTTGAAGTACTCGGAGAAGACCTTGTTGAAACTGGTGAAATCCCGCGGATCTTCCAGCCACACGCCAGCACGCACCACATCTTCCAGGCCATAACCGGCCTCTTGGAGAATCGCGATCAGGTTCTTCATGGTCTGGTGGGTCTGCTCGACGATGCCACCCACAATGATCTCGCCATCCTTCGCAGGCACCTGGCCGGAGACGTGCAGCCAGCCATCGGCTTCAACGGCGCGGGCGAAAGGACGCGGCGTGCCGCCAGCGGCGGAGCTGCCGGTGCCATAACGAGTAATGCTCATGAGTGTTTCTCCTGATTGAAAGTTGAGTGTTTAAAACCGCGTGCTTTTGAGAAATTCAGCCAGACGCGGCGACTGCGGGCGCTCGAACAGGTCCTTGGGCGGCCCCTGCTCTTCGATGCGCCCCTGATTCATGAAAACGATCTTGTCCGAAACCTCGAAGGCGAAGCGCATTTCGTGGGTCACCAGCAGCATGGTCATGCCATCGTCAGCCAGGCCCTTGATCACATTGAGCACTTCGCTGACCAGTTCCGGGTCCAGCGCCGAAGTCACTTCGTCGAACAGCATCAGGCTCGGGTTCATCGCAATGGCCCGGGCAATCGCCACGCGCTGTTGCTGACCGCCGGACAATTGGCCGGGGTAGTGATCGCGGCGCTCCAGCAAGCCGACCCGCTCCAGCCATTTTTCCGCCAGGGCCACGGCCTCGTCCTTGTGCAACTTTTTCACCTTGAGCAAGCCCAGGGTGACGTTCTGCAACGCGGTGAGGTGCGGGAACAGGTTGAACTGCTGGAACGCCATGCCGGTCATGGCGCGATGGCGGGCGATGACTTTTTCCGGATGGCGGATGCGTTTGCCGTTGACCTCGTCATAACCGATGGACTCGCCGTCGAGCAGGATCTGCCCGCCCTGGAACTCTTCGAGCATGTTCACGCAGCGCAGCAGCGTGGTCTTGCCCGAACCGCTGGAACCGATCAGCGTCACAACGTTACCGCGCTGCATGGTCAGATCGACGCCCTTGAGCACTTCGAGGTGGTCGTAACGTTTGTGCAGGCCGCGAATGTCCAGCAGGGGCTGGCCGTTCTGTGGGTTGATTTGAGTCTGAGTCATGGCAAGGCCACCCGCTTTTCAATGTGCCGGCCGAGTAATTCGATGCCGTAGTTGATGACGAAGAACAGAAAACCGGCGAACAGGTAGAACTCCAGGGTCATGAAGGTCCGGGCGATGATCTGCTGGGTGCTGAGCAGCAGCTCGGCCACGCCGATCACCGACAGCAGCGTCGAGGCCTTGACGATCTCGGTGGACGAGTTGACCCAGGTTGGCAAAATCTGCCGCATCGCCTGGGGCAGCAACACATAGCCGAGCGCCTGGAAAAACGTCAGGCCGATGGCCTTGCTCGCCTCCATCTGCCCGCGCGGCAATGCCTGCAATGCACCGCGCACGATCTCGGCGACGTGGGAGCCGCAAAACAGCGTCAGCCCCAGGGCTCCCGCCTGGAATGCGCTGATCTGCCAGCCCAGCGCCGGCGCCATATAGAAGCAGGCCAACACCAGCACAAACACCGGCGTGCCGCGAATCACATCGACGTAGAAACGAAACGGCGCGCGCATCCAGAACCTGCCGTAAGTCAGCACCAGTCCCGCGAAAACGCCCACCACTGTGCCCAGCAAAATCGACAGCGCCGATACCTGCACACTGGTCAGAAAACCTTGCCACAAGGGTTCCCGCGCCACCCACAACTCATGCAACCAACTGGGGGATTCGTACATGGGGCCTCCTATCGGCGGATCGCCAAGCGCTGTTCGAGGTAGCGCAGCATCATGGCAATGAGGTAACAGGCCGCGACATAGAGCGCCGTGGTCACCAACCAGGTTTCAATCACCCGGTAGCTCTCGACATTGATCTTGCGCGCGTAATAGGTCAGCTCCGGCACGGCAATCGCCGCTGCCAGCGAGGTGTCCTTGAACAGCGAAATGAAGTTGTTCGACAAGGCCGGCAACACATTGCGCAACATCACCGGCACCGTGATGTAGGCCTTGACCTGCCACTCGCCCAAGCCAATCGCCAGCCCGGCTTCACGCTGGCCCTTGGGAATGCTCAGCAGGCCACCGCGGAACACTTCGGTCAGGTACGCCCCGGCATACAGCGACAGGGTGATGATGAACGAGGGAATCTTGTCCAGACGAATCCCCAGGCTCGGCAACGCGAAGTAAATCAACAGAATCAACACCAGGATCGGCGTGTTACGGATCACCGTGACATACACCGATGCCAGCACCCGCAACGCGCGGTGCTTCGACAGCAAGGCGAACGCCATCAGCAGGCCGATCACGCAGCCGATGGCGATCGACACCAGCGCCAGTTCGAGGCCCAGACCGAGCCCCGCCAGCAAGGTGTCGAAATCGCGCCAGACGGCGGCAAAGTTCAACTGATAATTCATGGTCGGCAGTACCTTGAGCGGGGCGATCAACGTCGCCCCACTCTCACGGGATCATTGGAATTCGACAGGGAAACCGATCTTGGGCGTTGGCAGATCGACACCGAACCATTGCTTGAAGGACGCGGCATAAGTCGGGAACTCAACGCCGGTCATGGCTTCATGGAGGGTGGTGTTGACGAAGTTCAGCCAATCCTGATCGCCGCGCTTGACCGCGCAGGCATAGGTTTGCGGGCTCCAGGCATAGGCCGGGCTGCGGTAGCGCCCCTGGTTCTGCACCATCAGGTATTTGACCGACGACTGATCGGTGGCTGCCGCGTCGGCGCGCCCCGAGTTCACGGCCTGGTACATCAGGTCCACGCTGTCGTACTGATCGACCTTGGCCTTGGGCAATGCCTGGTGCACCAGTTCTTCGGCATACACGTTTTGCAGCACCGCCACGGTCAGGCCATCACCGGCAGCTTTCATGTCATCGATTTCCTTGTACTTGCTGTTGGCCGGCAACAGCAGGCCGACGCCTTCGCGGTAGTACGGCAGGGTAAACGCCACCTGCTGGGCACGGCTGGCGGTCACGGTGATGAACTGGCAGCTCATGTCGACCTTGTCGGTCAGCAAGTTGGGAATCCGTGCATCGGACGACTGCACCACGAACTCGACCTTGCTCGGGTCATTGAACAGCCCCTTGGCCACCATGCGCGCGATATCGATATCGAAGCCCTGCAACTTGCCATCCGCGCCCTGGAAATGCCACGGCGCATTGGTGCTGCCGGTGCCCACAATCAGTTTGCCGCGGGCCAGAACACTATCGAGCTTGCTGTCCGCCGCCTGGGCCACGCCCATGACAGCAGCTGATGCTGCGAAAACAAAAACACACGCATTGAACAAGGATGGTCGGCGATGCATGGCAAGCACTCCAGGATGATGTTTATTCCGCTATACCGGAACTTGGTATGTAACAACGGAATAGACAGCAGAAAGTGTGCCACAGGTTGTGGGAGGTGTGTTGGGGAGATTGAAAAGTGTTTTGAATCAGATGGATGCGTTAAACGTTGGAAAAACGGTTACCAAACGCACCACCGTCAATCGCTACTGTGGGCCACAACATCGGGTATTTGCACCACATTGGGCAGTAACTGCCCCCTTTGTAGGAGCGAGCCTGCTCGCGATGGTCGTCAACGATGACGCGTATCGCCAGATACCCACGTCGCTCTCTAGTCCATCGCGAGCAGGCTCGCTCCTACAAGGGACTCGGTGCAGCAAAGCCGCGCATTGGACAACCCCCCATCCGACTGCTTTATTCAATACTCAACTGATAAGCACTCTTAACAGCTGCGGCGCGTCTGGCGTGTGTTGTCCCGGGAGGGTTCATGTCCTTCAAAGTCATGATGGTGTTCGGAACACGGCCCGAAGCCATCAAGATGGCCCCCCTTGCACGGGTGCTGCGCAACTGGCCGGGTATCGAACTGAATATCTGCTCGACCGGCCAGCACCGGGAAATGCTCAAGCAGGTGCTCGACTCGTTTGAACTGACGGTCGATGAAGACCTGCAAGTGATGACCCAGGGGCAGACCCTCAACGGTCTCTCCGAACAACTGCTGGGGCACCTCGACCACGCCTACGAACGGGTACATCCGGATATCGTGCTGGTCCACGGCGACACCACCACTAGCTTCATCGCCGCCCTCGCCGCCTTCAATCGCCAGTTGCCTATCGGTCATGTCGAGGCCGGCCTGCGCACCGGCAACTTGCGCGCGCCCTGGCCGGAAGAAGCCAATCGACGCCTGACCGGCGTCATTGCCGACCTGCATTTCACCCCGACCACCAAGGGCGAAGCGAACCTGCTGGGCGAAGGCGTGCCCAAATCCCATATCGAGGTCACCGGTAACACGGTGATCGATGCGCTGCTATGGATGCGCACGCATCAGCGCGACGTTCATTGGCAGCCCGCCACGGATTCGCCGCTGGCAGTGCTGGACGACAACCGGCGCATGGTGCTGATCACCGGGCACCGCCGGGAAAACTTCGGTGGCGGCTTTCGCAACATCTGCCTGGCCCTGGCCAACCTCGCCGAACGTTACCCGGATGTGCAATTCGTCTACCCGGTGCACCTCAATCCGCAGGTACAAAAGGCCGTCTACAGCGTGCTGTCGGACAAGCCGAACATCTACCTCGTCGCGCCGCAGGATTATCAGCACTTCGTCTGGTTGATGGATCGCGCGCATTTCATCCTCACCGATTCCGGCGGCATCCAGGAGGAAGCCCCGGCCATCGGCAAACCGCTGCTGGTACTGCGCGATGTCACTGAACGGCCTTCGGCGCTCGAAGGCGGAACCGTGCTGTTGGTGGGCACCGACACCGACCGCATTGTCAAGGAAGCCAGCCTGCTGCTCGATGACGCTGCCACGTTCCAGCGCATGAGCCGCGTCCACAGTCCTTACGGCGACGGTCACGCCAGCGAACGGATTGCCAACCGTCTGTGCGCCTGGCTCAAGCAACACGCGCGGTCGGGAAACGCGGTATGAGCCTGGGTTTGGTTGATTTTTTTGCCTACCTGCTGTTCGGCCTCAAATACCTTGCAATCATCCTGGCGCTGTTGATGTTCGTGCTCGGCCTCGATGACCTGTTCATCGACCTGGTGTACTGGACCCGCAAGCTGATCCGCCGCTGGCGGATCTATGAAAAATTCAAGCGCGCCGATGAACAACGCCTGTATACCATCGGCGAAAAGCCCTTGGCGATCATGGTGCCGGCGTGGAACGAAGTCGGCGTGGTCGGCGAAATGGCGCGCCTGGCCGCCTCCACCCTCGATTACGAGAACTATCAGATTTTCGTGGGCACCTACCCCAACGACGCCGAGACCCAGGCCGATGTCGATGCGGTCTGCCAGCACTACCCCAACGTGCACAAAGTGGTCTGCGCCCGCCCCGGCCCCACCAGCAAGGCCGACTGCCTGAATAACGTGATCGACGCGATCCTGCGTTTTGAAAGCGATGCGAAGATCCAGTTCGCCGGGTTCATCCTGCACGATGCCGAAGACGTGATCTCCCCCATGGAGTTGCGCCTGTTCAACTATTTGCTGCCGGGCAAGGACCTGATCCAGATTCCGGTCTACCCCTACGCGCCGGAATGGAAAGGCTTCACCGCCGGGCACTACGTCGACGAGTTCGCCGAAAACCACGGCAAGGACGTGATCGTGCGCGAAGCCCTGACCGGCCAGGTACCCAGCGCCGGCGTCGGCACTTGCTTCAGCCGCAAGGCCATCAGCGCGCTGCTTGAGGATGGCGATGGCATTGCCTTCGATGTGCAGAGCCTGACCGAAGACTACGACATCGGTTTTCGCCTCAAGCAAAAAGGCATGAAGTGCATCTTCGCCCGCTATTCGGTGACCGACCCGACACTGGCGCTCGAACAGCCCTGGGCGTTCGGCATGAATCGCGCGTTTTCCCAGGTGATCTGTGTTCGCGAACATTTCCCCCGCGACTGGCAACACGCGATCCGGCAAAAATCCCGCTGGATCGTCGGCATCGTTTTCCAGGGCACCAAGAACCTCGGTTGGAGCCCCACAGGGTTGCTCAACTATTTTTTGTGGCGCGACCGGCGCGGCATGATCGCCTACCTGCTGAGTTTCATGGTCAACCTGCTGTTTCTGGTGTTGCTGGCGATGTGGCTGGTGACAGTGATCGCACCCAACGCCTGGCGCTATCCGTCGATTCTCGCCGACAGCCCGCTGCTCAAGACCCTGCTGTGGCTCAATGGCCTGATGCTGATCAACCGGCTGTTCCAGCGCGGCTGGTTCGTCACCCGTTTTTACGGACTGGGCGAAGGCCTGCTGTCGGCGCCCCGCATGATGTGGAGCAACTTCATCAACTTCTTCGCCAACGTACGGGCGCTGCGCCAGGTCATGGAAATGGGCGACTCCCGTCGCGTGGCCTGGGACAAAACCACCCATGAGTTCCCGGCCCTGACCAAGGCCCAGCGCACACCCTTGGGTCATCGACTGGTGGAAAAAGGCCTGCTTAGCGAAGAACAGCTGGAAGCGGCGATCACCAACCCGGTACGCCGACGCCTGGGCCATGAGCTGTTGCTGCGCGGACACATCGACACGACGCAACTGGTGCAGACCCTGGCCGAGCAACTGGACATGGAATGGGCGCCGCTCAACCCCTTTCAGCTCGACAAGCGCCTGATCGCGCAGGTGCCACGCAAGGTCGCCTCCCACTACGGCGTGCTGCCCGTGGCCGAGGAAGGCAATGCCCTGGTGCTCGCCTCCGAAGGGCCGGTCAGCCAGGTTTCACTGGGCGCCATCAGCCGCCAATTGAAGCGCCCGGTGCGCTGTCGTCTGGCCCCTCAGGGCCGGGTCACGCTGGGGATCCGCTACTGGTACGCCAGCCCCCGGCAAAATGCCGATGTCCAGCACATGCTCGAGGTGCTCGAGCGTCATCAGGACGACGAAGCCCTGCTCGAACGCGTCAGCCATCACCAGATATTGCTCGGCAATTTGCTGCAAGTGCGCGGCATGGTCCCGGCGAGCCTGTTCAATCAGGCATTGATCGACTTCGATGCCGAGCACATGTCGTTGGGCCAACACCTGATATCCCGCGGCATGATCACCCAGGCAGTGCTCGAACAGGCTTTGGTCGAACAGGCCAGCGAACAGCAAGCCGCCTACCGCATTGCCCGGGAGGTCGAATGAAGCCTCATGCCGTGCTCGTGGGGTGCCTGTTATTGAGTCTGGGCACCGCCACTTGGGTGCAAGCCGAACCCTTGACTGACTTCGAACAATTTCGCAGCTTCCCCTACATGGACCGCAGCTACCGCGAAGCGAAAAAAGGCAACTGGGCCGAAGTCGAGCGACTGATGCGCCACCTGCTGACCAAAGTGCCGAAAAACGATGAAGCGCGGGCATTGCTGGTGCAAGCGCTGGCCAAACAACGACGCTACAAGGACGCGGTGCAAGCTTTGCCGGACAACCCGCAAAACAGCGAAGCCTTGCTCAACCTGCGCCTGACCTGGATCGAGCAGGATCCGCCGGGCAGCAGCCAGGTGGAACAATGGATCGCCACCAGCAACCTCAACCAGCGCGTGCGCCTGTGGCAGGCCTATAGCCTGAGCCTGGCCAAGTTCGGCGGCGCGGGCCGGGCTCATGACTGGCTGGCGCAATTGAAGCCCAAGGGTGATGAGAGAATTCTGCACCTGGCCCTCTCCAACTGGTCTGAGCAACTGCGCGACTGGAACGGCACCATCGAACAACTCGCGCCCCTCGCCGCCAGCCATCAACTGAGCACCGAGGATTGGCAGCGGCTGGCCAATGCCTATGTGCAACGCCTCGACGAAAAACCACTGGAGCAATTACTGCAGCAGGCACCCAACCCGCAGGCCGCGCGCAAGGCTCGCCTGGCCATGGTCGATCGCGCGATAGCCATGGGTCACACCGAACAGGCCCAACGCTGGATGCAATCGCTGCCGCCGGACGATCTCGCCGATCCCGCACAACGTCAGCGCCTGTGGGAATTGGCACGACAAACCGGCGACAGCGCAACCGTGCAGCGCTTGAGCGGTGAATTGCAGCGTCCTTGCCTGGAGACCGCCGACTGGCTGTCCCGCCGCGACCCGGATGCAGCGCTCGCGCAATTGCGTGACTGCCCAGCCGACGACGACCCATTGACCTGGCTGGTCCTCGTCCAGCGCCTGCACGCCACTGAACTCTTGCAGAGCACGCGTCTGCCCGAACCTTGGGACAGCCAGCGTCAGCAACGCCTGCTGGACATCTGGCAAGAAGAAGGCCGCAGCGACAAGATCATGGCCTGGCTCGCCGGCCAGCCGCAGACCGCCGAAGTGCTCAAGCGTCGGGCCGAACTGGCGCAGGCGCAGGGTCGCACGACCGAAGCGGCGACACTCTGGGAACGGCACTACCAGCAGACCGGCAACCTTCGCTCGCTCGATCAGGCCACGTACCTGGCGCTCAATGCCGGGCAACGGGAACACGCGCAGCAATTGCTGGAAACCGCTTACGACCGTCAGGGCGGCAAACTCTCCAATGCCCTGCTGCAACGGTTGGCGACCCTCTACGCCTCGTCAACGCCAACAGCTTCACAGCAACAGCGCATGGTGGCGCTGCTCAGTCATGTCGACCCCGTCACTCGCGGTCAACTGCTCGCGCAACTGGCCGAGAACGGTCAATGCGCCGCCGTGCAACAAGCCATCGGCACACAACTGCAGGCTGCCGGCGACTACCGCGCACTGGGGCGCTGCGCCATGCCGGATCGTCCGGGCGAAGCGGTCGTCTATTACCAGCAGGCGGAAAAAGCCGGCGATCGAAGTAGCCGCGTGCCCTTGGCCTATGCCCTCGAAGCGGCCGGCGATTCGGTCGGGGCCCTGGCGATCTGGCGCAGCCTTCCCGATGCCGAACTCAGCGACAATGCCTGCCTCACCGCCAGTCGCAGCGCCCTGAACGCCGGTGATCTGTCAGCCGCCGAACGTTACTGGCAGCAAAGCCGCAGCCGTGGCGCCAACGAATGGGCGCTGGGTGCCGCGATTGCCGATGCCCAAGGCGATCATGGGCTGGCCCTGCAACGACAACGTTCCGCCCTGCAACAGTCACCGGATGCCGGGCATTTCTACGCCGCTTCGGTCACCGCGCAGAAGGCCGGCGAACCTGCGCAAAGCACGGCGTGGCTGACCGAAGCGGTCCGACGCGAGCCAGACAATCCGCGCTATCGCGCCGACTACGGTATGAGGCTGGCTGGAGCGAAAACCAAAGAGGAACGCGCCAAGGCCATTCCGTATCTGCAAAGCGCCACCCGAGACTTTCCCGAGGATTATCGCCTCGGCGAAACCCTCGCCTTGCGTTATGACGAAGTCGCCGACAGTGCAGCGGCGCGCAAGGAACTGCGCCGGGTCATCGACCTTGAGCAGCATCCGGTGGCGGCCGACGACGAGGACGGCAGCATGGAAGCCCGGCGTTACCGCCAGCGCCGCGCCCATGAAACCCTGTCTCGCCGCGACACCCGTACCGTCGCCAGCACCTGGTCACCGGCCGGGGTTTCGACCAACGACTTCCTGCGGTCCGATGACACCACCGGCTCTCGACGCCGCTCCACTTCACAAAACGTGCAACTGGCGATGTGGGACCACGCACTGGGCGAGGAACCGAGTCGCGCCGGCAGTACATTGTCGGTCTATGGTCGCGTGCTGCTCGGTGGCCAGGGTCGATCGAGCTATGCCGAATCCTTGGGTACCGGCGTGGGGTTGCGCTACAAGCCCTGGGGCACGGCGAACATCAACTTCTACGGCGAAATCTACAAACAGAGCCAGTTCGATGACCAGGACAACCACGGCCTGAGCCTGGGCCAGATGCTGGTGCCGGAAAAGCTGTCGGACCAGGTCGATGATCACCGCCAGGATGGACACACCACCACCGATTTCCTGTTGCGCAGCACCGCCTCGTTCCTTGATCAGGGCAGGTTTCGCAACGACTGGCGCGTCGATGAAAGCGACTGGGAGGAGCGCTTTCTCTATCTGGACGCCGCCTGGTGGACCAAGGCCGGCGACCATCAATGGTTGTCGCGGTTCCAGCAGGGCCATGCCTGGAAGCTGCCGTTCAACGGCGCACAAACCCTCATGCCCTACGGCTTTGTCGAATTTTCCAGCCAGGACCCGAGCAACGACTGGCGCCAGGACTTGCGCACCGGCATCGGCCTGCGCTGGCAATGGTGGTTCGACGATGACCTCTACAACGCCTACCGCGCACACCTGACGGTTCGCACCGAATATCAGCAATGGTTGGGGGGCAATCTGTATGAGGGCGGCAATGGCGTGCTGCTGGGCGTGGAGATGAATTTCTGATGAAGCGATTGCTACTGGTGGTGTGCCTGTTACTCAGCAGCGCAGGGGTCTTTGCCGATGAGCGGATTTTCTATCAACCGCTGAACGTCGACGCCAGCCTCAGCCAGACGCAATGGCTCCAGATCTGGCAGAACACCGCCAGACAGGGTACCCACACAGTGATTGTGCAGTGGACCGCCTACGGCGATTCTGACTTCGGCGGCGCCAATGGGTGGCTTGCCGACAGCCTGAGGCTGGCCCAGGCCCAAGGCCTGAAACTGGTGCTGGGGCTTTACATGGACCCAGCCTATTACCAACGCATCGACGAACTGGACAGCGCCGGGCTGGCGACTTACTGGCAGTCGCAACTGGGCCGGTCGCTGGCCCAACGGCAAAAGCTGCGCAAGGACTGGAAGCTCATGGTCACTGGCTGGTATGTGCCGATGGAGCTGGATGATCTGCACTTCCTCGCCGCTGATCGCCGACAGGCCCTGCAACGTCAACTCAAGGACTTCGCCGGCCAGCTCGATGCGCCGCTGCACGTCAGCGCCTTCAGCGCCGGCAAACTCGCGCCACGGGTCAATGGCCAGTGGCTGGCGGGATTGGCCGATCAGGGGATTCAGGTCTGGTGGCAGGATGGTGCCGGTACCGGACGTTTGCCGGCATTGGTGCGCGATGGCTACGCCGGTGCGCTGCCCTGCTCCGTCGGCATCGTTCAGGAAGCGTTTCGTCAGATCAGCGCGGCGGGCAAAGCCTTTGGCGCTGAACCGGCCAACCCGGACAAGGCGTCGATGGGTTGCCATCCCACCGCGGTGTTTTCCCTGCGCTACCGGCCCTGGGGCAAGGTGATTCTTGATAACCAACGCAAAAACAAGGTCGACGATGTACAAAACCATTGAAGATGAAGTGCTGAAAAAAGCGGCGCCTGCCGAGTTTAAAGCCGAGTTCATCCAACATGAGTTCGAACGGTTGCACGCCTTTTGCCTGCTGATTTATCTCACCAGTATCGTGATGTGGGTCGTGTTCGACCTGATCATCAGCTACCTCGGTGGCCAGGGGTTTACCTGGCTTTCAATGCTGTTTATCGGGCTCTTTGCGATCTTCACGATCATTCTGATGTTCACCCGCAAGGCCCGTCATTTCAATGTGCTCAATTTGCTGTTCGCCTTCACCATCACCCTCGGCGTTCGCCTGCTGATCGAAGGCCTTCCCGAAGATCTACAGCCTGCCTGGCTGATACTGGCAGCCACGAGCATCTTGTACAGTGCATCCATGTTGCCGCTGGGCCGCGGGTCTTTTTTCGGCACGCAGATCATTGCCTGGTTGATGCTCAATCCCTTCTTCGACAGTGATGTGGCGGTGTTCGACCTCAGGGGCATGCTGATGGTCTGCTACATGGGCTTTTTCTGTGCGCTGACCCTTTATGTTTTCCTCACCCTGCGCAAAGCCAAGCTCTATAACTTCATCATGTCCAGGCTGCTGCTGGACCAGGCGTACCTCGACACCCTCACCGAAATCCCCAACCGCCGCTCGTTCATGACCCGCGCCGACAAACAGCTGCATGCCGTTCCGCGTGAGCACGACCATTACCTGGCGATGATCGACATCGACAACTTCAAGAAGGTCAACGACGTCTACGGCCACGACATCGGCGATGAAGTGCTCAAGCGCATCGCGGCGAACATCAAGGCGGTGATGAGCCACTTCGAGTACGCGCGCCTGGGCGGCGAAGAGTTTGCGATTTACCTGGCCGGGGTGCGCCGCGAAGATGTCGAGGCCCTGGCCGGCGAACTGTGCCGGGTGGTGCGCGAGCAACCGAGCCGGCACCCGGTGACCATCAGCATCGGCCTGGCCAGGGTGCTGGAGGGCGACACCCTGAATCAGGCGCTGGTCAAGGCGGATGCGGCGTTATACGAGTCAAAACATACGGGGAAGGATCGGTATACCTTTCATCAGCAGGCTTGAGGGATTTGCCGCCTGACACATTGCTATCGCGGGCAAGCCCGCTCCCACAGGGTCAGCGAATACCTTGTGGGAGCGGGCTTGCCCGCGATGCTCTTAATTATTTCTCACCCGCTCGATGTACCGGACCACCGCCGGCGATTTCTCAAACCGCCGATGAACCAGCGCCAGCCACGACGACGCAGCGCAATCCTCGATCTGCCGGTACACCACATTCGGCAAACTCACATGGCCGACCACTGACTCCGGCACTACCGCCACGCCCTGCCCCAGTGACACCAGGGCAATCACCGCCACCAATCCCCCGGGTTGCGCCCCCAGTTTCGGCACGAAATCGCCCTGACTGGCGACTTGCAAGGTGCCGACGACTTGTTCGGGAAGAATGAAATTCTCGTTCTGCAAATGCGCCGAGTTGATGACTGGCAAGCGGTTCAGCCATGAGTCCACCGGCAACGCCAACACAAAGCCTTCGTCGATCAGGCGCACAGCCTCGACCCCTTCCGGCAAGGCCAGCGGGCAGCGGATGTAACCCAGATCGAAGCGCCCTTCGAGGATCATGTTGGGCAGGCTGGCCATGGGGCTTTCCCGCACATTGAGGCTGACATCCGGGTATTGGCCGGCAAAACCCTGCACCTGTTTTTGCAACAGCCCCGAATACACAGCCGAGGCCACGTACCCCAATTCGATATGGCCGATGTCGCCGCGGCCGGCGCGTTGGGCGTTGCGCTGGGCCGACTCGAACTGCCGAACCGTGGCCTCGGCCTCGATCAGCAATGCCGCGCCGGCTTCGGTCAGACTGACATCCCGCACCTGGCGCAGAAACAGACGCGTACCCAGCTCCGCTTCCATGTCCTGGATCTGCCGGGTCAAGGTCGGCGGCGCTATACCCAATTGCTCGGCGGCACGGGTGAAATTGCGCTGCCGGGCAACGGCAAGGAAGTAGCGGAAGTGGCGAATGTCCATCGGCGCGTTAGCTCAAAGGTAATGAAGTGATGATAGCGGCCTAACAAAGGCAGGATCAGCCAGCGGTAAGCTGGGCGCAACCTCACAGTAGAGAAGCCCTGCCATGCCCGTCAAACCCAATGTGAGCCCCCGTCTGACCTTGCTCACCGCCTCTGGCGTGTGCTCGCTGATCGTGCTCGACACCAACATCGTCGCCGTTACCTTGCCCAGCATCGCCCGGGATCTTGGGGCGAATTTCGCCGACATCGAATGGGTCGTCAGTGCCTACATGCTGGCCTTCGCCGCCTTGCTGCTGCCCGCCGGAAGTCTGGCGGACCGCTTTGGCCGGCAGAAAACCCTGATGTGGGGCCTGGGCATCTTCATCCTCGCCTCGCTGGGTTGCGGTGCGGCACCGAACGCCCTGTTTCTCGACATCGCCCGGGCGATCAAGGGCATTGGCGCCGCATTGCTGTTGACCTCGGCGCTGGCCTCCATCGGCCACACCTTCCACGATGAATTGGAACGGGCCAAGGCCTGGGCGTTCTGGGGCGGTTGCATGGGCGTGGCCATGACGGCGGCGCCGACTCTGGGCGGACTGATCACCGAATACGTGGGCTGGCGCTGGATTTTCTACCTCAACCTGCCGGTCGGCCTGTTCCTGATGATCATGGTGTGGCGTGCAGTGCCGGAGTCCCGCGATGCCCAGGCGGCGCGCCTCGACCCTTGGGGCAGCCTCGCCTTCAGCGCCAGCCTGTTGTGCCTGATCTGGGGTTTGATCGAAGCCAACCGGATCGGCTGGAACACCCCCGCCACCTACGCCCGCCTGGTGGGCGGTGCCCTGCTGCTGGGTTTGTTCGTGGTGATCGAGCGACTGCAACAGCGACCGATGATCGACCTGCAACTGTTCAGGCATCCGCGTTTTATCGGCGCCCTGCTCGGCATGTTCTCCTACGCCGCGTGCGCCCAGGTGATGATGACCCTGCTGCCGTTCTACTTGCAGAACGGCCTGGGCTTTACCGCCATTTGTGCCGGGTTGGGCATGTTGCCCTTTGCCGTGACCATGCTGATCTTCCCACGCATCGGCGTGCGGCTGGCAGGACGCGTAAGCCCCGCGAACATGATGGCTATCGGGCTGACGCTGGTAGGCGGCGGCAACCTGCTCAGTGCCTGGGCGGTCAACAGCGGCGGTTACCTGCCCTTCGCCCTGGCGATTGCCGTGACCGGTGCCGGCGCCGGATTGCTCAATGGCGATACGCAGAAAAACATCATGGCCTGCGTGCCCCGGGAGCGTACCGGCATGGCTTCGGGGATGAGCACCACCATGCGCTTCAGTGCGGTAATGCTGGCGATCGGGGTGTATGGCGCCTTGCTGTCGGGTCACAGCGAACAGCTGCTGCACGACCATCTGTCAGCACAGGGCGGACAGTGGCTCGAACACACACAAGGCGTCGCCTCGCGGGTGGTGGCCGGTGACATGCCGGCAGCGATGAGCCTATTGCCGCCAGCCGCACGGCCGGTAGTCGAACCACTGGCGCGCCAGGCGTTCGTCGGGGGCTTCAGCCTGTTGCTGTGGGTCGCGGGGCTGGCGGGATTACTCGCTGCGCTGGTAGTCGGTACGCTGATGCGCAATCCGATCCCGACGCCTCAGACAGCCTTGGTGCTTGAGTGACGTGCAGTTGCATGGCTTCGACCTGCTCGATCCAATTGACTGCTTGACATTAAAGCTGACTTTAAGCTTAGCCTCTCCCCATCACTGATGAGGAGTCAACCATGTCGCCCTTCCAAACATTGAATCTGCCCAACGGCCAGATTCTCGGCAATCGCATCGCCAAAGCTGCGATGGAAGAAAACCTGGCCGACAGCGACCAGGCGCCCGACCGCGCATTGTTGCGCCTGTATCAAGCCTGGGCCGAGGGCGAAACCGGGCTGCTGTTGACCGGCAACGTAATGATCGACCGTCGTGCCATGACCGGTCCTGGTGGCGTGGTATTGGAAGACGAACGCCACCTGGACCGCTTCCGCCAATGGGCCAGCATTGGCCGGGCCGGTGGCGCGCACTTCTGGGTGCAACTCAATCATCCGGGTCGCCAGACCATGGCCAACCTTGGCCAGCAAGCCTTGGCGCCTTCTGCGGTGGCGCTGGATCTGGGCCAGTTCTCGAAGATGTTTGCCGAGCCCAAACCCATGAGCGAAGCCGACATCGAGGACGTGATCCGACGTTTCGCCAACAGCGCGGCACTGGCTGAAAAGGCCGGTTTCACCGGTGTGCAGATTCATGCCGCGCACGGCTACCTGCTCAGCCAGTTCCTCTCGCCGCTGACGAACCATCGCACCGACCGCTGGGGCGGCTCGCTGGAGAATCGCGCGCGTTTGCTGCTGGCGGTGGTCGACGCAGTACGCAATGCCGTATCGCCGCAGTTTTGCGTAGCGGTGAAACTCAACTCGGCGGACTTCCAGCGCGGCGGCTTCGATGCCGACGACGCCCGACAAGTGATCCAGTGGCTCAACGAGCAACAGATTGACCTGCTGGAGCTGTCCGGGGGCAGCTACGAAGCACCGGCCATGCAAGGTGAGGCGCGCGATGGGCGGACCCTGGCCCGGGAAGCGTACTTTCTGGAAATGGCCGGCGATTTGGCCAGCGTGGCGCGCATGCCGGTGATGGTGACAGGCGGGATTCGCCGCTTGGCGATTGTCGAACAGGTACTCGACAGTGGCATCGCCATGGCCGGGATCGGCACCGCGCTGGCCATTGAACCGCAGTTGGTCAAACACTGGCGCCAAGGCCGGAACAGCCATCCGCAACTACCGCCGATCCGCTGGAAGCGCAAACCGCTGGCAGCACTGGCGAGCATGGCCGTGGTGAAGTTCCAGCTCCATCGCTTGAGTCGCGGGCACAAGACCCGACCCCAGGTGTCGGCGTTGTGGGCGTTGATTCTGGACCAGTTGTATATCGCGCGGCGGACCCGGCAGTATCGGCAAGCAATCATGAGTTTTCACTACGATTGGAATTCTTTTCATTAACAATGGAATCAGTCAGCCATCTAATGCGAACGTTAATGGCCTGGATACGCGCCGTGTGTGAAGGGGTTGAAGTCGAGATGTCGGGCCAGCGCAAGAAGACTATCTGCGGTGCGGCATTGAACAGCCGCACTGCGAGGTGCACCTCCAGCTTAGCGACCCTCTTGGCTCCACCGTTGATGCTCAAGTTTGGGGGGCGTTTGCGCGGCAGTCCGTTACAACTCACCAGCGCTGACTACAACATTATCAATAAGCCGCGTCTTCCCTAGACGCGCCGCGACGAGAACAACCAGATTGCCGGACGTTTCCGACGTAAGGCTTAAATCGTGCGCGTTCCTTATTTCCAGATATTCCAACTGGAACCCAGAGGAGGTTATGCGCTTACATTGCTCATCTAGCAGTTGTTCAACGTCCAGACTTCCGCGCTGTAAAGACAGGGCAACGTCCTTGAGGCACTGATAAAGGATCGGAGCAGCGGCGCGCTCTTGGTCATTGAGGTAGCCATTGCGGGACGAGAGTGCCAAGCCATCAGGGGCCCGGACGGTCGGCGCACCCAAGATTTCGATCGGAATGTTCAGATTTCTAACCATCGACCGTATAACGGCCAACTGCTGATAATCCTTCTCCCCAAACACTGCTATATCAGGCTGAACAACGTTGAACAACTTATTGACGATCGTCGCCATTCCATTGAAATGTCCAGGTCGAGCCGCACCACAAAGCCCATCTGATACTCTCGGAACACTAACAATCGGTTGAGCCTCAAACCCCTCGGGATACATCTCAGCCACAACGGGTAAAAACAGCAAATCACAGCCAGCGCCATTCAACTTGGCCTGGTCTGCTTCTGGTGTCCGAGGATATTTTTCCAAATCCTCCGTAGGCCCGAACTGAAGGGGGTTTACAAAAATAGTCGCCACTACGAAATCAGCATGTTGCCTGGCGACGTCAATTAACGCTATGTGACCTTCATGCAAATTGCCCATCGTAGCGACGAGCGCAACTTTCTTGTTTTCTTTCCGTGCATGCCCCACCAGCGTGCGAAGCGCGAGAACCGTTTCCACAATAACCATCAGCTACTCCCCTTTCGTATTTCGACCACAAGCTTGCCCACCGCCTTGCGAAGGCGAAGCGCTTCGAGCGCATCGCCTGCGCGAGACAATGCATAGCGCTGTGAAATCAATGGACGCAACTTGCCTTCGGCATGCCACGCAAACAGCTGCCGGTAGTTGGCCTGGTTTTCTTGCGGCTGGCGCTGGGTGAAAGCCCCCCAAAACACGCCCAGGACCGCCACACCTTTGAGCAGGGTAAGGTTGACCGGCAATTGTGGAATGCGCCCGCTGGCAAAACCAATCACCAACAAACGACCATTCCAGGCAATAGCTCGTATCGCCTGATCGAACAAATCGCCCCCCACCGGATCGAAGATCACATCGGCACCACGGCCTTCGGTCAGCGCATTGACCTGCTCTTTGAGGCTGCCTTTTCCGTAACAGATCAGCTCGTGGGCGCCTGCCGTCCGGGCAACTTCAAGTTTCTGCTTACTGCTGGCGGCCGCAATGACATGTGCGCCCATCGCCCTGCCGATCTCCACGGCAGCAAGGCCCACACCGCCAGAAGCACCCAGCACCAACAAAGTTTCACCCTTTTGCAGCCTGGCACGCTGACACAGAGCATGCATAGACGTGCCATAGGCCACACCGAAGCCTGCTGCGCCGGCAAAATCCATGCTGGTCGGCATCGGCATTACATGGTTTGCCTGTACCACGACCTGCTCGGCGAAACTGCCCCAGCCGGTCAATGCCATGACTTTATCACCCGGTTGCAAATGACTGACGCCCGCCCCCACCGCGGCCACTACACCCGCTGCCTCACCTCCTGGAGCAAACGGAAATGGCGGCTTGATCTGGTACTTGCCTTCGATCAGCAAGGTATCGGGAAAGTTAACGCCGGCCATGTGCACATCGATAAGGACTTCGTCGCTCCCGGGCACAGGGCTCGGGATATGTTCCAGAACCAGGCTATCGGTGGTACCGAATGCTTTACACAGCAGCGCTTTCATAAGTATTCCATGTCAACAATGGGTACCAACCAGGCAATAACTGTCATACCATCAGTTATACCCACCTCCGACACTGGACGCAATCATGACCGAAGAAGTCATCTATCAGGACCTGCAGGGCGGTATTGCGCTAATCACCCTCAATCGGCCGAATAAGCGCAATGCTATCAACGTCAGCGTTTCACGTACCCTCGCCCGCTTGGTCGAAAAAACTGAAGCCAACCCTGACATCCGCGTTGTGGTCTTGACAGGCTCCGGGCCTTTGGCGTTTTGCGCAGGTGCCGACCTCGGCGACATCGCATCCGGTATCGGCGAACAGATCGCCGACAACCAATCCGGCATGTGTGGCCTAATTCATGCCGAGCGACGCAAACCTTGGATTGCCGCCGTTCGCGGTGCCGCACTCGGAGGTGGTACTGAGCTGGCGCTGGCCTGTGACATGATCATTGCGGGCAATAACGCCAGCTTCACCTTGCCCGAGGTCAAACGTGGATTGATCGCCGGCGCAGGCGGCATCTATCGACTAATACGCCGCATTCCACCGGCAATCGCAATGGAGTTGCTGTTGACCGGCAATCGACTTGAGGCGGAACGCGCAAAGGCACTCGGCCTGGTTAATCAGACAGTGGACGATGAACAGGTGCTTGAGAGAGCCCTTGAATTGGCCCGGCATATTGCTGGCAATGCTCCGCTGGCCGTCCAGGAAACGCTGCAAATAGCCCGCCAAGCGCTGGCATTGGGCGAAGCTCAATTGCGCCTCGATGTCGAAGCTGCGGGCAAAAGGCTACAGACATCAGAGGACGTCCAAATCGGCGTGCGTGCGTTTCAAGAGAAACGCACGCCCCAATGGAAGGGCCGATAAACCGTCTTCGAAACTCCGGCGCTATGGCTCCAACAGTATTCGCCGTAGGACCTGGCGCTGTGCCGGACCGATGCCCAACCCCTCCGTCAAATAGTTCTCCATAGAACCGTACTTCTGATCGATGGTTGTAAAGGCGGATTGTAAAAATACCGGCTGAACCTGCAATAACGTTGTCAGCGCCTCACGATTGGCCTGACCACCGCTACGCTCGACCATCGCATCGACTTGCTGTTTGACGCTGTCATGGGTGAGGCGGTTGGTAGTCATGTAGTCCTGAAAAATAGCCGCACGCGGCACCCCAATGGCTGTTAGTACCAAGGCTGCAGCAACTCCAGTACGGTCCTTGCCAGCAGTACAGTGGAACACCTGTGGGTACGCCTGGTCTGACAGTAACCCTTGCATGAACTGACGCAGTTGCGGCGTGTAACTGACAATGAAGTCGCGATATGCCAACTGCAGAAGGTCACTCATGGCGCCAGCCGTGTTATCCGCAGCGAGGATATGCTGCTGAAGATTTTTTACCGCCGCTGCTTCCACCGTAATCGGCATCGGGATGAACTCAATTCCGTCCGGCAATCGATCCGGTGCCTTCTGGCGCTCTACCTCGCCCCGAAAGTCCACAACCCGGCGCACGCCCAACCCCGTCAACCTGACTTGATCGCTTGAGCTCAGACGCGACAGTTCATCCGCGCGGTATAGCAAACCCATGCGAACACGCCGGCCATCTTCGGTCACATAACCACCCAGGTCTCGAAAATTTGTGGCGCCCTGCATGCTGACGATAGAGGGCGGCGAAGCGTGCTGCGTTGCGTCCGCATGAGCAATGCCTGCCCCTCCAAGGGCAAAAGCCATCAATGTAATTGGCATTACGTTCAAACTCAGGCTCCTTCTTTAATTATTCTTGTTGCTGCTGCCGAGCACACTAACGGCTTCCTGCCAACGCAAGGCAGCAATAGTGCCACCGTCTATGCGCAGGTCGACGCCAGTGATGTAGGACGCGGCAGGCCCCGTTAGCCACTCCACGGCATTCGCTATATCGTCCGGGGTGCCAATTCGATGCAGGGGGTTTTGCTGAACCAGGCGCGCGACCTCAGGCTGTTCGCGTATTTCCTGGCGGCCTTGGGCTGTCGAAATGACGCCTGGACTAATCGAGACCAGTCGCACGCCTCTTTTGGCCCAGCGCAACGACTGCGCTTCGACACGTATCTGATTACCGCGTTTGGCAACGAGATAGGCGCGATTAGCGTCGCCGCTTTGATCCCAGGCCATTGCTGTGGTGGTCAGCCCATCAACCGATTCAACGGCCAGTTGCAACTCGACTTCGGTAGGCACTTGAACGAATTGGGCGCCCATACTGGCTATGACGATCCCGACCGCGCCAGGTACCATGCAGGGCAACATGGCCTCCAGAAGCCGCGCCGTACCTTCTAGGTTCACCTGATAAATTCGACTAGAAGATGCCATCGTCGGCGATACAGCAGCGGTATGGAGCAGATAGCGCAGCGGCGCCTGCTTTTGCTCAATGTTGGTGAGCAGCCGCTGTATCGATTGTGGTTCTCCCAGATCCAAGCACAGGCAATCCACAGCGAAGCCATCTTCCTGCAGAAGCCTCCTTGCCTGGTCCAGCCGGGTCTGATCATGATCCACCAGCAATAGTTGTCGACCATTACCCAGCCTTCGTGCACAGGCCAAGCCCATGGCGCCCAACCCTGTCACAATTACTAATTCTTTCAACATGTCGCTCGCTCCCCCGCCACTACGTTTATCGGCCAGCACATCAGATTGAGCGCAGCTCCAATACATCGATGTTTGCTTCGCGCGGCAAAGTGAGCGCACTAACCAGGGCACTGGCGGCGGTTGCGGGCGATACGCCAGCGCCGGCATTGCCTAGATGGCCTGAAACGCTTGCGGCGGCGATGAACTGCTCCAAGCGGCCCTCTGGCCAACTGTTGAGGTTGGCGTTTTCTCCGGTCATGAACCCCGTACGAAATACACAGACTCGAATATTGTCCGCACGCAGCTCGTTGCGTAACCCTTGGGAAAGGCCTTCGAGAGCACTCTTGGATGCGGCGTACCCACACAACCATGGAAATGGACTGCGTACTGACTCAGACGAGACGTTGACGATGTCACCTGCCCCGCGTTCGCGCATGCGTGGTATTACCTCACGAATGCAGTAAGCCGGACCCAAGACATTCGCGGCGAACGTGCCCTGCAGCTCGTCATCGGTCGCCTCCTCTATTCTGTAGGCCCGGTACATCGCAGCATTGTTGACCAAAATGTCTACTCCGCCGAACGCTGCGTCGATTTCCTTGAATGCACGCCGCACCTCTTGCGGGTCGCTAACATCCGCTACTACTGGCAAAAGATTGGCGCCGAGCTCACTAACCGCCCGGTCAAGCGTCTTTTGTGTGCGACCGACAATAGCGACGCGAGCGCCATGGCCGATCAGTTTTTCAGCCACCTGCCGCCCTAATCCAACACCACCACCGGTCACTACTGCGACCTTCCCTTCAAGAATCAACGACCCCATAGCATCAGCCCCTTCGATTTAATCACTTTTTGGTTTAGGAGGACGATTCAGCGTACATCCCACTCGATATCGAGACGCGGCATAGCCAAGACCATGCCTGGCTCAACCCGCAGGTTCTGCTCGGGCTTCAAGCGGAAATCCGGGATGCGCTTGAGCCACTCTTCGAGGAATACCCGCACCTCTATTCGAGCCAACATCGAACCAATGCATCGGTGTGCACCACTGCCGAAGGTGCCGTGAAAGACCACCTGTCGGTCGAAATCGACTGCCAGCGGCTGGTCGAACAGACGGTCATCGACGCTATGAGCCGAGGTCTGCATCAGCACCAAATCGCCCTCCCGGAACTGGATACCCTTGTACTCATGATCGCGGGTAGCCACACGCACCAGAGTCGAAATAGGGAAGCGCCGCATCAGCTCCTCAGCCGCTGCGGGAATGCGCTCAGGATGGTCAATCAGAACCTGACGTTCTTGAGGATGCGTGGCAAGGAAGCGAGTGATAAAGCTGAGCATCGCGGCCACCGTATCCAGGCCGCCCAGTAGCAGCAGGAAAAACATGCCCACCAGGTCGGCATCTTCCAATGGCTTGCCATCCACTTGCGCGCGGGCCAGCACTGACAGCAGGTCTTCACCCGGATTGGCACGACGCTCGTTGAGCTTGCCAAATGCGTACTCCATCAGCTGATTGCCCGCGTCCATGTTGTCGACCTTAGTCGGGCGAATCATTTCATCGACCAGTCCTAGTAGATGCTCACGGTCTTTTTCGGGCAGCCCGACCATTCCCATGAAAATAACGATCGGCAAACGCCGAGCGAACTCTGAAACGAATTCGCATTCCCCGCGCGCCAGAAAGTCCTCGATCAGGACAATAGTCATGGCACGTGCCTTCTCACCTAGTGGTACCACGGCCTTTGGGGAAAACGCAGGCGCCAACAGGTTGCGATAACGGGTGTGATCCGGTGGGTCGAGCTGAATCGGTTTGCTGACGATGGGCAGGATACGCTCGCGCGGTACAACATTAATCCGCGAGGAGTACAACTCAGGTGTCTTGAGGAAATAGTCGAAATCCTCTCCGCGCATTACCACCCAATGGCCACCGTTACTGACCGTCCAAAAGATGTCTGGTGCGCCATGATCCTGCAGTTTCCTAAACCAGCTCTGGTAGTCATCTTCGCCCTCGATGGGCTCATAGATATCGAAATGAAACACCTGCTCGGGTGCGACGTGCCCCGGAATGCCATGTGGGTTGGCTGTTGTTGCTGTCATCGTGTCCACCTATTTTTTATTGTTTCGGGAGGTCCAGCCCAGATTGATTAGCCGACGACAAACTGACTGCATGAAATTTATTACAAAAAACCGCGAACATTTAGGAAACTCAAGAACAGCTTGGAAAATGCCACACCGTCCTTGGCGCTCCGACAAATTCACAGTTATATTACTAACCAGTAACGTATAAAAACAACAGAAAGGCCTTTCAAAAAAAAATCAAAACTGACTAATGGTCAATAAATGCTGCTCCACCAGCGAGACCAATAACAAGAGACCGACGGATATGAAGAAATGGCAATGCTTCTTCTGTGGCTTTTGCTACGACGAGAGCCTTGGTTTGCCTGAGGAAGGCATCGTGCCCGGCACATTGTGGGAAGACATCCCTCTGGAATGGGCATGCCCTGATTGCGGGGCAACCAAGCAAGATTTCGCAATGATCGAAGCTAACTGAGGGCCCCCCATGCCAGGCATATCCTTCATCGAACACAACGGCAAAGCCCATCAAGTGGAAGTAGAAGTGGGTAACACGCTGATGCAGGCGGCGCAGTTCAGCCAGGTTCCGGGCATTCTCGGCGACTGCGGTGGCAACTGCTCCTGTGCTACCTGCCACTGTTATATCGATGCGCCATGGGCCGAGAAAATCCCGCAGCCTAGCAGTGATGAACTGCTATTGATCGATGGTGCCTTGGACGTTCAACGCCAGAGCCGACTGGCCTGCCAAGTAGTCGTGACGATGGCGTTGGACGGCCTGGTGGTAAGGCTGCCTCCGTCGCAAATGTGAACTGCAACTGCCAGCCCCCCAAAAAAACAACAAGAAGGCAACCTTCTGAGACAGCAAAATGAATGAACAATACGACTACATCATCGTCGGCGCAGGTTCAGCAGGCTGTGTAATGGCCAATCGCCTTTCAGCCATGAGCTCTGTATCCGTTTTGCTGATAGAAAGCGGCCCGGACGACAAAAATCCGCTGATATCCATGCCTCGCGGTATAGGAAAATTGCTAGTCCCTGGTAACCCGCATGTTTGGGATTACAAGGTATCGCGTGGCCCGGAGGAGACCGAAGATATCTGGCTCAAAGGCCGAGCCATTGGTGGCTCCAGTTCGATCAACGGCATGGTCTATGTGCGCGGTGCGCCCGAAGATTATGACGCGTGGGAAGCAGCCGGTTGTACTGGTTGGGGCTGGAGCAACATGGGCCGGCATTTCGTCGAACTCGAAGACCATGTGCTGGGGACAGCGACAGGGCGCGGTGCCGGCGGCCCCTTGAAGGTTTCAGTCCACCCTTCGGGCGACCCACTTTGCGAAGCCGTGCTCGCAGCGGGCGTGCAAATGGGCACGCCACGGGTGGTTGATATCAACCTGGCCAACACTACCGGGCTTGGTGGTCTGGGCTATCAAACCCAGAACATCTGGCACGGCCAGCGCTACAGCGCCGCCAAAGCTTTTCTTGATCCGGTGCGCAATCGCCCAAACCTGAACATCCTGACGCATACCGACGTACTCCAAATCAACTTCCAGGACAAACGCGCAAGCAGCCTGACCGTGCGTGACAGCAGCGGCGTACGAAAGATAAGCGTTGGCAAGGAAGTCATCGTCTGCGGCGGCGCCATTCAATCACCCAAGCTGCTGCAGCTGTCCGGCGTTGGGCCTACCGACCTTCTGAAGTCGCACGGCATTGCCGTAGTCAAGGATGCCCCTCAGGTGGGCCGCAACTTGCGTGAGCACTTCTTCCTGGCCATGCAGTACCGCGTAAAAAGCCACAGCCTGAATAATCGCTTCTTCGGACTGGGCCTACTGCGCTCATTGTGGCAGTACTACACCGGTAAGAAAGGACCGCTGACCCATAGTGCGCATGAAATCGGAGGCTTCGTCAAAACTCGACCCGAACTCGACCGTCCCGATGCACAAATCGGTATCAGCCTGTACTCCCTCACTTACGGAGAAGCTGAGGTTGTACCCGAAAAGCAACCAGGCCTGACCTTGGGTGGGTACTTCATGCGCCCGCAAAGTCAGGGCGAAGTGTCGATCCGCTCTGCTGATCCCGATGCCCCGCCCTACATATGCGCTAATTACCTATCTGCGGTAACGGATCGAACGGCCGCCATTTCCATGTACCGCTGGATCCGGAAGCTTGCCTCGCAACCGGCTTTGGCACCCTTCATTGTCGGCGCCACGACACCAAGCATGGACGCCCAAAGCGATGAAGAAATCCTTGAGGCATTCAAACAGTGGGGAGGCACCGCCTATCACGTGTCTGGCACCTGCCGCATGGGCAGCGATGCCGAATCGGTCTTGGACCCAAGCCTGAGGGTTCGCGGGGTATCTGGGCTCAGGGTGGTGGACACATCGATCATGCCCGCATTGATCTCAGGCAATACCAACGCCCCTGCCATGGCTATTGCTTTGCGCGCCGCGGAAATCATCACCGCGGAGCTGGCCAATCCGCACACCACAACATCGGCGCTCCATACCGGGGTCGCTAGTTGAATACAGCTGCCTTCCATTGCAAAAAAATAAAAAGGATGACCGCAATGCCGACGCCCTACACCGACATTAAAAACTTTTACATCGACGGCCAATGGGTTTCCCCCTCCGAGGGCTACGAAACCATTTGCAATCCAGCGACCGAAGAAATCATTGGCCAGGCCCCGCTGGGTGGCAAGCCGGAAGTCGATCTTGCCATTGCTGCTGCCCGCAACGCTTTCGATAACGGACCCTGGCCAATCATGCAGATGGCCGAGCGCATCGAAGTCATCAAGCGTTTTCGAGCATCGATTATCAGCCGTCAGGACCTGATCAAGCAGCTACTGATCGAAGAAGTCGGTGCCGTGCACATGCTGATGAACAGTGCACAGTTCAACGGCGCTATCGAAGCCATCGATTATGCGATCGCGCTAGCGCTAAAGATCGAGCCGGAACCAATAGCGATAGAGTCGAAACCCAATCCCTTCGACCCTTCGGCACCCGACCTGCTGGGGGCCGGCGTCACCCTGTTCGAGCCCTACGGTGTGGTGGTCGGTATTACGCCGTACAACTACCCATTTTTGCTCAACATCGTCAAAGCCGTGCCGGCGCTGCTGACAGGCAATACGGTAGTGATCAAACCCTCGCAATTCACACCTTTCTCCGGCTTGCTGCTGGCTGAAATCATCATCGAAGCGCAACTGCCCAATGGTGTGTTGAGTGTTGTTACTGGTGGCCCGGAAGTCGGGGCGATGCTTACCGAGGATCCGCGGGTCGATCTGATCAGCTTCACCGGTTCCGATGCCGTCGGCTCGGCCATTTTGCGTCAGTCGGCCAGCACCCTGAAGAAGGTCCACCTCGAACTGGGCGGTAAATCGGCAATGATCGTCAGACATGACGCCGATGTGGTCAAAGCCGCGAGTCTGGCGGCCTTCAGTATTTCGCTACACGCCGGCCAGGGTTGCGCCCTGCTCACCCGCTTTCTAGTACACAACTCCATTCGACCCGCATTCGCCGAAACCGTAAAAGCAATTCTCGACCAGTTGAAGATCGGCGACCCACAGGACCCCAGCGTGATCGTCGGCCCGCTGATCCGGGAAAGTGCCCGCGCCAAGACTGAATACTATGTACAACTGGGCATAGACAGCGGCGCAAACCTAATCGCCGGCGGCAAGCGCCCAGCACATCTCGAAAAAGGCTATTTCTATGAGCCGACCGTTTTCGATAACGTGGACAGCACATCTCGACTGGCGCAAGAGGAAGTCTTCGGGCCAATCGGCGTGATCATCGGTTTCGACACTGATGAACAAGCGATACACATAGCTAACGACTCCAAATTTGGTCTCAGTGGTGCCGTGATGTCAGCTGATCGCTCTGCTGCGTTTCGCATTGCGCAAAAACTAAGAACAGGTGGCGTTGCCATCAACGGTGGTACAGGAGACCTCTACGTCAAGGCACCATTCGGAGGTTACAAATCTTCGGGGATTGGACGGGAGTTCGGCCCACACTGGCTCAAGGAATACCTGCTGGAAAAAGCTATTACCTATCCGATCGGATAGTTGCCTGAGCTCGCATGCTCCCCGCACCACGCTTAAGGCGTCGATGCGGGGCATTCACTTAGTTCGTTAGCGAATGGCGCCTGCATCGCGCAAAGCGCTCAATTGAGCTTCGGTCAAACCAATTTCGCGCAGAACTTCGTCGGTATGCTCGCCAAAACCAGGGCCAGCCATGAGCCTTCCGATCGGTTGCTCATCGAATTGCGCCGGCGATACCCCTACCAGGTACTGGCTTTGTGCATCAATGTCCACCGCACTAATGAAACCATTTTCCAAGGCTTGGGGATCGGCCAGTACTTCAACGGGATTTTGGATCGGGGCCCAGACACCTTCCAGCGATTTGAAGCGTTCGCACCAGTCGGCATAATTACGGGTGGCAAATACTTCGTTGAGTTCGCTCACAAGTGCGCGAGAGTTGGCATGCCGTGAAGCCGCATCCTTGAAACGCGGGTCGCTGAGCAGCGCCGGCCGTTCGATATGAGCGACAAAATCAGGCCACCACTTCTCCATCAACAGGCAGATAGTCAACCAGCGGCCATCGCGAGTGCGGTAGTTGTTGGCCAAGGCGAATGAACTGTCCTCCTGTCTTTCGATCGGTATCGTCGGTACGCCAATGCTGGTGGCCAGCAGCGACTGTGACATCAAATACGTACCAACCATGTACAGCGCGTTGTCGACCACTGCGCCCTTGCCGGTGCGCTCGCGGCGAAACAAGGCTGCGGCAATGGCCCCCGCCAGGGTGACGCCCCCGGTCAGGTCGCCGATGGAACCGGGTTGTTTGGGTGGAGGTTCATCCGGTAGTGTCTGATTGAACGCCGCACCGGCCCGGCACCAAGCCGTGGGGTAGTCGAACCCGCCATCGTTGGCCATGGCACCGTGCAAACCGTAGCCAGTACCGCGTGCGTAGATCAAACGCGGATTGCGCTTGAGCAAGTCCTGCGGCTCGATACCCAGCTTTGCCCGCGCATCGGCACGCAAGTTAGTGAGGAACACGTCGGCACCCTCGATCAATCGGTACAACTGCTCTCGACCCGCCTCCTGGGTCAGGTCCAGGGCGATGCCGCGTTTACCGCGGTTGCCCGTTTCAAAGAATGGATTGACCCGCCCGTCCGCGCCCGGCAGGCGCATATGCCGCGAAGCGTCTCCACCTTGCGCGCGCTCAACCTTGATGACATCCGCGCCCCAATCCGCCAGCACCATCGCTGCGGCTGGCACATAGGTGTGTTCCGCAACTTCGATTACACGTACACCGTTCATGACATCGTACATAGCCTCTCCCGTTGGTCACTGGCACTCATGATCACGTATGCCCCCCGCGCAGTGCGAAGACGCGGTGGCTGCTTACTGCGGACGCGGTGCGTAGCCCGCAAGAAAAAAACGCACGATTTCTCTCAAGTGAGGTTCCACCTGTTCCTGCGCAAGCTGCACGCCCATTAGTCGTTCATGGGTGCGGCCCGCAAGGGTCAAAAAGATAATCGCGGCGTCGAGTGTGTTCGGTATTTGCACCACACCTTTCGCGTTGAGTTGGTCGAGCCAGCCTGTCAGCTGCGCCATGAAACCGTTCATCACTTCTTCACGAAAATGGATGATCAGCTGAGGAAATCTGACGCTCTCATGCGCACCTAACCGAGACATGGCCATGACACGCGGGGTACCGAGTTTGTCGTAGAACAGCTGGGCCAACTCGTAGAGCAATTGTGCGACTGGTCGATCAACCCGCAAAAAACTTAAATCGAGTTCGAAATCCCTGGAGATGTGCTCGAGCACAGCCTCAAACAACAATTCCTTGCTGGGGAAACGCCTATACAGTGCCGGCTTTGTTGTCTGCCCGGCCTCAGCGATGCGGCCGAGATTGGCATCGGTGTAGCCGAACTCCAGAAACTCGTTGGCGGCTGCCTGGAGCAGCGCCTCGTCCAATTCACGACGAGGCCGCCCCTTGGGTTTTACTGACATGAAAGTCCTTCCACCATTTTGCTGTTCACCTCACCCGATCAGTACCGGGCAGGTCGTTGTGCGGCGCAAGGAAACTTAACATATCAGTCGTCTGTATCAGGACAGGCCTACCACTGGAATAACGGCGCCATTGAGCGCACTGGCAGCATCACTGGCCAGGAAATGGAAAACTGCTGCCAACTGCTGCGGCGAGACCCAAAGGCTCGGATCTACATCTGGCATCGCGGCACGGTTCGCAGCGCTGTCGATGATGCTCGGGGCGACGGCGTTGACGTTAATGCCATGGCCACGCAGCTCCTGGGCCATGGATTCGGTGATCCGCGCCACGCTGCTCTTGGCGGCGCAATAGGCGCCCATCGAACCCTTGCCCGTGATGGCGGAAGCGGCCGATACGTTGATGATTTTGCCTGTGCCGGCTGCCAGCATCCCCGGCACGCTAGCGCGACAGGTGTTGAGCACGGTCGCGACGTTCAGGTCCATCATTTGCTGCCAGACAGTGCCGTCAGCATCATGCACGTCGCTCCCCATGGCAAAGCCACCGGCAATGTTGCACAGCACGCCCGCCGGCCCTTTCGCCTGGAATACCTTGCCCAGGGCGGTCTGAGTCGCTGCGGTGTCGGTCAGGTCCACGACCACAAAATGCTTGTCGCCAGAGACACCCTCATAAACCGATTGCAGCGCTTGCTCACTGCAATCGACCAACACAACCGGGCGGCCCTGCGCCAGAAAGGTTTGCGCGACAACACGGCCCAGTGCACCCGCAGCCCCGGTGACCACTACTAATGCGTCCGACATTTAGACTCTCCTCTTTTCTTGTTAATAACTGACCATGTATCAGCTTATACAATAGAAAAAGCGTGTTCGGCAACATCCTTAGGCCACAGATCGACGACGAACAAACATCTTGTAGGCGGCCTATTGCATCTTTGTTTGAGATGCTCTAAAAATAACAACATGTTAGTTTTAAGCGATGAATGACTAGCGGTGGTAGCACTGTGCGAGCTCAAGCATGATGTTCACTTCCCCCCGTCAACGCTGGAGATTCTTATGAGCACTGCCTACAAACGCGTCTTGCCACAGCTGGATGATCTCAACCGGTTTTTCTGGACCAGTGGTGCCGACGGCCGATTGCGCTTTCTGCGCTGCAACGATTGCGATCACTGGTTGCACCCACCGGGAATCATCTGCCCGCAGTGCCTGAGCCGAAACCTCGAGCCGCAGGCGGTTTCGGGTCTGGGCACTATCGAGGCACTGACGATCAATCATCAGCCGTGGTCGCCTGACCAGCCTGTGCCTTATGCCGTCGCCATCGTTTCACTCGACGACCACAAAAGCCTGCAACTGACCACCAACATCGTCGGTTGTGCGCCCGAGTCGGCCTTCATCGGTCAGCGGGTACGTGTGGTCTTCGAAGCGATCGAGGATGTTCACTTACCTCTGTTCACGCCTGTCTGAGAGAGCCCGCATGCAAGAAGAACACGCCGAAAGTCTCGCTTCGATCCGCGAACAGGCCAGGCGCCTGCTAAAGGATCAAGCCACCCCGGAACACTTGAAGTCGCTCCTGGATACACCCGCCAGTTTCGATCGACACTTGTGGGGCCATGCCGTCGACCAGGGTTGGCCGAGTGTCGCGGTGTCCGAGCAATCGGGTGGTTTGGGACTGGGCTGGAGCGGCCTTGGCGTGCTTTGCGAAGAAACCGGGCGCCTGAGCGCGTCATTGCCGCTGATTGGCAACGCCGTGGCCGCCCATGCCCTGCAATGTGCCAAAGGCAGCTGGAGCAGCTTGATCGAAGCACTGGCCAACGGTGGCAAGATCGCCTGCCTGGCCTTGGCCGACCCGGAAGACAGCGGCTTGGCGACAAGCCCTTCACTGTTGGCAAACAACGGCGTATTGCAGGGTGAAAAGGCCTTGGCTGCCTTTGCCAGCGTTGCCGACATTGCACTGGTGCAGGCGCAAGGCGAACAGGGCAGCGGGCTCTATCTGGTCGATCTTGCACACCCTGGTGTCACCCGCCGTACATTCAATACCATCGACAACGCCCGTGCCGCGGCAGTCCTGCAGTTCAAGCAAGTCCCGGCCACACGACTGGGCGGTGTCGACTTGATTCTGGATATCGCCAGCCTGGCGGCCCTCGCCTGCGCCAGCGAGCAGATCGGCGGCGCCCAGGCGAGCCTGGATCTGGCCTGTGATTATGCCCGCGAGCGTCGTGCCTTTGGTCAACAGATCGGTAGCTTCCAGGGGATCAAGCACAAGCTCGCCGAAGCTTACTGCTTGCTGGAAATCGCCAAGGGTTGCACCAATGACGCACTCAATGCCTGGGAAAACAGCCTGGTAGAGAGTCGTCAATTGAGCGCAGCAGCGCGTATCGCAGCAACCAAAGCCTACGACTACATCGCTCAGGAAGGACTGCATACCCACGGCGGCATGGGTATGACATGGGAAGCCATGCCTCATCACCACTACCGTCGCTCACGCACGCTCGCCCTGGAACTGGGCAGCATCCACTACTGGCGTGAATGTCTGCTGAACGAAATCGGGCTGGAAACGGCGAATCATGGATAACGGCGGACCCATCATGAGCAATACACTCGAACGCTATCGCGAACGCGCCAGATCCTGGCTGGCAGAGCACGCCCCTCTTTACGCTGGACAAGCACGTCGAGGGCTGAGCTTCAAAGAGGACTTGGACCTGGCCCGCGCCTGGCAAGCCCTCAAGGCCGAGCACGGCTATGCCTGCATCACCCTGCCAACGGAGGTTGGTGGTGCCGGTGGCAGCGAGCTGGAAAAAGTCGTCTTCAGTGAAGAAGAGATGCGTTATGACCTGCCACTGGTCTACTTCAGCATCAGCCTGAACAACCCCCTGCCGATTTTCTTGCGCTACGCCCCGTCCTATTGGACCGAGCGTTTGGCCAGGCCCACTGTCCGTGGCGAGTTGATCTGGTGCCAGCTGTTTTCAGAGCCTTCGGCTGGCTCCGACCTGGCGTCACTGCGTTTGAAGGCTGTTGCAGTGGACGGCGGCTGGCGCCTGAGCGGGCAAAAAGTCTGGACCAGCTGGGCACAAATCGCCGATTGGGGTGTGATCGTCGCCCGTACCGATCCGAGCCTGCCCAAGCACGCCGGGCTGACGTACTTCTTTGTCGATATGAAATCCCCGGGTGTGAGTGTTGTGCCGATCCGCCGTCTGGGCGAGGAAAGCGACCTCAACGAAGTGTTCTTCGATGATGTTTTCGTCCCCGATGACCAGCGCCTTGGCGAGATAAACGGTGGTTTCAAGGTCGCCGTCGAAACGCTGATGATCGAACGCTACTCGGTCACCGATGAATCAGGCTACGCCCCCAGCCTGGAGAAATTCATCGCATTGGCCGAGCAGTCGAAAATCAATGGCAAGCGTGCGCTTGATGACGCTGAAATCCGCGCCAGCATCGCCGATGTATTCGTCCAGCGCCAAGGCCTGCGCGCCATCCATCGCCAAGCCTTGGAGGCATTTGCCAAAGGCCAGGCTCCAGGCCCTGAAGGCGCCATGCGCAAATTGTTATTGGGGCGCACCCGCCAGTCTTTGAGTCGGATGGCGATGAACATCCAGGGCCCGAACAGCCTGATCCTGAACGAGGATTCTCAGGCGAAGACCGACTTCACCAGCGCTTGGCTCGACCCCAGTTTGCGTATTGCCGGCGGTACCGACGAGTTACTGCTCAACACCTTGGCCGAGCGTGTGCTTGGCCTGCCGCAGGATTCACGGCCAGACAAGGGCCAGCCTTTTAACGCCAACAAATAAACGCCCCGGACGGCCCTGGCCGCCCGCCACCGAAGGATCTCGCTCATGCATTTCACCCTCGATCAGGAAGACGAGCGCTTCCGTCAGGAAGTCCGTGCCTTCCTCAAGGCCAAGCTGCCCCAGGATATGGCTGAACGCAACCGCCGGGGTTATCACCCCTTGCGTGAAGACACCCGCCAGTGGACCAAGATCCTTCACGCCCATGGCTATGCCGGCGCCAATTGGCCGACATCCTGGGGCGGTACCGGTTGGTCGCCCGTGCGTCAGTTCATTTTCGAAGAGGAAAGTATCCTGGCCGGTGCGCCGGCGGTCGATACCGCTGGATTCAAGATGATCGGCCCGGTGATCATGACCTTCGCCAACGAGACCATGAAGGCACAGTACGGCCCACGCATCCTCAGCGGGGATGTCTTTTGGGGCCAGGGATTTTCTGAACCCAATGCTGGATCGGACTTGGGCTCTTTGATGACGCGTGCCGAACGCGACGGCGATGAATATGTCATCAACGGGCAGAAAATCTGGACCTCGTTCGTTGAAACCGCGGACATGATTTTCATCCTCGCCAAGACCGACCCACAGGCACGTCAGCGTGGTATCTCGATGATTCTTGTCGACCGCCAGGCACCGGGCGTGACCATTCGCCCGATTTATGACATTGGTGAAAGTCACAGCCTCAATGAAGTCTTCTTCGATGACGTGCGGGTACCGGTCAGCAATCTGGTCGGTGAGGAAGGCATGGGTTGGACCTACGCCAAGTTCCTGCTGGAGAACGAACGCGCGTTCAGCGCCGAATGGCCACGCAATAATGCCCATCTGGCCCGTCTACGGACTTTGCTGAACGCACCACAAATCGATGGTCGGCGATTGATCGACCGGCCTGGCTTTGCCAGTCGCCTTGCACAACTCAATACTGACTTGCTGGCATTGCGCTGGTTGAGCCTGCGCGCCCTGCACGAAAAAGCAGGTGGCCATGTCCGTTTGCCGGTGGGCTCGCTGCTGAAAATCCGCGGTTCGGAACTCCTGCAAAAAATCGGCGAGCTGCAAGTCGAAGCCCTAGGCAGCCACGCCTGCTATGTCTATCCCGATCCATTGGGCGACGGCCAGCGCCAGCGAACCTGGCCACCGGGCCCAAACACGGCGCCCGGCATCATGGCGGATTATTTCTACCGTCGCGCCACCACTATTTACGGTGGGGCAAATGAAGTTCAACGCACGATTATCGCCCGTTCGTTCCTGGAGCTCTGAGCATGGATTTTCAACTGAATGAAGAGCAAAACATGCTCAAAGACAGCGTTCGCCGGTTCATGGAGGACAATTGCTCCTTCGAACAGCGCGGTGCAACCGTCGATAATGGCGCCTTCGATGGCGGTCATTGGCTTCAGATGGCCGAACTCGGGCTCCTGGCCCTGGGCCTACCGGAAGATCTGGGTGGAATGAACTGTACGGCAATCGAAAGTGCCTTGGTGATGGAGGAGTTCGGCCGCGTGCTGTGCGTGGAACCCTACTGGGCAGTGGCCATCCACGCGGCGCAAACCCTACTGGCCAGCAATGACACAAAAGCTCGCGCGGTACTGCAGGCCATGGGTGAAGGTATGGCACTGCCTGTGCTGGCCCACGAAGAAGCACCGGCACGCGGAGAGTTAGCCTATGTCAAGACCCGCGCCTTCGAGACCGGGCAAGGTCGCTGGCGGTTGAACGGGGAAAAAATAGCGGTGATCGGTGGCAATATCGCCGAGCTGTTCATCGTTTCGGTACGTACCTCTGGTGCGGCAGGGGATCGCGACGGCATCACACTGTTTTTGCTCGACGCAAATACGCCTGGCATCGCCAAACATAATGTTCGCCTGATCGATAACCGTTGGGCCAGCCACCTGGTGCTCACTAACGTTGAGGTCACCCAGGCCCAGGTTCTGGGCAAGGTCGGCGACGGCTACGCAGCGTTGAGCCACGCCAACGCGCACGCCATGGTAGGGCTGTTCGCCGAAGCGGTGGGTGTGATGGAACAGTCGCTGTGGATCACCCGTGACTATCTGAAAATTCGCAAACAGTTCGGCCAGACGCTCTCGAACTTCCAGAGTCTGCAGCACCGCATGAGCGAAATGCTCATCGAACTGGAACTCTCGCGCAGCATGCTGCACCTGGCATTGGCCAGCCTCGATCTCGATGCAGCACAGCGCGACCGGGCACTGTCGGCAGTCAAGGCGCACATCGGTAAAAGCGGTCAATTCGTTTGCGGCCAGGCCATTCAGTTGCATGGCGGCATTGGGGTGACCGAGGAGTACGTCATCGGTCACTACTTCAAACGCATGACACTGATCAACGCAGCGCTCGGCACCAGCATGCATCACTACGAGTTGCTGGCAGAAGCAGAGCGCGCGGCCTGAGGGGTTTCGCCCTGCCCTGTTCGCCATAAAAATCCGGACTCTGCATAAGGCTCCGGATTTTTCAACGCTGCTTCATACGCCCCAAGGGGCACCCATGACAACAAACACACCGCTATAACAAAAACCAAGAGGACCGTGTGATGTTGAACCTATCCATGAACCCGACCGGTTGGTTCCAGATCGGCTGGAGCGATGAACTGGCTCCAGGCTCAGTCAAGCCGATGAAATACCTTGGGCATGACCTGGTGGCATTCCGTAGCGAAGCAGGCGAGCTTGCCGTACTCGATGCCCACTGCCACCACATGGGTGCGCATTTGGGTTATGGCGGCAAAGTCAAAGGCGACTGCATCGCCTGCCCTTACCATGGCTGGCAGTGGAACACCAAAGGTGAGAACGCCTTGATTCCCTATCAGGACCATCCCATTCGCAAAAAGCTGCGCAAGTGGGACGTGGTCGAACAGCACGGCATCATGTTCCTGTGGCACGATCCGGCCGGTGGTCCACCCCGCGACGGCTGGTTGCCCGACGTATTCGATCACCCCGAACACCCGGCAGATCCCGCCGATTATTACCCGTGCTATCCCCATGCCGTGGTCTTCGCGCCTGAAGAGCCCATCCATCCGCAACTGATTACCGAAAACGCTGCCGATACCATGCACTTCCGCTTTGCCCACAATGCCCCCGAAGACCCGGTCCTGCTGGCCTTCGATACCAGCACGGCGATCTGGAAGTCGACCATGGGCTTTCGCTCAAAAGTCACCAAGGAAGTCGCGATGCTGTTGCATGCGCGCAATGCCGGGGTCGGTCTGAACTTCTCGATATTCGATCATCCGGTACTGGCGCGCCGCCTGGTGCTGTCATGCACGCCCGTCGACGATGAAAAATCAGACCTGCGCGTGAGCTACTACTTCCGGCGCGATCCAAAGTCTCCTGAGCACATGCCTGAATCCGTTCGACAAATGGCACGGCATACCCGCGTTCTTTTCGAAGAGGACGCGGTGATCTGGAGACACCAGAAGTTTGTGCAAAGGCCGATCTATGCCAGACAGGACGTCGCGGGTTATACCGCGCTGCGGACCTGGTGCGAGCAGTTCTATGAGGCGACAGGCAGTAACCAGGGACCGCTGAAAGTCCTGGAAGACACTGGCGAACCGGTCAACTGCAGTCTGCTGTGACATCGCGCAAGGCGTTGCTCTGAGTCCTGGCGAAATCAGTTGTTTCGCCGGGTTCCTTGCGGGACTTCCCCGCAGAAAATATCGACGTTGCCATCGGACGGCGCGGTTCTCACGACGATCGAGTATTCGCCTGACAGTAGTTCTGACAGGGCGACAGGCACGCTTCTTGAGTAGGTCCAGCCGCGTACTGCGGCACGCTCGGTATTGACCTGATCATTCACCGAGAATGCGATTGGCCCCGGCTGCTGGCAGCTGCCTTTATAGATGAAGGTGTAGAGACGCAAGGGCAGAGAAACGCCACCTGGAATGCCACTGATGATAAAGCTCAATCCCGTTTGTGTGCCCCGGCTTGCCAGTGTCACGTTGGCAATCTGACCGGCGTTGCGTTGAGTGGCGAGCAAAGGAACGGTCATCACTTGCTCGGTTGACGTGGTGCAAGCACAGAGGGAGGCAGCGATCATGAAGACTGCCAATGGGTTTGTGACGTTCATCATTCACTCCGTCGACCCTATCAATGGTGCCGCTGGCCAATGGTCGCCTTTGAGCCTGGGCAGGACGCAAAAGCCTGGAATCCAGCACGGATTCCAGGCTTTCCTTTCAAGTCGCGTCAGAGGTCAAGGGTAGACTTCAAACAGCCCTGCCGCGCCCATACCGCCCCCCACGCACATACTCACCACGACGAAGCGTACGCCGCGTCGACGCCCTTCCAGCAAGGCACTGCCCACCAGGCGCGAACCGGTCATGCCGAATGGATGACCCAGGCCGATGCCACCACCATTGACGTTGAATATTTCCGGATCGATGCCCAAGTGGTCGCGGCAATACAAGGCCTGGCAGGCAAATGCCTCATTCAACTCCCAGAGGCCGACATCGCCGATGGTCAAACCATGTTTACCCAGCAGCTTCGGAATGGCTGTTACCGGGCCAATACCCATTTCTTCCGGTGCACAGCCAGTGACGATCAATCCGCGATAGGCACCCAGCGGATTCAACCCGCGTTGTTCAGCAACACGCGCTTCCATCAGCAAGCAGGCCGAGGCACCGTCGGACAGCTGACTGGCGTTGCCAGCGGTAATACTGCCACCCTCCATGACTGGCTTGAGCGCCGCCAGACCTTCGGCGGTCGTGCTCGCACGCAGGCACTCGTCTTCGCTGAACAGGAAACGCTTGTAACTGATCTCCCCGCTCTGTTTGTCGACCAGCTTTTGCGAGACCTGTATGGGTGCGATTTCTTCGGCAAAGACGCCCCTGGCCTGGGCCGCGACGGCGCGCTGCATGGCCTGCAGGGAAAATTCATCTTGGGCCTGACGGGAAATACCGTACTGCCGAGCGACATATTCGGCGGTCTCGATCATCGGCATGTAGGCAGAGGGTACCCGCTCCACCAGATCCAGATCCTTGTCGCGTATCGCCCACTCAAGGTAGCTGGGCGTCAATGCGCTGACATTTTCTGAGCCGCCGCCAATGACGATGTCCATGCCATCGACCAGGATCTGCTTGGCGGCCATGCCGATAGCCATCAATCCCGAGGCACACTGCCGATCGACGGTAGCGCCGGCGACACCGACGCCAAAGCCGGCCCGCAACGCCGCTGCGCGAGCCAGGTTGCGCCCTGCGGTCCCGGCCCCCATGGCTGCGCCAATGATCACATCCTCGACCTCAGTGGGATCAACCGCTGCACGCAAGGTGCTATGCAACAAGGCATGCGCTGTCAGGCTCGGCGACTTGATGTCGTTCAGAGCACCTCGATGGGCCTTGCCGATCGGTGTGCGTGCAGTGGAAACAATGACCGCTTCTCTCATGATGTAATCCGGTTGTTCACGGTGGCTCGGGCCTCAGGTGCGAGGGGCACTGGGCAGTTTCAGGACAGCCTTGGCCAGAATGTCGCGCTGGACCTCATTGGCGCCGGCATAGATCGATACGGGTCGCGCCATCATCAACGGCCAGTGCAAATCGGTGAGCAGCGAGCCGATCTGTACGTCGCCAACGATGCCGCCAAAATCACCGGCGATTTCCGCGCAAAATTCAGTGATGCGTTGCAACAGCTCCGAGATGTAAACCTTGAGCATCGAAACCTCCGGCCCCGGTTGTTCATCGGCTTCGGCGATGCGATCGCAGATTTGCGCATAAAACAGTCGGTAGTCATGCAGGTCTGCTTGCAAACAAGCCAGTCGATCGAGCACGCCACGGTCATTGGCCAGGCCCAGTTCCGTCACAAGCCGCCCAGCCAGTTCCAGCGCACTCCCAGCCATTGCCGCGCTGCCCAACCAGATCCGTTCATGGCCCAACAACGCTTTGGCCAGGCTCCAGCCCTGATGCAGTTCACCCAGCAGGTTGCTGGCCGGAACGCGAACGTTGTCGAAGAACACTTCGCAGAACTCGTCTTCGCCTGCAATGTTGGCGATCGGCCGGACGCTGACGCCCGGAGCACTCAGGTCGATCAACAGAAAACTGATGCCCTGCTGTTTCTTCTCAAACTTGCCAGTGCGCACCAACGCATAGATATGGCTGCATTCAGCGGCGTGAGTGGTCCAGATTTTCTGTCCATTGACGACGAACTCATCGCCGTCGAGATCTGCGCGGGTACGCAGGCTGGCCAGGTCGGAACCGGCGCCTGGCTCGGAGTAGCCCTGGCACCACATATCGTCGCAGGCCAGGATCCTTGGCAGGATGCGTGCACGTTGCTCCTCGGTGCCACCTTTGATGATGGTCGGACCGAGTTGGGTTTCACCGTTGTCGATAATCCGCCCGACACCCGCGCGTTCCATCTCCTGCTGGTAAATCAGCTGCTTACGAAAGGAAATGCCCATGCCACCGTATTCACGAGGCCAGGCAGGCGCACGCCAGCCGTGATCGTTGAGCAAGCGCAGCCAGCCGGTCAGGTCGTCGCCGCGCAGGCGCAGGAATGGCCGGCGATCGTTCTGCCGCAAATGTTCGGGGTAAAACTCCGTCAGCCAGACCCGCAGGCGCGCCCGAAACTCCTCGTCGCTCCACTCCCGAGGATCACTGGAGCTCGACGCTTCGAAGGGCGCCAGCGTCGCTTCAATCGGGTTTTCGTCAGTGAGCTTCGCAAATTGACGGCGGTGATCCCAGACCGCCCCTAACCAGGCCGATCCGAACATCGCTGCCCGCAAGTACAGACCGATGTCCACTTCCTCGGCAAAGCCCATTGCGCCATGCAGTTGCACAGCTTGCTTGCCGGTCAGGATGGCGGCTTGAGCACATCGCGCCTTGGCGGCACTGATAGCGGCCTGACTGGCCTGCGTCAGAGGTGCCTGCTCATGGCAGGTCAGCGCATGCTGCAAACTGGCCTTCGCCAGCGTCTGTTCGATGCTCAGGTCAACGCAGCGATGTTGAATGCTCTGGAAGGTGCCCAGCGGGCGTTCGAACTGCACCCGTTGGCTGACGAAATCCAGCGTCTGTTGCAGGCAACCCGCCGCCTGCCCCGCCAATTCCGCCGACAAGGCAATACGCCCACCTGCCAGGCTGAGTTGCAGGGCATTGAGCGCCGGCTGGCCCCTGAGCAGTGCCTGTTCAAAGAGCACAGGCGCCTGATCGAAGTCGACATGGTACTGAGCCCCGATGCCTGCCGCGAAGGCTTCAACACGAACGCCTGGGGCATTCGCAGCAACGGCGACGATCACCGGTTGGCCGTGTTCGAGGGCAGACACCAGCAAGACTGACTGCTGTTCAGCCCCCAGCACAAAGACCTTGCGCCCGCTGAGCCGGCCTTGATCGACCCGGCACTCGATCAGGTCCGGATCCATCTGCCCGGCCTGTTCTTGCCAGGCCAGGGCCAGCAGGCGTTCGCCACTGACCTGCCAGGCGGCCAATTGCTCGGTGGCGGGGCCATTTTCAGCCTGCGTGAGCAACAGTGACGGCATTACGCAACATCCCACAAAGGGCTCGGCGAACAAGCGCTCCCCCATCACCTCGCACAGGACTGTCGCCTCACGCAAGCCCAGGCCACTGCCACCCAGTGCCTCCGGAAGCAGCAAACCGGTCCAGCCTAACGCTGCGATGTCGTGCCATAGCGATGATTCCACCGGTCGCGCCCGGCCTATCCAGCCCCGCAAGCGCGATGGGCTGTGCGATCCTGTCAAAAAGTCATCGGCCGATTGGCGCAGCATGGCTGACAGCGATTGATCCGCAATTACTCCCATCAGAGACTCCTGAACGTTTAAATCAATTAACTAACGTTATGTCAGTTTTCATTCTATACTCAGCCGGTGTCAACCACTATTTCAACCTGCCCGTCGTGGCCAATCTGTCAGAGAGGAATTCATGCCTAGAGGATTTGAAGCTGGAAAACGCCCTGCGCTGCTCATCAGCGAATGCCAACGAGGTGTCGTCGACCCGGAACTGTCTGACTTTCCAGGGCTTGCAGAGCAGGTACAGCAACGCGGCGTGCTACCGCGCATCGCTCGCCTGGCGGAGGCGTTCAGGGCCGCCGGACTGCCGGTATTGCACCTTCATGTAGCGCATCGTCCGGGTTATATCGACCTGCCACGCACCAGCGTGATCATTGCCCGCTCGACCAAGCAAAACCGAATGATTGTTGGTTCGGAGGATGTGAAGTCAGTTCCGGAAGTGGCACCTCACGACACGGACATCGTGCATGCACGCAGCTTCAGCCTGGTGGGTTTTCACGGCACCGACCTGGATTCGATCCTGCGTAACATGGGGGTGACGACCATCGTGCCGGTCGGTGTTTCGACCAACGTGGCTATTTCGGGCCTGTCATTGTGCGGATCAGACCTGGGTTATCAGGTCGTGGTACCCGAGGACTGCATCGCCGGTGCCACACCGCAAAGCCACGACTTTATCGTCAGCAACCTGCTGCCGCTCTACAGCACGTTGAGCGACAGCGAGTCGGTCATTGCGGCGCTCAGTGAGCGTATTGCTCACGCAGCACGTGCTTGAGAATTTTGTTCAAGGTTTGATTGCGCGGCAGTTGCTCGACGATTTCCAGTTGCTCGGGAATCTTCTGCCGCATCACCTGGGCCTGCATGAAGAAATCGACCATCTCCTGGAACTGCAATGTCGCAACACCCGACTTCAGTTCGACGACGGCGCAGACCCGCTCGCCCCGCAGTTCATCCGGCAGGCCGATGACCGCTACCGCTGCTACTTTGGGGTGAGTGAACAGGAGGTCTTCGATTTCCTTGGCCGAAATGTTCTCACCCTTGCGGATAATCACATCCTTGAGCCGGCCGGTCAGAACGATACGACCGTCGGCCCGACGCATGCCCAGGTCGCCGGTGCGAAAAAAACCGTCGTCATCGAATGACACCACGTTCAATGCAGGGTCGGTATAGCCTTTGAACACCGCCTTACCGCGCACCCGGACTTCGCCCGATTCACCCTCCCCTGCCAGGCTGCCGTCAGAGCGGATAATCCGTAATTCGATGTCCTGCATGGGTATGCCGTCGGCATTGGCCAACTGCTCGTCCGTATCGGTCTCAAAGCCTGCGCAAATCAACGGGACTTCGGTCATACCGTAGTTATGTATCAGACCGCACCCTATCTCATTGCGGACCTGGTAATAGAGTTCCGGCGGTTTGGGAGCGCCCCCACCGCAGAGCACGCGCATCCCGGGCAATAAAGGCGTTTGAGCATTGCGCCTTTGTTCAGCAAGCAATAGCTGGTAATGGGCTGTGCTGCCGCCCGCGAGTGTCACGGCATAGCGGCGATAGATTTCAGCAGCTTCCTCGGCCTGGAAGCGGTCGAGCAACACAGCGCTCATGCCCGAGGCCAGTAGCATGGTGGTGTACATCGCTCCGCCAATGTGGGCGTACGGAAAAGCGACGCTGCCGACATCGGCGGCACTGACGCTCATTGAGCGGGCCAGGTTCCGGCCACCGATCATCAAGCTTTCGTCCGTGTGACAAGCGCCCTTGGGTTGTGAGGTAGTGCCAGAGGTGTAATAGACCCAACGCACGGCCTGACCGTCGCTGGGGGGTGGCGGCAGACTTGACGCCCGCCCACGTGGCAGGTGATTGCCCATGACAATCACCTGCGGCGGCCGCTCGAGCTGCTGGCACAGGCGGTCGGCCATCGCCGGAAAATCACGCTCCCCGTCATCGGGAACCAGCAAGAACTCCGAACGATTTCCCTCGAGAACGCCGTGAACCTCGCGCTCACCGTACAACGAGATAATCGGGTTTTGCAGAGCGCCCAGGCGCGCCAGGGCCAAGGCGGTCATAACGGCCGGCAAGCCTGTGGGCAACATCCAGGTGACCCGACTGCCGGCACTGATACCGAGCTCGTAAAAGCCCGCGGCCAAGCGCTCGGCAATATCCAGTGCCTGGGCAAAGGTCATGTGCAAGTGTTTGCGACCATCGATCAACATGGGGGCTTGCGGCGTCAGCTCCGCACGCCGTTCCAGCAATTGCCACAGGGTCGGGGCGTGCAACAGGGTCATGGGCTTTCAACTCCAGCTAATTACCAGGCACTGCGATGGCTGCCGCCATCGACAGGGATAAGGCAACCATTCATGTAACCCGCCCGAGCGGAGCACAAGTACACCGCCAACGAGGCGATCTCTTGAGGATCGCCCGCACGGCCAACGGGAATACTCTTGGTCAAGCGCTGCAGCAGCGCGTCGGCGGCCATACCGCGTTCCCTGGCCATGCGCCCCACTTCTTCGAGCATGGTGGTCGTTGCGATCCAACCCGTGGCGAGCGTATTGACGGTGATGCCATCGACGGCGAACTCATCGGCCAGGGATTTGTTCAAGGTGACGACCGCCGCGCGTGCGGTGGTCGCAGCCATCAGGTTCAAACCCGGTGCCGGCTCCTTGGCCGCGGCGGTACCGATGGTCAACAGACGCCCCCAGCGCTGCTCGCGCATATGCGGCAGGGTTGCTCGCGCCAGGTGCACGACACTCATCACCAGGTTTTGAAAGGCATTGAGAAACGCATCGGCATCCCCATCAAGAAAATCGCTTGGCTCTCCCCCGTGCACATTGGTGATGACAATGTCTGGCGAGCCAAAGGTCTGCCGTGCTGCTGCCACTGCTCGTTGCACATCGCCAGGCTGGGTCAGGTCAGCAATCACGCCACTGGCAATACCACCAGCATCACGCAACGCTGCCACCGTTTGCTCGATGGCATCACTGTTGCGGGCGGCAACCATGACCTTGCACCCTTCAGCGGCAAGCAGTTCAGAGCAGGCGCGTCCGATGCCTTTACTGCCTCCGGAAACAAACGCGACTTTTCCTTCCAGACCAAGATTCATCAGTAGACTCCGGTACATCCGCAGATTGTCAAAAGGTGCGCGTAAGCACGGAGCAGATAAATCTGCTCCGTGCTTAGCTGGGTTTCAGGCTGTGGTGCGGAGTTTGATGGCGAGTTTGTCGGCGCCGTCCGACGATTCCAGAACCGCCATCGGGTCATCGATCTCTGCGTTTTCTTCTACCTTTTCCCGGTCGGCATCGTCCGCCGGTGTACGCAACAGGAAGTAGGACAACGCCGGGATCAGGACCAATGCACCGACCATGTTCCAGAGGAACATGAAGCTGAGCAGAATCCCCATGTCGGCCTGGAACTTGATCGGAGACCAGATCCATGGAATCACCCCGGCCGCCATTGTCAGGCCGACCAGGCCCACGATCCGCCCGACGAAATCCAGCGATCCCTCATACGAGCGCGCGAGTGTCATGCCGTGCCGTTGCAAGCCCAGTTGCACGCTGAGCAGGTACAACGCGTAGTCGACACCGACGCCCACCCCAACCGCGATGACCGGCAAGGTCGCCACCTTGATGCCGATGTTCAGCATCACCATCAGCGCCTCACAGAGGATAGAAGTGATGATCAATGGGATCAGTGCCACAACGACCGCTCGCCAGTTGCGGAATGTGATGAAACACAGCAATGCCACAGCACCGTAAAGCACCAGGTGCAAGGTCCAGAAACTGCGCTTGACCACAATGTTGGTTGTCGCCTCGATGCCTGCGCTACCCGCTGCCAGCAGAAACGTGCGCGACTCGGTGCTGTACTGAGCGCTGTAGGCTTCCACTTCCTTGACCACACGCTCCAGCGTCGCCGCCTTGTGGTCTGACAGATAAGCAATCACCGGAGTGATCACGCAGAAGCGATCGACCAGCTCCGGGCGGTCGGTGGCAAACATGTTGAACGCCTGTGTGCGGTTGCTGGCGTTACGTGGGATGGTCTGCCATTTGGGGTTGCCTTCGAACAGCCCGGAGGTCGTCAGGCGAATACCATCGGCCGGCGAAAACGTGGTCTGCACACCAGGCAACTCGCGCAAGCGGGCACTCAGCCGATCAGCTTCAGTGAGCGAGGCGAACTCGGTGCAACCGTTTGCCGGGGTTTTCAGCATGACCACGAACTGGTCGGTGGACAGGCCATAGTTCTGCGTCACGAAAGCCACATCGCGGTTATAGCGCGACTCGGGACGCAACTCAGGCGCACCCGGGTTGAGATCACCAAACTGCACATGGTGGCCGATCATCAACCCTCCCCCCGCCAACACGACCGCCCCTGCAACAGCGAACATGGCGGGACGGCGCTGCGTCAAACGGATCAGACCCACACGCAGTCGTTGCATCGGGCTATGGCCTGACTCCACCTGTTCAGACGTCTGAATGCTGCGTTTGGCTGCCTGATCGCTGACGCCGAAATACGATAGCAGCACAGGGATCAGAAACAGCTTGGTGAAAATCAGGATCGCCACGCCCAGACTGGTGGTCAGGGCCATGTCACGGATCACAGGAATGTCGATGATGATCAATACGGCAAAGCCGACGATATTGACCAGCAACGCTGTCAAGCCAGCCATGAACAGTCGACGGAATGTATAGCGGGCAGCCACGTACTTGTGAGTCCCGCGCCCCACATCCTGCATGATGCCGTTCATCTTCTGCGCACCATGGGACAGGCCGATGGCAAAAATCAGGAACGGTACCAGGATCGAATAAGGGTCCAGCACATAGCCCAGCACGCTGAGCAAACCCAATAGCCAAACCACGCCAAGCAAGGCGCAAAACACCAGTAACAGCGTGCTGCGCAGGCATCGGGTATAGAAGAGCACCAGAGCGGTAGCAATCAATACCGAGAAACCGAAGTACGCCATGACCGAATACAAGCCGTCGATCAAGTCGCCGACGATCTTGGCGAAACCGATGATGTGCACCTTGATCGTATCGGTTTCCAGGGAGCGCACCTGCGCTTCCAGTTGCCGGGATAACTGCGCGTAATCGAGTGGCTTGCCGGTTTCGGGATTGATGTCGAGCAAGGGCACAAAAATCATCGACGACTTGAGGTTGTTGGCCACATAGCTGCCGACAATACCCGCGCGGTTAATGTTTTCACGCAAGCGGTCCATCGATTGCGGGCTGCCGTCCCAGCGGTCGGGAATGACCGGGCCGCCGCGATAGCCCTCCTCGGTGACTTCAGTCCAGCGCAGGCTGCTGGTCCACAAGCTGCGCATCCAGCCCTGGTCAACACCCGACATCAGGTAGACGGCGTCGTTGACCTTCTGCAAGGCGAGCAGGTAATCCTTGTCGAAGATGTCGCCCTGAGTGTTCTCGACCACGATACGGGTCGCATTGCCCATGCCGCGCAGTGCATCCCTGTGTTCCAGATAATTCTGGATATAGGGGTGGGACTGCGGAATCATTTTTTCGAAACTGGTGTTGACCGGAAGCTTGAGCGCACTCCAGCCAAAGAACAGCGTCAGCACTGCGCAAAACAGGATCACGCTGATGCGATGATTGAATACCAGCCGTTCGAGCCAATTGCCGCTGTTCTTGTCGAAGTCGGCAGGGTCCGCGATGACGGGCATTTGCAGCGCTTTCAAATCAACCATATTTGCCTCTGAAAAGACTGGAGCCGTCGGCACCTATTGCACAGTGACTTCCCGCACCCCGGAAAAACCAACGCTGACGGCTTTGCCATTCTTGAGCCCGGTCAGACTGGTAAACCGTCCGGGACGCGACACCGTCAAGGGTTTGAAGCTGCTCACCGCGATATCACTGATAACGACTTTGCCATCGACCCCGGCCAGCAGAAAACGGCCGTCAGGCAGACTCTGCACATCGCTGAGCGCCACATTGATTCCAGTGGGCAAGGGTTGCCACGTGGTGCCGCCATCCATGGATTTGAATGCCGTGCCCCGCAGGCCTGCGGCAACGAGCGTTGTCGGTGTCACCTTGATGCTGAAAAAACTGCCTGTGTAGCCGGTTTCCAGACGCTCGAAACGTTCCGCCCGAGGATCCAGCCTAAAGACAACACCACGCTCAGAGGCGATATAAATCTGCTCACCGCTTCCAGAAATCGCCATGTAATGCAGGAACTCGGGATTGTCGGAGTGCTCCATCCAGGACTCCCACGTTTTGCCTCCATCGTGGGTGGCGAGCAGAGTGCCAAAGGTCCCTACGGCTAAGCCGTTGTTCTCGTCGGAGAACCAGACGCCCATCAGCGCCTGTTCCGGACCGTCCTGATAATTGAGTTTGACCCCTTCCTGAAAACTGGCGGCTGACTCGTCACCGGCAGCGGCCAATTTGTCAAAGTGCTCGGTCAACATCTTGCTCGCAGCCACGCCATCGAATTGCTTGACCCAATTAACCCCGCCATCGCTGCTATGCAGGATCACACCATCATGGCCGACCGCCCAGCCTTGCTTTGCCGTTGGGAAATGAACGCCCAACAGATCGCTTGAGACGGGTGAAGAGGCCTGGGTCCAGCTGGCACCGGCATCGTCGGAAACAATGATCAGGCCGCGCGCTCCCACCGCGATCAATCGCTCGCCCGCGGTGGTCACACTATTGAGATGGGCACCGATCAGATTGCCGACAGTCGACGCAGGGCGATCCAGTGGATCGGTGAAGTCGGTTTTGGCATTCACCGGGTTCGACAACCCTGTGACCAGGGCTGCCGCCAGCACGAACATATAACGCACAGTTGCCATTTCATCCTCACAGCACTACTGAGCCAGGTGGGTTCGAAGAGCCGAGCACCAGGTGCTCGACTCTTCCCGGGTTTCAGCGTACGCCGGAGCCGGACAATGCCCCCGATGAGAAGTAGTTGGCTGGGTAAGGATCTACCTTGTAGAAACCGGTCATTTTCGGTGCACCCATCAGCGAGCCGTTGGAGTACACGTTCTTGGTCATGTCATAGAGCACGTACTGACCATTGCGATAACCGGGTTTCTCGTACTGTTGAACCGCAGGCTGGTACATCAAGTGGTGAACTTTGCCGGCCTGATCCTCAGCGACGTAAGTCAGGATGCTCCAGCTGTCTTCGTCCAGATAGAAACGCTTGACCTTCTGTACATGGCGCTCGCCAGGTTTGAGCGTTGCTTCCACTTCCCACACACGGTGCAGCTCCCAGCGCAGGTAGTCGGGGTTCAAGTGCTTGGGCGTGTTGATCGCTACAGGATCGGCCGCCCAGGTTCTGTAGGCGTTGTACGGTACGTACATCTCGCGCCGGCCCACCAGCTTGAAGTCGAACTTGTCCATCTTGCCGTCGAAGCCGTTGATCTCATCGAACAACAGCACGCCACCGCTGGAAGTACTGACCGTGTCGTACTTGAACTCAGGCGCCAAGCGTACACGACGCTGCCCAGGCACATAGCTCCATGCCATGTTGTCCCGTTCGGAAGTGTTCAGGAAGGCATGACGCATCTGTTTGACGCCCGCAGATGCGGCCGGTGACATGGTACTGGCGATCAATGCCCAGAACGGCTGATTGTCCGGGACCGTGTCGATGGTGTTATCCCAGAAAAGGTTACGGTTCTCGATCTTCTGAACGTTGGTCAGCGTTACGCCACCATTGTTATCGATCAGGTAAGCCGCCTGAGTACCTTCGGAATAGGGCAGCTCAAACTTGACGCTGGCGTTCCACATGGCCTCGTAACCGTTCTTGGGAATCGGGAACGGATACTGGGCATGGGCGTTGATCAGGCCAGGTGCGGAACCGGCCAGTTGCGGATTCTTCACCCGCGAAATGGTGTTGTCGTAGACCCATTTCGGATAACAGGCCGTTCGATGAGTCGGGTAAATATCCAGGCGGTAGCTGTCTGGATAGCGCTTGAACAGCTCTTGTGTACCCACGTCGAGCTTGTCTTTGTATTGCGCCATGTTGGCTGCCGTGATGCTCAACACCGGCTTTTCATTGGCGAACGGGTCGACATACGGCGAGCCGCCCTTGTCACCCATGATCGGCTTGTAGCCGGCGGGCGCCGTGCACAAGCCACCTTCCCAGGAGGGAATGGTGCCATTGGCGTTACCGGCCTTGATTGCGCCCAGCGGCGTAAGGCTGGTGCCCAGTTGTTTGATCTCTTCATCGGTCGGTGCAGCCAAAACCTGGCCTGCAAATAGAAGGCTTGCTGCCCCCCATACCATCATATTCTTGTAGTTCATTGATCAACCCTCACATCAGGCAGGTAAAGGGACGCAAATCAAAAAGTTGTTTTGTACGTGAACGACAGCCAGCCATGGTCGTTCTGCACCGCCGCGCCATTCGTGTAGTCACTGGTGACGTAGCCGCGAGCCGGATTGTTTTTGTAATCGGCATGCGAGTCTATCCATTTGAGGGTGAAGTTGTGCAAGTTCATCCACTTGCCACTGATACCCACGGAGTAGTTGTAGGCACCTTCGCTAGTACCACCCAGCGTCGGGCTATTGCCGTCAATGCCGTAGGCCCAGGTCACCGGCATCGACACATCCCAGCCCGGGAACAATTGCGGCCACTCAGGAGTGAAGCCAACTTGCGTACCGACCGAGTGGTCATCTGCGCAGTTCTTGCTGTAAGCCGTCACGCAGCCATGGCCACGCCCGTTATAACGCGCCGCATTTTCAGTAATCTTGTCCAGCTTGTTGTAAGTCAACTCAGCTTGAAGAGTGCCTCCTTCCCAAAGGGCGGTGCGAGGTAGCAGATAGATGCCGTTAATCAATGCATGGTAGCTGTCGCCGCGTGCACCTTCGGCCTGGGAGTAGCTGGCGTCCCCAGTGGAAATCACGGTGTAACCCGCCACCGAGTTCAATGCTGTGTTCTTACGGTAGGACACTTCACCCGCAACACTGACCGTACCGAGGTTTTTGGTCAGGCTCAGGCCGTACAGCTCGGTGTCACGAGCGTAGTTATAGCGAATAGCGTTGGGCACACCGGCGAAGCGGCCTGGCGCCACTTGTACGATACCGACCTGGGTAAAACTCCAAGGCAGTTTCTCACCGAACTTGCGGTAGTAGACCCCGGCGGTACCTTCCAGCCAGTAGGGGCTCCAGCGCAGGTTCACGCCGAAGTCACCGTGGCTGTCGGGCTCGATGTCATCACCGTTGGGAATTCTGAAGATTGCAGCAGGCGAACCGAGGTCGGACCGTGCTCCGTCAGCATTCGAAAAGTAGGTACCACCTGGCACCAGGCGAAACGGCTTCCAATCCAGCAGGTATTGCGCACCCAACGAAAGTTCGTCAGTCAGCTGGATATCAGTGGAAATTTGCTTGAGAGGCAGGAACAACTCTTTGGCTTCCGCACCAGGGCTGGTAGCAGCCTTGATGGTGTCAACCGGACCTTGGGAGTAAGCGATAGAGTTACCGAGGGTAAACAGCGATTCGCCCCAGTAGACGTTGTGCTGACCGGCCTTCAGGTTGACGCCTACGCTACCGAGTTGAAACCCGGTGAATGCAAAGGCATCAAGGAATTCACCGGATGGCCCGGCGATGTAGCGATTGGCATAACCGTTGTAGTGATTGTTGTTGTAGTTGCCACTACCTACCAGGTTCGGATTGGGCTCTGCACTGTCCTGATAAGCATCGTCATACCAGCCAGCAGCACTGACGCGGAAACCATGCTTCTGCTTCCACGCGACATCCAGTTCGGTGAGCAGGTCAACACGATTGGTGACCATGTCGCCTTTATCGAACTTGTGCTCCGTATCGTCGTAGAACGGCGATTTATCAAAATCGTCATTGCGCCCTTCCATCCGCCAGCCGGCGTTGTAGCGAACGGTATTGTCCCAACGGACGCTAACGTCAGGGTTGCCGGTTTCGACTTCAAACGCCAACGCTTCGTTGCCAGCAGCTGCCCCCAGCAGCAACGCAATTGAACAAGACACATAGACCGGTTTAATGGAACTGACACTTCGACCGCTAACGCTGCGTTTTGTGGTTGTTTTCACTGCCTGCCTCTCCGATTCGAATCGGTTTCTTATTTTCGGCTATGACCCCCTGCAACTGGGGGTCTAGACACTGGGCACGAAGACCAAACTGACTGCAGCAAGGGCGAGCGCAAATAGAGCATTTGGCCTTGACGCTGTCAATGACGATCCTTCAGAACCGCTGAGTCACAAGCTAACAGATCGTCAGCTATTGGCAAGACGTTTTCTGCTGATTTTTTTTGTTACCTATTTTTTTACTTATTTATCAATCTGTTAATGAAACAAAAGACCTTCACCCAAGAGCCAGTTCATTACTGAATGACAGTTAAACATCAGTGCAATACCGCCCGTCATATGAGCGAATCGCGACGATATAGTCCAAATGGACGACTGATTTTTCCCGGATTCACGCGCCCTCCTCCCCCATCAGTCAGATGCAACACAATAACCACTGGCATTCGAAAAATAACTGATATATCGTCAGCTTTACTGCATAACAATAAACCAGCGGCTTTTTCATGCGACCACGCCAACCCCCCTCCGGGCAGGTGTGCGGCAAGCAAAAAAGCCAGGAGCCAGCTGATGTCCACCGCACCCTATCCGCATCTTTTCGAACCCATACGCTTGCGTAATCTAGACATTCCCAACCGCACGGTGATGGCGCCGATGTCGACTAATCTGGCCGGGCATGATGGCCAGGTAACGCCACAGCAGATCGCCTTCTATCGCGAGCGCGCTGAAGGCGGCACGGGCATGATCGTGGTGGAGTTCTGCTGTGTGGATGCTGCCAGTGGCCGCTCCGAGCACCGTCAGCTGACGCTGGAAACACCGGCGTTTGTTGCCGGGCATCAACGTCTGGTGGAAGCCATCACCGGCGCCGGTTCAGTGGCGTGCCTGCAATTGCAACATGGCGGCCAGGGTGCCAAACGCGAACTGGTGACCGATGGCATGCCTTGGGCACCCAGCGATATCGCCTCGCGATCCGATCCTTCACGCCTGGTCGCTCGCGGCATGACCGAAGCGCAAATCGAACACCTGATCGAATGCTTCGGGCGCAGTGCGGAGCTGGGCGTACTGGCCGGCTATCAAGCCTTTGAACTGCACGGCGCCCATGGCTACCTGCTGACATCCTTTCTGTCGCCCTACAGCAACCATCGTGAAGATGCCTGGGGTGGCGATGAAGAACGGCGCCTGAACTTCTCCCGGCGCGTGATCGCACGGGTGCGCCAGAGTATCGGTGACCGCCCGTTGATCTATCGGCTCTCGGCAGACGAGTTCACCCCCAAGGGTCTCGATATCGACGACATGGTGCGTATCGCACCGAAACTGGTGGCTGCTGGCGTCGATGCACTGCATGTGTCCATGGGATTGGGCTGGACGAGTTTTGACAAAGTCATCGAACCCATGTCGACCCCCGAAGGCTGGCGCCTGCCCTATTCGCGGCGCATCCGCGAAGCGGTCAATGTACCGGTCATCAGTGTCGGGCAGATTCGCTGGCCGCAAACGGCGGAAAATGCCATTCGTGACGGTGACGCCGACATGATCGCCCTGGGCCGCCCGCTGCTGGCCGATCCCGAGTGGGCCAACAAAGCACGGCGTGATGCTGCTTTGGATATACGTCCCTGCACCTCGTGCAATTATTGCGTCGCCATCAGCTCCGGCGCCCACGGCACCATAGGCTGCGCCGAGAACCCCCGCAGCGGTCATGAACTCGACCGCTTGCCTGACGCCGGCAACCTTCGCGGCCAGCGCGCAGTCGTCGTCGGCGGTGGCCCTGGCGGCATGGCCGCCGCATTGATGCTGCAACAAGCAGGTTTCGCCACCGAGCTCCATGAGAGCCGCGAGGAACTCGGCGGCGGCCTGATCGCCTCGGCCGCACCGCCGTTCAAGGACAAGCTGACCTGGTACTTGAATTACCTGATTCGCCAGCTCGATAAAAGCGCCGTGAAGGTTCACCTGAACAGTCATGTCGATGCCAGCACCCTGTCCGGACCGGGCGCACCCGCCATCGTGTTGCTGGCAATCGGCGGCAGAGCCCTGCGCCTGCCAATCAAGGGGATCGACTCAAGCCATGTACGCGACGCTTATGAGTTGCTGATGGGCCACACGCAAAACTTCCCCGCTGTCGACGATACCTTGCCATTGCTGGTCTATGGCGGCGGCGAGACGGGCTGTGAAACTGCCGAGCTTTTAAGTGAAAAAGGCTATGCCGTGGTACTGGTCAGCCGTTCGCCGGCCAAACAACTCGCGCGTTCGGCCGAGGTGATCTATCGCGGCGTGCTCAATACGCGTCTGGCCAGCAACCCACGTATCCGCATCATCGATAACAGCAGCATTGTCGCCATTGCCGAAGACGGCCGCGTGCAATTGCAACACAACGACGGTGAACACAGCGAATTGCAGACCCTCGGCGTACTGATCGCCCAGGGACGCAGGCCCGATGACACCTTGCTCAATCACTTGCTCGAGGCGGGTCTCGCCGTAGCGACCATCGGCGATGCGCGCAAGGGCGGACGAATCGGCGATGCCGTGCACGATGCCTATCAGACCGTACTCGGTCTGTGCGCCAGCGATGCGCCGATGCGTCCGCTGGCGTGCTGATGCTCAGTCGAACTGAATCTTGCCCAAGGAAACCATCATGCAACTGACGCTCTCCCCCGAGGATCTGGCCTTTCGCGAGTCGGTCCGGGCCTTTCTCAAGGACAAACTGACCGATGACGTGATTCGTCGCAGCCGCACCGGTATGCATCCACCGAACGAAGATGACCGGCGCTGGTGGAACCGGGTGCTCAACGAGCAAGGTTGGGCCGCACCGCATTGGCCGGTCGAATACGGTGGAACCGGCTGGAGCCATCTGCAGACGCACATCTTCGAGTACGAATGCAAACTGGCCGGCGCCCCGGAGCTGCGCTGGCAAGGCCTGCGCCTGCTCGCCCCGGTGCTCTATACCTACGGCAGCGAGCAACAAAAGGCGCGCTACCTGCCACCGATCCTCAATGGTGATGAAATGTGGGCGCAGGGCTTCTCCGAGCCCGGTGCCGGCTCCGACCTTGCCGCACTCAAGACCAAGGGCGTGCTCGAGGGCGATCACTACGTGGTTAACGGCCAGAAACTCTGGACCACTGAAGGTCAGTACTGCGAGCAAGGCTTCTTTCTTGTACGTACGGAAAACAGTGACCGCCCGCAAAAGGGCATTTCGATGATGATCATCGACATGAAGTCACCTGGCGTCACGGTGCGGCAGATCCCGATGATCAACGGTGAAGGTTCAACCTGCGAAGTGTTCCTCGACAACGTCCGGGTCCCGAGGGAAAACATTATCGGTGAAGTCAATCAGGCTTGGTCCCAGGCCAAGTTCCTGCTCTCCAACGAACGCACCTCCAGCGCCGACATCTATAAGGCCCGCGCAGACCTTGAGCGCATCCGCCTGATTGCCGGCGCAGAGCACAAGAATGGCGTGCCGCTGCTTCAGGACCCCGAATTCGTGCGGCGTTTTACCGGAGTGCGCCTGGAGGTTGAAGCGCTGGAATGGTCAGTGCTGCGCGTGCTGCATGAAGCCCCCAGCCACCACCCCATTGCCGCCTGCGCGTCGGTACTGAAAGTGCGCGGTTCGTCCCTGCAACAGAAACTCACCGAGCTGATGAGCGACGCGTTGGGTCAGCGCAGCCTGCGGGTCTACAGCCGCGACGAGGCGTTTGCCGACCCGACGGGCGATCCGCTGTGGCCAGGCCATGTTCCCGGCGTCACCGCAGACCTCATGTACTTGCGCGCCTGCACCATTTTTGGCGGCGCCATGGAAGTACAAAAGAACATCATTGCCAAACTGGCTTTCGGGTTTTGACCATGAATTTCGAACTCACTGATGAACACAAACTGCTGGCCGAAAGTGCCGAGCGCTACATGCGCGAACGTTATGTATTCGAAGAGCGTCGCCACACCGTTTCCTGCGGTGCCCATTTCTCGCGCAAACACTGGCAGCACTTCGCCGAAATGGGCTGGCTGGCGCTGGACATCGCCGAAGCGGACGGTGGCGTGGGTGCCAGCAGTTTCGAGCTGACGCAGTTGATGGAACCCCTCGGACATGGCTTGCTGCTCGAACCTGTGGTCGACACCGCTGTGCTCTGCGCACGCATCCTGGGCACAAGTGACAATACCGGCGAGCGCCAGCGCCTGCTTGAATCGATTGCCACCGGCGAAACCGTGATGGCCCTCGCCCATCAGGAACAAGACGCTCGCAATGAATACCAGGTGCAACTGCACAGTAGCGCCCGACGTGTCGCCGATGGCTGGGCCTTGAATGGCCAAAAGCACCGCGTATTCCATGGCGGCGTAGCGGACAGCTTTCTGGTGAGCGCCATCCTTGAAGACAGCAACGAAACGGCGCTGTTCGTGGTCGACCGTGCGGCTGTGGGGATGACGGCCAACACCTACGAACTGATCGACGGCAGCCGCGCCGCAGATCTGCATTTGCAAGACATACAGGTCACCGATGCGAACCTGTTGTTGCGCGGCGCGGCCGTGCAGCAAGCCATTGAAGCCGGGCTCGACCGCGCCATTCTGGCGCTGTGTGCTGCCAGCGTTGGCTCCATGGAAGCGGTCATGGCCATGACCGCTGACTACCTCAAGACACGCGTGCAATACGGCAAGCCTCTGGCGCAATTCCAGGCCCTGCAACATCGCATGGCGGAGATGTTCGTGGAAACTGACCAGGCCCGGGCCATGTTGTTCAGCGCGATCAATGCGTTTGACTCAGGGGATGTCGAGACCCGGCGCCAGGCAGTGTCCGGCGCCAAGGTATTCATTGCCCGCGCCCACTATTTCGTTGCAAGCCAGGGCATTCAGTTACATGGCGGCATCGGCACCACCGATGAGTACGCGGTCGGCCATCACTACAAGGCAGCCGTACTTTTTGAAAAGCGTTTTGGCGACAGCGACTTCCACCTGACTCGCGCCGCCGGCAACCTGCAAGAACCCGTCGGAGGGGCTTTGTATGCGTGATTATCTGCCACTGTCTTTCGCCGATGACCTGGAGCAACGCGCTCGCTTCTATCGCAATGACCCGGCTTATATTCTGGGCGAGAAACGCATCAGCCACGGCGAGCTGCTGTCCAGCGCAAAACTGATCGGCTCGGCCATGCATAATGCCGGGTTGCAGCATCAGGATCGGGTCGGGATCCTTTCGATGAACTCAATTGAGTTCGGCGAAATCATGGCTGCCACCCAGTGGGCCGGCTATATCCTCGCACCGGTCAATTTCCGCTTGGCCCCGGCTGAGATCGCCAGCATTGTCCGTGACGGCTCGCCTCGCCTGTTCTTTTTCGAAGCACAGTACCTGCCGATCATGGAGCAGTTGCGCCATGAAATGCCGTCGGTGGAGACCTTTGTCTGCATCGATGGCGAGAGCGACTGGGCCATCGGTTATGAAGACTTCATCGCCACTGGCGATCCGCTCGGCCCACCGATCCGCGCCACCGAAGAAGACATCTGCTGCCTGATCTACACCAGCGGTACCACCGGAAAACCCAAAGGCGTGATCTGGGGCCACCGCGAGTATCGGCAGTTGGTCCAGGTCGATACCTGGTTGATCGACATGCAGCAACCGGACGTCACGCTGATCGTTATGCCCATGTTCCATTTGGGTGGCATGGTCATCAGTCTGTCCCAGCACGTGCGTGGCGGCGCAGCCTTTCTTCAGCGTCAGTTCGAGCCTCTGGATGTGCTCAAAGCCATCGAAAAGGAGCGCTTAAGCATCCTGCTGCTGGCACCGACCATGGTGCAGATGGTGCTCGAGCATCCGTACGTGAGCCAGGCCGACCTCTCCAGCGTACGCACCATCATTTACTCCGCAGCCCCCATGCCGGTGCCGGTACTGAAAAAAGCCATCGATGTGTTCAATGGCTGCAACTTCGTCAACCTGTTCGGCCAGAGTGAAATCTGCATGTTCTCGCTGTCGTCGGCCCAACATCGACCCGATGGCACTGAGCAGGAGCGCAAGCGCCTGGGCTCGGTGGGCAAGCCCTACCCCAACCTGCTGGCCAAGGTGGTCGATGAGGACGGTAACGAGTGCCTGCCCAACCAGCCGGGGGAAATCCTCGCCAAGAGTAGTGCGATGTTCCGCGGTTACTGGAACAACAATGCGGCCACTCTGCAAACCCTGCGTGATGGCTGGTGCCATACCGGTGACATGGGGCGCTTCGATGAGGATGGTTTCCTGTATCTGGTCGATCGCAAGAAAGACATGATCATTACCGGTGGCGAAAACGTTTATTCACGGGAAGTCGAAGAAGCCCTGCTGCAACACGCTGCAGTATCCGAATGTGCCGTAATTGGCATCCCCGATGCCAAATGGGGTGAAAGCGTCTGTGCGGTCATCACCTTCAAACAGGGAGAAAGCACCAGCGAGGACGTCCTTATCGAGCACACGCGGACATTGATCGCCAGTTACAAGAAACCGAAAAAAATTATTGTGGTCGATGCGCTGCCCAAGCTGGTCACCGGCAAGATCAACAAGATCGAGCTGCGCAAGCTCTACGCACAACCGAACTGAACCCAGGCGAGGTTGCCATGAACTTGAATTTATCCGAAGAGCAGCAAATGTTGCTCAACTCCGTCACCCGCCTTTTCAGCGTTGAGTCCAGCCCTGCACGCGTGCGCGCAGCAGAAGCCAGTGGGTTCGACGCTGACTTGTGGCAGCAACTGGTGGATTTCGGTATTACAACCATGCGCATATCGGCATCCGCCGGTGGTTCAAACATGGGACTGCTGGAGGCACTCCTGGTTGCCGAGGAAGCCGGACGCCATCTGGTCTCGGTGCCTCTGGCCGAATCGCTGCCAGCGGCGCGCCTGCTGGCACAGCTCGACAGCCCGGCCGCAACAGCGCTGCTCGATCAGGCCAAACAGGGCCAATTGATCACGCTCGCCCCGCAGCCCTACGATGCGGGGCGATCCATTGCCCTGCCGGGTGCCAATGCCGCGATTGCCGTGCTTGTTCGTCAGGGCGATGCCATTCTGGCCCTGACAGGGCTGGCGGCAAAACCGCCAAGCGCCAATCTTGGCGCCGATAGCGTGCAGATACTGGCCGCCGATGACCACGCGGTCGAGAGCCACCTGGTCGCCAGCGGTATCGAGTCCTGCCGCGCATTCGAGCAAGCCGTGGAGGAGTGGAAACTGCTCAAGGCAGCCATGCTGACGGGCCTTGCCCATCAGGCATTGAAGCTGGCTGCTGCTTATTCATGCGAGCGCCAGCAGTTCGGTCGAGCTATCGGTGGTTTTCAGGGTATCGCCCATCCATTGGCCGACGCCCTGACCGAAATCGAAGGCGGCCAACTGCTGGTGCGGCATGCGGTCTGGGGCATCGCGCGACAGCAACCCGATGCAGCCGCATTGGTCTCGATGGCCTGGTGGTGGGCAACGCAATCTGCCGGGCGTGCGGTAGCCCGTGCGCTGCATACTTTCGGTGGCTACGGCGTTTCACTGGAATACGACGTGCAACTGTATTACCGCCGGGCGAAAGCCTGGGGGATGCTCAATGGCGACCCGCAGCTTGAACTGGACAGGGTTGCCGCACGTTTGTGGAGTGACGGTCACACCGTCGCCCTGCCAGAGGTCGGTGAGGTCAATCTGGAATTCGGCCACGGGCCGCAGGCAGCCGTGTTTGCCGAGGAGGTGCGAGCGTTTTTCCGCACACATCTGACCGACGAATTGAAAGCCCACGCCCATCATTCGGTCGATGGCTACCATGCCGGCTTTAACCGCATGCTGGCCGACGCAGGCCTGCTGTTTCCCCATTGGCCTGCCGAGTTCGGTGGCCGAGGCAAAAACGCTTTTGACATGGCCGCCTTGCAGGAAGTGTTCGAAACGCACAACTGGCAGCGCATCACCACCCCGATCACCAACCAGGTAGCGCAGATCGTCATGCGCTTCGCCAGCGACGAAGTCAAAACAGAAGCCCTGCCCCGCTTTGCCAGTGGCGAAGCGTTGGCTTGCCTGGGCTTCAGCGAGCCTTCGTGCGGCTCCGACGTTTTTGCCGCGAGGACGCGTGCCACGCGCACCCTTGATGGCAACTGGGTCATCAACGGGCAGAAGATGTTCACTACCGCCGCCAACCTGGCGGACTATGTTTTCCTGCTGGTGCGGACCAACCCCGATGTGCCCAAGCATGCAGGCCTGACGCTGTTCCTGGTGCCGATGGACTTGCCGGGCATCGAAGTCCATCCGGTGCATACCCTGCAGGATGAGCGCACCAACATTACCTACTTGAGCGAAGTTGTCGTCGCCGATCGCTATCGGATCGGTGAAATCGACGGTGGCACCGCTGTCATGGCCGCGACCCTGGAGCTGGAGCACGGCGGTGATCAGTACCGCATCAGTTTCGAAAACATGTACAAGCATGCGCTGGCCTGGGCGCAATCGACTCAGCGTGATGGCCACCCCATGTTGGCAAATGCCGATGTACAACGCCGACTGGCACGTGTGGCGGTACACACGACCATTGCCCGCGACCTGTGCTACCGGACCATTTGGGGCGTACAGGAGCAAGTGCCTGGCCGCGCCGCCTTCGGACCGATGTCGAAACTGTTTTCCACTGAACAATACCAGCGTGATGCCCTCGACTTGATGGACCTCTGCGCACCCGACACCCTGCTGCAATCAAACACCGGGCTAGGGCATGTGGAGCTGGGTTATCGGCAGTCGATCGGCATGACGATCTACGGCGGTACCAGCGAGATCCATCGCAGCCTGATTGCCGAACAGGCACTCGGCATGCCGCGCTCCAGGACCTGAGGATCCACAGATGCCGCGCTTGCAGCTTGAGCTTCCGGAAGAATCTTTCTGCTTCAGCACAACGTTCAGGGTGCGCATGAGCGAAATCAATGCTGGAAATCACGTGGGCAACGACAGGCTGATTTCCTTGATTTCGGATGCGCGTACGCTGTTCCTGTGCCACTACGGCATGCCACCCGAGGATGTCGCTAACAGTCGCCACGGTACGCTGATCACCGATCTGGCAACCATTTACAAGGCGCCCGCTTATTTCAATGATCAATTGCTTATAGAAGTGGGGGTGACGGACCTGAACACCTATGGAGGGGATTTTATCTATCGCATTACACGCAAGCACGACGCGCGCGTGATTGCACTGGCAAAGAATGGCTTCGTTTTCTTCGATTTTGTCGCTTCGAAAGTCGTGGAAGTACCTACTGAGTTCAAGGAGCGCTTCAGTACTCACTTACAACATTGACCCCTACTACAGCGAGGTCGCAGGTCTGTGCAACCTGCGACCTCGCCATTTTCAAACCCCTCTGAAATTGGGTGGGCGCTTGCCCATGAACGCCTCGACTGCTTCGCGATGGTCCTGGGTCAGGTACAACGCCGCCTGGTTATCCATCTCGTAGCCCAGCGCCTCATCAAGAGTGCCCATGCCACGAGACAATGCAGAGCGTACCAGCGCCACAGAAAGCGGCGCGTGAGCAGTAAAGCTTTGCGCCAGGCTGACTGCCGTAGGCAACAAATCATCGTCTTCGGACACCAGAGTATCGATTATCCCTAGCTTCAATCCTTCCTCGGCTTCGACCACCGCTGCGCTATAGAACAACCGTCGCGCCTGCGCCACACCAATGCGCTGTGGAAGACTCCAGAGCAATCCAAGGTCCGGAACCAACCCTACCTTGGCAAAGGAAGAAACGAACTTGGCGCTTGGCGCTGCCACGACATAGTCGGCTGCGGCGGCCAATGAAAACCCGGCGCCCGCGGCATAACCTTGCACCGCGGCGATCACCGGTTTGTTGCCAGAAACCATCGCCTTGACCACCCGGTGCCCGAGCACCATCCGTCCACGACCGACGGGTAGCGGACGCTCGGCCGACATGCCGGAAACATCGCCACCGGAACAAAAATGCCCATTGGCGCCGTTGATCACAATGGCCCGGCACTCGACGTCTTCGTTAAGTGCCTCGAGACAATCGGCGAGAACAGTGAGCAAATCACGGGACAAGGCGTTTCGAGTCTTGGCATTGTTCAACGTCACAACCGCCACGGCACCGTGGCGTTCCAGCAAAACCAGGTCATTCATAGTTGGCTCCATTGGCAAGAAGGCCGCGCAATAGCGCGATCAGCGCGAGAGGCTGGTCGATCATCATGTGATGGTGGGCACCGGGTATTCCGAACGGACCGCGCCCATCGGGAAGGTCCGCCACGATGCGCTCGGCCATGACCCTGGACACGATCGCGCTGTGCTCGCCATAGACGAAATCCACCGGTCGGTTGACCCTGGGCAGCAAGCTCGCTGCCAACTCCTCCTGCGCGACCCCGGAGGGCATCATCGGGTCGAACTTCCAGCACAGGCCCTGTTCATGCTCGGCCAATGAATGCCGGGCGATGTGATCGACGATGTACGGCAAGGCAACAGGCTGCTCCGGCAACAGGCGATAACGCCCCAGCGCCGTCGCCTGGTCCGGGTAAAAACGTCGTGGTGCAGGCTTGACTGGATCGAAAGGCGGGATGTCCTCGGGATAAACCACCAGGGCATCGAGAATGATCAACCGCTGGAAGAGATCAGGGCGGTCGGCACAGGCACGCAGCACCCGCGCTCCCCCGTAGCTGTGACCTACGGCAATGACCGGCCCCAGTCCAGCCTGTTCGATAAAGCCGACGATATCGGCCGCCGCGATCTGAAACGGGTAATCCGAACGATGACCGCTGTCCCCCATCCCGGACAGATCGAGGGCGACAACCCGATAGTGTTCGGCGAAGAACGGCGCTATGCAGTCCCACCAATGGGCATGCGCACGCAGACCATGCACAAACAGCAGCACCGGCTTGTCAGCATTGAGTGGCGACCAGCTCAGGTAATGAAGCGAGATACCCTCGACGCTGACGCGATGTGATTGTCCCGCCTGGGCGATAGCCCGGCTAAACCAGCTGGGCACCTCCTGGGCGCGGCGACCTAAGGCAGCCTGGGCGAAAGAGGCGCTCAGCATGATCGATCAACGCTGATTGAATTTAGGTGTGCGCTTCTCACGGAAGGCCGCAATGGCCTCGACATGATCCTTGCTCGCCGAGGAAACGTTTTCGTAAGCCATACCCACGTCCATCATGCTCGCCGCCATCTGGCGCAGCGGTACGTTGATGGTCGATTTGCTCCAGCGCAGAGACTGTACCGGCATGGCAGCGAGTTTATCGGCGTAGGCGTCGACGTAGGCATCCAGTTCGGCAGCTGGCATGGCGGCGTTGACCATACCAAACTCGACGCCCTGTTTAGCGGTGAACTTCTCACCCGTGAACAGGTAGTGCTTGGCGCGGGCATAGCCCATCAGGTACGGCCACATGATCTGCCCACCGTCGCCGCTGATCAGACCGACGTTGTTGTGCGGATCGCCAAAGCGTGCGGTCTCGGCGGCGAAGACCACATCGCAGAACACTGCAACGGTAGCGCCCAGGCCAATCGCATCGCCGTTGACCTTGGCGATGATCGGCTTGTCGCATTCCAGCATGCCGTTGACGATGCGCTTGGCTTCGCGAACGCAACGATAGAACTCGGTCGGGTTGTCATGCAGCCATTGCATGTACTCGATATCGCCGCCGGCACTGAAGGCGCGGCCAGCACCAGAGACAACAATGATGTCGCTTTCAGTATCTTCAACCAAGTCGTAGAACAACCAGGACAACTCGGTGTGCGACACGCCGGCGAAGCTGTTGAGCTTTTCTGGCTGGTTGAAAGTCACGTTCAGAACACGGCCACGACGTTCGAAAGCAATCGTCTTATAGTCAGCGAAATTCATCATCACCCTCCAAGGGCCTTTTGTTGTTAAACTTATCGAAAGCTGACATTTGGTCAGTTATGTGTAGAATGTATAGCACCAGAAACAGCGACGCAAGCCCAAAAAAGCCAAGAAAAAAACAATAACCAACTGACATTCATTTTTAGGAGCTTCCCATGCGGATATTTGCGGCAACCTCGCGCTATGTTCAGGGCGATGCGGCACTCGATGAATTGGGCCGCCATTGCAAAGTGCTGGGCAGGAGTGCCCTGGTGATCACCGACGCCGACATGGCCCGGTTGCTGGGTGACCGCGTGCTGGCGAGCTTCAAGGCAGCCGACGTTGCCTGTGCACTTGAAGTCTTTCCGGGGGAAATCACCCATGCCGCCATTACCGCACTGGCTCAGGACAGTTTGCGGTTCGGTGCCGACATGGTGGTGGGTCTGGGCGGCGGTAAGGCTCTGGACACCGCCAAGGGTGTCGCCTTGAAGCTGGGCTTGCGCAGCATCAGTGTGCCAACCATCGCCTCGAACGATGGCCCTGCCAGTGCCGCCATTGCCGTGTACGACGATGAACACATCATGCAGGACATCCTCCATTTGCCACGCAACCCAGACCTGGTGCTGGTCGATACAGGCGTCATTGCCAATGCCCCGGCACGTTTTCTGCGCGCCGGTATTGGCGATGCCATTTCAAAGAAATTCGAAGCCCAGGCTTGCGCCTCCGCCGGTGCCCATACCCTGCTGGGTACCCCGGCATCGCTGACTGGCCTGATGGCCGCCGATGCCTGCTACAGCATCATTCGCAAACACGCCGCCGCGGCGTTGCGCGCCGTCGAAGCCAAGCAGGTCAACGATGATCTGGAGGCACTGGTCGAAGCCACGGTACTGCTCAGCACGATCAGTTTCGAGAACGGTGGCTTGTCGGTTTCCCACGCCATTGCTCGCGGCTTCTCTTATTTGCAGCGAGCCAAGGGCACACTGCATGGCGATCACGTTGCCTACGGCTTGCTCGTCCAATTGGTGCTGGAAAATCGCCCGCTGGCGTTCATTGAAGAGCTGATCGGCTTCTATCATGAGATTGGGCTGCCGACGCTGTTGCAAGACTTTGGCCTGCTGCAGCCGAGTGATAAAGAGATTCGCGAGCTGGCCGAGAAGTCCATGGTCAGCCCAAGTGCCGCGCGATTCTCCCCCCCAGTCGATGCCAATCAATTGGAGGCGGCTATCAAGCGCGTAGAACAACTGGGCGGATAACTTCCTGAGTGCAGCAAAAAGGGGAGCCTGGGCTCCCCTTTTTGCTGCCTGGAACTTTTTGCTGCCCGGAACTCTTTGTTGCCTGGAGCTTAGGAAAAACGCGCGAGCAATTCAGCCATGCCCGGGGATGGAATCATTTTTGCCGGGTTGTAGAACGGCGACAGCACCTTGACCAAGCGCTTCTTGCTGGCCTTGGAAATTTTCGCCTTCAGCAGCTTCTGGCGCTCGATGGATGCCGAGCGTTGTTCTTCGGTCATGCCTTCGCGATCTTTGTCAGTCAAGTAAGCCGCCACTCGCGCGGTGTGCGAACCAATGTGCTTGACCGCATAGCCGAAGGCCCAGACTCGATACAGCCAGGCGAACAGGCCATTGCCATACAGCGCCTTATAGGCCTGGAAGCACACTTCCCGGTGTTCGAACTCTTCTGCCAGGTGCCATTTCCACAAGTCCACCGCCTCTTGGTCGGCGCCTTCGAGGTACTCGTTCAGTTCTTCGAAAAAGACCTGTCCGGCCGACGAACCCATGGCCTCGAAACCTTCGCAATAGGCGACATTGAAGCGCAGTGATTTTGTGTCGAGGAAACGCTGGTAATCCTCCTTGTAAGGTTTCTCCAGGCCCTGCATGCCTTCGTAACCTGACTTGTAGAGCATCTTGTTGAAAGCCACGTGCTGCTTGCAGTGCTGCACTTCCTGCTTGTTGAAAATCTCGATGCTCTCGCGCAACTTAGGATGGCTTTCGCCAAGGGCATCCTTGACGCGCATCATGACTTTGACCAGAAACGGTTCGATATGTGCAGGTACCGTGGAAAACGCATTGTAGCTCTGGGCAAATTCATGGACCGGTGCCCAATGGGGTCGAATACTGGAAAAATCGAAGTTGGGTAGACGGACTTTCATCGCCACGGTTCCTCTTATTGTTATTGATTGTGCTCAAGTCGGGCCGCAGGTACCCAACTGCAAGAATAATAAATGACTGTTTGTCAGTTGTATTCCTATCCAGGCTCCGCGTCAATCGCCACGGAGCCCCTCGGACTAACGGCGGGCCACCACGGATGCGCCCCAGCGGCGGATATCTTCGACGAAATCCTTGGGTACCTCCATCGCCGCAAAATGCCCGCCTTCAGGCAATGACGTCATGTCAGCCAGGTTGTAGACCAACTCGATCCGGCTGCGTGGCGCCACAGGCGTCAGCGCGTCACCCGAGTACTCGGCGAACGTCGTCGGGGTTTCACAGCGAACACCAGCAGGCAGTAGCGTGAAACCATCCTTGACCACACCGGGGTAATACCAGAGCGCACTGGTGAAGCTGCCGGTCATCACATACAGCACGATGTTGCTCAGCAGAGTGTCCAGGTCGAAGACCTGTTCGAAGCTGCGCTGACGCAAATCCGCCCAGTCATGAAAGCGCTCCAGTATCCAGGCTGCCTGGCCCATTGGATTGTCCGCGGCGGCCCAGGCAATCGACTGTGGCTTGCTCATCTGTACTGCTGCATAACCGCTGTAGGCCCGCTGGGCGGCTTCGGCCTGGCGCTGCCAATTGAGCTCAGCGTCGTCTCGCGGTGGTGTCAGCGAGCGAAAGCCCAGCATGTTCAGATGAATCGCTTCGACATGCTTGCCATGGTCCAGGCCAAGCCAGGATGTGACGATGGAGCCCCAATCGCCGCCTTGAGCCAGATAGCGCGGGTAGCCCAGTACCTCAGTCATCAGCTTGTTCCACAGGTTCGCCGTCTGACGCTGACTGAAGACGCCAGGTGGTTTGCCGCTGAAACCGAAGCCCGGCAGGCTTGGGATAACCAGGTCGAAGGCCTGGTCGGCAGTGCCGCCATGGCGTGACGGGAACGCCAGCGGCTCAATGACGTCCCAGAATTCCAGGTGCGAGCCCGGCCAGCCATGGGTCAACAGCAATGGCCGACGCCCTTCGGCTTCGCCTTTGACATGGACGAAATGCACGTCCAGGCCGTCGATCTCGGCGATGAATTGTGGGTAACGATTGAGCCGGTCCTGGCAGGCCTGCCAGTTGAACGATTCAAGCCAGTGGCGTTGCAGTCGATGCAAAAACTCACTGTCACAGCCCAGCGTCCAGCCGCTACCGGCAGGCGCCGGGGGTAATCTACAATCCTCGACCTTGCGCATCACCCTCGTGATTTCGGCATCGGTCCATTGCACTTCGAAGGCTTTCATATCAGCTCCAGGTCCAGTTGGGATCGCGCTTTTCCATTTGGGCACGGCGCGCTTCGGTGGAATCGTTGTAGCGCGTCACCCGGCCCGTGTAATCCTGCTCGATACGATAACCTTCCTTGAGCCCCAGGTCCTCGACCCGTGTCAGCGATTCCTTGCCCAGACGCAAGCCGATTGGACTGTTGCGAGCGATACTGGCGGCCAGGCCCAGGGCTGCGTCCATCAATTTCTCCGGTGCGACGACCTCCTCGACAGCACCCAATCGATAGAACTCTTGTGCCGGAACCGCCTCGCCCGTGAAAAACATCTTGCGCGTCTTGAACGGCCCGACCAGCCGTTGGAGGTGCCGTGCACCACCGAGCACTCCGACCTTGATTTCCGGAACGGAGAAGGTGGCGTTCTCTGACGCGATAATCAGATCGCAGCACGCCACCAGCACCAACCCGGCACCAATGGCCTTGCCATTGACCGCCGCGATGACCGGCAGCGGACAATCGAGAATGGACCAGAAGCATTCGCGTACGACCGCTCCCGGATCGAGCAAATCAAGGGTGGTGTCGCCTTCGGCGGGTGTTCGGGCATGCCGCCGTGCTGAGTCATTGAGGTCGATCCCGGCACAAAACAGCCGGTCGCCGGGTGCAGTCAACACAATCACACTGGCTTCGGTGGACCGTGCCAAGGCATTGAAAGTGGCGGTCAGCTCACGGATGGCTACCGAATCGAGCGCATTGACCGGTGCACGGTCAAGGGTCACGACAGCAACTCGATCGCGAATTTCGGTGTGCACATGCTGCATTGGCGTGCCTGTAACAGTCGTGCTCATGAAGGGTTATCTCCAGTGGATCAAAGAGTTTCAGCGGTGCCGAGGATCAACGTGGCCTGGCTGGAAAGCGTGCCGCCGTTGGCGTGTGCCAGCGCCAAACGGGCATTGGCGACCTGACGCTGGCCAGCCTCACCCCGTAGCTGCATGCAGGATTCGACAATGGTGAACAACCCGTACATGCCAGGATGGCAGCACGACAAACCACCGCCATTGGTGTTGACCGGCAATGAACCACCCGGGGCGATGTTGCCACCCGACACGAAGTGACCGCCCTCGCCTTTCGGGCAAAACCCGAGGTCTTCGAGAAACAGCAGGGTATTGATGGTGAAGGCGTCATACAGCTGCACCACGTCGATATCCGCCGGGGTGACACCGGCCAGTGCGTAGGCACGCTGGCCCGATTCACGCGCAGCCGTCACGGTAAGGTCCTGCGACTGGTCGACACCCGAATACCAGGTCGCCGCTGCACCACCGAGCAGGTACACCGGACGCGCCTGCAGGTCACGGGCGCGGTCGGAGCGAGTCAGCACAATCGCCGCCGCACCGTCGGTAACCAGGCAGCAGTCACGCACGCTCAACGGATCGGAAACCATCCGCGCTTTCAAGCAGTCTTCGATGGTCAATTCATCCCTGACAAACGCATCCGGGTTGAGTTGGGCCCACTTGCGCGCCGCCACGGCGACCTCGGCCAGATGCTCACGGGTCGTGCCGTACTGGTGCATGTGGCGCGCGGCAGCCAGTGCATAGGACGAAAGCGGCGTCAGCGGCTTGTATGGCTTCTCGTAAGGTGAAGGCAAGCGCATTGAAACGAGCCCGCCAGACGCCGTGCGTTGGTTACTGCCGTAAATGATCAATGCCGTGTCGCAATAACCGCTTTCGAGCATCAGGGTGGCGGCGATCACATGGGAATGAAAGGCCGAGCCCCCGGTGCGGTTGTTTTCTGTAAAGCGTGGCTGGATGCCGAGGTATTCCGCCGCGCTCAAACCTGACAATGCGTCATCTGGTGTGCAGACGAACAGTGCATCGACCTCCTGCAGGCTGACGTTGGCATCCTTGAGTGCCAGGACGGCGGCCTTGGCGGCCAGGTCCAGCGATCGCATGCCCGGGGACTCGCCCATGCCATAGGTGGCAGCGCCGACGATTGCCACCTGCCCTCGAGGAAAACGCTCCATTGCTGCACTCCGCTTCGGTCCGGTCGATACCGGCGATTGGTCTGGACTTCGAAATAATAACTAACATAGTATCAGCTATGACGACAAATTAGCCTAAGCAAACGCACGCTGCAATAGCGTCATGGCTAATGCGTAAACAGGCCATAAAAAGGACCGGTACCCATGAGCGAGATCCCACAGCAAAAAGCCGATGAATCCCAGGCCCCTCCCGCCTGGTTCAAATGGGCACTGGAGCACCCTGGTCGTTCGCACTACATCGAAGCCAACGGCAGCCGACTGCACCTGCTGTCCTGGAACTTCGAGGCACGCGACAAGCCCGTTCTGTTGTTCGTCCACGGCTTTCGCGGACATGCCCATTGGTGGGATTTCATCGCACCGTTCTTCGCCGAGCGGTACCGGGTCATCGCCCTGGATCTATCGGGAATGGGCGACAGCGCCCACCGCGCCAGCTACGGCCCACATACCCTGGCCGAAGATGTCATTGCCGTCGCCGAGTGGCTGGACACGCCGCGCTTGATTGCAATCGGCCACAGCTACGGTGGCTCCCGCGTGCTACGCGCCTGTGCCGATCGTCCGGAGCTGTTCGAGCGACTGATCATCATTGACAGCTACGTGGTGTTTTCCGATCAGGAAGCGGTCAAGGAGCCCGCGAAAATTCGCGGTGACCGTGAATACCCGGACATTGAAACCGCCGTTGCACGTTTCCGGCTGCTACCGCAGCAGCCCGACGCAATGCCCTGCCTGGTCGAACATGTGGCCAGGCATTCAGTGCGCGCGACGGCCACCGGCGTGCGCTGGAAGTTCGACGCCAATCTGCCACCCGGTGGCGCACGCGAAGCCGACGGCGAACAACTCCTGTCCAGGATCAAGCGTCCCGTCGCGTACGTGTTCGGCGAGCGCAGTGTCGTCGTTTCCCCAGCCATGGCTCACCGCATCGTCAACCACCTCACGGATGCCCGCGGCCCCATCGCCATACCCGACGGGCACCACCACTTGATGTTCGACCAGCCCATCGCATTGATCAGCACGCTGCGCGCGCTGCTTGCCTAACCCCTGCTTTTTGTCAGCCCGAGGACCCGAACCATGGCCATCGATTACCACAAGCTGCTGGATCTGCAGATCCCCGATACACAGCAGAGTTACACCCACAAGGACAGCATTCTTTACGCCCTGAGCCTGGGTTACGGCAGCGATCCGCTGGACGCCCATCAGCTGCCCCTGGTGTATGAGGCCGAGTTGCGAGCAGTACCCACAATGGGCGTGGTGCTCGCACACCCCGGCTATTGGCCGCGCACCCTCGACACAGGGCTTGATTGGGTGCGCATCGTGCATGCCGAGCAAGGCCTGGTCTTGCACAAACCATTGCCCGCCCAAGCCCGGGTTATCGGCAAATCCCGGGTCGTCGACATCATCGACAAGGGTGCGGACAAGGGCGCGCTGATCACCTACGAGCGACGCATTCTGGAGGCCGACAGTGGCGAGCCGTTGTGCACCATCAGCCAGACCATGCTGGCACGCGGCGACGGCGGTTTCGGTGGTCCGCAACGCAGTGCCCCAGCGCCCCACACCGTGCCTGAGCGTGCCCCCGAACACATCATTGATCTGGTGACGGCCGAAAACATGGCGCTGCTTTATCGCTTGAATGGCGACTGGAACCCTTTGCACGCCGATCCACAGGTGGCCGCCAAAGCCGGTTTTCAAAAGCCGATTTTGCATGGACTGGCGACCTGGGGTCTGGCGGGGCGCGCGATCATGCAAGCGGTGTGTGCATTCGATGGTCGCCAGATTGGGTCCATCTTCGGGCGCTTCACCGCCCCGGCCTACCCCGGTGAAACCTTCCGCACGGAGATCTGGGTCGATGGCCCGGTCATCTCCTTCCGAGTTCGCAGCATTGAACGCGATGTAGTGGTCATCAATAACGGTCGAGCCGAACTCAGAGGCTGAAACCAATAACAACAAAGGAGCACCTCATGACACCCAATGACATTCGCCTGGACGGTAAAGTCGCCCTGATTACCGCTGGCGCCAATGGTATCGGCGCCGGCATTGCCGTGAACCTGGCCCGCTTCGGCGCCCGCGTGGCCATCGCCGATATCGACCGCGCGAGCGGCGAGCAGTTGGTGCAAAACATCGAGAAAGAAGGCGGCCAGGCGCTGTTCCTGGAAACCGACGTCAACCACACGGAGCAGATCACTGCTGCCGTGGCACGAACCGCCGAGCATTTCGGCCGCCTCGATATTTTGGTCAATAACGCCGGTGGCGTGCGCAATAGCAGTTTTCTGGAGCAAAGCGAGCGAAGCTGGCGGCGTCATATCGACTTCAATTTCATCAGCATGCTGACAGCCACCCAAGCAGCCGCGAAGGTGATGGTGGAAGCCGGCCAGGGCGGCACCATTATCAATATCGCCAGCAGCGAAGGCTTGCGCGCGGCGCCGGGGTTTGCCGTGTACGCCGCTTGCAAGGCCGGCATGATCAGTTTCAGCCGTTCGATGGCATTGGAGCTTTCCGGGCATGGCATTCGCGTGCATGCATTGGCGCCGGACATGATCATGACCGAGGGTCTGAGGCCCTATATGGAGGCCGGCGGCGAAGCAGGCAAAGCCGCCCGCGATCGTTACATCCCGCTTGGGCGCACCGGATCGACCGATGAGTTGGCTGGCGTTGTGGTGTTTCTGGTGTCGAACATGGCGTCCTATGTCACCGGCTTGACCGTGCCGGTGGATGGCGGTGCCATCGCCTCCAGTGGCTGGACCCGGTCGCCCACCACCGGCGAATGGAACCTCTACCACGCTTGAGTAGCAGCCGAAGGCTTGCGGTAAGTAATCCGCAAGCCTTCGGGCACCGATTACTCGCTGGACAGCAACACGGCCCCGGCCAATGGGCCGCCGCCATTACTCGCCACCGCCAGGTGCGGTTGACCCGGTACTTGCCGGGCCCCGCCTTCGCCGCGCAACTGGACCACCGCCTCATGCACATGGCCGAGCCCATGCAGACGGCCGGCCGACAGTTGGCCGCCGTGGGTGGCCATTGGCAACTGGCCGTCCAGGGCAATACGCTGACCGCCTTCGACGAACGCCGCCGCCTCACCGCGCCCACAGAAGCCCAGCCCCTCCAGCCACAGCAGACTGAGAAAACTGAAGCCGTCATACAGCGCGGCAACCTTCACGTCGGCAGGCTTGTAATCGGTACGTTGCCAAAGCCGCCGACCGGCCTCTTCGGCGCAATAGCGCGTCAGATCGCCCATCTGATCCCAAGCGTCGCGACCGGTGAACGGGCCGCAAATTGATTCGATATTGACCGGCCGCGAGCGCAAGTCCTGCGCCGTATCACGGTGAGAAACGATCAGCACCGTCGAGCCATCCACCGGCACGTCGCAGTCGTACAGGCAAAGCGGCGTCGACACCATGCGCGATGCCAGATACTGCTCCATGCTCAGCGGCTCGCGATAGACCGCCTTGGGGTTGAGTGCCGCATTGCGCCGGGCATTGAGCGCAACCGCCGCCAGCTGCTCGCGGGTCGCGCCAAACTCATGGAAGTAACGGCTGGCAACCAGCCCCACCCAGTTGGCCGCCGACGCCGCCTGAAACGGCACCTGGAATTCGCCAAAGCCCGATACACGCCCTTCTCCTCCTACGGAGCTTGAGCGCACGCCCGTTGCCAATGCGCTGGATTCGGTGACGGTGCGAAAACAGATGACGTGCCTGGCCTGACCCGAAGCGACTGCCATGCAGGCATTGATCAAGGCGCTCATCTGCGTCGCTTCGTTACCGGCACTGTACCAACCCAGCTCCAGCCCCAGCGATTCCTTGACCTGACCAATAGACACCGGGGAAAAAGCCGGCATATCGGCACGGTAGCCCGGCCAGCTGGCAACACCGTCGATGTCCTTGCGGTCCAGGCCGGCATCCTCAAGGGCCGCCAATATGGCTTCCAGCGTCAGGTCCAGGCCACTACGTCCCAGCCTGCGACCCACTGCCGATTGCCCGATGCCGGAGATGATCGCTTGGCGCTCTGGAGCCGTGGTCATGAAAATTCCTCTAGTTTTTGATCTCGAGTCACCGCCGCTCTCCGTTTCGGATTTGGCGATATGCAATTGTCGGGGTCTTGAGTATTGACCCACCTGCAACACTGCGGCAGACTCTAAAAAATGTCAAACAGTCAGTTATTGGAATTTGCGGGTGTTACGCAGGTCTGGAACTGGCGCTAAGATAGCGGGAAATCTCTGCTCTCGTCCCGAGCGTGGAGAGGCACCTACAAAAACAATATTCGAGGTGAAGATCCATGGCAGCACGTGAACCCGGCTGGAGCACTGACCAGCTAGACACCATCAACGCCGTCTTGCAGCGCGCTACCGAGAAATATGGTGACCGCCAATTCATGGATTTTCTGGGCGACACCTACAGCTTTGCCGATATCAACCAGACCGCCTGTCGCCTGGCCAATGGCTTGAGCAAACTGGGGGTCAAGAAAGGCCAGACCGTGGTCACGCTGCTGGATAACTCCGCCGACGCTGTCTTTATCTGGTTTGCCATCAATAAACTCGGTGCCGTCAGTGTGCCGGTCAACACGGCACTCAAGGGTGAGTTCCTGCGTCATCAAGTGGGCGACGCCGCCGCCAACGTGGTCATCGCCGAAAGCGATTACGCCGATCGGGTCGCGGCCATTGCTGACAGGCTGCCTGAGCTCACCACCCTGGTTCACCGCGGTGCCGTACCGACCGTAAGCATCAAGCAGACACTGCTGGCCTGGAATGACCTGCTCAGCGACGACGCCAGAGAGCCGGACGTGCAAGTCATGCCCCATGACCTCGCCATGCTGATCTACACCGGCGGCACCACCGGCCCTTCCAAGGGCTGCATGGTCAGCCACAACTATACGTGCAGCCTGGCGCGGCAAATGCTGGTGATTACCAATCGCCAGGAAGACACCATTACCTGGTCGCCGCTGCCACTGTTCCACCTCAATGCGGTGGCCACCACGGTCGTTGCCAACATGATGGTCGGTGCCCGGATCGCCATTTACCCGCGCTTCTCGGTGTCCAATTTCTGGCCGCAGATCGAACGTACCGGCGCCAACGATGTGCAATTGCTCGCCGCGATGATGCCCATGCTGGCAGGCGCGCCGGACAACGAATCCAGCCTGCGCTGCCGCGGCCAGGTCAAGGCCGTCTGGGGGGCGCCGTTCCCAGAGGCTGTGCAGCAACAGTGGAAGGAACGATTCGGTGTCACCCACACCGTCTGCGGCGGCTTTGGTCTTACCGAGTGCTCGCTGCCGAGCATTCTGCCGTTCGGTACGGTTGGCAAGCCGGGCAGTTCCGGCCTGCGCAACACCGAAGACTTCGACGTGCGCATCGTCGACGACAATGATGTCGAGCTGCCGCCTAACACACCCGGTGAAATCATTGTTCGCCCCCGCAAACCCAACGTCATGTTCGATGGCTACTGGAAGCGTCCGGAAGACACGCTCAAAGTCATGCGTAACATGTGGTTCCACACCGGCGATATCGGCAAGTTCGACGAGGATGACTTCTTCTATTTCGTCGATCGCAAGAAAGACTATCTGCGTCGTCGCGGCGAGAACATCTCCAGCTTCGAGGTGGAAAGTGCCTTCCTGCAGCACGAAACCGTTGATGAGGTCGCCGCGCACGCCGTGCTCTCAGACCTGGGCGAGGATGAATTGAAGGTCACCATTACCCTCAAGCCAGGCAACGCGCTCAGCGAGGAAGAGCTGTGCCGCTGGGCCGCCGACCAGATGCCCTACTACGCGGTGCCCCGCTACATCGAGTACCGCTCGGCGCTACCGAAAAGCCCGCTGGGACGCATCTACAAGTTCCAGCTGCGCGATGAAGGCGTGACGGCAACCACGTGGGACCGGGAAAAGTCCGGCCTGAAACTGGCCAAACGCTAAATGACGGCGGCCAAGGAGTTTGCCATGCAACCTACACCTGTCTGGTTCACCGGCGGTGCCGGCAATCGCCTGGCCGCTGATGTTTCCGGACCGGAGGACGGCCCACCGATCTTGCTGTTGCACGGTGGTGGCCAGACCCGCCACTCCTGGTCACGGGCACATCGGACACTGGCCAGCGCGGGGTACCGGGTAATCTCCCTGGATGCCAGAGGACACGGGCAATCGGACTGGATCGAAAACGGCGACTACGGCCCGCAATCCCAAGTCGAGGATCTGCTTTCGGTCATCGACACCTTGGGAGCGGCGCCTGCGCTGGTGGGTGCGTCGATGGGCGGGGTCAACTCATTGCTCGCCTGTGCATCGGACCCGAGGCTGGCCTCGTGCCTGATTCTGGTCGATGTCACCCCGCGCCTGGAACTTGAAGGAATCGAACATATCTTCCAGTTCATGACCGGTAATGCCGATGGATTCGGCTCGCTGGCAGAGGCGGCTCAGGTCGTCAGTGCCTACAATCCTCATCGCAAGCAAACGAGCGATACCCGCGGGCTGGAGAAGAATCTCCGACTGCGTGATGACGGGCGTTGGTACTGGCACTGGGACCCGCGTTTCATGGCCGGAGATCATCGTCAGAAGGTTGCCCGCATAGCCCAACGGATGCAGGACGCCGCTGGCAAAATCAATATTCCAACCCTGCTGGTGCGCGGACAACAAAGCGATGTGGTCAGCCCTCAGGGCGCACAAGAATTGCAGGCGATGATTCCTCATATGACCTTCGTCGACGTGGAAGGCGCAGGTCATATGGTTGCTGGCGACAAGAACGACCTGTTCAATGCCGCCATTATCGAGTTCCTCCAACGCCACTACCCGGCACACTAGAAGAGGGCAGCGCGCATCACTTCAAGGGCCGTCGCGGGCCCTTTTTTTTTGATCAGCGAAACGCAAAGTGCGTGGCGTGTGGCGCTGGCAGATCGAGGATGGAGCGACAGCCGGGTGCCGCTGCCACGACCCCCGGCACGAAGTTGACCGCCCGCGCGGCGTTCAGCGCTGCAGCGTGATCCGTCCCATCCTCGCCCGGCTGAGCCGAGAGCTCACAGCAGATGCGCGGGGACCCCTCAATCTCAACCCGCCAGTTGGGCTCGTCCGCCCGCTGCCGCCAGCCCGGGCCGAGCGCCAGACGGGCAACCTGCTCGTTCACGATCTCAAGGAAAGGACGACCGTCGGAATAGGCGGTGAAGGTCCATCTCACGCCAGCCGGGGTTCCAGCAGCGATGTGCAGTCCACTGGCCTGGAGCACCATGTCCTCCGGGGCCAGCGCGTATTCCTTGTTGGTGATTTTCACATCATCCAATACCAGCCCCAGGCCGTCGGCCACCATGCGAGCGGATTGACGCATGCCCCACAGCCATAGGTTGTCCACCATGGCGCCGCTCGTTTGCTGCTGCACTGGAATGCCGAATCCGCAACCCTGACTCAATTGCACGGCGGACGGATAGTGGGCGTTGTAGCCACGCTGCCAGGCCCGGATCAACGTGACCCGGCCGGCGTAGCCGGAAACGAACAGAGGCAGTACATCGCTGATCAAACCGGGGATATTGCCCCCGGCGACCAGCGTGGTATTGCCCGCCTGGCAAGCGTCTTCCAGTGCCGCCAGTTCCGGCTCTCCCTGCAGGTACCAGCCGCCAATGCCGGAGTACACATTGATACCGCGGCGCAGGAAGCGCTCCACAATATCGGGGCTCCAGGATTTACCGTGCCATAGCGCGCAATCGGCCGGCACGGCGAGCAGCTTTTCCAGATCGCATGTCGCCGTAATGCCCATGGCCCCGATGCCGCTCAGAAGACCTGCATCGACGCCCTCCTTCTTTTCGTCATGGACGAGCACACCGGCAAGCTCCATCCCGGGATGCCCCTTGAGAAGGCGGATGATTTGACGGCCGACGCCGCCGGTATAACAGACGATAACCCGAAGTTTTTTCACCGCGATACGCTCCAGAGCCCTCAGGCGCAAGTGACATGGCAAGGGGGGTGAACAACCTGACTCAATCGCGCTCGCCCATCAGGCAATCCTGTGCAATCGATGCCAGTAATTGTCGCTGCTGGTCATAGATCCGCACATTGGACAAGGCACGCCCCGATTGCAGGCTGGGGCTGTCACAGACGAACAGCAGCCACTGATCGGCGCGGCAAGGACGATGAAACCAGAGGGAATGGTTGAGGCTGGCGATAAACAGACGGTCGCGCGCCTCGATCAGGGCGACATGGTGCAAAATCGCCGCGCTGTTGACCCAAAAGTCACTGAGATAGGCCAGGCCAGCCGCCTGCAATGCGTCATCTTCGGGCAAGCGTTCGTGCAGCTTTACCCAAAACACCAGGCTGGGCGCACTGGAAGGCTGGCACAGGTAGCGCTGCGGTTCGACGATGCGCAATTGCGCGCAGCTTTTTTCAAACCGTCCCCAGTCCGCCCGGCCGCCGTCACGCAACTGAGTCATCATGGGCAATTCTTCAGGGTCCGGCACTTGCGGCGGCGCTTGGACATGAAAGAAGCCTTCAATGGGAACCTGAAAGCTGACCTGAACATCGATCACCCGCCGCGTCTGTTGCATCCCACTGACATGAAAGCTGGCAAAGCGCTTGCCCTCCTGCAGCGGCGTCACCTGATAGGTAATCGGTAGCGTCGGCAGCGCACCTTGCAAAAACAGGCAATGCAGCGTCGCTGGCTGCTTGTCCGGGCAACAGTGCCGGGCCGCCAGAAGGGCCTGCGCCAACAGTTGCCCACCAAAAACGCGGCCATTGAGGTTGGCATCGTGAACGTCACCGGTAAAAACCAGTGGACCTTGTTGAGTGAGACACAGCAGGTCCGCCAATACCTGCTGATTCCAGAGCCGGGCTTGCGCAACATCAGACAGGTTCATCGGATTTCCCGGCAGGTTGTCAGAGAACGGAAACCGGACGCTTGATGTATTTGAACGTACCGGAGGCGGTGGCGAGCAACTCACCTGCTTCATTGCGTACTTCAGCATCGCAGAACGCCAGCGAACGGCTGCTCGAACGCAGGAAACCCTGCGCATTCAGAACGTCACCCGCCACCCCGCCGGGGCGCATGAAGCTGCTCTTCATCTCCACGGTGACGCAATGCTGGTCGCGCCCGGAAGCGAAGGTGCTGCAGGCCATGACCACATCCATCAGGGTCATGATCAGCCCTCCGTGAGCGCTGCCACCGCCGTTCATGTGGAAACCCTTGAGCCGGACCTGAAGTCGCGCCCCCTCCTCGTACATCTGCGGCGCCCCGAGAATTTCCAGGTGCTGCATCAAGGGATCAATACCCTGGTCCGCCATGAGATTGGCCAGGAAAGCTGCACCGTCTGCCATAGGTTTATCCTGTGCTTCAAAGCGAGGTTCGAGAAACGGGCTGGCCCATGGCCAATGGCTCGCCTGCAGGTGAACGCTCAGGCGTCGCCATGCCGTCGAAGCGCGGATAGCGGCCCAGCGTCAGCAAAAGCACCGAACACAGCGGGAAAGCCAGCACGCAATAGGTCAGCATCGAGTCGTAGGTGCCGGTGCGGGAAAACAGAATCGCGAAGCCAAAGGGTGCGAGGGTGCTGCCCAGGCCAATCACGCCCATGTGCAGGCTGTAGACCCTGGCGTAGTCGCGCATGCCGAAATATCGCGCCATCAGGAAAGCCGCGATGTCCATTTCCGCGCCGGCGCCGAGCCCCACCAGAATTGAGCCGAGCATCAGAATGTGCATGTCGCTCTGGGTCATGAAAATCAGGCAGCCAAAGGCCGGGGTCAGCAACACCACAAAGGCCACGCCCGGTGCCCACAACCGATCGATCAAGTAACCGACCACGACCCGGCCGAGCACCAGGGAAACGCCATAAATGCTGAATACACTGGCCGCATCCGCCGCCGAAAGCCCTTTATCACGCAGCATGGGCACGGTATTGATCACCATGCCGATCATCGCCGTCACCGCCAGCAGCAGCGCAAAGTTACAGACCCAGAAGCGCCGTGACCGCGCGGCTTGACGCAACTCCATGCCCGGCAACTTGACCGCTTCGACATCAGTTCCGACAGCCACAGCCATTTGCTTGATCAGCGGCGCCGCGGTGGACAGCCAGCACAGCGACAACGGCAACGTCACCAACAACGGCAACAGACCCAGCACCCAATAGCCTGCACGCCAGCCCCATTGCCCGATCGCCCAGCTCAACAACGGCGGCAGTACCAATGCCGCGAGCCCGGTACCGGAGAGAATGATTGCCAGGGCCAGGCCCCGGTTAAGGTCAAACCACAGGTTGACCAACTGCGTCCAGGTCACCTGCATGGTCCCAAGCCCCGCAAATGCCAGCAGCGCGTAACCGCCGTACAGCTGCCAGATGGAGCCGGTGTTGAAGGTCATCAGCGCGTAGCCCAGTGCCAAGGCCACCAGCGAACACAATGTCACCGGGCGAATGCCGTAGCGTTTGAACAACCAGCCGGTGATCTGGATGGAGATCACCGAGCTTGCGAACAAGAAGGAAATGGCCGGCTGTATTTCGCCCCGAGTCCAGCCAAAGGCTTCCTGCAAGGGCACGATCATGGAACCGAAGGCATACAGCGGCGCGACGCTGACGGAAGTGCCAATGCCGATCAGGGCAAGGATGAGCACCCTCCACCCCAAGCGAAATTCGGCAAAATTGATGGCCAGGGACGTTCCAGGCTTTTCAGATGAGCGAGACATGCAGACACTCCATCAGCTTTTTTTCAGTTTTTCAGCTAGCAAGCGCTCAAAGATCGAGAAGTATTAAGCGAATATCGCGCTGCACACTTCACTGCCCAGAGCCCAATAACTGACTTATTGTTATTTTTACTGATCATCACCTTGCCTTCAACGCTTGTCAAACGTCACGTTGGCCTTGACCCGATCCCAGGTCGCAGCTGTCACCCCTTGATCGCGCAATTCATACTTGAGAATCCGCCCGACCGGGCTGCGCGGCACTTCAGTGCGAAACTCGATGTAGCGCGGCACCGCATAGTAGGGCACGCGGTCAATGGCCCAGCGGCACAACTGCTCCTCCGTCACGCTACTGCCCGGACGCAGTACCGCGGTGACCTTGACTTCATCCTCGGACAACTCGGAAAACACGGCATGGACCGCGACATCCTCGATCTGCGGATGCGCCGCGAAGGTTTTTTCCATCTCATAACTGGAGATGTTTTCCCCGCCACGGCGCATGTAATCCTTCTTGCGGTCGAGGAAAAAGAAGAAGCCTTCTTCGTCGATCATGCCGATGTCGCCCGTGTGGAACCACATGTTGCGCATGACTTTGAGTGTGTCGGCGGGACGATTCCAATAGCCCTCGAACATCACGTGTGGCTTGAGTGGACGCACAATCAGCTCGCCCGGGGTGCCATAGGGCAACTCGACATCGTTGTCATCGACCACGCGAATATCGAAGGAGTCGCAACGCTTGCCGGCACAGTTGGGCTTGTAAGGATCACCGAACGGCAGCATGGTCACGATGGCGCACTCGGTCAGGCCAAAACCTGCCCCACCTACGGCGTGCCGCACGCCGAAACGCTCACGCCAGCGTTGCTGCAACTCAGGGGGAAATGGCGCGCCGTAGACCTTGTCCAGTTGCCCGTAGCAACGCTTCATCGCGTCGTTGTCAGGCGCACCCGCCAGCAGCGGAACCATTGAAGCCAGCAGGTTGGCCTCATTGGCGCCGCTGCGCTCGATATCCGGCCAGAAACCCGACACCGAGAAACGTGGATAGACCACCGCGCGCGCGCCAATCATCAAGTTGCACAACACCGTGGTCACCGTGGCATTGAGGTGAAACAGCGGTAGCGGCGTCCAGGTAATCGACTCTCGCGTGCGACCCAGGCAGATGACCATCTGCCGCGCTTCGTTACAGGCGTAGTTGTGGCTGATCATGCAGCCCTTGGACGGCCCGGTGGTACCGCCGGTGTAGATCAGCATGGTCAGATCGCCCGGTGCGACCTTGACGTCAGGATCATGGGTATCGTCGCTGCGCAGACTTTCCAGGGCGACGATCTGCTTGTCGCCAAGGCATTCAGCGGGCGCTTCACCGCGATGGACAAGGACGCGCAAGTCCGGCAACTGATCGGCAATCAGGCCAACACGTTCGGCATAAACAGTTTCGGCGATGACCACCGCTGCATTGGCGTCGGCAATCTGATGACGAAGAAATTCACCTTTGAACGCAGTGTTCACCGGCACGCTGATGGCACCCAGTTTGTTCAGGGCAAACCACATCAACACCGCATCGCAATTGTTGTCGAGAATGGTCACGACCGTCTGGCCCTTGACCACACCCAGCGTAGCCAGGCCATTGGCAAGACGACAGGCCTCACGCTGGATGTCGTTGAAGGTCAGCACCTGCCCCAGAACATCAAGGAACGGTTTATCTCCGAATTCGCGGGCTGCACGACGGACCACATCGTTGACCGTATCGGACTCGCCCGCAGACCACCCTGGCAGTGCTTGCGGATTCTGGATTGAAGGCAAAAGGGTCATGCTTGTGAGCTCCGGTAATGGGGTGAGCAATCGCGTGTCAGCCGCTTCCAGCGCTGGCCGGCAAGTTCGAGAGAGTTTTCGTGGGTCAGCACGTAAAAGCGTTTTTCATGAATGGCGATCAACAACTGGATTGCCACCTGGTCGGCCGTCACCGATGCGCTGTGCAAGGCTTTCTGCGCGTGTTCATGAAAAGCCTTCGCTGTTGCGCCGGGAGGCGCGGCCCGGGATTCGACATGGTCACTTCCTGGCCCGGTCAATCCCGTGGGCACCAGCCCTGGGCACAGCACTGAAACGGCAATATCGGCGCCCAAACTCTTGAGCTCCAGATCCAAGGATTCCGAGAGTGCGACAAGCGCCGCCTTGGCTGCGGCGTAAGGGCTGATGAAAGGCAAGGCCATCAAGCCACCCATGGAAGCGGTGTTGACGATATGCCCCTCCCTGCCCTGCTCGAGCATCATCGGCACAAAACTGTGCAAGCCGTTGACCACCCCAAGCAGATTGACGTCCAGTACCCGCCGCCAGTTCGCCAGGTCATGCTCCCAACTGCAGCGAGGCAAGTCCCCGGTTATTCCTGCGTTATTGCACAGCAGATCAACGCCACCTTCTGCCCTGACCCGCTCAGCCAGCTCAGCCATCGAACCCGGGTCGCTGACATCGGTGGGCACTGCCGTTACCTGCCCTGCATCGAAGCTTTGCACGGCTGCCTCGAGTCTCTCTCCCGGTAAATCCGCGAGTACCACATGCATGCCTTCGGCCACAAACAACCGCGCCATGGCCAAGCCCAGGCCACTGGCAGCGCCCGTCACTACGGCCCTTCTGTTAGCAAGTTCCAACATGAAGCTCACTCCCTATTCGAGCCAGGTCTCAGCGTACGGGCACCGTTCCGCCGTCCACACTCAGGGTTTGCCCGGTGATGAACCGAGCGCCGTCACCGGCGAGAAAAACCATGACAGGTGCCAGATCGCGATCTGCATTACCCAGCTTGCCGCCCAGCGGAATGATCGACGCCAGATGCCGATCATGGGCAGTCAGTTCTCCGGGCGTCATCTTGGCGCGATGGGCGTCGTACATCGGCGTCCAGATCATCGGCGCCACCGCATTGACCGTGATCCCGTAACGCGCCCACTCCTGCGCCACTGTGCGCGTCCAGGCAAGTACTGCGCCCTTGGAGGCCGCATAGTGAGCCGCCCCAGGCATGCCGGTCAGGCCGGCGGCCGAACCAAAGTTGATGATGCGCCCGCCACGCTCGCGCATATGCTCGAAGGCCGACTGGTTGGTGTGGAGGGTGCCGCGCACATTGACGTCGAAGATCAGGTCCCAATGCTCCTGGGAGATATCCTCGGCCGGTGCGGTGCGTTCGACACCGGCGATGTTGGCCATGGCATCGAGCCCGCCCATGAGGCCGACCGCAGCCTCGAATACCGCAGCGACCTCGCCGCGGTTGGCGATGTCGCAGTGATAAAAGGTGACGGCACCCGGGAATTGCTCATTGACCTGAGCGGCGGCTTGCTCGCCTTCGGCGTCCAGTACATCCAGGGAAGCGACCTTTGCACCCTGGGCGGCATAAGCGCGCACGACGCTGGCACCAATACCACGCGCGCCGCCCGTGACGATGATTTTCTTACCTTGGAGCTGCATGTTCCTGCCTCTTGTTGTTATTCAGGTGTTATGCGCAGTTGCCAGCGGACCGCCTATGGCAGCCCGCCGTCCACCTTGATCAAAGAGCCGGTCGTATAACTGGAGTAAGGGCTTGCCAGGTAAAGAGCGGTGGTGATGATTTCTTCCGGTTTGCCCGGCCGGCCAAGGGCATTGGCGCAGGTTTCGCGCATCTCTTCAGTCCAGGCCTTGGAAATGTCCGTGAGGAAAGGTCCCGCCGAAATGGTGTTGACCCGAACCTTGGGACCATATTCCTGCGCCAGCCCCACGGTCATGGCGTTCAGCGCAGCCTTGGCCCCCGCATAGGGCACGATCTGCGGTGATGGACGCAGGCCACCGGTGCTGCTGACGTTGATGATCGAACCGCCCTTGCCCGCGGCCATACGCTGGGCAACCAATGCACCGAGGCGAAAGGGTCCCTTGAAGTTCAAGCTGACGACCTTGTCGAAAAGCTCCTCGGTGACCTCATGTGAAGGCACGGCCGGCGACATGCCGGCATTGTTGACCAACACGTCGAGGTAACCGAATTCGGCGTAGGCGACGTCGACCAGGCGCTCGACTTCCTGCCATTTGCCAACGTGACAGGCCACCGCCAGCGCACGCCGGCCCAGCGCCCGCACTTGCTCGGCAACGGCCTCGCAGGCATCGAGCTTGCGACTGGCAATGATCACATCGGCGCCCGCCCTGGCGAAGGCCAGAACCATCTGGTAACCCAGGCCTCGGCTACCACCCGTGACCAGCACGACTTTGCCGGTCAGGTCGAACAACGACTCGTGGTTAGTTGAATCGGTCATTGCAAATTCACCGTCTTAATTGTTCAGGATGTGCGCGTAGCGGGCCCGCGCTGCCGCGATCTTCGGCGGCAGGTGTTCGCTGGGGAACATGCCTTCAGCGGGTTTGTAGCGACGCAGCAGCTCGCGGGCCACGGTCACTCGATGGACCTCGGTGGGGCCGTCAGCCAGGCCGAAGGTCGGCACATTCATCCACATGTAGGCCAAGGGTGTTTCGAAGGTCGCGCCCAAGGAGCCGTGAAGGTGCAGCGCTCGCTGAACGATGTCGTGATAGATCTTGGCCATACCGACCTTGACCATGGCGATGTGAGCGCGAGCCTGGCGCGGATCGCCATGGCTGCGATCGATGATCCAGGCGGTCTTCATGACCAGCAGGCGAAATTGCTCAAGCTCGATCTGGCTGTCGGCAATCATCGTCTGCACGGTCCCCATATCGGCCAGCAGCGTGCCTTGGGTACGCCGACTGAGCGCCCGTTCACACATCATGTCCAAGGCCCGCTGGCACTGCCCGACGATCCGCATGGCGTGATGCACCCGACCACCACCGAGGCGCGCCTGCGCCACCGCAAAGCCACCGCCCTGCTCGCCCAGCATGTGATCGAGCGGTACGCGCACGTTGTTGTAATGCAGATAGCCCTCAGTCGCCTCATCCATTTCCAGGCGCTCGCCCATGTAAGGCGCATTGCGGATGATCTCCAGGCCTTCGGTCTCCCGAGGCACGATGAACATCGACATGCGCTTCTGGATAGGGGCCTCGGGGTCGGTCACTGCCAGCACCAACACGAATTCGGCATATCGTGCGTTGGAGGAGAACCATTTCTCACCGTTGATGACCCAATGGCCACCCTCACGCACAGCCGTGGTGGTGAACACCCGTGGGTCTGCACCACCCTGCGGCTCGGTCATGGAAAAGCAGGAAACGATATCGCCATCGAGCAGCGGCTGCAGGTAGCGTTCCTTTTGCTGCGGGGTGCCGAACATGGCAAGAATTTCAGCGTTGCCGGTGTCCGGTGCGGCGGTGCCGAACACGGTTGGCGCCCACAAGGAGCGCCCCAGACGCTCGTTCATCAAGGCCAGAGCGACCTGGCCGTAGCCTTCTCCACCCAGCTCCTCACCGAGGTGACAGGCCCAAAGTTTCTGGCGTTTGACCTCGTCCTGCAGCGGTTTGAGAATGGCCCGTGAGGCTTCGTGGCGAGTGTTGTAAACCACACTCACCGATGGAAACAGCACGTCCAGCGGTTCCACTTCCTCGACCAGAAAACGGTCGATCCAATCCAGCTTTTTTTGGAACTCAGGGTCGGTCGAAAAATCCCACATGGTATTTCCCCAGACAGCGTTTTAATGGACCGCTCAGGCGGCAGAGATGAGTTGGCGAGCCTTGGCCATCAGCCAGGTGGCGTAGTTGTGCAGGTAGTCGCCCATTTCCTTCGGCGCCTTGCCGACCAGGGAGCGCGCGTAGGTGCCTTCGAGCAGGCAGGCGAGCTTGTAGCAGGCCAACACGAAGAACCACGCCAGGCTGGACAGATCGCGACCGGTCAGTTCGCCATACAGTGCAATCAGTTCACTGCGGGACATGAACCCATCCCAAGGCTCAACCACCGGCTTGCTGCCAGCGCCCGGAATCTGTGGGTCGCCCGGTTCACGCCAGGATGTCAACACCCAGGCAAGATCCAGCAGCGGGTCGCCAAGGGTCGACAGCTCCCAGTCGATCAGGCCGCTGATGCGCGGTGACTCTAGAGAAAACATCACGTTGGGCCACTGATAGTCGCCATGGATGATGCCGATGCGGCCATCTTGCGGGACGTTGTCCGCGAGCCAGCGACCCACTTCATCGACGCTGGGCAAGCCACTTTGCTGATAGCCGGGGGTATCGCGATAACCATCGAGCTGCGAGCGCCAGCGATCGACTTGGCGACCATGCCAGTTCTCGGGACGGCCGAAGTCCGCGAGCCCGGCCTGCTGATAGTCCACCTGACTCAGCGACGCCGCCGCACGAACGAAGGCTTCACCCATCTGGTAGCGCCAACTCGCATCGGTGGCATAGCGGCCTTGCAATTGACCGGCCGGAGAGAAGCCTTCAAGCGGCTCCATGAGGAAGAAGTTCACGCCCATCATCGAGCTGTCGGTACAGACAGCCAAGAGCGCCGGATGAGGGACGTCGCTGCCCGCCAGCGCCTTGAGCACCCGGGCTTCTCGCAACATGGTTTCATTGCTGTTGGCACGCAGATGTCGAGGTGGACGGCGCAGCACCATTTGCCGGGTGCCGCGGTTGAGCATGAACAGATTGTTCTGCGAGCCGCCGGTCAGCTGGCGGACTTCGGTGATCGGGCCGTCGCCGGGCAGGCCTGCGTCGTCAAGCCACGGCTGCAACACGGACCAATCGAGCAAACCGTCGAAATCGGGAAGTGTCGGCTTCATACGAGGCGACCTCCCCCGCTGCGGTTCGGTTCAGCCCCTGGCAAGCGCCGATCATATCGGCCCTGCATGCGTAACGAAGTCTCCATCATCCGCTTTCCCCATCGTTATTGTTGTTCGGTCACTCCTTGCGCAGCGGCGTTCTTGTCCTGCTCAAGGTTTCGGCGCACTTGTCTCAACACTTCCAGCGTCTGATCCAGAGCCGCCACATCCAGGCCCTGGGAAATACGCTCGGTCCACTCGGCACTTTCCTGGTTCACCTGTGCATACACCTGACGCCCCAGTGGGGTGGCAACCAACTGCTTGGACGTTTTGTGATGCGGGTTTTCCTCGTAGCTCACATACCCTTCTGCGGCCAGCACGTCAGCCAATCGCTGAATGGCTTGACGCGTGTAACCCAGACTGCGGGCAATCCGTGCAACGGTGGGTGGCTCGACCGCCAACACCACCGAGGCCAACACGAAGGTCTGGCCAGGGCCGCCCAATACTGATGGACGCTTGACGCTCATGACCCGGCCATGCAGACGCAAGACCTCATCCACCAATTCTCCGAGACGACCACCGACCTCGCTATGAACCGAATGATCGAAGGTCGGCGCAGGCCTTTCCTCGGCTTTCTTGCTAGCCATACTGACACCTCATTTCCAAACTGACAACATGCTGTCGTTTTATTTTATCTGATTTAGTCAAATACAACACCGTGTATGAGCCTCATCGTCAGCGCACGACTCTACAGACACAACAAGGGGGAGCAAGCTCCCCCTGGGTAAATCGTGTTGAACACTCAGACTCCGCAGGCCGTATAGCCCCCATCAATCGGCAAGAGTGCCCCGGTAATGAACGAGGCAGCCGGAGAACAGAGGAACACAATGCCCTGCGCAATTTCCTCCGGTTGCCCCCAGCGCCCCAAGGGTGTGCGCCCCAGCACCCGGGCATTTCGCTCGACATCAGCCGACATGCCACGGGTCATCGGCGTGTCGGTCCAGCCTGGCGCTACCGCATTGACGCGAATGCCTTCCCTGCCCCACGCCACAGCCAGGCTCTTGCTCAACTGCACGACACCGCCTTTGCTCGAGGCATAGGCAGGTGCTGTCGGACTGCCGAAGGAACTCATCACCGACCCCAGATTGACGATGCAACCGGCACTGGCCGCCAGCAGATCCCGTGCGGCGTAACAGCAGCGCATGGTACCGAACAGGTTGATCTCCAGGGTGCGCAGGAAACCTTCTTCGGTGAACTCACTGGCCCCACGGCCAATGCCTGCGGAGTTGATCAGAATGTCGAGCCTGGAAAGCCCGGAAAAATACGCGGTGACAGCAGCGGAGTCGGCGACATCGAGCACGGAGAAATTAACAGCGGCCAGCCCGCTGTCATCCTGGCAGGACTGGACCTCCGCCAGAGACACACCGGTCGCCTTAACCGTACATCCGGCCTCCAGCAGTCTGCGAACAGTCGCAAGGCCAATACCACTGGTACCGCCGACTACCAGGGCCGTTTTATTGTGCAAATCAGTCGCCATAACCGCTCCTACTCAAGTCCCTTGGGCATCCCTCTGACACCCGACAGCAACAAGATGACATAGAGTCAGTTTATAGCGCTATATCCCTCACATTCGAACGACACCGACAAAACCAAGCAAAACTCTAGGATTAACCCAGATATCGGGGCTTTTCAGAAGGAAGCTTGACGCAGAAAAATAACTGACATATGGTCATCTTTACCAAAACAACACGCCTGCAACCCGAGGTCAGCATGCCAACCGTCAACTACCCGATCTACGACGTAGACCGTCACTTTTACGAGCCACCGGAAGCATTCCTGCGCCATCTGCCCAAGCAGTTCCGCAAAGAATTCCAGTACGTGCAGATCAATGGCCGCACCAAACTGGCGGTTGGCGGCGTATTGAGCGACTACATCCCTAACCCGACTTTCGATGTGGTCGCCGCACCCGGCTCCCATGAAATGTGGTATCGCGGTGAAAACCCGGAAGGTCTGTCACTGCGTGAGTTCGGCGGCGATCCGGTACCTTCCCATCCCGCTTTCTTCAGCGGTGAAGCGCATTTGAAGGTCATGGATGAGCAGGGTATTCATGCCGGCTTGTTTATTCCGACACTCGGCTCGGTCATTGAAGAACGCCTGTCACACAAGCCTGACGCCATTGCCGCCCTGTTCCATTCGTCCAACCAATGGTTGGCCGAGGAATGCGGTTTTGCCCGTGAGAACCGCCTGTTTCCGGTGCCGATGATCAACCTCATCGACGTCGACAAAGCCGTGCAGGAACTGGAATTCGTCCTTGCCGCCGGGGCGCGGGTAGTCGGCGTTCGTCCGGCACCCGTGGCTGGTTTGACCGGTGGCCGGTCGATGGGCTTCACCGAGTTCGACCCCTTCTGGGCTCGAGTCAACGAAGCGAAGATTTTCGTCATGCTGCACGTTTCCGACTCCGGCTACGACAAGATCAATAGCTGGTGGACGGCGGGTGGCAAGGGTGAATTCAGGCCGTTCGAGAAAGAGCCATTCGGCGAAGTGCTGGACTGGATGGGTCGTGCCATCTCCGACACCTTGGCGGCATTGATCTGCCATGGCGTTTTCGATCGCTTCCCTGATGTGCGCGTGGCGTCGCTGGAAAACGGCACCTCCTGGCTGGAGCCACTGCTGGGACGCCTGGCACACATCTACAAGAAGATGCCGAAGTCGTTCAAACGCGATCCAGTGGAAACCTTCCGCCGTCATGTGTTCGTTTCACCGTTCTATGAAGATCCAGTGGACAAGCTCATCGATTTGATCGGCGTCGAACGCGTACTGTTCGGCAGCGACTGGCCGCACCCGGAAGGCCTCACCCACCCGCGGGACTTCTTCAAAGACATCGACATGCTTGATGAAGCACAGACCCAACGTGTTATGAGCACCAACCTCAAGGGATTGCTTGAGGGTGTTCGGGACTGATACTGGCTGCGAAAAACATAAAAGGCATGAGCATCACTCGTGCCTTTTTTATTAACTACAGAAAGCCATGAGCTGTCTAACATGCTTCATAAAAACAATCAGCAAAAGCAACCCATTGTTGTCGGTGACGGCAGGCAGAAATCAGTCAAAAGCGGACATGGTGAAATGACCTCGGCACCCTGCCGCTTCCACTAGTCATCGCTCATGTGCAGATGCCATCCAGTACCGAGTTGGGGACTCACGCCCTCCTCGACCAGTTCAATGCGCCCGCCGAACGCTAGCTGACACAACATCCAGTTTAAGAACCGGCTAAGACCATGGGGGGGATGAGGACTCAGAGCTCGCCGCCAATGCTCGGCACCTATGGGGTACCGGGCACGAGGTAGCAACACTCGTGCACCTGCCCCCCGCCTATGACCCGGCATTGCTGCGGTAATGGGTTGGCATGCAAATAGGTGAGCGAGACCAGATAGACATCGTTTTCGCCCGCGCCGAGCCTACTCAGCCTGTTCAGAAGACCGCTATGTCTGGTTGCCAGTTTCATAGCGCTGAAGCAGGCCGCATCCCTTATCTGGCAAATGGACGAAATTAACCATGTGTCGACAATCGTGTTGCATTTAGCGGATTATCCTTTTAAATTCGGCCTTAAGACAACAATGTGTCGACAATCAAAGAATTTACAGGTTTGCAGGAGCAGAGTCTTTCGGTGCTGCCACGGGTGGTCACCCTCGGAAACCGAAACTCTGCTCCTGCTTTTTTTCCTCGTAAGGGACTGTCCCGCCACCCCACCACGCGTGCGCTTTGCCCAGCGCACTACCAGCAGGAGATCGCAGTGCTCCAAGCCTATGACCGTCATGTCCAAGAGCGCGCCGAGGAAGGCCTGCCGCCCCTCGCGCTTAATGCCGAACAAACCGCAGGCCTGGTCGAGCTGCTGAAGAATCCCCCGGCTGGCGAAGAAGCTTTCCTCGTTGACCTGATCACCAATCGCGTGCCATCCGGCGTGGACGAAGCTGCCTACGTCAAAGCTGGTTTCCTCTCAGCCGTCGCCAAAGGCGAAGCCAAATCCCCTCTGCTCGACAAGAAACGCGCTGTTGAACTGCTCGGCACCATGCAGGGCGGCTACAACATCGTGACCCTGGTCAACTTGCTGGACGACGCCGAGCTGGCGCCAGTAGCCGCCGAAGAACTCAAGCACACCCTGCTGATGTTCGACGCTTTCCACGACGTCGCTGAAAAAGCCAAGAACGGCAACGTTCACGCTCAAGGCGTGCTGCAATCCTGGGCTGACGGCGAGTGGTTCAAGAACCGCCCGCCCCTGGCCGACAAGATCAGCCTGCGCGTGTTCAAGGTAACTGGCGAGACCAACACCGACGACCTGTCCCCTGCTCCTGATGCCTGGTCCCGTCCAGACATCCCGCTGCACGCCCTGGCCATGCTGAAAATGGCTCGCGACGGTATCGTTCCGGACGAGCAAGGCAAGACCGGCCCGATGAAACAGATCGAAGAAATGCGCAGCTCCGGCTTCCCAATCGCCTACGTCGGCGACGTGGTGGGTACCGGTTCGTCGCGTAAATCGGCGACCAACTCGGTTCTGTGGTTCTTCGGCGACGACGTTCCTTACGTGCCGAACAAGCGTGCCGGCGGTTTCTGCTTCGGCAGCAAGATCGCTCCGATCTTCTACAACACCATGGAAGATGCGGGCGCACTGCCAATCGAATTCGACGTCTCGAACATGCACATGGGAGACGTGATCGACCTATACCCGCATGCTGGCAAAGTCTGCAAACACGGCACCGACGAAGTCCTGACCACCTTCGAAATGAAGACCCCGGTCCTGTTGGACGAAGTCCGTGCTGGCGGCCGTATCCCGCTGATCATCGGCCGCGGCCTGACCGAGAAGGCTCGCGCCGAACTGGGTCTGCCGCCGTTCGATCTGTTCAAGAAGCCTGAAGCTCCAGCTGAAAGCACCAAGGGTTTCACCCTGGCGCAGAAAATGGTCGGCAAGGCTTGCGGCGTGACCGGCGTTCGTCCGGGCACCTACTGCGAACCGAAAATGACCACCGTGGGCTCTCAGGACACCACCGGTCCAATGACCCGTGACGAACTGAAAGACCTGGCGTGCCTGGGCTTCTCCGCTGATCTGGTGATGCAGTCGTTCTGCCACACCGCGGCTTATCCGAAGCCTGTGGATGTGAAAACTCATCACACCCTGCCGGACTTCATGCGCACCCGCGGTGGCGTTTCATTGAAGGTTGGCGACGGCATCATCCACTCGTGGCTGAACCGCATGCTGTTGCCGGACACCGTCGGTACCGGTGGTGACTCCCATACCCGTTTCCCGATGGGCATCTCGTTCCCGGCCGGTTCCGGCCTGGTTGCATTCGCCGCGGCCACCGGCGTCATGCCGCTGGACATGCCAGAGTCGGTGCTGGTGCGTTTCAAGGGCAAGCTGCAACCCGGTATCACCCTACGTGACCTGGTGCATGCCATCCCTTACTACGCGATCCAGAAAGGCCTGCTGACCGTCGAGAAGAAAGGCAAGATCAACGCCTTCTCAGGCCGCATCCTGGAGATCGAAGGCCTGGACAACCTGAGCATCGAGCAGGCGTTCGAACTGTCCGACGCATCGGCTGAACGTTCCGCAGCGGGCTGTACCATCAAGCTACCTGAAAAGGCCATTGCCGAGTACTTGCGCTCGAACATCACCCTACTGCGCTGGATGGTCGACGAAGGCTACGGCGATGCGCGCACCCTGGAGCGTCGTGCTCAAGCGATGGAAGCCTGGCTGGCCAACCCTGAGCTGCTGGAAGCGGACAAGGACGCCGAGTACGCCGAAGTCATCGAGATCGACCTGGCCGACATCAAGGAGCCTGTACTGTGCGCTCCGAACGACCCGGACGACGCCCGTCTGCTGTCCAGCGTTGCTGGCGAGAAGATCGACGAAGTATTCATCGGCTCCTGCATGACCAACATTGGTCACTTTCGCGCCGCCGGCAAGTTGCTGGAACAGGTCAAGGGTCAGCTTCCAACCCGTCTGTGGCTGTCGCCGCCGACCAAGATGGATGCTCACCAGCTGACTGAAGAAGGCTACTACGGTATCTACGGCAAGGCTGGCGCGCGCATGGAAATGCCGGGCTGCTCGCTGTGCATGGGTAACCAGGCACGTGTAGAGCCGAACTCCACCGTGGTGTCGACGTCGACCCGTAACTTCCCGAACCGTCTGGGTGACGGCGCGAACGTCTACCTGGCTTCGGCCGAGCTGGCGGCCGTGGCGTCCATCCTGGGTCGCTTGCCTACCGCCCAGGAGTACATGGAATACGCAGGCAAAATCGACAGCATGGCGGCCGATGTCTACCGCTACCTGTCCTTCGACCAGATTGCCGAGTTCCGTGAAGCTGCAGCGAAAGCCAATATCTTGGTTGTTCATGCGTAAGTCGTAATACTTTGAACTTTCAGAGCGCCGACAACAACATCGGCGCTTTACTCATGATCGGGCCTTGGTGAACATCCAGCCCCCTACTCACAGGGACAATTGTGGCTTGTTAGATGCTTACAGGATTCGTGAACGTCGAACATCGCCCAGTTAAATCGGCCCTCACACTAAAACTTGGTGTTGGGGGCGCTATTGCTTCGCGGGCCTGCTTGAGCATTAAACTGAGTTGATCGCGGTCGGAACCGACTTTGGTCAACCGTTATCCGTCTGCCCACCACTTGCGATGCATTTCTCATATCCGAAACGCACCAATTTCTTTGCGCAAGACATTGACCAACCCATGTAAATCCTGACTCGCCTGCTCCGCCCGAATAACGCCTCTAGAGGTCTGCTCGCCCACCTGACTGATGTCGACAAGACTCTTGTCGATCTCCATCGAAACATGGGTCTGTTGTTCCGCCGCAACGGCTATCAGCTGACTCTGCTCAACGATCAGCCCTGTAGCCCGGACGATGTTCTCCAGCGTCTGTTGCACTTCATCGGCTTGGGTGACTGTAGTTCCTGCAGTCTTGTGGCTGTTGCTCATGGCTTTGACTGTCTCGGCTACCCGGCTGTGCAAGTTGCCGATCATCTGTTCGATCTCCAGTGTCGATTGCTGCGTGCGTCGCGCAAGCGTGCGCACTTCGTCGGCGACCACAGCAAATCCCCGGCCCTGCTCACCGGCGCGGGCGGCTTCAATGGCTGCATTGAGTGCGAGCAGATTGGTTTGTTCAGCGATATTGCGGATCACCTCCAGGACCTGGCCTATGGCTTCGCTGTCGGCCGCCAATTGATGAATCAAGTGCATCGACCCATCGATTTCCCCCGCCAGTCGCTGGATTGCACCGACCTGCTCTCGCACCCTGAGACGACCCTGCTCGGTTTCCCGGTTTACCTCTCGGGCGCTGCTGACCGCACTCTCCGCATTGCGTGCAACTTGACGTGCAGTCACCGCCAGCTGGTTCATGGCTGTGGCAACGACCTCCAGTTGCTCACGTTGCCCGGTTACCTCACGGGCGCTGGAGCGGGCCACCGATTGCACCAGATCGCTCTGTTGGCCAACCTGCAACACGACGCCATCGACTTGCCTGATCAGGTGCTGGATCTGTCCAACCGTGCCGTTGAACGCTGTACCGAGCGCCGCCAACTCATCCTTGCCCAACACCTCGAAACTCACGGTCATGTCGCCTTTGGCAACCTTGCCCATCACCCGACTCAAGTCATCCAGAATGCCGCGAGTCGCCAAATAAAAAGCACCGTACAAGTAGGTGATCAACAACAAAATGGCGAGTGACGCCACAGACAACAGGATCATCTCGCCGCGGGCCTGCCCAAGTCGCTGTTGCAATGACTGGGTGAGCGATGCCAGCGCTGCTTCGTTCAGCCCTTGAACCTTGTCACTCAAGCCGGTCATCTGATCGAAATAGGCAGGCCACTGCTGCACGGGCTCCGCCGCATTGAGGATTTGCTCATCGAGTAGCTGCTTGCCCCTTTCGAGGCTTTGCAACCCGACCTGCAGCGCGGGTGCAAGCGAACGTGCAATGTGCGCGTCAAAGACCTGGAACTTTTGCGCACTGTCAGCACCGACTCGATCCATCCCCACCATCAATTGCTCCAGGGCAACGCTGTCGGCGGCACTTGGGTAGCCTTGGCCCAAGGTAATCGAACCCAGTGTTCGGGCACTGTTCAGCAGTGCCGATAGCCGTGGCACTTGAACCGCGATCAGGGTACTGAGCTGACGCACGCGCGACTCATCGTTCTGGCTCAGCCCCGCCTGCTCGACAATACTTTCCAACAGAAGCGCACCTTGCGTCGCCAACTGAGCGCTCAACTCCGACCGGGGGGCTGCGCCTTCGGTTTTGCGCAAGGTTTGCAGGCCCTGGTTCAATACCGTGAGTTGACGCTCAATCGTCGACGAACCAAGGCCAGAGATGTCCAGCCGGCTGATGGTGGAGACGGCAGCGTCTTCAGCCAGTTTGATGCGCTGGGTGATATCGCTGTTCTTTTCCACCTGGCTCACCCGCTGCCGGATCAGGGCCAGATCCTTGAGCAGGTCAAGCTGTTGCTGCAACTGCACAGACTCCCGCACCGCCGCCAGGCTGCCCAGTACAGCGGCACTGACCCGCCACTGATGGTAGGCAATGCCCACCAGATACGTATTGGCCCCCAATAAGGGCACGAAGAACAAAACACTGATCAGGCTGAATTTCATGGCGAACCCCAGACGGTTCATCAGCCAGATTCCCGGATAAAACAAAGCCTTCATGCTGCACTCCTTTCCTTATTGTTTTTATGAGTTCAACGCACCAGGTGCTCACCAATGAAATGCGAAACCTTCGGTGGGCCATCGCCACAGTGAAAGGCTCTGACCTTCGCCTCAGCCTGCTGGTCGGCAAGGGTGGTTCGGGTTTGCTGGCGCAGATAATCGGACCATGAATCGACAATGAATCGCTCGAGGTAGTGATCGGGATGGTCCAGTTCCCGGTAGATTCGCCAAAAGCTGGCGCCATCTCGGCGACGCTGGGCACCGATACGGTGGATCTGGCGGAGGAACTCTTCGCGACTCTGCGCACTGACCTGATAGGCGATCTGCACCGCCACCGGTCCCTCGCCTGGCTCGAGACCGGCAAAGTTGAAAGCCGGCAGTTCTGCGCTCGACGGGGTGACTTCGTCGTCGTCACCGAGCCGCGCCGGATAGCGCCACATCACCAGCATCGACAGTGCCACCCCCATGGCTGCGAGCATCAACGCTGTGCGACTGTCGAAGTGACTGGCCGCAGCCCCCCACAGCGCGCCGCCGATGGCCAGGGAGCCCTGAAACACCAACATGTAGATCGCCACTGCGCGAGCGCGAATCCACGGTGCAACTGAAGACTGGATGGCGACCAGATTGCTGGTACCGACAGCGAGCCAGCCGATGCCGGCGAAAAACAGCGCTACACACTGCACTACCGTGCTCGACGCGAGCGCCACCAACAGACAATTGAACGCATACAACAATGCCGCCAGCGCCAGCATCAGGTTAAGCGACATCCGGGCGCGTACCATGGGCATCAGAAACGCTCCCACCATGGTGCCCACGCCGAGACTGCCCAACAGCACGCCATAGTTCCCGGCGCCACCCGACTCGCTGGCGACCACTGGCAACAACGCCCACAGGCCACTGGCTGCACCGACAAAGGCAAAGGTGCGCAAGCATTGCTCACGCATGACGGCTGAGTGCCGCACATAGCGCAAAGTGCCGCGCAATCCAGCCCACAGCGTTTCGGGTGGCAGGCTGGTATCACGGGCCGGTACTTTCATGCGGATCACCACCAGCAACGACCCCAGCAGCAACAGCCCACAAATGGCAAACACACTGACCACATTAGACATCGCGACCACGCTGCCAGCCAGCGCTGGGCCAACAGCACGCGCCGAACTGTAGGACAACGACGAAAGCGCCAAAGCCGAGGCCATGAAGGGTCGTGGCACAGACTCCGCTTGTGTGGTGTACCAAGCCGGCCCTTGCAGCGCAAAACCAATACCGAAGCAAAACGTCAGCCCCAGCAACAGCCAGGGCGTGACCAGGCCCAGGGCACTGCAGGTGATCAAGGTGGCAGCCGTGCAAAACATCCCTAGCTGGGTGACCAGCAGATAACGACGTCGATTGAAAATATCGGCGAACACACCACCTGGCAGTCCAAAGAAAAACGCTGGCAGGCTGATTGCCGTCTGCACCAGCGCCACCAACATCGGTGAGCTGGTCAGCGACACCATCAGCCAGGCAGCGCCTACGTTCTGCATCCAGATCGCCAGGTTCATCGCCAACGCGCCCAGCCACAAGGCGCGGAACGAGGCAAATCGCAGCGGCGCCCATAACGAATTCGAACTGTCTGTCATCGAAGCCTCGCCTTCTCTGATGCAGTCCTCGCGCTTGACTGGCGAAAGGAATGACCGCATATTAAAAACTAACTGTTTGACAGTTTTATATCAGATAGGACAACAAGAATCGACAATCCAGTGCCATACACCGTCAATTACTGACACTGTGGCAGTTTAGTGATCATGGAGCAGGCTTTCGATGACGACTATTCGCCCCGACGCCGACTTTCAGGAATTTCTGAAGCAAGGCCAATTCATGCTCCAGCGCAGCCGCTCGAGCCAACGCTGCTTTTTTTATCCTCGGGTGCTTGAGCCGCGAACCGGCAATACCGACCTGGAATGGGTGCAAGCCAGCGGGCTTGGCACCGTCTACTCAGCGACGGTCATCCGCCCCAAGCCTCCCGCGCAGCCCTACAACGTGTCCTTGGTCGACCTTGATGAAGGTCCGCGAATGATGACGCGCATTGAAGGCATGCCCGCCGAAGAGGTCACGATCGGCATGCGTGTCAAAGCGCGCATCGTCGAGGAAGTTGACCAGTTCTTTGTCGTTTTCGACCCACACCACCACTAGGCGATAGATCATGAAAAATCCGATGTCACTTGCCGGTCGCACAATTGTCGTGACCGGTGCCGGTCAGGGAATCGGCCTGGGCATTGCGCGCCTGGCCATCGAATTGGGTGCCAACGTCGCAGCTGTCGACCTCAATGCCGATGCCCTGCACAGCGCTGCCCATGAGCTGGGCGAGCACTATCTGCCACTGGCGGGCAGTGTCAGTGACCAGGCCTTCGTACAGTCGGCCGTGGAACAGGCTGTCAGCCACTTCGGGGCCGTCCACGGTCTGGTCAACAACGCCGGCATTGGCCGGCCGGCCATGATCGAAAAGATGACGCTGGAGCAATGGCAACAGGTGATCGATGTGCACCTGACAGGCTCGTTTTTCTTCACCCAGGCGGTCGGCCAGCATCTATTGCAACGCGCTCGGGCGGGCGACAGCGCGCCGGGCTCGATCGTGTTTATCTCGTCCGATGCCGGGCGCCGCGGCAGCCTCGGCCAGATCAACTATTCGGCGGCCAAGTCCGGCATGTTCGGCATGGCCATGACAGCTGCACGGGAATGGGCAAAACACGGCATCCGCGCAAACGCGGTGTGTTTCGGCATGGTGGAAACCGCCATGACCGAGAAGGTGCGTACCGATCCGAAGTTTCTCGAAACCTACCTGGCGCAGATTGCACTGGGTCGCTTCGCCTCTCCTGAAGAAGTTTCAGTCCCTGTCTGCTTCCTGCTGTCCGAAGCGGCTTCCTATATCACCGGCCAGGTCCTTTCGGTCAATGGCGGGTACACCATAGCGGTATGACTATGCACAATATTGCCAAAGAAGCACTTGCAGGCCTGCGCGTACTCGACATGACCCGGGTCATTGCCGGCCCTTATGCCGGGCAGATACTCGCCGACCTCGGCGCCGACGTCCTCAAGGTCGAACGCCAGGGCGAAGGCGACGATATCCGTCGCATCGGCCCGCCATGGATCAAGGGCACCGAGAACGAACCCCACCAGGAATCCACCTACAGCCAATCGGTCAACCGCAACAAGCGCTCGATCAGCGTCAATTTCGCCGAGCGCGAAGGCGCCGAGCTATTGCGCCAGCTGGCGGCCAAATCGGACATCCTGCTGGAGAACTACCGGACCGGCACCCTGGCCAAATACGGCCTGAGTTATGAAGAGCTGCGCGAGATCAACCCGCGCCTGATCTATTGCTCTATCACCGGCTTTGGCCAGACCGGCCCCTACGCCAACCGCTCAGGTTATGACTACCTGATCCAGGCCATGGCCGGGGTGATGTCTGTAACCGGCCATCGTGACGGACACGACGGTGATGGCCCGATGCGAGTCGGTGTTCCGGTGGCTGATATCTGCGCCGGCCTTTACGCCGCCATCGGCGTACTCGCCGCGGTCAATCACCGCCATGAGAGTGGTGAGGGCCAGCACATCGATGTGTCGCTGTTCGACTCCCAGGTCGCCGCATTGCTCAACACCTTTTCTGCCTGGTTCAACGGCGGCAAGGAATTGGGCCGCACCGGCAACGATCACCCAAGCGCATCGCCTTACGGCGTTTACGCGGTGGATGACGGCTTTATCCTGGTCGCGACCTTCAATGACCGTGAATTCGCCCGGCTAGCCGCCGCTGTGGACCGCTCCGAGTGGATCGAAGACCCCCGCTTTGCCCGCAACGGTGCGCGTGTCGCCAATCGCCAGGAACTGTCGGCGCTGCTTACCGAGGCGTTGCGTGGCCGTGGCAAGGATGAGTGGATCGCCCACCTCAATGCCGCCACCGTGTCCTGCGGCCCGATCAACAGCATGGCCGACCTTGAGCGCGACCCACATGCCATCGAGCGCGAAATGATCGTGCCGCTAGAACACCCGGTCAATGGCACGATTCGTACCGCGGCAAGCCCGATGCGGTTTTCCTCGACGCCGGTTCAATACAAGTCGGCCCCACCGACGATTGGCGAACACACCAGTGAAATTCTCGGTGACTGGCTGGGGATGAACCCGGCGCACATCGCAGAACTGCGCCAACGCAACGTCATCTGAGGGATCTGCCGTGACATCAACCTTCAGCTTCAAACCCTTGCAGTTGCCGGCTGCCCTGGAGCCATTACGCCAGGAAGTGCGCTCTTTCCTGCAAGACAGCGCCAGCCAATGGTCCGGCTGGAAGATCGGTCATTCCTGGACGGGTTTCGACCGCGAATTCAGCCTTGAAGTCGGTCGCCGCGGCTGGATCGGCATGACCTGGCCCAAAGCCTACGGCGGCCACGAGCGCTCCGGCCTGGAGCGATACGTGGTGGTCGAGGAAATGCTCGCTGCCGGCGCGCCGCTGGGTGCGCACTGGTTCGGCGACCGACAGAGCGGCCCCCTGCTCTTGCGCCTGGGCAGTGAAGAACAGCGTCGCCGCTTCATTCCACTCATCGTCAAAGGCCAGGCCTCGTTTTGCATTGGCCTGAGCGAACCCGATTCGGGCTCCGACCTGGCGTCATTGCGTTCGCGCGCTACCCGTGTCGACGGTGGCTGGCGACTCAATGGCCGCAAGGTATGGACCACCAACGCGCACCTCTGCGACTTCATGATCGGCCTGTTCCGCACCGGCGTCAGCGCTGACTCGGAGCGCCACAAAGGCCTTTCGCAGTTCCTGATCGACATGCGCTCATCCGGCATCGAAGTACGCCCCATTCACGATCTGACAGGCGAAGCCCACTTCAATGAAGTCGTCTTCGACGATGTCTTCGTCCCTGACGATATGCTGGTGGGGCAAGAAGGTGACGGCTGGAGCCAGGCCACGGCGGAACTGGCTTTCGAACGCAGCCAACCGGATCGCTATATGAGCAGCTTTCCTCTGCTGCCCTTGACCATCGAAGCCCTGCATGGCGACCACAAGGCCGACCGCCTGGCGGCACGCAAACTGGGAGAGGCCTACGCGGAATTGACGGTGTTGCGCGAGATGTCACTGTCCATCCTTGGCCAACTTCAGGATGGCCACTCCCCTGCCAAGGAAGCCGCCCTAGTCAAGGACCTGGGCAATACCCATGAACAACGAATCCCGGAGCTCGTGCGCGAATTGCTCGACACGCCATCCACCCTTGTCAGGGGTAACAAGTTGAGTGAGTTGCAGGGTTTCCTCGTACAGAACGTGCCGAGCTTCTCCCTGCGTGGCGGAACACGCGAAATTTTGCGCGGCATCATTGCCAAGGGGCTTGGACTGCGATGAGTGAAGACATGAACATCAGCGAAATGCTCGCAGAACAAGTGAACCGACTCTTCACTGACCGTATCGATCGCCAGACCTGGGTCGATGCTGAAGATGGCCGCCCGGCGACAGTCCTCTGGGCCGAGATCGAGCAGTTGGGCATCCCCCTCGCCATGTGTCAGGAACAGCATGGCGGCGCCGGCCTGAGCTGGACCGAGAGTGAACCGATGTTGCGTCTGTGTGGCACCCATGCGGTTCCGTTGCCCGTCGGGGAAACAGCCATCGCAGCGTGGGCGCTTTCCTGTGCCGGGCTGCAAGTGCCTGAAGGTCCCATGGCGGTATCGACCAGCGTGTATCAACTGGATGGGCAAGATCGCTTGCTGGGTCGTGACCCGCAATTAAGCTGGTTGCCGCAGGTCGAGCATGTCGTATTGCTCGCCGAGCGCGAAGGCGAGCTGTACCTATGCCTGGTTAGAGCCAGTGAAGGTGAGCAGCAAATAGTCGAAACCCTCGACCGCCTTCCCTGCGCGCAATGGAACCTGAGCAACACGCGTCCCGAACAGTTTGCAGCCGCACCGCCAATACTTGGAACGAGCGCGCTGCAACCGCTGATCGCTGTGCTCAGAAGCATTCAGATGGCCGGAGCTTTGGCTAAGGTGCTGGAGTTCTGTGTCGACTATGCCAACACCCGTGTGCAGTTCGGCAAACCGATCGGTAAGTTCCAGGCCATTCAGCACATGATTGCCGAGCTCGCCTCCCAAGCAGCGGCAGCCCAGGTTGCTGGCCTGTACGCGGCACGCATGATCGATGCAGGTAATCCGTTCCAGGCGGCGGCCGTGGCCAAGGCACTGGTTGGAAAGGCCGCGGGACGCGCTGCCGCCATGGCCCACCAGGTCTTTGGTGCCATTGGCGTGACCGACGAGCACAGCCTGCATTACTACACTCGCCGCCTGTGGCAATGGCGTGCGGATGCCGGCAGCGAACACTACTGGGCAGAATGTCTGGGCCAACAGATTTTGGCCCACGACGGTGCGGCCTTGTGGAGTAGGCTGACCCAACCTATGGAACAGCCTGCCTAGCATCAAGATGCTGTCGGCCTTGATTTCAGGGCCGACAAGCTATCGGTCACTTCGTATCACTTCTGGCTTCTGATCAACTGCAAAAACTCTTGGCGAGTGTTGGCACATTCGCGCAATTGTCCGAGCATGACCGAGGTCGTCATCATCGAGTTCTGCTTTTCCACGCCGCGCATCATCATGCACAGGTGCTTGGCTTCAATGACCACGGCGACACCGACGGCATTGGTGACTTGCTGGACCGCATCGGCAATTTGCCGCGTCAGGTTCTCCTGAATCTGCAGGCGGCGCGCAAACATATCGACGATGCGGGCAATCTTCGACAAGCCCAATACCTTGCCTGACGGAATGTAGGCCACATGCGCCTTGCCAATGAACGGCAGTAGATGGTGTTCGCACAACGAGTACAGCTCGATATCCTTGACGATCACCATTTCATCATTGTCCGATTCGAACAGCGCACCGTTGACGAGTTCTTCGACGGTTTTCTGGTAACCATTACACAAATACTGCATGGCCTTGGCCGCACGTTTTGGGGTGTCCAGCAACCCTTCACGTTCGACATTTTCACCAAGCCCCTGAAGGATGGCCTGATAGTGCTGCGACAACTGCTCGCTCATATCGCCCTCACGAAACCACGCCGGCCAACACCTGCGCAGACAAATCAATCGACTGGAAGAAAGCGGGCTCGTTTAGCAAATCAAACGAGCCCTTGGGCCTGGAGCGCTGCAGATCAGATCTTTTTCAGAATGGTGACGACGCAGGCGCCACCCAACCCGACGTTGTGCTGCAGCCCCAGGCGTGCGCCAGGTACCTGGCGATCACCCGCCAACCCGCGCAAATGCCAGGACACTTCAGCGATCTGCGCCAGGCCCGTCGCCCCCAATGGATGCCCCTTGGACAACAGTCCGCCGGATGGGTTGGTAACCACCTTGCCGCCATAGGTGTTGTCGCCATCGAGAACGAAGCGTTCGCTGCCGCCTTCGGCGCACAAGCCCAGCGCCTCGTAGCTGATGATCTCATTGGATGAGAAGCAGTCATGCAGCTCGACCAGATCCAGGTCCTGCGGCCCTACACCTGCTTGCGCATAGGCTTGCTGAGCAGCCCGCGAGGTCATGCCGGCACCGACCACTTGGATCATGCTGCCGGACTCGTAGCTTTGCGGTCCGTCGGTGGTCAGGCTCATGCCGGCGATCTCCACGCAATTGGCCAGGCCATGTTTGCGTGCATAGGCTTCGGACACCACCACTGTCGCTGCGGCGCCGCAGGTCGGCGGACAGCACATCAGGCGCGTCAATGGACCAAAAATGGCTGGCGAACCCATGACCTGCTCCAGGGTCAACGGGTCAGTGAACAGCGCGTAAGGGTTGCGCCCGGCATGGCTGCGGGCCTTGACCGAAACCCGACCGAACAGCTCGGCACCGACGTTGTATTTCTCCATGTATTCGGCACCCGCGCCACCGAAGTACTGGGGTCCCGAAGGCGCCAGCTCGTCCCAGCCACGGATGCGTCGAGTGGCCTCATCGATACGCACGGTGATTGGCGTGCGCGCAGCGGCATCACTGCCAGCCAGAGCACCGGGATTCATTTGTTCGAAGCCAACGGCCAAGGCCACATCGACAACGCCACTCATGACCGCCTGACGCGCCAGAAACAAGGCCGAAGAGCCGCTGGCACAGGCGTTGTTGACGTTGATCACCGGAATCTGCGTCAACCCCGCATGGTATAGCGCCGTCTGCCCAGAGCAGGTGTCACCGGAAACGAAGCCGGCATACGCCTGTTGCACCTGACCATATTCAATACCGGCATCCTTGAGGGCACTGGCAATCGCCTGTGCGCCCATGACGTCATACATTTCACTCTTGCCTGGCTTGGTGAACTTGACCATGCCAACACCGGCGACCAGAACTTTATTGCTCATGCTGTTCTCCACAGGACGATGCGCGTCCGAGATGAGTTGATCGGTGCTTGCTTAACGAGCGAAATCCATGATGGTCAGCGCAGTTTCCGAGCGGAAAACCTTGTCCTCTTCAGCGGCCAGACGCTGGGCACTGAATTGCGGATCGACGCCACCACCACGAATGCCTTCAGCCGACACCAGCTTCAGTTCTCGCACGCTCTGACCAGAAGCAAACAGGCAATGCCCGGTGCGCTGACCGGATAGCTCACTGACCATGTAAAGCACCACCTGGGCCACATGCTCGGGCGCCAACTGAGCCTTGCTGATTTCGTCCATCAATGGCGCGGTCAGCGCGGAAACCGCGGCCGGTGCGAGAGTCCAGACCCGCACGCCGAATTTGGCAGCCTCGATCGCCAGCACATTGGAGAAACCCCAGGCACCACATTTGGACGCCGCGTAGTTGGCCTGGCCAAAATTGCCAACCAACCCGGACGTGGAAGAGGTGTTGACGATGACTCCGCCACCGTTTTCCTTCATCCAGCCAAATACCGGTTGTGTGACGGCGTACATGCTCTTGAGGTTGACCGCGATGACCGCATCCCAATCCGCTTCGCTCAACTTGAGGAACGATTTGTCACGAAGGATCCCGGCGTTGTTGATCAGGATATCGGCACGACCGAAATGCTCCAGCGCGGTTGCGCACAAGGTCTGGCCACCTTCGACGGTCGAGATGTCCTGGGTGTGGGCGACTGCCTGGCCACCGCTGTCGCGAATCCCCTGAGCCACTGACTCGGCAATATAAGCACCGTTTTCGTCGCGACCCAGGTCATTGACCACAATGGCCGCGCCCTCGGCGGCCAGCAACGCTGCATAGGCAGCACCCAGCCCGCGCCCGGCACCGGTGATGATTGCGACTTTCCCACTCAATAAAGCCATTGTCTGTCTCCAAAACGTTCTTGTTATGAGCGAGGCCTCGGACACCCAACTGAACCTCAGTCATTAATTTATGCCGAATGGCCTGTTTTTAGCGGCCTCACATGAATACTACACCGCATAACTGACTATTTGACAGTTTTAATGTTAAAGGCAATGCTATGGCTCAGCAACCACCCTGGCCGAGGAATAAAACGTGTCTCTCGATTACCAACGTATAAAAAACTGGCCCATACCAGAGGCCAGGCAAACCTACAGCGAACGCGACACCATCCTTTATGCATTGGGTGTCGGTGCCGCTACCTGCAACCCTCTCGCCGCCGAAGACCTGCAGTACGTCTACGAGACTGGCTTGAAGGCGTTGCCGACCATGGCCAGCATCCTGGCCGGCGGCGCATCCTGGCTGGCCGACCCGGAAACCGGAATCGACCTGAGCAAGGTCCTGCATGGCGAACAGTTCCTGACCCTGCATCAGCCCCTACCCGCCCACGGTGAAGTGATCGGCCGCGACCAGGTCGACGAAATTTTCGACAAGGGTGCTGACAAGGGTGCGGTGATGTACATGTCGCGGCGCATCTACTGCGCGCGCACTGAGACGCTACTGGCGACCTCGAAGTGGTCGACTTTCATGCGTGGTAACGGCGGCTTCGGTGGCTCGGCCGAAGGCCAGCCCAAGCCGCACCCAATCCCTACGGACCGGCCTTGCGATTTGAGCATCGAGCTGGAAAGCCGTCCTGAGCAGGCCGTGATTTATCGCCTGTCCGGAGACTTGAATCCCTTGCACATCGACCCGGCCTTTTCCGCCCTCGCCGGATTCGACAAGCCGATCCTGCACGGAATGAGCAGCTATGGAATGGCTGGCAGAGCATTGATCAAGCTGCTTTGCGACAACGACCCCGCTCGACTGCGGGTGCTGAACTTGCGCTTCGCCGCACCCATGTACCCCGGTGAAACGTTGCGTATCGAAGCCTGGCGCGAAGGCCCCGGACACGCTTCCTTCAGAGTTACCGCTACACAGCGCGACATCACCATCCTCAACAACGGTTACGTTGAGTTCGACGCATGACTGACAACAGGAAAACCATCATGGAATACCAAGACATCAGCTACGAAATCATCGGCCACGTGGCCCGCATCAGTCATAACCGGCCAGGCAATGCCAACGCCGAATCGGAAAACCTGCTCGCCGAACTCGACCACGCACTGGATCTGGCGAAAAAGGACGACAATGTCCGCGTGCTTATCATTGGCGCCATAGGCAAGCACTTTTCCGCTGGGCACGACTTGATGGATGGCATGGAAAAACGCGGCGAATTCTCGCCCGAGCAGCACTGGTTGTGGGAAAGCGAACATTACCTGGGCAACGCTCTGCGTATCTGGGACTTTCCAAAACCAACGATCGCTCAGGTACAAGGTGCCTGCATCGCCGGTGGTTTCATGGTCGCCAACATGTGCGACATCATGATCGCTGCCGACGACGCCTTCTTCAGCGACCCGGTGGCCCATAGCCTGGCAGCGGCCTCGGTGGAAACACTGGTCCATCCTTGGGTAATGGGCATTCGCAAAGCCAAGGAATTTCTGTTCACCGGGCAGAGAATCAGCGCAACCGAAGCCAAGGAATGGGGCATGGTCAACCATGTGGTGCCACGCGCGGAACTTGAGCAATACACCATGAACATGGCCGAGCACATCGCCAAGGCACCGCCCATTGGCTTGCGTATGCTCAAGCGCTCGATCAATCGCTCGGCTGACATCATGGGTTTCCGCAATTCGATCATGGCGCACTTCGACACTCACATCCTCAGCACCTCGACCAACGAGCACTACGCCGTAGCCGCCGCTGGCATGCGCGCCTCGCTGGAAGCCGCCAAGAAAGCCCAATCCTGAGCCCCAACGGGCAGGCCTGCGGGCCTGCCCATCCGTGTCATCGCCTGGAGCAACCGTAGTGTCCCTTGATTATCAAACGCTAATAAACTGGCCGTTTGCGGCCTCCACTCGCACCTACGGCAGAGCTGACAACATTCGCTTCGCCAAAGGTTTCGGTGCGGGCGTCGACCCCGGCTGGCAGGACATTGATAGCCGTTTTATCGATGACAACCCGGCATTGACCGCCCTGCCAATGAGTGCCGTAGCCTTGGCTGATGGTGAGTTCTGGCAGCAAGATCCGCGCAGCGGGATCGTCTGGCAGCAGATGGTGCATGCCCAGGAGAGCCTGCGTGTACATCGCCCTCTGCCGGTAGAAGGAAGCGTGGTACTGACCCAGAAGATCAAAGACGTGTTCGATCGAGGGGACAAAGGCGCCTTGATGGTGCAGGAGCAACTGCTCAGCGATGAGCAGGGTCATCCGCTGGTGAGCATCGAAGTGACCACGGTATTGCGTGGTAACGGCGGTTTTGGCGGCCAGCCACAACCCTCACAGCGCCCGGAAGCGATTCCTGATCGCAGCCCTGATTGCACGCTGGAAATCCGCACCCCCGAGGGCGCCGACACCTTGTTCCGGTTATCGGCCGACATTGCGGTCGCCGCGCAGGCGCAAGGGGACACGCAGCAATACATGCTGCGCGGATTGGGCTGTTTTGGTTTGGCCGGGCGAGGTGCTTTGCTAATGGCCTGCGACAATGAACCCGATCGCCTGCGCGCCATTGGCGTGCGCTATGCCGGGCCGATGCTGACAAGTGAAACCATGCGCATCGACTTGTGGCACGTGCGCTCGGGTTTTGCGCTGTTCAAGATGCACGCCTGCGAACGCGATGCGCCGGTGCTGAGCCACGGCTTCATCGAGTTCGACCCAGCCTGAAATCAAGGCTGGGGTTCAGTCTCCTCCGGGGCCACAGCGTCTTCAGCTGTGGCTTTGGAAGCGCCATTTTTGGGTTTGGTCAGAGCTGCCGCCCTCATGCTGGCACTGTCGGTGGGTTGCCCGATCAGAGTCTGTACGACTATTCGAGCAATGGCCGCATTGACACGCTTGGCACCAAGCCCTCGCTCCATGACCACCGGATCCAACGCCGCCAAGCGCTCCATTGCCGCATGCAATACAGTGGCCTCCGCATATGCGTCGCTTTTTTTGCGTCCGCCCATGGGTGGATTGACCGCAAGGATCAGCTTGGCAAAGCGTTCGATGAACGGGATATAGGTGTTCATACGCAGCTCTTCGAAACGAGGGTCGCCACGGTCGGCTTCCAGGTTCCGATAACGCAACACCTCGCGATGACGACTCCAGACCATGTTCAATGATTCGATAATACCCAGCGCTTCTTCCTCGTAACGCGCAGGGTTCCAGGGCTTTTCAAGCAAGCGTGCTACTTCAGCCATCTCCTCGCCGGCATCAAGACTCAGTGCATACAGCACATCCTGCACATCATCGAAATACATATAAAAACTTGCCGATGACGTACTCGCCGCCTTGGCAATGGCCACTGCGGTGATATCCGGCAGCGGGTGCGTATAGAGCAATCGGCGTGTGGCGGACATCAGCCGCTGCCGGGTTTCCAAGCCTTTGCGTCCGAGCGTCTGGCCCTGCTTGTTCATCGTGACGTCGTTTGCCATGGGTTGAGTCTCGCTCCATCAAATCGAAAAAATGCGGGTATCGCTGATCCGAAAACAAAAAAGCTGCATCAACCGGTTCTTGGCTCCAGTCGGCTCCAAAAAACAACAATCGAACAGCTATTGGTGAAACCTATACAAACTGGCCTGCGCACGCAACTGTTGTTTCCCTATCGATTATCTACCTAAGCGGCGAAACGACGGCTTGCCGCACCAAATCAATAACTGACATAATGACAGTTATTATGATAGCGTCACCAAGCCAAGCAGATACACAATCCAAATCGGAAACCGCACTCAATACGCAGGAGACGGGCATGCCATCCATGGTTCAAGACAAAGTCGTCGTTATCACCGGGGCCGGTAGTGGGATTGGCCGCGAATATGCACTCGCTTTTGCCGCCGAGGGCGCGCGGGTGGTCGTCAATGACCTGGGGCGCACCCCCGATGGCGGCAGCGCTGCCGAGGCAGTCGCCGAAGAAATACGCCAGGCTGGCGGTGAAGCCGTGGCCAGCATTGAGAGCGTCGCCCAGTGGGACTCCGCACACCGCATCGTCGAATGTGCACTGGATCAGTTCGGTCGAATCGATACGGTCATCAACAACGCCGGCATTGTGCGCGACCGCTTCTTCTTCAAGATGAGCCTTGAAGAATGGCAGGCGGTGGTCGACGTGCACCTCAATGGCTCGTTCTACGTCGCCCGTGCCGCCGCCCCCTATTTCAAGGAGCAGGCCAGCGGTAGCTACATCCATATGACCTCCACCAGTGGCCTGATCGGCAACCCCGGACAAGCCAACTACGCAGCAGCCAAAATGGCCGTGGTCGGGCTCTCCAAAAGCATCGCACTGGACATGAAGCGCTACAACGTGCGTTCGAACTGCATCGCCCCCTGGGCGTGGACCGCCATGACCGCTTCAGTGCCGACCGACACCCCCGAAGCCGCTGCGCGCATGGAAAAACTCAAACTCATGGAGCCGCGCAAGATTGCCCCGTTGGCCGTGTACCTGGCGAGCGACGCGGGGGCCGGTGTTTCCGGGCAGATTTTCGGTGTGCGCGCTAACGAGATTTATCTGTTCTCGCAATCCCGGGTCATCCGCTCGGTGCATCGCAGCGAGGGCTGGACCGCAGAAACCATCGCCGAGCACGCGATACCGGCCATGCAGACCTCCTTTTATGCGAACACGCCATCACCAGAGCTGACTACCTGGGATCCGATCTGATCCCTCGTTCCCGACTTTGCAACCAGACACGAGATAACAAGATGAGCGAACCAGAAACCATTGGCATTGGCTTTCCCTGGGAAGACCTCCCGGTAGGGCGCACTTTCAAAACACTCGGGCGTACCGTGACCGAGGCCGACATTGTCAACTTCATTTCTGCGACCGGGATGCTCGAAGTGTTGTTCACCAACGTCGAGTTCCTCAAGGAGGCCGGATTCAATGGCCGCCTGGTACCGGGTGGGCAAGTGTTCTGCTTCGCGGAGGGGCTTCTTTTCCAGACCGCCCTGCAAGGTGTTGGCGTGGCTTTTCTGCACACGGAGCTGGATATCAAAGGGCCGACCTTTGCCGGCGACACTCTGCATGTTGAGGTCGAAGTCATTGAATCCAGGGCAAGTAAAGGCAAGCCTGGCATGGGGCTGGTGCGCACCCGCAACCAAGTAGTCAAACAGGACGGCACCGTAGTGATGGTGTATACGCCGCTGCGCCTGGTAAAGGGCCGCGCCAATCTGGCCGGCTGAACCCACTCAACGAGGCCACCCGATGAAACAAGTACGCTTGTATGGCATTCAAGATCTGCGAGTCGTCGACGTGCCGATGCCTGAGGCCGGTCCGCTCGATGTGATTGTAAAGGTCGCTATGTTTGGCATCTGCGGTAGCGATCTTGGCTTTGCCCGCGACGGTTACATTGGTCGACCGGGTGGTCAGCCCTTACCGCTGGGACATGAGCTGGTTGGCACCATTCACGCCGTCGGCAGTGATGTGCAAAATATCCAGCCAGGCCTGCGAGTGGTGGTAGACCCCATGAAGGGCTCGAGCCGCATTGGTACAGGGGACCCTGACCACGGCGGCTTTGCCGAGTACTTGCTGGTGCGAAATGCACGACTGGGCGAAACGCTGTTCCCCTTGACCGACTCGCTGGACTTCCAGCGTGCCGTACTGACCGAACCCATTGCTGTGGGCATGCATGGCCTGAACCAGGCTGGCGTCAACACTCAAGATCGTGCCGTTGTCTTTGGGGCAGGCCCGATTGGCCTAGGTGTAATAGCCGCATTGAAGTACCGCGGAGTGGCCAAAGTGGTTGCCGTGGACTTAACCGACGAGCGACTGGAGCGCGCCCGTCAACTGGGAGCGGACCATGTCATCAACCCCGGTCGTGCCGATTTGCAATCAACACTCCAGGAATACCTGGGCATGCGAACCGCCAAGCTCACTGGGCTACCCGTAGTCGATGCCTCGTTGTACATCGACTGTGCCGGGCATGGCCCGCTGCTGGAGCAAATGGTGGACATGGCCGGGGAAAAATCACGGATCGTGGTACTGGCGACGCACAAGAAGCCGGTTCAACTGAACATGATCCAGGTGATGATCAAGGAGCTCGTACTGATCGGCTCCCTCTCCTATCCCGATGAATTTCCGGAAGTCATCGAGATGCTCAGCGATTCACAGCTCGATATCACCCCAATGCTCAGCCACTCGTTCGATTTCGCTCAGTTCGCCGAAGCCTTTGCCATGGCCCAGGTCCCCGAACTGTCCGCCAAAGTCGTCGTCAGGGTGGCGTGACACTTAAACGACGACTCTCCATTTCCACGCGTTAAGAAGGTGCACGACGATCATGAAAAAGTGGCAATGTTTTTTTTGCAGTTACATCTACGACGAAGCACTCGGCGCGCCGGCCGAGGGCATTCCCGCCGGCACGCGTTGGGAAGATGTCTCCGAAGACTGGATTTGCCCGGAATGCGGCGCCACCAAAGAAGACTTCGCCATGCTGGAAATCGCCTGAAACAGGCCGTCGCCGGGAGACTGTAAATGAGCCAACCTGAATCCAGCTGCACCCTGATTGTCGGCAGCGGCCATGCCGGCTGCGAAGCGGCCATTTCGCTGCGCCAGAACGGTTACACCGGGCGCGTCGTTCTGATTGGCAATGAAGTCAGCCTGCCCTATCAGCGCCCTCCCCTGTCCAAAGGCTTTCTGGCCGGTACGGTCGATGATCAGGCCTTGCTCATTCGTCCCGCCGATGCTTATGAAAAGGCCAACATCGAGACGCGTCTCGGCGTTCAGGTGGTGAGCCTGAACGCCGCACAAAAGACCATTGAATTGTCCGATGGCAGCAGCCTGGGCTACAGCCATTTGATTCTCGCCACCGGCAGCCGGCCGAGACAACTTGCCATCCTGGACTCAGAGCGCCCCCTGGCAAACGTGCATTATTTGCGCACCCTCGCTCATGCGCAGCAGATGCGCGAGCAAATGCTCGAAGGCAAACGCCTGGTCATCATTGGTGGAGGTTACATTGGCCTGGAGGTCGCTGCCGTGGCGCTCAAGCGAGGGCTCAAGGTCAGTTTGATAGAAAGCATGGACCGGCTTCTGGCACGTGTAACAGCCCCGGATGTCTCCAGTTTCTATCAGCACGTTCATCAGGCTGAAGGGGCAAAACTGCACCTCAATGCCCAACTCGATCGTTTGAATCTCGACACCACGGGTGAACGGGTTGAATCGGTTCAACTCAGCGATGGCAGTGTGTTCCCCGCCGACCTGGTTTTGGTTGGGATCGGTGCCATTGCCAATACCGAGCTGGCCGAGCAAGCGGGACTAGAAATCGACAATGGCATTGTGGTCGATGAGTACACTTACACCAGCGACCCATTCATTCATGCCATTGGTGATTGCTGCAGTCATCCAAGCGAGCTCTACGGTCGCCGGCTGCGCCTGGAGTCTATTCCTAATGCCGTTGAGCAAGCCCGGACGGCGGCACTGGCGATCTGCGCCAAGCCCTTGCCCTATCGTTCGGTACCTTGGTTCTGGTCCGATCAGTACGACCTGAAACTGCAAACTGTCGGCTTGTCACAGGGTCACGACCAGACCTGCCTGCGCGGCTCACCGGCTTTGCGTTCGTTTGTTGTGTTCTACCTGCGCGAGGGCATGGTGATTGCCGCAGACTGCATCAATCGCCAATCGGAATTCGCCTTGATCAAGAAGCTCGTTCAGGGACGACAAAAACCCGACATCCCAAGCCTTGTCGACGATTCAATGTCACTCAAGGACATCCTCGCTCAAATGACTACCCCCGCCTGAGTAATGCAGGCCGCAGCGCCGGTTATCCGGCGCCGCTCTCTCACACCTTACGGCTTGTCCTGGTAGTAACCGACAGCGACCAGATACGAACCTACCCGGCGGAAAAACGCATGCTTGTTCTCGACCCGGTTGGTCAATGGATTTGTCCAAAGGTATTGATACTCTCCTGTCCCCTTGCGCTGAGATATGCGCAGAATGGGTGCCCCTAATGGCTGACCATGGGCGTCCTTGAGGGTACTGAAATCCACGCCCAGCAAACGCTTATTGAGGCCATGAGCAACAAAGCGCCGACTGTTCAGATCAATCACGTAAGGGTACAGATCATCCTGACGAAACGCCGGGTTCGCCTGATTGATGGCATCAAGCGTGGAAGCAGGGTTGGATGCGATGGCATCCGCAACCTTGTCGAGCATCAACCGGGCATTTTCCGCAGACTCCCGTGAAATGAAGTAGCCCACGGCGAAGAGTTTGTCATCGACGCGACGGTAGTAGACGACCTTGTTCTCGTCGCGGTCGCCACTCCAGTTTTTCCAGTGGTATTGAGCCTTCCGCACGCCCTGGCCTGACTCGGTCCGCAGGGCCTCGGAGAAAGCCGTCTTCAATTCTTTTGGCAAGACCTCACCGACGTTCTTCCCGATCAGATAACTGGACGGACCGCCACTTGCCAGCATTACGCCACTGGTATTGAGCACCAGCACATAACAGTTGTTATCAACAAAATCCCCCTGGCGACTGAAAGCCGCCATGGCACTTTCGTGATGCTCCTGATAATAAAGAACTGCACGCTCAAGCAGAGCCCTTGCCCCCTGACCATCGTCCTGAGGCTCTGCGGCCCCGGCCTGAACGGTTATCAGCAGAAATATCCAGCACGCTACCCACCTGCCCGCCCCTTGAAACAGTTTCATGCCCTGCACCTGCACCTGCACCGTTAGATAAAGTTACAAATTAACTGACATAGTATCATTTGCCCTGGGCAGCCATTCAACTTCCATGATGCACGGTGGTGCAGCTTGTCAGCGATAAAGTCATTAACTAACAATGTGTCGGTTATTGCTTGCCGAGACACGGCAAAAGCCTTAATGTTCTCCCAGCTAAAAACAAAAACCTGAAGCAGCCCGTGATGCTGGCCCTGCCTGGCCAGCGGCAGCATACGAAATGGAGACAGCAGCCAATGAAAGTCGATGACTTGATCCTGATTAGCGTTGACGACCACATCGTAGAGCCTCCCACCATGTTCGATCAGCACCTGACAGTGGAGCAAAAAGCCTTCGCTCCCAAAGTGCTCAAAGACAAGAATGGTGCGGACTACTGGCTCTTCGAAGGCCGTCGCGCTGGCAATATCGGATTGAATGCCGTGGTCGGGCGCAACCGCGAAGAATATGGCTGCGAGCCCATTTCATTCGAGCAAATGCGCAGAGGCGCATGGGATATCAAGGCGCGCATCGATGACATGAACGCCAACGGCCTGCTGGCTTCGTTGAACTTCCCTAGCGTCGTGACCTTCGATGGCAGTCTGTTCCACCAGTTCGATAACAAGAAAAACGCGTTGACCCTGCTCAAGGCCTACAACGACTGGCATATCGACGAATGGTGCGGCAGCTTCCCGGGACGCAACATTCCCAATGCCATTGTTCCGTACTGGGACATCAACGCTACCGTCGAGGAAATCAAGCGTGTGGTTGCCAAGGGCTGCCACGCCATCAGCTTCACCGACAACCCGTCCCTCAAAGGCCAGCCGAGCCTGCATGACGCCCACTGGGAGCCACTGTGGAAGGTCTGCGCGGAAAACAAGGTCGTCATCAATATTCATATCGGTTCCGGCGCCCAGGCTCCGCATGCCTCAATGGACACTCCGATCGACGCATGGATCATCACCATGCCGATTTCCATCGTCAATTCGGCGGCCGACTGGCTCCACCTCAAGGCCTTGCAGCGTTATCCGGACCTGAAGATCGCCTTGTCCGAAGGCGGCATTGGCTGGATTCCATACTTCCTGGAGCGCGCAGACTTCGTGCACGACCACCACCGCGCCTGGACCTATGCCGATTTCGGTGGCAAGAAGCCAAGCGAAGTGTTCCGCGAGCATTTCCTCACATGCTTTATCGATGACAAGTTCGGCCTGAAGAACCTCGAAGACATCGGCGAAGACAACGTGGCCTACGAGTGCGATTACCCGCACTCCGATACCGTCTGGCCAGAGTGCCCCGATCGCCTGATCGAAACAGTCTCCCACCTGCCGGCCAGCACCATCGACAAGATCACCCATGGCAACGCCATGCGTCTCTACAACTTCGATGCGTTCAGCCTGATGGGAGGTCGCAATAATTGCACCGCGGGCGCGCTGCGCGCTCAGGCAACCCACATTGACACCCGTCCGCAATCGTTCGGTGGCCCGGCGCCGCTGGCTGAAGGCGAAACCCGTCGCTGTGTGACCTCGGGCGACATCATCAAGATGTTCACCCAGGTATCCAAGGAAGACGGCAAAATCGAAGCGTGAAGCAAAAAACCCTCACGGCTAAGCCGTGAGGGGCATCCAACTCAATGATCGACATCGATCTGCGAATGAAAACCTGCGTTGATCAGGTTTTGATACTTGTTTAAATAATCGTAAGGGTAATGGGCAGCCGGCTTGCCTGACGCACCCAGTTCGGCCAGACACGCCGAGTCCAGATCAAACTCAAGACACCCCATATTGTCCACTAACTGAGCATGCGTCCTCACGCCCAACAGCGGAATGACATCCGGTTGTGCACGCAACCAGTTCAAGGCAACTTGCGCAGGAGTCCTGTCAATTTTCCTGGCGATTTTGCCTACGGCCTCGGCCATGACCAGCCCGCGCTCATCCAGTGATTTCATTGCCGCGACATCCAGACGCTTTCTCTCGCCCCCCGCTACTTCGGTGCTGTACTTGCCGCTTAGGATCCCGCTCGCCAATGGAGACCAGGCAGCCAGACTCAACCCTTCGCTGCGGCACATCGGCAACACTTCATGTTCGATCGAACGCTCGAGCAAGTTGTACTCGGCCTGCATGGCGATAAAGGGTGTCCAGCCGTTGGCACGCGCCAATGTATTGCATTTAGCCACAACCCAGGCGGGGGTGTTGGAAATACCGAGGTAAAGCACCTTGCCCTGTCTGACCAGGTCATCCAGAGCTCGCAGCATTTCCTCGATCGGCGTCAATGCGTCCCAAGCGTGAACCCAGAGCAAATCGATATAGTCGGTACCCAGTCGTCGCAAGCTTGCTTCGACCGAGCGGTGCAGGCTTTTACGATGATTGCCGCCGGCGTTGATGTCCTGGCCACCCGGAAGTGCCAGGGAATATTTGGTGGTTACCACCATTTGATCGCGATGGCCCTGCAACAATCGCCCCAGCATCTCTTCGCTGGCACCGCCTGCATAGATTTCATTGGCGGTATCAAGGAAGTTGCCGCCTTGATCGCGATAGTGCGAATAAAGCCTCGCCGCTTCGACTTCCTCCGTGCCCCATCCTTGGTTGCCGAATGTCATGGTACCCAGGCACAGCTCCGACACCCGCAGACCGGATCTTCCCAAAAGCTTGTAACGCATGATGCCTCCTTCAACGGTCAGCAAGGCGAGCTGACGCCCGCCTCGCTGCAAGTGGATCAGACCAGCTGTTCAAATTCCGGCACAGCTTCGAACAGATCTGCCACCAGGCCGTAATCGGCCACCTGGAAGATCGGCGCTTCTTCGTCCTTGTTGATCGCAACGATCACTTTGGAGTCTTTCATGCCGGCCAGGTGCTGGATCGCGCCGGAGATACCGACGGCGATGTACAGCTGAGGCGCAACGATCTTGCCGGTCTGACCGACCTGCATGTCGTTGGGTACGAAGCCTGCATCGACCGCAGCGCGCGAAGCACCCACGCCAGCGCCCAGCTTGTCGGCCAGGGCGTACAGGTGTTTGAAGTTGTCACCGTTCTGCATGCCACGGCCGCCAGAAACGACGATCTTGGCAGCGGTCAGTTCAGGACGATCGGACTTGGCCAATTCTTCGCCAACGAAGCTGGAGATGCCAGCGTCGCGTGCAGCAGCAACGGCTTCAACAGCGGCCGAACCACCGGTCGCGGCAACCGGGTCGAAACCGGTGGCACGCACGGTGATCACCTTGACCGCAGCGTTCGACTGAACGGTAGCGATGGCGTTACCGGCGTAGATCGGACGCTTGAAGGTGTCAGCGCTTTCTACCGAGATGATCTCGGAGATCTGGTCAACGTCCAATGCAGCGGCAACGCGCGGCAGGATGTTTTTGCCGTTGGAAGTAGCGGCAGCCAGGATGTGGCTGTAGCCCTTGCCCAACTCGGATACCAGAGGGGCAACGTTTTCCGGCAGCTGGTGAGCGTAAGCGGCGTTATCGGCCACCAACACTTTCGCCACGCCAGCCACTTGTGCAGCGGCTTCAGCCACGGCGCCAGCGCCCTGACCTGCAACCAGAACGTGGATGTCGCCGCCGATTTTGGCAGCGGCGGCAACGGTATTCAGCGTGGCCGGAGCCAGCACTTTGTTGTCGTGCTCGGCAATAACCAGAATTGTCATTTAGATCACCTTCGCTTCGTTTTTCAGTTTCTCGACCAGCTCAGCCACCGACTTGACCATGATGCCGGCACTACGGGAAGCCGGCGCTTCGACTTTCACGATCTTGTTGGTGGAGGCGGTGGAAACGCCCAAAGCGTCCGGAGTCAGCGTCTCGAGAGGCTTCTTCTTGGCTTTCATGATGTTTGGCAGAGACGCATAACGCGGCTCGTTCAAACGCAGGTCGGTGGTGACGATGGCCGGCAGTTTCAGGGAAACGGTCTGCGCGCCGCCGTCGATTTCGCGGGTCACGGTAACGCTGTCGCCGCTGATTTCGACTTTCGAAGCGAACGTGCCCTGACCGTAGCCGCTCAGTGCCGCGAGCATCTGGCCAGTCTGGTTGTTGTCGCTGTCGATGGCCTGCTTGCCAAGGATCACCAGCCGGGGCTGTTCCTTGTCGACAACGGCTTTCAACAGTTTGGCCACGGCCAGGGACGTCAGCTCTTCGGCGGATTCAACGAGGATTGCGCGGTCGGCACCCAGAGCCAGCGCGGTGCGCAGCTGCTCCTGAGCGGCGGACGGGCCTACGGAAACGACGACGACTTCAGTCGCGACGCCCTTCTCTTTAAGGCGTACGGCTTCTTCCACTGCGATTTCGCAGAATGGGTTCATCGACATCTTGACGTTGGCGAGGTCGACGCCGGAATTGTCCGCTTTGACGCGAACCTTGACGTTGTAATCGACCACTCGTTTGAGAGGGACCAGGATTTTCATGTGCATTCTCTATTTGGCGATAACAGGAAAAAAAGGCCGAAATGACCTGCACTCCACTCTTGTTCCCGCCTGAAAAAATGTCAACATCTAAGGCGCCAATAACTGACATTTTGTTATTTTTTTGATAAAAAGCCAGCTATAGTATGAACGTCACCCTTCGACTGAATCCTGGAGGTACACCCCATGCTTTACGCCTATCAACAATATTTGATGGCCTGTGAAAAAGCAGGCATGGCACCGAGATTCCTGAATGCAGAGCAAACAAATGGCCTGATTGAGCTGCTTCAGAACCCACCAGCATTTGAAGAGGCTGTGCTGGTCGACCTGTTTGCCAATAAGGTTTCGAGTGAAACGAAAGCCATGAAGCTGAAAAAGAGTTATCTCCAGGCAATTATCTCTGGCGAAATCTACTGCCCAATCATTGGAAAGCAACGGGCCAGCGAGATGCTGGAGCAATCGCCGGACGATGCCGAACTCATGTAAGGGATTTTCCAATGCCTCGCTTCAGACAGCGTGCCTCGGAGGAGCTTCAGGCTGGGGACAGCTTCACAGCTTCCCGCCGCTTTAACCTTGAAGACATCCAGCTTTTCACGAGATTTTCTCGGGACTATCAACCTGCATTTTTCGATGTGTGTTGTGCCGAGGCCGCTGTTTTTAAAGCACGTGTTTCCCATGAGTTGTTGACGGCCAGCCTGGTCACCGAAATCGGCAGGAAAATTGGCTGGGTAGGTGACCGCATCACCTTCCACTTCACGCAGCCGGCCTATACCGGGGACATGATCACCTGCCACTGGGTCATCAAGACTTTGAGCAATCAAGGCCGTGCAATCGCCAAAATCACGATGACCAACGAAGCGGGAGTGACAGTAATGGACGCCGAAGCCTGCGGGGTTGTTTCGTCGTTGGCCGGTCACAACAATAAGAAAGGGTTGTCTGCCCCAATATGAATATCCTTTACGACGAACGCGTTGATGGGGTTCTCCCCGCCACCGATAAACACGCGCTTTTGCAGGCATTGCGTGAGCAAATGCCCGACCTGGAAATCCTGCACTGCCAGGAAGAGCTCAAACCCTATGAGTGCGACGGTTTATCCGCCTACCGCACCACACCCATGCTGGTGGTGTTGCCTCGCGAAATCGAGCAGGTCGAAAAACTGCTGAAGATCTGCCATCAGCAGCGTGTTCCGGTGGTTCCTCGCGGAGCCGGCACAGGCCTGTCGGGCGGTGCACTGCCACTGGAAAAAGGCGTGCTGCTGGTAATGGCACGCTTCAACAAAATTCTTGAAATCGATCCCGCTGGGCGGTTTGCCCGCGTCCAGCCGGGAGTGCGCAACCTGGCGATCTCTCAGGCCGCCGCACCCCATGGTTTGTATTACGCCCCAGACCCCTCCTCGCAAATCGCCTGTTCCATCGGCGGCAACGTCGCGGAAAACGCTGGCGGTGTGCACTGCCTGAAATATGGCCTGACCGTGCACAACCTGCTGAAAGTGGAAATGCTCACGGTGGACGGCGAACGCCTGACCCTGGGCTGCAATGCCCTCGACTCGCCAGGTTTTGATCTGCTGGCACTGTTCACCGGCTCCGAAGGCATGCTCGGGGTGATCACGGAGGTGACCGTCAAGCTGCTACCCAAACCACAATCAGCCAAGGTGTTGCTGGCAGCATTTGACTCCGTGGAAAAAGCCGGTCGTGCAGTCGGCGATATCATTGCTGCCGGCATCATCCCCGGTGGCCTTGAGATGATGGATAACTTGGCCATTCGCGCCGCCGAGGACTTCATCCACGCCGGTTATCCAGTCGACGCCGAAGCCATCCTGCTGTGCGAACTTGACGGCGTCGAGGCCGATGTCGACGACGACTGCGAGCGCGTCCGACGAGTGCTGGAGCAAGCCGGTGCCACCGAAGTGCGCCAGGCCAAAGACGAAGCCGAACGCGTGCGCTTTTGGGCCGGACGCAAGAATGCCTTTCCCGCTGTCGGGCGCCTCTCGCCGGATTATTACTGCATGGATGGCACCATCCCGCGCCGCGAACTGCCCGGTGTTCTGCGGGCAATCGCCGAGTTGTCCGCCGAATACAATTTGCGCGTCGCCAACGTCTTCCACGCCGGCGACGGCAACATGCATCCGCTGATTCTGTTCGATGCCAACACGCCCGGAGAACTGGATCGCGCCGAAGCCCTGGGCGGCAAGATCCTCGAACTGTGCGTGAAGGTCGGTGGCAGCATCACCGGCGAACACGGTGTGGGCCGGGAGAAAATCAACCAGATGTGCGCACAGTTCAGCGGTGACGAATTGACTCTGTTCCACGCGGTCAAGGCGGCCTTCGACCCCAGCGGCCTGCTCAACCCCGGAAAGAACATTCCCACCTTGCATCGATGCGCCGAGTTCGGCGCCATGCATGTGCACATGGGGCAGTTACCCTTCCCTGAACTGGAGCGTTTCTAATGCCTGGCCAACATTCCAACGACGCTGGCGCAGCGCTTTTGCAACAGGTTGAGCATGCCCTGCGCAGCCATGTTCCATTGCGCATTCAGGGAGGCAACAGCAAAGCTCATCTGGGTCGCGATGTTAGCGGTCAATTGCTCGATACTCGCGCCCACCGCGGCATTGTGACCTACGACCCTACGGAACTGGTAATCACGGCACGCGCCGGCACGCCGTTGGCCGAATTGAACGCAACACTGGACGCCGCCGGGCAAATGCTGCCGTGCGAACCACCGCACAGCGATGACGGTGCCACCCTTGGCGGCATGGTCGCCGCAGGCCTGTCGGGGCCACGCAGACCGTGGGCCGGCTCGGTTCGCGACTACGTGCTGGGAACCCGTGTCATTACCGGTCATGGCAAGCATCTGCGCTTTGGTGGCGAAGTGATGAAGAACGTGGCGGGCTACGATTTGTCGCGCTTGATGGCAGGCAGTTTTGGCTGCCTGGGGCTGCTGACCGAAGTGTCCCTCAAGGTCCTGCCAAAGCCGCGACACAGCCTCAGTATCACCCTGGAAATGAGCACCGAGCAGGCCCTGCTGAAACTGGCGCAGTGGGGGCAGCAACCCATCCCCATCAGCGCGGCCAGTCATGACGGACAACGCTTGAATCTGCGTCTGGAGGGCGGCGAAGGCTCGGTAACGGCGGCGCATGATCGTTTGGGCGGCGAACTGCTCGACGCCGGTTACTGGAGCGAACTGAACGCCCAGCGCCTGGCATTTTTTGCCGATGACCGCCCGCTCTGGCGCCTGTCACTGCCGACCCACACCGGCCCTTTGAGCCTGCCAGGCGAGCAATTGATCGATTGGGGCGGTGCCCAGCGCTGGCTGAAATCCAGCGCCAACGCCGAGACCATCCGCGCCATTGCCAGTCAAGCTGGAGGACATGCCACCTGCCATGCAAATGCCGAGCAGCCCTTCCAGCCACTGGCGGCACCGCTGCTGCGCTACCAGCAATCGCTCAAGTCACAACTGGACCCACAAGGGATTTTCAATCCAGGCCGAATGTACGCAGAGATCTGATCATGCAAACCACCTTGAGCGAAAAAGCCCAGCGCCTGGAGCGCGCCGAAGAAGCCGAAAGCATCTTGCGCAGTTGCGTACATTGCGGTTTCTGCAATGCCACCTGCCCGACCTACCAACTGTTGGGTGATGAACTGGATGGCCCGCGCGGGCGCATCTACCTGATCAAGCAAGTGCTGGAAGGCAACGAAGTCACGGCCAAGACGCAACAACATCTGGACCGCTGTCTATCGTGCAGAAACTGTGAAACCACCTGCCCATCCGGCGTGAACTATCACAACTTGCTGGACATTGGTCGCGCCGTGGTTGATCAGGCAGTGCCGCGCAGCACGGGTCAGCGCATGTTGCGCCAAGGCTTACGGTCCTTGTTGCCCAACCCACTCCTGTTCAAGCCCTTACTGAAAATCGGCAAAAGCTTGCGCCCCGTGCTACCGCAAACCGTACGGCTGAAACTGCCTCGACACATCATTCAAGCGAAAAACCGGCCGACGCGAACGCTCGCACGAACGATGTTAATGCTCGAAGGCTGCGTGCAGCCAAGCTTGTCCCCGAACACCAATGCTGCCACCGCGCGGGTGCTGGATCGCTTGGGCATCAGCATCACGCCGATCAGCCAGGCTGGATGCTGCGGCGCGGTTGACTACCACCTCGACGCCCAGCAAGCGGGCCTGGAGCGAGCCCGGCGCAATATCGACGCCTGGTGGCCGGCTATCGAAAGTGGTGCCGAGGCGATCGTGCAAACCGCCAGCGGCTGCGGTGCTTTCGTCAAGGAATATGGCCATCTGCTCAAGCATGACCCGGCGTATGCCCAAAAGGCCGCCCGGATCAGTGCCATGAGCAAGGATCTGGTCGAGGTCCTGCAAGCGGAGCCTTTGGAACAACTTGGCGTTCGCAGCGAGCAACGCCTGGCCTTCCATTGTCCGTGCACACTGCAACATGCCCTCAAGCTCGGCGGCGCGGTCGAAAGCGTTCTGACTCGCCTGGGATTTCATCTCACCGCCGTGCCCGACAGCCATCTTTGCTGCGGCTCTGCGGGTACCTACTCAATCACTCAACCCACGCTTTCGCGTCAGCTGCGCGACAACAAGATGAAGGCGCTGGAGAGCGGCTCACCCGCCGTTATTGCCACCGCCAACATCGGCTGCCAAACCCACCTCGACAGTGCCGGCCGCACCCCGGTACGGCACTGGATCGAAGTGGTGGAAGATGCCATTCACTCACAGGAAAACCCATGAACAGCAAAGCCGTATTGAGCCAGAACGAAGTCGGCCTGATCCTCGCTGCCGCGCGCAGCGAAGCCCAGCTCAACCAATGGAATGTCTGCATTGCCGTAGTGGATGATGGCGGTCATCCGTTGGCCCTTGAGCGCCTGGACGGTTGCGCGCCTATCGGTGCCTACATCGCCACGGAAAAGGCCCGGACTTCGGCCCTCGGTCGACGCGAGTCGAAAGGCTATGAAGAGATGGTCAACGGTGGGCGTAGCGCATTCCTCTCGGCGCCGCTGGTGACGTCCCTCGAAGGTGGCGTACCCATTGTTGTCGAGGGTCAGGTCGTGGGCGCGGTCGGTGTTTCCGGCGTCAAGGCCGACCAGGATGCACAGATTGCCGCAGCCGGCGTCCGAGCCTTGAATTGAGAGAAGACCCCATGACTGATTACGAAAAAATTCACGGACTGCAGGTCGCGCCTGCCCTGCTGGCATTTATCGACGAAGAAGTCCTACCCGGTACCGGCGTCGACGCGGACACCTTTTGGAGCGGATTCTCCGACCTGGTCCTGGAACTGGCACCGGTCAACCGCGCCTTATTAGCTGAACGTGAGCGTTTGCAGCTGGAATTGGACATCTGGCATAAAGCCAATCCAGGCCCCATCACCGATATGCCGGCGTATCGCGCGTTCCTGTCCTCAATCGGCTACCTGCAACCACAACCTGCGCAAGTACAGGCCAGCACCACCAAAGTTGATCGCGAAATCAGCCAACAGGCAGGGCCGCAGCTGGTCGTGCCCGCCATCAACGCACGGTACGCCTTGAACGCAGCCAATGCGCGTTGGGGCTCCTTGTATGACGCCCTGTACGGCAGTGACGTGATCAGCAGCGACAACGGTGCCGAATCCGGCATGGGATACAACCCGGTGCGTGGCGCCAAAGTGGTGGCCTTTGCTAAAGCCTTCCTGGATGAAGCCTTGCCATTGCAATCAGGTTCACACGCCGACGCCACTTCGTACCGCATCTTAGGTGGTGCGTTGGCTGTCATGCTCAAAGGCGATCAGCACACCACGCTACGTCAGCCCGAAAAATTGGTGGGTTACCAAGGTACGGCCACCGCACCGACGGCCGTCGTTTTGCGCAACAATGGCTTGCACATCGAGATCCAGATCGATCCGACGAGCCCGATCGGGCGTAGCGACGCCGCTTCGGTGAAAGACCTGCTGATCGAATCGGCTTTGTCGACCATCATCGACTGCGAAGACTCCGTCGCGGCCGTCGATGCCGACGACAAGGTACGGGTATATCGCAACTGGCTGGGCCTGATGAAGGGCGATCTTTCAGAGACGCTGGAGAAGAACGGCAAAACCGTCACCCGCCGACTCAACGCGGACCGTGTATACACTGGCGTCGACGGTACTGCCTTCAAACTGCACGGCCGCGCCCTGCTGCTCATTCGCAACGTCGGACACTTGATGACCAACCCGGCCGTACTCTATGGGAATAACCGGGAGATTCCCGAAGGCATTCTGGACGGCATGGTCACCAGCCTGATCGCCCTGCACGATCTAAAGCGCCAAGGCAACTCGCGCACCGGCAGCGTCTACATCGTCAAACCGAAAATGCACGGGCCAGCCGAAGTTGCCTTCGCCGAGCGCTTGTTCAGCTGTATCGAAGACGTGTTGCAGCTGGAACGGCACACGCTGAAGATGGGCATCATGGACGAGGAGCGCCGCACCAGCGTCAATCTCAAGGCTTGCATTGCTGCGGCGGCGTCACGTGTCGCCTTTATCAATACGGGGTTTCTCGATCGCACTGGCGACGAGATGCACACCGCCATGGAAGCTGGCGCGATGCTGCGCAAAGGCGACATGAAAAGCAGCGCCTGGATACAGGCCTATGAGTACAACAATGTCCTAGTCGGCTTGAACTGCGGATTGCGCGGCCGGGCACAGATCGGTAAAGGCATGTGGGCCATGCCCGACTTGATGGCGGCCATGGTCGAGCAGAAAATCGCGCACCCGAAAGCAGGCGCGAACACTGCCTGGGTGCCGTCCCCAACTGCTGCGACTTTGCACGCCTTGCACTACCACAACGTCGACGTAGCGGCGATTCAACAAGAGCTCGAGGGGATTGACCTGGCAGCTGTTAGTGACGACCTGCTCAATGACCTGCTGACCGTGCCAGTTGCTGTTGACGCTAAATGGACGGCGGAGCAAATCCGCGAAGAAGTGGAAAACAACGCACAGGGTCTGCTTGGTTATGTGGTGCGCTGGGTCGAGCAAGGCGTGGGTTGCTCCAAAGTGCCAGATATCCATGATGTTGGTCTGATGGAAGACCGCGCCACACTCCGTATCTCCAGCCAGCACATCGCCAACTGGCTGCGTCATGGTGTGATTGACCAACAGCAGACGCTGAAGATCCTGCAGCGCATGGCGCATGTGGTGGATCAGCAAAATGCTGGCGATCCGCTGTATCGACCGATAGCTTCCGACTTCGAAGGCTCGGTAGCATTCCAGGCGGCTTGTGCGCTCGTGTTCGAAGGGTTGCACCAACCGAGTGGTTATACAGAGCCGCTTCTGCATCGCTTCCGTGCCGTATTTAAACAACAGAAATAAATGTTGACCGAATTCCCTTACCTTGTTGAAAAACAAAGCCCTGGAGGTTCGCGGCTCCAGGGCTTCTATTTTCGCCTCCATCCCTTAATGGTTTGACGAACGTAACCAAGACATTACCAGCGTCGTTTTGATATTTCACTACGACTTAGGTTAAACGTGTTTAGTAAGGAAGCATGGGAGAGAACCGCTGAACGATTTAGCCAATATCGGTCCTTCGTGACGGTCAGAGATCATTCAAAAACGTTCCCTGAAAGTTAATCCCTACCTGATGTTTGAGTACCTACTGGCGCAAGGCGCAGTCGCACATCTCGCAGTGAGCCTGGTTAGCTAGGAATGCGCCCCCGATTTTTCAAGGATCTCGGGTGCCGGCAGCGCTGCACAGCCTAGAGGTCATCGCCTAAAGGTCAATCGTTGAACCACGAGTTATAGATTAAGAACGGCTGTGGGAATACCCACGTTATTTTCGTCAACTTACTGCGCATCTGTATGACGCGAAGGTAAAAACGATATTTCTAAAGCATACGCAACTGCTTTCTTTGCATCTCTACGAAGTGTTTCTCGGAAAAGTAATTGCTTATCAAGTGGTACTGCAGCGCCCTGACCTGAATGCCTGTGTAGTATTGGATTCCTTTGATCTCGCAACCATTCAGCCTTGGCTTTAAGTTGATATTTGTTGAGGAAATCCAGTGACTTTAGTCCTCCCTTATTGAAAGCTGCCAAGCTTACCTCCACGACAGCTTGCGCAATCACGATTGTCGCAACCCAGGCACCTGCACAGAACACATGCTCAAGCTCTCGAATAAGCGTTTCAACCTGTGGGTGGCTGTTCCAATCTTCAGGGCCCAGATGAATTGATTCAAACATCCTGAATTGACCGTGCCGAGCCTGCCATTCTTGTGGGCGGGGGCATACACCCAATTGATCATATTTCGCGGTGCGATCCAAATCCGTGTAAATCATTTTTCACTTGGTCCTTAGTAAACTTCCCGCTCCGAAGGCGAGTTTGATCTCTTCTCGAGTAACCATTGTCCGTAGAGAGTTGCCCATCGAAGTCAGGTAGGAGCCTCCGATTACGTTTGTCCAGGCGGTGGGGAGGAACTCTCTATCTTTGATACGCTCTTGCGTGCGGGCGTCTTCCTGGCAGGAGTCTTCGACTGTACTAGAAAAGACTCACAGCTAAGAATCAGCTCACGGCCATAAGCTCGCGAGGCGTCAAAGACTGCATTGCGATTTACCGCAAAGATCATGTATGCAGCGTGTGCTACCGCTACAATTAAAACCAACGTAGTTTTGCTACCCAATGGGGCTTCAATATCCCATGACATATGCCAAAGCATAAGTATGCAAATTGCTACCACTAAAACGTTAAGTAACAACGCAAAATGTTTGACACCGAGCAGGTTTCGGCGAAAGCCATATGTGACGTTCTCTCCGAATAAGATCGGAAAGACTTTCGAGTTGCGAGTATTTTGGCGAAGCCACACTCCGCACTGACCATAGAACACGTCTGCAGCGCTCTGATTTTCGTGCTCTTCTTCAGGACTAGGCATTGCCACCTTCAGCATTCCAGCGAGAAACTCTCGATATCGCTCTTTCGAGTGACTATCAATGGTCTGATCGTTTCGGCGAAACATGACGATCGATGGAATACCGCCTTGCTCTTCGTAGATTTTTGATTCTATTTTGCGACCGCGAGCACGTGAAAAATCCGCGATAGCGAATAGCATGACAAGTAGGCCCAGCGACGCAATCATGTTCGAAAGTCCGAATGTCTTCCACGAAATCATGAGTGCCAGCGCAGCGAGTGCCGGCGCCGCTGCAATAATGGCTGGGAACAACCTTGCACGAATAGAATAGGCGTCGAAGAACTTAAAAATCTCCATTAAAGACTCTCCACTTCGCTGGTAAATTCCTCCGCCACCGCCGGAACTGTATTGGGATGACCGGAGCCGTGGGAGTGAGAAATCCACTTAGTGCGGGTGGAGTAGACCTTGAAACCCCTACGCATGAAAGCGTTCGTCACCTGTGCTCGAGGGTAGTCGAGCTTATTTGACCCGACCGAGCAAAAAGCAGTACCGACCACGCTGCCTGGTGGTTGCTTGAGGCCAAGCCACCGGTCCAAAACTGAAGGCGTGACATTATGCCTGCTTCCATGGTGGGGCACTTGCACGAACTTGGGCCTGCTGAGACCAAGCTGAGTTCCATAGTCAGCAGCCTCCGCCAACCCGATGGGACCAACGTCAGCGGTAAGCAGAACGCCCTTGCCTTCGAGTACGGCATATTGCACGACGCAACTTTCATTGGACGCGGACGTCTCGGTGTTTCTCGCGAGCGTTTCGATATCCCAGCTTTCCAGCACCCTTTTTGCGCCTTCGATTAAAGACCGCAGTAAGCCGTATTCTTGTGAATCGGCCGCTTCGGCGGTGTACCTGTTGGGTGACTTGCCAAAATCGGGGATCGAATTGACGTACCGTTCTCTCGTTGGTGCTAGCACGGTAAACGCGCCGATTTGTGCACCTTGAAACACCTCGTGGATGTACGTCCCCTTTTCGACGGCAAGCCTCTCCAGCTCTACCAAATACGGATGCCTGTCCTTGATGTTGTCGATCAATCCTTGCAGGGTGAAATTACCGTGGAAGTGATGGAGGATTTGATTGGCATACAGCCAAGGCCTGTTCATCCAAAGATTTTTGACCTCAAGATGCTCCATCACACCAATCAGCCCAGTCGCATGATCATCATCAGCGTGCGAAAGCACCATGTGACTGATGTGATATCCCGGATAAAATGTATTGATATGCGTGCTGATGGTCTCAGCCGTCGCAGTGCGCCCTCCATCGATTACATGAAGGTAATAGCCGTTAACGTCATCACCGTAACGGATGATGATTGCGTCGCCGGAGCCTTCTCCCACCGGCAAAAAATCGATCTCATAGTTCATCATGCGGCGTCCTTATAGCGAACAATGAAGGAGATTTCGTTTCTGGCGACAATAACCATCAATGCTGGCAACCCCTCAACACTCATCTTGCGATGAACCGTATTCAGCAGAATTTGATCATCCTGACTTGAGCGTGCCGGAACTCCATCTGGGTGTGAATGCCACTCGCCTTGGTAGTCGACCACTCGGGCAGTTCTACGATGTACCTCTTCGAGTGCCTCCTGCTGCCCCTCTTCACCTCTGATGAAGTGCCTGGGACTGGATTGGCTATCGGGTGGCGTGGGCAGCACGTCAACGATGACGAGGGTCCTGGCCTTCAAATCGGTAACCCCTACGATGGAGCCACCGATTTCATTGGGAAGCGCGATGAGGCGTGCTTGCTTGAGCTTATCGATGAGCGCTGCATCGTATTTGATGGTCCAGCCGTTCGAGGTCGTGGTGCAAACCTCGGACAAAGAAACCTCGTGAGAGGCGACCGCGCCTGACTGCTCCTCATAAGTCCAGACGCAGAGACGCGCTTCAGGCTTTGCCACTGACCGGCGTAACTGACGCGAAAGAATGCCGGCGTGAACATGGATGCACTCATTGGACAGGCGCACCGAAATGTCCCGACAGCCGCCGCCCACCCATCGATCACCGAAATGGTTCGCTAGGTGCTCCCGCCCCCAGTCACTGCTGAGTATCGCCCGATAATATTGGCCTTCGATTCCGTCGACGCGCTGCTGTCGTGCCTGATCCTCGAGCATCATCACGCTTGAAAGCCCCGATGGCGTTAAAAACAGGCTCGCCGTACGTGGGGCGTCGGCCGTGCGAGCCAACTCACGGGGCACCTGAAAGGTCGTCGTCACATCTACAACCAGCTGGGCTTGTGACAGAGCACTGAGCACCTCTTCGTCCTGTGACAAGATGCTTTTTGCGACAGCCACTGGCGATGGTTCATTGGGGTAGATCCAGGATGCAAGGTCTCGCATAACATCGGCTTTAGCTAGGCCAATGTCACAGTCGGACGCTACATGGCGACTGAGGTTATGCGGCATCAGTCGATCTGGATCTACGAATGTCCAGTGCCCCCATTGTTGCCTAATCCAAAGGTCTGACAGTGCACTGCCAAGTGCGCCTACACCGGCCAAGACGCCATCGAACTGAGCGCTTTCCGGCGTCACCGCTGACAAGTCTTGCGCCATCTTGGTCGTAAGCGCCGCGCGTACCTCAACAGGCACTGGCGCCAGAGAGCGCCAGGCAGTTCCCCGCTGCCCACCCACCAGTGCGATGCGCATGCAATGCCCTTGCACATTGGGCAGACCTAGCATGTCAAATGCTTTAGCAAGGGCGAACAGAGAGGTGGTCATCATGAACCCCAAGACGTCCGTCCGTTCAGGCTCACCCTGCCTAGTACGGGGAATCCACAAGAGAATGAGGATGCCTTCGCCTATCCCCTCTGAAGGTGAAACTCCCTCAGAGATGGCTTCAAACACACTGTCGTAAAGTGGCTCTGACAGGTCACTGCCCCATATCTCCAGCTGTTCCTGTAATGCCCCGAGTGTGTCTGGCAATTCGACCACGGTGGTCGCGTCCACCGGCGGAACTGCGATGGAGACCACCCGTATAGCTTTGGATTGCGATGCCTGTGATGAAGGCACCGCACGCAGGATGACTGAATCACTTCCTCCGACCCTTCCGATGGTCAGCGTTTTTCCGCCAACGGCCGCGTACTCAGCGTAGTTCGAAGGCAGAATCAGCTGAAAGGGACTCATGTAGAAAAGCTGCTCCAGCGGCTGATCATCCCGGTGCAACTTCAACTGCGCTGAATCGCGCAGCCACCAAAACATCCGCGCAATGAAGCGCTCGGGTGTCCAACTTAGCTGTACCGCCGCCCAGTCGGCATCATACAAACACAGTGTCCGCGGACGCCCAGGTGCTCTTGGGTGCTGATGTGAAAGCGCAGGAAAGTCCTTGCGTAAGGCATGAACCAAAATCGGAACGCGGTACTGGGGATTGATACCTATGGCAAGGCGTTCCTGCCGACGAATCCCAGCTGGATTGCCGGAGTCGACGGTGCCGTCACCCGCATTGATGATGATGTACTCCGTGCGAGACATTTTCGACGCTTCACATCGCAACTCGCGGACCTCAATGTAGGGGCTCGCGCAACAAGCTCTCAGCAGTGCAGCCGTCTCGGGGTAAAGCTCATGCTGCCGAGACGGCTCTAGCACTTCGCCAAGCACGAAATACTCGATCATTTCCCGCTACCGGCCCGGGGCACCACGGCCGCCGCGACCGAAGTAGTCGTGGCCCCAGCCAGTGCAGCAGCCACTGCGGCCAGCTTAACCTTCCCGCTGGACTCCACGGTGAACTCAAGAACGGCCTGGTCTTTGAGATCCCCGGTGCAGCCAAACCAGCCATCCACGTCATCCAGGATGTCCTTGTACTCCCGCTTCGCCCGGATGTTCGGTGGATCAATGTCATCATCGAGAATCGCTTTGCTGCTCGCAACGATGGTGGCGCCGTCGCGAGCTTGGCCGAGGGCATTGCGCGCGCCCTCGTTGAGCTTGGCTTTTTCCCCCTTCTCTGACCAGCTGTCATAGGACAGGGTGCGCCAGGAGCAATGGTGTGGCGCGAGCAGCAAGTCGTACTCAAGGGTTTCGGGGGTTGCCTCGAAGCGTTCCCACATGCGCTCCCAGATGAGCACCGCCGCATCGCCGCCCACCAAGAACCGAGTTTTAGTCGTGGCGTACGCCGATGGGGAGATTTCGATGTTCATGACAACGCTGGACTCGTTCTTGCTGAGCTGTTCTTCAAGAGCGGAGTCATCATCATGCGGCGCAGGAGCCAGCAGGTGCGCTTTGAAATATGCGGGATAGTCCTCACCATCAATGCGGCTGAATTTTTCGCCGGACTTGATGACGATGGGGCCGAGGCTATCCGTTTTGCCCTTGAGATCCTCGCCCATGATGAGGATGCGGTTGCCACTTCCCGCGCTTCGATAACTGCGCCAATACTCGACCCGACGGCGAGCCTCCTTGTCGAAAGCGGCTGCGTCGTCACACAACGTGTGACTGGACGAGCGGCGTCGGAAGATCAGCGGCGACGACCAGAGCTCCCGAATTAGGATGCGCTTGTCCTCTTGGGCCAGATTATCGTCAGGGTAGTTGGCGGGATTGCCCAGCCAGAAATGCTTGCTCAGCCCGCGGCAATGATCCTGGTCCGGGTGGCTCAGAAGAAAGGCATCCACAAACGGACGCTGATCCTTGTCAATGAGCAACCGCTTGCGAAGCGCACTCGCAACGTCAGGCGTTTCGTCGTCCGAATCATCGGCCGCTGCGCGAATATTGCTGTCAATGAGAATGGTCGTGACCCGTGTGTCAGCAAGCCGCACCAGGGACATGTCACCATTGCCGACTTGGAAAAACGTGATCTTCGCTGCCATAGATCCCTCCCCGGGTCGCAGTGCGAGCTTGAGAAAACCTTCACGTCAGTTAAGATACGTATAGAAAAACGACCCGTCTACATTTTATGCGAATATTTTTTATACCCATTAATCGCTTGGCTAAATACTCATGACGAATCCGACTGCACGCACCGGGCGCTGGGGGCAAGATAGACGCCTCGAATTCATTGACTTCAGACTATTCTGGGAGGGCCGGCTCAATCGCGCTGATTTGACGGCATTTTTCCGCATATCGGTTCCCCAGGCGTCGCTAGACCTTGCGGCCTATCAAGAGTTAGCGCCAGGCAACATGATCTATGACCGCACACAAAAGACCTACGTGGCGGCGCCTACATTTATGCCCGTGCTGACTAGCCCGAACAGCGGCCATTACCTCAACGAACTGCTGTGGCGGGAAATCGGAACCGTAGCCGCCAGCGATAGCTTCATCGGGTGGGTGCCGCCTGCCGCAAGCCTGCCGTCGCCCACCCGCCAGGTAGATGCGCAGATTCTCATCAGCCTGATCAGAGCGCTGCAGAAGGGTGAGGCGCTTACCGTCGACTACCGCTCGATGACTCATTTCGACGAGCCAACGTTGCGCACCATCCATCCAGCGTCATTTGCACACGATGGCTTCCGGTGGCATATCCGAGCCTTCTGCTTCACATCGCAGATCTTTAAGGATTTTGTTCTGGGACGAATTGCTGCAGTAGTGGATTCTCTTCCCCCACCCTCACCGGTCCCCGAAGACACAGAGTGGGAGACCTACATAGACGTAGTGATTGGGCCCAACCCCACTTACCCACCCAACAAGCGCAAAGCGATCGAGCACGACTACCAAATGGTGGATGGAGAAACCAAGATCCGAGCGCGCAAACCGCAACTCTATTACCTCAAGCGGCGCCTTAACCTGAACGACACCCCGGGCGCCCCTGTTGATGAGCAGCAACAGATCGTTTTGCTTCGTATCGAAAAACATTTGCCTGCTACAAAGCTGCAGTCTTAAGCCTGATAACGACACCGCAACTGTTTGCCCTCGGTTCATTGAATTCAGGAAAGCCATGAGACCTTCGCCGAAGAAACACTACCTTTATAGGCATTTCGATGCGACTGGCCGACTTCTATATATAGGGATTTCTCTCAATGCTGTTTCCAGGCTTTCCCAACACCGACGTACAGCGTCCTGGGCAGACGATATAGCTCGGATGGATATAGAAAAACATCTTTCGGAATGTCAGGCGAAAGCCGCGGAAGAGGCCGCAATCGGACAGGAAGCACCGCTGCACAATGTTAATCACCAAATGCCTGGGCGGGACTCAAGTGTTCCGCAAAAAGGTAAAACGCGAAAGCTCGTAACAGCTGAACGTTTGTTTGACGTCCGCAACGTTGGTTATTGCATTCGTGATACAGCGGCAATTCTCGCGCGCATTTCAATTGCTGCCAAGGAGGTGGCCATCGAAGGGGATTACCAGACGAGCACATTTTTAGGCGTCAGATTCACATTGCAAAACAACCTATTTGCTGAGGAGCAACGACTTGAGGAGTTGTTTAACGCTTTGCCACCGCGCCCGGCGCCTTCGAGGCATATTCTTTTGGTGAATACAGTCGATACGTTTCCGCCAAACATTGAAACAACCGAGTGCCGTATTTCTATCATTAGCCCGTGGTGGCTGACACGCCTCTGCACGGACCATCTTGGCAATCGTGAAGACTACGACTTGGCCTACCCAAGCGATATTGCGCCTTCACTTTCTGGCTACGCTAGGGTTATTCAGCATCTACTCAGCCTTGTCGAGGCCCGTTAGTAGCTCAAGCATGTGCCGTTGACATAGGAAATATCTAAGGGTCGATGGAGTTCGTGTGCCGCGTATAACAATAAATACCCACATCAAACGATATCCACCATTTCTTATGCACAGGTAGCCTGGATTCAACCCCATCGTTGGATGGGTCGCCAACTCACGCAAAAATATACCGTCGTGTCCGAGACGGGTTGACCACATCAGCGAAAGAACAGCCCAAACCAGCCGTATTTTTTTATCGTCCGCTTTCGGATATTTTTTGGATGTTTTGACGATGACGCCGGCGCTTTGGGTCGTTCTCTGCCGATCACGCCCACAAATCATGCTGATCACCTCATACAAACGACTGGTCAGCTCAAATGCCTACGGGGAGGCAACGGGAGTTCGATTTCGCAATTGCTGTTAACCACTTTTTGGCGTTGTTAACCTCAGTGGTTTACAGATCGAAAAAGCGGTTTACAGGCGTTAAAAAACCAAGCGAGCGATCGGGTCATGTCACAACCAATTTTGCAGGCCTGCCATCCTCAGCGCACCGGTCAACCGGCATACGACTGGCCTCCGACATCCCCCTCTAGGCATCAGTCACGACACTGCATCTGCGCCCTTCCCCCAGCACGAACACTTCAGCAGTGGGTGCGCTTAACGTCCCCATTATCGAGGTGAGCATCGGCCTAACTGCAGCGCCGCCGACCGCACCACCCACCCGCCGATACACCACCAACGGTTTGCCACTCCAGTGGTGGCGACTGGTCCGAAAAGCAAAACCGCGGCGCAGTGACTGCGCAGAGTATGCCCCGTCAGAAGCACCGCGGTGCAAAAAAAGCCAATCACAAACTACGCGAGAGACTATTCGCGTTGACTTGCCCTGCTGCTAGGCAACCCCATCGGTGAATGGCGCGAAACACTGGTGCTTGATTGAGGCCGCGGAGCACCAGCCCATGCTGACAAGCGTACACCGGGCAAAGCCGCTGTAGCGCGGGGAGCAGCAGGGTAGGCCACGATGGTCACGAACGGTCTTACTCCTGACACGTATCATTTCCAACGTTTGCCCTTCAAACTACGAAATATTCGCGACCTGCCAGCGCGCCATGGGAAACCGTCACCAACCGCATCAAGCCCGAAGCGGAAGCCGACTGTAGCCAGCCTGTTCCAGCAGCTTGCTCGTCTGCGCTATGTCCAGGCGCTGACGTTCAGGGTCCTCGAAGTCGGTATAAAACTCAGCACAGCCACCCACCACATTCCAAGCATGAATCTCAGTTGCGCCTTTACCGAGCATTTTCAGAAGTAGCTGTTTAAGGCTCCTCGCGGGCGTTAGATATTTTTTGTACGGATTGCCTTTGGCGATGTAGTCATCCCAATTCAGTCGTATGGGAAAGCGGAAGCCTTCCATGTGATCCGACAGGTCCAAAATAAGGTTGAAGGACAAAAAATCGATCCGGACTCCTGGTAACTCTTGGGCCAAGATTCTATTCAAAACATTGTCACGACCTTCATCAGTGTTATACAAACTGGTCCATGCGCCTTTTTTTGAAGATTGCACGACCACAATGTGCGCCCGTTGAATCATTTCGGAGTCGTCAATCACGATCGCGTATTCGGCGACGCAGGGTTGACGATCGTTGCCCGCATACACAATTTGCTTCACACCACCTCCATCATGAGCAACGACTGCGCTGACCTACTAACTTAAAAAAGCGATTAACTTGCTGCCGAACCGCGTCGTCTGTTTGGAAAAACAGCTTTCATGACTCAGCACCAGTTCCATTTGTTTTACGTCCACGAAACCCTTCTGATAAAGATCAGCCCATACGGTATCGAGGATTTCGCGATTACGCGTCAGCTCAGGCATGGCGTGCTCGACCACCTGGGACAGAGACACTGCGGTGCGATAGGGTTCAGCCCGATTGTTGTCTAGGAACCACTGATTCGGATTCTCAAAAAGTTTGAGTAACCTGATGTGGGAAACCGTGCACACATCTACAAAATGCAGAAAAATTTGTCGATAGTCATCGCTCGGACATCCGGGTAATGCAGAGTTGATGGCCGCATTGCGTAACGCCTCAAGCTTTTCTGCCTGATGGTTTCGCAGTGAGATGTTGCACACCTCCGCGACTGTGCTGATGAACGCTTCGTTTTCTTGAAGCCCCGCTTCGGTCACAATTCCTTGTGCAATGAGATCGTTTAACCCTTCCCCGATTTGCCGGATGACCTCGGCACGTCGTTTGCTCAGTGGCGCCTCGAATATGGAGTTGAAAAACTCCAAGGCAGGGCTGCCGATCATCGGAAGTGCGCCAATGGCCGCTCTGACTGCACGGTGCAGCTTTTCCTCGACGGGCTCTACCGCGGGCTCCATTCTTTCCAAATCAATAGGTTGCACCATGATCTGCCAACTTCCTTTTTGCATGCCGTGATAAATGCAGTAGCAAACCGCCACTATCGAGGCAGAGATAATACTCGCAAAGTACCTGCTTTCGAAAACTACCCTGAGCCCAGGCGCGTCGGTGCAACCGCATCGCTGGTGGATTCGCTGATGCCTCCCGCTCCCTCCCAACCAAATGCCTCGGTACTGCGGCCCGGGGCCCGCTATCCGCAGGGTTGCAAAAAAAGCTCAGGGATTGGAGCGTCTGGACTGCTCAAACCTGCCCATTCGCGCACTACGCCAGGATGATGGGGCCGTTCGCCTGCAATTAAGGTTGTGTAGCGGGGTGCGAAATCGATCGCGGTTCGGTGACTCACCTGAGCCAATACACCATCAACCACCCAACGGTGCCTACGCAGCGGCATGCGGCGCCGGATCAGTCGTTGAAAACCCTCTCGCGTGAATGCGATTCAGACAACCGTACATTGCAGCAAACCGAGACAACGGAAATGACGCTCTGTAACGGATTCCAGCATTCGTGAATCCGATTCTGGCTGTATCTGTAACACGGTATTATATTATGTAAGGATCTCACTCAGTGACACGACGCTGAGTCACTGGAGTCTGCGTTCCCTTCCTGACGCGATCCTGCCCGGTACTCCTCGCTGTCGCAAAAAATCGGGCCAGCCCTGAGCTGCGTACCGCCGGCGAGGCAAAAAGCACCGATGAACGGTCATGACCCGGGATAACCCCGAGTTATCCCGCGCTATTTTTCACCTAAAACAAGCGTTCGATTTTTTGCTTTGTACACTGTAATTACATGCAACGTATTACAGCGTGAAAAACAGGGGGAAGACATGGCCCGTACAGGCATCAACAAGCAGCTGGTGCAGCAAGCGAAAACGGCATTGCTGGCCCAAGGAAAGCGCCCCACCATCGACGCGCTACGCATCGCGCTGGGCAATACGGGATCCAAAAGCACGATTTCCCATTATCTCAAGGAACTCGACGAACCACCCAAGGCCACTCTGGAGCGCCTCACCGAACCGCTGGCGCAGTTAGTTCAAAGCTTGGGTGAACAACTGCAAGCCGAAGCGAATGAACAGCTGAGTAAGACGCAGGCTCAATTTTTATTGGAAACAACCCAACTGAACGCCCAGTTGCAACGTGCGCAACAGCACTTGGAGGACCAGCAACACAGCATCGATAAACTGACAGAGCGGCGGCTCACCGAGCAGCAACAGTGGCAAGAAGCAACAAGACGGATGGAACAACAGGCTCAGGAGTTGTCCCTCGCCCAACAAAACAACCATGAGTTAACCAGGATGTTGCAGGAGCAACACACCAAAATAGCGTTGCTTGAAAATGAACAGCAACATGCCAACTTAGCTTTTGAACAGTTCCGCCAAGCCCGCCAAGAGCTGCACGACGCCATTATTCAGCAACATGCAAAACAAATAACACTGCTAATGGAAGAGCGAAGGCAGCAAGCCGACTTGCTGTTGAGCTCACAAAAAGAACTGGTCAACCTTAATCGTGAAAATGCCCGACTCCTGCAACAACTACAGAAAATCCTATAATTATCCAATAGCGTAAAACTCTCCGCAGCAGTTCAATTGATTGCAGACCAGCCGTACAAAAATTATAAAAATGCAAAGTTCGGCCTCGGCAGAACCTGCCTGAGCAACTCCAAGCTTTATGCCCTGTACGTCTTAAAACCATTTTTTTCAGCAGCAATAATTCTCAAAAAGCTCAGCAACACTCATCGCCCACAATCCACGCGTGCACCCCGCAAATCGTTGAATGCGGCCCACGCCCTCCTTAAGCCCGGCAGTATCCCCTACCCGATGAGTGCCATCACACGTACCAAAAGTGTCGACACCTCATTGAAGATCACCTTCCAGAAATGTTCCGCCTGGCCCAATAACGTAATCAGATGCACCTATTATTCAACATAGGTTATTGAATTAATTACCTTAATACCGATTGTCACGTACCAGTAGACGATCTGTACCAAAGGTGTACGCTAGTTATTCTGGATTGAAGAGATTTCGCGAAAAAAAGAAATGAGCAACCCACCCTTTGTGTCGGTGGCTCAATTCAGGGCGATAGTATTTGGCTATCTCTCGATTTCGAAGACTGATGCCAGCCCCAAGCATGCCGGTACGAACCGCAGTGAGGCTGCGGCGAGCCCTAACACCCGAGGCTCATTGCCCTCAACCAACAGAGTGCCCGCTCTGCGGTGTTGCTCTGTCAACAATGATCGAGCGGGTTGCGACTACAACACAGTGCGTTCTCTAGCATTAAGGCGACGGCAAATCGCACACGGTTCGGAGTGCGAGAGATCTTCTGCTCAGTAAGAGGTTTACCCATGGGTACTTATCAACCACCTCGCCGACCGCTGCAAACAGCTTATTACGGAAAACACCTGATTTTTTTTCCGTCACGAAAAAATCAGCAAGCACTAGTCTGCCATAGCGCTCTGGAAGCGGACTATTGCGTATTATTAGAGTACGACACTGCAGTCATTCGCTACGAGTCTCAACCAGGGCCCTTTGAAGTCAACGTTGCCGGACGTCCGCGACAATACTCCCCTGATTTTTTCGTTGAGACTACGGAGTCGGCGTACTACACCGAGGTAAAAGCCGATTTTCATAAACTTTCATCGCGCGTGGGGTTAAAACTTGAAGCGGCGCAACAACAATTTCTGTGCCAAGGTGTTACCTTGGCGTTTGCGGATCTAGAAAGTATTCGACAGAATCCTAAACTGAGCAACTTAAGGTTCCTGTATCTTCATTCGTTCAATGTGGGCGACGATGAATACGGCGCCTGCCTTCGGTTTTTATCTAAACAGCCCTATCCAATTAGCCTACGACAGATCCTCAACCATCACGAAGGGGTGAGAGAACGCGCTATTTACCGAGCGATGTTCTGTCGGAGAATTGCGTTTGACTTTACTCGCCGTTTGTCTCTTGAAACCTCAATTGAAGAGACGGCTCATGCAAATCACTGAACCCAAAGTTGGCGCACAATACTCTCTCGACAATCACATTCTTGAAATCGTGTCCATCAACGATGGACTCATTTCACTTTGTTCACTCGCCCACCAGTACCATCGTTTCATTGATGTGACAATGTTTGCCAGCATGGAACAAAAGGGCAAGCTTTTGCTACACCAGCGCGCCGCCACCGACCTCAGCCTTTCCGCTCAATTCGCGTCACTCTCAGCCGATGATAAACAACGCTGTTTATACCGTCGAGCCTATGTGGACGGCAGCTTGCAGGAATTGAATGGGAGTTTGCCAAAGGCACAAGCAAAGTTGCTAATCGAGCGCATCGCCAAAAGAATCGGCGACAGTAAACCCCCAAGTGTTAGTACTGTTTGGAAATGGAAGAATAGATACTGCGCTAGCAATCAAAGCCTATTCTCACTGCTTAAAAAGAAACCGGGCTCACGCAAAAAGAGGATACAAGCCACAGTCGAAGAACTCATCCGGCACTACATCAATACTGTGTATTTGACCGAAGAGCGACCAACGCTAACCCACTGTTACCGTCTGCTCGTCGGGCACATAACGGCGGAAAACAGAGAGCGTCACCACTATGGCAAATCGCCAATGACTGCGCCTTCGTATACCACTTTCCGTCGAAGAGCGCTCAGTTTTGATAGGTTTCATGTGGCACACAAACGCCATGGCTTAAAAGCAGCAGAACGCATGGCCAAAGCCAGCGGCCACCTTTATATCGACACTGATCCCTATGCATGCACCTTGTTTGACAGTCAAAAAATGGATGTGAATATTGTCGATAATAAAGGACAGCTAATCGGTAGGCCGACATTGTCCGCCCACATAAAACCCTCTACTCGAAGATGCCCTGGGTGGGATATTTCTATAGGCCCACCCTGCGCCGAAAAAATGATGAGTGCCACGATCCGAGCTATTGTGACCGACGGGAAAATGGCAACTATTTTCTCCGATCATGGAGCAGAAGTCTTCAACACGTGGACATTGACTGCATGCAATACCCTCGGCATTGTCACCGATTATGTACCGGTAGGCGACTACGATGCTAAATCTTTTATTGAAAGATTCTACGGTACCGTAAATACGGGATTTTGCCACAACCTACCGGGCACCACTAAAGGCAGCCCTAGAGAGCGGGGAGACTACCCATCGGCGCAGCGAGCCTGCTTAACACTCGAACAACTTAGAAGTGCATTTACCCTTTGGATTGATGCATATCACAGTTCTTGGCATGAGGAACTTTGTACAAGCCCTAATAAAAGGCACGAGGCCCTAGTAGCATCAACCCCACCGCCCGAGCAATTCAGCGAACTGGAACTAAAGAATCTCTGCCTAAGCAATTGGAACTTGCGAGTGGACCGAGGGATGGTCGAAAAATCGCGCCTCGCTTGGTATGGACCGGGGCTCTTCGAAGTGAGCGAACGACTGGCACCTAAGCAGCGCGCAATTGTGTATTTCAACCCCTGCGACCTCGGCACTGTTTGGGTGGCTCACCCCAATACTCCCGATGACTGGCATCCCGCAATTGCTACAAATCCGGATTATCAAAATGGCTTATCCCTGACAGATCATAACGCAGTTCGCAAAGCATTTATTAGTGAGCGGAAAAAATTCGACCATACAGTAGCCTGCCTCAAGCTTTACGAACTGAGCCAACGCATCCAGGAATACCAGAACGAAAACAAACTGAAAAAAACCTCTAGCTCAAAGAAAACTCCGTCTAGCCCACCTCTCACCCGCCCGGTAGCAGACCCATCAAACTTCCCCACTTACCAGATTGGGAGTACCTTGCATCATGAATCTGATGAATGAAGAAAAAATAAAAAAATTCAAAGCGTTCACTGTCGCTCACCCCCAATATTGCGAAGCACTAGACACTATCCATCGTTCAATGGAGGCCACACGACTCCGCGGCGAACCAACTTGTGTCATATTGTTGGGAGATCCAGGCACCGGAAAAACTCGAGTTTGTGATGACATCCTGGCTGAGCTAGGCCCTCCCACAAAAAAACATACAGACGACGGTGTCCACATTATCAATCCAGTGATTTATTGCCGTGTCCCTAACAATGCCACGATCAAAACACTGGTTACTCGCCTGCTCAATTGCTTCGAAACCTATACAAAATACCAATCCGTCGACGCTCTGGAATTTCGCCTATTTAACATACTTGATACATGCCAAACTGTTTTAATTATATTAGATGAATGGCAACACTTGCTAAGGGGCGGAACAGGACGTGCACTGCAAAGCGCAGCCGACTGGGTAAAAGTACTAACCGACATATACATGGGTGAAGTGATGCTTGTAGGCCCTCCTGCATGCGAGCTCGTAATCGATCAACATCAAGCCCTTGCCGACCGTTTCCCGTACCGCGCCAGGCTCTCGCCATTTTCTCTCGCAACCCCGGAAAGTTACAGTAACTACCTCAAACTGATCCGCGCATTTGCTATTCATCTAAAAGAGTCAGTGGGTTTCATCGAGATCCCGCCGCTCACGGACGAGAAACTACTACTTTCTTTTTATGCGGCCACCGGTGGCAACATGCGCGCCCTTAGGGTGCTTCTAAACGCCTCGCTGATAAATGCATTGAATCGAAACGATAACAATTTAACTATTTCTGACTTCTCGATGGCCGCCGGCCAAGTAAAACTCGCAACTCGACTTACCGAGCACAACCCATTTGAAAAAACATGCAGCGAGCTAAAAAAAATAATTACCACGAGTACGAAGAAAAAATGACTAAACTAATATTCGTACCAATACCTCATCCACAAGAAAGCAGTGTTTCTCTATTATTTCGCTGTGCAACGGCAAATGGATACGAAAATCTTAAATTTTTCAGCTCAGTCCTTGGGCTAAAACTCAAAAACATCGCGAACAGTCAATGGGAAAACTCAGAAGCTCATAAGCTACTTTCCGAGCATGAACTACTGGATCCACCGGATAAAGAATTATTCGAAGCAGCCTTCCACTCAAAACGCAGACTCGGAAGTCAAAGTTACATCGTCATTAATGGAGTTTCGTTTCCGGCTCCACTGCTTCGCCAACAACTAGCACTTTGCCCTAGCTGCATTCGCATCGGTCATCTAGAAATGATGCATACACTCAAGTTTTCGGATGTGTGCCCCATTCATGCAGAACGATACATCGCATCCTGCCCGAAATGCGACGCCCCCCTCGATTGGCTACTCTTGAAAAACTACCATTGCAGTTGCGGATTTGACCTCCGTCAATCAGTTTCCCAACCATCTGACAACAACACCAGCGAAGCAATTAGAGTAGCGATGCTCGAAAGTAACGAACATTTTTTCAAGCTATTATTGGCATCGATGTCTGCTTTCCGTTATTTGCGTTCATCCGATGAAAGTTTCAATTTTATGGAGGCTTGCGTTAAAATCGCATCCGGTACAAAAAACGATTTTTTTCAAGAAATGCGAAAGCTACAAGAATATTTCCCGAGCCTTCATCATCGAGCTTTGCTGGCACCATTTATCCTAAGCCCGGATGCAACCCTAAGCAAATTCGGTATCGAATATTTCTACAACAGCCATAAATCAAAACCGTTAAACCATGAACAAGACTGCAAGTGCAGCGAGCTATTATTTACAGACCCAGAACTTATTTACATATTTGGTACAATTTCAAATGTCACACAACTTAAAGCAGAAAAATTATGTATCAGAACAGATCTAAAAAGTTACCCAAGCGTACGCAGACCACTTTATAAATGCCCTAATATTTGTAACACCCTGATAAACCAAAACTACTGCGCATGGGACTTGGAGGATGTCTACGCAACACCAGAATCAAACTTCGAACTGCTTGATCATAAAAAAGCTGCAGCGCTTCTACATACCACCCCTCGAACTGTAAAATACTTGATCAGTTCGGGTTTATTAAAGGGCTTTAAATCAAAATACGTAGAATCACCAAAAACTACGCTATTATCAATTAGAGACTTTAACGAAAAATACATTCTCCGATCAGAAATCGCTGCCAGAAGCGGCTTGCGAAATGCTGAACTCAAGGCCCTCATCGACAACTTTATCCCAACCATTATTAAAACCACTTTATACGCCAACAAAATCATAATTTACCTCAGAAACCAAATCCCTTTGGAACTCATTTCTACGGTAGACAAACAGACTGTGGCTTTTGTAAAACCTCCTTTATCTGCTGACTCATTATTAACTTTTAAACAAACAGCCGAACTCTTAGCAATCTCCCGGACTGACATCAGCAGATTAATTGACTTAGGGATAATTCAGACAAAAAGTGTAATTAATCGCGACAAGATAAAAGGGCGCGAGCTTTGCACCGGAGAAAGCGTTCTAAGGGCTATCGCCTGGCGCAAAAAAAACCTTTCCGTATCTGAAGTCAGCAAAAAAGCAAACTGCAGTCCGCATCTGATTATTATTCGCTTCATACGCTCAGGATTTATAAGCTCTACATTACTCCGACACACCAGCATAATCAGCTTGCCCGACGCCAATCGTATAATTAAACACATAAAAAAATACACTACACTTCAGACGCTCGCAACAGAGTTCATGCGCAATACAGAGGCGATTATAAAAATAATAGAGCAGGGAGGCATGGTTCCACTTTCCAGAGATCATCCAGACTTCATTAATGGACAGGTGACTTTACTTCGCACAGAGGCACAAAGGGTAATGAAGCAATACACAGTGAAAAAACACAGCGCAACGTTAACCAACGAGCAAAAATTTTAAACCACACAACAGTTAAATTACTTTTGCGTCATATTAAAACTTCAACACACATGAGTTTAATTGAGCGAAGGGCTTCTTCGTTGCACGATCACTTTTCGCTCCGAAACTGCTTTTTTCAATATAATTGCTGGTCAATTGTCCGCTTACCTTTTCAGCGCTCGAATAACTTACCGAACTGTAAACCAGGCATGAATTCAAGCCTCAACCATTAATCTAGTCGGGATACTATGTCGCCTGAGATCCATGCGCCGGTTGTAATGTTATGAAAGCTGGTAATGCAATCGCCCAGACGCCCGCCCTAATTCCTTGTCAGCGTCCACACTGATCCTTTCAGAAAATCTCCCAGCCGCATCAAATAAACACTAAGATAGTGACAATTTCTCCATAACGCTTAATCTACATGCATTTATGAAAATTATTAATGTAATCATACTCATATTAAAGTGAGAACGAACCGCGAAACCACTAATAAACTTCTCAAGGAGCTCGCGAATTCAGCTTAAATCTTACTTAAACCTCTACCCCACATTACGGCTCGCCTTGCATGATAGCGAGCCCTAAAATGCTAACGGTCGGAATGCCGTCGTATACGATCTGATCCTCGCTCAACTCATAATCATCGAACCAGAGAAGATACAGTCCCAAACCAACTCAAACATACGCTATCCACGCACTCACAATCTCAGCCGAAAAACGAACCGGAGTGGATTCGCCCCCTCCCTCAGTGGATCCAGGAATCGCGTAAAGTGAAATTGCTCAACGGTTAAATATCCCCGGAAAGGATAACTAGGTACATAATCTCTCTCTAAATGAAAAAAAAATTTCAAAGGGTAAAAAAATCTAGTTCTAACCCATTGTTCCGCCGTACCCTCAATTCCATTTACAATGCAAATCCATGGCAATGGGTAAGTGATCCAACATTAATGGTGGCTGATATGCCGCTTTCGCGAGCAGGCTCGCTCCCACAGTGGATCTCCAGCGTTAACAAATCTCCTGTGGGAGCGAGCCTGCTCGGGATGAGGCCAGCTTAGACAACACAAAAAATCAATCCGGCAACAGCTCATCGATATGCCGATACTCGGCACGCATCTGCGCAGCCAACACCTTGCTGCGCCCAAGCCGAATCGGCCCGCGCTCGATGTCGATCACCAGCCCCGGACAGTCAATGGCGGGCAACGCTGCCCATTCCTTCAATCGGCCATCGGTCACCACCAGCAAGCGCTGCCGCTCCGCCGGAAAACGCTTTTGCCGCGAAGCCAACCAGTGCCCCGCTTCACCCAGCGCCGCCAGCAAAGGTGTGCCACCGCCTGCGCCGAGCCCATCGAGCCAGTGGCGTAAACCACTGGACGCTTTCAATCCTTGCACCTGCCACTTCGGCACCGCACCGCTGGCAGTCAGCAGGGCCAGGCGCGCGCGTTGCCGGTAGGCGTCATCGAATAGATTAGCCAACACGCCTTTGGCGTCACTCAAGGCTTGATGACGGCGGGTCGAGGCGGAAGCATCGACGATCACCAGCCACAACTCATGGGGTGAACGGGTGCGCAGTTGAAAAAGCACATCGGCGCGCTGACGCGGCCTGCCGTTTAGCAAAGTACCGGGCCAATTGACCGAGCCATCGCGTGCGGCATGACGTTTACCCTGCTTGCCGCTGTCCAGACGTCCGGCGCGGGGTCTGGCATTCGCCCCCGCGTCAGATCGAGGGCGAATGCCTAGGGCTTTTTTGGCCAGCTCGGCACTTCACGCCGGGCGCCGGTCGGCAGTGCCTGGGCGGGCATTTCCCCCCATTGACCCTGGCCTTCGCTCGGGTTGGCATTCTGCTTCGATGGCGACGGGTTGGGCGGTGATGCCGGTGGCGTGTGCTCGCGACGACGATGACGCAAGGCAAACTCCGCGACGGCGTCGATGTCTTCCTCGGCAATGGCGCCCGCTCCGCGCCACGCGGCATGGGCACGGGCCGCGCGCAGCCAGACCAGATCGGCGCGCAAGCCATCGACGCCGGCAGCGAAACAGCGCTCGGTGATCTGCCCCAGCGCTGCATCGTCGAGGGGAATACTGGCCAACGCACTACGCGCCTTCTGGCAACGCTCGCGCAAGGATTGCTGCTGGTTCTCCCACTCAGCGCAAAAGCCTTGTGGATCGCTGTCGAAATCCAGACGTCGACGAATGATCTGACCCCGTTCAGCCGGTGCAGTGTGCCCACTAAGGGCGACGTTCAAACCAAAACGGTCGAGCAGTTGCGGACGCAGCTCGCCCTCTTCCGGGTTCATGGTGCCGATCAGCACGAACTTCGCCGAATGCCGATGGGATATGCCGTCGCGCTCCACCAGATTGGTGCCGCTGGCGGCGACGTCGAGCAGCAGGTCGACCAGGTGATCCGGCAGCAGATTGACTTCATCGACGTAGAGCACACCGCCGTCAGCCTTGGCCAACACGCCGGGGGAAAATTGTGCGCGGCCTTCGCTCAAGGCCGCATCGAGGTCGAGGGTGCCGACCAGGCGCTCTTCGGTGGCGCCCAATGGCAACGTGACAAACTGGCCGCTGGCGAGCAGGTCTGCCAGGCCTCGGGCCAGGGTCGACTTGGCCATGCCGCGCGGGCCTTCGATCAATACACCGCCGATCTTCGGGTCGATGGCGGTCAGGTACAACGCCAGTTTCAAGTCGTCGGCGCCGACCACGGCGGAGAGGGGGAAATGCGGGGTGTCGGTCATTATCAAATCTCGGTCATGGTCGGTAATCTCACAAACACCTGATTCCCCCTGTGGGAGCGAGCCTGCTCGCGAAGAGGCCGTCAAATTCAACATATCATTGACTGACAAATCGCTTTCGCGAGCAGGCTCGCTCCTACAGGGGTTGTGGTGTATCAGCTGTCTTCTTCTATATCGAGCAACAGGTTTTCCAGCGCCTCACGATACTCCCCCGGCTCCTTCCACATCCCCCGCTGCTGCGCCTCGAGCATCCGCTCGGTCATGTCGCGCAAGGCATGGGGGTTGTGCTCGCGCACGAAATCCCGGGTGCCCGGGTCGAGCAAATAGGCATCGGCCAGCAACGCGTATTGATGATCGTCGATCAATCGGGTGGTCGCGTCGAAGGCGAACAGGTTGTCGACCGTTGCCGCCATTTCGAACGCACCTTTGTAGCCGTGGCGCTTCACCCCTTCGAGCCATTTCGGATTGGCTGCCCGGGAGCGGATGACCCGGTTCAGTTCCTCCTTCAGCGTGCGAATCTTCGGCAAGTCAGGCTGGCTGTGATCGCCGTGATAACTCGCCGCTGCTTCACCACGCAGGCTTTCCACGGCGGCCAACATGCCGCCCTGGAACTGGTAATAGTCATTGGAATCGAGCAGGTCGTGCTCGCGGTTGTCCTGGTTTTGCAGCACCGCTTGCACCTGGCTTAGACGCTGGGTGAACTGATCGCGGGCGGCGGTGCCTTCGTCGGAACCGCCATAGGCAAAACCGCCCCAGTTCAGGTAAACCTCGGCCAGATCCTCGCGGCTCTGCCACAGGCGACCGTCGATGGCACCCTGCACCCCCGCGCCATAGGCACCGGGTTTGGCGCCGAAAATGCGCCAACCGGCCTGACGCCGCGCGGTTTCTTCATCGAGCCCCGATTGCAGCAAGGCTTCACGTTCGGCACGCACTTTGGCCGCCAATGGATTGAGATCGTCTGGCTCGTCCAGCGCGGCGACCGCCTGGACAGCGGCGTCGAACAAGCGGATCAGGTTGGCGAAGGCATCGCGGAAGAAACCCGAGACCCGCAAGGTGACATCCACTCGCGGCCGGTCAAGCAGGCTCAGCGGCAGAATTTCAAAGTCATCGACCCGTTGACTGCCGGTGGCCCACACCGGGCGTACGCCCATCAGCGCCATGGCCTGGGCGATGTCATCGCCGCCGGTGCGCATGGTCGCCGTGCCCCACACTGACAGGCCGAGCTGACGCAGATGATCGCCGTGGTCTTGCAGGTGGCGCTCAAGAATCAGGTTGGCCGATTGGAACCCGATGCGCCAGGCCGTGGTGGTGGGCAGGTTGCGCACGTCCACCGAATAGAAGTTACGCCCGGTGGGCAGCACATCCAGACGACCGCGACTCGGTGCGCCGCTGGGACCGGCCGGAACGAAACGACCGCCGAGGGCATCGAGCAAGCCGCGCATTTCTGCCGGGCCGCAGGCATCCAGCCTTGGCGCGACCACTTCGCGCAGGTTGTCGAGGATGGCGCTCACCTCAGACCAACCCGCTTCCTGTGGGAGCGAGCCTGCTCGCGAAAGCGGTGTGTCAGGCCCATCAATGTCACCTGACACTCCGCTTTCGCGAGCAGGCTCGCTCCCACAGGGGTAAGTCAGTGCCTGCGAAATCAGTTGTGCGGCGAACAGTTCGAGGCGTTCGCGGGTGTCGCCGGTGGTGCGCCATAGTTCATGGCTGATCGACAACAACGCGTCTGGTCGAGGCCCGGTCCACGGCTCGGCCAATGCACAATCCAGCGGATCAAACCCCAGTTCGAAGGCCTTGGCCAACTCCCGTAGCAGACTCGATTGCGCCCCACGGCCATCACCCCGGGGAATGCGCAGCAGCGCGAGCAAGGTATCGATGCGCAAACGCCCGGTCGGCGACTCGCCGAACACGTGCAGGCCGTCGCGGATCTGCGACTCTTTCAGGTCGCACAGGTACGTATCCAGCCGTGGCAGCCAGATCGCCGCATCGGCGTCGCTGTCGAGCTGTTCGTCCAGTTGCAGTTCGCGGTCGATGTGCGTGTCGCGCACCAGTTGCAGGATGTCGCGCTGCAATTCCCGGGCGCGGCGCGGATCGAGCAGTTGTGCTTCGTAATACTCGTCGGCCAGCAGTTCGAGGTTGCGCAGCGGACCGTAGGTTTCGGCGCGCGTCAGGGGCGGCATCAAGTGGTCGATGATCACTGCCTGGGTGCGACGCTTGGCCTGGGCGCCCTCGCCCGGATCATTGACGATGAATGGATAGATGTTCGGCAGCGGCCCGAGCAGCGCGTCCGGCCAGCAGCTTTCCGACAGCCCGACGCCTTTGCCCGGCAGCCATTCGAGGTTGCCGTGCTTGCCGACGTGGATCACGCCGTGGGCGCCGTAGGTGTTGCGCAGCCAGAAGTAAAACGCCAGGTAACCGTGGGGCGGCACCAGGTCCGGGTCGTGATACACCGCACTCGGATCGACCTGATAGCCCCGCGCCGGCTGAATACCGACGAAGGTCAGGCCGAAACGCAGGCCGGCGATCATCATTCGTCCACTGCGATACATCGGATCGTTTTCCGGTGGCCCCCAGCGCTCCTGCACCGCCGCGCGGTTGGCTTCGGGCAGTGCATTGAACATCACCAGGTAGTCGTCCATGGCCAGGCTTTGCTGGCACGGACGCTGGTCGATTGTGTCAAGATCGTTGCTGACGCCGCCGAGTAATTGCTGGATCAAATCGGTGCCGCTCTGCGGCAAATCGGCCGCTAGCGGATACCCTTCTTGATGAAGCGCACGCAGAATATTCAGCGCAGCGGCCGGGGTATCCAGGCCCACGCCATTGCCGATGCGACCGTCACGGGTCGGGTAATTGGCGAGGATCAGCGCCACCCGCTTTTCAGCATTGTGCAGGCGCGCCAGATCGATCCAGCGTCGTGCCAGTTCGGCGACAAAATCCATGCGTTCCGGTTGTGGCCGGTAGCAGACCACATCGGACTGACTGCGCTCGCTGCGCCAGGCCAGGTCCTTGAAGCTGATCGGCCGGCTGATGATCCGCCCGTCCAGTTCCGGCAGCGCGATGTGCATCGCCAGGTCACGGGGCCCGAGACCCTGCTCGCTGGCGCGCCAACCCGGTTCGTTGTCCTGGGCGCAGATTGCCTGAATCACCGGGATATTGCGGCGGAACGGCCGCAGATGCGGCGCTTCGGGGCTCGATTGCGCGAACCCGGTGGTATTCAGAATCACCCCCGCCTCGACTTCGTCCAGCCAGTCCTCGACCACCGACAGGCAGCCGGGTTCTTTCAGACTGGCCACTGCAATCGGCAACGGGTTCAGCCCCGCTGCCTGCAAACGCTGGCAGAAAACATCGATGAATCCGGTGTTCGCCGCCTGCAAGTGCGAGCGGTAGAACAGCACCGCCGCTACCGGCTGACCGGCCTGCCAGTCAGCCTGCCAATCCTTCAGGGTCGCGGGGCTTTTTCGTGGGTGGTAGACCGCCGTGCGCGGCAGGATGTGTGGCTCGGCCCAGGTGTAATCACGGCCCAGCCAACGGTGGGCCAGACAGCGAAACAGGTCCAGCGCATTGGCCATGCCGCCCTGGCGCAGGAAGTGCCAGAGTCGGTCACGGTCTTCGGCAGGCACGGTGCTCAGATCGCTGAGCTCCGGGTCCGGACGGTCGTCGCCCGGCACCAGGATCAGTTGCACACCGCGCTGCGACAACTCCACCAGGCGCTCGACGCCATAGCGCCAATAAGCGATGCCGCCATGCAGCGAGATCAATATGACCTTGGCATGGCGCAGCACCTCATCGACGTACAGATCGACCGAAGCGTGATTCTGCACCTGCATCGGATTGGCCAGGCGCACGCTCGGGTAATCGTCGGGCAACTGCTGCGCCGCTTCGGCGAGCAGCGCCAGGCTGGAGTCGCCGCTGCACAGGATCACCAGCTCGGCGGGGGTTTGTCCAAGGTCGGCAATGTTGTCATCCGACACGAATCCGCCGGGCTGGGTCCTGAGCAGGTGCATGGATTACACGCTGAGCGCGGCGCGCAATTGCGCTTCGAGTGCGGCGGCGTCCAGTTCCTGGCCGATCAACACCAGACGTGTGGTGCGCGCTTCTTCGGCGCCCCACTGACGGTCGAAGTGCTTGTCGAAACGGGTGCCCACGCCCTGGATCAGCAGGCGCATCGGTTTGTTCGGAATCGCCGCGAAGCCTTTGACCCGCAGGATGCCGTGCTGGACCACCAGTTGCGTCAGCGCGTCCAGCAGCAGGCTCTCGTCAGAGGCAGGCAGTTCGATGGAGATGGAATCGAACGCGTCATGGTCGTGATCGTCTTCACCTTCATGGTGGTGATCGTGATGACTGTGACGGCTGTCGATGTGTTCTTCGGAACCGGCGCCGAGGCCGATCAGCACGTCCAGCGGCAGGCGACCGTTGCTGGCTTCGATGACCTTCACCGCCGGCGGCAGCTCTTCGGCGACTTCCAGGCGCACGCGGGCCAGGTCTTCCGGATTGATCAGGTCGGCCTTGTTGAGGATCACCAGGTCGGCGCTCGACAGTTGGTCGGCGAACAGCTCGTGCAGCGGCGACTCGTGATCCAGGTTCGGGTCGAGTTTGCGCTGGGCGTCGACCTGGTCCGGGAACGCAGCGAAAGTGCCGGCGGCCACTGCCGGGCTGTCGACCACGGTGATCACCGCGTCGACGGTGCAGGCGCTGCGGATTTCCGGCCACTGGAAGGCCTGGACCAAGGGCTTTGGCAGGGCCAGGCCCGAGGTCTCGATGAGGATGTGATCGAGATCGCCGCGACGGGCGACCAGTTCGCGCATCACCGGGAAGAACTCTTCCTGCACGGTGCAGCACAGGCAGCCGTTGGCCAGCTCGTAGACGCGGCCGTTGGCTTCTTCTTCGGTGCAACCGATGGAACATTGCTTGAGGATTTCGCCGTCGATGCCCAGCTCGCCAAACTCGTTGACGATCACCGCGATACGGCGGCCCTGGGCGTTGTCGAGCATGTGCCGCAGCAAGGTGGTTTTGCCCGAGCCGAGGAAGCCGGTGACGATGGTGACGGGGAGTTTGGCCAGTGTTTTCATCGGATGCCCTTTGGCAAGGTGGCGGGCATACGGGACGAGAACCGGCAACGCGCCTGCGCGCCGGAAGCATTCGCCACCGGATCACCCCGCCCGGTTGTAGTGAGAATCTGTATCGAGGCAGGTCTCCTGGCTGACAGTGTGCCAATCCTTGGATTGGCGTTGGCTGCGCCTTCCCGCGGGCTCAGGACCTGAGCGTGCAGTGGCGTGGCAGCGAACATCACCGTTCACAGTTGCGGGGGCAGCCGCGGCATTGACCGCGTTCCCTTCTTAGCTTCGGCAAATGCCGAAGAACCTCGAAAGCGCAAGGCTACGCATCGTATTGGGGCGGGTCAATGATCATGCTGAGTTCTGTGGTGGCCGGGATGCCGCCATCGCGAGCAAGCTTTGCTCCTACAGGTTGTCGGTGTCCTTGTGGGAGCAAAGCTTGCTCGCGATTGGGGCAACTCGGTCTCAAGATGAGAACCGGTGCCAATTGACGCCCCACCCCCGCCCATGCTCTCCTACACACCTTGTTACGGGTGCCCTTCACAGGGTGAAACGGGAAACCGGTGAATCATGTGCTTTACTCTAAAGCCATGTCAGTCCGGTGCTGCCCCCGCAACGGTAAGCGAGCGAAGCGTCAGATCCACTGTGCCGATGTGGCATGGGAAGGTGATGCTTGAAGGTCAAGGCATTTGCCTGCGCCCCTCGTGAGCCCGGAGACCGGCCCGCAACACGAAGTGATCAAACTTCACTGAATGACAAACCCGCGGTGGGCGGGCGCTGTTCGAATCGCTGCGCGCCCGTTCGTGCAGTGACTCTGCATGCGCTTTTGATTCCCCCGCTGACAGAACAGAGGGAAACGCCATGTCGATCATCAGCAGCACCGGCCACACAGCCTCCTCCAGCACGACTTCCACCCTTGCCCAACGCATCACCGCCGCCATCTGCGCGTCGATCCTCGGTGCATGCCTTGTGTATTTCGCCGGTTTCTCGCACATCGAAGCGGTCCACAACGCCGCCCACGATACCCGTCACAGCTCCGCGTTCCCGTGCCATTGAGACCTGCCGACATGATCAAGCGTATTGCGCAAACTGCAGGGTTCACCGGCTTGCTGGCGGCCCTGTTGCTGACGCTGTTGCAAAGTTTCTGGGTCGCCCCGCTGATTTTGCAGGCCGAAACCTACGAAAAAGCCGAGCCAGCGGTCGTGGAAGTTCATGAACATGCCGCCGGCGTCGCCGCCCATACCCACGATGCCGAGGCCTGGGAGCCGGAAGATGGCTGGCAGCGCGTGCTGTCGACCACGGGCGGCAATCTGGTGGTAGCCGTTGGCTTCGCCCTAATGCTCGCCGGTCTCTACACCCTGCGCGCGCCAACCAAAACCTCCCAGGGTCTGCTCTGGGGCCTGGCCGGTTACGCCACCTTCGTACTGGCGCCGACCCTCGGCCTGCCACCGGAATTGCCGGGCACCGCTGCCGCCGACCTGGCACAACGGCAGATCTGGTGGATCGGAACCGCCGCCTCCACCGCTGTCGGTATCGCGCTGATCGTGTTCAGCCGCCACTGGCTGATGAAAGTCCTCGGCGCGGCGATCCTTGCCGTTCCCCATGTGATTGGCGCACCGCAACCGGAAGTGCACTCGATGCTCGCCCCGGAAGCCCTCGAAGCCCAATTCAAAATCGCTTCGCAGCTGACCAACATGGGGTTCTGGCTGGCCCTGGGCCTGATCAGCGCCTGGTTGTTCCGCCGCAAAAACGATGGCCAATACCACGCATGACTGATGCAAGCACAGCGCCGACCCTGGTGGTCGGCCTGGGCTGCCAGCGAGGCTGTCCCGTCAGCACGCTGCGGGCGCTGCTCGATCAGGCGCTACAGGCCAACCAGATCGAACTTCATCAGATCAAGGCACTCGCCAGCATCGACTTGAAGCGCGACGAACCGGCCCTGATCGAACTGGCCGAGCAGCTTGGCTTGCAAATGATGTATTTCAGCAGCGAACAATTGGCGGTTTATCAACCGCAGCTCAGCCACCATTCGCAGATTGCCTTCGAACGCACCGGTTGCTACGGCGTGGCGGAAAGTGCCGCGCTGGCCCTCGCCGAACAACTGGCCAATACCCCTGCCAAACTGCTGATCCCACGACAAAAATATGCCCAGGCGACTCTGGCATTGGCCGGCGCCGCGTAAAATCCCCGATAATCCCCGCCTTCGATCATGAGCAATCTTCATCTGAAGCTTGCCTGGCCCTCTTTACTGACCCTCTTTTTCACAGGAGCTGACGATGACCGTCTATTTCATTGGTGCAGGTCCCGGCGACCCGGAACTGATCACCGTAAAGGGTCAGCGGCTGATTCGCAGTTGCCCGGTGATCATCTTTGCCGGCTCGCTGGTGCCCACTGCGGTACTGGAAGGCCATTGCGCCGAACAGGTGGTCAATAGCGCCGAATTGCATCTGGAACAGATCATCGAACTGATCAAAAACGCCCATGCCAACGGCCAGGACGTGGCCCGCGTGCATTCCGGCGATCCGAGCCTGTATGGCGCCATCGGCGAACAGATTCGCCACCTGCGTGAACTCGGTATTCCTTTCGAAATCATTCCCGGCGTGACCGCGACGGCAGCGTGTGCGGCGCTACTGGGCGCAGAGTTGACGTTGCCGGATGTGTCACAAAGCGTGATCCTGACCCGCTACGCGGACAAAACCGCCATGCCGGCGGGCGAAGAGCTGGGCAGCCTGGCGCAGCATGGGGCGACCATGGCGATTCATTTGGGGGTCAATCATCTGGAGAAAATCCTGGCTGAGTTGCTGCCGCATTACGGTGCGGATTGTCCGATTGCGGTGATACACCGGGCGACATGGCCGGATCAGGATTGGGTGGTGGGGACGCTTGAGGACATTGCCGGGAAGGTTGCAGCGAAGGGGTTTCGGCGTACGGCGTTGATTCTGGTGGGCCGGGTGTTGGGTAGCGATCATTTCAGCGAATCGTCGCTGTATCGTGCCGGGCATGCGCATTTGTATCGCCCTTAGGCCCACTTCGCGAGCAGGCTCGCTCCCACAATGGAATGCGGTCACCTGTGGGAGCGAGCCTGCTCGCGAAGGGGCCCATGAATTTCACGCATAAAAAAAACGGCGCTCACGGGGCGCCGTTTTTCATGTTTGCAGCGAACACCTTAGTAGTAGGCGTTTTCTTTCTGCGTGTGGTCAGTGACGTCACGGACGCCTTTGAGCTCGGGAATGCGCTCGAGCAAGGTGCGCTCGATGCCTTCCTTCAAGGTCACGTCTGCCTGGCCGCAGCCCTGGCAACCGCCACCGAACTGCAGAACGGCGATGCCGTCCTCGACCACATCGATCAGGCTGACCTGGCCGCCGTGGCTGGCCAGTCCCGGGTTGATCTCGGTTTGCAGGTAATAGTTGATGCGCTCGTTGACCGGGCTGTCGGCGTTGACCATCGGTACTTTGGCGTTGGGCGCCTTGATGGTCAGCTGGCCGCCCATGCGGTCGGTGGCGTAGTCGACAACCGCGTCGTCCAGGAAGGCTTCGCTGAAGTGATCGATGTAAGCGGTGAAGCTTTTCAGCCCCAGCGCAGTGTCTTCAGGTTTTTCTTCGCCCGGCTTGCAGTAGGCAATGCAGGTTTCGGCATACTGGGTGCCAGGCTGGGTGATGAAGACGCGGATGCCGATGCCCGGGGTGTTCTGCTTGGAGAGCAGATCAGCCAGGTAATCATGGGCGGCGTCGGTGATGGTAATAGCGGTCATGGAAACTCCTCGCAGGCTTGGGCGCAGTTTACGCCAATCATCGCCGCGCACAAAGTCCTAGTATTTTTGTCGGGAAAGATTCCGCTGCCCCCCCCTGTAGGAGCAAAGCTTGCTCGCGATGACGGCGGCACATTCAGCCTCAATGTTTGCAGGCATACCGCCATCGCGAGCAAGCTTTGCTCCTACAGGTTGATTACAGGTTTTCGTAGCGATTCATGTCCAGCACGCCCTCTTCCACCGGATCGGTCTCGTGGATATAGCGGCTCAGGTCATGAAAGTACTGCCAGAACTGCGGATGGCTGCGCCGAATCCCCCAGCGTTCGACGATTTTTTCGAATTGATCGGCATCCTTGGCGTTTTCCATCGCCTCCACGAACGCCGGAACTTCCCCGGCCGGAATATTGAACATGAAGTTCGGGTAACTGCTGAGTACGCCAGGGAAAATCGTCAAAGTATCCAGCCCCGGCTGATAACGCAGCGACTCGCCGAGCAAAAACGCCACGTTGCTGTGCGCGCGGTTGCGCAGCAGGCTGTACACCACACGCTGCCCGCCTAACGTTTCGACGCGCAGCAGGGTTGCTTCCGGCAGTTGATCAATGACCTTGAGCCCGGCCGCCGGGCGGGAAGCCAGGCGACTCAAGGCCTGCTCGGCACTCTGCAACGCCAGGTCGATGTTCGGTCGCGAACAGTAGGCGCCGTCGCAGCGATTGATCGGATCAGGCTTGGCGTTGAGCTCGCCGTAGCGCGCCAGCAACTGCAGGGCGAAGTCGCGTTTCGGGTCCTTTGCATCGAGTTTCAGCGCGGTCGGCTTGTCGTTGTCGATGGACTCGTAATCCAGCCACATCTTGAATTTGCCGCTGCTCTGGTACCAATCGTCGAGGTAGCCGTCCCGGGAATCGGCGGGCATCAGGCGCAGGAAGTTCTGCTCGGCGCCATTGCGTATCAGGTCGAAGTACAGGCGTGTCTGGGCTTGATGGGAAACATTGCCAAACACGTCGAAATTCACCGCTAACTGATAATACGTCCGCTCCAGCAGCGGATAGTCGAACAGCCACATCGTTTGCGGCACATCGCCTATCAGGCCCTTGGTCACCGAGGCACTGTCGAAGTGCCGGAAGATGCTCAGCAACGCATTATCGTTGCCTGCCCACAGGGTCGACCAGCTCGGCGCCGGCAGTTCGGCGTAGCTGTCACGGCGCAAGGCTTCGTACTTGTTTCGCTTGTCGCGGTAGTCGTGCCACAGGCTCAGGACACTGCCGACATCGTCGTTCTGCCCCGGCATCGCCAGCAGCGGCGTGGCCTGGCCGCGATAGTTCGGGTCGGTGATGTAGAGGTCATGCTCCGGCGCCTGAAACAGCGCCCAGAAGTTGTCACGGATCACGTCCGTGGCGATCTGCCCCCGGCAGACCGGGCCGCGAATGAAGGTACGCACAAAATACTCGGCGTTATCGAGCATGAACTGATAACGCGCCTGGGCCGGAATCGCTTCGAAGGTGGCAAAGGGATTGGCCCGGCTTTGCGGTCCATAGCCCGGCAATGCGCTGACTTGCCACTTGCCGTTATAGAACAGGCTTTTGACCCGAGCCATTTTCGCCGCACTGAGCGGATAGGTGATGTGGGTCTTGTGCACGATCACCCCCTGCACCGGCCACAAGCGGTAGTAAAACTGCGCGCCCGGATCGTCGTTCGGGCGGCGGGTATTGATCAGGTCAATGGGCTGGCCGGTGGGCGTGCGCGAACGCACCCACTGGAAGAAATGCCCCGGCTCGCCGTCCTTGAAGTAAATGTGTGCGAGAAACCAGTGCTCGAACAACCAGCGCCCCACCAGGCTCTGCCGGGCGCCCGGTGCGTTGAGCAGGTTTTCCCACTGAACCACTTGCAACGCTTCCCTGGTGCTGGGCACCAGGCCCTGCTCATCAATGGGCGCGCCGGAAGCCAGCCAGCGTTGCAGGGTCTGGTATTGCGGGTCGGTCAGGCCGGTGACCGCCAGCGGCATGCCCTGTTTCGGATGGGAACTGGCGTAGCCGTCGAACTCCGCCGGCATGGCGCACTGGTTGTCGCGGTTAAGGCCCAGGACGATGTCGTCCGGCAGTTTGGCATTGGGTTGCAATGGCGTGCGGTGGCCCAGTTCGAGCATGCGTGCCATCAATGCCGCCTGACTGCCCTGGGCATCGAGCACCGAATAGAAGCCCTTCTGCTGCCAGGCACGCTTGCCGAAGGCGTCATAAAACAGCCGGGTCGGTGCGGCGGCCTGGCTGCGATCGCCGTCGTACACAGGGGTTTTGCTCGCGCCGCGGGCCGCGCCTTCACCACTGCCCAGGTTGAGCTGACAGGCGGAGTCGTAGCAGGCATGGCAGGCCACACACTTTTCGGTGAAGATCGGTTGAATGTCGCGGGTGTAGGAAATAACTGGCGTCTGCGCCAGCGCGCCCCAGCTTAAAAACAGCAATACAGTGCTGATGACGACGCGATACGACATGTCCCTGGTCCCGATCCTGGAAAAAACGCCGCGATTCTACCGGGCTGGCGCACGGCCCAACATGAGCGATATTCATGCAAAACCCGCACATGCTCCAAAAGCGCACAGGTTTGCTATGATCCCGGCCCTTCGTCATGGTCTTTTCGAGTAGTCCCAATGTCCGATCGCAGCGTCCGCCTTCAAGCTCTCAAGCACGCCCTCAAAGAGCGCATCCTGATTCTCGATGGCGGCATGGGCACGATGATCCAGAGCTACAAGCTCGAAGAGCAGGACTACCGGGGCAAACGCTTCGCCGACTGGCCGAGCGATGTCAAAGGCAACAACGACCTGTTGGTGTTGACCCGCCCGGACGTGATTGGCGGCATCGAGAAGGCCTACCTGGATGCCGGCGCCGACATCCTGGAAACCAACACCTTCAACGCCACCCGGATTTCCATGGCCGATTACGGCATGGAAGCACTGGCCTACGAACTGAACGTAGAAGGCGCCCGCCTGGCGCGCAAGGTCGCCGACGCGAAAACCCTCGAGAACCCGGACAAGCCGCGCTTCGTCGCCGGCGTGCTCGGCCCGACCAGCCGTACCTGCTCGCTATCCCCGGACGTGAACAACCCCGGCTACCGCAACGTGACCTTCGATGAGCTGGTGGAAAACTACACCGAGGCCACCAAAGGCCTGATCGAAGGCGGCGTCGACCTGATCCTGATCGAAACCATTTTCGACACCCTCAACGCCAAGGCCGCAATCTTCGCCGTGCAAGGCGTCTATGAAGAACTGGGCGTCGAATTGCCGATCATGATTTCCGGCACCATCACCGACGCCTCCGGCCGTACCCTGTCCGGCCAGACCACCGAAGCCTTCTGGAACTCCGTGGCCCACGCCAAACCGATCTCGGTCGGCCTGAACTGCGCCCTCGGTGCCAGCGAATTGCGCCCGTACCTGGAAGAGTTGTCGAACAAGGCAGGCACCCACGTTTCCGCGCACCCGAACGCCGGCCTGCCGAACGAATTCGGCGAGTACGACGAACTGCCATCGCAGACCGCCAAGGTCATCGAAGAATTCGCCCAAAGCGGCTTCCTGAACATCGTCGGCGGCTGCTGCGGCACCACCCCGGGCCACATCGAAGCCATCGCCAAGGCCGTGGCCGGCTATGCGCCGCGCCAGATTCCGGAAATCCCCAAGGCTTGCCGCCTCTCGGGCCTGGAGCCGTTCACCATCGATCGCAACTCGCTGTTCGTCAACGTCGGCGAGCGCACCAACATCACCGGTTCCGCCAAATTCGCCCGGCTGATCCGCGAGGACAACTACACCGAAGCCCTGGAAGTCGCCCTGCAGCAGGTCGAGGCCGGCGCCCAGGTGATCGACATCAACATGGACGAAGGGATGCTCGATTCGAAGAAGGCCATGGTGACCTTCCTCAATCTGATTGCCGGCGAACCGGACATCTCCCGCGTACCGATCATGATCGACTCCTCGAAGTGGGAAGTGATCGAAGCCGGCCTCAAGTGCATCCAGGGCAAGGGCATCGTCAACTCGATCAGCATGAAAGAAGGCGTCGAGCAGTTCATCCATCACGCCAAGCTGTGCAAGCGCTATGGCGCCGCCGTGGTGGTGATGGCGTTCGACGAAGCCGGCCAGGCCGACACCGAAGCGCGCAAGAAAGAGATCTGCAAGCGTTCGTACGACATTCTGGTCAACGAAGTCGGCTTCCCGCCGGAAGACATCATCTTCGACCCGAACATCTTCGCGGTGGCCACCGGTATCGAAGAACACAACAACTATGCCGTGGACTTCATCAACGCCTGTGCCTACATCCGCGACGAGCTGCCGTATGCCCTGACGTCGGGCGGCGTGTCCAACGTGTCGTTCTCGTTCCGTGGCAACAACCCGGTGCGCGAGGCAATCCACTCGGTATTCCTGCTGTACGCGATCCGCGCCGGCCTGACCATGGGTATCGTCAACGCCGGTCAGCTGGAAATCTACGACCAGATTCCGGTGGAGCTGCGTGACGCGGTCGAGGACGTGATCCTCAACCGTACCCCGGAAGGCACCGACGCCCTCCTCGCCATCGCCGACAAGTACAAGGGCGACGGCAGCGTCAAGGAAGCCGAGACCGAAGAATGGCGCAACTGGGACGTCAACAAGCGTCTGGAGCATGCACTGGTCAAGGGCATCACCACGCACATCGTCGAAGACACCGAAGAATCCCGCCAGTCCTTCGCCCGCCCGATCGAAGTGATCGAAGGCCCGCTCATGTCCGGCATGAACATCGTCGGTGACCTGTTCGGCGCCGGCAAAATGTTCCTGCCGCAGGTGGTGAAATCCGCCCGCGTAATGAAGCAGGCCGTGGCCCACCTGATCCCGTTCATCGAACTGGAAAAAGGCGACAAGCCGGAAGCCAAGGGCAAGATCCTCATGGCCACGGTCAAGGGCGACGTACACGACATCGGCAAGAACATCGTCGGCGTGGTGCTGGGTTGTAACGGTTACGACATCGTCGACCTCGGCGTGATGGTGCCGGCGGAAAAAATCCTCCAGGTGGCCAAGGAAGAGAAGTGCGACATCATTGGCCTGTCCGGCCTGATCACCCCGTCGCTGGATGAAATGGTCCATGTTGCCCGTGAAATGCAGCGCCAGGATTTCCACCTGCCGTTGATGATCGGTGGCGCCACCACCTCCAAGGCGCACACGGCGGTGAAGATCGAGCCCAAGTACAGCAACGATGCGGTGGTGTACGTCACCGACGCCTCCCGCGCGGTGGGTGTGGCCACGCAGTTGTTGTCCAAGGAACTGAAAGCCGGTTTCGTCGAAAAGACCCGCGAGGAATACATCGAAGTCCGCGAGCGCACCGCCAACCGCAGTGCCCGTACCGAACGCCTGAGCTACGCCGCATCCATTGCGAAAAAACCGCAGTTCGACTGGAGCACCTACACGCCGGTCAAACCGACGTTCACCGGTTCCAGAGTGCTGGATAACATCGACCTCAAGGTGCTGGCCGAGTACATCGACTGGACGCCGTTCTTTATCTCCTGGGACCTGGCCGGCAAATTCCCACGCATCCTCCAGGATGAAGTGGTCGGCGAAGCCGCCACCGCGTTGTACGCCGATGCCCAGGAAATGCTCGCCAAACTGATCGACGAAAAGCTGATCAGCGCCCGTGCGGTGTTCGGCTTCTGGCCGGCCAATCAGGTACGCGACGATGACATCGAGCTCTACGGCGATGACGGCAAGCCATTGGCCAAGCTGCATCACCTGCGCCAGCAGATCATCAAGACCGACGGAAAACCGAACTTCTCCCTGGCCGACTTCGTGGCGCCGAAGGACAGCGAGTTGACCGACTACGTGGGCGGCTTCATCACCACCGCCGGCATCGGTGCCGAAGAGGTAGCCAAGGCCTACCAGGACGCTGGCGACGACTACAACTCGATCATGGTCAAGGCCCTGGCCGACCGTTTGGCCGAGGCCTGCGCCGAGTGGCTGCACCAGCAGGTGCGTAAAGAGCACTGGGGCTACGCCAAGGACGAAACCCTCGACAACGAGGCGCTGATCAAAGAGCAATACACCGGCATCCGCCCTGCCCCGGGCTACCCGGCGTGCCCGGATCACACCGAGAAAGCCACGCTGTTTGCGTTGCTCGACCCCGAGGCCGCCGAAATGCGTGCCGGCCGTAGCGGCGTGTTCCTCACCGAACACTATGCGATGTTCCCGGCAGCGGCAGTCAGCGGCTGGTACTTCGCTCACCCGCAGGCGCAATACTTCGCCGTGGGCAAGATCGACAAGGACCAGGTGCAGAGCTACACGTCGCGCAAAGGCCAGGAGTTGAGCGTGACCGAGCGCTGGCTGGCGCCGAACCTGGGTTACGACGACTAAAACAGCTCCCGGCCACAATATTGTGGTTGGCAGAGATCCTTGTGGGAGCGGGCTTGCCCGCGATGAGGCCTTTCCAGTCAACATTATTGGTGACTGCCAGTCCGTTATCGCGGGCAAGCCCGCTCCCACAGGTTTTGTGTCGCCCCAGGGTTGATTGACTATGCTTACTTTTCACACACAGGTGACGAGGGGTTTATGGACGATCCAGCCGACAACAAGCCGCCGACCTTCTGGCAGATGCTGCACAGCGTCATGGCCGCGGCGTTCGGGGTGCAGAGCGGGAAAAACCGGGCACGGGATTTCACCCACGGCAAGCCCAGTCATTTCGTGATTCTGGGAATCCTGTTCACGGTAGTGTTTGCATTGACGCTCTACGGCATCGTGCAACTGGTGGTGCATCTGGCAAAGGTTTAGTGCATCAGGGTTTGCAGGCTGAACGGATAACGATAGGACGTCGGTCGTCCCTTGGCGGAAAGCTTGTGAAAATCCACACCGAAATCCTGTGAGGCGCCCATCGCCAGCAGCTGCCTGGCTTGCGCCCGGTCAATCAGCTGCAACAACGGAATCTGCCGGTCACGACCGCCATACTGGCTGATGTCGACGCCCTCGTCGTAGTCGTGCAACTGCACCAGGGCCCAGCCACCCAGGCTGAAATGCCCGCCCAGCAATACGCTCAAGCGGTTGTCCAGCAACGCGTGCAATGCCGCCGGTGAATTGTTGATGGTACCGAACAGTGCATCCTTGCCGGGTTTGCCGCCCGACTCTTCGAACGCGCGCATCACACCGAAGCCCATTTCGTCATTGGCCGACCAGACCAGCGATGTCTGCGGATAACGCTTGAACAACAGCTTGGCCTGTTCATAGGCGCGCTCCCGGGTCCAGCCGCCGTATACCAATTGGCGCAGATGCACTTCAGGGTGTTCGGCCAACGCCCGGCGCATGCCCCTTTCACGCAACTGCGCGGATGGTGTGATTTTCAGCCCGGAGAAGGCCAGCAGGTCGATGGATTGACCGGGAGCGACCGGAGGGTGCAGACGGATCAGCTCCTTGAGCATCAGGTAGCCGCCCTCCTCGTCGTTGGGCACCAGGCTGCCCACCCAATCGGGGTACTTGTCGGGCCGGGCACCGAGCAGGCGCATCTGGTCCGGGGTCAGGGCGTTATTGACGATAAACAGCTTCACCCCGCTGCCGTGGGCCAGGCGCAGGATCTCGGGGGCGATATATTGCTCGTTGACGAATACCAGGTAGTCGGGACGCTTTGGCCCTTGCAGGGCTTCGCGTGCCTGCGCGAGGGTAATTTCAGAGTTGCGGTCGGAGTACTCGATGCGCAGTTCCATGCCCAGGTCCCTGGCGGCGGCCTGCATGAATTGCGAGTAACTGACCCAGAACGCTTCCCGGGTGTTTCCCGGATTGAGGAACAGCACCGACGCGGCCTGAGCACAAGGTGCAATGACCATGAACATGACCATACCCAGCGTCAGCAGTACGCCACACAGAAACTTCAACATTGGTCGTCCGAGCCCCCGGAAATTCGCCGCGCATTATAGCCAGCGAACGCCCGCAAAACGGCGTTTATTCCGGTTTTTGTCCGACAATCGTCGGAACGGGACCCGGACGGGGTCGCTTATTGATGACTGACCCAAAATACTGCTGTGCCGACGACCAGGATAATCAGAAACAGAATCGCCCAGGCATCGACGGTGCTATCGCTTTTCCTTGCTTTGGTTGGGTTGCTCATTGCATCGCCTCTTGTCGGTTTTATCGGTGATTGCAGAAAGACTCGACCAGAGTTAAGACGATGATTGCCCGCACGACAAATGTGGGTTAGCCGACAACTATTCTCGTTAGGCGATTTGGTTCTTTACATATATTGAAACATCACTTTTGCGCATAACTGCAAACTGGTATCTTGCCCCGGCTCCGTAGGGAGTGCGCGGCCGTGCGCGCAGAATTGCAGAGGCTCCTGGACTGCGGCAAGCACAAAAACGCAGCTGTATCCGAGCGACCCAAGCCTGAGAACAGGACTTATATGTACGTATACGACGAATACGATCAGCGGATCATCGAGGACCGCGTCAAGCAGTTCCGTGATCAGACCCGACGCTATCTGGCAGGCGAGCTGAGCGAAGAAGAATTCCGCCCCCTGCGCCTGCAGAACGGGCTTTATATCCAGCGCTTCGCACCGATGTTGCGGGTGGCGGTGCCTTACGGCCAACTGACTTCGCGCCAGATGCGAATGATGGCGAAAATTGCCCGTGACTACGACAAGGGCTATGCCCACATCAGTACCCGGCAGAACGTGCAGTTCAACTGGCCGGCCGTGGAAGACATCCCGGACATCCTGGCTGAACTGGCGACTGTGCAGATGCACGCGATCCAGACCAGCGGCAACTGCCTGCGCAACGTCACCACCGACCAGTTCGCCGGTGTTGCCGCCGACGAATTGATCGACCCGCGCCCATGGTGCGAGATCGTTCGTCAATGGACGACTTTCCACCCGGAATTCGCCTACCTGCCGCGCAAATTCAAGATCGCCGTCAACGGTTCGACCTCCGACCGCGCCGCCATCGAAGTCCACGACATCGGCCTGGAGCCGGTGCACAACGCCGCGGGCGAACTGGGTTTCCGTGTGCTGGTCGGCGGTGGCCTGGGCCGTACCCCGGTGGTGGGTGCGTTCATCAATGAATTCCTGCCATGGCAGGACCTGTTGAGCTACCTCGACGCCATCCTGCGGGTCTACAACCGCTACGGTCGTCGCGACAACAAGTACAAGGCGCGGATCAAGATTCTGGTCAAGGCGCTGACGCCTGAAGTCTTCGCCCAGAAAGTCGATGCGGAAATGGAGCACCTGCGCGGTGGCCAGACCACGTTGACCGAAGCCGAAGTGCATCGCGTCGCCAAACACTTCGTCGATCCGGACTACAAGGCCCTGGACAACCAGAGCGCCGCACTGGCCGAGCTCGACAAGGAACACCCGGGCTTTGCCCGCTGGCGTACCCGCAATACCCTGGCCCACAAGAAGCCGGGTTATGTGGCGGTGACGCTGTCGCTGAAGCCGACCGGCGTTGCACCGGGCGACATCACCGACAAGCAGCTCGACGCCGTGGCCGATCTGGCCGAGCGCTACAGCTTCGGCCAATTGCGCACCTCCCACGAGCAGAACATCATCCTGGCCGACGTCGAGCAGGACAAGCTGTTCACCCTGTGGGGCGAGTTGCGCGAGAAAGGTTTCGCCACGCCGAACATCGGCCTGCTGACCGACATCATCTGCTGCCCGGGCGGCGATTTCTGCTCCCTGGCCAACGCCAAGTCGATCCCGATCGCCGAATCGATCCAGCGCCGCTTCGACGACCTGGACTACCTGTTCGACATCGGCGAACTGGACCTGAACATCTCCGGTTGCATGAACGCCTGCGGTCACCACCACGTCGGCCACATCGGCATTCTCGGAGTGGACAAGAAAGGCGAAGAGTTCTACCAGGTGTCCCTCGGCGGCAGCGCCAGCCGTGACGCCAGCCTGGGCAAGATCCTTGGGCCCTCCTTCGCACAGGACGATATGCCTGACGTGATCGAAAAGCTGATCGACGTGTACATCGAACAACGTACCGAAGACGAGCGCTTCATCGACACTTATCAGCGTATCGGCATCGACCTCTTCAAGGAACGCGTCTATGCAGCGAATCATTAAGAACAACGAAGTCGTCGACGAAACCTGGCACCTGCTGCCCAAGGATTTCAACATCGACGAAATCACCAACTGCGACGACTACATCGTCCCGTTGCAGTTGTGGCGTGAACACAGCCGCATGCTTCTGGCCCGCGACGGCGGCCTGGGCGTGTGGCTGGATGCCGATGAAGAAGCCGAAGAGATCGGTGAAGACGTGGCAAGCTTCCAGGTCATTGCCTTGAACTTCCCGGCCTTCACCGATGGCCGCAACTACTCCAATGCCCGCCTGCTGCGTGACCGTTATGGGTTCAAAGGCGAACTGCGGGCGATTGGCGATGTGTTGCGCGACCAGTTGTTCTACATGCACCGCTGCGGTTTCGATGCCTTTGCCATCCGCGCCGACAAAGACCCGTACGAAGCCCTGGAAGGTCTCAAGGACTTCTCGGTGACCTATCAGGCCGCCACTGACGAACCGCTGCCGCTGTTCCGTCGTCGTTGAAGTCTGCGCTTGAATGAAAAAGCCTGGCTCCAAAACGGAGCCAGGCTTTTTTGTTTTCAGGGCTGATGCTCCCCGACCGGAAACGGTTGCCCCATCGCCACCCAGTTGGCGTGAAGCCTCGCGCGGTCCTCCATTGCCCTGAACACGACAAACGGATTGTCCGCTGCTGCCAATGCCCGAGGAACAACCTGCACCAATTGCTCCCACAGCAGATCCGAGGCATCCGCCTCACTCAAGAGCTGCCATACCCGTGACTGAAGCGCTGAATAACCCACGAGGAAATCCGGGGTAAGGCTCAGTGTATTGATCGTCCCCAAAAATCTCATGCCGGATTGTTTGAGCGCCAATCGCTGCCAGATTTGCAGGTGGGCATCCTGCTGCGCTCCTGGCAGCCCGCGCAACCAGGCGGCCGAATCTGAATAGCCAGTTCCCGGACTGCTCAGCCACAGGTTGATACCGGTTTGCTCCCGATGCCTGACCAGCCGCTGCAAGGTGTCCTCGTCGGTCAGGGGATTGTTCCACAGCAGCACTCGATCCCTGGCGATGGCCTGGTTCAATACAGCTTGCGGAACACGGTTAATCTGGTTGTTACGCAAATCCAGCGTGGTCAGGTATGGCCGTTCCATAATCCCGACCGGGCAATTCCTGATTCTTGTGTCGTTCAGCTTAAGCGTGCGCAACTGGTCCATGCCCAATACGACGGGAGGCACACCCAACGGGTTTTCACTTAAATCCAGTGACTGAAGATTAATCAGTTGGCTTAGTTGCGCTGCGGTACTTTCCTGGAACCTCAGCTCGGTAGAACTCAAATTCAACGAAACGAGATGCCGCAACTGAGGAATCGTGGACGGCAATGAACTCTCCAGTTCCCCATTGTTGTTGGGCAATCGCAAGTCAGTGCCTTCCAGATTCAGGCTGCGCAGTTTTGGAAAACGCCCCAAAAAGCCATTCAGGGTCTCGCGTTCGAACAAATGGAAATGTTCAAGATTGAGTTCAACCACATCGTTGAAGCGCACGTTCAGCTCCGGAAGTCGATGAAAGTCTTCGTGGCTCATATTCATCGTAAAGCCGTCGACATGATTGCCTGAGTAATGGCTGTTTTGCTGAGGAGCCCGTTTTTGAAAGATGGCAACCAGTTCGTCACCGAGTTCGCCGCGGGTTTCCCGTTCATAGGCAATCGTGTCTTGCAATCGCTGCGCATTGAGCATTCCAATTTGCAGGTGGGTCAGCCCTTCAGTGCCGGGATCACCCATTTGCAGGAATCCGATATCCATGTCGTCGATATCATCCGTCACCCGGTCAAGCCAGCCATCCAGATCCACGAACAGCTGCTGCAGCTCGAGCCTTGACCGGTCGACATACGCCTGAGCCCCGCCTCCCAGCTGCTGCAACATTGCATCGGCCTCATCGTCGGAAAACTCGGGGTAAATATCCTTGAGCTGCAATCTCATCACGGCATGCGTCAAAACCGCTTCCTGAGGCGTTCCTGGATAACCTCCCCCCTTGAGCCCCTGCGCCTCGAAAGGCAACCTTGAGTCCATCCTGCCCAACCCAAGGCCAAGCTCTGAACGCGACAACGCATGATCGCTGATTGAGCGCTTGAGCTCAGCGGCGGGCTCCTTTGACAAGAGCTGCAAGGCCGAACGTTCTTCCTCGGACAGAACACCGACAATAGCCTCATAAAAACTTGTGCCCGCTGAAGGTTGGAGTGAAAAGCTGTACGGCAGATAACGATCATCAACCTTGATCAAGCGTCGACAGTCAGGCGCATCGAGCGGACCGCTGTGATCCAGCACACGGCCGATGGGCGAAAGGTCATACACTTCGATTCGTAGCGTCTTGGGCCATCCGGGCAGCTTTCTCAGCGAATGCAATGCCAACGTCCCCGTCTCAGGACTGGTGATCGAACGTAGATAAAGCCCCTCATAGGCACGATTGAGGCGCACATGCTGCTGGTACTGGCGAGCCTTGCTGTCCAACTGTTTGAACAGCCGCCTGGCTTCGACGGCGTCGGGTGGTGCCTTGAAATCGATGCCATAACGGTCGAGCATCTGCTCCACGGCAGACTTGGGCAGGTCGGGATATTGTCGTTGAAACAATCGCACCCATTCGTGCTCCGATTGCTGGAGTACCTGGTAGCGCTGATTGAACATTTCCCTGCGGGCAGGCAATGAATCAGCAATTGCAGCGACCTCCTGATCGATCCTGAACCGCTCGATCGTGTCCGCCAGCATCGGGGTCGGTGGTCGCCCTGCCTGCATCAGGCGCAGCATGTCATCATCGACTGCGCTGACTTTGCCGATCTGGGCCAGCACCTCATCGCTGAACGTGCCGGCGGGGGCTCCGATGCCTCGCAGGAGGTCGATGCGCGACGGCAATGGCAGCACCGGCCGCGAAGGTGCCACAGCAGATTCGGGCCTCGGCATGGCCGAAGCCTCCTCATCCACATTCCTCGCCAGCGCGGCCACCTCCTTCCCTTCGGCGCTCAACGAGGCGACACCCGCAGCCAACGGCAACGCATTGAGCAAGCCGAATACCGTGCGTGTCACGCCCTGGGAACGCGCGTGCGCCGACTCACCGTTAATGGCCTGGTCCAGGCCGTAACCGGCATCAATCAGCCCGGCCAGGGCCAGCAGCCCCTCGCCGCCCGGTACAAAAAGCGCCAATGGGCCGAATTGATTCACCCACTGGACGATCGGCTCGACGATGCCGCTCAGATTGGCACGGTTGACTTGAGCATCATCGCGAATGGTCGCGACACTCGCTTGGGCCGCCTGCTTCATCGTCAACACCAGCTGCGCGAAGGGATCGGTTTTTGTGGACGCAAGGTCCAAGCCGATGTATTCGCCTGGATCCCAGTAACCATCGTCATTGAAAAAACCGGCCTCTCGGGTGAGTCGATGCTCCTTGGGATACATCGCGATTCCGTCCAGTGCAGTCAGAACCCCCGCATGAAACGTTCCGTCGACACGATCCTCATCGGCGAAGTGCGCAGCCAATGCCTGTTTTGTTTCAAGCACCTTGCCCTGCTCCACGATCCAGCGACGCAACTGCTCGGTATCGGAAAACTCGTGCAACGGTGAGGAGTTACCGGGGATGTACATCAACACCCTGCCGCTGGCCCGGTCGCGGTAGCACCAGATATCCCTCGCGGTGTAACGATAGAGCTTCAGACGGCTGGCCTCGACACTTGAGGGTATCCGCGTCGGCGCTTGCACTTGCTGCAGGGTCAGCGATTCCCATGCCTGATCGGGTGGCAAAGCAGCAGCCTGCATGGCGAGCTCCAAGCCACGCAGAGACAGGCAGTTTTCACGATGCTGCAGCCAGGCGCTCATGACAAAAGCCGCTTTGGTCGAGGTTCTCAGGGAATAGGGACTGGACTCGGCGAGTCTTTCGTCAGAAGGCCAGGTTTTGTCGACATACGCCTGATACAAGTCCTTGAAATCCAGCTTCCAAACCCATTGTTTGAAATCGGCGGGCCGCAGGTTGATTTGCGTGTGTGGCCCATAGGTTTGCGGGATCGAGCGCCGGTAAATACCTTCATAAGTGCGGTGGTCGTCAGTCGGTTCGGGCTCCTCCATCAGGCGCACCGTCGGACCAACCTCCGGTGGCGTGTACAAACCGAAGGCCGTTTCGCCAAACCGGCCATCGCCAACAGTCTGGTAATCGGACAATAGCGCCTGCACCAACGACCGCGAACGTGCCACGCATCCGCGATGGCTGCCGTCCGGCTCGGGACGCAGCCAATAGTCGTAATGCAGCGTGACCAAGTGCGCTGTCTGCGGATCAAGATCTCGCCCCCACTTCTCCTTGATCAGGTGTTCGCCGAATTGCGACGGGGTTTGCGGTAAGGCGGCTTCCACGGCGAATTTGAGTTCGTCGCGCATGGGCAGAGGTGATGCGGGGCGCGGATGAGGGATATGGTCGTCTGATCGTTCGTACATTTTGCAGTCCGTTGCAGATTGGGGGACTTCACCCTAACCAATCTGAGCGCTCTGCAATGTGGGAGTGATCGACAGCGATTTTAGGAAAGTTCGCTGTGTCCGGATAGAAACGGCGAATGCTCAGAATACCCTGTAGGAGCGAGCTTGCTCGCGATGATCCTGAGAGCACCGCGGGATGCCAGGCCTCCAGCGGTATCGTTGACGTCCATCGCGAGCAAGCTCGCTCCTACAGGCGGGTTACCAGAAGCGTTGCTGGGTCAGTCGGCTCCACCAGCTCAGCAATACGCGGTCGACCGACCCGCTGGCCGCCATGCCGATGCGTTCCGGCAGGCTTTTGCGTTCGGCATAGTGCAAGTGATAAAGCTCGGACTGTTTGGCGCGTTCGGCCAGGTATTCGTCGCTGGTCTTGAGTTCGTCCACGAGTTGTTTGTCCAGCGCGGCGACACCCAGCCAGATTTCGCCGGTGGCCACTTCATCGATGGCCAGTTGAGGGCGATAGCGGGAAACGAAGTTCTTGAACAGCTGGTGAGTGATATCCAGGTCTTCCTGGAACTTCTCGCGGCCCTTCTCGGTGTTTTCGCCAAACACCGTCAGGGTGCGTTTGTACTCGCCGGCGGTCAGCACTTCGAAGTCGATGTCGTGCTTCTTCAGCAGGCGATTGACGTTGGGCAATTGCGCCACCACCCCGATCGAACCGAGGATCGCAAATGGGGCGCTGATGATCTTCTCGCCGATGCACGCCATCATATAGCCGCCACTGGCCGCGACCTTGTCGATGCATACGGTCAATGGAATGCCGGCCTGACGGATGCGCGCCAGTTGCGAGGATGCCAGGCCGTAGCTGTGCACCATGCCACCGCCGCTCTCCAGGCGCAGCACGACTTCATCCTTGGGCGTGGCGAGGGTCAGCAGCGCGGTGATTTCGTGACGCAGGCTTTCAGTGGCCGAGGCCTTGATGTCGCCGTCGAAATCCAGCACGAACACCCGCGGCTTGGCCTCGGGCTTTTTCTTCTGTTTTTTATCGGTTTTAGCCTGGGACTTGCGCAAGGCCTTGAGCTGGTCCTTGTCGAGCAAGGTTTGCTCCAGGCGCTCGCGCAGCCCTTTGTAGAAATCATTGAGCTTGCTGACCTGCAACTGGCCGGCGGACTTGCGTCGACCTTTGCTGCGCAATGCCGCGAAACTGGCCAGGACCACCAGAATGGCGATCACCAGGGTCACGGTCTTGGCCAGGAAAACGGCGTACTCGGACAAAAACTCCACAGGGACTCCTTAAACGATGCGCGGTATGGAAGCGCGCGGGATACCTCCAGCATACCCATGCGCCGCCCTTGCGGCCAGCCGTGAAACCTCTGGAAACGGGCCTGTAACGGACATTTCAAACAAGCGTATGTTTTTTCATTGACAGCTCACCGCCATCCTCATAACCTCGCCAAACCTTCAACGTACCGGGACGACGCGGACGTGGGCAGCATCTATTTGATTCGACATGGCCAGGCCTCCTTCGGTGCAGACGACTATGACGTCCTGTCGCCCATCGGTATTCGCCAGGCGGAAATCCTCGGCCAACACCTGGCCGAACTCGGTATCAGCTTCGATCGCTGCCTGGCGGGCGACCTGCGCCGCCAGCAGCATACGGCCAACAGCGCGCTGGCACAGTTTGCCGCCGTGGGCCTGCCGGTACCGATCCTGGAAACCGATTCCGCCTTCAATGAGTTCGATGCCGACGCGGTGATCCGCGCGCTGTTGCCGGCCATGCTGCCGGACGAACCCGAAGCCTTGAACATCTTGCGCAACGCCGCGCAAAACCGCGCCGAGTTCCAGCGCATCTTCGCCCTGATCATCGAACGCTGGCTGGCCGGCACCTACGACACCCCGGAGCTGGAAAGCTGGCTGGCCTTCGTCGAGCGGGTTCGGGCGGGTCTGCACAGAATCCTTGAAAGCGCCGACAACACCCAGAAGATTGCAGTGTTCACCTCCGGCGGCACCATCACCGCCCTGCTCCACCTCATCACGCAAATGCCTGCGCGGCAGGCCTTTGAACTGAACTGGCAAATCGTCAACACCTCGCTCAACCACCTGAAGTTTCGTGGTCGCGAGGTGGCCCTGGCTTCCTTCAACAGTCATGCACACCTGCAACTGCTGAAGGCCCCGGAACTCATCACGTTTCGCTGAGTCCGGACTATTGTGACCCTGGCTGTAATCACCCAGCTCTTATTACCCTGCTCCAATGACCAAAAAAAGGATCAAACCATGACCTCCGTAGCTGATGCCGTACAAGCAATGAAAGCCAAGTTCAACCCAGCCGCTGCTGCCGGTCTGGATCTGGTCTTCGGTTTCCGCATCGACGACACCAAGAACTTCTCGCTGATCGTCAAGGACAGCACCTGCGAACTGCAGGAAGGCGAGAACCCGGACGCCCAGGTGACCCTGGTGATGGACGGCGAAACCCTGGAAGGCATCGTCAACGGCGAAACCGACGGCATGCAGGCGTTCATGGGTGGCAAGCTGCGCGCCGAAGGCGACATGATGCTGGCAATGAAACTGTCCGAGCTGTTCCCGGCCTAAGACGGCGGCTCCCTGTTTCGGGAGCCTCCCTGGCTGCACACGAATCCCGCCCCTTGTGGCGGGATTCGTCGTTTTCGGCGCCGGGAAACGACTGGCAATGGATTTGCCGTCTATATTCCTTCTGGCCGCCTGCGTCAGCCAGCGGTTGTTTGTCCTCGACTCAAGTTGCGGAGAGCACTGGCATGAGCCCATCTGACGACCACAACGGCATCAACCGCCGCCACGTACTTCAAGGCCTTTCTGCGGGTGCCGTGGGTGCCTGGGTCAGCCCGCTGTTCGCAGGGAGTAAAACGATGCCGCAAGTACCCGCCGACCTCATCCTGTACAACGGTCGCCTGCACACCGTCGACCGCAAGAAACCCCAGGCCAGTGCCGTCGCGATCAAGGACGGGCATTTCGTGGTGGTCGGCAGTGATGCCCAGGCCATGGCCTTGCAAGGCCCCACTACGCAAGTCATCGACCTGCACGGGCGCACGGTGATTCCCGGCCTCAACGACTCGCACCTGCACCTGATCCGCGGTGGCCTCAACTACAACCTCGAGCTGCGTTGGGAAGGTGTTCCGTCGCTGGTCGACGCCTTGCGCCTGCTCAAGGAACAGGCCGACCGCACACCAACGCCACAATGGGTGCGCGTGGTCGGTGGCTGGAACGAATTCCAGTTCGCCGAAAAGCGCCTGCCGACCCTCGACGAACTGAACAAGGCCGCGCCCGACACCCCGGTGTTCGTCCTGCATCTGTACGACCGCGCCCTGCTAAACCGTGCTGCCCTGAAAGTGGTGGGTTATACCCGTGACACGCCGAACCCGCCGGGCGGCGAAATCCAGCGTGATGCCAATGGCGACCCCACCGGCATACTGATCGCCCGACCCAATGCGATGATTCTGTACGCGACCCTGGCCAAGGGGCCGAAGCTGCCACTGGAGCATCAGGTCAACTCGACCCGTCAGTTCATGCGCGAACTCAATCGCCTGGGGGTTACCAGCGCCATCGATGCCGGCGGCGGCTACCAGAACTACCCGGATGACTATCAGGTCATCCAGCAGTTGGCCAAGGACCAGCAACTCACGGTGCGTATCGCCTACAACCTGTTCACCCAGAAACCCAAGGAAGAACTGGTCGACTTCAAACACTGGACCTCGACCTCTCAGTACGGTCAGGGCGATGACTTCCTGCGACACAACGGCGCCGGGGAAATGCTGGTGTTCTCCGCCGCCGACTTCGAGGACTTCCTCGAACCGCGTCCGGACCTGCCCGCCGGTATGGAGCAAGACCTGGAGCCGGTGGTCCGTCATCTCGTGGAACAACGCTGGCCATTCCGTTTGCACGCGACCTACAACGAATCCATCAGTCGCATGCTCGACGTGTTCGAAAAGGTCAATCGCGACATCCCGTTCGATGGCCTGCCATGGTTTTTCGACCACGCCGAAACCATCACCCCGCAGAACATCGAGCGGGTCAAAGCCCTGGGCGGTGGCATCGCGATTCAGGACCGCATGGCGTTCCAGGGTGAGTACTTCGTCGAGCGTTATGGCGCAAAAGCTGCCGAAACCACACCGCCGATTGCCCGCATGCTGGCCGAAGGCATACCGGTGGGTGCCGGCACCGACGCCACGCGGGTATCGAGTTACAACCCCTGGACTTCATTGTACTGGCTGGTCAGCGGCCGTACTGTCGGCGGGTTGGAGCTGTATCCGCACGGCTTGAGCCGCGATACCGCGTTGGAACTGTTCACCCACGGCAGCGCCTGGTTCTCCTCCGAGCAAGGCAAGAAGGGCCAGATCAAGGTCGGGCAACTGGCGGATCTGATTGCGCTGTCGGCGGACTATTTCCACATCGAGGACCACGCCATCAAGGACATCGAAGCGGTGCTGACCATCGTCGATGGCAAGATTGTCCATGGCAGCGCCGAATTCGAAAAACTCGGGCCGCCGCCGATTCCGGTGGTGCCTGAGTGGTCGCCAGTGGCCAAGGTGCCGGGGCATTGGAAAGCGGCACCGCTGACTGCGCAGGTTCATCAATGCGTCGGCGCATGTGCGGTACATGCGCACCGTCATGAACGTGCGCGATTGTCGAATGCGCCGGTCAGTGACTTCCGGGCGTTCTGGGGAGCGTTTGGCTGTTCGTGTTTTGCGTTTTAACGGTGATCCAACGAATACGAAGAATCCATTGTAGGAGCGAGCCTGCTCGCGAACGCGGTGAGACCGTCACAGTTGATGTTGACTGACACGCCGTCTTCGCGAGCAGGCTCGCTCCTACAAGTGCAGGCCCTGTCTCCCGCTCGCCACAGTCCAGCGGTGCTCTTACAATGCCGGCACTTCCAATACCGGCCACCCCATGGACATCGATCTCGCCCGCACCTTCCTTGAAATCGTCCGCCACGGCAGCCTCGCCGCGGCCGCTGACAAGCTCCACGTCACCCAGACCGCCATCACCGCGCGGGTGCAGAAACTCGAAATCCAACTGGGCAGCACCCTGTTTGTGCGCAACCGCGCCGGAGCCCGACTGACACCCAACGGCGAAGCCTTCGTGGTGTATGCCAATCAACTGGTGGAGACCTGGGACGCCGCGCGGCGGGATCTGCCCTTGCCGGAGGGTTATCACGACGTGCTGCACATCGGCGGCGAGGTCAGCCTGTGCAACCCGTTGATGCTCAGTTGGGCCGGGCAACTGCGGGAGAAGATCCCCGGCCATGCCCTGCGCATGGAGATCCGCGACGGTGAAAACCTGCTGCGCCAACTGGAGCTGGGGGTACTGGATGCGGCGCTGGTCTATCAGCCGGAGTACTGGCCGCGTCTGCAAGTCGAGCAAATCCTGGAAGAGAAACTCGTGCTCGTACGCTTGCCCGGGCGCCCCGATCCTTACGTCTACATCGACTGGGGCCAGGACTTCCGCCGCCGCCACGATGCCGCATTGCCGGAAAAGGCCAGGGCGGCCCTGAGTTTCAATCTCGGTCCACTGGGTTTGCAGTACATTCTGGAAAACGGCGGCAGCGGTTACTTCCGTACCCGCGTCGTGCACAGTTACCTGGAAAGCGGCGTGCTGGAGCAAGTGCCCAAGGCCCCGGAATTCAACTACCCGACCTACCTGGTCTACTCCCGCGACCGCGACTCGCCAACCCTGCAAAAGGCTTTTGATCTGTTGCGCGAAGTGATCAAGACCAATGACGACTGGTCGCAACGCTGGGACCCGCTGACCTGAGTACGGTTTGCACCGGATCATGGCCAATGTGTCCTCAAGGTTCGGCCAGCCAAAACGCCTGAATCGACTAATCTGCTGGAGATAACAATAACGACAGGTGATTGCAGTGAGGCAGACCACCGAAGCATTCCGCAGCCGTTATCGCGCCAACATTCATCCGCTCTACAACCCGTGGCTGCATGGCACCTTTGTGCTGCTGTTCGGCATCGGGGTCATCGCCGCGTTCTGGAGCACCGTTCACCAGGCTCACCCCCGGGAGTGGCTGGCGGTGCCGTTGAGCATGCTGCTCTTCAACTTTGTCGTGTACATGGTGCATCGGCACCTGGGCCATCACAAAAAGGCCTTCGCGCGTATGTTCTATGCCCGGCATGCCGGCGACCACCACAACTTTTTCGCTCCCGGGCACATGACCTACAACAGTGCCCGCGACTGGCGGGTGATTCTGTTTCCGGCCTGGCTGATTGTCCTGCACACCCTGGTCGTTACCTTGCCGATCTGGTGGCTACTCAAACCGTTCGATGCCAACGTTGCCGGACTGGTCGGCGGCTGCCTGGTTCTCGGTTACCTGGCCTATGAAGTGTTCCATGCCTGCGAGCATCTGCCGCCGCACAATCCGCTGACACAGCTGCCGTGGATCCGCCAGATGCGGCGCCTGCATGAACTGCATCACCGTCGCGAGATGATGCGCGAACGCAATTTCAACATCGTTTTTCCGTTGATGGATTACCTGTTCGGCACCCTGTACTGGGAACCGGATCAGGCCACCCCGTATCTACCGAGAACGCCCATGACCCGCCTGCAGCATCAGATCGTAATTGCCGCCAACCCTGTCGCCGTACTCGCCTACGCCAGCACCGTGACCCGGTGGCCGGAGTGGCATCCATCGTCCCTCAAGATCAATGGTCAAAAAGGCCCATTGCATGCCGGTGCGCGGTTCGACGAGGACATCCGCGCCGGTGGACGTGAGGGGCATTTGACCTGGGTGGTGGACGAGTATTTGCCGGGACGGCGCTGGATTGCCCAGGCCCAGGGCGACCACGGCCTGTCGTTGCTACTGACTTACGAGTGTGAGGCCGAGGGCGACGGCACGCGATTTATCCGCACCCTGGAGTATCAGTTCAGCGGACTGGCGATGCGCATCGCCAACAAATGGCTGCTCAGGCGGCGGATTGATCGCGAATCGGCCGCGTCGATGCTGGCGTTGCGGGAGATGGCGCAAAAACACCTGGCACAGTCGGGAGCCAAAGTGTGAGTCGGTGGATCCGGTTCCGTCATTGGCTGTTGCTGGTAATCATCGCCATGGGCGCATTCCTGCTGCTGATGCCGACCAAAGTGCGGCCGGTGGCCTGGACACCGCCGCCAGCGCCCTCCCTCACCAGCGGCATCTATGCCGATAATCAGCGCCTCAAGGGCGTGGAGCGGGTCGGTGCCGCCGACATTGACGGCCCGGAAGCGCTGCTGCTGGAAGGCGATACGCTGATCACCGGTTTGCATGACGGCCGCCTGATCCGCACCAGCCTCGACGGCAAGGTCACCAAAGTCCTGGCCGATACCGGTGGCCGGCCCCTGGGGCTGGCTCGCCATCCCAACGGCTTGCTGGTGATCGCCGATGCGGTCAAGGGCTTGCTGTCACTGGACGCCCAGGGGCGTCTGGTGGCCATGACCACGGCGGCTGACGGCGTGCCTTTCGGGTTCACCGACGACGTGGCCATCGACAAGCCCGGGCACTACGCCTATTTCAGCGACGCCTCCAGCCGCTTCGGCTACGGCAAGGACGGCGAGGCGATCATCGAGCATGGTGGCGATGGTCGCTTGCTGCGTTACGACTTCCAGACCGGAACGACCTCAATGCTGCTGGACAAGCTGGAGTTTGCCAACGGCGTCACCCTGGGGCCGGACGATGCCTTTGTGCTGGTCAACGAAACCGGCGCCTATCGCATCAGCCGTTACTGGCTGAGCGGACCGAAAGCCGGCACTCACGATCTGTTCATCGACAACCTGCCAGGTTTGCCGGACAACCTTTCGTTCAATGGCCGCGACCGTATCTGGGTGGCGCTGTACGCGCCGCGCAGCGCTCTGCTTGACGCTACCGCCAAGCACCCATTCGTACGCAAGATGCTTGCGCGCGCCATGACCGTCCTGCCCAAACCGGTGGAAAAACGCGCCTTTGCCCTGGGCCTGGACGTCGAGGGCAAGGTGATCGCCAACCTTCAGGATGGCAGCAGCGACAGCTACTCGCCGATCACCACTGTGCGTGAGTATGGGGAGTGGTTGTATTTCGGGTCGCTGACGGCGAAAAACATGGTGCGGTTGCCGTTGAGTGCGGCATTGCAGAAGTAATGTGGGAGCGAGCCTGCTCGCGAAGGCGGACTGTCACGTAGTCTCGTAATCGACTGACAGACCGCTTTCGCGAGCAGGCTCGCCCCCACAGGGGATCGGTGTTGTTTTTTCCATCACCGCGGATCCGTCTCGCCATCGTGTTTTCCGGGGATGGCCTCTTTGTTGTTGGGCAACTCATCGATGCCCGGTTCTTCTTCGGGATGGACGGCTGTGCGTCCTGGACTCAAGGGTTCGGGATGGGTAGGGATCGGGTCGAAGCCGCCCTGTTCTTCGCTGGGATATTTTTGCTTCATGGGGCACCTCGCATCGAGCCCGATGTTCGGACTCTGAGTATTCGAGGTGCCGGTTTTTTCGCCGTTCCAATTATTCAGTCACCGGTCGTCGGTGACTCATTACCCTGAATCAGGACGACGACTGAAGTTGTCTGACGATCTTGTCCTTGACCTCCAAGCGCTTCGCCTTGAGCTTCGTCACCGCGTCATCGCTGGATTTGGCTTCCTCCGCCTTCACCACTTCGGCATCCGCCTGGGAATACTTATTGATCAGTGAATCCAGTAACGGATCCTTGGAGCGTTTCTGCTGGATTTCTTCCTTTGTGCAACTCAGGTCCAGAAAAAGGTTATGGGGCACCGGCATGGAACACCTCCGTTTGATAATCGGCAGCAAACGCGACTGATTGCGTTCACCAACTATCAGAATGGCCTCGGTTGGCCGGTTGTGTCGACCATCTGTCCGACCGGCGGTGCCCGTTCGTCGCCCTGGCTCTAAAACGATAAAACCTTTGCCCGGGCGCCAGCCTCCACAGGTTAACCATTACCTCGATCACCCGTGTGGAGAAGCATTTATGGACGGATTCGACTTGCGCCATCTCGTTCTGGCCGTTGCCTTGAGCAGCAGCATGGGCGCGGCATTCGCGGCGACCTCAAATGATTTTGTCGACAAGGCAGCCGCCGGCGGCATCGCCGAAATCGAAGCCAGCCGCCTGGCCCTCGAAAAGAGCCAGTCAGCGGACGTCAAGGCCTTCGCCAATATGATGATCACCGATCATGGCAAGGCCAACGATGAACTGGCGACCATCGCGAAAAAGCATGACATCAAAGTGCCGGACAGCACGACGCTGGTGAAGCAGGCCAAGGAAAAAATCCTCGACATGCGCGACGAGTCGTTCGATGCAGCGTATGCCAATAACCAGGTCAAGGCCCATGAAGAAGCGTTGGACTTGTTCAAGAAAGAAGCCAACACGGTGACGGACGACAGGACCAAAGGCGCCACGGAACTGAAAGGCTTTGCACAGAAAATGTTGCCGGGGCTGGAAAAACACCTCGATATGGCGAAAAAGCTCCAGGCCGCTCATCCGGGTAAATAGCCGTACTGCAAAACCGCAAGCCGCATCCTGGATGCGGCTTTTTGTTGACCCCCATCGGATGGCTGATTTGCAACGAAAAAGCGCTGCCGCTGCGGGTGCCGACTACAGTCCATAGGCAGCGGACGAAAACACCTGTCAAAAACGAACAACTATTTCACCCGTCAAATGTCACTGACTTGCGCCGGTCACTTTTTGGGGGAACCGGTGCCCACATTCAAGGAGTCAAAAATCATGGCGGCACTGCAATCCAGCACGCTCGATGCGATGAAAAAAAACCAGACGCAATTGCTTGCCGAATGGACAACCGGCCTCGAAGCCAGTGGCGCCACGCGTAATCTCAAGGAACAGGACCTGCAACAGCAGACCTCGGAATTCCTGCAACTGGTCCTCACCGGACTGCAGAACGGCAACGGTCAGAACATCGCGACACCTGGGTGGGACGAGATACGCCAGTTCCTCGACAAACTCTCCCACAGCCGTGCCCTGCTCGGCCAGGACTCGCAGCAGACCGCCAGCTTCATCTTTTCGCTCAAGGGCCCGCTGTTCGCACTGCTGCAGAACCACTACCAGGACAGCCCCGCCTTGCTGGCCGAACAGCTCTGGGAAATTTCCGAGCTGCTCGATGCCTTGGGCCTGCACACCATTCGCACCTTCCAGAAATCCCGCGAGGCGGTGATCAAGCGTCAACAGGAAGAGTTGCTGGAACTGTCGACCCCGGTGGTCAAGCTCTGGGATGGCGTGCTGGCGCTGCCGATGATCGGCACCCTCGATTCGCAACGCACCCAGGTGGTGATGGAATCGCTGTTGCAGCGGATCGTCGACACCGGTTCCGAGATCGCCATCATCGACATCACCGGCGTGCCGACCGTCGATACCCTGGTGGCGCAGCACCTGCTCAAGACCGTGACCGCGATTCGCCTGATGGGCGCTGATTGCATCATCAGCGGCGTGCGTCCGCAGATCGCCCAGACCATCGTGCACCTGGGGCTGGACCTGCAAGGCGTGGTAACCAAGGCCAATCTGGCCGATGCCCTGAAGCTGGCACTGACCCGGCTGGGATTGACCATCAGTAAGGCGGACTGAGCCCATGGAGCGCATTCCGATATTGCAAATGGGCGATTTCCTGCTGGTGACGATCCAGGTCGACATGCATGACCAACTGGCCCTGACCCTTCAGGACGATCTGTCCGAACGCATCAGCAAGACCTCCGCCCGTGGCGTGTTGATCGATATTTCCGCGCTGGATATGGTGGACTCCTTCATTGGCCGGATGATCGGAACCATTTCCGGCCTGTCGAAAATCATGGATGCCCGGACCGTGCTGGTCGGCATGCAGCCCGCGGTGGCGATCACCCTGGTGGAGCTCGGCCTGACCCTGCCCGGTGTCAGTACCGCGCTGAATGTCGAGCGCGGGATGAAACTGCTTCAGGATCGAGTACATGAGCAATGAACACGCGCAGCAGCGGCACTCATCCGATCCATATCGAGCAGGATGTCGTCCTGGCGCGGCAACTGGCACGCAAGCTCGCGCAAGAGTGTGGCATGCGCTTGATCGACCTGACCAAACTGGTCACCGCCGTCAGCGAACTGGCGCGCAACACCATGGTGTATGGCGGTGGCGGCGACATGGACTGGCAAATCCTCGACGAAAACCCGCGTACCGGCTTGCGCCTCACGTTCCGTGACGAAGGGCCGGGTATCGCCGACATCAAACTGGCGATGACCGACGGCTGGACCTCGGGCGCCGGACTGGGGCTGGGCCTTACGGGGGCCAAGCGCCTGGTGGACGAATTCGAAATCGACACCGCGCCGGGCCGGGGCACTCGTGTGACGATCACCCGATGGACATGAACATCGTCGGCACGATGACGCAGGTACTGGTGGTCGAAGACATCAGCCAGGTCGGTCACGCCCGGCGCACTGCGCAGCAACTCGCGGAAAAATGCGGTTTCGACAGTAACGATGCCGGGCGGGTGGCGCTGGTGGCGACCGAGCTCGCCAGCAATATTCTCAAACACGCCAACCGTGGCGAACTGCACTTGAGGGCCTTGCCTCGCGCCACTGGCATCGGCATCGAAATCCTCGCGATCGACCGCGCCCAGGGATTTGATTTACAGGCGTGCCTGACCGATGGTTTTTCCACCGGTGGTACCCAGGGCATAGGACTGGGGGCCGTATCGCGCCAGGCAGAGGTGTTCGACGTTTATGCCGATTCACGGGGTGCCGTACTGCTCACGCGGTTGTACCCGCGCCAGGACAAGGCCCCTGACCGGCGCATCGGCATCAGCCAGCATTCACTGCACAACGACCCGGCCTGCGGCGATGTGTGGCACCTGGCATTCGACGGGCCACGGATCAGTGCGCTGGTGATCGACGGCCTGGGCCATGGCGAAGAAGCCGAACGCGCCGCCCGCGCCGGTGAAAAAGCCTTCGCGCAACTGCCATTTGCCTCGCCGCTGGTGGCGCTGGAGGACATTCATCTGGCCATGACCGCCACCCGTGGCGGTGCACTGGCCATCGCGCAATTCGACGGCGGCAGCGACACTTTGACATTCGTCGGCATCGGCAATATCGGTGCCTGTCTGGTCGCGGCGGACAAGTCCCGGGGCCTGGCCTCCCATCCGGGTATCGTCGGTGGCCAGTATCGCAGGGCGCAACCCTTTGACTATGCTCAGGTGAACGGACAGCTGTTGATCATGTACAGCGACGGCCTGCAGTCCCGCTGGAACCTGCAGGACTACCCCGGTCTGGTGCACCGCCATCCCGCCGTGATTGCCGCCATTTTGCACCGTGATTTCTGTCGTGGACGGGACGACGTCACGGTGCTGGTCATTGCTCTGGAGGCAGCCCATGCCTGAAGCACCCACGAGTCAGATTGACGAACAAGCGGCGCAGATCGCGCAATTGCAAGGTGAAGCCGATGCCCTGCGCGCCGAGCTGGATGAAACCAACCAGGGCGTTCTGGCGTTGTATGCCGAACTCGACACCCAGGCCGAAGAGTTGCGACAGGCCTCGGATCTGAAAAGCCGTTTTCTGTCCTACATGAGCCATGAGTTTCGCACGCCGCTGGGCTCGATCCTGAGTATCGCCAGCCTGTTGAGCGATGAACTCGACGGCCCCTTGAGTCCCGAACAACACAAGCAAGTGGCCTTTGTCAGCAGCTCCGCGCGGGAGCTGAGCGACATGGTCGACGACCTGCTGGACCTGGCGAAGATCGAAGCCGGGCGCATCACCATTTCCCCGGCCTGGTTTGACATGCTCGACCTGTTTGCGGCACTGCGCGGCATGTTTCGCCCGATTGTCGATGCCACGGCCGTGGATCTGATTTTCGAAGAACCGGTGGGACTGCCGCGGTTGTACACCGACGACAAGAAGCTCGCGCAGATCCTGCGCAACTTCATTGCCAATTCGCTGAAGTTCACCACACGCGGGGTAGTCCGGGTCTCGGCGCAGCTGGAAAACAGCTCTCATGTGCGCTTTGCCGTCAGCGACACCGGAATAGGGATCGCTCCCGAGCTGCATGGCGCATTGTTCGAAGACTTTTCCCAGGTCGACTCACCGCTGCAAAAACGCCTGCGCGGAACCGGTCTCGGACTGTCCCTGTGCAAACGCTTCGCCGGGTTGCTGGGTGGCGAAGTCGGGATGCAAAGCACGCCGGGCACCGGTTCGACCTTTCACGTCATCATCCCGCTGGCCATCAACCTGGAGCCTGCCGATGAAACATGACCTGCGGTTGCTCATCGTCGACGACAACGTCGCCACGCGCTACGCCCTGCGCCGGCGCCTGGAGCGTCATGGCTATGAAGTGCTCGAGGCCGGGACCGGCAGCGAGGGCCTGGAATTGATTGATAGCGTCGACCTCGACGCGCTGGTGCTCGATGTCAATCTGCCGGACATGAGTGGCTTCGACATTGTGCGCAAACTGCGCTCCGACCCGGCCACCGCCTTGCTGCCGGTGATTCACGTGTCGGCCGCTTCGATCCAGAGCGGCGACATTATCACCGGCCTCGACGCCGGGGCCGATGCCTACCTGATTCACCCGATAGACCCGGATGTACTGCTGGCGACCCTGCGCACCCTGCTGCGGGTGCGGGATACGGAAAACGCCCTGCGTGAAAGCGAGGCACGCTTTCGCGAGATTTTCGCCAACGTGTCGGCCCCCATCGCCGTGCTTGATGCCGGCCTGAACGTTCATGAGTGCAATCATGCATTTTCCCAGCTGATTCAAGACAACCTCGACACTGGCACTTTGCGCGAGTGCTTTGCCGACGACCAACTCGCGGTCATCGAAGAACTGCGTCTGCGCCTGGCCTATGGCGAACGCTGGAAAGGCACCTTGAGCATGCGCGTCGCGGGTGAAGTTCGCGAAACCGAGTGGCAGATTTCACCCTATCGCACCCCGCAATTGAGCCTGGTGTTTGTCGAAGACGTTACCGAGCACCGTCACCGCGAACGCTCGCACCTGGCGCGGCTGGACGACGCCACCACACAACTGGCCAAGGAAGTCGCCGAACGCGTGCGTACCGAAGCTCAATTGTTGCAGGTGCAGAAAATGGATGCCCTGGGCAAGCTGACCGGCGGCATTGCCCACGACTTCAACAACTTGCTCACCGGCATCATCACCAGCCTGGAACTGATCCAGAAGCGCGTCGCCGATTCGCGCACCGACAAGGTGGAGTTCTACGCCGAAGCGGCCTTGAACTCGGCCATGAGTGCGGCCGCCCTGACCCATCGACTGCTGGCCTTCGCCCGGCAACAGCCCCTCGATACCCGGCCCGTGGACATCAACGAACACATCCGCTCCCTCGAAGAACTGCTGGTGCGCACCATCGGCGAACGCATCGCCCTGAAGCTTGAGCTCACGAGCAAAGCCGCCATCGCATTGGTCGACCCGATCCAGCTGGAAAGTGCCGTGCTCAATCTGGTCATCAACGCGCGCGATGCCCTGCCCCAGGGCGGCAACATCTGGGTCAACACCTATGCCGCTTATTCCCATGGTGATCCCAACCTGGCCGATGGCGCCTATGTCGCGTTGTCGGTGCGCGATGACGGCACCGGGATCGAACACAGCGTGATCGACAAGGTATTCGACCCGTTCTTCACCACCAAACCCCTGGGCCAGGGCACCGGGCTCGGTTTGTCGACCATCTACGGTTTCGCCCGGCAGTCCGGTGGCGATGCCCACATTCGCAGCGTAGCGCGGCGCGGCACCGAAGTGACCATCATGCTGCCAGCCAGCTCCGACCCCACAGCCAACGAAGTCACCCCCTCCACCGTCGATCCTCAAGGGGCCGGCGAGCATGTACTGATCGTCGAGGACACGCCGTCGGTGCGCATGTTCGTGGCCGAAGTGCTGGTGGACGCCGGTTACCGCTGCACCCAGGTCGGCGAAATTGAAGCCGCGCTGGAACGCCTGCAGAACGACGAATCCATCGATCTGCTGCTGACCGATGTCGGCCTGCCACGCATGAGCGGCCGCGAGTTGGCCGACATTGCCCGAGGCTGGCGCGAGAAGTTGCCGATCCTGTTCATGACCGGTTACGCCGAGACCGCGATCAATCGCCAGGTGTTTCTTGGCGAAGGCATGGAGATGCTGGTCAAGCCGTTCCAGATCAATGAATTGCTGGACAAGGTAAGGCGCACCCTCGACGGTGCCTGACACAAAACCTGTGGAAGCAAAACCTGTGGGAGCAAGGCTTGCCCGCGATTGAGACGACGCGGTTCGTCAGGGATACCTCGTCATCGTTCATCGCGGGCAAGCCTTGCTCCCACAGGTTTGCGGATCATTCCCCGAGGACTTTCGCAAGGAACGGCGCCGTCCGGCTCTTTTTGCTCTTCGCCACCTTCTGCGGCGTCCCCGCCACCACAATCCTGCCCCCCTGATCCCCCGCCCCAGGCCCGATATCGATCACCCAGTCACTCTGTGCCACCACGCGCATTTCATGTTCGACCACGATCACCGTGTGCCCCGCCGTCACCAGGTTGTTCAACTGCTCCAACAGGCGGTCAACGTCTTGAGGGTGCAGCCCGGTGGTGGGTTCGTCGAGCACGTACAGCGTCGCCCCGCGCTGATTGCGCTGCAGCTCCGTCGCCAGCTTGATGCGCTGGGCCTCACCGCCGGACAACTCCGTCGCCGGTTGACCAAGGCGCAGATAACCCAGGCCAATATCGCGCAGCACCTCCAGTGAGCGGCGCACGACGGCTTGTTCGGCGAACACCTCCACCGCTTGATCCACCGTCAGTTGCAGCACTTGGGCGATGTTGCGCCCCTGCCAGGTGATCGCCAGCGTTTGCGGGTTGTAACGGGCGCCATGGCAGGTCGGGCAGGGTGCATAGACACTGGGCATGAACAGTAACTCGACACTGACAAAGCCCTCGCCTTCGCAGGTCGGGCAACGACCCTTGGCGACATTGAAGGAAAACTGTCCGGCGTCGTAACCCGCCGCCAGGGCTTCAGGCGTGGCGGCGTAGAGCTTGCGCACGTTGTCGAACAACCCGGTGTAGGTTGCCAGATTGGAGCGCGGGGTGCGGCCGATGGGTTTCTGGTCGACCTGCACCAGACGCTTGATTGACACCAGTCCCGCCGTGACCTGGCCACCACTGGTTTGTGGCGCATCGTCTTCCAGGCTCGGCTCTTGCGAGTCGCCGTCAGTGGCCGGGCGCCCGAGGTGCGCGCCGACCAGTTCCAGCAATGCCTGGCTGACCAGACTCGATTTGCCCGAACCTGAAACGCCGGTGACCGCGGTAAAACAGCCCAGCGGAAACTCGACATCGAGATTGCTCAGGTTATTGCGGGTAATGCCTTGCAGGCGCAGCCAATCCCTTGGCTTGCGCAAGGTTTGCGACTTGGCGATGTGCTCGGCGAACAAATAGGCGCGGGTCTGTGAGTCAGGCACATTGGCCAGTCCCGCCGGCGCACCGCTGTATAGCACCCGACCGCCATGCTCGCCCGCCGCCGGACCGACATCGATCAACCAGTCCGCGCGGCGCATGGTTTCCAGGTCGTGCTCGACCACAAACAAGGTGTTGCCGGCGGTTTTCAAGCGCTGCAAGGCTTCGAACAACGCCTCGCCATCTGCCGGGTGCAAGCCCGCCGAGGGCTCGTCCAGTACATAGATCACCCCGAACAACTGCGAACCCAACTGCGTCGCCAGGCGCAAGCGCTGCAACTCGCCGGACGACAGCGTCGGCGTACTGCGCTCCAGGGCCAGGTAACCAAGGCCCAGGTCAGTCAGGGTGCTGACCCGCTCGAGCAGGTCCTGGGCGATCCGTTGCGCGGCCAGGCGTTTTTCCACCGACAGGTTCGGTGTGTGACGTACATCCGGCGCGTTGACGTGGCCACTGGCGCCATGGGCCAAGCGCTCTTCACGGGCTTCGCGGGTCTGGCTGTGGGTCAATACCTCGCCCGCCTCTTCACCTTCTTGCAGATAGTGCTCGGCCGCCACCGGCTTGAGAACTTCGGCCACTTGCAGCAACGGCATCTGCGACAACTCGCCGATGTCGTAACCGGCGAAAGTTACCGACAACGCCTCACGCTTGAGGCGTTTGCCATCGCACAACGGACAAGGGCTGCCGAGCATGAATTGCGAGACGCGCTTCTTCATCAGCGCACTTTGCGAGTGGGTGAAGGTGTGCAGGATGTAGCGCCGCGCACCGGTGAAGGTGCCCTGGTAACTGGGTTCCATCTTGCGCTTGAGGGCGATCCGGGTTTCTTCCGGGGTGAGCCCGGCATACACCGGCACCGTCGGGGTTTCTTCGGTAAAGAGAATCCAGTCGCGTTGTTTTTTCGGCAGGTCTCGCCAGGGGATGTCGACGTCGTAGCCCATTGTCACCAGGATGTCCCGCAGGTTCTGGCCCTGCCAGGCCAGCGGCCAGGAAGCGACCGCACGCTGGCGGATGGTCAGGTTCGGGTCCGGCACCATCAATGCTTCGGTGACTTCATACACCCGGCCCAGGCCGTGGCATTCGGTGCACGCACCCTGGGGCGTGTTCGGTGAAAAATCTTCGGCGTACAGCATCGGCTGCCCCGCCGGGTAACTGCCGGCGCGGGAGTACAGCATGCGGATCAGGCTCGACAAGGTCGTCACGCTGCCCACCGATGAACGTGTGCTCGGCGTGCCGCGCTGTTGCTGCAAGGCCACCGCCGGTGGCAAGCCTTCGATGGAATCGACATCCGGCACGCCGACCTGGTCGATCAGGCGTCGCGCATAAGGCGCCACGGATTCGAAATAGCGGCGCTGCGCCTCGGCGTAGAGCGTTGAAAACGCCAGGGACGACTTCCCGGAACCGGACACCCCGGTGAACACCACCAGGGCATCGCGGGGGATATCGACATCGATGTTCTTGAGGTTGTGTTCCCGGGCGCCGCGCACCCTGACCATGCCTGAGGGAGGGTTAAGGGAGCGCGTTGAAGTCATCGGGTCGCCTTGATTAGATAGTTGTCTATACACAAACCCACTGTAGGAGCGAGCCTGCTCGCGAAGGCGGAGTGTCAGGCAACATCAATGTTGAATGACAAATCGCCTTCGCGAGCAGGCTCGCTCCTACAGTGTTTTTTCTCAAGCATTGAGGACTGTGCGGATCATTTGGGTCAACGCTTGCGGGCTATAGGGCTTGCTCAGCAAATGGGTGTCAGGGCTGAGCTGGTGGTTGCGCGAGATAATGTCACGGGTGTGGCCGGAGGTGAACAGCACGACCAATGGCGGGCTCTGCACTTTCGCCCACGCCGCGAGGTCCGAACTCTTGATCAGGCCGGGCATGACCACATCGGTGAAGATCAGGTCCACCAACTCGCCCTCCAGCAACATCTGCATGGCGATGTCGGCATTGGCGGCGGTCAGCACCTGATAACCCTCTTCGCGCAGCAACTCCACGGTCGAGGTACGCACCGCTTCATTGTCCTCGACCACCAGAATCCGTTCGTGTCCGCCCCGCGGCTGCACGTCCGGAACCGTTGTTTGACTGTCCACCGGCCGCAGGCTGCGCGGGAAATACAGCTGAACCCGGGTGCCCTCCCCGACGACGCTGGCGATCTCGATATGCCCGCCGCTCTGTTTGACGAAACCGAACACCATGCTCAGGCCTAGCCCCGTACCCTGGCCGTCGGGCTTGGTGGTGAAAAACGGTTCGAAGGCCTGGTCGAGCACCTGCGGCGGCATGCCAGTGCCGGTGTCAGCCACGGTCACGCACACGTAGTCGCCGGCGACGATGCCCTTACCCGCGCAGAACGCAGGGTCGAGGGTGATGTTTTGGGCGTTGAGCTCGATGGTCCCCTCGCCGCTCATCGCATCACGGGCATTGATCGCCAGATTGAGGATGGTGTTTTCCAGTTGATTGCGATCGACGAATACCGGCCAGGGGTCCGCCACGGCGCTCATCTGGATCTGGATGGTTTCCCCCAGTGCGCGCTGCAACAGTTCGCCAAGACCGTCGAAAATCTGCTGCGGCGTGCAAATCGCCGGGGACAACGGCTGGCGTCGCGCGAAGGCGAGCAATTGCGAAGACAGTTTGGCGCCGCGCTCGACGGCGGCAATCGACGCCGTTACCCGCCGTTGCACGTTGGCATTGTCCGGCTCATGGCGCGCCAGCAAGTGCAGGTTGCCGGCGATGACTTGCAACAGGTTATTGAAGTCGTGGGCCACGCCACCGGTCAGGCCGCCGATGGCTTCGAGCTTCTGTGACTGACGCAGTTGCTCTTCCGCCGCCAGCCGCGCTTCGACTTCGTCGGCCACGCGCTGCTCCAGATTTCGGGTGAACTTGAGCAGGGAATCTTCGGCGGCCTTGCGCTCATGGATGTCGATCAACACCCCGGGAAAGCGAAACGGTTCGCCCAGCTCATTGAACTCGCAGCAACCGCTGGCGAGCACCCACAGGTAACTGCCATCCGGGCGCAACACCCGGTATTCGGCGTTATAGGGCACAGCCGTTTCCATGGATTGTTTGATCTGCTCCTGAACCCAGCTGCGATCATCGGGATGGATGTGCGCTTCGGCGATCTCCTGGGGCAAGTTGTCCAGGTTCTGCCCGGCGGGATAGGAAAACGTGCGGGCAAAGCGCTCATCGCCGCTCAGTACATCGGCCTTGATGTCCCAGACGAACGAGCCGAGCAAGGCCCCGGCATTCAATGCCAGGCGCACCCGTTCGTTGTCGGCACGATAAGCATTTTCGGCGGCTTGGCGCAGGCGCTCGGAAATCACGAACTCAGTGGTTTCGACCACCATCGCCATGACGCCGGCAGGACAGCCGTCATCATTGGCGACCGGGCTGTAATACAGGTCCAGCCAGACGTCTTCAGGCACCCCGTCGCGTAACAGCACCAGCACTTTATTGCGATAGGACAAGGTGCCGCCGGCCAGGCAGGTATCGACCACATGCCGGTTGAAATCGGCGACTTCCGGCCAGCCCAGTTCCACTGGTGAACCCAACAGATAGGGATGGCGCCCGCCGGCGAACTTCGAATAGGCGTCGTTATAGATCATGTAGCCTGGCCGGCCCCAGAGCATCACCATCGGCAGCGGTGAGGCGAGCATCAACTGCACCGTGCTGTTCAGGCTCCTGGGCCAGGTGTCGATGGCACCCAGTTCGGTACGGCTCCAGTCGAACGCACGAATACGCCCGGCCATTTCGCCGCACCAGCCGGCACACCCGTGGCTATCGTCTAGAAACTGCATTGGCTGGCTCTGTATCTGCACCCGTTTGTTTCGAGCATCGCGGATGCCAATGGTTTCATAGAGGTATAGCTGATTTCAGTGGTATCCAGAGATCCCTGTGGGAGCGAGCCTGCTCGCGAAGAGTCCGGTACATTCAACATCGATGGTGCCTGACACTCAGCCTTCGCGAGCAGGCTCGCTCCCACAGTTTGATCTCCAGCGTGAATTACACCTCAATCAAATGCTTGAGCGGGTTGTAGCTGGTTTTCAACGTAGCGGCGACATCGAGAATCGCTTTCTCGATGCCGTTCAAGTGCATGCAGGTCAACTCGATCGCCGCACTCTGATTACCCGCCTCGATGTACTCGATCAAGCGCAAATGCTCGTCATCGCGACAGGCTTCGTGGCTGTCGTCATCCAGCGCGGCGGCGTATAGCGAGGCGCGGGAAATCAGCTTCTGGAACCAGTCGAGCAACACCGGATTGTTCAGGCTGCGGGCGAGTTTGATGTGGAACTCGCCGAGCAGATGAATCAGTCGCTCATGGTCGCCGCTCTGGTGCGCTTCGTCCTCCAGCAATAAATGATCGCGCAGATCCTGGGTCACGGCCGTATCGCGGCGGCGGCACAACTCGCTGACGATGCCGATCTCGACCAGGCGCCGGGTTTCGAACAGCGAACGGATTTCTTCGTCGCTGGGTAACGACACCGACGCCCCTTTATTGGGCTCGGTGGTGACCAGGCCATCGGCTTCCAACTGCTTGAGGGCGGCACGAACCGACGTGCGGCTGACATTGAAAAGTTCAGCCAGCGAAGCCTCACCGAGTTTCATGCCGGGCCGCAGGGTGCGCTTGCTGATCGCTTCGTAAACCCCTTGGTAGACGCGATCGACCGTTGTTTCCAATTTCTTTTCCGCCATACGAAGACTCCTTCAGCGCTATGCGACCGGCCCCAGGCGAATGAACAGCCTTGAAAAGGGGGGTTGCAAGAGCAGGTTAATCCGGGTATTTCTAAATTGCATCCAGATTTTGCATACAATAATTAGAGGAATGCACCATTATGGGTCATCCAGTTGCAATCGAAGTGCGTAACGTCTCCAAGCGGTATTCCGACGATCCAGGACTGGCTCCAGCCCTGGACAACGTCTCGGTCGACATTGCCGACAACGAGTTCTTCACCCTGCTCGGCCCCTCCGGCTGTGGCAAAACCACCCTGCTGCGCACCATCGCCGGCTTCGAGCATGTCAGCGAGGGTGAAATCCGCCTGGCCGGCGAACCGGTCAACGACCTGCCGCCCTTCAAGCGCCGGGTCAACACGGTGTTCCAGAGTTACGCACTGTTTCCGCACATGAGTGTTGCGCAGAATATCGCCTTCGGGCTCGAGATGCAGGGTCTTGATCGCAAGCAGATTCCGCAACGGGTCGATGAAATGCTGGCGCTGGTGCAGATGCAGCACCTGGCCAAGCGCAAACCGGCGGAACTGTCCGGCGGCCAACAGCAACGGGTGGCTCTGGCCCGGGCCCTGGCGCCAAAACCGAAAGTACTGTTGCTGGACGAACCGCTGTCAGCGCTGGACCTCAAGTTGCGCAAGGAGATGCAGGTCGAACTCAAGCGCGTGCAGAAGGAAGCCGGGATCACCTTCATTTTCGTCACCCACGATCAGGAAGAAGCCCTGACCTTGTCCGATCGCATTGCCGTGATGTCCGCCGGCAAGATCCTGCAGATCGGCACCCCCAACGACATCTACGAACGGCCGCAGCACCAGTTCGTCGCCCAGTTCATCGGTGACATCAACTTCCTGCCGGGTCATCTCAAGCGCGGCCAGCACAACGAGAACCTGTTCGTGCCCAGCGGCATGCCGGTGGAAATCCCCTGCCCGCCCCAAGGCATCGACGGCAAGGTGCAACTGGCGTTCCGCCCGGAGCGTTCGCAACTGGTGGACCCGACGCAACCGCATCACCTGCGCGGCGTGATCGAAGCCGTGCTGTACGTCGGCACCGCGACCCTCTACCAGTGCCGCCTGAACAACGATATCAAGGTCATGCTGCGCGAGAACAACGAAGGCCTGAACCGCAACCGCGGGGTCGGCGATCGCGTGGCGGTCAACCTGCCGCCTCACGCCTGCCTGTTGATGGAGGCCTGAGATGAGCGTCAGCAGCACTTCCCCCGCCCTCAACCGGGCGCTGTTGCTCAGCCCGGTGGTTTTGACCCTGCTGGCCCTGATCGCCATTCCGCTGGGCATCATGGGCTACATCAGCCTGTTGCCGCGCAACGTCTACGGTGGCGTCGACTGGCAGGCCAACTGGCAATTGCAAAGCTACGTGCAGCTGTTTTTCCAGGAAGGCTTCGACGGTGAGCTTGAGCTCAATTGGGTCTACGCCCAGGCGCTGATCCGCTCGGTGTTCCAGGCCGGCGGCACCACAGTGTTGTGTTTCCTGTTCGGCTTTCCGGTGGCGCTGTGGATGTCGAGCCTGACACCGCGCCGGCGCAACCTGATGGTGCTGCTGATCACCATCCCGTTCTGGACCAACCTGCTGATCCGCAACTACGCCTGGCTGATCATCCTGCGTGAACAAGGCTGGGTCGCCCAGAGCCTCAATGCACTGTTCCCTTCCGCCGGTGGCATCACCCTGCTCTACAACGACTTCGCCGTCAGTGTCGGGCTGGTCTACAGCTTCCTGCCGTTCATGATTTTGCCGATCTATTCGACCCTGGAAAAACTCGACTGGCGCCTGGTGGAAGCCGCCTATGACCTGGGTGCCAATCGCTGGCACGCCTTGCGGCGGATCATCCTGCCGCTGTCGATGCCGGGGGTGATTGCAGGTTCCCTGCTGGTGTTCGTGCCGAGCCTCGGTGCGTTCATCACCCCGGCGATTCTTGGCGGTGGCAAGACCCTGATGATCGGCAACCTGATCCAGCAACAGTTCGGCACCGCACGTAACTGGCCGCTGGGCAGTTCGCTGTCGTTCCTGCTGCTGGGAATCATGCTGCTGTCCCTGGTGCTGTACGCCCTCTATAGCCGCAATGCCGCCAAGACCCTGCGTCGGGGAGCCCAAGCATGATCGCCCTGCACCTGAAAAAACTGCCCCTGACCCGTGAAGTCAGTCTGTTGATGCTGGCCTATCTGTACCTGCCGATCTTTGTGCTGATCGCCTACAGCTTCAACGCCAACCGCTCGGCGACGGTGTGGACCGAGTTCTCGCTGGACTGGTATGGGCGAATCCTGGCCAACCCGTCGATCCAGACCGCCGCGTTGAATTCGATCATCGTCGCCAGTATTGCCACGGTTTGCGCCACCGCCATTGCCCTGCTCGCGGCACTGGCGACCTACCGGCCGTTCTACGGACAGAAGATGGTCGAAGGCGGGATCAACCTGCCGCTGATCCTGCCGGAGATCGTCACCGCCGTCGCCACCCTGCTGCTGTTCATGGCGCTGGGCATCAAGCTCGGTTTGCTGACGGTGATCGTCGCGCACGTCGGCTTCTGCATTCCGTTTGCCTACCTGCCTATCCGGGCGCGGCTCAATGACCTGGACAAAAGCCTGCTGGAAGCGGCGAACGATCTGTACGCCAACCCGTGGCAGGTGTTCCGTCGGGTGACGCTGCCGCTGTTGTGGCCGGCGGTGCTGTCCGGTTCGGTGCTGGCGTTCGTGGTCAGCCTCGACGATTTCATCATGACGTTCTTCGTTGCCGGCCCCGGTTCCACGACCCTGCCGGTGTACATCTTCTCGGCGATCAAGGCCGGCGTGACGCCGGAGATCAACGCGATCTCGACCCTGATGCTGGTGATTTCCATCGTGCTGGTGGTGCTGGCCTTCTGGCTGGGACAGCGCGGCAAAAACCAATAAACCCTGGAGCGCTTCAAACATGAAAACAAAAAGCCTGCGTTTCGCCGTTGCCAGCCTGGCCCTGAGCTGCTTCACCGCCTTCAGTGCCCAGGCTGCCGAACCCAAGGAATTGTTCTTCTACAACTGGACCGATTACTACCCGGTGGACCTGCTGGCCAAGTTCGAAAAAGAGACCGGGATCAAGGTCACCATGGACGGCTACGACAGCAACGAAACCCTGCTGGCCAAGTTGCAGGCCGGTGGCGCCGCCTATGACGTGATCGTGCCGTCGCAGTCGATCATGCGCACCCTGATCAACCAGAACCTGCTGCTGGAAATCGACACCCCCACCCTGCCCAACTTCCAGTACGTGAAACCGGCGTTCCGTGACCCGAGTTTCGACCCCGGCCGCAAATTCTCGGCGCCGTACCTGTGGGGCACCACCGGGTTCTCCTATGACAGCGCGCGGGTGCCTGGCGGCAAACTGGACGATTCGTGGAAAGAATTCTTCGAACCGCGCAAGGAACTGCAAGGCCAACTCGCCGCCCTCGACACCTCCAGCAGTGTGATCAATGCCGCCAGCCATTACCTGAATGTCGACGAATGCAGCGAAAACCCGCAGGACGCCAAGCGCATCCTCGAATTGCTGCAAAAACAGAAACCCTTCCTGAAGATGTACAGCTCGGACAACACCGTCGACCGCATGGCCTCCGGTGAAGTGATCATGATGCAGAACTGGAACGGCTCCACTGCCCGGGCCACCCTGCAGAAGAGCACCATCAAATACGTGTATCCGAAAGAAGGCCTGGCGATGTTCCAGGACAACTTCGCCGTACCGAAAAGCGCACCGCACCCCGGCAACGCGAAGATCTTCATCGACTGGATGATGAAACCGGAAAACGCCGCCGCCGTGTCCAACGCCATCGCCTATGCCAACGGCATCCAGAGCGACAAGCTGATCGACGCCAAATGGCGGGTGATGGACGCCATCAACATGCCCGACGAATTCGCCTCGCGCCTGCGCCCTGAAAAGGAATGCAGCAACAAGGCGCGGGAACTGCAGGACCGGATCTGGGCGAAGCTCAAGGGCTGATCCGAGACCGAGTCGCGGCCATCGCTGGCAAGCCAGCTCCCACAGGGTTTGGGGTGTTCACAAATGTTGTGATCAACACACATCACTGTGGGAGCTGGCTTGCCAGCGATGAGGCCCGCCAATTCTCCACCAAACTTGAGGTATGCAATGACCCAACCCCGCTGGCTACGCAACGTGCGCCCCTACGGCGCCCCCGCCGAAGACCTGCTGATCGAAAATGGCCGGTTCACCCAACGTCGCCCGGCTTCGACCACTGAACTGCTCGCCACCGACATCGACGGCCACAACCAACTGCTCACCGGTGCTTTGGTGGAAAGCCACGTGCATCTCGACAAGACCCTGTACGGCCAACCCTGGCGCCCGAACAGCGCCGGCCCGACGCTCAAGGACTACATTGCCAACGAGCGCCGTGTGCTGCGCGAAGTCGAAGCTCCCATTGCGCAACGTGCGGGCGCGCTGCTGGAAAACTGCATCGCCCGGGGCTCGCTGACCCTGCGCTGCCACGTCGACATCGACCCCGAATTCGGCCTGCGTCATGTCCAGGCCATGCAGCAACTGCGTGAAAAATACCGCGACCTGATCGACCTGCAACTGGTGGTGTTCCCGCAAACCGGCCTGATCAGCCGCCCCGGCACTGCCGAACTGATGCGCGAAGCCATGGCGCTGGGCGTGGAAAACGTCGGTGGTCTCGACCCCTGCGGCATCGACAACGATCCCATCGCGCAACTGGATTTCGTGTTCAAACTGGCCAGCGAGTTCGACCGTGGCGTGGACATACATCTGCACGACAAGGGCGAGCTGGGTCTCTGGCAGATCAAATTGATCGCCGACTACACCGAGCGCTTCGGGCTTCAGGGCCGGGTGATGATCAGCCATGCCTATTGCCTGGGCATGCTGCTGTGGAGCCAGGTCAAACCCGTCGCCGAACGCCTGGCGGTATTGGGGATTTCGTTGATGAGTTCCGCGCCAGCCGATTGCGCGGTGCCGCCGTTCCTCGCCTTGCGCGAAACCGGGGTGAATGTCTGCCTGGGTTCGGACGGCATTCGTGACGCGTGGTCACCGATGGGCAATGGCGACATGCTGGAGCGGGCGATGTTGCTGGCCTTCCGTTTCGACTTGAACAAGGACGAGGAACTGGCGGCGGCGTTCGATGCGGCGACCGTGAATGGTGCCCAGGCGCTGGGTATCGAAGGCTATGGCGTGGAGATCGGTCGGCCAGCGGACTTTTTGCTGATGCCGGTGCAGACCCTGGGTGAAGCCGTGGTGTCGCGGCCGGTGCGTCAGGTGTATCGCAACGGGCAATTGATTGCTTCGGGTGGCCGCTTGCTGGACAGTCGTTTGTGAAGCGCATCGGCTTGCGAGCCAGCTGCGTAGTCGGTTTCGACGGCACGCAACATGTGCTGTGGCGCAATGGCGGAGTGGTCTTCGAAGGCTCGCGCATTGTCTTCGTCGGACGCGATTATCCAGGGCCGGTGGATCAATGGATCGACTATGGCAACGCGCTGATCGGCCCCGGTTTCATTGATCTGGATGCCCTGGGCGATCTCGACTCCACGGTGCTGACCCTGGACAACGGCGACGAGCGCGACATGGGCCGCATGTGGTCCGCCGAGTATCTGGCGCGCGGTCCACGGGAGAGCTACAGCCCGGACGAAGAAGTCTTCAAGTACCGCTACGCCTTCACTCAGTTGATCCGTAACGGCATCACCACCGCCATGCCGATCACCTCGATGTATTACCGCGAGTGGGCGGAAAACTACGATGAATTTGCCGCGGTGGCCGGCGTGGCCGCCGAGTTGGGGCTGCGCACCTACCTCGGCCCCTGCTATATGAGCGGCATGAGTTACTGGCAGGCGAACGGCACGCTGGCCCACCACTGGGACGAAGCCCGGGGCCTGGCCGGGCTCGATGCGGCGCAGCGTTTTTTCCGGGATTTCGATGGCGCGAATGGCGGCCTGATTCGCGGTGCGCTGCTGCCGGACCGCATCCAGACTTGTACACCCGCATTGTTGCAACGCACCGCCGCGCTGAGCCGCGAGCTGAATGCACCGATGCGTTTGCATTGCTGCCAGGGGCTCGGCGAAGTGGCGATGGTCGAGCAACTGCGTGGCGCCTCACCGTTGGGCTGGTTGCAGCAGCTCGACCTGCTGACCCCGCGCAGCCTGTTGCCCCACGGCATCTACACCCATGGCGACGATGACTTGCAACGGCTGGTGGACGGCGGCGCCAGCCTGGTGCATTGCCCGGTGGTGTTTGCCCGGGATGGCGAGGCGCTGAATTCGTTCGGTCGTTATCGGGCCAAGGGCATCAACGTCGCCCTGGGCACCGACACCTGGCCGGCGGATTTACTGGACAACATGCGCCAGGGTTTGAACGTCGCGCGGCTGATGGAGGGCGGCAACGCGCTGACCAGCACGCTCGATCTGTACAACGCCGCCACCCTCGGCGGCGCCAAGGCCCTGGGTCGCGATGACCTTGGGCGTCTGGCGCCGGGGGCCAAGGCCGACATCACCGTGTTCAACCTGCGTGGCCTGCACCTGGGGCCGCTGTTCGATCCGCTGAAGAACCTGGTGCTGGCCGGGCGCGGTGACGATTGCATCGCCAGTTGGATCGACGGCCGGTGCGTGATGGACGACGGTCAGGTCAAGGGCATCGACTACCCCGCCCTGCAACGCCAGGCCCAACGACAATTCGAAAAACTGATGCGCAGTCACAGCGATCGGGCCTTCGGTCAACCGGACTGGAAGAGCCTGTTCCAACCGGCCATTCCGTTCGCCGACGACTACAGCGCACAGTCGCCATTGTGCGCCAGTGATCCCCTTCTTTAGAGAACGCTGCCTATGCAAAGCTTCGACTTCAGCCAACTGAGCCCACGGGACAAATACAAGATTCTGATCGGCAGCGTAGTGCCACGCCCGATTGCCCTGGTCACCACCGTCGACGGTGAAGGCCGCGTCAACGCCGCACCATTCAGCTTCTTCAATGCGCTGTCGGCCGACCCGCCGATCCTGGCGCTGGGCGTGGAAAACTATGGCGACCAGAGCCCGAAAGACACCACGCGCAATATCCAGCTCAACCAGGAATTCACCGTCAACATCGTCAGCGATGCCCTGGTGGAGGCCATGAACGTCTGCGCCGTACCCTTTGCGCCCGGCTTCGATGAGCTGACCGCCGCCGGCCTCACCGCCATCCCCGGCACCACGGTCAAATGCCCGCGCATCGGCGAAGCCCCGGTGGCACTGGAATGCCGACGGATGATGGCGCTGTCCATCGGCCAGTCGCGGGAGATCATTTTTGGCGAAGTGCTGATGGCCCATGTGCGGGACGAATTGATCGATCCGAAAACCCTGTACATCGATCAACTGGGGCTTGATGCGATTGGACGGATGGGTGGCCATGGTTATGCGCGCACACGGGATTACTTTGACCTGCCGACCCGGTCGTTGCAGGCCTGGACGGATGCGCCGGGGGGTGGGGAGCGGTTTTGGCCTATCACCAAGTAATCAACCTTCACACATAACCTGTGGGAGCGAGCCTGCTCGCGAAGGCGGTCTGTCAGTTGACATCAATGCTGAATGTACCGGCCTCTTCGCGAGCAGGCTCGCTCCCACATGGGATCTGCTGCAGTCACAGATCAATGAAAATCCCGGCTGCGCACGGTGATGCCGTCGAGCAGTGGACTGAGGTCACTCAAGCGCCCGGCGATCAAGTGCCGCACCTCGCCCTCCTTCTCCCAGCGCCCGTCGACCCTGAGCAACTGCGAGCCGACCAGCACCTTGCGTTGCCGATCGGCCAGGTCGCGCCAGACCACGACGTTGACGTTGCCGAACTCGTCTTCCAGGGTGACGAAGGTCACGCCGCTGGCGGTACCCGGCCGTTGTCGACCGGTCACCAGTCCGGCAACGCTCACCGGTCGCCCGTGCTCGACCTCCAGCAGTTCCTTCGAACTGCGGCAACGCCGGGCTTTCAGTTCAGCGCGCAACAACGCCAGCGGATGCGGCCCCAGGGTGGTGCCGACGCTGGCGTAATCGGCCCGCAGGTCTTCGCCGACCGTCGGTTTGGGCAGCGCCACCGCACCTTCCTCCTGACGGGGCAGGCCGGCGAACAGGCCGAGCTGCTTCTGCACCCCCGCCACTTCCCAGCGCGCCCGATGACGGTCACCTGCCAAGCCTCGCAACGCGCCGGCATCGGCCAGTTGCTCCTGGGCACGGGCGTCCAGCTGCGCCCGTTCGCCAAGGTCGGCGATGTCGGCAAAGGCGCCCCTGGATCGCGCCGTTTCGATGCGCCGGGCGTCGTCCTCGCGAAAACCCTTGATCATTCGCAAGCCCATGCGAATCGCCGGTTGTGCGCCGGTGATCGGTTCCAGGCTGCAATCCCAATCGCTGGCCCGCACGTCCACCGGGCGAATCTGCAAATGATGGCGCCGTGCGTCCTGCAGAATCTGGTCGGGACTGTAGAAGCCCATGGGCCAACTATTGATCAGCGCACAGGCGAACGCCGCCGGCTCATGGCATTTCAACCAGCAACTGGCGTACGTCAGCAGGGCAAAACTGGCGGCGTGGGACTCGGGAAAACCGTAGCTGCCGAAACCCTTGATCTGTTCGAAGATCTGCGCGGCGAATTCGGCGCTGTAGCCGTTTTTCTTCATGCCGGCAGCCAGTCGGTCCTTGTGCGGTTCGAGCCCGCCGTGACGTTTCCAGGCCGCCATCGAGCGGCGCAACTGATCGGCCTCTCCGGGGCTGTAGTCGGCGGCGACGATGGCGATCTGCATCACCTGTTCCTGGAACAGCGGTACGCCAAGGGTTCTTTCCAGTACCACCTTGAGCTCTGGCGACGGGTAGCTCTCTGGCTCCTCCTTGTTTCGCCGTCGCAGGTACGGATGCACCATCCCCCCCTGAATCGGCCCCGGGCGAACGATGGCCACCTCGATCACCAGGTCATAGAACTTGCGTGGCTTGAGCCTGGGCAGCATCGACATCTGCGCCCGTGACTCGATCTGGAACACGCCGATGGTGTCGGCACGGCCAATCATGTCGTAGGTTGACGAGTCTTCGGAGGGAATCGTTGCCAGACTCAAATCCAGATCGCGATGACGGCGCAACAGATCGAAGCAACGGCGAATGGCACTGAGCATGCCCAACGCGAGGATATCGACCTTGAGCAAGCCGACCGCGTCCAGATCGTCCTTGTCCCATTGAATGATGGTGCGCTCGGCCATGGCGGCGTTTTCCACCGGCACCAGCGTGTCCAGCGGGTGCTCGGAAATCACGAAGCCACCGGGGTGCTGGGACAAGTGCCGGGGGAAGCCGATCAGTTGCCCGGTGAGGCTGAGGACGCGGCGCAGCACCGGGCTCTCGGGGTCGAAACCACCCTCCAGCAAGCGCTCCACGGGTGGGGTTGCGTCGCTCCAGTGACCGCAGCAATCGGCCAGGGCATTGATCTGATCCGGCGGCAACCCCAGCGCCTTGGCCACATCACGCACCGCGCCAGCGGCATGGTAAGTACTGACCACGGCGGTCAGCGCCGCACGTGCCCGGCCATAGCGCTGGAACACGTACTGCAAGACTTCTTCGCGGCGCTCGTGCTCAAAGTCCACATCGATATCCGGCGGTTCGTCGCGCTCCCTGGAAAGAAAACGCTCGAACAACATGTTCATCCGGTCCGGATCGATCTCGGTGATGCCCAAGGCAAAACACACCGCCGAGTTGGCCGCCGAGCCCCGGCCCTGACAGAGGATTTTCTCGCGCCTGGCGAATGCCACGACGTCCTGAACGGTCAGGAAATAGCTTTCATAGCCCAGCTCGGCGATCAGCCCCAGTTCCTTGTCGATCAGCCCGCGCACCTTCTCACTCGCACCGGCGGGCCATCGCTGGCGAATGCCCCGCTCGGTCAACTCGCGCAGCCAGGAGCTGGCCGTGTGTCCGTCAGGCACCAGCTCCCGCGGATACTGATAACGCAACTGGCCGAGGTCGAACGTGCAGCGCCGGGCGATGGCCAGCGTTTCGTCGAGCAAGGCGGGCGGATAAAGTTCGCGCAGGACCTCTAGACTGCGCAGGTGCCGTTCGCCATTGGGGTGCAGGCGCAACCCGGCATCGGCCACCGGCAGATGGTGACGGATCGCGGTCATGGTGTCCTGCAAGGCGCGGCGACCGCGAGCGTGCATGTGCACATCGCCGCTGGCCACGGCGGGGATGCGCAGTTCCCTGGCCAGGCTCAGCAGATCGTTCAGGCGCCGGGTATCGTCCTGACCGCGATGCAACTGCACCGCCAGCCACAGGCGCTCGGCGAACACCTGCTTCAGCCAGCGACCCGACTCGACGTCATCCACCGCGTCCGGCACCCACAATGCCAGCAGCCCCGGCAACGCTTCGTTGAAGTCCTCGTGCAGGATTTGATACTGGCCTTTCTGCGTACGACGGCGGGCCCGGGTGATCAGCCGACACAGGGTCTGGTAACCCTCGAGGTTCTCCACCATCAGCACCAGTTTCGGACCGTTCTCGATGCGCATTTCGCTGCCGATCATCAGCGGCAGCTCGACGGACTTCGCCGCTTGCCAGGCACGGACGATGCCGGCCAGGGTGCATTCGTCGGTGATCGCCAGCGCCTGATAGCCCTGTTTTTTGGCCCGTTGAAACAGCTCAAGGGCACTGGAGGCACCGCGCTGGAAACTGAAATTCGACAGGCAGTGCAGCTCGGCATACCCGGTGCTCATGCGAACCAGCCCTGCAACCACAAGGGGCCGCCCTCGCCGACCGCTCGCCAGGCCCAGCCCTGCTGGCCGGCACGGGTTTCGATCAGGTAGTAATCGCGGCGCACGTCGTCGCCATCCCACCAACCGGACTCGATGCGCTCCGGTCCCATGAGGATGCGTGTCGAGCCCTCATGCACCGCCAGCGGTTCGGTCAGCAGCCAGCCCGGTCGTTTCACGGTGGGCAATCCCGTACAGGGCTGACTGTCGGCACTGGCCTGCCACGCACACTCGGGGCGGTGATCGGCCTGAAAGCGCAGGCCATGCACGGCATCGTCCCCCAACCGTGCGCGCAGGCGTTCGCGCAGTTGCTCCCAGGGCAAGGACTGCTGCGGGCGGTCGTCGAACAGCTCCTGACACTGGGGCACGAAGGCCGGCAAGTCTTCGGCGCGCAGGCGAAACCCGCGCACCGGTGCCTCGACCTGGACCTGCTCCAGCCGCCCCCGGGCCAGCTCGAAGAGCATCGCCGGATCGCGTTCGGCACTGAGCAGGCCGACCTTGATCAGCGTGTCCGGCAACCCTGCATGTTCCAGGTGCAGGTCGAAGCGCTGCACACCGCTGTCCCGGCCACAGAGGAACGCCGAGAGATCACCGGTCAAGCGGCGCAATGGAAACAGCAGGGCCTGATGGGATTGCACATCGAAGTTGAGTTCGATGCGCACATCGAAACGATCCGGCGGCAGATAGAACGCCAGCGCCAGCCGCCGCAACCCGAACAAGTCGTCCAGATGCTTGAGCACCCGGGCCTCGAAACGCCGGGCCAGACTCTGCCGGGGCAACGCCTGCACCTGGCTCAAGGTGCGCAGCCCCATGCGCGACAACGCCGTGGCAACGCCGGGTTCCAGGCCGATGCGGTCCACGGGCAATTGTCCGAGGTAATGCTGCAAGGCGTGATCGTCGGGCACCACCAGGCCGTCATAGGCATTGGCCAGCATCCGCGCCGCCACCGGGTTGGGCGCGGCGACAATGCGGTGACGAAAGCCCAGCTCGCCGAGTTCGCTGCGCAAGCGCGCCTCCAATTGCGGCCAGGCGCCGAACAGGCCCAGGCTGGACTCGATTTCAAACACCAGCGCCCGCGGGTAATGCACGCTGACCTGGGCACTGAAGCGGTAGGCCCAGGCGGCCAGAAATTGCTGCCAGTGTTCGATGTCGGTGAGGTCGTACTCGGCCGTGGCAAAGCCTTTGCTCAAGGCCTGGGCGGCGCTCATGGACTGGCCGGGACGCAGCCCCAGCGCTCGCGCCGGCCCGTTGACCGCCTGCAACACCCGGCGCTGGGCCGGACCGGTCAGCAGCGCCAGTGGCTCGTCGGGATCGGCGCGCTGACGCAGTACCGCGTCCAGCGCCAATTGCGGGAACAGAATGCACACCCAGCGCATGGCAACCTCAATGCCCCACGCAGAAGGCAATCGGCGCCGAGCGGGCCAGGCCGCCCCGGCACTTGAGCACGCGCAATTGGGCAGGCCTGGCGTCGATGGCGATGCGCAGGGCGGCTGGCGAAGGATTGACCGCTTCGCTGAGCGAGCGATAGGCGAACGCCAGGGTCTGGCCGGTTTCCGCCGCCACCTGCAAGCGGCGCAAGGCGCGGTCGTCGGCCTTGTGCGGCCAGCACAGCACCGCGCCGCAACTGCCCGAACGCAGGCATTGTTCCGCCGCCCACAACGCATCGCGCTCGCTGGCCTGGATGATCGACAACTGGCGCAGATCGACCCCGGCGCTCTGCCAGGCCTGGGGATACGGCACATAGGGCGGCGCCACCAGCACGATACGCTCGCCCGCCGCCGACAGCCGCGCCAGCGTCGGCCACACCAGTTGCAGCTCGCCCACGCCCTGCCCGGCCAGGAGAATTTCGCTCAGTGCCGCTTCGGGCCAGCCCCCCGTGGGCAGCGCCGCATCCAGCGCCGCATGCCCGGTGGGTTGCGGGCTGGCGGCCGGTGGCGCAGGCCGGCCCTTCCAGACCTGGCCGCCATTGAACAGCGTCTCCAGCGCAACGACGGCCCCCATCAGCCTTGCCTCACCAGGCCGCAGAACACCCCTTCGATGGCCAGGTCCCGGTCGGCTTCGACGATGATCGGCTGATAGGCCGGGTTGCGCGGCAGCAGGCGCACTGTGTCGCCGACCCGTTCGAAGCGCTTGATGGTGACTTCGCCGTCGAGCCGCGCCACGACGATCTGGCCATTGACCGCCTCGGGGCTGCGGTGCACCCCCACCAGATCGCCGTCGAGAATGCCGTCTTCGATCATCGAGTCGCCGCGCACCCGCAGCATGTAGTCCGGTGCCCGGGAGAAAATCGCCGGGTCGAGCAGCAATCGGCCATGGATTTCGGCATCGGCGCCGATTGGCGCACCGGCCGCCACCCGGCCGAGCACCGGGATATCCAGCAATTCGGGGCGCGGCGGCTGCCCGAGCAGGCGGATGCCCCGGGCCTGATGCGGGTTGACCTCGATAAACCCGGCTTCGGTGAGCGCCAGCACATGCTTGCGCGCCACACTGCGCGAGGCAAAACCGAACGCCTCGCTGATTTCAGCGAGGCTCGGGGACTGACCGTGCTCGGCGATACGCTCGCGGATAAAGGTCAGGATGGCGGTACGGCGGGGAGTTAATGTCGTCATGGAGTACATTTGTACTCTTCTGCGAATTTTCTTACAAGAACTGTCCGTCTGCTCGCACTGTGGCGCACACCGTTGTGGGAGCAAAGCTTGCTCGCGATGGCGGTGCGTCAGACACATCAATATTGATTGTGGAAACGCAATCGCGAGCAAGCTTTGCTCCTACAGGACGGGGGAAGCCAGGAAACCGGTGATGTAATCGATAAACGCCAACACCTTGGCCGTGGCCCTTCGATGGCTGGGGTACACCGCCAGGATGTGCGGGCCGAAGCTGTCCGGGTCGATGTCGTAGTCGGCCATCACCCGCACCAGTCGCCCGTCGGCCAGATACGGCGCGGCACTCCACAACGGCGTATGCAGCAACCCGCGCCCGGCCAGGGCATTGGCCAGCAGCAAGTCGTAATTGTCGCTGCGCAGACGCGGTGCCGGGGGCTGCGGGATGCTCAGGCGCTGGCCATCGCGCTCGGCCCACCAGAACTCTCGGCTGAGCAGTGGATGGCGATACAGCAACCAATCGTGCTCATCGAGGGTCTGCGGCGTGACCGGCAGCCCCTTGCGCGACAAATATTCCGGGCTGCCACACAACGCCAGGCGATTGCTGCCGACCACACGGGCAATCAGCCCCGGCAGGTCGTCATGGCCTTCGCGCAAGGCCAGGTCGTAGCCGCTTTCCAGCAGATTGACGAAGTCGTCGCACAGGTCCACCTGCAGATTGATTTGCGGGTATTGCTCCAGAAAACCGCCACACACCTGATCGAGAAAGGCCTGACCGTAGGCCAGCGGCGCGGTGATTTTCAGGCTGCCGCGCAAGCCGTGTTGCAACTGTTCGATTTCCTCGCCGGCTTCATCCAGTCGCTGCAACACCTGGCGCGCGGTTTCCAGATAGAGCCGCCCGGATTCCGTCAGCGCAATCCGCCGGGTGCTGCGCTCGAACAAGCGCGCGCCGAGTTCCGTCTCCAGGTGAGTGACCGCTTTGGTCAGGGCCGAAGGGGTCTTGCCCAACTGCTCGGCGGCGCGGCTGAAACTGCCCAACTGCGCCGTGACCACGAACATTTTCAGTGCACCCAACTTGTCCATGCTTTTTCCATTCAGGCAAAAACGTTTTTCGCCAGCGAGGCGTTCTGCCCAGCGCAGCAAGCCACTAATCTGGCCATCAGACGCAATAACAAGGAAACATTCAATGAAAAGATTCATCCCGAATCTATTGATGGCCGCCATGAGTTTTGCCTCGTTGGAAGCCATGGCGGCAGCCGATCTGGTGCTGCTCAACGGCAAGATTTTCACCGCCGACCGCAGCCAGCCCACGGTTCAAGCCCTGGCTGTGCAGGACGGCAAAGTGCTGCAAGTGGGCAGTGATGTGCAAATCAAGGCCCTGATCGAGTCAGGAACCCAGGTCATCGACCTGGGCGGCAAGACCCTGATGCCCGGCCTGATCGACAGCCACTCCCACGCCATTTTCGGCGGCCTGGAAATGGTTTCGGCGAACATGGAAGACGAGGTGGTCGATCTCGGCGAACTGGAAAAACGCCTGCGTGGCTGGCGTGACGATGGCAAGGCGAAGCACGGCGATGTGCTCAGCGTGGCGGGCATGAGCTCGGCGTACTGGGCGCAGTCCGAGGCGCTGGGCAAGACATTCAACAGTGGCGAATGGGCCAGCGTGCCCGTCGTCTTTACCGGCAGCGACCACCACACGGCTTGGGCCAACGACGTGATGCTCAAGCGCGCCGGCGTCGATGCCGCGCTGATCAAGTCTTTGCCGGCCGCTGAAGACGGCACCATTGGCAAGCTGAAGGACGGCAGGCCCAATGGCTTTCTGGTGGACGCAGGCTGGGACCGGGTCGCCTCGAAAATGCCGGCACCGAGTGCCGCCGACCTGCTCAAGGCCGCGCAAACCGCGGTGCGTTACAACAACAGCCTCGGCATCACCGCGTGGATGGACCCCGCCGCCAACGCCGCGCCCGGCGAACCGGTGTTCGCGCTCAAACCCACGGAAAAAACCGTCGGCGTGCTGCCGGTGTACAAGGCATTGTCGCAAAGCGGCGGCATGACCGCCCATGTCGCCGCGCTGCTGGTGGCCAATCCGAAAAGCGTGCCGGCCGATCTCGACACCCTGGACAAGGTTCGCCAGCAGTTTCAGGGCGTCCCCAACCTGACCTTGCCGGGTATCAAGATCTTCGCCGACGGTGTGATCGAGTACCCGGCGCAGAGTGCTGCGATGATCGATCCCTACAGCAACTCGCACAAACAGGGCGAACTGTTGATCGATCCAAAGCATTTCGGCGAGCTGGTCAGCGCCATCGATCAACGGGGCTGGCTGGTGCACATTCATGCCATCGGTGACCGGGCGGTACGCGAATCCCTGAACGGTATCGAACAGGCGCGCAAGGATCGCCAGAGCGGCGTCACCCACTCCATCACTCACTTGCAGATGGTCAACCCGAAAGAGTTCGCCCGGTTCAAGCCGCTCGATGTCATCGCCTCGATGCAACTGCTCTGGGCCAGCGCCGACGACTACACCACGGACATGATCAAGCCTTACGTCAGCGCCCTGGCGTTCCGCTACCAGTACCCGGCGCACTCGCTGCTCAAACAGGGTGCAACCATCGCCGGGGCCAGCGATTGGCCGGTGTCCTCGCCCAACCCGTTCAACGCCATGGCCCAGGCCATCACCCGTGACGGCCCGCTGGGCGTGCTCAACGCCGATGAACGCCTGGACCGCGAAACCATGTTCTACGCCTACACCCTCAATGCCGCCCGGACCATTGGCCTGGACCACCAGATCGGCTCGCTGAGCGTCGGCAAGCAAGCGGACTTCATCGTGCTCGACCGCGACGTGTTCAGCGTCGACAACAAAGCCCTGCACGACACCCAGGTGCTGCAAACCTGGTTCGCCGGTCGCCAGGTTTACGCTCCAACCCTCTAGCAGCACTGTTCTCCCTGTGGGAGCCAGCCTGCTGGCGATTGCGGCCTGACATTCAACGTGTATGCACCGCTATCGCTGGCAAGCCAGCTCCCACAGGTTTCCTCGCGCCCCAAAACAATCACAATAACGGGACTTCACATGAAAGCCTTGCCCCTGCTCGCCCTCACTTCCTTGAGCCTGTTGCCCTTGAGCAGCCAGGCCCTGACCTTGAACGAGGATTTCTCGCTGCTGCTGGACGTGACCCTGGCCAGCGACTACCGCACCCGCGGCATCTCGCAGACCCGGAACGACCCGGCCGTGCAGGCCGGTGCAACCCTCGCCCACAGCAGCGGCCTGTACCTGGGCGCCTGGAGCTCCAACGTCGATTTTGGCGGCGACCTGAAAACCCGCCAGGAAGTCGATTATTACGCCGGTTGGCTGTGGCAGGCCACTGACGATCTCAGTCTCGATGTCGGCTATCTCAAATACACTTACCCAAGAGAGAGCCAGTTCAATCAGAGCGAGGTCTACGGCATTCTCAGCCTCTACGGGGTGAAACTCGCGGCCTATTATTCCGACGATGCGCCGGGCATCGACAGTAAGCAGAATTCGCTCTACAGCTACATCGGTTACGAAACCGAATTGCCCTATGACATTGGCCTGAAACTGCGTTACGGCATGATGGATTTCAAGGACCCGCACCTGTATTCGAGCTCGGGCAGGGCCGAAGACTCGTACCATGAATGGGAGGTCAAGCTGACCCATGAACTGGCCGGTGTGGTGCTGGGGCTGAGTTATATCGACACGGATCTATCGAAAAGCCAGTGCGCCAGTAACTGGGGGTTCGACGATGTGTGCAGCGCCACCGTCGTGGCGAGTGTCAGCAAATCCTTCTGAACATGCGGATCCCTGTGGGAGCGAGCCTGCTCGCGAAAGCGGTGAGTCAGTCAACATCAATGTTGAATGTTGCACCGCCTTCGCGAGCAGGGTCGCTCCCACATTAGACCTCTTTGGTTTTGAGACCCAGTTGTGCCAGATACGCCCACGGGTAGATCCCGCGTTCATGTCCGTCACTGAAGATCAACTGCAGGCCGTAACCTTGCGGGTTCAGTTCGATCACGCGAACCCGGTCATCGACCAATGGGTTCATCCCCCGCAACCGAAACGCCCGGCACTGCGAACACGGGCACTGCCGCCGTAACTCGGCATGACCCAGCACCTGCTCGTGGCCATCCGGCCATTGCAGGCGCAGTTGCTGTTGGCTGCGTGAATTACCCACCGCCAGCGGGTTCATTGCAGTTGACTCAAGGCGATGCGCACGGCTTTGCGCACTTCAGGATCACCGTCATCTTGCGCGGCCTGCAACGCTGCGATGGCGCCTTTGTCGTTCAATTCACCGAGGGCCAGGGCGGCTTCCTTGCGCAGGTTGCTGATGCGGTGGCCGAGGGTTTCGATCAACGGGTCGAGGGCTGGGGTGTAGCGCAAGCGACCCAGGCTGCGGGTGGCGCGCAGGCGGACTTGCCAGTAGTCGTCGCCCAAGGCTTCAACCAGCGCGGGCCCGGCATCGGCGTGACCGACCTTGCCCAATGTGGTGGCGGCTTCTTCGCGCACTTGCCAGGCCTGGTCCTGCAAAGCCTGGCGCAACGCCGGCAACACCTGCGCATCGGAGGCCAGGCCCAATGCCCCGGTGGCGGCGCGACGGACGTCGGTGTCCGGGTCATCGCTGGCCAACCTGGCCAAGGCCGGCAAGGCATCGAGCTGCTTGAGCCAACCCAGTACGCCGACCGCTTCGCGCCGGACATTGGCGTCCCGGTCGCTCAGCGCCGACACGGCAGCCGGGGCCGCTTCGGCAAAGCGCAATTCGCGCAAGGCCCGGAACGCGGCAATGCGCACACCAATGTCGGCATACCCGGTCCACGGCAGAATCACCCGTCCCGCCGCTTCGCTCTTGAGCAGACTGAGGCTTTGCGCGGCGGCGGCCCGCACGGTGTCGCAAGGGTCGGTCAAGGCCTGGCACAGCGCCTCGACCACCGGTTCGTCCTCCCAGGCTTCCAGCAAGCGCGCGGCTTCGGCGCGGACGTCGGCGACCGGGTCTTCAGCCAGTCGATTGACCAGCCACAGCAGGCCGTCCGGCTCTTCCAGGTCCGCCAGTTCGATCAGTGCGATGCGGCGCACGCCGGCATCCTCATCGGTCAGGCGCGGTTGCAGGGCGAGAATCTCATCGTTATCGGTTACATCGAATAGTGAGGTCATAAGGCAAATCGCGGCAGTTGGTTTTCTGGAGGAAGTCCGAGAGGGTTCAGGCGCGGTAGCTGCCGACCCTCTTCGTGACGCAATAACTCGAGGCAGTGACGCTTCAAGCGGGAAAATTCGTGGCTCGTCACCAATTCAGTGGTACGGGGCCGGGGGAAATCCAGGCGCAGGTCTTCGATGATGCGGCCGGGACGCGGACTCATGACCAGCAGGCGATCGGCGAGGAACAGTGCTTCGTCGATGTCATGGGTGACGAACACCACGGTGGTGCGAATGCGCGTCCAGATGTCCAGCAACAGCTCCTGCATGTTCAGGCGGGTCAAGGCATCGAGGGCACCGAAGGGCTCATCCATCAGCAACAGGCGTGGACGATTGACCAGCACCCGGGCGATTTCCACTCGCTGCTGCATGCCACCGGACAGCTGATTCGGCCAGCGTTCGGCAAAGCCTTCGAGGCCGACCAGCGCGAGGATGTCGGAGGCCGCCTTGTGCCGTTCGGCTTTGCCGATGCCGCGCATTTTCAGGCCGAAGGCGACGTTGTCGCGCACCGTGCGCCAGGGGAACAACGTGTGTTGCTGGAACACCATGCCCCGTTGCGGTGACGGGCCCGATACCGGCACGCCATCGACCTTGAGGCTGCCGGTGCACGGTTGCAGGTGACCGGCCAGGGCGCCGAGCAAGGTGGATTTACCGCACCCGGACGGCCCGAGAATGCACACGAACTGGCCCGGTTCGATCTGGCAATCGAGGCCCTGCACGGCTTCGAAAGCCGCGCTGCCCTCGCCCAGGCTGATCGACAAGTCGCGTATATCGATACGACCTTCAGGTTGTTGAAAGACGCTCATCAGGCTTTTCCTCGTGGTCGATGCCAGGGCGTGAACAGCCCGCCCAGGCGTTTGATCAGCAGGCTGCTGCCCATCCCGAGTACGCCGATCAGCAACATGCCGACCACGATGTCGGGGTAGTTCTGAATGGTGTAGGACTCCCAGGTGTAGTAACCGATGCCGAATTGGCCGGAGATCATTTCCGCAGTCACCAGGCAAAACCAGGAGGTGCCCATGCCGATGGCCAGGCCGGTGATGATGCTCGGCGCGGCGCCCGGCAAAATCACCTCCAGCAGCATGGCCCTGCGCCCTGCCCCGAGGCTTTTCGCCGAAGCGATCAGCCGTGGGTCGACGCCTTCGACGCCATGCACGGTGTTGAGCAGGATCGGGAACAAGGCACCGGTGAAAGTAATGAAGACCATCGACAGCTCGGACGACGGGAACATCAGGATCGCCAGGGGAATCCAGGCCACAGCCGGAATCGGGCGCAGCACTTCCAGTGGCGGCAGCAGTAAATCTTCGGTCCATTTCGAGCGACCGATGGCCAGGCCCAAGGCAATGCCGACGACCAGCGCCGCGAGGTAACCGGCGAATACCCGGCCAAGGCTGCTGCTCAGGTGTTGGCCGAGTTTGCCGGAGTCACCGAGGCCGAGCGCTGCGTCGATCACCGCCAGCGGTGTCGGCACATTGGTGAAGGTCACCAGGCCGAGGTTCCAGTGGTGGCTGGCGGCGAGTTGCCAGAACAACAGGCAGAACAGCAGCGAGGCGGCTCTTGGAAGCCAGCGATTGATTGATCCGTACACAATTCGTCCTCTCAACCAAGCCCACCCTGTGGGAGCGAGCCTGCTCGCGAAAGCGGTGGGTCAGTCGACATTAATGTTGAATGTTGAACCGCATTCGCGAGCAGGCTCGCTCCCACAGGGGATTGTGGTGTTTTTGGGGGTTAGCGGACGGCCACGGCCTGTGTGGTGGCATCGGTAAAGTCGAACACCTTGCCGCCCTGCGCCGACGCGAATTGCTGGGCCTGGCCCTTCAACAGAAATGCGCTGAGCCGCCCCTTCGCATCACTGGCAAACCACGCCTGATCCGCCAGCAACTTGATCCCGCTGTCGCTCGCCTGGGCATACACCGCGCGGATGCTCTTGCCTTCCTGCTTGAGACTGGCCAGTGCAGTGAACGCCGACTCTGCCGAGGCGTACTGGCGGACTTTCGGCTCGCCGCGCACCCAGATTTCCGCCACATGGCTGAAGTCGGTGATGGCTTTGCCGCTCGATGCATCCACTGCCTTGAGCGGCGCCTGCGCGTAGTTGGCCAACTGCGCCCTGTAGTCGAGGTTCGACGCCTTGAACGCGGCGCGGATGTACTGGTCGTCGATAAAGGTATTCAGATCGAGTCCGCGATCGGCCTTCTTCAACAACTTGAGCGTATCGATGGCGGTGCCGACGGCCTGGCGGTATTCGGGTTTCCAGGTGAGGTCGCGGGTTTGCACGCCCAGCGGGCCGTGGAACAGGTAGTTGACCTCGGCATCGACCCCGGTGACCTTGGCGATCAGTTCGCTGTACTTCTCCGGTTCGGCGGCGAGCAATTGGTTAGCCTCGAGGCTGGCACGCAGGTAGGCGACGACGATTTCCGGGTACTTTTTCGCGTAGCCCTGATCGACCAGCGCACCGTGGAAGGTCGGCGCGCCGGCCTGGGAACCGTCGTAGATCTTGCGGGCGAAACCACGGCTCGGGAACAGTTCGGCAAACGGCACGAAGTCGGCGTGGGCATCGATCTTGCCGGCCTGCAACGCGGAACCGGCGACTTCCGGCGGCTGGGCGATGATGTTCACGTCTTTGAGCGGATCCCAGCCCTGGGCCGCTACGGCCCGCAGTAACATGCCATGGGCGGTGGAGGCGAATGGCACGGAAATGGTCTTGCCCTTGAGCTCGGCCAGCGACTGCACGCCCGAGGCACTCGGCACCACGATGCCGTTGCCGCTGCCCTTGGTGCTGCCCGACAGCACACTGATGAACAGGCTGTGCTTGCCCGCCGCCTCGAACGCCACGCCATTGAACGAGCCCGGGAAATCGGCCATGGCGCCGAAGTCGAGTTTGCCGGCGACCATCTCGTTGGTCAGCGGTGCGCCGCTGGTGAAGTTCTTCCACTGCACATCGTATTGGGCGTCTTTGTACTGACCGTCGTGGGGCAGGTATTTGTCCAGCAGGCCCAGCTCGCGGATCAACAGCCCACCGGCGGCGCAGTTGATGGTGGTGTCCTGGGTACCGATGGCGATGCGGATGGTTTCGGCCGAGGCCGACAGGGTGAACGAAGCCAGTACCAGACCGGCGATAGCTGTGCGCAAGAACATGGGTGTTTCCCCTCGAATCATTTGTAGGATGTTCGTCTCCGCCACGATCAGGGCGTGGTGGGAAACGAGGGGTGTTTTGAAGCGGGCGTCCGGTTGTGGCCGGATGGCTTGGGTTTGTCTGTACTGGCCTCATCGCTGGCAAGCCAGCTCCCACAGTGGGCGGGGTCGGACGCAAATCTTGTGTACACCAAGAAAACCTGTGGGAGCTGGTTTACCGGCGATGGCGTCCTGTCAGTCAGCGCAACAAATAAGGGATATCCACTTTCACCGCCCCCGTCGGGCAGTCCTTTTCACAGGGCATGCAATACCAGCACTCGTCGAAGGCCATGTAGGCTTTTTGCGTGGCCGGGTTGATCGCCAGCAAGTCCATCGGGCAGACGTCGACACATACGGTGCAGCCTTTGTGGGCGATGCAAAGGTCCTCGTCGACGATAACCGGTGCGTTGGAACGGAAGAAGATTTCCTGGGGTTGATAGGCCATTTGGCGGTCTCTCCGTGAGTAAGGCTCAGGCAGCAAAGGCGCCGACACGCAGCCGGTCGTAGGCCTGCATTTCTTCGGCATCGAGCGGGACGATGTAAGGCTCTACGGCTTTCTTGAAGCTGCTCATCAAGCCGTTTTCGTCCTTCTTCAGGTGGCAATGGCAGAACCACTCGCTGTCGTTGCGCTGCGGATGGTCGACCCGATAGTGGTACAGCCCCCAACGGCTTTCGGCACGGAACAACGAAGCGCGGGCGGCCATTTCGGCGCAGTCGCGGATCATGCTGACTTCCATGGCGCGCATCAGTTCGTGGGCGTTGTGCGCCTTGATCTGGTCGAGGTCGCGCTGGATGTCGCTGAAGCGTTGCAGGCCGATTTGCATCTTCTTCGTCACTTTCGGCGGCTGCAGGTAGTCGTTGACGAAGCGTCGCAGCTTGTACTCGACTTGGGCCGGCGGCAGGCCGTGTTCGCGGTCCAGTGGTGCGTAGACCCGTTGTTTTTCGGTTTCGATCTGCCGGGCATCCAGTGCTGAAAATTCGCGCCCGGCGACAAAGTCCGCCGCGTTGGTTCCGGCAAACCAGCCGTAGGTGAAGGCGCCGAGCATGTAGTTATGCGGCACCGCGGCCATGTCACCGGCCGAGTACAAGCCCTTGACCGACGTCTCGGCCTTCTCGTTGACCCACACCCCGGACGCCGAATGCCCGCTACAAAAACCGATCTCGGAGATGTGCATCTCGACCATCTGCGTGCGGTAATCGGTGCCGCGATTGGCATGGAACTGACCACGACTGGGACGTTCGTTGCTGTGCAGGATCTGCTCGATGTTCTGGATGGTTTCCTCGGCCAGGTGATCGAGCTTGAGGAACACCGGGCCGTTGCCGCTTTCCAGTTCCTGGTGGAACTCCCACATCATCTGGCCACTCCAGTAATCGCACTCGATGAAGCGTTCGCCCTTGTTGTTGGCGGTGTAGCCACCCAGGGGACCGGTGACGTAGGCGCAGGCCGGGCCGTTGTAATCCTTGATCAGCGGGTTGATCTGGAAACATTCCAGGTTCGCCAGCTCGGCCCCGGCGTGATAGGCCATGGCATAGCCGTCGCCGGCATTGGTCGGGTTTTCGTAGGTGCCCATCAGGTAACCTGAGGACGGCAGGCCCAGGCGCCCGGCGGCACCGCAGGCGAGGATCACCGCCTTGGCCTTGATTACGTGAAAGTCGGCGGTGCGGCAATCAAAGCCCATCACCCCGTTGACCGCGCCCTCTTCGTCCTTGAGCAAACGGGTGCAGACCAAACGATTGGTGATGCTCACCCGCGCCCGCTTCAACTGGCGGTACAAGACTTTCTTGATGTCGTGGCCTTCCGGCATCGGCAGTACGTAGGCGCCCATGTGATGGACTTTCTTCACCGCGTAGTCGCCGGTCTCGTCCTTCTCGAACTTCACGCCCCAGCGGTCCAACTGCTCGATCGTTTCGAAGCTGTGGGTGGCGTAGGCATACACCGCGGCCTGATTGACGATGCCGTCATTGGCGATGGTGATTTCCTTGGTGTACTGCTCCGGTGTCGAATGGCCGGGAATGATCGCGTTGTTCAGGCCGTCCATGCCCATGCTGATCGCGCCGCTGCGCTTGACGTTGGCCTTGTCGATCAACAATACCCGCAGATCACGGTTGCGTTCCTTGGCCTTGATCGCCGCCATCGGCCCCGCGGTGCCGCCGCCGATCACGACGATGTCGTATTCCTGTTCGAGGGTGCTTCTGGTTATAGAGCTGTGGCTCATGCCTGGTCCCCTTTTTGCCGGTCGATCCGCAGGCGGTACTGGAAGGCATCGCCACGGTAGTAAAGGTGTTCGAAGTCCAGCGGCTGGCCGTCAGCGTCGTGGGTCAGACGCTCGATGCGCATGATTGGCGAACCGGGCTCAACGTTCAGCGCCTGGGTCAGGTCGCTGTCAGCCAGCACCGCGTCGATGGCCAGGTCGGCGTGGCCCAGGGCCAGGCCGCAGTCGTTTTCGAGGATCAGGAAGATGTCGCGGGTCACCAGGTCAGCCTTTTCCAGCCGCTCGCCGATGGCCTTGGGCAGGTAGGTGATTTCCAGCGAAATCGGCTCGCGGTTGATCAGGCGCACCCGTTTGATCTGCGCCACGATCTCGCCCTCGGCGACCTGCAAACGCTCGGCGACCAGCTTGTCGGCGGCGATGAATTTGAAGCTGCGCAGGCGGTTGATCACCTCGTAACCGCGTCCGGTCATGGATTCGGCCAGGCCTTGCAATGTGCTGACGTTCTGGAAGGTTTTGGGCTTGGCGACAAAGGTGCCCTTGCCGTGGATCTTGAAGATCAGCCCTTCCTTCTGCAGATCGCCGAGGGCCTGGCGCACGGTGATGCGGCTGACCTTGAACAGCGCGCCCAGCTCGCTTTCGGAAGGCATCTGACTGTCTTGCGGGTACTCGCCGTCGAGGATGCGTGCGCGAAGTACGTCGCGTAGCTGGGTGTGCAACGGAACGCTACTGAGAGGAAGAACGTTATCGGTCATCTGGGATCACTTGTCATAACGAGTTATGACGTGATCTTAAAGTTCTAATGAAGGACCTGAGAAATATTGTTTGGGCATAAGGTTAGATGCGCGGTGATATCTCATGTGGGAGCGAGCCTGCTCGCGAAAGCCTCGGTACAGTCAGCGTTGATGTTGGCTGACACTGCGCCTTCGCGAGCAGGCTCGCCCCCACAGGTTCAGATGCGTCAGGCGATGCGCAAGGCGCGCAAGTCCAGCTGGCCATCTTTGAGCGGCGGGCACCAGTAGTAGCCACCGGTGATCGGTCGGCTGATACGGTACAGACCGTCGGTGATGCCGTCTTCCAGACCGCTCATGCGGCGCAGCTGGACTTCAAAGGCGTCGAGGGAAAAACCGAAGGCCAGGAACATCAGGCCGGCGCGCTCATCTTCGATCCATGGCATCGAACGACGGACGATGAAGGCTTCAGGTGAAAAGCTCTCCTGTGCGGTGCGTTTGACGTGGGCCGAGATCGGGGCGTCATCGAGTTCTTCGTTGTCGCTCAAGCGCCGGCCCATGATGTCGTCCGTTTCATGGGATGGCATCCCGTGGAAACGCTTCAGATCATGTTGCCACTGCTGGATCGCGGCGAAGCTGCCACCGACCGTGCCTTCAACACCCTCGCCCACCAGCGCCGCAGCCGCAGCGGCTTCGTCGCGGGGGTTTTCAGTGCCGTCTTCGTAGCCGGTCAGGTCATGGCCATCGCGGTGGCGGAAGCCTTCGGTCACCTGGACCAGGCGCAGGGCCGGGGCCAATGCGGCGGCAAGAGCGTTGCTGCGATTGAGCAGTTCGCCACGGTCGGTACCGTGCAGCCAGCACCACAGCGCGTGTTGCGTCGACGGGTTATCCACGCCCACGCCGGTCAGTGCCGGGAACGGCCGTAGCCCTTCAATGTTGCCATCGAGCGCCTTGACCAGGGATTCACCGAAACCGACCACCGCCGACTTGCCGTCCACCTGTTGCACCAACTTGTCGAGTGCGGCCGGCAGATCGGCAACGGATTCGAGGGCGAAGAACATATGGCGGGCGTGAGGCGGAACAGGGGTGGCGAGAATGCCCGGCTGGTAGTGACTCATGTGAACTCCTTCAGAAAGAACACGAAGTTTAACCGCAGCACCGATGGTTGTGTGCGGCGAGGTCAAAGATTGCGGTCTACGCTTGAGACACAAGATCCAGACCCTCAACCCCTCTATTCTGCCTATTAGCGCCGGAAACCCTACTGTAGGAGCGAGCATGCTCGCGAAAAACGCCCAAGCGCCGCGGGATACCTGATAGCCCGCGTCATCGTTCACGACCATCGCGAGCATGCTCGCTCCTACAGGGTGCTGGGGGTGGCAGCAGGGTTCGCGGGTGACATTTCATATGGGGTAGCAACATGAGCACAGCAGATCTCCTTGGCAACCTGTTTCCCGAGGCCGACAGAATCCCGGAAAAATATCGCCTGGACGGCCAGATCGAGCAGCGTGAATACCTGGTCGACGGCACGTTGAAAACCTGGCCCGGTCCCCTCGCTATAGTACGCAGCCCGGTCTATCTGAGCAGTGCTGCGGGTGACGAACAAGTGATCCTTGGCAGCACGCCGCTGCTGGATGCCGACACCGCACTGACCGCCCTGGACGCTGCCGTCCGCGCCTACGACCGCGGCCAGGGTTTGTGGCCGACCATGCGCGTGGCCGAGCGCATCCAGCATGTCGAAACCTTTTTGGGGCGCATGCGCGAACAGCGCGAAGCGGTGGTCAAGTTGCTGATGTGGGAAATCGGCAAGAACCTCAAGGACTCGGAAAAAGAGTTCGACCGCACCTGCGACTACATCGTCGACACCATCAACGCCCTGAAGGAACTCGACCGCCGCTCCAGCCGCTTCGAACTGGAGCAGGACACCCTTGGCCAGATCCGCCGCGTACCGATGGGCGTGGCGTTGTGCATGGGGCCCTACAACTATCCGTTGAACGAAACCTTCACCACACTGATTCCGGCCTTGATCATGGGCAACACGGTGGTGTTCAAGCCAGCCAAGCTGGGCGTGCTGTTGATACGTCCGCTGCTGGAGGCCTTCCGCGACAGTTTCCCGGCCGGGGTAATCAACGTGATCTACGGCAGCGGCCGCGAGACCGTCAGTGCCCTGATGGCCAGCGGCAAGATCGATATTTTTGCGTTCATCGGCACCAACAAGGCCGCCAGTGACCTGAAGAAACTGCATCCGCGCCCGCATCGCTTGCGCGCGGCGCTGGGGCTGGATGCGAAGAACCCCGGCATCGTCCTGCCGGAAGTGGACCTGGACAACGCCGTGAACGAAGCGGTCACCGGCGCCCTGTCATTCAACGGCCAGCGCTGCACGGCACTGAAAATCCTGTTTGTCCACGAAGACGTGGTCGATGCCTTCATCGAGAAACTCAACGCCAAACTGGCCACGCTCAAACCCGGCATGCCATGGGACAGCGGCGTGGCCCTGACGCCCCTGCCGGAGTCAGGCAAGGTCGATTACCTGCACGCACTGGTAGCCGATGCCATCGACAAAGGCGCAAAAGTGGTTAACCCCAATGGCGGCGAAGCCCGCGCGTCGTTCTTCTACCCGGCGGTGCTGTACCCGGTGACGCCGCAAATGCGTGTCTATCAGGAAGAACAGTTCGGCCCGGTGGTGCCGATCGTGCCTTACCGCCACCTGGACACGGTGATCGATTACGTCCTGGAGTCGGACTTCGGCCAGCAATTGAGCATCTTCGGCACCAACCCGGTAGCGGTCGGCCGGCTGGTGGACACCTTCGCCAATCAGGTCGGGCGCATCAACCTCAACGCCCAGTGCCAGCGCGGCCCCGACACCTATCCCTTCAATGGCCGCAAAAACTCCGCCGAAGGCACCTTGTCGGTGCATGACGCGTTACGGGTGTTTTCGATCCGCACGTTGGTGGCGACCAAATTCCAGGAGACCAACAAGGAGTTGATCAGCGAAATCATCAGCGGACGCAGTTCGAGCTTTTTGACCACTGACTACATTTTCTGAGGAGAGTGAACCTGAGCACATCCACTACCCCTCGACTGCCACCGCTGCTGCGCCGGCTACTGCGTCCGTTGATTGACCCATACCAGCGCTATCGGCATGCCAAGGTGATTCACGCGGTGCGCGTGTCGGTGGGGTTACTGGCGACTATCCTGCTGACCACCGGCATCCATCTGCCCCACGGTGAGTGGGCATCGGTGACGATGCTGGTGGTGATCGGCGGTTTACAGCACCATGGCAATATCGGCAAAAAAGCCGCCGAACGAGCCATCGGCACCCTGGTCGGCGCCGCTATCGGTCTGGTGCTGGTGGTGCAACAGGCCTGGCTCGGCATGCCATGGCTGACCTATTTCGCGATGGCGGTGATTTGTGGGTTTTTCTCGTACCACGCCATCGGCAAGGGTGGCTATACCGCGCTGCTGGCCGCGATTACCGTGTTCATCGTTGCCGGACATGGCGACAATCCGGTCACCGACGGCCTATGGCGCGGGGTGGATATCCTGATTGGCATTGCCTTGGCCCTGGCATTTTCCTTTGCCCTGCCTCTCTATGCGGTCTATTCCTGGCGCTACAACCTGGCCGACGCCTTGCGCGACTGCGCGGCGATCTACGGGCGCATTATCGACGGCCAACCCGTCACGGCTGAGGAACACCTCAAGCTGATGGGTCGCCTGAACACGGTCATGGTGCAACTGCGCTCACTGATGCCATCGGTATCGAAAGAAGTGAAGATGTCGATGACCGAGCTCGACGCCATTCAACGTCAACTGCGCACCTGTGTCAGTACCCTGGAGATTCTCGGCAATACCCGACCGGATGCCAGTGACTCCGACGCCATGGCTCAACTGCAATCGACGTTGAAGGCGGAACACCGGCTGATTCGCGTGCAGCTGATTGGCATGGCCAGGGCACTGAAGTCAGGCGCCACCCAACGGCTGAGTCGAACCATGGAGTTGCCGGCCGTCAGCCTTGATGCGCCGATCTACAATGCGCTGGACGGTTATCGATTGTTGACTCAACAACTGGCAACCAACATAGGTGAGATGCGCCAGCGGCTGGCTAAGTCTGCACCACGCTGGAACATCTAGTCTTTTGTTTGACAGAAAGTAAATGACACCCCGCGCAACACCTTATAGAAAAATACAGTTTCGAATAAAACTCACATCATCATCACCGGATAAGCTTTTTTTGATAGTCGAAACAAAGCATCTTACTAAAATAACCATCTTCAATAGAGGCTCTGCACCAACCAGATAAAAGGAATTTACCGTGATTGGCAATATCATCTCCAATCCCCTAAATAACTCCCAATCATTTCAATATATAGAAGTACAAAGCAACCATGGAAACAAGCGCCTCATACTTGATGAGACTAGCGGAATATGTTATCAACTTAATGAAACACACAACACGACCGAATCCGAATTCACGCTGCACCCGATAACAAAAACAGACATACAAAATCTAAATATAACATTTATCAACAAAATAATTCATTGCAAGCCCGCAGAAATGGCGAAGGGGCCCCGCCTGACAACTACCATCCTCGGGCAATTCCATACGACAAGCTCAATCCCCAATCGATTCCAAGCCATCATGAACTTGGATAAATCGGAACAACTCAATTACAAACAGCTATCCAACCATGAGCGAACAGAGGCTCTCCGCTGCGAGCTTATATCGCTGATAGATGAAGATTTGAAAGCACAACTTTCATCAGTCCTGAAAGAATGGGAAACCTTCGGCGTATCCGCAAGCGAGGTTGACTTATCAGCGTATACCGACTTCAAATCGTTCTACGATGAAATAATGGCTAACGCCATCGTGAAAGACGACTATTCGAAAGTCGACTTCTCCGCCCAACATATTAAGCCAGAAATTACAGATGCACGTTGCCTCAACGCAAAACTGACACCCTTGCAACTCTTCAAAGCCGCTTTCCAACTGGGTGACATCCCAGCCGTCTCCAATTTTCGCTTTATGGACAACCCTGCCAGCAAAGATGATGGCAAATACAGGGAATGGATGTTCCACTTTGACAACAGCAATTATGCTGCTGAGTTCAAAATCATAACCACTCGCAAAACAGGAACAATAGAAGCCAATACGGAACAATGCCTGGCGGCCTTCCCTTACGATACCAACCAATTCATTCGCTACACCCGCTCCGAAGCCGCCACAAAATTCCTCACATTGGAAAGTCTCGAAAATGAATTTCGCGAGGTTCCTGGTGCACGCTATGTCGTCATCAAAAACCCGGATAACGACATTCCCATAGAGACTGGCATTCGCACCGAAATGATCCCGCACCATCGCTCTGCCAGCAACAAGGACGGGCTGGACCACGGCGAGAGTCGAAGTGCTGAATTAATGACATTCCACAGTTCAGGCAGATGCCAGCCATTTCTTTCTCCTGAAGAACTGGCACAAGCTGTCAATCTCAACCCCTTACAGCGTTTCGTGTTGGGTGGATTTAAAAACAGCGACCCAGCCAAATTCATGGAGTACATGGGTCAACAAAAGCCACTGCTTAACGCCCAGATACGAAAAATCATTAACAAAAATGCAATCAAACCGCTTGAAAGCATTACCGTAGCGAAATTCAGCCACACCGGCATCAAGGTGACCAACGAAACCCTTTTCAAAAAGCAGATCGATACGTACGACAATCTTCCGGAAGTACTGGAAAAAATTCCCCGTTTGATACAGGGAAGCGATGGACTGAAGGAGAGAATACTCCAGATGGTTCCAATGCTGATGAACTACGACCAAAATGCGGAACTTAAACCCGACTGTTCAGAAAACAAAGCATTTCCCGCGCGGACTCAGCTGAGAGAAAGAACAAATGAAGCGTTTCTCGCACCACTGACGCGCGATCTGGAAAAAATCCAGTTCACGATTGATCCCCTTTACCTGATTCCCATGGGCGAAATCATTGGCATTGCGAAAGACATCAATGAGTTTTACACATGGCACAATTCAAAATTAAAAGACGTGCATCCCAACAATGGACTTCTGAGCCTATTTGAAAGCCGAGCAGAACTCGCCAATGAATATGTCAGCCAACTTCCACTCAGGGCAACGCATCCTGAAACCCATCAAACGCTTTGTCTCTTCCTGTACTACATGATTGATGATCTTGACACCGCTCATCAGATATTTCTCGATAACAACATCATGGTAGACGACGTCCAATTCGACACCATCAAACAGCAGAAAGAACGACTTCTGCAGCATTTCATCACAGTACGACTGATGAGTGACAGCGTCTCAGACGACAGATAAATACCAATCATCTAAGCCTCCCAACAAACGGACTGGTGCTACCTGGTCCGTTTTTTTAAATACGCCACAAGACCGCCAGCATGCCGATCACAAACTATCGAACACCCATCAGTGGATTCAACACACTTAATGCAAACTCTCAGCCCCATATAGCCAGACTCACCAATAGCAAAAATAGCGGTGAATACATCAGTGCCGATGCAATACTGGCAGGAAGCGACAGCAGCATCATACACATGACGCAACCTACCGCTAAAAACTTAGAGCCTGTCAATCTCTCATTGGAAAACAAACGATTGCACGGGAAACATGATGCCTTTTCACCCTATATGCTTCACTTGATTGATGACCCGGCCCTGTTGACCTTCGCCGAAAGCGTACTCTACGCCGCTGAAAATAGAACGCTGGCCGCTCTTAATCTTGACAACCCTAATGAAACAAGACACCGCACCACAAGACGCTTAGCTCAAAAAAATATTACAGATTTTTATAATAACGGCCCGAACTCAATTATCTTTCAAAACAATCATTCAAGCGCAATGACATTGAATGGATCGCCTTTTCTGGAACAAACTCCAACGAAGCCCTACTTCCCTCATCAAAAAATCATTACCCCAGACTTTACGGCTTATCGAAGCAATCCGGAGGTCCCGAGACCCAATCTCTTTGACTGTGGACTCAGGGACGACAGTAGAGTTTTCTTCAACAGCTTTCCTATTGTGCAGTTGGCACAGCACAATTCAGATATTTACCTAAAGGAATCAACTTCCCGCCCCGAAAATAAAACGCCTAATAAAACACGATATTTCAGCGAAATGATGGATTATTTGATCCAGAAAGGAAGTTCGGGAGATTTCATCGTACAAAATGCTCTAGAAACCAGTTCCGACAAAAAAATGGCTCACTTTGTGTTTATTCCCGAAAACATCCCTCTTCCTTTATTTTTTCGTGCAACTCAGCACGACAGCCATTTCAACGGTGACTTGGTTGATTGGTATTTACCCACCATTCGCAGGTCCATCAACTTGCAAAATGTTGATTGGAGAGCAGAAACCGAACAATTGCAATCACAGTGCGCCACTCTACTCGACAATCACCACATCAGTACCACGCCGTTATTCAGAAAGCTGAACCATGACCTGATTGAAATTTTTCTGATTTTCAAAAAAGACTGCTCGGACGAATGGAACCTGACCCCCTCAGATATCAAAAATGCTCCCGGCTGGCTTGAGGCCAGCGGGACATTTATTGCGGACAGTGACAAGGCACAGGCTTTCAGCACCCTTGGAGCAGATAATTATTATGCGTCTTACTGTGTAACGGGTGAAAAAATGGACTCCATCCTGAATACTTTTACACGCTGAACCTATGACTGCGTCATCGTCCGTCGAAACTTCAGGCTCCAACCCTGCTGCATCCCGGCAGCAGCCAGCAGAATCGCGGCAACCCCGATCCATTGCATCAGTTCCAGACGATGACCGAAGGCAAACCAGTCGACGAAAATTGCCGCGATCGGATAGATGAATGACAGCGCGCCAGTCAATGCCGTCGGCAACTTCTGGATCGCGCCGTACAGCAATACGTACATCACGCCGGTGTGCACCATACCCAGGGTGATAAGACTGCCCCACGCACTTTGGCCCTGCGGGAGTGCCGAGAAGTGCGCGAATGGCGCGAGCAGCAACACACCGGTGCTGACCTGAACCAACGCGATCAAATGCGGTGGCGTGCCGGTCAGGCGCTTGATGATCAGCGCGGCAATCGCGTAGAGAAATGCAGCGCCCAACGCCAGCACAATGCCGATCAGGTATTCATTGCCGCTCTCGCCCTGCCCGCCATGGGCGCTGACGATCGCCAGCATCCCGAGAAACGAAACGCCCAGCCACGCCAGTTTCTGCAAGGTGATTTTCTCGTTGAGGAATACCGCGGCCAGGCCCACCAGCATGAACGGCTGCACGTTGTAGACGGCGGTGCCGATGGCAATCGAGGCGCGGGAATAGGAGGCGAACAACAACACCCAGTTGCCGACGATCGCCACGCCGCTGAGTACGGCCAACAGGAACGTGGTGCGGGTCAGGATGCCGGGCCGCAGGAAGCCGAATACCGCGCAAATCAGCAACAGCGCGCCGGCACCAAACAGGCAGCGCCAGAACACCACGTCCAGCACCGGTTGCCCCGATACCAGCACAAACCAGCCGATGGTCCCGGAGATCAGCATGGCGGCGGTCATTTCGAACGAGCCGCGACGAATTGTTTTGTCCATTTCCAGACTCCTCTGTTGATGGGCAAAGTATGCCAACCAGCCTAGGCGCTTCTCCAGCGCAAAAATCAGGCTAAACTCGGAATCTGCCTTTTTTATCAAGGCGATTTTGAAAAACTGCCTAATAGAGGACTTCGCCATGACCGATGACATCGACCAGGTGCTGATCACGGCATTGATGGAAGACTCGCGACGCTCGCTCAAGGCCCTGGCGCACCTCAGCGGCTTGTCTTCGCCCAGCGTTGCAGAGCGCCTGCGTCGCCTCGAAGAGCGCGGTGTACTCAAGGGCTACACCGTTGAAATCGATCCGAAATGCTTCGGCTATCAACTCCAGGCCATCGTGCGCATTCGTCCGCTACCCGGCCAGCTACAGGAAGTTGAACGGCAAATCATGGCCATTCCCGAGTTCACCGAGTGCGACAAGGTGACCGGCGACGACTGCTTCATCGCGCGCCTGCATGTACGCTCGATGGAACAACTGGACACCCTGCTGGACCGGCTCAACACCCACGCCGAAACCAACACCGCGATCGTCAAGAAAACCCCGGTCAAACGCCGGTTGCCCCCGATGGCGTGAATGAAGTTTTGTTCGAAGAGGCGTAAATTGACCGTTTTCCAGCTAAGGATTGGCGGTATGAAACTTCGGTTGATGTTGCTGGCAGCGCTGATGCTGTCGGGTTGCGGCACAGTGCAGACGGTTGTACGTGGAGACGACGTGGCCGCAAAGAGCCTCAGGGAGAAAAATAGTTACTGCGGCGCAGTTCCCCGAATCTACAGCGGTGTGACATATGACTTCTGCTATCTGAACGCGCCTTTGGAAAAAGGACGGGACGCGCAGGTCCATGACAGCGCTCCCGCCATTGTGCTGATCGATGTGGTCCTTTCCGGCGCCTTCGACACCTTGCTGCTGCCCTACACCCTCTACCGGCAGCAAGCTGATGGAAGCATCATCATTACCGAATAACCCTGAATGCCAGACAATAAAAAACCCGCCGAAGCGGGTTTTTTATTTAACGCTGACAATCAGTCATCGCGGCTCATGATGCCGAACAGCTGCAACAGGCTGATGAACAGGTTGTAGATCGATACATACAGGCTGATGGTGGCCATGATGTAGTTGCGCTCGCCGCCATGAATGATGGCGCTGGTCTGGAACAGAATGCAGACCGAGGAAAACAGCACGAAACCTGCGCTGATCGCCAGTTGCAGGCCGCTGATCTTGAAGAAGAAGCTGGCCAGGGTCGCACCGAGCAGAACGAAGAAGCCCGCGGTGATGAAACCGCCGAGGAAGCTCATGTCCTTGCGGGTGATCAGCACGTAGGCCGACAGACCACCGAACACCAGTGCCGTCATCGCGAAGGCCGAGCTGACCACTTCAGCGCCGCCCTGCATGCCCAGGTAACGGTTGAGGATCGGGCCCAGCAGGAAACCCATGAAACCGGTCAGGGCAAATGCCGATACCAGGCCCCAGGCGGAATCACGGAGTTTGTTGGTGAGGAAGAAAAGGCCGTAGAAGCCGATCAGCACCACGAAAACGTTCGGGTAGCCGACCCGCATCTGCTGAGCGATGTAAGCCGTCAGACCGCTGAATGCGAGGGTCAGGGCGAGCAAGCCGTATGTGTTGCGCAGGACGCGGCTAACCTCTAGCTGCTCAGCCTGCAAGCTGTTATTAACTGCGTAATCCTGTTCGCGCATGGCGACACTCCTGTTGGTTTGAAACGTTCAGTCGCAAAGATCATAACAGACGCCCTGTAACAAGCTATGCAGAGAGTTTGACAGTGTGTTTCATTCAGGTATTATGGCGCCCGCAACGCAAACGGAGGTGTGGCCGAGTGGTTTAAGGCAACGGTCTTGAAAACCGTCGACTGTAACAGGTCCATGAGTTCGAATCCCATCGCCTCCGCCATCTTTATACGACAAAGCCCTGATTATTCAGGGCTTTGTCGTTTCTGGGGTTTGGCGAAATCCGCGACGCTGGGCATGTGTTCCATAATTATTCTGGATGTGTTCCAGAACTCAGCTGAATGTTCCCCTCCCCCGGCCTCCTGCAAAACCTGAAAAATCCTTCATTGAACCTGGTACTACGCTGATCTCATAACCGAGGATTCGTGATGCCCAACTCAGATCTGCTCCCTTCCCGCGCGACACACTTCCTGACCCGAAAGCTTAACGAGGTGAGTGCAGAGATGAGCGGCAAGAAGCGCTCTGGCCTACTCGAGAAGCACTTTCGACAATTCACGCACATATCCGCCTACTACTCTGGCAGCCCTGGACAGCGGATGCTGGTGAGTAAACGCCAGGGCAATCGTGCGTTTAATCTGCGGCTTATCGATTCGCACCGCATCCAGCAAGCCGCGTTCTACATCCTCCTGTACTGCCAGATAAGGCAGGATAGTGAACGCCCCGCCAGCCGCCGCCACGTCTTTCATTGCATTGAGTGTATCGACTTCGATCGCCACGTTCAGCGACAGCTGATGTTTGCGTGCCAACTGGTCCAGGGTGGTGCGCAATCCGTTGGGGCGTGAAGGCAGAATCAGCGGAAAATCCGGCAAGGCAGCGAACTCGATTGATTGCCCGAGCCCGCAGAGGCTTGCGGCCTTCCCCACCAGATACGTATCGACGACCCCCAGCGTTTCTTCGTCCCGGGCGTTGGAAATGCCGTACCGGTTAACCACGATCAGGTCCAGGGCACCGGCGGCCAGTTGTTCATCGAGGTCACCGCTGAAGCCTTCGACTACGTGCAGGTGCACGCCGGGGGCATGGGTTTGCAGCGCCGTGAACAGCATCGGCAGCAACCGGCGTGACATCGACGGCAAGATCCCGATGTGCACCGTGCCCGCCGGTACGCCCGAGGATTCCCTGACCAAAGTTTCCAGGCGCTCGGCCTGGGCAAGCAGCAAGCGAATCTCCGGCAGTACCAGCCGACCGAAATCCGAAACGACCAGGCCGCGCCCGGTACGCACGAACAGCTGATCGCCCCACTCCGTCTCCAGTTGCGCCAATTGCCGACTGACCAGTGATTGAGCGGTGCCCAGCGCTACCGCCGTTCGGGAAATAGACCCGAGCTCGTCCATCAGCAACACGCTTTGTAGCTGTTTCAGATTCATCGATCCTGTCCTCGCACCCTCTTGCAGTGGTCGGAACATAAACGACCACCAAGCAGCGCGCCATCACTTTTTGATGTATCTGATATCGCCTTCATGACACTTCCAGATGGCCAAGGTGCTCCCTAGACTCGCATCAGACCTGAAGCCACCGAGAGCCATCATGGCCCATAACAATAAAATCAGTCCGCCAGCGTTATCGCTGTTCGACCCGTCCAGTGTCGCCATCATTGGCGCATCCGAAGACCCGAACAAAGTCGGCGGCCGCCCCATTCATTACATGCTCAAGTTCGGCTACACCGGCACGATCCTGCCGATCAACCCCAAGCGCGAGTCGGTGCAAGGCCTGCGTTGCTATCCGGACCTGGATGCGCTGGGCATCGTTCCCGACGCCGCCATCATCGCGGTCTCGGGCCAAGCGGCAGTGGATGCAATCAAGGCCTGCGCCCTGTCGGGTGTAAAAACCGCCGTGGTCATGGCCTCAGGCTTTGCCGAGACCGGTGAAAGCGGCCGTCAGTTGCAGAATGAACTGGTGGACTTCGCCCGGCATCACGGCATGCGCCTGATCGGCCCCAACGCCCAGGGCTTCGCCAATTTCGCCAACGGCGCGGTGCTGAACTTCAGCACCATGTTCATGGAAGTAACGCCTGTGGACGGCCCCATCGCCATTGTCAGCCAAAGCGGTGCGGCCAGCGTCATGCCCTATGCGATGTTGCGTGAACAGGGTTATGGCGTGCGCTACCTGGCAGCCACCGGCAACGACGCCGATCTGGGCGTGTCGGAGCTGACACGGATGCTGGTGGACGACCCGCAGGTCCGCCTGATTCTGGTCTACGTGGAGACTGTTTCGAATCCGCAACTGCTCGCCGAGGCGGCCCACATTGCCCGGCAAAACGGCTGCCAAATCGTGCTACTTAAAGGCGGCGTGAGTCACAAAGGCGCTGCTGCCGCCGCCTCGCACACCGGCGCCATGGTGGGTCAGGACGGCGCCCTCGACGCATTTCTCGACAAACACGGCATCTGGCGTGCCCACGACATACACGAACTGGTCAATGCAGCACCGTTGTACCTGAGCAGTTTTGCTCCGGGCGCGGGCCGCACCGTGGTAATGAGCCACAGCGGCGCCGTGGGTGTGCTGTGCGCCGATGCCGCCGAACGTGTCGGGCTGCCACTGACCGAATTGGCAGCGCCAACCCTGGAACGCCTCAAAGGTCTGATCCCTGACTTCGCCAGCGCCGCCAATCCACTGGACCTCACCGCCGCCCTGCTTGGCAACGGCGGGATGTTTCCTGCCGTTCTCGATGTGCTGGGCCAAGACCCCGAGGCGGACATGTTTCTTATCGGAATCCCCGTGGCAGGCCCGGGCTACGACGTGCCGGGGCTCGCCCAAACCACCGCGCGATTCATGCAGCACACCGGCAAGCCCGTGGTGATGACCGCGCCTCAAGCGGATGTCCGGGCGCAATTCCAGCAAGCCGGCATTCCAGGCTTTCGCAACGAAAGCGAAGCGGTGTCGGCGCTTCGTCAGTACGCCCGGCACTGCCAATGGCAAGGTTCAACACTCCCCGCTGCCAGGGCAACCACTGTCAGTGCATACGCTGGCCTGCTCGATGAAGCGCAGAGTCTGGCCCTGTTGGCACATGCCGGGGTGCCGGTCGTCGAGCATCAGGTGTGCCATGACGCCGATAGCGCAGCCCGGATCGCCACTGAGTTCGGCGGGCGCATCGTCGTCAAGGGATGCGCAGCGCAGGTACCGCACAAGAGCGAACACGGCCTGGTCCACCTCAACCTCGGCGATCCGCAAGCGGTGCAGGACGCCGCGCAGCGCTGCCTGGGCGCCCTGGACTCACTGGGTGTGCCCCACGGTCGACTGATCGTCGCGCGCTCGGTCAAAGGCCTGCATGAATTCATGCTCGGTGTCGTCGTCGATCCATTGTTCGGTCCGCTGGTGGTCATCGGTGAAGGCGGAACCCTGGTCGAGATTCGCAAGGACACCGTGTCATTGCTCGCCCCTTTCACCGAGGCGCAAGCAAGGCAAGCGATCGAACGACTGCGCATTGCCCCGGTGCTCAAGGGCGCACGCGGCCAACCATCACTCGATGCCGAGGCCCTGGCCCGGGCGGCGGTGGCGCTGGGGAATTTTGCCCTGCAACACCAGACGAACCTGCTGAGCGTCGACATCAACCCGGTCATGGTCATGGCCGAAGGCGTGGTCGCTGTCGACGCCGTTATCCAATACAAGGAGGCATCATGAGCATCAGTCATCTCGATCAACAACGCAGCGTCCTGATTGACGTCAAGGATCAGGTGGCACTGGTGACGCTCAATCGCCCGGCCAACCTGAATGCGGTGAATCAGCACCTGCGTAGCGCATTGATTGCCGCGCTGGCACAGCTCAATGAAGACCCGGCGGTCAAAGCCGTGGTCCTGACCGGTGCCGGTGACCGCGCCTTTTGCGCCGGCCAGGACCTGGAAGAAGCCAGCACGGTCGACTGGAAGCAGATTGCCCCTTGGCTGAGCGCGCAACGCGCCATGTACCAGGCCGTTCGCGATCTGGACAAGCCTTGTGTGGTCGCCATCAACGGCGTCGCCGCCGGCGCGGGCATGCAATTGGCGCTGTGTGGCGACTGGCGGATTGCCTCACCGGACGCCCGCATTGGTCAACCTGAAGTGAAAGCGGGCCTGGCGAGCATCGTCGGCTCCTACTTGCTCTCCTTGCACGTCGGCCTGACCCATAACACGCAACTGTCGTTGTCCGGCGAACTCATCAACGGGCAGCGCGCCCATGAGATCGGGATGGTGACAGAGCTGCATGCTTCAGACGTACTCGGCGCGGCCCTTGCCCGCGCACGTTCGATGGCGCAGCTGCCCACGACCGCTATCCGCCTGTCCAAACAACGTTTCCGGGCGCTGACGCAACCCGGCTTCGACGACGCCTGCACCGCCGGCATCCGCGCCCAGCTCGAATGCTATGCCAGCGATGAACCACAGACCTTGATGAGTGCGTTTCTCGACGCCCGTGCACGCAAAGGAAATACGCCATGACTGCCTATCAACATCACCTCATCGACGGACGCTGGACGCCGGCACAATCCGCCGACCGCACCCGCGTCTTCGACTCCGCGAGTGAAGCCGAACTGGGGCACGTCGCCCACGGCACAGACGCAGAAATCGGCCTTGCCGTTCAGGCCGCAAAAAACGCCTTCGCCTCATGGTCAGCGCTGCCGGTGAGCGCACGAGCCGACTTCGTGCGCGGGATCGCCAACCAACTGGAAGAACACGTTGATTCCCTCGCGCGGGGCATCGCCGCCGAGGTCGGCATGCCGCTCAAGCTGTCACAGCGCATACAGGTGCAAGCCCCCATTCTGGCCTGGCGGGCGACGGCTGATCTGGCGGCCGATTGCCTGGCGGATGCCCGGGTCGGCAACTCCACCATCACCCATGTCCCGGTGGGCGTGGTCGGCGCAATCACGCCGTGGAACTACCCGTTGCACCAGATCACCGGCAAGGTGGCCGCCGCCTTGGTCGCCGGTTGCACCGTGGTGCTCAAACCCTCGGAGCTGGCTCCCTGCACAGCACGTGCGCTGGGTGAAGCCGCGCTGGCCGCCGGCCTGCCCAACGGCGTGCTGAACATCGTCCTGGGCGATGCGGCTACCGGTCAGGCCCTGGTTGATCATCCCGATGTCGCCTTGTTGTCGTTTACCGGCTCCACCGCCGTGGGCCGGCGCATCGCCGCCTCGGCAGGCCAGGCCCTGAAGCGGGTTGCACTGGAACTGGGCGGTAAATCAGCGTGCATCGCGACAGCCGATGCCCCGGCCGAGAACGTCGTCCGCCAGGTGATCGGCTCGTGCTTCCTGAACTCGGGTCAATCGTGCAATTCGCTGACTCGCCTGCTGGTCCCTGTCGAGCGGTATGACACCTACCGCGCCTTGCTGGCCGATGCCGTGACGCGCCTGACGCTGGGCGATCCCATGGATTCGGCCACGCGCATGGGGCCATTGGTGTCAGCGGCGCATCGCGACCGTGTACACGCCGTGATTGCTGAGAGCCAATCCCAAGGATTTGACCTGATTGCCGGCGGCAGCCAGGCACCGGTGCCGGCGACGGGTTACTACATCGCGCCGACCATTTTCGGACGAGTCCCGCCTCAATCGACGCTGGCGCAACAGGAAGTGTTCGGTCCGGTGCTCAGCGTCATCACTTACGAAACCGAACAGCAGGCCATCGAGATTGCCAACGGCACGGCCTATGGCCTGGCCGGTGCCGTCTGGGCGGCCGATGTCGATCACGCCCTTCGCCTCGCACTTCAACTGCGCGCCGGTCAGGTCGATGTCAATGGCGCGCCCTATAACCCGGCGGCTCCCTTTGGTGGCTTCGGCGATTCCGGCCTCGGTCGAGAAGGCGGGACCTATGGCATCGAGGAGTTTGTCGAGGTCCGTGCCATTCAGATGCCAGTTGCCAGTACCAAGGAGAAATCATGAACTTCACTCAGATCGAACTCGGCCGTTTTGGTGCTCAAGAGTACGTTGCGGTCGTGACGCTGATGCGCCCCGACAAGATGAACGCGTTGACCAAAATCATGGAGACGGAACTGCGCGAAGCGTTTGCCCGACTGGATCGCGACGACAGCGTGCGCGTCATCGTGCTGACCGGTAACGGCCGGGCGTTCTGCGCCGGCATGGACATCGATGAACTCGAGGTGCTGCCACCGGACGACATCAGTGAAATGGCCTGGATGCGCGCCTATGACATGAACCGTCGCGCCGACTATCAAAGCCGTTACTCGTATTTCCCCGGTGTGCGCAAACCCATTATCAGCGCGATCAACGGCGCTGCTGCGGGATTGGGTTTGGTGTTGGCGCTGTACAGCGACATGCGTTTTGCCAGTGAAACCGCCGTGTTTTCCACGGCCTTCGCCAAACGTGGATTGATTGCCGAGCACGGCATTGCGTGGCTGCTGCCGCGTGTTGTCGGGCCCGGGCACGCCGCGGACTTGCTGCTCTCGTCACGCAAGGTTTCGGCGCAGGAAGCGTTGAGCATGGGCCTGGTCGAACGGCTGTTCGCGCCGGATACCCTGTTGGACCAGACCCTGAAATACGCCGAAGACCTGGCCCTGAATGTCTCGCCGCGTTCGATAAAGGTCATCAAGCAACAGTTGGGCGAATCACCCTTCCAGACACTCACCGAGTCCATCACCCAGGCCAACCGGGAGATGTTCCTGAGCATCCAGAGTGATGATTTCAAGGAAGGTGTGGCGCATTTCATGGAGCGACGACCGGCACGTTTCAGCGGCCGCTGATTTCTCCAGACAACCTTCAGAGCTGCCACAATCCCCGGCGTACAGTCGTCAAGACGTCTCGCTGGGGATCACAGGGCATTGAAATCACGAGCACTCCATAAAAATAACAAGGAGTCAGCGATGACTATTCTCAATACCGCAGAACAGCCAATCGGCGTGCAGGACCCTGCCCTCGCCGAATCGACGTTCAAGAAAATCATGTGGCGATTCATGCCGCTGTTGTTCCTCTGCTACGTCGTCAGCTATCTCGACAGGATCAACGTCGGCTTCGCCAAGCTGACCATGCTCAACGATTTGTCCTTCAGCAACGCGGTCTACGGCCTGGGCGCCGGCGTGTTCTTCATCGGCTATTTCTTTGCCGAAGTGCCGAGCAATCTGATCCTGCACCGCGTTGGCGCGCGACGCTGGATCGCGCGAATCATGATCACCTGGTCGCTGATCTCGGCGGCGACTGCGCTGGTGCAGACGCCGATGCAGTTCTATATCGCGCGGTTTTTTCTGGGCATCGCCGAAGCGGGCTTTTTTCCTGGCATCGTGCTCTACCTCACCCTTTGGTTTCCCGCCCATCGCCGGGGCAAGATGGTCGCGCTGCTGATGGCCGGCAACCCGGTGTCCGGCATCCTCAGTGGGCTGGTGTCGGGCTATATCCTGCACACGATGAACATGGTCCATGGCCTGGCAGGCTGGCAATGGCTGTTCATCATCGAAGCCGCACCGGCACTGATACTCGGGTTGGTGGTGATGTTCTTTCTCACCGACAAAGTTGACGACGCGCACTGGCTGAGCAACGAGCAGCGAGCCATCGTTGCCGAAGAAATCAGCCTGGACAACCGTGCCAAAACCCACAGTTCGGTTCGTCAGGGACTGCTCGGCGGGCGAGTATGGCTGATGTGCTCCATTCTGTTCCTGCTGGTCATGGGCACCAGCACCATCGGCTTCTGGCAGCCAAGCATCATCAGCAATTCCGGCATTACCGACCCGAGAATGATCGGTGTCATTTCGGCGGTGCCTTACCTGGCGGCGCTGCTGGGCATGTACCTGGCCGGTAAAAGTTCCGACCGCCACCGTGAACGTCGCTGGCACGCGGTCATTCCATTGTTGGTGGCAGTGCCCGGGTTCCTGATTTGCGCCTTTTTCCCGCTGACGCCCTGGCTGGCGATTACCGGCCTGATCATTGCGACGGCGGGGATCATCACGTCCCTGCCCATGTTCTGGGCACTGCCGACCTCATTCCTGGGAGGTGCCGGGGCAGCGGCGGGTATTGCGCTGATCAATTCCACGGGCAATCTCGCCAGCTTTGCCGGCCCTGCGTTGCTCGGTTTCCTGAAGGACCTGACGCAATCAATGACCACCGGCCTGGTCATCGTCGCGGGCTGCGTGTTTGTGTCGGCCATGATCATCCTGGTGTTCGTACCCGCCAGGATGGTCAACCGATAGTCTGCCTTTCCTGTTGTAAAACCCATCACAGCTTCTGGCGACAACCCGGCAGAAGCTGCATCAAAGGACGAGTGATTGAAGTGACCACCATGAACAGCCCAATGAAGATCGATGCGGTACCGGCCAATCAACTGGAAGCCGAATACTTCGAGTACAGCAAGGCGGCCAATCCGATCAGCGCCAACCTCATTACCCGAATTCCCTACCACAACTTTCCAGCGTCACTCTGTGACAGCGGGCCCTCTCGGGTCATACCGCTGGACTTGAGCGACGCCCTTGGCTGTGAAGGTCCCGCGACCGGGCCGGGGTTGTGCGCGAACTTCATCCGCCTCAACACGGGCGACAGCCTGACGCTTCAACCCAACGCCACCTCACAGGTGTTTTACGTGATTGCCGGCGCAGGAGAAGTCATCCAGGGTGAGCACAGCATTGAGTGGTCCCAGGGCTGCTTCATTGCGCTACCGGGTCTTCTGGATGCCCGCTTCAGCGCGACCGAGGACGCCCGGCTCTACTACGTTCATGACGAACCCCTGTTGCGCTATCTCGGTGTGACCCGCAGCACCGATCGCTTCGCTCCCACGCTGTATCCCGCGCAGACAGTCAACGCGAAGCTGCGTGTAGCCGCCAATGATCCGCGCGCGCAAGACCGCAGCCGCATCAGCATCTTGCTTGGCAATAGCAATTTCCCGCAAACCAGAACCGTGACCCACGTGCTCTGGGCCATGTATGGAATTCTGCCGGCCGGCTCGATCCAGAAACCTCACCGGCACCAGTCCATTGCGCTGGATTTCATTATCGATTGCCCGACAGGCTGCTACACCCTGGTAGGGACGGAGCTGGATGTCGATGGGCGAATTCGTAACCCGGTTCGGGTGGATTGGGCTCCGGGGTTGGCATTTGTGACACCACCCGGATACTGGCACGCCCATTTCAATGAGTCGGATCAGGAAGCGTTTCTGATCCCGATTCAAGATGCGGGCTTGCAGACACATCTTCGTTCACTGGATATTCGCTTCAGCTGAAACAGGCTGGCCACATCCCTTGTTGCTCTACCCTTCGCAACCGGGCGGGGTGTTGCCGGTGTGGTCAGCAGTAAATCCCAATTGCTGTTTGCGCGGGAGGTAGCCCGGACCGCCTTATCTGCGGGATAGGCGGAAAGAGGACAGCACTGTGAAGTGCTATCTTTCGTCAGGGTGAAAGAGCGGGTACCACTTCAAAGTATCGACCGTATGGTTCCACCTTCGATGCGCATGGCCATGCCATTGAGCGCCGGTGATGCGGCCAGGTGCAGGACGCTGCAAGCCACTTCTTCGGGCTCGATCATGCGTCTGATCAGTGATGTGGGTTCGGTTTCGTCAAAATAATCGTGTACCACCTGTTGTGCCGAGATGCCCTTCTCTTCCGCGATTTCCCGGTGATAGCGCTTGACCGCCTCGGTGGAGGTCGGCCCGGGCAGTATCGAGTTGACGCGCACCGCTGTGCCTTTGGTCAACTCAGCCAGGGCCCTGGAAATACCCAGCAGACAGGTTTTCATCGCGCCGTAGTGAACCATCCACGGCTGAGGCTTTACGGCGGATTCACTGCTGATAAAGACGATCGACCCGTGCCCGCGATTGAGCATATCCCTCATGACAAGGCGAGTCATGCGCACACCGCTCATGACATTGACGTTGAAGTAATGAAACCACTGGGCATCGTCCGTTTCGAAAAAGTCCCTGACCTCGAATATCCCGACATTATTGATCAGGAAGTCGATCGGGCCGGACGCCTGGGCCATCTCGACCAGGCGCTCCGCCGCCCCGTCCTGCGTCAGATCGGCAACCAGGCCCTGACAGGAGTCGCCCAGTTCTTCAACCGCCGCATTCACTTCGTCTGCCAATAGCCCGCTAATGACAACCTTCGCACCTTCGAGAATGAAGCGTTGGGCGATGGCCTTGCCAATGCCTGTCGCCCCGCCTGTGATGAGTGCGGTTTTGCCAGTCAGTTGATAATCCATGAAAGCTGCCTTGTTTGTTGTTATGCGCAAAATCTTGCCCCAGGCTCGGGCTGAAGTCTTTCAAGGGTTGCAGAAGACTGCTTTAACAAATCTCTGAAAATGGGTGCTTGACCTGCCGTCATGAGGGTGTGAGATGCGGGCCAATCCTCGCTATCAGAAAATCAATAAAAACCCTGACACGATGGGGTAGTTGCTGTCCCGGGCCGATGAACACCGCATGAATCGCCTCGGTTTCACCGCTGTTGTATTGCTCCAGCAGCGGCATCAAACGCCCCGACTCGATATCGGCATTGATATGGAAGCTCGCCAGTCGAGCGATACCCAATCCAGCCAGCGCAGACTGGCGCATGCTCTCGCCATCGCTGAACAAGGCGTTGCCTTTGGGCTCGATTTCGATGCGCTGGCCTTCGGCGTCGCGATAAACCCAGGCCTGCGAATGACGATGAAAACCAAAGCTCAGCCGATTATGTCGCTGCAGGTCTTCCAGGGTTTTCGGCTGACCGTAGCGCGCGATGTACGCCGGTGACGCCACTGTGATCATTCGACTTTCACCCAGACGACGCTGAACCAGGCTCGACTCCTTCATCGGTCCGGTACGTATCGCGACATCCGCGCGTCGTTCCAGTAGATCCACAACGGTATCGGTCAGCTCCACGTTCAGGGTGATGTCCGGGTAAGCCGCCAGAAAATCAGGCAATTGCGGTAGCAGGCAATGCAGGCCAAAAGGAAGATTGGCATTGACCTGAATCAACCCGCTAGGTTTGGCTACATTGGCAATATCACGCTCGGCGCAGTCAATCAGCTCAAGAATCCGCAGGCATTCATTGTTGAATCGCTCGCCTTCGGCCGTGAGTTCAAGGCGTCGGGTAGAGCGATGAAGTAAACGCGCACCCAGTCGCGTTTCCAAACGGGCGATCAACTTGCTCACCGCAGAGGGTGACATGTCCAGACGCCGGGCGGCCTCGGAGAAGGTGCCGGCATTAACGACTCGGGTGAAGACTTCCATTTCGCCGGAGCGGTTGATGTCTTTGAGATTTAGCATGAACTGTATTCACAGATACTTGTAGTTAGAGCAGTCTAGCTCACAAACGGACCCCGTCGTATCGTGAAGAGATTCCTTAACCAGGAATGACCGCGCCTTTGTTTCAAGTGAGGGCCGGGCAAACTCAAGATGCGAAGGAGACAGAACATTGAAAATTTTCGTTACCGGCGTGACCGGTTACATCGGCGGTTCGGTTGCCAAATACCTGGTAGATGCGGGGCATGAAGTCAGTGGCCTGCTGCGTAACCCGGAACAGCGCAGTGCGCTACTGGCGCTGGGTATCACTCCTGTGCTCGGCACCCTGGATGACGCTTTTATTCTCAGCGAACAGGCACGTGCTGCTGACGCCGTCGTGAATGCGGCCAATTCGGATCACCTGGCCTCGGTACAAACCTTTATCAGCGCTCTGAGCGGCAGCGGAAAAGTACTGCTGCACACCTCAGGCTCAAGTGTTGTGGGTGACGATGCTCGCGGTGCTTATGAACGTGCCGAGATCTTCACCGACGAGACGCCATTCACCCCCATGGACATCCGCAAGGATCGGGTCCACATCAACCAGATCGTGCGGCGCGCAGGTGTCGAACACGGTATTCGCAGCATCGTGTTTTGCCCGACCATGATTTACGGTGAATCATTGGGGTTGCCGGCAAAAAGCGATCAACTGCCCAAGCTGTTCGCGCAATCGCGCAAATATGGCGCCGGGGCCTACATGGGGGCCGGGGTGCATCGTTGGTCCAACGTGCACATCGAAGATCTGGCAGAGCTTTATCGCCTTGCAATCGAAAAGGCCCCATCGGCCTCGTTGTTCTTCGCCGAGAACGGCGAAGCATCCTTCCTCGAAATCGCTACGTCCATCAGCAAATCCCTTGGCTTTGGCGGCGAGACTCAAAGCTGGCCGGCTGATGAAGCCATCGCCAAGCTAGGAGATTGGGCGCGCTTTGCCATCGGTTCCAACAGCCGCGTGCGGGCAGTCAATGCGCGCAATCTGCTCGGCTGGAAGCCCAAGCGCGAATCGATTTTGCAGTGGATCGAAAACAGCGGAGTACAATGGTAATACCCGCTGACTGTCGAGATTCTGAAAGCTCACTTCGGTGAGCTTTTTTATGCGCTGGCGAATGCTCTCTTCCAGGCAAATCACACCCATAAAAAAACGTGCAACCAGGGTCATCGTCAATGAATACCCTCGCTGCACGTCAGGCCCATTGAGCCTAAAGGGGAAAACCGTCAGTCAAACGCCTTCGCCCGATATCAAGGCTTAGGCCAACACCTCCAGCGCTACGCTTTCGATACCCGCCGCGTCCAGCCGGTAATGACGATAAAGGTGAGTCGGCGGCGCAATAAGACTGTACTCGTCGTAAATACCATGGCGTCGCACTTTCACCCCAATGCCCTCCTCCGCGATCACTTCACACACAGCACCACCCAGACCGCCAATGATGTTGTGTTCTTCAACGGTAAGAATGGATCGGCTGTTGCGCGCGGCGGTCAGTACCGCCTCACGGTCCAATGGCTTGATGGTGGTCATATCGATCACGCCTACCGAACGCCCGGCGGCATTCAAGGCTCGCGCCGCTTCAAGTGCCGGATGAACTGTTGAGCCGGTCGCGATGATGGTCAGTTCATCGCCGGTCAGGTGCACAGTTGCCTTGCCGAAGACAAAGTCCGGAACGGTCTCGTACACCACCGGATCACGCCCGCGCTGGATGCGAAAGTAGATCGGTTGCGGGTAGTTGGCCGAAGCGAGTATCGCGGCCTTGAGTTGATTGCCATCGGCTGGAGCAACCACCGTGATATCGGCAATCGAACGCATGATCGCCAGGTCTTCGGTGGCGTGGTGCGAGGTGCCGTAGAACCCCAGGGAAATCCCGGCATGATGGCCGATCAGGCGCACCGGCAAGGCTGAGTACGCCACGTCCATCCGGATCTGCTCGCAGCACAGCAATGGCAGGAAGGATGCAAAGGTCGCCACGAACGGCTTCATGCCTACCGCCGCCATCCCGGCCGCAGCAGACACCATGTTCTGTTCGGAAATACCGAACTGCACGAATTTTTCCGGGTGCAATTCGGCGAACTTTGACAGGCCGTTGGAGTATTGCAGGTCAGCGGTACCGGCAACGATCGGTTCGCCCCGTTCGACCAGTTCGATCAGGGCATCCGACAAGGCATTCAAGCTCGGCGTCTGGCTGTTTAGTTCCCGGTATTGCCAGGAGTTGTTCGACAGAGGTGCGGTATTCATGAGTTAGATCACCTTGCTTTTGATTTCGTCGATAGCACGTTGCGCATCTTCGGGGTCGAGATACCCCAAGTGCCAACCCGGCTCGGTTTCCATGTAGGAAACCCCTTTGCCCTTCACCGTATTGGCGATGATGCACACCGGCTGCGTACGCGTCGTGTCGGCTTTGAGGCGACGCAACAGGCGGGTGACTGCCGCGAGATCATGGCCGTCCACCACGTGTGTCTCCCAACCGAACGCAATCCACTTATCCGCCAACGGCTCGATACCGATGACGTCATCGACATTACCGTCGAGCTGAAAGCCATTACGATCGATGATTGCCACCAGGTTTGCGGTTTTATGGTGGGCCGCCGACAGCGCCGCTTCCCACACTTGCCCTTCCTGCATTTCCCCGTCGCCGAGCATCACGTAAGTGGTGAACGTCTTGCCCAGCATCCGCCCGGCCAGGGCCATGCCCAAGCCGCCGGACAGCGCATGACCGATGGAACCGGAGGAGAAATCCACTCCAGGGACTTTGCGCATATCAGGGTGGTCACCCAGCGGATTACCGAGGCGCGTGTAGTTGTCGAGGATTTCTTTGGCGAAGAAACCCCACTCCACCAACACCGGAAACAACCCGACGGCCGCATGCCCCTTACCCATCATGAAACGATCGCGGTCGGGCCATTTTGGCTCGGCGAATCGCAAGTCCATTACGTCGTAATACAACGCGGCGAACAACTCGGCGGCGGAGAACACCGACGTGTAGTGGCCGACCTTGGCGATCTCGATCAGCCGGATGGTTTCCAGGCGAATGAACTGGGCTTTTTCCCGCAGGCGAGTCAACTCTTTCGCAGTCAGTTCAAAAGCGTGATCCGCGTTGTCGCGGAAATCTGTCAAATCAGTCATATGTAGTGTCCAGGCGCGTTACCAGAGTTTCGGCCGCATCCGTGATGCGGCCGCACATAAGCCCAGCGCAATCGGGCGATTACTGCGCTTTCAAACGTGGCGTCATGTAGTCGTTGAGGCGCGGCATGACCTGTTGCGCAGTCAGTTGCATCGAGCGCCGCCACAGCGCTTCGTCATCCCACTCGTGGAAAGTGGTCATCAACGTGCCGAACGGCCCGGTCTGCTCACTGAACGCCACCAGTTGCTCGGTGACGGAGTTCACGTCGCCGTAAATCACCATTTCCTTGATGCAGTGGTCGACCGTCACTTCCTCGTCGGTCATGTCGGGGCGGGTCTTGAAGATCTTGGTGTAGTGGTTGGTGGCCAGGTTATCGATCATGTAGTCGAAGTAGCGCCGCAGCGTGCAGCTCTCTTGCGCCAGATAGTCCTCGGCCTGGGCCTGGGAGTCGGCAACGAATACCGAACGGGCCACGCGCCAATTATTGGCATCCGCCTTGATCCCGGCACTTTCCGCGCCCTGGCAGTAAGCCTGCCAATGGGAAGCCACTGTTGCCGTCGGGTTGAAGTTGGCGGACATCAGGTCCCAATCCTTGGCACCCGCAAGTTTTGCGGTGCCGGAAAACGGACTCATGGCCGTGGTTGCCACCCGCGGAAACGGCTTCTGGAATGGCGTCGGCATGTAGCCAATTTCCAATTCGTGGTGCACCGCATCCTTGAGGCTGACCTGGTAGTGCTGCGAGGAAAAATCATAGGGCGCGCCCGAGTTCCAGATCGCACGGATCATCTCGTAGCACTCCACCATCATCTGTCCACGGTCCTTGCCGTTGCTGCCGTACACCTCGAAGTCGGAAGCCAGTCCACCCGGGCCGATACCCATGATGAAACGCCCCTTGGACATGTGGTCGAACATCGCGGCATCGGCGGCGATTCGCGCCGGGAAATGGTGCGGAAGATTCAGCACTCCGGTGCACAGTTTCATGCGTTGGGTCAGCGGAATCAGGGTGGATAGAAATTGCAGCGCATTGGTTATCGGCTCGGTGCGCTGTGACGTATGTTCACCGACCCAAAGCTCATCAAAACCGACGCTGTCGGCATGTACAGCACACGCGATGTCCTGATCGTACATCTCGTGATAGTCCCAGCCCTTGTGATGAAGTGGCTGCATGAACATGGCGAGTTTCATGTCGTTCTCCTGCTGTTTTCAGTGACCGGTGCGCTGCGAAACTGTTTCGCTGCACACCGTTTTCATGACGAGCGCTCGTTTCGCAGGCGTGCCAGTGCCGGCGCTGCAAGTCGCAACGTTCAAGGAATGGGTTAAATATCCGGGGCAAGTGACGCGTTACATCAGCGCGTGCAGCTCACCCTCAAATGCTTTGTTTGCGATTCAACTTCCGTGCAGCAACCAGCCGCCGTCCACCAGCAAATCGATGCCTGTCACATAGGACGACAGCGGCGAAACCAGGAACAGCACTGCATCGGCGATCTCCCAGGGTTCGGCCGCCCGCCCCAGGCCGATGTTGCCCAGCACGTTGTTCTGCCGGTGCTGCTCAAGCAGCTCCGGCTCCAGGTTGCCCGGTGTCGCGGTCAAGCCTGGCGAGATCGAATTGACCCGAATGTTGGAGGCACTCAAGTCCTTCGCCAGGCTTCGGGTCATGGCCAGTACCGCGCCCTTGGAGGCGTCATAGGTGCAGTGATTAGCCATGGGACGATGACCGCAGATCGACGACAGATTGACGATCGCCCCGGCGCCTTTCTGCCGGCGCATCTGCCGTTGTGCGGCCTGAGCACCCAGAAACACAGCACGCGTGTTGATCGCGTGCAGTCCGTCCCAGAAATCCGCATCGACGTCATCAATCGCCTTGAGCGGGTAGACACCGGCGTTATTGATCCAGATATCCAGGCAACCGAAACGCTCGACCGCGATGTCCGCCAGCCGCTGAATGTCACCCGGTCGACTGACATCGGTGACCTCAAATGCCACGGCATAACCCGCCTCCATCAATTCCCCGCTACGCTCCGGCGCCAGGCTGCCGATCAGTACATTGGCCCCTGCTTCGGCCAGTCGCCGACTGATGGCGAAACCGATGCCGCTGCTGCCACCCGTGACGACCGCGGTTTTTCCGGACAAATCCAATAGCTCGGCAAAGGGTCGATACGGCATTGCCTGGTATGGGGCCGACATGTTTGAACCTCCTCGATTAGCGCCCGTCATCAAGCGGTCGCCAGGGTCATGATGCTGTCGGGGGCAATCTGCGGCCGATGCAGGATGCCTTGGGAACGGCCGCGCGCCATGACCATCACCCGATGGGACAGACCGATGACCTCCTCCAGGTCGGAACTCACGACAATCACCGACACCCCGGTTTTGGCCAGATTGATGATCAGCTCGTAAATCGCCGCGCGCGCGCCCATGTCGATGCCCCGCGTTGGCTCATCGAGAATGATGACTTTCGGATTACGCGCGATCCATTTGGCGATCACCACTTTCTGTTGGTTGCCGCCGGACAACTTGTCGAGCACCTGCCCCGCCACGCCCTTGATTCCCAGCGTCGCAATACGTTCACGGGCGAATGCCGCTACCCGGTGGTTGGCCATGACACCGCAGGAGCTGAGGCTATCCAGATTGCAGTAGGCCAGGTTTTCGGCAATCGTCTGACTCAGCACCACGCCTTCGGATTTGCGGTCCTCCGGGATCAGCACGACGCCGGCATGGATCGCCGCCAGCACGTTATTGGCCGGCAGTGATCGATCCCCCAGCATCACCCTGCCCTGGCTCAATGCACTCAACCCGGCTATCGCCTGAACCAGCTCCGTTCGACCCGCGCCGACGATGCCGGCAATGCCGAAAATCTCCCCGGCCTTCACTGAAAAAGACACATCGTGAAAGCGCCCCGCCTTGTCCGACAGCTGCTCGACGCTCAATACCACCGCATCCCCAGGGGCCGGCAACTCTGGAAACAAGCGATCGATCGGGCGCCCCACCATCTGAGACACCAGGACACCGACATCGGCCGTACCGCTGTCGTGACGCGCGATCAGGTGACCATCACGCATGACCACGACCTTGTCGGCGATCCGGGCAATTTCATCCATGCGATGACTGATGTAGATGAAGGACACCCCCTCCTTCTTCAGTTCCTCGATTTGCTTGAACAACAGGTCGGTTTCGTCCTTGCCCAGGGCTGCGGTCGGCTCGTCGAGAATCAACAAGCGCGAGTTGAGCGTCAGGGCCCGGGCGATTTCCACCAGTTGTTGGGCGGCGATTTTCAGTTGCCGCACCGGTGTATCCGGCGAGATATCCAGACCCAGGCGCCGCAGTTGCTTCTCTGTTTCACGGAACATTGCCTTACGGTCGATGATGCCGTCGCGGGTCGGCAGATGACCGAGGAAAACGTTCTCCGCCACGCTCAAGTCAGGCAGCAGGTGGATTTCCTGATGGATCATGTTGATCCCCAGCGCCATGGCAGCTCCCGGCCCGGTTGGCGCATAAGGTTCACCAGCCAGGAACATCGAGCCTTTGGACGGTGTCAGTGCGCCGGCGACGATGGAGGAAAAGGTCGATTTTCCTGCGCCGTTTTCCCCCAGCAACGCCACCACTTCTCCGTAGCCGATATCGAGGCTGATATCTTCCAGCACCCTGACCGAGTTGAATGACTTGCCGATGTTGCTCGCGCGGAACAACGGCTCCCGGGTGGTATTGATCGCACTCATGACTTGCCCTCCCTTCACCGTTCTCAAGGATGCTGTTCAAGGAAGGTTGCTGCGTTTTCCCGGGTGGTGACGAAGGCCGGCAATAGCTGCGTCTTGGTCACCTGTTTGCCTTGCTGCAGATCGACGGCGGTACGCAATGCGGAACGCCCCATTTCCACGGCTTGTTGCGTGATGGTCATGTCCAGTTTTCCATCGCGAATCGCTTCCAGAGCAGATGGCAAACCGTCATAACCGAACACCCAGACCTTGTGATCGATATTGGCCACCTTTACCGCCTGAGCCGCACCGAGCGCCGGCGCATCGGAGCGACCGATGAACACGTTGATCTTCGGGTTCTTCTGCAGCATGTCCTGGGCGACCTTGAAGCCGTTGTCCTGCAGCCAGTCTGTCGGTTTGCGGTCGATGATCTTCATCTCCGGAGCCTCGGACAGCACCGCATCGAGGCCTTTGGCCCGGGCCACTTCAGTGGAGTCGCCGAGAGTGCCTTGCAGCAGGCCGATTTCAGCCTTGCCGCCGGTCAACTTGATCATTTGCCGGGCCAGTTCACCCGCCGCGGCCAGGTTGTCGGTGGAGATGTAGGCGTCGCACTCGACGTTCTTCGGGAAGTTGTCAATGCAGATCACCGGCACACCCTGCTGTCGCGCCAGTCGCACCGGCACGGCCGAGGCGGCACTACCGGTCGCGGTGTAGAGCAGTACATCGATTCCTTTGCTCAACATGTCCTGAATCTGACTGACCTGGCGCGCGGGATCGGCCTGGGCATCAGCCACCAGTACATTCTTGATGCCGAGGGTCTTGGCCTGTTCCATGACGCCATCCCGAACCATCAGGTAGAACACCCATTGCAGGCTCGGGATCGACATCCCGACGGTGATTTCGTCCGTAGGTTTGCCTTGTGCGTAAGCACCGGCCGACATCAGGCAGCCCAGCAGTGGCAGCCACAGAAAGCGAAGCGAAAAAGCAGACAGGTTCATGTTTCTTACCTTTTTATTGTGCGTGGAACGATGCCGGTTTTGATCGATGACCCGAGATCAGTCAGCCTTGCGCTTGAGCAGATCGAGCATCACCGCGAATGCGATCACCGCGCCGATGACCACTTGCTGGACGAAGGGTGAAATGCCGGCCAGGTTCAAGCCGTTGCGCAATACGCCGATGATCAACACACCGATGATCGTGCCGACCACACTCCCCGCACCGCCCTTGAGGCTGCCGCCGCCGATCACCACGGCAGCGATCACATCCAGCTCATAGCCGACACCTGCACCAGCGCCAGCGGTGTCCAGGCGGGATGTCATGATGATGCCGCCCAGGGCCGCACAGATGCCCGAGATGATGTACACCGCGCTGGTGTAACCCTTGACCCGGATTCCGGCGAGCTTGGCCACCTTGCTGCTACCGCCGATGGCATACAGGCTGCGACCGGATACCGTGAACTTGAGAACGAACCAGAACACCAGCGCCAGCACCACGAAACAACAGACAGTCAGCGACAGCACGCCGCCGTAGCGGATAACCGAGAGGTTGCTGAACCATTCCGGAAATCCACTGACTTGCGCACCGTCCGTGACCATATAGGCCAGGCCGCGGGCGATGGACATCATCGCCAGCGTCGCAATGAATGATGGAAGGCCGGCCCGAACCACCAGCAAGGCCGTGGTCGAACCACAGGCTGCACCCACGGCAATCGCCCCGAGCATGGCCACCCACATCGGCAGGCCGAGCGCCTGTTCGAGCCAGCTCATGACCATGATCGCCACCGCCAGCACAGCACCCACGGACAAGTCGATACCACCGATGAGAATCACCAGCGTCATGCCCAGCGCCATGATGCCCAGCACCGTCACTTGATCCAGCACATTGAGCAAGTTACTCAAGGTCAGAAAACTATTGGTAAAGAAGGTTAATACTGCGCATAACAATAAAAGCCCGGCCATCGGACCCGCCACACTGTTGTCCAGTCCAATCCACTTTGGAATCGACCCGGGCAATCTTGTTTTTACCAACAACTGATTGTTCATACCCACATCCACTTCTTATTTGATTGTTATAAGATCGAGCAGCACGTGATAGCTACGAATTAACGACCCAGTTCCCGATAGCGTCCTCCCATATAGAGAAGTGGCTCTTCCAGTGATTGAGTGATGACATAAATGACGTTGCCGATAATCACCGTGTGCGTACCGTGTTCAATCTCCTGCACCACTTCGCAAAAGATCGCTGCCTGGGCGTCGGCCAAGTAACGAATGCCGTGAACTCCGGTACGCCAGTCACCCTCGACAAAGCGTCGTTCGCGCAGATCGGGCTGACTGAATATTTTGCAGATCGGCTCATGCTGGCTTTGCAGCATGTTCACGCAGAACAGCCCGGAACGCTTGATGATCGGTGACGCACTGGCGCTGCGATTGACACAGATAAGAGCCGACGCAGGGTCCATCGACACCGAGGAAAAGGCAGTCGCGGCCAGGCCGTGGGGCTGACCATCGTCATCAAGTGTGGTGATCAGGGTTATAGAAGAGGCAAAGCGGCCCATTGCCGATTTGAATTGACCGGCCAGGTCTATCGAAGGGGCGGCCTCTTGATATTGAACACGCATAGCATAAACCCTCTTTTTATTGTGACTCACAGGCACTGGCTTGCATTATTAACAATCAGCCGAACTTTTCTATTCGATTTTAGAAAATTGACTCTTCACTGAAACTGAAAGATGAACCCAACAACAAACATATTTGAATTCGCTTCACAGGCGCCCTCAAACCCCTATTCCAAAGCGCTTGCGTACTTGCTCGCCTTACCTGCCGACTTTTTGATTAGATGGTTTTTACTGAACAATTGACTGATACTTTGTTAACAATAAAACGTAACTTTCACGAGGCAAAATCCCCATGGTCGATCGATTGCAGGACATGCGGCTGTTTCGTCTCGTCGTTCAGACAGGTTCACTTTCAACGGCGGGTCGGCAAATGGGCCTGTCGCCAGCCGCCATGAGTGGTCGACTCAAGGCGATGGAGGACTTCTACGGATTGCGCTTGCTCAAGCGCAACACCCGAAGCTTGAGCCCTACCGCCGAAGGCCAGTTGCTGTTTGAAAATGCCCAGAAAATTCTCGAGGAGGTCGACGCCCTCGACAGCATCATCAAAAACGGCCAAAGCGATTTGCTAGGCACTATCGGCCTGACGTGCCCTACCGATCTGGGTCGGCAGTGGATCAGCCAATTGGTCGATAGCTTCATCAGCGAAAATCCCCATATCCGCGTTCGCCTTTTTCTCACCGACCGCGTACTGGACTTTGTCGAGTCCGGCTCGGACATTGCGATCAGGTTCGGTGACCTTCCGGACAGCACACTTATCGCCCGCTCCCTTGGAGTGGACCGGCATATAGTTTGCTGTTCTCCGCAGTATCTTGAGCAGCGCGGCGCACCGCTCAGCCCTGAAGACCTGCAGCATCACAACTGCCTGGTACACCTGAGTGCGGATTTCACACTTGATCGTTGGAAATTCATGGACAAAGGGGTGCCAACCACAATTCAGGTCAAGGGCAATCGGCTGGCCAATGACGGATTTACCTTGCGTCAATGGGGAGTTCAAGGCTTGGGGATCATCTGGAAGTCGGTCTGGGAGGTGGCGGACGACATACAAGCCAAACGGTTGATCCCACTGCTTGAAGACTATCAATGCCCAAGCACCGGATTTCACCTGCTGACGGAGGGTGGCAAAAAGCTGCCGTTACGCGTCAAGACCTTCGTCGATTTTGCCGTGCAGTACTTCAAAAAGCTCGATACGCCATCGCGATACATCCTGCCCCCAGAAGCTCCATTAGGAACGATGAGACCCGGTCCTCGAGGGTAAAGATGAACGTTCCGCGGCGCGCGCGTGAGGGCGACGTAGAAAAGGCTGCGCTCCTCGTCGAAGGGGTACTCCTCTGGCTCCGGCATCGCGATCTGCAGAATGGGGTCATCCTCGATCTCGCTGGGGAAGCCCCGCCGACCGCGCACCACGTTCACCAGCAGAATGTAGTCAGCCTCGGAAAACACTAAACTACGAAACGCCCGCTGAGCGATTTAGCCAATCTGTCGCATCGACCGGTTGAATCCGAAGCCAATAGCAGTCTGTCAGAAGCAGTCTTAATCGACCCAAAGTGTCTTTTTAGAAGATTGGTTCCAGGTCTTTTCGACCGTTTTGACTCAACCAATGTGCGAATAATCGCGGCAAATGAGGCTGCGCTTTAACCGCATCGGCGGCTGGTCAGGTCAAAGACAAGGACCCGTCATTGAAAAAACGATCCCGTTGTTCACTGCGCAATATCTGCAGTGCATGACATGTGAGAGCGGGCTTGCTCGCGAAAGTGATAGATCATTCAGCCATTTCTGGTTGACGGACCGCCTCCGCGGGCAAGACCACACAGAACTCTCTGGAGGTTCCTCCGGTTGGATTATCCACCCAACGCATTCACCAAAGCCGCCTGATTCTGCCATTGCGCGGTCTTGACCTGGGACAGCGCATTCTGCGCCGCCAGTTCAACCCTTTGCGCCTGCAGCACATCCAGAAAAGGCGTCTCGCCCGCTTGCCAGGCGCGTTGAATCTGCTCGGCAGCAGAGCTGGCCTGACTGGCCGCATTCGCCAGAAGGGCCTGCCGTTGAGCATTGCGCTGAGCAGCCGCCAAAGCTGATTCCACCTCGGAAACGGCCGTTAACACGGTGCGTCGATAGCTCAACAACGCCTGCCGCGCCTCGGTCTCCCGAAAATCAACCACGTTGCGTCGTCGCCCCCCATCGAACACCGGCACGCTGGCATTCACACCGGCCAACCAGAACGTCGAGCTGGCCAAATCTGCGGCACTCACACCGTCAATCAACAACCCCAATGCCGCGGACAGACTCAAGCGCGGCAACAGATCCGCCTTGGCCACGCCGACCCGCGCATAAGCCGCAATCAAACGGGCTTCGGCAGCGCGAACATCAGGGCGACGACGCAACAGATCCGCCGGCGTTCCGGCGTCCGGTAACGACACGGTAGAGACGTTCGCCGGGCTGTCCTTGAACTGCAGATACAACGTCTCGGCCGGCTGGGCCAGAAGCACCGATAAGCGATGCAGTGAGCGCTGCCAGTTCAGTTGCAACGCAGGCACCTGGGCGGCGGTGGAGTCCGACTGAGAGCGGGCGCGCAGCACGTCCGCTTCCGGGCTGTCACCGGCCGCATACAACTGCTCGGTCAATTGCAAGGTCTCGGCCTGGCTGGCTGCACTTTGCCTGACGATCGCCAAACGCTCCTCCAGGCCACGCGCCTCGGCATAGGCCTGGACCACTTCCGAAATCAGCGCCACCCGCACACCCCGAGCCTCTTCTTCGGTAGCGTTGAGCTCAGCATCGGCGGCACGCACGCCTTCGCGGATGCGCCCGAACAGATTAATTTCCCAAGTCGTACTCACGCCGATTGAGGTCGGCTCGGTGATCAGCGAATCGGTGAAACCGGCCTGGTCAGCCGATATCCGCTGACGCGCCGCACTGGCCCCCAGATCGACCTGCGGACTGCCCGAGGCTCCGACGATATTGCGTAACGCACGTGCGGCATCAATGCGTGCCAAGGCAATCTGCAAATCAAGGTTTTCCCCCACGGCGCGCTCTACCAGGCGGTCGAGCAATGGGTCCTGATACAGCGTCCACCAATGATCGGTCACGCCCACGGGTTGGGCCGCTGGAGCATTGACGAAACGTTCCACCGGCACTTCGGACCGGGGCGGCATGACCGGCGACACACACGCACTCAGCAGCGCGGCGCCCAGCACCAGGCCTGAAACACGAAGAGAGTTATTCATGAGCCACGCCCTGTTGAGAATGGATGGATTGAGGAAGTGCCTGACGCTCGCCACCGGCCAAACGACGGATCAATACATAGAAAACCGGCGTGAACAAAAGACCGAACAACGTGACGCCAATCATCCCGAAGAACACCGCCGCCCCCACGGCCTGACGCATTTCGGAACCCGCACCCTCAGACATCACCAGCGGCAACACACCGAGGACGAAGGCCAGCGAGGTCATCAGGATCGGCCGCAAGCGCAGACGACAGGCTTCAACCACCGCATCGACAATGCCCTGCCCCTCCTTCTCTTGCTGACGCGCGACTTCGACGATCAATATCGCGTTCTTCGCCGCCAGCCCCACCAGGACGATAAAGCCGATCTGGGTGAGGATATTGATATCCAGCCCCATCAGCCGCACACCACCGGCAGCCGCCAGCAGACACATCGGTACAATCAGCAGGATCGCCAACGGCAGGCTCCAGCTGCCGTACTGCGCTGCCAGGACCAGGTAGACAAAAATCACACACAACGGGAACACCAACAGCCCCGTATTGCCGGCCGTGGTCTGCTGGTAACTGAGGTCGGTCCACTGATAGGTGATACCGGCCGGCAGCGTCTCCTTCGCAAGGCGTTCCATGACCTTGATCCCGAACTCGGAGCCCAGCCCCGGCAAGGTATCGCCGTTTATTTCGGCGGTCGGGAACAGGTTGTAACGCGGGAATCGCTCCACACCCAACGCCTCATGCAGACGTGTGACGCTGGCAATCGGCACCATCTGCCCGGCATCGTTGCGTACCTTGACCCGGGCGAGATCTTGCGGAGTGACGCGGTAAGGCAGGTCCGCTTGCGCAGTCACTCGATACGTACGCCCGACGAGGTTGAAGTCGTTGATGTAGGACGAGCCAAAGTACGTCTCGATCGCCTGGTTGATCTGGCTGCTGGGCACGCCAAGCATTTCGGCGCGCTCGCGATCCAGTTCGACAAAGACCTGAGGCGTCCTGGCCGAGAACGGTGAATAGACACCGGTCATGCCTTGGGTAGCATTGGCGGCCGCAATCAGATCGTCGGTGGCTTTGGCCAAGGCTTCGGTGCCCAGCCCCGCGGTGTCCTGTAATCGCATGGAGAATCCGCCGGTGCTACCCAACCCTTGAACCGGCGGTGGCGTGGCGACAATGACACTTGCACCGCTGACCACTTTCAAACGCTCGCGCAGATCCTCGGCGATCCTGTCCGACGTCAGTCCGCGCAACTTGCGTTCGGACCACGGCTGGAACACCGGCGCCAGACCGGCCGAGTTCGATGAACTGGTGCCGGTCACCATCGAGAAGCCGGAGAACGTCGGCACCCGGTCCACGCCCGGCACCTCGAGGGCAATCGCTTCGATCTGTCGCGAGATCTCGTTGGTCCGCTCCAGCGAAGCACCGTCCGGCAGCTGGACGATGACCACCAGGTAACCGCGGTCCTGAGTCGGAATAAAGCCCTTGGGGGTCGACACCAGCAAATAAGCCGTGGCTGCAATCAACACAGCGTAGACCGCCAGCATCAACGGTGTTTTGGCCACCAGTCCGCGCACGCTGCCGGCATAGCTTGAAGAGAGTTTCAGGAAACCGCTGTTGAAACCATCCGCCGCGCGCTTGAGCAGACCGAACAGGCCGACTTTCGGGGTGTGAGGAGCCTCGGGTTCATGTCGACGCAAAATCATCGCCGCCAGCGCTGGCGACAACGTCACCGAATTGAACAGCGAGATCGCCGTGGCCACCGCAATGGTAATTCCGAACTGGCGGAAGAACTCACCGGAAATCCCTGGAATGAATGCGGTCGGAATGAATACCGCACACAGCACCAGCGTAATCGCAATCAAGGCTCCGCCAATTTCCTGCATGGTCACGATGGTCGCTTCCAGCGGGCTCTTGCCATCGGCCAAATGGCGCTCGACGTTTTCCACCACCACGATGGCGTTGTCGACCACGATCCCCACCGCCAGCACCAAACCGAACAGGGTCAGGTTGTTGATTGAGTAGCCGAGCATCGCCATGACCGCGAAAGTCCCCACCAACGACACGGGGATCGCCAGGATCGGAATGATCGACGGCCGCCAGCCTTGCAGGAAAACCATGATCACCAGCACCACGAGAATGACCGCCTCATAGATGGTCTTGCCCAGCTCACCGATGCTGTCGGCAATAAACGCTGTCGGGTTGTAGCCGATGCTGTATTCGATGCCTTCAGGGAAGTCCTTGCCGATTTTCTGCATGGTCTCTTCGACCACTTTCATCGTCGCCAAGGCATTGGCGCCCGGACGTTGCAGCACTTGCAGGCCGATGGCCGGGTTGCGCAAGTAATAGGTGTTGTTGACGTAGGCCAACCCGGCGATTTCCGTGCGCGCCACGTCCTTGAGCCGCACCAGGCGCCCGGCAGTCCCCGACTTGAGGACGATGTTGTCGAAGTCGGCAGGCTCCTTCAAGCGGCCTTCGAAAATCAGATTGGGTTGGAAGGCCTGCGACGCCACCGGGGGCTGGGCGATCACACCTCCGGCTACCTGAGTGTTCTGCGAACGCACGGCGGCAATGATGTCGGCGGGGGTCAGGTTGAAGGCTGCCACGCGTTCAGGATCGAGCCAGATACGCATCGAATACTCGCGCGCGCCCAGTGGGTTGATGTCACCGACGCCGTCGATGCGTTTGAGCACGTCGGCAACACTACGGATCGCAAAGTTCGAGACGTAGAGTTGATCGTAAGTGCCCTTGGGCGAGGAGATGAAGATCGTCGATAGTTGCGTCGGCGAGGACTTGCGCACCGTCACGCCACTGCGCTGCACCGGCTCCGGCAAACGCGGTGTGGCCAGCGCCACACGGTTCTGCACCAACACCTGAGCCTTGTCGACATCGGTACCGCTTTTGAAGGTCACCGTCAGGTTCAAACTGCCATCGGACGTCGCCTGGCTGTACATGTAGAGCATGTCTTCAACACCGTTGACCTCTTGCTCGATAGGAATCGCCAGCGTCTCGGCGACGGTCTGCGCCGAAGCGCCGGGATACGTCGCTGTCACGACCACGGTCGGCGGTGCAATGTCCGGGTACTCGGACGTCGGCAAGACGAGATAGGCCAGGCCACCGATGATCATCAAGACAATTGAAAGCACAATCGCCAGCACCGGTTGCTCGATGGATGTGCGTCCCAGGTTCATAACCGGGCCTCCTCGGTGGTCGTCTCTTTCGCGGCTTGAACCAACGCACGGTCCTGTGCTGTCGCGGTATCACCGGCACGCACACGCTGCAGGCCATCAACGATCACCCGATCCTGCTCCTGCAACCCGCTGGAGATTTCGCGTAGACCGTCATGCAATTTCCCTAGGGTGACGGGTCGAATTTCGACCTTGTTCTGCGGGTTGAGTACATAGACGACTTTGCGCGTCGCGTCGACGCTGATCGCGGTGTCCGGGAGCAACAGTGCCGAGTAAGCCGCCTGGCCGGAGAACTGCACGCGACCAAACTGCCCGGGGCTCAAATGCAGGTCCTGGTTGCTGACCCGGGCACGCTGGCGCAAGGTCCCGGTCGACGGGTCAAGGCGGTTGTCGATGAAATCCATGCGCCCGGTCATGCTCGGTTCGGTTTCACCCGGCAAGGCAATCCGTACCTGGCTCTGGTTGGCGCCGGGATTTTTCTGGCGACGGTATTTGAGGTAGCTCTGTTCATCGATATCGAAGTAAATGTCGATCGGGTCAAGCGACACGATGGTGGTCAGCAACGTTGCGCTGCTGTTGCCGCCGTTGACCAGATTGCCCTCACTGATCAGCTTTCGGCTGATCCGTCCACTCATGGGGGCAGTGATCCGGGTGAACTCCAGATCAAGCTTGGCATTGCTCAATGCACCTTCAGCGCTCAAGACCTCGGCTTGCGCCGCTTGGCGCGCTTGCAGGCGTTGATCGTAGAGGCTACGGGCGATGGTTTTGGATTCGATCAGAACATTGGCCCTGGCAAACTCCTGCTCGGCCAGCGCCAGTTGTGAGCGCACCTGGGCCAATTTGCCTTGCGCCTGGACCACGGCAGCCTGGAACGAGCGCGAATCGATCACGAACAGCAAATCGCCCTTCTTGACGATGGCGCCGTCCTGAAACGCGACCTTCTCCAGATATCCGCTCACCCGCGAGCGAACGTCGACCGAATCGGTGGCCTCGAAGCGACCGGTAAAACTGTCCCAATCCGTGACCACGGATTTGACGGGCTTGCTGACCGTGACACTGGGAGCAATCGGTGCGTTGCCGGCTTGATCCGGACCGCAACCGCTCAGAGCGACTGCCAGCGCCAGACCTGACGCCGACACCGCCACACCTTTTCCAAATGCCGATTTGAGTGGAAACGATATTTTCGCTTTCCCCGTTGTAGACGAATTCACTTTTGCATGCTCCGCTGTTGGCCATTGAATGGCGTTCATGCAATGACCAACGAATTGACTGAATTAAAATATCAGCGATTAAACGTTAAATATCAAAGAGCGCTTCAATTAACTTTTGCGGTGTGTTCGCCTTGCGCTTTATTACGTTCAACAAAGGCACCTGACTCTTCAGCATGAATCGCCAAGGATGTAGAGATAGCAACTAAGGTAGTGAGTAGAGCAAGAATATTTTTTAAGCAGGTCATTTCAGATGTTCTCGGTAGTGTTTGAATGAACGGGATTTTCCGTGAGCACCACTTGGAGATAAACCGCCAAAATGCAAAAAGAATATTGACTAAAAAACAAGAACCAGCGCCCTGGAACAGGGGCCAAGGCATTCGATCGCCCGCGCGAAAACAACCGGCGAAGTGTGTTCGGTGGTCACTTATTAGTTATGGAAAAACCTGCGAAAAGTTCTTTTAAAAGAGTCAGAGCCATTAAAAACCAAAAAAGGAGATGGCCTGACAGCCATCTCCTTGAACACTCAGCGATCAATACTGCCCAGGCAGAGTCATTAGCTTTCAAGCGTTGAAAGGAAACTTGTATCGGTCATTTTGTCGCTTCTCAGAATTCAATGACCTGACGCACCGCGCTGCCATCATGCAGGCGGTCAAAACCTTCGTTGATATCGTCGAGCTTGAGCCTGCCACTCAACAGTCGATCCACCGGTAGGCGACCGTCACGATAGAGCTCGATGAACCGCGGGATATCGCGCAGTGGTACACAAGTGCCGATGTAGCTGCCTTTGAGCGTGCGCTCTTCGCCCACTAACTGAACGACATTGACCGGCAGCGCCGAGCCGGGTGGTGGCAGGCCGGCGGTCACCGTCATGCCACCGCGCCTGGTCATCTTCATTGCATTTTCCAGAGCCCGGATCGAGCCAGCCATTTCGAACACGTAGTCGGCGCCGCCACCGGTCAGCGCCAGCACCTGGTCAACGGCGTCTGGGTCACCACCGTTGACCACGGCGGTGGCGCCGACTTCCTTGGCCAAGGCGAGTTTTTCCGGTGACAGATCGACAGCAATGATTTTGCTGGCCCCTGCAGCCCGTGCACCCAACACCGAAGCGAGACCTACGCCGCCCAGGCCGATCACCACGGCGGTCGAGCCCACACGCAATTGCGCGGTGTTAACCACCGCACCGACACCGGTCAACACCGCACAACCAAACAGCGCCGCTTCAACAAAGGGCAACTCGCGGTCGATCTTGACCAGGGAGTTGCGTGACATCACGGCGTACTCGGCAAACGCGGAAACGCCCAGATGATGATGGACGTGGCCGGCAGGCGAGCTCAAACGCACCGAGCCGTTGATCAGCGTCCCGGCGGCATTGGCTTTTGCCCCAGGCTCGCAGAGTGCCGGGCGGCCCTCGGCGCATGGCAAGCAATGACCGCAACTGGGCATGAACACCATGACCACATGGTCCCCTGGCTCAAGGTCGCCGACCCCGTCTCCCAAGGCTTCGACCACACCTGCAGCCTCATGACCGAGCGCCATGGGCATAGGTCGAGGCCGGTCGCCATTGATCACCGACAAGTCGGAATGGCACAGGCCGGCGGCGCGGATTCGCACCAGCACTTCGCCCGGCCCTGGCGGCGCCAGCTCGATGGTTTCGATCGTGATCGGCTTGCTCTGCGCATAGGGCGGGGCCGCATTCATGTGTCTCAGAACAGCAGCTCTGACTTGCATCTTTGTCTCCGACACAGCTGGACTCGATAGTGAGTGCTCATCACTATGCCGCAGGCCGTCCGTGCCAGAAATGCATCATCGGGCGTAGCTGTTTGGAATTGAATTCGCAGAAGCACGCCATCCCGACTGGCACGCGAGCGAGTCGAATTGTTATTTGAATTCTCAAATCTTGTGCACGGCCACTGCGTTCTCTGCTGCTCATCCAGTGCTTACTCTGAAACCACAGACAACATCACAGCGTCCCTCGAAAGACGCCTGAATGAGGGTTTCAAGATGACCGATGCAAGCACCCGGAAAAAACTGGTCGAGGCCGCACCCCACGCCTCGTTCAATCTCGACGAGATCGTCAAGACGTTCCCCGCAACAGCCGAAACGCTACTGGTCGATACGCGCCTGACCGATGAAGATGAAGCCAGTGCCCGTGTCTTCCGGGTCTATCACCCGACCCCCGCGCATTACCACGCCACCTGTGACGAATACCTGATTGTGCTGTCAGGGCGTGCAACGTTTTTCATGGGTGACCGCGAAGAGTTCGAAGTGGGTCCAGGCGAAATGCTGTTCTTCAAGAAATTCACTGTTCACGGAATGCCGCAGATCCTAGAACACCCGCTGTTCATGGTGTCAGTCGACACCCCGCGACGTGATCCAAGCGACATCATTTTTGTCGATCCTTCGAGTGGCACCGCAGAATCGTTCGTGCAGGCCAAGCCATGAACAGCCAGCCACTGGAGATTTTCGCGACATTCCCGGTCGAGCGCCCGGGCAACCCCACTGTGATGCCTGACGGGCGAGTGCTGGTGTCGGTATCCGCCATTATTGCGCCCGACATCTCGGTACGGGCGGTGGCGCAGAACGGCGAGCACTCGGCTTACCCCAATGAGGCCTGGGCCAGCAAACCCGGCGACGATGGACGCGGCATGTCCGCCGTAATCGGAATCCGTACCGATCCCGAAGGGATTGTCTGGATACTCGATATGGGCAAGCCACAGCAACAACAGCCCCGCCTCATCGCCTGGAATGATCGCGCGCAACGCCTGCATCGAATGATTGTGTTGCCGCAGAACGTCCTGCGCCCCAGTTCCTTCACTCAGGATTTCGTCATCGATTGGCGGCGCCAGCGTATCTATATCGCAGACATGACGATGAACCCCAGTGGCGCCAGCGACTACCCGGCCATTGTCGTGGTCGACCTGCAAACCGGTCTTTCGTGGCGCTCGCTGGAGTGCTACCCGGGACTGATGCCGGGTGATGTGCCGCTGATCGTTGCGGGTAAACCGCTGGCGTTGCGTACGCCCGAAGGTGAAATCATTGCGTATCGCTACGGCCTCAACCCGATTGCGATCGACCCCTTGGGTCGATGGGTGTATTTCGGTTCGATGTCGGCGCGCAAGGTCTATCGGATCAGCACCGAAAGTCTCGCCCAGGTCACTGACGCTCCAGCGTTGAGTGAAGCGGTGGAATTCTGGTGCGAAAAGCCGCACTGCGACGGCTTCGATGTCGATGCCGAGGGCAATGTGTACGTGACCGACATCGCGAATAACGCCATCGGGCTGGCGTCGCCGGCAGGCTACCGCATCCTGGCCCAGGATGATCAGTTGCTCGGCTGGCCGGATGGTGTCGAACTCGACGCACAAGGCAAATGGTTGTACATCACGGCGAACCAGTTACACCGCCACCCCCTGCTCAATGCGGGTGAGGACGACAGTCAGCCACCGTTTCATGTATTGCGCCTGCGGGTGGATGCGCCAATGGGGTTGGGCGAAACACCATGAGCCATAGCCGTGTTGCGTCCGCTGTAATAGCCATGTTGCTGACGGTCAGTGCCATCGCCCTGGCGCTGACCGATGGCACCGCCGGTATCGGGATCGGGCTCTATGCGGCGGTAATCATCGCCGTCACACAGTTCTCACGAGCCATGCCAGACGCCTGGCCCGGCTGCCTGTTCGAAGTGTCGAAAGCATCACGGAGCTCCCTGGCCCAGCGCCTGCTGACCCAAATGGCGGCGCTGGTGTGTCTGCTGTCAGCCCAAGCCATGAGTGGAGCAGTCGCGGCGATCCTCGCGGTGACCGGCCTTCTGTTGTTCATTCATACCCTGGTGCTGGCGCGCCTGCCCCAACGCGGCCGGCGACACAGGAGACTTTGATCGATGACAGCACAGACGTCGCTTTTGGAGCATCCCGGTGAACCGGCCAACCAACGATCACCGATGCCGCGGCGCCTCTCACTGTTGATGGGTCCCGGGCTATTGATCGCCGTGGGTTACATGGACCCTGGCAACTGGGCCACCGGGATCGCCGCCGGTGCGCAATTCGGATACCGCTTGCTGTTCATGGTGGTGTTGTCGAGCCTGGCGGCCATGCTCTTGCAAACACTCGCTTTGCGCCTGGGCGTGGTCACAGGTCAGGACCTTGCCCAGACCTGCCGTCTTCGCTATGGCCGACAAGCCACACTTGCGCACTGGACGATGGCAGAGATGGCTATCATCGCCACTGACATCGCCGAAGTGTTGGGCGCGGCATTGGCGTTCAAACTGCTGTTCAACCTGCCGCTGAGCATCGGCATTGTGCTGACTGCCATCAGTACGCTGGTCATCCTGGGCGTGAAGGGCGCCGCCAATGGTCGAGTGCAGAAGATCGTCCTGGCACTGGTAGCGATCATTGTCCTGTGTTTTGCCATAGAGCTGGCGCTGATCACACTCGATAAAAACGCTGCACTACAAGGTTTCATCCCTTCATTGGACACGCTGGCTGAACCTGGGGCGCTGTTCATTGCGGTGGGTATCATCGGCGCCACCGTCATGCCACACAATCTCTACCTGCATTCGTCTCTGGCCCGATCACCCAGCCGCCTGAATGACGCAGTGCAGGTCAGGCAATCCCTGCGCCGCGGTTCAATCGACACGATCCGTGCGCTGTCGATTGCCGCCGCCGTACAGGTCGCCATTCTTTTAGTGGCCGCAGCGGTATTCCATGACAGCGGCCATACCGAGATTGGCGGCATCGAGCAAGCCCACCAACTGCTGGCCCCCCTGATGGGGGGCACCTTTTGCGCCGTACTTTTTGCCCTGGCACTGCTTGCATCCGGACAAAGCGCGACGCTGACGGGCACTCTCGCCGGCCAGGTGGTGCTCGAGGGTTTCCTGAAACTCAGGGTTTCATTGTGCAAGCAGCGCATCGTCACCCGCCTGCTGGCCATTGGGCCGGCGCTTGGCGCAATACTCTGGCTGGGGGATCGCGCAGTGGGCGACCTGTTGGTGTTTTCTCAGGTGGTGCTGTCGATACAACTGCCGTTTGCGGTCTATCCGTTGATTCGTTTTACCCGCGATAAAACGCTGATGGGCGACTTCGCGATTTCACGCCCGGTTGCTGTCGTGGCCTGGTTGATTTTCCTGCTGATCAGTGCTGCCAATTTATGGTTGGTCGCATCAGTTCTCCCATGAACAACTTCTCCCCCCAAAAACAGGTAAGCAAAAATGTGTGAAGTCCACGTCTGGATCGCCATCGAACGTCCCGTCGAACAAGTCTGGTCGCTTCTTGGCGGCTTTGACTGGTTGCCCCGCTGGCTGGATGTTATTGCCAGCAGCACCTTGAGTGACGGAGGACGCCTGCGTCATCTGCAAACCACCAATGGCGCGACCATTGTCGAGCGCTTGCTTGCGTTTGATGAGGATGAAAAGTATTACAGCTATGCCTTGCTTGAGGGCCCTTCGCCAGTCATTGATTACGTCGGCAGAATGCAAGCGCAGTCCGATGGCAAGGGCGGAACACTGGCATCCTGGTCAAGCAGTTTTGTGGTCCAGGGGGCCGATGAAGCGCAGGTCGTCGAGCATTTTGAAGTCTTGTATCGCCAAGGTCTGGAGAGCCTCAAGACCATTATTGAATCCAGCCACTGACGAAGGCAGCGGGCTCACCCGCGATCCATGAAGGCTTGCAGACGCGGCACCATGAAGTCGAGGAACGTCCGGATACGCTGGGGCACATGCTGTCCACCCTGATACAGCGCATGGACTTCCTCGCAATCATGACCGCTTTGTGCGAGTACCTCGACCAGACGCCCCGTGGCCAGATCTTCATCAATGTGAAAGTCCGCCAGCCTGGCGATTCCGACGCCAGCAATGGCCATGCGCCGAACCGTCTCACCATTGTTGGCTTGCAGATTGCCCTGGACGATACGATCAACGATACGGCCACTCTGATGCATGGGCCAGACCGGACTGGAACGACGGAAATTAAAGCTCAAACAATTATGTTCGCAAAGGTCTTCCAGGGTTTCGGGCACCCCGTATTTTTCCAGGTAATTCGGCGAAGCAACGATCTTGCGTCGAGCAATCCCGATCTTTCGCGCGCGCAACGTCGAGTCATTCAGTACACCTACCCGGAAGGCAATGTCCGTCCTGTCCAGGTACATGTCGACGATGTCGTCGCACAGGGACAGGTTGATCTGAATATTGGGATGAGCCTCCCAGAACGCTGGCAAGTTGGGTTCAATCGCCAGTGTGCCAAACGCCACCGAAGCATTGATGCGCACTGTTCCACGCGCTTTCTGTGCACCTTGCGCCAACACCCGTTCGACATCATCAAGTTCTGCCAGCAGTGCGTGACTGCGCTCATAGTAAACGCGGCCTTCATCCGTCAATGACAGCTTGCGCGTGGAGCGTTCCAGCAGGCGAACGCCCAGGCGCAGCTCCAGGCGAACAATCAGTTTGCTGACTGTTGAAGGCGTCATCAGCATTTGGCGTGCGGCTTGGGAAAAGCTGCCCGCATCAACAACCCGCACAAATACCGACATCTCACCCGCTCTGTTATCCACGTCCAGCCCCTTCTCAATGACTCGTGAAAAAATATCACAAGCGCCCCGCTAAAAATCACAGGAAGCATTGGAGAACGTTCATTTAACTTTAGAATTAAATTCACAGAGATAATCCGATACACCGGACCTCCTCCCCCGCTTTCCCTGCGCAGTTGTGAAGCTTTCTCACAGAACATGTTCATCGTTGCCAGGTTATCAGCGAGCTAAAGGGCGCTTACGCTCTTGAGCCCCATCAAGTGAGGACCGGATTCCATGAGCACATTATTTGACCCCTGCCAGGTCGGCGCGCTGACGCTGCGCAATCGAATTGCAATGGCACCGATGACCCGGGCTCGCAACCCCGATGGCATTGCCAACGAACTGACCGCGCTCTATTACAGTCAACGCGCCAGTGCCGGGCTGATCGTTACCGAGGGCACTCCGATTTCACGCTCGGCTGAAGGGTTTCTGGCCATCCCTGGCATCTACACTACGCCCCAGATCAATGGCTGGCGCAAAGTGACTCAGGCCGTCCATGATGCCGGCGGCGTTATCTTTACCCAGCTATGGCATGTCGGGCGCGTCTCCCATGTCAGCATCCAGCCGAACGGAATTGCACCGGTCAGCTCAACTTCGCAGATTGCTCGCGATTCTCAGGCCTGGGGTATGACTGAGCGTGGTGAGCCCGGCCCGGTGGAGGTGTCCAAACCCCGCGCCCTCAGTACGCAGGAAGTCAAAGAGGTCATTAGTGACTTTACCCAGGCCGCCGCCAACGCGATTGATGCAGGCTTCGACGGCATTGAACTGCATGGAGCGAACGGCTACTTGATCGAGCAGTTCCTCAATCCTTTGGTCAATGACCGCACCGATGAGTACCGCAGCGACACCCTCGAAAACCGCACTCGCTTTTTGCTCGAGGTAGTCGATCGCGTCATTGATCGTATTGGTGCGCACCGCACGGCCATACGCCTGTCACCGTTTGGTGGACTGTTCGACATGGGGCTTTACGACGATGTCCAGGAAACCTACCTGTATGTCGCCAATCAGCTTTCCCGGCGTGGATTGGCCTATGTCCATTTCATGGATCAACTGTCACGGGGCAGTTCGCCGATTCCAGACGACTTCCTGAAGAAATTCCGCAGCCACTACCAGGGAACTCTGGTTCTCGCCGGGGGCATGACCAAAGCGCGTGCGCAGAGTTTCTTGCGTGAAGGATTGATCGACATTGCAGCATTCGGTGAGCCATTTATCGCGAACCCGGACCTGGTCGAACGTCTGTACAACGACTGGCCGCTGCTAATACCAGATCGCGCACTGAGCTATGGTGGCGGAGCCAGGGGTTATACCGATTACCCGCCCTACTCGATTGCTTGACGCTCGATAAGGGGGGGGTGTGCCTGATCCGCCACCTCGCGGGTCAGGAAGTCGATCAGCGCCCGGGACGCAGCCGATAACTGGCGATGAGGCGGGAAAATCACAGAGAACGGTCGGGACCTTCCACCCGACCGTTCGAGCAGCGGCAACAGGCGTCCGCTTTGAATTCGCTCGCGAACGATAAAGTCGTAGGTTTGGCAAATACCCATGCCGTGCTCGGCCAAAGACACAGTGCCCAGCACGTCGTCGGACACTTGAATATTCGCCTCGGGGAACCACTCCCGGTCAATCCCCTGCTCGCAGAACAGCCACGGCGCTATCCGCCCGCTGCTGGGCATCACAAATGGCAGGCAGGCATGCGCAGACAATTCGTCGACACTACGGGGCGTACCTGCATCCCGTAAGTAATCCGGCGCGGCCACCACGCACAAACCCGCATCCTCAAGTTTGCGTCCAATCAGGCCGCTGTCGGGTAATTGCCCAAGGCGAATAGCCAGGTCATACCCTTCGGCCACCAGATCCACATTTCGATTGCTGATGCTCATTTCGATGCGCACTTGCGGGTACTGCCGATTGAAGCGGCAGAGCAATGCCGGCAACCGGTAGTGCCCGTAAGTCGTCGGCACGCTGAGCCGTACCCGGCCAGTCAATGCTCCCTCCTGGCCAAGGATGGTCCGCTCCGCATCATCGATCAACGAGAACGCCGCACGGGATTGTTCGAGGTAAAGCAAACCCGCCTCGGTCAGGCTCAGACGTCGAGTCGTGCGCCGTAACAATTGAACGCCAAGGCGTGTTTCCAGGCGTGAGATCGCCCGGCTGACCACCGAAGGGGTGGTCGCCAGGACAACCGCCCCGGCGCTCAGGGAGCCCTTCTCCACGACGGTGATGAAGACTTCTACGTCCGCAAGATAATCGAATCGGCGGCTCACCTTTATCTCCAAAGAACAAGTGCTTTTCTTTTTAGCAAGTTTATCGCCCATGAAGGCATGAATATAGTCGCATCAACGATCAGGCGACTGCTGATCGAACACCTATCCCTCCACTGTCCGGAAAGCCCATGCGCCCCATTACCCGACTTGCTCTTGCAATGACTCTTTGCACTTTGGCCTTCAACGCCCAGGCCAGCAATGTACTGATCGTGCTGTCAGATTCAGATCACCTCGACCTCAAGGACAATAAAGTCTTTGCGACTGGCTTCTACCTGAACGAATTGATGCAACCGGTGAAGCTGCTGCTCGATGCCGGGCATTCGGTGACCTTTGCCACGCCAACGGGCAAGGCACCCACGCTGGATACGTCTTCCAACGACAAGATGTACTTCAACAATGACGTAAGCGCATTGCAGGAGCACAAGGCGCTGATGGAAAAGCTCAAGATCACCTCTGCGGGCGAGTCACCGGTCATCAGCCTGTCGCGCGTCAAACAGATTGGCTACGAGCATTTCGATGCGGTCTATGTACCCGGCGGCCACGCACCGATGCAGGACCTTCTCCATAGCGCGCAACTGGGGGAACTGCTGAACAACTTCCATGAACATGGCAAGACGACCGCCCTCGTTTGCCATGGGCCGATTGCCTTGCTCTCGACGCTGCCCGACCCGAGCGCCTTCACTCAAAAACTTGAAGCCGGCACCAAAACCGCGAAGTCAGACTGGGCTTACGCCGGTTACAAATTCACAGTCATCAGCAATCAGGAAGAGGAACTGGCCAAACAGCTTTTGAAGGGAGGCGCCATGAAGTTCTATCCGCAAACGGCACTGGAATTGGCCGGCGGCGTATTCAGCAGCAACACTTCGCCATGGGGCCCGCATGTGGTCATCGATCGAGAACTGGTGACCGGTCAAAACCCTGGCTCTGCGCTGGATGTTGCCAGGGTGATACTTGAGCGACTCAAACTCCCGAGCCAGCCCAAATCCTGATTGATTCACGTGTTTGCCTTCCATCACCATCAAGCCGCTGCAAGCTCGGGCTTGCAGGGCTTTTCCTTGAGGTTGGCGGTTTGATCCCCCGCCAGGGTTCAAACTCACCTTAACGCAACTTCCATTTATTCATAGGAGAACTTCAAGTCCATGATGCGGCCATCGGAAAGGGCAACATCAAGGTAATTCACTTTTTTGGACATCGCTCTGTAGATGCGGTGAGTGACGGCGTTTTCTTTTGTCTCGGCAACCTGTATCAGCTGAGTATTGTTCGTTAGCTTACTGAATGACGATTCAATCTCTGTGATGCGTTTCTCGTCAAAAGCCTTGCGCACATTGCTACTGAGCAGAGGGTCATCATTGCCGCTCATCAATGCAATTAGCGCTTTTTTGGTTTTTTGAGTGGTTGCCACCGTTCCGTCAATTTCTTTTTCCAGTGGAGCCAGTTCCGGATCAATTACTGCGGCAATACGCTTGACGATATAACCGCTGCGCGCAGATTCCAGGTTCGCCAGGAAGCCGATGGAAAGGCCATTATCGAATCTTGCGTAATGGGCGTGGAAGCCCTGAAACGACCCGCCATGCTCAATCAACCTATGTCCGTTGAATGTATTGTTTTGCCAGCCAAAGCCATAGCCGGTGATCGGCCGTGAGCCATCTGGCAACAAAGGTACCTGCCATTCAGTGTTGATGGATTGTTCAGTCAAGGCTTTGTTTTTTGACAGGCATTGATCCCAGGCAGACAGGTCATTGATCGTCAGTAGCAAGCTGCCGTCGGCCGTCTGGGCCAGGCTTTGTGATACCGGGCCCGGGTTTGCCAGTGATCCTTCATCGACTACGTAGCCGGCGGCACGACTGGGGATGATGCTCTTGAGCACATTGACCTGTGCAGTTTTCATCTCGCACTTGTCGAAAATTCTTTCTCGCAGCAGATCGCCGTAGAAGCGCCCGGTTGCCCGCTTGATCAACACCCCCAGGGCCACATACCCCGAGTTGCTGTATCGATATTGAGTACCCGGTGTGAAGTCCAGCTTTTTGGACGACAGCATCGTAATGAGTTGCTCGTCGGTGTAATCCTGTTTGATATCAATACTGTTGAACTGTTCATAGTCGGGAATGCCCGAGCGCTGCAGCATGATCTGGCGAATGGTCACACCGTCCCACATGCCTTTGGCTTCCGGAAAATAGGGCGCAACCGGATCGTCCAGCAGCAGCTTGCCGTCCTGAACCAACAGCATGATGGCGGACGATGTAAACATCTTCCCCACCGAACCGGACTGGAATACCGTCGCGGTGGTTGCAGGCGTTCTGGTTTCCAGGTTGCTTGAACCGTAGGCCGAGGCGTAAAGCGGCTTGCCGTCTTTAAGTATCGTGATGGCCGCCCCCGGTATGTTCTGTTCCTTCATCAGCGCACCCATGATTTCATCGACTTGATCAGCCTTTGAAAAAACAGGCGTGGCATTGCCCGTCGCCACCCACATCAAACTTGTAAACAACAACGTGGCAGGGAATACGGACGATTTTTTTATTGTTCTTGTACCCATTGTGAATCTCCAGAACATATCGGGTTTAGCGTGTGTTTGAAGGATATGAGACTTGCCTTGGCAAGCCAAATACACTTTAGTCCACAATAGACTATTCAGTCCATATCGATCAGTCGCCGCCACCCGAACTTCCACCCGGGGATTCAAAGTAAAACCAACGCAGACCAAGCCCCGCGTGGCTTACAGCGATTGTTGATTTGAGTTCACAACACCTTTGCGCTAATTGACATTTAGCTGTTCAGCGCTGGCAGGGATACTCGTGATTAACGGATTTCCATGAGGATTCACGAATGCAGACTGATTTCGCCGCCTGGTCCTGGACCTCGGATAAAGGTATCGATGGCTTGAAATTGATTCGTAAACCGCTGCTCCAGCCAGGTCCTGGCGAAGTGCTTGTGGCCAATCGCGCCGTGGCGTTGAATCCAGTGGACTGGAAGATCATCGAGTGGGGTCATGCCGCCTGGAAGACCGGCCATGTACCGGGCGTGGATGGCGTGGGCGAGGTCGTGACCGCAGGCGCGGGTGTCACCCTGAAAGCCGGGGCTCTGGTTGCGTATCATCAGTCGCTGACGCGCGATGGCAGTTTTGCCGAATACTGCATGCTCGATGCCAGTACCGTTTTGAACGTGCCCGAGGCTCTCGATGAAAGCGTTGCCGCCGCCCTGCCCTGCCCCGGCCTGACGGCCTGGCAGGCACTGGATAAAGTGCCCGTGGCGCCGGGGGATGTACTGGTGGTCGGTGCCGGCGGCGCAGTCGGCCTGTTGCTGGTGCAACTGGCCGTCCAGCGCGGCTGCCGTGTCTGGGCAACGGCAGCGACCAGACACCATTCCCGGCTCAAGGCCCTGGGGGCGGCCGGTGTGTTCGACTACCGTGACGATCAGTGGCAGCAAGCACTGCAAACCGCCTTGGGTGAGCGTCGATTGCAAGCGCTGTTCGACACCGTCAGCGGCGCCCATGCTGCCAGCCTGGCCCCTTTGCTGGGATACAACGGTCATCTGGTCTGCATCCAGGACCGTCAGGAAAGCGCACCATTACCTGCCTTCGGTACCGCAATCTCCCTGCACGAAGTAGCTCTCAACAGTTTCCATGCCCATGCGAGTTTGAGCGATCGACAGCAGCTGCGACAAGCGGGCGAGCGCCTGCTGGAACAGGTGTTGGCCGGTCGCCTGTTATTGCCGCATCGTCAGACTTTCGATTTCTCCAACCTTCCCCAGGCCCTGCACGCGCTCAAACAGGGCGGCGAAGGTGGAAAATGGATTGCCACCCTCGGCGACTCCAAACCTTGAAACGGCATCGCCCGAGACTCCTGACCAGGAGCTCGGGCGATGTGTTCAGGGGGAGCCGACGACAGCGCTGTCGTTCAGGCCTCCGCCAGGTTCTCCTTTTTCTCCAGCCATTCGATCATCAACTCGCCCCAGGCGATGTCCGCTTGCAGCGCGCCTTTGGCCTTGGCTGAATCGCGGGTGCGCAAACCTTCCAGCACCTCGAAATGCTTGTGCTTGGCACTTGCCAGTTCCCGCTTGGGCACCTCGGCGTGAAAGCGGCTGAGCAGCGGTCCCATGATGACCCACATGTTCTCAAGGGTCTTGGACACCACCGGCATTCGCGCGGCAGAGATCAAACCGAAGTGGAACTCCCGGTTCAGCAAGGCGGCTTGCCTGTAATCGACGGGCACCGCTTTCTGGAACGCATCCTGAATGGCTTCGAGCTTTTCCAGTTCCGGTTGGGTGATGCGCTGAGCCGCCACACCAGCAGCCTCGCCCTCCAGCAGATGACGAATCAGCTGGATTTCCCGTAATTGACTGACGGTCAATTCCGGGACGTAGATCGAGGTCGCGGCCTTCATATCCAACGCATGATCGCTGACCAGACGGAAGATCGCCTCGCGCACCGGCGTGATCGATACACCGAACTCTTCAGCCAGTGTACTGATGCGCAACCGATCCCCTGGCTGATACTGCCCGTCCATTAATGCGGTGCGGATAATGGAATACACCCGTTCGCTCAGGTTGCCTTTATCAATGGGCTTATGCACGGTCACTATGACTCGATCTCCATGGTCGATTACTGTTCGCCGCAGTGGCAGACTTGTGAATCTGCCGACATGAGTTGACGATAACGCATCATACATCATCAACCTGTGCCTGCCACTCCGTCCGGCGGTTTCCTCAAATACGTGCGTCTCGTCGACCGACACCCTGCAACAACACAGCGACGACAATAATTGCACCCTTGATGATTTGCTGTGGGTAGGCCGGCACACTCAAAAGATTCATGATGTTGCCGATCAGCCCCAGTACCAGTACGCCCACCACCGTGTAAAAAATCGTGCCCTTGCCCCCCGACAGCAATGCCCCGCCAATGACGCACGCCGCGATGGCATCGAGCTCAAGCGCCATGCCGGCGCTGGGCGTGGCGACTCCCGAACGGGATGCGATCACCACGCCGGCCAGCGCCGCAAGGCCACCACAAATGCCATAGGCTGCGAGCTTGTAGCGCTCGACCGGGATGCCCGCCAGACGCACCGCCGTTTCATTGCTGCCACTGGCGATAGTCAGGCGACCATAGGCGTTGTATCGCAGGATCAAGGCGAATACCACGGTGACCAGCGCTGCCAGCCACACGGGCCACGGCACACCCAACAAACCATCGGCCAGCCGGCCGAAATCACGCAGTAACTGAGCGCTGACCAGTCGATCATCCAGGCGTTGAGGCTGGCCGTTCGACAAGATGAATGCCAGGCCCCGGGCAACCGTCATCATCGCCAGTGTCGCAATGAAAGGCGCCATCCGGAAATAGGCAATGAAGCTGCCTGTCACCAACCCCATCAAGACCCCGCAGGCCACTGCAACAATCACTGCCAGCAGCAATCCGAGACTGCCCTCGACCGGCATGACGTTGAGAGTCATCGCTACCACAACGCCGCCAACCGCGGCGACTGAGGCCACGGACAAGTCGATACCCGCCGTCAGGATGACAATCAGCATGCCAACGCTGACCAGCAGCAAAGGCGTCAACTGGCGCAACAGATTGCCAATGTTCAGGAACGTAAAAAAGTCCGCCGACAGCACGCTGGCGACAATGGCCAGCACCAACAGCATCACCAGGGCGTTGTGCTCCAGGAACAAACGCTGTAACGCACGCAGGCTCAATTTGCTGCCTTGAGGGCGGCGGCTTTTATGCACCAGTTCAGCCGTGGCCAACTTGGAATTTGGGTTACTCATGGTGTTCGACTCCCATTGCCAGGCAAATCATTGCTTGTTCCTTGATACGTTCTCCCGCCAGCTCGCCAGCGATCGCACCTTCACGCATGACCAGCACGCGATCACACATGCCGATGATTTCGATCATTTCCGAAGAGACCATGATGATTGCCACACCTTGCTCGGCGAGGTCATTGATGACCCGGTAGATTTCCGTTTTCGCGCCCACGTCCACGCCACGGGTCGGTTCATCCAGTATCAGCACACGGCATCCGGCATCGACCCACTTCATCAAGGCGACCTTCTGTTGATTACCGCCCGACAGATCGCCGACCAGTTGCTCGATCGAGCGCGTCTTGACCGCCAGCTGTTTGCGCAAGGCTTCAATACCCCGGGTTTCCCGGCCACTGGCAATCCAGCCCATGCGCCCGGTGTAGGGACTGTTCGGGCGCAAGGCACCATTGACCCGTATCGACATCTCCAGCAGAACGCCTTGCTGCTTGCGATCTTCGGGCAACAGACCGATGCCATTGGCGATGGCGTCCCGAGGTGTGCGGTTGTAGATCTGCCGACCCTCAAGGTACAGCGTGCCGGAAGTTATCCGGTCAGCTCCGAAGATCGCGCGCATGGTCTCCGTGCGACCAGCGCCCACCAGGCCACAAAAGCCCAGGACTTCACCGGCATGCACTTCAAAACTCACGTCACGCACCAGGCGCCCGGCACACAGGTGATCGACCTTGAGCAGCACCTGGCCAATGCTCGCCTGGCGAGCCGGGAACAGATCGCTGAGCTCGCGGCCGATCATCATCTCGATCAAACCGCGCTCGGTGATCTCGGCCAGGGCCAACGTGCCGACGGTCTTGCCGTCCTTAAGTACCGTCGCGCGGTCGCAGATGCGGAAGATCTCGTCCATGCGGTGGGAGACGTAAACGATACACACGCCTTTGCGGCGCAATTCATCGAGAATCCTGAACAGCTTTTCCACCTCATGTGAAGTCAGCACTGCGGTCGGCTCATCGAAAATCAACACCCTGGCGTTGCGCGAGAGCGCCTTGCAGATTTCCACCGCTTGCTGGTAAGCCACTGGCAAACTGCCGACCGGTTGGCGCACATCGATATCGTGGAAACCCAGCTCATCGAGAATCGCCCGAGCCTTGCGGCGCATGGCTGCCCACGGAACAACGCCTTTGCTCTTTCCCAGGTCATCAATGCAGATGTTCTCGGCCACCGACAGGTGCGCTGCCAGTGCGAACTCCTGATAGATGATTGAAATGCCAAGTTCAAGGGCATCGCCAGGTTTGCGAATATCCACTGCCTGGCCATTGAGACTGACCCCACCGGCATCGCGTACATAAGCCCCTGACAGGATCTTCATCAAGGTTGATTTACCGGCGCCGTTCTCGCCCATGAGGGCATGGATTTCCCCCGCACGGGCAGAAAAACGGGCGCTGTCCAGGGCACTGATGCCGCCGAACTTCTTGGAGATATCGAGCATCTCCACTGCTGGTTCTTGCATTGCATTCATTGTGTTCACCGTCTTGAAACTGCCGCCGATCGAACGGCAGTCGCCAGCCATGGCGACTGCCATCCGGCTCATCCTCGATCCATCACTTCATCGCGGTTTTGATCTGCTCGATGGAGCGGAATGGCGGCACGGTTTCAGTGGACGGTGGCAGGCTGTCAGCCGCGATATAGGTATCGACGTTATCCGGTGTGATCAGCGTGACCGGGAAATAAGAGGCCAGCGGCAGGTTGTTCGCATCCAGTCCCTTGTTGAGGATCTGGTGGATCAACTCAATGGCGGCAACCCCGGTTTCCGATCCGCTGTTGGTAGCGCTGACCAGCAATTTTCCTTGCTTGATCAAGTCCAGTGCGAGGCGGAAACTGCCGGCCCCCGAAGCGACCATCACGCTGTTTTTCTTGCCGGCGTTCTCCAGGGCGTTGATTGCACCGATGGCAATGAAATCGTTCTCGGCCAGCACCAGGTTCAGCTTGTCACCCTGGGACGCGAGGATGTCCTCGGTGGCGGCAAGCCCACCCTCTTCGGTCCAGTCGCCGCGCCCCCACGCCAGCACATTGAACCCACCTTCCGGCCAGCTGAAGCTGCCCTTGGCCTTGACTTTCTGGAACAGCTTGAAGCCCTTGAGCATGGCGTCTTCCCGGGAAAGACCCAGCTTGCGCTCTTGCGAACGCGCATAGACGATGCCGGAAATCATGCCATTGAGGCGACTTTCGGACGTGGAATTACCCATCACGCCAATGACCATGGCGGCATTGATCACGGTTGCCGGATCGGTTTTCGATGCCACATAGCGGCCGGCCTCGAAACCACTGCCGTAAGGGTTACCGGTACTGGTGGTAATCACCGGCGCCCTGGCATCCGGCGCGGTGCCCACGGTGATCACCGGGATCCCGGCATTCACAGCACGCTCGACATCGGACACCGAACCCTGGATATCGGTAGGGTCGATGACAATCAGATCGACGCCCAGCGTGATGAAGTTATCGACTTGCGCACTCTGCTTGGCGACATCGCTATCTGCCACTTGCAGCTCGATGTCGTAGTTGTATTTTTTGGCCACGGTTTTCGCATCGTCGATCATCGAGACAAACCAGGGATTGCCCAGGGTAATTTCGGTCCAGCCGATGCGCAGGCGCTCGCCCTTCTTCTTCAGCGGCAAGGCCTTATTGATCGACGTGCGATCGGGCATGTCGGGATCGATGACACCCGACAACGCAGTGTTGGGCATCAAGTTATAGATTTCATGTTTGCCGGTCGCCCAGGCGTGGGTGCCGATAAGGCTTGCCAGGGTAAACGCGGTGATCGAACGAACAGCTGACAGCTTCATAATTATTGTTCTCCAGTGCGCTGATTTGATCGTTGGAGCGGGTATCCGGTGCTGCGTAGCGCAACACCGGACTTGCAGGCGTACCTGCCGGTCAGGCCTGTAGATCGATCCAGGCGGATTTGAGCTCCGAATACTTGTCCAACGCGTGCAGCGAACGGTCGCGACCGTTGCCCGATTGCTTGTAACCACCAAACGGCATGGTGATATCGCCGCCGTCGAAGCAATTGACCCAAACGCTGCCGGCGCGCAGCGAGCGGATCATGGCGTGGGCCCGCGACAGATCGCGGGTCCAGAGGCTGGCGGCCAGGCCGTAGGGCGAATCATTGGCAATGCGTACGGCGTCCAGGTGATCGCTGGCGGTGATCACTGACAGCACCGGGCCGAAGATCTCCTCCCGGGCGATGGTCATGTCGTTGGTGACGTTGTCGAAGATTGTCGGCGGGATGTAGAAACCGTCGGCCAGAGGACCGCTGGCGCGTTCGCCACCGAGGATGATGCGCGCGCCCTCCTCGCTGCCCTGTTTGATGTAACCCAGCACCCGATCCATCTGCGCACGGTCGACCATCGCGCCCAATTGCGTGGCCGGATCGAGCGGATCGCCAACGGCGATGGTTCGGGCAACCTTGAGGACTTCAGCGACAAACTCGTCGCGAATGCCTGCCTCGACGATCAGTCGCGAAGGCGCCACACAGACTTCGCCCTGATTGAAAAACATCGACCGCGCGGCCGTGTTTGCGGCCTTTTCCAGGTCGTGGCAGTCATTGAGGATAATGTTCGGCGTCTTGCCGCCGCACTCCAGCCACACCCGTTTCATGTTCGACTGCCCTGAGTACTGCAGGAACAATTTGCCGACTTCACCGGAGCCGGTGAACACCAGAGTGTCGACATCCATGTGCAGACCCAGGGCGCGGCCAGCGGTTGGCCCAAAGCCTGGCAGCACGTTGAAAACGCCCGCCGGAATGCCCGCCTCTGCCGCCAGTTCGGCAATGCGTAAGGCGGTCAACGGCGACTGTTCCGCGGGTTTGAGAATGACCGAGTTACCCATCGCCAGGGCCGGGGCGACTTTCCACATCGCCATCAGCATCGGAAAATTCCACGGGGTTACAGCGGCCACCACACCGATGGCTTCGCGGGTGATCATGCCCAGTGCACCGGGCCCTGAAGGGGCGATTTCGTCATAGACCTTGTCGCAGCACTCGGCATACCACTGCAGGCATTCGAGCACCGCATGCACATCGAAACCGGCGCTTTCGGCCACCGGTTTGCCCATGTCCAATGTCTCGAGCAGCGCCAGTTCAGTCATGTTCTGCTCGAACAACGCTGCAAAACGCAGCATGACTTTCTTGCGCTCTTTCGGCGCCAGGCGCGACCACACACCACTGTCGAATGCCTGGCGGGCAGCCTTGACGGCAACATCGACGTCTTCGGCCTGACAGGACGCCACGTAATTGAGCACCTGGCCCTTGCGCGGGGAAACATTGGCGAAGGTTTCGCCGCTCAATGCATCGACGAAGCGACCGTTGATAAACGCCTTCCCCGGGAGTTTCAGGGCAGCGACACGCTGCTGGACCGCAGCAAAATCAACAAGGGTATTCATAAGCACGCATCTCCTGTTTGAATTGTTTTAGGCATAAGCGCCGAACGACGATATATCATGCATTATTAAAATCGCAAGCGTGGAAAGGCCCGGATTCCGGGGATTTTCGTCACATCACTTGTTCTGCAATGACCTAGAAACTGACCTCGGTTTTCAGCCCGAAGACCACCACGCTTTTGTCCCCGCTCATACCGCCGGGGTTGACCACGTACTGCAAATTGGGTCGCAGAGTCAGGGCTGGCGTGACGCTGACCCCGTAGTACAACTCCATCGGGTATTCGGTATCGCCGGCCGGTTGGGTGTAGCCGTTTTGCTGCCGGACACGCTTGGCGGATTTCCCATTCACTTCAAGACGACCGATTGCCAGGCCGATCTCATCCTGTGGCCGTGCGGCGAAGGGTCCGCTGATAAATGTACCGACGTGCCAGACCCGCTCCACGTTGGACACGTCGCGATCCGATTGAATGAAGTTGGCGAACAGGTTGATGCCCCGGGCACTGTTACCCGGATCCTGATAAACCCGCTGCTCGACCAGGGCGTAGTAACCACTGGCCTCATCGTGTTGAACCGGCGCGTTGCCCGTCAGGCCGATCGGCCGGCCATTGACGTCTTCATAGACATCGCTGAAATCGCCAGTGTTGCGCCAGATACCCACCCTATAACTGCCGGGCAAGCCGTTCACGGTGGGTGTCCACGTCAGTTCCCCAACCGCCAGGTAGCCGGTGGTGCCGGACGGGCTGCCAAAGTTCAAGCCTTGGGAGTTCTCGGTAAAGCGCGGGTTGACCTGATACAACGCGGTGTTGACGGACACTTCATCCGTCAGCCTGGCCGCCGCCGCTGCCCCCCACTGGCTGACGGGCCAGGTGAACCAGTTGGGCGTGATGTAGCCGGGCACCGTGCCGCAGAACGTCAGGTTCTGAAACTTGCAGGAAAACGGAAAGACATCGCCACTCATGGGCAGACGACCGAGCTTTACCACCAGGCGATCATCCAGCAGCGCTTGCTGGTAATAGAATTGCACCAGGCGCGTGACACTGCCGTAGCCGTAGATTTCCTGCGCAGCCAGCAAGGTGTTGGTCCTGGCTTCGGCCGTCAGGTTCTCCCCGTTACGGTTAGTGAAGGTCATACGAAAGCTTGCACCCTGCCAACCGACCAACTTCTGCAAGTCGAAGTTGGTGTCGATCATCAACTGGTCGCTGTAAGTGCCTTTGTGCTCGTCGCCGCCCTGGGTGTTATAGGCCAGTTCGTTAACGTAGGTCAGTTGAAAATCAACGCCCTGTTCATGCAAGCGAGTGCGTTCGCCGTTCCAGTCGCCCAGCAAAAAGTTGCTGGGCGAGTAATCGGCTGCCTGGGCGCCCGCGCAGGCACAAACGCTTAGCAGCCCGGCGGCTACCCTGTATTTCCTGGTCATTATTATTGTTCCCGAAACTGTTTTTTATTGTTGGTTTTGGTGTTTTTCGAGCGTACAGAACCCCACCGACCTCACTGACAGGTCGGCCAATACAACGTCTTCAGAACGTTCTCAGGTGCGCTATCGAGCCTGACAGCGCCTGTTTCACTACGGCGGTTAACAACACATTCTTATGATCTCGGCGACCTCCTCTTTGCTGTTGATCTTCTTCGGATGGCAGGCCAGGTCCTGGTTGAAACTGGTCCACACGGTTTGGGCAAATTCATCAATCTGCTCTACCCGCAAACCGTAACTGCGGAACGTGTCGGTGACCCCTAGAGTGGCAAACAATGACTTGAGAATCCCCGGCAGCCGCTGCGCACGCTCGCTTTCGCTCAAGCCCAGCATTGAGGGGTCGAGTATCCCGGCCACGCACGCGAACTTGTCGGCGCATACCGGCAGAGTCCAGCCAACCACATGCGGTGTGCTGGCCGCGACAGTGCCGCCGTGGGGCGCATCGGTCATCGCGCCCAGCGGCTGACCCAGGGCATGGGAAACTGTCACGCCGGCACTGGCGATTGCCATACCGCCGAGGGTCGAGGCAAAAGCCATGCGCGCGCGTGCCTCAAGGTCATCACCGTGTTGCACACACTGCAGGGCGTTGGCGGCGAACAGGCGGATCGACTCCAGCGCCACCATTTCCACCCAAGGTGTGCAGTGAATGCTGATGTACGCTTCCAGCGCATGACAGAAGGTATCGACCGCTGTCAGTGCGGTGAGCTTCGCTGGTTTGGACACCAGGATCTGTGGGTCGATCAACGCGACATCCGGGTAGATGAACGGGTTGACGATGGCGCACTTGAGACCCAGTTCCGGATTGTTGATCACCGCAAACGGCGTAGCTTCGGTGCCGGTTCCGGAAGTGGTGGGCACCACCAGCAAGGGCAGTCCTCGACTTTGTGGCCGGGTCACCGCTTCGCCCAGTCGCTCGGTGTAGTCCCAGCAGGAGCCGCCATGAACGGCAACGAAAGCCACTGCCTTGGCAGAGTCGATGGCACTGCCGCCGCCCACCGCGACGACCACATCACAACCAGTGTCGCGCACTTGCTCGACGGCGCGGTCGATCATGGTGTGCCGGGGGTTTGGCACGATGTCATAGCACTCGATGAACGTAATGCCGCGTTCGACAAAACTGGCGGTGATCTGAGCCACCAGGTCACTTCCCTGCAGAAACGGGTCAATCATCAGGAAGACTTTTTTGCCGAACGGCGCAACCTTTTCACCCATGCGCTTGATCGCGCCGACTTCAAAATCCAGGGTCAACGGCAGAGTTGCCTGAAATGCTTTCATCAGTTCACCTGTAGTTTTTTGGGGTACCGCAAACAGTTTCAGGCCGTCAGCAGCGAGCCACCGTTCTTATAGAGTTCACCCAGATCGCTGGCCGAAATCAGCGCTGCCTTCATTTCATCGAACGTCACTTCGAATGGCTCGACCTTGCTGGTCTGGTTCGGGTCGGCGGCCGTGCGCGCTACGCAGTCGAGCTCGTGGGAGGTGATGTCGGCCAGGCCGAGGTCGGCAAAAGTCACCGGCAGGCCGATGCTCAGGCAAAACTTCAGCACCGCATCCAGTTCGCGGCTGGATTTGCCTTCAAGCACCAGCATCACCAGCGTCCCGAACGCCACGTATTCGCCGTGGAACATCGTGGCCCGACTGCCCAGTTCGCTGAACCCGCAATACACCGCATGGGCCGTCGCGACACCATTGCTCTCGAAGCCGATACCGCTCATCAGGGCATTGGCCTCCACCACACGATTGAAGGCTTTGGTGACGCACTGCCGTTGAGCCGCGCGCATGGCTTGCAGGCCATCCTCGAGCAGCACCCGATAACACAGCTCGGCGATGGCCATGGACGTCAACGTTGATTGGCTACCACTTGTGCCCTCCTTCATCCCGGTGCCGGCATTGCCGAGAAAATTGTCGCGGTACGCCTCGACACAGGTGCGGGCCTCAAAGTAGGTGGACAGTGCATCGCCCATACCGGCCACCAATAGCCGCACCGGCGCCTGGGCGATGATCCACGTGTCAACGACCACCACGTCCGGGCTGCGCTCATAGAACAGGACGTCATCAAACGCGCCCGCCTCGGTGTACAGCACCGAGAGCGAACTGGTGGGCGCATCGTTGGAGACAATGGTCGGCACGATGCACAGCGGCACTTTGGCCTGGTGGGCGACGGCTTTGGCGGCATCGAGCACCTTGCCGCCGCCGACGCCGATGACCCCGTCACATTCGAGGGCATTCATGCTGGCGGTGAGTCGCTGGATTTCCTGACGCGTCACCTCGCCAGAAAAAATCCCGTAGTGCAGTTCAGTGCACTCACTGTCGAAGCTGGTGTCGAGGGTCTGTTTCAGACTATCGAGCCGGCCCTGGGTGGTAATCACCATGAAGCGCCGACCGAACCAGGCGACATGCCGGTAGAGGCGGTCAAGTTCCTTGTAGCCCTGGATGTAGCGGCCGGGTGCAGCAAACATTTGCGTCATGTCATCGTCATCCTTGCCTCGTCTTGGAGGCTTTTTTTATTGCTTTGAGGACGTGTGCGAGAGGTCGACCCTTCGATTGATGGATGATATATCATGTTTTATTTTTTACTGCCAACAGCTTTTTCACCCCCGGACCCGACGTAAAAAAAGCGGGATTGACGCTTGGGGGGATCAAAGATATATGATGCATGAAAAAAAGAACAACACGTTCGGAGATAGGCATGCACGATTATGTTGTTATTGGAGGCGGGTCAGCGGGCTGTGCATTAACGGGTCGCCTGATCGAAGCTGGGGCCTCGGTCCTGCTGCTTGAGGCCGGTCCACGGGACAGTCATCCGCTGATTCATATCCCGGCGGGGTTCACCCGTCTGCTGTCCAGCCCCCTACTGTCGCGCCATGAAACACAGGCGCAAACCGCCATGGACGGGCGTAGCCGCATCCTTCCCCAAGGCCGGGTACTCGGTGGCGGCAGTTCGGTCAACGCACTCATTTATATTCGCGGTCAACACGAGGACTACGACGATTGGGCTGACGCTGGCTGCAATGGCTGGTCTTTTCGCGAAGTGTTGCCGTACTTTAAGCGCGCCGAAGACAACGAGCGCTTTGATAACCGCTATCACGCCACGGGCGGCCCGCTCGGTGTCTCGGACCTCAAGCAGGTCTGCGAGTTGTCTCGCGGCTTCGTGCGCGCCGCGCAACAGGCCGGCATTCCCTACACCCCGGATTTCAATGGTGAACGCCAGAACGGCGTTGGTTTCAACCAGATCACCGCGCGCAACAATCGCCGCTGCAGCGCGGCGGTGGCCTACCTGCGCAGCGCTGAAAAATCCAGGCGTTTGACCGTCGTCACCGAGGCGTGCGTGCAGCGCATTCTGATCGAGGGCAATCAGGCCGTCGGCGTCGAGTACCGCCACAAAGGCCGATTGATCGAGGTTCGGGGCAGCAAGGAAGTGATCCTCAGTGCCGGCGCCATTCAGTCACCCAAGCTGCTGATGCTATCGGGCATCGGCCCGGCGCAAGAACTCGAACGCCATGGCATCCCGGTGCGCCACGCCCTGCCGGGCGTGGGTCAGAATCTGCAGGACCACGCCGAAGTCGGGACCATTGCCTATTGCCATGGCAAATACGGTTACTACGGTCAGGACAACCCGCTGAACACCGTCAAGAACGGCTTGCAGTACCTGATGTTCGGCAGCGGACCGGTCAGTTCGAACGTCACGGAAGCCTGCGCGTTCATCAATACCGATGACGCCTCGGCGCGGCCAAACGCACAGATGCATTTCGTGCCGATCGTGTTTTTCGACCTGGATCAGGAAGCGATCAAAAAACCCGGCGCCACCATCAACACCTGCGTGTTGCGCCCCATGAGCCGTGGCGAAATCCGCCTGGCTTCGACCGATACAGAAACAGCACCGCTAGTCGATCCGCGTTACTTCGCGCACCCGGAAGATCGTCGCGTGGCGATCAAGGGCCTGAACCTGGCGCGCGAAGTGCTCGCCCAACCGGCTATGCGCAACTACACCGGCGAAGAGGTATTTCCGGGGGCGAACGTGCGCAGCGACGAAGCCCTGTTGAAATACATCGGCCAACGGGCCAAGACCGTTTACCACCCCGTCGGTACCTGCAAGATGGGCGTCGATGACATGGCCGTCGTCGACCCCGAATTGCGCGTGCATGGCCTGCTCAATCTACGGGTGGTTGATGCCGCGATCATGCCCAACCTGATCTCAGGCAACACCAACGCACCGTCGATCATGATCGGTGAGAAAGCCGCCGACATGATTCTGGGACGAAGCGCATTGGCCGCCCCCCCTTTCCAAGCCTGACCAGAGGAACATAGCGATGCCTATCAGCGGTAAAACCCGGGTCGTGGTCCATCTGACCTACCCCGCCAAACACCTGCGTACACCCGAATTTTTCAACCCCCTACTGGAGCGCCTCGGCTACGACGGCGTGCTGGTGCCTTGGGAAGTTTCACCCGCCAACCTGGCCACGGCCTGGGAAGGGTTACGAGGTATTGAAAACCTGGCGGGGGTGATCGTCACCGTTCCGCACAAGCTGGAGGTGGCGAAATTGTGTGATGAGCTCAAAGGCACCGCTGCGCTGCTGAACGTGTGCAACGTCGCCAAACGCCTGCCTGACGGGCGCTTCAGCGGACGCATGTTCGATGGCGACGGCTTCGTTGCAGGCCTGAAAAAACAGGGCCACGACCTGCACAACAAACGCGTGTTGCTGCTCGGTGCAGGCGGCGCGGCGACCGGCATCGCCCACGCGCTGCTGGCTGAAGACATTCAGGAACTGGTGATCAGCAACCGAACGTCGGCCAAGGCCGAAGAGCTGGTCAATGAGCTGCGACAGCTGTTCCCTGCCCGCCGGATCAATGCCGGTCCCGCCGACGGCACCGGTTTCAACGTGGTGATCAACGGCACCGCGCTGGGCCTCAAGGCCGACGATCCCCTGCCACTGCCGGTCCACACCCTGGGCCCCGGCACAGTGGTCGGCGAAGTGGTGATGAACCCGGATATCACACCTTTACTCAGCGCTGCCGCCGAGCGTGGCTGCGTCATTCACAAAGGTGCCCACATGATCACCGGCCAGATTGATTTGCTGGCCGAGTTTCTGTTCGCCCAATGCGGCGCCTGAGGCGCCTTCGACAACTCTCTGAGGAAACACCATGAAAAAAACCGCAATCGTTACCGGCGGTGGTTCGGGCATTGGCCTGGCCACCGCGCAACGCCTGTTCGCTGATGGCTATGAGGTGTTCACCGTCGGCCTCGGTGAACCCGAACAACGGGTGTCAGGCATCCATTACCAGGAATTGGACGTCACCAACGATGAAGCGGTGAACAGCTTCTTCGCGCAGTTCGAGCGGGTCGATGCGATCGTCAACGCCGCCGGCATCATCGATCACAACCGCGAGTGGGAGCTCGATGGCTTCAATCGGGTCATGGACGTCAACCTGAGCGCCGTGTTGCGTATCACCAATGCCGCCCTGCCCGGTTTGAAGGTCGCTCGAGGTGCGGTAGTGAACTTCGCCTCGATGTGGGGAATTTTCGGCTCGGCGAAAACCCCGGCCTATGCGTCAAGCAAGGCCGCCATCAGCGAGTTGACGCGTTGCATGGCCGTGGCTTGGGCCACCGATGGCATACGCGCCAATGCCGTGGCACCGGGCTGGATCCTGACCAGCCTCTCACGCCGGGCTTTTGAAGACCCTGCGCGTTCGGAGGGCATCATGGCGCGCATTCCCATGAAAGTCTGGGGCGCGCCCGAAGATGTGGCCAACGTGATCGCCTTCCTTGTTTCGGATAACGCACGGTACGTGACCGGTACGACGTTGCCGGTAGACGGCGGATATTCGATCGCCTGAGATCAGCTCGTCGACTGAGCACTTGACCGTGCAAAAACATGATATATCATGCATCACAACAAGAGCGAGAACCCGGCAGCCTGCCTCCGAGTCCTCGAAAAACAATAAGCAGTGAAGTGAGGTGCAGAATGAATCTGGTTTTCGGCTCGCCCGGAAGATACGTCCAGGGCACTGAAGTGCTCGCTCAGGCGGGTACTTATCTGTCGCACTGCGGTCGCCGGGCCGTGGTGGTCATCGACAGTTATGTATTGGGTTTGATCAAGTCGCGGCTCGATGAGACCTGTGCCCAGGCAGAAGTCGAATTGCACTACGTCAACTTCGATGGCGAAATCACTGCCGATGGCATTGCCACTCTGAGAAAGGCTGCGGCGCAAATCGACTTCGACATGATCCTGGCCGTCGGTGGTGGAAAGTGCATCGATGCTGGCAAAGCGCTCGCCCACTCCAGCGGGCGCGCATTGGTCACCATGCCGACCGTCGCCTCCAACGACGCCCCCACCTCAAAAAACTATGTGGTCTACGACGCTCATCATCAATTGAGCGAAGTCGGTCACCTGCTCGTCAGCCCCCGCTACGTTCTGGTGGATACCGGCCTGATCGCCCAGGCGCCGCGCCAGTTTCTGTTGGCCGGTATCGCCGATGCACTGACCAAAAAGTTCGAAGCCGAACAGTGCTTCAAGTCGGGGGGCATCAACATGTTCGGCGCTCGTCCGGCGTTGTCGGGGTTGGCCCTGGCGCGCGAGTGCTATCAGGTGATTCGCCAACACGCTGAACCGGCACTGGCCCAGGCGGGCAGCGGCGAGGTAACACCGGCCTTCGATCACTTGATCGAGGCAGTGCTGTTGATGAGCGGCCTGGGGTTCGAAAGCGGCGGTTTATCAATCGCCCACGCGATGACCCGCGGCCTGTCGAAAATCCCCGGTGCACAGCAGCAGGTTCACGGTTGGCAAGTGGCGTACGGGTTGCTGGTGCAGTTGGTGCTGGAAGACCGCGACGCCGTACTCATGGGCGATTTGTTGAGCTTCTATCAACGCATCGGGCTGCCACGCAACCTCGCCGAACTGGGTGTGTCGAGCTTCGATGAAGCGCTGCTGATGCAGGTGGCCGAACCCACGCTCAAAGCCCCTCACGCCCGCAACTTTGCCTTGTTATCCGGCGGCCCGCTGACCTGCGCCGAGCTCATCGCCGCAATGCGAGCACTGGAGGGCCTTGCCCATTGAGTGCTTCCTGATAACACCCTGAACGCACAACCATCCGGTTGAAGTTCACCCCGCGTCACTGAGATTCAACTTCAGCAATTTCATGCCTGTGATTGGAGGTAGAGATGTCTACACCCTGCAAAACGCTCGAACAGTGGAAAGCCAGCAACTTTGTGCCTTCCACTGAGACCGTCATGAAACTCAAGGACCGGGCGAAATTCGTTCGTCTTGAAACAATCCGCCTGATCGAAATCGCCAAAACCGGCCACTACACCTCGGTGTTCTCCGCCGCCGAACTGTTTTCGGCGCTGTACTACGACGTAATGACGATCCGCCCCGAAGAGCCCAAATGGCCGGGTCGCGACCGTTTCCTGATGGGCAAGGGTCACGCCGCCGTGGGTCAGTTCCCGATCCTGGCAGACCTGGGCGTGTTCCCAAAGGAGTGGCTCGATGAATACACCCGCCTGGGCAGCCCTCTGGGCGATCACCCTGACATGCGCAAAGTGCCCGGCATCGACTTCTCTTCCGGCTCCATCGGTCACGCCCTCTCCGGCGGCCTGGGCATGTGCCTGGCCCAGCGTTTCACCGGCGAAGTCTATGACGTGTTCGTCATGCTCGGCGACGGCGAAATGCAGGAAGGCCAGGTGTGGGAAGCGGCGATGAGTGCGGCCCACCACAACGCCAAACACCTGATCGCCATCGTCGACCGCAATGGTTTCCAGCTTGACGGCCAGGTGGACGACGTCATCGGGATCGAGCCGCTGGACGAAAAATGGCGGGCATTCGGCTGGGAAGTGCATGTCATCGACGGGCACAACATCGCCGAAGTGACCGAAACCCTGCGCCGGGTGAAGGCCGATGAACGCCGTGAAAAACCGGTCTGCATCATCGCCAAGACCGTCAAGGGTAAAGGCGTTTCCTACATGGAAACCGAACCCGGCTGGCACCTCGGCTACCTGGACCCTGAAGACGCCAAACGCGCTATCGCTGAAATTGAAGCCATGGAGATCTGAACATGAATGCCCCTCTTTCCCCCAATTCCTGGCAGTACCGTGGCCTCAACGCCCTCAACCCGGGCCTGTCGTACCTGTCCGACGCGCTGATTGAATTGACCAAGGCCGGCTACCCGGTGATGGCCGGCTCGGCCGACCTGCAGTACTCCAATGGCCTGAACAAATTCGCCAGCCAGTACCCCGAGCGTTACCTGCAATTCGGCATCTCGGAGCAGAACATGGTCACTGCCGCCGCCGGTCTGGCCACCTGTGGCGTGATGCCGTTCGTGGCGACCTTTGCCTCGTTCCTCGGCCTGTTGTGCTGCGAACAGATCCGCATGGACGTGGCCTATTCGGCACAACCGGTACGCCTGATCGGGCACCACACCGGCATTTCCCTGGGCTTCTACGGCACCTCTCACCATGCAACCGAAGACATCGCCACCATGCGCTCCATCGCCGATCTGGCAGTGGTGTCGCCAGCCGACGGCCCGCAGCTGGTGGCGGCGATCAAGGCCTCGGCTACCTATGACAAGCCGGTGTATTTCCGTATTGGCCGTGGTCGCGATCCAATCGTTTACCAGGACGATGTGGTCTTCGAATTCGGCAAGGCCCATGAGCACATCGAGGGCGAGGAACTGACCATCATCGCCTGCGGCATCACCGTGCACGCGGCGCTGGCCGCTGCTCGCAAAATGAACGCCGAAGGGCGCTCCGTCGGGGTGATCGACATGGCGTCGATCAAGCCGATCGACCGAGACGTCATCCTGCGAGCCGCCGCGCGCAGCAAACGCATGATGACAGTGGAAGAGCACAACGTGCTCGGCGGACTGGGCGCGGCGGTGGCCGAAGTGCTGTCGGACGAAGGTGTCGGGGTCAAGCTCAAGCGCCACGGCATCTATGACGAATACAGCCTGATCGCTCCACCGACTCACTTGTACGAACACTACAAGCTCGATGCCGCCGGGATCGAGGAAGTGGCGTTGGCGCACCTCAACGCCTGATCACCACCTTTCCCTTGTGGGAGCGAGCCTGCTCGCGAATGCGATTTGTGCCTCGACACTGAAGGTGACTGACACGCCGCCTTCGCGAGCAGGCTCGCTCCCACATTGGATTTTCGTTTTAAGGGAGATCTCGTTTTTTCAGGGACTGTCACCCCACCACATTCCGTGGTTCATGAAACATCTCGGAGCCAACAATGAATAACATCACCGAGACCATGTCCGGGTACTCGACCGGGCAGGCCAAAACAGCACATACCTCGCTACGCAGAAAGTCATTGATGGCCACAGGCGTAGGCAACCTGCTCGAATGGTTCGACTGGACGATCTATACCGTCGCATCGGTGTACATCGCCGCGGCACTCTTCGATAAAAGCAACGCCACCTCTGCCTTGCTCAACACCCTGGCCGTGTTTGCCGCCGGCTTTCTGTTGAGACCGATTGGCGGGATCTTCTTCGGTATCCTGGCCGACAAACTGGGCCGGCGCATGGTCTTGCTCAGCACCATGTTATTGATGGCCGGTGCCAGCCTGTTGATCGCCTTTATTCCGTCCTACGACGCCATCGGTAGCTGGGCTTCTGCGCTCCTGCTACTGGCGCGACTGGTGCAAGGTTTTGCCCATGGCGGCGAGACCACCACCTCCTACGCCTACATCGCCGAAATCGCCCCTCCCAAACGTCGGGGCCTGTGGTCGAGCACAGTGTTTCTCGCCGTCGGTTCGGGGTCTTTGCTGGCGACCTTCTACATGGCGTTGCTGACCTCGGTATTGTCCGTCAGTGAAATGCAGGAATGGGGCTGGCGCATCCCTTTCGCCACCGGAGGCCTGCTGGCAGTATTCGCCTTGTGGTTGCGACGCAACATGATGGAAAGCGAACACAGCCCGAGCGCCGGCGAAGGCTCGACAGTACCGGTCTGGAGTCGCGGCAAAATCATTCAGCACGGCGTGCGGCTGTTCCTGTATGAAGCCGGCGCCACGCTTACCTACTACACTTGGGTCACCTCGGCCTCGATCTATGCCATCAGCGTCAAAGGCATGGACCCGCGTAGCGCCTTCACCATGAGTTGCATTGCGCAAGTGATCTACTTGGTGTTCCTGCCAATCTCGGGCTGGGTCTCCGATCAATGGGGCCGCAAGATTTCCGCGCTGATTTCCCTGCTCGGGATAGCTGCCACGCTGTTCCCGTTGTGGGGGCTGATTTCCAATGAACCCTGGACCCTGATGGTGGCACAAACAGCGGGTTTGCTGCTGGTGGCTTTCATCACCGGCTGCAAACCCGCTTCGATTTCCGAGCAGATACCGACCCGCTATCGAACCCGGATGTTCGGCGTGTGCATCTCATTGGGTGTGGCGGTGTTCGGCGGCACCGCTTCGTACCTGACAACCTGGCTGTATTCAGAGAACCTCGGCTGGATGTTCAATATTTATCTGATCGTGGTGGCTATCATCGCCAGCGCAGTGGTGCTGATGTGGAAGAACAACCACGGCGTACCCATCGACAAAATCTGAAGCACCAGCCGCTACACCAATCGAAGCCCGGCCTCATGATCCATGACGCCGGGCTTTTTTTTCGGCATCGCTTCGCACCAGTGACTCATTCGGTGATTAATCAAAACACCGCCACAACGCTTCAGGAGTGAATGCCATGGATCGCCTACTGACGCTGAACACCAATCACCTCGCTCGCGGCACCGGTCGAATTGGCCGGAGGGAAGGCATGGCGGGCGCTCAAGATGAGCGAAATGGCACCCAGGGAAGGTGATTGCAACACGCAAAGATCATTGAAGAACTTCAGAAGCTGAAGCCGATTCGGCGTTCCGCACCAGATCGATCAACCAGGTACGGAATGCCGCGACTTTTTTCGAGTTGGCGATTTCCAGCGGCGTCACCAAGTAGAAACCCAGGTCGGACTTCAACTTGAGGTTGAACGGCACCACCAGCTTTCCGGACTTCAGATCGTCATCAACGTAGGTGGAGCGACCGATGCACACCCCCAATCCGTCGATGGCAGCCTGCACCGCCATCATGGCCAGGTCGAAGGTCAGCCGCGTGCCTTCGGCGAGTTTCTTCGGTTGCCCGGCCGCGCTCAGCCACATGTTCCAGTCGTTACTGGTCATGCCACTGACTTGCAACAGCGTGTGATTGGCCAGATCGCCCGGGGTTTTCAAGGCTTTGGGACCGCTCAGCAGCTTGGGGCTGCACACGGGAAAGATTTCGTCGGACATGAGCCAGTCCGCCCGCAAGCCCTTCCAGTCTCCTAAACCATAGCGGATCGCGGCGTCGATGCCGCCCTTGCGGAAGTCCACCAGTTCGGTCGATGCGGTGACCCGCACATTAATGTTGGGGAATGCATCCTGAAAGGATGCCAGGCGCGGCAATAGCCATTTGGACGCCAGGGAAACCAGGGTACTGATGGTCAATGCGCTGTTGTTGGTCAACTCGAGCAACATTTCCGTGGAATAGCGTATTTCATGAAACGCCGAGCGAATGCCAGGGAAATACGCATGGCCTTCGGTGGTCAACGCCAAGCCATCCTTGAGGCGTAGAAACAGGCGAACGCCCAGTTCGTCTTCAAGTCGGCGGATCTGATGGCTGATGGCCGTCTGTGTGACATTGAGCTCTTCGGCGGCCTTGGTAAAACTCATATGGCGAGCAGCAGATTCAAACGCTTTCAATCCATTGAGAGAGGGAGTTCTGGCAACCATAAGACGACGTAGTGCTCATGAGATTTTGTCATACGGTAGCACCCAAGAAGTCCTTTGCAAAAAGCTTCTGCGGTCGTGGATCCTAGCGGCGCTCCTCAAGCCACAACGGCTTGAAAACGAACGGCAACACGTTCGGGTACCAGTTGCCCGCTTATAAGGAAATACTATGAAACTGTACTTTGCCCCCATGACCTGCTCCCTGTCGCCGCACATCGTGCTGCGCGAACTGGGCCTGCCTTTCGAACTGATCCGGGTCAACAACAAAACCAAGGCCACGGCCGACGGCCATGACTTTCGTGACATCAACCCAAAGGGCTACGTGGCCGCACTGGTGCTGGATCACGGCCAGGTACTGACCGAAGGTCCGGCCATCGTCCAGTACCTGGCCGATCAGGTTCCGGGTAATACCCTGGCACCGGCCAACGGCACCTGGGAGCGCACTCGCCTGCAGGAACTACTGAACTTCATCACCTCGGAAATCCATGGCGGCAGCGCGCCGTTGTTCAATGCTGATATCCCTGAGTCCACCAAAGAAATTTTCCGGCAGAAACTGTTCAAACGTCTGGACTACCTGAACAAAGAGCTGGTGAACAAAGACTACCTGCTGGGCACCTTCGGCCTGGCCGATGTCTACCTGTTTACCGTGCTCAAGTGGCTCCCGTTCTTCAACATCGACATCAACGACTGGCCGGAACTGGCGTCATTCATGGAACGCATCGAAACACGTCCAAGCGTACAGGCCGCCATTGCCGCGGAAGAAGCAACGCAGCCCGTTTAATCTCGAATGGCAGAAGCTGGTCGATGCTGGCTTCTCCCTCACTTCAACCTGGGTGAAGCCCTATGCAGACAATTGGGCGCGTCCCGAGCGAGCAGGCCGTGGTGCTCGAGGCAATGTGAGCGATTCAGCATTCACCAGTGCTCAATCGCGTAAAACAAAGAACCGGTGCCCGTCATCAACACAACGTAAGGACACCGCCGACGACGATGAGCTGTGCCGTCAGCACGAAAGCCAGGATCAATGGCTTGATACCGGCCTTGCGGACGTCGCGCAGTCGGGTACTGAAACCCAGCGCGCCCGTGGCTGCGGCCAGCAGCAGGTCATCCAGCCCGACGACGATCTGCCGGATGCCTTGCGTCAGCGGCATCCAGGAATTGATCAGCATGCAGATCACGAAGCCCAGTACGAAACGGCTACGGTACCCGCGCTGAATGGCGTGGAAGGTACCCAACTAATACGCACTATCCACCTGAAGCATCCATTGTTCAAAGGCCCGCCGGCCGCGGCGTACCTGCAGGCCGAACACGCCGATCTGGTGGGCATCAAAGATTTTCCAACGTGACGGCTGCGCTTGAGCGTTTACTGACGCGGCCGGCAGTGGCGAAGGGTTTGACTATTCCACCTGCGCCTTAAACGCGTCGTACACCGATAACGGCAGGCTGATGCCCTCGCGGACCGCACGGGCATAGGCTTGCTCTTTGGCCTTGCCCGGCAGGTAAACGCCCAAGGCTTCAAGCCGCGTCATCTGCTCGCCCAGCCGTGAGGCAAAGCACTCGTCCAGCAACCTGGGCGCAATGCCAATCACCAGCATGCCAGCCCCTGGGGACTCGCTGCCGGTACGGAAATCTGCTGCATCCAACGACCAATTGGCCCCCGTCAAACCCGCCGCGAGCACCTCGACCATCAACGCGATGTTGGCGCCGCGACCGCCCCCGAATGCCAGCAACGTCCCGTGCAGTGCCTCCCGTGCGCTGCGCGTTTCATTGCCTTGTGCATCAACCGCCCAGCCTGCCGGTATCGCCTCCCCCGCTTCAGCGGCCCGAAGCAGGTTTACGTAGGCCGTGGCGCTGCTGGCTTGGTCGATTGCCAGTAAACGACCCGCAGCACTGGCGGCGGCAAATGCGATGGGGTTGGTGGAGTACAGCGGCCGGCTCTGGCCCGCCACGGTGAGTAGCGGTGAGCCATTGGTGAATGCCATCGCGACCAGCCCCTCGCGCGCCAGGCGACGGGTGTAATAGCCCAACTCGCCACAGGTGAAAGCGTTGAACTGCGCAAACAGGGCGATACCCAGTTGATGCGCATTGCTGCACAGCACAGGGAAAGCGCGATCGAACCCCAGTTGCGCGATGCCTTGGGCCGCGTCGCAGCGGATCATGGCCGGCGCGACCTGGGTCACGATGGGCTCGGCAGCCATGGCGATTCGGCCGGTGGCAAAGCCGCTGAGGTAGTCAGGCAAATGGCCGAAACCGACTTCGTGTTGGCCATGGGCCTGGGCTGATACCGTGGCGTTGGCAAGCGCCGAGGCCACGGCGTAGCTGGTGCCGTGGGCCAGGCAGAGCTGTTGTGCGAAGGTAGTGGCATCGGTCAGAGAAAGGCGCTTGTCGGGTTTGTTGTCGTCCATGGTGGCTTCAGTGTTCTCGGATTGTAGGTGTGCCGCAGCTGGAGAACCTGCAGGAGCGGCTTGAGCCGCTCCCGCAGGATTTGTGTCGTTCAGTTGATTATCTCTACTGAATCATCCTCGGCTCACCCACCTGCGCAGCCTCGCGGTCCAGGCCAAAGGAGGCGAGGATTTCAGCGATTTCGCCCGAGGCATGCAAGGCCTGGATGTTCTTGCCCAGCGCCTCGCCCAAGGCTGCGTTGGTCTTGGTGTATGGGAAGGCGCTCTGCCCAGGCTCAAGCGTGGCCTTGACCCGCTGATCGGGCTCGGAAACCTTGATGCTCTTGCCGGGGTACGCGCCCTTCTGCTGCGAAGAAACCCCCACCGCGAAGCTGTCCGCGCCGACCTGGATGCGCTTGGACGCCAGGTCCTGGGCCATGGCCACCGGGTTCGGGTAGAGCACCAGATTATCGCCAAAGGCCTTCTTCAAATCGTCCACCCACAGGTAGCCCTGCACGGTGCCGATGCGCTTGCCGTCCAGTTCGGAAATCTTCGTGTAACCCTCATCCGAAATAATGCCCATCACGTCCAGGTACAAGGGTGCCGACAACCCCAACGCCTTGCTGCGCTCTGCCGTGCGATACCAGTCACCGATGCCGACATCGGCGCGCTTTGCCACCACCGCCTGCACCACCGCTGCGGTGTCCACCACCATGGTCTTGACCTTCAGGCATTCGCGCTCGGCGATGCGCTTGATGATCTCGCCATCCACGCCGCTCAACTGGTTGTTCGGCCCCGGTATCGAGTAAGGCGGGAAGACATACGCCGCCACGGTCAGTACACCCGGCGTAATGGTTTCAAACTGGTTCGCCGGGGTGCATTCGGCCAGGGCGTACGGCGCGCCGGCCAGGGTCGAACACAAGAACATCCAATGGGTAAAACGTTTAAATGAGCGAGTCATGACGTCACCTTTGCAATAAGAGAGCAGCAGCCGAAAACGGCGTGAGTGGCATTTGTTGTTATGGCTGGCTGGGTGCCAGTCTTTTTTCCAGCGCTGCCACGCCCAGGGTCGCCGGAGCACAGACAGCGGCATACATCAAACCGGCCAGGATCAGCACCGGCATGTACTCAAACGTGGAGGAACCTATGGAAGACGCCCGGCTGACAATTTCCGGCAGGGCGATGGTGAAACACAGCGACGAGGCCTGGAACATCATGATCGAGAACCCCAGCAGCGACGGCAGCGCTACCCGCAAGGCCTGAGGCAGGATCACAAAGCGCAGGGCGTCGAACCGGTTGAGGCCGATCACCTCAGCGGCCTCGGTTTGCCCTGGGGCCACCGCCTCGATGCCACCGCGAATGATTTCACTGGTGTAGGCCGCCGTGCAGTACGCCATGGCCAGCGCGGCAGCCCAGAACGAGGTCAAGGTCAGGTTGACGCTGGGCAGGCCAAAGTAAAAATACTGCAGCAGGATCAACGCCGGCGCACCGCGCCCAAACTCCACGATGACCAAAGACGGGTAACGCCACCAGCGGCTCGGGGCCGAGACACTGAGTGCCAGCACCAGCCCCAGCACAATACCCAGGCCCAGGCTCACCGCCGTGACCTGCATCGACAGCACAAAGCCCTTCCACAACTCCGGCAGCCATTGGGCCCACATCGTCAGCAGTTCGCTCATCGGGCAATCCTCTGTTTCAACGTGGCCGAGAGCCAACGGGAGAACAAGGCCACCGGCACGCTGAGCACCAGGTAAACCAGCGCCGCCGCGCTGTAGACACTCAGGCCCTGAAAGGTTTGTTGTGAAACCTGATAGGCCTGGAAGCTGATATCGCCGACGCCAATGGTCGAGGCCACGGCCGAATCCTTGAGCAGGCCAATGGCGTAGGTGGCCGAGGTGGGGATGGCGATGCGCACCAACTGCGGTAACACCACATCGAAAAACCGTTGCGATGTCGACAGGTTAAGCACATAGGCGGCTTCGAACTGCCCGGTGGGAATCGCCGCGAAAGCACCGCGATACACCTCGGACATGTGCGCCGCCGTAATCAGCCCCAGGCCGACCACTGCCGCGGTAAACGGCGACAGGCTGATATAGCCGCCACCGATGCCAAAGAAGATGAAAAACAACCAGACAATCGGCGGAATGGAGCGCAGGGTCAGCACCAGCATGGCCGCCAGAAAACGCAGTGGCTTGACCCTGGACAGGCGCAGGGCACAGATCGGAAACCCCAGCACTACGCCGACGCAGAAGGCGAGCACGGTGACCGCAATGGTCCACGGCACACCGTTCAACAGCATAATCAGGATGTCTTGCATCAGCGATTCCTCACGGCCTGGAGGAACTGGATCACCCGTTCATGCTCGGGCTGGCGCATCACTTGCTGGCTCGGCCCCTGCTCGATGATTCGCCCCTCGGCCATCACCACCACGCGGTCGGACACGGTTTCGGCGAAGTGCATTTCGTGGGTCACGACGATCATCGACATGCCTTCGCAGGCGAGCTCTTTCATCACCGCCAACACCTCCAGGCCCAGCTCGGGGTCCAGCGCCGAGGTCGGTTCATCGAACAGCATCAATTCAGGGTCCAATGCCAGGGCGCGGGCGATGGCGATCCGTTGTTGCTGGCCACCGGAGCAGCGCGCCGGATAATGCTGGGCCTTGTCGGCCAACCCCACGCGTTCGAGCAGTTGCATGGAACGGGCGTCGGCCTCTTTGGCGCTGCGGCCCAAGGTACGGATTTGCGCCAGGCTGACATTGCGCAGTACCGTCAGGTGCGGAAAAAGATTAAACGACTGGAACACCATGCCAATGCGCCGGCGCAGCTTGAGCAGCTCTGTACGGGGCAACGTCTTGCCAGCTTCGATGTGCACGCCATCCATACTGACCCGGCCCTGGGTCGGCGGCTCCAACTGATTGATACAGCGCAGCAAGGTACTCTTGCCCGAACCACTAGGCCCGATAATGGCCACCACCTCGCCCTTGCTCATTTCAAAACACACGTCGTGCAGGACGGGATAGGGGCCAAACTGTTTATGAATTCCCTCCAGGCGCAAGAACGGTTCGGCGCTGGCCGCTGGGCGCGACGCCAAGGAGGGCGCGGATTCAATCACGGTCATACTGCTCATGGTTTTGCTCCAGCTATCGATCGCCGTCGACTAAGGGCGTGCACGAAAGTTTTATCGGCCCGTTGGCGCTGATCAGCACCTGTTCTTCGAGCTTCACCCCTTCCCCACCGCCTTGTTCACCGATGTAACTTTCCACCGACACCACCATGTTTTCCTCGAACAGGCCGTCGTAACCCCACTCGGCGAAATCCACGGCGTAGGCGACGCTGGGGTACTCGTCCACCAGGCCGACGCCGTGCAGCATCATCATGTAGCGGTTGTGCTCAAAGCGCTTGGGCACAGGCCAACAGTGTTCGGCAAACTCGCGAAAGGACAGGCCCGGGCGCAGCAGTTCGACGTTGTGGTTGATCTGCTGCGAGGCGATTTCCAGCAAGTCGCGCTGGGCCGTTGTCGGCGCCTTGCCGGGGCAGACGAAGCTGCGAGAGATGTCCGAAAGGTAACCACCGGGCCCGACCATGTCGGTGTCAAAACAGACCATCTCACCGGCCTTGATGACCTTGTCGGTGGCGTCCTGGAACCACGGGTTGGTGCGCGGCCCGGAGCTGAGCAAGCGGCTTTCGGCCCATTCCCCGCCGTGCGCGACATTAGTCCCGTGCATGATGCTCCACAGCTGGTTTTCAGTGACCCCCGGCACCAGGCTTGTGCGCATCCGGGCAATGGCCAGGTCGCACACGCCCATGGACACCCGGTGGCTGGCGACCTCTTCCGCCGATTTGATCAAGCGTGCCTGCTCCATCAACGGCTGCGCATCGAACAGCTCAATGCCCTTATGCGTCAGGCGCTGCGCGCCCCAAGGGTCGCAACGGTCCACCGCCAAGCGGCGATTGCCGCCACCGTGGCGGGCTATCAGGTCCGCCACTTCCTGGGCCCAGCGCTCGGCTTTTTCCTGCACGCGGGGGCCGGCAAGAAAATACAGCCAGGGAATCGCCGGGCGAATTTCATCGATGGTTTCCACGTGCTCGCTGTTGTGCCGGCTGCTGGTGAACTCGAACAGCACCACCGGGCCGTCGGTGGCCACAAACACATAGCGGCTGGGCGAGTGCATCACCCACAAGCCGAGATTATTGGTGTCGGTGGCATAGCGAATATTGATCGGATCGGCCAACAGAATGCCGGCGTAATCCTGGGCGCGCAGTTGCTCGCGAATGCGCTCCAGGCGGTAATGACGCAGGGCTTTGCGATCGATGGCGGTATACGCATCGAGTAACGCCGTGTCGACCGGCGCCAGGGCATGTTCAGTGACCTTGGCATCGCTGCGAAAGCGCAGGTCGCGTTCGGTTAACGCAGTGAGCAGCTCAATGGAATCAGAACCCGTATGCATGCAACAACCTCCGCTGGGAAGAGTTTGATGTTCATCAAATTCAATCAGACCAACTGTCGGGGCAGTAACTAAAGGCTTCTAAATCAGGCGACGGCTGTCTTTATTGTTGTGGGCGACACACGGCAGCTAGAGGTCCTTGACCAGCCGCAGGGCATCGTAGATGGCCGCATGGGTATTGCGCGACGCCACGGCATCACCAATGCGGAACAACTGGAAGCGCCCTTCGGGGTTGCTCGCAACGGTTTGCGGCTTGCCGACAATCAGGTCCATGTACTCCACGGCGCCTTCGTTGCTGGCCAAGGGTTTGAGTTCGAAATACAGCTCGTCCAGCGGACGGGTGCCGTGGTTGACCACCACCTGATCCACCAGGCGTGTTTTAGTCAGGTCGCTGTAATCGGTGCCGATCGTAGCCAGCAATTGGTCGCCTTGTTTCTCCACAACCTTGAGCCGGTAGGTGACGGTGAAGGTGGTGTCCAGTTGCTGCAACGAGCGCATGTAGGGAACCAGGTTCATGCCCATGACTTCCGGCGCGAACGAGCGGTCGGGGGTCATGATTTCAGTCTTGGCGCCACTGCGGGCGATGAATTCGGCGGCTTGCAGGCCGGCGTGGTCGCCCGCATCGTCGTACACCAGCACATTGCGCCCAGGCTTCACGTCGCCGGAAATAATGTCCCAGCTTGAAACCAGGAACTGATTGCCGTGTTCCAGCACTTCGGTGTGCGGCATGCCCCCGGTCGCCACGATCACCACGTCGGCATTTTCATCGAGAACAATCGCGGCGTCTGCCCAGGTGTTGAAGTGAAACGTCACGCCAAGGCGCTCGCATTGCGCCATGCGCCAATCGATGATGCTGATCATTTCTTTGCGCCGCTCGGACTGCGCGGTCAGGCGAATCTGTCCGCCGGGTTTGTCCGCCAGCTCATACACCACCACCTCGTGGCCGCGCTCTCCTGCCACCCGTGCCGCTTCCAGGCCACCAGGGCCGGCGCCGACAATCACCACTTTGCGCTTCTGCGCAGCCTTGGGTATTTCATGAGGCATGGTGGTTTCACGCCCGGTCGCGGCGTTGTGGATGCAGTAGGCAGCGCCAGCGTTGTAAATGCGGTCCAGGCAATAGTTGGCGCCCACGCAAGGGCGGATATCGTCTTCACGGCCTTCGATGATCTTGCGCACGATGTGCGGGTCGGTCATGTGCGCGCGGGTCATGCCGACCATGTCCACCAACCCCGAGGCAATGGCATGCCGCGCCGTGGCCACGTCGGGAATTTTCGCTGCATGGAAGGTCGGGAAGCCGGTCAGCGCCTTGATTTCGCCGGCAAAGTCCAGGTGCGGGGCATTGCGCATGCCCTGGATCGGGATGATGTCGGTCAGCCCGGCGTCGGTGGCGATGTTGCCGCGAATCACATTAAGGAAGTCGATCATGCCACTGTCTTTCAACAGTTGGGAGATCTGCAAGCCCTCCTCTTTCTGCAGGCCGCCGGCGAGGACTTCGTCCCCGGTGTAGCGAATGCCGACGATAAATTCCGAGCCCACGCGTTTGCGAATGGCCGTGAGCACATCGAAGGTAAAGCGCAGGCGGTTTTGCAGCGAGCCGCCGTATGGCCCTTCCAGTTCGTTGGTCAGTGGCGACCAGAACTGGTCCATCAAGTGGCCGTAGGCTTGCAACTCGATGCCGTCCAGGCCGGCGGCTTTCATGCGTTCGGCGGCATCGGCGTAGTCGCGAATGATGCGGTCGATGTCCCATTGTTCGAGCTGCTTGGGGAAGGCGCGGTGTGCGGGTTCTTGATTGTGCGAGGGCGACACCACCGGTAGCCAGTCGCCTTTGTCCCAGCGGGTACGCCGGCCCAGGTGAGTGAGCTGGATCATCACCGCCGCACCATGTTCGTGGCACTCGTCGGTCAGGTCTTTCATCCAGCCGACCACTTCGTCCTTGTAGGCCAGAATGTTGTTGAACACGGGCGGGCTGTCACGGGAGATCGCGGCGGAGCCTGCGGTCATGGTCATGGCTACACCGGCTTTGGCACGTTCAACGTGGTAGGCCCGGTAGAGCTTTTTCGGCATCCCGTCTTCCGGGTAAGCCGGTTCGTGGGAGGTGGTTATGATGCGGTTGCGCAGGGTCAAATGCTTGAGGCGATAAGGCTGAAGTAGCGGATCGTTTTTCATATCGGTCTCGCAAACAGGTCATCAGGCACGCCGACAATATGCCCCTCTGTACACCAGTGTCAATACTCTTGACACTGGTGTACAGTTGACCACGAAAAGCAAATTCAAACAGGGAAGAAATGCCCATGAAAGCAACCACCTCAACGGCGGAACCGGCAGGCCGAGGCTCACTGGAAGGCTGGCTTAATGCGGCCTACGAAAGTCTGACTGAGTCAGGCGTCGATGCCGTGCGAGTGATGCCGCTGGCGAAAAAACTGAATTTGTCGCGCACCAGCTTCTACTGGTTTTTCGAAGACCGCGATGCCTTGCTCGTAGCCTTGATCGAGCAATGGAAAAACAAGAACACCTTCAACCTGGTGACCAAATCCCAGGCCTATGCCGAGTCCATCACCGAGGCGATTCTCAACGTCTTCGACTGCTGGTTGAACAGCGAATTGTTCGACTCGCAGTTCGAGTTCGCCATGCGCAGTTGGGCGCTGCAATCACCGGAAGTGGCGCAGGAAATCAGCGAGGCTGACGCGCAGCGCGTCGAGGCATTGCGGCAGATGTTCGACCGTTTCGGCTTTGAACACGATGCTGCGATTACCCGCGCCCGTTCGATCTACCTCACGCAAATCGGCTACATCAGCATGAAAACCCGGGAGCCCCTGGCCCAGCGCATGCGCTACATCCCCGAGTACCTGAAGATTTTCACCGGCAGGGAGCCGGAAGCCCGTGAGCTGGAGCGCTTTTATCAGCGCAACGGTTTTAGCGGTGCCGATTTGAACGTCTAGAAACATCGACTCACAAGTCAGTTTTTTTGAAAATGCGCGTGGTCCACCTTGTTTCCGAGCCTGTCTCGGCCTTCCCGATACCTGACTGAATTGGCTGCATGAGGCAGTCCTGGAAGGACGCCAGGGCGATTCGCTCATCTAGCCGCCAACCACTGGTCATAAGCTGCTTTCATCCTTTGCCAGGTATGAGCATCGGCGGGGACAAGATGTTCGATGCGCAATGACGCTACCGTGATATCGAGCGGCATTCCGAAAGTTGTAAATGTGGATAGAAAGCGAAGTTCCCCGTTTTCGGTGCGCACTCGAGTCAGTATCAAGGGTGACGGTGGGACGTGCAGTGGTATTTCTTTCGGCCCTGCCAGGTCTTCCAGGAGGCGAGCCAAATCGGGATTGCTGGCGGATTCCCTTGCGGCGCGTTGCCAAGCAATAGCCCGTATCTCTTGCGCATTCGCCAGACAATCACCCAAGCCGCCGGGACGCAACAGGGTATCCAGCAGGTTGAGACCTGACTCACCAGCCACTGAAACACCGGCCATTTCGAATAGCAATCCCGCGCTGGCGTTGGCTGCGGTGATGTCCCAGCTGCTGTTAATGACAATGGCTGGTGCAGGATTGTTGGCTTGCAGAATGTGATCGATCGCGACGTGGACAACCTCCAATGCCGGAGCGTCCAGCGCAGACGCAACGTAGCGCGGCGCATAGCCAGCCGCAATGAAGACTGCGTTGCAATGCTCGAGAGGTACATCGAGGGCTGTTAATAGCGCATGTAATGTGCCAGGGCTGGCCTTGGCACGACCCGTCTCGACGCAGCTGAGGTGACGTTGGGATATGCCTGCCAACAGGGAAAGACTTAGCTGGCTGAGCCCCGCTTGCTGACGGAGGCGTCGTAGGTGCTCGCCAGCGGCATTACTGGCGACTGAATACGTAGGATGAAAGGAGTGCTGGCCCATTATTCAACTCTGACTGTCCATGTGAAGAGTGTCTATGACCTCTCAGGTCATTGTGAGACGAGCAACACTATCACTACTGTGTAGACGTAACCCACCAAGGAGAAGGACATGAAAGGCGTCTACGTTGCACTACCCGTGTTATTGATTTTTTCGCTCTATACCGGCTGGACGTTGCTGATGGCAGAACAGTCGCTTTTTGCCTTTGGTTTGGAGTTAATGTCCCGGCCTGACACCACGCAAGTAGTCATCGATCTCTATCTGATGGCGGCGCTCGCTTGCCTCTGGATGATTAACGACACCAGGTCGAGAGGCGGTTCGTGGCTTGGTGCATTGCCGTACCTGTTGCTTACGCTCATTTTCGTTTCCATAGGCCCACTCCTGTACATCGTGGTCAAGGGGGTTGCGGGGCCGCGCGGGCAATACATACCCTTGCGCTGAAAGCGTGGCAGTCAGGTGCCGTAAGGCTCGACGGAAGACCGGATGACAGTCGGCAAACGGCAAATCATCGAGCGGAGCCCAAAAAAAGCTGAAGGTGTGACCATGGTCATCGAGCGTGTGATGAGTCCATTGCTCCGGCAAAAACGCCTGAGTGCAACACAGTTGAAATGACCATATCTGGTCCAGATGCACAGCGTCCCAGCAGCCCATATCGCTGACAACCGAGGCGGCTTTTATGCCTGATTCTTCGCTTAATTCACGCAGAGCGGTCTGAGCTGGCGTTTCACCTGTCTCGATTGTCCCTTTGACCAGTTGTACGCCTGCTATTGGATGGCGGAACAGAAGGATGTGTGTGCCAGGAATACTGGAGAGGATGACGGGGCAAGCCTTGTTCGGTGACATGGCGACTTCCTTATCGGCAATGAAGCACACATCTTACGGCCTTATCCCTTACGCGCGGCCAGATATCCAGATGCCCGCTTCAGGTCGATTACTGCCTCCCGAGACAGGCAGAAAAGGCCCCCGCCCCGTCGCTCGTTTCGACCGCAATCAAACACAATCCGATGGTTCGCGGACGATCAGATCTCTGCGAAGCAAACACACAAAACCCGCGACAGCGATAGTGTCGTGAGATCAATCGCAAGGACGCACTATTTGATCTGCACAACCACCGGGCCTTCCGTTACGATCGGCGGCTCCGCGTGGATATGCGATGCATTTTTCTGAATCCATTCACGTGCGACTTTCAAGCTCGCATCGCTGCCGGCCTTGTCCGTGCAAACAGTCACCGACGTGCCGCCATCACCCGTATTCAACAGTGTGTAGCTGACGAGACCTGGCACTGTCCGCAGGGTCGCTTCGACGTCCGTGTTGCGCTCTTCCAGCAGCGCGAACAGCTGCCTCGCGCCTGCACCCAGGTAGGTTCTTATGACCGCATACATTTTCGTCTCCTTTGGGAGCACCGTCTTGATGCCGATCCAGATCCGTTGATGACCGGTACCACCCAAGTTTCAATTCGCCTCGATTTATTAAGCTTAGCCACGCGCCGGTGACAAGCCAAAGGCAACGACCACCGGTTGAAGCCGCAAGCACCCTGCCCGGGCCACTTCAAACGCCCCGGACACATCAGCGATCAATGACTATGCTTGGGGTGCAACGTGCTCTGACCCAAGATCCATCGCGCTGATCTGTCAGCCATCACATGGAAATACAGGCCGATGAAACCGATCCGCTCCCTTACCTGCGTGGTTGCCCTTGCCTCGATCATCTCCACCGCCGGTTTTGCCCGTGCAGCCGATGTGCCGTTGGGTAGCCATTCCATGGAAGGCCACATTGTTACGCGGGTAGTGGCCGTCGATCCGGCGAACTATCAGGTCACGGTAGAAGGCCCCGACAAAAGCCCGGTGCCCATCCAGCTCACGGACAAAGCCAAAGCCCTGCACAATTTGAAAGTCGGCGATACGGTCGATATTCACGTTATTCGCTCAGTTGCCTACGTGCTCGACACCGATGTCGACGGCGCGCCGGGCGTCAGCAACGAATCCATGACCATCCGGGCCACTAAGGACAATCCTAATCCGGGAGGTGAGGCGGTTCGTCAGGTCAAGGTCACTTCGAAGATCACCCACATTGATTTGAAACGGCATGAGGTGACCTTGCTTCCTCCAGAAGGTAAAGAGACCGTCCTGAAGGTCGAGGACCCCAAGCTCCAGGTCCGGATGAAGAAGCTCCAGGTGGGTCAGACGATCAACGCCATCTACACCGAAGTCATGCATGTCAAAACTTCACGCTAGTCACATCGGCTGGGCATCGCGGGCTGCCGGGCTCCGTTCAGGGCCAATGATGGAAAATAGGATCTGGATCCATGGCAACAAAATATGTTGCTACCATTAGTGAGTGGCAACGAGGTTGCCTGCTTTCAGTGCCTGACGTTGATCCGGTCAATCCATGCCTGCCTGACCACATAGGGGTAAGGCGCAATGCGTATTTCATTATTTTACGCGGTGTCAGCTGTACTGTTTCTAAGTGGATCTACATGCCTGGCGCAGCCAGTGGACGCACCCGCTCCCGCAAACGCTGCCGCTACAGCGCCCGTGACGGCAGCGGCCAAAGATGCCGTATTTACCCAGGAACAGCTGGATCAAATGCTGGCTCCCATTGCACTTTACCCGGACCCACTGCTGGCACAGGTCCTGATGGCTTCCACGTACCCGGGGGAAATCGCCGAGGCGGTCACCTGGTCCAAGGCCCATCCGGACGCCAAGGGCGATGACGCGGTCAAACAAGTGGCGAACCAGACCTGGGATCCGAGCGTACAGGCGCTGGTTGCCTTCCCACAGGTCCTGGCAACGCTGGGACAGGATCCCGTCTGGGTACAGCGCCTGGGCGATGCCTTCCTGGCGCAACCGGACGATGTCATGGGGGGTGTGCAACGTTTGCGCCGCCAGGCGCAAGCCGCCGGCAACCTCCAGAGCAACCAATATCAGAATGTGACGGTTCAGGCGGTGGCGCCACCGGCACCTGCGCCAACAACTTCTTCGGCCCCTGCTCCCGCCCCTGCGCCTGCCAGCAGCAGTTCCACCATCATCATTCAGCCCGCCGATCCACAGGTTGTGTACGTACCCACTTACAACCCGACAACCACCTACGGCACCTGGCCCTATCCTGCGTCGCCGCCCGTGTACTATCCACCGCCGCCCGCTTACTACCCCGGTTCGGCATTGGTGGCCGGGCTGGCGTTTGGGACCGGTGTGGCTATCGTCGCCTCGTTATGGGGTGATTGTGACTGGGGTAATAACGACGTCGACATCGACGTCAATCGTTACAACAACATCAATCGCAACAACCAGATCACCAATAACCAGAACAAGTGGCAGCACAACGCAGTGCATCGCGATGGCGTGCCTTATCGCGACAACAGGAGCCGGGAACAGTACGGCCGTCAACTGAACGGTGCCAATCAGCGTGAAGCTTTTCGAGGGGACAATGCCCAACGAGCCCAGGCTCGAGAAAACGCCCGTAGTTCCATGGACAGGGCCGGTATCGAACGACCTGCCACCAGCAATCGCCAGGCCCGGGATCAAGCGCGCAAAGCGCAGTCCGATGCCTCGGTCGGTAATCGGATGCAAGCCGGTGCGGACAGACCCAGGACGGCTGACAGGGGCCAGGGCACAGCCGGTGCGGACAGACCAAGGGCATCTGACAGGAGCCAAGGCACAAACCGGAACATTCGGGACAATCAGCAGCCCGGGAGACAGACCGCTCAGACCAATCAGCGTCGACAGGAAAGCCCGCAGGCGCGCCAGGCTACGCAAAAACGACCGGCCGCCAGTCCCGGCAGTGCCCGCAATAACGCATTCGCCGGCGCGCGGTCACCGTCGCAGACCAACCTGCAAGCTGCCCGTGGTCGCTCCAGCCAGGCATCCGCCCTGCGCCCGAGTGCCGAGCGATCTGCCGGTCGTCAGATCAGCAGGCCGTCCAGCCCACCCATGCGACAACGAGGGGGGGGCCGGCGTTGAACATCCATCTTCGAGTGAAGGTACCCATGGACTTGCTCCCTCGTGTTCTGGCAATCGCTTTCGGCCTGGCGTGGTCATGCATTGCCATGGCGCAGCAGGCATTTCCAACGCCGGAAAAAGCCGCGCAAGCGTTCGTCGAAGCACTGGGTACGGAACACGCCGACCAGGCACGCCTGACAGAGCTGTTGGGTGAAGACTGGCGCATTTACATACCGCGAGGCGGCGTACAACGCAGTGACGTGGATGCGTTTTTGAAGCTGTACCACGAGCAACATGACATCGAAAAACCCAGCGAGCGCAAGGCAGTGCTGGCGGTCGGCAGTGATCACTGGACATTGCCGATCCCCATGATCAAGGCCAAAAATGGTTGGCGCTTCGACATCAAGGCCGGTAGCGCCGAAATCCGTGCGCGTCGAATTGGCAGCAACGAACTCGCCGCAGTGCAATCGGTGCTGACCTATCACGACGCCCAGATGGATTACGCCTCCGTGGATCGTGACGGTGACGGCGCACTCGAATATGCGCAGAAAATCTTCAGCACACCCGGCATGCACGACGGGCTGTATTGGGCAGACGATGATAGCGGCCAGATCAGCCCATTGGGTCCCCTGTTCGGCACAGCTAAAGTCGGTGAAGACTGGCACGGTTATCACTTCCGCATCCTTGAGGGACAAGGCCCGTCGGCACCCGGTGGCGCTTACAGCTACCTCATCGGCGACAAGATGAGCCGCGGCTTTGCACTGATTGCCTGGCCGGCAAAATACGATGACACCGGCGTGATGAGTTTCATGATCAGTCACGAAGGACAGGTATTCGAGAAAGACTTGGGACCCAAGGGTGACAAAGTGGCGAAGTCGATGAAGCGTTTCGATCCGGATGACAGTTGGAAAGAAGTGACCGTCGATCAAAAAGAGTAATATTTATCTGGCTTGGCGACAAACAAACTTAGCGCCTATACAACGCCCTGAGTATTCAGGGCGTTGCCGTTTCCACGGCTTGGCTTTTTATCGACTCCGGGGGTATCGCTTCCGAACTTTTATTAGAGACCATTGATTGTAGCTCTCCTGCGACAACCTACTTAATCTAACTTTCATCGCCCTTCCCGGCTCGAGAGAACCCGCCTTAACAACTAATACTTTCGTTAACTAGTCCAACGCAAAAAAGCGACTATGGTTGTAAGTAATCGGTCTACTCCAGACCAGTAGTGCACTGATGGAGTTCTTATGAAAAGAACCAATCTTGCTGCTGTTGTCACCACGCTTATCGCAGGAACCCTGCCCACACTTTCCTACGCTGCTTCTCCAACGGAACCGGTTTTCGCATTTGGCTTGCTGGGAAGCTACAGCGTGCTTGAATTCAAGGGACACAAAAGCACGAACACCGAGCACATGCCGGAAGGAGGGCTTTTTCTTAACGTTGGCAACAAGATAACGGCACAGAGCGGGCTTGTTTACCAGGCAGAATTCAGTGGGCAGTACTCGGAAAAGCAGAATCAGAAAGTAAAGGATGCCCAGGCCGACCTGGATCTTGGCTGGAGAATGGCTTTGGATACCCGCAACTTTATAGATATCTTGCTGGGCGCAGGGTACAAATGGAATCGATTCCACCCGGACTCTAACAAGTACGACATTGATCTGACCAGTCGCACGCCTTTCGCTAAAGCCGCGATTGGCTACAATCATCAATTCAGCACTTCAACCCTGCGCCTTGAAGCGGGCATTCGAAAGTTTATAAACGGTGACTCACAACTGAAACTCCATGGCGTCAATAGCGAAAACCTGGATGTGAAAGATAGCAGTAATCCTTTTGTCGAGTTGAGTGTCCTGTTTAACCGGCAAGGATCAATTCCGTTGATCGCCTCCCTGTACTACAACCGCTTCAAATATGACCTGGAAGGTCAATTTGCAGTCACCGACCTGGACAAACAAACCAGGGATGAATATGGCGTAAAACTGGGTTTCGTCTTTTAACGGCTTGAAGCCAGCCTTCACGCCTGCCAAGGCGCCACCCCCTCGACATCGATGCCGTATCTGGCAATCGCCTCGGAGCAGACACCGGCATCGAGCAGTCCCTCGTGCACCAGCGCCGTCAACGCGCTCAACACGATCTGATGACGGTCCACCTCGAAAAACGTGCGCAGCCGGTGGCGGGTATCGCTGCGTCCGAAGCCGTCGGTGCCGAGTACCGTGTAACGGGCATTCAGATAACTGGCGATCAACTGAGGCAAGGCGCGAACGTAGTCGGTGCAGGCAATGATCGGCGCGGTGTCGTTGAGTGATTGTTGAACGTGACTCTGGTGCGCCGGTTGTTCTGGATGAAGGCGATTCCAGCGCTCGACATCACGGGCATCGCGGGCCAGTTCGGTGAAACTGGTGACGCTCCACACCAGGCTATCGATGTTCCAGTCGCGGGCCAGTAACTCGGCGGCGGCGATGGCTTCGCGCAGGATGGCCCCGGAGCCCAGCAACTGCACGCGGCCACGGGCACCTTCTGCTTCCTGTCGGGCGTACAGGTACATGCCTTTGATGATCGCCTGTTCGACACCTTCAGGGAGGTCGGGCTGCGGGTAGTTCTCGTTCATCAAGGTGACGTAGTAAAACTCGTCCACCTGACGCTCCAGCATCTGGCGCATGCCATGGTCCAGAATCACTGCGAATTCGCCGGCGAATGCCGGGTCGTAGGCGCGGCAGTTGGGGACCGTCGACGCCATCAGGTGGCTGTTGCCGTCCTGGTGTTGCAGGCCTTCGCCCCCCAGCGTCGTGCGCCCTGCGGTGGCCCCAAGCAGGAAGCCCCGGGCCCGTTGATCGGCCGCCGCCCAGATCAGGTCGCCGACGCGCTGGAAGCCGAACATCGAGTAGTAGATGTAGAACGGCAACATCGGCAGGCCATGCACCGAGTAACTGGTCGCGGCTGCCACCCAGGAACTGATTGCCCCGGCCTCGCTGATGCCCTCTTCCAGAATCTGCCCGTCCAGGGCTTCCCGATAGCTCAGGATCGAACCGATGTCTTCCGGTTCATATCGCTGGCCGACGCTGGAGTAGATGCCGATCTGCTTGAACAGGCTGGCCATGCCGAACGTACGCGCTTCATCGGCCACGATCGGCACGATGCGCGGCCCCAGTTGCTTGTCCCGCAGCAATCCGCCGAGCATCCGGACGAAGGCCATGGTGGTGGACATTTCCTTGTCGGCGGCGGCGATGGCAAAGGCACCGTAGCTGTCGATGCCAGGGACGGCCAATGGCTCGCAGGCGGAGGATCGCGCGGGCATGTACCCGCCCAACGCCCGGCGACGCTCATGCAGATAGCGCATTTCGGCGCTGTCTTCGTCGGGTTTGAAAAAGCTCAACGCGGCGGCCTGCTCATCGGTCAACGGCAGATTGAAACGGTTGCGAAACGCGATCAGTGCCTCCCTGTCGAGCTTCTTCTGCTGGTGCACGGTCATCCGGCCCTGCCCGGCATCACCCATGCCGAACCCCTTCTTGGTCTGCGCCAGAATGACCGTGGGTTTGCGGTCTTCGAGCAGTGCGCTGCGGTAAGCGGCATAGATCTTCACCACGTCGTGTCCACCGCGCTTGAGGCGGTCGATCTGCTCGTCGGTCAGGTCCTGGGCCAAGTGCGCCAATGCTTCGTTCTGACCGAAGAATTGCTCGCGATTGAAGCGCCCGTCCTTGGCTGCGAACGTCTGGAACTGACCATCGACGGTGCTGGACAGCGCCCGCACCAGCGCGCCATCGGTATCCCGTGCAAACAACCCGTCCCAATCGGACCCCCAGACCAGTTTGATCACGTTCCAGCCGGCCCCGCCGAACAGTGCCTCCAGCTCGTCGATGATGCGACCATTGCCGCGCACCGGCCCGTCCAGCCGCTGCAGGTTGCAATTGACCACCCACACCAGATTGTCCAACCCCTCCCGTGCGGCCAGGGTCAGCGCCGACATACTCTCCGGCTCATCCATTTCACCGTCGCCAAACACGCCCCAAACGGTCCGGCCCGTGGTGTCTTGCAGGCCCCGGTGGTGCAGATAACGCATGAAACGCGCCTGGTAGATCGAACTGATCGGACCGATGCCCATGGACCCGGTCGGGAACTGCCAGAAGTCCGGCATCAACCAGGGGTGCGGGTAACTCGACAAGCCCCGTGCACCCTGGGTCTTTGCGCCGATTTCCTGCCGATAGTGCTGCAAATCCTGCTCGTCGAGGCGTCCCTCGAGAAAGGCCCGGGCATAGACGCCCGGCGCCGAGTGCGGCTGATAGAACACCAGATCGCCCCCGCTGCTTTCGGTGCGGGCCTTGAAGAAATGGTTGAAACCCACTTCGAACAGGTCGGCGGCGCTGGCATAACTGGCGATGTGCCCGCCCAATTCACCATAGGCGTGGTTGGCCCTGGCAACCATCGCCAACGCGTTCCAGCGCATGATCGACGCCAGGCGCTCTTCGATGGCCAGATCCCCCGGAAACACCGGCTGATGCTCGACACTGATGGTGTTGATGTAAGGCGTGCCATGACTGGGCCGCCAACCGATGTCCGACTCGCTTGCCACCGCCACCAGCATGTCGAGGATCTTTTTCGCCTGGGCTGTGCCGCCATGGGCGATGACCGAGCGCAAGGCATCACGCCATTCGGCGATTTCCTGGAGATCTTCTGCTGCCTGGCCCGGTAATTGGGCAGGGCTGTCGGGCGGGTTCATGGGCAACTCCTGCAAGTGTCGGGCGACGCTCGAAACCATGATGCTTCAGTCAATATGGTCGACTTTCGCTAAATTGCAGCACATGACTGGCATTCATCGCAGGCCTGTAGGTGCTCTCACGCATTCCGGTCCCCCGACCGGATAAACGAATACCGGTCGATATCATCTCGCAGTTGCCACCCCTGGCCTTGCCAGTAGCGAGCGGCCGTTTCGTTGGTCTTGAATACATCGAGATGACATTTGAGGATGCCTTGTCGCTCAAGGCTCGACAGACAACGCTCGACCAACGCGCTGGCAATGCCTTGACCACGGTGCTCGGGCAGGACCAGCAAGTGCTGCAGGTAGCCTCGGCGACCGTCATGCCCGCACATCACGCAGCCGCCCAGGGTGCCGTCTATGTCGGCCACGAAACTCATGCCCGGATTTCGCTGCAGGTAACGCGATGTCGACTCGCGGGAGTCGGCATCGCGCAGGGAGATGCCCGGGGTATGGCACATGAGGTCGATCACCGCATCGTAATCGTCCATGGTCATGACACGCAGAGTGAACATTGGAAGGCGCCTGTTGAGTGACGGAGGGCGCAGGCTAGCAAAAGCCGTGAGGCGGTTGTGTGACGATGCGCAGTCAATGATTTGTATCACTGTGTAGGTTTGCCGGATGATTTTACACAGCGATACGCCCGCGCCGGTTCAGGACACACGTGGCGTACATGAAGGTGAAAAAGTGCAGGGGTCGACCCATTGAGCGACATCCAGGCCCGAGTGCCAACAACCTTCAGGAGCCCCCAATGATCAATCAAATCGAAACCGTTTTGTACACCGGCAAGACCGTCACCACCGGCGGCCGCCAAGGCGAGTCGCGCAGTGACGATGGACGTCTGGACGTCAAGCTTTCCCCTCCCGGTTCTTCCGGCAGTGGTACCAATCCCGAACAACTGCTGGGTGCCGGCTGGTCGGCGTGCTTCATCGGTGCCATGGGCAAAGCCGCTGTGGCGTTGAAGGTCAGCTTGCCGGCTGACGTCAGCGTCGCCACCGAAATCGACCTGGGCAAGACCGACAACGCGTTTTTCCTCCAGGCGCGCCTGAATGTCAGCCTGCCGGGCGTGGACCCGGTGCTGGCCCGCACCCTGGTGGATGCCGCGCACCAGAACTGCCCGTACTCCAAAGCGACCCGGGGCAACATCGACGTGACGATCAATCTGATTTAACCGCCCTTCTGTGGGAGCGAGCCTGCTCGCGAAAGCGGTGGGTCAGTCAGCATGGATGTTGGATGTGATGGCCTCTTCGCGAGCAGGCTCGGTCCCACAAAAAAGCCGCATCCAATTTCCGACGGGCATTAGAAAGCCCGCGCAAGGCGGGCTCTAGTGGGTTTAGTAGGTGGCCAGCGCTGGTCTCTGGCTTACGAGGTTTATCAGGACTCCCACAGGTACAGCAATGCGCTGTCCTGCTTCACACGGCATAAGGGCTGGATCTCAGCGCGGAGATCTTTCTAACCGTGTACCCTTCGGAACGCGCCCCACGCTTCCTCGCTATCCGCTTGCGCATCAGTCTGCGTTTTCACCTACAAGGTCTAGATTAGCAAAGTGCTCACAGAATGCGACGGTGTTTTTAGACCGATTTCATCCTGTGGAAAATGCCGCAGGAAAGAAAAATGCTATGCGCAAAACGTCAACGGGCCACCCTCTGACAACGAAGATCTCTTGTGGGAGCGAGCCTGCTCGCGAATACCGTTTTACATTCAACATAGATGTCGAACCGCTATCGCGAGCAGGCTCGCTCCCACAGGTTTACTGCAAGCCAGCCACTACAACGTGCGCTGGCTATTGCCAATCCCCTTGGCAATATCAATCCCCCAATCCATCGCCGCTTCCATGTCCAGCATATGGGGCTTCGGATCGTGGTTCTCATCAATGACCGAACCATCCGGCCGGTAGACTCCGATGAACATCCCCAACGAGCCGTCTTTCAAAATCTCGGCCTTGACCCTGATACTGCATCCGTTCGACAGCGTCTCCTTGTGTTCCTCATGACGCTCTGTCATCGCGGCATTCCTCCCATTGCTGGTGATCGACCCTATTGGCCATGCTAGCTCAGGCCATCGAAATAGCGCGGGCTCATGAGACAAAAGGACAGCGGCGTAATGCCACCTATACTACAAGCCACCTCCCCCCACGGGGGTCTGCATTTCCAACAATAAGAAGCAGAGGTGGAACATGGTCTGGCAGCAAATCTACGATCCGTTCAATAACCCGGTGCTTTCAACCGTCATGGCGGCAGTGCCGGTGGTGGTGATGCTTGCTTCGTTGGCATTTTTTCATGTCAAGGCACACCTGGCGGCGTTGCTCGCCCTGGCCTCGGCGCTGGTGATCGCCATCTTCGCCTTCGGCATGCCCGCCAACATGGCCGGTTCGGCGGCACTGTACGGGGCCGCCAATGGTTTGCTGCCGATTGGCTGGATCGTGTTGAACATCATCTTTTTGCACCGGCTGACCACGGAAAACGGCTCGTTCAAAGTGCTGCAGGACTCCCTGGCGCGAATCACCGACGACCGTCGCCTGCAACTGCTGCTGATCGCGTTCTGCTTCGGCGCCTTTTTTGAGGGCGCCGCCGGCTTCGGTACGCCGGTGGCGGTAACCGGGGCGATTCTGATCGGGCTGGGTTTTTCGCCGCTGGCGGCCTCAGGCCTGGCGTTGATCGCCAACACCGCGCCGGTGGCGTTCGGCGCGCTGGGTACACCGATCATCACCCTGGCCAAAGTCACCGGGCTGGATGAAATGGAATTGTCGATGATGGTTGGCCGGCAATTGCCGTTCTTCTCGGTCATTGTGCCGTTCTGGTTGATCTGGGCCTTCGCCGGTTGGCGCAAGATGCTGGAAATCTGGCCGGCGATCCTCATCGCCGGGGTCAGTTTTGCCATCCCGCAGTTCATCGTTTCCAACTATCACGGACCGATGCTGGTGGACGTGATCGCCGCACTGATTTCCATGGCCTGCCTGACCGGCTTCCTGAAGGTCTGGAAGCCGGCCACCGTGCACACCTCCGCCGCGCTGTCCGGGCGGGTCGACAACTCAAAAATCGCCCAGGAGCACGACGAAAAACCCGTCGCCAGCGGGATGTTTGCCAACGAGGCCAAGCCGGCGGTCATGCGTGCCTGGATGCCGTGGATCATCCTCACGATCTTCGTGTTCGCCTGGGGTACCCAGGGTTTCAAAAACAGCTTCGATACCCGCCCGGCAATCGATCCGGCCACCAGCTCGGCCAAACTCGACCCTCAAGGCAAACCGCTGCGAGAAGCCAATCCGGTCTTCGCCCCGGTCCTGACGTTCACCACCATCCACCAGCAGATCGAGAAGGTTCCGCCGGTGGTGCCCGCGCCTAAAACCGAAGACGCGGTGTACAAATTCACCTGGTTTACCGCCACCGGCAGCGGCATCCTGCTGGCAGCGATTGTCGGTGGATTGCTGATGGGCTATTCCATCCCGCAATTGATCAAACAGTATTTGCGAACGATCTGGGTCGTGCGCTACTCGTTGATCACCATCACCGCGATGCTCGCTCTGGGCTTCCTTACGCGCTACTCGGGACTGGATGCCACCATGGGCCTGGCCTTTGCCGCGACGGGGATTTTCTACCCGATGTTCGGCACCCTGCTCGGCTGGCTCGGCGTGGCCCTGACCGGCTCGGACACCGCGTCCAACGTGCTGTTCGGCGGCTTGCAACGGGTCACCTCCGAACAACTGGGACTCAGCCCGGTGTTGATGGCCGCCGCCAACAGTTCCGGCGGGGTCATGGGCAAGATGGTCGATGCCCAATCGATCGTGGTCGCCTCCACCGCCACCCGCTGGTACGGCCACGAAGGGGAAATCCTGCGTTACGTGTTCTTCCACTCGATTGTGCTAGCCATTCTGGTGGGCGGTCTGGTGACGTTGCAGGCGTATGTGGCGCCGTTCAGTCATATGGTGGTGGGTGGGCATTGAATCGACCCGTATCCAGACCTTTCACCCCTCCCCTGTGGGAGCGAGCCTGCTCGCGAAGGGGTCAGCACATTCAACATCAATGGCGACTGACCTGACGCTTTCGCGAGCAGGCTCGTTCCCACAGGGATAGGATAGATATTGGTTTCCGGAAACAGACCTCACATAACAACAAAACGAGTGTCGTACGCCGATGAACATTCTTTACGACGAACGCGTGGACGGCGCCCTGCCCGACGTCGACAGGAACGCGTTATTGCAGGCCCTGCAAACGCGGTTGCCGGCGCTTGAGATCCTGCATCAGCGCGAAGAACTCAAGCCATACGAATGCGACGGCCTCTCGGCCTATCGCACCACGCCGATGCTGGTGGTACTGCCCCGTGATATTGCGCAGGTTCAGGGCGTGCTCAAGCTTTGCCATGAAATGCAGGTGCCGGTGGTTGCCCGGGGGGCCGGGACCGGTCTGTCCGGCGGCGCCTTGCCCCTGGAAAAAGGCGTGCTGCTGGTGATGGCACGCTTCAACCAGATTCTGCACATCGACCCCGACGCCCGCACCGCGCGGGTTCAGCCGGGGGTTCGCAACCTGGCCATTTCCCAAGCCGCCGCGCAGTACGGCCTGTACTACGCGCCGGACCCGTCATCGCAAATCGCCTGCTCCATCGGCGGCAACGTCGCCGAAAACGCCGGCGGCGTGCATTGCCTGAAATACGGCCTGACCGTGCACAACGTGCTCAAGATCGACATCCTCACCGTCGACGGCGAATGCCTGAGCCTGGGCTCCAACGCCCTCGACTCGCCGGGGCTGGATCTGCTGGCCTTGTTCAACGGTTCCGAAGGCATGCTCGGGGTGATCACCGAAGTGACGGTCAAACTCTTGCCGAAACCGCAGTCCGCCAAGGTGTTGCTGGCGGCCTTCGACTCGGTGGAAAAGGCCGGCCAAGCCGTTGGCGACATCATTGCCGCCGGTATCATCCCGGGAGGCCTGGAGATGATGGACAACCTGGCCATCCGTGCCGCCGAAGACTTTATCCACGCCGGCTACCCGATAGAGGCCGAGGCCATTTTGCTGTGCGAGCTCGATGGCGTCGAAGCCGACGTTCACGACGATTGCAACCGTGTGCGCCGGGTGCTGGAACAGGCCGGCGCCACCGAAGTACGCCTGGCCAGGGACGAAGCCGAACGCGTGCGTTTCTGGGCCGGGCGCAAGAATGCCTTTCCGGCGGTGGGCCGCTTGTCGCCGGACTATTACTGCATGGACGGCACGATCCCCCGTCGCGAGTTGCCCGGCGTCTTGAAAGCCATATCCCAACTGTCAAACGAATACGGCCTGCGGGTGGCCAATGTGTTCCACGCCGGCGACGGCAACATGCACCCGCTGATTCTGTTCGATGCCAATACGCCGGGGGAGCTGGATCGCGCCGAAACCCTGGGCGGCAAGATTCTGGAGTTGTGCGTGAAGGTCGGCGGCAGCATCACCGGGGAACACGGTGTGGGCCGCGAGAAGATCAACCAGATGTGCGCACAGTTCAACAGCGATGAGCTGACCCTGTTCCATGCGGTCAAGGCAGCGTTCGATCCGGGCGGTCTGCTCAACCCCGGCAAGAACATCCCGACCCTGCACCGCTGTGCCGAATTCGGCGCGATGCACGTGCATGGCGGGCAGTTGCCCTTCCCTGACCTGGAGCGTTTCTGATGCACGTTACAGGCGATGTCGATGACAGCAAAGTATTGCTGGAACAGGTCAACCAGGCGCTGGAAAACGCCACGCCATTGCGCATTCAAGGTTCCAACAGTAAGGCGTTCCTTGGGCGTATCGTTGCCGGCGAGATACTCGACACCCGCTCCCACCGGGGCATCGTCAGCTATGACCCGACCGAACTGGTGGTCACCGTGCGCTGCGGTACGCCGCTGACTGAACTGATGCAAGTGCTCGACGCCGCGCAACAGATGCTGCCTTGCGAACCACCCGCCTTCGGCGACGGCGCCACCGTGGGCGGCATGATCGCTTGCGGGCTGTCCGGACCGCGGCGTCCGTGGTCGGGTTCGGTGCGGGACTTTGTCCTGGGCACTCGGGTCATCACCGGGCTGGGCAAGCATCTGCGCTTCGGTGGCGAAGTGATGAAGAACGTCGCCGGCTACGATCTGTCGCGGTTGATGGCCGGCAGTTACGGCACCCTGGGCCTGATCACGGAAGTCTCGTTGAAGGTGCTGCCCAAGCCCCGGCAATGCTTGAGCATCAGCCTGGAAATGAACAGCGATCGCGCCTTGCAGTACCTCGCCCAATGGGGCCAGCAACCGCTGCCGATCAGCGCCGCGTGCCATGACGGTGAGCGCCTGAACCTGCGGCTCGAGGGCGGCGAAGGCTCGGTGGCGGCGGCCCATGACCGCCTGGGTGGCGAACGGCTGGACAGTGCGTACTGGGCCGACCTCAACGAGCAACGCTTGCCTTTCTTCGATGAGGATCAGCCGCTCTGGCGCCTGTCACTACCCAACAACACGGCAAAACTGTCCCTGCCCGGTCGGCAATTGATCGACTGGGGTGGTGCCCAGCGCTGGCTCAAATCCGACGCCCAAGCGCCCTTCATTCGCAAAGTGGTCGATGAGGTTGGCGGCCACGTGACCTGCTACAGCCACGGCTTGATCGACAGCCCGTTCCAGCCCCTGCCGGCCGCCCTGATGCGCTACCACCAGAGCCTCAAGCAGCAACTCGATCCCCAGGGCATCTTCAACCCCGGTCGCCTGTACGCGGAGCTTTGAACCATGCAGACCACCTTGAGCGAAGAAGCCCGCCGACTGCCCCGCGCCGAAGAGGCCGACAGCATCCTGCGCACCTGTGTGCACTGCGGTTTCTGCAACGCCACCTGCCCGACCTATCAATTGCTCGGCGATGAGCTGGATGGCCCGCGTGGACGCATTTACCTGATCAAACAGGTGCTGGAAGGCAACGAGGTCACGCAAAAAACCCAATTGCACCTTGATCGCTGTCTGTCGTGCCGAAACTGCGAAACCACCTGCCCGTCGGGCGTGGACTACCACAACCTGCTGGACATCGGCCGCGCCGTGGTCGATGCGGCGGTGCCGCGCCCGCTCGGCCAGCGTCTGTTGCGCGAGGGCTTGCGCAAGGTCGTGCCGCACCCGGACCTGTTCAAGGGCCTGGTCAACAGCGGCCAGGTGTTCCGGGCGCTGCTGCCCGATGCGCTGCAAAGCAAATTGCCGCGCAGCGTAGCGCCGGGCAAACCGCGCCCCACCACGCGCCATGCGCGGCAAGTGTTGATGCTCGAAGGTTGCGTGCAACCGGGCCTGTCGCCCAATACCAACGCAGCCGCCGCGAGGGTGCTGGATCGATTGGGGATCAGCGTCACGCCGTGTCGCGAGGCCGGTTGCTGCGGCGCCGTGGATTATCACCTGGACGCCCAGGCGGCCGGTCTTGACCGTGCCCGCCATAACATCGATGCGTGGTGGCCCATGATCGAACAAGGCGCCGAGGCCATCGTGCAGACCGCCAGCGGTTGCGGCGCTTTCATCAAGGACTATGGCCACCTGCTCGGCAACGATCCGGCCTATGCCGACAAGGCCCGAACCGTCAGTGCGCTGGCCAAAGATCTGGTCGAAGTATTGCGTGCCGAGCCGCTGGAAAAACTCGGCATACACAATGCCCGGCGCGTGGCCTTCCATTGCCCTTGCACCCTGCAGCACGCGCAAAAACTCGGCGGTGCGGTGGAAGCGCTGCTCGAACGCCTGGGCTTCAACCTGACCTACGTGCCCGACGGCCACCTGTGCTGCGGCTCGGCGGGCACCTATTCGCTGACCCAGCCCGAACTGTCCCGGCAACTGCGCGACAACAAGATGAATGCGCTGGAAAGCGGCTACCCCGAAGTCATAGTCACGGCCAATATCGGCTGTCAGTCACACCTCGACGGCGCGGGTCGCACGCCGGTCCGACACTGGATCGAACTGGTGGAAGACGCCTTGCCTTAGACGAATCCCGGAGATCGCCCATGAAAAGCAAAGCCATGCTGAGCCAGGCCGAAGTCGGCCGGATCCTCGCTGCGGCGCGGACCGAAGCCCAAACCAACCAATGGCCGGTGACCATTGTGGTGGTCGATGACGGCGGCCACCCGCTGGCCCTCGAACGTCTCGACGGCGCCGCGCCCATCAGTGCCTACATCGCCACGGAAAAGGCGCGCACGTCAGCGCTAGGCCGCCGCGAATCCAAAGGCTATGAAGAGATGGTCAATGGCGGGCGCACGGCCTTCCTGTCGGCGCCACTGCTGACCTCCCTGGAAGGTGGCGTGCCGATCATCGTCGACGGCCAGGTGATCGGCGCGGTCGGTGTGTCCGGGGTCAAGGCCGAGCAGGATGCGCAGGTGGCGAAAGCTGGAGCGCAATGTTTGAAGTAAATGGATATCCACTGTGGGAGCGAGCCTGCTCGCGAATGCGGCGGCACATCCAGCATCCATGTGCCTGATACACCGCTTTCGCGAGCAGGCTCGCTCCCACAAGGAACGCATTTCATCAATAGAGCCCATTCAGCCCAGACATCCAGCCGAATAAGAGGAAGCGCACAGATGCCCCGTCTCACCGCGAAAGACTTTGCCCCGGAACTGCTGGAACTCTACGACTACTACGCCCACGGCCTGATCAACCGGCGCGAGTTTCTCGACCGGGCGGCGTTGTTCGCTTTCGGCGGTTTGACCGCCAGCGCGCTGCTGGCCTCCCTGAGCCCGAATTACGCCCTCGCCGAACAGGTCGAATTCACCGACCCGGACATCCTCGCCGAGTACGTCACCTACCCTTCCCCCAAGGGCCATGGGCAGGTTCGCGGCTATCGGGTGCGCCCGGCCAAGGCCGCCGGCAAGGTCGCCTCGGTGGTGGTCGTGCATGAAAATCGGGGGCTCAACCCTTACATCGAAGATGTCGCCCGGCGTGTGGCCAAGGCCGGTTTCATCGCCCTTGCCCCGGACGGATTAAGCTCGGTCGGTGGTTATCCCGGCAACGATGAAAAGGGCAAGGAACTGCAGGCCAGCATCGATCCCGAAAAACTCATGAATGACTTTTTTGCCGCCGTGGAATGGCTGATGAACCATGAGGCCGGCAGCGGCAAGGTTGGCATCACCGGCTTCTGCTACGGCGGTGGCGTCGCGAATGCGGCGGCGGTGGCCTATCCGGAACTGGGTGCCGCCGTATCGTTTTATGGTCGGCAACCGGACGCCAAGGATGTCCCGCGGATCAAGGCACCGCTCATGCTGCACTACGGTGAACTGGACACGCGGATCAACGAGGGCTGGCCCGCCTTTGAGCAGGCGTTGAAGGCTGGGGGCAAGACCTATGAGGCTTACATCTACCCCGGCGTGAACCACGGTTTTCACAACGATTCGACGCCGCGTTACGACGAGGCGGCGGCGAAACTGGCGTGGGACCGGACGTTGGGGTGGTTTCGAAAGTATCTGGTGTGATGGGAGGGCCTCATCGCGAGCAGGCTCGCTTCCACAGTGATTCTTTGTCGGACAAAAATTCCGCGTCCACTGAAGATCCACTGTGGGAGCGAGCCTGCTCGCGATGGCGATCTAAAGGTGATGGTTATTTGGGCTGTGCGACGGTCCGCAGGTAAGGCTTCAGAGTCTTGAAGCCATCCGGGTATTTCTTCCTCGCATCTTCATCGGACACTGAAGTCGGGATGATCACATCTTCCCCCGGACGCCAGTTCACCGGGGTCGCCACGGTGTGTTTGGCGTTGAGTTGCAACGAATCGAGCAATCGCAGCACTTCATCGAAATTGCGCCCGGCGCTCATCGGGTAGATTAGCATCGCCTTGATCTTCTTGTCCGGGCCGACCAGGAACACCGAACGCACCGTGGCGTTGTCCACCGCCGTGCGCGAACCGCCGCTGGCATTGGGGTGGATCATGTCGTAGAGCTTGGCCACCACTAGGTTTTCGTCGCCGATCAGCGGATAGTTGACGGCATTGCCCTGGGTTTCGGCGATGTCACCGACCCATCTGTTGTGGTCACTGACCGGGTCAATGCTCAAGCCCAGAATCTTGGTGTTGCGTTTGTCGAACTCAGGCTTGAGCTTGGCCAGGTAGCCCAGCTCAGTGGTGCAGACCGGGGTGAAGTCCTTTGGGTGGGAAAACAGGATGGCCCACTTGTCGCCAATCCACTCGTGAAAATTGAGCGTGCCTTCGGTGGTTTCGGCGGTGAAGTCCGGTGCTTCGTCGCCAATACGGATTGCCATGATCGATCTCCTTGCAGTAATGGACAGGGGGCGCCGCCGGAAGCTCGAACGCTGCTCCAACGGCATGGGGAACGGTTGACGCGAAACAGTATAGGAGAGGTTCCACGGCACGCCGCAAACCTGCTCAGTCACTTGTAACGCCTTGCATCAGTACCTACTCCACCAACGCTATCAACTGATGACGCTGGGCATCGGTGAGCATCGGGCCGAATCCCGCCCCGGCATTTTCCGCCATGTAGCGCGGGTTGCCGGTGCCGGGGATGACGCAGGTCACGGCTGAATGTGACAACAGGAATTTGAGTGCCAGTTGCGGCCAGCTCTTGACCCCGACTTGCGCGGCCCATCCGGGCAGCGGCTTGTCCTTGAGCCGAGTGATCAGGCCGCCGCCACCGAACGGCCGGTTGCAGATCACCGCCACGCCCCGCTCCCGGCACAGCGGCAGGATGCGTTTCTCGACGCCACGATCATCCAGGGCATAGTTGATTTGCAGGAAATCCAGCGGCTCGGCCTTGAGCACCGCCTCCACCTCCTCATAAGCCGAAGCGGTGTAATGGGTGATGCCGATGTAGCGGATGCGCCCTTGCTCCTTCCATTGGCGCAAGGTCGGCAAATGGGTTTGCCAGTCGAGCAGATTGTGAATCTGCATCAGGTCGATACGGTCGGTTTGCAACAGCTGGAACGACTGTTCCATCTGGGCGATGCCTTCCTCGCGGCCCCGGGTCCACACCTTGGTTGCCAGAAACGCCGGCGAGCGCGGTTCGTGGATCGACAGCAATTCACCGGTGTTCTCTTCGGCACGACCGTACATCGGCGAGCAGTCGATCAGCGTCCCACCCTTCTCGAACAACGCACGCAGCACGGCGGGCAGCTGCTTATAGGCCTGATCCTGGGGCGAGACATCAAACCCGCGGTAGGTGCCCAGCCCGACGATCGGCAGTGGCTCGTTGCTGGAAGGAATGGCGCGGGTCTGCATGGTCTTGCCTCCTGTTCCCGTCGACAGCGTGGCTTGCGCGACCGCCGGACCGAACGTGAAGGCCGCCGAAACACCGGCAGCCAGCGTGAGTAGTTTCCTGCGGGTGAAACCATCCGGATGGCTCATGGCATGTCCCTCACCCCTTGATCAGGTGTGGCGCGCTGCGTTTGCTGCCAGTATCAGCGTAGCTGCCAGCGACCAATACCGGGCATCGGTGCCCTCCTTTACCGCCAGCTACACTCTGACGGCACCCCGGAGCCGTCAATGCCGCCCACTAACGTTAGCCGAATGTCCCGAACCCTGGTGTTACTCGTCGTCATCCCCGCCGCGCTGTACCTGGCGCTCTGTGCCGCGCTGTTCGTATTCCAGCGCACGCTCATCTACTACCCGCAACCCCGCGCCGTCGGCTCAGCCGAAACGCTGCTGACGTTGCCCGTCGACGACGTGCAGGTACAGGTCTCGATACGACCGCATCGGGGCCCCAAGGCGCTGATTTATTTCGGTGGCAACGCCGAGGACGTTTCGCGCAACTTGCCTGGGTTTTCCCAGGCCTTCCCTGAACATGCCCTGTATTTGATGCATTACCGAGGCTACGGCGGCAGCAGCGGCTCGCCCTCCGAAGAAGCGATTGCCCGCGATGCCATGGCTTTGTTCGACAAGGTCTACGCCGAGCATCCGCAGATTGCCGTGGTCGGGCGCAGCCTGGGCTCGGGCGTCGCCGTGCGCCTGGCCAGTGTTCGCCCGGCGCAGAAGCTGTTGCTGATTACGCCTTACAACAGCCTGGAGGAACTCGCCGTCCGCCAGTTCCGCTGGTTGCCCGTGCAGTGGTTGTTGCAGGATAAATACGAATCCTGGCGTTATGCCGAACACATCGCGGTGCCGACAAAACTGATCGCCGCCGGGCTTGATGAAGTCATTCCGCCTTCCAGCACCCAGCGGCTCCTTAGCCATTTCCCTGCTGGGGTGGCGACGCTGCAGGTGATTGCGGGCACGGGGCACAATTCGATCAGCGAAAGCCCTGAATACCTCAGATTGCTGGAGGATGGACTGTAACGCGGACCTGTGGGAGCTGGCTTGCCAGCGATAGCGATCTCGAGGCCGCCATCGCTGGCAAGCCAGCTCCCACAAAATCGAGATAAGAGTGCCAAATCCTGTCCGCGCACAAAAAGTGGTTCGCCTGGCAAAAAAAGTCCGGGCAAGCGCGACCACGCTTCCCGGACCAAAAGTTGCCACATGCAATCAAAACCGCGGTTTAACCGCCTGCCACTCCGGCTTGTACCGCTGCATCTGCTTCACATCATCACGCTGACGAATCCCGCAGCTCAGGTACTGGTCATGCAGCTTGCCCAACTGATCATGATCCAGCTCCAGGCCCAACCCCGGCGCGCGGGTAATTTTCACGCAGCCGTCGACGATCGGCAGTTTGCCGCCCTTGATCACTTCTTCGTCCGGCTCCTGCCACGGGTAATGGGTGTCGCAGGCGTAATCGAGGTTCGGCACCGAAGCGGCGACGTGGGCCATGGCCATCAGGCTGATGCCCAGGTGCGAATTGGAGTGCATGGACACGCCAAGGCCAAAGGTTTCGCACATTTTCGCCAGCGCCTGGGTATCGCGCAGGCCGCCCCAGTAATGGTGGTCGGCGAGGACGATCTGCACGCTGTTCTGCGCCACGCTGCGGCGGAATTCGTCGAAGTCAGTGACCACCATGTTGGTCGCCAGCGGCAGGCCGGTGCGCTTGTGCAGCTCGGCCATGCCATCCAGGCCTGGCGTCGGGTCTTCGTAATATTGCAGGTCATCGCCGAGCAGTTCGGCCATGCGGATCGAGGTTTCCAGCGACCAGTTGCCGTTCGGGTCGATGCGCAGCGGATAACCGGGAAAAGCTTTTTTCAGCGCCTTGATGCACGACACTTCATGCTCCGGCGGCAGCGTGCCGGCCTTGAGCTTGATGCTCTTGAAGCCATAGGCCTCGATCATGCGCCGTGCCTGGGCGACGATCTGCTCCTCGTTCAACGCCTCGCCCCAATTGTCGGGTTTGTAAGGTGAATCGACGTGCCGGGCGTATTTGAAAAACAGATAGGCACTGAACGGAATCTCGTCGCGGATCGCCCCGCCCAGCAAGTCCACCAGCGGCACGTTCAACGAATGCGCCTGCAAATCGAGGAACGCCACTTCGAACGCCGAATAGGCATTGCTCACCGCTTTGCTGGCGTGGGAACCGGGGGCCAGCTCTGCGCCGGCCAGGCTTGCCGGTTTGTTCGCTGCCACCGTGGCCTTCACGATCGCACGCAGTTGATTGAGGTTGAACGGATCAAGGCCGATCAACTGGCTTTGCAGTTGCTGCTGGATCGCCAGCGCGGGAGCGTCGCCGTAGCTTTCACCCAGACCGATATAGCCATTGTCGCTTTCGATCTCGATGATCGAGCGCAGCGCGAAGGGTTCGTGAATGCCGCTGGCATTGAGCAATGGCGGATCACGGAAGGCGATGGGGGTGACGGTGACTCGTTTGATTTTCAAGAGGCTGCTCCCGTTGGATCAGATTTCAGGGCTTGATGATTGATGGGTTGTTTTGCGTTGCCCCGTGGTGCGGTGCGGGCGAAAAAGATCACCACCGCCGCGATCAGCGATGTGGCGGCCAGGCCATACAGGCCGCCCTCGATGGAACCGGTGGTCTGCTCCAGAAAGCCGAACGCGGTCGGGGCGACGAAGCCGCCGAGGTTGCCGATGGAGTTGATCAGGGCGATCACCGCCGCGGCGATGCGGGCATCCAGATAGCCTTGCGGAATCGGCCAGAACAGCGCCGAGGCCGCCTTGAAGCCGATGGCGGCGAAACAGATGGCCACGAAGGCGAACACCGGCCCGCCGGTGGTGGACATGAACATGCCGATCGAGGCGATCACCAGCGTCACCGCGACCCAGGCCTGCTGGTACTTCCATTTGCTGGCCATGGCGGCGAAGCCGTACATCGCGACGATGGAGATGATCCACGGAATCGAGTTGAACAGGCCGACCTGGAAGTCACCGAGGTTGCCCATTTTCTTGATCATGCTCGGCAGCCAGAACGTGGCGCCGTAAATGGTCAGGGCGATGGAGAAGTAGATGAAGCAGAACAGCGCGATCTGCCGGTCGGCCAGCAACTTGAACATCGACGGTTTGACCGTCTGCGCGGCTTCCCGGGCCTGTTGTTCCTGGTCGATGGCGGCAGTCAGGGCGGTCTTTTCTTCCTCGCTCAGCCACTTCGCTTCCCGTGGATGGGATTGCAGCCAGAACCAGACGAAAGCGCAAAGGACGATAGACGCGAAGCCTTCAATCAGGAACATCCACTGCCAACCGTGCAGGCTCAAGCCGTTGATGTGCAGCAGCGCGCCGGACACCGGGCCGGAAATCACCGAAGCGATGGCCGAACCACTGAGAAAAATCGCCATGGCCTTGCCGCGCTCGGACGAGGGCAGCCACTGGGTGAAGTAGTAAATGATGCCGGGGAAGAAGCCCGCTTCAGCGGCGCCGAGGATGAAGCGCAGCACATAGAAACTGGTTTCTCCCCGCACGAAGGCCATCGCCATCGCGGCAAAGCCCCAGGTGAACATGATGCGTGTCAGCCAGGCGCGGGCGCCGTAGCGTTGCAGCAACATGTTGGACGGCACTTCGAAGATTGCGTAACCGACGAAGAACAGCCCGGCACCCAGGCCATAGGCCGCAGCGCCAATGCCCAGGTCGGTTTCCATGTGGCTGCGTACGAAGCCGATGTTGACCCGATCGATGTAGTTGACGATGAACATGATCACGAACAGCGGCAACACGTGGCGCTTGACCCTGGCGGCAGCGCGGGCGAGCACATTCGGGTCGGGTGGACTCTGGAGGGTTTTCAAGGGGCGACTCCCGGTCATTGTTCTTTTTAGGGATAGCTTGGGATGGCTTCAGGCCTGGGCCGATCATGGACGCGGGCATTGATCCCGTCTAATCTAACTTGGCATTCGATTGATACCTGGATTAGATCAATGTTCGAACTGACTCAGCTGCGTTGCTTTACCACCGTGGCCACCGAATTGAATTTCCGCCGCGCCGCCGAGCGACTGAACATGACCCAACCGCCGCTCAGCCGGCAGATTCAGTTGTTGGAGCATCACCTGGGGGTTGAGCTGTTCACCCGCAGCACCCGCAGCGTCGCCCTCACCGCCGCCGGCCGCGCGTTCTTCATCGAAGCGCAGAACCTGCTGGAGCGCGCCCAGCAAGCGGCGGTGACCGCCCGGCGCTTTGCCGAGGGCGACATCGGCACCGTTAACATAAGTTTCGTTGGCAGCGCGGTGTACGAGTTCCTGCCCAAGGTCATTGCCGAAGCACGGCTCACACAGCCCCACGTCAAAATCGACTTGTCGGAAATGAACACCTACCAGCAACACGAAGCCTTGCGCGCCCGCCGCATCGACCTGGGCATCGCCCGCGCGCCGTTGCTGGAACCCGGTTACTCCACCGAATGCCTGGTACGCGAGCCCTTTGTGCTGGCGGTGCCGAGCACCCATCCATTGGCCACGGCTGCCACCGTATCGGTCAAGGACCTCGACGCCCAACCGTTCCTGATGTATTCCCACGCCGCCTACCCGCCCTTCAACGAACTGCTGACCGGCACGCTGCGCTCGGCCCGCGTCGCCCCGGACTATGTGCAATGGCTCGGCTCGTCCCTGACCATCCTCGCCCTGGTCAACGCCGCCATGGGCCTGGCCCTGGTGCCCCGCTGCGCCACCAGCGTGGTGTTCAAGAACGTGGTGTTCCGCGACATCGACCTGGGCGAGGGGGTGCAAAGCGAATTGCACCTGATCTGGCGCGAGAACAACGACAACCCGGCGTTCGCGATGTTGCTGGAGGGGATTCGGCGGGCGGTGCGTGAGGGGTGGGGCTCCTAGATCCGTGATCTCATCGACAACACAGCCTCCACTGTGGGAGCGAGCCTGCTCGCGAAGAGGGAGTGTCAGTCACATCATCTGTACCTGATACACCGCTTTCGCGAGCAGGCTCGCTCCCACAGGGTTCGGTGTCGCTCGCCATGAGCTGGTGCATCCCGAACGAACATCGCAATAAAAAAGTGCATGAAAACGGTAGTTTCTGTAGGAGCCGGCTTGCTGGCGAATACGGCAGCCCAGTCAACAATGCGGTGCCAGATACGCCGCCATCGCCAGCAAGCCGGCTCCTACAGATTTAAATGCCTGTTCTGGCCCGCCACTTGCAATACCCGATACGCAGTCAACGCAGATTGCACTTATACGACAAAGGCGCCGTGTAACCCCCGTTTCGATGGAGGGTCGCATGGCGCCTTTTGCGTTTCTGGATGGATCAAGTGTTGGCAGGGTTTGAAGATGGCAGACAAAACCGTGCGTAGCGTGTGCCCCTATTGTGGCGTGGGCTGCGGCATCGTCATGCAGGTCGAGGGCAATCGGGTGGTCAAGATCGTCGGCGACAAGGCCCACCCGACCAATTTCGGCCGGCTCTGCACCAAGGGCACGACCTGCGGGCAGGCGATCGCCGAGTCGGGCCGGATGGAAAATGCCTACCTGCGCCAGGCCCGTGACCGGGACCCGGTGCGGGTCACCATGGACAAGGCCATCAGCGAGACGGCCAGCCGGCTGCGCAATATTCTGGATACCCACGGGCCCGATGCATTGGCGTTCTATGTGTCGGGGCAGATGTCGCTGGAAGCCCAATACCTGATCAACAAACTGGCCAAGGGATTTGTTCGCACCCACAACATCGAATCCAACTCGCGCCTGTGCATGGCCAGCGCCGGCAGCGGCTACAAGCTCTCGCTCGGTTCCGACGGGCCGCCCGGTTCCTATGAGGATTTCGACAAGGCGGACCTGTTCTTCGTGATCGGCGCCAACATGGCCGACTGTCACCCGATTCTGTTCCTGCGCATGATGGACCGGGTCAAGACCGGGGCAAAATTGATCGTGGTCGATCCACGGCGCAGTGCCACGGCGGACAAGGCCGGCCTGTTCCTGCAAATCCGCCCCGGCACCGACCTGGCATTGCTCAACGGCTTGCTGCACCTGCTGGTGAAAAACGGCCACACCGACCCGGACTTCATCGCCTCGTTCACCGAAGGCTGGGAGGTCATGCCGGCATTCCTTGAGGATTACCCACCAGAAAAAGTCGCGGCACTCACCGGCCTTGCCGAGGCGGATATTCGCCTGGCTGCCGAATCCATCGGCCAGGCGGCCAACTGGATGAGCTGCTGGACCATGGGCCTGAACCAAAGTACCCACGGCACCTGGAACACCAATGCCCTGTGCAACCTGCACCTGGCCACGGGTGCAATCTGCCGCCCCGGCAGCGGGCCGTTTTCCCTGACCGGGCAACCCAACGCCATGGGCGGTCGGGAGATGGGCTACATGGGCCCCGGCCTGCCGGGCCAGCGTTCGGTGCTGGTCGAGGCGGACCGGGGGTTCATCGAGGATTTGTGGAGCATCCCCCGCGGCAGCCTGCCCCGCACCGTCGGCGGTGGCACCGTGGCGATGTTCGAGGACATGAGCGCGGGCCGGATCAAGGCTTGCTGGATCATCTGCACCAACCCCGTGGCGTCGGTGCCCAACCGCCGAAACGTGATCGAGGGCTTGCAGGCCGCCGAACTGGTCATCACCCAGGATGCCTTCCTCGACACCGAGACCAACCGCTACGCCGACATCCTCCTGCCCGGTGCACTCTGGGCCGAGGCCGAAGGCGTGATGATCAACTCCGAACGCAACCTGACGCTGATGCAACAAGCCGTGGAGCCCCCCGGCGAAGCGCTGGCCGACTGGCAGATCATCGCCCGGGTCGCGTGTGAAATGGGCTTTGCCGAAGCCTTCACCTATGCCTCTTGCGCTGAAGTATTCGAAGAGATCAAGCGCGCCTGGAACCCCAAGACCGGTTATGACATTCGGGGGGCGAGCCATGCGCGCCTGCGGGAAAAACCGTTGCAATGGCCGTGCGCTTCGGATGACGCCGAAGATCGCAATCCGATCCGCTACCTCAACACCGGCGTGAGCCAAACACTCAAGACCGACGCCGATGGCAGCCGGCCGGCGATCGTGTTCGCCACCGAGCGCGGCAAGGGGATTTTCCTCCCCCGCCCGCACATGTCGCCCGCCGAGATGCCGGATGAACATTTCCCTTTCGTGCTCAACACCGGGCGCTTGCAACACCAGTGGCACACCCTGACCAAGACCGGCAAGGTGGCGACCCTGAACAAGCTCAACCCCGGGCCCTTCATCGAGATCCATCCGGAAGATGCCGCCCGCTTCGGCATACGCGACAAGGACCCGGTCGAAGTGCGCTCCGTGCGTGGCCGGGCCGTGCTGCCGGCGGTGGTGACCGACCGGGTGCGCCAGGGCAATTGCTTTGCGCCGTTTCACTGGAACGATGTGTTCGGAGAAAACCTGGCGATCAATGCCGTCACCCACGACGCGGTCGATCCAATCTCACAGCAGCCTGAATTCAAGTTCTGCGCGGTCGCCCTGCAACGGGTCGAACTGATCGAGCACCAGTTCCTCGAAGTGCCCGCGCCGGCTTTCGACAAACCGTCCCCCGTTTCCCCCTTGCCAGAGGAACCTGCCATGTCGTCTATCGAGGCCTTTGCCGATATCGCCGGTATCAGTCGCCGGCCCTCACCGAAGCTCAATGAACAGGAACGCCTGTACCTCGCCGGTTTTCTCAGTGGCCTGCAATCCACGGCAGGCCGTCAGGCGGGTGGCGTACCTGCCCTGCCCGCCAACGCGCCCCTGGCCAGCGACACCCGACTGTGGCTGGACGGTGTGTTGGGTGGGTTGTTCAGCCGGGTCGATTGCGCCACGCCAGCACTGGCCGACAGCGGCGAATCAACCACGTCCTCGCCTGCGGTGACGCTGCTGTGGGCCTCGCAAACGGGGAATGCCGAAGGCTTGGCCGAGCGTTTTGCTTCACGGTTGCGGGACAAGGGTATTACCGTCGAACTGAGCGCGATGGCCGATTTTCCCGCCAGCAAACTGGCAAATACACAAACCCTGGCCATTATCAGCAGCACCTTTGGTGACGGCGATGCGCCGGACAATGGAGAAGGTTTCTGGAATAGCCTCTGCAGTGCCCAGACACCTTTGAAGTCCTTGCGTTTCGCGGTTCTGGCGTTGGGTGATCGCAACTATGACCAGTTCTGCCAGCACGGCAAAAAACTGGATCAGCGTCTGCAGGAACTGGGCGCCACACGGCTGCTGGACCGGGTCGATTGCGACACGGAATTCGAGGCGCGGGCGGATCAGTGGCTGGCGCAATTCCAGCAATCGCTGCAACCGATAACAGTCGAGCCATCACCGGCCGCTGTCACCCGCCCCCTCGCAACGCCCTGCAAGGCCAACCCCTATGCCTCACGCTTGTTGAGCAACCTGCACCTGAACCAGCAGAGCCTCAACAAGGAAACCCGAATGTTTTCCCTGGCGCTGGACGATTCCGGGCTGCAATACCAGGCAGGCGATGCCTTGGGGGTTTTGCCGCGCAACTGCCCGGAACTGGTCGGTGAAATGCTGCAATTGACGGGGTTGAACGCCGACACATTGGTCAACATCGACAAGGTCGGTGAACGGCCATTGCTTCAGGCCCTGAGCGAGCACTTTGAAATCGCCCGGCCCAATAGCGACACCCTCGCCTTCATCGCCGAACGCAGCCGCAATCCGGGGTTGAAACAACTGCTGGGCAGCGAGCGCAAGGCCGAACTGAAAGACTGGTTGTGGGGCCGACAACTGGCAGACGTGTTGCAGGAGTACCCTGTCGACTGCACGGCCAGTGAGCTGCTGGGCACCCTCAAGCGCCTGCAACCCCGGCTGTATTCCATTTCCTCCAGCCCCAAGGCGCACCCGCAGGAAGTTCATCTGACAGTGGCCGCCGTGCGCTACGGCAAGCGCAAAGGCGTGTCGTCGACCTTCCTCGCCGACCGCGCCGAAAACACGACCGTCCCTGTGTTCTTGCAACCGTCGAAGCACTTCCGCGCGCCAACCGATGGCGACTCGCCAATGATCATGATCGGCCCCGGAACCGGCGTGGCGCCGTTTCGTGCTTTCCTGCAAGAACGTCGCGCCCGGGGCGACAAGGGCAAGAACTGGCTGTTCTTCGGTGAACAACACGCCGCCACTGATTTTTACTACCGCGATGAACTGCAAGGCATGCACCGCGATGGCCTGCTGACTGAACTCAGCCTGGCGTTCTCCCGGGATCAGGCACAGAAAATCTACGTGCAGGATCGCATCCGCGAACAGGGTGCCGAACTGTGGCGCTGGCTACAGGAAGGTGCGCAGTTATACGTCTGCGGGGATGCAAGCTACATGGCCAGGGATGTCGACCAGGCACTGCGCCGGATCGCCCAGGATCATGGCGGATTGTGCACCGAAGGCGCTGCGGATTACTGGCGCCAGTTGAGCGAGCAGAAGCGGTATTTGCGGGATGTTTATTGATGGGTTGCCGACAAACCTGTGGGAGCGGGCTTGCTCCCACATTGATGTGCGGCTACCAGCACTCACGACCGTTGATCCGAGATTTCGCCTTCAGCCAATAAAAACATATTTGTATGCTTAAATTGATATTGTCGTTCCCACCAACACGAGGGTGCCGTCATGAATATCAAGGTATTGGCTCTGATCCTGCTGGCTTTCTGCGCGCAACCGGCCTGGAGCGCAACGCCCGCCGCCTCCCCCACCGCCGACAGCCCGGCACTGACCACGCGCCTGGCGCTGCGTGACTTGTGGGTCGAGCACATCTTCTGGATCAGGACCTACGCACAGGCCAATCAATCCGCCGACCAAAAGCAAGCCAAGGTCGCCGCGGACCAAGTGGTCGACAACGCCACCAAAATCGCCAACAGCATCGCCCCGCTCTACGGCCAGCCGGCGGCGGATCAACTGCTCAAGTTGCTTGCCGGTCACTGGGGCGCGGTGAAACACTACAGCGACGCCACGGTGGCCAAGGACGCCAAGGGCAAACAGGCCGCCGTCACCGAGTTGACCACTAATGCCAAGGCGATTGCAGCGTTCCTGGCCGGTGCCAACCCGAACCTGCCGGAGGCGACGCTGGTGAATATGTTGTCGGCCCATGGCGGCCATCACGTGGCCCAGATCGATGAGTTCGCCGCCCACGATTACGCCGGTGAAGCGCGCACCTGGTCGATGATGCGCACGCATATCCTGGCGCTGGCCGATGCCTTGACCGCGGCACTGGTCAAGCAATTCCCGGACAAGTTCTGACACCACGCGGGGCATACCTACCATGCTGGAAGGACTGGGCCGGACGCAGCAAGACTTGCTCAATGCGTTGCTGCACCATGCGGGCGGCATGAGCATCGACGAGTTGGCTGACCATCTGTCCGTCACGCGCACGGCGATTCGCCAACACCTGGCGGCGCTGGAGCGTGACGGCCTGGTGCTGCGCGGCGAAACCCGCCCGACGGGACGGCGACCGGAGCAGCTGTATCGGCTCACGGACCATGCCAGGGAACAATTCCCTCGCCAGTATCAGCTGCTGGCCAACGCGCTGATCAATGAAGTGGCCGACATCATCGGCCCCGAGGCCCTGGCGACGCTGATGCGCAGCCTGGGCCGCAAACTGGCCCTGGACCGCGAGCAGGGCGTTGTCGATGAAGCGAAGATCGTGGAGCACATGAATCAGGCCGGTTATGAGGCCGAGGTGTTCTTTCGCTCATCCGGCGACCCGCAAATCGTCGCCCACAACTGCGTGTTCCATCGCCTGGCCGCGGCCCACCCGGTGGTCTGCGAGCTGGACCTGGCGTTGATCGGCACCCTGGGCGGCGGAGAAGTCGAGCACAGCGAATGCATGGTTCGCGGCGGTCATGTCTGCCGTTTCAAACTGCGGCCGGTCGAACCGGCACCGAAGGCTAAAACCGAATAGGCCCGTCCCTTCGCTACGTTCGTCGGACACTCGAGCGCATCAGAAAATATCCCCCCCTGCCCCTTGAACTAGTTTCGGGGCGCCAGTCTAAAACCGGCGATTGATCCTCCTCCCAACCGTCGTCATCTCATCAGAGTTGTCCGCCCCATGCGCCAAACCGCCCTCGCCTTGCGCTTCACTTCGCTGTGCCTGCTGTTCTCCCTGCCCCTGATCACCAGCCCCGCCCATGCCGGTGCGGAGCGAGAACTGGTGGACGCCATCAATGATTTCCGCGCCCATCCCCAGGGCTGCAGGAGTCGTCCCGGCCAACGCCTGGCACCGCTGGCACTCAAATCCAGCCTGGCGTTGCCGGTGGGTTATGGCGGTGGTTTGCGGGAAAGACTGAAGGATTCCGGGTATCAGGCGGTGTCGGTGCGCAGCATTCGTGTGGTGGGTGCGCGCGATGCCGATGAGGCGTTCGATCTGATGCAGAGCGAGCACTGCTCCGCCTTGCTCGACAGCCAATATGCCGATGTCGGGGTCAGCCGCAGCCGGGGTGAATGGCAAGTGGTGCTGGCGCAGCCGGTCATGAGCAGTCAATTGAACGATACGCGCAGCGTCGGCAAAACCTTGCTGGCGCAAGTCAACGCGGCCCGCGCAAAACCACGCCTGTGCGGTCGCCAGCGCTTCGCCGCCGCCCGGCCACTGGCCTGGAACCCCAACCTCGGCGCTGCAGCACAGGGGCACAGCAAGGCAATGGCCTACGGCAACTACTTCGCCCACCGCGATCCCGATGGTGAGATGCCCGCCGACCGGGCCAGAGCCGCGGGTTACCGTGGTCGGCAGATTGGCGAAAACATCGCCGCCGGCCAGGGCTCACCGAGCCAGGCCATGGCCGGCTGGCTGGCCAGCCCCGGGCATTGCGCCAACTTGATGAACCCGATGTTTACCCAGGTGGGTGCGGGCTTCGCGACGCAAGCGCGCAGTGATGAAGGGGTTTACTGGACGATGTTGTTTGGGGCGCCTTGAGGGTGACTGCTTGAATTTCTGTTGACTGTGATGCCGCTTTCGCGAGCACCCTCGCTCCCACAGGGAACTTTGGTGAACACAAAATCTGTGTACACACCGGTCCATTGTGGGAGCGAGCCTGCTCGCGAAGGCGATCGCTGCCCCACCAAAAATCTCCGGGATGGCGGGCCTCTTCATTGCAGAACCCATCCGGCCTTTACTTGACCAGCCGTGTTTCCTTTGATGGCCGATAGCCGAAATAAGCGCTGTAGCACTTGCTGAAGTGGCTGGGCGACACGAAACCACAGGCCACCGACACCTCAACAATGCTCAACGTGGTGTGCTGTAGCAAACGCCGTGCTTCAGTGATCCGCAAATCCATGTAGTAGCGCTGGGGCGTGGTGCCCAGTTGCTCCTTGAACAGCCGCTCGATCTGCCGCCGGGAGCGCCCCGCATATTCGCAAAGCGCTTCCATCTCCAGCGGCTCTTCGAGGTTGGCGTCCATCAGGTTGACCACCTCCCGCAGCGGGCCACAGACCGAGGCATTCAGCGACGGCTTTATGCGCCGGTAACGCGAAGCCTCGAACGCCAGGATATCTTCAATGCCGTCGGTCAACGCCTTGTCGTGCAATCCCCTGATCCACTCCAGTGCCATGTAGAACGTACCGTTAGGACTGGAGGCGGTCAGGCGGTCGCGGTCCACCACATAGGCTTCGCTGGTGACTTGGGTCAGCTTGGCGATTTCTGCCAGCGCCGGGCGATGTTCGGGGTGAATCGCACAGCGATAGCCGTCAAGCAAACCGGCCCGCCCGAGAAACCAGGCGCCGTTCCACACACCCGCCAGCGTAACCCCCTGCTCGGCGGCATCATGCAGGAGGTTGATCAACGCCTCGTCGGCCTTGAGCGCGGTGCGGTAACCGCCGCACACCACCAGCAAATCCAGTTCCTGGATCTCGGCGTGACTGAGGCTGGCATCGGGTCGGATCACCAACCCCAGATCGCTGATCACTTCCCCTTCGCTCAATCCAAAGGTTTTCGTTGAAAACAGCTCGGGGCGCAACAGGTTGGCGGTGACGATCGTGTCGAGCGCCTGGGTGAACGCCGGCAACGAAAAATGCTCCAGCAACAGAAAGCCCGCCCGGGCCCGGACTGACTGGCCTTCGTGCTCATTGAGGTAGCGCAGGTTTTTACCCTTCATGCCACCGCTGAACTGACGTCGCTCTACCAACGCACGCCTCGCTTCGTCGTGTTGACGACCATGTGATTCAACGCCTTGATATCTGTCGCTCCTGACCGCAAAAAACGAAGCCGGCGAACCCGAATTTGCTCGCTGCGTGCTCTGTTTACTCAAGTTGAGACCCGTGAGCAAGCGAATCACTACAAAACCGCAACAAACGCCATCGACATCACTGGCTCTATCGATTGCCCCTGCCTACGCTTGCCGAAGCGATATCCGCGGAGGCCCGCCCATGCGCAGGACCGTGCTGCCCATTTTGCTGTGGCTCGCTGCTGCCCTGGAAAAGTGGCCCTGCCGCCTCCGCTGTAACAGCAAACCTGACCCTGTCCAGTTAAAGTAGCGCGACATACTTCAGGGAATCATCTTGCATGGAAGAACTACATCGGGGCAGCTGCCTGTGTGGCGCAGTCAAATACGGCGTATCGACCGAGCTGAAAGCCGTCACCCATTGCCATTGCAACAAGTGCCAAAAGGGACATGGCGCAGCCTTCGCCACTTATGCAAGCGCTCCTGCGTCGGCGGTATCAATTCTGACTGGCAGTGAGTCGCTCAAGGGCTATGAGTCATCCGAAGGCGTCACTCGCCAGTTCTGCTCCAACTGCGGCTCTTCGCTGTTCTGGTGTGATTCGAAGGGATCGTTTTCACAGTGGATGTCGATTGCCATCGCTACGCTGGATACGCCGTTCCCGGTACGCAAGCAGAAACACAGCTGCGTCGATTCGAAAGCGAGTTGGTATGAGATAGCAGATCGGCACCCACAAACGAGTTGAGCGTCAAATCAGACGCCCGATGAAGGACGACGTACCGCCCTCACCCGCCCACTGCTGCCACCCCCACAGAAAAACCGCTCGCCACCATCGGACTCAAGTCCGGAGACCCCGATGCCTGCCGGCATCTTCAGGCTCTCAAGCACCTCGCCGGTGTTCGAATCGACGCGGCGCAATTCGCTTTCATCTCCCTCCCACGTGCCATGCCACAGTGCGCCCTCGACCCAGGTCACGCCGGTGACAAAGCGGTTGGATTCCAGGGTGCGCAGGATCACTCCGCTTTCGGGGTCGATCTGATGGATTTTGCGTTCGCGGTACTGGCCCACCCACAGCGTGCCTTCGGCCCAGGTCAGCCCCGAGTCGTTGCCGCCACCGGGTGCCGGGATGGTGGAAAGTACGCGACCGGTCTGAGGGTCGATTTTCTGGATGCGGTCCTCGGCGATCTGGAACAGATGCTTGCCATCGAAGGCGGTGCCGGCATGGGCGGCGACGTCGATCGAGCGCAGGATCCGGCCGCTCTCGGGGTCCAGGGCGTTTAGCTTGTCGGTGGTTGCAAACCACACTTGCTTGCCGTCCCAGGTGACGCCGTGTACGGCGTCGACACCTTCGATGGGGCCATAGTCACGGAGGATTTCGGCGGCTGACTGTTTCATGTGGGTGTTCCTCTTCAGGGGTTGGTGGCGTTCATCCTAGCCACCGGGCAACGGAACCGGGAGTAACAAGGTCGTCGCGAAACCGGGGACCGGCGGGGTCAGCCAACGCCGTGCCCGCCCCTGTCCGAACGACTGCACCTTGCCCGATTCGGCCAGCGTATCGAGGGTCCGCTGGACGGTGCGCTGGCTGCTCCCCAATGCCAGCGCCAAGGCCGAACTCGACCATGCCTCGCCGTCGCTGAGCAAGGCGAACACCGCTGCATGTTTTTCTTCAACCGGTGGGGTGAGCAGGACAACGTCGGGTGAAACCTGCAAGACCAGTGCATAGCCGCGTTGGGTAGCGCTCACACCGGCCAAGGGTTTGAGTGCCGCCCGTAACCGGCCGATTTCGACCCGCAGCCGGGCACGATGGGATTCATCGCTGAGCTTCAGGCGAAAGGCCCTGGCGATGAGTGTTTCCCGTGGCACATCGTGCGGCCAGGCTTCGGCCAGTGATCGCACGAGCGTGAAGAGGATCGGCCGCGTCGACAGCGACACCGACATGCCCGCACCGCGCACGAGGTAACGACAGGCGTCCACCACCAGCGAGGTCGAGGCCAGCAACGCCTCCACCTCGTCGAGCAGCAACGGTCGCTCTTCACCCAGGGTCAGCCAATACGCGGCGGGACTGTCGAGTATGCGAACGGCACTGTCGACTTCCGCCACCAGCGCGGGAATGGCGGATTGCCGGGCGGCGAGTTCGGCTCTGGCGAGAGCCGCGCGGGCGGTTTGTGATTGCAGGTGCCGCATGGCGATCCCCGCCGACACCAGCTCATGGGTCGCCCGCAATGGCGGCGGCAGGGTTGCCGGGTCAAGTCGGGCGAGTTTTTCCTGTGCCTCCTCGAGCTGGCCGATCAGCAACAGGCGGCGGATATCCAGATACCGCGCATGGGCGGCATTTACCCAATCCCCGTGAGTCTCCAGCGTGTGTTGTGCCGCGTAGAGTGCTTTCACCGGCCAACCGAGGTCCCGTGAAGCCAGTGCGATCTCGGCTTCGGCGACGATGCACCGCGCCCTGGCTACCACCTCCTTCGGCCCGAACGCCCGCGCCGCCCGACGTACCAGCGCCTTGGCCCGCAGCAGATCGCCCAGTTGCGCCATGGCAATCCCGCGCAGCGCCAGCGCGGGTGCATCCTCGCGCAACGCAACCCGGTCCAGTGCGCCGAGCGGATCACCGGCCGCCAGTGCCTGGGCGGCGGCTGTGATCAGCGAGTCCATTGCAGTCCTGCCATGGGAATCACTCCAGCGGTGGATAGTCGCTTGAGTCTATCTCAGAGAGTTCTCTGCGCAGGACGCCGCGGGATTTTCTGCGACTGTTCCGACGTCTTCGCTGGCAAGCCAGCTCCTACCGGGGAATGCGCACTCCAACCGCTCGTCGCCAGGTACAAAAATACCCGTTGACGCCGATTGGGTTCTGCGGGACTATCACTTCCATCGGATGCGATCTAAACGCACACGATACTAAATCAAACCAAAATGTACCACCGAGGATTCACCCATGAGCAAGATCGAAAAAGTACTGGCCACCGGCAAAACCCACACCATCTTGAACAGCGCCGGCTACACCTCGCGCGGCCATAACGGCAACCTCGATATCGAACTGTCGTCGCCCGGTTCCGCCCAGCCGGCCCACGTGTTCACCGCCACCCAGCCCCACCCGAAAGCCGAGCAATTGTTCGCCGGCGCCTGGTCGGCCTGCTACACCGCCGCCGTCGGTCTGGTGGCCCAGGAACGCAACATCGTGCTGCCAGCGGACATGGCCGTCGACATCGAAGTCGACCTGGGCCAGACTGGTCCGGCCTACTTCCTTCAGGCCCGACTGACCCTGCGCGTTCCGGGGCTGGCCCAAGATGTTGCGACCGAACTGGCGCACATCGCAGATTCCATCTGCCCCTACTCCAAAGCCACACGCGGCAATATCGACGTTGCCCTGACCGTAATCACGGCGTGATCTTTTAGCGAATCACTAATATCGCATGCGATACAAGCGCATGCGAACACACCATACTGTAAATCCGAGGAAATCATCATGAGCAAGATCGAAAAAGTACTGGCCAGCGGCAAAACCCACACCACCCACAACAGTGCCGGCTACACCTCGCGCGGCCACAACGGCAGCCTCGACATCGAACTGTCGTCGCCTGGCAGCGCCACACCGGCCCACGTGTTCACCGGTGTCCAGCCGCACCCGAAAGCCGAGCAACTGTTCGCCGGGGCCTGGTCGGCCTGCTACATCGCAGCGGTCGGCCTGGCAGCCCAACAGTTGAAGGTGACACTGCCGGCCGATACAGCCGTCGACATCGAAGTCGACCTTGGCCAGACCGGTGCGGAGTATTTCCTCCAGGCTCGCCTGACCCTGCGTGCACCGGGCCTGGAACAGGGCATCGCCACTGAACTGGCGCACATCGCGCACTCCATCTGCCCGTACTCCAAGGCCACCCGCAACAACATTGACGTCACCCTGAATGTCGTCACCGCGTAACGCAACCCACGGCCGGTTCACCAGGCATTCCACCGGGTGAACCGGCCGTCGGCCTTTACACAACTTGAGCTGACTGAAGGATTCAAGCACTTCCGACACCATCGCATCCGACGTATAGTTTCAGCCTGTCAAGACTGGCCATAGAGATCGCCCATGAAAACCACCGACAAGCCATCCGCACTGGATCTGAAGCTCTCCGACTTCCTGTGCTTTGCGGTCTATTCCACCAACCTGGCCTTCGGCAAGGCCTACAAGCCGATGCTCGAACGACTCGGCCTGACCTACACGCAATACATCACCCTGGTGGCGCTGTGGGAGGTCGACAACCAGACCGTGGGCAGCCTCGGTGAAAAGCTGTTTCTCGAATCCAACACCCTGACGCCAATCCTTAAAAAGCTTGAGGCGATGGGGTATCTGCTTCGCCAGCGTGACCCGGAAGATGAGCGTCAGGTGCGGATCAGCCTGACCCCGCAAGGTCGCAAACTTCGCGAAGAACTGACAGAAGACGGCTTTCCGCAAACCGGCCTTGATCCGGATGATTTTGTGCAGATGCAGAAAGCAATCGTGGCGTTGCGCAATAACCTGATTCGCACGACCAACGCCGACAAGTAAGCGCTGATCCAGTGTGGGAGCGAGCCTGCTCGCGAAAGCGGAGTGTCAGTCGACACATGTATTGATTGACACTCCGCTTTCGCGGGCGAGCCCGCTCCCACAGGTTTTAGTGGTGTTTAAAGATTATTTGTCGGACTTGATCGCGGTCCACACCCGCGTGCGCACCCGCTCCAGTTTCTGCGGCAACGGCTGCACGACATACAAGGTTTTCAGTGCTTCGCTGGTCGGCGTCAGGTTCGGGTTACCGGTAATGTCTTTGTTGATCAGCGCCAGCGAGTCTTTGTTGGCGTTGGGATAGCCGAGGAAGTCGCTGATGGGCGCGATGACTTTCGGCTCGAGCAAGGTGTTGAGAAACTCGTGGGCCTCGTCGACGTCCTTCGCGCTTTTCGGAATGGCGAAGGTGTCAAACCAGATCGGTGCGCCCTCCTTCGGCAAGCGCCAGTCGACCACCACACCATTGCCCGCTTCCTTGGCCCGGTTGCCGAACTGGTAGAAGCTGCCGGAGTAACCGATGGCCACGCAAATGTCGCCGTTGGCGATGTCGGTCATGTACTTGGCCGAGTTGAAGTAGGTGACGTAGGGACGAACCTTCAGCATCAACGCCTTGGCTTTTTCGTAGTCATCCGGGTTCTGGCTGTTCGGGTCCAGTCCCAGGTAATGCAGGGCCAGCGGCAGGATTTCCGAAGGCGAGTCGAGCATGGCCACGCCACAGGCCTTGAGCTTTTCCATGTTCTCGGGTTTGAACACCAGGTCCCAACTGTCCACCGGCGCATGCTCGCCCAGCGCCGCCTTGACCTTGGCCGGATTGAAGCCGATCAGCACAGTGCCGTACATATAAGGTACGCCGTACTGGTTGCCGGGATCGTTGGCGTCGAGCAACTTGAGCAGTGCCGGATCCTGATGCTTCCAGTTGGGCAGCTTGGACTTGTCGAGTTTCTGGAACACCCCGGCCTTGATCTGGGTTTCGATGAACTGGTTCGATGGCACCACCAGGTCGTAGCCGGAATTGCCGGTCAGCAGCTTGGCTTCCAGGGACTCGTTGGTGTCGAAGGTGTCCCAGGTCACTTTGATACCGGTTTGCGTGGCAAAGTCCTTGGGCACGGACGGCAGGATGTAATCCGCCCAGTTATAGACCCTCAACTCGCGCTGTTCGGCGTGCACCGCGCTGGCCAGCAGCGTCAGCCCGCAAACCGTGGCGCCCAGGATGCGTTTCATGGTTTCCATGGATCAGTTCCCCAATGTCAGCTCGTTGATTTTTTATGTTCTATTCACGGCAGCGGCCTGCAAAAAGGCCAAGGGCAAGGGCAAGGAAAATCAGGATTCAGGTTATGGATTCGATGGGTACGGCCAAGAAGCGACCCGGTTCCGATTCTTGCTGACAGCCCGGACGGTTCACAGCGTGAGGCAGGCCAAAAGGAGATCGATATGGCCAATATCCGTGTCCCGATGGATCAGGATGGACCTTAGCTGGGGGGATAATCTGCGGGCATAAAAAAACGCCAGTCCCGATCGGAACTGGCGTTTCTTGAAGATGGCAGGGGCGGCTGGATTCGAACCAACGCATGGCAGGATCAAAACCTGCTGCCTTACCGCTTGGCGACGCCCCTGCAAAAGTTGCGATGAGTGCCTGGCACTCGATTCCTGATTCACAACCTGTTTAAGGGGCTGTGTTGGAATGCGCGGAAATTTACCAACTTTTGTTTCGCCTGGGAAGCCCCTCGATCACAATTTTTCTTTTAAAACAGCAACTTGTTGTATTCGAAACTGAAAACCGCGGTTAAAGCAGACAATTTCATTATTAGCGTCGCTTAAACAACCGACATTTTTTCGGTGAGGTTTTGCTGCAAATACGCCAGGAAACGGCGCTGGAACAGCATCGTATGCTCGTGCGCCGCCTGCTCGGCTTCGTCTGGCTTGCCGGCCGCGATGGCGTTGACCATTTCATCGTGGTCGCGACCCAGGCGGGTATTGCTCCTGGCGGCGGCGCTGACGATGTAGTCGAAGTGCAAATGCAGCAGGCGCTGGCCTTCACCCAGGAGCTTTTCGTAGTAACTGATGAAGTACGGATTTTTCCCCGCCTCGGCAATCGCCATGTGAAAGGCCTTGTTGGCCTCGGACATGGCCTGGAAATCGCCGGTATCGACCGCTTCGTGATACGCCGCGTCAGCGTCGCGAATGCGCTGCAGGTCTTCATCGGTACGTTGCAGTGCCGCCAGGCGGGTCACTGCGCGCTGGATCAGATCGAGCGCGGAAATGTAGTTGGGGAATTCTTCGATTTCGAAAGGCGTCACCAGGGTCGTGCGGTTAGGCAGGATGGTGACCAGCCCCTCACTGATCAAACGCGCCAGCGCATCGCGTACCGGCGAGCGGGAAAGGCCGAATTGCGCGGCCAACGACACTTCATCCAGCGGCGTGCCGGGCTTGAGCTTGAGCGTCAGAATCTGCTTGCGCAGTTCTTCGTAGATATAGCGACCGCCATGGCGTTTCGCACCACTGGCGACTTCGTGCATGTCTTTGCTCATAGGATCTTGTTCTCAGGGGTACAGGCCAGTCATCCGACCAGCCCGCAACTTTAACATTGGCCCGGGGATAGTTAAAAACCCTCACCCCAGGTATCGCTCAGCATGAAGCCTGCCGCCAGCGGATCATCCGGGTCGACGCCGATCTGGTGCAGCCCGTAAATCCAGGCACGCCCGGTGACTCTCGGCAGCACTGCGGGCTTACCGCCGACTTCCGTCAGGCCGAGCAGTTCGACGGCGAATTCACCGCCGATGGTGGATCGCGAAGTGAGCGTGTCCCCCACCGCCACCAGGCCCCGTGCACTGAGGGTTGCCAGGTTGGCTGAACTGCCGGTCCCGCAGGGCGAACGGTCAACCCGCCCCGGAGGTAACGTGGTACAGGTCTGGTACGTCTTCGCGTCGAGTCGATGACGGAACATTACATAGGCCACCTCGTTGAGTTCCTTGAACAACGGGTGTCTGACATTCACTTGTTCATTGATCAGCCCTTTCAAGCGCACACCCTGCGTTGCCAGTGCGCGGGCGTTCTCGGGGGAGATGGTCAGACCGACTTGATCAACATCAATCAAGGCGTAGTAAACGCCGCCGAAAGCGATGTCGGCCTTGATCAAACCGAACTCGGGCGTCTGGATCGACACGTCCAGTTGCTCGACAAAGGACGGAACCATGTCGAGTGAGACACTGCGGCAGCGCCCGTCCTCGCACAGAGCATGTGCCGTCACCAGACCGGCCGGCGTATCCAGCACCACGGTGGTCATGGGTTCTTGCATCGGCACCATGCCCAGCTCCAGCAAGGCCGTCACCACGCAGATGCAATTACTGCCGGACATCGGGTGTGCCTTGTCCGCCTGCAGCACGATGAAACCCGCCTGGGCCTCGGGTCGGGTCGGTGGCAACAGCAGGTTCACCGACATTTGCAGGCAACCGCGCGGCTCGAGAATCACCAGCCTTCTGAGGCTATCGTCGACTTCGTTGAGGTAGTTCATCTTGTCGAGCATGGTCTTGCCGGGGATATCGATAACCCCGCCGGTGATGACCTTGCCGATTTCGCCTTCGCAATGCACGTCGGCCATTTGCAGCGTCTTTTTCCAGCGCATGGCGGGTTCCTTTACTTGATGTACCAGCCCCACGGCTGCTCACTGTCATAGCGGGTGATCTGCTTGGTTTCCAGGTAGTTGTTCAAGCCCCACTCCCCCAGTTCGCGGCCGATGCCGCTTTGCTTGTAGCCGCCCCACGGGGCTTCGGTAAAGGTCGGTTGCGAGCAGTTGATCCAGACGATACCCGCGCGCAGCCGGCGGGCGACGCGTTCGGCACGCACCAAATCGCGGGACATCACTGCGGCGGCCAGACCAAAACGCGAGTCGTTGGCACTGCGCAACGCCTGGGCTTCATCGTCGAATGGACGCACGCACACCACGGGGCCGAAGATTTCCTCGTTCCAGATCCAGCTGTCCTCCGGCACGTCGGCGAAAATCGCCGGCGTCAGGAAATAGCCCTTTTCGCAGTGCGCCGGACGGGTGCCGCCGGTGAGCAGCGTGGCACCCTCCTCCTTGCCGCGGGCGATGGCCGCCAGCACCTTGTCATACTGGCCGCGATTGACCAGCGGCCCGAGCAAGACGCCGTCGTGCATGCCGTTGCCGATGCTCAGGCGCTGAGTCTGCTCGACCAGCCGCTTGAGCAGCGGCTCATACAAATCCCGCTGGACCAGCACCCTTGAGGTGGCCGAACACACCTCACCCTGATTCCAGAAAATCCCGAACATGATCCATTCGACCGCCGCTTCGATATCGCTGTCATCGAAGATGATGAACGGGGACTTGCCGCCCAGTTCCAGGCTGATGTTTTTGATATCCCGAGCAGCGGCCTGCATGATCCGCGTGCCGGTCGGAACGCTGCCGGTAAACGCCAGTTTGTCGATACCCGGATGCTCGCTGAGCGGCGCGCCGGCATCCGCACCGAGACCGGTCACGACATTGAGCACGCCCGCCGGCAAACCGGCCTGATGGGCAATGTCCGCCAGTTCCAGAGCAGTCAGCGGCGTCAGCTCCGACGGCTTGAGCACCATGCAGCAGCCGGCGGCCAGGGCCGGGGCAACTTTCCAGGCTGCCATCAGCATGGGGAAATTCCAGGGGATGATCGCCCCGGCGACACCCACCGGCTCTTTGCGAGCGATTGAACTGAAACGCTCGTCGGCCAGCAAAATATTCTGCTCGCGACGACCATCAAGGTCTTCGGCCAGGCCCGCATAAAAGTCAAAGCACCCGGCCGTATCACCGATGTCCCACAGCGCTTCGGGCAGAGGCTTGCCGTTATCCCGCACTTCAAGTTCGGCCAATTCCTGTTGACGCTCGCGAATGCCATTGGCGATGGCCCGCAGAATCGTCGCCCGTTCGGCGCCAGTCATTTGCGGCCAGGTGCCCTCATCAAACGCCCGGCGTGCGGCGTTCACTGCCAGGTCAATATCTTCCGAGGTGGCCGCAGCCACCTGGGCGATGACCGATTCGTCGCTCGGATCAAGGGTGTCAAAGGTGCCGCCGAGCTTGGGGCGAACCCACTGGCCGTCGATATAGAGCTGGTCACGGGATTTCATGCATGGCCTCCAACAAGGGCAAAACGCTTGGCGCTAAAAGGGGTGAGGTCCTGGGCGGGTGTGCGCCCGGCGACCATGTCGGTAATGAGGCGTCCGGTGGTGGCGCCCAGGGTCAGGCCGAGCTGACCGTGGCCGAACGCCAGGAACACATTTGAAAAACGGGCGCTGCGATCGATAACGGGTTTGGTATCGGGCAGAAACGGACGGTAGCCGACGCCGTATTCACTGCTGTCCAGTTGCAGCCGGGGAAGGATCTTGCGGGCCTTTTCCAGAATGATCTCGGCGCGCTTGAAGTTGGGTTCGGCATTCCGGCCGGCGAACTCGATGGTGCCGCCGATCTGCAAGCCGCGGGTCATCGGACTGAAGCAAAAACCGCCATCGGCATAGATCACCGAGTGACGAAACTCCACGCCCGGATTGGGCAACAGCACCTGGTAGCCGGCAATCCCGGCCAGTGGAACCTGCTCACCGAGCTGCTCGAAAAACTGCCGCGAGCCGGTCCCCGCTGCGATCACCACATGATCGGCGGCGAAACGTTCACCGTTGGCGAGCGTGACGCCGCTGGCGCGATCGGCCACTTCATCGATCCGTTTGACCTGCCCGCGTACCCTCGCCCCGCCCTGCTCGATGAAGCTCTGGGTCAGCGCGGCGATAAACCCTTGGGTATCGCTGACCGCGCGCCAGTCCGAAAACAGCAGGCCATGGCTGAATTTGCCGGCCAACGCCGGTTCAAGATCGGCGATGGCGCCAGCGTCCAGCACCTGTGACTTGAAGCCCAGCGCCTTGCGCAGCTCCAGATGCTCACGCTCGTGTTCGATGCCCGAGGGCGTATCGAACACCTCAATGACCGGGCGTTCGCCCATCAACGTCTTGTCCGGGCAAGCCGCCAGCAAAGGCGCATAGTCGTCATAGACATGATGTGTGAGGGTCGCCATGTCCTGGGCAATTTCGGCAATCTTCGAGTGCCGGGCACAGGCCAGAAAACGCAGGAACCACGGCAATATGCCTGGCAAGGCGCTGGGCCGGAGCGCCAGCGGGCCTTTCTGATCGAGCAGCCAGCCCGGTATTTTTTTCAGGATCCCCGGTTTGGACAGCGGAATGACTTCGCCGACCGCCATCTGCCCGCAACTCCACTTGGCCGTGCTGTCGCCTGCCGCAGCGGGATCGATCAAGGTGACCGCATAGCCTTCCCGTTGCAGATAGAGGGCACAGCAAACGCCAACGATCCCCCCGCCGACCACGACGGCCTTTTCCAGCGGGACGGGGGCTTGTGCAACGGACTGCAACGGTGTCATAGGGAAGTCTCTTGAGTAGAGGCTGGAGCGGCAAAGTCCTCCAGACTGAAGCCGTCCCACCAGGGTTGGGTATCGTCGACCATAAACTCCGCGCGCCCGGTAATCCACGCCCGTCCTTCGATACTGGGGCGAATCGCCTTGCGGCCGTCCTCCAATTCAAGCTGCTGCGCCACACGGCCGATGAAATAACTGCCGATCAGGCTTTCGTGGCGATAGGCCGCGCCTTGCGCCAGCCAGCCGCGGGCGAAGCGCTGGGCGACCCGGGCCGAGCTGCCGGTCCCGCATGGGGAGCGATCGATCAGACTCGAGCCGGCAATCACCACGGCCCTTCCCTGAGACTCGCCCGACAGCGGCGAACCGGTCCACATGCAATGGTTGACGCCCCTGATCGCCGGGTTTTGCGGATGAACCACCTCCACTGTCCGGTTGATCAGACCCTGTATGTCGCGCCCCCATTCCAGCAGTTGCTGCGGGCTGAAATGCTCGCAACCCGGAAAGTTGGGTTGCACCTCGATAATCGGATAGAAATTGCCGCCGTAGGCAATGTCGACGTTCAACGATCCCAAGGGTGGAAAGTCGATGGTCAAGTCACGGTGCAACAGGAACGACGGGACGTTGGTGAAACACACCGAACTGACTTTGTCGCCGTTGCGGGTGTAAGTGGCGTGAATCTGTCCCGCCGGTACATCCACCACGACCACACCTGGCACCTTTGGCTCGATCAGGCCGGCCTCCAGCGCAAAGGTAATCGAACCCAGGGTGGCATGCCCGCACATCGGCAGGCAGCCCGAGGTCTCGATGAACAACAGACTGAAGTCACTGTCTTCGCGCATCGGCGGATAGAAAATCGTGCCCGACATGTGCGAATGACCTCGCGGTTCGAGCATCAGGGTGCGGCGGATCCAGTCGTACTGCGCCACGAAATGCGTACGCCGCTCGCTCATGGTTTCGCCTTTGAGCGACGGGGCCCCGGCGATCACCATGCGTACCGGCATACCCTCGGTGTGGCCTTCGATACAGTTGAATACGTGTCGGGTCATCTCATCTCACTCCGTAGCGCCGCATCGACCGGGCGTGGCGACCGATGCGGCAGCCAGCCAATATCAGCCCAATGCCAGTTCGAAAGCCTTGCGGAAACCGGCCTTCTCTTCGCTGGTCAGCGGTTGCAGCGGCATCCGTGCATTGCCGGCATCGAAGCCGGCCAACTCACAGCCGTACTTGACCTTCTGAATGAACTTGCCGGACTCCATGTCGGCCAGTACCGGGAACAGCGAGCGCACGATGGCCTGGGCACCGTCCTGATCGCCCGTCGTGTATTTGCTGTAGAAATCACAAACCTGTTGGGTCAGGCAGTTGGCCGGGCCGCAGATCCAGCTGGTCGCGCCCCACAGGAAGAAGTCCAGCGCCTGGTCATCGGACCCGCAGGACAACTGATAGTGGTCCTTGTAGGTATTGCCGATTTCGATGGCCCGCAGCAGGTTGCCGCTGCTTTCCTTGATCGCGATCACGCGTTTGTTGTCCTTGAATGCTTCCAGCACGCCGAAGCCGACTTCAACGTTGGTGCGGACCGGGTAGTTGTACAGCACCACATTGATGTCCGGTGCCGCATCGAGAATGGCCTGGTAGTGACCGATCAGCTCATCCTGTGAAGGCAATGCGTAGTAAGGCGGCGCGATCAGCAGGTTGGTGTAGCCCGCGTCACGGGTCTGTTTGACCTGCTCGATCACCTCGCGGGTGCAGGAGCCATTGGCACCGGCAATCAGCACACCACGGTCACCCACCACTTCACGCACGGTGGCCAGGATCTGCCGACGCTCTTCATTGGTCAGCGCGTAGTACTCACCGGTGGACCCCAGCGGCACGAAGCCGGTGACGCCTTCCTTGAGTTGATGCTCGATGATGTTGGAGAGCATGTCGTAATTGACCTTGCCGGCCTTGTCGAACGGTGTGACCAGAGCAGGCAGGATGCCTTTGAGTTGAGTCATTGCAGACACTCCACGGATTTGGATACGAGGGTTGGGGTTAGTACGCATAACGACGCAGCATCCGCGTCTCGACCACGCCGACCAGACGGGTCAGCGGGAACGCCACGAGGAAATAGATGACCGCCACCGCCGAGAGAAACTCGACCGGGCGGGCCGTGCTGTTGGAGATGTTCTGGCCGACGAACATCAGGTCGGCGATGCCCACCGAGGAAATCAGCGCGCTCTCCTTGAACAGCGAAACCACGTTGGAGAGCAGCGGCGGAATGCCCCGCAGCAGGGCCTGGGGAAACACGACGAAAATGGTTTTGTTCCACGAGGCCAGGCCCAGCGCAACGCACGCGTCGTGCTGCTCGCCCGGAATGGATTTGAGCGCGCCACGGAAGGTCTCGCTGGTGATCGCGGTCATGTACAGGGTCAGCGCCAGCAGTACCGACAGGTAGGGCGGGATATCGACGCCGAACACCACCGGGAAACAGAAAAACACCCAGAACAGCTGAATCAACAACGGCGTGCCGCGAAACAGTTCCACATAGAGCCCGGCCGGTACGCTCAACCAGCGATGGTGGCTTGCACGCAACAGGCTCAGGAAGAACCCGCACAAACTGCCCAGGATCGCGCAGCCGACGGTGAACGCCAGCGTCAGCGCCAGCCCCTGCAACAAGGCTTGCCAGTAAGAAAACACCACGGTGAAATCAAGGTTCATGACAGTCTCCTCAGCGCGCGAGCGCAGCGTCCTGACGCCGCTCCAGCCACTGCACGAACTGAGCAATGGGCAGCGACAGGGCGAAGTAGATGAGCGCGATCAGCGAATAGGTTTCCAGCGGGCGATAGGCTTCGGTGGCGATGCTTTTGCCGACGTACATCAAGTCCCCTACCGCCACGATCGCCACCAGTGCACTCTGCTGCAGGATCGAGATGCCGTTGGTCATCAGCACCGGCACGGCACTGCGCAACGCCTGGGGAAGAATCACGTAGAGGGTGCGCTGCCAGGGCCTCAGTCCCAGGGCGACGCAGGCATCCAGGTGTTCACGGGGTACGGCCTGAACGCCAGCCCGATAGGCTTCGGCATTGAATGCGGTCAGGTTCAACCCCAGGGCAAGCACGCCCATGGTGATCGGGTCGATGAACACATCGAAGAGCATCGGCACGCAGTAGAAGAACCAGACGATCTGCAACAGGACCGGCGTGCAGCGGAAAAACTCGATGAACAGCTGGGCCGGCCAACGCAGGAAAAACCAGCGGCTCAAGGTCAGCAGACACAGGCCGAAACCCAGCACCAGCCCGACGATGTTCGACACCAAAGCCAATTGCAGTGTGACTTTCAGGCCATCCCACAGCAGGCCGAAGTTGCCCTGCAGAAAGTTGAAGTCAAATTGATAGTTCATGAATTGATCCTCAATCCAGGTGCAGCACTTTTTCCAGGAACTCGCGAGTGCGCGGTTCCCTGGGCTGGGTGAACAGCTGATCGGGATGGCCTTGCTCGACCACTTTTCCGTTGGCGCAAAACACCACGCGGGTGGCGATATGCCGGGCGAAATGCATGTCGTGGGTGACGATGATCATCGCCATCTTCTGCTCGGCCAGTTGCAGCATCACGTTCTGCACTTCGATGACCATTTCCGGATCGAGCGCCGAGGTGACCTCGTCGAACAGCATCAACTTGGGTTCGAGCATCAGGGCACGGGCAATGGCCACACGCTGTTTCTGGCCGCCGGACAGTTGGCTGGGGTAAACGTTGAGTTTGCTCTCCAGACCCAACCGGGCAAGCAACGCCCTGGCTTTCTCGGTGGCCTGGGTTTTCGACAGGCCATGCACTTTCATCGGGGCCAGGATCAGGTTGCCCAGCACAGACAGGTGCGGAAACAGGGTGTAGTGCTGAAACACCATGCCCACCTGGGTTTGCAGCGAGCAATCCATGGGCTTGCCTTTGCCTCGGGCATTGCCATCGATGTAGGGCTTGCCCTGGAAACGGATGGTGCCGCCCTGAATGCTTTCGAGGCCCATCATTACCCGCAGCAGAGAGCTTTTGCCGCTGCCGCTGGGACCGATGATGACCAGTCGATCGTCGGCGCGCATATCCAGGTCCAGGTGGTCCATCACCACCAGGTTTTCGCCGTAGGATTTGTACACGTCACGCAGCTGAATGAACTCGCCGCTCGACGTTTCGCGCACGTGCAGAGGCCGTGCCGGCACCGCTGCCAGATTGGAAGCTTTCATTGATCATTCTCCGGGAGCGCGCAGCCCGCCGCGCGCTCGACATCGGCAGGGTTTACTGAGGGGTTTTGTCGGCGTTGGCCAGTTGCGAAGCCTTGTCGACCAGGGCGTCGATCTCACCGGTCTCGCGTCGCTGGGAGATGTAGATGTTCAGCGTCTGCAAGTCAGCGGGGCTGACATCACGGCGGACACCAAACGCTACGCCCTGCTTGGCCAGCGCGGGTTTGGGCAGCACTTCCTTCGACCAGCCGGGGTTCGCTACCGCAAACAGGTGGTTGGTGTCGCTGGCATCGACCAGCACGTCAGCGCGCTTGGACATGACCGCCAGCCGCACCTCGTCCATGCCCGGCAGGCGCATGATCTTGCCCTGCTTGATCGATCCGGAAATGGCCTTGTCCTGGGCGGTCCCGGACATGACCGCGAAGGTCACTTCAGGTTTGTCGAAATCGGCGAGGGTGTTGCCCGCATTGGCCAGTTTCGGGTTGTCCTTGTTGATCAGAAACGACACCTGATAGTCAGTGGCTGGCACCGAAAAGCCTACGGCGAGTGCGCGTTCCGGGGTCTGGTTAAGCGCCATGGCCATGTCCCATTTGCCACCTTGCAGCCCGGCCACCAGGTTGTCCCAGTTGGTGTCGACGAACTCGACCTTCACCTTCAACACCTTCTCGCCGAAGTCCCGGCACAGGTCCACGAAGTAGCCGCTGTATTCACCAGAGCGGGCATCGCGCATGACGTAAGGCGCGGCAACCGCCGCTCCGCAGCGCAGGACGCCGGCTTTCTGTATGTCTTTCCAGAGTGAAACATCAGCCGCCTGGGCTGGGACCTGAGTGAGCAGCGCGCCAATGGCGGATGCACAAACGAGCATGTTGCGGATGGTGCGAGGAAGGAACCGAGCCATTTTGACCTCTCCGATAATTTCGTTCTTGTAGGCAGGAAGGTACAAATCAACATCTCTGTGCGCTGTCATGTGTGCAGCGCTGTATGCAGATTAGTTTTGAACGAATCGGGCTGTCAACACGCTTCGAAAAAAATATCGGGAAAGTGACCGAGCGGTCGGACGAGCGCTTTTTCAAGGAAATGCAGGTGACGGTGACGACTTGCCCCGCCTTAGTTAAAAAAAATCAACACCAAGGTTGAAATCCCGGCTCTGTCGCGTAAGGCTGTGCAACCAGTAACGTTATGAAAAACCTTTAAAGAGAAGTGAAGCTCCTGTGCTCAAGATCCCCGCCAGGCAAACACTCACCATATTCCCCCTCTACTGCCGGTACTGACCGCATGATCCAAGTCACTGAAGTTTCCATTGCCCAACTGCGCACTGCGCTCGAATCCGGCCAGACCACGTCGGTCGAATTGGTGCAGGCCTACCTCGCCCGGATCGACGCCTACGACGGCCCCGACACCCCTACCGCGCTCAATGCCGTGGTGGTGCGCAACCCCGATGCGCTCAAGGAAGCGCAAGCCAGCGACGAGCGTCGCGCCAAGGGCCAGACCCTCGGCCCGCTGGATGGTATTCCTTACACGGCCAAGGACAGTTATCTGGTCAAGGGCCTGACCGCCGCGTCGGGCAGCCCGGCCTTCAAGGACCTGATTGCCTACCGCGATGCGTTCACCATCGAGCGCCTGCGCGCCGCCGGGGCGATCTGCCTGGGCAAGACCAACATGCCACCAATGGCCAATGGCGGCATGCAGCGCGGGGTCTATGGCCGTGCCGAGAGCCCGTACAACGCTGACTACCTCACCGCCCCGTTCGCCTCGGGTTCGTCGAACGGCGCCGGCACCGCCACCGCCGCCAGTTTCGCCGCCTTCGGCCTGGCTGAGGAAACCTGGTCGAGCGGTCGTGGCCCGGCGTCGAACAACGGCTTGTGCGCCTACACGCCTTCGCGCGGGGTGATCTCGGTGCGCGGCAACTGGCCGCTGACGCCGACCATGGACGTGGTCGTGCCGTTCGCCCGGACCATGGCCGACCTGCTCGAAGTGCTCGATGTGGTAGTGGCCGAAGATACCGATACCCGTGGCGACCTGTGGCGCCTGCAACCCTGGGTGCCGATTCCGAGCGTGGCCTCGGTGCGTCCTGCTTCCTATCTGGAACTTGCGGCAAAAGCCGATTCGCTCGCGGGCAAACGCTTTGGCATTCCGAAGATGTACATCAACGCCGACCCCGAAGCGGGCACCAGCGAAGCACCCGGTATCGGTGGCCCGACCGGGCAGCGCATCAACACCCGTCCTTCAGTGATCGGTCTTTGGGAGCAAGCCCGCAAGGCCCTCGAAGCCGCCGGTGCCGAAGTGCTTGAAGTGGATTTCCCGCTGGTCTCCAATTGCGAAGGCGATCGTCCTGGCGCGCCGACCGTGTTCAATCGCGGGATCGTGTCCAAGGAGTTCCTGCATCATGAATTGTGGGACCTGACGGCGTGGGCGTTCGATGACTTCCTGCAAGCCAACGGCGACCCGAAATTGAACCGCCTGGTGGACGTCGACGGCCCGCAGATTTTCCCCCATGACCCTGGGACCCTGCCCAATCGCGAGGGCGACCTGGCCGCCGGCATGGACGAATACGTGAAGATGGCCGAGCGCGGCATCACGCCCTGGGACCAGATCAGCACGGTGCCAGACGGCCTGCGCGGGCTTGAGAAGACCCGCAAGATCGATCTCGAGGACTGGATGGATCGGCTGGGCCTGGATGCTGTGTTGTTCCCCACTGTCGCCGACGTTGGCCCGGCGGATGCCGATGTCAATCCGGCGTCGGCGGACATCGCCTGGAGCAACGGTATCTGGGTGGCCAACGGCAACCTCGCGATCCGCCATCTGGGCGTTCCGACCGTCACGGTGCCAATGGGTGTCATGCCGGATATCGGCATGCCGGTCGGCCTGACCTTTGCCGGCCGAGCCTATGACGACTCGGCGCTGCTGCGTTTTGCGGCGGCGTTCGAGTCCACGGGCAGCAAGCGGCAGATTCCGCCGCGTACCCCGCCGCTGCCTACCGGTCAATAAATTAACTGTGGGAGCGAGCCTACTCGCGAATGCGGAGTGTCAGGCGACATAAATAGCGACTGATACATCGCTTTCGCGAGCAGGCTCGCCCCCACAGGGTTTCGCAGTGTTCCCCTAAATGGGGTTTTGCATTGACCGTGTCAGAACGGCACGGTCAATTTCATCCAATAGGCATTGCCCTGCGCGCGGTTGCGCACTTCGGTTTCCTGCTCCCATTTCCCCGTGACGAACCATCCCGCCTTGCTGGTGTATTTGATCGAAGGCCCGACGGCCAGCGCACGCCCCTTGTTGTTTTCAATCGTCTCGCCATTCTGGCGGTCGTCGGTGGTCTGTCGGTAGTAGTAGCCGCCAACGCCCAATACCCAGCCGTTACCCAGGCCCCAGCCGACGGCATAGTCGACATGAAACTCCTGGCCCGAACGGTAGTCGGTCGCCGGATTTTCGCGGTTGAAGTCGTACATGATCTTGGCATCGAGGTTGAGTCCGTCCGGGTCGATGTACGACATGGCGTAGACCGGTTCGATCACCCAGTAATTGCGCCCGGTGTTGGCCAGGTCGCCACGGTCGTAGCGACCGGTCGGGGCGATCATGTCCAGGGCGAGGATGCTGTGGAATTTTTCGCTGTGGTGAAAGCCCAGCGCCGGACCGAAGATCACGTCGCCCAGGCCTTGTTTGCTTTGTGACTGGCCATTGAGTTCAACCTTGAGATCTACCAGCGGCACGATGGCGTGCAACGCCACGCTGGCACCGAACAGGGTGTAGTCGCTGACCCAGATCAGTCGCGGGGTGACGGCATTGGCACGCACGCGAAAATCCACCGGGAGTTTGCGGCCATCGTTGCCGCGCAGGTTGTCGGCTTCATAGTGAGTGACAAACAGTTGCCCGTAGAAACCCGGTGGCGGCATCGCCCCGGACATGTAGTTTTCCGCCCCCAGCGGGTAGGAAGTACCTCCGCCTTCGGTGGCATGGGCCACCAGAGGCAAGGCGGTCAAAGCAGCGGTCACGATCAGTTGTTTTGTGGTGGGAGTCATGCAGTTCAACCTTTCTTATTGTTATTGGCCCCTGTGGGAGCGAGCCTGCTCGCGAAAGCGGTGTGTCAGCTGGCAAAAATGTCGACTGACACGCCTCCTTCGCGAGCAGGCTCGCTCCCACAGTGGATTTGTGGCGAGCTTCAGATTCTTTTGAACAGCGCGGAACGCTGGGTCGACTCGCCCCCGTCAGCGGCGCTGTAGAAGCGTTCCATGAAGATGTCGCGCTCGAACAAGCGCCCTTGCATCAGGCAGGTGATGGCCGAGTCGATCATCACCGGCGGTCCACACAGGTAGGCCTTGCGACTGCTGAAACGGCCGTCGAAATGCTGCTTGGCCGCGTCATGCACATAGCCCTTGAAGCCGGTCCATTCGGTATCTTCCACCGCTTGGCTGAGCGCCGGCACGTAGGTGAAGTTGGCGTGATCCCGGGCCAGTGCCTCGAACAGCTCGCGGTTGTACAGTTCGGCGCGATTGCGCGCGCCCTGGAACAACACGATCTGCCGACTGTCGCCCGCTTCCAGCAGGTCGAGAATCATTGACTGCGGGCTCGACAAACCCGAACCGCCGGCGATGAAAATCAGGTCACCGCTTTGCGAGCCACGGACGAAGAACTGTCCGTAGGGTCCCGAGAGATCCACCGTATCGCCGACCTTCAACTCGTCATGAATCATGCCGGTGGCCAGCCCACTTTCGACCCTCCGTACATGCAGTTCGACTTCATCGGCACGGCTCGGCGGATTGGCCAGCGAGAAGGCCCGCGTACCTTCGATGCCGGGCAATTGCAGGTTGATGTATTGCCCTGCCTGAAAGGACATGGGCCGATCAAGCTTGAGGTGCACGCCCTTGATGGTCGGTGACAGGTCAACCAGCGCGCTGACCACCGCGCGATAGTCCTCGATCGGATGCCCGAGGAAATCCGGGTCGGCATCGATGTCGGCCTCAATCACCATGTCGCTCTGCGGGATCGCGCAGCACGCCAATACCTTGCCTTCATCACGCTCCATGTCCATCAGTGCAAAGGACGAGGCCGCGCCCAGGTCCGCTTCCCCTTCCAGCACCTGGACCTTGCAGGTGGCGCAGGTGCCATGGCCGCAGGCAAACGGCAACCAGACGCCCTGGCGCAACGCGGCCTGGAGAATGGTCTGCCCTTCTTCCACTTCGATCTGTTCGCCAGTGGGTTCGATGGTGACTTGGTAACTCATGGCCGTGTCCTCAGTTGAAGCTGCCGGCAATGCCGTTCAAGCCGGGGGTATTGAGGTGCAGCAGGCTCTTGTGGTCGATGCCGTTGGCAATCAGGCTCGCTGCGTTGTCCGGGGTGAGCGGCCGGTCGTTGAGGCGCCACAGCGCCTGACTGAAATCGACCCGCGCCGCATCCGGGTGTTGGGCAATCGAGGGCTTGACCACCTGCTCGATGAAGTCGCCGAACGGCATCGCCGGTGGCAGTGGAAAGGTAAAGGGCGCGCAGAACATCAGGTGTTTTTCCCAGCACAGGTACACCAGTTGCAGGCCGTGGAAGTTTTCCTGGCGGTCCAGGGGTTGGGCGTTGTAGGCGCCGATGGCTGTCACGGGCATGATCGTTTCCTTTTTATTGTCAGTTGAACTGTGGGAGCGAGCCTGCTCGCGAAGGCGGTGCAACAGGCACTGAAGCGGGTGAATGTTCTGGCCTCTTCGCGAGCAGGCTCGCTCCCACAGTGGATCGGTGTTTAACCAGTCTTGAGCCGGTCCGGGTCGACGGGGGTGGCCGGCGCGGAGTTGCGCTCCTTCGGGTGCCAGTCCTGCCAGCGTCGATGCTCGGTGGAGTCCAGGTACTCGAAGTTGTCCTGGCCGGGGTTGATGTTGTAGTAGTCGCGCACCACCGACTCGACATCGCCGCCACCGCAGTTGCCCTGCAGGATCTGGTGTACCGGCAGCCAGGCCTGGATGTATTTGGTCGGCTCGTATTCGAAGATGTCGCAGCAACCCTGGGAGCAGAAGTGATAGCGCTCGCCTTCGTGCTCGGCGCTGCGATGGCTGAGGGTCGTCGGGTCGTCCGGCTCGCCGAACGACAGCGGGATCTGGCAAATCTGGCAGAGCATCGGCAGCGTCGGGTTGTAGAAGCGCTCGCCCTTCTCTTGCAGCGCACGCCAGTGTTCAAAGCGTGGGCGGTAGATCTTGTCGAAGGTGTCCGGGTACTTGGAAGACAACCAATCCAACTCTTCGTCAGTGGACATCCAGGTGTGGAAGTTGGTCGCCTGGCTGTACTGGTAGAAGATCGACCAGGCCTGATGACTGACGTGGTCCTTGCCGATGTTCGCCTCTTCGACGTGCTTGGGCGGGCGGATGCCGTAGCGCTCCAGGTCCTTGAACAGCGCCCCGCCCGCCTCTTCGAAGTAAACGCCCCAGGCTTCAGACCAGGACATGACTTTGTTGGGCAGCATGTAGTCCATCATCATCCCCACCAGCGTCAGCAGGCGGTAGCCGCGCCAGAACCACTTGTCGATCCAGCGCTGGATGATCGGCACGTTGTCTTCGTGCTGCTCCAGCAGGAACTTGATGACTTCCAGGCCCAGGGTCATGTGCCGGGCTTCGTCGGACTGCGCGGAGAAGCCGAAGGTGACGGTGGCCATGTCGCCGTTGAACGCCGCGCCCGACATGAAGGGCACGAATAGCAAGTTGGTCAGCACGTATTCGAACGAAAACGAAATCGCCGTCAGGAATTCGAACGGGCCCGCTGTGCGCGCATCTTCGAAGAACGACTTGGGCACCGAGAGGAACCACACCCGGTCGTGCATATGGGCGAAATCATGCAGGCCGTTGAAGTGCTTGTTGTAGTGACTCATGGCATGGATCTGGGTCTGCACGTGGCGCAGTTCGTCGATGGCCTGCATCTGGCAGGCGATACGCGCACCGGCGCCGCTGAACTGCCGACCGACCCTCGCGAAGCCCTGATAGGCCTGGTATTCCAGCGGCGTGACACCCGACAGAAACAGCTTCAGCGCGTTGACATAACGAGCGTCCGACAGCGTGGTATGGCCGTTGTTTTGCGAGAACGCATCGAAGATCGCGTAGAGCTTTTTCTCTTTCTCGGCCTGGTATTTCCAGTAGGTGTCCATGGTCAGGCGGAACGGGTCTTCCCACTTGTCCCAGTCGGTGATCTTGATCCCTTCGAAGCGCTCGTGAGGGTAGATGTCTTCGTGGGTCTGGTAGCTCGGCTCCCAGTCCAGGTCACGGGTCATGCAGCGGTATTTTTCTTTGGCATTGAGGCGTTTTTTCACGGCCATGATGGCGCTCCCGAATTCTTGTTATGGATCAGTGGCGGCAAGCTCGATCAGCGGTTCCAGTACAGGGAAAAGCTGTCGTCCTCTTCCACGACGTTGCCGCCCAGGGTGATCACGTACATCAGCATTTCCTGGATGTCCCAGGGACTGCCGGTGAGCTCTTCCACCGTGTCGCGACGGATATCCAGGCGGCCTTCGGCCTCGATGCGGATCATCGATGGCTGGTGCTGGATCTCGGCGTGGGGGTTGTCCTGCACGATGGCGTCGACGATCGATCGGGCGTAATCTGTGTCCTGCAGGTTCATGTAGACGAGGGAAGTCATGATTGGGCTCCTGAGAGGCCGATTTTTTTCAGGCGAGCGCTGAATTCGCTGCACACCGCATCGAGTGCCGATACATCCAGACCCAGGCCAGCCAGCGGTTGCAGTGCCTCCACCGAGCGAAGGCTCCAGTGATCGATCCAACCCTGCACGAGCGTCTTGTTGACCGCACTTTCGTTGACCACAGTCTTGAGCAGGCCATCGACCCAGCGCTGGCTTTCGGCGAACCACAGGCGCATGAATTCGGTGAGCATGCCGACCTGGCCGGCGCCGTTGGCCGACAGTTGTTCGTCGAGTTTGTGGAACAGCAGCGGGTACACCAGACCGTCACTGACCAGGTTTTGCGCCACGGTCAGTTCGAACCAGTCGCGAACCACCAGGGTGTCCTCGACGTAGCGGCGCATGCCCTGCCACGCCGGATCGTTGAGCCACTGTTGCTTGGCCTGGGCCAGCAGCAACACGTCGCCGTCATCGAGCATCAGGCCGATCCGCGACAGGTACTGGGCGATGCCCAAACGGTCCATGGCCTGGAACATGTGCATCTGCGTGACGCTGGTGCCGAAGCCATCGGCGGCGATGTTGCTGTTGTTCATATTGGCGCCCATCTCGGCGTGACGCAGCGGCAACAGCAGCTTGCTGATCAACTGGACATTGGTGCCGGACAGTCCGGCGAGCATGTCGCGCTTTTCGCAGAAGGCGTAATCGTGCTCGGCGTTTTCCTGCATCTTCGCCCGGGCCTGGACATAGGCGCCGTAGTAGTACTGGCGCGGGTCGCTGACCGCGTACCAGTCGGCCATGACCACCGCGGTGCGGGTGGCATCGTTGAGCAGCTTGTCCGGTTGCCACAGCGGCCGGTAGTGGAAATTGGTCGCCGACTCCAGGTCGAAACTGGCTTCCTGATAACGGCTGGCGACCTTGTCGCCAAACCGGCGACGGGTGTGGCTGAAGGTGTTGCGGATCGTCTCGACGGTGGTCGTCTTGATCTCGACACTCATGGAGTGGACTCCTGTGGTTATTGTTCTTTAGGGATGTCTCGGGATAGGGTCGGCTCAGTCCGCGTCGCGGGTTTCGCCGTAGCGCCACTTGCGCGCATCGGCGTCGAGGGCCTCGGACATCTGCGTGTCCATGTGCTGCACCCGGTTGTTTTCGCAGAACAGGCGAAACGCCTGACGCGGCAGCACCAGCTCGACGAAGAGGTCGGGAAAGCCGATGGCGAAATCGAATTCGACGAAGGTGTCGTCAGGGCCGCTGCGCACGCGGATGTAGCGCGGCATCTGATCGAAAGTGCTGGCGGGTAAGTTCATGCTCGGGTACTCCCTTGTTATGTTCGGGGTACGGAGCAACAAGGGTGCCAGCGCTGCAAAATCGCCTAAAATTGATTTTTTATTCGTTTAAATACAGATAGTTACGGAACGTACCCGCAACAAACGAGCGATCAAAGCCAAGTCAGTAGCCCACGCCACGGACTGTCAAATTGATCATTTGCTCAATCGTCTGCGGTGCCTTCGATCAAATGAACCAATCACGTGGCGATTGACTTTTCACTCGCTTTCAGGCCGCTTAGAAAAAGAGAAACCGACCTGCCTTGCCTGAAAAATACCGGTCGCTATCGATGCGTAAAAAAACCGCCATGGCCTGAGCGGAACGCGTCACCACCCCAATAACTACAACCCCAGGGGCGCAGTGAATGATCACCACGTACAAGGCTTCCCAGCTCCCGCCACCGCTCAAGGACCTGAGCGATCAGGTTCGCTTTCACGGGCGTGAGGGAAAAATCTGGCTGGACGAACAGCGCATGTTGTTGATCCAGGTGTCGATGATGGCGTCGTGCAGACGCGAGCTGATTGAAATGCTCGGCGTCGAACGCGCCAAGGGATTTTTCCTGCGCCTGGGCTATCAATCCGGGCTCAAGGACGCCGAGCTGGCGCGCAAGCTGCGGCCCCAGGGCAGCGATATCGAAATGTTCTTTACCGGCCCGCAATTGCACTCGCTCAAGGGCATGGTCAACGTCCGTCCGCAGGCAATCGACATCGACCTGGAGAATGGCCAGTTCTATGCGGACATCGAATGGCAAGACTCCTTCGAAGTGGAAAACTGCCAGAGCGAAAACCTGCACTCCGAGCAGCCGGTGTGCTGGATGCTGCTCGGTTATGCCATCAGCTACAGCTCGTTTTTCCTCGGTCGGCAGATCATCTACAAGGAGGTCAGCTGCCGCGGTTGCGGTGACGCCCAGTGCCGGATCATCGGCAAACCGGCCGAGCAATGGGACGATGCCGAGGAGATCATGCGTTACTTCCAGAGCGATCCGATCATCGATGAACTGCAAGCGTTGCAGGTGCAAGTGGCGAACATGCGCCAGCGCTTGCAGATCGAGGCCGGCAAGTTTTATGGCATCGGCCAATCGGCGATCTATCGCCGCACCTGTTCACTGATCGACAAGGTGGCCCTGGGCAAGGCGTCGGTGTTACTGCTGGGCGAAACCGGCGTGGGCAAGGAAGTCATCGCCCGCAGCCTGCACTTGCGCAGCGAGCGCGCCGGCGGGCCGTTCATCGCGCTGAACTGCGCCGCGATCCCGCCGGACCTGATCGAGGCCGAGCTGTTCGGCGTGGAGAAAGGCGCTTACACCGGCGCCCAGCAGTCGCGCATGGGCCGCTTCGAACGAGCCAATGGCGGTACGCTGTTTCTCGATGAGATCGTCGAATTGAGCCCACGGGCGCAGGCCACTTTGCTGCGGGTGTTGCAGGAGCAGGAACTGGAACGGGTCGGTGACTCGCAGACCCGCAAGGTCGATGTACGTGTCATCACCGCCACCCATGAGGACCTCGAAAGTGCAGTCAAGCAAGGGCGTTTTCGGGCTGACCTGTTCTACCGCCTGAACGTGTTCCCGGTGCGTATCCCGGCCTTGCGTGACCGTCGCGAAGACATCCCGCTGTTGATCGAACACTTCCTGGAAAAACTCCACGCCAGCTACAAGAAAAAGACCTTGGGTCTGTCCGACCGGGCCTTGCAGATGTGCCTTCAGTACGACTGGCCCGGCAACATCCGCGAGCTGGAAAACCTGATGGAACGGGGCGTGATCATTACCGATGAGAACCAGAGCATCACCGTCGATGCCCTCTTCCCGCACTCGCCGCAACTGGCCGAAAGCATAGGCCTGGCCAGTGACGGTCGGCTGGTCAAGGCCACTGCGCCCCCCGGCCAGGACTGGATCGACAAGATCATCGACAGCGGTATTGCGCTGGACTCGGTGGAGGACGCACTGATTCACGCGGCCATGGAACGCAGCCAGCAAAACGTCTCGGAAGCGGCACGTTTGCTGGGCCTGACGCGTCCGGCGCTGGCCTATCGCCTGAAAAAAACACCCGCGGACAAGGGTTGATCCGTCGCGCAAAACCGGACATACGAGACCTCCTGTAGGAGCTGGCTTGTCGGGTCGCCGCATCGCAGCGAAGACGGCGGCACAGTCAACATCAATATCGACTGACAATACGCTTTCGCTGGCAAGCCAGCTCCTACAGGGGGGGCGTACACCCGCGCAAGCCGGGCCGCTTTGCGGACGGACTACAACAACGGAATCGCGTAGTTGATGATGAAGCGACTCTGATTGACGTCGCGGCCCGCGTCAGTGTTCGACTGGCCGTTGCGCAACGAGAAGCCGACGTTTTTGAACGTACCCGACTGAATCACGTAGTCCAGGGTCATGTCGCGTTCCCACTCCGATTGATCCCCGGCATCCTGCGTCTTGATGCCGGTCCCCTTCAGATACACGATCGACGCTTTCAGCCCCGGCACGCCCAGCGCCACGAAGTCGTAGGTGTACTGACCGAAACCGGTCTGCTCGCCTGCGCGGGTAAAGCTCTGGATCATGCGGTCGGTGGGCAGGTAGACGCTGCCGCCACCGGCGCCTTTGTCCGGCAGGCTGCCCTGGTTCGGCTGCACGAAGTTGCTGCCGTCCCCTACCCGCTGATACCCCAACGCCACCGCGTGGCCGCCATTGGCATAAGTGATCATCGCGGCCCAGGTGCTGTTGTCGATTTCACCGTCGTTGTCCCGGGTGTAACCCGACACCCGATAGCCCTGCGCCCGGCCCGCGGCCGAGCTGTTGGCACCGCTCGACGTGGTGCGGAAGTAGCGCAGGTCAGTGGTGATCGAACTGCCGTCGTCGAACGGCAGGAGATGGGTCAGCCCGAAGAAGTTCTGGTTATAGAAATCCTCCAGCTGTGCGACGTAATACTGGGCCTTGAGGGTTTTGGTGACCTCGTAGTCGCCACCGGCGAAGGAGAATTTGTTGCTGTCCCGAGTGGCGCCGGCGACCGACAGACCGGTGCGATCCGTCGAGGCACGTCCCACGGCGTGCTCCAGCACACCGCCGGTCAGGGTCAGGCCATCGATGTCTTTCGAGGTGATCTGGGTGCCGGTGAACGACTGCGGCAATACACGGGCATCGTTGGAGATCAGAATCGGCAGTTTTGGCAGCAGCGTGCCGTAGCGCAACTCGGTTTTGCTGATGCGCATCTTTGCCGTCGGGCCAAAGCTACTCCAGGTGTCGGCAGCCCCGTCACCGTCGGTCGGGATCATGCCGCTGCCGACGTGTCGCCCCGTTCCGCTGTCGAGCGTCACGCCGAGCAGGGCCTGGGCATCGAGGCCGAAACCGACTGTGCCCTGGGTGAAACCAGACTCGTAGCGCAGCACGAAACCCTGGGCGGCTTCTTCGGTTTTCGAAGGGGCGGCACTGCCGTCGCGGTTGTCGCTGTTGAAATACAGGGTTCGCATCGACAGCGTGGCCTTGCTGTCTTCGAGAAAACCGTGGGCGTTGGTGTCTGCGGCCTGGACGCACATCGAGCCGGTGGCTAGGAGTATGGCGGTGGGGATTGCTCGGTTGAACATACGGGGCTCCTGGGTGTTTTCTTATCGTTATTGGGGTGTTTCGTTATCAATTCCGGCGCGCAAGATGACGCGCCCGATGGGTGAACATGGGCTTAAAGCTTTCGAGTTTTTTGGCGGCTGACACACTGATGGATTAGGCGCACGCATCCCTGTGTAGGAGCTGGCTTGCCAGCGAATGCGCTGGTTCAGACGACATATTTATCGCCTGAAAGACTGCATTCGCTGGCAAGCCAGCTCCTACAAGTCAAGCGTTGGTGAAACTCTTAAAACATTTCGAGACGCAATTATCAAACAAGGTGAAAGTAGTTTTCGTGGAGGGATAAGGCCTGTCGTACACAGGCACGGCCAGGCGTCGTATCTGAAAATCCACCCCACCGGTTTTCATCGACGTCCCCCGGCCTGCATCGAACCTCGCGCCCTGTCGAGTGATGGTCGATACTGCTTTTTCACCCCCGTACCGAGGAGACGCAAGATGGCCCTGACTCTGTACTACCACCCTCTTTCATCGTTCTGTCACAAGGTGCTGATCGCGCTCTACGAACATGAAGTCGAATTCGAAAAGCGCCTCATCGACCTCTCGAGCCCGGCCGACCGGGCAGAGCTCGAAGCGCTGTGGCCACTCATTAAATTCCCGGTGATCCGCGACCACGACCGGCAGCGCGTCGTGCCGGAATCGAGTGTCATCATCGAGTACCTGGACCGTTTTTATGTCGGCCGACATCCGTTGATTCCCGAGGATTTTGACACCGCGTTGCAAGTGCGGCTGTGGGATCGTTTTTTCGACCAATACATCCAGGGGCCGCTGCAACAGATCGTCGCCGATCGCCTGTACGCCACCCACGGCGACCTGACGAAACAACGGGCCACCCTGCGGACCGCCTACGGCATGCTCGAACGCCAGTTGTCGCAAAACACCTGGGTGGCCAGCCCTGACTTCAGCCTGGCCGATTGCTCTGCCGCCCCGGCCCTGTTCTATGCCAGCACCCTCGTGCCGCTTCCCGACGACTGCCCGCACTTGAATGCTTACTTCGAGCGTTTGATCCAGCGACCTTCGTTCCAGCGGGTCATTGACGAAGCCAGGCCGTGGTTCTCTTTTTATCCGTTTGCCGAGGCCCTGCCAGAACGGTTTCGCTAGCCGTCGTACACCGTCATCAAAGCTGGCCCGCGCCTTGCTTTGGCTGATTCCGCCCAGGGGTAAACGCCCACACTGGCGCAATCGCGGAGGTACTCATGGCGGGGGAAACAACGCTGGCGGTATGGATGGCTGTGCTCGCAGCCATCGTGATCGTCATGGTGACGGTCTGTGTGGCCGCCGCGGCGGCGCGGGCCTTGGCGGCCACTTTCACGGCCATTGGCCTGGCGCAAAGGAACATGCCGCCCATCCAGCCCCTCGCAGCGCTGGCCCTCACGTCGAACCAGGTATTGATCATGGCGACCCTGCAAACCGGGAGCCTGGCGACGGTCACCGAGCTGATGCAACAGGTCAATCTGCTGATGATCGCGGCCACGCTCTAGGCACGTCGTTCACCGGCAACACTCCCCATAAAGCCAACCAATCACAGGGAATTTCCCCAATGTCGGGGGTACCTTCGCCCGGCCGGTTGCGCGTATGACGATCCGGGCCTATGGTCCAGACGAAGCATTGCCGCGATCGGCGCGATGACTCGCCGCCGATCGCTGGCCATCCATCGAGGATCCATGCAGCGAGGTGACGCCATGCCGAACGACTCCCGCCCTGCCGTGCTCGAACTCATCGGCAACACGCCGCTGGTGCGTGTCAGCCGTTTCGATACCGGTCCCTGTACCCTGTTTCTCAAGCTCGAATCACAAAATCCCGGCGGTTCGATCAAGGACCGCATCGGACTGGCGATGATCGATGCCGCCGAGCGTGATGGCCGCCTCAAACCCGGTGGCACCATCGTCGAAGCCACCGCCGGCAATACCGGCCTTGGCCTGGCTCTGGTCGGCCGTGCCAAGGGTTACCGGGTGGTACTGGTGGTGCCGGACAAGATGTCCACCGAGAAGGTGCTGCACCTCAAGGCGATGGGCGCCGAAGTGCACATCACCCGCTCCGATGTCGGCAAGGGTCACCCCGACTACTATCAAGACGTTGCCGCGCGGCTGGCCGAGGAAATTCCCGACGCCTTCTTCGCCGATCAGTTCAACAACCCGGCCAACCCGCTGGCCCACGAATACAGCACGGCGCCCGAGATCTGGGCGCAGACCCAACATGATGTTGATGCCATCGTCGTCGGCGTCGGTTCCGCCGGCACCCTGACCGGGCTGACCCGCTTCTTTAATCGCGTGCAGCCGGACCTGGAAATGGTCCTGGCCGACCCCGTCGGTTCGGTGATGGCCGAATACAGCCGCAGCGGCACCCTCGGCACACCCGGCTCCTGGGCCGTGGAAGGCATTGGCGAAGACTTCATTCCGTCGATTGCCGACCTGTCGAGCGTGCGCCACGCCTACTCGATCAGCGACGAGGAAAGCTTCGATCACGCCCGTCAGCTGCTGCGTGCCGAAGGCATCCTCGGCGGTTCGTCGACCGGCACCCTGCTCGCGGCGGCGCTGCGTTATTGCCGTGAACAGACCGAGCCGAAACGGGTGGTCAGCTTCGTCTGCGACACCGGCACCCGTTACCTGTCAAAGGTCTACAACGATCAGTGGATGTCCGATCAGGGCCTGCTGCAGAGCAAACACTACGGCGACCTGCGCGACCTTATCGCCCGGCGCTTCGAGGATGGCCGGGTGATCAGCGTGGGACCGGATGACACCCTGCTCACCGCGTTCCAGCGCATGCGCCTGGCGGATGTCTCGCAATTGCCGGTGCTGGTGGGTGGCAAGCAACTGGTCGGGGTGATCGATGAGTCCGACATTCTGTTGAACGTTCAGAACGGTGACGCGCACTTTCGCATGACCGTGACCAGCGCCATGACCGACAAACTGCAAACCCTGGCTCCCGACGCCAGCCGGGCGCAACTGCAAGAAGTGCTCGACCGCGGGCTGGTGGCAATCATCGCCGACGCCTCGGGTTTCCACGGCCTGATTACCCGGGTCGACATGCTCAATCACTTACGGAGAACCCTTGCATGACTCAGCACGACAAAAACGCCGCGCCACGTGGCTTCGCCACCCGGGTGATCCACGCCGGACAAACGCCGGACCCCACCACCGGGGCGCTGATGCCGCCGATCTATGCCAACTCCACCTACCTGCAAGACAGTCCCGGCGTGCACAAAGGCTTCGACTACGGGCGGTCGCACAACCCGACACGTTTTGCACTGGAACGCTGTGTGGCGGATCTCGAAGGCGGCACCCGAGGCTTCGCCTTCGCCTCCGGGCTGGCGACGATCTCTGCCGTACTTGAACTGCTCGATGCCGGCTCGCACATTGTCTCCGGCAACGATTTGTATGGTGGGACGTTCCGCCTGTTCGACAAGGTGCGTCAACGCAGTGCCGGGCACCGTTTCAGCTATGTCGACCTGACCGTACCGGGCGCCTTCGAAGCGGCGTTGCAGGACGACACGCGCATGGTGATGGTCGAGACACCGAGCAATCCCCTGCTGCGCCTCACCGACCTGGCCGCCATCGCCCGCACCTGCCGTGACCGCGGCATCATCTGCGTGGCCGACAACACCTTTGCCAGCCCCTGGATTCAGCGTCCGCTGGAGCTGGGTTTCGACATCGTGCTGCACTCGACGACCAAGTACCTCAATGGCCACTCCGACGTGATCGGCGGCATCGCCGTGGTCGGGCAGAACGCCGAACTGGCCGAGCGCCTGGGCTTCCTGCAGAACGCGGTGGGGGCCATCGCCGGACCGTTCGATGCCTTTCTCACCCTGCGGGGCGTGAAGACCCTGGCGCTGCGCATGGAACGCCACTGCAGCAACGCACTGGAACTGGCGCAATGGCTGGAACGGCAACCGCAGGTGGCACGGGTCTACTACCCCGGCCTGCCCTCGCACCCGCAGCACGAACTGGCGCGCAAGCAAATGCGCGGCTTCGGCGGGATGATCTCCCTGGACCTGAACACTGACCTGGCCGGCTCGAAACGCTTCCTGGAAAACGTGCAGATCTTCGCCCTGGCCGAGAGCCTGGGCGGCGTGGAAAGCCTGATCGAACACCCGGCCATCATGACCCACGCCACCATCCCCGCCGCCACCCGCGCACAATTGGGTATCGGCGATGCGCTGGTGCGGTTGTCCGTGGGGGTCGAGGATGTCGAAGACCTGCGGGCGGACCTGGCTCAGGCACTGGCGCGGATTTAACGGGGCTGCACTGTAGGAGCTGGCTTGCCAGCGAACGCGTATTGTCAGTCGATATTGATGTTGACTGTGCCGCCGTCTTCGCTGCGATGCGGCGACCCGACAAGCCAGCTCCTACAGGTACGCATGTTCTCCACGGCGCCCCCTAATCCTCAAAGCGCCCCGCCCCCTCTCGGTCATGCGCGTAACGTCTGGCCAGTGGAAACGCCGGCAGCCAGGACTCCCGACGAACCGTCCAGCTTTCGTAGGTGGGCATCAGTTGGTCAGGTGCATCCAGGGATCCGAGGTTCACTTCGACTTCATCGCCGGTGCGGGCAAATACGGAGGAACCGCAGCGCGGACAGAAGAACCGTCCGGCGTAGTCCCTGGTTTCACCGTCGATGGTGACCGCATCCTCCGGGAAAATCGCGGAGGCGTGAAACAGTGCCCCATGGTGTTTGCGGCAATCGAGACAGTGACAAAGGCCGACCCGGTAGGGACGTCCCGACGCCACTATTCGAACATCGCCGCACAGGCAGCCGCCGGTGAATCGGTCCATTCTGCGTCTCCTCTGCAAACAAAAGGTCGGTTTAAAAATAGCAGTTCGATGAAGGCCCACATCAGGCCATTGGCCTATGCTTTGATCCAACCCACAACACCGGTCACCGACATGCCCGCCCCCGAATCCACCCTCCTGCAAAGCTGGCACCACAATGCTCACGCCTGGATCGAAGCTATCCGCACGGGCAGCATCGAAAGCCGCCAGAAGGTCACCGACCAGGCCATCCTGCTGGCGGTGCAGGGTCGCCAGCCCCGGCGCGTGCTCGACCTGGGCTGTGGCGAGGGCTGGCTGTTGCGGGCGCTGGCGGAACGGGCCATCGAGGCGGTCGGTGTGGATGGCGATGTGACGCTGGTCGAGGCGGCGCGGGCGTCGGGCGCATCGCCGGTGCATCTGGCGAGCTATGAAGCGTTGGTGGACGCGACAGTGGACATCGGCCGTGACTACGACCTGATCTGTGCCAACTTCGCCCTGCTGCACCAGGACATCATCCCGTTGCTCGCTGCCATGAAAACCCTGCTCTCCCCTGGTGGTGCGCTGGTGATCCAGACCCTGCATCCATGGAGCGTGGCGGCGGGCGACTATCAGGATGGCTGGCGCCAGGAGACCTTCACCGGGTTCAAGGGGCAGTGGCAACCCATGCCGTGGTATTTCCGTACCTTGTCCAGTTGGCTCAATGCATTGGACATGGGCGGCTTTCGGCTGAGCGAACTGCGAGAGCCGCAGCACCCGCAAAGCCCTGTGCCGCAGTCGCTGCTGCTGGTGGCCACGCCTTGCGACGAATGATTACTACAACCCCTTTAACGCCTCGACAGCGTTAAGCAAATACAGTCGACTGTAAGAGCCGGCTTGCCAGCGACGGTCGCTAACGATAACGCGTGTGGATTGGCAAACCATGTCGCTCCTGGGTCCTTCGCTGCGGTGCGGCGTTCCGACAAGCCAGCGCCTGCAAAGGGTCGACACAGTCTGCGAAAAATCCGCTTAAACGCTTACAATCCTGCCTTTTCATCGCGAACCCGACAGGCAGTAAAGACATGGCGCTTGACCCTCCCACGATGTTGGCAATCTCGACCGCCCTCGCCGCGGCCGCCGCGCTGTATCTGGCGGTCGAGTGGCGCAGCATTCGTGAATCCTCGCTTCTGATCTGGAGCGCGGGTTTTGCAACGATTACCGTGGGTTCCACACTCGCCTTGCTGCGCATGAGCGGCCTGTTGCTGATCGGCATCTGGTTCGCCAACGGCCTGCTGGTCATGGCCCACTGGTTTTTCCTGCTCGGTGTCGCCCGCTTCACCCAGGCGCGTCTGTCTCGTGCCTGGTACCTGATTTTCGTCGCCTGGCTTGCCTTGCTGTTACTGCCGGACGAACCGTCATGGTCGAAGATCATGTTGCTGGCCAATTCGTTGCTGATTGCCCTGTTGTCGTTCAGGGCCAGCCTGCTCCTGCGTCCCCATGGCAAGTCGTTGAGCGTGGGGGCGGTACAACTGCGTTATGTGCTGCTGGTCCACGGTCTGTTCTATCTCGTCAAGGCGATCACGGCAGTGGTGCCGGGCACCCTGATCGATCTGGCCTCCCTGCGTGGCGAGATCATTCAGATATCTCTGGTCGAAGGCGTAATGGCGATCATGTTGATCGCCCTGTCGATGACCGGAACCGAGCGCTACCAGCGGGAGAGACGCATCGCACATCTGGCCGAACGTGATCCGTTGACCGCCCTGTACAACCGCCGAGCCCTGGAGCAGCGGGCCGTGCGTTTGTTGGGTGAAGTCTCGACCGCTCGACCGGGCGCGTTGCTGCTGATCGATATCGACAACTTCAAGCTGGTCAACGACCTGTACGGCCACACTGCGGGCGACCGACTGCTGGTGGCGCTGAGCGAGATGATCCGTTCGGTGGTGCCCGAAGGCGCGTTGGCCGCCCGGCTGGGCGGTGACGAGTTTGTCATCCTGCTCAGTCACGCCTCGAGCGAGCGAATCGTGGCGCTGGGCAACGCACTGCGTGACCAGTTTCACGGCACCGCCTCACAGACATTCGCCACGCCCGAAGCAGTGACCCTGAGCATCGGCGCCAACCTGTTCGACCAGCCGCCGGCCAGCCTGGCAGCCTTGATCGAGCAAGGCGACGTGGCGCTTTACGAGTCCAAACGCGGTGGACGCAACCGTATCCGCCTGGTCGATGGGACCCTTGCGCGCGGTGAAGCTTTGCGGGCCCGTTGATTCGCTGTTGGTGGTGGGTGTTGGGCGGGAACGGGCTTGCTCGCGAAAGCGGTGGGTCTGAGGACATCTCTTTTGGAGGTGCCGCCCTCTTCGCGAGCAGGCTCGCTCCCACAAGGGATTTCTGGCGACCACAACATTGGCGTTCGCTGAAGCTCAACACTGTGAGAGCGGGCCTGCTCGCGAAAGCGGTGGGTCAGACATCCCTTCCATTGCATGTGCCGTGGCCTTCGCTGCGATGCGGCAACCCGACAAGCCAGCGCCTACAGTTCCTCCTCCGCCAGCGCCTGGCGCACGAGCGCCCGCGCCGCCCAGGCGGCAGCGTCGAGAGATTCCTCGATGCTCGCCCCCCCAATATCGCGCACAGCGATCAGCGCCTCGGTGCCCATGACGATCGACAGTGCCTGCTTCAGCCGTTTGCACGCCCCGGGTGAGAGCACGTCCTTCAGCGAGTCGACAATCGGCTCGATGTAGCTCATGCGTCGCCCCGGTCGCAGGGGTGTCTCGTGGGACTCGTTTTCAAGCCACACCGTCATGAACGAACGCTCCATCACGTGCAGGCCGATCTCGTCGCCGATCAAGAGTGTGTTCAACGCGTCAGCCGCCAGGCCAATACCCTTGACCGGATCGTCCCCCGGTCGCCAGATGCGCTCCAGCGGCTGCATGTCGCGATCGGCCGCGGTCTCGCTGATCAGCGCCTCGGGTGAGGGAAAATAGCGATACGCGGTGGCCCGCGACACCATCGCGCGCTCGGCCACTTGCGCAACGGTCGGATTATGGCCCTCGTCGCGCAATGCGACGGCTGCCTCGATAAGCGCCTGCCGCGTTCGGCTCTTCTGATTGGCGCGGCCTGGCGAATCGCCGTCCGGTCTGGACGGGCTTGACTTCGGGGTCGGCATGGATTAAATGATACTCAGTCTTGTAATGAGACACGCGTCTCATAATAGGCATACGGCAGGCGCGACACAACCGTCGCGCCGGGCTTAACGAGTTATATCGTTTCTTCAGCAACTGAGCTCGCCTCAGGGCGCATGAGGTGAATGCCATGAATCTCAACCCCCGTTCGCGGACCTGGTTTCGGCTCGCTGTCCTCTACTTTGCCATTGGCGTGGTGCTGGGTGTGGCGATGGGCGCTTCCGGCGACCACTCGCTTTTCGCGGTACATGCCCATATCAATCTGTTGGGATGGGTGTCGATGGCACTGTTCGGACTCATCGGCGCAGTGCACCCGACAATCACCGAAGGCCGCACCGCCACCGCACAGTTCTGGGCGTACAACGTTGGCGTACCGGTGATGCTCGGCGCACTGACGCTGCGCCTCAAGGGCTTCCCGTCAGTCGAACCGGTGATTGCCATCGCCTCGCTCCTCGTTGGTGGCAGTGTGCTGCTGTTTGTGTGGCTGGTGTATTCGCGCATCGGAGTAACGGCCGGGTACTTGAACAGCGCGACACGCGAATCGCGCCTGTCATAACGCGTCTGATCTGGTTGACCGCTGCCCGGAACGCAAGGCGTCGGCAGAAGAACTGACCCGGCGCGTCAATCAGCGGTCAATTTGATCTAACCTGAGTAGAACGCCAGCGCAATCACGCCTCCAGCCTCTTGATACAGGGGAAACGGGATGACTCGATTGATAGCACGCCCATGCCCGTCCTGGGTCCTCCCTTCCCTGCTCGCCATCAACCTGGCGCTGACGGCGGGATGTGCGCACAAAGCTGCCAGCGCTCGCCGTGCAGAATCAACCGCTGGCTCGAACTGCTATGCAAAGGCGCTACCGTCTGTCGGCGAGGGTGGCCTGGCCTGGGGCGCTACCTTGAACATCGCTCGCCAGAAATCCATGAACAACTGCATACGCTATGCCGGTCGATCCGGTGGCACACCCGATACCTGCCAAGTGGTGCTGGCGGAGTGCAAAAATCAATAGAGCAATAGCGCGTTCACATCGTCGTTCACCGCTTCCCCGGACTTTCGTTTGTGCGCCGCTTTTGCATTTCTGTGCGACAGATCCCGCTTCAGGGGCTCCCGCTTCACGCCTTCGCGGTGTTAGTTTGGAAATGTTTCTGATCAAACGATCAGATATTTCTCACAAACTGCCTGCAAAGGAATGCTCCCACAATGGATTTTTCATTCAAGCACCTGGCCGCGACCACCCTGGTGCTAGCCAGCCTTTCGTCGTTCACCACCGCAGCCCACGCCAACATCACCCCGCAACAGAGCACGATCATTCTCAAGACGTTCAGTGATGCATCGGTGACGGATTTCAGACAGTTCCTGGGACGCCTGGCCCAGAGCGATGTCGCCAAGACCGACGACCTCGGCCCGGCCATCCGTGCTTTCCTCGACAACAAGACGCTTTCGGCGGAGCAGCAAAACGACATCCATCGCCTGCTGGGCCTCTATGCCCGGGTCAAATACGGCAGCGCGGCCACCGAAACCTTGCGTGAGCTGGTGGCCATCCCGACTGTCCGCGTGGACGGCGTGGCCCAGCACGAGAATCCCGAATTCATCAAGATCGCCGACAAGATCAAGGGCATTGCCCAGGCGTTCGACCTGAACTTTCGCAACATCGACAACCGCGTCTATGAAATCTCCCTCGAAGGCGCGGGCGATGAAGTCGTGGGCATTCACGCCCATGCCGATGTGGTGCCGGTGACGCCGGAGAACTGGGTGCTGCAGGACGGCACAAAACTCGATCCCTTCAAGGTCACCCTGGTCGGCGATCGCATGTATGGCCGGGGCACCGAGGATGACAAGAACGGCATCGTGGTAGCTCTCTACGCCATGAAGACCATCAAGGAAGAGAAGTTGCCACTGGCGCGCAATTTCAAGCTGCTGGTCGACACCACCGAGGAAACCACGGGCGACGCCATTCCCTATTACTTCGAGCGCAACCCGACGCCCGACTACAACTTGGCGCTGGATGGCGGCTACCCGGTGGTGATTGCCGAAAAAGGCTACGGCACCGTCATGGCCCGCTTTGCCCGGCGTAACGCTCAAGGCAAGGGCGCCGAGATCACCGCCATGACCGGCGGCCTGGCCACCAACCAGATTCCGTCGACATCGGTCGCTACCCTAGTGACTGACAAGCCCGCCGAACTGGCCGCCCGCCTGCAAAAGGCCGGCAGCGATTATGCCCAGCACAATGGCGGTAACTTCGACGTCACCGCCAAGGTCGTCGGCAAGGACGTCAAACTGACGGTCACCGGCGTTTCCGCCCACTCCTCCGAGCCCGAGTCCGGCGTCAACCCGGTGGCCAGGATGCTGGACTTCATCAATAGCCTCGACGGCAAGGTCGCGCTCAAGCACAACGCGTTTACCGACGCCGCCCGCTACGCCGCCGACAACTGGGGGCTGGACTACCTGGGCAGCAAACTGGGGGTCGGCTTTTCCGATGAATTCATGGGCCCGCTGACCACTTCCCTGACCTATGTCGGAATGGATGACAAAGCCTTCAAACTAGCGGTCAACCTGCGTGTGCCAAAGGGCAAATCCCCGGAAGTGCTCAAATCCGAAATCGCAGCAAAGCTGGAGGCCTGGAGCAAAAAGACCCGGATTGCACCGACGTTCGATTATTCGATCGCCGAGCCGATGTACCGCAACCCCGAGGGTGAATGGGTCAAGGCCCTGCTCGCCGTGACCAGCGAAAACCTCGGCATGGAACACAAGTTCGGCACCTCCGCCGGCGCCACGTCGGTTCATGAACTGCCCAACGGCGTGCAATTCGGCCTGGCCATGCCCGACGTCAAGTACACCGGCCATAACGACAACGAGTTCAAGACCACCGGGCAATTCCTGCTGGACCTGCAAATCGTGACCGAGATGATGGGACGCGTCGGGCAGTTGCCGACACTCTGACCCCTTCAGGACCCGTCGTTCTGACGGGTCCGCTTCCAGTTTCGCCAGAGCCCCCCTGTCGACGATACAGCAGTCTGTCAAAAGTAACCTCTGACGACGAACCTTGGCCCTTGCACTGTGGTCACAACAAATGATGGCATCGCGCCTGATCAAAGGCCCAGGGTCTGCTCCACTCAGGAACGACGCTTGCAGCTCACACACTTTAGGGTGCGAAGGATAACGTGCAGTGGGTTCGGCCCTGTCCAAGGCAGGTGCTGACTGCTGCTCCCATCCCATGCTCCCTTATCGGAGTACGCAAATGACTCAATCAATGCGCTTCTTCCTGTCGATCTTCCTCGCAACCGCATCATTGATCTCGGCAAGCCTCCTGAACACTGCAGGTGCCGCCACCGCCGAAGATCTGAATGCCGACTCCCGGCAAGCGTTGCACACGCTCTACAAAACCAATCCCTTCTCTGAAACCATCTCGCACCAGGCCAAGGCTGTGCTGGTCTTCCCGAAAATCATCAAGGCGGGCCTTGTCTTCGGCGGCAGCTATGGCGAAGGCGTATTGATGAAGGGCACGAAAGTCGAGAATTACTACAACTCCGTCAGCGGCTCATGGGGGCTGCAGGCAGGCGCCCAGTCGTACGGCTATGTGGTGTTCCTGATGACCGACAAAGCAGTGAAATACATCACTGAAACCAAGGGCTGGGAAATCGGCGTAGGGCCAACGGTGGTGGTGGTTGATGAAGGGGTCGCGAAGAACCTGTCCAGCTCGACGCTGAAAGACGACGCCTACGCGTTCATCTTCGACCAGCAAGGGTTGATGGCCGGGATCAGCATCGAAGGCACCAAGATTTCCTTGATCAAGCGCTAAAAACGGTGATTTGGTTGCTGAATCAAGGCCGTGGGTGTGGCCTTGGCGGACTGTCAGTAAAGCCAAAGTCCGCATACGACTACAGATAACACACTGACTTGCAGGGGCTGGCTTGGCCAGCTCCTGCAGGGGAATGCGCAAGAATTACCTGTCAGGTCGGCCGGTAGTGTGCAGGCATGGGATGTGTGATCTGCCATCTCAGGTATGAACGTCTCCTATGGGTCGGTTTCAGCCCGCCGAGAAAGGCAGAAAACGGCCAAGGTTGAACGATGAACTTCACGCTCCCAACCCTTCCCTGACGATGTCGAAAAAGGTCGTCAAGATTCGCCGCGAGCTCTGTGCCCGCAGGCACACCAGAGTCTCAGTGAAGCAGCGCTGGCAGTCGCTGATCGGCAATCCTCGAAGCCGGGAATCAGAGCCCAACTCGGCTGCCGAGACCACACCGACGCCCATGCCGATCGCCACGGCTTCGCGCGCGGCCTCACGCCCCTCCACTTCGATCGCCTTGCGGATGCGCAAGCCCGCCGCCGCCATCTCCTCTTCCAGGGACAGCCGTGTGACAGAACCTTGTTCGCGCAAGACCAGCGGCGTGTTGTCCAGGTCAGCGAGGGAAATGGAGGTGCGTTGCGCCCATGGATGGTCATGGGCGACGAAGGCGAGCATCGGGTCACTGCGCAGGTGCAGCGTCTGCAAGCGCTCGTCCTCGATGTGCCGTCCCAACAGGGCAATGTCTGCCTGGTGCCCGAACAACCGCTGCAGGACCTCATCGGTGTTGGCCGTTTCAATCTTCACGTCGACGCCGGGGTAACGGCTGCAGAAGCGGGCGACATAGGGCAATACATGCACCGGCGCATCCACGGCGAGGTTCAGGGTCCCGGTCGACAGGGTGCGGTAGTCCATGAGCATGTCATGGGCATCGACGCTGATGTCGAACAGCCGCTGGGTCAAGCCGAACAATTGCTCGCCCACCTCCGTCAGGCGCACCAGCCGCTTGTCGCGATAGAACACCATCACCCCGTAGTAATCCTCGAGTTTGCGCACCTGGTCGGACACCGCTGGCTGGGACAGGCAGAGCTGTTCGGCCGCCCGGGTGAAGCTGCCATTCATGGCCACGGCGTGGAACGCCTTGAGTTGCGTATGGGAAATCGACATTGGAGACCCTGCTATAGATTCAGCTTATTCATGCATTCGTTAAATCGATTTTATTTATGAAAGATGAACTGCAAGCATGGTTTTCGCAAGTCGTCTGACTGCTGCCTGAGCAGCGGCACCGCTGGCATTGACCTGGAGTGCTCTATGGAAATTGAACGTTTTGCCGCGATTAAACGCCGTTCGGACATGGTCCGGTACGACAACCACCTCTACATCGGGGGCCAGGTAGCCACGGACCTCAGTGGCGATATCGAGGCGCAGACCCGTGAGGTGCTCGCGGGTATCGAGCAGTTGTTGCTCAGTGCCGGCAGCGACCGCACGCGGGTGCTGTCGGTGCGCATCCTGCTCGCCGACCGTGAGGACTACGAAGGGCTGAACAGGGTCTGGGATGAATTTTTTCCCGCAGGCCATGCGCCCACCCGTGCCTGCACACTGGCGCAGTTGATCGACCCCGCCTGGCGCGTGGAAATGATCGTGGTCGCCGCGTGCGCGTGATCATTTCCAGTCCTTTACCTCGAACCGATCAATGGAGATACCCCCCATGCGACCCTACTGGCTCGACCAGGCCCTGAAAGACCAACCCGACATGCCCTGTCCGCGACTGCAGCAGGACACCCGCGCCGACGTCTGCATTGTCGGTGGCGGTTACACCGGCTTGTGGACCGCGATCATGATCAAGGAACAGAACCCCGAACTGGACGTGGTCATCGTCGAAGCCGACATCTGCGGTGCCGGCGCCAGCGGACGAAACGGCGGTTGCGCGCTGTCCTGGTCGGCCAAGTACTTCACCCTGGAGCGCTTGTTCGGCGTCGAAGAGGCGGTACGCCTGGTCAAGGAATCGGAGCAGAGCATTTACGCCATCGGCCACTTTTGCGAAAAGTACGCGGTGGATGCCGATTACCGTCTCGATGGCACGCTCTACACCGCGACCAACCGCGCCCAGGTGGGTTCGACTGACGGGGTGATCGCGGCGCTGGAGCGCAATGGCATCAACTCGTTTTCCAAATACGCCCAGGCTGACGTGCAGCGTATGGCGGGTTCGACCCGGCACATCGAAGGCTGGTTTTCGCCAGCGGCTGCCAGTGTGCAACCGGGCAAGCTGGTCCGCGGCCTGCGTCGGGTCGCGCTGGAACTGGGCGTGCGAATCTACGAAGGTTCGCCGATGACCGGCCTGGAACAAGGGCTGCCGGCCACCGTCGACACGCCGGGTGGGCAAGTCGTCGCCGATCGCGTGGTGCTGGCGATCAACGCCTGGATGGCGCGGGCCTTTCCAGCGTTCGAGCGGACAGTGGCCATCGTCTCCAGCGACATGATCATCACCGAGCCGCGACCTGATTTGCTCAAGCGCATCGGCTTGACCAGCGGGGTCACCGTACTCGACTCGCGAATTTTCGTGCACTACTACCACAACACCCCGGACGGCCGGATCATGCTCGGCAAAGGAGGTAATACCTTCGCCTACGGCGGGCGCATCCTGCCGGTGTTCGACCAGCCCTCCCCCTATGAAGGCTTGTTGCGTAACACCCTGGGGGAGTTCTTCCCGGAGTTTGCCGATGTCGGCATCGCCGCCACCTGGAACGGCCCGTCCGATCGCTCGGTCACCGGGTTGCCGTTCTTCGGCCGTATGGGCGCAAGGGGCAATATCTACTATGGCTTCGGCTACTCCGGCAGTGGCGTCGGTCCCTGTCATATGGGCGGGCAAATCCTCTCGTCGCTGGTGCTGGGACTGGACAATCCCTGGACGCGCTCACCGCTACTGCAAGGCCCGCTCGGCTACTTCCCTGCGGAGCCGATTCGCTACCTGGGTTCACTGATGGTGCGCAATGCCGTTCGCCGCAAGGAACGAGCCGAAGATCACAATCGACGCCCGAGTCGACTCGATGTGCACCTGGCAAAATTCGCCGCCGCGGCAGGCAAGACGGATAAAGGCTAACCGCTTCGTCTTGCCGGCAAAAAAATTTTCGCTGGCCGACAGAAAACCTGCCCGGCGCCGACCGGGCAGGTTTTTTAAAAGCGCATGATTTGCACACGAACCAGATCGTTCGGAATCGGTTGCCACGTGTCATTTCAGCCACGCCGCCCCCCTCAGGACTCATCCACAAACCCTCTCGAGACGGGAGGTGCGTGGAAGGTCACTCAGCCAAAAAAATAATCTTTAACTTCAATTACTTAATCTCAAGGCCTTTCGTTGCGCGATGACATCGGCGTGAGGGGTGCGTACTCGCTCGCCCACGGGAAAATCCGACAATTGATGTTGGCTGATATGCAATGCAGGACCTGTCATTTCAACAAAACCGGGCGGATCATCGCCTGGACATTTATAAGCTCAGCTTGTTTGTGACATGTGATAAATCGATTTCAGTTATTTTTCAGCGAGTGTTTTTATCGCTCCGTGCATCACTCCCCACAAAAACAAAACCGCCGGAGAAGATCATGACCAAAGCTGAGTTTCCGACTCCCCTGCCGCTGGCCACACCAGCCCTGGGTGAACCCTACCTGCTGACCCCGGGGCCGTTGACCACCTCGAAAGCCACCAAGGAAGCCATGCTCCGTGACTGGGGTTCATGGGACGGAGCCTTCAACCGTGTCACCGCCGAGGTTCGCCAGCACCTGTTGCACATGGCCGGCGTGCAAGACGACAGTTTTGCCTGTGTACCGTTGCAAGGCAGCGGCAGCTACTCGGTGGAGGCGGCGCTGGCCACTGCCATCCCCCGTGACGGCAAAGCCTTGGTGCTGATGAACGGCGCCTACGGCCAGCGCGCCACCAAGACCCTGGAATACCTTGGTCGCGCCTTCATCACGCTGGACAAAGGTGACTACCTGCCGCCGCAGCCGGATGAAGTGGACGCACTGCTCAAGGCCAATCCGGATGTGACCCACGTGTTTCTGGTCCATTGCGAAACCAGCTCCGGCATTCTCAACCCGCTGCGCGCGATCGCCGACGTGGTGAAGGCCCACGGCAAGCGTCTGATCATCGACGCCATGAGCACCTTCGGCGCCGTACCGGTGACCGTCGATGACATCGCCTTTGACGTGCTGGTGTCTTCGGCCAACAAGTGCATCGAAGGCATCCCCGGCTTTGGCTTCGTGATCATCCGTCGCTCGGTCCTGGAAGCGGCCAAGGGGCGCGCCAATTCGTTGTCCCTCGACCTCTACGAGCAGTGGGTCTACATGGAACGCACCGGCCAATGGCGTTTCACTCCGCCGACCCACAGCGTGGTGGCCTTTCACAAAGCCCTCGAACAGCACGCGAACGAAGGCGGTGTGCAAGGCCGGCTGGCGCGTTATACGCGTAACCGCGACGTTTTGGTCAGCGGCATGCGTGAGCTGGGATTCCGCACCTTGCTGGAAGACTGCTGGCTGTCGCCGATCATCACTACGTTCTTTTGCCCCGAACACCCGGATTTCCAGTTCATGCGTTTCTACGATGAACTCAAGACCCGCCAATTCATCATCTACCCGGGCAAGTTGACCCAGGCCGAAAGCTTCCGCATCGGCTGCATCGGACAGATCGACGAATACGTCGTCCATCAACTGCTACGCGCCATCGCCGACAGCCTCATTGCCATGGGTGTGGACATGCGCAAAACGCCTGACTGACCGCCCCCTTTCAAGGTCCCCGTCAATTCGAGCACAGGTGCAATGGGTAGCACCTTTGGACAGGGATCTTTTTTTAATCATGGACTCGCTGACACATCGCCCGGCTGCGCCGGACACCCGTCAGTGATCGCGACAAGTTGATAGTTCAAGCCTCAAGCCGTTCTCACCGCCATCTGAACAATGTCGTGAGTCCGGACGGGCTTGTGCATCAAAAACAAAAACAAAAACCAACCAAATTTGCGCTGTCTGGCACCTCACACGGGATCAGAACACCATGAACAAGCACACCAAAAACCCACTCGCAACTGGCTGGAAATCTCTCCAGCGTTGGCGCGTGCAGATTTTCCTCATCACCTGGGTGGCCTATGCCGCCTTCTACTTCACCCGAAAAGCGTTTTCGGTGGCCAAGCTGGGTATTGGCGAAGACCCGAGCTTCATGCTCGAAAAGTCCATGATGGCCAACCTCGATGCGCTCTACCTGACCGCGTATGCCGTGGGCCAGTTTCTGTGGGGTAACTTTTCTGACCGCTTCGGCCCGAGGGTCGTGGTGCTCAGCGGTCTAGTCATCTCGGCCGTGGCCGCGCTGGCCATGGGAACCTACGCCACCTTGCCGATTTTCGTCTCCTGCATGCTGATTCAAGGGCTTGCCCAGTCCACCGGCTGGTCAGGTCTGTGCAAGAACGTCGGCAGCTTCTTCAGTACCGGAGAGCGTGGCCGGGTACTGGGTTACTGGAGCACCAGCTATGCCTTCGGCGGCCTGGTGGCAACGCCATTTGCCGGCTGGTGGGCCTACAACTCGTTCCATGACTGGCGCATCGCGTTCATCAGCAGCGCTGTCGTGGTCCTGGTGGTGGCGGTGTTGTTCTTCGTGCTGCAACGGAACCGGCCGGAAGACGTGGGCCTGCCAGCTGTCGAGATCGAACTCGAGCCGGTCAGCAACGTCGTCGTTCCACGTGAAAGCATGTGGGCCGGCTTGCGCACCGTGATCAAGAATCGAACCGTGCTGGTGCTCGGCCTGGCCTATTTCATGCTCAAGCCTGCGCGCTACGCCATTCTCCTGTGGGGTCCGGTGATCATCTACGATCGGATGCCCGAGATCGGCAAGGTTGCCTCCTCCATCGTTCCCACCTCGTTTGAACTGGCTGGCCTGGTCGGCCCGATCCTCATCGGTATTGCATCGGACAAGTACTTCGGTGCGCGTCGCATACCGGCCTGCGTCCTGAGCCTGGTCGTGCTCACTATTTGCCTGGGCTTGTTCGTGCCGGCCATGCAGAGCGGCAGCCTTTATATGGTGGTCGGTTTGCTGTTCATGATGGGCCTGACGCTCTACGGACCGGACTCGATGATCAGCGGTTCGGCGGCCATTGACTTCGGCAGCAAGGACGGCGCGGCCTCTGCCGCAGGCTTCGTCAACGGCTGTGGCTCGGTGGGGGCGGTCCTCGGCGGCCTGCTGCCGGGCTACTTCGACACCATAACCGTGTTCCTGGTGTTCACCGGCACGGCACTGCTGGCCAGCCTGATGCTGGTGCCTTTCTGGAACAGCCGCCCGAAAACAGTGGAAACCGTTTCGCTTGAGTCGACCCCGGTGCAACCGGCCGTTGTCGGCACCGCTTCCTGATTCCGAACGTCCAACTCCCCTTACTGGAGCAATCAACATGCACTACAAACAACCGACTCAACTGCAAGCCGTGGTCCTGGACTGGGCGGGCACGGTCGTCGACTTCGGCTCTTTCGCACCGACGCAAATCTTCGTCGAAGCCTTTGCCGAGTTCGGCGTTGCCGTCTCCCTGGCAGAAGCCCGCGGGCCGATGGGCATGGGCAAGTGGGATCACATCCGCACGCTGTGCAACGAGCCACAAATCGCCGATCGCTACCATGCCGTCTTTGGCCGCCTGCCAACGGACGACGACGTCACCGCCCTCTACGAGCGCTTCATGCCGTTGCAGATCGAGAAGATCGCCCTGCACTCGGCATTGATTCCCGGAGCGCTCGATACGATCAACGGCCTGCGCGACCAGGGCCTGAAGATCGGCTCCTGCTCGGGTTACCCGGCAGTGGTCATGGAAAAAGTCGTAGAGCTGGCGCGCAAGAACGGCTACGTCACCGACCATGTGGTTGCCACCGACGAAGTGCCTAACGGTCGTCCGCATCCCGCACAGGCGTTGGCCAATGTCATCGCGCTGGGGATCGACGATGTCGCGGCTTGCGTCAAGGTCGACGACACCTGGCCGGGCATCCTCGAAGGCCGCAGCGCAGGCATGTGGACAGTCGCACTGACCTGCTCCGGCAACGCACTGGGCCTGACCTATGAGGAATTCAGAGACTTGTCCCTCGAAGAGTTGGCCCAAGAGCGCACACGCATCATCAAGATGTTCGAAGGCTCTCGCCCGCATTACCTGATCGACACCATCGTGGATTTGCCTGCGGTCATTGAAGACATCAACAAGCGTTTGGCACGTGGCGAAACACCTCAGGGCTCCTGACCTGCCGGGCTTATGCCACTGACAGTGACCGTCCTGCGGGCGGTCACAACCCAAAACAACAAGAGAACCCGATCATGAACTACGCCCACCCAGGCACTCCCGGTGCCATCGTTTCCTTCAAGTCCCGTTACGGCAACTACATCGGCGGTGAGTTTGTCGCGCCGGTCAAAGGTCAGTACTTCACCAATACCTCGCCCGTGAATGGCCAGCCGATTGCCGAGTTCCCGCGCTCCAGCGCCGAAGACATCGACAAGGCCCTGGACGCTGCCCATGCCGCCGCCGATGCCTGGGGCAAGACTTCGGTGCAGGACCGCTCGCTGGCGCTGCTGAAAATCGCCGATCGCATCGAGCAAAACCTCGAACTGCTGGCCATCACCGAAACCTGGGACAACGGCAAGGCCGTGCGCGAAACGCTGAATGCCGACATCCCGCTGGCCGTCGACCACTTCCGTTACTACGCCGGTTGCATCCGGGCCCAGGAAGGCAGCTCGGCCGAGATCAACGAACACACAGCGGCCTATCACTTCCATGAACCACTGGGCGTGGTCGGCCAGATCATCCCGTGGAACTTCCCGATCCTGATGGCCGCCTGGAAACTCGCCCCGGCCCTCGCTGCCGGTAACTGCGTGGTGCTCAAGCCTGCCGAGCAAACCCCGCTGGGCATTACCGTACTGGTCGAGCTGATCGGCGACCTGCTGCCGCCTGGCGTGCTGAACATCGTGCAAGGCTTCGGCAAAGAAGCCGGCGAAGCCCTGGCCACCAGCAAGCGCATCGCCAAAATCGCCTTCACCGGCTCGACCCCGGTCGGCTCGCACATCATGAAATGCGCGGCCGAAAACATCATTCCGTCCACCGTGGAGCTGGGTGGCAAATCGCCGAACATCTTCTTCGAAGACATCATGAAGGCCGAACCGTCCTTCATCGAAAAAGCCGCCGAAGGCCTGGTGCTGGCGTTCTTCAACCAGGGCGAAGTTTGCACCTGCCCTTCCCGCGCCCTGGTGCAGGAGTCGATCTACGACGAATTCATGCAAGTGGTGATGAAGAAGGTCCTGCAGATCAAACGTGGCGACCCGCTGGACACCGACACCATGGTCGGCGCCCAGGCATCCGAGCAGCAATTCGACAAAATCCTTTCGTACCTGGAAATCGCCAAGGGCGAAGGCGCCGAGCTGCTCACCGGCGGCAAGGTGGAAAAACTCGAGGGCAACCTGGCGAGCGGGTATTACATCCAGCCGACCCTGCTCAAGGGCACCAACAAAATGCGTGTGTTCCAGGAAGAAATCTTTGGCCCGGTGGTGAGCATCACCACCTTCAAGGACGAAGCCGAAGCCCTGGCCATCGCCAACGACACCGAGTTCGGCCTGGGCGCCGGCCTCTGGACCCGCGACATCAACCGCGCCTACCGCATGGGCCGCGCCATCAAGGCCGGTCGTGTGTGGACCAACTGCTACCACCTGTACCCGGCGCACGCCGCGTTCGGTGGCTACAAGAAGTCCGGCGTCGGCCGTGAAACCCACAAGATGATGCTCGATCACTATCAGCAGACCAAAAACCTGCTGGTGAGCTACGACATCAATCCGTTGGGCTTCTTCTAAAAACAGTGGGCGATGCAGGTAGCCCTGTATCGCCTTTCCAACCGCTTTCGCGAGCAGGCTCGCTCCCACAGTTGCAACGCGTCCCCCTGTGGGAGCGAGCCTGCTCGCGATGGCGGTCTCAAAACAGCGAAAAATCACCCTCTCTCCGCGCGGAGCCCTCGATGAAAATCCGTTACAAGGTAAGCCTTGTGGCTGCCTGTGTACTGTTGATAACCACCAGCCTGCTGTCGCTGGTCCAGGTAGAACAGGTACGTACGATCTTGCGTCACCAGGTCGAGGCGAGCATTGCCGAAACAAGCAATGCGGTAGCACGCCAGATTGAAAACTGGCTCAACGGCAAGCTGCGCCTGATGGATCTGGCCTCCCAGGCGATCGACAGTCAGTACAGCGCGCAAGCGACCCAGCGAATCATCGAGTCGCCCGTTCTCAAAGAAGAATTCAAATTGGTATTCGGTGCCCTCGAGTCCGACGGTAAACCGATCAAGAACACCGCATCCTGGAACCCCAAGCCTGACTATGACGGTCGCACCCGTCCTTGGTACGCGACGGGCAAGGCCGGTCACCAGGCCGTGTTGACCGAACCCTACAAGGACTCCACCACGGGTGAAATCCTGATTTCCGCTGTCGCCCGGATCAGCGATGCCGGGCAACTGCTCGGGGTGTTGGGTGGTGACATCCGCCTGACGGCGGTGGCCGATGCCATCAATACCCTGGATTTTGGCGGGGCCGGCTATGCGTTCTTGCTGAGCAAGAGTGGCAACATCATTTCCCATCCCAACGCCGAGCTGAACGGCAAGCCCTACAGTGAGCTTTTTGCCGGAAGCTCGCCGGCGCTCGACAACCGGCTTCAGGAAGTCAGCAGCGGTGGAAAGTCCCGGCTGGTTGCCTTTATTCCGCTCACCGATCTCAAAGGTATGGATTGGTACATCGGCGTGGTGCTGGACCAGGACATCGTCATGGCCGCCCTCCGCGTCCTGACCGGGCGCGCAATCATCGGCACGGGCCTGGGTGTATTGCTCAGCCTGTTGGTGTTGGGGCTGTTGGTCAGGCGCCTGCTCTGGCCGCTGGATCAGCTCAAGGAATCGCTCGCCGATATCAATCGAGGGAGCGGCGACCTGACCCGTGAATTGCCGGTGCATGGCAACGATGAAATTGCCCAGGTCTCCGGGGAGTTCAACCGGCTCCTGCAGAACCTCAAGGCGCTGATCGGCGATGTGAAAACGGGCTCGCAACACGTCCGCGAGAGCAGCACGGCCACGTCCTGTGAGGCGGATCAGGCTGCCAGCCGGGTCCAGAACCAGCTACAGGAACTGGATCAATTGTCCACCGCCATGCGGGAGATGGCCTCGACAGCCGAGGATGTGGCGCGCAATGCCCAGGCTGCGGCCGAGGCGGCGGTTGCCGCCAACGAGGAAACCGAAAACGGCGTGGCGCTTGTCTCCCGGTCAACGGGCGCGATCAATCGCCTGGCCGTGGAGATGGACGACACCGGTCGTGCCATTAATGAACTGTCCACCCTCAGTCAAAGCATTGAATCGATCGTGGCGGTCATCACCGGTATCGCCGACCAGACCAACTTGCTCGCACTCAATGCGGCCATTGAGGCGGCGCGAGCGGGTGAAACCGGGCGTGGCTTTGCCGTGGTTGCCGATGAGGTGCGCTCGCTGGCCTCACGTACCCAGCAATCCACCCAGGAAATTCGCCAGATGATTGATCAACTGCAGGCGGGTGTAAAACACGCCCAGGCGCGAATGCAGCAAAGCCGCGACGCGGCGAGCAAGACGGCCGGTGATGCCAATGCCGCCAACTCGACGCTTGCGCGCATTCGTGAAGCGATTTATCGGATCAATGACATGAACTTGCAGATTGCCGCCGCCGCGCAAGAACAGAGCGCGACGACCGAGGAGATCAATCGCAACACGACCAACATCCGCGACATCAGTCTGGAAGTTTCCGACAGTGCCGAAAGGCAGGTCCGCCAGTGTTCAACGATGGCGGGGTACGTCGGTCAGCAGGACCAGCTTCTGAGCCGCTTCAGGATTTGAAGGCTGCCTTTGAATGGCATTGAACCCAGGTCGGACCACCCGCCCCTTACAGATTCCCCAAACAACCAATTCCACCGAGGTAAGAAAGATGAGTGCGGCTTCCCTGTATCCCGTTCGTCCCGAGGTCCTGGCCAATACGCTGACTGACGAGGCGACCTACAAGGCCATGTACCAGCAGTCGGTCGTCAACCCGGACGGTTTCTGGCGCGAGCAAGCCAAGCGCCTCGACTGGATCAAGCCTTTCACCACGGTCAAGCAGACCTCCTTCGACGATCACCATGTCGACATCAAGTGGTTCGCCGACGGCACCCTGAACGTTTCCTACAACTGCCTCGACCGGCATCTGGCCGAGCGCGGCGATCAGGTCGCGATCATTTGGGAGGGCGATGACCCTGCCGAAAGCCGCCACATCACCTACCGCGAACTGCATGAACAAGTCTGCAAGTTCGCCAACGCCCTGCGCGGCCAGGACGTGCACCGCGGCGACGTGGTGACGATCTATATGCCGATGATCCCCGAAGCCGTGGTCGCCATGCTGGCCTGCACCCGGATCGGCGCGATTCACTCGGTGGTGTTCGGCGGCTTCTCGCCGGAAGCGCTGGCCGGTCGCATCATCGACTGCCGCTCGAAAGTGGTGATCACCGCCGACGAAGGCATCCGTGCCGGCAAGAAGATCCCGCTCAAGGCCAACGTCGACGACGCGCTGACCAACCCGGAAACCAGCAGCATCCAGAAAGTCATCGTCTGCCAGCGCACCGGTGGCGACATCAAGTGGAACCAGCACCGCGACATCTGGTACGAAGACCTGATGAAAGTGGCCGGCACCGTGTGCGCGCCGAAAGAGATGGGCGCCGAAGAAGCGCTGTTCATCCTCTACACCTCCGGTTCCACCGGCAAGCCGAAGGGCGTGCAGCACACCACCGGCGGCTACTTGCTGTACGCGGCGATGACCCACGAACGTGTATTCGACTACCGTCCGGGCGAAATCTACTGGTGCACCGCCGACGTCGGCTGGGTCACCGGCCACAGTTACATCGTCTACGGCCCGCTGGCCAACGGCGCGACCACGCTGCTGTTCGAAGGCGTGCCGAACTACCCGGACATCACCCGGGTGGCGAAGATCGTCGACAAGCACAAGGTCAACATCCTCTACACCGCACCGACGGCGATCCGCGCCATGATGGCCTCGGGCACGGCGGCGGTGGAAGGCGCCGATGGCAGCAGCCTGCGCCTGCTCGGTTCGGTGGGCGAGCCGATCAACCCGGAAGCCTGGGACTGGTACTACAAGAACGTCGGCCAGTCCCGTTGCCCGATCGTCGACACCTGGTGGCAGACCGAAACCGGCGGCAACATGATGAGCCCGCTGCCGGGCGCCCATGCCATGAAACCAGGTTCGGCGGCGCGTCCGTTCTTCGGCGTGGTGCCGGCCCTGGTGGACAACCTGGGCAACATCATCGAAGGCGAGGCCGAGGGCAACCTGGTGATTCTCGATTCGTGGCCAGGCCAGGCGCGCACGCTGTACGGCGATCACGACCGTTTCGTCGACACCTACTTCAAGACCTTCCGCGGCATGTACTTCACCGGTGACGGCGCCCGTCGCGATGCCGATGGGTACTACTGGATCACCGGTCGCGTGGACGACGTGCTCAACGTCTCCGGCCACCGTATGGGCACCGCCGAGATCGAAAGTGCCATGGTCGCGCACCCGAAAGTCGCGGAAGCGGCGGTGGTCGGTGTGCCGCACGACATCAAGGGCCAGGGCATCTATGTCTACGTCACCCTGATCGCCGGCGAAGAAACCAGCGAGCAGTTGCGCCTGGAGCTGAAGAACTGGGTGCGCAAGGAGATCGGCCCGATTGCTTCGCCGGACGTAATCCAGTGGGCGCCGGGCCTGCCGAAAACCCGTTCGGGCAAGATCATGCGGCGGATTCTGCGCAAGATTGCCACCGCTGAATATGACGGGTTGGGGGATATTTCCACCCTGGCGGACCCGGGGGTGGTGCAGCATTTGATTGATACGCACAAGACGATGAATGTTGCGTAAGTAGCGTTTGGCGTCATCGAAGCCCCACCCGATGTTGAGTCGGGTGGGGCTTTTTGTTGCCTGAGGTTTTTGTGTTGGCAGTTCTGGCCTCATCGCGGGCAAGCCTTGCTCCCACAGGTTTTGTGTTGTTCGCCGATCTTGGGCACGACGCCGATTCCGTGGGAGCAAGGCTTGCCCGCGATGACGGCCTGACAGATACCGCATAAACATCAGCCAATAATGATCGGCTTCCCCGGTCGGGCGCCAAGTCCTGTTGGCCACACACCACCTCCAGGCTTTGATTTGCGTCATTCGGTGGCGCCGTCCCGAACTCGCTGAGTGCGAGTTCGGGGTCTTCCAAATCGCCACGGATAGCGACGAGCTTCAGACAGGCGCAGAGATAAAGCAGAGACCCTCTTGTGGAGAGTGCACCGACAGCAAGGCGCCTGGTAAAGCGCCTCGATTGGGCATGGCTACTAACGCCGTGGAACGCGTAGCGTCCGCCCGCTGTAAAGAGCCCCCATGACAGGTTCAGTCATGGGCGCTGAAAAACCAATCAATCCATTCTTAGTGGAAATGCTCTGGGTCAGGGCGATCAGTAGCGATAGGTGGCCTGCACTGAAATTCCATTCGCACTGTTGTCGTAGTTGGCACTGTATGCCGGTTGAAGACCGGAGTTGTTCGACTGATTCACCGAGACTTTGGAATCCCAGAGATAACCGTAGGCAAAGTCGATCGTCAGATCGGTATTCGGCGAATAGGCACCGCCCAGGGTCACGGCCTGGCGATTGCCAACCGGGATGCGCACGCTGCGATCGGCATTCCTGACTGGCGACGGATCATAGGCGTAGCCTGCGCGCAGCAGCCATTGCTGGTTCAATTGATAGGAGGCGCCCACGGCCGTAGACCACGTGTCGCGCCAGTTCATTTCTTCGGTCACAGTGCCTAGACCTGCTGCCTGGCCTACGGGAGAAAGACCACTGTTGACTGCCTCGACCTTCTGGATCCGGCTCCACCGTTTCCAGGTGGTCCCCACGTATCCGGTCCAGCGACTGTTGAAATGATGGGTGATGGACGTGTCCACGGATTCGGGCATCGTGATGTCGATCTTGTTGTCATACTTTCCATCCAGCGGAATAGCACTCGGGGAGCCGGACACCTCGGTATGCCCCTTGAGTTCATAGTCCACCTTCGAGTGATAGTTAATCCCCCAACGGGTGGCATCACTCAAGTCAAACAACACCCCGACGTTGTAGCCCAGTGCGGTGTCATCGCCCTTGATGGTGACCAGCGTGTCCTCGCCGTTGTTCAGCGCACCGGTGGCCAGGTAATTCTGAAGCTTCGCATCGAAATGGTTGATGGTCGGTCCGCCACCGATGGACACGTAATCATTGATCCGCCAGGCAATGGTGGGCTGAAGGGTGATCTCCTTGGTCGTACTGTAGGAGCCATGGTAACGGCCCTGAAAACTGCTCTCGTAGTCGTTGATCAGGCCACTCGGCGCGTACAGGCCCAGGCCAATCGAAAATCGATCATCCAGTGGCGTCGACATATACGCGAAGGGCACAACCCCCAACGGTACCGAGTCCCCTTTATTCGTTCCCGGGGCACTGCTCTGTGCATCACTGATGTCGTCGCTCACCGAGACGACCGCGGCTCCGCCGGAAATCTCACTGCGCTTCAATTTGGTCAAGCCAGCCGGGTTGCCAAAGATGGTGCTGGCATCCAGTGCCGAAGACGACCTTCCCGCATAAGCAGTTCCCGCGCTGCTTGCACTTTGTTCGTTCAAGGCAATGCCATTGGCCGCCGCGCTTGTGGAGGCGCTGAGTATTGCCGCGGCACCTGCGAATTTGATCCAGCAAGACACTTCTCGCACAGCAAAGTGACACGGGGTTGCACGGTTGCTCAGTTTCATTTCCCACCTCGAATTGTTGTTATTGGTTGGTGCGCAGGCAAAGCTTCGCCTTCCGGTGCACTTGGCAGTGCCGGTTGGCATTCATCGAAGTTGTGAAAAAGGCCTTGGCTGATGACTACCAGGGCCGGGGTGCCGAACTTACGAAGTCAGGATCATTTGAGCCACTCCACCTGAAAGCTATAGCGACCCAGAAGCAGGGCCAGGGACTCTTGATCCCGCCCTGCCCGGATGCACGCGACCAGCCCACGCTGCTCATGCTGAATCACCTCGACCGCAATGTCCTTCAGGCACATGCGCTCCACTTCCTGCCAAATGACTCGGGCGACCTCACGCTGCTGCAAGGCGGGTTTGAAGATCTTGCCCACCGCCGTCAACGGCAGTGCTTCGAGGATTTCGATCCGCTTGGGAATGGCCGCCCGCTCACTGATGTGGCGCTGAGCAAACTGCTCAAGCTCTTCGAGGGTACAGTCGTGGCCGGGGCGCAGTTGCACGTAGGCGACCGGCACTTCACCCGAATAGGCGTCCGGGCTGCCGATGGCTGCCGCCAGTGCCACCGCTGGATGGGCTTGCAGGGCCTCCTCGATTTGCTTGGGATCGATATTGTGGCCGCCGCGGATGATCAGCTCCTTCTTGCGCCCGGTCAGCCAGAAGTAGCCATTTTCATCCTGGCGACCCAGGTCGCCCGTATTCAGCCAACGCTGTCCGTCGATCTCGATCCACAGGCCCCGGTTATGACTCTCTTCAACGTAACCCTCGAACAGGTTCGGCCCCGTGAGGGCGATCAGGCCAATTTCGTCGGTGTCGGCGTCGCGCAGATACTCTCCAGCGTCATCGAGGATGACCGCACGCATGCCCTGGTAGGCAATCCGTATACCGATGGAACCGATGTAGCGCTCGCCATGGGGCGGATTGACCGAGGAGACGCACGCGCCTTCCGTGAGTCCATAGCCTTCGAGAATCTTTACCCCGGTCCGGCCTTCAAACTCCCGGAAAAGTTCGACCGGCAGCGGTGCGGCACCACACATGGCATAACGCAGGCTGGACAGGTCGCGGCCTTCGAGCTCGTTTTGCAACAGTGCGGAATAGACGGTAGGCACGCCGGAGAAGAAGTTGATGCCGAAGTGCTCGACCATCTCCCAGAAACGCGGGATCACACCCTCACCGCGATAACCCTGCGGCGTGCCGAGGATGACATGATCACCTTGGGTCCAGGGCATCAGGCCTGTCACCAGCTGAGCATTGACATGGAACAGCGGCAACCCGCAAAAAATGACCTGGCCACTCCCACGGGGTTGCATGTGCGTGGCCATGGCCCACGCGTTAAAGACCTCCGCCCCATGGGTACGCATCGCAATCTTGGGCAGTCCGGTGGTACCGCCGGTGCAGAAGTAAGAGGAACGATCCTCAGGGCGAAATTGCCGCTCGCTTTTCAGGTGCGTGCCGGGCTGAGCATCCATCAATGTCCGTAAGTCGTGAATCGTGGCCCCCCGGTGCAACTCACGTTCTGTCTGTGCAAGGGATGCAAGGGATTCACGCTGCGCGACATCAACATAGGGGCTCATGCCCACCCAAACGATGTGCTTGATCTCAGGCAGTTGATCCAGCTGCGAGGCCAACTTGGGCCACAGGTCACTGCCCGGTGTCGGTGCAAGCGTGACCACTACGCTGGCCTTGGCGGCCCGTAGCAAGGCCGCCATCTGTTTGGCCTCTTGCAGCGGATTGATCGCCATGACGACACCCGCCGCTTCACCGCCCCAGATGGTGAAGTGGGTTTCCGGCAGGTTGGGCAGGATAAAGGCCAACACTTCACCCGGGGTGATGCCCAGGTCGTGGAAGGCATTCGCCGCGCGAGTGATCTCTTCGACGAGCTCGGCATAGCTCCAGTGGTGGGTGTTCTTGAAGCAGCTGGCGTCGGTGAAGAAACTCAGTGCGGACGCGTTGGGGCTAAGCTCGGCTGTGCGTGTCAGTGCTTCATAGGTGCTGGAAGCCAATCCACGCTTCGCCAACGAAACCTGCTCGATATTTTCAATGTCGTTCAGCGATCGCACTATCATCGTCAGGCTTCCTCTACCACTCGGTTGCGTTGCACACCCAGGTCAATCACGCCATCGGCACTGCGAATGCGCGCTTCGACCACGTCGCCTGCCTTGAGATACTGCGTCCGCCCTTCCTGCGCCTTGAGGAACAGCTTCCACTTGGTGGCTTCCGGCATCAGGGCTGCAATGCGCTGTTTGGCGGGCGAAGGGATGGTCAGCGCGCATCCCGCCGGCGTACCGGTGGCGATCAGGTCGCCGGGGGCGAGATCCTGGACAGCGGAGAGTTCGGTCAGGGTTTCAGCGGGGCCATACACCAGGTTGGCCGTGCTGTCGCTTTGGCGGACTTCGCCATTGACCGTCAGGCGCAACTGCAATGCTTTCAGGTAATGCATGCCCCGGGCATCCAGCAGGCACAGGTACGGGCCGACCGGGCCAAAGGTGCGGAAACTCTTGCCCTTGTAGAACTGCATCTGCGGAATCTGAATGTCGCGTGCCGAGTAGTCATTGACAATGACCACGCCGGCAACGAACTCATGCAGGTTGGCGTCGGTGACGGTCACTGCGCCGCTGATGACGCGTTTCATCACCAGCCCGAGTTCGATCTCATAATCAAGGAAGCGGACGCTGCGCGGCTTGATCAGGACGCTGTCAGCAGCCACCAGGCAACTGGTCGCCTTGGTGAAGATCATGTTGTATTTCTTCGCATCCGGGTCCATGCCCGACTCGATCATGTGCTGTCGGTAGTTCGCCCCTTGGCAGACAAACTGCTGGTTACGGGTCACCGGCGACAGCAGCTTCACTTTGTGCGACTCCAACTGAGTACCTGTCAGTTGCGCGAGGTCATCGATACTGTTCTGGCAGATGAAGTCCCCCGTGGTCTCAAAAGTGCCCGGGACAATCGTGATTCGGTCCTGGCGTAATACGCCCCAGTGGATACCGTTCTCAAACTCAAAGCGGACTACGTGTACAGCAGACATTGAAGGTACTCCTGGAGCAGCGTTTGTCCCGCGCTCGAGGGCGCGAGATCTGTGGTGTTGTTCTGAGGGTGGGCTGGCGACGCTGTAGATCAACGAGCCGCCGGCGATCAAGGCACCGGCCTTGAGCACGTCGCGCCGGCCATACCCTTTAGTGATGCCCGACATGGCGGCCGCTTACCCGAACATCCGCATCAGCGTGATCAACTTGCGAAGGGTCAGGTCCGGGCTGCGTCGCAGGTTGCGAACCAGCGCTCGCACGTTGCTGAAGCTCATCCTGGGTTGGGTAAAACTCTTGGGCATGCGCTGCCCCCACTGCGCCATGGCTTCAGGGCTCACGGGATGGATGCCCGTAGGCTGCATGGCGGTAAACACATCCCCATCACAGTAGTGCTCGTGCTTATCACCCCAGGGGTCTTGCCAGTAATCGAAGATCTGACTGCCCAGGATGTGTCGGCCGATGCCCCATGAGTGCTCCCAACCCCGCTCGCGCAGGACTCGTTGCCCCATGCCCACCGCGTCGGCATCGACGACTTCATAGGCGCTATGGCTGTAGGTCGCCATGAACCCCTGCGCAATCGCCAGCGTATGGTGATCCGCCGGCTTGTCGCCGAGATCAAGGCGCATGAAAGCGACAATCGGGGTGCCATCGGCGAGTACCTGCACATCGCTGGGAATGAACCCGAAATGGCGGGTGTACCAGGCACAGGTCGCCTGATAGTCGGCCACTTCAATGACGATGTGACCCAGTTTGATCACTTCAGGCGGTGCAACCGGCGGGCGCTGCGTGGCGTTGATGCGCGGTTGCTCTTGCGCCAGATTCCAGGGAAGCGGTGCCCGGTGTTCCAGGGGATTACCGGGTGTCTGATCGTAAATCGCCTCGACGATAAAACCGGAAGGATCGGTGAGTCTGACGCAGTGGCCGCCACCAGGATGCATCGAGGTCTCGACCGAGGATGCGCCTGGAATCTTCGTCAGCTTTTCCAGATCCTTGAGCGATCGGACTGCCAGGCCGAATCCGATAAAGCCTGCCTTTTCTGCACGGTGCACGCGGTAGCAATAGGGAGCCGGCGCAGTGCCACGCAGATAGAGCGTATCGGTTGCTTGATGGCTGACGGTCAGGCCGAAGTCAGTCAGGAAATGCGCCGCCTCATTCAAGTCCGGCCTTTGAAAAATCAGGTGAGTCAGACCTTGGGCCTTCACCGTCGGTTGCGGATGCCTGGCAGGCTGTTGCGTTGCCAACCGAAGGATTTCATTTTTGCTATTCATTGTTTTTGTTTTCCAGTTTCTCAGGGCAAAGCGATCCCCGAACCCCTGAAAATGCCAGGAGTTTGTTCGAAGTGTCGGTTACCGCGCTTAGTCGATCGGAGGAAGCGCCGGCAACTCTACGGTCGCCAGCGCTTTCGCCTCCTCAAGAGGCACACCCAAGGCCCGCAGTACGAGTTCGGCGGTATCAGATCCCGATTCGCGCCACGTTCTGTGCCCTTCCAGCACCAGGAAAATGGAGCCGAGGACGCTGCTCGATATCAGCGTCAGCACCGAGAGCAATTGCTCTTGCTGAAACCTGTACCGACCGCTGGACAGTCCACTGAGAAGGTCCGTCGTCGCCTGGCTGGAAAACATTTCACGCAGCGAAGCGTTGCTCATGGCGAACTTATGGATGAATGCCCCCCACTGGGAGTCTTCGTGAGCCCGACGGATGAAAAACCGGATGCCGTTGGCCAGGCGCTGGGCGGGATCGGAGAGGGAGTTGAAGCTCTTGCTGACCCGTTCATGCATCTCTTTGGCGAGCTGGCTGGCGACCGATTCGAACAGGGTCTCCATGCTCTCGATGTTGCTGTAGACCGTGCCGCGCGCAACCCCTGCTTCTTGCGCAAGGTCGAGAATGTTGACTTGCAAGGTGCCTTTTTCCGCAAACAAGCGAAATGCAGCCTGGTGAATGCGACGCTGTGTTGGATTCAGGGATTGCACAATTTATCTCCAGACTCATCTGAGCCTTGATTGAACACTCGTGTTCAATTTGTGTCAACGGGTTTTTTGGGGGTGAGAATACCCTCCCCCTTCCTGTATCTGACAATGGGCTGGATGAGCGTGGCCAGGCAAACGCAAGGTGTGATTACCAGAGGGCTTGCCAGTTCACCATTTTTAATGGCATCGTTGAACACGCGTGCTCAATAGCCATTCGATTTCATGGTTCCTGACCCAGCCGTTCAGTGTCACTCAACGACCACGTGCGCCCATGTCGGCTGGTAGAAGTTTCATCACTGTAGGTGCGAGCATGTCTGCGTCAAAACTCTTCGAACCGCTTCGATTGCCCAATGGTGTGGTGATTCCCAATCGAATCGCCAAGGCCGCCATGGAAGAAAACCTTGCCAACGAACATCACGCTCCAGGTGAAGCGTTGGCCAGGCTTTATCGGGGTTGGGCGCAAGGTGGCGCCGGCCTGATCATCACGGGTAACGTCATGGTTGACCGCCACGCCTTGACCGGCCCCGCAGGCGTGGTGCTTGAGGACGATCGGAACCTGCGCCATTTCCGCTTATGGGCCGAAGCTTGCCGCAGTCGCGGGGCTCAAGCCTGGATGCAGATCAATCATCCCGGACGGCAGTTATTGGCTTCAATGGGGCAGCCGGCAAGAGGCCCCTCCGCCGTTGCGGTCGATATCCCAGGATTGTCTAAAGCTTTTGTGCCGCCCAGGGCGTTGGATGAGCAGGAAATCGAGGAGCTGATCGAGCGCTATACCCAATCGGCGGTGCTGGCCGAGCGTGCCGGGTTCACGGGTGTGCAGATTCATGCGGCGCATGGCTATCTGTTCAGCCAATTCCTGTCGCCCTTGACCAACCGACGTGACGACCGCTGGGGGGGTAGCCTGGAAAATCGTGCGCACATTCTCCTGCAAACCATCGACGCCATACGTCAGCGCGTGGCACCGATCTTTTGCGTGGCGGTGAAGCTCAATTCCGCAGACTTTCAGCGCGGTGGATTCAATGCTGAGGATGCGGCTCGCGTGGTGGAAATGCTCAACGCCAAGGCGGTCGAGCTGGTTGAGTTATCCGGTGGCAGCTACGAAAGCCCGGCGATGCAGGGACAGACCCGCGACGGCAGCACTCTGGCCCGAGAGGCCTATTTTCTCGAATTCGCGGAGAGGATCGCAGACATCGCGCGCATGCCGCTGATGGTCACGGGTGGCGTACGCAGAAAGGAAGTCGCGGAGCGCGTGGTGAGCGGCTCGGTGTCGATGGTCGGGCTTGCCACGGCGTTGGCCATCGAGCCGACCCTGCCCAGCCAGTGGATGGCAGGTCAGGACACCGAAGTGGAGCCCGTCGTTGTGCGCTGGAAGAACAAGGCGCTGGCGTCACTGGCTGTGGCATCGCTGATCAAGAAACAGCTTGGCCTGCTGAGCCAAGGGAAGCGGACACGACCCGGGATGTCACCGCTTATGGCACTGATCAGCAGTCAGCTGAAATCTCGACGTCAGGCGAAGCGGTATCGGCAGTGGATTGATAACGCCTGAGGCCCTTGCAGTTGCACAAACACGTACGGTCACGAAAATCCATCTTCTGCACGGTCTTGTACCCCATCTCGTGCATAGTGCATGCCCTTACGTCGCCGGCAGGCTTTCCATGTCATTAAATTTATTAGGTTTTTCACCTGGTGGGTAACTGGCATGCAAAGTGCGATCTATCTGGGCAACCATGAAGCGCTGACCACGATCAGCCGGCCATCCGTGATAGAAGAGGCAATCCCAATGAACGCAATCGACCTCCTGAAAGCCGACCACGAAAAAGTCAAAGGAATCCTGGCCCAGTTGAGCGGATCCACAGACCGAGCCACCAAGAAAAGGACCGAACTGCTGGAGAAGCTCGAGATGGAAATCACGATTCATACCCAGCTTGAAGAACAGATCCTGTACCCCGCCTACAAGGAAGCTGGCGGTAAGAAGCAGGACGAAATGTATTACGAGGCCAAGGAAGAGCACCGGACAGTCGATTCTCTCGTTCTGCCCGATCTGAAAACCACTGATCCTTCTACCCCCGAGTTTGCGGGACGCGTGAAAGTCGTTAAGGAGTTACTCGAACACCATATCGAAGAAGAAGAGACCGAAATGTTTCCTCAAGCCAAAAAGCTGCTGGGCAAAGAAAAGCTGGATGAGCTGGGCAAGGAAATGGAGGCAATGAAAGCATCACTGAAAAAGAGTCTCGGCTCGCCGAACATCGCGGCCTAGCGCAAGGGAAGGAGCACAAAAGCCCAATTCCTTTTGGGCTTTTTTCCCGTGACCGTGGTTCCCCAGTGCGAAGCAAAGCAACCAACATTACAAAGGCAAGGGGCGATCCTGCACAACCCGCTTCATGACAAGCGTCGACGTCAGCCGCTGTACATTGGGTAAGGCTGAAAGGCTCTCGTCGTAAAGTCTTTGAAAAGCGGGCAAGTCCTGGGCGATGACATGCAGCAGGTAATCCGGCTCCCCAAATAACCTCTGGGCATCGACTATCTGAGGTATATCAATGAGTGCCGCCTCGAACGCCTCGACTGCTTTGCGGTCGCCCTCGCGAAGGGTGGCAAACACCATGGCGGAAAAATTCAGACCCAATGCACCGGGATCAAGTTGCGCGCGATAGCCCAGCAACACACCGGACTCCTCCAGTGCCCGCACTCGCCGGTGACAAGGTGAGAGGCTCAGGCCTACGCGGTCGGCAAGTTCCGTGACCGAAAGGCGCCCATCCTTTTGCAGCTCAGCAAGAATCTTCCTATCTATTCTATCCAATCAGAAAATTCTCCTAAGCTGGGCCACAGAAACAATCATCTTTGGAAGTGAATTCTAACCATTTTTCACTAATCTTCCTCCACTCATTAACAACCGTACTCCTCTTGAGAGAACCAGAGGAACGGCCTTGATTGGAGAAGCGGGATGATGACTTATGCAGTGAATTATGAAATGGCACAGGTAACACCATGACCTTCAGTGTTTTGGTTGCCTTCTGGGCAGTGTCGATTCTGTTCGTCATCACACCTGGAGCCGATTGGGCCTACGCGATATCCGCCGGCTTGAAGCATCGAGTCGTCATACCCGCCGTGGGCGGGCTGTTATCCGGGCACTTGATTGCCACAATGGTGGTAGCCGGTGGTGTAGGCACTTTGGTTGCCAAGCACCCTGTGGCACTGTCAGTGCTGACAGTGGCCGGGGCGGGTTACCTGCTTTGGTTGGGCATCAACATGCTCGTCCGCCCCTCTACGCTGCATGCAGACAACGTCGAGGCGTCAAGGTCATGGAAGCGCTGGGCGATCAAGGGGCTTTGTGTCAGCGGGCTGAATCCGAAAGTGTTCCTGCTCTTCCTGGCGTTGTTGCCTCAATTTTCCGACGTTACTGCACCCTGGCCTGTACCGATGCAGATGATTGCGCTCGGGCTCGTCCACACGTTCAGTTGTGGCGTGATCTACTTGTTAGTCGGATTTGGATCGCAGGTTGTTCTTCGAGCACGTCCAGCCGCCGCACATAGGGTCAGTCGCCTCTCTGGTGCGGCCATGGTCATCATCGCAGTGGTTCTATTTATCGAACAGATGCTCGGTTAATACACTTTCAGTAAGACATCCCAATGAACGACCAGCCTTCACCGTATGGCAGTGCGCCTCTCGCCCAACAGCTGGAGCGCGTCCGAATTCCCCACCTGAAACAGATGAAGGCCCAGGGCAAAAAATGGACGATGCTTACCGCCTATGACATGTACAGCGCCGTCATTTATGAGGAAGCCGGAATACCTGTCCTGCGTTACCCAGGCAGTGGCTTGGCCGCAATTTTCCGGGCTTTGGCAGGCGTTACGCCCAGCGCCTGGAGAATCATTTCGGCGACCCGCACATCATGCTCCGCCACGGCACGACCCTCGACAACCGCACGCATTGCCCCAGTTGTGCACGATACGACCATATCCAGGGCGATGCCCTCGTCTTCGTAAGTGAAACTGCCCTCCTGCAGCCCTGCACGCAGGTCGCCCAGCACATGATCAGCCAGACGCGAGCGCATGGCCTGGTCGAAATGGATGATCCGCAGCAACGCATTCGCCCAGGGGTGGTCGGCGGCGGCCCGACACACAAACATGCGCACGCCAATCGAAACCCGCTGTGCTCCGCACTGCACATCCGCGTTCAGGACAGAAATGGCGTCAGAGAACTCGGCGGCCATGGCGATGCCCACCGCTTCGATTACTTCGTCGCGCGTTCGGAAATAGTTGTAGATGGTGCCGTTGGATACCGCCGCCTCGGCGGCGACTTCCAACAAGGCGATCTCCCCCACCTCCTTGCGTGCGACAAGTCGCAATGCCGCGTCCATCAGACCGCGACGGGTGCGCTCGCGCTTCTTGTGCCCCCTGGTGAGAGGTTCCGGCACAGCCGCTTCTAAAGGAGGTGTGGAGATAGGCATGATTAAGCTCTTAATCTAATCGGCTCGTTGATGGTACTGGAAACCCTGTCAGGAGTGACTTCATCACTCATCAGCAGGCTCTGGCATTCTCGAAGGAGCCTGCCGGCCTCTTTGCCAGGGGCATGGTGCATGATGATACGGTCAGGGCGAACGGCGACCAGTGTTCCTTTCGCCGCCAGCGGCAGGATCTCATGGTTCATGTCTTCGATGAAGTCGCAACGGCCGCCGGAACGTTGGCCGCGGGGTCTGACCTCCAGGAAGTGGCCTCCCATCTTTTCCCAGGCAACGATCTGATCAGCGGTGAGCAGTGACAACGGGTCAACACCAAATCCAACCAGGGTCAGGTTGTCTCCCAGTGCATCGTCGCTCAGCTTGATCTGCTTTTGCAGGGTGCGTATCCAGGCTTGGGGAAACAGGCTGCCACGTACCAGCTTGTCACCCCGGCGATGTGGCACGAACAGGCCGTGCTTGAAGGTGTTCTTCGGCTTGATGTCCAACTGCTCGAAGTACCTTCTGGTCGAGGCAGTCAACCCCAGTGTGCGCATAAAGCCATGGATGAAGAACGCTGCGATCTTGTTCTTGGGCATCACCAGGCGGCCCATCATTTTTGCCAGATTGATCATCGCCTGGGCATGCGGGCGGCGCTCTACGTCATAGGTATCGAGTATCGCCGGCGCGGCGTGGCCACGCAGGACCCACGCCAGCTTCCAGGCCAGGTTGGCACCATCACGAAGGCCCGCGACGAGACCTTGCCCGACGAAGGGCGGCGTGATGTGCGCGGCATCGCCAACGAGGAACGTACGTCCCTTGCTGAATCGGTTGCAGCAACGGGCGTGGAATCGATACACCGCCTTGCGCTCGATTTCCAGTTCCTGCGGATTGACCCATGGCGCAATGAGCCGGGCGATGCTTTCCGGGCTTTCCAGCTCCTCCCGGGATTCACCGGGTTGCAGCATGAATTCCCAGCGTTCCCTGCCACCGGGGGCGGGCATGTGCGGCGTGGGCCGCTGCGGATTACAGATAAACTCGATGTGATCAATGGCCGACTGATGCCGGTTCTTGGCATCGACAATCAACCAGTCCTCGGCATAGGTTTGCCCTTCGAACTCCTGGCCGATCAGCGCCCTGACCCGGGAGCTGGCGCCATCTGCACCAATCAGGTATTGGGCGCGAACAGCATGCGAATGCCCATTTTCATCCCGCACGGTGGCGACCACGCCATCCGCTTCCTCAACCAGGCTCTCCAGCTCGAAACCACCCAGGCTGGTCACTGATTTGAGGCGGGAAACCTGGCCACGCATCGCTCGCTCGAGGTCGGGTTGATAGAAGGTCACAAGCTTGGGATGGCCGTCGATGCACCCTTGCGTATTGGCTCGACCGAATTGCCCGAGCACCGGAGAGTGCATCTTCACTTCCGGGATCACGATCTTCTCGAAGGCGTCCTCCGATAATCCGGCGAGTTGCAGGATGCGCAAGGCCTCGTTGTCCAGCGCAATGGCACGAGGCATCAGTACGATGTCATGGAGCTTGTCCAGGACCAGGGTCGTAACCCCGTAGCGGCCGAGCAGCGCCGCGATTGTCGCACCTACGGGACCGTTACCGACGACCAGTACATCGACGGCGGAGGAAGGCAATTCGCAAACGTTCTTGTTGTTGTTCATTTTGAGCCCTTGGGAGATTGAAGTCGTGAGGCGCACAGGTCTCATCGTCAAGCGTCACCAAGGTATGCAATATTGAGAGATATTTCAATATTGATGTTTTTGTCATTATTAATTGAAACCGTTGATCGGTTACGACGCAATGCATCGCAACGGCTAAGCTTTTTCGAATGAACCTCATCTTCCAAGGGTGACTCCATGAGCAGCGCCCCCCTGTCTGAACTCGATGCCACCCTACCCGGCTTGGTGCGCAGGATCCGCGTACTGGATGCCCTGTCCTGGCCCGATGGCGTCGAGGAAGTGTTCCTGGCGCACTGGCGCGAAGGGAAAGCAGAATTGCCCAGAGTCCAATTGAGCCCCCGCGAACACAGCGCCGACATCGCCGCGCTGGAAGCCTTTATCGGGCGTTGCGACCTGGGGCACCCGGCCGGGAACTATCTGGCCATGACCGCGCGTAGCTATGCCACGGCCGGACGCATGCTGGGTGCGATCGGCACTCCCGCCTTTACTCACTATTCATCCGCGCTGTACCGGCGCCCGGATTTCTATTATCCGAACCAGAAACTCAGCATGCTGGACGCGGCGCAGTTCTTTCTCACGACCACCGACGCCCTGCTGGGTGGCGCCCGGATTCCACCGACTCAGGCTGAGATTCCGGCCGAGGCCTTCGCCGCCTGGATGCAGCCGGAGTTGGACCGTTTCTTCGGTGAGGGCCGGGTCACGGTCGTGCTCGACCCGACGCTGGCCGCCAAGGCGATCGCCGGGGCAAGCCGCATCCGCCTGCGTACCGGCGCGCTGTTCTCTGAACTGGACAAGAATCAGCTATTGCAGCACGAGGCCTTCGTGCATGTCGCTACCGCACAAAATGGCGCGCTGCAGCCCAACCTCAAAAGCCTGGGTTTGGGAGCGCCACGCACGACACAAACCCAGGAAGGCATTGCCACCCTGGCAGAACTGTTCACGGGCAGCATGGACATCAACCGCTTGCGCCGCCTGGCCCTGCGCGTGCTTGCGGTCCAGCAGGCGTTGGATGGCGCCGACTTCATACAGGTCTTCGAGGGTTTTCTTGCCGCCGGCCAGTCACAAGAGGAGTCTTTCCGCTCAACCCAGCGGGTCTTCCGTGGTGCCGACCTGCGTGGTGGCTCGGCGTTTACCAAGGATGCCGCCTACCTGACGGGTTTACTGGGTGTCCATACACTGCTGCGCATCGCAATCCGCGACAATCGACCGGAACTGGTGGGGCATTTATTTGCCGGACGCCTCAGCCTGGCGGATACCTTACGCCTGGCGCCGCTATTCGAGTCCGGCTGGCTCCAGGGCCCCACCTATGTCCCGGCCTGGGCCAGCGATCTACGGCTACTCGCTGCCAACCTGGCCTTCTCCGCTTTTATCGCTCAGATAAAACTGGATGTGCTCGATCTGGAAGTGCTCATGGCCTTTGCCGATGAACACGAAAACGATGCCAGTGCCCTGTGATCAAGCGCGCAACTCGATTCGTGTCATGAGCCGATCGTCATATCCATGCCCTGTATCAACCGCCTGGCCAGGCGCGGCTGCCGCAACTGCTCCAGCCACCATTGCAACGCCCGCCCCTCGCGATCACCGCGCCACGCAACATACGATACGGTCGGCTCGCGCGGATCGACGGTCGCTCTCTCCACCAGCTCGCCATTTTCCAGCAACGACGCTACGCGCTGACGCGGCAACCAGCCGATGCCCAGGCCTTCACGCTGCGCGAGTATTTTTGCTTGCATGTTGGGCACGGCCAGCGAAGTCTGGCCACCGATCACCCCGTAAGCGCGCCCCGCTATCGCACGCGACGAATCGCCCACCACCACCGCGCGATGCTCGCGTAGGTGCTCGCGTCCGAGAGGCCCGTCAACGCGCGCCAGGGGATGTCGCGCCGCCACCGCGAACACCCATTCGATCGAGCCGAGCTCGAACCAGCGCAGCCCGGGAATCGCCGGCGGTTCATTGGTCGCTCCCACGATCAGGTCCGCACGGCCGTCACGCAATGCTTCCCAGGTGCCGTTCAAGACTTCGTGCGTGAAGCGCAACTTGACGCCAGACGCAAGCGCATCGAAATCGCGTACCTGCGGCATCAGCAGTGCGAATTCGATAATTTCGTCGGTGACGATCCAGAGCTGGTCCTCCCAGCCGCTCGCGATCTGCCGTACACGCTGAGTCATGCGCGACACATCAAGCATCAGACGTGCGGCTTCATCGGCGAGCACCTGACCGGCGGGCGTCAGTTGCAGTCGGTAACGACGGCGATCAAACAACAAGGCGTCGAAGCGCGCCTCCAGTTGCCGTGCGGCGTGCGAGATCGTCGACGGCGCCTTGCCCAGCCGCGCGGCTGCGCGTGAAAGGCTGCCAGTCTCGCGAATCGCTTCCAGCAGTGCCAATTCGTCTTCAGACAACATGTGCGATCTCACCGAACGTTTTCATCGGGGCGATCGTATGTCAAACCCGGGACATCGGTCCACTATCTCCCTACGCGCTCTGGAGGCCTCCTGAAAAGCCCCAGGTTCGCTGATCTCGTGCCCTCCGTGCCTGCCAATGCACTGCGATTTATCTCACGTCAAATCAAGGAAACATCATGCTTGAGTTTTACTTTCATCCGACGCCCAATCCCACCAAGGTCGCGCTCCTGCTCGAAGAACTTGAAATCCCTTTCGAGCTTTCTGCCGTCGACACCTTCAAGGGTGAGCAACACCAGCCGGCATTTCTGGAGATCAATCCGAACGGCAAGGTCCCGGCCATCGTTGACGACGGGGTCGCGGTATTCGATTCCCACGCCATTCTGCTGCACCTTGGGGCAAAACATGGCAGGTTCGTGCCGGCCAACCCATCGCAGCATGCAGCGATGCTGTCATGGCTGCTGTTCATCGCGACCGGCCTCTCGCCGTTCTCCGGCCAGGCCGTGCACTTCATGCACCACGCGCCGGAACCCCTGCCATATGCGCGCAACCGCTATATCAAAGAAGTCGAGCGCCACTACCGGGTTCTCGATGCGCGTCTCGGCGGCTCGAAGTACCTGGCTGGCGATACTTACTCGATTGCCGACATGGCACTTTGGGGCTGGGCCAATTTTGCCGGCTATATCTTCGGCGAGAAGGGTCTGACCGATTATCCCCACGTCAAGCGCCTGGTCGATGAAATCTCGTCGCGCCCGGCGGCCGCCCGCGCTCTGGCGCTGAAGGACAAACTTCAGTTCAAAACCGAATTCGACGAAGAAACCCGTCGCGCACTATTCCCGCAGAACGCCTCACTCGCAGTCTAGGCAAGACTCGCCCTCCTCAGGCTGGCCGCCTGAAAACGGCCAGTCTTTGCCCCTGACACCGTTGCGCACACCAACCTGAGGAAAACAGCCATGCAACATTCAGTTCGCTACGACTCCGGCAACGCGCTTGAAGGCATCCGCGCGGTTTCGCCAGCCCTTGCGCGTTATACGACCGACGTCGTGCTCGGCGATTTATGGCAGAGACCGCAACTGTCCGCGCGAGACCGCAGCATCGTGACGCTGTCGGTATTGATTGCGCGCAATCAGAGTGCGGAGATGTCGTATTACCTCGACCTGGCCCTCGATAACGGCCTCGATCCTGGCGAAATCTCGGAAATCATTACCCATCTGGCGTTCTATTCCGGCTGGGCCAATGCGATGGCGGCCGCGAAGGTAACGAATGCGGTCTTTGAACGACGCGCAATGGGTGCAGCGCAGCTTGCGCCGGCTACCGTCGACCTCCTCCCCATCGACGAGGTAGCCGAAGCACAACGCGAGACCACCGTCGCGCAGAACTTCGGTGCGGTGGCGCCGGGGCTTGTCCAGCTCACCAGAGATGTTCTCTTTCATGATCTGTGGCTGCGACCGGGCCTCGCCCCGCGCGATCGATGTCTGGTTACGGTCAGCTCGGTGGTGGCCACGGCGCAGATCGCACAACTGTCCTTCTACTTGAACCGCGCAATGGACAATGGACTGACCGGCACGCAAGTGGGCGAAGTCATGACGCAACTGGCGTTTTACACGGGTTGGTCCAGCGTTTATACGGCATTGCCTGTGGTTAAGGACGTGCTTGAGAAGCGATCTGATTAACCAGCTTCAGGGTGATCATGACCACCCGTTACCCTGTATCTGAACCCTTTCGGTGAGGTTCCCATGAAAAAAATCGGCTTTCTTTCTTTTGGCCACTGGAGCGATTCTGCGGGTTCGCGGGCGCGGTCGGCGTCTGATGTTCTTCTGCAATCCATCGACCTGGCGGTTGCCGCTGAGGAACTGGGCGCAGATGGGGCGTTCTTTCGCGTCCATCATTTCGCTCAACAGCTTGCATCGCCTTTTCCGCTTCTCGCAGCGATCGGAGCAAAAACCAGCAGGATCGAAATCGGAACGGGTGTCATCGACATGCGTTACGAAAACCCGCTCTATATGGCAGAAGATGCCGGGGCAGCCGATCTGATTGCGGGTGGACGGCTGCAGCTGGGTATCAGCCGCGGCTCCGGCGAACAGGTTATGGACGGATGGCGCCACTTCGGCTACGAGCCTGACAAGGGTGAGACTCATGCCGATTTGGCGCGCCGTCACACCGAAGTTTTTTATGAGGTGCTGCGGGGCAAGGGCTTTGCGCAGCCCAATCCAAGGCCGATGTTTGCAAACCCGCCTGGGCTTCTACGGGTCGAACCGCATTCCAAAGGCCTTCGCGAGCGCATCTGGTGGGGATCGGGTTCCGATGCAACCGCGGTTTGGGCCGCGAAGATGGGTATGAATCTGCAGACCTCGACCTTGAAGAACGACGAAAGCGGCCTCCCCCTTCATATCCAGCAAGCACAACAGATCCGCGCCTATCGTGAGGCCTGGAAAGAAGCCGGACATACACGAGAACCGCGCGTGTCCGTCAGCCGCAGTGTCTTCGCGCTGGTGAACGATCTGGACCGGCTGTACTTCGGTCGAGACACTCAGAGCAACGATACGCTCGGCTTCCTGGACGACGATATTCAGAAGATTTTCGGTCGAAACTACGCGGCGCAACCGGATGTCCTCGTTGCGGAACTGGCCAAGGACGAGGCGATCGCTGCCGCCGACACCCTGCTCCTCACGGTGCCAAACCAATTGGGCGTGGAGTACTGCGCGCACGTCATCGAATCGATTCTCACCCATGTCGCCCCCGACCTCGGCTGGCGCTAGCGCTGAACATTTACGAGAGACAGGCCAATGACCCGCAAAGCTGTGCTGTTTTCAGAGATGACGCCTGGTGCGACCCAGGAGGACGAATTCAACCACTGGTATGACACCGAGCATATCCCGCCGCGCATGCAAGCACCGGGCTTCGTCAGTGCGCAGCGCTTTCGCAATGCAGATGGCCCTGCGTACCTGGCCCTCTACGAATTGCAAGACAAGTGTGCCCTGCTGACACCCGAGTACAAGGAAATCAAGGCCAGCTCGGGTGAATCGACTCGCCGCATAGTGGCCGGAGCCAAAGATGTCACGCGCTATATCGGGGAGGAAATCAGCAGCTGGAAGAATCCGCAGGCGCACAACGCATCCTCAAGCGAAGCCGCACTGGTCTATGCCGTATTCTTCACCGTGCCCGCGCCCCGCACCGAAGCGTTTGACCGCTGGTATGAAGAGGATCACATCCCCACATTGCTCGACTGCTCCGATTGGCTTGCGGTGCGACGATTCCGGATCGTGGATGGGGAGCCGCAGCCGTTCACCCATCTAGCCTTGCACTACCTTGCGACAGCCGATGCCCTCCAATCCAGTGCGCGCGAACAGGCGAACAACTCTCCCTGGAGAATGCAGCTTGCTCAGGAAGAATGGTTCACGGCTCATTCCGGGGTGTTTAGAGGTATTGGACAACCGTTCGTTGCAGCCCGAACTTAACTCGTGCGCCATGGGTCGCGACTACCTCGTTCGACGGTTGACGCGACGACCTCCTTGATAAACGCCGGGGCGAGCGCATAGTGACGGATGGATCACAGCATGTTGCTGCCAGTACAGGACCCTGATGTTCAGGAGGACCGTATGAGCGAAGCAAATCAAGGCTCGGTGCGTCAACTGAGTCATTTCATCAACGGTCAACACGCTGCAGGCACGAGCGGACAGTTCGCCGACGTGTTGGACCCGGCGCTAGGCCGAGTGACAGCCCGCTTGCCGGTCGCCAACGCAGAAGACGTCGACGCGGCCGTCGCTGCGGCGAAAGCCGCCTTCCCGGGCTGGAGCGAAACCGCGCCACTGAAGCGTGCGCGTTTGATGTTCAAGTTCAAGGAACTGCTCGAGACGTATAGCGACGAACTCGCAGAGTTGATTACCCGCGACCACGGCAAGTTGTTTGAGGATGCAAAGGGCGAGGTGATACGCGGGATCGAAATCGTCGAATTCGCGTGTGGCATTCCAAACCTGCTCAAGACCGACTTCACCGATCAGAGCGCCCCCGGCATCGACGCGTGGAATCTGCGTCAACCCGTCGGCGTGGCCATGGGCGTCACGCCATTCAACTTCCCGATGGTGGTGCCGTGCTGGATGTTTGTGATGGCGGCCGCGACCGGCAACACTTTCATCCTCAAACCCTCGGAGCGCACTCCGTCGGCTTCGATTCGGCTCGCGGAGCTATTCATCGAAGCGGGCTTTCCCAAAGGCGTGTTCAACGTCCTCCATGGCAGCAAGGCCGTCGTCGATGCACTGATGCAGCACCCCGATGTGGTTGCGGTATCTGCCGTCGCCTCGACGCCAGTTGCCGAATATATCTACAAAGAAAGCGCGAAATACGGCAAGCGCGTTCAAGCACTGGGCAGTGCGAAGAACCATCTCGTGGTCTTGCCCGACGCCAATCTCAATAAAACGGTCGATGCGATAATCAACTCGTCATATGGCTCAGCCGGCGAGCGCTGCATGGCGACGTCAGTCGTGGTGGCGGTAGGGAGTGTCGGTGATGAGTTGATCGAACGTCTCGCGCCGCGCGTGCGCTCGCTCAAGATGGGCGGTGGCATGGAGCCCGGTCTGGATATGGGACCGCTTATCAGTGCCGCGCATCGCACCAAGGTGTTGGGCTATATCGATGCGGGCCTCACGGCAGGTGCCAGGCTTGTCGTCGATGGCCGCGGCCAGACCGTGGCCGGCCACGAAGAGGGCTTCTTTCTCGGCGGCTCGCTGTTTGACGACGTAACGCCGCAAATGAGCATCTATCGAGAAGAGATTTTCGGGCCGGTCCTGTCGGTTGTCCGGGTGCCTGATCTCGCGAGCGCAATTGCACTCGTCAACGCCCACGAGCTGGGGAACTGCGTGTCGCTTTACACATCCGACGGCGGCGCCGCGCGCGCATTCACCCGGCAGATTCAGATCGGTATGGTGGGCATCAACCTTCCGAGTCCAGTGCCGTCAGCGTGGCATTCGTTCGGGGGTTGGAAGCGATCGATGTTCGGTGCTCATCACGCATACGGCGAGGAAGCCGTGCGCTTTTACACTCGCTACAAGAGCGTCATAGAGCACTGGCCCGATTGTCCGCCATAAATAAAGATTGTCACGGTTGCTTCCCTACGCCAGCCTGGGAAGCAACCGCGATTCTTATAAGGAAACGGGATGCAGGATCATTTCGACGCCTCACCCAAAGTGCCGGTGTAATGGGCCAGGCGTTTTTCGACGTCCGCTTTCTTTTGCAGGCCCAGCTCCATCAATTGTTTGATCCGCGCCTGTGCCGTCGGGCGTTTCACCGAACCGATGAAACCTTCCCATTCGCTGGCGATGGCGTCATTGGGCGGCAGGCTGGCCGCGTCGACCAGGCGCTTGATGTCGGCTATCGACTGCTTGTCGAACCGGGCGATGCGACGGGCCATGGTGTCGACGAACTTGTCGAGTTCGGCGTCGGGCAGCGCGCGATTGACGTAGCCATAGCGTTCGGCCAGTTCGCCATTGATGTCGTTGCCGGTCAGCAGCACTTCCAGCGCTCGCCCGCGCCCCATCAGTCTGGGCAGGCGCGCCATAGGACCACCGCCAGGCACCAGGGCGGCGCCGATTTCCCATTGCGACAGGATGGCTTTCTCGCGGCTGGCGAAGCGCATGTCGCTGGCCAACGCCAGTTCGCTGCCAACGCCGGTAGCGCGACCGCGAATCGACACAATCGAGACCACCGGCGCCTTGCTCAATCGCACCAGCATGTCAGGCAGCGGCGGCAGGCCGGTCGGGCCGTTGGGCAGACTGGTGGTGTCAGTCAGCGGGGGGACGAAGTCATAGTGGGTGAGAAAGAAATCCGGCACGTCGCTGTCGAACACGACGACCACCAGCTTCGGATCGGACTCGATGGCGGTGACCACCTCGTTCAACTGCGGCATGGTTTCCGGACCATAGATGTTGTACGGCGGGTTGTGGAACGTGACCCGCCAGTATTCGGGTGTGATTCGCGTGAGCTTGATTTCCTGTTTGACCGCAGTGGTGGAAGCCGCCTTGGTGGCGGTTGAAGGGGCTGTATCGCCAGCGAGAGCAGCACCTGTCGTCGCCATGCTGGCGAAAATCAATGCAGCCGTAAGCAATTGAAGTCTCATGGCAATTTCTCCAAAGAATGCCTGAGGACATGCGAATTCCCGATTGAGCCGTCGTTGTGGCCTGCCAATGATTGATGGGGGCGTGAAAAATCACACCCATTACTCCGTTCCTTCGCGGGTCAACACATGTGCATGGGTTTAGCGCGCGTGACCGAAATATGGCCTGGCACGGTCGGCAGTAGCGGCTGAGGATGGCTGGTGGCGTGAAAGGCCTCGGATCACCGGGATCCAAGGGGCGAAACATGTCGCCTTGCGGACAGCTCCGACGTATTAAGCCTAGCAGCGAAAGGTGGAATCGCAAGCTGCATAATCAGATGAGATCACCGACGCCCCGCCCTCAATGTGCCCACCAGCAGGCGACAAAACCTGGTTCGACAGCGTTTTTGACTTTGAGACACTACCTCGTTGGCAGGGTAATAATTGTGTGGTCCCGGGCTGACAGCAAGAACCAGTCTTGGGGGCGTCATTTCCCGCTACAACGCGTACGCACTGGAGTAAAGCTACCCATGGAAGCTAACCGATTCGGTGACATCGCTGCGTTTGTCTCGGCTGTGAAGGCTGGAAGCTTTACCTCTGCTGCAGCTTCACTCGGTCTGACCCGATCGGCTGTAGGTAAAAGTATTGTTCGTCTTGAAGGTCGAATGGGAGCACGGCTTCTGAATCGCACGACGCGCAAACTGAGCCTGACTGACGAGGGACGGGTTGCCTATGAACGCTGGAAGCAAATTCTCGAGGATCTTGATGAGGTGGAGGCAACCATGGCCTTGCGCCGTGGGCGGCCGACCGGCACTTTTAAACTCACAGCCCCCCTATCCTTCGGTCAGCGCCATATCCTGCCGATTCTGGATGCTTATCTGAAACAGTGGCCTGAACTTCGCGCAGACGTCTGGTTTACCGATCGCTTTGTCGACCTTGTCGAAGAAGGTATCGACATAGCCATCCGCATTGGTGCGCCAAAAGATGATTCACAACTCTTAACCCGAACAGTGGGTTGGCAGCAGTTCGCAACGTGTGCCTCGCCGTCTTATCTGGCCCGCTGCGGCGTACCACAAACGCCTGCTGATCTTCTCGGGCATGACACCATAGCGTTCATCAGTGGCCAGGCCAGTGTCTGGCGTTACCAGACACCCACTGGCCTTTATTTGTACGAACAGCCAGGGCGGCTGAACATCGACAGTTCTGAAGCCATGCGCGAAGCGGCGTTGACTGGCATTGGCCTGATTCACTTGCCGACCTATATCACCGGTAACGACCTGCGCGACGGAACGTTGGTGGAAGTACTCAAACCTTACCGTGCATCGCCCGACCCCATCCGGGTTGTCTACCCGAGCAAGCGTCAGTTATCCCCGCGTGTCCGCGCCTTTATTGATCTGTTGATTGAACGCTGGGAATCAGGGGTGCCTTGGGAGTCTGAACATCATTAGGGACTCAGCGGACCGTGTAATGGTCTGTGACTGCTGTTTATCCGGATTGAGGAATCAATAAATATGTCAGTCAACGCCACTCACCGAGACTGCCATCATGACCATTGCCACCCAACCCTCGCCACACGTGCAACCTGCCGCCCTGCCGACCGCTGATCCCTCGCTTGAGCGTCACCCTGGTTTTCAGCGCCTGTTTAAACCACAGGCACTGACGATTGGCCTTATTTTGCCCCTCGAAACTCACGCCGGTCGCGCGGCACCGACCATGCGTGGCCACGTTGAAATGGCGCAACGCGCCGAGGCGCTGGGTTTTGGCGCGCTGTGGATGCGTGACATTCCTTTCTACGACCCGGATTACAACGATGTGGCGCACATCTTCGAGCCCCTGGTTTACATCGGCTTCCTGGCCGCCGCCACGCGCAACATCGTCCTGGGAACCACCGGTATCGTGCTGCCTACCCATGAGCCCATGTATCTGGCCAAACAAGCGACGTCCCTGGATCAGTTGAGCGAAGGGCGCGTGGTATTGGGGCTGTCCTCGGGCGATCGATACAGCGACTACCCGATGCTGGGTATCGATTATGAAACCCGTGGTGATCGGTATCGTGATGCCTTTTCGGTGTTTCGCACCCTGATCGAGCAGAACTTCCCGCGTTTTCGCTCCGAGCGATTCGGTCACTCATTCGGAAACCTCGACCTGGTACCGAAAGCGCCGTATGGCCGCGTCCCTTCAATCGCTGTCGGCCAGGCGCAGCAGAGCATTGAATGGTTGGCCGAACACCTCGATGGCTATCTGGCCGGCGTGCAAAGCCCCGAGCGACTGGCATCGTTAGGCGAGAGCTGGCACGCCAAAGTGCGTGAGATCGAAGGCCGAAACGCTTTCAAACCGTTAGGTCTGGGTGGCTATTTTGACCTCAGCGACAACCCGGACCACCCATTCCAGCGCATTCAGGGAGGCTTCCGGGCGGGGCGCAACGGCCTGCGCAATTATCTGGAACAAGCGCAAGCTGCCGGCATTTCGCATATCGCGCTTAACCCCAAGGTCAGCCGCCAACCCTATGGAGAGATTCTCGACGAGCTCAGTGAGCACGTCTTGCCGCACTTCCCGTCGCATGTTTGAGGCCCGGCGCATTGTTGGAACCGTCACCGTCATTTGCGGGCAGAACGCACCTTTCTACCACCACATTGAGGGCGAACACCTTTAGCCAATAACGGTAAATATCCAGATGGATTTTACAGCCACGCCAGAGCCAGAGCCCTTCCAGCACCATCAGAAAATTGGCCAGCCCAATGGTGAGTGCGGCCAGCACGATATGAAAACCAATGGTGATCGCAAACTGCGCGCGCGCGACCATCAGCGCCGAATCAGCCGCTTCCACGTTCACGACTCACGGGAAATCACCGACATTTTTCCGTTGCGCTCAAGGATCGCAAACTGGATCTGATCCGGGGTCTCGATGCCCTGGCTCAACCGCGCAGCTTCCATGAAAACCTCGATTTAGGGCCTTTTTTCAGATTTTCCCGGATCGATGTTCAATCAAATCAAGCCCCGAGTATGGGTCGGGGCTTGATGGCAATCACACTGCATCAGGATTTGCGTCCTCCACCGCCACCCTGCTCATTGTCCTTGCGTCCCATGTCGGAGGACTTGTCGCGATCATCGGTGACATTGGTCCCGCGACCGCTGCCCTGTCCACCGCTGCTCATACGATCAGGATCGTTTGATTGCCGTCCGCCTGAAGCCTGACCGCCTTTCTGGCCGGGCTTGGACATGTTTTCGTTATCGTCGGTAAATTCACCGCCGCGATTCGTTCCTTGTCCGCCACCGGACATGCGATCCGAATCCCGTGATGATTGACCGCCCGAAGCCTGGCCTCCCTTTTGACCTGCTTCAGAGGTGCGTTGTGGATCCTTGGAAAAATCTCCACTTTTCTTGCCGGCTTGCGAAGTCTTGTCCCGGTCAGAAAAGCCACCTGGGTTGTTGTTTCCTGTGTTGGCCATGTCTGTTCACCTCTAGATCGTTGACACGAGCAGGTGCTCGTTTAATTCGGAGGGCGCCAAAAATCGAAAGTTTGAACGGAAATATCGAGCTCGCGACGAGCGGATTTCGGGGTTTGGTTCCATCGGAAATCAACTCATTCGACTGGCGGCATCCCCATGATCAAGGGGCGCCGCATGCCGGATTTTCAGACATCAGGACCAAGTTTCACTAGACTGATTATCTTGAAAGCAGCCCTCCCGGCATGTCATTCAGGAGGTCGTCGATGACAGAACATATCGTGCATTTTCACTGCCAGATCGATCAGGCAACCACTGAACGCTTCAGGGATTGCTGCCTGGAAGCCATCGACCAGGGCGCAACCTCACTGCTCCTGAATTTGTCCACCTGTGGCGGAAGCACCAACTTCGGCTTCACGCTATACACGTTCCTCAAATCCTTGCCGGTTCCGCTCTGCGCCATCAACGCCGGCAATATCGAATCGATGGGGATCATCATGTTTCTGGCGGCCAATCGACGCATCACTTCGCCTCATGCCAGATTCTTGATTCACCCGATGAACTGGTACTTCAGCCAAAAATCGGTCGACCACCAACGACTGCGCGAATACCTGTCCAGTCTCGACAATGATCTTGCACGCTATGTGCAAATTTTCACGCTCGAAACAGCGGACGCCGTGACCAAACTGGATATTTTCCATTGCCTGTCCGCCGAGGAAAAAGTCATCGCCGCCCACGAGTCCCTGGCCTACGGCATTGCTCATGAGATGAAGCAGATGGTATTTGCCGATGACGTCAAGCACTGGAAAGTCAGTGGCGGTTGACGAGCCTGAAAGCTGGGAACTCCACGACACCGTTCAAAGAAGGACCAACGCCCATGACAATCCAGAGAATGGACAACGTCCTGATCGTCGTCGACGATCTCGAAGCGGTAAAAGCGTTCTTTATCGAACTAGGCCTCAAACTCGAAGGCCAAACCACCGTTGAAGGGCCCGCGGTCGGGAGCCTCATAGGGCTTGGAGACGTCCGGTCCACGATCGCGATGCTGCGCACGCCCGACGGGCAGGGAATAGAGCTGGATAAATTCCACACGCCAGACGCGGTCAGGTTCGGCCCCGTGGATGCGCCGGTAAACACCTTGGGTCTTCGTCGCATCATGTTTGCCGTCGTTGGTATCGACGCTGTCGTGGCGCGGATGCAGGCCCATGGCGCCGAACTCATTGGCCGGATGCAGTACGAGACTTCGTACCGGCTCGCCTATCTGCGTGGGCCTGAGGGCATTATCGTCGGGCTTGCCGAGCAGTTTTTCTCAGCCAACAGTTGAAACATGATTGATAGCTAAGTGCCATCTTACGATAATCTCGGCCCCCTCCACTCATGCAAGGAAATGCCGTGAAAAAGTCCCTCCTGTTCGTCCCGCTACTCGCGCTGCTGTTGCAAGGTTGTGGTGTCACCATGACGCGTTATGAGCCGAGTTACGAGAACGTCCAACAACTCAAGCAGACCCCACCACTGCACTCAATCAGCAATGCTCAGGTGAAGGCGGACGCTGGCCAGGGCTCGCTGAGTGTTCGGGCCAATCCGATCAGCTCGCCCAGTGGCAGCATCCCTCTGCATATTCAGGAGGCCATCAACGAAGAACTGCGCCGAGCGGGCCTGCTGGATACGCAAGCACAGCGGCACCTGGATGTATTGCTGGTCAAGAATGAGCTGACGGCAGGCGTGAGTACCGGTACCGGCCAGCTCGCTGCCCGTTTTACTTTGCTCAAGGGCAATGAGGTGGTTTACGACGCGACCAAGGACGTGAGCCGCCAGTGGGACAGCAGTTTTTTCGGAGCCATTGCGATCCCGAACGCCGCCAATGCCTACAACCCGATGGTTCGTGATTTGCTGAAGACCTTGTACAGCGACCCGCAGTTCATACAGGCCCTGAAATGAGGGTAAAAAAGAGCCGCAATGGCGGCTCTTTTTTCATCAGATCCGTGACACCCCGGAATCGAGTGCCGAATATTTCAGGCTCTTGCTCTCTACCATTTGTTTGAGCAACGCATTGACCTGGCGGCTGAAGGTATCGCTAATCGCCGCTTTCGGGGTATTGCCCATCAAAGGCACAAACCAGATACCGATCCAGGTATTGATCGAGTCATGGTTACTGGCATTGCTGATTGCCAGCCCTTGTTGGTCAAGCGCCTCGAGACTCATGGTGTATTGATCAGTGGCCATCGAAGGGATGACGGTCATGGTGAGCCCACTGATAAAGGCCATGACAAGCTGACCACCACCAGGCGGGTGGTTGTAAACCTTGAGGCGCAGGTTGTAATCCCCAGGCTGCTTCTGGAATTCATCCAGCGTGACACGACCAAAGAGCCCGGAATCGCTCAGCACTTTTTGTAGTTCAGGCTTGAGCATGTCGCGGGCTTGGGGCATTTCAACGGCTGAGGCGCTTTTTGGCGCGCCTTGGTAGAAATCAAAGTCCACATACACATTCGGCTTGTTCGAATAGCTCGACATGGACGGCAGATTCACCGGTGCCACTTCATCCTTGGTAAAGCTGGCACAACCGCTCAACCCTAGCACCAGGGCCAACCCCAGAATTTTTCCCATTTGCATGATGGCTTCCTAAAATGATGGCATAGCGCCTCCATAGCCGGAGTGCTGGGCGGATTCTAGAGAGTGCGCGGTGATTGCAAAAGGCCATATCCCAGAAAATTGGCTGAAAAACAGAAAAACGCAGATTTATTTTCCATAGCCCTGATCGTCTGCTACGGGTCGATTACTGCCCTTCGCGACAGGCAGCAATCGGCCAAAAGCAGTCATTCAGATGTGACTAGTTTTTTGATAGTGAAAGATTGGTGTATCCAGACGCTTCCTCAGGGAGGCAGGAGATGACCTTGCACAAATACTTCAGCAAAGGCTGCTGAGCTTGGCTCAAAGGCTTCCCGATAAGTGGCTACTTTATTACTTTGGAAATGCTAGGAGGGCGACTATCTTTGTAGTGGCAAATCGCCTACATGAGGAAGTCGTCCATGGGATTTACGATCTGCTACAGCTTTCAAGGCAAAAGAAAGGTCATTGAGCATTCTGACGATAACCTGACTCCACACGACGCTGTGTGCTATGCGTTTTTCCATTCGGGCACTGTTTTACTTGAAAGACCATCGGGCTGGGTGGGCAGCTATTCAGACATGACTGAGTTAGCTGAACGATTCGGCATCACCGATGTGATGTGGCATCAGTCAATAACCCAACCCAATCTTTCAGGAGATGAGTCCCCCCGGATTTTCTAATTGCCCTGCACGTGCCTATGTGGACTGCGTGGTTGCCATCAGGCCCTCTGGCTGTGGTCGCATAAATTTCGGTGAGAATTGCACAGAAAAATCTGAGCCCCACCTGGGTACGAAGGTGAGCTTCGCCCAACCATGATCTGATCGATTCGAGCCCGCCATGATCGACGCAAGTCCACCCAGAGCTGCCCTTCGCGGAAGGCAGCCCGCGGCCAGAAGCGGTAACTCGGCGAGTCTTCGAAACTAGGGGCGATTCATTACAAAACTATTCCATCTTTCCCATACTTCAGGCGTCCTGCCAGCTCCACTGCTAACCAGCCAGAACTCTGCCGCTACGCTGAAATCTCTACGGAGAATTCACGATGTCAGCACAGATCTACTCCCATCCCTGCTATTCAAGATCAACGAAAATATGAGATCCCGTCAGAGCGACTCGGCTTCTGCAGTTGTCATCACTCGGTTCGTCACCCACATGGTTGCCACGATTATCGCCAGGCTCACCACCAACGTGATTGCCATGGTCGTCTCCAGGCTCGCCGCCAATATGATTGCCATGATCGTCCCCGGGCTGGCCACCAACATGAATGCCATGATCATCGCCAGGCTCTCCACCAACGTGATTTCCATGATCATCGCCCGCTTCAGCATGGTTGCTGCTGCGACCTGAACTCGAAACCCCACTGTAGTCGTTGCCCGCAACGCCATGGCTGCTGCCACTATTATTACCGCCGTTACCAGCATGACCGCCACTACCATCACTACCACCGCTGCCGCCACCATTTCCGTTACCGCCGCCGCTTCCACCATGTCCGCCTGCACCTCCGCTTCCGCCGCCGTTTCCACCGTGGCCACCGCCGCCTCCATTTCCGCCGCCACTCCCTCCATTTCCGCCGTGTCCACCGCCTCCACCATTGCCATTGCCGCCGCCTTCTTTAGCGTAAGCACTGGAGCCATGAGAAATCGAATCCGGAACCAAAACGATGGACGCCGACAGCACACCACCAATGACCATCGCCAATTAAGCCCTGTTGAACAGCCTATGAATTTACATTTTCCGTCTCCTGGTCATTACCGTGAGAAACGCCAAATCAGTCGGAAATCGGTATAAATTTTTCGGCAACTTTCTCGTGGGATTTTTTCCCACGCTTAATAATTAGACCTCTTTAGACAGTGGTTCAAGCGGCGCACAGAAAAGTCGACCAGTGGTTGGCCCGCAAAAAATTTAAAAATGACTTACAACGAGGTGAGCCTTTTCAGACGGGGTAGGCACCTACCGCCATAGGCAGCAGCTAAGCTTCAAGATGAAAGAAAACTGACGATTGGAGGACGTCTATTCAAGCTCGAAGTACAGTTTGGCAAGCGCCTGCTAAATGGCCGACTGCCATTCCTCATGATCGGCAGGAAGCGGCCAGCCTCTGCCTGTTGCCAATGTCGGCGTTGGATTGCAGCCCTTCACGACAGGCAGCAACCGGCCTATAGCGGTCAGTCGACTGACTAGCCTGAGATGGTTAAGCTGGCGTGTTTTCAAGCGCAGGGCTGGACGCATGACAGAGAAATACCAAGGAAGCTGTCTATGCGCAGCCGTCAGTTACGAGCTACTCACTCCACCAAAATCAGTGAGTCATTGTCATTGCAGCCAGTGTCGCAAAGGTCACGGAGCAGCATTCGCTTCGTACGGCAGCGTTCCCCGCAAATCGCTACGGATACTTGGCGGCGCCACCAGCATCAAAACCTATGCATCCTCTGAGACGGTGTTACGCGAGTTTTGCGAGACCTGTGGATCTACGTTGTTCTGGTCACGATTTCAAGGCGAATTTACCGACTGGATTTCGATAGCACTGGGCACGCTCGACACGTCTTTCATGCCTCAAAAGCAAAAACACATTCATGTCGACTCCGCAGCCCACTGGTACACATCACCCAGATTATGTCCCTGGGACGGACTATCTATATTGGGTCGTTCTCTGCCGGTATTGTCCGCGAATTGTGCTGGTTAAATCTGATGCAAATGACTTCTCAGACCGAATGTAAATGGGTGGGCAAGTCGGTGAAGTTACCCAGTGACGAATGCCAACTACTCGCTCACACCTTAAAATTGGCAATCAGCCCGTGCAGATCGCGCGTCATAATCGCAACCTCATTGCTGATGTTTACCGTGCTGACTGCCTGGCTCGCCGTAGACTCACTCAGAGCTTTAATCTCAAAAGTATTCTGCTCGACGCCCTGCACAACACTGGCCTGCTCCTCTGTGGCTGAAGCGATCTGGATATTCTGATCGATGATTTGAGTCATGCCGCAGGTAATCTCATCAAAGAAACCAGCGGCTCGGGTCACTTCGTCTACCGTCGCGGATGCATTGCTATGACAACTGCGAATTGTCGCGACCGCGTTGATCACCTCTTGCTGTAGACGGCTAATGTTGGCGTGAATCTCACCTGTCAACTTATGCGAATGAATCGCAAGGCTTCGTACTTCATCAGCGACGACCGCAAAACCTCGGCCTTGATCCCCAGCCCGGGCCGCCTCGATGGCGGCATTGAGTGCGAGCAGATTTGTCTGTTCGGAAACACTTTTGATAAGACCTACTGCTTTCGAGATGGCCTGACTTTCGTTCTCCACTGCGTTAATTGAAGCCAGCGAGTCGTTTAGCTCATGGAATAAGTTATTGATTCCAGCCATCGCCCGGCCAACCTGGATACTACCGTCGCGACATTTTTGACCTGCTTGGCTTGCTTTGTCGGCCGTGGTGTTGGAACTGGCACTAACCTCTTGCACGCTACTCACCAACTCGACCATTGAGGTCGCAATCAGCTCTAATCTGGATGATTGCTGTTCTGTGCTTTGCTGCGATGACAGCGCATGCTCGCTGACATGCACAGCCTTGTCTTGTGTGGAAGAGGAGAAGTTTTTCACTTCGGATATCAATTCACGCATACGGACTTGCATGAGGTTGAAGTCTTGCGCAAGGTCACCCAGTTCATCGCGCCCCAATGACTTTATGCCGTGCCGCAGATCGCCTTGAGCAAGGAGACGCGTTACTCCAGAGATTTCGCGGATAGCCTGACGGACAGACAGGTAAAAGCCGATAAACAAATAAATGATCACAATGACTGTTGTCATCAGAACCAATGCCCAGAGCATGAGTTTGTGTTGAAGGTTTGCAAAACGCACACGGAGTTGATGGTCAGCTTGCGCCAACACCGACTGAGTCGCCTGGTCCAGCTTTGCCAGAAAAGGCGTGTAATCGTTGAAACGATCAAGCCATGTACCCATCAGTTTCTGGTAGACCGAGCCAGTTACCGAGTACAGGTCGATGATGCTGGATTTGTATCTGGACTCAGCCTCTTGAGCCGCATTGTCAATGAGCAATCGCACATCGGAATTTACCAACCCATTGTTTCCGGTCTGAACAAAGCGATCAAAATTGTTCAGCTGGTTCACTACAGTCGACTGTGTGGACGAATCCAGGTAGCCAAAGGCAGTGACATAGCTGGCGTAGCTTTGGGTCTGCGCCAGGATCTGGTACAGGGGCAAAATTTCGTCGAGCAGCAGCGCCATGTTGCGATAGACCAGCGGGTCGTCGTCCTGGTTGAGTCGCGCCGAAGCGGAAATTTCCTTAATGGTATTGAAGCGTTTTTGCAGTGCGCGAGCTTGCTCAGTGTATTGCACGCTTAAAAGCTGAGAACTGTCAGCAGTCCGCTCCGGGGAATTCAAAGTTACGATGTGGTCGGAGAAAGGGCTCTTTTTCAGCCATTCATTCAGTCCTGTTGTTTGCTGTTTGAGCAAATCAGCCTGCTTGCTGATTAACTCGGCAATGTCAGGTTTGTTACGCGCATTTGCGACGACCTCAAGACCTGCGACTTCCACTGCTTTTTTGTATTCGGATAAACTTTTTCCGACGGCTTCAAGGCCTTGCAGTTCGAGTTGAGCAGACTGGTGCTCCTGATAAATGCTGGCCAGCTTGTCGAAGGAGAGCCAACAAAAAGGAAGCATGAACACCGTGAAAATCAGCGAAAATTTTTGGGCGTATCGTGCACGGTTCATCAAAGCCAGAACGGGTCTGAACATCACTGCTCCTACACATGTAGATCATTGATTGCGGCAATTGCACGTCAAAAGGCCAACGCTCCTTGTCGGCCTCTTTCTTTTCGCTTAACCGATGGTCATCAGACTTGCGTTACCACCCGCTGCTGCGGTGTTGACGCTTACTGCCCGTTCGATAACCAATCTTTCCAGTGGAATGTCAGATTCACCGGGAGACAAGCCATGAACACTGATAATTGCCCCTGACCTGGAGGCGATCAGTTGGCACAAATGCCGCAACTGATCCGAATGCCCATGATGAAGAACCGCGTCGAACTCAGCCGTCCCGCTGTTCCAGTCAGCGGCGATGCAAATAGTGCGCTGCACGGCCTCGGGAAGCTTATTGAACAACGCCTTGGTTCGCGGACTTTCGACCCACAGGACTTGACTGCCGACGGCAAGCACTGCCGCCAGTTGCACCAATAGATCCGCTTCTGTATCGCCGATGCAAAGCACCCGAGCCCGGGGCAGTATCGTGTATGTATTTCGCTCTCCCGTAGGCCCAGTCAGCAAGCGTGTCGTGCCGCTTTGAGATTCGTTTTCGAATGCATTGCACAGCGCATACAGCGTGCTTTTTTGATTGGCATTTGCCCAATCGACTAAAGACTTCAACGGTAAAAGTAAACTTTCCCGAGCACTCTTCTCTGGGATGCTTTGCCCGTCAGACTCGACAAACGCCTTTGACAAGGCCTGCTCCGGTCTTGTCGACAGAAGGCGGTACATGTATAGCGGTCCACCGGCTTTGGGGCCAGTACCCGATAGCCCCTCCCCACCGAATGGCTGCACTCCGACAACCGCTCCGACGATGTTTCGGTTCACGTAGACGTTGCCTGCATGAACATTGCCAATGACTTTGGCAATGGTTTCGTCGATACGAGTGTGCACGCCCAGCGTCAGCCCGTACCCTGAACCGTTGATGTGGTGGATCAGTTGATCGAGATTCTTGCGGCTGTAACGGACGACGTGTAGTACAGGACCAAAGATTTCCCGCTCAAGTTCGTCGATACTTTCCAATTCGATCAGTGTGGGCTGTACGAACGTGCCTCGCCTGACATCCTCACCTGACATGATTGAGGTCTGGTAAACCGAGCGACCTTTGGCGCGCATGCTTTCAATGTGTTTGTCGATGCCGGCTTTCGCCTCTGCATCGATGACCGGCCCGATATCCACACATAGCCGGTCCGGGTTGCCTTGCCTGCATTCAGCCATCGCGCCCTTCAACATTTCGATCACTCGATCCGCCGAGTCGTCCTGAAGGCAAAGCACCCTCAGAGCAGAGCATCGCTGACCGGCGCTGTCGAACGCAGAAGCCACAACGTCAATAACGACTTGCTCGGTCAAAGCGGATGAATCGACGATCATTGCGTTCTGCCCACCCGTTTCCGCAATCAACGGAACCGGACGGCCTAGAGCGTCGAGGCGCCCGGCGATATTTTTTTGCAGCAGGCGGGCGACCTCCGTCGACCCGGTAAACATGACACCTTTGACCCGGTCATCACTGATCAACGCTGCACCAATGACACTGCCACGACCCGGCAAAAGCTGCAGCACACCGCTTGGAATACCGGCCTCGAGCAAGATGCACACGGCTTGTGCGGCGATCAATGAAGTTTGCTCAGCTGGCTTGGCCAGCACTGGATTGCCGGCCGCCAATGCGGCAGCAACCTGTCCGGTAAAAATCGCCAGCGGGAAGTTCCAGGGGCTGATGCATACGACCGGACCCAATGGCCGATGGGAGTCATTGGTAAAATCCCTGCGCGCTTGCGCGGCGTAATATCGAAGAAAGTCGACAGCCTCTCGCACTTCCGCAATGGCATTGGCGAAGGTTTTACCGGCCTCTCGCACCAGTAACCCCATGAGCGGTTGAATGTCAGCCTCCATCAGATCCGCTGCCCGCTCCAGTATTTGAGCGCGCTCGCTGACAGGTGTTGCCTGCCAGATAGGGGCGGCGCTGATCGCATATCCTAGCGCCTGTTCAACATCCTCAAGGTCAGCCAGCTGAACGCGACCGACTACGTCACGCAAATCCGAAGGATTACAGACTGGCTTCAGATCACCGGATCGACCAACTCCGCCTAACATCGGCGCAGCCGTCCACTCAGTGTTCGCCGTGGCGAGCAACGCACAAGAGAGTGAGGCCAGGCGATGTTCATTCGCCAGGTCGATCCCGGCGGAGTTCGCTCGATCCGCTCCATACAAATCCCGTGGCAACGGAATTTTTGGATGAGGCAGACCATAGGTTCCATCCTCAAAGGCCATCGCATCCACCGTCAGCACCGGATCGGAAATCAACTCCTGAATTGTGATCGAATGGTCAGCGATGCGGTTGACGAATGAGGTGTTCGCGCCGTTTTCGAGCAGACGACGAACCAGATACGCCAGTAGAGTTTCATGGGTTCCTACGGGGGCATAGACCCGGCATGGCCTGTTGAGCTTGCCTTCGGACACCTTGCCGACGACCTGTTCATAGAGCGGTTCGCCCATGCCGTGAAGGCATTGGAACTCATACTGCCCGGGGTAATAGTTCTGGCCCGCGATGTGATAAATCGCTGACAGCGTATGGGCATTGTGCGTCGCAAATTGCGGATAAATGGCTTCAGGGACGGCCAGCAGTTTACGTGCACACGCGATATAGGAAACGTCGGTATACACCTTGCGGGTATAGACCGGATAACCTTCAAGCCCCTCGACTTGAGCACGCTTGATTTCACTGTCCCAGTACGCGCCCTTCACCAGCCGGATCATAAGACGATGACGACTTCGGCGTGCCAGATCGATTACACAGTCGATCACATAGGGACAGCGTTTCTGATAAGCCTGAATGACAAAACCGATGCCATTCCAGCCTGCCAGTTCCGGTTCGAAGCAAAGCCGCTCGAGCAGGCCCAGCGACAGTTCCAGGCGATCGGCCTCTTCAGCGTCGATGTTCAAACCGATGTCGTAACGCTTGGCCAACAGCGTCAACGAAAGCAGGCGCGGATAAAGCTCGGCCATCACGCGATCATATTGCGCGCGGCTGTAGCGCGGGTGCAGTGCCGAGAGCTTTATGGAGATGCCTGGCCCTTCGTAGATTCCCCTCCCGTGAGAAGCCTTGCCGATGGCATGGATGGCTTGGGTGTAGGACGCCAGGTACTTTTGTGCGTCGTGCTCGGTCAGGGCGGCTTCGCCCAGCATGTCATAAGAATAGCGAAAACCCTTGGACTCGAATCGTGTGGCATTGGCCAGCGCCTGGGCGATGGTTTCGCCGGTGACAAACTGCTCACCCATGACCCGCATCGCCATGTCCACGCCTTTGCGGATCAACGGCTCCCCGCCTTTGCCGATAATGCGCGTGAGCGTCGAAGTCATGCCGGTTTCGCTGTGGGTGGAGACCAGTTTCCCGGTCAACAAAAGCCCCCACGTCGCCGCGTTCACGAATAGCGAGCCGCTTTTACCGATATGCGTCTGCCAGTTGACATTGCTGACTTTGTCGCGGATCAACGCATCTCGCGTGCCCTTGTCCGGAATGCGCAGGAGCGCTTCGGCAAGGCACATCAAGGCGACGCCTTCCTGCGATGAAAGCGAGAACTCCTGAAGCAAACCTTGCACGAGCCCCGCCCGCCCGCTGGCGTTCTTCTGATTGCGCAGCTTTTCGGCAATGCCGGCGGCCAGTCTGGTTGTCGATGAGGCCATCTCTGAAGACAGCCGTGCTTGTTCCAGCAGCATCGGCACCATTTCTTCTTCAGGCCGCCGATAGGCTGAAGTAATCGCCGCTCTCAGCACTGACTGCGGATGGATGTTTTCTGCCAGATCCAGAAAGGGCTGACAGGCCGTCTCCACCACCAGTTCACCTTGTTCTTCCGGATCGCCGAGATGCGTGCCCAGGAGCTCATCCAACGTGACGCCGCCTTCAAGCCTTTCCAGACAATTGAAGAGCGCCTGCTTGATCAACCAGTGCGGGGTTCGATTAATCGATGCAGCAGCAGATTTGAGACGCTCGCGGGTCAGGTCGTCGAGTTTCACACCGAGGGTAGTCGCCATTATTAGAGCCCAGCCAAGGAAACCGTTAAAAGGAAAATGGAGCGGTCGTAGACCGAATTGAAGACGCACAAATGCGACACTCCTGGTAACTTCAGCGTGCTCAAAGGCAATGGTTGCTACCAGGTGAAATGACGCTTTACGCGCCACCACCGCGGTTACCGCATCAACCGGTAACCGCGTGTTCGCCGCTCTCATTGCAAGAGCGTGATCTTCAGAGTACCGAGCGTAGAAAGTCTGCTGTTTCAGCTTTTTCCGGACGGTCGAAGATCTGTTCGGGCGTTCCTAACTCGTGGATCAGCCCTTTATGGAAATACGCCACACGGTCCGACACCTCGCGGGCAAAGCGCATTTCATGGGTGACCACGATCATCGTCATTCCTTCATGGGACAACATGCGCAAGGTATCTAGCACCTCACCAACCAGTTGCGGGTCCAGCGCAGATGTCACCTCGTCGAACAACATGTAGTCCGGCGACATAGCTAGCGCGCGAGCGATCGCCATCCGCTGCTGTTGTCCACCCGACAGACGCGCTGGAAACGTCGTCAGTTTTTCACCCAGACCAACGTGCCTGAGTTTTTCGACAGCGATCGCCTCGGCTTCCTGCTTCGACTTGCCCAGGACTTTTCGCGGGGCAAGCATCACATTCTCGAGAACTGTCATATGGGGAAAGGCATTCCATTGCTGAAACACAATTCCGATCTTTTGCCGAAGTTTATTGAGGTCGGTTTTTTTCGAATGAACATGAATGCCATCGACGCTGATACGACCTTGCTGGATATCCTCCAGTCCATTGATACACATCAACATGGTCGACTTGCCGGAACCAGAACCACCGATCATTGATAACACTTCGCCCTTGTTCACGCTCAGGCTGACACCCTTGAGAACATGCAAGGCGCCAAAGTTTTTATGTACGTCTTCAATTTTAATCATTGTATTTGCCACCTTTTCTCAAGACGAGCACCGAGTCTCGCAATGGGGAAGCTCATTAAGAAGTAGATCACGCCGGTAATTGCCAGAATAGTCAGCGGTTCCTGGATTCGGGTTGTGACAATCTGCGAGCTGCGTAGCAGTTCGATAATGCCGATCCATAACACCAGCGATGTATCTTTCATGATGCCGAGGGCCAGACCGATCCAGCTCGGGAACACGATCCTGGTGGCAATCGGCAAAGTGATCGAGACCACTTCCTGACGCCAGGTCAAACCCAGCGATCGTGCTGCGCGGCGGGTTGTCGTCGGTACTGCCGCCACCCCGCTCCTGACGATTTCGGTACACAGTGCGGCGGCATAAACCCCGAGGCAAATGCATGCAACCACATAAGTTGGCCAATTCAGGCGAAACATGCTGTTGAACGAATTGAATATGACCAATTGAATCAACAGTGGCACCGAACGGAAGATATCCAGTACCCAGCCGAGGGGGGAACTTATCCACCACGCGGCACCAGCCCTGATCACACCGAACAGCGTGCCGAACAAAGTACCTATACCGACCGCTGCCAAAGTAATAGCGATAGTGACAACAGCACCCTTCAATAAAAACAGGATGTCGCTCCACGCTAATGTCCCTTCAAAAAACATGGCGCACCTCTCAATAACGAAACAGGCGCCAAGCGAATAGCCGCGCGCAAATCGTGAATATTTTCGATATCAGGTAGTACAGGCAAGCTGCGACGAAGAAGTACTCGAATGTCCGATAAGTCATGACATTAAGTTGCTGAGTAACACCCGTCAGGTCGCTCGTCAGGCCAACGATGGTACCGAGAGAAGTCATCAGAATTGACCAGACCATCTGGTTGGTCATGGCATGGAACACCGCACGCAACATTTGCGGAAGCACGATGTGCCATAGCGTCTGAACCGCCCCCATGCCTAGCGAACGAGCCGCCCGAACTTGCGTTTCCGGGACGGCAGAGAAACCGCCCCGGAAAGTTTCTGCCAGATAACCTGCGTTATTGAACGTAATACCGAGCAAGAGTGCATAGTACGAGTCGATACCCACTCCAATGGAGCCCAGCCCAAAATAGACCATGTAAATCTGAAACAGAGCCGGGGTATTGCGAGCCGTTTCAATCCACAAACTGGCCAGACCTGAAAGGGATTTGTTACCCGATCGTTTTGCAAGCGCCAACAGGACTGCTATCACCGTACCAATTGCCATCGCCAGGGTGGCAATCTCCAAGGTGACTAGCGCTCCCGACAACATCTCCGGAAGCGACTCCAAAACCGGGCGCCACTGGAAGGTATAAGACATACGATTACCTTTTTTTACGCGAAAGGTTTTTGTTATTCCGGAACGAGTGCTCCGTTTTCCTTAACGATAGGTACCTTTGACAGTCAGATCCGGAGCCGGCCCGCCTTCTGCTCCCACCCATTTCGCATAGAGTTCGGCATATCGACCGGAGCGAACCTGGCGGTTGAGGAAAAGATTCACGTAGTTGAGCAGTCCCAGTTCCTGGCGCTGCACGAGAAACGCACAGTAGTCCGGGTCGACAGGAGCATCACCGACGATTTTCAGACCTGGGTATTTCCCCGATTTGATGACGTGGGTGGCGATCGTCGCGGTGGTGTACGTCGCATCGATCTTCTTCTGGCTGAGCGCCAGAAAGCTGTCCGATTGGGACTGGAAGGTCAGCATCTTGGTTGCCGGATCGTTGATCTTTTGCACCGTCTCTTTCAGAGCGGTCGTTTCGTAGGCCCCTGCCGGGCCTCCCACCGTATGTCCCTTGAAATCGGCGACGCTTTTAATACCGGAGTCTTCGCGGGCAAGAATGATCGTGTTGAAGACGAAATAGGGAATCGAGAAACCGATCGTTCTTGCACGTTCAAGCGTGTCAGAAGCCACGGCGATGCCCACATCCGCACGACCAGACAGAACCGCAGGGATACGATCCGGATCCGGGGTGTCGACGATTTCAGCCTTCACGCCAAGGGCGGCAGCCATATCGTTGCAATAATCCACGTCGAAGCCGATCGGCTTGTTGTCCTTGTCACGGGAACCGTTGGGCGGGAAATCGAGTTCCACCGCACAGCGCAGCTTGCCCGACGAAATGATGTCGTCCAACTGGTCTGCATGAACGGCGGTGGTACCCAAAGCAGCGAAGGCTGCGGCCAGGATGAGTTGGTTGATGCGCATTTTTTGTTCCCCTCGTTTGTTGGCTGAACTCAGAAACAAGATACGCTTATTTTAGCGTATCTTGGATATCGTATACGTATTATCGGGGCAGTAAAATTACAGCTCTTAGATCGTTATTGTTGGTCTCACTGGACTAGAAAACCGTAGGTAAGAGGATCCGTCTCGTCGATGACCCAATTGGCGTAGCCACAGATATGGGCCTTTCCGCTCACTTCAGGGATAACCGCTTCCAATGTGCCGACCTTGGTTTCGCTGAGCACGCGCCCTTTAAACACCGTGCCGATGATGGACTCGTTGACCAATGCATCGGAGGCCGACAGTTCGCCACGCAGATAAAGTTGCGCAACTCGGCCGGCAGTGCCCGATCCAGTCGGCGACCGGTCAATCGCACGATCCGCATACACACAGCAGTTAGCCTGGGTTGAACCCTCATGACGCGGATCGCCATACACCATGACGCCATACACGTCATTGAATTCTGGGATTTCAGGGTGGATGAAAGAACCCCGTGCATTAATGGCGGTTTTGATTTCATAGCCAAACTGGGTAATCGTCGACAGGTCTTTCTCGCGGATGGCAATGTTGTGCGGCCTGCCATCGACGTAAAAATAAGTCGCGCCGCCATAGGCAATATCACCCGTCACGTCGCCAAAAGTCGGCGTGCTTACCGTCACGTCTCGCTCGAAGATGAATGACGCCACATTGACGAAACGTACCGCCCCCGTCCGCGAGCCATCCCACTCGACAAACGCCTCGATGAACCCGCATGGCGCGTCGATACCTACGCGGGTCTCAGGGGATTTGCGTTCGATCCAACCCAACTCCACGGCGGCCGTAGCCAGCGCAATGACACCGTGACCGCAGTGAGGGCTGTAGCCCATGTTGTTGAGGAAAATGATGCCGAAATCGGCGTCTTCACTCACTGGCTCGGTGAGAAACCCACCATACAGATCTTTGTGACCACGAGGCTCAAGCATCAGGGCTCGCCGGTAATGGTCGGCGTTCTGTTGCAGCCAGGTACTGCGCTCGACAATGGTTGCGCCAGGCACTTTGGGTAATCCCTGGGTAACAAGACGGAATGTCTCCCCACTCGTGTGCAACTCAACCGTGGCAAATGATCGTTCGTACTGCATTCGTATTCTCCATATCTCAGGGTTGCGAAAGCTGGTAATGGCTTGGACAGATCGCCATTTCAGATATGGTATACGATAAACTATATTCGTCAACTGTCAATTGGGTCGAGACCGCTGCCCAGGGACGACCAGGACGCGAATACCTAAAAGGGCTTCGGAGAAGGGAAAAAGCGTCAAGCCGCGAACAGTCATGATGTCGTTGACAGGGGCGATAAGGTATACGATATTCGATAAAAACATCAGGTAGCAGGTGTATGGCCCACTCAAATATCGATTTCCCGGCAGTGATCGGCTACGTAACGCCGCTGAGCGCGCAGCCCGGGGGACTGCTCGAATTCAAAATTTCCTCGGCAGGTGATCGGGACATTTGCGCCAGAGTTGTCCGGCTGGATTGCTGCGACCCCAATCCACAGGGCCCAGGCTTAAAAAGCGTGGAAGTAGATTTCGGCCTCGACGAAAGCTATCGCGCGACCGAACAAAAGACTTATTTGGGATCATGTGCAATCGCCCCCCTGCCGGTTATCCCCGAAGCTCACAGCCTGAAACTGTCGCTACTGATCAAACCCACATTATTCAGCACCACCGACCAGGTGATCTTTTCACTACAGGATGAGACTGGAACGTCGGGCTTCGCATTAATCCTCAACGAAGGCACGCTGGTTTTAAAAAGGCTGGGGATGCACACCCGCCGGGAGCTCGACCTTCGCCTGGAGATCAACCGATGGAGCGAGCTGGAAATCAGCTTCGCCTTGGATAAGGTAATCCTCCGCTCGACACTTTTGATCAACGGACACACTGTCGAGTCCGACGTACCGATGGAGGGGCTTCTAGCCGTACTCAAAAACACTAGCCATCTGTGTCTTGCAGCAATCTGGTGCGGCTATCCTGAGGATTGCTTCAACGGCTCCATCGAAGCGCCCTGCCTGAGCAGTTCCCCGCTTTTCTCCACAACTGATTCTGAAGTGCTTGCACGCTGGTCTTTCGCCAATGACGCGTACAGCCAAACGATCAAAGACGACATTGATTCCTCGCGCAATCTCACTCTGGTCAACATGCCAATGCGCGGCGTGCGCTCTTCGGGTTGGACCGGCCGCAATATGGACTGGAAAACAGCACCTGACGAATATGCAGCCATTACCTTCCACGCTGATGACCTGAGCGACTGTGAATGGAGCACGACCCTGGCGGTTCGAGTGCCTACAGGTGTGCCATCAGGTGTTTACGGACTGATTGTCGACAACCGGTCAGGTAGCGATACCATCCCGTTTTACGTTTTGCCTGGCGCAGACTCGCCTCGCCGAAAAATCCTCTTTCTGGCACCCACATTCACCTACCAGGCCTACGCGAACCACACGCGCGGAACATTCGCAGGCGCGTTGCAAGACCGTGTCAGAGAGTGGAACGCCTATCCGCATAATCCGGATGTCATCGGCACCTTTGGATACTCAAACTACAACCGTCATCCCGATGGTTCAGGGATTACCCTCTCCTCCCGTCTGCGGCCAATCATGACCATGCGCCCTGCCTATCTGGTCTACCTCGACGAGCATGGTTCGGGGATGCGTGGCTTCGCCTCTGACTCGCATTTGACCGACTGGTTGAACGCCAGGGGCTTCGAGTTCGATGTCATCACCGATGAGGACCTCGATCGTGAAGGTGTTGATGCCTTGGCGCACTACGATGTCGTGTTGACCGGCACTCAGCCTGAATACCACACGCGCCGTACGCTGGAAGCGCTGATAGCCTATCGCGAGGGCGGCGGAAAATTGATGTATCTCGGCGGCAACGGCTTCTACTGGAAAATCGGTCGCGATCCACAGCACCCTCATTTGATCGAGGTGCGTCGAGCGGAAGGAGGCATGCGGGTCTGGGCCAGCCAGCCCGGCGAGTACTACCACCAACTCGATGGCGAGTACGGGGGCTTGTGGCGCCGCAACGGCATCGCACCACAACAAGTCGTCGGCGTGGGCTTCACCGCCGAGGGTGCGTTCGAAGGGACATACTACGTCCGCACCCGGGAATCGTTTCACAGTGAACTGGCCTTCCTGTTCGAAGGCATCCCTTCTGAACAGAAAATCGGCGACTTCGGTCTTTCAGGAGGCGGCGCTGCCGGGTTCGAGATCGACCAAGTCTGTTCGGACCTAGGAACTCCGGACTTCGTGACGGTAATTGCCGCTTCCGAAGGTCATGGCCCGACCTTTGAAACCACCTTCGAAGAACTACTGCTTCCGGGCATCTTCGATGGTGGCCCGCGACCTTACGGTGGCATCCGCTCGAACATCGTCTACGGCATAGATGAGAACGGTGGCGGTCTGTTTTCGGTTGGGTCGATCACCTTTTGCGGCAGCCTCTCGCACAACCACTACGACAACAACGTGTCGCGCCTACTGGAAAATTGCTTGCGCAAATTCCTCGAACTCTCATGCAGTTCCGATGAGCTGCTGCAAAAACCACCTCACTCCACCACCACTTCAAATGATGAATAACGCCATGACAGATGAACTTCTTGCCGTGCGCATGGACTTCGACGAGCTTGTTTTGTTGCTGAGAAAAATCTTTATCAGCCACGGGACATCCGCCTTCGTCGCCGACATCCTGGCCGCCAACTGTGCAGGCTGCGAGCGAGATGGTGCACTCAGCCATGGCATCTTCCGCATGCCAGGTTATGTGGCCTCATTGAAAACAGGCTGGGTGGATGGGCGAGCCGATGCGGAGGTGAGCCTCGTAAGTCCCTCGTTCATCCGTATTGATGCCTGCAACGGATTCGCTCAACCAGCACTGGCCGCCGCTGCGGGTGCCATTGATGAGGCGATCGAACGCACCGGCGTAGCCGTCGTCGCCATCCGTAACTCCCACCATTTCAGCGCGCTCTGGCCAGACGTTGAACCGTTCGCACGCAAAGGACTGGTCGCGATCAGCTTTGTCAACGGCCTGGCCAATGTCGTCCCGCACGGCGGACACACAGCGGTTTTCGGCACCAACCCGATTGCCTTCGCAACGCCGGTTGCCGACGCCGAACCACTTGTGGTGGATCAGGCAACCAGCGTCATGGCCAACGGCGAAGTTCGCCTTCATGCGTTGGACAACCAACCACTTCCGCCGGGTACCGGCGTCGACAGCTCAGGCGCCGCCACTACCGACCCACATGCGGTGCTGGCTGGCGGAGCATTGAACACATTCGGCGGGTACAAGGGCTCTTCTATCGCACTCATGGTCGAACTGTTGGCTGGCGCATTGACCGGAGGGCAATTGTCGTTCGAGAACGACTTTGGCCATTGCGTTGGTGCGCAGACGCCAAAGGCCGGGCAGCTATTGATCGTTATCGACCCGGATCGCGGCGGATCGACCGACTTCAGTCAGCGCGCGGCACTTCTGTGCAAGCACCTGGTGGAGGCTGGTCAAGACCGGCTGCCAGGCGCCCGGCGCTACAAGAACCGGCATACCACACAAACCTCCGGCATTCCCATTGCAAAAAACGCCTTGTCGGAGCTGCTTCAAATGGCTACGGGCGGTGCCGCATCGTCGTCTTGACCGTGGTTACAGACACATTCACCCCAACTCAATGCAATATCTGGAAGAGACATGAGCAACCTATCTCGTGACACCAACAAACTGGAACTCCATCGATCGCTGACGCCTTCGCACATCGATCAACTGGTGGCGCTGTTTCAAACCGAATGGTGGACCAAGGGGCGCATCAAAGCAGATGTAGAAAAGCTGGTGCAATCAAGCGGCCCGCTCTTCGCTTTCATCGATCCACACAATGATGAACTCGTCGCGTTCGCGCGGGCGATGACCGACGGCGTCTACAAAGCGATGATCTTCGACATCATCGTCAAGGAGACGTGGCGAGGAACCGGTCTTGGCGGAGTCTTGATGAACACCGTACTAAACGATCCGGCGCTGGTCGACATCAAACATCGCGAACTTTACTGCCTGGATGACATGGTCCCCTTCTATGAGAAATGGGGCTTTGCCACCGCAGCGGCCGGTCTGAATTTCATGCGCAAGTCAGAGGGATAACCCCGGCGCCGGCCGCGCTCCCGTTACAGGGAAAAACGCTCGGCGCTGAAGGGTTCCAGATTCTGCACAGGCGTGCGGCCGGCAACCATCTGCGCGATGAGTCGTCCGGTCGTGGCGCCCAGTGTCAGTCCAAGCTGTCCATGCCCTAACGCCATGAAAACATTCGATAGCCGGGTACTACGGTCGATCACTGGCTTAGTATCGGGGAGATAGGGGCGGTACCCGACACCGTATTCGAAGTTGTCCACTTGTAGCCCGGGAAGAATCTTACGCGCCTTCTCAAGAATGATTTCGGCGCGCTTGAAATTCGGCTCGGCATTGGGTCGGGCAAACTCCATGGTGCCACCGATTTGCAGGCCCCGAGTCATGGGGCTGATGCAAAAACCGCCATCCGGGAAAATGACCGAGTGGCGTATCGTCTCTCCCGGCGTTGGCAGAAGCACTTGATACCCGGCGATTCCAGCCATCGGAATTCGTGCACCGAGTTGATCAAAAAACTGTCGCGAACCGACGCCCGCTGCAATCACCACGTGATCAGCCGCGTAGCGTTCACCATTAGCGAGGGTGACACCGCTGGCGTGATCGGCCACCTCTTCGAGCCGTCTGACCAAACCGCGCACGCGAACACCGCCTTGATCGATAAAACTTTGCGTCAGCGCCGTAATGAAACCCTCGGTGTCGCTGACCGAACGCCAGTCAGGAAACAGCAAGCCATGACTGAATTTGCCGGCTAGCGACGGTTCGAGATCGGCAATCGCGGCAGCATCGAGTACTTCTGCCTTGAAGCCGAGGGCCGTGCGAAACGCCAAATGGGGACGTTCCTGCTCCAGCCCATTGGCGCAATCGAAAAGTTTGATCACCGGCCTATCGCGCAACAATGTCCGCTCGGCGCAGGCCTGCAACAGCGGTACGTAGTCCGCGTGGGAATGATGTGTAAGGCTGGCGATGTCCCGGGCAATTTCTTCTGTTTTCGCTTGCCTGGCACATGCCAGAAACCTCAGGAACCATGGCAACATGCCTGGCAATGCGTTTGCTCTCAACGCCAAGGGCCCTTTCTGATCGAGCAACCAACCAGGAATTTTCTGCATTACCCCAGGCCTGGACAGCGGTATTACTTCTCCGATAGCCATCTGGCCGCAGCTCCATTTGGCCGTGCTGTCGCCTGCCGCGGCGGGGTCGATCAGCATCACCGCATAACCCTCGCGTTGAAGGTACAGCGCGCAACAAACTCCTACGATCCCGCCACCTACAACAACGACCCTTTCTGAAAACAAGCGAAAGTGCTCGGAAGAATGAACAAGTGTCATGTATCCCCCTTAGAAGGCTGCATTAAATCGAGGCTGTTTCGGATATGGTATACGAAGATCTTTAAAACAAAGTCGCCGTAGCGAGGCTACGGCGATCTACGGCAGATAACGCCTGGGTTTTACTTGCGGATATTGGTCAGAAGCGACTCGCACGCCTTGGTGATGTGCTGCCACAGCAACTCGGCGGCCTCATCAGCATCGCCCTTGCGACACGCAGCCAGGATTTGCCGATGTTCGCGATCATCCACCCCTGTACCACCTGAAAGCGTCAGCTGAATTCTCAAGTAGCGCTCGATACGGTCATTGACCGAGCGGATGAGATTCATCAGGAACGGCCGGTTCGCATCCTCATACAGGCAGGAATGAAACTGCCAGTTGAGTTCCGCCCAGCGTGCTACGTTCGTTTCTTGCGCGAACTCATCGCAATATTGTTCAGCTCTCTTGAAGGTGGCTTCGGTCATCAGCGGCACGGAAAGTTTCAGCGCACTGGACTCCAGCATCGCCCGGACTTCAAAAATCTGAGCAATTTCCGGTTCCGAGATGCTTTTGACGACAGCGCCGCGGTTGCGTTGAAACTCGACCAGGCCTTCGGCTTCGAGCCGTTTGAGTGCTTCACGCACCGGAATCTTACTGACATCGAAAAGCTTAGCGACGTCGTCCTGGCGAATCGGTTCGCCTTCGTCAAAGTCGCCAGTGATGATCGCTTCTCGAATGTGATTGGCAATGATATCGGACGCAGTTGGCGCGGAACCAAGCGACGGCAGATCTGCAGGACTTAGGGGCAATTTGAACTCCATGTGTGCAATCGGGAAGCCACGATCGAATAACCGTATTCTATATCATATCGTGGCTTACCATCGGCCGGTCTGTCAGGTGATACAACCTCGTGAGGGTCGCTAACACACCCAGATCAGCTCTTAAAAACCCGTTGACATCATCTTATACGTATACGATATTCAATCTAGAGTTTGGTTCATCCGGTGTCAAGCGGCGAGCCTCAGGGTTTGCGCTGCATCGCTATCAATAAAAACAACAGGAGAAGCTCTGCATGCAAAACCTGAAAAAAAAAGCTGCCCTCCAATCGCGGGCAGACAGAGGCTTTGGCGAAGTTGGCGCCCGTCAACAACACGCAAAAAAGTCCGGAAAACGTGAAGATTTCCGATCCCTCATCCACGACCTGATGTGGATCCCCAGTTCCCCCGAACACATGCTCATTCTTTGATATGGGTTTATCGAAACCCGCCTTTGAGTCTCGCAATTCGAACACTCAGGAGAACCCAGAATGCCGTTAGTAAAAATCGAAATGCTCGCAGGACGACCTAGTGAGAAAAAACACGAACTGGCGCGTGAGATAACCGCTGCCTTTACCAGGATCCTCGGGTCCGCTCCGAAGGACGTCACGATCACCTTTACGGATGTAGCGGCTTGCGTCTGGGTGATTGCCGGAGAGCCCCTCAGTGCTTCAGTCGCTGCCCCCCCGCCTGCACCCCATCGTTAAACGTCTCACCGAATGGCGTTTTCGGATTGAAAGCGATCAATCCCGAAAGCGCTTTGCTTACTTTCATCCAATGTCGAGTGTTGCTCATGTATTTGAATGCCCAACAACTGGCCGATGCACTGCCCTGGGACGCCCTCATTGGTGCGTTGTCCGATATCTTCACCCGCACCGTGCACTCACCTGTGCGTCATCACCACAAAATAGAAGTGCCAGGCGATCCCGCCGCCATGCTGCTACTCATGCCAGCCTGGATCGAAGGTGAGTACCTGGGAGTCAAGCAAGTCACCGTGTTCCCCGGCAACAATGCGAAAGGTCAACCGGGACTCAGCAGCCACTATCTCCTGAGTTGCGCGAAAACCGGCCTGCCGCTGGGTCAGTTTGACGGTAATGAGCTGACAGCCCGACGCACGGCCGCCGCTTCTGCTCTCGCCTCTCGCTATCTATCTCGTGCCGACTCGAAACGCTTGCTGATGGTTGGAGCCGGCCGCATGGGCCGCTATCTCGTCAGTGCGCACCGCTCCGTGCGCAATCTGCAAGAGGTGCTTATTTATGACCTCAACATTGACGCCGCAACAGCATTCGCCAACGACATTCGTGCCCAGGGACTCCAGGCAAAAGCCGTCACTCTTCAGGAACTGCCCGCAGCAGCCGCGGACGCCGACATCATCAGTTGCGCAACATTGGCCACAGAGCCAGTCATCCAGGGCCAATGGCTGAAACCGGGTGTGCATCTAGACTTGGTCGGCAGCTTTACCCCAGCCATGCGCGAAGTTGATGACGATGCCGTAGCGCGCTGCGACATTTTCGTCGACACCCGTGAAGGGGCTCTCGCAGAGACCGGCGACCTGATCCAGCCGATTCGCAACGGCGTCATCGCTGCAAGCGATGTCATCGCCGAGTTCAGCGAACTCTGTGCCGGCAAGCATAAAGGGCGTACTGCGCTGAAGAATCCGGATCAGGCTATGACAATGTTCAAGTCGGTTGGCGCGTCAGTTGAAGACCTAGCGGCAGCGATCCTGGCTTATCAACGGACCTCGGCTGGCCACTGACTCCTGACGCTTTCAATTTCTGCACTTTCAATACTGCCTGGGCGATATACGCCCATGAGATCCCGGAGGAAATAACATGCGAGCATCTAAAGTCATCCACGTCGTCAGTTGCCATGCAGCGGGTGAAGTGGGCGATGTCATTGTCGGTGGCGTCGCGCCTCCTCCGGGTGAAACTATCTGGGACCAACGCCACTTCATCGAGACCGATCAGACCCTGCGCAATTTTGTCTTGAATGAACCCCGTGGCGGGGTATTCCGGCATGTCAATTTGCTGGTGCCGCCCAAGCACCCGAAGGCACATATTGGCTGGATAATCATGGAGCCGTGCGACACACCGCCGATGTCCGGGTCCAACTCGATGTGCGTGGCGACCGTACTGCTGGAGACTGGGATCATTCCCATGGTCGAACCGGAAACCCGCATTTTCCTTGAACCGCCTGGAGGATTGATCGAGGTGGTTGCAACTTGCCGTAATGGCAAGGCTGAACGCATCAGCGTGCGAAACGTGCCGTCGTTCGCCGACAAACTCGACGTCACTATTGAGGTGCCGGGGATCGGTACGCTGCTGGTCGACACAGCTTATGGCGGCGACAGTTTCGTCATCACCGACGCTAGAAAACTGGGTTTCTCGCTCACCCCTGACGAGGCCAGGGAGATTGCCGACTACGGCATGAAAATCACCCAGGCTGCCAACGAGCAGTTAGGTTTTGCCCACCCGGAAAACGATGATTGGAAGCATATTTCCTTCTGTCAGATCGCCAACCCGGTCGAAATGAAAAACGGCGTGCTGACCGCAGCCAATGCAGTGGCTATACGCCCTGGAAAAGTCGACCGTTCGCCATGCGGCACAGGATGTTCAGCCCGCATGGCGGTACTGCTTGCCAAAGGCCAGATGAAGGTGGGTGACCGCTACATCGGCAGGTCGATTTTGGGTACCGAATTCGATTGCCGAATCGACTCAGAATTGTCAGTGGGTGGCCGACCCGGTATCAGTCCGATCATCTCCGGCCAAGCCTGGATCACCGGCACGCATCAACACACCCTGGACCCAACCGACCCGTTCCCGGCGGGCTATCGTCTGTCCGACACTTGGCCGGTGGAGGGCCGGTGATCGCCGCTTGCTCAGTGATTACGATAATCTCGCGCCCGGCTGCTGTGGCGCGGGATTCCCCACACGTTAATCACCGCGGACCTGCATGACCAAAGAATCTGGAGGACTACCTCTATCGCGTTCATCGGTGCTGGGCTCGGCGGTTTGACCCTCGCCCTAGAGCTTCATGTCCAAGGCATTGCAGTGACGATTTACGAGGCGAAAACCCCGGCGAACTCACGTGCGTAAGGCAGCCTGCTTGATATCCTTAAAAACAGCGGCCAGCTCGCGCTCAAGGCGGCCGGGTCGTTCGAGAGGTTTCTAGAGACCATCATCGTCAGTGCCGATGCCAAGCGTATATGTGACAAGGGCGGAAAGGTCCTACTCGATTGGCCAACCACCAATGATGATGGTCGCCCGGAGGTAGAACGGGGCGAACTGAGTAGAATCCCGCTGGAATTCCTGCCCGCCGACACCATTCGCTGGGGTCACAAGCTGACTGCTGTTACTCGCTCGGCGGTGAACGGCACAGCCTGGATTTCTCTGACGGTTCAACCGCGACTGCAGACCTTGTTGTAAGCGCCCACCGTGCCTGGTCACGCATACGCCCGTTGTTTTTTTGAGGTGAAACTTACCTACGCCGGCAACTCTTTCATCGAAGCATTCCTTTTGGACGCCGAGCGTCGGTATTCGGCCAGTGCCGAAGTGATGGGAGACGGTATGCTTATCGCGGTCGTGCCTAATAAAGGCTGTTCACTGGATACCAGCCCTATCCGCTCAGCGCCCTGGTGCGGATCGCCAGAAGGAATGCTGCAAGTACGGAATTTAAACAACAAGCTCGTCTCGTTGTCGCGTTTTCAAGCCCCGCCCCAGTCGCCCATGATGGGCAGCATTCGGCCAGAAGCGCCCGCTCAAAAGAGGATGCAAGGTAATGCCAACGATCTGCAAAACATGCACGCTCACGACAACTTATGCTTGGCCAACCAGGCCCGGGTGACCGAGAAAGCTTGAGCCAAGCGCTCTGGTGCGCACGTCGCGAGGCATGGGATTTCCACGCTCCAGTGCACATCGGGAGGCAGGACGTTGAGCAACCAGGTCAAGGGCAACTGCCCCTGACCGGGCGGCAGTCGACCCTCGCGAGCTTCGCGGATGATGCCCTCCCCCGTGGGCGCGAGCGCTGGCGCATCGCACCACTGCACGCCATGGATGTATCGTTGATCCAGTTGAGCCACGGCAGCGGCGTCGCCACCTGAGCGGAACAGGTGCAGCGCATCCAGCAGCACACCGCCGTTGACCTGCCCCGCCGCCGCGATCAACGCGACGGCCTGTTGCAGGTTGCCAATGTGACGCCAGCGCATGAACTCCAGGTCCACACGCAGGCCATAACCGGCAGACAACTCGCACACCGCAGCGAAATTATCCGTGAGCCGGCACTGTTCCGGGTCGTCGCCCGACACCGTGAGGCAACGCGCGCCCAACTGCGCCCCGGACTCCAGCAGCGACGCAAACCCGGCGACGTCCACTTGTGGCGTCAGCTCGACAAATTCGATCTCGTTGACCACCACGCCTTCGCCATCCAGCGTGACCTTTAACTGCTGCAGCGCCTGGCTGCCCGGCGCCAGCGGGTAAGCGATACCACCCGCCATGGCCGGGTGCAGGCGCAGGCCGACCGAACTGAAACCGGCGCGCGCCGCCTCCCGTACCAGGGCATCGGGCGCCAGCTCCAGCGCGGTGAGGTGCGCGACGCCCAGGCCACTCAATAGGTGGCCCTCCCGCCACTGAGGTCGAACACAAAGCCTGTGGTGAAGCTGCACTCGGGCCCGGCGATCCAGGTCACCATGTTGGCGATCTCCTCGACTTGCAGGAAACGCCCCATGGGGATCTTGGCCTTGCTCGCGGCAATGTGCTCGGGGGTCATTTCCGCCATCAGCCCGGTTTCCACCATGGCCGGCGCGATGCAATTGAGCAGCACACCGTCCTGGGCCAACTCCTTGGCCGCCGCCTTGGTAAACGCGATGACACCGGCCTTGGCTGCCGAATAACCGCTGATGTATTGCACGCCATCCTTGCCGGCCATCGAGGCGACATTGACGATGCGCCCGTAGCCGCGCTCGCGCATATGCGGGATCGCCGTGCGGCAGCAATAGAACACGCCCGTCAGGTCGATGGCGATGACTTGGTCCCAGGCGGCTGCCGGGTATTCCCAGCAAGGGGCTACCGGTCCATTGATACCGGCATTGTTGACCAGGATATCGACCCGCCCCTGTTGCGCAACGACCTCACCAAATGCCGCCTCCACTGACGCCAGCGAGGCGACATCGACGGCTTGACGCATCACCGGTTCAAAGCCGTTGGCGACGCTGTCCCAGCCATCGACCGCCAGGTCCCAGATGGCGATCTGCGCGCCAGCAGTGTGCAAGCGCCGCGCAATGCCCAGGCCAATGCCACGCATGCCGCCGGTAACGATGGCCGTCTGGCCTTCAAGGTATCGAGTCATCAAAGTGCTCCTTGTTGAACGGATTGGATTTCAGGCAGGCGGCGCAGATCGCGCACCATGAACAGGTAACACAGCGCCCCCAGAACGGTGATCGAGGACACGAAAGCCAGGGCCCAGACGAACGAACCTGTGGTCGTGACAATCACGCCGATGGTCAACGGGGTCACGATGCCGGCCGCATTGGCAAACAGGTTGAACACACCGCCGCTCAAGCCAAGCAAGCCTTTGGGGGCGATATCGGAGACGATCATCCAGGCCAGCGCCGACATACCCTGGGCGAAATAGGCCACGCACAGAATGGTGATCACCAGTGCGTCGGAGTCCACGTAATTGGCCAGCACGATCACCGATGCGGTCAAAAGGCCTGCGATCACCGGCAACTTGCGCGCGACATTCAACGAGTACCCACGGCGCAACAACGCATCCGACAGCCAGCCGCCGGCCAGGGTACCCAGGGACGCCGCAATGAACGGCAGCACCGCCACCCAACCGACCTTGAGCCAGGGCATGTGCCGCTCGGTGACCAGATACGTGGGGAACCAGGTCAGGAAGAACACGTTGGTCGAGTTGCAGGCAAACTGCCCCAGGCAGATCCCCAGCATGTTGCGATACTTGAGCAGTGCCGGAATCTGCGACCAGGAAAACCGCGTGGCTTTCTGGCCGCCATCGATCACCCCGCCGCCTTCGGCGATGTAATCCAGCTCGGCCTGATTGGCCGTGGTCGACTCATGGGGCTCGTGGTACTTGCGCCACCACACCAGGCCATAGAGCACGCCCAGGATGCCCACCGCCATCAGCAGCACACGCCAGCCATGGGCATGCAGCACCCAGAACAGCAGCGGCGTGAGGAACGCCAGACCGACGTATTCAGCGAAGGTATAGATGCCAGTCGCCCGAGCTCGCTCGCTTTGCGGGAACCAGGTCGCGACCACCCGGCTATTGGTGGGAAAGCACGGTGCTTCGCTGGCGCCCACCAGCAATCGAAAGCCCAGTAACGAGAGAAAGCCTTGGGCGAAACCCTGCAGGCCAGTGAACAGCGACCATAACGTCAGCGCCAGCCAATAGGTGAACTTGGTGCCAAGCCGGTCGATCAGGATGCCGCCGGGAATCTGCGCCGCTGCGTAGGTCCAGGAAAATGCAGAGAAGATGAGCCCCATCATGACGGCGTTCAGGCCCAGGTCGGCACTGATGCTGGGGGCGGCGATCCCCATGACGCTGCGATCCAGGTAGTTGATCATGGTGCCACCGGAAATCAGCGCCAGGATCATGAATCGGGTACGGGTCCTGGCGGTTTTCGCCACCGGACAGGCGAGCGTTGCCGCCGCAAATCTATTGTCGGTCGTCATCGTTTTGTTCCTTGTTGTTATCAGGGGGTATTACTGGTGGCTCGGCTGCCGAGGGCCAGTTCAACGCTCGCCAAAACCGAACAGTCGCCGTGGCGTGTCCCACATCACCTTTTTCCTTTCACTGGAGTCGGGCATCAGTCGCTCAGCCAACTTGAGCAGCGGCCCGTAGTCCACACGCGATTGCTCGCGAATGAACGGCCAGTCCGACCCCCACACGCAGGCATCCGGGCCAAAGGCCTGGAGCAGCGCCCGCACGTAGGCACCGGCTTGCTCATCGAGATGATCGTGGCCGGCGAATTTCTGCATGCCGGAGATTTTCACCGAGGCCCGGCCGCTTTCCGCCAGCCCCAGCAGCGCCTGGAACCCTGGTTGGCCGAGGCCTGCACGGGCGTCGGGACGGCCACAGTGGTCGATGAGCAGGCGAGGCGTAGTCGACTCGATCAAGCCCAGCAACTCGACCAGTTGATTGCCCTGGACCTGGATCTGGGCGAACAGGTCCAGTTCGGCGAGCTGCCCGAAAAGCCCGGCCGCATCACTCATGACGTCCACGCCTTCCAGCGCCGGATTGAACGCAATGCCCACCACGCCCTGCTCCTTGAGCGCTGCCAGCTCATCCAGTCGGGTGTCACGGTCTACAACCGCAATTCCCTTGAAACGGCCATCGCTTTGCGCCAGCGCATGCAGCAGGCAACGATTGTCCGTGCGGTAGCCACTGCTCGGCCCCACCAGCAAAGCGTGTTGCACACCGTAGGCGCCCATGACCCGACCGAACTGCTCCAGGGTCGCGACCTCCTGCCCGGCGGGTGCGTAAACGGTGTCGGCGCGATAGGCAAACCGCGCAGGATCAAACAGGTGGTTATGGCAATCGATCTTGGGTTCGTCGTAGATGCTCAAGGCTGCTCCCGCCAAGCGTCACTGCGCTTGCTCACTGATCTTTGTTATCGTTCGCCGCGGTGGGCGATGCCGTTGCAGTGAAGATACGATCCGGCGATCAATAGCGCTCATACACATATCGCTCGAACAATAACCAAAGGTTAATGACCCATGCCCTACGGCGAAGGCCCCGAAGCCAACACGATGGTGTTCAAGCTGCGGCACATGGAAGTGTTCCGGGCGGTGATGCTGACCGGCTCGATCAGCGGTGCGGCAAAAATGCTCTACGTGTCGCAGCCGGCAGTCAGCAAGCTGATCACTTATATCGAGAGTCGGCTGGTCTATCGCCTGTTCCAGCGCATCAACAATCGCCTCGTACCCACCGCCGAAGCCGTGACCCTTTACCGGGAAGTCGAGCGTGTCTACCAAGCCGCGCTGGCGGTCAATGAGTGTGCGTTGGCCCTGGCCAACGGTCCCCACCGTCAGCTGCGCATCTGCTGCAGTGCTTCGCTGTCGACGGTGGTTATCCCGTTCGCCCTGGCCCGACTCAAGCAGCAATTGCCATCGCTGAACATTGAATGGCAAACCACGTTGATGGGCGATATGCCCAACCAGATACTCTCGAAGAAGGTCGACCTGGCTGTTTCGGCACTGCCGCTGATCCATGACCACCTGCACTCGTTGGCCTTCATGCGCGCACGCATGGTCTGCGTGATGCCGGCCGATCACCCCTTTGCCCAGCGATCTTCATTGTCACTGCACGAACTGGTCGACCAACCGTTGTTGCTGTTTCGCCCCGACATGCCATTTGGCCGGTTGCTGGCCGACGAGATCGAACGCCAGGGCCTGAACCTGTGCTCCATGCTGAACTTCACCAATGCCAACGAAGCGGTCGCCCTGGTCAAGCAAGGGATGGGGCTGACCATCATCGATGAGTTCGTGGCCCAGGACAGCGGCCTGATCGTCGTGCCGCTGGTTGAGGCGATTCATTTCGATATCAGCTTTGTCTACTCGCGGTTCGAGCCGCTTGGCGAATCCGCCACGCAGCTCATGCAGGTGCTTTATCTGCAGGCGGTCAAACTGGGACGACTGATCCCGGGCTGCGAACTGCCGAATGTCGACCGATAGCTACCGTTTTGCCGGCATCGCTCAACAGGAATAATGAATGCCACACCACGAAGGCGGAGCAGCAGATTGAACATCGATACCCGAATCAAATTCCGTCATCTTGTCTGCTTTCTCGAGGTGGCGCGCCAAGGCAGCCTGGCACGTGCCTGCGACAAGTTGGAAATCAGCCAGCCGGCACTTTCAAAGACGCTCAAGGAACTGGAATCCCTGCTGGATGCCAGGCTGTTTGAGCGGAGCAAAAAGGGCTCGACGCTGACCGAGGCCGGGGTGGCCTTTTTGCGTTATGCGGGGCCGAGCGTGCAATCGCTGCGTGAAGGGGTCAACAGTTTGCGCTCCGGTGTACATGAGCCGATTGTCGTACGACTCGGCGTGCTATCCACCGTCGAAAGCCTGTTGGTGCCTGAGGTTGTCTGCCGCTTACATGACCGGCATCCCGCCCTGGCGGTCAGTGTCGTGACCGGACCGAGCGCCTACCTGCTGTCCCAGCTGCGGGTCGGCGAGTTGGACCTGGTGGTCGGCAGAATGACCGATAGTCCATCGATTCACGGATTGACGTTCGAGCACCTTTACAGCGAATCCATGACCCTGGTGGTACGTAAAGACCATCCAGTGCTGAGTGATCCGCCGGGGCATAAAAACCTCGAAGACTATCCGGTGGTACTACCGTTGGCGGGGACGACGATCCGCAAATTCGCCGACAGCTTGTTTGTGCAGTACGGGATCACCCCCTCACGCCAACGCCTGGAGACCCTGTCGATTGCCCTGAGCCGGCGCTACCTACAATGCAGCCAGGCAATCTGGGTCGCGCCGTTTGACGCGGTCAGGCAGGACTTGAAGCTAGGTGAGCTGGTGGAACTGGGGATGCGTGAAGCCGGTGGTTCCGTGGGGCTCTGCACAAATCCTGTGTTGCCGGTGACACCCGCCGCCCAATGGTGCGTGGAGGCACTGCGCGAGGTCGGACAAGAATATCGCGAAGGGAAATATCCATAACCATTTGGACATGCAACAAGTCGGCTTTTTCAATTTTGGGTTGGGTCGCACAAGCGGAGACTGGGCGTCGCGTCACTGCCAACGCAGTGCCTGCCTCAGTCCAACCATAACAACAGGAAGAACGACATGTCTGATGCGCATGAGAGCCGCTTCGCCATTCGTGACCGTAATTGGCATCCCAAAGCCCTGACACCTGACTACAAGACTTCGATCCTGCGCTCCCCCCGCCAGGCATTGGTGAGCATCCCCCAGTCTGTCTCGGAAACCAGCGGCCCGGACTTTTCCCATCTGAAGATGGGCCGGCACGATAACGACCTGCTGCTGAATTTCAATCACGGCGGCTTGCCCATTGGCGAACGCATCATCGTCGCGGGTCGGGTTTGTGATCAGTACGGCAAGCCGATCCCCCACACTTTGGTGGAAATGTGGCAAGCCAATGCGGGTGGTCGTTACCGACATAAAAAAGACAGTTACCTGGCGCCTCTTGATCCGAATTTCGGCGGTGTCGGCCGTGCTTTGACCGACCGCGATGGCAACTACAGCTTCCGCACCGTCAAGCCCGGTCCCTACCCTTGGCGCAATGGCCCCAACGACTGGCGACCCGCCCATATCCATGTTTCCATCAGTGGCCCGTCCATTGCCACGCGCCTGATTACCCAGCTGTATTTCGAAGGCGATCCGTTGATCCCCATGTGCCCGATCGTCAAGTCGATCGCCAATCCGGACGCGGTACCCAGTCTGATCGCCAGGCTCGACATGAGCATGGCCAATCCTATGGATTGCCTGGCCTATCGCTTTGATATCGTCCTGCGCGGCCAGCGCAAGACCCACTTCGAAAACTGCTGAGGAGGCCTGCAAATGCCCGTTCAACTTCTGCCTGAAACCCCGTCGCAAACAGCCGGCCCCTATGTCCATATCGGACTGGCACTGGAGGCGGCCGGCAACCCGCCGCGGGAACAGGAAATCTGGAATGTGATGGCAAAACCTGGCGCGCCCGGCGAGCACATTCTATTGCTGGGTCACGTTTATGACGGTAACGGCCACTTGATTCGTGACGCGTTTCTTGAGCTCTGGCAGGCCAATCACGAAGGCCACTACGACAGCGGTTTCGATCTGGAAAAACCCTTCAACTGCTTTGGCCGTACCGCCACTACCGATGCCGGCGAATGGACGATCGAAACCGTCAAGCCTGGCCCGGTGAACAATGCCTCGGGTGCGCCTATGGCAGCGCATATCAACGTGTCGCTGTTCGCCCGGGGGATCAACATTCACCTGCAGACCCGACTGTATTTCGACGACGAATCCGAGGCGAATGCCGTGGACCCCGTCTTGAATCTGATCGAACAGCCACATCGGCGTGAATCCCTGATTGCCAGGCGCTGCACAGTCGACGGGAAGCTGGCCTACCGCTTCGACATTCACCTTCAAGGCGAAGCGGAAACGGTGTTCTTCGACTTCTGACGATCACAGCCTCCCTCTGCGGGGAGGCTGCTTGAGAGAGAGGAACGCTATCTTCCGTTGGGTGACACCTCTTCCATTTTGGTCGGCGAATGCCTGCACCGGGAAGCAACCGGCACACAGGGTGACTCATCTGCCCTTGATAGGGTGAACGACCGATCGGGTCGATTGTAGCCCTTCGCGACAGACAACAATCCACAACTGAAGAAGAGCGCCAAATGACCGATGCATCCAAGCACAAAGTGGAGCAATCTGCACAATAGGTTGTCAGCACAGCCGTTTCTGGTAATAGAACCGGGTATGTCCCGGCGGATAATCTGCCAGGCGTCCAAATTCGGAGTAACCCAGTTTTTGATAAAACCCCGGTGCCTGAAAGCTGAACGTCTCCAGCCAAATACCGATGCAGTGCTTTTGCTTCGCGACTTCTTCGGCCATGTGCATTAGCCGTTCTCCGATACCCTGGCCACGCATCGACTCGGGAACGCTGACAAGATCGATGAGCAGCCATCGATAAGAGACCTTGCCATACAGTCCACCAATGACTTCATTGCTATCGGGATCTCGTAGCAACAGGGCAAATGTCTCATGGGCATCGTCCCCACCTTTGGCCAGGTTATGGGCCAGCAGCGGGTTCAAAATCCCGAACCGCTCTGCTTCAGTCACAATTTCTGAAAGCTGGATCTCTAAAGGCATGGCGCTCTCCCTGAGCGATGAGTAGTCGGGTCGACAAGGTAGCCCATTTCTGTCAGCGGGAGACTGACCAACTTGTAGGGAAGTCAGTCGCCCGTTTTGGTCAAAGCGGTGCGCGGCCAATCGACGCCCCGCCGTCGACGAACAAGGTTTGCCCGGTGATAAAGCTGGCCTCTTCCGATAACAGGAAGGCAATACTTGCGGCCAGTTCTTCCGGTTTGCCCAGTCGGTTCATGGGCACCATCGCCAGAAAACGCTTTTCTGCCTCGCTACCGGCGGCGGTGTTCTCACGGAACATTTCGGTCTCCACGGGACCGGGGGCAATGGCATTGACCGTAATGCCGGTACGTGCAAGTTCCAGGGCCCACGTACGGGTGAAGCTGATCATTGCGCTCTTTGCCGCCGCGTAAGTGCTACGCTCGGCCACCCCGAGTACAACCAGGCTGGACAAATTGACTACGCGTCCCCAGCCCCGGGCACGCATGCCTGGCAGCACCGCCTGTACAGTCTGAACCGCAGGCCGCAAATTGAGGGCCAAGGCATCGTCAAGATCATCCAGATCTATCTCGCCCAGCTTGCCAAGCCGAATGAAGCCCACATTGTTGACCACGCCATCGAATGTGTAGCGCTGGACCAGTTCCGCCAAGACTTTATCAGTGGCGTGCCGGTCGCTGAGATCGACCGAAACCAGAGTGCCAGGAAAACTCGGATCATCGGCGCGACGCGCCAGGCCGACCACGTGATGACCTGCTGTAGCCAAGCGTTCGCTAAGCGCGCGACCAATGCCTTTGCTGGCGCCGGTAATGAGGAAAGTACGTTTTTGCATGGAAAACCTCTTTTGGGGGGTAAGCGAAGTGAGCAGAACAAACGGCCAAATGATCTTTGACACACCTGTCATGCTTGTCAGTGTTGACATGTTTGTCAGGTGTGTCAAGATCCACTTCACAGCATTTCTAGGGACGATCAGCGTGGTTGGAATACGACAGTTCAATGAAGACCAGACCCTGGACCTGGCCATGGAGGTGTTTTGGCGTCAGGGGTTCGGAGCGACATCGATGCCGCAATTGGCTGAGGCCACGGGGGTGCTGCGCGGCTCGTTGTACAACGCCTATGGCGACAAACAGGCGCTGTTTCTAGAAGTATTTGCCCGATATCAAACGCGGTTTCTGGAGGCCGCACGTCAGGCTTTGGGAGAGCCTGATCTGGCTCAGGCATTGAAGGCTTTTTTTGCTTACACCATTGCCTCAATGACCCAAGGCACCCCGCCAAGAGGCTGTCTGACCACTAAGACGGCGATCGATGAGACGGCTAATAGCGAGCCGATCCGCCAGGCGTTACGAGATTTGCTGGATAGTCTGGAGGCTCTGCTCATCGAGCGTTTCGCATCCGCTGAGGCGGAGCAGACTTTAGCCATGGAAGCCACGGCTGCGGCACGGTTGGTGATTACCCTGACCAGGGGCATTGTCGTTATCGAGCGGCTCTATCAGGACCCGCAACGCTTACAAGATATCGCTGACTCGCTAGTCGATATCCTGTTGTCTCCACGGGTTTAAAGGGGCCTCTGCGAATCGGCCAACAGCAGTCACTCAGGATCGGGCGTGAATGACTTGCGCCGCAGTGATCGAGGTCTTCGCGCCAATCTGATCGTATCGGCTTCCCGGGCGACTGCCCCGTTCTGAGACAGTTGTACGGGTTCGATACAACTCCCCAATGTCCGTCACTGTCTGGTTTTCCTGACGACCAACGCCGGGGCCAGTGCCCGTGGCACTTTCCTGTGGCTGGCACATCCGTTGCTCCAGGGTCACGAACAAGACCCACAACAACGAGGCCGCACCCATGGACCCTGTACCGCTGCATCACAAGACCTTCCAATTCCTTTCCAGGCAACCGCGCATGTTGATCGGCGCCGAATGGGTGTTCGCTTCCAGCGGCGCGACCATGGCCGTGCGCAATCCGGCGACTGCCAACCTCTTGTTGGAAGTGCCATCCGCTGACCATGTCGATGTGGACCGTGCCGTACAAGCCGCACGTCGCGCCTTCGACGACTCCGCCTGGAGTCGCATGCGCCCGCGCGAGCGACAAAACCTGCTGTGGCGCCTGGCCGATCTCATCGAGCGTGATGCGCAGGTGATCGCCGAGCTCGAATGCCTGAACAATGGCAAGAGCGTGCAGATGGCGCGGCTGGTGGACGTACAGCTGTCTATCGACTTCCTGCGCTACATGGCGGGCTGGGCGACCAAGATTTCCGGCAGCACCGTGGATCCGTCGCTGCCGCTGATGCCGGATTCCGACTTCCACGCCTTCATCCGTCGTGAGGCGGTCGGTGTAGTTGGCGCCATCGTTGCCTGGAACTTTCCCTTCATGTTGGCGTGCTGGAAACTGGGCCCGGCCCTGGCCACCGGTTGCAGCCTGGTACTCAAGCCTGCCGATGAGACACCGCTCAGTGCGCTCAAGCTGGCCGAACTGGTGCTGGAGGCCGGTTATCCCGCCGGTGTGTTCAACGTGGTCACGGGGACCGGACTCAATGCCGGCGCTGCCCTTACCCGCCACCCCGGCGTGGACAAGCTCACGTTCACCGGCTCCACCGAAGTGGGCAAGCAGATCGGCAAGACGGCCATGGATAACATGACCCGCGTCACCCTGGAACTGGGCGGCAAGTCCCCGACCATCGTCCTCGCCGATGCCGACCTGCAGCAAGCCGCCGCCGGTGCTGCCAACGCCATCTTCTTCAATCAGGGCCAGGTGTGCTGCGCAGGGTCGCGCCTGTATGTACAGCGCAAGCATTTCGACCGGGTGGTGGGTGACATCGTCGACGTCGCCAATGGCATGAAGCTGGGCAACGGCCTCGACCCCAGCGTGGACATGGGCCCGCTGATTTCCGCCAAGCAACAGGACCGGGTGCACCACTACATCGAGATGGGCCGCGAGCTGGGCGCCACTGTTGCCTGCGGCGGCGAGAAATCAGGCCCCGGCTACTTCATCAGACCCACGGTGATCGTGGATGTCGACCAGAAGCATCGCCTGGTCCAGGAGGAAATCTTCGGACCTGTGCTGGTGGCCATGCCCTTCGACGACATCGACGAGGTCGTGCGGTTGGCCAACGACAATCCCTATGGTCTGGGTGCGAGTATCTGGTCCAACGATCTGGGGGCGGTACATCGCATGATCCCGCGCATCAAGTCGGGCTCGGTGTGGGTCAACTGCCACAGCGCCCTCGACCCGGTACTGCCCTTTGGCGGCCACAAGCTTTCCGGTATCGGTCGCGAAATGGGTGCGGCGGCCATTGAGCATTACACGGAACTGAAAACCGTCATGATCAAACTTTGATGCTCCCTTTCAGGTCGGGGCCGTCTCACGCGGCCTCTGCCTGCTTTTTATTCCGGGCGACCCGCCCCTCACTGCTTTCGAGGAAACCACCATGCCGAAATATGTCATCGAACGAGAAATCCCGGGAGCCGGAAAACTCTCGGCGCCGGAACTCCGGGCGATTTCGCAAAAATCCTGTGCAGTGCTTGGCTCCCTGGGGCCACAGATTCAATGGCTGCACAGTTACGTGACGGACGACAAGGTCTATTGCCTGTACATCGCACCGAACGAGCAACAGGTTCGCGAACACGCCGCACAGGGCGGTTTCCCGGCCAACCGCGTGTCCGAAGTGGTTGAAATCATCGATCCGACCACCGCCGAATAGACCCTCTGCCCGGACAAGGTTGCCGCCCCGTCGGAGCGCAGCCTTGCCCTCAGCGTCAACTGTCCTCCATGCCTTTGAGCTTGCGGTACAGCGTCGCCCGGCCGATGCCCAGACTGCGGGCTGCCGCCGAGAGATTGCCGCCGTTGGCTTCCACCGCCGCCTTGATGGCGCGCAGCTCGGTGGCGTGCAAGGTCGTCCGCTCCTGAGGTTGCGGTGTGCCAAGCTCCACTTCGGTCTGCACGGCACAGGTCTCCAGGACTTCGTCCGGCAGGTGCTGCAAACCTATTTCCCCTTCATTTTCTGCCAGTGCGGCTGCCAGGCGCAGGGTTTGGTAAAGCTGTCGAATATTGCCTGGCCAGCGGTAGGCCAACAGCGCCTGCAACGCCTGGCTGTTGAGTTGAACCGACCGGTGTGTGGAGGTTTCAGCGCGAAGCAGATGGCCGATCAGCGCCTGAAGATCGCTGCGTTCTCGCAGGGCTGGCAGGGCCACACGCAGGCCATTGATGCGGTAGTACAGATCCTCGCGAAAGCCCCCGTTGTCCGTGAGTTGCTTGAGGTCGCGGTGGGTGGCACAGATCAGCGCGCAATCGACCTTGATCACCTGGCTGCTGCCGAGACGGGTCAGGCTGCGCTCTTGCAGCACACGCAGCAGCCGACCCTGAAGCTCCAGGGGCATGTCGCCTATCTCGTCCAGAAACAGTGTGCCCTTGTGGGCCTCTTCGATCTTGCCGCTGGCGCCCCCTTTGCGACTACCGGTAAAGGCACCTTCAACGTGACCGAACAGTTCAGATTCGATGAGGCTGGCCGGGATGGACGAGCAATTGATCGCGACGAAGGCTTCGCCGGCGCGCTTGCTGCCTTCGTGCAACAGTCGGGCAAAGACCTCCTTGCCCGTGCCGGTTTCGCCGTTGACCAGCACCGGGATGTCGTGGGCAAAGGCCTTGCGTGCGCGGCCAAGGGCATCCTGCAAGGCAGGATCCTCCAGACAGGGCCTAGATTGCGGCGCTGGAGGCTGTTCGGCGACGATGGCTGGCAGGAGCTTCGCAGGTTCGCGCCGCGCCGGTTTCTGGCCAGGCGTCATGGTGATGCAAGCGTGCAGCTCGCCGCTATGGTGACTGCGCAAACGCAGCGGTGCACTGAGGTCGTGACGGCGGTAACAGGCGGCATGGATGAAGGGCATGTCAAACAGCTCGGAGAAATCCAGGCCGATCTGGATGTCGCCGAGCTTCAACAACTGACCGGCGATGCGGTTGGCGCACCGTAGCTTGCCGGCCGGGTCGAAAGCCAGCAGCCCTTCCATCGGCGTTCCCAGGATGTCCAGGCGGTGGTGCACATGCACCAGCAGCACCTCCCCGAGCTGGGCGAACAGGCGGTTTTCGATGGCACGGGCGGCAAACACCAGGGACTCCAGGGTGTAGATCGAAGGCGCCCCCTGCTTACTGCTTGCATCCAGGACACCGACGATGCTGCCGTTCAGACCGAAGATCGGCGTGGCCAGGCAGGAAAACTGGCGTGCCTCTTCCAGATAGTGTTCTTCGCCGACGAAAAAAACCGAATCGCATTCGGTCAGCACGCAGCTGGGTGCGGTAGTGCCGACATTCTGCTCGGAAATCTGTGCGCCAACGCGGAAGACCTGGTTCAACTCACGATTCTCTGTGTTGCGTCGGCCCAGGCTGCTGATGACCACGCCTTCCAGATCAAGGCACGCCAGCACCCAGTCCTTGGGCGACAGGGCCGCATGCAGTTGTTCCATTTCCGGAGTGGCACAGCTCAATAACAGGCGATTGCTTTCGGCGATCTGCGAACTGCTGGCGACGACCGGCGCTTCGAAAAGCAGGTTGTCGCGCTGACATATTCCGTAGTTGCGCGAACGCTGCCACGAGCGTTCGACCACTTCGGAATCGACGAATCGTTTGCGCGATGGAGGCGTCTCAGAGGGGGTGCTGATTTTGCGCATGGCAGGCATCTCGCGGGTGGGTGTCTCGAACTGGGTCAACCTGACCCCAAGCCACTGTCTCAGTTTGAGCCAGCGATACAGCGGGACAAATCCCGCGCTTGCTTCGACCACTTCCAATGTTATTCATATTATTGATTTATATGAAGTTTTCCACCAAACAGAAAAACTGGCACAGGCCCTGCTCAATGACATCACCAAGCCGGACATCCCCTCCGGCCTGGCGCTAATCATAAACAAAAACAATAAAGGTGATGTCATGAAAATGAGCACAGGGCCGGCTCGCGCCAACCCGGGGCGGTTATCGCGCGGACGTCTTCAAGCGCATCTGTTGCACGCTTCGCTGTTTGGCCTGATGGCCGGTTTTTCCTGCGGCGCCCTGGCCATGGACGTCGATGCCGGCGATTACACCGCACTTCCCAAAGACACCAACCTGGGCCTGCTTTATTACCAACATGCCGAACGCAATGCGCTCTATGCCGATGGCCACAAGGTGCCGATCCATGCCGGGCTGGATTCGGATATCGGCATCCTGCGTGGCGTGCATTTCATGCAGTTGGGCGATTACATCGTCGATCCACAGTTTCTCCTGCCATTCGGCAACGTGCGGGCCAAGGACGATCTGAAAGACCTGGGCAGCGACAGCGGCATCGGCGACCTGATCCTTGCCGCGACCGTCTGGCTGGTGAATGAACCTGAAAAACGCCGCTACTTCGGCATCACCCCTTTTCTCTTCGTGCCCACCGGCAGCTACGACAAAGACAACGCGATCAACCTGGGCGAGAACCGCTGGAAGTTCACATTGCAGAGTGGCTACATCACCGGGCTGACCGACAAGGTGACCCTCGACCTGGTAGGCGATGTCACGTTCTTCGGCCACAACAATGACTACGGCAACGCAGGCGTTACGCAAAAGCAGGAACCGCTCTACCAGGGCCAGGCTTTTCTGCGCTACAACTTTACCGAGCGCTTCGATGTACGTGCCGGCGTATCGAAACTTTGGGGTGGCGAAAGCGAAATCGCCGGGCTGGACATGAATGACAAACCCGGCACCAGCAAATACACCGTGGGCACTTCCTACTTCATCACGCCGAGCACCCAGCTGATGGCCAATTACGGCCAGGACATGTCCGTGGACAGTGGCTTCAAAGAGGAAAGGCGAATCAATCTACGCCTCCTGCAATTGTTCTAGCTTTCACGCGTTCGCGCGCAGAGCACGCAAAACGATCTACCTACAACAAGCACAATAGGACTCTTGCGTAATGATCAAGACGCAGTTATCACCCCTGAAAATCGCTAGCCTGGCCCTGGCCCTGCTGGCCCCCATGGTCGGCGCCACCCCGGTCGATCAAGCCGCCATCGTCGCCAGCGAGAACGACGGCAGCCAGTGGCTCAGCCACGGTCGTACCTATGCCGAACAGCGCTTCAGCCCCCTCCAGCAGATCACCGAACAAAACGCCGACCAACTGGGCCTGGCCTGGCATCTTGACCTCGATAACCACCGGGGTCTGGAAGCAACGCCGCTCTTCTCGGACGGCGTGCTCTATGCGTCGCTGTCGTGGAGCCGTGCCATCGCCATCGACGTCAAGACCGGCAAACAGCTATGGGCCTTCGACCCGCAGATTGATCGCGGCAAAGCCCGCGATGCCTGTTGCGATGCGGTCAACCGCGGTGTCGCACTGTGGAACGGCAAAGTCTACATCGGCACCCTCGACGGCCGTCTCATCGCCCTGGATGCCAAGACCGGTCAACAGGTGTGGAGCCAGCAAACCACCGACAACAGCCTGCCCTACACCATTACCGGTGCTCCGCGGGTGGTCAAAGGCAAGGTGATCATTGGCAACGGCGGCGCCGAATACGGCGTACGTGGCTACTTTTCCGCCTACGACGCCGAAAGCGGCAAAATGGAATGGCGCTTCTACACCGTGCCGGGCGATCCGAACCAACCCTACGAGCACCCGGAGCTGGCCGAGGCAGCCAAGACCTGGACCGGTGACCAGTACTGGAAACTCGGCGGCGGCGGCACCGTGTGGGACAGCATGGCCTACGATCCGCAACTCGACCTGCTCTACATCGGCACCGGCAACGGTTCACCCTGGAACCGCAATATCCGCAGTCCGCGAGGCGGCGACAACCTCTACCTGTCATCGATTCTGGCCATCCACCCGGACAGCGGCCGCCTGGCTTGGCACTATCAGGTGACCCCGGGGGACAGCTGGGACTTCACCGCCACCCAACAGCTGACCCTGGCAGAGCTGGACATTGCCGGCAAGCCACGCAAGGTCATCATGCAGGCACCCAAGAACGGTTTCTTCTATGTTCTGGATCGCGAAACCGGCCAACTGCTCTCCGCTGAAAAATTCGGCAAAGTGACTTGGGCCGAGAAGATCGACATGAAGACCGGCAAACCCGTGGAAGCACCCGGTGTGCGCTACAAGGACAAACCCATAGTGATGTGGCCGAGCCCGTTCGGCGCACATGGATGGCACTCGATGTCGTTCAACCCGCAGACCGGCCTGGTGTACATCCCCTACCAGGAAATTCCGGGCGTCTACCGCAACGAAGCCAAGGACTTCATCAAACGCAAGGGATTCAACACCGGCGCCGGGTTCTCCGACGCCACTGAAATTCCGCGCGAGGCGGTATCCGGTGCGCTTCTGGCCTGGGACCCGGTGAAGCAAAAAGAAGTCTGGCGCGTGCCCTATTCGAACTACTGGAACGGCGGCACCCTGAGCACCGCGGGCAACCTGGTGTTCCAGGGAACGGCAGACGGTAACTTCATCGCTTACTCTGCGGACAAAGGCAAGAAACTGTGGTCCTTTGCCGCCCAGACCGGCATCGTCGCTGCCCCCATCAGTTACCGTTTCGAAGGTGAGCAGTACGTTGCCGTAATGGCGGGTTGGGGTGGTGTCGCGCCCCTGATCGGCGGTGACGCCGCGAATGCGCCGGGGGTGGGCAACGTCAGTCGCCTGCTGGTGTTCAAACTCGGCGGCAAAGACTCACTGCCACCATTGCCCGAAAAAGCGCAGGTCGTCACCCGCATACCGAAGCCGGTCGAGGCATCCGCCACAGACCTCGCCGCGGGCCAACAGCTGTTCGGCTCCTACTGTTCTGTCTGCCACGGCGTGGGCGCCGTCAGCGGCGGGTTGATTCCCGACCTGCGCAAGTCCGACGAGGCGCGGCGCGGCCTGTTCCAGCAGATCGTCCTGGACGGCGTGTTGAGGCCCTTGGGCATGCCGTCTTTCAAAGACACGCTGGAGCCCGCCGAGGTCGAGAAAATCAAGCAATACGTGATGAGCCGGGAGTACGCGGACTACCTCAAGTCGCAACAGCCGGCCACGGCCAAAGCCACGCCATGACCGCACTGCGGTAACGCGACGACGGCGAGCCAGCCTGACCGGACTCGCCGTCATGTCGAGCAAAGATGCGCAACAGCTTTTTGAAATGAACCATCCAACAATACTGAGGAACTCAACCATGTGGACCAAACCTGCCTACACCGACCTGCGTATCGGCTTTGAGGTCACTATGTACTTCGCCAGCCGCTGACCCGTGAGCGTGGTGCCGTGCGCTGCTCCACTCCACAGGCATGGCACCACTTCAATTTGGCCCCGGTGCGCCGGGGCATTTTTTTGCGCAGTCGCCCTGACGCGATTGTTGGTCGGATCACATCATGTATATCCAGATTCTAGGTTCCGCCGCCGGCGGCGGTTTCCCCCAGTGGAACTGCAACTGCGTGAACTGCGCCGGCTTTCGCGACGGCAGCCTGCGGGCCCAGGCGCGGACCCAGTCGTCCATCGCGATTTCCGATGACGGCGTGAACTGGGTGCTGTGCAACACCTCGCCGGACATCCGCGCGCAACTGCAGAGCTTCGCCCCGATGCAACCGGGCCGTGCCCTGCGCGATACCGGCATCGGCGCGATCATCCTGATGGACAGCCAGATCGACCACACCACCGGTCTGCTCATGTTGCGCGAAGGTTGCCCGCATCAGGTCTGGTGCACCGACATGGTCCACGAAGACCTGAGCAGCGGCTTCCCGCTGTTCAACATGCTGAGCCACTGGAATGGCGGCCTGACCTGGAACCGCATCGAACTCGATCAGAGTTTCAGCGTCCCGGCTTGCCCAAACCTGCGCTTCACCCCGCTGCCCTTGCGCAGCGCCGCGCCGCCCTACTCGCCGCACCGCTTCGACCCGCACCCGGGCGACAACATCGGCCTGATCGTCGAGGACCTGAGCACCGGCGGTAAACTGTTTTACGCACCGGGCCTGGGCAAGGTCGATGCACCGTTGCTGGCGATTATGGCCGGCAGCGATTGCCTGCTGGTGGACGGCACGCTGTGGGACGACGACGAAATGCAGCGCCGTGGCGTCGGCACCCGCACCGGCCGGGAGATGGGTCACCTGGCGCAGAACGGTCCCGGCGGCATGCTCGAGGTGCTCGAGCAACTGCCCGGGCCGCGCAAGGTGCTGATCCACATCAACAACACCAACCCGATTCTCGATGAGGACTCGCCGCAGCGCGCGGAACTGGAGCGGCGCGGTGTGGAAGTGGCGTATGACGGCATGAGTATCGTGTTGTAGCGAATGGCCCCATCGCTGGCAAGCCAGCTCCCACAAGGATCTGTGGCGCACACAAAACCTGTGGGAGCTGGCTTGCCAGCGATGACGTCCAACCAGACACCCAGGATTTCAACGGTTGTACACCGGAGACCCGCAATGACCGACACCCCGCTGTCCCCCACCGAATTCGAAGCCGCCCTGCGCGCCAAGGGCGCCTACTACCACATCCACCACCCCTACCACGTGGCGATGTACGAAGGCCGGGCCACCCGCGAGCAGATCCAGGGCTGGGTCGCCAACCGCTTCTATTATCAGGTGAACATCCCGCTCAAGGACGCCGCCATCCTGGCCAACTGCCCGGACCGCGAAATCCGCCGCGAGTGGATTCAGCGCCTGCTCGACCACGACGGCGCCCCCGGCGAAGACGGCGGCATCGAAGCCTGGTTGCGCCTGGGCCAGGCGGTCGGCCTCGACCCGGAGCAACTACGCTCGCAGGAACTGGTACTGCCCGGCGTGCGTTTTGCGGTGGACGCCTACGTCAATTTCGCCCGCCGCGCCCGTTGGCAGGAAGCCGCCAGCAGCTCGCTGACCGAACTGTTTGCGCCGCAGATCCACCAGTCGCGCCTGGACAGCTGGCCGCAGCATTACCCGTGGATCGACCCGGCCGGCTACGCGTATTTCCGCACGCGCCTGGGCCAGGCGCGTCGCGATGTGGAACACGGGTTGGCGATCACCCTGCAGCACTACACCACGCGGGAAGGCCAGGAGCGCATGCTGGACATTCTCCAGTTCAAACTGGACATACTTTGGAGCATGCTCGATGCCATGAGCATGGCTTACGAACTGAATCGCCCGCCCTATCACAGCGTGACCGACCAGCGGGTCTGGCACAAAGGAATCAGCTTATGAGTTTCGACCGCAGCCGGACCCCGACCTGGCGTCCCGGCTACCGCTTCCAGTACGAACCGGCCCAGAAAGGCCACGTGCTGCTGTACCCGGAAGGCATGATCAAGCTCAATGAAAGCGCGGCGTTGATCGGCGGCCTGATCGATGGCCAGCGGGATGTCGCGGCGATCATCGCCGAACTCGACCAGCAGTTCCCCGGCGTGCCCGAGCTCGGTGACGACATCGAGCAATTCATGGAGGTGGCCCGTGCGCAGCACTGGATCGAACTGGCCTGATTCGTCGGTGCAAGTACCGCCCACACCGGACATCGGCCTGCCGCTGTGGCTGCTGGCCGAGTTGACCTATCGCTGCCCGCTGCAATGCCCGTACTGCTCCAATCCGCTGGACTTCGCCGGGCAAGGCCAGGAGCTGAGCACCGAGCAGTGGATCAAGGTGTTTCGCCAAGCGCGGGAAATGGGCGCGGCGCAACTGGGCTTTTCCGGCGGCGAACCGCTGGTGCGCCAGGACCTAGCCGAGCTGATTGCCGAGGCGCGCCAGCTGGGTTTCTACACCAACCTGATCACCTCCGGCATCGGCCTGACCGAGCAGAAAATCAGCGACTTCAAGCAGGCCGGCCTCGATCATATCCAGATCAGTTTCCAGGCCAGCGACGAACAGGTGAACAACCTCCTCGCCGGTTCGAAAAAGGCCTTCGCGCAGAAGCTGGCCATGGCCCGCGCGGTAAAGGCCCACGGCTATCCGATGGTGCTGAATTTCGTCACCCATCGGCACAACATCGACCAGATCGACCGCATCATCGAGCTGTGCATCGCCCTTGAAGCGGACTTCGTCGAACTCGCCACCTGCCAGTTCTACGGTTGGGCCCAGCTCAATCGCGTCGGGCTGTTGCCGACCCGCGAGCAACTGGTGCGCGCCGAACGCATCACCAACGAGTACCGCGCCAAACTGGAAGCCGAAGGGCATCCGTGCAAGCTGATTTTTGTCACGCCGGACTATTATGAAGAACGTCCCAAAGCCTGCATGAACGGCTGGGGCAGTATTTTTCTGACGGTCACGCCAGACGGCACCGCGCTCCCCTGTCACGGTGCCCGACAACTGCCGGTGCAGTTTCCCAACGTGCGCGACCACAGCCTGCAGCACATCTGGTACGACTCGTTCGGCTTCAACCGTTTTCGCGGTTATGCCTGGATGCCCGAGCCGTGCCGCTCCTGCGACGAGAAGGAAAAAGACTTCGGCGGCTGCCGCTGCCAGGCGTTCATGCTCACCGGTGACGCGAGCCACGCCGACCCGGTGTGCAGCAAGTCGCCCCATCACGGCGTGATCCTCAAGGCTCGCGAAGAGGCTGAGCACGCGACCCAGACCATCGACCAACTGGCCTTTCGCAATGAACGAAACTCACGCCTCGTCGCCAAGAGCTGAACCTTTCAGCGCCGCCAAAGCCGTTGCGGCACAGCGAAAAAAGCAGAGCTGGGAAAAAGGGGACGGATCTATTTTCTGTCCTTGTCTTTGCAGTAGGCCAATGATCGGAACGCGCTGCTCGGTATTTCCAACAGCGTGATGCTGGCGGAGATCACGGCGAATCGGGTGCTGGATCAGGTCGATCCGCCCTGAAGGTTCTCAACCCGAACCTGTAGGAACGAGCCCGCTCGCGCAAAACGTCAGGACAACGCGGGTTATCCAGACAGCCCGCGTTATCGTTGAAGTCAATCGCGAGCAGGCTCGCTCCTACAGGTCTGCGTTGGACCTGTAGGAGCGAGCCTGCTCGCGAAGAATGCCGAGACAACGCGGACATCCAGACAGCCCGCGTTATCGTTGACGCCCATCGCGAGCAGGCTCGCTCCCACAGGGGGCAGTCGAAGTTTCAAATGGCGACCTCCGTGGCGTCGGCCTGCGCCCTGCCCCGCCGACGTTCAAACCACAGATAGACCACCGGCGTGGTGTAGAGCGTCAGGATCTGCGACACCGCCAGGCCACCGACAATCGCAATGCCCAACGGCTGCCGCAACTCGGAGCCGGCACCATGACCGAACGCCAGCGGCACGGCGCCGAGCAAGGCCGCCAGGGAGGTCATCAGGATCGGGCGCAGGCGCAACAGGCACCCTTCGCGAACCGCGTCCCGGGGCGACAGGCCCCGCTGCTGGGCCTGCAAGGTGAAGTCGACAATCATGATCGCGTTTTTCTTGACGATACCGATCAGCAGGATGATGCCGATCATCCCCAGCACTGATAAGTCCTGCCCGCAGAGCATCAAGGCCAGCAGTGCGCCGAAACCGGCCGACGGCAAGGTCGAAATGATCGTCAGTGGGTGAATGGCGTTCTCGTACAGCACACCAAGGACGATGTAGACCGTAAGAATCGCCGCCAGAATCAACCAGGGTTGCGACTTCAACGAATCCTGAAACGCCTGGGCGGTGCCCTGGAAGCTGCCGACCACTGTGTCGGGCATCGCGACCGCCAACGACGCCTGATTGATCGCATCCACCGCCTCGCTCAAGGCGTGCCCCGGCGCGAGGTCGAATGAAAGGGTAATCGCCGGGAATACGCCCTGGTGGTTGATGATGATCGGCACCTGTTCAGTCTTGATGCTCGCCAGCAAACTCAAAGGGACGAGCGCGCCGGAACTGGCGCGGACAAACAGATGTTCCAGGGTCGCGGTGGATGTCTGCCAGCTCGGGTCCAGCTCAAGGATCACGTGGTTCTGATCCAGTTGCGTGAACATCGTCGCGATCTGTCGCTGGCCAAAGGCGTCGTAGAGCACATCGTCAATGGCCTGCACCGTTACACCCAGGCGCGCCGCCGTGGGCCGGTCGATCACCAGCGTCGATTGGGCGATGGCCTGTTGCTGGTCGGAGGTGACGTGCTGCAACTGTGGCAAGGATTTGAGTTTTTCCAGCAGCACCCCGCTCCAGTGATCCAGTTCGACGCTGTCCGGGTCTTGCAGGGTGTACTGATATTGGGTCTTGCTGGCCCGACCACCAATCTGGATGTCCTGGTTGGCCTGCATGAACACCTTGACCCCGGACAACCGGTCGAGCGCCGGTTGCAGGCGACGGATGACCTCGGCCGCGCTGGCGGTGCGTTCGCTGAACGGTTTGAGGTTGATCATGACCTTGCCCTGACTGACGGTCGGGTTCGGGCCGATCCAGAAGTACACCCGGGCCACCGCCGGGTCCTGGCCAATGACCTCGGCGGCACGATTGACCTGCGCACGCATGGCGATGGGCGATATATCCGCCGCCGCTTCCGCCACGCCCTGGATCAAGCCGTTGTCCTGTTGCGGGAAGAAGCCCTTGGGAATGCCGACATACAGCACTGCCGTCGCCGCCAGGGTGGCGATGGCCACGGCCATAGTGATGCGTTGATGGTCGAGCACCCAATCCAGGCTGCGCCGATAGCCGTTGTGCAGGCCATCGAATACCCGCTCGCAGGCTTGGGCAAAGCGCCCTTCTTCGCGCTCGGCGTGGGGTTTGAGCAGCCAGGCGCAAAGCATCGGCGTGATGGTCAGGGAGACGATACCGGACATGATGATCGCAACGCTGACGGTCACCGCGAACTCGCGCATCAAGCGCCCGACAATGCCCGACATCAGCAGGATCGGCAGGAACACCGCAATCAGTGATACGGTCATCGAGACAATGGTGAACGCCACTTCGCGCAAGCCATCGACCGCCGATTGCAGGCGAGACTTGCCCATCTCCAGGTGCCGGACGATGTTCTCCATGACCACGATGGCATCGTCCACCACAAACCCGACGGCAATCGCCAGGCCCATGATCGACAGGTTGTCGAGGCTGTAATCCAGCAGGTACATCACCCCGAACGTCGCCACCAGCGACAACGGGATGGTCAGGCTCGGAATCAGGGTGGCGGTGGCTTTGCGCAGGAACACGAAGATCACCACGACCACCAGCGCAATGGACAGCAGCAAGGTGAACTGCATGTCATTGACCGAGGCTTCGATGGTCTGGGTACGGTCGCCCACCACCTGCACCTGCACGTCTCGCGGCAACGACGCCGTCAGCTCGGGCAGCTTGGCCTTGATCGTGGCGATGGTCGACAGCAGGTTGAAACCCGGTTGCTTGTGGATGTCGACAATGACCGTGGGCTCGGCCCCCAACTGCGCGGCTTGCTGGGTGTCTTCGGCACCGGCGATCACCCGGCCGAGGTCACCGAGTTTGATCGGCATGCCATTTTTATAGGCAATGACCTGATCGCGATAATGCTGCGGGTCGAGCATTTGGTCGGTCGCGCCCAGGGTGATCGAACGGCTTTGTCCATCGAGGCTGCCTTTGGGTTGATCGAGGGTGCTGACGCCAATCACGCTGCGCACATCTTCCAGCGTCAGGCCTCGAGCGGCCAATGCATCGGGATCGATCTGTACCCGCACCGCCGGTTTCTGCTCACCATGAAAGTCCACCAGGCCGACGCCGGGCATCTGCGACAGCCGCTGGGCAATGTAGTTGTCGGCATAGCGATCCAGCTCCGGCAGCGTACGGATTGGCGAGGTCACGGCCAGCGACATCACCGTGCCTTCGGCCGGATTGACCTTGTTGAAGGTCGGCGCACTGGACATGGTCTTGGGCAGGTTCGGCGTGGCGGTGTTGATCGCTGTCTGCACATCTTGCGCAGCACCGTCGATATCCCGCGACAAATCAAATTGCAGCACGACCTGGGTTTTACCGGCTGCACTCGATGAGGTCATCGAGGTCACTTGCGGCACGGCAGCAAACGCGCGCTCCAGGGGTGTCGCCACCGAAGACGCCATGGTTTCCGCGCTCGCCCCGGACAGCTTGGCAGTGACCTGGATGGTCGGGAAATCCACGGTCGGCAGCGGTGCCACCGGCAGATGAAAATACGCGAAGGCGCCCAGCAGCATGACCCCGAGGGCCAGGAGACTCAGCCCGATTCGCCGTTGAATCAATCCGGCCAAGGCATTCATTGGGCCACCTCTGCCAGTTCGGCAGGGGTGTCCGTCTTGACCGGCGTCACTTTCAGCCCCGGCGCGACGCGGGACTGGCCCTGCACCACCACGGTTTCACCGGCCGCCAGGCCTTGGCGAATCCATTGCTTGCCATCAACGACAGTGGCGGCATCGACCAGACGCGGCTGGACCCGCTGATCACCATCGACCACATAGACAAAGCTACCCTGACGCCCCAATTGCACGGCATCAGCAGGAACCACGGCCACGTCCCGACGCGTCTGCACCAGCAATCGCGCCGTCACCAACTCGCCCGGCCAGAGCTTGGCGGCAGCATTGTCGAACTGTGCCTTGAGCTGGATCTGACCACTGGCGGCGGTCACCTGACTGTCGATGAAACTCAGTTGGCCACGGGCGATTTCCTGTTGGCCATCGCGGGTCATCGCGACCACCTGCAACGCCCCCTTGGCGTTTTCCTCGAGAATGTCCGCCAGTTCGTCCTGGGACACGGCGAAGGCGACCGAGATCGGGTTCATCTGGGTAATCGTCACCAAACCGGTGGCTTCGGCGCCATGGGCAATGGCGCCGACATCCAGCAGACGCTGGCCGGTGCGCCCGGTCAACGGGGCCTTGACCTGGGTGAATTCCAATTGCAGGCGCGCCGTATCCAGCGCCGCCTGATCGGCCTGTACCGTGGCTTGCTGGGCGGCCAGTTGCGCGCGGTAAGTGTCGACATCCTGGGTCGGGCCGGCCTTCGCCGCGGCCAGTTTGCTGGCGCGGTCGAGGTTGACCTTGAGGTTGGCCAATTGCGCCTGATCCTTGGCGACCATGGCCTGAGCCTGGGCGACCTGAGCCTGATACACCCGTGGATCGATCACCGCCAGCAGGCTGCCCGCCGTGACCGTTTGCCCTTCATTGAACAGGATTTTTTGCAGTTCGCCGTCCACCCTCACCCGCACATTGACGCTGTTGAGCGCCTGCACATTGCCAATGGCACTGATCCAGATCGGCAAGTCCTGCCGACTGACTTGCGTCATCTGCACGGGCACGGCACCGGCCTCGGATTTCACCGGCGCGGCCTGGGCACGCTTGATCCATTGAAATCCGCTGAAGGCGGCGGCGAGCGAGAGCACCACCAGCCCCCCGAAAACAAAACGACGACGTGGGTTCAAGGCATTCATGGGTGGGCAACCTGAGCGGGAGAATTGGAAGCGAGGGTGTCAGACGAGAAGTCCCCACCCAGGGCCCGGAACAGGCCGACGGCGGCCTGCAAATGCTGGAGGCGTACCTGCAACAGCGTGTCTTCGGCCTGGTATTGGGTGCGTTCGACGATCAACAACGTCTGGAAATCGGTGGACCCGAGGCGGTAGCGAACCTGCGCCAGGCGCGCCGCTTCTCGCGCCGAATCGACGGCGGACTGGTTCAACGCATAGCTCTTGTCGAGCTCGCGGGCGGCGCTGAGTTGCGTCTCCACATCTTGCAGGGCCTCAATGATTGATTCGCGATAACTCGACGTCAGCTCCTGAACGTGGGCCTGATCGAAGTGCAACTGCCCCTTGAGCTGGCCACCGGCAAACACCGGTTGGCTGAGCGTGCCGATGGCGCTCCAGATCTGGCCGCCAGCGAGCGTGTCGATGCCGCCCAGCAAGTCCAGTGAGAGGTTGGGCAGAAACGCGGCGCGAGCCACGCCTACATCGAAGTTGGCTGATTTCAGCCGCGCTTCGGCGGCCTGGATGTCCGGCCGTTGGCGCAGCAAGCCAATCGGCAACCCGGTCGCAGGTTGCGGCACTTGCAGGGCATTCAGCCCATCACCTTGCAGGTGAAAGCCCTCGGGCTGCGCGCCGACCAGAACGGCCAATTGGTACAACGCCAGATCCCGTTGCTGACGCAGTGGCGGTATCGCCGCTTCAAAGGTCTGCATGGCGTTGCGTTGCTGGGCGACTTCCAGGTTCGATACCGCGCCCTGGCTGGCCTGGACTTCCACCAGATCCAACACCTGCCGCGCATCGTCGGCGATGGATCGGGCCAGACGCAGCCGGTCCTCCAGGGACAGCACCTGGAAGTAGCTGTCGGCAATGCTCGCCCCCAGACTCATGCGCAAGGTCTGGGCATCAAACGCCGTCGCGTTGGCCAATGAGTCGGCGGAGTCGGCGGCGGCACGCTGCTTGCCCCAGAAGTCGATCTCGTAAGTCGCTTCGGCAAAAACACTGCGTTTTTCCGTGGTGCCGTAGTTGTTCTGACGCTGGACATTGCCCCCCAGGTTCAACGCCGGGTATTGCGCCGCCCCTGCCACTTGCGCCGATGCACGGGCCTCATCGATCCGACTGACCGCCGCCTTGAGGGTGTAGTTGGACGCCAGGCCACGGGCGATCAGTTGATCCAGTTCGGCGCTGTGAAATTCACTCCACCATTGCCCGCCCTGGGCCGATTGGCTGCTCGTCGCGCCATCCCACTGCCGGGCCAGGGGCAACTCCGGTTGCCGATACTCGGGCACCATGGAGCAGCCGCCGAGCATCAGCACGCCGAGCAACGTCAATGACACAGGTGAGCGAAATGCCGCGCGCCAACTGCGCGCGGCCAAGGTTGAAAACGACATGGGCAAGCTTTCCCCCGCTTGAGCCTGTGTGGAGCGATCCACGAATGAGGCGAAGATAGCGAGGGGCGCCTGCCAGAGCGTTCGTCGGCAGGTAAACTTTTATTTAGCCTTGGTCCGGTGTCACCTGAAAGCTGTAGCCGGCGCCGGGCACGGTCTTGATCAGCGAGTAGTCGAAACCTTCATCGAGTTTGCGTCGCAAGCGATGAATGTGTTTGTCGATCACGTTGTCGTTGGGGTCGAATGCGTAATCCCAGGCACTGTCGAGCAGCATGTCGCGGGTCACCACCTGACCGCTGTGGCGCATGAGTTTTTCCAGCAACAGCGTCTCACGGTGCTGCAAGGCAATGACCCGACCCTGACGCACGGCGGTGCGGGTGGCGCAATCGAGGTGCAACTCGCCAACCACCAGTTGACGCGCCGGCCCCGTCGTCTGCTCCCGTCCGCGCAGCAAGGCATCGAGTCTGGCCAGCACTTCGGCGAACGCATAGGGTTTGGCCAGGTAATCATCGCAACCGGCTTGCAGGCCCTCAACCTTGTCGGTGGTGGACGCCTGCGCACTGAGCATCAGAATCGGCACCCGCAGCTTGCGTGCACGCAGGGCCTTGATCAAACCGATGCCGTCGAGGCCGGGCAAACGGCGGTCGACGATCAAGGCATCGTGAATGTCTTCAAGGGCCATGCCCAGCCCCGTATTGCCATCACTGGCGATATCGACGACGTGACCGCTTTCGGTCAACCCGCGCAGCAGGTAAGCGGCGGTCTGGGCATCGTCTTCAACCACTAGAATGCGCACGGCACCGTCTCCATGAATCAAACCTAAACTTTTGTTTACCCGACGGGAACGTGGCGCAGCCGCAGGCTTTGTCACACTATGCCATCTCTGCCCGATGATGTGAGCGGTCCAACTGCCATGACCCATGTTCTGGTCGTCGAAGACGACTTGCCTACCTGCCGCGAAATCGAAGCCGCCCTGTGTGACCACGGCTTTACCGTGAGCTGTGCCAACAATGGTCGCGAAGGCCTGCTCAAGGCCTTGAGCGAACCGTTCGACCTGATCGTTCTGGACCGCATGCTGCCCGGCGGGCTCGACGGGCTCGGCGTACTCACCGCTTTACGGGCGGCAAGCGTGAACACGCCGGTGTTGATCCTCAGTGCCCTGAACGCCCTCGACGAGCGGGTTCGCGGCTTGCGCGCCGGCGGTGACGATTACCTGACCAAGCCGTTCGAGTTCATCGAACTGACCGCACGCCTGGATGCCTTGAACCGCCGTCGCGCCGAGCCGGTCGCCGAGGCCAGGGAAACCCGCTTGCGCGTCGCCAACCTGGAGGTCGATCTGTTGAGCCGGACGGTACGGCGCGGTGACCGGGTCATTGAACTGGTCCCACGGGAATACGCCTTGCTGGAACACTTGATCCGCAACGCCGGGCAGGTGGTCACGCGCACCATGCTGTTCGAGGCGGTGTGGAATTACAGCTATGACGAGCGCACCAACGTGATTGAAGTGCATATGGGCCGCTTGCGGCGCAAGGTCGACGGCGAGGGTGAGCCACCGATGATTCATACCATTCGTGGAGCCGGTTATGTCCTCCGTTCGCCTGAGTGAGATTCCGCGCACCATCAGCTTTCGAACCGGGCTGCTGTTTCTCGGCCTGTTTGGCTGTTCGTTCCTGGCGCTGTTCGGCTATGTCTATTGGCAAACGGCGTTTTACCTGAAGACCGAAGCCGATACGGCGCTGTATCGCCAGGTGGAAAACCGCAGTGCCCAGGACCCCGAGCTGCAGCTCAGGGAGATCCGCAATCACGCCGTGCAGGACGTCGAAGCACGCCTGCCCCACAGTTTGTTCGACGCTCAGGGCCAGTTTATTGCCGGCGCCATCCAGCAGCTGCCGCCCTTCTCCACCTATGACAAACCCCAGGAATTCGACTGGCGCAAGGAAAACGGGCATCAGCGCCCCGTCCGCTTCATCGTGCATCGCCTGGCCGATGGCAAGACGCTGCTGGTGGCCCAGGATATCCACGACATACGCGAGTTCGACGAACTGCTGATCAAGGCGCTGGTTTCCGGTGGCGTGCTGTTGCTGGTGGTCGGCCTGTTCGGTGCGCTGGTGTTGGGATACTCGGCTCACCGGCGGCTGGACAAGGTCAGTCGCTCGATCAAGGGCATCATCGAAGGCGACTTGACCGGCCGTTTGCCGATCCAGGGCAACAACGATGACATTGACCGACTGGCCTCGGTGGTCAACGGCATGCTCGATGAGCTTGAACGCTTGATGAGCGAGGTCAAGGGTGTGTGCGACGACATCGCCCACGACCTGCGCACCCCGCTGACCCGCCTGATCGCCGGCCTTGAACGCACCCAGCGCCGTGGTCTGGACGAGGCGCAATACGCTGCCAGCATCGATGCCGCGTTGACCGAAGCCAAGGGCCTGCTATTGACCTTCAAGGCCCTGCTGCGCATCTCGGAAATTGAAGACAGCGCGCGTCGCAGTCACTTCGCGCCTCTGGATCTGAACCTGATCAGTGCCGACGCCGTCGAGCTGTATGAGCCATTGGCCGAAGAACGCGGCATCAGCCTGACACTCGACGCCAGCCAGGCACCCGCGATCATTCCCGGGGACGCGCAACTGCTGTTCGATGCGATCTGCAATCTGTTGGACAACGCCATCAAATTCTGTCCCGACCACAGCCAGGTCCGGTTGACCGTTATTGCAGACCCGAACAGGGTCGGGATACGCGTAACGGACAACGGGCCGGGTATCGCGCCAGCGGAGCGAGAAGCGGTCTTGCGCCGACTGTACCGCGCCGAATCGAGCCGCCATACGCCCGGCAATGGCCTGGGGTTGAGCATGGTGTCGGCAGTTGCGCGCCTGCATGACATGAAGCTGGCCGTCAGTGATGCGGCCCCGGGCTGTCGGATCGATCTGACGAGCGTTCGCACAGCCTGAGGCTGGAAGCTGCAGCCTCACCCGGCAAAAAAACAAAATTGCCATGTGTTTCCTTCGTTCCTCCCTGCGTCGCAGTTCTTCACTGCCCGTTCTGTACGTCTGGAGTTGTCTCAATGCCCTCGCCCAAATCCCTGCCCACTGCGTTGTTGGGCCTGGCCCTTGTCTGTCCGGCCACCGCCTGGGCCGAAGGCCTGGAACTGGGACAGGTGCTGATCGGGGCTGAGGACCGGAGCGACGAAGACTCGTCCATCGAAGACGCCAGGGCCCGGCTTGCCCAGGTGCCCGGCGGTACCAATGTGGTGGATATGCGCCGTCCCCTGCAGGGCCGCGTGGCCAGCAATCAGGATGTGCTGGCTTATCAACCGGGGATTTATGCCCAGTCGGCGGGCAACGAAGGGGTCAAGATCTCGATCCGCGGATCGGGGATCAACCGTGCACCGGGCGCCCACGCTTCGGGGCTGTACACGATGCTCGACGGCCTGCCGCTGACCGGCCCGGGTGGCACGCCCTATGAGTTGCTGGAACCGCTGTGGCTCGACCATGTGGAAGTGCTGCGCGGTGCCAACGGATTCGACAGGGGCGCACTGGCCCTGGGCGGGGCTATCGATTACGTCAGCCACACCGGCTACGACGCTCCCAGGTTGCAGGTGCGCTACGCGACGGGCAGCCACGGTTATCAGCAACGCCAGGTCAGCTCCGGGCAGGTGCTGGGCGACTTCGATTACTACCTGTCCATGACCGACGCGCGCTCCGACGGCTATCAGGACCACACGGCCAGCGAAAGCCAGGGGGTCATCGCCAACTTCGGCTACCGCTTCAACCCGAACCTGGAAACGCGTTTCTATCTGCGCCACCGCCAGACCGACAACGACCTCGCCGGGCGGGTGACCAAGCATTCCATCGAACACGATCCACGGGCAGCCAATCCCGCCTACGTAGCGCGGGACGACAGCCGTGACCAGCCGGGCAGCACCTTTATCGGCAACAAGACCACCTTCTACCTCGATGACGACTCAAGCATCCAGACCGGCCTTGTCTACCACGACTATCCCATGGACTTGCGTGAAGGCCCCAACCGCCTGAAGGTGGCCTACACGGATGTCAGCGGCACATTCGACTACAAGCGTCGCGATACCCTCTGGGGCCTGGAAAGCCACAGTACGGTGGGTTTGCGCGTGACCAAACACCTGCCCAATGATGGGGCCAGCGAATTTGTACGTATCCCCACCGGCAACACCGCCGGCTATGCACCGGGTACGCACATTCGCGACTTCACCTACCAGGGCTCGGACAGCGTCCTGCATGTTGGCAATGACCTGGAGATCGCCGACGACCTGTGGCTGACCACCGGCCTCGCTGCCATTTACACCCGTCGTGAAAGCGCGGTGACTTACCCCGACGGGGGCGGCAAGACCAGTATGGGCGACTGGGACTATGCGCCACGGGTGGGCCTGCGCTATCAACTGACCCCTGACCTGCAATTGTTCGGCAATCTCAGCCGTTCGGTCGAAGCACCACACCCGTGGTCGCTGATCTACAGCGCCAACCAGAGGTTCCCGGCCGGCAGTGGCCCCGCCACGGGTGCGCAACGCGATCCGGTCGAACTGCAAAACCAGACCGCGACCACCCTGGAACTCGGCGGCCGCGGCGACAGCACGCTGGGTCAATGGAGCCTGGCCTGGTACTACGCCCAAGTGCGCCACGAATTGCTCTCGGTGTTGCCGGATGCCAACGCCACCACGCCCTACGAGCTCAACGCCAGCCCCACCGTGCACCAGGGCGTGGAAGCCAGCTTGCAGAGTCTCCTGTGGTCACGGGCCGATGGCGGCCAGTTGAGCTTGCGCCAGAGCTATACCTTCAGTGACTTCCACTACCGCGACGACGACCGCTTCGGCGACAACCGCCTGCCGGGACTGCCGATGCACTACTACCAGGGCGAACTGCGCTACGACTGGCCCCAGGGTTTCTTTGCCGCGCTCAACACCCAGCTGGTGTCGAAGGTGGCGGTGGATTACGCCAACAGCTACTACGCCGATCCCTATGCCCTGTTCGGCGCGACCCTGGGCTACAACGCGCCCAAGGGCGACTGGCAGACGTGGGTGGACATGCGCAACCTGACGGACAAACACTACGCCGCCACCGTCACGCCGGGCTACGACGACAAAGGGCTGGACGCGGCACGCTCCACGCCGGGCGAGGGTTTGGGCGTTTATGTCGGGGTGTCGTGGAGTCTGCTCTGAGGCCTGGGTAGAACATCCAACACAGGCCCTGTAGGGGCTGGCTTGCCAGCGAAAGCGATGTGTCAGGCATCGGTGAGGGTGGATGTACCGGCCCCTTCGCTGGCAAGCCAGCTCCCACAGTGATTTGGGGTGTTCGCCTATTTATCTGACCAACACCGGCCCTGTAGGTGCTGGCTTTGCCAGCGAAAGCGGTGTGTCAGGCATCAGTGATGGTGAATGTGCCAGCGAAAGCGGTGTGTCAGGTAACGATGATGCAGGATGTGCCGGCCCCTTCGCTGGCAAGCCAGCTCCTACAGTGATTTGGGATGTTCGCCTGTTTTCCTGACCAACACCGGCCCTGTAGGAGCTGGCTTTGCCAGCGAAAGCGGTGTGTCAGGCATCGACGATGGTGGATGTGCCGGCCCCTTCGCTGGCAAGCCAGCTCCTACAGTGATTTGGGATGTTCGCCTGTATTTCTGACAAACACAGCCCCCCGTAGGAGCTGGCTTTGCCAGCGAAAGCGGTGTGTCAGGTAACGATGATGTAGGATGTGCCGCCCGCTTCCCGGGCAAGCTCGCTCCCACGGTCATTTCGGCTAACCTCTCAGTGCATCGACCCAACTTGCGCAAATAAAACGGAGAACTTCCATGCTCAAGCGTACCCTGGCATTAGCCATCGGCTTGACCCTGTCTGTTTGCAGCGTGCTCACGCAGGCCGCTGACACCCTGAAAGTCAGCGCAATTCCCGATGAGGCGCCGACCGAACTGCTGCGCAAATTCAAGCCGCTGGGTGCGTACCTGGAACAGCAATTGGGCATGAAGGTCGAGTTCGTGCCGGTGAGCGACTACCCGGCCGTGGTCGAGGCGCTGGCCACCGACCGCATCGACCTGGCCTGGCTCGGCGGCTTTACCTTCGTGCAGGCCCGCCTGAAAACCGGCAATGCCATTCCGTTGGTACAGCGTGAGCAGGACGCGAAGTTCACCAGCAAATTCATCTCTGCCGACCCGAACGTCAAATCCCTCGCCGACCTCAAGGGCAAGTCCTTCGCCTTCGGCTCGGTGTCCTCCACGTCGGGCAGTCTGATGCCGCGTTATTTCATGCTCAAGGACGGCATCAAGCCGGAAAGCTACTTCAGTCGCGTGGGCTATTCCGGTGCCCACGACGCCACGGTCGCCTGGGTACAGGCCGGCAAGGTCGATGCCGGGGTCTTGAACGCCAGCGTGTGGGAAAAACTGGTCGCCGCCGGCAAGGTCGACACCGACAAGGTCAAGGTGTTCGCCACCACTCCGGCCTACTTCGATTACAACTGGACCGTGCGCGGCACCCTCGATCCGGCGCTCGCCAACAAAATCAAGGCAGCCTTCCTGGCCCTCGATCCGGCGAAGCCCGCGGACAAGGAGATCCTGGATCTGCAGGCCGCCAGCCGCTTCATCGAAACCAGCCCCGAGAACTACAAGGGCATCGAGGAAGCCGCACGCGCCGCCGACCTGCTCAAATGACCTTGCAGTTGACCGGGGTCAGCCTGACCCATGCCAATGGCGTCCAGGCACTGCGTGACGTGGACCTGCACATCGGTGCAGGCGAACAGGTCGCCATCATCGGTCCGTCCGGTGCCGGCAAGTCGAGCCTGCTCAATCTGCTGGCCACTGCCCTGCGCCCCGGCAGCGGCGAGTTGCAAGTCCTGGGCGAACGCGCCTGGAAGTTGTCGGCCCGTCAGCGCCAGCGCCTGCGCGCCCGTATCGGCCTGGTGCATCAATCGCCTCCCCTGCCCCCACGCCAGCGGGTCGTCACGGCGGTGCTGGCCGGCAAGCTGGGCCAGTGGAGCCTGGGCCGCAGTCTGCTGAACCTGCTGCATCCGGTGGACATTCCGGGCGCCCGTGCGGCACTGGCCCGGCTGGACCTGAGTGACAAGCTGTTCGCACAGTGCCAGCAACTGTCCGGGGGTCAGCTCCAGCGTGTCGGCGTGGCCCGGGTGCTGTATCAGGCACCCGAGGTGTTGCTGGCCGATGAGCCGGTGTCGGCCATGGACCCGGTGCTGGCCGGGCACACGCTGTCGGTGCTCTGCCGCCACGCCCGGGAACACAACGTCACCCTGGTCGCCAGCCTGCATGCGGTGGAACTGGCCCTGGCGCATTTTCCGCGGATCATCGGCCTGCGTGATGGGCAGATCCTGTTCGACCTGCCGGCCAGCGAAGTCGACCACGAGCTGCTCGACAAGCTCTACGCCAACGAGCAACTGCAATCGCCACCGACGCCTGCGCCCCCCTTGAGCGTGCAGATCCCCCGATGCTGACCCGCGATTCCCGAGACCCGGCCACTTGGCCCCGCCTGCTGCTCAGTCTGCTGGCCCTTGCGCTGTTGTGGCCCGGCATCCGCTTTAGCGAACTGGACCTGGGCGTGTTGCTGGCGACCGACAGCCAGAGCGAAATGGGCCGCTTCGTGGCAACCTTCTGGCCACCAGCCCATGGTGAAGAGTTCCTCCAGCTGCTGTGGCAAGCCACCTTGCAAACTCTGGCCATCGCCACCGCCGGCATGGCCCTGGCCTTGCTGTTGGCGGTGCCCGCCAGCCTGCTGGCCAGTCGGGCGCTGTCGCTGTCGGCGGCCTCTCGCGCCGGCCGTCCCGGTTACCTGGGCCGCCTGCTGCGCTGGCCGGTGCGTGGCTTGCTGATCTTCCTGCGCAGCGTGCCGGAAATCGTCTGGGCCCTGTTGTTCGTACGCGCCGTCGGTCTTGGTCCGACCGCTGGGGTGCTGGCCATCGCCATTACTTACAGCGGTATGTTGGGCAAGGTCTATGCAGAGATTTTCGAATCGGTGGACCAGCGTCCGGCCCACGCACTGCTGCAAGCCGGCAGCGGTCGGCTCGCATCGTTTTGCTACGGCATCCTGCCCAACGTCGCGGCGGAACTGCTGTCGTACACGGTGTATCGCTGGGAGTGCGCCATCCGTGCGTCAGTCGTGATGGGCTTCGTCGGTGCCGGCGGCCTGGGCCAGCAAATGGACCTGTCGCTGCGCATGTTCGCCGGTGGTGAAGTGGCCAGTCTGTTGCTGACCTTTGTGCTACTGGTGCTGCTGGCCGATCAGCTCAGCCGCCTGTTGCGCTGGAGACTGCAATGAATCGCCTGATCAATCTGGCCCTGCTGCTGTGCATCGGCGTCGCGGTGGTCGCGTCGTTCAGCTATCTGGGTATCGACCTCGGCGCACTGGGCGGCAGTGGCAACCTGAAGCAGATGGGCGCCTATGCGCAGCGTTTTCTCAGCCCGGACCTGAGCCCGGCGCATCTCCAGGCCATCGGCCATGGTGCCCTGGAAACCATGGCCATGTCCGCCCTGGGTACCCTGCTCGCGGCGGTGTTCGGTCTGATATTGGCGCTGCCGGCGGCCGGGCGGTTCGGCTGGCCGTTCAAGAGCGCGTCGCGCCTGGTGCTCAACGCCCTGCGGGCGATTCCGGAGCTGGTATGGGCCGCGTTGATGGTCCTGGCCGCCGGGCTCGGCCCGAATGCCGGCACCCTGGCGTTGGCCCTGCACACCACCGGCGTGCTCGGCCGGTTATTCGCCGAAGCACTGGAAAACACCCCGCCACAACCCGCCGACGCGATCCGCCTGCAAGGCAGCAACGCCCTGTGGGCGTTCTGTTACGGCACCCTGCCCAACCTGTTGCCTCAGTTGCTCGCCTACGTCCTGTACCGTTGGGAAAACAATATCCGCATGGCCAGCGTGCTCGGCTTCGTCGGCGCCGGCGGTCTGGGGCAGATGTTGTATGTCAGCCTCAGCCTGTTCCAGGAAGCCCAGGCCAGCACCGTGATCCTGGCGATGCTGTTGCTGGTGTTCGCCGTCGACTCGCTGAGCAGCTGGAGCCGACAGCGCTGGGTCAAGGCCTGACGTCAGGCTTCGCTGATCTGGTTGACGCTGGTGATCTGCCGGTTCCAGATCATCTCGTAGTGGGCGGTCTGGACAATCGACAACACTGGCCTTGGGGTCATCAACGCCCAGCAATGGCTGCCCTGCCGGCGAACGGAGTGGTAACGCAGGCCGGGGCATCGGGCCTGCCTGATGGCGTTGCCGAATCCATGGGAATGGGTGTAATCGTCAGGATCGTAGATCGGATCGGTGATCGAAATGGCCGTCGCGTCTTTCATCGCCTTGTCGACAAAAGCACAGGACAGACCCCGAAAAACAAAGCGCTCATAGTTGAGGTTGTGCACGTTCGACCAGTACAGCGTTTGATGATGCTGCACCTCGGCCAGCGCCGTTTCCATGGAGTCGGCCAGGTACAACACACCAAAGCGGCCATCGCTGAAGCGCGATCCCGCCGGGTTGACGTGAGTAAAGGGCGCGGTCGCGTACGAACAACCGGGAATACCGAACGGGATCTCGCTGCGGGCGATCAACTCCAGTTGCCCGACCTCGTTTTTCAGGCGCGGGTTGGTGAGCGCCTGGATCTCGTACAACACCTCGAATTCGTCCGCATCGGCCACGTCATCAAACATCGCTATCGGCGGAAACTTCGAATTGACCAACCGGTAGGCCTGCAGCGACTCGCCGGCGAACGCCGGCAGCTGGTTGACCCTCACCATTGCGCGCCTCGCAGCGCGTCGATTCGCCGAAACGTCTCGTACAGCGAGATCATGTCCCCCTGGGCCATGATCTCCAGCGGGGTCCGCCCGTTGAAAAACTCGTTGTCGTTGGCCATCGACACAAAACCGTAGACGTTTTGCGGGTTATCGAAGATCAGGCGCAAGGTGGCGTGAATGTTCAGCACAAAGCTGATGCGCTGCATCTGGTCCGCATCCAGGGCCACGGCCCAGTCGGGATCACGCTGCCTGGCGCGGGTGTAGGTGCTACGGGAAATGCGCAGGACGTGGCAGGCCTGCTCGCTGGAGGCCGCCCATTTTTCGAGTATGCCGACAGCGGCGCGCAGGCCGGTCACGCACTGGTTCTTGGTAAACCCCTGCTGCACTTGAAGGGCGAGTGGCATGTCCGGTCTCTCATCTTTGATCCATAGACTCATAAATAGGCTTGTTGAGTCCATAGATCAAGATGACATCGACCAGCGGCAATCCCCCTCGGACCCTAGGCACTCAACCCGATCCACCCCTGTACACCGACATACAGCCCAACGCCGATGATCAACACGCTGGACAGGTAAGGCGCACGACGAGCCACCGTGCCCAACCATGGCCAGCGGCTGGCGGCCTGATTGGCACCAATGGCCGCCGCCGCGCCAACCGATACCAGCGTCAACGCCAGGCCGATACTGAAGCACAGGACAAGCATGCCCCCCAGGGCGATTTCCTTGACCTGAAGGCAAAGCAGCAAAACAGTGATTGCCGCCGGGCACGGGATCAGCCCCCCCGTCAGGCCGAACAGGATGATCTGGCCAGTCGTGACTTCGCGATTGGTAAAGCGCCTGCGGATATCATTGGCATGGGCGCGCTCGTGGGCGTCTTGATAACCCTCGATCGACAGCTCCAGGCCTTGCAGGTCGGGATGCGCATGCCCGTGGGCATGCTCCCGGTAACTCAAGTCATAGTCATGGGAATGCCCTGCATGCCCAAGACTCAAGCGAACGTCGAACTCATGCGGCTCCGGGATATCGGTCGTCGATTGCAGCCAGCCACCCTGCTCGACAAATGAGAACGCCTGAGTGCTGCCGTCCGGACGAGTCGTCAGCAGACGCACGTCGGCGGCAGGCCAGGCATGCCCGCTCAATGCTTTCAGACGCCAGTGCGGCGGCATGCCTGTTTCGAAAATCGACAGCTCAACCCGACCATGGCCGGTATCGATTCGCTGAGTTTCATCATGATGATCGTGGCCATGTTCGCCATGATGGTGATCATCGCCTTGCTCGAACTTGAACATCCGCTCGCCACGCCAGGTGCGCCATAACATCCAAAGCGCAATCAGGATGATCAGTGCGGCGGACGCGAGCTGAAAGTAAGGCTCGGTGGCCCGGGCGTTCAAGCCTGCGCCCAGGTACATGCCACCGATGGCGACCAGCCACACCACCGCCGTGTGCGAAAGCGTTGCGGCCAGCCCCAACAACACTGCCTGTTTGACCGAACCACGGATGGCCACAATGAAGGCCGCCATCAGGGTCTTTGAATGCCCCGGCTCAAGCCCGTGCAACGCACCCAGCAATATCGCACTGGGGAAATAGAGCCACGCATGGGCACTACCCTGCTGCAGCAGTTCCGCAAAATCTGTCATGACCGGGCCTACTTCGAATAACGACGGATGGCTTCAAGCAACTCGGCAACGCCCTTGGCGCGCTCTTCGTCACTCAACTCAGGATTGGCGACATGTGCATGCGCGTGAGCTTCGATGATTTCATCCATCAGCCCGTTCATGGCCCCACGGGTAGCAGCCGCCAGGTGCAGCGTTTTCGCACAGTCCGCATCGGCCTCCAGCGCCCGCTCTATCGCCTGTACCTGCCCGGCAATGCGCCGAACCCGTTTCAGCAAGTCATCCTTTTGCCCATGAACATGAGACATACCATACCCCCCCTACCTATATATAACGCGCATGGTCACTCAGATTCATTGCCATCGCAAGCCCAGGGTCCGCGTTTGTGAATTGCCGCCGGAGAACTCCAGGCAAGGTTCCGTGCGTCTATTCACCCCACCCATGCCTTAGCCCCGTGCCATGCTGATGACCAATGACCTCTTCGCGTATGCCTCAGGGACAAAGAACATGAACCCCAGATGCACGCTCGTCCTCGCCCTGTGGCTTTGCACCCTGCTCACGGCCTTCGCCGATGACGCCGTCCGCCCCTTCCACGTCGCCGTCGAGGAGAAGGCACTGGCCGACCTGCGCCAGCGCATCGCAGCCACCCGCTGGCCGGACAAGGAGACTGTCGACGATGCGTCCCAGGGTGCGCAGCTGGCGCAGCTGCAAGCGTTGGTTCGTTACTGGGGCACGGATTACGACTGGCGCAAGGCCGAAGCGCAGCTCAATGCCTTGCCGCAATTCGTCACGACCATCGACGGCGTCGACATCCATTTCATCTGGGTACGCTCGCCGTCCCCGAACGCGTTGCCCATGATCATGACCCACGGCTGGCCCGGCTCGGTGTTCGAATTCATCAAGGTCATCGGTCCCCTCTCCGACCCTGTGGCTCACGGCGGCAACGCCGGCGATGCCTTTGACCTGGTGATCCCCTCCATTCCCGGCTACGGCTTTTCGGGCAAGCCCGGTGGCACCGGCTGGGATCCGGATCGCGTTGCACAGGTCTGGGCGCAATTGATGCAGCGCCTCGGTTACCCGCGGTACGTCGCCCAGGGAGGCGACTGGGGCGGGCCGATCACCGGCGCCATGGCGCGTCAGGCGCCGCCGGGGTTGCGCGGCATTCACCTTAATCTGCCGGCGACGATACCACCCGAAACGGGTGCTGCGCTGGCAGTTGCCGGGCCCGCACCGGCGGAGTTTTCCGCCCAGGAACGCGCGACCTACGAGGCCGTGGCCGCCTTGATCAAACAGGGCAACCTGGCCTACAGCGCCATGATGGCTGCCCGACCTCAGGCAATCGGCTACGGCGTGGCGGACTCCCCGGTGGCCCTCGCCGCGTTCCTGCTGGTGCACCCGGGGTTTTCCCGATGGCGTTACGGCGCTGACCCGCAACAGTCACCGACCCGGGATCAAGTGCTGGACGACATCACCCTGTACTGGCTGACCAACAGCGGTGCTTCGTCAGCCCGGCTGTACTGGGAAAACAAGGGACGCAGCCCACTGTCGGCCAGCGCCCAGAAGACCGCCGAGATCTCGCTGCCGGTGGCGATAACAGTGTTTCCGGACGACGTCTATTGCCCGCCGGAGAGCTGGGCCCGGCGCGCCTACAAAAACCTGATTTACTTTCGCCAGGCCGAAAAAGGTGGCCATTTTGCTGCCTGGGAACAGCCACAGCTGTTTACCGAAGAAGTGCGCACGGCGTTCCGTTCGTTGCGTTGAGGGATGGCAAAAATCCAAATGTGGGAGCGAACCTGTTCGCGAATACGGCCTGGCATCCCCCCATGATGTCGTCTGACAGGGCCCCTTCGCGAGCAGGCTCGCTCCCACAGTTGATCGTAATCTCCTGTGGGAGCGAGCCTGCTCGCGATGGACGACAACGATAACGCGTGCTGTCTGAATGATCGCCTTGTCCAGGTTTTTTCGTCGGAGCGCCGCCCGGAGCAAGCTTGCTCCTACTCCGACACCACAACCTGATTACGCCCCCGGGCCTTGGCCCGATACAGCGCTCTATCGGCATTGCTCATCAAACCATGCAGATCCTTGTCACTGGAATCCATGGCCGCCACCCCGACGCTGGCCGTTATGCAGTGCACCGGCCCGGTCATCAGCCCGGCAATGGAGTGCACCAGTTCCTCGGCAATGTTCTGCGCGGTCTCAAGAGACGTTTCCGGCAGTAGCACCGCAAATTCCTCGCCACCCAGCCGTCCGTACACGTCGGTTTCGCGAAATGACCGGCAGATCACCACCCCCATTTGCCGCAACACCTGGTCGCCGACCTGATGCCCATAGGTGTCGTTGATGTGTTTGAAGTGATCCATGTCCAGCATCACCGCACACAGCGGCAACTGATAGTTCTGGCAATGGTTATAGAGGCGCTGGGCATGTTCGAAAAACGCCCGGCGATTTTTCAGGCCCGTCAGTTCATCGGTTTGTGCGGCGCGGGTGGAAATGCTGTGCGCCAACTCCATTTCACGGGTCAGGCGGAACGCCGTTTCCAGGGCATCGGACAGCTTGCGCGTCGCGCTGCACACAAAGGACGCGAACACCAGGACCGCCAGGCCCATGCCGAGCTGAAGGGTCGACGACTGGAACAACAGCCAGAGGGTACAGGGCAACAACACCAGCGCGATGGACACCACCGTCATGTAGCGATAGGCCGAGTAGCAGGACACCGCGCTGACGGACATACCGACGGTAAACAACATGACCAGCGCCTGGGCCAACAGGTCGTTGGCCGGCATGACCGCCAGCGCGCCCCCACCCCAGATGCCGGCGGACAGCACCAGGGTGACCAGGTAGATGCGTTCCCAGCGTTGCGGTGTGCGCGCCGCTTCCGGGCTGTGGAAATAGACCAGGAACATCGTGATGCGCACCAGCGTCGAGGCCGTCAGCAGGGCCACCCACCAGGCAACGACGGTATGGTCGAAACGTTCCCAGCACAGCCAGCACAGCATGACCAGCGCGAGGAAACTGCCAAAAACCGCTGTTACCGATTGGCGAAACAGCTGTTGCAATCGGTCTGTACGCACCTGCTGGGCGATGAAGCGTTCCTGCTCGTGCCGAAATCCAAGGCCATCCATAGTGTTCGCCTGATAATGCTGCGGTGACGTGAACTATTGTGGCACATCGTTCACGAGCGCCTGCAAAACTCTGTGCTCGCTTGAAAGATTTCGCCTATCGGCAATCAATACTCGCGCTATTAGCTGACTTGCCAATCGGGGTCTAGCCTTACTGGCGTCGGCGAAGTCTGGCCGGCACAGACCTGATGCGAAGATAAGAATGAGTCAGAAACTGACCAGGCGTAGTGTGGGCCGTCATGATGGCAATTTGATTGCCACTGACAGCAATGCCCGCGTGACCGCATCGATCAGAGGATCGAAAAGCGGGTCCGCAAACCTGAGTCATTGATTCCGCTCGCTTCTATTGCAGGCCCGTACCGGGCCGGAAAGCTGAATGAACTCGACCGAGGGTAGCTCAGACATGGCAAATGAATCGAAATGCCCGTTCAATCATGCCGCCGGCGGTGGCACAACGAACCGCGACTGGTGGCCTAACCAACTGAATCTGAAGATCCTGCACCAGCACTCGTCCTTGTCCGACCCCATGGACGAGGGCTTCAACTACGCCGAAGCCTTCAAGAAGCTGGATTTTGCGGCAGTCAAAAGAGACCTGACTGCGCTAATGACCGACTCGCAAGACTGGTGGCCGGCCGACTTCGGTCACTACGGCCCGCTGTTCATCCGCATGGCCTGGCATGCCGCCGGCACTTACCGCACCGGTGACGGCCGCGGTGGCGCCGGTTCCGGCCAGCAACGCTTCGCGCCGCTCAACAGCTGGCCGGACAACGTCAGCCTCGACAAGGCTCGCCGGCTGCTCTGGCCGATCAAGCAGAAGTACGGCCGCAACATTTCCTGGGCCGACCTGATCGTGCTCACCGGCAACGTCGCACTGGAGTCCATGGGCTTCAAGACCTTTGGCTTCTCCGGTGGTCGTCCGGACGTGTGGGAGCCGGACGAGGACGTGTACTGGGGCTCGGAAAACAAATGGCTGGGCGGCGACGTCCGTTACGACAAGGGGCAAAAACCCGTACAAGCACCCGGCGATGTTCCACTGGTGGCCGAACCCGGGAAAAACGAGGACAGCCGTACCGACCAGGGCCGTAACCTGGAAAACCCGTTGGCCGCCGTGCAGATGGGTCTGATCTATGTGAACCCGGAAGGTCCGGAGGGCAATCCCGATCCGGTCGCCGCCGGCCTGGACATCCGCGAGACGTTCGGCCGGATGGCCATGAATGACGAAGAAACCGTGGCGCTGATCGCCGGCGGTCACGCCTTCGGTAAAACCCACGGTGCCGGTCCTGCCGATAACGTCGGGGCCGAACCGGAAGCCGCGGGCCTGGAGCTGCAGGGGCTGGGCTGGAAAAACAGCTTTGGCACCGGTAAAGGCGCCGACACCATCACCAGCGGCCTGGAAGTGACCTGGACCACAACGCCGACCAAGTGGAGCAACAACTTTCTGGAGAACGTGTTCGGCTTCGAATGGGAACTCTCAAAAAGCCCGGCCGGCGCAAACCAGTGGGTTCCGAAAAACGGTGCGGGTGCCGGCATTATTCCGGACGCCCACGACCCGTCCAAACGCCGCAACCCAACCATGCTGACCACCGACCTGGCCCTGCGCTTCGACCCGATCTACGAGCCGATTTCACGCCGTTTCCTGCAAAACCCGGATCAGCTGGCCGACGCCTTCGCCCGCGCCTGGTACAAACTGATTCACCGTGACATGGGGCCACTCTCGCGCTACCTCGGCCCGGAAATGCCCAACGAGGAACTGCTGTGGCAAGACCCGATTCCGAAGGTCGACCATGCCCTGGTCAACGACAGTGACGTCGCTGCGCTCAAAAGCAAAGTGCTGGCTTCGGGCCTGTCGGTCTCGCAGCTTGTTTCAACGGCTTGGGCGGCAGCTTCTACCTTCCGTGGTTCCGACAAACGCGGCGGGGCCAACGGTGGACGGCTGCGCCTGGAGCCACAGAAGTCCTGGGCCGCCAACCAGCCCGGGCAACTGGCCAACGTACTGGCGAAACTCGAAGGCATCCAGAAGGAGTTCAACGCCGGCGGCAAGAAAATCTCGCTGGCGGACCTGATCGTGCTGGCCGGATGTGCCGGCGTCGAACAGGCGGCGAAAAATGCCGGGCAAACCGTCACGGTGCCTTTCACGCCGGGGCGGATGGACGCGAGCCAGGAACAGACGGACGTCGAGTCTTTCGGCTTCCTCGAACCCATCGCCGATGGCTTCCGCAACTACCTGAAAACCCGTTACCGCGTAACGGCCGAGCACTTGTTGATCGACAAGGCGCAGTTGCTGACCCTGACTGCACCGGAAATGACCGCGCTGATTGGCGGTCTGCGCGTGCTCGACACTAACGTCGGACAAACCGCCCACGGCGTCTTCACCACCCGCAAGGGCGCGTTGACCAACGACTTCTTTACCAACCTGCTGGACATGGGCGTGGAATGGAAACCCACCTCGGACACCAATGAGGAATTCGAAGGTCGCGACCGCAAGACCGGCCAGCCAAAATGGACCGCCAGCCGCGTGGACCTGGTCTTCGGCTCCAACGCACAACTGCGGGCCCTGGCGGAGTTCTATGCCAGTTCCGACAACAAGGAGAAATTCGTGAAGGACTTTGTGGCGGCGTGGACCAAGGTGATGAATCTGGATCGCTTTGACCTGAAGTGAAATAGCAGGCAGGACCAATGGCCACCCCGGCATTCAATGCCTGGGTGGCCATTTTATTTCTCGGACCTGACGACAGCTTCTACAAGGGATCAATCTGATCCAGCACCCGATTCGCCGTGATCTCCGCCAACATGATGCTGTTGGAAATCCCCAGCAGCGCATTGCGCGATCCACCGTCCAGATGATCCACCAACTGATGGACCATGACATCCACCGAAGCCAGCGTCTCGACCAGATACACCATCAGGGTTTCGATCGTGGTCTCCGGGTTCACGGTAAACAGGGTGCTGGGTGTACGCGGGGTGGCTTTGATGTCGGCGGTCGAGGGGAAGTGGAAATCGAGGGCGCGTTCGGCGGCTTCGTTGAATTTTTTGGAATCGGGGTCGTAAGGAGATGTGGGGGCGGTGTCCGGGGGATTGGGTGTTGGTTTGAACATGGATGAAGCTCCTGGAAAGAATGAGGAGTCACCATCCTTCGCTACCAAACGAGGGTGGTGGCCATACACAGGTTGGTAGACCGGTCCAGGAACCCGGCGCATCCGAAGACGCCCTGCGCACGGCCACCATAAAAGCAGAGTTGAATCAGCCTCTGCAAAAGGCAGCACTGCGCACCTGAAAAAACCGGGCTACCAAACCCGATCGCTGTTTTCAGCGACCGGCAAACGATAGAACCCGGGTCCCAGGCGCACAAGCCGGCGGATTCTGGCGTAACCGTAGGCAACGACGCAAGGCTTTGTAGCTTTCAGGAAATGAGCGTGAGACCCGTTAAACACGCGGCTTCTGATGATGTTTAAAAAGTAGATGAACGCCCTGACTGCAGGAGCGAGTTCGCTCGCGAAAATCGTCCAATCACCTCAAGGCGAGTGAAAAGAAGTCGCGGTAATCTTTGTGATGCATCAAGGCAAAATAATCTGAAGCTGGAGCAGCGTAGAAGACCAGTAAGTGTGTGAGATGTACCAGGCGAGGGCTTGATCTTCACATGAGCGCCTTCTGCGTATTGAGGAGCGGGACCGCCGATGTGTAGTGACTACCCCGTTCGGTCGTTTTCTGCCCCTCGCGACAGGCAGAAACGGCCAAAAGCAGTCGTTGAACTGTTGCCCTGGCTTCGAATCATCAGGATTACTGCAACCGACAAGGAGTAGATAAGCATGCCCCTTCAACGCCTGAAAACGCATATGGCCAGGCGTTGACTATGTCTGTGAGTTCCTTCTCTCGCTTGTCATTGCTCGAATCAAAAGAACCGTCATGATCCCGTGCAAGACGACCACTGGCCACAATAGAACCCCACGCGAATCTCCCGAAAAACCAACGTAGGCGAGATAAAGCGTAGCGGCTGCGTTATAGATCAACATGCCGAGCATTGCTGGTCCGGGCCAGCAGGTGATGGCCAATGCGATGAGGGCAATGCCGGCCACGCGGACAATGACGCCCGTTAGTTCGATGCCAAGCAGAAGTTGCCCGACCAGCGACGGGACAAGTATCAACGCTACGCCAGTGGCTGCCTCGATGATCGCGGCGAAAATAAGCAGTCCTTTCATCACATGGGCGCTCCGTCCCGGGCTGTATAGGTGCAAGACTGGACGGCCCTGGAGAAATGGTTAATCCGATTGCTACTAAGCCTTAGTGCCTATCGTGATTAGCCTTGGTGGAAAGTTCCGGTACAGCAGTAATACTCCACTCTGCTGCGAAAACTACTCGCAGTATAACGTGGGGCAATAAGTCATGAACTTGGGTGTATGTGAAGCGAAAGAATCTCGAATTCCGTTAATCAAGCGATGCCTTCGCCAGCCGTTATTGCACTTTCTAATCGCCGGTTTTGCGCTCTTTGTAATGTACGGAGGTTTACACCGCTCAACCCTTGATCAGGATCCGCAACGCATCGAAATCACTCCTGAAGTTGTTCAGCGGATCGCGATTTCCTGGCTGGCGCGATGGCAACGACCCGCATCGGAGCAACAATTGCAGGGCCTGATTGATGAGTATGTGAAAGAGGAAATCCTCTATCGCGAAGCACTGAAACTTGGCCTGGATAAAGACGACACGATTATTCGCCGCCGACTGGCGCAAAAAATGGACTTCCTCGCCGAGGATGTAGCGTCACTTCGCGAACCGGCACCCGGTGTACTTGAGACCTGGTACAACCAGCATCAGGACCAATATGCCCCGCCGCCACTTTTGACCTTCCATCATTTGTTTTTCGCCTTGGACAAACGCGGTGCCGATGCGCAAGCGCAGGCTCAGTCCGCACTAAGTGGACTGTCAGACAAAAACAGTGGTGAAGGCGATGCATTCATGTTTAAAAACGCCTACACAGAACAATCCCAGGATCAGGTGGCGCGGGTCTTTGGTTCAACGTTCGCCACTTCATTGTTCAAGCAAACGCCGGGGGGGTGGGTGGGGCCTGTGGAGTCGGGTTTTGGCTGGCATTTGGTCTGGATTGATGCGCTGGCCAAATCACCTCCTCCGCCCTTCGAAGCCGTGGCCCAGCAGGTCAAGTCCGATTGGTTGTCCGAACAACGCAGTGCATCGAAACGCGCGAATTTCGATGCATTGAGAGCACGCTATAAGGTCGAGGTTATGATACCGGCTTCCGCCGGTGCGATTGCCGCCACACTCACGGAGCGGCCGTGATGCGGTGCACGGTATGGCTGCTGCTGATGCTCTGGTTCGTAGGGCTAACGGCCATTGCCCATGAGTCGCGCCCCGCTTACCTGGAACTCAACGAAACGGCCGCCGGGCGCTATGACGTATTGTGGCGCACGCCTGTGCTTTCAGGCATGCGATTGCCGATTGCGCTCCGGTTTGCCGAAGGTGTGAGCACTGTCGTACAGCCCGTGGAAAGCGAACTGAACGATTCACTGATCGAGCGTCGGATCATTGATGCCGGTCCCGCTGGACTGGTCGGACAACGTATTGAATTCGTCGGCCTGCAAGCGAGCATCACCGATGTGCTGGTGCGTGTCTCGCGCCTGGACGGCAGCCTGGCGACCACTCTCGTCCACCCAGCGCATCCCTGGATTGAGATTGCTGCCACGCCGGGAGCGTTCTCGGTGGCCGGTATATTTCTGGTTCATGGCATCCAACACATCCTGGGGGGCTTCGATCACCTGCTGTTCGTCTTTGGTCTCCTGTTGCTGGTGGGTAATGGCTGGATGCTGGTGAAGACCATCACCGCATTCACCCTCGCCCATTCCATCACCCTGGCACTCGCTACACTGGGTGCGGTGCGGCTGCCCGGCCCACCTGTGGAAGCGACGATTGCGTTGAGCATTCTGTTGCTGGCGGTGGAAATCGCCCGCAAGAACCGTGACGAAACCAGTTTCACCCTCCAGTGGCCATGGGTGGTGGCGTTCTGTTTTGGCTTGTTGCATGGCTTCGGTTTTGCCGGTGCGCTGGCGCAAATCGGTTTGCCGCAACGCGACCTGCCGCTGGCGCTGTTCACCTTCAATGTTGGCGTCGAGATCGGCCAACTGATGTTCGTCGCCGTCGTGTTGAGCCTGCGCGCGCTGTTGCTGCGTTGTCGACTGCCACGACCCGCAGTCCTGTATGCCCGACCGATTGCTTCTTACGGGTTGGGCACGCTGGCTGCCTTCTGGTTTTTCGAAAGAGTCTCGAGTTTCTTGTCCTGAGTTGCACCCTGTCATTGCCGTATTCCGGAGACGTGGAATATGAAAAACCCTACACACTTCACCGCGCCAACACTGCTCGGTTGCGCCGTGTTAACTGTCAGCGCGCTGGCATTGGCAGAGGGCAACCCGGATCGCGAGGTTTACTTTGGCCAGACGCACTCGCACAGCTCCTGGTCGATCGATGCCTACCTGATCGGCAACCACCAGGTCGATCCCGAGCAGACGTACCAATACTCACTTGGAATGCCGATCAAGCATCCAATGGGGTTTGAAGTACAACTCAAGGGTCGCCCGCTGGATTTCCATGGCGTGACCGACCACTCGGAATACGTGGGCGTGATCGCCTTGGCCAACGATCCGAACTCAGACTTCAGCAAGCTGCCCATCGCGCAAAAGCTGATTGTCAAAACCCCGGAAGATTTCAACCGGGTGTTCAAATGGATCGCCGGCAGCTTGAGCCACCCGATCAAGGAGCTGATCGATCCGAAGGTCGCCGGCAATATCTGGCAGCAGAGCATCGCCATCGCTGACAAGTACTACAAGCCCGGAAAATTCACCACGTTTGTCGCCTATGAATGGACTTCAGCCCCCAACAATCAAAACATGCACCGCAATGTGTTTTTCCGCGACTCGAAGAAAGTGCCAGACCTGCCCTTCACGGCCCTCGATTCGGACAAACCGGAAGATTTGTGGGGCTGGATGGACGATCAACGCAAAAAAGGGAATGAGGTGCTGGCGATCTCCCACAATGCCAACCTCAGCAACGGCCTGATGTTTCCGGTGGACGTCGATGACCGTGGCCGCCCCATCGATGCCGCCTGGGCCGAGTCGCGGATGCGCAATGAATCCCTCACCGAAATTCACCAGGTAAAGGGCACCTCGGAAACCCACCCGGAACTGTCGCCTACAGACGAATTTGCCAATTATGAAGTCATGAGTTTCCTGCTTGGCATGGACAACAGCACGTCGAAACTCAATGGCAGTTACATCAGGCAAGCCTGGCAAAACGGCATGGCTTTGCAGCAAGCTCGTGGATACAACCCTTACAAAATGGGCGTGGTCGGCGCCAGCGACTCGCACAATGGGGTGATTCCTTATTCGCAGAGCTACAACTTCGGCTCCCACGGCTTTACCGACAGCACCCCGGCGGCGCGTCTTTCCGGCAAACAGAACTCGGGCATGATTGCCCTGCAAACCAGCACCTCCGGTCTGGCCGGCGTCTGGGCCGAAGAAAACACCCGTGAATCGATCTTCGATGCCATGAAGCGTAAAGAGGTCTACGGCACCAGCGGCGTGCGCATCCCCGTGCGCATGTTTGGTGGCTGGGGTTTCGACAACAGTGTGTGGAACGAAAAAGACTGGGTGCATGCCGCCTACGCCAAAGGCGTTCCCATGGGTGCCGACTTGCCGGCAAAACAGGGCAAACAGGTGCCGTCCTTCGTTGTGTGGGCGGTCAAGGATGTCGACGATGGCAACCTCGACCGAATCCAGATCATCAAGGGCTGGACCAAAAATGGCCAGACCTTCGAGAAGATCTACGACGTTGCCTGGTCCGGTGATCGCCAACTGGACCCGGTCACCGGCAAAGTCCCGCCGGTCGGCTCGACGGTCGATGTTTCTAAGGCAACCTACACCAATACCATCGGTGCCACCGAGCTGAAAAAAGTCTGGGTCGATCCGGATTTCGATCCGACCCAGCACGCGTTCTACTACGCCCGCGTGCTACAGATCCCGACTCCGCGCTGGAGCACCTATGACGCGGCCAAGCTGCAAGTACCGCCGCCGGCCGACGTCTCGTCAACCGTTCAGGAACGCGCGTGGACCTCACCGATCTGGTACACGCCGACAGCCGAGGACAGCCAGTCTGTCGCTGGCGGCAAAACCATCGATCAACTGAAAACCGAAGGCGCCAAAGCGCTCTCCAACGAGCAGTTGCAAGCCTTCGTAGTGGGCAAAACCATCAAGGTGCGCAATACCGTCACCGGCCAGACATTCGAAATCGTCTATGGCACTGACGGCCAACGCCTGGTCGCCAGCGTCGATGGCAATCCACCTGCGCAAGGGGAATACCTGAACATGCTGCATGGCGGTCAGTTTGGTGTACCGGCCAAATATGAAATCAAGGACGGGCACCTAGTGACAACATTCGGCGGCACACCCTTCGAGGCCACGGTATTCGAGCAAAACGGCAAATACATGGCGGCTCGCAGCAACGAGTTCGGCTATGTGAATTATGAGGTTGAGGAGGTCAAGTAGCGCCGAGATCTCTGCTTCATATGCAACACGCCTTCTGCCTTCACAGAATTTAGTTGTGTTGCATCGACCGGTTGAATCCACAGCCAATAGCGGTCACTCATTGATTAAAAAACCGAAGCAATTCACTGATAGCCCATTAGTAGCTTCATGTGTCTTACAACTCAAAAAACAGGCACAAACTCCGCACTCGAATACTCCATAGCTCTACCGTTAATCGCCTTATTGACCCTCCGTTCAAGCCTTCTACCTAGCAACGCTCTCGTCTGGGCTATCGTCGATAGGGTTGCCGATACGCGTCGAACACATCCGGGATACCGCCGCACTCAAGCCGGCAACAATCTGCATAGAGGCAGGACTGAACAAAATATCAGTTGCAGCATGCGATCCACCGGCAAAGGAGCAAGTCAAATGACATGCGTACGCAAGTGGCTTCCCAAAATCGCCCTCGTGGCGACCTCGCTCTTCACGTTATCAGGGACCGCTATAGCGGCCGACAAACCCAACATTCTGGTGATCTTCGGCGACGACATCGGTCAGACCAACATCAGTGCCTACGCCGACGGCGTGGTGGGCTATGAAACGCCGAACATTGATCGAATTGCCAAGGAAGGCATGAAGTTCACCGATTACTACGCCGAGAACAGTTGCACGGCAGGACGCTCGACCTTTATTACGGGGCAGTCGCCCCTGCGCACAGGTCTTTCCAAGGTGGGGATGCCAGGCGCGCCAGTCGGTTTGCAAGCAAGGGACGTGACGATTGCCCAGGCGCTCAAGGCCCATGGCTATGCAACCGGGCAATTTGGCAAGAATCACTTGGGGGACAAGGACGAATACCTTCCCACCAACCACGGCTTCGACGAGTTCTTCGGTAACCTCTACCACCTCAATGCCGAAGAGGAGCCTGAGCGCCCCTACTGGCCGAAGAATAATGCGGCATTCCTCAAGGCAGCCTCGCCTCGTGGGGTGATCCATAGTTTCGCCGACGGCAAGATCGAAGACACAGGTGCACTGACCAGCAAACGCATGGAAACCATCGATGACGAGACCACTCAGGCCGCCATCAGCTTCATCGAAAAACAGGCCAAGGCGGACAAGCCCTTTTTCGTCTGGATGAATACCACGCGCATGCATGCTTTCACCCATATACGCGACTCGATGAAAGGCCAGAGCGGCATGGCCGGCAATGATTACGCCGACGGCATGCTCGAACATGACGGCGACGTGGGCAAGCTGCTCAAGAGCATCGACGACCTCAAGCTCGCCGACAACACCATCGTGATCTACACCACCGACAACGGTCCTAACCAGTGGTCCTGGCCGGATGCGGCGACCACACCGTTCCGCAATGAGAAAAACTCCAACTGGGAAGGTGCTTACCGGGTTCCGGCGATGGTCCGCTGGCCTGGGAAGATCAAGGCTGGCGCTGTGTCCAGTCAAATGTTCTCCGGACTGGACTGGTTCCCTACCTTGTTGGCCGCAGCGGGAGACACTGATATCAAGGACCGCCTGCTCAAGGGCACCGATGTCGGAGGAAAGAACTTCAAGGTCCATCTCGATGGTTTCAACCAACTGGACTACTTGACCGGGAAGACCAACCAAAGCGCGCGTAACGAGTTCTACTATTTCAACGATGATGGCGCTCTGGTGGGCATGCGCTACGACAACTGGAAAATCGTCTACTGCGAACAGCGCGCACCGGGCGGGCTGAAGGTATGGAGCGAACCCTTTACCTGCCTGCGCGTGCCGAAGCTATTCAACTTGCGCATGGACCCCTACGAGCGCGCCGATGTGGTGTCTGATCAATACTATGACTGGCTGACAAAGAACGACTACCTGCTGTTTGAGGGAACCCAAAAAGCCGCAGCCTTCTTGCAGACCTTTGTCGATTACCCGCCAAGCCAACGTCCGGCCAGCTTCAGCATCGATCAGATTCGCGAAGAGGTAGACAAGCAGATTGCGGAGAAAATGAAGCAGAAATAGAAAGACCTGCTCTCCAGCGTCCGCCTATAGGCGGACGCTTTCTACTCCAATGCCTTATCTTTCTGAAAAAATAAATCTGTCCCCTTTACGTTTTCTCCGCGCCCCCCCGTTTGGAGAGGGTGAGGAACGACCAAGCGCGGGGCAGTATCCATGCGGGGTGTGCACACGGTTGCACGCAAGAGCGACGGCCACAAGTCGCGTACTCGCGCAGGGATCATTCCATGAATCAACTCGAACAAAGCTTGCCGCTCGCCGGGGCACGTCCTGACGTCGATCTGGCGAGTCTCTATCGCAAGATCATCTGGCGCTTGATGCCCTTTCTGCTGGTCGCGTTCATCATCAACGCCATCGACCGCATCAATATTTCCTTCGCCAAACTGCGCATGGCCGAAGATATCCTGTTGAGCGATGCGGCTTATGGCATCGGCGTCGGGATCTTTTATTTCGGCTATATCCTCTTTGAAGTGCCCAGCAATCTGTACATGCAGCGCGTCGGTGCCCGGGCCACGCTCACCCGGATCATGGTGTTGTGGGGCGCGGTCACCGTAGCGACTGCGTTCGTCACGACGGCCAACCAGCTCATCGCCGCACGCTTTCTGCTCGGCATGGCGGAGGCCGGTTTCTTTCCCGGCGTGATCCTGTACCTGACTTACTGGTTTCCTGCCGCCTTGCGTGGTCGCATTACGGCAGCCTTCATGATGTCGGGCGTCGTCGCCGGGATCATTTGCGGCCCCCTGGCCGGCGCGATCATGACCCATCTCCACGGCTGGCTGGGGTTGCATGACTGGCAGATGCTCTTCGTTCTCACGGGCATCCCGGCCATTGTGCTCGGCCTGTTCGGCTGGTTCTGGCTGACCGACACACCGGGGCAAGCCAAGTGGCTCAGCCCGGAACAGAAACAGACGCTGGCCACTGCGCTGGCAACCGAGCCCGGCAAGACCCAGGGCGGTTTTAGCCAGGTGCTGCGCAACCCCAGGCTGTATATCGCCGGGCTGGTGTACTTCTGCATCTACAGCGGTTCGAACACGGTGTCCTACTGGATGCCCACGTTGATTCGCGACTTTGGCCTGACCGACCTGAAAACCATCGGCATGGTCACCAGCCTGCCCTACCTGAGCGCAATGGCAGGCATGTACCTGCTCGGCCGCAGCTCCGATCGCCATCTGGAACGACGCTGGCACCTCGGTCTGACGATGTTGGTCAGCGCCGGCAGTTTCGCCCTGCTCGGCTTTGCCCAGGGCAACGCCATGCTGTCGATAGCGCTTCTGACGCTGGGCGCGGCGGCGGCCTTGTCCGCTGTACCACTGTTCTGGACGATTCCGCCGGCCTTCCTTAATGCAGCCGGTGCCGCGGGCGGGATTGCCATCATCAGCAGCCTTGGCAGCCTGGCCGGTGTCACCAGCCAGGCCATGGTCGGCGCGATCAAGACCTCGACCGGCGACCTGTACCTGGCCTTCGACGTGATCGCCACTTTGCTCGTACTGGGTGCCTTGGCACTGCTGATCGGAATTCCCGCACACAGCCTCAATGAGCGTCGCAATCAGAAACCGACCAAGGAACAAGCATGAACGAGAATTCGCTGAACGGCGCCGAAAGCCTGGTGCAGACCCTGCTCGACGGCGGTGTGGATACCTGCTTCGCCAACCCCGGCACCAGTGAGATGCACTTTGTCGCGGCCCTGGATCGCATTCCCGGGATGCATTGCGTGCTCTGCCTGTTCGAAGGCGTGGTGACCGGTGCGGCCGATGGCTATGCCCGCATCAAAGGCAAGCCAGCGGCCACCCTGTTGCATTGCGGGCCCGGGCTGGCCAACGGCCTGGCCAACCTGCACAACGCCAAGCGCGCCAACACGCCGGTGGTCAATATCATCGGCGACCAGGCCACTTACCACCGCCCGTTCGACGCCCCGCTGACCGCCGACACCGAGGGCTGGGCCCGGCCGGTTTCGGTGTGGACACGTACCGCCACCACCGCCGCTTCGGTCGGCACGGCAGCCGCCACCGCGATACAGGCCGCCAGTGCCGCACCGTGCGGCGTGGCCAGCCTGATCCTGCCGTCGGACGTCTGCTGGGATGCGGGCGGCCAGGTGGCCAAGCCGCTGGCGCCGATCCCGACGCCCAAGGTCGCGCCGGACGTGGTGGCGCAAATGGCGCGTGTATTGCGCAGCGGCCAACCGACCTTGCTGCTGCTCGCCGGACGCGCGCTGGAACAGGATGCCCTGGGCAGTGCCCACCGCATCGCCGCCGCCACCGATGCACGCCTGCTGTCGACCACCATGAACCCGCGGGTGGCCCGTGGCCGTGGGCGTCTTGCCGTCGAACGCCTGCCCTACTTCGGCGACATGGCCCGCACCAAACTGGCAGGCATCGCCAACGTGATTCTGGTCGGTACGCCGGTACCGGCGACGTTCTTCGCCTACCCTGGCAAGTCGCCGCGTCCTTATCCGGACGATGCGGTCGTCCATGTGCTGGCCCGCCCCGAAGAAGACCTGGCCGACGCGCTGGCGCGCCTGGCGGACGAACTGAACGCGCCGCCACTGACATCGACCGCCGCCCTGCCGGCCAACCCTGAACCCGGCAGCGGTGCCATCACCTCCCAGGCCGTGGCGCAAAGCCTTAATGCGCTGTTGCCGGAAAACGCCATCGTCGTTGATGAAAGCGTCAGCTTCGGCCACGCCTTCTATCCCGGCACCCTCAACGCCGCGCCGCACGATTGGCTGCAGGTCACCGGCGGCGCCATTGGCGACGGCCTGCCAATGGCCCTCGGCGCGGCCATTGCCGCCCCGGACCGGCGGGTCGTCGCGCTGCAAGCCGATGGCTCGGGCATGTACACCGTGCAGGCACTGTGGTCGATGGCCCGGGAAAAGCTCGACGTCACCATCGTTGTCCTGGCCAATCGCAAGTACGCCATTCTCCAGCACGAATTGGCGAGCGTAGGCGCCACCACCGGCAAGACCGCGCTGGACATGCTCGATATCGGCAATCCGGACCTGGATTGGGTGCAACTCGCCAACGGCATGGGCGTGGCGGCTGCACGTGTCGACACCCTGGAGCAGTTCAACGAACGCTTTGCCCAGGCCAATCGCACACCCGGCCCCTTCCTGATCGAGTTGGTGATTGCCTGATGATCCGTTCCGGGACGCCCGTCATTACCTCTGTCGAAGACTTGCGTGTGCTTGCCAAGCGGCGCGTGCCGCGCATGTTCTACGACTATGCCGATTCCGGTTCCTGGACCGAATCGACCTATCGTGCCAACAGCGATGATTTCGAACGCATCAAGTTTCGCCAGCGCGTCGCGGTCAACCTGGAAAATCGCACCCTTGAATCCATGATGGCCGGCCAGAAAGTCGCCATGCCGGTCGCCCTGGCACCCACCGGGCTCACCGGCATGCAGCACGCCGACGGCGAGATTCTCGCGGCCAGGGCAGCCGAGAAGTTCGGCGTGCCTTTCACGCTGTCGACCATGAGCATCTGCTCGATCGAAGACATCGCCGCCCACACCCGCCAACCCTTCTGGTTCCAGCTCTATGTGATGCGCGACCGCGGTTTCATCCGTCAGCTCATCGAGCGTGCCAGGATTGCGCGCTGTTCGGCGCTGGTGCTGACCCTCGACCTGCAAGTACCGGGGCAACGCCACAAGGACATTCGCAACGGCCTCTCGGCCCCTCCCCGGCTCACCCTCCCCAACCTCCTGAACATGATGACCAAGCCCCGCTGGTGCCACGGCATGCTCGGCACGTCGCGGCGCAACCTCGGCAACATTCTCGGGCATGCCAGCGGCGTCAGCGACACGGCCAGCCTGGCGCACTGGGCCGCCCGACAGTTCGACCCGACCCTGTGCTGGGCCGACATCGAATGGATCAAGCAACAATGGGGCGGCACGTTGATCATCAAGGGCATCCTCGATGCCGAAGATGCACGCCTGGCCGTGCAACACGGAGCCGACGCGGTGATCGTGTCCAACCATGGCGGTCGCCAGCTCGACGGCGCACCCTCCTCGATCGCAGCCTTGCCGGCCATCGTCGAAGCGGTCGGTGAGCAGGTCGAAGTGCACATGGACGGCGGCATCCGCTCCGGGCAGGACGTGATCAAGGCACTGGCGCTCGGCGCCAAGGGGGTCTACCTCGGCCGCGCCTTCCTGTACGGTCTGGGGGCAATGGGCGAGGCAGGCGTCAGCCAGTGCCTGGAGATCATCCGCAAGGAACTGGACCTGACCATGGCATTCTGCGGCGTTACGGATGTGCAAAAGGTCAACAGCGGTATCCTGTTGCCCGGCACCTTCGGTTAACCCATCCAGGAAGACTCGAAATGCGCGCCGGCCTTGTGTCAGGCGCGCTCGGTCAAACGCGCTTCCAGTTCCACGATGCGTGCCTGCAGGCGCTCACGTTCGACGCATTCGGCGCTGATGTCTTCGAAGACGCTGATCAGGTGGTCGGGCAAGCCGCTCTGAGGTTGGCGCTGCAGCGAGGTACGCGCCCGGACCCAAAGGTAGCTTCCATCGCGACGGCGCAGGCGTTTTTCAACCACGTAGCGCTCGATATGGCCGGCCAGAAGCTGGTCCAGCAACTGGAGGTTGTTCGGCAGGTCGTCAGGATGGGTGAGTGCCTGGAAGGTCATGCCGTATAACTCATCGGCACTGTAACCCAGCAATTCGCAGAGGCTGCCATTGACCCGTTGCCAGCCGCCATCCAGGCCGATATAGGCCAGGGCGCCCCAGGTCAGCTCGAAGATGGCCCGGAAGCGCTCTTCACTGATGCGCAGTTCTTCCTCGATGATCATGCGCGGGGTGTTGTCCATGCTGATGCCGACGATCTTCACCGTTCGCCCGACCGCATCCCTGACCGCTGTCGCCCGCGAGGAGATCCAGCGCATCTCGCCATTGGGCTGGAAGATCCGGAAGTCGAATTCACAGCCGCTGCCCTCGTTGATGGCGCGTTGGTACATGGCCTGCATCGCGGCGACATCTTCCGGCGGCAGGTGGCGCCAGAAATCCTCGTTGGAATGGACCGGCCAGCCATACACCGTTTCGACGTTGGGTGAATACGTCAGCTCGTCGCTGATCAGGTTCCACTCCCAGGTGACGATGCGTGCGCCTTCCTGGGCCAGCTTCATGCGTTCTTCGCTTTCCATGATCTGGGTAGTGTAGCGGCGGCGCAGGTCAGTCATCGGCAATTCGACAGTTGCGGCGCCCTGCACATCGCGCAGGGCTTCTTCGCCGTAACGCAGCCAGATCCAATTGACCTTGAGGAAGTCCGCCAGCTTGCGCAGGTTGTCGTAATCGATCTCACCCCCACGGGTCCATTTGTGAACCGAGGTGCGCGAGATGCCCAGCGCTGTGCCCACGACTTGCAGCGTCAGCTTGTTGAGTTCGAGCAATTCCTTCAGGCGGAAGGCGAAGCTGTTTTCCGTCATGTTCGGTCCTGTGCGGGGTGCCGGGGACAGCAGTATACACAGGAGTCAACCGTTCCCTGTAGGAGCGAGCCTGCTCGCGATGGTGGTCAACGATGACGCGGGTTGCCTGATTCCCCGCGGCGATCTCAGGTTTTTCGCGAGCAGGCTCGCTCCTACAGGGATCCCTGGCGGCCAGATCAAACCCTGTAGGAGCGAGCCTGCTCGCGATGGTGGTCAACGATGACGCGGGCTGCCTGACTCCCCGCGGCGATCTCAGGTTTTTCGCGAGCAGGCTCGCTCCTACAGTGAAACGCGCTCAGCCAATAAGCCCGCGCCCACGACACTCAGAGATCGATCACCAACCGCTCGCCCCGTGCCCGGGAGACACAGAGCATCAGGGTCTGCTGGGAGGCCTTTTCTTCGTCGGACAGGTACTGGTCGAAATGCTCCACCTCGCCTTCGAGGATGGCGGTCTCGCACGTACCGCAGACGCCTTCGCGGCACAGGCAGTCAACCTGGGCGGCCTTGACGTTTTCAATGGCCTGAATGATGGTCATGCCCTCTTCCACCCGCAGTTCGCGACCGGAACGGCCCAGCACCAGGGTGAAGGCGCCACCGCTGACAGGTGCGGCTGCGAACTGTTCGAAGTGCACGCGTGCGTCGGCAATGCCGGCTTTTTTCGCGCCTTCGATGACCGCGTCGATCAGCGGTTTCGGGCCGCAGACGTAGACGTGGGCGTCATCGGCCAGGCCGGCGAACAGCGCGGCGAGGTCCAGGCGACGCTCAAGGCTGTCAATGTAGAAGCTGACGTTTTGCCCATGCGGGCCGTCGGCCAGCTCGCCTTGAAACGCACCATGCTCCGGGCTGCGGAATGCGTAGTGCAATTCGTAAGGCACGCTAGCGCCTTGCAGTTCATGTAGCTGGGACAGGAACGGCGTGATCCCGATGCCTCCGGCGATCAACACGTGGCGACCGGCCGTTGGATCGAGCGCAAACAGATTGTTCGGGGTGGAAATGGTCAGCACGCTGCCGACTTCCACTTGCTGGTGCATGAACGCAGAGCCGCCCTTGGACTGCTCTTCCAGGCGCACGCCGACCTGATAGTGACTCAGGTCTCGCGGGTCGCTCATCAGCGAGTAGGCATTGCTGAATACCTGCCCCTGGGCACCTTTCATCTGCACGATCACATGGCTGCCGCCGGTGAACGCCGGCATCGGCTGGCCATCCTCGCGTGCGAGGGTAAAACGCTTGATCTGTGGTGTTGCCTGTTCCACGGCGGACACCCGCACGCTGAACATTTCGTATGTATTGGCCATGATTCACCTCAACTGCAACACGGGGCGGCAGCGGCCGCGCCGCCCCGGTAAAACCTCGCCGGGCTCAGACCGCCAGGCAGAGGTACTTGATTTCCAGATAGTCCTCGATGCCGTACTTGGAGCCTTCGCGCCCCAGGCCGGACTGCTTGATGCCACCAAACGGCGCGACCTCGTTGGAGATCAGCCCGGTGTTGACGCCCACCATGCCGTATTCCAGACGCTCGGCGACCTTGAACACCCGGGCGATGTCGCGGCTGTAGAAATACGCCGCCAGCCCGTAGAGCGTGTCGTTGGCCAAGGCAATCACTTCGTCATCGGAGGAGAAGCGCACCAGCGCGGCGACCGGGCCGAAGATTTCGTCCTGCAACAGGTCCATGCCCGGACGGATGCCGCCGAGCACAGTCGGCTCGAAGAAGTTGCCACCCAGCGCATGAGGCTTGCCGCCCAGCAGCAGTTCGGCGCCTTTGGCGGTGGCGTCGTCGATCAGGCCCTGCACCTTGGCCACGGCCTTGTCAGTGATCAACGGACCGATTTGCGTGCCTTGTGCCGAGCCATGACCGACGTCGAGCTCGCGGACACGCTCGACGAAGCGAGCGGTGAAACGCTCGTAAACGGCGCCATGCACGTAGAAGCGATTGACGCAGACGCAGGTTTGCCCGGCGTTGCGGTACTTGGCCACCAGCGCGCCTTCCACCGCCGCCTCGATGTCGGCGTCCTCGAAAACAATGAACGGCGCGTTGCCGCCCAATTCCAGGGACACTTTCTTGATGGTCTCGGCACATTGGCCCATCAACAGGCGGCCGACCGGCGTGGAGCCGGTGAAGCTGAGCTTGCGCACCAGCGGGTGGCCGGTGAGCTGGGCTCCAATGGCCGGGGCATCGCCGGTCACCACGTTGATCACGCCTGCCGGCACGCCGGCGCGCTCGGCCAGCTCGACCAGCGCCAGGGCGGAGAATGGCGTCTCGTTGGCCGGTTTGATCACCAGTGTGCAACCGGCGGCCAGGGCCGGCGCGGCTTTGCGGGTGATCATCGCGGCCGGGAAGTTCCACGGGGTAATGGCCGCACAGACGCCGATGCCCTGCTTGATCACCAGCAGGCGTTTGTCCGCCGCCGGGCTCGGAATCACATCACCGTAGATGCGCTTGCCTTCCTCGGCGAACCACTCGATGAACGACGCCGCGTAACGGATTTCGCCTAACGCTTCGTGCAGCGGCTTGCCCTGCTCGAAGGTCATCAGTTGCGCCAGGTCTTGTTCGTGTTCGAGCAGCAACTCGAACCAGCGGCGCAGGATCTGCGCGCGTTCCTTGGCGGTTTTGGCCCGCCAGCCTTCCAGCGCGGCGTCGGCAGCCTCGATGGCGCGCACCGCTTCGGCGCCGCCCATGAACGGCACGTGGCCCAGGTGTTCGCCATTGGCCGGGTCGTGAACGTCCACGCTGCGGCCGTTATCGGCGTCACACCAGCGCCCGTTTATGTAGGCCTGCTGGCGGAACAGGTTGCAATCATTGAGTTTCACGCAAGGTACTCCGCGAACGGCCGCAGGCCCCTGGGGCCTGCGGCGCGTGCTTTATCAGTCGAGGTGGGACACGGCGATCAGGTTGTGGAAGTGCGCGATACCGTGCTCGCTGATACCGCTGCGCTCTTTGTCCACCATGATCCGGCCCTGGCCGCGATAGCCGCGGGACTTGAGGCCCTTCTGCACGCTTTCCACAAGGCGCAGGTCTTCCGGACGGAACACTTCGCGGTACCAGTCGATCAACTTCTGCTGTTCCTCGGTGATGTCCTTGTTGAGGAAGTAGATGTCGTAGTGCTGCAGGGTGGTCTCGGCGTCGACCGGGAACTCGTAGATCACGGTCATGAAGTTGGCGCCCGGCGGCACGTTGAACATGGTGCACGGCCAGGCCCAGAAACCGGCGAAGGACGGATCGGTGACCGACTCGTCGACCTGGAACGATTGCTCCGACGACTTGGCGATGCCGTACTGCAAAGACCAATTGCCGTGCATGGTGTGGACGTACTGGCCGACGTCCACCGAGTCGGCAAAGCTTGGGTGCGCCGGACCGCAGTGGTAGCACTCCATGTAGTTGTCGACGATGGACTTCCAGTTGGCCGGCGTATCGCTGACGAAACGTGCCGCCAGCTGCAAGTCATCAATGACACCGCAGGCGCTGCGCATACGGGCTTCCAGGCCCGGCAATTGGTCTTCGACGCTACCGGCGTCAGGGTCCATGTTGACGAAGATGAAGCCGGCATATTCCTCGACGCGCAGTTGCACCAGGCTGAAGTCGCCTTTGTCGAAGGCTTCGACCTGGTCGCAGTTGCGCACGTGGGTCAGTTCGCCGTCCAGCTTGAAGGTCCAGGCGTGGTACGGGCAGGCAATCACGTTCTTGGCTTTGCCGCTGCCTTCGAGCAATTGGTGGCCACGGTGCGGGCACACGTTGTAGAAGGCGCGCAGTACGCTGTCGCGGCCACGGATCACGATGATGCTTTCACCGATCACTTCACGGGTGATGTAGGCATTGTTTTCCGCGACTTCGCTGCGGTGCCCCAGGCAGATCCAGCTCTTGGCGAAGATCTTTTCCTTCTCGTGTTCGAAGACTGACGCACTGGTGTAGAAGTTGGCAGGAATGGTGAAAGCGCGCGCAGGATCGCTGCAGAAATCAGCGGGCAAACGTTCGAAATCAGTCATGGGTGTCTCCAGGCTCTCAATGACCTGCGCTGAACGCAGGACTTTAGTTATCAGTTAACTGCAACCCGATGGTTAACAAGACAGGCAAAAAAAAGCCTGTCGGTCGCGCTGTCTTCGGGCAGACGGCGCGACCCCAGGATCATCAGGCCACGGCCACCGGCTCAGCGCCGTGGGTTGCCGCAGGCTTGGCCACCGGTTGCTGCGCAGCCATGGCGGCGGCTTCCTCTTCGATGCGGTGCGCCGGCACGTGGCCGTAGTCCTGCAGCATCCACTTGAAGAAGCCGTAGACCTTGACCAGCAGAATCAGGGTGAAGGGGATGGCGGTCAACACGACGGCGGTCTTCATGGTCGACAGCGATGCCTTGGCGAACAGCATGGCCAATGGCACCAGGGTCAGCGTGATGCACCAGAACAGGCGATGGGTCGGCGAAGGGTCGTCGCCTTCCTTCAGGTTGCGGGTACTGGTGGCTGCCACGGCGTAGGCAGCTGCGTCCATGTGCGAGGCGCAGAACACCGCCATGATGAACAGGTACACGGCGAGGAACACCTTGCCCACCGGCAGCGACATGATCAGCGCTTGCACCGCGCTTTCACCGCCTTGTTCGGTGAGGATTTTCGGCACGTCGATGGCGCCGGTGATGAACTGGTGCATGCTGAAGCTTTCCAGCGCGCCAAAGAAGAACCAGCAACCGACGCTACCGCCCATCAACAGGGCGAACACCACTTCCTTGATCTGCCGACCGCGGGAAACCCGGGTCACGAACATGGCCACGCCTGGCGCGTAGGACACCCACCAGAGCCAGTAGAACACGGTCCAGTTGCGGGTGAATTCACCATCGCCGGCCGGATCGGTGAACAGGCTCATGTGCACGTAGTTTTGGATCATCAGGCCAATGCCATTGGCGGTGTTGTTGATGGCGAACTGCGTCGGACCGACCAGCAGCACCACGGCCGCGAACAGCAGTGCGCCGTAGCAGACGATCTTGCTGAGCTTCTGCAGGCCACCGTCGATGCCGATGTAGGAACTGAGGGAGAACAGCACGGCGATCAGGCCGATCACCGTCACTTGCAGGGTAAAGGTATCGGGAATCCCGACCAGGCCGGACAGGCCACGGGTCAGGGTCGACGCGGTCAGCGCCAGGGACACGGTCAACGCGCCCATCATGGTCAGCAGGAAGATCAGGTCGACGATGCGCCCGACCGGGCCTGTGGCCTTGAAGCCAGTGACCGCTTCGATGATGGAGGCCAGGTTGAGGCCGCTCTTCTTGCGCACATGGAAGTGATACGCCATCGCCAGCGACGCCAGGGCGTAGATCGACCACGCGCTGATGCCCCAGTGGAAGAACGAGTAACTGACGCTGTATTCCAGCGCTTCACGGGATTGCGCGGCGATGTTCAGGCCCGGCGTCTGATAGTAGTAGGCCCACTCCATCACGCCCCAGTAGAGGGTGGAGGAACCCATGCCGGCGCAGATGAACATGAACACCCACGTGGCGGTGGAGTATTCCGGCTTGCCGCTGCCGAGGCGGATGTTGCCGTATTTGCTGAAGGCGATGTAGAGCACAGCCAGCGAGCTGCCGAAGATCAGCATTTGCACGGCGGTGCCGAAAGTACGGGTGGAAAATTCGAACAACTGGTTCGCTGCTTTCTCCGCTTCGGAGGGGAATGCCGCGAGTCCGATTACCGTGAGCAGTACCGCAATCAAGCTCATGGTGATCAGGAACACATCGACCTTTTTATTCTTGTGGGACATCAGGCGTCTCCTGGGACGTTTTTTTTATTTAAATCTCGCATCCGACGCAGGCAGGCGACTCGGAAGGAAAGTGCAGCGTTAATACAGGTTGACGACTTCCCTTTCGTTAACCGTTGGTTAACAGCTACCCAACGGTTAACAGTTTGCAGATATTCAGCACGCAGCGCAAGAGCAGCGTGTCGGCTGAGCGCTTGCGCCAACAGTGGCGCAAACGCTTCAGCGATCAGCCTCCGATGATTTCGGCGATGGCCTGACCGACCGCCTGGGTGGACAGCGAGCCACCCATGTCGCGGGTCACGGTGCCGTTGGCGATCACTTGCTCGATGGCCTTGAGGATCTCGTCGTGGGCGGCGCGATAGCGATCGTCGCCCTGGCCGAGGAACTCCAGCATCAGTGCGCCGGACCAGATCATGGCAATCGGGTTGGCAATGTTCTGGCCGAAGATGTCCGGTGCCGAGCCATGCACCGGCTCGAACAGCGACGGGAACTTGCGTTCCGGATTGAGGTTGGCCGACGGCGCGATGCCGATGGTGCCGGCGCAAGCCGGGCCGAGGTCGGAGAGGATGTCACCGAACAGGTTGGACGCCACCACCACATCAAAGCGTTCCGGCTGCAACACGAAACGCGCGCACAGGATATCGATGTGCTGCTTGTCCCAGGTGATGTCCGGATAATTGGCGGCCATGGCGGCGGTGCGCTCGTCCCAGTAAGGCATGCTCACGGCCATGCCGTTGGACTTGGTGGCCGAGGTCAGGCGCTTGCGCTCACGGGTCTGTGCCAGGTCGAAGGCGTACTTGAGGATGCGGTCGACGCCACGACGGGTGAACACCGATTCCTGCAGCACGAACTCGTTCTCGGTGCCCTCGAACATGCGGCCGCCGAGCGAGGAGTACTCGCCTTCGGTGTTCTCGCGGATCACCACGAAGTCGATGTCGCCCGGCTGCTTGCCGGCCAGCGGGCACGGTACGCCGGGGAACAGGCGCACCGGACGAATGTTCACGTACTGGTCAAAGTCGCGACGGAACTTCAGCAGCGAGCCCCACAGCGAAATGTGGTCGGGCACCTTGTCTGGCCAGCCCACGGCACCGAAGTACAGGGCATCGAAGCCCTTGAGCTGGTCGAACCAGTCATCGGGCATCATCTTGCCGTGTTCCAGGTAGTAGTCGCAGCTGGCCCACTCGAAGTGTTCGAACTCCAGTGCCAGGCCGAATTTGCGGGCCGCCGCCTGGACTACGCGTAGCCCTTCCGGCAGTACTTCCAGGCCAATACCGTCACCGGCAATCGCGGCGATTCTGAATGTCTTGTTCATGCTGGCACCCTTGTTGGATCAGAGGTTGGATGTGATGCCGGGCATGCTATAAGTTGACGACGCAAGTATAATCAGCGCAACTGTTGATACTTATTATCCGAACTGTGAACAATCTACCGAACCTGGAAGACCTCAACGTCTTCGTCCATGTCGCCCGTCGCTCCAGCTTCTCCAGCGCCGCCTCCGAACTGGGCATGTCCGCCGCCTTCATCAGCAAGCGCATTCGCCTGCTCGAGCAAAACCTCGGCGTGCGCCTGCTGCATCGCACCACCCGCCGGGTGTCGGTGAGTGACGATGGCGAGCGTATCTACCAGTGGGCCTTGCGCATCCTCGACTCGGTGCAGCGCATGGGCGATGACGTCAGTACGCTGCACCGCGAGCCCAGCGGACAGCTGCGTATCGCCAGCAGCCTGGGACTGGGCCGGCGCTTCGTCGCCCCTGCCCTCTCGGAACTGGCCGAGCGCTACCCGACACTCGACATCCGCCTCGATGTACAGGACCGCCTGATCGACCTGATTGACGAAGGCTTCGACCTCGACGTGCGGGTCGGCAACGAAATCGATCCGCACCTCATCGCCAAGCCGCTGGCGCGCAATCGCCGGGTACTCTGCGCCGCGCCGGCGTATCTGGAACGGCACGGCACACCGCGCACACTGGCGGAGCTGGCCACACACGATTGCCTGGTGATCAAGGAACGCGATCACCCCTTCGGGGTCTGGCACCTGCAAGGGCCGGAGGGTGAGGAACAGGTGAAAGTGACGGGCCCCCTGTCGTCCAATCATGGTGAAGTGGTGCACCAGTGGTGCATCGATGGCAGAGGCATCTTGCTGCGCTCGTGGTGGGACGTGTACGACAGTCTGGAGGACGGGCGCCTCGTGCAGGTATTGCCCGAGTATATTCAGCCGGCTGACATCTGGGCGGTGTACACCGCACCCCTGGCCACTTCGGCCAAGGTGCGGGTGGCGGTTGAATGCCTGCGGCAATACTTCGCCGAGCGTTACAGCCTCCCGGACACCTGAATCAGCGGCGCCTGAAATCAATCAGCGCAGCCCCCATTCGTCCTGGCGGGATCAACGTCAGCGTTAGGCCGAGCGCTTAAAGTTCGCCGCTCTCTGGAAACTCATCCCGATAACACACCGGCGAGCTGGAGCCCTGGAATCGATCCAGCTCCTCTTCCAGCCATTGGGCGAGTACAACGGCAGGGTTTTGCAGCGGGTCATCCGCTGTGAACACCAGCGTCAACATGCCTGTTTGCGCGTAGTGCAAAAGTGCCCACCAATGCGCCGGCCGGGCGGCCAGTTCCCGGCGATAGGCTTGCGTGAACCCGGCGAAATCCAACTGCCCAGCGATGAACGCCTGGTGTAAATCAGCCGAGGGCGCGACGTCGGGCAGCCAGGCATCGGAAGGCATTGATGCCTTGAGGCAATCCTGCGGCCGCTGACGGTCCACCAGAATTCGCCGCCCGTCTTCCGGCGCGACAGGGTCGCAGACACGTTTGCACTGAATCATGATCGTTCACCCTTTCCACTCACGCGGACTGACCCCGGTTTTGCGGCGAAACGCCCGGGCCAGGGCCGAAGGACTTTCGTAGCCGACTTCTTCGGCGATCAGGGCAATCGGCTTGCCTTCGCGCAAGCGTTTCTGTGCCAGGCTGATGCGCCAGCTCACCAGGTAATCCACCGGTGCCTGGCCGACCACACGCTTGAAGTGTTCGGCGAAACTGGCCCGGGACATGTTGGCCAGGGCCGACAGCTGCGCCACGCTCCAGGCCTTGCCCGGTGCTTCGTGCATCTGGCTCAAGGGCCGCGCCAGACGCGGGTCGGCCAGCCCGGCCATCATCCCCGGCTGTTGGTTGCGCGTGCTCAGAATGTGCCGCAGCAACAGAATCACCAGCAGTTCGAACAAACGGTCCATCACGGCTTCACGCCCACAGGTGCCATCGAACGCCTCGTTGAACAACCACTCCAGGGTGCTGGCCAGGGTCGGGATTTCATCGAGTTTCAGTATCAGATATTCCGGCAACGCCGCCGCCAGGGCATTGCCCGAGCCGCCATCGAAACTCAGCGACGCACACACCAACTGCGTGGCGGAATCTTGCGTGGCGAACAAGCGATGACGGTACGGCCGGGGGAAAAAGATCAACGTCGGCTCGGTGAGGCGCAACTCGCGCTCATCGGCCAGTTTCAGCACGACCTCGCCGGCCTGCAGCAAATGCACATGACCGCACGCCTGGCTGCCGTCGAAGGCCGTCGTGCCGCAAAACGTACCGCTGTGAAAGGTGCCGGCGTTGACGCCGAAATGCGTGAGCAAGGTGGACAAGCGATCCATGGGCAGGCTCCCGGGCGCGGTTCTGGACGATCTGTCGCATATCGTCGACGATTTGCATCCAATTGACCAGTGCACCTCACTAGCATGAGCTCCGTACCCAGCGCCTGTCGCGCTTCAAATAACGGAGAATCACCATGACCCGCATTACCCCAGTCAGCCTGGAACACACCACCGACGCCACCCGCCCTTTGCTGGAAGGTGTGCAGAAGAAAATCGGTTTCCTGCCCAACGTATTCCGGGTACTGGCCCAAGCCCCTGCCGTGCTCGCCTCTTATCTGCAAAATTCGGCGGCACTGGGCAAGACCTCCCTGAGCGCCACGGAGAAGGAAGCAATCTTCCTCGCCACTTCGCAGGTCAATGGCTGCGACTACTGCCTGGCGGCGCACACACTGTTTGCCGGCAAGGCCGGGCTGTCCAGCCAGGAGATTCTCAGCGCCCGGCAAGGCCAACTCGACGCCTATGCCCTGCTCGCCCGACAGCTCACCGAAAGCCGTGGCCACCTGAGCAGCGAGCAGATTGCCGCCGCCCGCGTCGCCGGGATCAATGACGCCAAAATCATTGAAGTGATCGCCCACGTGGCTTCGCAGACGCTGACCAACTACCTGAACAACGTCGCCCTGACCGCTGTCGATTTTCCGGCCATCGACGCTTGATCAACGCCATGTTTTCTGTAGGAGCGAGCTTGCTCGCGATGAACCCGAGAACGCCGCGCTCATCCAGTCAGCACGCGTTATCGTTTACGACCATCGCGAGCAAGCTCGCTCCTACAGGGAATGCAAAATCAAAGGAGATTGCACATGAATACCGTGACCCTGTACACCACCGACACCTGCCCTTACTGCCGCAGTGCCAAATCGCTGCTGGCCAGCAAAGGGATCGCGATGCAAGAGATCAACATTCAGCGCGAACCCGGCAAACTCGAAGAAATGCTCGACCGCAGTGGACGACGCAGCGTGCCGCAGATTTTCATCGGCGACACGCACATCGGCGGCTTCGACGACCTGGCCAAACTGGATCGCCAGGGCGGGTTGATGTCGATGCTGGCTTGAGCCGAATTCGAACCATCCACCAACCCCTGTAGGAGCGGGCTTGCCCGCTCCTACAGGGGCGCTGTGTCGAGCACAAAATCAGTGCGTCACCTTTGATTCAGGTATTGGTCTTCAGCTTGGTCCACAACCGGGTGGTCAAGCGTGCGATGGAGGCCGGCAGGTCTTCCACGGTGAACAATTTGTCCATCACCGTTTTCGGCGGGTAGATCGCCAGGTCCTGTTTCACCGCCGGCACCACATAGGCATCCGCTGCGCTGTTGGGATTGGCGTAGTGGATGCTGTTGCTGATGTTGGCGATCACTTGCGGCTGCAGCAGGTAATTCATGTAGGTGTAGCCGTTCTTCTCGTGGGGTGCGCTCTTGGGCATCACCACCATGTCAAACCACAGGGTGGAGCCTTCGTCCGGGATCGAGTAGGCAATGTCGATGCCGTTTTTTGCTTCCCTGGCGCTGGCCGCCGCCTGCACGATGTCGCCGTTGAAGCCGATCACCGCGCAGACGTTGCCGTTGGCCAGGTCGCTGATGTACTTGGAGGCGTGGAAGTACTGCACGTACGGACGGATCTTCAGCAGCGCCTGTTCGGCTTTCTTGTAATCGGCAGGCTCGTGGCTGTGGGGTGGCAATCCTAGGTAGTTGAGGGTGATCGGCAGGACCTGGGTCGGGTTGTCGATGATCGCCACGCCGCATTCGCTGAGTTTCTTGATGTTGGCTTCGTCGAAAAACAGGCTCCAGGAATGAGTGACATCGGTGTTGCCGAAGATCGCCTTGATCTTCTCGACGTTGTAGCCGATGCCCGCGGTGCCCCACATGTAGGGATAGCCGTACTGGTTGCCGGGGTCGTTGACCTCGAGCTTTTTCATCAGCGCCGGGTCCAGGTTGCTCCAGTTCGGCAACTGGCTCTTGTCGAGTTTCTGGATGGCGCCGGCCTTGATCAGGCGCGACAGGAAATGGTTCGACGGACTGACCACGTCATACCCGGTGTTGCCCGTCATCAACTTCGACTCCAGCACTTCGTTGCTGTCGTGGATGTCGTAAGTGGCCTTGATCCCCGTTTCCTTGGTGAAGGTGGTCAGGGTGTCGTCGGCGATGTAGCCGTTCCAGTTGGAAATGTTCACGGTTTCGTCGGCGTTAGCGGCCGCGCAACAGGTCGATAGTAAGGCCACCAGGGAAATTGTATTGACGCGCATGTTCGATCACCTTCGTGCAGAAGTGCTTTTATTGTGGGTAACAGGTGGTGTTTCAGATTTCTGATTTGGCCCGGGCCGTCTCGATGCGCATGCGCAGCATGGCACCGATATCGAGCAAGGGCTTGGGTGGCAGCCAGCCGGGCCGGGCACGCTCCATGACCGACTGCAGCAGGGGCGAGCTGCCGCCCGACGCCAGTTCCGCCAGTAGCCGTCCCCACAACGTGCCCCGTGCCACACCGGAGCCATTGCAGCCGGCCACGGCAAACACGCCCTCCTCGACCTTGGCGAAATACGCTTGCCCGGAGCGTGACGCGCTGAGGTGGCCCGTCCAGGTGTACTGGATGTCCTGCTCGCCCAGCATCGGAAACCGGCGCTGCAAACCCAGCACATGGTGCTGGCGGCGCACCGCCAGCTCACTGAGGGACAAGTCCCGTGCACGGTATTCGGCGGTGTTGCGGATCATCACCCGCCGATCCGGCGTCAGGCGCACCGTGGCGCCCAACGGCCGGGTCGACAGCACGCCCCAGGACTTCGGCGCACCAATGGCTTGAAACTCCTCTTCGCTGAGCGGTCGGGTGAGGCTGGCGCTGAGTTCCATCGCGAAGGTGCCGCTGTCGCTGATGCCCGAACGGGGAATGAAGGCGTTCAGGCAGACCAGCACTTGCTTGGCTTCAATGTAGCCATTGATGCCGCTGGCGCGTATCCGGCCATTGCCCATGCGCTGCAAACCGATGATCTCGGTGTTCTCGAACAACCTCACCTTTTCCGGCAGTGCATCGAGCAACCCCTTCACGTACTTCGCCGGTTGCAGCAAGGCGTTGCCATTGCCGCACCAGATCGCGGCTTTGTAATGCTCGGTGCCCAACTTCTGATTCAGTTGTTCACCTTGCAGAAACTGCGCGGAGGCACCGACGGCGCGAAGCGTCTGCAACTTGGCCTCGACATCGGTCAATTTGCGCGGGTCGCTGACGGCAAAGAAGTAACCCGATTCACGGAAATCGCATTCGATGCCATGCCGGGCGATGCGCTTGCGCACTTCATCGCTGGCAGCGCGGGAAATCGAGGTGTCCACCTGGAAACCGGCGAACCCTGCATTGCCTTGCAGCTCTGCGGTAGTCGGATGTTCGTGGGCCACGACGAATCCCGAATTACGCGCCGATGCCCCTTGCGCAGCGCGTTGCCTGTCGACGACCACAATGCGCGCCTGGGGATGCATTTCCGCGAGTGAGTGCGCGGCACACAGGCCAGTGATACCGGCGCCGATGATCAGCCAATCGGCCTGTTGCGTACCGTTCAAGGACGCGCGCAGCGGAGAATCCTCGGCCTGTGCGATCCAGCCACATTTGTTTTCCATGCATCACCTCTTCGACTATCGTTGCGCAACCGCAAATCTGTATGCACTCATCGCATGAATGGTTTGAGATGACGGCGGCCATGGCTAGAATCTAAAGGCTCTTGCTCGATACAACCAACGTTAATAAATCATCCAGGTATTCTGAAAACGCATGGATAAAATTCGCCACGTACCCTCGCTCCAGGGGTTGCAGGCGCTGGTCGAAGTCGCCGATTCGGGCAGCTTTACCCAGGCAGCGCAAACGCTGTGCCTGACCCAAAGCGCGGTGAGCCGCAAGATTCAACAACTGGAAAGTCACTTCGACGTCGCCCTGTTCGTCAGGAGCAGTCGCAGCCTGCGCCTGACACCCGAAGGCGAACAGGTGCTGGCCAGCGCGCGCAACATCCTCGAGCAACTGAAAACCCTCGAAGACCGCATCGCCCCGCAGAAGCGCCCGTTCCGCATTCGCATGCACGTGTCGCTGGCGGTGCGTTGGTTGCTGCCGAAACTGAGTGATTTCTATCGCCATCACCCGGAGGTTTCACTGGCTATCGAAACCGTGGCCACGGAGGTGGTGGAACCGGCCAGCGACAGCGATGCCTACATCCTCTACTTGCCTGAGCCGTCCGGTGCCCCGGATTGCCTGACCTTGTTCGAAGAAGCGCTGGTGCCGGTGTGTGCGCCCGGCCTGGCACTGGCGTCGCTGGAAGAACTGGCACGCTTTGCCCTGCTGCATCGCTCGGCGGACAAAAATGACTGGAAGCATTGGTTGGCCGCCAACGGCGGCAAGTCCCTGGAGGACTTTCGGCACATCCCTTTCAACCTCGACGAACTGGCTCTGGATGCCGCCGCGCGGGGACTGGGCGTGGCCATGACCGACATGACCCTGGCGGGCGAGTCAATCGAACGTGGCGTGCTGCACATCCCGTTCGGCCAGCCGTTGAAGACCCGCGGGATTTACTCGTTGTGCCTGCAACCTTCGGCGGCTTCGCATCCGGCGTGCGAGTTTGTTATGCAGTGGTTTGCCCAGCAAGCAAGTTAGATCCTGCAACCTGTGGGAGCGAGCCTGCTCGCGAATAAGCCTGCACATGCAACATTGATGTGACTGAGACACCGCTTTCGCGAGCAGGCTCGCTCCCACAGGAGTTGCGCGTAACCTCAACACTCAGTCGTCTTCATGCAACTTGATTCCCCGCGCATGCAGCAGATGCGGCACCACCAGCACCAGCAAAGTCAGGCCCATGAAAAACGCCGAGATCGGTTGGGTGACGAAGATCATCCAGTCGCCCTGGCTGATGGACAGGGCATTGCGCAGTTGTTTCTCGGCCATCGGCCCCAGCAGCATGCCCACGATCACCGGCGCCACCGGGAAGTCGAAACGCCGCATCAGCACACCGGCCCAGCCAATGGCCAACATCAACAGCAAGTCGAAGGAAGAATGGCGCATGCCGTACACGCCGATGGTGGCAAACACCAGAATCCCGGCGTTCAGATACGGTCGGGGGATTTGCAGCAGCTTGACCCACAGCCCCACCAACGGCAGGTTCAGCACCAGCAGGATGACGTTGCCGATGTACAACGAGGCCACCAGCGTCCAGACCAGATCGGCGGAGGTCTCGAAGAGCATCGGCCCCGGTTGCAGGTTGTAGTTCTGGAACGCCGCCAACAGAATCGCCGCCGTGGCGGATGTCGGTATGCCCAGGGTCAGCAACGGCACCAATGACCCGGTCGCGCTCGCATTGTTCGCCGCTTCCGGACCGGCGACGCCTTCGATGGCGCCCACGCCTTTATTGGCGGAAAACTCTTTCGGATACCGGCTGAGCTTGCGTTCGGTGGAATAGGACAGAAACGTCGGGATCTCCGCACCACCCGCCGGAATCGAGCCAAACGGAAAGCCGATCAGCGTGCCGCGTAACCAGGCGGGCACCGACCGTTTCCAGTCGGCGCGGGTCATCCACAACGAGGTCAGGCGATGCCGGCCCTCCGCTTGTTCCTGTTGATAGAGCAGGCTGTACAGCGCCTCCCCCACCGCAAACAACCCCACCGCCACCAGTACCACTTCGATGCCGTCCACAAGTTCCGGAACGCCCAGGGTGTAGCGAGCAATCCCCGAGGTCGAGTCCAGGCCGATCATGCCGATAGTCAGGCCGACTCCCAGCGACGCAAAACCGCGCAGCATCGAGGCGCCAAGCACCGCCGACACCGTGGTGAAGGACAGCACCAGGATCGCGAAGTACTCCGCCGGCCCGAAGTTGAGCGCCAGTCGGGCCACAACGGGGGCGAACAGGGTCAGCAGGATCGTCGCGATGGTGCCCGCCACAAAGGACCCAATGGCTGCCGTTGCCAAGGCAGGCCCTGCCCGGCCATTGCGCGCCATGAGGTTGCCTTCCAGGGCCGTGACCATGGAAGACGATTCGCCCGGTGTGTTGAGCAGGATCGAAGTGGTGGAACCGCCGAACTGCGCACCGTAATAGATCCCGGCGAACATGATCAGCGCCCCGGTGGGATCGACCTTGGCAGTGATCGGCAACAGCAACGCCACCGTCAGCGCCGGCCCGATGCCCGGCAACACACCGATGGCGGTGCCCAGCAAGCAGCCAATGAAACCCCACATCAGGTTGATCGGCGTCAGCGCCGAGGAAAAACCCGCCAACAGGCTTGAGAGAATATCCACGCAGTCGATCTCCTTCGCCCTCAGATCCAGGCGTTGACCAGCGGCGGCAGGGAAACCCCCAGCCCGGCGTTGAACAGCCAGTAGATCGGCAAGGTCAAGGCAATGCCGATGGCCAGGTCCCGCAACGGGTAACGGCTGCCGAAGCCCCGTGCGGAAAAGGCGAACAGCAGGCCGGCGGCCAGCACGAAACCGATCAGGTTGATCAGCAACGCCACGCCCACCAACCCGCCAGTCACCCAGGCCGCGCCGGATTTGCCGCCGGGGATCGCGCCATTGCCGCTGTCCAGTTCGCGAAAACCACCGGTGAACGCCTGGTAACTCAGCACTAGGCCCACCACGGCGAGAAACCCGGCGACAACATAGGGGTAAACAAAAGCCGGCAGAATCACGAAGCCCATCTCGGGCGGAAAGCGGTACGCCCCCACGGCCAGCACGGCGCCGAGGGCGATCAGCCCGAGGCCGATCGCCAATTGTGTCGGTACGATTGCGCGCACCCCGGCCATCTCAAAGCAGCCCGACCTTGACCAGCATCGCCCGCAGGCGCACGTGTTCTTCATCGACGAACTTGCCGAACTCGTCACCGGTCAACACGCTCGGCGTCCAGGCATTGGTTTGAATGTTGTCCTGCCAGACTTTGCTGGTGTTGGCCGCCACGACAGCGTCGGTCACTTCTTTACGCTGCTCGGGCGTCAGGTTCGCTGCGCCGTAGACACCGCGCCAGTTGCCGATGATCACGTCGTAGCCACTTTCCTTGAGGGTCGGCGCATCGATCCCCGGGACACGCTCGGGCGCACCGATGGCCAGCACACGGATCTGGCCGTTCTTGACGTATTGACCCAGCTCGGCATAGCCCCCGGTGAGCACCTTGATCTGGCCGCCCAGGGTCTGCGCGACAATTTCACCCCCGCCACCGGTGGCGATGTAATTGACCTTGTTGACCGGGACATCGAGTTTGCCAGCCAGCTCGGCGATGCCGATGTGGTCGATCGACCCCTTCGAACCACCCCCCCAGGTGATGCCGGGCGGATTGGCCTTGAAGTCCTTGATCAGGTCATCGAGGGTTTTGTAGGGCGACTCCTTGCGCACGGCAATCACGTTGTATTCGGTGAACAACCGGGCAATCGGCGTCACGTCCTTCAGGGTAATTTGCGGTTTGTTCTGTTCGATCCCCGCGACCATGATCGCGCCGACCACCAGCAGTGCATTCGGGTCGCCCTTGGTGCTGTTGGCAAATTGCGCCAGCCCCAGGGTTCCACCCGCGCCCCCTTTGTTTTCAAACGTCACGGATTTGGCCACGTTGGCTTCTATCAGGGCCTTGCCCAACACTCGCGCAGTCTGGTCATAACCGCCACCCACGGAGCCGGGGGCCATGAACTTGACGGTGTCCAGTGCAAACGCGGGGGTGGTGAGTGCGGCAGCGGTCATGCCAACGGCCAGGTAGCGACTGAAGCGGCGGAACAAAGCGGACATGGTGTATCTCCCTGGATTGTTTTTATTGGTGCCGTCTACCTGTCGAACAGTGGCGAATCCTGTTCGACGAACATCGGCCTGCGCATAAGCGTAGGACATGACTGCGTTTGTAGGAGCCGGCTGGCTGGCGATAGCGGTGAATCAGTCAACATTCATGGCACTGACACGCCGATATCGCAGGCACGCCGGCTCCTGCAGTTCAAGCGTTGCGGGCACATCCGACCAATAAACCCTCGATAATGCGTGTCATGGCCTAACCTCATAGGCTGGGTGACTAACAACCTGTCGGGCACGCCTATGCGCAATGCATTGAAGTGGATGATTGTCGTGGTTCTCGCGCTGTTCGGACCGAGCGACGCAATGCTGTCGGCGGCGCCGATGTCGGGTGCACCTGCCATCAGTTTTGCCCGCGCATCAGTCACTATTCCCGACAGCGATCTGCAAGACCTGCTGCTTCGGCTCAATAGCCTCAAACAGCAGGTTTCCCAAGCCAGCAATTACGGCCAATTGGAAGCCCCGCAGGATCAGGTCCAGGCGCTGATCCAGGAAATTGCCCGGTTGTCGGCACTGCTGCTGCCCGAACAGGCTCAATTGCAGTCGCAACTGAGCGTGCTGGGGCCCGCACCGCTTGGCGAGGCTGCGTTGGAGAAGTCCGACATTACCCGTCAAAGGACTGCCCTCACCGAACAGAAAAATCAGGTCGACAACAAACTCAAAACACTGGATACCCTCAAAAACAGCGCCACCGAACTGCTGGCCCAGATTGCCGTCATCCGCCGCAGCCTGCTGGAAACCGAAGTGACCCAGCAGACCCACAGCATCCTCAACCCCTGGTTCTGGGAACCGCTGTTCAATCCGCCAGAGGACGACCGCCAACGCCTTAGTGCCTTCCTCCAACAGATGGGCGCTACGCTCGACGCAGCCTGGCAACCGGGCCAGCGCTTCTACACCAGCATCCTGCTCACGCTGTCCCTGCTCCTGTGGTTTGTCGGCCACAGGCTGACCGATCGAGGGCTGACCTGGCTGTGCATTCATCGCATGCCTGAAGGTCGGCTGCGACGCAGTGCCCTCGCGCTGGCTTCGGTGCTCGCCACGGTGCTGGCAGCGTGGTTTGCCTTGCAGTTGCTGTTTTATGCCCTGACGCGACACCTGCCGTTGACGCCACAACTGGTGGGGTTTTCCCAGGATTTCGAAAAGATCGTTTATACCTGCGTGCTGATCACCGGCCTGAGCCGCGCCCTGCTGTCGACGAAACATCCTTCATGGCGGCTGCCGGCCATCGCCGATCCAGTGGCCGTGGCAATGAAACCCTTCCCGATCCGCCTGGCCTGGGCGTTGCTGATTCTGGTGGCGGCGGCGCAAATGACCAATGCCACCGGCATGAGCGCCCAGGTCGTGATCTCGGTCAGGGGGTTTGCCGCGCTGGTCATTACCCTCATGATCGGCGGACTGCTGTTGCACGTCAGCAAAACCCGCCGGGCCCTGGCCGCGACCGGGGCTGCCCCAGAAGCGGGCACGACGCTGGCTGGCGTGATCTATGCCTTCGCCAGCATCGCCGTGGTGATTTCCCTGCTCGCCTTGCTGATTGGCTACGTGTCCCTGTCGCGCTTCATCACCTACGAACTCGTCTGGTTGTTCATCATTTTTTCCGGTTTCTATTTGCTGATCCAGCTATTGAGGGACGGCTGCGAATACCTGTTCTCACCCCGGCACTCCACCGGCAAGGCCCTGAAGCAGCTGTTGGGTATTGGCGATGCGCGCCTGGACCAGATTTCTACCATCTTGTCCGGCGTCGGCCGGGCGATACTGTTTCTGATCGGTTTTATCACCCTGGTGGTAGGCGGGGTTGGATCGACGCTCGGACAATTGGCCTCCAATACATTGGCTATTCTCGGCGGCGAAGGCCTGCGAAAACTCAACATCGTCCCGGGCAACCTGCTGCATGGCGTGCTCTCCCTGATCATCGGCATTTACCTGATCCGCACCCTGCGCCGCTGGCTGGACAACGAGTTCCTGCCAAAAACCGAAATGGACCCCGGCATGTGTGCCTCCCTCAGCACACTGTTTTCCAATATCGGTTACATGCTGGTCATCCTGCTTGCGCTGTCATCGCTGGGCGTCCAGTGGACCAACCTGGCCTGGATCGTCAGCGCCTTGTCCGTGGGCATCGGTTTCGGCCTGCAGGAGATCGTCAAGAACTTCGTCTCCGGCCTGATCCTGCTGACCGAGCGCCCGGTGAAGGTCGGCGACCTGATCAGCATCAGCGGCGTCGAAGGGGATATCCGGCGCATCAATGTGCGCGCCACCGAAATACAACTGGCCGACCGCTCCATCGTCATCGTGCCCAACTCGCAACTGATCTCGCAGAACCTGCGCAACGTCACCCTCGGCGGCAGCGCCCAAGGGGTGGCGACACTCGAACTGATGTTCCCGCTGGACATCGACCCGGAACAAGTGCGCAACCTGCTGTACGACACTTATATCGAGCACGAATCCATCCTTGATAAACCGCCGCCATACGTGCGTTTCAGCCAGTTGAAACCCGAAGGCATCACCTTGACCATCACCGGGTATGTCAACAGCCCGCGTAACGTCGGGGCGATCAAGAGCGAGCTGTTGTTTGAGATTCTCAAGCGGTTGGGGGCTGCTGGTATTGAACTGGCGAAACCGCCACCGGCGGCGTGATTTGTGTTGGGTTGGGTTGGTGTACATATCCGTTGCTTCGGTAACGGCGACTTAGGGTTCCGCCCTTACGGCGGGTTACTTGGAAAAGCGCCAAGTAACCAAGCGCTCTTGCCCCACCACTCGGTGCCTCGCTTAGGCTCGGCATGCCCTCACTCCGGCATTGCTCCGTGGGTCGCCGCGATGGGCCATCCCTGGCCCAGCGCGGCTAAACCGGCGTCCTGCCGGTTTACCCACGGAGCAATGCCTGCGTTCGGCCAGCGTGGTTTAACGGGGCGCCCAGATCAAAAGCCAATGCGAGGCGGCCTGACAGCCGACCTGACATTGGCAGATGCCCTCGATCCCCTGTAGGAGCGAGCCTGCTCGCGATGGACGTGAACGATAACGCGTGCTGTCTGGATGAACGCGTTGTCTGGACGTTTTTCGCGAGCAGGGCTCGCTCCTACATTGGAATGCGTTCATCCGCGAAATCAGGTCGGCTGTCAGGCCGCCTCGCTCTGCTTTGGCCTTTGATCTTCTTGCCACCTCGAGAGGCCGAGTGCAGGTTCTGCGCAGTGGGCAAACCGGCATGGATGCCGGTTTAGCCGCGCCCGGCCAGGGATGGCCGATCGCGGCGGTCCCACGGAGCAGGACCGGAGCGAGGCACCGAACGAAAGGGGCAAGAGCGCTTGGTTACTTGGCGCTCTTCCAAGTAACCCGCCGTAAGGGCGAAACCATAAGCCGCCGTTACCCAAGAAACGGATATGTACACCTAAAGCGTGATACACACTCACGCCCCAGGTGCCTAAAGCATCAATGCGCGATGCACACCGACTTCAGCTCGGTATAAGCCTCGATCACCGCACGCCCGAACTCACGGCCCATGCCCGACTGCTTGACGCCACCGAACGGCATCGCCGGGTCGAGCAGTACGTGGGCGTTGACCCACACGGTGCCGGCTTCGATGCGCGGCACCAGATTCATGGCTTTGCTCAGGTCGTTGGTCCACAGGCTGGCGGCCAGGCCGTAGCGGTTGTCGTTGGCCAGGGCGATCACCGCGTCTTCATCGTCGAACGGCATCACACCCAGCACCGGGCCGAACACTTCTTCACGGGCCACGGCCATGCTGTGGTCGATATCGGCGAGGATCGTTGGCTGCACGAAGAAACCGTTGCCTTCCAGCAACTCACCACCGGTCACCACCCGCGCGCCTTCGCGGCGAGCCAGTTCGATGTGCTTGAGTACGCTCTGTTGTTGCTTGCGCGATACCAGCGGGTTGATCGCCGCGTCGCAGTTCATACCGGCACCGATCGGCATGGCCGATACCGCTGCTGCCAAGGCTTCGACGAACTGGTCGTGGATCGAGCGGTGCACGTAGAAACGCGACGCCGCGGCACACACCTGACCGTTGTTCAGCAGGCCGCCAAGAATCGCCCCTTGCACGGCTTTTTCGATGTCGGCATCGGCGAGCACGATCATCGGGTTCTTGCCGCCCAGCTCCAGGGAGAAGCGCGTCATGTTTTCCATGCACGCCACGCCCACGCTCTTGCCCACGGCGGTGGAACCGGTGAAGGACACTTTGCTCACCAACGGGTGCGAGGTCAGCACGCCGCCAACGGAAGCGCCGCCACCAGTGACCACGTTGAACACGCCCGCCGGAATGCCCGCTTCCAGCGCCAGTTCCGCCAGGCGCATGGCGGTCAAAGGAGTTTCCATCGCTGGCTTGATGATCACCGTGCAACCGGTGGCCAGGGCTGGCATCAGCTTCCAGGCAGCGATCAGCAGCGGGAAGTTCCACGGCACGATGCCGACCACCACGCCGACCGGCTCACGCTTGGTGAACGCGGTGAATTTGGCGCCCGGCGGCAGCGGGATCGACACGTCGAAGGTCTGGCCTTCGATCTTGGTCGCCCAGCCGGACATGTAGCGCATGAACTCCACGGTGGCGTTCAGATCCAGCGCGCGGGCCATGTTGATCGACTTGCCCTGGCTCAGGGTTTCCAGCTGCGCCAGCTCTTCGGCGTGCTCTTCCACCAGGCGGGTGAAGTTGAGCAGGATGCGCTCGCGGTCGGCCGGACGCAGCGAAGACCAGACACCGGACTTGAAGGCTTTGTGCGAGGACTGCACCGCTTGTTCGACGATTGCCAACGGCGCATCGAGGGTTTCGCACAGGGTCTGGCCGGTGGCCGGGTTGACTACGGCAATGGTCTCGCCTTCGGCAAACACCCACTGACCATCGATAAAGCAGCCGTGACGGCGTTCGAGGAAGGCAGCCACCTGGGGCAGGATTTCAACGTTGCTCATAAATCACCTCTCATTCGTTCAAATGTAGGAGCCGGCTTGCTGGCGAAAGCGTCTTTATGGGCGGTGCAAGACTCGATGCCGCTTTCGCTGCGGTGCGACGATTCGACAAGCCAGCTCCTACAGGGGTTTGATCAGCCAGATTCGGCCGCTTAGTGTTGTTCTTTGAGGTAGCACACGACCGCCTGACGATCGTCGGCGGACGCCAGGCCCATGTAGGGCATGTAGGTACCGGGCACATAGGCCTGGGGTTGAGTGATCAGTTGCTCGATGTTCTCGGCCTGCCAGTCGATGTTTTTGCTGCGCATGGCCTGGGAATAGTTGAAGCCTTCCAGTGAACCGGACTTGCGCCCCACTACGCCCGCCAGATTGGGCCCCATCATCCCGGCCGCGCTTTTCGACACCGAATGGCAGACCCCACATTCGTTGGCGAACACTTCGGCGCCACGGCTCTGGACCGGCGCGCAATCGGCAGCGACAGCGGCCTGGGCCAGGGTGAAGGACAACAATCCCATGAGGGGCAAACGCAGGGCGGTAAACATAAGGAATGACCTTGAAAATCCACGCGCTCGTCACGCAGACGAACGCCAACACAGAAAGCGCCGGGGCAACGGAACCCCGGCAGGTTGGAAAGGATTGTCGGTGGTCGGGCAAGCGCAGGGTTTGCGCTGCGTGCCAGTTGTGTTGGCGGTTCTGCCAAAACGCTCATTCGCGTTTCTTAAGTAGAAAAAGCTGTGGGGACGGGCTCAGCCGCTGCGCGGATAAAGGCTTCATCCAGAGTGCTTGCGTCGTAGCGACTCATGAATTCCTCACCTGACTTGAAAGGCTTAAATTGTTGCTGGCTGATCATGTAGAAACTGTCACAGTTGCCTGCAACTTCCTCGATGCTATGTGATGAAACCAGAATCGCCGCTCCCTCATTAGCAGCTCCACGGAGGCATTTCCAAATATAGTGCCTGAACTCAGGATCAACTCCCGCAGTTGGCTCATCAAGTATTACTAGATCCGCAACTACGGCCAGCAACGACAGAGTAAAGAACCAACGTTTTTCACCGTAACTACAAACAGACGATTTCTTGGTCCAGATTTCCTTATAACGCTCAATTATTTCCGGACTCCAGCGAGCAAGCTTCCTCAATGCCTGCTTTTGCGATACAGGTCGAGAAGAACAAAGCAGTGTAGTCATCTTAAAGATATCAAACATACGTAACACTGGCGGAGTCATGACCGTCTGCGAAAGATAAATCTGTGTATCATAACTATTGGAAAGCTGTCCCTTACCAGCTACTTTTAACCCACAAACAATATCAAAAAAACTAGTTTTACCAGAGCCATTTGGACCCAATAGGCCGGTGATAGCACCTGGAGCGACACTCATGTTTGCACCATTAAATATCATTTTTTCAGAATACCCGAAACAAAGAGACCTAGCCTTCAGAATACTCATCAATAACGGCTCCACACAGGATTAATACGCAAAAAGCGTAGCGACAGCAAAAAAATCGCAATAAACAACACAAAAATCCCGGACACTATAAAGTAGTTATTTTCAACCCCGCCAACCATAATACTATTGGCAAGACACAACGGATTCAACACATTAACAAGATCGATTACAGAGGACTCGCTTCGAATACTGAGAACTCCTAAAACCAGCATGACAAACGAGGTTACTGAAAAAACGGTATTGGCATTTTGAAAGCTCAATGGCAACAAACTTAACAAAATACCAAACACACTAAACAGCATGTAACACACATAAAAACGCCCAAGAATATGCAAAAACTCAAACACCTCAAACGGACCGAAAGAAAAGTATGTCAACCCGAAAAAAACAGCACAGTAAATCAATGCAATTAGCGAGTACGCCAGGTACTGCGCTAACATAAAAACTAATTTTGCATCCATTGTATAAATGAACGACCTGATAAATCCGCTTTCCCTTCTTCCTATGATATAAAAAGAAAACCCAAAAAAAGCGACACTCGAAGAAACATACGCATAAAACCAGGAAGTATTTTCTAGATAGCGGCTTGTAGAATGAGAAAAACCTCCCCTATAGTAAACAAGCAGGTAGTAAGTAGCGGCGGGTGAAATTATCATCCAAAAAAGCGAAACAGGTTCCTTTAGCTGTTCCTTTACAAACAACCACGTGAGCGCAAGAGATCTTTTCATGGTAAGTATCGGCATAGATCACCCTTCTACGGAAATGGGACCATAGTATTTTTTCGATCAGTTAATATCTGACCAATAAAACTCTCAGAGTACTTATTACTGATGTTTATGTTTTTAGAATTATTCATGTGCAAAAACAGATCAGGAGACACAAATTTACAAAAATAATACAAACTATCGTTTATGGTTACTGTATTCACATAGAGATAGCCGTCAACCCCCTGCTCTTCGAGCTTCAACAGAAGACCGGTCAAGCTAAAATCAAGTATTGATTTTTGTGTCGCACCTTGACCAACCTCTATCGAAGTCACCTCTTTAAATGTCTCATATGTATTACAACTCAGAAAGTAACTCAAATAAGGATCCTCAACCTCATCCTCATCACTTTCAATCGCCTTAAACAAATCAACAAACCTATAAGTTTGCCACAATTCATAGATTGATTTTTCTAGCGAGTCACTGAGTGTTCCTGCATATGACATTCCAGCGCAGTATTGAACATGGCGTTTTTTATTCTCTTGACCATAAACCGTTAACAAGCACACCCCGGGATACCCTGGATCAGAAATATCGATAACAGCGAGTTCACCCGACTTACTAAGTGCATCGTACAACGCTTTAGCACGGCTTCCATCCAAGGCCGCTTTGGTATCATTATCTGAAATTAGACCAGAGCATTTTTTTGTCATCCAGAATTTTGTCAGAAACTGCCTCTCCAAACTTTCCTTTATCGCCCCAAAAGCGGCCTTCTCAAAACTCCAGTGAAAACTGCAACCACACGTGTCTCGCAGTGGGTATATTACATTCTCACTTTCGATCCCACGATAATTAAGAGAAATACATGCAGTAGGTATGTAACAGCTAGAAAAATCCGATGTTCGATACACCTTTGTTAAATTAAACAAATGACTGGAAAGCTGTGCCGAGGTTAGATTACTGTCATTAGTTTGAGAGAAAGCATACAAAAATTGATCAGCCTCTTCTGCCCTCAAAGAAAAATTGATATCCCCGACTGTATCTGACTTCACCTCCATATAAAAATGTCGTCTTTCGAAATATTCGCCCAAGGCCGATTTTATGGAGGAGGAACCGTTTCCTATTCCAGATCCTCCATTCAGCCAGGAGTCTTCAACTTCAACGGAAGACGGAAAAGACAGTAGGCAGGCCGGCTGACAAATCAGAGCACCGGGCAACGTTGGGAAGTGAGGAGGATTATAAAGAATCATATTTCTCAGCAATGAAGTGGACACACACTGGAAAAAATAGCGCTGGATTAAGGCCTATAGCCTTATTTAGCATTGTGTCGGTGTAAGCTGACCATAATCGGCACTGCAACCCCAACTGTTTGGCTGGCAGCTCGACAAGCATGTATATAGATCCAATTTCCATCAAGGCAAGCCGATATCCACGATACCTGTACTTAAAAAGTGTCTTAGGTATATAGACCGCGTAAACCACTGCAATACTTGGCGCACCAATACTTCCTGGAGCAGACAATATCGCTTGTTTCAGCGCTGCTATTTCTTGAGTGCCCTGCACCACCTCAAAACTTCTTGACTGTGGTAGCAAATGTAAGATTTTCTCTGGACAAGGCCAGCTTTCATTGTTTTCCATAAGCGAGCAAATAAAAATTTCAGCCGGGTACAGCGCGCCGCCGCTCGGATATCCCCTTTTGTAGCTCATCATATCTGGGGACAAAATAGGAGATATTAATTTTTCAATTATAGAAAAATCAATATTTGCACTTGAGAAAGTCTCACACGAATCATTACGGCAGATAGTCGTATCCGGATAAATTTCCGGACAGATAGGAAACGTCAAATCCATATCCGGGTAAAGCCTCAACTCATTCCCAGTAAGCTGTAAAAGTTGTTGATCACTGAACCCATGAAGTTGAGTAGCATGCTTAAATGCATCATGGATCGTGTAATTCCCCTTTGCATGGAAATCTAGGGTCTCCGCATGAACAACTGGATCCATGAATTTTAGATAATAATCATGAGGAATATATTTCATTTTTCCAGCCTCAAACAGTCACACATATACCAGTGAGAAGTCGAAACATCTCTCACAAAAGCACCATTGAAATCGACATGAGTTTCTTGGAGTATATTATCTTGATAGCGACGTTCAGCATCGGGACTTGTTAAAAGCTTTATTTTTTTGATCAGCGCCCCTACTACTAATGATCGTTGAAGGACATTCAATGGATTTACTGGCACCGCAATATGTTTGCTTTTGCAAAATCTCAGGAGCTTCGACCAACTATTTTTGCTTGCTTTATAGCCTTCATAATTCATCAACCTGTCTATATTGCAAAAATGACACGGACTCCCAACCCTCGGCAAATACGGTTGACTAATACAATAAGAGCTACCCGTGCGATAACCAATACTAATCGCACTTCCAGGCGCCACATCAGCCAAATTGAAATATATTTCTTTAATACGATCGTAATCATAATTTTTGCAAAGAATAACAATATAAAAATTTTTACCTAATACGCTATCTGATAGCGAATCCAAGCTTTCGCAAACCTCAAGAGGGGTAGTTATTTCACACTTTAGCAATCGTTCTAGATCTGAATCTTCGCCCCAATCATGTGCAACGACAGCTTTTTCAAAGTAGAGATCATCTGTGGCCTCCTTGATTGAAATTGTTTTCTCCAGAAACTCATATGCCGCATCTGGATTTAGGCCATGTTCCGACAACATATCGCTAAGCTCAGCTTTAGAAATACTTCTATAGCTTTGCAATTTACTCAACGCTGCCAACAACGACAGCGAATTTATTTTCGACACCCCTCTCTTGGACACCAACAGGTTTTCAGAAGTAAAATTTAGTATTTCGTAGCTTTGTATATTTAGCTTCATGGAGTTCCCTTCCAAGGCTTTTCTAGTCAAGACCAGAAAAGCCTTATTCATTGAAATATTAGTCGTTGTCGGACGATACCGGGGTTATATTGTTCCCTCCACACCCGCCACTGCCGCCACTCCCACCTTTACAACCGCCACCACCTCCACAGCCGCCGCTACCGCCACAACCACCCGCACTACCAGAACCTCCAGCTATATGTGGGCACGAGCCGAAGTCAAACTCATCGCCAAAATAGAGAACTTCACCAAGATTTTCGCTTTTCATAATTTAGTTACTCACTATTAGAGGAAGTGCCACCCACATCAGGTGACGCCTTTATATTTATAATTTTTTCCAACTGGCAGCAAGCGACGGATTTTTCACTTGTAGGAAACTTCACTCAACCCCCCAGGATAGTTCCTACGAAAATCCAGGATTACGCGGTCATTCACCTATAGTTTAAATAAACACCGCAACATACGCTTCCTTTACAACCCCTTATATTAACTACACCTTTATCAAGACAACCATTAAACAAACTGAATAATGCTAAATCTAATAATCTGTAGGACGGAGTAGGAAGATTCTTTCATTTTCAAGTAACCACTCCTTGAATCAACCGATACTTAATTCAATAAAGCGACGAACGGTATATTTTGGTTAATGGGTACCACGATCGGGCCAAGAGTGGGCTGGATTTTAAAGGTGAGGATCGGGTCAACGCGTAGTTTGCGTTAGCGACCTAGGACAAGGGATGTCGTGTCTCTGCTTCAGAAGGACCGCTCTCGTAGGAGCTGCCAAAGGCTGCGAACTTTTGACCTTGATCTTCATGACCGCCAGGACGCCAAAAAATCGCGGCCTTCGGCAGCTTCTACAGAGAACGCGATTCGCCGATGCAAAGGCGCTACTCAATAAAAGCAGTAAAACCCTCCATGCCATCACCTCGCCACTCAATCTGGCATGCACAACCAACTTATTGGCAAACAGGAAAAAGGCCGAAAAATCCGCGGCCCTTAGTATCTAAAAAGACCGCAACCCTGCGCCTAAGAACAAGAACGGATGTCATGCCATGCTCAAGTCTCCCTTGCTTCGACTTTCCACGCTCGCGCTGATGATCAGTGCCGGGCAGGCCGGAGCTTATGAACTGTACTCAGACAGCGACACTCACCTGAACGCCACCCTGGAAGCGGTTTTCGGCATTTTCCATAGCCAGGAAAACTACGCGTTGTCGGGTCGTCTCGATGAAGGTTCGTCGTCGTGGCGCGAGGGTTACATCAAGTACGGTCTGGCCTTCGACAAGGGCCTGGCCGGTGTCGGCACCGCCTATGGCGCGGCGAATCTGCTGAGCTCCGGCACCTGGGGCGATGGCGATGCCGCCGGTTTCAGCGACGGCACGGAACGCACCACCAAGTTCGAAGATGCCTACCTCGGCTGGCGTTCGGCCGACCTGTTCCCCGTGCTGGGCAGCGACGGCATCGACTTCTCGTTCGGCCGCCAGAACATCGTGGTCGGTGACGGTTTCCTGATCGATGGCGACGCGCTGAACATCGGCAAGGGCCTGGCCGACGGCGAATTCAACCGTGGCGGCGCCTACTGGCTGGCCGCGCGCAAGGCGTTCGACGAGACCGCCGTGTTGCACATTGGCGGCAAGCAAGGCTGGCGTGGCGACCTGATGTGGCTGAAATCCGACAACCGCGCCCAGGCCAAGACCGAGATGTACGTCGGTACGCTGGAGCACGTGTCGGACATCGGCACGGTCGGCCTGACCTACATCGACACCACTGACGTCGATGAGCAATTCGCCTCGCCGATCCAGCTTGAACGCGACGGCATGAAGACCTACAGCCTGCGCGCCACCGGCAATGCCGGGGTGAAGGACCTGTTCCTCTCCGGCGAATACGCCAAGCAGGACAAACCCCACACTTCTGACGAAGACGCCTGGTATCTGGAAGCCGGCTGGACCTTCTCCGACGTGGCTTGGGCACCGTATGCCAGCTACCGCTACAGCCGTTTCTCGGAAAACTACGACACCCTGTTCTACGGTTTCAGCCGTGGTTTCGGCACCTGGTTCCAAGGTGAAGTGGCCGGCAACTATGCCGGTCCGTTCAACAGCAACGCGCGCATCCAGCAAGTCAAGTTCACCGTCACGCCGCTGGAGAATCTGACCGTCGGTGCGATGTACTTCAACTTCGACACCATCGACCGCAACCTGGGCAATGCCGACGGCCACGAAACGGACCTGTACGCCGAATGGCACGTCAACGACCACCTGAGCATCATGCCGCTGATCGGCCTGTTCCAGCCGGACAAGAGCGCCGACGAGGGTGGCACGCAGTTGGGCAACAACGACAAGAACCTCTACAGCCAGGTGATTTTCGCCACGACGTTCTAAGCCCCACACATTCCCTGTAGGAGCGAGCCTGCTCGCGAAAAACGTCCAGGCAACGCGGGCATCCAGACAGCCCGCGTTATCGTTGACGTCCATCGCGAGCAGGCTCGCTCCTACAGGGGTCGGGTTCGTTTCCCAGGAAAAAGGCATTTCCCATGCAGAAAAAATTTCTGACGATCCAGAGCAAGATCGCCCTGCTCGCCGGCCTCTGCCTGTTGTTGGTGGTGGGCCTGCTGATGGGGCTGTCGCTCTACCAGACCCATCAAAGCAGTCGGCAAGTGGCCCAGGCCAGCAGTGAAATGCTCGCCGATGCAGCCAGGGAACACATGCAGGCGCTGGGCAAGGTGCAGGCGATGCAGGTGCAACGCACCTTCATGCAGACCCACGAATTCGGCCAGGGGTTATCGCGATACTTACTGTATCTGCGGCAACTCCAGCACCAGGGGACGCTGACCCGCCAACAACTGCGCCAGGAGCTGAGTACCCAGCTTCATCAGGCCCTGAACGACAAGCCCGACCTGCTCGGGCTTTACGTCATTTTTGAACCTGACGCGCTGGACGGTGCCGACGCGGGTTTCGCTGACAAGGCCGATCTGGGCAGCAACGAAAAGGGACGCTTCTCGCTGTACTGGGTGCAGAGCAAACCCGGTGAACTGCAAGCGGTGATCGGCGACGAGGGTCTGCTGGCCAATACCGAGCCGGGGCCGAGTGGCGCACCCTACAATTCGTTCTACACCTGCGCCCGCGACACCCGTCAGGCCTGCGTGCTGGAACCCTACTTCGACGAGGCGTCCGGCAGTCGTAAACTGGTGACCAGCGTTGCCTTCCCGCTGCTGGAAAACGGCAAGGTCATCGCCGTGGTCGGCCTCGACATCAACCTCGCCGCATTGCAAAAGAACAGCGAAACCAGTGCCCTGAAACTGTTCGATGGCCACGGCCAGATCAGCATCGTCAGCCCCCATGGCGTGATCTCGGCCGACAGTCAGGACGTCAGCCGCCTCGGTCAGCCGATGAACAGCGCAGACGTCATGGATGCCTTGCGTCAGGGCCAACCGAAAGTCTTTGTCGACCCGCAGCAGATCAAGGTCCTCGAACCCCTGGCACCGATTGCCGGCGCCGCGCCCTGGGGTGTGCTGGTGGGCGTGCCGCAGGAGGTGCTGCTGGCACCGGTCACCACCCTGCAAAAACAACTCGATGCCCAAGGCGTGCAAAGCACTGCGCTGGAACTGCTGCTCGGTGGCGGCTCGGCCCTGCTCGGCCTGCTGCTGATCTGGTACACAGCCCAGCGCATCACCCGGCCGCTGCAAGTGCTGACGCGGGTCATGGAAGACATCTCCCTCGGCGAAGGCGATCTGACGCGGCGCCTGCAAGTGCAGTCCCGGGATGAAATCGGTCAGTTGGCCACGGCGTTCAACCGCTTTGTCGAGCGTATCCATCAGTCGATGCGCGAGGTGTCGTCGGCGGCGCTGGGCGTCAATCAGGGCGCTCGGCGCGTGCTGGACGCGTCCAATTCGTCGCTGAGCAATTTCGACGATCAATCCACCCGCACCAACAGCGTGGCCGCCGCGATCAACCAGTTAGGCGCCGCCGCCCAGGAAATCGCCCATAACGCCTCCGATGCCTCGCACCAGGCCTCCGCCGCACGACAACAGGCCGAAGACGGTCGTCAGGTGGTGCAGCGCACGATCGAAGTGATGAACGAACTGTCGGGGAAGATCCGTACATCGTGCGCCAACATCGAAGTGCTCAACGGCAAGACCGTGAACATCGGGCAAATCCTCGAGGTGATCAAGGGCATCTCCCAGCAGACCAACCTGCTGGCGCTCAACGCCGCCATCGAAGCGGCTCGCGCCGGTGAAGCCGGACGCGGATTTGCGGTGGTGGCCGACGAGGTGCGCAGCCTCGCTGGACGCACCCAGACCTCGGCGCTGGAGATCCAGCAGATGATCGAGGAGCTGCAAGTCGGCGCCCGGGATTCGGTCACCACCATGACCGAGAGCCAACAGCACAGCGAGGAAAGCGTCACCATCGCCAACCTCGCCGGCAGCCGCCTGGGCAGCGTGACCCAGCGCATCGGCGAGATCGACAACGTCAACCAGTCCGTCGCCGCCGCCACCGAGGAACAGACCGCCGTGGTCGAAGCCCTGAACGTCGACATCACCCAAATCAACACCCTCAATCAGCAAGGCGTGGAAAACCTGCAATCGACCTTGCGTGCCTGTACCGAGCTGGAACAACAGGCGGCGCGGTTGAATCAGTTGGTGGGGAGTTTTCGCATTTAAGATGGATGTCGCCTGAGCTGCCGCCATCGCGGCGGTGCGGCGATCCGACAAGCCTTGCTCCCACAGTTGATCTGCGTCGTACACAAATCCTGTGTTCACCAAAGATCCTCTGTGGGAGCAAGGCTTGCCCGCGATGAGGCCATCACATTCAACATCAATGGTGACTGATAGCCCACTCTCACAAGGGCCTTGCTGAACCCACTGAATCTGGCACCCACAACCAACCACATGGCATGCACGCAAACATGCCCCGCCGCACCCCGCGCGTAGTATCGAGACCAGCCCCCTTCAGTGGGCGCAAGCAACGCTCAACCCTCTCCATTTCTCACTAAAACAATAAATCGGCCTTCGGGTCGCGGGAGACTTCTGTGCTCAAGAAAAGTGCGCTGGGCTGGCCAAAGATTGCCGGCCTTGGAATTGCGTTGGTGGTGGCCGGGCAGTTTTCCGGCTGGAACTTCGGGCTGGCCGCTGGTGGCTGGATGAACATGCTGATCGCCACGTTGTTGATGGCGCTGCTGTGCGGTGGCCTGGCCTTGTGCGTGGCGGAATTGTCCACGGCGTTGCCCAGTGCGGGCGGCGTGTTTGTCTATGCGCAAAGTGCCTTCGGGCCGTTTGTGGGTTATCTGGTCGGGGTGGCTTGTGCGCTGGCCTTGACCATCGGTACCGGCGCCGCGGCGACCTTCATTTGTGCCTACACCGAGTCGATTTTCGGCCTCGGCGGCTGGCCGGTGAAGATCGCCCTGTTTGCGGTGATCATCGGCATTCACCTGCGCGGTGTCGGTGAGGCCATGGGCCTGACGTTCATTGCCGGGGTGATTGCCGTGGTCGCCCTGCTGACCTTCGGCGTGGCCATGGCGCCGCATGTCGAGCTGGCCAACTTGATGGTGTTGCCGGCCAATGTCGCCACGCCTGTCAGCCTCGGTGGCATCTTCGCCTGCGTGCCGTTCGCCATCTGGCTGTTCATCACCGTCGAGCAAACCGGCTCGGCGGCGGAAGAAGCGGACAACCCTGGCCGCACCATGCCACGCGGCATTCTCGCGGCCATCGGCACCTTGTTGGTCACCGCACTGGTCGTGATGGTGTGCGCACCGGGCGCCGGTGGTGTCGACCTGGTGGGCAGCGCAGGCGACCCGCTTTACGCGGCGATGTCCAGCAAAAGTGCCTTCGGTGAAGGCTCGTGGCTGGCCAAGGTGATTGGTTGCGGCGGTGTGTTTGGCCTGATCGCCACCTTCTTCTCCCTGGTCTACGCCGCCTCCCGTCAATTGTTCGCCATGGCCCGCGACGGTCTGTTCCCGCAATGGCTGGGCAAGACCGGCAAGCGTGGCACACCCTACCCGGCGCTATTGCTGATCGGCGCCATCGGCCTGCCATTGTCCACCATCGACCCGGCCACGGTGATGCTCGCGGTCGTACTGCTGCTCAACGTTTGCTACCTGTTCATCTTCGGCGCGTACCTGCGCATCAAAAGCAGTCAGCCCGACCTGCACCGTCCATTCCGTCTGATCGGCGGCAAGCTGGTCGCCTGGCTGGGCCTGGCCCTGACGCTGGTAGTGGTCGCTGCCTGCTTCCAGCTTGATCTGACCATGCTGATCGCTCTCGGCGTGACCTTCACCCTGTGCATTTTCAACTTCCTGCTGCGCACTCGCCGCGCCCCTGTCATCGAGGTTCCAGACCATGCCTGACACTCTCCTGCAACGCCGCCATCGTGTACTCGGCAGCGCCTCGCCGCTGTTCTACGACAAGCCCCTGCACCTGGTGCGCGGTGACGGCGTATGGCTGTTCGACGTCGACGGTCGCCGCTATCTGGACGTCTACAACAACGTGCCCTGCGTCGGTCACTGCAACCCGCGCGTAGTGGAGGCGATGCATCGCCAGGCCACCACCCTGAACATCCACACCCGCTACCTGGACGAGCAGGTGGTGCGCTACGCCGAGCGCCTGACCGCGACCTTCGCCCAGCCGCTGGACACCGCGATGTTCACCTGCACCGGCACCGAGGCCAATGAACTGGCGCTGCGCCTGGCGCGTTTCGCCAGCGGCGGCACCGGGATCATCGTCAGCGACTACAACTATCACGGCAACTCGGCGTCCCTGGCCGAGGTCACCACCGCCCTGCCCTCGCCGGAGCCCTTTGCCGCCCACGCCCGCGCTGTGCCGATTCCGTGCCTGTACCGCGCACCTGCCGGCACCACTGAAGCGCAACTGGCCGAGGAATACGTAGCCAATATTGCTGCCGCGATTGCATCGATGCAGGCCCAGGGCATTCGCCCCGCAGCGCTGCTGATCGATACCCTGTTCGCCAACGAAGGCCTGCCACGGGTGCCGGCCAGTTTCGTCGCCAAGGCCGCGGAGCTGATTCGCGCGGCGGGCGGCTTGTTCATCGCCGATGAAGTGCAGTCCGGTTTCGGCCGTACCGGCGATCACCTGTGGGGGCATCAGGCCCACGGCGTGACGCCGGACATCGTCACGCTTGGCAAACCCATGGGTAACGGCTATCCATTGGCCGGGCTGATCACCCACAAGGCGCTGGTCGAATCCTTCGGCCGCAACGCCATGTACTTCAACACGTTCGGCGGCTCGCCGGTGGCGGCTGCGGTGGGCATGGCGGTGCTGGACGAGATTGAACAAAAGCAGTTGTTGCAGAACGCGCAAAGCGTCGGCGCCTATGTGCAGCAGCGACTACAAGTGCTGGCCGGCAAACACTCGATCATCGGCGATGTGCGCGGCAAGGGCCTGTTCTTCGCCATGGAACTGGTGCGCGATCACGCCAGCAAGGAACCCGCCGGGCTGGAAGCACGCAAGGTGGTCAACGACATGCGCGAGAACGGCGTGCTGATCAGCAAGATCGGCGCCGGCGACAACATTCTCAAGCTGCGCCCGCCGCTGGTGTTCGGCCTTGAACATGCCGACCTTTTCGTCGACACACTGGACCAGGCGCTGAGCGCCATTTGAGGATCCGCCATGACTGAATTCAATACGTTGAACCATGACCAGCAGGTCGCCCATCTGCACGATCTGGCGCGCCACGCCCTGCAACACTGGGACGGCGATTTTGCCGACATCGAACTGGTCAAGTTCCGCGAGAACGCGGTGTTCTCCGCCTGGCGCCACGACGGCCAGCGTGTAGCCCTGCGCATTCACCGCAATGGCTATCACTGCGAGGCGGCATTGCGCTCCGAGCTGCTATGGATGGAGGCGCTGGAAAGCGCCGGCATTACCGTGCCGCAGATCATCCGCGCCCAGGACCAGCGCCACCTGATCGAAGTGAGCCATGCCGACATCGGCGAACGCCATGTCGACATGCTCGCCTGGCTGCCGGGCGCCACCGCAGGCACCTCCGAGGCGGGCGTGCAGGCCGACACTGAAATCGATTTCCTGTTTGCCGAAGCCGGGGCGATTGCCGCGCGCATTCACCTGCATTCGGCCCACTGGCAGCAGCCGGACGAGTTTGTCCGGCATGCCTGGGATGAGGAAGGCCTGATCGGTGCCAATCCGTTCTGGGGGCGTTTCTGGGAGCTGGAGCAGTTGAGCGACGAGCAACGGGACCTGCTGCAACAGGCTCGACGTCAGGCACGGCAGGACTTGCGTCAATACGGCCGTCACCTGGGCAACTTTGGCATGATCCACGCCGACCTGGTGCCGGAAAACCTGCTGATCGAAGGCCCGTGCCTGCGTCTGATCGACTTTGACGACGCCGGTTTCGGCTGGCACATGTTCGAGCTGGCCACGGCGCTGTACTTCTGCCTGGATGATCCGCGCTACGAGCAGATCAAGACGGCGCTGATCGAGGGGTATCATGCAGTGAAGCCGTTGACCGAGGCGGATCGGCAGACGCTGGCGCTGTTTCTGCTGTTGCGTGGCACTACCTACCTGGGCTGGATTCATACCCGCCAGGGCACGCAGACAGCGATTGAGATGGCGCCGATGTTGATTGAGCGGGCTTGTGGTTTGGCTCGGGACTATCTGCAGGTCTGATAGAAAGCTATCGCGGGCAAGCCCGCGATGAGGCCAGAATATTCAACATCTATGGCGGCTGATACACCGCCATCGCGAGCAGGCTCGCTCCTACAAGGGTTCTTCAGTGAGCACAAAATTTGTGTGCGACACCCATCCACTGTAGGAGCGAGCCTGCTCGCGATGAACGATAACGCGGTCTATCAGCAGTGCGCGCCTGCATGTTCCAGGCGATGGAACAACCGGTTGAAGTACACCAGGCTGTCACGCGGTTCGCGCACGCCGACCTTTTCCAGCTCTACGAACATCACCGAATGCGACCCCACTTCCTTGCACTCGCTGATCCGCCCTTCCAGCTGCACCAGGGCGTCGCGCAGCACCGGCACGTCGGCGGCGCCGTCGTCCCACAGGTCCCAGGCGAAGCGTTCGTCCATCGGCACCTTGGTCATGCCCGCGAAGTGGCGGGCCAGTTCTTCCTGTTCGCCGCACAGTACGTTGACGCACAGCCGGCCGTTGGTGCGGAACACGTCGTGGGTGGCGCTGTTGCGGTTAACGCACACCAGCACGGTGGGCGGAGAATCGGTCACCGAGCACACAGCGCTGGCGGTGATGCCGCAGCGACCGCCAGGGCCGTTGGTGGTGATGATATTCACCGCGGCCGGCAGTTGCGCCATGGCGTTGCGAAAGTCGATTTGCTGCTGGCTCAGGTCGGCCATGTCGATGCCCCTTCCTTCAGGAGGACCGTCTGTTTGCGGTCCGTAGGTGATGGAACAAGAGTACGGCCGGGCACTCGGCCCAACCATTCTGACGATCACCACAACGAGCTAGGCTTTCCGCTAGTCGACTAGGTGGTTTCTTTATCGCAAGGGCCGATGACAGTGGGTATCCTGCTATCTGGCTCCAAAAAGATGAGCCGATGCGTGCCGCGCGTTCGCGCGCGATAACAATAATTAGAAATTCTCGTGGCAGCCCCTGATGCAAACCCGCAAACCGATTGTTTACATCGTTGACGACGACAAAGACCTGCGTACTTCGCTGGCCTGGCTGCTGGAGTCTGTCAGCGTGCAGGCGCAGTGCTTTGCCGGCGCCGAAGAGTTCCTCAGCCAGTACGACCCCAAGCAACCGGCCTGCCTGGTGCTGGACGTGCGCATGCCGGAAACCAGCGGTTTCCAGTTGCAGGAGATCCTCAACCAGCGTGGCAGCACCTTGCCGACCATTTTCGTCTCGGCCCATGGCGATATTCCAATGTCGGTGACGGCGATGAAGAACGGCGCGCTGGACTTCGTCGAGAAGCCCTACAACCCGCAGCAGATGATCGACCGCATCCAGGCCGCGCTGAAGGCCGCCGTGCACGCCCAGGCCGATCAGGAGCAGCGCCAGAACCTGCAAGGCAAGCTCGCCCTGCTGACCAGCCGCGAGCGCGAGGTGCTGATGCTGGTGATCGATGGCAAGGCCAGTAAGGTGATTGCCCGGGAGCTGAACATCAGCGTGAAAACCGTTGATGTGCACCGGACCAAGATCAAGGAAAAGATGGGTGTGAGCAGCATTGCGATGCTGGTGCGAGAGGTGCTGCACTTGTCGGGTGAGGAGCCGGTGCGGCATTGAGATAGGAGCTTACATCTTCAGGGATTTTGAGGCCGCCATCGCGGGCAAGCCCGCTCCCACAGGTATTGATGGTGTTCACAAACTCTGTGTACGAAACCGATCACTGTGGGAGCGGGCTTGCCCGCGATGAGGCCAGCATGATCAACATCAATTCTGGCTATAACGCTTGCGATAGGCACCCGGCGACACGCCAAAGCGCGATTTGAACGCCGAGGAAAAGTAGCTGGAATCGGAAAAGCCCCAGGCGTAGCACAGCGCCGACAGCTTCTGCTCGACGTCCGAGCGGCGCAGGTTTTCCGCGCAGAAGTCCAGGCGCCGATGCTTGATGTACTGCGCCACCACCAGGCCGCGCTTGGAGAACATCCGGTACAGGCCGCGCACGGAAACCCCCACTTCCCGGGCAATCAGCTCGGGACACAGGTCTTCGTCGCTGAGGTGCGCGTCGATGAACGCTATGATCTTGCGAAACTGCCGCTCGTGGACATCGCCGTTGCTGTCGCGGGCGCTGACTCCGGGCAACAGCAGGCTGGCCAGGGCGTCGAGTACCGCCTCGCTTTCCTGCATGTCCAGACCTTCCTGTTGGCGAGTCTCAAGTACCAGTCGGTTGGCCATCGCCGCCAACGGGTTACTGGCGCCGATGCGCGTGGCGCAATTGACCGCCGTGAAGTGCGAACCACGTTCCACCACCTGACGCGGAAGGATCAGCGACAGCTGACGGGAATCGTGGTTGTAGGTCATGTCGCTGGGGCGGCTGGCGTCGATCAGGGCGATGTCGCCACAACCCAGTTGCGCACGGTTGTCGCCCTGCTCCAGCTGCGAACTGCCGCGCATCTGGAACACCGCGTAGTAGTGGCCATCGCTGCTGATGCTGACGTCCTTGCTGGAGCGATACAGGTGCACGTGCGCCATGTCGACCACACTGAGTTTGATCGCGCCGCTGCGAAATTCCGCCAGCTCGCCATAAAAATCGGTGTCCAGTGCACGGGCATCGAAACGCCCGCAGGCCTGGTTAACCTGGCTCAACCAACTTTCGAACGCCTCATTGCGCACCGTCGATGCTGTAATCATGTCCGCAAAGCCTCACGTGTTTTTGTTGTTATTTTCCGGCCGCTTCGTCGAGCGGCTCGCTAAAAATCATTCTTACTCCAGCCATCACCTCCCTCGATGGCCGCCGGGCGCCCATTCAACAGGCTCCGGCGTCGGCTTTCCAGCCGTATAAACGCTTAGATGTCCAATACCAGACGAGCGGAAAGTGCCCGTGAAACGCAGGCGCAGATCTGCTTGTTGGACGCCTTTTCCTTGTTCGACAAGCAGTTGTCGCGGTGCTCCGGCACGCCGTCCAGCACCTCGACGATGCAGGTGCCGCAAATGCCTTCGCGGCACTCGGTGTCGATGTCGCAACCGTGTGCCTGCAGCACGTCAACCAGACTGGAATCGGCCGGAACGTGGAGCACCACCCCGGAGCTGGCCAGTTCCACTTCGAAACTGCCGGCCGGCGCACTATTGGCCGCAGGATCCGCCGCGAAATGCTCGAGGTGAATGGCGTCGTCCGAGCGGCTGCGCGCGGCCACTTCCACCACCTTGTTCATGAATGGCGCCGGGCCACAGGTATAGACGTGGGCGGCGCTGCCGGCACGGTCCAGGCACTCGCTCAGCGCGGCATCCAGGTCGGCAGGCTCCACGCCGTAGTGGAACGCCACGTGGTCGGCAAAATTCGTTGCCAGCAGTTCGGTGAATGCGGCGTACTCGGCCGAACGGGCGAAGTAGTGCAGGCGATAGGGCTGGCCGCTTTCCGCCAGTCGATAGGCCATGCTCAGCAACGGCGTTACGCCAATGCCGGCGGCGAACAGCACGTGTTCGGTGGCCGTGTCATCGAGGCGGAACAGGTTGCGCGGCGCGCCCATCTCCAGCTCCATGCCCTCTTCCACCTGCTCATGCAGCGCTAGCGAGCCGCCGCGCGATTGCGCTTCCTTTTTCACCGCCACCAAATAGGCACGACGATCCTGTGGCGGGCTGCACAGGGAATATTGGCGGGTCACACCGGTCGGGCCCGTGAGGTCGACGTGGGCACCCGGCTCATAGGTGTCGAGCGGCTGGCCGTCACTGCGCACGAGGCGAAAGGAGCGGATATCCAGCGCTTCGTCGACGATCCTTTCGATCTTCACCTTCATCATTGCATCACCTGAATTCTGTTGTATTTGGGTCACCTCTGTAGGAGCTGGCTTGCCAGCGAAGACGGCCTCCAGCCTTGCTTCGCCCATCCGGACGCCTTCGCCGGCAAGCCGGCTCCTACAGGTGTTGCGTCGGCTGCTTTCAGCGCATGAACAGGCCGCCATTGATGTCCAGGCACGCGCCCGTGACGGAGGTGGCGTTTTCGGCGATCAGCAGCAAGACGCTGTCGGCGATGAACGCCGGATCGCCCAAGGTGCCGGCCGGGATCATTTTCAGGATCTGTTCCAGCCGCTCCGGGGCCACGGTTTCGCGTACCACCGGCAAGTCCAGCGGCCCCGGGGAGATGCTGTTGACCGTCACGCCTTGCGACGCCAGTTCACGGGCGAAGACCTTGGTCAGGGTCGCCACGCCGCCCTTGGCCGCCGCGTAATGCGCGCCGGTGGCGGTGCCGCCGTTCTGTCCGGCCAGCGAGGCGATGTTGACGATGCGCCCGAAGCCACGCTCCGCGAAGTGCGCGCCGAACACCTGGCAGGCCACGAAGGTGCCGCGCAGGTTGATGGCCATCGACTCGTCGAACTCTTCCGGCGTGATGTCCATCAGCGCCGCGACTTTCGACACGCCGGCGTTGTTCACCAGAATGTCGGTGCCGCCCCAGTGTGCGGCGAGCAGGTCGCGGGCTCGCTGGAAGTCGGCCTTGCTGCGCACATCCAGCTCAATGGCGACCGCAGTGGCGCCGCTGCCATCCAGCTCGGCGGCCAGTTGCCGTACGCCTTCGAGGCGCACATCGGCCAGCCCGACGCGATAACCCGCCGCGTGCAGACGACGGGCGATGCACTCGCCCAGTCCCCGAGAGGCACCCGTTACAAGGGCTACTCGACTCATGATGTTGCCCTCACAAAAGGAAGCCGAGCGCGCTCAGGCTGTCGGTGGAGTTGATCAGGCGCACCACTTTGCGCTCCAGCGATGGCACACCATCGGTGAACCGGATGCGGTGGTTCAGGTCGGCCACGAACGGCGTATGCACGCCGCGCTTGTAGGCGTACAGCAACTGCGCCGAGTTGACTTCGACGATGTCGCCAGCCGCTTCCACCAGGCGGAAACGCGAGACGCTGCGGATGGTTTTCGCCGCGTCCACCGCCGACGGCGAGTAGCCGGCGGTCAGGCGTTCGATGCGCAGGTCACGCATGCGCGCGTCGTCGTAGGCGTAGTTGAGAGTGGCCTCGAAGTCTTCGGTGTCCGGGTCGATCGGCACGATGTACTTGCCGCTTTCGCTCCACAGGGTCGCCCACTCGGCGTAGTTCTTGTGGTCCAGCAGCTCGGCTTCGCGCCAGATGAATTCGATGGCCTGGGCCAGCGGGCCGGAAAAACCGTTCAGGGTGTCGTGATTGCTCATTGGCTCATCATCCTTTTCCACATGTCGTAGGCACCGCGCATACCGCCTTCGTCGGTGGCATGGCTCACCTTGTCGCCGTTCTCGGCGGTGATTTCGCGGTTCAAGCCGCGGTTAACCAGGATTGGCGCGTCGACGCCGGCGTACGAGCCGCGCTGCACGCGGTCCCAAGCCTCGGCATCGTCCGGGCTGCCGAAACCGAACGGGCCCTGGAAGTGTTCGTGAATGCGCATGCGCTCGCGGTTGGCGATTTCCGGGCCGCCGTCCATGCCGAGGGCTACGTGACGGATTTCCGTCTCGGTGACCGAAACCGGACGCAGCACGCGGAAGAACGACATCGACATGGCCACGTTGGGGAACAGGTTCAGGTTGAACCCGGCGCCATGCAGCGAACGCACGATGCGGCGCACTTGATCCGCTGGCATGGTTTTCGCCAGTTCTTCGGTGACGTGAGCGAAACGCTCTTGCAGTTGTTCGGTGCCGTCGTCGTGATCGAGGTCGACGTGCTCAGGCACCATCACCATCACGCTGTGGCCGTTGCCCAGGGAGTGGGTCACGGCTTGCTCGTCGGTCATGAACGAAAGCATTTCCGAGGTTTCTTCATCCACCGACGACATGAACGACTTGTGCACGATCGGGAAGTGATAACCGTCGGTGGTGTTTTCCAGCTGGATCTTCCAATTGCCCTTGAAGCTGAACTTGTGTTCGCCCTGGGTCTTGATCGGGTAACCGGCGCCCTGCTTCATGAACAGGTCCATCCAGTGCTTGGCGCCGCCGAGGAAGTCTTCCAGCGGTTCGATGTCGTCGTTGTAGCTGGCGAAGATCATGCCGGCGTAGCTTTCGACGCGCAGGCTGGTCAGTGGCAGCTCGGATTTTTCCAGGATGCCTTCATAGCCGTCCGGGTACGGCAGCGCGCGCAACTTGCCGTCCAGGCCGTAGGACCAACTGTGGTACGGGCAAGTGAAACCGGTGGCGTTGCCCTTGTGCTTTTCGCACACGGTCGCGCCACGGTGGCGGCAACGGTTTTCCAGGACGTTGATGTTGTTCTTCTTGTCGCGCACGACAATCACCGGGCGACGACCGATGGTGGCGGTCTTGAAGTCGCCGCTGTTACGCACTTCGCTTTCGTGGGCAACCCACACCCAGGTGCGGTAGAAAATCTTGTCCAGCTCGGCTTCGAACAGCGCCGGGTCGTTGTACAGCGAGACGTCGACGCGGTCGTGCTGGACCAGGTCTTCGGGGCTTTTCGACGTTGCGATCAGCTGATATTCATGAGTGCTCATGCGGTTCTCCTCATGGCTTCTTTTTATGATTTCGTTGTAGAGCCTGGGCGTCAGCCGACCATGCTCTGTTGCAGTTGCGCACCAAAGGCGCAGACCACTTCGTCCTGACCTTTACGGCCGACGATTTGCAGGCCGACTTTCAGCCCGCCGCAATCGATTTCCACCGGCACCGTCAGCGCCGGGTGGCCGCTCAAGTTGAAGGGCCGTACCAGCGGAGTCATGCCAGCCACGGCCTTGCTTGAACTGCGGGCCTCCACCAGCGTCGGTGGCAGGCTCGGCATCGTCGGCAGCAGCAGCACTTCAAACTGCTCCAGCGCGGCATCCACCTGTTGGCTGAAGCGCGTGCGGACCTGTTCGGCTTGTGCCAATTCGGCAGCGCTGGTACGGCTGGCTGCCAACAGGCGCAGCTCGACGTCCGCACCGATCAGGCCCTGGCCGGTGAGGTGGCCGAACGCGGCCCAGTTTTCAAAGTTGATCACCGTCAGGCCAGCGACGAACGCCGCTTCGAATTCACTCAACTGCACACCAGTGCGGCGCCAGCCGGCACGATCGGCGGCAGCGCCGAGGCACGCTTGCAAATGCGCGTCGCAGGCAACGTCGAGAAAGCCGACCGAAGCGTTGTTCGACGGCAAGCCCTGAGCCTGGAAACCGGGACAGATCACTTGCATCGCAGCGATCAGGTCATTCATGTCGGCCGCAAATGGCCCCACGCAATCGAGGCTGGATTCGGCCGGATGTGCACCTACTCGGCTGACGCGACCATAGGTCGGCTTCAACCCGGCAATGCCGCAGCAGGCGGCTGGCACCCGAACAGAACCACCCGTGTCAGAACCGATGGCGATGTCCGCCAGCCCCGCCGCGACGGCGGCGGCCGAACCGCTGGACGAACCGCCAGGCACCCGATCCGGTGCCTGCGGGTTGATCGGAGTGCCGGTCCAGTCGTTGATACCGGTGACGCCAAACGCCAGTTCGTGCATGTTGGTCTTGCCGACGATTTGCCAACCCGCTGCGAGGATCGCATCGACCACCTCAGCGTTGCGCAGGGCTGGTAAAGCACGGGCAAACGCCCGGCTGCCGGATTGGGTGGCGTGACCGGCGATGTCGATGGAATCCTTGATGGCGACGCGTTTGCCGCTACCACCGAGAAGAAATTCGCTGATGAAAGTACTCATGCGCGTGCCTCCAAGGTGGAGAGTTCCGTATTGAACAAGCGTTGCGTGCGGAAATGCGCGATCAGCCACACGCCATCGACACAACGAAAATCGATGTTCAGACGGGTGCCGAACAGTTCGCTGCGTTGATCCGCGTAGGTGGAAATCTGCTGCATGATCCACTGCCCCTGCGCTGTCTCGCCGTCGACCAGGATCGACTCGCTGGTGAGGTAATGCAGGTTCAGCTGGAAGTGATCCGACGGCGGCAGATAACCGCCGACGAAAGCGGCCACGGCCTCGCGTCCACGATGCTGACCGAAGGTCTGCGCGGTCTCGCGACCCACGCCTTCCCAGATCGCATCGACGCAGAACAACTCGGCCAGTTCGCTGACGTGAGTCGGCGCTCTTGGTACGTCGCAGAGGTCCATGTAGCGCGCCATCAGGCGGCGTACTGCACTTTCCCCTTCGAGCGTCGCCAGACGCTGAAGCAAGGCCTCGTTCATGGCTTACACCTTGGCCGCGTCTGGAATGGTCAGCGGGCGGCCGATCCGCGCTTCGACCTTGGCGTAGCGCCACAGGCTGTATTCGTTCACCGGCGTAGTGCGGAACAGGTTGCAGGCGTCGATCACCGACTGGTGGCAGTCGACGTCGGCCATGATGTACACGGTCCAGGGCGAGGTGGTGGACGGGCCGACCATCAGGCGGTCGTCATCCATCGCGCCGAGCACGGTGATACCGGGCATTGCACCGAGGTCGCCCATCATTTTGCTGAAGCCTTTCCACACGCTCAGGCCTTCGCCGGTGGGCAGGTCGAAAAAATTCTGGGTGATGCCGATGCAGAAGACGACGCGCAGTGGTTCTTGAGTGGCTTGCGACATGGAGTTGATACCTTGCAAAAGTGACGGGAGTTCAGATGTAGCCAGGGAACGGCGGCACGCCGAGGAACACCGAGCCGGCGCCGTCGTACAGCCCTTCGCTGAGGAAGGCGTGCTGGGTCACTACCATCGAGTCGCGCAGGTAGCGTTGCAGCGGATGACGCAGGTAGATGGCGGTGGTCCCGGCCAGGCTGTAGGCGCTCTGCACCACGGCGGCACCGGCCTGGGACACATGGATCGCCGACAGGCGCAGCAGACTGGTTTGCTCCGGTGTGACCGGGTTGCCCGCCAGGATCGAGTTCCACACCTGTTCGGTGGTGTTGTAGAAGAAGCCACGGGCGGCGCTGAGTTTGGCTTCAGCCTTGGCGATCTCGATGCGGACGTAGGCGCGGTCGGACAACTTTGGCGCACCGGTGATGCCCCCGCCGTTGGCCATGCGGCTGACTTCGTCGAGGGCGGCGCGGGCCAGGCCGAGGTTGACCACGGCCAGCACTTGCGCGGCGTAGGCAATCGATGGGTAACGGAACAGTGGCTCGTCGATGGTCGCGGCCCCGCCACGGATGAAGGTCCAGCGCTCATCGATGTGTTTGTCGGTCACGCGCAGGTCATGGCTGCCGGTGCCCTTGAGGCCGACCACGTCCCAGTTCTCGACAATCTCCACCTGATCCGGGCGGAACACCGCAGTGCGAGGCTTGCCACCCGCCGCACCAATGCCGACACCGAGCAGGTCAGCGCCTTTGCAGCCGCTGGCAAATTTCCAGGTGCCATTGACCTGCCAACCACCGTCGACGGCTTCGGCCGGTTGCAACGGGAACAGGCCACCGGCGAATACCAGATCGGGGCTGTCGGCGTAGATTTCAGCCAGGGTTTCTGGCGGCAAAGCGGCGAGATAGACACCGGCGCTGCCGAAGCTGGCGACCCAGCCGGCGGAACCGTCGGCTTCGGAGATGCGCTCGATCATCTGCAGGAATTTCGCAGGCGCCAAGGCGTCGCCGCCGTAGCATTTCGGCGTGGCGGCGCGGTAGATGCCCACCTGCTTGAAGCGCTCGATCATGTCCCGTGGCACGTGGGAGACGCTGTCGAACTCATCGCGACGTTGGCGCACTTCATCCAGCACGTGCTGGAATGCCTGGCTGTCGACGACAGGCTCGTCAACGCCGATCAGGGCGTCTTGTTGCGCAACCGCTGAACGCAGCATGGGCTTTCTCCGTTTTGCTTATTGTTAGTGGGGTGACACTGCACCGCTGTCTCTGTAGGAGCGAGCCTGCTCGCGATGGTCGTCAACGATGACGGGGGAAACCTGACACCCCGTGGCGATCTCAGGTTCATCGCGAGCAGGCTCGCTCCTACAGGGGGTCGGCGTGGCTACCCTTGCATTGCGGCCCAGTGTAAAAACCGCACCCCGTCGCAACTATTGGTGCGTGCAGCCCCCCGGCTAAAGAAAACCCCTAGGCCGCCCCCGGTTACCTCTGAGCGCATCCCCGGGCGCGAGCCGGTATAAAACGCCATACTTGCGGTTTCACCGCTCACTCCCCCCTGCCGCCAAGGGCTGCGCGATGTACTTGCCTAAACAGAACGACTTTTTCACCCTGATCGAAGCCATGCCGCTGTGCATCATTCTTCACGATGCCCATAGCAAGGAGATTCTCTGGGCCAACGCCGCCGCGCTGTCGGCACTGGGGTTTACCCTCGAAGAACTGACGCCACTCAAAGCCCCGGACATGACCCGCGATGCGCCCAAGTACCGGCGTTCAGTGGGTTTGCGCTGGCTGGAGGGTGCCGCGCGCACGGGCCAGCGTGCCATCGAGTGGTGCTACCGCTCCAAGCAAGGGGTGGAAATTCTTTCCGAGGCGGTCGCGACGCTGGTGCACCTGGAAGGTCGCGATGTGTTGATGGTGCAGTTCCGCGACATCTCCAGGGAGGACAAGGTCAAGCGCGACCTCAAGCGCTTCGAAAGCCGGCTCAAGGCGTTCATGCAGGATCTGGCCGAAGGTGTGGCGGTATTGGGTCCCGAGGGTGAAATTCGGTTTATCAGCGACTCCGGCGCGCATCTGCTCAACAGCGATGTGCACAAGCTGATCGGCAAGAATTTTCTCGACTGGTGCGACGACGCTTCACACCAGCGCCTGCTTGCGCAACTGTCCCACGAGACGCCCGAGCACCTGCCGTTCAGCGTGCACTACAAAGTGCAGCGGCGTGATGGCGAGTGGCGCTGGCATGACGCGACCTGCCGATTCATCGAAATCGAAGATGACCTGATTGGCCACTTGTTACTGTTTCGCGACGTCACCGAGCAGGTGCAAGCCGAAGAGGCACGGCGGGTCAGCGAACAAAAAATCGAATACCTGGCACGCTACAACGCCATGGGCGAAATGGCCGTGGCCATTGCTCACGAACTCAGTCAGCCGTTGGCCGCTACCCGCAATTTCATCGAAGGCGCGTTGATTCGTTTGGGTAACGCGGCCGACTCCGATCAAGGCGTCGCCTGGGGCTTGCAGAACGCGGTCCGACAGATTGAGCACGCCTCGGTGATCATCAAGAGCGTGCGCGATTACGTGGTCAAGCTGGAGCAGAGCGAAGAGTTGATCGACCTCAATGAATTGCTGCGCGAAACCCGATATTTCATCAGCCTGCGGGCCGATCCGAGCCTGATACGGGTCGAAATCGTTCCGTCACCCGAGCCGCTGCGGGTGAGCTGTGAGAAGGTGTTGATCGGCCAGGTGATCCTCAACCTGGCCTTCAATGCGATCGAAGAAATGGCTGACCTGCCCCTCGAACGCCGCGTGCTGCGCATCCAGGCCAGCGCTGAAAACGGCGTGGCGCTGGTGCGTATCGAGGACCGTGGGCGTGGGATCCAGGCCGAAGCGCAGGAGAAGCTGTTCGATGGTTTCTTCTCGTCCAAGGTCAGCGGCAATGGCATTGGCCTGGCGTTGTGCAAGAACATCATTGGTCGGCATCGGGGTGACATCTGGGCGCAGAACCTGGATCCGAGCGGCGCTGTATTCACCTTCTCCCTTCCCCTCTCCTGACACCCCCCCTGTAGGAGCGAGCTTGCTCGCGATGGTCGCCAACGATGACGCTGGAAGCCTGGCACCCCGTGGCGATCTCAGGTTCATCGCGAGCAAGCTCGCTCCTACAGTTTTCCCTCGCCATTTTGCTGCGGCATGACACTGGCACAGATACACAAACACTTGGCAGGCAGGGCAATTCCCGAGTTGGACGGGCGAGGCACTATTCACTGGTCAGAATCTGCCCACTCACCCGCGATCCGCGTTACCAACAATTCAGGAAGTTCCCCTTATGCGAACAAACAGGATCTCCGTACAGTCAGTGCTAGGCCTGAGCCTGCTTGTACTTGGCTTGAACAGTGCCCGTGCGGACCTGCCCGCCGACACTATCGGCCAGACCACCTTGGCATTCCCCGCTGAACCGCACCGGGCATTCGTCGTCGATGTCGAGTTCGACAGTTTCGTCGCCGGTCGCATCACCGTGGTCGACCCTGACCAGAAACGCGTGCTGGGTATGGTGCCGACCGGTTTTGCCGCGCCTTCGGCCCTGAGCCATGACAAGAAGACCATCTACGCCGCCGACATCTGGTACTCCCGTGGCACCCGCGGTACTCGCACCGACGTGCTCACCGCGTGGGACAGCTCGACCCTGTCGCCGGCCTGGGAAGTGCTGATCCCGAACAAGCGCGCCGAGTCCCTGACCCAGCGCTACGGCCTGAAGACCAGCGGCGATGACCGTTTTGTCTACGTCTACAACTTCACCCCGTCGACTTCGGTGACCGTGGTCGATACCCAGACCAAGGCCGTTGCCACGGAAATCGCGATTCCGGGTTGCGTGCTCAACTACCCGATCGGCAAGCGCAAGTTCGCCTCGCTGTGCGGCGACGGCAGCCTGCAAGTGGTGACCCTCAACGACGAAGGCAAGGAAACCGCGCGCAGCCGTACGCCGTTCTTCGACCCGAACGCGGAAAAACTGGTGGAGCGCGCGGTCAACGTCGGCGACACCTACTACTTCACCACCACCACCGGCACCGTGCGCGCCGTGGACTTCAGCGCCGATGCGCCGAAAATCCTGCCGAGCTGGTCGCTGGTGACCGACGAAGAGAAGAAGGCCGGTTGGGCACCGGGCGGCTGGCAGCTGATGGCCGTTGCGCCGAAGCTGAACCGCTTGTACGTGCTGATGCATGACGCTCACGAACCGATGAAGTGGGAAGACCCAAGCACTTTGATCTGGGCCTTCGACCTGAAGACCGGCAAGAAAATCGCCACCCTGGAAGCCCCGGCCCCGATCTGGAGCATGCAGGCCACCGGCGACGACAAACCCCTGTTGCTGGGCGCCGATGTCGAGGGCGGTTTGCAGATCTTCGATCTCAAGACCAACCAACACACCGGCGCCATGGCCAAGGTCGCGAAAACCGCGACTCAAGTCATGAGCTACTAAACGAGATTCGGCCATGCAATCAGATCCGATCTTCATCATTGCCAGCGCCATCGCCATCGCGGTGCTGCTGGCCAGTGCCGCGACTCACAAGGTGCGGGCGCCGGCGCGCTTTCGCAAACAACTTGGCGACTATCAGTTGCTGCCCGATGCGCTGGTGCGCCCGGTCGCCCGACTGATTCCGCTGCTGGAACTGGCCATTGCCTTCGCGTTGCTGGTGCCGGTCAGCCGGCACTGGGCGGCGTTGAGCGCCGCCAGCCTGTTGGCGCTGTATGGCGCCGCCATCGGCATCAACCTGTGGCGCGGTCGTCGCGACATCGACTGTGGCTGTGCAGGTCCCGACCAGGCGCAACCGCTGCGCCCGGTCCTGCTGCTGCGCAACAGCACGCTGGTGGCACTGGCGTTGGTGGCCAGCGTGGCACCGGCTGCCCGCGACATGAGTGCGTTCGATGCCTTCGTGACCCTGGCCTCCGCCGCCGTCACATTGCTCATCTACGCCGCGGCCGATGGCCTGCTGGCGAACTCCCCTCTTCTGCTCAAATTGATTGGTAGGTAATCAAAATGGAAGGCTTGATAGTTTCCAATGTTCTGCTCTGGGTATTGCTGGTGGCCGTGGCGTTCGTCGTCATGGGCCTGGTGCGTCAGATCGGCGTGCTTCATGGTCGCCTCGCCCCGGCCGGCGCGCTGATGATGGACAAAGGCGTGGCTGTCAACGAAGCCGCACCGCAAGTGACCGCTGCCGATCGTAATGGCCGCCCGGTGAACTTCGGCTATGCCGGTGAAAAATCGCAACTGCTGTTCTTCCTCTCGCCGACCTGCCCGATCTGCAAATCGCTGCTGCCGGCGATCAAATCCATCGCCAAGGAACAGGCCGGCACCCTCGACGTGGTGTTTGTCAGCGACGGCGACATGGACGCCCAGCAAGCGCTGATCCGCGAACACAAACTGGAAGACGCCACCTACGTGGTCGGTCCGGAAGTGGGCATGACCTACCAGATCGGCAAGCTGCCGTACGCCGCCCTGATCGACAAGTCCGGCACCCTGCGCGCCAAAGGCCTGGTGAACTCCCGCGAGCACCTGGACAGCCTGTTTGAAGTGGAACACCTCAAGCACGCCACTTTGCAGCAGTACCTCAACGCTCAGCCGCAAGAGCATAACCCTCACAACCATGACCACAGCCACGGCCATAGCCACTGATAAGGCAGGGAGACCTTCATGAAACTGCTGGATCTGTTGTTCGAGCGCTCCTCGCGCCGTGTTGCCGATACGACTTCGCGCCGCAAACTGCTGGCACGCATGGGCTCGCTGATCGTTGCCGGTGCCGCTCTTCCCGTGCTGCTGCCGCTGGACCGTACCAGCAAGGCGCTGGCCGCCACTGACCCGAAAGCCGGCGACCCAGGCGATCCGAACACCTGCGACTACTGGCGCTACTGCTCCATCGACGGCTTTCTGTGCAGCTGCTGTGGCGGTTCGGTGACCTCCTGCCCACCGGGCACCGAGGCCTCGCAAGTGACCTGGATCGGCACCTGCCGCAACCCGGCCGACGGCAAGGACTACATCATTTCGTACAACGACTGCTGCGGTAAGCAAAGCTGCGCCCAGTGCGCCTGCACCCGTAACGACAGTGAAGAACCGGCCTACCGCCCGTTCAACAACAACGATGTGAACTGGTGCCTGGCCGCCAAATCGCACATCTACCACTGCACCGTTTCGATCATTCGTGGCGTGGCGGTTTAACGCGTTACTGCCGGTTGCTTCGGTAACCGGCATTTTTTCTTTTCTGTAGGAGCGAGCTCTGCTCGCGATGGACGCAAGGGCGCCGCGCTCATTCAGACGGGGCGCGTTATCGTTGACGACCATCGCGAGCAGAGCTCGCTCCTACAAAGGATCGCCAGCAGAGGTTTATATGCGTCGGTTGCTCTTCCTCGGCCTCATCTGCGTTTTGGCCACCCCGCTCGTCCACGCCCGGGCCATCCCCAATCCCAACCAGCACCACGCACCGGGAAACGAATCGCCGCAAACACCCATCGCACAGGCCAATTACAGCGTTGGGGTGAACTACCAGTTGCAATGCGCCGGCTGCCATTTGGGCGACGGCACGGGTTCGGCCGCCAATGACACACCACGGATGAAGGGCTTTGTCGGCAACTTCCTGAAAGTCCCCGGCGGTCGCGAATTCCTCGTGCGCGTGCCAGGCATGTCGCAGTCGGCGCTGAATAACGCGCAACTGGCGGACTTGCTCAACTGGCTGATGCGCGAAGACGGCATGGCGGGCGCGAGCATGCCCGAGCATTACCAGCCTTACACCGCCGAAGAGATCACGGCATTGCGTGCCACCACCATGCTCAACCTGCCCGGCACCCGTGCCGGGTTGATCAAGGAAATGCGCGCGCAAGGCATCGCCATCGACGACGGCATGAACTACTGAACGGCCATCAGCCTGAGTTGGCGATACGCGTGCACCAGTTGTTCAAGGCTGAAGGCGCGATTTCGTCCGCTCGGGTTGGGCAGGACCCATACGACGGCATTGCCGAAGGTTTTTGCCTGTAACCCCCACGCCACCTCTCGCTGCCCCGAGAGCGCCGAGTACGCCGCCTTGCCGAGAAACGCGACGCAGCGTGGCGCATAACGGGTGATCTTGCGTTCGAAATCCCCCGCCACCGCGATGAATTCATGCTGTGATAGCTGATCGGCCCGCGCCGTCGGTCGCTCGACCACGGCAGTCAAGCCACATTGATATTGCAGAATTGTCCGGTCATTTTCCGGACACAGCTCGATGGGCGTAAACCCGGCCAGATGCAGGGTGCGCCAGAAGCGATTGCCACGCCCGGCAAAATGATGGCCCTGAGCGGCAGCCATCACCCCAGGATTGATGCCACAAAAAATCACCGCCAGCTGTTCGGCCAGAATGTCTTCGAGTCCTTCGCTCACATCGACCTCAGCCGCCGCAGATCACATTGACCGCATTACGCGCGAGCTCGCTCAGTTCTTCACGCGGTTTGCCCGCCCGCGCACGGATCGAAATGCTGTGCAGCAGCGATGAGGCGAGTACGGCCAGCGCGCCAACGTCGACATCGCCTTTCAACTCACCGGATTCGCTGGCCGTTCGCAGGCGCACTTCCAGATCGGCGTCGAGCCGGCTGAGCCGGTCTGACAGCACCTCGCGTATCTCAGGGTCCTCGACCGCCTCGGTGGTCGCCGTGCCGATGGCGAAGCAGCCACGCGGCTGGCCTTCGCCAGAGAAGTAGATCGACAACTGCCCCTCATACAAACGTATCAATGCTTCGCGCAATGGCAGGTCGTTATCCATCAGCGCGGCCTGCATATCGGCGGCGGCGATCTCCCAGTACTGCTCGAGCGCCTTGATGTACAGCGCATGTTTGTCGCCGAAAGCGGCGTAAAGGCTGGGGCGATTCATGCCCGCAGCGGTGGCGATGCTGTCCAGGGACGCGCCGGAATAGCCGGTGCTCCAGAACACATCGAGCGCTTGCAGCAGCGCGGTTTGCGGGTCGTAGGCGCGGGGCCGGCCGCGGCCTTTGCCCTCTGTAGCTTTATTTTGTGCCATGTCGTACAAAATCCTTGTGGAAGGGTGGGTACGGGGATATTCTTACACCATCGCACAAAATTAAGGAACCAGAAGTTCCTGAATTTCACGTTTGTTGAAGCGAAGCTCGAACCGGGTATTGCGGCGACGAAACAAGCGAGGCGGAGCAACCCTCCTCACCGCGCACGGGTTTGCTTTCTCACAGCAATTATTCGTTTTGAGGTGTATTCGTCATGACCAAACAGTTCGACATCCCGGCTTCGCAGACTTTCGAGCACCCTGAGCGGATCAAGAAGCCGTTCAAGGAAAAACTGCGCCCATGGCTGATGTTCGGCGTGCCTGCCCTCGCCGCCGTTATCGGCTACACCAAATACGTGGCGGGTGAACCCTTCGTCACCACCGACAACGCCTACGCCCGGGTGGCCAAGGCCTCGATCAACGCCAGGATTTCCGGGCAGGTCGTGGACATTGCGGTCGAGGACAATCAAAAGGTGCACAAGGGCGATGTGCTGTTTCGCATCGACCCCAAGCCGTTGCAGATCGCCATTGACCGTGCCCAGGCCCAGCTCAGCGTCGCGCGGTTGCGCATCGATGGCCTCAAGGCCAGCTACCGCCAGCAACAGGCGGAATTGCAATCGGCCAAAGAGTCCGCCGACTTCGATCAAAAGGAATTCGGCCGCAAGAAAGCGCTGGTGGCGACCGAGTTCGTGTCCCGTGCCATTTATGAGCGCTCGGAAACCGACATGAAGATTTCCCGGCAGCGCATCGCCTCGATCGAACAACAGATCGCCAGCACCGTAGTGGCCTTGAACGGCAACCCGAACATCGAAGCCGACAGCCACCCGACAGTGCGCGAGGCCAAGGCGCAGCTGGACGAGGCGCAGTTGTACCTCTCGTATGCCACGGTTTATGCACCGGCCGACGGCACCGTCGCCAAGGTCGACGATTTGCAGGTGGGCAACTACCTCAATAACGGCGCACCCGCCTTTGCGCTGATTTCCGATCACGAAATCTGGGTCGAGGCCAACTTCCGCGAAACCCAGGTCACACACATGCGTGCGGGCCAGGAAGCGACCATCAGCATCGACACCTACCCGGATCGCGTGTTCAAGGCCCACATCACCAGCATGAGCCCCGGCGCCGGCTCGGACTTCTCCCTGCTGCCGCCGGAAAACGCCACCGGCAACTGGGTGAAAGTGGTCCAGCGGGTACCGGTGCGTCTCGAACTGGATGACATGGACCCTTCCCTGCCGCTGTTCTCAGGCACCAGCGCCACCGTGAAAGTCGACACAGGCCACCGCACGCCGTGGTGGAGTCCGCTCAAATCGCTGTTGACCGCAGGTAACTAGTGATGAACGCCAACACAACTACAGATACAGGTGCCGCAGGCTCGCTCAGGTTCGCCGTTCTGTTGGCGACCTGGATGCAGTCGGCCAACCTGCCGCTGCCGAACGCGGTACTGCGGTTGATTCAAGGCTCGCTGTCGATGACCGACGACCAGGCCGGGTGGATCTTCACCGCGTACCTGGCGGCCAGCGCCATCACCCTGCCGATTGCCCAGTGGCTTGCCGCGCGTTTTGGCTTGAAGCGGGTGTATCAAGCCGCATTGGCCTTGTTCATGCTGGGCCTGGTGCTGGCCACGGTGTCCACGACGCCGCTGGAGTTCATCGGTGCCCGCATCATTCAAGGCCTGGCCGCCGGTGTGTTGGGGCCGCTGTCGATGGGGATTGCCCTGGAGACGCTGGCACCGGAAAAACGCATGAAATTCGGCGTCACCCTGACAGCGGCGGTGCTGCTGGGCATTGCCACCGGCCCGGCCATCGGTGGCTGGATCGCCGAGCATTTCGACTGGCGACCGATCTTCTACATCAGCTTGCCGCTGTCGGCCTACATCTTCATGGTGATTGCGCTGTTGCTGGCCGAGAAGAAAGCCGACAAGGCGCCGACCTACGACTTCTTTGGCTTCACCAGTTTCACAGTGGCGATGATCAGCCTGCAAATGTTGCTCGACCGTGGCGAACGCATGAACTGGTTCGACTCGCCGGAAATCTGGATCGAAGCGCTGGCCTGTGGACTGGGGCTGTATCTGTTCTTCGTCCACGTAATGACGCGAAACGTGCATTTCTTCAACAAGAGCCTGCTGCGCGATCGCAACTACGTGCTGTCGACGCTGATCTTCTTCGCCATCGGTTTCGTGCTGCTGTCGACCATGGCCCTGACCTCGCCGATGCTCGATGAAATCCTCGGCTACCCACCTGACACCACCGGCGCCCTGACCCTGCCGCGTGGCGCGGGCATGGTGGGCGCGTTCCTGCTGACGATGCGTCTGCCGGAGCGTTTCGACCGCCGGTTGTTCGTGGCCATTGGCGTCGCCCTGGTGATCTATGCCAACTGGCTGATGCTCGGTTACTCACCGTTGATGGACTGGCCGCCGGTGGCGATTGCCGGCGCGCTCCAGGGGTTCGGTATCGGCATGTCGATGGCGGCGCTGGCCAAGGTCGCGTTCAGCACCCTGGCCCCCGCCCTGCGCCCGGAAGCCACCGGCCTTTATAACCTGTTGCGTGCCTATGGCAGCACCCTGGGCGTGGCGATTGTGCAGATCTACTTCTTCAACAACACCCAGGCGATGCATCAGGCACTGGGCGCCAATATCACGCCCTATCGCGGCGCGGCGTCGATGTCCTTGCCGGCCCTGGAGGGGATCAACCATTTGGTCACCCACCAGGCCGCGTTCATCGCGGTGATCGACCAGTTCAAGATTCTGATGGTGGCGATGCTCGTCGTGAGCCCGCTGGTTCTCTTTCTTCGCAAACCCGCTGCGACTAACTAGCTTCGTGGAGTGTGCCAAATGAAATCCAGTCATCTGTTCCAAACGCCATTCCCCGCCAAGCTCAGTGCCCTGTCGGTGTTTGTGTTCCTCGCTGCCTGTACCGTCGGCCCGGACTTCAAAAGCCCTGACGACAGCACGTCACAGCACTATGACCAACAGGCCGAGCAACGCCTTGGCCAAAGCGGCGAGCAGCACATCCAGTTCGGCAAGCACATCACCGGCCAGTGGTGGTCGGCGTTTCGTTCGCCCAAGCTCGATCAGGTCGTGCGCCGTGCCATCGACGGCAACCTCGAACTGGTCGCCGCCGACGCCACCATCCGCCAGGCGTCCTCCTCCGTGGCCGCAGCCGAAGGCGCGCTGTATCCGCAGGTCGATTTCGGCGCCGCCGCCGGTCGTCAGCGAACGCATAACGCCAAGGATCCTGCGATCAACAACTTCTATGCAATCGGGCCACGGGTCGGTTTCGACCTGGATGTGTTCGGCGGCAACAAACGCCAGGTCGAAGAACAGCAAGCCTTTACCGATCTGCAAAAACGCCGTTATGACGCGGCGTACCTGAAGCTGACCAGCGATGTGGCCAGCCAGGCATTGCTGGTGGCTTCGGCCAATGCGCAGATACAGGCCGTGGACAAACTGCTGGCCAACGACAGCAAGAACCTCGAGCTGGTGCGTGCCGCGCATATCAATGGCACCACCACGCAGATCGACGTGTCGCTGGCCGAAACGCGACTGGCCCAGGACCGCACCCTGTTGCCGCCACTGGCCCAGCAGCGTGATGCAGCGAGCCATGCGCTGTCGATCCTGACCGGCAAAGGTCCGGCGGACTGGATCCCCCCGCCGTTCGACTTGGCCGACTTCACCTTGCCGGCCAATGTGCCTGTTAGCCTGCCCTCGGAGATGGCCCACTCCCGGCCGGACGTGCAGCAAGCCGAGGCCGAGCTGCATATCGCCAGCGCCGCCGTGGGCGTGGCAACCGCCAATCTCTATCCGAAGGTGACGCTGTCGGCGTCGCTGCTCCAGGCCGCTTCCGGCAATGGCGGCGCGGCGCTCTGGGGCTTCGCGGCGGGGATCACCGGGCCAATCTTCAACGGCGGCACGCTCAAGGCCGAACGTCAGGCTGCCGTCGAGGGTTACAACGCAACGCTGGCCGGCTACCAGCAGACCGTCATCAGCTCGTTCGGCCAGGTCGCCGACACATTGCAGGCCATCAACCATGACGCCGAGGAATTCCGGGCTCAGGAAGACGCATTGCGCGCTGCCGAGACCAGTTCGCGCCTGAACCAGCAGGCCTATGCCCAGGGTGAAAACAGCATCCTTCAGGTGCTGGAGGCTGAACGGGCTTATCAGCAGGCGTTGCTGGGCTACATCCGGGTGAAGACCTCACGGTATCTCGACACGGTGCAGTTGTTCGTGGCGCTGGGCGGGAATTCGGTCGGGGTGTTCGATCAACAAGTGGCCAGTCGCGAAACACGCAACCCATTGTAGGAGCGAGCCTGCTCGCGATGGACTCACGAGCGCCGCGTTCTTTCAGAGAACCGGCGTCATCGTTGACGACCATCGCGAGCAGAGCTCGCTGCTACAGAGGCTTTTCAGAACCTGAGTGGAATCCAGACATGTCCTACGAACCGATCTTCGATGAACTTGCCGACACCCGATTTACGCTGAACAACGGCTCGGGGAATTTGCCCGCCGTTGGCTTCGGCACGTTGTTCGAGAATCCTGCTGTGACCACCGAGGTGGTCACCCACGCATTGCAAAACGGCTACCGTCATTTCGATTGTGCCGAGCGTTTCCGCAATGAAGAACAGGTTGGCATTGCCCTGCACGCGTTTATCGAAGCGGGCAAGGCACGGCGCGAAGAGGTGTTCATCACCACCAAACTGTGGAACACGAACCATCGTCCGGAGCGGGTGTTGCCAGCCTTCGAAGCCAGTTGCCGACGCCTCCAGGTGGATTACATCGATTGCTACCTGATCCACACTCCGTTCGCCTTTCAACCCGGAGACGATCTGTACCCCCGGGACGTGTTCGGCCATGTCCTCTATGACTCGGGCGTGACGTTGATCGAAACCTGGCGTGCACTCGAAGGCCTGGTGGATGAAGGCCGCTGCCGGTCCATCGGCTTGTCCGACATCACTCTTGAGGCGCTGAAAGACATCGTGGCCGTGGCGCGGATCAAACCTGCCGTGGTGCAAATCGAATCCCACCCTTACCTGCCGGAATGGGAACTGCTCGAATTTTGCCGGCAGCACGGAATCATCGTCGTGGCCTTTGCCCCCCTCGGGCATGGCATGGCACCGAACGTGCTGGAAGAACCGGTGATCACCGGCATCGCCCGACGCTTGCAAAAGACCCCGGCACAAGTCGCCCTGGCCTGGTCGGTGCAACGCGGCGTGGCGTTCCTGACCACCTCGGCCACCCTGAGCCACATTCAGGAAAACCGGGACATTTCGACCTTGCCCCACCGCGCCATGCAGGAGATCCGCCAGGACATCAGCACCCGGGTGCGCTTCAACTCGGTGGTTGAAACCGGTGTCCCCGTATTCATTCCCCAGCAAAAGTGATACCTGAAACCGGAGCGGCTCTTTACACAGCCGCTCTTTTTTTGGCCTGGCGAATCATTGTGCCGGCCAACCCCTTATAATTTTTGACTGACCCACTGAGGTGACACCGATGGATGTTTTCCAGACCATGCGTTTTTTCATGGCGGTCGCCCAGAGCGGCAGCTTCACGGCCGCAGCCGATCTGCTGGACACCTCCACGACCAACGTGTCCAAAGCCGTGTCGAGCCTGGAGAGCAGGCTGCAGACACGCCTGATCAACCGCACGACCCGGCGCCTGGCCTTGACCGAGGCGGGTGTACGCTATTTGCAGCGTTGCGAGAAAATTCTGGAGGAGGTGCGCGAAGCGGAAGAGGAAGCGGGTACGGCGCAGGTCAACCCTGTTGGCCGCTTGAAGATTCACGCAATGTCGGCCATCGGCAATCATTACGTGATCGATGCCATCGCCAGTTACCGAGAGACGCATCCCTCGGTCTTGTTCGATTTGACCCTGACCAATCGGCTGCCCGACCTGCTAGAAGAAGGCTATGACGTGTCGATCGTATTGGCGCGAGACCTGCCCGACTCTGGATTCGTCGCCCAGCGGCTCGGCATCACCTATAGCATTCTCTGTGCTTCGCCGACGTATCTTGAGAAACGCGGAATACCCGACACGCCGGGCTCGTTGGGTGCACATGATTGCCTGAGACTGGTGAACACCGTCATGCCGGCTGAACACTGGGTGTTCGAAGGGCCCGAAGGCATGGAGACTGTCAGCACCCCGGCATCGCCATTTCACGTCAACACCGCCGATGCCATGACCACCGCCATCACCCGTGGCATGGGGGTCGGGATTCAGCCACTCGCCTCTGCCGTTGCCGGCCTCAAGGCGGGAACGTTAGTGCGGGTACTGCCCGAGTATCATTTTGAAGAGCTGAATTTGTTTGCGATCTATCCGTCACGAAAATTCGTCGATGCAAAAATAAAAACCTGGGTGGAGTTTCTCAAGGACTACATTCCCGGGTTGCTGGCTGCCGATGAAAAAATCGCTCGTTCGTCATAAACCGTTCGGGATGGAGTGTCGACCCTCCACCGTCCGCACAGCACTCAACCGTTCGAACATCCGCTGCCCAGCACCTGATACTGCAGGACATGGCGTTGACCCCGAGAGTCTTCATAAGTCATTTGCGCCGGGACCGGCCCGCATTCGTTTGGTACATCGCTGACGGTAATGACCTTCTTGATGTCCAGGTTCGAGCCGTAGGTGTAGGTCTCGATCGGTGTTTTGTTGGCGGGTGCCTTGGCCTGGCTTTCTTCGGCAAAGGCTTGTGCGCCGATACAACTGAGCGCGAGAACAATCGCAATTTTTGAAATGTTCATGGTATTCACCGTCTCGTTGGAGTTTGGGCCTTGTGAACCGCTTGCGCAGGTTCATTCGGTAGAGACGATGCTAGGGGTTTGGGTCGGGGGTAAACAGCGCCGGGCGGGATAAACACTGTTGCCAAAACAAGGAGGAATGCAAGCTTCCGATCGTGCAGATGCGCCCAGTACAGATGTGGGAGCGAGCCTGCTCGCGAAAAGGGCATGCCAGTCAACATTGATGCTGAATGACACACCGCATTCGCGAGCAGGCTCGCTCCCACAAAAGGCACCATTACAGCTTTCGATCAATAAGCCTGTGCCGCAGTAAGCGAACCCGCCTTGACCACAACCGATTCACTCCCGCGACGCTCACCCTGCCCCGCCAATCCATCCAGCGCAGGCGTCCACGCCGGCACGCTCGGCATTTCCTTGCGCAAGCTATGAATCAGTGTGTACGACATCACCAGCAGCAACATGGCAATCGGCAACCCCGCCGCAATGCTCGCCATCTGAATGGCTTTCAACCCGCCGGCCAACAACAGCCCCGCCGCAATGGCCCCCTCCAGAATGCACCACAGCAACCTGATCCAGTTCGGCGGATTGGTGCTGCCCAATGCACACAAGGTGCACAACACCTGGGTTCCGGCGTCCGCCGTGGTGACAAAGTGCACACCGAGCAGGACGCAGACCAGAATCGAGAGTGCGGCGCCAATGGCTTTGCCATCGAGCGATTGCAGCAACGTGAACATGGCAGCGGTGGTTTCTTTCTTGGTGGCCAGCAGTACCGTGCCGCCTTCGAACTTCGGCTGCTCTTGAGTCACGCCTTGAGTCGCGACGGACGCCTGGTAAGCCTGTCGGTCAAGTTGTTCATTCTTCAGCGCCGCGCCACCGAATACGGACATCCACAGAATGGTCACCAGGGTCGGCACTACCAGCGCCCCGATCACCAGTTCGCGGATGGTGCGGCCCTTGGAGATGCGCGCAATGAACAACCCCACGAAAGGCCCCCAGGTCATCCACCACGGCCAGTAGAACGCGGTCCACCAGTTTTGCCATTCGGTGTCTTTCTGCGTGTCCATCCAGAAACTCAGGCCGACGATGTTTTGCACATAGTCGCCGGTAGACTCAAACATCAGATTGAGAATGTAGCGAGTCGGACCAATGGCAAGCACCGCCAACATCAATATGAAGGACAAATACATATTGAGGGTGGAGATACGCTTCATGCCTTTCGACAGTCCGGCAAGTAGCGAGATACAGGCCACAACACTGACAAACAGAATAATCGACAACTGCAACCCGACACTCACCGGAATACCGAATACTTGATGTAACCCGGTGTTGATCTGAACAACACCCAGCCCCAAAGACTGGGAAACACCGAAGGCGGTAATAACAACACCCATGATGTCGACAACATGCCCGATCCATCCATAAATACGGTCGCCAATCAACGGATACAGCAGCGAGCGCAGTGCCAGTGGCAAGCCTTTACGGTAGGCAAAATAAGCGAGGCTCAGGCCGATCATGGAGAAGATCGCCCACGGATGCAGACCCCAATGGAACAGCGTGATACGCATGGCCAGGGTGGCGGACTCATCCGTCAAACCCTTGGAGAACGGGTTGTCGGCGTAATGCAGCATGGGTTCGGCCACCGACCAGAAAATCAGGCCGATGCCCATCCCGGCACTGAACAGCATCGCAATCCATGAGGCGAAACTGAACTCGGGCCGGTCATGTTCGGCGCCCAGTTTAAGATTGCCGAAACGGCTGATGGAGATATAAAGCAGTACACCAAGCACGCCGCTGATCAGGGCGATGTAATACCACTTGAAGTTATGCAGGATAAACACCGAAGCCATTTCAAAGGCCTTGGATGCCTGTTCATCTTTAAAGGCACAAAACAGAACAAAGGTGACCACCGCCAATATGGAAGCGACTGTCACATTCGGATTCAAGCCTTTCAACATGCCGGATTGCGCACGCATTGTTTTCCCCTTTTGTTTTTGTTTAAGGGTGTAGTTACTGTTCCGCAGGATGTTTGCCGCCGGGTATCGAATGACACCAGAGCGCTTTATCCGCAGGTTATTCCGGACTATCTCGGTTTTGGCAGCATCGCCAAGATGATTGAAACCTGACCACCGCTCAAACCATTTTTAGTCACCGACTCATGAGAAAAACGCATTAATAAAACCAGCTGCAACCTTGTAGGAGCGAACTTGCTCGCGAAAAACGCCCAGACAACGCGGTCCTACAGACAGCCCTCGTTATCGTTAACGACCATCGCGAGCAAGCTCGCTCCTACAGCTGGCCATCCCGTTGGGTGTCACCGGGTGATGAAGCGGCGCATCCTTTTGCAGGTGCTTGCCGGAGATTTTTTTCTGACCCACGAACAGCGCAAGCATCAGTGCGCTGCCGGCGTAGAAAAAGTAGAAACTCGGGGCCCCGAGATATTCCATCAGCGCACCCGCGATCAACGGCCCGATACAGGCGCCGACGCCGAAGGTGATCAACAGCATGCCGGAGAGCGATACGCGCAACGGCGGCTCCATCTTGTCATTGGCCAGTGCCACCCCTAACGGATAAAGGCAGAACTGCAGGAAGCCGATGCCCGCGCCAAACCACAGCAAGGTGGCAAACGAAGGGGCTTGATCGAACGCCAGCGGCAGGCTGACGACGATCAGCAACACTGCCACGGCGCGGATCAGGCTGGCGCGGGGCAAGCGATCCGAGAGCCAGCCCAACGGCAACTGCGCCAACAACCCGGCACCGATGGTCAATGCCATGAACTGACCGACCTGCGCCGTGCCCAGCCCCTGCTTGCTGGCATAGATCGCGGCCAGTCCGTAGAAGCTTCCATTAATCATCCCGGACACCAGAATGGTCACCAGCGACTGCGGAATCCGCCGCAGAAACAATCGCAGGTCAATGGATGCCGCCGGCACCGCTGTGGGGTGCGCGCTTCGGGTCAGCGCCACCGGCACCGAACAGAGGGCGAACACCATGGCCACCGCGAGCAGCGCACGGATGCCCAACCCTTCATCGAGACTCAAGGCCAGTTGGCCGAGCATCATGCCGACGTAACTGGCAACCATGTACAACGCCAGGACACCGCCGCGCTGTTCAGTCCTGGCCCGGTCGTTGAGCCAGCTCTCGATCACCATCAACTGGCACATCATCGCCATCCCGACCAACGCCCGCAGCACCAGCCACAACGGCAGCGACATGCTGAACTCATGGGCCAATACCGCCGCGGCAATGACGCCAGCGCAGGCCGCATAGGTTCGAATGTGCCCGACCTGCGCGATCAGGCTGCGCCCGACCCACCCGCCCAACACCATGCCCAGGGCATTGGCGGCCATCAACGCACCGCCCGCCGTTTCCGCCGCCCCCGATCCATTGAGGCGCAGTGCCAGCCAGGTCATCAGCAAGGTCGATCCCAGCTGCATCAGCAAGCTGGCCAAATAGAGCGCGCCGAACGTCTTCGTCAGTCCAAACACGGTGCTGATTCCCAAAAATGAGGAAGCGAAACCCGAGGCGTTCAGCCTCAGGTCGTAGGTTCAGGCCAAACCGTGGAGCGCTTTCCAGTTGCCCGGATGCACCACATAGCCGAACAACGCATGCCCGCCGTACACCAACTCGGTTCCTTCGGGAATCCACAGCAACTGGCCCGGCGTGACCTGGTACAGCTCATCGCCGACCTGCAATTCAAAGCAGCCTTCGATCACGAAAATCACTTCGTCATACAGCACCGTCCAGGCCACTTGCGCGCCTTCCCAGCGGGCAAAGCCGACGCCGATGTTCGGCGAGATTTCATTGCTCAGGGCCCGGGCCACATAAGCGGCGCCGGGCGGGCCGCCGCGCAAGTTGAAGTCCAGATCCTGGTGGTCGATGCGCAGCACGCGCTTTTTTTCCGGTGCACTCATAACTCGCTCCGGCTGTTCCACGCCGCCAGGTGAATGCGCGAACGCACACCGAGGCCAAGGAAAGGCTCCGGTGGATTGAGCGACGGCATGCCGGTCACCGCACGAATGTCGTTCAACTGCGCCGAGTCCGCGCCCACCGCAAGATCCGCCAGCAAGGTGCCGGAAATCGTGCCCCAGGCCGCACCCACACCGTTGTCGCAGGCGGACGCATGGACGCCTGGCTCCAGCTCGCCGAAGAAGTTGGTGAAGTTACGCGAGATCGCATACACCCCGCCCCAGGTATGGCTGAACGGCACGTCGGCCAGTTGCGGGAACCGCGCCTTGAAGGCCTTGCGGTGCGACGCTCGAACCTTCAAGCGCATGCCGTCGCTGGTGCTGCGACCGTACTTGGGCACGTGCTTGTAGGTGTTGCGGATAATCAGCCGACGGTCCTGGGTCATGCGCACCGTCGTACCGGCGTGGTCCGCCGGGGTCAGGCCCCAGTCCAATTGACCGCCGTAGGTGGCCAACTCGGCATCGGTCAGCGGACGGGTCCAGCTGGCGAAGGTCATCACCGGCAGCAGGCGGTTGCGCAGGTAGCCGAACTCCTGGGTGAAAATGCTGGTGCCCAACAACAGTTGCGGAGTGCGGATCACGCCGTTGCTGCCATGCAGAATCCAGCCGCCGCGACCGTCGCGCTCCAGGCGCTGGATCGGCGACTCTTGCAGCAACTCGACGTTGCTTGGCAAGGTGCGGGCCAGGCCAGTGACCAATGCCGCCGGCTGCATCAGGTAGCAACCCGGGGTGTAGATCGCGCCGCTGTAATGTGACGTGCCCAGTACGCCGGCCAGCTCTTTGGGATCAACCCGGCGAAAGGGCTCGCCCAGATCGCTCATCAGCCGTTCGAAGTGGTCCAGGTAAGCCAGGCCGCGCGGGCCGACCGCCCCTTGGTACTTGCCGGCATGTGACCACTGGCAATCGATGTCATGGCTTTGCACCAGGCCCTGCAACTGCGAAATGGCCGCACGGTTGAGCGACAGCAAGCGTTGCTTGTGCGCCGGGTCCGGATGTTCCAGCGCGAACTTGTGCGGCAGGTCAATCACAAACCCCGAGTTGCGCCCCGAGGCGCCATGGGCGACCCGTTGCGCGTCCACCAGAATGATCCGCGCTTCGGGGTGATGCTGGGCCAGGCGACGGGCTGCGGCCAGGCCGGCAAAGCCTGCCCCCACCACCGCGTAGTCGGCCCGCTGCTCGCCGGACAAGCGCTTGCACGCCGGTTGTTCGGGCAGGGCTGCGTGCCAGCCGCAGCTCGCATCGTCATACGGCAAATTGATCGAATTTTTCATGATTGCGGCCTCAGGCGACAGCCTGCTGAGCGTTCTGACAGGACTGCAGCAATGCGCTGCGTTGCGTTTGTGCGTGGCGACCCAACAGCACGAAGCCATTGAGCCTGCCCTCGGCGTCATAGAACCCGGCGCTCAACCCGTCTGGCGTCGGCGTGCAGCGCCATTGCCCTTCACTGGCTATCGCCGGCGCCAACAGGCACAGCGGCGCGGCCGGTGTTTTCACCGTGACCGGCATCAGCGGGTAATCGACGGCGGTGGGCTGGCCGAGCAGGGTTTTGCTCAGTGCCTGGATGCCTTGGTTGATCGGCGCCAGATACGGCAACAACTGGCCGTCGATCTCAATGCAATCGCCCAGTGCGTAGATACCCGACACCGAGGTTTGCAGCTGAGCATTGACTTGGATGCCTCGGCCAACCGCGAGGCCCGCGCTCTCGGCCAAACTCAAATCCGGGCGCAGCCCGACTGCCGACAACACCAGGTCGGCCGCAAGAGTTTGGCCGCCCGCGAGTTTCAATTGATAGCCCTGCCCGCTCGACTCGATGGCCTCCACGGTGTTCTGCAGGTGCCACTTCACACCCAACTCACCCAGCGCGTTTTGCAGCACCTGTCCGGCCTCGATGGGCAACAAGCGCTCCATCGGCCAGCGGCCCAGACCGATGACATCCACGCTGAAACCGTTGTGCGCAAGGTCATTGGCAAACTCGCAACCGATCAGGCCATCGCCGAGAATGGCCACGCGTTGCACACCGGTCAGCCGTTCACGAAACCCGTGGTAATCCTGCAGGTTGTTGACGCTGAGCATCGCGGCCGTTTCACCTTCGATGGGCAGGCGAATAGGTTGCGCACCGCTGGCGAGCACCAGTTGGCCGTACTCCATTTCACCGAAACGGGTGCGCAGGCGTCGCTTGGAACTGTCGATGCCCAGCACTTTGCAGTGGGGATAAACGCGAATGTTCAGACGCTGTTCGATAGCCAGTGGTGATTCGCCGGACAATGCCTCGGCGCTCTTGCCCTGAGACAGTCCGATTGAAAGCGCGGGCTTGGAATACAGGTGCCCGGACTCCTGGGTCAGCACGCGGATCTCGACCTCGGCATCAGCCTTGCGCAGTGCCTGGGCCAAACCATAACCGGCATAACCACTGCCGATAATGACAATCGGCCCGCGCGGCAATGCAGCGACAACAGGCACCGCCAATGGCGGCGTGCTGACCGCCACAGCCGCTTCGGCATACTCACTGATATCGAGCATCTCGAAATCAGCCTTGCCGACGTGGCATTCCGGACAGATCCAGTCTTCGGGAACATCTTCCCAGCGCGTGCCGGCGAGGATCCCGTCCTCGGGCCAGCCCAGCGCCTCGTCATAAATCAGGCCGCAGACAATGCATAGCCAAGTCTTGAACATGCTGTTCACTCCCCAGCGATCCGGATCGCCACGTTTTTGGTGCGCACGTAGCTGTACAAGGCTTCCTGGCCCTTTTCCCGGCCGAAACCTGACAACCCGACGCCGCCAAACGGTGTTTCGATGCCACCGGCGTACCATTCGTTGACGAACACCTGGCCGGCTTTCAAGCGACGCGTGCAGCGCATGGCGCGGCTGATGTCCTGGGTAAACACCCCGGCCACCAGACCGAATTCGGTGCCGTTGGCGATGGCGATAGCCTCTTCTTCCGTATCGAACGACATGATCGCCAACACTGGCCCGAACACTTCTTCCTGAGCGATGCACATCTGCGGCGTGACATCGCGGAACACGGTCGGACGCATGAAGTGCCCGGCTCGATCCGCGAAGGCTTCGCCGCCGGTCACCGCTATCGCGCCCTCTTCGATTGCGCGGCGGCACAAGGCCTCGATGCCCGCCAGTTGCCCGGCGCTGACCACCGGTGTGAGGTCGGCGTTTTCCTGGCCAGTGCCAATGCTGAGCCCTTCGGCCATGGCCACCACCGCCTCGACCACTTCTTCATAGATCTCGCGCTGCACCAGCAGCCGCGACATCGCCGAACAGACCTGCCCGGCATTGAAGAAGATGCCCGACTTGACGCTGGCCAGCAGTTGCTCACGGTCGGCATCGGCGAAGGCAATCGCCGCCGATTTGCCGCCCAATTCCATTACGCCGGGAATCGCGTGCCGGGCGGCATCGCGCAGGATGGACTGGCCTGTTGGCACGGAGCCGGTGAACACGATCTGGTCGACATCACGATGGCTGACCAGATGCGAACCGACTTCGCGACCCCGACCGCAGATCAGATTGACCGCGCCCTGAGGCAAGCCGGCATTGGCGATGGCGCGGATCAGCACGCACATGCCCAGCGGTGAAAGCTCGGGGGACTTGATGACCACCGCGTTGCCCGCCGCCAGGGCTGGCGCCAGCGAGCGGGCACAGATCGACACCGGGAAGTTCCACGGCACGATCTGTGCCGAAACGCCCATCGGGTCGTACAAGGTAAAGTCCATGTACCCGTTGCCCAGCGGGATCGAAGTGCCCTCGATCTTGTCCGCCATGCCGGCGTAATACTCGAAGTAACGCGCCGCCTCGATGAACTCGTCCTTGGCATCGCTCAGGCGCTTGCCGTTTTCCTGGCACAACACCCAGGCACCTTCATCCGCCACGGCACGAATTTCTTCGGCGATGCGCAGCAACCAGGTGACCCGCTGCGCTGGACGCACCCGAGTCAACTCGCCGCTATCGGCGCAGCGACGGGCCGCCTGCACGGCGTGCTCGGCATCGGCCACGGTGGCCTGGGCGATGGTCGCCAACGGCTCGGCGGAGCCTGGGTTGTTCACTGTCAGACGCTGGACGCTATCGCTCCATTGCCCATCGATGTAGTTGAGCCAGTGAGAGGCTATCGGATACATGGCACTTCTCCTCAGGCCGACTGGGTGGTGGCGAGCAACTGACGTGCGGCCCACTGGTGGAAGAAGTGCGTCGGGATGTCCATTTCCGGGGAGAACGCGCCGCCCTTGTAGCCTGGGGAATGGCGACCTTTCTGCATGCCTTCGACCGAACTGATGTCTTCGGCGAACACTACTTTCCAGGATTCCAGGATGGCATCGCGGCAGGCGCTGAACGCTTCGCTGCTCGCCGCTTCATCGCCGACGTAGAACAGGCGCAGGTGCTCGATGGTGCGTCCCGGCGACACGGGTTCAAGTTGCATGGCGAAGGCGTGGTCGGCCTGGATGCCGAGCAGGACATTCGGGAAAAACGCGACGTATTCGGCATTGCGCAGACGGTCCAGCGGCCAGCTCGGGAATTTCGGCAAGTGAGTGCCGGCGACGTCCGACAGGTTGTAGGCGTAGCTGCCCTGACCCGAGAAGTGCTCGCCAACGATGATGTTGTAGTGGTCTTCCAGGCGCGAATAGGAGTTCAGGCTCGGGTGCACCCATGGCAGGTGATAGGCCTCGCAGTAGTTCTCTACTGCCAGCTTCCAGTTGCACTTGATGTCCAGGGTGGTGGCGTCATGGCCCGGGCGGCGGCTCAGCAGGCTCATGCCGTCTTCGCCCAGGAACTGGCTCCAGCGCGCAGTCAGCGGCGCGAGCATGTCTTCGAGTGGCTGTGCATCGCCGGACAGATTGATGAACACCATGTCCATCCAGATCGCACTGCGAATGGCTTTCAAGCCGTGTTTCTCACAGGCGAAACGCTCGTCCTTGTGCTGATCGATACCGCCTACGTGGGGCGTACCACGCAGCCCGCCGTTGAGGTCGTAAGTCCAGGAGTGGTAAGGGCAGCGAATGACGCCTTGCACCTCACCGGCCTCCTCCACCAGCTTCATGCCGCGGTGGCTGCACACGTTATGGAACACCTGAACCACGCCTTCGCGGTTGCGCATCAGCAGCAGCGGCAGGCCCATGAAGTCGACTGGCTTGACCGAGCCGGCCTTGCCCAGATCACTGGCAAAACCAACGCAAGCCCAGGTCTTACCCATGACCTGATCGCGCTCGAGTTCGAAGTAACGTTGTTCGGTGTAAAACTCGTTGCTCAGGCCGGTGGCTTCATGAATCGGATTGAGCACGGTTTCGAGGTGATGCACTGGAATTTGTTGGAGGGTGGTCATTATTGTTTTCCCCTGCTGGGCACGGTGTGGATTGTTCGGCAGGCTTGCTGGCCAGGTCCGCTGGCGGCAAGTTTCGGAAAACGGGGGGGTGTCGACAAACGATATTTCGGGAGGGATTCATGACTTTTGATCATGAATATGGACATCTGCGGCCCGCCAACCTCTAGGAGCGAGCCTGCTCGCGATGGTCGTAAACGATAACGAGTGCTGTCTGAATGACCGCGTTGTCTGAGCGTTTTTCGCGAGCAGGCTCGCTCCTACAGGGGCGGGAGTTGTTTCATTAGCCAGCTGCGGAAGCGCTTTACGCTTTGGCGCATACCGCCACGGCCCAAGGGCTCCAGCAAACAAAACTGTGCATCGGTGCGCAATACCGCATCCAGCGGCCGCACCAGCGCGCCGCTCTGCAGGTAGTCATCGACCAGATTGGACCAGGCCAGCGCAACGCCCTGCCCGCTGATGGCCGACTGGATCAGCATCGAATAACTGTTGATGTTGATCCGGCGTTTCGGCTCGACGTTTTTCAATCCCTGGCTCTGGAGCCATTCGGACCAGCCAATCCAGTCGCGCTGCGGATCGTCGAGGACGAGCCATGTGCAGGCCGCCAGGTCGGCAGGCGTCGTCAAGGCAGGATGCTTGGCCAGGTAAGTCGGGCTGCACACCGGATAGACCTCTTCGGAAAACAATGGCGTGACCTGCATTTCCCGGGGTGGGGTACTGCAGTAATACAACGCCAGATCGCAATCCAGGCGCGAGAAATCCTTGACCTGATCATGGGCGATGATGCGCAGGTCGATCTCTTCGTTTTCACGTTGAAACTCGCTGACTTTGGGCAGCAGCCAGAGTGACGCCATCGCCGTGCTAGTGGCCACCGTCACTTGCTCGGCCCCCTGCCAATGACGAATCTCACCCGTCGCCTGGGCCACTTGCAGCAAGGCGGTGCGGACCGTTTCGTAATATTGACTGGCCGCCGGACTCAGGTGAATCGTGCGGGTCGTGCGCTCGAATAAAACCTTACCCAGGTAGTCTTCGAGCAGGCGTACCTGGCGGCTGATTGCACCCTGGGTCACGTTCAGCTCTTGTGCGGCCAGGGTGAAACTCAAGTGGCGCGCTGCGGCTTCGAACGCGACCAGACTGTTGAGCGGTGGCAAAGGGTGAATTTTCATGCAGGCAAGGTCACGTCGTTGTTTTGGTTTTATCGCGGGAGTTTAGTCCTTGGCGTGGGGGGTGGACAGCGCCTACTTCAGACCCGCTCAGGGATTGGGTGTATATCCATTATTTGAGTGATGGCGACTTATGGTTCCGCCCTCACGGCGGGTCACTTTTGAAAGAGCCGGAATGCCGGCCCAGCCAAAAGTAACCAAAAGGCTTTTGCCCCACCACTCGGTGCCTCGCTCAGGCTCGGCATGCCCTCTCTCCGGCCAGCGTGGTTTAACGGGGCGCCCAAATCAAAAGCCAAAGCGAGGCGGCCTGACAGCCGACCTGATTTTTGACCTGCCTGTGATCCCCTGTGGGAGCGAGCCTGCTCGCGATGGACGTCAACGATAACGCGCCCTATCTGAATGACCGCGTTGTCTGGACGTTTTTCGCGAGCAGGCTCGCTCCCACAATGGGATCGGAAACAGGTCCGAAATCAGGTCGGCTGTCAGGCCGCCGAGCTTTTGCTTTTGCTTTTGCTTTTGCTTTTGCTTTTGATTTTCTTGCCCCATCGAGAGGCCGAGTGGAGGTTCTGCGCAGTGGGCAAACCGGCATGGATGCCGGTTTAGCCGCGCTGGGCCAAGGATGGCCCATCGCGGCGGGCCCACGGAGCAGGACCGGAGCGAGGGAATGCCGAGCCTAGGCGAGGCACCGAACGAAAGGGGCAAGAGCGCTTGGTTACTTGGGGCCGGGCGGCGTTCCGATTTCCAAGTAACTCGCCGTAAGGGCGAAACCGCCAGTGGCCGTTACCAAAGAAACGGATATGTACACCATCCCATGCTATGCCCGAGACGCCTCTTTTAGTTTCGCCATTAACGGACTAGCCACCACCGGCGCCACCTCAGGCTTCTCCTCCACAACCACCCCATTCAACGCCTTATGCATCTTCTCCGTATCCAGCGCCCCCACCCACTTGGCAATCGCCATGGTGCCCACGCCATTGCCGATGGTATTGGTAATCGCCCGCGCCTCCGACATGAACCGGTCGACACCCAGCAACAACACCATCCCCGCCACCGGAATCGTCCCCAGGGACGACAAGGTAGCCGCCAGAATGATGAACCCGGAACCAGTGACACCCGCCGAGCCCTTGGAGGTGAACATCAACACCGCCAGCACGATCAACTGGTCGGTCAGGGTCAGTGGCGTGTTGGTCGCCTGGGCAATGAAGATCGCGGCGATGGTGTAGTAGATCGCTTGCCCGTCCGGGTTGAAGGTCAGGCCGGAGGGAATGATCATTCCGGCGACGGGTTTGGACACGCCGGCCTTTTCCATCTTGGAAATCATCTGCGGCAGTACCGATTCCGATGAGCTGGTGCCCAGCACGGTGAACAGTTCTTCCTTGATGAACTTGAGGAATTTCCACAGGCTGAAACCGCTGTAACGGCAGATCGGGCCAAGCACGAAGATCACGAACACCGCGCAGGTCAGGTACACACAGGCCATCAGCTTGCCCAGGGAGAACAGCGAGCCGAAGCCGTATTTGCCGATGGTGAACGCAATGGCGCCGAATGCGCCGATCGGCGCCAGGCGCATGACCATGTTGACGATGCGGAACATGCCCTGCATCAGGCTGTCCAGGGTATCCACGAAGGCTTTGCCGCGTGGGCCGACGTGGGCCAGGGCAATGCCCAGCAGTATGGAGAACAACAGGATCTGCAGGACATTGCCTTTGGCGAAGGCATCGACAATGGTGTCGGGGATGATGTTCATGATGAAGTCCATGAACGAGGCATGCTTCACCGCCGAGGTGTAGGTGGCCAGGCTGGAAGTATCCAGCGTGGCGACATCGATGTTCATGCCGGCGCCGGGCTTGAACACATCGACCACCACCAGGCCGACCACCAGCGCCAGGGTCGACACCACTTCGAAATACAGCAGCGCGCGAAAGCCGACCCGGCCCAGTTCCTTCATGTTTTCCATGCGCGCGATGCCCGTGACCACGGTCAGGAAGATCACCGGCGCGAGGAGCATTTTGATCAGTTTGATGAACGCATCGCCCAAGGGTTTGAGCGCAGCGCCGGTTTCGGGAACGAAGACCCCGACGATGGCGCCGAGGAACACGGCGAGGAGCACTTGTACGTAGAGTTTGCCAAATATTCTTTTCATGACAGGGCCCTGATTTTTTATTGTTGTCAGGAAATGCCCGGGGGTCGGTACGGTTGATCTGCCCCGGGCGTTGTGCCGCAGTACTACTTTGAATCAGTGAAAAAAATCAGCGGTTGATCAGCGCAATCACCGCATCAGTAATCTGTCGCGTGGTGGCGTTACCGCCCAGATCCGGAGTGTGCAAACCGCTTTCGGTCACCGCTTCGATGGCCGACATCAGGTGTTTCGCGGCCGCAGCTTCACCCAGGTGTTCAAGCATCATGGCGGCGGTCCAGAAGGTTGCGATCGGGTTGGCTACACCTTTGCCGGTGATGTCGAAAGCCGAGCCGTGGATCGGTTCGAACATCGAGGGGAATTTTCGCGAAGGGTTGAGGTTGGCGGTCGGCGCGATGCCCAGGCTCCCGGACAGCGCAGCGGCCAGGTCCGAGAGGATGTCGGCGTGCAGGTTGGTGGCGACGATCACGTCCAGGGTCGACGGTTTGAGCACCATGCGCGTGGTCACGGCGTCCACCAGTTCCTTGTCGATCTTCACGTCCGGGAAGTCCTTGGCCACTTCGTAGAAAATTTCGTCCCACAGCACCATGCCGTGACGCTGGGCGTTGGACTTGGTGACCATGGTCAGGTGTTTGCGCGGGCGGCTCTGCGCCAGCTCAAAGGCAAAGCGGTGAATGCGTTCGACCCCGGCCCGGGTGAACACCGAGACTTCAGTGGCGACTTCTTCCGGCAGGCCTCGGTGCACGCGGCCACCATTACCGGAGTATTCGCCTTCGGAGTTTTCCCGCACCACCACCCAATCGATCTGGTCACCGTTGTGCAGCGGACTTTTCACGCCTGGCAACACCCGGGCCGGACGCACGTTGGCGTACTGGTCGAAGCCCTGGCAGATCGGCAGGCGCAGGCCCCACAGTGAAATGTGGTCCGGCACATTGAGCGCACCGACAGCGCCGAAGAAGATCGCGTCGAAGGTTTTCAGTTCTTCCAGGCCACCCTCGGGAATGTAGTAGCCGTTTTTCAGGTAGTTGTCGGAGTTCCAGTCGAAGTGTTTGAAATCCAGTTTGAAGCCGGATTTGTTCGACAGGGCCTGCAGCACCTCGACGCCTGCGGCGATCACTTCCACGCCGATACCGTCACCTGGCACTGCTGCGATTTTGTATGCGCTCATTGGTTGGCTCCACTCTCATCGATTTCTTGTTGTTCCCGTTGAACCGGACTGTTCAGGCGGGGTGTGAGCGGAGTATATGTAGTGAGCAAATAGGTGTGAGTTACTCCAAATCACTACATAAATAACTTTGAGTTACGAATGAGCCAGACCCTGGATTTGTCGTTTTTCTACCTGCTGGCGAATAAAGGCAGCCTCGCGGCGACGGCCCGGGAGCTGGGCATCACGCCACCGGCGGTGAGCAAGCGCCTGACGGCGCTGGAAGCCCGGCTGGGCATTCGCCTGGTTAACCGCACCACACGCTCGATGAGCCTGACATCCGAAGGCGAGCTGTATTTCTCCCAGGCCGCGCGCATCCTCACGCAGATCAATGAGCTTGAGCAGTTGGTCAGCAGCAGCCGCGCGACGCCCAAGGGCCTGATTCGGGTCAATGCTTCGCTCGGCTTCGGCCGCCGCCACATCGGTCCTGCCCTGGCTGCGTTTTACGCGCAGTACCCCGAGGTGGAAATTCAGTTGGAAATCAGTGACCACCCACTGGACCTGGCCACCCACGGTTTCGACCTGGGCATCCGTTTCGGTACCCTGCCGGACGCCGCTTTTCACGCACGCAAGATCGCCTCCAACCGTCGCTTGTTGTGCGCCTCGCCACTGTATCTGGACAAGTACGGCACCCCGCAGAAACTGAGCGACCTGCAAAACCACAATTGCATTTTCATCCGCCAGAACGAGTCACCCTATGGTGTCTGGAGCTTCACCAACGGCGGGCACACGGACAACATCAAGGTGCATGGCGCCCTGGGCTGCAACGATGGTGAAGTGGCCCTGAACTGGGCATTGGAGGGATTCGGGATTCTGCTGCGGGCCGAATGGGACATCGCCCGCTATGTGCGCAGCGGTCGCCTGCGCCTGGTGCTGGAAGACCAGACGCCGACCCGCGCCGACGTGTATGCGGTGTACCCGCAACAATTGCATTTATCGGCGCGGGTACGCAGCCTGATCGACTTTCTGATCGAACGCTTCAAGCATATCGATAACGTTGAGGACAGCTGAAGCGCTGGCCATTTCCCTATAGGAGCTGGCTTGTCGGATCGCCGCACCGCAGCGAAGGCAAAGTGTCAATCGACATAGGTATTGGCTGACACATTGCTTTCGCTGGCAAGCCAGCTCCTACAGGGCTACCGGCCTAGTGCGCGGCTGCATTTGTCCACTGCGGCACATCGAGGGTGTTCTGGCGCTTGGCTCGCTGAGTCAACGCCACCATCGCCAGGAAGCCCAACACAATCAGCACCGGATACGCCATCAACAGTTCGGAGAGCGAATATTTCCAGGCCAGCGGGCGTCCGACACCGAGCATGGCGGCATACATCCAGGACACCGCCGACAACGAGCCACAAAACAGCGCCAGCATCCGCGCGCTGAATCCGAGTTCGAGCAAGGAGCCTGCCTTTTGCATGGCCGGCAACACCAGGCGGTGCAGCAGAATGCCGTTGTAGGTCAGCAACGTGACAATGATCACCTTCGCGTGAAGCTTCGGATTCATGAAGTATTCCGTGCCCTTGCCCAGGTAATCGATGCCGATAATGGCGGCACCTGTCACCCATAGACCGATCAAAGCCACCACGACAGACCGCTGAAGACTTTCCATGTGTGCATGATCATGTTCAGTGAATGCCTTGCGTTTCAACAGATCCCTGACCATTGCAATATCACTGGTTAGTACTAAACCAATTGCCACACAACAGGCGACCAAATGAACGTAAACAACGCCAAGCCGCAAAAACTCCATGAATTCTTTATTTTCGATCAGGCTCATAATTGTATTTATCGCCACGGGTATTTTCTCCACCTTATTCGATAGTACAGATCGGCCAATCAACAGAGCACTTGTTGTAAACAACCCTGCACGACCTTGCTCATACAAGAAAACCAAACAATAGGTTAATTATCGAAATCCTATTGATCCGGCAAATGAATGGATGACAGCTTAGTTAGCACCCCTCAAATTTCAGGTAAAAAAATCCCCATCTGCACTCACTGCATTTGAGGTTCTGGTTCCACTTCTTTTTGCACGTCAAGAGCAAGCCAATGGGTGACCTGCTGCAGAATCTGAGGGCTGCAGGCCCGAAATGTTCATTTCTCCAGCACATCACCGACAAGCGGTCACTGGCTGGAGGGCCAATGACTGCGGCGTTAACCGGGCAACTTTCCCGTCGAGGCCCATTCCAACTGAGCTGGTTGGCTTACATGATCCTTGTCATCGCCAATTGGATCCACTAGTTGCCTCGAAGATAAATAAACACGGAAACCAGCGAACCATTGTCATTTACACCCCAAGAACTAAAACAGTCATACTATTTTTAGCGTGCCGGACACCAAATGGAACTAGCTTGTATACAAGTACAGACAACATTTCGCACGACAAATAGACTTCATCATTATGAGTCCTGCAAATAACTTAAATCAGAACACGTCCAGAAATGTTCACTCCCTGACTCTTGAATGTGTCCAGGTCTTGGCGACACTGCTTTGCAGACGGGTCGCCAGGACCTTTTTTATTTCAGCTCAGGCGAGCCTGACCACGACGTTGATGTTGTTGCGCGTGGCTTTGGAGTACGGGCAGTACTTGTGTCCGGTGTCGACGAGTTTCTGTGCGGTTTCGCGATCCAGTCCCGGCAGGCTGACGTTGAGTCGCGCCTGCAGCAGGTAGCCACCTTCATTGGTGCCCAGGTCGACTTCGGTGTCGACGGCCACATCCTTGGGCAGCGCAACTTTCAGCTCTTTGGCAGCGACGCCCATCGCGCCGATGAAACAGGCTGACCAACCGGCGGCGAACAGTTGCTCCGGATTGGTACCACCACCATTGGTGCCCGGGGACGAGAGTTTGATATCCAGAATCCCATCCGAGCTTCTGGATGCGCCATCGCGGCCACCCGTGGTGTGGGTTTTGGCGGTGTACAGTACTTTGTCGAGCTGGGTCATGATGATCTCCTGATTGAAATGGGGTTTATGCACGTTCAGGTAAATCAGAAAAACGGCCTTCAGGGTTGATGCCGGACACTCAATATAGACGTCGCTGCACAACCGGGAGCTTGATCCGACAAAGGTCACCTTCCACATCCGCCGGGGAAGCCCTGTAGGAGCTGGCTTGCCAGCGAAAGCGGATTATCAGTCAACATTGATGTCGATGTTGGCGCCCTCTTCGCTGGCAAGCCAGCTCCTACAGGCTTTTAAAAACCTCATTTGCGCGCCAACTTGTACTTCACACAATCGTCATAAAAACTCTCCCGAACCGCCTCTGGCTTGATCCTGGTCGGGCTGTCATAAGTCTGCTCGGTAATGCCCATGGCCATCATCCGCATCCACGACTTGGCAAACTTGTAAGAATGGATTTTCTGCCGCGCGGCATAAAGAGAAACCCCGGCTAACTTGAGTTCCTGCGCCCTGGCAGCCGTCCCCGCGCCCCAACTGCACATATAACGCTCATTGGGCATCAGCTCCCTGGCCTGGGCAGACACTGCAAAACCCGCGACACCGACCGAGATCAGTACGACCCATACATTGCGCATTAGCTTCCCACCCTAACCACCTGAAATTGAAGCGATTCTGGCGATAAGCGAGCAATCCGGGGGCCAGCATAGTGCCTTATCGGTAAAACCCTGATCCCGATCATTAAACAAGAGTCATTTTCTTGCGACATTTCCATCCTTTGCTATAGCTAACAATCTCTTCTGCCAACTAATGAGGCCACGGAATGTCAGTCGCGAAGAAAATGAGTGTAGGGCAACTGACAATGTTGACTGCCGTCAACATGTTGGGCTCAGGCATTGTGCTACTACCGACGAAACTCGCGGAAGTTGGTGCAATTTCGATTCTTTCCTGGCTGGTGACGGCCACCGGCTCCCTCGCTCTGGCCTACGCCTTTGCGCGATGCGGGATGCTCAGCCGCAAGACCGGCGGCATGGGTGGTTATGCCGAATACACGTTCGGTAAAGCAGGTAACTACATCACCAACTACACCTACGGACTCTCGCTGTTGATTGCCAACGTGGCGATTAGTATTACTGCGGTGGGTTATATCCAGGTTTTATTCGGGATAAAACTTGACTCCCTGCAAGTAGGTCTGGCGACCATCGCCTTGTTATGGATCACCACGTTCGCCAACTTTGGCGGCGCCCGCATTACCGGCCGGATCGGCGCGGTGACGGTCTGGGGTGTGATTGCACCGGTGGTGCTGGTCTCCACGGTTGGCTGGTTCTGGTTCGACAGCAGCGTTTATGCGGCAGGCTGGAACCCTCACGACAAGAGCTGGTTCGAAGCGGCGGGCGCCTCGGTGGCAATCACCCTATGGGCCTTCCTCGGCCTGGAATCGGCTTGCGCCAACACCGAGGCAGTGGAAAACCCCGAGCGCAACGTACCGATTGCCGTGCTGGGCGGCACCCTGGGGGCGGCGGTGATCTACATCGTCTCCACCAACGTTATCTTCGGTATCGTCGGCAACGAAGAACTGGTCGCCTCCACCGCACCTTTCGGCCTGGTGTTCGCCAAGATGTTCACCCCGTTCGTCGGTGACATCGTGATGGCGGCGATGGTACTCGCCTGCATCGGCTCGCTGCTCGGCTGGCAGTTCACTATTGCCCAGGTATACGCCAGCTCGGCGAACACCGGTTACTTCCTGCCAATCTTCGCCAAGGGCAACAAGGCCGGCACGCCGATCATCGGCATGCTGGTGCTGCTGGCGGCGCAAACCGCTCTGGCCCTGCTGACCATCAGCCCCGACCTGAGCAAGCAGTTCAATACCCTGGTCAACCTCGCGGTGGTCACCAACCTCGTGCCCTACATCCTCTCGATGGCCGCTTTGATGACCATGCAAAAGATTTCCAACGTGCCGGAAAGCAAGGCGATGGTCACCAACTTCATTGCCGTGATTGCAGCGGCCTACAGCTATCTGGCGCTGTACAGCTCGGGCGAGCAGGCGCTGATGCTCGGCGGCGTGGCGACCATCTTCGGCTACACGCTGTTCGGCTTCGTCAACAACCGCCTGATCCGCCTCGAAGCGCTCAACAACAGTGTACCGACGCAGACCGTCAGTGCGCAGCACATCACTGGCGAACCCGTGCCGGTGAACAGCTTGTAATCAAATACTCTGGAGGTTAAGTGATGACGGACTATAAACATTCCCTGGGCATGCTGGCGCTACTGGTCAGCAGCCCCGCGGACAAGCGCACGGTGTTTGGCCGCGCCCTGGATCAGTTGGTCCATGACGTAGAGGGACGAGGCGTCGCCGTACTGGCTTCGCAAAGCCTCAGCGACGCCGCGTCGATCCTGCGTTCGGACCCTGCCGTTCAATGCGTGCTGATCAGTTGGGAAATGGACACCAGCGAAGGCCACGCCGACTGCATCAAATTGCTGGTCAAGCTGCGCGAGCGCAACACGCGAGTGCCGGTGTTCCTGATCAGCGACCGTACCACTGCGTCGAGCATTCCGTTGTTGGTCATGCAGCACGCCGACGACTTCATCTGGCTGCCCGAAGACACCTCTCGCTTCCTCAGCGGGCGCATTCTCGCGGCCATCGAACGCTATCGTCAGGCCGCCTTGCCACCGATGTTCGGCGCGCTGGTGAAGTTTGCCCGCACCTATGAATACTCATGGCACACCCCCGGCCACGCCGGCGGCACGGCGTTCCTGAAAAGCACGGCAGGACGGGCCTTCTACGAATTTTTCGGGGAAAACCTGTTGCGTTCCGACCTGTCGATCTCGGTCGGCGAACTCGGTTCGCTGCTCGACCACAGCGGCCCTATCGGCCAGGGCGAGCGTTATGCCGCCAAGGTCTTCGGTGCGCACCGCACGTACTACGTGACCAACGGTTCGTCGATGTCCAACCGCGTCATTCTGATGGCGAGTGTCACACGCAACCAGATCGCCCTGTGCGACCGCAATTGCCACAAGTCCGCCGAACATGCGATGACCCTGTCCGGCGCCATTCCGACTTACCTGGTACCGACCCGCAACCGCTACGGCATCATCGGCCCGATCCTGCCGCAAACCCTCAGCGCCGAAGGCGTTAAAGCCGCCATTGCCAACAACCCGCTGGTCAAGAAAGGCATCGACGCGACGCCGGTGCATGCGATCGTCACCAACTCCACCTATGACGGACTGACCTACAACGTCACCCGCGTCGAAGAGCTGCTGGGCGAAAGCGTTGACCGTCTGCACTTCGACGAAGCGTGGTACGCTTACGCGCGTTTCAACCCGCTGTACAGTGGGCGCCATGCCATGCACGGCAACCCGGAGGACCATGACAAGTCCAAGCCGACCGTGTTCGCCACCCATTCGACGCACAAGTTGCTGGCCGCCCTGTCCCAGGCCTCGATGATCCACGTGCGCGACGGCCGCAACCCGATCGAGCACGCGCGCTTCAACGAATCGTTCATGATGCACGCCTCGACGTCGCCCAACTACGCGATCATGGCGTCCTGCGACGTCAGCTCGGCAATGATGGAAGCACCGAGCGGGCAGATCCTCACCAGCGAATCGATCGAAGAAGCCATCAGCTTCCGCCAGGTCCTTTCGCGCATGCACAACGAGATGCTGAGCAAGGACGACTGGTTCTTCACCTGCTGGCAGCCACCGACCGTACAGGTTGGCGCGGCCACCGTGCCGTTCCATGAGGTCGATCCGGCACAACTGAAAACCGATCCGAACTGCTGGGTCCTGCACCCCAATGCGGTATGGCACGGTTTCGGTGACATCGAAGATGGCTACTGCATGCTCGACCCGATCAAGGTCTCGGTGCTCAGCCCCGGCATGGGCGACGACGGCAACCTGCTGGCTTCAGGCATCCCCGCTTGCGTGGTCACGGCGTACCTGGGCCGTCAGGGGATCGTGGTCGAGAAAACCACCGACTTCACCATCCTGTTCCTGTTCTCCATCGGCATCACCAAAGGCAAGTGGGGTACGTTGCTCAACGCCTTGCTCGACTTCAAGCGTGATTACGACGACAACGCCGAGCTCGAACTCTGCCTGCCCGACCTGTACAACGCCCACCAGCAACGCTATGCCGGCATGGGCCTGAAGGACCTGGCCGACGAAATCTTCGCCGCCATGAAGAAACACAAGACCACCGCCAACATGGCCCAGGCGTTCGGCACCCTGCCCAAAGCCGAATTCAGCCCGGTGGAGGCCTACGAGAAACTGGTGCGCAACGACATCGAGCTGGTGACCCTGGAACAGGCCGCCGGCCGCCTTGCCGCCACCGGTATCGTGCCGTATCCACCGGGCATTCCATTGCTGATGCCGGGCGAGAATGCCGGGCCTGCGGACGGAGCGTTGCTGGCCTATCTCAAGGCGCTGGAAGCGTTCGACAGATCCTTCCCCGGCTTCACCCATGACACCCACGGGATCGAAGTCGAGAACGGGGTTTATCGGATGTTGGTACTGAAATAACAGGCCCACGCAAAACCAAAATGTGGGAGCGAGCCTGCTCGCGAAGGCGGAGTGTCAGTCACTGTATAGGTTGCCTGACACTCCGCTTTCGCGAGCAGGCTCGCTCCCACAAGGGATCTCCTTTCACTTTGGATCTCCCTTACACATTGTCTCGCCATCAATCCAAAACCCTATGGGCAAACTCGATCACAGCGCTCTATGATTGAACCCCATGACAACCTCTGCTCCGATCCGCCAACCCTGCCCGCCCGGTGCCTGCGATTGCGGGCGTGACCCGTTGCTGGAAACACCGGGGGCGGACGTGCGCATCCTGTTTCTGACCCGCACCGAAGAAAAGCGCCTGATCGAGCGCCTGGAAAACCTGTCGAGTTTCCAGGATCTAGAACACCTGCAACGGCGAATGTTCGAGCAACTGGGCATCCGCGTCGACATCGTCCCGAGTGCAAACGAAGTGCGGACCATGCGCGGGATCGGCATTTACGTCGGCGACCTGCCGGGATTGTGCCGCAAAACCCGCGCATCGATCCCGGCCGCGATCCGCCGCGCCATGGAAAAGCGTCCGGAAATCGCCTACGAAGTGCTCAACGCCAACGACCTGTTGCGCGATGCATGAGACCCCCTGTGTCCCACAAGAAGATCAGCGGTCGTACGCACAGCGCAGCGCGCTGCTATGCCTTCTCATGGGAGTTTTTGCTGCACACCAGCCAGGACGGAACTGGAAACCGAGTGCGACCCTGGCCCCGGCGCCAACCAGGTACGCCAAGGAAATCAGGTGCCAATCCGCAACAGGAGGTGGCCGATGTTATTCATCGTCAACTGGACGCTCAGTTCGGCAAATCGCAACAGTGCGATCGAGCGTTTCCTCAAGACCGGTGGCGCGCCCCCCGCAGGCGTCAAATTGATCGGGCGCTGGTACGCCGTGGGTGGCGCGGCGGGTTTTGGCGTGGCGGAAGCCAGTGATCCGGCATTGATTCAGAAATGGGTGCTGGACTGGAGCGACCTCATGACCATGGACGTCCAGGTCGCATTGACCGACGAGCAGATGGCGCCGCTACTGGCAGGCATTGTCGGCAAATAATCGCCATCGAGGCGGCGAGTGCCGCTCGCCGCCTCGTCACTTTTGTTCAAGACAGACTGTATAGCCCGTCCTGCCCCTCGCTCCCTTCAAATCCGCGTTGATCAGCCTCTGGAGCATCGCCATTCGGCGTCGAAACGCGCCGCGCCGCAAGGCCTCAACAATCGACTTTAATCACTGAAATCCCTGTAAGCCTGGTGAATCAGATCACAAGGATGCACGGCATTCACTGGCTTTTTAACGATTAGAACCTACTCTCTTTTCGCGGGACACCACATTTGCGGAGCTGTGGGAAACGGCTCTGGAGTACTGACGCCATGCAGCCAAAGATAACTGCTCTGCCCGTCGTCACCCTGCTCGCCCTCTGCTGTCAGCAAACCTGGGCGGGCGGTATCTTGCTCTACGAAGTCGGCACCGACAACGTCGGCCTGGCCAACGCCGGTGCTGCGGCCCGGGCCCAGGGCCCATCGACCATTGCCAGCAACCCGGCAGGTATGAGTTACCTGCCGGGTACGCAGATCACCGCTGGCTTGCAGGTGCTCTACGGCGATCTGAAATTCGATCGCGACGAAGGCACCAACGTGGCGGGCAGCGGCAGTGGCAACGCCCTGGACCCGATACCCGGTGGCAGTTTTTTCATCAGCCATGCACTGGATGACCATTGGAGCGTCGGCTTCGGCCAATACGGTGACTTCGGCCTGGCGGTCAATTACGACAATGACTGGTCCGGGCGCTACTTCACGCAGAACTCCAGCCTGCTCGGTTTGTCATTGGTGCCGAGCGTGGCGTACCGCTTCAACGAACAATGGTCGGTGGGTGTCGGCATCAAGGCCATGTACGGCATGCTGCAAGCGCAGACCGCCATCGATCGCTCACCGTTCGGCTTCACCGACCGCGGTGACGGCCAGTTCAAATACAAGGACAAGGATTGGGGTTTCGGCGCCAATGTGGGGGTGATCTACGCCCCGCAACCCGGAACCCGCATTGGCCTGACCTACACCAGCAAAGTCGATCTGGAGTTCGAGGACGGCCTGGACATCAAGGGCGACGGCCCGTTGTTGCAGCGTCTCGATGGCACCAACACCCAACTTGATATAACCGTGCCGCAAACCGTCACCCTGAGCCTGTTCCAGCAACTGGACAGGCAGTGGGCCTTGCTCGCCTCGGTCAACTGGCAGGACTGGTCGGAATTCGGCGATATCGGCGTGCAGGTCGACACCACGGCCAATGATGCCCGCTCGACCACCATCGATGCGGGCTTCAAGGACACCTGGCACCTGTCGCTCGGCGCGCAATACCAGGCCACCCAACAACTGCTGTGGAATTTCGGCGTGGCCTACGACAGCAGTGCCGTTTCGGACAACAGGCGTTCGGCGATCGTGCCAATGGGTGAGTCCTGGCGCATTGCGACAGGAGCCACCTATGCTCTGAACAGGGACACCGACATCAATGTCAGTTTGGCCATGATCTGGTTGGGCGACATGCCGGTGGACCAGACCAAGACTGTGTCAGGCAATCGGATTTCCGGTCAATTCGACGATGCCTGGATTCAAGCCGTGACCGGCAACATGACTTGGCGTTTCTGATTTTCCGCTAATGAAAAACGACCTGATCCAAGGAGCACACAGCACTATGAACCTGACCCGAAAATTGCTCATCGGCACCGCACTGACCGGGCTCCTGCTCGGTGGCTGCACCTCCAAAGTCACCGAACGGGAGCAGTACTCCGGCTTCCTGTCCAACTACAACAACCTGCAAGAAGTCTCCACGCCAAGCGGCGGTACCGCGATGCGCTGGGTGAGCCCGTCGTGGAACCCCAATGCGTACAACACCGTGGCGTTCAACAAACTGGAACTCTATCCGGCCCCCAAGCCCAATGAGCGGGTCAACCAGCAGACGCTTACTGACATTCAGAATTACATGTCCAATAAGGCCAAAGCTACGCTGGGACAGAAGTACCGGGTCGTCAACAGCGCAAGCGCAGCACCGGCCGGCTCGAAAACCTTGATCATGCGCTCGGCCATCACCGGGGTCAGCGCCTCGAACGAAGGTATGAAATGGTATGAAGTGGTCCCCATCGCTGCCGTCGTTGGCGCGACTCAGGCCGCCACCGGTCACCGGGACCAGGACACTGAATTGTTTATCGAGGCCGAATTCATCGACGCGAAAAGCAACCAGACCGTGGCCAGGGTGGTGCGCAAGGTGTTTGGCAAGCAGTTGTCCAACGAAAGCCAGAAAGTCACCGCCCAGGATTTCAAAGCGGCGATCGACAAGTTGGATAGCGACCTTCGGGCGTTCATAAAGTAACGGGATTGGTTATCTGCTTTTCTGTAGGAGCGAGCTTACTCGCGAAAAACCCGAGGGCGCCGTTGGGCATCTGGTTTTACGCGTCAACGTTCACGACCATCGCGAGCAGAGCTCGCTCCTACAGGGACTGCGGATTGCAGTGAGGGTTATTTTTTCATTCCGACCCGACGCCGCATCTCCGCCGTGATCGTCTGCCGGGTTTTCTTCATCTCCGCCCAGGGTTCATCGCCCACTTCGGCCAGGCGTTCATGCACGTTGTGCACGTTCCACTGGTTACCCCCCTTGAGTTCCCCCACCTCCTCGCGAAAAATCGGCACCGAGACCGGCAACCCTTCCCGGGTGCGCACGGCGTAGGCACAGATGGTGGTCGCGCCCAGACCGTTGCGCAGGTAATCGATGAAGATCCGCCCTACCCGGTTCTTCGGCCCCGACACTGCGGAAAATCGCTCCGGCAGCAGCTTCGCCATGTGGCTGACAATCCCGTGACTGAAATCCTTGACCTCATCCCAGCCGAGCTTGCGGGTCAGCGGCACCACCAGGTGAATGCCCTTGCCGCCGCTGGTCTTGAGAAACGCCTTGAGCCCCAGTTCATCGAGCACAGTCAGGGTCAACTGCGTCGCTTCGACCATGCGTTTCCACGGCAGCGCCGGGTCCGGGTCGAGGTCGAGGACGAAGCGGTCGGGTTTGTCGAGGTTGTCCGAAGTAGCGTTCCAGGTGTGCAATTCCACGGTGCTCATCTGAACCGCGCCGACCAGCGCTTCGGCATTGTTGATCACCATCATCGGCTGCCCGGTGAGCTGCTGGTCGAGGGTGGTGATACCGGGGATGGACAGGCGCTCGGCGTTTTTCTGGAAAAACAACTCGCCGGCAATGCCGTCTGGCGCACGCACCAGCGCCACCGGGCGATCCTTGAGCTGCGGCAAAATCCACTCGGCGACGCTGGCGTAATAGTGCGCCAGTTGCATTTTGGTGGTGCCGCTGCTGGCATCGATGACGCGGTCCGGGTGAGTGATGCGGACCTTGCCCTCGGCCAGGCCTTGTTGTGACGGTGCAGGCTCGGCTTTCTTTTGCGCGGCGGGTGACTTGGCGACGGCGGTTTTTTTCGCCGGGGCCGCTTTTTTTGCAGGGGCAGGTTTCGCAGAAGTCGCTTTCACGGCAGTCGGACGCTCCTCGGTAATGTCTTTGGCAGGCTTGTCGTCACGCAGGCCATGGAACACTGCATGTCGCACCGAGCCCTCCTTGGTCATTTCAGCAAAGGCCACTTCCGCCAGCAGGCTGGGCTTGAGCCAATGCACGCCCCTGAATTCGGCACCGCCGGGTGGATTGACCACTGCCGGTTTTTTCGTCTGCAAGGGTTTGAGTTGCTCATGAATGCTGCCCAGGGTGGCCTCGGTGAAGCCGGTGCCAACCTTGCCGGCGTAGCGCAACTCGCCACTGTCGCGATCATGCAAACCCAACAACAATGCACCGAAGGCACTGCGTGCCCCCTTGGGATCGGTGAAACCGACGATGACAAACTCCTGCCGATGTTTGCACTTGAGTTTGATCCAGTCGCTGCTGCGCCGGGACACGTAGGCCGAGCCCAGGCGCTTGCCGATCAGGCCTTCCATGCGCATCTGGCAGGCGCTGTTGAGCAGGGCCTCAGGGTCTTCGCTGAAGCTGTCGGAAAAGCGCAGCAACGGGTCTGTGCTGGTTTTGAGCACGGTCGCCAACGCCGCCCGGCGTTCTTCGACCGGCACTTCGCGCAGGTCCACGCCGTTGAGATAGGGCAAGTCGAACAGGTAGTAGAGGATGTTGCCACTGCGTCCGGCATCGAAAGCATTTTGCAGCGCCTGGAAGTCCGGCAGTCCCTGTTCGTCAACCACCACCATTTCACCGTCGAGCCAGGCCGATTCCAGCCCCAGGCCTTCCAGCGCCTTGGCCTGACCGGGCAGCTTGTGGGTCCAGTCGTGACCGTTGCGAGTGAAGAGCCTGACCTCTTCGTGGTCGATGCGCGCCATGATCCGGTAGCCGTCAAATTTGACTTCATAAGCCCACTCGCCGTCCGGGGCCTTTTCCACCAGTGTCGCCAGTTCCGGCTTGATCTGGTCCGGCAACCTGGCTTTGTGCGCGCCGGTGAGTGGCGCGGACGTTTCCCGGCGAACCGCGGTGGCCGGTTTTTTGATGGCCTTGGCGGGTTTGGGAACATTGGCGGGCCGGGCAGCCTTCGGTGTCCTGGCCACGATGCTGCGATCACTGAGCACGCTGTTCGGCTCGGCGGCGACCACGTCGTAATCGTCTTCGGCTCTGGCCGCCCCGTCCTGATGCTTGATCAGGAACCACTGCTCCTGCTTGCCCGGCATGTGCGTGCGCACCAGGTTCCACAAACCGGCGAGCTTCTCGCCTTGCAGTTCGAACTTGAGCCGGCCCTTGGCGTAGGCCTTGGCCGGGTCGTCCTGGGGGATCCATACACCACGGTCCCAGACAATCACATCGCCGGCGCCGTAATGCCCTTCGGGGATACTGCCCTCGAACGTGGCGTAGTCGATCGGATGGTCCTCGACGTGCACCGCCAGGCGCTTGACCCTGGGGTCCAGTGACGGTCCCTTGGGCACTGCCCAGCTCTTGAGCGCGCCGTCGAGCTCCAGGCGAAAGTCGTAGTGCAGGCGCGAAGCGTCGTGCTTCTGGATGCAAAACTGCAAGGCATGATCCCTGGCGTTCTTTTTGCCGGTTCGCTTGATGGCGGCCGGTTCTGATGTCGCCGAAAAATCGCGCTTGCGGTTGTAGTCGTCGAGGTCCTTGTTCATCGCTCACCTGCTGATCGCTGCAGGACGCGGATTCAGCGCGTCTCTCCCTCAGCAGAGCGAGCCGTGCGCGTAAAAATTCCATCGACGGTGAATGTGCCCGGACAGACGGCCCGGTGGCGTGGCGTCCGGCGGCTGCTCAAGGGCCTACAATCAGCGGGTGCCGCTTCATCCCCGGAGAGCAGTCATGCGCACCACTCACGTCATCGAAGCCCCCCCGCCACCCTACAACGTCGTTGGCGAAGCGATCACGGTCCTGGCCGGCGGGGATCTGAGCAAACCCTTTGAAATGCACATTCAGGTGGGCGTGCAAGGTGGCGGCCCGCCACCGCACTTCCATCCGTGGGACGAGGCGTTTTACGTGGTGGAAGGCGAGGTCGAAGTGACTGTCGAAGGCAAATCCACCACCGTCCCGGCGGGAGGTTACGTGCATATTCCTGCCGGAACGATTCATGCCTACAAGAACATCAGTAGCACTGCGAAGATGATCGGCGTGGTCTCCGATCCACGCGGCGGGCAGTTCTTTGCGGCCATGGACCGGTTCAAGGTGCCTGAGGACTTGCCGAAGATATTCGAGGTGGCCGAGCGATATGGAGTTACCTTCCTGGTGCCGAAACCAGCAGGTTGACCGCGTTATCGTTCATCGCGGGCAAGCCCGCTCCCACAGGATCTGTGGCGCCATGGGTACCTGTGGGAGCGGGCTTGCCCGCGATAGCGGACTGACAGCCGACTTAAACTTCAGGCAGTCCCGCCCCTCGCCTGCTGCTCCAGATGCACCTGCAAATCCGGATCAATATTCAGCGCCGCTGCCAGCTCATCCAGATAGTTGCGCTCGGCATCCTGCTGATCGTCCACCAGCATCACGCTGGCCAGGTACATCTCGGCGGCCATGCCGGGATCGGTGGCCGATTGCGCCACCTCGGCAGGGTCGAGCGGCTTGGCGACTTCATCGTCGAGCCACTGCTGCAATTGCGGATCGTCGGTATGACGGCCGATTTCGGTGCTGATCATCTGCTTCTCGGCCGGGTCGATACGGCCATCGGCCTTGGCCGCCGCGATCAGTGCCCGCAGGATTGCATGGCTGTGCTCCTCGACTTCCGGTCCGGCCAACAGATCCACCGTACGTGGCGCCTGTTGCGGCGCCTGCTGCGGCTGCGCGGCCTGGCTGCGCTGCCAGGCCTGATACGCCTGGAACGCCATCATTCCCAGTGAAGCGAGCGCGGCATAATTGGTGCCACTACCCAAACGCGCTTGCGGCGAACCGCCCATCGGCGAGCCACCGCCCAGCAGACCACCGAGCAATCCGCCCAGGCCGCCCAATCCACCGCCGCCGGCACTGCCCCCCCCTCCGCCGCCGCCCATCAGGCCGCCGAGCAGTCCACCCAGGTCGCCGAGCCCACCCGACGCGCCACCGCCGTCCTGTCGCGGCATGGCACCCTGGCCGCCCCGCAGTAACTGTTCAAGCAGATCGCTGGTGTTCATGACGGCATCCTCATCGAGGGAAGTGATCCAGACAGACAACAATAGTCCTCGCCGGTAAATGTGCTACCACCGTTTGGCCGACGTGCCCCCCGGCACAGTGTTGTGGATATTTGCGGGGTATTTTTTGGCGGCGCAGCTAAGATTCATAGGTGGTGAACCTTATTCCCGGATACCCGGTCGATACCTGCAACCCGACCCGGTTTGCCGCCGCCCTCGATGCTGAGGACGATGACTGGCTTGCTTCACTTTCTGGAGAACGCCCCCGTGATTTCGACTCTACACATCGCCAGGCTCAAAGCGTGGGGAGCCCATGGTTTTACCGCTACCGGTGTGGTCACCGCTTTCCTTGCAACCCTCGCCCTGCTCGATAACCAACCGACCCATTGCCTGCTGTGGCTGGGCGTGGCCTTGATCGTGGACGGACTGGACGGCGCGTTGGCGCGCAAGGTCAATGTGCAGTCGGTGCTGCCGAGCTTCGACGGCTCGATCCTCGACCTGGTCATCGACTACCTGACGTATGTATTCATCCCGGCGCTGTTCATCTATCGCTATATTCCGTTGCCGGACTACACGCTGCTGCTGACCGTGTCGCTGATCCTGGTGTCGTCGCTGTTCTGCTTCTGCAACGTCAATATGAAAAGCAAGGACAACTACTTCCAGGGCTTTCCCGCCGCGTGGAATGTGGTTGCCCTGTGCCTGTACATCATCGCGCCGTCGCCGTGGATCACCTTCCTGACGGTGATCGGCCTGGCCCTGCTGACACTGACCCGGATGAAATTTTTGCACCCGTTCCGTGTGCGCCGTTTCATGCCGATCAACATTGCCGTCACGGCCATCTGGTTGCTGTGCAGCTTGTCGCTGGTGATCAACCACCCGGTGATCAACCCGCTGGTCATGGGGCTGTGGTTGCTGATGTCGGCTTACTTCCTGGGCATCTGCTTCTGGCGCACCGCGCTGGAGTGGTTCGACGGATCGCGGCTTAAGTAACGCCATGCCTATCCATATCGTGCGCCTGGGCTCACTGCGCCAACCCCACGAAGGCTTGCGCCTGGGCACGGTGCGCCGCCCACCCCGTGGCGTACCGAAAGCCGAGTTCGCCACGCGGGACTTCTACGATGTGTGGCAGCCGCTGCTGTCGCCCAGCGCGGAGCTGGTTGCTGAAGCACTGGCAGCTCAGGATGCCAAGGCCTGGACTGTGTTCGTACGCAAGTTCAAGGCGGAAATGAAGCAGCCGGCGGCCAGCCAGATGCTGGACCTGCTGGCTGCCCTCTCCCACCACACCTCCCTGGCCGTGGGCTGCTATTGCGAGGAAGAAGCCCATTGTCATCGGTCGATATTGCGCGAGTTGCTGGAGGCGCGGGGCGCGGAGGTTATTTAACTCACTCAAACACACCAAATATCCCCTGTAGGAGCGAGCCTGCTCGCGAAGGCGGTGTGTCAGTCAAAGAACATATTGAATGTGATGGCCTCTTCGCGAGCAGGCTCGCTCCCACAGGGGCTTTGTGTACATGACATAAGTGCCGATGATCGCCCCCCGCAGGCGCCAGGCGCCGATCATGGTAAATATTCAGAGGTTGAAGCCAGGCCGAACGCCCCCCGGGAGGTTTGTCATGTCCGAGCAATCACGCTTCATGCTGGTAGCTTCGCCGCTGATGGAACACAGCCCCGCCTTCGACCGGGCGGCGGCGCTGGCCAGGGCTGAAGACGCGGCGCTGCACATCGTGGCGTTCGATTATCTGGAAGGTCTGGCCACCGCCGGCATTGTCAACGAAACGGCGCTGGAACAGATGCGCCTGGGCTACGTCGATCGCCACCGCCAGTGGCTCGAGGACCAGGCCCGGCCCCTGCGCAAAATCGGCGTGCACATCACCACCGAGGTGGCGTGGGTGGACAACCCGCTGGAGGAGATTCTGATCCATCTCAAGGAACAGCCGATGGACGTGCTGATCAAGGCGCTGGAGCACCAATCGCTGCTGTCGCGGCTGATCTTCACCCCGCTGGATGTGCATCTGCTGCGCGAGTGTCCGGTGCCTTTACACTTCGTCAGCCACGCGATCAATGCCCTGCCCCGCAAGGTGGTTGCGGCGGTCGACCCCTTCCATCGCGATGACCACTACAAAAGCTTCAATGACCGCATCCTGCACGAAGCCTCGAAACTGGCCAGTGCCTGCAATGCCGAGCTCGATGTGGTCTACGCCTATGACCTTTCGTCCATCAGTTCGGACGAATTCGGTTTCGACAACGGCTCGGCATTTTTCTCCTCGACCAAGCACAAGACCCTGTATGACGATCAACTGGAAGCCTTCAACGAACTGGCCGAACGCAATGGCATCGCCCAGGCACAGCGACACATGATCATGGGCAACCCGGCCAGGGTCCTGACCCGCTATGCCGATGCCTATGACATCGACGTGATCGTCATGGGTCGCCTCGGCCATCGCGGCATGGGGCGGATGATCGGCAGCACGGTGGAGCACCTGCTGTACAAAATGCCCTGCAGTGTCTGGGTGGTGTACACCGAGCGGCTGGATGAATAACAAGGCTGGACCAGACACCGCCCCTGTGGGAGCGAGCCTGCTCGCGAAGGCAGCGTGTCAGTCACATCATCTCTGACTGATAGACCGTCTTCGCGAGCAGGCTCGCTCCCACAAGGGGACTCTGTGTTGTCAGGTTAGCGCCGTGTGATCACCACCTCCAGGTATTCACTGGGCACCACCAGCGACCGATCCCCCGCCCGGTTCGAGCGGTTGAGCAGTTCGGTCAGGTCATTTTCCAGGGCCTTGGCGCCGTCCGCCGGCAGCGCCGCGAACGCCTTGTGCAGCGGCCCGTACCAACTGCGGAACGTGTCGATGAAATGCCCGGCGTTGCGATAGCGGAAGGTGAAGGTCTTGCGCGCCACCTGGACCAGGAAGTTGCGCTCGTCGAAGTGGGTGTGCAACCAGGCTTCGGTGCCCCACTGTGACGGCGGTTGCGCACCGGGAGGTGGCGGCATGTGCTTGCCCAGGGTCTTGAACATCTGGCCGACGAAACCTTCCGGGGTCCAGTTGGCCAGGCCGATCCGCCCTCCCGGCCGACAGACCCGCGCCAGCTCCGCGGCCGCCTTGGGCTGGTCCGGCGTAAACATCACGCCGAAAGTCGAAAGCACGGCATCAAAACTGGCATCCTCAAAGGGCAGCGCTTCGGCATCGGCCACTTGAAATATGACGTTCAGGCGTTCAGCCCTCGCGCGGTCTTCACCGCGTTCGAGCAGCGCCGCCACATAGTCGGTCGAGGTGACAAGGCAGCCCCGGCGTGCAGCGGCCAGTGTCGCGTTACCATTGCCGGCAGCGACATCCAGCACCTGCTCATCGCACAGCAGGTCGCAGGCCTCGGCCAGTTGTTCGCCGACGATCTGCAGGGTGGTGCCGATCACGGCGTAATCGCCACTGGCCCAGGCGGCCATTTGACGGTTTTTCAGGGCAACAAGATCAATGGGTGTACTCATGAATTCCGCTCCGATTCGGGTTGGAACACAGCTCGGCTTATTCTGCCGTGGTCGGATCGATGATCGCCGTGACTTGGGAAATGCGATTGGCCGGGAAACCGCTCTGCCTGGCGTGCTCCTTGATCTGCTCTTCGCTCGGCGCGATGTACACGCAGTACAGCTTGTCACCGGTGACATAACTCTGCAGCCACTGCACCTCCGGCAACTCGCGCAAGGTCCTGCAGGACTTTTGCGAAGCGGCCTTCAAATCCCTTTCTGACAGTGTTCCAGCACCGGGTATCTCACGTTCAATAACGAACTTGGGCATGGCAACCTCTCATTCTTGTTCTGGAAGACAGGGCCGGCAGTGACCCTGCAAGCAAACTATCGCTCTGGCGCGCGGCGGCGTCCTGCCCGATCGTCGGCCAACCCTGTCCGATCGTCCGGAGGTTTCATGCTTCGCTGCCAGGGGGGCACAATCAGGCTCACCACCCTCAGTCCCTTCACGGGAAAACGCTATGGACGCCCTGTCTCAGACCCTTCGCGTCGTCCGTCTGGTCGGCGCCATTTTCATCAACGCCAGGTTCACCGCGCCCTGGTGTTACCAATCACCGAGTGCCGACACTGCCGCACCGTTTCTGGAACCGAACGCCGAACGGGTGGTGATCTTTCACTTGATCACCGAGGGCGAGTGTTACGTTGAACTGGGGGACGACCCACCGCTGCTGCTGACCGCCGGCGATGTCGTGGTGTTTCCCCAGGGCGATGCCCATCGCATGAGCTCCTGCCCCGGCTTGACCCCGGCCAGCGGGGCGCGGCTGGACAAAGTCCTGGCGCGGCGGCCACGACAGTTGAGCTATGGCGGTGGCGGCGCAGTGACCCGTCTGGTGTGTGGCTACCTGGCCTGCGATACACGTTTGGCGGGTATGTTGCTGACGGGATTGCCAGCGGTGGTACGGGTCAACGTGCGTGGCTCGGCCGCGGGTATCTGGCTGGAATCTTCCGTGCATTACGCCCTTGCCGAAGCTCGCTCGCCCAGGCCTGGCGGCGAAGGTGTGCTGGCGAAACTGGCCGAGGTGTTGTTCATCGAGGTGCTGCGCCTGTACATGCACGAGCACGGCAAGGGCCGCACCGGCTGGCTGGCGGGTGTGAGCGACCGGATCGTCGGCGCCGCCCTCAATGCCTTGCACAAAAAGCCCTGCCACAGCTGGACGCTGGATGAACTGGCGCGCACTGCCGGCACTTCCAGGTCCGTGTTGGCCGAGCGCTTTCAACAATTGGTGGGGGTTTCGCCGATGCAGTACCTGACGCAATGGCGGATGCTGCTGGCGGCCAATCTGTTACGCAGCAGCAACAGTTCCCTGATCCGCATTGCCGAAGAAGTGGGCTATCAGACCGACACGGCGTTCAGTCGGGCCTTTCGGCGCGAGTATGGAACACCGCCGGCGGCGTGGCGGCGTACCCAGGCGGCGTCCACGCATTAAGCCTCACCTCGACCTGTAGGAGCTGGCTTGCCAGCGAAGACGCAGTGTCAGTCACATCAATATTGGCTGGCACTCCGCTTTCGCTGGCAAGCCAGCTCCTACATAGCGTGTCGTGTTGCGGGTTTACGCGGCTGGAGCGCCAGCCTTCGCCTCCTCCAGCAACTGCTGGATCACCTGCTCCTGAGTGTCATAACTCCCTTCGCCGAAGTGGGTGTAACGCACCTGGCCCTTGGCGTCGATGATGTAGTGTGCGGGCCAGTACTGGTTGTCGAAGTTGCGCCAGATGGCGTAGTTGTTATCGATCGCCACCGGGTAGGTGATGCCGTATTCCTTCACCTTGTCCCTGACGTTGTCGATGATGCGTTCAAACCCGTATTCAGGGGTGTGCACGCCGATCACCACCAGGCCATCCTTCTCGTATTTCTTTGCCCAGTCCTTCACGTAAGGCAGGGTGTGCTTGCAGTTGATGCAGTCGAAGGTCCAGAAGTCCACCAGCACCACTTTGCCTTTGAGCGATTGATTGGTCAGTGCCGGCGAGTTGAGCCATTCCACGGCGCCGGACAGCGACGGCATGGCGCCCTGGGCGTTGTCCATGGACTCGGCCTTGACCTTGCTGACGAAGTAATCGACCACTTTCGGCACGGTTTCCAGCACGCCTTTCTCGACCTTGCCGACACCTTCCGAGGACGTGTTGGCCAGCAGCACGTTGTCGGCACCGGTGGCAATCACGGCCGCACCGGCCAGCACCGCGACACCGGCGCCACGACGCAGCCAGCCCGTCACCGGAATCGACGGTTTCAAGCGATTGACCAGGCCGCGGCCAGCGAAGATCAGGATGCCCAGGGACAGCGCACTGCCCAGACCGTAGGCCACCAGCAACAGACTGGTGCCGGCGTTTGCGCCTTGCAGCATGGCACTGGTGAGGATCACCCCGAGGATCGGTCCGGCACACGGCGCCCAGAGCAGGCCGGTGGCGACGCCGATCATCAGCGAACCCAGCGGACCAGAGACCTTGCGGCTGTTCGGGTCGAGGCGATTGCCCAGCCGGACGAAAGGATGTGCCAGCCAGTCGCCGACCCGGGCGGAAATCAGCGACAGGGCAAACAGCACCATCACGATCAGGGCCACATGCCGGCCGGCGTTGCTGGCTTTTATCACCCACTCGCTGCTGACCACGGCCAGGCTGGAGACCAGGGCAAACGTCAGGACCATGCCGCCGAGGGTGAGCAGGATCGATGAGCGCTTGCGGTCGGCACCGGCGAACAGGAACGGCACGACCGGGAGGATGCAGGGGCTGAGGACGGTCAATATGCCGCCCAGGAAAGCGATGAGAAACATGGGATCACCTTTGAAACTGTTGGGAGGCATTCACCAGACAACCCCTGTGGGAGCGAGCCTGCTCGCGAAAGCGGTCTGACTGTCACATCGATGTCGACTGACACTCAGCCTTCGCGAGCAGGCTCGCTCCCACAGTGGATTGTGGGTGTCGATAGAACCGTGTTCGGAACTCAGGCGCTTTGTTCATCCAGCCATTTGCCTTGGGACGTACGGCTGGACCCGTTCTCCGCCAGGAGGGCATCGGCGCTCTGCTTCGCCACCGGCGCCAGTTGGAAACAGGTGCTGCTGCCGCAAGCGCTTTGTTCGACAGCGGCATTGGCATGGGCTGCCGCACCGGCGACGGAGAAAGCAATGGCGGTCAAGAATCGGCTGACGTTGTTCATGGTGTTGTTCCTCGCTTCAAATGGGATGGGCAATGGGTGATCGCTGGACTCAGTTGTCCGCGTTGCAGCTGTCAGAAATCTTGCGGTAGTCCAGGACCTGGGTTTTGTTGTGGGAGTCCAGGTAGGTCAGCTGCGCATCGACCACACCGCAGGAAGGCGAAGCGTCCTGTTTCAGCGACACCACTTTCTTGATGTCCAGTTGCGTGCCGTAGGTGTAGGTTTTGGCGCTGACATCGGCTTCGGCACGGGCCGACAAGGTGCAGATGTTCAGAGCGGCAAACAGGCAGGCGGCGTAGATGGCTTTGGTGTTCATGGCGGTTTCCTCAAGGTTTTAACAAGTTGGGCCGAGGCGATTTGGGTTTGCCTCGATGGAACCTATTAAAAGCGCGTGAGGTATCCCGTATGTGTCGGGAACTGGCGCGTGTAAATCGGTACGTATCAGAACCGGGCCGGGATACAGAGAGATACAAACCCCCTGAAAAAACGCGTTTTTGCGTCTGTGTGTATCCCCCGGGAAGCCAGATACACTGCAATACAAACGCCTGCGGGCGAGCGAGCCAAGGCTCGATAGACTGTGCGACATCCCCCGTTGATAGAGGCAAGTCCCCATGGAACACGTCGATCACATTCTCATCGTTGACGATGACCGCGAGATCCGGGAACTGGTGGGCAACTACCTTAAGAAGAACGGCTTGCGCACCACGGTCGTGGCGGATGGCCGGCAAATGCGCACCTTCCTCGAGTCCACCCCGGTGGACCTGATCGTGCTGGACATCATGATGCCGGGCGACGATGGCCTGATGCTCTGCCGCGAACTGCGCGCCGGCAAACACAAGGCCACTCCGGTGCTGATGCTCACCGCGCGCAACGATGAAACCGACCGCATCATCGGCCTGGAAATGGGCGCTGACGATTACCTGGTCAAGCCATTCGCCGCCCGTGAACTGCTGGCCCGCATCAATGCCGTCCTGCGTCGCACGCGGATGCTGCCACCGAACCTGGTGGTGACCGAGAGCAGTCGGCTGCTGGCCTTCGGACGCTGGCAGCTGGACACATCCGCCCGGCACCTGCTCGACGGCGACGGCACCATGGTCGCCCTCAGCGGTGCCGAATACCGTTTGCTGCGGGTGTTCCTCGATCATCCGCAGCGGGTGCTCAATCGCGATCAGTTGCTCAACCTGACCCAGGGCCGCGACGCCGACCTGTTCGATCGCTCCATCGACCTGCTGGTGAGCCGCCTGCGCCAGCGCCTGCTGGACGATGCCCGCGAACCGGCCTACATCAAGACCGTGCGCAGCGAGGGCTACGTGTTCTCCCTGCCAGTGGAAATCGTGGGGGCGCCAGCATGAGCCTCTCGATGCACTGGCCCCGCACCCTGGCTTCGCGGTTGTCACTGATCTTCCTGATCGGCCTGATCCTGGCCCAGGCACTGTCCTTTGGTGCGCAGTACTACGAGCGTTACGAAAGCGCGAAGAACACCATGCTCGGGAACCTGGAAACCGACGTCTCGACGTCCATCGCCATTCTTGACCGCTTGCCTGTCGAGGAACGTGCCGGTTGGCTCAAACAACTGGACCGGCGCAATTATCGCTATCTGCTGGATGACGGCTCGCCGGGCACCTCCATGGACATGGACATGCCCGAAGCGCCTATTGCGGTGAGCTCTATCAAGGACGCCATCGGCATGGATTACCCGATGACCGTGACCGACATTCCCGGTCCGCAAAAACGCTTTCAGGTCCACCTGAAACTGTCGGACGGCAGCCCGGTGACCATCGATGTGCGACCTTCGATGCAGCCGCTGTCGCCCTGGCTGCCCTTTGTGTTGCTCGGGCAACTGGCTTTGATGATCGCCTGCACCTGGCTGGCCGTGCGCATCGCCATCCGCCCCCTCACCCGCCTCGCCGAAGCCGTGGACACCCTCGACCCCAACACCCACCCGGTGTTGCTGGACGAAAAAGGCCCGACCGAAGTGGCCCACGCGGCCAAGGCCTTCAATGCCATGCAGGCACGCATCGCGGCCTACCTGAAAGAACGCATGCAATTGCTGGCGGCAATCTCCCACGACCTGCAAACGCCAATCACCCGGATGAAACTGCGCGCCGAATTCATGGATGATTCCGTGGAGAAGGACAAACTGTGGAACGACCTGGGCGAGATGGAACACCTGGTGCGCGAAGGCGTGGCCTATGCCCGCAGCGTCCATGGCGCCACCGAAGAAAGTCGCCGTACCGACCTGGACTCGTTCCTCGACAGCCTGGTGTTCGATTATCAGGACATGGGCAAGGAAGTTCAGCTGAGCGGCAAAAGCACCACCGTTATCGACACCCGCCCCCATGCGTTGCGGCGGGTGCTGGTGAACCTGACGGATAATGCGCTGAAATTCGCCGGTGCGGCGGAGTTGCTCGTAGAGAAAAAGGCCGATGGCAGCGTGTCGGTGAAAGTCATGGACCGTGGTCCGGGCATTGCCGAAGAGGAACTGGCCCTGGTCATGGAGCCGTTCTACCGCGTGGAGAATTCGCGTAACCGCAGTACCGGCGGCACCGGTCTGGGCCTGGCGATTGCGCAGCAACTGGCGTTGGCGATCGGGGGATCGCTGACCTTGAGCAATCGCGAGGGTGGCGGGTTGTGCGCCGAGCTCAAATTGCACGGATAAAGGAAACGGTGGGAGCGAGCCTGCTCGCGAAGAGGCCAGCACAGTCAACATTTTTGCTGTCTGACACTGCGCCTTCGCAAGCAGGCTCGCTCCACTGGGGACGGTGGCGGTTAAGCAAGTCCCGCCACTAAATAACGAACCGTGCCACCAACCCATTCAGATTCACCGCCAGCCCCGACAATTCATGGCTGGCAACGCTGGTCTGGTTGGCACCGGCCGCAGATTGACTGGCGAGGTCGCGAATGTTCACCAGGTTGCGGTCGACTTCACGGGACACCTGGGCCTGTTCCTCCGATGCACTGGCGATCACCAGGTTACGCTCGTTGATCAGGTGGATCGACTGGGTGATCTGCTCCAGGGCCACGCCGGCGGCGCGGGCCAATTCCAGGGTGCTCTGGGTGCGTTGATTGCTTTGCTGCATCGACGCGACAGCTTCACCGGTACCGTTCTGAATGCCGGCGACCATCTTCTCGATTTCCTGGGTCGATTGTGCCGTACGGTGGGCCAGCGCCCTCACCTCATCGGCGACCACGGCAAAACCGCGTCCGGCTTCACCGGCACGGGCGGCTTCGATCGCAGCGTTCAACGCCAGCAGGTTGGTTTGCTCGGCGATGGCGCGGATCACGTCCAACACCTTGCCAATGTCGCGCCCCTGGGCTGCCAGGCCTTCGATCATCAGCGAGGTATTGTGCACGTCGTGGGTCATGGTCTGGATCGCGTCGACGGTTTCCACCACACGATCACGGCCTTCGCGGGCGGCCTGGGTCGACTGGTTCGACGCTTCGGACGTCGATACCGCATTGCGCGCCACTTCTTCGACGGCGGCAGTCATTTCGTTGACGGCAGTGGCAGCCTGTTCAATCTCGTTGTTCTGTTGTTGCAGACCCCGGGAGGCGTCCTGGGTCACCGCGCTGAGTTCTTCGGCGGCGGCACCCAGTTGCGAGGCGGAACCGGCGATCTGTTCGATGGTTTTGCGAAGGCTGGCCTGCATGTTCGACAAAGCACCGAGCAACCGCGCCGGCTCGTCCTGGCCATCGACCTCGATGACTTTGCTCAAATTACCATCGGCGATGGTTTGTGCCGCCAGCAACGCCCGGTTCAGCGGTGTAACAATGCTGCGAGTCAGCAACAAGGCCAACAATACGGTCATCACCGCGGCCATCACCGCCACGACGATGATGCCGGTGACAGCGGTGTTGTATTGCTCGCCCGACTCTGTCAGCGCAGCCTTTGAATAAGCGGTATTGAGCGCAACCAGTTTATTGAGTTGCTCACCCATCTGATCGGTACCGTCCTTGATTCGCGAGTTGATCAGGCTGCGCATTTCATCGAGCTTGTTCTGGCTCGACAGCTCCATCATCTGGCTCTGGGCCTGCATGTAGTTGTCGAGGGTGGCGGTGAATGTCTTGTACAGCGCGGCTTCTTCCGGCTGGGCGGGCAAAGCGGCGTAGCTTGCCTGGGCATTGCGCAGATTATTGTTCAGGACGGTGATACGAGCCTGCGCCTCCTGCAATGCGGCCGGCTCACGGTTGACCAGGATGCGGAACGAAAGAATGCGCATGCGCAGGACGTTTTCCGTCATGTTGCCAAGAAAGCCGACACTGGGCAGTTGCGTCGAGCCCATATCGATTGATGCCTGGCGGATGATCGACATGCGATTGACGGCAAACACCCCCAGCACGATGACCAACAGGGCAATAAAGGCAAACCCCAGAAAAGCTCTAGGCGCGATGTTCAGGTTACGCAGAGACATAGGATGATTCTCGGATGGTTGAGGCGACGAGCATCCTTGCCGAGATCACTGAAAGGCTGGCGTGGGCACACAGTTTTTCAGTCTGGCGCCACTGTTGTAATTGGTTTGTGCGCGCCTGTGAGTTGTATCGGCCAGTCTTGAATTTTTTTGCGGGGATCGAGTAAATAAATTTCAACGACTTACAGGCGTTTCATGGATGCAACAGATGGGACGAGCGTACAGATTCGTCTGCCGGAACATCACGCGCCAGTGCCTTGTAGGAAGCGTCTGGCATCAATCTGTTTTTTCCATTGCTAGCATTGCACCCGGCGGATTTAAAACCTGATAAGCCGCTTTTTGCATATACGCTTACTGAAACCCGGCAATGGAATACCGATAAATGGATGACAACAGAAGGCCGATCAAGGCGCGCTCTGCGGGCTGGGCCAAACGCATCACAGACCTGCTGGTCAAACGCGACATTTCACCCAACCAGATCTCCGTCGCCAGCGTGTTCTTTGCGCTGGCGGGCGCGATTGCGCTGAGTATCGACAACGGTGTGATCGGCTCGATCTGCTGCGCCGTCGGTATTCAATTGCGCCTGCTGTGCAATCTCTTCGACGGCATGGTGGCCATCGAGGGCGGCAAGCAATCGGACATCGGCAGCCTCTATAACGAATTCCCCGACCGTATCGCCGACAGCCTGCTGATCGTGGGGCTCGGCTATGCCGTCGCGCAGCCGGGCCTTGGCTGGTTTGCCGCCCTTGCCGCTGCATTGACGGCGTATGTCCGGGTGTTCGGTGGTTCGATCGGCCTGAAACAGAGCTTCATGGGGCCGATGGCCAAGCAGCACCGGATGGCGTTGATGACCGCGGGGCTGTTACTGAACGCCATCGAGGCCCACGTGTACGGCACGCACTATCTGCTGTTGTTGACACTGATCGTCATCGCCATCGGCGCCGCTGCAACCTGCGTCACCCGAACCCTGGCGATCGCCCGGCAACTGAAGGAGTCCGGCCATGTGGATCAGTAATGCCCTGATCGCGGTGCTTCGATTGCTGATCGGCGTCACCGCCCGCTGGGAAGGCCCGCCGGACCTGAGCCGGCAACGCATTTACTACGCCAACCACACCAGCCACATGGACACCCTGGCAATCATCGCAGCCCTGCCCCCTGAAGCCCGGGTCAATGTGAAGCCGGTCGCCGCCGCCGACTACTGGGGCAAGAACCGGTTTCTCTCGTACATCTCCCAACAAGGGCTCAACGCGGTCCTGATCGAGCGCAATCCGGCGCCGGGGACCAATGTACTGGAGCCGATTTTCGATGTGGTGCGGGCCGGTTATTCGATCATCATTTTCCCCGAAGGCACGCGCTCGACCCAGGCCCTGCCAGGGGCATTCAAATCCGGACTGTATCGCCTGGGCGAGTCCTTTCCCGATGTCGACCTGGTGCCCATCTACCTGGAAAACCTCCATCGTTCCATGCCCAAGGGCAAGCACGTCCCGCTGCCGATTCTCTGCACGATCCGCATCGGCAATCCGCTGCAAAGGATTGAGGGCGAGGACAAACAGGTGTTCCTGGAGCGGGCGCGTGACGCCATCGTGAGGCTGTCGAAATGAGTCTTGAGCAAAAATTCCTGTGGTTCTTTGCCGCCATCGCCTGCCTGTTGGCAGTAGCGTCAATGGTCGGTCGGGTGCTGGCCAAACGGGCCACGACCGAAAGCTCGATCGCCACCATCGAAAACCTCAACCAGCGGGTGAACGCCTGGTGGGGAATGGTCATCATCTTTTTCGTGTCCTGGTGGCTGGGACCGAATGCGACGGTGGTGCTGTTCGGTTTCATTTCCCTGTTCGCCCTCAGGGAATTCATCACCTTGACGCCCACCACGCTGGGCGATCACAACGCGCTGTTTTCGGCGTTCTTCATCCTGATACCCCTGCAGTATCTGCTGATCGGTACCCATTGGTACTCGATGTTCACCTTATTGATACCGGTGTATGCCTTCCTGCTGCTGCCGGCGATTGCGGTGTTGAGCCAGGACACCGATGCCTTTCTGGAAAGAACCTCGAAGATCCAGTGGGGCGTGATGATCTGCATCTACTGCATCAGCCACGCGCCCGCCCTGCTGCTGCTGGATCTGCGCGGCTTCACCGGGCAGAACGCGTTGCTGCTGTTCTACCTGGTGTTCGTCGTGCAGATGAGTGATGTGTTGCAGTACGTCTTCGGCAAGCTGTTCGGCAAGCACAAGGTCGCGCCCTTGGTGAGCCCGTCGAAAACCGTGGAAGGCCTGGTGGGGGGCGGGCTGTCCGCCACGTTGATCGGTGGCTGCATGTTCTGGATGACGCCGTTCAGTTTCTGGCAGTCATTGGTGATGTCTTTGGTGATCGTGGTGATGGGCTTTCTCGGGGGCCTGGTCATGTCGGCGATCAAGCGCAGCCTGAGCGCCAAGGACTGGGGCACGATGATCAAGGGGCACGGCGGCATGCTCGACCGAATGGACTCGATTTGTTTTGCCGCGCCAATTTTCTTTCACCTGACGCGGTATTTTTTCTCCACTTGAATTGACGGCAAATCCCCCTGTGGGAGCGAGCCTGCTCGCGAAAGCAATTTGACAGACGCATTGATGTTGAATGTGCCGACGTCTTCGCGAGCAGACTCGCTCCCACAGGAAATGCGTTCACTCAGAAAATCGTACCCACCACCCCTTCCCCCTGCATCTGCTGCAGCAACGCCAACCCGTTATCAAAGAATTCCTGCGACCCGCTCTTCCCCGCCTCCACCGCCAACCCTTGCAGCTGCGCACGCCCGCTCAACCCGGGAAACTCTTCAAGGCGTTGCAACAACCGCCATGCCAATGGACTCAGCACGGAAAACTTCACACTCCAGTCTTCGGCCCGACGCACCAGCAGCAATGTCGGATGCTCCGGTGCAGTGTCCGGCTGGTAATCCGGTCCGACCAACTGCACCGGCCAGGTATAGGCCAACGGCCAGGCCAATGGCGAAACCTGCAACGGGCGATCCAGCAGCGAATCCACATCGCCGGTTGCCAACAGCTCGGCTTCGGATTGCTGCAAGGCCATTTCCACCCATTCATAGTGCGCCAGCTCCACCATGAAGGGTGGCCACGAACCATCGGCCAACGCCATCGGTTCAGAGGCGAGAAACTCGACGAACTCCTCGGCGATTTCACCAAATTTCGGGGTATGGGCGCGGTAGTCGCGCAGGAAGATCCGCACCAGCGTCCGCCAGCGCTCTTCACCAAGAATTTTCACCAGCACCGGAAAGGTGCCGCTTATCAGCGACGACAGGTTGTTGAACACCAGTTCGCGGTAAACCCGCGCCCGTGCCGGGTCCATTTCGGGTGGTGGCGCGCAGTGGTCGGGGTCGCGCAGGTACAGGCCCATGTTGCTCTGTTGATCAAACAGCGAGCGCTTGGCCACGGTTCACCTCCTCAGTCTGCAACCGGCGAATGGTCTGTAATTCGGCGACCAGTTCGGAGAACGCCGGAAAGTTGAAATCCCGCTCCAGCAAGGTCGGCTGCGCGCCGAACCGGGCGTAGGCCTGCGCCAGCAACGACCACACCGCCGGTTTGACCGAGGCGCCATGGGTGTCGATTTTCAGGGTGTCGGACTCATCGAAGTGCCCGGCGATGTGCATGGCCACCACACGGTCCGCATCGATGCCGGCCAGGAAAGTACGCGGATCAAAACCGTGGTTGATCGAGTTGACGTACACGTTGTTGACGTCCAGCAACAGGTCGCAATCGGCTTCGCGCAGGACGGCATTGGTGAAGGTCACCTCGTCCATGTCCTGCTGTGGCGCGGCGTAGTAGGAAACGTTTTCCACCGCCAGGCGCCGACCGAGAATGTCCTGGGACTGACGGATGCGCGCGGCGACGTGGTGCACCGCTTCTTCGGTAAAAGGCAGCGGCAACAGGTCGTAGAGGTGACCGTCATCGCTGCAATAGCTCAGGTGCTCGCTGTACAGCGGCACGTTGTAGTGATCGAGGAACACCCGCACCTCTTGCAGAAACCCGACGTCCAGCGGCGAGGGTCCGCCCAGGGACAGGGACAAGCCGTGGCAGGACAACGGATAGCGCTCGGCCAGGGCCCGCAGCGCCGCGCCATGGGCGCCACCGATGCCGATCCAGTTCTCCGGCGCGACTTCCAGAAAATCGAAATGGCCAGCCGGGGCGGCCTGGAGGTCCTTCATCAAACCGCGACGCAAGCCGAGCCCGGCGCTGGCCTTGGGGTATGGGGTGGGAGTCTGCATGGTGTCGATCTCAAGGGTTGTCAGAACGTGTTCACAGTTAACCGAAGTGGTGTATCGGCTCTGTGTTGCGCGTCGACAGAAAACCGCAGGACTTGTATCGCCAACGGGTCTGTACACATTGAGGTACAAACCCGTTATCCGGCGTTACGCCAGGTCGTACTTCTCACGCACCAGATGACCGATGCCCATGCGATCCAGCACCGGCATCGGGCACAGGAAGGTCACCCGCACGGTGCCCGGCAGGCGGCTGATATCGATGGAACCGGTGATGGTGGCGCGGTTGAGCACTTCGTCATACGGCAGGCCGGTGACATCGGCGGCGCGGGTCAAGCCGTTCTCCACCGCCAGGTTGAGGTTTTCCCCGCTGCCGATGAAGGTGATCGGGCCACTTTGCTCGATTTCGTGCTGACCCCAACGCTCGCCCAGTGCGCGGACATTGGCCCGTTGTTCGGCGTTCATGGGGCGCGCCATCGGCGGCAGATCGTCGAGGTTTTGCAGGAGGATCGGCCCTTCCAGGGTCAGGTTTTTCACCACCTGCACCACCACTTCGGTTTCCCCGGAACAATCGGTGGCATGCCCGGCGATCTCGCCGTTGCCCTGCTGGGCGTGCATGTCGCCCATGTACACACCCGCTCCCGGCACTTTCACCGGGCAGATCAGCACGCAGCCTTCGCGGATCGAGTTGGTGTCCATGTGCCCGTCGGTCTTGGCCGCGTGCAACTCTTCGCGGGTCATGCCGAAACGGTGCGGGGCGTTGATCAGGTACTGGCCGAAATCGGCACAGTTGTGCGAGTCGGGCAAGTCGCGGGAAGGCATCGTGCCGATGTTGCCGAGGAACGGCCGCATGTGCGCGGCGACACCGGGGATATCGGCGCGGGCCAGGGACAGGATCGAATGCTGCGCGGCGAATTCCGGCAGCGCCGACATCTCGGACGCCTTGCCGGCCAGTCGGTTGGCGATGTCCTGGTTGACCGTCAAGCTGACCTGATTCTGCGCATCGAACACGATCACATAGCCGTGGCTGAAGCGGAACGCGCTGACCTCGGCGCCACAGTGGTTGCAGCGAATCGCTTCTGCGCCGATGCCTTCGACGTGGCTTGCCGGATGCTCGGTGCCACACTTGGAGCAAAACTTGGAAACGAACGGGTCGCCGTTGTAGCGCCCCTCGACGAAGCTCATAACGCCGGACGAGGTGGCCAGGGAGGTGACGCGCATGCTCTTGATCTTGATCGCGACGGCATCGCCAATTTCCGCACCGGCGATGGCCACCGGTTGCGTCACTTCATGGCCGCCTTCGAAGGCCGGGGTGATCATCGGCCCCCAACAGCCCGGCGGCGTCCCGGTGATCAGGGTACCGCCGTCGGCCAATGGGCCGAGCATCGGCTGGCTGGGGCCGATGATGCCGTTGGTGTAGTGATCGACCCGAAGGCGATTGACAGGTTCGGATTTATTGTCGATTTCAGGCTGGAGCATGGTCATTGTTATCCCCTTGACGGTGTGGAGGGTGCCAGACGGCCTTCACAGTTCATCGCAGGTTTGTATCTGGTCTGTGTTCGGCGGTGGTCGGGAATTGAGGGGGACTGTATCGGGAGGCCGGTTAGACACACTGGGATACATGGGCTCCTGCCGCCGAACCCTGTGGGAGCAAGGCTTGCCCGCGATGGCGGTGTATCAGTTGGAAAGATGTTGTCTGACACACCGCCATCGCGGGCAAGCCTTGCTCCCACAGAGACTCTCGTCGCCTCGGTTAACAGTGCACACCTTGCGAACTAAACTTAATGCACCCAGGACGCGCAAACGTCCTGCCCATTCCCGCGACCACCGCCCAGGGGCGAATGCCTCGACAAACAATGCCTCTGGACCCTGATCCTCTTGAAGGAGCACACGTGATGGACGAGGCCAGACTCAACGATTTCATGGGCAAACTGGTGAATGACATGGGGGGCGCGGCAATGCTCGCCAACGTCATTCTCGGCGAGGAGCTCGGCCTGTACCGGGCCATGGCCGACAGCCAGCCGATCAGCCCGGAAACACTCGCCGACAAGACCGGCTGCAATCCCCGCCTGGTGCGCGAATGGCTCAGCGCCCACGCGGCCTCCGGCTACATGGAGCACACCGACGGCCAGTTCCGTCTGCCCGAAGAACAAGCCCTGGCCCTGGCCATCGAAGACTCACCGGTCTATATCGCAGGGGGTATCGGGGTGGTCGCGTCGTTTTTCCATGACAAGGACAAACTGGTCAAAGCCATGCGCGGCAACGGCGCCCTGCCCTGGGGTGATCACCATCCGTGCATGTTCAGCGGCACGGAGCGATTCTTCCGGCCCGGCTACAAGGCGCACCTGATCGCCGAATGGCTGCCGGCTCTCGACGGTGTGGTGGCCAAACTGGAGGCCGGGGCCAAAGTGGCAGACATCGGCTGCGGCCATGGCGCTTCGACGGTGATCATGGCCCAGGCCTATCCGGATTCGCGGTTCGTCGGTTTCGACTACCACGCGCCATCGGTCACCGTCGCCACCCAACGCGCCGAAGAAGGCGGCGTGTCTGGCCGGGCACGGTTCTTCCAGGGCACGGCAAAGAGCTACCCCGGCAACGACTATGACCTGGTCTGCTACTTCGACTGCCTGCACGACATGGGCGACCCGGTAGGCGCGGCCAAACATGCCTACGAGTCGTTGAAGCCGGACGGCACGGTGTTGCTGGTGGAACCGTTCGCCCATGACTCGCTGGACGAAAACATCACCCCGGTCGGCCGGTTGTTCTACGCTGCATCAACCTTCATTTGCACGCCAAACTCGCTGTCCCAGGAGGTGGGCCTCGGCCTCGGCGCCCAGGCGGGCGAGGCACGGTTGCGCAAAGTGTTCACCGAGGCCGGGTTCTCGAGTTTCCGTCGGGCCACCGAAACTCCGTTCAACCTGATTCTCGAAGCCCGCAAATAAATAGGGCCCCCTGTAGGAGCTGGCTTGCCAGCGAAGGCGGAGCATCTGTCGATAATGGATCGACTGGACGATTGCCTTCGCTGGCAAGCCAGCTCCTACAAAAGCGTCTACCGGAGTGTTGAAGATGCTCGACAACCTGCTCCACAACCAGCTCGATCGCCTCCAGCAACTCATGGCCGACGAGCCGTTCGTGGTCCTGACCGGTGCCGGTATCAGCACCCCGTCGGGCATTCCGGACTATCGCGACAACCAGGGCGTGCGGCGTGGGCGGCAGCCGATGATGTATCAGGAGTTTCTTTCGGCGCCCGAATCCCGTCGGCGCTATTGGGCGCGGGCGATGCTCGGCTGGCCGCGAGTGCGCCAGGCGCAGCCGAACGTGGCCCACGACACCCTGGCCCGCCTGCAGAGCACCCGGCGAATCAGCGGCTTGATCACGCAGAACGTCGACACCTTGCACGACCAGGCCGGCAGCCATGACGTGATCGAACTCCACGGCAGCCTGCACCGGGTGTTGTGCCTGGATTGCGGACAGCGCAGCGGGCGCGATTCGATCCAGCACCTGATGGAAGCGCAAAACCCCTATCTGGCCGGTGTGGACGCGGTGCAGGCCCCGGACGGCGACACCCTGCTGGACGCCGCTTTCGAAGCGCGCTTCCAGGTGCCGCATTGTCCCCATTGCGCGGGTGCGCGGATGAAGCCGGACGTGGTGTTTTTCGGCGAAAACGTCGCCCGTGAAACTGCGGCCAAAGCCATGGCGGCGGTGGAAAAGGCAGCGGGGTTGCTGGTGGTGGGGTCGTCGCTGATGGCGTACTCGGCCTTTCGACTGTGCCGGGCGGTGGTGGATCAGGGCAAGCCGTTGCTGGCGATCAACCTGGGCAAGACCCGGGCCGATGAGATGCTGGATTTGAAGATAGAGGGGTCGTGTGAGCAGCTGTTGCCTCTATTGGCGCACCGCCTTTCACTCGGTTCAACCTAAAACCCTGTGGGAGCGGGCTTGCCCGCGATGATGCCGGTAAATCCAGCATATTTGTGGACTGAACCACCGCCATCGCGGGCAAGCCCGCTCCCACAGGTAATGTGATCAGCTCATGGCAACTCGTTGCCCCAGGTTTTCCTCTTTCAACACATCAAACAATGCCTGAGCCGCCGCCGACAGCTCTCCCCCGGGCAGGGTCAGCACACCGACAGCCCGCTCCACCACCGGGTCGCTCAAGGTGATGCAATGCGCGCCCAGTTCGCGCATTTGTCCGGCGCACAAGGCGGGCACGGCGCTGACGCCCAAACCGCTGGCGACCATGCGCCCGACGGTCGCCAATTGATGGCTTTCAAACTCTACCGGTAACTTCATGCCTCTGGCCTGCAAATGCTCTTCCAGCATCACCCGTACCGTCGACGGTCGTTGCAAGGTGATGAACGGTTCCTTGAGCAAGGTCTGCCAGTCGATTTGATCCAGCTCGACCAGTGGCGAGCCATGGGGCACCACCGCCACGAACCGGTCCATGTACAACGGGGTGAACTGCAACGAGGAGCTCTGGGTCGGCTCAAACGCCACCCCCAGTTCCACCTGGCGGTCACGGACCATTTCCAGCACCTGTTCGTTGATCACATCGTTGACCGTGACGTTGACTTTCGGATAGCGGGCGCGGAAGGTCTTGAGCATCGGCGGCAGCAGGTTGCCGGCAAACGATGGCATGGCCGCCAGGGTCACACGACCGCGCTGGAGGGTGAAACGCTGGCGTAGCTCATCCTCGGCATTGTCCCAGTCGGCGATCAGGCGGCGCGCCAGGGGCACCAGGGATTCGCCCTCGGCGGTCAGCGCCACGTTGCGGGTGTTGCGGGTGAACAACCGTCCACCCAGGCCTTCTTCCAGCGCCTTGATGGTCAGGCTCAAGGCCGATTGCGACAGGTGCAGGCGCTCGCAGGCCACGGCGAAACTCAGGCTCTGGGCCACGGCCAGGAAGGCGCGGATCTGCTTGATGGTCATGGTCGCTTCGCTCCAGATATAAGCTACAAGCTTTAAGCTGCAAGTTGAAAAGCAGTGATTTGTTGAGTTTTATGAATTAATCGACATTAAAAATCAACTTAACAAATGAATACTCCGGCGCGACACTCCATCCATACGGCTAGCCAGCCGCCCACAAAGAATAAAAGAGGTGCATATGGCAGGTTTCGACAAGCGCGTGAGTTCCTACGAGGAAGCTCTTGCAGGTCTTGAAGACGGCATGACCGTGATCGCTGGCGGCTTCGGCCTGTGCGGCATCCCGGAAAACCTGATCGCCGAGATCAAGCGCAAAGGTACCCGTGACCTCACCGTGGTTTCCAACAACTGCGGCGTCGACGGTTTCGGCCTGGGCGTGCTGCTGACAGACCGCCAGATCAGCAAGGTGGTGGCCTCCTACGTCGGCGAGAACAAGCTGTTCGAAGAGCAACTGCTCAAGGGCGAAATCGAAGTCATCCTGACCCCCCAAGGCACCCTCGCCGAAAAAATGCGCGCCGGCGGCGCCGGTATCCCGGCCTTCTTCACTGCCACCGGTGTCGGTACTCCAGTCGCCGAAGGCAAGGAAGTACGCGAATTCCATGGCCGCAAGTACCTGATGGAAGAATCCATCACCGGCGACTTCGCCATCGTCAAAGGCTGGAAAGCCGACCATTTCGGTAACGTCATCTACCGTCACACCGCCCAGAACTTCAACCCGCTGGCCGCCACTGCCGGCAAGATCACCGTGGTCGAAGTCGAAGAAATCGTCGAACCCGGCGAGCTGGACCCGGCGCAGATCCACACCCCTGGCATCTACGTCGACCGGATCATCTGCGGCACGTTCGAGAAGCGCATCGAACAGCGCACCGTGCGTAAGTGATCCCCTGCCCCCGGACCGAATGAAGGAATAACAACAATGGCACTTTCCCGCGAACAAATGGCTCAACGCGTCGCCCGCGAAATGCAGGACGGCTACTACGTGAACCTGGGCATCGGCATTCCGACCCTGGTCGCCAACTACATCCCCGAAGGCATGGAAGTCATGCTGCAGTCGGAAAACGGCCTGCTCGGCATGGGTCCTTTTCCTACTGAAGAAACCATCGATGCCGACATGATCAACGCCGGCAAGCAAACCGTGACCGCGCGTATCGGCGCGTCGATCTTCTCCTCGGCCGAGTCCTTCGCGATGATCCGCGGTGGTCATGTCGACCTGACCGTACTGGGTGCCTTCGAAGTCGACGTGCAAGGCAACATCGCCTCGTGGATGATCCCCGGCAAGCTGGTCAAGGGCATGGGCGGTGCCATGGACCTGGTGGCCGGCGCAGACAACATCATCGTGATCATGACCCACGCGTCCAAGGACGGTGAGTCCAAGCTCCTGTCCCAATGCAGCCTGCCGCTGACCGGCGCCGGGTGCATCAAGCGCGTACTGACCGACCTGGCCTACCTGGAAATCGAAAACGGCGCGTTCATTCTCAAAGAACGCGCACCGGGTGTCAGCGTCGAAGAGATCGTCGCCAAAACCGCCGGTAAACTGATCGTCCCGGACCACGTTCCGGAAATGCAGTTCACTGCCCAGTGAGGAATCATTCCATGCAAGAAGTCGTCATTGTTGCCGCCACGCGCACCGCGATCGGCAGTTTCCAGGGTGGCCTGGCCAATGTTTCTGCTGTTGACCTGGGCGCGGCGGTGATCCGTCAGCTGCTGGCGCAAACCGGCCTGGATCCCGCGCAAGTCGATGAAGTGATCATGGGCCAGGTGTTGACCGCCGGCGCCGGGCAAAACCCTGCGCGCCAGGCTTCCATCAAGGCCGGCCTGCCCTTCGCGGTCCCTGCCATGACCTTGAACAAAGTCTGCGGCTCGGGCTTGAAAGCCCTGCACCTGGCTACCCAGGCGATTCGCTGTGGCGATGCCGACGTGATTATCGCCGGTGGCCAGGAAAGCATGAGCCTGGCCAACTACGTGATCCCCGGTGCCCGCACCGGCCTGCGCATGGGTCACTCGCAAATCGTTGACACCATGATCAGCGACGGCCTGTGGGACGCATTCAACGATTACCACATGGGCATCACCGCCGAGAACCTGGCGGAGAAGTACGGCATCAGCCGTGAACAGCAGGACGCCTTCGCCGCCGCCTCGCAGCAGAAAGCCACGGCCGCTATTGAAGCCGGGCGTTTTGTCGATGAGATCACGCCGATCCTGATCCCGCAGCGCAAGGGCGATCCGCTGTCCTTCGCCACCGACGAGCAGCCACGGGCCGGCACCACCGCCGAATCCCTGGGCAAGCTCAAACCTGCCTTCAAGAAGGACGGTTCGGTGACCGCCGGTAATGCTTCGTCGCTGAACGACGGTGCCGCCGCCGTGATCCTGATGAGCGCGGAAAAAGCCAAGGCCCTGGGCCTGCCAGTACTGGCCAGGATCGCCGCTTACGCGAACGCCGGCGTGGACCCGGCGATCATGGGCATCGGCCCGGTATCGGCCACCCGCCGCTGCCTGGACAAGGCCGGCTGGTCCATCGATCAGCTTGAGCTGGTTGAGGCCAACGAAGCGTTCGCCGCCCAATCCCTGGCCGTGGCCAAGGACCTGGAATGGGACCTGGACAAGGTCAACGTCAACGGCGGCGCCATCGCCCTCGGCCACCCGATCGGTGCCTCAGGCTGCCGTGTGCTGGTAACCCTGCTGCATGAAATGATCAAGCGTGACGCCAAGAAAGGCCTCGCCACCCTGTGCATCGGCGGTGGCCAGGGCGTGGCTTTGGCGATCGAGCGGGCGTAAAGCGTTCAACAGACTGCGCGGGGACCCACGAAGATCCGTCGCAGTCTGAAAAAACACCCGGTGCGACTTGCGTTGCACCGGGTTCTTTTTTTTCTGCACTTTCAGGTAGACCGCGTTATCGTTCTTCGCGAGCAGGCTCGCTCCCACAGGAGTATGCGTTTCAAACTGTGGGAGCGAGCCTGCTCGCGAAGAGGCCGGCCCATTCACCCGAAAAGCTGCAGGATCAACCAACCATTCGCCCCACTGATCACCCCAAACACCCCCCAGGCCAATACCCACGTCGGCAACCGATTCACAAACGGTCCCATCAGTGTCTGATCATTGGTCATGCGGATCAGCGGATACAGCGCAAACGGCAACTGCAGGCTCAGCACCACCTGACTCAGCACCAACAGCTTGCCCACCGCCTCGTCTCCCATCAGCCACACGCCAATGAACGCCGGGATCAATGCCAGCCCACGGGTGATCAGACGCCGTTGCCAGCAAGGAATCCGCAGGTTGAGGAAACCCTCCATGATCACCTGGCCGGCGATGGTGCCGGTGAAGGTCGAACTCTGCCCCGACGCCAGCAGCGCGACGCCGAACAGCACACTGGCCAATGCCCCGCCTACCAGTGGGTCGAGCAAGTGATAGGCGTCCTGAATGTCGACCACGTCGGTATGCCCGCTCTGGTGAAACGCCGCGGCAGCGAGGATCAGGATCGCCGCGTTGACCAGCAGCGCCAGGGCCAGGGAGCCGATGGTGTCGATGCGCGCCAGCTTGACCGCGTCCTGTTTGCTGGCAACGTCCTTGCCGATCAGCCGTGTTTGCACGATCGAAGTGTGCAGGTACAGGTTATGCGGCATCACCGTAGCGCCAAGAATGCCGATGGCCAGGTACAGTGGCGCGGCGTCGGCAAGAGCGGAGAGTGAGGGTTTGAAGCCTTGGGCAACGTCCGGCCAATAAGGCTTGATCAACAGCAGCTCGACAAAAAAACACACGCCAATGGTGCCCACCAGCACCAGCATGATGGCTTCCAGGCGGCGGAAGCCACGGTTCTGCAGGGCCAGCACCAGCAACGTGTCGAACGCCGTGAGGCCGATGCCGAACGTCAGCGAACAACCCAGCAACAAATGAAACGCCAAGGCGCATCCGAGCACTTCGGCAAGGTCCGTGGCGATGATCGAGATTTCCGCCAGCGCCCACTGAGTGTGCGCTGTTCGTGTGCCGTAGCGCTCTCGGCACAGCTGCGCCAGGTCACGCCCGGTGGCGATGCCGAGCCGCGAACACAGGCACTGCACCACCATCCCCGCCAGGCTCGCCAGCAGCACCACGAACAGCAGGCTGTAGCCAAACCGCGACCCTGCCTCGATCGCGGTCGCCCAGTTGCCCGGGTCCATGTAGCCGATGGACACCAGCAAACCGGGGCCGGCAAAGCGCAAAACACGTTTGAAAAACGACGCGCCGGGATCAACGGCAACGGTACCCGCCACTTCCGGCGGGCAAAACGGCGCGGTGCCGACTTTGGGCAAACTGAATTTCACGCGATGGTCCGTCAACAGGTGGGAGGCGCCCAGATTAGACGGTTCAGCCCATGCGCAACACCCTGTGTAGGAGCTGGCTTGCCAGCGAAAGCCATTTTACGTTCAAGGGCGATGTTGGGTGGACCGCCGTCTTCGCTGCGGTGCGACGATTGGACAAGCCAGCGCCTACAGGATGCGTGTTTTGTATACAACATTTGTGCACATGTAGAGCAATCCGTCCTCCGCGATGCTAACGTTGCCGCTTGACACAGATTGGAGATGTGCCCGTGCTGATGCTCAAACTGCTGATAATCCCAGGATTCCTGCTGCTGATTTCCCTGGCCGGCAAGGGCTGGGGGCCGAGCGTGGCGGGTTGGTTGTCGGGATTGCCGGTAGTGGTCGGGCCGATTCTGTTCTTCCTCGCCATCGAACAGGGTGAACGGTTCGCCGCGCAATCGGCCTTGGCGGCGCTATCGGCCATGTTTGCGATGATCGCCTTCTGCGTGACCTACGCCCAGGTTGCGCAACGGGCGAATTGGCCGCTGGCCCTGGCGATTTCGCTGTCGGTATGGGGCGTGGTCGCGGTGCTGCTGTCGTTGATCCCGCCGTCGCTGCTGTTTTCGGTGATGGCTGCTGCAACGGCCCTATTGGCCGCCCCCTACCTGTTCCCGTCGGTGCAGCCGACCATTGCAGGCCCGGCGCCGAAGTCCGACAAACTACTGCTGCGCATGATGGCCGGCGCCCTGCTGACCCTGGCCGTTACTTTGCTCGCCAGCACCGTCGGCGACCGCTGGAGCGGGTTGCTCGCGGTGTTCCCGGTGCTGGGCAGTGTGATGGCGGTGTTCTCCCATCAAACCCGTGGCCCGGCGTTTACCGCGGCCCTGCTGCGGGCGACCGCCACCGGCATGTATTCGTTCTCGGCGTTCTGCCTGGTATTAGCGCTGGCGTTGCCAGGGATGGGGATGAGCGCGTTTGCCCTCGGCGTGGCGGTATCGGTGGCGATGCTGGGCGTGACCAGACACCTGCTGGCGCGGCCCGTCGCTGCAGTGACGGCGGACGCTGGACGAACCGCGATCAAGCGCTAAGCTGCATCAGGTCATCGGGCAAGGGAAGTCGCCCGTTCCACGACTGAAGGAACAGACATGGCCACGTCTCGCGTCCGTAGTGCCCACTCCGCCACCGCGGTTGGTGTGATCGCCATATTCCTCTGGTCCTGCCTGGCGTTATTGACCACCCTCACCGAAGGCCTGCCCCCGTTTGAAGTACTGACCCTGAGTTTCGGCGTGGCGTTTGTCGCCAGCCTGGTCATCCTGGGTCGAAACGGCATCAGCGGATTCAACAGCTGGCGCCAACCCTGGGCGGTATGGGCGACGGGGTTTGTCGGCATCTTCGTTTACCACGCGCTGTACTTTTTCGCCCTCAAGGCCGCGCCGGCGGCCGAAGCCAGCCTGATCAATTACCTGTGGCCGCTGTTGCTGGTGCTGCTTTCGACCTGCGCCGCCGCAGAGAGGCTGCACAAGCGCCAAGTGCTCGGCGCCCTGCTGGGCCTGGCAGGCACAGCCTTCATCATGCAGCAACGCGACTCAGGCACCGGCGGCGCCATGCCGATCCCCGGCTACCTCGCAGCGTTTGGCTGTGCCCTGATCTGGGCCGGATATTCGGTGTTCAACCGTCGGTTCAAGGAAGTACCGAGCAGCATCATCGGGGGCATCTGCGGTATGTCTGCCGTGGGCGGACTGATCTGTCATCTGGCTTTCGAAACCACCGTATGGCCCGACGCGAATCAGTGGGCCGCGATTGTCGTGCTCGGGCTGGGCCCGGCGGGGCTGGCGTTTTTTGCCTGGGACCACGCCACCAAACACGGCAGCCTCGCCACTCTGGGCGCACTGTCTTACCTGGCACCGCTGATTTCCACCCTGCTGCTGATCGTCGTCGGGCGCAGCCATGCCAGCCCGGTCCTGATGATTCCAGCGCTGCTGATTATTGCCGGTGCGGTGATTGCCACCACACGGGCAACGGCGAAAGCGCCTGCAACACCTTCGATGGTTTCGCACGAATAGCCCAACAACTCCGTACGTCAATCGAACAGGTTTCGCCCACTATCAGCCTCAGTTCCTAACCCCTGTTGACTGAGGCCTACACCATGAAATTCTTTTTCCACCCTTCGCCGAACCCGATGAAAGTCGCCCTGTTGCTCGAAGAATTGCAAACGCCCTACGAGCTGATCGGCGTCGATACCTTCAAGGGCGAACAACACCTGCCAGCCTTTCTGGCAATCAATCCGAACGCCAAGGTGCCTGCGCTGGTCGATGGCGATGCCACGGTCTTCGACTCCCAGGCTATCCTGTTGCACCTGGCGCAAAAGCATCAACGCTTCCTGCCGACCAGCAGTGCCGGCAATGCCGAACTGCTGTCGTGGCTGATGTTCATCGCCACCGGCCTGTCGCCGTTCTCAGGCCAGGCCGTACACTTCCTGCACCACGCGCCGGAAGACCTGCCCTACGCGAAAAACCGCTACTTCAAGGAAGTCGAACGCCACTATCGCGTACTCGACCAGCGCCTGGCCGAGCATCAATACCTGGCCGGCGACAGCTACAGCATCGCCGACATGGCGCTCTGGGGCTGGGCCAACTACGCGCCGTATATCCTCGGTGAAAACGGGCTGGCGGCCTACCCGAACGTCAAGCGCCTGTTCGATGAAATAAGCGCCCGCCCGGCCGCCCAACGCGCGCTCGGCCTGAAGGAGAAACTGGTGCTGAAGGCGGAATTCGACGAAGAAACCCGCCGCAACCTGTTTCCGCAAAACCAGGCGCAGTAAGCCATTCCCGACCGTCGAAGGTGATGAAATGAGTGATCAAGTCGCGTTTATCGTTTACCTGCCGGCCAAACCGGAACGTTTCGCCGAAACGAGGGAACGGCTGCTGGAGGTGGTCCACCAGATGTCCGCCGAGCCGGACTTCGTCAACACCTGGGTGCACCAACTTCAAGACGACCCGAACACCCTGGTGCTCTACGAAACCTGGAACTGCAGCAAGGAAGACTTCATCGCTCGTCACTTGAGCAAGCCGTATCGCCAGGAATACGAGCGGTTACTGCCGCAGTTGCTGGCCAGCGAGCGGCGGATCGAGTTTCTGGACGTGATCAAGCGCTATCCGGTGCGGCGCGAAGCCTAAGCGTATTGCATTGTTTGACTTTACCGGGGCGACCGTCCGTTAGCCCACACTGGAACCTGCCACAACCTCCATGGGATGATCGCGCCCCCCACCGCGCGACCATCCCTGGAGATTCACTGATGTCACTGTTTAGTAAAAAAGCCGTTGTCCTGCTGCTGGCGGCGGTTGCCACTTTGGGGGCTTTGAATGCGCAGGCCGCCAAGGCCACGGCTCCGACCAAGGAGGCGGCAGCGACCCAGAAGGTCTCGATGCTCGGCGGCAAATTCACGTTCACCTTGCCCAAGGGCTTCGTCGCCAACCCGCTGCCGACCAGCCCCACCGGCGCGAGCGGCACCATGTACGCCAACGAAACCACCAAGACCGTGATCATCGCGGCTGAAAACAGCCTGCCGGAAGGCACCCAGGTCAAGGACAACGACGGCGCGTTTCTCGATGGCACCGCCGCCGACTTCGACGCGGCGCAACGCAAGGCCCTGCCGGACTACAACAAGCTCAGCGAAAAAAGCCTGACCCTGAAAACTACCGGGCTGGGTGTGCGTCAGGTCGACAGCACCGCGACCCAGGGTGGTGGCATGACCCTCAATACCACGCTGATGGCGGCGTCCGGCGGACGCATGACTGTGATTCAGGTCATTTCCCGCCCCGGCGACATGGCGGCCCACGAGACGCTGATCAAGCAGATCGTCAGCGGCAAATAAACCTCAGGGGTTGAGTCGCTGTAGCCAGGCGCTCAGGTCCTGCATTTCTTCGGCACTGATGTTATGGCCGATACCCTGGTAGGCGTGAAATTCGGGTTCGAGTGACACGCTCTGCAACAGGCTGTTGGCCTCGGTGCCGTCGCTGTACGGCAGACGCTTGTCCGCCGTGCCATGACCGATGAATATCGCCAGCGACTGGCGTTTTTCATCCGGTTTCAGCTCGGACCGCAACACCGGCAGAATCCGCCCACTCAATGCGGCGATCCCGCCTACCGCCTCGGGGTGCCGCAGGGCGACTTCATAGGACATGATCGCGCCCTGGCTGAATCCCACCAGAAACACCCTGGCCGGTTCGGTGTGATATTTCTTCGCCGCCTGAGCGACGAAATCCAGCAGCAACTGGCCGCTGGTCTTCAGATCATCGGTCTCGCCGTTGTAGGCACCTTCGCCCTTTTTGCGAAACCACTGGTAGCTGCCCTCTTCCATCACCATCGGCGCGCGGACCGACAGGTAGGTGTATTGCGCGGGCAACTCATCCTTGATGCCGAACAGATCCTGCTCGTTACTGCCGTAGCCGTGAAGGAAAATCACCAGGGGCTGATCGCGGGAATCGAGGTTGGCCTGCTCCAGGTACTTGAGCGGCAGGTCGGTTTGCAGCGGGGTTTGAGCGTGGACAGCGGCGGATGCCAGCAGCGTGAGCAGAGCGAGAAACTTCAACATAAGCCTTCCTTCACAGTGCGCAGGATTCGGGGCAAAGCCTAACATTTCTTCCCATCATCTCATGCACTTCTGTGGGAGCTGCCTTGCCAGCGATAGCGCCCTCAAGGACCTCATCGCTGGCAAGCCAGCTCCTACAGATGAATCGGATCAGTCGTTGATCAGCTTACCCACCCGAATCGGCTCACGTCCCGCCACCTTCGCCTGCCAGGTCCCCGGTTGCGTATAGCGCCCGCGATCAATGGCAAACAGCACACCACTGGTCCCCGCCCGCACGGTGGTGACTTTGTCGTTCAGCGGGTCGACCACTTCGAACAGTGCATCGCCCTTCTCCACCCACTCACCGGCCTCACGCAGAAAACTGACCACCCCGTGATGTGGCGCGAACAGGTATTCGGTGCCTTCGAACGGCATGCCTTCACAGCAATCACCCGGCGCCGCCGGCCAGGTGCCATTGATGAAACCCTGCTCGGCGAGAAAGCCTAGAATTGCCTCGCAATTGGCTTGGGCCTGGTCCACACGGGTGTCGCCCATGCTGCCCAGCTCCAGGGTTGTCGCCAGGTTGGCCGGTGGAATCGCCGCGTCGGGAAACGCTCTTGCCAGGCGCAACCACGGCGAGGAACAAGATTCGTCGAAGGAGCTGCCGCCGGAATCTTCACACAGCAACGCCACGCCGGCCTTCAAGCGCGCCGCCAGGGATTGCCACTGCGGCCAGTGCTGCGGTAATGCGTAAATGTGGATGGTCGCATCGAAGTCGCAATGCAGATCGAGGGTGATATCGGCATCACAGGCATGGCGTAACAACAAGCGATGCATCGCTTCCAGTTGCGAAGCTGGAGCCGGCAAGCCATCGAGCACCTGGCCCATGGCCTGGCGGATCAGCACGATATTGGCCTGCGCGTCGCTGCCCAGGCGATCACCGATCAACGCTGCCACCGGGGCACTGAGTTCGACGAACGCGCGGTTGAAGTTCTTGCCGCTGCCCAATTCGAAGCGGCCCATGTGGCTGCCTTGCAAGTGCTGATCGAGACCGATGGGGTTGGCCACCGGCACCAGTTCGATCACACCCTGCAACTGGCCCTGACTTTCCAGCTCGGACAAACGCTTCTTCAGTTCCCAGGCCGTGCGCATGCCCGGCAGCTCATCGGCGTGCAGGCTGGCCTGGATGTAGACCTTGCGAGTGCCATTGCCATAACGGAACACACTGAGGGTGCGTTCGGTTCCGAGGTGGCTCCAGGGCAGTGGATGGTCGATGCGTTGCATGGGGGGAACTCCTGAAATTTTGAACGGCGAGATCACCTGTGGGAGCGAGCCTGCTCGCGAAAGCGGTATAACAGGTGACATCATTGCTGAATGTCAAACCGCATTCACGAGCAGGCTCGCTCCCACAGGGTTCTCTTCTGAAATTGAAAGCATAAAAAAAATGGCAGCCGCGTCAACGGCTGCCATTTTTTAAACGGTTCGATTACTCGCCGTAAACGTCAAACTTGAAGTACTTGTCCTGCACTTGCTTGTACTTGCCGTTGGCACGAATTTCGGTGATGGCCTTGTTGAATTGCTCGGCCAGGACGGTATCGCCCTTGCGCACAGCGATACCGGCACCGCCGCCGAAGTATTTCGGATCGTTGTACTCAGGACCCACGAAAGCGAAGCCTTTACCCGCGTCGGTCTTCAGGAAACCGTCGTCGAGGTTGACCGAGTCGGCCAGCAGCGCATCGACGCGACCGGAGACCATGTCCAGGTTGGCTTCCTGCTGGGAGCCGTAACGCACCAGTTGAATACCGGCCGGTACCAGCACTTCGGTGGCGAAGCGGTCATGAGTACTGGCGCGCAGCACACCGACCTTCTTGCCCTTGAGCTCGGTCAGCGGGTCCTTGATGTCGGTGCCTTCCTTCATCACGAAGCGCGCCGGGGTGTGGTAGTACTTGATGGTGAAATCGACGTTCTTCTTGCGGTCGTCGGTGATGGTCATGGACGACAGGATGGCGTCGATTTTCTTGACCTTCAGTGCCGGGATCAGGCCGTCGAATTCCTGCTCGACCCACGTGCACTTCACTTTCATCTGCTCGCACAGCGCGTCGCCGATATCGACGTCGAAACCGGTGAGTTTGCCATCAGGGGTTTTCATCGAGAATGGCGGGTAACCGGCTTCGATACCGATGCGGATCGGCTTGGCGTCTTCGGCCACGGCGGTCAGGGACAACATCGACAGTGCCAGGGCACCGAACATCACTAGCTTCTTCATTTATAACTCCTGTGTGCGGAGGCTTTATAAGCATCTTATATAGACAGCTTCGATAGGCAGCTTTCGGTCGTTCGCTTGTGGCGGGCAAGACCGAAGTGGCCGGCAGTCTAGAGTGGCTTGGGCGGTGGCACAAGATTTCGGCAGCGGTCCGACTGAAGAGTCTTGCTAGCGACGAGCCCTTTTTTACGGCACATTGACCGCCAGACCGCCCATTCAAGAGAAGCGTGATGTCCGAGTTGAATCTGATCCAGCACCACCCCGCCGAGGGCCCGGGTGCCATCGCTGAGTGGGCCACCTCCCGAGGGGTGACACTGAACGTCTTTCGCGCTGACCTCGATCAGTTGCCGGCGGTGAGCTCGGCACCAGCGATTCTGCTGGGCGGCCCCTATGAATCCAACGCCGGACCGGCATGGCTCGAAGCCGAACGCCAATGGCTGGCCGCCAGCCTGAAGCAGGATGCCCCCGTGTTCGCCATCTGCCTGGGAGCGCAGTTGCTGGCCCTGGCCCTGGGTGGCAATGTGCGGCGCATGGAACGCACCGAAACCGGATGGACCACCGTTAACTTCAGCGACGGTCAGTGTTTGAGCGTGCTGGAATGGCACGAAGACGCCATTGACCTGCCGCCGAATGCGCAATTGCTGGCCAGCAGCGAACAGTGTGCGCAACAGATGTACCGCGTCGGGCCGAACCGGATGGGCTTGCAGTTTCATCCAGAGTGGAACGCCGAGTCGGTGGCGCTGCTGAACCGGCATTTTGCCGAGGAGTCGCCGTTGCCTCGGGACCCGCAGGACAGCGCCGCCCATGCCGCCGTTTTTGACTGGTTGCAGGCGACGCTGGATGCGTGGTGGCGCGCGGTTTAAATGGAGGAGCCGGCTTGCTGGCGATGGCTGCGTATCAGACGCTGCATTGTCGACTGGACTGCCGTCTTCGCCAGCAAGCCGGCTCCTGCATGAGTGATTTCAGCATTCGCAACTGACAACGATATTGGCTGGCCTCTGCACCGCAACACTCAACTCAAACCCTTCATCCAGCCACCCGGTCACCCCACCGATCATCTCCTTGACCGGGTAACCCAGCGCCGCCAGTTTCACCGCCGCCTTGTTTGCGCCGTTGCAGTGCGGACCCGCGCAATAGACCACGAACAGGCTGGTTTTCGGGTAGGCCGCCAGACCTTCAGCCGTGAGTAACCGCCCCGGAATATTGATCGCACCCGGTACATGCCCACGCTCGAACGCCAATGGGCCACGCACGTCCACCAGGACGAAATCGATTTCACCGGCCTGCTGGCTGCCGTGAACGTCGGAACAATCGGTTTCGAATGTCAGGCGGTTGCTGAAGTGCATCAGGGCGATGGCCGACGGGGCGGCAGGAATTTCGCGGACCAGGCTGGTCATGGGCAGGACTCCAGGGTGTCATTGGGTGTGAGCAGACTTTATCCGCCTGCCACTTGCCGCTACAGTGGCGCACAAGACACTCACCGGGAATTTTCCGCCAAATGCAGCCTGCCCCTGGATTGGTCGCCATTCTGGCCTACGACGGCCTCTGTACGTTCGAGTTCGGCATCGCCGTGGAAATCTTCGGTCTGGCGCGGCCGGAATTCGATTTTCCCTGGTACGAACATCAAATCGTCGCCGTCGATCAAGGACCGATGCGCGCCATGGGTGGCATCCAGGTATTGGCCGACGGTGGCCTGGAACTGCTCGGGCATGCCCGCACCATCATCATTCCCGGCTGGCGCGACCGCAACGCTGCAGTACCCGAGGCGTTGCTTGCAGCGCTGCGCCAGGCCCATACCCGTGGCGCGCGGTTATTGTCGATCTGCTCGGGGGTGTTCGTATTGGCCGCCACCGGCTTGCTCGATGGTCACGGGGCTACCACTCATTGGCGCTACACCACGGAGCTGGCCGAGCGCTTTCCGGACATTGTGGTGGACCCGGACGTGTTGTATGTCGACTCGGGCCAATTGATCACCTCGGCCGGCAGTGCAGCCGGCATCGATGCGTGCCTGCACCTGGTGGCACGGGACTTCGGCACGCAGGTGGCCAATGCCGTGGCGCGGCGACTGGTGATGTCGCCGCAACGCACCGGTGGCCAAGCGCAGTTCATTCCCACGCCGGTCAGTCCTACACCGCGCAGCGATCTCTCCCGCGTCATGCAGTGGGCACGCGAGCGGCTGCATGAACCGCTGGAGGTGCGCGACCTGGCGAGCGAAGCGGCCATGAGTGAACGCACATTCCTGCGGCGCTTCACCGAAGCCAGCGGCCAGTCGCCCAAGACATGGTTGCAACACGAACGCCTGGGCCGCGCCCGTGAACTGCTGGAAAGCACGAATCAAAACACCGAGCAAATTGCCCAGCGTTGTGGCTATCGTTCCGTGGAAAGCTTTCGGGTGGCGTTTCGCAGCGTGGTGGGCGTGCCGCCGTCGGTGTATCGGGAGCGGTTTGGGCGCGGGGTCAAAGTCATTTCCTGAGGTGACCGGTCAGGCCCCATCGCGAGCAGGCTCGCTCCCACATTTGAAATGCATTTCCCTGTGGGAGCGAGCCTGCTCGCGATGACTTCAGCCCAAACAACCTACCTCTCAGGGCTTGCGCAACAGATAGGTATCCATGATCCAGCCATTGGCCAACCGCGCCGCCTTGCGCACCCGCTCGATCTCATCCGCCACATCCTTGAGCTTGCCGCTGATCAGGATTTCATCCGGCGTCCCCAGGTAGGCCCCCCAATAAATCTCGGTATCCTGATCCGCCACCTGATGGTAGGCGTCCTGCGCATCGAGCATCACCACCAGGCTGTCCGCATCGCTCACCTGCCCCGCCGCCAGTCGCCGCCCCGTGGTGATCTCGACCGAGCGGCCAATCTGATTGAGCGGCACCTTGTGCTGCGCCGCCAGCGCCTGGACGCTGGTGATGCCGGGGATCACCTCGAACTCGAACGCACAGGCGCCGCTGGCCAGGATCGACTGCAGGATGCGAAGGGTGCTGTCGTACAACGCCGGGTCGCCCCACACCAGGAAAGCGCCACACTGGTTGTCAGACATTTGCTCGTTGATCAGTTGCTCAAAGGTGCGCTGCTTGGCCAGGTTCAGATCATCGACACTGGACCTGTAGTCCACATCGCCTCGTTCGCGCTCCGGACTTTTGGCCTCGACAAAGCGGTAATCACGATCGGTAATGTAGCGTTCGCAGATATCCCGGCGCAGGTCGATCAGCTTGTCCTTGCTCTGGCCCTTATCCATGAGGAAAAACACGTCGACCCGATTCAGCGCCTTCACCGCCTGCATCGTGATGTAGTCGGGATTGCCGGCGCCGATGCCGATGACCAGGAGTTTTTTCATCAAAGCGTTCCTTCGGGCTCACCGCCCGGCAAGCGCAGCCGCCAGCACCCGGTGAACCTCAGTTCGATGGCTGACAACGGCTCGACATCAATCAGGTTGAACGCCGAACCTTGCAACACGGTTGTCAGCGCGGCGCGGATGATAAACGGATGAGTCACGGCGACGACATGACCGGGTGTCGCCTGCAGCGTCTTCAGCCACGCCGCCACCCGCTCGACCACCTGCGCCACTGATTCGCCACCATGGGACGCCGAGTCCGGGTCGGCAATCCAGCGCTCGAGCCCTTCGGGCTCGTTTTTTTGCAGGTCGCTGATGCGTACACCGTTCCAGCGCCCGAAATCGCAGTCCCTGAGTGCCTCGACAATTTCCACGCGATCGCCGAACAGCCCGGCAGTTTGCCGGGTCCGCAGTTCTGGAGCGCACATCAGCCTCGGCGAACCCTTGAATCGGGCACTGCGCGACCCCCTTGCCGATTGCCAATCTATTTCCAATGGCTCATTTGTAGGAAAACGCGCCAATTTTTGTGCGACGGTTCGAGCGTGGCACATCAGGGTCAAACGGGTCGCCTGCACGAAAAGTCTCTCTGTCGATGGCAAGGAAAAACGGCGTCTCGCCGTGCAATATTGCGCAATTGTGCCGTAACCGGGCTAACCGGGTGTGTTTCGTTTCAGCCAATGATACGGGTTCGGTCAGGCATTTCATCGCACAACAACAGCCATCTCCGACATCCCTATAGGCCATGCCCTACAAGACCGATCGACATCTGCGTAGCCTTCTGCCGATGCGGCTCCGCAGCCTGATCGGGTGTTCAGAACGGCGCGAAAATTAACTAGACATGGAGCGCGCCTTAACTAAATACTGCTTTCAACGGATTACCAACACCCCATCCAGCAGGAGCCCGGATGCCCTCATTCAATGACCCGATCGCCGATCCCGGTCTGGACCAGATGCCGTCCGAATACAACGCCATACGCACCTTGATGCCCCCTTTGCGATTGCAGGGTTCGGGCCGGTTGCCCCGTGTGGCCCTGTACCCAAACGAGTGACAAAAAAAGAGCGGAGCCTGACAAGGCGACCGCCGTTTCAACGCGTGGAAACCGACAGTGATAGTCAGGCCCGGTACCCGTCACCGGGCCCTTTGATACAGGAGTGCATCCATGCTGGTCTTGCGTCCAGTGCTATTAACCGACCTGCCCCAATTGCAGCGACTTGCCCGCGAAAGCCTGGTGGGTGTCACGTCCCTGCCGGACGACAGCGAACGCCTTCGCGATAGAATTCTCGATTCCTGCACTTCGTTCGAACAAGACGTGCAAAGTGCCGGCCCCGAGAACTACTTCTTCGTGCTGGAAGACCTGGCGACCCGGCGTCTGGTGGGCTGCTCGGAAATCCTTGCCACTGCCGGCTTCAGCGAACCGTTCTACAGCCTGCGCAATCGCGATTTCAATAGTGCCTCCCGGGAGCTGAACATCGAGCACGGCGTACCGGCGCTGTCGCTGTGCCATGACCTCAGCGGCCATACTTTGCTGCGCGGTTTTCATATCGATGCAGCGCTGGAGCGCACAGCGTTCTCGGAACTCTTGTCACGGGCTCGCCTGCTATTCATTGCCGCCCACGCCCGGCGCTTTTCCGACGTAGTGATTACCGAGATCGTCGGCTACAGCAATGATGAAGGCCATTCGCCGTTCTGGGATGCCGTAGGCAAGCACTTCTTCGACCTGCCCTACGTCGAGGCAGAACGGCTTTGCGGCCTGGAAAGCCGGACGTTTCTCGCCGAATTGATGCCGCAGTACCCGATCTACGTACCGATGCTGCCCCAGGCCGCGCAAGACTGCATCGGCCGAATCCATCCCGATGGCCAGGAAGCCTTCGATATCCTGGAGCGCGAGGGGTTCGAAACCAACAGCTATGTCGACCTGTTCGATGGCGGCCCGACGCTGATTGCACGCACCGGTGGTATCCGTTCCATTGCCCGCAGTCACACCGCTTTGGTCCGACCCGGCCCAGTCAACGACGCCCGCGGTCGCTACCTGGTGAGCAATGACTCGTTGGAAAACTATCGCGCCATCGTCGCCGACCTGGACTTCATCGCCGGACAACCCGTGACCCTGGACGCCGATGTGTGCGCAGCGCTGAAGATCAGGGAACACAGCCCTGTCCGGCTGATAGCACTGTGAATCCAAGCCGCCCCGGTATCCAACGCCAGCGCCCGAACCGGCGTGAACGAGGAGCTTCAACATGATTGTCCGTCCGGTGCAGGTCACCGACCTGCCCGTTTTGCTCGCACTGGTCCGGCAGGCGGGCCGCGGATTGAGCAGCCTGCCGGCCAACGAGGAGCGCCTGAGCCATCGCCTGCGCTGGGCGAAACGGACATTTGCGCAACAGGTCGAACGCGCCGATGCCGACTACCTGTTCGTGCTTGAAGACGACGAACAGCAAGTGATAGGCGTAAGCGCCCTGACGGGAGCCGTCGGCCTGCGCGAACCCTGGTACAACTACCGGGTCGGGCTGACGGTCAACTCATCAGCGGACCTGGGCATCCGGCGGCACATTCCGACCCTGTTCCTGAACAATGAAATGACGGGACAATCGGAACTCTGCTCATTGTTCCTGCGCCCCGATCAACGCCTGGGCGGTCACGGCCGCCTGCTCTCCCTGGGTCGCCTGTTGTTTGTAGCGGAGTTCCCGCACCTGTTCAGCGACAAACTCATCGCCGAACTGCGCGGCAGTGCCGATGAGCAAGGGTGTTCACCTTTCTGGGACAGCGTGGGCCGCCACTTTTTCAAAATGGACTTCAGCCATGCCGATCACTTGTCGTGGCTGGGCAACAAGTCGTTCATCGCCGAGCTGATGCCACGCCAACCGCTTTACACCTGCCTGCTCACCGAACAGGCCCAGGCCGTAATCGGCAAGCCTCACGCGAACAGCGAGCCGGCGCTGAAAATCCTGTCCGCCGAAGGTTTTGCCCACCAGGGTTACATCGACATTTTCGACGCCGGGCCAGTCATCGAGGCCCCGGTGCCCGACATCCGTACCGTGCGCGACAGTCAATTGCTGGCGCTGACCATCGGCACCCCGGACGACGAGGCACCGATGTGGCTGATCCACAACCGGCGCCTGGAAAACTGCCGCATCACCACCGCCCCGGCGCGACAGGTGGGCGACAGCCTGATGGTCGACCGTCTCACCGCCAAACGCCTGCAACTGCAACCCGGTGATTCGGTGCGCGGCGTATTGTTACTCAACCAACAAGCGCGAGCCGTGGCGGCGTAATCGCGTTAAAAAGGCAGCAATCACGTTAAATTCGTCATCATTCCTAACATGCACCCGTGATAGCCTCTAACACTTTCGGCGTTGACACTTTTGCTCAAGCCCTTCCATTTCCATTGGTGGAACTCATATGTCCAGGCTGTCTCATCAAGATTTGCGCCGCAATTTTCGCCAACTGCTCGCTTCCAACACCTGCTATCACACCGCATCGGTCTTCGACCCAATGTCGGCACGGATCGCCGCCGACCTGGGGTTTGAGGTGGGCATCCTGGGTGGTTCGGTCGCGTCATTGCAGGTGCTGGGCGCCCCTGACTTTGCCTTGATCACCCTCAGCGAGTTCGCCGAGCAGGCTACCCGCATCGGCCGTGTCGCCCAGTTGCCGGTGATAGCCGACGCCGACCATGGCTACGGCAACGCACTGAATGTCATGCGCACTATCGTCGAACTCGAACGGGCCGGCGTGGCGGCCCTGACTATCGAAGACACCTTGCTGCCGGCGCAATTCGGCCGAAAGTCCACCGACCTGATCACGGTCGCCGAAGGTGTGGGCAAAATTCGCGCGGCACTGGAAGCCCGCTGTGATCGGGAAATGGCAATCATTGCCCGTACCCATGCGGGAATTCTGCCGGTCCAGGAAATCATCAGCCGAACCCGGCAATACCAGGCCGCTGGCGCAGACGGCATTTGCATGGTGGGCGTGAAGGACTTCGATCATCTGGAACAGATTGCCGAGCACCTGAGCGTACCGCTGATGCTGGTGACCTACGGCAACCCGGCGCTGCGCGACGACAAACGCCTGGCCGAACTGGGCGTTCGCGTCACTATCGACGGCCACGGTGCCTACTTCGCCGCGATCAAGGCGACCTACGACAGCCTGCGCGAACAGCGTCAGATCTTTACCCAGGCCTCGGACCTGAGCGCGACCGAACTGACACATACCTATACCCAGCCGGAGGAATACATCCGTTGGGCAGAGGAGTTCATGAGCGTCAAGGAGTGATGGGCAGCAGGTATTGCGCCTGACACTCCGCCTTCGCGAGCAGGCTCGCTCCCACAATGGTACGGCGTACACCGATCTACCATGGGAGCGAGCCTGCTCGCGAAAGCGTCAGTCATTACACCGCTAAACCGTAGCCCTGAACCCCTCCTCCCGCTGCAACGCCCTCGCCTGAATCACATCCAGCACCGCGCAGCCTTCGCGCATGAGCAAATGCACGGCGCGCGTCACCCGCGTCAGATCACAATCGGAAATGTCTTTGAGATTGAGGCTGGACAACGTGTCCGCCAGATCACGAACCACCGTGAAACGGTGCATGGCGCAAGCGGCCATGTCACTGAGTTCTTTGTGGGTGTTGATGAAGAGCACCGGGTGGGTGGCGTCGTAAGTGTCGATGGGGAGGTAACGGGGCATGACTTGGTCGAACATAGATGTAGCTCCTGTAGTTAAAGCTACTACCATTCGCGGCCAAACGAATGGTGGCAGCCGTACGCGGGTTGGCCGACCGGTACAGGACTCCGGCACACCCGAAGGTGTCCCACGCACAGCCGCCATAACACAACGTTTCAGACAAGAATTACCTGAAACGTGACGGTACGCTGGACGTTCCTGAAACCGACCGGCCAAGGTCGTTCGCGGTGTTTTCCGCGAACCCGAACTATAGGAGTCGATGCCGAAACGCGGCAACAGGGTACGTTGTAGGAAACGTCTTGAAAAGTTGTGCGCCGATTATCGAACATTCCTACGCTCTGGCTCTGGCTCTGGCTCTGGCTCTGGCTCTGGCTCTGGCTTTTGATCTTGATCCACCCGCCCCTTCGGGAGGCTGAGTGGAGGTGTTCATCCGGGGAGTGGCGCGCAGCGCCGTTCGACGCAGTCGAACACGCTGCATGTAGGTGCAGCGAAGCCAACCGGAGGGCAGTGTCCCCGGATGGATACCGGAGCGAAGGAACCCCGAGCCTTGGCGAGGGGCCGGACGCCGGGGCGAGCCTTTTTGGGTACTTTTTTGGCGTTTGAAAAAAGTGCCTCGCCGTAAGGGCGAAACCATAAGCGGCCGTTACCGCAGAAATGGATATGTACTCAGTCAGCAAAAGATAGGTCGGCTGTCAGGCCGCCTTCGCGAGCAGGCTCGCTCCCACAAAGGATTGGGTGCATCCGCAAAAGACAGGTCGGCTGTCAGGCCGCCTTCGCGAGCAGGCTCGCTCCCACAAAGGATTGGGTGCATCCGCAAAAGACAGGTCGGCTGTCAGGCCGCCTTCGCGAGCAGGCTCGCTCCCACAAAGGATTGGGTGCATCCGCGAGAGTCAGGTCGGCTGTCAGGCCGCCTTCGCGAGCAGGCTCGCTCCCACAAGGAATGCAGTAACCGTCAGACCGGGTCGAGCAGTTCGCGATGTGATCGACCATCGCCGCAGCAGATAACACGATTACGCCCGGTAGTCTTGGCTTCGTACAGCGCCTGATCGGCATCGTTCAGCCACAGGGTGGCATCGGTGTGACTTGGATTGAAGGCCGCCAGGCCGATACTCAGGCTGACATTCAGCGCCGGGGTTTGCTCGTAACCCAAGGTGGCGAATCGATCACGCAGGGCTTCCATGACAGCCGCGGCGCTGCTCAGCGGCAGGTCCGGGAGGATCACGCAAAACTCGTCGCCGCCGTAACGGCCGGCGACATCGGTGGCCCGCAGGTTCTGCATGAGCATTTTGCTCAGATGCCGCAACACCATGTCACCGGCGACGTGACCGTAGGTGTCGTTGATGCTTTTGAAATGATCGATGTCGATCAGGGCAATCGCCCCACCCTGCTGCTGGCGCTGGCAGCGCTGGAACTCGACTTCCAGCTGGTCCTTCCAGGCACCGTGATTGAGCAGACCGGTGAGGCTGTCGGTGCGGCTCAGGGCCAGTAATTCACGCTTCTGCCGGCCGAGGGCATGGGCCTGGCGAAAGCAGATCAAACCCAGCGCCAACGGATAAAAACACATCAAGGGCAAGCTGGCGTATAGCTGAAGTTGGCTGGTTTCAGGGATGAAGAACGGGAAGAAAATCAGCCATCCGGCGAGCATGCCGAGAATCTGCGCGACGGTGCCCGCCAGGAGAAAACGCAAACCACCGATGGCCACGTTGTTCATTGCCATCATGGACAGGGTGGTGGCGCTGGGCAGCGGATTGAAGTGCATGGCGACGACCCAGAAACCGCCCATGAAGGCGTCTACCAGCAAATTACGGTGCTCGGCATGGTAAGGCGTCGTGGACCGGCGTGCCCATTGGTAGGCCAGGTGCGGCCAGAGCAAGCCGTTGAACAGCATCAAGCCCCAGAGCCAGGGCGCCGGGTTCAACGGGTACATCGCCACGCTCACGCACAACAAGCCCAAGACCAGACCGAGGGTGCGCGATGTGTAGAGCCTCCTGGCCAACGAAAGTCCTTTTCCTCCCATATTTCCCATTGGGACCTCTGCACCACAGGACGGAACCTGATCTCACGGGGATAACAGGTGTGCTGGAAGTCTATCAGGGTAACGTTAAATAGCCATCACCGGCGGGCAGCGTGAATTCCGCAATATCTGGCTGTCTGGGTATCTGTAGGAGCGAGCTTGCTCGCGAAAAACGCCCTGACAACGCGGTCATTCAGACAGAGCGCGTTATCGTTGACCTCCATCGCGAGCACGCTCGCTCCTACAAGATCAAAGGCAATGGCCCGCCGTTTGGCTATACATGAAGATAGGGTTGGACCCATAACGACAAACAGGAGGCCCATGCAGACCTTCCAGGTGTTGATCATCGGCAGCGGCTTTGGCGGGCAGTGTGCAGCGGTCAATTTGCTCAAGGCCGGCATCACTGACTTTCGCCTGCTGGAACGGCGGGACTTCTTCGGTGGCACCTGGTGCCAGAACACCTATCCCGGCGCGGCGGTCGACGTGCCCTCGCCGCTCTACTCACTGTCCTTCGCCCCTTATCGCTGGACACAGATGTTCGCCGAACAGGCCGAACTGCATCGCTACACCCGATATGTGGTGGAACGCTTCGGCCTGCGCGACCGGGTGGAACTGCAAGCCAATGTCGAGCGCGTGGAATGGGACAATGTCGGCAAACGCTGGGCAGTGCACACCACCAAAGGCACGTTTCACGCCCAGTTCCTGATCAATGCCACCGGGCCGCTGAGTCAACCGGTGGTGCCGCACTTCAAGGGACAGGAACGCTTTCAAGGCAAGAGCTTTCACACCAATGACTGGGACCATTCCTACGATTACCGGCAAAAGCGCGTGGCCATCGTCGGCAGTGGCGCCAGTGCAGCGCAGGTCATTCCGGCGATTGCACCGCATGTCGAGCACCTGCATGTGTTCCAGCGCACGCCACATTGGGTGTTGCCCCGGCCGGACCGCAGCTTTGGCCGCTTCCAGCGTTGGCTGCTCGGGCTCAAGCCAGCCTACAAGCTGCTGCGCTGGATGATCTACTGGCAATTCGAAACCCGGGTGATTGCCTTCAAATACTCGAAACCGGCGGTGCGCATGGTCCAGCTTCAGGCCCTGCGCTTCATCAAGCGCCAGGTACCGGACGCCGAATTGCGGCGAAAACTGACGCCGGACTACACCATCGGCTGCAAACGGATCATTTTGTCGAGCACGCTGTACCCGGCACTGGCGCGCCATAACGTCACGCTGCACAGCCGCGAACAGGGTATCGCCGAGATCGACGAAACCGGCATCGTCATGCAGGACGGCCAGCACATCGACCTCGACCTGATCGTCTGGTCCACCGGATACGACGCCACCGACGGGGTGATTTCCTACCCCGTCACCGGCAAAAACGGCACGCAACTGCGAAACGTCTGGGCCGAGTATCCCCGAGCCTACCTCGGCACCAGCCTGCCGGACTTTCCCAACCTGTTTATCGTCACCGGCCCGAACACCGGCATTGGCCACACGTCGGCGCTGTTCATCATCGAATCGCAGATGAACTACATCCTCGACTGCATTCGCACGTTAAAAGCACAAGGTTTGCGCAGCATCGAAGTACGCCCCGAGGCAGAACGTACCTACACTGAAATGATCCATAGAGAAATGGAGCGCACGGTGTGGAAGTCCGGAGGCTGCCACAGTTGGTATCAAAGCAAGAGCGGTCATGTGATTGCCATATTTCCGGGGTTCAGTTTCAGCTTTCACCGCATGACCCGAGCCCTGAAACCCGCCGATCACATATTGTCCTGATCCTTCAGAAGGAAGACGCCTGATGCTTTTACTGGTTGTCGCTATCGCGGTTTTCGCGGCCTGGAGCTGGTTGAGCTACCCGGCCATCGGGTATTGGCTGTACGACTTGAGCGTGGCCGCCGAGGCCAGGTTGTACAAGTTGCACAAGATTGTCGTGCCCATCACCGAAATGACCGTCTCGACCTGGCAAGGCGGGCCTTACGAGGCCTCCAGCAATGTGTTGATGCTTCACGGCTACAGCGCGGATAAAAATATCTGGCTGCGTTTTGCCCGGTACTTTGTCGGCAACTACCGGGTGATCATCCCCGACATCGCCGGCCATGGCGAAACCGGCTTCAAGGCCGGTGGCGGCTATGACATCCCGTTGCAGGCCAAGCGCATGATCCAGTTGCTGGATGTCTGCGGGGTCGAGAAGGTCCATGTGATCGGCAATTCGATGGGCGGCTACATCGCGGCCTGGCTGGCGGCCAATTACCCGGAACGGATTGTCTCGGTCGCCCTGTTTGACCCGGCGGGCGTCGCCTCGCCCGAGCCCAGTGATCTGGAACACCATTTGTTCCGCGGTCACAACCCGTTCCTGATCAACTCGCGGGAAGAGTTCAAATACTTTTATGCCATGACCATGGCCGATCCCCCGTGGGTGCCACGGGTGGTACTGGACGCCATCGCCCATCGCTATGAACAGTCGCGCGACGAACTGGAAGAAATCTTCCGCGATTTTCGCGCCAGCCCGCCGATGGAGCCGAAACTGCCGGCGATCAAGGCCCCGGCGCTGTTGTTGTGGGGGCGCAAGGATCGCTTGATCGATGTCAGCAGCGTCGCCATCTGGAGCAAAGGCATTGCCGATCTGCGAGTGGAAATCTGGGAAGGCATCGGCCACATGCCAATGGTCGAGGCGCCCGCCGGTTCGGCACGCCTGTATCGGGAGTTTTTGGCATCGCTGCGTTCGGAGAGCCCCCAGGATCAACGACTGCACTGAAGATGCAGTCCTTTGCAGAATGAAGTTCGTCAGAAACTTCGTTTGTCGGCGCCGCTGAAGGCTGCGATCTTTTCTCCCATCCTTCACGTCACCGCGCCAGGAAACCTGTTCATGAATCACCCGAGCTTCGTCAGCCCCGACCTGATCCGCCAACGCTTCTCCAAAGCGATGTCCGACATGTACCGCGAAGAAGTGCCACTGTACGGCGCGTTGATGGAGCTGGTGGAACAGACCAACCGTCATGTGCTCGACAGCGATCCGCAAGTGGCCCGACAGTTGAACAGCACCGGCGAAATCGAGCGCCTTGACCTTGAACGCCATGGCGCCATCCGCGTCGGCACCGCGGCTGAACTGGCGACCCTCGCCCGCCTGTTCGCGGTGATGGGCATGCAGCCGGTGGGTTATTACGACCTGACCCCGGCCGGGGTACCGGTGCATTCCACGGCGTTTCGCGCAGTGCATGAAGCGTCGTTGCAGGTCAGCCCGTTCCGCGTGTTCACCTCACTGTTGCGCCTGGAACTGATCGAAGACCTGGAACTGCGGGCGTTTGCCCAATCGGTGCTGGACAAGCGGTCGATCTTCACCCCTGCCGCGCTGAAACTCATTGACCACGCCGAAACCCAGGGCGGTCTCACCGACCAGGAGGCCGGGGAATTCGTCGAACAGGCGCTGGAAACCTTCCGCTGGCACCACAGCGCCACGGTCACCGCCGAACAATACCGGACGCTCAGCGCACAGCATCGGCTGATTGCCGATGTCGTGGCGTTCAAAGGCCCGCACATCAACCACCTGACACCCCGCACCCTGGACATCGACATCGTCCAGGTGCAGATGCCGGTTCATGGCATCACCCCCAAGGCGGTGATCGAAGGCCCGCCCCGCCGCCAGTGCCCGATCCTGCTGCGCCAGACCAGCTTCAAGGCACTCGACGAGCCGGTCGCTTTCACCGACCAGACCGAGTCCCGCGGCAGCCACAGTGCCCGCTTCGGCGAGATCGAACAACGCGGCGCCGCCCTCACCCCCAAAGGCCGGGCGTTGTATGACCGCTTGCTCAATGCCGCCCGGGACGAACTCAAGGACTTCCCCAACGAAGCCAACGCCGCGCGCTACAACGCGTTGATGGTGCAGCACTTCAGCGAATTTCCCGACACATACGAGGGCATGCGCCAACAGGAACTGGCGTACTTTCGCTACTTCGTGACGGAAAAAGGCCTGGCGGCGGCCGAGCTGAAAACCTTGCCACTGGAAGCGCTGGTCAGCGGCGGCTATCTGCGGGTTGAACCCTTGGTGTACGAAGACTTCCTGCCGGTCAGCGCGGCGGGAATCTTCCAGTCAAACCTGGGGGACGCCGCGCAAACCCGCTATGGCGTGCATTCCAACCAGCAAGCCTTCGAAAAGGCGCTGGGACGGCCGACCATTGATGAATTGGGGCTGTATGCAGAAACCCAGCGGCGGTCGATCGAGCAGTGTTTTGCCGCACTGGCGGACTAACGCGGACCTGTGGGAGCACGGCTTGCCGGCGATGGCGACCTCACGTACGCCATCGCCGACAAGCCGTGCTCCCACAGGGTTTGTGATTACTTCAACTTCGCCAACAAGGCTTCCGCCGCCGCCTGCGACGACGCCGGATTCTGCCCGGTCAACAACAGGCCATCGGTGAGCACGTAGCTCGCCCAATCAGGCCCTTTGGAAAAAATCCCGCCCTTGGCCTTGAGCTCGTCCTCCACCAGAAACGGCACGACATTGGTCAGCTGCACCGCTTCTTCTTCGCTGTTGGTGAATCCGGTGACCTTCTTGCCCTTGACCAACGGCTGGCCATTCACGTCCTTGGCATGACGCAATACTCCGGGGGCATGGCAAACGGTCGCAACCGGTTTACCGGCGTTGTAGAACGATTCGATCAGGGCGATCGAATGCTTGTCTTCGGCGAGGTCCCAGAGCGGGCCATGCCCACCGGGATAGAAGACCGCATCGTAATCACCGGCCTTCACGGAACTGAGCAGGACGGTCGAGGCCAACGCGGACTGGGCAGCAGGATCCTTGCGAAAACGCTCGGTAGCCTCGGTTTGAAAATCGGGCTCGTCGCTTTTCGGGTCCAGCGGTGGCTGGCCGCCCTTGGGCGAAGCCAGGGTCAACTGCACGCCGGCATCCTTGAAGGCGTAATACGGTGCCGCGAATTCCTCCAGCCAGAAGCCGGTTTTCTTGCCGGTGTTACCCAATTGATCGTGGGACGTTAAAACCATCAGGATTTTCATGTCGTCTTCACTCCATCTCAGGGGTTAGCGGGGGTGGCCTATTGCCGTGATGCGCAAGAAGCTGCGCGTAGATCCTGGCGTAAGACCCTGGTGCGAGGTTGATCGTTCGGTCGCAAAGGCCTTTCACCAGGTGCGCAAGCCGATGCCACGTGCTGCGCAACTTTGCGCGCGAATATCGGGTGATTCTGGGGTAGCACCTTGCGGGGAAATGCTCGACCCGTTGATTTGTGGGGCTTCGTGGCTTGTGGCACGGACCTTGTTAACCGTCAGGCCCCCGCCAGGCACAACTGCCTTCCGGGAGTCTCACTTAACTCTAGCAAGGAGAGCATCCATGGCTACCCCCGCGTACATGTCCGTCACCGGCGAGAAACAAGGTCTGATCACAGCCGGCGCGTATACAGCCGACTCCGTCGGAAATACCTATCAGGAGGGTCACGAAGACGAGGTAATGGTTCAGGGCTTTAGCCATGAAGTCACCATCCCGCGTGATCCGCAGTCTGGCCAGCCAACCGGGCAACGCATCCATAAAGCAGTGGTAATCACCAAAGTATTCGACAAGGCCTCACCACTGCTGCTGGCGGCACTGACTTCCGGCGAACGCATGAAGACTGTCGAAATCAAGTGGTATCGCGGCTCGGCTCATGGCACTCAAGAGCACTACTACACCACCAAACTTGAAGACGCGATCATCGTTGACATCAAGGACTATATGCACAACTGCCAGGACCCGGCGAACTCACACTTCACCCACTTGCAAGATGTACATTTCACTTATCGCAAAATTACCTGGACTCACGAAGTGGCCGGAACTTCGGGCTCCGATGATTGGCGCACCCCGATCGCGGGCTAATTTTTTTCGACATTTTATATCGGCCAGCATTGCTGGCCGATTGTATTTTTTAAGGTAAAAAAGGCGGGATCCATCATTTGAAAAGTGTTCGCCCAGTGCAGTGGCCTCGGCAATCCATGCACTGGTAAAGAGCCGTAACACTGGGCGAACGGGGTGTATTTTAATTGAAGTCAATGAATATGTCCGCGTCTGAAAACATGAAATTTGCGGATACATTTTTATAACATGTTAGCTTGAATATTATTCTTGCAGACCGATAGAACTCACTAGTTCGTCCATAAAAAAGTGATTATTCCTATACAAGAAGCTGTACAGGAACAATCAACAACAGTGCTGGCACTCAACTTCCGCGTTTGCTGGTCACGGTCAGTATGTCGGTGTAGGTCACATAAACGCTCTGTCCAACTTTCAGTTCCTTCAACTTGGCCTGAACTTCCGGGCGTTCTACATCCACGGTTTTGGACTGTCCTTTCGGGTTCTCAAAGGTCACCCGATTGTTCTTCACATCAATGCCGGTGATTTTCAGCTGCACCTTCACCTGGCGATAGGCTTCCCCCCCTGGGTTGGCACTGCCCGGGGCGGCACGAACTTCGCCAGTGCGCTCAGTGCTGCCTGGCAAGCCCTTGTCGACATCGGTATCGAGGTAGGCCGCCACGGCGCGGGTGACTTTGATATCGACCTGATCGCCGGGTTTCAGTTTGTCGAGGTTTTTGGCCTTTTCGGTCAATTGCACAGTGGCCTGACGACCTTCCGGCCCCTCAAGGACGACTTGATGGTTGGCCGCATCCACCGAAACGACTTTGGTGGAGATCTGATCGGCTTCCACGACAGCGGACAGCGGAATATCGGCGGCAACGACGCTGAAGCTGGCCGCAGACAGCAAGGTAGCGAGGGTAATGGCTTTGGTCAGTGCGTGACGTTTCATAGGCTGAACGTTCCCTGTGATTGATGGCAACGAACGGCGCTCAATTGCGATCAAGCGCCGACCGTGCCGATGAGCATAGACGCTGATCAGGAACGCTTCGCAGTTTCTTGTGCCGTCGATTCTCCGCTGGCCGTGCCTTTTGCCGCTTTCCTCAGCTTTCGGGATCGTCGACTTCCCGGGCCACGTTGATGGCCGGTGAATCCATATGGGATTGCTCCGCCCTGGCCTTCAGGTCCTGCCATTGTTCAAGGTCAATGGCGCCCTGCCCCAACAGGTCATCGGCCAGATCCAGTAGCTGCTGGTAATGAGCGTCGGGGGACTGTTGCCAGTAAGCCTCGTCTTCGAACAGGCGCTGCCACGCATCGAGGTCGGGCGGTGTGAGGTCTTCGCGCATGGCAGGCTCCGGTCAAAGGGCTTCTGGATTTTTGAGGCCGGCGCGCTGTCGAGAGTTCCGACTCAATAACCGGTCATTTCCAGATACCCCTGCCCGCCATGGCTGCCGCTCAACTGCACCGGGCCTTCCCAATAGGGAATGCGCAAATCCATCCAGGCCTTGGGATTGAGCGCGCTGATGACGATGTCCAGGTGCTTGCCGGGAATCAGGATCGACCAGCGTACGGGCATCGAGCGCCCGGCAACGCGGGTGGTGTCTTGCGGGATGAGGCGGATGTCGGCGCCGTGCAGTAACTGGGTCTGGCCTTGGGCGTCGATCCACGTACCGGTGAGGTAAGGTTCACCGTCCTTTTGCCGCATTCGATAGAGCATCACCTGCTCGCCGCTGTCCAGGTGCAGGGAAAACCAGTCCCAACCGGTCTGGCTGGCGGTCAATGGTTGGCTGCTCCATTCGCGGTCGAGCCATGCGGGTCCACTGACCTGATACGGCTTGCCGTCGATCTCCAGCAGGCCGCTGGCCCGGAAAAACGGCTGGCTGTAGTAATACGACGCCTGGCCTTGTTCGGATTTCTGGCTGAAGCCCTTGTCCCCTTGCAGCACCAACGGCCGATTCGACGTCAGCCGCAGTTGATAACTGAACGCCTTGTCGCGGGCAGTCAGTTGCACGTCGGCCAGCGGGTCGGCGTCACTCGACTGACTGCTCAAACGCCAGTCGTCGATCCATGCATTGAACGGCGCCAGGCTGACACCGGCCTGGCCGACGCCACCACGGGCGTAGCGTTCGGCAGCGTGATGCACCGTCGCCGACGTCACCGCCGCGTGACCGAGCCAAACCACCTGATTTTCCCAACCGGCCACTTCAGGGGTGGCTTTCAAGGCACTGCGAAACAGCGTCCACTGCGCACCGAATTCATGGCCCTGTTCGTCCTTGAGGTTGGCGGTGACGTACCACCATTCGATGCGAAACCCGTCGTGGGGGCCGTGATCCGCCGGAAAACCGAACACCCGACCGGGCACCACCGGCGTGAACGCAGACGCTTGATTGCCCATCCCCGCGAAGCCTTTTTCCACGGGCACCGATTGATCGCAGCCACTCAATAGCAAGGTCAGCAGCACGCCGGCGAACTTAATCCTCATGGGCAAACGTCCTCAATAAGTCCGCCGGCTGCGTGCGATACAACGCGTACAACGGCCACGCCGAGGCCAGCAACGTCGCCACCAGTGCCAATCCCATCAACTGCAGCAATTGCAGCGGAAATACCCGCAAGGGTAGGCGCCAACCGAAGGCCTGCACATTGATCACCGTGTCCAGGCACCACGCCAACGCTATGCCCAGCGGCAATGCCAGCACCAGCGTCAACAGCGCCAGCAACCAGGTTTGCCCGAGGTTGAGCAGCATCAGTTGCCGGCGCGTCACGCCCAGCGCCCACAGCGGCGCCAGTTGTCCGAGACGGCTCTGGCTTTGGGTCAGCAGGCTGATGAACAGCGCGACCCCGGCCACGCAGAGGGTCAGGCTGTTGAGTGCGGCGGTGGCGGCAAAGGTGCGTTCGAACACTTGCGTGGACCACCCCTTGAGTCGGGCCTGATCGACGATGCGGCTGTCCTCCAGGGCGAAACGCTCTTGCAGTGCCTTCACGAACGAGGGAATCGAAGCCGGTTCGATGCGCAGGTTGAAGCGACTCGGCGTCAATTGCGGCCAGCCGCGCAGCAAATGGTTGACGTTGACCAGCACGTGCCCCTTCGGATTGCCGTAATCGGCATAGATCCCGACGATGCGCGGCGACCATGGGCCATTGGGCGTGGGAATCGTCAGGTGATCGCCCAATCGTACTTTCAGGCGCCGGGCCAGTTGTTCGCTGAGCATCAATGCATCGTCCGTGGCCAGGCGCTCCCAGGGCGTGTCGCCCAGCGCTTCCAGCAGCGGCCAGTGCTGGCGATAGGTCGGATGATCGATGACGCCGAAGACGTCCGTGGGCCACCCTTGCAGCTGGATCGACACCTGCCAGCTGGGCAGCACCGCCGTGATTGGCGGCTGTTGCTTGAGCCAGGTGAGCAGCTCCCGGGCCTGCGCGGGGTTTTGCGGATTGAGGTAAAGCTCGGCGGTCAGCCGTTGTTCGAGCCAATGGCTGAAGGTCTGGCGAAAACCGGCGGTCATGCTGCCGGCGCCGATGTTGGCTGCGAGTGCCAACAGCAGCGCCATCAACGCCAGGCTCAGGGCGGGCAGTTGCTGGCGGCAATCGGCGACAAACCATTGGCCGAGCACCGAACGGCTGCGAGGGAGCAGCCCGTTGAGCACGGTGTTGAGTACCACCGGCAGCGCCAGTGCCGCGCCCAGCAACAGCGTGGCCATCAATACGAAACCGCTGGCCAGGCTGTCTCCGCCAAGCAAGGCCAGCAACGCGATTGCCAAGGCCAGCGCCGCCACCCCACCCTGACGGCGTAACCAGCGTGCGTGGGCCTGATGCCAGGCCTGGGGGTCGGCCAGGGCCAGCAGCGGCAAGCGCGCCGCCCGCCACAAACTGTTGGCGCCGGCGAACAAGGCGCCCAGCAGGCTCAGGCCGATGCCGCTGAACCACCACAGCGGGCTCAGGCTCAATTGCCCCGCCACTTCGGCACCATACAAACCACGCAGGCTGGCGGCGACATCCGGCAGCAGCACGCTGGCCAACAGGTAGCCACTCACCACACCGGCCACGCCACCGATCAAGGCCAACACACCCAATTCGACAGCGAGGCAGGCGATCAGCATCCGCGCGCTCACGCCACAGGCGCGCAGTGTTCGGAGCAAGCCTCGACGCTGTTCCAGCGCCAGTCCGATGGCCGCATGCACAATGAACAGGCCAACCACGAACGATAGAAATCCCAAGGCATCGAGATTCAGATGAAAGCTCTCGGTCAGGCGTGCCAGATTGTTTTCTTCGCCACTGCTCTTGAACTGCAATTGCCCCTTGAACGGCTCGGGCAGCGTCGCGGTGAAACCCTTGGGCAGCAGCAGGCGCGATACCTGATCCGGTAAACCGAGAATCCGCTGGGCAAACCCGATGTCCACCAGCAACACACCCGGTGCCATGTCCGCCTGTACATGCAACGGCGGCAATGCCTGTCCGTTCACCGCCAGCGGACGATCGCCCTCCGTCAGCCCCAAGGCTTGCAAGGTCTGCGGCGAAATCCAGGTGCTGCCCGGCGGGGTGAAAAACTCGACCACCTGCTCCATGGCCAATGCCTGTCCGGCCACGGAGCCGCCCGCCGGCAGCGACACCGGCTCGATGCCCATCAGTTGCAGACGCTGATCCTCATGGCCCTCGAGCGTCAGTCGTCCCTGCAACACCGGTGACACCGGCCAACCGGCACGGCGCAGGTCAATGAACCATTGCTGCGGGAAGGTTGCGCCAGTGGGCGTGCCGAGGCTGGCCTGGGGTTCGCCGCCAATCAATTGACTGGCCCGGGCATAGCTGTCCCGCGCCTGACTGTTCAGCGCCTGCACGCCGGTCAGCAGACTGGTGGCCAGCCACAAGCCGGTCAGCACACTGAAGAACTGCACCGGGTGTTGCCGCCAGTGACTGAGCAGCGCCCGCAGGGTTTCGCGAAAAATACGCACTTCAGCGCCCGTCCACACCGGCCAGGCGACCACCGTGCAACACCACTTTTTCCGCCAGCCGCGCCGCGACGCTGGGGCTATGAGTCACCATCAACAGGGTCGTGGGGCTGTCATCGAGCAGTTCCAGCAACAGTTTCAGCACCTCGGCGCTGGTGGCTTCATCGAGACTGCCGGTGGGTTCGTCGGCCAGCAGCAGTTTCGGTTGCGAGGCCAGGGCCCGACCCAGCGCCACCCGTTGCTGCTGGCCACCGGAGAGTTGCTCCGGGTAACGTCGCAGCAGATCGGCCAATCCCAGGCGTTGCACCAAATGCGCCTGCCAGCGCGGATCATGACGCCCGGCAAGCCGCGCCTGAAACGCCAGGTTGTCCTCCACCCGCAAGCTGCCGATCAGGTTGAACTGCTGGAACACCAGGCCGATTTCCGTGCGCCGCCAGTTCGCCAACTGCCCTTCGTTCATGCGCTCCAGCCGTTGTTCACCGCTGCGGATGCTGCCACGATCCACCTTGTCCAGCCCGGCGATCAGGTGCAGCAAAGTGCTTTTGCCACTGCCCGACTCCCCCATCAGCGCCAGGCTGCTGCCGGGCCTGAGGCTCAGGTCGACGCCTTGCAGCACCGGCAACGGGCCTTGTGGGGTAGCGTAGCTTTTGAAGACGCCCTGGACTTCAAGCATGGAGGGGGGCTCATTGAAAACCGTGAGCCTAGGATAGCGGACGCAAATGCGACCGCGTTATCGTTCTTCGCGAGCAGGCTCGCTCCCACATTTGTCCTGAGTATTCAGTTCCAATGTGGGAGCTAGCCGGCTCGCGAAGAGGCCCGATCAGACGACCAGAATCTCACTGCCCCACTGCCACACTGGCAGGCGCCTGCGACGGCGTGACAATGCTCTTCAAATCAATATGCTTCCACTCAGGCTTGGCCCCGAGCCGCGCATTGAACCGATAGTTGAACGTGAAATCATCGGCCGTCGGCACGCTCAGCGGTTTGCCATACACCGCCTCCACCCCCGCCAGGTCGTACCCCATCAACTGCAACAGGGTGGGGAAGATGTTGTAGTGGCTGGAACGATCCTTGTTGCCGGCCAGTGCAGCCTGCCAGTCCAGGGTCCTCAATCCGCTGCCCTGAATCACCACCAGCGGTACCAATCCCTCCTCTTCCACCGGGTCACCACCGCAATGGGTGTTCAATCCGGGATTGCCCCGTTCATGCAGGTCCTGGCCGTGGTCCGAGGTGTAGATCAGCAAGGCGTTGCTCAGATTTGCCTGGGCAAAGATCCGTGAAAAAAATTCCCCGACGTTCCACAACAGCGTGTTCTTGTAAGCATTGCGGTACAGCACCCAATCGTCCGGCTGCCCATTGAAACCCTTACGCTCGCCCGTGTCCGAGACTTCGACGAACTGCCCCCGAGGCAGCGTCGGACGATAGGCCATGAACCCGTCCGGGTATTTGTCATGCACCGGAAAGTGCGCCCCGACCTTGTTGATCACCACCAACTGCGGTTTGTCGTCATTGAGCAGTTCGATCAACTTGGCCGCCGCCGCCATATCGCGGTCGCGCACGCTGGTCTGGTCGAATTGCACGAACTCATCGATGTCCTTTTTCTCGGTCGCACTCATCAGGTTCTGCAAATTGCCGCCGGTGCGCTGCGCATCGATGTAGACCGTGCCCAGACCGGCCTTTTTCGCGTACTGCCAGATCGACGGCAGTGTGCTGTTGATTCGCACATAGTCGGCGCGGGTGCCGCCGTAACGCAGGGTGACGTTGGTATCGACGCTGCAATTGGCGATGGAGGCGGCGTAGCCATAATTGAAGATTTCAACGCCCTGGTGCGGTTCCTTGAGCGTGCTGTGCACGCCGAACGGAGCGTTGATGTCCAGGTAATTGCCGGAAATGCTCTCGTCGATGATCAACACAATGTCGTGACCCACCGGTTGCTCGACGCGCGCCAGGCTCACAGGCTCGCGGGGCCCGACGGTGTTGTGCAGAGACTCGTAGGCGAACAGGTTCAGGTAAGCCAGTGGCGTATACATGAATGGCAAACCCCGCGCGCCCTCCCCGGCACGCACGAACAATACCGCACTGAGCAACAACACCCCCAACAGCGGCGCCGCCACCAACCACGCGCCCGGCACCGGCATCCGCCGACGCGGCTTGAGCCCGATGCCGATCAACAGCAGCAAGCCACCGAGCACGCCGCTGATGATTGCACCACGGTATTGGTACAGCGCTTCTTCGATGAAGCCGCCGGAATACACCAGCGAGACAAAACTGCTGTAGGTCAGGTAGTCGGCGGTGACCCGCGAATACACATCAAAGAACACCGCCGAGCAAAACATCGCCAAAGCGAATAGATGACGAATCAGGGTCTGTCGAATGTACGCCGTCATGAACAAGGCAACTGTCAAAACGACGAACATGCCGGCAAACAGCACCAGTGGAAAACTGAATCCGATCGCACTGATACGACCAAAGTAATAGTCGTAATGGGTAATCAAATAGACAGCTATCAGAATTTCTTTGAGGTATCGATTCATTGTTTTGACGCCAGTTATCCACCACGGCGGCCAAAAGGTTGCCGGCCGTTTTTTGACACTAGCACCGGGCCATCGAAGCGCAAGAAACGTCAAAAATCAGCGGAAAGCGTCAAAAAAAAATCGTCTCAATTCTGACACACTAAAGGGCCTACAGCCCTTGTATTTCAAGCCTTAAGACCGTTTATCGCTTTCTTGAAAATCTAAACGTTCCCCAAAAATTGGGGTAAAGCCAGCAGGGCCGAGCCTTTGATGGCAAATGGCCCCCCAGAAGTGGGGGTGTCTTAGCTCTCTTACATGTCAGTTTGCTGACACGGTTTGCCAAGGCTGGGCTATACCCCTTTTGACAGTCCCATTTTTGATCTCTCCACCGTATTACGAGGCACGCCAATATGGACGTGAGCGTATTGGGTACGGGCTACCTTGGCCTGATACAAGCAGCGGCACTGACCGATGTCGGACATCGCGTCTTATGTGTCGACATCGCCCCGAACAAGATCAAGCAGTTAAACGTCGTGTCCGAGGCGCCGCGCCCATGAAGATACTCGTAACCGGAGCCGCCGGATTCATAGGTGCCCATTGCGTGCTGCGGCTGTTGCGCGATGGGCACCAGGTGGTCGGGCTGGATAACTTCAACGACTACTACGACCCGCAACTCAAGCACGATCGCGTGCGTTGGGTGCAGGAGCAGGTCGGCCATTTCCAGCTCGCAACGATTGACCTGGCCGATGCCTCGGCCATCGACACCCTGTTTGCCCAGGAAAAACCCGAGGTGGTGATCAACCTCGCGGCCCAGGCCGGCGTGCGTTACTCCCTAAAGAATCCCCGTGCCTACCTCGACAGCAATCTGAGCGGTTTTCTCAACGTCCTCGAAAGCTGCCGCCACCACCCGGTCAAGCATCTGATCTTCGCCTCCTCCAGCTCGGTCTACGGCGCCAACCAGCACACGCCCTACTCGGTGCAGGACGGCGTCAATCACCCGCTATCGCTGTACGCCGCGACCACGAAAGCCAATGAACTGATGGCCCACAGCTACAGCCACCTGTTCGGCATCCCCTGCACCGGGCTGCGTTTTTTCACCGTGTACGGGCCCTGGGGTCGGCCGGACATGTCGCCAATCCAGTTCGCCCGGGCAATCAGCGAAGGCACGCCACTGAAGTTGTTCAACTACGGCGAGCACCAGCGCGACTTCACCTACATCGACGACATCATCGAAAGCATCGCCCGGCTGATCGAGCGGCCACCACAAGCCAATGCCCAATGGGACCGTGAACAACCGGACCCGGCCAGCAGCATGGCGCCATGGCGGATCTACAACATCGGTGGCCAGCACCCGGTGGAGCTCAAGGACTATTTGGCGCTGCTGGAAAAACACCTGGGGCAAAAAGCCCTGGTCGAGTTGCTGCCCCTGCAACCCGGCGACGTACTCAACACCTGCGCCGATGCCAGCGATCTGGCCCGCGCCACCGGTTTCCAGCCCCGTATCGAGCTGGATGAGGGACTCGGCCGTTTCATCGCCTGGTTCCGCGACTACTACCCACTGCCCATCGCCCACGCGCCGCTCGCGGCTGAACTACAGCGGAGGACTGCTCAATGACTGGACATGAAAAAGGTGTGCCGATCGAAATGCTGCGCCGTGACAAGCGCCTGGACCCCGAACACCGAATGCGCCTCGATGCGGCGATCCACATGCAGGGTCGCGGCTGGGTGACGGGCCGTGACGGGGGGCGGCCCTGGACGCTGTCGCGCACCAACCGCGTACTCGCCTGCCTTGGAGCACTGGTGATCCTGGTGCTGATTTCCCCGGTGCTGCTGGGCCTGGCACTGGCGATCAAGTTCACCAGCCCGGGGCCGGTGATGTTCGTGCAGAAACGCACCGGCTACCGTGGCCGCATGTTCGGCATGTACAAGTTCCGCACCATGGTGGCCAACGCCGAGGAACTCAAGGAATCGCTGCGTCACCTGAACAAGCACGGGGCCGACGCCATCGATTTCAAGATCGACAAGGATCCGCGCATCACCGGCATCGGCGGCTTCCTGCGCCGCACCAGCCTCGACGAGTTGCCGAACCTGATCAATGTCGTGACCGGCGACATGCGCCTGGTCGGTCCCAGGCCGACTTCGTTCAACGCCTATCGCTACAAGGACAATCACCTCGCACGCCTGAGCATCTACCCCGGCATGACCGGCCTCTGGCAGATCTCCGGACGCAGCAATATCGACTTCGACCAGCGCGTTGAGTTGGACCTCAGCTACATCGCCGAGCAGAGCCTGCTGCTTGATTTGAAGATCCTGTTGAAAACCCCTTTCAAAGTATTCAGCGGCCACGGAGCAAGCTAATGGACGGTTCAACTGCAAAGAGTCTCAGCATCGCCAACCCCAGCGAGACCAACCTGGCCTCCACCGTGCTCGACCAGGATCTGCGCATCCTGTTTCTGACCGCCGCCAACCCCGGCGCGGGCACGACCACCAGCACCCTGGTGCTGGCCAGTCAGCTGGCGCAAATGAGCAGCGGCCAGGTGTTGCTGGTGGACGCCAGCCAGTCGTCGAGCAACCTCACACAACAGCTTGGCTTGTCCAAGGAGCGCGGTTTGCGCGACCTGTTGTTCAACACGCAGAGCCCTCCCCTGTTGCAGGACTGCGTGGTGGACGTGTCGAGCCTGCCCTTTCACATCCTGCCCAACGGCCGGCACGCCCGGGGCAACGAGCACCTCACGCCAGAACGCCTGGGGCCGCTGCTCCATGAACTCGGCAGTCGCTATCGCTTCGTGGTGATTGACGGCGACGCGGTGTATTCAGCCGCCGACACGCTGGTCATCAGCACCCAGGTGGACGGCGTGATCATGGTCGTGCGCGCCGAAGACACCCGCTGGGAAGTGGCCCAGGCCGCGGTGCAGCGCCTGACCCAGGCCGGGGCGAAACTGGTCGGCAGCGTGTTCAACCGACGCAAGTACTACATGCCCAAGTGGCTCTACAAGAACCTGTAAGCAACCGCAAAAAGGATGACGCCATGAACGCCAAGATGCTTGTCCTGCTGTTGCTGCCGCTTGCAGGTTGCTCCAGCACTTCGGAAACCCAGAACATGCCGGTGAATATCCTCACCGCCACCCCGGCCAACGCCCAGGCCACCGACATGCCCAAGGTCGAACAGACCTTGCGTCCGCAGGATGTACTGGACGTGATCTTCCACATCAGCACCACCGGCTCGGATGCCTATCGCATTCAGTCCGGTGACCAGATCGGCCTGAACTTCACCGCCGCCAGCCAGCTCAACGGCAATCAACTGGTGCTGCCCGATGGCACGATTGAACTGCCTGGCGCCAACACCTCGGTAAAAATCGCCGGGTTGACCAGCGAACAGGCGCGTCAGGAAATCCAGCGTGCCTACCAACGCAAACAACTGTTCCAGCCCAACCGCAATCAGTTGTCCGTGCAGGTCATCAGCCCACTGAGCAATGAGTCGAACCTCAAAAGCGCGCTGAACCACCCGGCCACCGGTATGAGCCGGGAGATCACGGTGGGCACCGACGGCTATGCCAGTTTCCCGGAAATCGGCGCCGTGCCGTTGCAGGGCATGACCGTCAATCAACTGGAAACCTTCCTCAATCAGAAGTACGCGCAACTGCCCGGTCGGATGACCGTCGACGTGCTGCTCAAGTCCACCGCGGGCAACGAGATCTATGTGCTTGGCGAAGTCGGCCAGCCGGGCTCCTACCCGATCCGCCGCCCGGTCTCGGTGCTTGAGGCCCTGACCCTGGCCCGCGGCTCCAACGTCAAGGCGCGCCTGGACTCGGTGGTGATCATGCGGCGCAACGGCAACCAGGTTCAGGCCCGGCGCTATGACGTGGAAAAAGCCCTGGCCGGCGATGCCTCGCAGATTGCCTACCTGCAACCGGACGACATGCTCTACGTGCCCAAGACCAAACTGGCCAGCGCCGGTGACCTCGCGCGGCAACTGGCGGACGTAGTGCTGTTCCAGGGTGTGGGCTTCAGCTTCGGCTACCGCGTCGACAACAAAGACAGCAACAACAACAACTGACTCTCAGGTGACCTGACATGAATCCAAAGGAAAACTACCTGCACGAGTTCTTCAGGATCTTCTTCGCCAACAAGCAAATGGTGAAGCGCGTATTCCTGGTCTTTGCGGTGATCGCGCTGGTCTTGCCATTGATGCTCAAACAGAGCTTCGATATCACCGCCCAGGTGATCGTGCAGTCGAAAAAACTCTCACAGGGCGACGCCACCACGTCGCTGAACCAGGAAAACGCGACCTTCATTCCGCCGTCGCTGGCCGACATGGAAACCGAGAGCAATATCCTGCGCTCGCCGGCGTTGATCCGTCAGACCATCAGCGAACAGCGGGCCAAGGGTGAGTACACCCTGCCTCCCCGCCTGCTCAACAAACTGGTGACCCAGCCACTCAAGAAATATGTCAGCACGCCGTTGCGCGAGCACGTCATCAACCCGCTGAAGTCTGCATTGGGCATGGAAACCGATCCGGTGCGCGACACCGAGCTCGACGACTTGACCCAACTAGCCGTCGACAGCATGAAGATCGAAACCCTGCCGGGCTCCAACGTGATCTCGATCATCTACAGCTTCCCCGACCCGGCCCAGGGCACCAAGTTTGTCGCGGCGCTGCTGCAAAACTACCTGGTCAGCCGTCAGGCGCTGCAATCGATCGACCTGCCGCAGAGCTTCTATGAAACCAAGAAAACCCAGTATCAAGTGCGCCTCAACGGCCTGGAAGCCAACCGGCAGACACTGCTCGGAGCGATCGGCGCGTCCGATCCCAAGGAAGAAATCACCTTCCGCCTCAACGCGATCAACACTGAGGAGCAAGCGCTCAACCTGTACCGCGATCGCCTGCTGCAAAGCCAACGCTGGCTCGACTACCTGAAAACCAGCCTGGCCGCCGCCAAGGACTCCAAGCTCAATGACTACACCTTCCCCTACACCTTCACCACCACCGTGGACAACGTCGCCTTCGAAGATCGCGAGATCAAACAGATGGGTGAGGCGCTGACCACCCAGGTCAGTCGCTACATGAACGACCTGGCGATCTTCCAGCCAGGCAGTGAACCGATGCTGCTGACCCGCGAGCAAATCGCCCGCACCCGCCAGCAGTTCCTCAAGGTGGTGAGCAACCGGATTCAGGAACGCACCAACGACCTGGCGATTGTCAGCTCGGTGATCGACCAGAAGACCGCGCGCATCGCCGAGTTCAAGAACCGCATCCATCAGTTGCAGGAAACCCAGAGCAAGCTGCGGCAACTGGACACCGAGATCGATGCCCTGCACGCGGCGTTCTCCACCTACGCCCAGCGCTTCGCCGAAAGCAGCACCACCCGTTCGCTGGACAACGACCTGTCCAACGCCAGGGTCCTGAGCCCGCCGTTCGAACCCACCGAAGCGGCGTTTCCCAAACCGCTGCTGATCATTCCGTTCGGGCTGTTCACCGGGTTGCTGTTGGCGATTGCCCTGGTCTACGTGCGTGAGTTCTTCGATCATCGCTTCAAGCATCCGGCGCAAATCACCCATGAACTGGGCCTGCCGGTCCTGCTGGTGATCAACGATCAGAACGTGGAGCCGATCAACCCGCACAGCAACTGGGGCGTACCACGCTTCGTGCATTGGGTGCGCAATTGAACGCGCCCCTGCCCTCTCAACAAAGCAGGCCATCACTGCCGATCATTCATTTGCTCAGCAGTGGCGGGTTCTACGGGGCCGAGCGGATGTTGCTCGACCACTGCCTGGCGACGCCGGGGCAGCATCAGGTGCTGTTTCTCGATGCCCCTTACGAGCTGCTCACGCGGTTTCGCGAGGCCGGGGTGGACTGCCGCAACTGCACGGGGCTGGGGGCATTGCTGGCGCATTTGCGCCAGCGGCGGGCCGAGCGGCCGCTGATCAACACGCACAATTTCAAGGGCCTGGTGTTCGGTTGGGTCGGCGCAACCTTGTTGCGCCTGCCGCTGGTGATTACCCAACACGGCTTCACACCGCGCAGTCGCAAGCAAAAGTTCTATACGTGGTTGAGCCTGCAACTGTGCCGCACGGCGTCGGTGAACCGGGTGGTGTGCGTCGCCGAAAGCATTGCCACGCTGTGCCGCCAGGCCAGTGTGCGGGCAGAGAAACTGCAAGTGATCCCCAACGGCCTGCCGGCCAGCCAGGATCTGCAACCGCAGGCCGCGCAACACCCGCGTTGGCTGGCCGGCTACGTCGGGCGCCTGAGCAGCGAAAAGGGTCCGGACCTGTTTCTCGATGCCCTGATTCCGCTGTGCCAACAGTCCCCGCAACTGGACGCCGTGATGCTCGGCGACGGCCCGGAACGGGACAATCTGTTGGCGCGAATCAACGCCGCCGGGTTGCAGGAGCGCATCTCGCTGCCGGGTTATCAGACCGACATGCGCCCGTGGTGGCGCCAACTCGACGCGCTGGTGATCAGCTCGCGCACCGAGGGCACGCCGATGATTCTGCTCGAAGCCATGCAGGCCGGCGTGCCGGTGGTGGCGTTTGGCGTCGGCGGAATTCCCGATGTGCTGGAGGATCGGCACAACGGCCTGCTGGCGCCCCCCACCGACAGCGCCGCCCTCGCCCGGCAGCTCGACAGCCTGCTGTGTGACCCGGCCCTGGCGCGTGACCTGATCGACAACGCAAGACGTACGCAACTGGATCGCTACGACCTCAAGGCCCTGGCCGAACGCTGGTCGCAGCTTTATATCCATACCGCACGGGAGGCACGCGCGTGATTATTCCTCTGTCGGTGATCAGCCTCCTGGGGCTGGTGTGTCTGATTCTGCTGGCCAGTCCCTGGCCGTTCCTGGCGCCTGGCGCCGTGTTGGGGCTGGTCGGTCTGGCGGTGTTGTATCGACGCCCGGCCTGGGGTCTGTTGGGGATCGCCGCGCTGGTGCCACTCGAAGGTCTGTTCAAGGACAGCATGCTGACCGGATCGAAACTCCTCGGTGCCGCACTGGCACTGATCCTGACCTTGCAACTGGCCCTGCAACAACTGCCGCCCGATCGCTTGCGCAGCAACCTGTGGCGGTTTCTGACGGGGTTCATGGTGCTGTACTTTCTGAGCATGCTGCTGACTGAAGACTTGGGCATGTCCCTGGGTCACCTGCGCGAACTGAGTGTCGGGCTGGTGCTGTTCGTGATCACCTTGCTGATCGGTCGCGAACTGAACCTGATGATGTTCTGCCGGCTGGTAACCCTCAGCGTGACGCTGACCTGCATCCTCGCGATGTTCTCCACCAAGTTTCAGGATCAAGGCCGCGCCTCCGGTCTGCTGGAAGACCCGAACGGCTTTGCGATGCTGATCGCCTTTGCCTTTCCGCTGGCACTGCTGCTGGCGCTCAAGAGCCCGAACCTGATGTACAGGCTGTTCTGGATCGGTTGCAGCGTTATGCTGCTGGGCGGCATGACCAAGACCCAATCCCGTTCCGGGCTGGTGGTGTTGTTCCTCAGCCTGATCATTGGCCTCTACCATTACCGCGCCCACCTGCCGCGCATTCGTCCGCGTCATCTGGGGTTTGCCATGCTCGGGGGGGCCATCCTGATTCCCCTGGCGATCTATTTGATGCCGCCCGGCTACGTCGCGCGTATCCAGTCATTGAGTGTCTTGAGTGCCGGCGCCAGCGGTCACACCGACGAATCCCTCGGACGCCGTGCTTCGTACATCGTGGTCGGCAGCCAGATGATCCGCGAGAATCCGCTGCTCGGCTCCGGCCCCGGAACCTTCCCGCTGCACTACGCGACCACCGGCTACGCCAAGGCCTTCTCGGCCAACCGCAAGATCGGCGACTTGTACCGCCGCGCTCACAACACCTATCTGGAAATCTTCAGCGAAATCGGGATCCCGGCGGGGTTGCTGTTTGTCGGCCTGCTCGGCATGGGCCTGCTCAATATGCATCGCGCCCGCAGTGCCTGGTTGAAGCGCCACGAATGGGAGCAAGCCGACCTGATCACACACTTGGGCATGGGCATGCTGTCGCTGACCCTGTTCTTGATGTTCCTCAGTGCACCGAACCAAAAGTACGTGTGGATCATGCTCGCCATGACCAGCGTGCTGCGTCTGAAAGCTGAAGAAAGTCCCGTCATGGAGGCCAAGGCATGAGCCGCATCAGTATTGTCATTCCAATGTACAACGAGGCCCGGCACATCGCCCGGACCCTGCTGGCTGCGCAACGCGCCGCCAACGCCGCGGGTCTGGAAAGCGAGTTGATCGTGGTCGACAACGGTTCCCTGGATCAGGGCGCGCAGATTGCCCGGCAGTTCGGCGCCCAGGTGCTGGAGGTTCCCGGCGTGCTGATCGGTGCCTTGCGCAATCGCGGGGCGGACGTCGCCACCGGCGAATGGCTGGCCTTCATCGACGCCGACGTCGAGATGCCCGAGGGCTGGCTGACCCACCTGCTGAAAGTGGAGGCTGCCGGCCTCGGCGACGTCTTCAGCCTGGACCTTCACACCCCCGCGCAAGCGCCCTGGTACGCCACGGCCTGGCAGCGGCGGACCTTGCGCCCCTCCCGTCACACCGTACAAAGCGTGGACTGGCTGCCCAGCGCCAACCTGCTGATGCGCCGCACGTGGTTCGACACCGTCGGCGGCTTCAATGAAACGTTGCGCACCGGCGAGGATAAGGATTTCACCCTGCGCCAGACCGCCAAGGGCGCACGCTTGATGTCGATCAATGAAAACACCGCCCTGCACTGGGGCTACGAAATGAACTGGCACGAATGGCTGGGCAAGGAAATGTGGCGCCAGGGCAGTCACTTGCAACTGCTGCGCACCCACGGCCTGACCCTGCGCTTGCTGCGCTTTCCGCTGCTCTCGCTGTGCGCCTGGCTACTGGACTTGATGGCGATCTCGGCACTGTTCAACGGTTTTCCTCACCACGCGCTGCTCATGGCGTTGCTAACCACGGTACCGGCGCTGGTATTGAGCGTGCGTCAGAGCATCAAGCACCGAAACCCGTGCCTGACCGTGCAGCTCTGGGGCCTGCACTGGGTGCGCCTGCACCTGGCCGGCGCGGCGTTCATCCTCAGCCTTTGTCGTTGGAAAGCCAGGAGGCCTGCCCGTGGCTGAATTCATTTTCTGGTTGTGCCTGTTGCTGCCGGTGTACGCCTATCTGGGTTACCCACTTCTGCTAACGATTGCCGGGCCGTTTTTTCCCAGGCACAGGCCTGCGCCCCTGCCTGCGCAACGGGTCAGCGTGGTCGTTGCCGCGCACAACGAGCAACGCAATATCGAGAACAAACTGAACAATCTGCTGGCCCAGGACTATCACGCCGCCAGCTTGCAGATCATCGTCGCCAGCGACGGCTCCACTGATCAGACCGTGGCCCTGGCGCGCCGCTTCGACGACCCGCGCATCGAAGTGCTCGACCTGCCGCGCCAGGGCAAGAACAGTGTGCTCAACGCCGCTGTCAGCCGCTGCACGGGCGATATCCTGGTGTTTACCGATGCCGACGTTCACTGGCTCGACGGCACCTTGCAGCGGCTGCTGGAGCCGTTTGCCGACCCTGAGGTCGGTGGTACCGTCGGCAACATGAACATTCCCGTCCCAGGCTCAGGCCTGAGCCTGGGCGAAAGCCTGTACCGCCGTTACGAAGACTGGCTGCGCCGGGTGGAAAGCCGCACCGGCTGCACGGTCTCGGCCGACGGTGCCCTGCAGGCGTTGCGCCGCGAGCTGTATCAACCGATTCCCGCACTGGTCAACGACGATTTCTTTATCAACACCTGCGCACCGGTGACAGGCAAGCGCGTCGTCTATGTCGACGATGCCAAGGTGCTCGATCAGGGCGTGGACGAGGCCCACCGCCAGTTCAGTCGCCGTCAGCGCGTCACCGTCGGCGGCCTGATCAGCCTGGCGGCCCGGCGTGAGCTGCTCAACCCGCTGCGCCATGGCCTGTACGCCATCGCGTTGATCAGCCACAAGCTGATCCGCCGGCTGGCGCCGGTGCTGTTGCTGCCCTTGTTGCTGGCCAACCTCTGGCTGCTCGATGAGCATGGCTTTTACCGCCTGACCCTGGCCGCCCAGGCGCTCGGTTACGCTTTCGCCGTGGCCGGCCTGCTGGACGTGCGTCACCGCTTGCCCAAACCGTTTCGCCTCGCCGCGTTCGTACTGGTAACCCTGGCCGGCATGACCGTCGGCCTGTGGCAGTTCTTGCGCGGGCACAGCTACAACCAATGGAATCCCGACCAGACTCGATGAGGTCACGTGCCATGGCGATCAAACAATTATTAAAACGCACCAGCGGCTGGCTCTACCTCAATTCCCCGGTCGGACGCCAGCAACTGCATGGTGCCGGCGTGATCCTGATGCTGCATCGGGTGCTGTCCAACGACAGCGCCGCCGACCTGCCCCATCGCAATGAACTGTGCGTCGGTCCCAAGGCTTTTGAACACCTGCTGGTCTGGCTGAAAAAGCATTTCGACTGCGTGTCGCTGATGGATATTCTGCAACCGGGGAGCCTGCGCTCGGAGCGGCCGAAAGTCACGCTGACCTTCGACGATGGCTGGCGTGACAACGCCGTGAACGCGTTTCCCCTGCTGAAAAAATACCAGGTGCCGGCGAGCATTTTCCTGTCCACCGATTTCATCGGCAGCCGCCAGCGCTTCTGGTGGGAAAGCATTGGCGAAACCCTGTGGAACAGCCATGGGGAAAAGGCCCGCATGCACTTGATCGAATGCCTGCACCAATTGGGCCGGCCGCTGCCGGTGCTGTGCGATAACCCGGATGCACAGCGTCGTAGCCTGGCGCTGCTGCACTTTCTGCAACAGCTGAAAACCTTGTCCCCCGTGGATCTCAATCGCCTGACCGACGAGTGCCCGCAGGAATCCTTGCCACAGGCGCTGGATTGGCATCAGGTGCGCTCGCTCGAAGCCTCCGGCCTGGTGCGCTTCGGCCCCCACGGTGCCAGCCACGCGATCCTCACCGGCCTCGAGGATCAACGGCTTGACGAAGAACTCAGCCGCAGTCGCCAGGCCCTGTTGAATAGCTGCAACCGACCGCTGCCGGTGTACTGCTACCCCAATGGCGACAACGACGCGCGGGTGCGCCAGCACGTGGCAGACCACAACTTCCCCTTTGCCCTGGGCACCGGCACCGGGATTTATCGCGGCACCGCCGATCCGCTGGCCTTGCCTCGCTTCGGGGTCAGCCAGCGCACTGCACGCAATCCGGAACTACTGTCCTGGCGCATCTACCGTGGGGCCCGCCCATGAGAAGCGGCAGCTACCTCAAGCACCTGGCCCTGAGCATGGGCACCAAACTGGCGATGATCGCCCTGCGCCTGCTGCGCAACGTGCTGCTGGCGCGGATTCTCGGGCCGAGCGAACGCGGCCTGTTTGCCCTGCTCAGCACCCTGCCGGATCTGATCAGCGCCGCCACCAGTGGCGGGCTGAATTCGGCGGTGGGTTATCAGGCGGCCAAGCAACGGCCGATGGGGTTGCTGCTGAGTCAGGTGCTGGTGTTCGGTTGCCTGCTGGCCGGTTTGCTGACCTTGCTGGTGGTGGCGCTGACCCGTGAGTTCGGCAGCGAACTGGACATCACCACGCAACTGGGTTTGCTGGCCTGGCTGTTGTTGCTGGCGGTGCCACTGACCGTGCTCAAGAGCGGGCTGCTGACATTGCACAATGCCTCAGGCGGCGTGGTGGCGTTCAATGCCCTGCGCCTGATTGAATCGCTGATCCCGCTGTTGCTGTTTCTGGCCTTGTTCTGGATGTGGAAAAGCGCCGCCCTGGAAGCGGCGCTGATCAGTTGGCTGGCCGGCATCAGCCTGGTGGTGCTGGTGGGCTGGTTGTGGCTCAAGCGCGATCAGCAGCTGACCTTGCAATGGGACCGCACCAGTCAGAACGAGTTGCTGCGCTACAGCGCCCGCAGCCATCCGGACCTGCTGTTCCAGCAAGTGATCCTGCGTTCCGATTACCTGTTCATCGGCGCCCTGCTCGGCAGTACCGCGCTGGGTCATTACGCCATGGCCAGCGCTGCCGCCGAGTTGCTGTTGATCGTCCCGGAAGCGGTGACGACGCCGCTGATGAAACGCCTGCTGCAACAGGAAGAAGGCATCGACAAGGTCACGCCACTGGCCCTGCGCCTGACGGCCACGGTGATGCTCGGCGCGTGCCTGACCATGGCGCTGATCGGCGAGTGGCTGATCGTCACCTTGTTCGGCGTCGCCTATCAGCCTGCCTACCCGGCCTTGCTGGCGCTGCTGCCGGGCCTGCTGGGGCTGTGCTACGCGAGCATCCTGCGCCTGGACTTGCTGGGCAAAAACCGTCCCGGCACGATTTCGCTGTTGATGGGCCTCAGTGCCTTGCTCAACCTTGCACTGAACCTGTTGTTGATTCCGGCCTACGGCATCGTTGGCGCGGCGGCGGCATCGTCCATCGCCTACGTGGCGGTGACCCTGGCGATGCTGGTGATGTATTGCCGGTTGAGCGGTGTGCCGGTCTGGCAAACCCTGATCATCCTGCCCAGCGATGTCGCACCGATGCTGCAGATGCTGCAACGGAGGTCGGCTTGAAACGCCTCGTCCTCTTGTTGAGCCTGGGCCTGTCGCTCGACACCTGGGCGGCGTCCATGCGTTGGGCCGACATCCGCGACGGCAGCCTGTACCTGCAAGCGGATCGCCCTGACACGGTGACGGTCCGTTGGACACCGGCGTGGCAAGCGGACGCCAACGAAGAACGGCTGTACCTGCTCGATGGCCAGGGCAAGCTTGAGGGCGAACGCCTGATTGCCGCCAGTGAATTGAGCGGCACTCAGAGCTGGCCATTGGCGCCGGGCGCCACCAGCTATCAGCTGGAAATTCCGGGCTATAGCTTCCGCCGCTACAAGGTCGAACACGACGAGCGCACGGTGGCCCTGTTCGCTCCGGCCAAGGTGCATTTCAGCACCGAAGTCCGCGACGGCGATGAGTTGTTTTTCAAGGTTGCGGCGGGGGAACACGCGGTGCTGGCCGGCAAGTTCCATGGTGGCGTCAGTGCCTTGCAAGCGCAGCGCGTGGGCGACGGCAAGCAGGTATCGGTGGCCCTGAAACCGTATCGCGCCTATTGGCAATTCGATCAGGTCGAGTTGCCCGTCACCAAGGACGAACAGGTCTGGCGCCTGCGCTTGCAGGGCAGTGGCAAAGCCGCGTTCTGGCTGGACGGCACCGCCAATTTGTTCGCGCAGAACCCACGGCAGCTCAAACCGCTGCGCGAAGACAACGGCCAAACCCACCTGACCTTGCACGACAAGGTCCTGGGCAACACGCCGAACCTGGGCATCGCCCTGCCCTACGTGATGCCGCCGACCTCCAGCTACGCCGTACTCGATGCGCTCAAGCCACAGGCGGCCAGCTATTACAGTTTCGTCGACATCACCGCGCAACGGCCGCACTACGAAGACGGGTTCCGCCAGTTGTATCAGGAGCGCTTCGGCATCACCCAGGACATCACGCTACTGGCCGGCAGCCATCGCGTGTCTGATCTGCGCGCCGACACCATGAGCAACGCCGGCCTGGACGCCTGGCTCGCCGCGACCCGCACCCTGGGGGGCAAAGGTACCCATTACATCGCTTTCGCCGATGAGCCGAACCTCAACTATCCGGACTATGCCGACTACCAGAGCCTCTTCGACAGCATGGCCCGGCAGGTGCGCAGCAACCCCGACAACGCCAAGGCCGGCGTGCGCATCGCCATGCCCGCCAGTTCACGGCTGGTGAACGGCCCGTTCGCCGACAACGCCGCCGACAAGCGCGGCATCGACTGGGCCAGACGCTTGCTGGCGCAATCGGGCGACAAGATCGATGCCCTGGCCTGGCACGAATGGATGGTCCGCGACCTGCTGGCGACCCGGGTCTATCGCGACAGTGTGCGGCGTGCCGCCGACCTGGTGGGGCTCGATGCCAACGGCCGGCCACGCAAGGCCTTGCTGCTGGACCAGACCAACATGTCCCCGGGTTCCGACCTCAGCCCTTACGATCAAGAAACCCACTTCGCCTCGTTGTGGTGGGCCTCGGTGGTCATCAACGCGTCCCAGGACGGTTTGCTGGAGATGCTCAACTGGTTCCAGGCGGCCGACGAGCCTGAGTGGCCCAAGGGCATGCTGCGCGTGCTGGGCGACGACCATTTCGAACTCAAACCCGTCGGCCTCGCTCATCAGTTCATCCAGCAGCATTGGCTGCAAAACGTGCTGTATATGGAAAACGACGCCTTCGAAGTCGATGTGCTGGCCATGGCCAACGACACCAACCGCAGCCTGCTGGGGGTCAACAAGGGCTCGCGCTTGCAGCGAATCGACCTGTCCGGGGCACACTGCCCGCTATTCAATGGATCACTGCGTTATTTCGGTGCCGACAACCGCAGCCGCGACGCGCCGTTTAGCTGCAACGACGGTCGCGTGAGCTTCGAGCTGCCAGGGCAAACCCTGTTCGCCCTGGCCTGGAGCACCTCGTGACCGTCGCTCGACCGTTTGGCCGCACAGGCATTTCGCCGTGCACTGGATCACTCCATTTACGGGTCGCCCCCGTCAGGAGCCAACACCATGAGTGCTATTCAAAAAGTCAGTGAACACATCCGACAAAAAGGTCTGCGGGCCACCTTGAAAAAAGCCTGGAAGCACTACGTGTTTTCCCATCAGGAACTGTTGTGGATGGAGCGCGACCTGGTCAGCCCCGTGCCACCGCATAAACTCAAGCCTTACCCGCCATTGCAGGTTGTCGCCATCACCCCACACAACACCGGGGCCTTTGCCCGCTACTTCGGTGATCGCGTGGACACCATGGCCGAGCTCGCTGCCGAAGGGCATACCGGGCAGATGCATCTGGACGACCAGGGGGACGCCGTGGCGTTCATCTGGGGCGCCTCGCGCAACTACCACGACCGTCACTACTACGGTTGCTGGTTCCCGGTGAAGGAAGGCGAGTTCTTCGAATTCGGTGGTGAACTGAGCCGGGGCTACTGGGGCACGAAACTGTCGATGGACCTGCAAACGGAGCTGTGGAAAGCCATGCTCGCCCAGGGCTGCAACAAGGTGGTGGACGTGTGTGAATGGCACAACATCCCGGCCCTGAAGCTGCACATACGCACCGGATATACGGAACAGGGCCGAATCATGAACGTGTATGAACTGTTTGGCCGCTGGCGCTTTTACCGCGAAACCCGCTACACCGGCTCGCGCCTGGATACCTTGCGCAAACCGGAACGTTCTCCCGCAGCAACGTCGGTGGCCTGATCCCATGACAGTGCGATTTGAATGGCGTACTTCGCTGTGCGCCGCAGACTTTCCCGCGGCGGCCTATGAAGCGCTGCGTCTGCGAGTCATGGACCACACGCCGTTCAATGCACTGGCCTGGATGTCTGCGTCGGAACAGGCACTGACGGCCGGCGAACGCTTGCACGTTCTGCTCGGCTGGCAGGGGCCGGAACTGGTCCTGTGCCTGCCCTTGGTGGCCTCCATCGAGCGGTTCGGCGGACTGCCGTTTCGGGTCCTGCACCACCTGGGGTATCCCCTCGCCGACCGCCTCGCGCTACTCGCCTGCCTCGACACGGCGGACATGCGCCAGGCGTTGATCGAGATTCGCCGTCGACTGCCCCATGCCCTGCTGCAACTCAATGAATTGTGTGAACCGCCAGACGCCAGCGCCCTGGGCGGATGGATGAACCAAAGCTCCACCAGTGAGCGACGCCTCGCTTGTCGCGTACCGGTGCACCTGATCAGTGAGGCCGATCGTCAGGAAGTCTCCGGCGATCCGCGTTACAAACTGCGTCGGGCGCGCAAACGGATTGCCGCCTGCGGTGCGCAAGTGCGGCGCATCACCCCTGACGCGACAACCATGGGTCCGTTGCTCAAGACCCTCGGCGAAGTTGAAGCCGTCAGCTGGAAAGGCGATGAAGGCGTGGGCATTTTTGCCGATGACCGCCGCCGCCAATGGATGGACCGGGCCTTCACCGCCCTCGCCGCCCGGAACCTGGTGCGTGTGGTGGTGCTGGAACTGGACGGGCGCTGCATCAGCTACCGCCTGGGCTTGCTGGAACAGGGCCGGCTGTACGACTACAACCTGGCCTTCCTGCCGCAGTACGCCGACCTGGGCAGCGGTCGGGTGCTGCTCGAAGAGTGGATTCGCTGGGGCCTGGACGACCACTGGCGCTGGATCGATGCCTCGCGGGTCAGCCTGGAAAACTCCAGTCATCAACTGCATGAACGCATGACCGGGCAAATGGAACACTGGCGCTGGAGCTTCTACTCCTGGCGTCCGGGTGGCCTGGCCCTGGGGCTCGCCCTGCGGGTCTGGCAGCGCTTCAAACCCATGTTGCAGCAATGGCGGGCCCGGCGCGCGGCAGCGGCCGACACACCTGCCCCCGTCGCAGCGCCTGCGCCTGTATCCGGGCCCAAGCCGCCTGCAGCCACCGATAGACTCATGGAGGGTAAACATGCCACGCCAAGTCATAGTCAACGCTGACGATTTCGGCCTCAGTGCCTGTGAAAACGCGGTGATACTGGGGGCTTTCCAGGCCGGGATCATCAGTTCCGCCACCGCCATGGCCAACATGCCGGCCTTCGAAGCGGCCTGCGCTCTCGCTCAGCATCCCTTGCTGGCGGGGCGCATCGGCCTGCACTTCAACCTCACCTATGGCCGGCCGTTGAGCAGGCGCATTCTCACGCGCCGGACCTTCTGCGACAGCGCCGGGGTGTTCGACCTCAACCTGTCCCGGACCCGCCTCTGGCTCGGTCGCCAGGACCGTCTTGCGGTGGAGGAGGAACTCGAAGCCCAATGGCAACGCTGCGTGGATAACGGCGTGCGACCCAGCCATCTGGATTCCCATCAACACGTACACAACATCTGGCCCGTCGGCGAAATCGTCGCACGCTTCGCCGCCCGCCAGGGCGTTCCCGTGAGGCTGGCGCGCAACCTGGGGCAAAACCTGAGCCTGCCCAAGCGCCTGTTCAAGGACTTGCTCAATCATCGTCTGAACAGCCTGGCCGGCGCTTCCGCCGACTATGTGTGTACCCCGGTGGATCTGCGCAACGCAGCGCCACCCAGTGACGGCTTGCTGGAGATCGTCGCCCACCCCAATCAGCTCGGTGCCGATTTTGGCGACGCCTATCTGGATCAGGGCGAGTCGTTGAGTGCGCTGCTGGAGCAGCGGTTGCCGGGGGTGCCGAGGGTTGCCTACAGCGCTGCGGGCAGCGCTTTCGGTCATCACGCAGAGACGGTGATGGAATAGTGCCGCGGCCACCTGGCGTTTCCCTCGGAATGCCCACCGGACACCCTCGGAGCACGGCTTTTTGACGCCTGAAAACTGTGTCAAGACTGAAACATAAATTGAAACAAATTGCTGGCAGCAGCGCCCAGATGCCGCGTCCAGCGTGATCTATACCCATCAGTACCTTCACCCCCAGCATGGCCAATCCTGGCCAAGGAGGGCTTCATGACCCTGATCGATAAACTCCGCGAACGCATCAAACAAAAAGGCTTGAGCCGCACGTTCGGCACACTGTGGAAACGCTATGTGTTCTTCCACTGGGAGTTGCTGTGGATGGAGCGCGACCTGTTCAGCCCGGTCCCGCCGCACAAGCTGCGACCCTACGCCGGCGTACGTCAGGTGACCATCACCCCGGAAAACGCCACGGCGTTCGCCAGGCACTTCGGTGATCGCGTACAGACCATGGCCGAACTGGCAGCCGAAGGCCACACCGGGCACATGTATCTGGATGAGGACGGTCATGCCGTGGCGTTCATCTGGGGCAGCACTCGCGACTACCACGACCGTCACTACTACGGCTGCAATTTTCCGGTAAGACCCGGTGAGTTCTTCGAGTTCGGCGGAGAAATGACGCGGGCCTACTTCGGCAGCAGCCTGTCGGTGGACGTGCAGGTCAACCTGTGGGAAGCGATGGCGGCACAAGAGTGCTACAAGGTGGTGGACGTCTGCGAAACCCACAACATCCCGGCCCTGAAACTGCACATCCGCATGGGCTATCACGAACAGGGACGGGTTACCCACGTCTACGGCCTGTTCGGCCGCTGGCGCTTCTTCCGCGAAACCCGCTACACCGGCTCACGCCTGGAACCGCTGCGCAAACCGGGACGGCCGGTGGTGACGTCCGCGGCGCAGGCGTAAGGACTGTACCTGACAGACCGCGTTGGCACCTTCGCGAGCAGGCTCGCTCCCACAGAAGATCTACATAGGCACCGATCAAATGTGAGAGCGAGCCTGCTCGCGAAAGCGCTGGTTCAGTCAACATCAATGCTCAATGCAACACTGCCATCGCGAGCAAGCTTTGCTCCTACAGATGCAAGACTAACAACACCCTGCTCAACCCTTCACCGCGACCAACGTAAAACACATCGGCAACTGCGCCTCCCGCTGTTGGTAACGGTCATACAGTTCTTCGCGGTTGGAATGCGGGTGTTCCTTGAAATGGCGGATGTTCAACCCCGCCGCGAGGGTGCCGGTGAAAATGGCGCCCAGGGTGTGGACGAACCAATACGACGGTGCGGCCTGTTGTTCGACCTTGCCCTCGTAGACAATCGGCTCGGTTTGCACAAAAGGCTCACTACGAAAGTACGAGCTGGCCAGGGCGTAGGGGTCGGCGGCTTCGGGATCGAACATTTCCAGAAACGGATGGGTTTCATACACCACCAGCGCCCCACCCGGCTTCAATGTCTGCGCCACATGGCGCAGGAATTCGCCGATGTCCGGCATCCAGTTCAATACACCAATGGTAATCAGCGCCACGTCGAAGCGGCCCTGCAACTCAAGTGGCAAATGGTGAATGTCGGCCTCGATGAACTCGGGCCCATGGGGCGAGCGTGACGCCAGCTCCCGCGCCTGTTCTAGAAACGCCGCGGACTGGTCGACACCGACCACATGCCGGGCGCCCAGGGCAAACAGGGACAGGCTTTCGCGACCATTGTTGCAGCCCAGCTGCACCACGTCCTTGCCATGGACACCGAGTTCTGTCAGCACAGTGGTCAGGGTGTCATCCAGGCATGAAAAATCCGCGTGGGCCACAGCGTTCAAGAGCACCCGCCAGTCGGGGCTGTCCTTGTGATGGCGGGCGGAGTCGTTCCAGGCATCGCGGTTGCTGGCGATGGCTTTTTCTTTTGTCGGCATTTCCATTGCACATGTCCCTATCGAATGGTTCGACCCACGACTGTAGCAGCTGGCGACGCCCACGGCCCCTGTAGGAGCTGGCTTGCCAGCGAAAGCGGTTTATCTGGCGACATCAATGCAAGTTGAATGACCGTCTTCGCTGGCAAGCCAGCTCCCACAGGGGATTGGGGACATCCGCGAAAGCCAGGTCGGCTGTCAGGCCGCCTTCACTGCGGTGCGGCGATCCGACAAGCCAGCTCATACAGGGAGCGCTATAGTTAATGGCCTTGGGGATATGCACGAAAACCGATGTCACAGGTGCTGCCATGAACAAGACCGAACAGACGCTGTTGCTTGCCCTTTGCCTGACCGCCGCCACCTGTGCACAAGCGCAGGACACCCCGATGCAGACCGAGCAGTCGAGCAGTGAATTCAGCTATTACGGGGCCGACCAACCCTTCGCCCACCCTGCTCCCCCCTCGCTGAGCACCGTGCCGCCGGGCTCATACATTCCGACATCACCCCAGACATTCATCCCGGTGTCGAGCGAGCACGTGTTTTACGACTCCCGGTTGCCGACGGTGGCCGATGCCACCGTTCGGGTATTCATTCGCACCTACGATGAGGAGCACGGTGTCTACGTGAACCAGGAAGTCTTCGACCCGACGTGCATGCGGGCTTGCCTAAGCAGCCCAGGCCCGGCGCTGCAGGGCTCGCAGCTGTAGGAGCAAAGCTTGCTCGCGATAGCGCCGTGTCAGGCAACAGGTGTTTTATTGAACGATCGCCATCGCGAGCAAGCTTTGCTCCTACAGAAAAGTGCATCTTTCTGCCTACCACTGGCGTTTGTCCGGGCGCGCAAGGCCGAGTTTTTCTATCCGGTAACGCAGCATGTCGCGGCTCAGGCCCAGCAGCCGTGCGGACTTGGTGACGTTCCAGTCGGTCTTGTCGAGCATCTTGCGCACCATGTCGCGCTCGACTTCCGGCAGGTTCATCGACTCGGTGCCGCTGTAGACCGGACGCGGGTCGCCGTTTGGCGCCTCGTGCTGAAACAGCGGCGGCTCATCCACCAGGCTCATGCAGACGTTCAACTGATGGGCGGCGATGACGTCGTGTTGCGCCAGCAGCACGGTCTGCTCCAGCATGTTGCGCAATTCACGCACGTTGCCCGGCCAGCTGTAGTTGAGCAGCAACTCTTCGGCCTGATCGCTGAAGCGCAGGTGCGGTTTGCCATAACGCTTGCCATGGGCCGCCAGGAAGTGCCGGGCCAGCAACAGGATGTCTTCGCCGCGGGTATACAGGCGTGGCACCTTGATCGAGATGATGCGCAGGCGGAAAAACAGGTCGCGGCGGAACTTGCCCTGCTGGACCATTTGTTCGAGGTTGCAGTTGGTGGCGCTGATCACCCGCAGATCGACCTTGCGCTCCTTGACTGCGCCGACCCGGCGGATCGTCCGGTCCTCCAGCAGCTTGAGCAATTTGGCCTGCAGTATCAGGTCCATTTCCCCCACTTCGTCAAGAAACAACGTGCCACCATCGGCCGCTTCCACCAGCCCCACGCGACGGTCCTTGGCGTCGGTGAAGGCGCCCTTCTCGTGACCGAACAACTCCGACTCCACCAGGTTGGCCGGAATCGAAGCGCAGTTGAATTCGATGAACGGCCCCTTGGCGCGCGGGCCGTCGAAATGCAGGGCACGGGCCACCAGTTCCTTGCCGGTGCCGGTCTCGCCTTCCACCAACACCGGCGGCAGATCGGTATTGGCCATCCGGCGCTCGGCGTCGAGCAATTGGGCAATGGTGCCTTTGAGGTAAACCATCGGCGCCGATTCGCCGATCAGCGCCTGCACCCCGGACTTCTGCGCTTCGCGTTCCTGATAGAACGACAGCGTGCGCTCCATCCGATCGGCGGCCAGGGCCTTGTCCAGCAGCAGCTTGAGCTCCGGCAGCGCGACCGGTTTGGTCACGTAGTGGAAAGCGCCTTCTTTCATCGCCACCACGGCGTCCTCGACGTTGCCGTAGCCGGTCATCATGATCACTTTCAGATCCGGCGCGCTGATGCGCAGCTTTTGGATCAGGTCATGACCACTCATGCCCGGCAACGAATTGTCGGTCAGCACCACATCGGGAACGAAAGCCCTCAATTGCTCCAGTGCGTCTTCAGCCGAGTGGCAGACGGTCACCTCGAAGTCCTTGCGCTCCAGGTAGGTCTGGATATTCTCGGCGAGGAGTTCATCATCCTCGACCAGCAGAATGCTGTGTTCCATATTCCCCTCCCGTTGCCACTTTAAAATTCAGACAAACGCGGGTTCCTTCCTGCTCCTGGCTGGTCAGTTCGACCGAGCCTTCGAAACGCTCCATTATTCTTTTGACCAGAGCCAGGCCCACGCCCAGCCCCCCTTGTTTGGTGGTGAAGAACGGCTTGAAGACCATTTGCTGTTGCTGCTTGCTCATGCCCTTGCCGGTATCGTTGAGAATCATGCTCACCTGCCCGGGGGCGGGTGTTTCAATATCGATACTCAACACACCGCCCGTAGGCATGGCTTCCAGGGCATTGGCGAACAGGCTATTGAGAATTTGCGTGAGCAGCATCTGTTGGCTGACGACCGGTGGAACGTTTTTGGGCGTGAAGCGCACCTCAACGTTCGAGCGTTTGATCAACGGTTCGAAAGCCCCCAGGGTGTCGTCGATGGTCAGCACCAGATCGACGTCTTCATGATCGTCATTCACCGGCCGCAACGACACCAGCAACTCGCGCACCCAGCGCGACATGCGATCGACCTGGCTGATGATGTCGCCGATGTTTTTCTGCGCGGTCTGGCTGGCGATTTCCTGGGCCAGTTCGGCGCTGGAACGGATATTGGCCAGCGGGTTGCGCAGGCTGTGGGCAACGGCTGAAGACATCTCCCCCAAGGCGACGAAGGTTTCATTGGCGACCAGTTGTTTTTGCTGGCTCTGCAACAGCATCGCCGCCCGCCGCACGATCCAGAACAACCCCAGGTAGATCATCGCCCCGCCCAGCAGGGTCGCCAGCCAGATCGCCTTGAACCCGCGCTGGATGCGTTCCACCAGGTCCACCGGTTCCTTGTAGATTTCCACCATGGCGATCACTTTGCTTCTGTCGGCATTGAACATCGGGATGTAGTTCTCGACGAACAGATATTGCGGTTCACGCAGCAAGCGTTGCTCAGGCTTTTCTTCATCAATTTCGTGGTAGCTGGTGGACACCGGTTCCTTCATTTCGAAGGACTCGTCCAGTTCCTCGTCGTCCTTGATGCGCACGCCGATCAACTCAGGGTTGGTCGACCAGACCACGGTACGATCGAGGGCGTATACGGTGGCCAGCAGAATGTCCGGCAGGTGCTCTACATGATCGAGGAACTCGCTGCGAGCGTTGGCACGGGCCGCCGGGGACACATCGGGGTCGGCGTTGTCCTGGCGCGGATCAAGCATCTCGCCCATGGTCCGCTTGGGGTCGATCCGGGCATGGCGAATTTCCGCATCGCCGATGGCCTGAATGAACTGCGCGGTCAGCATCGAATCGCGCTTGATGCTCTCCTCCACTACAAAACGCGTGGAAATGTAGCCCAGCCCCAGCGCCACGGCGGCGATGATGAAAAAACTCGCCAGCGAAAACCAGCGCACCAGGTTGAACGGTGGCCGCCAATCCTTGCCTTGCGCTGCCGGTGTCGTGTGCGCAGCGGTTTTTTGTTCTTTTAGTATCTGCATGGGGACCGTCCTGATTGCTGGTCTTCAAGCCTTTTCAGCCGCGTTTCGGATCAGTGTAGGTGGCATTGATAACAACGACGGAGCATTGAAGGTATTTCGCCACTATTCAACCTCAGTCTGTACCTTGGAGCTGCCGGGTGCAGCGATTGCGTGATGGTGTTCGGGCTCTTCGTTACCGGCGGCCAACGCGTTGGCCGGCGGATGCTGGCGATCGGTTTCCGCTTGTAGAAAATCGATGATCGACTGCGCCGAATGCTCATCCATGCGCAGGTTGGGCATCGGGATTTTGCTGAAGCGTTCGAACAGCTCCATGGCAATCGGGTCTTTTTCCGCAAGCATGCGGTCCGGCTCACGAATCCAGCGGTTGAGCCAGGCGGGATCGCGTTGTCGGGTCACGCCGATCAGGTCCGGGCCGATGCTGCGCAGGCCGATGCCTTGCCCGTCCAGCGGGCCGAGGCTGTGGCACGACGCGCAACGGGTACGAAACAGTTCTTCGCCATTGCTGGGCGGACGGATTTCGGGGGCATTGGCATAGCTTTCGCCAGCGCTCGGTTGTTTCCAGTTATGCAAGGTGTTGGCCAGTTGATCGGCCAGAATCCACGGGTTCTCGAAGGGTGAAGCTTTCATCCAGCGCCCCGTTTGCTGGTTGCCGACGATCAGGCTCAGGTTGTGGTCCTTGCTGCGACCGTTGTCGACGCCTTCGATGAACAACCCGAGCTTTTGCCGCAACTCGGTGACATCGGCAAATTCCCCGGTGAGGAATTGCCAGCCCGGCCCGACCTGGAATCGCTGCGAATAGGCCTTGAGCACGGCGGGGGTATCGCTCAAGGGGTCGATGCTGATGGAGTAGAAAAAGATGTCCTTGCCGACCCGGTCGCCAAGCAATTTCTGCACCTGGCGCAGGCGCGCGGTTTCCAGCGGGCAAGAGTCGCTGCATGAGGTGAAGATGAAGTTGATCACCACCACCTTGCCCTTGATCAGGTCATCGAAAAAACGCACCTGCCGACCGTCCTGGTCGGTCAGCAGAGTGTTGGGGAAATAGTCGCCACCCCACGGGGTGGCGGATTCAGTGTCGGCTGCTTTCTCGGCAATTGCGGTTGCGATTGCTTCTACCGAGGTGGGTGCGGGTGTGGGTGTGGGTGTCGACGGTGCCTGGTTGGCGACCAGCAGCTGGCTGGCCAGCAAACCGGTGACCAATATCAGCACCAGGTGCATTCCCAAGGCGCGTGAGCGCGGTGTATTCAACTTCATGTCGACACCCTCCCGGTTCATTTCTTGACCGCTACTTTTGGCCCCATGCCGTCGCCGGTACGGAAGGTTGGCAGTGCGGCAGAGTTCACGTAGCGCACGCCATCCCAGCTCGGCAGCGGTGTCGGCATCAACTGGAATTGACCCGGCTTCTCAATGTCCCAACGCAGCAGCATCGAGTTATCTTCGTGCTGGGTGTTGTGACAGTGCTCCATGTAGGTCCCGGCGAACTCACGGAAGTTGATCGCCATTTCCACATTGTCCAGGCCATCGCTTTCCGAGCCGATGCGGTACACGTCCTTGCGTGCCCATTTTTCCCATTCCGGTGGTGCCTTGCCGCCACGACTGAGGATGATCCCCTCCTCGAAGTGCACGTGTACCGGGTGACTCCAGCCACTGCCGCCGAGCCTGATGTTCCACACCTCCAGGGTGCCGAAGCCACTGCTGCCGGCATCGGTAGGACCGTTTTTCAACTGGGTGGCCGCGTTCAGGCGACGAGGGTCCATGTGGTAGCCGAAGCCGCCATCGGTCTTGACCGTCCAAGGGGCTTCATCGGTGCCGTCGGAACGGCCGAAGATGAAGCTGCGGTGACGGGCATTGGCCAGCAGCGCCATGTCGGCAGGGTTGTCACGATGGATTTTCAGCGGGATCATCACCAGGCCTGCAGCCTTGCCCGGTTTGGCCGGCTCGTACAACGCCGGGTCCATGGCCAGGTCCTGACCGGTGTAGGCCTTGACGTTGAGCTGCAACACCTTGCCCACCGCCGGGTCGCCCCTGTCCCACTGCGGTCCCTTGCTCGTTTGCTTGATCACCGCCAGGTACTTCTCGGACAGCACGTCGGCCAGCGGGATCGGCTCTTTCGGGCCTTTGCCGTTGTCGTGGGCCAGCAGGTTGACGAAGAAAATCTTGTCCCCCGGCTTGATGCCGTTTTTCGCGAAGTTGACGATGATGTCGAAACGCTCGGCAATGCCCTGGGTTGGCAGGATGGCGTTGTGGTTCTGTTTGTCGCCATCGCCGTCCAGGTCCATGGTGCCGTCGAACGGCACGCTGTGTTCCATGATGTTGCCGTCGTTGGCGATCATATGGAACGGCACCCGGGCATAGGACACACCTGACCCTTTTGGTCCCTGGAACTCGCCACTGGTGCCCTTGATTTCACGCACGAGCGCAAATTTGTAGTAACGCGACACCGAGCCGTTGAGCATGCGGAACCGATAGCTGCGGGCCCGTACATCCAGGGTCGGTTTCCAACCCCAGTTGACCACCACCTGGTCACCGAGGAAGCCGTCGGTGTTGAACGGGTTGAACCACAGCTGACCGTTCTGATCCCACGCCTTGTCGGCGAACAACAGGTTGACGTCGTAGTCGCGGTTACCCCAAGGCAAGGCGCTGCCGCTGGGGAAACGCAGGTTGACGCCGTCGTTCACCGACTCGTTGCCACGGTCCAGGGCGCTGTAGTAATTCATCATCGCCGCGTTGCCCTTGTAGACGTTCTGCGCGGTGAAATCGAGCATGTGGTCGTGGAACCAGTGGGTGCTCATGGTTTCGCGCCAGTCGCCGCGAATCTTGATCGTGCCATGGTCGCAAGTCTTCAGACCCGGGCTCATGTCATTGGTCCACAGGGTTTCGCCCGGCGAGCACGGGAACGCCGCACGCGGATCTTCAGCCTTGGTATTGATGGTGTCGTAACCGGCCAGCTGGATCGGCCAGCGGTAGTCGTAATACTGCCCGGGGAAGAAAAACGCGTTGGCATAACCATCGCTTTCCGCTGGCGCGTGACCGTTGTGTTCATGGGTGGTGATGGTGTGCAGGCCAAACCCCATGTTGGCCGACGGGTCGATAGGCAGGCCGTTGTAATGGCGCATGAGCACCGGCTGACCGTAACGCACCATCAACAGTTTGGGTGGCAGTGTGCCGTCGAAGGTCCACACCGAGTTGTGTTTCTGCACCGGCATCAGCGGATGCAGACGCGGCTCGACGCCCTTGGCGGTGCCATCCGTTGCCTGTATTCCCGCGACGTTGTGATAGAGACCACCGGGGCCGAACTCACCCACGGCGTAGTGGTGCATCTGCCGATTATCACGCAAGCCGCCGTTGGTCCGTATACCGGTCTGCACGGTCTTGTAGGCGTTCTGCGGGTAGAACTCGTTCCAGCGCTGATGGGACCAACCTTTTCCTGGTGGACGGCCTTCGGCGGAAGAGCCGATGTGGCGGTTGAGAAATTGCTCGATCTGCGCCTGCCATGGGTTACGGTCAACCGAGTTGGAATACTGGCTGGGGAACGGTGTCAAGCCGGGTTGGCGCAAGAAGGTATCGAGTGCCAGGCTTGGCGGCGCACTGCGCGCAGCACTGGTGGGGTCCTGTTGTGGCAGCGGGCCGATTGCCGGGGCAGGAAACGGCAAGGGCGCTGCCGGCGTGGTGGGGTCGAGTTTTTCCGGTCCGAATTCCTCGAACAGCAGCATTTGCTGGGTGAATGGCTGAGCGCCGAACAAAGGGCTGGGCTTGCCATTGGTGGGGTAGTTGAAACTGGTCTGTTGTGCCGGCGGAAGCTGGTTTTCTACCCGCGTCTCGTCGCGGTTGCCTTTGACGCCATCAGGCAAATCGAAGGCATCCTGGTTGGCCTCCGGCATGCTCAGGATGGCGTTCAGCGCCGCCGGCTCGTCGGCTGGTTCGTTCTGGTAAGCCGAAGGATCGGACGGTTCTGGCTGTCGCTCGTCGTCGATCGGGCTCGCACGCAACATCCCTGTGCTTATTGTCATTGCTAGGGCGACGCTCAAAGGCGTCAATAACCACTTGAAGGGATACCGCGCTTTTCTGTCCATCACCAGCCGCCTCGTGTGTGTGAAGGGGGTGATGGTGGTTTTGCAATTCTCTCGCCAGATTTGTAACTGTTTTATACAAAAGAATTAATACCCGCCAAAACAATGGCTTATCAACATCAATGTGCCATGACCGGGAGAAAACGACTGGGGAATGACACCCGCTAGCGGGGAAAGTTCGCCCCCATTTTCAGGGGCCTCAGACAGCGCGATCCTTTGTAGGGGCTGGCTCGTCGGATCGCTGCACCGCAGCGAAGGCGGTGGGTCAGGAAGAACGCTTTCGCTGGCAAGCCAGCTCCTACAGGGGGTACGCGTATCCTTGCTTCAGGGAACCAACCTGAACAACAAACGGACACGGGTGCCCTCGCCTTCACGGCTGTCGAGGGTCACCGCGCCGCCGAAACGCTCCATGATCCGCTTGACCAGCACCAGCCCGACACCGAGCCCACCCTGCTTGGTGGTGAAAAATGGCCGGAACGCCATATTGCGTTGCTCTTCGCTCATGCCTTTGCCGGTGTCGCTGACCACCACGCTGACGTCATGGGAATGGGACCGCTCCAGGGTGATGGCCAGGGTACCGTCTTCGTCCATGGCCTCCAGCGCATTGGCCAGCAAACTGTTGAGGATTTGCGTCAGCTGCACCTGCTGGCTCATCACCATGGGTGTCTCTTTGGGTTCGAATACCACCCTCACCCGGGCCTTGGCGATCTGTTGTTCGAAGGCCATCAGGCTGTCATACAAAGCCGCCACCAGATTGACCGGCTCGGCATCGTCATTGAGCGGCCTCAGGGATTGCAGCAACTCCCGTACCCAGGTCGACATGCGATCGACCTGGTTAATGATGTCCTTGATGTTCTTGTGCGCCGGGCCACTGTCGAACTCCAGCGCCAGTTCGGCGCTTGAGCGAATGGTCGCCAAAGGATTGCGCAGACTGTGGGCCACCGCCGATGACATCTCGCCCAGGGCAACGAAGGTCTCATTGGTGATCAGTTGCTTTTGCTGCGTCGCCAGCAAAATCGCCGCACGGCGCACGATCCAGTACAACCCGAAATAAATCAGGCCGCCGCCCAGGGCCGTGGCCAGCCAGATCATCACCAGGCCACGCTCCATGCGGCTGATCAGGTCCTTGGGTTCCTTGTAGATCTCGACCATTGCCGTGACGGTCTTGCCGTCGGCGTCAAACAGCGGAATGTAGTTCTCGATGAAGATGTATTCCGGTGGGGTGACGAACTTCTGCTCCATGCGCGACTTGTCCACATCGTGGTAACTGGCCGACACCGGCGTCTTATTAAGGAAGGCTCGATCGAGGTCCTCGTCGGCATGGATGGTGGTGCCCATCAACGCCGGGTTGGTCGACCAGATCACCATGCGGTCGGGGGCATAAATGTTGGCGAGGATCACGTCCGGTAAGTGTTCGATGTGGTCGAGGAACTCGCCACGGACATCGGCTCGCGCCTGCGGATCGACGTCGGGAAAGTCCCGGTCCTTGCGTGGATCCAGCATCTCGCCCATGGTCCGCACATTGGGAATCGACACATGGCGTACTTCGGCCGAGGCAATCGCCTGAATGAACTGCGACGTCAGCAGTGCATCGCGCTGCACGCTTTCGGTAATCACGAACTTGGTCGACACCGAACCCAACGCCACCGCCACGGTGCCGATCACCGCCATGCTGATGAGCGAAAACCAGCGCAGCAGATTGAACGGCTGTTTGCGCGTGCTCAAGCGAATATCGCCCTTGTCGGATTCAAGCGTTCTTGCCAGCGTGGTCATGTAGGTATTGTCCCGGACTGCCCCTATAGGTTTATAGCCCAGTGCTAGCCGTTTGCCCGATTGTGGGTGCCTTTCTCCCCACTTTCCCCACCCTGTCCTGCTGCCCCCATCCACCCCCAAACCTGGGGAAAGAGGCCCATTAGTACTAGTGGGGGAAGCGGCTCCCTTTGCCTGGTGAACGCCTGTATACCGGGCCTCTCACGGCCAATTTTGCTTATTGGCATGGGAGTTGCCGAAGTCCTGCCAACTGACCCATATCCAAGGGGCAGGTACTTTGATAGAGGGATTACTCATGCACCCTTTACTGTCCAAGACCGCGACCGTCCTGGTCGTGACCGCTCTGGCCCAAGGCGTTGCGCAGGCTGCACTGTTTGCTGTAGACAAGGGACCCTACCTGCCAACCACTGGTAACTTCGCTTCCTGGTATCAGGACACCCATGGTCGAACCCTCGACCTGTGCCTGTCCAAGGCTGTCAGTTCCAGGGTTCCAAGCGCTCCGGGCGCTCCAACCTACATGTGCAATTTGCTGCCAAACCCCGGCATTTTCGATGACACCCAACCCGTCGTTTTCCCGGGCAATTTTCCCGATGAAGCGTTCTGGTTCTCCGGCGACGGATCCATCGTCGACGCCGCCCGAGGTATCGACCTGACCTATGTCAGCGCCCTCGAGGCCGCCTTCAGCGGAGGCGACCCGCTCGAAGGCGACCAGATCAGTTTCGCCCGTATCCGTATTCGGGTCGACGTGCCCACCGCCGGCACCTACACCATCACCCACCCCTACGGCGTCGACATATTCGACGTTCCCGCCGGAGGGAAGCGCGCGATCAACATGACCCGGGACATCGGCATCGGCGCGCCAAAAACCTACGACGGCGCGCTCAAGGGTGACGTCGGTCCCTTCCTGCGCAGCCTCAGCGGCCCTTACACCGAGACCAACCCGGTCACCGGTCAGGCCGAGCAATTCGTTGGTGACCCGAACCTTTCAGAAGCCTTTACCGGCAGCCCGTTCAACACCAACTACATCCGCATCGAAGGGCCTAACGGGCTGGACTTGCGCACGACGGTGATGGCCATTTCCGGCAAGTTGTCGACGGTGGTGCGCCCCACTCCGATGATCACCGAGCGCAGCACTTACTCGCGCAAGGCAGGCACAAGTGCGCCGGTGGCCCAGCAGGACGTGTTCGTCATGGCCCCGCCACTGCCAGCCACCGTGACGCTGGACAGCAACAACCCTGCGCTGAGCCTGACCGAAGCTGACAGCACAGGCCACTGGTACGCCCAGTCGGCAACCAACCCGACGTTACCGAGCACCCTGCAGGTGACCGCCGACAACCACCTGGCCATCCCCAGCAGTACGCCGACAACGTTGCCTTCGCCGTTGACCGACCTGGTGGTGATCTCACGTGCCGAGTACAGCCTGAGCTCCGGAAAAATCACCGTTGAGGCTTCGACCAGCGATGAAACATCGCCACCGGTACTCACCGCCACCACCGGCTCGGGTGCCCTGATCGGCGCCCTCAGCGGCGGCGCGGTGCAGACCTTGTCCACCGGAATTTCACCGATTCCTCCGGCCAAGGTCCAGGTGACGTCATCCAATGGCGGCAGCGATACCGAAGAAGTGGTCATCGTGCAATGAACACTCACATGACCAGATCCTCATCAGGAGGCATCATGAATAAATTGCCACGCCTGGCGCTCAACGCCCTGGGACTGACTCTATCGCTGTCCGGCAGTGCTTTCGCGCAATTGGCTGCCGTCGACCCCGGCCCCTATACCTTTGCTACGGGTAAATTCCCGATCTGGTATCAGGACAAAAATCAGCTGTCGATGGAACTGTGCCAGTCCCGGGCCACCAGCTCGCGAGTGGGAGCCACCACACCACCGGCCTACATGTGCACCCTGCTGCCGACCCCGGGCATTTTCGACGACACCCTGCCGATGGTGTTCCCGGATAACTGGCCAGACGAAGCTTTCTGGTTCCTTGCCGAAACCAACATCCCCAACAACGCCGCCGGTTATGGAATGGACGCCTACGTGGCCGGTATTGAAGCGGCATTCGCCGGTGGCAATCCGCTCGATGGCGATCAAATCAGTTTTGCGCGGATTCGCATGCGGATTAACGTGCCCGTCGCCGGGACCTACACCATCACCCACCCCTATGGCGTGGAGACGGTGAACGTCACGACACCCGGTCGTCGCGCCATCAACATCACCCGGGACATCGGCATCGGTGCGCAGGGGAATTTCAGCGGGGCATTGAACGGTGCCATCGGGCCATTCCTGCGCAGCATCAGGGGCCCCTACACCGAAATGAACCCGGACACCGGCGCTATCGAAACCTTTGTCGGCGACCCGAACCTCACCGAACAGGTCACCGGCAGCCCCAATAACACCAACTTTGTGCGCATCCAGGGTCCGGCCGGGACCATCGAGACCAACCTGTTCACCGTGGCAGGTAAAGTCCTCGACAGCCGTGCGCAAACACAGGTGGACCTTAGCCGTGCAACCTACCGGCGCACCCCCTCGGGTACCGGCACCGGCGTCAGCACCCAGGTCGAAGTCTTCGGCAAAGCCAGCAACAGCTCGAAGCTGTGTTTCCGCGAAACCGTCGCCCTGGTACCCGCCACACCGCCTACGCCATGCCTGATCAACATGCGGGGTGATAACAACGGCCTGTTTTTTGAGCAGCATCAGATCGATGGCCCCGTGCCTGCGGTGGTGGTGCTCACCGCCACCAATCCGGCCGGAACCACCCGCCCGACCTCTGTATCGAGCAAACTCACCGACCTGGTGAAAGTCCAGACCGCCCGCTACAACTGGAGCAATCACAGCCTGCTGATCGAAGCCACGTCCACCGATGAAGTGGTCGTGCCAGACATGGTTGCCCAAGGTTACGGACGCCTGACAAAAGCCGGGACACTGCAAAGCCTGACCGTCTCCGATCTGAAGCAGCCTCCGGCCAGTGTCACCGTCAAGTCCGCGGCGGGCGGCAGTGATACCGAGACGGTCGTAGTGGTTGGGTCTGCGCCGGATACCGGTGAGAACCAGGCGCCGATCGCCCGTGCCGACTCCGCCAGTACCAGCATCGGGGTGCCGATCACCCTCAACCTGCTGGCCAACGACACCGATCCGGACGGCAACACGCCACTGACCATCACCGCGTTGACTCCAGCGATCGGCGGGGGCACCGTGGCGCTGAATGGTACGTCAGCGGTCGTCTACACCCCACCAACGACGGGCAACGGTCCGTTGACCGTGACTTTCACCTACAAGGCTCAAGACGCCAAGGGCCTGGCCTCGACCACCCCGGCGACGGTGACCATCACCGTGGCGGGTAACAAGGCTCCGACGGCGGTGGCTGACAGCGTCACGACCCTGGGTGTGGCCATTCCAATCAGTGTGCTGGCCAACGACACCGATCCGGAAGGCAACTTGCCGCTGACGGTCAGCAGCTTCACACCGCCAACTCGCGGCACTGTCACCCTTAGCCCTGATAACACCGTCCTGACCTACACCCCACCGGCTTCGGTCACCACGGCCTTCACCACGACCTTCACCTACTTCGCCCGGGACAGCCTCGGTGCTGTGTCGGTGTCGCCGGCCACGGTCACGGTGCAAGTCTCGCCGAAGCCAGCCGCGGAAACCTTCGCGGTGACCACGGCCACGGTGTCGGCCCGCTCCAACAACCGCTTCACCTGGGACTTTGCGGGCACCTCGTCGGTGACCACCGGCAACACCATCACCATCCAGGTCACCACCCCGACCGGGCTGCAAACCCTGGGCACTACCACAGTGCCGGTGACCGGTCGCTGGAGGTTCACGGCGAACAACCTCACCACGGTGGTTCCATCGACTAACCCGACCGCCACCATCACCTCGTCCCAAGGCACCGTGCGCACAGTGCAAGTGATCTCGAACTGAGCCCTCGCCCCATTCACTCGGTGAGTGAATGGGGCGAGCCTCTCGTGAAAAGGAAGACACCATGAAAACGCCGACCACCGCCCTGCTCTGCCTGCTCCTGCTTTGCAGCAGCACAGGCGTGCGTGCCGACGACTTGATGGAAAACGATGACCTGGCGCCTGCCGCCGACCTGGGCGAGCTGCCACCACCGGTGGGCCAGCATGCACTGATCGACCAGAACGGCCTGGCCAACATCGCGCTGTTGCAACAGAACGGCCAATCGCTGCTCGGCGAGATCGTGCAGTCCGGCAGCAATCAGGAAGCCTACATCCTGCAACAAGGCAGCGACCTGATGGCCTTGATCAACCAGCAAGGTTCCGGCAATGCCGCGTCCATCACCCAGACCGGCAGCCACAACCGCGCGCAGATATCCCAGAACGGCAACAACAACGACGCCAACATCGTCCAGGCCGGCACGGGGCAGCAAAGTGCTGTGACCCAGGCAGGAAATGGAATGAGCGTATCGGTCACTCAATTTCGCTAAAGCACTGCACCCTTTGGAGGTTCCATCATGTTCAAACTTGCGCCCCTTACCGCCGCCATGCTGGTCATTGTCAGCGCCCAGGCGATGGCCGACGACAGCGTGTCCACCCAAAACCAGAGCGGTGACGCCAACATTGCCGATGTGAAGCAAAACGCGGCACCGTTCAGTACCATCACCCAACAGCAACTGGGCCAGGGCAACAACGCAGCAGCCGTGCAAGACACGGCCACCACCACCATTACCCAGACCCAGACCGGCGACTACAACGCCGGCTACGCCGAGCAGCTGTACGAAGACGGCAGCACCATCACCCAGGACCAGGTCGGCAGCTACAACACCAGCCATGCCAGCCAGTCGATCGGTGTGGGTGCCAGCGAAGCCTTGCAACAACAGCAAGGCAGCGGCAACTTCTCGTTCGTCTATCAGGACAGCCAGGACGGCACTTCCGGCAGGACTTACCAGTACGGTGACGGCAACGAAGCCAACATCGAACAGATCCAGCTCGGCACGGCCAATAACGCGGTGATCATCCAGTACGGCACCACCAACTACGCCACCGCCGAACAAATCGGCCAGATGGCCGGCCAGATCGACATCAACCAGGCCGGCACCAGCAACTATGCCTACGGCGACCAGCGCTACAGTGAAGGCGGCACCCAAGCCATCAACCAATATGGCGACGGCAACGGCTCCGAAGTCTGGCAAGACACCCAACTCACCAGCCAGGTCACCATCAACCAGTACGGCAACACCAACGAAACCATCGTCGACCAGAGCTTCGGCGAAAACAACGTGGCCAATGTGCTGCAAGTCGGCGACCTCAACGCCATCTATGCCGACCAGTTCGAATCCCTCAATTCCCTCGTCACGCTCTATCAACAGGGCAACGGCAACGTGCACTTCACCTACCAGAGCGGCGACAGCCAGGTCATCAACGCCACCTCGGTGGGTAACGACAACAAGGTCTACGCCAGCAACTGGAAAGGCCCGCAACTGGGCGGTCAATTCGGCTACAACCAGCTCGCCACCGTCAAACAGAACGGCGACGGCAACGTCGCCAGCTTCAAACAGGATGGCGTCGGCCAAGTCATGACCACCAACCAGACTGGCTACGGCAACAAAACCACGATCAGCCAGGCCGATTCCTATAACGAGCTGTACTTCGACCAAAACGGCACCGACAACATCCTGATCGCCGACCAGCGCGGCACCACCAACCTGGCCCAGGGCACCACCAACGGCACAGGCAACAGCACCGAGTTCAACCAGGAAGGCACCGGCAACCAGGCGTACACCACACAGCTGTGGGGCGACGACAACATGATCACCGTCAAGCAGGCTGACACCATGAACGTGGCCTACGTCACCCAGGGCGGCACCGGCAACATCGCCAATGTGGACCAGAGCGGCATGACCCAGACCGCCACCATTCAACAGACCGGCAACTACAACCAGGCAACCGTGATGCAACAATAATTGTGTGGCATGAAAAAAACCGCGGCTCTTGGGGGAGGGTCGCGGTTTTTTTATGGCTGTACATATAGCTCTTTGTAGGAGCTGCCGAAGGCTGCTCCTACAGGTCAACCTTGTGGATCGAGGTTATCCAAAGCCCGATTCACCGCCAGATCCGCCAGCATGATTACTTGGTGGATGCCCAGTAACGTGCTGCGCTGCGGGCCGTCCAGAAAGGTGGCCAGATCGCTGGTCATGACACTGGCGGAGGCCAGGGATTCGCAGGCGTGGGCGAGCAGGTCTTCGGTGCGGATGTTTGGGGCGATATGAAAGAGGGTGCTGGGGTTGTGGGGGGTGGGGGTTTCGGTTGGGGATTCGGGGGGATTGGGGGTGGGCTTGGGCATGGTGAAGCTCCTTGATCATCAGTGGAGCCGCCAAACATCGCTGCTAAACGAAGAGGTGGCGACTGTACGCGGGTTAGCAGACCAGGGATCAAGGAACCCGGCGCACCGAAGTGCCCCACGCACAGTCACCATAACGGGGTGACACTGGCGCGCCTTGATAGTTACCGAGCTGCTAAACCCGATCGCTGAATTGACAGCGACACGGAAACGATAGAGACCAAGGCCAAAGCAAACAAGCCGGCGGATTCTGGCGTAGTTGTAGGCAGCGACGCAAGGCGATGTAGCCTTGCTCCGAGTCCTAAGAAATTTCCTGCAACCACAAACCCCCGTGGCGAGCGAGCTTGCTCGCGCTGGGGCGCGAAGCGGCCCCGAAATCAGGCGATACGGTTTGACCAGACACACCGCGTTCAATGGATTTACGACTGATGCGCAGCCGAACGGGAGCGAGCAGGCTCGCTCACATGGGGATCAGGTGAAGCCGCGAATGTCAGGTCGGCTCGTAGGCCGCCTTCGCTGGCAAGCCAGCTCCTACAGTTGAACCGGGTACATCCGTGAAAGTCAGGTCGGCTCGCAGGCCGCCATCGCTGGCAAGCCAGCTCCCACAGGGGATGGGTGCGCCCGCAAAAGTCAGGTCAGCTCGTAGACCGTCTTCGCTGGCAAGCCAGCTCCTACAGTTGAACCGGGTACATCCGTGAAAGTCAGGTCGGCTCGCAGGCCGCCTTCGCTGGCAAGCCAGCTCCTACAGTTTGGTCCGGAGTACATCCACAAAAGCCAGGTCGGCTGTCAGGCCGCCTCGCTTTGGCTTTTGATCTTCTTGCACCCTCGAGAGGCCGAGTGCAGGTTCTGCGCAGTGGGCAACCCGGCATGGATGCCGGGTTAGCCGCGCCCGGCCAAGGATGGCCGATCGCGGCGGGCCCACGGAGCAGGACCGGAGCGAGGGAATGCCGAGCCTGGGCGAGGCACCGAACGAAAGGGGCAAGAGCCCTTGGTTACTTAGGGCCGGGCGGCGTTCCGTTTTTCCAAGTGACCCGCTGTAAGAGCGGAACCATAGGTGGCCGTTGCCGCAGGAATGGATATGTAAGCGGTCAACAACATTCAGGTCGACTCGTAGGCCGTCTTCGCTGCGATGCGGCGACCCGACAAGCCAGCTCCTACAGTTGAACCGGGTACATCCGTGAAAGTCAGGTCGGCTTGTAGGCCCCCTTCGCTGGCAAGCCAGCTCCTACAGTTGAACCGGGTACAGCCGTGAAAGTCAGGTCGACTCGCAGGCCGCCTTCGCTGCGATGCGGCGACCCGACAAGCCAGCTCCTACAGAAGCGGATCGTGCGCAGCAACAAGAACCAGGTCGGCCCGAAGGCCGCCTCGTTCACTGATCTTCACCCTCAGGCGTCACCTTGTTCTGCGTCAGGTAACGATCCAGCGTCGCATCAGCCACGGGCGTGTTATCCCCGGCCACCTGCCACAAATGCCGCTCGATCCCCTGCGCCAGCATATGCCCCACCGCCGCCTCGATCGCCGACAGCACACACAACTGCGCCGGTTCGTTGGTGGTGTAGCCGGCCTCGGCTTCCAGCAGCTTCTTGAACTCGATGAATTTGAACACCCCGGCACTGCGGGCCACGGAGTAGATGGTCTTGCTGGTCATCACGTTGGCCAGTACCTGCCCGCTGCGCACATCAACCGCCCGCAGGTTGACCGTGACCTGGTCCACCCGATATTCACGAGAGATGTCGATGCCCAGGTAGCGTGCCCCTTCCCCGCCGCTCTTGACGTTGGTGTCGTAGGCGATGATCCCGCCCTCGAGCATCATGTTCGCCGCTTGCAGCGGTGGCAGTTCAGCCTGGATGTTCACCGGGGTGTTCGGCTTCTTTTGCGAGGCGCGGATGATCTTGCGTTCGGTCAGCAGGTTCTGCAGCCCCTCGCGCTCCAGCACCACGAACCAGCCGCTGGCCTGCAAGGCGTCCATCAACATGCTCGCCGCGCCCTGGGTGACGCTGGTGGAAAACGAACTGGCCGGGGTCGGCTTGTACTGTCCGGTCTGGTCACGGAAGCCGTACACCACGGCCATCAACCGGCCCTTGGGCCGTGGCATGTTGATCAGGTCATAGTAGGTCGAGGCCCTGGGGGTCAGGGTCGGGATTTTCGGGTCTTGCTCGGCCGGCAATGGCTCGTGCAGTGCACACCCTTGTAATGCCGCCAACATCAGCCCTAGCGCTATTATTTTTTTCATGTCCTTAACTCCCCGTCCCAAATCCCTATTAATTCAGGCCATTGACCTTGATTTCCGAAAGCTCACCCGTCGCCCGGTCAGTCACTTCAATCGTCAACTGCCCTGAGTCGTCGACGACGTTGACGATAAATGCGTCCGTGGACAGGCTTCCGGTGTTGCCGGTAGAAATGTTGTCCATCAATTGCCCCAGCAACCGCGATTGCAACTGCGCGGTGAAACGGTCCAGGGCCGAAGTCCCGGCCGCCGAGGTGCGGTTTTTCAAGTCTGGGTCGTCGAAGTCGTTCTGCGCCTGGGCGTTGTTGAGCAGCCAGGTGCCGTTCAACGGGTTGCCGCCGAACGAGGGGTTGATGGGCGTGTAGACCAGTTCCGTGGCCTGGATCAGTGCACAGCTTCCAAGCCCCAGCAAGCACCAGCTCGCATGCTGCAAAAACGTTTTCGTTTTCATAGTTCGTCCCTCTCAAGGTCCGTGGTGTCCTGTAACAAGGTCTCCAGCCTGCGCTGGGTAATCTGCCCGCGTACCCAGTCGGCGGCGTTATAGGCGTCGTCCTTGAGGTCCACGGTGTTCGGCGGCAGGAAGCGCCGATAAACCAAGTGTTGTTGATACTCCACGGTCACCAGGCTGCCCCAGCGAGCCGAAGGTCGTTCGCGTACCACCAGGTTGAAATCCATCGGGCTGGTGGCGCGCAGGCGTTCACTGAATGAGTAATAAAAGTCATGGCCGATATGCGAGATCGTGTCGTCGATGATGAAACCCAGCATCTCGTCCTCCTCGCCCGCAGAGGCCACGCCGGTGCTCAACACCAGGATCAGCGCCACACAGAAGCGGTTCATGGCTGCAACGCCTGAGGTGCCGTGGACTGAGCTTTCACCGGCCCCGACGCGCCGTCGGTAAAGGCCTTCTCGGCGACGAACTGCCAGTCCTTGTAGCTGGCCATGCCGTTGAAGTCAGACCACTGGGTGGGAAAATTCGTCTGTTTCAGCGGCTTGTCCGTGGACGCACTGCTGATGCCGGTGATGCGTCCGTCGAAGCCGCGCATCAGGAACCATTCGCCATTGCCCATCGGGTCTGGATAGAGCTGGCGGATATGGTGCCTGGCGCTGGGAAACCGCTCGTCCTGCAACAGGTCGGCGAGGTCTTTCGGGTACTGGGCCAGGCCTGGCGAACTGCGGTAGTAGCTGCGCAGTGCCTGGGCGTACTGGGTGCCGACCCACAGCAACTGGCGTTCGCGGTCACGCCGTGCGGCGGTCGCCCACAATTCGCCGGCACTGGCCAAGGCCATGCCCATCATCATGATCAGGAACAGCACACCCAGGTAGGTGAAACCGTCCTCTGCAGCAGGCCTACCACTCGGAATAAAGGCTGCCATCACGCGCCCTCCCTGTGGCACCACTCTTGATATCGGCCACCCCACCGGCCACGCCGTCAGGCGGCGCCACCATGACCCAGGTGTCCTTGCGCTCGGCGATCGGGTCCATCGGCGAGTTGCGCAGGTAACGCAGCTCGACCAGTTGGTCGAGGGAGTCGGGGTAGCGCCCGGTGTCGCCGTAGTAGTGGTCCAGCGCTTCGCGCATCGCCGACAGGCTCTGGCGCAAGGTGGTCTCTTTCGAGGCCTCCAGGCTGTTGAAATAACGTGGCAAGGCGATGGTCATCAGGGTCGCGATGATTGCCATGACCACCATCAGTTCCAGCAGGGTAAAACCCTTTTCCCGACGCATATGCTCACCACTCCCGGTAGGCGATGCCGTTGAGGCCCTTGCCACGGGCCTTGGAGTAGACGTCAAAGACGTCCTGGCCATCCCGTGGGTTCTCAGCCGAACTGTCATAAGCACGCAAGCCCCAGCCACCTTCGTCGTCACGCTTGACCGCCGCCAGCGGGTCGTGGGGAATGCGTCGCAGGAAGTAGAACTTCGCACCCTTGGCACTGCGTACATCACGCACGCCATCGACCAGCACTTTCAGGTTGGGCGGGTAGCCGTTGCTGTCGAGCGTCTTCTCGATGTAGCCCGCATCGAAGGCCCGTTTGTAGGCGTCGATGGCATCGCGGATCTGGTACAGCGCGGTGCGCAGATCCTGCTCTTTGCCCCGGCGCACCACGGTCTCGGTCAGCGGCGCGGCCATGCCGGCCAACAGGCCGATCAGGGCCAGCGTCACCACGACTTCGATCAAGGTAAAACCGCGTTGCGAGGCGTTCATGATCAAGGCTTCCCGACGCTGACTTGCACGTTGGTTGCGGTGACTGGCCGACCGATAGGCTCAGCCTGCACCGAAGGCTTAGCCTGTACCGAAGGCTTAGCCTGTACCAAAGACTTAGCCTGTACCGAAGACAGAGGTTGTTCCGGAGTCTCAGGTTGGGTCGGCGTTTCCAGCCGGCGGTCCGGCGCCTGAATGTGCATGCTGGTTTCGGTGCCGGTGGGGAATTCCATGTCCGACGGGCTCTGGTACGGCAGGTTGCGCACGATCCGTGGCGTAATCGACAGCACCAGTTCGGATTTGCTGACGTCATCCTTGTTGCTGCCGAACAGGCGACCCAGGCCGGGAATGTCGCCCAGGCCCGGAATCTTGTTGCCGGTGGCGCCATGGTCGTTACGCATCAGCCCGGCCAGGATCTGGGTTTCGCCATCATGCAAACGCAGGGTGGTCTGGGCGTTGCGGGTGTCGACCTGAACCGGAATCGTGCCTTGGCGCGTCGGTTCCAGCGGCGTGGCGTTACTGACCTCCAGGGCGACCTTGATCGCCACTTCATTGTTCAGGTGCACGGTTGGCTGCACCTCCAGTTTCAGACCGACATCGAGGTATGTCACGCTTTCGGTGATCACCGGTCCCTGGGTCGACGGCACCGAGGTGGCGCTGATGATCGGCACGCGCTGACCGATGTGGATACGCGCCTGTTCGCGGTTGCTCACCCGGATCACCGGGCTGGCCAGGGTGTTGATGTCCTTGTCCTGGGCATTGATCTTGGCCTGTGGCGACGGCGAGATGGTGATCCGGCTTGAGTTGATGCCCTTGAGCTGATCGAGAATGCTCACCGCCGAACCGTCGCTGTTGACCACGCCAAAGGTGTTCGGCCATTGCAGGCCCAGGTCGAGAATGCGCTGGGTGGCGACCTCCATCACTTCCACTTCCAGCACCACTTCCGGGTTGGACTGGTCTTGCGATTGCAGGAGTTTTTCGGCCATGCGCACCGCGTCGCCGGTGTCGCGCATGGTCAGGGTGTTAAGGCGTTCATCGACGAACACATCGCGGGTCTTGAGCATGGTCTTGACCATGTTCAGCGCGGTGTTGGCATCGATGCTGGTCAGGTAGAAGGTGCGCATCACCAGCTCCTGATAGTCCTTGAGTTTCTGTGGCGTGTCCGGGTAGATCAGCAGGGTGTTTTCGTTCACGACTTTCTGATGCAGCTGGTTCTGTTGCAGCAGCAGTTCCACGGCGTCTTCGATGCGCACGTCACGCACGAAGATGGTGGCTTTCATGTCCGGGCGCAGGTCCTTGTCGAAGATGAAGTTCAACCCGGCGACCTGGGACAGCACTTCGAAGATGGTCTTGAGGTTGGCGTCGCGAAACTCCAGGGTGACCGGTTTGTCCAGGCGGGTGCGCAGTTGTGGATAAGGCACCACGTTGCGGCTCTGCACCAGGCGGATGTCACCTTGCAACGCCAGGGCGCCTTCATTGTTCGGGTCCAGTTCGAGGATCTGTTTGACCTGACGATCGGCGCCGTAGATGTCGCCACGACGCAGGTCGCCACGGGCCAGTTCGAGTTTTTCATCCAGGTTGCGCATGTGCTCGAGCTGGCGCAGCGCGTCCTGGGCCCGGCGGTTGTTCGGTTCGATGGTCAACACCCGGCCGTACGCCATGCGGGCCGAAGCGAAATCGCGCTGGGCACGGTCCATGTCGCCCTGGGTCAACAGCGTGGTCACCGCACGGGCACGGTTGCTGTTCAGTGCCAGGTGTAATTCGGTATCTCGAGGGTTTTGTCGCAACCCCTCCTCGATCCGCGCCAGCCCCGCTTCGTACTGACCCGACTCCATCAGTTCCGAAGCTTCATCCCTGGCAACCTGCGAAGAACTGCACGCGACCAGCCCGGCACACAGACCAATGCTCAACAGCAAACGGGATTTGTTCATTGCTCGCTCCCCACAGACAGAGTCTGGGACAAATGCAGAGGCAAATAGACGAGGCTCAGTTCCAGATCGGAAATCCCCTCGATCTTCCATGTTTCGTCGATCACATCCCCTTTGCGCACGACGTAGATTTTCTCGCCGTTCTGCAAAAACACTTGCAGGTCGGTGCGGTCATCCATCTTGCCAATGAACTGGAAAGGCATTGGCGGTGCAGTGGGGACCTGCACCACGGGAGCTACGTTGACAGCTTGTTCGGTGACGCTGGCCAGGGTCGGTGCGGCCTTCCAGCTGCGGGCGGCGAACAGGTCGCCGGCCGGGCTCAAATCCTTGATTTGCGCTGCCGCCTCGGCGGCCTTGGCGGCCGGCAATGCACCACGGACCTTGTCTTTGGCAGGCGTGGCCACCGCGGCCACGTCGACCCCGGTGTCATCGGCCTGTTTGAAATATTCGGGCAACCAGGTCAGCGCCGCGGCCACACCGAGGAACGCCACCCATCCCACTGCGCGTTTGTTGTTCATCATGACCTCGACAGGTAAAGGGTCATGCGGATCCGCCCGTTCAGGTCGGTGTCGGCGATCTTCTTGCGCTGAAACTCCACGTCCTCCACCACCACTGCCGGCAACTGGCGGAGCAAGGCGTGCAGGAAGCGCCGCAGTTGCGGGTAGCTGCCCCGCACCGGCAGCAGAATCTGATAACGGGCCAGGTGGGTCTTGGGATCGACCCCCAGCGAGTACTCGCCACGTGCCAGGGTGATGTGCTCCAGGGCGGCCAATGCGTAGATCTTGTCGATGGCCACTGTCGCCTGGGGCTGCGACGGCAACTTGCTGCGGAAATCATCGAGCTGACGTTGCGGCACCACCGGGGCGGCCACAGTGCCGTCCTCAACCTTGGCCAGGTACTCGCTGGCTTCGCGGGTCTGCTGGCTCAGGTTCTGCAACGATTGCCAGTCCGGCAACAGCCCGGCCAGGCCCCAGGTCAACGCCAGCATCAGCAGGGCCAGCCCCGCCAGGCCAGGCACGCCCAGGCGTTGCAGGTACTCGTGGACGATCAATCTAGGGATTTGCATCGCCAATCTCCCAGGTAGCCGACAAGTTGAACCGGACAGGTTGCTCCGGCACGTTGGCAACGATTTCGTGGCTCAGCAGCGATACGTCGGACAACTCGTCGGTGGCTTCGAGGCGCTGGTGAAAATCGAGCATGGCCTCCAGGTCCCGCGCCTCGGCGCTGATCCGCACCTGGCCCTTGCGGGCGTCCGGGGTCAGGGTCAGCAAGGCAATGTTCTCGCGGGGCATGGCTTCGAGGGTGGCGAACAGCCGCTCCCAGGGCCGGCGCAATTGCTGCGACACCTTGCGCATCTCGGCCAGGTTCTGCGCCTGTTCGCGGGTTTCCGCCGGGGTCAGGCTGACCTTGGTGCCGGTGTCACCGGTGAGGACGCGCTGGGTGGTTTGCAGATGACCTTGCTGTTGCTCGGCCTCCACACTGAGGTGTTGCTGGATCACCACGCAGGTCAGCGCCAGCACCACGCCACCGGCCAACAGGCTCCAGCCCAGCGGGGTCGAGCGGTGACGGGGTTGAAAGTCGAGCATCAAGGCGCGCATGTCAGGCCACCGCCCGGGACATGACGTACAGGCAATCGCGTACGTCTGTCCGGTCCTCTTCCAGGGTTCGCAGGTGCACACCGGGTACATCAGGGTGCGAGTCGATGCGCGCCGGGGCGTGCAGGTAAACGTTCAGCGGCCGTTCGCTGGTGGAGGCCTGCAATTGGCTTTCGCGACCGATCAGCGCGCTCAGCGCGGCATCGCTGTCGCTGCTGCCCACCGAGCGCACCGCCGTCCAGCGCCCTTCACGGGCCAGCAGCAACACGCTGCGCACCGGCTCGGCAACCACGAACAGGAAGTCCCCGGCGTCGAAGCTCCTGTCGAAATGATTGAACGCCGCCATCAGGTACGGTTGCACCGAACGCAGGCGCAGGCCCCGACCGCTGACCAGGGTGCGCAGGCGCTCCAGCAGGTCTTGCGGCAGCGCCGTGGCGATCCGGTCGTAGCCGGCGGGTTCAGCCGAGAGCACCAGGCTCCAGGGTTGGCTCGGGGCGCCGTAGAGGTCTTCGAAGCACAGCTGGGCAAAACCGAGCAGTTCGTCAGGGCTGCCGATCTGGTCGCTCCAGGGCACCAGGCAGAAACGGCTGAAGTGGCCAGAGATCACCACGGTCAGTTCCGAACCGGCGCGGGCATGTTCGCCGAGCAGGCGGTCGAGGGTTTCCAGGGCGACGGTCCAGGCAAGGAAACCTTCATCGATGAAGCCGACGCTGCCCAGCCACAGGGTTTGACTGCCCTGGCGCTGGCCGAGGCCGACACCACTGGCGCCGAGGACGGCGACATAACGCTCACGAGATAAAAGTGACACGATTGATCTCCTCGAGAGTGGTCCGGCCTTGTTGCACCAGTTCCAGCGCGGATTCGCGCAGCAGGCGCAAGCCACGCTTGCAGGCGTGGGCCTTGATTTTCGAAATGGGTTGGCGCTCGACGATCATTTGCCGCAGTTCATCGTCCAGGTGCAGCAACTCGGCAATCGCGCTGCGTCCCCGGTAGCCGGTACCCCGGCAATGGCCGCAACCCTTGCCATGGACGAAGCGGTAATGCGCGACCTGTTGCGGATCGAGCCCCGAGGCTTCCAGCTCCTCTTCGCCAGGGGTGTAGGGGGCGCTGCAACTGGCGCAGACCAGTCGAATCAGACGCTGGGCCAGCACGGCATTGAGCGCGGAGACCAGGCTGTAGGGGTCGATTTCCATCTGGGTGAAGCGGCCGATCACATCAAACACGTTGTTGGCGTGGATGGTGGTGAACACCAGGTGGCCGGTGAGTGCCGATTGCACGGCGATTTGCGCGGTATCGGGGTCACGGATTTCACCGACCATGATCTTGTCCGGGTCGTGACGCAGGATCGAACGCAGGCCGCGGGCGAACGTCAGGCCTTTCTTCTCGTTGACGGGAATTTGCAGCACGCCCGGCAACTGATATTCCACCGGGTCTTCAATGGTGATGATCTTGTCCACGCCGTGGTTGATCTCGGTGATCATCGCGTACAGCGTGGTGGTCTTGCCGCTGCCGGTGGGGCCGGTGACCAGCACCATGCCGTAGGGTTCGGCGGCCAGGCGGCGCAGTTGGCGCAGGGTTTCCTCTTCAAAGCCCAGGGCCTGTAACTGCACGCCGCAAACCTTGTCGGCCAGGTCCTGTTTGTCGAGCACCCGCAGCACCGCATCTTCGCCAAAAATGCTCGGCATGATCGACACCCGGAAGTCGATCTGCCGACCGCTGATGCCGATCTTGAAGCGGCCATCCTGGGGCACGCGTTTTTCGCCGATGTCCAGTTCGGCCATGACCTTGACCCGGGAAATCACCTGCTCGGCGAACTCGCTGCCCTGGATCTTGCTGATGTTGTTCAGCACGCCATCGATGCGGTACTTGATCACCAGGCCGCTGCCGGTGGTGCCCAGGTGAATATCGCTGGCGTGCATTTTCAGGGCGTCGTAGAGAGTCGAGTTGACCAGCTTGACCACCACGCTGGAGTCTTCGCTGATGCTGGTCAGGGACAGGCTTTGCAGGGTATCGATCTCAGTACTGCCGTCGGCCTGGGCGTTGAGCGACTCCACGGCGTGGAAGCTCTCTTCGTGGCGCGCCAGGTAGGCTTTCAGGTCGTCGGCGTGCACCAGGTAAAGCGGTGCGCCGTGCAGGCAATCGTCGATCCAGGCCAGGCGGGCAGTGTCGAAGGGGTCGGCAAATACGCCAATCACCTCATCGTTGTGCCGCAGCAGGGTGAATTCGCGCTTGAGGCATTGGGCCAGGGTGACCCGGTCGAACACCGGGGTGGCTTGAAACAGGCTGTCGGTGTCGAGCACCGGATAATGCAGGGTAGCGCCGAGGCACTGGATGAAGGGCATGGGGGCCAGATCGCACAGCTCCCCGAGGGCTTGCAGGACTCGCTCGCCGGAACTGGCGGCCAAGGAACGGGCCTGGGCCAATTGTTCACTGGAAAACCGGGTCGGTACACATTCGAGCGGCACTGCATCGACGACAAGGGATAGACGGTCCATGGCTTGCTCTCCAACGCCCGGGGCTTTGAGCCCTGTCGGCGCGGCGAGCAATTGCGGCGGGTGCCGGAACGTCTTGTCGCGCCACTACTCCCCGGTGAGCAATTGTTCGTCGTCTGGCGCCCTGGCGGCCGAATTTTTTCGGCGATCGGCAAGCACCCAACTACCGTCGTACAACTGCAGCGGGAAACTTTCGGTCCTGCTCTGGCGTCGTTCGACGAATCCTTCGGATGTGTTCATGCCTGTCTTGGGTTCGCGCTGCATCCCCAGAAGATCAAGAATTGCACGGGCCAGTTCCGCCAATGGAAACGGTTTGAACAGGATATGGCTGACTCCCAGTTGCCGGGCCCGCTCGCAAACCTCTGCGGTTGGATGCCCTGTGATCAGCACAAAATGACAGCTCCTGTTCTGGCGGACGGCATCGAGCACCTCAAAGCCTTCTATATCCGGCAAGCGGTAATCGAACACCATCACATCGGGGGCAAATCTTTCGGCTTCATCGATGCCTTCTGCCCCGTTATGAGCAATCCGGACTTCCAGCCCTTGCACCTGCAGATAATCCTGGAGGTTTTTGGCAAGCAGCTGTTCGTCTTCGACAACCAGTATTTTGTTTAACAAGGTGGACTCCTTGAAACCGCAGGGCCGAATACCGAACCTGGCGGAGTGCGCGCCTTACAAGGTCTAACGCACACTTCATGCCAGGCTGAGCGCCGGTCGTTTTATCGCTTCATGTCCTTGAATTTAAAAACAATGCCTTTTCGTCCACGTACCCCACCCCCCAAAAGCGGGGAAAACCGAACGGGTGTGCATTGAACCTTTTCCCCACTGTTGGGGAACCGCTCAATCGTCGTCGATCCGTTCGATCCGATTGCTGGAACGCAGCTGTGCCAGAACCTGCAGACGAGCTTTGACCTGTTTCTGTCGGGCAAGGTAAGCCCGAACCATGTCAAGTCCTTGCTCCTCTGTGACATCCGCTGCCTCCATTCGGTTCTGTAAATAGATCAAGTGCCAGCCAACCGCCGTACGTACCGGTTCACTGACGGCTCCCGGTGCCAGGGCAAAGGCTGCCGCCTCGAACTCGGGCTGCATGCGCCCGCGGGGAAAGTAGCCCAGATCGCCACCCTGGCTGGCCGATGCGTCTTCGGATTCGCTGCGGGCGACACTGGCGAAGTCTGCCCCTTCAGCAATCCTCTTGCGCATTGCCTCCAATCGTAGTCTCGCGGATGTAACAGTGGAAGCATCCGCACCCTGAGGCACCTTGATCAGGATATGCCTGACCTGTATTTCCTCGGGCCGGATCATCTGGGCGCGGTACTCTTCGAAAAAAGCATGGACCTGTTGCTCGTCCGGTTCACTGACCCGGGTCAGTTCGCTGAACATTTTCTGCGCCGCCAGGTCCCGGCGGGTGTACTCGATATAAGCGGCCTCATCGAAACCGGCATCCTCCAGGCGCCGGGCGAACACCTGCGCGCCGCCCATGGCCTGACGCGTCTGGTCCACCTGGCTCTGCACCGTGGCATCACTGATCACCACCCCGCGCCTGACCGCTTCCTGCCAGAGCAATTCCTTGTCGATCAAGGCGTCCAGCGCAGCCTTGCGCAACTGTTTGTACGCGCTGGGACTGCGGATGCTGGCGACCGCCCGGCCCTGATCCTCCAGGTACTCGGCAAAATAGCGCTCCAGGCGCAACTGCGAAATTTCCTCGCCATTGACCCGGGCCGCGACCTGGCCATTGCTGCAAAACGCCGCAGGCACCCACAACGTCAACAGGATCAGCACAGTGTTGAGTTTCATGTTCGGCCTCCGGTCAGGGCATCGCGGCAATGGGTTTGTAAGGGGCAACCAGATAGAAACGCTGGTCGGACAGGTCCACCGTGACCACATGGGCGCCGTTGAGGCCCAGGCGGCGACCCGGTCCGAAACTGATCAGCGGGGTCAGTCCGGTATCGAAGTCATGCAGGCCCTCCAGGGCGCTGACCAGCTTTTCGCGGCTGGCGTCGCGCCCGGCCCTTTTCATGCCTTCGCTGAACAACATCATCGAGCTGAACGCGCCGACCTGCAGGACCGCATGCTCGCCACCGAGCTTCTGCTGTTCACGCAATTGGGTCAGGGCCAGCCGCCCGCCCGGCGTCCAGTCGCCGGGCACGAACGGATAGGCCAGGAACACCCGCCGGGAAAAGGCGCTGGGCATCTGCAACAAATCGCCTGCCACCTGATTCGACGCGGCGAACAGGTAGGGCACCTGACCCGCCGTCTGCAAGCGTTCGGCCAGGCGGCTGAACCCGCTGCTGTTGCCCAGATAGAACACCGAGCGCGAGCCCAGCGGCAATTCGTCCGGCGCCGACGGCCAGAGTTGCAGGCGCACTTTCTGCCAGGCGTTGTCTTGCAGGTACTGGGCGAGGTTCTCCGCGGCCTGCCGTTGGCCGGGCTCGTCCGAGTAGGTGATCAGCGTGGGCCCTTGCAACACCCGCAGACTGGTGGCGGCGTAATCGGCCAAGGCAATCATTTGCTCACGCAACCCCGGCAGCGGTTCGAAAATCTGCCGGCTGACCTGGGCCGGGCCTTGCAATGACAGTGGCCCGATCAACGGCACACCGGCCTGTTCCAGGCGCGGTGCCAGTTCCGCCTCGAGGGCCGGTGCCAGCGGAGCGATCAGGGCGAACACCTGTTCCTGTTCGATCAGTTGGTTCAACGCCTGCACGGCACTGGCACGATCGGGCCCCGGGTCGAGAATGGTCAGGTGCAACTGCCGGCCATGAATCCCGCCCGCCTTATTGATGCGCGCGATGCAGCCTTTGAGCACCGCCGCCACTGTGGCGCCCTCCTCGCTCAACGCGCCCGTGGCCGGCAGCAAGGTGCCCAGGTGCAGGCTGTCGGGGCTCAGGCCCGGATCGCGGTCCTCGGCCAGACGCTTGAGGTAGGCCGTGAGGTTGCGCTGATCGTTCATCGACAGCACAAACCGCGGCATCGCCGGGTCGAGACGATTGTTGCCGGGGTCGCGCCCCTCCTGCACCGCCCTGGCCAATGTGCTTTCGGTATACGCCGGATACTTGCGCCCATTGATCTGCTGCTGGCCATAGGTGCTGGTGAGCCGCGACCAGGTCAATTCCGGCGGCCGCACCCCGCCCTCGGGACGCCCCAGGCCATCGATGCCATGGCAATTGGCACACGGCAGGCTGGTCGCCGGCAGCACCATGTCCGCCGCCCCGACCCGGGCCATGATCGGCTCACCGCTGGCCGACACACCCTCGCGGTACAGCCGTTTGCCGGCGCTTTCGCCGGGAGACAGCGGTAGCGCCCGGGCGGTCAGGCTCACGCTTGCGAGGAGGAGCAGGCCGAGGATGAGGGCGTTTTTCATGACGCGCACTCAGCGACCGGCCACGGGCATTGTCAGCAACTGCAAGCGCTGGGCAATGGCGGCGGCCGGGGCATCGGGGCGGATTTTACTCCAGCGCTTGTTGGCCACGTCGCCAACGATCAACTGCGTGGAGTGCTGCTCGGGGGTCGGCACGATCTGGCCGATACGGCCCAGGACCAGATCCATTTGCGCCTTGTCGCCGGTAAGAAAAAGCCAGTGGGGGCCATCGACGCCCTGCTTCAAGGTGTAAGCCTTGAGTACCGCTGGAGTATCCCGCAGCGGATCACTGGTAAGGGAGATAAAGGTGACGCCATCCGCCTTGTCGCCCAGCACTTCACGCACTTGCTTGAGTTTCTGGGTGATCAACGGGCAGGCATCGTTGCAACTGGTGTAAATCACATTGAGCAGCACCACGCGGTTCTGTAGTGCGTCGCTGTAGAAGCGCAGGGTATTGCCGTTCTGGTCCTGCAACGGGGTGTCGGTGAACCAGGTTTTGGCATCGTGGGTACCGCTGGCCGGTTGTTGTACAGACGCCGCAGGCATCCCGGACGCCGCCGGCGCTTCAGCGGCAGCCGGCACCGTTTGCCCATGCCCTTCATGGGAAAACGCCAGGAAGCTGATCACGCAGAAGCACATGGTCAGGAGGATCAAGGCGAGCGCTTTCATGGCTGATGCTCCATGGCAATGGCAGTGTGTTTGGCGTGGGCGTTGCGCTCGCCGCTGAGTTTCTCCACTTCACGGCTGAGCACGGCCGGGTCGGTGAAACCGTAGTAACGGGTCCAGTGGCGGCTGTTGCCGTCACCCACCAGGATCAAGGGTTGATGGTTTTTGAAATCGCCGCTGAAGCTGCCCAGGCCCTTGAGGGTTTCGTTGACCGACTGCGGGGAGCCGGTGAGCCAGCTCCAGCCCGGACCGTTCTGGAAGGTACGCGCGTAATCGTTCAGGCGTTTGGCGTCGTCGCGCTGCGGGTCGATGCTGATCGACACCAGCTGCACTTCAGTACCGACCCGTGCCCCCAGCTGCTTTTGCACCTTGCCCATGATCGACGACACCACCGGGCAGACCGTGGTGCAACTGGTGTAGATGAAGCTCATGACCACGATCTTGTTTTGCACCAGGTCCTTTTCCAGGCGCACGGTCTTGCCGTTCTGGTCCACCAGTGCCACGTCGGCGAACCTGACCTGGGCAGTCTCCGAACTGGCGCTTTTCGCCGCTCGGGTGTGGCCGGCGTGCTCATCTGCCGAGTGAGCCAGGGCCTGGCCGACACCAACGGCCAGCAGGCAGAGCGTCAGCAGTCCACGATGTGCAAATCGGTTCATGTCGATGTCCTCTCAATGAGTTTCGCCGGGCAACACCCGAACGCTGGCAAACGTCTGGTCGTCGAAGGTCGCGCCCAGGGATGCCGCACGCACGTGCAGATACCAGGCGCCTGTCTGGTCGAGGGTGACCGGGGCTTCATAAACCCCGTTGCCGACATCCCGTGCCGCCACCCGTTGAGACCGTGAACTCGGCGCCAGGAAGTAGCGCACCTGCACGTCCTTGACGCCGCTGAGCCGGGCCTTTTGCTTGCCCTGGACGATGCGCAAGCGCACCACGTACGGGCTACCCAGCGCGACGGTGGAGTGGTCGAGCATGAACTCCACTTTCGGCACACCGGCGTGTTGCACGGTGTTCTTGCTCGCTTCGACCACGGTGCTGAAGCAATGGATGATGTTCGGTTGATTGAGCAGGAACGCCACGTCGAAACGCCCTGCCGGCGGCAGTTTGATCCGTGCGCTGTACAGGCCCGGCTCGACCTCGCGCAGGCTGCGGTCGATGACCAGCGCCGCCCGCGCCACTTGCCCGCGATTGGGATAGCCGGACATCGGTGCGTTCATGCCTTCGGCATAGAAGTAGGTGGTGTTGTCCACCGGGTTGACCACGAACACCGCATTGTCGTCCCGTGACACCGCCAGGCTCGACGCCAGCGGCAAGTCGCCGGCCAGGCGTGGTGGCTGGGTACCCGCCTCGAATCCCTGACTGATCGGCTGGCGGCCTTCCCCCAGCGACGACAGGTTGATCATGGTCACCTTGGACGACGCCAGGCCACGAACATAGGCATAGGCCTTGGTGAACACCACTTGATAGGGTTCGGCGGACACGTCCAGTTCATGGATCAGCGAATCGGTGGCGGCGTCTATCACCGAGGCCCGGTTTTCCAGGGTGTTGAGCACGATGCCGAAACGGCCGTCGGCGCTGAAGCCCATCGGGCCCAGCCCCTGTTTCATCTTGATCACCCGCCGCACCGACTGGCTCGCGGCATCGACCACGGTGACGGTGCCGTCCTTGCCGTCGGCCACGTACACGGCGCCTGATAGCGGCGAGTACACCACCGACAGCGGGTGCGAGCCGGTCTTGAGTTGTTTGATCAGGGTCAGGCTGGCGATATCGATGATGCTCAGGGTGCCATCGTCGCGGTTGCTGACAAAGGCAAAACGGCTGTCCTTGCTGAAGGCGATTTCGTGGTGCCCGCCGCCCGTGGCCAGGTGCTTGAGGGTTTTCAGGCTGGTGGTGTCGATCACGGTGACCCCGGACTGCTCCGCGGCCTTGGCATTGTTGCCGACCCACAGCAAGCGTTCGTCCGGTTGCAAGGCCACCCGCACCGGGTTGCTGCCGGCCGCCACCGAGTCCAGCTGTTTGAATTGTTCGCTGTCGATCACAGCGACTTCGCCTGCTGCCGGCATCGACACAAAGACCCGCTTGTTGTCCCGCGGCGTCACCCAGTCCATCGGCGGTTGCTTGAGGTCGATCCGGGTCAGGGTGCTGGTGATCCCGCCCACCGACACCGAGGGATCGACCACCGAGACGCTGGCATCGCGGTTCATCACCAGCAGGAAGTAGCTATTGAGGTCGAGCAGCGGGCGCGCGCCGATACTCGATTTAAGGAACACGCCGACCCGGGATTTGCAGCTCTGTTCGCGCCCCTGGGCCTGGTCGGCGGCCACGGTTTCCGGGTCGAGCCAGGCACCCGGGGCAACGCCTGCCAGCGGTTGGCCTGAAGCCTTGTCAGTGACACGGAACCGCACATCGGCGAATTCGCCTTCACGCAGCACGCCATCTTCGGCCAGTGCCCGCATGTCGAGCACCACGGACACGCCATCACGTTCCAGGGTCTGGCCGGTCCAGGTGTCGGGCAGCGTCACCTCGCTGAGCATGACCGGGGGCGACGTGCGCGATACCCCCAGCCAGATCAGCGCCACCCCGATAACCAGGGCACAACTGGCGAATGTGATGGTCCTGTTCATGCCACTTCTCCCCTTTACCAGATCTGTGCCTGCCTCAAAACCGTGGTGCTCCCATCGCGGGCAAGCCTTGCTCCCACAACCGCACGGCCAATCTCGACCCTGTGGGAGCAAAGCTTGCTCGCGATGGCGTCAGCAGCCACACCGCAAAACCAAGGCGCTCCCATCGCGGGCAAGCCTTGCTCCCACGACCGCACGGCCAATCTCGACCCTGTGGGAGCAAAGCTTGCTCGCGATGGCGTCAGCAGCCACACCGCAAAACCAAGGCGCTCCCATCGCGGGCAAGCCTTGCTCCCACAGGTTTGGTGGTGTTGCCCACCACCCCTTCCCGACCGTTACGGCACCGGTGCCGGTTCCGGCTCATTGGTCACCCGCAGCAACCCCCACAACCCGGCGGTATTACCGAAGGACGCGTTGTCGCGGTACAGGTAGTCCCCCGGTATCGCGTTGCTGCCGCCGGCGCTCGGGTGCATGAAGCTGAAGTGCGCCGCCGGCAGCAAGCTTTCCCGGGCGCCGATGTACATCGACATCGGGTTGAGTCCGAACTTCACCGAACCGACGCCCGGCGTGCCCATCGGGAAGCCGCCCACATCGCTTTTCTCGGACTGGAACGGGTTGACCGACCAGACGTGACCATCGAGCTGGAAGGTCGAGCCGCGGCTGCCACCGGACGGCATCAGGATGTGCGTGCGGAACGGTTGCCCCGGCTTGGCGTAGAACACCGGCGTCTGCGGGTCGCTGCCCACCAGCGCGTTGCTGTAGGCCATGTGCGCGTTCGGCACATCGCCGTAGCCATGGCCGTCGGCGTGACCGAACGGCGCGTCCGGGGCCAGGCCGAAGCGGAACCACATCGGTTCGATCTTGTAGTTGATGGCCATGCTGGCGTTGTCTTTCGGATCGTTCGGTACACCGTTGCCTTCCGAGGCAATGCCTTCCGAGGCAATGCCTTCCACCGGCCGCCCATTGGCCCAGCGCGTGTTCAGGGCGCGTTGCCAGACCATCGCGAAGTCGCGGTAGGTGGCCTGACCCGGCGCGGTCACCGTGGCCGATGCACGTTTGGCATCCTCGACCCAGGTGGCGCCGGCCGGCAGGATGCTCATCGCACCGCCCAGGCCTTTTTGCGGCTGCTTGATGACGTCCGCCGGGGTGATGTTCAACCCGCCGAACTCCACCGCCGTGGCGTTGATGTTGTCGACGTTGCGCCCCAGTTGGGTGATCGGCTTGCCTTCACGCTCCAGGTGCCCGGCGTAGTACTGGTAGGTACGGGTCGGGTACGCGCCCGTGTTGCCGACACGCGGCGGCACGGTCTGGATCGGGTTGGCGCCGACGTTGGCGCCGTCGGATTTGGTGATGTCATACGACAGCAGTTGCGTGTGCAGGCCGACATGACTGGAGGGCCGCAGCAGGTTGTTATTGAAGGTGGTCGAGCCCATGCCGTCGTTACGGTCACGCTTGGCCAGGCCCTGCAAGATCGCGGTCTGGGCCAGGTCCGGCATCACGCTCGGCAGACGGTTTTCCAGGGTGATGTTGATGCAATCACCGGCCGCCGCACGCAGGATCAGCGGTTCTACCGGCACACCGGGTTTGAGCTTGCCGGTGATCGGATCGAGGTCGGCCTTGCGCACATACAGGATCGCGGTCGGGTCATGCAGCGGCCCGCTTTGCCCGCCGATGGTGAAGGTTTCGCCATCCTCGGGATCGGTCACCGTGACCTGTGGAATGCTCACGGTCCGCGAGTTGAGCACCAGGGTGCCCCCCGCCGGTTTCAACGGCCCGCCGACATGCTGGCCGAGACCCGACGGGTCGCCGATGGACAGGCCCAGTGGATTGGCCAGGATGTCGTTGGCCAGCGCCGCGACCACTTCATAATTGCGTTGCACGGTCGGCCGGGTGCCGATGCCGTTCGGGTTGGCGCCAATCCGGGGGCAGATGCCATCGAACGCCACGGTGTTGCGCATGCCGGTCGGTTTCGGGTTGTTCGGCAGCGCGAACAGATCGTTGCGTTGCGCGGTGTAATTGCGCATCACGCCCCAGATACCGTTCCAGTAACCCTCGATGGACGCGTCCATGGTGTACAGATAGTCACCGGTGGTCGCCGCCGCGCTGGACATCATCGACACCGGCGCATTGAAGCCCATCTGCTCGGAGATCCCGACCATCTGCGACGCGCGCCAGCCGGAGTTGGAGCTGTTGCCGAAACCGGAACCGCTTTGCAGCCATTTCACACCGTGCAGGGTGACGTTGTGCTCCTCTTCATGGCCGCCGGCATGCACCCGCAGCCGCACGTTGTCACCGGTGTAGGTCCGCAGCATCGGGGTGAACGGATCACCCGGTTCCGCACCGCCCTTGTTGATGTGCGGCGGGAACAGCGTGGTGCCGCCGGTCGGGCCGGTGGCCGAGGTGATCAGGTTCGGCGCCAGGTTCATCGCCGGGATCGCACGGTCGGTACGGCTTTGCATGGCGTACGCCAGATCGCCGCCCAGGCCATCGGACTGCATGCCGCGCTTGCCGTCCGGGCCGACCTTGTTCGGGTCGAACACCCGCAGGGCCAGCGGTTCGTTGCGGTAGTTGACGACGAACATGCCCGGGTCATCCACCGAGATCGCCTGCGGGCAAGGCCGGCTCGGGCAGCCCGGTTTCACGCCGCCTCGCAGTTCCACCACCGCTTCGAGCAACTCGCTGGTGTTGTCGCGCACCGGCGGGTTGATCGCGTAGCGGAAGCTGTCGGCCGTGGCCGGGAACGCTTGCGGGTTCGGCACGCCATTGGGACCTGCGCCCACGTACACACCCGCTTCATAGGCGTGCTGGAAGTCGCTGTATTCGAGGAAGAACTCACGGAAGCTGTCGTTCTTGCCGTCATTGTCCAGGTCACCGGTGGAAATCACCGCCTGCCACGAAGTCGGCCCGCCATCCTGCCGCGTGCCGCTGTACAACGGCTCGCCGGTTTCGGCGTGGAACCAGGTGGAACCGGCCGGCTCGGCCAGCACGGTGGCGTACAGGCCAATCTGTTGGTGGGTCGATGGGCCCAGGTGGTCGTGGGTGAAAATGGTGCCCAGGCCACGGTCGACGCCCTGGGTGTTCACCACCGGGTCGACGAACCAGCGCTGCATCGCCGTGCGCGCCCCCACCCAATCGGCCCGGCCGAACTGGCCAAAGTACGGGTGATTCTTGGCTTTCGGGCAGGCTGGCGTACCGTCGCGCGGGTCAGTGCCTTCGCACTGGTTGTATTCGCGGATGGCGTGGATGCGTTCCTGCACGGCACCTGGGGAGAGCACGCCGTCTTCATAGTTCCAGCCGTTGGACGAACCGTCCGCGGCGGTCAGGTCCCATTTCGGCAGGTGGATGTGCTGGCCGATCACGTCGGTCGGCGTGCGCACCTGATAGTCGTCCATCTCATAGGTGGCCGGCACCAGGTTGGTTTGCTGGTATTGCACGCAGTCGAAGGTGTTCATGCGCATCACCAGCGGCTCTGGCGGACGCTGCTTGGTGATCACCGGCCAGGCGTCTTCCCACAACGCCAGGATGCGCGCTTGCGGGAAGTGGTAGCCGACCTTGTTGTACACCGCGTCGAACTGGATGTTCGCTGCCTTGTAGACCCGTGGACGGTCGGCGGTGAAGGTCGAGGCACCGATGAAAGACATGCCGTCCAGGCGCTCGCCGCTGTTGAACTCGCCGGTGCCGGCGCTGCTGGTCAGGCGTTTCTGCCGGTCATCCATGCAGGGTTCGTAATACGGGGCGCCGGCAATCGGCAGCGCACCGTTGGTGCGGAAGTTGCGCGCCACGATCTGGCTGCCCGGCAGCACGGCGTAACTGGGGTGATCCTTTTTCGCGTGGAAGGCCATGGCCGACTGTTCGACTTCGGTGCCTTCTTCCGGCAGGTAGATCGGTTTGGCGCGGGTCACCGACTTGGAGAAGTCCAGCGACGTGGTAACGGTCTGGGCCTCGCCCCCCTCGGACACGCCGCCCAGGGCATGGCGCGGCAAGCCGCCGTTCCAGCCACCGGACTGATTCGGATCGAGGTTGGCCCACAGGGCTTTGCCACTGGCTTTCAAGCTCTGTGCCGTGGCGGCGTCGAGCATGTCCAGCGGTGGGGTCGGTGGGCGTTGGCCGACCGAACTTTCCATGCCACCGATCCAGAAGGGATAGCCAGGGTTTTTCAGGGTGCCGTCGGCATTGCGGTTGGCATCGCTGCGATCGATCAGCGCCAGGGAACCGATGGCCGCACTGTTGGTATGAGCACCGCCGCCATGATGCTCGCCGTCATCGTCGCCCTCATCATCGTCATCATCGTTGGCGGCCACCAGGGCTTCGCCGATCTTCGGTACGACAGCGACTTTGCCTGGCATCGGTGCCATGGCTTTGCCGGGCAGCGGCACCACCGCCGGAATCGGCGTGCCGGCAACGATTTCACCGTCGGGCAAGGCCCGTGCGCCTGCCGCCGGTTTGCCGCTGCGCAGGGCATAAGGCTCGCTGTGGAAACCATCGGCGCCCTGTTGCGAGACTTCGAGCCGGGTGCCTTCTTCGAAGACGTCATGCACCCGCCACATGGCCCACATGCCTTGGGCGAAGTGTGGGTAGAAGTGGCAGTGATAGATCGCATCGCCCGCGACCCGGTTGCGGTTACCCGAACCACCGTTGGCGATTTCATAGGTGTAGCCGGCGCCCGGACCGATGCCTTGGGCGTCCACATAGTCGGAGTTGTCGTCGTTGGGGTTGAACAGCCACTGATGGCCGTGCAAGTGGAAGATGTGATGCTCGTAGCCGTTGTGGGTGTTGCGGAATTTGACGAAGTCGCCGATGTAGCTGTGGGCGACGTTCGAGGGCTCCGACGGATACAGCGCCGTGGTCGCCTTGACCCCGACCTGATCGGCGCGCGGGGTCTGGCCAGGGGTGATGCCTTCCAGCCCGGCGTTGGCCGGTACGTCCACCAGCATCGCCACGTCGCCGACGGTATGGGCACTGAGGAAGAACTCTTCATAGGCGCAGGACAGGCAATCGTGCATCGGCCCCACACCCAGGCGGTTGGCGACCACTTCGGCGCCCATGCCGCCGGAGCCGTAGTTGATCATGAACGAATCGCGGGTCGGCTCCAGTACGTGGGCCATGACCGGGTCGGCCCAGTAAGCCGGGAAGGCCTGGGTCACTGCGGTTTCATCCTGGAACTGCGCGGAGAAATCGCGGAACGGCTCCAGCCGGTTGGGGATGGCCGGATTGCGTTTGCCAATACTTTCCAGCGGATAGGTCGAGGCCGGGAAACTGCCGTCGGCGTTGCTGCCCATGACAATCGCATCGGCTTCGCTGGAGACGATTTCATTGCCGTCGACCATGTTGATGATCGGCTTGCCGGCCTTGCCTTCGCGGATCCACGGTTGGCGCTGTGGATAGCGTGCCTGGTAATCGACAATCGGATGACCGGCCGGGGTGCGGCCGGTGCTGGCCAGGCGCATCTCTTCTTCGGTGATGGTGTTGCGGTAACTGCGACCGCCCTTGGGCATGACCGCCACTTGGCCGAACAGGCCATTGGCGTTGTTGCCGGCCGCACCCTCGCCACCAAAGGTCGCGCCGCGGCTGCTTACCGTGAAGGCACCTTCGCGTTCGGCGTACAGGGTGTAGGAACGACTGGCGCCGGGGGCGACCAGGGTGTTGGCGTTGCGCCCGGTATAAGAAGAGATGTCATCGATACTGTTGACCGCTTGCATGCCGTTGACCTGGAAGCCGACATGACGGTCGGCGACCTGTTCGTCAGCCTTGAAGGCTTCACCGCCAGCGCCGATTTCGATGCCGCCTTCTTCACCCTCTACTTCGCCGCCCTCATCATGGGCACCAGGGTTGGCCTGGTAGGCCAGCAGGTTTTGCAGGTTGACCGTCAGGCAGTCACCAGCGGCGACCCGCAGGACCAATGGACGCGGGCGCTTGTCCGGCCGCAACGACACCTTGCCCGGCACCGCGGCGCCCCCCTGGTCCAGGGAAACCTGACGGTCATCGACCACGTCGCGACGCAAGGCGAACATCATGCCATTGACGTTCTGCGCCCCGAGACGGTTGAACATCAGCGGCTGGTCCAGCGCCACGACATTCGCCGTCAGGTTGCGTTCGCAACGTACAGCGGCTTCGGCGAACTCGATGCCCAGCATGGACGCGGCCAACAACAGCCAGGGGAGGATGGTGGGAACATGGTGTATGCCGGTCATGATCACGGGCCTCGCTGTGGGCGCTCACAGGGAATAATTCTCGATAACTCCCTTGAGCAATCTGCATGCCATAAAAAATTCATCTATTTTTCAGCCAGTTACAGTCATCACTTAATTCGCAGGGGGAAAATTCCCCACTTTTTCCCCACTTTTTCGCCGGGGCCACTATTCCCCACTGTTGGGGAAAACCACCCCGGGGCTTTCACTCACAACGGGGCATCCGCCGACAGCCCCTGCAAACGCCGGTATTGGTTCAACACGCTGGGCACATAACGCTGGGTTTCGGCGAACGGCGGGATCACGCCGCCACGGCTGAGCACGGCCTGGGGACCTGCGTTGTAGGCGGCCACGGCCAGGGCAATGTCGTTGTCGAACATCGTCATCAGGCGTTTGAGGTAGCGGGCGCCGCCCTGGATGTTGGCCTTGGGGTCGTAGACATTGGCCACGCCCATCTCACGGGCGGTGTCGGGCATCAACTGCATCAACCCCCCCGCGCCCTTGGGCGACACGGCGCGGGCGTCGTAGTGGGATTCGGTCTGGATCACGGCGTGCAGCAGCGCTGCGGGCAATTGATTGTCCGTGGCGGCCTTTGACACCAGCTCGGCATAGGGCCGTGCGGCAATCATCTGCGGCTGCCGGTCGATGCTGACCACGGCCGCTTGGGGCTCATGAATGACCCGCTGATAGTGGCGACCGGGGCGATGGACGTTGGACAGGACGAAGTTGCCCCTGGCGTCCACCGAGACGAACACATCGGCCTGGGCGGTGCCTGCCAGCAGCGTCAGGCCGAGTAGTCCTGCGGTGAGAGTTTTCATTGTTCTACCTCCCCTGCCCGGCCCCGAAAAATGGGGGTATTGCCCCAATGGCCGCTCGTTTATCAGCCATACGCAAGCACTGTGCCGAAACCGCAAAGGGCCTTGGCACGGGGGGTTCGGGGGGAAGACAAAGTCTTTGGCAATCCCTTGCATGGCAATTGCATACGCCTCAATTGCATCAACCCGCTGCGATCCTTTCTGCCGAGTGTGAGGTCATCATGAAACAGCGACTGTATTGCGCCCCGCGTGATTCTTTTCCCAAAGCCCAGCGCGGGTTCACCCTGCTTGAACTGTTGGTCGTGCTGGTGGTGCTGGGGCTGTTGGCCGGCATCGTCGCGCCGAAGTATTTCGCGCAGCTGGGCCGCTCCGAAGTGAAAGTGGCCAAGGCGCAAATAGAAGGTCTGGGCAAGGCCCTGGATTTGTACCGGTTGGAGGTCGGCCATTACCCGTCGACCGAACAGGGCCTGCAGGCGCTGGTCACCGCGCCCAGTGACGAACCCCACTGGACCGGCCCGTACTTGCAGAAAAAACTGCCACAGGACCCATGGGGCCGTAACTACACCTACCGCTGCCCTGGCGAAAACGGTGAATACGACCTGCTGTCCCTGGGCAAGGACGGCCAACCCGGTGGCGAAGGTGAAAACGCCGAAATCACCAGTTGGCAGTGACGGGGATGGCGACCATGCGTTTTCACCTCAAAGCAGTCGGCAAGGCCGGTGTGGTATCGATGACCGTCGAAGCGCCGGGCCACAGTGAAGCCCGGCGCATCGCCGAAGACCAGGGCCTGCGGGTGGTCAGCCTGCACGCCGAGCGACATTGGCGGGCGTTGCGCCTCAAGCAGCGGGAGACGTTCAATCTGGTGCTGTTCAGCCAGGAACTGACGACGTTGCTCAACGCTGGCCTGCCGTTGATCGATGCGCTGGAAAGCCTGGCGGAAAAAGAAACCGCGCCACAGGCTCGCAAAACCTTGAACGAACTGGTGCGCCTGCTCTATGAAGGCAAATCGTTCTCCCAGGCATTGGGCCAGCTGTCGGCGGTGTTCCCCCCGCTGTACGTGGCGTTGGTGCAGTCCAGTGAAAAAACCGGTGCCGTGGGCGATGCCCTGGGCCGATACGTCAGCTATCGCCAGCGCATGGACGAGGTTCGCCAGAAGATCGTCAGCGCTTCGATCTACCCCATGCTGTTGCTGGTGGTGGGCGGTGGCGTGGTTTTGTTTTTGATGGGTTACGTGGTGCCGCGCTTCAGCCTGGTGTTCGAAGGGCTGGGGTCCAACTTGCCGTGGCTGTCTCAGGTGCTGATGAGCAGCGGCATGTTCCTGCACGCCCACCAGGGCGAATTCTTCGGTGCCTTCCTGGCGATCATCGTCTCCCTCACCCTGCTCCAGCGACAGCCGTCCTTTCGCCGGGGCGTGGACCGCCTGATCGAAAAACTCCCGGCGGTGCACCAGCGCATCTTCATGTACGAACTGGCGCGTTTCTACCGTTCCCTGGGGATTCTGCTGCAAGGCGGCATTCCCCTCGTCACCGCCATGGGCATGGTCCGTGGCTTGCTCACCGTGGCTTCCCGCACGCGCCTGGATCAGGCCTGCGAACGGGTGCGCGAAGGGCAATCGTTGTCGACCGCGCTGGAACTCAATCGCCTGGTGACCCCGGTATCCCTGCGCCTGCTGCGCGCCGGCGAACAGTCCGGCAATCTGGGACAGATGATGGAGCGCAGCGCCGACTTCTACGACGAAGAAATCAGCCGCTGGATCGAGTGGTTCGTGCGGCTGTTCGAGCCCTTGCTCATGACCTTCATCGGCCTGCTGATCGGGGTGATCGTGATCCTGATGTACATCCCGATTTTCGAGCTGGCCTCCAGCATCCACTGACCCTCTGGAACGGGCCATGGCGGCGGGTTGCAGGGGGGCTTCAACGTCGCAACTGAATAAATCAGTACGTTGAGGTGTTTTTCAACGTTCCTACTGAATAAAGGAACCAAGCAGCACGTTGCATTGTTCATCAACGTTCCAACTTGAAAAAAGAAAACGGAGAACGACATGCACATCAACAAGCTTTTACTTGCAGTAGCTATTGGCGCGGTTTTGTCGGCGTCTACCGTATTGATTCCGGACAGTCTGTCCGATGTGTCGAGTGCCCACGCGAAAGACGGTGGTGGTGGCGGCGGTGGCGGTGGCGGCGGTGGCGGTGGTGGCGGCGGCGGCGGCGGTGGCGGCGGTGGCGGCGGCGGGAATGGTGGCGGCGGTAACGGCGGCGGTAGTGGGGGCGGCGGCGGAAGCGGCAATGGCGGTGGAAGCGGCAGTGGTCACAGTGGCAGCGACCATGGCCAGGGGCACTCCGGCGGCACCGCTTCAAACTCCGGACGCAGCAGCGACCATGCCGAGCCGGGTGACGATCATGGGGTTCATGCCGGTGAAGCCGGTGACGATCACGGCGTTCATCGCGCGGGCGAAGTGGGCGATGACCGTGGTGCTCATCGCGCCGGCGAAGTGGGTGATGACCGTGGGGCTCATCGCGCCGGCGAAGTGGGCGATGACCGCGGAATGCATACGGCGGGTGAACCGGGAGACGATCACGGCGTTCACGCCGGCGGCGAACCGGGTGACGACAAACGCGCGAACTGATGCACTCCCCCCCTGTAGGAGCGAGCCTGCTCGCGAAGGCGTCCTGTCATTCAATACTGCGTCGCCTGACACTCAGCCTTCGCGAGCAGGCTCGCTCCTACAGGGGATCGTGTGAGCTATCGAGCCTTTCGCGCAAAAACCCGACCAACGCCTGCACCGGTCGTGACGACTGACGATGCTGCGGGTACACCGCCGACAGCGTCAGCGGCTCCGGCCGAAACGCCTCCAGCACCGGCACCAGCCTGCCATCCTTCAGCGCCGAACCGACGATAAAGGTCGGCAGGTAGGTAATGCCCATCCCGGCAATCGCCGCGTCCTTGAGCAACTCGCCGTTGTTGACCCGCATCCGCCCGGTGACGTTGACGGACAGTGGCTTGCCCTGCCCGGCGAAGCGCCATTGCACCTGACGACCGTGGCCATAGGGCAGGCAGTCATGGCTGAGCAAATCGTCCGGTTTGAGCGGCGTGCCACGCTCGGCCAGGTAAGCCGGGCTCGCGCAATACACACGCTCGATTGACGCAAGGCGGCGGGCGATCAGCGTTGAGTCTTCAAGCAGGCCGATGCGCAGGGCCAGGTCGTAGCCCTCACCGAGCAGGTCCACCGGGCGATCACTCAAGTCCACTTCCACCGTGACGTCACGATAGCGCTGCAAAAACGCTGGCAGCAGACTGCCCAGGTGCGCCAGCGCAAACGACAATGGCGCGCTGACACGAAGGGTGCCGCGCGGCTCGGTGGTTTGCCCGGCGATACCCTGCTCCACTTGCTCAACCTCACCGAGCAGGCGCAGGGCCGATTCGTAATAACTCTGGCCCAGGGGCGTGACGTCCAGGCGCCGGGTCGAACGATTGAGCAGCCGCACACCCAGCCGTTCCTCAAGCTGCATCAAGCGTCGGCTGACGAACTGCTTGGACAGGCCCAATTGATCGGCGGCTGCCGTGAAGCTGCCGGAGTCCATGACCTGGCAGAAAATACGCATGTCTTCGAATGGGTTCATTGTCATGCCCTGGGTGACAGTCAGGGCACTCTATAGCGGTTTTTCACCTTTTTAACCCCCTTGCGCAAAACAATGTGGGAGCGGGCTTGCTCGCGAAGGCGGTAGACCAGACACTTTTGCAGTGACTGTCAAACCGCTTTCGCGAGCAGGCTCGCTCCCACAGGGGTTATGCGTTTATTTGGCAGTGAAGGTCGTGTAGCTGTTGATCAGGTTGCGGTAGTTCGGCAGGCGTTCCGACAGCAGGTTGGCCAGGCCTTCCATATCGTTACGCCAGTCGCCTTGCAGCTCGCAGGCCACGGAGAACCAGTTCAGCAGATGTGCACCGGCAGCCGACATGCGCGCCCACGCCGCTTGCTGCACGCTGGTGTTGAAGGTGCCGGAAGCGTCGGTCACCACGAACACTTCAAAACCTTCGGCAATGGCCGACAGGGTCGGGAACGCCACGCACACGTCCGTTACCACACCGGCAATGATCAGTTGCTTGCGACCGGTGGCCTTGACGGCCTTGACGAAATCTTCGTTGTCCCAGGCGTTGATCTGGCCCGGACGGGCAATGAACGGTGCGTCGGGGAACTGCGCCTTGAGTTCCGGCACGATCGGACCGTTGGGGCCCTTATCGAAACTGGTGGTGAGGATGGTCGGCAGTTTGAAGAACTTGGCGATGTCACCCAGGGCCAGCACGTTGTTCTTGAATTCGTTGGGCGAGAAATCCTGCACCAGCGAGATCAGGCCGGTCTGGTGATCGACCAGCAGCACAACGGCGTCATCTTTGTTCAGGCGAGAGTACGAAACGTTGCTCATGAAAAAACTCCTTGGTGGATGATGGTTTGTTGCTGCGCCGGACCCTGTACCTAAAGGTATTGGCATCGGCGCTTATGGGGATTGATCAGAAGGCGAAGCACGAGCAGCCGAAGGCGCCCCAGAAACCCGCGAAATCACTGACCGGCGCATTCGACAGGCGCGCCCGCTCATGGCTGTGGGAATGCACCGCGCAAGGTCCGCTGCACTGGTGCACCTGCGCCTGCATCGGCGAGCCCGGCCGCCAGTGACCCGGGACCTTCACCACCGGTGACCAGTCCGGCAGCACCGGCACGCTGGCAGGTCCCAGCTTCTCGAAATCCCCGGCGGCATACACGACCTTGCCGCCGACCACGGTCAGCACCGACTCGATCCACTTGATGGCTTCTTCCTCGACACTGAAAAAGTCCGCGCTCAGCGCAGCAAGGTCCGCCAGTTGCCCGACCTTGATCTGGCCCTTCTTGCCCTGCTCGGATGAGAACCAGGCACTGCCGTGGGTGAACAGTTCCAGCGCCGTGGTGCGCGGCAAACCTTCCTCATACAGCGCCAGGCCGCCGACGGTACGGCCGCTGACCATCCAGTACAGCGAGGTCCAGGGGTTGTAGCTGGAGACTCGGGTGGCGTCGGTACCGGCACCGACCGGCACGCCTTCGGCGAGCATGCGCTTGATCGGCGGCGTGGCTTCGGCGGCCTGTTTGCCGTAGCGGTCGACAAAATATTCACCTTGGAACGCCATGCGGTCCTGAATCGCGATACCGCCACCCAGCGCCCTCACCCGCTCGATGTTCTGCGGGGTGATGGTTTCGGCATGATCGAAAAACCACGGCAAGCCATTGAACGGAATGTCGCGGTTGACCTTCTCGAACACGTCGAGCATGCGGCTGATGGATTCGTTGTAGGTGGCGTGCAAACGGAACGGCCAGCGCTGCTCGACCAGGTGGCGCACTACCGGTTCCAGTTCGTCTTCCATGCTTTGCGGCAGGTCCGGGCGCGGTTCGAGGAAGTCCTCGAAATCCGCCGCTGAGAACACCAGCATTTCCCCGGCGCCGTTGTGCCGCAGGTAATCATCGCCCTGGTGCAACTTGACGCTGCCGGTCCAGTTCTGGAAGTCGGTCAGCTCTTCCTTGGGCTTCTGGGTGAACAGGTTGTAGGCGATGCGAATGGTCAGTTGCTGATCCTTGGCCAACTGCTCGATCACCTGGTAATCGTCCGGATAATTCTGGAAACCGCCGCCGGCATCGATGGCGCTGGTCAGGCCCAGGCGATTGAGTTCGCACATGAACTGGCGGGTCGAGTTGACCTGATACTCCAGCGGCAGCTTCGGCCCCTTGGCCAGGGTCGAGTACAGAATCATCGCGTTGGGTCGCGCCACCAGCATGCCGGTGGGGTTGCCATTGGCATCACGAACGATTTCGCCACCCGGCGGGTTCGGCGTGTCACGGGTATAACCGGCCACGCGCAACGCGGCACGGTTGAGCAGCGCGCGGTCGTACAGATGCAGGACGAACACCGGAGTGTCCGGTGCCGCCTGATTGAGCTCTTCGAGGGTCGGCATGCGCTTTTCGGCGAACTGGAATTCGTTCCAGCCCCCCACCACCCGAACCCACTGCGGCGTCGGTGTGCGATCGGCCTGTTCCTTGAGCATGCGCAGTGCATCGGCCAGGGATGGCACGCCTTCCCAACGCAATTCAAGGTTGTAGTTCAAGCCACCGCGGATCAGGTGCAAGTGCGAGTCGTTGAGGCCGGGAATCACGCAACGACCCTTGAGGTCGATCACCTGCGTGCCCGAGCCGCGCAACGCCATGGCTTGGGCATCGTTGCCGACCGCGACAAAGCGGCCGTCGCGGATGGCCACGGCGCTGGCGTGCGGATTTTCCCGGTCAACGGTATGAAACTGGCCATTGAACAAAATCAGATCGGCGTTCATCGCGGCTCCTTAAGGCAATGTGGAATGGGACTGGCCGGCTTCCAGCCACGGCGCGAACAGGCGCGTGGCCCGCGGCATAAAGACGTACACCACCGACAGTACGATGGTCAGGGTGATCAGGAACGTGGCGACCACGTAATTGGAAAGGAAGGCATTGAGCTTCAACAGCGGCCCCCACAGCAGTGGCACCAGCAAGGTGTGCGGCAGAATCACCAGCAACGTCACCACTGCCTGCTTCCAGCGCGGCGGTGGCGACGCGGCATCGGCCAGCGGGGCGAACCAGAATTCGTTGAGCGGATTGACCTCGGTCTGGTCGCCGTCCGCCAGCATCGGCGCGGCTTCATCCACCAATGCCTGGCGCTGCGGCGAATCGAGCCAGCGCTGCATGGCCTCGGTGGAGCAAAAGCGCAGCACGCAGGTGAACATTTGCAGGCCGGCGTGCTTGCCACGGACCACGTCCACCCCCAAATGCCCTTCGCTCTGCCCGGCCACCTTGACGATATTGCGCAGCCAGGCTTCATAGGTCGCTTCAAAACCGCTCTTGATCCGGTGTTTGACGATCAGGGTCACGATTTCATCGAACCCCGGGGCTGGCGTGCTCTGGGAATGGGCTTGAGGCATGACGAAAGGCTCCGGCGAATCAGGTTGAGCGAAATAGTGCCGGGGCGGGGGAGGAAAAAATTGGATGTACGTGCTCTTTTTGGGAGGGCGCGTGGATCGGTTGGCTCACCCATTTCCTGTAGGAGCTGGCTTGCCAGCGAAGGCTTTGTGTCAGGCGACGTATTTTTTGATGGTGTACATATCCATTGCTGCGGTAATGGCTGCTTATGGTTTCGCCCTTACGGCGAGTCACTTTCGAAAAGCGCGAAAGTAACCAAAGCGCTCTTGCCCCACCACTCGGTGCCTCGCTATGGCTCGGCATGCCCTCACTCCGGTATTGCTCCGTGGGTCGCCGCGATGGGCCATCCCTGGCCCAGCGCGGCTAAACCGGCGTCCTGCCGGTTTACCCAAGGAGCAATGCCTGCGTTCGGCCAGCGTGGTTTTACGGGGCGCCCAGATCAAAAACCAAAGCGAGGCGGCCTGACAGCCGACCTGATTGTTTCAAGCGTCCCCGATTCCCTGTAGGAGCTGGCTTGCCAGCGAAGGACGTCAACGATGACGCGTGCTGCCTGGATGCCCGCGTTGTCTGGACGTTTTTCGCGAGCAGGCTCGCTCCTACAGGGGAACGCGTTCATCCGCAAACTCAGGTTGGCTGTGAGGCCGCCATCGCTGCGATGCGGCGCCCCGACAAGCCAGCTCCCACAGAGGATTGGGCGCGTCCGCCAAAGCAGGTCGAGTGTCAGCTCGCCTCGCTTTGCTTTGGCTTTTGATCCACCCGCCCCTTCGGGAGGCTGAGTGGAGGTGTTCATCCGGGGAGTGGCGCGCAGCGCCGTTCGACGCAGTCGAACACGCTGCATGTAGGTGCAGCGAAGCCAACCGGAGGGCAGTGTCCCCGGATGGATACCGGAGCGAAGGAACCCCGAGCCTTGGCGAGGGGCCGGACGCCGGGGCGAGCCTTTTTGGGTACTTTTTTGGCGTTTGAAAAAAGTGCCTCGCCGTAAGGGCGAAACCATAAGCGGCCGTTACCGCAGAAATGGATATGTACTCAGTCAGCAAAAGCCAGGTCGGCTGTCAGGCCGCCTTCGCGAGCAAGCTTTGCTCCCACAGGGGATCGGGGATATCAGTAAGAATCAGGCAGTCGCCGAAATATCCAGTGGCGCCGACATGAACTGACTGATGCGCGAGCGCAACCAGCGCTCCGCCGGGTCGTTGTCATGCACCCCGCTCCAGGCCATCGACAACTGCGCCGCTTCAATCTCGAACGGTGGATCCTCGGCACGCAAGTCACAGCCTTCCACCAAGGCACAAGCTGCATAATCCGGCACGGTGGCGATCATCTCGGTGCCTGCGAGCAATGCGCGCAAGCCACTGAACTGCGGCACGCCAAGCACCACTTTGCGACACCGTCCGACTTTGGCCAGGTCGAGGTCGATATTGCCGCTCAGGTCACCGGAAAACGACACCATCGCATGGGGTCGCGCGCAGTATTCATCGAGGCTCAGCGGCCCCGGCCTAGTGTCGCCACGCAACACCTTGCAGGGGATGTCACGCAGTTTCTTGCGCTTGGCATTGGCCGGTAGATCGGTGGTGTAGCTCACACCGACGGAGATTTCCCCGGACGCCAGCAACGCCGGCATCAATAGGTAATTGGCCCGGCGCACCACGACTACGATTCCCGGTGCCTCTTCCTGCAACTGACGCAGCAATGGTGGAAACAGACCGAACTCGGCATCGTCCGACAACCCGATGCGGAACACATCGCAACTGGTCGCCGGATCGAACTCCTTGGCCCGGCTGACTGCGCCGGAGATGGTGTCCATCGCCGGTTGCAGTTCCTTGAGAATCGCCAGCGCCCGCCCCGTCGGCTCCATGCCGCGACCATTGCGCAACAGCAGCGGATCGTCGAACAGGTCGCGTAACCGGCCGAGGGCGGCACTCACCGCCGGCTGACCCATGAACAGCTTTTCCGCAACACGGGTCAGGTTCTTTTCGAACATCAACGCCTCGAAAATCACCAGCAGGTTCATGTCGACGCGACGCAGATCGTTTCGGTTCATAGGCACGGGTTCCTTGTGTGTCGGGGCCAGGTGCGAGGATGACGATTGTGTCTGACTTTACGCAAGACTTCCCGCAACGGACGAGGAATTAACAACGTTTAACTCGCAAGCCAGAGCCCTCGGATTCAAGAATCAGTCCTACCGACCCGGACATTCGCCATGGCTCACTTGCAGCAAAAAACTGCCCACGCGACAGTCACTGAAACGCAAAAGAAAAGCGCCGGCGGCCTCAGTCCGTGGCGCGAGCGGTTGGTAAAACAGCTGATCCTCGAGCGCCTGGGTGAATCCCTGGAAGTGACTGAACTGGCCCAGGCCTGTGCGTTGTCGCGCAGTCATTTTTCCCGTGCCTTCAAATGCAGCACCGGCCTCTCGCCCCAGGACTGGATTCGCCAGCAACGCATCGCCCGGGCCAAGCTGTTGATCCAGCATACCGACCTTAGCCTCACGCAAATCAGCCTGGAGTGCGGCTTCTGCGATCAGGCGCACTTCTGCCACATGTTCACCCGCAGCGAAGGCATCAATCCGTTTGCCTGGCGTTGCCGGACGGTGCGCTCCCTTCACCAGACCACCCTGTAGGCCGGCACCAATACGGAAGTGAGTGATCCCCACTGTGGGAGCGAGCCTGCTCGCGAATGGGAGTGTCAGTCGACATTACTGCTGAATGACACACCGCATTCGCGAGCAGGCTCGCTCCCACAGAGGGGGAATCGGTCAGCCCTTGAGGAACGCCAGCAGATCAGCGTTGAGTTGGTCCTTGTGGGTATCCGTCAAGCCATGGGGTGCACCGGGATAGATCAACAGCTGCGAACCCTTTACCAACCCTGCCGAAGCAATGCCCGCCGCTTCGATCGGCACCACCTGGTCGGCGTCGCCATGCACCACCAGGGTCGGCACATCGAATTTCTTGAGGTCTTCGGTGAAGTCGGTTTCCGAGAATGCCTTGATGCAGTCGTAGGCGTTCTTGTGGCCGGCGGTCATGCCCTGCATCCAGAACCAGTCGATCATGCCCTGGGATGGCTTGGCGCCGGGTTTGTTGAAGCCGAAGAAGGGGCCGCTGGCGAGGTCCTTGTACAGCTGCGCACGATCCACCAGCGACGCCTGGCGAATGCCATCGAACACTTCAATGGGCAATCCGCCAGGATTGGTTTCGGTCTTGAGCATCAGCGGCGGCACCGCGGAAATCAGCCCGGCCTTGGCCACGCGACCAGTGCCATGGCGGCCGATGTAGCGCGCCACCTCGCCGCCACCGGTGGAGAAGCCGAACAATACGGCGTCTTTCAGGTCCAGCAGCTCGATCAATTGCGCCAGGTCATCGGCGTAGGTGTCCATGTCGTTGCCGGTCCAAGGCTGGCTGGAGCGGCCGTGGCCGCGACGATCGTGGGCGATGACCCGGTAGCCTTGGGACGCCAGGAACATCATCTGTGATTCCCAACTGTCGGCATTCAGCGGCCAGCCGTGACTGAAGACGATGGGCTGACCGCTGCCCCAGTCCTTGTAGTAAATCTCGGTACCGTCGCGGGTGATAAACGTACTCATGGGCGTGCTCCTTTACGTGGGGTGGGGTTGTTGGTTTGAGTTGAATCAGGCAGATGCGCGTCCCATCAGCTCGGCCAGCCGCGCGACTCGCTCTCCCAGGTGCGCGGCGGTGCAACGGTCTTCAGCCGGTGGCGCCTCGTCAGGGGACTGTTCGACATTCGACTGGGCCATCGCGCCCAGGGAGCTGCCGAGGCGATTGAGTTGACCATCGAACACGCCGATGCCGGAGCGCGCGGGTAGCAGGTCGAGGCCGACCCAGATCATCGAGTGCTGGGCAGCGAACACCGCCATCTGCAGCAGGGTGTTGAGCTTGTCACCGCACAGGCAGCCGGAATTGGTGAAACCGGCCGCCAGCTTGTCGCGCCACGGTTGCGCCAGATAGAACGCCGCTGTAGCGTCCATGAAGCCTTTGAAGGCTGCCGAGGCACTGCCCATGTAGGTCGGGGCACCGAAAATGATCGCGTCGGCGCGGTGCAGGTGGTCCCAGTGCTCATCCACGTCTTCGACCGCCACCAGCAGGCAGGTGCTGCCCGGATGCCGCTCCACACCCCGGGCCACGGCGTCGGCCATGACACGGGTATGCCCGTAGCCACTGTGATAGACCACCACTACGTTGCTCATTCCGGTGTCCTTTGTGGGAGCGAGCCTGCTCGCGAACGCGTTGTATCAGTCACTGACGATGTTGAATGTGCCGCCGCATTCGCGAGCAGGCTCGCTCCCACATGACCGGGTGGAAGTTGAAGAAGGTGAGTTTTGGGGGTAGACCGGACGCAGGACGAGTTAAACGTTGTTAATTTTTCATGACGCGCCAAAAGCCCCGGCGCCGCGTTATAGACGCCACGCCCAATAAACACGGAGCGACTATCAGTGCGTGGCAACCGACAGTCCGAAGCGAACCCCGGCCGTCACCCAGGTCCTGCATTGCGCTGGCGAAAAAATCTGGGGAATATGCTCGAAAACCGCGAACTGAAAGGCCCCAGGCAGGAGTGACCCGTTGACCCTTTTCCTCGAACAGGCTGTGCATTTCGGCCCCTACAGGATCTACCCCGGACAGCGCCTGATCATGGAGGCCGACCAGCCCCTGCGCCTGGGCCGACGGGCCATGGACATCCTGTTGATCTTGCTCAAGCACGCCGGGAACGTGGTCAGCAAGCAACAACTGATTGCCGAAGTCTGGCCCAACACTGTGGTGGAAGAGATCAACCTGCGGGTGCACATGGCGGCCCTGCGCAAGGCGCTCGGCGACGGTCAGGCCGGCCAGCGCTATATCATCACCGTGGCCCAGCGCGGCTACAGCTTCGTTGCACCGTATTCATTGGAATCAATCGGACAGCGCCCGCAAAACGCTCCGGTTGAATCGAGCGGCCACAACCTGCCCCTGCGCCGCACTCGCCTGATCGGTCGCAAGGCATTGGTCGACAGCCTGGTGACGCAGCTGCCGCGCCAGCGCTTCATCACCCTGGTCGGCCCAGGCGGCATCGGCAAGACCACCGTGGCGCTGCGCGTGGCCGAACATCTTATCGGTCAATATCGTGACGGCATTCGCCTGCTGGACCTGGCACCGATCAATGACCCGCTGATGATCGCCGGTCACCTGGCCACGCTACTGGACCTGTCCCTGCACGACGCCGAACCGCTGAACAGCCTCGCCCTGTTCCTGCGCGAACGGCAGATGCTGCTGCTCTTCGATAACTGCGAACACCTGATCGACCACGTCGCCCTGCTCTGTGAAAGCCTGCTGCGTGGCGCACCGCAGGTGCACATCCTGGCCACCAGCCGCGAGGGTCTGCGGGCCGAGGGTGAGTTCATCCAGCGCCTTGAGTCGCTGGACTGCCCACCGCCCATTGCCGTGCTGGACCGTGCCCAGGCCCTGAGCTTTTCCGCGCTGCAGCTGTTCGTCGAGCGAGCCATGGCCAGCCAGGACAGTTTCGAACTGAGCGATGCCGAGTTGCCACTGGCAGTCGACATCTGCCGCCGCCTCGATGGCATTCCACTGGCCCTGGAGCTGGCGGCCGCCCAAGTCCCCAGCCTTGGCCTGGGTGGTTTGCTGGCGCAACTGCAGGACAGCTTTCGCCTGCTGCCCCACGGCAGCCAGGCAACCCCGGGCCGGCATCAGACCCTGCGCGCCACGCTGGATTGGAGTTTCGAACTGCTCAGCGCCTGCGAACAAACCTGCCTGCGCCGACTGGGCGTTTTCCGCGGTGGCTTTACCCTGGAGTCGGCAGCGGCGGTGATCGTAGGCGAGCACATCGAACCCCGAGAAGTGTTTGGCTCGATAATGCAACTGGTGGCCAAGTCCCTGTTGAGTGTGGACGTGGGCGATGAAGAAGTGTTCTACCGCCTGCTCGACACGACCCGCCGCTATGCCCTGGAAAAACTCGAACAGGCCAGCGAACTGCCCGCCACCCGGGAACGCCACGCCGAACGCTGCCTTGCCTTGATGCATCAGGCGCAAAAAAATTGGGAGCAGACGCCGACAGCGCTGTGGATCGAGCGTTACGCCCGTGGCCTGGAAGACATCCGCGCGGCCCTCGATTGGGGCCTGAATACCCGGGGACCGCAAATGCTGGCGATCCGCTTGACGGCGGCGTCCACACCACTCTGGCAAGAACTGTCACTGCTCAAGGAGCACGGCGGTCATGTGCGCAAGGCCCTGGCCTTGCTCGACGCTGCGCCCGAGCCCTGCCCGCGTTTGAAAATGAACCTGAAGCTGGCCCTCGGTAGCGCCTGCTATCACGTCCAGGGCGGCAATGAGGAAACCATCGGCGCTTTCGTCACCGCCAGAACCCTGGCCAGACAATGCAATGACGTGGTCGGAGAGCTGCGCGCCGTTTCCGGGCACATGGCGGTCAACCTCAGCTGTGGCAATTATCAGATGGCCCTGGAGCAGAGCCAGCAATTCGACCAGTTGGGCCTGCACGGCGACCCGGTGCTGTCGCTCAGCACGCATCGCCTGCGGGTGTTGGCCCTGCACTTTGCCGGGGATCAGTCACGGGCGCGGTTGAATGCCGAAGAGGTGATCCAGCGCATGGCCCAAAGCGGCCACCTCAACCGCTTCACCCATGGTTTTGGCGTGCAGTACGACCAGAGCGTCGCCGCCTTGACCATCCTGGCGCGCATTCTCTGGTTGCAGGGGCAACCGGAACAGGCCTGGCGCACGGCCCAACAGGCGCTGGACATTGCCTTGCAGATCAACCATGGCACGTCCATCTGCTACACCCTGGCGCTCTCGGGTTGCCTGATCGCCCACTACAACGGCCACACCCGCACCGCTCGCGAACTGTTGCACCTGCTGCTGGAACAGGCACAGAAAAACTCGGTGCTGCTGTTCTACACCTGGGCCCGGCAGTATGCGCAAGTCATCGACGGTGCCGATGCGCAGGCATCGCAACGTCCGGGCATCGGCTTGATCAAGGAAATCATGGTCACGCTGGGCCCCGGGTTCATCGATGACGATTTGCTGCAACGTGCCGACAGCGGCGCGGCAGGCTGGAGCACCGCAGAGATTCTAAGGGCCCGTGCCGATACGCTGCTGGCCGTCGATTGCCCGGTGAAAAACTGTACTGCCGAAACCACCTTGCTCAAGGCGCTCAACGTGGCGAAATCCCAAGGCGCGCTGGCCTGGGAACTGCGCAGCGCCACTTCGCTGGCCAGGCTCTGGCAGCGTCAGGGGCGCTACCGCCAAGCCCATGAACTGTTGACGCCGATCTACCAGCGTTTCACCGAAGGACATGCAACGCCGGACCTGATCGCCGTGCGCCGTTTACTCGACGAGTTGCAGGACAACGTTCGGATTTGATGCCGAGGCGCTTTTTTTTGTAGGAGCGAGCTTGCTCGCGATGGACTTAAGCACGCCGCGTTTAACCAGAAAAACACGCGTAATCGTTAGCGACCATCGCGAGCGGGCTCGCTCCTACATTCGAGTTTTTCCAGGGCATAGCCGCGGGTGGTGTTGAGGAAGCGGTAACGGGAAACACCGTTGGCTTGCTCCAGGGAAAGCAGCGATTTCAGCGCGAGGCTCTGAAGCACCTTTCCCAGATTGGCAGTCGACAGCGCGGCGCAATCCACCACGCCCATCGCCGCCTCCAGGGTGAACGCCGACTTGAACACCGCCAGGCGCTGCAACACGGTTTGCTCCACCGGACTCAGCCGTTCATAACTCCAGTCCAGCGCAGCCTTGAGGGTCTGATGCCGGGGGACTGCCGTGCGCCGACCCTGGGTCAGCAGTTGGAAGCAGTTATCCAGTTGCGCTTGCAAACCCACCAGCGCCAGCGCGTCGATCTGCGACGCCGCCAGCTCTATCGCCAGTGGCAAACCATCGAGCCGCCGACAGATCTCGCGCACGGCCTTGAGGTCCTGTTCGCGCAGGGCAAACCCTTGCTGACGAGCCCGGGCACGGCTGACGAACAGCTGCACCGCCGAATAGCCCATGACTTCATCGACACTGCGCAACGCCGACCTCGGCGGAACCACAAGCGGCGGCAACGGCAGTCGTGTTTCGCCGGTGGCCAGCAGCGGTTCGCGGCTAGTGACCAGAATCGACAGGCGCGGCGCCGAGGCCATCAGCGTTTCGACCAGGGCCCGGCAGCGTTCCAGCACGTGTTCGCAGTTATCGAGTATCAGCAGCGCATGCCATTGCCCCAGCGATTCCAGGGCGGTGCCGGTGTCCAGCTCAAGGGTGCGCGCCAGGTGATCGACCACCTGTGCCGGGTCATCGAGCATTGCCAGATCCACCCGCCATACGCCGTCGCGATAGTGCTGCAACAGCAGCTCGCCGACCCGCAGGGCAACGGTGGTCTTGCCGATACCGCAAGGCCCGACCAGGGACATGCAGCGCTGCACCGGCAACTGGCGCACCAGACTGCCCACTACCGCATCGCGTCCGGTGACCGGTGTCAGGCGTGCCGGCAGGTTATGGCGGGGCTTTTGTGGGTGTGATGGCGGGCTTTCGAGCGCGATGGGCGTGAGCGGCGAGGCCTGCCGCACCGGCGCGACAAAGCTGTAGCCGCGCTGCGGAATGTTGACGATGTAGCAATGCCCGTTCTGCCCGTCGCGAAAAGCCCGACGCAGCGCGGCAATGTGCACGCGCAGATTGATTTCCTCGACCACTGAACGCGGCCAGACCCGAGCGATCAGTTCGTCCTTGCTGACCACCGAGCCCGCGTGCTCGACCAGCACCTGCAGGATATCCAGGGCCCGTCCGCCCAGGCGCAGCGGCTGGTCGCCTTCCAGCACCAGCCGCTGATTCAGATGAAATGCGTAGGGGCCGAAGCGCAGCACCGTTTCGCTGTGTATGTCTCGTAGGCTGTTCATGCACCTTCACCCGCCGGGAGCCTGCTCGGCACGCGAGTCCATCCAGGCTCCGTACCTTCCTTGCAATGAGTTCCCGGCTATCTTGGCAGGCCTCGGTGACGGTACAACCATCACGGGGGGAGCGTCACGGCCATTACGGTGCGCACGACGGACAAGAACGCTAGCTGAATTGCTCGCGGTACTGCGCCGGGGTCAGTCCGAGTTTTTCACCGAACAGAAAACGCATGTGCCGCACGCTGCCGAAGCCGCTTTTGAAGGCCACGGTCTTGAGCGGCAACTCCGTGGTTTCCAACAGATTGCGGGCGCAATCGATGCGCGCACTTTGCAGAAACTCCATGGGCGTCATGCCCACTTCACGGGCGAACACCCTGGCGAAGTGGCGCGGGCTCATGGCACCCAGACCGGCCATGCGTTCGATGCTGAAGGGTTCGTCGAGATGCTCGAGGACATGGTTCTGCACCCGGGTGATCGCCGTCTCATGGGGTGCCACCGCCGCCATCAACGGGCTGAACTGCGCCTGGCCGCCCTGGCGTTTCATCACCACCAACAACACCTTGGCCACATCCTGCGCGACTTTCTTGCCATGGTCTTCGGCAACCACTGACAACGCAAGGTCAATGCCGGCAGTAACGCCACCGGACGTGATGAGGTTGCGGTCCTGAACGAAAATCTGGTCGGTCTCGACGGTGGTCCTGGGGAAGGCCTTGATCAAGCGCTCGGTGTAGTGCCAGTGGGTCGTCACACGGTAGCCGTCGATCAAACCGGCATGTCCCAGCACAAACGCGCCGGTGCAAATCGAGCCATAGCTTGCGGATCGGCTGACACAGCGCTTGAGCCAGTCGAGCAACCGCGGATGTTTTTCGTTGTAGGCGCCGGGACCACCGGGCACCAGCAGCAGATCGAAGCCGTCACAGGCCTGATCGATATCGACATCGGCGTGCACGCTCACGCCATTGGACGCCCGCAGCGCACCAGGCTCGGTACCGATGGTCGTCAGCACATAGTGGTCGTCAGGCTTGAGGTACCGATTGGCAATGGAAAACACCTCCATGGGCCCGGCCATGTCGAGCAGGAGAAAGTTGGGGAACAGCACCATTGCCACGGTTTTCATGGGTTCAACATCACTGGAGTCATCAATAGATCAGTCTGCTGGACGCCATCCCCTGTGGGAGCGAGCCTGCTCGCGAAAACGGTTTCACATTCAACGAAGAGGTGAGGGTCAGACCGCTTTCGCGAGCAGGCTCGCTCCCACAGGTTAGGTGCCTTGCGTTGGTGTGCATTATGGCGAAGTGCGAAGTCAGCGTCGCCAATATTACTGTCAACCTGAATGCGACAGTATTTCAATTTCCATCTACTTATTGCACCAACCAGTAACCATTAACCTTCTCCTCACTCGGACGAATTCACGTCCCTCAGGAGAATCCATCATGCTGACCCTTCGCAAAGCTTCTGATCGTGGCATGGCCAACCATGGCTGGTTGAAGTCGTTCCATACCTTTTCCTTCGCTAACTATCGCAATCCCAGGGAGCAGGGATTTTCCGATCTGCTGGTGATCAACGATGACCGCGTGGCCGCCGGTAAAGGCTTCGGCCAGCACCCGCACCGGGATATGGAAATTTTCTCCTACGTGCTCGACGGCGCGCTGGAACACAAGGACACCCTGGGCACCGGCTCGGTGATCCGTCCTGGCGACGTGCAGTTGATGAGCGCCGGCAGTGGCGTGGCACACAGTGAATTCAACCACTCGGACAAACGCCCGGTGCACTTCCTGCAAATCTGGATCGTGCCCGAGGTGAGTGGCGCCAAACCGCGCTATCAACAGGAGCATTTCAGCCCGCAGAAGAAGCGCGGTCGCCTGCGACTGATCATCTCCCCCGACGGCGCCAAGGGTTCGCTGAAGGTGCGCCAGGATGCGCGGGTGTATGCCGGTCTGATCGATGGCCAGGAAAACGCAACTCTGGAACTGGCCGCCAATCGCTACGCCTATGTGCATGTGGCACGGGGCAGTGTCGAACTCAACGGCATGCCCTTGCAGGAAGGTGATGGTGTGCGGGTTCGCGAAGAACAGTTGCTGACATTGAGCAACGGCGTGGATGCCGAGGTACTGGTGTTCGATTTGCGTGCGCAGGAATTGCCCGAAATGCCATAAATCCCTGTAGGAGCGAGCCTGCTCGCGATGGCGGCTACACATTCAACATAGGGACTGATCCACCGCTATCGCGAGCAGGCTCGCAGGTTATTCACCCGCCTTGGAAAACTCCTCGACGATCTCATCGATCACCACCCGCACCCTGGCGGTGTGCCGCAGGTCGGCATGGGTCACCAGCCACACATCGTAGGGTAGCGGTCGGGTGCGCTCCGGCCATAGCCTGACCAGCCCGTCCCTCTCCCCCATGTACACCGACATTTCCCCAATCCCGATCCCCGCCGCGATGGACCGGCGCACCAGCAGGCTGGAGCTCAGGCTCGAGACAATCCGTCCGCGCCCCAGCGGCTCACTGACCAGCGTCATGTCCTTGCCTCCCTGCAAATACGGCTGATACACCACCAGGTCATGGCCCTCGAACGCCTTTCCCGGCTCCGGAATACCGTGGGCGTCCACGTAATCTTGCGAAGCAAACAGACCCACCGGCCAACGGGCGATCCGCCGAGCGATCAAGTCCGGGTTATCCGGCCGGGTATTACGCACGGCAATGTCGGCTTCGCGCTTGGCCAGGCTGAGGATTTGCGTGGAGGCATTCAGTTGCACCCGCACATCGGGGTGGTGGCGATGCAAACGGGCGATGGCTGGAATCAGGAAATCGATCGCCAGGGAGTCCGTAGTGGTGACCCGCACACATCCGGTCAACCGTTCATCGAGCCCCTGAATCCGCCGCTCAAGTTCCAGCGCCGTATGCTCCATTTTCTCCACCGCACGCATCGCCGCTTCGCCCACGGCGGTCAGTGCGTAGCCTTCGGAGGTGCGCAGAAACAGGGTCGCGCTCAATGATTTTTCCAGCGCTGCGATCCGCCGACCCACCGTGGCCTGATCCACACCCAGCACCCTTGCGGCGCCGCGCAACGTCGATTCGCGGCAGACCGCGAGAAATACCCGTGCGTCATCCCAATTCATAGGGGCCTCCTGACGATGCATTGATGCGTTTACGCATCACTGAAACGCAAATTCGCAGCATTATTGCATCAAAAGATATCGTTATGCTGGTCACCAGAGAATACCCACAGGACAACGCTCATGCCCAGCTCAACCGCTCCTCCCGGCATAACGCGCAACGCGCTCTGGTTGCCGATCCTCGCCGGCCTCTGCGCCAGCCTGGTCAGCATCGGCCTGGCGCGATTCGCCTATACGCCGTTGATTCCCTCGTTGATCGAAGCCCACTGGTTTTCCGCCAGCGACGTCGTGTTCCTTGGCGCCGCCAACCTGGTGGGTTACCTGATCGGTGCGCTGATCGGCCATCCGCTGGCTCGGCGCACGTCCAACAAAACGGTGCTGCGGCTGATGATGCTGGCAGTGACCCTGGCGTTTTTCGCCTGTGCCTTTCCGTTATCGGTGAGTTGGTTCTTCGGTTGGCGCTTGCTGTCCGGCATTGCCGGTGGCGCGATCATGGTGCTGGTCGCGGCGACGGTATTGCCCCATGTGCCGGCCTCGCGCAAAGGCCTGGCCAGTGGTGCGATCTTTCTCGGTCTTGGCCTGGGCATTGCCGGGTCGGGGACGATCGTGCCGCCGCTGCTGAGCCTGGGCTTGCAACAAACCTGGCTCGGCCTCGGCCTGCTGGCGCTGGTCCTGACAGCGGTCAGCTGGTTCGGCTGGCCTTCGTCCGCGCCCCCTGCAACGGCTTCGACGCCAGTCAAAGCCCCTTCGACTTCGATGAATCCAAGTGTCTACCTGCTGTTCGCCCAATACGCGCTCATGGCGGCCGGGCTGGTGCCGGCCATGGTGTTCCTGGTGGATTACGTGGCCCGCGGGCTGGGGGCCGGACAACATGTCGGCGCGCTGATCTGGGTCATGTATGGCCTCGGCGCAATTGTCGGGCCGGTGAGCTACGGTTTTCTGGCCGATCAACTGGGAGCGAAGCCGGGCATTCGCCTGGTGCTGGCAGTGCAGGCGATAGCGATCGGCCTGCTGTCGATTTCCAGTTCTTTCGCGGCACTGGCGTTGCTGGCGGTGATCATCGGTTCGTTCCCGCCGGGCATCGTGCCTCTGGCGCTGGCCCGGGTTCACGAACTGATCCCCGAGCATCATCAACAACAGGTCGCCTGGAGTCGCGCCACGGTTTCGTTCGCCACCGTTCAGGCCCTGTCCGGGTTTGCGTACTCGGCGTTGTTCAATGCCAGTGGTGGGCATCACGGGTTGATGTTCGTGATTGCGGCGGGGGCGTTTGTTTGTGCGTTGTTGCTGGAATTGGCTGTTCGCCTGATAACCCCATCCTATGCGGGAGCGAGCCCATTCGCGAAGACGTCGGCCCATTGAACATTGTTGTTACCTGACACACCGCCTTCGCGAGCAAGCTTGCTCCTATAGTTTTTGAATTGATTTCACTTTTGATAGGTATCCCACATGACACTTCCCCAGACCATGACCCTCATCGAAATCACCCAACCCGGTGGTCCCGAAGTCCTGCAACCGCGCCAGGCGGCCGTGCCCACCGCCGGCAGCGGTGAAGTGCTGATCCGCGTGCGTGCCGCCGGGGTCAACCGCCCCGATGTGATTCAACGTGCCGGCAAGTACCCGATGAAGCCCGGCATGAACCCGATCCCGGGACTGGAAGTGGCCGGTGAAGTGGTCGCGGTCGGCGCAGGTGTCAGCGAGTTCAATGTCGGCGACAAGGTCTGTGCGCTGACTAATGGCGGTGGCTATGCGCAGTATTGCGCGGTCCCGGCCAGTCAGACGTTGCCGATTCCGGAGGGCCTGGACTGGGAGCACGCTGCGGCAATTCCGGAAACCTTCTTCACCGTGTGGGCCAACCTGTTCGAGATGGGTGGCGCCCGCAAGGGTCAACGGGCCCTGATTCATGGCGGCACCAGTGGCATCGGCACCACCGCGCTGATGCTCTGCCGCGAATTTGGCATAGTGGCTTTCGCCACGGCCGGCAGTGAAGAAAAGTCTGCGGTGATTCGCGAGCTGGGTGCCGAGGCGATCAACTATCGCGATCAGGATTTCGCCCAGGTCATCGCCGAAAAAACCGCGGGGCGGGGCGTCGATGTGATTCTCGACATCATGGGCGGTTCGTACCTGAACAGTAACGTCGCGGCCCTGGCCCTCGAGGGTCGGCTGGTGATGCTGGGCTTCCTGGGTGGCGCGATCGCCAAGGATGTCGATCTGCTGGCGATCATGGCCAAACGCGCCATCGTCACTGGCTCGCTGTTGCGTTCCCGCACTCGGGAAGAGAAAGCCGAGATCGCCCGGCAATTGCGCGAACATGTATGGCCGGTGCTGGCGGCCGGTCGTTGCCTGCCGATGATCGACAAGGTCTACACGCTCGACGAAGCATCGCTGGCCCATGCGCAGATGGAAGCGGGCAATCATATTGGCAAAATTGTTTTGCGGGTGAAGTGATCCGTTGGAGCAACACTAACCCCTGTGGGAGCGAACCTGCTCGCGATTGCAGTCTGTCAGTCGACATATCAGGCGACTGGACAATCGCAATCGCGAGCAGGCTCGCTCCCACAGGTCTAAATTTTCCCCGCCTCACCCGCGCATCTGTTACAACGCGGGCTTCATGTCTTCCCGGCGAACCACCCAATGCCCTCCGCCCTCCTCACCCGTCTGCGCCGACGCTGGCTGCCGCTGCTGTGCATGGTTGCGCTGGTCGTCGGGCTGCCGGCGAGTTGTGGTACGCTCAAGTACAAGGAGCGCGAATTGTTGTTCCGCATCGAACCGGGCACCGCAAGCTGGTACAGCGGCTTGCCGCAGGACGTCCAGGAATTCGACATCCAGCCTCCCGGTTTCAAGGCCGGGCAAAACCTGCACGCCTGGTGGTGGCCTGCGGCACGTCGCGACGCCCCCTCGATCCTCTATTTGCACGGGGTGCGCTGGAACCTCACCGGCCAGGCCTTTCGCATAGAGCAATTGCGCGCCATGGGCTATTCGGTGCTGGCGATCGATTACCGCGGCTTTGGCCAGAGCAAAGGCGACCTGCCGTCGGAAGCCAGCGTGTACGAAGACGCCCGTGCCGCCTGGGAGCGCTTCACGGTGATGCAACCCGATGCCGGCAAACGCTTGATCTACGGTCATTCCCTGGGCGGCGCGGTGGCAATCGACCTCGCGGCAGACCTGGCCGCCGAAGCGAAAAAGGCGCAGGTCGCCGTGCCCGTGCACGGTCTGGTGATCGAGTCCACCTTCACCTCGCTGGGCGATGCCGTGGCGGAGGTGGCCGGCAACAACCTGCCTATCAATTGGTTGCCAGTGCGGTGGCTGCTTTCGCAGAAATTCGATTCCATCGACAAGATCGTCGACATCGACATGCCGTTGCTGGTGGTCCATGGCCTGGCCGATCCATTCATGCCTTCGCGCTTCAGCCAACAACTGTTCAATGCCGCCAACCCACCTAAACGCCTGTTGTTGATCCCCGGCGGGACGCACAACAACAGCATGAGCCTGGGCGGTAACCAGTATCGCCAGGCACTCGACGGTTTGATGAAAGCCAAACCGCAGATCGCCGGCCCGACGGTTTCACGGGACGCGCAGGACTCCTGAGGGTTATCGATAGCCCCGCGCCTGCAAGTCGAACAATTGCGCATAGCGCCCACCCGCCGCGACCAGGCGGTGGTGATCGCCGCGCTCAAGAATCCTGCCCTGATCGAGCACGATGATGTGATCGGCGTTGCGCACACTGGAAAAACGGTGGGAAATCAGCAGGGTCATGCGTTCTTGGGTGTGCCGGCTGAAATGCTCGAACACCGCCGCTTCCGCCGCCGGGTCGAGCGCCGAAGTCGGCTCGTCGAGAATCAGGATATCGGCGTCACGGCGCATGTAGGCACGGGACAAAGCGATCTTCTGCCACTGCCCGCCGGACAGCTCCTGCCCACCGGCAAACCAGCGCCCCAGTTGCGTGGCATAACCGCGATCCAGGCGCTCGATGAAAGGCGCGGCCATGCCTTCGGCAGCGGCTTCTTGCCAACGCTGCTCATCCTGGAACGCCAGGGTATCCCCCACGCCGATGTTCTCGCCGACAGAGAACTGGTAGCGAATGTAATCCTGGAAAATCACGCCGATACGCCGACGTAGCGCGTCCTCCTCCCAGGCCTGCAGGTCGCTGCCATCCAGCAGGATTCGCCCCTGATCGGGACGGTATAAACGGGTCAGCAGCTTGATCAGGGTGGTCTTGCCCGAACCGTTCTCCCCCACCAGCGCCATGCTGTGCCCCGGTGCAAGATGAAAGCTGACACCTTCCACCGCCGCCCGACTGGCACCCGGATAACGAAAGCCGACATTCTCGAAACGCAGGCCGTCACCCGGCACTGCACCGACAATGAGATGCCCGGTATCGACCACCACGGGCTCGGCCAGGTATTCATAGAGGCTGGACAGGTAGAGGCCATCTTCGTAAAGACCGCTGATGGCGCTCAGACTGCTGCTCACCGCTGACTGCCCCTGCTTGAACAGCACCAGGTACATGGTCATCTGCCCAAGACTGATGTTGCCGTGGACCGCATCGACCACCACCCAGGCATAGGCCAGATAAAACGCCCCGGTGCCGAGCAGACCGAGCGCGAAACCCCAGCCATCGCGACGCAGCGTCAGCCGCCGGTCCTCGGCATAGAGCCGGGCGAAGGTTTCGCTATAGCGCCGCAACAGCAGCGGCGCGAAACCGAACAGCTTGACCTCCTTGATGTAGGCCTCATGGGACAACAACGTTTCGATATAAGTCTGCTGCCGGCTTTCCGGTGCACGGCGAGTGAACAAGCGAAAGGCATCGCCGGAAAAATGCGCCTCGGCAAAAAACACCGGCAACGCGCCGACCACCAACAGCACCAACGCCCACGGCGAAAAATGTACCAGCAACACGCCGAAGCTGATCAGCACGATCAGGTTCTGGGTCAACCCCAGCGACTTCATCACCAGCGCCAACGGCCGGGTCGAGGCTTCACGCCTTACTCGCACCAGCTTGTCGTAGAACTCGGAATTCTCGAACTGCACCAGCGACAGCGTCTGGGCCTTTTCCAGAATCATCGTGTTGACCTTCTGCCCCAGCTGCACACGCAACAGCGACTGCTGGACAGACAAGGCACGCTGGGTGGCAGACAGCATCGCCAGCACCCCCGCCTCCAACAGCACATAACGCAGCACTGGCCACAGCGGCGCACTGCCCTGCTGCGCATGCAACTGCATGGCGAACACCACCGCATCGACAATGCGCTGCCCCAACCACGCCGCCAGCGCCGGCAGTACCCCGGCGATCAGTGTTGCCAGCACCAGGCCGAGGAACAGGCCACGGGAGGTTCCCCAGACCAGCAGCAGAGCGCGTCGGGACTGGTCGAGCAATGAGGAGAAGCGGGTAAGGACCGCGGGCATATTTATCGGTTTCGCCGACGCGGTCTCTCGGATTCTTTTCTTGAAGGTGGAGGGCCGAGTGGAATCACCAAGCCTGGGGGAGGAGGACCGCCGTTAATCCATTCCTCCATTAGCCGCCGCACTTCAGGCGGCATTTCTTGCGGTGCTCTGCTTGTCATTTGTTTACCCTATTGTTTTCAGGAGTTCGACCCATTGTACTTTTGAAACATCGATAACAATCACCTCAGCTCCGGTGTGAAACCTCTGGTCTGCATCTTCAATCCAGTGAGGGTACTCAAGAACGAACTGCCCTCTTGCAGGCTCCGCCGGCCATTCTATCGGCCAGCCAAACAGGCGTTTACCATCGACCAGGTGCAGCACCACATGTCTCTGCCGCGTTGAAAAAGCACTGTACCACTCGCAAGGATATGAAGATTGCCGGGTTATTTTCAGCTTACGAAGCAGAGCATGAAGCTTGTCGCTACTGGCAATGTGGCAGGAAAGAAACCCCATCAAGACCGCAATCACCGCTGACCATAAGGTCTCTGATTTTCTGTCCCACATGCCAACTGAAAAGAACCGTTCACCTGCAACCAACAGCAACGCTCCCAAACCGACAACCAGCGACTGGATCACAAAGGTAAAAATAAGCGCCTGAACTATTTGTCCAAAGGTGTCTGGCCGCTTGAAGGCTGTCAGTGAATAAAAGATCCAGGCGGCTAAAAATCCCGGAATCAAATACTGGAGTAGCGGTATCACTTCCTTGATCAATTCATCCATGCAAGTTTTCAATCCATTGAAAGCTTTGATTCGGGCAAAGAAATACCTCACCTCAGCAACTCGCGCCATCAGTTGCGAAGTCGCTGTCGTCACAAGACGTTTCAAGGTTAAAGGCCGGGATTTAGCGGGCAAATATCAGGGAAAAGTCCTACAAACACTTAATCGAAGACCCACGTTATCTACGCCTGAAACCTTGCCCGATACCGCCCAGGACTCTCCCCCGTCCACTTCTTGAACGCGCGATGAAACGCACTCGGTTCCTGAAAGCCCAATTGCTCGGCGATGTCGCTGATGCTCGCCTGGCTCTGGCGCAATTGCTCGAAGGCCACGGCGCGGCGCACTTCGTCCTTGATCTCCTGATAGGAACAGCCTTCGCGTTCCAGCTTGCGGCGAAAGGTGCTGGGGCTCAGGTGCTGTTCGAGAGCAAAGGCCTGCAAGGTCGGCCAATCGCTGTAATGGCTGTTGCGCAGGCGCTGATGCACCTGTGACGCCAGGCCGTGCTGGTTGCGGAAGCGGATCACCAGCCATTGCGGCGCCGTGCGTAAAAACACTTTCAGCGAGGCCAGATCCTGCACTACCGGCAGACGCAGGTAGTGGCTGGCGAACTCGATCTCAGTACGTTCGGCACCAAAGGTCAGGTTCGGTCCCCAGAGCAGGCGGTCGTCACTGAGGGACACCCGCTCGTGGCGAAAATCCGCGCGGTCGATGGGAATGCGTCGACCGCCCAGCCAGCACAGCAGGCTGATCATCAACACCAGAAAGGTCTCTTCGCCAAACCGAGCGACGTCATCGTTCGCCGAATGGCTATCCATGCTGATGAGCGCCCGTTTGCCGCGCACGGTCAGCGTGCCGCGAAAGTCGCGCAGGAACAGGGCGAAGTTGGCCAGGCACTGACGCATGGCCTTATGCAGGTCGGGCTCCTGAATCAATGCGCGGCAAATCAGGGCGAAAGCGCCCGGCGGCATGCCATGGGAGTCGAGCCCGAAGAACTCGTCATTCAATTCGCGGATCTGAATCAGCCACAACGCCGCAAAGGCGTTGGCCGAAACCCGGGCGGTGGGCTGCTGCATCAGCGCCGGATCGATGCCCGCCTGTTCCAGCACGGCCTGCACTCGCTGCGGATCGTCCCCCAGCCCGTGGATCATCGCCTGCACGAAGTAGGCGGCCACCGAGTCCTTTTCCCGCATCTGAACGCTACGCTCCCCATCATTCGAAATGGCAAAAAACACCAGTGCCGTTGAACAGTTTCGGCATAGGACAACCGCCCCGCCGGCTCTAGACTCGCGGCAATAGTACGCCTTCGGCCACCCTTACGGCCAAGGTATCGCAGGGTTTGAGCGGAAGGACGGCAACATGAATTTGCAAAACATTGGCGTGATCGGCGCCGGCACCATGGGCAACGGTATTGCGCAAGTTTGCGCCTTGGCCGGTTTCAACGTGACCTTGCTTGATATCTCCGAGAGCGCTTTGCAAAAAGCCGTGGCGACCGTCGGCAAGAACCTTGATCGGCAGATCGCCAAAGAGACCCTGACGCCGGAGCAAAAACTCGCCGCCCTCGACAAGATCCGCACCAGCACCGACTACAGCAGCCTGAATAACGCGCAACTGGTGATCGAGGCCGCCACGGAAAACCTCGAACTCAAACTGCGGGTATTGCAGCAGATCGCAGCACAGGTCAGCGCCGACTGCGTGATTGCTTCCAACACCTCGTCGCTGTCGATCACCCAGCTTGCCGCCAGTGTCAGCCAGCCTGAGCGTTTTATCGGCCTGCACTTCTTCAACCCGGTGCCGGTGATGGGCCTGATTGAAGTCATCCGCGGCCTGCAAACCAGCGACGCCACCCACGCCCTGGCACTGGACATGGCAACTGCGCTGGGCAAAACCGCGATCACCGCCGGCAACCGTCCGGGGTTCGTGGTCAACCGGATTCTGGTGCCAATGATCAACGAAGCGATCCTGGTGTTCCAGGAAGGCCTGGCCAGTGCCGAAGACATCGACGCCGGCATGCGCCTGGGCTGCAACCAGCCAATCGGCCCGCTGGCCCTGGGGGACCTGATCGGCCTGGACACCCTGCTGGCGATCATGGAAGCCTTCTACGAAGGCTTCAACGACAGCAAATATCGCCCGGCGCCGCTGCTCAAGGAAATGGTCGCCGCCGGTTACCTGGGCCGCAAGACGGGGCGTGGCTTCCATGTCTACGCCTGAGCGTTGCTCGCGTTTCGCCGAGTACCGGGACAAGGTGCTGGAGTTGTTTGCCAGCAAGGGGTTCGGTCAGGTCGGCATGCGCGAGCTCGCCGCGTGCCTGGGGCTTTCCCCTGGCTCGCTGTATCACCATTACCCGAGCAAACAGCACTTGCTGCTCGACCTGATCGAGGAGTTTTACGAAGAGTTGTTGGCCACCCTTGGCCGCATCGAACAAAAAGCCCCGGCCAAACGCGACCGGCTCAACAGCCTGATTCGCGCGCACCTGAACCTGCACCGTGACATGCCGTGGCATTTCCGGCTGGTGGAGCGCGATAGCCGCTGCCTGAATGAAGAACAACAGGCTCGGGTCCGGCACCTGCGCGAGCAATATGAGCGCCGGTTGCTGGTGATGCTCGGGGCCAAAACGCGCTTCAGTGAGCCGGGCGTTCTGGCGGCCGGGCATGCCATTGCCAGGTTGCTCAATAGCGCGCCCGATTGGCTGGCTCGCCATTCGCTTGACGAACATGAGCATGATGAGCTGCTGGAAAACCTGGTGAGCGGCGGCATCGAGCGTTTGTTGGCGCCACGTCGCGCGAACGAAGCGATAAGCCTTGCCCGGTCTATCGAAAAATCGTCTAAAGAAACCCAGGCTCCCACCGCCATTTAGCGCTTTGCTTGCCCAGTCGATGTCATCGGAATTCGCACCTGAACGAAGCGTCCAATCCGATGTGTCCCTCAATGACCGGGAGCCAAACCATGAAAATCAATCCCTACCTCATCTTCAATGGCGACTGCGAAGCCGCGTTCACCTTCTATGCCGAATGCCTCAAGGGCCGGATCGAAGCCATGCTGACCTTCGGTGAAACACCCGCCGGCGAGCATGTGCCCCAGGACTTGCATAACCTGATCATCCATACGCGGCTGGCGGTGGGCGACCAGGCAATCATGGGTTCGGATACCACACCCGACCGCCCCACCGAAGAAATGAGCGGATGCTCGATTTCGTTGAATGTCGACAGCATTGCCGAAGCGGAACGGGTGTTCTCTGCGCTGTCAGCAGGCGGCAATGTACAAATGCCACTGGAGGCCACCTTCTGGGCCGCTCGTTTTGGCATGTTGGTCGACCGTTTTGGGGTGTCGTGGATGGTCAACTGCGAAAAGGATCAATGACAACACTCAATGCCCTCCTGTAGGAGCTGGCTTGTCGGATCGCCGCACCGCAGCGAAAGCGATGTACCTGTCACACGTCGGCGCGCCCTTCGCCAGCAAGCCGGCTCCTACACGTTCGACGATGTTCCATGCATGAAAGGGCCCAACCTGAACAGGTTGGGCTTTCTGGCAACTCCCCGACCGTCTGCTACCGTCAACATGCCATCCCCAGCGGATTGTCCGGAGGAAATCCACCATGCCTGCCCCTTCCTGGTCTGCCCGTTTCAAATTGTCGCTATTGGCCGGAGGGCTCACCGCTGCACTGCTCGCCCTCAGTGGCTGCGCCACTGTCGATGCCCATACCACTGCCTACGTCGGCGTCGAGCATCCCGCGCCAACGGTGCCCAGCGAAGTCGTGGTGCTGCGCTCCGAACCCCTGCGCCCGCACATTCGCCTGGGTGAAGTGCTGATTGACGCCAGTGTCGATCCCGCACCACCGATTGCCGAGGTCGAACAGAAATTGCGCGAGGAATCCGCCAAGCTGGGTGGTGATGCCGTGGTGGTGGTCTATGACCATATCGGGACAGTGGGCGCCTATGCCAATGGGCCGCTGTGGGCGCGCGATGTGAAAGCCATCGAGGGGCGCAAGCTCAAGGGGATTGTCATCAAGTACCGGTTGTAGCCGGAACAGGGATGGCTGGCGAAAGCGGTGGGTCAGGCGACGTCCCTGTTGATCGACCCGCCGCCCTCCGTTTTCTGTAGGAGCCGGCTTGCCGGCGAAAGCGGTGGGTCAGATGTCATCCATGTTGAATGACTCGCCGCCTTCGCTGGCGAGCCAGCTCCTACAGGTGTTGGTGGGTCCGGTGGTGATCACACAACCTTTCGTCGCAAATCAAAACCTGGGGCGCAAAACGCGCCCCTGTCTGGCTTACGGCTTGCACAGGCGGTCGTAGCGGCCTCAGAACGACATAATTCTGACACGCCCGCCCCTCAAACTAATGCTTAAGGCCTCCAGCAATACGCTTGGTCAGTCACCGGAGATGTAACGTGTCAACTCTTAATGAAATCGCAGCGAACCACGCGAGAATGGCCAAGGCAAAAGAAGAGGAGGCGACCGGGTTGAATGAGCGACAGCTTCAGATCGTGGGTAGCTTTGAAATTCCGTGTCTGGAGAAACAACAGCAGGTGCCGCTGCACCTGATGGCCGCAGCGCAGGACAATCACGTCGCACAGGTAGCCGGTTTTTGATCGTCATGATTCACCGAGGGTGACCTGCCGGTACTGGCGCGGAGTGAAGCCGGTCAATGCCTTGAACTGGCGGGTGAACGCGCTGTGGTCGGTATAGCCGCACTGCAGTGCGACATCCGTGATGGGCATGTCGGTATGCAACAGGCGATGCGCGTGCTCCAGGCGAACTTTCTGGATCATCTGTCGCGGCGTCAGGTTGAACACACGCTTGCAGTATCGTTCCAGTTGCGCCACTGAAATGCCGGCAATCCGCGTCAACTCGCCCAGGGTGACGCGCCGGTTGAAATGCGTGCGAATGTACTCGTCCACAGCCGCCAGGCGTTGGTAGGCCGGATGTGTCTCACTGGCCGACTGCAAGTCGACCGAGATCCCCGCCAGGCCGATGATTTCACCATTACGGTTATACAACGGCCGTTTATGCGTCAGGCACCAACCGGGCTCTCGACTGCCGTACAGATGCAGCTCCAGTTGGTCCTCCAGTACAAACCCCTGCTCCAGAACCCGTCGATCCTGTTCGGTATAGCCAGGCCCCAACTGCGCGGGGAAGACCTCGGCACTGGTTTTCCCCAGCAGGGGCTGCAAGTGTTTCAGCCCGCAGCGCTGAACCAGGGTGCGATTGGCCATGACGTAGCGCGCCTGGACATCCTTGATAAAGATCGCCGCATTGGGAATCACGTCCAGCATCGGCAGCAGCAGTGCCACGCCCGCCAATAATTCATCGATGGTCTGAGGACGACTGGCGTCGTTCCCCTGGCACAGGATCGCCAGCGCATTCTGCGTCATGAAACTCCCTCCCCTCTTTGCCCAGGCAAAACACCCTTGATACGGCGCACGCCGAGCAGGTTGCCGCAACCCCGTCATCCTGTCGAGGGCACCTCGCCGTCCTCCGCACTGTGCTGATTTCGTCATCCATGCCAATGGAAAACATCAATCGCGGCCAGGCTGACGGGTTCACGCTATAGCCCCAGTGACATCACCCCTGCCTATCCAATAACTCACAAGAAGGCGACGCCATGTCAGGCAACGGCAAGTTCAAAAAGCAACTTTCATTGATAGACCTCACGTTTATCGGACTGGGGGCGATCTTCGGTTCGGGCTGGTTGTTCGCGGCCAGTCACGTGTCCGCCATCGCGGGACCGGCCGGGATTTTTTCCTGGCTGCTGGGCGGTTTTGCTGTCCTGCTGCTGGGCATCGTCTACTGTGAACTGGGCGCGGCGCTGCCCCGTGCCGGTGGCGTGGTTCGCTATCCGGTGTACTCCCATGGCCCGCTGCTCGGCTACCTGATGGGCTTTATCACGCTGATCGCCTTCTCTAGCCTGGTGGCGATCGAGGTGGTCGCCTCGCGCCAATATGCCGCCGCGTGGTTTCCCGGGCTGACCAAGGCCGGCTCCAGCGACCCCACGGTGGTGGGCTGGCTGGTGCAATTCGGTCTGCTCTGCCTGTTCTTCCTGCTCAACTATCGCAGCGTGAAGACCTTCGCCAAGGCCAATAACCTGGTCAGCGTGTTCAAGTTCGTCGTGCCGTTGCTGGTCATCGGCGTGCTGTTCACCTTCTTCAAGCCGGAAAACTTCCAGGCCCAGGGCTTCGCGCCATTCGGCCTTTCGGGTGTGGAGATGGCGGTGTCCGCCGGCGGCGTCATCTTTGCGTACCTCGGGTTGACGCCCATCATCTCGGTGGCGAGTGAAGTGAAGAACCCGCAACGCACCATTCCGATTGCACTGATCCTCTCCGTGCTGCTCTCCACCGCCATTTATGTGTTGTTGCAGATCGCTTTCCTCGGCGGCGTGCCCACCGAAATGCTGGCCAACGGCTGGGCCGGGGTCACCAAGGAACTGGCGCTGCCTTACCGTGACATCGCCCTGGCGCTGGGCGTAGGTTGGCTGGCCTACCTGGTGGTCGCCGATGCGGTGATCTCCCCCAGCGGCTGCGGCAACATCTACATGAACGCCACACCGCGGGTCATCTATGGCTGGGCGCAAACCGGCACCTTCTTCAAAGTCTTCACCCGCATCGACGAAAAGTCCGGCATCCCGCGCCCGGCGCTGTGGCTGACCTTTGCCCTGTCGGTGTTCTGGACCCTGCCCTTCCCGTCCTGGGAAGCGCTGATCAACGTGGTATCGGCCGCCCTGGTGCTCAGCTACGCCGTGGCGCCCGTGACGGTGGCCGCACTGCGCCGCAACGCCGCCGATATGCCGCGTCCGTTCCGGGTCAAGTGGATGAGTGTGCTGGGGCCGCTGTCGTTCATCATCGCCGCGCTGATCGTCTACTGGTCGGGCTGGAGCACCGTGTCCTGGTTGCTCGGCCTGCAGATCCTGATGTTCGTGGTTTACCTGCTGTGCGGTCGCTTCGTGCCGACCCATCACCTGAACCTGGGCCAGCAAGTGCGCTCATCCGCATGGCTGATCGGTTTCTACGCCGTGACTATCGTGCTGTCCAAACTCGGAAGCTTCGGTGGCATTGGCGTCCTCAGCCATCCCTTCGACACCCTGGTCGTGGCGGCCTGCGCCATGGGTATCTATTACTGGGGCGCGGCGACCGGCGTGCCGGCGCATCTGGTCCGTCTCGAAACCGAGGACGATGAAAGCGAAGCCGCGCTGACCACTACCGGTATTGCTACTGGCCAACGTCCCGCAGGCGCCCAGGTGCGGGCTTCGTCCTGAAACCCTCAAATCACTCAATGGACAGGTTCATGAAACGAGTATATGTCATCGATTCCCACACCGGCGGCGAACCCACTCGCCTGGTGATGAAAGGCTTTCCCGATCTGCCCGGCAACTCCATGGCCGAAAAGCGCGATGCCTTGCGCGACCAACATGACCGCTGGCGTCGCGCCTGCCTGCTGGAGCCCCGGGGCAACGATGTGCTGGTGGGCGCCCTGTATTGCGAGCCGGTCTCGCCGGATGCCACCTGCGGCGTGATCTTCTTCAATAATGCCGGTTACCTCGGCATGTGCGGCCACGGCACCATCGGCCTGGTCGCGTCCCTGCATCACCTGGGTCATATCAGCCCTGGCGTGCACAAGATCGATACGCCGGTCGGTCAGGTCAGCGCCACGTTGCACGCAGACGGGGCGGTGACCGTGGGTAACGTGCCCGCCTACCGCTACTGCCAACAGGTCGCCGTCGAGGTGCCCGGCCATGGTCGCGTGTACGGCGATATCGCCTGGGGCGGCAACTGGTTTTTCCTGGTATCCGACCATGGAAAGACGCTGCAACTGGACAACGTCGAAGCCCTCACCGAGTACACCTGGGCGATGCTCAAGGCGCTGCAAGACCAGGGCATCCACGGCGAAGACGGCGCCCTCATCGACCATATCGAACTGTTTGCCGAGGACGACCGCGCCGATAGTCGCAACTTCGTCATGTGCCCAGGCAAGGCCTACGACCGTTCGCCTTGCGGCACCGGCACCAGCGCCAAACTGGCGTGCCTGGCGGCCGATGGAAAACTGGCCGCGGGCGAGCGCTGGGTTCAGGCCAGCATCACCGCCAGCCAGTTTGAAGGCCGCTACGAATGGGAAGGCGAACGCATCCGCCCGTTCATTACCGGCCGCGCGTACATGACTGCCGACAGCACGCTGCTGATCGACGAACAGGATCCCTTCGCGTGGGGCATTTGAGCCCCCGTGCCTTCCTATCAATCTGAATGAATGTTCCAAGGAGCTACAACAATGAGCGATAACATCTTCACTGGCTGCATTCCCGCGCTGATGACCCCATGCACCGCCGAGCGCAAACCGGACTTTGACGCCCTGGTGGCCAAGGGTCGCGAACTGATCGATATCGGCATGAGTGCTGTGGTGTACTGCGGTTCGATGGGCGACTGGCCCCTGCTCACCGAGGCCGAGCGCCAGGAAGGCGTGGCGCGCCTGGTCGCCGCCGGCATCCCGACCATCGTCGGTACCGGTGCCGTCAACAGCCGCGAAGCGGTGGCTCACGCGGCCCATGCGGCCAGGATCGGCGCCCATGGCCTGATGGTCATTCCTCGCGTGCTGTCCCGTGGCGCTTCGGCCACCGCGCAAAAGGCACACTTCGCCGCCATCCTCAACGCCGCCCCGAATCTTCCGGCAGTGATTTACAACAGCCCTTACTACGGCTTCGCCACCCGCGCCGATCTGTTCTTCGAATTGCGCCGCGAGCACCCGAACCTGATCGGCTTCAAGGAGTTCGGCGGCGCTGCCGACCTGCGCTACGCCGCCGAGAACATCACGTCCAAGGACGACGACGTCACCCTCATGGTGGGCGTCGATACCCAGGTGGTTCATGGCTTCGTCAACTGCAACGCCACCGGTGCCATCACCGGCATCGGCAACGCACTACCGCGGGAAGTGCTGCAACTGGTGGCCCTGAGCAAGCAGGCCGCCAAAGGTGACGCAAAGGCCCGGCGCCTGGCACGCGAACTGGAATCCGCGCTGGCCGTGCTGTCGTCCTTCGACGAAGGCTGCGATCTGGTGCTTTATTACAAGCACCTGATGGTGCTCAACGGCGACAAGGAATACACCCTGCACTTCAACGAGACCGATGCGCTCACCGATGCCCAGCGTCGATACGCCGAGGCCCAGTACGGGTTGTTCCGCCAGTGGTACGCGAACTGGTCGAAAGAGCAGAACCTGGTCTGACACCCGGCACACGACCACAGCGGCGCGTGAAAGCGCGCCGGCTGTGGGACAGGATCAACCCAAATTTTTCAGGAAGCGCCATGACTCTGACAGGCAACATGCTGATCGGCCCGCACGCCATTTGCGGCAGCCGCGAAGCGATCCGGGCGATCAATCCAGCCACCGACCAACCGCTCGAACCGGCCTATCCTGGCGGCACCGCCGAGCAGGTGGAACAGGCTTGCGCACTGGCCTGGGCAGCCTTCGACGGCTATCGCGAAACGCCCCTGGGCGCACGCGCCGAATTCCTCGAAGCCATTGCCGATGAAATCGAAGCGCTGGGCGATGAGTTGATCGAACGCGCCATGGCCGAGACAGGCCTGCCGCTCCCACGTATCCAGGGTGAACGTGGCCGCACCTGCCAACAACTGCGCACCTTCGCCCGCACGGTGCGTGCCGGAGAATGGCTGGACGTTCGCGTTGATCTCGCGCAACCGCAACGCCAGCCGCTGCCACGCGCGGATCTGCGTCAGCGCCAGGTGCCGTTGGGGCCGGTGGCCGTGTTCGGCGCCAGCAATTTTCCACTGGCGTTCTCTGTCGCCGGCGGCGACACCGCTTCGGCACTGGCGGCCGGTTGCCCGGTGATCGTCAAGGCCCACGGCGCCCACCCCGGCACCAGCGAACTGGTGGGCCGCGCGGTGGCTCGTGCCGTGAAAAAGTGTGATCTGCCCGAAGGCGTGTTCTCGCTGTTGTTCGGTTCCGGCCGTGAAGTGGGCATTGCCCTGGTCTGCGATCCGCGCATCAAGGCCGTGGGTTTCACCGGCTCGCGCAGCGGTGGCATCGCCTTGTGCAAGGCGGCCCAGGCGCGTCCCGAGCCGATCCCGGTGTACGCGGAAATGAGCTCGATCAACCCGGTGTTCCTGTTTCCGGCCGCCTTGCAGACCCGTGGCGAAGGGCTGGCCCAGGGCTTCGTCGCGTCCCTGACCCAGGGTGCCGGCCAGTTTTGCACCAACCCTGGCCTGGTGATTGCCCGTCAAGGCCCCGCACTGGACGACTTCATCGCCACCGCTGCCGGCCTCGTCCACCGCAGCCCCGCCCAGACCATGCTCACCCCGGGCATTTTCAACGCCTATCAGCAAGGCGTCGGCGCACTGGCCGAAAACGCCCACGCTCAGCGCGTGGTGACGGGTCAAACGGGAACAGGACCGAACCAGGGCCAGGCCCATCTGTTCGTCACCCGTGCACAGGATTTTCTCGCTGACCAGCATCTTCAGGCAGAGATGTTCGGCGCCGCATCGCTGATCGTGCAATGCGCCAACGACGAGGAGATCCGCCAGGTCACCGAGCATCTTGAAGGTCAACTGACCGCCACCTTGCACCTGGATGATGCCGACCTGGACCAGGCCAGGGCACTGCTGCCGACCCTGGAGCGCAAGGCCGGTCGCCTGTTGGTCAATGGCTGGCCAACGGGTGTCGAGGTGTGCGACGCCATGGTCCATGGCGGCCCCTTCCCGGCTACCTCCGACCCGCGTACGACCTCTGTAGGCACAGCCGCCATCCTGCGATTCCTGCGGCCGGTCTGCTATCAGGACTTCCCGGACACCTTGTTACCCGCCGCGCTCAAGCACAGCAACCCGCTGCAGCTGCGCCGCCTGCTCGACGGCCAGAGGGAAGCCTAGGAACATGCCTCTCACTTCAAACAATCCGCACGACCCGGTGGACATCGCCGTGATCGGCGCCGGCATCATCGGCGTCGCCTGCGCCCTGCGCCTGGCACGCCAGGGTCGGCGGGTGGTGGTCATCGATCACCAGGACCCCGGCCAGGGAGCATCATTCGGCAACGCAGGGCATCTGGCGACCGAGCAGGTGTTTCCCATCGCCGATCTGTCCATCCTCAAGCGCCTGCCGGCGATGCTCATGGACCCGATGGGGCCTTTGCGCCTGGACTGGAAATACATGCCTCGCGCCATGCCATGGTTCATGCGTTTGTTGCTGAACCTGCGACCGGCGCCGTTCCAGCGCACCGTGGCCGGCATTCGTGCACTCAACGAAAGCAGCCTTGGCGCCTGGCAACGGCTGCTGCAAGCGATTGCCCGTGCGGACCTGCTGAAAGAGGACGGCTCGCTGCTGGTGTTCGAGCGCCCCGAATCGCGACAGGCTATCGACGGGTTGCAGGCCCGCATGCGCCAACAGGACGTGCCCGTCGATTTATGGCAGGCGAGTGAAGTACGTGAGGTCGCTCCGCAGCTGAGCGAGCACCTTCAGGGCGGGCTGTTCTTCCCGCGCACGGGGCATTTTCTGGACCCCTACCGGGTTGTCTGCGAATTGGTCAAAGCCGCCAGGGCCAGCGGCGTGCAGTTCATCAAGCAACAGGTGGTTGACGGGCGTGTGCAGCAGGACGGCGTGTCACTGCTCACCCACCAGGGCAGCCTGACCGCCCGCCAGGTTCTCATTGCTTGCGGCGCCCACTCCGCCCGACTCACCAACGCGCTGACCGGCAAGAAAGTCCCCCTGGACACCGAACGCGGCTATCACCTGATGTTGCCCCATGAACACGAGCGCCTGCCTTTCGCCGTCACCTCACTGGAGCGCAAATTCATCATGACGCCCATGGCCGATGGCCTGAGGCTGGCCGGCACCGTCGAATTCGCCGGCCTCGACAGCCCCCCGAGCATGGAGCGCGCCTGGCAGTTGCACCGATTGAGCAAAGGCCTGTTCAAGCATGATCTGAATGCCGAAGCTGCAACGCCGTGGATGGGGTTTCGTCCTTCGCTGCCGGATTCACTGCCCATCATCGATAAGGTGTGCGACGGCAAGGTGTTGCTTGCGTTTGGTCATCAGCATTTGGGACTGACTCAGGCGGCGGTGACGGCTGAGATAATCGGACGAATGGTCTCGCCTGTGGGTGCCACGACGGTCCATGCATTGCCTGCGGTTGAGGCGTACCGGTTGGGGCGGTTTTGAGGGAAACACCCCACACCACCCCATCCACCCAATCCCCCTGTGGGAGCGAGCCTGCTCGCGAAGGCGGCTACATAGCCAACACCTGCATTGCCTGACAGTCTGCTATCGCGAGCAGGCTCGCTCCCACAGGTCTTTCACCTTGACTGACCGGTATTAGCGTTTCCGGCGCCCTTTTTTCATTCAAAGGTTCGGTGGCATGACGGCGATTACCGTCCTTCCGAACACCTTCTGTCGCCTCGAACTGACACGTTTATTTTCACAATATTGATTTGTGAAACATTATATGTCATTTATATCCCCAGGAATCTCCAGGACCGATCCACCTCCGCGGATCGGACGGCAGATTCCCGCGTCATCCAAACGCCCCCTCCAAGGAGTCAACAATATGAACAAGACAGAACTTCTAGGTGCTCTGGCACTGTGCGCCGCAAGCTTTCTGGCACACGCCGACGAAGACAGCCTGCGTATCGGTATCGAAGCCGCCTACCCGCCCTTCTCCTTCAAGACGCCAGAGGGCAACGTCAGTGGTTTCGACTACGACATCGGCAACGCGCTGTGCGAGGAGATGAAGGTCAAATGCGAGTGGGTCATCCAGGAGTTCGACGGCATGATCCCGTCGCTGAAAGTGCGCAAGATCGATGCTGTGCTGTCGTCGATGTCGATCACTGAAGACCGGATGAAGTCAGTCGACTTCAGCAAAAAGTACTACCACACGCCGGGCAAGTTCGCGATGAAGGCCGGCAACGCGATCACCGATCCGCAGGTCGATCTCAAAGGCAAGAAACTCGGCGTGCAACGTTCCTCGACCTACGACCGTTTCGCCACCGAACAGCTTGAAAAAGCCGGCGTCGAGGTAGTGCGCTACGGCTCGCAAAATGAAGCCTTCCTCGATCTGGCATCAGGTCGCCTGGATGCCACGCTCGCCGACATCGTCAACACCGATGAGAGTTTTATCAAAACACCTTTGGGCAAAGGGTTCGCCCTGACAGGGCCGGACATCAACGACCCGAAATACTTCGGCAGAGGCGCCGGGATCGCGGTGCGCAAAGGCGACAGTGCGAACGTTGCGCGCCTGAGTGCCGCAATCGACGCCATCCGCGCCAATGGCAAGTACCAGCAAGTGATGGCCAAGTACTTCGCCTTCGATATCTACGGCGAATAAGCCTTTACCCGAAACCCTGGCGCCGGCACTGGCGGGCGTCATTTACGGCTTGTCTCGCGCGCCTCCCGGCGCTCGCCTGAGGAACTTCATCATGCTACACGGCTACGGATCGAGCATTCTCGATGGCGCCTGGCTGACCATTAACCTGGCCCTGATCTCCATGGCCATGGCGATTGCCCTGGGCCTGATCGGCGCCGCCTTTCGTCTGTCACCGTTCAAATGGCTGGCGCTGCTGGGCGAAGGTTATACCACCCTGATTCGCGGTATTCCTGACCTGGTGTTGATCCTGCTGATCTTCTATGGCGGCCAGGACCTGGTGAACCGCATTGCCCTGGCCCTCGGTTACACCCGCTACTTCGACATCAATCCCTTTATCGCCGGCGTCTGCACCATGGGCTTCATTTTTGGTGCCTACCTCTCGGAAACCTTTCGTGGCGCCTTCATGGCGATCCCTAAAGGCCAGGGCGAGGCCGGTGCGGCTTATGGCATGAGTGGCGTTCAGGTGTTCTGGCGGATCCTGGTGCCGCAGATGATCCGTTTCGCCATCCCCGGGTTCACCAACAACTGGTTGGTGTTGACCAAATCCACTGCGCTGATCTCGGTGATCGGCTTGCAGGACATGATGTTCAAAGCCAAGAACGCAGCGGACGCCACCCATGAACCGTTCACGTTTTTCCTCGCGGTCGCCGCGCTCTACCTGATGCTGACCAGCGTGTCATTGCTGGTCCTGCGCTATCTGGAAAAACACTACTCGGTCGGCGTCAAAGCCGCCGAACTGTAACCGGGAGCCCCCCATGATTCTCGACTACAACCTGATCTGGGAAAACCTGCCGCTGTATTTCAGTGGCGCCCTGGTGACCCTGAAAGTGCTGCTGATTTCCCTGGCGGTTGGCCTGGTACTGGCGATTCCACTGGCGCTGATGCGGGTATCCCGGTCGCCGCTGATCAACTTCCCGGCCTGGCTCTACACCTACGTGATTCGCGGCACGCCGATGCTGGTGCAATTGTTCCTGATCTACTACGGGTTGGCGCAGTTCGAAGCGGTGCGTCAAAGCGTGCTCTGGCCTTACCTGTCCAGTGCCACCTTTTGTGCCTGCCTGGCCTTCGCGATCAACACCAGTGCCTACAGCGCGGAACTCTTGGCCGGCAGCCTGAAGTCCACGGCCCACGGCGAAATCGAAGCCGCCAAAGCCATGGGCATGTCGCGCTTGACCTTGTATCGCCGCATTCTCCTGCCGTCAGCCTTGCGCCGGGCGCTGCCGCAGTACAGCAACGAAGTGCTGATGATGCTGCAGACCACCAGCCTGGCGTCGATCGTCACGCTGATTGATATCACCGGGGCCGCGCGAACCGTCAGCTCGCGGTTCTATCTGCCATTCGAGGCGTTCATCACCGCCGGCCTTATCTACCTGGCCCTGACCTTCATCCTGGTTCGCCTGTTCAAGCTGGCCGAGCGCCGCTGGCTGGCTTATCTGGCACCGCGCAAGCACTAAGGAGCTTTATGAAGCACATTCAATATCTCTTGCCGTGGAGTGCCTCGGGCACGGAACGAAAGCTGACCGTGTTTCGTTTTGGCAGCGGCCCCCGCAAGGCCTACATCCAGGCCTCACTGCATGCCGACGAGCTGCCGGGGATGCGCGTCGCCGTCGAACTCAAGCGTCACTTGCAAGCGCTGGAAGAACAAGGTCGCCTGACCGGTGTGATCGAGTTGGTGCCGATGGCCAATCCGATCGGTATCGCACAGATGTTCCAGGCCACCCATCAAGGTCGTTTCGAGTTCTCCAGCGGGAAAAATTTCAACCGCGATTTTCCGGAGCTCACCGACGCCGTGGTGCCGATGCTGGAAGGTTGCCTGGGAGACGATGCCGACACCAACATCGCGCTGATTCGCCGTGCCATGGGCGATGCCCTCGCAAACCTGTCGCCGCCGACATCGGAGCTCGATGGCCTGCGGCGCCTGTTGATGCAGCATGCCTGTGATGCCGATGTGGTGCTGGACCTGCACTGCGACTTCGAGTCGATCATGCTGCTGTATGCGATGCCGCAAAACTGGTCGCGCTTGCAGTCATTGGCCGCCCGTCTCGGCGCTGGCGTTGCCCTGCTGGCCGAGGCCGCGGGTGGCAGCGCTTTCGATGAAGCCTGTGCGATTCCCTGGCAACACCTGGCCGATCGCTTTCCTGAAGCCAATATTCCGCTGGCATGCGTTGCCACAACGATCGAATTGCGCGGCATGGCTGATACCGAACGCGAGCAATGCGTCGACAGTGCGCAGGCCATTCTCGGCTATCTCGCCGAGCAAGGCCTGATCAGCGGTGACTGGCCCGCCGCGCCACCCAGTCGTTGTGAAGCGACACCGTTCGCCGGCGCCCAGTACGCCTATGCACCGCATCCGGGGGTGGTGAGTTATCTGCAACCGTTGGGCGCCCGCGTCAAGGTCGGCGATCCGCTGTTCGAAGTCATTGATCCGCTGACCGATCAGCACAGCGTGGTGCACGCCAGCACCGACGGCATCCTTTATGCCCGCGAACGCCTGCGCTTTGCCCAGCCCGGTTTGTGGCTGGCCAAAGTGGCCGGCAGTACCCCCATTCGCCAAGGCCGCTTGCTCAGCGACTGATTCCAGAGAGTTGAAACCATGTACAAACTTGAAATTCAGGACCTTCACAAAAGCTACGGCACCCACGAAGTGCTCAAGGGCGTGTCCCTGGAGGCGAAAGCCGGTGACGTCATCAGCATCATCGGCTCCAGCGGTTCAGGCAAAAGCACCTTTCTGCGCTGCATCAACCTGCTGGAGCAGCCCAATGCAGGCAATATCGTGCTCAATGGCGAACAGCTCAAACTGGTGACCAACAAGCTCGGCGGGCTCAAGGCCGCCGAACCCAAACAGCTGCAACGCATGCGTTCGCGATTATCGATGGTGTTTCAGCACTTCAACCTCTGGTCGCACATGAGTGCCCTTGAAAACGTCATGGAAGCGCCGGTGCATGTCTTGGGCATCAGCAAAAAAGAGGCGCGGGAAAAAGCCGAACACTATCTGAACAAAGTCGGCGTGGCGCACCGCAAGGATGCCTGGCCGGCGCATATGTCGGGGGGTGAACAACAGCGGGTGGCCATTGCCCGTGCACTGGCCATGGAGCCTGAAGTGATGTTGTTCGATGAACCGACGTCGGCACTCGACCCCGAACTGGTCGGCGAAGTACTTAAAGTCATGCAGGACCTGGCACTCGAAGGACGCACCATGGTGGTCGTAACCCACGAAATGGGTTTTGCACGGGAAGTATCGAATCAGTTGGTGTTCCTGCATAAAGGCCAGGTCGAAGAGCGTGGCGATCCGCGCGAAGTGCTGGTCAATCCGCAGTCCGAACGCCTCCAGCAGTTTCTGTCCGGCAGCTTGAAATAACCTTACACTCCAGCCAACGCAAAACCCTGTGGGAATGCCGCCCGCACGCTCCCACAGGTTATGCGTTCGCCCCCTGCCCCTTTTCCAACCCTCAGGAAGTGTTGAACCGGATATGCCGAGCCCTTCGAAAGACACCACGGTCTATGCCGCGCCAGTGATGCGCAAACTCGCGGAAATCGTTCCCGATTTACCGCCGTCACTGCGCAAGGTGGCGGATTTTATCCTGCGTCACCCGCTCAGGGCCGCGACGCTGACTATCGAAGAAATGGCTCTTGAAACATCCACCTCACCAGCAGCGGTCAATCGTTTGGCCAAGGCGCTGAACCTGGGTGGCTACACCGGCATGAAGGCCGAACTGGTCGCGACGTTGCAACAAATGGTGTCGCCAGTGGACAAACTGCGCAACGAACTGGCGCATCGCCCTGGTGGCGCATTTGGCCTGCATGAGCAAATTCAGAGTGCCACCAGCAACCTCGCCACCGCGGCGACGAACAACCATGCAGACACCTTCGAAGCATTCGTCACCCGCTTGATCAACGCTCGCAAAATCTACATCCTGGGCTTTGGCAACAGTGTCTACTTCGCCGGCCTCGCCGCCTCGACCCTGATGCCGTTCTGTGCGGACGCCACGGCCATCAGCATGGAGGGCGGCAACGAAAACGCCGCTTACCGTCTGGCCGCCATTACCGATCAGGACGTATTGCTGGCGATTTCCCTGCCACGCTATTCCCTCGACACCCTGCAACTCGCACGTTTTGCCAATGAGCGCGGCGCCTCGGTGCTGGCAATCACCGACTCCCCCGCATCGCCTCTCACCGGCATTGCCGAACACGTGCTGTTTGCCCCCGCCGATCATCCGGTCATGACCAGCTCCAACATTGCCGTCCTCGCATTGATCGAAGGACTGGTGGCGGGTGTGATGGCGCGCAATAAAGAGGCCGTCAAACTTGCAACTGAACTGACCGAAAGTGTGATGTCTTACTTGCATATTCCCTCCAGCGGTAAACCGCCGAAGAAGTAATGCTTCCTATACCTGTAGGAGCCAGACACTGCCTTGTTGGCCGGGCTGTCGTCTTCGCCAGCAAGCCGGCTCCTGGGTTACTTCGCGGCATACTTCGGTCCGTGCGGATTAGTAAGCTTTGCCTGCAACATCCCCCACTCGCGCTGAATGATCGAGTAAGGGATAAAGATACTGATCCTCTCAGCGCCCTTGACCCCGGAGTTGCTACTCACATCGTTTAATGTGGTGGAGTAGAAACCGATATTGATGCCGACGACACTGCCGTCATTGGCAATGACCGGCCCACCGGACATCCCCTTGACCAGCGGGGCATCATGGATGGCGTAGAGATCACCGCTGTGTTCATCTGCATTGACGAAAGGCGTTTGATACACCTTGCCTTTCCCGGTAGTGGTCACGAGGTAGGGACTTCCCCCCACGGCCGTAATGCTCTCGCCCACACGCGGTGCGCGCCATGATGGGTAGTGGCCGTTGGCTTTATGCTTGATGAAGACAAGATCGCAGTGGGTGCTGCAGCTGTATGTCACATTGGGGATGAATGGCGTATGGCGGGTGGTGACGGCGTAGTCATCGTTCCATTGCACCGCCGAGGCCATGTACAGATACGGCACGGGAAAGCCAGAGAAGACTAAAAAATATGAATCATTAGTACCACCCGAAAGATCGGGTTTTACGATGCCGTTGCATCCTGCAGTAACAACTCCTATTAAAAAGCAGGCCATGATCTTGATCATGATGTATCACCGACTTATAGGGAGAATGTGACTGTTTTTTGTTGTCAGAATTTTGTCTTTTGTCGGGTCGCAATACTCCTCGCCTCTTGTTCTAGTTGGACGCTGTGATACTTATGGTTGAAGTTTCAGCATGGCGTATGAATAAATTGCACTAAGACCAATTGCTTTTCGATCAACTTTATTAGTGTAAATATTTGACGTCAGAAATATGTTAACGCCGAGGATAAATGCCAGAAGAGCCTATGATCGTCTTGGTTAATGACGGGCGATTTCAGTTGGTATGTTTAAGTGAAAGAGAACAGCGTTCTCGTCGGCTAAAAGCGGGCGCGGCAAAGCTATGCCAGAATTTAAAGGAACGCTTGGCGATGGGCCGCTGATGCAGAGCCAGCCATCGCCAACGCAATAACCTGGCCGCCTTCTGCCGCGTCGGAGCATCCAATGTTCGAAACTACCGAGCTGTCGCGCGTGAAGCACTTCGCCGCAAACACGGTTGGCCGGGATTTCGCAGTCGGGGATATTCATGGCCACTTCACCCGGCTACAGACCGCGCTGGATGCAGTCGGATTCGATCCTGCCGCTGACCGCCTGTTCAGCGTCGGTGATCTGATTGATCGTGGGCCCGAGTCACTGGATGTCGATGAATGGCTCCTGCGCAAGCCCTGGTTCCATGCAGTGCGTGGCAACCATGAGCAAATGGCTATTGATTCGCACGCTGCCGGCCGCTTAAGCAATCAATGCAGCATGCACTTCATCAACGGTGGTGCGTGGTTCTACGGGCTATCCAGCATTGAGCAAGACGGGTACGCCAGTATCCTTCAGGACTTACCCCTGGTGATCGAAGTCGAGACCGCCCAGGGCCTGATCGGCATCGTGCACGCCGACGTTCCGTGCGCAAGCTGGGGAGAAATGATTACAGCCCTTTCCGGATCGGCAAAAGAGGCCGACCACGTTGCCGCCATCCTTCAGTGGTCACGCAAGCGCCTGACCGACGAAAACCACGCCGGTGTCGATGGCGTGCGGGCCGTGATCGTGGGCCATACGCCACTCTGGCAGCCGGCTGTACTCGGGAATGTCTACCACATAGATACCGCGGGTTGGATGAATGGCTACTTCACGCTGTTGGAGCTGGCCACACTGCAATGCTTGCCGCCTATCGACCCCGCGCTCGGTTGCGGCGAACGTTGAACTGCAAATAATACTCACTTTTAAATACAATGTTTTTCCTGAAGCCGAAGCGCTTTCGGCAACTCCTTGAGCGCCTGATATTCAAGCTTGACTATAACTGAGGAGAGGCACCGGTTCCCTGAATTGATGAAGTGACAAACGCTTATACATCTGCAGTCGGGAAGTGGAAATCAAATGCTTTTGCCAATCCCCAAACGACTTACCGTAATTTCCCCCCATTTAGATGATGCTGTCTTCAGTTGCGGTTGCCTTTTGGCTGAGAGTCGAGACGCTCTTGTCATTACAGTATTCGCTGGCGTGCCTGATCCTGAGATAGCAGCCCCGGCTTGGGATATAGCAACAGGTTTTAGTAGTGGATATCAGGCGGTGCTTGCGCGACGTGATGAAGATACGGAGTCGATGCGCAGACTGGGTGCGAGAAACGAGTGGCTCAGCTTCTGGGATAGCCAATACGGTCGCAGTTATCAAACGACCGACCTGGTACCTGCGCTAAAAACAATCATCGAGCAAAGGGGTGGGACCGTTCTCATGCCTATGGGGCTTCGCCACCCCGACCATCTGCTGACTAGCAACGCTTGCTTGGCGGTGCGCGAAGCGTTACGTCTTGCACAACAATACACAGAGGATGGAGTACCTGACCACCCAATGAATTGGTTCGTCTATGAGGAGGCTACCTATCGGCAGTTTCCGGGTCTGGTCATTACTCGGCTCGCAGCCTGGAAGCAGGCTGGACTGACAATGAGGGCGGTTAAATTTCCCACCTCAAGCATAATAAAGAAAGCCTACGCCGTAGGCGCCTATCAGAGTCAACTTCCGCTATTCGGAACCGCCAAACGCGCCGACATGGGCTCTCCTGAACGCTATTGGCAGCTCGATTATGAGCAGCCGTTGCAGCGGTGAACGGGTCTGAATCGATTCTGTAACGTCGCCTGATCGGCACTGGGAATTCAGTTGGCGGCCTTTTTGCGTATAGTGATTTGAACAACTGCACGGCTATCCCGACTAAAAATCCTTTCTCAAAGGTCAGCGCAAGTTTGATTGAAATTGACACCAGGGTGGCAGCTGAAACCACGGCAGCTGCCACAGCACAAGGAAGCGTTGCGCGAACCAGCGAGTGGCTCCGTACTGCGTCGAGACTGGTAAAACGTCAGGCACTACGCGAGCATGCTCGAAGAAGATATCCAGATCTTGAAGCCGGCACCCCAACCCCCACGCTGCTCTACATTCTCCACCCAGTGATCGCTCAAAATTGCCTGACATCGAGCAGCGGACCCATCGTTTCAGCCCCGACGCCTGTCGATCGCATTGGACCTGACTAGCCGGGTCTCTGTAGACTCGCCCACCAAAATTGGGGCGGCGATGAACGATTTCTTGCAGTACATCATCCAGGTGATTCAAGGCATCGCAAAAGAAGTGATGTTTGCAGTCATGATGACTGTTGGTGTTTGGGTTCTTGAGCGGTGGAAGCCCGCCGTAACTGACCCCGGTTTTGAAGGTAGGTGGCACAACGTCAAGGTCTTCATTTTCTTGCTAATCGGCTCAGCTTTTGTCGCCCCACTATTGAATCGATGCGCGCAACTTTTACCGAGCATATCAGTGCTTGAGCGCACGGTTCCCGATTGGCAATCAAAAGGCATAGTTGGGGGTATCCTTGCCACACTCATCTATGCATTCATTTGGGACTTTTTCCAATACTGGACCCATCGACTTGAACACAAATTTTCAGCCCTGTGGGCATTCCATAGAGTGCATCACAGCGACGCGTATATGAATGCCTCAACCTCCCTACGCCAGAGCGTAGGGGGCGCATTGATAGGCTTTTTTCTTGCACACATACCTACCGCAATAATTTGTGGGGGGAACACGGTTCCGTATCTAGGCTCATTGATATTGTTCAGTGGCTGGGGTTACTTCAATCACGCGAATGTCCGCTTCTCATTGGGCCCCTTCACCCCAATAATCTCAGGTCCACAATGGCACAGACTGCATCACGGGAGGGACGCGCGATACCACAACTCAAACTATGCAGCGTTCTTTCCAGTTATAGACCTGGTGTTTGGCACGTTACGGCTACCCAAAAAGGAAGAATGGGTAGAGACGGGCCTTCAAGATGACGTTTCTCCCCAGAGACCACTCAAGCAATCCTTCGTGTCATGGCGTAATGAAGGTGCACTTAGCGCAAGCACACCTCACGCACATACTCCTGTAACGCCCTTAGAGCTGCATGATCGATAATGATCCCGGCACGGATATTGAAAATAGTTGATGCAGAAACTCTAAAGAGTTCGATGGTTCCTGCATCACCCAGCGCGGAGGGGCTGGTGATACTGGGCCAGTCCCCGCCACTGGTACGACAACTTCACGCGACGCGCAGCCGGCGAGCAGAGTCAGCAGTCGCGCGGTACAGTCTTCATTTTCAGCGAGGGCATCGGTCTTCTCCTTTTTGGCTTTCTGGTCAAGGTCGGCAGTGCCAGCCCGGCAGCCTGCTGTTTCTCTATTGCTTGTCGGCTTGCGCTGCACTGGCGTTGGCAACCCGCGTCAGATCAGCCTGATGGCTCGCCTGATTTTTGGCGATGATTGTTCAGTAGCTATTGACTTGCCACATCCAGATACCGACGGTCCTTACCGACGCTGGGCGGACGTCGGCCCCCAAATTTCACGGACGTAGACCAACTGGTCAGACTCCTGCCCGATCTGGGCAATAAACGCGGCCACGCGCTTAGACCCGACAATCTGGAACCTATGCATCGCTGTATTGCAGAAGGGGCAAAAACTCCCGCGTTGGCGCCAGCGGTCTGGAAGATCTGCAATAACTGCTGCGCGGTGATGGCCAAGAATTTTCTCCGGACGAAAAAAAGCCCGCGCTCAGCGGGCCATTCTCAAAATTAAAATTTATTAACGCGCAATGCCTGATACCTGAGGGGCGTCTGCTGGTTCACGGGAAACCCTTTTAAATAAAAACGACAACACATATTTGCCTATTTTCTGAGACGGCATTTCCACCACTGCATGTAGCAGCCATGAAACAGAAATCGCCACCGCTGTGACTATCACCAAAGAAAGCCAAGCTTTCATTCCAAAATCCATGAACACACGGAGAAGAGCATAACCAAACACACCATGGATTACATATAGGGGATAGCTAATATTGGCAAGAAAATCAAAAATTCGCGTCGACGAGAACAATGCTGGATAAGCATACGCAAAGGAAAATAGCAGAAGAGCCAACCCATAATTCCATATAAGAAAAAATGATGGCGCGTTCGGTCCATCCTGCCAAAGATATGCAAATGCACCAAACAATAGCGCCACCCCGAAGATCGCAGACCGATCATCGATTATATTTTTATGTGCATAATGAAACACCACACCAATAAACATAAATACTATGTAGTTAGCGGAAAACAACAACGCCAACGCCTTCGTATAAAAAACAGAACCGCTCTGGAGCAGACCTGGCAGTAAACTATTGAGGTACAGGCATGCCACAAATAAAACCACAGGTGCTACAAATACGCATTTCGACCCTGACTTAAATAACCATGCGATCAATGCGCAAACAACGTAGAACTTAACTTCTATTTCAAGGGTCCAGATAATCCCATCGATATTTTTAGACCATAGAATATCTCGCAACCCAGGGACATAGTGAATCAATACCTCATTGAGCGAGAATGGCCATGACACAGAAAAATATTTACCAATCGCCCACACAGATAAAAGCGATAGAGAAAACCCAACCACATATGTTGGAACTATCCTAAATCCTCTATTAAAAATAAACTCTAAACCTCCAAGTCTTTTAAATGAAAATGGTATAACAAATCCACTTATCAAGAAAAAAAGAGCCACACCAAAAGCCCCTGCATTGAATATATGCCATGAATTTATTAACGAAATATAATTAGGCACTGCATGGGTTTCTAATGGAAGTTCAGGCGCATTTATAAGTGAGGCGGTCGCACTTCGATTTAGCCAAAAGACACCAAAATAGTGAGAGACCAACACAAAAATGGCTGCAAATCCACGAAGTGTATTTGCAAATTCGATCTTGCCTCTTCCTTCCATCGCCCAAGCTCTGTGTCAATTCTGATGCGGAATGCTAACACGACGGAAAAAATATTCTTATCTTTTGAGAGCCCTTGTGTCGCCTATTCTGGGGTTGGTGGAAATCGAGAGATGTTTTTACTATGCGGCCGTCGAAGGCCCGTCGGGTGATTCAACGATCAGATCAACCGCCGTCGAAATAGCTCCAGTCAATGCACGCCTCATCACTCTGTACAGTAATACCTCTCAGGCAGCCCCCAGCAGGTCCACTGCTACCGCAGCCCAGCGCGCCATTTCCTGAGTAGGATGGACCGACCGGATATCCATCTGCACCAAACATTCCTGACTCACCCTGTCTGCAAAAGCCACACACCTGCTGCAAAACAGAATCCCGGAAAAGCGTACCCCCGTGAGTGTTAAGCACGATCAATCGAATCAAGAAGAAACACGCAAGCGGCACACCGTGGAGGAGCTAAGAACGATCAAAGACGACCAGGAGGCGGCGAATCGCTACTTGGGGTAAAGGGAGGAAGAGATATCGGGCTTCCTCGTAGTGCGAGCGCTGTCGCTGTACCTGTACGAGAAAGCCGGTAAGGATGGGCGGAAAATCACCTGATCAGATGAATTTCCGAACGTGAACATCAGCGAAAAATCACCAGGTAGTATTGCGCGAATTTTGCGCAGGCACAAAAAAGCCGATCTAGATGATCGGCTTAAGTGTCTGATTTTACTCAGGAATAATGGTCGGGACGGAGTGATTCGAACACTCGACCCCTAGCACCCCATGCTAGTGCGCTACCCTTCCAACCAGATCCAACCGACAGCATGCAAGCCAGTGTTTATAGGGGTGACACCATATTTTACAAGCCTTCAAGCCAAAACCTTATCCAACTGGATTCAGCACAACTCAGAGACCCTCATGTGCCCTCTATGTGCCCTAAACGAAAGGCGTGTATCATGCACCCAAATCCTTAGATACGGAGCCCACATGGCACGGGAAAAAATCCCAAGGCACACCGAGAGAGCAACAACCCTGTGCAGGAATGCCAAACCAGAGAGCAAGCAGTTCGAATTGCTAGATGAGACGGTCCCAGGTCTGGAACTGAGAGTCAACTCAAAGGGTAAAGAATGGTCCCTTCGATACCGGATTAAGATCGGCGATAAATGGGGTAACAAGCGCCTGCCGCTGGGAGAGTTTCCAGCGGTGACAGTTGCCAATGCCAGAGACGCCGCGCTGAAGGCGAAAACGGACATCAGCCGCGGCATGGATCCCATGGGCGACCGACAAAAACAAGCAGAACAGAGAGCACTTGAGATTGAAGCCAAGGCCCTAGAAATCGCATCCCGGGTGAGCGTTGACGATGCATTCGAACGCTGGATGGCGTCTGCCTTACCATCGGGCCGTGCGGACAAAGGCGAGGATCTACGAAGACTATTCACAAATGACGTCCTCCCCTGTATAGGCAAAAAACAGATCAAGGATGTCACCGTAGTAGATATCCATACCATTCTGGACCAGATGCTTGCTCGCGGCGTGAACCGTAGGGCCCAGCAAGCTTTATCGGAAATGCGGCAATTCTTTGATTTCGCTAAAGGTCGTAAGATTGTTTCTTCCAACCCAACTAACGAGATCAAGAAAAAGGATGTTGGAAAGCCGTCAAAGCCACGCGAGCGGGCCTTGAGCACTCGTGAGATTAGGCAGCTGGACCAAGCCCTTCACACCTCAAGTTTAAATCGGGTTACGCACATTATTTACATGCTCCAGATTTCGGTGACATGTCGCATCAACGAGTTATGCCAAGCCCCTTGGAGTGAGATGAACTGGAATAGACATGAGTGGACTATTGCAGCCGAAAGGAACAAATCGCGGCGCGAGATCGTGATCAGCCTCTCAACTTACTCACTGTCCCTATTGCGTGAGCTGCACAAACTCACCGGCCATACTCCATGGCTCTACCCCGGCCAAAACGAACAAAAACCCGTCAATATCAAACAAGCTGCGAATCATGCGCGAGACCGACAACTTCCCGAGGGTCAGCCGCCTCTGGAAGGTCGGACCATCCAAACTAGAAGCCTGGTCCTGGATGGAGGTCCATGGAGGACCCATGATCTTCGCCGCTCGGGAACAACCCTCATGCAGCAACTCGGGGTTCCTGGTGAGGTTTCAGAACGATGCCTTAATCACGTGGAAGGTAACAAAATGAAATCTACCTACCATCGATATGACTACGAACGGGAAATGAAACGGGCTTGGCACATCCTAGGTGAAGCACTTGCAGTTATAACAGGCCCAGCAGGAGAGCGATTCCTGGACGAGGCGGACGAAGATCACCTGAAAGATATTGACGATGAGATCGGCTTCCTGAACTTGGTGAAACAGCATTATATAAAACCTGTGCCTACTGAAGCCTCTTAGCGCGAAGCAGAGAGGGCGCCGCGAAGCGCCTGTAAAGCGAGGAACTTTCACCCTCGCCAACCCCTCCCTGCGTCGCCCTGAAGCCCACCTGCAAAAACCGATTGATCAATTTTTGGCGCCAACCCATTGACTTCACGGCATCTTGCTACTGCCGTGCAATTTCCATCCAGCCACAGGGAAGCACCATGAGCGCATGCACCACAGATCGTTTTCTGCGTTTCAACAGCGTCGCCCAACTGATCGGGGTTACTCGGTCAACCATCAACAGATGAAAGAAGGAAGGCATCCCAGACGCACTCAACTGGGAGCATAGGCGCTAGCCTGGCGACAGAGCGATATTCATGAGCTTATGGCTAGACTGTAAACAGGACTGGAGGTCTAAATGACCGCGCAGGTATAGAAGGCACTCAACATTGAGTGCCTTTTTATTTCCAGCAAACGGACGATCAAGCTTAAAACTCATTCACTCCTCTGAGGAGCACATCTCAGCTGGCACACCTATCCTTGACCATTTCCAAGAGAGCACAGTTAAAAGCATCTATCACCGCCACGACTACGCAAGGAAAATGAAGCGAGCCTGGCTCCTTCTGGGCGCGACACTTGAGGTAATTACCGGCCCTCAGGGCAATTACTTACTTAAAGAATAGGATAAGGACGCAAGCAGAGATCCAGAAGACGAAATCGGTTTTCAAGGGCTAGTCAATTAATTCAGAGGCAAATCAACCGCCTTGAAAATGTCAACCTGAATGACACTCACAACAAGCCACTCAAGTCAATACTCATCAATTAAAAATATTGACAAAATCAGCCAAAGCAAATAGTATGCCAAAACTAACTGGCCGAAAGGAGGCTACATGAGTGGAAAGGAATTGAAAGAGCGTTTTTTGAGATTTGGGAGTGTCGCAGACTTGGTGGGAGTTTCCAGATCCACGATCAACCGCTGGGAAAAAGAAGGAAAATTTCCTAAGCGTGTCCGGCTCGGAAGTCAGGCAGTCGCATGGCGAGAAAGCCAGATATCACACTGGATGTCCAGCTTGTAAAGCAATAAAACTGGAGGTCTCATGACCGCGCAGTTATAGAAAGGCACCTCTTCTCTAGGTGCCTTTTTTGTATCCGCAAAGCACTAGACCACTCCTAGTGATTTCATCATGCGTAGGCGTCCAACACGACGAATTCACATTGCTCACTTACAAGTGATTGCTGGCCAACTGTCGCTCCAAAGACTTAGCATCGCAATGACCATTCATTAGTCATTTTAAGGTCACCACGACGAATCAATCAGACCCTATGCGTTCAGTATTCGCTCAATGCGTTCACGCGCCCCCCCTGTGAGACGTCTAACACCTAATAACCTGGCAACCTCAAGGGCTCGGTCTCCAGCATCGATAATGCTCGCGGCGATACGCAACTCCTCCGCCGCGATCTCCTCGATTGAACGCGCGTCATCGGCCGATGCCGGAACACGGTATGTCGACCACTCCATCACATCGCCCTCGGCGTGCCAGACAAATGCCGCCTCAAATCCTTCTTGCCGAACGTGATGGTGCTGTTCGGCCAGTTCCAGAACTCTGTCTCGAATAAGCCGTCCTGATCGTTGGAAACCGTGTGCGCGAGCGATACGCTGGACTAAGAGTGCGTCGAGAATTGGGGCTTCCTGGCGTAGCACCTCTTCGATGATCTGACGGAGCACCGGACTGTACTGCGGTAAGTGAAACTGCTCGGGTTGGATCATGTGCGCAAGAGTAGAAAGATCGGCGACGCGATATTCCCCCCTCTGCCCCTGAGAAATAGGTTGATCAGTGTGAGCGCGAGCAATGCGAACGTCCGCAATCTCCGACGGCAATTTACTCACGGAGCTAATGGGCGCTTCTGGCAACTCATCACTAATGCCGGAGTCGTGTGAGAAATCGATAACGATTGGAGCGGCCGGTGGCTCCTCGGTTACTTGACTATCGACTGCCTCTACTCGGGATTGAGCCAGAAGGTCGTTTAGAGCTATGTGCAGCTTCTGCAAGGCGCCTTCCTTATTTACCCACCATTCCGTGGACCAAAGTCGCACCAGGTTCCATCCCAAGCCGCTGAGAATCGCCCCTCTGACTTTATCCCGGTCCCGAGCGGTGGCGGCACTGTGGTAAGTAGCTCCATCACATTCAACGCCAGCCAAGTAGTCACCTGGACGGTCAGGGTGAACAATGCCGAGGTCAATACGGAAACGCGATACTCCAATTTGTGGGACTACTTGCCAGCCGAGTCGCCGTAGCCCTTGAGCAACAGCTTCTTCGAACGGCGAGTCGTATCCTCCAACCGAGCCATGTACCGCTTCTGCTAAAGCCCTAGGGCCACGCTGAGCAAACTCTATGAAGTGCTTCAAATCCCGGACCGCGCGAGCATTGGTCCGGTTAAGGTCGATCATTGACGGATCGAAGGATGAGAACACCAACATCTCTCGACGTGACCGAGTGATGGCGACGTTTAGCCTGCGCCATCCACCGTCCTTGTTGAGAGGGCCGAAGTTCATCGACATAACCTGCGCACCCGGCTCGGTTGGTCCGTAGCCGATTCCGAGCATAATCAGGTCTCGCTCATCGCCCTGGACCGTTTCCAGGTTTTTGACGACGACAGGTTCGGTCTGGGTATCCTGGAAAAACGGCTCAATCTGTGGGTATTGCTTACGGGCAGCGTCCAACAGATCGTTGATCAGCTTTTGCTGATCAGAGTTGAGCGTGATTATCCCGATTGAATGACCCGCAGCGACGAACGCAGGATCGGTTAGACGTTTGACTGTCTCGCTGACAATGGCTTCAGCCTCAGCCTGGTTGTAACGCCCTTTGCCTTTTGCATACACGCCCTCAACCCTGCGCCACTCCACGGCACTTGCGCGAGTTTCAGCTGCTGGGAAAGTAATCAAGTTACTGTCGTAGTAACGATGGTTGGAGAACGCAATCAGGCTTTCATGGCGACTACGGTAGTGCCAACTCAAACTGTGGCTCGGCACCCCTGCTCCCAAGCATTCGTCCAGGATGCTCTCCATGTCTTCTGCTGTATCGTCGTCGCCAGCATTTGGTCCACGGCTAAAGAAGTTCGTAGGCGGCATCTGACGAGGGTCACCGGCAATAACAACTTGCTTGCCCCGAGCTATCGAACCGATTGCGTCCCATGGAGCAATCTGAGAAGCCTCGTCGAAGATGACCAGATCGAATGGGGGCTGATCGGCAGGCAAGAACTGCGCAATCGACAGTGGGCTCATGAGCATGCACGGTGCGAGGCGATTCAGCGCGTCCCCCATCTCAATTGCCAACTGCCGGACTGGTTTGTGTCTACGGGACTTCTGCAATTCATGCTTGAGAATGGCGAAGCCGCTGCTCTTATGGATGTCATTCTTGGAAGGGATTAGGCCGCATAGTTTCGCCCGGATATAACGCACCGTCAGTTTCGCCAGTTCGTCGTCCAAACGAACGAAAGTCCCGATGTCACTCATGTGCTCGGCAGCGACGAAGTTTCTCAAAACCGGTTCGCTGTCGATGCCCTGTGTCGCAAACCAATATGCATAGGCAGTGACAAAGGTATGCTCGGTTGCCGATGGTAAAAGGCTTCCTGTTTCCAATGCTTGAGCCAGACTGGCCAAACCGACCTCGGCAGCCTGCTCGCGCACACGGCACCAATCGCACCAAGCCTTTAGCTGCTCTTCTTGCTGCTGTATGGAAAGAGAAGTGGCCCGCAGAGCAGCAACGGTCGGATGCGTCTCTGTGCTTGTTGCAGCCAAACCAGCAAACAGCCGAGCGGCCTCGTCGTAGCGGGACAAGGCTTGTTGCAACGCTGATAACGCTGCACTGACTTGTCCACCTGGCACCAACATTTCATTTGCATCGATGACCAGACGCGCGACTGCGCCGCGCAATGAAACCAAGTGGTCGGGTGATTTGGCCAAACCACTCAGCAGCCCGCGCAGACTTTCACCCAGTGTGATGGTCCGCAGTGTACGGGAGGTGTCGCTGGTCAGACCTTGCCAGCCAGGGATCGACTGCATGTCACTTGCCAATGCGTCCAACTCCACTAGCTGCGAATGCAAACGCTCGAAAATTGCGAGGTCGCTTAGGGTGTCCGGTAAACCCGCTGCGCCACCTAAAGCGGCTAATTTCTTAGCTACCCTTTTCTTGGCGAAAGTAGCCAAGAACCAGAACTTACCCTCAGCCTCGCGCCATTCATTGTTAATTACCTCGAATGGAATGCGACGGCAGGCTTCGTCGGCATAATTCAGCGACAGGTTTTCTTCTAGCTCGCGATAGCTCTCGATCAACTGGCAAGCACGCCGGGCTGCTTCGATTCGCGTGACGGCGTCGGGAGCGAATGCGAATGAAAGGTTTAGGCCATGGGATTCCAGAATCAGGGTTGCCAGCTCATTTAGCTGCTGGACCTGCATTACTTCGACCGCTGGCAACGACAGGTGCGTAAGGTTAAGCAGCCTTTCACTCGAAACATTTAAGGCGTCAAGTGCCAGGGGCAACTCACGTGAGGTGCTAGCAATCTCTGCCTGCCAGGCATTTGACCATTGGGTCTGCGCCAGAGCGCCGAACTTAACTGACAGGTCGCGCGCGGCAGCACCGTTAAGTCCAAGCCGACGCGAGAGGTCAAGTAACTGGCCGTACTCGGCAGCATCGTGCTGTGTGCTTGGTGGCCAAGCCAGTCTCGGCGTCTGAGGACCGTGATCACGAACGACGCGACCAATCGCCTGATGCAGGGAAAGACCGTTGCTCCAACGTCGATGAAGGACCTCGACCAACCGGTTAAGTCGTGACCGCAGAGTTTGCAATCGAGCAGCCTCACGCTCCCAATCCTCAGCGCTCAACGCGTCACTCACATCCCATGCGCGATCCAACTGCTTGAGCACTTCAACTTTGGACGCTTTGCTTGAGTGCAACTCCAGGCAGAACTCGCCTAACCCTTTCTCCGCTAAGCGACGATAAACCACGTCGAGGGCAGCACGCTTCTCTGCCACGAACAAAACGCGACGGCCTAGTGCAAGGTTATGAGCAATCATGTTGGCAATGGTCTGCGACTTACCGGTTCCCGGAGGTCCATCCATTACGAAACTATGAGTGCCAGCCGATGCCACCACGGCAGATAACTGCGAAGAGTCAGCTGGCAATGGCGCAAAAAGCTGAGCAGGCGTTACTGATGAGTCCAGACGCTCAGGCCTGGGAAACTCGTCCGAGCCAGAGAAGCCTTCACCTGCTTCTTTAGGCTCCAACAAATGTTTGACCAATGGGCTTTGCAGCAGTTGTGCCCCGTTGGCATTCAAGTCCTTCCACATCAAATATTTGGCAAATGAGAAAGTACCCAAAACTAGCTCGGTACTCACCTCAAATCCGGGCACGTCGCGTACCGCTCGCCTCACCATGTTCCAGATGCCAGTCACGTCGATGCCGCTTTCATCACTTGGTAGCTCGCCATCGAGCCCGGGTATCACCAACTCAAAGTCATGACGCAGCAATTCAAGTAGAGTTAAGTTGAAACGCGGTTCCTCATCGAGCAACGTCAGCGTCACCCCAGACAAGGCACTTTTGCGCTCAAGTTTCACCGGCAGCAAAATCAGTGGTGCGGAGTAGGTCTTCGGGTCTTCGGCACTTTTCTTCCATTTAAGAAAGCCGATTGCCAAAAACAACGTGTTCGCCCCGCCCTCCTCCAGATCACTACGCGCCTTTCGGAAAAGCTCGATCAAGGTTGCTTCAAGCTTGATCTTCTCCAGACTGGCGAGCACTTCACCCCGCGCGAGTGCTTGACGGGCGACTTCGTCTACCAGGCTTTCATTATTCTGCTGCTCGTACACGGCCACATCACGACCACTGCTATTCAGGTCAGGTACCGGCACCACTCGAATACGCTGGCCACTCGAAAGAAGGTCTTCAAGAGCTGCTGGATCAGGACAGAGAAGACGCACGCCTTTAGCGCTGTCTGGCAAATGCAGTAAACGGTTGCGAGTAGTCAGATCGAGGAGCTTGCGTTGCCACAGCGTTAATTTACCGGCAGGACTTTCGTTACCCTCGTTGATTTCGACATCGAACCCTGGCAATGCTGGGGCTTCCTCCAAGCCTTCAGCAGCTGGCGGAGAATCGTCTGTTACATCGGATGCAATGACTGCTGACACAAGCGCCATTGGGCGGATCTTCTGCATCCGAGCACGGTGCAAATCGATTGCCATGATGAACTGCTCATCATCTAGTTGCCGCTCCGCAGCTGCGACGGCTTGGCTAAAATTCGGCGCCGGCGATTGGGTCGCCAAGGTGGTCTCGAAAACCACCATTTCCTTCAGATCCATGCGCTTGCGTACTGCCGACGCCTCGTCAGTCAACAGTTGAGAAAACTCTTGAGGCTGCAACCAAACGCCTGCAAACGCGTGCCCCTTTGTCATGATAAGCAGGGCATTCAATCCAGCCTGCTCCAAAGCCGCAGCGAACAGCAATGCCGTATCCAGACAGGTCGCCACGCCGTTTTCCAGAATGACGCATGGCGGCCTGATCTTCTGACCCTGTTGCTCAAAACTGGCTGGAGGCAACGCATAGCTCAATTGAAAGCTGCACACACCAGACCAAATGGCGGAGGCAAGCTCCCATGTGCGCGTGCGTGACTTGCTTTCATAGCCATCAATGCCGTCTTTCTTTCCTGCTCTCCGCAAGACTTGAGAAGCGGCTTTGAGCACTCGGTCTACCGATGGATCATTGGGCATGCAGAAAGCTGCCAGCAACTCTGGCATTGCGCTCAAACCACCCCATTCAGTGCGAGCAAGCAGTTCAGTGGGAAAGCGCTGCTCGACGAGTAGGTTTTCGCCTTGGGACAAACGCAATACCACATCGGCGCTCAGGCTTTCACTCAGCCCGGACAGATAGCCTGCGTTAAGCTTGATGTCGCGCTCAGAAATGCTGAGGCGATCACCCGCGTGAATCCGATCAACATGCCAAGACCGGCTTTCAACGAAATCTGGGTCGGTGCTTAACGTCAGTATTAGATTTTCAAGATTTGTTTCTTCCTGGTTCCAAATGCTCAATTCTCGTACAAGCGGAATGGCGTTCTGGTGGGAAGCGAAGCCGATCTTACGAGCGATCAGCGCCTCAATCTTGATGTTCATCCACGGGCTCCCGAAGCTACCAGTGCTTGCCTCATAAAGAGGCAGCTAAAAACCCCTATAGTCCATGACAAATCACTGGTTGGGAATTTCTTTATCTCGGAATCCAGTCGTATTTTTTAGGCATATGGTTTAAGCGACTGCTGAATGCCACGTTGGCGTTCCCCATTCCACCAATTGTTCAACGCACTTCGCGGAAAGTGACCATTTCGGCCAGGGCGCCTGGCCACCCCATCCGCTCCGCTCAACTTGGTCGGCTTAGAAAGTACGCATGCCCAGGTATGTGGTCGCGGGGCGAGTTGGCTAAATTTGTGCCCCTCAGGTGTGGAGGGCGCGCCGAGCGCTTCCTCGATTGGGTAGTTGCCATCTTTTGGGAGAGGGTTTCGAGCCTCGAATGGCCATCTTTCAATGGCCACTTCGGGTCGTTTACTGTCGGTCATCCCCCGCTCCCCCTGGGAATATTCGTTTTTTTGTTTTGCAGATTGTCCGGCGATAGGCTCAATAAGGTTTTCGGCTTTTTAGCGTCCAAAACGACCAATAATGACAACCACATTGATACTCGCATTTTTCAAAACAACATTAACAGAACTTAAACTTTTGACAGCCACATTGACACCAACCCTGTCAATTCAGCTGTCTTTTATATTTGTTGACAGGCTGAAAATTGTTCATAGACTCAACATATAAAACAACAGTCCAACACAGCAACGCTACATGAATACTAAATTCTACAGCGCTTGAATGTAGGGCTACACCCCCGAGGCTATGAGTATGACTGAGTTTGTAGATGTAAATGATTTGATTCAGCGCTGGGGAGCGCGTGCAATCTTAGAAGACTACGAGACATCTCCAGTATGGGTTTTTGAAGGCCTAATCGAAAAAGGAGATCAATGGATTGTTTCGGGCGCACCAAAATCTGGCAAGTCAAGATTGGCACTTCAAATAGCAATTGCCGCCAGTGAAGGTACCGAGTTTTTTGGTTACAAATGTACATCCCGTCAAAAAGTTCTTTACATCGACTTCGAGCTTAGTAAGCGCTTGTCAGCTGAGCGAGTCGTTACCATGTACGCAAATAGCAAGAATAAGCTTGTTAACAACTCTTATTTTTTTAGATGCAGTGACTACAAATCAATTGACATCTTAAACGAGGACGACACGCGCACGCTCCAAGCTCAAATAGAAGCGCTCAAACCAGATCTAATTATTTTCGACGTCCTAGCCCGTATGCACGGAGTAGACGAAAATAGTAATCCGGAAATGACAAAGGTCATGCTGAGAGCCCGCCAGCTATCTGGCGACGCCGCTCATATCATAGTCCATCATGCACGCAAGGAAACCTATGGTAACGGCGGTGCTAAAGCCATACGGGGCGCTTCAAGCATTCATGGAGAGGTTAACGGCGTAATCTCATTAGCTGTCGAAGGCAGTAAGCAAGGGAGTCACAGCGTCGTGTTTTCGCTCAGAGGGCCGAAAGATCCTGGCAAAAAATGGCTTGATGGCAAGGAGCTGATGTTCAACCTCGTTCAAGCGGATGAGTCCATAGACAAAGACGAAAAGCTGGAGGCTGTCTTTCGCAGCATTTTTGCTGATGATAAAGCGAAGTCGTCGGGAAAACTTAGTGCTGTCCTAGGGAATCTTCTAGGCATTACTGCGAGGAATGCGACACCCAAAATGACAAAAGCAGTCGAGACGGGGCTTCTCCACAAAGAACAAATCGGAAATAGAATGATGTACAGCCTAGCTAAAATAAGCTCGTCCTCGATATAGGATGTAGGATGTAGGATGCTGCCCCTTAAGGTATTCACCACACATCCTAGGTTGCCCCCCCCTCTCTAAAACTCTCCCCCCGCGCCAGCCAGGGAGATAGCGGCTGCTGGAAGGCAGCCTGCGGCGCACCCGACGCAAGCGTCGGGAAGGGTCCAGTGGGAGCAAAGCGAGCCACTGGTACTGCGGTGGCATTTTTATTGTAATTACCAGATCAAAAAACTTGCGGCCACTCCGCACATTGCGGGAAACGCAAGGTGTCGTTGCGTTAGCGCCATTCTCTGGACCGTCTAGTAGATTTTTCTTCGTAATCTAACAATGGAGAGAAAACAAATATATCCAGTTTGTTTAGCCATATAACTCTAAACCCATTGTGCCCTCCACTAACCAAACCTACCTAGATCGTCTAGGAGGAATTCGGCACAAGCACTACGCTTCACAAGCGCAAACGTCGTGGAAGCCCCTCTATAACAATCTGCTCAACGCACTACCCGAAGAGAATTGTCACCGAGGCAAAAGTTTATAGGGCTTGAATAGCTTGAGGACGGCGTTACCGAAAATTCTTAAGATGGCACGACGACTATCGGGGATACTCTCATCGGCTCGGATGGTGGTGTTGTTTTCGAACTAGTTGTAGGAGGAACAGTACCAGTATCACATTCAATACAGCCAACGAACTCAGTCCAGCAAGCACGCTGCCCGCCCCCCACGCTTGCAAAAAGTAACCACCAGCGAGTGGTGTTAGTGCTTGTCCAATGAGTGAAGGTCGAGCCATGCGCCCCATCAACAAAACATAATGCGTTGGCGACATCAACGTCAGCGGCAGAAGCCCGCGGACAATCGCTCGCAAACCGTTACCGGCACCATAAAGTACGAGACCGAGAGCCGTCGTCGCTGGCGCGATGGTCACAATTAACAGACCGATTGCCACAAATACGACAGAGATCAAGGTCGTCCAAATGGGATGTCGCTTTCTCGAAAACACTTGCAGAACACGCGAACCTACCTGGCTCGGCCCCAGTAAAGCGCTGAACCCAATGGCAGCTGCAAGTGAATACCCCTGACCTTGAAGCAAGGAAATCAACTGGACGGAGATTGCCGTCATGATCACTGCACCCAACGCAAAAATCATCGTGAGGAGCCAGTAAACCCGTTGATTGATAGAAAGGTTTTCGTCGTACAACGCGTCTTTTTTTGTAAGTGAAACTGAGCCACCCGGTAGCACCCATATATAAAGCGGTGCCACGGTGAGTACCAACATCAATCCATAAGCCAAACACGTGGAACGCCAACCTACGTACTCGATCAACAGCGCAACTGCCGGCCAGGAAAGCGTTGTCGCAAATCCAGAAATCAGCGTTATTCCAGTAATCGCAGCGCCCGCTCGCTCCCCGTAAAGTGAGCCTAAAGTGGCAAATAATGCTTCATACAATCCAAGCGCCATGCCAATACCGATTACTGCCCAAGCCAGTAAAAAAAACGGTAATGAAGTGGCGTTGGCCATCATAAACAATCCAATGGCGACTCCTAGACCACTGCTCGCAAGAACCAGACGACCGCCATAGCGGGCGATCAGTCGACTGATCAACGGAGCCAATACCGCGGAAACAAGAATGCTCAGAGACAATGCGCCATACACCCATTGGCTAGCCCACCCCGTCTCTTTCATGATTGGATCGGCCATTACGGCCATAAGGAAGAATGAGCCTCCCCAGACCAAAACTTGCAGCATTCCTAATAGGAAGATGCCGAATATGCCAGGTAATCGAGTAAGGTTGCTCAAAACGAGTCATCAAAGATAAGGAGGAATGGAAAGCCACGGTTACAAAATCGACTGGCTTCAAGCGTGTAAACTATCTTCGAGCCAACGACTCAACAGCAGAGTCGTCAGATTCGGGTGTTCAAGCGGTGGCAGATGCCCACATTGGGGCAGCACGACCAATCGAGAATGCGGTATGCCACGATGGATCTCCTCGGACTCTTCTGGCGGTGTAATTTCGTCGTTTTCACCAACAACAATCAAAGTCGGGACCACAACGCTCTTCAATAAAGGTCGATAGTCAGGACGATCTATAATCGCCAATTGCTGCCGAACAAATCCCTCCTTCCCGACTGCTTCAGCCATTCCCTGTACGCTATCGGCAATAGCCGTTCCAATACAGCGGGGATGTACAAGCTTGGGGAGCAGTTGCGGCGTTACGCCTTTGAACCGACCTAGTTGTGCGAGAGCTAACAGGCCACGGCGCGCCTTGGCACGGGCTTCATCGTCCGGTCGCACCATCGTGTCTAACAGTGCCAACTTCAACACTCGTTCAGGTGCCTTCCGCATGATCTCCATCGCCACATATCCACCCATGGACAACGCCGCGAGCGCAAAAAAGGGTGGTGCCTCATCCAGAGTCCGTTCCGCCATCTGAGCAATACTGGAGTCTTGAGAGACATCTGGAATGCAAATTTGCGTTGAATTTTCCAAGACTGACCTTTGATGTGCCCAGAGACGCGCATCGCAAAGCAGTCCTGGGATGAGCACGAGCGGCAAACTATTGAAAGACAACGGAGGGTTCCCTCAGAGGTTCATGGTCAAGGATTGGTCGTTGTTATTTGGGGCTTACTGACGAGTCGATTTTTTGATTGCTCAAAGCATGTGCCCTGCCCAGATTTTGCGACTTACCAAGTCGGCGGCAATCTCGATGAACGCATCCCCAACAAATTTTGCAGCCGGGCTAACTCTCCTGTCCGCGGGAAAGACCTGAACCAATTTACGCATAGGAATGGGGTCGACTAACGGCGCAGCACTGAGCACGCCAGATTCGATTTGCGCGTAAATCGATGCCAATGGCAAAGCGGTTAAACCAAAGCCATTGCGCACCAGGTCGATCATCGCGCCGAAAGAGTCAGCTTCAACGCTGGTCTTTAGCTTGATTCCTACTTCACGCGCACAGTTGTCCAGAATGACGCGAAGACTGTGCCGAGCGCTGGGCAATACCAATTGTTGCTCCGCCAAAGATTCGAAAGACACTGGCGTATCAATGCGCAGTCCAGCGCTAGCGGGACCAACCAACAGCAGGTTTTCCATCATCACCGGTACGATACGAAGCGTATGCAGCGGTTGCGGGTCATAAGAAATCGCAAGCTCCAATTCGCCACGCTGAACCCAATCCAGCAAGTAACCGCTGAAGGCCGAGGAAAATCTGATGGCTAGATTCGGGTGTTCCTCTTTGATTTTTCGAACCAGCGGAACAGTGACAATTTCCGCTACCGTCGGTGTTGTACCAATCACCACTGTGCCCCGAAAGGAAGACTTCCCGCCCACAACCGAACTTCGAATAGACTCCATTTCCTCCATTATTCGGGTGGCATGTGCCAAAACTTCACGGCCGGCATCGGTGATCTCCATTCCCCGACCATGCCGATCAAACAAATAGGTGCCGAGTTCTTTTTCCAGCAATCGAATTTGTCGGCTGAGTGCCGGCTGTGCGATGTGAAGTCGGTCAGAAGCCTTGCTGAGACTGCCAAGCTCGGCAACATGAATCAGAGTCTTGAGTTGAACGACATCCATTACCAGGCCAGTCAAAGTCGGGCTCGGCGCGAAATGCGTCGAAAGTAGTGTGAGTGTAAACGCATTAGCGTCACCGGGAACGCCACATTCCCTCCGTTGCGTAGGACATGCAGGCTTGCGAGCAGGCTGTGTACCTTGCCCCGCCGGGGCTGCGAGGCAAGCTATAAAATTTCGGTATATCAGTTAGGCCTGGCTGACGGCTTATTACCCTCGTGACTCTGCGGTAGCGTGCAATCAACGTCGACGCCAATAGCTGATCGACTGACTACAAGAATAAGATTCGAGGGCTTGCGCCATGACTTACTTCATTTCTCGTTACCTGACCGACCCGCCTTACACGCTCAGCAAACAGCTGACCTCTCGCGTACATCCCCCCTCTTCATGTTCCTTGGCCACCACAGGATTACAGCCGCTGCGTTAAGCAGATCAACCCATCGAGCTAGCAACGTTGGACACGCATCAGCGTGCGCCTCGTATCGTCTCGCCTTGGAAAAAGGGTGAACAACATGTCCGCATCAACCAGCGACTCAACAGTCCACACGGCAAAAGCCGATCAGATAAAAAGTCCGAATCGCGTCAGAGCAATCATGGGTGCCTGTTCGGGCAATCTAGTGGAGTGGTACGACTTTTTCATTTACGCCTACACCGCCATCTATTTCGCGGCTTCGTTTTTTCCCAAAGGTGACACCACGAGCCAACTGCTCGCTACAGCCGGAGTTTTTGCCGTCGGTTTTTTCATGCGCCCTCTCGGTGGCTGGATCTTCGGCTGGATTGCCGACACCCGCGGCCGCAAGGTCTCAATGATCATCTCAGTGTTCATGATGTGCGCCGGTTCGCTATTGATAGCCGTCATGCCAACCTATGAAACGATTGGTGTAGCTGCGCCAATTTTGCTCGTCGTAGCCAGACTGATTCAGGGCCTGTCTGTAGGCGCGGAGTACGGCACAGGTGCTACCTACATCAGTGAAATCGCGACGCCGGGTCGACGCTGTTTCTATGGATCATTCCAGTACTTCACCATCATCGCGGGCCAACTCCTGGCGCTGATGACGGTGGTTATTCTTCAGCAAACCCTCACTGGCGAGGAGTTGCGCGAATGGGGCTGGAGAATTCCATTTTTTATCGGTGCTCTGAGTTCCATCGTGGTGGTGTATCTGCGACGTGCCATGCATGAAACCGCCACCAAAAAAGACATGAATCGTAAAGATGCCGGCTCTCTGCGCGGCATGTTCAAACACAAACGTGCCGTTGCTCTAGTGGTGGCGTTCACAATTGGCGGTTCGCTTTACTTCTACACCTTCACCACTTACATGCAGAAATTTCTGGTGATCTCTGCGGGGTTTAGTCCGGAAACAGTGAGCTTCATCATGACGGCGGCACTGGTTGGCTTTATGTTCTGCCAGCCGCTCTTCGGTCTGCTCGCCGACCGTATCGGGATCAAGGCTCACATGCTGATGTTTTCCGGATTGGCCATGCTGCTGGTGATCCCTCTGCTCTATTCACTGCAATCAGTCAGCAGTCCATTTACGGCGTTCCTGCTGGTATTTGGCGGCCTCGCTATCGCATCGCTTTACACTCCCATTGCCGGGATCGTCAAAGCCGAACTTTTCCCACCAGCGGTACGAGCGTTAGGTGTGGGATTTCCGTATGCGGTAGGCAATGCGGCATTCGGCGGCACTGCCGAATACGTAGCCTTGTCTCTGCGGTCACAGGGTATAGAGGAGTATTTTTTCTTCTATGTCGCGGCTGTAGTGACCATCACATTCATCGCCGCAATGTTGATGCCGAACCTGTCGCGCTATGGTTACATCAGCGGTTCGGGTGAGATCGAAGAACGCACCGGGCTGAGGGGTTGCACTAAGTCGCAAGCTGCGAGGATCTGAAACACTGACGCTTACTGCGATTAGTTAAAAGGGCCCATGATGATCCATGGGCCCTTTTTTACATCACGGGGTAGCGGATGCTACCTGCGTGCAAAGTTCGTGGATATCTTTGGTCACCTGGTCCCGGTTCGGCCATGCCTGCAAATCAAGATCAAGATCCTTGAATTGACTTGAATCAAAGACCGGCGTCTTGATGCCAGCCTTGCGTTGCTGGTCGTAATCACGCAGCAAACGCATCCCGACATTGAACAACAACGCCAGGGCAATCAGATTCACGAAGGCCAGCAGCGTCATAGTGATATCGGCAAAGGCAAAGACCGTTTCCAGATTCTGGATGGCTCCCCACAGGATCAGCAGCAACACTAGCCCACGATAGATCATTATGGGAGCGCGCTTATCCCCCAGCAGAAAACGCAGATTATTTTCGCCCAGGTAGTAGTTGTAGAGGATCGAAGTGAACACAAACAGAGCCAACGCCACGCTGATAAAAGTGCGTCCCCAGTCTCCAACTACAGCAGCAAGCGCATTCTGGGTGAGTACCAGCCCATCACCTTCAAAACCCGGCATGTAAAAGCCCGACAGCAGAATCAACAGCGCCGTGCAGGTACAGATCACAAAGGTATCGAGGAACACGCTGAAGGCTTGAACCACACCTTGAGCTGCCGGGTGATCCACTTTCGCCACCGCAGCCACGTTTGGTGCACTACCAAGCCCCGCCTCGTTGGCAAATACCCCACGCTTAACGCCCATCACAATGGCACTGCCGACCAGACCGGCAAAGGCCTGATCCAGACCGAAAGCGCTTTTGAAAATGGTCACCAGCATGCCCGGAACATGATCAAACTGGAGCACGATCACATAGACAGTGACACCGATGTAAGCCAGCGTTTTAACAGGCACCAGCAGATCCGAGACAGCAGCGATTCGCTTGATGCCGCCTATGAAGACCAGGCCAAGCAGTACGGCAATCGTAATGCCGGAGTAGGCTGTAGAGAAACCGAAAGCATTATTCAGTGAGTGAGTCACCGCGTGGGATTGCAGCCCATTGAAGGCGAAACCAAAGGTCACCAGCAGCAGCAAGGCCATGACCTTGCCCAGCCACGCTTGCTTCAGCCCGTGCTGGATGTAATACGACGGCCCGCCCCGGAACTGCCCATTCGCATCACACCGTTTGTACAACTGCCCCAGGCTGCATTCAAAGAAGCTGGTGGACATACCGACCAGGGCCGTGACCCACATCCAGAATACGGCGCCCGGGCCGCCCAACGTTACGGCTAACCCGACACCTGCGATGTTACCTGCACCTACACGACCAGCCAGGCTGAGCATCAATGCCTGGAACGAGCTGATCTGGCCTGCACTTTTTTGCACACTATCGCGGAACGCGCCGAACATATGAAAAAAATGGCGGAATTGGACAAAGCGTGAACGCACCGTGAAGTAGCCGCCCAGGCCTACGATGAGCACGATCAGGAGCTTGCCGGAAAGAAAACTGTTAATGACTTCAAGCATGGGTCGAACCTCTTGTTGTTATAGGTACACGAATTTCAGGCACGCACGCGCCTGCACACATCGCCGCCCGAAAGCAGCGAGTGACTGAACCAGCATTTGAATTTCAATTTCGCGGCCTTACAGGGCTTCCGTGAAAAATCTGGAAGCCCTCAGGACGACCAGACTCACCGCGTAAGGCTGCTCGACTGGAAATCGGCGATCTGTTGCCACATCGCGATGGGGTTGGAATACATCGGGAAATGCCCGCAATCAGGAATGGGCGCCAGCCGCACACCTTCGGCCTGGATATGCGGCAGATAGGACAATGAGGCGTTCTGTTCGCCATACATGAACATTCGAGGGCATTCCAACCCGAGGAACTTACCCATCAGGTCGGCGTTATCGGAGAGGTCGACCATTGACTGGAAAATTCCCCGTACCGCACCGGCACGAACCTTGTGCCGCAAGCTCGCGGAATAAAGTGCACTGGCATAGGCCGGGGCGTGGCGGGCACGTTCGATAAATGCCGCGAAAAACGCCTCGGGATCGTTGCTCGGATAGTCAACAATCTGCCGGCTGAGGAAGCAGTCTTCCGGGGCGATGTTGCCCTCGATATCGACGAAGCTGAGTACCCGGCCCGGGAACTGATGGGCCAACATTAGTGCGGTCAACCCACCCATGGAGTGGCCTACCAGATGGAAGCGCTCAATGCCGTAATGCGCCAACACCTGCAATGCCGTCTGCATCAGAAAGGGTATGGAAATTTTGGAAAGGTCATTGCACTGGCTTTCACCGCAACCCGGTGCGTCGTAAGCGATGAAGGGGTGACCAGAAAATGCTGGCTGCTGCACGATGTCGGCATAGTCTTCTTTGGTCGAACCAAAACCATGCAGGAACACAATCGGCGCCAGGGATCCCTCGCGATGGATGGCAGCCACGTTCAACTGAACACCCTCCACCGTCAGAGGGAGTTGCACGTGACTGAAACTTTCTGGTGAGGGCACGTTATTGACTCCTTGAGCGAAAAGGAAGCGCCGGGGCAGGTTCGCCGGCAACCAGGCCTACAATTTCAAGGGAATCTTATGTTCTGTAAATTCCTAATCAGGGAACACTTTCATACGTCAAACCTATCAAACGATGAACGCACATATTGGCCGACTTATGCCTTGGTACGGAAACGGTCTACCACTTCCTCCACCAGCGGATTAGGCCGATCCGCATTCCAGGCCATAGCAGTGGTCACGACATTAAGCTTCTGGTTAAGCGGTCGAAATACCACATTGGCCGGGGCCATTTTTTTCAGCGAAGCCGGCACCAGTGCGATGCCCTGACCGTAGCTGACAAAGGCGATTTGCGAGGCCACAGAGCGCACTTCATGCAACACGCGAGGGGAGAAGCCACTGGCTCGGCAGGTCGCGATCAGATTGTCGAAATAGACCGGGCTGACCTTTCGAGAAAACATTACCAAGGGCTCGTTGGAAAGGCTGGACAAACTGATTCGGGTGCGCAAAGCCAAGGTGTGATCACTGGGCAAAGCCACCACCAGGCGATCCTCCAACAGCGGCAGTGACTTGATCGAGACACCCAAATCACCATCCAGGCGGGCGAACGCCAAGTCGATATCTCCGGCTTCCAGCGCCGGCACGGCTTCAACACTGTCGATTTCCCGCACGGACACGGTGAGGTGCGGGTAGTCGTTCTTCAATTGCTCGATCAAACCTGGCAAGACATCGAACATCGCCGTGGAAATCGCTCCAATGGTCAACATCCCCGACTGCCCCGCCACTGCCTCTTCCACGGCCAGTTCCAGGCGCTCAAGTTGGTCGGCGAACTTACGCACGGCCGGCAGAATCGCCGCCCCCACCGGCGTCAACTTTGCACCACGTCGCGAGCGATCAAACAACTTGACCTTGAGGGCCTGCTCCAGCACTTGAATTTGCTCGCTCAACGGCGGCTGGGACATTCCTAAACGCTTGGCCGCGCGGCCAAAGTTCTGTTCTTCAGCGACCGCCAGGAACAACCAGAGATGACGAATCAGACGAAAGTTGATCATGATTAACCCATAGGTTTAACGTATCTAATACTTCTGTGATTAGTAATATACCTATCAAACGCTCTAATCGACACTGAGTCCCTCGTCACTAGAGGGACTACCCCATGATCCATGAGAGTTTGCTAAATCGCTTGGCAGCGCTGGATACCAACACGGTGTCCGATGCGCTCGACTTCCTTGGCCTGCCTGGTGCCACTGTGGGGCTGCGCCCACTGTGGAACTGCCCAAAAATCGTTGGCCGCGCCAGTACGGTACAACTGGCCCCGAAGTCTGACAGTGCACCTACAGCGCATCTGATTACCCCAGTGGTTGAACAGATCGACAGCGACGACCGAGTACTGGTGATCGCAGGCGGTATCGAGGGCATCTCCTGCTGGGGCGACATCCTGGCCAACGCGTCGGCCCGAAAGAAAGTACGCGGCACTGTGATCGATGGTTTCAGTCGAGACATCGACGGCAGCGAATCGATTGGCTACCCGGTTTTCGGACGCGGGATCACCATGATCAGTGCCCGCAATCGAGTCATACAGATCGACGCGGCCGTGACCATAAAAGTCGCTGGAGTCGACGTAAGTGAAGACGACTATGTCATTGCCGATACCTGCGGAACTGTGTTCGTCCCACAAGCCTATATTGAGAAAGTGGTCGATCTTGGCGAGCGCATCGTCCGCCGCCAGGACGCAATGGTCGAGGCAGTGCGCAGCGGCCGTTCGGTAGCCGAGGTCATGCATGACACCCAATTCGAAGCGATTCATGTGGAGCACGCCTGATGAATCTTGAAGATCAAACCCTGGTCGCTTTATTTGAAGGCCTCGACACCCCTGGCGTCTCCGATGCCCTGGACAAACTAGGCCTGCCCGGTCAATGCCTCGACGTGGCGCCGCTGGACAACTACAGCAAGGTCATCGTCGGACCGGCCTTCACTGTGCAGTACGTCACGGCTAGCGTACCGCCTGGCACCGTGGGCGATTTCATCGAAGACGTGGCACCCGGTGATGTGGTGGTCATCGACAATGGCGGCCGTACCGACTGCACCGTCTGGGGCGACATCATGACCCAGTACGCCGGTAACCGGCAGATCGCGGCAACGGTCATCGACGGCGTTTGCCGTGACGTAAACAAAGCGCTGGGCGAGGGCTATCCGATCTTCAGCAAAGGCCGCTTTATGCGCACTGGCAAAGACCGCGTACAAGTTCAATCGGTGAACCATCCAGTGTCTGTCGGCACAGCCCGAGTCTGCTCCCGTGACATCGTGGTCGCCGACGCCAATGGCGTGGTTATCGTCCCCCGCGCTCGTGCAACTGAAGTGGCTGCCTGTGCTCGTCAGATCGAATCGGTCGAAGCCGACATTCGCGCCCTGATCGCTCAAGGAAAAACCCTTAAAGAAGCCCGTGCTGAATTGGGTTACCACAGCTTGCAGAGGAAAGTCTGATGACCACGCTCCCCCTCCCCCTGAATTTCCACGAACGGGCAAAAGTGTTGGGCAGCTCGACGCTTTATGAAGCGTCCCACCTTCCTTGCGCGGTCGACAGTGCGATCCGTCCCGTTTGGGACGGCGCCTTCATCGCCGCCCCCGCCTACCCGCTGGAATGTTCGCCGGGTGACAACCTTGCCCTGCACCTGGCCATGGAACGAGTACCTCGTGGCAGCGTATTGGTTGTAGGCACAGGTAGCTTCATCGCCGGTTACTGGGGCGAAGTGCTCACAGTGGCGGCCGAAGCCGCTGGTGTGGTCGGTCTTGTCATTGATGGCGGCGTACGAGATATAGCAGCCATGAAGAAACGCCAGTTCCCGGTCTTTGCCCGTGGAATATCGGTGAAAGGCACCGTCAAGGTAAGCGCGCCCTCAGTTGGACAACCCTTTAACTTCAACGGTGCTTTCGTGGCTCAGGGCGATCTGGTTGTGGCCGATGAAGACGGCGTGATTATCCTTCCCAAGGCTGATGCGGCACGCACCCTGGCCGAAGGCGAGGCACGTGCGAACAAGGAAGCGCTGATGATGCAGGCATTGACCGAAGGCCGCTCAACACTGGAACTGATGAACCTGACCGAGTGGAGAACCCGCGCATGAGCGCCGTTATTCAACGACTGAATCAACGTCTGGCCAGCGCACAACCATCAGCCACTTATCGGATCATGGACCGTGTAGCGGAACGCCGGGCACAAGGTGCGAAGATCATTTCGCTATGCGCCGGCGAACCAGATTTCGATACGCCCAAACATGTTCGCGAAGCGGCTGTCGCCGCCATCGAAAACGGCCATACCCGCTACACACAAGTTGCCGGAGTACGTTCACTTCGAGAAGCGGTGGCGGCCAAGTTCCGTCGCGAGAATGGCCTGGATGTCAGCTGGCAGGACACCCTCGTCTGTAACGGTGGCAAACAGGTGATCTACAACGCCTTGGCTGCGACCCTTAATGAGGGCGATCAGGTCATCGTGCCGGCGCCCTACTGGGTGAGCTATCCGGAGATGGTTCAATTGTGTGGAGGTGAAGCCAGAATAGTGACTTGCGATGCAAGTGTCGGCTTCAAGCTAACACCACCGGCGTTAGCCGCGGTGATTACGCCGCAGACCCGCTGGTTGATCCTCAACTCGCCATCCAACCCGACCGGCGCGGTGTACAGTCGAGACGAACTGAAAGCTTTGGCTGAGGTGTTGTTGGCTCATCCCCATGTGCTAATTCTGGCTGATGACATCTACGAGCATCTGATCTTCGACGATCAAACATTCCATACCCTGGCCCAGGTCGAACCGCGGCTAGCACCGCGAATACTGACCATGAACGGTGTATCTAAAGCCTATGCCATGACCGGTTGGCGCATCGGTTTTGCTACGGGACCACGCTGGCTGCTGGAGGCAATGGAAAAACTGCAAGGTCAGCAAACCTCTGGCGCCAGCTCAATCTCGCAACAGGCTGCCCTCGCTGCTTTGGAGGGCCCCAAGGACTTCATCCGTGAAAGCCGTGCCGCTTTCCAGGGCCGTCGCGATTTGATGGTGGCGCTACTGAACAACACACCAGGTATTGAATGTGCTAGTCCCGCAGGAGCTTTTTACGCGTTCGCTTCCTGCACCGGATTGATCGGCCGTATCTCACCGGGTGGCCGAGTACTGCACACCGACGAAGATGTTGCACATGCGTTACTCGATGAAGCAGATGTAGCGGTGGTGCATGGCAGTGCTTTCGGCCTGGGTCCTTACATTCGTATCGCCTATGCGTTGGATGATGCTTCATTGCGCCAGGCCTGCGAGGCGATCCGCACGTTCTGTATGAGCCTTCGTTAATCTGTCGTTGATAACCAACCCGGCCAAGGCCGGGTTTTCTGTTTATAAGTTGCAAAAACTCGATTGTTTTGCTCGATAATCAACAACTTTTTTTCAACCGAGCCTGAGAAATGATCACCTTCAAGCAACTGGAAGCTATTTACTGGATCGTCGAACTGGGTAGCTTCGAATCCGCAGCAATGAAATTAAACATGTCCCAGTCGGCTATCTCCAAGCGTATTCAGGAGTTGGAAGATGCCTTCGACATGCCGATTTTTGATCGTTCCAAACGCAGTGCGCGCCTGACAGAAAAAGGCACGGAACTGTTCGAGCAGGCAACGGAAATTCTGCGTCAGCGTGATTACCTTCTTGAACGCATCAGCTCCAAAGAAGTGCTGGTTAGGCGCTTTCGCATCGGCGTCACCGAGTTGACCGCCATGACTTGGCTGCCGGCTCTGGTGGAGGGTATACGTGCTGCTTATCCCAAAGTAGTACTGGAGCCCTCGGTCGAACTCAGCACCGAACTGGTGGCAAAACTTGAGAACGACCAGCTCGATCTAATTATCGTCCCCGACGTCTTTGCCGACGCACGTTTCGTCAGCACGCCGCTGAATTCGGTGGAGAACGCTTGGATGTGCGCTCCTTCGTTGCATCAGGGTGACGAGATCATGAACATACAGGCCATTTCTTCATACACCGTTCTTACTCAAGGCGGCGGCTCCGGCACCGGGCTGATTTACGAACGCTGGTTTGCCGAAAATGATGTTCGGGTCAACCGTACAATCAAAAGCAATTACCTGATTGCCCAGTTGGGGCTGACCCTTTCCGGTGTCGGCGTCAGCTACCTACCTCGTCAGTGTCTTTCGCCGCTGGTGGATCAGGGCCGGCTACAGGTCATCGAAACTGAGCCTGCACTACCTCCGATCCATTACATCGCCGTACACAGAGCCGACCGTCTTCAGGGACTCAGTGTCGAGGTTGCACGTCTGGCAGCACGCTGCTGTGATTTCAGCCGCATGGTGTGGTAACGCTGACCCCAGAACCAGAATAAAAGCGATGTTTTTTCATAGATAAATATCGCTAATAGTACGAAGCGACCTTTCTTACTATGAACGCATGGCCCACAAGGGTTCAGTCGCTGATAGAGGTCGCTATGTCATTGCCCGGTTCACGTATTTACCCTTCTCCACCTCAGGTCTCACGCTCGCTACTGGACGCTTTTCAGAGCGTCGTCACCCCGCATATCAGTGACAACCTCGGGCGGCACATCGGTGCCCGAGGGCTGACTCGCTATAACCACACCGGCAAACTAGTGGGCACAGCCCTGACGGTGAAGACTCGCCCCGGCGACAACCTTTACATCTATAAGGCCCTAACGCTGATCGAACCGGGGCATGTATTGGTGATCGACGCCCAGGGTGACGAGACCAATGCGGTCATCGGTGAGCTGATCAAGCTGTATGCGCAACAACGTGGCTGCGTCGGTTTTGTCGTCGACGGCGCCATCCGCGATGTCGCCAGTTTTGAAGAAACGCCTTGCTATGCCCGCAGCGTGGTGCATTGCGGCCCTTACAAAAGCGGCCCGGGAGAGATCAATGTCCCAGTGTCAATCGGGGGGATGGTCATCAACCCGGGCGATATCATTGTCGGAGACGAAGACGGGCTGGTTGCCTTCTCTCCCGAACACGCCGAACAGGTGTTGTTCAAAGCACGAGAGCATGATGCTCACGAACAGCAAGTAAAAGCTGAAATCGCCACCGGTGCTGTTGATCAGTCATGGCTAGACAAGGTTTTGGAAAAGGCCGGCCTCGCGAACTGAAGAATGCTCCCCAAGCGCGCAATGCCACAACCGGGCCCACAGCCCGGTTTTTTTTCGCCTGATCAATGCTACGACTGCGCTTTTCCGAGCAACGCCATTCCATCAAAAAAAGTGATCTGTTGTCAGGAGTATTTGTCGCTTTTTTTGTAGTTTCACAATCATTACTTTGGCCGGATAACGCCACCAGAAAAATAAGGTCCGCCCAATGTCTATGCCTGAAGTCATAAAACCAGCTGTGCGCAGCAATTACCGCTGGGTAGTCGCTGCCCTGATTTTTCTGATTTACACCATCGCTGCCGCAGACCGGGCTAACCTGGGCGTAGCGCTTCCGTTTATTCGAAAAGAATTCGAGATGAGTAACGCCGAGGCTGGCGGCCTGATGAGTCTGTTTCTGCTGGCTTATGCTTTGGCACAGATCCCGTCAGGCTTCGCCTTTGGGCGTTTTGGGGTCAGCCGGATTCTGCCCGGTGCGATGGTGTTGACCTCTCTACTGACAGGCCTGGTGGGTACAGCCAGTTCATTGCTGGCACTTAAGCTTTATCGCCTGGGCTTGGGCGTCGCCGAAGGCCCACTGCCGATCAGCATGACCACTACCATCAACAACTGGTTTCCAGCGCGGGAAAAAGGCACGGCCTCTGGGATCTTTCTGTCCGCCGTGAAGTTCGGGCCGGTGATTGTGCCCCCCCTGTGCGCAGTGATTATTTCGGTCTGGGGCTGGCGAGAGATTTTCTACTTCTTTGCCGTGCCCGGCATCGTACTGGCCATAGTCTGGTATTTCCTGGTTACGGACCATCCCTCAAGAAGCCGTTTCGTCAACGCGTCTGAGCTGAGCTATATCGTCGAAGAAACCAGTAGCATTGAAGCCAGCCAGCAAAAGCTCCCTCGGAAAACTCCAGCCTGGATGGGTAAACTTGATCGAGTCATACGTGCTCGCCATGAGGCGCCTCTGGAGTCCAATCGGCATGTATTCAAGTCCTGGAATATCTGGGGCTGCGCAACCAGCTATTGCTTTCAGTTGGGCGTGTCGAGCGTGCTGCTGGCCTGGATTCCTACCTACCTGATGACCGTCAAACAGTTCTCGATCATGAATATGGGATTGGTGTCGGCTGCGCCATGGGTGGGTGCCGTGCTCGGCAATCTGCTGGGTGGTTTCTGCTCGGATCGCCTGATGGGTGGGCGACGTAAACCCGGCATGTTGCTGTCCGCTATTGGCACATCGCTAATGATGTACCTGCTGATCAATTCGCCCGCCGAACCCCTGCCCTACGGCTTATTGCTGATGCTGACCGGCGTTGTGCTGAGCCTTGGGTTCTCCTCCTACATGGTTTACCCGATGGGGCTGACCACCAAAAAAACGTTCCCCATTTCTAACGCCATCGTAAATATGATCGGTCAGTTGGGTGCGGCGGCAACGCCTTTCATCACTGGGTTGCTACTAGACAACTATGGCTGGAACTACGTGTTCGCCTGGCTAGCGGTTGGCTCATTCATCAGTTTCATCATCTTGCTGACTATTTCGGAGCCTCGGCCGAGATTGAACATCCCGGTTTGAAGTGCATAGCGAACGAAGCCGAGCCGATCATGTGAACGGCTTCTGTCTGAACGATTCCATCATCGCCATGAGGTGTTACACATGTCCCCGCAAGACAAAGAGTTAGTTGCCCTGTTTGAAGGCCTGGATACTCCAGGTGTGTCCGACGCCTTGGATAAACTGGGCCTGCCTGGCCAGTGCCTGGGAGTCATGCCATTGGACAACTATCGGCAAGTGGTAGTCGGGCCGGCCTTTACCGTTCGCTATGTCACCGCCAGTTGCCCACCGGGAACAGTCGGTGATTTCATTGATGATGTGGCTGAAGGCGACGTGGTAGTGATCGACAACGACGGGCGCACCGATTGCACCGTATGGGGCGACATCATGACTCAATACGCCGGAAGCAGACGGATTGCAGCGACCGTTATTGACGGTGTTTGTCGGGATGTCAGCAAGGCACTCGGTGACGGCTACCCACTGTTCAGCAAAGGCCGGTTCATGCGCACCGGGAAGGATCGCGTCGAAGTCGAATCTGTCAATCAGCCGGTGTCCATCGGCCAGGCCCGCGTGTGTGCCAGAGACATCGTGGTCGCCGATGCCAACGGCGTGGTAATCGTGCCACGGGATCGAGCCCATGAAGTGGCCGCCTGTGCCCGCTCAATCGAAGCGGTGGAATCGCACATTCGCACCTTGATCGCTGAAGGCAAATCCCTCAAGGAAGCCAGAACAGTGCTGGGCTATCACACCCTGCAACGCAAGTCTTGATCGTCCCCTTACCTCCCTTTCCCTTTGCCCTCACCGCCTGCCCACGACAGTGCGCTGTGAGGGCTTTTTTACTTTTGCATCCAGATTGATCGATATCAGTTCTGTACTGTTCCGTCAGCCAAGCATCATCAAGCTATACAAAATGGGCATATCTCAAAGACAAAAACGGTAGTCGTAGTTCGGTTCCAGCACTCCCAGAATGTGTGAAAACACAAAAGCAGCACTGCTTGGGAGATGGGTATGTCAACAGAAGCTGAACAAACCGTGGGACAGGATTGGCAGGAGGACGTGTTCCGCGTGCTCAAGGCCCACAACGTCAAACACGTGGTCTTCGTACCAGATGCAGGCCATTCGGCGGCTATCCGTATGTCCTATGCAGACCCCGATATCAAGGCCGTCGTCCTCACCACCGAAGAAGAAGGCATCGGCTACCTGGCAGGTGCTTGGCTGGGTGGCGAGCGCGGTGCCCTGTTGATGCAATCAAGCGGCGTAGGGAACTGCATAAACACCTTGGCACTTCAAGTCTGCGCCGGCTTCCCGCTTTTAATGGTCGTCACCATGCGAGGCGACTGGGCCGAATTCAACGCGTGGCAGAACCCTATGGGTCAGGCAACGGAAGCCTCTCTGAACCTGATGAAGGTCATGACCTGGCGCGCGGATGTCCCGGAAGACGTCGCTCCCCTTCTACACGGTGCCGCGACCATGGCATTCAACGGAGATTCCTCCACTGCCCTGCTGCTGGGTCAGCGCCTGATTGGAGAAAAGAAATGGGTCAAGTAAGCGCAAACCACACCCTGTGCCGCCGCGAAGTGGTGAAAACTCTCCTGGCCGACCGTAAGGACGTGCTGGTCGTAACCGGTCTGGGATCGGCGTCCTATGACGTCATGGCTGCTGGTGACAATGATCTGAATTATTACCTCTGGGCCGCCATGGGCAGTGCCATTACGGTTGGCCTGGGCCTGGCCAATGCACAGCCTGACAAGTCGGTTGTTGTCGTCACGGGTGACGGTGAGTTGCTCATGGGCTTCGGCGCCCTGGCCACTGTCGCCCTGCAAAAACCCGCCAACCTGACCATTGCAGTGTTGGACAACGGTCACTTTGGCGAGACCGGCATGCAGGTCAGTCACGCGGGTTTCGGCATCTCTCTGGATCAGGTCGCCAAGACCTGCGGCTTCAGCTGGACCGATGAAATCCGTGACATGGAAGGCGTCCACAACTTGCGTGAGCGCTTCGCCACCCGCGATGGCGTCAAGCTGGCAACCATAAAGATCAAGGCCGAGAACCCGCCACGGGTGCTGCCGCCACGTGATGGTCACTACGTCAAAAATCGCTTCCGGGCCGCATTGGGTTTCAACCCGATCTGATCCCCCTGTGCCCGGACTTCGTCACGCGGGGCCGATGTCGTGCGTGACGCGTTGAGGAGAATAATAATGACTGACCGTAACTCTGAAGAACTCAATGCCATCCGCGAGGGCGTGCGCGCCCTGTGCGCCGAATTCGATGCCGCTTACTGGCGCAGGATTGACGAAGAAAAAGGCTTCCCGGAAACCTTCGTCAAAGCCCTGACTGACGCTGGTTGGCTGGCGGCGATGATCCCGACCGAATACGGCGGATCGGGCCTGGGACTGGCCGAAGCGTCGGTGATCCTGGAAGAAGTGAATCGCTGCGGCGGTAACTCAGGCACCGTTCACGGGCAGATGTACAACATGTTCACCCTGCTGCGTAACGGCAGCGAGGCGCAGAAAAGCTATTACCTGCCAAAACTGGCCAGCGGAGAATTGCGTCTGCAATCGATGGCAGTGACTGAGCCTACTACTGGAACCGACACAACAAAGATCAAAACCACAGCGGTCAAACGCGGTGACAAGTATGTAATCAACGGGCAGAAGGTATGGATCTCGCGCGTCCAGCATTCCGATCTGATGATCCTGCTCGCGCGTACCACGCCTTTGGCCGACGTGAAGAATAAGTCCGAAGGCATGTCGATCTTCCTTGTGGACCTGCGAGAGGCCATTGGTAACGGCCTCACCGTGCAACCAATCGCCAACATGGTCAACCACGAAACCAACGAGTTGTTCTTCGACAATCTAGAAGTTCCCGCCGATAGCCTCATCGGCGAGGAAGGCAAAGGTTTCCGCTACATCCTGGATGGCCTGAATGCTGAACGCACACTGATCGCCGCCGAATGCATTGGCGACGGTCGCTGGTTTATCGAAAAAGCCAGCGCCTATGCACGTGATCGCGTCGTGTTCGGACGCCCTATCGGGCAGAACCAAGGCGTTCAGTTCCCCATCGCTGAAGCACACATTGAAATCGAAGCGGCTGACCTGATGCGCTGGCGTGCTTGCGAGGAATACGACAGCGGCATCAACGCCGGGGCCAGCGCCAACATGGCCAAGTACCTGGCGGCGAAAGCCTCTTGGGAAGCCGCCAATGCGTGCTTGCAGACCCACGGCGGTTTTGGTTTTGCCTGCGAGTACGACGTCGAGCGCAAATTCCGTGAAACCCGCCTGTATCAGGTTGCTCCCATCTCCACCAACCTGATCCTGTCGTATGTTGCCGAACACCTGCTTGAACTGCCGCGCTCCTTCTAAAGGAACAGCGTAAAGCCCAGTGCGTCGGCTTGAGCAGGCGCGACTGGGGAGCCATGACAAGAGAGATAATAATCATGAGCCAACCCAAAGGTATCCGTCCACTCGATGGGATTACCGTCGTCAGCCTTGAGCATGCGATTGCAGCGCCCTTCTGCACCCGACAACTGGCCGACCTTGGTGCGCGTGTGATCAAGGTCGAGCGCCCTGGCGCGGGAGACTTCGCCAGAGGTTACGACCAACGCGTGAACGGTCTTGCCTCGCACTTCGTCTGGACCAATCGCTCGAAAGAAAGCCTGACCCTCGATCTGAAACAAGATTCGGCCACCGAGGTGCTGGACAGTTTGCTGGCCACTGCCGATGTCCTGGTGCAGAACCTGGCGCCGGGTGCGGCAGCACGAATGGGACTTTCATTTGAGGCTTTGCATCAGCGATTTCCACGCCTGATTGTCTGTGACATTTCAGGCTACGGCGCAGGCGGACCCTATGAAAAGAAAAAAGCCTATGACCTGTTGATCCAGAGCGAAGGCGGATTCCTGTCGGTCACCGGCGGACCGGGTGAGGAAGAAATGGCCAAGGCCGGTTGCTCGATTGCTGACATCGCGGCCGGCATGTACGCCTACACCGGAATTCTGTCTGCCTTGCTGATGCGTGGACGCACTGGCGAAGGTAGCCACATCGATGTGTCCATGCTGGAAAGCCTGGTCGAGTGGATGAACTACCCGATGTACTACGCCTACGACGGCGCTACACCTCCGCCTCGCGCCGGAGCCGCGCACGCCACGATTTACCCGTATGGTCCCTTCCCCATCGGTGACGGAACCACAGTGATGCTGGGTTTGCAGAACGAGCGAGAGTGGCAGCTGTTTTGCGACAAGGTACTGCTTACTCCTGAACTAGCGAAAGACGAACGTTTCTCTGCCAACTTCAAGCGCGTCGAAAACCGCCAAGCACTGCGGGCACTCATCGTTGAATCGTTCTCCACACTCAATTTCGATGCCGTGTTTGATCGGTTGGAGCATGCGCAAATTGCTAATGCTCGGGTCAATGACATGCAAGGTGTTTGGAACCATCCGCAACTTCAGGCGCGTGATCGCTGGCGGGAAGTCGAAACCTCTGCCGGCACCGTTCCTAGCTTGGTACCTCCAGGCAGCAACAGCTCATTCGAGCCACGTATGGATGCCGTACCGGGCCTCGGTCAGCACACCGAACAGGTGCTCAGGGAACTGGGGCTGGGTACGGATCGTATTGAACAAATGCGCGCAGCCGGGGCGATTTAGCCTTGATCTGAAAACAAAAAGCTTGCCTGCAACGATCAAAGTTTTTGAGAGAACACTGCCCAATGAAGATCCTGGTAGCTGTGAAACGAGTAGTCGACTACAACGTGAAAGTTCGCGTGAAGGCGGACAATTCCGGTGTCGACCTCGCCAACGTCAAGATGTCGATGAACCCATTCTGCGAAATCGCAGTGGAAGAAGCCGTACGCCTGAAAGAGAAAGGCGTTGCGACTGAAATCGTCGTCGTCTCCGTCGGCCCGTCCACCGCTCAAGAGCAACTGCGCACCGCGCTGGCTCTGGGTGCCGACCGCGCCATCCTCGTCGAATCCGCCGAAGACCTGACTTCGCTGGCCGTTGCCAAACTGTTGAAAGCTGTTGTCGACAAGGAACAGCCTCAGCTGGTGATCCTTGGCAAACAAGCCATCGACAGCGACAACAACCAGACTGGCCAGATGCTCGCTGCATTGAGCGGCTACGGTCAGGGCACGTTCGCTTCGGAAGTCGAAATCAGCGGCGACAGCGTGGGTGTTACCCGTGAAATCGACGGCGGCGCGCAGACCGTTTCCCTGAAACTGCCGGCCATCGTCACCACCGACCTGCGTTTGAACGAGCCGCGCTACGCGTCCCTGCCAAACATCATGAAAGCCAAGAAGAAGCCTCTCGAAGTGCGGACTCCGGACGCTTTGGGCGTTTCCATCACCTCCACCAACAAGACCGTGAAAGTCGAAGCGCCTGCTGCACGCAGCGCGGGTATCAAGGTCAAGTCGGTGGCTGAACTGGTCGAGAAACTGAAATACGAAGCGAAGGTAATCTAATCATGACTATCTTAGTTATTGCTGACTATTCAAATGACCAGCAGGACAACAAAGTGCTGGCTCCAGCCACGCTAAACACTGTGGCGGCCGCTACCAAAATCGGTGGTGACATCCACGTGCTGGTAACCGGCGCATTCGTGGGTGCCATAGCTGAAGCCGCGGCAAAAATTGCTGGCGTGGCAAAAGTGTTGGTGGCCGACAACGCTGCATACGCCAACTTGCTTCCAGAAAATGTCGCCCCTTTAGTCGCCAGCCTGGTGATCGAGCAGCAATCGATTTACAGCCATGTCCTAGCCTCCGCCACCTCCAACGGTAAAAACATCTTACCGCGCGTTGCCGCTCAGCTGGATGTTGACCAGGTCTCCGAGATCATCTCGGTCGAAAGCGCTGACACCTTCAAGCGCCCGGTCTACGCCGGTAACGCCGTCGCTACCGTTCAGTCAAACGCTGCGGTCAAAGTGATCACCGTGCGTGCTACCGGTTTCGACCCGGTTGCCGCTGAAGGTGGTTCTGCTTCCGTGGAGTCGGTTGCTGCTGCTCACGATGCTGGTATCTCCAGCTTCGTCGGCGAAGACCTGGCCAAGTCAGACCGTCCGGAACTGACCGCTGCCAAGATCGTCGTTTCCGGCGGTCGCGGCATGCAGAACGGCGACAACTTCAAACACCTGTACGCCTTGGCCGACAAGCTAGGCGCTGCCGTAGGTGCTTCCCGCGCCGCGGTCGACGCAGGTTTCGTACCCAACGACATGCAGGTCGGTCAAACCGGCAAGATCGTTGCTCCACAGCTGTACATCGCCGTCGGTATCTCCGGCGCGATCCAGCACCTAGCCGGCATGAAAGACTCCAAAGTGATCGTTGCGATCAACAAGGACGAAGAGGCGCCGATCTTCCAGGTAGCCGATTACGGGCTGGTGGCGGATCTTTTTGAAGCGATTCCAGAAATGGCTGCGCTGGCCTGATCACTGACCGACTGGAGCAAATAATATGAGCAGTTCCGATTTTTCCGCCTGGATTGGACGACGTCAGGAAAGCCAGGACCAGATCAGTTTCACTCTGGTCAGACGCATTGCCGCGACATTGGGCGAGTCGGCTCCACAACCCGGTGAGCCACTGCCACCGCTGTGGCACTGGGCATTTTTTCAGGAGCCGGTGGGTGCCAGCGAACTGGGGCCGGATGGCCATCCAGCGCTTGGGGGCTTTTTGCCGCCGGCCCATAACCGCAACCGCATGTGGGCGGGCAGCCGAATTGAGTTTTACCAGCCGTTAAAGGTGGAGGCTGAAGTGACCTGTGTATCGACCATCCTCAACGTCGAGGAGAAGCACGGTCGCACGGGTTCCTTGCTGTTCGTCACGGTACGTCATGAGTTTTTCCAGGGCGGAAAACTCGCCCTGCAAGATGAACAGGACATTGTTTACCGAGAACCTACCCCGCCCAAACTGCACGGCACCGAAACGTTACCTGAAGGCCAGTGGCAGGAACGGATCGAGCCATCCCCCACCCTGCTGTTCCGTTACTCCGCAGTCACCTTCAATGGCCATCGAATTCACTATGACTGGCCTTATGTGACAGAGATCGAAGGTTATCCAGGGTTGGTGGTACATGGTCCATTGATCGCAACGTTGAACTTGCGTGCCTTCACCAAAGCGCATCCAACTGCGCGCCTGGAGCGTTTCACTTTCCGTGGAATACGGCCGCTGATTTCGCCACAGCCTTTCGAGGTGGGCGGACGTCTAATCGAAAACGGCAAGGCACAGGTCTGGGCTGGCAATCAGGACGGCACAGCACAAGTCGGAGAGATCGAGTTCAGCAATGGAGCAACGTCATGAGCAAATCAATTGTTCGCTCCGCCCTGTTTGTACCGGCCACTCGACCAGAGCGCATCCCAAAAGCTATTGCCACCGGTGCGGATCGGGTCATCGTGGACTTGGAAGATGCCGTGCAAGAAAACCTCAAGGAGCAGGCGAGGGATAATCTTGAGGCGTTCCTGAGCGAAACCCCGGATGCGCGGATTCTGGTCCGTGTGAATGCCCCGGATCACTGGGCTCATGTTGCGGATCTGGACCTTTGCCGGCGCCACGCCGGCGTGATCGGAATTCTGCTACCCAAAGCAGAAAGCGCGAAACAGGTAACCACTGCTGCGGGTACCGAAAAACCGATTTGGCCAATCATCGAAAGCGCCAAGGGCTTGTCAGCACTCAACGAGATTGCCGGCACTCTAGGCGTTGAGCGCTTGTCGTTCGGTAGTCTGGATCTGGGTCTGGACCTGAACCTGACTACTGGCAGCCCTGCCGCTGAAGAAATCCTTAGCCATGCTCGCTACGCCGTTTTGCTCGCCACCCGAGTTGCAGCGCTCGCTCCAGCGTTGGACGGCGTGTTTCCGTCGATTCAGAACACCGCAGGGCTGCTGCGCGCTGTTCATTTTGCACGCGACATGGGCTTTGGTGGCGCGCTGTGTATCCATCCAACCCAAGTCACGATCATTCATCAGGCGCTAAAACCCAGCCAGGAAGAATTGCATTGGGCGCGACGCATTATCGAAGCTGCTCGCTCAGGTGAAGGTGTTTTCGTGCTGGATGGGCAAATGGTCGATGCGCCGGTCATAGGTCGCGCGCAATCCATTTTGGCTCGCGCGATCTGATTCAACACCGGCGCTGTTGCTTAGAAGCTATGCATCCACTCCCACCCAGCAGGACGGTGTCATGACTAACGTTTCCAGCCTTACCCATGCCATTTCGATCAACCCCGCCAATGGTGAGCAGATCGGCCAGTACCCCTTCGAATCCGCAGCGGAACTGGAGGCGTCACTGACACGTGCGATTACAGGGTTTTCCATCTGGCGTAGCCAACCCGTCGAAATGCGTTCGCAAGCACTGATCACTTTGGCAAGGGCATTACGCGACAACGCAGAAACGATGGCGAAGATGATCACGCAAGAGATGGGCAAACCCACAACTCAAGCGCGCGGTGAGATTGAAAAGTGTGCGCAGCTCTGCGAGTGGTACGCCGAACACGGCCCCGCCATGCTGACCGCCGAACCCACTCAGGTTGAGGGTGGTAAGGCACGAATTGAATATCGTCCCTTGGGTCCGATTCTCGCCGTTATGCCTTGGAACTTTCCCATCTGGCAGGTGCTGCGCGGTGCCGTTCCAGCGTTGATTGCCGGAAATACCTACGTCCTAAAACATGCGCCGAACGTGATGGGATGCGCCTACCTGCTGCAAGATGCGTTCAAGCGCGCCGGGTTTGCCGAAGGTGTGTTTGAAGTGATCAATGTCACACCCGACGGTGTATCCACCGCGATAAAAGATACTCGCATCGCAGCGGTCACGCTCACTGGAAGCGTCCGAGCGGGCATGGCTATTGGCGCGCAGGCGGGTGCAGCCTTAAAGAAGTGTGTGTTAGAACTGGGTGGCTCAGATCCCTTCATTGTGCTCAACGACGCCGACTTGGACGAAGCTGTCAAAGCCGCTGTAATTGGCCGATACCAAAACACCGGACAAGTCTGCGCGGCTGCCAAACGCTTAATTGTCGAGCAAGGCGTTGTCGAGGAGTTTACTCGCAAGTTTGTCGAATCCACCTCCAAGCTGACCATCGGCGATCCACTGGCCACAGACACTTACATAGGCCCCATGGCCCGCTTTGATCTACGCGATGAACTAGATCGTCAGGTGCTAGACACCCTGGAAGAAGGTGCGACCTTGTTGTTGGGAGGCAGAAAGGCCGTAGGTCCTGGCAACTTCTACGAGCCTACGGTATTCGGTGATGTCACCGACCAGATGACCTCTTTCAAACAGGAATTGTTTGGGCCCGTTGCCTCGATCATCACCGCACGGGACGCCGTACATGCACTGGAACTGGCCAACAACAGTGAATTCGGGCTTGCCTCGACCATCTACACACGCAATGTCGAACTGGCGCAGAAGCTGGCCGGCGACCTGGAAACCGGAGGCGTATTCATCAATGGCTATTGCGCAACCGACCCACGCGTCACTTTCGGCGGCGTGAAGAAAAGCGGTTTTGGTCGTGAACTGTCGCATTTCGGTGTGCGCGAATTCTGTAATGCGCAGACCGTCTGGTTGGACCGGCACTAACAATTAGCAAGTCGCCAAGCCCAGCGAGAACGTCCGCTGAGCCAAAGATGGGCGAGTCAGAAAAAGGCTCGCCTCACACCTATGAGGAGCTTTTGATGCGAGTCATCCCTGCAATCCTGGGCGTTACTCTGACTGCTGCGTTAACTTTCACGCCAGTGATGGCTGCCGAACTCACCGGTACACTTAAAAAAATCAAGAACTCGGGGACCATAACCCTGGGCCACAGAGACTCTTCAATTCCGTTTTCTTACTTCGCCGACGCTTCCGGTAAACCAGTTGGCTACTCCCATGACATCCAGTTGAAAATTGTCGACGCTATCAAGCAAGAACTGGATATGCCCGAGCTGAACGTACGGTACAACCTGGTGACGTCACAAACGCGCATCCCGCTTGTGCAAAACGGCACTGTCGATCTGGAGTGCGGCTCTACTACCAATACCGAAGAAAGGGCGCAGCAAGTCGAATTTTCAGTTGGCATCTTCGAAGCCAGCACTCGACTGTTGGTCAGGAAGGATTCGATCTACAAAGACTTTGACCATCTCAACGGCAAGAACGTCGTGACAACTGCTGGCAGCACTGCCGAGCGGATGCTCAAGGTAATGAACGCCGAGAAAAAAATGAACATGAACGTCATCTCTGCAAAGGACATTGGCGAGTCTTACCAAATGCTGGAGTCCGGCCGTGCCATTGCCTTTATGCAAGACGATGCACTGCTGGCAGGCGAGATGGCCAAGGCTAAGAAACCAGAGGACTGGGTGGTCACAGGAACGCCGCAATCCAATGAAATCTACGGCTGTACAATGCGTCGAGGTGATCCAAGTCTCAAAAAAGTCGTCGATGATTCGATCAAAGCCCTTTTCGTCTCAGGTGAAATCAACGCGATTTACGATAAATGGTTTACTCAGCCTATCCCCCCTAACGGCTTGAACCTGAAATTCCCCATGAGTGCAGAACTCAAGACAATTATTGCTAAACCCACGGACCAACCTGCACCAGTAAAATCCCAGTAATCGTTGTATTGTAAAAAATTGATCAACATGTAAACGCCAACCTCAACGCTCCGATCAACCCAATGTGACCACCAATACGGCCGGCGATAATCAACCACGACAGCAACGCTGCGTAGGTGAATATCGGCACTGGCACCATTCCGCGCAGCGGGTTTCTGGCGTGATCCGCTGCGCGGGAGTAGGCCAGCAATAGTCTGCTTTGGACCTCGATCTTCAGGCAGCAATCGGCCATAAGCAGTCATCGGGCTTAGTGTTAGCGCTGCTGTTTATGCGAGCCGTTTAGACAATGGAGCTAATTCGTGATAGGACTTGCCTCCCGGTCCGCGGCTAGCCACGGCCACCTAGCGCAGGCGCAGAGTAATCGATGAGTTCTCGGATCGCGGTAATGCCCCCAATGGGTGTTGCGACTTAACAATTTCGTGGATGGGGTTAAGCAATGAAAGGGATGATCAGCCTTGTGGACTTTATCAAGGAGGTTAAACAGGAACTCCGTGCCGCTGTGGATAAAGAAGATCCATTTTTCGAAATGGGAGATGTGGAACTAGAGGTCACCTTCGCCTTGGACGCAACAGCTAAGGCAGGTGCAAAGTTGTTCGTCGTTGACATCGGCGGAGAGACCAAAGCCACCTAAACGCATAAGGTCAAGGTCATGCTTCATCCCTTTGTAGAGGATGATGCCACCCCACAGATTCCTGCGCAGCACGCCAGAAAACGGTCAGGATCGGATACTTCATATAAGAGTTCAAAGCAGAGAAAGGGTAAAACGACTGAACCACACTCGACCAGAGCGCGTGTAGCACCTACAGCACACAAACCAAGCGTCCCCGCGACTCCCACCCCCGTGGCGCGACGCAGGCCCCCTGCTGGCTAATTTTATTGATCATCAACTCGAATTCATTTTGGTACTGCAAAAATTCGACTAATAGAGCGGGTTTACCGGCCTGGTGGGCTAGCGACTCCACCGGCTCTGGATCGATTGCGGTTAGACGTGACAGGCAGAATAGGCCAAAAGCAGTCATTCGAGCGCGTCTATAAAATGCGGGACGACTCAGTTGATAGCCACATGCCATACGAATAGGCTTCGCCCATCACACCACTTGCACAAAGGATTTGAAATGCGCCGCTGCCGCCTTGCCTTGGCTCTGATGACCAGTCTCGCAATACCTGGCTTCGCCTCTGCCGCCACTGCCAAGAAGGGCACGACGAAGACTGAACTGCCTGATTGTTCAGCCGTAACGTTCGATGGGTCCAATCTCACAGAGGAAGAGAACGACTACTTTTTCTCTAACCAGAAGGACATTTCGACAGCACAGATTCTACGCTTCGCGCTTGGTAGAGATGCGATTTTGGCCGACTTCTACACACGCCGGAAAGGCGCAGACTTCAATGCCGATGTTCTGAAAATCAAGGATCTAGCTAAGCAGAAAGGGCTTGCATTGCAGATGACCCATGACCTTACCGTGGCTGAAAATGCGCGCATTGAGCAGAACAAGAACCATAAGTGGACCAAGGACACCGCCGATACTCTCTTCTGCCGTATAGACGCCATTGGCGACACCGCGACGAACAGCTACAACATCTATGCAACAAGCTACCTCAAAGGGCTTAAAGCGAAGCAGGAAGCCATGCATGGTCAAGTAGGCTACTTCGATGTGACGGTTAATGACTGCACCATCAGCAAATCCATCGACACCGGCAACCGCTACTCCACTGTGAAGCCAGATCCTGATGCGCGATTCCTCACCGTGAATGCGACCTTCAAGAACACTGACAACGAAGGTCGGCTACCACTCGAAGGCAGCTTGTTCATCAGCAAGGATGATAAAAATTTCAAATTCGATACGACTGAAACCATCATGAGTGATGGCTACGGAATCCGTTTGCGGTCGTTGAACCCTCTCATCAAGCTCAACACGAAGCTCGTCTACAAGGTGCCTAACGAGTTGTCTGGCGAGGTTTATTGGAAGCCCGGTAGGAATGCCGAGAATAAGAAGCTCTGGTGTACCTACCTCCCGTCAGCCTGATTCGTGCCATAGCCAGCCATCTGTTGGTTACGGATTTATGTTTACAATTTGGCAGACTGCTGCTGGGCGTGAGGGGCTGCTACGGGTCGAATGCAGCCCTTCGCGACAGGCAACAATCGGTCAGAGACGGTCAGTCACGCCGGATTGACGCTGGCCTGAGGCCTATTCATGACTCAAACCGTGATTCATTTAGGTGGAAAGAACAGGCCGATTTTATACCCGACTGCGCTGAAAGATTTATGGCAGAGGGGTTGGCTCAACGCCAGTCCGGCAGCAGTTGGTGCTGCCACGGGTAGCTGGGCTGATGATCCGGTGCATGTTGCAACTATTTTGCACATGCGACCTCTAGATCAACGAGAAGAGATAGGGCTGCTACAGCCTGAGAAGATAGATAGGCTGTAGCCATTTAGGTTGCGGTCTATACGCCTTGAAACGGTGCGATGCACTTTTCTTCTAGATGGATGTATTTAAATTTCACACCCTCGGTTGATTCTTTGAAAACGGCATCAAGGTCATCAAAAGAAGCCGCAACGATTGCTTGGAAGTTATTTTGACTGGCAAGCATGCGGAATAGCGCTTGTTGGCTTTTTGTGGCCATGGAGTGCTGGCCAGGCTCGTCCATCATGATGAATCCGAGGTGATTTCCGTTGATGTCCCCGCTTGATGCTGTTTGGTAAAGAGCCATGATGTAACTCCAAATCAAGCGAACGAAGTCACTTGCACTAGAATTTTGCGCCATATTTCCATTGCGAACGGCCTGCGCTTTTGTCTTGGCATCTGAAGGCGAGTCCATGATTTCTCGCAGTTCCAGTCGCGATAGCTGGGGCAAAAGAGAGTCTTCGTTGAATACGATATCCGCGACATCCGCGCTATGGTAGTCGAACTCTCCCGCGTTGCCCCTGAAGTGTTGCGCGAATCTTCGGATACGCCTTTTATCCTCTTCAGAATATCTATCTTTGGGTAGTAGCCTTCTCTTGTCTTGGTTTACCTTCAATGCGGTGGCGAGTTTTGCCATATCTGCGAGTGCGTCTTCAAGTTTGTCGGAGAAGTCCTCCAAGCGTTCAATCTCCCACTCTAGCAAAACCTGCTTTTTCACAGCAGCTTGAGAGACTATGTTGCCTTTGGCTGCATCTTTGCGTAGGGACGAAAGTACGGAGCGCTCTTTCTCAAGCTGACCTGAAAAATTTTGGCATATAATTTCAGCGTCACGAATTTTCAGCTCCAGGCCCGCTTCTTGTTTGGCGAGCATTTTTGCCTGGCTTTCTAGATAATGGATGTTCGTCTCAATATCCATTGCGGTCCCGGTCAGATTTATGCTGATCAGTGAATCCTCAATGTGTTGGTGGCACGTCGGGCAAGAGTCGCTTGCGGCATGAAGGTGCTTGCTTGCGCCATATTCCCTTAACTTTTTCGTGGTTTTGTTACGTGTCAGCTCTTCCTGGGTTTGTGCCTTGATCTGAATGTGAGTGCTTAGAGTTGAGTTGAATATCGTGAAATTGCTCAGCGATGTTTCATAATCACCCACCAGCTTAGTGACGAGTGCCGTCTGTTGTTGCAGTTCCTCAGAAATTGGAGAGTTCGGAGAGCCACTGTCAGGATTGATAGCCAGCTCAAGGTCCCTGTACTGTTTCTTTAGTGTTGCGATGGTTGTGTAAAGGTTCGACTGCTCACCATTCGCACTGCGCAACGCTTCAACGTTGTTTTGATCGAAATCTGAAGCTATCTTGTTTGGGATTCCAGTTAGATTTAGGCGTAGAAGTGCTGCTTGAGAGGAGAGTTCTTTTTGCTTGGATGTCCAGTCATTGTTCAGGCTGATGGACTCCAAATCCAACTCCATGCGCTGAGATTCTTGATCGAACACACCTAGGCCAAGCAGGTATTCGACAACCCGCACGCGGGCATTGCTGACGCTATAGTAGGGTATATTCGCTATATAGTCTGTCCAGCCGCGTTTTTGTTCAATTGCAGTCGCAGCAAAAATAGCTTGGAGGTAAAGTTTGACCTGCTTTCCGTTGGAGTCGTGAATCTTGGGGAGGTTGAGGCCTAAAAAATGCTCAAGATAAGTGAAAAAGCCTTCTTGGTAAACGGCGCTGTAGTTGTCGTGAATAAACTTGTAACTAGTGCGGCGCGTGCCTGAGCCAGGCATGGGGGATTCTAATACTTCAGCTAGTTTTGTATTGTGAGTTTCGCTTTTGATCCAGCGTCTGATCGTGCTCATCTCGCCAAGATGATTTTCTAGTTCTACGGTTACATAAGACTCAGTTATGTGATGCTTTTTGTCGTCATGAATAACATAGTCTCTAACAGCATAAGAGAGTGCTGCCTCCCCCTTGCCGCCTACAAGCTCCTCCATACCAAGCGAATATAGCAGGCAGTTCACGATGGTGCTTTTGCCCGAGGAGTTGGATCCGCGAATAATATTCAGACCTTTTTGAAAGGTTGTGGCGAAGCCGAACTGTGCTCCTGAACAGGAGATGTCTATGCGAAAAGATTTGATATGCATTCTTTATTCCCAGTCCCTGGCTGTCTTTGTAACCATCTTCTCGGTGAGCTTTTTGCCAAGCAGGTCGAGTTGCTTTTTTTCTTTAGCTAAAAATTCAGGGTCACTATTGATTTTTAGAAGGAATTCCTCGCCTGCGGGAAGGATTATTATTCCAGTCTCCTCCGGCCTCAATAAGTTTTCTTCCGCAGCTATTTGGAGGGCTACTGCAAGAGCTGGGTCGAACCCCCAGACAGGTATAGATAGCTGCTTATTTTGGATGGCAGCCTGGAGGTCGGCAATACGAGAGTCTTTTTTTAAAGCCCAATTTATAAGATGGAGCTTCAATAGGCTGCATTTTTGGGAGCGACCGCAAATTTTAATTATTAAGAGGCATTGTGCAATCTTGTATAGCGGCCTGTGTTCCGCCAAGACTGGTGCGGGGCGAGGGGTAAATTTGAGCGTGGCCATAATATTTTACTCACTATAGTCGAGTTGGCAGGCGCCCAGCCAGTATGAAATCTCATTGGCCACTATTTGTGAAGCAAGAGCATAGTCAACTGAGGGGTTAAGCTCTCGAATCAGAAGGTCCGTTAGTTCGGTTCTGATTTTTTCAGTGAGCACGTCGGGTGTAGCGTTGAGGGTATCAGACCACTCTTCCACATGATTGTGGAATACTGAGAGAATACGCTTAACCTTTTGGTATAGTAAAGGTGAGGCTTTGTTCAGTTCGTCATGGAAGCGGTTATATTTAAGAAAGCCCTCAAGCGTTGAAGAATAGAGGCGTTCCACCTTGGCCTTGTGAGTGCCGTTCTCCATGTCGAGTACAACTTTTCGAAAACCCGCTGCTACCCTGGCGATAGATTTTCGCAGTATATTTTCTTCGTAATTTATGCTTTCCGTGTCAAAAAATGGCAAGTCTAGAGTAATACCAGGGATGTGAAGAGCTTTTCCTTGCAATGCTTGAAATGCATGGATGTCGGTTTCATAGTGATCCGCTGTGTGCAGATCAATCCTGAAGTCTGGGCTAAGTATGGAAAGATTCCAGGCTCTAGCCTCGGCTTCCTTTGTTTTTGCATGTTTTAGTAGCTTGTTATCCCAAATTTCTGGCGTGACAAAGCACCAGTTTTTTATAAGGGTGTGGCCGAGTCGCGCAGAAAGCTCTGCCTCATTTGTTTTCAGCTTGCCAATATCTTTTGTGATTTTGTCTCTTTGCTTTATATATAGCATGTCAGGGTTGTAGTGCTTGTTAGGGCAATAGCATTGGAACGCTATGCCGGTAGCTACATACCCTTCGATTCCCCAATCCCCAGGTGAAGGGGGCATTTCGACATAGCCATCTGCACCGTGCCGATGCTTGAGTATTCGCTGTAAAAGCGATTCCCAAGAGTTTCCGTCAAATAGGCCTAACCTAGATTGAAACATCTGGTCTTGACTCCGTTCCTCAATGCTTCCTGGCCCCGAGACTGATACTTGAGGCGATGTGGTGTTCGCAGGATACTCAGAAGCTTCCACATAGGCTAGCAAGAGGCTACTACGGCCCCACTGAAGGGCAGTTTCTGGCCGATTTCTGCCGGTGCCCACCGGCAGCTTTACGCCCCAATGGTCGACAACACTCTATTCGCGTCTTTCACAATGACAACAACAGTTTTGAAAAATCACGACAGGCAACTGCTAACTTTGCGACGTTCTGGTTCAGGCCAAACAGCCGATCTGTGCAGTGCGGCGTGGCGGATCCGCGGCAATCCAGGTGTGGTGGCCAATGCCCGCAACGCACCACGCCCGATCAAATGCGACAGACACGCCTTAGGTAGATAACTCACACCTACGCCGAACAACGTCAAGCGCCCCCACCCTTTTCGGTTAGTCACGCATTGCGCTTGCTACGGTCGAAAATTTCCACGTCGAAGGTTTCTTCCAGCTCCTGTATGCGCTTAGAAATCGCCGACTGTGAGATGTTGAGTTTGTTCGCCGCAGCTTCGAAACTGCCGAGTTCAGCGATCCGGTACAACGCGTCGAGCTGCTTGAAGGTGATCATCGACAACACCACATGATAAAAATCGATGCTATCTCATAATAAAATATCGCTAAAACTGTTTATTTATCACCCCTAAGATCGAGCCACAGCCAAGATCGGCTGCCAACTCATTCTCAAGGGGATCAGCCATGTCCTTGCCCGGTTCACGCATTCTTCCCAACCCGCCGCTGGCCGCAACCGAAGTGCTCGAAGCCTTCGCCAATGTGGTCACACCACACATTAGCGATAACCTCGGCCGCCACATCGGTGCTCGCGGCCTGACCCGTTACAACCGTAGCGGCAAACTGGTGGGTACGGCCCTAACCGTAAAAACCCGTCCAGGTGACAACCTGCTGATCTACAAGGCCATGAGCATGCTCCAGCCCGGCCACGTACTGGTGGTCGACGCCCAGGGCGACACCAACAACGCAGTGATCGGCGAACTCGTCAAACTGTACGCTCAGCAGCGTGGCTGCGTCGGTTTCGTCATCGACGGCGCGATTCGTGATGTCGCCAGCTTCGACGACACCCCTTGCTACGCCCGAAGCGTCATGCACTGCGGCCCGTACAAAAGCGGACCTGGAGAGATCAATGTGCCGGTCTCCATTGGCGGTATGGTGATTCAAGCTGGTGATTTGCTGGTGGGGGACGAAGATGGCCTAGTGGCGTTCTCTCAGACAGACGCCGCCGAAGTACTGCGCCGCGCCGCGCAACACGCCGCCCATGAAGAAGAGGTCAAAGCCGAAATCGCCACCGGAGCCCTGCGCCAGAGCTGGATGGACAAGGTCTTGCAACAAGCCGGCCTGGCCGATTGAGGGGAACCATTATGAGTACTGCATTTTTGTCAGATCGAGTGCTGGGCATTCAGCCCTCACCTAGCATCGCTGCCAACGCTCTGGTCACCGAATTACGCGCCCAGGGCCGCGACATCGTCAACTTCACCATGGGCGAGCCGGATTTCGACACCCCGGCTCACATACTTGAAGCGGCGGCTGCCGCGATGCGCAGCGGTGACACGCATTACACTGCCACCAACGGCACGCTCGCCTTGCGCCGAGCCATCTGCCAGAAGCTGGAGCGTGATAACGGCCTGCATTACGGACTTGATGAGGTGGTCGCCGGTTGTGGCGGTAAGCACATCATCTACCACGCGCTGGCCGCGACCCTGAATCTCGGCGATGAAGTCATCGTGCACACGCCGTACTGGGTGTCCTACCCGGACATCGCGCGGTTGAACGACGCTAAACCGGTGATCATCCCCGGTGACCAAACCAACGGCTTCAAGCTTTCACCTGAGGCTCTGGATCAGGCAATTACTCCACGCAGCAAATGGGTAATTCTCAACACGCCGAACAATCCTAGCGGTGCGGTATACAGCGAAGCAGAATTGCTTGCGTTGGCTGAGGTTCTGCATCGGCACCCGCATGTTTTGATCATGGCCGACGAGATCTATGAACAGTTCGTTTACGGCGATGCCCGGCATGTGTCCCTGACCCGAATCGCGCCTGAACTCAAGCCGCGCACGCTGATCGTCAATGGTGCCTCCAAGGGCTACGCCATGACCGGTTGGCGATTGGGCTTCGGCGCCGGCCCCGCTTGGTTGATCGCAGCCATCGGTAAGCTGTTGTCCCAGACCACCACCTGCCCCAGTTCAGTCAGCCAGGCGGCTGCGGTTGCGGCGTTCGCGGGTGACCAGGCACCGATAGCCGGCATGCGTGAGGTCTACCAGCACCGTCGCGACCGCATGCTGGAGCTGTTGCAACCGATCAACGGCCTGAGCTTTACCCCACCAGATGGGGCGTTCTATGTATTTGCCAATGTCAGCGGACTTATGGGCAAAACCAGCGATAGCGGCGAAATCATCCGAAGCGATTCAGAGCTGGTCGCCTACCTCCTGAAGGAACACGGACTGGCCACAGTCAGCGGTACCGCGTACGGCATGTCGCCTTACATCCGGCTGTCATTTGCCAGCTCCCTGGACGTCATCGAAGAAGGCTGCCATCGCCTCAAAGAGGCGTGCCTCCGATTGCGCTAACGGTTTATCGCAACACCCGACAGCCATCGGACGGCTGCTCATTGACTGCCTAGAACAACACTCATAATCATTTCTTCAAATGAGGCATCCCCATGTACTCGCCACGTATCGCGCTGGTCTGGCAAATCATGATTGGCCTGCTCGCCGGCATCGCCATCGGCGCCCTGCTACACCGTTTTCCTGAGTCGCGTCCCTGGTTGGTCGACAATCTCCTACAACCGGCCGGCGACATTTTTATCAAGCTGATGAAGATGATCGTCGTCCCCATCGTATTTTCCTGCATGGTGGTCGGCATCGCCGGTCACGGTGACGGTAAATCCCTTGGCCGGATCGGGGTCAAGTCGCTGACCTATTTCTTCAGCATTACCACCCTGGCGATCATCGTCGGACTGGTGATCGGCAACCTGCTCAAACCCGGAGCCGGCACAGATCTGGCAAACCTGAGAGCCGCCGCTATTACCCTTCCAACCAGCAATGGTGCCGGTCATAGTCTTGGGCAGATTATCGTCGGGATTATCCCCGACAACGTGATTAACGCCATGGCACAGGGCAGTCTGCTTTCCGTGCTGTTCTTCGCGGTGATGTTCGGCCTGGGTGTTTCCAAACTGAGCAACGAGCGCAAAGAGCCGGTGATCGCTCTTCTGCGTGGTGTGTCGGAAGCGATGTTCAAGGTCACCTCGATGATCATGGCCTATTCGCCCATCGGCGTGTTTGGAATGATCTCCGTGACGGTCGCCAACTTCGGTTTCAGCTCTCTGCTACCACTGGCGAAGCTGATCATGGTCAGCTACGTGGCGATTGCCCTCTTCGTCCTGGTGGTACTGAACCTGATAGCGCGATTCTGCGGGATTAATCTGTTCGCACTGATGCGCCATATCAAGGATGAATTGATCCTGGCGTTTTCCAGCGCCAGTTCAGCAGCCGTCATGCCGCAGTTGATGAAAAAACTGGAAACCTACGGCGTGCCACCTTCGCTCGTCAGCTTTGTCGTGCCGGTGGGCTACTCCTTTAACCTGGACGGTGCTTCTCTGTTCCTCGGCATTGGCACCTTGTTCGTGGCACAGCTGTATGGCATCGATCTGAGCTTTGGCGATCAGGCGTTGCTTGTGGTTACCATGGTTTTGACGTCCAAGGGGGCTGCTGGCGTACCGGGGTTCATGTTCGTGATTTTGTCAGCCACGCTGGCCAGCGCGGGTCTGCCGCTGGAAGGCATTGCATTCATCGCCGGGGTGTACCGACTGATGGAAATGCCGACAACTGCCCTGAATGTGCTGGGCAACGCTTTGGCGCCCTTGGTCATCGCCAAATGGGAGGGCCGCGCCGCGCATTGTTTGAAGGCTACACCAGCCTGAACGATAGTATGATTGGCAAACGTGAAGGCCCCTTTAAAGGGGCTTTTTTTTCAAGCCAGAATCACTTGGGCGATCAATGCCGGACCTTATCGAGCGCGCACACTGCGGGTCCGATGCGATGTCATTTGCGGGGAAAGTGGAATAGGTCTCGGTGAAAGATATTCAGAGGAAGCAGATGGGATGTTTCTAATGAAGGTTAAAAACGCTCGCAGCCCTTCAACTTACCGTGCGTGGCAGCAAGCCAAAGGGCCGAAAGCGTAACTGCTAACCCAGCTCGCGCTTGAGCTGCTCCCTGTCTAGCGCACCATCCCAGCGTGCGACGAACAGCGTAGCTACGCCATTGCCAATCACGTTGATCAGCGCACCGCCTTCGGAAATGAAGCGGTAAACACCCAGGACCAATACAAGGCCTGCGGCGGGTATTACATCTATGGACCCCAAAGTCGCAGCCAGAGTTATGAATGCCCCTCCAGTCACACTCGCTGCTCCTTTGGAAGTCAGCAGAAGGATGAACAGCAACGTTACCTGGTGATAAAGAGACACGTCGATATCTAGCGCCTGGGCGATGAAAATCGCCAGCACCGTCATGTTGATGCAGCTACCGTCGAGGTTGAAGCAGTAACCCGAGGGTACCACCAGGCCCACAGTGGATTTTTCACATCCGAGCCTTTCCAGCTTGTCCATCAGACGGGGAAGCGCGGACTCAGATGATGAAGTACCCAACACCAGAACCAGCTCCTCTCGTATGTACTTGAGAAACTTCCACAGGCTGAAACCTGCCAGCCGGGCCACAAGGTTCAATACCACGAAGACGAAAACCAGCCCCGTGATGTAGTAGCAGACCAGCAGGTTTGCATAGGCTCCCAGTGACTGGACACCATATTTGCCTACCGTAAATGCCATACCGCCAAAGGCACCCAGTGGCGCGAGGTACATCACGATCTTGAGCATGCGAAAGAACGCTTTGGCCACCAGATCAATGGTGTTCAAAAGTGGCTTTCCTGCCTCCCCCAACAGCTGCAAACCGAAGGCAAACAGAACGGAGATGAAGAGGACCTGCAAGATGTCCCCGTCGGTAAAAGCACCGAACACTGTGCTCGGAATGATATGGGTCAGAAAGCCTACGACACTTTGGTCATGCGCCGCCTTCGCGTATCCAGCAATTGCAGAAGAGTCCAGCGTTGCAGGATCGATATGCATCCCAACACCAGGCTTAAGCAGGTTCACACCAATCAGCCCAATAACCAGCGCTATGGTAGTGAGCACCTCGAAGTACACCAGAGACTTAAATCCGATACGGCCTATGCGCTTGAGATCACGCATGCTGGCGATACCACTGACAACGGTGCAGAAAATGATCGGGGCTATAAGCATCTTGATGAGCTTGATGAAAGTATCGCCCAGAGGTTTCATCTGCTCACCAAGCCCAGGGCTGTAATGCCCCAAGACTATTCCTAACAAGATAGCCGCCAACACCTGGACGTACAGGTGCTGATAGAAGGGCTTACTGCGAGGCACAATCACGTCAGGAGTTGCGTTCGAAGAGCTAATTGTTTTTGTCATGGCTCCACCTATAGATTTTTATGAGATCGACTACGTTTTAGGTCACCACGTTGATCGGTGTACCCGCTGCGAACGCCGCAATGTTTGCCGCCAGTACGCTTTTCAGTTTTGCCACACTGCTCTGGCTCGCCCAGGCCACATGAGGAGTAACGATTAAGTTGGGATGCTCGCTGTGGAGCAGCGGATGGTCGGCGCGAGGAGGTTCTGCATAGAGCACATCCAGCGCAGCGCCACCCAATTGGCCGCTGGCGAGACCTGCCAGCACCGCGTTTTCGTCGACCAAGGGGCCGCGAGCGGTGTTGATCAGCAACGCGCCGGGTTTTATCCGCGCAATTTCCGCGGAGCCAATGAGATAACGGGTCTGAGGGGTCAGCGGACAATGCAGTGTCAGTGCATCGGCTTTGGCGAGGATTTCATCGAAAGCGGTATAGCCCTCGCGCACTCGCGAAGCGCCGCGATGCTCGGCAAACAGCACATTGATTTCCAGCGCTCGCGCCAGGCGTGCAACGCGACTGCCGATATCGCCCCGACCTACGATCCCCAAGGTTGAACCTTGCAGATCCTGGATCGGTGCACCGTGGACGCAGAAATGGGACGAGGTCGGCCAGTCCGTCACAGAAGCGGCTCGATAGGCGAGCAAATGACGGCGCAGTGCAAAGAGCGACCCAATGACCGACTCGGCCACGCTGACCGCGCTGTATGCCGGCACATTGCAGACTGTCACGCCTTGATCGCGACACGCGGCGATGTCCACGCAGTCATAACCGGTGGCCGCCACACAGATGAGCTTGAGGCGTGGCAAATGCTCAAGGGCGGAGCGATCAATACGGACTTTGTTCGTAATCGCCACATCGGCATCGACCAGTGCTTCGACTACCTGCTCCAACGGTGTCTTGTCGCGCTCGGTCCAGTGAGTGGCTTCGGGCGGGCACGACAACGGGGACGGCAGGCTGGCGCCGTCAAGAAAAACGATGTTCATGGCAAGTGCTCTCTTCAGCGTATGGAGGTATCGAGAGGTTCGGATATCTCAATGAGATTAAGGTCCGGGTCACGCACATAGACCGAACGAATGAGGCCTGTTGCACCGGTTCGCTGGACAGGACCTTCGATGATTGGCCATTGCTCCGCCTGCAAATGCGCAACCACCGTATCCAGCGCCGTGCTAGCGATGAAGCAAAGGTCGAGAGCGCCTGGCACCGGCAGATGCGCCTTGGGCTCAAACTCGTGGCCACGCACGTGAACATTGATTTTCTGATTGCCAAAGCGGAACGCCAACCGACCGTTGCCGAAGGTTTCCAGGCGCATTCCCATGACACGGACGTAGAAGTCCTTGCACGCCTCAAGATTGATGGTGGTGAGCACCAGATGGTCGAGATGATCGATCATTGCACACGCTCCTTGTCCGCGTTGGCGACCTGCTTGCTGAGGCTGTGCACGTGCTCGGGGATCGGGTGCAGGTCCAAACGTTTGCCGGCCCTGAGAATCTGGCTTGGCGTGTCATGACCGATGAGCCCAGGGAGGAGCGCCGATGCAGCAAGCACGCGGTCAATATCCATGCCGGTGTCATAACCCATCAGGTCCAGCATGTGCACCAGGTCTTCCATGCAGACGTTGCCACTCGCGCCAGGCGCGTAAGGGCAACCTCCCAACCCGCCCAGCGAGGCGTCAAAACGATTGATTCCCGCCTGTAGCGCCGACAGCGTATTGGCCAAGGCCATGCCGCGTGTATTGTGGAAATGCAGCGTCACTTGCAGGTGTGGAAATTGCTCGCGCACTCGCCGGGACAACGCCTGAACCTGTGACGGGTACGCCATGCCTGTGGTGTCGCATAGCGTCACTCCGCGAACACCCAGCGCCGCAAAACGCTCAATCCAGCCCAGTACATCTTCGACCGGAACATCACCCTGCATCGGGCAACCAAACACCGTGGACAGCGACACATTAACGGCAACGGGCCCCTGTCCGATGACGCCGACGACATCTTTCAACTGTGCGAAAGATTGCTCGCGATTCATGCGCAGATTCGAACGGTTATGCGGCTCGCTGACCGACATCACCAGGTTGGCTTCGTCGATCCCACACCCGAGTGCACGCTCTGCACCTCGAACGTTAGGCACTAGTACGGTGTACTCCACGCCGGGCTCACGCTTGATGCCCGCCATCACCGCCTCCGCATCGCGCAGGGCCGGGATCGCCTTGGGCGAAGTGAACGAGGTCACTTCGATCTTGGCGTAGCCGCATTGGCTCAGCTCATTGATGAGGGCAATTTTGTCTTCAGTTTCGATGAAGGTCTTTTCGTTCTGGAAGCCGTCACGGGTAGCGACTTCCTGCATGAACAAGCGTTTCATTCAGGTAACTCCCGATTATTAGATGATGCCGCGGTCGCGCCACTGCTCACGTGTCTGGGCACTGATGCCCAAGCCATCGAGTACCGAGTCGGTGTGCTGCCCCAGCGTCGGTGCCCGGGACCGCACTTGTCCGGGTGTCGCTGCCAGCTTGGGAACGATGCCGGGCAACGTGACTGGCGTGCCGTCATCCAGTTGACTGGGGAGCAGCATTTCTCGCGCGTGGTAGTGAGGGTCCGCAGCGATATCTGCTGCGTCGTAGATTTTCCCGGACGGGATGTTCGCGTTTTTTAGCGCGACCAGTATCTCGTCGAGAGGCCGCTCCGCGGTCCATGTCGAAATCGCGGCGTCGATTCTGGCGACGTGGCGTACTCGACCATCGTTCTGCTGAAGCTCAGGGTCATTGGCCAAATCCAGACGGTCGATCTTTTCCATCAGTCGTTTGTAGATACTGTCGCCGTTGCCGGCGATCAACGCGTACTTTCCGTCCAGGCAACGGTAGGCATTCGTGGGCGCGATGCCAGGCAAGCTGCTGCCCGCAGGTTCGCGCACGGTTCCGAACACAGAATGTTCCGGTATCAGGCTCTCCATCATGTTGAACACGGATTCATAAAGAGCCACGTCCACCTGCTGACCTGCGCCACGATTCTGTTCGCGGTGACGCAACGCAAGCAGCACGCCAATCACGCCGTGAAGCGCAGAAAGCGAATCGCCAATCGACACACCCACGCGTACTGGTGTGCGGCCGAGTTCACCGGATAGATGGCGCAAACCACCCATGGCCTCTCCAATGACACCGAAGCCCGGCAGGTCTCGGTACGGACCAGACTGGCCGTATCCGGACACGCGAAGCATGACCAAGCCCGGATTGATCGCGCTGAGTGCCTCCCAGCCCAACCCCCATTTTTCAAGGGTCCCCGGGCGGAAATTCTCGATGAGGACGTCGGCATCCTTCACCAACTGCCTGACCACGTCATGAGCTTCAGAATGATGCAGGTCAAGGGTGACGGATTGTTTATTGCGTGACTGCGCGGCCCACCAGACGGAAGTGCCGTTGTGCAGCAAGCGCCACTTGCGGAGGGGATCGCCAGTGATCGGCGGTTCGATCTTGATCACTTCGGCGCCAAATTCGGCGAGGATCTTCGCGGCGAATGGGCCAGCAATCAACTGACCCATTTCAATAACCTTGATGCCATCCAGGGGTAGGCTCATGACGGTTTCCGTTCTTGTTGGAGGTGTTGGCCGGATCATCTCCCTAAAACAACGTCGTGAGAATTTCAAAGATTTCCACTATCCTTTCCAAAATGGAAACGGATCGGGTAGTCATGCTCAATTTACTTCAGCTTGATTTGGTGTCACTGCGCCTGCTGGTTCTCACTGCCGATTGTGAAAACTTGACCAGAGCAGCAGACAGCGCACACATGACAGTTTCGGCAGCCAGTAAACGCTTGGCAGAACTTGAGAGGGTGACGGACTGCACGCTATTCATCCGAGTCCCGAGAGGGCTGCAATTGACGCCCGCTGGTCGAGGCCTGGCAGAGCATGCACGAAATATTCTAGAAGGCGCTCAGCGAATGGCTCATGACGCCAGTGACTACGCCAATGGTGTCAGGGGGCATGTACGGCTATTTGCCAACACTTCTGCCGTGATTCAGTTTCTACCTAAAGATCTGACAATGTTTCTCGCCTCCAATCCACACGTGCGCATTGGTCTGGAAGAGGCCCTCAGCGACATGACCATTCAGGCAGTGGAAGATGGGCGCGCCGAAATCGGTATATTTGCCGATAACATCCCCGCGCTCAGATTGGAAACACGACCCTACAGACGCGACAGACTTGTGGTCCTCGCTCCGCAGGACCATGTGCTTGCTCAGCGGGAAAGCGTGACGCTGGCTGATACATTGGATTATGACTACGTTGCCCTGAACCAGGGCAGCTCGCTCCTGCGTCGCATCAATGATGCAGCAGGCACTACCGGAAAAATATTGAAGGTGCGCATCCAGGTAAGCAGTTTTGACGGTATCTGCCGCATGATCGACGCGGGGCTCGGGATCGGCATACTACCGCTCGGCGCAGTCCATCCCGAGTTGCTTGTTTCGAAGCTTCGCGCGATACCAATAGAAGGCGACTGGGCTTCGCGTACGCTTTATGTCGGAGTCTCTGACACCGCGCGTCTTTCACCGGAAGCAGCAAATTTGTATAGCTTTTTGAGTGGACTTGAGTAGCCCGCTGGGTTAGGCGTCCAACCTGCGTCGTGTTGTTACCGAAGACTCAGCACCTCGCTATCTTTTCTCTCCACGGAGGAAACACAATGCCAAACTCAGACCTGCTGCCTTCCCTGCTGTTCAAGATCAACGAAAATCAGCTCGCCTTAGAAGCCGCCATAATGGAGCTTACAAACCGGGTTGAGAAACGCGGCGCCTCTGAAGTAGCGGAGAACGTTCGTGGCGCTCTCGCTGCGATAGACCGAAACGAAGAATTCATCAAGATGACACTAGCACTGATGATGACGCCGGAATGACCGCTTTCGCCTGCTTGTTCAAACATTCGCGATAGGCAGCAAACGGCCCAGAGCGTGTAAAAACGCTTCGCAAAAATTGCAGCGTGCGCGTCTACACTGAGTCTGAAATTTATCGGCACGTCAGCAGGTGAGGATTTTACGTAGAAGCGCGATTTCCAGTCCGGTGTTGAGTAGTCACCTGGAAATGCACGTAGCGTTGATTGCTAACAACAATGAACTGTCCAAAGCTGGTCCAGCCGGGTCGTGAAACTCTGGCTCATCATCTCCCGTCGCATCCCCCACGCCGGATTGCTCGGCACACTGGCTGCACGCAGCGTCCCCCTACCCCATCGCCCATTGATCTGGTCCATCACCGCCATGACCCGGGTTGCCTCGGCAGGCTGAAACTCCGCGAACAAATCATCGGTGTATTCACCCGGCTGACAAAGGTTGAGTAACAATACTTCTGCCTTGCTGTATTTGAATCCGGACCGGTACACACGCTCAAGCGCGTCCACCGCGGCCTTGGTCAACAGCCGCACATCGTCGGTGGGATACGGCAGGTCGACCACCACTCCGTTGGCGAACTTGGCTTCTTCGGGGTTGAACATGCCTGTGCGGATACTCACCCGGATCTTTTTGCACAACGAGCCTTGAGCGCGAAGCTTTTCCGAGGCTCGCATCATGTAGGTTGCCACGGCCTCCTTGATCGGAGGCAACTCGGTGAGACGCTTACCGAACATGCGGCTACAGCAAATCTCCTGCTTCGGCGGATCAGGTTCATCCAGCTCAAGACACGGCGTGCCGGCCAACTCCCTGGCCGTCTTCTCGATAACTACGCTGAAATTCTTACGCAGAGCCCACGGGTCAGTCTTCGCCAGGTCCATTGCTGTCTTGATACCCATCGCATCCAGGTGCAATTTCATGCGCCGGCCAACACCCCACACCTCGGATACGTCCGTGTTTCGCAGAACCCAGTCACGTTTGAATGGATCGCAGATGTTGACCACGCCACCAGTCTGCGCCTGCAAGCGCTTGGCTGTGTGATTTGCCAACTTGGCCAGGGTCTTGGTGTGAGCGATACCAACTCCGACGGGTATTCCCGTACAACGCAGCACTTGGCTTCGAATCCGACGCCCTAGTGCATTGAGGTCGGCGATCCCCATGAGATCGACAAACGCTTCATCGATGCTGTAGACCTCCACTGCCGGCACCATCGATTCAATCAGCGTCATCACCCGCTCGCTCAAGTCGCCGTACAAGGCGTAGTTAGAGGAGAACGCAACGATGCCGTGCTGCTTGAGCGTGTGCTTGATCTGAAAGTAAGGCGCCCCCATTTTCACGAACGGCTTGGCGTCGTAACTACGGGCGATGACACAACCATCGTTGTTGCTCAGCACGACGATGGGCACGCGAGCCAGGTCAGGCCGGAACACCCTCTCGCAGCTGGCATAGAAGCTATTGCAGTCAATCAGTCCGAACACCGGTGGCGGCCGTTCAGTCATGGCTGCGCACGCTGTGGGTGATAACGCCCCAAATGGCCAGCTCATCACCTTCAAGCACATAGCGAGGCGGGTATTTCGGATTCTCTGAAAGCAAAATCATCTGGCTTTCGCGCTTGCACAGCCGCTTGCACACCGGTTCATTGTTCAACAGCGCCACTACGATATCGTTGTGGGCCGCTTCAAGTGCGCGGTCGACTATCGCCAAGTCACCATCAAAGATACCCGCCCCCTGCATGCTGTCTCCGGCAATGGAGACCAGGTACACATGCGGAGCACGGATGTTAAGGACTTCGTCCAACGAGATGTGCTGTTCGATGTGATCAGCAGCCGGTGAAGGAAAGCCGGCGGGAACGCGAAAGGAGCAGCGCGGAAGCTTGAGGCCTCCAGCTGTGAGTGGGCCGATAACTGTAAAGCTCATGGCGACGCCTTCTACAAATACTGTATTTATGTACAGTTAACGACGGAGCGCTGCCTGGGTCAATTTTTCGTTTAAGGTTATGCGACAAGCGGGGCCGGCACGGCGCGCGGTCCACCATAAGCCCGCCACATAAACAGCACCAATGACTAGCAGCATACAAAAAAGGCGGCCGAGGCGAGTTACAAGAAGACGCCAAAACAAGCTAATTCGTAGCCGAAAAAACTTACTTTTTTCCAGTTTTCAAAACCAACCCTACCTTCGCCATCTCCTCCGAGACCCCCCAGTATGTGGAAGTACTAATTGTTGGTCGAATGTCCTGCCAGGCTAGCCAGACCTTAACGGCTAACTCACGGCCACCGTGATGACCGTTCCGATCTCGTTCACGGTGTTTTTTAAGAGACCAGGCAACGTCGCTCAAGGAACTGGAAATCTCCTCGTAACTCAATAATCTTGCTTCCTCCTCTCGCTTGCGACGAATCTTAGGCAGTGTCGATGAAATAAACACATTCCACTTCTCATGCCCCCTACGATATGAACCAAGCAACTGCAAAACTGCTGCGGACTCCTGTTCAATCTGATCAAGCGGGACAGACCTTATAACTTTGTTAGGCTTATGATATTTAGACAAGACTATTGCCACTACGGTTTTTCTCACTCGAAGCGTGATAGACCCCTTTTCAAACTGATCACTACTCAGCATAACAACACCCTTATTTTTATAGTTATACCTCTATTATACATGATATTTAGTTAATACTGCGTGCTCGTGCTATAAATAGCACACATCAAAAGTTTATCACCTATCGATCCGACCAAACGATAGCTACCAGTTACAGCGCTCATACCTGCGGAAGCTTCAGGCAATATTTATCAAACAAGCAGTCCAAATCCGAAAAATCAAAGCAAACCCAATTCAAATAAAGATAAAAATAAATCCGCCCCCATAACTCCCGATAAAAACCTCATCTTTCAAATGTGTTATTATATTTAAAGATAAACCAAAACCAACTTTATCTCAGAGAAAAAATCGAAGGAGCCAGCAATGTCTTGGTATAGTTATGAGTTTACGCTTACTCCGTAATCGCCACCTCGAACTATACCAACACGCCGGATGCTCACACCCCTTCGGGGGTTGCGCCATGTAAAATCAAGACCAGATCAATCAGAAACCATAAACCTGCATCACAATAAAACAATAAAAAATGGAAAGCATGAAATGGGCAGACCAAAACTAACCCAATCAGAACTAAGAACAAAAATAATCAATGCAAGATTCTCAGACAATGAATACCAGCATTTATTGGCAATCATGCAAAAGTGCGGACACGACTCACCCTCAACGTTCCTACGCATTTCTGGACTTCGTTCTAAAATCCCACCCCGAGTATTTGTGCCTGAAGAGGATCAAGCACTTCAAAACGCTATTACATATATCCTTAACGAGATCAGAGACGCAATTTACATAAAGGGCTCAAGCGATTTAAACCAGATCGAACTTGGATTGTCAGAACTACTTAAACTACTCAGAGAACGAGCCATAAGACACATAAATAGCCTTCAAACGATGGGAGAATAGGAAATGACAATCGGACGAAAATTCAAAAATGAAACCAACTCTAGTCGCACTCGCGTAAAGTACGTATTCGGAATAAATCACGAGCACAAATGCGAACACGCAAAATTTCTCGGCGGCAACGTAACTACAGTAGCCGGTATCGGGAAGCCTCTAGAAGACCTTATTGATAGCCTTGTGGAAGAAATGGATTCGCCATCCACAATCCGTGCAGGCCTTCTTGGAAAGGGGCCCGGGATGTGTCATACACACTACGCGGTGTCGATAGCACCAGGTGAACATCTTGACTTACCTGATTGGAGAAACGTCGCAATCGAGGTCATGGAGGCCTTAGGGTATAACCAGAACTATAAGTGGTTCGCTCAGCTTCATGAAGACACTGACAAAGAGCATATCCACATTCTTGGAAATCGCACAAGCATGGAAACTGGATATCTTCTTGATGAAGGTAATGACTACAGAAAAATGATGGAGGTTCTTCGTTTAATTGAAATTAAATACGGCCTACAAATAACTGCAATGCCAGAAGACACTTGGGGCATTCAGTTAAGAGAAACCGAAATTGGCCCAATCATGCGCAGCGAGAATCCTGAACCGCACTGGAAACACGCACTAATCGCTAGAATCGCGAATGCTGTAGAAAAGACAACAGTTAACAACGGAAATATTGTTGACTTTGTCAAGCATCTAAAAAAATCAGGTGTTGGTGTTGAGTTCAGCATCAAAGATGGGGATATAGTCGGCATATCTTACGATTTCAAAAAAAACAAAATTTCAGGCAGAAAACTCAAACGCTCACGCTGCACATTTCAAGCACTTACAATTAACGAAGGCATCCTATATGACAAAATACTTATTCCAAGCATACAGAAATTTGCTAAAACAAGAGATGAAAAATCACACAAAAGAGAAAGAGAAAGAGAAGAAATTTACAACGGAGCACGAAAAGCAATTGACTATAGAATCAAATACGAACTCTCGTACGATGCAGTAAAGAAGTCAACGGCTTACAAAAGTAAAAACGGGTACTTCGCCATTAGAGTTGAAGCCGATAAATTTCGTAGGCCGATGATTGCCTCGCGTATCACGCCTTCCAGGGTTCTTGACAATAATTTCTTTTTCTCATTCCAGAAGCCAACACGTGAAGAAATAACGTGGGATCAATACCGTCGTCTAGTTGAGAGCGTTATGGCGAGTGCGTTCAACATGATGCAGGAGGTGCTGACTGGCATCAAATACAAAATAGAAACTGAAATGGACTTCATAGCAACTGAGGAGGACGGCCCGCGTTACAAAATCAGCGACAAATCACCGCAAAATAATAGCCTACAATACTCCATGAGGCTTCCAATTAATCTTTAATAGAATATTCGAATTAGCACTATCTTAATACGCACCGAAAATACAATTCTACGCAATACAGTAATACAAAAAACCTAACAAAGGTGGCAAGCTTATCTTTGATTCGCGCCGAACATTCTCGTGCCCGCCAATGAAACACTTGCCCTCAAAATGTACAATACCAAAAGTCACGGGAATCGTTTCAACCGGTGTAATTTATTAGCTCTACTTACACTTGGTAAAACCACTGGCCATTTCTGCGGAGCAGGTCCCCCGCTAGCAAATCTCAGGCGGATACGTCTTTACAGTAGCTAGAGACTTTCCCTAGCTTGCTCAAAGTCGTGATAGATAATTACATGAAGTTATTCAAACGTAGAGTTAAGTTTGGAGACTACTTCCGCGGAATCCCAATTGCATCAAGCTCGCCCTTTAGACGGTCCAGTAGACCAGAAACATCCTCAGATTCATTTGCGATCAAAAAAGTCAGGGAGAGGAGCAGAGAAGGCGAAACACCCATTCGGTCGCAAATTTCGACTGTCTTGTCGAGTGTAGGTAGATGGTATCCACCCTCCACCTTGCTGATGTAACTCCGCGACGTAATGGGCTCAAAATCCTCTTGCGTGAGTCCTTTCTTCTTACGCACGTGCCGCAGCGCCCGTCCGAGCGCTTGATTGAGATCCACCTGATACCCCACCCAAAAAGGTAGAATCAGGCACGCACATCTACCTAAGCACCATAGCGAACTCGACACATTTTTATATTTATTTGCATTGCGCCAACACTACGTGCGACCTTTATGGGCAGGACTTCGTGAGCAGGAGCGAGAGGAACCATGTTCAGAATTTGGTTGAAGGTCCGCGCAGTCATCGATGGATATTTCCGCAAGAAGCGACTTTGCCCTCGGCTTTTGCACGCAACAACCGGCGGAGTGGTGTATTCAGACATTGAAGACATACATGCGTCGGAACCCTCAAAGAATGCTCATAGAGCAGGGTACTGGGCTCTGAGCCCCGGTTATCGCCCCGAAGTGAATCCAGAAGACCTCCAAATCATGAGGCGTTCGCTCAATGATCGTTCTGCGCCTGCCTGGCATGCCCACGTGCATGAGTCAGTGGAAGGGCCGATGGTGCTACAGCTCACTCCTGGCCTATGCGAGGAACTGAAATGGCAAGAAGGTGACCGCATTTCATTCCGCAGACTGTACTCCGGCGAGTTAATTACAGCTGTCGACCGACGCGCTCGATCCTGACACCGATGACTGAAAATGAGCTTGGCATCGGACAATCAGCAGTCCGCCTCCTCAAATTACGCACCTAAATAGAAAAGAGAGAATGCCAATGGAAGATTCAATTGACGATAAAATCGCGCGCCTCAAGCACGACTCCGGGATGGAAAGATTTACTGGCTTCGTCTCGTACGCAACTGTTGATCAGTCGGAATTGCTCTCAGGCCATATCTGGAGGCACATTGATGCGAGCACGGAGGGCGAATTTGCTGATGGCCACAAAATCATAACGTCTCCGGTTTTGGCGATCTATGGAGCTAAGCAAAGCCTCTGGGTAGAGACAAAAACCGGCAGCATCTATGGGATCCTGTCCCTTGCTCCGCTCGGCTGGCTTTCTATCAGCGACTTGTACAAAGCTCATCAACGGCTTGAATCTGTTCCTGCACATGCTCCTGATTTCTACCTAAAACGGAGTTCCGATCCGCTACCGCCGATGAAAAATCGAACACTAAAAGATAAAGGCCGGCCACATAACACCTCAGCATTAAGGCCTGATGGAAAGGGCTTTTTGAGATCGCCCATCACTCCCGCTGAGCGAAACTTCATCAACGAATCAATTGCACAGATACGATTCAACTCACAACCAACACACCCCGAATCCCAGGTAGATCCCTCCAAAACCAAGTAGGCCGTATCCCCTCCCAAGTGATCAATTGCTACCAGAGACGGTATCAGCAGATGCGCAATGACCTAGCTCAAGCACTCTATAGTGACTTTCCTGCGATTCTCCCTAAACGCTCGGACGACCGCCCTCCCATCCCAATAGAGTGCGGAAGTGGCTGGTACGCGATTACAGAGGCCCTGTGCACGCTGATGCAGGAGCAAACCAAGAAAAAACCGGAGCTACCGCAACACATAACTGGGATAAAAGAGAAATTTGGGGAGCTAATGGTCACTACCATGGGCAAAACGGCCGAAACCAGTGCTTACGTATCTTTCGCACAGGCGATGTCTCTACGTATCTGCGAAATCTGTGGTAGCCCTGGCCATATGATCTCGACCGAGAAATGGATGAGAACGCGGTGCGCTGAACATGAAAGCACCCTACCCGACTAATGGCACAGACCTCGGGATTACGACTAGTCTCCATGTTAGTAGGATCACCACACTCGCCCTTTGCTGCGCAATTGCACTCCACTTCACCACCCGTTTGCATTCGACCTGACCAGTCATTTGCATGCGTTCTGACAATCGATTGCACGTGATTTGACCAGCACGTTTTCCAACCATGATCGGCAGAGAACGGCCAGAAGCAGACACCCGATTGAACTCAAAACACACCCCGTTTACCTCAATTTCTTGTCCCAAAACGCGAAGAAACTGTCCCGTTGCGCCCATAGCATTGCACCCGAGTTACCTACTATAGGAGCGCCCCTGTTCAATCAGCCGGGGGCGCTACCTATAGCGGATGCCCATATTGCACGCCGCTGAACAGCACGTATTGGAGACAATAATGACAACAGTCGCCGCAGACCAAGACACTCCTTCACCTATCAACCCCTCGGCGGTCGCCATAATCCGCCCTTCAGTCCGACAGCATTCAATCAAGGTGGAGATTTGTTCCCCAGCCATCGGCGCCGAACTCAGCAACATCAATCTAGCCGATGCGACCCAGGACCCCGACCTGATCGCGGAAATCAGGGCGCTGTGGTTGAAACACAAAGTGCTGTTCTTTCGAGATCAGAACATCAGCCCTCTGGAACAACAACTGTTCGCCGCACAGTTCGGCGGCCTGGAAGGTCATCCCATGGCGCCGAGCCATCCAGAAGCAGACAAACTGCTGATGTTGTACCGCAATCTCGACCCAAGTAAACCCAAGAGCTTTGTCGAAAAGGCCAGTCGCGAAAACCTTTGGCATACCGATGTCACCTTCAAACCGGCACCGCCTCGCGGAGCGATATTGCGCTGCGAGCAGGGTCCTGAATCCGGTGGCGACACTCTGTTCTCAAACATGGTGATGGCTTACGAGAATTTGCCGGAAGCCATCAAACAACGGATCGATGGTCTATACGCCAAGCACAGTGCCGAGCACTCCTTTGGTGCCCAGTTGCCACGTGAAGAACGTCACGCCATGGCTGCGAAAAACCCTGCCGCCGAACACCCGGTGGTGCTGATTCATCCAGAAACAGGCGAAAAGGTGCTATTCGTCAACTCCGCGTTCACCACGCACTTCTCGAATTTTTTCAACTTCGAGGATATCCGCTACGGACAGGACTTCATGCCGGAGGCTCATCATTTGATGAACTACCTGACGTCTCAGGCCGCGATCCCGGAGTACCAGGTACGCTTGAAATGGCGAACCAACACGATTGCCATGTGGGACAACTTGCAAGTCCAGCACTACGCCGTGGCTGATTACGGCAATGCACCACGAAAGATGCTGCGCGCCACTCTCGCGGGCACCCCGCTCACCTGATCCCGAATCCTCGGTGGAGCCTCCAAGCCCCCGACCATCACCGATGGTCGGGCGATCTTGGCTGCCACCGAATACCCGATTTGAACTGCGTCAAAGGAGAGACCCATGCTCTACGAACACGTCGACACTGCCGTCATCGATGGTGAAACATTGCCGTGGGTGCCGTTCACACCCTATGCGGAAAACGTCCTGCTCAAGTACTTCAAACTCGACCCGATCCGTGGTGAATGGATCGTCATGATGAAGGCGCCGATAGACATGCAACTCCCCAAGCACCATCACACTGGAACGGTGATGGTCTACACAATCGAAGGCCGGTGGAAATACAAGGAGCATGACTGGATCGCCGGCCCTGGCAGCATCGTCTATGAGACTGCCGCATCGACTCACACCCCCGAAGTCGTCAGCACGGGAAGCGCCAGCGGGTATGTGCTGACGCTGGTTCACGTGACGGGCGATCTCGCGTTCCTGGACGGGAACGACAACATCGTTGCGCTCGAAAACTGGAAATCCGGATTGCATCGCTACCTTGCCTATTGCGAGCAACACGACATCACGCCGAAAGATCTGACGGCGTTCAACTGATCCGGATGGCATGAGAAGTACCGGCATCCCCGGTGTTTAGGGATGCCGGTTGTGCGTTACATCGAATCACCCCTTAGCCGCTCGAATGTCACGATGCACCGTGCGTGAGCGCCACCACCTACAGTGCAGAACGCAGGCCCGAGCGTTCCAACTGCTCAAGAAACTCCAGCAGCAATTCGTTGACTTGGTCGGCGCGCTCTTCCGCCGCGCTATGGCCCACACCGGCAAGCAGCACCTTTTTCCGCAATCCAGGCAAACAGGTGTCGAGTTGCTCGTAAAAGCCACGTATTTCGGCGGGTTCAAGTGACGGATCAGCAGCACCACCGATGAACATGCTTGGCTGGCGAATGACCGCCCCGTCGAGAAACGCTGTGATTTCCCAGTTCCGGTCGCGACAGCGGTAGTAATTCAACGCACCGGTAAACCCTGTACGTGTGTACTCCGCGACGTAGTAGTCGAGCGACCGCGCACTCAACCATGAGGGGAACTCCCCCTTGGGCTCCGTGAAAGCATTAAGAATGGGCTCACCAGGCTCGACGAACAAGCGCCAGCGTTCTGCTCCGACTGCATTGCCGGAGATCGAGTAGAAGACACTGCGCAATGTCTTGCGCGGATCATTCGCTAACTCGCGATCCGGCTTATCGAGCTGTTGGAAATACAGATGGTGGTACACCCTGCCCTTTGCCATTGCCTGTAAAGCTACGGTTGGTTTGATCTTGCCCCGTGGGGGCACGGGCGTATTGAGCATCACGAGGCTGCGGAACAGATCCGGTCGCAGCATGGCCGACGCCTGGGCCACCCAAGCGCCCAAGTCATGCCCAATGATCACCGCAGATGTTTCGCCCACGGCCGCCATCAAACCAACCATATCGCCGACGGCCTGGCTCATGTCATAGGCCTCGATGGCGTCAGGTCGATCTGTCTGCCCAAATCCCCGTTGATCAGGGACGACGACCCGATAACCAGCCTCGGCCAACGCCAGGATCTGGCGCCGCCACATGTACCAGAGATAGGGAAACCCGTGCAGCAGAATGACGAGTGGGCCTTGCCCTTCGTCGACGTAATGCATGCGAATGCCGTTGATTTCAGCAAAGCAGTGGTTGAATGCGTCTGGGTCGTCGGCATCCACTTGCCCCATTGCGGCGAGCGACTGACCAATGCGCATTGCAGCGGGCGTATCCATTTACTACCTCCATTTTTTGTCGTTGTCGGAGTTGAAGGTAGCCCGGACAAGGTGTTTCGCACTAAGCTTCTTAGGACACAAAATTGGGAATCTGGGACACGAGGAAAACATGTATAGCCTCACGCGAAGCGCCAGCCTTACCGGCTATGAGCCGGTTGCCCGTTCAGTGGGGCTCGATCCTTTTCGTATGCTGCGACTGACCAAACTGCCGGCCAGCATCCTCGACGATCCGAATATCATGATCAGTAGCGACTCGGTGGGATGGCTTCTGGAGGAGTCCGCGCGTCTGTCCGGGCAAGTGGCTTTTGGGCTGTTAATGGCAGAGCACAGACTCCTTTCCAACTTTGGCATGTTGGCGTTGCTAATCCGCGAAGAACCAACACTTCGGGCAGCGCTGCAATCTTGCTTCCGCTATATGCGCCTGCATAACGCCGGTGTGCAATTGCGGCTTGAAGATGCGGGCGATCTGACCTTGCTGCATGTGGGCGTGAACATGCAGGGGCATCATGGTGTCTGGCGCCAGGCTATCGAACAGTCGACCGGGATCATGCTGCGTACGTTGAGTATTCTGAGCGGCAATACCTTCCGCCCGATAAGGGTCTGCTTCACCCATGAATGCCCATCCAACCTGGAAATCCATCACCGCGTATTAGGACCCGCTATCGAGTTTTCACAGGAACTCAATGCCATCATTTGCCGAGGGCGCGATCTGGACATGCCCATTCCTGCGGCTGACCCCGCGTTGAATCGGGAGGTCAAGCGATCACTGGACATGCAGATGGCTAATCAGCAGGACGAGCCGACGCAGCGAGTACGTCAAATCGCCAAGATGCTGCTGCCAAGCGGGCTGTGTTCTGTCGATGGCATTGCCCAACACCTTGGCATGCATCGACGCACACTTAACCGTCACCTGGCGAGCGAAGGACAGAGCGTGACAACGATCATCAACGCTGTTCGTACTGAACTCGCCGAAGAGTATTTAGCCAATAGCAAGCGCCGACTGTATGAGGTTGCCGAACTTCTCGGATTTTCTTCTGCGGGAGACTTTTCACGCTGGTTCCGCAGCCAGTTCGGCAAGACGCCTTCGGCTTGGGCCACATCCTACCGAGAGAGCAAAGCAACACCCCCGATCTAATCACTTCAGAAGATAGGTTCAGGGGCGACTCACACGCCTAGCGGTCATCCACGTCGACTGAACCAACGCATCCTCGACGCTTTTAACTCCACCCTCAGGCATCGACTCATTTTCGTCGTCCCAAAAAGCGAAGAAATTGTCCTGCAATGCCCACATTCTGGCTCTCCTGTTACCTACTATAAGGCCGCGACCCGGCTCTGCTCACAAGAGCCTGCAACACCTGCCGGATACCCATATCCCGCTTCGTCGCACTCCCACAGATTGGTCCAACAATAACAAACGCCGCCGTGAACCAAGGCATGACTTCACTGCAAAGACCACGGCCTGGCAATTAACAATTGAAATGGAGACGCAATGCGAGTCGAACAACTGACCTGTGCCATCGGTGCAGAACTGCACGATGTAAACCTCGGTGACGCAGTGCGCGATGATGGCTTGTTCAATGACATTTACGCGGCGCTTTTGAAGTTCAAAGTGCTGTTCCTGCGCGACCAGGATTTTGAGAAGCTCTCACGCAAAGACCACATGGCCTTCGCGATGCGCATGGGCCAGCTCGAAACCCACCCGATGGTCCCCAGCCACCCGGAGGCCCCAGGCCTGGTGCAAATCTACAAGACTCCGGAGAAACCGGCGGATCGCTACGAAAACTCCTGGCATTGCGATACGACCTTTCGTGAAGCGCCCCCGATGGGCGCGGTACTGCGTTGCATCGAATGCCCACCGGTCGGCGGCGATACCATGTGGGCGAACATGGTCTTGGCTTATGAAAAATTGCCGGAATACGTCAAGCAGGAAATCGAGGGTCTGATCGCCAGTCATAGCTTCAACGCTTCTTTCGCAGCTGCCATGCCGCAGGAAAAGCGCTTGGCGATGAAGACGCAATACCCGGATGCCGAACACCCGGTGGTGCGCACACATCCCGAAACCGGCGAGAAAGTGCTGTTCGTCAACGCATTCGCGACCCACTTCGTGAATTACCACAGCGAGGGACGTGTCCGGTTCGGCCAGGACTACAACAAGGGCGGTTCCGACCTGATGCAGTACCTGATCAGCCAGGCCTACAATCCCGAGTATCAAGTGCGTTGGCGCTGGAGGCCCTATAGCGTTGCGATCTGGGACAACCGCTGCACCCAGCATTATGCGGTGATGGACTATCCGCCCTGCCATCGCAAAATGGAGCGTGCGGCCATCGTTGGCGACAAACCCTTCAGATAAATAAACGACCCTGAATCCAGAGACGTTTCCGAGTGTCTCTGGGATCGGTTACCGGCCTTTGCGTCAAGCTACTTTTGCCATTTGCAGTCGCTATCGAACGGCTGCAATGGGTCGGTGGCTGCCCCCGCAACGGGCAGAAATCGGCCAATAGCGAACGTTTGAGTCTGAGTCTCGCCCGGCTCTACTCCGGAGTCGAATCTGCTGCGATAGGCAAAAAGGCGCCATATTGACGCCTTAATATTTTCAAGCAATTTTGATCACAACCTTTCCAAATGCTCCCCTCGCGAGGTGCTCGTATGCTTCTCGTGCTCTCTCGAACGGATATACCTGATCGATCACTGGACGGATCTTGTGTTCGTTGAGGAAGGCGTTCATCCGGTCGAATGATGAGCGCGGCGCCACGGCGATACCGCGAATGGTCGTCTGGCGGAAAATCAGTGGCATCAGATTGAGTTCAACGGTTTGCCCTGTCAGAAAGCCGATCTGCGCAATGCGCCCCGAAGCCTTCGTTGCTGCGACCGATTGATTGATGCCGCTGCCGCCAGCCACATCTAATAGAAGATCCACCCCTTTGCCTTCGGTCAGCTTCAGCACCTCGTCCGCCCAGTTCGCAGTCGTTCTGTAGTTGATGCCCGCCACGGCCCCCAAGCCCTTCACGGTTTGCAGATTCTGATCGCTACTCGACGTTGCGATCACCTTCGCGCCAAGCGCACTAGCGATCTGTACGGCAAATATCGACACACCACCAGTGCCTTGAACCAATACGGTCTGGCCTGACTGGATTTGTCCAAAGTCCACGAGCGAATACCATGCTGTGAGCGCAGCAATAGGAAGTGTTGCCGCCTCTTCGTCGCTCATATTGTCGGGGGCAGCGACGGCGCTGTCTTCATGGATGATCATGTATTCGGCCAAACCGCCAGGCAACGGCGAACCGAAGCAGTAATCGGGTTCGTTCGGCCCTGGCTCGCCATCCAGCCAACGTGAGTAAAGATGCGAGTTGACGCGATCACCGACTTTGAAACGCGTGACGTTGTCACCGACCGCTACCACCGTGCCGGCGGCATCGCTCACCGGGATCAGTGGTTTGGGCACCCTGTGCGGCTCATAAATGCCGTCGACAATTGCCTTGTCGCGAAAGTTGAGGGAGACAGCACCGACCTTGACCAGCAACTCCCCAGGCTTTGGCTGTGGCGTCGCTACCTCTCCCAATTGCAGGTTGTCGAGTCCGAAATCCTTCAATAACCAAGCTTTCATTGCGAATCTCCAAATACACGTCAATGGCCTCGAACCAGAGCCGGTTCCGCCTTGGATGCATTTTTCTCCTATGACAGTGCGCAATAAATGCGTGGAAAAAGACATGATTGTTCTATCCTTGGATAACAATCTGGCTCAACTTCGTAGGCGGGTTCATAGGAAAGACGTCATGGAATTGCTTCAATCGATGCGACTGTTCGCCAGGCTTGCCGAACTCGGCAGCTTTACCAAGGCCGCCGAATCACTGGACATAGGACGACCTCAGGTCACTCGGTATATCCAGGAATTGGAAACGTCATTGGGCGTGCGCCTGTTCCAGCGCACCACGAGAAAGGTGGCACTCACGGCCGAGGGCGAGCGGTTCTATGAGCGGGTACAGGAAATACTGGCCGGTATATCTGCTGCGACCTCAATGTTTGACCGCTCCGGAGCAACGCTCGCAGGCCGACTTCGCGTCGATATTCCGACCGCTTTCGCGCAAATGGAATTCATCAAAAGCCTTAAAGAATTTACCGCCTCGTACCCTGGTATCAACATGGTATTGGGCGTAACTGATCGGGCCGTCGACCTGATCGGTGAAGGCGTCGACTGTGCGTTGCGCATCGGCGATCTACCGGACTCGACCTTGATCGCTCGCCCTATCGCGATGGCGACCATGGTGACGTGTGCCGCGCCCGAGTATCTGCACGAGCATGGCGAACCCGAGACTCTCGACGGTCTGGCCTCCCATCGAGGCGTCAACTTCTTGTCCGGTCAGAGCAACAGGACATTGCCTTGGCATTTCTCGGTAAAAGGTCAGGATCGAACGTTTGTGAGTAACGCGGGCATCACCGTTACCGAGTCGAACGCATACGTTCAGTGTGGCGTGTCGGGCTTCGGGATCATCCAGGCGCCAGGCATCACCGTGGCTGAGTATCTGGATAGCGGCGGTTTGGTGGAAATTCTAAGGCCCTATCGACCAGCCCCTCGCCCTGTGTCGTTGCTGTACCCAAGCCGGACGCATCTGGCACCACAGGTTCAAGTTTTTATTGAGTGGCTGCAAGAGCGTTTTCCGAAGCTTCATACTGACTGGCTGGAACCATAGCAATCATTGAACCAGCTCCGTGGACGTCTGCTTTGGGTCGATTGCAACCGGTGGTGACGGGCAGCAACCGGCCATTAGCTGCCCTTAGCGGAATGCAGTTCACGGCCAACAGCAGCCTCGAAAGGGGGAAGCCTCCCACCGCACGATTGACGCTATTACGGTACCGAGCCTAGGAATTGAGTGACAACCGACGCTGGGACTTCGATGGATTGCGTCCCGCCTTTGCCCTTCAAATGAATCTTCAGGCCCGTCGTCGCACGCGCTTCGAGGTAGGAGCGCGGCAATGGGATTCGCGCGGCTTCGTTTCGCACGCACTTAGAGCCTTTGCAGGAAATTACTTCGTCCACAAATGGCGAATATTCCAGCAACTTGCCCGAATCATCCCGCGCGGTGCGGTACTTGTAGCTTTGGCTTGAGACGTAACCGATCTGCACCAACAACCCATACCCCATGGTGCCCGATTGGCCCGCCGCAGCGAGCGACAGTACGCCGCCGCCCGCATCACCTTTGTGATCCGACTTGAAGTGATAATCAAGGTTGTAGACCGTATCACCCGTGTCATTCATGTAGGTAACGGTCACTTGTTCCTCAGTGCGGCCACCAAGACCGGAGTTGGGCGACGGTAATGCGTTGCTTGTGGGAGCAGTCGAAGGCGATGGTGTGCTGATCGGTTCAATTGCAGGCAAAGCAATCAAGGTATGCGATTCAATAGCGGCGTCAACGCGCTCCAGACCACGATGGACCTCCTCTGCCACGTCTACATCCTTGCAGGTGTAGCTCTCACATTTGTGAGCGGCGTTTTTTGCGAGTAGGTAATAGGTCTGCGCCGCTTGGTTAAAACCCAGGCCCTCGGCTGAGCGCGCCAGATAGAAGTACTCATGATCGCTTGCGAAATTGAGTTCTGCCACTTCAATAGCGAGATCGCGCCAAGCCTGTTGTTTGTATAGCGCGGTCCATCGCTTACTTTTCGTTCCTTTCGATCCGGAGCAACTAAGTTCGCAATGCAAGCGGATCTCGCCCTTCGTGAAAGCCCCGAAAACATCCTCGACCAGTTGCCCGCTTTCATCGCGAGCACCACCAGTGCTACAACCCGCCAGCACGCCAGCGATAACCATGCCAGACGCGAGACCCCGCATGTAGGACCAGAGAGCGGTCTTCATCCTTGCATTCCTTGAGTATTGGCAATTCTGTGATTGGCAAATTTTCTTTTTGCGAGTAACGCCCCAATTGGAGCATCCGATCAGATGTTCTGAGCGCCCCTGAACTTGGCGATGCCCTTCTCCGCAAAGTGACGCCCTATTAGCCACATGATTTTCACGACCGTGCACGACCAACTCCAGAGGAGTACCGCGACAAACTTGACCTTTGCTGGGGGCACCAAGGTGCTCAGGCTGACCGGCTCTCGCGGCTCGGCGATGATTTCGGGAGTCGGTGGGTTCTTCTGTTCCCACCAGTCGATGAGAGCTTGCATCTGCTGCTGGGCGGCTTCAATGACGGCCGGATCTGAGCTGCTGCCAACTCTTTTTACTACCGCGAAATCACCATGTTGGCGGTGCATCGTAAATTTGTAATTGGAGCAGGTCTGCTGCTGCGTGTATCGCTCCAAGTTGTTGTTGATGATCGCGTTGGCACCGTACGATTTGGCCAACTGGATCAGGTCCTCCCGTGCGCGATGAGGGTCGTTCGATTCGGCCCACCCGTTGCCGACAACCACAATCACCTCAACGCCATTCGGAACAGGCGCTTTGCTCACAATGAAATTGTCGGGCTCAATATAAATGAGGGTTGGTGCTTGACCGGCAACGACTTGAGTAGCCTTTGACCCTTTGGGAGCGGGTTTAGGGATAAACCAGACCTGCTGCCCGGTAACCAGGGGAACACCGCCCTGCACTTCTTTGATGTGCACGAAGTAACTCTCGCCATCGTCACCATCGATAAATCCGTATGCCTTTGACTCTACAAAGCTGCGAACAACACCGCTGGCAGCTCCTTCAGGAATACTCACTCCATGACTCCTTTCCATATCGCACGCATTCAATTGGATACCGTGATCACAGTCACCGACGCTAACTGGGGGAATCGCTTCAACTTCTGCATTTTTGCACTTACCAGGAAGGACAGTGGCTGGAAGCTAGACAGCGTTTTTTCGGCGCTTCAGTGCGCCAAGCTCCCCATTGGAAAACCTGATCATATCAAAAAGCCATCACTCAGAAAGATTAGTCACAATGCTTTTTGTAAGTCGACTAAGGTCAATTTGAATCGCCCATATTTCGTAGATACCGTCACCGGCCGCTTTGAGTCGATTGCCACCCTTCGCGACAGGCAGCAAATGGCAAAAGACGGCCCGCCCTGGGCGGGCTTTTTCGTTCCTGCCACTCGTCACTCTTTCAGCACCTTTACTCTGCACACCCTTCCAATGCAGTAACTCGTCTTTCCTGAAAGGCCGCCATCATGACGAACAAAAGAGCTACTGCACTCACACTCGCAGGTTTGCTTTCCTTTTGCCCACTCTTTGCGCTTGCTGTCGAAAAGACTGGAGCTTCTGCCGTGCCTCCAGCAGCTCTTCCTGGTGTGAACCAGGGCGGTACAGAAGCCAAGGAGGACAAGGCCGATAAAAAAGGTGAGGAAGCTTCTGGCGCGAACTCAGGCGCCGACGCAGAAACCTTGGAAAGGGATGCGGAGTCAAAGGACGATGGATCGAAACAAAGTAGAGACGAGTGCTAGACGGAGCATCAGACTATCAGCGCTATACAAGCCCTAAAAGCCGTCTCAAAGCGCAGGCAAACTCATGATGCATACCGAGCGCCCGATGGATAACGCGAGTCGAAAAACGCCTCACTGACTCTTACGAGACGTGGCACGACCAAAGTGAGCCCCGAAATCACGCCAAAAAACGGCATTTGAAAGACATCCCGAAATTCAACACACGGAGAAAAAAGACACGCACAGGAAAAGGTTTTCAACCGATGTTAGGGCAGCACATGCAGGACAAAAACTGCGAGAGTTCTAGACATGTTCCTCATGCGCCCTATATGTGCCCTAAAGTGGAGGTTTCTCACAGGCACAAAAAAGCCGATCTAGCTGATCGGCTTAAGTGTCTGATTTTACTCAGGAATAATGGTCGGGACGGAGTGATTCGAACACTCGACCCCTAGCACCCCATGCTAGTGCGCTACCGGACTGCGCTACGCCCCGACTAGGCGTGTAACCTGTTCCTCTTCTCGAGGAACGCTCAAGAATATATCGCAAGCTTTTGAAAACTGGAAGTATTTAAAAGCAGAATTTATTTCTTGAGGACCACCAGAACATCCTCGAGCTCAGCGATCATCTGGCGAATCATTTGCTTGTATTGCGTTGTGTCGTCTTTGGCTTCATCACCGGACAAGCGCAGACGTGCGCCGCCGATGGTGAATCCTTGATCGTAAAGGAGCGCGCGGATCTGCCGGATCATCAGCACGTCCTGGCGCTGATAATACCGACGGTTTCCGCGGCGTTTGACGGGGTTGAGTTGAGGAAACTCCTGCTCCCAATAGCGCAGCACGTGCGGTTTAACCGCACACAGCTCGCTGACTTCACCAATGGTGAAGTAGCGTTTGCCTGGGATGACGGGAAGCTCGTCGTTATGACTTGGTTCCAGCATAAGCCTCAACTCGGGCCTTCAACTTCTGCCCTGGACGAAAGGTGACCACACGGCGAGCCGTGATCGGGATTTCTTCACCCGTTTTCGGGTTGCGGCCAGGCCGCTGGCGTTTGTCCCGAAGGTCGAAATTGCCGAAACCGGACAATTTGACCTGCTCGTTGTCTTCAAGAGCGTGCCTGATTTCCTCGAAAAACAGTTCGACCAATTCCTTGGCTTCCCGCTTGTTCAGGCCCAGCTCTTCGTACAGACGTTCCGCCATCTCAGCTTTCGTCAAAGCCCCCATACGTCACTTCCTTAACGTGGCGTTCAACCTTTGTTCGAGCGAGGTGAGGATGTTTTGCGTCGTGGAATTCACCTCATCGTCATTAAGAGTGCGCGATGGATGCTGCCAGGTCAAGCCGACTGCGAGGCTTTTTCTATCAGGATCAATGCCTTTACCCTGATACACGTCAAATAGCCTGAGGTCTGTCAGCCATTCGCCTGCATTTTCACGGATTACGTCCAGTACTGCCGCGGCTGCGACGTCTTTGTGCGCAATCAGGGCAAGGTCACGACGCACTTCAGGAAAACGCGATAACTCGTGGAATTTTGGCATTTTGCCCGACGCCACTTCCGCCAGAACCAGCTCGAAAACGAATACCGGGCGATCCAGACCCAGGGTTTTCGACAGTTCCGGGTGGATGGCGCCGACGAAACCGACCAGTCGGCCCTCACGTTCGATGCGCGCGGTTTGACCCGGGTGCAACGCTGGGTGCTTGCCCGGCACGAATGTGAACGCATCCAGTGCACCGGCGAAGCCCAGCACAGCTTCCACGTCTGCCTTGACGTCGAAGAAGTCGACGACATCGCGACCTTGCGCCCAGCCTTCCGGTAGACGGCTACCGCAAACCACACCCGCCAGCATCGGCTCTTGCTTCAAGCCTTCGAGCTGACCGACGAAACGCAAACCGCTTTCGAACAAACGAACGCGATCCTGCTGACGGTTCAGGTTGTGCTGAAGCGCCTTGACCAGGCCAGGCCACAGCGACGAGCGCATGGCAGCCATGTCGTTGGATATCGGGTTGGCCAGCAGCAGTGGTTCAACACCCGGATTAAACAGCTCAAATTGTTTCGGATCGATGAAGCTGTAGGTGATTGCTTCCTGATAACCACGGGCAACCAGCAGACGGCGCAGTTCCGGCAGATCACTACGTGCTTCGGCCTTGGCTTGCGGCGCCAGGCGCGCTTGCGGGTAACGAACCGGCAGACGGTTGTAACCGTACAGACGGGCCAGCTCTTCGATCAGGTCGACTTCCAGGCTGATATCGAAGCGATGGCTTGGCACTTCTACTCGCCACTGCCCTGCTCCGTCGGCCGTAATCGTCAGACCCAGGCCGCTGAGCAGACGCTCGACTTCAGCCGAGTCCATTTCCATACCCAGCATCTGGGTGATGCGCTGGGCACGCAGGGTGACCGGCGCGATCGACGGCAAGTGCTGCTCGCTGACGGTTTCGATGATCGGGCCGGCTTCACCGCCAGTGATCTCCAGCAGCAAGCCAGTGGCGCGTTCCATGGCTTCACGGGCCAGTTTCCAGTCCACGCCGCGCTCGTAGCGGTGCGACGCATCGGTGTGCAGGCCATAGGAGCGGGCCTTGCCAGCGACGGCGATCTGATCGAAGAACGCGCTTTCCAGGAAGATGTCACGCGTGGTCGCGGTGTTGACGCCGCTGTGCTCACCACCCATGACGCCGGCGATTGCCAACGCGCGGGTGTGGTCGGCAATCACCAGGGTATCGCTACGCAGGCTGACTTCCTGACCGTCGAGCAGTACCAGCTTCTCGCCTTCTTCGGCCATGCGCACGCGGATGCCGCCGTTGATTTCGGCGAGATCGAATGCGTGCAGGGGTTGACCCAGCTCCAGCATCACGTAGTTGGTGATGTCGACGGCAGCGTCGATGCTGCGAACGTCGGCGCGACGCAGGCGCTCGACCATCCACAACGGTGTAGGTTTGGTCAGGTCGACGTTACGGATGACACGACCCAGATAACGCGGGCAGGCAGCGGGTGCCAGCACTTCAACCGAACGCACTTCATCGTGCGCAGGTGGAACAGGTGCAACCACCGGGCGGGTGACCTGAGCGGCGTACAGCGCGCCAACTTCGCGGGCCAGACCAGCCAGAGACAGGCAGTCGCCACGGTTCGGCGTCAGATCGACTTCGATGCTGGCATCGTCCAGGTTCAGGTATTCACGAATGTCCTGACCGACCGGCGCATCGGCCGGCAGCTCCATCAGACCGTCGTTGCCCTCTCCTACTTGCAGCTCGGCTTGCGAGCACAGCATGCCGTTGGACTCGACGCCACGCAGCTTGGCTTTCTTGATCTTGAAGTCGCCCGGCAGCTCGGCACCGATGGTGGCGAACGGGATCTTCAGGCCTGGGCGCACGTTGGGTGCGCCACACACGACTTGGAAGGTCTCCGAGCCATTGCTGACCTGGCAAACGCGCAGCTTGTCGGCGTCCGGGTGCTGTTCGGTGCTCAGCACCTCGCCCACGATCACGCCACTGAAAACACCGGCGGCCGGCGTTACGCTATCGACCTCAAGACCGGCCATCGACAGACGAGCAACCAGCTCGTCGCGACTTACCTGCGGGCTTACCCAGCCACGCAGCCATTGTTCACTGAATTTCATCCTGCTCTCCTAAGAATTCGTTACGACTAGCGAAATTGCGCGAGGAACCGCAAGTCGTTGTCGAAGAACAGACGCAAGTCGTTCACGCCGTAACGCAGCATGGCCAGACGCTCAACGCCCATGCCGAAGGCAAAGCCCGAAAACTCTTCCGGGTCGATCCCGGACATGCGCAGCACGTTCGGGTGAACCATGCCGCAACCCATGACTTCCAGCCAGCCTGTCTGCTTGCAGACACGGCAGCCTTTACCGCTGCACATCACGCATTCCATGTCGACTTCAGCGGATGGCTCGGTGAACGGGAAGTACGAAGGACGGAAGCGCACTGCCAGTTCTTTTTCAAAGAACACGCGCAGGAACTCTTCGATGGTCCCCTTCAGGTCGGCGAAGTTGATGTCGCGGTCGACCAGCAGGCCTTCGACCTGGTGGAACATCGGCGAGTGGGTGATATCGGAGTCGCTGCGATACACACGGCCTGGGCAGACGATGCGGATCGGCGGCTGTTTCGATTCCATGGTGCGGACCTGTACCGGCGAGGTATGGGTGCGCAACAACATGTTGGCATTGAAATAGAAGGTGTCATGCATCGACCGGGCCGGGTGATGGCCTGGGATGTTGAGCGCCTCGAAGTTGTGGTAGTCGTCTTCGACCTCAGGGCCTTCGGCGATGCCGTAGCCGATGTGGGTGAAGAACTGCTCGATACGCTCCAGAGTCCGGGTAACCGGATGCAGACCGCCTGAGGTCTGGCCGCGGCCAGGCAGGGTCACGTCAATGGATTCGGCGGCGAGCTTGGCTGCGAGATCAGCCTCCTCGAACAACGCCTTGCGCGCATTGAGAACCTCTGTGACACGCTCCTTGGCGACGTTGATCAGCGCGCCGACTTGCGGACGCTCCTCTGCCGGCAAATTCCCCAGGGTCTTCATCACCTGAGTCAATTCACCTTTTTTGCCAAGGTAGTGAACCCGGATTTGCTCCAGGGCATTGATATCTTCAGCGCTTTGCACAGCCTCTAGAGCTTGAGAGACGAGCGCGTCCAGGTTTTCCATGTACAGACTCCAGATACAAAATAGGGGAAGAGCTTGAAGGCTCTTCCCCTATTTATGACGTTTAACACCTGACCCCACAGAGGTGAGGCCGGGTGACTGTCGGGGGTACTTAAGCCAAGGTGGCTTTAGCTTTCTCGACAATCGCAGCAAACGCCGCTTTTTCGTTCACTGCCAGATCAGCCAGAACCTTACGGTCGATCTCGATGGACGCTTTTTTCAGGCCGGCGATGAAACGGCTGTAGGACAGACCGTTGATACGAGCACCAGCGTTGATACGAGCGATCCACAGAGCGCGGAACTGACGTTTTTTCTGACGACGGTCACGGTAGGCGTATTGGCCTGCCTTGATTACCGCTTGCTTGGCAACACGGAATACGCGGGAGCGTGCGCCGTAGTAGCCTTTAGCAAGTTTCAGAATTTTTTTGTGACGCTTACGGGCAATGACGCCACGCTTTACACGAGCCATGAGTTACTTCCTCTATTCTTGACTAAAATTAACGAAGGCGCAGCATGCGCTCGACTTTTGCCACGTCAGACGGATGCAGCAAGCTGCTACCGCGCAGTTGACGCTTACGCTTGGTCGACATTTTGGTCAGGATGTGGCTCTTGAAAGCGTGCTTGTGCTTGATACCGTTAGCAGTTTTCAGAAACCGCTTAGCAGCACCACTTTTGGTCTTCATTTTTGGCATGTTCGGATACTCCGCATTCAGTTGATAAACATAATCAGAAGGCCTGCCGTGCCCTGTTGATTACTTCTTCTTTTTCGGGGCGATGACCATGATCAGCTGGCGTCCTTCCATCTTAGGATGCTGTTCGACCGAACCGTACTCGAGCAAGTCACCTTCAACTCGCTTGAGGAGTTCCATCCCCAGCTCCTGGTGGGCCATCTCACGGCCGCGGAATCGCAAGGATACCTTGGCCCTGTCCCCGTCACTCAGGAAACGTACCAGGTTGCGCAGTTTTACCTGGTAATCCCCTTCCTCCGTCCCTGGACGAAACTTGATTTCTTTTACCTGAATCTGCTTCTGGTTCTTCTTCGCCGCAGCAATCTGCTTCTTCTTTTCGAAGATCGATTTGCCGTAGTCCATCACCCGGCAAACAGGCGGGACAGCGTCGGCGGAGATTTCTACCAGATCAAGCTTGGCTTCTTCAGCAATACGAAGCGCTTCATCAATCGAGACGATGCCAATCTGCTCGCCGTCAGCGCCAATTAACCGAACCTCGCGTGCCGAGATATTCTCGTTGATCGGGGCTTTCGGTGCAGCTCGTTTATCTTGTCTCATTTCACGCTTAATAATAATTACTCCGAATCTTGGCGACCACGCCGGGAAACCGCTTGCGCGAGGAACTCGGCGAACTGGGCGACGGGCATCGAGCCCAGGTCAGCACCTTCACGAGTACGCACAGCGACAGTCTGCATCTCGACTTCCTTATCTCCAATAACCAAGAGATAGGGAACCTTGAGCAAGGTATGCTCGCGGATTTTAAAGCCGATCTTTTCATTTCTCAAGTCAGACTTGGCACGAAACCCGCTTTCGTTGAGAGTTTTTTCCACTTCGGCGACAAAATCTGCCTGTTTATCAGTGATATTCATCACCACTGCCTGGGTCGGCGCCAGCCACGCAGGGAATGCACCCTCGTAGTGCTCGATCAGAATTCCGACGAAACGCTCGAAGGAACCCAGGATCGCCCGGTGCAACATCACCGGATGCTTGCGGCTGTTGTCTTCGGAGACGTATTCGGCGCCCAGACGGACAGGCAGGTTAAAATCGAGCTGCAGGGTACCACACTGCCAGACACGGCCGAGGCAATCTTTCAGCGAGAACTCGATCTTCGGACCATAGAACGCGCCCTCACCCGGCTGCAGATCGTACGGCAGGCCCGCGCTATCAAGGGCTGCAGCCAGTGCCGCTTCTGCGCGATCCCACAACTCATCGGAACCGACGCGCTTTTCCGGACGAGTGGAGAGCTTCATTTCGACGTCTTTAAAGCCGAAATCGGCGTAGACGTCCATGGTCAGCTTGATGAACGCAGCGGATTCAGCCTGCATCTGCTCTTCGGTGCAGAAGATGTGGGCGTCATCCTGAGTGAACGCACGCACACGCATGATGCCGTGCAATGCGCCCGATGGCTCGTTACGGTGGCAGGCACCGAACTCGGCCAGACGCATCGGCAACTCGCGGTAGCTCTTCAGGCCTTGATTGAACACCTGCACGTGGCAAGGGCAGTTCATCGGCTTGATGGCGTAGTCGCGGTTTTCCGACTGGGTGGTGAACATGTTGTCGGCGTAGTTGGCCCAGTGCCCGGATTTCTCCCACAGGCTGCGGTCAACGACCTGAGGCGTCTTGATTTCCAGGTAGCCGTTGTCGCGCTGCACCTTGCGCATGTACTGCTCGAGCACCTGGTACAGGGTCCAGCCGTTCGGGTGCCAGAACACCATGCCCGGAGACTCTTCCTGGGTGTGGAACAGGCCCAGGCGCTTGCCGATCTTGCGGTGATCGCGCTTCTCGGCTTCTTCGATGCGCTGGATATAGGCAGCCAGCTGCTTCTTGTCGGCCCACGCCGTGCCATAAACGCGCTGCAATTGCTCGTTTTTGGCATCGCCACGCCAGTAGGCGCCGGACAACTTGGTCAACTTGAAGGATTTGAGGAAGCGAGTGTTCGGCACGTGCGGACCGCGGCACATGTCGACGTATTCTTCGTGATAGTACAGCCCCATGGACTGTTCGTTCGGCATGTCCTCGACCAGGCGCAGTTTGTAGTCTTCGCCACGGGCCTTGAACACTTCGATCACTTCGGCGCGCGGAGTGACTTTCTTGATCACGTCATAATCTTTCTCGATCAGCTGCTGCATGCGCTGTTCGATGGCGGCCAGGTCGTCCGGAGTGAAAGGACGCTCGAAGGCGATGTCGTAATAGAAACCTTCGTCGATGACCGGACCGATGACCATTTTGGCGGTCGGGTACAACTGCTTGACCGCGTGACCCACCAGGTGGGCGCAAGAGTGGCGAATGATCTCCAGCCCCTCTTCATCCTTTGGCGTGATGATTTGCAGCGAAGCGTCGCTGTCGATGATGTCGCTGGCATCGGCCAGCTTGCCATTGACCTTTCCGGCCACGGTGGCCTTGGCCAGGCCAGCACCAATGGATGCGGCGACCTCGGCGATGGAAACCGGGTGATCGAATGAACGTTGACTGCCGTCGGGAAGAGTAATAGTTGGCATGGCGCCTCCTCTCCTAGTGGTGACCCCTACCAAAGGTCACGTGGGTTGGGATGAGCCAGTACAAGATCCGGTCCAGGCCATTCAATGACGAACGCCTGCCTTACAGCGGCAGGAGCCTTGCGGCCAACCGGAAAACCGAACCAGAGTGACTGGGATTCAAATCAGGGTTATTCGCGCGCTCACCGCGGCCGGGACTGAAGGTCAACCGATACCTGTAAACACGCGAGCCAAGCATGCTAACACAGATGAACGGTCGTCGCGGGATACAGCTTTTCCAACGGGGTAAATCAATCGTTTTTATGCCAGAGTGCTGAACTTGAAGCCCGGTCTACCCCTCAGATAACTACACATTGACCCACAAGGAGTATCCCAGCATGCGTCTGAATCGTTTGTTCGCTGTAGTCGCACCCATCGCCCTGCTGTTGCCTTTAGCCGCCCACGCTGACTGGCCAAAGGGCGAACGCGAGAAATACATGGCGCAATGCGTACCTGCGGCCGCACAAACTATCGGTGAGGCCGCGGCAAAAGCCCATTGCGCTTGTGGCGCCGACGCACTCAAATCGTACCCGGCCAGCGACCTGAAATCCCTGATGGAGAACAAAGCCAGCGCGGAACTGCAGCAACAGGCTTTGACCCAGATTTCCAAGTGCAAGGCCACCAACCCGGCGAAAAAATAAGCCTGGCAAGGCGGTAAAAAAGCGCTTTCAGCTGATGAATGGCCTCTGAAAATCGCTTTTTCCTACGATTTATGCAGGTTTTACAGCTTTTTTTATCACCTTTACTTTCGACTGAAAGCCTTTAAAACCGGGGCTTTCAGCCATATCAGGCAACAAAGAATGTGCGACTGTAGGGCAAACAGCACCCGCGGGGGGCTCCCAAAGCGAACATTTCGACTATGATACCCCGGTGTGCCCAGTTGGCCTGAGCAGCACAGTACTACTGAAAATATATGTTTCTTGGAGATACACCATGTCTAATCGCCAAACCGGCACCGTTAAATGGTTCAACGATGAAAAAGGCTTCGGCTTCATCACTCCTCAAGGTGGCGGTGACGACCTGTTCGTACACTTCAAAGCTATCGAAAGCGACGGTTTCAAAAGCCTGAAAGAAGGCCAAACCGTTTCCTTCGTGGCTGAGAAAGGCCAAAAGGGTATGCAAGCTGCTCAAGTTCGCCCAGAGTAATATCCAGGCGCACTAAAAAAACCCCGTCCATGTGACGGGGTTTTTTGTGGGCAATGCAAAAGCCTGAACGATCAGCCGCAGTTGACGCGGGTGACGATCCGATTGGCATCGGTATTGAGGTTCAGACGATCTGAGCGGTACTCCATCGTCACCATGTCGGTAGGCAGGAGGAACCGCGCATTCTGTGCGCCGGCCCGTGTACGCGCCTGCTCCAGCAATTCAGGTGAAGCCTGTTTGCCAATGGTGAATTCGGCCGCTTTGGCCTCGCAACGGCTGTAACCTGTGTCAGTCGTCGTTACAGGGTCAGTTGCCGACTCGGTGGTGGCAGTGCTGCAGCCGGCCAGCATGGCAACGGCCAACAAAGTACCCAATGACGCGAGCTTCCAAGGCATGAAGCCTCCTATTTTCGAGAGTTAAGCTGAGATCGTGCGACCGCCATTCCGGCGTTTGGTTTCACGGGAAGACTGACGATCTGCCCTTTGACTACGGACAAACGGCGAGTTTGCCTGAGCACTACCCTGCACTTCACCCTTCAATCGTGACTGAATATTAATAACGCTCAATAGACGTCGATGTAATCAAAGGCCGGTTTCGGCCAGTTCTGTTTCAGCGCATTGAAAATCTGCATCACCCAGACCTCGTCGCTGGCTGCGACACGCCCGACATAACCGGAACCCTTGGCCCAGGTTTCCAGTCGGAACAGCAATCCGTCGATATCGGTGCCGCCCACGACCCCCGAAGAAATATAGGCGATGCCGCCCTTGGTCACACGCAATTGCGTGTGCTCATCGTCGCTGGCTGATGCCAGCAGCTGACGCACTGCGTCAAGGGTCAAGCCGTCAGGGGTGTTCAGATCGATCTGCACAGCACAGTCCTTGAAAAGTCATCAAGGACCCAGTGTCGCATAGCCCTCTACTCATTCCTAAGTCGGAGTGCCAAAAGCGCCGCAAAATGGTTAACTCGACACTTCGACTTTTCCGACTGCACGAGCGCCATCATGACCACCGTAAGCATCGACGCCAACATCACTGTCAAGTGGCCACAAGGCCACAGCTCTTACAGTCCGGGCAGTCCGGAAGAGCTGGCAATCATCGGTATCGATCTATTGGTCAAAGGACTGGGAACCGAAGCAGCCCAGCAATTTATCGCGCAAATTTTCGAAAAATACGAAATCAATCACTTGGGTGCACCCCATACCGGCAAGGCGTAAAAAACCGCCGGCAGGCACCTGCAGTCCGAGGGCTACTTCAGGCGCGCAAGGCGCTCGGTCAGCAAATCGAAGAAGCCCTGGGCATCGCCATTTTCAACCCAGAAGGCATTTTTCGGCGCCTTGAGACTGTCGTACCAATCGACGATGGTCTGGCCAAGGGTTGGACCTTCGCGACTATCAATCACGACATTCACCTCACGACCACTGAATAGCTGCGGCCTGAGCAGATAGGCGATAACCGTTGCGTCATGCACCGGACCACCCGGAATGCCGTAGTGCTCCATATCAGCCTTGATGTATTCATTCAGAATGTCGACCACCCGTTTGCTCGCGTTGTTGTTCAATGCCGCAATCTGCTGCAGACGCGTGTCGCTGGTGAGGATCTTGTGGGTCACGTCCAGCGGCAGGTAAGTCAGTTTCACACCGCTCTTGAGCACCACCTCGGCTGCCTGAGGATCGGCGAACAGGTTGAACTCTGCCACGGGCGTAATGTTGCCGCCGTTGAAGTGCGCGCCGCCCATGATCACCACTTCCTTGATGCCCCGGACTATTTCCGGCTCCTGGATCAGTGCCAGGGCCAGGTTGGTCTGTGGTCCGAGTATGGCAATGGTGATGCTATGGGACTTGGCCGCCATCAGGGTGTCGATCAGGTACTGGATCGCATTGCCCTCGGCCAGGCCTTTCTTCGGCTCATGGACAGTGATGCCCGATAGCCCTTCCTTGCCATGGATGTCCTCGGCATAGATGGGTTTGCGCATCAGCGGCTTCTTCGCTCCTGCATAAACCGGTACGTCCTCGCGCCCAGCCCACTCACGAGCCAGCCTTGCGTTACGCGAGGTCTTGTCCAGGCGTACGTTGCCGGCGACAGTGGTCAATGCGCGGATGCTCAACTCCTGCGGCGATGCCAGTGCAAACAGCAGGGCAATCACATCGTCGGCACCGGGGTCGGTGTCGATGATCAAGTCGATCTTTTCCGCCGCGTGGGCGCCGTTTGCGGTAATCAGGGACAAAAGCAGCAGACTCCGAAGCAGATGAGGCAGTTTCCGGGCATAACGATACAGGGCGCACTCCTTGTGCAGGGTAGAGCATAAAAACCTGTCAGAACGTCACCCCGGCGACCAAAACGATGTTGCAGTACGGCTGGCATTCGCCGGTCCGAACAATCGCCCGGGCCTGTCGGCTAAGGACCTTCAATTGCTCATGACTGAGCAGATCACGCTGCCCGAGGGCACCCTCGCCACTCAGCTCATCCAGAGCAGCCAGTGCCGACGGCCTTTTCTCCAGGATTTCCCGGGCCAGCACATGACTTTCAACCTGCATCTCGCTGAGAACAACTTTCAGGGTGCCGATGAAATCCGGAATACCGTGGGTCAAGGCCAGGTCGATCAACTCGACACCGGGCGGTACCGGCAGACCCGCATCGCCGATCACCACGGTGTCGCCATGCCCCAGGGAAGCGATCAGCCTCGACAGTGCAACGTTGAGCAAGGGTGTCTTTTTCATGGTGTCTTGAACGCCTGCACTTCGGACAAGGTGGGAATCGAGGGTTGCGCGCCGGCTCGGGTGACCGACAACGCTGCGGCAACCTGGCCGAAACGGATCGCTTCGGCTTCGCCTTTACCGCCCGCCAGCGCAGCGGCAAAACCACCGACGAACGTATCGCCGGCCGCCGTGGTGTCGACTGCCTTCACGGTTGGCGCAGGGAAATGTTCGATGCGTTGGCCATCGGCCAGTAGCGAGCCTTGGGCCCCGAGGGTGATGATCACCTTGCCGGCGCCCAACTCGATCAGGCGGCTTGCAGCGGCTTGCGCGGTTTGCCGAGAGTCCACCGGCAAACCGCTCAGCGTCGACGCTTCGCTCTCGTTGGGAATCAGGTAATCGATGTTCTCATACCAATTTGCAGGCAACGGGCGACTGGCCGGTGCCGGATTGAGGATCACGATCTTGCCCAGTTCCCGACTGCGCTTGAGCGCGTGGCCCACCGTGGCATCCGGCACTTCCAGCTGACAAATAATCACATCGGCGGCCTGCAGGACCGAATCGAAGCAGCCGACCACTGCCGGCGTCAGTGCGCCGTTGGCACCCGCGACGATCACGATCGCGTTCTGGCTGTTGTCATCGACCACAATCAACGCCACACCACTGGAATCGTCCACGGTGCTGACCGCCTGACAATCGACCTGCTCGGCCAACAGGGCCGCGCGAAGCTCTTCACCATAGGCATCGCGCCCCACGCAGCCGACCATCGACACCTGAGCCCCCAATCGCGCGGCGGCCACGGCCTGATTCGCACCCTTGCCGCCGCAGACCTTGGTAAACGAATGGCCGATCAACGTTTCACCACCCTGCGGCAGCCTCGGGGCCCGGGTCACCAGGTCCATGTTCAGGCTGCCTATAACCACTACTTTTGCTGGCATTCATCACTACTCGTTTAATCAGTTTTAGCGGTATTCGGCAAACACACCGGCCAGTGGCGCGGTCGATTCACGCATAACAATGCTTGGCGTCACGATCCGCTGTTCAGTCGCCAGATCCGGCGTGGCGATCCGGCGCAGCAGCACTTCGGCGGCCATTTCGCCAAGCTGCAGGATCGACTGCCCCACCGTGGTCAACGCCGGATAGACATAACGACTCATCTGGATATCGTCGAAGCCGATTACCGACAGCTGCGTCGGTACGCGCACATTGCGCTCGGCGGCAGCTCGCAGCACGCCGATACCGATCATGTCGTTGGCGGCGAAGATGGCGCTGGGCGGGTTGCGCTCCAGCAGGATCGCGGCAGCGTTGTAGCCACCGGTGCTGGTGAAGTCACTTTCCAGCATGCGCTCGCCGCGCACTTCGATGCCCGCGTCTTTCAGTGCCCGGCGGAAACCGGCCAGACGCATCTGCGCCACGCGGGTCGTTGCCGGACCGCTGATGGTGGCGATGTCACGGTGCCCCAATTCCAGCAGGTGCCGGGTCGCCAGGTAGGCACCGTATTCGTGATCGATGCGCACCAGGTCCGCATCGACGCCTTCCAGCCCGCGGTCTACGATCACCATCGGCGTGCGTACGCCCGATAAGCCCTGCGCCAACCCGCTATCACCACCCGCCGATGCGACGATCAGCCCGTCGATGCGTTTTTCCAGCAGCATCCGCAGGTAATTGCGTTGCTTATCCGGGTTATCGTCAGAGTTGCAGAGGATTACGCAATAACCATTGCGCTCGCAGCAATCCTCGATGCCCCGGGCCAGCTCGGCGAAGTACGGGTTAAGACTGTTGGGCACCAGCAAACCGATGGTCGCCGTGGTTTTGGCCTTGAGGGACCGGGCCACGGCGCTGGGTACATAGTCCAGGGTTTTGATCGCCGCCTCGACCTTGATCCGCACCTCTTCGCTGACCGGCCGGGTCTTGTTCACCACGTGGGAAACCGTTGTGTAGGAAATCCCCGCGAGTGCTGCTACATCCTTGATCGTTGCCATGGTTCAGGTCCGCCGGCTTGCGCGTTGACTGCGATAGGTATCGAGCACCACCGCGACCACGATCACCGCGCCGGTGATGATGCGCTTGGTGGGTTCGGTTGCGCCGATCTGCGCCAGGCCGGCCGCCAATACGGAAATGATCAACACGCCAAAGAACGTGCTGATCACCGAACCACGCCCCCCCATCAAGCTGGTGCCACCGATCACCACTGCGGCGATCACTTGCAGCTCCAGGCCGGAGCCCGCATTCGGGTCCGCCGCTTCCAGGCGCGAAATCTGAAACAGCGCGGCGATCCCGGCCAACAACCCCATCAGGCTGAACACCAGGACTTTGTAAGGCTTGGGATTGATCCCCGCCAGCCGCACCGCTTCTTCGTTGGTGCCGATGCCGATCAGGTAGCGACCGAACACGGTACGGGTCAACACGGCCTGGGCGATGAAGATGATCAGCAACGCAATGATAAAGGACGGCGAAATACCGAAGGCGATCGGATTGGAAAACCAGGCGAAGGCATCGCCGATGTACGCCGTGCGCGAACCGGTCATCTGGTACGCCACGCCGCGGGCCATCTCCAGCACGCCGAGGGAAACGATGAACGACGGTATGCGCCACGCCACGGTGATCGAACCCGTGAGGGTTCCGGCCAGCGCAGCCACCACCATGCCGAGCAATGCCGCGGGCAGGACATTCCAGCCCCAGCCGAGAATCGCCACGCTGACTGTCGACGCAGCGAGCGCCAGCACCGACCCCACCGACAGATCGATGCCGCCGATAATCAACACGAAGGTCATGCCGACCGCCAGGACCATCAGGTCAGGAATCTGGTTGGCCAAGGTGCTGAAGGTGTCGTAAGACAGAAAATGGCTGCTCAGGATCGAGAACAGCACCACCATCGCCAGCAAGGCACCGGCCAGGCCCAGATAAGTGCCGAGGCCAAAAAAATTGCCGCTGGGTTTGCCGGCTAAAGAAGCGGTTTTCATGGAAGATCCCTAGGCGCTGCTTCGTTGAGCAGCGCATCACGTTTTTGGTAGCCGGCAAATGCAGCGGCAAGCAAATCATCCTGGGTCCAGCTGTCGCGCTCGAACGTGTCGATCAGACGCCCCGCCGACAGCACGCCGATCCGGTCGCAGATCAGCATCAATTCACGCAGGTCGCTGGACACCACCACCAGTGCCTTGCCCTGGCGGGTCAATTCGCCGAGCAGCGCATAAATGTCGAACTTGGCACCGACGTCGATGCCCCGGGTCGGCTCGTCGAACAGCAGCACCGAGCAATCGCGCTCCAGCCAACGACCGATTACCACTTTCTGCTGGTTGCCGCCTGACAATTCGGACACCAACTGTGTCGGACCGGAACTGCGGATGTGCATGGCGTCGATCTGACGCTGGGCCAGGGAGGTCTCGTCGCCGTTGTTGACGAAGCCGCCGCTGGAGATGCCGGGCATATTGCCCAGCGCGATGTTGGCGCTGATCGACTGCGTCAACAGCAGGCCTTCACCCTTGCGGTCCTCGGTGATCAGGGCGATGCCATGACCGACCGCATCCACGGGAGAACGGATGCTGACGACCTGAGCCGGCGAGCCCAGCGCCACCGTGCCGCTGTCCGCGGTATCGGCGCCGAAGATCAGGCGCAGCAATTCGGTGCGCCCTGCCCCGATCAGGCCGGAAATGCCGAAGATCTCGCCGGCGCGTACCTCGAACGACACATCACGAACCTTATCGGCACGGGTCAGGCCCTGAACCGTCAACGCCGGAGCCCCGATGTTGCGCGGCCCCATGTCGATGTGTTCACCCAGTTCTCGGCCCACCATCAAAGTGACCAATTGCTCGCTGTTGTAATTGGCCATCGGCTCGACGCACACCAGATGGCCATCGCGCAGCACTGCAATGCGCTGGGCGACCCGGGCCAGTTCTTCGAGGCGATGGGAGATATAGATGATCGACACACCACGCGCCTGCAGACGGGTGATCTGCTCGAACAGCATCTCGACCTCCCGGGCCGTGAGCATCGCGGTCGGTTCGTCGAGGATCAGCACGTGGCAATCGCCGATCAGGTTGCGGGCGATCTCGACCATTTGCTGGTGGCCGATGCCGAGTTCACCGACAAGCGTGTCCGGATCGATCGCGTCGAGCCCGACCTGAGCCATGGCTTCGATCGCGGCCTTGCGCAATTGCTTGCGATTGATCCAGCCGCCGTTGCTAGGCAGGTTATGGAGAAAGAGGTTTTCCGCCACCGACAGGGTGGGCAGCAGATTGAGTTCCTGCATGACCATGCGGATGCCCAGGTCTTCCGCCTGAGTGCGGCTGCCAGGACGATAATCCTGTCCCTGAAATTGCATCTGGCCAGTGGTCGGCGCGACCAGTCCACCCATGATTTTCGACAGCGTGCTTTTGCCTGCGCCGTTTTCACCGGTCAGCGCCAGCACTTCACCGCGCATGAGCGTCAGGTCGATGCCGGTCAGCACCGGTTGGGCGTAGGTCTTGCCGATACCGCTGACTGACAGGACAGCGTTCGGGGCGCGAACGGACATAAAAACTCTCCATGTGCCCGCCCGGGCGGACGAGCACTGCTGTGTCGCCAGAGGATTACTTTGTAACCAGCTCTACCGGTGTCTCGATCACACCGTTGGCGCTGTCGACTTTCTCGCCCTTGATCATTTTCAACGCGGTCTCGATACCGAATATCGCTTGTTTGGCCGCGAACTGATCGGCAGTGGCCAGCACACGACCGTCCTTGAGCATCGGCTTAATGGCATTGATATTGTCGTAGCCGACTACTTGCACTTTGCCGGCCTTGCCCGCGGCGCGCACGGCAGACACTGCACCGACCGCCATGCTGTCATTACCGGCCAGCAGGGCCTTGATTTGCGGGTATTCGCTGAGCATGGCGGAGGCAACCTGGTTGCCCTTGTTGATCTCCCAGTCACCGGACTGCACGGACACCACCTTGATCTGCGCAGCCTCCATCGCATCCTTGAAACCCGCGGTGCGGGCCTGGGCGTTGGTGGTGGTGGACACGCCTTCGATAATGCCGACTTCATCACCGGCCTTGAGCTGCTTGGCCAGGTACTCACCCACCAGTCGCGCCCCTTTGCGGTTATCCGGACCTACGAACGGAACGCTGATGTTTTTGCTTTTCACCACCGCCGGGTCAAGCTGATTGTCGATGTTGATCACGGTGATACCGGCATCGACCGCTTTCTTGATCACCGGCACCATGGCCTTGGAATCAGCTGGCGCGATGACCAGCGCATCGACTTTTGAAACGATCATCTGCTCGACAATACGGATCTGGTTGGCGGTGTCCGTTTCGTCCTTTATACCGTTGGAGATCAGCTCGAATTCGCTGGAGTGGTCTTTCTGGTAGGCCTTGGCACCGTCTTCCATGGTCAGGAAGAATTCGTTGGCCAGGGATTTCATGACCAGTGCGACTTTAGGCTTGGCGGGTGTTTCGGCAAAAGCCGAAGAGACAGGTAACGCGGCGGCAGCGGCGGCCAGCATAGCGACAGCAAGAAGACGTCCAGCGAATGGCAGCTTCATGGGTTCACTCCGATCTTATGATTATTGTGAGCAACGCTTGCGCCGACGTAAGCTACCTGGCGCTATCGATGGATTTTGTCCACCGTCATGGCCGCGCAAACGTTTGCGTTGATCGAACTATGCGAACCTTGTCAAAATTTGTCAACGACCGGAAATGCCCTTTACAGGCTCGAAGCCTGGATAAAAACCGACTGTTTTTTATCATGCCGTCGTACTGATCACGCTTCCCGTACTCGCGGATTTGGTCAATTCCTTTACCAGGGCGGCAGTCACTTGCAACAGGGCGGCCGATGTATCGGCAATCTGGCCCTGAATCGCCATCACTGCCGTCGACTTGGCGTCCGGTGTTGGAAACGCCGCGGCTTGCGTGGCCGCCAATTGCTGCTGCTGTTCGCGCAGTTGCTGTTGCAGTTCCTGCATGCGTTTGAGCAGCGTCTTCACCGCAATGCTTTGACTGTCACCGCTTTCGGATTCAGAACCGCGAACATCACCGGGGCTGACTGCCTTTTTCTCACCCCCCTCCACCTCAGTCGACGATTCGACGGGCGCCGGTGATTTCCCACCGATGTTGATCACGAATGCACTTGGAAAACCGACAGTCAACGACATATGAACTCCATGAATTAAAAATTCCTCAGGAAGAAGATCGACCTGTGCACGGGTTTCTTTAGCTCTGTTTCACGAGCCGTCAGAAAGACCTGTTCAACAGCCATCCTTTTCGGTGAGCCGAACACAAAAACGCCAGACGGTCGGATAACCGGACATCCCAAGCGTCCGCACTTCGCATGACTCGTTTAAATATTTAAACAAATCAATAGGTTAAAGGTTTTTCTCCATGCAACACATGACTGGTACAGATCCTGCTCTTCTCCAGCACCCCAAGCGTTCAGATTCGCCGGGGCACATCTAGATGAACCTGCATCAGCACCGTCACGACTAGAGAGAAAAATAATGACATCTGCTATCAAGACTTTTGTTCCGGGCGCCTTGGCCCTCCTGCTACTCCTGCCAACAGCCCTTCAGGCAAAAGAAGTCGAAACCCAACAGAAACTGGCGAACGTGGTGATCCTGGCCACCGGCGGCACCATTGCCGGCGCCGGTGCCAGCACGGCCAACAGCGCTACCTATCAAGCGGCAAAAGTCGGCGTCGACAAATTGATCGCCGGCGTTCCGGAACTGAGCCAATTGGCTAACGTTCGCGGCGAACAGGTCATGCAGATCGCATCCGAGAGCATCACCAACGACAACCTGCTGCAATTGGGTCACCGCGTGGCCGAACTGGCCGACAGCGCAGATGTCGACGGTATCGTGATTACCCACGGCACCGACACCCTGGAAGAAACCGCCTACTTCTTGAACCTGGTGGAAAAAACCGACAAGCCGATCATCGTCGTTGGCTCCATGCGTCCCGGCACCGCCATGTCTGCCGACGGCATGCTCAACCTCTACAACGCCGTGGCCGTGGCCAGCAGTAAAGAGGCACGCGGCAAAGGCGTGCTCGTGACCATGAACGATGAAATCCAGTCAGGTCGTGACGTCAGCAAAATGGTCAACATCAAGACCGAGGCATTCAAAAGCGCTTGGGGTCCGCTCGGAATGGTGGTGGAAGGCAAATCCTACTGGTTCCGCTTGCCAGCCAAGCGCCACACCATGGATTCGGAATTCAACATCAAGACCATCAAGAGCCTGCCTGACGTTGAAATCGCCTACTCCTATGGCAACGTTGGCGACACCGCCTATAAGGCACTGGCTCAGTCGGGAGCCAAAGCTATCATCCATGCCGGCACCGGCAATGGCTCTGTGTCCTCGCGGGTCGTTCCAAGCCTGCAAGCCCTGCGCAAGGACGGCGTGCAAATCATTCGTTCTTCCCACGTCAACGCCGGTGGCTTCGTACTGCGCAACGCCGAGCAGCCTGACGACAAATACGACTGGGTCGTGGCGCACGACCTGAACCCGCAAAAAGCACGCATCCTGGCCATGGTTGCCCTGACCAAGACCAACGACAGTAAAGAGTTGCAAAGGATGTTCTGGGAGTATTGATTCGCCCTCGCCCGAACGATTTCGGTCGGGCACTGATTTCACCACTCGCCAGCCTTGGCGAGTGGCTCTCACCTCCCCCCGATAAAAAATCGCCCTTCGCCCTACGCCAAAACGAAAAAACGGCTGTCAGAAGATTTTCTTGAGTTTTAAGCAGTTGCGAAAATGCCTACAGTTAAATACTGTATGCACGTACAGCTTAATAAGGAAAATTCCGTGGACACCACTTCCGCTTCACCTGACGCCTATGTCCGCATGGGCTTGCGCGTTCAGAAAATCATCAACTCCCCCACTGCTCAAAAAGCCAAGGCAGCCCTGATTTTCCGTCTTCCGGACGAGCCCGCGGATGAGTGGGAGCGCTTGCTCGAAGAAATCGACGAGAACGACAACGTCACCCTCGCCTATCGCGACGATGGTGGCGTGCAGATTTTCTGGGTTGTGCCGAAGGAAGATTGAGTCAATGAGTGTCCGCTGTTTTGCTTTGCTGTTTCTGTTGTTCGCCATGGGCGCCCAGGCCGATGCGCCACGTACTTTCGACGAAGCCAAGAAAGTGGCCTGGAAGCTGTACGCACCACAATCCACCGAGTTTTATTGCGGCTGTAAATACACCGGCAACCGGGTGAACCTCGCGGCCTGTGGATATGTGCCGCGCAAAAATGCCAAGCGCGCTGCCCGCATCGAGTGGGAGCACATTGTTCCCGCCTGGCAGATTGGTCATCAGCGCCAATGCTGGCAAGAAGGCGGACGCAAGAATTGCACGCGGTACGATTCCGTCTATCAGAAGGCCGAGGCCGATCTGCATAACCTGGTGCCCAGCATCGGTGAAGTGAATGGCGATCGCAGCAACTTCAGTTTCGGCTGGCTGCCGGAGCAATCGGGTCAATATGGTTCGTGCCTGACTCAGGTCGACTTCAAGGCGAAGAAGGTCATGCCTCGCCCATCCATTCGCGGCATGATCGCCCGGACTTATTTCTACATGAGCAAGCAGTACGGATTGCGCCTGTCGAAACAGGATCGCCAACTGTATGAAGCCTGGGACAAAACCTATCCGGTTCAGGCCTGGGAACGTCAACGCAACCAGAGCGTGGCGTGCGTCATGGGACGCGGCAACGAGTTTGTCGGCCCGGTCGACATGAAAGCCTGCGGTTAAACGCCCATTAAAAACACAAAGGCCTCGGGTTCAACCCCGAGGCCTTTGTGTTTCCAGTGGGCTCGACCATCAACAAGTCCACTTGCACTGCCCTGGTTTGACTGCCCTGGCTTGATCGCGAAACAGCCATTGCGTTGTTACTGAGCGACCGGTCGCTCCAGCACCAGCAGCTCTATGTTCTTCTGCTTCGCCCGGGTGATGGCCGCGCTGACCTCCGCCTGCTTGGCCTCGGCCTCGGCTTTTGAATTGAACGGCCCCATCAGCACTCGGACCTTGCCATTCTCCCGGACGACATTGGTCATGAAATTGTGCTCGATCAACCAGCCACTGATGTCGCTGACTGCCTGGGATGATTCACCCCGCACTTCCAGGTCCCATTGCGGCGCTGATGCCTGCGCAGGTGCGGCGATCGTTGCCGGCTGCGGCTTCGGTGCGTCAGCGCGCTTGCCTTCACCACATCCCGCCAGCGCCAGTACCGCCATTACCAAGACCATTTTGCGCACAGCGTTGCCCTCTGAATGCTTAAAGCGAAGATTTTAACACTCATGATTACGTCCCGAGTGCCGCAAAATGGGCGCAAAACAACGAGAATGATGGTTGCGGCCTCTGTATAGTTACGCCTTGGGAATTAATGCTGCATCTGCACGTCAGAAAGAGGCACCCAAACCGTGAGACTTCGCACTAATCTATACATACCACCGACCTCTGCACTGTCCGAATCAGGTGCCCCATAAAGCAATCAAGGAGAAGACCATGCTGATACTCACCCGCAAAGTCGGTGAAAGCATAAACATTGGCGATGACATTACGATCACCATTCTGGGCGTAAGCGGTCAGCAAGTCCGGATCGGCATCAACGCCCCGAAAGACGTTGCGGTGCACCGTGAAGAGATCTATCAGCGCATTCAGGCTGGCCTGACCGCCCCGGACAAGCCACAAACTCCCTGAATTCTGATGCAGTCAGTAGCCAGCCCGTTCACCCCGGAATGACGGCTGGCTAAAGATTCAAGCGCCGACGCACCCGACCATCCCCGACTAGCCAAACGTCACGCCGCGTGCCATGCCAGTGGCCGCGATCACCATCAGCAACAGCAGCAACGCCTCGACATGACTGATGCGCGCAAACAGCGTCGCGCGCCCGGTATCGATTCCCGCGCCACGCGCCAGCGCCACCCGCCACTTGATCAAGGTCACCATCGGCGTCACTTCAAGCAGCAGGATAAGAACGAAGAGCGTCATCTTGAGGTGGAACAACGGCTGATGCAGGTAGTAATCCGTACCTTTCTCGTACCCGCCAAAGGCTCGCACCCCACCGGTAACCAGCAGAATGAGCGCAGAAATCCCCCACAGGTTATCCGCGATCAACACGCTGCGAGCCTCCCCCGTGCCGACTGCCAGACGCCGAAAATTCGTACCACGAACCAGAACGGCCCAGAACCCAAGCGCAAACGCCAAAAGATGCACTGCCGCAAGAAACCAGTGAGTCAGCATCGAGAAACTCCTGTCAGGACGTCGTTGAATCAACCTGTCAGTAGTAGCCCATGTCCCATGGGTTTGCACCCACCTCGCACTTTGCCATTCACGAGTTTACGCTCCGTCGACGCGCTCCCGGAGGCTGCGGAAAACATAACGTTGCAGACCGGCTAGACTTCAACACTCCAGTGCCTCAGCGCCCTGCAGACACTACCCCCAACAGCTGTCATTCCCACCGAATTGAACTGAGTACACGACATCATGTGTGAATCATGCGATTCAAACTCTGCTTCAAAAATGAATGATCGTCGCCATTTTCTTCGGGTTGCCGGGCTAGGAGCCGGTGCCCTGCTACTTGCCGGTATCCTGCCCGACCGGGTCATTCAGGCAGCAGAAAAAACCTCAGCGCCGCCAAAACCTAAAAACGTGATCAACCCGGATGAAGCCCTGAAACGGTTGATGAAGGGAAATGAGCGATATATCAGTGGCAACTCCAAGAAACACGACTTCAAGAGCGAACGTGAAGCGTTGGTCTCCGGCCAGAATCCGTTCGTGGCAGTATTGAGCTGCTCCGACTCGCGCATCGCCCCCGAGTACGCTTTCGATACCGCACGAGGTGATCTGTTTGCCATACGCGTCGCTGGTAACTTCGTCACAGATGAAGGTCTGGCCAGTCTTGAATACGGCGTTGCCGTGCTGGGTGCGCCACTCATTCTGGTATTGGGGCATGAGAGCTGCGGCGCCATCGAGGCCGGTATAAAAGCCGTAAAAGAGCACACCGTGTTCCCTGGGCAAATCCAGAAACTGACTGACGCACTCAAACCCTCTATCGAGACAGTCATCAACCAGCCCGGAGACCTGGTGGAAAACGCAACCGTTCAGAATGTCAAAAACACAGTCGACCGCCTCAAGAAGGCCACGCCTCTGCTGACCGACGCGCTCGGTAACGGCAAACTGAAAATAGTCGGGGGCATCTATCGACTGGCGACCGGCAAAGTCGAACTGATTGCCTGACTCGACACAGCATCGGTGAGGCGTATCAGATGTGAAGAGCCCAGCGCGATGGCTGGGCTCTGGTTATTTTCTGTTTTCCATCATTTTGTCAGCGAGGGCTTTGGCCCTCTCGATCAACAGGTTCTGCCTGTCTTCGTGAGTAGCGCCGCCGACAACCGGTGCTGTCAGATTGCTTTCGGCAATCAACGCCGCGCAGAAGTATTGATCCCAGACGGTTTTAGATTCGGATGACTGCTTGTTCATTTGGTCGGAGATCATGTTCGACTCCTTAGATGAGGTAGTACTGCCCATTCTACGCCTGAATGGCGGTGTGACTGTGGCGGCATGACCTGTCAGGACAGTGACTGGTTATCGGGTTACAAAATCCACTTCAGAAGAACATGAGACGCGATCCACGAGGACGACTTGACCACCATCCATTGAAGCAGAAGGCAAATGGACAAATAAGTCGCATAGAACTTGATCATCCCTCGCCTCCCCATATTGGTCTCCCGCACAAAAGCCAGCGAAGCACTTGGTCACGTGTTCAGGTTGGATGCCATTCGGTGCGATCAGTTCAATATCAAAACGAATTGGTTTTCATTCGATCAAACTCATTTCGATCCGTCGCTCGCAAATGATAATATTTATCATATGAAATCAGCACCGGGACGCATGCGTGATGAGGGAGCGTTACGAGATCCATTTTGTGGCCAATGGGTTCAAGAAGGTCGTCATCGTCGAGCGCTCGAACATGAGCGACCTCGAGGCCTGGAAAGCAGCCCTGCTCCATCAGGGAGAGTGCGCAGGAGCCACTATCAATATCCGGTTCATCGCTGACGCCATGGAAAGAGCTGCGGATCGTGACATTCGAAAAGTGCGCTGGAACAAAGCCAGCCACACCATCGCCTGGAGCGAACGCGCGAAATTGGCAAGGAATACGGTAGGGTTGAAAATTATTGAGTAGGTCTGGAGAGTCGCTTCAAATGGGGAGGTAAGCCGTGTTTCGCAAAAGCTTTGCAAATCGCAGACAACAAAAAAGGGCCCACCTTTCGGTGAGCCCTTCTAGACCGCCCAGCAGAGCGGATTTTGTTTGGTAGGCGCGATTGGACTCGAACCAACGACCCCCACCATGTCAAGGTGGTGCTCTAACCAACTGAGCTACGTGCCTGCTGTGAGGCGGCATTCTACGGAATTCCGGAGGGGTGTCAACACCTTTTTTTCGAGCTAACCCTATGAATATGCAAAATATTTAATTTTTCGGCTGCAAAGAAGATTTTCCGGTGGCTGGCGGTGGTTTTTTAACTCGGGTAGGATCGACACACTCGTAAAATATATTAAACAGAGGCAGCAGGATGGCGAACACCCCCTACCCAGAGTCCTACTACGCCGCATCGGCCAATGCGGTGCCGCCGCGCCCGGCTCTGCAGGATGATGTTGAGACTGATGTCTGTGTGATCGGCGCCGGTTACACCGGACTGTCGGCGGCGCTGTTCCTGCTGGAGAGTGGTTTCCGGGTAACGGTGCTGGAAGCGGCCAAGGTGGGTTTCGGCGCGTCGGGACGTAACGGCGGCCAGATCGTGAACAGCTACAGCCGCGACATTGATGTGATCGAGCGCAGTGTCGGTCCCAAGCAGGCTCAGTTGCTGGGGCAAATGGCGTTCGAGGGTGGGCGGATCATTCGTGAGCGGGTCGCCAGGTACAACATCCAGTGCGACTTGAAGGACGGTGGTGTGTTCGCCGCCATCACCCCTAAACAGATGGGCCACCTGGAATCCCAGAAGCGCCTTTGGGAGCGCTTCGGTCACACGCAACTCGAACTGATGGACCAGCGACGCATCCGTGAAGTGGTGGCCTGCGATCAATACGTCGGCGGCATGCTGGATATGAGTGGCGGGCATATTCACCCGCTCAATCTGGCGCTGGGCGAAGCGGCTGCCGTGGAGTCGCTGGGCGGCACCCTTTACGAGCAATCACCGGCCGTGCGCATCGAGCGTGGCGCGAATCCGGTAGTGCATACGCCACAAGGTAAGGTCCGGGCAAAATTTATCATCGTGGCGGGCAACGCCTACCTGGGCAATCTGGTACCGGAACTGGCTGCCAAGTCGATGCCATGCGGCACTCAAGTCATTACCACGGAGCCCTTGGGCGATGCATTGGCGAAAAGCCTGCTGCCTCAGGACTACTGCGTCGAGGACTGCAACTACCTGCTCGACTACTACCGCCTGAGTGGTGACAAGCGCCTGATTTTCGGCGGCGGCGTGGTGTATGGCGCGCGGGATCCGGCGAACATCGAGGCAATCATTCGGCCGAAAATGCTCAAGGCCTTCCCGCAGCTTAAAGATGTGAAGATCGACTACGCCTGGACCGGCAACTTCCTGCTGACCCTGTCGCGCCTGCCGCAGGTCGGACGCCTGGGTGACAACATCTATTATTCCCAGGGTTGCAGCGGCCACGGCGTGACCTACACGCACTTGGCAGGCAAGGTTCTGGCTGAAGCGCTGCGTGGCCAGGCCGAGCGTTTCGACGCGTTTGCAGACCTGCCGCACCACCCCTTCCCTGGCGGTCAATTGCTACGCACACCGTTTGCGGCATTGGGCGCCTGGTATTACGGATTGCGGGACAAGTTTGGCTACTAAGTAACACTGCAAAACTGTGTGGGAGCGAGCCTGCTCGCGAAGACGGTGTGTCAGACATATCAATGCTGACTGACACGACCTCTTCGCGAGCAGGCTCGCTCCCACAGTGGTATTGGGGTTAGAGCCGATCCCGCGCGATACCGCTGCGAATCCGCAGGATATCGGCCAGCACCGCCAAGGCAATTTCCGCCGGTGTCTTACTGCCCAGGTTCAAACCGATTGGCGCATGAATCCGCGTCAGTTCGACATCCCCCAGACCACCAATTCGCCGCAAGCGCTCGAAGCGCTTCTGCGAAGTCTGCAGGGAGCCCATCACTCCGATGTAAAACGCCTCGGTTCGCACCGCTTCCATCATTGCCAGGTCATCGATGCGCGGGTCGTGGGTCAGGGCGACCACTGCCGTATCGCTGTGGCAGCCACCGTCGGCGATGAACACCGACGGCAGTTGACGGCGGATCTCCACGTTGTCCAGCACCACGCCTTGCAGCACCTCGTCACGCGGATCACACAAAATCACCTCGAACCCCAGGCCCACGGCAAATTCCGCGCAAGCCTGCGCCACGCTGGAGTACCCGGCCAACAGCAAACGCTGTGCCGCGCCGACGCGCAGTCGAACCCGGTCGATCTCGCGCTCTACGCGCGCACCCTGTTCGCGATCGTCGAACAGACTGCGTGCGCCGCTAACCAGGTCGACTTCGCGGATCAACCGACGCCGTCCCAACAGTGCCGACTCCAGCTCGCGCAAATGCGACTGCACGTCGCAATCAGGCTCAAGCTTCTCGACCAACACATCCAGTACGCCGCCACAGGGCAGGCTGACCCGCGAGCGCGGGTCATCGCCTTCGCCGTAGCGCACGACGCTGACCGCTTGCTCGAATGCACCTTCGGCGACGCGTTCGAGAAAGTCTTCCTCGACACAGCCGCCGGACAGCGAACCGATCCACTGTCCATCTGCACTCACCGCCAGCAACGAACCCGGCGCACGGGGTGCCGAGCCGTAGGTGGCGAGGACAGTACACAGCCAGACTCGATGTCCGCCCGCCGACCACTCCAGCGCCCGGCGCACCACTTGCAGATCCAGATGCTGCATGTCAGTGCGCCTTGTGCTCGAGCGGCGGCGCATCTGCGCGCAGCGTCTGCACCTTGTTGACCGCCAGATCACCCGCCTGACCGCCCCACCCTTGACGCAGGTAGTTCAACAAATCAGTAAGCTGCTCGTGGCTGAGTTTTTCGGCGAAGCCCGGCATTGGCTGCATGTGTTCGAACCCGGCAAACTTCTGTTCACCGATGCCATCGTCGATCACCCGCACCAGGTTACGCGGATCTTCCAGACGCAATGTAGTGTTGCCGCGCATGGCCACCGCGATGTGCGGCTTGCCTTCGCCACCGACCGCATGGCAACCGGCACAGACATTCAAATATTCCTGACGGCCGCGCTGGGCGCTTGCACTGAGCTTGTCCAACGGCATATCAGTCAGCACTTTCGCCGCCAGTGGCTGATCACCGAGCAGGAAGGTCGCCATGGCCGCCAAATCAGGATCATTCAGGCCCTGAGTGCTGTTGTGGAATACCGGAAACATCTCGTTGAACATCGTGCCCTGGGCGCTCATGCCGTGCTTGAGGAACGAGCTCAGGTCCTGATGATTCCAGCCGCGAGCCGCCAGGTCAGTGGCCAGCAAGCTCGGCGCCAGATAACCGTTGAGCAGACCTCCCGTCATGCGCTTGTCTTGCTGCATCGCCCCCGGCAGCCCCCGTGGCGTGTGGCATTCGCCGCAGTGGCCAAGCACGTCGACCATGTATTGGCCACGCTTCCAGGCTTCGCTTTTGCCCTCGGCCGGCGCCAGCTTCACGTCTTTGCCGTAGAGCATGTTCCAGCCCATCAGGCCCGGGCGAACATTGAACGGGAAGCTCAGGCTGGTCACCGGCGCGGCACGTTCGATCGGCTCGACGGTTTTCAGGTAGGCGTGAATCGCGTCGGAGTCTTCACGGGGCATCAGGTGATACGAGGTGTAAGGCATCGCCGGGTACAGGTTGGCACCATCGCGGCGCTTGCCCTCGGTCAGCGCGGCAAAGAACTCGTCATCGTTATACAAACCGATGCCATGCTCTTTGCTCGGGGTGATGTTGGTGCCGTAGATCGTGCCGAACGGCGAGACGATCGGCAAACCGCCCGCAAACGGCGCGCCGCCCGGTGCGGTGTGGCAGGCCATGCAATCGGCGGCACGGGCGAGGTATTCGCCGCGCTTGACCTGATCATCCGCCTGCGCCAGCAACACAGGCGCAGCCAGGCCGACCGCCAATGCAAGGCGGGTCAGTAGATGCTTCATGCTCAACCCTCCTTGACCAGGCCAAGATCCGTCAGCACGTTGCGCGTGGCACTGTAGTAGCGCACGTACCCGGTGCAGCGGCAGATGTGATGACCAAGGCTGTCCTCGATGACTTGTTCCAGCTGGCTTTTGACGATTGGCTGACGCTGCAGCCTTTCCACCAGCACCGTCGCGGCATTGACGAAACCTGGCGCGCAGTAGCTGCACTGGAAGGCGAACTCGTCGACGAAGCGCTGCTGGATCGGGTTCAGCTCGGTGACCTTGCCCTGTTCGTCACGGGTCGCGTGGCCTTCGATGGTCCGCACCTTCTTGCCTTCGAAATAGTGCGCGCCGGTGATGCAGGTACGCACTTCTTCGCTGGTGCCATCCGGGTTATCGACGATCACCACACAGGCGTGACAGATACCCTGGCCGCAGCCCAGGCGCGAGCCGGTGAGGTTCTTGTATTCGTGCAGGTAATCGATCATCGGCAGGTCATCAGGGATGTCCACCGGGCCGACGGATTGACCGTTGAGGGTCAGTTGAAGCGGACGGTTAGCCATTGAGGGCCTCCTTGATACGTGCAGAAGTGATAGGCAGGTCGCGGACACGTTTGCCGATGGCATGGGCCACGGCGTTGCCGATGGCGCCGACCACTGGAATCATCACCACCTCGGCGATGCCCTTGGACGGATCGCTCGGCGACAGCGGCGGCAGGATCTCCGCGGTCTGTTTCCAGACCGCCACGTGCCGCGCCATCGGCAAGCGGTAACGGTTGAAGTTCCAGTCACCCTCCCCCGGCCCACCTTCGTACAGCGGCATTTCCTCCATCAGCGCGTGGCCGATGCCCATGGCGATCCCGCCTTCGATCTGGCCCTTGACCAGTTCTTCCACCAGCACCCGACCGCACTCGACCCACGAGTGATGATTGAGCACTGTCACTTCCGCCGAACCCTTGTTCACTTTCAATTCCACCAGCGTTGCCACGGGGCTGTAGTAAGTCACCGCCGCGTTGTTCAACTGGGTCACCGGGTAAGCGATGTTCTGCCGATCCAGCAGATGGAAACCGGCGCTGCTCATCTGTGCCAGTTTCGCCTTCGGTGCACCGTCGCCGTACTTGACCGCCAGGCCATCGAGCGGCAAACGCTCATGCACGCCGTCGATGCTGTACTCGGCCTCGGCCCAGCTCCAGCGGTTGAAACCGTGCACGGTGGCGCCTGTGACCAGACCGCGCTCATGGGCACGCTTGGCCAGCATCGCAAACGGCAATGGCTCCATGCCGTTGGCGGTGAGTTTGCCGTCGACCCAATGAGCGTCTTCGCGTCGCACCACATAAGGGTTGGCCTGGCCGCCGTAAGGGCCTTGTCGCCAGATCTCCAGCGCCGCCGGCCATAGGCCGTGGTTGAACAGCACACGCGCCGCTTCACGGGTGGCGTGACTGAAGTAGTAGGCGGAGTTGGTCGCCGACGAGGCCGATGCGATCTTGCCGACCCAGCGCGGGTTGCGCAGGAAGCTGTCCTGTTCAGCCTGGCTCATGATGTAAGGGTTGCCGCCGGTGATCAGCTGCATTTCCTTCCAGTCGGTTTCACCGGTCTTCACTTCATGCGCAGGCAGACCGAGGAAATCGGCCACGACCATCGCTTGCGAAGTGGACATGCCGGTACCGATTTCGATGCCGATGTGACGCAGGTTGATACGTCCCTCGGCGGTGAATTCGATACTGGCCATCGGCGCTTCGGAACCGGTGCCGAAGTCTTTCTGGCAGATGGCAAAACCGACGCCATACCAGTGATCAGGGTCAGCCGCTTCACGCTGCATCTTGATCAGGTCGCGTTTTTTCCAGACCTCGTGTGCAGCGGCCTTGTCGAGAATTTCATGCAAGCGCAACGCGCCCGCAGGGACCGCGCCCTGGGTGTTTTTCATGCCCGAACGCAGGGCGTTTTTGCGGCGCAGCTCAATGGCATCGATGCCTAGGCGACCGGCGATTTCATCGACCATCATCTCGGTGGACGCCATGCTCTGCAGGGTGCCGTAGCCACGCATCGATCCGGCTTCTACGGCACGGGAATGGTAGGCGGTGACCTGCAGGTCGTTCTGCGGCATGTAGTAGATCGACTGCGCCGCCGTGGCGCCAACCGCGGCCACAGACGGGCTATAGTTGATCCGGCCGCCACCGTCAACGCTCATTTCGGCGCGGAAAATCTTGAAGCTGTGATCGGTCTTGTCCACCGCCAGCTGATAGCGGATGTCGAACGGATGACGCTTGATGCCGCTCTGGAACTGCTCGTAGCGGTCGTTGGCCAGACGTACAGGCACACCGGCACCGTACAAGGCCGCCAGCGCTGCGTAGTAGACGAAAATGTTGTGGTCTTTGGAGCCGTAACCGACCGTGTAACCGGGGCGCATGTTGAGGTTGGCCAGGCCGAAACGCGACGGCGCGATCATCTTCGCGGTCTCGGTCGCAGTTTCCAGCGGGCACTGGGTCGCCACCACAAAATGCAGGGTCTTGGTCGCCGGGTCGTACCAGCCGTTGCCGTTGTCCGGCTCCATTGCTGCTGGTTCGATCGATGGGGTCTTGTAGCGCTCGTCGAACACCAGCCAGTTGTCTGGCGGCGTGTCGATCTGCTGCTTCATGCGCTCAGCGTAGAACAGGCCGCGCTCGGTCAGGTTGCCGTGCAGGTTCGGCTGGGAATTCCACACCGGACGGCGGTTGCGCAGCATCGGGAACAGGATCGAATCCTTGAGGCTGGCGAATTCGTCTTCATCTGCCGAGGTCGCGCCGCCGACACGCACGTAGCGGAAGCTACCGTAGGGATCGCCTTCGTAGAACGGCACCTGAGCGCCGTAACGAATCGCTTTGTCGTTGAACTTGAGTTGGGCCTTGGCCTGGCGGAAACGCTCGAAGTCGTTCCAGATCAGGATCGCCACCGGGTGACCGATGAACATCGGCACCTTGCCAGCCGGCAACAGTGGATCGGGGGCGTGTTCTTCCGGAAAGACGATACCGTCCTTGACCAGGTCCTCGGCGGTGACGATCCGGTCCGGCTGCAACTCGGCGCCCAACCACGACAGGTCGTAGCCGTCGTAGATACGGTCAGCCTTGATGGTTTTGAGCAGCATGGCGTGGCCTTGCTGCTGCGGCCAGCCCGGCATGTCCTTGGCGCGGATGTCGCGGGCAAAGACCTTGCTGCCGCAGACCTTGGACAAGGCATCGTTACGGGCGCGCGCCTTGCCGTTGTTGCCAAGCCATTGCTCGGACGGCACGGTCACGCTGTTTTCCATCAAGGCGGCCAGCGCCTGGCTGCTCAGCGGTGTAAGCGTGACGCTCACACCCGCCACCAGCCCGCCCTGAAGGAACGAACGCCGGGATATTTCACGGTTGGACATGGATCATCCTCTGGGCGGTTACGGGGTCCGCCCTTCTGGTTATGTACTGGAATTCTCGAGTCTTGCAGAAGCCCTTCTTGACGGTTCAAGGGCTGAAATGACAGTGCAAAGCTGACTGAAGGGTTAAGTTTATAGATTTACGACCTTGCGGAAAACTAAAAACTGACCAAAAGATCAAAAAACCGCGACTTTTTGGCACAGTGCGCTGTGGATTTCGACAAACACGAGAACAGGATTCGCCCCGTCGCGCTTGCGCGCAAATATGGCTCTATCTGAGGATAGACATGCAGAGAGAACTGACAGGAAAAATACAGGAAGGGAAAAATCAAATTTCAGAAACAAAAAACCCCGGTCTTTCGACCAGGGTCTTTGCTATCGACTCGAAGTAGCACTGATGGCTAGCTTCGTAGCACCAAGGCGTTCAGTGGGCCTTGATGCAGATATGGCGCAGCGGACGGGACTCGAACCCGCGACCCCCGGCGTGACAGGCCGGTATTCTAACCGACTGAACTACCGCTGCGTATCGCTTTGGACTTTCGCCCAAGTAACTCGTCTGATTGAAAACTCAGTAGCTTTTCAATCTCGAACCAGGCGAGCCTGACTCGGAAAATATGGCGCAGCGGACGGGACTCGAACCCGCGACCCCCGGCGTGACAGGCCGGTATTCTAACCGACTGAACTACCGCTGCGCGTCGGTGGAGGCATTTCAGCCTACCTCTTGCTTTCGCAAGCTTCTCGGGAGTGGTGGGTGATGACGGGATCGAACCGCCGACATTCTGCTTGTAAGGCAGACGCTCTCCCAGCTGAGCTAATCACCCGTTTGCATCTCCGAGGCCGCGAAATTTACGCAGGTAACGAACCTAAGTCAATAGCAGGATTGAAGTTTTTCTGAAAAAGACAAAATTCTTTCAATCGGTACTGCATTGACCGCTTTCGCGAGCAGGCTCGCTCCCACAGTGGATCGCATTTCTAATGTGGGAGCGAGCCTGCTCGCGAAGACGACGGCTGATTCAACATCAATGCCTGAGTTTCAGCTCAATCTACTCGCTGTAGATCATCTTCTTGGTCATGCCACCGTCCACCACAAACTCCTGCCCTGTGACGAAACCGGCATTTTTTGACAGCAGCCAGGCCACCATCGCCGCCACGTCCTCGACCGTCCCTACCCTGCCCGCCGGATGCTGCGCATGATCGGCATCGGTCAGCGGCTCGGCGCGGCGCACCGAAGGGTCGCGGGCATCGATCCAGCCCGGGCTGACCGCATTGACTCGAATTTCCGGCCCCAAGCTGATGGCCAAGGCATGGGTCAGGGCCAACAGGCCGCCCTTGCTTGCCGCATACGCCTCGGTATCGGGTTCCGATTGCCCGGCACGGGTCGAGGCAAGATTGACGATCGCCCCGCTGTGGGCGCGCAGGTAGGGCGCGCAGTGCTTGGCCAACAGCATCGGCCCACTGAGATTGACCGCCAGCACCCGATTCCAGTAAGCCAGATCGAGACTTTCCAGAGTGGTGTTGTGCGGATCGGCAACCGCCGCATTGCACACCAGCGCATCCAGACGCCCGAATTGCCCCAGCACCTCGGCAACACCCAAGGCGACCTGCGCCTCATTGGAGACGTCCATGGCGATGAACCAGGCGTTGTCGCCGAGCACCTTCGCCACCTTCGACCCTCGCACCCGGTCCAGATCCGTCAGCACCACTTGCCAGCCTTCACTGATCAGCCAGGCGGTAATACCCAGACCAATGCCCCGCGCAGCGCCGGTCACCAGCGCTACACGACCATTGGAGGCGGTTGGCGTAGACAACTCGATCACAAGGCAGCCAACCCGCGCGCCAGGTCGGCTTGCAGGTCTGCCACGTCTTCCAGACCGACCGCGATGCGGATCAGGCTGTCACGAATCCCCGCGGCCTCACGCTCTTGCGGCGCAAGACGGCCGTGGGAGGTGGTGCTCGGGTGTGTGATGGTGGTTTTGCTGTCACCCAGATTGGCGGTGATCGAAATCAGTCGGGTTGCATCGATAAAGCGCCAGGCGCCCTCTTTGCCGCCCTTGACCTCAAAACTCACCACGGCGCCGAAGCCCTTCTGCTGACGCTGGGCCAATTCATGCTGCGGATGGCTCTTGAGGCCGGCGTAATGGACTTTCTCGATACCGTCCTGCTGCTCCAGCCATTCAGCCAACTGTTGGGCGTTGGCGCAATGAGCCCTCATGCGCAGGTTCAGGGTTTCCAGGCCCTTGAGGAAGATCCAGGCGTTGAACGGGCTCAGGGTCGGCCCAGCGGTACGCAGGAAGCCCACCACTTCTTTCATCTGCTCGCTGCGACCCGCCACGACACCGCCCATGCAACGCCCCTGGCCGTCGATGAACTTGGTGGCCGAATGCACGACGATGTCCGCGCCCATTTTCAGTGGTTGCTGCAACGCCGGAGTGCAGAAGCAGTTGTCGACCACCAGCATTGCGCCTTTGGCGTGAGCGATTTTTGCCAGAGCCGCGATGTCCACCAACTCGGCCAGCGGATTGGACGGCGATTCGACGAACAGCAATTTGGTGTTGGCCTTGATCGCCGCATCCCAGCCGGACAAATCCGCCAGGGGCACGTAATCGACTTCGACGCCAAAACGCTTGAAGTACTTCTCGAACAGGCTGATGGTCGAGCCGAATACGCTGCGCGACACCAGCACATGATCGCCGGCGCTGCACAGGCTCATCACCACGGCCATGATCGCCGCCATGCCGGTGGCGGTGGCCACCGCTTGCTCGGCGCTTTCCAGGGCAGCAATGCGCTCTTCGAAGGCACGCACTGTCGGGTTGGTGTAACGCGAGTAGACGTTGCCCGGCACTTCCCCTGCAAAACGCGCGGCCGCGTCGGCGGCGGTGCGGAACACATAGCTGGAAGTGAAGAACATCGGATCACCGTGTTCGCCTTCCGGCGTGCGGTGCTGACCGGCACGTACCGCCAGGGTATCGAACGCTACGCCTTCGAGGTCGCTGTCCAACCGACCGGCATCCCAATCCTGACTCATGCTGTCACTCCTTCCCTATTCTCGTAAATTAAAAGCCAGATACAAAACCGGCCCCTCAGGGCCGGTAGAAACTCAGTTGTTGTACAGATCGATGATCGCACTGACCGCCTGGGTCTTGACCTTCGAGGCATCATTGCGTGCCTGTTCGATCTTGTTCAGGTAAGCCTCGTCGACGTCGCCGGTGACGTACTGGCCGTCGAACACCGCACAATCGAACTTCTCGATCTTGATCTTGCCGCCACCGACCGCTTCGATCAAGTCAGGCAGGTCCTGATAGATCAGCCAGTCTGCACCGATAAGGTCAGCCACGTCCTGGGTCGAACGGTTGTGCGCGATCAGCTCATGAGCGCTCGGCATGTCGATGCCGTAGACGTTCGGGAAGCGTACGGCTGGCGCTGCGGAGCAGAAGTAAACGTTCTTGGCGCCCGCTTCCCGTGCCATCTGAATGATCTGCTTGCAGGTAGTACCACGAACGATGGAATCGTCCACCAGCATCACGTTCTTGCCGCGGAACTCCAGTTCGATGGCGTTGAGCTTCTGACGTACGGATTTTTTCCGTGCCGCCTGGCCCGGCATGATGAAGGTACGGCCGATGTAGCGGTTCTTCACGAAGCCTTCGCGGAATTTCACACCCAGGTGGTTCGCCAGTTCCAGGGCCGCGGTGCGGCTGGTGTCCGGGATCGGAATGACCACGTCGATATCGTGATCAGGACGCTCGCGCAGGATCTTCTCGGCAAGCTTCTCACCCATGCGCAGACGGGCCTTGTACACCGACACGCCGTCGATGATCGAATCCGGACGCGCCAGGTAGACGTGTTCGAAGATGCACGGGGTCAGGGACGGGTTGGTCGCGCACTGACGGGTGTGCAGCTTACCGTCTTCAGTGATGTAGACCGCTTCGCCCGGTGCCAGGTCGCGAATCAGGGTGAAGCCGAGCACGTCCAGGGACACGCTCTCGGAGGCGATCATGTATTCGACGCCTTCGTCGGTGTGACGCTGGCCGAACACGATCGGGCGGATGCCATGCGGGTCGCGGAAACCGACGATGCCGTAGCCGGTCACCATCGCCACGACTGCGTAACCACCCACGCAACGGTTGTGCACGTCGGTGACGGCGGCGAAGACGTCTTCTTCAGTCGGCTGCAACTTGCCGCGCTGGGCCAATTCGTGTGCGAACACGTTGAGCAGCACTTCCGAATCGGAACTGGTGTTGACGTGGCGCAGGTCGGATTCGTAAATCTCCTTGGCCAGTTGTTCAACGTTGGTCAGGTTGCCGTTGTGCGCCAGGGTGATGCCGTAAGGCGAGTTGACGTAAAACGGTTGAGCTTCGGCCGAGGTCGAACTGCCCGCGGTCGGGTAGCGCACATGGCCGATACCCATATGGCCAACCAGACGCTGCATGTGACGCTGCTGGAACACGTCACGCACCAGGCCATTGTCCTTGCGCAGGAATAACCGGCCATCATGGCTGGTCACGATACCGGCAGCGTCCTGGCCGCGGTGCTGGAGCACGGTTAGCGCGTCATACAGCGCCTGATTGACGTTCGACTTACCGACGATACCGACGATGCCACACATGCGACGCAACCCCTACTTAATGGATCTGAACTGAACACAACTCACTGAGGCATTTTGGCCATCGGCAAGAGGTGCTCCTTGAACGGTATATCAGCGGGTACGCTGATTCCGCTGGCAAGCCACTGACTGCTCCACCCGAGAATCAGGTTTTTGGACCAGTCCGCGACCAATAGAAATTTTGGCACGAGCTGTGACTGTTGCCACCACTCGTCGTGTTGTACCGGCCCCAGGCTCAACAGCCCGACCGCCACGACCACCAGCAACCCGCCACGCGCAGCGCCGAAAGCCATGCCGAGGAATCGATCGGTCCCGGATAGCCCGGTGACGCGTACCAACTCGCCGATCAGATAATTGATCATTGCGCCTACCACCAGAGTGGCGACAAACATGATGGCACAGCCCGCGATCACGCGAGCCGAAGGTGTCTGGATATACCCGCCGAGGTACTCGGACAATGAACCACCGAACATCCAGGCAACGACTCCTGCGATGATCCAGGTCACCAGCGACAGTGCTTCTTTGACAAAGCCACGGCTCAGACTGATCAATGCGGAGATGGCGACGATTGCAACGATCGCCCAGTCAACCCAGGTAAATGGCACAGTGCAGCCTACAGACGGATAAGGCGGCGCATTTTAGCAGAGCCCATGCTTATCGGTAAGCTGCGATTGTCAGTGCATTTCAAATCAGGGCGATAGATTTAGCCGCGCTCTGGCTGAAAGCGCACCACAAACCCCTTGAGGTTCTGCTGGCGGTTCAACAAGTCACGCAGACGATCGGCCTCGGCACGCTCGATCAGCGGCCCGACAAACACCCGGTTCTTGCCATCGGCAGAGCGGATATAGGCGTTGTAACCCTGGCTGCGCAGGGTTTTCTGCAGTTTTTCCGCACTTTCACGATTGGACAGACTGGCCAGTTGCACCGACCAGCTGACCGACAGGCCATTGGCGTCAACGCGGCTTTGCGTGGTGTCGGGCTTGCCTGGCGCAGCCGTGATCGGCTGAGCAGGCGCTGTCGTCGGTTTAGCGGCCAGCGCCGGAACTGGAGCAGGCGCCGCTGGTTTGGCGGCTGGCGCCGGAGTGGGCACAGCCGGAGCAGTCGGTACTGCCGGCATGTCCTGAGCAATTTCGTCGTCGCTCGGCACCGGCTCCTGAGGCAAGGCTTGCGGCTCAGGCACCACCACCGGCTCGACCTGCACTTGCGGCATCGCAGGCGCTTGTGGCGCAGCAGGGACATCAACTGTCACCTGACGCTGCTCGTCCTGACGGGAAAACAGCATCGGCAGGAAAATCACGGCCAGCGCCACCAGAACCAGGGCGCCGACCATACGCTGTTTATAGGCTTTATCCAGCAATGCCATCTGCCGCTTCCTCCGTGGAGCGCCGGGCCAGCCAATCCAGGGCCTCGGCGACACAATAAAATGATCCGAACAACAAAATTTCGTCGTCGCCCGTCGCCAGCGCGCACTGCCCTTCCAGGGCGGCGGCCACGCTGCCATAAGACGTAACTGAAGCACCGCGTCTGTGCAACGATTCGTAAATTTCGCTAACCGGCCGCGCCCGCGGTGAATCCAGCGGGGCGACAGCCCAGTGCTCGACACTAGCACTCAATTCGTCAACAACACCATCCAGATCCTTGTCCGCCAGCAACCCGAACACTGCCAGGCGCTTACCGGCCGGCGGACGACTGGCCAGACGCCGGGCCAGATACTCTGCCGCATGGGGGTTATGCCCCACATCCAGCAACAGATTCAGACGCTTGCCTTGCCAGTCAAACTGTCGACGATCAAGACGACCGACCACCCGCGTCGCTTGCAGCGCCTGGATAATCTGCGCATCCACCCAAGGCAAACCGAGCAGCAGATAGGCCTGCAACGCCAGCGCAGCGTTTTCCATCGGCAGATCGAGCAAGGGCAGATCGTGCAATTCGACCGCACGACCCTGGGCGTCGATACCGCGCCACTGCCAATTGTGGTCGGTGATCCCGAGATCAAAATCGCGCCCACGCAGGAAGAACGGGCAATTGAGCTCGCGCGCTTTATCCAGCAGGGGTTGTGGAGGATTCAGGTCACCACAGAGCGCAGGCGCGCCCCGGCGGAAGATGCCGGCCTTCTCGAAGGCCACGGATTCACGGGTATCACCCAAGTAGTCCGCATGGTCGACGCCGATGCTGGTGACCAGCGCCATGTCGGCATCTACCACGTTGACTGTATCCAGACGCCCGCCCAGACCGACTTCCAGCACCACGGCATCGAGCCCGGAGCGTTGAAACAGCCAGAACGCCGCCAGGGTGCCCATCTCGAAATAGGTCAGGGAAGTATCGCCGCGCCCCGCCTCGACCGCAACAAAGGCCTCGCACAGCTCGGCGTCAGTGGCTTCGACGCCATTGACCTGCACCCGCTCGTTGTAACGCAGCAGGTGCGGGGAATTGTAGACACCGACTTTCAGGCCCTGAGCCCGCAGCAACGACGCCACGAACGCGCAGGTGGAGCCTTTGCCGTTGGTGCCGGTGACTGTGATCACCCGAGGCGCCGGCTTGCCCAGTCCCATGCGGGACGCTACCTGTTGCGAGCGCTCAAGGCCCATGTCGATGGCCGAAGGGTGCAACTGCTCGAGGTAGGCGAGCCACTCGCCAAGGGTACGTTGGGTCATAGGTTGGCAGGCACCGGTGGAACGACGATCGGCTCGATAGGTGCGGCGACGAATTTTGGCGTCGGCAGGCCCATCATTTGCGCCAGCAGGTTGCCCAGGCGCGGACGCAGCTCCTGACGAGAAATGATCATGTCGATGGCGCCGTGCTCCAGCAGGAACTCACTGCGCTGGAAGCCTTCCGGCAGTTTTTCGCGCACGGTCTGCTCAATGACGCGCGGACCGGCAAAGCCGATCAGGGCTTTCGGTTCGCCGACGATCACGTCGCCCAGCATCGCCAGACTGGCGGACACACCACCGTAGACCGGATCGGTCAACACGGAGATGAACGGAATGCCCTCTTCACGCAGACGCGCCAGTACCGCGGAGGTCTTGGCCATCTGCATCAGGGAGATCAGCGCTTCCTGCATCCGCGCACCGCCGGAGGCGGAGAAGCAGATCATCGGGCAGCGCTTTTCCAGCGCGTAGTTGGCGGCGCGCACGAAGCGCTCACCAACGATGGCACCCATGGAGCCGCCCATGAAATTGAATTCGAACGCAGAAACCACCACCGGCATGCCCAGCAGCGTACCGCTCATGGACACCAGCGCGTCTTTTTCGCCGGTCTGCTTCTGTGCACCGGTCAGGCGATCCTTGTACTTTTTGCCGTCGCGGAACTTCAGGCGGTCGACCGGCTCCAGGTCCGCACCCAATTCGGCACGACCTTCAACGTCGAGGAAAATGTCGATACGGGCGCGGGCGCCGATACGCATGTGGTGATTACACTTGGGGCAAACGTCCAGGGTCTTTTCCAGCTCCGGACGATACAGCACTGCCTCGCAAGATGGGCATTTGTGCCAAAGACCTTCAGGCACCGAGCTCTTCTTGACCTCGGAACGCATGATCGAAGGGATCAGTTTGTCTACCAACCAGTTGCTCATGCTTTCTTTCTCCAGTACCGGCGGCCCGAACGCTCTGGTTCGCAGCCCCGCGTATGCCCTAAAGCTAAATTCATGTGTGCGGCGATGTTCGATGGATGGCCGGGTCAGTGAAGCGTGACCTGCGTACGACCCATCAATCCTCAGCCGTTTTGTACAGTGCAGTGGACGGCGGCAGTGTGCCAGCCGTCACATCATCCGCGTGCCGCTTTGATGAACGCCTTGATCTTCGCGTGATCCTTGATGCCCTTGCTCGCCTCTACCCCGCCACTGACGTCCACGGCATAAGGCCGAACCCGCGCCACCGCTTCGGCAACGTTATCCGGAGTCAGGCCACCGGCCAGGATGATCGGCTTGCTCAAGCCTTGCGGTATCAGAGACCAGTCGAACGCTTCGCCGGTTCCACCGGGAATACCTTCGACATAGGCATCGAGCAGGATACCGCTGGCGCCTGGATACGCGTCACAAGCGGCGGCGATGTCGTCACCCGCCTTGACCCGCAACGCCTTGATGTACGGACGATGCCAACTTTCGCAGTCTTCAGCGCTTTCATCGCCATGGAACTGCAACAGATCCAGCGGCACGGCGTCGAGGATTTCCCCCAACTCGCAGCGACTGGCGTTGACGAACAAACCCACGGTCGTGACAAACGGCGGCAACGCCTTGATGATTGCGCGCGCCTGCTGGAACGTCACCGCCCGCGGACTCTTGGCGTAAAACACGAAACCGATGGCATCGGCCCCGGCTTCGACCGCTGCCAACGCATCTTCTATGCGGGTAATCCCGCAAATCTTGCTGCGAACGGCTGACATGTCGAGAAAACCTCACGGTAAATCCGGGAAAGTCCCGGATGGTAACAAAAGCGCTCGAGGGCGTCAGCCGTCAAGTTCGGAGAAACCGGTGAGGAAGTGCGGCCCGATATATCGCTCGGGCAATTCGAACTCGTCGCGGTACTCGACCTGCACCAGATACAGGCCAAACGGATGCGCCGTCACCCCGCCGGTACGACGGATGCGGCTCTCCAACACCTCCTTCATCCACTCCACCGGGCGCTCGCCAGCGCCGATGGTCATCAGCACCCCGGCAATGTTGCGAACCATGTGGTGCAGGAAGGCATTGGCGCGGATATCCAGCACGATCATCTTGCCGTGACGGGTGACGCGCAGGTGATGCAATTGCTTGATCGGCGACTTGGCCTGGCACTGACCGGCGCGGAAGGCGCTGAAGTCATGGGTGCCTACCAGATATTGCGCCGCTTCGGCCATACGCTCGACGTCCAGTGGACGGTGGTTCCAGGTGATTTCTTCGTTGAGATGCGCCGGGCGGATCTGATCGTTGTAGATCACATAGCGGTAGCGCCGGGCGATAGCCTTGAACCGCGCATGAAAATGCGCCGGCATGACCTTGGCCCAACTGACGCTGACGTCGTGCGGCAGGTTGATGTTGGCACCCATGACCCAGGCTTTCATCGACCGCTCGACCTGGGTATCGAAATGCACCACTTGTCCACAGGCGTGCACGCCGGCATCGGTACGCCCTGCACAAAGCAGCGAAACCGGTGAATCGGCGACTTTGGACAAGGCGTTTTCGAGTGTTTCCTGCACGGTGAGCACACCGGAGGCCTGGCGCTGCCAGCCGCGATAACGCGAGCCTTTGTATTCAACGCCCAATGCGATCCGGAAAAAGCCTTCCGCTGCCATTTCGGCGGCCGGGTTATCTATGTTTGCCAAGGAGGGACAGCCTGCTGATGTACGCAAAGGTGGGCATTATAAGGTTGTCGGGCGGGGATGCCAGTGCAACGGTCAGTACAGTGTTGAATGTTATGGCCCCTTCGCGAGCAGGCTCGCTCCCACAAGGATTGGCGTGAGACACAAATGGTGGTTAACCGGGTCCACTGTAGGAGCGAGCCTGCTCGCGAAAGCGGCCCGACAGACATCATCACGCCATCGCCAGAAACAAAAACGGCAGCCTCACCGGGCTGCCGTCCTGTTTAAAGCCATATCATCAAGCCAGACGCGCAAGCATCTCCCTGGCTTCGCTCTTCTGACCGTCGTCACCTTCGGTCACCACCTCATTGAGGATGTCCCGGGCGCCGTCGTTGTCACCCATGTCGATGTAGGCCTGAGCCAAATCGAGCTTGGTGGCGACTTCGTCGGTACCGGACAGGAAATCGAATTCCGGCTCGTCGTCCACGGTCGCCAGGGCGTCGTCCACGGTAAAGGTCGGCTCGCTGATGCTCTGGGACAGGCGATCCAGCTCGGCGTTGACGTCGTCAAGCTCGGCGGCAAACGCATCCGGTGCCTTTGAAGCGTCCATTTCGTCAGCCAGGGACAGGTCGAAATCAGCGGGCAACTCCAGATCGTCCAATGTCACCTCAGGGACTGCCGGCGCCTCAGCAACAGGCAGATCCTTCACCCCCTCATCCAGATCCAGATCCAGCAGGAAGTCGTCTTCAGCAAGAAGCGCTGGCGAAGGCTCGCCGCCGAGGTCCATGTCCAGATCGAAATCTGACAGATCGTCGAGGTTTTCCTTGATTTCAGTTTGCTGCTGCAGCACCGACTCGAAACTCAAATCGTCGTCCAGCGGGAAATCTTCCAGCTCGTCCAGGGTTGCAGTTTCCGGCTCAGGCTCAGGCTCAGGTTGCGATTGCGGCGCCGGGGTCGCGGCTGCCGGCGTAATGTTATCCAGGTCATCCAGGCTCAGATCGAACGCACTGTCGAAATCGTCATCGGTTGGAATTGCAGCCGGGGCCGGGGCTTGCGGTTCGTCCAGCAGCAGGTCCTTGACGTATTGCGCGTCCAGTTCGGCAGCAACGGCCGCAGCGGCGATACCACCGGCAGCGACCAGCGCCATGGCCGGGAAACGGCTTTTCAGTTTTTCGACCTGGGCAAAGTTGTCGCCATTGGCCACCAACTGACGCTCCTGAACCACAAATGCATCTCGGTCGCCCTGCAGGCCATAAACTTCCATCAGTTTAAGGCGCACATCGCTGCGCTGCGGCTCTTGCTTGATACCTTCTTCCAGCAGCGCGGCAGCCTGATTCAGGCGACCGGCGTCGATGTGCGACTGGGCTTTGCCCAACACGTCGCCGGAACGTTCCGCCGCCGGAGCCACCAGTGGTGCAGCGATCGGTGCCGTCACCACCACCGGCTCAATCGCCGGAGCCGGGGCTGGTGCAGGTGAAGGTGGCGGCACAGTGGCGCGCTTCACGCTCGGCGGCGGAACCTCCAGACCTTCGAAGCTGCTTTCCGGCAGGTCCAGATCAGCGGAAAATGGCTGTTCTTCAGCCAGGGCGCGAGCCATGCGCAGGTGCTTCTCGGCTTCCTGCTGGGCTTTGCGGCGACGGGCCAGCAACAACAGCAACAGCAAGACCACCACTGCCCCGCCACCGGCCATACCCAGCAGCCATGGATTGGTCAGTAATTCGTTGAATTTCTGTTCGTCGGAAGCTGCCGGCGTCGGCTCGGCGGGTTGCTCGGCCGAAACCGGAGCCGCCGCTGTCTCAGGCGCAGCCGGAGTCGGTACTGCCGGCACAGGTTCGGCGGGCGCTGGTGCAGGGCTGGCCGCCAGTTCAGCGGACATCGCCGGAGCGGCCGGGGCAGTAGCGGCAGCGGGTGCATCCGCAGCGCCTTCGGCCTGCAACTTGGCCAGCTGATTGTTCTTCAGCTCGATCAAGCGCTGCAGCTTGTCGAGCTGACTTTGCAGATCGGCCATGCGGCTTTTCAGTTCGGCGTTGTCACGACGGGTCGTATCGAGGCTTTCCTGGGTGACCGCCAGTTTGTTGTTCAAGGCCTTGGCATCACCTGCCGCACCTTTACCGCGACCCTTTGCGGACTCGGCAGAAACCAGGGTCAGCTTATCCGGACCGGCTTGCGCAGACATTGTTTCACCGCGGCCGCGGTTGGTGGCATCGAGCTGTTGCTGACCCGTTCCCGGTTTAGCGACGTAGCGACGCCCCTGGCGCCAGGCAGTGTTCTGTGCAGCGACCTCGGCAATTGCCTTGGGTTGCGGCAGGCTGGTGCTCTGCGTCTGATCCGGCAAGCGCAGCACCTGCCCGGTTTTCAGGCGGTTGATGTTGCCGTCGATGAAGGCATCCGGGTTCAGCGCCTGGATGGCCAGCATGGTTTGCTGGATCGACCCGCCGTTACGTGCCTTCGCGGCGATCTCCCACAAAGTATCGCGCGGCGTGGTGGTGTACTGGGATGGCTTGCTCGCACCGGTAACCGGTGTTGTACCTTGGGTCGGTGCAGGCTGCGCAGCCGCTTCAGCGGTTTGCGGCGAGAATTTGGACGGATCGAGCAGCACGCTGTAGTCGCGCAGCAGACGACCGTTGGGCCACATCACCTGAACCAGGAATTTCACCATCGGCTCGGAGAGGGGTTTGCTGGAGGTCACACGCAGGATGCTTTTGCCGCTGGCGTTCAACACCGGGGTGAAAGTCAGGTCGTTGAGAAATGCCTGGCGGTCGACACCGGCCTTGGCGAAATCTTCAGGTGAAGCCAGGCTCGGCACCACTTCGGCAGCGGTGAGCTCCTTGACGTCCAGCAACTCGATTTCCGCCACCAGCGGCTGGTTGAGCGTCGACTTCAGGGTCAATTCCCCGAGTCCGAGGGCATGCGCCATACCGGAGGACAGCGCCGAGGCGGCCGCTATTGCTAACACCAGTTTGCGAACTTGAACCATAGCTCATCCTTAGTTTGAACATTCCTCGGCCAGCGAGAAGGTGTTGATGCCGCTGCCATAAGGCATGGCGCGCGGCGGCGAAGGGTCGTCGCGCGCGATCGTTTCGTGCATGCCCCGGAAAGCCCCTCAGGGTGACTCGCCTTCAGCATTCCGGCCAAGCATAACGCCCGCCCGGAACCATTCGAAAATTTGTTGCCAAGTATCTTTTACAGCAGGTCTTTTATCAACAATTCGGCCAGCTGCACAGCATTGAGCGCGGCGCCCTTGCGTACGTTATCTGACGTCAGCCACACATTTAGTTCCGACAGGTCGTCGATACCATGGCGAACCCGACCAACGTAAACCACATCCTGCCCTACCGCGTCGCCGACCGGCGTCGGGTAATCGCCGGCTTCGACCAGCTCGATGCCGGGGGCATCTTCCAGCGCAGCATTGACCTTGGCCAGGTCGATCTCGCTCGCCGACTGCAAGGTCACGCTAAAGCTATCGCCAAAAAACACCGGGGCTTGAATGCAAGTGACGGAAATCTTCAATTCAGGCAACGCCATGACCTGGCGCAGCTCACGCACCAGGCGCTTTTCCAGCAATGTATGGCCCTGTTCATCCGGCTTGCCCACCTGAGCCAACAGATTGAAGGCCATCTGCCGGTCAAAGAATTTCGGCTCCAGTGGCCGCACATTCAGCAGTTCGGCGGTTTGCCGGGCCAGCTCGCTCACGGCTTCGCGGCCCTGGGCCGATACCGCCAGGCTGGCGGTCAGGCTGATGCGCTGCAAATCGAGCAAATTCATCAACGGTGCGAGCACTACCGCCAGGGTGGTAGCTGAAGGACTTGGACTGCTGACCTGAAACGGCTTTTTCAAGCCGGCCAACACCTGAGCGTTGGCCTCGGGCACAACCTGTGGCGCCTTTTCTGCCGGCAAGGCACCGGAGAGATCGATTACCGAGCAACCGGCATCGGTCGCACGGGAAGCAAAACTCAACGAAACCGCCGGGCCGGCAGCAAAAAATGCCAACTGCACCTTACTGAAGTCGAACTCATCGACTTCCCGCACCCGCACGTTCTTGCCGCGAAACGGCACCGAACTGCCGGCGGATTCGCTGCTGGCCAGCAAGTGCAGATCGCCGACCGGGAAATCGCGTTCCTCAAGAATCTGCACCAGCGTTTCGCCGACAGTACCGGTTGCGCCGATCACGGCAATATCAAAGGACTGGCTCATGGTTTTACCTCTGGCGAAACGGGGGGAGCGGCACTTTACCGGGTGGTGGGCATGCAGGCAATTCGATGGGGATCTGTGGTGACTGAACCGACGCTATCGCGAGCAAGCTTTGCTCCCACCGGGTTGCGGCGCGCTTGCTCCTGTGGGAGCAAAGCTTGCTCGCGATGGCGGCCTGGCTCACGACACAAATCCATAAAAAAACCCGCACCCCTTTCAAGGCGCGGGTTTTCTCATTACATCAATCGATCAACGCTCAAGCAGGATCCGCAGCATGCGACGCAGCGGTTCGGCCGCGCCCCACAACAGCTGGTCGCCAACGGTAAACGCGCCGACGAATTGCGAACCCATGTTCAGTTTGCGCAGACGGCCAACCGGGATGTTCAGGGTGCCGGTGACCTTGTTCGGGCTCAGCTCCTGAATGCTGGTCTCACGGCTGTTCGGCACCAGCTTGACCCATGGGTTGTGCTGGCTGATCAGCCCTTCGATATCGGCGATCGGTACGTCTTTGTTCAGCTTGATGGTCAGCGCCTGGCTGTGGCAACGCATGGCGCCGATGCGCACGCAGATGCCGTCCACCGGGATCGGGCTCTTGAAGCGACCGAGGATCTTGTTGGTCTCGGCCTGGGCTTTCCACTCTTCGCGGCTCTGGCCGTTCGGCAGTTCCTTGTCGATCCACGGGATCAGGCTGCCGGCCAGCGGTACACCGAAGTTTTCGGTCGGGTACGCGTCGCTGCGCATGGCTTCGGCGACACGGCGGTCGATGTCGAGGATGGCGCTGGCCGGGTCGGCCAGTTGATCGGCGACAGCGGCGTGGGTCGCGCCCATTTGCTTGATCAGTTCACGCATGTTCTGCGCGCCGGCACCGGAAGCCGCCTGATAGGTCATGGCGCTCATCCACTCCACCAGACCGGCCTCAAACAGGCCACCCAGGCCCATCAGCATCAGGCTGACGGTGCAGTTGCCGCCGATGTAGTTCTTGGTACCCGCATCGAGCTGCTGGTCGATAACCTTGCGGTTGACCGGATCCAGCACGATGACCGCGTCATCCTGCATGCGCAGGCTGGAAGCGGCGTCGATCCAGTAACCCTGCCAGCCGGCTTCGCGCAGCTTCGGGAACACTTCGCTGGTGTAGTCGCCACCCTGGCAGGTCAGGATCACGTCGAGGGTTTTCAGCTCTTCAATGCTGTAAGCGTCCTTGAGCGGAGCAATATCCTTGCCCACGGACGGGCCTTGGCCACCGACATTGGAAGTGGTGAAAAACACCGGCTCGATAAGATCGAAATCCTGCTCTTCCAGCATCCGCTGCATGAGCACGGAACCGACCATACCGCGCCAACCGATCAGACCTACACGTTTCATCGCAACTACACCTTCTTGAAATGTGGACCGCTGCTTTCATGGTTGAATTTTGCAGCGGGCCCGAAAGATTACAGATTCCGCAGCGCGGCGACTACTGCGTCACCCATTTCCTGCGTACCGACTTTAGTGCAACCGGTCGACCAGATGTCGCCTGTGCGCAAGCCCTGATCCAGCACCAGGCTGACAGCTTTTTCAATGGCATCGGCCGCAGCCTGCTGGTTGAAGCTGTAACGCAGCATCATCGACACCGACAAAATGGTCGCCAACGGGTTGGCAATGCCCTTGCCCGCGATGTCCGGCGCCGAACCGTGGCACGGCTCGTACATGCCTTTGTTGTTGGTGTCCAGGGACGCCGACGGCAGCATGCCGATGGAACCGGTGAGCATCGACGCCTGGTCCGACAGAATGTCACCGAACATGTTATCGGTCACGATCACGTCGAACTGTTTAGGTGCACGCACCAGTTGCATGGCGGCGTTGTCGACATACATGTGGCTCAGTTCGACTTCAGGGTAATCCTTGGCGACTTGCTCGACCACTTCACGCCACAGCTGGCTGGACGCCAGTACGTTGGCCTTGTCCACCGAGCACAGCTTCTTGTTGCGCACCATGGCCATGTCGAAGCCGACACGGGCGATGCGACGGATTTCGCTTTCGCTGTACGGCAGGGTGTCGTAGGACTGGCGCTCACCGTTTTCCAGGGTACGGGTGCCACGTGGCGCGCCGAAGTAGATGCCGCCGGTCAGCTCGCGAACGATCAGGATGTCCAGGCCGGCAACGATTTCCGCCTTCAGGCTGGAAGCTTCGGCCAGTTGCGGGTAGAGGATCGCCGGACGCAGGTTGCCGAACAGGCCCAGTTGCGCACGGATTTTCAGCAGGCCACGCTCAGGACGGATGTCACGCTCGATGGTGTCCCATTTCGGGCCGCCCACGGCGCCCAACAGCACGGCATCGGCGGTGCGGGCACGCTCCAGGGTTTCGTCGGCCAGCGGCACGCCATGCTTGTCGATGGCCGCGCCACCGATCACGTCGTGGTTCAGCTCGAAGCCCAGGGCGAACTTGTCGTTGGCCAGTTCCAGCACCTTGACCGCTTCGGCCATGATTTCCGGACCAATACCGTCACCTGGGAGAATCAGAATCTGCTTGCTCATGCTTTCCTCATGTCATCAGTCGGTGCGCCCTTGGGCGCACCCGGAAAAAGTCTACCGTTCGGGGCTCATTTTTCGGCGAACAGCACCAACACATCGGTACTGAACGAACCGTCGGCCTCAATTTCAAAATATTCGCGCACTTCGCTGCCCATCGACTGCTGCAATTCGCGGATCGCCGCACGCATCACCGGCGGTGTGCGCATGCGTTCGACCCAGGAGTTGTACTCCAGGCGCAACCGCTGACGGGCGGTACTGCGAGTATGCAACCCCGCCTCACTGACCTGGCGCAACCACTCACCCGCGGAATAATCACGCACATGGCTGGTGTCGCGCAGCACTTCGACGCTTTGCAGGTAAGTGTCGAACAACGGGCTGCCCGGTGACAACACGTCGATGAAGGCCGCCACCCCGCCCGGTTTCAGCACTCGACGCACTTCCCGCAGCGCGAGGCCAAGATCGCTCCAATGGTGCGCCGAATAACGGCTGAACACGAAGTCGAACTCGCCATCGGCGAATGGAAGGCGCTCGGCGGCACCGTTGACCGTGGAGACATTGCTCAAGCCACGATCGATAGCCGCTGCGGCGACCACATCGAGCATTTGCTGCGACAGGTCGTAGGCCACCACTTCCTTCACCAGCGAGGCGACGTGAAAACTCACGTGACCGGCGCCGCAACCCAGATCCAGCACACGGGCATCGCCCTGCCCTGCCAGTTCGGCCTGTAGCAGCGCGAATTCGGTACCTTGAGCGTGGACGGCGCTGCTCAGGTAGGCCGAGGCCTGTTCACCGAATTGTTTCTGGACTACCTGGCTGTGCTGGGCGGTGCTGGTCATGGGGGACTTCCTTTTTGGGTTAAGTCTTGTGGTGCTTATTCGGGCCTCTTCGCGAGCAGGCTCGCTCCCACAGGAAAACGCATTTCAAATGTGGGAGCGAGCCTGCTCGCGAAGGCGTCATCACGCCTTACGCATACTTACGCGTCGCGAAACAACCAAGGTTGGCTCGCACGGTGCTTGGCCTCGAACGCCGCAATCGCATCGCCGTCCTGCAAGGTCAGGCCGATATCGTCCAGGCCATTGAGCAGGCAGTGCTTGCGGAACGCATCGATCTCAAAGCTCAGCACCTTGCCGTCCGGACGGGTCACGGTCTGGGCTTGCAGATCGATCTGCAACTGGTACCCCGGATTGGCCTCGACCTGATTGAACAGCTCATCGACTTCAGCGTCGCTCAAGATGATCGGCAGCAAGCCGTTCTTGAAGCTGTTGTTGAAGAAGATGTCGGCATAGCTTGGCGCGATGATGCTGCGGAAACCGTACTCTTCCAGCGCCCACGGCGCGTGTTCGCGGCTGGAGCCGCAACCGAAGTTCTCGCGGGCCAGCAATACGCTGGCCCCCTGGTAACGTTCGGCGTTGAGCACGAAGTCCTTGTTCAGCGGACGCTTGGAGTTGTCCTGATATGGTTGACCCACATCCAGGTAGCGCCACTCGTCGAACAGGTTCGGGCCGAAACCGGTGCGTTTGATCGATTTCAAGAACTGTTTCGGGATGATCTGGTCGGTGTCGACGTTGGCACGATCCAGAGGCGCGACAAGTCCAGTGTGCTGGGTAAAAGCTTTCATGCTGCGCTCCTTTAGATCAATTCACGGACGTCGACGAAACGACCGTTCACAGCGGCGGCGGCGGCCATGGCCGGGCTGACCAGGTGAGTACGACCACCGGCGCCTTGACGGCCTTCGAAGTTGCGGTTCGAGGTGGAAGCGCAATGCTCGCCACTTTCCAAACGGTCCGGGTTCATCGCCAGGCACATCGAGCAACCCGGTTCGCGCCATTCGAAACCGGCTTCGAGGAAAATCTTGTCCAGGCCTTCGGATTCCGCCTGCGCCTTCACCAGGCCCGAGCCGGGCACCACGATGGCCTGCTTGATGGTCGAGGCCACTTTGCGGCCCTTGGCGATCACCGCAGCCGCGCGCAGGTCTTCGATCCGCGAGTTGGTGCAGGAGCCGATGAACACGCGGTCCAGTTGAATGTCGGTGATCGCCTGATTGGCGGTCAAACCCATGTACTTCAAGGCGCGCTCGATAGAACCACGCTTGACCAGGTCCATTTCCTTTGCCGGATCCGGCACGTTCTGATCGACAGCCAACACCATCTCGGGCGAGGTGCCCCAGCTGACTTGCGGCTTGATCTGGGTCGCGTCCAGTTCAACGATGGTGTCGAACTTCGCATCGGCGTCGGACACCAGGTCTTTCCAGGCTTCGACGGCCAAGTCCCACTCCGCACCTTTCGGGGCGAAGGGACGGCCTTTCACGTAGGCCACGGTTTTTTCGTCAGCTGCCACCAGGCCTACGCGAGCGCCGGCCTCGATGGACATGTTGCAGATGGTCATGCGGCCTTCGACGGACAGGTCGCGAATCGCGCTGCCGGCGAATTCGATGGCGTGGCCGTTACCACCGGCGGTGCCGATCTTGCCGATCACGGCGAGGACGATGTCCTTGGCGGTCACGCCGAACGGCAATTGGCCTTCGACGCGTACCAGCATGTTCTTCATTTTCTTGGCGACCAGGCACTGGGTGGCGAGCACGTGCTCGACCTCGGAAGTGCCGATACCGTGAGCCAGGGCACCGAACGCGCCGTGGGTCGAGGTGTGGGAGTCGCCGCAGACCACGGTCATGCCCGGCAAGGTGGCACCCTGCTCCGGGCCGATCACGTGGACGATGCCTTGGCGGACGTCATTCATCTTGAATTCGACAATGCCGTACTCGTCACAGTTATCGTCGAGAGTCTGAACCTGCAAGCGCGAGACCTGGTCGGCAATGGCTGCGATGCCGCCCTTGCGTTCCGGGGTGGTCGGTACGTTGTGGTCCGGGGTCGCGATGTTGGCATCGATGCGCCAAGGCTTGCGCCCGGCCAGACGCAGGCCTTCGAAGGCTTGCGGCGAGGTCACTTCGTGGATGATGTGACGGTCGATGTAGATCAACGCAGAGCCATCGTCGCGCTGCTTGACCAAATGCGAATCCCAGAGCTTGTCGTAGAGCGTTTTGCCGGCCATCAGACGGTTTCCTCATCAGCTTGTTTCTATGCCCCGGGCCTTGACGATTTCAATAACCCTTTGGCTTGTGAGGCTGATCCTATGGGGTTACATTGAATAACTCAAATTCATATTTTTTATGCTTTGAATAACCAACTGGAATACATCCATGGACCTGGCCAATCTCAATGCCTTTATCGCCATTGCCGAGACCGGAAGCTTCTCCGGCGCGGGCGAACGCCTGCACCTGACCCAACCGGCGATCAGCAAACGCATCGCCGGGCTGGAGCAACAATTGAAGGTGCGATTGTTCGATCGACTGGGTCGTGAGGTGGGGCTGACCGAGGCCGGTCGCGCCCTGCTGCCCCGCGCCTACCAGATCCTGAACGTCCTTGATGATACGCGCCGCGCCCTGACCAACCTCACCGGCGAAGTGACCGGTCGTCTGACCCTGGCCACCAGTCACCACATCGGCCTGCATCGATTGCCACCGTTATTAAGGGAGTACACACGACGCTTCCCTGACGTCGCGCTGGATATTCAGTTTCTCGATTCGGAAGTGGCCTACGAGGAAATCCTGCATGGCCGCGCCGAACTGGCGGTCATCACCCTGGCGCCGGAGCCCCACGCGCTGGTGAAGGCCACGCCTGTGTGGGATGACCCGCTGGACTTCGTGGTCGCCCCGGAACATTCGCTGCTCAACAACGGCAAGGTCAGCCTGGCAGACATCGCCCGCCATCCCGCGGTATTCCCTGGCGGAAACACCTTTACCCACCATATCGTCCAGCGACTGTTCGAGGCCCAGGGCCTGACGCCGAACATCGCCATGAGCACCAATTACCTGGAAACCATCAAGATGATGGTGTCAATTGGCCTGGCCTGGAGCGTCTTGCCGCGCACCATGCTTGATGAACAAGTTGCACGAATACCGCTGCCGGGCATACAACTGTCTCGCCAGCTAGGCTATATCCTGCACACAGAACGGACGCTATCGAATGCAGCACGGGCTTTCATGGCCTTGCTGGATGCCCAAATCGATCTGCCAGGGACTCATGGCTAACTTGTGCTACGCCTATAGAGCCGCGAAATCCTGTGCCCAATGCCCACTTCAGCCTAAGGCTTGCCAATGCCGAAATCTGTTGACCGTATTCCGCCGATGCCGCGTATTCAGGCACTTGACCCCAAGCGTTCCGAGCAGAGCTGGGAAAGCGCCCCACAATTGCTGGCTGCCCTGAACGGCGCACGTTTGGGTGCCTGGTATTGGGATATCGAGCGCGGGCAAATCAGTTGGTCACGGGGTACACAGGCGCTATTCGGCTTCGACCCGCGCCAACCATTGCCGGCCGATCTGGAATACCTGGACTTGCTGCCCCCGGAAGACCGGGCGAAAACCGTCCGCGCCTTCCACGCAGTGATCGCCGGCGCACCACTGGATCAAGCGATGCACCACCGCATTCGCTGGCCTGACGGCAGCCTGCATTGGCTGGAGATCAATGGCAGCCTGCTGCCGGACAAGCACGGTCGCCCACGCATGATCGGCGTGATCCGCGAAATCACCCACCAGCGCCAGCGCGAACAGGCCTTGAGCAGCTCGGAAAAGCGCTTCGCCACGCTGTTTCACCTGTGCCCGAACATGGTCCTGCTGACCCGCCAGGATGATGGCCTGATCACCGAGGCCAACCAGTATTTCGAAAGCCTGTTCGGCTGGCCGGTGCAGGACGCGATCGGGCGCACCACCCTGGAGCTGGGCCTGTGGGTGCACCCCGAGCAGCGGGCACAACTGGTCAAGGCCACCAAGGCCAAAGGCGAACTGATCAACATGGAGGTGCAATTTCGCGCCAGCAATGGGCAGATTCACGATGGCATCCTCAGCGCGCAAAAGGTCGAACTCGAGGGACAGCCCTATCTGTTGAGTACCTTCCTCGATACCACCGAGCGCAAGGCCGCCGAACACGCCCTCAAGGACAGCCAGGAACGCCTCGACCTGGCCCTGGACTCGGCACAACTGGGCACCTGGGACTGGCACATACCCAGCGGCATGCTCTACGGCTCGGCCCGCGCCGCACAGTTGCACGGGCTGGAGGCGAAACCCTTCCATGAATCCTTCGAAGAGTTTTTCGAGGGCGTGCCCGGAGAAGAGCGCGACTCCATGCGCGATGCCTACCGCACCCTGCGCGAAGGCCCGGCCGGTAACTATCAACTGACCTATCAGGTGCAACTGCCGGACGGCAGCTCGCGTTACCTGGAAAGCCGGGCCCGGCTCTATCGCGATGAAAACGGCCTGCCGCTGCGGATGGCCGGCACTTTGCTCGATATCACCGATCAGGTCGAACGCGAACAACTGCTGGTGGCTTCCGAGGAGAAATTCGCCACGCTGTTCCAAGTCAGCCCGGACCCGATCTGCGTGACCCGCCAGGACACCGGGCAGTTCATCGAGATCAACTCCAGCTTCACCCAGACTTTCGGTTGGAGCGCTACGGATGTCATCGGGCGCAGCGCCGACGAAATCGGCTTGTGGGATGCTTCGGCGAAAAGCCTGCAACGGATCGAACAGGTGATCCGCGAACAGGCGCTGAACAATGTAGCAATCCTTGTCCAGCACAAGGACGGGCAATCGCTGACCTGCGTGATTTCCAGCCGCCAGATCAGCGTGGGCGACCAGCCATGCATCGTCACCACCCTGCGCGACATCACCCAGCAGCAACGCTCGGAAGCGGCACTCAAGGCCAGTGAAGAGAAGTTTGCCAAGGCATTTCACTCCAGTCCCGACGCCATCACCATCACCGAACGCGATACCGGCCGCTATCTGGAAGTCAACGACGGCTTCTGCCGCCTGACCGGCTATCGCGCAGACGAAGTGATTGGTCGTACGGTGTACCAGGTCGGGATCTGGGCCGAAGAGAAGCAACGCTCGGCATTGCTGGCCGAACTGCAGATCAAGGGCCGGGTTCATCACCAGGAAATGCTTGGACGCAACAAGCGCGGCGAATTGCTGACCGTCGAAGTCTCGGTGGAACCAATCACCCTCAATGAAACCGCGTGCCTGCTGTTGACCGCACGGGACGTCAGCCTGCTGAAAAACGCCGAGGCGCAGATCCGCCACCTGGCCTACCACGACCCGCTGACCAACCTGCCCAACCGCGCGCTGCTGATGGATCGCCTGAGCCAGCAGATTGCCCTGCTCAAGCGCCACAACCTGCGCGGCGCACTGATGTTCCTGGATCTAGACCACTTCAAGCACATCAACGACTCGCTCGGTCATCCAGTGGGCGATACGGTGCTGAAAATCATCACTGCGCGCCTCGAAGCCAGCGTACGCATGGAAGACACGGTCGCCCGCCTGGGCGGTGACGAATTTGTGGTGCTGCTCAGCGGCCTTGAAGGTTCGCGAAACGAGGTCAGCACCCAGGTTCGCGAACTGGCCGATACGTTACGCGAATTGCTGTCCGAGCCGATGTTCCTCGACGGCCAGCGCCTGCAAGTGACACCGAGTATCGGCATTGCGCTGATTCCCGATCATGGCTCGACGCCGACCGACCTGCTCAAGCGCGCCGACATCGCCCTGTATCGCGCCAAAGACTCGGGGCGCAATACCGCGCAGATGTACCACAACACCATGCAGAAGGCCGCGAGCGAGCGCCTGCGCATGGAGACTGATCTGCGTCTGGCACTGTCCCGGGGTGAATTTCGCGTGCATTACCAGCCGCAACTCGACGCCCGGGACAACCGCATCGTCGGCGCTGAAGCGCTGGTGCGCTGGAACCATCCGGAACTCGGCGCGCAATCGCCCGCCGAGTTCATCAAGGTGCTGGAAGACAGTGGCCTGATCCTGGAGGTCGGAACCTGGATCATCGACGAAGCCTGCCAGGCTTTCAGGCAACTGATCACCACCGGACGGGTGGACCCGCAGGATTTCAGCCTGTGCGTGAACATCAGCCCGCGACAATTTCGCCAGAATGACTTCGTCGAGCGCATCGAAGAAAGCCTCGCCCGCTACGGCCTGCCCTGCTCGTTGCTGAAACTGGAAATCACCGAAGGCATCGTCATCCAGAACCTGGAAGACACCATCAGCAAAATGCGCCGCCTGAAAAAAATCGGCGTGAGTTTTGCCATGGACGATTTCGGCACGGGCTATTCCTCGCTGACCTACCTCAAGCGCCTGCCGGTCGACACCCTGAAAATCGACCAGTCGTTCATTCGCGACGCCACCACCGACCCCAACGACGCCGAAATCATCCGCGCCATCGTCGCCATGGCTCGCAGCCTGGAATTGAAAGTGATTGCCGAAGGCGTGGAGACGTCGGAGCAGCTTGAGTTCTTGCAGGGGTTGGGCTGTCACTTTTACCAGGGGTATTTGCACAGCCAGCCGTTGCCGGTGGAGGAATTTCAAAAGCTGTTGAGGTGATGGCGTAAAAAAACCTTCTGTGGGAGCAAGGCTTGCCCGCGATGAGGTCCTTGAGATCGCCATCGCGGGCAAGCCTTGCTCCCACAGAGAAGGGCGCCATTGGCGCCCTTCCTGTTGCTTCGGCTTAGTGTTGCAGAGCCGGTTTTTGCGTCCCGTTGATCGGGATGCGCTTGGCCTTGGCCTCTTCCGGAACAACCCGCAGCAGGTCGATGCTCAACAGACCGTTGCTGAGGCCGGCGGCCTTGATTTCGATGTGGTCCGCCAGACGGAAGGACAGTTTGAAGGCACGCTGGGCAATGCCTTGGTGCAGGAAGGTCACGCCTTCGCTGGCATCACGTTTGCCGCCACTGATGGTAAGTACACCCTTCTCGACCTGCAGCTCCAGGTCTTCTTCCTGGAAACCGGCCGCTGCCACGACGATGCGGTATTGATCGTCACCGTGTTTTTCGACGTTGTAGGGTGGGTAGGTGCTGCCTGGCTCGTTGCGCAGGGCGGTTTCGAACAAGTCGTTGAAACGGTCGAAACCTACCGAGGAACGGAACAGAGGCGCCAGGGAAAATGCAGTAGTCATGATTCAAATCTCCTGAAAACAATCAGCAAGGTTTTTTGTCTCCGCGACCCGAATTCGGCATCGCGTAACCCTTAGATAGGGACCACTGATTGCTTTTCAAGAGGTTTTTTTCAGATTTTTCTCAGGCGGCTTCTGCCACCTGCAAACCCAGCAAGCGCGAAACCTGATCCGGCTCCGTCTCCCGACGCAGGACGGTGAACAGCTCTACCGCCTCGGGATAATTGCGGGTCAGCATCGCCAGCCATTGCTTCAGGCGACCCGGCGATTGACGTGGCGTCATCTGCGCCTTGGCTTGCAGCCAGAAGTCCTGGAGCAGCGGCATCAGCTCGGCCCACGTCATTTCGACGACTTCCTCACCAGCACGCGCCGCAGCGATTTGCCGGGCCAGATCCGGGCGCGAAACCAGGCCGCGGCCGAGCATGATGTCTTCCACGCCACTGATCTCGCGGCAACGGCGCCAGTCTTCGACGCTCCAGATATCGCCATTGGCAAACACCGGAACCTTGACTACGTCCTGCACCCGGGGAATCCACTCCCAATGCGCTGGCGGCTTGTAGCCGTCGGTTTTGGTCCGCGCGTGCACCACGATGTGCTCCGCGCCGCCTTCGGCCAGGGCCGTGGCACACACCAGCGAACCGTCCGGGCTGTCGAAGCCCAGGCGCATCTTGGCGGTCACCGGAATATGCGCTGGAACGGCGCGACGGACATGCTCGACGATCCGGTTCAGCAGCTCGGGTTCCTTGAGCAGCACCGCGCCGCCACGGGACTTGTTCACGGTCTTGGCCGGGCAGCCGAAGTTCAGGTCGATGACCTCAGAACCCAACTCGCAGGCCAGCGCGGCGTTTTCCGCCAGGCACACCGGGTCCGAACCCAGCAACTGCACACGCAGCGGCACGCCGGACGCCGTGCGGGCTCCATTGAGTAATTCAGGACCGAACTTGTGGAAATAGGCAGGCGTGAGCAACTGATCATTGACACGAATGAACTCGGTCACGCACCAGTCAATGCCACCCACTCGGGTCAGCACGTCGCGCAGGATGTCGTCGACCAACCCCTCCATGGGCGCCAGGGCAATTTGCATGAAAAACACACTCAACGAAAAACGTGCGGCAGTTTACTGGTTTCGGCAGGAATCTGCAGAACATCGCAGATTCCCCTGTGGGAGCGAGCCTGCTCGCGATGGCGATTGCACATCCAACATCAATGTATCTGACAGACCGCTATCGCGAGCAGGCTCACTCCCACATTAGATCTTGGCTGCTTCCGGATTTTGCGACAGCAACGCCGGGCCATAGCCCTCGATGAACTCCGCCGGCATGCGCTTGGGCTTGCCCGTGGACAGTTCGATGCAGACAAAGGTGGTTTGCGCACGCAGCAACGTCGAATTATCGCTGGGGCGCTTCAACTGGAAGTGACGGGTCATTTTCAGACGCTGATCCCAATCGACGATCCAGGTCGCCAATTGCAGTTCGTCACCTTCATAGGCCGCCGCCAGGTAATCGATCTCGTGTCGCACCACCGCCATCGCCCGGTCCAGTCGACGGTACTCGACCAGATCCAGGCCAAGGCGCTGGGAATGGCGCCACGCACAGCGTTCGAGCCAGGTCACGTACACCGCGTTGTTGGCGTGCCCCAGGCCGTCGATGTCCTCGGCGCCCACTTGCAGATCAATGATAAATGGCGTTGCCCGATCCCAGCCCATGCCCCACTCCCGGTCAGATGATTTCGACCGGCGCAGTGTAACGGATGCTCAGGCCGATTGGCGCGATTGCAGACTGCGACCGGCCAACAGTGATAACACACCCTCAATCATCCGGGGATCAGCGAGGACCCGCTGGTGACCGCCCTCCTCCAGGCGCAACAGGCGACTGTCGAACCAGGCCTCGTGGATCAGCTGCGACTCTTTGACTGACACCTGATTGTCGTCCTCGGCATGAACGATCAGCCCGGGCATGTCCAGTTGATAATGCGCGACATCCAGCGTGGCGGCACGCATGCCAACATCCTTCTCGACCTGGCGAATGAAGGCGGAACGGGCTTTGGGGGGCAATCGCACATAGCGGGCGAAACCGCGCAGTACGCCAAGGATCCGTGCCGGCGCGGCGATGCTGACCAGCGTTTCGGTACGCAAGCCCAATTGCACGGCAAGCATGGCACTGGCGCCACCCATGGAGTGACCGATGACTGCCTGGAGCGGTGGCAACTCGGCGGCGGCTTCGAGCATGGCGCGGGCGAACAACACGACATTCGCCTCGGTTCCCGGTGAGCGACCGTGCGCCGGGCCATCGAGGGCAACCACGGTGTAACCGGCATCGACCAGCGCGGTGATCAGGCTGGCGAATTGTGTGGGCCGACCTTCCCAGCCGTGCATCAGCAACACCGCCGGTCCCTGCCCCCAACGCAATGCCGAGAGGCCGAAACGCAAGGTGATCCGCTCGGATTTGGCCAGCAGCGGTAATTCCCAATCACGCGGTGGAAAATCTCGCGGCGTCATGAACGCCAGGCGCATTTTGCTTGCGACCAGTTGCGGAGCAAACCAACCCAAGGTGCCATTAACGCCACGAACCCACTTCAACGTGCTCATCGCTCTTTCCTCAGGCTGCTGCCTTCAGGTCAACGCACCGCCGACTTGGCAGCGCGCAGTAATCGATCGGATAAATCACCGGGACCCAGCGCCCGTGCCAGCGCCAGACCGCCCACCATCAAGGCCATATCGGCCAGGGCTTTGTCGGTGTCTTCAGGACTGGCCGCCAACTGCGCGACCATCAGTTCCAAATGCTCGTTCAGTGCAATTCTGAACGTCTCCGGCAGACGTCCGAGCTCGCCGATCGAGGCCGGAATCGGGCACGCAGACTCGCTGGAATCACGGTGTTTGCGCGACAGATAGAACGCAGCGACCAGGGCGCGACGCTCTTCTCCGGTCAACTCGGCGTCCATGTCGGCAATCAGGTCGCGACGACGACCCAGCAATTGCTTGAACGCCTCCAGCATCATCGCGTCCTTACTTTCGAAGTGCGCATAGAAACCACCGACGGTCAGGCCGGCCGCCCCCATGACTTCGCCCACGCTCGGCTCGGCCGGGCCGCGCTGAATCAGCGCTGCGCTGGCAGCCTTGAGGATGCGTTCGCGGGTTTGAGCTTTTTTATCGTTCATCGATGCCTCCGAATATTACGACTAGAATATTATTCTCATAATAATTTTCTGCAAGTCGTGGATGTGACCGCTGGTCTGAAGAACAGTGTGAAAGAGAGAGGGAGATTTGGCCAAACGCCAGACAAACAAAAGGGCCATTCAATAATTGAATGACCCTTATAAAATCCCGCAGAGCGGGTAATCGTGGCGTCCCCTAGGGGACTCGAACCCCTGTTACCGCCGTGAAAGGGCGGTGTCCTAGGCCACTAGACGAAGGGGACACAAACCTTCTATACAACTGATCAGTGCTGAGAGCTGATCGATTCAAGGCCGGTGTGGCCAGACCTTGAACTGTAAAATTGGTGGAGCTAGACGGGATCGAACCGTCGACCTCTTGCATGCCATGCAAGCGCTCTCCCAGCTGAGCTATAGCCCCGGATTTTTCGCCTCGCGGCGGAGCGACATCGTGCAACATCGCTTCTGTAAAACTGGCGTCCCCTAGGGGACTCGAACCCCTGTTACCGCCGTGAAAGGGCGGTGTCCTAGGCCACTAGACGAAGGGGACGCAAACCCTTCTATACAACTGATCAACGCTGAGTGTTGATCGCTTCAAGGTCGGTGTGGCCAGACCTTGAAGTGTAAATTGGTGGAGCTAGACGGGATCGAACCGTCGACCTCTTGCATGCCATGCAAGCGCTCTCCCAGCTGAGCTATAGCCCCTCATCGTTGATGTCATCGCTGAGGACGGGGCGAATCTTAAGGGTGTATCGAAAGGCTGTCAAACTTATTTTTCAAAATATTTGAAATTTTTTGCCGACATAACAACCACTTACCACCCTCCCCCCGCAAATCCGGGGTTTTCCAACTGTAGAAGCTGGCTTGCCAGCGAAGAGGCCCGCAAGATCGATGCAAGCATCAAGGTCGCCTTCGCCGGCAAGCTGGCTCCTACAAGGTCAGGTGCGCAGGATCAGGCGATCGCGCCCAACAGCTTTTCCCACTCTTTGTTTTCTTTCTTCGACACGCCGCCCAGTAGATCAATCGCCTGGCGCAAGCGGAAACGGGTCAGGTCCGGCCCGAGAATCTCCATCGCATCAAGCACCGACACCGAGCTCGCCTGGCCAGTGATCGCCGCGAACATCAGTGGCATGGCATCGCGCAGCTTCAGCTCCAGGGATTCGACCACCGCCTGAATCGTCGCCGTAATGCTGTCCTTCTCCCACTGACGCAGGCTTTCGAGCTTCCAGAGGATCAACTGCATCAATTGACGAACCTGATCGCCCGAGAGTTTCTTCGATTCGAACAGCTTGGCGTCCGGGTTAACTCCACCAGCAAAGAAGAAGCCGGCCAGCGGTGCGACCTGGCTGAAGGTTTCAACGCGACCCTGTACGTGCGGCGCGATCTTCATCATGTATTCGGAGTTGAATGCCCACTTCTGCACGCGTGCGGCGAATTCTCCCACCGACAGGTCACGCAGCCACTGGCCGTTGAGCCACGACAATTTCTCGATGTCGAAAATCGGCCCACCCAAAGAAACGCGACTCAGGTCGAAGTTGTCGACCATTTCCTGCAGCGAGAACTTCTCCCGCTCATCTGGCATCGACCAGCCCATACGCCCCAGATAATTCAGCATGGCTTCCGGCATGAAGCCCATGCGCTCGTAGAAGGTCACCGAGGTCGGGTTCTTGCGCTTGGACAGCTTGCTCTTGTCCGGATTACGCAGCAGCGGCATGTAGCACAGCTCCGGCTGTTCCCAACCGAAGTATTCGTACAGGAGGATCAGTTTCGGCGCCGATGGCAGCCACTCTTCGCCACGCAGCACGTGGGTGATGCCCATCAGGTGATCATCGACCACGTTGGCCAGGAAGTACGTCGGCAGGCCGTCGGTCTTCATCAGGACTTGCATGTCCATGCGATCCCACGGGATTTCAACATCGCCACGCAGCATGTCCGGAACCACGCAGACGCCTTCGCTCGGCACCTTCATGCGGATCACGTGCGGTTCGCCAGCGGCGAGGCGGCGCGCAACCTCTTCCTTGGACAGCAGCAGCGCGCGACCGTCGTAGCGCGGAGTTTCGCCGCGGGCCATTTGTTCGGCGCGCATCTGGTCCAGCTCTTCAGCGGTGCAGAAGCACGGGAAGGCATGACCCAGGTCGACCAATTGCTGGCAATACTTCTGATAGATATCGCCGCGCTCGCTTTGACGATACGGACCGTGCGGACCGCCAACATCCGGACCTTCGCTCCAGTCGATGCCCAACCAGCGCAGGGCGTCGAAAATCTGCTGTTCGGACTCGCGGGTCGAACGCAACTGGTCGGTGTCTTCGATCCGCAGGATGAACTCACCGCCGTGCTGCTTGGCAAAGCAGTAGTTGAACAAGGCGATATAGGCGGTACCTACGTGGGGGTCCCCGGTAGGCGATGGCGCGATGCGAGTGCGGACGGTGGTCATGGCATGTCTCGAAAAGAATGAAAAGCAAAGAACAATCAAGCCGCGAATGGTAACAGGCGACCCCCACCCCGCTCCAGTGAACAGGGCATTTAAGCCAAGTTTGCGTCTGTAACGCCCGTATGCCGCGGTGAATGGCCGAATATCAAGCGATGGCATTTACCGTTTATCAGCTGTATGCCAGATTCACCTGCTGGTAACTTTCCTTATATATTCTCGACTACAGTTTGCCCCATGCCTGCCCAACTCAAGCGTCGCCTGTCCATTTTCCTGCTGATCGTCCTGCTCATTGCCGGGGGCTTTTTTGCCCATTGGTTCTTCAAGGGACGTTTTTATGAAAGCACTGACAACGCGTATGTCCAGGGCGAGATCACCCGCGTGTCCAGCCAGCTGGGCGCGCGCATCGACCAGGTACTGGTACAGGACAACCAGCACGTCGAAAAAGGCCAGCTGCTGATCAGACTCGAGGGTGACGATTTCCGCCTCGCCGTCGACCGCGCCAGCGCCACCCTCGCCACCCGCCAGGCCGAACGCCTGCAAGCCCAGAGCAAACTGACCCAACAGGCCAGCCTGATTGCCGCCAGCGATGCGCAGGTAGCCTCCAGCCAGGCCAGCCTGGGCCGTACGCAGATTGATTTGAACCGGGCCGAGACCTTGCGCAAACCCGGTTACGTGTCGGAAGAACGGGTCACCACCCTCTCCGCCGAATCCCATATCGCCCGCTCACAACTGAGCAAAGCCCAGGCGGACGCCCAGGGTCAGCGCCAGCAAGTGAACGCGCTGACCGCCGAGATCAAACGCCTCGACGCGCAGATCGCCAATGCCAAGGCGGATCTGGCCCAGGCCGAACTGAACCTCACTCGCAGCGAGATCCATGCGCCTATCAGCGGCCTGATCGGCCAGCGCGCGGCCCGCGAAGGTCAATACGTGCAGGCCGGTGCCTATTTGCTGTCGATCGTGCCCGATGAAGACATCTGGATTCAGGCCAACTTCAAGGAAACGCAGATCGGCCACATGCAACCCGGCCAGAAAGCCGAACTGATCTTTGACGCCTACGGCGATACGCCGATCGAAGCCAGGGTCGACAGCCTGTTCGCCGCCTCGGGCGCGCAGTTCAGCCTGTTGCCGCCGGACAATGCCACGGGCAACTTCACCAAAGTCGTGCAACGGATACCGGTAAAACTGACCTTCGCCGCCGACAATCCACTGCGTGGCAAGATCCGGCCGGGCATGTCGGTCACTGCCAAAGTGAACATCAAGGACGCGCCTGAAGCCGTCACACCCAAGGTAAGCAGCAAAGACACCCCTGACGATGGCCGGTGATCAACTGATCCGACCGGTCGGGGAACCGACCCGCCGGGACTGGATCGCGGTGATGAGCGTGATGCTCGGCGCCTTCATGGCCGTACTCGACATCCAGATCACCAACTCCTCACTCAAGGATATTCAGGGCGCGCTGTCAGCCACCCTGGAAGAAGGCTCGTGGATTTCCACCTCCTACCTGGTGGCGGAAATCATCATGATCCCGCTGACTGCCTGGCTGGTGCAGTTGCTCTCGGCGCGACGCTTGGCGGTGTGGGTGTCCCTCGGTTTTCTCGTCGCCTCGCTGCTGTGCTCCATGGCCTGGAGCCTGGAAAGCATGATCGTTTTTCGCGCACTTCAGGGTTTTACCGGCGGGGCGCTGATTCCGCTGGCGTTCACCCTGACACTGATCAAACTGCCCGAGCATCATCGCGCCAAAGGCATGGCCATGTTCGCCATGACCGCGACCTTCGCCCCGTCCATCGGACCGACTCTGGGCGGCTGGCTGACTGAAAATTGGGGCTGGGAATACATTTTCTACATCAACATCCCCCCCGGCCTGATCATGATCGGCGGCCTGATGTACGGCCTGGAGAAGAAAGAAGCGCACTGGGAATTGCTGAAAAGCACTGACTACGCCGGGATTGTCACCCTCGGCGTCGGCCTGGGTTGCCTGCAGGTATTCCTGGAAGAAGGCCATCGCAAGGACTGGCTCGAATCCGACCTGATCGTGACCCTCGGCAGCATTGCGCTGATCAGCCTGATCACCTTTGTCATCGTGCAGTTTTCCAAGCCCAATCCGCTGATCAACCTCGGCATCCTGGGCAATCGCAATTTCGGCCTGTCGAGCATTTCCAGCGTCGGCATGGGGGTCGGCCTGTATGGCTCGATTTATCTGTTGCCGCTGTACCTGGCGCAGATCCAGAACTACAACGCCCTGCAGATCGGTGAAGTGATCATGTGGATGGGCGTGCCGCAGCTGTTCTTGATTCCGCTGGTACCCAAGTTGATGAAGGTTGTCTCCCCAAAATGGTTGTGCACGATTGGCTTCGGCCTGTTTGGCCTGGCGAGTTTTTCCTCAGGCGTGCTGAACCCGGACTTCGCCGGACCGCAGTTCAATCAGATCCAGATCATCCGCGCGCTGGGACAGCCACTGATCATGGTCACCATCTCATTGATCGCGACTTCGTACATCCTGCCGAAGGATGCGGGGTCGGCATCGAGTCTGTTCAACATCCTGCGCAACCTCGGCGGCGCGATTGGCATTGCCCTCCTCGCTACCCTGCTGGATGCGCGAACCAAGGTTTACTTCGACTATTTGCGCGAGTCCATTGTGCCGAGCAACCCGCAGGTGGCCGAACGCCTGGCGTCGCTGACCAATACACTGGGCAACGAAACGGCGGCACTGGGCAAACTCAGCGAGATCGCCCATCAGCAGGCGTCGATCATGGCCTACAACGATGCGTTTCACTTTGTCGGGATTGCGTTGGGGATCAGCATGTTGGCGGTGTTGTTGACCAAAAAGCTGCCGGCGGGGTTGAAGGCTGGGGAAGCCCATTGATTCTGTAGCACCTGCACCGGCCTCATCGCGGGCAAGCCCGCTCCCACAGTGATTGGCGTCGAGCACAAAATGTGTGAACAACCAATAACCCTGTGGGAGCTGGCTTGCCAGCGAAGAGGCCCGATCAGACGCTAGAGATCAAACCGTAATCAACCGCTCCCGCAACTTGGTAATTTCGTCGCGCATCTGCGCCGCAGCCTCGAACTCCAGATCTCGGGCGAGCTGATACATCTTCTCTTCCAGCGCCTTGATGCGCTTGGCGACCTCGCCCGGCGAGCGCAGTTCGGCTTCGTACCTGGCGTTTTCCTCGGCCGCCTTGGCCATGCCCTTGCGCTTCTTGCTGCGCGAACCCGGCACGGTGGCGCCTTCCATGATGTCGGCAACGTCCTTGAACACCCCTTTTGGCGTGATGCCGTTGGCGAGGTTGAAGGCGATCTGCTTGTCGCGACGACGCTCGGTTTCGCCAATCGCCCGCTCCATGGAGCCGGTGATGCGATCGGCATACAGAATCGCCCGACCGTTGAGGTTACGCGCCGCCCGGCCGATGGTCTGGATCAGCGAGCGCTCGGAGCGCAGGAAGCCTTCCTTGTCGGCATCGAGGATGGCCACCAACGACACTTCCGGCATGTCCAGGCCTTCGCGCAGCAAGTTGATCCCCACCAGCACATCGAAGGTGCCGAGACGCAGATCGCGGATGATTTCAACCCGTTCGACGGTGTCGATGTCCGAGTGCAGGTAGCGCACGCGCACGCCGTGGTCAGCCAGGTAATCGGTCAGGTCTTCGGCCATGCGCTTGGTCAGCGTGGTGACCAGCACCCGCTCCTCTACCGCCACGCGCTTGCTGATTTCCGACAACAAATCGTCGACCTGGGTCAGTGCCGGGCGGATTTCCACTTGCGGGTCCACCAGGCCGGTCGGCCGCACCACCTGCTCAACCACGCGCCCGGCGTGCTCGGCTTCATAGTTGCCCGGTGTCGCCGAGACGAAGATCGTCTGCGGGCTGATACTTTCCCATTCGTCGAAACGCATCGGCCGGTTATCCAGCGCTGAAGGCAGGCGGAAACCGTATTCCACCAGGGTTTCTTTACGCGAGCGGTCACCTTTGTACATGGCGCCGACCTGCGGCACGCTGACGTGGGATTCGTCGATCACCAGCAAGGCGTCGGCCGGCAGGTAGTCGTACAGGGTCGGTGGCGGCGCCCCGGCTTCGCGCCCGGACAGGTAGCGCGAGTAGTTTTCGATACCGTTGCAATAGCCCAGTTCGAGGATCATCTCCAGGTCGAAACGGGTGCGTTGCTCCAGACGCTGGGCTTCCACCAGTTTGTTGTTGGAACGCAGGTATTCCAGGCGTTCCTGCAATTCGACCTTGATTCCTTCGACGGCGCCCATCAGGGTTTCCCGCGGCGTCACGTAGTGGCTCTTGGGGTAGAAGGTGAAACGCGGCAGCTTGCGGATGACTTCGCCGGTCAGTGGATCGAACGCCGACAGACTTTCCACTTCATCGTCAAACAGCTCGATGCGGATCGCTTCGAAATCGGATTCTGCCGGATGGATGTCGATCACATCGCCGCGCACGCGGAAGGTCGCTCGGGCGAACTCCATGTCGTTGCGGGTGTACTGCAGGTCGGCCAGACGCCGCAGCAACTCACGCTGATCGAGCTTGTCGCCGCGATCCACGTGCAAAACCATCTTCAAATAGGTTTCCGGACTGCCCAGACCGTAGATGCACGACACCGTGGTGACGATGATCGCGTCCTTGCGCTCCAGCAGCGCCTTGGTCGCGGACAGGCGCATCTGCTCGATGTGGTCGTTGATCGAGGCATCTTTCTCAATGAAGGTGTCGGAAGACGGAACGTAGGCTTCGGGCTGGTAGTAGTCGTAATAGGAAACGAAATACTCCACCGCGTTGTTCGGAAAGAACGACTTGAACTCGCCATACAATTGCGCGGCCAGGGTCTTGTTCGGCGCCAGCACCAGTGTCGGGCGCTGCACTTGCGCGATCACGTTGGCGATGCTGAAGGTCTTGCCCGAGCCGGTCACACCGAGCAGCGTCTGGTGCGCCAGCCCGGCTTCGATGCCCTCGACCATCAGGCGAATAGCTTCCGGCTGATCGCCGGCAGGCTCGAAGCGGGTGACGAGCTGAAATTCAGACATGTATACCTCTCGGTTCTCGGAGCAGGGAATCGCACCTGCACAGTCAAACCGACAGGAACGAGAAAGGCCGCAAACGACACACGTCGCCCGAGGAAAAAACTTGATTGTGCTCAATGTGGTGTCGATTGCCCGCGCTTTCAAGGCAAACGTCCTACATCCCTTGCAGTCTTTGACGCAGTCAATCGACTAACGGTCGAAAAATAATCCGAAAAACTTAGCTCAAAACCCGAATCGTCTGTCGCCATCGATTGCAGATGGCCTCTATACTAGCTCCCCGTTTGTGCACCGCTCTAGTGCATTCGGCTGGAGCGCGACACGTCCGTCCACTCCCCTATCAGAGCCGCCGCAAAAATGAGCCTGTTCTCCGCTGTCGAAATGGCACCACGCGATCCAATCCTGGGCCTCAACGAAGCATTCAACGCCGATACCCGTACTGACAAAGTCAACCTGGGGGTTGGTGTTTACTGCAATGAGGAGGGGCGAATTCCACTCCTGCGCGCCGTTGTCGAAGCCGAGACGATTCGCGTCGCTCAACACGCTTCCCGTGGCTACCTGCCAATCGACGGCATCGCTGCCTACGACCAGGCCGTGCAAAAGTTGCTGTTCGGCAATGACTCGCCGCTGATCGCCGCTGGCCGCGTTATTACCACCCAGGCCGTTGGCGGTACCGGCGCCCTGAAAATCGGTGCCGACTTCCTCAAGCAACTGCTGCCGAACGCTGTCGTGGCGATCAGCGACCCGAGCTGGGAAAACCACCGCGCACTGTTCGAAACCGCCGGCTTCCCGGTGCAGAACTACCGCTACTACGACGCGGCGACCCACGACGTGAACCGCGCTGGCCTGCTGGAGGACCTGAACGCCCTGCCAAACGGTTCGATCGTTGTGCTGCACGCCTGCTGCCACAACCCGACCGGCGTCGACCTGAGCCCGGCGGACTGGAAAAACGTACTGGAAGTCGTGAAAGCCAAAGGTCACGTACCATTCCTCGACATGGCCTACCAGGGCTTTGGCGATGGTATCGACGAAGACGCCGCTGCCGTGCGCCTGTTCGCTGAATCGGGCCTGACCTTCTTCGTCTCCAGCTCGTTCTCCAAGTCGTTCTCGCTGTACGGCGAGCGCGTTGGCGCACTGTCGATCGTCAGCGAATCGAAAGAAGAAAGCGCGCGCGTACTGTCGCAAGTCAAGCGCGTGATCCGCACCAACTACTCCAACCCGCCGACCCACGGCGCAAGCATCGTCGCTGCTGTACTCAACAGCCCGGAACTGCGCGCCCAGTGGGAAGCCGAACTGGCCGAAATGCGCCTGCGTATTAAGGGCATGCGTACCCAGATGGTCGACCTGCTGGCGCAAAACGCCCCGCAGCGCGATTTCAGCTTCGTCGGACGTCAGTGCGGCATGTTCTCCTACTCCGGCCTGAGCGTCGAACAGGTTCACCGCCTGCGCAACGAATTCGGCATCTACGCCCTGGACACCGGCCGCATCTGCGTGGCTGCGCTGAACCAGAGCAACATCAAGGTTGTAACGGATGCGATCGTTCAGGTGATCTGAACCGCATCGTGAGACGAAAAACGGGAAGCCTTTGGGCTTCCCGTTTTTTATGGCTGCAGATAATTCCCGATGGACTGACCGAGACCTCTAAACTGCACATAAATTAAATGTGGGAGCGAGCCTGCTCGCGAATGCGGTAATGAATTCAACACATCATTGACCGAATTGACGCTTTCGCGAGCAGGCTCGCTCCTACAGGTTTTATGTACACCCCGACTCTGACGAGAACGACATGAAAATCGATGACCTACGCGCTGATCGCGGTGACCGCGACGACCTGGATGACTTCATCCCCCGCACCCCGGCCAAACGCGGCAATAACCTGGTGATGCAAGTCGCAGCCGGCGTGTTTCTCGGCGGGCTGGCCTTGTGGCTGGTGCAACTGGGCGCCACTGCGCTGTACGCCAAGCTGATGCTCGGCACGATCACCTTCGGCGGTTAAGCCAGTTCGGTCGCGCGCTGGCTGGCGGCATCGTCAAACGCGACATAGAGCGATTCAGCGACCTGGCTCTTGATCGCCTTGGTGCTTTCAAGACCCAGGACAAACCCTTCGGCCTTGCCACCCGCGCGATTCAATTGTTCAGCAGTATTGGCCTGGGTGATTGCATCGAACAGCTTTTCGGCGTGAGGGCCGACACCTTTGGGCAGGCTGATCTGAGCGATGCTCATGGGAACACCTCATTGATTCGAGGCATTGAAGGGGTCAAGTGAGTCATGGCGCGTACCTTTTCGGCGAATGGCCGGTAGCGCGTGCAACCACTTCCGGGCGGTCATGGTAGACCCATGAAGCGATTCTGGTAACCGCCAATCACCGATAAACCACCGTCTGTCCCATTGAATCCGTCAATTTGCAATCACATGCTTGACTTCTCTTTTTGAATCAGTAACATAGGCGCCATTCCGCGATAGCTCAGTTGGTAGAGCAAGTGACTGTTAATCACTGGGTCCCTGGTTCGAGTCCAGGTCGTGGAGCCAGACAGCAATACCGAAAAGCCCCTGAATCGAAAGGTTCAGGGGCTTTTTTGTGGCTGGAGCATGCGGATAAACAAAAACGCCCGAGGCAATTTCCAATGCCTCGGGCGTTTTGCATCACCGCTGCGCTTATTTGCGCCGCGCGTACAGTTCCATATGGGCCCTGTAGCGATTCGGGATGGCCATGTCGACCACCTCGAAATGACACTCGGCCAGCAAGGCAATCAGGCGCTCGCGGCTGAAGTGGTGAAAGTTTTCCAACTCTTGCCAATACGGATTAGTGCCGGCCGCATCCATGACTTTCCAGCTCGAAGAGTTCAGATCCGGTAGGCCAAGCACCAGCACGCCACCCGGGCGCAGCAGTTGGGCGGCCTTGAGCAGCGCCTCCCGTGGATAAGCCACATGCTCCAGCATATCCATCATCGAAATGACATCGAAGGTGGCATCGAACAGGTGGACCATGAAGTCTTCATGCACGGCGTTGAAGCCCAATTGCCGAATTCGCGCGACAGGCTCCTGGCGTGCATCCAGGCCTGCACTGGCAAAACCGTAGTCAGCCGCCAGCATGAGCAACGAACCGTCGCCGCAGCGGGCATCCACCCAGGTTGGCTGGCGGGACGAGCCCAGCACTGTACGGTAGCCGCCCAACACATTCACGACCTTATCCACCACCGGCGCCCAGGCCGTCCGCCTGGCGTCGTAATTATCAGCAGCAATGACCAGCCGATTGGCGTCGGCCTTGCGCGCAACTTCGGTAGCGCCCGCCGAGGTCCAATGGTGACGCGTATGCACATGCCCGCATGACGCGCATTTCATCCACTCAAGAGAAGGCGGCAGAGCGGCATGCCACAGTTCATGCCCGGTGCAGTTGGCAAACCCCACCGCTTCACTGCTGCCCTGGCACAACGGGCAGGCCGGATAGGTTTCTTGCAGTGGCGTCGCGACTGCCTCGACTTTTGCTTGATCGATGCTCGGCGGTTCGACCGGCCCGCAGTCCGGCACATCGATATGGGCCCCCTTCTCGCCTCGACGATGCTGACGGGTCATCATCTCGATCGCCGTTTCGAAGTTACGGGTAAACCGCAGCGTATCAAACAGCGGTGTCGTCAAGCGATTGGCAGCGACTTTGGTACGCAGCGCCGCCCGATACCCGGCATCGGTGCCGATGCGCCTGGCGATGCGCACCATGTCGTCATGGTCGACACCCACCAGCTCCGGCAGCTCCATGGCGTTGAGCAGGCTCTCGCTGACCCGCGACGAGAAATGCTTCCCGCGGGAGGTGATCACCGGAACACTGGCCCAGAGTGCATCGGAGGTGGTGGTATGGCCGTTGCACACCAGGGTGTCGAGGACAGCGTCGGCCAGTTGCAGACGGGCCAGGTGATCCTGGGGTGCAGCAAACGGAGCGAAGATCAGGCGTTGCGGATCAACGCCGGCCAGCTGCGCATAATGGGTCAGGTTGGCAATCGCCTCGTCGCATTGGCCCAGCAGCCAAAGCACGCTGTCCGGCACTTCGGCCAACACCCGCAGCCAAACGGTAAAGCTGGTGCGATCGATCTTGTAGGATTGGTTGAAGGCACCGAACACCACCTTGTCGTCCGGTAGACCGTGGGCACCGCGGTTGGCCGGCTGAGCGGCGGCACTGCGCTTGCGATCGTTGCACTGGTAGGTGTGCGGCAGGCGGCAGAACGCTTCGGGATAAAAAGGCGTGCTGCTGTCAGGCGTAACGAAGCGGTCCGAGACGATGTAGTCGATGTCGTTGTTCGCTGCGCTGCCCGGGTAACCCAGGTAAGCCACCTGCAGCGGTGCCGGTCGGTAAGCCATGATGCCCGGACGACCACCGCCGGTGTAGAGCTTCAGATCGAAGAGGATATCCAGCTGGTCGGCGGCGATGCGCTCGGCGGCCTGCTGGTCGCTCATGGAGTGGATGGCGACCAGATGTTCACAGCCATTGATGAATCGCTGGCGATACTCGGAAATATCAAAAGCACTGTAATCGTAGGCAAACACTTCGAAGCGATCACGGTCGTGGGACTCGAACAGCCCGGCCATCAGGTGCATGGTCGCGTGATTGCGAAAATCGCAGGAAACGTAACCCACACGAATCCGCCTGCCCTGGCGTGGAGCGACAGCCTGCACCGGCAAAGGCTCGGCCGCCGGCACCATGCGCTTGACATAGGCCTGGGTCACGCCGAGGTTACGCGCTTCGTCCGGGCACCAGGTCAGGTGTGTCAGCGGGTATTCCTGAGGCGCATCGAATACGCCCTGATCGTACCAGGCACCGATCTTTTGCTGCAGCGCCTCGACCCATTCCCACTCGCAGGTGAAGCGCGCGGGCACCAGGGCCGCACCGACCACCGCAGGGTCTTCGGGCGCCAGCTCAATGATTTTCTTGAAGGCGCCGGAGGACTCTGCGTAAAGGTCATTGCTTTGCAGGAGCAGGGCTGCGTGGGTCAACAGCCTTGGGTTGGAACTGACCGTCAATTGGCGGCGGGCAAACTCGATGCCCTCCTGCTGGCGGTTGGCGTTGAAGTACGTGGTGATCAGCGCGTCCAGCACTTCATCGCTGTCGGGGACCTCCTCCTGGGCCTTGAGCAGGCACTGCAAGGCGTCGTCAGTGCTGCGCATGGCGGCCAGCAACACGCCGGCAGCCAGCCAGTTGCGCACGCCGGCGCCCTTCTCGGCCGCTTGCTTGAACACCGCCACCGCTTCGACAAAGCTCCCGGTCAGGCGCAAGGCTTCGGCCTTGAGCCCAAGCAGGGCAGGATGTTCCGGCTGCTGGCTCAGCAATTGATCGAGTTCGGGCAAGGCCTCGGCAGAACGGCCGCCAGTGATCTGTTCGAGTAGCGCCGCAAGACGCCCTTCTGGATTGGTCATAGGGTCAGGTTTTCGAAAGAAATGATCGCGAGGTCGCGACGAAGACATCCGGCGATGTCCGGTGTTGGAAAAAAAACTGGCAGGCGGACCACGGGAGGTACCTCAGGAGTCAAAGCAGCGGCTCATCCTAAATGGGCACATCCGGATTCGTCCAGAACCAGGGGGTGAAAGCAGGAGGCCGGCAGTCGCCTGCCGAACCCCCGCGTTCAAAAGCACTCGATGCACCGGCGCTTGAACATGCCGTGCTGATGCGCGGCATGGACAAGCGTCGTTTCATGAGCCTGGGCGGCGTCCTTACAGGGTCAGATACGGGATCTGAGTTGTAGAGAGCGTACCCAGTTGGGTGGAGGTCATGGCGCCGACCTGAGTGTGGGTCAGTGCACCGACCTGGGAGGTCGACAGTGCACCGATCTGCGCCGTGGTCAGCGAGCTCACCTGCGTGGTGGTCAGGGCAGCAATATCCTTGGTAGTGATCGCTGCAACCTGTGCGGTGCTCATGGCCGCCAGAGTCGAAGTCGAGATACCCGCTACCTGCGCGACCGACAGCTGACCGACCTGAGTGGTGGACAGGTTAGTACCCAGCGCGCTGACCTGGGTGTACTTCAGGGCAGCGACCTGACTGCTGGTCAGGGCGGTGACCTGGGCACTTGCCAGAGCGCCGGCCTGGGCCGTCGTCAGGGCGCCGATATCAGCTACCTCGATCGCCTGAACCTGAGTGGTGCTCAGGCCGTTCAGCACCGAAGCCGCCAGACCCGATACCTGGGTGGTCGACAGGGCTGCGATTTCCTTGGTCGAGATCGCCTGCAACTGAGTCGTGCTCAACCCGGCCAGCAGCGAGGTGGTCAAACCAGCGGCCTGAGCCGTGGTCAGAGCGCCGAGCTGGGTGGTGGTGAAGTTCTGGCCCAGCGAGCTGACCTGGGTGTACTTCAAGGCTGCAATCTGGCCGGTGGTCAGGCTACCGACCTGAGCGGTCGACATCGCCGTCATCTGCGTGGTCGACAGTGCGCCGATATCAGCGGTCGAAACCGCTGCCACCTGGGCGGTGCTCAGGCTACCGACAACCAGGCCGGTGACCTGAGTGATGTTCAGTGCAGCGACCTGGCCAGTGGTCAGCTTGGCGGTCAGCGTGCCGACTTGAGTGGTCGTCAGCGCTGCCACCTGGGCAGTTGTCATGGCGGCGACACTGGTTGTTCCCAGAGAGCCCAACTGAGTGGTTGTCAGCGACGCGATATCACGGGTGGCAATGGCAGCAACCTGGGCAGTGCTCAGGGCAGCGATGGCAGTCGTGCTGATACCCGCTACCTGAGTGGTCGACAGTGTGCCGATCTGACCAGTGGTCAGGTTGGTGGCCAGCGTGCCGACCTGGGTGCTGGTCAGTGCTGCAACCTGTGCAGTGACCAGAGCGCCGACCTGGGCGGTGGTCAACGAGCCCAATTGCGCGGTCGACAGGGCGGCCACGTCTTTGGTTGAGATCGCCTGAAGCTGAGCAGTCGTCAGGTTACCCAGCGCCGTGGTCGACAGGCCGGAGACCTGCGCGGTGGACAGGGCAGCAATGTCCTTGGTCGAGATCGCCTGCAACTGAGCGGTGCTCAGCGAGCCCAGAACGGTGGTCGACAGACCTGCTGCCTGAGTGACGGTCAGCGCGCCAATTTGACCGGTCGTCAGGTTGGTCGCCAGTACGCCGACTTGGGCGGTGGTCAATGCTGTGACCTGGGCGGTCGTCAGCGCGGCGACACCTGCCGTTGTCAAACCGCCCAACTGGGTGGTGGTCAACTTCGCGATGTCCGCGGTGGAAATCGCGGCGACCTGAGCGGTGCTCAGGGCGGCCAACGCGGTGGTCGTGAGACCCGCAGCCTGCAACGTGGACAGCGTACCGATCTGACCGGTGGTCAGTTTGGCAGCCAGAGTGCCGACCTGGGTGCTGGTCAGTGCTGCGACCTGGGTGGTCACCAGCGAGCCGACCTGGGCCGTGGTCAGGGCGCCGACCTGAGTGGTCGAGAGCACGGCAACGTCTTTGGCCGAAATGGCCTGAAGTTGAGCGGTGGTCAGGTTACCCAGTGCGGTGGTCGACAGGCTCGCTACCTGCGCCGTCGACAGGACAGCGATGTCCTTGGTCGAAATGGCCTGCAGCTGGTTCGAGCTCAGCGAGCCCAGAACGGTGGTCGACAAACTGCCCGCTTGAGCGGCAGTCAGTACGCCAATCTGCGTGGTCGACATTTTTGCCGCCAGAGCGCCGACCTGGGTGTTGGTCATTGCCGTGACCTGGGCAGTCGTCAGGGAGGCGACGTCTGCGGTGGCAATGGCGCCCAGTTGGGCAGTGGTCAGTGCCACGATGTCTTTGGTCGAAATGGCCGCCAGCTGAGTGGTGGACAGCGCGGCCATTGCCGTGGTGCTCAGGCCTGTTGCTTGCGTGACCGACAGTGCGCCGACCTGGGCGGTGGTCAGTTTGGCCGCCAGGGTGCTGACTTGGGTACCGGTCAACGCGCCCGCCTGGATGGTCGTCAGCGCGTTAACCTGGGCAGTCGACAGGGCGCCGACCTGAGTGGTCGACAGCGCGGCAACGTCCGTGATCGAAATGGCTTGCAGCTGAGCGGTGGTCAGGTTGCCCAACGCGGAAGTCGACAGGCCCGATACCTGTGCAGTCGACAGCAGAGCAATGTCCTTGGTCGAGATCGCCTGCAACTGAGCAGTGCTCAGGCCCGCTAGTGCGGTGGTGGTCAGACCCGAGACCTGACCGGTGGTCAGTGTGCCGATCTGGCCGGTCGACAGCTTGGTGGCAACGGCGCCAACCTGCGCAGTCGTCAGCGCGGTGACCTGAGCGGTGGTCATTGCACTGGCGGCCGTGGTCGACAGAGCGCCGATCTGGGCGGTCGTCAGCGCCGCGATGGCTTTGGTGCTGAACGCTGCCACTGGAGTGGCGGTCATGGCACCCAGCACAGTGGTGGACAAGCCTTTGACCTGAGTCGCCGACAGTGCACCGATCTGGGCAGTGGTCATGTTGATGGCCAGTGCACCGACCTGAGTCGCTGTCAGGGCGGAAATCTGGGTGGTGGAAAACGCAGCCACCTGAGTGGTGGTCAGCGCGGCAACCTGGGCAGTAGCGAGTGCGGCGACATCCTGGGTGTTCAGCGCGCCCAGCTGCGAGGCATTAAAGGCTGCAATGGCGGCCGTGCTCAGCGAGACAACGTCGGCAGTCGACAGCGTGGCAATCTGGCTGGTGGTCAGAACCGCAGCCTGCGCAGTGCTGAGTGCGGCAATATCGGAAGTCGACAGTGCCGCGATCTGCTTGGTTGACAAAACGGCAATTTGAGCCGTTGACATTGACGTGACGATGGAGGTCATAGGGTTAACGTTCCTTGGAAGAATTGAGTAGCTGGCACCCTTAATCACTCTCGCATCGCCGCAAAACGAATCCACGAGTCTGTGCCATGTTCGAAGAGTTTATCGACATGGCCATTTGATACTTTAGGGATCAGGGAAACATTTAGTAACTGGCGTCGGGGCAAGCGGCAGCGGCCCTTCCTTCTTTAATAGGGATAGCGCAAATGGCTGGCCGTTTTTCTGTTTTGCAGCTGCGCTGGAAGGCTGTAAACCATTGATTCAGAAGGTTTTGTCTGACGCGTGGTAAGGGCGATTCCTTTGACCGGGCGGCTCAGGGGTTTTTGTGGTCGATAGAACAGCAAAAAGCCGATCTGTCTATTCAACAGATCGGCCCTTTTCATTCGCAATGAACGTCAGACATGCTCACCGCTCTTGGCATGCACCGCCCGCGGCTCTCCATGCCCGTGGTCTACTTCCACCACCGGAATCTCTTTCCCGTCGCAATCGTGCAGTTTGCCGTCACTGAAGTAATCCCCTTCGCGCAAGGCCGCCAGATCCTGATAACGCAAGACCCGCTCGGTCCCCGCCGCAAACACCGACTGCTGGTCGGAGTTGCCGGCCGTGAGGTGGTTGAAGGTCAGGTTCAGCACGATGGCCATGATGGCCGAGGAGCTGATGCCCGAGTGGAAGATCGTAGAGAACCAGCTTGGGAAGTGGTCGTAGAAGTTCGGTGCGGCAATCGGGATCATGCCGAAGCCGATGGAGGTGGCGACGATGATCAGGTTGACGTTGTTGCGGTAGTCGACCTTGGACAAGGTACGAATGCCACTGGCGGCTACGGTGCCGAACAACACGATTCCGGCCCCGCCGAGGACGGAGGTCGGCACGGCGGCGATGACCCGGCCCATGAATGGCAGCAAGCCGAGAATCACCAGGAACAGGCCTCCGGTAGCCACTACATAACGGCTCTTGATTCCGGTGACCGCCACCAGCCCGACGTTCTGGGCGAACGCGCTCTGGGTGAAGGAGCCGAAGATCGGCGCAACCATGCTCGACAGCATGTCGGCCCGCAATCCGTTGCCCAGCCGCTTGGAGTCAACCTTGGTGCCGATGATTTCACCGACCGCCAGGATGTCCGCCGAGGTTTCCACCAGGGTCACCATGACCACAATGCACATCGACAGGATCGCGGCGAAGTGGAAGGTCGGCATGCCGAAATGGAACGGTGTGGGGAAACCGAACATCGGGCCCTGGGTCACGGACGAGAAATCCGCCATGCCGAGGAACACCGCGATGATCGTGCCGATGACCATCGCCAGCAGGATCGACAGGCGGGAGATGGTGGCGCTGCCAATCTTGCTCAGCAACAGCACCAGCACCAGTGTCACCGCCGCCAGGCCGATATTGGCCATGCTGCCGAATTCAGGGGCATGGCTGTTGCCACCCATGGCCCAGCGTGCGGCCACCGGCATTAAGGTCAGGCCGATGGTAGTGATCACGATCCCCGTGACCAGTGGTGGAAAGAACTTGGTGATTCGAGAGAACACGGGCGTGATCAGCAACCCGATCAGGGACGCCGCAATCACCGCCCCCAGAATAGACTGAAACCCACCCTCCCCACCGCTGCTGACAATCGCCACCATTGTCGCAACGCCGGAGAACGACACGCCCTGCACCAGCGGCAATTGACAACCGAAAAACGGTAAGCCCAGGGTTTGCAGCAACGTGGCCAGCCCCCCCGCAAACAATGAAGCAGCAATCAACAAACCAATGTCCGCCGGCGACAGCCCGGCAGCCTGACCAATGATCAAAGGCACCGCGACGATGCCACCGTACATGGTCAGAACATGTTGCAGGCCGTAAGCCATATTCGCGCCGATCCCGAGATTTTCGTCTTCGGGCCGTTGGTGTGAAACATGGGGCGTTTTCATGTTAGGGGGTTCCCTGGTTTTTGTTATGCGCACACTGTATGCAAGACTCAGGACAAATGTCTATAGAGTTGTATACAACTTGCCATTCAAATTATGAACGGTTGGTCATGCAGGCTGTGTGCCATCGCGCCATAAACCTTGAAATACATCCTCCCGGTCCTCTCCCCTGCGCCCGCTAGTCTTTTGAGTTCCTGGCGACCCTCGGGCATGGTCGCCCCTCTTTCATATACATATAAAGTATGCATAATGAAGCCATTCGAAATTCAGTTTCACAAGGCAAAGAACGCAGCCAACAAACTCAAGCACAAGGGCATCAGCCTCGCCGACGCAGAACCGGTGTTCCATGACGAATACGCCCTGACCCTTCAGGACGATCACCATGATGAACAGCGCTGGATCACCATCGGACTCGATGGCAAAGGTCGTTTGCTGGTGGTTGTGTACACGTGGCGTGATCCAAATTTCGTTCGAATTATTTCGGCGCGCCTCGCCAGCAAAAACGAGCGCCGCCAGTATCTGGAGGCTTGACCCATGAAAGACGAGTACGACTTCAGCCTTGCCAAGCGTGGGGCCGTTGCCACCAGCAAAGGCAAGACCCGAATCACCATCATGCTCGATGATGTCGTCATCGAGGCTGCACGCGCCCTGGCAGAGAGCGAGGGGTATGGTTACCAGACCGCAATCAACAACACCCTGCGCCGGGCGCTGCTGACCGAGCAGGGCAAAGTTACAGAGCCCGGCACTGCCGGGCACCTCAAAAAGGGGATCACGAATTCGGAGCTGAAAAACCTGGAGAAAAAACTTGCGGAAGCCCTCAGGGAAATTCATCGCGTGCTGGAGCCTGAGGCCAGGCCCTAGGCCTGATGCAAAACGGGGCAGATTGTTTCAATCTGCCCCGTTTTTGTGTGCGCGATAACGCGCTTATTGCGGCTCGATCAGGCGCTCAAGCGTACGCATCAACGTCTCATTGGCCGGCACCCGGATGCCGAATTCGTTTTCCAGCAATGCGGTCAGCTCCTGCACATCGGCCACCTGCCGGCGTTCGCTGTCGCGGCCCATGCGATGGATCGCAAAATTGCCATTGTTGAGGGTGCGTCGCCACCCCTCCCCGGTCCGCGCCACCATCAGTTGCCTGGCGAACGATGATTCGGGATGGGTCGAGACGTACCAGTTGCCGACCGAGTAATCGATATCTTCCTGGCGCTGCAAATCGAAGATGTACATCGCTCGCCACTCGTCCCCGACCTTGGCACGCAGGGTGTAGCCGTCGGCGTGCTGCTCGATGCGATAGGGTTCGTGGGGAGTGAGTTGTTCAGCCCGGCTATCGAGCAACAGTGGCGCGGTGGGCACCATGCCGCCGAAGCCGACATCGGTGATGTAGCGCACACCGTCCAGGGTCACCAGGCTCAAGCGATGCGTTCGGGCAGTCCATGCACCCTCGGGCTGGCCCATGACCACGCGGCCGCTGATGCCACGCGCGTCGAAACCCAACTCTTGAAGCAAGGCGAGGAACAGATTGTTGAGTTCGTAGCAGTACCCGCCGCGCTCGCCGTGCAGGACCTTGCGCTCTACCGATGGCAAGTCGATCAGCACCGGTTCGCCCGACAGCGTGGTGAGGTTTTCAAACGCGAAGGCACCGGTGTGGCGCAGTTGAAGTTGACGCAAAGTCTCCAGGGTCGGCGCCGGGGGCGCATCGAAGCCCAGGCGTTGAAGGTACAGTCCACGGCTCGTCAGGCGTGTCTCGCTCATCGTTCAGTCCTTATGCACGCAGGCGACGGATCGTTCCGCCAATGGGCGCTATGTATAAGGGATGAACCGCTGCCGCCGACAATTGATTTAGCCAATCGCCCCGCCGGAAACATCAACGACGCTTTCGCGAGTCCAGTTGAATCCAGGTCGGCGCATGATCACTGGCATGGGGTTCGTTGCGCACCCAGGCATCGACGCCAGCGTCCTGCAAGTAAGGGCTCAACGCCGGATTGAGCAGCAGATGGTCGATGCGCAACCCGGAGTTCTTTTGCCAGTGCTGGCGAAAGTAGTCCCAGAAGGTGTAGAGCCGATCCTCCGGATACAAATATCGCAAGGAATCGGTCCAGCCTTGATCCAGCAAACGCTGGTAACACTCGCGGCTTTGCGGTTGCAGCAAGGCATCCTTGAGCCAGGAGCGCGGGTTGTAGATGTCCAGGTCGGTGGGAACCACGTTGTAGTCACCGGCCAGCACCACCGGGTGTTCGCTGCTTTGCAGCACCTGCGCATAGCGGATCAGCCGCTCGAACCACGCCAGCTTGTAATCAAATTTCGGTCCCGGTTGCGGGTTGCCATTGGGCAGGTACAGGCAACCCACCACCACCCCGTGCACGGCGGCTTCCAGATAGCGACTGTGGCTGTCGCCCTCATCGCCCGGCAACCCTCGCCGACTCTCCAATGGCTGTGCATCCCGCGCCAGAATCGCCACCCCGTTCCACGACGCCTGGCCCTGCCAGATAGCACCGTAGCCGCTGGCCTCAAGCTCGGCGGCGGGAAAGGCGCTGTCGACCGACTTGAGCTCCTGCAAACAGGCAATGTCCGGCTGCTCGCGATCAAGCCAGGCCAGCAGGTTCGGCAGCCGGGCACGCATGCCGTTAACGTTGAAGGTCGCAATCCGCAGTTTTTTCATGGTCGCCGCTCCATTTGGCCGGGTGTCAAGGTTGTGACCTTGATGCCTGACGGTGGTTGCGATGGTTGGAGGTTTGCCTTTTTACTCCACGCACACCACTCGTCATCCAGCCGGCACCAACCCGCCCGCCTTTCACACCAACATCAGGTAACGACTCATTTTTGGGAGACGGACCATGATGAACATCAAAGTCGCTTCACTCTTTCTCGCCGGATTATTGTCTGCAACGTCGCTGGCGTCCTTTGCCGCATCGGGCGAGGACGCGGATGCGACAGGCACCAAATCCCGCGCAACCAGCGGGCCCGTCATGCCGCCCGACAACACCCCCGCCTCGCCCTCCGGCGGCAATGCCGGTGATGGCGGTTCAACCGGATCCTCAAGCGGCAGTGCCGGTGGCGCCAGCGGTTCCGGCTCTGGTTCGGGTGCCGGTGGCGGCACCGGGTCGGCAGGCGGTGGAACCGGTGGTGCTGGCGGTGGGACAGGCACCTGAACGCGTAAAGGCGGCCGATGGTGAACTGTCGTCGGCTGCTTCCACTACCTGACACCTACATCTGCTTGACCGGCGGCGGGTTCCACTTGCCGTTCAACGCCTCCGCCTTCGGCCCGTACAGGCGCATGGTCAGGTTGAACGGCCCTTCAGGCGCCGGCAGCCAATTGGCCTCAAGCTCCTTGCCGGGGCTTTCTTTCTGGAAATAGAGGTCCAGCGAACCATCGGCGTTGTTCTTGAACGGCATCCAGCTGCTCACCGCAAAACGGTTGAGCCCATTGCCGACCTGAAAGCCTTCGGGATCGTACAGGGTGATCGACCAGAACGCGTTCACCGGCGGCGCCTCCCCTTTGGGGAAATGCAGCACGTATTTGTTTGCACCGTCGAGCGCCTTGCCGTTTGCATCGCCTATGTTCAATGGATAAATCGCATCCTCGGGCAGATTGGCGCCGAGCCCCACCTGGGCAACGACCGCGCGCTTGAGATAGTAGTTGCCATAGACACCCATGGTATCGGTGTTCATCGACCAGCCATTGACCACTCGTGCCAGGGTTTCCACTTTCCACTTCATCAACGCCTGCGCTTCTTCAGGCACGGTTTGCAGCGCAGCCTTGATTTCAGGCTCCAGCGCGTCCATGTCGAACGGCTTGCCGGGCTCGAGGCCGATCCGCTTGATCTGCGCCAGCATCGGTTGATCGGTGCTGTGGGCCGGATGCACGCTGAGCAATTCGGCGGCATAAGCGAAGTATTTGGCCGCCGGCAGGGTGTCGACCTGGATCTTCGGCGGGGTCTTCATGTCCACGGCCGGGTCGATCTGGACACTGACCGGTTCCGCGCTTTTACCGAGTCGCGACAGCGGCGTCACGGTGTAGCCCGCCTGGATCTTATGCACGGCCGCGTAGTCCGCCTCGCCGTCGGTCTTGGTCCGGCCGATGACCCAGACAAAAGGCGTCGGCGCCGGCAAGTGATTCAACCCGGCAGGCACCGTGCCGCTCCAACCCGGTGGCGTCACCAGAAACTGCGCAGCGTCGGTGCCTGTGGTGCGCCAGCCTGGCGAGGCGAACACGTCGCTCCACATGTCGAGCATCGGCAGCAAATAGAAACGCCCGGCGGTGTCCGGCGCGGAGATGACCAGCGGTTCCTTGGTCAAGTCGAGCCAGGCGATCGAATACAGGGTGTCGAAATTCGAGCGCACCACCCCTTTGAAACTCGCGGGCGGATACTGCGGCACGCTCACAAACATGTTCATCGGACCTTTGCCAAACTCCTTGCCCGGCTCGATGTTGGTGAACTGCTTGCGGGTAATGTCCATGGTCAGCAGCGGGTAGAAATAAACGTAGGCTTCAACGCCAATGGCGTGGGCTTCCTCGGAAGTGATTTTCGATTGCGCGTGACTGGCCAGTGGAAAGATAGCGGAGGCTGCAAGGGTGAGAGCTACGGCTGTCAATGCTCGGGTTATCAACATGTTAGCGATCGTCCGTGCGGTGGGAACACCTGCCGAAGCCGGCAGCGCTAACGGAACTCTAGACGATCAAATGAACGGGAACTGACAGGCGGACGACCGGCTCGCCGGGGTGTTGCGCAGATGAAACAACAGGACAAGCGCTCAACGATCCGAACGCATCAGCGCCTCGACGCCGCCCTCCATCGACAGCACGGCCGAACGATTGCGCCCCGAATGCTTGGCCTGATACAACGCCGCGTCCGCCCGCTGAACGAACACGTCCATGCTGTCCTGCCCCGTCGGCACGAACGAATAGCAACCAAGGCTGACCGTCACATAACCAATGGGCGATCCGGTGTGGCTGATGTTCTTGCCCATGACACTGCGGCGGATCTGTTCGGCAATGGTCATGGCGCCATGAATGTCAGTGTCGGGCAGCAACACCGCAAACTCTTCACCGCCGTAACGCACCGCCAGGTCGGCCTTGCGATGACAGCAACCTTTTACTGCCCTCGCGACCTGGGCCAGGCAATGATCCCCGACCACATGGCCATAGGTGTCGTTGTAACATTTGAAGTAATCGATATCGAGCATGATCAGGCTCAACGAGCTTTGCTGTCGTGCGCCGCGTCCGAACTCGATCTCCAGCGCCCGCTCGAACAACCGGCGATTGCCCAGGCCGGTCAGGCTGTCGTGGGTGGCGATCAGCTCCAGCGCTTGCTGAGCCTCGCGCAAATCCGCCTCGACCCGCTCACCGACACGCACCTGCCGGATGAAGACCCAGCCGAACAGACCGACGCCGAGCATGACCAACGCGACAATGACGCTGGAGCGAAACGCCGTGTCGTACCACCCCGCCAGAATCGAATCCCTGGACGATGCCGCCGAAACCACCAGCGGGTAAGCCTCCAGCTGCCGGTAGCCAAACAACCGCACGACGCCATCCACCATCGAAGTAAACATCGCGTTACCGGAGGGCGTCTGGGGCAGGAGGTTCTGGAAGATTTCGCCCTGGGCCAACGACGTACCGATCTGCGACTCCACGAACGGCCGTCGCGCCAGCAGCGTTCCATCGGTCAACGCGACGAACATCGAACCGTTGTCATCAATGCTGAAACTTTTGAAGAACTGGTCGAAGTACGACATCTTGATACCGGCCAGCAAGACACCCTGGAACTGACCGTTCCTGTCGTTCACCCGCTTGGAAACCGGAATGATCCATTCGCCATTTTCCCGGCTGCGAATCGCCGGGCCGATGTGCGCCACGGACGTCACATTCTGCTGGTGGAACTTGAAGTATTCGCGATCCGCCACGCCGGGACCACGGGGCAGACTCTCGAACGAGGTCACGACCCATTGGCCCTTCTGGTCAAACAGCAGGATCCCGTGTAATTGGTCCAGCGCCTGCACCCGCCGGGCGAAGGTTTTTTGCAGGCGGGGCCGCAGAGGCGCATCGAAACCGTCGACCTGGATCCAGTCCACTAGACTGGTCAACACCAGATCGGCCTTCATGAACGTATCTTCGGCCTGCTGCGCCATCGCCCGCGTCAGGTTCGACGAGGCGACCTGGGCCTGACTCAGGTCATGACGCCGGGATTGCTCCAGTTGCAGATAAAGCAAGGCGCACAGGCACAGACACACCGTGGCAATAAACAATACCGCTGCCTTGCGCAGCGGTATGCGTTTCAATGCAACGCCGGGGGTGGGGTGCGGGTCGTGAAAGCGTGTGGGCAAAAAAGCTCATCCTTCAAGGGCAACGCCTGGGCACCGGCCCAAAAGCCCTTAATTTTTGTGCGCGTAGTCTACGGGGTTATCGGGGATAAATGGGAGTCCCCGATCAAGCGATTCAGATACGTTGTGGTCGCCCCCTGCCCGATCGCGCATCAAGCAGAGCACAATGGGCGCCAGTGGCGTTTTTGCGGGTGAAATAGAGCCAGGTACAAGCAAAAAAAGCGCCTGTTTGTTTACCGATCAAGGACGGGAGTCAGATGAGCCTGTCAAGTTCATCGAGCGTCACTCGAGGAACCAGATTTGTAGGGATCCTTGAGTTAGCGGATAAGTTGTAGACCTGAAAATCCTTGTTCATGACGTATTTCGACAAAATCTCAAACGACGGCAGGATTCTCGTAAAGAAATGCTCATCGAGCACACAGGGAGAGGTGAACTTGCCTGCTACTTCGTAGAATCGGCCCACCGACGGGTCCAGATCGACTCCCACCAGGAATACCTTGCTGAACCCCACGTGATAGGCAAGTTGTAATGCCAGATAAGCGACCGTGCGAGCATCAAAGAAACCGCGCTTGAGATTCTTGCTGAAGCCCAGGGTTTTATTGCGGCCATTGCCAAGTTTACGGCTTCTGATCAGCTCGTCATCGCTACGGAACAGATCTCGCCATGTCAGTTTCGGCGCCCGCCTCAGCAGATACAAATCCCCCTGGGGCTTGAGCGTGGTATGCCAGACATGGCTTTCCCATAGTGCAACCCGCTCGCTGAGACGCATGGCTTGCGTAAAAAGATCTGGCTGCTGTTCGGAAAAACCCTGATCGGTACACACATAAAAAAACGGCTTGATACCTGTCCCGGTAAATTTCGAGATGGCACCGTTCATGGTAATCATTGGAACATCGGCGTACCTGTGCAAAGGAAAATCTTTGGCCGATGCCCCTGAAGCAATGATGAACACTGAACCTTTTTGAATGTTGCGGCACTCATCGAGGCCATGCACACGAGGCTGACCTTTGGTGAATGACGAGTTTTTCTGCGCAACGACCATCTTTGAATTCCCTATCCATGCCGAACGATCATCTGTGACTCGTTTTCATTACGATAGTTTTCATCGGAAAGCATCCGGACTTTTTTTCCGACGACTATTGCTCGCCTTTCCCTGTCACCACCAGTGGGTTTTCTGCCTGCGGTATTTCCAGGGCCGGCAGTTTCGAAGGCAAGTTCAACTGTTGCAGCACCGGAGTGTCGTAACCATAAACGTCCGGTTTGAACGTTACCCGCCCTTCTTTACTCAGGTCGACCGTCCAGTAAGCCAACAGCACCGGCACCCTGACCGGGAGCCTGATGTTTTCAGTCTTGCCATTGGCCAACTGTTTTTGAATGCCCTCGCTGTTCCAGCGTGCCGGGTCGTTGAATAACAGTTCGACCAATTGCAGCGGGTTTTCCACCCGGATGCAGCCGGAACTGGTGGCACGTACGGACTTGGCGAACAGCTCGCGATGGGGCGTATCGTGCAAATAGATCGCATAGTCGTTGGGGAAGCGAATGGCCACCTGCCCCAATGAATTATCAGGACCAGCATCCTGGCGCAGTGTCAGACCGCGAGCGTTGTACCAATCGACAGTCGCCGGATCGAGCACGTTGCCGTCGCGATCCAGGACTCTGATCCGGTTGGCCGCCAGGTAATCCGGGTTCTGTTGAATCTTGGGCAGCATATCCTTGACCAGAATCGTCGGCGGCACGGTCCAGGTGGGGTTGAAGGTGACGTAGGTGATCTCGGACTGAAACACCGGCGTACTGCGAATCGGCTTGCCGACCTGTACCCGGGAACGCCAGATCGGTTGACCGTCGCGGTACAGCGCCACTTTGTAGCCTGCAATGTCGACGACGACAAAAGTGCCCTGAAGCTTGTACAGCAACCACCGCGCCCGCTCCATGTTCACCCGGACCTGATCGATCCGAGCCTCGACCGGCACATTCAGCGCCGCCAGGGTCGTCGCCCCTGCCACCCCATCCGCGCCCAGGTACTGTTCGACTTGATATTTCTTCACCGCCGCGATGACTTTATCGTCGTAATCGCTGCGTTTGCTCTTATGTGGCTCCAGATACCCCCCGGCCACCAGGCGGGCCCGTAACTGGGCGACTGCAACACCGTCCATCCCCGGCTTGAGCGACTGCCCCTCGGCGACTTTCGGCCAACCGCCCGCATCCCGAACCTGACGCAACTGCGCCAGCGCCTCGCGCATGCTGCGATAAACCGCCTCTTGCGGCGGAGCTTTTGCAAACGCGCCTGCCACGTCGTGATCATCGAGGGCGACGAAGAAACTGTTCACATCTTCACGGGGATCAACCCCCACCGGGTCGAAATTCCAGTGAAAATCCAGCCGGGACGGATCGACTTTACCGCGCCGCAATTGCAGCAGCGCGGTGATGTAGGTGCGGGTCAACCCGATATCGAAAGCCGCCGATTGCGCCGGCGTTGGCGCGCTAGCCTGCATTGCCAGTTGCGCCTGGAGCAGTTCAGTGCCCCGGTAATCCGCAGGGTTCAAGCCATCGAATGCGGTCTCGTTCAGGCTTTTGAACAACTGGGTGACATCGCGCCCATTCGTCCAGGCGGCACGATAGTTGCGATGGGAATAGAAATCCAGGACGACGCGGTTAATGTCCGTCCGCTGGTGCTTGCGAGAAGTGAGCAGTGGCGGGAACGCCGATTGCAGAGGTTCCAGCACCGCCTGGATCGCCTGGCCAACCCCATCGTCAGGCGCCGCGGACACCGTGCTAACTGGAGGAGATACCTGCACGATCGGCGAAGTTTCACCAAAAGCAGTGCCGCTGATCAGAAAGACCATAAAAAATACGCGGCTTATGACGAATAACCTTGTTAATTGCACCATGGATAATCCTTAATCTCCCGCAAATCAAAAAGCTAGCGTTCCACTCGCTGCTAGACTCGATATATTCCTGATGAGATTTACTTATGGCGCTACATCGCTTTGGCTTTCTACTCACAGCGCTGCTGTTGACGTCGGCCTTCATACCCACAGCCTACGCCGATTCGCTTGAAGTCGCGCTGGCCAAAGCTGCCCCCAATGCCAATGCCAAGGTCATCGCCCTAGCGGTACGCGCCACCCAATGCACCCGCGCCCTGGGCGCGGCCCCGGCACAGAGACTAGCAGTGATCGACTACTCCCTCCCTTCGACCGAGCAACGGTTATGGGTGTTCGACCTGAAAAAGCGCAAATTGCTGTTCCACGAACTCGTCGCCCATGGCCGCAACAGCGGCGAAAACATGGCCACCCAATTCTCCAACCAGAACGAAAGCTACGCCACCAGCCTCGGCCTGTTCCGCACTCAGGAAAGCTATCGCGGCCAAAATGGCTATTCCTTGCGCATGGAAGGGCTGGAGCCAGGCTTCAACGATAACGCCTTTGACCGGGCAATCGTCATCCACGGTGCACCGTACGTCAGTCCGGTACTGGCTCGTGCCAACGGCCGAATCGGCAGAAGCCTCGGCTGCCCTGCAGTAAGGCCGGCGATTGCGCATCGGCTGATCGACTCAATGAAGGACGGGCAGTTGCTGTTTTCCTACTATCCCGATCAACGCTGGCTGAAGTCTTCTTCATACATTAATTGTGGGAGCGGCACGGTAGCGTCCTCCGAAAAGACTACGACGCGTCAGTAACCACCGCCCCGCCTGTCAAAACTGTAATCCCCGCCTCAGCCTGCTGAAAGGCAGCGCCCGTTAGCCTCGTCGACACGTTCACCAGGCTGACGGAAAAACGGCATGCACTCCAACACTTCAAGACGCACCTTCGTCAAAGGGCTGACCGCCGGCGGACTGCTTGGCGGCCTCGGGTTATGGCGCACACCGGTCTGGGCGATCACCAGCCCTGGCGAGCCACAGGTGCTGGCCGGCAGCGATTTCGAGCTGTTCATCGGCGAAACCCCGGTCAACATCACTGGCACCCCACGCACCGCAATGACCATCAACGGCAGCCTGCCCGGCCCTCTCCTGCGCTGGCGTGAAGGCGACACGGTGACCGTGCGGGTAAAGAACCGACTCAAGGACAACACCTCCATTCACTGGCACGGCATCCTGCTGCCCGCCAACATGGACGGCGTACCGGGCCTGAGTTTCAAAGGCATAGAGCCCGGTGGCCTGTATGTCTATCAATTCAAGGTCCGGCAAAACGGCACCTACTGGTACCACAGTCATTCCGGCTTGCAGGAACAGGCCGGCGTCTACGGACCGCTGGTGATCGATGCCAGGGAACCGGAACCTTTCCAGTACGACCGCGACTACGTGGTGATGCTGACCGACTGGACCGACGAAGATCCGGTCAGTCTGATGAAGACCCTTAAAAAACAATCCGATTACTACAACTACGACAAACGCACCGTCGGCGACTTCATCCACGATGTCAGCGAGAACGGCTGGGGCGCGACGATCGCCGATCGCAAGATGTGGGCCGGGATGAAGATGAACCCCACCGATCTGGCCGACGTCAGTGGCGCCACGTACACCTTTCTGATCAACGGCCAGGCGCCGGACGCCAACTGGACGGGAATGTTCCGTCCCGGTGAGAAACTGAGGCTGCGGTTCATCAACGGCTCCGCGATGACCTACTTCGACGTGCGCATTCCCGGTTTGAAAATGACCGTGGTCGCTGCCGACGGTCTCTACGTCAAACCGGTGGATGTCGACGAGTTTCGCATCGCGGTGGCGGAGACCTTTGACGTGATCGTCGAGCCGACCCTCGACGCCTACACCCTGTTCGCCCAATCGATGGATCGCACGGGTTATGCCCGTGGCACGCTGGCGGTGAAGGCCGGTTTGTCGGCGGCTGTGCCACCCCTGGATCCGCGTCCCCTGGTCACCATGGATGACATGGGAATGGGTGGGATGGACCACGGCAGCATGGCCGGCATGGACCACAGCGCCATGGCCATGCCCGGCATGCAAGCCCATCCCGCGTCGGAAAACGACAACCCATTGGTGGACATGCAGGCCATGACCACCTCACCCAAACTCGACGATCCGGGCCTCGGCCTGAGAAACAATGGTCGCCGGGTCCTGACCTATGCCGACCTGCGCAGCACCTTCGACGATCCGGATGGCCGCGAGCCCGGCCGCACCCTCGAGTTGCACCTCACCGGGCATATGGAGAAGTTCGCCTGGTCGTTCAACGGCGTGAAGTTTTCCGACGCCGAGCCGCTGCTCCTCAAATATGGCGAGCGCGTCCGGGTGGTGCTGGTCAACGACACGATGATGACGCACCCCATCCACCTGCACGGCATGTGGAGCGACCTCGAAGACGAGAACGGCGATTTCAGGGTGCGCAAACACACCATCGACATGCCACCGGGCTCCCGACGCAGCTATCGGGTCACCGCCGATGCGCTCGGGCGCTGGGCTTATCACTGCCATCTCCTGTACCACATGGAAATGGGCATGTTCCGTGAAGTTCGCGTGGAAGAATGAGGCGCTACCCATGATCAGGCTCACCCCTATAGCCTTGGCCCCCATCGCCTTGGCCCTCGTCACCCTCGGGCCGACGCTTTCGTCGGCGATAGCAGCCACCCATGACATGCAGGGCATGGACCATGGCCAGATGACCGGAATGGACCATAGCCAGATGCAGCCCATGGATCACGGCCAAATGCAGCCCGCTGCACCGGCCGAAAGCCGTACACCCATCCCGCCGCTGACCGAAGCCGACCGCGTCGCTGTCTACGCAAGCCCCAAGGGCCACACCGTGCATGACCGCGCGCTCAACTCACTCTTGCTCGCTGACAAGCTTGAGTGGCAGGACGCCGACGACGGCAGCACCCTGGCCTGGGATCTGTCGGGCTGGATCGGCGGCGACATCGATCGCCTGTGGCTGCGATCCGAAGGCGAACGCACCAACGGCAAGACCGAAGATGCTGAAATCCAGGCACTCTGGGGCCACGCCATTTCGCCGTGGTGGGACCTCGTGAGCGGCGTGCGCCAGGACTTCAAACCCGGCCCCCCGCAAACCTGGGCCGCCTTCGGCGTACAAGGCATGGCGCTGTACAACTTTGAAGCCCAAGCCACGGCCTTCCTTGGCGAAGGCGGCCAGACCGCTGCGCGTCTGGAGGGCGACTACGACATCCTCCTGACGAATCGACTCATTCTGCAGCCGACCGCCGAACTCAACTTTCACGGCAAAAACGACCCGCAGCGCGGTATCGGTTCCGGGCTGTCCAACAGTGAAGCCGGCCTACGCGTGCGCTATGAAATCCGCCGGGAATTCGCACCTTACATCGGTGTGACCTGGAACCGCACTTACGGCAAAACCGCCGATTTTGCCACCGACGAAGGCGAGGACCGCAGCGAGGCACGCCTGGTTCTCGGTGTGCGCATGTGGTTCTGACCCCAATCATCCAATCACCCACAATCAGCCGCTTCAAGCGGCAAGAGGCCCTGCATGCGCACGTTCAAAACCATCGCTATTGCCATCGCATTTTCAAGCGGACTGCTACTGAGCGCCCTCGCCCAGGCCCACCCGAAACTGCTCTTCTCCATACCCGCCGAAGGCACGGAGGGCTCAGCGCCGGGAACCATCGAATTGCACTTTTCCGAAAACCTCGTGACCCAGTTTTCCGGGGCGAAACTGGTCATGACCGAAATGCCCGGCATGGCGCACTCGCCCATGCCCATGAAAGCCAAAGTCAGCGGCGGCGGCGATCCGAAAACCATGCTCATCACCCCCGTCTCTCCGCTGCCTGCGGGCGCCTACAAAGTCGAGTGGCGCGCGGTATCGTCGGACACCCACCCGATCACCGGCAATGTCGCGTTCAAAGTGAAGTGATCGATGAGCGAACTGGCCAACATCACCCTGCGTTTTGTGCTGTACACGGATTTGATGCTGCTGTTTGGAGTGGCGCTCTTTGGTCTGTACAGCCTCAGAGGGCAGGAACGGATTTCGGGGATGGTGTTGCCGTTTCGCTCGCTATTGAGGGGAACCATCATGCTCGGCGTATTGCTGTCCGTCGCCGGCATGTTTTTGCTGGCAAGTGCCATGAGCGGTGAATCAAATATCGCCGCACTGTACCCGCACATTGAAATGATGGTGTTGGAAACGGACGTTGGGCGGGCCTGGTTGGTGCGGATCATTGTGCTGGTTGTCGCTGCAATCGCAATGATGCTCAACCGACGTGCACCTGGCGCCAGCTTGCTCGTCGCGACTATCGCTGGCGGCATCGCCCTTGCTTCCCTGGCCTGGAGTGGCCACGGGGCAATGGATGAAGGCGCCTGGCATTTCACCGCGGACATTCTGCACATGCTAGCGGGTGGCGCCTGGCTTGGTGCACTGGTTGCGTTTGCCTGGATGTCACAGACCGACGCACTGCAAACCGAAAATCGCATCCGTCTGCTGGCTCGAGCCGTTACCCGGTTTGAATCCATCGGCGCAGTGATCGTGGTTGTCATCGCGGTGAGCGGGGTTGTGAACTACCTCTACATCGCCGGGCCCAAACTGTCGCTCGGCACCTACGGTATTTTGCTGTTCGTCAAAGTGGCGCTGTTTGCAGGCATGCTCGTACTCGCCGCGCTGAACCGCTTTCATTTAGGGCCGACGCTTGAGCGTTCTTTGCGCGATGGGCAGTATCGAGTGGCGGCGAATGCGTTGCGGCGCAGCGTCATGGTGGAGCTCGCAGCAGCGGTGTTGATTGTGGGATTGGTGGCGTGGCTTGGAACCTTGAGCCCGGAAGCAGAAATCGGCGACCTGTAGCGGGCGCCCGTTTTCCCTGAAAGTTTCACTACACTCCCCCGTTCAAAACCACTCCATCACAAAAGCCCGACAACAATGAAAAACATCAACACCCCCCTGATGCTCAGTGGCCTGCTCGCGCTATCGTTTGGCACCCAGGCTCAGGAAGGCCCTTCGCACCTGGACAGCGTCATTCAACAAGGCCAACTGCGCGTCTGCACCACGGGCGACTACAAACCCTATACCTTTAAAGCCGAGGACGGCGAATACTCGGGCATCGACATCGCCATGGCCCGCTCCCTGGCCGACAGCCTCGGCGCCAAGGTCGAGTGGGTGCCCACCACCTGGAAAACCCTGATGCCCGACATGCTCGCCGGCAAATGCGACATCGGCATGGGCGGCATCTCCGTCACCCTGGAACGGCAGAAAAAAGCCTTCTTCAGCACCACCCTCGACGTCGACGGCAAAATCCCGCTGGTGCGCTGCGAAGAGCAGGCGCAATACCAAACCATCGACCAGATCAACCAAACCACGGTTCGCCTGGTCGAACCCGCTGGCGGCACCAACGAAGCCTTCGTCCATGCCTTCCTGCCCAAGGCGCAATTGCAACTGCACGATAACGTCACCATCTTTCAGCAACTGCTGGACAAAAAGGCTGACGTGATGATCACCGATGCTTCGGAAGCGCTGTACCAGCAGAAACTCAAACCGGGGTTGTGTGCGGTCAATCCGACGCAGTACATGCAATATGGGGAGAAGGCTTACTTGCTGCCGCGTGATGATATGACGTGGAAGTTGTATGTGGATCAGTGGCTGCATTTGGCCAAAGTGACGGGGAATTATCAGAAGGTTTTGGGGCAGTGGATAGCGGTGCCTGAGGCTAAATGACAGAACATTTTTTCGAACAGTAAAAAGGGCGTCCCTCTTCAGGGGCGCCCTTTTTCGTTGCGGATGCCAGGTGATTTGTTACTGATCAGTCATCGTGCAGCAGGCCCGAGCTGTACTCACCGAAGCTGTTGCCGAGCGCGCTGCCGTGGAAATTCATCTTGTTGGGGCTATTGGTGGGCCCCGGGCCGAAGCCGGCTGACGGCACGCTTTCTTCGGAATAGCGGTTTGTGGTGCTCACCCCCGAACAGGCGCTCAACAGCACAGCACTGGTGACGAGTGCGACCTTGATGACGTTTGAGATCATTTTCTATGTCCTGTTGGGTGGAGGCGCGATGGGTTGACCTGATGCTTTTATCCTAGGCCGTTCGCCCGGCGGGAATGATGAAACTTTGTGGGGTGACAGCGTTGGTTCAGGTGCGGTGGGTTCTTAAATAAAAAGGACGCCTCTTATGGGCGTCCTCCTCCAACAAGAATTGCCAGCCGTGCATTCATACACTTTCGGGTGGGTCGACATTATCCAGTGCCCGATTCACCAACAGCTCCCCAACTACCGCCAACTGTTGAATCGACAACGCCAGACTGCGCGGTGAACCTTCGAGCTTACAAGCCAGGTCGGTGGTGAGGACGTTTAGCGATGCGAGCGTTTCGCAGGCGTGACAAAGCAAGGTTTCAGTGTCGACGTTGGGAACGATGGTAAACACGTGACAGATGGGATCGGCGTGATTCGGATTGCGTAGGCGTTTACTGACAGCGCGATGACTGGCTTTGGAGAGCTGATCGAGATCGGAAGCAGTTGGCGCTTCCGGAGGATCCGGCGTTATTTTTTTCATTATTTGCGTTCCTAGAATTAATTAAAGGAACTGCCAGCATCACTTCCACATGATGGGTGGCAGCTGTGCGCAGGTGTGGAAGACCGGGGATCTAGGAACCCGGCGCACCCGAAAGTGCCCCGCGCACAGCCGCCATAATTTAACAGCAGACATGAAAAAAGCGCCTGCTTAAATTTAGGTGGCGCCTGTGCGCCTAGATCTTGTGAAGGGCTTCCACACCCTTGTCGCTGATTTTGCAGCGACGGGAAGAAGGTTATCTGGGCGGCTGGGGTGGAACAAGGTGGGCGATGTGGACGCGGCTTGAGGGAAACTTCCTACATTTAGAATATGCCATTCAACAGTTTAAAAATCTCACGAAGCGCGGTGAGATGTGATTGCAAACTCAATGATCCTCAGGGAATAGCCCATTCCTTCATCGTCGAGGGAGTCGCCGCTGTAGAAGACTTGGGTCACCTCTTGCTCTGGCGTAAGCCCATAAACCGGCGCAAGACCGGCATCGCCACCACGACCTTGTCACACTGCCCCCAATACCCACAGATTGTCAGCCCCCCGTGAAGCTGTCGAATCGCTCTACAGTGAACTACTGTCAGTCATGGGCGTGGTGCCCACGGGACACCCGCCCCGGCATTTTCCAGATGTCCGTTGAGTTGCAAGGTTTTCCAACCGACTGATCACGTTCAGGGAACCAGGCCGATGCCAAATGCAGACGTCGAATCAAAAAACGGGACTTTTATCGCGCAGGAGACTGAGAATTTGATCGGACCTGCCCCGGTTTCCGATGCGGCCCGCAACGGAATCTGGCGCACCCGGATCACGGCACAGGCGCGCGATCTGAGTCGCTCGACTCAGTTTGTCATTGCCGCCGCACTGATCCTGGGACTGACCATGTTCTTCGTCGGCAATCTGGTAAGCGTAGGCATAGAAAATGCCGCGGTACAAAGCGCGGCCGAAGCAGGCGCTCAGTACATGGATACGTTTCTGGAGCCCTATGTCCAGGAAATGAGCCGGGACAATGGCCTTTCGGCTGAAAGCGTCCAGTCCCTGGACCGCCTCACGCAAAGTCGTTCGTTAAAACAGCACATTGTCTCGATCAAGATCTGGCGAGCCGATGGCACAGTGGTCTACAGCACGAACAAAGCCATCACCAACCACAAATTTCCACTCGATGAGATCAGGGAGGCACTCAAGGGCAACGTGGTCACCGACCTTAAAGACCTGGACGAGGATGAGAACGAGTTCGAACGTGAGCTCAACCTGCCGCTCTATGAAATCTACGCACCCCTGCGGGACTCCAGTTCCGGAAAAATCATCGCGGTGGGCGAGTTTTATGAAAAGGCCGATAGCCTGAAGCGCGAGGTCAATCAGGTTCGGGAGCAGGTATGGGTGGTCGTTGGCGCCGCGACGCTGGCCATGCTGACGCTGCTTTTCTTCATCGTGCGACGCGGTGACAAGATTATCCAACAACAACAAGTGGCACTGCGCTTGCGGCTGCAGGAACAAACCCGATTGCACATCAGCAATGCCGAACTCCAGCGCAAAATAGCGACGGCGACCCAGGAGTTTTCCCGTGTCAACGAACTCACCTTGAGGCGAATTGGTGCAGACCTGCACGATGGGCCGGCGCAGTTACTGACCTTGATTCTGATCCGGCTCGACGACTTGGTCGAAAATTGCTCCGCTGTCGACCAGGAATCGCTGGAAACCATTCGTGGCGCCGCCACCGACGCATTGCGTGAAGTCCGCGATTTGTCCCGAGGCCTGGCACTTCCGGAAATCAACGACTTGAGCCTGGTGGAAGAGTTGCAACTGGTGGCACAACGGCACGAGCAACGCACGGGCACCAAGGTCACATTAAACCTGGCGCGGCTACCGAAGGTCGCGCCACTGCCGCTCAAACTCTGTTTGTACCGTTTTGTGCAAGAAGCCCTCAACAACGCTTACCGTTATGCCAACGGCGAGGGTCAGGTCATCCAGGCGCAATACAGTGATGACGTATTGAACATCAGCGTCAGGGACAGGGGTCCAGGCATGGCGGCGGATGCCATGCTGCTCGAAAAATCCGGCAGAACCCGATTGGGGCTCGCCGGATTGCGTTATCGCGTTGAGTCTCTGGGCGGGCTGTTCAGCATCGACTCCTGCGCCTCTGGCACGTCGGTCAATGCACAGTTCAAACTCTAGTCAGGAGCCACTCCGGGGATCCACTTGGTTTTTTCCCGCGCCGGGATGAAGTCGCCCAACCGCTTCGCGCTCCCAATAACGCCGTAGGGCAGCGACCGCTTCGACACGATTTCGGGCGTGCAGTTTCTGCATCACGCTGCTCATGTGGTTCTTGACGGTTTGTTCGCTGATCAACAGCTTTGATGCAACTTCCTTATTGGTCAGCCCCGTTGAAACTTCACGGATGACCTGCTCCTCACGATGGCTCAGATCCAGCGGGTGAACTTCCGCTTCGTGTTCCTTGATGTTACTCAGCAGCTTGTTGGCAACCTCGGGGGTGATATAGGTCTCACCCTTGGCAACCGACCTGATCGCCTGGACGAGTTCCGGTCCGCTGACACCTTTCAACACATACCCGCGCGCGCCGGCTTCCAGTGCCAAAAAGGCGTCATCTTCGGATTCTGAAACCGTCAGCATCAGCACCTTCACCGACAACTGCGTGGAAATGAACCGCACCGCGGCGAACACATCGCCCGGCATATTGACGTCCATCAACATCACGTCCGGACGCGTCCTCTGGGCAATATCCCTGGCATCTTCCGCGTTGGCACCCTGCTCGACGACGTGAAGATCCGCCCGTTTTTTCAATGTATTGGCAACGCCCTCACGCAACAGCGGATGATCGTCGACAATGCCGATGCGAATAAATGGATTCATGACGCGCTCCCGAAAGGACCAGCACTCGAACACCCATTGATTAATAGCAGGTAACCGGGGATGACGCCTGTCGCGAACCGTGCAAAATGGCCCCCCATTAGCCGGTCTCAAGTCAAGGCTAAATGCCACCTCAGCCCCACACCCCCATTCCTGTTAAACTCCCCCACCTCCCAGCCTCACCGATTCCAGATCCCCAATGCCCGTAACCATCGCCACACCCGCCCCGCTCTCCCGCCGTTTCTCCGTCGCGCCGATGATGGATTGGAGCTACTAGTTACTAGCCCCCCCCTAAAACCAAAGCGCTTAGCATCCTTCAGTTTCGGCCGTACCAATCCTGTACCACCATGATCCGCTTTCCTAATCACATCTCATCTAGCCCTGCGCCATGCCCCCAAAGAATGCTCTTCTGTAACCCGCCTGTGAAGCCATCCACCACTTAGTCCCTATATTTAGTGAGGGAGTAAAATTTGCGTTACAATACGCTGTAGCTCGATATTTCTAAAACTTGGAAAAACAAGGTAGCTCCGAGTATGTTTTCTGGAACGCTATATTTTGACGACGGCTCGGACGACCGTCTGACTGTGAACCGCCTAATAATCCGCGACAATGAAATTGCATTTAACATTGTTGCAACATGGAACGGAATGACAACGCTCATTGAGTTAGATGGCATTGCAAGTCATTATAGAAATGAATATATTTCAGAGGGCATAATCCCAAAACCAATTAATTCCAATTTCCATCCCGTTACAATTACAGTTCACTTGCTAGAGCCATTTGAAAATGGCATTTCCATTGAAGGAAGCTGGGAAACTAAAATGACAAAAATTAATTTTTCCGGCGACCTTGAAAACACCATAAACCACTAAAAGCCAGCGACGCTATCGCCTACTGCCGGCCCCCTTCAAGCATCCAAACATATCGGCGGCAGATTGAAATTTTTTTACGCAATGCGCCTACTTTCTAATGGAGGGTCTCTGAAGGACCACCCAGAGCACGCACCTGGTAATCGGTAATTGCTTGGAAGGGATATTCGGCCTCTAGGCGCAAACCCGGAGCGCATCGGAAGCTGGAGGAAATGTTCGCGGAGCACTGGAGTGCCATCGGTGAAAATGCAGGGTTTATTAACCAGGGCTTGGCTCGCCTCAAGAAACTATATCGGTTAGCCGAAGGTTGTCAGGCCGAACAGCTCCCGCTGCGTGGCTGTAATCGGCCAAAAGCGGAAGCTTCTTGATAATCAGATATACAAAGCTTGACTTAACGATTGGCAAACCACCAAGCTTCGGAAAAATTAGAGTTACCCTATTGAGTCGCTAGGTGGCTCAGGCCACATATTAGTGTCAATCCAACTCAACGCTTGGGATGCTGCCTCAACCGTAGCCACGGTAACCCGGGAAGTTCGCTTACCGTGAAATAAATCGTTACGCTCGCCCGAGACAACTTGATACTTACGAGTCAGCTCGCCAGCGGAAGTTTTCATCGGCACCAGTCGGTATAACGATTTCAACTTACCAAAAATACTCACATGAATCGGAGCACTAGGCCATATGACCTTACCTGTCATATCTGGGAACTGCTTCGAAAGAATAGCCTCTGCTTCCGACCAGAATTCCCTTGGGCTGCCTAGGTCAGCTGCAAGACCGGGGCGACCAAGCGCAACTTCAATTTCCTGGAAACGCTGCGTGATTAGAGACTCGACCGCCACGTTCAACCAGAAAAGCGCCTCATTAGTGTCTCCGAGTTCCAAGTACATGTTGGCTCTTACACGACACTCGGCGGACCAAGGTAAGCGGGTCAACTCACCTAAAACAATATTCAACGAATTTTCTGTGGGGGTAAATATTTCCAACAGTGCAGCAGGAGATCCTTTTCTAATGTAACCAAGACTGTCATTTGAACTGGTTTTAATCCAAAACTCCAAGTCAGATAAGTCTCGAGGTGCGGGTATCCAGTCTTGGTGTCCTGCATGATCTGTACGCAGCCGCCAAGCAAGGTCATGGAAAATCGAGAATGCTAACGTAAATGACTTTGGCCAGCCATTGACCGGAAACTCCGAGCCTGGCACGGCTTGTAGACGGTCGGTGAAAGCGCTACCGTCCACAAGGCCTTCCCGCTCAATAGTGATAACGGACGAGCCTGTTTGCCACCGAGAGGCCCCCGCTGAGAGGGCTGCATTATCACCTGTTTGGATAAAGCTTTCCTCCGTTGCCCGAAAGGATGGAGTAACTAGCGCTCGCATTGGAACACCGCACCACGTGAACTCGACCTCAAGTGGCTGCTTATGCAGCACATATGGGATGCGGAATCGGAATATTGTCCTCAAACTTCTATCGATCAAACCGTTTAGAACAAATAGAAGCTCGGATTTTTGCTGTATGAATTCGGTCATTTTTACCGAAGAAGTGGGCGCTGAAATTTTCTCAACCTGGTGTTGAAATTGGAGCACCTCCGACGGAGCTATCGCATCAATTGGTTTCTCATCAAATTGCTTAAAGACAAGATCCTTAATTAGGTGAAGCTTAAATACTGGGCAGTTCATCGGCTCGTCCCTTTCAATGCGCCAAAAAGCGTTAACAAACTTGGCGAACCGCTCATGTTGGTTTAGCGGTACAACGTATGGCGATGGAGAAAACCACCGGTCAAATCGCTTTACCCCCTCGAAAAGGAACATTGATAGCGCGAGCATTTGTGCCGGTTTGCGGAAAGGAAGTGAACCAGTGACAGCATCCAGAATGGCCTCCATTTCCTCATCGGACAGAGATTTAGCCGAGACAGCTGAATCAAATCCGGGAACGAATACTTCCATAATTCGCCGTTTCGCCTTTAAGTAGTCGAGTTGATTCGTCATCTACCCAACCCTCTTGATACAACAGGCACAGCGGCGCTCGTTAAATACATCCAACACAGGCTTCCTCATTCAGTAAAAGTGGCATAAAAATTCATATTGATTAAGGGCATTATGCCATTGGTATGTTTGACGTAGTGGGCGTCTTACCCCACATGACAAATAAAAATCTCTCGCCGAAGATAATATCTGTTTATAAGAGCGCTTGGATAGCGTCCGTCGGTGGCGGTTTTCTGCGAGATACACCAAGTCTTTAGGAGGCGATTGCCAGTCCACTGTTAACCTCCCTACCTTTCACCCAGGCACCTCGTTAGGTGCTTCCCAAGCTGATAACAAGGGTTCGATTCCCTTCACCCGCTCCACTATTTTCAAGGCTTCCAGCGGTATCAAGGTGACGTTGCGTAGAACTGGTGACAGTTTCGGTGACAGTTACTGGATTCGGGGAGTGTTTGCGCACCAACGTGAGTGCACAGCAACTGACGTTGGTGCGCAAACACTCCACCATAGGTGCTTTCGACTTTTCATGTTGCCCCCTCGAAAAACGGTTAGGAAGGTTAGTTTTTTGCTGACTGCCCTGAAAGCCTTGTGCTGAAAACCAAAAGGGGACAGATTTATTAACCCGTAAAAATAAATCTGTCCCCTTCCCCCTATACTTTTACCTGTCCCCCTTTCACTCTGTTTCCGCCTTTTTCGGTCCCTTCCTCCGTCGAAATCAAGACGCATACGAATAGGCAACAAACGTTAAGCTGAAGCCAGCGCTTCCTCCTCCGAATGCTCAATTGCTTCTTCTACTTCCAATTGATGCTGCGTCCATTCCGCAGCGATTGCAGGGTTTTCCAGAATCTGTTGTTCGATCCGCAGAGTCTCTTTGTATTCAAATGCCTTCGCGCTCATTGTCCAAAGTGTTTCTACCCCAAGGTCTTCAAGCTCGGCACGGATCGCTGGCAGCTCGATTCGGAAGAATTCTTTTCTTGGATTGACCTTATTGACCTGCTCGCGCAAGAAGTGCCGGTGAAGTTTTTTCTCAAGGCCCGGCGCATCGTCACTAAAAATCATTGCGTGAACATCGAACTCAAACGGGACGCTCGCGTCGCCGAGCTCACGTACGCGATCAAGCGGTTCCAATCGGCGTGTCATACCGATTTTGAACACTTGCTCGCCGAAGGAACCAACGTTGGAAATGACATACACATGGCCAGCACGAGTTTGCTGCGCCATGGACAACGCTCGCTGATTCTTCTCTTGGGCGGCTAGCAGTTGTTCTTGCAGCATAGCTAAACGAGATTCAAATTCTGCACGCTCTGCAGCAGTTGCAGCCGCCACCTGCTCTTGGGCTTTCTCGAGCGCTTTGCGAAGGTTGGATTCTTCTTTGGCCGCATCCTTAATCGCCCGCTCGTATTCACGTCGAGCTTTCTCTTCTTCTCTGATTTGCTCACGCAGTTGACGCTGTTCTTCACGTTCCTGGTCTTTCAGCAGTTTTGCCGTGACAGCCCAGCGCAACTCTTCCAGGCGAGACTTTAGGTACTCATCAGTTATTCTTGCGTTACGGAAAGGTGCACCATTTAGATTTACCAAAGCAGCAGCGTCGCGAACTTCCTGTTCGAGCTTACCGTGGTTGTCTGATTTTGAGCGCGAAAGAATCGAGTCGACCTTACCGTTGAACGCGTCCACTACGAATCGTAATGCGGTCTCGCGGCGGTTGGTTTCGACATAATCACAGGCGGCCGCCCGGCCCGTTTTAACCATCAGCCGGGTGTACTCCCGAGCTTCTTTTAGCTTTTGACCTGCTTCGGTGAAGCCGAACTCTTCAGCCAGATCATCCAGAAGGTTGTACGTCGGTACGATGTAGCCGTCACCGTAACCTTCTATTATGTTTTTCATCGCCTGAGCCGCTTCAGCGTAGTGCTTGGCTTTACCCATGGCCTCAAGGGCATCGCCTGCTACCTCTTGCGCTCGCTCTTGTGCGCCCGCGATTATTTTTTCTGCATCCGCGATCGCTTGGATCAATCGGGTTTCTGCCTGATCCACTTTCGACTGCGCTTGCTGCAGTAAACGGACACGTTCAGTTTTGGTCTCACCGAGGATTCTGACCGCCTCAGCTTCCGCATCCACGATATCCTTGAAACGCTCCAGCTCCCTGAGTTTCTGCTGCAATTGTTGCTGCAATGCAGCGATCTCTTGCTCGGTTACATTTAGGTCATTCTGTCTTGAAGTCAGCTCCATTTTCAGCTGATTCATTAGCCCTTTGAGTTTCGTATTTTTTATCAAGAGGACGAATGCTGCTATACCCGCGATTAATGCCAGAAGCTCCATGAGCTGCAATCCCTGTCTGATATCAAAGTGTGGATCGTACATCGCCGCAATAGCTATGAGCCATCTCTCAAACTCTTACGTCAACGCAACCTTACTGGCCCACACTTCGGTCAGCGGTAACCGTTGGTCGCTTTGGGAAAAATCAGACAGTTCTATTTACTCGCACCTAGCCAACTAGCCCCTCTTGCCTTCGCTCAAATACGTTGTTCCCCCCTCTACTCACCAAAACCCCACACCCCCATTCCTGTTAAACTCCCCCACCTCCCAGCCTCACCGATTCCAGATCCCCAATGCCCGTAACCATCGCCACACCCGCCCCGCTCTCCCGCCGTTTCTCCGTCGCGCCGATGATGGACTGGACTGACCGCCACTGCCGTTTCTTCCTGCGCCTGTTATCGAAAAACGCCCTGCTCTACACCGAAATGGTCACCACCGGCGCGCTTCTCAACGGCGATCACGAACGTTTCCTGCGCCACAACGAAGCCGAGCACCCGCTTGCGTTGCAACTCGGCGGCAGCGTTCCGTTGGACTTGGCTGCCTGCGCACGCATGGCCCAGGACCACGGTTACGATGAGGTGAATTTGAACGTCGGCTGCCCGAGCGATCGGGTGCAGAACAATATGATCGGCGCGTGCCTGATGGGGCATCCGCAGTTGGTGGCCGATTGTGTGAAGGCGATGCGCGACGCGGTGTCGATTCCGGTGACGGTGAAGCATCGCATCGGCATTAACGGGCGCGACAGTTACGAAGAGTTGTGTGATTTCGTCGGTACGGTGCGCGAGGCCGGGTGCACGAGTTTTACCGTGCATGCGCGGATTGCGATTCTGGAGGGGTTGTCGCCGAAGGAGAACCGTGACATTCCGCCCCTGCGTTATGACGTGGCGGCGCGGTTGAAGGCGGATTTTCCGGAGTTGGAGATTATTCTCAATGGTGGGATCAAGACGCTGGAGGCCTGCCACGAGCATTTGCAGACGTTCGACGGGGTGATGCTGGGCCGTGAGGCGTATCACAACCCTTATGTGATGGCGCAAGTGGATCAGCAGCTGTTCGGCAGCACCGCACCGGTGATTACGCGCGCCGAGGCGCTGGCGCAGTTGCGGCCGTATATCGCCGCACACATCGAGGCAGGCGGTTCGATGCATCACATCACGCGGCATGTGCTGGGGCTGGGCACCGGATTTCCGGGGGCGCGCAAGTTTCGCCAGTTGTTGTCGGTGGATATCCACAAGGCCAAAGAGCCGTTGGCCTTGCTGGATCAGGCGGCGCAGTTGCTTGAAGGGCGTTAAGCATTACCCGATACCAGGCTGCTGATCCCGCAGCCTGGTACTGGTGTTCAGTGCGCCGCTTCAGTCCAGTTGACCCAGCCAAATCCCCATGTCGCCAGGATCAGCAATCCGAATACGATCCGGTACCAGGCGAATGCGGCGTAACTGTGGTTGGCGATGAACTTGAGCAAGCCACGAACGGCGATCATGGCGAATACGAACGCCGTCACGAAGCCCAAGGCAAAAACCGGCAGGTCGCCAGCCTGGAACAGGTCTCGATACTTGTAGCCGGAATAGACGGCGGCGCCGACCATGGTCGGCATGGCCAGAAAGAACGAAAACTCGGTCGCGGCCTTGCGCGACAGTCCAAACAGCAATCCACCGATAATGGTCGATCCTGAGCGCGAAGTGCCCGGTATCATCGCCAGGCATTGTACGAGTCCGACTTTGAGTGCGTCCGTCCAACGCATATCGTCGACATGATCGACGCACACCACATGTTCGCGGCGCTCGGCCCACAACATGATCACGCCACCCACCACCAATGCCATCGCCACGGTGATCGGGTTGAACAGGTACTCGTGAATCTTGTCGGCGAACAATACCCCGAGGACAACGGCCGGCATAAAGGCGATCAATAGATTCAAGGTAAAACGCTGTGCATTGCGCTGCGTTGGCAAACCGCTGACGATTTCGAGGATCTTGCGACGAAACTCCCAGACCACCGCGAGGATGGCGCCGAGCTGAATAATAATATTAAACGCCATTGCCCGTTCGCCGCCGAAGTCGAGCAAGTCCGCGACAATAATCTGGTGCCCGGTACTTGATATAGGCAAGAACTCCGTCAGCCCTTCGACCGCCCCCAGGATCAGCACCGTGATGGTCGTCCAAAAATCCATAAATTCTCCGCTAGCCCCACACGACACGCCCTTCAAGGGACTGCTGTCTATTCAAGTATTTGGAATTTTCGCTACCTGACTCATTCCAAAAATACCAAATGTCCAAGCTGATGTTAGTTCAGCCTGGCAAATACAATTTGGCGAGCACGAAAGTAAAACGCATCATGGCCCGTAATGAAACTGGTTGTTATCAATTGTCCATATCAGCACTAACAAACGAAAGTTATATATCAGTTATTATTTGATATACCTTTACCAAAAACGTCGCGAAACACCCTCTACAGGCAACTATTTTTCAGGGCTAATTGATCCTCCAGGAAAAAGCGCAAAACGATTCACGCTTCGGCCACACGCACAGCTTATCGGTCCGGCAAATCAGGATATCGATACAAAAAGATGGCACAATGCTATACCCTGTTACCCTCTCCTGATTCCTGGCCAATTTGGCTGTCCACACCCAACGATCACGTCCGATTGTTCGGCAATGTTAAAAAAAACGTGTCTACCGCATCAAATTTTGGTGAAATGTTACCAATTGTCAGTCACAAATGAGAATTGGTGCTTTAACATCCAACCGTCTGCACCCAGCCGAGTCAAAGCATGATGCTTACAGGGACCAAAACGACTTCAATTCACAGCCACGCAAAGGAGCAGACAGGGATTCTCACCATCGGACGGACCCATATCGTAGCTGAGGGTTTCAGGGAATTAGTCGCCAGCCACGCAGGGACCGATATAACCGTTGATGCAGCGTGCTACAGCAATTCGTTCAATAGAAACAAGCACCTTGATTTGTATCGGGCGGTTTTTGTCGTCATTGATAGCCCCCAGGCGCTTGATGAAAGTATTGCCTTGATTGAAGGCCTTCGTGCCGACAATTTGGCGTCAACAATTATTGCGGCTATCACAGGCTCAGGCACCTACAACAAGATGAAATATTATCTTGCCGGCGCCGATTACTGCATAAAGTTCAATAGAACGCCTGATGATAGCGCCGAGGTGTTTTCCGAGGTCTTTAGTAGCCCGGAATGGCAGAAGAAAGACAATCTGCTCCTGGACCCGACTCGCATGTGCCTCATCGGGGACTATAAAAAGCTTGATGTCTCGTTTGCAGAAATGAAAATTCTTGAAGCTTTTTCTCAAACGAAAACCCAGATATTGAGCCATGATGAAATCGCCAAAGTCATGGGGCTCAATATAAATTTCTATGACCCAAGGGCCTTGGAAAAATCGATCAGCCGCCTTCGCGGCAAAATAAAAGGCATGTATGGCACCAACGCCATTCAAAGCATTCGTGGGTATGGATATCGTTTAATCAGGGGTTTGATTTCTACCACCTGATTATTTATGTGCAACGGAGTTTTTGCATTATGAACGCAACCGGATGCGTGCCTCGCTTCGACCGCGCGGATCAACACTTTTCTCGGCAATTGATTCTTACACGCGATGGCTGCCCATTTGCCAGCGAGATCAGAATACAATCCGACGATAGCCTGATTTTGTCCGCTATTGACTCTGGCGCACCAGCAGCGCATCAGATGGGTGGCATCTACAGCGAAGTGCTGATGCAGACCCGGCTGAGCGCTTTCTCGCTGAAAAACCGCAACAGCGCTAGCGAAAACAAACATCTGAGCCGCCGATTTGTGTGTGTAGAACAGTCTGCGCTCACCCATGCCGAGCTCACTGAAGACTTGATCCGGTGCAGCGACATCCTGCGTGGTTTCGGTCAGACGCTGGTGATCGCACTAAACACGCTGCCTTTGTCGATGGACAGTTTTACCGACAAAAAAAATGTCCTCCACAACGTATTTCTATTGAAAGATCACGGCATAGAAATCGCATTCGATGGCTTCGATATCTACGACGAAAGTATCGAAACATACACAACCCTGAATCTATTCGACTATATAAAGATTTCCATTTCGACCTTAGACTTGGACCTTGAGCTCACGGGCAACCCTGACCTTTTCAACCGACTTTACGAACGCATGATCCTGCAAGCGCACAATAATAAAGTCTGCTTTATAGCGGACAGCGTCGAGCATGCTGCCAGCCATGTACTGGCCCGAGCGCTGCCCTTTGACTATTTCCAAGGGAGCCATTACTCCCCTGCCGAAAACCTTTAATCCCATTACCAGGCGTGCACATCAGGAGAGAGCCATGGATAGCAGCACAAACCTCCTCAGAAAATACTTTGTTGTAGTAACCCATAACCCAGCGCTACAACTGGAACTGGAAGCACTACTTTCCAGCAAGCGATATAACTCGTTCGGTACGTCACAGGCAAAAATGTTTGTGGAAAGTGTAGCCCATCTTTCCTCTGCTCCAAAACTTATGGAATTTATTTTCCCGCACGTGGACAGAATGGTTTCGCCTGTTATCAAGCATGATACACAGCGCGTTCTTTCGACATTCAAGTCTGAGTGGCAAGCTGCCCAGCCCGACACTCAATTCGATAACATCGTCTGCTTCGCCGATGATGCCGGGGATGACACCAGGGATTGCGTCTCCAACTCGGCTGAACAATGCAACCCATTTAACGAAACCTGGCGATTAAGCAATGGTAACGGCGTACTGATCAAGGATGACATAGAGATTGTCTTGACTGGACTGGAGGCCACGCTGCTCAAGACCATGCTGCATCATGATGATCGCGTGGTCAGCAAGGACGACCTTATCCGCAGCATCGGCAGAGAACCCGAACATTATCGCGGTCTCGAAATGTGCCTGAGCCGACTCCAGGAAAAGTTCAAAAGCGCCAGCAATGGCGAGCGTCTTTTTCGTGCAGTCCGCAACCGAGGGTATTGCCTGATACAAAAAATCACCCGAGGCAAAGTCTGACCTGAGTCAATGAAACGGCCATCCCAGGTAGTGCACTACAACAATAAAAAAGCACACCGCCTCACTTCCCAATCTGCCTCTCCTCTTCTATAAACCCCACCTCACAAAATCAGTTTATCGACCATTTCTAACACGCCTTGCTTGCCCAATATATCAACCGAAACATACCACCCCCATCGTTAAAAGTCGTCAGACAGCATTCAAACCAATCACTTACTCTATTTACTGGCGACAGCGCCGCCCTTGGCGTTTCAGTTCGTCAACGGTTGGCTATCTAATAAAAACAATAATACATGCCAGATCAACTTTGGTTCTTGTCTGTCGACACGGAAATGAACGTATTTTGGGGATATCGCATGGTTAACAATCTTCGTATCAATCGAAATACCACTCTCAAAGGATTGACCTTCTGGGGACAGTGGGCAATGGGTCAGGGCTTTGTTGTCGCCCTGTTACTTCTATTGGTTTATTACCAGAATGGAAACGTAGAATTCTATTATCGAGTATGCGCAACACTCACCGTACTTGCATCCGTGCCCGCCTATACCTGGTGCGGCGTCTATGCAAAGCAAGACAATTACCTGGAAGGTTTGATAAGACTCCTGATGGGTTGGTCAATGACGTTGGCAGCGTTAGCAATTGTCGCGTTCCTCTGCAAGGCCAATGAACTGTTTTCCCGTCAGATCATTCTGATCTGGGCCATCTGCAGTTACATCGGGCAGGCGTTGTTATATGTCCCGTTGCATGGCTTCTCGAAATACTACCAACGCTCACTTCAACGGGAGCGGAAAACGCTGATTGTTGGTACTGGCGATCTGGCATTGGGGTTGGCCAACAAGCTTCGTACCCTTGAGCATTTCCCATTGGTCGGCCTGGTCAGTTCGGACGCCACGCCCTTGATGACTGAGGGTGCGCCACCTGTTGTAGGCCCGCAAGAGGCACTGCTGGAACTGATCCAGACCCACGATATCCGCCGCCTGTACATCACACTGCCGCTGAGTGAAGCGGCACAGATCGAGGCCATGTATGGCGATCTGCTGGATGCCCACGTCGATGTTGTCTGGGTACCGGACTTGAACAGCCTGACGCTGCTCAATCACTCGGTCAGTGATGTGGATGGCCTTCCGGCGATCCATTTGAATGAAAGCCCGCTGACCAGCCAACCTACCGCCGCACTGAGCAAAAGCCTGCTCGACAAAAGCGTGGCGCTGATGGCCATTGTCGTTCTGAGCCCGTTGCTGCTGGCGATTGGCCTGGCGGTCAAACTCACCTCCCAGGGTCCGGTATTCTTCAAACAGGACCGCCATGGCTGGAATGGCAAGGTCATTCAGGTCTGGAAGTTTCGCTCGATGCGCGTGCACGATGACCACGAAGTGAAGCAGGCCAGTCGTAATGACTCGCGGATAACGCCGATAGGACGTTTTATCCGCCGCACTTCAATCGATGAGTTGCCGCAGTTGTTCAATGTCTTGCAAGGCCATATGGCCCTTGTCGGGCCACGTCCGCATGCCATTGCTCACAATGATTACTACTCCGGCAAGATTCTCGCCTACATGGCTCGTCACCGAATCAAACCGGGTATCACCGGACTGGCTCAAATCAGCGGTTACCGCGGCGAGACCGACACCATCGACAAGATGCAGAAGCGCGTCGAGATCGACCTCAAGTACATCAACAACTGGTCGCTGTGGCTGGATCTGAAAATCCTGGTGAAGACGCCATTCACCTTGCTGTCAAAAGACATTTATTGACGGCGAGCCTCAATTTGATGGTGCGCCAGCGGATTAATCAGGGGACGAAAGTCCCCTTTTCGCTTGGTCCGGTGCAACTCAAGACTAAACAACTCGCCAAGTAAGGAAGACTCGGATGATCGCGAGTAAACAATATGCCAAACCCGCCTGGTACCTGATTCACTGCAAAGCCAACCAGGATGAGCGCGCCGAGGAAAATTTGCAGCGTCAGGGTTACCAATGCTATCGCCCGACTTATCGTCGCGAACGCCTCCTGCGGGGCAAGCGGCAGACACTCTGCGAGTCGCTGTTTCCCGGCTATCTGTTTATCCAGCTCAGCTTGCACGACAACTGGGCACCCCTGCGTTCGACGCGAGGCGTTTTGAGGACGGTCAGTTTTGGTGGTCAGCCTGTAGCGATTGCTGATGATGTGATTGGGCATCTTCAACTGCGCGAGCGCGAACCATCGGCACAATCGTTGCTGACACAGGGCGACCTGGTGCGTATCAACCAAGGGAGTTTTGCGGAGCTGGAAGCGCTTTTTCTAGCGATGGATGGCGATGAGCGGGTTGTGTTGCTGATGAACTTTTTGCAACGCGAGCAGCGTATCAACCTGCCGCTGTCGAGTGTCACCAGGCTGTAGGAACCTCAGAGCGATCTGCAAGGCAAACCCACCTTGCAGATCGCCAATCATCACTCGGTAATCTTCTCGAAGTTGCGATAGAACAAATCGCTGTCACGGCTATCGGTCATCGTGTGCAACGAGTAACTACGATTCAGCCGCGCACCACCATCCCGGGTCAAAGGCGCCCAGACGATGTTGGCACGACGCATCGTCGACATGCTCATCAACTCGTCGAAAGGAATGGAGATGTAGATTCCCTTGTCGAAACTACCCTCGCCATACTCCTCTTTAGTCGCCGTGGTCAGCGTGACCCAGCCACCAAATCGCACGCCGTTACGGAACTCACGGGACAGGTCGATCGTAGTGCCCCAGTCCCGGGCCAGATAACGGCCCACGCTGACAGCCGCCTGCGCTTCGAAAGGCAAGTCGGTATAGCCCGTGACGTGCCCCGTAACGGTCGAGTAGTCACGCAGACCAAAGCCCTGGTCAAAGTCACGCTGGCGAACGAAGTTCAGATCGGCACCGACGGACCAGCGCTGGCCCGCCGGGCGAAACAGTACCTCACCACCGACCCCGGCAAACATGGACTCCAGATACCCCCCGTAAACCATGCCATAAAGATCCTTGTCCAACTGCTTGGCGTGGTTGAGCTGGAACGTCGGCATGGTGACGTCGGAGGTCGTCAGATACTTGCGCAGGTCTGTGCGTACTCGAGGTAATCCACTCGGTGCGTCGTAGGTAAACTTGTCATAGTTATTCAACAAGTTGACGCTCAGCAAACCACTCCACCAGGTATTACGGGTGAAGCGATATTCAGCGTCGGCATCGGCAGTGATCTGATAGAGCAAGCCATCTGGCCCACCGATGTTCTGTTTGTACCCCAGGCCCAGTCCATAAGAGAAAGGATCCCGCACCCCGGTATACAGCGTGGTCTCGGTGTGCGGTACCGCGGCATTGACCTCGGTTGCGCGATGCAAATCTTGCAGAGACTCTTCGTTCTTGACCACCTCGCGGAAGGTTTCGCGGGGCACACTGGTTTCTTCCAGAGGCATGTCGTATCGCTTGTTCACCAAGGTGAACCAATCGATATCGTCATTGACGCTGTTATCCAGGATTCGACTGGCCCGGCCGACAGCTTTCGCCGAATAGAAGTAACGGGACTGCTCGCCATACACCAACAACTCAGAGCCACGCTGGGTGATGCGCTCCACTTTATAGCCGGCATTATTTTGCAGGCGTTGGGACACGTTGGCCCAATTGACCTGCTCCGGGGGAGTAGCAGGCGTTTGAGCGGGAAGAGGCTCAGCCGGCGGGTCGTAGGTCTTCACTGGCGTCTTGCGGCTGGCGAAGTTGGTGTGCAGGGTAATACCGAACATGGCGGTATTGCCGCGCTCCCAGGCAGCGCTGAGGTCAATCGAGTCTGTCAGTTTGTACACGGCGCCGATGTTGACGGGCGTGTCTTGTTTAATCGAATTAGCGAAGGGTTCACTTTTATAATCATTGCCTTCGTATTCGAGTTTCAAACTGAGCGGTGCCCAAGGTGTCTGATAAGCGACGCCACCGAAAATGGAGGGGGATCCTCTAAAATAATTCGCATTGAAATCACCTGTCCCTTCGCTGGGCGGTCTTGTATCGAAGCGGTCATCGACCCACCCAAGTGGGTTATCGAAATCTCCCCGACTCCCCATGTACCCCCAAGCGACACCGCCACTGAAGTCAAAATTGCCGAAGCGTTTGTTGGCGACAAAGTACTCGCTGGAAAACAAGCCCGTACCGCCGATGTCCTGAAAGCCCAGTGCTACTTGAGGAAGCCAATGACTTTCCTGCCACAAACGAACTTTGGCATCAACGGCCTTATCCTTGTAACTTTGATCGCCACTGAGTGACTCGGGGCCGTATGGCCGGTTGGTAATGGCGGTATAGCGAAACGAGCCCTCAAGCCATTCAAAGGGCTGTAGCGAAAGACTGTAACGAGTATAGGGTTCAGTTCGACTGGCATTGACACTCAGTTCACCGGCAGGCGCCATGCGTGCGGTGGGTGTCTGTAACAAGCCCACCCCACCGAAATCATTCTGGGTATAACGCGGCTCTCCATGAGCCAAACCACAAGGTAACAACAGAACGGCTGCAAAACGTAACTTCAAGGGGCCACCTCAGCCACAGGTTGAGTGGCGAGAAATTCGGCCAACTGTTGGTTGAGTTCAGGTGTTGGCGGGTCAAGATCATCGTTCTTGATCGGCACGAGGATTTTGCTGCCGGCGGCGGGCCAGTGCCCCTCCTCCCGATTCCACAAGGCAATGCCTATCCGCTGGGTGTGGCCATCGGGCTGGATAATCCACAGGTAATCCATCTCGGCATCGGCGGAGGACTGACAAGCTTGCAGATAGTCGCGGGCTTCCTGCATTGCGCGATAAGGCAGCCGGCAAGGTTTCGCGACAGCGCCCAACACTTCCACGGTATCTGGACGAAGTGGATAGACAAGATGGTCGCCCTCATCGATGCGATCGTTGAGGGCAAACCCGACCTCGACCGCAACAGGGTCAAGCACTGCAACCTGGCGCCCCGTAACCGGTAGTCGAGCAACCTCCTCATAGAGTTGGTCGGCCAAGGCTGCCCGGGCAGGCTTGTTAAACAACAAGGCACCACGCTGCAGTACTTTCAGATCAAACAGTACGCCGACTTTCAACCGGCGCTGCTCTTCCAGCAAAGGCTGGCGTAACCAGGCGGCAGCCAACCAGTAACTTTCAGCATTGGGTTGTGCAGCGGTAATAACATCCAGCAAACGGGCGCCTGGCTGGATCTTGAATGGGCCGGGACTGCGAACGTCACCACTGACGGTGACGTCGGCATGGCCCAGGCCTGAGCCAGCTAATAACAAGCCGGCAAACACTATATTCAGACGCTTCAATGAATAGCTCCCTGCTGAGAACGCAACTGAATGAACTTCAGGGAAATTTGAGGCGTTAGATGCTGTTCGCTCTGAATGACGAAACCATCCTGTGGCCTGACCCAGTAACGATTGACTGCATGGAAATCTATTTGAGGCGCATCAATGCGCTCATCAACGCGGAGCAAGGCATACGTCTTGTCCATCACCTTGACATCCTCAATGCCTTCCTGGGTAAACCGGCTGCTCACGGCAATCCCGACACGGTAGCCGTCATAAAGATCGATCCAGCGGGTGCTGCTGTAACCGTCGGGCAGCCGATGCAGCCCACGCTTGAACGGCGACTCACCCTCCCAGCGGGTACCATCGAGGTTGATACCGAGCCCGACGCTGCGCACGATCAAACCGTCGCGCATCAACAACACCTGCTTACCGGAAGCGACCCAGAACTGCAGGTCGCCACGCTGGCGAATCATTGCCATGACGCCTTCGCTGGAAGACGTGGTGACTTTGATCTGAGGAAAAGGAACAGCGTCCACCTGAGCCTGGGTCAACTCCAGAGAGTCGGGCCCCACTGCGGACGCTTTAAGGGTATCGAAAGAGGCTTTCATCAGTGGGTTACACCCACACAGCATGAAAGCCATCGCCAAGCAGGCGCTGCTGCGCAAAATATTCACGGGTAGAATTTGCCCTTATCTGCTGCCGGCTTCGCTCATATCGTTTCTTGCAGCTGCGCCTATACCCACGATGGATGCGGACGGTACCAACTGGCTGATAAAACGGTTCCAACGCGTGATGTTGGCGGGGCCGACATAGACCACGTCCTGCGCTTGTACATCGAAGCGCGTTGCCAGTGCCATGGCAGATGGCGAGGTGGCTTCCAGCTGGAAAATCTTGGCTGGTTCCTTGTCCAGATTTTCGACTCCCCTGATGACATAAACGGCGTTGCCATTGGAGGTTGTCTGGTTGAGGCCGCCCACCGTACCCAGAACGTCGGACAAGTTCATTGTTTTGGTTTTGAAGGTCAATGCCCGAGGCTGGTTAACCTCACCCATGACATAGATGCGTTTACGATCGTTGTAAGGCAGATACAACTGATCACCCGCCTTGAGGTAAACGTTGGGTAGCGCGGAGTTTTTCTGGCGGTTCAATGCGTCCAGATCCAACTTATATTCACGACCATCACGCGTCAGCGTCAGGCCCGACAGATCAGCGTTGAGCGGATCGATACCGGCATAACCAACAGCCTCCACAACACTCAAGGGCGTCGTGGTAAGCGGTTGCTGTCCGGCTCTGACAACTGCACCGGACACAACGATTTTCTGACTGGCGAACCGCAATACACTGATGTCGACTTGCGGACTATCAACGAACTGGGTGAGTCGCTCAGAAATATAGGCGCGTAGTTCTTCGATTGTTTTACCCGCAGCCGCGATGTTGCCAACATAAGGGTAAAACAGCTTTCCGTCCGGCCGTACAAGACGTCCGTTTGCGTCGATCTGCTGTTGTGGACCCGAAGGAGCGGTTAACTCCGGATGGTCCCAAACGGTAATGAACAGCAAATCATTGGCACCGATCCGATAACTTTCCGGTGAGTAACTCAACAACTCTGGTGGGATTGACTCGTCGACCTGAGTGGAGGCTTCCATTGCGATCAATTTAGGCGTGATGGGTATCAGTTCAACGTTCCCACTCTCGGATGTACCGTCACGAACAATTTGACTGGTGTCCATATGTTGACCGGGAGAAAACATGCAGCCTTGCAAGGCAATACTTGCCAGTATGGCAACAGAAAGATTACGAATCATATTGGCACTACACTAGTTGAGAGCACATCCAAAAAAACAAGGCCACCCAGGATACCCTGTGTGACCTTGTCCAAAACACCGAGAACTATTTCAATTAGTGGTACCGGTAGTACCGGTGGTACCTGTGGTACCTCCATTAGAACTCCCACCACTGTTGGACGCGGCCACAACGCCCGCGACTACCGCCGCACCAATCGCCAAACCCGTTCCCACGGTGACTGAGCCCACCAAAGGAGTGTTCAGTGTCAACGGTTCTTCTGCCGCAACTACTGTGGTACTCAAAGCGCCCAATAGCGTGATAGCAAATAGCTTTTTCATATCAGACTCCTTCTCGATATACAGGATTGATACTAAGTACCAAGAAGCGAAAGCATGACCAGATGCAGATATATTACGCGCCCGCTCACCTTACCTCTTGTAGATCATGTCATCGACAGAAGATCTATGCCACCGATGAGACATTGCTCTACCGATAGCGCTGATCACGATGATGAGCCATGGATTTTTCTAACATGTATAAATGCCCAATGAACACCACGTATTCAGAGGGCTTGCGATAATGCGGTATTGAATGAGGAAAGCTCAAATGCCGCGAAGAATGTTATTAATGGTCGGACTGTTTTTCAGCTTTATCCAGCATCAGGCGCCCTTCAGGTCTCCCAGCTGCTGAAGAACGGACCGAAGATCCTGCGCCCAGTCGCAGGGGTATAATCCGTATCCGTCCGCCAGCTTTCGGCAATCCAGCACCGACCACATCGGACGCTTGGCTGGTGTTGGATACTCTGCGGTAGTGATCGCCGTGAGTTGGGGGCGCCGTTCCAGCAGACCAAGGCTTATGGATTGTGTGAATATCTCATTGGCAAAGTCATACCAGGTACAGGCCGGTGCACCACTGTAGTGATACACCCCCCAGTCAAGACGACCTTCCTGTTGAAAACTCGAAGCCAGAGCCCAAAGCGTATCGGCAATGCTACCTGCGGAGGTGGGGCCCCCATGCTGGTCGGCGACGACAGACAATGTTTCCCGGTCCGCTCCAAGACGAAGCATGGTCTTCACGAAATTATTGCCGTGCGCGCCAAACACCCAACTGGTGCGCAAGATCAGATGGCGCGAACATTCTTCAATCAGTCGCTGCTCTCCGGATAACTTGCTCAACCCGTAAATACCGGAGGGCTGAGTCCCCTCATCGGGCGTGTATGGCTTATCACTATCACCACTGAACACATAATCCGTGGATATATGAAAAAGTGGAATGCTCAGCCTTTCCGCAGCCGCCGCAAGAAACCCTACTCCGTCCGAATTGACCGCATAGGCTCGCTCGACGTCAGTCTCAGCCTTGTCCACTGCTGTGTACGCAGCCGCGTTGATGACCAGTTCCGGTTTGATCGATGTAAACACTGCCAGGACTTGATCAGCGTTACTGATGTCCAGATCCTGCGAACCAAAGCCAGATACCGAGAATCCGGCAGGGACTCGCCGGAGCAACTCGTGCCCGACTTGTCCCTGAGCTCCCGTAACAAGAACGCGCATATTCATTCCCCGCCTAGCAGAGCTCGCAGGCTCGGGTGACGCAGGTCTTTTTCCGACAGTTTTGGCGTATCTACCGGCCACGCAATATTCACATCAGGGTCATTCCAGATCAGGCCGCCCTCTTCTGCCGGGAAATACAAATCGGTGCATTTATATTGGAAGTCGGCGATATCACTCAACACACAGAATCCATGGGCGTAACCTGGAGGAATCCATAGTTGCAAATGGTTGTCCGCCGAGAGTTCAACGCCTACATATTCCCCACACGTTGGAGACTCCGGATCGATATCCACTGCTACATCGTAGACCGCGCCACGAGTAACACGCACTAATTTCCCCTGGGGTCGATTACGCTGAAAATGCAGCCCACGTAATACTCCATGCTGCGACCGTGAGTGATTGTCCTGTACGAAGGGTAATTCGATACCGGCTTCACGATAACGTGACTCCTGGTAGCACTCAACGAAAAACCCCCGCTCATCACCGAACACTTTTGGCTCAATAATCAACACACCAGGCAATTGGGTCTGGATGACGTTCATGATGGCAATACCGTGTCCAATAAACGGGACAGGTACTGGCCGTAGCCCGTTTTTGCCAAAGCATTGGCCTGGTTACCGAGTTGCTCGGCGGTCAACCACCCCTTGAAATAAGCAATTTCTTCCAGGCAAGCGACCTTCAATCCCTGGCGCGCTTCAATGGTCTGGACGAAGTGGCCCGCCTCCATCAGTGACTCATGGGTCCCCGTATCCAGCCAGGCAAATCCGCGCCCCAAAAGGCTGACATGCAAATCGCCCCGTTTGAGGTAAGCGTTGTTAACATCGGTGATCTCCAACTCACCTCGGTGTGACGGTTTAACGTCTTTTGCGATCCGGACAACGTCGTTATCGTAAAAATAAAGCCCCGTAACGGCATAGTTGGACTTCGGATATTTTGGCTTCTCTTCGATAGAGATAGCCTTGCCCGTTTCGTTAAACTCAACGACCCCAAAGCGCTCCGGATCAGTGACATGATAACCAAAAACCGTCGCACCGGATTTACGGTTGGCCGCATCGGCCAACATGGCACTAAATCCATACCCATAGAAAATGTTATCGCCCAGAATCAAGGCAACATTGCTATCACCTATAAAGCTCTCACCGATAATAAACGCCTGTGCGAGACCATCGGGAGTGGGTTGTTCAGCATAGGAAATCTCGATACCAAAAGAAGATCCATCTCCCAGCAGCTTACTGAAATTTGGTAAATCTTCAGGTGTCGAAATAATTAATACTTCCCTGATGCCTGCCAGCATCAGGACCGAGAGCGGGTAGTAAATCATTGGTTTATCAAAAACAGGCAACAACTGTTTTGATATCCCTCGTGTTATGGGATGCAAACGTGTACCAGACCCGCCCGCAAGAATAATACCTTTCATAAATCGCTCCGCAACAAGATGGTAGTATGCTTGATTACCGCTTACTCAACAGTGGTTCCCAAGCGACCAAGACGATAATCTCCATTGAGAACACTCTCCCACCATGGTCGATTTTCCAGATACCATTTCACGGTCTTGCGAATACCCGTCTCAAAACTTTCTACTGGAACCCAGCCGAGTTCATTCTTTATTTTGCTTGCATCTATTGCATAGCGACGATCATGCCCTGATCGATCTTTTACAAATGTAATCAACTCTCTATAAGATGAGATATTTGCGTTATCTAAGCTTGTACCGGATGGGACGTACTCATCCAAAAGCTCGCAAATAATTTCAACGACTTGCAGGTTTCTCTTTTCGTTATGTCCACCGACATTGTAGGTTTCACCGACCCGGCCTCGGGTGAGTACCTCGATTAAAGCCCGAGCATGATCTTCAACATAAAGCCAATCTCGCACTTGGGCGCCATCCCCATAAACAGGGAGTGGCTTTCCTTGCAGGGCATTTAGAATAACGTGCGGGATCAGCTTTTCAGGAAAATGAAAAGGGCCGTAATTATTTGAACAGTTGGTTACTACAACAGGCAATCCATAGGTCCTATGCCATGCATGAACCAAATGGTCGGACGCTGCTTTGGACGCCGAATAAGGGGAACTCGGGGCATAGGGCGTGGACTCGGTGAAAAGATCCTCTGTCCCTTCCAGATCACCAAAAACTTCATCAGTAGAAACATGATGGAACCGGAACTGTTTCTGAGCTTCCGCGTCTAGCTTGCGCCAGTAACCCCGGGAAACTTCTAGCAGGGTATAAGTTCCGACTATATTGGTCTGAATAAACGCCGACGAGTCATCTATAGATCGATCAACATGAGACTCCGCCGCCAAGTGCATAATAGCGTCGGGGCGAAACTCCTGGAAAACCCCTTCAATGCTCTGTCTATCACAGATATCAAATTTGAAGAAGTGGTAATCTTCCATCATATCGACTGATGCAAGAGACTCCGAATTCCCGGCATACGTCAACTTATCAATATTTCCGACTATATATTTGCCGCTTTTCAGCAAATGACGTACGACTGCGGAGCCAATGAATCCGGCTCCGCCCGTTACGAGGATACGTTGTTTCATGGGAATCTAACCCTGGAGAAATTATAAAGATTTATACATTGAGGCCAACTCGGCTCAATAGAGGTCAGTTTCTACATGACCGGACGGATCGAAAGCCCTCGGCCGATACCGTAGTAGTGGAAGCCTTGTTTGGCGACCCTACCCGGATCGAAAAGGTTTCGTCCGTCAAAAATCACCGGATCTTTTAGTGATTTCTTTATAATTTCAAAGTCTGGCGCCCTGAAGTCCTGCCATTCAGTAACAATAATCAGACCATCTGCACCTTGCAAAGCTGCTTCCTTAGTACCCATCAAGCGCAAGTTCGGATGTGCCGGATAGAGTTTCTGCGCCTCTTCCATCGCTTTGGGGTCATAGGCCTGTACGTTAGCGCCTGCTTCCCAGAGCAAGCGCATGAGCTCCAGGCTTGATGCTTCACGAATATCATCCGTGTTGGGTTTGAACGCCAACCCCCAGAGAGCAAATGTTTTTCCCTGCAGTTTGTTTTCGTAATGATACTGTACTTGCTCAAACAGTCTTCTTTTCTGTTTCCGGTTTACCGTTTCGACCGCATTCAAAATATGCGGTACGAAATCCAATTGCTGCGCAGTGTGTTCCAATGCCTTCACGTCTTTTGGAAAGCACGAACCACCATAGCCGCAACCAGGATAAATGAACTGATAGCCGATCCTTTGATCCGCGCCAATGCCTTTACGAACAGACTCTATATCTGCACCCAACATTTCAGCCAAGCAGGCGATTTCGTTCATGAACGAAATTTTTGTTGCCAGAAGACAATTAGCGGTGTACTTGGTCAGTTCCGAGCTTCGGACATCCATTACAATAATTTTTTCATGATTACGGCTGAAAGGCTCATAAAGAGCACGCATCAAATCGATCACATAATCACTGTCTGTACCAATGATGATTCTGTCCGGCTTTTGACAGTCACTGACTGCCGATCCTTCTTTCAGGAACTCCGGGTTCGAAACTACATGAAATTCAAAGGCGCATTCTCGCGCACTCAGGACATCGGAAATCTTTTCCTTGACCTTGTCCGCCGTGCCTACCGGCACCGTGGACTTATTGATTACAACTTTCTTATCCTGCATATGACTGGCAATTGTTTCAGCCACAGCCAGAACGTATTGCAGGTCTGCACTGCCGTCTTCACCCGGGGGGGTGCCGACCGCGATAAATTGTATTTCCGCGAAACCTACGCCTTCGGCGGCATCGGTAGTGAAGATAAGGCGCCCCGCCTCGTAGTTCTTTTTAACAAGGGCAGAGAGCCCCGGTTCGTAAATAGGTATCACGCCATCTTTGAGCTTCGCTATTTTATTCACATCCTTGTCTACACAACAAACGGTGTGACCTGCGTCAGCCAGAACTGTGGCTTGAACCAACCCGACATAGCCAGTGCCAAAAACTGTTAATTTCATGGAAGAGTCCTTTTCGATGTAGATAAATTCTTCAAATAATAAATAGCCATATCAGACACGTGACTTCGGAACGCTCTGGATCTGAAGATGGCTTTCCACCCACCAGCACTGGCACGAACCCCATCAGAAATTGCATGTATGTTGCAATTGAGTGCCGTGAGGTAGCCTATTTTTTTTGCCCGCAAGGAAAAATCTGCTTCGCTCATAAAAAGGAAAAAGTCTTCACTGACCCCGTTTAGCTCTCTCCAAAGCTCCCCTTTTACAACCCAAAACGAACTCTGCACCCAATCAACGATGTGCACGCCAGATGCCTGGCGATTCACTTCGGCGCATTCATAACTTTCACGTTCTGCTCTATAAAACCGGGAAACAAACGATGGAGCCCTACGTGCCAACTGACTCTTTACGCTCGGGTATGTCCTGGCGACCAGTTCTACATTGCCGTCATCGTCTACTTGTTTAATTCCAAGCAGCCCGAGATTTTTATGATTCTGAAGTATCTCGATAGAGTCTTTTATGCAATTTTCTGAAGACAGTATTAAATCCGGATTCAGCAACACCACGAAATCGGCGGAAAAATCCACAGAGAGATTCGTTGCTTTGGTATAGCCTTGGTTAAAAGACGACCTGATCAAGACAATATTTTTTTTATTCTTTATGTATTCATTGAGCTTAATAAAATTGTCGTCATCGACACTGTTGTCAAAAACAGTGACCTGACAAAACTCGAACAGACTTTGCTTCTCTAGCGCCTTCAGGCTTTCTATAAGCCTTGGGGCTTTAAAAAAGTCGACGATTGAAATATGAATTTTCATGTATGAACTGCCTCACGAGAAAGCAAAGCCGTGTATTCATTGGCCAATATATCGGTCACATCTTCCCAATCAAGGGTGAATGCTTTCTTGATGCTGGGTCGATACTCTTCCTTCAACGCATACTCAATACAATTCAAAATTTCTGCTTTGCTACAATCTGGTTCAAGCTTCAGTGGAGGAGAAGAAAAATAATCAAAAAGCGCAGACGCCGCAGAGACAATCGGCTTACACCCTAACGAAGTGGCTTCCAAATCGACCTGCGAAACAACTTCAAACCACGAATTCGATAGGTTTATCTTGGAGCGCTTATAATGATAACTTAATTGATCCTGATTTAACTCCCCAAGATACTGAAGATTGGAGTGCGCCCCAACTATTTCCTTGAAGTCCTGGCAGTATTTCTTGTGATTGGTATTTTCCTTACCGGCAAACACTACTCTATAGTTAGTGCCTTTCAACGCCTCTGCTATTTTCAGGATATTTTTTCTAGGCTCAATTCGGCCTACCACCATAACATCAATGTCGCGAGGAACATTCTCATCAACATTGCCCTCTATGAAGGTCAACGCATTAGGCAACACCTTTACCTTAGATACGGCCAGCTTCGAGCAAACATCAGTTTTGATATGATGCAATTCACTTTTCGACAACGGAAAGATTCGAGCCGATTTTTCAACCAACGCCCGGTTTATTTTTTGAGGCGTACTTTTATATGACTTCAGATTACTGAGTGTTTTAAATCTGGCAAACTCCTTTACAAAAGAAGAAAGCATTAAATAAGCATCATAATTCAGAAGCTTTCCAAGCAATCCGCCTTCAAAATACTTCACCATATATTTCTTTTCATGGTGGATCGGCGAAAAACAGAGCGGCACATTTTTCCTTAGCGCCCACTCCATATATCTATAATTTTCGTAAGGCGTTTGCATATTGAAAAGATGGACTATATCAGGCGAAAACTTCCCGACATTCAACTCTGCCGGATCAGTTACAACCGTCACGAGAAAACCTTTTCTTTCAAGAAAATGCTTATATTTATATACTTTCCCGGAATCACCACCTGGCTTTTCCGGCGCATCTCGCCTCAGACAGAAAAGAACTTCGATTTGTTTCCCATCTCTCATCTGGCATACCTCACATTTGAGCTCATTCTTGAAAACACGATTTTTGCCGAGGCTATGTAAAATATAAAAAACGAGAAAAATAGTGGCACCAGCGTGTTCAGCAAATCACCTCTGATAATATTGGTCCCCCTAAACAGGAAAATCAGACCCAGCACAGAGTAAATCCCACCAACCCTGAATAACTTCTCAATAAGCTGACTCAAAACAAATAACAGTCCACCCGCACTGATCACGCCTAACCAGCGAAAATTTATGTACGCCTCCCCAATCAGTGACGACGTAATCTCCGCCCCACTGTCGACCAAGCGCTCATAGAAAAATTCTTGAGTGAAATATCTGTTTCCTGAGATAGGCTTTTCACTCCATATTGATCGAGGGATCAGGAAAGTAAAAGCGGCCAAATATGTCTGAGATGGACCAATATCTTGTTGAATTATCAAGGCACTGGAGTCAAAGGTTACAAAATCAGGGGACACAAAAGCATTCAGTTCTTCTTGCTCACCGCGAGTGTAGTCCCGATATAGCGTGGACAGGCTAAACAACACCAAGCAAGCCGATACCAACTTTACTATTGTCTTCTTACTTAATTTCTTTAGTCCTTTACGCTGAGTATTTTTAATTACCAAATAGAAAATACAAGGCAAAATGCAATTTAATACCAATGTCGATCGGCTACCCGAAATGAGGCTTGCACAGAAGGTCACTACCAGGACCAGGATGAAGAACAGCCGGAGGGGCATCGACTTGGTGCTGTTGACGCCTACGAATGAAAGCACTGAAAGCGCAGGTGCCGTGTACAAAGCAATACCAGCGAGCAAATTATCTTCAAAAAAACTCTGTCTATTACTTAACAATAGAGACAGGGAGTACTTCTGCATGCTGACCAACACCAACGCTCCGAGGAACAGCGTGTAAAAAAAGCATACGGCAATGAGTTTTTTAGTAACTCTTACCTCATAGCTCACTTTAAGAATTTCAGTTTTCTTACTGAAGAAAACTGTAAGCAAGCTATAAACAATAAGTGTTAAAAGACAGAAAATTGCGACACTGGCATTTGAACCGGAATCTGCTGGTATTTGCGGATAAGTAGCAGAGAAGAACAAATACTCGTAATCATCCGTAAAGTAACCATCAACGAGATAGGACAGGATCAAAAAAATCGAAAACCATAAATATGTTTTTGATTTTCTTGTACTGTACGTTATAAACACTATTACAAGCGACACAACAGTGAGCATGACAAACATCATTGTTCGATACCCGCCATGAAAAACAAACTCACCGCATACAAAAGCGATAGTGTCGTTAGGTTGTATAAAAGAAAAGCGTCAAGCGGTGACATGCCCAACCACTGTCTGACTACGAACATAACCACCAAGAGTGAGCACGCACCTATCACATATACAATATTTGATTTCGCCTTTAGATGAAGAAAAGCGGAAAACACAGGACATGTAATTGCAATAAGGGTAGCTGCCACGATTTTTATGTACGGGGATAACGCAGGCAATGCAACGAAAAACATCAGCAACAATGCACCGTAAGCAAGTGAGAATATTTGCTTGGTGAAAATTCGAGGAGTGTTTTCCTGGTCATTGATTTTTGTATAAATATAGTTCGTTACAATAAATCCCGCCCCGGCAACCACCACACTGAATGCGATAAGCATGTTATGGACGGCCGAGAATTCCTGAGTTCCAGAATACAAATCTCGCACGATGTTGATATCATTTCTATAGATCAATGAAAGCACAATCCCGGAAAGTATGGTGACCAACCCTAAAAACATCTTTTTTTGTGAGGGGGCGTTGATACGCTCACTGGAGCTACTTACAAGCGTCAAAGCAATAGTAACTGCAACAACTGTGACAATCAGCGTCGTAGCGGACAGCACCCTACTTAAGATAAGAAGAATTACGCTCAAACCAATTACTACATAACGAATTGAGGTGAGCGCCTGGAATTTCCATTTGTTCTGACTGGTTAAATTGAACGCCACTCTGTACGAAAGAAAATACCCACAAATCGCTCCAATACCAGTAAGAATGAAATTCTTGAATATTTCCACTACCTGCAACTGGCTCATCACAATCAGCGCTAGCAGGCATGCCATCAATGCAATCACAGGACTTTGAGTTTTGGAGATGTATACCTGAACGCCAACGGCTTGGCCAACCTGTATCCCTGTGAGCATAAATGTGAGCAGTACTACGCCCTGTTCAGTAACGTGCTGGGTTTCGGTTAGTTTTCCTGCGAGATAAATCACCAGGTAAACAGAGATCAGGTTGAACGCGGAGCACGCTAAAAACACTAACCGTCTAACCGCGGTATTTTGTCTCGGATGGTAGGCTTTTATCCACAAAACTATTTGCTCCTATCACAGCGTTTGCACCGATCGTGATCCCCCCAACAACTACAGAGTTCGGAAAAATCGTCACGCCATCCTGAAGAGTTGGATATCCCCTCTTATTACCAATAGTACAACCTTGATAAATGGTGAGATTCTTTCCTACTACGCAGCCTGACCCAATGACTATTGAAACTGGGTGAGGAAGATACAAGCCACCCTCAATTTTCACGCCATAACCAATATCGATCGAATGCTTGGCAATGAGAAGATTTCTGGCAAGAATATGTATCAACCTGTTCTTTGACGCTGCAAACCTTACAAGCATCGAGGCGTGGAGACTTGGATTCAATAAAGACTTCAACAGAGACTTTATATTCACCACACCATAAACGGCCCTGATATCGCTCTTTATCAATGCAAGCATTTACTTTTTACCATAGTAGTCGATGTACCATCCGACAAAGCGGCTAATACCTTCTTCTATAGATACTTTGGGTTGATAATCGATTGCGTTGAACAACTCGCGCGTATCTGCATGAGTGGTGAACACATCGCCAGCCTGCATAGGAAGAAACTTTTTAATAGCTTTTATTCCCGTCGCGGATTCAATTGCTTCGATAAACCTGGTCAGGCTCACGGGCGAGCCATTGCCGATGTTATATGTTTTGAAGGGGGCAGTACTTACGTCCGGACTGGACATTGTAAACTTATCTTTTTGCGGAACAACGTTCTGTATACGCAGAATGGACTCTACGATGTCATCGATATAAGTGAAGTCACGCGACAGGTTTCCATTGTTATATACTTCTATTGCTTTCCCCTCCATGACTGCCTTGGTGAACTTGAAAGGCGCCATGTCCGGACGCCCCCAAGGACCATATACTGTGAAAAAACGCAGACCTGTCACGGGTATGTCGAATAGATGAGAGTAGGTATGGGCCATTAGCTCATTCGAACGTTTCGTCGCTGCATAAAGCGAAATAGGGTGATCTACGGCCGACGATGTTTTGTATGGCGTACTATTACTCGTTCCGTAAACGGAACTGCTTGAGGCGTAAACAAGGTGTTCGATACCATTGTTCCTACAACCCTCAAGAATATTGAGATGACCATTAATATTGGAATCTATATACGCATGCGGGTTATCAATAGAATATCTGACTCCTGCCTGCGCCCCAAGATGGATAACTCGCTCAAATTTGTGTTCGCTGAAAATTCGCGCAATTGCTTCTTTTTCGGAAAGATCAACTTTAATAAACTTAAAACCGCCCAACGGACTTAGTAGTTCCAGGCGCGCGAGCTTCAAACCAGGGTCATAATAAGAGTTTATATTATCAATGCCGACAACTTCATGGCCAGCCTCACATAGCTTATGAGCCACCGAACTGCCGATAAAACCTGCTGCACCCGTCACCAAATACTTCATGATTCTTCCACACAGTTATAGGTAAATGATTAATTGCATATAGGGATGCAGCACAAATATCAAACCTTGGCCACGCTACCGCCACAGGATTTTCCGTCAATACCCTGAAAACGATATATTTTTGTTAACTAATGAGACGCCTATCTACAATTTACATTCGAATATGATTCGAAAATTTGCAACATGTATCAATTTAAACTACTTCCGCTCATACACATCGAAAAAATGCTTTACGCATTATCAGACTTGTAGTCGTAATGATAATAACCATAGTCGCCATATCCGTAAGCCGACGCGCGCTTTTCCACTCCATTGAAGATTGCGCCTTTAAGTTCGATACCGTTTTGTGAGAAGCGCCGGATCGTCAATTCTATTTCCCGCGCGGGATTCAGACCGAATCGCGCCACAATCAGGTTCGTGCCTGATTGACGCCCCACAATGGCAGCATCTGTAACCGCTAAAAGGGGGGGCGTATCCAGGATTACCAAGTCGTAATTCTTGCTTACTTCATCCAGCATCTCTGCGAAATTGGCCCTCATCAACAGCTCTGAAGGGTTTGGAGGAATTTGACCTCTGGATATAAAGTCGAACCCGTTGATTTCGGTTGCATTAATCGCTTTATCCAGGGAACAACGTTTGGATAACACATCGGAGAGCCCATTTTCAGCGCGTACACCGAGCATTTTGTGTACATATCCCTTACGCATATCCACGTCGATCAATAAGACTCGCCGCCCTGCTTGAGCAATAACCGCCGCCAGGTTAACCGAGACAAAGGTCTTCCCCACCGCCGGGCTGGGCCCGGAAATCATCAGACGATTGTTTTTCGCTTCAAGCGTGGCAAAGTGCAGGCTCGTGCGAAGACTACGAAGGGCCTCGACCGCCAAATCGGTGGGATGATTCAGGGCCAAAAGGTGTACGGTTTTGTCCCCATTTGTACGGCTCCGAGCACGTCTTTCCTCCTCCGACTTTTGCAGCGGGCTATACGGAATAGATGCATAAACCGACAACCCGAGCTGCTCAATAGCTTCTGGCGTTTCAAGACCGCGATTCAAGGCTTTACGAACCAGAACTATCGCAATTGCTACGAATGCACCTAGCAACGTCATTGCCAGCACGATCAGAGCTTTTTGCGGTTTGACGGGTTTACTTAGATCGACATCGGCTTCATCAATTAAATGAACATTACCGACCGTGCCCGCACGCATCACGTCCAACTCTTGGGATTTGTTCAGAAGCTGGGTGTAAATTTCATTGCCGACCTGAACATCTCGCGTAAGGCTGAATAGTTCTTGTTGAGTCGCCGGCAGACCTTCAACCTTTTTGACTAGCGAATTTTGCTTGGCCGTCAGCTCTGAAATCTGCATCATCAGGGCACGATAGGCCGGGTGTTGTCCGGTAAATTTCCGGTCCATCTCCGCACGTTGCAATTTTAACGTAGATATACTGGAATCCAGCGCAACTATCTGGTCCAGGATTGCCTTGGTTTCGAGACTAATATCGATAGACTTACTACGAATCTGATATTGATTCAGCGATTTTTCCGCACGCTCCAGATCCTTTCGGACCTGAGGTAATTGTTCCTTCAGAAAATCCAGGCTCGCAGCGGCTTCAGCGGACGTTCGCTCTATGTTCTGGCGCACGTACAACTTTATTATTTCATTGAGTGTGCGGATGGCTCTATCGGAATCTACATCTTCGAGGGCGAGAGAAAGAATCCCGGAGTCTTTGCCGCGTTCAAATACATCCAGCGCCTTTTGATATTCTATAATCGTGGCCATCCGTGGCTGACGAGTAACGCTGAACCTTGCCCCTGGGTTGGCGCTCAGTTTTTCTACGTTTATCTTGATCTCACCGTCTTCAAAAGGCTCACCCACCCTGCTTTTCGCAAGGATATTGTCGTCCTCGTCCAACAAACTGTAATTGCCATTCTCTCCAGCGACCAATGTCAGTGTTTCACCCACCAGCGCACCAGGAACCTCTAGCCGAGAAACGCTCAACGCTTCTCCACCCCAAGAAAATCGACTCATGCCGAACCATGGAGCGGCCACGTCACCGGGATTATCCGGGTTGAACCGACGGGATACAAACTCACCGATCAAAGGAAAAAAATGAGGTTCAATCTCGATATCGAGTTGCAAATTATCAATAGCCTTGCCTAATACAGAGCGAGACTTGATTAATTCAATCTCTGTTACAGAAGGCGACTCCTGCCCCAGCATGCTACTGATATCGGAAAATCCGAGAACGTCATTTTTTTTGGCTTCCACTTGCACGAGCGCGTTTGCCCGATACACGGGTGTCGACAACACTGCATACGCGGCACCCGCCGCCATAAAGGCACCCGCGACAACGGAGATCAGCAGTTTGTGATCTATAAGTGTTCCGACCAAACTGAGAAGATCGATCTCTTTGTTGTCATCTTCCTGGAGCTTGAGTATTGGCGCTTGCTGCATAAGTGGATTTCTTTGCCCTGTAACTGTTTTAGAAAGATGGCCATCAGCCCACGAGACGCTGTGCCCATGCGTGTACTGCTTCTTCAATCAGCGCATAAGCATGTACAAACGCTGGCTTGCCTTGACGATAGGGATCGCTGATTTCGCGATCGTCCTGCCATTTACCCAGCAGGAAAACCTTACCCCGTGCTTCGGGTGCAATATTGAGAACACTCGTAATGTGCCGCTTCTCCATCACCAGAATCAGATCCGCCCTGTTCACCGCCTGGGACGTCAATTGCACGGCTTTGTGATCCATTGGCAAATGCCCTTGCTCTACAAGGACTGCTTGCGCAGACGACTCGATCGGACTATCGACCAGAGCGCCCAGGCCAGCTGATACAACCTCAATTTCTGCTTGGGCCAATGCATCTCGCATCAAGCTTTCTGCGGTCGGGCTGCGGCATATATTGCCGATGCAGACGATCAGAATTTTTTTAACCACTGCAACCTCCCCGCATCCTTAACGTTAAACGTTATTCAATCGTTATTTAATAAATAGAAAAACGCAGGAGTGTTAATTTATACCCCCCAAAACAAACGACGCGTTATCTATCGTATTTCGCCAGAAATACGTTACACACCAACCATGCATTAAAATCTTAACTGCGAACGACAGGCGACATCAACCTTTAAATATCGGCTAACTACTTATTGCCACAACGCACTAGCACATTCCACCAACGAAGCACGACATAAAATAACATTCAATACAGCAACCAGACGTAAGTTAACATTCGCAGTGTTTCCTGATGCGTCTTGATTTGAATTATGATATTCACACTTCCCCCGATGAACGCAGAAACTCAACGCCTCAAATAAGTAACGCGATTTCATGTAGCGACGTGAAGTGTTATTTATTTATAACATTTCAATCACATATCTAACAGGAACCCATATGATCCGTAAATGCCTATTTCCTGCCGCCGGTTATGGCACCCGATTTTTGCCGGCGACAAAGGCTATGCCCAAGGAAATGCTGCCCGTAGTCAATAAACCTCTGATCCAGTACGCGGTAGAAGAAGCAAGAGATGCGGGTCTTCAGCATATGGCAATTGTTACGGGTCGCGGCAAGCGAGCGCTAGAGGATCACTTCGATATCAGCTACGAGCTCGAGCATCAGATTCGAGGAAGTGAAAAAGAGAAATTTCTGGAAAGTACCCGAGAATTGATGGAGCGCTGCACCTTCTCCTACACTCGCCAGGTTGAGATGAAGGGGCTTGGGCACGCCATTCTTTCCGGTCGTCCATTGATTGGTGACGAGCCGTTCGCGGTAGTTCTTGCTGATGATCTTTGCTTGAATCTGGAGGGTGATGGGGTACTGTCCCAAATGATCAAACTCTACAAGCAGTTCCGTTGCTCGATTGTAGCGATTCAGGAAGTCCCCAATGACCAGACACACAAATACGGCGTAATTGCTGGCGAGCAGATTCGTGACGGTATTTATCGGGTCAACACTATGGTGGAGAAACCTAAGCCTGAAGATGCCCCCTCCAATTTAGCCATCATCGGTCGGTACATTCTAACCGCCGACATTTTTGATTTGATTGCAGACACTGAGCCTGGCAAAGGTGGCGAGATCCAGATCACCGACGCATTGATGAAACAGGCACAAAGCGGTTGCGTGCTCGCCTATAAATTCAAAGGTCAGCGTTTTGACTGCGGTGGTGCTGAAGGTTATATCGACGCCACCAATTTCTGCTATGAGAACTTGTATCAGAAAGGATTGTAAGAGTATTTACATAGGCTCTCGGGTGCCGCACTTTTAGCGACCATAAACTTATTAAATATGGCAGACGACTATGAACACATCCAGATCTCCGATCGACTCTGTCTTGAAATCAAGGGATCCTTTTGCGCTTGGCTATATGGCTTTGGGGCAAGAGCGCACCGAAGGTAAAAGCGGGTTGATGGTTTGGTTGCGGGCATCCGAGAGTTCAATTACTTCCTCCCCTTCACAGCCGCGTTTACTGGTAGAACGCATTGGGCTTTTCCCTTCCTCGGGGGAGATCAGGTGCGCAGCCTGCAATCCACTCGGCGTCTTGGCGTACCTCAAAAATTCTTATGCTGATGCGGCACTGGACGTAGATGAAGGCAATGGCCTGCGCCTGACGTTTACTGAGTGGCGTTTCAATATTTGCCTTTTGGAGACCGAACCCGCAATCCTGCTCCACGTTGAAAGTCGTGGCGATATTGCCTTGATGCAGCAAAAAACGGCAGAGCTACTAGCCAGAATTCGGGAGAAAAGCAGCAGCGACTTTTAGGCTGACCACAAAGGATGCGTCTTAAACCCGTTACGAGAGTAAATAGCACGAGGCTTCGTTTTAACCGGCGCTCTCGGAATTATTAGAAACTAATTTCCATTAAACCCCACATTACCCTTAGCCTCAGACTTCAATCCAATCACGGATATAGCGGTGTTCGAATTATATTTAACATCATTGGAAACAACACGATTATTGTAAGACCCGACATCTTCAACAATTCCGTTGCGGTTTCCATAAGACGTAACATTTTCTACTGTCACCCCATTGGCATTAGTCAATCGAATCCCTGTAGACGCAGAATTGAACACGGTTCCTCCGGATACAACCCCATTTGTGGCAGGCTTACCAGGTGACCCCAGCTGAATACCGTGTTGACTTGCGCCTGATATGCAAGCATTCGAAATCAAAAATCCGTCTACATTTTGGATGGTTATACCTGAGGAGATTTTCAGACCAGCGCCACGAAGATCAGCGATCGTTAAACGCTCCAGGCTAACTCGACTCGAACTCTCAACCAACAGCCCACGAAATGGGTTATACACAACAAGATTCTCGATATGAATATCACTACAACCAACTATCCTGCCAAAGTAGTCACCACTCCTGGCACAACGGCCGGTTAAACCCAACACTTTGATGTCGGAAATATTATTGGACAATGCATCATCTGAAAAATAAAACGCGAAGCCACCCTTATTGATTCGCCCCGACTCCCCACTCGAATCCATCACACTTATTCGACGTATCGCCGCATTAATGCCTGCTCGAACATGAAGCTTTATTAAACTCGACTGAGCAGTATCCAGCACATTATTCACTATTGTTACATCTTCTATATCTCCAATTTCGTCAACCACAGACACCTCTTGGGTGAAGGCGATACAATCATCGCCTGTCCGGACGCGATTGTTTGCAATGACGATTTTATTTGACTTTCCTTTAAAGTGCCACCCATCGGTAAGTACCTGATCAGAGCAAACGTCGGTATCATTGCCATAGATCAAGACGTGGTTGCAATTCTGGAATTTTGTCGTCCAGTCCGAGTAAGTATTACGAATTTTTAGTCCATGAACTGTGATGAAGGAGCTATTAAAAAAAACGACATGCTTTCCAACTCGGCCAGTATTTGATTTTATTACGCCACCACCAAAAATGACGACATTATAAACGCCGGCATCACCTCCCTTGTTCATAACAGTGCCTGAATAGGTATTCAGACTGTTAAAGTCCTTGAGAACTGTAGTTTGAGGCGAGATATAGAGTTTTGAATTGCTCCCCATCTGCAAGGGAGCGGTAATTCTCAGAATGCCCGGCGGCAATACGCAGACAAGACCATTTGCCTCCGCCATATCGATAGCCGCCTGGATGGCCAGAGTCCAATCCCAGCTCTTCAAATCACCTGGCTTTTTTTTGACAATCAACCTTTCGAACTGCCTGACTTCAACATACCGAACGGAAAGCAAACTTTTTTTGCAATCAAATGCATTTTCCAAAAGTTTACTTGCCCATTGGGCGTTCCCTCCTCCATCGGCGGAGATAAGTCTTTTGACTAGGTCCACTGATTCCTTGCTTTTCACACCGATAGTTTCTTGTGCCCCGGCGAAAGACTTATTTTGCAGGAAAATATGGCTTGCGGTAATAATTCCGGCCATTTGAACGAAGCGTCGACGCGATAAAGATCGATCGTTAGTCAAGCACTCTTTTTTATTCGAATCACTCAACAACTTTCCACCTTCAGGGCAACTGACTCAGTAGCTAACAGGCTTTCAAAAACAAGCCTATCAGACATATTTCGCAAACAGAGCATCAGCTTGCTTGATAAGTTACTAAGCAAACGCACGCCCCGTCTACTTATCAATACTTCATGTCCACTGGTTATTAGTAGAAGCACTTTAGGCGTTTCTCTACCAGCGCCACCGAGTAACTTGCAATGTGCATAGCCACCCCCGCCTCTACTAACGCATCCAGCAATGCAATTTGGGCTTCTAAACGCGAAGCCTGATTTAGCTTTCGTGCGGCATGCATCTGATCGATTAATATATGTGTCACTTGATAAGGGGTGTTGGCTTTGAGACATCCCAGCCAAACAGAGAGCCTCTTCGCATCTTTGCCCTGCCTGTCTCCTATCAAACCTGATGACTCAACCGCAGCGATGCTATCTGCAACCATCACAACTTCTTCAAACACACAAGTTAGCTTTTTTAATGCATAACCAAGCATTAAATCATCGAAGACATCCAATCACGTCTACCTCTGCACTTTGTGAAGTGATTTCCACCAAACATATACCTACCACTATCACATTACACTTTATTAGACGGATAAACTGGACGCATTATAACGACGATATCAGACATAAATAACAGGCTCCAGCAGCCTGTCACCCACAAGGCGACTGACTTTCTATAACATTCCTTTCTTAAAAAGAAAGGCCTCCTGCCAGCGTTGGCATTTCTGGCATTGACCAACTAACTCAAGCAAAGTAATTTTGAAAAACCTCACATACAAACATATTGGACCACAGTCTATGAATAATTTGACGCGGGGACGGTGGATGTCATCCGTCAAATTTGTTGAACCTGTCCCCACGCGTAGCATCTAATTTCTCGATACCGCGCTTCGCCATTCAAACACCTGTTTTCAGGTAGTTGCCCCCGGAGCCACCGATACACGTACACACCCTTGAGCGGCTGTCAGCGCTCGGGTAATGTCATCAGACCCATAGGACAGAGCACGCCCATGACTTCCAAGCTGGAACAACTCAAACAAATGACCACCGTGGTTGCCGACACCGGTGACTTCGAAGCGATCGCTCGTGTTAAACCGGTGGACGCGACTACCAACCCTTCCCTGCTGCTCAAGGCAGCGGCCATTCCCGGGTATGCCGAGTTGCTGAATGCTTGTGTCAGCGACTGCAAGGGCGATGTAGGTCTGGCCAGCGACCGTTTTGGCGTCGCGGTGGGGCAGGAAATTCTGAAGGTGATCCCTGGTCGCATTTCCACGGAAGTGGATGCGCGCCTGTCGTTCGACACTGACGCCGTATTGAAGCGTGCGCATCGTCTGATCGAGCTGTACGAAAAAGCCGGCATTGGCCGCGATCGAGTGCTGATCAAGATTGCCTCCACCTGGGAAGGCATCCGTGCTGCCGAGATCCTGGAGAAGGAAGGCATCCAGACCAACCTGACCCTGCTGTTCTCCTTCGCCCAGGCCGCTGCCTGTGCTGATGCCGGGGTGTTCCTGATTTCGCCGTTCGTGGGCCGTATCTACGACTGGTACAAGAAAGCCACCGGCAACGAGTACACCGGCGCGGACGATCCGGGCGTGCAGTCCGTGACGCGCATCTACAACTACTACAAGGCCAACGATTACAAAACCGTGGTGATGGGTGCCAGTTTCCGTAATCTGGGCCAGATCGAGCAGTTGGCCGGTTGCGACCGCTTGACCATCAGCCCGGACTTGATCGACAAGCTCGCGGCGGATACCGGCAAGCTGGAACGCAAACTGGTGCCGGGTCATGCCGGTGAGGCGCGCTTGAATCTCAACGAAGCGCAGTTCCGCTGGTTGTCCAACGAAGACGCCATGGCGACCGAGAAACTGGCTGAAGGGATTCGTCAGTTTGCCCGGGACCAGGAAAAGCTTGAGGCGCTGTTGCAGGCCAAGCTGTGATCTGAGCCGGAAATGCAAAAAGGGCGAACCCTGGTGGGTTCGCCCTTTTTTCTGTGCGATTGGTAGCTGGCTGGCTTCGCTTTGACAGGTATTGTAGCTCTGAGGAAGCCTTCGCGAGCAGGCTCGCTCCCACAAGGGACTTGGGGTGCAGCCAATTTAGTGTAGAAACAAAAGACCTGTGGGAGCGAGCCTGCTCGCGAAGGGGCCAGTCCGGCCCACATCACATCAAGAAATCAATGCCGCTCCAGCGCATTCACCAGGTCATGGAACGCTTCGCGATTGGAATCGTTCAGGCCCATGAGGATCTTGTGCGCTTCAAGCACCTTGATCCGCACCACTTCTTCGGACTGATCCTGATCCGGCAAGTCATCCAGGCATTCTGGACACGCCACAGGCTGGTCAACGATGTTGAACACCTGCTCGAAGCCCATGGATTGCAACAGGCGGGTGATGTCTTCGTGGGTGGTGACGACGGTCGGCAGCAGGCCGACCTTTTGCCGCGACAGGATCGACAGCTTGGCCAGCAGGCCAAGGGTGGTGCTGTCGATGCTGCGGGTTTCGGTCAAATCAATCACGATCGCGTTGAAATTCATCGCGGTGAAGATTTTCTCAATAGTCGCATCCAACGCCGAACACAGGGTCAGGCGAACTTCACCGACGAACTTGAGGACGAAGGTGCCGTCCTGCTCGGCGAACTGGATTCTACCGGTACTCATTAAAGATTCCTGCTCAACACCAACAGGGCGATATCATCCGGCATCTCCCCTAGCGTGGCCAATCCAAAAACCTGCCGCAGACCATCCAGGCTGCCGCCCGCTGCCTTGACCCGTTGGGGCAATGCAGCTTCTTTTTCTTTGAGTGTGGGTTCTGGCAAAAGGTCCAGAATGCCATCAGACATCAGCGTCAGGCTGAACGTCGGGGGCAACTCCAGCACGTGGTCTTCGTAGGTGGCTTCATTGAAGAGGCCTACCGGCAGGCCACGCCCTTCCAGATAACGAACACTGTCGGGTGTGTACAACACGGGCAACGGCAAATGACCGCCGATGCTATAGGTCAACAAACCTGTCTCCTCGTCGATGACTCCACCGACCATTGTGACGTGTTTGCCCAGCTTACAACTGATCAGGCCCCGGTTGATATGACCAAGCACCTCTGAAGGCTTGAATTCAGGCAAGGTGCCGCTGCGCTTTGACTCGAACAGCAAGCGCGTGGTCATGAACTTCAGCAGCACGGTGACGAAGGCTGAAGAGGCGCCGTGACCTGAAACGTCCGCCAGGTAGAACGCAACCCGACGCTCGTCGACCCTGAAATAGTCGACAAAATCACCCGACAGGTACAGCGACGGGATGATCTGGTGAGCAAACTTGAACTCGTCGATGGCCCAGGGGCTGACCGGCAGCATGTTCATCTGCACCTGTCGACCGGCGTTCTGGTCTTCCTGGAGCAGGTTCAGGCTGGCGGCGAGCTCGCGGTTGGCCTTTTCCAGCTTCTCGCGGTAACGCTGGTTTTCCAGCAGCAGGCGCGCGCGATCCAGGGCCCGACGCACAGAGTGCTCGAGCACAGCAAGATCTTCGAGAGGTTTGATCAGGTAATCCGCCGCGCCGAGGCGCAACGCCTCGACCGCGTCATTCATCACTCCGGCCCCGGACACCACGATCACCGGCGTTTGCGGCGACAGCTCGGTAATCTGGCGAATGAGTTCGAGTCCACCCATCTGCGGCATGCGCAGATCGCAGATGACCAAGTCGGGCTTGTCTTGCTCGAATACCTGAAGACCCTGCTGGCCATTGCTGGCCTGCAAGACGCTGAAACCACTGTCTTCCAAATAGGCGGCGAGGCTCGCGCGCACTACTTCGTCATCATCGATTATCAGCAGCGTGGCACTGGTTTTTGGCATGTGGGCAAACGGCGCCAGAATTAGGTTGGCGTAGCGGCTCGGGTTTTGGCCCGGCTCATACTACTGGATTCGCTTTCTAGCCTCTCTGTCGCACCGTTTTCGAGCATTTGCCCTACACACAGGTACACCAGAGGTGCCCTTCTAAGGCGCAGACGGTACTCCCATCCGCGAGGCGTTTCAAGCTCACGCCGATGGTCGCTTGACGTCTACACTCCTCAAAGCACCAGGAGTTATAAGAACCATCAAAACCGTAACTCAACGGAAGGATCATGGCCATGAGTCAAACCAGTCGGGACTACAGCGAAAAGCGCGACTTCATCCGCATGCGGGTCGATGCCGATGTGTCGCTGATTCATGAGGGGGATGAGGTGCCAGCCGTCTGCCTGGACCTTTCCAGCAGCGGCATGCAACTGCAGGCGCCGCGCTTGTTCGAGTCAGGTGATCGGCTCAGCGTGCGTATCGAATCCGAGCACGCTGCGCTCAAAGGACTGGAAGCCGACACCGAGGTGGTGTGGGTCAAAGAGCAGCACGATGGCGACCAGAAACTAGGCCTTACAATCCTCAAGATGAAGTAACCCCGTACCAGACGAAAAAAGGCAGCCCGAAGGCTGCCTTTTTCGTTCTACCGGCCAGGATCAGAAATCGTCTTCGACGTGGCCATCCTTCACTTTGAATTCACGGTTTTGCAGGTAAGCGTTACGAATGAACGTGTACTTGTCGCCAGTGATCAACTTTTCCGAGGACAACAAGCTCGCTCGGGTATCGACAATGTTCAGACCGAAAGCCGAATTGCGCACCGGAATGTCATTGATGTAGCGGTACGGGCCGGTATAACTATCGACGTACTTCGATGGCGCGTCACGCAGGGTACTTGGGCCCAGGAGCGGCAGCATCACGTATGGACCGCTGCCCACGCCCCAATAACCCAGGGTCTGGCCGAAGTCTTCGTCGTTGCGCTGCAGGCCCATTTTGGTGCCGACGTCGAAGAAGCCCAGCAGGCCGAAGGTGGTGTTGAAGATCAAACGTGCGGTATCGACACCGGCCGCCGCTGGCTTGACCTGCAGGATATCGTTGGCGAGGTTGGTCACATCGCCGACGTTACGGAACATGTTGTGGATACCGTCTTCGAGGAACTGCGGCGTCACGTACTGGTAGCCCTGAGCCAAAGGCTTCAGTGCATAAGTGTCGATCACGTCGTTGAATTTGTAGATCGGGCGGTTGATGCTTTCCCAAGGGTCGTCTTCCGAAGCTGCCTGGGCAACAAACGGAACCAGCATCGCACTGGCACATACACAAAGCTGAGCGAGATGATTGCTCCAGCGCATAGAAAAACTCCTTGGTTCATACCATCGCCGGGCGCTTGGCTCGACGCAAAGACACCTAGTATAAGTCGGAAACGCCATTTTAGGCAGCATTGCACCCGCATGCGCGCGGATGATTCCTGTCGATTGTGAGCGATTCACACCCATGTCACGCAACTGTCATCGACGATCCCTAGCCTTTAAGCTATTTCAGGGACGTTGACATGCCGCATGCCGAAACCTCGCCTCAAACCGCGCCGAACCTGACCGCCGTGTTGTTCGGCCTCAGTGGCTGCCTGGTGGATTTCGGTGCGCGTACCCGCCTGACGGGCGACCATTCGGCCGAATACGCCGAAGTAACGCCGGGCGCCCTCGACAGTGTGCACAGCTTGCAGCGCCAACAAATACCCTGCGCCTGGCTCGATGAGCTGCCCCCTGCCCTCAGCCATTCCCTGGCCGGCGCGCTGCCGGAATGGATCAAACCTTCGCAACACCCCGCAACAATCAGCCCTTGGCCGGCACCGAATGCCTGCTGGCAAGCGCTAATGACGCTGAATGTCTCGCGCCTGGATGGCTGCGTACTGGTCAGCGGCGAACCGCGCTTGCTGCAATCGGGGCTAAACGCCGGACTGTGGACGATCGGATTGGCATCCTGCGGCTCACTTTGCGGGCTCTCGCCCACGCAATGGCAAGCACTGTCCCAACAGGAACGGGACATCCGGCGCGGCAAGGCAACGGTACAGCTGTTTGGCCTTGGCGTGCATTCGGTCATCGATCACCTGGGTGAACTCGACACCTGCCTGGCGGATATCAACTTGCGCCGGCTCAAAGGCGAAAAGCCCTGATCGCCGCCTCACACCTACGAAGGCATGCAGGTTGGCCGCGAGTGGATTAATCTAAGGGAAGCCATAGATCTTTGGCGTACCGCCGCGGTCTATGCCAGTGCCATTCGAGAAAAGGAAGAACGCCATGCCTGCCCGCGAACTGCAAGAACAGCTCAATGCCCTGCGCGAGCAATTGGAACAGAATCCGCCGCTGTCCGAATCAGAGCGCGACAACCTGCACGAGCTGATGCAACAGATCGAACTCAAGCTTGAGCTCGAAACCAAAACCCAGGACGCCAGCCTCGCCGATGGCGTCAACCTCGCTGTCGAGCGCTTCGAACTCGAACACCCGACCCTTGCCGGTACCCTGCGCAACATAGCCCAAGCCTTGGGCAACATGGGGATCTGAACCCACTGGACACAAAAAAGCCCTGCCATTTGATGGCAGGGCTTTTTCATGTCTGAGACCTGGAATGTCACCCTCGTGGGAGCGAGCCTGCTCGCGAAAGCGGTGTATCAGTCACATCAATGCCGATTGTGCTGACGTCTTCGCGAGCAGGCTCGCTCCCACAGGAATTACTTTTATTGCCGGACCAGGCGATGGTTCGGCAACTGCACTTCTTCAGTACTGCGATACGGATTGATATCCAGCCCGCCACGGCGCACATAACGCGCATACACCGTCAGTTTTTCCGGTTTCAGCAACCGTTGCAGATCGAGGAAAATCCGCTCCACGCACTGTTCATGGAAGTCCGAGTGCTGGCGGAAGCTGACGATGTACTCCAGCAAACTGGCGTGATCCAGCGCCGCGCCGCGGTACTCCACCGCCACGCTGCCCCAGTCCGGCTGACTGGTCACCGGGCAGTTGGATTTGAGCAAATGGCTGTGCACGCTCTCCTCGACAATGCGCGACTCGTCGCAACGCAGCAATTCCGGGCGCGGGTGCTCATAGTTGCTGACGCTGATGTCCAAATCGTCGATGCACACGCCCGGCAATGCCACGACGCCTTCGGTTTCGACATCCTTCAGGCTGCGAATGCGCACGCCCACCGGCTTGCCGGCAGCGGCTGACAGGTCCTTGACCAGTGTCGCCTCAAGGCTCGCCGTGTCGGCGAATGGCGTCTGGTTCAGGGAGTTGAGGTACAGCTTGAACGACTTCGATTCGATGATATTCGGCGAATCCGCCGGAATGCTGAACTCGCCGATCGCCACCACTGGTTTGCCCGACGGCAACAGCCACGACAGTTCAAAGCAGTTCCAGAAGTCCACACCCTTGTAGGGCAGTGTTTCAGCCGTCAGGCCCAGCTCGGCCCACTTCGCGGTACGCGGAATCGGGAACAGCAGGGACGGCGTGTAAGTGGCGATGTATTCGCTGGATTTGCCCAGCGGCGAGTGTTCGGCTGCGGGATGCATGGCGGAAACCTGACTGAAGAATCAGCGGATTCTAACAGCCTTTGCTCCCGCCTTTGAGTGCTTACTGACTGACTGTCAGTTTGCCGACCATGCCGGCTTGATAATGACCGGGGATATTGCAGGCAAATTCCAGATTGGCCGCCTTGCTGAAGGTCCAGGTCAGCTCAGCGGTCTTACCCGGTTCCACCAGCACGCTATTGGGGTCGTCGTGCTTCATGCCGCTCTTCATCTCGTGTCCCATGGCGCTGTGATCCATACCGGCCATGTCGCCGTGGTCCATTTCCTTCACGCCTGTAGGCGTGAGCATGCCGCTTTGCTGCATCTGCAGCATTTCCTGCTGATGTCTGGCATGCATCGCCGCATCGCCCAGGTTGAATTCGTGCAGCAACTGGCCCTTGTTCACCAGCACGAAGCGCACGGTTTCCCCGGCCTTGACGTCGATTGTCTTGGGGGTGAACGACATGTCACCCATCACTACTTCGACACTGCGAGTTGCCTTGGCGGCTGGCGCCGGCTGACCGAAGTCATAGCTATGCGTTCCTGACGCCCATGCCAGCGGACTCAATGCCCACACACAGGCGGCCAGCATCACGGATTTGCGCAAAAACATCGTCGTACTCCAACAAAATAAGGTTCAGCCTGTGGAAAACTCTAAACTGCCACCGCTGCCTACAACCTGACAGCCAGATTACAACTTTGTCAGGTTGACCTGCACCGCCATCGCCCACGGTATAAAGCTTTCGTTCCATCAAGAAACCCGAGTCGCCCATGAAACTGCTGATTGTCGAAGACCAACCGAAAACTGGCCATTACCTGCGCCAGGGCCTGACCGAGGCCGGTTTCAATACCGAACTGGTGGCTGAAGGCAGCACCGGCCAGCAATTGGCGTTGAGCGGCGAATATGCCCTGCTGATTCTCGATGTCATGCTGCCCGGTCGCGATGGCTGGCAGATCCTGCAAGCGGTGCGCAGCGCCGGCCTGGACACGCCGGTACTGTTTCTCACCGCTCGCGACGCCGTGGAGGATCGGGTTCACGGCCTGGAGCTCGGTGCCGACGACTACCTGGTCAAGCCTTTCGCCTTTTCCGAACTGCTGGCCCGGGTACGCAGCCTGTTGCGCCGCGGCAGTTCAGCGCCCCAGGAAACCAGCCTGCAACTGGCCGACCTGCGCCTGGACCTGATCCGTCGCCGAGTGGAGCGCAGCGGCCAGCGCATCGATCTGACGGCCAAGGAATTCGCCCTGCTGGAAATGCTCCTGCGCCGCCAGGGCGAAATACTGCCCAAATCGCTGATTGCCTCCCAGGTTTGGGACATGAACTTCGACAGTGACACCAATGTCATCGAAGTCGCTATCCGCCGTTTGCGCCTGAAAATCGACGATGAATTCCCCAGCAAACTGATCCACACCGTGCGCGGCATGGGTTACGTACTTGAAGAGCGCTGCGCCTGATGCAGCGGCTTTCGTTAAGCAGCCGCCTGGCACTGCTGTTTGCGGCGTGCACGGCGGTGGTGTCGCTGTTCGCCGGGGTCCTGTTCAGCCGTGCCAGCGAGGCGCACTTCATTGAACTCGATCAGCAACTGCTCGATGGCAAGTTGATCGGCTTGCGGCGGGCGTTGCACGACATTCAATCGCGCGACAGCGAAGTCAAACTGGCCGACGAGTTGAGCCGACAAGCCGATCTGTCGCTGCGCATCACCGGCAGCGATGGCCAGCGTTGGTACGACAGCTCGGCGAACCTGCCCGACAGACTCCCGCAAAAACCCGGCCTATCGACGATCAACAACGACGGTGCCGATTACCGCGTACTCAATGCTCCTCTGTTTACTGACAAGCCCGGCTCTCCGCAACTGACCCTGCTGCTGGACATCACCCATCATCAGCATTTCCTGCAACGCATGCAGCACCTGATCTGGCTGACGGTAGGCTTGTCGGCCCTGGCCACCGCGCTGCTGGGAGCCTGGGCAGCCCGCAGCGGCTTGCGGCCGTTGCGACGCATGAGCGCCGTGGCCAGCGGTGTTTCGGCGCAATCGCTCAATGCTCGCCTGCCGGAAGAAAACATGCCGCCGGAACTGGCGGAAATGGCCCACCACTTCAACGCCATGCTCGGACGCCTGGACGATTCCTTTCAGCGGTTGTCGGCGTTCTCCGCCGACATTGCCCACGAGTTGCGTACACCGCTGTCGAATCTGTTGACCCATACCCAAGTCACCCTCACTCGCCCGCGCCCCATCGAGGACTATCGCGAAGCACTGCACAGCAACCTCGAAGAACTGCAATGGATGGCGCAGTTGGTCAACGACATGCTTTATCTGGCGAAAGCCGACCACGGGCTGTTGATGCCCTCGCGCGAACCACTGGAACTGGCCGAGGAAGTGGACGTGCTGCTGGAGTTTTTTGCACCGCTGGCCGAAGACGCCCGGGTCACGCTTAGCCGCGAAGGCTTTGGACGCATGGAAGGTGACCGCAGCATGTTACGGCGGGCGCTGTCCAACCTGCTGGACAACGCGTTGCGCTTCACCTCGGCCGATGGCGAGATTTTGATCCGAATCGTCGATCAGCCCAAAGGCTTGCGCCTAACGGTCGAAAACAGCGGTGACGGGATTTCCGAGGAGTTGCTGCCGCGCCTGTTTGACCGGTTCTACCGGGCAGATCCGGCGCGTCATGAAGGCAGCAGTGAGCATGCGGGGTTGGGTTTGGCGATTACCCGGTCGATCATCCGGGCACATGGTGGGCAGATTCGTTGTGAATCGGATCAGGGATGGACGCGGTTTGTGATCGAGTTACCAAAGGGGAGTTGAGGCTGGCAGGGTCGGCCTATTCGCTGGCAAGCCAGCTCCCACATGGAATTTGCAATCACCCCAAATCCCATGTGGGAGCTGGCTTGCCAGCGAAAGCGGTCTATCTGTTTAGGAATACCGCAGAGCGGTAGCCGGCTCGATCTTCGCCGCCCGCCAGGCAGGGTAGACGGTGGCCAGAAAGCTCATGATGAACCCCGCCGAACAGATCAACAGCACATCCCCGCCCTGCAGCTCGGACGGCAGGTTGCTGACGAAGTACACATCGGAACTGAAGATGTGCTGGCCGCTGACCCGCTCGATCCAGCCGACCATCTCGCTGACGTTCAACGCGGCGATCACGCCCAACACACCACCAATCAACGTGCCGACGATGCCGATCACGGTGCCCTGCACCATGAAAATCGCCATGATCTCCCGCGGCGTGGCGCCGATGGTGCGCAGGATCGCGATGTCCGCGCCCTTGTCGTTCACCACCATAATCAGGGTCGCGATGATGTTGAACGCCGCCACGGCGACGATCATCAGCAACAACAGGCCGATCATGGTTTTTTCCATCTTCATGGCGCTGAACAGGCTGCCCTGGGTGTGGGTCCAGTCGTCAGCCTTGTAGGCGGCGCCCAATCCCGTGGCGATGTCGCTCGACACTTGTGGTGCGGCATACAAGTCCTTCACCGCCAGGCGCACGCTCTGCACCTGATTCGGCTCCCAGTGCTGCATCTGCGCGGCATCGGCCATGTGGATCAGCGCCATCGTGCCATCGAGTTCGGCGCCGACCTTGAACACGCCGACCACATTCAAGCGCTGCATGCGCGGGGTAATGCCGCCCGGCGCGTTGCTGACTTCCGGCACGATCAGGGTGATCTTGTCGCCAACGTTCAAACGAAAGCGGCGCGCCGTGATTTCGCCGATCACCACGCCAAACTCGCCCGGCTTCAAGGCATCCAGCCGCCCCTGGACGATGTGTTTGGCGACAATCGACACCTGGCCTTCCAGTGCCGGATCGACGCCGCTGACCTGGATCGGCTGCATCGTGCCTTTGTAGGACAGCATGCCTTCCATTTCGGTGAACGGCACGGCTGCCGTGACTTGCGGATTTTTCATCGCGGCTGCAGCAACCGGCTGCCAGTCGTCAATCGGGTTGACGCCGACGATGGTCGCGTGGGGCACCATGCCGAGGATGCGCGAGCTCATTTCGCGCTGGAATCCGTTCATCACCGACAGCACCACGATCATTGCCAGCACGCCCAGGGCGAGGCCGATCATCGAAGTCATCGAGATGAAGGAAACAAAGCGATTGCGGCGCTTGGCGCGGGTATAGCGCGTGCCGATAAAGATCGATAACGGTCTGAACATTCGCTGGGGCACCGTATAAAAATAAAAGACCCGACACCTTTTCAGGTATCGGGTTTCAGCCAATCAGATGGGAGTGAGGCAGCCTTCCTGCAGGTGCAGGACGCGATCCATCTGGCGGGCCAGGTTCATGTCGTGGGTCACCACCAGGAATGCCGTGCGCATCGAAGTGCTGAGCTCCAGCATCAAATCCTGGATGCCTTCGGCGGTATGGGAGTCGAGGTTACCGGTCGGCTCGTCGAGCATCACCAGGCCTGGATTGTTCACCAGGGCACGGGCGATGGCCACGCGCTGGCGTTCACCACCGGACAGCTCCGCCGGTTTGTGCTCCAGGCGATGGCCCAGCCCTACCCGCTCCAGCAAGGCGGTTGCTCGCTTGCGAGCTTCCGGGATCGCGGTCTTGCCGATCAGCAGCGGCATGCAGACGTTTTCCAGCGCCGTGAACTCCGGCAACAAGTGGTGGAACTGGTACACGAAGCCCAGGGCACGGTTACGCAGCAGGCCGCGCTTTTTCTCGCTCAGCGCCGAGAGTTCTTCCCCGTCGAGCCAGACACTGCCCTTGCTCGGTGTATCGAGGCCGCCGAGCAAATTGAGCAGGGTACTTTTACCCGATCCCGACTTGCCGACAATCGCCACGCGCTCGCCCGGGTGCAGCTCCAGCTGCAAACCGGCCAGGACCTCCACCGATTCCGGGCCTTCCTCGTAGGATTTGCCCAGGTTGCGGCAGCTCAAGATTGCTTTATCACTCATGCCCGACTCACTCATAACGTAGCGCCTCCGCAGGCTGGGTGCGCGCGGCACGCCAGGCTGGATACAGGGTGGCGAGGAAACTCAGGACCAACGCCGCGGAGCAGACCATCCATACGTCCTGGCCCTGCACCTGCGACGGCAGGTAATCGATGAAATACACGTCGGCGTTGAGGAACTTGTGCCCGATCAGGCCTTCAAGCGCCGAGATCGCGGCGCTGACATTCAGCGCGGCGAAGATCCCGACCACCGCGCCGATGGCCGTGCCGACCACGCCGATGACCGTGCCCTGCACCATGAACGTACGCATGATCGTGCCCGGTGTGGCGCCGAGGGTACGCAGGATCGCGATGTCGCCCTTCTTGTCGTTCACCACCATTACCAGCGTGGAAATGATGTTGAACGCGGCAACGGCGACGATCAGCAGCAACAGCAGGCCGATCATGGCCTTTTCCATGCGGATCGCCTGGTACAGGTTGCCATGGGTGCGGGTCCAGTCACGGGCGTAGTAACGGTCTTCGCCCAGTTCCCGGGCGATGCTCCACGCCGTGCGCGGCGCCTGGAACAGATCGTCAAACTTCAGGCGAATGCCCTGGACCTGATCCGGCTTCCAGCGATGCAGCCGCGCCAGATCCTGAAGATTGGTGATGCCCAGGTAGCCGTCGATCTCGCCGGCGCCGACATGGAAAATGCCGACTACGGTGAAGCGCTTCATGCGCGGGAACATTCCGGCCGGGGTCACGGTGACTTCCGGCGCCACGAATGTCAGCTTGTCGCCGACCGCAGCGCCAAGCTTGGCCGCCGCCTTGTCGCCGATGACGATGCCGAACTCGCCGGTCTTGAGGTCATCGAGCCGGCCCTGCTGCATGAAGTTATCAATGATCGACACCTGGCGCTCCAGCGCCGGGTCGATGGCATTGAGCAGGACTTTGGAGACTTTGCCGTTATTGGTCAGCAAACCCTGCATCTGGGTGAAGGGCGCCACGGCCGTCACCTGCGGGTTCTGCTTGACCTTCGCGGCGAGGTCTTGCCAATCGCTGATCGGCTCGCCGGCCTCGATGGTCGCGTGGGGCACCATGCCCAGCACGCGGGTACGCATCTCATGATCGAAGCCATTCATGACCGAGAGCACCACGATCATCACGACCACGCCAAGGGCGAGCCCGATCATCGACGTCAGGGAAATGAAGGACACAAAATGATTGCGACGCTTTGCACGGGTATAACGCGTGCCGATAAATACGAAGAGAGGTCTGAACATGTCGGGGCTTGTTCGGAGGGAAAAGGAACGTCCTTGTGGCGGGGGTCGATAACCAGCTTTACACTCAGACCACCGCCGCTACCATGGGTTCGCCATGTCGACATTAGATGAAGAAGATCGCCGCGAATACTACCGTATCGAGGACACGATCGCACTGGAAATTCGGCCCCTGTCCGCTCCCGAAGCCGCAGGCCAGGAAGTGTTGCAGGATGCTTCCCCACTCTTCAATGTGCTTAGCGAATTGCACCTGAGCGAATTCGAGTCGCAACACCTGTTGCGCCAGATCAGCGAGCGTGACCGCAACCTCTCCGCATTCCTGAAATCCCAGAACAAACGCATTGATTTACTCAGTCAGGTGATCGCACTCACCGTACTCGGGCAGATCGGCGAACCGCAGCCGGTCATCATTTCCGAAGGCGGCATCGACTTCCAGCACCCTGTCCCGATTGCCGCCGGTGCACGCCTGTCGGTCAAGCTTGTGCTCATGCCGCAAGCGCTGGGCCTGTTGCTGCGCGCTCGCGTCACCCATTGCGATCGCAAGGGCGATGGTTACGACGTCGGCACCGAGTTCGAGCATCTGACCGATGCCCAGCGGCAACTGCTGGCCCGCTACATCTTGCAGAAGCAGGCCCAGGAACGACGCCAGGCCCGCGAACTACTCGAATCAGGCAATTAATTTAAGGAAGAACCGTGACCCTTATCTACGGCCACCGCGGCGCCAAGGGCGAAGCACCGGAAAACACCCTGACCAGTTTTCAGGAATGTCTCAAGCACGGCGTTCGCCGTTGCGAACTGGACCTGCACCTGTCCAGAGATGGCGAACTGATGGTCATCCACGATCCGACACTCAAGCGCACCACTGACCGTCGCGGCAAGGTCGTCGAACACACGGCAGCCGAACTTGTGACGTATGACGCACGCAAGGGTGGTCCAGGCTGGATCAAACCCTGCCCGATTCCGACGCTGGAAGAACTGTTCGAGAAATGCGACTTCGATCACTGGCAGCTGGAAGTCAAAAGTGCATCACGGACGCGTGCCGCGACCACCGTGCTGGCGATTCGCGAAATGGTCCAGCGTCATGGCCTGATGGACAAGGTGACCATTACCTCGAGCTCCCGCGAAGTGCTCAAAGCCGCGCTGGAATTGGTGCCGGACGTATCCCGCGGGCTGGTGGCCGAGTACGCCTGGCTCGACCCATTGAAGGTCGCGGCCAGCTATGGCTGTGAAATTCTGGCGCTGAACTGGACCCTGTGCACGCCGGAACGCCTGCAAAGGGCGCAGCGTCAAGGGCTGCATGTGTCGGTGTGGACCGTCAACGAGCCCGCGCTGATGCGCAGACTCGCCGACTTCGGCGTTGACAGCCTGATTACAGACTTTCCCGGTTTGGCCACTGCCACGCTCGAGAATTGCTGAAATCGGTCTCCCCGGCCGGCTCAGGCCACCGGCCGGAGCCGCTCAAAAAAGCCGGTTGAGGCCGTCGTACGCCGCTACCCGATAGGCTTCGGCCATGGTCGGGTAGTTGAACGTGGTGTTGACGAAGTACTTCAGGGTGTTCTGTTCACCCGGCTGGTTCATGATCGCCTGGCCGATGTGCACGATCTCCGACGCCTGATAGCCGAAGCAATGCACGCCCAGCACCTCCAGGGTTTCGCGGTGGAACAGGATCTTCAGCATGCCTTGCGGCTCGCCGGCGATCTGCGCCCGCGCCATGCTCTTGAAGAACGCCTTGCCCACTTCGTACGGCACCTTCGCCTGGGTCAGCTCTTGCTCGTTCTTGCCGATCGAGCTGATCTCCGGAATGGTGTAGATGCCGGTCGGCACGTCATTGACGAAACGCCAGCTACCGTTGTCGACGATGCTGCCAGCAGCCGAACGCCCCTGGTCGTGGGCGGCACTGGCCAGGCTCGGCCAGCCGATCACATCACCGGCCCCGTAGATGTTCGGCACGCAGGTGCGGTAGGCCTCGTCGACTTCGATCTGGCCACGGCTGTTGACCTTCACGCCGATGTTTTCCAGACCCAACTGGTCGGTGTTGCCGGTACGACCATTGCACCAGAGCAAGGCGTCGGCCTTGATCTTCTTGCCGGACTTGAGGTGCAGGATCACGCCATTGTCCACGCCTTCGACGCGGTCGTATTCTTCGTTATGGCGAACCGTGATGTTGTTGTTGCTGAAGTGGTAGCTCAGGGCCTGGGAAATTTCCGAGTCGAGGAAACTCAGCAACTGGCCACGGTTGTCCACCAGTTCCACCAGTACACCCAAGCCACTGAAGATCGATGCGTATTCGCAACCGATCACGCCGGCGCCGTAAACGATGAGTTTGCGCGGAGTGTGACCGAGGCTGAGGATGGTGTCGCTATCGTAGATACGCGGGTGATGGAAATCGATGTCGGCCGGACGATACGGACGCGAGCCGGTCGCGATGATGATGTGCTTGGCCACCAGTTTTTCGACCACGCCATTGGCGCAAACCACTTCGATGGTTTGCTCGTCGGCGAAGCTGCCGGTGCCGAAAAATACGTCGACGCGGTTGCGGGCGTAGTAACCGGTACGCGAAGCAACTTGTTTGGAGATGACTTTTTCAGCGCTTTTCAGCACGTCCGGAAACGAAAACCAGCGCGGCTCACCAATAGCCCGGAACATCGGGTTGGTGTTGAACTGCATGATCTGCCGGACCGAGTGACGCAGTGCCTTGGACGGGATGGTACCCAGGTGGGTGCAGTTGCCGCCGACCTGACGACGACTATCGACCATCGCCACCTTGCGCCCTGCCTTGGCGGCGTTCATTGCCGCGCCTTCTCCCGCCGGGCCGGAACCCAACACCACCACGTCGTAGTTGTAGACAGCCATGCGTACTCCTCAGAACAGGCCGCGGCGCCATCGGCACCTGCGGCTAAATCACGCCGATCTGTGGCGTGAAGGAACAATTTGGGGCCAGTGCAGAACCCGGACACAGTCTATAGAAGCGTCAACGCCGCGCACATTAACCCTTGGTCGCGTCGTAGGCTACTTTTGCCTGCACTACAACGCCAGTTTTCAATGCTTGAACCGCCGCCATCACTCGGTTTTTTCGCCACTGAGGCGTGCAAAAGCGTGACTGGTGCGTGTGACGAAACCTGTATCGGCACGAATCACAAAAAATGCGCCTATATCGTGTTTTTCTGCGTAGTCCCATCCGCGCTCCGGGCCGAGAATCAGCAACAGCGTCGACAGGCCATCGGCCATCAACGCTGAAGGATGAATCACCGTGACGGACGCCAGTGCGTGCGCGACCGGCGCACCGGTACGGGCATCGAAGGTATGGGAATAACGCTGCCCACCCTGCTCGAAAAAATTTCGGTAGTCGCCGGATGTGGACAGGCCGTAACCGTCGACGGCAATGATGCGCTCGGCCACTTGCTGGTCGTCGCGAGGTTCTTCCAGGGCAATGCGCCACGGCGAGCCATCGGGTTTCTTGCCGGCCGCCTTGAGCTCGCCAGTGGCTTCGGCGAGGTAGTTTCCAATGCCCAGTGCTTCAAGCCTTGCAGCGATCCTGTCGACCGCGTAGCCGGCGGCGATGCTGTTGAAATCGACTTCGACGGCGGCGTCCTTGCACAGCTGATCGCCATCTATGCGCAAATGCGCGTGACCCACCCGCTGGCGCACTTGTGCAAGCGCTTCGGCGGTCGGGACTTTTTCTTCGCGAGCCTGGGGGCCAAAGCCCCAGAGATCGAGCAGCGGTTCCACCGTCAAATCGTAGGAACCTTCACTTTGCTCTGACAGCTGCTCACCGACGCGGACCAATTCGAGGATCGGCGCGGGCATGTTCTGACAACGGTTGGCGGGTAATTGGTTGAAGCGTGCGATATCGGAGTCGCTGCGGTAGGTGGACATCTGCTGGTCGACTTCAGCCAGGATTTTTTCGACTTCGACCTGGACCTGCGCAGGAGCGGGAAGACCGGCGTGACGCACGTATTTGACTGAATAGGTGCTGCCCATGGTCGGGCCGCCGAAGGTTTCCAGGGAGTCGCCGTTGTCGCAGGCGGATAACGCGACAATCAAAATCACCAGACCATAAAGCCGCCATTTCAACAAATCTTGCATCCCCACGCCCCCTCTCCTGGCCCAACGCCAAGACCAGCCATTATGCGATAGAACATTGTGGGAGCGAGCCTGCTCGCGAAAGCGGTGTGCCAGTCAAACATAAATGCCAGCTGATCTATCGTCTTCGCGAGCAGGCTCGCTCCCACAGGTTTCTCATTCGCTTGAGAAAGCATTTCACGTCAGTGAAATGGCAAAAACATATAAACAGCAAGCTAACTAATTGTTGCCTATCTATCTCTCCACACATATTGTTACAAACTGTTGCCAAGGATACCTGACGTCCCGAGCGACAGAGAGGGACGCGTCTAAATCAAGGATTTCCGACAAGACAGCTAAAAGCGAGTACGTTCAAATGTCCTCCAATACGGGCAAAGGCAAAGCGATTTTTCGCGTTGTCAGCGGTAACTTTCTCGAAATGTTCGACTTCATGGTCTACGGCTTCTACGCCACAGCCATCGCCAAGACCTTCTTCCCCGCCGACAGTGCTTTCGCTTCCTTGATGTTGTCGCTGGCCACCTTCGGTGCCGGCTTCCTGATGCGCCCGCTGGGGGCGATTTTTCTTGGGGCCTACATTGACCGCCATGGCCGCCGCCAAGGGCTGATCATCACCTTGGCCTTGATGGCTGCCGGTACGGTGCTGATTGCCTGTGTGCCCGGCTACGCCACCCTCGGCGTTGCCGCTCCACTGATCGTGCTATTCGGTCGCCTGCTGCAAGGCTTCTCGGCGGGCGTGGAATTGGGCGGGGTCTCGGTGTACCTGGCCGAGATTTCCACGCCGGGCCGCAAGGGTTTCTTCGTCAGTTGGCAGTCCGCCAGCCAGCAGGCAGCCGTGGTGTTCGCCGGGTTGCTGGGTGTGGGCCTGAACCATTGGCTGAGTCCGGAGCAAATGGGTGAATGGGGCTGGCGCGTGCCGTTTCTGATCGGCTGCATGATCGTGCCGGTGATCTTCGTGATTCGCCGCTCCCTGGAAGAAACGCCTGAATTCAAGGCACGCAAACATCGCCCTACCCTGCGAGATATCGTTCGATCGATCAGCCAGAACTTCGGCATCGTCATCGCCGGCATGGCATTGGTCGTGATGACCACGGTGTCGTTCTACCTGATCACTGCCTACACCCCGACCTTCGGTAAAGCGGAACTGCATTTGTCGGACATGGATGCGTTGCTGGTAACGGTGTGTATCGGTCTGTCGAATTTCTTCTGGCTGCCGGTGATGGGTTCGGTGTCCGACAGAATCGGGCGCAAACCCCTGCTGCTGGCGGCGACCATCCTCGCGATCCTCACGGCGTATCCGGCGCTATCGTGGCTGGTGGCGAACCCGAGCTTCAGCCATCTGCTAATCGTCGAGTTGTGGCTGTCGTTCCTTTACGGCTCGTATAACGGCGCCATGGTCGTGGCCCTGACCGAAATCATGCCAGTGGAAGTGCGTACGACCGGTTTCTCTCTGGCTTACAGCCTGGCGACGGCGACCTTTGGCGGTTTCACACCGGCGGCCTGTACCTATCTGATCCATGTGCTGGACAACAAAGCGGCACCGGGGATCTGGCTGAGTGCGGCGGCGGTGTTGGGGCTGATTGCGACACTGGTATTGTTCCGTGGCAACAAGCATGAGCTGCGGACGGCGAAGGCCGCGGTAGCAGGTGGTGCCTGATAAATCGCCATCGCGGGCAAGTCGGGTCGCCGCATCGCACGCTCCCACAAGGGCAGCGCAATACCTGTGGGAGCAAGGCTTGCCCGCGAAGAGGCCGGTCCAGGCAACACACCTGCATTTGACACACCGCACAAACAAAAACGCCCCGACCAAAGTCGGGGCGTTTTCATGTGCAGCTAAGGCTTAGCGCGGGAATGCTGGCGGGTTTACACCGGCCATGTCTTCCATCACGCGAACCACCTGGCAGCTGTAACCGAACTCGTTGTCGTACCAGACGTACAGAACAACGCGGTTATCCTGAGTGATGGTCGCTTCAGCATCCACGACGCCTGCGTGGCGCGAGCCAACGAAGTCGGTGGAAACCACTTCCTGGGAGCTGACGTAGTCGATCTGCTTGTGCAGATCCGAGTGCATGGCCATCTGGCGCAGGTACTCGTTGATCTCTTCGCGAGTGGTAGCCTTTTCCAGGTTCAGGTTCAGGATAGCCATCGACACGTTCGGCGTAGGAACGCGAATCGCGTTGCCGGTCAGCTTGCCCTTGAGCACTGGCAGCGCCTTGGCGGCTGCGGTGGCGGCACCGGTCTCGGTGATCACCATGTTCAGTGGAGCGGCGCGGCCACGACGGCTGCCCTTGTGGAAGTTGTCGATCAGGTTCTGGTCGTTGGTGAACGAGTGAACGGTTTCGACGTGGCCGTTGACGATGCCGAACTTGTCATTGACAGCCTTGAGCACCGGCACGATGGCGTTGGTGGTGCAGGAAGCGGCCGAGATGATCTTGTCGTCAGGGGTGATGTCGCCGTGGTTGATGCCGTGAACGATGTTCTTCAGCGCGCCCTTGCCAGGTGCGGTGAGGATCACGCGAGCAGCGCCCGGGCAGGCCAGGTGCTGGCCCAGGCCGTCAGCGTCACGCCATACACCGGTGTTGTCGACGATCAGGGCGTTTTCGATGCCGTACTGGGTGTAGTCGACTTCGCTCGGGCTCTTGGCGTAGATCACCTGGATCAGGTTGCCGTTGGCGCTGATGGTGTTGTTGGCCTCATCGATGGTGATGGTGCCATCGAACGGACCATGGACCGAGTCACGGCGCAGCAGGCTGGCACGCTTGACCAGATCGTTCTCGGCGCCCTTGCGGACGACGATGGCGCGCAGACGCAGGCCGTCGCCACCACCGGTTTTCTCGATCAGGATGCGCGCCAGCAGACGGCCGATGCGACCGAAGCCGTACAGGACAACGTCAGTGCCTTTGCGGGCGGAAGCGTTTTGCTGGCCAACCACGTCGGCCATTTCTTCACGGACGAACTGCTCGGCAGTACGGCCATTGCCTTCGGCCTTGAATTTGGCCGCCAGCTTGCCCAGGTCTACCGAGGCGGCGCCGAGCTTGAGCTCGCTCATCGCCTTGAGCAGCGGGAACGTTTCGTGGACGGAGAGTTCGGTTTCGTCGGTCTGGCGATGACGGGCAAAGCGGTGCGCTTTGAGGATCGAAATCACCGAGCGGTTGATCAGGCTGCGGCCATAGATCGAGCTCACCACGTTGTTATTGCGGTAGAGCTGACCGATAAGCGGAATCATCGCTTCTGCGAGTGCTTCACGGTCGATCCATTCACCAAGACACTGGTCGGGCTTCTGAGTCACGGGAACCTTCCACATGTAGGGGCAGAAAAAAGGGGCTACATTATGCCGCTCCGTGCCTCACGTAGCAATGCGCGCTTGTCGCACTGCCCGTAACAAAATCCTGTTCAAAAAAATTACGCTTCGCTGAAGCCCAATGAAACCGGGGCTTCCAGCATCGTCAATTTTTTGGGGACAGCGCTGCCTTGTCCGTAACCATCCGTAACACCACCTCATTTTGCCACTACATATTCGTTAATTTCCGTTAAAAAACGGCCCGATTTTGTCATTACCACTACATTTCGCCTCACCCGCGTATTAGACACATCTGCAACTGACAGCCGGCACCCTGGACCGCTACAATTACCGACTTTGTCGCAACGCTTGGAGCTCGACCTTCCGTGCCCGTTCTGCGTCTACCGCATCTCCCTGCCGCGGCAGGTAAACAGCATTGGGGCAACCTGCCCGGTGCTTCCCTGAGCCTGGCCATCGCCGAGGCCGCCAGCGCTGCCAAGCGCTTTACCCTGCTGCTGACCGCCGATAGCCAAAGTGCCGAACGGCTGGAACAGGAGCTGAGTTTTTTCGCCCCGGATTTGCCTGTGCTGCATTTCCCGGACTGGGAAACCCTGCCCTACGATCTGTTTTCGCCGCACCAGGACATTATTTCCCAGCGCATCTCGGCACTTTATAGATTGCCGGAGCTGAGTCACGGGGTGCTGGTGGTGCCGATCACCACCGCCCTGCACCGCCTGGCACCGACCAAATTCCTGCTCGGCAGCAGCCTGGTGCTGGATGTCGGCCAGAAGCTCGACGTCGAGCAGATGCGCACCCGGCTCGAGGCCACCGGTTATCGCTATGTCGATACCGTCTACGAGCATGGCGAATTCACCGTGCGCGGCTCGCTGATCGATCTGTTTCCGATGGGCAGCAAGTTGCCTTATCGCATCGACCTGTTCGATGACGAAATCGAAACCCTGCGCACCTTCGACCCGGAAAACCAGCGCTCCATCGACAAGGTCGACTCGGTCAAGCTATTGCCCGCAAAAGAGTTCCCGCTGCAAAAAGAAGCCGTGACCCGCTTCAAGGCACGGTTTCGCGAGCGCTTCGATGTCGATTTCCGTCGCTGCCCGATCTTCCAGGACTTGAGCAGCGGAATTACCCCGGCCGGTATCGAGTACTACCTGCCGCTGTTCTTCGAGGAAACTTCGACGCTGTTCGATTACCTGCCCCAGGACACGCAAGTGTTCTCGCTGCCGGGCATCGAGCAGGCCGCGGAAAACTTCTGGAACGACGTTCGAAATCGCTATGAAGAGCGCCGCGTCGATCCATCCCGTCCTTTATTGCCACCCGCCGAATTGTTTTTGCCGGTGGAAGACTGCTTCGCACGCCTGAAAAACTGGCCGCGAGTGGTGGCCAGTCAACAGGACGTGGAAACCGGTGCCGGCCGTGAGCGTTTCCCGGCGCGAGAACTGCCGAACCTGGCCATCGAAGCCAAGGCCACACAGCCATTGGCGGCACTTTCGGGTTTCCTCGACGAATTCCCCGGACGCGTGTTGTTTACCGCCGAATCCGCGGGCCGTCGCGAAGTGCTGCTGGAACTGCTGGAACGCCTGAAACTGCGGCCGAAGACCGTCGACAGTTGGCCGGACTTTGTGGCCGGCAAGGAACGTCTGGCAATCACCATCGCGCCATTGGATGAAGGCCTGCTGCTGGACGATCCGGCCCTGGCACTGGTTGCCGAAAGCCCGTTGTTCGGCCAGCGCGTCATGCAACGCCGTCGTCGCGAAAAACGCGCCGACGCCAACAACGATGCCGTCATCAAGAACCTCACCGAGCTGCGCGAAGGCGCGCCGGTGGTGCATATCGATCACGGTGTCGGCCGCTACCTGGGCCTGGCGACGCTGGAAATCGATAGCCAGACTGCTGAATTCCTCGCACTGGAATACGCCGAGGGTGCAAAACTCTACGTGCCGGTGGCCAACCTGCATTTGATCGCCCGCTACACCGGCAGTGACGATGCACTGGCCCCGCTGCACCGCCTCGGCTCCGAGACCTGGCAGAAAGCCAAGCGCAAGGCGGCCGAACAGGTGCGCGACGTCGCGGCGGAGCTGCTCGACATCTATGCCCGTCGCGCTGCCCGCGAAGGCTATGCCTTTGCCGATCCGAAAGCCGATTACGCCACGTTCAGCGCCGGTTTCCCGTTCGAAGAAACCCCCGACCAGCAGACCACCATCGAAGCCGTGCGCGAAGACATGCTCGCGCCCAAGCCAATGGATCGCCTGGTGTGCGGCGACGTCGGTTTCGGCAAGACCGAAGTGGCCATGCGTGCCGCATTCATCGCCGTGCACGGCGGTCGTCAGGTGGCCATTCTGGTGCCGACCACCCTGCTCGCCCAGCAACACTACAACAGCTTTCGCGACCGCTTTGCCGACTGGCCGGTGACTGTGGAAGTGATGAGCCGCTTCAAGTCGGCCAAGGAAGTGAACGCGGCGGTCGCGGATCTGGCCGAAGGCAAGATCGACATCGTCATCGGCACGCACAAGCTGCTGCAGGACGACGTGAAAATCAAAAACCTGGGCCTGGTGATCATCGACGAAGAGCACCGGTTCGGGGTGCGCCAGAAAGAACAGCTCAAGGCCCTGCGCAGCGAAGTCGACATCCTTACCCTGACCGCCACGCCGATTCCGCGCACGCTGAACATGGCGGTGTCGGGCATGCGCGACCTGTCGATCATTGCCACGCCACCGGCCCGACGCCTGTCCGTGCGGACCTTCGTCATGGAACAGAACAAGAGCACGGTCAAGGAAGCCCTGCTCCGTGAACTGTTGCGTGGCGGTCAGGTTTACTACCTGCACAACGACGTGAAAACCATCGAGAAATGCGCCGCCGACCTCGCCGAACTGGTGCCGGAAGCGCGGATCGGCATCGGCCACGGGCAGATGCGCGAACGCGAACTCGAACAGGTGATGAGCGACTTCTACCACAAGCGTTTCAACGTGCTGATCGCCTCGACCATCATCGAGACCGGCATTGACGTGCCGAGCGCCAACACCATCATCATCGAGCGTGCCGACAAGTTCGGCCTGGCGCAGCTGCACCAGTTGCGCGGCCGGGTCGGGCGCAGTCACCACCAGGCTTACGCCTACCTGCTGACGCCGCCGCGCCAGCAAATCACCCCGGACGCCGAAAAGCGCCTGGAAGCGATCGCCAATACCCAGGACCTCGGCGCAGGCTTCGTGCTCGCCACCAACGACCTGGAAATCCGTGGCGCCGGCGAACTGCTCGGCGATGGGCAGAGCGGGCAGATCCAGGCCGTCGGTTTCACGCTGTACATGGAAATGCTCGAGCGCGCCGTGAAATCGATCCGCAAGGGCGAACAGCCGAACCTCGATCAACCGCTGGGCGGCGGTCCGGAAGTCAACTTGCGTGTACCGGCGTTGATTCCCGAGGACTATCTGCCGGACGTCCACGCACGCCTGATTCTCTACAAGCGCATCGCCTCGGCCACTGACGAGGAAGGCCTCAAGGATCTGCAAGTGGAAATGATCGATCGTTTCGGCCTGCTACCCGAGCCGACCAAGAACCTGATGCGCATCACCGCCCTGAAATTGCAGGCCGAATTGCTGGGCATCAAGAAAGTCGACGGCGGCCCGCAAGGCGGTCGGGTCGAGTTCGCGACGCAAACCCCGGTCGACCCGCTGACCCTGATCAAACTGATCCAGAGCCAGCCCAAACGCTACAAATTCGAAGGCGCCACGATGTTCAAGTTCATGGTCCCGATGGAGCGCCCGGAAGAGCGCTTTAATACTGTAGAGGCGCTGTTCGAGCGCCTCATCCCGAAAACTGCTTGAAGGACGCCGCATGCGCCTGTTTCGTTCACTGACCTTGTTGATAACGCTGGTCGCACCTTCGGTGTTTGCCGATGATCTGTATCAGATTGAAATGATTCTGGTGCGGCAGAATGCCGTGCCGGCGATTGTCACCCGTGCCGCACCGGAAGACTGGGATGCTGGCGCCCAACGCATCAACCCCGACAGCCTGCGCTCGCCGAGCCTCAACGGCGAGGTGGAAAAACTCACTGCCAGCAATCAATACGAGGTGTTGCTGCACAAGACCTGGCAACAGACCCTTGGCGAGGAGGCCACCAAAGTCGCGATCAGCGACGGCAAGGAACAGTTCGGGCAGTTCCCGATCGAGGGCACGCTGAACATGAAACTGGGGCGTTTCACCGACGTCGACGCCGACTTCTGGGTCAACCAGATCAACACCGATGGCCTGGTCACTGCCAGTGAACGCCTGAAGACAGAAAGCCATACCAAAAACGGGCAGTTGAACTTCCTCGATGCCGGTCATCTCGGCCTGCTGATCAAGATCACCTCGCTGACAGCCCCCGCGCCTCGGCCAGTCCCCGAAGAAATTCCGGACTGATTGATCCCCTATGTCCGCGACCCTGAGCAAACCCCTGGCACCTTCCTGGGTCAGCCGATTCAAGGAGCAGAGCCTGGAGCGTGGCCGCCGCTACGCGCTGGAGAATCGCGTCAGGATCGTCGAAGCCGGCGATGCAACGATCATAGCGGCGTGCGAAGGTTCTGGCGGTAACGTTTACCGTCAGACCATTCGCTTGCGAGAGTCAGCCAAAGGCACTTTGCTGATGATCGACGCCACATGCTCCTGCCCGGTCCACAACAACTGCAAACACTGCGCAGCGGTATTGCTGCAGGTGCAGGAAACCCTCGACTACCCCGCAGCCGCCAAAGACGCCGAGTTGCTTGAGAAACTCCAGGCCGTGCTGGAAAACCGTAGCCCTAAAGCCTTGCCGCAATTGCTGGTGGACAATGTCCAACCGGTTCCGCGCCTGTGGCTGGCGAGCATCGAGTTCAGCGCCTTCGAACCGCGCAATGGCCGGATGCAACGCTACATCCAGCACCGCGCCGCACTGTCGTTCAGCTATCTGGATGAATACGTTTCCGGGCAGAAAAATGCCGACATCCTGATTCGCCAGGAAACACAGACACTGCGGATAAAACGCCATCCGGAAGTGGAACAGTCCTACCGGGAACAGTTACGGATTCTCGGCTTCAAAGTCGCCACCCGGCAAAGCAAGGCCTTGCCGGAAAGCGCCGGCGAGCTGTTCGAGATGGTCAACGACAGCGCCTGGCTGACCTTCACCCTCAATGAACTGCCGAAGCTGCGTACCCAGGGCTGGGAGTTGCAGATCAACGAAGATTTCGGCTTCGACTTGACCGCGGTGGACGACTGGTACGCTACGGTCGAACAGGCACCGGAGCGTGACTGGTTTGACCTGGAACTGGGGATCATCGTCAACGGCGAACGGCTGAGCCTGCTGCCGATCCTGCTGAACCTGATGCGCTCGCACACCGAAATCCTCAACCCCGAACGCCTGGCCCGACGTCGCGACGACGAACTGATCCTGGTGAATATCCCCCATCGACCGAACTCCGAACACGGCCCCTTGCAAGTCGCCCTGCCCTTCGGCCGCTTGAAGCCCGTGCTGGCGACCCTCGGCGAGTTCTACCTGCAAGAGCCCGGTGAAACCACATTACGCCTGAGCAAGGCCGACGCCACACGCCTGAACCCGCTGGAAGACCTGCCTCTCCTCTGGGAAGGTGGTGAGCAGATACGCACCTTTGCCCAGCGCCTGCGCGACATCAAGGACTACACCGCCAGCGTTCCGGAAGGCTTGAACGCAACACTGCGCCCCTATCAGCTGGAAGGCTTGAGCTGGATGCAGTCGCTGAGGCAACTGGAGGTCGGCGGGATTCTCGCGGACGACATGGGCCTGGGTAAAACCCTGCAAACCCTCGCGCATGTTCTCAGTGAGAAAAACGCCGGACGTCTTGATCGTCCCTGCATGGTGGTGATGCCGACCAGCCTGATTCCCAACTGGCTCGACGAAGCAGCCCACTTCACACCGCAGCTCAAAGTGCTGGCACTCTACGGCGCCAGTCGCAGGAAGCATTTCGAAAACCTGACTGATTACGATTTGATCCTGACCACCTACGCGCTGCTGCCCAAGGATGTCGACCGCCTGGCCGCACAGCCGCTGCACGTGCTGGTACTGGATGAAGCGCAATACATCAAGAATCCGAACAGCAAGGCTGCCCAGGCCGCCCGCGAGCTGAACGCCCGACAGCGTTTGTGCCTGAGTGGCACGCCACTGGAAAACCACTTGGGCGAGTTGTGGTCACTGTTCCACTTCCTCTTGCCAGGCTGGCTCGGCGACGTGAAAAGCTTCAACCGCGATTACCGAGTACCGATTGAAAAGCGCACCAGCGAAGTAAGACTTCAGCACCTCAACGGTCGGATAAAACCCTTCCTGTTGCGCCGGACCAAGGAACAGGTGGCCACCGAGCTGCCACCAAAAACCGAAATCATTCATTGGGTCGAACTCAACGAGGCGCAGCGTGATGTGTACGAAACCATGCGCCTGGCCATGGACAAGAAGGTCCGCGACGAGATCACTCGCAAGGGCGTGGCCCGCAGCCAGATCATCATCCTTGAGGCGCTGCTGAAACTGCGTCAGGTGTGCTGCGATTTGCGCCTGGTCAACGATGCCGCCCTGCCGGCTCGCGGCAGCACTTCGGGCAAGCTCGATAGCCTGATGGAAATGCTCGAAGAGTTGTTCGAAGAAGGCCGGCGGATTTTGCTGTTCTCGCAATTCACTTCAATGCTGTCATTGATTGAAGATGAACTGAACAAACGTGGCGTGGCTTACGCGCTCCTGACCGGACAAACCCGCGACCGGCGCACGCCTGTGAAGGACTTCCAGAGCGGCAAACACCAGATTTTTCTGATCAGCCTGAAGGCAGGTGGCGTTGGCTTGAACCTGACGGAAGCAGACACCGTGATTCACTACGACCCTTGGTGGAACCCGGCAACGGAAAATCAGGCAACCGACCGCGCCTATCGCATCGGCCAGGAAAAACCGGTGTTCGTCTACAAGCTGATTGCACGCGGCACGGTGGAGGAGAAAATCCAGCATCTGCAGAAAGAAAAATCCGACCTCGCGGCCGGCGTGCTGGATGGGCGCCAGGCCGGGGACTGGAAACTGCAGAGCGATGACATCGAGGCGTTGTTTGCGCCGTTGCCGGACAAGCTCGAGAAACGTTGAGAATAGCGATGCCAGAGAGATCGCCATCGCGGGCAAGCCTTGCTCCCACAGGTTTTGAGTCGATCACTCAGTATGTGATCAACATTAAGCCTGTGGGAGCAAGGCTTGCCCGCGATGGGCTCAACCAGATCTAAAGCCTGGCTCAGCCTTTCAGCACCCGCGCCAGCGTCGACTTCACCTTCCCCATCCCGTCATGCAAAGCCTGCTCGATCTCGGCCATGGTAATCACTGCCGTCGACTTGCCCGCCGCCGGATTCACCACCAGCGCCAGGCAGGCATAATCCAGTTCCAGCTCACGGGCAAGGGCCGCTTCCGGCATCCCGGTCATCCCAACGATGTCGCAACCGTCACGCTCCAGGCGTGCAATTTCGGCCACTGTTTCCAACCGTGGGCCCTGGGTGCAGGCATACACGCCATGGCTGCTGTAGCCAACGCCTTCAGCCGCCAGCGCTGCAATCAACTGCTGACGCAGCGGTTCGCTGTACGGGTAGCTGAAATCGATATGCGTGACCTGCTCCAGGTCATCGGCAAAATAGGTGTGCTGGCGACCGCTGGTGTAGTCGATCAATTGATGCGGCACGCAGAAATGTCCGGTGCCCATCGCGGCATGAATCCCCCCCACGGCATTGACCGCGAGAATCGCCTCGGCTCCGGCCTGTTTCAGTGCCCAGAGATTGGCGCGGTAGTTCACCTGGTGCGGTGGGAACCGGTGCGGATGACCGTGGCGGGCGAGGAACAGCACTTCCTTGCCAGCATACTCGCCGATCTGCACCTCGGCCGAAGGCGTGCCGTAAGGGGTGTCGACCGCCAGTGACTGACGAATGCTCAGGCCTTCGAGCTGAGTCAGGCCGGTACCACCGATAATCGCGTAAACCGTCATAACGAACCGTCCTTAATCAATCAATTGAGCGTCTTTGAGCGCGCCGACAGCTGCCAGCCAGCGCGGATCCTGACGGTAGTCGGTGCGCGCGTACGACTGACCGCGCATCCGCGCGATACGCGGTGACGGCTTGACCTTCATGCGCTGCGCGGCGCTCAGGGCCAGCTCGGCGGCCGCACGATCGTTGCACACCAGGCCCATGTCGCAACCGGCGGTCAGTGCCGCTTCAATGCGGCTGGCGGCATCGCCCACCACATGAGCGCCAGCCATGGACAGGTCATCGCTGAAAATCACGCCATCGAACTGCAGTTCGCCACGCAGGATGTCCTGCAGCCAGCGACGGGAGAACCCGGCAGGCTGGGCATCGACTTGCGGATAGATCACATGGGCCGGCATGACGGCGGCCAGTTGCTTGCTCAATCTGGCGAACGGCACCAGGTCGTTGGCACGGATTTCGTCGAGGCTGCGTTCGTCGTTCGGGATCGCCACATGGGAATCCGCCTCGGCCCAGCCGTGACCAGGGAAGTGTTTGCCGGTGGCGGCCATGCCGGCGCTGTTCATGCCACGGATGAATGCACCAGCCAGCAGTGCTGCACGCTCCGGATCGCCCTCGAATGAACGGGTGCCGACCACAGCGCTACGCTGATAATCGAGATCCAGCACCGGAGCGAAACTCAGATCCAGGCCCACGGCCAATACTTCGGTAGCCATGATCCAGCCACACTGCTCGGCCAGGTATTCGGCATTCGGGTTGTCGGCAATCGCACGCATCGCGGGCAGCCGCACAAAGCCCTGACGCAGACGCTGAACCCGCCCGCCCTCCTGATCCACCGCCAACAGCAGATCGGGACGCATGGCGCGAATCGCGGCGCTCAACTCCCGGACCTGACGCGGGTGTTCGATGTTGCGGGCAAAAATGATCAGGCCGCCCACTTCGGGTTGGCGCAACAGGTGGCGATCTTCGGCCGTCAGCCAGGTACCGGCGACGTCCACCATCAACGAGCCTTGCAGGCCAGCAGTCATAGAGATTCCTTGATAACGATGAATCCAGCCCGCACGAATTCGCCACCGAGGGCAATGCCCGGCAGGTCGGCGATATCAATGGGAAATGGATTCAGAACGAGAGTCGGCATGGGCGGCTAGCTTAACGGATGTCAGCTGCCGCGCCCACCCGTGCGCGGTCAAACCTTGGCGGCGACCGATGTCGATTTGCTGCGCGGACGCAATTGCGCGGTGGCCATGGCCGTGTCTGTGACGCCGGATTCGGCACGCATGCCGGCCGCGAGGAACGGCACCATCAGACGCATGACCTGCTCAATGGAAGTGTTTACCCCGAAGTCGGTTTCGGCAATTGCACGCAAGGCCTTGATGCCGGACATGCTGAACGCAGCCGCCCCGAGCATGAAGTGCACGCGCCAGAACAGTTCGATGGGAGGGATGCGCGGCGCAGCTTCGTTGACCAGCATCATGTAGCGGCGGAACACCTTGCCGTACATGTCTTCCAGATAACGACGCAAATGCCCTTGGCTCTGACTGAAAGCCAGGCCCAGCAAACGCATGAAAATCGAGAGATCATTGCCGCTGCGGGGCTGTACCACCAAGGCTTGTTCGACGAGGATTTCCAGCAGTTCTTCGAGCGTGGGCCTGACTTCAGGCTTGGCCTGGCGCCGCTCGAGCTCTTTATCGAGGCTGATGCAGAACGGCCCTAGAAAACGCGAAAAGACCGCTTGAATCAGCGCCTTTTTCGATCCGAAGTGATAGTTCACCGCTGCCAGATTGACACCGGCCTTGCTGGTGATCAGACGCAACGAGGTTTCAGCGAAACCTTTTTCCGCGAACAACTGCTCGGCAGCATCGAGAATGCGTTCAACGGTTTCCGACTGGGCCATGGCTACTCCGCCTGACAAACACTTGTTTGAAACATACGTTTCAGCCTGTGCATTGTCAAGTCTGGCGGTTCGTTTTGGGAATGGTCGGTCAGACATTTAACCATACAACCGCAAAGCTTCAATCAGCAGGCTGAAAGACCGTCCGGCGGTTGGCAGAAAAACGGGCATTGCCAAGACCGTTTCACTGTATATAATCCCAGTCACTGTATAAAAAAACAGAGCGATCAATATGCTAAAGCTGACGCCACGCCAAGCCGAGATTCTGGCCTTTATCAAACGCTGCCTGGAAGACAATGGCTACCCGCCGACCCGCGCGGAAATCGCTCAGGAACTGGGTTTCAAATCGCCCAACGCGGCGGAAGAACACCTCAAGGCGCTGGCCCGCAAAGGCGCAATCGAAATGACGCCTGGTGCGTCCCGCGGGATTCGCATTCCCGGTTTCGAAGCCAAGGCCGATGACGCCAGCTTGCCCATCATTGGCCGGGTAGCGGCCGGCGCGCCGATCCTTGCCCAGCAACATGTCGAAGAATCCTGCAACATCAACCCTGCGTTCTTCCATCCACGCGCCGACTATTTGCTGCGAGTGCATGGCATGAGCATGAAGGACGTGGGTATTTTCGATGGCGACCTGCTGGCCGTCCATACCACCCGCGAAGCCCGTAATGGCCAGATCGTGGTGGCACGTATCGGGGACGAAGTGACCGTCAAGCGCTTCAAGCGTGACGGCAGCAAGGTCTGGCTCATTGCCGAAAACCCTGAATTCGCCCCTATCGAAGTAAACCTTAAAGATCAGGAACTGGTGATCGAAGGCTTGAGTGTCGGCGTCATTCGCCGCTAAAGGAGGCTTTATGCAGTTCCCACACACATCACAGCAAGCCCAACTGCCACTGCTGTTCGAGGCATTCCTGGCGCAGCCGTTGGCGCCGATCCTGAAGGAAGTGGTCGAGTCGCCCTGGAGCGCCGAACCCGAGGTCTTCAGTGAAATGTCTCTGCGTGGTGCAACCGGGAACTGCCTGAACCTTCTGGCACCGATCCTGCGGGAGTTGAGCCAGGATCAGGATGCACGCTGGCTGACTCTGATCGCCCCACCCGCCAGCCTGACCCAGGCCTGGTTACGGGACGCAGGACTCAATCGCGAGCGCATCCTGTTGCTCCAGCCAAGTGGCACGCAGAGTGCCCAGCAACTGACCTGTGAGGCCCTTCGTCTCGGCCGCAGTCACACGGTAGTCAGCTGGCTCAACCCGCTAAGCACCACTTCACGGCAACAGTTGATCAGCGCCGCCCGGACCGGGGACGCGCAAAGCCTGAATATTCGATTGGGTTAACACAATACGGTGCAGGGCTTCTCCAGGGACAGAGAAGCCAATCTCTAGCGGTATTCGAAAAAACGACGAACGGGTATCAGTGAAGAACCCGCGGCCCCTCTTCCTTTTCGAATTCGCCCTCAACCAAGCGACCGGCCATCTGAACACCGACGCTCAACATCGCTTTGGCGACTTCTACGTGTTGGCCTTGCAGAAATGCTTTGGCGTCCTCGGAGAAATCCAAAGTAACCAGAGAACCCTCGTCCTCAGCCCTGCGCAGCTCGATACGGCCGTCTGGTAACTCGACAATTTCTAGAAAGGACGTTGGCATAAAGGTTTGTTCTCCACGAAAGGCGGGGATTATATAGGCATCGGCCAGGCTTCGCTCGGGATCTTGACAAGATGCCATCACGAAGAGAAATGTCTGACAACTCTCTTCCCTGAACGGACAGCCTTCCGTGTCGTCCGTTAAAAAACTCAGCCCCTTAGCACTCGTTCAAGCCTTCGCGAAAACGGATCGCCAGGCTTTTGAGGTTCTGACGCCAGCTCTCCAGCTCTTCACGGCTCAGCTCTGCAGGCGCCTCCTCTTCATCCAGGTTTACCGCCTGAATCAGCGGCTGCGTCACGTCCCCCTTCGGTTTGCGCGGCGCCCGTGGCGGCTGAAACAGCGCTGCATGGGCCGCCAGCAGCTTGGCCAGCCAGGTTTCCGGGTTGTTGGCCAGTTCGACCATCTCGGCCATTTCAGGAATGGCGATACTTTCCAGCACTTCGCGAGTCAGCAGCGACTCAGCCCGGGAGGCATTGGCCTGAGGCAACCGATAGAAACCGGCGATTTCATGGCACAGCCCCAGTAGCGCCCCGTATAGATGAAACAATGCCGATTCACGACCGGCCTGAATCAGCGCCAGGGAATTCATCGCCCGCCCCTCTTCAGCCCTGCCGAGTGCTTCCAGCGACAGGCCGGCGAAATAGATCTTCTGGTTGGTACGGGTATAAAGCTCGTGGGCCATGACGGCAGCCTCCACAACGAAATAATGCTTCACGCAGGTCAGACAGTGTCGTGGATCACCCAAGTCGACCGCAAGCCCAAAACAAAAAGGCCGCATGAAAACCCGAGGGTTCTCATGCGGCCTTCTTTTGTGGCGAGGGAGCTTGCTCCCGCTGGCCGACGGAGTCGGCCCACTACAAGCTTGCGCTTAAGCCTTGGCTGCCGGACGCTTGTCTTCAACGGTCCACTTGCCGCCGTCGTAGTACGCCTTCCAGCCCGTAGGCTTTCCGTCGACTTCCGTCTGCACGTATTGCTCCTTGGTCTTGCGGCTATATCGGATCACCGCAGGGAGGCCATCCGGGTCTTTCTTCGGTGCTTCACAAAGGAAGTGGTACTTCGGATCGATCTCATCCTTGTGCGGAATGATTTCCATGACCAACGGAGCGCGGGTCTCGCGGTTTTTCGGGAACTGGCTAGCTGCCAGGAACAGACCTGAAGCACCGTCGCGCAGGATGTAGGTGTCGTTGACCTTTTCGCATTTCAGCTCAGGCATCTTCACCGGGTCCATCTTCGGCGGCGCCGCATCACCGCTTTTCAGCAGTTTGCGGGTGTTCTTGCAGGTCGGATTGGTGCAACCGAAGAACTTGCCGAAGCGGCCGGTCTTGAGCTGCATCTCGCTGCCGCACTTGTCGCATTCCAGGCTCGGACCCTCATAGCCCTTGATGCGATAGACACCTTCTTCGATTTCGTAGCCATCGCAATCCGGGTTATTACCGCAGATGTGCAGCTTGCGCTTCTCATCGAGCAGGTAGGCGTCCATCGCCGTGCTGCAGATCGGGCAGCGATGCTTGCCACGCAGTACCAGCGACTCCGACTCACCTTCATCGTCCGCAGCGATTTCATCGCCCGGCACCAGGTTGACGGTGGCCTTGCAGCGTTCTTTCGGTGGCAGGCTGTAGCCCGAGCAACCGAGGAACACACCGGTCGACGCGGTACGAATCTGCATCGGGCGACCGCAGGTCGTGCACGGAATGTCAGTCATCACCGGCTGATTGGCACGCATGCCGTTTTCCGCACCTTCGGCCACTTCGAGTTTTTTCTTGAAGTCGCCGTAGAACTCGTCGAGCACGTTTTTCCAGTCGCGCTCGCCCTGGGCCACGTCATCGAGATGCTCTTCCATGCCCGCGGTGAAGCCGTAGTCCATGAGATGAGAGAAGCTTTCGGCCAGACGCTCGGTGACGATATCGCCCATCTTTTCCGAATAGAAACGACGGTTGTGCAGCGCCACGTAGCCGCGGTCCTGGATGGTCGAAATGATCGCCGCGTAGGTCGAAGGACGACCAATGCCGCGTTTTTCCATTTCTTTTACCAGGCTGGCTTCCGAGTAACGCGCAGGTGGCTTGGTGAAGTGCTGGGTCGGATCAAGCTTGATCAGCTTCATCGCGTCGCCCTGGGCCATGTCCGGCAGTACATCGTCGTCGCCCGGCTTGGCGATTTGCGGCATGACACGGGTGTAACCGTCGAATTTGAGGATACGGCCCTTGGCACGCAACTCGAAATCGCCGGCACCGACAGTGACCGTAGTCGACAGGTATTGCGCCGGCAACATCTGGCAAGCGAGGAACTGGCGCCAGATCAGCTCGTAGAGCCGCTCTGCGTCACGCTCCATGCCCGACAGCTTGCTCGGCTCGGTATTGGCGTCGGACGGACGAATCGCTTCGTGAGCCTCCTGTGCGCCTTCCTTGCTGCTGTAGACGTTCGGGGTGTCCGGCAGGTATTTCTTGCCGAACTCGCCTTCAATATAAGTACGCGCCATCGCCACGGCATCAGCCGAGAGGTTGGTGGAGTCGGTACGCATATAAGTGATGTAGCCGGCTTCGTACAGACGCTGGGCCATCATCATGGTTTTCTTCACACCGAAGCCCAGGCGGTTGCTCGCGGCCTGTTGCAGGGTGGAAGTGATGAACGGTGCCGATGGCTTGCTGCTGGTCGGCTTGTCTTCACGCTTGACGATGCTGTAGCTGGAAGCCTTGAGCTTCTCCAGCGCGGCCATGGCCTGGGTTTCGTTAAGCGGCTTGAACGCCTCACCCTTCTCGCGAGCGACGTCGAAACGCACGGTCGCGCCTTTGGCGGTGCCGAGATCGGCGTGCACTTCCCAGTACTCTTCCGGGATGAACGCGCGAATTTCACGCTCACGCTCGACCACCAGTTTGACCGCAACCGACTGCACGCGGCCGGCGGACAGGCCACGGGCGATCTTGGCCCACAATAGCGGCGAAACCATGTAGCCCACTACACGGTCGAGGAATCGACGCGCCTGCTGGGCGTTGACACGATCGATGTCCAGCTCGCCTGGCTGGGAGAAAGCTTCCTGGATCGCCTTCTTGGTGATCTCGTTGAACACCACGCGCTTGTAGCGGCTGTCGTCACCACCGATGGCTTCGCGCAGGTGCCAGGCAATGGCTTCCCCCTCGCGATCCAAGTCGGTTGCGAGATAGATGGTGTCAGCATCCTTGGCGAGCCGGCGCAGCTCTTCGATGACCTTTTCCTTGCCCGGAAGGATCTCGTACTTGGCTTTCCAGCCATGATCGGGATCGACCCCCATGCGAGCGACCAGCTGCTTGCGCGCCTTTTCTTTCGGCGACAGTGCCGGCGCTTCACCCGCAGCAGCCTTGCCGCGCTTGGCGGCTGGCTCTTTGCTGGCGCTAGCCGAACCGCTGGTGGGCAGGTCTCGGATATGGCCGATACTCGACTTCACCACGTATTCGTTGCCCAAATACTTGTTGATGGTCTTGGCCTTAGCCGGGGATTCCACAATGACCAGCGATTTGCCCATGGATCAGAAAATTCCTGAATTCTAAAAGTGAAAGGCGGTTGGCGCCTGACGCGGCACCGCTATATATAGTGGCTACAAGGTGAGGTCAAGCGCAGGGTTTTGCGCGCACTCAGCTTATGGCTTGGTAAAAAGGCTCTCTTCGGCTTGCACCAAAGCAAAACGCGGCACCTGTTCGCCGTCAACTTCGACCGACTCCAGGAACATGCTCAAGGGTCGTACCCAAAAGCCGTAATCGCCATACAGGGCTTGGTAGAAGACCACTTCTTCCTCGGTTTCCGAATGCCGCGCGACACTGAAAACGCGGTACTGCGGACCTTTGTAATGTTGGTAGAGCCCAGGTTGTATCGGCATGCTTTGGCCCTCACTCAAATTTTTTCAAAATAAAAACAAAAATAAATCCGGAAAAACAAAAACCGGGGCACTTGGCCCCGGCTTCCGTCAACGAAACGCTTAGACGCGTTCGAAGACGGTGGAGATGCCTTGGCCGAGACCAATGCACATGGTGGCAACCCCGAAGGTGCCGCCATTCTGCTTCATCACGTTCAGCAAAGTGCCGGAGATACGCGCACCGGAGCAACCGAACGGGTGACCCAGGGCGATCGCGCCGCCGTGCAGGTTAACCTTCTCGTTCATCTTGTCGAGCACTTTCAGATCTTTCAGCACCGGCAGGGCCTGTGCGGCGAAAGCTTCGTTGAGCTCGAAGAAGTCGATATCGTTGATGCCAAGGCCCGCGCGCTTCAGTGCTTTTTGTGTAGCCGGTACTGGACCATAGCCCATGATCGCCGGGTCCACACCTGCCACTGCCATCGAGCGAATCACCGCCAAAGGCTGAATGCCCAGGTCCTGTGCACGTTGCGCCGACATCACGATCATGCACGAAGCACCATCGGTGATCTGCGACGAGGTACCGGCTGTCACGGTGCCGCCCTTTGGATTAAACGCCGGCTTCAGAGCCGCCAGGCTTTCCAGGGTGGTTTCCGGACGAATGGTTTCGTCGTAGTCGAACAGTTTCAGGAAACCGTTCTCGTCATAGCCCTGCATCGGGATGATTTCGTCCTTGAACTTGCCTTCCACGGTCGCCTTGTGGGCGAGTTGGTGGGAGCGCACGCCGAAAGCATCCTGCTGCTCGCGGGTAATGCCGTGCATTTTACCCAGCATTTCAGCAGTCAGGCCCATCATGCCCGAGGCTTTCGCCGCGTACAGGGACATGTGCGGGTTCGGATCGACACCGTGCATCATGCTCACGTGACCCATATGCTCGACGCCGCCGACGACGAATACGTCACCGTTGCCGGTCATGATCGCTTGCGCGGCAGTGTGCAACGCACTCATGGACGAGCCACACAGACGGCTGACGGTCTGGCCGGCCGACGTGTGCGGGATCTGGGTCATCAGCGACGCCATGCGCGCGATGTTCCAGCCTTGCTCCAGGGTCTGGTTCACACAGCCCCAGATCACGTCTTCGACTTCGTTCGGGTCGACCTTGACGTTGCGTTCCAGCAGTTTGCTGATCAGGTGCGCCGACATGTCTTCGGCGCGGGTGTTGCGGTGCATGCCGCCCTTGGAGCGGCCCATCGGAGTACGACCGAAGTCGACAATCACGACGTCTCTAGGATTCAAGCTCATAAGTTCACTCTCACTCTAGTTGGGGGCGCTTAACCGAAGAAGCTCTGGCCGTTTTTGGCCATTTCGCGCAGCTTCGCGGTCGGGTGGTACAGCGCACCCAAATCAGCGTACTGGTCAGCCAGGGCAACGAACTGTGCAACACCGATCGAGTCGATGTAGCGCAGCGCACCACCACGGAATGGAGGGAAACCAATACCGTAGACCAGACCCATGTCGGCTTCGGCAGCGGTTTCGACAATGCCGTCTTCCAGGCAACGCACGGTTTCCAGGCACAGCGGGATCATCATCCAGTTGATGATGTCTTCGTCAGTGACTTCGCGCTGCTCGAACACGATTGGCTTGAGCACTTCCAGTACCGACGGATCGGCGACTTTCTTCTGCTTGCCCTTCTTGTCGGTCTCGTAGGCGTAGAAGCCCTTGCCGTTCTTCTGGCCCAGGCGCTTGGCTTCGTAGAGCACGTCTACGGCCGAGCGGCTGTTATCTTTCATGCGGTCCGGGAAGCCTTCAGCCATTACGTCACGACCGTGGTGGCCGGTGTCGATGCCGACCACGTCCATCAGGTACGCCGGGCCCATCGGCCAGCCGAATTTTTCCATGACCTTGTCGATACGGACGAAGTCCACACCGGCGCTGACCAACTTGGCGAAACCACCGAAGTAAGGGAACAGTACGCGGTTGACCAGGAAGCCCGGGCAGTCGTTGACCACGATCGGGTTCTTGCCCATTTTCTTGGCGTAGGCAACGGTGGTGGCAACCGCCAACTCGCTGGACTTCTCGCCACGGATCACTTCCACCAGCGGCATCATGTGCACCGGGTTGAAGAAGTGCATGCCGACGAAGTTTTCCGGGTGCTTGAGGGCCTTGGCCAGCAGGCTGATGGAAATGGTCGAGGTGTTCGAGGCAAGGATGGTGCCTTCTTTGACCTGAGCTTCGACTTCAGCCAGAACGGCTTGCTTGACCTTCGGGTTCTCGACGACTGCTTCGACCACCAGGTCCACGTGACCGAAGTCGCCGTAGGACAGGGTCGGACGAATGCCGTTGAGCACTTCGGCCATTTTCGCGGCGGTCATGCGGCCTTTATCAACGCGGCCAACCAGCAGCTTGGCGGCTTCGGCCAGGCCCTGCTCGATACCGTGCTCGTTAATGTCCTTCATCAGGATCGGCGTGCCCTTGGAGGCCGACTGATAGGCAATACCGCCACCCATGATGCCGGCGCCCAATACGGCGGCCTGCTTCACGTCCTTGGCGATTTCGTCGTAGGCCTTGGCTTTTTTCTTCAGCTCCTGGTCGTTCAGGAACAGACCGATCAAGCTCTGCGCGGCAGAGGTCTTGGCCAGTTTCACGAAACCGGCGGCTTCGACTTCCAGTGCCTTGTCGCGACCGAAGTTCGCGGCTTTCTGGATGGTCTTGATTGCTTCGACCGGCGCCGGGTAGTTCGGGCCAGCCTGGCCTGCCACGAAACCTTTGGCGGTTTCGAAAGCCATCATTTGTTCGATGGCGTTCAGCTTGAGCTTTTCAAGCTTCGGCTGGCGCTTGGCCTTGTAATCGAATTCGCCGGAAATGGCGCGCTTGATCAGTTCCAGCGCGGCGTCCTGCAGTTTTTCAGGCGCGACCACGGCATCGACGGCGCCGACTTTCAGCGCGTCTTCAGGACGGTTTTCCTTGCCGGCGGCAATCCACTCGATGGCGTTGTCGGCACCGATCAGGCGCGGCAGACGCACGGTACCGCCGAAGCCCGGGTAGATGCCCAGCTTGACTTCCGGCAGACCGATCTTGGCCTTGGTGGACATGACGCGGTAATCCGCCGCCAGGCACATCTCCAGACCGCCACCCAACGCGATGCCGTTGATTGCGGCGACAGTCGGGACGTTGAGGTCTTCGAAATCGCTGAAAATCTTGTTGGCTTCCAGGTTGCCTGCAACAAGCTCTGCATCCGGCAGCTTGAAGTTGTCGACAAATTCGGTGATGTCGGCGCCGACGATGAAGACGTCCTTGCCACTGCTGACGATCACACCCTTGATCGAAGCATCTGCCTTGATGGTGTCCACGGCCTGACGCAGTTCGTTCAGGGTTAGACGGTTGAACTTGTTGACGGACTCACCCTTGAGGTCGAACTTCAGTTCGACGATGCCACTTTCAAGAGCCTTAACCGTGATGGCTTTACCTTCGTAAATCATCAACTGATCTCCACGATATGGAAGCTGAACAGTACACGTCGGACGCAGGCGACCGGCTTGGCAGGACGTTAAACGTCGATGCTACGCCAATCTGCCCGGCACACCCGCCAACGCGATAGTCGGGATTCTGTAGGAGCGTTTTTCAATACAAACGCTCAATTCATACGCCCGTTTGATTTGGGTACGCCACCTTCACGGAATTTCCGACAATTGTCAATCGCCCAAAATGCGGGTTGAAATGCGACTTTGCGGTCATTTCTGTAAGACGAAGGCCTGCAACACGCGGCTGCATGTATAGACATTCATAGGATCAATCATTAGAAAAGTCGCCCTAATTCGCTGCAGCCTTTGTTTAACAGGCTAAGCTGGCGGAACTTCAGGGAAATTTTGAACGCCCACGGCGAATGCCGGGCGTAAGATCAGCCCACACAGACTTACCGGCCTGCCTGGCCAACCCCGCCCGATGCTGTTGTCGGGCTTTTTATTGCCTGCGATAAAACGGCGATTGCCCCCCCTGTGGGAGCGAGCCTGCTCGCGATGGTCGTCAACGATGACACTGGAAGCCTGACACCCCACGGCGTTCTCAGGTTTATCGCGAGCGAGCTCGCTCCTACACAGGGAATCGGTTTCAGGCCAGGGCCTTGAGGGTGGCATCGATGTGCAGCAACACCTCGGCTTCGCCCTTCTCGCCCCAATACAAAGCGATCATTTGCTTGTCGGCTTCGACCTTGTAGACGTTATCCGGCAATTTTTCGAAATGATCGAGCAGCGCTTGATCGTCACAAACCTCCTGCCACTGATTCACCCACAGACCTGGTGTTTTTTGCCAGTAACTCCAGCAGGCAGGCTGGGTACCGCGTCGTGGTCGGTGGTATTGCGCGCACGGGTTTGGCGGCTCCTGACCGAGCCAGTGCGGCCATTCCTGAGGCGCCAACTGCATGGCCAATCCGATTCGTCGTGCCTCCATGCGCAGAGCCATGCGGCCACTCTGGTGGCGGGACGGCCGCAACCATGCCAGCGGACTGAGCACCACCAGCAGGATTGACACCACTATCCAGACCGTCATATCTGTACTCCCGATTTTGAATGGGCGTATTCAGTCACTTTGAAACCAATACGCTTGAAACCAGCCATACTTACCAATATTGCATTCCTCAGGAGGAGCACCTCATGCCCTACAACCACATTCTGGTCGCTGTAGATCTAACCGAAGAGTGCGACCCTGTAATCCACCGTGCTCGCGAGCTGTCGGTGAGCAACGGGGCGAAATTGTCCCTGGTGCACATTGTCGAGCCGATGGCCATGGCGTTTGGTGGTGACGTTCCGATGGACCTGTCACAACTGCAACAACAGCAGTTCGATCAGGCCAAGGAGCGCCTTGACCGGCTGATCATGAAGTATCCGGAACTCTCCAAGGAATACAGCCACCTGACCTATGGCCAGCCACGCCAGGAAATCCACCACCTGGCCAAGGAGCAAACCTGCGACCTGATTGTGGTCGGCAGCCATGGCCGGCATGGCCTGGCACTGCTGCTCGGCTCCACCGCCAACGACGTACTGCACGGCGCGCCTTGCGATGTGCTGGCGGTGCGCCTGCAAAACAAAAGCTGATAATCGATCCCGTAGGAGCGAGCTCGCTCGCGATGGTCGCCAACGATGACGCGGCACCCCGCGGCGCTCTCAGATTCATCGCGAGCAAGCTCGCTCCTACAGGAAGCCGATCGCATTGCATATGAAAAGCCCGGCGCTCCTTTCGGAACGCCGGGCTTTTTCATGGCAAGTTCAATCAGGCATCCAGTTCGGCCCAGCGCTCGACCATCACGTCCAGCTCAGCCTGCAACTGCGACAGCTGAGCGATCACCGCAGCGGTTTCGGCTGCTGGACGCAGGTAGAAACCGGCGTCCGCCATCTGCGCTTCAACCGCAGCAATCTGCTGCTCCATCATCTCGATCTGCCCTGGCAACGCTTCCAGTTCGCGCTGCAACTTGTAGCTGAGCTTCTTCTTCGCCGCCGGCGCTTCGACAGCTGCCGCGACCGGTGCTGGCTCGGCCTTCACCACCGCGGAGTTCAGGTCGGCCTTGCCGGACTTGCTTTCGGTCACGCCCAACAGGCGCGGCGAACCGCCCTGGCGCAGCCAGTCCTGATAACCGCCGACGTACTCGCGAACCTGACCTTCACCTTCGAATACCAAGGTGCTGGTGACCACGTTATCGAGGAATGCCCGGTCGTGGCTGACCATCAGCACGGTGCCGTTGAAGGTCAGCAGGACCTCTTCCAGCAGCTCGAGCGTTTCGACGTCGAGATCGTTGGTCGGTTCGTCGAGCACCAGCAGGTTCGCCGGCTTGCTGAACAGCTTGGCCAGCAACAGACGGGCACGCTCACCACCGGACAACGCCTTGACCGGCGTGCGGGCACGCTGCGGGCTGAACAGGAAGTCGCCGAGATAGCTCAACACGTGGCGACTCTGACCATCGATATCGATGAAGTCGCGCCCTTCGGCGACGTTGTCGATCACGGTTTTTTCCAGGTCCAGCTGATGGCGCAACTGGTCGAAGTAGGCGACGTCGATCTTCGTCCCCTCTTCCACCTTGCCGCTGGTCGGCTGCAAGCCGCTAAGCATCAGTTTCAGCAGCGTGGTCTTGCCGGTGCCGTTGGCGCCGAGCAGACCAATACGGTCGCCGCGCTGCAACACCATGGAGAAATCCTTGATCAGGAACGGCCCGCCCGGGTGAGCGAAACTCACATTCTCGAGCACCATCACCTGCTTGCCGGACTTGTCGGCGGTTTCCAGCTGAATGTTGGCCTTGCCGGTGCGCTCGCGACGCTCGCTACGCTCAACGCGCAAAGCCTTGAGTGCGCGTACGCGGCCTTCGTTACGGGTACGACGGGCCTTGATGCCCTGGCGAATCCACACTTCTTCCTGGGCCAGGCGCTTGTCGAACAGCGCATTGGCGGTGGCTTCGGCGGCGAGTTCGGCTTCTTTGTGCACGAGGAAACTGGCGTAGTCGCCGTTCCAGTCGATCAGGCCACCGCGATCCAGTTCGAGGATGCGGGTCGCAAGGTTTTGCAGGAAGGAACGGTCGTGCGTGATGAACAGCACGGCGCCCTGGAAATCCTTCAGCGCTTCTTCCAGCCAGGCGATTGCACCGATGTCCAGGTGGTTGGTCGGTTCGTCGAGCAACAGCAGATCCGGTTCGGACACCAGGGCCTGGGCCAACAGGACGCGACGACGCCAGCCGCCGGACAATTCGGCGAGGGTCTTGTCGGCCGGCAACTGCAGGCGACTGAGGGTGCTGTCGACCAGGGTTTGCAAACGCCAGCCATCGCGGGCTTCGAGGTCGTGCTGGACGTGCATCAGCTTGTCCAGGTCAGCGTCGGTGACGATGTTCTGGCTCAGGTGGTGGTACTCGGCAAGCAAGGCACCGACACCGTCCAGGCCTTCGGCCACTACGTCGAACACTGTCCGCTCGTCGGCTACCGGCAATTCTTGCGGCAATTCGCCAATCTTGAGTCCGGGTGCGCGCCAAACGGAGCCGTCATCGGGCTTCTGGTCGCCCTTGACGAGCTTCATCATGCTGGACTTGCCAGTGCCGTTGCGGCCGATGATGCACACCCGCTCTCCACGGGCGATCTGCCAGGACACCTTGTCCAACAACGGCATAGCGCCGAAAGCAAGGGACACATCGCTGAATTTGAGCAGGGTCATGAGCTTCTCCAAAAACCGGGCGCGCATTCTACCTGAATCGAGGCTTCAGAAGGCCGGCAATTTCATTGTCGAAGCACTCTGCACAACAAATGTTGCGAACTGATGCAGACAGGTCCGCAAAGCTTTCGCCCGTTGCTGGCAAAAGGCTAAGCTACGGAGAATTCAGTGTGGGCATCGCCAGCACTTGTCATGGTTTTTCTGTCCGGACGTCTCATGCGCAGTCGCCTTCTCAAGCTTTTGTCCTGTTTTTTACTCTCTGCCGCTGCCGTTCAATCCGCCCACGCGGTGGACCTGTCCACCCAACGCCAATATTACGATGAGGCCAAGCGCGCCCTGGCCAAGGGCGATACCGGTCCTTACTTCCGTTACAGCCAGGCCCTGGCCGATTATCCGCTGGAGCCGTACCTGGCGTATGACGAACTGACCGCGCGACTGAAAACCGCGAGCAATGCCGAAATCGAAAAATTCCTCGCCGACCACGGCGACCTGCCCCAGGCCAACTGGATGAAACTGCGCTGGTTGCGCTGGCTGGCCGAGCGCGGCGACTGGGCGACTTTCGTCAAGTATTACGACCCAAAAATGAATTTCACTGAACTGGACTGCCTGAACGCGCAGTATCAGCTCAGTCACAATCTCAAGTCCGAAGGTAACGCCAACACCAACAAGCTCTGGCTGACCGGTAAGTCCCAACCCGAGGCCTGCGACGCGCTGTTCGGCATGTGGGCCGCTGAAGGCCAGTTGACTGAACAGAAACGCTGGGAGCGCGCCAAACTCGCTGCCCAGGTGCGCAACTACCCGCTGGCCAACAGCCTGGTCAACAGCCTGACCACCCTCGCCCCCCGGGGTCGCCTGTTGATCGATGTGGCGCAAAAACCCGAGCTGCTCAACCAGCCGTCGCGTTTCACGCCAGCGGACGAACCGATGTCGGATATCGTCAGCCTTGGCCTGCGCCGCCTCGCCCGCCAGGACCCGGACAAGGCCATGGACCTGCTCGACGGTTATGCCAGCAGCATGCACTTTTCCCGCGACGAAAAAGTGGCGATCGCCCGGGAAATCGGCCTGACCCTCGCGCGCCGTTTCGACAGCCGCGCGCTGGACGTGATGACCAAGTACGACCCGGAGTTGCGCGACAATACCGTGTCCGAGTGGCGCCTGCGCCTGCTGCTGCGCCTGGCCCGCTGGGACGATGCCTATCAATTGACTCGCCGCTTGCCACAGGACCTGGCCACCACCAACCGCTGGCGCTACTGGCAAGCCCGCAGCCTGGAACTGGCGCAACCGCAGAACCCGGAAGCGCAGACCCTTTATAAGAGCCTTGCCCGCGAGCGTGACTTTTATGGTTTTCTCGCCGCCGACCGTTCGCAGTCGCCCTATTCGCTGCTCAACAAGCCGTTGATGCTGAGTCAGGCGACCATCAACAAGGTACGCAACACCCCCGGCGTACGCCGCGCCCTGGAGTTCCACGCCCGCGGCCAGATCGTCGACGGTCGCCGCGAGTGGTATCACGTCAGCCGGCACTTCAGCCGCGACGAAATGGTCGCCCAGGCCAAACTGGCCTACGACCTGAAATGGTATTTCCCGGCGATCCGCACCATCAGCCAGGCGCAGTACTGGGACGATCTGGACATCCGCTTCCCGATGGCGCACCGCGAAACCCTGGTCCGTGAAGCCAAGGTCCGCGGCCTGCATTCAAGCTGGGTGTTCGCTATCACCCGCCAGGAAAGCGCCTTCATGGACGACGCCCGCTCCGGTGTCGGCGCGTCAGGCTTGATGCAACTGATGCCCGGAACCGCCAAGGAAACCGCGCGCAAGTTCAGCATTCCGTATGCCTCACCACAGCAGTTGTTCGATCCGGACAAGAACATTCAGCTCGGTGCCGCTTACCTGAGTCAGGTCCATAGCCAGTTCAACGGCAACCGCGTCCTCGCCTCCGCCGCCTACAACGCCGGCCCCGGCCGCGTCCGCCAGTGGCTACGCGGCGCGGACCATCTGAGTTTCGACGTATGGGTGGAAAGCATCCCGTTCGACGAAACCCGCCAGTATGTGCAAAACGTGCTGTCGTATTCGGTGATCTACGGCCAGAAGCTCAACTCGCCACAACCGTTGGTGGATTGGCATGAGCGGTATTTCGACGATCAATGATCACTGTAGGAGCGAGCCTGCTCGCGATGAACATTAGAGCACCGCTGGGTATCAGGCACCCCGCGTCATCGTTCACGACCATCGCGAGCAGGCTCGCTCCTACAAGAGCTCTCCTGCGTTAATCAATCCATCACTGAACTGCAACGCCGCCAACCGCGCGTACAGCGCATTGCTGGCAATCAATTCGTGATGCGTGCCCACCGCCACCAGCCTCCCTTGATCCATCACCGCGATGCGGTCGGCGTTTTTGACCGTTGCCAGACGATGGGCGATGACCAGGGTGGTGCGATTTTTCATCAGGCTTGGCAGGGCTTGCTGGATCAGGTGCTCGCTTTGGGCATCGAGGGCGCTGGTGGCTTCGTCCAGCAGCAGGATCGGGGCATCCACCAGCAGCGCCCGGGCGATGGCCAGCCGTTGGCGCTGGCCGCCGGACAAGCCCAGGCCACCATCACCCAAGTGGGTCTGGTAACCGTTGGGCATGGCTTGGATAAAGTCGTGGGCGTAGGCGATTTTTGCCGCTTCCTGGACATTGGCCAGTGTCGCCGCTGGATTGCCATAGCGGATGTTGTCTTCGATGCTGCCGAAAAACAGCGCCGGGGTTTGCGAGACCAGGGCAAAACAGCGACGCAAATCCAATGGATCGAGCTGGGTCAGTGGCACGCCATCCAGCAAAATGCGCCCTTCAACCGGATCATAAAAGCGCAGCAACAGGTCATACACCGTCGATTTTCCGGCACCGGACGGCCCGACCAAGGCCAGGGTTTCACCGGCCCTGACCGTCAGGTTCAAGCCATCCACAGCGTAGCTTTCGGGACGTGACGGGTAGAAAAAACGCACGCCCTGCAACTGCAGGTCGCCCCTCACTCGCGCAGGCAAGGTCACCGGATCGGTGGTCGGTGGGAGGATGATGTTTTCCGAACGCAGCAGTTCCGCGATCCGTTCCGCTGCGCCTGCCGCGCGCTGCAGTTCGCCGATCACCTCGCTCAAGGTGCCGAACGCGCTACCCACGATCAGGCTATAGAAGACAAACGCCGCCAGCTCACCCGCGGAAATGCGTCCGGCAATCACATCCATGCCGCCGACCCAGAGCATGACACCCACGGCGCCCAGCACCAGAATGATCACCAGGGTAATCAGCCAGGCCCGCTGAAAAATGCGCTTGCGCGCGGTATCGAACGCCTCTTCCACGGTCACGGCAAACTTGCGCTCATCCTGAACCTGATGGTTGTAGGCCTGAACCGTCTTGATCTGGCCAAGGGTTTCGGAGACATAACTGCCGATGTCGGCAATCCGGTCCTGACTCAGGCGCGACAGATTGCGAACGCGGCGGCCGAAGATCAGGATCGGCGCAATCACCAATGGCAAAGCGACCACCACGATGCTGGTGAGTTTGGGGTTGGTGATAAACAGCAGGACGATCCCGCCGATCACCATCAGCAAGTTGCGCAAAAACAGCGACAGTGACGAGCCAATCACCGATTGCAGCAGCGTGGTGTCGGCGGTCAGGCGTGACTGGATCTCCGAGCTGCGATTGTTTTCATAGAAACCCGGGTGCAGGTAAATCAGATGATTGAACACCTGGCGACGGATGTCGGCGACGCAACGCTCGCCGATCCACGACACCAGGTAAAACCGCGCAAAAGTGCCAACTGCCAGCCCCATCACCAGCAGCATGAACAAGCCGATGGACTGGTTGAGCAAGTGTGGGGACTGGGTCATGAAGCCCTGATCCACCAACAGGCGGATACCCTGTCCCATGGACAGGGTGATGGCCGCCGTGACGATCAACGCGAGCAAGGCACCAAAAGCCTGCCAGCGATACGGCACGATGAAACGGCTGGCCAGGCGAATCGCACGGCGGTGTCGAACAGAGAGCATTGGCATCATCCACAACGGAGCAATTGACAGGTTAACCCTACACCGCTCAATGGGGTGGAACTTGGTAAATCACAATGAGTCAGGTTAATTATGACCGCGAACACTAGGTCATAGACGCTATTGGTCTAAAGTCCGGGTGGCAACGTCGTGGTATTTCTGGTGGACTGGTGTTGCCGCCATGAAACGATCGCAGGGAATTGTCATAACCCGGTCACCAGGCGGTTCTACAGTAAGCACACAACCTGATGAGGAGACAGGCCATGTCCTTGCAAAACAGCAGCGATGTCACCGTTCCAGTGATCCGCCCGAAAGGAGATCAGTCTCTGGGTTGCTCGATTGTTGACGAAAAGGGCCGCGAAATACCGATCACTGAAGACATGATCCAGAAAGCGTGCCACGACCTGGAAAAGCGATTGGTCAAGCCTGCCGAACAAAAGTGATATAGCCACCGTCTTCTTGACCCGGCCCCTGTTGGCCGGGTTTTTTATGGGTGCTTTCTGGAAGATTTGTGGTGTGGCCCTTCGCGAGCAGGCTCGCTCCCACAGTGGATCTGCGTTGTACAAGTCATTTGTGTTCACCGCAGAACCTGTGGGAGCGAGCCTGCTCGCGAAGGTGCCAACTCGGTCTCTAGACAGCCGTCGCCCCCAACGCCGCCACAATCTTCTGCAATGCTGGCGAATCCCCATCGATCCGCACCTGCAACCCATCGATCTCACGCCGCGACGGGTAGTTCTTGCGCAACTCATCGAACGCTGCGCGCTGCTCACTCACACTACCTACCAGGCTGCGACGGAAATCCGCATCGTCACGGCGCGGGTCATACACGCCACGGCACAACATCGCCAGCGCCCAGGCCGGATCGCTCTCGGCACTCAATGTCACTTGCGACAACCAGGCTGCCGGCAGCAGATCACTCAAACGGACCCGGGCCGGCTGCCCGAGGAAATCGCAATAGGCCTGATAGATCTGCGCCGTGCCGCGCTGCTTGCCATCCAGGCTGTATCCGGCAATGTGCGGCGTCGCCAGCACGCAGAGTTCAGCCAGCGCCACATCGACTTCCGGCTCGCCTTCCCAGACGTCCAGCACCGCTTGCAGGTCTTCACGCTCCAACAACACATTGCGCAGGGCGGCGTTATTGATCACCGGCCCACGGCTGGCGTTGATCAGCCAGGTACCGGTCTTGAGTTTCTTCAGGCGCTTTTCATCGAACAGATGCCAGGTCGGCTGAGCACCACGCTTGTTCAACGGCGTGTGCAGGCTGATCACATCGCACTGCTCGATGATCTCCTCCAGGCTGACGTAATCTCCACCCTCGAAAGCGTGCCGTGGCGGGTCGCAGACCAATACCTTCCAGCCCAGGTCCTGCAGGACCTTGACCAGCCGCCCGCCCACCTCGCCGGCACCGACCACGCCGTAAGTACGTTGCGTCAGGTCGACGCCTTCGATTTCAGCCAGGGTCAGCAGGCTTCCGAGCACATAGTCGACCACACCCCGGGCATTGCATCCCGGCGCACTGGACCAGGTGATACCGGCCTGTTGAAAGTAATCCAGGTCCAGGTGATCGGTGCCGATGGTACAGGTGCCGACAAACCGAACCTTGCTACCTTCGAGCAGGGCGCGGTTGACATTGGTCACCGAACGCACCAGCAACACATCGGCCTGTTCGACGGTGGTTCGGTCGATTGAACGCCCCGGCACCTGGCGGATTTCGCCGAAACCTTCGAAGAAGGCATCGAGCAGGGGGATATTTTCGTCGGCAACAATCAGCATGGCAGGCTCCTTTGGCGGGTTGGCAGTGTAGGCGCAGATGCCTGCACTGAGCCAGTCAGCATCGCTCACCTTGATCTGAACGACGGCAAATACCTTGTGGGAGCGGGCTTGCCCGCGATTGAGGTGTATCAGGCCGCATTGATGTTGTCTGACACCTCGCTATCGCGGGCAAGCCCGCTCCCACAGGGGATGCGGACACCACGAGTCGATGATTACAAATACCCAACACAGTCTTTTCCTGACCGATGCGTCAACGCGTAGAATGCGCGGCCTTGCGCATCAAAACTTCTGGACGCTTCGCCTGTGAATTCCGTGACTGACACCATCACCACCCCCCGCACGACCCCGGTTCGCCAGGAACTCAAAGGCCTGCTCGGACTGGCCATGCCGATCATGGTCGCGCAACTGGCCACTACGGCCATGGGCTTCGTCGATGCGGTAATGGCTGGCCGTGTCAGCCCACGGGATCTGGCCTCGGTAGCCTTGGGCAACTCGATCTGGATTCCGGTTTATCTGCTGATGTCCGGCGTTCTGCTGGCCACCACACCCAAGGTCGCCCAACGTTTTGGTGCCGCACAACTCGACGAAATCGGTCCTCTGGTCCGCCAGGCATTGTGGCTGGCGCTGTGTGTCGGTCTGACCGGCAGCGGCCTGCTGCTCAGCGCCGAACCGATCCTGCACTGGATGAAAGTCGATCCGCAGCTGATCGAACCAAGCATGGGCTATTTGCACGGCATCGCCTTCGGCTTTCCCGGAATTGCTTTCTATTACGTACTGCGTTGCTACAGCGACGGCATGGGACGTACTCGTCCGAGCATGGTCATCGGCCTGTGCGGACTGCTGCTGAACATCCCGCTGAACTATGCGCTGATCTATGGCCATTTCGGCATGCCGGCCCTGGGTGGCGTCGGTTGTGGCTGGGCCAGCGGCATTGTGATGTGGTTCATGGCGTTGAGCATGGCCGGTTGGACAGGCCGGGCGGATTTCTATGCCCGCACGCGCGTGCTGGGGCGTTTCGACCGCCCGCAATGGTCGGTGATCAAGCGCCTGGTGAGCATCGGTCTGCCGATCGGTATCGCAGTGTTTGCCGAATCGAGCATCTTCGCGGTCATTGCCCTGTTGATCGGCAGCCTCGGTTCCACCGTGGTCGCCGGACACCAGATCGCCCTGAACATCAGCTCACTGTTGTTCATGATTCCTTATTCCCTGGGCATGGCGGTTACGGTTCGGGTTGGCCAGGCACTGGGCGCGGGCAACCCTTGGCAGGCGCGTTTCGCGGCGAAGGTCGGGCTGGGCGCGGCATTGGTGTTCGCCGCGTTTTCGGCAAGCCTGATCCTGCTGTTGCGCGAATCCATTGCTTCGATCTACACGCCCGACACGGCGGTGATCCAGATTGCCTCGATGTTGATTGTCTATGCCGCGCTGTATCAGTTCTCCGATGCCATCCAGGTGATCTGCGCCGGTGCGCTGCGAGGCTATCAAGACACTCGGGTGACGATGATCCTGACGCTGTTCGCCTATTGGGGCATCGGTCTGCCGGTAGGCTATGTGCTGGGGCTGACCGATTGGTTCGGCCCGGCCAGCGGCCCGAGCGGGCTGTGGGAAGGTTTGATCGCAGGCCTGAGTTGTGCAGCGCTGATGCTGTCGATCCGCCTGACCCGCAGTGCACGCAAGCGGATTCGCATCGGCCACTCGGCCGGCTGATACGAAACAAAATCCTGTGGGAGCAAAGCTTGCTCGCGATGGCAGCAGTACATTCAACATCAATGCTGACTGGCCTGACGCCATCGCGGGCAAGCTTTGCTCCCACAGTTTGTTCGCGGTGGATTAACCAGATTTCTTGCGAATCCAGTACAGGTAAGTGCCGGCATCTTCATGCTGCGCCACCAGCTCGTGGTCGAGAAACACGCAGAACTTGGGGATGTCACGCCGGGTCGACGGGTCGGTGGCGATCACTTTGAGCAAGCCGCCAGGCACCAGGTCACGGATGTGCTGGTGCAACATCATCACCGGCTCCGGGCAGTTGAGACCGGTGGCGTCGAGGGTGCCGTCAACCGGCGCATCAATCATTTCACTCATGATTCACTCCTGAAACTTGCCGGCATTGTCGCGCATTACCGGGTGTTCGGTCATCTGTGGCACAACGCCTCACCCCTGTAGGAGCTGGCTTGCCAGCGAAAGCCATCACGCGGTGAATCTGAATAAGCGCGGTGCCGATTTCGCCAGCAAGCCGGCTCCCACAGGATTTGTTTTGACCGGCCAATTCATTGATTAACGGGATTTTGGCTTCTTCACATCGAGTCGGCGAAGGTGGCAGGTCACCTCTTCGCGGTCGTGGTACAGCTGCTTGCAGCCGATCTCCACGCGAATGCCCCGCGCCTTGAAGCCATCGGCGATGCGCTCCAGCAGGCGCTTCACTTCGGCATAACGCTGTTTCATCGGCAACTTGAGGTTGACCACCGCTTCGCGGCAATGACCCTCACCAATCCACTCTTCGAGCATCGCGGCGTTGCGCGCCGGTTTCTCGACGATATCGCAAACCATCCAGTCCACCGGCTGCTTGGGTTTGAAGGTAAAACCGTCGGCCATCAGGTGTTGCACCAGACCGGTGTCCATCAGGCTTTCGGCCATCGGACCGTTGTCGATGGCGGTCACCAGCATGCCGCGATTGACCAGTTGCCAGGTCCAGCCACCGGGCGCCGCACCGAGGTCGACGCCGGTCATGTCGCCATGCAGGCGCTCGTCCCACTGGTCGCGCGGGATGAAGTGGTGCCAGGCCTCCTCCAGCTTCAGGGTCGAACGGCTGGGCGCTTCGCGGGGGAACTTCAAGCGTGGGATGCCCATTGGCCACATCGCCGAGTTGTTCGACTCCGCCAGCCCCATGAACACTTCACGACCGCTCTTGAACGTCAGCAGCAGGCGTGGCTTGTTGGCGTCGTCCACCAGTTTGCCGGCACCGGTCAGCGCCTTGCGCAACGGGCCTTCGAACTTCTTGCAGAAGTTCGACAGTTCCTTGCCGTCGTTGGTGTCGACCACTTCCAGCCACAGGCTGCCGCAGGTCGGAAAGTCCGCCAGGTGCGCGAGGATCACGCTGATGCGGTCGGTTTCCGGCAGATCGATGAAAATTCCCCGGGCCCACTGGCGCGGGAAGATCAACTGATCGAAACGTTGACCGCGCATCAGGCGTTCGGCGCCGTCTTCTTCGGTGCAGACAAATTCGGCGCAGGCGCTGGCGGTCTTGGCCTTGGCATAACCGGCTACGTTCAGCTGTGCGGCGAGGTCGGAAATCTCGGAGCAGACTTCGCCTTCGAAGCCCGGCCGGCAATGCATAAAGAGGGTGTTCATTCTTACTCCTGGACAGATGGCGAGACATTCGCCACTGCGCGATGCCCAGACTTGCGCTGGAGCAAAGCCTGTCACGAAAACCGGCGCATGATAGCTGACTTCGGAACCCCGGACTTGCTCATAGAGTCCAGTTATTAGCCAGCTACTTAAAACAGGGCTAGGTTTAATGCTCTGCCCGTCCCCTCAGTCCGTAGCCGTGTGGACTTATAGGAGTGATCGTAATGCCGTCCCTCGATAGCTTGAACACCCTTAAAACCCTGCAAGTCGATAACAAGACCTACCATTACTTCAGCCTGCCGGATGCCGCCAAAAGCCTGGGCGACCTGGACAAGCTGCCGATGTCGTTGAAGGTGCTGCTGGAAAACCTGCTGCGCTGGGAAGATGAAAAAACCGTCACCGGCGCCGATCTCAAGGCAATTGCCGCCTGGCTCAAGGAGCGCCGCTCCGATCGCGAAATCCAGTACCGCCCGGCGCGGGTGCTGATGCAAGACTTCACCGGCGTGCCCGCGGTGGTCGACCTGGCCGCCATGCGTGCGGCCATGGCCAAGGCAGGCGGCAACCCGCAGCGGATCAACCCACTGTCGCCGGTGGATCTGGTGATCGACCACTCGGTGATGGTCGACAAGTTCGCCAGCAGCAGCGCGTTCGAACAGAACGTCGATATCGAAATGCAACGCAATGGCGAGCGCTACGCATTCCTGCGCTGGGGCCAAAGTGCCTTCAATAATTTCAGCGTGGTGCCGCCGGGCACCGGGATCTGCCACCAGGTGAACCTGGAATACCTGGGTCGCACGGTCTGGACCAAGGACGAGGACGGCCGCACCTATGCCTTCCCGGACACGCTGGTGGGCACCGATTCCCACACCACCATGATCAATGGCCTTGGTGTGCTCGGCTGGGGCGTCGGTGGTATCGAGGCCGAAGCGGCGATGCTCGGCCAACCGGTATCGATGCTGATTCCGGAAGTGATCGGCTTCAAGCTCACCGGCAAGCTCAAGGAAGGCATTACCGCCACCGACCTGGTGCTGACCGTCACCCAGATGCTGCGCAAGAAAGGCGTGGTCGGTAAATTCGTCGAGTTCTATGGCGACGGTCTCGCCGACCTGCCGCTGGCTGACCGCGCGACCATTGCCAACATGGCCCCGGAATACGGCGCCACCTGCGGGTTCTTCCCGGTGGACGACGTGACGCTGGAATACCTGCGCCTGTCCGGCCGCCCCGGCGAAACCGTGAAACTGGTGGAGGCTTACAGTAAGGCCCAAGGCCTGTGGCGCTTACCAGGCAAGGAACCGGTGTTCACCGACAGCCTGGCGCTGGACATGGCCAGCGTCGAAGCCAGCCTCGCCGGACCGAAACGCCCGCAGGACCGGGTATCGCTACCGAATGTCGCGCAAGCGTTCAGCGACTTCATCGGCTTGCAAGTCAAACCCACCAGCAAGGAAGAGGGACGCCTGGAGAGCGAAGGTGGCGGCGGTGTCGCGGTGGGCAACGCCGATCTGGCGGGTGAAGTGGACTACGACTTTGAAGGTCAAACGGTTCGACTGAAAAACGGCGCGGTGGTGATTGCCGCGATCACGTCCTGCACCAACACCTCCAACCCTAGCGTGATGATGGCCGCCGGCCTGGTGGCGAAGAAAGCCGTGGAAAAAGGCCTGCGACGCAAACCCTGGGTGAAAAGCTCGCTGGCCCCCGGCTCGAAAGTGGTCACCGACTACTACAAGGCCGCCGGTCTGACACGCTACCTGGATGAATTGGGTTTTGCCCTGGTCGGCTATGGCTGCACCACCTGCATCGGCAACTCCGGCCCCTTGCCGGAGCCGATCGAAAAAGCCATCCAGAAAGCCGACCTGACCGTAGCGTCCGTATTGTCGGGCAACCGCAACTTCGAAGGCCGGGTCCATCCACTGGTGAAAACCAACTGGCTGGCCTCGCCGCCGCTGGTGGTGGCTTATGCGCTGGCCGGCACCGTGCGCATCGACCTCAGCCGCGAGCCTCTGGGCGAGGACCAGAATGGCAAGCTGGTTTACCTGCGGGACATCTGGCCCAGCAGCAAGGAAATCGCCGACGCCGTGGAGCAGGTCAACACTGCCATGTTCCACAAGGAATACGCCGAAGTGTTTGCCGGTGACGAACAGTGGCAGGCCATCAAAGTGCCGCAAGCGGCTACCTACGTCTGGCAGGCGGATTCCACCTACATCCAGCACCCGCCGTTCTTTGATGACATCGGCGGGCCGCCGCCGGTGGTGAAGGACGTGAACGGTGCCCGCGTGTTGGCGCTGCTCGGCGACTCGGTGACCACCGACCACATCTCCCCGGCTGGCAACATCAAGGCTGACAGCCCGGCGGGCCGCTACCTGCGCGAGAAAGGCGTTGAACCGCGAGACTTCAACTCCTACGGCTCGCGACGCGGCAATCATGAAGTGATGATGCGCGGCACCTTTGCCAATATTCGGATACGCAATGAAATGCTTGGCGGCGAAGAAGGTGGCAATACCCTCTACATTCCGACCGGGGAAAAACTGGCGATCTACGACGCGGCCATGCGCTACCAGGTTGCGGGCACACCGCTGGTGGTGATCGCCGGGCAGGAATACGGTACCGGCTCAAGCCGCGACTGGGCGGCCAAGGGCACTAACCTGCTGGGGGTCAAAGCCGTCATTGCGGAAAGTTTCGAGCGGATTCACCGCTCCAACCTGGTGGGCATGGGCGTGCTGCCGCTGCAGTTCAAACTCGATCAAAACCGCAAGAGCCTGAACCTCAAAGGCACTGAAACCCTGGACATCATCGGTCTGACGGGTATCGAACTGACGCCACGGATGAACCTGACCCTGGTCATCACCCGTGAAAACGGTACTCGGGAGAAAGTCGAAGTGCTGTGCCGGATCGACACGCTCAATGAGGTGGAGTACTTCAAGTCGGGAGGGATTTTGCACTACGTGTTGCGGCAGTTGATTGCTTCATGATTGCCCGATGAAAAAACCGGCCCTTTGTAGGAGCTGGCTTGCCAGCGAAGGCCCCAGGAGCGACACGATTAACTCATCAACACGCGTTATCGTTCGCGACCATCGCTGCGGTGCGGCGTTCCGACAAGCCAGCTCCTACGGTCGGCTGTATTTGCTCATATGAAAATCGGGACTGTGCCGAGTGGAATCTACTACTCGATATCCTCTTTATTCTTCAGATGTTGGATCCAACCATAAAGCGAAACGACAAGAACCATCAGCGTGAAAAACACCAACAATCCCACGACAATCACGGGCCAAGTAATCACGTCCGTCCTCTGATACAGGATAATCCGCCAGCACGCCATTCAAGCGAATGGCCGGCGCTTATCGACAAGGTAACACGCCAAGTTTTACGCACCATGGAACAGCATCACAATTCCTGACTGGCGGCGATTTCTGCCGATATGTCCCACAAAAAGGCACGCTCTACCGAGCCAATGGGTCGGGCCGGCCAATTGCTGTGTCTCAATGTTAAAAATCATTAAAATTGTCCACGCCGCACTGGCACTAGTATCGGCAACACCCGATAAACATTGAGAAAATCCGGTTTCCTGAGCTACACCCCTCGCTCCAAGTCCGTTACTTTTAGTCAGGCACTGCCCGGGAACCAATCGGCTTGACGATTGTCTCCCCGACCGTTTAACCTCGCGCCCCTCGAATGGAAGCGATCTATCTGCATAGGCAGAAAGTCCTCTGAAAATGAATTCAAACAACGCGTGCATCGCGCCGTTGTGCTTTGCGGTAACCCATGCTCAAGCCTCGCTCCCCCCTGCAAATCAAAAAATCCGTCATTTTTGCCCTGGTGCTGCGTGAAGCGCGTTCGCGTTTCGGCGACCGACGCATGGGCGCCACCTGGACACTGATCGAGCCCATTTGCCATCTGCTGATCCTGAGCGTGCTGTTTGCCTTGATTCGCGGCCGCACCGTGGCCGGCATCGACTTCCCGGTCTTTGTATTGGTCGGCCTGGCGCCCTTCCTGCTGTTTCGCAACATCGCCATGCGCCTGATGAACAGCCCCAAGGAAAACCGCGCGCTGTTTTCCTATAAACAGATCAAGCCCCTCGACACCTATATCGCCCGTGCGCTAGTGGAGTTCTGCATCTCGGCCAGCGTGTACGCCATTCTGGTGTTCGGCTTCGCCTGGTACGGCTTCGACATGGCCATCAAGTCGCCCATCCAGTGGATGCTGACCATCTTGCTGGGGGTAGTGTTCGCCTTTGGCCTGGGCATGCTGTTGTCGCTGATCGCCCATGCCATGCCCAGCAGCACGCTGTTCCTGCGGATGATGTTCTTCCCGCTGTATTTCATCTCGGGCGTACTCATCCCCGCCGCCTACCTGCCGCACGCCATGCTGCCGCTGCTGCTGCTCAATCCGTTCCTGCACCTGCTTGAACTGCTCCGTGCCGAAATCTTTCCGCACTACGTTCCGGTCGACGGTGTTTCGGTGCACTACGTGATCGCCTTCACCCTTGTTTTGCTGTTCGTCTCCCTGGGTACTTATCGGGTTCGTCGACTGCATTTGATCTCCACCAAGAACGGCTAAGCGCAGGTTTCCCGTGTTCGAGCTCAGAAATATCACCAAGTCGTACCTGACCCCCAAAGGTCGCCGCCACGTGTTTCGCGACCTGTCGCTGAAAATCCCCGCCGGCAAGAACATCGGCCTGATCGGCCGCAACGGCGCAGGCAAATCGACCTTGATGCGCCTGCTGGGCGGCGCTGACATTCCAGACTCCGGCACCGTTGTCACCGACAAGAGCATTTCCTGGCCCGTAGGCCTGGCCGGCGGTTTCCAGGGCACCATGACGGGCCGCGAAAACATCAAGTTCGTCAGCCGGGTATATGGCGCCGAAGGTGACGCGATGCGCCAGAAGATCGCCTACGTCGAGGACTTCGCCGAAATCGGTGACTGGATCGACGAACCGGTCAAGACCTACTCCTCCGGCATGCGCTCGCGCCTGGCCTTCGGCCTGAGCATGGCTTTCGACTTCGATTACTACCTGATCGACGAAGTGATGTCGGTGGGTGATGCGCACTTCAAGCGCAAGTGCGCCGATGTGTTCGAGGAGCGCCTGAAGAAATCCAGGGTTGTGCTGGTTTCCCACAGCATGCCCGATATCAAAAAGCTCTGTGACGTCGTGCTGCTGGTGCGCGATGGCGGGGTGCAGATCTATGACGATGTCGATGAAGGCATCAAGGCCTACAACACCTGATCGCCCTGACCGCGGCGTGATTGTTTTATTTCAAGGATGCGAGTGCATATGAGCAGTACGGGTAAATTCAAGGGCTGGCGCCTGACGCTGGGGCTGATCGTGCTCCCGATGGTTGTCGCCATCGTCTACTACAGCTTTTTTGCCGTGGACCGTTTTGTCAGTTCCGCGCAAGTGGTCGTACGTCAGGACGGCAACAACCCTGCCGCTCAAATGCCTGGCCTGAGCATGCTGCTCAGCGGTGCCAACCCGGCCTCCCGGGAAGAGACCCTGTACTTGCGTGAATACATCGTGTCGATGGACATGATGCAGTTGCTGGAAGACCGCCTGCACTGGGTCGAGCAGTACAGCAAGCAACGCAATGACCCGTTCTTCTGGCTGGACAAGGACACCGAGCGCGAGGACCTGCTCGAGTACTACCAGCGCATGGTGTCCGCCCACTACGACGAAACCACCGGCCTGCTGAAAGTTGAAGTACAAGCCTTCAGCCCGGAACTGGCCGAGCAAATGGTCAAGACCATTCTTGAGGCCAGCGAGCACTTCGTGAACGAAGTCTCCCACAGCATCGCCCGCGAGCAGATGCGCTTCGCCCAAGGCGAACTGGAAGGCGCCAAGAAGAACTACACCAAACGCAAGGAAGAGCTGCTGAGCTTCCAGAACCGCAACAAGGTTCTGGACGGTAGAAGCTCGGCCCAGGGCCGCGCCAGCATCATCGACACCCTGGAAGGCGAGCACTCCAAGGAGCGCGCCGTACTCACCCAAATGAGCTACAAACTTCGCGCAGATTCACCTCAGGTTGCGCAGCAACAGCAACGCGTCAACGCCATTCGCGAACAGCTCAATGCCGAAAAACGCCTGCTGGTTTCCGCCCCCGATGGCGATCAGCTCAACGTCGTGGCTTCGCGCTTCCAACAGCTGACCCTGGACGCCGGCATCGCCGAAGAAACCTACAAGACTGCCGTTGCCGCACTGGACAACGCACGCATCGAAGCCAGCAAGAAGATCCGCACCCTGGTGACCGTGGTCAGCCCTAACACGCCGCAAATGGCCCTCTATCCAGAGCGCCTGTACAACCTGGCAACCCTCTTCCTTGCCCTGCTCCTTCTGTACGGCATCACCCGCTTCCTAATTGCATCGATCGAGGATCATCGTGATTAAATCCATTTCTGGCCTGCCCCTTCGCCCCCTGAACTTGAGCATGCGAAACAGCGCTGTCGCGGGTTTGATGCTGGTGACTTTGACCCTGGCCGGTTGCGGCGGCACCCTGTCCGGTGCAGGCCCGTACAAAGGCGATATCGAAAGCAAAAGCCAGAGCGCGGCGTATGACCTGGTGGACATCAACGCCAACACCATCGCACCGTTCATGCGCCCGGCCGCCAAGCCGACCAAAGCCAAAATCACCAGCCCCCTGGCGCAAAGCGTGCGCCTGATGGGTGGCGACGTGATCAATGTGCTGATTACCGACAACGCGCCGGAAGGCAGCGGCCTGTTCGCCCCGCTCTCCACGGGCGGCACCCAACTCAAGGTGCGCATCGACGACAAGGGGATGATCTCCCTGCCCTACGTTGGCCATCAGTTCGTCGCCGGCATGACCCTGATCCAGGTCGAAGACATGATTCGCCAGAAGCTCAAGGGCGTGACCACCGATGTGCAGGCGCATGTGGATCTGGTGGGTGATCTGTCGGGTTCGGTGTTGGTAGCCGGCGCGGTGAAAGCACCAGGACGATTCTCTACCCTGCAAGGTCCGTTGACCTTGCTGGATGCGGTCAACCAGGCGGGTGGTCCGGTGATGGAACCGCATCTGGTCAACGTCACTGTACGTAATGGTGCTCAAGCCAGCACCTACAACTACGAAGATATCCTGGCGGGTAACAACTTCGTTCTGAAGCCCAATTCGGAAGTGATTCTGGACCGTGCGCGCCAGCGTTTTGTGGCGATGGGTGCTGTGGGCGAGCCAGGCTTGCACGACCTGCCGGCACAGAACACTAGCCTGCTTGATGCATTGGGCTCTGTTGGCGGCCTGAAAGAATCCAACGCAAACCCACAAGGCGTATTCGTGTTTCGCATGGGCGAAAGCGATACAAAACCTACTGTCATGCGTATTGATATGCGTGATCCAGCGGCAATCTTCTTTGCTCGTCAAGTCGTAATAAAGCCCGATGACACGATTTATGTCACCAATGCTGCTGTTTATGAATGGCAAAAAATTATTGGGCCAGTTGTGCAGACTTTAGTTCTGGGTAGAGCGCTACAAGCAAATTGACCCATTTCACACAACACAGAAACGATCAACTATAGGGAAATAAGATGATCCCGGTAATTCTGTCAGGCGGCTCAGGTTCACGGCTTTGGCCCCTGTCCAGAGCCATGCACCCAAAACAGTTTCTTGCCATCCACAATGATGAGTCACTGTTCCAGACCACACTGACATGGATGGCTGCTCTGCAGACCGTGATGGTCGATCCGATTATTGTCAGCAACGAAGAACATCGCTTCCTCGTTGCCGAACAATGTCGCGAACTGGGTGTTAATCCCAGTGCGATCTTGCTTGAACCGTTTGGTAGGAATACAGCACCTGCTATTGCCGCAGCCGTGCTGAAGGTTCTGGCAGAAGGTCGAGATGAAATCATGCTTGTAGTACCGGCAGATCATTCGATCAATGATGTCGAAGCGTTAAAGGCGGCAGTCAATGAGGGCCTTCCATACGCAAATGATGGCTGCCTTGTAACCTTCGGCATTGTTCCGACCAAACCAGAAACCGGCTTTGGTTATATCCAGGTTGCGCAGAAGTCGAGGGCCCCCCAACCTGTGCAATCGTTCGTCGAAAAGCCTGATCTGAGTACCGCTGAAAAGTATCTGGCGGACGGTCGCTTCTACTGGAACAGTGGAATGTTCCTGTTCAAAGCCTCAACAATGAGAGATCAGCTTGCGAAACTGGCTCCCGAAGTACTGAGCGGGGTTGAAACCGCCCTATCGGAAGCCAAGGAGGATCTCGACTTTACAAGATTGAATGCAAGCTCCTTTGCTCTGGTGCCTGACATCTCCATTGACTATGCGGTAATGGAACACGCTGAAAGCGTTACCGTCGTACCGCTGAATGCAGGCTGGAACGACGTGGGTTCCTGGTCGGCTGTCTGGGATATCGCAACAAAAGACATAAACGGCAACGCTACGCGCGGTGATGTCATTCTCGAATCCGCAAGCAACAACTATGTTCATGCAGAACACCGTCTGGTAACCGTACTAGGTTTGGATCAAGTTGTGGTGGTTGAAACGGCCGATGCAGTAATGGTGACAACGAAAGACCAGTCGCAAAATGTGAGGCTAGTGGTAGACAAGATCAAGAACGCGAAACGATTGGAAGCGACCAATCACCGTAAGGTTTATCGGCCTTGGGGCGCTTACGACTCTATTGATCATGGACCACGCTACCAGGTCAAGCGCATTACTGTTGCGCCTGGACAAAAACTGTCCGTACAGATGCACCATCATCGAGCAGAGCACTGGATAGTTGTAACAGGGACTGCTCAAGTCTCCATAGGAGACAAACAATTACTACTGACAGAAAACCAGTCGACCTATATACCAGTCGGAGTAATTCATGCCTTGGAAAACCCTGGCAAGATCCCTCTGGAAATGATTGAAGTTCAGTCTGGGACCTATTTGGGTGAAGACGATATTGTCCGATTCGAGGACCGATACGGCCGCACAACAAATGGAACTTCGAAGCTATCCACCCAATAGCTTTTGACCTAATTAGAATGACAACCCCAAAGTTTGTTGGTTGTATAGATTTAGATATTTAAGGTAAAAACATGAAAAATGGCACTCTGGAAATATTGGCTTTAGGCGATCGCTTCTCCGCTGCCTATAGAAGCATTGAAGATACCCTGCGTGAGATGGGTGATCTCTCTTTTCGCGAGGAGGCTTCTTTTGAAAAGGCCGAAGATGCAATCAACCATGTCAGGAACTCATCCTTTGATCTGGTTATCATGCCCAATCCATACGGCAATGAGCGTCGGCGCTGGATCTATACGCATCTTAAGAACCTAAATTTCCCAGTAATGGTCTTCGACCGGGGCGCTTTGCCAGGCTCATGGTTCTTTGACCTTGGTTTCAATGCCGATAGTGCCACCTATCATCCACTACGCTGGGATAAACCACTGAACAGTGAGGAAACCCTGGCAATTGAGACGTACATCCAGAGCGCTAAAGAACAAACTCCTCTGGAAGTGCAAGGCGATCGCCTCGGAGGTAAAGCGCTTAAGGAAGATCTGGGGCTTTCTGACAAAAAAGTACTTTTTGTTCCGTTTCAACGCCCTTCCGATACCACTATCAAATTCTTCAGCGGTGGAATCGAATCATTTGACAATTTTGTAGCGCTAGTCAACCAGACCAAAAGGCTATTGCAGCAGCACGCCCCTGACTGGGTTATAGTTGCAAAACGTCATCCATTAGAGCAAACCCGTCCCAACGCAGATGTTATGTTTGTTGCGGACGACACTCACGTTCATGACTTAATCGAAATGTCTGAAGCCGTACTATTGGTGAATAGTGGGGTTGGAGTTATTTCATCTCTGTTTGACAAACCAGTGTTGCACGCCGGCGATGCTTTTTATTCCCATCCTGGATTGAACCGGCAGGTTAAAACCCCAGAAGACGTAGTCTACTGGATTCTAAACGGCTTTCAGGTATCCAAAGATATTCGCAACCGATTTACCCACCACCTTGTCAATAAGGTCTATTCTTTCGGCACCTTTGAGACTGAACTTGTCTTACAAAAAGATGGCTCCTATCGGAATATCACTCGTAAAATAAACTTCGACACCGTTACGATCCCCGAAGAAATTAAAAAAAAAAAGAAGTCCTATTCGTAACCCCAGTCATACCAATTCCGATCAACCGCGGTAGCGCCCATCGCACGGATCAAATGATCCGTGCGCTACTTGACAATGGCGTAAAGCTTAAGCTGCTAGTGCTCAATCAAAGCGAGGAAAAAACATCCTCAGCCAGCCTGAAACAACGCTTGGAAGATCATTATCAAAATGTGAATCTGGCAGTTGAAGTCAGAAAGCACCCCAACTATACAAAAACAACAACACTCAAACAAAAAATCGAGAAAAAACTTTATAACGCCACCCTTGAACTGGGGAAAATCGTATATAAAGACGCGTTAATCAACAACGTCGTAGCTCTCCCAAAAAACTTTGAAAAACTAATTTCCAAAAGTTTAACATCCCGTAGTTACGATATTGCTTGGTTTAACTACATGAAGGTTATGCCTAGCAATTTGCCGAACACAACTACAAAAATAGTTATTGACATGCACGACATGCAATCGACCCGGGTTAAAAGTGACGTACTGCCTTCAATTGAACGCTCTCGCAGAGAAAAATATCTGCAGAGATTCATTAGAAGTGAAAAAGCCGGACTCGACAACTGCAATATCGCAATATCGATATCACCCGTGGAGACGCAATCGATCAAGGAAGTTTATGCACCGAAAGCAACACTCGTAACTCTCAAAGCCAGCGACGACCCTAAAACGTTAGGATCGAGCACGTTTCTATACGACATAGCCTTCATTGGTTCTAACTCCGCTCCGAATGTGGATGGCCTTGTGTGGTTCATTCAAGACGTATTCCCCCTCATCGCTCAACAGCACTCGTCTGCTCGCTTCTTAATACAGGGAAACGTAAATCGCAACAAACAAGTAAAATCAGCGATCGAGTCTTCACTACACAAGAAAAACATTACACAGCAAGGATTTGTAGAGTCACTGGATGATGTTTACAAGACTGCAAAGGTAATTATCTGTCCAATCCGATACGGCACCGGCATGAAGATCAAAGTAGTTGAAGGAATGGCTTATGGCAAAGCTTTAGTTGGCACGCCTGTCGCCTTTGAGGGGATAGATACAACTATGGGACTTGCTTGCGAATCAGAGAATCATGAATTTGCAACTGCTACCTTGGCATTTATAAAAAATGATAATGCCAGAAAAAACGCAGAGAACGTTTCACAAGCGACCTTTGCCGACTCGCACTCTTATCTCTCACTGAAAAAAGACATACTTGAAAAAATAATTAACTGATACAGACTTTACATATTAGACAGCTACAGCCTTGGCTAATAATTTCAGCCAAGGCTCTATCACACCACCAACGACAACCTTAATATAAAATTGCTTAAGGTTAAACTTGAACTCTACTCAGCTTTATTTAGCCATTCGATCGCGCTCTTCACATCAGAAAAATCTATACCATTCAAACTGGATGGATTGCGGAGCCACCACTTCGTAGCTAAAAGATCCTCAATCATTTCCGGTTCAAATCGAAATTTAATATGCCTCGCCGGCACACCCGCCACAATTGAGTAAGGCTCCACATCCTTGGTAACCATCGCACCGGCGCCAACAACTGCACCATGACCTACCTTTACACCAGACTTTATCATTGCACCATTACCAATCCAAACATCTGACCCTATTTGAGTTTTTGGATGGTAAAGATGCTTATTTTTCCGTTCAATTGCGACGTAACTCTCCACATCCGGAAACCAATTCTGATTATATTGAAATGTATGCGTACTTAGCCAATCCGTCGGATGACCAGCCAGACCAATCTGAACATCCCGCCCTATCGAGCAATACGCACCTACGTGCACATTTGGATAAAGAACTGAATTCCAGTTCAAGAAAGAGAATTTATCAACTTTGACATTATTTTTTATTTGCGTTCCTGGCGACAAATGAACCGGCACACAAATTTTTACAGAGGAATGAATCATCGCGCTTTTTGAGATAACACATCCTGACGCAGTAAATCTACCAGGATCCTCATCACCATAAACAGCCCATGATCCAACTCTTATTTTCTCCACCATATTGAACCCCAAATTTATAATCATGCACTATCAGAACTGTAAGCGAAGCATCGCTCGCAATACCGTGAACAACATTCACGTCCAACAGAAACGGATGAGCAAATATGAGTTTCTCATCCGATAAGCTACACCTTTTAAAAGCTGACTATGGCGATGCAGGACTTAAACGTTAAAGAAGACCTCAGTCAAAAATCTCCACAACCCCCACCACCTCATCCCCACCATCCGCTGTCACCGGCAACGCCCGAATCTTGTGATCCAGCATATAAGCCTCAGCCTCGGACAACTGCGCAGAGGCTTTAACCGTGTGCGGGTTCGGTGTCAGGAAAGTCGCCACGTTTTCGTTCACGACACCTGGATTGCCCAGCAGTGCGCGACGCAGGTCGCCGTCGGTGACGATGCCGATCAACTTGTCTTGCTCCATCACCAGGGCGAGGCCCAGGCGGCTGGAGGTCATGACCAGCAGGCAGTCGTGGAAGGAGGTGTCGCGGGTGACTTTGGGGATATTGGTGTGCATGACATCGCTGACGCGGGTCAGCAGTTTGCGGCCGAGGCTGCCGCCGGGGTGGTAGCGGGCGAAGTCCATCGGTTTGAAGTCGAGGGCGCTGATCAGGGCGACGGCGAGGGCATCGCCCATGGCCATGGTCGCCAGGGTCGAGGTGGTGGGTGCCAGGTTGTTCGGGCACACCTCGCGCTCGACCGAGATGTCGAGCCAGATGTCGGCGTGTTTGGCCAGGGTGGATTGGCCATTGCCGGTCATGGCGATGATCTTGTTGCCGAAGGATTTCAGGCTCGGGATCAGCTTGATCACTTCTTCCGTTTCGCCGCTGTAGGAAATCAGGATCAGGACATCAATCGGCTTGAGCATGCCGAGGTCGCCGTGGAAGGCTTCGGCCGGGTGCAGGAACAGGCTCGGGGTGCCGGTGGAAGCGAAGGTGGCGACCATTTTCTGGCCGATCAAACCGGACTTGCCCATGCCGCATACCGCCGCACGGCCTTTGCAACCGAGGATCAGTTCGACGGCGCGCTGGAATTCGCCATCCAGGCGTTCTGCAAGTTGACTGATGGCTTGTGCCTGGGCGCACAGCGCTTCTTTGGCGATGGGAAGGTGGTTCATGGGGACGTTATCGTTCCTTGATTTTGGGGGCGCGTATGTTAGCGGCTCATTGCCAGCGAGGGAATGTCGATATCGCGGACGCGGCAAGCTGGAGCCGCTGAGTGAGTTTGTGGGCGCGCTTGCGTTGATGTCTGTCGGCGACTGTTACGCCCTCTTCGCTGGCAAGCCAGCTCCTACAATGTGCGAGGCCGTTTCTTGATTCGGTTTGATAGTCAAGCGCCTTGAGCGGCTCGTCCAGACCGCTCATCGGACAAGTCAGTTTCCTACAACTGTCAAGTTTAAAAAAATCACATTTTTTGTGAAAAAGTTGTTAGAAAAGGGGCGTTTTGGTGAATGGCAGTTGGCCATTTGTATTATCATTTGCGCCACATTTGATTGAGCATTTTCTTCAGGCACGTACTGATTCGTGACTGACTAAAGAGTGCGCTCGTTTATGGATATCTGCTGTTTTTTATGGACAATGCCGCTACACCTCGTCGCTCTTTGCTGATTTTGTCTAAAGGTGCGCAACAAATCCCCACCCTTTGCGCCTTGCTGCCCGAGTATCGGCTGCTGCGTGGAACGGTGCGCGACATTGCCCTGGCCGATGAAGTCCTCGCGTGGGGGCGCAAACCCAGCGCATTGCGCGCCCAAGCCGTTGCTCGAGAGGCTGGCTTGCCGCTGCTCACCGTCGAAGACGGCTTTTTGCGCTCGGAAGGTCTGGGCGTCGAAGACCCACCACTGTCATTGATCGTCGACCCGCTGGGCATCTACTACGACGCCACCGCCCCTTCTCGCCTGGAACAACTGATTCCCGAACCGCTGACAGAAGCGCAGATGCTGCGCGCCCGCGCGTTACGGGCGAGCTGGTGCGAGGAGCGTGTGTCCAAATACAACGGCGCCCGCATTGAAACCTGCGTATTGCCGCAGCCCTGCGTGCTGGTGGCCGATCAGACCCGCGGCGATGCGTCGTTGCAGGGCGCTACTGTCGCTGATTTCCAGCGCATGCTCGAGGCCGCACTGGCCCGGCATCCGCAGTGCACGGTGGTGGTGAAGGTCCACCCGGACGTGGTGGCCGGGCGCAAGCAGGGTCACTTTGACCTGGCAGCGCTGCGCAAACAGCCACGGGTTCATCTGATCAGCGAAAACGTTCACCCGGCCGAGCTGCTGCCTACCGTTCAGGCTGTGTACGTGATGACCTCGCAACTGGGCTTCGATGCCTTGTTGTGGGGCGTACCGGTGCATACCTTTGGCATGCCGTTCTATGCCGGTTGGGGTTTGACCACCGATGCCCTGCCCGCCCCTGCGCGGCGCCACCCCGTCAGCCTTGAACAAATGCTGCATGCCGCGCTGGTGGAGTACCCACGTTACGTCGATCCGGAAACGGGTGCGCCCTGTCAGCCGGAGACCGTTTTGGCGTGGCTTGGTTTGCAACGGCGGATGCGCAGTCGGCTGCCGAAAGATTTGCGGATGGTCGGCTTCAGCAAATGGAAGCAGCCATTAGTGCTGGATTTTTTCAACGGTTCGTCCATTCGTTTCCAGGGACGTTTTTCCCGTCAGCGCGCCTCAACGGCGGTCATCACTTGGGGGTGTCAGCACGACACGCCATTGACCAAGAAATCTGGCAAGCACCTCGGCCGCGTCGAAGACGGTTTCCTGCGCTCCGTCGGCCTGGGCGCAAAGAAAACCCGTCCGCTGTCCTGGGTGTTCGATGACCTGGGCATTTACTACGACGCGACCCGCCCTTCGCGCCTCGAACACCTCTTGCAGAACGAACCGTGCGGCCCGGACTTGTTGCAGCGGGCAGCGGCGCTGCGTGAAGCGATCTGTGCCGCCGGTGTCACCAAATACAACTTGCCTGGCACCTCGTGGAAACGTCCCGCCGGTGTCGAGAAAGTGATTCTGGTTCCGGGCCAGGTCGAGTCCGACGCCTCGATTCGGTACGGCGCTCATCGGATCCGGCGCAATCTTGATTTGCTCAAGGCGGTGCGCGAGCGCCATCCCTTGGCCTGGCTGTTGTACAAGCCGCACCCCGAAGTACTGGCGGGCACCCGTGAGGCGGGCGAACACGAAGAACGCACCAGCGACTGGTGCAATCAGGTGGTCGGCGATGTGCCTTTCCACGAACTGTTGTCCGAGGTCGACGAGGTGCATGTACTGACCTCGCAATCTGGCTTTGAAGCCTTGTTGCGCGGTGTGCCGGTCACCACCTACGGCCAGCCGTTCTATGCCGGCTGGGGTCTGACCCGGGATCAGGACATGAGCCCTGAAGTCCTGGCACGCCGCACCCGACGCCTCACCCTGGATGAGCTGGTCGCCGCGACCCTGATCCGCTACCCGACCTACGTCAGCCGCATTACCCGAAAATTCACCACCCCCGAACGCACATTAGTAGAGATCCAGAACTGGGATGAAGTACGCACACAAGGAAGAACTACAACATGGCGAGAGATGATTCAGCGTTTGTTCCTGACCGCGTTGAAACCGCGCATGAGAAACTCGTAGTTCCTGTCGAGCGCCCCCAACGTCCGGTATCGGTAAAACCGCGCAACTCATTCCTGTTTCTGCAGGGCGTCAGTTCGCCGTTTTTCGCACGCCTGATCCAGGCACTGCGGGCCGAGGGACAGTGGGTCAAGTCGGTCAACTTCAACATGGGTGACATCCTGTACGGCAGCGGTGCGCGGGTATTTTATTCGGCGCGCCCCGAGCAGTTGATGGACTTTTACAGCCAGTGCTTCAGGGCGGACCACATTACCGACGTGGTGCTGTTCGGTGACTGCCGTCCGGTGCATCAGCCGGCGGTGGAACTGGCCAGGTCGCTGGGCATTCGCGTGCACGTGTTCGAAGAAGGTTACTTCCGCCCCTACTGGATCACGCTTGAGCGCAACGGCGTGAACAATCACTCGCTGCTGCCCCGTGATCCGGAATGGTATCGGGACGTGGGCAAGTACATCCCGCGTTATCAGAATGGCAATCCGTTCCACCTGTCCTTTGCCTCCCGGGCCCTTCACGACGTGATGTATCACATCGGTAGTGCACTGAATAAAGTGGTGTTCCCCCACTACAAAACCCACGCGCCCTTCAACGCGGCGGTGGAGTACGCCGGCTACATTCGCCAGGGTATTCGCCTGGCCCGCGCCCAAGGCCGCGATGCAGAGGTGATCAGTCAAGTGGCGCGCAATCGCCATCGCACCTTCCTGTTGCCACTGCAACTGGACAGCGATGCGCAGATCCGCGATCACTCGCCGTTCAAGCACATGAAGGATGTGCTCAAGCATGTAATGGGTTCGTTCGCCCGCCATGCCGGTAGCGATACGCGCCTGGTGGTCAAGAATCATCCCCTGACCCCGGGCATCGTCAACTACCACCGGATCACCCTGCGCATTGCCCACAAACTCGGTATCGCCGATCGCGTGGACTTCCTCGAAAGCGGCCACTTGCCAACACTGCTGTCCCACGTCGCGGGTGTGATCACGGTCAACAGCACCGTGGGCGGTTCATCGCTGATGCACAACGTGCCCACCATCGCCCTCAGCGACCCGATCTATAACCTCAAGGGACTGACCCACCAGGGCGGCCTCGACGATTTCTGGCACACGCCGGAACCGCCTGACACCACGCTGTTCCAGCGCTTTCGCAGCACCGTGATTCACACCACGCAGGTCAATGGCGGCTTCTATACGCGCTGCGGTATCGACATGGCCGTGAACAACTCGCTGGAAGTGTTGATGGCCAAAACCTCCAGGATTGAACGCTACCTATGACGCTGCAAAAAACACCACGTTGCATCCTGATCACCGGTGCCACGGGAGGCATCGGCGGTGCACTGGCGCCTGCCTATGCGGCGCCGGGCGTCACCCTGATCCTGCAAGGCCGACGCACCGAGCGCCTGGAAGAAATGGCCGGGCAGTGTCGTGCCGCCGGTGCGCGGGTCATCCTCCATGCGCTCGACGTTCAGGATCTGGTGGCGGTGCGCGAATGGATCACCCGCATCAGCGAAACCGAGCAGCCGGACCTGATCATCGTCGGTGCCGGCGTCAATACGGCCACCGGGCCGAACGGGGAAGATGAAATCTGGGAACACTCCCAGGCGTTGATCGAAGTAAACGTGATGGCCGCCATCGCGACCGTGCAGGCGGCCCTGCCAGCCATGCGCGCGCGCAAACATGGTCAGATTGCGCTGTTCAGTTCCCTCGCCGGTTGGCGCGGACTGCCCGTCACCCCCAGTTACAGCGCCAGCAAAGCGGCGATGAAAGCTTACGGCGAAGCCATGCGCGATCTGGTCGCTGCTGACGGCGTGCGGATCAACGTGATCATGCCGGGTTATGTCGAATCGAAAATGTGCTTTGAAATGCCTGGACCGAAACCGCTGCTGTGGAACCCGGACAAGGCCGCGCAGCGGATTCGCCGTGGCCTTGCAGCCAACCAGCCACGCATCAGCTTCCCCTTCCCCCTGAACCTCGGATGCTGGGCCTTGAGTGTCATTCCCCCGCGGATGTCGTCTGTAATTTTGCGATGGCTGGACTACAGTGCCTGATTTTCTGAACAGTTCTTTCTGCTGGGTCATGACTGGCGGTTTTCTTCTCTCCTGCATCATCGAAGCGATGCTGATCCCCAGGCCGGTCTTGCGCCGCCCGCTGCGCAGCTGGCTGCTGCATGCCGGTGCATGGCTGTTCTCGGTTGCCCTGCTGTATGGCATGACCGGGCGCCCGTATTTCAGTGCCGTGAATGTGCTGGCCCTGTGGCTATTGATCGTGCTGGTGAGCAATTCGAAGTACCACTCGTTGCGCGAACCCTTTGTCTGCGCCGACTTTGAATACTTCAGTGATGCGGTGCGTTTTCCGCGCCTGTACCTGCCTTTTTTCGGCATTGGCAAAACGATCGTGCTGGCGCTGGCGTTTGTCGGCTATCTGGCCTGCGGACTGTATTTCGAGGCCAGCGCCAGTGATGCGTTATCCACAGCTGCGATGGCGTTGGTCGGTGCCTCGCTATTGTTGGTCATCGGCGCTATGAAACCGCTGCAACCCACTTACGACGCCAGCCTGGATTTGCGCCGCTGGGGAATGGCCGCCAGTTTGTGGACCTACTTTTGCGCTGCCCGGCGCAAGGTGCCCCTCGACACACTGCATTCACCTTTTGCGAACAATGCGCACGCAATTGCTTCCCCTTGCGACATCGCCCTGCCCGACCTGGTCTCAGTGCAGAGCGAATCGTTTTTCGATATTCGAAGATTGTGGCCCGGCATCCGCGAGCAGGTACTGAGTCAGTACGATGTACTGCGTAACGAAGCCAGGGTCCATGGTCGCCTCAAAGTCGCGGCCTGGGGCGCGAATACCGTACGCACCGAGTTCGCCTTCCTGACCGGGATTGCCGGTGACACGTTGGGGGTTCATCGCTTCAATCCGTACCGCCACCTGGCTCGTCAGGGGCTGCCCAGCATCGCCGCCGAGATGAAACGCCGGGGTTATCGCACCGTGTGTGTTCACCCTTACGCGGGGAGTTTCTACGGCCGTGATCGCGTGCTGCCGGCACTGGGCTTCGATGAGTTCATCGACGTGCGCAGCTTCAATGACGGGCAAAAAGCCGGACCGTTCATTGGCGATTGTGCCGTGGCAGACAAGATCATCGAGCTGCTCGACGACAGCGCCCGCACCCAGCCCTTGTACATCCACGCCGTGACGATGGAAAACCATGGACCGCTGCATCTGGAGCAGGTGGAAGCGGCGGAGCTGCCAAACTGGTTCGATCGTCCGTTGCTGGACGGCATGCGTGACTTGGCGCCTTATCTGCGCCACCTGAGCAATGCCGACCGAATGCTCGGAAAATTGCGCGAGTACCTGTTGGTCAGCCCGACCTCGACCGGGCTGTGTTTCTTTGGCGACCACGTGCCGATTCTCCCGCAGGTGTATACCGCACTGGGCGCACCCGATGGCGATACCGATTACTTCATCTGGTCCAATCAGGCGCGCTCCTCCAATGCGCCCCGAACAATGGCTGTGGAACAGCTGGCGAAGGCCTTCGTCGAGCAGTCGGTTAGCACCCGGTCATCCGTCAGGAAAGCGAACCGGGCCCAGACCGTAACTCATGATTGATATCGACACCGTCCCTTTGCAGATCGCCCTCGGCTCCCACTTGCCGGAGCCTGATGAATCGATCGCGCGGATGATCACTTCGGGTCGCAGCTCCCTGGCCTTCTTGCTCGGCGATGAAGCCTGCCGCTATCGACTGCTGGCCGGGGCGATCAACTGGGACCGGGTGCTGATCGCCTACCGTGATCGTACCCCCCTTGGCTATGCCGCCTTCAAGCACCATCGGCGCGGGCCTTTCTCGCCCGGTGCCGGGCCTTTTCTGCGCGAGTTCGGCCGGTTGCGGGGCGCACTGCGCTACCTGCTGTTTGCCATTATCGAAGGCCGGGAGTGGTACTACGGTTTTTATCTCTATGGTTTGCACGTGATCAAGCACGCACGTCATCAGGGCATTGCCCGTTCGCTGATGGCAGCGATTTTTGACCAGGCCCGGCAAGCCGGTCATGACCGGGTAGCACTGGAGGTCCAAGTGAAGAATCAACGGGCCCGACGGCTCTATGAGCAACTGGGCTTCAGCCGGGTCCGGGCCACGCCAGTGAATTGGCTGGGCCGCCTTCTGCCCTTCCCCGCGGTGATCAACATGCGCCGCTCGCTGACATCCCAACCATGAGCCTTGAAGAGATGAGTCGATCAGTCCCCCTTGATTCACTGGTGGAAGGCCCCGGCTGGGTGGGCATCATGTCGCAATGGGTGATGTGGAAAGTCTTTCATCTGGGCGAGTTTCTCGACCCTGAAGGCCCACCACACTGGTTGTGGCGGCGCGGTCATCAACGGCCCGAAGGTTTGAAGGCAATTTCCGGGATCGGCTACAAAAGCTCGTCCGACCATGCCCGGGTGTTGTGCAAACGCTGGGGCATTCCCTATGTGGCGCTGGAGGATGGTTTTCTGCGTTCCTCGTCATTGGGGGTGGAAGGCGATACCCCGATGTCGATGGTGGTTGATCCCATCGGCATCCATTACCTGGCCGATCGACCGTCGTTGCTGGAAAACATCCTGCAAACCCCGCACACCCTGACCGCTGCGGAGCTGGCAACCGCCCGGTCGTTGATTGCCCTGATGCGCAGCAGCGGCATCGGCAAATACAACAACGCCCCGGATTTGAGCAAGGACGACGCCCTGGGCCGTGACAAGCCGCTGATCCTGGTGGTGGACCAGACCTACGGCGACTTTTCCATTCCTGGCGGCGGGCTTTGCGAAGCGGACTTCATCCGCATGCTCGATGCAGCGCTGGCGGAAAACCCCGGCGCGGACGTACGGGTTCGGATTCACCCCGACTGCCTCAATGGCCACAAGAAAAGCTGCCTGCTCGAGGCTGCCCTTGCACGGGGTGTGGCGCTGGAGAACCGTCATGTGTCCTGGGCCTCCCTGGCGTGCCGGGCGCAACGTGTGTATGTCGGCACCAGCCAGGCCGGGCTGGAAGCCTTGATTCAGGGCGTGCCGGTGACGTGTTTCGGGCTGCCGTTCTACGCGGGTTGGGGACTGACCGATGATCGCTTGCCGATCCCGCGGCGTCAGGCCCGGCCAACGCTGGAGCAACTGGTTGCCGCCGCCTACATTCGCTATTGCCGCTATGTAGACCCCTTGACCGACCAACGCTGCGATGTGATGACCGTGGCCCGGCAACTGGCCCGGCAGAAGCAACAGGACAGTCAGTTTGCAGGTGCGTTGACCGTGCTTGGCGTGCCCCGGCGCCGGCAACCGGCAGTCCGCCGCTTGCTCGATAGCCGTTGGGGCCGTGTGAAGTTCACCCGCAATAGTGCTGACCTGATGACGGCAGTGGCGGGCGAAAGCGGCAAGGTATTGGTGTGGAGCGACCATGAACCACATGATCTGTCGTCACGTGCCGCAGCACAGGGTATCCCGCTGTGGCGCATCAGCCCGGGCAGCGCAACAGCCAGCTTGACCCTCAAGCGCAATGACGACGATGAACAACAACTGCAGCACGTCCGCGGCATGCCCTGCAGCCAGGAGCAGGCGCAGGAGCACCACGCACAACCTCGCCCAGGCCTGCTCGACAACTGCCCGCGCTATCGGCGAGTGCGCCGCTATCTCAAAGGCATGTTCTCTCTGTAACACCCGGGGGACCCGGTTTGTTGGCGAAGGCGTTTTTGATGGCGCTGCATGACTCACGGCCGCCCAACCTGTAGGAGCCGGCTTGCCGGCGAAGGCTGCGGTCCGTACACATCAGGACCCAAACTTTTACGACGTCAAATCATCTGCGCACCAGCCTTACCTTTCTCCACCTTTATAGGAGGGCAAAGGATTGCCCACTCGCTCCCACGCTAATCAACTGCGCGCCGGCCGATATTCCCAGTCTGGACAAATCTACCTGCTCACTGCCGTGACCCACCTGCGTGAACCGGTATTCCGCGATTGGCGAGCGGGACGTTTGGTGGTGGATCAATTTCGTCTGGCCAAGTCAGAAGGACAGGCAGATTCGCTGGCCTGGGTGGTAATGCCCGACCATTTTCACTGGCTGGTCGAACTCCAGAACAGCACGCTGCCCAGGTTGATGCTTTCCACCAAATCTCGCAGCGCGAGAGAGATCAATGCCTACCTGGGTCGCTCAGGCCAATTTTGGCAAAAAGGCTTCCACGATCGCGCCATTCGCCGTGAAGAAAATCTGTTGGCCGTAGCCCGGTACATCATCGCCAACCCGTTGCGCGCGGGCCTGGTCAAGCGTGTTCATGACTATTCGCTGTGGGATGCCATATGGCTATAGATGCTAGAGGCGTTGCGATGACACTGCATGACTCACGGCCGCCTTCGCTGGCAAGCCAGCTCCTACATAAATGCGTACACACGATGATGTTGTGGACCACACCAAACCTGTAGGAGCCGGCTTGCCGGCGAAGACGTTTTCGTTGGCGCCGCATGACTCACGGTCACCTTCGCTGGCGAGCCAGCTCCTACAAAAACGTTCAAACCCTCACCTTTTGGACGGCACCCTTGCCCCGAACATTCGGCTGCTCGACTTATAGCTTTTGCAGTTCCTGCGCAACAATGGCGACGGTTTCGGCGATTTGTTCCGGGGTGTGCAGGCACGACACGAAAAAGCGTACACGCGCCGATTTCTCGGGGACCGCTGGATGCAGGATGGGTTGGGCATTGATGCCGCGACGAGACAATGCGCTGGACAATTGGGTCGCCTTGAGTGAGCTGCCGGTGATGACCGGAACAACCGCCAGGCCGGTGCTGGTGCCGGTGTCCAGGCCCGCATCCCGAGCAAGTTCCAGGAACTGCCTGCCACGTGCCTGCAAGGTGGCGACGCGTTCGCCATCTTCTGGCAGGCATCGTAACGCAGCCAAAGCTGCCGCCGTCACCGATGGCGGCATGCCGACACTGTAGAGAAAGCCCGGCGCCAGGAATTTGAGGTGTTCCACCAGCGCCGACTCACCGGCGATGTAGCCGCCGCAACTGGCCAGGCTTTTGCTCAAGGTGCCCATCCAGATATCCACGTCACTGCCGGCCAGACCGAAATGTTCGCGAATGCCCTTGCCGGTCTGTCCCATGACGCCCAGCGAATGCGCTTCATCGACCATCAGCAACACCTGATGTTTTTTCCTGAGTTCGACGAAGCGTGGCAAATCCGGGAAATCGCCATCCATGCTGTAGATGCCTTCGAGCACCACCAACACCCGCTCGAAATGCTGACGCTGATCACTCAGCAGCCGGTCAACCGCCTCCCAGTCGTTATGGGCAAAACTGAGGCGCCGGGCGCCGGACAACTGAATACCCTGGAGAACACTGTTATGAATCAGTTCGTCATGCAGGATCAAATCCCGCGGACCGAACAGATAACCGATGGTGGTCACGTTCGTCGCATGACCGCTGACGAATGTAATAGCGTCGTCCACCTCATAGAGCCGGGCCAACTCCTGCTCCAGCTCGCGATGGATCGGCCGGTCACCCGACACCGGGCGGCTGGCCGAAACCGAGGTCCCAAAACGATCGATGGCCGCCTTGGCAGCTTCGACGACAACCGGGTGTCCTGAGTAGCCCAGGTAGTTATAGCTCGCGAAGTTCACGTAGAGGCTACCGCCCATGACGGTTTCGGCCCCCGCCAGGCCGTCGTGCTGCTTGAAGAACGGATTGACCAGGCCAAATCGCGCGGCGCCGTCGAGCATGATGCGCAAATGCTGATAGCCAGGGTGCTGGTCAAATCGGCAAAACTGCCCGAAGTCCTCGCGCCGGGTACCTTTGATGCTTTCCAGCGAGGGGCCTGGAGCGCCGTCGCCGCTTTTGCGCATGCGCCGCTCCAGGGCTTGCTGGATCAGCTTGTCCTTCATCGAAGTGGCAAGCCCGGACGTGGTTCTATTGGTCATGGTTCCGATCAATCAATCAAACGTGAGGGTTTTGAAACCCGGGTGTCGAGCCCGTCGTTCATCGCAATATCGCCAGCGCTAATGTCGACCCCATGACGGGAAAGCGTATCGCTCGCCAGCGATTGCTGCGCATTTCCCGCATCCGGTTGCCCATCGCTCTCCTGATTGCCGCGCAGGAGTTCAAGGATTCGAACGGTAATCTTATCGATGCTTGATGCTTCGCTCAGCGCCATGACCGGTAGACGAACACCGAATCGTTCCTCGACGGCCACCACCAGCTCGACGCTCATCAGCGAGTCCAGGCCCAATTCTTGAAGCGGTCGCGTGACGTCCAGCTTGCTGGTTGGCAAACGCAGGATTTCGCTGATTTCCTGCTTGAGCATTTCACTGAACAGCTCGATCAGCTCGGGGTCATCCATTTCTGCCAGCAGTCGCTGGATATCGTCGACATCGCTTTCTTCGTCCTGCTCACCCCCGTGCAACCTGGCCAGTTCACTGAACTTGGGCGAACCGGCAGCCGGCAGGAATCGCGACAGCGCTTTCCAGTCCAGCTCCAGCACGCCCAGCCCCGAACGTCGTTGCAGCAGCAGGCGCTCAAGGGTCTGCAGGGCTGCTTGCGACTGCAAGGCAGCACCACCCATGCGGCTTTGCAGGGCGTCTTTGATGTCCTGGTTGCGCGCCAGGAAACCTGCATCGTCAATGGCCCCCCAGAGCACGCTGGTAGCCGGCAGCCCCAACGCCAGGCGATGACGCGCCAGCGCTTCGAGCCAATGGTTGGCGGCGACGTAGTTGGCCTGACCCGGGTTGCCGAACAAGGTCGTGGCCGAAGAGAACAGCACGAAGAAGTCCAGCGGCAGATGCGCCGTCAATTCATGCAGGTATTGCGCGCCTTTGGCCTTGGGCTCCAGAACGCGTTGCAGTTGTTCGCGGGTCAGATTTCGGATCAAGCCGTCGTCGAACACCGTTGCCGCATGCACCACGCCACGTAATGGCCGGGCGCTTGCTTCAATACGCGTCATGACCGACGCCAACTGCGCCGCGTCGGTGATGTCGCAGGCCAGCGCCTGAACCTCGATGCCCTGCTCGCGCCACAGTGTCAGCAGGGGTTGCGCTTCTTCAGTCGCGGCACCGCGACGGCCGAGCAGAACCAGGTGGCGGGCACCTTTCTCTACCAGCCATTGCGCACTGCGCAGACCGAAACCGCTGAGCCCGCCGGTGACCAGGTAAGTGGCGTTCGCCTCCAGCATCAACACCTGCGAGCGCGAGACCGATGCACTGACCGTCTCCCGGATTGGCGTGCGATACGTCACGACGACCTTGCCGATCTGCCTGGCCTGTTGCATGTAGCGGAACGCTTCAACGACTTCATTGGCATCGAAGGCGCGATAGGGCAATGGGGCCAGGATGCCTTCGCGGAACAACGCCATCATTTCGCTGAACAGCCGACGGGTCAGCTGCGGGCGTTCGCTCATGAGCTGGTCGGCGTCGATGCCGAAATAGCTGATGTTGTTGCGGAACGGGCGCAGGCCGATTTTGGTGTTCTGGTAAAAGTCGCGCTTGCCCAGTTCGAGGAAACGACCAAACGGCTTGAGTACCCGCAGGTTGCGATTGATCGCCTCCCCCGCCAGGGAATTGAGTACCACGTCCACGCCGCGGCCATCGGTGATCGCCAGGATGTCATCGGCGAACGCCAGCGAACGCGAGTCGAAGATATGCTCGACGCCCATCAGGCGCAGGAAATCGCGTTTCTCATCGCTGCCTGCCGTGGCGTAGATATCGGCACCGCACCATTTGGCAATCTGGATTGCGGCAATACCGACGCCGCCCGCTGCACCGTGAATCAGGATCTTCTCACCCGGTTCAAGCCGCGCCAGGTGATGCACGGCGTAATAGACCGTGAAGAACGTACTCGGAATGGTCGCCGCCGCCTCGAAAGACATGCCTTCAGGAATGCGCGCCACCGCGTTGGCGTTGGTGACCAGGCGATTGGCGAAGCTCGACGGACCAAAGCCGACGACACGATCGCCCGGCTGGAAATCGCCTTCAACCGACGAGCCCTTGCCACGCACCACACCGGCAAACTCGAAGCCCAGGGTCGGACCTGAAAAACCGTTTTCGATCGCTTCATCCGACAGCAGACCCAACGCGTACATGACATCGCGGAAGTTCAGACCGGTGGCCTGAACCTCGATGTCCAGTTCATCGTCAGCCGGAACGAGCGGTGCTCGTGTTTCCCAGCGCAGATTGCGCAACTGCCCCGGCAAGTCGAAGCCGAGCCTGACCTGCGCCGGCGCATCCAGCGACACCGGACGTGGCAACTCGTCGGGCTGGACCCGCAACCTTGCGACGTATCGATCGCCAGCCGCGCTGACCACCAATTCGGTTTCTTCATCAGCATTGAGCAATGCCGGCACCAGCGCCTCGACACCGGCCCCCGTCGCCAGATCGAGCAGACGGACACGGCAGCCGACCGCTTCATTCGCCAAGGTCCGGCCGAAACCCCACAAGGCCGCATCGGCAATACCGTGCACCGTCGTTTCCCCACGGGCGCCTTGTGGCAGCAAATGGACGGCGGCGCCTGAAGTCACCAGCCAGCAATCCGCAGCGACGCCGGCCGACTCACAGGCTTGCGTGATGTCTGCGGCGAGCATGCAGCGCTCAGCCTGCGCATCCAGCCCTTGGCGTGCGAACAACCCGGCCAGCATCACAATGTGTTGGGGCGCAACGGGGCGTTCACGCAGCTGTTGCGCCAGCACCGATGCCGAGCCCGGTTCAAGCAGGGCAACCTCTTGGCCTTGCTCGCGCAACAGTGAAGCCAGTGCCTGGGTCAATGGTCCTTCCGGACCTTGCCCGTCGGCAATCAGCAACCAGCTCTGAGACGGATGCCCGGCGGCCGTCGCGTGGGGCTTTGCGCAGTCCTCGGTGGCCACCAACAGATAGCTCCCGGACGCCGAGTCCGGAATGAACTCCAGAGGCTCGGAGACTTTCAGGCCATGACGCTGCAGTTCCTGTTGCCAGAATCCCGGTGCCTGTTGCACCGACAGGGCCTGTTGCCCCTGCGGGGCCAGCCACCAGGAAGGCTCGGCGCCGAAGGTGAAATCAGCCCATCGTGCCGGGTGTTGTGCCAGCAGCAGCAACTCACCGTTCGCGCACAACCGTGCGGCGCCATGCTGCAAGCCCTGGCTGATGGCGTCCAGCGACGCCAGATCGGTGGCGACGAGGACCAAATCGAAGCGGTTCGCCGGCGTCGGTGCAATGTGTTCGGACGCCTCCAGACCCCGTATCTGCAGATCCGGGAAGTCCGCCTGGAGCATCGACAGCGTTTCAATGTTTTGCGCAACGTATTGATAATCGACCCGGTCAAAATCCAGGCCGACACACAACTCCGTCGCCAGAGGTGCACCCTCGAAACCGAGCTCAAGAATACGCAGGCGTTGCCCGTCCGGCAGAGCGTCCAACCGCTGGGCGATGTGTTCTCGCAGGCCGCCCAGCAACGCGTGGTGACCGCTGGCACCGAGGACCATGCGGGTCAATACGGCGGGCGTGGTTTCCCGCGGCAGCAGTTGCGCCAGACTCACCTGACCACTGATCAGCTCTGGCAAGTGCATGCCGATCCGGCCGACCGAATGAATGATCTGGAAGTGTTCGGGATAACCGCTGAACAGTGCCTGCCAGATGTCTTGCGCACGGGCTCGTTCGCCCTGATCGACAAGCTGCCAGCGCTTGTCGCCGACCGCGACCAGGCTGCCGTCCTCCAGCGCTTGCCGGAGCAAATGCTCAAGATAGCGACCAGCCTCACCGTCAGCGTGTTGCTGCAGAGTCAGCTCACCGCCGAGCTTTTCGATGGCTTCCAGCAGGAAACTGCCACACAGACCGTCCAGCAATGGGTCGATTTCATCGGCATAACGGGCTTGCACGGGATCATCCGCGAGAGCGCAAAGGTGCTGACGAAGTTGCGCCTCCAGCCGTGAAGCCGGCAATGGCACTGTGCGTTGACGGGCAGGATAGGGTTTGGCCACCCCGACAAAATCCACCAGCTTGATGTCGCCACTGCGATCCTTGTGCAGGCGCACACCACGGAAACGAGCATCCTTGATGCAGATGACCGCGCGGCCATGGACGTCGTACAGGGTGAAATCCGCCAGCAACGAATGCTCCGAGCGCCGCACCAGTTTCACCTGAGCCAGGCAAGGGGGCAGACTGCCGGCAGCGAAGGTGATGCGCCCCAGTTTCACCGGGATAAAGGCCAGGTCTTGACGACGACCGACGTCCTCGCGCAGCAGTTGAGTGATCAATTGGAAAGCACTGTCCAGCAAGGCCGGGTGCACATTCAGCGTTGCGAGTTCAGTCTCGATCGGCGCCGGGATCGTCAACCGCGCCAACACCTGGTTGCCCTCGATCCAGCCGGCCTCGACCGCTTGATAAGCCGGACCGTAATTGAGCCCGACCGCACAGGTCAGCGCCAGGTGTTCTGCCGAGGTGAAATCGGGGGCGCGCGCAGGCAAAACCGGTGCGGTGCAAGCCAACAGCCCGCCGTGTGCTTCGCCCGGAAGCCTGGCGACCACATGCTGCACCCACGGCTCAGCTTGGGCTGTACTGCGCGACACAATGGAAACGCCGCCATCGGTGCTGTCGATCATCACCCGGACTTTTTTACTGAAATCCGCATGGAGCAAGAGCGGGCTATGAATTTCCAGCTCTTCGATTTCTACGAATTCACCGGGTTGATACTGCAAGGCAGCGGCCAGCACGACTTCAGTGAAACCGGCTCCCGGGAACAACACCGAGTCGCCCACCCGGTGGTCGCCCAGTGACGGAAACAGTTGCGTATCGAGGCGATTGTCCCAGGTGAACTCATGCTCGGGCAGCGGGTAACCCAGCAGCGGATGGACGCGGTTGCGGCTCAGGTTGCCGGAAGACTCGGGCGTGTCGACATGCCAGTGACGCTCGCGTTGCCAGGCGTAGTTGGGTAGCTGCACGAACCGGCCGGTGTGGGGAAACAGGCATTGCAGATCGATGTCGACGCCGGCAATCAGCACTTTAGCCAGCGTGCGATCGATCAGCTGTGGACTTTCTTCACCGCGCAGCACCGTCGGGATAACAACGCCTTCAAGCGCCTGGCTGGCCAGCGCATCGGCCACATAGGCACGCAGGATCGGGTGTGGCCCGACTTCCACGAAGACGTTGTAGCCCTGCCTGGCGAGCGCTTCACTCGCCGACTGGAACAACACCGGATACCGAATGTTTTTCCACCAGTATTCAGCGTCCAGATGCTCACCGGCCAGCACGTCACCGGCCACGGTCGAATACATCGGAATACGGGCAGGCCCCGGGACGACATCGCTCAATACGTCGATGACTTGATCGGCAATCACCTCCATGGCTGGCGAGTGGAACGCATAATCGAGCGCCAGGCGACGGACGAACACCTGACGCTCGGTCAACGCCTGCTCCAGAACGTCCAGCGCAGGTACCGGACCGGCGACGGTTGCGCCTTTGAAACTGTTCTCACCCGCGACCACCAGCTCGCCGTCCAGGCCGAGCGTTCGCAACAGGCTCAGCGTGTCGGCACCCGACAAACCGACTGCCGTCATCTTGCCACAGCCCTTGGTCAAGCCTTGCAGGCGACTGCGATGGTAGATCACACGTGTGGCATCGCTCAGCGTCAGGGCACCGCATGCCCAGGCGGCAGCGACTTCACCGACGCTGTGGCCAATGACGGCCACCGGCACCACGCCTTTTTCGGCCAGCATGCGGGTGACACCCACTTGCAAGGCAAACAGTGCAGGTTGCGCGAATTCAGTCAGATGATAACGGTCATCACCCTGCTCGCCCGCCAGTTCGCCAATCAATGAATAACCGGACAGCGGTTGGAAAATGGCGTCCACCTCGGCAACCGCCTGATGGAAAATCGGGTCGGCCAGTAATGACTTGCCCATGCCCTGCCACTGCGATCCATTGCCGGAGAAGACGAACACCGGTCCGCTTGCCTGATCCAGGGCACGGCCGCTTTCCAGCACCGTCGACAACGCCGGAACGCCCGGCTCAGTGGCGAAGTCCAACAGTGCCTGGGCACTCCCCAGGGCTTGTGCGCCAAACACCACGACCCGTTGCGGGTGCAACTCGCGTCGAAAGATCGACTGGTAGGCCACGTCGTAAAGGTCGGCCGACTCTGGCCCGGACAAAAATTGCGCGAGTTGTTCGGACTGAGCCGCAAGCGCTGCGCTGTCCTTGGCAGTGACCATCAGCGGCACCGTCTGCCCTTGCCGGCTCGGCGCTTGCGGCACAGGTGGCGGACTTTCCAGGATGACGTGGGCGTTGGCCCCGCCAAAACCAAAGGAGTTGACCCCGACCACCAGTTTCCCATCGGCTTTGAGCGCCTGGGTTTCGGTGACCACACTGAGGTTGAGGTCAGCGAACGGAATGTTTGGATTGAGTTTCTTGATACCGATGGTGGCCGGTACCTTGCGTTCGACCACGCAGTACAACGCTTTCATCAAACCGGCAACACCCGAGGCGGCTTCCAGGTGCCCGATGTTGCTTTTGATCGAACCGATCAGCAGTGGCTTATCCACAGGGCGCTGCTGCCCCAGTGCCTCACCGATGGCCCGGCTTTCGATCGGATCGCCCACTGGCGTGCCCGTACCGTGAGCTTCCAGGTAGTCGATGTCCGCCGCATCGATGCCGGCGACGTCATAGGCCTGCTTCATCAGGGCAATCTGCGCCGTCGCGCTCGGGACGGTCAGACTCGACTTTCGCCCATCCGTATTGGCTGCGCTGCCGGCAACGACGGCCAGGATCTGGTTACCGTCCTGGATCGCCTTGTCGTAATCCTTCAGGTAGAACAGCCCCGCGCCTTCAGACCGGACATAGCCATCGGCGGATTCATCGAACACATGGCATTGCCCCGTACGCGACAACATGGATGCCTTGGCAAAGATCAGAAAACCGAACGGGTGAAGATGCAGGCTGACACCACCGGTAATCGCCTGCTCTATATCGCCGTTCTGAATGGCCTGGCAAGCCTGGTGAAAGGCAATCAGGGAAGAAGAGCACGCCGTGTCGATGGCCATGCTCGGACCTTGCAGGTCATAAAAGAAAGATAACCGGTTGGCGGCGATACTGAAGGTATTACCGGTAGCGGTTGCGCCATCGACCGTCGACATGTCATGCGCCAGGCGATACCCATAGTCGACACTGGCAATCCCCAGGTAAACACCGCAATCGCTGCCACGCAGGCTCGACGGCTTGACGCCGGCGTTCTCGAACACTTCCCAGCCAAGTTCCAGCAACAGACGCTGCTGAGGGTCCATGACCGCCGCTTCACGAGGAGAAATATTGAAGAACCCGGCATCGAACGTCGAAATATCGCCCAGGGAACCGGCAGCAAACGTATAGGACGTCGCAGGGTTTGCCTTGTCCGGGTGCAGGAACTCGTCCTTGGACCAACGGGAAAAATCCGCTTGGGTAATAAAGCTCTGTCGATCCAGCAGGTGCGGCCAAAAAGTTGCAGTTGTAGAGCCTGGAAAACGGAACGACGTCCCTATAATTGCAACTTTCTTACGCATTACGACTAGCCCTTTTTATACCCGGCCCCTTTGAAGAAGGCCGAACAACAATCAAATTCCATTAATGTAAATGCTGGTAAACCGGCGACACCCTGGGTGTTATTTACTTCTTCCTACCTGACCGAAGATAACGCCCTACGCAAAATAGCGGCGAATCATACGCGCCGAGTCCATCAAGGGGAACCTGAAAAGTTCAACCGCCGGGCAGGAAAATTCCTTCAGTTCACGCTCCCGATTTGAGACATACGTCAGGCTTTCGAAAAAATACTCAACAAATACACGACCCGGCCGACAACCTTTGAAAGCCTTGCGGATAAAACATGCCATGCGTAACAACCAGCCAATTACACAACGCGAACGGACCTTCCCGGCTCAGCAACGGTTGATTTCCACCACCGATTCCAAGGGCATGATCACCTACTGCAACGATGCCTTCGTCGAGATCAGCGGGTTTTCTCGTGAGGAACTGATCCGTGCGCCGCATAACCTGGTGCGTCATCCCGACGTTCCTTCTGCGGTGTTCGCACATATGTGGGGCACACTGAAACAAGGCTTGCCATGGATGGGTATTGTCAAGAATCGCTGCAAGAGCGGTGATCATTACTGGGTTAACGCCTACGTGACACCGGTCTTCGAAGGCAATCAGGTGATCGGTTACGAGTCGGTGCGGGTCAAACCCACCGCCGAACAGATCCGCCGCGCCGAAGCGCTCTACCAACGCATCAACCAGGGCAAGTCGGCCGTTCCTACTACCGATAAATGGCTGCCGGTCCTTCAGGATTGGCTACCGTTCATTCTGGTCAGCCAGTTGAGCTTCACTATCGGCGCCTCGCTCAACTCCCACTGGGGTTTCGCCCTGGCCGCCGGCCTTTCGGTGCCGCTGGGCCTGATGGGCCTGAGCTGGCAGCAACGCGGGATCAAGCGCCTGTTGCGACTGGCCGAGCAGACCACGTCCGACCCCTTGATCGCGCAGATGTACACCGACAGCCGCGGCGCCCAGGCGCGCCTGGAGATGTCGATTCTCAGTCAGGAAGCACGCCTGAAAACCTGCCTGACCCGTCTGCAGGACACCGCCGAGCACCTGACCGACCAAGCGAAACAGTCCGATGCCTTGGCGCATAACAGTTCCAGCGGCCTGGAACGCCAACGGGTGGAGACCGAGCAAGTGGCCACCGCCGTCAACCAGATGGCGGCCACCACTCAGGAAGTCGCCAGTCATGTACAGCGCACGGCCGATGCGACGCAGGAAGCCAATCGCCTGACCGGCCGCGGTCGTGACATTGCCGGGGAAACCCGCGAAGCCATTCAGCGCCTGTCGGCCGCGGTCGGGGAAACCGGCCTGACCGTGACCCAACTGGCCAAGGACAGCAATGAGATTGGTGGCGTGGTCGACGTGATCAAGGGCATTGCCGACCAGACCAACCTGCTGGCGCTCAACGCCGCCATCGAAGCGGCCCGTGCCGGCGAAATGGGTCGTGGCTTTGCGGTGGTGGCGGATGAAGTCCGGCAACTGGCGCAACGCACCAGCGAATCCACCGGGCAGATTCACGCCCTGATCGCCAAGCTGCAACAGACCGCCGGCACCGCGGTGCAAACCATGGAAGCCGGACATCGCCAGGCCGAAGAGGGTGTGGCTCGGGTACTGGAAGCGGATCAGGCACTGGTGGGGATCAGCGAAGCGGTGGCCAACATCACCGACATGACCACCCAGATCGCTGCGGCGACTGAAGAGCAAAGTGCCGTGGCCGAAGAAATCAGCCGCAACATCAGCAACATCTCGCACCTGGCCGACCAGACCTCGGAACAGGCGCAGAACTCGGCGCTGCTGAGTGAAGAGCTGACCAAAACGGCCAATACCCAGTATTCGTTGGTGGAGCGGTTTAACCGCTGATTGATGCTGCGAACAAAAAACCCGGATGGTGGAAGCCTCCGGGTTTTTTATTGTCAGTCTGAAGGTGATGTTGCCTGTTCGGGCCTCATCGCTGGCAAGCCAGCTCCCACAGGGTTTTGTATTGTTCACAAAGTCCGAATCACACCACAGATCACTGTGGGAGCTGGCTTGCCAGCGATGTGTTCACAAAGTCCGAATCACACCACAGATCACTGTGGGAGCTGGCTTGCCAGCGATGAGGCCATCACTGCCGGCAAAAAAACTCACTGAAGAAATGCAGCCACTCTCTGCGCCGCAGCCGTCAAATGCTGTTCATGGCTAAACCCCGAAGCCTTCAACGGCTTCAAATCATGATCCCCCGCCACCAGCCAAAACACCTCGATGTTCGGTGACAGGTCGTATCCCTCGACCGCCTCACGATTGCCCAACGCATCCCGCTCCCCCTGCACGATCAACGCCCGCGTCTTCAACCCGGCCAAATGCTCGACCCGCGGTTTCTCCGGTTTGCCCACGGCATAAAACGGATAGCCCAGGCACACCAGCGCATCCGCGCCCAGTTCATCCGCGAGCAGACTGGCCATCCGCCCACCCATGGACTTGCCGCCAATAGCCAGTGGCCCGGCGACATGGCGTCGCACCTGGGCATATACCTCACGCCAACACTCCAGCAGCTTCGGCGCCGGATTGGGTGGACGCTTGCCGCCATCGACACGCCGTTGCGCCATGTACGCAAATTCGAAGCGCAGGACGTTGACGCCAAGCGCCGCCAGGCGTGCGGTCATGTCGTTCATCCAGTCGCTGTCCATCGGCGCGCCGGCACCGTGGGCGAGGATCAGCGTGGCCGATGCCGGCGCGGCCGCGGCATTCCACAACCATCCATGTTGCTGCACGCACTGCGCCCATTGATCCCCGTCAATACCGGCCTTGTGCTGTTTGTCCATGCTTGCCTCGCTTTTAGTCTGCCTATAACTCCAGGCGAAGGGGACGTTGCCTTGCACACGCCCGATTCGGCTGAACCGTGGATGGGGAACCATGAACACTTCTATCAGTACCGCCTACAACTACAAGGTGGTCCGCCAATTCGCCATTATGACGGTGGTGTGGGGCATCGTCGGCATGGGGCTCGGGGTTTTTCTCGCCGCCCAGTTGGTCTGGCCCGAACTCAACTTCAATTTGCCGTGGACCAGTTTCGGCCGTTTGCGCCCGCTGCACACCAACGCGGTGATCTTCGCCTTCGGCGGCTGCGCCCTGTTCGCCAGTTCGCTCTACTCGGTACAGCGCACCTGCCAGACACAATTGTTTGCGCCGAAAATCGCCGCGTTCTGCTTCTGGGGCTGGCAGTTGGTGATCCTGCTGGCAGCTATCAGCCTGCCCTTGGGTTACACCAGCTCCAAGGAGTACGCCGAGCTGGAATGGCCGATCGACATCCTGATCACCATCGTCTGGGTCGCCTACGCCATCGTGTTCTTCGGCACGGTGATGAAGCGCAAGACCAAGCACATCTATGTCGGTAACTGGTTCTTCGGCGGGTTCATCATCACCGTCGCCATCCTGCACATCGTCAACAACCTTGAGTTGCCGGTGAGTTTCACCAAGTCCTACTCGCTGTACGCCGGTGCGACCGATGCCATGGTGCAGTGGTGGTACGGCCACAACGCCGTGGGCTTTTTCCTCACTGCGGGCTTCCTTGGCATGATGTATTACTTCGTGCCCAAGCAGGCCGAACGCCCGGTGTATTCCTATCGCCTGTCCATCGTGCATTTCTGGGCGCTGATTACCTTGTACATCTGGGCAGGCCCGCACCACCTGCACTACACCGCGCTGCCGGACTGGGCGCAGTCGCTGGGCATGGTGATGTCGCTGATCCTGCTGGCGCCGAGCTGGGGCGGCATGATCAACGGCATGATGACCTTGTCGGGCGCCTGGCATAAGTTGCGCAGCGATCCGATCCTGCGTTTCCTCGTGGTATCGCTGGCGTTCTACGGCATGTCGACCTTCGAAGGACCGATGATGGCGATCAAGACCGTGAACGCCCTCTCCCACTACACCGACTGGACCATCGGCCACGTACACGCCGGTGCGCTCGGCTGGGTGGCGATGATTTCCATCGGTGCGCTGTATCACATGATCCCGAAAGTCTTCGGTCGTGAGCAGATGCACAGCATCGGCCTGATCAACGCGCACTTCTGGCTCGCCACCATCGGTACCGTTTTGTACATCGCCTCGATGTGGGTCAACGGCATCGCCCAGGGCCTGATGTGGCGCGCGGTGAACGAGGACGGCACGCTGACCTACTCCTTCGTCGAAACCCTGGTGGCCAGCCACCCGGGCTTCGTCGTGCGACTGGTGGGCGGGGCGATCTTCCTCAGCGGCATGCTGCTGATGGCCTACAACACCTGGCGCACCGTGCGGGCCTCGCAGCCTGCCGCCGTCGCCGCTGCAGCGCAGATGGCTTGAGGAGTCCGCCATGAAACACGAAACAATCGAGAAAAACGTCGGCCTGCTGATGCTGTTGATGGTGTTTGCCGTGAGCATCGGCGGCCTGACCCAGATCGTCCCGCTGTTCTTCCAGGACGTGACCAATAAACCGGTGGAAGGCATGAAGCCCTACACCGCATTGCAGCTCGAAGGGCGCGACATCTATATCCGCGAAGGCTGCGTCGGTTGCCACTCGCAGATGATCCGTCCGTTCCGTGCTGAAACCGAACGTTACGGCCACTATTCGGTGGCGGGTGAAAGCGTCTGGGATCACCCGTTCCTCTGGGGCTCCAAACGCACCGGGCCGGATCTGGCACGGGTCGGCGCGCGCTACTCGGATGATTGGCACCGCGCACACTTGTACAACCCGCGCAACGTGGTGCCGGAATCGAAGATGCCTGCCTATCCGTGGTTGGTAGCCAATCAACTCGACAGCAGCCACACCGAAACCAAGCTCAAGGCCATGCGCACCCTGGGCGTGCCTTACACCGACGACGACATCGCCAGCAGTGTCGAGTCGCTCAAGGGCAAGTCTGAAATGGACGCACTGGTTGCTTATCTGCAAGTGCTCGGCACTGCCATCAAGAGCAAGAGGTGAGTCATGGTCTTTGAGTTAAGCACTGGAATGATACGCGGCCTGGGCACGGTCGTGGTGTTCGTGGCCTTCATCGGCCTGACCCTGTGGGTCTTCAGCAGCAAGCGCAGTCCGGAATTCGCCGAAGCACGCCTGCTGCCGTTCGCCGACGAGCCACAAACCGACAACCAAAAAAATGCAGCAACAGGGAGTACCCGGCCATGACCACCTTCTGGAGTACGTGGATCTGCGTACTGACCATCGGCAGCCTGATCGGCCTGACCTGGTTGCTGATCGGCACCCGCCGGGGCGAAACCAAGGGCAGCGTGGACCAGACCATGGGCCACAGCTTCGATGGCATCGAGGAGTACGACAACCCGTTGCCGCAATGGTGGTTCATGTTGTTCGCCGGCACTCTGGTGTTTGCCGTCGGCTACCTGATCCTCTATCCGGGCCTGGGCAACTGGAAAGGTATCCTGCCCGGCTACGACAACGGCTGGACCGGTGTGCACGAATGGGAAAAGGAGATGGACAAGGCTGACGCGAAGTTCGGGCCGATCTTCGCCAAATTCGCCGCCATGCCGGTGGAAGAAGTGGCCAAGGACCCGCAAGCGCTGAAAATGGGTGGCCGCCTGTTCGCCTCCAACTGCTCGGTGTGCCACGGCTCGGATGCCAAGGGCGCGTTCGGTTTCCCCAATTTGACCGACAGCGATTGGCGCTGGGGCGGCAATGCCGAAACCATCAAGACCACCATCATGGGCGGGCGCATGGCGATGATGCCGGCCTGGGGTGAAGTCCTTGGGGAGGCCGGGGTGAAAAACGTGGCAGCTTATGTGCGTCATGGGCTGGCTGGCTTGCCGCTGCCGGCTGATGACACCGCCGACCTGCAAGCCGGGCAGCAAGTGTTCAGTACCACCTGCACAGCCTGTCACGGGGCAAACGGCCAGGGCACCGAAGCCATGGGTGCGCCGAATCTGACGCACCCGACCGCGTTCATCTACGGTTCGAGCCTGGCCCAGCTGCAACAGACCATTCGCCATGGTCGCCAGGGGCATATGCCCGCGCAAAGTGAATTGCTGGGTAACGATAAGGTGCAACTTCTCGCCGCTTATGTGTACAGCCTGTCCCATGGTCTGAATACAGAGCGTTTGCAGGCTGAAGGAAAAACCAAGTAATTCTTGACCGCTCTGCTGCCGCATTCTCCGGGATGCGGCAGTTCCCTTCCCCTTTGCGACTCATTGTCGCACCCTTCGCTATCGCGCCTTTCGGTTCCCCTGATTCGGGTCTAAGCTTCCCCCGATGCGGACTGGCCAGTGCCGGTTCCAGGTCGACCCTGAACGATGTGTTCGACGAATCTGCCCGATGACAGGCCGCAAAGGCTGGTAGATACCGGCTGTCGCGCCAATTGCCTTCGGTCACCCAATCGTTGCGTTTGAACACACCCTGTTACATCCGACCTGACCCCCTCGCCTGATCAGTCTCACGGGACGTTTTGTCCGCGGACAATTTTGACCCTACGCGGCGCATGGAAAGGCCGCAGAATCAGCATTTGAAAGCATTGACCCAGGTCATGGCGCGTTGCAATGACCCCCCGCTTTCTACATACTTGCGGCCGATTTTTAATCCTAATAAAACACCCAAACCGTGGAACCTTAGAATGAGCACAGCAATCAGTCCGACTGCTTATAACTATAAGGTAGTCCGCCAGTTCGCCATCATGACGGTGGTCTGGGGGATCCTTGGCATGGGGCTCGGTGTCTTCATCGCCTCTCAACTGGTCTGGCCGGAATTGAACTTCGGTCTGCCCTGGACGAGCTTTGGACGCCTGCGCCCGTTGCACACAAACCTGGTGATTTTCGCCTTCGGTGGATGTGCACTGTTTGCCACTTCCTATTACGTCGTGCAGCGAACCTGCCAAACGCGACTGATTTCCGACAGTCTCGCGGCCTTCACCTTCTGGGGTTGGCAAGCGGTGATCGTCGGCGCCATCGTTACCTTGCCGCTGGGTTACACCACCACCAAGGAATACGCTGAGCTGGAATGGCCCCTGGCTATTCTGCTGGCCATCGTCTGGGTCACCTACGGTCTGGTGTTCTTCGGCACCATCACCAAGCGCAAGACCAAGCACATTTATGTGGGCAACTGGTTCTACGGCGCCTTCATCGTCGTGACGGCGATGCTGCACATCGTCAACCACGCCTCCCTGCCGGTCAGCTTCTTCAAGTCCTACTCGGCCTACTCGGGTGCGACCGACGCGATGATCCAGTGGTGGTACGGCCACAACGCCGTGGGCTTCTTCCTGACCACCGGTTTCCTGGGGATGATGTACTACTTCGTGCCGAAGCAGGCCGAGCGTCCGATCTACTCCTATCGCCTGTCCATCGTGCACTTCTGGGCGCTGATCACCCTGTACATCTGGGCAGGTCCCCACCACCTGCACTACACCGCGCTGCCGGACTGGGCCCAGTCCCTGGGCATGGCGATGTCGATCATCCTGCTGGCTCCGAGCTGGGGCGGCATGATCAACGGCATGATGACCCTGTCGGGCGCCTGGCATAAGCTGCGCACGGACCCGATCCTGCGCTTCCTGGTGGTCTCCCTGGCGTTCTACGGCATGTCGACCTTCGAAGGCCCGATGATGGCGATCAAGACCGTCAACTCGCTCTCGCACTACACCGACTGGACCATCGGCCACGTACACGCCGGCGCCCTGGGCTGGGTAGCGATGATCTCGATCGGCGCGATCTACCACATGATCCCGAAACTGTTCGGTCGCGCGCAGATGCACAGTATCGGCCTGATCAACACGCACTTCTGGCTCGCCACCATCGGTACCGTTCTGTACATCGCTTCGATGTGGGTCAACGGCATTACCCAAGGCCTGATGTGGCGTGCAATCAACGATGACGGCACCCTCACCTACTCGTTCGTCGAAGCGCTGCAAGCCAGCCACCCTGGCTTCATCGTTCGCGCCCTGGGCGGTGCGTTCTTCGCCACCGGCATGCTGTTCATGGCCTACAACGTTTTCCGCACCGTACGCGCCTCGAACCCGGCAGAAGCTGAAGCCGCCGAACAGATCGTTGTAGTTGGAGCTCACTGATGAAGCATGAAGCAGTCGAGAAGAATATTGGCCTGCTGGCCTTCTTCATGGTCATCGCCGTCAGCGTCGGCGGCCTGACCCAGATCGTTCCGCTGTTTTTCCAGGATGTCACCAACAAGCCGGTCGAGGGCATGAAGCCTCGCACCGCCCTTGAACTGGAAGGCCGGGACATTTATATCGCCAACGGTTGTGTCGGCTGCCACTCGCAGATGATCCGCCCGTTCCGTGCTGAAACCGAACGTTACGGCCACTACTCGGTTGCCGGTGAAAGCGTCTGGGACCACCCGTTCCTGTGGGGTTCCAAGCGTACCGGTCCGGACCTGGCCCGTGTCGGCGGTCGTTACTCCGATGACTGGCAGCGTGCGCACTTGTACAACCCGCGCAACGTCGTGCCCGAGTCGAAAATGCCGGCCTACCCGTTCCTCGTGGAAAACAAGCTCGACGGCAAAGACACTGCGAAGAAAATGGAAGTCTTGCGCACGCTCGGCGTCCCTTACACCGACGAAGACATCGCCGGCGCCAAGGATGCTGTGAAGGGCAAAACCGAAATGGACGCGCTGGTGGCCTATCTGCAAGGCCTGGGCACCATCATCAAAAGCAAACGGTGATCTAGATGGATATCGGGATGATTCGTGGCCTGGGCACTGTCGTTGTGATGGTGGCCTTCATCGGTCTGGCGTTGTGGGTATTCAGCCCCAAGCGCAAGTCGGAGTTTGAAGACGCGACCTTGCTGCCTTTCGCGGATGATCCCGAAGCCATCAAGCACGTCGAGCAAGCTTCTAGGAGTAACAAAGAATGACTACATTCTGGAGTCTGTACGTCACAGTCCTCAGTCTCGGTACGATCTTTTCCCTGACCTGGCTGCTGCTGTCGACCCGCAAGGGCCAGCGCACCGAGGCCACCGAAGAGACGGTTGGGCACTCCTTCGACGGGATCGAGGAGTACGACAACCCGCTGCCGAAATGGTGGTTCATGCTGTTCGTGGGCACCATCATTTTCGCCCTGGGCTACCTGGTGCTGTACCCGGGCCTGGGCAACTGGAAAGGCCTGCTGCCGGGTTATAACTACCTGGATAACGAAAAGCAGACCGCGTTCGCCAACGGCCAGACCGGCTGGACCGGCGTTCACGAGTGGGAAAAGGAAATGGCTCGGTCGGACGCCAAGTTCGGCCCGATCTTCGCCAAGTTCGCTTCCATGCCGATCGAAGAAGTAGCAAAAGACCCGCAAGCCCTGAAGATGGGCGGCCGCCTGTTCGCCTCCAACTGCTCGGTCTGCCACGGTTCCGACGCCAAAGGCGCCTATGGCTTCCCTAACCTGACCGACGCCGATTGGCGCTGGGGCGGCGAGCCGGAAACCATCAAGACCACCATCATGGGCGGCCGTCACGCGGTCATGCCGGCGTGGGCTGAAGTGATCGGCGAGCAAGGCGTTGCGGACGTTGCCGCGTTCGTACTGACCAACCTCGACGGCCGCAAGCTGCCGGAAGGCGCCAAGGCTGATCCAGTTGCCGGGCAGAAACTGTTCGCCGCCAACTGCGTGGCCTGCCACGGTCCGGAAGGCAAAGGCACCCCGGCGATGGGCGCTCCCAACCTGACCCACCCTGCCGCGTTCATCTACGGTTCGAGCTTCGCTCAACTGCAGCAGACCATCCGTTACGGCCGTCAGGGCCAGATGCCTGCGCAAGAGCAAATGCAGGGCAACGACAAGGTTCACCTGCTGGCCGCTTATGTTTACAGCTTGTCTCACGGTGAGAAGGCTGTGGCGGAAAACGCCCAGTAAGGCAAACGCTTGAAGCAACAAAAAACGGCCCCGCCAATGTAATTTGGCGGGGCCGTTTTGTTTGGGGCATGGATACACCTTGGTTTCATAAACCGAAACCTATGTTCGATAGGCCGGCAGATCGGTAAGCGGTAACGTCGACTCGCCTGATGACCCGCAAACGGAATCTGAAACGCAGGTCATTCATGGACAAGGAAGTACTTCATCAATAACCAAGGAATTCATGAAATGCCTGAGCCAAACAACATCGATCCTCATGTTTGCAATGCCGGTGTACCCGAAACGACTGTCGAGGTCGCTCCAGCCGCGGATATCCGGCCAGGAGATACCGATGACGTGCCACTGGAAACCGGTGAAGCCGCGAAGAACTCAAAGCGGCGCGCCTCCTTTGCCGCTCCCGGTCCCGCCACGGATAAAAAGCGCACCTCCGGTGGGCTGGATAGCTTGGGGAAAGGTCGTCTGCCTTAAGCCCCTCCAACCCAACGCAGCGGCAATCCGCTGCGTTCTCATGTTTGCCGTGCACTCCCCTCTCAAAATCTTCTTGAATGAACAGCAATCCTCAAACAAAGACCGGTGATCGAGTACTCACCTTCGAATGTTGCAGGCCCTCAAATCAGGTAGTAACGTTGCTACATTAGAACGTTCAGGAGGTCACTGATGATGGCCATCACCACCATTTCCAGCCGCGAATTCAACCAGGACACAAGTGGTGCCAAAAAAGCCACGCGCCAGGGGCCGGTTTTCATCACCGACCGAGGCAAACCGGCCCATGTACTGCTAAGCATTGAGGATTACCAAAAACTGACCGGCATCAACGCCGACATCGTCGACCTGCTGGTAATGCCTGAAGCGGCAGATATCGAGTTCGAAACCGAGCGTGCCGTGATCACTCATCGCCCCGTGGATTTGTCCTGATGTTTCTACTCGACACCAACGTGATTTCCGAACTGCGCAAACCCCAGGCTGACGCGAACGTTGTCGCCTGGGCCAAAAGCATCATCGCTCCCCGCATGTTTATCTCGGCCATTACCCTGAAAGAACTGGAGACAGGGGTGCTGTGCATGGAGCGCCGCGATCCCGCTCAGGGAAAGGTATTGCGCACTTGGCTCAAACGGCACGTCATACCGGCTTTCGATGCCCGGATCCTGCCGATCGATGCCGCCGTGGCCCTTCGGTGTGCAAGTCTGCACGTTCCGGATCGCACCAACGAAGCAGACGCCTTGATTGCAGCCACTGCGCTGGTTCATGGTCTGACTGTCGTCACCCGCAACGTCGGCGACTTTCAATCCAGCGGTGTTCAGTTGATCAACCCATGGGCTGATTGAGTCCTGACCTCCGTAAAACCGGCCATAATTCACAAGTCAATTGATACAGGTCATTACACGGTCAGTTGATTTCCACCAACGTGACCAAAGGTCGCACCCTTGAGCTAGAGCGACAGGCGTATCATTGAGCCACTGCAACACCCCTTTTTGACCCCGGTCGGCACGTACTGATCGAGGCATTTTTCCACTGCCGTGGGATGCAACCGATGAGCAACCAGATTCCGGTACACGACGTAACCCCGCCTGCCAAAAACGCGAACAACAGCGTCGACCTCTACGCCTCCCGGGAAAAGATCTACACCCGCGCCTTCACCGGTCTGTTCCGCAACCTGCGGATGGCAGGCGGTGCCGTGTTGTTCCTGCTTTATTTCGGTACGGTCTGGCTGAACTGGGGCGGTCACCAGGCCGTCTGGTGGAACCTGCCGGAGCGTAAATTCTTCATCTTCGGCGCAACCTTCTGGCCCCAGGATTTCATCCTCCTGTCCGGCATGCTGATCATCGCCGCGTTCGGTCTGTTCTTCATCACGGTGTACGCAGGCCGGGTGTGGTGTGGCTATACCTGCCCGCAAAGCGTCTGGACCTGGATTTTCATGTGGTGTGAAAAGGTCACCGAAGGCGACCGCAACCAGCGCATCAAGCTCGACAAGGCGCCGATGAGCGCCAACAAATTCCTGCGCAAATTCAGCAAGCACGCGATGTGGCTGCTGATCGGCTTCGTGACCGGCATGACCTTCGTCGGCTACTTCTCGCCGATCCGTGAATTGACCATCGATTTCTTCACCGGCGAGGCCGATGGCTGGTCGTATTTCTGGGTCGGCTTCTTCACCCTCGCCACCTACGGCAACGCCGGCTGGCTGCGCGAACAGGTGTGCATCTACATGTGCCCGTATGCGCGCTTCCAGAGCGTGATGTTCGACAAGGACACCCTGATCGTGTCCTACGACCCACGCCGTGGCGAAGGCCGTGGCCCGCGTAAAAAAGGTATCGACTACAAGGCCCAGGGCCTGGGTGACTGCATCGACTGCACCATGTGCGTCCAGGTCTGCCCGACCGGCATCGACATCCGTGACGGCCTGCAAATCGAATGCATCGGCTGCGCCGCCTGCATCGATGCCTGCGACGCGATCATGGACAAGATGGAGTATCCGCGCGGCCTGATCAGCTACACCACCGAACACAACCTGTCCGGGCAGAAAACCCATAAACTGCGCCCGCGCCTGATCGGCTATGCCGTGGTGCTGCTGGCCATGATCAGCCTGTTGGTGACCGCCTTCTTCATGCGCTCGCTGGTGGGTTTCGACGTCAGCAAGGACCGCGTGCTGTACCGCGAAAACGCCGAAGGGCGGATCGAAAACGTCTACAGCCTGAAGATCATGAACAAGGACCAGCGCGACCACACCTACGTACTGGAGGCCACCGGTCTGCCGGACCTCAAGCTGCAAGGCCGGCGCGAGATCAAGGTCGCAGCCGGCGATATCATCAGCCAGCCGGCCGAACTGTCCGTGGCCCCGGAACACCTGCCATCGAGCACCAACGAGGTGAAATTCATCCTCAAGGATGCCGATGACGCCAGCATTCATGTTGAAGCCAAGAGCCGGTTCATCGGCCCACAAAATCGTTGAGAGAAGTGATCATGCCCGCAACAAACGCCGCAAGCCCCTGGTACAAGCACCTCTGGCCATGGATCATCATCGGGATTCTGGCCTGCTCGGTGACCCTGACCTTGTCCATGGTGACCATCGCGGTGAATAACCCGGACAACCTGGTCAATGACAACTACTACGAGGCCGGCAAAGGCATCAACCGCTCCCTGGACCGTGAACTGCTGGCGCAGACCCTGCTGATGCGCGCCAGCGTTCACCTGGATGATGTGACCGGTGAAGTCGACCTGCGCCTGAGTGGCAACAGTCAGCCAAAGACCCTTGAGCTGAACCTGATTTCGCCCACTCAACCGGAAAAGGACCGCAAGATCCTCCTGACCCGCAGTGAAACCGGACAGGGGCGCTACATCGGCCAGTTGAGCGACAAGATCGAAGGCCGTCGCTTTATCGAATTACTGGGTAGCCAGGACGACCACATATGGCGCATGTTCGAAGAAGAACTGGTCAGCCATGACAAGGACCTGCTGCTCGGTGATGAGCCGTTGCAGGGGGCGGAAGACCTGAAGAAATAAACGTCGCGCTTCGCGCATCGCTGGCAAGCCAGCTCCTACAGGAACGCACGTACTCTTGTAGAAGCTGGCTTGCCAGCGATGAGGCCCATCCAGACGCCATAGATTACCCATGACCATTTCGCTCTCCTGCTACCACTGCGCCCTGCCCGTCCCGGCCGGCAGCCGTTTCACCGCGGCGGTCCTGGGGCAAACCCGCGAGTTCTGCTGCCCGGGTTGCCAGGCCGTGGCCGAAGCGATTGTCGCCGGTGGACTGGAAAGCTATTACCAACATCGCAGCGAAGCGTCAGCCAACCCCGAGGCGCTGCCGGTGCAATTGGTGGATGAACTGGCACTGTATGACCGTGCCGACGTGCAGCAACCCTTTGTCCGCCATGAAGGCGAACTCGCCGAAACCACATTGTTGATGGAAGGCATCAGTTGCGCCGCCTGCGGCTGGCTCATCGAGAAACACTTGCGCGCCTTGCCCGCTGTGGCCGAGGCCCGCCTGAACCTGTCGAACCATCGACTGCATGTGCGCTGGGCCGACGCGCAACTGCCGCTCAGTCAGGTGCTCGCAGAGCTGCGCCACATCGGCTACGCCGCTCACCCTTATCAAGCCGACCGCGCCAGTGAACAACTGGCCAGCGAGAACCGCCTGGCCCTGCGCCAGCTCGGCGTCGCCGGCCTGCTGTGGTTCCAGGCGATGATGGCGACCATGGCCACCTGGCCGGAATTCAACATCGACCTCAGCCCTGAACTGCACGCCATCCTGCGCTGGGTCGCGCTGTTTCTCACCACCCCGATTGTGTTCTACAGCTGTGCACCGTTCTTCAAGGGTGCCATGCGTGACCTGCGCACCCGCCACCTGACCATGGACGTCTCGGTGTCGCTGGCCATTGGCAGCGCCTACATCGCCGGGATCTGGACGTCGATCAGCGGCGTTGGCGAACTGTATTTCGATGCGGTCGGCATGTTTGCGCTGTTCCTGCTGGCCGGGCGCTATCTCGAGCGCCGCGCCCGGGAACGCACGGCCGCCGCCACCGCGCAGCTTGTCAACCTGCTGCCGGCCTCGTGCCTGCGCCTGGGCACCGACGGCCAGAGCGAGCGTATCCTGCTGACCGAGCTGCGGGTGGGTGACCTGGTGCTGGTGCATCCGGGCGCGATCCTTCCGGCCGACGGCAGGATTCTCGACGGCCAGTCGAGCATCGATGAATCGCTGCTGACCGGCGAATACCTGCCGCAACCCCGTACGCCTGGCGACGCCGTCACCGCCGGCACCCTGAATGTCGAAGGCGCGTTGACCGTGCAAGTTCAGGCGCTCGGCCAGGACACCCGGCTCTCCGCCATCGTCCGCCTGCTGGATCGCGCCCAGGCGGAAAAACCACGGCTGGCGGAAATCGCCGACCGCGCCGCGCAATGGTTCCTGTTGCTTACGCTGATCGCGTCCGCCTGTATTGGCCTGCTGTGGTGGGAGCTGGATTCATCGCGAGCGTTCTGGATTGTGCTGGCGATGCTGGTCGCGACTTGCCCCTGCGCCCTGTCCCTGGCAACACCGACCGCCCTCACGGCGGCCACCGGCACCCTGCACAAACTCGGCTTGCTGCTGACCCGCGGCCATGTGCTCGAAGGCCTGAACCAGATCGATACGGTGATTTTCGACAAAACCGGCACACTGACCGAAGGACGCCTGGCGCTGCGCTCGATCCGTCCCCTTGGTGCCCTCGACCGCGATCAGTGCCTGAGCCTGGCCGCCGCTTTGGAAAACCGCTCCGAACATCCGATTGCCCGTGCCTTCGGTCGCGCACCGCTGGCCGCCGAGGAGGTGCACAGTTTTCCGGGCTTGGGCCTTGAGGGACTGGTTGGCGAGCAGCGCCTGCGTATCGGCCAGCCCGGTTTTGTCTGCGAACTCAGCGGTGCCGCCGCCCCCTCGATGCCGGATGAAGCCGGACAATGGCTGCTGCTTGGCGATGAACGGGGGCCATTGGCCTGGTTCGTTCTCGACGACCGCTTGCGTGACGATGCCCCGGCCCTGCTGGCAGCCTGCAAGGCCCGCGGCTGGCGCACCTTGCTGCTGTCCGGCGACAGCTCGCCGATGGTTGCCAGTGTCGCCGCCGAGCTCGGTATCGACGAGGCCCGGGGCGGTTTGCGCCCGGACGACAAGTTGCAGGTTCTGCAACAGCTGCACCAACAAGGCCGCAAAGTGCTGATGCTCGGGGACGGCGTCAACGATGTACCGGTGCTGGCCGCCGCCGATATCAGCGTGGCCATGGGCTCGGCCACCGACCTGGCAAAAACCAGCGCCGACGCGGTGCTGCTGTCCAATCGCCTCGACGCACTGGTACAAGCCTTCAGCCTGGCTCGGCGAACCCGTCGGGTAATCATCGAGAACCTGCTGTGGGCGGCGCTGTACAATGGCCTCATGTTGCCGTTCGCCGCCCTCGGCTGGATCACGCCGGTGTGGGCCGCGGTCGGCATGTCCATCAGTTCGTTGACCGTGGTGCTCAATGCCCTGCGCCTGACCCGCCTGCCCGGCGCGCCGGTTGCCGCCGCCACGCCAGAAACCCGCCCGTTGCCGGCCTGAGCCGCGCGGGCATGGAGTCCAGATGCCAGCTCTCTATGTGATGATCCCGGCCGCGCTGCTGATCGTGGCCATCGCTATCTATATTTTCTTCTGGGCGGTCGACAGTGGTCAGTACGACGATCTGGACGGCCCAGCCCACAGCATCCTGTTCGACGATCAGGACCCGAATCACACCGCGGCGGTCGACGAGGCCAGCGGCCATCCGGCCAAGCCAGACGACAAGGCGCCGCCCCATGCTTGAGTTGGCGCCATTACTGGTGTCTGCGGTGATCCTCGGTCTGCTCGGTGGCGGCCATTGCCTGGGCATGTGCGGCGGCTTGATGGGCGCGCTGACCCTGGCAATTCCCAAGGAACAACGTAGCCGTCGCTTTCGCCTGCTGCTGGCCTACAACCTCGGGCGAATCCTCAGCTATGCCGCCGCCGGCCTGCTGATCGGTCTCGCCGGCTGGGCGGTGGCCAATAGCCCGGCGGCGCTGTTCATGCGCGTGCTCGCCGGATTGCTGTTGATCGCCATGGGCCTGTACCTGGCCGGTTGGTGGAGTGGCCTGACGCGCATCGAAAGCCTGGGTCGCGGCCTGTGGCGGCATATCCAGCCAGTGGCCAACAAACTGCTGCCGGTGTCGAGTATCCCCCGCGCACTATTGCTGGGCTCGCTTTGGGGCTGGCTACCCTGCGGCCTGGTTTACAGCACGCTGTTATGGTCGGCCAGTCAGGGTAATGCGCTGGACAGCGCGCTGCTGATGCTGGCGTTCGGCCTCGGCACCTGGCCGGTCCTGCTTGCCACCGGGCTGGCGGCGGAACGGGTGACGGCGCTGTTGCGCAAGCGCAGCGTGCGCGTGGCCGGTGGGTTGCTGGTGATGGTGTTCGGTATCTGGACCTTGCCGGGGCCGCATCAGCATTGGTTGATGGGGCATTAGATCGGCGGTGTCTTCTTCGCGAGCAGGCTCGCTCCCACATTTGGAATGCGTTCCCCCTGTGGGAGCGAGCCTGCTCGCGAAGAGGCCCGCACAAACAACACAAATACCGACCCTTGATGCAAATCAAGATCCCCAAATGTCACACCCCCTAGACTGGCCAGCACCGCCAGCCCATTCCGGGGGATGCCCGCATGATGCTCGACGCCATTCGTTGGGATACCGATCTGATCCGCCGTTATGACCTGGCGGGACCGCGCTACACCTCCTACCCGACCGCCGTGCAATTCAATGGGCAGGTCGGCACCTTCGATCTGTTTCACGCCCTGCGCGAGAGCCGCAAGGCCCTGCGCCCGTTGTCGCTGTATGTTCACGTGCCGTTCTGCGCGAACATTTGCTACTACTGCGCCTGCAACAAAGTCATCACCAAGGATCGCGGCCGCGCCCTGCCCTACCTGCAACGCCTGGAACACGAAATTCAGCTGATCGCCTGTCACCTCGACCCCGCGCAAAAGGTCGAGCAACTGCACTTCGGCGGCGGCACACCGACCTTTCTCAGCCATGACGAACTGCGTCAGTTGATGGCGCACCTGCGCAAGCATTTCAATTTGTTGGACGACGATTCCGGCGACTACGGTATCGAAATCGACCCCCGTGAAGCCGATTGGTCGACCATGGGCCTGTTGCGCGAGCTGGGGTTCAATCGGGTCAGCATCGGCCTGCAGGATCTCGACCCCGCCGTACAACGCGCGGTCAATCGCCTGCAAAGCCTGGAGGAAACCCGCGCGGTGATCGACGCCGCCCGCACCCTGCAATTCCGTTCGATCAACATCGACCTCATCTACGGCTTGCCAAGACAGACCCCGGACAACTTCGCCCGCACCGTCGAAGAGGTCATCCGCCTGCAACCGGACCGGCTCTCAGTATTCAACTACGCGCACCTGCCAGAACGCTTCATGCCGCAACGGCGGATCGACGGTGATGAACTGCCAACACCGGCGCAGAAACTGGAAATGCTGCAACGCACCATCGAGCAACTGACCGCTGCCGGTTACCGCTACATCGGCATGGATCACTTTGCCCTGCCCGACGATGAGCTGGCGATCGCCCAGGAAGAATCGACCCTGCAACGCAACTTCCAGGGCTACACCACCCACGGGCATTGCGATCTGATCGGACTGGGCGTTTCGGCGATCAGCCAGATCGGCGATTTGTATTGCCAGAACAGCAGCGATTTGAACGAGTATCAGAACAGCTTGGCCTCAGCACAATTGGCCACCAGTCGCGGCCTGTTATGCAACGGCGATGACCGGATCCGGCGTGCAGTGATTCAGCAGTTGATCTGCAATTTCAGCCTGGAATTCGCCCTGATCGAGCACACCTTCAACATCGATTTTCAAGGCTATTTCGGCGAACTTTGGCCACAATTGCAGCGCATGGCCAAGGACGGCCTGATTGAACTGGATCGCGAAAGAATCAGCGTACTGCCGGCCGGGCGCTTGCTGGTGCGCTCGGTGTGCATGGTGTTCGATGCGTACCTGGAACAACACAGCCGCCAACGGTTTTCACGGGTGATCTAGCGGTGCGACAAAACCGCCATGCGCTGGCCTCAACATCCTCCAGTGGGTTACCCTTACGTCTTATGTGTGTTTTCCCACAAGGATTGAAGAAATGTCCGAGCCAGTAAAACTGCGCACTCATAACCAGGCCCATTGCAAGGATTGCAGCCTGGCCCCGCTGTGTTTGCCGCTTTCGCTGAATCTGGAAGACATGGACGCGCTGGACGACATTGTCAAACGTGGCCGCCCGCTGAAAAAGGGAGAGTTTCTGTTCCGCCAGGGTGACACGTTCGACTCCGTTTACGCCGTACGCTCCGGCGCACTCAAGACCTTCAACCTGAGTGATGCCGGCGAAGAACAGCTCACCGGGTTTCATCTACCAAGCGAACTGGTCGGATTGTCGGGCATGGACACCGAAAAACATCCGGTGTCGGCGCAAGCGCTGGAAACCACGTCGGTGTGTGAAATTCCCTTCGAACGCCTCGACGAACTGGCCCTGCAATTGCCGCAGCTGCGCCGTCAGTTGATGCGGGTGATGAGCCGTGAGATTCGTGACGATCAACAGATGATGTTGTTGCTGTCGAAAAAAACGGCTGACGAGCGCATCGCCACTTTCCTGGTTAACCTGTCGGCACGATTCCGCGCCCGGGGTTTCTCGGCCAATCAGTTCCGCCTGAGCATGTCGCGCAACGAAATCGGCAACTACCTGGGCCTGGCGGTGGAAACCGTGTCGCGGGTGTTCACGCGCTTCCAGCAGAACGAGCTGATTGCCGCCGAAGGCAAGGAAATCCGCATTCTTGACCCGATCCAGCTGTGCGCGCTGGCCGGCGGCTCAATCGAAGGCTGATTCAAGCGATAGCGGCTGAGCGAAACGGTTCAGCCGCCGTTATAATGCGCCGTTTGCAGCCCTGCCAGGACACCCCGACGATGGTCTTCGACTCCTTCGACATCAAATCCCTCATCCGCCCCGTGATCGACTTTCCCAAGCCGGGGGTGATTTTTCGCGACATCACTCCGTTGTTCCAGTCGCCCACGGCCCTGCGCCTGGTGATGGACAGCTTCGCCCATCGTTATGTCGAAGCCGACTTCACTCACATCGGCGCCATGGATGCCCGTGGTTTTCTGATCGGTTCGGTGCTGGCCTATCAATTGAACAAACCGCTGGTGCTGTTTCGCAAGCAAGGCAAGCTGCCGGCCGATGTCCTGGCCGAGGGTTATGCGACCGAGTACGGCGAAGCGTTCCTGGAAGTGCATGCCGATAGCTTGTGCGAAGGCGATTCGGTGGTGATGTTCGATGACCTGATCGCCACGGGCGGCACCTTGATTGCAGCGGCGAACCTGATTCGACGCATGGGCGCCCGGGTTCATGAAGCGGCGGCAATCATCGACCTACCGGAATTGGGTGGATCGCAGCGGCTGGAAGACATGGGCATTCCGACGTTTTGCCTGACGCAGTTTGCCCTGACCGATATGTAAGCAGCGTCTGTACTGACGTCTTCGCGGGCAAGCCAGCTCCTATAGGATCTGCGGCGTACACAAATTGTGTGCACGGCAGAGAACACTGTGGGAGCTGGCTTGCCAGCGATAGCGTCAGCAGCTACACCACAGAACTCAGAGCCCCATCTGCTTGCTGATGATCTCGTTCATCACTTCCCGCGTCCCGCCCCCGATCGACAGAATCCGATTATCGCGGTACAGCCGCTCTACCAGGCTGTCCCTCATGTAACCCAAGCCACCCAATATCTGCACGGCATCCGTGGTAATCCTGTCCGCCGTGTCGGTGGCAAAATTCTTGGCCATGGAAATTTCCTTGATCACGCTCTGCCCCGCGGCCATTTTCGCTGCCTGGCGATAGGTGAATTCCCTTGAGACTTCCAGTGCGGTGGCCATTTCGGCGAGGCGGTGCTTGATCACCTGGAACTTGCCGATGGGTTTGCCGAACGCTTCACGCGCTCGCGCCCATTTCAGGCTTTCCTCCAGGGCGAGCTGCGCTGTCATATTGGCCATCAGGGCCAATGCCAGGCGTTCGCTCTGGAAGTTGCCCATGATGCAGGCGAAGCCCATGTTCTCGCCGCCAATCAGATTGCCTACAGGCACCCGGCAGTCATCGAAGAACAGTTCAGCGGTATCGGACGCCCACCAACCCATTTTCTTCAGTTGCCGCCCCACGGTGAAACCGGGGGTGCCCTTCTCGATCAACAACAGGCTGACACCCGCGAAACCCGGCTCACCGGTGCGTACCGCAACCGTATAGAAGTCCGCGCGCACGCCACTGGTGATGAAGGTTTTGCTGCCGCTCACCCGGTAAAATTCGCCATCACGCACGGCGCGGGTTTGCAGGTTGGCGACGTCGGAACCGCCGCCGGGCTCGGTGACGGCCAGGGCGCTGATTTTTTCGCCCGACAACACCTGCGGCACGACCCACTCACGGACTTCAGGCCTGGCCCATTTGAGAATCGGCGGCAGACCGATGTCCAACGACCCAAGCCCTGCCACCAGACCGCCCGAGCCACAACGCATCAACTCTTCGCTGGCGGCGATCTTGGCGAACAGATCGCCTTCGTGGCTCCCGCCGAGCGCTTCCGGGTAGCCGATACCGAGAATCCCCGCCGCGCCGGCCTTGAGGTAGAGCTCACGGGGAAAGCTTTCGGCTTCTTCCCACTCGTCAATGTCCGGAAGAATCTCGCGCTCGACGAAACGTCTGACGCTGTCGCGAACCAACTGGTGGCTGGGGTCGAAATATTCCTGAAAGGCAGGCATCGGCGAACTCCACGGAAGGGGTTCGCCGACGTTAACCGAGCGCTTGCTTGGTTTTCAACAGGGTTATGTGAATCAGATGGACCGAGGTGCGCCATTCGCGAGCAAGCCCGCTCCCACAAGGGACTGGTGTACGCAAATCCAATGTGGGAGCGAGCCTGCTCGCGAAGGCGTCAAATCAAACGCTACAAAGCAATCGGCTTACGCCCGGCAAACGAATGCGCCAACGTCCCGCCATCCACCAACTCCAGCTCGCCGCCCAATGGCACGCCATGCGCGATGCGCGAAGCGATCAGGCCTTTGCTGCTGAGCAACTGGGCGATGTAATGTGCCGTGGCTTCCCCTTCCACGGTCGGGTTGGTGGCGAGGATCACTTCAGTGAACGTGCCTGCCTCTTCGATCCGCGCCATCAGCTGTGGAATGCCAATGGCTTCCGGTCCCAGGCCGTCGAGTGGTGACAGGTGGCCCTTGAGCACGAAATAGCGACCGCGAAAGCCGGTCTGCTCCACGGCATAGACATCCATCGGCCCTTCCACGACGCAGAGCAGCGTATCGTCACGCCGGGTATCGGCGCATTGCGGGCAGAGGTCATCTTCAGTCAGGGTGCGGCACAAACGGCAGTGACCGACCCCTTCCATGGCCTGGCTCAAGGCCTGGGCCAGTCGCGAGCCGCCGCTGCGATCGCGCTCGAGCAACTGCAACGCCATGCGCTGGGCGGTTTTCTGACCCACACCTGGCAAAACGCGCAGGGCATCGATCAGTTGGCGAATCAAAGGGCTGAAGCTCATGGGGAAAAATCCGGTAAAACAACGAGACGCGGTTTATACCCGCGCCTCTGGTTAGCGTCAAATTGCAGAGGCAATTAGCCCTGGGCGACCTTAATCACCAGTTTGCCGAAGTTGCGCCCTTCCAGCAGACCGATAAACGCCTGGGGCGCATTCTCCAGACCATTGACCACGTCTTCGCGGAATTTCACCTTGCCGTCACGCACCCACGGTGCCATGGCGCTGGCGAATTCCGGCTGACGGTCGCCGTAGTCGTCGAACACAATGAAGCCCTGGATCCGCACGCGTTTGGTCAATAGCGTGCGCTGCAATTGCGGCAGACGATCCGGCCCACTCGGCGCTTCGCTGGCGTTGTAGGACGCTATCAGGCCACACAGCGGAATCCGCGCCTTGGGATTGAGCAGTGGCACCACGGCGTCGAACACCTTGCCACCGACGTTTTCGTAATAGATGTCGATGCCCTTGGGACACGCCTGGGCCAATTCATCGGCGAAATCCGGGCTTCTGTGGTCGATGCAGGCGTCAAAACCCAGATCCTCGACCACATAGCGACACTTGTCCGCGCCACCGGCCACGCCGACCACACGCAACCCCTTGATCTTCGCCACCTGCCCGACCACCGATCCCACGGCACCGGATGCAGCGGCGACCACCAGGGTTTCACCCGCTTTCGGCTGACCGATGTCCATCAACCCCATGTAGGCGGTCATGCCCGGCATGCCCAGTACACCCAGGGCCATCGATGGGCTCGGCAACGATGACGGGATTGGCATAATGCTGCGGCCATCATTGATGCTGTGGCTTTGCCACCCCGTGGCACCTACCACCAGATCGCCTTCCTGAAATTTGGGATTAAGCGAGCGCTCAACCCGGCTGACTGCGCCGCCGGTCATCACCTCACCGATTTGCACCGGGGCTGCGTAGGACGGTGCGTCACTCATACGCCCGCGCATGTAAGGGTCGAGTGACAGATAAAGGGTCTTGAGCAGCACCTCGCCGTCGGCCAGATCGGGCAGCGGGACGCGCTCCAGGCGGAAATTCTCCGGCGTCGGCGCGCCGACCGGGCGCGAGGCCAGGACGATGCGTTGGTTGAGGGTCATGGGGTCGGACATGGCGGCGTCTCCTTTGATCGATGAGTTCGGGGGTATAGGGAGCAGACCTTTGTGGCGGTGGCGGGTTCGATCGTTCGTCAGTTATACCGAGGCGACTTCATCGCGGGCAAGCCACGCTCCCACAGGATTGAGGTGATCCCTGTGGGAGCCGGGCTTGCCCGCGATGGCGTCGCGACAGACGCCTCAGGCCCAACAGGCCGAAACAAAAATGCCAGGCGCGATGCCTGGCATTTTTTATGTAGCCCATCCGACGCGCTTCAGCGAATCAGAATGGCAGTTTCATGCCCGGCGGCAGTTGCATGCCAGCGGTCATGCTGCCCATTTTTTCCTGGCTGTTGGCTTCGATCTTGCGCACGGCGTCGTTGACGGCGGCAGCGACCACCGCTTCCAGCATTTCCTTGTCGTCTTCGCTCATGCCTTCGAGCAGGCTTGGGTCGATGCTCACGCTCTTGACGTCATGACGACCGGTCATCACCACGGTGACCATATCGCCACCGGCCTTACCGGTGACTTCGGCGTTGGCCAGCTCTTCCTGCATCTTGGCCATTTTTTCCTGCATCTGCTGCGCCTGCTTCATCAGGCCGGCCATGCCACCTTTCATCATGGTAATCACCTCAAAAGTACTTGGATCAAAACGGCGCCCGGCGCTTGCCGCCGAACACCTTCAGTTATGAGCCCTGACTGACCAGGGCTTCGACAGGTTCAATAGTATCGTTACGGATCACTGCACCGAACTGCTGCATCATTTGCTGGATGAACGGATCGCCGTGGATCGACTCCTCGGCCTCGCGCTGACGGTCGGCACGACGGCGGGACGCAGCCTGGGCCGGGGTTTCCTGCTCGGGCTTGATCAGCTCCATGGTCAGGGTCAGGTTACGCCCATGATATTGGTTCAACGCATCGTTGAGGCGACGTTGCTGTGTGGCGTTGAACAAGGCGCTGTGGGCCGGGTCCAGGTGCAACAGCCAATTGTCGCCATCGACGGCGATCAAGGTGCAGTTGGCGGCGATACTGCCGGTCATGCCGGAGATCGGCAATTTCGGGAACAGTTCCAGCCATTGCAGGGCCAGGCCCGTGGCCGGCGCGGCGGCGGGTTCCGGCTCGGGCTCCGGCGCTGGTTCGGCGGCGTGTTCGCTGGCCAGATCATCGAGGTAGCTGTAGGCCGAGTCCATGTCCGGTTCGATGTAGTCCTCGTCCAGCGGCGGCTCGTCGTCCAGGTCCATGCCCGGCGTGGCGGCATCGACGTCGGCCACGGACGGCTCCGGGATTGGCGCAGCGGCCCACTCCGGAGCGTCCGGCACCACGCTGTCAGGCGTCGGCAACGGCATCGGTGGCAATTCGGGTTGTTCGCTGGCGGTTTCCAGTACCGGTTCCACCGCTGGTTGCTGGACAGTGGCCGGCTCGACCGGGTCATTCCACGGCAGGTCGACAACCTCTTCGACCACGTCCGCCTCGACCACGGGCTCAGGCAACACCACAGGGGCAACCGGTTCAGGCGTGGGAGCCGGCGCCGCAGCAACGACTGGCGCAGGGACCACGGGGGCAACGGCCGCAGCGACTACCGGCGCTACCACCGGCGCGGCAGCCACTGGTTTGGCGGAATCAACTGTGGCCTGGCTGATCCCCACTGGCTTTAGCGGTTGCCTCGGGGCGTCCGCGGTGTCGGCGGGACGGAACGCGAGCATCCGCAGCAGCACCATTTCGAAGCCGCCTCGCGGGTCCGGCGCCAGCGGCAAATCGCGGCGACCGATCAGGCCCATCTGGTAATAGAACTGCACATCTTCGGCCGGCAGGGCCTGGGCCAGCGCCAGCACCCGGTCACGGTCGCCGTGACCGTTGTCGACGCCCTCGGGCAAGGCCTGGGCGATGGCAACACGGTGCAGCACGTTGAGAATTTCCGAAAGCACGCCATTCCAGTCCGGGCCTTGCTCGGCCAGATGACGGACGGCTTCGAGCAACGCCTTGGCATCCCCTTCGATCAGCGCATGCAGCACGTCGTAGACCTGACCGTGATCGAGGGTGCCGAGCATCGCCCGCACGTCGGCGGCCATGACCTTGCCTTCACCAAAGGCAATCGCCTGGTCGGTGAGGCTCATGGCGTCGCGCATCGAACCATCGGCGGCACGGCCCAGCAACCACAGTGCATCGTCTTCGAACGGCACGTTCTCGACGCCCAGCACATGGGTCAAATGCTCGACCACGCGCTCCGGGGTCATGTTCTTGAGTGAGAACTGCAGGCACCGCGAAAGAATCGTTGCAGGAAGTTTCTGCGGGTCGGTGGTGGCCAGGATGAATTTTACGTAGGGTGGCGGCTCTTCCAGGGTTTTTAGCAGCGCATTGAAGGAATGGCTGGAGAGCATGTGCACTTCGTCGATCAGGTAGACCTTGAAGCGCCCGCGGCTCGGCGCGTACTGCACGTTGTCGAGCAGCTCGCGGGTATCCTCGACCTTGGTGCGGCTGGCGGCGTCGATTTCGATCAGGTCGACGAATCGGCCTTCATCAATCTCGCGGCATACCGAACACTCGCCACAGGGCGTGGAAGTGATACCTGTTTCACAATTCAGGCATTTAGCGATGATTCGCGCGATGGTGGTCTTGCCGACCCCGCGCGTACCGGTAAACAGGTAGGCGTGGTGCAGCCGCTGGCTGTCCAAGGCATTGATCAGAGCCTTGAGCACATGGGTCTGGCCGACCATTTCGCGGAACGAGCGCGGACGCCATTTACGTGCAAGAACCTGATAACTCATCGAAAACCATCGCCACTGGGAAGCAGAAGCGGCTAATGCTAGCGGAGCAAGGCCAAAATTGCATCCGGTGCGCTCGTCTAATCTGGCTAAGCTGCTTTTTGGGGGCTTTTTGATTCAAAGATAGCGGAGCGTTTATGCGGCTGGCCTTGGGGGCACTGCTGTTGATCAGCCTGGACGGCACCGCCGCGCAAGCGCCGTTGCGCTTCGTGGTGCCCGACAGTTGGGCAATGCCGATGGTGCAGCTGGAAAATGGCCGGCCGACCCAGGGCATCTTGTACGACGTCATGCTCAGCCTGGCGACCCAAATCGGCGTACCGGCGGAATTCCATGTACTGCCCAGAGGGCGTGTGCAAAGTGCCATGGAACATGGCGAGGTCGATATCCGCTGCTATGTTGCGCAGTCCTGGCTACCGGACCCGTCCGGCGACTACCTCTGGAGCATCCCGCTCTTCACTCAAGCTGATTTGCTGGTCAGCCGCCCTGCCCCGCAGACTTCAGTAATTGCGGCGAACCTGCCGCGACAATCCATCGGCACGGTGCTCGGCTACAGCTATCCGACCTTGCAGCCGTTGTTCGACGCCAATCAATTGCACCGCGACGATGCCCGCAATCAGGAGCAGGTGCTGGAAAAACTCTACGCCGGGCGCAATCGCTATGCCGTCAGCAATCAATGGACACTGGACTGGTTCAACCAGCGCCTGCTGCCGGGTCGGCAACTGCAAGGCGTGGCGGTGCTACAGGAGCAAAACGTTGGGTGCTACGTGCGCAATGATCCAAAAGTGCCGGGGCAACGGATCCTGCGTACGTTGGTGCAGATGAAAATGTCCGGGGAGATCGATGACATCATCGGGCTCTACATCGGCGGCAAACCATAAACCCTTGTGGGAGCGAGCCTGCTCGCGAATGCGGATTGTCAGTCTCATGGATGCCGAATGTGACGCCGCCTTCGCGAGCAGGCTCGCTCCCACATTGCATTTTCATGCGCCTGACGCCGTTTGATCCAGCACCCGCCATTTCAGCGGCACGACAAACCCTGCGACCCACCCCGGCACCTCTGCCGGCGGCATCGGGCGGGCGATGAAATAGCCCTGGGCCACGTCGCAGCCCAACCGCATCAGCAACTCACCGTGCTCGACGCTTTCCAGCCCCTCGGCAATCACCTGCCGGCCAAACGCCCGGGCCAGGCCGATGATCGCGGTGGTCAGGGCAAGATCGTCGCCGTCTTGCAGAATGTCGCGCACAAAGGATTTATCGACCTTGATGGTTTGGGTGCGCAGGCGCTTGAGGTAGCTCAGGGAAGAATAACCCGTGCCGAAATCCCCCAATGAAAATTGCACCCCCAGCGCCTGGCAGGCCTGCAAGCAATCGCTGACGTGCTGGATATTTTCAATGGCGACCGACTCGACGATTTCCAGGTCAAGCCGCTGCGGCGCGACTCTGGCATGTCGTGCCAGCACTTTTTTAAGCCTCTCGACAAAATCCGCCCGCTGAAAATGCCGTGCCGCGATGTTGATGCTCACCGGCCAGTCATGGCCGGCCTGCTGCCACTGATCCAGTTGCGTCAGCACCTGGTCCATCACCCACTCGCCGATGTCGATAATCAGGTCGGTTTCTTCCACCAGCGGCAAGAACGCCCGGGCCGGCACGATGCCCTGTTGCGGATGCTCCCAGCGCAGCAACGCCTCGAACCCGACGACCTCACCATGGCGCATGTTGACCTTGGGCTGGTAATGCAGGCGCAATTCATCGGCGGCCAGCGCCTGGCGCACCCGTTCGACTGTCTGGTGAGTGGCCTTGACCTCCCGATCCCGGGATACGTCGAATAGATGAAAGCGTTTGCGGCCGCTCTGCTTGGCCACATACATCGCCTGATCGGCATGGCGCAACAGAGTTTCAGCATCTTCATGGTCATGGGGAAACAGTGTGACGCCGATACTGGCAAACACATTGATGTCCTTGCCACTGAGCGAGTACGGCGCGGAAATCGCCTCCAGCACCCGGTTCAGTGCCGCGCGCAATTCCGGCAAATCGCGCACATAACGCAGTACCAGCACGAACTCATCCCCGGCCAGCCGCGCCACCACATCTTCGCCACGTACGATGCCGCGCAATCGTTTGGCTACTTCCACCAATAAAAGATCACCGCTGGCATGCCCGTAGCCATCGTTGACCGCCTTGAAGCCGTCGAGGTCAAGCATGCACACCGCCAGCGGGATGCCTTCCTGCCGCGAAAACTCCAGCGCCTGATCCAGCAAGTCCGATAGAAACGCGCGATTGGGCAGCCCGGTCAACACGTCATGCCCGACCCGCCATTGCAGGGAGTGCAGCAACTGACGCTTCTCGCTGATATCGAAACGAATCGATAAATAGCGCTCGATGCGCCCAGTGGCTTTATCGAGTACCGGCACCATGGTGCTTTCGACCCAATACAGGCTCCCGTCCTTGGTGCGATTGCAGATTTCACCCTTCCAGACATTGCCCGAGGCGATGGTGCGCCACATCCCGACGAAAAACTCGGCCGAATGCATGCCGGAATTGAGCATGCGATGGTTCTGCCCAAGCAACTCCTCGCGGCTGTAGCCCGAGATCGCACAGAATTGATCGTTGACGTGGGTAATCCGGCCGGTCAGATCGGTCTCGGAAAAAATGGCGGCGGCATCCACGGCCCTGCGGTACTTCTCATCCATGAGTCAGACTCGCTGTCACTGGCGGTGGAACCCGTTTAAGGCAGCAACACCAATACTGGTAATATTTTTGTCGAACCTGGGCACTCGCAATCCTGCGAGTGCGCGCGATAGTGGTTCATTTACTGCGTTCCAACTTCCGGGAACAGGTCACCCAACGCGCCTTCAGGGCGGCGATTCTACGAAACGCATCACATTTTGCAAAGCAAGGTGATGGATCATGCAGTTGTATAATGCAAAAATCTATCGTTAAGTTCTTGATTCTAAATGGGAATTGAGCGATGCAAATTTCAAGTTTGGGTCCGGCCATTCGGCGCTACCGCAAGGTCGCGGGGCTTACTCAGGCTGAACTTGGCGAAAAAACCGGTTTTGACCCCAAAACCATCAGCCGCTTCGAAACCGGCACCTATACCCCCAGCGTGGACGTACTGTTCCTGCTTGCCAATGTGCTGGGCGTGAAGCTGAAAGCCTTTTTCGCCGATCTGGGCGAAGAAGATGAACAGCGGGCGTATCTGTTCGATGTCGTACATAAAGCCACCCCGAAGGATCTGGGAAAGCTGATCGCAGCGGTTGACCAGGCCTTGTCCAAGCCTTAGTGCCAGAAAAGAAAAAAGGAGGCCGACTTGTCATGCTGACAGGTCGGCCTCCTTTTTATGTCGTAGCCTGAATCGGAAACGACAAAAAACCGCTATGGACTTGGTCCATGGCAGTGCAATAAAAGTACTTTCATATAGAAACGCGAAGAGGGTTCGCGTGGCGTTAAGGTGGCGACCCCACCAGCCACACCCCGGCACACAATGTCACCGCTGCGGCTGCTCCCTTCCAGGCCTGACCGGGTTCACGGCTGATCGTTGCGGGGGGACCGATGGGGTCACCATAACGACGCTCACCTGACGGCGAGCCGCGCCATTGTACCTATCTGAGACGAAGTTACAACCGTTCGGGTGGATTAAAAAATATAACTGCTTCAATGACATGCAGAACGCCCGAAAGATCGCAGCGTCCGGCAGTCTCTACAGGTCCTGCAAGACCTCGTCCGCCCTGCCCCCCTCGCGCTGAATGACCAGATGAATGAAGTGCAGCTTGGCGATCACCGCCGGTGGCAGCACGAAGGGATAAAAATCCGGCTGGCCCATGCTGCGCGACAGCTCATTGAGCATGCCGGCCAGTTCGATCCAGGCGTTGACGAACGACAGGAACGCCGCGCCGCCCGGATGTTGCGGATCGTAGAGGGTATCCAGCGGAAATGGCTGATAGTCGAAGTCCATTTCCCGGGCGCTCATGCCAAACCCCAGCGCCGTATCCACCGCGTCCATCATGTGCAGGTAGTGCGCCCAGGTTTCAGCCCAGTCCTCCCACGGGTGCATCGTGGCGTAGGCGCTGACGTAGTGCTGCTGCCAATCAAGGGGGGCACCTTGTTGATAATGCCGATCCAGCGCCTCGGCGTAGCTGGCGCGCTCATCGCCGAACAGCCCGCGGAATGGTTCCAGCCAATCATTGCCAGCGATCAAACGGTCCCAGTAGTAGTGCCCTACTTCGTGACGGAAGTGCCCAAGCAGGGTGCGATAGGGTTCGTGCATCTGTACCCGCACCTGTTCGCGATGGGCATCGTCGGCTTCTTTGATATCAAGGGTGATCAGACCGTTCGCGTGGCCGGTGGTGGGTGGCTTGCCTTCAAGGTCGACACCTATGAAATCGAAGGCCAGGCCCGCCTCTTCGTCGACAGTCTTGGGAATCACCTGCAAACCCAAACTGACCAATTGCGCCACCAGACGCCGCTTGGCGGTTTCCACCTTGCGCCAGCGTTCGTGGTTTTCGGCTATCGATAGATCAGGAATAGTGCGATTCAGGCTGCAGGCGATGCACAAGGCACCCTGATCATGGGCAGGTAGCAACCAATTGCAGGCGGCCGGGGAATCGAGGTTGGCGCAACGGTGAAACAGGCCTGCGCCAGAATCGGCATCAAGGAGCCAGGTGCCCGTTTGCGCCCCCGGTTGCAGCGAGGACAAGCGACTCTGCTCCGGCTGATAACCCAACGCCGCGGAACAGGCCAGGCACTGGCTGTTGCGAAAGAACAGCGACTGCCCGCAACGACAGGGCCAGACCTTGCTATTGCGCGAACTATCGCCTTTGAAAGGCGCGGCGAGGCGCGAACTGAGCAGTTCGAAGAAACGGTACATGGCGATCTCTCCCTGGGGCTTGCCAAGACTAGATCATTCCTGATCGACGATCGTTCCCGATATTTGTGAGCGGGCTGAGATCGCTTTCGCTGGCAAGCCAGCTCCTACAAAGATCGCGTAAACCCTGTAGGAGCTGGCTTGCCAGCGAAGGCGGCATGCCTGACACACCGCGTCGCCGGCTTCGCCAGCAAGCCGGCTCCTACAAAGATCGCATAGATCCTGCAGGAGCCGGCTTGCCAGCGAATGGCCTCACACCGATAGGCCGTGCGTACTCAGAAATCCGACAAACGCCTCTTCATCCAGCACCTTCAGCCCCAGCTCGTTGGCCTTGGTCAATTTCGACCCTGCCCCCGGCCCCGCCACCACGCAATGGGTCTTGGCCGATACCGAGCCGGCGACCTTCGCGCCGAGGCTTTCAAGTTTCTCCTTGGCCACATCGCGGCTCATCAGCTCCAACGAACCGGTCAGCACCCAGGTCTGGCCAGCCAACGGCAAACCTTCGACGACTTTCTTTTCGCTGTGCCAGTGCATGCCGAATTCGGCCAATTGCGTTTCGGCCGCCGCGGCCAGCAGGCGATTGTCCTCGACTGCAAAAAACTCACGAACCGAATTGGCCTGTTTCTCCGGCAGCGCCTGACGCATGTCCAGCCAGTCGGCGTCGATCACCCCTTGCAGCGAGCCGAATTTGTCGGCCAGCTTCTGCGCCCCGCCCGGCCCGACCGAAGGAATGTGCAGCTTGTCGAGGAAACCACCGAGTGTCGTGCTGGCGGCAAATTCGGCGCCCAGCTCGCCCTGATCCTGTATCTGCAACCCGTGCTTGAGCAGATCGGCGATGACCTGCTGGTTATGCGCATCCTCAAAAAAGCTGTGAATCTCGTGAGCCACTTCCAGGCCGACATCCGGCAAGTACGTCAGCACTTGCGGCAGTGCTTGCTGCACCCGCGCCAACGAGCCCAGGGAGCGCGCCAGCACCTTGGCCGTCTCTTCGCCGACATCGGGAATCCCGAGGGCATAGATGAAGCGCGCCAGGCCTGGCTTCTTGCTGTCTTCGATGGCGCCGAGCAACTTCCTGCTCGACAGTTCGGCAAAGCCTTCCAGGTCGACAATGTCCTCGAACTTCAGGGCGTAGAGATCCGCGGGCGAACTCACCAGACCTTCATCCACCAATTGTTCGACGCTCTTGTCGCCCAGGCCTTCGATGTCCATCGCCCGACGGGAAACGAAGTGAATGATCGCCTGCTTGAGTTGCGCGCCACAGGCCAGTCGACCGACACAGCGATAGACCGCACCTTCGCTGACGGTCTCGCGACCCTTGCTACGCTTGACCAGTTGCGTGCGCTCGACATGGGAACCGCAGACCGGGCACTGCTCCGGAATCTGCACCGGCCGCGCGTTGTCCGGACGCCGCTCGGTGACCACTTGCACCACTTGCGGAATCACGTCGCCGGCGCGGCGGATGATCACTGTGTCGCCGATCATCAGCCCCAGTCGCGCCACCTCATCCATGTTGTGCAGCGTCGCATTCGCCACGGTGACACCCGCCACCTTGACCGGTTTCAGGCGCGCCACCGGCGTGACGGCACCCGTGCGGCCGACCTGGAACTCCACATCGAGCAACTCGGTGAGCTCTTCCATGGCCGGGAATTTATGGGCGATGGCCCAGCGCGGTTCGCGGGCACGGAAACCCAGCTCGCGCTGGGAGGCAATGCTGTTGACCTTGAACACCACGCCATCGATTTCATAGGGCAACGCATTGCGCCGCTCGCCAATGTCGCGGTAGTAGTCCAGGCACTCATCGATACCGTTCGCCAGTTTCAGCTCATGACTGATCGGCATGCCCCAGGCCTTGAGCTGCTGCAGATTACCAATGTGCGTGTCGGCAATATCCGCGGACACCTGGCCGATGCCGTAGCAGCAGAATTCCAATGGCCGGTTGGCGGTGATCTTCGAATCCAGTTGCCGCAAGCTGCCCGCCGCCGCATTGCGCGGGTTGGCGAACGTCTTGCCGCCGACCTCCAGTTGCGTGGCATTGAGCCGCTCGAATCCGGCCTTGGACATGAACACTTCCCCCCGCACTTCCAGGGTCGGTGGCCAACCGGTGCCGTGCAGTTTGAGCGGGATGTTGCGCACGGTGCGCACATTGACGCTGATGTCTTCGCCGGTGGTGCCGTCGCCGCGCGTGGCGCCGCGCACCAGCACGCCATCCTGATACAACAGACTGACCGCCAGACCATCGAGTTTGGGCTCGCAGCTGTATTCAACCGCAGCGCCACCACCGAACAGATCACCAGCCGGCAAGTCCAGCCCCTCGGTCACCCGACGATCAAACTCGCGCATGTCGGTTTCTTCGAAGGCATTGCCGAGGCTGAGCATCGGCACTTCGTGGCGCACCTGAGTGAATGCCGACAACGCCTCGCTGCCCACTCGCTGGGTCGGCGAGTCGCTGGTGATCAGTTCGGGATTAGCGGCTTCAAGCGCCTTGAGCTCGTTGAACAGCCGATCATACTCGGCGTCCGGAATGCTCGGCTCGTCCAGCACGTGATAGCGGTAATTGTGCAGATCCAGCTCGGCACGCAGCTCTAGAATGCGGTTTTTGGCGGCAGTCATCGGTGTTCTCTCATAAAGCAAAAGAGCAGCCGAGGCTGCTCAATCTATTGTGCCGATCGTCCCGCGCCCGGCGCGGGAACAACCTTTTGAATCAACGTTTCTGAGTCAGGGCGCGACGCTCGAATTCAACGATGCGCTGACGGTAGTGTTCGATCGTCTGGGCGGTCAACACGCTGCGCTGATCGTCTTTCAGTTCGCCATTCAGCTCCTGGGACAGTTTGCGCGCCGCGGCCACCATCACGTCGAAGGCTTGCTTGGGATGACGCGGGCCTGGCAGCCCCAGGAAGAAGCTCACCGCCGGGGTACTGAAGTGGTCGATGTCATCCAGATCAAAAACGCCTGGCTTGACCGCATTGGCCATGGAGAACAGAACTTCGCCATTGCCGGCCATGCTTTCGTGACGATGGAAGATGTCCATTTCGCCAAAACGCAGACCGCTTTCCAGAATGTTCTGCAACAACGCCGGGCCTTTGAAGCCGGCGGCGTCGCGGCAAATCACGCTGATCACCAGCACTTCTTCGGCTTGCGGCTGATCTTTTTCGCTGACCGCAGCCGAAGCCTTGGTGTCTTCGACAAAATCGTCGTCGCGGCTGCTGAAGCCTGGGCCGCCGTCCAGATCGAGATTGAGGTTCAGGTCGCCCTGGGACGGCTCGCCACCACGCTTGCCGCGCTTGGAACCCGATTCACGGGTTTCGCGAGGCTCGCGCGCCGGCATGCTCACCGACGGCAGATCCTGCTCGTCCAGATGCGGTTCCTTATGGTCGTCCAGCACGCGGGACGGGCCCAACAGCTCGGCGCTGGTGTCCTCGTCCGGCAGGTTGGACAGACTTCGGTCAAGACGGAATTTCAGTTTTCCCTTGCCGCCGCGCATACGGCGCCAGCCATCAAAAAGAATACCGGCAATGACAATAATGCCGATGACGATCAGCCACTCGCGCAGACCGATTTCCATGTAATCCCGTGCCTCTATAAAAAATGCTGAAAAATAAGGGGTTTACAACCTGTAAACACCTTTAAAACGTGGCGCCAACTCTATGTTCTGACAGGCGTTTTGCCCACGTATACGAAAAATTGACATTAAACTAGCACGACCAAAGGTAACTTTACACCGTCTGTCACATAGGCTTCAGCGAATATGTCGATTGGCCAGCAACTCAGGACAAGTAAAAAAGTCCTACACGTCAGTAGTACCTATCCTACAGAGACAACTCAAGCCTCCACCATCGCCATCGCCTCCTCGACATCCACGGCCACCAGACGTGAACACCCCGGCTCGTGCATCGTCACCCCCATCAGTTGTTCGGCCATTTCCATGGCGATCTTGTTGTGGGTGATATAGATGAACTGCACCGTCTGCGACATCTCTTTGACCAGTCGTGCGTAGCGTCCCACGTTAGCGTCATCCAATGGCGCGTCCACCTCATCGAGCATGCAGAACGGCGCCGGGTTCAACTTGAAGATCGCAAAAACCAGGGCCAATGCCGTCAGGGCTTTTTCGCCACCGGAGAGCAAATGGATGGTGCTGTTCTTCTTTCCGGGCGGTTGCGCCATGATCGTCACCCCTGTATCGAGTAGATCTTCGCCCGTCAGTTCCAAATACGCGCGACCTCCACCGAAAACTTTTGGGAAAAGCGCCTGTAAACCGCCATTGATCTGATCAAAGGTATCCTTGAAGCGGTTGCGGGTTTCCTTGTCGATCTTGCGAATAACGTTTTCCAGCGTCTCGAGCGCCTCCACCAGATCGGCGTCCTGCGCATCCAGATAACGTTTACGCTCGGATTGTTGCTGGTATTCGTCGATGGCCGCGAGGTTGATCGCGCCCAGGCGCTGTATACGCGCGGCGATGCGTTCAAGCTCTTCCTCGGCGGCTTTTTCGCTGGCCTCGGCGGTCAGCGTGGCGAGCACGCCATGCAGGTCGTAACCGTCTTCGATCAACTGGTCCTGCAAGGCCTTGCGCCGCACGGTCAGGGCTTGCCATTCCATGCGCTGCTGTTCGAGCTGGCTGCGGATCAACTGCGATTGCTGCTCGGCCTGGCTGCGGCGCTTTTCGGCATCGCGCAATTCGCGGTCGGCATCTTCCAGGGCGATTTGCGCGGTCTTGAGTTCTTCGTCGACGGTCATGCGCTTGTCGAGCAACTCTTCGAGTTTCAGCCGCAGCTCTTCCAGCGGCGCTTCACCCTCCTCCAGATTGAGGCTCAACTGCTCACGCTTTTCGGTGAGGCGTTCGGCCTGCATTTCCAGACGCTCCAGCGCCTGACGCGTCGAATCGTGCTGCGCCTTGAGCGAACCCAGGCGCACCGCCAGTTGATGGGCATGATCCTTGTGCTGCCGCGCTTCCTGACGCACCCGGTCAAGCCGCTCACGCAAGCTGTCGCGCTGGGCCAGCAGCAACTCGCGCTGCTCGGTGTCCAGCGCCATGCTGTCGAGGGCTTCCTGCAATTGCAGGCGCGCTTCGCCGATGTTTTCGTGCTCCAGCGCGCGCTGCTCGGTCAACTCGGCGATTTCTTCGTCGAGGCGGGTGCGACGCAAGGCCAACTGCTCGGCCTTGGCTTTGCCAGCCGACAACTGGGCTTTCAATTCGCCTTGTTGACGGGCTTCGTCTTGCAACAAGCGACGCAAATGTTCGCGGCCATTTTCCTGTTGACGCTGTTGCGCCCTGAGATTTTGAAGCTGGCTTTCCAGGGTTTCGACGGTAGCTTCAAGCGCTTCGCGATCGAGGCCCAGTTGCTGGATTTCCTGACCGCGGGCCAGCATGCCACTTTCCGCTTCGCTGGCTCGGCGTACACGCAGAAAATGCCGACCGACCCAGTAACCGTCGCGGCTGATCAGACTCTGCCCGGCAGCCAGCTGACCGCGCAAACTCAGGGCCTGCTCAAGGCTTTCGACCGGTTTGACCTGGCCCAGCCACGGCGACAGATCGACTTGCGCCTCGACCTTGTCGAGCAAGCTGCCCGGCACACGCACGCCATCACTGGCCGGGCTGAGCAAACGCAGGTCGCCCTGGGTAAACCCGGACAAATCGAAATCGTTGAAATCGTCCACCAGCACGGCTTGCAGATCGGCGCCCAGCACGGTTTCCACCGCCAGTTCCCAACCGGCTTCAACTTTCAGGCCCTCGGCCAGGCGCGGGCGGTCGGCCAGATGCTGTTCGCGCAGCCACTCGGCGGTACCAGTGCCTGGATCGAGCGCGGCTTGCTGCAAGGCTTCCAGCGAGGCCAACCGGCCATTGAGCCGTTGCAGTTCGCCCTGGGCCTGCTGCTGCGCGGACAGCGCCTGCTGCAATTGCTGGCGAAGCTGCTCAAGCTTTTCGACCTGAGCTTCTTCACTGGTCTGTAAATCCTCCAGGGTCGCCTCGGATTCAGCGAGTTGCTCGCTGAGTTCCATGATCGCCTGGTCTTCCGGGTCCGCCGACAGCAAGGCGCGTTCTTCGCCCAAGCGCTTCTGGCGATCGGCCAGGCGTTCCAGGCTGGTTTCCAGCTGCTGGATTCGCGACTGTTGAACTTCGGACTGGCGTCGCGGCTCGGCGGCGGTCAGGTTGAACGTGTCCCACTGCTCCTGCCAGCCATGCATGGTGGTTTCGGATTCTTCCAGCGCGGCGGCAGCCTCTTCGGCGGCGGCGCTGGTGACTTCCTGCTCCGGCGTGAGCATGTCCAGCTCTTCGCCGAGGGTCAGCATCAAGGTGCGGTCATGGCCCAGGTGCGACTCGGTTTCCAGGCGCGCGCGCTCGGCTTCCTTCAAGTCATCCTGCAGCTGACGCAGGCGTTGCTGACCATGCTGGATGCTCTGCTCGACCCGGGCGATGTCGCCACCGACTGAATAGAAGCGTCCCTGCACCAGATTGAAGCGCTCGGAGAGGTCGTGGTGCCCGTCACGCAAGCGTTCGATGCTGGCGTCGGCATTACGCTGTTCGGCCACCAAGGCCTCGAAACTGACTTCCTGGGTGCCAATGATCGACTCACGCTGGCCGACCTGATCGTTCAGATCCTGCCAGCGCAGGGCCGACAGTTGCGCCTTGAGCTGACGTTCTTCGGCCTTGAGCTCCTGATACTTCTTGGCGGCCTCGGCCTGGCGATGCAAGCGCTCGAGCTGACGCTCGAGCTCTTCGCGCAGGTCGGTCAGGCGCGCGAGGTTTTCGTGGGTGCGGCGGATGCGGTTTTCGGTTTCGCGCCGGCGCTCCTTGTATTTGGAGATGCCCGCCGCTTCTTCGATGAAATTGCGCAGGTCTTCGGGCTTGGACTCGATCAGCTTGGAGATCATCCCCTGTTCGATGATCGAGTAGCTGCGCGGGCCCAGGCCGGTGCCGAGGAAAATGTCGGTGATGTCACGGCGACGGCACTTGGTGCCGTTGAGGTAATAAGTGGTCTGGCTGTCGCGGGTCACTTTGCGGCGAATGGAAATTTCCGCATAGGCCGCGTATTCACCGAGCAATGTGCCGTCGGAGTTATCGAACACCAGCTCGATGCTCGCCTGGCTTACGGGTTTGCGGCTGGTAGAACCATTGAAGATGACGTCGGTCATCGACTCGCCACGCAAGTTCTTGGCCGAACTCTCGCCCATCACCCAACGCACGGCGTCGATGATGTTCGACTTGCCGCAGCCATTGGGCCCGACCACCGCCGCCATGTTACTGGGGAAGTTCACCGTGGTCGGATCAACGAAGGATTTGAACCCTGCCAGCTTGATGCACTTGAGCCGCACGCTTAGGCGTCCGTCAGGGCGGAAATCACCAGATCGCAACTACGCTGGCCATAAGCCGTCAGCACTTGGCGAATCTGTGGAAAGTCACGGGCGATCACGGCGGCGAGCAGGCGTTCGAACAGCTCCAGATACTCGCTCATCGAGGCCTTGCGCTGATCCAGGGCAAGGAAGTAGGCACGGCTCATGGCCGGCTGCAGATTCTCGACGGTTTCCTGCAGATAAGGATTGTTGGCGAACGGATACGTGGCGCGCATCACATTGAAACTGTCGTCGACGAAGGTATGGATGTCCTGGCGTTCGTAGCTGGCGGTCAGGCGCTGCTGGATCTGCACGAACGGCGCCAGGTCGGCCTGGACTTTCCAGCCAGTGGCCACGGCGTTGGCCAGCAGGATGTACATCTCGCCCATCAGCGTGCACAGGCTCTGCACCTTGTGCGCGGTGAGCTCGGTCACATGAGCGCCACGTCGCGGCAGGATCGCGATCAGGTGGCGACGCTCGAGAATCAGCAAGGCCTCGCGGACCGAACCACGGCTGACGTCGAGGGCCTGCGTGACCTTCTGCTCCTGGATGCGCTCCCCGGGCTTCATTTCACCGCGAATGATGCGTTCGGCGAGGTGGTGAGCGATTTGCTCGGCGAGGCTGTCCGGCGCCTTGAACGTCATGGTTGTCCTTCAAACTCTTCGATCTGCACAAGCGGCGCAGTGTAGCGCAATTGATACGTCATGGCGCAGGGCCCAACCGGCGGAATTTGGCACGATTCAAGCAAAAAGCAGCCTATCCCGCGAGGGTCAATACTGTAGGAACGAGTGGTTGATCGACGAAATGCACTTTCCTGACCTTTAAGTCAGAAAATCATTGACCGGAAAGTCAGACCTGCTAAATTCGGTTCAAGTCGGTTAACAACAATAATGAGTCTGCGAGGCCTTCCGTGATCCAGTTTTTACTTAACCAGGAACTCCGTAGCGAGCACGCCCTGGACCCGAACCTGACCGTGCTCAATTATCTGCGCGACCATGTGGGCAAACCCGGCACCAAAGAAGGCTGCGCCAGCGGTGACTGTGGCGCGTGCACCGTGGTGGTCGGCGAGTTGCAGGTGGATGACGCGGGCCGCGAGCACATTCGCTATCGCAGCCTCAATTCGTGCCTGACGTTCGTTTCCTCCCTGCACGGCAAACAACTGATCAGCGTTGAAGACCTCAAGCACAAGGGCGAACTGCACAGCGTGCAGAAAGCCATGGTTGAGTGCCACGGTTCGCAATGCGGCTTCTGCACCCCCGGTTTCGTGATGTCGCTGTTCGCCCTGCAAAAGAACAGTGAGGCGCCGGATCATCACAAGGCCCACGAAGCCCTCGCCGGCAACCTCTGCCGCTGCACAGGCTATCGGCCAATCCTGGAAGCGGCCGAACAGTCCTGCTGCGGCAAGCAACCAGACCAGTTCGATGCCCGTGAAGCCGAAACCATCGCTCGCCTCAAGGCCATCGCGCCCACCGACATCGGCGAACTCAACAGTGGCGACAAACGCTGCCTGGTACCGCTGACCGTCGCCGATCTGGCCGACCTCTACGACGCTTATCCACAAGCCCGCCTGCTGGCCGGTGGTACGGACCTGGCGCTGGAAGTGACGCAGTTCCACCGCACCCTGCCGGTGATGATCTACGTCGGCAACGTCGCCGAGATGAAAAAGATCGAACGCTTCGACGACCGCCTGGAAATCGGTGCTGCCACCGCCCTCTCCGACTGCTACGACGCCTTGAAAGCCGAGTACCCGGACTTCGGCGAACTGCTGCAACGCTTCGCTTCCCTGCAGATTCGCAACCAAGGCACCCTGGGCGGCAACATCGGGAACGCCTCGCCCATTGGTGACTCACCACCGCTGCTGATCGCCCTCGGCGCACAGATCGTCCTGTGCAAGGGCGAAACCCGCCGCACCATGGCCCTCGAAGATTACTTCATCGACTACCGCGTGACGGCGCGTCAGGAAAGCGAGTTCATCGAAAAGATCATCGTGCCCCGCGCCAGTGCCGAACAACTGTTCCGCGCCTACAAGGTGTCCAAGCGCCTGGACGATGACATTTCCGCCGTCTGCGCCGCGTTCAATATCCGCCTTGAAAACGGCGTGATCGCCGACGCCCGCGTGGCGTTCGGCGGCATGGCGGCGATCCCGAAACGCGCCAATGCCTGCGAAACCGTGCTGCGCAATGCGCCCTTCAACAGCGCCACCCTCGAGCGCGCCTGCGCCGCACTGGCGGAGGACTTCACCCCGCTCTCGGACTTCCGCGCCAGCAAGGAATATCGCCTGCTCAGCGCGCAGAACCTGCTGCGCAAATACTTCATCGAACTGCAAACACCGCACATCGAGACCCGGGTGACCGCTTATGTCTAACCATCACGCCGTAGAGAAGACTCAGGCCGAACTGGCTGAACTGTTCGCCAAGGACCTGACCACCGGTGTCGGCCGCAGCGTCAAGCACGACAGCGCCGCCAAACATGTGTCCGGTGAAGCGCAGTACATCGACGATCGCCTGGAATTTCCGAACCAGTTGCACGTCTACGCACGACTGTCGGACCGCGCCCACGCGAAAGTCATCAGCATCGACACTTCGCCGTGCTACGCCTTCGAAGGTGTACGCATCGCCATTACCCACGAGGATGTTCCGGGCCTGAAAGACATCGGCCCATTGATGCCTGGTGATCCGTTGCTGGCCATCGACACGGTGCAGTTCGTCGGCCAGGTAGTGATGGCTGTGGCCGCCCGTGACCTGGAGACCGCACGCAAGGCCGCCATGGCCGCGGTGATCGAATACGAAGACCTGGAACCGGTGCTGGACGTGGTCGAGGCCTTTCGCAAAAAGCATTTCGTGCTGGACAGCCACACCCATCAACGCGGTGATTCGGCAGGTGCGTTGGCGACCGCGAAAAATCGTATCCAGGGCACGTTGCACATCGGCGGCCAGGAACACTTCTACCTGGAAACCCAGATTTCTTCGGTCATGCCCACCGAAGACGGCGGCATGATCGTCTACTGCTCCACGCAGAACCCCACCGAAGTGCAGAAACTGGTGGCCGAAGTGCTGGACGTGTCGATGAACAAGATCGTCGTCGACATGCGTCGCATGGGCGGTGGTTTCGGCGGCAAGGAAACCCAGGCGGCGAGCCCGGCCTGCCTGTGCGCGGTGATCGCGCACCTGACCGGCCAACCGACCAAGATGCGCCTGCCACGGGTCGAAGACATGTTGATGACCGGCAAGCGCCACCCTTTCTATGTCGAATACGACGTGGGCTTTGACGACAGCGGGCGCCTGCACGGCATCCAGCTGGAACTGGCGGGTAACTGCGGCTGCTCGCCGGATTTGTCGAACTCGATTGTCGACCGGGCGATGTTCCACTCCGACAACTCGTATTACCTGGGCGACGCGACCATCAACGGTCACCGCTGCAAGACCAACACGGCGTCGAACACCGCCTACCGTGGTTTCGGCGGCCCGCAAGGCATGGTCGCCATCGAAGAAGTGATGGACGCCATTGCCCGCCACCTGGCCCTCGATCCGCTGGCCGTGCGCAAGGCCAACTACTACGGCAAGACCGAGCGCAACGTCACCCACTATTACCAGACCGTCGAGCACAACATGCTCGAGGAAATGACCGCCGAACTGGAGGAAAGCTGCCAGTACGCCGAGCGCCGCGAAGCAATTCGCCGCTACAACGCCAACAGCCCGATCCTGAAAAAAGGCCTGGCGCTGACCCCGGTGAAATTCGGCATTTCCTTCACCGCCAGCTTCCTCAACCAGGCAGGCGCATTGGTGCATGTCTACACCGACGGCAGCATCCACCTGAACCACGGCGGCACCGAAATGGGCCAGGGCCTGAACACCAAAGTCGCGCAGGTCGTGGCCGAAGTGTTCCAGGTGGAAATGGACCGCGTGCAGATCACCGCGACCAATACCGACAAAGTGCCGAACACGTCGCCGACCGCGGCCTCCAGCGGCGCTGACTTGAACGGTAAAGCCGCGCAGAACGCGGCGGAAACCATCAAGAAACGCCTGATCGAATTTGCTGCGCGGCAGTACAAGGTCAGCGAAGAAGATGTGGAATTCCACAACGGTCACGTACGGGTTCGCGATCACATCCTGACGTTCGAAGCGCTGATCCAGCAGGCGTATTTCGCCCAGGTGTCGCTGTCGAGCACTGGCTTCTACAAGACCCCGAAAATCTACTACGACCGCAGCCAGTCCCGTGGTCGTCCATTCTACTACTTCGCCTTCGGTGCGGCGTGCTGCGAAGTGCTCGTCGACACGCTGACCGGCGAATACAAAATGTTGCGCACCGACATCCTCCACGACGTCGGAGCCTCGCTTAATCCGGCTATCGACATCGGCCAGGTCGAGGGTGGTTTCATCCAGGGCATGGGCTGGCTGACCATGGAAGAGCTGGTGTGGAACAACAAGGGCAAGCTGATGACCAACGGCCCGGCCAGCTACAAGATCCCGGCCGTGGCGGACATGCCGCTGGACCTGCGGGTGAAGCTGGTGGAAAACCGCAAGAACCCCGAAGACACGGTGTTCCACTCCAAGGCCGTGGGCGAGCCGCCGTTCATGCTCGGCATCGCCTCGTGGTGTGCGATCAAGGACGCGGTGGCGAGCCTGGGTGATTACAGGCATCAACCGAAAATCGATGCGCCGGCGACACCGGAGCGGGTGTTGTGGGGTTGTGAGCAGATGCGGCAGTTGAAGGCGGTGAAAACCGTTGAGACCGAAACCGAGTTGGCTTCGCTCTAGGACCGAGCTGCGGCCATCGCTGGCAAGCCAGCTCCCACAGGATTTGCATGGAATCCTAATTTGTGGGCACCACAAAACACTGTGGGAGCTGGCTTGCCAGCGATGAGGCCCGAACAGACAACAGAGATGTTGAGGTGAGATATGTACAACTGGATCGACGCCCTCGCCGACCTGCAAAACCAGGGAGAGCCCTGCGTGCTGGTGACCATCATCGAAGAGCTCGGCTCGACGCCACGCAATGCCGGCTCGAAAATGGTCATCAGTGCCCGTCAGACCTTCGACACCATCGGTGGCGGGCATCTGGAATACAAAGCCATGCAGATCGCCCGCGAGATGCTCGCCAGCGGCAAGCAGGACACCCATCTGGAGCGCTTCAGCCTTGGCGCCAGCCTCGGCCAGTGCTGCGGTGGCGCAACAGTATTGCTGTTCGAACCGATGGGTCAGGTCCAGGCGCAAATTGCCGTGTTCGGCGCCGGCCATGTCGGCCGGGCACTGGTGCCGTTGCTCGCCAGCCTGCCCTGCCGGGTGCGCTGGATCGATTCGCGGGACGAAGAGTTCCCCGAGCAGATCCCCCACGGCGTGCGCAAGATCGTCAGCGAAGAACCGGTGGATGAAATTGACGACCTGCCCGCTGGCAGCTACTGCATCGTCATGACCCACAACCATCAGCTCGACCTCGAACTCACCGCCGCGATCCTCAAGCGCAACGACTTCGCCTACTTCGGCCTGATCGGTTCGAAGACCAAACGGGTGAAGTTCGAACATCGCCTGCGCGACCGCGGTTTCGACAATAGCGTCGTGCAACGCATGCGCTGCCCGATGGGGATTGGCGAAGTCAAAGGCAAGTTGCCTGTGGAAATCGCCATCTCCATCGCCGGCGAGATCATCGCCACCTATAACGCGAATTTCGGCCAGCACACCGCCAGCGCCGGCTCGATTGCCAAACTGCTGCCCGCTTCACGCCGCAGCCAAGCGTCCAATTGATAAGACTGAGAACCGGGAATCCCATGCCTTTGACTCGCAAAGCCTACCGCGCCGCCATCCTGCACAGCATCGCTGACCCTGCCGAAGTGGGTATAGAAGCCTCCTACGAGTATTTCGAAGACGGCCTGCTGGTGGTCGATAACGGCAAAATCAGTGCCCTGGGTCACGCCAGCGAACTGCTGCCAACCCTGTCGGCGGACATCGAAATCACCCAGTATCAGGACGCGCTGATCACGGCTGGTTTCATCGACACCCACATCCATCTGCCGCAAACCGGCATGGTCGGTGCCTACGGCGAGCAATTGCTGGACTGGCTCAACACTTACACCTTCCCGTGCGAAAGCCAGTTCGCCGATAAAGCCCATGCCGACGAAGTCGCGGACATTTTCATCAAGGAACTGCTGCGCAACGGCACCACCACCGCACTGGTGTTCGGCAGCGTGCACCCGCAGTCGGTGAACTCGTTCTTCGAGGCCGCCCAACAGTTGGATCTGCGGATGATCGCCGGCAAGGTGATGATGGACCGCAACGCTCCGGACTACCTGACCGACACCGCCGAATCCAGCTACGTGGAAAGCAAGGCGTTGATCGAGCGCTGGCACGGCAAGGGTCGCCTGCACTACGCGGTCACGCCACGATTCGCGCCCACCAGCACCCCGGAACAGCTCACCCTGGCCGGCCAGTTGCTGACTGAATACCCGGATCTGTACATGCAGACCCACATCAGCGAAAACCTCAAGGAAATCGAGTGGGTCAAGGCGCTGTTCCCGGAGCGCAAGGGCTACCTCGACGTCTACGATCACTACCAGTTGCTCGGCGAGCGCTCGGTGTTCGCCCACGGCGTGCACCTGTGTGATGCCGAATGCGCGCGCCTGGCCGAAACCGGCTCCGCGATCTCGTTCTGCCCGACCTCGAACTTCTTCCTTGGCAGCGGCCTGTTCAACCTGCCGATGGCCGAAAAGCACAAACTGAATGTGGGTCTGGGTACCGACGTCGGCGGCGGCACCAGTTTCTCGCTGCTGCAAACCCTCAACGAGGCGTACAAGGTCATGCAGCTGCAAGGTGCGCGTCTGAGTCCGTTCAAGTCGCTGTACCTGGCCACCCTCGGCGGCGCCCGCGCGCTACGCCTGGAAGACAAGATCGGCAACTTGCAACCGGGCACCGACGCCGACTTCCTGGTGCTGGACTACAACGCCACGCCATTGCTGGGCTATCGCCTGAAGCAGGCCAACAACATTGCCGAAACGTTGTTTGTATTGATGACGCTGGGGGATGACCGGACGGTGCTGCAGACGTATGCGGCGGGGAATCTGGTGCATCAGCGCTGAGTTTTCTCCGGGCATAAAAAATCCCGCGCAATCGCCAGATTCCGGGGGATTTTTATGCCCTGTGGGAGCGAGCCTGCTCGCGATGGACTAGAGGGCATCGCGGGGTATCAGATACCCCGCGTAATCGTTAACGACCATCGCGAGCAGGCTCGCTCCCACAGGTCAGATTTTCGCTGGCGACCGCCCTGGCTTTTTGGTCTGCAACAAATGCGAGAACACCGCATGCAAATCATCCGACGCACTTTCTTCGTCGAGGTTGAGTTTGCTGTCAATGTGATCCATGTGATGCATCATCAAGTCCACCGCCAGCTCAGCGTTGCGCGCTTCGATCGCATCGATCAGTTGAGTGTGCTCGTCGTAGGAGCAGTGGGAACGGTTGCCGCTTTCGTACTGGGCGATGATCAGCGACGTTTGGGACACCAGGCTGCGCTGGAAACTGATCAGCGGCGCGTTTTTCGCCGCTTCGGCCAGTTTCAGGTGGAATTCGCCCGACAGGCGGATGCCGGCACCGCGGTCGCCGCGGGAGAAGCTGTCGCGCTCGTCGTTGACCATTTGTCGCAACTCGGCAATCTGCTCGGCAGTGGCGTGTTGAACCGCCAGCTCAGTGATCGCCCGCTCGACCAGACGCCGGGCCATGAACACCTGGCGCGCCTCTTCGACGCTGGGGCTTGCGACCACGGCACCGCGATTCGGACGCAGCAACACCACCCCTTCATGGGCCAGGCGCGACAGCGCACGGCGAATGATGGTGCGGCTGACCCCGAAAATTTCCCCCAGCGCTTCTTCACTCAACTTGGTGCCGGGCGCCAGACGCTGTTCGAGGATGGCCTCGAAGATATGCGCGTAGACAATATCGTCCTGGGTACCGCTGCGGCCGGCTTTGCCTGCTCGCGGTTGTTTCTTGAGGGGTTGCAACTGTTCGTTCATGGGCACTCGAGTCGGGAGAACTGCGGCGAATTGACCGTGACTGTAATACGGCACAGTGGGTCGCTGGCAAGTATCGCGTAAAAAACACTGCGATTGTACACAATGGTTAGTGGCAACACGACTGTACGGCTGTTTGTCGCTTCTGCTGTATGGCAATGCCTGCTTACATTTGAGTTTAGGCTTGAACGCAGAATCCGTGGCATTCGCAATCCCCTGTAGGAGCTGGCTTGCCAGCGAAGGCGACCTCAAGGGCTCTGCAAAACCCGATGGCCCCTTCGCTGGCAAGCCAGCTCCTACAGAGGGTTGTGTTGCCGCGGACATCTTCGTACGTATAAGGAACATCGCCGTCATGAACGAAGCCACACACACCCAGCTCCGCCCATTGGCCGACACCTCGCCGTCGGCCATCGTCGCCGGTTTCATCGCCATGATGACCGGCTACACCAGCTCCCTGGTGCTGATGTTCCAGGCCGGACAAGCGGCGGGCCTGACCAGTGGGCAGATTTCATCGTGGATCTGGGCGATTTCCATTGGCATGGCGGTGTGTTCGATCGGCCTGTCGTTGCGCTATCGCACCCCCATCACTATCGCCTGGTCGACCCCGGGCGCCGCGTTGCTGATCACCAGCCTGGGCGGCGTGAGCTATGGCGAAGCCATTGGCGCCTATATTACCTGCGCGGTGCTGGTGACGATTTGTGGCCTGACCGGCAGCTTCGAGCGGCTGGTGAAAAAAATCCCCGCGTCACTGGCGGCGGCCTTGCTGGCAGGGATTCTGTTCAAGATCGGCAGCGAAATCTTCGTCGCCGCCCAGCATCGGACCGCACTGGTGCTGGGCATGTTTTTCACCTACCTGGTGATCAAGCGCCTGTCACCACGCTATGCGGTATTGGCCGCATTGTTGATCGGCACTGCGCTGTCGGGGTTGATGGGGCTGCTGGATTTCAGCGGTTTTCATCTGGAAGTGGCCACGCCGGTCTGGACCACCCCGCACTTCTCCTTCGCCGCAACGATCAGCATCGGCATTCCGTTGTTCGTGGTCGCGATGACGTCGCAAAACATGCCGGGTATTGCCGTGTTGCGCGCCGACGGCTACAGCGTGCCGGCCTCGCCGCTGATCACCACCACCGGAATTGCTTCGTTGCTGCTGGCGCCGTTCGGTTCCCACGGGATCAACCTTGCCGCCATCAGCGCGGCGATCTGCACCGGGCCGCACGCCCATGAGGATCGCAACAAACGCTATACGGCAGCGGTCTGGTGCGGGATTTTCTACGGGATCGCCGGTGTGTTCGGGGCGACGCTGGCGGCGCTGTTTGCCGCGCTGCCCAAGGAGCTGGTGCTGTCGATTGCCGCACTGGCGTTGTTCGGCTCGATCATCAATGGCTTGAGCATCGCCATGAGCGAAGTGAAGGAACGTGAAGCGGCGCTGATCACCTTTATGGTCACGGCATCGGGGCTGACACTGTTTTCCATCGGTTCGGCGTTCTGGGGGATTGTCGCGGGGGTGGTGACGCTGGTGATCCTGAACTGGCGCAAAGCCTGAGCAACCACCCTCTGTAGGAGCAAAGCTTGCTCGCGATGGCGTCCTTGAAAGCGCCATCGCGAGCAAGCTTTGCTCCCACAAAGAGAAAAAGCAGGCATAAAAAAACGGCGACCCTTGGGTCGCCGTTCTTCATGACATCAAGCTACCGGATTGATCGGCTTTTCCGGGTACCAGACGTCCAGCAACGGGCTGACTTCAACGCTGGTCAGCTCGGTGCGGCCCTTGAGCCAGGCTTCAACGGCAGCGCGCTGTTCAGCGCTGACCGAGCCACGCTTCTGCAGGCAAACCAGACCGTAGTCGTCACCGCCGACATAGCCCAGGCCGTTGGCTTCCATGGCTTCTTTAAGGAACGCGTCGAGGAAAGCATCAATGGCTTCATCAGCCAAATCTTCTTTGAAATCCAGGTTCAGTTCGAAACCCAGCTCTTGAAATTCATCGACGCACAGTTTTTTGCGCAGACGCTGGGAACGGTTAGTCGCCATTGGAACAATCCTCTTAAGTAATAACGGCCGGCACTTTAGCAGTTTAAGCCGCCGATTGCCCGCCTCTGAACGGTGCGCGCCTTACCGCCGGTAAAAAAATTGCCGATAACTAGACCAAGGCACGGCCCAAGCCACGACACCTTGGGGCATAATGCCGACACTTTTGTGACCGCCGGGGCTTTCATTTTCATGCCCTCGTCTTTTCCCCCTCGACTGCAGGGTCTTATTTCAAATGATCAAATCGTTGCGTCCACTGCTGCTCGCCAGCCTTCTCCTCCCGCTGGCCCTCCCCGTTTCCGCTGATCCGATCAATACCGCCTTGTCGCCCAGCGTCGAAAAAGCCCTCAAGGCCAGCAAGTTGCAGGACAACGCCCTGTCGCTGGTGATGATTCCTCTCACGGGCCCCGGCACTGCCACCGTTTTCAACGCTGATGTATCGGTCAACCCGGCTTCGACCATGAAACTGGTCACCACTTACGCGGCCCTGGAAATGCTCGGCCCCAATCACCAGTGGAAAACCGAGTTCTACACCGACGGCACCCTCAGCGGCGGCATCCTCAACGGCAACCTCTTCCTCAAGGGCGGCGGCGATCCGAAGCTGAACATGGAGAAACTCTGGCTGTTGATGCGCGACCTGCGCGCCAACGGCGTGACCCAGGTCACCGGCGACCTGGTACTGGATAAAAACTTCTTCGTGCAACCGCAACTGCCCGAGTTCAACGACGACGGCAACGATGAGAACAAACCGTTCCTGGTCAAGCCCGATGCGCTGCTGGTCAATCTCAAGGCGCTGCGGTTTGTCGCGCGCAATGACTCGGGCAAAGTGCTGGTTTCGGTGGAACCGCCAATCGCCAGCATCCGCATCGATAACCAGGTCAAGGCCATCAATTCCAAGCAATGCACCGGCGGCGTGCGCTACAACCCCGTACCCCAGGCCGATGGCAGTGTGACCGTCACGGTCGGCGGGCAGTTGGGCGAAGGCTGCAGCTCGCAGACTTACCTGTCGCTGCTCGACCATGCGACCTACACCGCCGGCGCCGTACGTGCGATCTGGAAGGAGCTGGGCGGCAGCATTCAGGGCAAGGATGTTCTGGCGCCGACCCCGAAAGATGCCAAGGTACTGGCGCGGGCGTTCTCACCGGACCTGGCGGAGATCATCCGCGACATCAACAAATACAGTAACAACACCATGGCCCAGCAGTTGTTCCTGAGCCTCGGCCAGAAATTCCGCACCGACGCCGACGCCGACGATGCCAAAGCGGCACAGCGCGTGGTGCGCCAGTGGTTGGCGAAGAAAGGCATCACTGCGCCGCACCTGGTGATGGAGAACGGTTCCGGCCTGTCACGCGCCGAACGCGTCAGTGCCCGGGAAATGGCCTCGATGCTGCAAGCCGCCTGGCACAGCCCTTATGCCGCCGAATACATCAGCTCGATGCCGATTGCCGGCACCGACGGCACCATGCGCAAACGGCTGAAGACCACCGCGATGCGCGGCGAAGCCCACGTCAAGACCGGCACCCTGAACACTGTGCGCGCGATTGCCGGCTTCAGCCGCGATATCAACGGCAACACCTGGGCGGTGGTGGCGATCCTCAACGACAAGGCACCGTTCGGCGCATCGTCGGTGCTCGATCAGGTACTGCTGGACCTGTACCGCCAACCGAAACTGCCGCAGACCGCTTCGGTTCTGTAACCCAACGCAGAACCCATGTGGGAGCGAGCCTGCTCGCGAAAGCGGTGTAACAGCCAACATCTATGTTGAGTGTAAAATCGCTTTCGCGAGCAGGCTCGCTCCCACAGTGTTTGCATGCCGCTTGACTCAGTTCATCTCCCCCTGCACCCGATCCCTTCCCGCCTGCTTCGCCGCATAAACCCCCGAATCCGCCCGCAGCAACAGCGCATCCGCGCCCTCGCCGACCCGCCAACTGGCAATCCCGAAACTGGCCGTGACGACCCCCACTTCGTCGATCGGTGCACTGCGCAAGCTTTGCCACAGCTCCAGCGCCAGCACATGGGCCTGTTCGCCGCCGATGTCCGGGCACAGCACCATGAACTCTTCGCCCCCCAGGCGGCAGAACACATCCGTGCGCCGCAACCGTTGACCAATGCGCTCGCACACCGCTTGCAACACCCGATCGCCCACGGCGTGGCCGTGTTGGTCATTGATGCGTTTGAAGTGGTCGATGTCGAGCATGATCACCGACAGCTCGCCGCCGCCACGCTCCACACGGGCCATCTCGCCGGTCAGGCGCTCCTGGAAGTAGCGGCGATTGTGAATACCGGTCAGGGAATCGGTCACCGACAACGCGCGCAGTTCTTCTTCCACTCGCTTCAAATCGGAAATGTCCGAGATGTAGCCATGCCACAGTACGCCGCCACCGGGAAGCTCCTCCGGCGTGGCCTCGCCGCGGACCCAGCGCAGGCCACGCTGGGGCAGTTGCACACGGTACTCCTCGCGCCAGGGGCTGAGGGTATCCGCCGAGGCGCGGATCGACGCGCGCACGCGCGTCGTGTCCTGCGGATGAATCCGCGTGAAGATCGCTTCGGCATTGAGCAGCAACACGTCCGGATCGAGTTCGTAGATCTCGCGAATACCGTCGCTGGCATAGATGACACTGAAGCGGCCGTCGAACTCCATCTTGAACTGGTAAATACCGCCGGGCACGTGGGCACTGAGTTTCTTCAACAACAGGTCCCGCGCAGCCAGCGCCTCATGCACGCGCTTGCGTTCGGTGATGTCGATGCACACGGCCAGATGCCCGACCCACAAGCCTTGCTCGTCGAGCACCGGCGTGGCCAGCATGTTGACCATCAAATAGCTGCCATCGCCCCGCACCAGCGTCCACTCCCGCGCTTCGTGCCCACCCTCGATGCTGCCTTCGACCAGCATCGCGTGGCAGGCCGGCACCGGCTTGCCGAATCGCGTGCTCAACTCGGCGGAACGTGCGGCGAGCTCCCGGGGCAAGTGCAGGTTTTCCAGGGTCATGTGCCCAACCACTTCGGCGGCGGTGTAGCCGAGCATTTGCTCGGCACCGGCATTGAAGGTGGTGATCACTCCGCGCAGGTCCGTTGCGATGATCGCCACCTGGGTGGCGGCATTCAGCACTCCGCGTAATTGGCCGTGGGTGCCACGCAGTTCCTGTTCGCGGGCGCGCAGTTCCTGGGTCCGCTGCTCGACCATTTTCAGCGCCCGTTGCCGCTGGCTGACCAGCACGTAGAGCAAGGCGCTGAGCAGTACGCTGAGCAAACTTCCGAGCACCACCAGGGTGGTCACCGACGAATGGTTGGCCTGCAGGAACGCCTCGCTGGGCTGGATATCGACTTGATATTCATGATCGGCCAGGCGCAACAGTCGGGTCGCGGACAACTCACTGATGGCGGGTGGGTTCGGTGATTGGAACAGTACTTCGTGTTGTTCCTCGGTGGATAAGTCGAGAATGCGCACCGCGAGATAATCACGGCCCGCCTCCGGCAAGTCGTCGGCCAACAGCTGGCGCATGCTGATCACCGCCATGACATAACCAAATGGCTTGCCGGTTGCGCCATCCGGGTTATTGCGCAACATGACCGGCGCGACCAGCAGCACACCCCGCGCATAAGCCGGTTCGATGCTGACCAGGTACATCGGTTGCGACACCGCCATGCGCCCATGCTGGTCGGCCCGCTCGAGGGTAGCGCGTCGCATCGGCTGGGCCAGCAGGTCGTAGCCCAACGGCGAACCCAGTTTACTTTGCGTCTGGCTGTACAGCACCACCACGTACTCATCCCGTTCGGCGGCCAATTGCAGCTGGCCGTCGGCATTGAGTTCGCGCAAGGTAAAACCACTCAGGCCCTCGTCCCGCACGCGGCGCTCGAAAGCCGCCCGCTGATCTCCCCTGACCCGTTCGGCGTACGAGTACGCCTGGGTCCGGTGCAGCAGAGGTTGGGTATATCCGTTGAATTCCTCTCGGGTCACCGAATCGGAATTGGCAAAGAACCGGCGCAGGCCGTCGAGGCGCTGCTCCTGGTCTTCGAAACGTTCTTCGATACGGCTGTAGCGTTCACTGGCCAGCAGTTGGAAACGTTGCCGCAATTGATGGTGAAACAGGTTGAGCGTCGACCAGGCCAGCAATCCCGTGAGAATCCCGCCGACGATCAATACCAGGAGCGCGACCAGCCAGGCCGAAACGTCTTCGCTGATAAAACCCAGGATCTTTGGGCGCACGGCGTGCAACGACATAAACGCAACTCAAAACGCCAGGTGCGGGAAAGCCCTTTGGCCATGAGTTGAGTTATAGCTATTAGCCACTAATTTGACCAGCACTGAAACCCCTGCAGGAGCGAGCTTGCTCGCGATGGGCTCAGCGGCACCGCGTACATCCAGAAGATACGCGTTATCGTTGTCGACCATCGCGAGCAGCGCTCGCTCCTACGGGAGAGGATCCACCATCAACGAGCCATGATTTTCCAGGCGCGGTGGATCTTGGCATTGCGGGCAAAATCCGGATCGATGGTTTGGGCGGTAATCTCTTCGATGGCATAACGCTCGGAAAGATTGGCCTCCAGTTCGAACTTGCGGAAGTTGTTGGAGAAGTACAACACCCCGCCGGCTGCCAGCCGCGCCATGGCCAGGTCGATCAATTGCACCTGGTCACGCTGCACGTCGAAGATACCTTCCATGCGCTTGGAGTTGGAGAAGGTCGGCGGGTCGATGAAGATCAGGTCGTACTCGTCACGACTGGCTTCAAGCCACGCCATCACATCGCCCTGCTCCAGGCGGTTCTTGTCGGAGAAACCGTTCAGCGACAGGTTGCGCCGCGCCCAATCCAGATAGGTTTTCGATAGGTCGACACTGGTGGTGCTGCGTGCGCCACCCTTGGCTGCGTGAACACTGGCGGTGGCGGTATAGCAGAACAGATTGAGGAAGCGCTTGCCGGCCGCTTCTTTCTGAATGCGCATACGCATCGGCCGGTGATCGAGGAACAGGCCGGTGTCGAGGTAATCGGTGAGGTTCACCAACAGCTTCACGCCGCCTTCACTCACTTCGACGAACTTGCCTTGCGCTGCCTGGCGTTCGTACTGCTTGGTGCCGCTCTGGCGCTCGCGGCGCTTGACCACTACGCGGCTCTTGTCGATGTTCAACGCCTGCGGAATCGCGGCCAGGGCATCAAACATACGTGCAGAAGCTTTTGCCGGGTCGATGGATTTTGGTGCGGCATATTCCTGGACATGGACCCAATCCTGATACAGATCGATGGCCATGGAGTATTCGGGCATATCTGCATCGTAGACGCGGTAGCAATCGATGCCTTCGCGCTTGACCCACTTGCCCAGCGCCTTGAGATTTTTTTGCAGACGGTTGGCAAACATCTGCCCGCCTTCGCTCAGGCGCGGCAGTTCGACCACCGGCGCGGGTGCCGGAGCCGGTTTGATCGGGTTACCGTTTTTGTTGTACTGACGCTCTTGCGGCTCACTTGGGGCCTGATCGTAAGCCGCCTGCTCACGCTCGGCCTGACGCTGCTCCGGCGTACGACGTTCGCCGGTGACGAATTGATCCGGCAGCACCTTGATCAGCAACAGCTTGCACGGCAAGGCGCCGTTCCAGAACGAATACTGCTTGTGGCTGCGGATGCCCATGCGCTTGCCCAGGTCCGGCGCGCCGGTGAATACCGCCGCTTCCCAGTTCAAGCAGGCCTGACGCAGGCGCTCGCCAAGGTTCTGGTAGAGATAGAGCAGGCTCGCCTCGTCACCCAGACGCTCGCCGTACGGCGGGTTACAGATCACCAGGCCTTTCTGGTTCTGGTCCGGACGCGGCTCGAAGGTCGCGACTTCGCCCTGGTAGATCTTGATCCACTCGCTCAGGCCCGCACGCTCGACGTTGTTGCGGCCCGGTTGAATCAGGCGCGGATCAGCTTCGTAACCGCGAATCCACAGCGGTGGCTTGGCCAGGCCGGCTGCCGCGCGTTCGGACGCTTCTTCATGGAGTTTTTTCCACAGCGCCGGCACGTGGCCGAGCCAGGCGGTGAAGCCCCATTGCTCGCGACGCAGGTTCGGTGCGATATCGGCGGCGATCATCGCCGCCTCGACGAGGAATGTACCGACACCGCACATCGGGTCCGCCAGCGCGCCGCCTTCGGCCGCAATGCGTGGCCAGCCGGAACGGATCAGGATCGCCGCCGCGAGGTTTTCCTTCAGCGGCGCCGCGCCTTGCTGCAAACGATAACCACGCTGATGCAGGCTGTGGCCCGAGAGGTCGAGGGAAAGAATGGCTTCGCCACGGTCCAGGCGCAGGTGAATGCGCAGGTCCGGGTTGAGTTTGTCGATGGACGGACGGTCGCCCTGCGGGGTGCGCAGCTTGTCGACGATGGCGTCCTTGACCTTCAGCGCGCCGAAGTGGGTATTGTCGATACCCGAGCCGTGGCCGCTGAATTCGACGGCCAGGGTGCCATCATTGAGCATGTGGTCTTGCCACTCGATGTCGAGCACGCCGTGATAGAGATCTTCGGCATCTTTCATCGGGAAACGCTTGAGTACCAGCAGCACCCGGTTGGCCAGGCGCGACCACAGGCACAGGCGATAAGCGGTTTCCATGGTGGCCATGCCGCGCACGGCAGAGGTGTGCTCACGTGCTTCCTCAAGGCCAAGCCCGACGGCTTCCTCGATGAGCAGGCCTTCTAGGCCTTTTGGGCAAGTGAGGAAGAGTTCGAAACGATCGGACATGAGAATTTCTGCGCCTTTGGCTGAGTGAACCGGCAACGCATTGCCGGCCCGGTTTTCAATCAGGCGCTTTTCTCGAAGAGCGCCCGCGTGGCACGAAGGTGTGCCGTTCCACCCCTGCTGCTCGGGTTAAATGAGCTTAGATGCAAGGGCAGATAAAAAAGTTGATGCAACAAAATGTCATAAGTCGACCCTTCGTCGAATAATGCCACACTGCAACGCGAGGCATTCTCACCAAAGGATTAACCCCGTCATCCTGCGGGGGGCCGATCATACAGGGCTTTGACTAATAAATACGGCACAAACATCGTGTTGCTTATGGCCATACCACATTAATAGTTACGCCCTTATGACAAAACGATCATTCCCTCGATGTGACGCATTGGTTAGAACTCAATACAGGTTGGCGCCGCAATGACGTCAACACCTTGGCTCGCCACGCCGGCAGCGAGCCCCAACGGCAGAGTTTTTCTGCCTGACCTCAATAGAGGTCGACGCGATAAAAACAGTCAACAAGTGAGGGCTACACCCTATGAGAAGACTTAAGCGTGATCCGTTGGAAAGAGCATTTTTGCGCGGATATCAATATGGCGTTGGTGGCAAATCCCGTGAGCTTTGCCCATTTACTCTACCGTCGGTACGTCAAGCCTGGATCAACGGCTGGCGAGAAGGACGCGGCGACAACTGGGACGGTATGACCGGCACTGCGGGAATCCACAGACTCAACGAACTTCACGCCGTCGGCTAACACAGGGCACACACTCCGACACACAATCTGATTACGTAACGAATTAACCACGCACGTCCCATCCGGACGGCGGGCTCCGGCCCAGGGGCTCCTTTATAGGAGCCCTTTTTTATGCCTGTCGATTTATCTTGAGACGCAGAAAAACTTGTGGGAGCGAGCCTGCTCGCGAAAGCAATCTCACATTCAACAATAACGTTGGCAGACAGATTGTCTTCGCGAGCAGGCTCGCTCCCACAGGGCTTAGCGTAATGCCGCGATGGCGTCCACGGATTCGCGAATGAGCGCCGGGCCTTTATAGATGAAGCCCGAATAAATTTGCACCAGGCTCGCGCCCGCGGTGATTTTTTCGGCCGCATGCTTGCCTTCGGTGATGCCGCCCGCCGCGATGATCGGCAAGCGACCGCCCAGCTCCGCCGCCAGCACTTTCACGGTGTGGGTGCTCTTGTCGCGAACCGGTGCGCCCGACAGACCGCCCGCCTCGTCGCCATGCTCCATGCCTTCAACGCCCACGCGGCTCAGCGTGGTGTTGGTCGCGATGACCGCGTCCATGCCGGTTTCGATCAAGGCTTGCGCGACTTGCGCGGTTTCTTCGTCGCTCATGTCCGGCGCGATCTTGATTGCCAGCGGTACATGCTTGCCATGACGCAAGGCCAGTTCCGCACGACGCTCGGCCAGATCAGCCAGCAACTGCTTGAGCGAATCACCGAATTGCAAGCTGCGCAGGCCGGGGGTATTCGGCGAGCTGACGTTGACCGTCACATAGCTGGCGTGGGCATAGACCTTGTCCAGGCAAATCAGGTAATCGTCGACCGCTCGCTCGACCGGGGTATCGAAGTTCTTGCCGATGTTGATGCCCAGCACGCCCTTGTACTTGGCAGCCGCCACGCGGGCCAGCAAGTGATCGACGCCGAGGTTGTTGAAACCCATGCGGTTGATGATCGCCTCGGCTTCCGGCAGGCGGAACAACCGTGGCTTGGGGTTGCCCGGTTGCGGACGTGGGGTGATGGTGCCGATCTCGACAAAACCGAAGCCCAGCTGCGCGAAGCCGTCGATGGCCGCGCCATTCTTGTCCAGGCCCGCCGCCAGACCCACCGGGTTCGGGAAGTCGAGCCCCATGACACTGACCGGCATCTTCGCCGGGGCCTTGCACAGCAAACCGTTGAGCCCAAGACGCCCCCCTGCGCCGATCAGGTCCAGGGACAGATCGTGGGAGGTTTCCGGGGTAAGTTTGAACAACAGCTGACGGGCCAGGGTGTACATGGGCGGCTTGGACTCGGGGCGGCGAAAAGTGGCGGGGATTATAGCCGGGTGGAGGGACACAGGCGAGGGCGCACATGACACCGCCCCTCCACATACGAAACGACACTACGCAAAGCGTTTACGGCGCAGGATTTTCACTCAGTTGCGCGGGTGCATTAGCCCTGTCAGTACGCTGTGAACAACTCCAGATGAATGGAAAGTAGATGAGCATCAGGACCATCGCCAAACCGACAACCAAAAGATGACCTTGAGTACCTTCATCCAAATCGGAAAGAGCCAGCGTGACTGCCGCCGCTCCCAAAGCATGATTGAGTGCCTGGAATGCCGACGTTCGGGATGCGTTGACGTTAAGCAGAGCATTGGCCAGTTGCTCCCTCGATGGCAAACGCGCCCCCGCACGCACTTCCAGAACACTTCGTTGCAGCGATTCGGGGTCAAATTGAGCCGAATCCAACCCCACTGACGGAGATAGCAAGGGCCAGCTTCTACACAGGATGAAAATGAAGTCGTCAGTGACCGCTCCCAAGCCATTGAGTACGCCCTGAATGACATCCGCCCCGAGACTGTAGCCAAGCTCCGCCGCATACCGCCCCGCGCCGCTGAGTGGCATCAAGGCATTCAAATGTTCCAGTGAAAATTGAACAGCTCCATACGCTGCCGTGGTCACCCCGGTAGACAAGGCAGTCGCTCCACCCGCGTTGTCCTGCAAAGGGAAGAAGGCATTGGTCACGTCTCGAGCCACCGTATAGACATTCGTACCGATCACGGTGGAGAGCATGGTGTTTGTGGCGCCGGTCAGCTGTGCCGCAATAAACGCCCCCATCGTAATGCTTGCCATGCACACCCGCCCAAGTCGTGTCTGAAGTGTGGCCGCTCCTGCGCACTCATCACGGATAGCCCCCATCAGACTCATGGCCGGGCCGATCATCGTGATCGCGGCCACGGCCCAGACGCGAGAGGCGTCGGTGGAATCGCCTTCCCGGATAGCTTTTTCCACGTAATAACCAACGAGCTGGCGCAGTACCGTGGTCAGCGTGACGATCAGACCTGTTCGTGCCGTTACGTTCAGCAGGTTCAGTCCAGGTCCCCTCACTCCCTCTAGCAACTCCATGCCCGCCGTGATGACCGAATGCATACGACTTTCACGGGTTTGCTGGTTATCTGTCCTGTTCATTTCGGAAAGTCGGGCGGAAAAATCATCGTACGACCTGATTTCCCCATTTTCGATAAAGAGTCTCACCTCTCCTGCCGTTACCTGCCCTGTCTCACCGAGCTCATCGTGGCACTCACGCAATGCCATCGACACCGGACGATCCAGACGCGTCATACCCGCTACAATTTCCCGCTCCGTGCCCAGTATGTCAGCTCGAAAGTCCATTCCTGCGAGATCGAGCGATTCAAGCAAGGGGCTGTAGGTCTGTCTGGCAGAAGATGAAACAACATTGTCTGAAGAGGCGCGAAAGTTCCCAGCAGACGGAGTAATCGAAATAACCATTTTCTATTCCCTGAGTTGTTATTCATGTTTATTCGAGATGCTTTAGCCCACCTCACCACTCACTCTTCTCCCACGCCTCGTCCCCCATCGGCTGGAACACATCCCGCATGTAGCCCTTGACGAACAGGTCCATGCTGAACGCCAGGCCATTGGCGCCGCTGACTTCGCTATAGATCCGAGACTTTTCCAGACCCTCGTCTTTCAGCCGGACCAGAACCTGCAGCGTGACCGCCATCAACGCCTTGGCAGATGGATACGCGGGGGATTCTCCATCGGCACCCCGCAACGCGCGAAGGAACTCATAAATGGCCTTCTCACCTTGCCCTTCCATCGCCAACAGTTGTTGATACAAGCGCTCGAACTCAGGGTCCGGGCGCTTGTTGCCAGACAGCGCCGGGCTGGCAGCTATCAGGCGCGACTCCAGCGTCTCCACCACCGGACTTTCACCGCGCTCAAGCGCGCTGGAACTGTTTACGGATTCAATTTTCATGAAGCGCCTCGGTCGGGGCAGTGTGGGCGCAGCGGGCTGGGCGCTCGGCAAAGGTCGAACACAATTCCGTGAGCGCCTGCATCGAGCGCTGGTCCAGGGATCGAACCGATTCCGGCAGGTTCGCGATACACGCCAGCAATCGTGGTTCCAGCCGTTGTCGGGTCGTTTCAACATCGAATTCGAGTAGCTGATCGGCGAGCCGCACCACATAGCGCTCCTGAGGGTGATAGTCGATAACCAGTTCGCCGGGCCACAGCCTGCGCAATTGTTCGCGCAGTTCATTGCCTCGCGACCGGAAGTGCGCCGGCAACAGCACTTGCAGCACCGCACCCGAGCCGCCCTGATGCCCGGTCAGCCAGCGCTCCAGCATGTCGTCCAGCCATTCGGGACGACTCAAGGCTTGTGCGAGCAAATCGCGAGCGGCCTGCGCAAGGTCCTTGCGCAATTGCGCTCCCAGCGACTGCGATTCCAGCAAGCCGTTGGCCAGATGCCCGGTCGCGCGCAAGAGGCCCTCGGCATAGCCTTCCCGAAACGCCTGGGCATGAATCGCTTCGGCGTCGCGACGGGCTTGCTCGACGCAATCGCGAGCCCAGCGCCGGGCCTGTTGCTGCAAGCTTCTGCGTTGACGCGCAGCGGCCATGTCCTCGCGGGACAGATGCGCATCGCTCGACTCGGGGAGTTCAGTCAGGATTCGGATGGAGTCGAGCATGCTGCACCGCCAAAAAGTAAAGAGCTGTATCGGGTTCAGTGATCGGCCATTGCCTGTGCAAACGCACCACCGGTTCGGGAAATTGCAAGTTCAGGCGTTCGAGCAACATGCGGGGTACTTGCCCGGACCAGCTCCATAACGCATTGAGGCCGGCAGCTTCGACCTGCGTTACTGAAACAGCCGGGCACTCCAGCGCAAGGCTGTTTCGAGCCGCAATGCTGTAACCGGCGAACCGCCGTAACGACAATGGCAGGCCTCGCAGTGCCGCACCTCGCGCCAGATCGGGCATCATGCGATGCGTGCCTATCAACCTGGCGATATGGGGCAATTGTCGCCAGTGGCGCACCCATTGTTTAGCCACGGCGGTCAGCGGCGTCGAAGGCCATGGACCTTGCAGCTCCAGGCCTTCCAGCAGTATCCGGTTGAGCAGGTTCCGTGCCTCAGGCCCATTGAATCGCGCCGGTACCGTCAGACGCTGCGGGTGCAAATAGTCCAGCGGCTCGGCGAGAATCGCCCGCAGAGATTCAGCGTGCGACATCGCGTCGCCCTATCCTTGCCTGTCGGTAGGCCCAGACCGCCCCCCCGGCCAACAGCAATCCGCTCATCACGGCCAACAACCACTTCCAGTTCGAATGTCCCTGCGTTGCAGCGACGGAGGGTGCGACATGCTGTGTCGGCGAACGTTTCGACAACACCACCGAGATGTGCTCGTACTCGACCGCCGCAAAGCTGTTCTTGAGAAAACGCTTGATGTCGGTGATCAGCAACTGCGGCTCGACATCTCGCTCATGGATCGCCACCGCCGAGAGGTGAATGGGCGACGACTTGCGCCCGCCTTCACCGGCATCCAGGTCGTAACTGACATGTACCCGCGCGGAAACCACGCCTTCGAGCACACCCAGTGACTGTTCGATGCGCTGCTCCAGCGCCGAGTAGAGCCGGGCTTTTTCAGCGCGGGGCGAAGCCACCAGAGAATCGGCGGGAAACATCTCTGCCACCTGCAGGCGAGGCCGGGAAGGCAGCGAATAGAGGTTGAGCAAATCGACGGCGGCGGAAAAATCGACCTGATCGACTTTCACCGCATAGCCGGTTTTGCCGGCGTCGACTTTCACTGCCGCGATGTTGTTTCGCTGCAACACCGAAAGCACTTCATTGGCCTGTTGCTGGTCCAGCCCTTCAAGCAGATTCGGCTGGCGACATCCGGACAACATCAGGCACAACAGCATCAACAACAGGCCTGGCTTCATGACGCACGCAACAGGGTTTCGGCGGTACCTACCGCCTTGCGGACCAGCACGTTGAGCAAATTGATATCGACGTTGTATTGCCCCGTCAGCTCCTGCAATTGGGCCAGTACTTCGGGGTTGGTGATGTCCGGGCGCTGCATCAACTGATGGATCGCCGAAACCTCCTGCTCGCTGTTGACCGCGGAACCGGCGAAGGCATCGATCAAGCGTGACTCGAGGGAAACGACCGGTCCTTCCTGCGGGCCTCGCAATGGCGCGAAGGCTGTCCGCTCGATGCCGAAAAGGGAAATATCTTGCATGGAATACACTCATGAAAATGGCCATGGCCAGGAACCCATGGCCGGTTAAAACACAAACGTCAGCGAGCGGCCTGGATAATCGCCATATCGATGTCCTTGAAGCCTTTGATCGTGTTGGTCTGGGCGTTTCGGAACACCGTGTAGGACGAGAATGCGGTCTGATAAGCGGCCAGCAAACCGGGGTCTGATGCATCTTTTTTCAAGTCTTCCAGCGCCTTGTCCAGCGCGCTCTTGAGTTTTGAGGCACCGTTTTCGAACGCCTCGGCCTGACGTCCGAGAAAGTCATCGGGAAAGTCGATAGGGATACCAATGTCAGCCATGAGTCACCTGTTAGTGTTGTGTCGGAAAATGCCAGGATGACGAGGTCATCTTGATGTAGCCCTGCGGGCCGGTTTGAAACGACTTGTCCTTGAGCGAGTCGTCCTTGAGCTCGACAGTGAAATGCACGTAGCGATCCCCCCACTGCCGGTAAAAGCTGTCGACGTATTGGCGAGCGGCGGCCAGTTCGGAATCCTGCAAATTGCCCGTCACCGCGAACGTGACGCTGTCCCCCTGTTCGAGCCGGTTGAAACCGATCGATAGGCGTTGCAGGCCTTCCTGCGCCAGGTCGGCGAGAAGGTTGTCATCCTGTAAATGCACCGCGATATCCCGGGCATAGGGAGCGGCCGCCAGCAGCCTCTCGAGCAACTTTGTCTGTTTCTGGGGCGTCAGCAGATTGCGCTGGGCGCTGAGCAGCAGTCGCGGTACTAACGGGTCCTTGAGATCGAGGGAATGCCAGGCCAATTGCGGATCATGGTCGATCAGCAACTGCTCCAGACGACGACGCTCCTGATCCATCACCAGCACCTTGCCGCTCAGCGTGTTGTCGCGCATCAGCACCTGTCGACTCCAGCCGGCATCGCGCTCGGAAGACACAAATACGTAAACCCGGTGGTCACGACCGTGCAGCACCTCGACCTCCGCACTGACGCCCGCGATCAACGCGCGGATATCGGTTTCCGGTGTCGGTTCCGGCACCGCCCGGATGCCAACCGCCACGACCAGCGCAGCCAGTGCCAGACTGCAGGCGATCCATCGGGTCGAAGGCGCACGCCTCCACACAAAAGCGGTTGCATCGGATGACGCGTTGTATGGCAGTCGCAGAAGCTCGGGGGCCCAGGATTGGTCTTCACGACGCAAGGCGATGTACAGGCCACCGATCTGCACCCGGGTCTGAAAGGCGCAGAAGCGTATTTCGACTGACTCACTGAGTACTCGCAACGGCAGGCCGTCCGACGTGCCCTGATCGGCCAACACCTCAAAATTGCAGCCACCCTCATCCAGAGGAACGAAGATGGCATCAGCAGGAACGCTGGCCGTCAGGGCCCCCTCCCCCAGCAGATCCACCGCCCCTACCACGAACAGGGTTGTGGTTTCGCCGAGGGGGAACTCACAACCTTGCAACGGACCATTGAGTATCCGTAGCACGCAGGGTTGCAAGGCGGGGGCCGTCAGAACTGTCACCGTTCAAGCTCCATAGCTGTGAAATGAGCGGGCATGTTAGAAAGGCTGGCTGCGGGATTCCTGATCGAATTCTGCCGATTGCACCCGGCAGAGGATCAGAATCTTCAGCCGACCCGCTCATGGCGCCGTGACCACTTGATAGCGCTGCCAGACCTTGCGTGCATAGCGAAGACGCGCAGCTTGCCGGTGAGGTGAGTTGCCGGCGTTGTAGGCGCCCACCGCCGTCCAGTTGTAGCCGTAACGGGCGATGAAACCCGCCAGCACCGACGCGCCGACTTCGACTGAAAGACAAGGCTCTGCCAGCAGGCGCTGCTCGGTAATGCCCTGGGCACTTAATCGGGGCAGATGGCTGCTGTTGATCTGCATCAACCCGATATCTCGCGTGCCGTCCTTGTTTCGGTTGATTGCATCCGGCCGCAATCCCGATTCGACATCGGCAATCGCTTGAAGCAATTCGGGTTCGATTGCATGGTGCTCCCCCGCCCGATTCCAGCACCAGGCATGCGCCTGACCCGCGCCAAGACACACCAGCACGATCAGCCATTTGACCTTGCGCGGACTCATGCCAGGCGCCGTCCATCATCGATTGTCAGCGGGTCCTGCAATGGAAAACCCAGCATCGGCGTCTGATGCCGAATACCTGTCGAACGCTGTAAAGATTGCCAGAGGGGCGCAACGCATGCTCCCCCCTGCCCCTTGCCGATGACTGGAGACTTCATCAGGCGCAACCAGTTTGCATACTGACTGCGAGCGATCAGTGGGTTGCCCCCGAATAGCACATTCCAGGCCGCCAACCCTTGCTCACCGAGAGCGCTTTCAACCAGACCGGCTCGCTCAAGCTCATGCCAGGCCGCCGTGTGTTGACCGAAATACGCCAATACCACGGCATGCAGTATCACCAACAGAGGATTGCCCATACCGCCTTGCTGCAAGACCCGACGAGCCACGAGCACTGCCTCTGTGGGGCTTTGCGAAAGCGCGATACGCACGCGCAAGACCTGCGCCCGTACACAATCCGGATCATGTTGCAGACACTTGTCGATACTCTGTGCCGCCTGCTCATTGCGCCGCCAGAACCAGTGATGCCATGCATGAAAGTAATACACGTCAGCCTGATCAGCCGTCAGCAAACAGCGTCGAAAAAGCACTTGGGCCGCCTGCTCGCAGCCGCGCAGACTGGTGAGCAGAGTGAGGCGAGTCAGTGCCAGAGGATTGGAAGGGTCGAGCCTCAACGCATTGGATATTGCCGCCTGTGCCTCTTCAATCGCGCGCCCCTGATAACACAAGCCGATCATCGCCTGCCCCAGCCAGGCATCTGCCAACCCGCACCAGGCTGGCGCATATCCGGCATCTTGCTTGAGGCATTGTCGAAACTGCACCAAGGCATCGCGCAGACTTTGCGGAGTATGCTGATGCAGGCGGCACAAACCATTGAGATAGGCCACCGCGGCCGGATATGACCCACAGGCATCACCGACAGGACGCAACCGGGGAACACGCTGCGCAACCATACAAGTCAAAGCACCCAGCGCCTCTGCAAGATCAGTGGCATCCAGCGTCTGTCCATACAACAGCGCGTGATCACTGCCACGGATCAATTCCACCGACCAGCGGCATTGCTCACTCGTGCCCGTAAAGCGCCCGCTCAAGCAGTAGTCCACCGACATCTGACCCGCCAGCGACTGCAGAAGGACCGGTTGTCCGCAACCGGCCATCAATCCAGAGGGGATAATGTGCAACGCCTCGCCGAATGCCGTGGTCAATTGGCGGATCAACACGTCTTGCAGATCCAGCGCAGCAGGCTCGTCCAGATTGCGAAAAGGCAGAACAGCCAGCGAGGGTGCTGCTGTTCTCGCCTCGTTCGATACGTCGAGTTCGACAACCGGACAGGTGAATCGATAACCCTGGCCGTACACCGTCGCAATGAAATCCTTGTTCTCCTTGAGCAGCTTGCGCACGGCATAAATACAGCGAGTCAACGACTCCTCGGCGGCGTCTGTCTCAGGCCATACCCGGTCCAGTAAATGATCCTTGCTAACCACCGTTCCCGCCGATTTCAGCAACAGGCGCAACACGTTCAACTCTTTGGGGGGGACATGAACTCCATGCCCATCTCGCATCAGCGTTCCATCGCTTTGCAGTAGCCAGTGGTCAAAAACGAATGACCTGGCCGGCGTTTGATCAGTTGCACTGTCCATACTCTGAGACATCTCTATAGAAAGTTACTGAAGCGCAATCGAGCCTGTGGGGTGGGCAGGCTCGAGATGACAAGCGGCGTGACTATAGGAAGTTGAGTGAGGGGAATCCGTAGGAGTTTAACTTTATATCCGTGGGAAATTGCGACAAAAACCGTAGGCTTACACTCACAAATCCAAAACTTTCCGAAAATTTAAGAACAAGAATAAATCTGCCAGAAACAAATCAGCCAAGAGCGTTTTTTAATAGCGTCGAAAAACAATATAAACAGAACATTAAAACCCATCAATCAATAGCTCAATAAATATGAACATCAGCCAATTAAGCAGCCACTCTACTACCACACCAGCATTCCCAACGAGCGTCACTCTGCCACCAACTCAAAACAACACCATCCCCGAAGACAACGAACAAGTATATGCCCGCATCTTCAATGAAATCAGTCAACGGTACGCCGCATTCAGCCAAGAAAATGAAATTGGCTTCCAACACAAGCCAGGCATTACTGGTGACATTGAAAACATTACAATAAAAGAAATAATTTCGATACTTAAACACTTACAATCAGACCCAGCCTTATTCGAGCAATGCCAAAAAAGCTCGGCAAATTCGCCTCTATTCACGAAACTCTACCTAATGTCAAATGATGTTCAAGGCTGGAACTTACGCCTGCATACTTTTAGCGTGAAAGGCAGTGGATTGGGTGGCGAGGATAGTCCTCACTACCATAGATGGACACTGGCCTCCCAAGTATTCTCCGGCGGATATATGAATGTAAACTATGAAGAAGGCAGCCTGGATCAGCCTCATGCGAAAGAGCACGAATACTCCAAATATGAATTGAGCGCATCAAAAAACCAAAGCAGCAAAGACAGTCGCCATACGACTTTCATATCTAGAGCAACCATGATGCCAATAAAAAAAGAGCTCTATGCAGAAGGTGAAACCAATCATTTCCCGATTAATCTCGCTCATAGTGTCGAAACACACGCTTCAGTAATGGGGACAACCACGACCCTTGCACATACTGCTAAATCGGTAACGGAAAAATCCTACGCCTTCGAAAAAAATGAAGAAATAAAAGAGATCCCTCAAAGAAAAATAGAAAATAAAGCAGAATTCGATAGCATTTTGCAGAACCAGATTACTTTCCTTCAAATTCTAGACCTAAAACTCGAACTCAATACTCACTTGACCGAAGCCCGCAGACTTAACCTGCCATTAACCCCGAGAGAAGAGAAACATCTTAATGATTATTACGAGCCCAACTATGTAGAAACCTCCTTGCTTCCAGCACTTGCCATGTATCAAATGGAGTCCATCAACGGGGTTACGCACAACGAGTTTTCCGAACAAACCATAAAACTCGTTGACGCCAAACTTTCAGAAATAAACTACGACTCTCTGGACGCATTACTCTCCAACAACCAGCATGATCTCTTCGATAAACTGTTGACCGTTGAAGTCGCAGACGCCGATTTGGCAAGCCAACTTAATGATCGCTTCAAAAAAATAATCACACCAACCTAATCAGCCCTCCTTTAAAGATGACCACCCATACCGGGAGGTCATCTGCTTTGAAAAAACAAAATAACCCCAAAACAACAAACCTGCTAAAAGCCAATCCCCACAGCCCGCCCCACTGAATACAACAGATACAAAAAAAAAACGACTTACCCCGCAAAATACAACAATTATAAATCATACTCTCACCCCATGTACCAACCGTTCTCTCTCACCGAAACGTAGATATCCAACACTGTCCTCCACTCCCCCACTCCAGCCTCGGACAGTTCAATACCAAACGAATCATTCAGCGCCATCACAATTTCAACCAGGCTTATGGAATCCACACACAAATCCTCCACCAATCGCGATCCCAGCTCAATTCTCCCGCGAACTGCCGGACAACAATCTGACAATACCTTTATTACTTTGCATTCAACTTCAAGCCCAGCCAACACTTCTTTCGACATTAACTTTTCCCATGCAGTAAAGGCAGGCACAACTTCGATTCAAACGAACCGCCGATGCACCTGCCCTTTGATATACAAGTGACTTGCTTTACGCTCTTACATCCACTTCAAAAATTCAACATCGCCTTAAGCATGTCCGCAAACTGACTGAGATGCGAAGACAACGTTTTGTTGAAGTTGTCATGATAAGAGTTGGCATTCGAATACTTCTGCGTGAAGGACTGCAGCGTGTTTTTCATGCGTTCTTCCTGGGCGTTGAAGCCGGTTTGCCAGGCCTGGAATTTCGCGGTGTCCCAAGTCACCGTACCAGACGGCAGGCCCTCTTTCATTTTCAGAAGCGGCCCGGTATCGATGACTACACACCATGTCCCGTCGGCATTTTGCTTAAGGCAACTGGCGGGCAGGCCCAGCGCCTCTCGCCATTTTTCCGCTTCTTCCCGGCTTGCGCCGCCCTGGCCGGGTTTCGGAAACAGCACTGAGGCAGGGTTGGGATGGGAGTATTTCTGCAGAAGGCTTTCCAGCGCCGCTTTCAGTGCGCCGGCATTTAACTTGACTTCCTTTCCGTCATTGGCGCCTTCGATCCAGTCCTTCATCTTCGCGGTTATTTCCGCGTTGAAATCCTTAAAGAAATCCGAGTAAGCCGCGATGATGTGTTCATAACCGGCCAGGTAGCCGTTCTTGATCAGGTCGATCAGTTCGAGCAGCTTGTCGAAGAAGTCATTCGATGATTTCACACCAGCATCGAAATCGTCAGAAATCTCAAGCGGTACAGGCATTCGTTGCAAGCTGTGCTCGAAGAGTTGCTGACGCTCCTCCATGGATAGCGCTTGTAAGCACTGAGTGATCAGTGCGCTGTATTGTTCAACTTGCCTTGCCCCCATTTGCGATCGTACTTCGAACATTTCCGGCGGGCACTTGAGAACATTGTCGAGGCTACGATTGAGCGCTTTGGTCGAACTGTCGAGCAATCGAACCTGGGCAGACACCACTCTCGCTTCGCGAGGCGTTTCGGCAGGCACAGATTTTTCAGTGGTCAGGTTAAAATCCGCAGGTGGTTTAGCTGTTGGCAATGTGTATTTCGTAATGATCATTCTGTGTCCCTACTCAAACTCGCCCAATAACTTCAATACGCGATTGAAACAGCTGCATCACCATCTCCATCAGCTTTTGCAACAACGCTGCATCGGCCGAATCCTTTTGCCCGACTTCATCGCTCAAACTCTTCTGAGTGTTCTGCGCACTTTGCTGCAAGACCTCTTCCTCCCGCGCAGCATGCTCGGCCATGCGCACCATGCTGGATACCACCTGGCTCATGCTCATCGACATGGCGTTCAGCGCCCGTCCGATTTCCAGTTTCTTTTCAATGCCCTTGCCCCCCATCTGGCTCAACCAGTCAGAGGTCTGACTGACCTTCTGCGCCTTGAGGATTTCCCCGTCGAACCAGGCCTGCTCCTGCGGTGTCAGCGTGGCGCCCTTGGGTTTGAAATCGACTGACGTGGTGCGGCCGAAATCATCTAAGGTCTTGATCTTGTAGGTGGTTTGCGGGTTCCAGTCATCGCGGTTGCGATGATGCTTGAGGTCGCGTTCGAGGTTGCTGGCATCCAGGGAATTGCGTTTGTGCAGGTTGATGTCCGCATGCTTCAACGCTTGCCCTTGAAAGGTTTTGACCATGGCAAAACCAGCAATGGCACCGGACACCAAAAACTGGGACATGGCGCTGTTTTTTGCGGCTTCGCCCGACTGGACGATCGCAGCCCCTACGGCCTTGGCGGCATCGGCCGCCATCACGCTGAAATGCCCGCGCAATTGCGCGTTGGCTACCCGTGCGATGTTCAGCGCGATGATGGCGGCAACCAGTACGTTCGCGTGTTTTTCCCAGGCACCGGGGTCGAACATCAGATCGTTTCTGACTTCATCGTCGATCAAGCTCATGCCCGCGACGAAGTCTTGCCAATCGGACTCGCTGGGCTGGTAGGCACTGATTGCGCTTTCAAACTCCTGAGCGGTAGGTGCTGTGAGTTGGCCGTTCTGCAGTAATTGTTTTCCGGCGATCCGGTCCAATGATGCAGACCCCATAGCGCTCTCTTTGAGTTCTAAAACCTGTCTTCCGGTCTTCTCGCTACGGCCGGCCTTGTTGATCGGATCATGAGTCAATACCGCAGGCGCGGTTCTGATGGCTGTGTGAATCGTGGTCATCGCAAGCTCCTTTATCGATCCGTTCAAACATGCCGGGCCATATGCAGGCTCACGGCATGGCTGCGTTGCAAATCGGCAAAAACATGCTCGATATGCCGGGTTCTGTCCTGCATCGCTTTGCCGTAGTCCTCGACCAGCCGGGTCAGGTAGGAGGAGATTTCCTCGCTGATCGCCATGCGCACCTTCACGTCAGCCAAATGCACGGCGGCCTGGGCCTGGTGCATACCGCTTTTGATTTGCAGCCCGCCCTGCACCGCTACGTTGCCGAACTCGGTAACGGCCTGGGCGATCTCAAGGTTGGCGGCGTACCGGGCGAGGGTCACAGGGTCGGCACCCTGGGTGATGAAACTGCGAAACTGGGTCAGCAGTTGCGTCAACGAATTGCCCAGTGACGTTGCCAATTGCCTGGCTGCCTGCACCGCCGCCGGAGCTGCCTGCGCGACCACCGAGGCCAGTTTCGAGGCGACGGCGCTGACCATTGGCCCAATCACTTGCGCACCGACCACCGCTACTAACGCCACGGCCGCGAGGGTGGCCGCGATGCCCTGGATCATGCCGGCGATCTGTGCGATGTCTTTTGCAGTCTCTTCATCGACGCCAACCGCGATCAGCAGTTGGGTATAGAGCTCCGTGAACAACTTGATGGCTTCCTGCATCACGGTGGTCAGCGGTTTCATGGCTTCGGCCATGAACGACGTTCCGGTCGCTTCCTTGACCACCGCATCGGAAATCATGATCGCCGCGCCGATCACACCCACTGCGATGAGCACCGGATTGGCAGTCAGCACGCCAGCGGCGATGGTTGCGACGGTCAAAATCGCCCCAACAATGGCGCCGATGCAGCCCATGGTCTTTTGCAGCGCCTCGGCCTTTCGGACTTCCTCCAGATACTTTTCCGACTCCAGCTTCATGTGCTCCTGAAGCCTGGCCTGCAATTCCTGGAACAGTTCCTGACTGAGTTCTTCCTTGTTCTGCGCCGCCTCGCCGAGCATCTCGATGATCTTCAAACGGTTCAGCAACGCCAGGGCGCTGCTGCTCAAAGCCTTCTCATTGGTTTCCTTGATTGAGGAACCACCAAGACCAGCCTCCTGCACTTTCACGGCCAACGCGGCCAGGGTTTTGGCATGGGCATTGGCGGTCTCAATCAATTTCAGGTGAGTGTCGGTGGCTTGTTGCAAGGTCAAGGTATGGCCTGCCAGTTCGCCCTTGAGCTGGTCACGCCGCGCCAATTCAGCCGCATACTCCGGTGACTCGGGATCCAGTCCCGCCAGGCGTGCTTCACTTTCTTCCAGCAGCCCCTGAAAATGCCGGACTCGCGCTTGCAACTGATCGAGGTGTTCCTGACTGCTGCCCACAGCGCCCTCGGCAGCCTCCAGCGCCTCGACAGCCGCGGCGTATTCGGCAGCCAGTTTTTCATGGCCTTGTTGCTTGATGGCGGCCATGCTTTGCAGCATCGCCAGTCGGTTTTTCAGCTTGTTGCTGTCGACTTCACCCAGCATTTCGCTGATCACCGCCATCAACAGCGTGAACAGATCACCGTTGGTCTCCTGTTTGCTGCCGTCTGCACGGGCGGGTGGCGCATGCAGCACGGGTCTTGCCGTGCCGACGGCCGATCCACCATGCGGGCCTTCGTAACTCACCGACATCAAACGCGCCAGCGCTTGCTGACCGGCCTTCTGGTGATCCACCGACCTGGCAACCTGGGCGGCGGCCTTGCCATATTTCTCAAGGGCTTCAGTTCGGCTCAATGCCCCCTGAATGACCGGATTGAAAGTGCTTCTGATTTCACTCATGTTCAGTCCTCCAAACAGTCTTTTTCCATTTGACTCAAGGTGTCGAGATACACCCCGGCCTGCTTTCGCAGTTCATCTTCCGTGGCTTGCTCAAGCACATACTCGAAACACAACCGGGCCTTGGCGATCCTGCCCAGGGCGAGCTGACACTGACCGGTGTAAAACATCGGCCGCCAATCACTCTTGCTTTGGGCGAAGGCGATCGCGTACAGATCGATCGCTCTTTGATGGTTCTGCTTGAGCTGGTGCACAGCCGCCAGCCCCATCCAGTAATGGCTGTTGTAAAAGTCGTAGATGCACAGGAAGTGAAAGAACTTCTCGGCATCGTCCAGCCGACCCTGCTCATAAAACTGGTAGGCGAAGGCATAGAGGCTGTTCATCTGCTCATCGCTGATGCCTTGAACGTCCTTCAATGCCGCGCCACCGAGCACCGCATCCACGACGTCGAGGGCAATCTGCTCGTCTTCTTTGTTGTTGCGACTCATCAGCCACACTCCTGAAAAAACGTCAGCACTGCTGACCTGTGCATTGAGCCAAAGCGCTGACAAGGGCGCTGCCAAATTGCGCTCATGCCAACGCCGGAATGAACGCGGCGCCTTCTCGACCATCGCGAGCAGGCTCGCTCCTACAAGGACAAGAGTTGGGATCAGGCTTGTTCGACCTGTTCGAGCCAGATCAACAGACGCAGCACTTCTTCGATTTCCTGCACTTGCAGGAAGCTGTAGCGCTGGTGGGTCTTGAAGATCCGCCGGGCCAGGGCGATGTCGTTGATCACCGGTACACCGACCTCTTTGGCGTAAGCCCGCACTGCGAGGGCTCGCTGGTTGGTTTCCATCAGGGAGATGAACGGCAGCACGGTGATTTCCGGACGGAAATACACGCCGATGGCGATGTGGGTCGGGTTGGCAATGATCATCCGCGAGCTGCGCACGTCGGATTTGATCTGTTCCGACAGCAACTCCCGGTGCAGGTCACGGCGACGGCCCTTGATTTGCGGATTGCCGTCCTGCTCCTTGTGTTCGCGCTTGACCGAGTCCTTGTCCATCATTTGATCTTTCATGAACAACGCGTATTCGCTGAGTGCATCGAGCACGACGATCAACAGGACACAAACCAGAAATGCCAACACCAGTACCAGCAGCAAATGCCCCCAGATCGCAAACAGCTCCGGTGCCTGAACAAACAGCTGGGCAAACAGCAATCGCCGTTGCGTGCTCCAGACAATCCACAGCGCCAGGGCAAAACTGCCCAGGTACAGCAACGCTTTGACGGTGTCCTTGACCGTGCGCAGGCTGAACAGTTTTTTGAAACCATTGATCGGGTTCAACGCCCCGAGGTTCAGCTTCAAAGCTTCGCTGGCCAGGGTAAAACCGCTTTGCAGCAACGCCGGCAACGCGCTGGTCAAGACGCACACTACCAACAGCGGCAGCAGCGCTTTTAACCCCACCACCACCAACATCGCCGAATACTTTTGCAGGTCGGCATCAAAATCGCTGGCAATGATGCGTCGATAGACTTCCATGATTTCAATCAGCGAACTGTTGAACACCATGTAAGTGATACCGCACAGGGTCAGGCAAGTGATGACCAGATCCTTGGCCTTGAAGGTCTGCCCCTTGCGGGCAGCATCGCGCAGACGCTTGGCTGTGGGCTTCTCAGTCTTCGAGGCGCTGGACGACATCGCTTCCCTCCCCTTCGGCCCCCAGATAGTGCTCCAGCGCCCCGGACTTCATGCCCATGCGCAAGACTTCGTCCGGCAGGTGCACGCCGAAATACAGCATCAGCACCACCAGTGCCACCAGGCTCTTGACCGTCAGCGACACCGAAAACGCATTCATCTGCGGTGCAAAGCGCGAGAGCAAACCCAGCAGCGCCTCGCTGACCAACAGCGTGGCCACCACGGGCGCGCAGATGACCAGCGTCTTGCTCACCAGTGCATCCAACAAACTCAGGATCGGTTGCAGATGCACTTCGCAGCCGTTCGCCGGGGCACAGATCCGGTAGCTGTGGCCTATGGTTTCGAGCATTAACAGCATACCGCCGCCTTCGAGATAGACCGCGGCGGCGAACAACTGGAGAAAGTTCGCCAACTCCGAAGTGTCAACGCCGTTGGCCGGGTCCACGGTGCTGCTGAGCATGGCTCCGCGCTGGTTATCGATCAGGTTGCCCATGGCGTGCAGCACCCAGAACGGCCAGCACAGCAGGCATCCCAGCAATACGCCGATACCGGCCTCGCGCAGCACCAGGCCAAAGAACGCCAACCCGTCGAGGGCGGGTAACGGCACGCTGACATAGGCCCAGAACCCCAGCGCCACCAGCACCATGACGGCCTGGCGCGGCGCCCCGGTCAGCACCCCGCTGTTGAGAAACGGCAGCATGAAAAAAATCGGCGCCAGCCGTGCAACGCCCAGGATCGCGGCGGCGAACAACGCGTACAGGTCGAAAAACAACGTGACCGACATCGGCCTAACTCAACGCCAGACGCATGACTTCACGACTGAAATCGAGCAGGGTTTCGCCATACCAGCCCGAGAGCAGAAACAGGCACGCCGCCACCGCCAGCAACTTGAAACCGAACGGCAGCGTCTGTTCTTGTAACTGGGTCACCGTCTGAATCAAGCCGACCACCAGACCGACCACCGTGGCGACGATGATCGGCCAGGCCACCATCAACAGAATCAGGTACAGGGTTTTGTTACCGGCATAGACCAGATCGTTCATGATTGCCCCCTACACCAGCAAGGTCAGGTATTGCTTGACCAACCCGGTCGACAGCAACGCCCAGCCGTCCAGCGCGACGAACAACACCAGTTTGATCGGCACGGAGATGATCACCGGGCTCATCATCATCATGCCCAGCGCCAGCAGGATGCTGGAGATCACCAGGTCGACGATCACGAAGGGCAAATACAGATAGAAGCCGATCTTGAAGGCGCTTTTGATTTCGCTCAGGGCATAGGCCGGCAACAGTGCGAACAGCGAGGGCGCGAGTTCTTCATCGGCAGGCAGGTCTACTTCGGTTTCATCGTGAACCGCTTGGGCCCGCTCGAAGAACAGCGCCAGCTCCGGGTCGGTGTACTTGCGCAGATAGTCCTTGTAGCCACCCAAACCGTTCTCGGCGAAATTCACCACCGACTCGATATCGGTGAAGGCCACCGCTTCGGACTTGTAATAGCCATAACCCTGTTTCATCACCGGCGTCATTACGAAAATCGCCAGCATCAAAGCAATCGCATTCAGCGCCATGTTCGACGGCACCTGCTGCAACCCCAAGGCATTGCGCACGATGACAAAGACAATGGAAAACTTGATGTAGCAGGTACCTGCCGCCACCAGAAACGGCAGCAAGGACGCGAATGCCAGCAGCGCGATCAGCGAGACGTCATTCATTGCGGATGTTCCGGTAAACCTCTAGCAACTCGACGCCCAATTGCTCCTCCAGTTGCACCAGTTCTCCACGGGCAACACACTTGCCATTGGCGCGAATCTCGATGTGATGGGCGGCATCGTCAGCCAGCGGGATCAGTTGCCCTTCGATGATCTGCGATAACGAGGCCAGATCGATTTGCTGGCTGGCGAGTACGAACTCCAGGCGCACCGATAAAGAACCAAGGTCAATCCCGGGATCCGGCGTGTCCTGTTGATTGGCTTCGACCATGGTCGATTGCATGTGTATTCCCTTTTCGTGAAACGTGAAAACGCCGAGGCATCGATCCGCCAGCCAACACTGGTGAGTGCGCTGAATGATCCGCAGGACATCGCCCTCTTTCAGCCGAGTCCGACTTGCAGGGCTCAGGTGACTGACGCCCAGCATCAGCTCCAGGCGCAGCGGCAATTCGCTCAGCCAGCACTCGGGGCCGAGGGTTATGTGAGCGGCGCGTGCCGGGGGCAACTGCGTCAACCACACTCGCCCCCCTGGCGTGTCGAGCCACGGCACGTCGTGGGTGGGCAATTCCTTCGGGTCGACGAGTTCGACGTCGGTAAGCGCCCGGTAGTGCAACGCCTCCACAGCCAACGGCAAGGGCCGTGGCACGGCCCGAAACAACCCGGCGATGCTCGCCACCGGGCACTCGACCGCCAGCAGCGACTGCAGCTCTGGAAGCAAGTGATGCAACCAGTCGCGGGCCACGATCAGCCCCCGCCAGTCGCCGCCGTCACCTTGCGCACGGAAACGCAAATAACCGGATTGCCTTTGCAGACGTTCCAAACCCGCGCCCACACCTGTGCACCGCCATCGTTGAACCGCTTGCGCACAGGCATGCGCTTGAACGTCGATCCGGCGCAATGTCAGTGCGCTCATGCAGGATGCTCGGACTGTTCAGCCTGCTCGTCATCCGGCGACTGACGGGAACCCTGGCGCTGCTGCTCGCCACCACTGTCTGTCAGTCGCCAGGCAGGTTCTCGAGCCAGCTCGAAGGGCACCTTGAGTTGCTCGAACACCAGGACATTGCTGGGGCTGAGTTGCAGGTTCCGGGCCGGTTCGTCCGGCACGCGGCTGATCGTCACTTGCCCGCTGGCAGCGCCTTTGTTGAACGGCACCTGCAGCAAGCCCTTGTCCGGGCCAGGCAGGGTTTCAAGCATTACGTCGAGCGCTGGCAGCGGTTGCAGCGACACAGGCAAAGGGGTGAAAGCTCGTGCAACCTGCGACCCATGGCGCGGGGCTTGAAGGCTCAACAAGGATTCGGGCAATTGCTCATCGAAGGTGGATGCCGGCGGCGTACTGGAACTGGCGATGTGCTCGGCCTGTCGTGGTTCGACCGTTGGGCGCTCAATCAACACCGGTTCATCTGCAATCGAAGGGAGCAGGTTCATGGGTGTTGGCGCTATCACCTTGTCGATGAAGGCAGCGACAGGAACCATGGGTTGTGGCAACGGACGGTGTACTGGCTTGCCGAGCAATGGGCCCGCTGGTGGGTGAGGCATCGTCACCGGAGTGGGAGCCCGTATTCCCTCACGTTCAACATGGGTTGTTCTCCGGGGGGAAGCCAATGATTCCCAGGCTACCGGGTGAACCGTTTCCATCGCCGGTCGATGAAGCCGGATCAAACTCGCCACAAGCTCCAATACACCTTGCGGCAACTCATCCTCTTGCGCCGGTACAAGCGGATCCAGCAGCTCATCCATGGCATCTTCGGACACGGGGTCCGGAACCTGAATCGGCAGAAGTGAAATGACAGATACCTCTTTCATCGCCGAACTCCGCTCATCTCTTCGACCTCTCGTTCTTCCCGACGCACCTGCTCAAGCCGTTGCGCACGCAACAACTGCTGGACAGACCGCTCGTACTTGTCATGTTTGCACTGCAGAAAACACAGTTGCTCGCGCTGCTCTTGCAACGTTTGTTCAATCTGTCGCAACTGCTGGTCGACGCGATCACGCTCGACCCGCAACAGATCGATCTGCCGACGGATGACCGCCTGCCGCCGCAACAGCGCCAGCAGTTGCCCGTGATCCAGCATGCAGTCATTGGCGCGATGGCTGGCCAACAGGTTTTGCAGCGCTGTTGCTTGCCCCTCGAATCCGGCCCGTTCCTGCAACAGCGGTTGCAGTTGCTGCTGTGTACGCAGCACGGCCTGTTCGCCCCGTTGCCGACGAAACTGACTGAACGCCAACAGGCGTCGTCGATCAGGTAATAAGCTCATGCAAGCGCCTCAAGGTTTCGTCTGGTTCACATCGTTCGCCGGTGGGCTGTCGCAACCACTGGTCGAGGGCGTCACGGCGTTGCAGCGCGCGGTCGTTGGCGGCGTCCACGCCCTGGGTGTACTCGCCCATGTCGAGAAAAATCTGCAGTTGTTCGAGACGTGTCAGCGTTTCCCGGGTGGACGCCGCCAGTTGCTGTACCTGTGGCGTGGTGACTTGCGTCGCCACGCGACTGACGCTGCGCAAGACGTCGATCGCCGGATAGTGACCTTTGGCCGCCAGGGTTCGGCTGAGGTAAACGTGGCCATCGAGAATGGAGCGGATCTCCTCGGCGATCGGGTCCGGTTCATCATCACTTTCCAGCAGGACGGTGTACCAGGCAGTGATGCTGCCGGAAGCGGTCATACCGGGTCTTTCCAGCAAACGCGGCAAGGCATCGAACACCGAGGCCGGATAACCGCGCCGCGCCGGTGCTTCACCGGCCGCCAAGGCCAGGTCGCGCCGGGCACGTGCATAACGTGTCAACGAATCCAGCAACAACACCACACGCCAGCCCTGATCACGAAAATACTCGGCGATGGCCGTGGCCTGGAGGGCCGAGTTGCAGCGATCCACCGAAGAAAAGTCCGATGTGGCATACACCACCACACAGCGGGAGCGCTTCTCGGACTGGCGCAGATGTTCGACGAACTCGGTCACTTCTCTCCCGCGCTCACCGATCAGGCCGATGACAAAAACATCGGCATCGGTGTGGGCGATCAGCATGTTGATCAACGTGGTTTTGCCGGAACCGGCGGCGGCGAAGATGCCGATGCGCTGGCCGACCCCGCAAGTCAGCAAGCCGTCGATGACGCGAATTCCCGTGCGCAGCGAGTCCACAACCGGACGCCGCTGCTGGTACGACGGCGGGTCGGCATCCACCGGACAGTCGCGCTGAGCCAGCGCGGTTGAAGGTGCCAGACGCTCCACGATAGTGCCCTGTGGATCGACCACGCTGCCGAGCAAGGCATCACTGCACGTCAATTGCAGGGTCGAGCCCGTGGGCACAATCATCGACTCCCTGGACAAGCCTTTCGCATCGCCGAGCAAACTGAGTACGACGGCGTCGGGCTTGAAGCCGATGACCTGCGCCCTGGCCGACACTTCAGGCAAGCGCCAATGGCGACGCACTTCACAAATTTCGCCGATCACCACATTGCTCAGCGCGGCTTCGACCAATGGACCGCTCAGTCGCAGGGGATGGGCAGCCGTTCGCTCCAGTCGCCCGGTCATAGGCGCAGAATGCCGCACAGTTCTTCGACCACCGCCACAAAGTGGTCCAGGGCCTGGGCGAACTTGCCGGCTTCGCTGAGGGCCTGCTGATTGCACATCAGCCGCAGTTCCAGCTGCCCTTCTACCTCGCACAGATGCAACTGCCCACTGCGGGACCAAGGGCAGCCTTGCAGTAAAATCTGCAACAACCGGTCGGCACTACGGCCCAATTGCAGAGGCCCGATCTCCATCACCGCGGCCCAGACCCATACCTCTCCTTCCACATGACCGACGTTGATATTGGGCAAATCCTTCATCTGCATTTCAATGGTGCTGTGACTGTCGAAGTGTCCGATCTGGCTGTCCATGCAGCCACTGTGGCGCAGCGCTTCGCGCAACAGGTCGGCAATATCCATTGGCATCATTTACAGGTTTTCCTTACAGCGTCTTGATGACATTGACGGAGACGGTCTCGGAGACTTCGCCGAACGACATCACGTCCAGCTCCCGGAACCGCCCCTCGATCAGCTTCTTGATGTAGCGCCTTACATCGACCGAACACAGCAACACCATGTCCTTGTGCGCGATGTGCACGCTGTCCAGACCGACAGTCAGTCGGTCCATCAAATCCTCCGACTCCGCCGGTTCCAGGTTGATGAAACTGCCGCCCGAGGTTTGTCGAATGCCCCGCCGCACCACCTCCTCGAACTCCGGTGACAACAGCAGCACACGCAAGTCATTGCCCTGGGCGAACTTGTTGCTGATGTAGCGGGCCATCGCGCCGCGAACGTGCTCGACCAGTGCTAGCACGTCCTTTTCCCGCGATGCCCAATGCGCCAGCGACTCGAGAACGAGCTTCATGTTGCGCACGGAAATGCGCTCGCCGATCAACCGCTGCAGCACCTCGGCGATCTTTTGCACCGTGACGTGGCGATAGACTTCCTTGAGCAAATCGGGGTAGCGCGATTCCATTTCGTCCAGCAACTGCTTGGTTTCCTGCACCCCGAAAAACTCCTGGATGTTGCGCGCCAACAGCGTGACCAGGCAGCGATAGCATTCCTCGTCCGCCGGACGCAGGTGATACCCCAGCTGCTGCACCCGCTCCCTGTCGCCGGCGTTGACCCAGACACCACCCAGACGGTTGCTGTCGTTGCCGCGTACCAGGGCAAAACCCAGGGGCTCCAGCTCTGGCGAATAGTCGAGCAGGCGCCAGTGATCAAAATGGATATCGAACTGCTCGGCGCGCACTTCATTGATCAGCACCGCCACTTGATGGGTCGGCAACGCCTCGCTGGCACGCAGCTGCGGTTCCGGAATGCGCAACCCGTAGTCGACGAAAAACTGGCTGCGAAAACGCGCGGCCCAGCGGGCCTTGTTCAGTTCTTCCAGCCGCGCCGTGGGCACCAGCAACATCAAGGCGACGGTTTCGGTGGCAATGTTGTCGACGTCATCGAGCAGGCCCGATCCGGTCTGTATGGCATCCCCCTGCGCAGGGGCCGGACGGCTGTCACCCTGCCCTTCCATCCTGGAAGCCTTGCGTTGCCGGACGAACACCACCAGCGCCAGGGCAGCGGCGATGGGCAGGAAGGTCAGCAGCGGAAAACCGGGCAGCAGGCCGACACCCACCGCCAGCAGCGCCGTCACCCCCAGCACGAACGGATGCCCGAGCATTTGCGCGAGCATGTTGCGCCCCAGGTTGCTGTCGTCGCCGTTTACACGGGTGACGATGAACCCGGCGCCGATGGCGATCAGCAACGCGGGAATCTGTGCCACCAAACCATCGCCGATGGTCAGCAGCGTGTAGGTCGACAAGGCCGTAGACATGTCCATGCCCATCTGCCCGACCCCGATGGCCATGCCGCCAATGAAGTTGACGAAGATAATGATGATGCCGGCGATCGCATCACCCTTGATGAACTTCATGGCGCCGTCGAACGAGCCATACAACTGGCTTTCACGTTCCAGCACGCTGCGCTTTTCCTTGGCCTCCTCGGCGGTGATGGCGCCCGCCTTGAGGTCACCGTCGATGCTCATTTGCTTGCCCGGCATGCCGTCCAGCGAGAAGCGCGCCGCGACTTCGGCCACCCGTTCCGAGCCCTTGGTGATCACGATGAACTGGACAATGGTGACAATGGAAAAGATCACGAAACCCACCACCAGACTTTCGCCGATCACGAACTCACCGAACGACGCGATGATCTCCCCCGCATCGGCCTGACTGAGGATCAGGCGGCTGGTGCTGATCGACAGTGCCAGGCGAAACAAGGTGGTCAATAGCAGCAAGGCCGGGAATGTCGAAAAGCTGAGGATGCGTTCGATGTAGAACGAGCCCATGAACACCAGCAGCGAAATGACGATGTTCAGGCCGATGAGAAAATCCACCAGCGCCGTCGGCAGTGGAATGATCAGCATGGCGATGATCATCACCATCAGCGTCAGGATCAGCAGCTCCGGACGAGCGCCGACGTTTCGCAAAAACACATTGAGCATGGCAGGTCAGTTCCGCAAAAAAGTCACGGGCAACCGCCGAGACGTCGCTGTTCGATACATTCGTGGGCGTAGGCAATGTCGGCCAGCCGCATGAACTGTTGGGCCAGGCGCACCGGCGCTTCTTCGTCGGCAAACAGAGGCGTCGGCAATTGCAGGCTGTGCCGACGCAGCGTCTGCAGCACGGTCGAGCGTTCACGGTGCGGACTCAGCAGCACCCGCTCGCCCAATGCGCCGAGCAACAGTTGATCGAGCTCATCGGGGTAGGCCAACACGCCGAGCAGGAACACCAGCCAGTCAGGCTCGTGGGGGTTATGCCGACAGATGAGCGCGTCACCGAGCAGGCTGCCGATGAACAAGTCATCGGCCGAACGCAGGCGCTTGAGGTCGTTCACCCGGGCCAGCAGATGACCAAATTCTGCGCGCGAGCAACTCGGGTCCTGGGCGCTGATGTCGGTGAGCAACGCCGCTTCGATAAAGACCAGAACGTTCTTGCGCTGGAGTGGCCCGTACAACGCAATCCAGTCCTGATAGCAATCGACCGGGCCTTCGTCGGACTCGAGAAAATCGCGGTAGGTCTCGCGCAACAGTGCTGCGCGCACCGCCATGCTTTTACCGAACATCCGGGCTTTGAGGGCAGTGTTGATCCCGGCATTCATACGCTTGGGGGAGCCTTGGGCAACCACCGTCTGCAACAACGTTTCGAGTCGTTGACGAGTAGTCGTTTCCAGCTTTTTTCGGCGCAACAGTTCCCGCAGCACCAACGCCAGGTCGCTATCGTCGGGGAACAGATGTCGCACCATTTGCAGTAGCCAGGTGACAGGTTTGTCCGTCAGCCGCGCAAGGTTGAGAATCTGCCGTGCCTTGGGCACCGTGTCGTCGTCCAGCACCCGCTCGAAATTATCGGCCAGCGTGTCGGATTTTAGTTCGATGTGCCGTCGGCCACGGAACTGCGCCAGCGCTGCCGACATTTCATCGCTGATCTGCACAAAACGCCCGACAGCAGCCGCCGTACCGCTGTCATCGAGATCGATGTCTGCATCCGCCTGAGGCTGTGGATGTTCGGCGGCCTTCTCGGCATTCAGCCGTGCCTGGGCGGCTCGCCCGCCCGTGGAAATCGATGGCAGAATCATTGTACGGCTGCCCGAAAATAGGACCGGCGCACACGCTCGTGCTGCTCCGGGGTCAGCAATCGTGTAGCCGGCTCTGCCGTGGTGGGCTCCAGTGCGTTGCGAATTTCCTTGGGTTGGATCAAGAACACCCGCACCGTGTTGGCCGAACGGTTCTGCCGATAGCTGAACAAGCGCCCGACCCACGGAATCGAACCCAGAACCGGTATGCGACCGACTTGCTCACTGTTGTCATCGCGGGTGAAACCACCCACCAACAGGCTCTTGCCCTGGGGCACCCGCGCCACCGTGCTGATACGTGTGCGGCCGACCGTTGGCAATGTACCCGGCGGCTTGTCCTGATCAGGTCTTTCGACTTCGTTGCCGTCCTCGATGTTGAGCGACATTTCGACCTCGTCCGCCTGGGCAAAACGGGGCAGTACGCTCACCAGCGTGCCGTAGGTCACGTGCTGCAAATCGACACTGCGCTCCCCCACCAGCGGGGCATAAAACGTGCGGTTGTTGTCGAAGATCGCCGGAACGTTTTCCTGCGTCAGGATCACCGGCCGCGACACCACATTCGCCCGGTTGGTGCGTTCCAGTGCCATGACCTGGGTCACGAACGACGCACCATCGAGGGTGGTCGCCGAGCCGGCATTGAGGGAAGCGGAAAATTTCCCGCCCGTATTCACGGCGCCTTGCCAGTTGATGCCCAGCTGGTTGAGTTCGTCCTTGTGCAAATCAATGATCCACAGCGACAACTCCACATGTCGTTTCGGCGTGTCCAGCGCGCTCACCAGGTTCTCGATAAAACGCACTTGCTCCGGCAACCCCTTGACCAGCAGGCTGTTGGTATCCGGATAGGCCACCACCCGAATGTTTCCGGCGGCCACGTCCCGCGCAAGGATGCGCGGCGCTGCCGGGTCCCGATCCAACGGGCTGGTCGCCAGGCCTTCCAGGGGAAACGCCGGCATCAACCCCTGCGGTCGCGGTGCAGGGGCGTGCGCTACCGACGGCTCGACCTCGCGCTTCTCGCCACGCAATAATTCCTCGATCACGGTGGCCAGTCCGGGGAGGGTCACCTTGTCATCGCGCAGCTCGTATTTGCGGTCGCTGACAAAGGTATTGTGTACCTGGATGACACCGATCTGCTGCTTGCCCAGCAACAACTCCGAACGCTGGTTATCCATCATCCCGGCCGCTTGCACCACCAGGTCGACATACATCGGCGGACCCGACACATGAAAAGTACGCAGACCGTCATGGCGCAGTGGATAACGCACATCGTGCAACCCGGAACGCTCAAGAAACGCCTGAAGCCTGGCCACCGTCAGGGTTTGCAGTGACACCATCGAGCTTTTGATTTCCGGGGCGTCATACAGGTAAATCGCCTGGCCGTCGGTGTACCAGATCAAACCCATTTTCAAGCTGACTCGCTCAAAGGTCTGTTGCGGTTTACGCAGATCGAACGTACCGGAAATGCGCTTGGCCGCAGCGGCCTTGCTGACGATGACCGGCTTGCCAAGCGATCCGGACAACTCGCTGAAAAAAGTCCGCGCGCTCTGTTCGCGGGCCTCGAATTCATAGATATCGGCCTGCGCGGGCAACGGCACGATGATTAACGCGGCACCCAGCCAGAAGGGCAAAACATACAAAGAGTGAATTAGGCGGTTCATCGGCTCACTTGCCTGGTAAATAGGTAATGTCGGCCAGGCTGCTGGGCGTGAAGCCCACCAGTTCGCGGATTTCCTTGGAGAAATGCGAAGAAGAGGCAAAACCGAACTCCAGCGCCACATCCGTCAGGGAACCGCCCTGCAGACTCATGTTCAACAGCGCCTGGGCCGTCCGCCAGCCGCGCAGGGCAGGCTTGGCTGCCGTACCCAGTGCCTGCCGGCACAGTCGGCGAAAATGCGACACAGAGACGCCATAACGCTGCGCCAGGGTCGTCAGCTTTTCGCTGTGGGTGCCCTGTTCCAGCAGAAAGCGCACCAGTCCGTAACCCTCGGTATGACGCAACACGCTGGCAAAGGCCTGGTAGGCCACACCACCGACCATGGACTGTTCGATGTACCAGCGCTCCAGCGCGCGCTCGCACTGAACGGTGGGGTAAGCCACCGGCAATGCCGCCCAGGGAGCCGGGCCAGGCCGTTGATCATTCAGCGCGTTCCCCAGATCGATGAACACTTGCAACTTCACCAACGGTGCTTGCGCAATCGGCAGCGCCTGCATGCTGCCGTGCGCCTCGAATGCACCGCTCATCGCAATCAGCCCTTCCCAACCTGTCGGCAGGCAGCCGACCGTCGCGCACTGTTGCGAGACCAGTTGCACGGGGGATTCGCTGACACGCAGATGCAGCACCCGCTCGCTGGAACGGGCATCCGGGAAATGCGTGTCGCGTAGAGATTCGATGTGCACGCCAACCTCCTTCGGCCTGACGATCAAGGGCCGGCAGGATGAAAGACATGGCGCGTTGAATCCTGATGAAAAGCTGATGAAACCCCGGCTGGCATATGCCTTGCACCCGTTCAGGCATCAGCACCCGCGCCAACGACGGTGTGAGTGCCAGGACAATGACGTCGTGACCGGACTTGCGTGTGCAAGGCCACCGGTACGACGTTTTTTTTGCAAGGTGAATACGCGATGAACGAACCGTCCGCCGGCCCTCTGGCCTGGGTCAATGGCAGCGATGCCCCGGAAAAGACCGAAATCAATCTGGGCTTCATGGCCCTGAGTGACTGCGCCTCGGTGGTCGTCGCCGCCACCCAGGGCTTCGCCCAGCCCTACGGTCTGACCCTGAACCTCAAGCGCCAGCCATCCTGGGCCAATCTGCGGGACAAACTGGTCAGCGGCGAACTCGACGCCGCCCACAGCCTGTACGGTTTGATCTACGCCGTGCACCTGGGCATCGGTGGCGTGGCTCCGACCGACATGGCCGTGCTCATGGGCCTGAACCAGAACGGCCAGAGCCTCAATCTTTCTCGTGGCTTGCAGGGCCTGGGCGTGACCGGTCCTGAAGCACTGCACCGGCACGTGCACCAAACTCGCCCAAAACTGACCTTCGCCCAGACCTTTCCCACCGGCACCCATGCCATGTGGCTGTATTACTGGCTCGCCAGCCAGGGCATCCATCCGTTGCAGGATGTCGACAGCGTGGTGGTGCCGCCGCCGCAAATGGTCGCGCACCTGCAAGCCGGCCGCATCGACGGTTTCTGCGTTGGCGAGCCCTGGTCCGCCAGCGCGGTGCAACAGGATCTCGGCTTTACCCTGGCGACGACCCAGACCCTTTGGCCCGACCACCCGGAAAAAGTCCTGGGCTGCACCCGCGCCTTCGTCGAGCAATACCCCAATACCGCCCGGGCATTGGTGATGGCAATCCTGCAAGCCAGCCGTTTCATTGAAGACAGCGTCGAAAATCGCCGCAGCACTGCACAATTGCTCAGCGCGCCGCAGTACCTCGACACCCCGCTCGACTGCATCGAACCTCGCCTGCTGGGCGAGTACGCCGACGGTCTCGGCAATCGCTGGCAAGACCCGCACGCCTTGCGTTTCCACGGTGAGGGCGCGGTCAATTTGCCGTACCTGTCCGATGGCATGTGGTTCATGACCCAGTTCCGCCGCTGGGGGCTGTTGCGCGACGACCCGGACTACCTCGCGGTGGCCCGACAGGTCCAGCAACTGGAGGTGTACCGGGAGGCCGCCAGTGCCATCGGAGTCGCCGCGTTGGGCACGGAAATGCGCAGCAGCCAGTTGATCGACGGCAAGGTCTGGGACGGCTCTGATCCGGCCGGTTATGCCCGAAGCTTCAAACTGCACGCCATGAGCGACAACTCGCCCCTTATCGCCAGCCACTGACAGGAGACTGCGAATATGTTGCGTATCCTGCTGATCAACGACACCGCGAAAAAAGTCGGGCGCCTGAAAGCGGCCCTGACCGAAGCCGGCTTCGAGGTGATCGACGAGTCCGGGCTGACCATTGACCTGCCCGAACGCGTCGAAACGGTGCGTCCGGACGTGATTCTGATCGATACCGAGTCACCGAGCCGCGATGTCATGGAGCAAGTGGTGTTGGTGAGCCGCGACCAGCCACGGCCGATCGTGATGTTTACCGATGAACACGACCCCGACGTGATGCGCCAGGCGATCAAGTCCGGGGTCAGTGCCTACATCGTCGAAGGCATTCACGCACAACGCTTGCAGCCGATTCTCGACGTGGCCATGGCGCGTTTCGAAAGCGACCAGGCCCTGCGCGCCCAACTGCACGCCCGCGACCAGCAACTGGCCGAGCGCAAGCGCATCGAGCTGGCCAAAGGGCTGCTGATGAAAATGAAGAACTGCAACGAGGAACAGGCCTACACCCTGATGCGCCGCCAGGCCATGAGCCGTCAGCAGAAGCTGATTCAGGTGGCGGAGCAGATCATTGCCATGAGTGAGTTGCTTGGCTGAAGCCTTGTGGTGAATGTTCTATCGCCTTCGCGAGCAGGCTCGCTCCCACAGTTGATTGGTGTACGGCGCAATTCCCCTGTGGGAGCGAGCCTGCTCGCGTAGGGTGCACCACGGTTTCGGCTGTTGGCACAAATCTGGCTAAGTAATCACCACAGGTAACCAACGGCGGTTGCCCCACCCACGACAAAGACGTCGCTCACCCCATTTGCCCCTGGCGAATCGGGTAGCGGCGTTTTTTTGTTTTGGCCCCATAGCCCGGGGCCGGTGGTGCGGCCCTTCGGCGCCCCACCTGCATGACTCCCGTTCGAGACTCCTATCAGCTGAGGTGCGCGATGAATTCAAGCTTCTGGAAATCCGGCCATACCCCGACCCTGTTCGCGGCCTTCCTGTATTTCGACCTGAGCTTCATGGTCTGGTACCTGCTTGGCCCGCTGGCGGTGCAAATTGCCGGTGACTTGCACCTGACCACCCAACAACGCGGACTGGTGGTGGCTACGCCGATCCTGGCCGGAGCGGTATTGCGCTTTGTGATGGGCATGCTGGCTGATCGCCTGTCACCGAAAACCGCCGGCCTGATCGGTCAAGTGATCGTCATTTGTGCACTGTTCGGGGCCTGGAAACTCGGCATCCACAGCTATGAGCAAGCGCTGCTGCTGGGGCTGTTCCTCGGCATGGCCGGAGCCTCGTTCGCCGTGGCCCTGCCCCTGGCCTCGCAGTGGTACCCGCCGCAGCATCAGGGCAAGGCCATGGGCATCGCCGGGGCCGGTAATTCAGGGACCGTACTGGCCGCGTTGATCGCACCGGTGCTGGCGGCGGCGTTTGGCTGGAGTAACGTCTTCGGCTTCGCCCTGATCCCGCTGATCCTGACCCTGATCGTCTTCGCCTGGCTGGCCAAAAACGCCCCCGAGCGGCCGAAAGCCAAATCGATGGCCGACTACTTCAAGGCCCTGGGCGACCGCGACAGTTGGTGGTTCATGTTTTTCTACAGTGTGACCTTTGGCGGTTTCATCGGCCTGGCCAGCGCCCTGCCCGGCTATTTCAACGACCAGTACGGCCTGAGCCCGGTAACGGCCGGTTACTACACGGCGGCCTGCGTGTTCGGTGGCAGCCTGATGCGTCCATTGGGTGGCGCACTGGCTGATCGCTTCGGCGGCATCCGCACCTTGCTGGCGATGTACACCGTGGCGGCGATCTGCATCGCGGCCGTGGGTTTCAACCTGCCGAGCTCCATTGCAGCGCTGGCACTGTTCGTCTGCACCATGCTCGGTTTGGGGGCAGGCAACGGCGCGGTGTTCCAGTTGGTTCCACAGCGCTTTCGGCGGGAGATCGGCGTGATGACCGGCCTGATCGGCATGGCCGGCGGCATCGGCGGGTTTGCCCTGGCGGCAGGCATGGGCGCGATCAAGCAAAGCACCGGCAGCTACCAGATGGCGTTGTGGCTGTTCGCCAGCCTTGGCGTCCTCGCCTGGTTCGGTCTGCACGGCGTGAAACGTCGCTGGAGAACCACCTGGGGTTCGGCCGCCGTGACCGCTGCGCGGGTCTGACGCAGCCATGAGCCTGCAACTGAGCTTCGCCCAAGCCAGCGCCACCGGTCCGCGAGACGAGAACCAGGACGCCCTGCGCCTGGTCACACCGGCCCCGGCGCTGGCCGCCAGCAAGGGTTACTTGTTCGCCATCGCCGACGGCGTCAGCCAGTGCGCCGATGGCGGCCTGGCCGCCCGCTCGACGTTGCAGGCACTGGCGCTGGACTACTACGCCACCCCGGAGACCTGGGGCGTCGCCCAGGCCCTGGATCGCTTGCTGCTGGCGCAGAACCGCTGGTTGCAGGCCAACGGCGGCGGGCAGCCCTTGCTGACCACCGTCAGCGCCCTGGTCTTGCGCGGCAAGCGTTTTACCCTGGCCCATGTCGGCGATTGCCGGGTGTATCGCTGGCATGCCGAGCAATTGCAGCGGGTCAGTGAAGATCACGTGTGGGATCAACCGGGCATGCAGCATGTGCTCAAGCGGGCACTGGGGCTCGATCAGCATCTGGTGCTGGACTTTCTCGACGGTGAATTACGCCTGGACGAGAGTTTTGTGCTGCTCAGCGACGGTATCTGGGCGGTGCTGGGCGATACCGCGATTGCCACGATTCTGCGCGACCAACCGGACCTCGACAGCGCCGCGCAGACGCTGGTAAAGGCTGCGCACCTGGCCGGCAGCCAGGATAACGCCAGTGCCTTGCTGGTGCGGGTCGATGCCCTCGGTGAAACCAGCATCGGCGATGCGCTGATTCATTTGCAGCAATGGCCACTGCCACCGGCGCTGAAACCGGGCCAGGATTTCGAAGGCTGGCAGGTTGAAGCAATACTCGGCCAGAGCCAGCAGTCGCTCCTTTATCGGGTGCGCGACAGTCAGCAACAACCCTGGCTGCTGAAAACCCTGCCCGGTGTGCTTCGTGATGATCACTTGGCCGGACAAGCCCTGCTCTCGGAGGAATGGTTTCTCAAGCGGGTGGCCGGGCGACATTTTCCTGAAGTCCATACCGCCAGTCAGCGTCAGCATTTGTACTACGTGATGCGCGAATACGCCGGCTCGACCCTGGCGCAACTGCACGCGCAGAGCGGGCCGTTACCGTTGGCCCAATGGCAGGACCTGGCTGAACGCCTGGTCAAAGCCGTTGGCCTGCTGCACCGGCGGCAGATCCTGCATCGCGACATCAAACCGGAAAACTTGCTGCTGGGAGACGACGGCGAGTTGCGTCTGTTGGATTTCGGGCTCGCCTGGTGCCCTGGCTTGTCCGAAGACCAGCCCTCGGCCCTCCCCGGAACCCCCAGCTACATTGCGCCGGAAGCATTTCGCGGTGAAGCGCCGACGCCGCAACAGGACCTGTATGCGGTCGGTGTGACCCTGTTCTACCTGCTCACCGGGCATTTTCCCTACGGCGAAATCGAAGCTTTCCAGCGCCCACGATTTGCATTACCGGTCAGCGCAAGCCGCTATCGCCCTGACCTGCCGGACTGGTTGAACCTTAGCCTTGAGCGTGCAGTGGCGGCGGATCCGGCCCAGCGCTTTGAAACCGCCGAAGAATGGTTGCTGCTGATGGAACAGGGTGAGCGCCGCAGCTTGAGCGTACGCCCGAGGCCCTTGCTGGAGCGCGAGCCGCTGAAGGTGTGGCGGACGCTGGCACTGGGGTCGCTGTTGATCAATCTGGCGCTGATGTTTGCGGTATTTCATGGTTGAGACCGAGTTGCGCCCTTCGCGAGCAGGCTCGCTCCCACAGTTGAAATGCATTCCCTTGTGGGAGCGAGCCTGCTCGCGAAGGCGTACTGAACATCACTGCAAATCTTTAGATTTATTCCATTTCCCGTGAGGAAAACACGATGAATGCAAAAGTCTGGCTGGTCGGTGCGGGTCCCGGTGATCCGGAGCTGTTGACGCTAAAAGCCGTGCGGGCGTTGAGCGAAGCAGATGTCGTGCTGATCGATGATCTGGTGAATGACGCCATACTCGAGCATTGCGGCAACGCGCGGCTCATTCCCGTGGGTAAACGTGGCGGCTGCCGCTCAACGCCACAAGCGTTCATTCATCGTCTGATGCTGCGTTACGCGCGCCAGGGCAAATGCGTGGTGCGACTCAAGGGCGGCGACCCGTGCATTTTCGGGCGCGGCGGTGAGGAGGCACAGTGGTTGCGCGAGCGCGGGGTTGAGGTCGAACTGGTCAATGGCATCACTGCCGGGCTCGCTGGCGCCACGCAATGCGATATTCCGCTGACCCTGCGGGGTGTGGCGCGCGGCGTGACACTGGTCACCGCCCATACTCAGGACGGCAGCAGCCTGAACTGGCAGGCGCTGGCCCAGAGCGGTACGACCCTGGTGATTTACATGGGGGTGGCCAAGCTCAGCGAAATTCGTCAGCAACTATTGGCCGGCGGGATGGCGGCAGACACGCCGGTGGCGATGATCGAAAATGCCTCGCTACCGCACCAACGGGAATGTCGGAGTGATCTGATGTCGATGGAAGAAGCGGCCCACGACTTCGAGTTGAAAAGCCCAGCCATATTGGTCATCGGCGCGGTGGCAACCAACGAAAAGATCAAAAGATCGCAGCCTGCGGCAGCGCCTACAGGACGCTACGCAGGATCAATGTAGGAGCTGCCGCAGGCTGCGATCTTTTCGGGTCCGGGCTGAAACACCAAATCGCAGGCAAAGAAAAGCCCGGCCTAAGCCGGGCTTTTCTCAGAGCTGCGGGCTAATTACTTAGCTTGAGCTTCAACCTGCGCTTCTACGCGACGGTTTACAGCGCGGCCAGCTTCAGTTTTGTTGTCAGCAACTGGGCGGGATTCGCCGTAGCCAACAGACTGAACGCGGGACGGAGCAACACCGTACTGGTTGGTCAGAACTTGCTTAACGGCGTTTGCACGACGCTCGGACAGTTTCTGGTTGTAAGCGTCAGGACCGACGGAGTCAGTGTGACCTTCAACAGTAGTGGTGGTGGATGGGTACTGCTTCATGAAGTCAGCCAGGTTCTTGATGTCGCCGTAGCTGTTAGGCTTGACTACCGACTTGTCGAAGTCGAATTTCACGTCCAGCTCTACACGTACGACTTCAGCAACTGCTGGGCAGCCATCAGCGTCAACAGTTACGTTGGCTGGGGTGTCCGGGCACTTGTCAACGTTGTCGCATACGCCATCGTTGTCGCTGTCGGAGCAGACTTCAGCCGGTGCTGGAACTGGAGCAGCAGCAGGCTTGGAGCCGCCACCGAAGTTCACACCCAGACCTACGGACGGGATGTAGTCCCACTTGCCGTTGTCCAGCTTGTAGTCGGCTTCTACGCCAGCACGGGCGAAGAAGTTTTCGAGGAAGTAGTACTTAACGCCACCGCCTGCAGTCAGGAAAGTCGACTGGTCACGACCGGTGTGGCCGTCAGCGGCTACGTTGGTCATGCTGCCGTGCTTAACACCACCTTGAACGTATGGACGCAGAGCGTCGCCAGCGTTGTTGAAGTGGTACTGGGCGTTCAGACCGAACTGGTCGCCTTCGATTTTCTGATGGCCAGTACCGTTGTTCGAACGGGTGTGGTCGTCATTGTTGTAGGTCGCGTTCAACGACACGTCGTCGGTCAAGAAGTAACCGATGGAGGCGCCAGGAGTGTAGCCGTCTTCAACGTTCTTAACGCTGTCGTTGTACTTCTTCCCGTAGTTGAGCTCGCCTTCAACTGCGCCTTGGCCTTGTGCCAGAGCGCCGAACGAAGTAGCGGCAATAAGAGTACCAATGGCCAAGCCCAAGGTGTTTTTCAGTTTCATCCGTTAAATCCCCATCTGGTGATTGTGAAGCAGTCCCGCAAACCGGGGGACAACTCGGCGGCAAGTCTATCAGAACTTGCCTACGCGTAAGAGATATTTGCGCCGAACTAAGTTTCAGCAATGCCTGCAAATTTCTCACGCAATTTATCTAGAGCGCGTTTGTACCGCATTTTTGTTGCACTCAAACCCATGTGCATGATGTCTGCGATCTCCTGAAATTCCAGCTCTGCGACAAATCGTAGCACCAGAATTTCGCGGTCAATCGGGTTCACATACACCAGCCAGCGATCGAGTCCACCCTTCTCCTCGGGTTTCGGCGCCTTTTCTTCGGACGCTTCTTCGAGGGGGTCCAGACTCAAGGCGTCCATCAAGCGACGCTTTCGCCGTTCTTTCCGATACTGTGTGATGCACTCGTTGTACGTGATGCTATATAGCCATGTCTTGAACTTCGATTTGCCCTCGAAGTTCTTCAGTCCATACAGCACCTTCAACATGACTTCCTGACAGACATCATCTGCGTCGCGATCGTTCCCGAGATATCGTGCACAGACGTTAAATAATGTTCGTTGGTAACGCCGCATCAGTTCTTCATAGGCTCGCGTTACGTGAAACAGCTCGGTATGCGAGCGCGCGACCAACTCCTCATCAGAGAGCTCGCGGGGGTCGTAGCGCATGGATAGCGATTGGGCTTTATTCAAAACAAGTCGGGCCGACAGTCAGGTCAATGTCCGCCGCTGCCAGCATCAGCAGGCATTTTGCGGCGGCATACATTAGCAGGGTTTGCCGGGTTAGCGGCTACTCACATGCTGCTCGAGGAGGATCCGATTGGAAAGAGAGACTAGCTCACCTTCATCGGTCAGCAATGTGGTTTTAACCGTGCCGATCTCTTCGATCTGCCCTTCGACCTCGCCAACACGCACTTGTTGCCCAACCTGGTACAACTCACGCACATAGATTCCCGCAAGAATCTGACCGGCAATTTCCCGGCTTCCCAACCCCATGGCCAGCGCAACCGCCAGACCAACGGTAATCAATACGATTACGATCACATGGTTGAGCAGGTCAGTCTTGACCTCCAACTGGCTGATCGCGACCGAAATGCTGATGATGATCACCAGGCCCTGGGCTATTCGCCCCAGCCCGGAAGCATAGTCCAGGCCTACGCCTTCTGCGGCGCCGCGCACCAGGCCATTGGCCAGTTGCGCCAGCAAGACGCCCACCAGCAGCACCAGCGCTGCGCCGAATACCTTCGGAACATACAGCGCGAGCATATCCAGCGTAGCTGAAACTCGCTCAAGTCCAAGTGATTCTGCCGCAGAAACCAGAAAAATCAGCAGAACGAACCAATAGACGATTTTGCCGATCAGCGTGGAAATCGGCACTTGAAGGCCGGCTCGCGACAGCAGTTTGGTCAGACCGGTACCGCCCATCAGGCGGTCAAGGCCCAGTTTGGCGAGCAATTTGGAGAGCAGCGTGTCCAGCAGCTTGGCCACGACAAACCCCAGAAGCAGCACGACCAGTGCGCCAAACAGGTTTGGAATGAAGTTCGCAACCTTGGTCCATAACGCAGTCATTGCAGTGACGAGGCTCTGTGTCCAGAGATCAAGTTCCATATTCAATCAGCCTTATCAGCAGTGCGAGCGGTAGGTTTACGCAGACGAGACACCGGCGCCACGTGGGCCGATCCGTTATTCAGGGCGATCATCAGGGCGGGCAGCCAGCGGCCCAGCAGGCTGAACAGATCGCCGGCACCGACCTGGCGGTTGGCGGTTTTCAGGACACGGCCAAGGCACGCATCGTCGTCCCGGGTGGACGGTGATGCATTGAGCATGTCACGCAAAGACTGTTCAAACGGATCGTGCATACGCACCTCTCGTGATGTCTGTGAAAGACGCGGTCAAATTTGGTCGGGTCACATGAATCACGTTCAAACCCAGCGCAAACGTCGGAACAACCACCACTGCCCGAGCGCCACCGAGACCATCAGCAGGCAGGCAACGAGGAAGCCGTAAGGACTCCCCGATAACGGAATCCCCCCGACGTTGATCCCCAAAAGACCGGTCAGAAAACTCATCGGCAAAAAGACCCCGGTGATGATCCCGAAGCGATACATCGTGCGGTTCATGCGCACGCTCAAACGTCGGTCCTCAGCCTCCAGGACCAGCCCCACGCGCTCCCGGGTCAATTCCAGCTCCTCGAGATAACGTGTCAGGCTGTTGTTCAATTCGTTCCAGTAATCGCCATCGTCCTCGACGAACCAGGGCAACTTTATTCGCGTCAGCTGACCGAAAATATCGCGCTGCGGAGCGAGAAACCGCTTCAACGCAGCGGCCCGGCGCCGGATCTGCAGAACCTCTCCATGCTCGGGCGTGTACCGTTCGTCGGCATCCAGCTTTTCTTCTTCCTCATCGACCACTTCCGAGAGGCAACTGACCAGGTCCTGCACTTTGTTGGTCAGGTACTGCGCCATATAAAGGATGAGCTCGGAGGCGGTTTTTGGCCCCTTGCCTTCCGCCAGTTGCGCCAACAGTTCTTCCGTGGCGCGCAATGGACGCAAACGCAGGGAAATCACCCGCTGGGCAGAGCCGAAGATCCGCACCGACACCATGTCCTCAGGCTCGGCACCGGGATTGAGGTTGACCCCGCGCAAAAATAGCAGCAGTTCGCTGTCCGAAAGCTGTAAAAGACGCGGACGGGTGTTTTCCTCAAGCAGCAGGTCGCAGCTGAACTCACTCAAACCACTGGTTTTGCGCAGCCAGGTCTGGGTTTGCGGATGACTGCGATCCCAGTGCAGCCACAGGCTTTCATGGGCCTGCAGCTGCAAGTCATCGAGTTCTGTCCGGGCTATCGAACGCGCACCGCCTTTACCGTCCAGCACCAGGGCATGTACCAGCCCCCATTGCGCGTTTTCTTCCTCGAACATCCGCACTCCTCTGTCTACAGCCGCTTTTATTCAGGCATTTTCAGCGGGCTGGGCGAGATGATCACGCCATTGTTGTCCGCATAGATGTAATGGCCCGGATGGAAGGTCACGCCGGCGAAGGTCACGGCAACGTTGAGGTCGCCGATACCGCGCTTGTCGGTTTTCATCGGATGGCTGGCCAGCGCCTGCACCCCGAGATCGGTTTGCGCGATGACATCGACGTCACGGATGCAACCGTAGATCACCAGCCCTTCCCAGCCGTTTTTCGCAGCCTTCTCGGCCAGCATGTCACCCAGCAGCGCGCGACGCAGGGAGCCACCGCCATCGACCACCAGTACCTTGCCGTTACCCTTGAGTTCGACTTGCTCCTTGACCAGCGAGTTGTCTTCGAAGCACTTGATGGTCACGATTTCGCCGCCGAAGGAATCACGGCCACCGAAATTGCTGAACATCGGTTCCAGCACTTGCACCAGTTCCGGATAGGCGTCGCACAAGTCAGGCGTGAGGTAATGGATCATCGAGAAACTCCTGTAAAGAGGAAGACAGCGCGAACATTACGGAAGATTCAATCATCGAAAATGACTGGAACCGCTCAATGCGTCATATCTTAGCCGCAAGCCGATCAGAGCGAAATGCCCTTGATAGAGCGTCCAGCTTAGATGGCCGCAGCCACGTCCGCCTGATCACCCAGCAGAGGCGTTTGCTGATCCGCCAGCCAGCGGGCCACCAACGGCCAGACTTCAGCCTGGGCCGCTTTGCTGACCAGCATTTCCACGTGACCGAAATTGTCGCCAAAACCCTGCTCGCGACCCAGGTTGATAAATTGCTTGTGCTCGGACCCCACCTGTTCGAACAACTTGCGACAAGCCCATGACGGGTCCTGATGGTCACCCGCGGCGCTCACTGCCAATACCGGCACTTTGACCTCTGCCAACCCCGCCCACCAGTCCTTGTCGGCATCGCCAAAACGCCCGAACAGGCCGTACCAGCGCATGCTCTCCAGGGCCAGGCCAATCGGCTCGTCCTCCGGGCCGCGCTTGAGCCGTGAACCGGACAACTGGGCAAAGCGCTTGAGAATGAAGCGCCCGCCCCACTCGACCGGCGGAATTTTCAACGGCCAGTAGGTACGACTGACTTGCGTGCCGAAAAACGCCGCAGAAGCGACCACAGGCTCACCGATGTATTCCCCGCCCAGCGCTGCCGCCAGGGTGATACCGCCCAACGAGTGGCCGATCCAGTGCGGGACCTGGCCGCTTTGCTCGCGCACGAACGCGCCAATGGCCGGCAGATCGTAACGCGCATAGTCGGCGACGCGGTTCTTGCGGTAATTCTGGTTACGCTGGGACAAGCCGTGACCGCGCATTTCCGCGATCCACACATCGAATCCCAGGCGCGTCAGATACGCCCCCAGGCCCAGGCCCTTGGGGGAAAACCAGAAACGTCGATTGGAAAAGCTGCCGTGCAACAGGATCACCGGCACACCACGCACCGCCGGCTCGTCAGCCATGCCCAGGCGTGTCACCGCCAGTTCGACACTGGCGTCAGGGCTGTTTGCAGGTTTCAAACGGTAGACATCTTCGCTCAGATCACCGCGCCGTTCGGCGCTGATCAGGGCGACAGGAAATAGGTTGCTGCTGCTTTGCATAGTCTCTTGCACAAAAAAGGGCGGCATCCAGAGGATGCCCGCCCCAATTGAATCTCTAAAAGCCGGTCAGTGTGGGAGCGAGCCTGCTCGCGAAAGCGGTATATCAGCCGACGACCCTGTTGGATGTCAGTCCGTCTTCGCGAGCAGGCTCGCTCCCACAAAGAGCGAGCCGTTTAACATACCATCAAGCCGAAGCCTGACCCTCAGCCAGGAAGAACCAGGTCTCCAGTACGGAGTCAGGGTTCAACGAAACGCTTTCGATGCCTTGTTCCATCAGCCACTTGGCCAGGTCCGGGTGGTCCGAAGGGCCCTGACCGCAAATGCCGATGTACTTGCCGGCCTTGTTGCACGCGGCAATGGCGTTGGCCAGCAGCTTCTTGACCGCCGGATTCCGCTCGTCGAACAGGTGCGCGATGATCCCGGAGTCACGGTCCAGGCCCAGGGTCAGCTGGGTCAGGTCGTTGGAGCCGATGGAGAAACCGTCGAAGAATTCGAGGAACTCTTCAGCCAGAATCGCGTTGGACGGCAGTTCGCACATCATGATGACGCGCAGGCCGTTTTCGCCGCGTGCCAGGCCTTTTTCGGCCAGCAGGTCCACCACCTGGCTTGCTTCGCCCAGGGTGCGGACGAACGGCACCATGATCTCGACGTTGGTCAGGCCCATCTCGTTGCGTACACGCTTGAGGGCGCGGCATTCGAGTTCGAAGCAGTCACGGAACGATTCGCTGATGTAACGCGAGGCGCCACGGAAGCCCAGCATCGGGTTTTCTTCTTCCGGCTCGTACAGCTTGCCGCCGATCAGGTTGGCATATTCGTTGGACTTGAAGTCCGACAGACGCACGATGACCTTTTTCGGCCAGAACGCAGCCGCCAGGGTGCTGATGCCTTCGACCAGTTTATCGACATAGAAGCCGACCGGGTCGTTGTAGCCGGCGATACGCTTGTCGACGCTTTCCTTGATGTCCTGCGGCAAGCCGTCGTAGTTCAGCAGCGCTTTAGGGTGCACGCCGATCATGCGGTTGATGATGAACTCCAGGCGGGCCAGGCCCACGCCGGCGTTCGGCAACTGCGCGAAGTCGAAGGCACGGTCCGGGTTGCCGACGTTCATCATGATCTTGAACGGCAGCTCCGGCATGGCGTCCACGGAGTTCTTCTTGATGTCGAAGCCCAGTTCACCTTCGAAGATGAAACCGGTGTCGCCTTCAGCGCAGGACACGGTCACGCCCTGGCCGTCTTTCAACAGCTGGGTGGCGTTGCCGCAACCGACCACGGCCGGAATGCCCAGCTCACGGGCGATGATCGCCGCGTGGCAGGTCCGGCCGCCACGGTTGGTGACAATGGCGCTGGCGCGCTTCATCACCGGTTCCCAGTCCGGGTCGGTCATGTCGGAGACCAGTACGTCTCCTGGCTGGACCTTGTCCATCTCGGACACGTCCTTGATGATACGGACCTTGCCGGCGCCGATGCGCTGGCCGATCGCACGGCCTTCCACCAGCACGGTGCCGGTTTCTTTCAACAGGTAACGTTCCATGACGTTGGCCTGGGTGCGGCTCTTCACGGTTTCCGGACGGGCCTGCACGATGTACAGCTTGCCGTCGTCACCGTCCTTGGCCCATTCGATGTCCATCGGGCACTGGTAGTGCTTCTCGATGATCATCGCCTGCTTGGCCAGCTCGCTGACTTCCGCGTCGGTCAGGCAGAAACGCGCGCGTTCAGCCTTGTCGACATCGACGGTCTTGACCGAACGACCGGCCTTGGCCTCGTCGCCGTAGATCATCTTGATGGCCTTGCTGCCCAGGTTGCGGCGCAGGATCGCCGGGCGACCGGCGGCCAGCGTGCCTTTGTGGACGTAGAATTCATCCGGGTTCACCGCGCCTTGCACGACAGTTTCACCCAGGCCGTAGGCGCCGGTGATGAACACCACGTCACGGAAGCCCGATTCGGTATCGAGGGTGAACATCACGCCGGCGGTGCCGGTTTCGGAGCGGACCATGCGCTGTACGCCGGCCGACAGGGCTACCAGCTTGTGATCGAAGCCCTGGTGCACGCGATAGGAAATCGCACGATCGTTGAACAGGGAGGCGAACACCTCTTTGGCGGCGCGAATGACGTTTTCGACACCCCGGATGTTCAGGAAGGTTTCCTGCTGACCGGCGAAGGAGGCGTCCGGCAGGTCTTCTGCGGTAGCGGAAGAACGTACGGCCACGGCCACGTCAGGGTTGCCGGCGGACAGCGCGGCGAACGCCGTGCGGATTTCGGTATTCAGTTTTTCAGGGAACTCGGCTTCCATGATCCATTGACGGATCTGGGCACCGGTCTTGGCCAGGGCATTCACGTCATCGACATCCAGGGCGTCGAGAGCATCGTGAATCTGCTGATTCAAGCCGCTCAGCTCCAGGAAATCACGATAAGCCTGAGCGGTCGTGGCGAAGCCACCGGGCACCGATACACCGGCACCCGCAAGGTTGCTGATCATCTCGCCCAGGGATGCGTTCTTGCCCCCCACATGCTCAACATCGTGTTTGCCGAGCTTATCGAGGGAAACTACGTACTCTACCAAGGTGATCTCTCCACTAACTGTGTTGGAAAAGCTCAGAAGCCGGCTGCTCGGGGGAGCGTTTGCCAGCTATATGGCCTGGACCTGGAAAATAAGTGAGAATGCGGGCCATTGGCGGCCGGCAAATCGCGCCTATCATATCCAAGAATCGTCACTAGCTTAAGGCCCAAGGTGCAAATGAAACGATCTGCTTTCTTTATCTCCGATGGTACCGGCATTACCGCCGAAACCCTGGGTCAAAGCCTTCTGGCGCAGTTCGAAAACATTACCTTCAGCAAAGTCACGCGGCCATACATCGACAACGTGGACAAAGCGCGGGCCATGGTACAACAAATCAACAAAGCCGCCGAAACCGACGGCTTTCGTCCGATTATCTTCGACACCATCGTCAATCAGGATATTCGTGAGATCCTCGCGACTTCCAATGGTTTCATGATCGACATTTTCTCGACCTTCCTGGCACCTCTCGAACAGGAACTGACCGAGCATTCTTCCTACACCGTCGGCAAATCCCACTCCATTGGTGCCAACACCAATTACATGGAGCGTATCGAGGCCGTTAACTTCGCCCTCGACAACGACGACGGTGCCCGCACGCACTATTACGACAAGGCCGACCTGATCCTGGTGGGCGTGTCGCGCTGCGGCAAGACCCCGACCTGCCTGTACATGGCCATGCAGTTCGGCATCCGCGCGGCCAACTACCCGCTGACCGAAGACGACATGGAGCGCCTGACCCTGCCAAGCGCCCTGCGCGCCCACCAGCACAAGCTGTTCGGCCTGACCATCGACCCGGACCGCCTCACCGCGATCCGCAACGAGCGCAAGCCCAACAGCCGCTATTCGAGCTACGCCCAGTGCGAATTCGAAGTGCGCGAGGTGGAAAACCTGTTCCGCCGCGAGAACATTCCGAATATCAACTCCACGCATTTCTCCGTTGAGGAAATCTCCGCGAAGATCCTGGTGGAGAAAGGCGTCGAGCGGCGCTTCAAATAGATTTTCTGCGTCTGATCTGCCGTCTTCGCGAGCAGGCTCGCTCCCACATTTGACTGCATTCCAATGTGGGAGCGAGCCTGCTCGCGAAGAACGATAACTCGGTCCCTCAGATCACAAACAAATCCACAAACCTATTTACCGGCGTTGCCTCCAGTCGGACCTGGTCCTTGCACAACGCAAATATCTCCTCGCTTCGCTGCCCGGTAAACCGCGTCGCCAGGTTCGCCTTGAACTTGTCTTCCAGCAACGGAATGCCGTCCGTACGGCGCCGACGATGACCAATCGGGTACTCCACCACCACGTTCCCGGTGCTGGATCCGTCCTTGAAAAACACCTGCACCGCATTGGCGATGGAGCGCTTGTCCGCCTCCAGATACTCGCGGGTGTAGCGCGGGTCCTCGACGATGACCATTTTGTCGCGCAGTACATCGATGATCGGATGCGACCGGTGGAAGTCATCCTCGTAGTGTTCAGCCACCAGATTGCCAAAAGCCAGTGGCACGGCGGTCATGTACTGGAGGCAATGGTCGCGGTCGGCGGCATTGGCCAACGGGCCGACCTTGGAGATGATGCGGATCGCCGATTCGTGGGTGGTGATGACGATTTTGTCGATCTCGTGCAGCCGGTTACGGACTTGCGGGTGCAGGGTCACCGCCGCTTCGCAGGCGGTTTGTGCGTGGAACTCGGCGGGAAAACTGATTTTGAACAGCACGTTCTCCATCACATAGCTGCCGTACGGGCGGGAGAAACTGAACGTGCGCTTGTCTGCGGGTTTGAGCGTCAGATCGTTGTTGGTGTGGCTGAACAACACATCATAGAAGCCCCACTGTTTGGCACTCAACACGCCGGGAATACCCATTTCACCGCGCATCGCAATGTCCGCCAGACGCACGCCTCGGCTGGAGGCATCGCCGGCTGCCCATGACTTGCGCGATCCGGCATTCGGCGCATGCCGGTAGGTGCGCAACGCCTGGCCGTCCGCAAAGGCGTGGGACAACGCCGAAAGCATCTGCTCACGGTTGGCGCCCATCAGTTTGGCGGTGACCGCGGTCGAGGCGACTTTCACCAGAATGACGTGATCGAGGCCGACGCGGTTGAACGAGTTTTCCAACGCAATCACGCCTTGAATTTCATGGGCCATGATCATCGCTTCGAGCACGTCGCGAATCGTCAGCGGCGCATCGCCATTGGCCAGGCGCTTTTGTGATAAATGGTCGGCCACCGCGAGAATGCCGCCAAGGTTATCCGAGGGGTGTCCCCACTCGGCGGCGAGCCAGGTGTCGTTGTAGTCGAGCCAGCGCACGATGCAGCCGATGTCCCAGGCTGCCTTGACCGGGTCCAGCCGAAAAGAGGTGCCCGGCACCCGGGCGCCGAACGGAACGACGGTGCCTTCGACCAGAGGTCCCAAATGCTTGGTGCATTCGGGAAAGCGCAGTGCCAGCAACCCACAGCCCAGGGTGTCCATCAGGCAATTGCGGGCGGTGTCCAGGGCTTCTGTGGATTCGATCTTGAACTGGAGGACGTAGTCGGCAATGTCCTGCAGGACCTGGTCATAGTCCGGGCGATTGTTCAGGTCAACGTTGGCGCTCATGTTCGATTCACTCTGCGGTGGTTCGGTTCAGGGCAATCTCACTGGGTGACACCGTTCTTGTTATTCAAATGCGATCCATTGTGGGAGCGAGCCTGCTCGCGAAAGCGGTGTGTCAGTCGACATCTATGTTGAATGTCAGTCCGTCTTCGCGAGCAGGCTCGCTCCCACAGTGGTTCAGTGTCGATTTAGAAAGAATCGCCCGGCACGCGCACGAACCCTTCCATCAACACCCGCGCACTACGACTCATGATGGCTTTGTTCACGGTCCATTCGCCGTTGACCTGGCTGGCTTCGGCACCGACGCGCAAGGTGCCCGACGGATGACCGAAACGCACCGCATTGCGTTCGACACCGCCCGCCGCAAGATTCACCAAGGTGCCGGAAATCGCGGCGGCCGTACCGATCGCCACCGCTGCAGTGCCCATCATCGCGTGGTGCAACTTGCCCATGGACAGCGCACGCACCAGCAGGTCGACATCACCGGCTGTAATCGCCTTGCCGCTGGAAGCCACGTAATCGGCTGGTTTGGCGACAAACGCCACCTTCGGCGTGTGCTGCCGCTTGGCGGCTTCGTCAATGTTGGAAATCAGGCCCATGCGCAATGCGCCGTAAGCACGGATGGTTTCGAACATCAGCAACGCTTTCGGGTCGCCGTTGATCGCGCCCTGCAACTCGGTGCCGGTGTAGCCGATGTCTTGGGCATTGACGAAAATCGTCGGAATGCCGGCGTTGATCATGGTCGCCTTGAAGGTGCCGACACCCGGCACTTCCAGGTCATCGATCAGGTTGCCGGTGGGGAACATCGAACCGCCGCCACCCTCTTCATCCGCGGCCGGATCAAGAAACTCGATTTGCACTTCAGCGGCCGGGAAAGTCACGCCGTCGAGTTCGAAATCGCCGGTTTCCTGCACTTCACCATTGGTGATCGGCACGTGCGCGATGATGGTCTTGCCGATGTTGGCCTGCCAGACGCGAACCACGGCAACTCCGTTGTGCGGGATGCGGCTGGCGTCCACCAGGCCATTGCTGACGGCGAAAGAACCGACCGCTGCCGAGAGGTTGCCGCAGTTGCCGCTCCAGTCGACGAACGGCTTGTCGATGGACACCTGGCCGAACAGGTAATCGACGTCGTGATCAGCCTGGGTGCTTTTCGACAGGATCACGGTTTTGCTGGTGCTGGAGGTCGCCCCGCCCATGCCGTCGATTTGCTTGTCGTAAGGGTCGGGACTGCCGATCACACGCAGCAGCAAGGCATCGCGGGCCGGGCCTGGAACCTGTGCCGCTTCGGGCAGATCCTTCAAGCTGAAGAACACGCCTTTGCTGGTGCCGCCGCGCATGTAGGTGGCGGGTATCTTGATTTGAGCCGGGTGAGCCATGGTGCTCATACTCCTGATCCTGAAAACAGGCACGGGACTCAAAGTCCCGTGCCCGTACAGCCTGTGTTAGACGGCAACCGCCGATTCTTCGAGGAAGTCCTGGGCGAAGCGTTGCAACACGCCGCCGGCCTCGTAGATCGACACTTCTTCGGCGGTGTCGAGACGGCAGGTCACCGGCACCTCGACACGCTCACCATTTTTGCGATGGATCACCAGTGTCAGCTCGGCGCGCGGTGTGCGATCACCGATCACGTCGTAGGTTTCACTGCCGTCGATGGCCAATGTGTGGCGGTTGGTACCCGGTTTGAACTCCAGCGGCAACACGCCCATGCCCACCAGGTTGGTGCGGTGAATGCGCTCGAAGCCTTCGGCGGCGATCGCTTCTACACCCGCCAGGCGCACGCCTTTCGCCGCCCAGTCGCGGGACGAACCCTGACCGTAGTCGGCGCCGGCGATGATGATCAGCGGCTGCTTGCGGTCCATGTAGGTCTCGATGGCTTCCCACATGCGCATGACTTTGCCTTCCGGCTCGACGCGAGCCAGCGAACCCTGCTTGACCTTGCCGTTTTCCAGAACCATTTCGTTGAACAGTTTCGGGTTGGCGAAGGTCGCACGCTGCGCGGTCAGGTGGTCACCCCGGTGAGTCGCGTAAGAGTTGAAGTCCTCTTCCGGCAGGCCCATTTTCGCCAGGTATTCGCCGGCGGCGCTGTCCAACATGATGGCGTTGGACGGCGACAGGTGATCGGTAGTGATGTTGTCCGGCAGCACCGCCAGCGGACGCATGCCCTTGAGCGGACGTGCACCGGCCAGCGCGCCTTCCCAGTACGGCGGACGGCGGATGTAGGTGCTCATCTCGCGCCACTCGTACAACGGCGCCACTTTCGGACCGGTGTCTTCGTGGATGGCGAACATCGGGATGTACACCTGACGGAACTGCTCAGGTTTAACAGACGCCTTCACGACTGCGTCGATCTCTTCGTCGCTCGGCCAGATGTCCTTGAGGCGGATTTCCTTGCCGTCGACCACACCCAGCACGTCTTTCTCGATGTCGAAACGGATGGTGCCGGCGATGGCGTACGCAACCACCAGCGGTGGCGAAGCGAGGAAGGCTTGCTTGGCGTACGGGTGGATCCGGCCGTCGAAGTTACGGTTGCCGGACAACACGGCGGTGGCGTACAGGTCGCGGTCGATGATCTCTTGCTGAATCACCGGGTCCAGCGCACCGGACATGCCGTTGCAGGTGGTGCAGGCGAAGGCCACGACGCCGAAACCGAGTTGCTCCAGCTCATCGGTCAGGCCGGCTTCATCGAGGTACAACGCCACGGTTTTCGAACCCGGCGCCAGGGACGATTTGACCCATGGCTTGCGGGTCAGCCCGAGCTTGTTGGCGTTGCGCGCCAGCAGACCGGCGGCGATCACGTTGCGCGGGTTGCTGGTGTTGGTGCAGCTGGTGATGGCGGCAATGATCACCGCGCCGTCCGGCATCTGGCCTGGCACATCATCCCACTGACCGGAGATGCCTTTCGCCGCCAGATCCGACACCGCGACACGGGCGTGCGGGTTGCTCGGGCCGGCCATGTTGCGCACCACCGAGGACAGGTCGAAGGTCAGGCCGCGCTCGTATTGCGCGCCCTTGAGGCTGTCCGCCCACAGGCCGACCTGCTTGGCGTAGTTCTCGACCAACTGCACCTGCTCGTCTTCACGGCCAGTGAGTTTCAGGTAGTCGATGGTCTGCTGGTCGATGTAGAACATCGCCGCGGTGGCGCCATATTCCGGGGCCATGTTGGAAATGGTGGCGCGGTCGCCGAGGGTCAGCGCCGAGGCGCCTTCACCAAAGAACTCCAGCCAGGCACCGACCACTTTTTGCTTGCGCAGGAACTCGGTCAGCGCCAGCACCATGTCGGTGGCGGTGATACCCGGTTGCAGCTTGCCAGTCAGTTCGACGCCGACGCTTTCCGGCAGACGCATCCACGACGCGCGGCCCAGCATCACGCTCTCGGCTTCCAGGCCTCCGACGCCGATGGCGATCACGCCCAGCGCATCAACGTGCGGGGTGTGGCTGTCGGTGCCGACGCAGGTGTCGGGGAACGCCACGCCGTCACGCACCTGGATCACCGGAGACATTTTCTCCAGGTTGATCTGGTGCATGATGCCGTTGCCCGGCGGGATCACGTCGACGTTCTTGAAGGCCTTTTTGGTCCAGTTGATGAAGTGGAAACGGTCTTCGTTGCGACGGTCTTCGATGGCGCGGTTCTTCTCGAACGCCTCGGGATCGAAACCGCCACGCTCGACGGCCAGGGAGTGGTCGACGATCAATTGCGTCGGCACCACCGGGTTCACTTGCGCCGGGTCACCGCCTTGCAGGGCGATGGCGTCACGCAGGCCGGCGAGGTCCACCAGCGCGGTCTGGCCAAGGATGTCATGGCACACCACGCGGGCCGGGAACCATGGAAAATCGAGGTCGCGCTTGCGTTCGATGAATTGCTTCAGGGATTCGGTGAGCGTGGCCGGGTCACAGCGACGCACAAGGTTTTCCGCCAGCACGCGGGAGGTGTACGGCAGAGTGTCGTAGGCGCCGGGCTGGATGGCCTCGACCGCTGCGCGGACATCGAAGTAATCCAGGTGGCTGCCGGGCAGCGTTTTACGGAATTCAGTGTTCATCGTCAGGACTCGGTCACGGTAATTACAAAGGGTGGGGCTGGCACCGGATTCGACATCAACACAATCCACTGTGGGAGCGAGCCTGCTCGCGAAAGCGGTCTTTCAGACGACATTTCTTTTGAATGTCAGTCCGTCTTCGCGAGCAGGCTCGCTCCCACAGGGATCTGGGTTGAATTCAGACCCCGGTGTCGGCCCCCACCATTCAGCGTTGTTCGATTGGCACGAACTTGCGCTGTTCGACGCCGGTGTACTCGGCGCTCGGACGGATGATGCGGTTGTTGGCACGTTGTTCGAACACGTGGGCGGCCCAGCCGGTCAGGCGCGAGCAGACGAAAATCGGCGTGAACAACTTGGTCGGAATGCCCATGAAGTGGTACGCCGAGGCATGGTAGAAGTCGGCGTTCGGGAACAGTTTCTTCTGCTCCCACATGGTCTTGTCGATGGCTTCGGAGACCGGGAACAGCACCTTGTCGCCCACTTCGTCAGCGAGTTTTTTCGACCAGCCCTTGATCACTTCGTTACGTGGATCGCTGTCCTTATAGATCGCGTGGCCGAAGCCCATGATCTTGTCCTTGCGCTCGAGCATGCCGAGGGTGCCCTTGATCGCGTCGTCCGGCGACGAGAAGCGCTCGATCATTTCCATTGCCGCTTCGTTGGCACCGCCGTGCAGCGGGCCGCGCAGCGAACCGATGGCCGCAGTGACGCACGAGAACAGGTCGGACAAGGTCGAGGCGCAAACACGGGCGGTGAAGGTCGAGGCGTTGAACTCGTGCTCCGCGTAAAGGATCAGCGAAACGTTCATCACCTTGACGTGCAACTCGCTCGGTTTCTTGCCGTGCAGCAGGTGCAGGAAGTGGCCGCCGATGGATGGCTCGTCACTCACGCAGTCGATACGCTGGCCTTCGTGGCTGAAGCGATACCAGTAGGTCATGATCGCCGGGAACGCGGCCAGCAGGCGGTCAGTCTTGTCGTGTTGCTCGGAGAAGTCGTTCTCCGGCTCCAGGTTGCCCAGGAACGAGCAACCGGTGCGCATCACGTCCATCGGATGGGCGTCGGCGGGGATGCGTTCCAGCACTTCTTTCAGCGCTTGCGGCAGGTCACGCAGCTTGCTCAGCTTGCTGATGTAAGCCGCCAGTTGGGTTTTGCTCGGCAGTTCGCCGTACAGCAGCAGGTAGGCGATTTCTTCGAATTGTGCGTCAGCCGCCAGTTCGCGAACGTCGTAGCCGCGATAGGTCAGCCCCGCGCCCGACTGGCCCACGGTGGACAGTGCGGTTTGCCCGGCAACCTGGCCACGGAGCCCGGCGCCACTGAGTACTTTTGCTTCGGCCATTTCTGCCTCCAGTTTCTTGAATTTATTAGGGAGTTCTTCGACTTACTTCTTCGCGGCGAACAACGCATCGAGCTTTTGCTCGAAGGTGTGGTAGTCGATGCGATCGTAAAGCTCCATGCGGGTCTGCATGGTGTCGATGACGTTCTGTTGCGTGCCGTCGCGGCGGATGGCGGTGTAGACGTTTTCCGCAGCCTTGTTCATGGCACGGAAGGCCGACAGCGGGTACAGCACCAGCGACACGTCGGCAGCGGCGAGTTGCTCGGTGGTGTACAGCGGCGTCGCGCCGAATTCGGTGATGTTGGCCAGGATCGGCGCTTTCACGCGATTGGCGAACAGTTTGTACATCTCCAGTTCGGTGATGGCTTCCGGGAACACCATGTCGGCACCGGCCTCGATGCACGCGGCAGCGCGATCCAGGGCGGACTCCAGGCCTTCCACCGCCAAAGCGTCGGTACGGGCCATGATCACGAAGCTGTCATCAGTACGCGCATCGACGGCGGCCTTGATGCGGTCGACCATTTCCTGCTGCGAGACGATTTCCTTGTTAGGACGGTGACCGCAACGCTTGGCGCCGACCTGGTCTTCGATGTGAATCGCCGCCGCGCCGAACTTGATCATCGACTTGACGGTACGGGCGACGTTGAACGCCGAAGAACCGAAACCGGTGTCCACGTCCACCAGCAGCGGCAGGTCGCAGACGTCGGTGATGCGGCGCACGTCGGTCAGCACGTCATCCAGGCCGGTGATGCCCAGGTCTGGCACGCCGAGGGAGCCGGCAGCCACCCCGCCACCAGACAGGTAAATCGCCTTGAAACCGGCGCGCTTGGCCAGCAGCGCGTGGTTGGCGTTGATCGCGCCGACCACTTGCAATGGATGCTCGCTGGCGACCGCATCGCGGAAACGCTGGCCTGGTGTGCTCTTGTTCAAACTCATGACTCACCTCGTTTGGCTGTCGGGTTAACGCCGTCCTGGTAATGACGGGCGATATTGCGTTTGGAGGCGCCGATGTGGCGGCGCATCAATAACTCGGCCAACTCACCGTCACGGTCGGCGATGGCATCGAGAATGCGGTGGTGCTCGGCAAAGGCCTGGTGCGGGCGATTGGGCGTGGTGGAGAACTGGATGCGGTACATCCGCACCAGCTGATAAAGCTCGCCGCAGAGCATCTGCGTCAGGGTGCGGTTACCGCTGCCCTGGATGATTCGGTAGTGGAAGTCGAAATCGCCTTCCTGCTGGTAATAGCCTCGACCGGCCTGGAATGCCTCATCGCGCTCGTGGGTTTCGAGGACTCGGCGCAGTTCGTCGATTTCTTCGACGCTCATGCGCTCGGCAGCCAGGCGACAGGCCATGCCTTCGAGGGATTCGCGGATTTCGTAGAGTTCCAGCAGCTCGGCGTGGTTGAGCGACACGACCCGCGCCCCGACGTGCGGCACGCGCACCAACAGGCGCTGGCCTTCAAGACGGTGAATGGCCTCGCGGAGCGGCCCCCGGCTGATGCCATAGGTACGGGCCAGCTCCGGCTCGGAGATCTTACTGCCCGGGGCGATCTCGCCCTTGACGATGGCCGCCTGGATACGCCGGAAGACGTTCTCGGAAAGTGTTTCCGAATCGTCCTGGGCGGTGAGTGGCGGATGGAGTTGCTCCAACATATTGTCGACACCTTGAAAACCAATGCCGCAAAAACTAGCGAAATCGGCCATCAGAGTCAAAGGATAAATAGATATTGTCGACAATCGTCTAATAACCGCTTGCACCATAAAGACGCAGCAACGCGACTTATAGCCGCCGGCCAGCGCTGGCGCCATAAAACCACCGTGCTAGAATGCCGCCCGCATTTGTTTGTCACATCTGCACTGCCTGTCATAAATAGCTGATAGGCATACGAGGAGCTTGCGCAGCAATGCCAGGGTCTTGAATCGAAATACGGCCCGCTTTGCACCAGGATTTATGAGACTCAAGCCCTTCCCCGCCTACCTTTATTTTCTTTGCCTGCCCGGCGTCGCAGTGGCAGGGGAAAAGACTGTGTATGGCCTCAATGAGTACGCATCGCTTGGCGGACTCGACCTGGAAGTGGCCGCCAAACTCGATACCGGGGCGAAAACCGCTTCCCTCAGCGCCCGCGACATCAAACGTTTCAAACGCAATGGCGAATCCTGGGTGCGCTTCTACCTGGCCATCGACACGGCCCATACGCACCCCATCGAACGGCCGCTGGCCCGCGTCAGCAAGATCAAGCGCCGGGCCGGCGACTACGATCCGGAAGAAGGCAAGAAGTACACCGCCCGTCCGGTGATCGAGCTGGATATCTGCATGGGCTCGGCCTTACGCAGCATCGAGGTGAACCTGACCGACCGCAGCGCGTTCCAGTACCCGCTCCTGATCGGCTCCGAAGCACTCAAACGCTTCGATGCGCTGGTCGACCCCAGTCTTAAATACGCTGCCGGCAAACCCGCCTGCGCCATCGACGCTCATACCGCAGAGTAATACCAATGCGCTCTCTTACCCTTCATCTGAAAATGCTGATCGCCATCCTGGTGGTGCTGGGCATTTCAGTTACGGCCTATCAGATCTTCGTGCTGGGCATTCCCGTGACCGAAGACGCCACCGACGACTTGTGGAACATCGACGCGAAGGTCGAGTTCGTCGCCAGTGCCAAGGACCCGGTCAAGATCCAGATGTTCGTGCCGCCGCTGAGCCGCGACTACGTCAGCCTCAACGAAAGCTTCATTTCCAATAACTACGGGGTGGCGGTCAACAAGGTTGACGGCAACCGCAAGGTCACCTGGTCGGCACGACGGGCGAAAGGCAACCAGACCCTTTATTACCGTCTGGTGCTGACCAAGCGCTACAGCGCCGAGAAATCCAAGGTCAAAGGCCCGACCTTCCGTGACAGCATCGCCCTCGACGGCCCGGAAAAAATCGCTGCCGAAGCCCTGCTCGCACCGATCCGCCAGCATTCGGCCGATGTCGAAACCTTCGTTGGCGAAGCGATCAAGCGTGTCAACAATCTCAACGACGACAACGTGAAGCTGCTGCTGGCCGGCGATCCGTCCACCGCGCAAAAGGCCAGGATCGTCGAACTGGTACTGTCCATTGCCCACGTGCCGGTGGAGAAGGTCCACACCATTCGTCTGGTGGCCGATCAACCACAAACTCCTGAGCTCTGGCTGCGCAGCTTCAATGGCACCGACTGGCTGTACTTCAACCCGGAAACCGGTGAACAGGGCCTGCCGACCGACCGCCTGCTGTGGTGGACCGGTGACGAAAACCTGATCACCGTCGATGGCGGCAAGAAGGCCACCGTCACGTTCAGCATGAACAACAGCGAAATGAACGCCATTCGCCTGGCCAAGCTGACCGACGAGAACACCGACGCCAATTTCCTCGAATATTCGCTGTACGGCTTGCCCCTGCAAACCCAGCAGACCTTCATGATCATGGTGATGATCCCGATCGGCGTGCTGGTGATCCTGATCCTGCGCAACCTGATCGGCATTCAGACGCTGGGCACCTTTACGCCGGTGCTGATTGCCCTGGCCTTCCGCGAAACCCAGCTGGGCTTCGGCATCGTGCTGTTTACGATTATCACGGCCTTGGGGTTGTCGCTGCGCTCCTACCTTGAGCATCTGAAACTGCAAATGCTGCCGAGGCTGTCAGTGGTGCTGACCTTCGTGGTGGTGTTGATCGCTGCCATCAGCCTGTTCAGCCACAAGCTCGGTCTGGAGCGCGGGTTGTCGGTGGCGCTGTTCCCGATGGTGATTCTGACCATGACCATCGAACGCCTGTCGATTACCTGGGAGGAGCGTGGTGCCGGCCACGCCATGAAAGTGGCCGTCGGTACACTGTTCGCCGCGTCCCTGGCGCACCTGATCATGACCGTGCCGGAGCTGGTGTACTTCGTCTTCACCTTCCCGGCGATCCTGCTGATCATGGTGGGTTTCATGCTGGCCATGGGTCGTTATCGCGGCTACCGCCTGACCGAACTGGTGCGCTTCAAGGCCTTCCTGAAGAAGGCTGAAGCCTGATGTTCGGTTTCTGGAAAACCTGGAAGGCCCTGGAAGCCCAGGGCATCATGGGGATTAATCGGCGCAACGCGGACTACGTGCTCAAGTACAACAAGCGCAGCCTGTACCCGATCGTCGATGACAAGATCATCACCAAGGAACGCGCCATAGCCGCCGGCATCCATGTGCCGCAACTCTATGGCGTGATCTCCACCGAGAAGGAAATCGACAAGCTCGACGAGATCATCGGCGGGCGCAACGATTTTGTGATCAAGCCGGCCCAGGGCGCTGGCGGCGACGGCATCATTGTGGTCGCCGACCGCTTCGAAGGCCGTTATCGCACCGTATCGGGCAAGATCATCAGCCACGAAGAGATCGAGCACCATATTTCCAGCATTCTCACCGGGCTGTACTCCCTGGGCGGTCACCGCGACCGGGCGCTGATCGAATACCGCGTGATTCCGGACCAGATCTTCAAGAGCATCAGTTACGAAGGCGTGCCCGACATCCGTATCATCGTGCTCCTGGGCTACCCGGTCATGGCCATGCTGCGCCTGCCAACCCGTCAGTCCAGCGGCAAGGCCAACCTGCACCAGGGCGCCATCGGCGTCGGTGTCGACCTCGCCACCGGCCTGACCCTGCGTGGCACCTGGCTGAACAACATCATCGCCAAACACCCGGACACCACCAACGCGGTGGACGGCGTGCAACTGCCCTATTGGGACGGTTTCATGAAACTCGCCGCCGGCTGCTATGAGCTGTGCGGGCTGGGCTACATCGGTGTCGACATGGTGCTCGACCAGGAAAAAGGCCCGCTGATCCTCGAACTCAACGCCCGACCGGGCTTGAACATCCAGATTGCCAATCATTGCGGCCTGACCTTGCGAACCCATGCGGTCGAGGCGCGACTGGAAGAGTTGAAGGCTCGCGGTGTGACGGAAACCGTCGAAGAGCGTGTGGCGTTTGTGCAGGAGATGTTCGGGCATATTCCGCCGGTCGAGGGTTAATCCAAAACCGCGTCGCCCCCTACGCGAGCAGGCTCGCTCCCACAGGAGCTGTGTTGAACCCTGTGGGAGCGAGCCTGCTCGCGAAGACGATCTCACGGTCGATACATCAATCAAGCCTGCCCCAATCTGCCAATCCCCGACATCCCCTGTAGGAACAATTCCCCGAGGGGACTACAATCGCCACCCCGCCTCGATGGCTGATCCAACCCGCCCATGCTGACCTGTTCCGTACACCCGCTGCCCTATTGTGCCAACCCCGCCGAGTACTTCGCGGCCATTCGACATGCCCCCGGTGCCGTGCTGCTCGACAGTGGCCGTCCCAGCGCCGAGCGCGGACGGTTTGACCTGCTCAGTGCCTGGCCGCTGGAGCAACTGGCGGTGGCGCCTGACGAAAGTGGCGGCCATTTCCTGCAGCGCCTGCGGGATAACCTGACGCGACTGGGCGAAGCATCCCTGCCCGAACCTTATGAATTGCCATTCGTCGGCGGTTTGATCGGCTACCTGAGCTACGACTTCGGCCGCCACCTGGAAAACCTGCCGAGCCAGGCCCTGGATGATCTGCAATTGCCGGATGCGCGTTTCGGCCTGTACGACTGGGCACTGATCAGCGATCACCTGCGGGCCACCAGCCAGTTGGTGTTTCACCCGACGCTGGCCGACAGCGAGCGTCAGCGCCTGATCCAGCTGTTCAGCCAGCCAGCCACTGAAGGGGTCGAGCGGTTCACACTGCAAGCACCCATGAAGGCGGACCTCAGTGCTGATGAGTATCAACAGGCGATCGAGCGTATTCAGCAATACATCCAGGCCGGCGACTGTTATCAGGTCAACTTCGCCCAGCGCTTCCGCGCGCCCTGCCAGGGTGATCCATGGGCGGCGTATTGCGCCTTGCGCCTGGCGTGCCCGACACCGTTTTCCGGCTTCCAGCGTTTGCCCGACGGTGGCGCGGTGCTGAGCCTGTCACCGGAGCGCTTCGTCAAAGTCAGCGAGCGCCAGGTGGAAACCCGTCCGATCAAAGGCACGCGCCCGCGGGGTCTCACGGCTGCCGAAGACGCGGCCAATGCCGGCGAACTGCTGGCCAGCCCCAAGGACCGCGCGGAAAACCTGATGATCGTCGACCTGCTGCGCAACGATCTCGGTCGCACCTGCCGCACCGGTTCGGTCCGGGTGCCGGAACTGTTCAGCCTGGAAAGCTACCCCAACGTGCACCATCTGGTCAGCAGCGTGACCGGCGAACTGGCGGATGACCGGGACGCGCTGGACCTGATCGCCGGCAGCTTTCCCGGCGGCTCGATTACCGGCGCACCGAAGATTCGCGCGATGCAGATCATCGATGAGCTGGAGCCGACCCGACGCGGGTTGTATTGCGGCTCATTGCTGTACCTGGACGTGCGCGGCGAGATGGACAGCTCCATCGCCATTCGCAGTTTGCTGGTCAAGGACGGGCAGGTGTGTTGCTGGGGGGGCGGCGGGATTGTGGCGGATTCCGAGTGGCAGGCGGAGTATCAGGAATCGATTACCAAGGTGAAGGTGCTGCTCGATACCCTGCAAAATCTTTAAAAGCATCGCGGGCAAGCCTTGCTCCCACAGGTTTTGTGTCGATTCCAATGTTGTGGTCCGACACAAGACCTGTGGGAGCAAGGCTTGCCCGCGATGACGTCAGAACAGACGACTACAGGCCTAACGGTCGATTCGAAGCCTTGATGAACTCCTGCTTCAATTCCTCAAACGTATGCACCGCCGGGAACTGCGGGAACTCGCGAATCACGTTATCCGGTGCATGAAACAGAATGCCGGCATCCGCCTCGCCCAGCATCGTGGTGTCGTTGTAGGAATCCCCTGCCGCAATCACCCGGTAGTAAAGGCTCTTGAACGCCAGGACTGACTGACGCTTGGGATCTTTCTGACGCAACTGATAACCCGTTACCCGCCCTGTTTCATCCGTAATCAGACGATGGCAAAGCAAAGTCGGGAAGCCCAGTTGACGCATCAATGGCTGGGAAAACTCGTAGAAGGTGTCTGACAGAATCACCACCTGAAAGCGCTCACGCAGCCAGTCGACGAATTCGATGGCACCGTCCAGCGGTTTGAGCGTGGCGATCACTTCCTGGATATCGGCGAGCTTGAGGCCGTGTTCGTCGAGAATCCGCAGACGCTGCTTCATCAACACGTCGTAGTCGGGAATGTCCCGGGTGGTGGCCCTGAGGGATTCGATCCCGGTTTTTTCGGCAAACGCGATCCAGATTTCCGGGACCAGCACACCTTCAAGATCCAGACAGGCAATTTCCACAAGACACTCCCATTTGTATTGTTTATTGAGTCGAGCGAGCCCGAACTCTAGCGACTCCACCCCCACCGCGCAACGCAGAGGACGCCCCGGTCGGTGCAGCTTTTTGTTAACATCGACCCCATATAGAGCGCCCAGCGCCACCGACCTGTAGGAAGCCGCCCTGATGAGCCCAACGTTCGACGTCGTGGAACTCGCCACGACCTATGCCAACAAATCTGCCCAGGACATCCTGAAACTCGCTTTCTCCGAGTTCGGCGATGACCTGTGGATATCTTTCAGCGGTGCCGAAGACGTGGTGCTGGTGGACATGGCCTGGAAGCTGAACAAGAACGTCAAGGTGTTCAGCCTCGACACCGGTCGCCTGCACCCCGAGACCTACCGTTTCATCGATCAGGTGCGCGAGCACTACAAGATCGACATCGAACTGGTGTCGCCGGACTACACCAAACTCGAACCGTTCGTTAAGGAAAAGGGACTGTTCAGTTTCTACAAGGATGGCCATGGCGAATGCTGCGGCATCCGCAAGATAGAACCGCTGCGCCGCAAACTGTCCGGCGTCAAAGCCTGGGCTACCGGCCAGCGTCGCGACCAGAGCCCTGGCACCCGCAGCGCCGTCGCGGTGATGGAAATCGACACCGCGTTCTCCACCCCGGAGCGCACTCTGTACAAATTCAACCCGCTGGCACAGATGACCAGCGAAGAGATCTGGGGCTACATCCGCATGCTGGAGTTGCCGTACAACAGCCTGCATGAGCGCGGCTTCATCAGCATCGGCTGCGAACCCTGCACCCGCCCGGTACTGCCGAACCAGCACGAGCGTGAAGGTCGCTGGTGGTGGGAAGAAGCCACGCAGAAGGAATGCGGGCTGCATGCCGGCAACATCATCAGCAAATCCAAAGCCTGATCCCGTCTGGCAACCCTCTGTAGGAGCCGGCTTGCTGGCTCCTACAGGTTTGGTGACCGACCGAGAAAATGTGTACACACGAATGTCACCATCGGTGCCATTTATGTGTGCACTTTTTGTTTCTGCGCCCCCAAAAGTTACATTTACCCCGCCTCAATTGCGCTGCCACTTCCTTCTCAAACCCCGTCCAGAAAATAAATACCTGTTCGATCAGTCAGCTTATATCGCCCGCTTTTCAGTGGTTTATCACCCGCTGATAACAAAACGAAATGAGCAGTAATTTCCATAGATCCAGGGCTGGCATAGATCTCGCTTAAGTGCATACATGTTTTGTATACAATCAATTCAAATCATACATACACTTTAGATCCGCAAGCCTGAAGCGCCCTATCCCGTACAGGCTGCAGATGCCCCGTAACCAATGATATTCGCCACCCGCGACGAAGATTTGTCGAGCCCACGCTCAAGCACAGTCATCGCGGCGTCGAGCATCAGGAGCCTGCCGGAATGCGTACAAGTCTCTCCAATAACAATATTGCGCTGGATCTACCCTCCTCCCATTCCACTCACACCGTCGGCGAGCAAACCTTTGAATGCCCCGTGGTGCTCAGCCCGCGCCTGCACAACAAGGATTTGGCGCCGACCAAGGCCGAAGGCCGACGCTGGGGTCGCTATAGCATTTTCGCCCTGTGGACCAACGACGTTCACAACATCGCCAACTACTCGTTCGCCATCGGCCTGTATGCCCTTGGCCTGGGTGGCTGGCAGATTCTGCTGTCCCTGGGGATCGGCGCGGCGCTGGTGTACTGCTTCATGAATCTCTCCGGCTACATGGGCCAAAAGACGGGTGTGCCGTTTCCGGTCATCAGCCGGATAAGTTTCGGCATCCACGGTGCGCAAATTCCTGCATTGATCCGGGCCGTGATCGCCATCGCCTGGTTCGGGATTCAGACGTACCTGGCTTCAGTGGTCTTCCGTGTCCTGCTGACCGCCATACACCCCGGCTTCGCCGACTATGACCATGACTCGATCCTCGGACTATCGACCCTGGGCTGGGTGTGCTTCGTGGCAATCTGGTTCGTGCAGCTGGCGATTCTCGCTTACGGCATGGAGATGGTGCGGCGCTACGAGGCGTTTGCCGGGCCGGTCATTCTGCTGACCGTCGCCTCACTCGCCGGGTGGATGTACTTTCAGGCCAATGCGACCATCGCCTGGTCGATCCGCGAGCCGCTGACCGGCGGTGAGATGTGGCGCAATATCTTTGCCGGTGGCGCGTTGTGGCTGGCGATCTACGGCACGCTGATCCTCAATTTTTGTGATTTCGCCCGTTCTTCGCCGTGCCGCAAGACCATCAAGGTCGGAAATTTCTGGGGCTTGCCGGTCAATATTCTGGTGTTCGCCGCCATCACTGTCCTGCTGTGCGGCGCGCAATTTCAGATCAATGGCCGGATCATCGAAAGCCCGACCGAAATCATTGCTTCGATTCCCAACACGTTCTTTCTGGTCCTCGGTTGCCTGGCGTTCCTGATCGTCACCGTGGCGGTCAACATCATGGCCAATTTCGTCGCCCCGGCCTTCGTGCTCAGCAACCTGGCGCCCAAATACCTGACCTTTCGCCGGGCCGGGCTGATCAGCGCGACCATCGCCGTGCTGATCCTGCCGTGGAACCTCTACAACAGCCCGTTGGTGATCGTGTACTTCCTCTCCGGCCTTGGCGCGCTGCTCGGGCCGTTGTATGGCGTGATCATGGTCGACTACTGGCTGGTACGAAAAGGCCGGATCAACGTGCCGCAGTTGTACAGCGAAGACCCGAACGGCGCTTATTACTACAGCCGCGGGGTCAATTTGCGCGCCGTGGCGGCGTTCATTCCCGCCGCCTTGATCGCCATCGTTCTGGCACTGGTACCGGGCTTTCATCTGGTATCGCCATTCTCCTGGCTGATCGGCGCCGGTATTGCCGGGATGCTCTACCTGATCATCGCCAAACGCCAACCTCATTACACCGACGTCAGCGGTGAATCCATCGCCGTCGATAACGTCAGCCACTGACTCCATCGCGGCCCGGCAGTGTCGGGCCGCAGACCCACTCTTTTATAAGCATCCCGCTATAAGGACTTCCCATGCGAATTCTCGTGGTCAACGTCAACACCACCGAATCCATCACCCAGGCCATCGCCCGTTCGGCGCAGGCCGTTGCTTCTCCCGGTACGGAAATCGTCGGCCTGACACCCCACTTCGGCGCCGACTCGATCGAAGGCAATTTCGAAAGCTACCTGGCCGCCATCGCGGTCATGGACCGGGTGATGTCCTACGACCAGCCCTTCGATGCGGTGATCCAGGCCGGTTACGGCGAACACGGCCGTGAAGGTCTGCAAGAACTGCTCAACGTGCCGGTGGTGGACATCACCGATGCGGCGGCGAGCACCGCGATGTTCCTCGGTCATGCCTATTCGGTGGTCACCACTCTCGACCGCACCGTGCCACTGATCGAGGATCGTCTGAAGCTATCCGGGCTTTGGGATCGCTGCGCGTCGGTGCGGGCCAGTGGCCTGGCCGTATTGGAACTGGAACACGAGCCGCAACGCGCTCTGGAGGCCATCGTGCAGCAGGCCGAACTGGCGGTGACCCAGGACAAAGCCGAGGTGATTTGCCTGGGCTGCGGCGGGATGGCCGGGCTGGATGAGCAGATTCGCCGACGTACCGGCGTGCCGGTGGTGGATGGTGTGACGGCAGCGGTGACCATTGCCGAATCGCTGGTGCGATTGGGGTTGTCCACCTCGAAGGTGCGGACTTATGCGACGCCGCGGCCGAAGAACATCATTGGCTGGCCGGGGCGGTTTGCCCGTTAGACCGCGTTATCGTTTATCGCGGGCAAACCACGCTCCCACAGGTTCTGTGCCGTTCACATTACTGTGGTACGACGCAAAACCTGTGGGAGCGTGGCTTGCCCGCGATGGCCACACCTCGGTCTCAATCCTGTCTCAAACGGCACTAAACCGCTGCCCCAACCCCTGCTCGGCAAACTGTTCGATAATGAAATCGACAAACGCCCGGGTCTTGCCCGGCAGCAGTTTGTGCTCGGCGTAATAGATCGAAATATTGCCATCATCGACATACCAATCCGGCAATACCCGCTGCAACTTGCCCGCGTCCAGATAGCCGACGGCGAAGGGCATGCTCACCAGCGCAATGCCCAGACCCTGGGCCGCCGTGGCACACGCCGCTTCCGAGTCGCTCATGGTCATTCGCGCTTTCAGGGACAGCGGACTGTGTTGCCGGCTGCGGCTGGTCAATTGCCAGGAGCGTACGCGGCCGGTCTGCGGCGAGCGAATCAGGATGCCATCGTGATGCTTGAGATCGTCGGGCTCGATGATTGCCTCGTGCGCCACCAGATAGTCCGCAGAAGCGACCAACACGCGATGGGCCGGTGTCAGCTTGCGCGCCACCACGCCTTGGGGCAGTTCGAATCCACCACCAATCGCAGCGTCGAAGCCCTGGCCGATCAGATCGACCTGACGGTTATCGAAATGCCAGTCCGGGTTGATCGCCGGAAAGCGTCGCAAAAACTCCCCGAGCAACGGCACGATGTACAAGCGCCCGAACACCGTGCCCATGCTGACCTTCAACGTTCCCGCCGGACGCCCCTCGGCGCTGGCGAGATTGGCCACGGCATTCTGGATCGTGTGCAAACTGGCACTGACTTCGCCGAGGAACAGCTGACCTGCCTCTGTCAGCGTCAGGCTGCGGGTACTGCGCTGGAACAGTCGGACTCCCAATCGCGCTTCAAGCTTGGCGACGCTTTTGCCCACCGCTGCCGGTGTCAGGCTCAAGCGTCGTGCGGCTTCGGCGAAGCTGCCGACCTCGGCGCTGCGCACAAAGCATTCGATACTGCTGAAGGTTTCCATGGTCGCCACTATAAACTTTTGGTTTACACAGACTATCGTAATTACCGTCTACACAGCGTGTAATCGGAAATCGATACTAGGCTCCATCAACCGGGACATCCTGCCTCGGGACTTTGGAGATCGATATGACTACTCAGAACCTCAGCGGCAAAGTGGCTTTGATCCAGGGCGGCTCCCGCGGGATTGGCGCCGCCATCGTCAAACGCCTGGCCGCTGAAGGCGCGACAGTCGCCTTTACCTATGTCAGCTCCACGGCCAAGGCCGAAGAATTGCAAAACAGCCTCATCGCCAACGGTGGCAAAGCCCTGGCCATCAAGGCCGACAGCGCCGACGCCGACGCCATTCGCAATGCCGTGAACGCCACGGTAGAAACCTTTGGTCGATTGGACATCCTGGTCAACAATGCCGGCGTGCTGGCCGTTGCCCCGCTGGAAGAATTCAAACTCGAAGATTTCGACCAGACCCTGGCCATCAACGTACGCAGCGTGTTCATCGCGACTCAAGCCGCCGCCCGCCACATGACCGAGGGTGGCCGAATCATCAACATCGGCAGCACCAACGCTGATCGCATGCCCTTTGCCGGTGGTGGCCCGTACGCTATGAGCAAATCGGCGCTGGTCGGCCTGACCAAAGGCCTGGCCCGGGACCTCGGACCTAAAGGCATCACCATCAACAACGTGCAGCCCGGCCCGGTGGATACCGACATGAACCCGGCCGACGGTGACTTTGCCGACAGCCTGATTCCGTTGATGGCCGTGGGGCGTTACGGCAAAGCCGAAGAGATCGCCAGTTTTGTCGCCTACCTCGTCGGCCCGGAAGCCGGCTATATCACCGGTGCGAGCCTGACCATCGACGGTGGTTTCGGCGCCTGATACAGGTCAGCTCAATACAATCCCCCTGTAGGAGCGAGCCTGCTTGCGATAGCGGTAGATCAGAGACATCAATGTCACCTGACACACCGCCTTCGCGAGCAGGCTCGCTCCTACAGAGGGATTTGTGTCAGGCCCAATCGAGCGCTGGCAAACCACAGGCACTTGGCTTGAACGCTCTGAGCGTACGAAGAATCCCATCAGCGTGTGCGTATTTTTCATCAGCCATCGCAACATCCGGAATCGCAATCGCCGTCATCCCCGCCGCTTTCGCCGCCGTGACACCGAACGGCGAATCCTCGAACACCAGGCAATCCTCCGGTGCAACACCCAGGCGTCGCGCAGCGGTCAGGAAGATATCCGGTGCCGGTTTGGCCGCGCCAACTTCCGGGTCATCAGCAGTGACGATGGTGTCGAACAGCGCGAACCACTCCCGATGCAAGGTGGTTTTCTGACCAAACGACTGGCTCGACGAACTGGTACCCACCGCGATGGGAATGTTATTGGCCTTCAGATGCCGTACCAATTCCTGTGCGCCTGGCATCGCTTGTGCTGTAGGAAAACGCTCGCGCATCAGGGGCTCGCGGATCAGCAGAAACTCCTCGGCACTGATCGGCAAGTCCAGCGCTTCGACCACGTAACGGGCCAGGTCGCCGGCGCCACGACCGATGATGTTCTGCTTGATGCTCCAGTCGAATATCCGCCCATAGCGCCCGGCAATGATGGACGTGACTTCGGTGTAAATGCACTCGGTGTCCAGCAGCAAGCCGTCCATATCGAATATCACGGCCTTGATCGGGCCGAACTCATTCAGCGCTGCATTCATCGCATCAGATCCGTTTTCAATGGCATCCCAGGCGGCTCGGGTGCGGCCGGTTCCGTGATGGATTAAAGGTTTCAGCAGCATAGCGAGCGCGACCGGCATAGAGCAACGGGCAGAATCCGCCCCTGTTTAAGCAATGACGATGATTTAGCGATTTGCCCTACAGCAAACACCACCTTTCCCGACTTCTTTCTCGACTGATCCACCGCAGAGTTTCGCGCTCCCTCTTCAGCCGTACGAAAGACTGCGAATGTTCGATCCTGACAAGCTGCTGGCCCTGAACAACACCATCGGCTTGCTGGTGGTCGCCGCGATGAACCCGGAGCAACCGGACATCGAAGCACTGCTCGGTGAATTCCGCCTCTGTCTCAACGACTACGAGGCCTGGGCGCAAAGCTTCTGGACCGGCGGCACACTGGATGTCGAGCAGGTGTTCAAGGTCGGCAATGACGTCCACCTCAGTGCGCCGAAGAACGCCACCGCCCCCATCAGTTCCACCGTCGCCATGTGCCCCGCCAGCGGACCGCTGACCCTGGTGCATATGTTCGAAGCCGCGCGCTTCGTGCCGATCGGCAATACGCCAGTGATGCTCGAACCCTTGCTCAACGAAGGCCAGGGCGAGCCCCAGTATGGCGCACCGATTCACGAAACCATCGGCCCCGGCGGCATCCTCGAAATCCCCGATTGCTGGCGCGGCAATCGTTACCGCATCACCTTTTTTCCCAACGTCACCACTGATCACATCAAAGCACTTTACGACTCATACCAAGGTGTCGTCGGTGAACTGGAAGGCTGGTTGCGCAGCGAGTGGGAGAGCGAGTTTCAAACACAGTGGGCCGGGTTTTCCGAGGCAAATTTCAAAGAACGCTACGGCATGCTGCAACGCGCCGACTGGCGGGGCTTCGAGAACTCACTGAACGGCTTATGGGACGACGTAAAGCAACTCTACGCCCTGATCGCCGACCTGCAGGCCAACAGTGCAAAACTCCTTGAATACCTGACCGAAGCCGAACTCGAGAGGCTGCTGAAGGCATCGACCGACGCCATTGCCAATCTGTTGCTGGTGCTGAGCGACGAGCCATTGATGTTCATTTATCTGGCGGCTTTCACCAGTTGGCTGAAGATGTTGCCGCCGCAGTACATCGCCGAAGTCGTGGCACAAATTCGTACAGAGCTGCTGATCAGTTTCCTGCTGGTGTGCTTGACCGGTCCATTAGGGTTGAAGCTCGGCATGAGCACCAAAGTGCTGGGCAGGATCAAGTCCGAGCGCGCCCGACGCTGGCTGGCCGCGGCGGTTTTGCGACTGGCAGAACTCACGAGCCGCCCTGATCTGACCGCTCACGCGGGCGCTCTCAAGCCCTTGATGGTGAGTGCCCGAAACGCACCGCTGAAGCCTGCCCCCACCGTGCCGTTGCGGATCAGAGCGGCAGGTTCGGCGGATAGGCTGGTAGACAATCCGGTTGCCATTGCGCGGAACAAGTCTGAAGCCAGGACGCGTCTGGGGCGACAGGAACATCGGGACGACGTTCCGAAACAGGCGAAGAACCCCAACGGCGACAGCGCCGAACCCGCCGCCCACACCGCCACCCACGGCTGTCCGCTGTCGCTGGTTACCGGCGAGGAACTGCTGAGCCTCACCGACGGCACCCTCGACGGTCTGCTGCCCTTCGCCTTCACCCGCCTGTATCGCACCAGCGCCGTCGACATCGACATCGACTGCGGCCTCGGCTTCGGCTGGAGCCATGCGCTGAGCCAGCGCCTGGAGCTCGACGGCGACACCGTCACCTGGGTCGATCCGGAAAACCGCCGTACGCCGTTTCCCCGCCCCAGCCTGGCGCGCCCGGCGATCCACAACAGCCTGGCGCGGGCGGCAATCTACCTCGGCGAGCAGGCGGATGAGCTGATCGTGGCGCTGGCCGGCGAGGCGCCGCGTTTCCAGCACTTTATCGACGGGCGTCTGAGCGCGATCAGCGACGCCTACGGCAACCGGCTGACGGTGCAGCGCGATTTGTCTGGCCGCATCCAGCGCCTCGATAACGGTGCCGGGCGTTGTTTGCGGCTGCGCTATGACCGCCAGCACCTGATCGCCGTCGACTACCAGTGCTTTGACCTGGCCGACGAGCAGCCGCCGGCCTGGCGCACGGAGCAGACCCTGGTCAGCTACCGCTACGACGGCCGCGGCCGGCTGATCGAGGCGAGCAACGCCGTCGGTGAAAGCGAGCGCTACGACTACGACGAGCAGCACGTCCTCCTGCAACGGCAGCTGGCCGGCGGCGCCAGTTTCTACTGGGAGTGGGAGCGCGCCGGCAAGGCAGCCCGCTGCATCCGCCACTGGGCCTCCTTTGCGCAGATGGACACGCGTTATGCCTGGGACGACGCCGGGGGGGGGCGGCTCACCCACGCCGATGGCAGCCAGGAACGTTACGTCCACGACGACCAGGCGCGGCTGGTGCGTCGGATCGAGGCTGACGGTGGTGAGCTGCTTAAGGCTTATGACGCCCAGGGCCGCCTGATCGCCGAACAGGATGCGCTGGGCGCGGTCACCGAATACCGCTACGACGAAGTCGGACGGCTGGTCGCGCTGATTCCGCCGGAAGACGCGCCAACGTCCTACGAGTACCGCAACGGCTTCCTGCATGCGCGCTATCGCGGTCAAGCCAAGTGGACCTACCAGCGCAATGCCCAGGGCGATCTCACCTGGCTGATCGACCCCGACGGCCAGAGCACCTACCACGAATACGACGCGCAAGGGCGCCTGGTGCTGATCCGCTATCCGGACCACAGTCAGCATCTGTTCACCTGGAACCGCCTCGGCCAACTGCTCGAAGAAACCCGCCCCGACGGCGGACGCCGGCAGTATGCCTACGACGCGCGGGGGCGACGGACCACGGTCGAGGACGAGTTCGGCGGCATCACCCGCTACCAGTGGGACGCCGTCGGCCGCCTGTTGCAGGTGACGTTGCCGAGCGGCGCCCGCCGCACCTTCAGCTACAACGCCTACGGCCGGATTACCGCCGAGCGCGACGAACTGGAGCGCGTCACCCGCTACGAGTACGCCGACGATTTGCACTTGGTCAGCCGGCGGATCAACCCCGACGGCAGCACGCTGCAGTACCGCTACGACCACGCGCAGCTGTTGCTCACCGCGATCGAGAACGAGTCCGGCGACAGCTATCGGCTGGACTACACGCCCGGTGGCTTGATCCGCCAGGAAACCGGCTTCGACGGTCGGCGCACCGCCTATGCCTACGACCTTAAGGGTCAATTGCTGGAGAAAACCGAGTTCGGCGATGACGGCTCGCAGCTCGTCACCGCCTATCAACGCGACAGCGCCGGACGCCTGTTGCTCAAGACCCTGCCCGACGGGAGCAAGGTCGAGTACCGCTATGACCGCCTGGGGCGGCTGGTCAGCGTCGACGACGGCCAGGCGCATCCGCTGGCGTTCGAGTACGACGCCCATGACCGGCTGATCACTGAACACCAGGGCTGGGGCACCCTGCGCTACGGCTATGACGCCTGCGGCCAGCTGCAGCACCTGCGCCTGCCGGACAACAACCGCTTGCAGTACCACCGCGCCGAAGGCGGCGCGCTGACCGCCATCGACCTCAACGGCACGCGCCTGACCGGCCACCAGTTCGCGTGCGGCCGCGAACGCCAGCGCCAGCAAGGGACCTTGTTGAGCGACTACGCCTACGACGATCAGGGCCGCCTGCAGGCCCACGCCGTCAGCCAACAGCAACGCCCACGGTACCGTCGCGATTATGCCTACAGCGCCAGCGGCCAGCTCCTGCAGATCGACGACAGCCGTCACGGCCCGCGCCACTACCAGTACGACCCGTGCGACCGCCTGACCGGCGTGCGTCATGCCCGTCACGACGAGGCGGAACACTTCAGCCACGACCCGGCCGGCAACCTGCTGATCCACGACCGCCCCGGCCCCTGGCACCTCAAGGGCAACCGCCTGCTACGCCGCGCCGATCGCCACTACACCTACGACGCCTTCGGCAACCTGAGCCGCGAACGGCGGGGCGACCGCGTCACCGAGTACCGCTACGACAGCCAGCACCGCCTGATCGGCATCACCCTGCCGGACGGCCGCCACGCGGCCTACCGCTACGACGCCTTCGGCCGGCGCATCAGCAAGACCGTCGACGGCCACACCACCAGCTTCTTCTGGCAAGGCGACCAACTCGTCGCCGAAAGCAGCCCGAGCCACTACCGCAGCTACCTCTACGAACCCGGCAGCTTCCGCCCGCTGGCCCTGCTCGATGGAAAAGGCCCGACAAAAGCCTGCCCGTTCTACTACCAACTCGACCACCTCGGCACCCCGCAGGAACTCACCGACTACGGCGGCGAAATCGTCTGGTCGGCCCGCTACACGGCCTACGGCAAACTGCGCCAACTGACCCACGGTGGCGGCGAACAACTGGAGCAACCACTGCGCTTCCAGGGCCAGTACTTCGATGCTGAGAGCGGGCTGCACTACAACCGCCATCGTTATTACCAGCCGGATAGTGGCCGTTATCTGACGCCGGATCCCGTGAAGCTGGCGGGTGGCTTGAATGCCTATCGCTATGTGCCGAACCCGACGGGGTGGGTGGATCCGTTGGGGTTGAGTGATTGTCCGGGTGGGGATGGGTGTAAAAGGCCGGCGGTTGGGGAGCGGGATTCGAGCGCGAAGACTAAGGTTGATGAAGGGGAGCCTGTCCAACCAGGTCAAAAAAAAGAGAACTATTATTTATACCGTGGAGATGATCGAGAACCATGGGAAATTTTTGAAGCTGGATTTGAACCTTTGGGAGATAGCAAAGACCTTTACCTACATGCCGTGGACAATCGAAACCCTCCAAGTTACTTTGTCAGCACATCAATCAAAGAAAGTGAAGCAATAAAATTTGCCACTGGCTACGGACTTGTTGATGGATATGTTTATGTATTGAAAAACATTAAAGGAATAGATGTAAACAAGGACCTTGGCCTAATGTCCCCACACAAACGGGAGGTTGAAATTGCGTTTCCCGGAGGAATTAAAAATTACGACATCGTCGGTGCCACACCAGTCAACGATGATGGTAGCTACAAAGGGTATTCGATACCCAACCCACAAAGGAAGAAACCATGAAGCCATTTACAATAACGATCGATATAGAAGGCACCATTGAAACAGCAATAATTGAATGTGATAGGCGAACATCCACGCTCACATTTGAAATGCAAGACGGCTTAAGGAAAACCTATACAGCCTACGATCTCTTTGTATGCTTCGGCATGTTAAGAGCCGAGCACCCTAAGATTAAATTTCTGTGCAAAGGAGCAAAGTTGAATGTCCACCCCTCTAGAATGTCATCCCAGATGTCCAAGGGACTCGTCGCGTACGAATTAAAACTTGGCAAATCCAGCGAGGAGGAAGACGTGGTACGCATATTTGATTATGAGGATGAAAACATAACAAGCAATATTGAAGAGCAAATTTCTTTCTATAAAAAATGGATAACCTCGCTAACCAAACAATAAACCCATTGCCAAACCAATCTTTTAAATAAGCACCTCTCTCACATGATGTCTTATCAGTGCCGTACGAACATAATCCGGAACGAATATGCCAAAAAGAAAGATAAAACTAAAACTCGAACACTCTATAGAAACCGCGATCCTTATAGACAACTACAACAAATTGACACTAATTAGAAAAAATGGATTCAGAAAAACATACACCGATGAAGATTTATATTTATGCCTTGCACAAATAAGGCAAGAATTCCCCAACATAAAATTTCTTTGCAAAGGAGCAAAAATCAATGTTTTTCCATCCTCAATGTGTTCACAGATGAGTAATGGTGCTGTTGCATATGAAAAAACTCTCGGAGAAAAGGCATCTTTCGATTTAATAGTCAGCATTTTCGATTTTGACGATCAGAACATTACTAGCGACATTTCCGAGCAGCGAGATTTTCACCAAAAATGGATGAACTCTTTTGGTGACTTCGATTAGTTTTTACTCTAAAGCTTGTCTACGACATGCCCCCACTAGAAGCACAGCTCAAATCACTAACTCTTTACTTCTGAATTATTCACACCATTCCTACTACTACCTCTTCGCGGGCAAGCCCGCTCCCACAGGGTTTTGTGTCGTGCGTAAGAATCGGGATCAACATAAAATCTGTGGGAGCGCGGCTTGCCCGCGATGGCGTCAGCTCCGTCAGCGCTGTCCCGCCAGCCAGCAGCTTCAGGCAGCAGCCACTTTCCAGGGGGCCACAAAATCGACGAGCGACACTGCATCGCGGGTGCAAATCAGCTGGGCTCACCCGAACAATCCTTCCCGGCGATGTCCGGATCATCAGGGGTCACTTCAATGTCCATGCGCTTGACGTCTTCATTGGGCACTTGCTCGACACCCGCGTCATCATCAGGTGGACGCTGATCGCGGCTCAGGGGATCGGTAGGTGAAGGCAGCGGATATTCAGGGGTATCGTCGATGTCGGTGTCTTTCGGATCAGCGTTCATGGAGCACCTCGCAGAGAGCCTGAAAGGCAGGCCCTGACATTTCGAGGCAGCGGCGATGCACGCGTTCGATCAGATAGACAATCGGTCATGCACTGGAACACAAAACCCGGCACTTGGCCGGGTTTGTTCTGTCGGGCGATACCGACATCAGTGATGTTTGTTACGGTGATTATGCTTGTGTTTGTGGCCCCCACCGGAATGGGAGCTGTCGTGGTCGCTTCCCAGATTGTTGCCGACCGCGCCCCCCGCCGCCCCGCCGAGGCCTGCGCCGATGGTCGAACCGGTTGAGCCGCCGAGGCTGTTACCAATCACCGAACCACCCGCCGAGCCCAGGCCACCACCGACCGCCGCTTCTGTGCGACTGCCCTTGCGCGCGCCGACTGCGCTACCGGCGGCGCCACCGACACCGGCGCCAATCGCAGCGCCGGTACTGCCGCCCATATGCCCGCCGACGACGTTACCCAGTGCGCCGCCAATCCCGCCACCGACCGCGGCGTCGCCGTCACCGGCCGCCATTGCCAGGGGCGTGAGCAGCAGCCCGAGAATCAAGGCCGGTAGTAAGAGTCGTGTTGCACGATGGCTGTCAACTTCCTTGCCGCTGATATTCGCTGTCATGGCGTGCCTCGCAATCTTCAGGGATTTGAAGCTTTGAGGCCGCACAGAGAAAAACGTTCGTTTAATCGGATCGATCAACCCGCGATGACGCGGTCGGCCGAGAGCTTGCCGGCGCCTTCGCTCAATACCGCGATGCTGCCACCGAGCAGGGCCAGGGCGAACTCGTAGCCGTTGTTGGCCATGAACAGCCCGTGACTGATGTGCACCGAGAAGATCGCTACCAGCGAAAGAACTATCAGACCCAGCGCTGCCGGGCGAGCCAGCAAGCCAATGATCAGTGCCAGACCGGCGAAGAACTCGATACCGCCCGCCAGTGTCGCCATCAGGTAGCCCGGCGTCAGGCCGAGGCTTTCCATGTACTGCGCGGTCCCGGCCAGGCCGTAGCCACCGAACGCCCCAAAGAGTTTCTGCGAGCCGTGGGCGGCGAAGATGATGCCGACAAAAATTCGCAGAACGGTCAGGCCGTAGCCAGCGCGGGTAAACAGAACCTTGTTGATCAGTGTGCTCATGCTGTGTCATCCATTGTGAGAGTGTGTGGGTTGGTCGCCATATTAATCAGTAAACATCATATTTAAAGCGCAAAAAACCGCTATAACACTTCAGTTTATTCGATCATTTGCGCAGGGCGACCTTTTGCCCCTGGGGCTCCAACGACTCTCGCTCCCGATCGAACGCCAGGTAATACTTGTTCACGCTATTAACATAGCTGACAGGTCCCATTCCCACCTGTTCCATGGCGACACGCTCGACCTGGAAGAACCACTGATTCGGATTCAAGCCCCGCCGCCGCGCCTCGGCGCGCATTCCCTGAACCCGCTCCGGGCCAATGTTATAGGCGGCCAGCACGAAGGCCATGCGCTCGCGCTCGTTGAGTTTGGGGCTGGCGAAGAACTTGCGGCGAATCATTGCCAGGTACTTGGCCCCGGCCTGCACATTGGCATCGAGATCCTGAATGTTGTTGACCCCCACCCGCTGAGCCGCCGACGGTGTGATCTGCATCAGGCCGGTCGGGCCGCTGCCACTGCGGGCCATGGGTTGCAGGGCGGATTCCTTGAACGCCAGTGCTGCAAGGTTCAGCCAGTCCATACCTTGGGCATCGGCGTGTTTCTGTAACACCGGGCGAAGTTTTTCCAGACGCTGGCGGTCGGCCTTGGCCAAGGGATAGTGCACTTGATAGAGACGCCGATAGATCCGCAGGAAAGCCGCATCCTGGTCCGACGGTTTCTTGTAGCCACTGAGGAAGCGATCAATGCTCGCCCGCAGCATCGACGCATCGCGGCGCACGAACCAATACTCCTCGCCCGGCTCGCTGATCAGCACCTGCCGGTCGAAACGCAACTTGGGCAGGATCTTGCCCCAGCGCTCGGCAATTGGCTGCTCGACGATGGTCAGGTGAAAGATTCCGCCCTGGACCATCTCCAGCACGTCCTCGACGGCCAGGCTCGGGTCAACCCACTCGATATTGACGGGTGGCAGCTTGTGCAGGGCGAGCTTCTGATTGATCTGGCTGACGGCATCCCCGGCCGCGCTGCCGGTGGGTAGGGCCAGGGTTTTACCCGAGAGTTGTTCGAGACGGGTGTATCGACGTTCGCCCTTGATCCCCACCAGCACCAGCGGGATGTTGCTGGCAATCGGTTCACTGGTGCTGACGGCGTACCCCGCTCGCAGATCGAGCAATTCCCCGGGCGCCACCAGATCGCCCTCCCCGCGCTGTAACGCGCCGAGCAGTTGATCCTTGGCCTTGGGGATGATTTTAAGGGTGATTTCCTGACCGTCACGGGCGTGGCCGTTGAGGTATTGCTCGAAAGCGCGCAAGCGGTGGTATTCGACGCCGATGGCCTGGCCCTGCACTTCACCCGAGCTGTTGCGGCTCTGGTTGACCAGTACCCGCAACACGCGACTGTTGCGGATTTCCGTCAGATCGCGCACCTGGGTCGCCGGTACGGCTTGCAGCGGCCCGGGCAGACGCGCAACCGCCGACATCGGCAGCAGCAGCGAACAGCACAGCAGTAGCAAAACCGAGGGACGAATCATCCACTCTCCGGAAAGAATTCGGGTCGACGACATGAGCATTTCATGCAATCAAATGACTGAAGACACAGTGCCTGGAACGCTGAAAAAGTGCGAAAGACTGGCACAGTGATGGCACTTTGACCATCCTGCCCTGCACACGGATCAGGGGCACGGCTCAGAAGACAGCTATAACTCGTTGTAGTTCTTGGCTTTTCTTATAAATCTACAGCTCTGATATGCTTTCCGGCCTTTGGTCCGAGGTAGCACCATGCAACTCATCGATATCGGCGTCAACCTGACCAACCCCAGTTTTGCCGACAAACACCAGGCTGTACTCGACCGCGCCTATGCCGCCGGGGTCTGCCAATTGGTGCTCACCGGCACCAATGTCGAGGGCAGCGAGCAGGCGCTGGAGTTGTGCCGGCAACTGGATGCGAGCGCGCAACGGCTATTCGCCACTGCCGGCATTCACCCTCACGCGGCCAGTGACTGGAATGCCGACAGCGCCCGTCAACTGCGTAGTCTCCTGAAGGAATCGAACGTAGTGGCCGTGGGTGAATGCGGCCTGGATTTCAACCGCGATTTCTCGCCGCGCCCGCAGCAGGAGAAAGTCCTCGAAGAGCACCTGGCACTGGCAGTCGAAATGCAGTTGCCGGTGTTCCTGCACGAGCGCGATGCCAGTCAACGTTTGCTGGAGATCCTGCGCGACTACCGCGACCAGTTGCCGGCCGCGGTCGTGCACTGCTTCACCGGGGAAAAGAAGGCGCTGTTCAGCTACCTCGATATGGACCTGCACATCGGCATCACTGGCTGGATCTGTGACGAGCGCCGTGGCACGCATCTGCATCCACTGGTAAAAGAGATCAAGCGCGGGCGCCTCATGCTCGAAAGCGATGCCCCCTACCTGCTGCCGCGCAGTTTGCGTCCGAAGCCGAAGAATGGTCGCAATGAACCGGCGTACTTGACCGAAGTGTTGCGTGAGGTGGCGTTGCATCGCGGGGAGACTCAGGAAGACCTGGCGGCACACACCACTGCCTGCGCGCGGGCGTTTTACGGGTTGCCTGCCCTCCCCCAGTAAACACAAATTTCCCTTGTGGGAGCGAGCCAGCTCGCGAAAGCGGTGCAACAATCAATGTAGAAGTTGACTGATACACCGCATTCGCGAGCAGGCTCGCTCCCACATTGATCCACATCAAGAATCCATGAGCTGAGTAGCGGCACAATGCTGGCACCTTGCCAAAACTGTTTCCGCTATCAGAGAAGACCTCCATGGGTGCCTGGCTTAGCAATATCTCGCTGAAATACAAATTTTGGGCGGTGAATGCCGTCGCCTTAGTCACCACCCTGCTGCTGGTGCTGTACGCCGTGCAGCTCGAACAACAAGCCCGCTGCCAGGCCGCGCAGGTATCGGCCCAGGTTCAGGCGCGCTTGCTCAGTGCCTGGCCTGCCGGGCAGCCGCTGCCAAAAGCCGAGAACCTGCTGACCTTCAGTCGCGGCCAGGCGCCGGTGTTCAATGGCCAGCCAATACCGGAACTGGCCAATAGTGCAAATGGCTGGGTCAAGATCAACGACCTGCCGATTTTCGGTGACAACCTGTTGTTGGGCGCCGAGGTATTCACACCCGCGGATGGCCAAAAGATTGCGGTGATTGCCCGCGGCCCCAGTCTGAGTCAGGTGTTCAGCGAGCGCTTCGCGAACTATGCCGTAGCGGTGTTCATCCTGATGCTGGCCATGCTGGGCGCGTCGCAATTGTTGATCCGTTTCCTGCTCAGCCAGCTCAACATGCTGAAAGACGTGATGCTCCATGTCGAGAAAACCGGCGACCTGTCGGCCCGCGTCCCCCTGGCGTGCAGCGACGAAGTCGGGCAAATGGCCAATGCCTTCAACGCCATGCAGGCTGGCTATCAGCGGGTGGTCAATACCGTCGCCAGCACCGCCCGGCAACTGGACGAAGGTGCCGCGCGGCTGGCGTCGAGCATGAATGAAGTGCGTCACGGCATGCTTGGCCAACAGAGTGAGACCGATCAGGCGGCCACGGCCATCAATGAAATGACGGCCACCGTCCACCACATTGCCCAGCACGCTGGCGCCACCCGCGATCTCTCGCAATCGGCCGATAGCCTGGCCGGCAGCGGGCAGGCAGTGGTCATACGCGTGCAGCAGTCGATTGCCGGGCTGTCCACCGGTGTACAGCAAACCGCCGAGATGATTCAGCGACTGGCCGAAGACAGCCAGAAGATCAACGGTGTGGTCAATGTGATCCACAGCATTGCCGAGCAGACCAATCTGCTGGCGCTGAACGCGGCAATCGAAGCGGCGCGGGCCGGTGAAATGGGGCGTGGCTTTGCCGTGGTCGCCGATGAAGTGCGCAACCTGGCCAAGCGTGTGCAGACGTCCACCGACGAGATCACTGTGATGGTATCGGCGTTGCAGGCCGGAACGCGGGACGCCGTGGACTTCATGCAGGAGAGTTCGTTCAAGGCCGATGACTGCGTGCAACAGGCGCAAGAGGCTGGCGCGGCGCTGGCACAAATCACCGGCGCGGTGGCGCAAATGCGTGAAAGCAATACGCAGATTGCGGTGGCGGCCGAGCAGCAAAGCCAGGTGGCGGAGGAGATGAACCGGGCGGTGGTGAGTATCCGTGATGTGACCGAGAACACCGTGCAGCAGACGGTCGGCTCAGCGACTACCAGTCATGAGTTGGCGGTGTTGGCCGGGGAGTTGAGCAAGGCCATAGGGCAGCTCAGGCTGTAAGGACCCCATCGCGAGCAGGCTCGCTCCCACAGGTCGATCACTATTCCCTGTGGGAGCGGGCTTGCCCGCGATGGCGTCATCAAGGTCAACATCAATATTGCCCATGACCCCTATCACTCCGATAGCCAACCTTGATTCGCCGCCTGCATTTACCGCGCCTATCCTTCAATCATGTGTTCAACATGGACTTGAGGATCAGCATCATGGGCAAACGTCATCCCAACCTTCCCGCCTGGCAATGGCGTGCCTACCCGAACAATCACCAGCACCCGACCAATCTGGTGTTGCACCTGATTGCCGTACCGCTGTTCATCGTGGCATTTCTGTTGATTGTTTGCGGGGTGTTCAACCTGAATCTGGCGAACCTCGCCATCGGCGTCATCGGTGTGATCGCAGCGCTGGGTTTGCAACGTCACGGTCACAGCCTTGAAGCGCAAGCTGCCGAGCCGTTCAGTGACCGCAAAGACGCGGTGTCGCGCCTGATGGTCGAGCAGTTCCTGACCTTTCCGCGCTTTTTCCTTAGTGGAGGCTGGTGGCGCGCCTGGCGTGAGCGCCACCGCCGTCATTGATCAGGCGTGTACTGATCAGGCAAACACTGTGACCGTCTGCCGGCTCATGGCAATCAAGCGGCCTTCCACATCCCACAGCTTCGCCGCCGCGTGGCCGTAACCGTCGGCGGCGTGCTCGGTTTCCACCAGGTATTTGCACCAATCCAGTGTGCTCAACTCCAGTAAGGGCTGCACGAATTCGATGGTCCAGGTCAGCGTGCTGCCCATGGCCGGCTTTTTCAGAAACGGCATCACGGCCGGTGGCCAGGCGTCCACCAGCGCCAGAATATGCGCTTCGCTGACCGCCTCTTCCTTCACATCGCCGCGCAAACGCGCCCAGCCACCCATTTGGCGTGAGGTGCTACCGGTGAACGGCATTCCGCCGACACTCCAGCGCATCGCCAGATGGCGCATGAACTCCGGAATGACGCCTTCAATGAAAGGCAGCTCCTGGCAGTCGTCCCAATGTTTCATCTCTGGCGCAGGGTGCGCCGACACTGCGACCTCAGAAGGCCGCGAGGCGCCGAAGCTGCCCTGGATCAAGGTCACCACCTGGCCGTTCTGCACCGCCCGGCCCAGCACCTGGCTGACTGCCTTGCCTTCACGCAACACATCGACTTCAAAACTGACAGGCACTTCAGGTTCGACCGGTCCGACGAAGGTGATCGCCAGCGAGCGCACCGGACGATCCGCCGGTACCTTTGCGCGCATGGCTTCGTACTGCAAGGCGGCCACCAGGCCACCGAAACTGGCTCGCCCTTGCGCCCATCCTGCCGGGATAGACAGCTCCAGCGGCTGGCGGCGGACGGCGTCGAGCAGATCGGAAAAGCGCATGAAAACCTCAAGGACAGGAAAACGATGAAGGGATCTTAACCAGACGGCGAAGGCTGTACAGCGCCTATTCCGGCCAAATGCACTGACAGAAGGGCCGCTCAGCCCCCCATGCCATACACAATCCCCTGTGGGAGCGAGCCTGCTCGCGAATGCAATTTATCTGCGAAAACGATGGCAGCTGATACACCGCATTCGCGAGCAGGCTCGCTCCCACAAAGGTAAATGGGGAGTTTTCAGGATTTGAAGCAGGCCTTGTCGAGTTTGTCGAGGACCCGGTCAGCACGCTGTTCAGCCTTGACCATGGCGGTTTTCCACTCCGCGACACAAGGCTGCAGATCCGCCTCCTGCTCCGCGATGGCCAACCATTGCACGCAATCATGCCAGTCGCCCAAAGCCCCCTGGGCCGCCTTGAGCCTGGGCATTGCCGCGTCCGGCAAACGGTTCAGCTCGGGATAGGCTTCGATACCATAGCGAACGCGTTTGATCAGCAGACGCAAACGATGACGGTCGTGGGCCGGGTCGTGCAGGGCCTTGTCGAGTTTCTTCCATTGCTTGGCCAGGCGTTTTTCGATGAGTTTGCCCAGTCCGTTGAGCAGTTCTTGACGCTGGGCTGCCCGCAAAAAGCGTGGAAACGCATCGAGGATCAACAGTAACTGCGTGAGTTCCATGCTCGTCGCCACGGCCGGGTAGGCCTGAGCCATCTGGACCATGCGGCGACGCGCGGCCTCAGGCTGACCATGCTGGAGCAGGTACGCCGCCAGCACTTCGCGATCGCGCAATGGGGTGGTCAGGTCGCCAACGTGGGATGCCGCCGCCTCCAGTTGTTCAACGCCGGGCAAGCCGCGCAATGGCCGCAGCAGGCTGCGCAACCGGCGCACCGTGGTGCGAAGATCATGCAAGGCTTCAGGATCGGTACGGGCACTCAAGCGGGCCTGAATAGCCAGCAGACGGACTTCCAGACCCAGGACATGGGCCACCAACCGATTGATCATGGGGGGAGCACTCCGTAATCAATACCAATCTGTAGGAGCTGGCTTGCCAGCGAAAGCGACCTCAAGGTCGCGTGATCGTTGCGGTCATTTCGCCAGCAAGCCGGCTCCTACAGGATTAGCAGTGTTTTTAACGCCCCGCTCTCGACTCGCGAATATAAAAACGCGCCTTCTCGGCTTTCTTGGCGCAGCCCTCGAACCCTTCGAATTGCTGCTGGGTCTTGGCTGCGGTCAACAGCGACAAGGCCTTGGAGTAGCTGACGGTGCCGGCGAAACCCTCGGCCTTGGCCAGGTCCAGTTCATGCCACGCCGCATCGAGCCCGCTGCCGCAGCTGTCGCGATAGGCGGTTTTGCCGGCACAACCGGCGAGTACCAGGGCAATCAATGGCACACAGATCCAGGCTTTCATTACTTACACCTCAAAGATAGGAAACAGTCATGCAGGTAGGACGGTGTGGCGCGGGAAAAGTGCCGTCCATCGCCTGCGCAAACTATAGTGCTGGCGAGAATAATCAAGTGCCGCCATAAGCTGTCGAAAAAACGACGCACTCACTCCACCGAGCGACCTCAACGATTGAAGCGCGGCCCTCGATGGGTGCATTGTTGAAGCATTCGAACGAGGGCGATTCATGAAAAAGCGTGTCGCACTGGTGTTGGGCTCGGGTGGAGCCCGGGGTTATGCCCATATCGGCGTCATCCAGGAGATCGAGCGGCGGGGCTACGACATCGCCTGCATCGCCGGTTGCTCCATGGGGGCGGTAGTCGGCGGGATCTACGCTGCCGGCAAACTGGATGATTATCGCGACTGGATCGAGAGCCTGGATTACCTCGACGTGTTACGCCTGGTGGATGTCAGTTTTCGTCTCGGCGCGATTCGCGGGGAAAAGGTGTTCGGGCAGATCCGCAAGATCGTCGGCGAGATCAATATCGAAGACCTGCGCATTCCCTATACGGCCGTGGCCACCGACCTGACCAACCAGCAGGAAATCTGGTTCCAGGAAGGTTGCCTGCACCAGGCCATGCGGGCCTCGGCGGCGATACCCAGTCTGTTTACCCCGGTGATGCAGGGCAATCGCATGCTGGTGGACGGCGGCATTCTCAACCCGTTGCCGATCGTGCCAGTGGTATCGAGTCATTGCGACTTGATCATCGCGGTCAACCTCAACTCCACTAACCAGCGTCACTATAAGATGCCGGTGATCCAGCGGCCCGCCGCGTTCAAGACCCGATTCGACAACCTGATCAGCTCGCTCGGCTCGAAGATGCCGTTCCGGCGCACGCAGGCGGAACAATTACTCAAACTGGAAAAGGAAGCGATGTTGGCGGAGGCAGGCGAGATCAACCCATGGATCGAATCCGCCGAACCCGAAGCCCAGCAACCGGCCGCCGCCCCTGAACGTGACGGCGCGCCAAAATCGGCCACCGGTTCGTTCATCATCGACAACGTCGGGCCGGCGTCCTTGCTGGACTTGATCAACCAGAGTTTCGAGGTGATGCAGACCTCGTTGGCGCAGTACAAGATCGCCGGGTATCCGCCGGATATCCTGATCAACGTGCCGAAGCGGGTGTGCCGGTTTTTCGAGTTTTACAAGGCGCCGGAGCTGATCGCGCTGGGACGGGAGATTGCTCGGGATACGCTGGATCGGTATGAGAACGATCGGGATTCCTGATGTTTCTCGGGTGAATTAGCGGGCCCCATCGCTGGCAAGCCAGCTCCCACAAGGATTGTTGGCGGTCACCCAAATGGTGTGAACACCGACGAACCCTGTGGGAGCTGGCTTGCCAGCGATGGGGCCGGTCCATTTAGCACAAATCTAAAGGCTACCCTCACTCAACAACCGATACCCCACCCCCGCTTCGGTGACGATAAACCGCGGCTGCGTCGGATCATCCGCCAGCTTCTGCCGCAAATGCCCAACCACAATCCGCAAATAATGGCTGTCTTCGGTATGGGTCGGGCCCCAGATGTCCTTGAGCAGTTGCTGTTGGGTGATGACCCGCCCCGGATACCGCGCCAGTTGCGCCAGCACCGCGTATTCCTTGCGCGTCAGTGCGACTTCGCTGCCATCGAGCATCACCCGGCGATACGCCAGGTCTACCGTCAGCGGGCCGAAGGTCAATGCCGCTTGTTGCGCTTCGCCCACCGGGGCTTGTCGCAACAGCGCGCGTATCCGTGCCAGGAATTCCTGAATACCGAAGGGTTTGGTCACGTAGTCATTGGCGCCGCCGTCCAGGGCTTCAACCTTCTGCCCTTCGCCGGCACGCACCGAAAGCACCAGCACCGGCGCCATCGACCACTCGCGAAACTCACGCAACACCTGTTGGCCGTCCATGTCCGGCAACCCCAGGTCGAGCACCAGCAGGTCCGGTTTATTCAGCGCGGCCTGGGCCAACCCTTCGTTGCCGGTGCCCGCCTCCAGCACCTTGTAACCCTGGGAAACGAGGCTGATGCGCAGGAATTTGCGGATCTGCGGTTCGTCGTCGATGACCAAAATGGTCGCGGTCTGGCTCATGGATTCATATCAACAAGGAGAATTGGCAAAAGAGTAACGCAAGCACGATCAGGCTTCACCTTCGTACCCCGGCTGCGCCTGCAATGGCAGATGCAAGGTAATGCAGGTGCCGCGCCCTTCGATACCGTCGGCGACACTGATCCGTCCGCCATGGGCACCCACCATTCCCTGACAGATCGCCAGCCCCAGCCCGGTCCCCTGCCCGCCGCGATCACCGCGGGCGGCGGTGTAGAACATGTCGAAAATTTTCTCCCGCTCTGCCTCCGGAATCCCCGGCCCTTCGTCACTCACCGAGAAAAACAACTCAGTGTCGTCAGCCCCGGCGCTCAATTGCAGGCGCCCATGGGAAGGCGAGAATCGCGCGGCGTTTTCCATCACATTGATTAACGCCTGCTCGATCAGCGCCGCATGGACGAACAGCAGCGGCAGCTCCGCCGGCACTTCGATGCTGACCTGCAATGGCGCCAACACCGCGCGCAGGCGATTGAGCGCACTGCCGACGATGTCCGCCGGCGATACCCAGTCCCGCGCCAGCTTCAGGGCGCCGTGACCGAGGCGGGTCATGTCCAGCAGGTTCTGGATGTAACGGTCGAGGCGTTCGGCTTCATCGCGGGTGCCTTCAAGCAGCTCGCGGCGATCCTTCAGCGGGATCGCTTCGCCGAGGGCCAACAGGCTGTCGATGCTGCCGCGCATGGACGTCAGCGGGGTGCGCAAATCGTGGGACACCGAGGCCAGCAAGGCGCTGCGCAGTTGCTCGGTTTCACCGTGCAGCCGCGCCGCCTCCAGGTCGTCGGCCAACTGCGCGCGGGCCAGCGCCTGGGCCAGCGGCTGGCTCAACGCGGTCAGCAAGCGCCGGCGTTGGCCGCTCAGGGTCTGCCCCTCTTTGGCACACACGCCGAGCAGCGCCAGCGGTCCATCTTCCACCGACAATGGCCACCACCACCAACGCCCGAACGGCAGAGTACCGGTGCCCGCCCCTGCCGGTTGATCGTGTTGCCAGGCCCAATCGGCGGCGGCGCGTTCGGCTTCGGAGAACTCCAGCGGACCACCGGTTTCGACTTTCCAGCCACTCTGGCCGTCGCGATTGAGCAGGCACAGTTGTAGATCGCTCCAGCCATTAAGGTGTTGGGCCGCCGCGCTGATGACCGCCTGACGGTCGGTGGCGGCCGTCAGTTTGCGCGACAGGTCGAGCAGTTCGGTGGTTTCTTCCTGGGTGTCGCGCAGAGCCTGCAATTGCCGCCGTTGCCGCGCCGCGAGGTTACCGGTGAGGGCCGCCATCAGCAGGAAGAACAGCAAGGTCAGCACGTCTTCTTCGCGCTGGATCCTGAAGGAAAAATTCGGCGGGATGAACAGAAAATCGTAGGTCAGAAACGACAGCGCGGCGCAGGCCAGCGCCGGGCCGAGGCTGCTGCGCACCGCCACCAGCAATACGGCGGCGAGGAACACCAGCGAGATATTCGGCAGCGGCAGGACACTGGCCACGGCCCATGCCAAGGCACTGGCCAACACCGTCGCCACCACGGCCAGGGCATAGTCGAACCACACGAGCGGCTGCATCGAGCGTTGCCGTGGCTGATGCTGTTCATGGTCGCTGTCGAGCACATTGATTTCCAGGCCACTGGCATTGCGCAGCAATCGCGCCGCCAGGCCACCGCCAAACAGACGCCGGCGCAAACGCGGCCGGGACTGGCCGACCAGTACCAGGCTGGCGCGACGCTCGGCGGCATGCTGGATCAGGGTCTTCGCCACCTCCCCGGCGCGCAGCAACACCACTTCGCCGCCCAGGCGCTCGGCCAGTTGCTGGGCACTTTGCAAGCGCAGGCGCGATTGCTCGTCACGCACGCTGCCGTTGTCCACATGCACCAGGCTCCACGGCAAATGCCGACGCTGGGCGACGCGACTGGCGTGACGCACCAGACGCTCGGCCTGGGTATCGCCATCGACACCGACCAGCAGTCGACCGCGCACCGCCGGTGCGGCCTGGCCAAGCTGACGATACCCCTGGGCCAGATCGTTATCGACCTGGGCCGCCGCAGTCTGCATCGCCAGCTCCCGCAACGCGGTGAGGTTGGTCTGGGAGAAGTACGCATCGATCGCCGCCCGCGCCTGCTCCGGTACGTAAACCTTGCCGTCGCGCAGGCGCTCAAGCAGCTCCCGTGGCGGTAAGTCGATCAACAGCAATTCGTAGGCTTCTTGCAGCACCCAGTCCGGCAGGGTTTCGCGGACCTGCACGCCGGTAATACCACGCACCTGATCGTTGAGGCTCTCCAGGTGCTGGACGTTGACCGTGGTGTACACATCGATGCCGGCGGCGAGCAGTTCCTGAATGTCTTGCCAGCGTTTGGCGTGGCGGCTGCCCGGTGCGTTGGTGTGAGCCAATTCGTCCACCAGCACCAGTTTCGGTTTGGCCGCGAGTACGCCATCGAGGTCCATTTCTTCGAGGGTCACACCGCGGTATTCCGAGCGCACCAGCGGTTGCTGCGGCAAACCGCCGAGCAGTGCTTCGGTCTCGGCGCGGCCATGGGTCTCGACCACGCCGGCGATGAGCTTCACGCCCTGACGCAGTTGGGTATGGGCCGCTTGCAGCATGGCGTAGGTCTTGCCGACTCCGGGCGCGGCGCCGAGGAAAACCTTGAGCCGGCCACGGCCATCGCGGGGCAGGTTGGCTAACAGTGCGTCGGCGCGGCCGGAGTCGCTCATGCTTGGGGATCTCTTTTTTCAGGTGTTGATTGAGTGCCTGTCAGGCCGTCTTCGCGAGCAGGCTCGCTCCCACAGGGGCACGCATTCCAATGTGGGAGCGAGCCTGCTCGCGAATGGCCGCGCCGCCGATCTAGAGCTTTTCCAGCGCCAGATTCAACTCAAGCACATTCACCACCGGCGGTCCCACCAGTGGCCGCTCGATGTGCGCGTCCAGCAGGTTTTGCAGAGTCGCCACCGGCAGGTTGCGCGCTGCGGCGACACGCGCCAGTTGATAGGCAATTGCGGCTGGTGGCAAGTGTGGATCGAGGCCACTGCCGGAAGTGGTGACCATTGCCAATGGCACCGGACCCTGGCCGGGCACCTGCAATTTGTTGGCGTCGTCGAACACGCGAGTGGCCAGGGCCGGGTTGCTCGGCGACAGGTTGCTGGCGCCGCTCGACACGGTGGCAAAAGCACCGGCCGATGGGCGTGGGTGGAACCAGGCGTCACCGACGAAATCCTGGGCAATCAGCGAAGAGCCGCGGACCTTGCCATCGGCATCGCGGACCAGGCTACCGTTGGCCTGATCCGGGAATGCCACCTGGGCTACGCCGGTGACCACCAGGGGATAGGCGACGCCGGTGATCAGGGTCATCAGGACCAGCAGGCTCAGGGCCGGACGTATCATTGTGGACATTTCAAAATCCTCGAATTCGGTAAACAAATACGGCGTTCAGTCAGATGCATCGTGTCGTGTTCTTCGCGAGCAGGCTCGCTCCCACAGGGGGACGCATTCCAATGTGGGAGCGAGCCTGCTCGCGAAGGCGGTGTGTCTGATACATCGCCGCACAAGGTCAAACCAGATGCATCGCCGTCAACAGCATGTCGATGGCCTTGATGCCCACGAACGGCACCAGAATCCCGCCCAGCCCATAGATCAGCAGATTGCGTCGCAGCAATGCCGCCGCGCTCGCCGCCTGCACCCGCACACCACGCAGCGCCAGGGGAATCAGCACGACGATGATCAGGGCGTTGAACACGATCGCCGAGAGAATCGCGCTCTGCGGGCTGCTCAAGTGCATGATGTTCAGCACGCCGAGTTGCGGGTAGATCGCGGCAAACAGCGCCGGCAGGATCGCGAAGTACTTGGCCACGTCGTTGGCGATGGAGAACGTGGTCAGCGCACCGCGGGTCACCAGCAATTCCTTGCCGATCTGCACCACGTCCAGCAGCTTGGTCGGGTCGCTGTCGAGGTCAACCATGTTGGCCGCCTCGCGCGCGGCCTGGGTGCCGTCGTTCATCGCCATGCCCACGTCAGCCTGGGCCAGGGCCGGGGCGTCGTTGGCGCCGTCGCCGCACATGGCGACCAGGCGACCGTCGTTCTGTTCATGACGAATGCGCGCCAGTTTTTTCTCCGGCGTGGCTTCGGCCAGCACATCGTCCACACCCGCTTCGGCGGCAATCGCCGCGGCGGTCAGCGGGTTGTCGCCGGTCACCATGACCGTGCGGATCCCCAGTTTGCGCAATTCGGCGAAACGTTCACGGATGCCGGGCTTGACCACGTCCTTGAGATGGATGGCGCCAAGCAGTTTGCCGTCGGCGCACACCAGCAACGGCGTGCCGCCACTCTGGGCAATCTTGTCGATTTCCCGGGACAGCGACGCAGCCAGGTCGGCGCGTTTGAGGCCGACGAACGCCAGCAGCGAATCCACGGCGCCCTTGCGATACACGCGGCCCTGATAGTCGACACCCGACAACCGGGTTTCGGCGCTGAATGGCACGGCCGTCAGTAATTCGCTGGCCGGCTCAGGCTGCGGTTGAGTGCCACGCAGGTATTCGACGATGGATTTACCTTCTGCCGTGTCATCGGCCAGCGAGGCAAACAAGGCGCCCTCTGCCAGCTCCCTGGCGGTTACGCCCGGTGCCGCAATGACAGCGGTGCAACGACGGTTGCCGAAGGTGATGGTGCCGGTCTTGTCCAGCAACAGGACGTGCACGTCCCCCGCTGCTTCCACGGCGCGGCCGGACTTGGCGATCACGTTCAACCGCACGAGGCGATCCATCCCGGCGATACCGATGGCGGACAACAAACCACCGATGGTGGTCGGAATCAGCGTGACCAATAACGCCACCAGGAACACCAGCGGCAGGCTGCCATTGGCAAAGTGCGCGAACGGTTGCAGCGTGACCACGACCAACAGGAAGATCAGGGTCAGGCCGATCAGCAGAATGTCGAGTGCCACTTCGTTCGGGGTTTTCTGCCGTTTGGCACCTTCGACCAGGGCAATCATGCGGTCCAGTGTCGACTCACCGGGGTTGGCGGTGATCTTCACCAACAGCCAGTCGGACACCAACCGGGTATTGCCGGTGACGGCCGAACGATCGCCGCCGGACTCACGAATCACCGGCGCCGACTCACCGGTGATCGCCGCCTCATTGACCGCGGCGATGCCCTCGATCACTTCGCCGTCACCCGGGATCATCTCCCCGGCTTCGACGCGTACCACATCGCCCTTGCGCAGGCTGGTGGCCGGCACCACTTGAAAGGTGCCGTTGCTGGTTTTGCGGCGGGCACTCAAACCTTCGCTACCGGCCTTGAGGCTGTCGGCGCGGGCCTTGCCCCGACCTTCGGCCAGGGCCTCGGCGAAGTTGGCGAACAGCACGGTGAACCACAGCCACACGGCTATTTGCGCGGCGACGAAGGTCGGCACCACGGTATCGGGAATGAAGCACAGCACGGTGGTCAGGACCGCCGTCAGCTCGACCACCAGCATCACCGGCGCGCGCTGCAATTGCCGTGGATCGAGCTTGACGAAGGCTTGCACCAGCGCCGGACGCCACAGGGCCGAGATCGCGGTTTTCGGTTGTTCCGGCGCTTTGGCAGCGACGGTTTTGGTTACAGGCATATTCATGATGGATTCCTTAGAAGCCCATACTCAGGTGTTCTGCGATTGGCCCAAGTGCCAGGGTTGGCAGAAAGGTCAGGCCGCCCACCAGCAAAATGGTCACGGTCAACAGGGTCACGAACAACGGGCCGTGGGTCGGGAAGCTGTTCTGGCCAATCGGCGCGGTTTTCTTCGCCGCCAGACTGCCGGCCAGGGCCATGACCGGGAGGATGTAGCCGAAACGACCGATCAACATCCCCAGGCTCAGCATCAGGTTGTGGAACGGCGTGTTGGCGCTGAAACCACCGAACGCGGAACCGTTGTTGGCACTGGCCGAGGTGTAGGCGTAAAGCAACTGACTGAAGCCGTGGGCGCCGGGGTTGCTCACCGCCGCCACCGGGCCGGGCAGGCTGGCGGCAATCGCGCCGAGCACCAGCACGCCAATCGGCATGACCAGCAAGGTTGCCACCAGCAATTGCACTTCCCTGGCCTGCAGCTTTTTACCGAGGTATTCCGGGGTGCGGCCGATCATCAGGCCGGCGAGGAATACAGCAATCAACACGTTGAGCAACATGCCGTAGAGCCCGGCACCGACGCCGCCGAAGATCACTTCGCCGACCATCATGTTGACCAGCGCCACCATGCCGCTGAGCGGGTTTAGGCTGTCGTGCATGCCGTTGACCGAACCGTTCGAGGCCGCCGTCGTAGTCACCGACCACAGCACGGTGGCAGTAGTACCGAACCGCGCTTCCTTGCCTTCCAGCGGCGCGGTCTGCTCGACGGCGACGTTATTCAGCGCCGGGTTCGGTTGATATTCCGCCCACAACGAAGTGGCGCCGCCGATCAGGAACAGGGCCAGCATGCAGGCGATGATCGCCCTGCTCTGACGCTGGTCTTTCACGTAGTGGCCGAAGGTGAACACCAGTGCGACCGGTATCAGAATGATCGACGCCAGCTCGAACAGGTTGGCCCAGGCAGTCGGGTTCTCGAACGGATGCGCCGAGTTGACACCGAAGAAGCCGCCGCCGTTGGTGCCCAGTTGCTTGATCGCAATCTGGCTGGCGGCAGGACCCAGCGGGATCACTTGATCGACGCCCTGCATCGTCACCGCATTCACGTATTGCGCGAAGGTTTGCGGCACGCCTTGCCACACCAGATACAGCGCCAGCAACAAGCACAGCGGCAGCAAACCGTAGAGGGTGGCGCGGGTCATGTCGACCCAGAAGTTACCGAGGTTGCGGGTGGATTTGCGACCGATGCCACGGCACAGAGCAACCAGTACAGCGAGCCCGGTGGCGGCGCTGACGAAGTTCTGCACGGTGAGGCCGACCATCTGGCTCAGGTAGCTCAGGGATGCTTCACCGCTGTAGGCCTGCCAGTTGGTGTTGGTCATGAAGCTGATGGCAGTGTTGAACGCCAGGGTCCACTCCTGGCCCGGCAAGTTTTGTGGGTTGAGCGGCAAATGGTCCTGAAACAACAGGATCGCGAACAGCAGCAGGAAACCCGCGAGGTTGAAGGCAAGCAAGGCCAGGGTGTACGTCTGCCAGCTCTGTTCGGCCTGCGGATCGACCCCGGACAACCGGTAGCAACCACGCTCGACCGGACCGAGGATCGGCGTCAGCCAGGTGCGCTGGCCCTCCATTACCTTGTAGTAGAAGCGCCCGAGAAACGGCGCCGGGACCAATACCACCGCGAAAAACGCGAGGATCAGCCAATAGTCATAACTGTGCATAGCCGCTCCTAGTTCCGGTCCGCGCGCAACAGCGCAACCAACAGATAAATGAACAGCCCCACTGCCAACAGCAGTGACACCCCGTCCAGAACGCTCATGGAAGATCTCCGTGTTACGGCGTATTGCCGCGTGTGGTTCATTGTCGGAAGGAAGGCTGTAAAGGAACGAGACCGAGGGGCGTGGCGGGGCATAAAGAAAGCGTAAAGAGTGAGTTTACGGAGGGGTTACGCCTGGGTTTTGAAGGGTTTTCTACATCGGCCCTCGTGCCGGTCAGCACTTTGCGCAAGAATGTGGGCCATCGTGCTTATTGCTGGAGAAACACCATGAATGTAATCACCACCGACCTGCCCGGTGTTCTGATCATCGAGCCGAAGGTATATGGTGATGAACGGGGCTTTTTTTACGAGAGCTTCAACGCAAAGGCTTTTGAGGACGCCACGGGTCTAACCACTCAGTTCGTTCAGGACAACCATTCGCGCTCTCAAAAAGGCGTGTTGCGTGGCCTGCATTACCAGCTGGAAAACACCCAAGGCAAATTGGTTCGCGTGACGGCAGGTGAAGTACTCGATGTGGCGGTGGACATTCGCCGCAGCTCACCGCATTTCGGCAAATGGGTTGCTGTACGCCTGTCCGCCGAGAATCGTCGTCAGCTTTGGGTTCCGGAGGGTTTCGCTCACGGCTTCGTGGTGTTGAGTGAATTTGCCGAATTCCTCTACAAAACCACCAACTACTACACTCCGTCGGCTGAGCGCAGCATTCGTTGGAACGATCCGGACCTTGCCATCGACTGGCAACTTGACGAAGCCCCGCAATTGTCCGCGAAGGACCAGGCCGGGCAATTGTTCAAGGACGCTGAAGTCTTTTCCTGAATCCAGGCGCACAATTGAACCACTGCGAAAATTAGTCGCTCAAAAGTGGTAAGCGCGATCGATTGGCAAAACCCGTCAATCGGCCTGCCTTCAAGGAGACTCCTATGCCCTGGTATGCCTGGTTGATTCTGATCGTTGCAATCGGCTCGATCGTTGGCGGCCTGATGATGCTGCGTGACACTGCCAACAAGGTCGAGTTGACCGATGAACAACGTAGACGCGTGGCCGAACGCAACGCGGAAGCGGACGCCAAGGATGCGCAGGACCGCTAGATAAAAAAGATCGCAGCCTTCGGCAGCGCCTGCACGGAATATACGTTTCCCTGTAGGCGCGGCCGAAGGCTGCGATCTTTTTTGCAGTTACTTTTCCCAATCCGCTTTGGCAATGTGCAAGCCATGCAGCCCTTTGTACGCCGCACGCTCCGGCTGGCTCCAGCCCTCCAGCAATGAATCCTCCAGACGATAGATCTCCACCCCTAATGGACGACACACGCTCAGCGGGTCTTGTGCATCCGGCCCCCACATGGCCAGCGACAAATCACCGCCCGGACAGGTCGACAGTGCACACAACAGATCGATCTCGGCAAAAAACTCCAGGTAGTCGCCCTTCTGCGCCGGACAGGCTTTCATGAAGTACATGTCGTCGTGATTCAGTCCCGTGCACTGGAAAATGTTCAGCACGTCATGCACGTCAAATTCGGTCAGGCCATGGGGCAGCACGGCGCGGGTCAGATTGGAATGGCAGTGATGATGGAAATCTTCGCCGGTGAGCATCTTGTTCACATAGGGATCGCAGCGGGTGCCGAGCAAATCGTGCAGGCGCCCCCCATGCTCATCGATGCCGTAACCGGCCAGGCTGTCATCGGTGATGGTCACCAGCGGCCGTAAAAACGGCAGGTTCGACCAGAGCCGGTCATGGGTGCTGACGTGTGCGCCCTGCAATTGTCGGGTGCGCGAAGCCCAAAGCCGTTCGCGCGGATCATGGGCATTCCAGACGTTGAAGTCCCCCACCTGCGGACCGACAGGGGTCGTCACCCTGAACACATGCCCGGCCGGGACTGTCCAGGCGCGGCCAGTGCGAATTGGTACTTCGAAGGACTCGATCAGCGTGCGCCCGTCCTTCGCGTCGCGCACCCGTTCGTAGAAGGCTTTGTCCACCTGCAAGGCCGAGCCTTTGCTGACTTGATAGGCCGCCGGATAGTCTTTGTACATCGCACGAATCCTCGATCAGTGATGGGAATCTGGAACAAGCATTTGCAACAGCAGGTATTCGGAGTCGTCGAGATAACAGCTCATCGCATCCTCGGCGGCGGGCTTGTCACCCTCGACCAGCAACTCATGGATATGTCGGTCGCGAGCCAGCCAGGGCGCCTGGAAACTCGATTCGTCGGGAGCGGTGCAGAACACCAGGCGCAATTGCGCCACGACATTGGTGAAGAACTCATCGAATAACGGACTGCGCAGCAACCCGACGATGTGTTGATGAAAGGCCAGGCTGTGGGTGCCAACCGCGCGCCAGTCTTCGCGCTCCCGGGCCAGTTCGGTGGCTTCGAGGGCTTCGAGCATCCGGTCGGATTGATAGTCGCGCAGTGGGCGACTCGTGCTGATGGCCTGCAATTCCAGTGTGCGTCGGACCTTGAACAGATCCCGCACATCCTCAAATCCCAGGCGGCGTACCATCACGCCTTTATTGCGCACATAACGGGTCAGGCCTTCCTGCCCCAGCCGATGCAAGGCTTCACGAATGGTATTGCGCGAGGCGTTGTAGGCCGATACCAAGTCATTTTCAACCAGCGCCATACCGGGCAGTAGACGACCGCCGATGATATCGGCACGTAACTCCAATGTGATGTGATCGGCCAGGGACAGTCCGCTGTTCATACTCAACGCCTCAGGATTGTTCAACAATCGTCAACTTATGAGTAATCACTATTCATGCCAAGAAATGCGTCCATTTGCGCCCGATTCGACGCATCTGCACGCTTTTTAGAAATAGAAGTACAGTCACCATCCAATTTTCATTGGTTAATATGGCGCATTGATGCGGAGATATCAGATGCGTTACTCGCAGGACCATAAAGCCCAGACCCACCAGCGCATCATCAAGGAAGCCTCAGAACGCTTTCGCCGTGACGGTATCGGCGCAACCGGCCTGCAACCTCTGATGAAGTCGCTGGGACTGACTCACGGTGGCTTTTACTCGCACTTCAAATCCAAGGATGAGTTGGTGGAAAAGGCGTTACAAGCCGCTGGCGATCAAGTCGCCGGGGTGTGCGCCGAGCTGTTCGCCCAGGATCGCCCGCTGCAGGCGTTCATCGATGCCTACTTGTCTGAATGGCACAAGACTTCGCCCCACGAAGGTTGCCCGCTGCTGACCATTTCTTCGGAGCTGGGCTTACGTGGCCAGCCGAGTCCAACCAGCGACGTGGTGCTCAAGGCCCGACTTGACCAGATCGAAGGCACCCTTGAAGGCGAAAACGCCGACGAACGCAGCATTGTCATCATGGCTACGCTCGTCGGCGCCCTGTTGTTATCGCGCAGCGTCGCCGACGTCGAGTTCGCCCGGCGGATACTCGACGTCACGCGCGAACACCTCAACTCACAGGACTAACCCTGCCAGCGCTTGAACAACACGCTGGCATTGACTCCGCCAAACCCGAAGCCATTGGACAACGCGTATTCGATGGCCATCGGCCTGGCCTGGCCATGGACGATATCCACGCCTTCGGTGGCGGGATCCGGATCATCGAAGTTCAGTGTCGCGGGTACAACCTGGTCGCGAATCGCCAGCAGCGTGAAGATCGCCTCAAGCCCACCCGCCGCCCCGAGCAAATGCCCTGTGGCCGATTTGGTGGAGGTCACCGCGATGCCGTTTTGCGCACCGAACAACGCCTTGATCGCTGCCAGCTCGCCCAGATCGCCTACCGGTGTCGAGGTTGCGTGCGCATTCAGATGCTGAACCTGATCCGGTGAAACGCCGGCCTGAGCCAACGCCAACGACATCGCGCGACGCGCACCGTTGCCATCTTCGGGACCCGCGGTCAGGTGAAAAGCATCGGCGCTGGTACCGTAGCCGACCAACTCCGCCAGAGGCTGTGCTCCACGGGCCAAGGCATGCTCCAGGGACTCGATCACCACCAGGCCAGCACCTTCGCCCATGACAAAGCCATCACGGCCACTGTCGAAGGGGCGCGAGGCACGTTCCGGGGTGTCGTTGTAAGCGCTGGACAAGGCGCGAGCGGCAGCAAATCCCGCGAGGCTGACCCGATCGATCGCCGCCTCCGCGCCGCCACACACCGCGATATCCGCTTCACCGGAACGAATCAGCCGCGCCGCGTCACCGATCGCCTGGACCCCAGCCGCACACGCTGTCACCGGGGCACCCAGCGGGCCTTTGAAACCGTGCTGGATCGACACATGCCCCGCCGCCAGGTTGACCAGGAACGAGGGGATAGTGAATGGCGACAACCGCCGCGGGCCTCGGCTGTCTGTCGTGCGTACTGCATCGGCAATTGCACCGAAACCACCCACGCCGGAACCGATGATGGTGGCCGTGCGTTCCTGGGCGTCGGCGGTCTGCGCTTGCCAACCGGCCTGCTCCAGCGCCTGACGCGCCGCTTCCATGGCAAACAGAATGAAGCGGTCCATCTTTTTCTGTTCTTTGGGTGGCGTCGCCAGGTCCGGGTTGAATCCCGCCTCGGCATCGTCCGTCAGGGTCGGCACTGCACCGCCGACCCTGGCCGGCAGATCGGCTACCACTTCGTCCGGCAAATTGCGCAACCCGGAACGCCCGGCCAACAGACGCCCCCAGACCACTTCGACTCCGCTACCCAACGGAGACACCAGGCCCATGCCCGTTACAACCACTCGACGATCGTTCATACCGCAATTCCCCTTGCCGAATTCTCGCGCTTCATTTGTAACGCGCGGCGGCTTTGCTTTTGGAAAGGTTCGGAGCCATGACGTAACGTGCCGCAACGAATTTGTCCCAGTCGGCGACATCCGGCAGCGACGGAATGGTGACCAATTCGCCCTGATCCAGCCCCGACAATGCCGCGTCGACCATCTCGCCCGCTTCCATGACCATTTCTGCCGGGATCTGCGACGCGTCGATACCGGAGCGCTCCCAGATTTCAGTACGTGTGACCCCTGGCAACACAGCCTGGACCTTGACCCCGGTGCCATCAAGCTCTGCGTTCAACGACTGGGTCAAACTCAATACATACGCCTTGCTGGCGCTGTAGGTGGCGTTGAATCGCTCGGGAAACAGCGCCACCACTGACGCGATATTGATGATCGTGCCCCGACCCGCCTTGGCAAAACTGGACGCCGCTGCCGAAGCCAGACGTGTGACCGTCGTGACGTTCAACTGGATCATCCGCTCCAACTGATCGGTATCGGCATTACCCAGCAAGCCATCGGCCGCCACGCCGGCATTGTTCAACAGCAAGCTGATGCTCGAATCGCTGCGCAAGCGTTGCTCGAGTTTGAACACGTCATCCTTTTGCGTCAGATCCGCCTTGACCACCTCGACCTGAACACCATATTCAGCGCGCAATTTGCTCGCCGCCTCGTCCAGCCGCTGCTGATCGCGAGCAACCAGCAGCAGATCAAAACCACGTGACGCCAGACGCTGCGCGTAAACCGCGCCGATACCGGAAGAAGCACCGGTGACGAGGGCCGTACCTTGGGACTGAACAGAATTCATGGCAGTGCTCCTGTGAAATGCTAAAGGGAAAGCCTGGCGCGGAATGTCAGGGCGCCTCAGCGGCAAACGAATTTATTATAGGCATAATCTAATCTGCATATGATAGCCATAATTTTCACAGCGCCGACAGAAGGTTTTTCCCGGCAGTGTTCGCCGGGATGCAAAAAGGCCGGTCAATGACCGGCCCCTTGGCGTTGAATAATGAGCTTAGTTCACTTCCAGCTTCTCGCGATTGCGATCCAGGATCGCCTTGCCGATGCCCTTCACTTCCAGCAATTCGTCCACCGAAGCGAATGGCCCGTTAATGTCACGATACGCAACAATCGCATTAGCCTTGGCCTCGCCTATACCAGACAACTCGCGCTGCAAAGTTGGCGCATCGGCCACGTTGAGATTGACCTTATCGCTCTGTGCCTTCGAGGTCACCTCTTGCATTTGCGGCACATTGCCAGCCTCCTTTACAGCAGGTGCTGCAAGGGCAGCTGTGGAGAAGCTGGTGAGCAGGGCAAAAACCAGGGAGTAGAAATAGCCAGTACGCATAAATGACGCTCCATGACATCGATTGAGGAAGCAGCTTTTCCGAAGCTGCCTCCCAAACTTAGGCGATGTCTGGAGCCTGTCAAAAACGTGTCTGTTGCGGGATATGAAACAATCAGGGTTCGAGTCGACGTTGCTGGTAGATCCAGTCGACGATGTCGCCGTCTGGGGTGTAGCCGCTGACGGTGTCGCTCAGCAGTTGCCGGACTTTTGAGTAATCATCCTGATCAACCGCCGTCAACAACGCCCGTAAACGGCCCTTGAGCACATCCCAGGGCAGATGATCCTCATTGGCGCTCATGATCATGGGATGTTGTGTTGCCGACACGTTATCGCCAATCAGCAACTCCTCGTAAAGCTTCTCCCCAGGACGAAGACCGGTGAATTCGATCGAGATGTCGCCTTGCAGGTTTTTGTCCGAACGCACACTCAAGCCGGACAGATGGATCATTTTCTCTGCCAACTCGACGATCTTCACCGGCTCGCCCATGTCCAGCACGAACACATCGCCCCCCTGCCCCATGGAACCCGCCTGGATCACCAACTGCGCGGCTTCGGGAATGGTCATGAAATAGCGGGTGATTTTAGGGTGAGTCACCGTCAACGGCCCACCGGACTTGATCTGGCTGTGAAACAGTGGAATGACCGAACCGGACGACCCGAGCACATTGCCGAATCGAACCATGGTGAAACGTGTCTTGTTGACCCGGGACACATTGGCCTTATCGCCGAACAGAACCGGCGCAATCTCGCGACTCAAGGCTTGAAGCGTCAACTCGGCCAGGCGCTTGGTGCTGCCCATCACATTCGTCGGACGAACCGCCTTGTCGGTGGAGATCAATACAAAGTTGGAAACACCTGACTGCAACGCCGCCTGAGCGGTGTTAAGCGTGCCTATGACGTTGTTCAACACCCCCTCGGCGATGTTGTGCTCGACCATGGGCACGTGCTTGTAAGCCGCGGCGTGGTAAACCGTGTCCACCCCCCAGGTCTTCATGACATCCAGCAGTTTGTCCTGATGACGAATGGAACCGAGAATCGGCAGAAGCCGGACTTGAACCGAGTCGCGACAACCGCGCTGCTCCAGTTCCGACAGAATGCTGTAGAGGTTGAACTCGCTGTGGTCAAACAGCAAAAGTGTGGTCGGGCCAAGGACGAAAATCTGCCGGCAAAGCTCCGCACCGATCGAACCACCCGCGCCAGTCACCATGACTGTCTTGCCTTTGATACAACGCTCGAGCAGATCCGGTTGCGCCGGCACCGAATCGCGCCCCAGCAAGTCGGCAATGTCCACTTCCTGGATGTCTTCGACCTTTACCCGGCCACTGGCCAGATCGGTGAAGTTCGGAACGCTGCGAATGTGCAGCGGGAAACGCTCGAGAAACGTAAGAATTTCCCGACGCCGCGCACGCGTGGAGGATGGCAGCGCCAGAAGAATCTCCTGAGCGCCCGTCTCATCGATCATCTGCTGAATATGCTTGGGTTTGTAGACCTGCAGACCGGCAATCACCCGATCCGCAATGCTTGCGTCATCATCGATGAAAGCCACAGGGCGCATGACCCGGCCCATGCGCAGCGCTGCAACCAACTGATTTCCCGCCACGCCTGCACCGTAGATCGCAACCTTGGTCAGGCCGTCATCGCGGTTGGTAAATGGCACATGATGAGCCCCGGAGAACCAGTCCCCCATGAAGTATTGACGCATGCACAGGCGCAAACCGCCGATGATGACGAGGCTAAGCCACCAGTAGTTGAAGACGATGGAACGTGGCACTACCGCTTCGTGATTGCTGTACCAATAGACCACGAGCGCCAGGACCAGCGATGAGAGGCTGACGGCTTTGACAATGGCGATGAGTGCGTCGTTTCCGAAATAGCGCATGACGGCGCGGTACATGCCAAAACGGATGAACAAAGGGATGGCAACAATGGGCGCGCAAACGAAGAGCCAGAAATGCACCTTGAACGGGTTGTACATATCGTCCACACCTAACCGGACAATAAAGGCCAACCACAAGGCAGCCCAGACCAGTACAATATCCGTGGCGACCTGAATCAACCGTTTTCGGCGTCGGGGCAGTCCTACCAGGTACTCTCTGATTTTATCCATAAACCCTTCAAACACCTCAATCACTCCTTTCAGCGCCCCCTTCGCCATGGTGAAATTTCAAGGGCGCATCACGATGACTCTAAACCTAAAAGACACGCTAGTTACTGCTTAGTTCTTGACCAGCGGAACTTCCAGTTCTCCGGCGTGAAACTTTACCGCCAACACGATCAACGGTACGTAAGCCAGCATCACCCCCAAGGCACCGTCCAGACCAAAGCGCGTCACGCAAACGGCGATCGGTACCAGCCAGAACAGATTGATCACGCCCACCGTGACAGTCACCGGCAAGTGCTTGCCAAAGCGACGTGAAGCGAACTGGTAGGCATGACTGCGATGTGCCTCATAGATTTTGTCTCCTCTGAGCAATCGACGAAACAGCGTGAACGTCGCATCAACAATAAACACCCCAAGCAAAATCAGCCAAGCCCAAAGCATAGACGGACTCAACCATGCTGCCTGTAGGGAAAGTCCGCCCAACACAATGCCGAGAAACCCGCTGCCGGCATCGCCCATGAAAATCTTCGCGGGTGGAAAATTCCAGAACAGGAAACCGGCCACGGACGCGGCGAGCAGCAGAGGCCCCCACATCAGACTGTCGAGCCCTGACAACCAATAAAGCAGGCAAGCCCCGAGGCAGGCACAGATGGCTTCGACACTGGCAATACCATCGATGCCGTCCATGAAATTGTAGAGATTGAGCAGCCACACCAGATAGAACGCGGCGAGCACATGACCTGCCCATCCCAAACTGACATCGATGCCGAAGACTTCCACGGGAGGCAATCCGCCCATCCAGGCCAGAAACCAGATTGCCGCAGAAAAATGGCCGAGTAAGCGCCAACGTGCAGCGATATGGCCGTGATCGTCCATGAAACCGATGATCGCAATTATGGCGCCTGCAATAGCCATAGCCAGGAAGTGGGCTAATGGAATCCGGCCCATCAAGAACAAAAGAACCAACGCAAAAAGAAAAGCCACAACGATGGATACCCCTCCGCCCCGAGGAGTAGGAGTCGAGTGCGAGCTCCGCGCATTGGGGACATCCATCAAGCTGCGGGACAACGCATATTTACGCAGTTGCGCAGTCAGGAAAAAAGAAATGCCGGCAATCACCGGAATAAACCACACGCAACTCATGACTTTCGAGAATCCAGAAAATGTTGTGCTGTAAGACTCAAACCATGATCCAGACTGACTGGAGGAGTCCAACCCAAAAGTTGCCGATTTTTGCTGAGATCGACCTGCAAAGAGCCGAAAAGACGTTGAGCAAGGGCCTGCTTGCCGAGCAAAGTTGCCATTGTGCTCATTAACCAAACGGGTATGGGAACGAGATGTGCCGATTTCCCCATGCACCTGGCAAGCTTGCGCAACAGATCAGAGGTAGAAACATCATCACCGTCGCTCGCCAGAAAGGTTTGGTTGGCCGCTGCTGGATGATCGAGGCAGGTCACTATTAAATCTACAAGATTATCCAGGAAGATCAGACTGCGACGATTCCTGATAGCGCCAAAAGGCAACGGTATCCCCTTACAAAGCCACTGCATCATGCTCAGAAAATTGGCTTTTACCCCGGGGCCATAGACCAGGACGGGGCGAATAATCACTATCTCCATGCCGGTGACCGTCGCGAGAGCTTTTAAACCTTGCTCCGCTTCAAGCTTGGAGAGTCCATATGGATCATCGGGGTTTGGAACATCATCTGCAGTGAAGGGCACACCTGCCAACGTACCCTCTCCGTTGACCTTGATAGAGCTGATGAAAATAAACCGCTTTACTCCAGCGTCGGCAGCCTGGCGAGCGAGATTCAGAGTGCCCTCGACGTTCACCTTGCGAAATGCAGCAAGGGCGTCAGCAGCCTGCTCACGCATCACATGAACCCTGGCGGCAGCATGCACAACAACATCGACGCTCTTGAGTAGCGCCTTCCAGTCGGTCTGGCCATCAATATCGGAGATTTGTACTGCATTCACCCCTTGGGGCAGAACCTCGCCAAGCGTTCTGAGGGGCAGAATGAGATTATTCCCCCCCATCGATGCGAGACGCAGAGCAACAGCCTTTCCTAAAAAGCCGGAACCGCCAGTAACTAGAATGGACTTGGAGATCATCTTTAAACTCGAGGGTGTGTAGATGATTCAACTCAACAAAGATCGATAAACCTTCGCATAAGAGTCAACCATTCGCTCCGCTGTAAATACCTGTTCAAAACGCAATGCGGCCCGTCGGCCCATCGCACTGCTTTCTTCAGGATTTTCCCAAAGCGTAATCATAGCCTGCGCCAATGCATCGGGATCACGGGGCGGGACGACGAGTCCGGTTTCACCGGCAATGTTTATGTAGGTTGTGCCCGTGCCAATCTCACAAGAGATAAGCGGCTTGCCAAACATTGCGGCTTCAAGAAGCGAAATACCGAATGCTTCAGAACGAAGATGAGAGGGGAACACCAAGCCGCAGCACAACATCAGCAATGCAGTTTTATCAACGTCTGGCAGGCCACCAAGAAAGTGAATATTGGTAAGACCCAATTTCATGGCCTTGGCCTTCAACTCGGCCTCCATAGGTCCCTGCCCCAAAATAGCGATCGGAAACCGTGCCTTGCAAGCGGCCTCGAGCAGATAATCCAGACCTTTGTAATAACGCAGGGCCCCGACAAAAAGAAAAAACCGCTCTCCCAGCTGCGCCTTCCAATAACTCAACTTCTCCGAAGGAACATCTGGATAAGTATTTTTGTCCAAACCAATCGGGATGACAGTGACTTTATCCTTAAACCGCTGGAGTGTCGGACTGCTTTCTATATATTTTGGAGAGGATGCGATAATTCGATCTACGCTACCTAAAAAACCGTGCATTAAAGGCTGGTACAACTTTAGCAGGGTTTTCTGCTTAACAATATCCGAGTGATAGCTAACAACCGTAGGCTTACGTATGCGCGATACAAAATGCACCACATCCATGAAAGGCCATGGAAAGTGATAGTTGATAATATCGGCCTCTTTGGCCAACTCGGCAAAATCCTTGAATGCGGAGACGGAAAATCCAGTAGAGGCCACATGCAAATCCAATCTTGAAGTGTGCGTCAAATGCCCTTCGAGAGGAACATTCCGTGAAGCTCCATTCTTGCTTAAAGACAAGACTTCAGAGTGAATGCCATGCCTCGCACCGCCCTCTGCAAGTTGAAAGATAACCTGTTCAATTCCTCCCATTGTTTCAGGATAGTAAGTTTTGAAAAAATGTAAGACTTTCAACCTTGATCTTTCCTTACAAGCAACCGCGCAGGAACGCCAATATAAGTTCCAGGCTCAACTAAGTCACGGTGCGCGCAAGCGGCGGCACCCAACATCACGCTATCACCCACACTTACGCCATCAATGACGGTGGAGCTTGCTCCAAGGAAACAGCGACTTCCTATCCGGCACCTACCTGCCACGGTTGCATTAACGGAAACATGCGTGTAGTCACCCACAATGCACTCATGCTCGATAATTGCACCCGTATTGATAATGCATCCCGAACCCACAACCGCCATAGGCCCCACATGAGCATGGTGTGCAATCAAGGTACCAGGCCCAACGTTAGAGCCAAAGCCGATAGTCGCCGTTGGAGCAATTAGAGTAGCAAGAGGCCAACCGCGCTTAATGATTTCTTCGATCTGCGCCTGACGGGCAGCGTTATCGCCGGACGCAGGCATAACAGACCACCCGTCAGGTAGCTCCAACATCCATTCAGAAAGAACAGGGAAGCCACCGAAGTTTTCATTAGGCCGAGCATTACTGTCTATGAAGCGGAGTTGTTTTACACCAAGTGATAGCGCCACATCCGCAACGCTACGGGCGTGCCCACCAAAGCCAAGGATCAACACCCCGTTCATCAACGCCATTATGCGACCTCTTCAACCACTTTATCTGTTTTTGATATTTTAAGTAAAACATCGATATGTTCATCAACTACATTAGCCCATGACCGCTCGGCCAAAGACTGATAAGCAACTGACTGGACCTTCAAAACATGCTCTCTGTGATCGAGTGCCCATTCGATTTTATCAGCGATATCTTCCCAGCTATAAGGATCAAAAAAAGTGACGTCCTGCAGCTCCGGATCTGTCAGAACCTCCTCACTTACAGGTATTCTCGCCATCACGACCGGTGTAGATACCGATAAAGCTTCAGTAAATGTAAAAGGGCACCCCCCCTCACTCAGACTTGGGTTAACCACTAAGTCTGCCAACTTGTAACATGCCGCCAATTGCTGAATACTGAGTCCATGCAAGCACAGCACATCATTCTCTAAATGATGTTTCTTAATAAATGACTTCACCTCGGAAGAGGCTTCAGGGCGACCAGTCAGTATTAACTTATGCTTGATCAACCTCTTTCTTAAAAGACTCTCGTATGCGCGAAGCAATGAAATTACATTTTTATTCGGCCTAAACTGACTTGCATAAAAAATAAAATCAACCTTCACATTGCCAAACCCGGAAGTATAATCTGGATTTGATGATCTCTTCAAAGCTGATTTAAAAAGCTGCTCGCAGTAATTTATCGATGTCGATTCATTATCTGGATATCCATTGACAGCCACCCAAGGACTGAGATCATTAGGTGCATGATGTATTACAGAAACGTTAGACCCTCGAACTCCGAATTGCTCGACCAAGGTGGACCATTTAACTGCGTTACTGTAAGTAATATAATTAGAACCCGCTTCAATGGCAGACTTTACATCGTAAAACACTTGGGCAAACCTGTTCCCCCCAATAGTTGAAAATGCCACAGGAAAATCCGATAAAACGACATCAGGTACACACATTACGCGGGGCGCTTTAATTTTATTGAAAGCGGGCCAAAATGCAGTTGGGCTATACCACGCTTTAACATGAGATAAGCCATCAACCAGCTTCAACATCCTATCAGCTTCTACGCGAGCAATACCATTGTAAAGGCGCAATACTAAAGCGTCATCTTTGGGAGTTCTCAACAGACGTCGAAGTCGCGCAATTTTTTTTGTAATCGGCTTGAAAAAACTACCAAACTTAGGTTTCATCAAAAAACAAAAATAACAAAACATACCAATCAACAACAGAGGCGAAACTAAAACCAGCAAGAAGCTGAGCAGGAACCCCTCTATAAAAACAGAAAACATATCACTGTAGGAGTTAGCCTCAACCAAGCGTCGTTCTACTCGGTCAAAAAATTTCATCTTGACTGAATTTCCGAACAATGAAATGCGACGCATCAAACTACTTTTAGCCCTTCTTTCCTTCCTTGCTTTATACGCCTCATAAAGCCTCAACACCATCGGCTCTTTATCAGGAGCAACGACATCAAAGGAAGCTTTACTTACCCCCTCACTTTCAAACAACTCAGCCAAGCCTTCCTTTGACCAACTAGGGCAAACTAAAACGAAGCGAACATCCTCTCGCTCCGAGGCGCCCTTTAAAAAAGCTGCAAGGTACCGACCTAATCCTTCATGACGAAGATCAACCCCAGGAGCGTAGGCCAAATAGATACCAAAATATTTTACAGGCATTCGCGCACCACTCCCCAATACTTACCTGCCAGTTTAGCAACACTTTGCTCACTAAAATCAGCTGAAGTAGGCAGAGAACTCCTAATAACTGAATGCCGCTCCTCCATATATTTAAGCTGCTGAGCCATTTTTCGTGGGGAACCCGAATCCATCCAAGTTAAATTTATTCTAAATTGCTCATCAATTTCGCGCATCGGTGGATAGTCACTACTTAGAGAAGGAACCCCAAGACAAGCAGCTTCAATCACGCTAAAGGTTCCATTATCAATAGTACCCGCATGCCATAAAAATGCCGACTTTGAGAGTGCTCCTGTGTAGTCTACTTCTGATAACTCACCCAAAACTCTAAACTTGCTACGCAGCTTTTCGCTACCCTTAACCAGACTTGCCAATCCTTTCAAATGGTCAAGCGGGCTTTTTAACAATACATCTGTGTTCACGCCGGTTACATGACAACTTAGCTTACCACCTAGTTCTTCATAATAAATTTTGAGAGCCTTTAGTGCATTTTTATGATTCTTATGCAAACTCAAATTTGTAGTCCACAAAAAATAACCTGCACTCTCTTGCTTTTTTAATCCGTTGAAAAACAGCGGTGCCAGCATGGGGACTTTAGAAACCGCAGCCTCCGTTACACCTGCGTATTGAAGAGCATCCAACCTTGTAAACTCTGTTGTCACCAATATCTTACGAGCAGATCGAGCCGCATCAATAAATGGCAAATCCGCCCCATTACTTAGAAGGGGGACATAACGTTGCAAATAGTCATACACCATAAGCAGGATGGGTCGTAGAGGGAGCAGTGGTGCTGTAAGGCGATCAGAAATAACAACCCATGCGTCACAATCCATAAGCTGTTTAATGCCGTCATCGGGGACGACATAACTACCCGATACTGGTTCCCACCCTTCACGACCTGAATAATGCATAGCTCTTCGGGCAGCGTCCTGATCCAAGACTTTCCAATTAAAAGATCTGACCTTCACATCTTTATGTAAATCAGAAAACTCTTCAGGCGAATACACCTCGTCATTATCAAGGTGCAGCAGTACAATTTCCGCGGGTTCTCCCCATTGTTTACTTCCTTCCAGTAAGGCTTCCGCAAGCAACTTAGTTCCTCGCAGACTACCTCCCCTGTATCCTACTGGGACAATAATAGCAATGCGTTTTCTTTTCACCGGGCGAAGAGCTTGTTCCTTTTTAGTGATTGCAAGCTCTGTCAGCACTCTCTCAAACCCAAGCCTCCAACTAGGCTCGCAGTTTTCAGCCTTCATCGCCTCCAAAAGAACACTTTGAGCATCACGAATGCTGTTAATTAGCTTCCAATCATCATTCAGTATGCGTTTGATTTTATCTCTCGCATCTTTAATGGTCAGGCATCGACCCGGAAGCTCCTTTCCGCCTAATGAATCCAGCATCCCACCAGCCATGAATACCAAAGGCATTCCCGCCCTAACAGCTTCAAACGGGTGGTAATGAACATGGGTCAGCTCGGTAGAATGGTAAAACATGACCCGCATTTCACGCATATTTCTCTGGTGTTCTTCATCCGTAACATACCCCAGAACATCCTTCGATGAACTACGAATCGACTGAGCGCCACCTACTGCATAAGGCAGGCCTTTGAAGTTCTTTTCGAATTCATTGAATACGCCCGAATAATAGCTGTTAGTCTCGATATCCGGACAAATAAAGAAAATTCTCTTATCGCCGCCAACCCACCCATCAAGAATTGATGAATCGGCCATTCCTAATGGCAGATAGAGACTTCTTTTAGCCATCCACTGAGGTTCTTTTGCGGAAAGATTCTGATAAGCCTGAGCAAACCAGAAACGTTCACCCAAGCCCTTCAGCTTATAAACTCCATCATCTGGGGAAATTAGGTTAAGTATATCGCCATGGGTCAAGCCTTGTACTTGCCCATACGCACGCCAAAGGATCGCCCCGTTGAAGTTACTCGATATATTCCGGACAATTTCCGGTTTATTTACAATAAAAAAAGCAACATCAAAATATTTATTTGCTATTCCCCACGCTTCAACCGTCGGAGCGCCATACCAATCCTGATCATTCAGAATTTTTAGTTCAGCTTCCGGGATATCTAATGCCTGATCCTCAGAATATGTAACAGAGGCTGAACGAAAGCTAGGTAATTGAGGGTAGTTTTTTGGCGTAAAAACCCCTTTTACACCTAAGCTCTTCAGCATCTTAAGTTCAAATTTTCGTGCAGACGTGTGATTTAGAAGCCACATCACCCTGAGGGAGTTATTTAACATTTCACAGGCCATTTATTTTATTGTATTCATTAACTGCCAGGGCAATCTCTCCATCAAAAACAAGATCACCATGATGAAATACTAACCCTCGATTGCATATCGACTGCAGAGCGCTAAAGTCATGAGAAGCCAGTACAAGTATTTCCGCCTGCTCAATAAGGCTTGTGATTCGATTTTTAGCTTTCGACATGAAATTGGCATCGCCGGCTCCAATCACCTCATCGAGTAGCAAGATATCTCCACCTACTGTCGTAGAAATCGCAAATGCCAAACGCACTTGCATACCGGCTGAGTAGGTCTTGATAGGGTAATCAATAAATTCCCCCAAACCGGCGAAGTCAACTATCTCCGCTTCTTTTTCACGCATGAATTTCGGAGACAATCCTAGCAATAGACCACGGTAGAGAATATTTTCCCTGCCAGTAGCATCCGGCTCGAACCCCAAGCTCAGATCGAAGAGCGAGCGTACCTGACCTTCAACTCTTAAAGTTCCGCTTGAGATCGGATATAGTCCTGCGACAGTCTTAAGAAACGTACTTTTACCCGCACCGTTGTGGCCTAACAGGCCAACACGCTCACCACTATTTATCTCCACGTTGATGTTTTTCAACGCGTGGATATCACAAGCCTTTGAAGCGTTAGGGCGCTTACGAAATGCACTAGCCATCAAAGACTTCAAGGAGCGCTCCTGATAGGCAACAGAAGCATAATGAAGATTTACATTACTTAATAAAATCCTATTATTTCTCATAGGTAAAAGATCACTTTCCGCTCGGACTTATATCCAACCAAAATAGCTACGACACCAAAAAACACCGCCGTGCCAATACTGAACATATAATTAGAAACTGTTGGCCATTGCCCTTGCAGCAAGGGCGCACGAATTAATTGTAGAATATGGTAAATAGGATTGTAATCTACGAGCGCATGTAACCCTCCATTTTGAAACATCTTCGCTTCAAAATACACTGGAGACACGAACCACAATGACTGCATTACAAGACCAAGTGCATGGGGAACATCGCGAAAACGCGCACTGATATAGGCTAGTATGGTTGATACAGGCCACGCAATAAGTGCCAATATCGGATAAATTGTCAGCGTTGCCAGCCAGCACCAACCAATATTTTGTGGCAGTACAACGGCAACCCAACCATAGAGAGATAGACTAGCCAGCATTAAGACTATCGCACTTCCCACAACACCACGCAGAGTATAGATTGCCAACGGGTGATTGCATTGCTTTATATAAGCATCTGCTTGAACAAACGATAGAGAGCCGCCTACCGTATTTGCCGAAATATACTCCCACACAATAATTCCGGAGAGAATATAAGGCGCGTACGTAACAATATCTGTATTAAAAAGCCTGCTAAAAACAAGTGTCAATAACAAAGTCAACCCAAGCGGCTGGATTATCGACCAAGTCACTCCAAAAAAAGATCGTCTCCATCGTGACCTTAAATCTGCTAGTGCTAGGTGCACCCAAAAATACCGGGCGGCCCATACACGAGAAAAATACGAAAGCATCTTTTCACCTGAGTAAATTAATAAATCCAGAAATTCAGTTAAGACTTGATATTCTGAATTCCACTTGGCAATCGGGGTTGATTACTCAACCCCGATTTCCTGCACTTTAGTCGGCGAAGTAGCTTCGAATCTCGTCAACTACGCTCTGCACCTGTTCGCGGGTCAGCGTCGGGTAGCTCGGAAGGTTCATCCCTCGTGAACTAAGGTCCTGCGCGACCGGAAAGGTTTCATCCGTCTTGCAATGCGGCATGGTGTTAGCGGGAGCAAACAGCGGACGTGTCTCGATGCCTTTGTTTTTCAGGTGATCACGCAGCGCCTGACGCTGGCTAGCATCATCCAGCAGCACCGAGCACATCCAATAGGAGTGACGTGTTCCAGGTTGTTCTGCATGCATCTGCAATGGAAGACCTTCGAGCGCTTCACGATACCAGTCTGCTACCTGGCGCTTGAGGGCGATGATCTCGTCTGCGCGCTCCAATTGAGCCAGGCCAATGGCTGCGCAGATGTTGGTCATCCGGTAGTTGTATGCCAACTCGTCATGCCAGTATTCGCGAGTCTTGGACACACCCTGGCTCTTGAGGTGACAGGCTCTTTCGTGAATGTCCTTGTTTTTGCAAACCACCATCCCACCCTCACCGGTGGTAATGGTTTTGTTTCCGAAGAAACTGAAGGTAGCGACATCACCAAAAGTACCGACATGCTGATTCTTGTACAGGGAGCCGAAGGCTTCTGCACAGTCTTCAATCAACAGCAGGTTGTGCTCTTTACACAGAGCGACGACTGCATCCATGTCACAGCTCAAGCCGTACAGGTGCACGACCATGACCGCTTTGGTTTTCGGCGTGATGCGGCTGCGAATGTCTTCAACACTGACGTTCCAGGTATCTGCCAGAGACTCGGCATATACGACGCTCGCGCCTGTTTGCATGATGGTGTTGACGGACGCGACGTAGGTCAGCGTCGGAACAATCACTTCATCGCCAGGCCCAAGCCCCAACGCAGCCATTGCCAGATGAAGGGCAACGGTGCCATTGCTCACAGTGGTCGCGTGTTCTGCACCAATGTATTGGGCAAATTCGCTCTCAAAACGAGAGATAAACTCTCCGCGAGAAGAAATCCAGGTCGAATCTAGACACTGGTTTACGTATTCTTTTTCACGACCGCCCAAGAAGGGCTGATATACCGGAATCATCCCAGCCCCCTTTATTCCTGGCCTTTGAAGTATTTAAAGCCGTGTTCAGCGACCAGTTTGTCGCGTTTGGCTTCACTCAAGTCTTCACGCATCATTTCTTCTACCAGCTCATTGAAGGAGGTAGTAGGTTCCCAGCCCAGTTTGGCTTTGGCTTTGCTTGGGTCACCCAACAGCGTCTCAACTTCGGCAGGACGGAAATAACGTGGGTCGACGGCAACGATGCATTTGTTGGTTTCGACGTCGTAACCTTTCTCGTCTACGCCTTTGCCTTCCCAACGAATCTTGATACCGGCTTCATTCGCTGCGACTTCAACAAATTCCCGCACGGAATGTTGTTCGCCGGTCGCGATCACGAAGTCTTCCGGTGTTTCCTGTTGCAGCATGAGCCATTGCATTTCCACGTAGTCACGGGCATGACCCCAGTCACGCAGGGCGTCCATGTTGCCGAGGTACAGGCAATCTTGCAGACCAACCTTGATACGTGCCAGGGCGCGGGTGATCTTGCGGGTTACGAAGGTTTCACCACGGATCGGGGATTCGTGGTTAAAGAGAATGCCGTTGCAGGCATACATGCCATAAGACTCGCGATAGTTCACGGTGATCCAGTAGGCATACATCTTGGCGACGGCATACGGGGAGCGTGGATAGAAAGGCGTGGTTTCTTTCTGAGGAATTTCCTGAACCAGACCGTACAGCTCGGAGGTGGATGCCTGATAGAACTTGGTCTTCTTTTCCAGCCCGGCGATGCGGATTGCTTCAAGGATGCGCAGGGTGCCCATGGCATCAGTGTCAGCAGTATATTCTGGTGACTCGAAGGAAACGGCAACGTGGCTTTGCGCCCCGAGGTTGTAGACTTCGTCCGGTTGTACTTCCTGCACGATGCGAATCAAGCTGCTCGAATCAGTCAGGTCACCGTAGTGCAGATTCAGATCATAGCCTTTCTTATGCGGGTCATGGTAGAGATGGTCAATACGATGAGTATTGAACAGGGAGGCGCGGCGTTTGATGCCGTGTACCGAATAACCTTTCTTGAGCAGGAACTCAGCAAGGTAAGCACCATCTTGACCAGTAATACCCGTAATCAACGCTACTTTCTTATCGCTCATTTTTTCACCAATTTGAATTAATCAATAGAACAGTAAATCTCGACCGGAGGGTCAGCTTGTTCGCTGCCCCTCCCCTTCCATCTGGAAGTGAGACTCGTTTTTTCATTCCATATGCTTACTGTTCAGCAATCCCTCAATTTCTTTGACTTTTAACGCCACCAACGCTGGATCCCTTCTGCTTTCCACATTCAATCTCAACAAAGGCTCGGTATTTGAACCTCGGAGATTGAATCGCCAGTCAGGAAAATCCAGACCTATTCCATCCGTTTGATCGAGGTGAGGCGCTTGAGGCATGTAGTGCTTCAACACTTCCTCCAGCGCCGCCGCTACATCGCTCACTCGATAGTTGATCTCACCACTGCATGGATATGCGGCGATGCGCTCATCAACAAGCTGCGATAATTTCTTGCCCGAAACAGACATCAACGCCGTCACCAACAGCCAGGGAATCATGCCGCTATCACAGTAGGCAAAATCCCGGAAATAATGATGAGCGCTCATCTCGCCGCCGTAGATCGCATCCTCCAGACGCATGCATTCCTTTATGAAGGCGTGCCCGGTCTTGCATTGTACTGAAACACCCCCCGCCAATCGAACCTGGTCGATTGTGTTCCAGGTCAATCTCGGGTCATGGATGATCCTGGAGCCCGGGTTCTTCTTGAGCAGCATTTCTGCCAGCAGGCCCACCAGGTAATAGCCCTCGATGAAACGGCCGTCCTGGTCGAAAAAGAAGCAACGATCGAAATCACCATCCCAGGCCAAACCCAAATCGCAACCGTTATCCAGCAACGCTTGCCGTGTCAGGCTGCGGTTCTCTGGTAGCAGCGGATTAGGCACTCCGTTGGGAAAGTTGCCATCGGGCTCGACATTGATCATCACCCACTCGAATGGCAGCTTTGGAATCAAAGCCTGCAACACAGGGCCGGCCGCGCCATTGCCTGGGTCAGCAAGTATTTTCAGTGGCTTCAGGTCCGCAACATTGATGTAGGTAAGAAGGTGATCAATGTATCGGGTCTTATCCAGCTCGAATCGAACCTCCCCGAGGGTAGTGGCAATCGGTCCCAGATCACCGCTCTCCACCCGGTCACGTATGGCATTGAGCCCTGTATCACCGCTGATAGGTCGCGATTCGGACTTCACCAGCTTCATCCCGTTATAGCCCTTGGGATTGTGGCTCGCCGTGATCATCACGCCACCGTCCGCCTCAAAGGCACTGGTCGCAAAGTAGACTTCTTCGGTTCCGCACAAACCGATATCGATCACGTTTGCACCCGCATCGAGCAATCCGCGAGTCATAGCTTGCGCCAGCATGGGGCTTTCAAGTCGCATATCCCGTCCCAGCACAATGTTCTTGCCCTGTAACTCGGCAACCATTGCCCGGCCTATACGGTACGCGACGTCTTCATTGAGATCGGAAGGCACTTGGCCACGAATGTCATAGGCTTTGAAACACTGGGTTTTGATAGGGGTGTTCATACCACTCTCTTGCTGAGGTATAGGCTATGAGAGGGCCAAACCGGACCTCCACGCATGCGTCAGGATGGAAATGTATCAGGCCTTGGCAAATTGCAAAAAAACCTGGTCGATGAATACCTCATCGACCCGGCTTGCGATGGCCTTACTTGTCGGTGCGACCGTAATTATCTTCGAAGCGCACGATATCGTCTTCGCCCAGATAGTCGCCACTTTGCACCTCAATGAGCACCAGGTCTATGACCCCTGGATTCATCAGGCGATGCTGATGACCAGCCCGGATAAAGGTGGACTCATTGGTGTGCAGCATCAGCTCCTGCTTGTCGTTGATGACCACGGCCGTGCCACTGACGACGATCCAGTGCTCACTTCGATGATGGTGCATCTGCAGGGACAAGGACGCCTTGGGTTTCACCACAATGCGCTTGATCTTGAATCGTTCGCCGTTTTCCAGGGTCGTGTAAGTTCCCCATGGGCGGTGCACAGTCCGATGCAGCAGGTGGGCCGTATGGCTGCTGGCCTTCAGCTGGCTAACAATATGCTTTACATCTTGAGCGTGGTTCTTGTGCGCGATCATCACCGCGTCGGGGGTATCGATGACCAACAAGTCTTCAACGCCAACCAGCGCCGTCAGACGACCATCGCTGCTCACATAATTGTTACGCGATCCGTGAGAGAGCACCTCTCCTTCAAAGCGGTTGCCGTTCTCATCAGGTTCGGTCAACTCACTGACAGCATTCCACGAACCGATATCGCTCCAACCGATATCACATGGAATGGTGGCCACTTTGGAAGAGCGCTCCATCAATGCATAGTCGATGGAAATATCCGGCACCTCGGCGAACGCATCGGCATTGAGCGCGAGGCAGCGATACTTGGAAGATGAGGTGAGGCGTGATTGCTCGATGGTACTGCTGACCGCGGCCACGACGTCCGGTGCATGCTCGCGCAGCTCTTCGAGAACCGTGCCAACCCGGAAGCAGAACATACCGGAGTTCCAGTAATAGTTGCCTGCGCTAACATAACCTTGAGCGGTGTCGAGGTCGGGTTTTTCGACAAAGCGGGCGACTTTCAGCCCCCCCTTCAATGGAGCATTTTTTTGCGCTTCGATGTAGCCGAACCCGGTTTCCGGGTACGTTGGCTGGATACCAAATGTGACCAACCATCCTTCGGAAGCCAACGCCATGGCATTTGCCACGGCTGCGGCAAACGCTTTTTCGTCCTGGATCAGATGGTCTGCGGCCAACACCAGCATCTGGGCATCAGGCCCATGGGTGGCCTCCAGTTGAAGCGCAGCGGCTGCGACGGCGGCGGCTGTATTACGACCGAAAGGTTCCAGAATGAACCCTTGAGCAAGTTTGGCATTATTGACCGCGCCGTACTCGTCTTCAGTCTTGAACAGGAGCTCGCGGTTGGTGACCGTCAGAATCTCCACAACACCTTCCAGGCGCGCTGCACGCAGGAAGGTTTTCTGGATGAGATTCTGACCATCCGGCAGTTCCATGAACGGCTTCGGATGCGCCTCCCGAGAAACCGGCCACAACCGGCTGCCCACTCCACCAGACAAAATTACAGGAATCAGTTCCATGCTCTAAATCCTTAATCCCCTTCTGGCAGGTACGGCCAGCAAGCGGGGCTCAGTTATGTTTCCAGTCATTTCCTGCATCGTAATCAATGCAAAAAATTTTACTTGGAGTAAATGCAAAGGTGACAGCTCAATGTCGATCCACACCTATCGAGTCTTCCCGAACTCACATCCCTGATGTCCTGCTCCACCCTTGATCGATCCCTCCCCTGCCCTTGCCTCCCCAGTGGTTACAGCTCGACATGGAGGTCCCCATCGAAGGGAAAGCAAGTCAATTGAGATCGAGATGCAATGCCGAATCAGGTCAGATATGCCTGCCGGCCATTCTACAGGGAGTATCGATAATTAATAACTCACGCGCCGACGAGAGACAAAAAATCATTTGAAAACAAATAAGAGCTTCAATTATGAGCCCTTGGACCAGGCACCTTCAGCAGCTTTTTCAAGTAATCCCCGTACGCCGTTTTTTCAAGACGATTTGCTTGAACTGACAGCTCTTCGCTGGAAATCCATCCACTGTTGTAGGCGATTTCCTCCAGGCAAGCCACCTTCAAGCCCTGGCGCTTTTCGATGGTATGCACGAAGTGGCTGGCCTCAAGCAGCGAATCGGGCGTTCCGGTATCAAGCCAGGCAAAACCGCGCCCGAGGATTTCAACCTTAAGCGCCTTCTGCCTGAGATAAGCGAGATTGACATCCGTTATTTCCAGCTCACCTCGCCCGGACGGTTTGATGCTCTTCGCGATCTCAACCACCTGATTGTCGTAGAAATACAGGCCAGTGACAGCGAAATTGGATTTTGGATTATCGGGTTTCTCTTCGATGCTTAAGGCTTGGCCATTCGCATCGAACTCCACAACCCCGAAACGCTCCGGATCAGACACGTGATAACCAAAAACAGTCGCCCCGTGCTCCTGCTTGCTAGCGGAGCGCAAGCTTTCCGAGAAGTAGTGACCATAGAAAATGTTATCGCCCAGAATCAGGCAGCATGGGTCTTTACCGATAAATGCCTCACCAATGATGAAGGCTTGTGCCAACCCATCAGGACTTGGCTGTTCCGCATAACTCAGCTCGATCCCGTAAAGACTGCCGTCCCCCAGCAGTTTACGAAAATTTGGTAGATCTACGGGCGTAGAGATGATCAGAATTTCACGTATGCCCGCGAGCATCAGCACCGACAGCGGATAGAAAATCATCGGCTTATCGTAGATTGGCAGCATCTGTTTGGACGTACCCAAGGTCAACGGATGCAAACGCGTGCCCGAACCACCCGCGAGAATGATGCCCTTACGATTTATCACTGTCATTTGTTCAGAACTTCCCTGAGCATTCGGGTCACACCACTCTGCCAATCAGGCAAGTTGAGAGAAAAGTTGTCACGCAGCTTTTGCGTATCCAGACGCGAGTTCAGCGGGCGACACGCAGGCGTCGGATACGCGCTGGTTTCGATGGGATTGATTGACGTGACTGCCAATGCCTCACCGTTGGATCGGGCAAAATCGATCACATGGCTTGCATAGCCGTACCAGGACACTTCTCCACTGGCCGCAAGATGATACAAACCCGACAGCTCAGGACGCCACAGCACCTGCTGAATGGCCAACGCGGTAACATCGGCAATCAGGTCGGCCCCGGTTGGGGCACCGAACTGATCGGCGATAACGTTCAGAGACTCTCGCTCCCTCGCCAGGCGCAGCATGGTGAGCGCAAAGTTATTTCCGCGGGAGCTGTAAACCCAACTGGTGCGGAAAATCAGATGTTTGCATCCACTCGAGATAATCGCCCGCTCGCCAGCCAGCTTGCTGACTCCGTAGTGGTTCAACGGTGCGACTGCATCGGACTCTCGCCATGGCGTGGAGTTCCGACCATTGAAAACATAATCGGATGAGTAATAAACCAGCCAGGCCCCCAATGACGCCGCCTCGTCAGCCAACACCTGACATGCCAGGCCATTCACACGACTGACCAATTCAGTGTCGGTTTCAGCTTTATCAACGGCCGTGTAAGCGGCAGCATTGACGATAACGTCTGGCTTCACTTGCCGGATCGTCGCGCGTAACGCAACCAGATCAGCCAGATCACCGCACAAGCCATCCACTGTGTGCCGATCAAGGGAAATCAGATGACCAAGGGGGGCGAGAGAGCGCTGCAACTCCCAGCCCACCTGCCCGTTTTTCCCCAACAAGAGGATTTTCATACCTGACTCAATCGATCGGCGTAGTTTTGATCGATCCACTGCTGGTAGCTACCACTCTTCACATGAGCAACCCACTCAGCATTGTCGAGGTACCACCTGACAGTCTTGCGAAGTCCGGATTCAAAGGTTTCCTCGGGAACCCAACCCAATTCGCGCTGCACCTTACCGGCATCGATCGCATAACGGTGGTCGTGACCAGGACGGTCTTGAACGTGAGTGATCAGACTGGAATGAGGTCGATGCAAGGAGCCTGGACAGAGTTCATCGAGCAACGCGCAAATTGCACGCACCACTTCAATGTTTTGCTTTTCATTGTGACCACCAATGTTATAGGTCTGCCCCACCACACCTTGGGTTACAACCTTATAAAGCGCCCGAGCATGATCCTCGACGTAGAGCCAGTCCCGAACCTGCTTGCCATCACCGTATACCGGCAGGGGCTTGCCTTCCAGCGCGTTGAGAATGATCAAAGGAATGAGCTTCTCGGGGAAGTGACAAGGACCGTAATTGTTTGAGCAGTTGGTGATCAACGTAGGCAAACCATAGGTACGACCCCAGGCGCGAACGAGGTGATCGGAACTGGCCTTGCTGGCGGAATAGGGAGAGCTTGGCTGGTATGGAGTGGTTTCGGTGAAGAGGTCTTCCGGACCTTCGAGGTCTCCGTAAACTTCGTCCGTCGAAATATGGTGGAAGCGAAAGGTGGCTTTGCGAGTGTCATCCAGCGCCGCCCAATAGTGACGTGCTGCCTCCAGTAGGTTGTAGGTACCGACGATATTGGTCTGAATGAATTCAGCCGGTCCGGAGATCGAGCGGTCGACATGAGACTCTGCGGCCAAATGCATGATGGTATCTGGCTGGTACTGACGCAGAATGCGATCCATCTGCTCACGATCGCAGATATCGATTCGCTCGAAAACATAGCGCGGGTTTTGGCTGGCCTCAGCCAAGGATTCAAGGTTACCGGCGTAAGTCAGTTTATCGACGTTGACCACGGAGTCGCCAGTGTCGGAAATGATATGGCGAATGAGCGCCGAACCAATAAAGCCCGCGCCGCCAGTAACTAGAATTTTCACGCGAATCCACACCCTTAAGTTACTGATTGCATCGCCAATCTGACGCGCAGAACCTTTCACGCCGCTATTGAGCGGTATCTATGGCTTCGTGTCGGCTCGGTAATTGGATATGGGCTAGCAGTGACACGCATTCAATCAAGCAAGACGCCTGCGTGAAACTCTCGATGCACGCCCCAAAAGCCAGCCAATAACCGGCCCGATCACCATGCCGATCAACAGCGCAAGCACCATGACCAACGAAACAGGTAGTTGCGGCCCAGCCCAACCAAGGAACAGTAATGTAACCGATTGCTGATTCTCAAGAACGAACGCGAGGATCGCCAAAACCAGCAACAGAACAAACACCGCAAGCAACACACGCTTGAGGTTACGCATCAGCAGCTCCTTGAATGGCGACGACTGTCAAAGCCCTTCCTCCTCGTCCTCGTTCACACGATCACGCAATTCTTTGCCTGGCTTGAAATGTGGGACGAACTTGCCGTCGAGACTGACGGACTGACCGGTTTTCGGGTTGCGACCTACCCGCGGCGCGCGGTAGTGCAGGGAGAAGCTGCCAAACCCACGGATCTCGATGCGATCACCCGTAGCCAGGCACTGGGACATTTGCTCAAGCATGGTCTTGATGGCCAGCTCTACATCCTTTGATGAGAGTAGCCCTTGATGGGTGACAATTCGTTCGATCAACTCCGACTTCGTCATATTTTTCCCTTCTTTTTCAAGCAGCTAGGAAAATCGCTTCAAAGGTTTTAGCATGCCGTGGCGAATTTGAACAGCCCGAGTTTTGACATCCCCACCCCCCTCGCACCGTGCTTGTTTTTCAGAGCATCGAAACGACCTCTTCCATCACGTGCTCACCTGCAAATAACCAGCATCGTGCGTGTCAGGAAGCCCGCCGGATTGAAGCCAAAGGGGAAAACATCCTCTTCCTTAGCGTCATCAGACCTTGCCACCACCTTGTATCCTGACGCCTTGCACTCCCTGGCAGCTCGCTTACGACACTTCTCCCATCCAGATCCCAATCCCGAACAATCGATCTCAATACCACTGACCCCACGCACCGCGTGAGTCTTGGCGTTAGTGGTACAGCCTGTCAGTGCCAGCATCGCTATTACGACAATGAGCTTGTTCATTCACTACCTTATGCCAGGCGCGCCACCCGACTATCATTCACTTCAGGCTATAGACTAGCTACAAATAAGCGATTGATCCGACTAAAAAAACAGACATCCATTCACGAGAATTGGTTTCCTTCCTTCCCGACAGTTTTGTAGCTTTCACCGAATTACAGGCACAAAAAAGGGCGACCGAAGTCGCCCTTTTTTACAGAAAGTCAGAACTTAGTTCTGTTTTTCCGCTTGTGCAGCACGCAGCAGGTCACCCAGAGTGGTGGCTACTGGAGCATCCGTAGCTACTGGCTTGTCGCGCAGGCTTTGGATGGCTTCTTTCTCGTCTTCAACGTCTTTCGACTTGATCGAGAGCTGGATTACACGGCTCTTGCGGTCAACGCTGATGATCTTGGCTTCTACTTCTTCGCCTTCTTTCAGAACGTTACGAGCGTCTTCAACGCGGTCACGGCTGATTTCGGAGGCTTTCAGAGTTGCTTCGATATCGTCGGCCAGAGTGATGATGGCGCCTTTGGCGTCAACTTCTTTCACAGTGCCTTTAACGATGGCGCCTTTGTCGTTAACCGAGACGTACTCGGAGAACGGATCGCTTTCCAGTTGCTTGATACCCAGGGAGATGCGCTCGCGCTCTGGGTCAACCGACAGGATAACGGTGTCCAGCTCGTCGCCCTTCTTGAAGCGGCGTACGGCTTCTTCGCCCACTTCGTTCCAGGAGATGTCGGACAGGTGAACCAGACCGTCGATGCCGCCGTCCAGACCAATGAAGATACCGAAATCGGTGATCGACTTGATGGTGCCGGAGATCTTGTCGCCCTTGTTGAACTGGCCAGAGAAGTCTTCCCATGGGTTCGACTTGCACTGCTTGATGCCCAGGGAGATACGACGACGCTCTTCGTCGATGTCCAGAACCATAACTTCCACTTCGTCGCCGACTTGTACGACTTTCGAAGGGTGGATGTTCTTGTTGGTCCAGTCCATTTCGGAAACGTGTACCAGGCCTTCAACGCCTTCTTCCAGCTCAGCGAAGCAGCCGTAGTCGGTCAGGTTGGTTACACGAGCGGTAACGCGAGTGCTTTCTGGGTAACGGGCTTTGATAGCAACCCATGGATCTTCGCCCAGTTGCTTCAGGCCCAGGGAAACACGATTGCGCTCGCGATCGTACTTCAGAACCTTGACATCGATCTCGTCGCCAACGTTGACGATTTCGGAAGGATGCTTGATACGCTTCCAAGCCATGTCGGTAATGTGCAGCAGGCCATCGACGCCACCCAGATCGACGAATGCGCCGTAATCGGTGAGGTTCTTGACGATACCTTTGACTTGTTGGCCTTCCTGCAGGGATTCCAGCAGAGCTTCGCGCTCGGCGGAGTTCTCGGCTTCCAGGACGCTACGACGGGAAACGACAACGTTGTTGCGCTTCTGGTCGAGCTTGATGACCTTGAATTCCAGCTCTTTGCCTTCCAGGTGCGTGGTGTCGCGCACTGGACGGACGTCAACCAGAGAACCTGGCAGGAACGCACGGATGCCGTTAACGTCGACAGTGAAGCCGCCTTTAACCTTACCGTTGATAACGCCCTTGACCACTTCTTCGGCTGCGAAGGCTGCTTCCAGAACGATCCAGCATTCAGCGCGCTTGGCTTTTTCACGGGACAGCTTGGTTTCACCGAAACCGTCTTCAACCGAGTCCAGAGCAACGTGAACTTCGTCACCGACGTTGATGTTCAGTTCGCCAGCGTCGTTGTAGAACTGCTCCAGCGGGATCAGTGCTTCGGACTTCAGGCCAGCGTGAACGGTTACCCAGCGAGCTTGGTAATCGATATCAACGATAACACCGGTGATGATGGAGCCTGCCTGAAGGTTCAGGGTCTTTAGGCTTTCTTCAAAGAGTTCCGCAAAGCTTTCGCTCATTTTAATTCCTGTTGATGAGGGCGAAGAATACGCCCATCTCCACATCCCAGACGATGTGGGTTAGTTTCATTTAAAAGAAGCGCCGCAGGACTATGACTGGTCCCCCGCGGCCCTCTTGGTCACCCGGCGATATCGCGAATGGCGATCTCGCTCATGATGCGTTCCAGCACCTGATCGATGGATAATTCCGTGGAATCCAGCTGTATGGCGTCAGCCGCCGGCTTGAGCGGGGCTACCGCTCGCTGGGTGTCACGCTCATCGCGTGCACGTATCTCATCTAGCAGACTCGACAGACTAACACCATCGACTTTGCCCTTCAACTGCAAGTATCGACGGCGCGCACGCTCCTCGGCACTGGCGGTGAGGAAAATCTTCAGCGGCGCATCCGGAAAAACCACCGTACCCATGTCACGGCCATCGGCAACCAGGCCCGGTGCTTCCTGAAAGGCGCGCTGGCGCTGGAGCAGCGCTTCACGTACCGCCGGCAATGCAGCCACCTGGGAGGCTCCGGAGCCGACGCTTTCGGTACGAATCACGTCGCTGACTTCATCGCCTTCCAGAATGATGCGCTGCAGCTGACCGTCGGTCGCCGCAATGAACTGCACATCCAGATGAGCGGCAAGTTTTTTCAACAGTTCTTCATTGGTCAGGTCGACGCCGTGGTTATGCGCGGCGAACGCCAGCAACCGGTAAAGCGCACCGGAATCCAGCAAGTTCCAGCCCAGGCGCTTGGCCAGTATCCCGGCGACAGTGCCTTTTCCGGAGCCGCTTGGCCCATCAATAGTGATGACCGGTGCAATGCTGATCACGACTGAGCCTCTTGTGCCACGCGAATGCCGGTTTGTGCACACAGCGCCAGGAAGTTGGGGAACGACGTCGCAACGTTGGCGCAATCATGGATGCGGATCGGCGCAGTGGCACGCAGCGAGGCAACGCTGAACGCCATGGCAATCCGGTGATCGCCGTGACCGTGCACTTCCCCACCACCGATCGAACCACCATCGATAATGATCCCGTCAGGCGTCGGCTCGCATTTGACACCCAGCGCCAGCAAACCATCGGCCATGACCTGAATACGGTCCGATTCCTTGACGCGCAATTCCTCGGCGCCACGCAGCACGGTGCGCCCTTCAGCGCAGGCAGCAGCCACGAACAGCACCGGGAACTCGTCGATAGCCAGCGGAACCAGCTCTTCCGGAATCTCGATACCTTTGAGTTTAGCTGCACGTACACGCAGGTCAGCCACCGGCTCGCCGCCAACTTCACGCTGGTTTTCCAGGGTGATGTCAGCGCCCATCAGACGCAGGATGTCGATCACCCCGGTACGGGTCGGGTTGATGCCGACATGCTCGAGCACCAGCTCCGAACCCTCGGCAATAGATGCTGCCACCAGGAAGAACGCCGACGACGAGATGTCGCCCGGTACTTCAATGTGGGTCGCGGTCAGCTTGTTGCCGGACTCGACCGATGCGGTTGCGCCGTTGACCGTGACCGGGTAGCCAAAGCCGCGCAGCATGCGCTCGGTATGGTCACGGGTCGGTGCAGGCTCGGTGACGGTGGTCTTGCCATCGGCGTACAGACCCGCCAGCAGCAGGCAGGACTTCACCTGGGCACTGGCCATCGGCATGGTGTAGGTCAGGCCCTTGAGCTTGTTGCCACCACGAATGGTCATCGGTGGACGGCCATCAGCGGCGGTCTCGATCACGGCACCCATTTCACGCAGCGGATTGGCTACGCGATTCATCGGGCGCTTGGACAGCGAAGCGTCGCCGGTCAGGGTGCTGTCGAAGCTCTGCGCGGCCAACAGACCGGACAGCAGACGCATCGAAGTACCGGAGTTGCCCAGATAGATCGGACCCGGCGCAGGCTTCAGGCCATGCAGGCCGACGCCGTGAATGGTCACGCGACCGTGGTGCGGACCTTCGATCACGACACCCATGTCACGGAAAGCCTGAAGTGTCGCCAGGGCGTCTTCGCCCTCGAGGAAACCTTCCACTTCAGTGACGCCCTCGGCCAGGGAGCCAAGCATGATCGAACGGTGGGAAATCGATTTGTCACCTGGTACGCGAATCCGACCGGACAGGCGGCCACCAGGTTGAGCCAGGAAAATCAGATCGTTGGAATTCATAGCGTCCACATAGGCCCTGCGGGCCAGGATTTTACTGAAATGCTCGCGGGCAACCCGGGCGCGAGTGAAAACGCCCAACAATTGGTGCCCATCCCCTGCATCGACCGCGTCGCGCAAGGCGTCGAGGTCGCTGCGAAATGTATCGAGTGTGCGCAGGACAGCTTCGCGGTTAGCGAGGAAGATGTCGTGCCACATCACCGGGTCGCTTCCGGCGATTCTTGTGAAATCGCGGAAACCGCCCGCAGCGTAACGGAAGATCTCAAGGTTTTCATTGCGCTTGGCCAACGAATCGACCAGGCCGAACGCCAGCAAGTGCGGCAAATGACTGGTAGCAGCCAATACTTCATCGTGGCGCTCGACCTGCATGTGCTCGACATCGGCGCCCAATTCGCGCCACAAGCGGTCGACCACGGCCAAGGCTTCTGGATCGGTCTGATCCAGCGGCGTCAGAATCACTTTATGGCGGCGGAACAACTCGGCATTGGAGGCTTCCACCCCGCTCTGTTCGGAGCCGGCAATCGGATGGCCCGGCACGAAACGCGACGGCATGCCGCCGAACGCTTCGGTAGCGGCACGCACGACATTGCCCTTGGCACTGCCGACGTCGGTCAGTATGGCTGCGCCCAGATCCATGCCCGCCAGTCGAGCGAGCAGTTTTTCCATGGCGAGGATCGGTACAGCCAACTGAATGACGTCCGCCCCCTGACAAGCCATTGTCAGGTCGTCTTCACAGCGATCCACCACGCCCAACTCAACCGCGAGCTTGCGCGACTGAGGGTCGAGATCGACCCCGACCACTTCGCGGCACAGGCCACTTTCACGCAAGCCCTTGGCAAACGACCCACCGATCAAACCCAGACCGACCACCACCAGGCGACCGATCATAGGTTCAGCAGATTGCAGCGCAGTGACATCAACCACGAGCCAGAACCTTGGTCAGCGCCTCGAGGAAGCGGCTGTTTTCCGCCGGCAACCCAATGGTGATGCGCAAGTGATTCGGCAGGCCATAGTTGGCCACCGGGCGTACGATGACGCCTTCACGCAGCAGGCCCTGGAACACAGGGGCCGCTTCACGCCCGACATCAACGCAGATGAAGTTGCCCTTGGAAGGAATCCAGCTCAGCCCCAGCTCGCGGAACCCTGCTTCCAGTTGCTGCATACCGGCTTCGTTCAGGCGACGGCCTTCGGCCAGGTATTCGGCGTCTTGCAAGGCCGCGCAGGCAGCGGCCAGGGCCAGGCTGTTGACGTTGAAGGGCTGACGCACACGATTCAGGACGTCGGCGACCACAGCGGTGGACAAACCGTAACCGACCCGCAGCGCTGCCAGGCCATAGGCCTTGGAGAACGTCCGCGAAACCAGCAGGTTCGGGTAGGCCGCGAGGAAATCCAGACCGTCCGGCAAGTCGCTGCCCTCGGCGTACTCAATGTACGCCTCGTCCAGCACCACCAGCACATGCTCCGGCACGTCCTGCAGGAATTCGTCCAGCGCCTCGGTATCGAACCAGGTGCCGGTAGGATTATTCGGGTTGGCGATGAAAACCACGCGAGTATTGGCGTCAATCGCCGCCAGCATGGCCGGCAAATCATGCCCCCAATTTTTGGCCGGGATCACCTTGGCCTGGGCGCCGACGGCCTGGGTCACGATCGGGTAGACCGCAAACGCGTGCTCGCTGAACACTGCATTGAGGCCTGGCGCCAGATAGGCACGGGCGACCAACTCAAGAATGTCATTGGAGCCGTTGCCCAATGTCACCTGATTCAGCTCGACGCGGCACTGGTCAGCCAACAATGTCTTCAGCGCAAAACCGTTGCCGTCCGGATAGCGGGTCAGCTCGGCCAGCTCTTCACGGATGGCAGCCAGGGCCTTGGGGCTCGCGCCCAGCGGGTTTTCGTTGCTTGCCAGTTTGACGATGCTGGCCGGATCGATGTTCAGTTCACGCGCCAACTCGTCCACAGGCTTGCCCGGAACGTAAGGAGAAAGTTGTTGCACGCCCGGCTGTGCCAGAGCGAGGAAATTGCCACTCATTTGCTACCGCCCTTAGAGAACTGCTTTCGGGTAGGAACCCAGCACCTTGAGTGCTACTGCTTCCTGACTGATCTTTTCCAGCACACCTTTTACCAGCGGATCGCGGTGGTGGCCGACAAAGTCGATGAAGAACACGTAGGTCCATTTACCGCTGCGCGACGGACGGGTCTCGATTCGCGTCAGGTCAATGCCGTTGTCATGGAATGGCACCAGCAACTCGTGAAGCGCACCTGGCTTGTTGCTCATGGAAACGATGATCGAGGTCTTGTCGTCGCCGGTCGGCGGCACTTCCTGGTTGCCGATCATGAGGAAACGCGTGGAGTTATCCGGACGGTCCTCGATTTTCTCAGCCAGGCGGGTCAAGCCGTACAGGCCGGCCGCCATGTCGCCGGCAATCGCCGCCGAGTTCCACTCACCCTTGACCCGCTTGGCCGCTTCGGCGTTGCTGGACACTGCCACGCGCTCGACATTCGGATAATGGGCGTCCAGCCACTTGCGGCACTGAGCCAGGGACTGGGCATGGGAGTAGATACGACTGATGCTGTCGGTCTTGGTATTTTCACCGACCAACAGGTGATGGTGGATGCGCAGCTCGACTTCGCCGCAGATCACCATGTCATGCTCGAGGAAACTGTCGAGAGTATGGTTGACCGCGCCTTCGGTGGAGTTTTCCACCGGAACCACACCGAAGTTCACCGCACCGGCCGCCACTTCGCGGAACACTTCGTCGATCGCCGCCATCGGCTTGCTGATCACGGCGTGACCGAAATGCTTCATCGCAGCGGCTTGAGTGAAGGTGCCTTCAGGGCCGAGGTACGCCACTTTCAGCGGCTGCTCGAGCGCCAGGCACGACGACATGATTTCGCGGAACAACCGCGCCATCTCTTCGTTGCCCAGCGGCCCCTGATTGCGCTCCATGACACGCTTGAGCACCTGAGCTTCGCGCTCAGGACGATAGAACACCGGCACTTCACCTTCGGCCAGCGAGGCCATCTTTACTCGCGCGACTTCCTGGGCGCAGCGCGCACGCTCACTGATCAGCTCCAGGACCTTCTCGTCCAGGGCATCAATGCGCAGGCGCAGTGCCTTGAGTTCTTGCTCAGACATTAGCCGTGTTCCTTCTCGAACTCTGCCATGTACGCCACCAGCGCGTTGATCGCGTTGATGTCGACGGCGTTATAGATGGAGGCGCGCATGCCGCCCACGGAGCGGTGGCCCTTGAGGTTCAACAGGCCGCGCTCGTCGGCACCCGCCAGGAACGGCTTGTCCAGACGGTCGTCCGCCAGGCGGAACGGAACGTTCATCCACGAGCGGTCCGACTTGTTGATCGGGTTGCTGTAGAGGCCGCTGGCATCGATGAAGTCATACAGCGTGCGCTGCTTCACTTCATTGAGCTTGCCGATGGCTTCGACGCCGCCCTGCTCCTTCAGCCACTCGAACACCAGACCGGACAGGTACCAGGCCAGGGTCGGCGGGGTGTTGTACATCGAGCCGTTATCGGCCGCGACCTTATAGTCGAGCATGGTCGGGCAGAAAGAACGGGCGTGACCCAACAGGTCTTCGCGCACGATGTTGACCACGATGCCGCTCGGGCCGATGTTTTTCTGGGCGCCGGCGTAGATCATGCCGAAGCGCGAGACATCCATCGGACGCGAGAGAATGTCCGAAGACATGTCGGCGACCAGAGGAACATCGCCGGTTTCCGGAACCCACTGGAACTCCAGGCCACCGATGGTTTCGTTCGGTGCGTAGTGAACGTAGGCAGCGTCCTTGGACAGCTTCCACTCGTTCTGGCCGGGAATGGCGAAATAATCGTAAGGCTTGGCGGTAGCGGCTACGTTGACGCGGCCGAAGCGCGAGGCTTCTTCGATGGCTTTCTGCGACCAGATACCGGTGTCGATATAATCGGCAGTGCCGTTTTCCGGCAACAGGTTCAGAGGAATCTGAGCAAATTGCTGGCTGGCGCCACCTTGCAGAAACAGGACTTTATAGTTCGAGGGGATATTCAGCAGATCACGCAGATCCTGCTCGGCCTTGGTGGCAATGGACACGAACTCATCGCTGCGATGGCTCATTTCCATGACCGACAGGCCCTTGCCATGCCAATCAAGGAGTTCACCCTGGGCGCGCTGCAGGACAGCTTCGGGAAGCGCCGCAGGACCGGCACAGAAGTTATAGGCTCTCTTGCTCACATCCAATCTCGCTCTGATTTGGTGGTAACACGCGATAAATCACAATATCAATCGACACAGGATTCCTGCCGAAGCAGGCAACCTGTGGGAGCGAGCCTGCTCGCGAATGCATCACCGCGGTGCTTCAGAGGTACCGCGGCGCCTGCTTCGCGAGCAGGCTCGCTCCCACAGGGGATTTTCATGGGCGTCGATATTTCCGTTCGGACAAACAACAAGGGGGCGAATTTTCATCCGCCCCCTCATGTCCACTTACTCTTGTGGCTCTTCGTCAGCAGCGGCGTCGAGTTGCTGGTCTTCTGCGGCGTCGTCGATCACGACCTCACCGACGAACCCTGCACCCTCTTCACCTTCAAAACCTTCACCTTCGAGCTCTTCACCCTCGACTTCCGAAGGCTCCTGAACCCGCTCGAGGCCAACCAGGGTTTCATCCTTGGCCAGTTTGATCAGGGTCACGCCCTGGGTGTTACGACCCAGGCTGGAGACTTCGTCGACACGGGTGCGCACCAAGGTGCCCTGGTCGGAAATCAGCATGATTTCCTCACCGTCGAGCACCTGGACCGCGCCGACCAGACGGCCGTTACGCTCGTTGCTGACCATGGCGATAACGCCCTGACCGCCACGCTTGTACTCTGGGAACTCGGTGATCGCCGTGCGCTTGCCGTAGCCACGCTCGGAAGCGGTGAGGATCTGGCTGCCTTCTTCCGGGATCAGCATGGAAATCAGCTTCTGGCCTTCCGGCAGACGCATGCCGCGCACACCACGAGCGGTACGGCCCATGGCGCGAACGTCGGATTCCTTGAAGCGAGTCACTTTGCCGCCATCGGAGAACAGCATGACTTCACGTTCGCCATCGGTGATCGCAGCGGAAATCAGCACGTCACCTTCGTCCAGCTCCAGCGCGATCAGACCAACGCTGCGCTGACGGCTGAAGGATTCCAGCGGGGTCTTCTTCACGGTGCCGTTGGCGGTCGCCATGAAGATGTAGTGACCTTCGGTGTACTCCTCGACCGGCAGCATGGTGGTGATGTATTCACCGTCATCCAGTGGCAGCAGGTTGACCAGTGGGCGACCACGGGCAGCGCGGGATGCTTCAGGGATTTCGTAGGTTTTCAGCCAGTACACCTTGCCCTTGCTGGAGAACAGCAGCAGCGTGGTGTGGCTGTTGGCAACCAGCAGGTGAGCGATGTAATCCTCATCCTTGACGCCGGTAGCCGACTTGCCTTTACCGCCACGACGCTGGGCCTGGTACGCAGCCAGCGGCTGGGTCTTGGCATAGCCGCCGTGGGAGATGGTCACGACGCGCTCTTCTTCCGGGATCATGTCACCCAGGGTCAGGTCGAGGCGGGCATCGAGGATTTCAGTGCGGCGCACGTCGCCGTATTCGGCGCGAATCACTTCCAGCTCTTCGCGGATCACTTCCATCAGGCGCGTGGCGCTGTTGAGGATGCGGATCAGCTCGCCGATCTGGTTGAGGATCTCTTGATACTCGGCCAGCAGCTTTTCGTGCTCCAGACCGGTCAGACGGTGCAGACGCAGTTCCAGAATCGCTTGCGCCTGTTCTGGCGACAGGAAGTACTTGCCGTCGCGCAGGCCGTATTGCGGATCGAGGTTTTCCGGACGGCACGAATCGGCGCCGGCACGCTCGACCATCGCCACCACCGCGGAGGACTCCCAAGGGGTGCTGACCAGCGCTTCCTTGGCTTCCGACGGGGTTGGCGAGGCCTTGATCAGGGCAATGACCGGATCGATATTCGACAGGGCAACCGCTTGACCTTCCAGGATGTGACCGCGCTCACGCGCCTTGCGCAGTTCGAACACGGTACGACGGGTCACGACTTCGCGACGGTGACGGACGAACGCTTCCAGCAGGTCCTTAAGGTTCAGGATCCGCGGACGGCCGTCGATCAGCGCGACGATGTTGATACCGAACACCGCTTGCAACTGGGTCTGGGCATAGAGGTTGTTGAGGATGACCTCCGGCACTTCGCCACGACGCAGCTCGATCACGACGCGCATACCGTCCTTGTCGGACTCGTCGCGCAGTTCAGTGATGCCTTCGAGTTTCTTCTCTTTTACCAGCTCGGCGATCTTCTCGATCAGACGCGCCTTGTTCAACTGGTAAGGGAGTTCGGTGATGACGATCTGCTGACGGCCACCGACCTTGTCGATATCTTCGATGATCGAGCGGGCGCGCATGTAAATGCGGCCACGACCGGTGCGGTAGGCTTCGATGATGCCGGCGCGACCGTTGATGATCGCGGCGGTCGGGAAGTCCGGACCGGGGATGTATTGCATCAGTTCATCGACGGTCAGCTCGGGATTGTCGATGAGCGCCAGGCAACCGTCGATGACTTCACCGAGGTTGTGCGGCGGAATGTTGGTCGCCATGCCCACGGCGATACCGCTGGAACCGTTGACCAGCAGGTTGGGGATACGGGTCGGCATGACCGCCGGGATCATCTCGGTGCCGTCGTAGTTCGGCACCCAGTCCACGGTTTCCTTGTGCAGGTCAGCCAGCAGTTCGTGCGCCAGCTTGGTCATGCGCACTTCGGTGTATCGCATGGCCGCGGCGTTGTCGCCGTCCACCGAACCGAAGTTGCCCTGGCCGTCTACCAGCAGGTAGCGCAGCGAGAACGGCTGCGCCATCCGAACGATGGTGTCGTACACCGCGGTATCACCGTGCGGGTGATACTTACCGATCACGTCACCGACAACACGGGCAGATTTCTTGTACGGCTTGTTGAAGTCGTTACCCAGCTCGCTCATCGCGAACAGCACGCGCCGGTGCACGGGCTTCAAGCCATCGCGCGCATCCGGCAGTGCCCGCCCGACAATTACGCTCATCGCGTAGTCGAGGTAAGACTGCTTCAGCTCGTCTTCGATATTGACCGGGAGGATTTCTTTGGCCAGTTCGCCCATGAGAAGCCTGATTCCTTTTTCTGGTGAAACTTCGTCACATCCATATGGGACGAACGAAGCTCGCCGCTGCAGGCTGAGTGCCATGCACCGACTTACGACAAATCAACGAGTTATGCCATGGATCTGCGCAGTAAAGGTTGCCCTGCCGGGCAACTCTGGAAACCGCCGGATGTTATCACAAGAGCCGCCACGCACCTATCCCCCAGATGCGCATGGAGTGTAGTTAGTTGACTGATGGCAGGCTGATAGGGGATCAGAGGGGCTTAGAGCCGGATTGAATGTAGAAACCAGGTCTGATTCGGGCTGATTTGCTGATTTTAAGGGCCTCTTCGCGAGCAGGCTCGCTCCCACAGGGGGCCTCGTTGTGCCGACTACTGTAGTCACACCTCGATTACTGTGGGAGCGAGCCTGCTCGCGAAGGCGATATTTCAGACGCGAGAAACCGTCAATGCAGACGCTTGCGGCACATCAACTGCGCCATCTTCGCTGTATCCGGCCGCTCGACGATGCCTTTTTCGGTGACGATGGCATCGATCAGGTCCGCGGGCGTCACGTCGAACACAGGATTGAACGCATCGACTTCAGCCCCGACCCGCTTGCCGCCGACCTCCAGCAACTCACGGCCATCACGCTCTTCAATCGGAATGTCGTCGCCGCTGGCCAGGTTCATGTCGATGGTCGAACTCGGTGCCACCACCATGAAACGCACGCCGTGGTGCATGGCGTTGACCGCCAATTGATAAGTGCCGATCTTGTTCGCCACGTCGCCATTGGCGGTAATCCGGTCCGCACCCACGATCACCCAGGTAATACCCTTGGTTTTCATGATGTGGGCGGCGGCGGAGTCGGCATTGAGGGTCACCGGGATGCCTTCGTTGGCCAGTTCCCAGGCCGTCAGCCGCGAGCCCTGCAGCCATGGACGGGTTTCGTCGGCGTAGACACGCTCGACCATGCCTTCGATGAACGCCCCGCGAATCACCCCCAGTGCCGTACCGAAGCCACCTGTGGCCAGCGCGCCCGTATTGCAATGGGTCAGGATCGCCTGAGCATTACCCTGATGCTTGCGGATCAGATCGACGCCCAGTTGCGCCATGGTGAGGTTGGCTTCGCGATCACTTTCGTGAATAGCGATCGCTTCAGCCTCCAGCGCTGCCAGCGGATCGGCATTGTCTTTCAAGCGATCCAGCCGATCGTGCATGCGACCCAGGGCCCAGAACAGATTGACCGCGGTTGGGCGTGAATCGGCAAGCAGCATGAAATCCTCTTCCAGCGCCGCGTACCAGTCGCCCCCTTCAGCAATCCGGGTACGGGCTGCCAGTACGATGCCATAGGCGGCACTGATACCAATCGCCGGCGCACCGCGTACCACCATCGAACGAATGGCCTCAGCCACACCAGCGGCGCTGGTATAGGCAATCCAGGTTTCCTCGAACGGCAAAATACGCTGATCCAGCAGGTACAGGGCGCCATCACGCCAATCGATGGCCTTCACCTTCTCCGCAGCCAACAGTCGATCGCGCATCCCACACCCCGCACTCATGAACAAAAGCCGCCGATTATAGCGATCCCCCCGCGAAGACGCTCGGGTATACTTCGCCATCCTTTACAAAAGCACTGGAACCGACCCTCGATGCCGAACACCGCCGCTGCGCTCGACCTGTTATTGCTGCCGACCTGGCTGGTACCCGTCGAACCCGCCGGCGTTGTCCTCAAGGACCATGGCCTGGGCATCCGCGACGGGCGTATCGTCTTCATCGGCCCACGCTCCGCCGCACTGAAGCTTAACGCAACCGAAACCCGCGAACTGCCGGACATGTTGCTCAGCCCCGGCCTGATCAATGCCCACGGGCATGCGGCAATGACCCTGTTCCGTGGTCTGGCCGATGATTTGCCCCTGATGACCTGGCTGGAAAACCATATCTGGCCGGCCGAGGCCAAATGGGTTGACGAGGATTTCGTTCGCGACGGCACGGACCTGGCCATTGCCGAACAACTCAAGGGTGGCATCACCTGCTTCTCTGACATGTATTTCTTCCCGAAGGTTGCCAGCGAACGCGTACACAACAGCGGTATTCGGGCACAGATCGCGGTTCCGATCCTCGACTTCCCGATTCCAGGCGCCAGCACGGCGGACGAAGCCATTCGTCAGGGCGTCGAGTTATTTGGCGATCTCAAGCACCACGAGCGCATAAAAATCACCTTCGGCCCCCATGCACCCTACACTGTGGGCGATGAAAACCTGGAAAAAATCCGGGTGATCACCGAAGAACTGGACGTTGCAATCCACATGCACGTGCATGAAACCGCTTTCGAAGTGCAGCAATCGGTCGAGCAGCGTGGCGAACGCCCACTGGCCCGCCTCGCTCGGCTGGGCATGCTGGGGCCGCGGTTCCAGGCGGTTCATATGACCCAGATCAGCGATGAAGACTTGGCCCTGCTGGTAGAAAGCAACACCAGCGTGATTCATTGCCCGGAGTCGAACCTCAAGCTGGCCAGCGGGTTTTGCCCGGTAGAGCGCTTGTGGCAAGCCGGTGTCAATGTCGCCGTCGGCACCGATGGCGCCGCCAGCAACAACGATCTGGACCTGCTCGGCGAAACCCGCACCGCTGCCCTGCTGGCCAAGGCCGTGGCTGGCTCGGCAACCGCCCTGGATGCCCATCGCGCCCTGCGCATGGCCACCCTCAACGGCGCCCGCGCCCTGGGGATCGAAGCTGAAGTCGGATCGCTGGAAGTCGGTAAAGCCGCCGACATCGTCGCGTTCGACCTCTCGGGCCTTGCCCAGCAACCGGTTTATGACCCGGTTTCGCAGCTTATATACGCCACGAGCCGGGACTGCGTGAAACACCTTTGGGTCGCCGGCAAGCAACTGCTCGACGATCGTCGCCTGACACGCCTGGATGAACAACAGCTGGTCTCCACCGCCAAGGCATGGGGCCAACGCATCAGCGGTCGCACCGAATAGATAGCACCCCGGATTCAACGCCGGGACATCAGGATTTTTCAAGTTTTTCGAGGACTTAAACCATGAGCAACGTCGACTACGCCGAAATCGCCAAATTCGAAGCCCTGGCCCATCGCTGGTGGGACCGCGAAAGCGAGTTCAAACCGCTGCACGACATCAACCCGCTGCGGGTCAACTGGATTGATGAGCGCGTCAATCTGGCCGGCAAAAAAGTCCTCGACGTCGGTTGCGGCGGCGGCATCCTCAGCGAATCCATGGCTCAGCGCGGCGCCACCGTGACGGGCATCGACATGGGCGAAGCGCCGTTGGCGGTCGCGCAGTTGCATCAGTTGGAGTCCGGCGTGAACGTCGAGTACCGGCAGATCACCGCCGAAGCCCTGGCCGAGGAAATGCCGGAGCAATTCGACGTGGTCACCTGCCTGGAAATGCTTGAGCATGTGCCGGACCCATCCTCGGTGATCCGCGCCTGCTTCCGCATGGTCAAGCCCGGCGGCCAGGTGTTCTTCTCCACCATCAACCGCAACCCGAAGGCCTACCTGTTCGCCATCGTCGGCGCCGAATACATCATGAAGCTGTTGCCCCGCGGCACACATGACTTCAAGAAATTCATCCGTCCTTCCGAACTCGGCGCCTGGAGCCGCATGGCCGGCCTGACCGTCAAGGACATCATCGGCCTGACCTACAACCCGCTCACCAAGCACTACAAACTGGCGGCCGACGTGGACGTCAACTACATGATCCAGACCCTGCGCGAGGAGTAAGCCGATGCCAATCAGAGCAGTTCTTTTCGACATGGACGGCACTCTGCTCGACACCGCGCCGGACTTTATCGCGATCTGTCAGGCGATGCGTGCCGACCGTGGCTTGCCGCCAATGAACGACAAACACATCCGCGACGAAATCTCCGGTGGCGCCAAGGCGATGGTCGCCGTGACTTTCGCCATGGACCCGGAATCGCCAGGGTTCGAGGAGCTGCGCCTGGAATTCCTGGAGCGCTACCTCGTGGGTTGTGCAATCCACAGCAAACTGTTCGACGGCATGGGCGAACTGCTGGCCGACATCGAAAAGGCCAACCTGATCTGGGGCGTGGTGACCAACAAGCCGCTGCGCTTTGCCGAGCCGATCATGCAACAGCTTGGGCTGGCCGAACGTTCGGCGCTGCTCATTTGCCCGGATCATGTGAAGAACAGCAAACCGGACCCGGAGCCGCTGATCCTCGCTTGCAAGATGCTCGACCTCGACCCGGCCAGCGTGCTGTTCGTGGGTGATGACCTGCGCGATATCGAATCGGGTCGCGATGCCGGCACCAAAACCGCTGCGGTCACCTTCGGCTATATCCACCCGGACGATAATCCGCGGCATTGGGGGGCGGATGTGGTGGTCGATCATCCGCTGGAGTTGCGCAAGGTTTTGGACAGCGCCCTCTGCGGCTGCTGAGTTTTTTGAGACCGACCCTTGTGGGAGCGAGCCTGCTCGCGAAAAACCTGAGAGCGCCACAGGGCACCAGGCTTATCGTGTAATCGTTGACGACCATCGCGAGCAGGCTCGCTCCCACAGGGATAGCGCTTGACCTGAATATTTTTTGTTGAGGTTTTTATGTTTGATTATTCCGCCCGCCCCGACTTGCTCAATGGCCGGGTCATTCTCGTTACCGGCGCCGGTCGCGGCATCGGTGCCGCCGCGGCAAAAACCTATGCTGCCCACGGCGCGACCGTGCTGCTCCTGGGCAAGACCGAAGCCAACCTGACCCAGGTCTACGACGAAATCGAAGCCTCCGGCCACCCGCAACCGGCCGTGATTCCGTTCAACCTGGAAACCGCCCTGCCCCACCAATACGATGAACTGGCGGCGATGATCGAAAGCGAATTCGGCCACCTCGACGGTTTGCTGCACAACGCCTCGATCATTGGTCCGCGCACGCCGATCGAGCAGCTCTCCGGCGAGAACTTCATGCGTGTGATGCAAGTCAACGTCAACGCCATGTTCATGCTCACCAGCACCCTGTTACCGCTGCTCAAACTGTCCCAGGATGCCTCGGTGGTATTCACTTCCAGCAGCGTCGGACGCAAGGGGCGTGCGTACTGGGGCGCTTACGGCGTTTCCAAGTTCGCCACCGAGGGCCTGATGCAGACCCTGGCCGACGAGGTCGATACCGTGGCGCCGGTGCGCTCCAACAGCATCAACCCGGGCGCCACTCGCACCAGCATGCGTGCCCAGGCGTATCCAGGGGAAAACCCGCTGAACAATCCAACGCCCGAGGAGATCATGCCGGTCTACCTGTACCTGATGGGGCCGGACAGCACCGGCATCAACGGCCAGGCATTCAACGCCCAGTAATGCCGTACGTCGCTTTTGTGCCGCGCCGACTTCCCGTCGCGGCATTTGAGCAACCTATTCTTGTACAAAGCAGATTAAACTTGTACGAAATGTCCTACGGGACTGACGGACCAGTATGACGCGCAGCCCAAAGCCGCTCTCACCCAGCTTGTAAGACAGCCTTACTGCTCAAGGGCGCACGCCATATGAAATCACCTTCCCAGACCAACGCAATTGACTTCGATAGCGCCAAATTGCAACGCCTGGGCTTTGGTCAGCAGCAACCGACTCTGGAAAGACCAGTCAGTCTTGCGCAACTGCGCCAGCAATTGAGCATGCAGCTGCAAACCAGTCTTGAGCCACAACGCATTCTCGGGCTTTTTTTCCGCGAGGTTCAGCGCCTCATACCGCTTGATGCCTTGAGCTATGAGCACAAGAGCAGTGACCTGCGCCTGGAATTCGGCCAACGCGGCCACCACTCGATCAGCTACAGCCTCAGCCATGAAGGCGAGCATCTGGGAGAGTTGGTGTTTCGCCGCAATCAGCGTTTCAGCGAGCAGGAACAGGGCAACCTCGAATCGCTGCTGGCCGCGCTGCTCTACCCGATGCGCAACACCTTGCTCTACCGCGCCGCGACCCAAAGCGCATTGCGCGATCCGCTCACGGATACTGGCAACCGCATCGCCATGGACCAGACACTGCTGCGGGAGATCGAAGTCTCGCGACGTCATCTGCAACCGTTGTCGCTGCTGATGCTGGACATCGATCACTTCAAACAGATCAACGACACCCACGGGCACAGTGTCGGCGATGACGTGCTCAAAGCGGTCGCCGCCTCGATCAAGCACCAATTGCGCAATGTGGACATGGTGTTTCGCTTTGGTGGCGAAGAGTTCCTGATCGTGCTGTCCAACACCAGCCGCGAAGCAGCGGCCCTGGTCGGCGAGCGGCTGCGATTTGCGATACAGGCCGAAGAGTATGTGGCCGAGGAACGCTCGATCCTGCTGACCGTGAGCCTGGGCTGCTCGACCTTGCTGCCCGGCGAATCCGCCGAGAGCCTGTTGCGAAGGGCCGATAACGCGCTGTACGTCGCCAAACGCGAGGGGCGTAATCGGTTGACGATGGCAGGGTGAGCTTTTAACAGCACTGCAAAACCAACGTGGGAGCGAGCCTGCTCGCGAAAGCTTTCTAACATTCAACATCTTTGGTGAATGTCAGGCAGCCATCGCGAGCAGGCTCGCTCCCACAGTTTTTATTGCCTGGTAATTGAATCAGCTTTCAGCAAGCGCCAGCCGCTCACGGGCCACCGGCATTTTTTCCGCGAGCTCCAGTTGCATGCAGCGCTCCAGGAACAGGTACATGTAGTCGTAGCTCTTGCACACGGCCTGGCGCAATTCCACTTGCAGTGCCCTGCTCGGGTTCATGCCCGCCAGCGTGCAGATGATTTCCAGCGCTTCCCATGGATGGGCATCATCGTACTGCGCATGCATCTTCAGCCACTTCATGGCGCGCTTGCGATCTTCCTCGGGGAACGATGCCGCGTACACACCATTGGAACAGACGACTGCCGACCACTCTCCGGTCGCGCCCTCAATGGCATAGTTGGTGGCAGCAATGGCGACGATCAGAGAATCCGCAGAGCTGGTGTGCCAGCACCAGTGGCTCAAGGCGTGAAGTTCCGGAGCCACCTGTTGCGCCTGCAGGTCTTCCAGGCTGACACCGTGAGCGCGGCTCCAATTCACCCAGTAGTCGGCATGGTTCAATTCGACGCGAATGTTGCGCATCAACCAGCGACGCGCCATGTCTTCGCCCGGATGACGGGCAAAACGGGTCTTGGTCAGGTTTTGTGCCATATATAACGCGAACTGTTCGACCACCGGCCAGCCACCGATCAGGTACTGACGCATGGTCTTTGCGCTGAGCTTGTTGTCACGCATGCGCTGATACAGTTCGTGTTCGACAACCCGGCGCTTGCTCTCGCTGCAATCCTGGATCAGGCGCTGGGCCCAGGCAGGATAACTTGCAGCTTCCATGAGGGGTCCGGTTCTGTTGAATGTGTCGATCACTGTCGAGCTCCTTTTGATTGTGATTGTTTTGACCGGCAAGAGACTTCAACGGAACGTGCCAGGCGCCTTGAACAAAAGAGGCTGAGGCCTGGCAGGACGACTTTGCAAACTGTCGCAGGTAAACAGTTGCGGGCGTTCAATGACATACCCTTGAGCGTAATCCACCCCGATCTCCAGTAATGCCTGCTCGATCTGGGGCGTCTCTACAAACTCGGCAATCGTACGTTTACCCATGACATGGCCGATGTGATTGATCACCTCGACCATGGCGCGGTTAATCGGGTCGTCCAGCATATCCTTTACGAAACTCCCGTCGATCTTCAGGAAGTCTACAGGCAAATGTTTCAGGTAAGCGAATGAAGACATACCGGCGCAAAAATCGTCCAGCGAAAAATGGCATCCCAAGCCTTTGAGTTCATTGATAAAACGAATTGCGCTGCCAAGATTGGAAATTGCACTGGTTTCGGTGATTTCAAAACAAATCATTTCAGGCGGAATGGAATAAGCTACGAACTGCTCCCGCAGGAAGTCCAGAAATGCCTCATCTCCAATGGTCGTGCCTGACAGATTGATCGCACACATGGCCAGCGGCCCCTGCCGTTTCTCGATGCGACATTGGGCGATGATCTTGAAAACATTCTCCACCACCCATCGGTCAAGGGACGTCATCAAACCATAGCGTTCGGCGGCCGGGATGAAACTGTCGGGAAGAATCATGCGGCCGGTTTCATCATGCAGACGCAACAGGATTTCGATATGCCCGCCGTCTCTTTCGGTGCTGCCCAACGGCGCAATTTCCTGGGCATACAGGCAGAAGCGATCCTCTTCCAGCGCCATGTGCAGGCGCTGCACCCAGGCCATTTCGCCGAAGCGCAGGGACAGTTCCGAATCGTCGGGGTGATAGACCTGAACCCGATTGCGACCTTTTTCCTTGGCCATGTAGCAGGCCATGTCGGCAGCACGCAACGAAGCTTCAAGGGTCGTCGGATTGTGCGCGACATGGACCAGACCGATGCTCACCGTGGTCACGAAAGGCCGCCCCTTCCACACAAAGTGCAGGTTCTGCACGGTCTGACGCAGCCCCTCGGCAATTTTCTCCGCCGCCTCCGGCCCACAGTTCTCCAGCAAAATGCCGAACTCGTCGCCGCCAAGCCGCGCCAGTGTGTCGCCCTCACGCAGACCTGATTGCAGCAACGCACAGATATGCCGCAGCAGTTCGTCACCTGCCGCATGGCCGCAGGTATCGTTGACCAGTTTGAACTGGTCCAGATCGAGGAACATCAAGGCATGCCGCCCCGGCTGCCGCGTCAGGTTGTGCAGCGCCTGCTCCAGGCGATACTCGAATTCGCGGCGGTTGGCCAGGCCGGTCAAGGCGTCATGGGTTGCTTGCCAGGACAGATTGGCAATGTATTGCCGCTCCTGAGTCATGTCGTGCAACACCAGCACCGTGCCGCTGACCTTGCCGGCATTGCGGATCGGCGCGCCAACCAGCGTCACCGACACCGTGCTGCCGTCCAGGCGCTGAATCAGCTTGGAATGCTCGCTGCCGCCGCTGAGCTGGCCGCTCAAAATGCGTTCGATCAGGGTGAAACCATCGGTTTGCGCGTTGTCGTCCAACAGATTGAACAACGCCGCCAACGGCAAACCGGTCGCCTGCTCCGCTTTCCAGTGGGTCAATGCCTCGGCGGCCGGGTTCATGTAGGCGATGGCACCCTCCACATTGGTGGTGATCACCCCGTCACCGATCGATTGCAGAGTGATCTGCGCCCGGTCTTTTTCCAGCTGAAGGGCGTCGGCAAAGGCATGCCGCTGCTTGAGCAGTTTACGGGTGCGCATCAGGGCCAACGCAATCAAGCCCAGGGCCGTGGCAAGGTTAATCACCAGCAGCAAACGAAGAATGACCCGCGACCCTTCCCCCAACGCATCGCTGAAGGCTTTCGCTGCCGGCGTCACCTCATCGTTGATTGCGAAAATCTGCGCCTTCCAGCGCTGGATGTCCGAATCGGAGGCCGGGCTGGCAGTGATAAGCCGATGCATGTCCTGCGCAACGTCATCGAGCTTGACCAGATACGCGTCACCCACGGTCCAGAGATCGATGGCCTTTTCGAGGTAGCTGAAGTGACGGAAATTGAGGTACAGCCAGATCAGGCTGGAAACGTCATCGGGATGGTTGCCGCCCTTGAGGATCGCCGCGCGTGCTGCTTCGATATTCGGTGGCTGGTGATCCAGCGCCACACGCAATTCGTGACCGCCCTGGGGCACGGCAATGGCGTTCTGGTATTTATGAAAAATAGCTTCATCGCCGTTGTCGGCATACAGATTGAGATAATAGATGGCGTCTTTCTGGCCCTTGGACCATAGGCTTTCGCCGGCAACGTAGCCACGAACAGCCGAAAGAACATAAAGGCTGACACCGCCCAACAAGGCCTGAAACACCACAACGGCGATAAATGGCCAGACGATGCCCAACAACCGGGGCGTTCCGAGAGTCCGCGTTTGATTCATGAGTTCCCTTGCATTAGCACTGCCTGATCGTCTTCCGGACGAAATCGCTACAACGAGACTAGGTTGCGTTCCAAGTCCCGGCAAGTAAGAACCTGTCGTCACCAGCGAGCGACCGAGGGATGAATAAAAATCCATCCTTGAGCCCCCACTCAATATACCTGTACCGCACGGATTCTCTTGCTGGTCGTTGTAATCGGTAGCGATCCCCCTTGCAGAGCCGCAGGGAACCGCCCGAAACAATACAAGAGAAGGCCTACCATGCAAACAACGGCCCTGAAAATCGATGGCACGATACGGCAATTGCAAAAAATCAGACAGCGCGAGATCTGTCAGTGCTGCTGCAAATGCCCATACAGCTTGGCGTACAGCCCTCCATCAGCAATCAGTTGCTGATGGTCGCCATCTTCGGCAATTTGCCCGCCATCGAACACCAGTACCCGATCGGCCTGTTTAACCGCTGACAACCGGTGCGCAATGATCAACGTGGTGCGGTTGCTCAGGAAACGCGACAACGCCTGGTGCAGGTTGTATTCGGTGGCGGCATCCAGCGCTGAAGTGGCCTCATCGAGGATCACCACTTTCGGTTCAGCCAAAACCATCCGCGCAATGGCCAGGCGTTGCCGCTGGCCACCAGACAAACGCACACCGGAACGCCCGACGATACTGTCCAGACCGTTGGGCAGTTCACGAATCGTGGCATGCAGTTGCGCAATTTCCAGGGCCTGCCAGCAGGCCTCGTCACTGCGTAAACGTCCCATGGTCAGGTTGGCGCGTACGGTGTCGTTAAACAGTGCCGGGTGCTGCAGGACCACGGCGACATTTTCGCGCACGGTTTCCAGGCCGATTTCCTGCTGGGTAGAACCGCCGAAGCGGATGGTTCCGGCCAGCGGCGTGTACAGACCCAGCAGTAACTGCACCAGCGTACTTTTGCCGCCACCGCTGGCACCGACGATCGCCACTTTTTCACCCGGGGCGATGGACAGGTTCATCTGATTCAACACCAACTCGTCGCCATAACCGAAGCTCAACCCTTGAACCTCGATGCCCACGGTCTCGCGGCCGTGGAATGGGTCGACGCCGCTGGGGTACTCCGGCTCATCGGCGCGGGATAACAGCTCGTTGATCCGCGACAGCGCACCGCCGGCTGCGTAGTAGGCATATTGCAGGTTCAGCAATTGCTCCACCGGACCGATCATGAACCACAGGTAGCTGAACACTGCGAGCATCTGGCCGATGGACAGGTCGGAAAACAGCACGGTGAGCATGGCGGCGGCGCGAAAAATATCGATGCCGAACTGGAACAGCAAGCCACTGGCACGGTTCGAAGCGTCGGTTTTCCACTGCGAACTGACCGCGTAATCGCGAACTTCCCTGGCGCGCAGGCCCAGTCGGCCGAGGAAGAAGCCCTGGCGGTTACCGGCGCGGACTTCCTGGATGGCGTCCAGGGTTTCGGTCAGTGCCTGGGTGAAACGCGAGGTGCTGTCGTTCTCGAGTTTCTTCAGGTGCTTGACCTTTTTGCCCAACTGCACGGTGGCGTAGATCACCAGCGGATTGAACAACAGAATCAGCAGCGCCAGCTTCCAGTGCATCCACATCAGGATCCCTGCGGTGCCGACCAGCGTCAGCATCGCCACGAGGAAGCGACTGAGGGTTTCGCCGACGAATTTGTCCAGGGTGTCGAGATCGGTCACCAGGTGGGTGGTCACCGTGCCGCTGCCGAGGCTTTCGTATTCACCGAGCGAGATGCGTTTGAGCCGTTCGATCAGGCGGATGCGAATGCGGTACACGATGTCCTTGGCCAGTGCGGCGAACAACCGCGCCTGCACCACGTTGAACAGCAATGCCGCACATCGCAGGGCCAGGGTCACCAGCAGCATCAGGCCGATGTAGCCCGCGGCTTTTTGCCAGACCTCGGGGAGTGCGAGGTTCATGATTTTCAGCGCCGCGTCACCATGCCCCAACAGCACTTCGTCCACCAGCAGCGGCAGAAGCAACGGGATGGGTACGCTGCACAGGGTCGCCAGCACGGCCACGCCGTTGGCGATCCACAGGGATTTCTTGTGATGAAGGGCCAGACGGCGGATTTCCGCCCAGCTCAAGCGGTCGACACGTTTTGCGGTTGGAACGTCGTCGGGCAGGTCATGCACAGGCGGCGCGCTCCAGCCAGCGGCCGAGCAGTGGAGACAGCACACTGAGCGGCTGATAGCCGTTGGTCAGCAATGCCAATTGACCATTTCGCTCAGCCAGCAAGGTAGGGAAGCCGGCAATGCCCAGATCCTGGACCCAGGTGAAGTCGGCGGCCGTTGCGGCATGCATATCGGCACGGTCAAACGCGGCGGCGAATTCGATACGCGGCAAACCCGCCTGTTCAGCCAGCTCCACCAGAACACTGGCGTGGGTCACATCGCGGCCTTGCGCGTAAAACGCATGTTGAATAAGCCCGAGCAGTTTCCACGCACAGTCCGGCGCCAGGTTACGTGCCGTCACCAGTGCCCGGCACGCAGGTTCCGTGTCGTACACGAATCCCTCGGGCAAGGCCCCCTCCAGTTTGAACGGCTGGCCGGTGGCTTCGGTGACCGCCTGCCAGTGTTCAAGGATATAGCGTCGGGTCGTTGGCTCTAGCGCCGAGCCGCTGCCGGTGCGCAAACCGCCCACCACCAGATGCACGTCCACACCCGCGGCAGCCGCCTGCTCGACCAATGCATTGGCCACCGGCGCAAAGCCCCAGCACCAGGAACACATCGGGTCCATCACATAGAGCAGGCGCGCAGCGTTCATGGTTCAGGCCTCGGAGGATGCTTGTTTGTAGTTGTAGCCGATCGGGTGAGGCATGTTGCGAGCCTTGGCCAATTCGATCTGTTTTTGCCGATCGATGGCGCTGCGGCGGGTTTTCTCGCTCAGCGAGTTCCAGCAATGCGGGCAACTGATACCGGCTACATAATGTTCAGATGCGCGATCTTCGACGCTGACCGGTGTGCGGCAGGCATGACATTGATCGTAGTCGCCTTCGCTCAGGTCGTGGCGAACCGTCACGCGGTTATCGAACACGAAGCAGTCGCCCTGCCACTTGGTTTCTTCCTGAGGTACTTCTTCGAGATACTTCAGGATACCGCCCTTGAGGTGGTAGACCTCATCGAAGCCTTCGCTGAGCATGTAGCTCGACGCTTTTTCGCAACGAATGCCGCCGGTGCAGAACATCGCAACCTTCTTGTGCACGGCCGGGTCGAAGTTGGCTTTAATGTAGTCGGGAAATTCGCGAAAACTGGTGGTTTTCGGATCGATCGCGCCTTCGAAGGTGCCAATCGACACTTCATAATCGTTGCGGGTATCGATCAGCAGCACTTCCGGATCGCTGATCAGCGCGTTCCAATCCTGCGGATCAACGTAGGTACCGACCTTTTTGTTCGGGTCCACGCCGTCAACGCCGAGGGTCACGATTTCTTTCTTGAGCTTGACCTTGGTGCGGTAGAACGGCTGCTCATCGCAGTACGACTCTTTGTGGTCGATGTCGTCCATGCGCGGGTCGTTCTTGAGCCAGGCCAATAGCCCGTCGATACCTTCACGGCTGCCGGACACGGTGCCGTTGATGCCTTCTTCGGCAATCAGCAGCGTGCCTTTGATGCCATTGTCGACCATCGCTTGCAGCAGTGGCTCGCGCAGGGCGACGTAATCTTCCAGGGTGACGAACTTATACAGTGCCGCCACGACAATCTGTTGTGTCATGGGTAAATCTCCAGGTGGCTACCCTCGTAAGGGGTGAACCGGATGCGAAAAAAAACGCGCCGGGTTAGCGGCGCGTTTCATAGTCTAACAAAATTAAACGCTTCTCTGTAGGAGCAAGCGGTGCGGCGTGTCAGTGCTTGCTGCCGCCGGCACAGGTCGGCGAGGCCGGAGCCGCGTCGACCTGCGCCCACTCTTCAGGCGTATAGGTATGCAGCGCCAACGCATGGAATTCGCCCATCAGCTCGCCAAGCGTGCCGTAGACTTTCTGGTGACGCTTGACGCGATTGAGCCCTTCGAACTGCTGGCTGACCACCACGGCCTTGAAATGGGTCTGCAACCCGCGGCTGTGCATGTGGCTTTCATCCAGCACCTCCAGATGCTGGGGCTGAAGCAGGCCCAGCGTCGATTCGATGCGTTGTTGCATGGTCATACCGGACTCCGCTTAAGGCTTTTTCTTGGCTGGAGCCGCTGCGTCTTTCGGCGTCAGCTCGGCAGTCATGTCAGCCAGCAGTTTGTTGACCACAGGCACCGCGCTTTCCAGCTTAGCCTGAGTCATCTGGGCCGATTGCTGAGTCAGCTGCGGCATTTTTTCCAGGACTTTCTTGCCCAGTGGCGACTGGTAGAACGCCACCAGGTCCTTGAGCTCGGATTCGGTGAAGTTGGTGGTGTAGAGCTTGACCATGTCCGGTTTCAGCTTGTTCCAGCCGATGGCCTGGTCCAGGGCGGCATTGGCCTTGGCCTGGTAGGTTTCCAGTACGGCTTTTTTCGAGTCCGGCGCTTTGGTTTGCTGGAAGCGCTGAGCAAACATCTGCTGGACTTGCATGTACACCGGAGTGCCCAGTTTGTCAGCATGTGCCAGGGTCAGGAAAGCCTCGGCACTGGCGTTGTGGCTGGCGGTATCGGCAAAAACCTGGCCGCTGGCACAAACCAATGCAACCGCGGTACAGATGGCACGAAGACGAGTCATCGAGTTTCCTTTTCTAGCAGGCGAGGTAAAACCCCAAGGGCGACCATTCTGCGCCTAAAAAAGTGTGTCGCTCAACCCCAAGCCTTGTCGGGCCTGATTTAGAGGGGTTCAATGGACAGAATCGAGACTGATGGAACCCCGGCCGTCGATCACGGCCTAAACTGCGCATTCAGACCTACAGGAGTGTGACCGATGAGCCGTATCGAAACCGACAGCCTTGGCCAGGTTGAAGTCCCGGATGAAGCCTACTGGGGCGCTCAGACGCAACGCTCGCTGGTCAACTTTGCCATCGGCAGCGAACGCATGCCGCTGGCGGTGCTGCATGGCCTGGCGCTGATCAAGAAAGCCGCGGCACGGGTCAACGACCGCAATGGCGACCTGCCCGCCGATATCGCCCGCCTGATCGAACAGGCTGCCGACGAAGTGCTCGACGGCAACCACGACAACCAGTTTCCGCTGGTGGTCTGGCAGACCGGCAGCGGCACCCAGAGCAACATGAACGTCAATGAAGTGATCGCCGGGCGCGCCAACGAACTGGCCGGCAACCTGCGTGGCGGCAAGTCCCCGGTACACCCCAACGATCACGTCAATCGCTCCCAGAGCTCCAACGACTGCTTCCCCACCGCCATGCACATCGCCGCGGCCCAGGCCGTGCAGCAACACTTGCTGCCGGCCATCGCCGAGCTGTCCGGGGGTCTTGCCGAGCTGTCGGCGCGGCACATGAAACTGGTGAAAACCGGGCGCACCCACATGATGGACGCGACACCGATCACCTTCGGCCAGGAAGTATCCGGGTTCATCGCGCAACTGGACTACGCCGAACGGGCAATCCGCGCGGCGCTGCCGGCGGTCTGCGAACTGGCCCAGGGCGGCACGGCGGTGGGTACCGGACTGAACTCGCCCCACGGCTTTGGTGAGGCGATCGCTGCCGAGCTGGCGGCGCTTTCCGGCCTGCCCTTCATCACCGCACCGAACAAGTTTGCCGCGCTGGCGGGCCATGAGCCGCTGACCACCCTCTCCGGTGCGCTGAAAACCCTCGCCGTGGCCCTGATGAAAATTGCCAACGATTTGCGCCTGCTCGGTTCAGGCCCACGTGCCGGTTTCGCCGAAGTGAAGCTGCCAGCCAACGAACCGGGCAGCTCGATCATGCCGGGCAAGGTCAACCCGACCCAGTGCGAAGCGCTGTCGATGCTGGCCTGTCAGGTCCTGGGCAACGACGTCACCATCGGTTTCGCCGCGAGCCAGGGGCACTTGCAACTGAACGTGTTCAAACCGGTGATCATCCACAACCTGCTGCAATCGATTCGCCTGCTGGGCGATGGTTGCAGCAACTTCCAGCAGCATTGCATCGCCGGCCTGGAGCCGGACGCCGGGCAAATGGCTGAACATCTGGAACGCGGCTTGATGCTGGTGACGGCACTGAACCCACATATTGGCTATGACAAATCAGCGGAAATTGCCAAGAAGGCTTATAGCGAAGGGCTGACGTTGCGTGTGGCGGCGTTGCAGTTAGGATATCTGACCGATGAGCAGTTTGATGCCTGGGTGAGACCGGAGAATATGCTGGACGCTGGGGCCAAAGGCTGAGTTTTTGTAGCGTCTGAGAGTCAGTCTTCGCGGGCAAGCCCGCTCCCACAGGTTTTGTGCCGGTCACAAGTCAGTGAACGACACAAAACCTGTGGGAGCGTGGCTTGCCCGCGATGAACGATGACGCGGTCTAGCGACCTATTGCCATCCGCATCCGCCGGGCCTTGAGCCCCGCAATCAATGACGGCCCCAACGCCACCAGCGCCGACCCCAGCACCACCAGTATGGCCCCGCCATACCCCAGGCCATTGATCGTCTCGGCATGTACAAAATCCGGCCACCACCACGCGGCCAGGGCGACGGCGCCGAAGGTCACCAGCGGTGTAATCGCCAGTGTCGCGCTGACCCGGGACGCTTCCCAGTGGGCCAGGGCTTCGGCAAAGGCGCCGTAGGCAATCAGGGTATTCAGGCAGCACGCCAACAGCAGCCAGCCTTGCAGCGGATTCAGTTGCAGCGCTTGCAGCGGATGCACCCACGGCGTCAGCAACAACCCGCAGAACAGGTAGATCACCATCATCACCTGCAGTGAATTCCACACCGTCAGCAATTGCTTTTGCCCAAGCGCATAAAAGGTCCAGACCGTGGACGCCAACAGCACCAGCAACACACCGGCGGTGTAATCGGTCAACGAGGTGAGCAGCTCACTCAGACGCTGATTGAAAAACAGCGCGAAACCGATCAGCAAAACCAGTAAGCCAATCCCCTGCCCCAGGCTGAAACGCTCCTTGAACACAAACACGCTGGCGATCAGCAGCATGATCGGTCCCATCTGCACCACCAGTTGCGCGGTACCGGGGCTGAGCAGGTTCAGCCCCATCAAATACAGCACGTAGTTGCCCACAAGGCCGAGCACCGCCATCAACACCAGCCAGCCGCCGCGCGGCCCGAGCACTTTGCGGCTCGGCAAGCGCCTGGTCGCGGCCAGGTAAATGAACAGGCAGCCACCGGAGACCATCAGGCGAAACCAGGTCACGGTGACCGGGTCCATCACCAACAACACCTGTTTGAGTTTGATCGGCAGGATTCCCCACAGCAGCGCGGTCAGCAAGGCCAGGAACAGACCGTAAACCCAGCGACCGGATGAAATGTGCATGCGAACCCCATAGCCAAGTGTCAAGAACCGTCATTCTAGGCGCACTGCCGCGTGGCACACAGGGACAGTTCGCGCCTCGCCGCGAATGAAACTGTGCAGGTCGCAACATAAAATTGGCGACACGCCGTCGATCCGATAACCAGGCATCGCAAGCGGTTCATGCATAAGCTCATTGGATCCACTCACCGCAACCTCCAGCAGGAGATCGCCATGTACGGCAAGCGCGCCCAGGACGACGCCCCCGCCACGCGTTTTCGCAGTGACCGGTTATGTCGGGTGAATGGGGAGTTGTACTTCAGCACCCGGGAAAACACGCTGGAGGGGCCGTTTGTGAATGCCGAGATAGCCGAGCGGGAAGTCCAGGCTTATATCGCGCGGATGCAGTCTTTGAGTATGAACAGGTAGATCGCGGCGTCTGCATTCGCGAGCAGGCTCGCTCCCACAGTGGATCTCTGTCGCACTACAGATCCCTGTGGGAGCGAGCCTGCTCGCGAAAGCTATTTGTCAGTCGCTGCAAAAGCTCAAGGTGTTACCGCACTGCCTCAAACAACCCCGTAGCCCCCATCCCACCGCCCACGCACATGGTCACGATGCCGTACCGCAGATTGCGCCGCTGCAATTCACGAACGATGTGCCCGACCTGACGCGAACCGGTCATGCCGAACGGGTGGCCAATGGAAATCGAGCCGCCATTGACGTTGTACTTGTCGTTATCGATCTCCAATCGATTGCGTGCGTACAGGCACTGCGAAGCGAACGCTTCGTTGAGTTCCCACAAGTCGATATCGCTGATCTGCAAGCCTTTGGCCTTGAGCAGCTTCGGCACGGAAAAAACCGGACCGATGCCCATTTCATCCGGCTCACAACCCGCCACGGTGAACCCGCGGAAGAACGCCTTGGGTTTCAAGCCCAGCGCCAGGGCTTTTTCCAGGCTCATCACCAGCGTCATGGAAGCACCGTCAGACAGCTGCGAAGAGTTGCCGGCGGTGACCGAACCGTCTTCGGCGAATACCGGCTTCAACCCGGCCAGGCTTTCCAGCGTGGTGTCGGGGCGGTTGCAGTCATCGCGATCAACGATACCGTCGAGGATCTGCACCTGGCCGGTAGCCTTGTCTTCGACACGGTATTTCACCGCCATCGGCACGATTTCATCGTCGAACAATCCCGCGGCCTGCGCCTGGGCGGTGCGCTGCTGGCTTTGCAGGGCGTACAGATCCTGTTCTTCGCGGCTGACGTTGTAGCGGCGCGCGACGACTTCGGCCGTCTGCCCCATCGGGAAGTAGATACCCGGCACCTGCTCCTTGAGCAGCGGGTTGATCAGATGGTCGGTGTTGACGCTTTTCATGGTCAGGCTGATCGACTCGACGCCGCCGGCGACGATGATGTCGCTGCAACCCGAGGCGATCTGATTGGCGGCGATAGCAATCGCCTGCAAGCCCGACGAGCAGAAACGGTTGAGCGTCATGCCGGCGGTGCCGATACCCAGTCGCGACAATACGGCGACATTGCGACCGATGTTGAAGCCCTGTGCCCCTTCGTTGGAGCCGGCACCGACGATGCAGTCCTCGACGCTGGCCGGATCGATGCCGGTGCGCGCCAGCAATGCATTGACGCAGTGCGCGGCCATGTCGTCCGGGCGGGTCTGATTGAATTTTCCGCGAAAGGATTTGGCCAGGCCGGTCCGCACGCTGTCGACGATCACCACTTCACGCATGGCATACCTCATTGTTGTTGTCGGTTTAGAGTGAACCGAGCATAAGCCCACCCAATTACCGACCGCGACAATCATTCACCCCGCGTATGCGCAACCATCGCCTCACTTCTTACCCTTGCGTGCTTGTTTGTCGGACTTTTCGAAGGCTTCTTCCAGCGCACGGTTGATCGTGCGCAGGACCTTGACCCGTGCCCAGCGCTTGTCATTGGCTTCCACCAGGGTCCACGGCGCGATCTCGGTGCTGGTGCGGTCGACCATGTCGCCGACGGCGGTGCGATAGTCATCCCATTTGTCGCGATTGCGCCAATCGTCCTCGGTGATCTTGAAGCGCTTGAAGGGTATTTCCTCGCGCTCCTGGAAGCGCTCCAGTTGCGTCTGCTTGTCGATGGCCAGCCAGAACTTGACCACGATCACCCCGGCGTCGGTGACCTGTTCTTCGAAGTCGTTGATTTCACTGTAGGCGCGCAACCAGTCCGCCGGGCTGCAAAAGCCTTCGACGCGCTCGACCAACACCCGGCCATACCAGGAGCGATCGAACACGGTAAATTTGCCCCGCGCCGGAATATGCCGCCAGAAACGCCAGAGGTACGGTTGAGCCCGTTCCTCTTCGGTCGGCGCGGCAATCGGCACGATGTTGTACTGGCGCGGATCCAGTGCCGCCGCCACCCGGCGAATCGCTCCGCCCTTGCCCGCCGCGTCATTGCCTTCGAACACCGCCATCAGTGCGTGGCGGCGCATGCGCTTGTCGCGCATCAACCCGGAAAACCGCGCCTGCTCGGTGATCAACTGTTCTTCATAATCGTCCTTGGTGAGACACGAGGCCAGGTCGAGGCTGTCGAGCAGGTTCACTTGGTCAACGCTGGGGAGCACCGGTGCGGCGCTGACTTTTTCCGGGTGGATTTTCGGACGTTGCAATGCGGCTTGCAGGCCTTCGAGCAAAAGTTTCCCCACCACCAGGCTGCGATAGTGCGCATCCATTCCGGCGATCACATGCCAGGGGGCATAGTCCCGGCTGGTGCGACGCAGTACCCGTTCGCCGAACTTCACAAACCGGTCATAGGTTTGCGACTGCTGCCAGTCCAGCGGGCTGATACGCCAGCTGTGCAGCGGATCATCGGCCAGCGCCTTGAGGCGCGCTTTCATCTGTTTCTTTGACAGGTGGAACCAGAACTTGAAAATCAGTGCGCCTTCATCGCACAACATTTTTTCCAGGCGTTCGGCGGCATTGATCGCCTGATCCAGCCGAGGGTCCTTGAACTCCCCATGGACCCGCCCCTGCAACATCTGGCTGTACCAGTTGCCGAAGAAAATCCCCATGCGGCCCTTGGCCGGGAGCATTCGCCAATAGCGCCAGGCCGGTGGCCGCGCCAGCTCTTCGTCGGTTTGCTGATCGAAGGTGCGGACCTCGATCAGACGCGGGTCCATCCATTCATTGAGCAACTTGACCGTCTCGCCCTTGCCGGCACCTTCGATGCCGTTGATCAGGATGATCACCGGGAAGCGTTTCTGCTGCTGAAGTTCGAACTGTGCTTCGAGCAAGGCTTCGCGCAGGGCCGGCTCTTCGGCCTCGTAGGTTTCTTTGTCGATGGCGTGATCGATTTCGGCGGATTCGAACATGGATGGCTCCCTTCCAGATGTGAGAAGACTAGCGGATAGACCCTGTAGGAGCGAGCTTGCTCGCGATGAACTCAAGAGCGGTGCGTTTATTCAGTAAGCACGCGTCATCGTTAACGTCCATCGCGAGCAAGCTTGCTCCTACGGGATCAGGCACCTGGCCCGCGATCGGCTAGAATGGCCACCTTGCCGTTGCCGAGCCTGCCATGAAACCTGTAATGCCCCACGCCCAGCTCGACTGGGACGACCAGGGACGCCCGTATTCGCGAGTGTTCGATGATGTGTACTTCTCCGATCAATCGGGGCTGGACGAAACCCGCTACGTGTTCATCGAACAGAACCGTTTGGCCGAGCGCTTTGCCGCCTTGCCGCAAGGCGGTCGCCTGGTCATCGGCGAGACCGGTTTCGGGACGGGGCTGAATTTTCTGTGCGCCTGGCAAGTGTTCGAACAACATGCGGCGACCGATGCGCGACTGCATTTTGTCAGCGTCGAAAAGTACCCGTTGAGCCTGCCTGACCTGCAACGGGCGCTGGCGTTGTGGCCGGAACTCAAGGTGTTTGCCGACCAGCTGCTGGCGCAGTACGTAGCCATTCATCAAGGCTTTCAGCGGCTGGTGCTCGATGGCGGTCGCGTCACCCTCACCCTGCTGATCGGCGATGCACTGGAGCAGTTGCCACAACTGGATGCGCAAATCGACGCCTGGTTTCTCGATGGCTTCGCCCCGGCGAAAAACCCGGACATGTGGACCGCCGAACTGTTTGCCGAACTGGCAAGGCTGGCGGCGCCCGAATCGACCATCAGCACCTTCACCAGCACCGGTTGGGTACGGCGCTTGCTCAACGCCGCCGGTTTCAAGATGAAACGTACGCCGGGCATTGGCCACAAATGGGAAATCCTGCGGGGCACGTTCATCGGCTGGCCTGCAGAAATCCCGGCACCTGCCGTGGCCAAACCGTGGTTTGCGCGCCCGGCGGCGCTGGCCGGTAAACGTCGAGCACTGGTGATCGGAGCCGGCCTGGCCGGCTGTGCGACAGCGGCCAGTCTGGCTGCACGGGGTTGGCAAGTGAATCTGCTGGAGCGTCACGATGCACTGGCGCAGGAAGCCTCGGGCAACCCTCAGGGCGTGCTTTACCTCAAGCTATCGGCCCATGGCACGGCGTTGTCGCAACTGATTGTCAGTGGATTCGGTTACACCCGACGCTTGCTCGAGCAGTTGCAACGGGGCGTGGATTGGGACGATTGCGGTGTCTTGCAACTGGCGTTCAACGAAAAGGAAGCCGAACGTCAGGCGCAATTGGCGGCAGCCTTTCCCGAAGGCTTGCTGCACAGGCTCGATCAATCGCAGGCCGAGGCTCGCGCCGGTATCGCGCTGCCATCAGGTGGCCTGTTTTACCCCGAAGGCGGTTGGGTAAATCCGCCTGCCTTGTGCCAATGGCAGGCGGCGCAATCGAACATTCAGTTGCAGACGCATCACGAAGTGCTGGAACTGCGCCGTTTGGACGGGCGGTGGCAAGCGTGGGATGGCGACAGGTTACTGGCCGATGCTCCTGTGGTGGTATTGGCCGGTGCTGCCGAGATCAAGCGCTTCCCGTACAGCAGCGAGTTGCCGCTCAAACGCATTCGCGGGCAGATCACTCGTTTGCACCAGACACATGAAAGCCAAAGCCTGAGTACCGTGGTCTGCGCCGAAGGTTATGTTGCTCCGGCACGATTGGGTGAACATACGCTGGGTGCCAGTTTCGATTTCAACAATGACGACCTGACACCTACAGCGGCCGAGCATGCCGGCAACTTGCAGATGCTCGAAGAAATCTCGCTGGATCTGGTCGCCCGGCTCGGCGCGGACACCTTGCAGCCTGAAGCACTTGAAGGTCGCGCAGCGTTTCGCTGCACCAGCCCGGATTACTTGCCGATTGTCGGCCCCTTGGCCGACAGCTCGGCATTCGTCGACGCCTACAGCGTCTTGAGCAAGGATGCCCGGCAAACCCCGGACATCCCTTGCCCATGGCTGGACGGCTTGTACGTCAACAGCGGCCATGGTTCCAGAGGACTGATCACCGCGCCGTTGTCAGGCGAATTGATCGCTGCGTGGCTGGATAACGAACCGCTGCCATTGCCCAGGACCGTGGCAGAGGCCTGTCATCCGAACCGCTTTGCCTTGCGCCGCTTGATTCGAGGCAAGGCCTGAGACGTTCAATCCAGCGCAAAGCAGGTCTTCGACGCGTCAGCCTGCATGGCTGCCTCGGTCAGACGCTTCAACAAGGCGTTCTCAGTCCTGTTTTGTTCGGCTGCAATACTGCCCACTTCTGTTAGGTAGTCCACGCCAAACGTCGGGTCGTTTTCAGCGGCTGTCTCCATCCGCACGTGAAAAGGCGCAGTCAGGTCGTTGAACTGTTTGCCATGGTGCTGTCGCAAGAATTCGCTCCAGAACGTGCGGCCACTGATGTAAGTCGATAGTTCAGCAGATGCTTCTGCAGCGCAGGGGCGTCCTGTTCGATTGCGCTCAGCAGCATCGTGCAGGCAGCCTGGGTGATGTGCTTTTTCAGGTAGGCCATGTGAAGGGCGACTTGCATGTCCAGCACCTTCAAACGCCGGATGTCAGCGGCGGAAGCTCGATCATCGACAGGTGCGCCTTTTACCGGTTTGGCCGGCAACGCCAGGGCCTCGTCGATATGGCGCTGATAACGGGCACCCAGGTCGAGTTCGCGACAGAGCGTCGCGAATTTTTCAGGGGTAATCACAGTGTCTGATTGAGACTTGGCATCGATTCGTATCACTGATCCCGCCGCCATCCCACCGATCTTCGCTTCCCCGGAAGTGAAGTTTTCCATGGCCGCGTGGAGCAAGCTGCGTGAGAGAGTGCCTGCGTTGTTCAAGTAGCCGATAGGGAACAGTCCCGTTGAGGAAAGCGGTCAGTTGCTCCTTGCAGAACTCGTCCAGCGGCTTGAGCTTTTCGAGCGCCGTCCTGGCCCTGGCTTGAGCCAGAAAGACTGCTCAAACGCGGATTTCAGCGCCTGCACCCCGTTCAGATCCGCATTCGCCAGCCATTCCGGAATGGACGCTTGCAGCACCTCGGCCTTGTCCAGATCGCCTGTGTGTTCCAACAACGCTTCCAAACGTTGTCCGGGTGTCATTGGTACCGCCGCAGGGGCAGCCTTGGGTGTTGTGGACTCCATGAGCAATGTCCTTATTGCGTTGAGGGCCGTTCAGTTTATGAAGCTCGGCCGCCGATTGATAATTCCAATACCGGGTCGAATCGGAGCCCATCCAAGCAACTATTCCCATGCATCACATCATAAATTACCGCCACTGCCCTGCGCGCCTGTGCCTGTCCGACAACGCCTGCTTATAACCGATCGGTCTAAAACTCCCACTACCGAGGCGGGTCAGTTTCTGAGTACCCGCTGATTTGGCGCGGTATCGATTGCCCTCCCCAACGGAAAAACCGGTAAGGAAATTATGTGCGGATTAGCTGGCGAGTTACGTTTTGACGATCAACCTGCAGACCTTGCAGCCATTGAGCGAATCACCCATCACCTGGCGCCACGCGGTCCTGACGCCTGGGGTTTTCACAGCCAGGGGCCGATTGCCCTGGGCCATCGACGCCTGAAAATCATGGACCTGTCGAACCGCTCGGCGCAGCCGATGATCGACCATCAACTGGGACTTTCCCTGGCCTTCAACGGCGCAATCTACAACTTCCCCGAACTTCGCACCGAGCTGGAAAGCCTGGGGTATGCCTTCTATTCCGGCGGTGATACCGAAGTGCTGCTCAAGGGCTTTCACGCCTGGGGTGAAGCGCTGCTGCCCAAGCTCAATGGCATGTTCGCGTTCGCCATCTGGGATCGCGATGCCAAACGTCTGTTCATTGCTCGCGACCGCCTCGGCGTGAAGCCGCTGTATCTGTCGCGCACCGGCCAGCGCCTGCGCTTCGCCTCGTCGCTGCCGGCATTGCTCAAGGGCGGCGACATCAACCCGATCCTCGATCCGGTCGCGCTCAATCACTACTTGAACTTCCACGCCGTGGTCCCCGCGCCACGTACCTTGCTGGCGGGTATCGAAAAACTGGCGCCGGCCACCTGGATGCGCATTGAAGCGGATGGCACCACCGAGCAGAAAACCTGGTGGACCCTGCCCTACGGACCACACGCCGACGAGATGAACCTGACCCTCGAAGACTGGCGCGACCGGGTGCTCGACAGTACCCGTGACGCGGTGGCGATTCGTCAGCGGGCGGCGGTAGACGTCGGCGTGCTGCTGTCCGGCGGTGTCGACTCGAGCATGCTCGTCGGCCTGTTGCGCGAAGTCGGCGTGGACAATCTCTCGACCTTTTCCATTGGGTTTCAGGATGCCGGCGGCGAACGCGGCGACGAGTTTCAATACTCGGACCTGATCGCCCGACACTACGGTACGCAGCATCACCAACTGCGCATCGACGAAAAAGAGATCATCGAACAACTGCCCGCCGCGTTCCGCGCGATGAGCGAGCCGATGGTCAGCCATGACTGCATCGCCTTCTACCTGCTATCGCGGGAAGTGGCCAGGCACTGCAAAGTGGTGCAGAGCGGTCAGGGTGCCGACGAATTGTTTGCCGGCTACCACTGGTATCCGCAGGTCGACGGCGCCGACGATCCATACGCGGCTTATCGCGAGGCTTTTTTCGACCGCAGCTACGAGGACTACGCCGCCACCGTGCAACCGAAATGGCTGACAGCGAACGACGCCGCCGGTGACTTCGTCAAAGAACATTTCGCACAACCGGGGGCCGACGCCGCGGTAGACAAAGCCCTGCGCCTGGACAGCACGGTGATGCTGGTGGACGACCCCGTCAAACGCGTCGACAACATGACCATGGCCTGGGGCCTGGAAGCGCGCACACCGTTTCTCGACTACCGCCTGGTGGAGCTGTCGGCCCGGGTACCGGGCAAGTACAAGCTGCCGGACGGTGGCAAGCAGGTGCTCAAGGAGGCGGCACGGCTGGTGATTCCGAGCGAGGTGATCGACCGCAAAAAAGGCTACTTCCCGGTGCCGGGTCTCAAGCATTTGCAGGGCGATACGCTGAACTGGGTGCGTGAACTGCTGCTCGATCCGAGTCAGGATCGCGGCCTGTTCAACCCGGCGATGCTCGACCGCCTGCTGACCGACCCGCAAGGCCAATTGACCCCGTTGCGCGGTTCCAAACTGTGGCAACTGGCGGCGCTGAACCTGTGGCTCAGCGAACAAGGAATCTGAGCGATGAAACCCCACTCCACTGCAATCAACCAACGCCTGTTGCGCGGTCAGGCGCCCTCTTACGAACGTTTGCAGGCGCGCCTGGCCGAAGACGGCAGCGAACTGGGCGCGGCCCCCATCGCGGTGCATTGCGGCTGGGGCCGGTTGTTGATCGGTCACACCTTTGCCGATGCAGCCAGCCTCGCCCGGGAGCTGCTCAACGAGCAGCCCGGTGAACGCGACATTGCGTTGTACGTCGCCGCCCCCCAACAGGTGCTGGGGCTGGAGCCGACCCAGCTGTTCCTCGACCCGTCCGATACCTTGCGCCTGTGGTTCAGCGATTACCGCCAGGCCACCCGGGTGTTTCGCGGGTTTCGTATCCGTCGTGCCCAGAGCGACGCCGACTGGAGCGCGATCAATCAGCTATACCACGCACGCGGCATGTTGCCGATCGACACCACTTTGCTTACGTCGCGCCACTTGGGTGGTCCGGTGTACTGGCTGGCCGAAGACGAGGACAGCGGCGCGGTGATCGGCAGTGTCATGGGCCTCAATCATCACAAGGCCTTCAACGATCCGGAAAACGGCAGCAGCCTGTGGTGCCTGGCGGTCGATCCACACTGTTCGCGGCCAGGGGTCGGTGAAGTGCTGGTGCGGCATTTGATCGAACACTTCATGAGCCGCGGGCTGAGTTACCTCGACCTGTCCGTGCTGCATGACAACCGTCAGGCGAAGAACCTGTACGCCAAGCTCGGTTTTCGCAACCTCTCGACCTTCGCCATCAAGCGCAAGAACGGCATCAATCAATCCTTGTTTCTCGGCCCCGGCCCCGAAGCCGCCTTCAACCCGTACGCACGGATCATCGTCGAGGAAGCACACCGGCGCGGCATCGATGTGCAAGTGGATGACGCCGATGCCGGGATGTTCACCCTCAGCCATGGTGGACGCCGGGTGCGCTGCCGCGAGTCCCTCAGCGACCTGACCAGCGCTATCAGCATGACGCTGTGCCAGGACAAGAGCCTGACCCACAAAGTGCTCAAGGGTGCGGGATTGAACCTGCCCGCGCAGCAATTGGCAGGCAACGCCGATGACAACCTGGCGTTTCTCGACGAGCACCACAGGGTGGTGGTCAAGCCGCTGGACGGTGAACAGGGAGACGGCGTGGCGGTGGATTTACAGACCATCGAAGACGTCCAGCAAGCCATTGACGCTGCCCGCCGATTCGACAGTCGCGTGCTGCTGGAAAGTTTCCACGAGGGCCTCGACCTGCGGATTCTGGTGATTGGTTTTGAAGTGGTGGCCGCTGCAATTCGCCGACCGGCTGAAGTGGTGGGTGATGGTCAACACTCCATCGGCGCGCTGATCGAAGCCCAGAGTCGTCGACGACAGGCGGCCACAGGCGGCGAAAGCAAAATCCCGCTGGACCCGGAAACCCAACGCACCTTGCATGCAGCCGGCTACGACTACAGCAGCATTCTGCCGGCCGGCGAGCATCTGTTCGTCCGGCGTACGGCGAATCTGCATACCGGCGGGGTGCTGGAGGATGTCACCGCGATCCTCCACCCGACCTTGCTTGATGCCGCCGTGCGAGCGGCGCGGGCGCTGGATATTCCCATGGTCGGCCTCGACTTGTTGGTCTGCGCCGCCGATCAACCGCAGTACGTGTTTATCGAAGCCAACGAACGCGCCGGACTGGCCAACCATGAGCCGCAACCGACGGCGGAACGGTTTGTGGATTTGTTGTTTCCGCACAGTCAGTCGGTTTCCTGACATTGATGTATTGCCCATGCCATTGCCTTCGCGAGCAGGCTCGCTCCCACAGTTAACCGCGCCCCCCTGTGGGAGCGAGCCTGCTCGCGAAGACGGCTTGACGGGCAACAGAGATCTCACTTCATCGAAACCATCGATGGCCTCAACTCATCAGGAGTTTCCATGACCCGCAAAATTCCCGAACCGGACCTGGCCTACCTGCAAAAAGTCCTGCTGGAAATGCTCGCCATTCCCAGCCCCACCGGGTTCACCGATACCATCGTGCGCTATGTCGCCGAACGCCTTGAAGAGTTGGACATTGCGTTCGAGATGACCCGTCGCGGCACCATCCGCGCCACCCTCAAGGGCAAGAAAAACAGCCCCGACCGCGCCGTGTCGGCACACCTGGATACCATCGGCGCGGCCGTGCGTGCGATCAAGGACAACGGCCGCCTGACCCTCGCACCGGTCGGCTGCTGGTCCAGCCGTTTTGCCGAGGGCAGCCGGGTGAGCCTGTTCACCGACAATGGCGTGATCCGTGGCAGCGTGTTGCCGCTGATGGCGTCCGGGCACGCGTTCAACACTGCCGTGGATGAAATGCCGATCAGTTGGGACCACGTCGAATTGCGCCTGGACGCTTACTGCGCGACGCGTGCCGATTGCGATTCCCTGGGAATCAGCGTCGGTGACTTCGTGGCCTTCGATCCCTTGCCGGAGTTCACCGAAAGCGGCCATATCAGCGCCCGTCACCTCGACGACAAGGCCGGTGTCGCGGCGCTGCTGGCGGCGCTGAAAGCCATCGTCGACAGCGGCGAAGAACTGCTGATCGACTGTCACCCGCTGTTCACCATCACCGAGGAAACCGGCAGCGGCGCTGCGGCGGCGTTGCCATGGGATGTCAGCGAATTCGTCGGCATCGACATCGCACCCGTCGCACCCGGCCAGCACTCCAGCGAACACGCCGTGAGTATCGCAATGCAGGACTCCGGTGGCCCCTATGACTATCACCTGTCACGACACCTGCTGCGCCTGGCCAGCGATAACGAGTTGCCGGTACGCCGCGACCTGTTCCGCTACTACTTCAGCGACGCCCATTCGGCGGTGACGGCCGGCCACGACATCCGCACCGCCCTCCTCGCCTTCGGCTGCGATGCCACTCATGGCTACGAACGTACCCATATCGACAGCCTGGCCGCCCTCAGCCGCCTGCTCGGTGCCTACATCCTCAGCCCGCCGGTGTTCGCCAGCGATGCGCAACCGGCCAAGGGCTCGCTGGACCGGTTCAGTCATCAGCTCGAACATGACACGCAGATGGAGAGCGATACGCGGGTGCCTTCGGTGGACAGTCTGGTGGGGCAGCGATCCGATAGCTGATCCGGGATTTTTAGCGTCTGGTCTGACGCCCTCGCGAGCAGGCTCGCTCCCACAGGAGTACGCGGTTCACTGTGGGAGCGAGCCTGCTCGCGAAGGGGCCGGATCAAACGACACAAAGCCTGGAGGCTAGCGGCGTCCTCCCATTCGCCGTAGCATCCCGTCATTGTTTACCCGAGGTGCCTATGCTGATTCCCCACGACCAACTTGAAGTCGACACCCTGACCCGCCTGATCGAAGATTTCGTCACGCGCGACGGCACTGACAACGGCGATGACACGCCGCTGGAAACCCGTGTCCTGCGTGTGCGCCAGGCTTTGACCAAGGGCCAGGCATTGATCGTCTTCGACCCGGAAAGCGAGCAATGCCAGTTGATGCTCAAGCACGATGTGCCCAAGCATCTATTCGACTGATTTTTTCTTTCGGGGCTCCTTGCGCTGGATCCGCTCGTGGATCTCGGACCGGTGCACATTGACACTGCGCGGCGCCTCGACGCCGAAACGTACGGTGTTCCCGTTGACGGCCACGACACGTATGGAAATGGTGTCACCGATGGAAATCAATTCGCCTACAACGCGACTGAGTACAAGCATGGCCTTCGTCCTTCAGGGTTACCGGACCTTGAAGATGCCCGGCGCAGGACTGGCCTACAAGGCAGCGGCGGTAATCCAGACCGAACTGACAGCCGCCGGCCCACTCCCCTGACGGAAACGTCTGACAGGTCGTTGGGTTGAAGGCGTGATACGTCAGGAGGCGGAAAAGCGCGGGCCGAACAGGATGACGCTCGCTCCGATCACACACAGCGCCACACCGATCCAGTCCGAGCCCAGCGGACGGATCCGCTCGACCACCGCCAGCCAGCCAATCGAAGCAATGATGTAGATACCGCCGTAAGCGGCATAGGCGCGACCGGCGTAGGTGGCTTCGATGCGGGTCAACAACAGGGCGAACAGGGTCAGGCTGAGCAACGCCGGGAGTACCCACCAGAAACTTTTACCCTGGCGCAGCCACATCCAGAACGCGAAGCAACCGGCGATTTCAAACAACGCGGCAAGAAAAAACCACAGGTAATTGAGCATGTAACTGTCTCGCGAGGATGACCGATGGCGGCCATCCTGACGAGGCTGCGGCCTGCGGGCAAGTTCAGCCTGTGGTTTGTTTGGCCTTGGCGCGCATTTTGTCGGCCATCAGCGTCATTTCGTTGTACAGCAGTTGCGGGTTCTTCTGCTTGAGCGCCCAGGCCATGCGGCCCTGTTCGTGAGGCAGGATCATGAACTCGCCAGCGGCGACCTGACGGTAGATGTAGTCGGCGATGTCGGCAGCACTGATGGGCGAACTTTCCAGCAACTTGCCGACCTGGGCCTTCATGGCCGGGGTCGGGCCACGGAATGAATCCAGCAGGTTAGTCTGGAAGAATGACGGGCAAACCACATGCACGCCGACTTCCTGGTGCGCCAGTTCGATCAGCAGGCTTTCGGACAACGCCACCACGCCGGCCTTGGCCACGTTGTAGTTGCTCATGGCCGGGCCTTGCATCAACGCAGCCATCGACGCGATGTTGATGATCTTGCCTTTGCTCTTTTCCAGGAGCGGCAGGAAGGCCTTGCAACCCTTGACCACCCCCATCAGGTTGATCGCGATCTGCCAGTCCCAGTCTTCCAGGGACAGTTCATTGAAGAACCCGCCGGAGGCCACGCCCGCATTGTTGACGATCACATCGATGCCGCCGAGTTTCACTTCGCAAGCCTGTGCGAAGGCGGTCAGCTGGCTGTAATCGCGCACGTCGCAACGCTGGATGAAACCGTCACCGCCAGCTTCGCGCACCTGCTTCAGGGTTTCCTGCAGGCCGGGCTCGCTGACGTCGGACAAGGCCAGCTGCCAGCCTTCGCGCGCCCAGCGCAGCGCGATTTCGCGACCCAGGCCAGAGCCCGCACCAGTGATCATCATGCGATTTTGCATAGCAAACAGCCTTGTTGTTCCGGGGAAGATGCGTCGAGTGTAGCGAAGGATACCGGCCGACCCACGCTCCATCAGATTGCTGAATGGCCCGAGCAAACCCTGGACGCGTCGCCCACAACTAACGCCAGTGGAGACGAAATAGTCCATTGCTCGAAAAACATAAAAAAACTTGGAATTTTCTTCGATGCGCAACAGTCGGATTTTTTAAGCAGCTCGAATTAATTGCATTCCCGCTGACCATTAACGACTAGGTCATTCCTGAACTCTTACAGCAAGGAAATAGACATGGGCACAATTCTACTCATCATTCTGATCCTGTTACTGATCGGTGGTCTGCCGGTCTTCCCGCACTCCAGAAGTTGGGGTTATGGCCCGTCCGGTATCATCGGTGTGGTGTTGGTGGTGATACTGATCCTGTTGTTACTCGGCAAGATATGAAGAACTGACCGGCAAAAAAAAGAGGCCCTTTTGAAGGGGCCTCTTTTTATTGCGTTGCTACTTAATCCGGCTTGCCATCGACAACACCGGCGGTGTTATCCAGCAGGCTCTTGGTCGCCGTTTGCAGGAACGCTTCCAGCTTGGTTTTCATCTCGGCGGTACGCGGTGCATCCGGTATCACTTCGGCGTGCGGGTTGGCGCCCAGTTCGTACTGGTACATCTTCGGCGCCATGTCCTTGTCCTTCGGCAGCACCAGAATCTGGTCAGCCGTCACGATGGCCGTGGTCTGCTCGCTCCCCGATGGCTTGATCACGCCAAAACCGGTATCGCCTTCAGGCAGGTTCAGCAGGTCGCGGCCCCAGCACTGATGGCGCACTTCCCCGCCGATCCGGCCCATGATGGTCGGCACGATGTCGACTTGAGTACCGACGGTGTGATCCAGCTTGCCAAACTTTTCCTGGATGCCCGGTGCGATCATCAGCATCGGCACATTGAAACGACCCAGGTCCATTTCGGTGATTTGACGCTCGTTGCCAAAACCGTGGTCGCCGACAACGACAAACAGGGTTTCCTTGAAGTACGGCTCCTTGCGAGCCTGTTCGAAGAACTGACCCAGCGCCCAGTCGGCGTATCGCATGGCGGTCAAATGTTCGTTCAGGCTGCCGCGATCGGTCACGCGCTCGACCGGCAATGGCGTCGGCAAGGCGTACGGAGTGTGGTTGGACAGGGTTTGCAGCAAGGCATAGAACGGTTTCTTATCTTTGCCGTCGCGGGCTTTCAGCTCTTCCAGGCCACGGTTGAACATGTCCTGGTCGGACACGCCCCAGGTCGGATCCGAGAACACCGGGTTGACGAAGTCGTTACGCCCGATGAAGTTGGTCATGCCCTGGTTGCTGAAGAAACCCGACTGATTGTCCCAGGCGAAGTCACCGTTGTAGACGTATACGTCGTCGTATTTGCGGGCGCTGAGCAACTGCGGCAGGCCGGACAGTTTGTGGCTGCCTTCCGGGGTCTGCATCAGGTATTCAAAACCCGGCAGGTTCGGGAAGCACGCCATGGTGGCGAACATGCCCTGATGGGTATGGGTACCGTTGGAGAAGAAGCGGTCAAACAGCAGGCCTTCCTTCGCCAGTTTGTCCATGTATGGCGTGATATTACCCGGTGCGCCCAGTGCGCCCACCGAGTGACCGGCCATGCTTTCCATCAGGATCACAACGACGTTCTTGATCGGCAGGGTCTTGTCGGCCGGTGGCGTGTAGTCGCGACGCACCGCGGCGGTCTCGCCATCCACCAGTTTGTCGTCTTTCATCAGCAGCATGTCACGCACGGTCTGCTGCGCCATCGGTTGTGGCAACGTGGCTTTCCAGATGTTGTCGCGATCCTGGGACATCCGGTCCTTCGCCGCCGCCGCCAGGGAAAGCGTGCCGTTGAGGCCCAACTGGTTGGCAAAGTTGGAATCGGTGGTGTAGGCGTCCCCCCAACGCATTGGCGGGCCTTGACGCAAGGTGCCACGGGCCGCGACCACGCAGATCAGCAGGCAAACCGCGAACACCATGATGCGTACATACCAGGGAGCGACCTGGCGTGTGCTGATGCTGCCGCCACTGAAGGGGCCACGGGGACGGGTGGCACGGTCGGCGCCCTTGAATGCCAGGCTGAGGATCCAGGTGCCGACGGCCCAGGCCAGCAGGTAGCGGACCACAGGGAAACCGTACCAGAGCATGCTCATCACGGTTTTCGGGTCTTCCTTCACATACTGGAAGACCAGGCCGTTCAGGCGCTGGTGGAATTCACGGTAGAAGTCCATCTCCATCAGGCCCAGGAACAGCGCGATGCTGGAGGCCACCGTCAGCCAAAAACGGAAGAACCCGCGCGCCGCCATGGCCCGCGCGCTGAACAGCGCCAGCAGTAACGGAACGCTCAGGTACACCACCAGACGCAGGTCGAAACGCAGGCCGTTGGCAAACGCTTCGACAAAGGTCGAGGCCGGTGTGTTGAGGATCATTTCGCGGTTGTAGACCAGCAGCGCGAGGCGCAGCGCGGAAAACATCACCATCATGACCAGCGCGCACAACAACGTGTAGGCCAGATGCGATTTGACGGTCGGTTGCAGCAGGCGACTAGAAGCTCGCTGCTGATTCAGGGCGTCCGGAATTGCCATGTCGTTTTAGGACCCATTGGAAGTTGAAGTTTCAAAAATTCAGCTGCGCCCTGCCCTCTGTTGGCCACTACTTGGCCCCGGGGTTTGCGCGGTGCGCAAATGGTGCACGATCGATCGCGGCATTGCCATTGATTACTGACAGGTCATGCCGGCGCGCGCGAATTGTCTTGGAGCCTTTGTGAAAATTTTGTGCAACGCATATCTGGAAACACAATAAAGGCTTTGATGGGGTGTTGGATTACAGGGGGGCGTGCGGCCACTTCATACCTGTGGGAGCGAGCCTGCTCGCGAAAAACGCCCGAACAACGCGATCATTCAGACCGCGCGCGTTATCGTTGACGTCCATCGCGAGCAGGCTCGCTCCTACAGAGGGCAAATCGATATCGCACTTATTTCTCAGCGCGAGCCTTGAGGTTTTTCAAGGTATCGAACGGCGCATCGACCACGAATTTATTAGCAACCATCGACGGCACGCTGCCGCCCGGCTCGGTGTGTACCTGATAGGTCACTTCAACCTGATCGCCCTTGGGAACGAACTTCCAAAAGCCGTCGACCTTGGCAACCCGCACAAAGCCTTTTTCTTCAGGGAGGTACTTGGGCACGCCTTCGAGCTTGCGGGTCAGGCTGCCGTCGGCGCCTTCGATGGTGGTGACATGCAGCACCGAATCGCGCGGGGTGACCGGCCATGGTGTATTGAATTGGGTGTAGGTCCAGCTCTGATCGCCTTCGTGCTTGAGCAACTTCTGGGTTTTGCACTCGTGAATCCAGGCACAGGCGCCAGCCGCGTCTTCCTGCAATGCGCGCAGTTTGGCCACGGTGGTTTTCATCAGGGTGACACCCTGATAAGCCTTGTAATCGGAACCGGCCACTTCACTCAGGGACACCTTGATGCCGTCTTCGTTTTTAGCGACTTTCCAGTCTTCGGCCTGGGCGAACGAAGTGGCCAATACAGCCGACAACCCACACAGAACAGCCATACGATGCAGCGAACCCATAGTCTTATTCCTTATTGTTGAAGTTCCGTTCGTTGACACATCACGCGGCGGTCATCTGCTCCCACCAGCCCAGTAGCCGGATCGCTTCTTCACTACTGCTCCCGCACACCTCGGGATCAGCTTCAAAGGCCGAGCACACCGCCGGACGCTCCGGTTGACCGAAAATATTGCACAGATTCTCGGCAGACAGTTGCAGGCAACGTTCCCCGGCGGCTTTGCCGTTGGGCATACCGGGAATGGGTGAACTGATGGATGGGGCAATACAACAGGCGCCACAGCCTTCACGGCATTTCATGACGACGAGCTCCTCGCGACGGGCAATGTGTAAACGGACGGGGCACAGAGTAACCGCTAAAACAGTTGTTTTAAATTACCGGGCCGCGGGTTTTTCCACGCAAAGGGGTGTGACCGGGCAGTCTCCGACAAAGCGTCTACCCGGCGGGTTACGAACTGTCTGGATTTACCGCTTGAATTCGAATTCCAACGCTGCGCCTTCGACTTCACGGCGCTCTTCGTTGCGCATTTGCAACTGCATTTCGTTGCTGATCAAGCGACCGTTGAGCTGGAACTGACTGCTCTTGTCACCGAACATTTGCGGCAACACCGGTTCGCGCTTGGGTAATGGCACGGTGCCGATCGGTTTCAACTCATCGACCATGTCCTTGGGCAGGCTCAAATCAAGGTCGGCGGGAGGGAGTTGGGTCTTCACCACTTCACTGGCCGGTTTCGACTTGGAGACGATCGGTGGGCGTTTTTTTTCCGCAGCCGCTTTCTTTTTGACCGGTGCAGTTTTCTGGATGGGCGTATTTTTCTTTGAAGGTGTGTTTGCCGCCGGCTTCTCCTGATCGGAAGCGGCCATAACGGATACCGGCTGAGCGCTGACTAACAGACAGATCAACAACCAGGCGGCAGTAAAAATCGGTTTCATGGATCCAACGGCGCACATCGCGCAAACGACAGAGGGGCCATATGCTCGCCTGTTGCAGACGCCATGACAAGCACGGGCAGCAATAACCCGCCCGCCCGATCAAAAGCCGCCGGCCATCTCCTGGCAGAGTTGAGTGGCCAGCATGCCCAAGGTCATCAATGCGCGTTCGGCTTCCCGATTCCAGGGAATGCCACAGTTCAGTCGAATACAGTGATTGAACTGCTCGGTGTTACTGAAAATCAGCCCCGGCGCAATACTGATGCCCTGCTGCAACGCACGCACGTGCAGCTCCTGGGTATTGACTCGCCCCGGCAGGCTCACCCACAAAATGAAACCGCCGGTCGGCCGCGTCATTTGCGTGCCTTCCGGGAAATACTGCTGCACTGCCAATTGGAAGGCACTGAGGTTCTTGCGGTATTCCTGACGGATATAACGCAAATGCCGGTCGTAACCGCCATTCTCCAGATAAGCGGCAATGCCCATCTGCGTGACGCTGCAGGCCGAATGGGTGCTGAAGGTCTGCAAGCGCTGAATTTCCTGTTGATACTTGCCGGCAATCATCCAGCCGATCCGCACACCGGGCGACAGGGTTTTGGAGAAGCTCGAGCAATAGATCACCCGATCCAGCCGGTCGTAGGCCTTGAGCGCCTTGGTGCGCCCCTGCTCGAACATCAGTTCGCCGTAGATGTCGTCCTCGACCACCTGAATGTCGAAATCCGATGCCAGGCGCAACAATTGTTTCTGCCGCTCTTCGGGCATGGTGCCGCCCAACGGATTGCTCAGGCGCGTGGTCAGCACCAGCGCCTTGATCGACCATTGGTTGGCGGCCAGTTGCAGGGCTTCGAGGCTCATGCCGGTGGAGGGATCGCTGGGGATCTCGATGACCTTGAGCCCCAGCAGATCCGCCAGTTGCAACAAACCGTAGTAGGTCGGCGATTCGGCAGCGATGAGATCGCCCGGCCGGGTCAGCACTCGCAAGGACATTTGCAAGGCATCGACGCAGCCGTGGGTGATCACCACTTCCGACGGGTCGACCACCACCCCGGCATCGCGCATGCGGATGGCCACTTGTCGGCGCAGCGGCTCGAAACCGGGGCTGAACATGTAGCTGAATGCACGGGGACTATGGAAACGGGTGACCTTGGCCAGTTGCTGATGCAGCGCCCGTACCGGCAGATAGTCGACGCTCGGCACCGCGGCGCCCAACGGGAACACACCTTCGCGGCGGGATTCGACCAGTACCTGCTGGATGATGCTGCTGCGGGTGACCAGGCCTGGACGCTCGACCCGGGCAATGTCCGGCGTCGGTGCGGTCAGGGCCGGCGTCTGGTGCACGTAATAACCCGACTGCGGCCGGGCACGGATCAACCCCTGGTCTTCGAGGTTGGCATAGGCCTGTAACACGGTGGCATGGCTGACATTGAGCTGCGAGCTCATCTTGCGTACCGAAGGCACGCGCTCTCCAGGTTGATACACACCGCGGCGGATGTCTTCAGCCAGTTGCTGAGCAATACGTTGGTAGAGCAAGAGATTGGTCATGACGCAGCACTCGATTTCACAGGCATTTTATTCTTGTAGGAAACGATACCGGAACAGTTTAGAAGTGTACGGGGACAGTTGCCACAATAGTCGACCGTACAGTGCAGTGTCAGCAAAATCTGTACTGCTTTTATCGGAAAGCTCGACTGTTTGGCAGGCACAAAAAAACCCGGCACTGACTGGCAGGCCGGGCTTGTAGGAGCCGGCTTGCTGGCGATGGCATCACTTCGGCTCCTCTGAAACACCGCGGTGATGTGATCGCCAGCAAGCCGGCTCCTACAGAGATTGAGGTTTCAATGGGAAGCCGTTATCAGCGGGCGGCGCCGAGCTGGCCTTTTTCGTCGGAGAACACAATTTCCACCCGACGGTTCTGTGCACGCCCCCGCTCGGAAGCGTTGGCGTCCACCGGGTACTCATCGCCATAACCTTCGACCTGAATACGCTTGTCTTCGATACCCAGGTCCATCAGCACATCCGCCACCGATTGCGCACGGTCACGGGACAGCTTGAGGTTTTCCTGCTTGCCGCCAGTACTGTCGGCATAACCTTCGATGCGCACCACGCGCTTGGGGTTGAGCTGCAGGAACTGCACAATCTTCAACACCACACGGTTGGCCGAGTTATTTAGCTCCGCCTCTCCGGTGTCGAACAGCACATCACCCAGGGTCATCACCAGGCCCCGATCGGTCTGGGTGGTGGCCAGCGCCACAATCTGTTCTTCGAGCCATTTCCCCTGCTGCTGTACGTTGACCAGCTTGGATTCGCGCAAGGCCAGTTGCAGGCGTTGACGCTCCAGTTCCAGCTTCGCGGCGCGCTCTTCGTTGAGCACCTGATTGGTGTGCTCGCGGGCGATTTCGCTGTAGCGTTGACTCAGGTAGGCGTAATGCGCGACATCCGAACCGCTGCCCCAATAGCTGGATAACCGGTCGGCGCGCGCCAGGGACTCACCGGCGCGAATCACATCCTTGGGCGCGATTCGCAATACGTTGGCATCTTCCTTGACCTTCTGGAAGTCAGCACCAGCCTGCTGCAACACCGCCTCGCTGTGCTGACCGGCGCAGCCGTAAAGACTCGCGCAACCTGCCAGGATAAAACCGCCGAACATCTTGGACCCGAGGCTCATTGGGTATCCCCCAATTGCTTGCGCAGGCGGGTGATGCGGGTATTGAGTACGTTCAACTGCTCCTCGCTCTTGAGGGTCAGGACCCGAGCCTCGGCCAGGCGCGCGTCAAGCTCGGCCTGCTCGGAGCGCATGCGCGCATTTTTGTAGGATTGATCGGCCATGCTGCCCTTGGCGCGATTGTACTTGTCTTCGGCCAGTTTCATTTCCGGCACTTCATCGGCCGTGGCGCCAACGGCCTTGGCCTGTTCGAGTGCCTGTGCGGTCAGGCGCATTTGTTCATTCGGCGCCGGATCGGCTGCACAACCCGCCAGAGCCAGAACGGCCAGGGCAGCGAAAAGAGGTCGAATACTCACTAAAAATCCCTACTGTTTTGGGGTACTGACAGATTGTTTCTGCTGCGCGTTCCAACGCTCGATATTGCGCTGCAGCACGGCCTCGGTCAGTCCGGACGCGGGCAATTCTGTCATCTTTTTGGCCAACTGTCCGCGCAACCACGGATCGTTGCAGGCCGAGTTATGGGAAACCGCCAGATACAGTCCCGGTTTGTCGACCGGTTGCGCGCGGGCGATCAGGTCGTTGGCCATGCCAAGTGTCTGCGCCATTGCCATGCCGGAATAGCGCCCGGCCAGGACGAATTCCACCTCACTGAGCAGCAACTTCTGAAAGGCCTCAGTCAAGTTGGGTGTACGGACAAGGTTCAGGTGCTGCTCGGCGTAAGTACCAAATGCAGAGGTCAATCGAGATTTTTCCGACAACGCGCCGGTATGACCGTGCAGGTCCTGCACGTCGTTGTAGACCAGCGGCGAATCCTTGCGGGTCCAGACCAGATAATCGTTTTCCAGCAAAGGTGGATGGATGTAGTCCAGAGACTCCAGCTCGCCGACCGTCAACGGTGCATCGGCCAACATGTCCATGCGACCACTGCGCACTTCATCCAGAGCCTGGGAGCGTTTGCCGGCGTAAAGCAGTTCAACCTTGATGCCCAACTCTTGCGCCACTTGCTGCAACAGATCGGCACTGGCGCCAATCAGGTGCCTGGGGTTCTGCGGGTCTTGCCACAGGTAGGGTGGCGCATCCGGGCTGCCGGTGACCACCAGGCGCTCGCATTTGCCGGCCGCATTCGACAATACCGGCAACATTGTCAAACTCAGCAGCAATGACCAGCCACACATTCGACGCGGGTCCATGGCATTACGCTCCACTCAAACCTGGTTAGATCTCCCCCTGTAGGAGCCGGCTTGACGGCGATGGCGTGATTGAGATCGCCATCGCCAGCAAGCCGGCTCCTACAGAAAGGGCAAAAAAAAGCCCGACCAAAAGGTCGGGCTCTTTATAAGTGAAGCAGCCGGATTAGACCAGCTTCTCCAGCTCAGGGATGGCTTCGAACAGGTCCGCCACCAGGCCGTAATCGGCCACCTGGAAGATCGGCGCTTCTTCGTCCTTGTTGATCGCTACGATCACTTTGGAGTCTTTCATGCCGGCCAGGTGCTGGATCGCGCCGGAGATACCGACCGCGATGTACAGCTGAGGAGCAACGATCTTGCCGGTCTGACCGACCTGCATGTCGTTGGGTACGAAACCTGCGTCGACCGCGGCGCGGGAAGCACCGACGGCAGCGCCCAGCTTGTCGGCCAGGGCGTACAGGTGTTTGAAGTTGTCGCCGTTCTGCATGCCGCGGCCGCCGGAAACGACGATCTTGGCAGCGGTCAGTTCCGGACGATCGGACTTGGCCAGCTCTTCGCCGACGAAGCTGGAGATTGCAGCATCGTGAGCAGCAGCAACGGATTCAACCGAAGCCGAACCACCTTCAGCAGCTACCGGGTCGAAACCGGTGGCACGCACGGTGATCACCTTGACCGCAGCGTTCGACTGAACGGTAGCGATGGCGTTACCGGCGTAGATCGGACGCTTGAAAGTGTCAGCGCTTTCGACCGAGATGATCTCGGAGATCTGGTCAACGTCCAGTGCAGCGGCAACGCGCGGCAGGATGTTTTTGCCGTTGGAAGTGGCGGCAGCCAGGATGTGGCTGTAACCCTTGCCCAGCTCGGCAACCAATGGCGCAACGTTTTCCGGCAGCTGATGCGCGTAAGCAGCATTATCAGCGTTCAGGACTTTGCTCACGCCCGCGATTTTCGCTGCCGCTTCAGCCACGGCGCCAGCGCCCTGACCTGCAACCAGCACGTGGATGTCGCCGCCGATTTTGGCAGCGGCAGCAACGGTGTTCAGCGTGGCCGGGGCCAGCACTTTGTTGTCGTGTTCAGCAATAACCAAGATAGTCATTTAGATTACCTTCGCTTCGTTTTTCAGTTTCTCGACCAGTTCAGCCACCGACTTGACCTTGATACCCGCGCTGCGTGCAGCAGGCGCTTCGACTTTCACGGTCTTGTTGGTGGAGGCGGTGGAAACGCCCAAAGCGTCCGGAGTCAGCACTTCGAGAGGCTTCTTCTTGGCTTTCATGATGTTTGGCAGGGACGCGTAGCGCGGCTCGTTCAAACGCAGGTCGGTGGTGACGATGGCTGGCAGTTTCAGGGAAACGGTCTGCGCGCCGCCGTCGATTTCACGGGTGACAGCCACGCTGTCGCCGCTGATTTCGACTTTGGAGGCGAATGTGCCCTGACCATAGCCGCTCAATGCAGCGAGCATCTGGCCAGTCTGGTTGTTGTCGCTGTCGATGGCTTGTTTGCCAAGGATCACCAGCTGAGGCTGTTCCTTGTCGACAACAGCTTTCAACAGCTTGGCAACGGCCAGGGAAGTCAGATCTTCGGCGGATTCGACGAGGATGGCGCGGTCGGCACCCAGAGCCAGCGCGGTGCGCAGTTGCTCTTGAGCGGTGGACGGGCCGACGGAGACGACGACGATTTCAGTCGCAACGCCTTTCTCTTTCAGACGTACGGCTTCTTCCACTGCGATTTCGCAGAACGGGTTCATCGACATCTTGACGTTGGCAAGATCGACGCCGGAATTGTCCGCCTTGACGCGGACCTTGACGTTGTAATCCACAACGCGTTTGACAGCTACAAGAACCTTCATGGATTCCTCGTTACTCTCCGGTGAAAAGAAAGTCGCCTAGGCGAACCTGGCGGTTGATGCTCATGGGGCGCAAGGGCACCTCTAAAAACGCCGGCATTCGTGTCAAGTGACCATCGCTCACGATGTTCATGACCGTTCGTCAGTGGTGACCGACGAGTCATTCAATATCGCGGCGTGTAAACTGCGCGCAAACCCAAATGGCGCGTCACCTTGTACTGCCATCGCCCTGTCTTTAGAGGTGCTCTTGAAACCAACAGTCAGCCTACGGCGAGCGCAAAACCGCCCGTATCTTGACCGGAACACCTATTCCGGTCAATACGGCAAAATAGCCGTTCATAACCCGCGTGACTTTGATTTCTCTGGCTTTGCGGCAATTCAAACAAACGTTTGTATTGGACGCTAGGAGTGGTGTAGATATAATGCGCCACCCAGAGAGAAAGGTGGTTCATCGATTGTCCTCTTCCCGCATTGTGCAGGGATTCATGGATGCGACACCAAACTTCCAATTAGAAAAAAAACTGTTGAGCCTTGAGTAGGAGATAACCTGTGGAACGCGAATACATGGAATTCGACGTGGTCATCGTCGGTGCCGGCCCCGCTGGTCTTTCCGCCGCCTGCCGATTGAAGCAGAAGGCCGCCGAAGCCGGTAAGGAAATCAGCGTCTGCGTGGTTGAAAAAGGCTCCGAAGTCGGTGCTCACATCCTGTCCGGTGCGGTGTTCGAGCCTCGGGCCCTGAACGAATTGTTCCCGAACTGGAAAGAACTCGGCGCACCGCTGAACACGCCGGTCACCCGCGATGACATTTTCGTGCTGAAAAACGCCGAAAGCGCGCAAAAAGTTCCAGACTTCTTTGTGCCCAAGACCATGCACAACGAAGGCAACTACATCATCTCCCTGGGCAACCTGTGCCGCTGGCTGGCCCAGCAGGCCGAGAACCTGGGCGTGGAAATCTACCCGGGCTTCGCCGCCCAGGAAGCGCTGTTCGACGAAAATGGTGTGGTCCGCGGGATCATCACCGGTGATCTGGGCGTTGATCGCGAAGGTCATCCGAAGGAAGGCCTGTACACCCCGGGTATGGAACTGCGTGGCAAGTACACGCTGTTCGCCGAAGGTTGCCGTGGCCACATCGGCAAGCAACTGATCAAGCGCTTCAACCTCGACAGCGATGCCGACGCCCAGCATTACGGCATCGGCCTGAAAGAAATCTGGGAAGTTGACCCGGCCAAACACCAGCCAGGCCTGGTGGTACATACCGCCGGCTGGCCGATGGACATCATGGGCACCGAGAACACCGGCGGCTCGTTCCTCTATCACCTGGAAAACAACCAGGTCGTCGTCGGCCTGATCGTCGACCTGTCCTACAGCAACACCTTCCTGTCGCCGTTCGACGAGTTCCAGCGCCTCAAGCACCACCCGGTGCTCAAGCAGTACCTCGAAGGCGGCAAGCGCATCAGCTATGGCGCCCGCGCCATCTGCAAGGGCGGCCTGAACTCGCTGCCGAAAATGGTGTTCAAGGGCGGCGCGCTGATCGGCTGCGACCTCGGCACCCTGAACTTCGCCAAGATCAAAGGCAGCCATACCGCGATGAAGTCCGGCATGCTCGCTGCCGAGTCCGTGGCTGACGCGCTGTTCGCCGACCTGGACGGCACTGCAGAACTGACCACCTACGTGGACGCGTTCAAGAAGAGCTGGCTCTACGACGAACTGTTCGCCAGCCGTAACTTCGGCCCGGCGATCCACAAGTTCGGCGCCATCATCGGCGGTGGTTTCAACTGGCTGGACCAGAACATCTTCGGCGGCAAACTGCCGTTCACCCTGCACGACACCAAGCCAGATTACGCTTGCCTGAAACTGGCGGCCGACTGCAAGAAGATCGACTACCCGAAACCGGACGGCAAGATCAGCTTCGACAAATTGAGCTCGGTGTTCATCTCCGGTACCAACCACGAAGAAGAGCAGCCGTGCCACCTGAAGCTGGCTGATGCGAGCATCCCGATCACCAAGAACCTGCCGCTGTACGACGAACCTGCCCAGCGCTACTGCCCGGCCGGCGTGTATGAAGTGGTGACCAAGGAAGACGGCGAGAAACGCTTCCAGATCAACGCCCAGAACTGTGTTCACTGCAAGACCTGCGACATCAAGGATCCTGCGCAGAACATCACCTGGGTCACCCCGGAAGGTGCCGGCGGCCCGACTTACCCGAACATGTAAGCCGAACGCCACAACAAAGAATGCCCCGACTTGTCGGGGCATTTTTTTGCCAACGTGAACCTGTAGGAGCCGGCTTTCCTGCGAAGAGGCCTGCACATCCAACATCGACCTCGCCGGACACACCGCCTTCGCCAGCAAGCCGGCTCCTACAGATCAGATGTGCGCACCAAAGATCATAAAAAATGCCCGTATCTCGCGACACGGGCATTTTCTTTAGCCGGCCAGCCGATATTCCTATCGGGTGACGGAACCCACCACAGCAGCACCGGCATCACGGCGCTTGTTCTTGATGCCGTAGCAGACCCACATGAATACGACCCACACCGGAATCGCGTACACCGATGTCTGGATCCCCGGAATCAACAACATCACACCGAGAATGAACAACACGAACGCCAGGCAGATGTAGTTGCCGTACGGATACCACAAGGCCTTGAACAGCGGCGTTTGTTTGGTCTTGTTCATGTGCTGACGGAACTTGAAGTGCGAGTAGCTGATCATCGCCCAGTTGATCACCAGGGTGGCCACCACCAGCGACATCAACAGTTCCAGCGCGTTCTGCGGGATCAGGTAGTTCAGCAGCACCGCAATCAGCGTCACGGCAGCCGAAGCCAGGATCGAACGCACCGGCACGCCGCGCTTGTCGATCTTCGCCAAAGCCTTCGGTGCATCGCCCTGCTCGGCCATGCCCAATAGCATGCGGCTGTTGCAGTAGGTGCCGCTGTTGTACACCGACAGCGCCGCGGTCAGGACCACGAAGTTGAGGATGTGCGCGGCGGTGTTGCTGCCCAGCATAGAGAACACTTGCACGAATGGGCTACCGCTGTAGGAATCACCGGACGCGTTCAACGTGGTCAGCAGGCTATCCCAAGGTGTCAGCGACAGCAGGATGACCAGCGCGCCGATGTAGAAAATCAGGATCCGGTAGATCACCTGGTTAATCGCTTTCGGGATCACAGTTTTCGGCTTGTCGGCTTCGGCAGCAGTGAAACCGAGCATTTCCAGGCCACCGAAGGAAAACATGATGAACGCCATGGCCATCACCAGGCCGCTGATACCGTTCGGGAAGAAGCCCCCGTGGGACCACAGGTTACTGACCGCCGCTTGCGGGCCGCCATTGCCGCTGACCAGCAGGTAGCTGCCCAGGGCAATCATGCCGACGATCGCCACGACCTTGATGATCGCGAACCAGAACTCGGCCTCGCCAAAGACTTTGACGTTGGCCAGGTTGATGGCGTTGATCAGCACAAAGAACGCAGCCGCGGAGACCCAGGTCGGGATGTCCGGTGCCCAGTAGTGGATATATTTGCCGACCGCCGTCAGCTCCGACATGCCTACCAGAATGTACAGGATCCAGCAGTTCCATCCCGACAGGAAGCCGGCAAAACCGCCCCAGTACTTGTGCGCGAAATGGCTGAAGGAGCCGGCCACCGGATCTTCGACGATCATTTCGCCCAGTTGGCGCATGATCATGAAGGCGATGAAGCCGCAGATGGCGTAGCCGAGGATCATCGACGGGCCGGCGGATTTCAGTACCCCGGCCGAGCCGAGGAACAAACCGGTACCAATCGCGCCACCGAGGGCGATCAATTGAATGTGGCGATTTTTCAGGCCGCGTTTCAGCTCGCCCGAATGCGAGTTTTGTCCACTCATGAAAAGGGTCTCACGCAAGGTTTGATGATGTTCAGTAGACGTTGCTGCTTGGGAAAGGCGTTAAGCGGCACCGATCAAACCCCAGCGCAGGCACCAGGAGTTCAGCGTATTTACAACGGTCATGCGTCACCTGTTTGTTTTTATCTGTGACGAAATCGAACCCGACACGCTCGTGACGCGGCGGAGTGAACAAGGCGGATAGCCTTGAGGTTTGCGCAGATGCGCAGGAGGTCACAGGTAAAACGCGGCGCATTGTACACCGCTAACCCCCTGCTGCCAGACACCACTGGATCAGTGTGTTGGTTGCCGGGATTGCCTGTGTCCACCCCGAGAGGCTCGGGCGGCTGCAAAAAGGGGGTCAGGCCTTTGCGGACCTTTGAAGGGGACGGTTGAAAAACCGGCCCACGCTGAGAGCTGAAAACGGATTGCGGCGTTCATTGCGCCTCCTTTTTGTTCTTCACCTGCACGACAGGCATGGGGCGCATGACACCTTGCCTGGGGTGGGGAAACAAGCGGGATAGAGCGGTGAATAGAGATCGAAAGGGTTATGAAGCGGAAGAAATTTCTTACAGCTTCTGCGCGATGAAGATTTCACGGGGCCAATCGGCAGAATTCGTCAGGTTTTCTTTACGGATCGTAAAACTGTCTTTCCATCCTGAGCAATGCAGTGATCCTGCCCGCGAAAGCGAGCTGACAGACACAACATCAATTAAGCCAGACGAAAAAAAACGCCAACCCGAAGGCTGGCGTTTCTCACTTGCAGCTCAAAGCTTACCGCTGCTTCACTCCGGCTTGCGACGACCAAAACCCGGACGCTGACCGGAACCGGCCGGCGCACCGCGACGCTTGCCCGACGGCTTGTCACCGTCGACCAGCTTGATCCCCGGACGCTTCGGCGCCGGCTTGGCCGGGCGCTTGGTCTCGGCCGGACGATCCGCCACTGGTGTACCGCGACCTGCCGGAGCACCACGACCTTCGCCACGCTCGGTGCGACCGTTGGCCGGACGCGGAGTGCGTGGGCCGCGCTCACCGTCCTGGCGTGCAGCAGGCTTGCGACCTGGACGCTCGCCTTCGATCTGCGGCTCACGATTGACTCGCGGGCTGGTGGCCGGCTCGCCGGTGGCTGGACGCAGGGTGCGCACGCGGTCGGTCTTGGCCATTGGCCGCGACGATTTGCGCTGCATACGCTCAAGCTTGTCTTTGCTCTTGGCGGTCATTTGCGGCATGGCCACCGGGGTCAGGCCTACTTCAGCACTCAGGATGTCGACTTCGTACTGGCTCATTTCACGCCAGCGGCCCATCGGCAGGTCGGAGTTGAGGAACACCGGACCGAAACGCACGCGCTTCAGACGGCTGACCACCAGGCCCTGGGATTCCCACAGGCGACGAACCTCACGGTTACGGCCTTCCATCACCACGCAGTGATACCAGTGGTTGAAACCTTCGCCGCCGGGTGCCTGCTTGATGTCGGTGAACTTGGCCGGGCCGTCTTCGAGCACGACGCCCGCTTTCAGGCGCTCGATCATCTCGTCGTCCACTTCACCACGCACACGCACCGCGTATTCACGGTCCATTTCGTAGGATGGGTGCATCAGGCGGTTGGCCAACTCACCGTCGGTGGTGAACATCAGCAGACCGGTGGTGTTGATGTCCAGGCGACCGATGTTGATCCAGCGACCTTCTTTCGGGCGCGGCATCTTGTCGAACACGGTTGGACGACCTTCCGGGTCGACACGGGTGCAGATTTCGCCATCGGGCTTGTTGTACATGATCACGCGGCGTACCGACTCGGCGGCTTCTTCGCGCTTGATCACCTTGCCATCGATGGTGATGGCGTCATGCATATCGACGCGCTGCCCGAGGGTGGCGTCTTTGCCGTTGACCTTGATACGGCCGTGGCTGATCCAGGCCTCCACGTCACGGCGCGAGCCGACGCCGATACGGGCGAGGACTTTCTGCAGTTTCTCGCCTGCTGGGCCAATTGGCTGGTCGTCTTTCTGGTCGTTGATACTCATCTGGGCACCTCCCGGTGTGGTCTGAAAACTGTGTACTTGGGCGAAGGGATCGCCGAAGGGTCGCGAATCATACGCGCATGAGGGCGTTTGCGCATCAGAGACTAGCTGATCAATGCAAGGTTACTGGCTTTTCCGCCGACCGGTGGTGCGCATATGAATCAACCTGAGCAAAACAAAACCCTGTGGGAGCGAGCCTGCTCGCGATGACGGCAGCACATTCAACTTCTAAGTGACTGACGGTCCGCTATCGCGAGCAGGCTCACTCCCACATAAGATGGGTCAATCGTCAAATTGGCGGCGTTCGGCCTCGATGGCTTCGGCCAAGGCCAATGCTTCCGCTTCTTCATCACTAAGCTCAGGCTTCGGCTGCTCAAGGGCAGCAACAGCGGCCAGCAGTTTTTCGCGAGCGGCGGCAACGCCCAGAATGTCCTCTTCCTGCTCAGGCTCGCTTTCTGGTTCGGGCTCGTCTTCAGGTTCAGGCACTAATCCGACCTGGACGCCATCGGTTTCCGGCGGTATATCAGCGAATTCAGGATCAGCCTCTTTCACCTCACCATCACGCAACAAATCATCGAAATCCGTCTTGATCCCCTCCTCCATGCTATCCAGCTCCAGCAACAGCGTGTGGAAACTGGTTTCCTCCTTGGGCTCTTCCGGTTCGGCGCTGGCATCGGCCAGTTCCTGCAACGAAGCAGGTACGGGTGCGTCGTCGAAGTCGAGCACCGGATCAGGTTCCAGCTCCCGTAATTCCGCCAATGGCGGCAAGTCGTCGAGGTTTTTCAGGTTGAAGTGATCGAGAAACGCCTTGGTCGTGGCGAACATCGCCGGTTTTCCCGGTACGTCGCGGTAACCGACGATGCGAATCCACTCGCGCTCCATCAGCGTCTTGACAATCTGGCTGTTGACCGCCACGCCCCGCACGTCTTCGATCTCCCCCCGGGTGATTGGCTGACGATAGGCAATCAGGGCAATGGTTTCGAGCATAGCCCGGGAGTAACGCTGCGGACGCTCTTCCCACAAACGACCGACCCATGGCGAAAACTTTTCGCGGATTTGCAGGCGATAGCCGGAGGCGACTTCCTTCAACTCGAATGCGCGCCCCTCGCAGGACTTGCCCAAAATGGTCAGGGCTTTCTTGAAAACCGCCGGCTCAGGCCGCTCGGCTTCTTCGAAGAGTTCGAACAGGCGCTCCAGGGATTGCGGTTTTCCCGAGGCCAACAGAAAGGCTTCAAGCAGTGGCGCCAGCTCGCGGGGTTCACTCAGGTTCATGATTCAACTCGTTATTCGGCTCGGGCTCGCACGTGGATCGCTGCGAACGGCTCATTCTGCACCAGCTCGACCAAGGATTCCTTGACCAGCTCGAGGATTGCCATAAAGGTCACTACCACGCCCAGCCGCCCTTCTTCAGCGGTGAACAGCTCGACAAACGGCACAAAACCGCCGCCCTTGAGCCGTTCCAGCACGTCGCTCATGCGTTCGCGGGTGGACAGCGCCTCGCGGCTGACCTGGTGGCTTTCGAACATGTCGCCACGGCGCAACACCTCGGCCATGGACAGCAACAGCTCTGACAGACGCACGTCCGGCAACAGCTTGCGCGCCCGGGCTTCCGGTGCGTCGAGCTTGGGCACCACCACATCACGACCGACGCGGCTCAAGCCATCGATGCCTTCGGCGGCAGCCTTGAAACGCTCGTACTCCTGCAAGCGGCGGATCAGTTCGGCGCGCGGGTCTTCTTCCTCGTCCTCGACGGTTTCCGCCCGGGGCAGCAGCATCCGCGACTTGATTTCGGCCAGCATCGCGGCCATCACCAGGTACTCGGCGGCCAGCTCCAGGCGCACCGACTGCATCAACTCGACATAGCCCATGTATTGGCGGGTGATTTCCGCCACCGGGATGTCGAGAATGTTGATGTTCTGCTTGCGGATCAGGTACAGCAGCAGGTCGAGCGGGCCTTCGAAGGCTTCGAGAAAGACTTCCAGCGCATCCGGCGGAATGTACAGGTCCAGCGGCATTTCCATGACCGCCTGGCCATAGACCATGGCGAAGGGCAGCTCTTGCTGGGCTCCGGCCTGACTGTCGACGGGTTCTACTGCGGACATCTAGGCCTCGGCCATGAACGGCGCAGGGTCGCCGCAACCGACGCGGATCACTTCCGGCTCGCCGTCGGCGAGGCTGATCACGGTGGAGGCCTTGATGCCGCCAAAACCGCCATCGATGATCAGGTCGACCTGATGCTCGAGCAACTGGCGCATTTCGTAAGGATCGGTCATGGGGTCGGTTTCACCGGGCATGATCAGGGTCACGCTCATCAGCGGCTCACCCAGCTCGGCGAGCAGCGCCAACGCGATCGGATGGCTCGGCACCCGCAGGCCGATGGTGCGCTTTTTCGGGTGCAACAGCAGCCGCGGGACTTCGCGTGTGGCGTTGAGAATGAAGGTGTAAGGCCCCGGCAAATGGGCCTTGAGAATGCGAAAGGTCCCGGTGTCGATCTTGGCAAACAGGCCCAGTTGCGACAGATCGCTGCAGATCAGCGCGAAGTTGTGCTTTTCATCCAGCTGACGCAGGCGCCGAACGCGCTCCACGGCGACCTTGTCGCCGATCTGGCAACCGATTGCGTAGGAGGAGTCTGTGGGATAAATCACCACCCCGCCGTTGCGGATGATCTCGACAGCCTGTTTGATCAGGCGCGCTTGCGGGTTTTCCGGATGAATCTGGAAAAATTGACTCACATTCTCTACCTGTTCAGACGACGGCAATAGTTGGGTCATGTTTGAACCGACACCACAGTGGTGGCAGATCCTCCGGGAGCGGGCGGTATTCACCGATCTCGGACCAGCCTCCAGGGCCATGAAAGTCACTGCCGGCGCTGACCAGCAGACCGAATTCGCGGGCCAGAATGGCCAGGCTGCCCACTTGCTCGGCAGGCTGATGGCCATTGACCACCTCGATCGCGTGGCCCCCTGCTTGAATATAGTCGGCAATCAGGCGGCGACGCTTGCTGCGGGTGAAATCATAGTGCCAGGGGTGCGCCAGACTGACCCAGGCCTTGGCCGCGCGCAGGGTTTCGACCGTTTCTTCCAGGGTCGGCCAGTGTTGCTTGACGTCCCCCAGCTTGCCGGCACCCAACCATTTGCGAAACGCTTCGGCGCGATCCTTGACGAAACCCTCGCGCACCATCCAGTCGGCAAAGTGCGGCCGGGCTGGCGCATTGCCGCTATCCCCCAGCTCCTGCTGGATTTCCCGGGCACCGTCCAGTGCGCCGGGCATGCCCTTGAGCGCCAGCTTGCGACTTATTTCTTCGGACCGTAGCCAGCGGCCGTCGTGCAATTTGGCAATGGCCTCGACCAATGGTGCGGCATTGACGTCGAAACCGTAGCCGAGCACATGTATGGTCGCGCCGCCCCAGGTACAGGACAATTCGACGCCATTGACCAGTTGCATCCCCAGCGAATCCGCCGCGTGGCGCGCCTCGTCGAGGCCCTCCAGGGTGTCGTGATCGGTCAAGGCCAGGACTCGCACGCCTTTCTCGAACGCACGCGCAACCAGAACCTTAGGCGCCAGGGCGCCATCGGAGGCCGTGCTATGGCAGTGCAAATCAACATTCACAGGGCTTTGTAACCTCAAATCAGCTGGCGCTATCGCGCGCCCATATGTTTGTTATTATGCCGCCACATCCTGCTTCTGGCTGCCACTGTGAAACAATTCATCGATTTCATCCCGCTCCTGCTGTTTTTCATCGTCTTCAAGATCGATCCACGGGTCGTCGACATTGCCGGCCACGAGGTAACTGTAGGTGGTATTTACAGCGCCACCGCGATGCTGATCATCAGTTCGCTGGTGGTCTACGGCACGCTGTTCATCAAACAGCGCAAGCTGGAGAAGAGCCAGTGGCTGACGCTCATCGCCTGCCTGGTCTTCGGTAGCCTGACCCTGGCCTTCCACAGCGAGACCTTCCTTAAATGGAAAGCCCCGGTGGTCAACTGGCTGTTTGCCCTTGCCTTCATCGGCAGCCACTTCATCGGGGACCAGTTGCTGATCAAACGCATCATGGGCCACGCGCTGACACTGCCGGATGTGATCTGGGCCCGCCTGAACATCGCCTGGATCGTCTTTTTCCTGTTTTGCGGGGCCGCCAACCTGTTCGTCGCGTTCACCTTCCAGAGCTACTGGGTCGACTTCAAGGTCTTCGGCAGCCTGGGCATGACGTTGCTGTTCCTGGTCGGCCAGGGCATCTACCTGTCCCGCCACCTGCATGACGCCGATACCACATCGCCTAAAACCGAGGACTGACATGCTTTACGCAATCATTGCCACAGACGTCGCCAACTCCCTGGAAGCCCGCCTGGCCGCACGGCCTGCACACCTTGAGCGCCTGCAGGTGCTCAAGGGCGAAGGTCGCATTGTACTGGCCGGTCCGCACCCGGCGGTCGACAGTAATGATCCGGGCGCAGCGGGCTTCACCGGCAGCCTGATTGTCGCCGAGTTCGACTCCCTGAGCGCCGCCCAGGCCTGGGCCGATGCCGACCCGTACATCGCTGCCGGCGTCTACGCCAACGTTGTGGTCAAGCCGTTCAAGCAAGTCCTGCCATAATTTTCTTCTCGCAATGCCCCCACGCGGTGAACCTTGTCGGTTCATCGCGCTCTCAATCGCTCATTATTCTCGTTTGCCGGCCGACAACCTGCCCAATACTCGTATTGGAACCAGGAGTCGCGATGCGCATAGGTCCGTTGTGTCTGATGTTGGTCACGTTGTCGATCGTGGCCCCCGCCCACGGTGAAGAAAATGCTCAGGGCGCAAACTCTACGCCGCTGTCCTTGAGCGCCGGTAGCCAGATCAACGAGTTGCAGCAGCGCTTGAAAGAAAGCGAGCGGCAACGGGAAGAGTTGAGCAAACAATTGCAAAATACCGATGGTGAACGCGAGAGCGCCCAATTGGCCCGGCTGCGTCAGGAGAACCAGCGTTTGAAGCTGCAACTCAGGGAAACCCAGGCCGGCAGTTCGACTCCACGCTTGCTGACCGATCAGCAACAGTGGTTCGTCATCGGCGCCGGAGTTGCGCTATTGGCCCTGCTCTGCGGTATCTTCGCCAGTGGCGCAAGTCGAAAACGTCGACAATGGCTAAATTGAGTGAGTCATGAGCGAGTTGTTACTGATTGATGATGACCAGGAGCTGTGTGAGCTTCTGAGCAGTTGGCTGAGCCAGGAGGGCTTTCAGGTGCGTGCCTGTCACGATGGCCAGAGTGCCCGTCGTGCGCTGGCTGAGTCCTCCCCGGCAGCCGTGGTGCTGGATGTGATGTTGCCGGACGGCAGCGGCCTGGAACTGCTCAAGCAGTTGCGCAGTGATCATCCGGACCTGCCGGTGCTGATGCTTTCGGCGCGCGGCGAACCACTGGACCGCATCCTCGGCCTGGAACTGGGTGCCGACGATTACCTGGCCAAGCCCTGCGACCCCCGGGAACTGACTGCCCGCCTGCGCGCCGTGTTGCGCCGCAGTCATCCGGCGGCGACATCCAGCCAGATGGAACTGGGCGACCTGTGTTTCAGCCCGGTACGCGGCGTGGTCAGCATCGATGAACAGGAATTCTCCCTCACCGTTTCCGAAAGCCGGTTGCTGGAAGCCCTGCTCAAGCAACCTGGCGAGCCACTGGACAAACAGGAACTGGCGCAAATAGCGCTCGGCCGCAAGCTGACGCTGTACGACCGCAGCCTCGACATGCACGTGAGCAACCTGCGCAAGAAAATCGGCCCGCATCCCGATGGCCGTCCGCGCATCGTGGCCCTGCGCAGCCGCGGCTACTACTACAGCCTCTAACCTCCTGTAGGCGCTGACTTGCCAGCGAAAGCGGTGCGACAGACATACCGCGTCGCCATTTTCGCCAGCAAGCCGGCTCCTGCAAGGCCTGACCAGGGGTTTGTCAGGAAGGCACAAATTCATCTTTACCCAAGCTTTACGCTCCGCTGACCGCCGCTGACCTTGATCTCCGTAATCTGTACTCATCCGGAACGTACCGGGAATGAGACAAGGAGATTCACCATGCGCAAGACTCTTATCGCTCTGATGTTCGCCGCCGCCCTGCCGACCGTTGCCATGGCCATGCCTGAAGGCTCTGGCCCCATGGGTGGCCCGATGGACGGCTCGCACCACGGCGGTCAGATGCACGGCATGCACGGCAAAGGCCCGTACAGCCAGCTGGACCTGAGCCGCGAACAACGCGAGCAGATCCGTAAAATCATGGGCGAGCAGATGCATGAGCGTAAGCAAGTGGTCGAAAAATACCTGGAGAAACTTTCGCCAGCCGACCAGAAAGCGATGAAAGACGAAATGGCCGCCAACCATAAAAAAGCCGAAGCCGACGTGCGTGCCCTGCTGAAACCGGATCAACAGAAGAAATTCGACGAGATCCAGAAAAAACAGGCTGAGCGTCGCGCTGAATGGGCGGAGTTCAAGGCTTGGAAAGCGCAACAGGCGCAAAAAGCGCAATAATGCGATAACCCCCCAGCCCAGCGGCTGAACACCGTTGGGTCTGAAACTTTTGATCTAATGTGGGAGCGAGCCTGCTCGCGAAGGCGGTATGTCAGGCAGCAGTGATGTCGTCTGTCACGCCCTCTTCGCGAGCAGGCTCGCTCCCACATGGATTTGTGTTTGCTTGAGGATTTTCTGTGCGCTCATTGTTCTGGCGTATCCTGGCCAGTTTCTGGCTGGCCATCGCTCTGGTTGCAGGCCTGTCCATTTTGCTCGGCCACATGCTCAACCAGGATGCGTGGATTCTCAGTCGCCACCCAGGCCTCAACACCTTGGCCGAGCAATGGACGCAAACCTACGAATCCGAAGGTGAAGAAGCAGCCCAGGACATTCTGGAGCAGCGCAAACGCCAATATCACATCGACGTTCAGGTACTCAACGAGAGTGGCGACCCGGTGGTACACGGCACCTTTCCGCGACGCGCGGCGGCTTTCGAAGCGCGCCAGAACAATGATGACCGGCGCCTGCCATGGCGTCGCCTGACCGTTGAATACACCAGTGAAAAGACCGGCGACACCTACCTGCTGATCTATCGCATCCCCCACCCGGAACTCGATGCCTGGCATCGCGAAAGCCTGCTCTGGCCACTGAGTGCACTGGGCATTGCGCTGGTGGTGCTGACCCTGTTCAGCTTGCTGGTGACCTTTTCCATCACCCGCCCTCTCAGCCGCTTGCGCGGTGCAGTGCATGATCTGGGGCAAACCACTTACCAACAGAACAGCCTGGTCAAACTGGCCAATCGTCGAGACGAATTCGGCGTGCTGGCCAACGATTTCAACCGCATGGGCGCGCGCCTGCAGAGCCTGATCGGCAGCCAGCGACAACTGTTGCGGGACGTCTCCCACGAACTGCGCTCGCCCCTTGCCCGCCTGCGTATTGCGCTGGCCCTGGCGGAACGGGCCACGCCGGAAGAACGGCAAAAACTCTGGCCGCGCCTTACCCGGGAGTGTGACCGGCTTGAAGCACTGATCAGTGAAATCCTGGTACTGGCGCGGGTCGATGCCGACAACGCCAGCGCCGAAGAGGTAGACCTGAACGCGCTGCTCACGACGCTGCAACGGGATGCACAGCTGGGATCACCGGAGCAGAACGTTCGACTTGAGGCCGAGCCGCAACTGAACCTCAGGGGGTGGCCGACCATGATCGAGCGCGCCGTGGATAATCTGCTGCGCAATGCCCAGCGCTTCAATCCGGTGGGCGGGCAACCGATTGAAATGCAGGCGCTGCGCCAAGGCGAGCGGATTGTAGTGACCGTACGCGACCATGGTCCGGGCGTTGATACTGAACATTTGAATCAGCTCGGCGAGCCGTTCTACCGGGCCCCAGGGCAGACCGCGGCTGGACACGGCCTGGGGCTGGCCATTGCCCGCCGCGCGGCGGAGCGGCACGGCGGGAGTCTGGTGCTGGCCAATCATCCGGAGGGCGGATTCATTGCCAGCCTGGAATTGCCGTTGGTACCAGGGGCGGTCGTCCAACCCTGAAACCTTGTAGGAGCGAGCTTGCTCGCGAAAGCAGTGTGTCAGAAGAAGAAAGATTGACTGACACTCCGCCTTCGCGAGCAGGCTCGCTCCCACAGGAATCGGTGGGGTCAGGCCTTGCCCGGCCAGGCGCTGACGAACTCAGCCAGATCCACCTTCTCTGCCACGCGCGGCTCCTTCAGCGGTGTGCCAAGGTACAGAAACGCAATCACCTCTTCCCCCTCGGCCAGTCCCAGCCCTTTGGCCACATGCGGCGAATAGGCCAGGTCACCGGTACGCCACACTGCGCCAATGCCTTGTGCATAGGCCGCCAGCAAGATGCCGTGTGCCGCACATCCAGCCGCCAGCAACTGCTCGGATTTCGGATATTTGACGTGATCCTGCAACCGGGCAATCACCACGACCACCAAAGGCGCGCGCAGTGGGCCGTTGCGCGCCTTGTCGATGGCCGCTTCAGTGACTTCGCCGTCCTGCAGCTTCGCCGCTTCGGCCAACAACTCGCCCATTTGCTCGCGCGCTGCGCCTTCGACCGTCAGAAAACGCCACGGCTGTAAATGACCGTGATCCGGTGCACGCATGGCAGCGCCAAACAGCACTTCGCGCTGTTCTTGGGTAGGTGCCGGCTCGACCAGGCGCGGAACGGAAACACGGTTGAGCAAAACGTCGAGAGCCTGCATCGGCCACCTCCTGAAAAAAATGTGCGGCTATTCTAGCTGCAAGTACTACCGGAGTGCCGGTTTACATGCCCTGCCCCGCAGGTAGAATGGCGCCTTTCTTATTTCAGCCGAGCGGATTTCATGGCGTTGCCGACCCTGCGTCTCATTGGTTTCATCATCGGCATCTTCCTGATAACCCTGGCCATCGCCATGGTCGTGCCCATGGCCACGCTGGTGATCTTCGATCGCACCGGCGACCTGCCGTCGTTTCTCTGGGCCAGTATGATCACCTTTGTCGCCGGCCTGGCCCTGATCATTCCGGGACGCCCCGAGCATATCCATTTGCGGCCACGGGACATGTACCTGCTGACCGTCAGCAGCTGGCTGGTGGTGTGCATCTTCGCCGCGCTGCCATTTTTGTTGACCCAACACATCAGCTACACCGACTCGTTCTTCGAAAGCATGTCCGGCATCACCGCCACGGGTTCGACCGTGCTGAACCACCTCGATGACATGTCTCCCGGCATCCTGATGTGGCGCTCGTTGCTGCACTGGATCGGCGGCATCGGCTTCATCGGCATGGCGGTGGCGATCCTGCCGCTGCTGCGCATTGGTGGCATGCGGCTGTTTCAGACCGAGTCGTCGGACCGTTCCGAAAAAGTCATGCCCCGTTCGCACATGGTGGCGCGGCTGATCGTGGCGGCCTACGTCGGCATCACCATCCTCGGCAGCCTGGCGTTCTGGTGGGCAGGGATGAGTCCGTTCGATGCGATCAACCATGCGATGTCAGCGATTTCAACCGGTGGGTTTTCCACCTCGGACCAGTCCCTGGCCAAGTGGACGCAACCGGCCGTGCACTGGGTGGCCGTTGTCATCATGATTCTCGGCAGCCTGCCGTTCACCCTGTACGTGGCGACCCTGCGCGGCAACCGCCGGGCGCTGATCAAGGATGAGCAGGTTCAAGGCCTGCTCGGCATGTTGCTGGTGACCTGGCTGGTCCTCGGCACCTGGTACTGGTGGACCACCCAACTGCATTGGCTGGACGCGCTGCGGCATGTGGCGCTGAACGTGACATCGGTGGTGACCACGACCGGTTTTGCCCTGGGGGACTACAGCCTGTGGGGCAATTTCTCGCTGATGCTGTTCTTCTATCTGGGCTTCGTAGGCGGCTGTTCAGGCTCGACTGCGGGCGGGATCAAGATCTTTCGCTTCCAGGTGGCCTATATCCTGCTCAAGGCCAACCTTAACCAGTTGATTCACCCCCGTGCGGTGATCAAGCAGAAGTACAACGGTCATCGCCTCGATGAAGAGATTGTGCGTTCGATCCTGACTTTTTCGTTCTTCTTCGCCATCACCATCTGTGTGATCGCGCTGCTGTTGTCGCTGCTCGGCGTGGACTGGATGACCGCCCTTACCGGCGCGGCCAGCACCGTATCCGGTGTCGGCCCCGGCCTGGGTGAAACCATTGGCCCGGCCGGCAACTTCGCCTCGCTGCCGGACGCCGCCAAGTGGATTCTTTCGTTCGGCATGCTGCTGGGCCGACTGGAGATCATTACGGTGTTTGTGCTGTGTATACCGGCGTTCTGGCGTCACTGACCGGCACAGGCACTTGCACCAGCCGCGAACGGTACTCACCGGGCGTGGTGTCGAACCAGCGACGGAAGGCGCGGAAGAAGTTGCTCGGATCGGCAAACCCCAGCAGGTAAGCAATCTCCAACAGGGTCATGGTCGGTTGCGCCAGGTACTGCTCGGCCAGCTCTCGCCGGGTGTCGTCGAGTAACGTCTGGAAACTCGTGCCCTCTTCCTGCAAGCGTCGCTGCAACGTGCGTTGGGACAGGTGCAGCGTCTGCGCCACGGCATCGCGTTTGGGTTCGCCCTGGGGCAACAAACGGCACAGCACCTGGCGTGCCTTGTGGGTCACACGACTCTCGGAAAACCGCGCCAGGTACTCGCCGGCGAACCGGTCATGCAGCAGCGCCATGGCCTCGTTGGCGGTCGGTAGCGGTGCTTCCATGTCGGCGCGTTCGAAAATCAACGCATCGTAAGGCGCGTTGAACACCAACGGCGCATGGAAGGCTTGTTTGTAGGGTTCGAGATTGACGGGTTGGTCGCCCTGCACCAACACCTTGCGCGGTTGCAGCGTGCGTCCGGTCAGCCAGCCGCACAGCGCCAGGGCGCAGGCCAGTGAAGCTTCGGCGCTTTGCCGGGTCGGCGGCAGATGATCGCCGTGCACCGTCAGAATCAGCCCGTAGCCCTCATCCAGCAGCCGGAAACTCAGGTCGGCGCTTTCGGCAATGATCCGCTGATAACGCACCAGGCGCTGAAAGCCCTCGGCCAGGGTCTGGCTGGACATCAATGCGTAACCCGCCACATGAAACTGCGCCGGTCGCACCACCTTGCCCATGTTCAGGCCAATCGCCGGGTTGCCGGACAGCTCGACCGCACGTTGCCACAGTCGTGTCATGGAATCTTGCGGGAAGCGTGCATCCGGATCATCCAGTGCCGCGTAGTCGAGCCCCAGTTGTTTGAACAGAACCCGGCAATCCAGGCCGTCCATTTCCAGTGCCTTGACAATCCCCATCGCCCAGCTTGCAGAAGTCGTTCGTTCGCTCATGTCGGGTTCTTACATGATGAGCCGCCAATCACGGCCAATTTCCGAAGGATACTAAAGTGGCGCCGATTGTCACTGGCTGCCGCCAATGATCACTCTAGACTTAAATAAGCTACCCGCCGAACAACTTGCAGTCAGAACAATAACCACAGAGATCGCAGTCGTGGAAAACATCAGACGGTTCAACAGCTTCGCCGAGTTCTACCCGTATTACCTCAGCGAACACAGCAACAGTACCTGCCGCCGATTACACTTCATCGGCACCACACTGGTCATTTTCATTTTGGCGCTGACCATTGGCCGAGGCGCCTGGATGCTGTTGTGGGCCTTGCCGCTGGCGGGTTACAGCTTCGCCTGGGTCGGGCATTTCTTCTTTGAAAAGAACCGTCCTGCGACCTTCCAGCATCCCTTCTACAGCCTGCTTGGCGATTTCGTCATGTATCGGGACATGATTCTGGGACGCGTATCGTTCTAGACAAGAGGATTGCCGATGAATGCCAACGCCCGTTTCACCCACATGAAAGATGGCACACAGGAAGACTGGGCGATCATCGCCGCGGATTTCAGTGCCTATGCCCGGCAATTGCCGACCCGGATCGTGGCGCACCTGAAGCTGCTGGAAGGTGATTTCGGTGGATTTCCGGTGGATCGCCTGACCCACTCCCTGCAAACCGCCACCCGCGCCTGGCGTGATGGCCGCGATGAAGAATATGTCATCTGCGCCCTGCTCCATGATATCGGCGACACCCTGGGCTCCTACAATCACCCGGACATCGCGGCGGCGATTCTCAAGCCGTTCGTCAGCGCCGAGAATTTGTGGATGGTGGAAAAGCACGGGATCTTCCAGGGCTACTATTTTTTCCATCACCTGGGCATGGACCGGCACTTGCGCGAGCAATTCAAAGGTCATCCGCAGTATCAGGCGACCATCGAGTTCTGCGCGAAATACGATGCGGCGGCGTTCGACCCGGCGTATGACACGCTGCCGCTGAGCTTTTTTGAACCGATGATGGAACGGTTGTTTGCCCAGCCGAAGAATTCGATCTACAAGGCGGCGATGGAAGAGCGCGCGCCAGCCTGATAGATCCAGTGGGACCGCTTCGCGGTCCATCGCGAGCAGGCTCGCTCCCACAGGGGGATCTGCGGTGCATCGCAAATCATTGTGGGAGCGAGCCTGCTCGCGAAGAGGCCCGTCCATACACCGCGACTTTCAAGCCAACTCTGCGACCTTCGCCGCCTTCAACTGCGCCTCGCGCGCCTGAGCATCGGCCAATCGATACAGCTCGATCGTGCCATCCCAATGCTCGATCAGCGCCGTGCACGATTCCACCCAATCGCCGCAATTGAGGTAATCGACCCCACCCACTTTGCGAATCTCTGCATGGTGAATGTGCCCGCACACCACGCCATGCAGTTCGCGCTTGACGCATTCATGGGCAATGGCCTCTTCAAAGTCGCTGATGAAGCTGACCGCGGTTTTCACCTTGTGCTTGAGGTACGCCGACAGCGACCAGTAGCCGTAGCCATAACGGGCGCGCCAATGGTTGAGCCAGCGATTGAGGGTCAGGGTGAATTCGTAGGCTGAATCACCGAGAAATGCCAGCCAGCGGTGGTAGCGGGTAATCACGTCGAACTGATCGCCGTGGATCACCAGCAGATGCCGGCCATCGGCGGTGACGTGCACTGCTTCGTCCACCAACTGGATGTTGCCCAGGATCAGCTTGGAATAGCGGCGCAGGAATTCGTCGTGGTTACCCGTGACGTAAATCACCTCGGTGCCGCGCTTGCTCATGGTCAACAGGCGCCGGATCACATTGGTGTGAGCCTGCGGCCAGTACATGCCGCCGCGCAGTTTCCAGCCGTCGATGATGTCGCCGACCAGATAGATTTTATCCGCGTGATAACCCTTAAGAAATTGCGACAAGTGCTCCGCCTGGCAATCGCGCGTGCCCAAATGCACGTCGGATATCCACAAGGTCCGCACACGTTGCTTACGACTGGGTTTGGCGAGCTCGGCGCTGGTCATGGATAACCCTCAAGACTGGTTTTGGCAAGCTTGCGCCAGCCGGGTTAATTGCCCATGACAGCGACAAGTCAGTCCTGTGACAACGCGAGCCCGCCGGGTCGGTGTAGACTGCCTCCTGACTCATCAAACCTGCCATGAGACCCGCGATGAGACCGATCCTCACACTTCGCCAGTACACCGAAGACCTGATCGTCCACAGCCACGAGCACGCCCAACTGGTGTTCGGGCTGTCGGGTGCGCTGGATTTCGAAGTCGACGGACGTGGCAGCCAGGTGGTTCAACAGAGTTTCGTGGTGGTTCCTTCGGGCTTTCATCATGCGTGCGGCAGCACCAATGGCAGTCGTTGCCTGGTGCTGGATGTACCCGATGATCAATGGCTTTGCCGGTCCTTGGGCGATCATGCCGAGGCCAGTCGCCGCCTGCTCGACAACGCCGGCCGATTATCACTGGATGCCGGGCAAAGCCAATTGGTCAATTGGCTGGCCAACAGCCCGGTCGATGACCCGGTGATTGCGCAACAAGGCGCGGTGCTGTTGCTGGCCAGCCTCAACAACGCCAGGCCCGACAGTGTGGGTGGTCGGCGCCTGCCCTATGCTGCGCTGAATGCACACATCGACCAATACGCCGCCTACCCGCTGCAAGTCGCCGATCTGGCCCGCGTCGCCGGTCTCTCCAGCGCTCGCTTGCATGCGCGGTTCGTGGCCGAATGCGGGCAGACGCCAATGGATTACATCCGCAGCCGACGCCTGCACAAGGCCGTGGCCTTGCTGCGTGATTCTGCTCTGCCCATCGGCGAGATCGCCTCTCGCGTCGGTTACAGCTCCCAGAGTGCCTTTGCCGCCGCGGTGCTGCGTGAGTTCGGTGCATCGCCCGGCAAGTTGCGGCGCGAGGCTGGCGACAAATAACGCGAGTCTGGCGACAGACACAACGGCAACGGGCGCGGTTAAATGGCCGGGTTCATTACGTTTACCAAGGATTGCCATGACTCCCCGTACCGCCCTTGGCGCCCTGCATATCGGCGCACTGATGTTCGGCCTCACCGGCGTGTTCGGCAAACTCGCAGCCGCTTCACCGGCCATCATCGTCTTTGGCCGAGCGGCATTCGCGGTGTTGGCGCTGGCGTTCTTTGCGCGATTGGCCAGCAACACCCGCTGGCAAAAACTCGAAGCCGTGGATTGGCGCCGCCTGCTGCTCAGCGGCTTGTTGCTGGCAGGGCACTGGGTCAGTTTCTTCATTGCGGTCAAGGTTGCCGGCGTGGCCATCGCGACCCTGGGCTTTGCCAGTTTCCCGGCCTTTACCGTGATCCTCGAAGGGCTGGTTTTCCGCGAGCGGATTCGGACCAATGAAATTTTGCTGGTGGCGCTGGTCAGTGCCGGGCTGGTGTTGGTGACGCCTGATTTCGACCTGGCCAGCGGTGCCACCACCGGCCTGCTCTGGGCGGTGGCGTCCGGCTTGCTGTTCGCCCTGCTGTCGCTGACCAACCGCGCCAGTTCTGCACGCATCCCGCCGGTGCAGGCGGCGCTGTGTCAGAACGTGGTGGTCGCTTTGTGCCTGCTGCCGGTGGCGGCACCGCAATTGAGCGAAGTGCGTCCCATCGACTGGCTGTGGATCGGCCTGCTGGGGGTATTTTGCACCGGCGTTGCCCATAGCCTGTTCGTTGCCAGTCTGGCGGTGATCAAGGCCCGGACCGCCGCCGTGGTCTTCGCCCTGGAGCCGGTTTATGGCATCACCGTGGCCTGGGTGTTGTTCGATGAAAACCCGACCCTGCGCATGCTGCTCGGCGGCGCGCTGATCATCGTCGCGATCGTGGTATCCAGCAGGCTCTCAAGTAGCTCGAGCAAGAAAGCCGTTGCCGCTGAAGCGGCATCTCACTGAGTGCGGTCGTTGTGCCCCAGGTCGCGGTCCGGATCGATCCGGTCGCGAACCCGCTGCTTGAGCACCTTCGCTTCCGGAAAACCGCCGTCGGCCTTGCGCTCCCAGATCTGCACCTCGTCGCAGAAAATGTGAAAAACCCCACCGGTTCCCGGCACCAGGGACACTTTGCCAAGGTCGTCGCCAAACGTACTGAGCAACTCCTGGGCCAGCCAGGCTGCTCGCAGCAGCCACTGGCACTGGGTGCAATAGGTGATGACGATTTCGGGTTTGAGAGTAGTCATGGGGGGTGGAATTCCTGAGGGCAGTAGGCGCCACAATGATAACCAATGCGGGAGCGGGCAAGCCCCGCATTGGGTCGTTGTCGCTATTCTATCGAATACCGGCCAATAGACTCTGGGCCGTCTGCTTCAGCGGCTCATCGCCTTCCTTGAGCAACTCGTTGAGCAGCTCAATAGCGCTGTCCAGGTCGCCGTCATCGATGCAGGTCTGGGCTCGCGCCAGTTTGCCTGCATGACTCGGTTCGACCGGTTCAAGCTCCAGCGATGGATCCGGCTCACTGAATTCGTCAAGAAAGCTGTCACCCAGGGACTGAGAGACCGACTCGACTTCCCAGTCAATTCCGGGTTCGCTCAGCACCGGCTCACTCGATGGTCGGGTTGGCGAGTCTTCGTACGGGCCGGCCAGGTCCCAGCTCGTATCCATCGACAGCTCATCGAGGTTCAAATGGAACTCGTCTCCAGGGATGGCTTGAGGTGCCGCGACGATGGGCGGTGCGATAGTCGTGGCGAGGGCGATCGGTGCGACCAGATCCAGCTTCGGATGGTGCGCCCGTATGCCCTGAAGCTTATGCGTATCAAACCCGGCGTTTCGCAGGCTGGTTTCTTGTGCCTCATAGGCCGCGACGTCACCTTGCTTGCCCAGCACCTCCAACAGTTGCACGCCCACTTCGGTGCGTTGCGGCTCCTTGACCATCGCCTCTCGCAAAAGACTGACGGCTTCGCCATAACGGCCGTAAGTCAGATAGATCGCGACCACTTCCATCACATCGTTTGCAGGCGTCTCTTCAGGATGAGCGTGTGCCGGTCGCAGCACACTAGTGTGCGCCACGGGTTCTACTGCGCGATTGAGCGGTGGTTCATGCCGGGACGGCTGCCCCTCTTCCACTCCGAACGTTGCCTGCCTCTGCTGCCGTTGACGGCGAACCAAAACAGCCAGCAATACCAACGCCACCAATACCAACAATCCGCCGATCAACAGCCAGTCAGGACTGGACGTTTCAACAATGACTGGTGTTGGCGCCACAGCGACCGGGGCGACAGGTTCCGCAGGCGTTTGCCTGATCTCGGCCAATTGGGTTTGCAGCGAAGCCACCTGCTGTTTCTCGACAGCGATCCGCTCTTCCTGAGCCTGAAGCTTCGCATTGAGTTCATCAATGGTGGCCTGTAACTGCTGGTTCTGCAGAGCGCTGGCAGCCAGTTGTTCGGCAAGAGGGTCCGATGTGGGTACGGCAGCAGGTTCTGGCAGCGATTCCCTGGGCGCAGGCGTGGGCGCAACGGCGGGCTGGACGCTCGGAAATGCCGAAGCCGGGCGACTGGACAGCGGTTCATCACCGGCGGGCACAATCCCCGGCGTACCCGGAGGATCGATCAAGACTGTGTATTCTCGCAGCACACGGCCATTGGGCTGGTTGAGCTGCACCAGGAAATTCAGAAAGGGTTCATTGACCGGCTTGTTGGAAGTCACCTGAATCAAGCTGCGGTTGCCCCGCAGGTTCGGTGTGAATTTCAGGTCATTGAGGAAAAATACCCGCTCGACACCCGCGCGGTTGAATTCGTCCGCCGTTGCCAGACTGACCGAAAGTTCGCCCTCCTCCAGACCGGCGGCATCCACCAGGGCAATGTCGGCGCGTAGCGGCTGATTGAGCGCCGAATGCAGGGTGATTTCACCCAGGCCCAACGCCGACGCCAGGGCCGACCAGGTGACAGCAGCACCGGCCAGCAACCCTCTGGCGCAACAACGTACAACGAATAGCCGACTCTCAAGCATGAGCATCCCTTAGATAACCAGAACCACCTTGCACGTGTTCGCACATCCGGTACGAACACGATATTGCGCAGTAGTTCTTATAGTCGGCTAAAAGCGCTATCTCAAAAGTCTGGCCCGGGGTTATGCCTCAAGATTTTTCCAGGTTCGCCAGAATGTGCCCGTGAACCCGCATGCAGACCTTCAAATCCTCCTCATCGACGCCTTCGAACAATTCGTGGCGCAGTTGGTTGGCGATGGTTTCAATTTGTTCGATCAGAGGGCGCGCCGGAGCACACAGGACAATTTTCTTCGCACGACGGTCTTCCAGAACCGATTGACGTTGCACCAGCCCCTGGCTCTCCAGACTGTCGAGCAGCCGGGCCAGGGTAGGTCCCTCGACGCCGACGCTTTGCGCCAGCTCTCGTTGGGTCGGGGCTTCGTCGAAACGCGCCAGGTGCAACAGCACCAGCCAGCGTGCCTGGGACAGTCCAAGGCCAGCCAGACGGCGGTCCAGTTCGGCACGCCAGCCACGCGACATCTGGGCCAGTTGCATGCCAAAGCGGTGTTGTTCGGTTAACGGCATAAAACACTCATGGTTAGACTGAAATAGAGAAAAACTAATTATTAGTCAGCTAAGCATGAGCCTCGATTTGAGGCAAGGCTTGTTCTGTACTGAATCGTTACATCAGTGAATCCAGTCACTTAAATCTCGAATTCGGACTGTAGCGCCGCCCGGACACAGTACAAAACACCCTCCGGCACTCGACCCGCAAACAGGGCGGAAATCTCCGACACGGGCGGTAGCTCACCCTCTCCATCGAGAAACGCATCCTGAACTTCGCCCATCAAGTCCTCGGGCAGATCCAGCGCCTGTTCCAGGGACAACTGCTGCTTGCCAATGGCTTCGGCGAGCATGGTGTAGACGTTCTTTTCCGAGCATTGCAGCTGGCCGGCGATCTGCATCGGTGTCATGCCGGCTCGCGCCAGGGTGATCAGCTCGTGGCGCACATCGGCCACCGGCTTCGGTGCCTCGACCTGACCGCCGAGGACTTCGAGGAAGGCCTCGCCATAACGTTCCAGCTTGCGGGCGCCGACACCGCTGACCCTGGCCATTTCCGCCAGCGAGGTCGGTTGGCTGCGCAGCATTTCCAGCAAGGTCGAGTCAGGGAAGATGACGTACGGCGGCACGCCATGCTCTTCGGCGAGTTTGCGACGCAGGGCGCGCAAGGCTTCCCATTGTTCGCGCTCTTCGCCACGGACCAGTTGGCTGGCCTGGCTCTTGCTGGTTTTCACGGTGGTTTGCGCCTTGAGGTCGCGGCGCAGCTCCAGGGTCACTTCCCCCTTGAGCAGCGGCCGGCACGTGTCGCTCAGGCGCAGGCCGCCGTAGCCCTCATGATCAACGTCGGCCAGGCCACGGGCCACCAACTGGCGGAACAGCGAGCGCCATTCGCTTTCGCCAAGCGCCTTGCCAACACCGTATACCGACAGATGCTGATGTCCGAAGCTGCGTACCTTTTCGTTATCCTTGCCCAGCAGCACATCCACGAGATGGCCCACACCGTAGCGCTGACCGGTGCGGAAGATCGCCGATAACGCCTGACGTGCTGGCTCGGTGGCATCCCAGGTTTGCACGCCATCAATGCAGTTGTCGCAGTGGCCACAGGGCTGCGGCATGTCTTCGTCGAAATAGGCCAGCAGGGTCTGGCGGCGGCAGCGGGTCTCTTCGCACAACGAAAGCATCGCGTCGAGCTTGTGCTGTTCCAGGCGCTTGTGACGTTCGTCACCCTCGGAGTTCTGCAGCATCTGCTTGAGCATCACCACATCTTGCAGGCCGTAAGCCATCCAGGCATCCGCCGGCAGACCGTCACGGCCGCCGCGCCCGGTTTCCTGGTAATAGGCCTCAAGGGACTTCGGCAAATCCAGGTGTGCGACGAAACGCACGTTGGGTTTGTCGATGCCCATGCCGAAGGCTACGGTGGCGACCATGATCAGGCCTTCCTCGTTGAGGAAGCGCTTCTGATGATAGGCGCGCAAATCGTTGGGCAGGCCGGCGTGGTACGGCAGCGCCGGGAAGCCCTGTTCGGTGAGGAACGCAGCGACTTCCTCGACTTTCTTGCGCGACAGGCAATAGACGATGCCGGCATCGCTGCGCCGCTCGGCGAGGAACGCCAGCAGTTGTTTGCGCGGCTGTTCCTTGGGCACGATGCGGTAAAAAATGTTCGGCCGATCAAAGCTCGACAGAAAACGCTCGGCGTTTTGCAGGTGCAGTCGAGTGACGATTTCCTCGCGGGTGCGTTTGTCCGCGGTTGCGGTCAGGGCGATACGCGGCACGTCGGGAAACATTTCCGCCAACTGGCCCAGTTGCAGGTATTCCGGGCGGAAGTCGTGGCCCCACTGTGACACGCAGTGTGCTTCGTCGATGGCGAACAGGGCGATGTTCAGCCCTTGCAGAAAGGCCAGCATGCGCGGCTGGACCAGGCGTTCCGGCGCAAGGTAAAGCATTTTCACCTCACCGCGCCGAATGCGGGCCGCCAGATCGCGTTGTTGCTCGGCGCTGAGGGTGGAGTTCAATGCAGCGGCGGCCACACCGAGCTCTTCGAGGGTGGCGACCTGATCGTCCATCAAGGCGATCAGCGGCGACACCACCACCGCCAGGCCTTCGCGCAACAGCGCAGGCACCTGGAAGCACAGGGATTTGCCGCCACCGGTAGGCATCAGAACCAGGGCATCGCCGCCACTGGCCACGCGCTCAATGATTGCACCCTGACGGCCACGGAAACTGTCGTAGCCGAAGATGTCCTTGAGGACGCGTTGAGCCTGTTCGAGCATAAAAACTCCAAAAATCACCGAAACATCCCTGCCAAGGCTGGTGCAGAACGCGCAATGCTGCACCGACAAATCGTAAGTGCGCATTGCATGACGCTTCACATTTCAGCCATGACGCCAGCAGGGCATCACAAAACGCGCGAGTATACCCGAGCCCCGTCCGGCAAAGGGCGCCGCTGAGAAGACACCTGAATGCCATTACCATGCAAAACCTGTGGGAGCGAGCCTGCTCGCGAAAGCGGTGGGTCAGTAAACATTGATATTGAATGTAATGCCGCCTTCGCGAGCAGGCTCGCTCCCACAAGGATTACGGTGTTGTGCAAGGCCACAAGGGGGCAAATATGCCGCGCGGCTGGCCCAAGCGCTCAAGAAGGCCTAGAATTCCCGCATCGAATATTCCCCAAGGTAGCCCTTTAATGTCCTTCGCTGAGCAACTAACCCGCCTGCAAGTCTTCCTCGACGCCGATGAACTGCATGACGAGGCGCTGGACTACGTGGCCGCCCACGGCTACCTCACCGCCCTGTCGATCTGTTCCGAAGTCGTACCCGATCGTGAGTGGATCGACGCTTTGTTCGCCGAAGAGCCACATTACAGCGGCGAAGCCCAGCGCGAAGAGATCGAAGCCACGCTGATCGGCCTCAAGGCCCACATCGCCCGTCAACTGGCTTCGGATGAAGAGTTCGAGCTGCCATGCGACCTGGATCTGGGCGACGACCCCGATGACTCCGAACTGCGCGGCTGGTGCATCGGTTTCATGGAAGGCGTGTTCCTGCGCGAAGAAGCCTGGTTCGAAACCGCCGAAGACGAAGTCAGCGAAATGCTGCTGCCGATCATGGTTGGTTCGGGCCTGTTCGACGAGCAACCGGAGTTCTCCGACATTGCCGCCGACGCCAATCTGATGGACGACATGATCGTGCAGATCCCGGAAGCCCTGACTGCGCTGTACCTGCTGTGCAACGCACCAGACGAAAAGCCGGCGATCCTCAAGCCTCGCCACCACTAAGGTCCGGCCTATGGACAACCCCATAGGCAACCGCCCCCTGATGTTGCGCTACATGCTGCTGGCCATCGGCTGGCTGAGCGTAGCGCTGGGGGTGATCGGGATTTTCCTGCCGGTGTTGCCCACCACGCCTTTCCTGTTGCTGGCGGCCGCCTGTTTCGCCCGCAGCTCGCCACGCTTCTATCAATGGCTGGTCGATCATCCACGGCTCGGCCCATGGATTCGCGACTACCTCGACGGCAACGGCATTCCGCTCAAGGGCAAGGTCTACGCCATCGGCTTGATGTGGGCGAGCATTCTGTTTTCCTGCTATCTGGTGCCAATGCCCTGGGCACGCGGGTTCATGCTGACCAGTGCGGTGTTGGTGACGGTTTACATCCTTCGGCAGAAGACCCTGCGCACACCCTGATTGCCGACCTTTGAAAGGGGGGCATATCCATTTCTACGACCCCTACTCAAGGTATTGGGAACACGCGAACCTGTAGGAGCCGGCTTGCTGGCGAATGCGTTGTATCAGGTACTGCATTGTTGAGTGGACTGCCGCTTTCGCCAGCAAGCCGGCTCCTACAGGGGGACGCATACTTGTTCGCCGACGACCAGCCCTCCCCCACACCAAACACCACCTAGACTTCACAACTCTGCATCCGAGCCGCCCGCCATGCCCCGCAGTCCGCGTAGTCCAGGATGGCCAACGCCCCGGCTTCGGTTCGGCGGCTGGCTGCTGCTGAGCGGTTTTCTGCTGAGCATGCTTGGCAGTGCCTGGGCCGACTGGGATTTTGCGCAGATCCTGCTGGCCGCCGAACATCACTACGGCACCCTCGACCCGGCGCGGGGACGAATCGAGGCCTGGGGTCGAATGCTGCATGACGAACGCAATGCACCCGTGCAAGAACAGCTGGATGCGGTCAATCGCTTCTTCAATCAGCAACTGAGTTTTCAGGACGACACGCGCATCTGGCATCAAACCGATTACTGGGCCACGCCCGTCGAGTCCCTGAGCAAGGGGGCCGCCGACTGCGAGGACTACGCCCTGGCGAAATATTTCAGCTTGCGCCATCTCGGGATTCCCAGCGAAAAGCTGCGCATCACCTACGTCAAGGCGCTGACCCAGAACCAGGCGCATATGGTGCTAACGTTCTATAGCAGTCCCAGCGCCGACCCGCTGGTGCTCGACAACCTGATCGGCGACATCCGCCCGGCTTCGCAACGCAAAGACCTGCTGCCGGTGTACGCCTTCAATGCCGAGGGCCTGTACCTGCCGGGGAGCAATGGCGGCAAACGCAGCAGCGACTCGAAAAAGTTGTCGCGCTGGCAAGATGTATTGCAAAAGATGCAGACTGAAGGCTTCGCCGTAGGTGATGGTTGAAGCTGCCGCAAGGAGCGCTCCATGAAACTGCGCAACCAATTGTTTCTCGCCATATGCCTGTTCCTGCTGGTGGCCTTCAGCGGCAGCTTTTTTGTCAGTCTGGAAAGCTCACGCGAACAGATGCTCGGTCAGTTGCGCTCCCACGCCCAGGACGCAGCCACGGCACTGGGTCTGTCGCTGACCGCGCAGATCGATGATCCGGCGATGATGGAACTGATGGTCAGTTCAATTTTTGACAGTGGCTACTTCAGCAGCATTCGCATCATCGACGTCGAGGGTGAACAGGTGCTGGTGGAGCGCAACGCACCGGCACGGATCGAGGGCGTGCCAGGCTGGTTTGTCAGTCTGGTCAATCTGCATCATCAGGGCGGTGACGCGTTGATCATGCGCGGCTGGGAACAGGCGGCACGGGTCGAAGTGCTCAGTAATCCGCAATTTGCCCTGGCCAAACTCTGGGACAGTACCCTCGGCAGCCTGATCTGGCTGGTCGTGTGCGGATTACTCAGCGCCGTGTTCGGGGGTTGGCTGTTACGTCGGCAACTCCGTCCACTCGAAAGTTTGGTCAAGCAGGCCGAAGCCATCAGTAAACGCGAGTTCCTGAGCCTGCCGAAACTGCCCCGCACACCGGAATTGAAACGCGTCGTGCTGGCAATGAACCAGATGGTCGAGAAGCTCAAGGCGTTGTTCACTGAAGAGGCGGCGCGCAGTGAAAAGCTGCGCAGCGAATCCTATCAGGACAGCCTGACCGGGCTGGCCAACCGACGCTTGCTGGATGAACAACTGGCAGACCACTTGCTGGTCGCCGAGCAACATTGCGACGGTCATTTGCTGATGTTGCGGATCAATGACTTGACCGGTCTCAATCAACGCCTGGGCGGACAACGCACCGATGCGTTGATCGGCACGGTCGGCGAACTGCTCAAGCGTCTGACCCAACTGCCTGAACGACGCACCTGGCTGGCGGCGCGCAACCGCGGAGGCGAATTCAGTCTGCTGACGCAGGGTCTGAGTACCGAGGACGCCGCACGCCTCGCCGCCGAAATCAGTGCCACCCTGGAAAACCTGCGTCAGACCGGTGCGAGTGACTGCATGCCAGTTGCGCATCTGGGTATCGTCGCCTACCACCCCGGTGAACCGGCCAGCGAGGTGCTCATGCGACTTGATCAGGCGCTGACCCAGGCTCGACAACACCCCGAGCGCCCCTGGGTACAACTGAGCCACGTCGAGACCCCACCGAACCTGTCCCAATACGATTGGCGCAGCTGGATCGACGACGCCCTGACCCAAGGTCAGTTAGTGCTGTATTTTCAGCCGGTAGTGCAATGTGCCGACACCAGTGAAGTGCTGCACCACAAAGTCCTGGCACGCCTGCTCGATCCGCAGGGCCAGGCGATTGCTGCCGGACATTTCCTGCCGTGGATCGAGCGTCTCGGCTGGTCCGCGCGTTTCGACCTGGCCATGCTCGAAGCGACCCTCGAATACCTTGCCGTCAATCGCTGGCCGTTGGCACTGAGCCTGTCCGGCAGCACCTTGCGCGATCAGCCGCAGCTGCAACTGATCCTCGACATGCTCGAATCACTGCCGGAACTGGCACCGTTGCTGACCCTGGAAATCGATGAACGCCAACTGCCGCCTCCCGAGGAGCTGCAGCGATTGAGCCATAGCCTGCTCGACACCGGCTACCGCATCGGCCTGCAGCATTTCGGAGGCAGCTTCAGCCAGATCGGTAACCTCACCCAATTGGGCCTGGCGTATCTGAAAATCGATGGTGCCTACATCCGGCATATCGATGAACAACAGGATAAACGGCTGTTTATCGAGGCGATCTTCAGGGCCACCAACAACATTGATTTGCCATTGATTGCAGAAATGGTCGAGACCCAGGGAGAGCTGGAGACGATCAAGGCGTTGGGGGTATTCGGGGTGATGGGCAGATTGATCGGGCCGCCGGAGCCGATGTGAATAACTCCATGTAACCCTGTGGGAGCGAGCCTGCTCGCGAAAGCGGTGGCTCAGTCAACATCACTGTTGAATGTGAGTCCGCATTCGCGAGCAGGCTCGCTCCCACAGGGGATTTGTGTGAACCAGGCCTTCAGATCACACGGTATCCACCTTCAACGAATGATCATTGAGCATGCCGTTGATGATGGTTGCCGAGTCTGCACCGGAGATCACCCCGCCCGCCCCTGGCGTGACGCCGTAATGGCTGGCCAGGTTGACGCCGGCCAGGTCGATGGTCTGGTTCGGTGCCGCGCCGGCCATGGCGCTGACGTCGATGCTGGTCACCAGTGATGCACCGCTGCCACTGACGGTGAAGTGCAGGTAGTCATCCAGCGAGGCCGCCGTGCCGTTTTCCCCTTGCAGCAGTTGCGACAGGTCGAGTTTGTCGGTGCCCGGCGTGAAGTCGGTGATCACGTCATGGCCGCTGTTGCCCTTGAGCCACTGGAAGGTGTCGGCGCCGCTGCCGCCGGTCAGGGTGTTGTTGCCCAGGCCACCGATCAGCAAGTCGTCCCCGCCGCCGCCATTGAGCACGTCGTTGCCCAGGCCGCCGGTGATGATGTTGCTGTTGTTGTCACCGGTCAGGTTGTCGTTGTAGTTCGAACCCACGAGATTCTCGATGCCCGTCAGGGTGTCGGTGCCGGCACCGAAGGTATTCTGCGCCCCGGTCAGCCCCAGATTGACCGTGACGCCAGCCGTGGCATGGGCATAGCTGGCGGTATCGTTGCCTGAGCCGCCGTCGAGCAGGTCATTGCCCGGCCCGCTGAACAGCAAGTCATTGCCGGCACCGCCGTGCAACTCGTTGTTGCCGGTGCCGGCGATGAGGATGTCGTTGCCGTCACCGGCATTGAGGATGTTGTCGCCGCTGCCCGCCACCAGCGTGTCGTTGCCGGCGGTCCCGGTGAGGGTGTGCCCATCCTGGTAGCTGATCGTCACGTTGGCGCTGTCACTGCCGCCATGGCTGTCGCTGGCGGTGTAGGTGCCGTGGTAGTCCGGGGTGATGTCATGCGCACCGGAGTAGTCGAGTTTCATCGTCAGCTGGTAGCTTTCCGAGTTGTTGACGCCGCTGCCACTGGTGTTGGTGATGTTGGTGACGTGGATCTGGTACACGCCGTCCGACGCCGCCGTGATGGTCTGGCCATCGGCGAGCGCAATCCAGGCGCCGCCGTTGATGGAGTACTCCATGGTGATATGGCCGGCGGCCAGGTTGTGGTCCAGGTTGAGGGTCTCGCCCTGTTTGAGGTTGACGGTGATACGGTCCTCATCGTTGGTATTGGCCGCGGTGACCGGCCCCAGATAACCACTGATCACCAGCAATGCCGTCATCGTGGCGGTATTGGCCGCGAATGCACCGCGCACATCGGCCAGGTTCTGGTTGCTCGGTTTGACACCGCTGCCGGAGAAGTTGATCGCACCGGTACCGGTGAAGTCCGCGCCTTTGGCCAACCAGCCCGTAGTGAAGGTGGTTGGCGATGCGTTAAGCGAATCGCCATCAGGATCGGTGTCATTGGCCAGCAGCAACTCGCCCGGCACCGTTATGTTGCCCGAGAGCACGTTGGTGATGATGTGATCATCGGTGGCCACCGGTGGCGCATTCGGAATGACTTTGACTACCAGGCTCGAACTGGCGAGATCGCCATCGTTGTCGCTGACGGTGAAGCCGATGTTTTCGGTGAACACCACCGAGGTGGTTTTCTGCGATACGTAACTGTATTCGCCCGTATCGAGGTTCACCACCAGGGTGCCTTTGTTGTCGGTGGCGATGCTCAAGGTGTTGTTGATGGTGTTGAAGGTGCCATGGTTGGCGCCGCCGCTGAAGTTCAGCGAACCCTGGTTGCTGTTGCCTTTCGGGTCATAGGTGTAAGTGGTGCCGTCGACGGTGATGGTTTTGACGAAGCCGCCATCGGCCCCGAACGTACCGCCCTCGCCCAGCAACGAACCGGTGACAGGCACACCGATAACGGTGCCCGAGAGCACCGAGTTGAGCTGCCCGAGGTCGGTGACGATCACCGCGTTGGTATTGGTGCCTGCGCCGGTACCGTCATAGGCCAGCGGATCGAGGGCATCGTTGTCGACGCCTTTACCCAGGCCGATCGCGTAGCTCTTGATCTGATTCTCGGTGAGGAAATCTTTCCAGTTCGCCTCGTCCCCTCCGCCAATGGAGCCTTCGTTGGGTTTGCCGTCGGAGAAGAAATAGCCGACGTTCTGTGCCCCTGTCAGTTTGCCGTTGGTGTTGAACGCGTCTTGCGCCACAGCCACCGCCGCGTCGTAGTTGGTACCGCCGCCCGCCGACAGGCCGGAGATGATCGACTTGGCCGTGGCCACATCCACCCATACCGAGGTTTTGTCGGTGGCGTTGCTGCTGAACGTCACGATCTGCACTTTGACATCGCCAAGGTCGTCGTACTTGTCGAGCAATGCACTGATCGCCTGCTTGGCCAGCTCCAGCCGCGAGAGGCCCGGTACACCCGATGAGTCGGCCATGCTGCCGGACACGTCAATGATCAGCAGCAGGTTGGAGTCGATCTCGACCGCTGACACCGACCGCTCCGAGGCCACGGCTTTGGGCACGTCATCGACGATGTTCACCACGATGGTGCTGGTGGTGCTGTTGCCCAGCGCATCGGTGGCTTTGTAGGTAAAGCTTTCGCTCAGGGTGTTCGGACCATCGTTGGCGCCCGGCGCGGTTTTCGGCGCCGAGGTCAGGGTGTAGGTGTAGGTGCCATCGGGGTTGAGCAGGATCTGCCCATACGTTCCGGTGGCGCTGCCGACCAGGGTGTAGGTGATCGCCCCGACAGCCCCGGTCACCGAGCCGACCAGCGTGCCGCTGGCGGTTTCGCCGGTGCTGCCCGGCTGGCTGCCGATGACGCTGCCGGCGGCCAGGTCCTGGCCGTCCTTGTTCAGGTCGAGGGCTTTTTCGTACACGGTGACGTCGCTGTCGCTGACGGCTTTCAGGCAACTGTTGTACACGTCGATGGTGATGGTGGTGGTGCTCTCGTCGCCATCGGCATCGCGCACGGTGTAGGTGAAAACGTCGGTCGCCCCGGGGCCGCTCACGCTGTTCGGGTTGCTGTGATAGACCGCGTTGCCGTGGGCATCGAGGGTCAGGTAGCCGTAGGTGCCGTTGATCTGGCTGTTCAAGCCGCCGATGGCCGAGGTCGAGGTGTCCGAACCGGCGCGCACGCCCACCACCGCGCCACTGGCCGCCGGGCCGTCGGCGCCGCTGATGTCGTTGTCCAGCACGTTGCCGCTGACGGTGCCGCCTTCTACCACGGAATCGTGATCCGCCTTGGCAGTCGGCACGTCATCGACGATGTTCACCACGATGGTGCTGGTGACGGTGTTGCCCAGGGCGTCGGTGGCCTGATAGGTGAAACTTTCATGGGTGACATTGGCGCCATCGTTGGCGTGGGGGGTCGTGCTCGGTGGTGACGTCAGGGTGTAGGTGTAGGTGCCGTTCGGGTTGAGGTGGATTTGCCCGTACGTTCCGGTGGCGCTGCCGACCAGGGTGTAGGTGATCGCCCCGACAGCCCCGGTCACCGAGCCGACCAGCGTGCCGCTGGCGGTTTCGCCGGTGCTGCCCGGCTGGCTGCCGATGACGCTGCCGGCGGCCAGGTCCTGGCCGTCCTTGTTCAGGTCGAGGGCTTTTTCGTACACGGTGACGTCGCTGTCGCTGACGGCTTTCAGGCAACTGTTGTACACGTCGATGGTGATGGTGGTGGTGCTCTCGTCGCCATCGGCATCGCGCACGGTGTAGGTGAAAACGTCGGTCGCCCCGGGGCCGCTCACGCTGTTCGGGTTGCTGTGATAGACCGCGTTGCCGTGGGCATCGAGGGTCAGGTAGCCGTAGGTGCCGTTGATCTGGCTGTTCAAGCCGCCGATGGCCGAGGTCGAGGTGTCCGAACCGGCGCGCACGCCCACCACCGCGCCACTGGCCGCCGGGCCGTCGGCGCCGCCGATGTCGTTGTCCAGCACGTTGCCGCTGACGGTGCCGCCTTCTACCACGGAATCGTGATCCGCCTTGGCAGTCGGCACGTCATCGACGATGTTCACCACGATGGTGCTGGTGACGGTGTTGCCCAGGGAATCGGTGGCCTGATAGGTGAAACTTTCATGGGTGACGTTGGCGCCGTCATTGGCGTGCGGCGTCGTGCTCGGTGGTGACGTCAGGGTGTAGGTGTAGGTGCCGTTCGGGTTGAGGTGAATTTGCCCGTACGTTCCGGTGGCGCTGCCGACCAGGGTGTAGGTGATCGCCCCGACAGCCCCGGTCACCGAGCCGACCAGCGTGCCACTGGCGGTTTCACCGGTGCTGCCCGGCTGGCTGCCGATGACGCTGCCGGCGGCCAGGTCCTGGCCGTCCTTGTTCAGGTCCAGGGCTTTTTCGTACACGGTGACGTCGCTGTCGCTGACCGCTTTCAGGCAACTGTTGTACACGTCGATGGTGATGGTGGTGGTGCTCTCGTCGCCATCGGCATCGCGCACGGTGTAGGTGAAAACGTCGGTCGCCCCGGGGCCGCTCACGCTGTTCGGGTTGCTGTGATAGACCGCGTTGCCGTGGGCATCGAGGGTCAGGTAGCCGTAGGTGCCGTTGATCTGGCTGTTCAAGCCGCCGATGGCCGAGGTCGAGGTGTCCGAACCGGCGCGCACGCCCACCACCGCGCCACTGGCCGCCGGGCCGTCGGCGCCGCCGATGTCGTTGTCCAGCACGTTGCCGCTGACGGTGCCGCCTTCTACCACGGAATCGTGATCCGCCTTGGCGGTCGGTACGTCATCGACGATGTTCACCACGATGGTGCTGGTGACGGTGTTGCCCAGGGAATCGGTGGCCTGATAGGTGAAACTTTCATGGGTGACGTTGGCGCCGTCATTGGCGTGCGGCGTCGTGCTCGGTGGTGACGTCAGGGTGTAGGTGTAGGTGCCGTTCGGGTTGAGGTGAATTTGCCCGTACGTTCCGGTGGCGCTGCCGACCAGGGTGTAGGTGATCGCCCCGACAGCCCCGGTGACCGAGCCGACCAGCGTGCCGCTGGCGGTTTCGCCGGTGCTGCCCGGCTGGCTGCCGATGACGCTGCCGGCGGCCAGGTCCTGGCCGTCCTTGTTCAGGTCCAGGGCTTTTTCGTACACGGTGACGTCGCTGTCGCTGACGGCTTTCAGGCCGCTGTTGTACACGTCGATCGTAATGGTCGTGGTGCTTTCATCACCATCGGCATCGCGCACGGTGTAGGTGAAAACGTCGGTCGCGCCGGGGCCGCTCACGCTGTTCGGGTTGCTGTGATAGACCGCATTGCCGTGGGCATCGAGGGTCAGGTAGCCGTAGGTGCCGTTGATCTGGCTGTTCAAGCCGCCGATGGCCGAGGTCGAGGTGTCCGAACCGGCGCGCACGCCCACCACCGCGCCACTGGCCGCCGGGCCGTCGGCGCCGCCGATGTCGTTGTCCAGCACGTTGCCGCTGACCGTACCGCCCTCCTGCACGGAGTCGGCGTCGGGTTTGGCGGTCGGCAAATCGTCGACGATGTTGACGTTGATTTGCCCGGTGGCGGTGCTGCCATCGGTGTCGGTGGCAACGACATTGAAGTGCTCGGTGAGGCTGTTGGCGCCATTGGCGTTCGGATGCGCTTCGTTATCCACCAGGGTGTAGCTGTAGCTGACCACGCCGGTCGCCGGGTTATAGCCGGTGATGGTAAAGGTGCTGCCCAAGGGGGTGGTGATGGTTTGCGGAAAACCTGCGGCCACGCCACCGCTGACCACGGTGATGCCACCCACGGTCAGGGTTTGCAGGCCATCCAGCGCGCTGACGGTGAAGGTACCGCTCTGGGTCAGGGCCGGGGCATTGGGGCTGGTGCCGTCGCTGAGGTTCTTTTCATAGACCGTCAGTTCGCCGCCCTGCGCATCGAGGCCATTGAGGGTCACGCCATCGTCGTTGTTGTGAATGTTCAGTATCAGGTGGGCGGTGCTGGTGTCGCCGTCGGCATCGGTGAGGGTGTAGGTGAAATTTTCGGTGCCGCTGCCGCCGCCATGCAGCGCTTTGAAATCGGCATCGCTGGTGTTCAGGGTGTAGGTGTAGGTGCCGTTGGCATTGAGCACCAGGGTGCCGTAGGTACCGACGAACGTGCCGGGGGTGATCGGGCCGCTGCTCGGGCCGACCGGCACGCGGTCCGCGCCTTGCACATCGTTGGTCAGCACGTTGCCATTGAGGACAAGGTGAGTTTCCGATGCCGTGCCATTGTGGTCGTCGTACGCTTTGGGCACATCATCGGTGATGTTGACGTCCAGTGAACCGGTGGCGGTGTCGCCATTGCTGTCGCCAGCCACCACGGTGAAGTGTTCGCTGAGGGTGGTGCCGTCACCGGATGTATGGGGCTCGTTGCCGTTGAGGGTGTAGCTGTAACTAACCACGCCCGTGGCCGGGTTGTAACCGGTGATGGTCAGGGTACTACCCAGCGGCGTGGTGATTGACTGCGGGAAGCCTGCGGCGATACCGCCGCTGATGACGCTGATCCCGCCGATGCTCAGGTTGTTCAGCCCGTCGAGCGCCGTGATGGTGAACGTGCCGTTCTGGGTCAATGCCGCGGGATTGCTGGCCGAGCCACCGGCGAGATTGGCTTCGTTGACGGTCAGTTCGCCCCCCGCCACCGACAGCCCGTTGAGGGTCACCGGGTTGTTCACGGCAGGCGTGATCACTGGCGCCGGGGTGTCATCCCCAGTGTTGATAGCGGCATCGTGCCGCTCTTCGGGAAGTTCGGGAATGCCATTGAAACCGGCTGTAGGGAAGCCGATGATCGGATCGACCCGCCCGCCCACTTCCTCAAGCAATACAAAACTGTGGCCGCCGCCCAGTGCGCCACCGCCAGGCCCGGTCGAACCCGGCCCGGCCGCCGTGGCTTCGGCGGTCTGCGTCGGGTCATCACCGGCAGCAATGGCTTTTTGCAGTTGCTCGACATCGCTCAGTTGCGTCTGGCTCGGCGTCACCGCTTCGGCCGTGTTGACGTGGGGCGATTCATGGGCGAGCAACTGAGCGTTCATTTGCAGGCTGCTGCCCCGTCCGAGGGTCAGCTCCTTGCCATTTTCCAGATGCACCGCCACGGCACCTTCGGCCCCGGTATTGAGTTGTTCACCGGCGAACAATCGGTCGCCCTCGATCAGAACGCGACGAGTGCCGTCGCCCGCCACTGCGAACACCTGACCGATGACCTTACTGACGATACCGATGAGCGTAGCCATGTGCATCTCCTCCGCTGCCAACATGCTGTCGGCACTTTTTTGTTGCGAAGAACATGCTCATGGATGGCTCAAACGGGTTGCCCGGCGGATCGTCTACCGGTCAGCGGGGTTACTTGAGTAAGCCGCTGCCCTGGCGACGATCTCGCCCGGCGTGTTGCCCGCAGGTCACGTAGCGGTTTGAAGTAATCCCTTTGCAATCAATGGCATTGGAATCCAAATCACAAACAGGTGCCCTGCAAGCGAAGCGTAACGGTCCTGAACCACCAGTGTGACAAAAAACCGTCACTCAATTCCGCTACACATCCCTCCCCTCCAGCACTTCTCCGCCCTATGTCGATAAGTGAATCGAAACTTTTCACGAGCCCGAATGAGCGCCCTAAAGCTCATAAATCAAGGGCTTCGCCAGTGAACAATGTGCTGGATTTTGCAGAGCGCATAAGTTTTTTTCGGCATAACCGCTATGAAAAATTCTTCTTAGCTTGTCCCCAGAATGTTCTTAGCTCTGATGTTAAAAGCATGAAACGGTTTACCTATAAAAGTCGTCAAATAATTGGCGACTGATAAAGCACCATCAGGAATCAGGGAGATACATCCATGCGCCGATTAAGCCCCCTCTGCACTGCCGTTTTACTGGCCATGGCCTGGACCTCTCAGGCTCATTCCATGTCATTGACCGAAGCGATCCAGAGCACTATTGCGACCCACCCTGAACTGGCGTCGCGGGTGGACAGCCGTCTGTCGGCTGATGAGGACGTGAAGGTCGCCAAGGGGGGCTTTTATCCATCGGTTGACCTGAATGCCGCCTACGGGCGCGGGTACAGCGATAACACCAATACCCGGGCGTTCGGCGATCACCACACGTCGATCCTCAACTACACCCAGTCGGAACTGCGCCTGCGCCAGATGCTCTTCGATGGCTTCAATACTGCCAATGAAGTCGAGCGCACCAAAGGCGTGGTCAACTCCCGGGCCTATTACGCCCAGGGCACCGCCCAGGATCTGGCCCTGCGCACCATCGAGGTCTACCTCGAAGTGCTCAAGCGCCGTGAACTGGTGACACTGGCCAAGAACAACCTGCAAGCCCACTTGCGAGTCAACGACCAGATCGGCCTGCGCACCCAACGCGGTATCGGCAGTAATGCCGACGCCGACCAGTCCACCGCTCGCCGGGCACTGGCGGAGAACAACCTCGACACCGCCGAAGTGGACCTGGCGGATGCGGAAGCCAATTTTGCCGCTGTCGTAGGTCGCCTGCCCGATGAACTGGAAGCCCCGCCTTCGACGCGAGGCGAACTGCCGGCCACCCTGCTGGAAGCCCAGCAAAGCATGGTGGAAAACAACCCCTACCTGAAGTCCGCGCAGGCCGACGTGCAATCGGCCGAGAGCCAGTACGAGGTCGCCAAGTCGCCGTTCTACCCACGCTTCGACGCCGAAGCCGCCGTAGGCGCCAACAACAATATTCAGGGCGACAAGGGCCATGACAACGAATGGCGAGTCGGCGTGGTGATGAACTACAACCTGTTCCGTGGCGGCAGCGACAAGGCTCGCCTGCAATCCGACGCGCACAAGATCAATCAGGCAATGGACATCCGCAACAATGCCCTGCGCCAGCTCAACGAAAACATCCACCTGGCCTGGAACGCCATGGTCAACGCCAAGAAGCAGACCCCGACCGCCCGTGAATACGCCGATACCAGTAAACGTGTGCGCATGGCCTATCAGGATCAATTCGGCCTCGGCCAACGCACCCTGCTCGACTTGCTGGACAGTGAAAACGAACTCTACAACGCCAACCGCCGCTACACCGAAGTGCGCTACACCGAGGAGTTTTCGATGTACCGGGTCCTGGCCAACATGGGCCAGCTGTTGAGCAAACAGCGGGTTGTATTGCCTGCCGATGCGATTGCCCAGGCCGAAGTCAAAAGTGAAGCTCGTCTGCCGGAACTCAAATAGGGCCCTCTGTAGGAGCGAGCCTGCTCGCGATGATCGTTAATGATGACGCGGGAAGCCTGACACCCCGCGGCGCTCTCAGGTTCATCGTCGGAACGCCGCCCGGAGCAAGCTCGCTCCTACAGTCAGTTGTGCAAATACGGGAGCGATCAATGTGACCAGCATGGAACCCGGCAACACTGGTGTCGATCCGCGCCTGAGCTTCGATGACCCGCTGCTGGACGGTCTGTTGATCCTCTGCAAACTCCATGGCGCGACGGTCAGTCGTGCCAGCCTCAGTGCCGGGCTGCCAATGGCACACCAACGCCTGAGCCTGGACCTGCTGCCCCGCGCAGCGGCCCGGGCCGGTTTGCAGGCGCGCCTGTTGCGCCGCGACCTCAAGGACATCTCCCCGCTCAACCTGCCGGTGCTGCTGTTGCTGAACAACGGCCGTACAGCGGTGCTACGCCGCATCGGCGATGACGGCAAGGTGCTGATCCTGCCCAGCGAAGCCGACGGCGGCGAACAGTGGATCAGCCCTGAAGAACTTGCAGAGCATTACTCTGGCCAGACCCTGTTCGCCCGGCCACGGCATGAACTCGAAGACCTGCGCTCACCCTTGGTGCCGCGGGTGCAGGCCTGGTTTCGCGACACCCTGAAGCTGTCGAAATGGCTGTACAGCGACGCGATCCTCGCCAGTTTCCTGATCAACCTGCTGGGCCTGATGGTGCCGCTGTTCGTGATGCAGACCTACGACCGCGTGGTGCCGAACCAGGCCACATCGACCCTGTGGGTGTTGTCCATCGGCTTGCTGATCGGCACCGTTTTCGAATTGGTACTGCGCGTGGTGCGCGCGCATTTGCTGGACACCGCCGGGAAGAAAACCGACGTGATCCTGTCGGCGACCTTGTTCGAACGCATCACCGGCATGGCGATGAAAGCGCGTCCGGCGACCATCGGCGGTTTTGCCCAGAGCATTCATGACTTCCAGGGCCTGCGCGAATTTCTCACCGCTGTGACCCTCACCAGCCTGATCGACCTGCCCTTCGCCTTGCTGATGCTGCTGGTGATCGGCCTGCTCGGCGGCTGGCTGGTGGTGATACCGGTCCTGGCGTTCCCGATCACGATCATTTTCGCCATGGTGATCCAGGCACGCCTGCGCGACACCGTGCAAAAAAGCCTGACCCTGGGGGCTGAACGCCAGGCCCTGCTGATCGAAACCCTCGGCGGCCTGGAAACCCTCAAGGCCTGCAGCGCCGAAAGCGAACGCCAGCACAAATGGGAAAGCACCCACGGCGCCCTTACCCGCCTCGACAGCCACGCACGCAACCTGGCAGCGCTGGCCACCAACGGCACGCTGTTCATCCAGCAATTTTCCGGGATGGCAACCATCGTCGCCGGGGTCTACAGCATCATCGCCGGCAACCTGAGCGTCGGCGCACTGGTCGCGACCTACATGCTCGGCAGCCGGGTACTGGCGCCGCTGGGGCAAATCGCCGGGTTGATCACCCGTTACCAGCAAGCGCAACTGACCATGAAAAGCACCGATGCGCTGATGTCGCTGCCCCAGGAAAGGGATGCCCGGCAACGGCCACTGGAACGTACGCAACTGCAAGGCGCGCTGGATGTGGTCGGCGTGACGTTCCACTACAACGGCCAGAGTGCACCGGCGCTGGCCAATGTCGGCTTCAGCGTGAAACCCGGCGAACGGATCGGCATCATCGGTCGTAGCGGCTCGGGCAAAAGTACCCTCGCGCGACTGATGATGGGCTTCTACGAACCTGCCGAAGGGCAGTTGCTGCTCGATGGCCTGGATCTGCGACAACTGGACGTCGCCGACCTGCGCCATCAGATCGGTTATGTCGCCCACGACCTGCCACTGCTGGCCGGCAGCCTGCGCGACAACCTGACCCTCGGTGCGCGCTACATCAGCGATGCGCGCATGCTCGAAGTGGCGGAACTGACCGGCGTCACCGAACTGGCCCGACAACACCCGCAAGGCTTCGACCGGCCCGTCGGCGAGCGCGGGCAATTGCTGTCCGGCGGTCAACGCCAGGCCGTGCTGCTGGCCCGGGCGCTGTTGCTGGACCCGCCGATCATGCTGCTGGACGAACCCACCAGCGCCATGGACAACAGCAGCGAAGACGTTCTGCGGCAAAAGCTCCACGGCTGGGTCCAGGGCAAAACCGTGCTGCTGGTGACCCACCGTACCTCGATGCTCAGCCTGGTGGATCGGTTGGTGGTGCTGGACAACGGGCGGATCGTCGCCGACGGACCGAAAGAAGCGGTCATCGATGCACTGCGCAAGGGCCGTGTCGGCTCGGCGGCGGTCTAGGAGTTGCCCATGTCTGCGGATCTGCCTGTAACGTCGAAAGAGCGTGGCTACTTCAACAGCTTTTCAAAAAGCGCTGAAGTCGAATTCATGCCGGAAACCGCCGGCGCTTCATTGCAAGACTCGCCACGCTGGTCGCGGATCACGGTGTGGCTGGCGGCGGCGCTGCTGATCAGCGCACTGGTCTGGGCCAGGTTCGCCGTGTTGCAGGAAGTCACCATGGGCGAAGGCAAGGCCATTCCATCGAGCAAGGTGCAGGTGATCCAGAACCTCGAGGGCGGCATCGTCACCGAGATCTTCGTGCGCGAAGGGCAAATGGTGAACAAGGGCGACACCCTGTTGCGCCTGGATGACACGCGCTACCTGTCGAACAAGGGCGAAAGCGAGGCCGATCGTTATGCACTGACCGCGCAGGTCGAACGGTTGTCGGCGGAAGCCGAAGGCCGCCCCTTCAAACTGTCGGAAGAAGTGATCGCCAAGGCCCCGCAAGTGGCCGAGGACGAACGCTCGCTGTACGAACAACGGCAACGTCGACTGGCCAGCGAACAACGCACACTGACCGAACAACTGCGGCAAAAAACCCAGGAGCTGGCGGAGTTCCGCTCCAAGGCGGGGCAATACGGTTCAAGCCTGGCCCTGGTCAACCAGGAGATGGCCATGTCCGAGCCACTGGTCAAGACCGGTGCCGTGTCACCGGTGGAGATCCTGCGCCTCAGACGCAGCGCCGTGGAAATCCGCGGCTCGCTGAACGCCACCACCCTGGCGATTCCCCGGGCGGAATCGGCGATGGCCGAGATCAAGAGCAAGATCGACGAGTCGGAACAGACCTTCCGCTCGGAGGCGGCCAAGGAGCTGAATGAGAAACGCACCGACCTGTCGAAAATCACCGCATCGAGCATCGCCATCGACGACCGCGTGACCCGCACCACGGTGATGTCGCCGGTCAAGGGCATCATCAAGGTACTGAAGGTCAACACCATTGGCGGCGTGGTCCAGCCGGGCAGCGACATGGTGGAAATCGTGCCCCTGGAAGACAACCTGCTGATCGAGGCCAAGGTGCGGCCACAGGACGTCGCCTTCCTGCATCCGGGGCAGAAAGCCATGGTCAAGTTCAGTGCCTACGACTACACGATCTATGGCGGCTTGAGTGCCAAGCTTGAACTGATCGGTGCCGACACCATCACCGATGAGAAGGGCAACAGCTTCTACCTGATCCAGGTGCGCACTGATAAAAACCATTTGGGCGGGGATGTGAAACCCTTGCTGATCATTCCGGGGATGGTGGCGACGGTGGACATCATTACCGGGGAGAAGACGGTGCTGGATTACCTGCTTAAACCGGTGCTCAAGGCGCGGACTGAGGCGATGCGGGAAAGGTAGTTTCTTTCAGGGATTTTTGGTGATTGTTCTGCCGCTTTCGCGAGCAGGCTCGCTCCCACAAGGGACCGCATTTCTACTGGAAGAACCCGGTCAACTGTGGGAGCGAGCCTGCTCGCGAAGAGGCCAGTGCAGACAACGACTATTTCGGCCCATGATTACGCTGAAAAACCTCCTCCCCCATCGCCGCAATCTGCCCCTCGATCAACGCCTCGAACGGCTTCAACAACGGCTCGAATGAAGCCGGCGCTTCAAGCACCTGCAACGCCTGCACAATCGCCTCCACCGTCGACAGCGCTCCCGGCCCCGGTGCCTTGCGCAGCCGATAACGGGACACGCCGCCCTCGGCCAGGGCCACTCGGGGCAATGCCGCCAGCAGCGGGTTCAAGTGCAGCATCTTGCGCGCCTTGCGCCAGGTGCCGTCCGGCACCACCAGCAGCAACGGATCATCGGATGCGCTGTAAGCCTGCATCGGCTGCGCATCGTCGGCGGGAAACAACAACCGCGCCTGATAACCCGGTTGATTCAACAGCCTCGGCAAGTCCTCGAACACCTCGCCGACGATCAACTCGGCATTTTTCAAGCCCAGCGCCGCCAGCCGCGCGGTGTTCAGCGCATGGTTCACCTCGCTCGGATGTTGCAACAGCAACAGCCGGGTGCGGCTGTCGAGGCTGGGGATCAGTGGGCACAGGCAATGGCTTTGCGGACGCAGGCAGCGCGGGCATTGAATTCTGGACATCGATTTTATTCCCTCAGGCAGCCTGATTCAGTTGCGCCTTGAGCAGATCGCGGAACGTCTGGATCAACGGCTCGCGGCTGCGGCCCCGACGCACGATCATCGAGAATGGAGCCTGATACCCGAAAGTCGCCGGCAACAGCACACGCAAGTCGCCCTTGTCGGCCCAGGCCTGGGCATAGTGCTCCGGCAAGTAGCCGATGTAGGCGCCGGACAGCACCAGGATCAGCTGCGCCTCCATACTCTCCACCGTCGCGGCGCTGTGCTTGAAGCCATGGCGAGCCAGTTCGGCCTGGCTCCAGTAGCCGCGACCGACCATGCGCTGCTGGGTGATGACCTGCTCGGGAATGCGCCGCTCGTTGAACAGCGGATGCCGCGTGCTGCAATACAGCCAGTGCTGCTCGCGGTACAGCGGCATGTACACCAGGCCGCTCATGCGCGTGGAAAACGCGCCGATGGCCAGGTCGAGACGGTTGTCCTGCACGCCCAGTTGCAGTTCATAGGGGCTCATCACCGACAAATGCAAATGCACCGCCGGGTGTTCCTGGCTGTAGGCGCCGATGGCTTCGGCGAACGGCAAGGCCTTGTCACTGACGGTGGAGTCGATCACCCCCAGGTTCAACGTGCCGCGCAATTCGCCCTTGAGCGCGGCGGCGTATTGTTCGAACCCTTCCAACTCGCCCAGCAGACGCAGGGTTTCCTGATGGAACAACTCGCCCTTGCTGGTCAGGCTGAAACCACCACGGCCGCGATGGCACAGCACCAGGCCCAGCGCCGACTCGAGCTGGCTCATGTAGGTGCTGATGGCTGACGTCGAGAGGTTGAGCTCTTGTTGGGCGTTGGCGAATCCCTGATGACGCACCACGCTGACGAAGATGCGCAATAGTTTCAGGTCGGGTAAAGCGTTGGCCATGGGATCTGCGAACTCCGCTCGATGCAAGGTCAGTCTGGTGGCAACCATTCGGCCGCCTTCGCTGGCAAGCCAGCTCCTACAGATGATGCTGTGCACGACCCAAAACCTGTAGGAGCTGGCTTGCCAGCGAAAAGGCCATTCGACACACCACATCAGCTGCGGAGTGAAGTCTAATCCTCCCCGGACCATTAGTTTAGAAAAATCTGAACTAAGTATTTGCCCGTAGCGATTCTTCCCGGCCACTACATTTCGCAGAATCGGCTCAAAGCGGCGCCCGTACCTTCCGTGAACGGCGTGCCTGCATAAATAAAACAACGACGATGAGGCCTTACCCGTGGAAAAGATTCTTCACCAACCACTGGGCGGCAACGAAATGCCGCGTTTCGGCGGCATCGCCACCATGCTGCGACTCCCCCATGTTCCTACCGCTGCCGGCCTGGACGCTGCCTTCGTAGGCGTGCCCCTGGACATCGGTACTTCCCTGCGCCCTGGCACCCGTTTCGGGCCGCGTGATATCCGCGCCGAATCGGTGATGATCCGCCCGTACAACATGGCCACCGGTGCTGCTCCGTTCGACTCGCTGTCGGTTGCCGACATCGGCGACGTGGCGATCAACACCTTCAACCTGCTGGATGCCGTACGGATCATCGAAGAGTCCTACGACAACATCCTCGAACACGATGTGATCCCGCTGACCCTGGGCGGCGACCACACCATCACCCTGCCGATCCTGCGTGCCATCCATAAAAAGCACGGCAAGGTCGGCCTGGTGCACATCGATGCCCACGCCGATGTGAACGATCACATGTTCGGCGAGAAAATCGCCCACGGCACCACCTTCCGTCGCGCCGTCGAAGAAGGCCTGATCGATCCGGACCGCGTTGTGCAAATCGGTCTGCGCGCCCAGGGCTACACCGCTGACGACTTCAACTGGAGCCGCAACCAGGGCTTCCGTGTGGTCCAGGCCGAAGAGTGCTGGCACAAGTCCCTGGAACCGCTGATGGCCGAAGTTCGCGAGAAAGTCGGTGGCGGTCCGGTGTACCTGAGCTTCGACATCGACGGTATCGACCCGGCCTGGGCGCCTGGCACCGGCACCCCGGAAATCGGCGGCTTGACCACCATTCAGGCCATCGAGATCGTTCGCGGCTGCCAAGGCCTCGACCTGATCGGTTGCGATCTGGTAGAAGTCTCGCCCGCTTATGACACCACCGGCAACACCTCGCTGCTGGCCGCCAACCTGCTGTACGAAATGCTCTGCGTACTGCCTGGCGTAGTCCACCGCTGAGGATTGGTCATGACCGAACGCGATCAGGTCTTGAAAGCGGCCGCCGATCTGGTGTCCGCCTTCGCCCGCAACGATCGCGAAGCCTACTTCGGCGCGTTCAGCGCCGATGCCAGCTTCGTTTTCTACACCCTCGAACAGCCACTGCTGTCGCGCGATGCCTACCAGGCCTTGTGGGACAGCTGGCGTGCCGAGGACGGCTTCGAAGTGCTGTCATGCACCTCGAGCAACGCCTTCGTCAGCCTGCAGGGTGATGTAGCGATTTTTATCCATGACGTGGCCACCGAGCTGCGCATGCAAGGGGAGCAACACTTCAGCCAGGAGCGCGAGACGATTGTTTTCAAGAAACAAGCGTCTGGCCAAGAACAACAAGGCCTATGGCTGGCCTGCCACGAACATTTGTCCGCGATGCCGGAAGGGCTGCCAACCCCTTAGCCAACACGGGTGACGCTCACGCACGATGAGCGCGCCTTTATGATCGGAGCTGATCATGAATAACAACAACAAAGACCAAAGCCTTACGCAAATTGAAACCCACGGGGTCGAGCAGATCCCGGACAACGAACGCACCGCAGGCCCGACGGACCTGTTCCGGATGATCTTCGGTGGTTCGAACACCTTTGCCACCGCCGTTCTCGGCAGTTTCCCGGTGCTGTTCGGCCTGTCTTTCCAGGCTGGCGCCTGGGCGATTGTGCTGGGCGTGTTGCTCGGTTCGCTGATCCTCGCGCCGATGGGCCTGTTCGGCCCGATCAACGGCACCAACAACGCCGTATCTTCCGGTGCGCACTTCGGCGTGCACGGGCGGATCGTAGGTTCGTTCCTGTCGCTGTTGACCGCTATCGCCTTCTTCTCCCTCTCGGTGTGGAGTTCGGGCGATGCGTTGATCGGTGGTGCCAAACGCCTGATCGGCCTGCCGGAAACCGACCTGACCCTGGGCCTGGCCTACGGTCTGTTCGCGATTCTGGTGCTGACCGTGTGCATCTATGGCTTCCGTTTCCTGCTGTGGGTCAACAAGATCGCAGTATGGAGCGCCAGCCTGTTGTTCCTGCTGGGGGCTTTCGCTTTTGCCGGTCCCTTCGATGTGAACTACGCCGGCACCGTGAACATGGGGCAACCGGGGTTCTGGGCGGCGTTCATCGGCGCTGCGCTGGTGGCCATGAGCAACCCGATTTCCTTCGGGGCGTTCCTGGGCGACTGGTCGCGCTACATTCCGCGTGATACCTCCAAGCGCCGCATCATGGCCGCTGTGGTGATTTCGCAGATCGCAACCTTCATCCCGTTCCTGTTCGGCCTGGTCACTGCCACCATCGTCGCGGTCAAGGCGCCGGACTACATCGCGGCCAACAACTATGTGGGCGGCCTGTTGGCGGTATCGCCGAGCTGGTTCTTCCTGCCGGTGTGTCTGATTGCGGTGATCGGCGGCATGTCCACCGGCACCACCTCGCTGTATGGCACCGGGCTGGACATGTCCAGCGTGTTCCCACGGGTGCTGTCGCGGGTCAAGGCCACGCTGCTGATCGGGGTGATGTCGATTGCCTTCATCTTCATCGGACGCTTCGCGGCGAACCTGGTGCAGAGCGTGTCGACCTTCGCCGTACTGATCATCACCTGCACCACTCCGTGGATGGTGATCATGATCATCGGCCTGTTGGTACGTCGCGGTTTCTACTGCCCGGATGACCTGCAAGTGTTCACCCGTGGCGAGAAAGGTGGCCGTTACTGGTTCACCCATGGCTGGAACTGGCGTGGCCTGGGTGCCTGGATCCCGAGCGCGGCCGTCGGCCTGTGCTTCGTGAACCTGCCGGGGCAATTCGTCGGACCACTGGGCGAAATGGCCGGCGGTATCGATATCAGTCTGCCGGTGACCCTGGGCCTGGCCTCGGTGGTTTACCTGGTCTTGCTGAGTCTGTTCCCGGAACCGACTGCGGTGTTCGGCCCGAACGATCCACGCAGCATGAGCAAGGATTCGCTCGTTAAACCGGCGATGCGACAAGTCGCCTGATAAACGCATTACCTGTGGTCAACGCATGACCTGTGGGAGCGAGGCTTGCCCGCGATGAACGATGAAGCGGTTTGCCTGACGGACCGCGGCGCGCCCTTCGCGGGCAAGCCACGCTCCCACAGGGATCGATGTTTGCTCAGGAATTGATTTTTAGTTCCACATAAAAAAGACAATCGGAGACACGCCATAATGGCTTTGGATTTATTCGTCGTACTCATCTACGCCGCCGCGATGCTGATACTCGGCTACTACGGCATGCGCAAGGCCAAGACCAACGAAGACTTTTTGGTCGCCGGTCGTAACCTCGGCCCGACCCTGTACATGGGCACCATGGCTGCCACCGTCCTCGGCGGCGCGTCCACCGTGGGCACCGTGCGCCTGGGCTACGTGCATGGCATCTCCGGTTTCTGGCTCTGCGCCGCACTGGGTTGCGGAATCGTGGCGCTGAACCTGTTCCTCGCCAAACCGCTGTTGAAACTGAAGATCTACACCGTTACCCAGGTGCTGGAAAAACGCTACAACCCGATGGCCCGCTCCGCGAGCGCGGTCATCATGCTGGCCTATGCCTTGATGATCGGCGTCGTTTCGATCCTGGCGATTGGTACCGTGCTGCAAGTGCTGTTCGGCCTGCCGTTCTGGATTTCGGTACTGCTCGGTGGTGGCGTCGTGGTGATCTACTCGGCCATCGGCGGCATGTGGTCGCTGACCCTGACCGACATCGTCCAGTTCGTGATCAAGACCGTTGGCCTGATGTTCATCCTGCTGCCAATCTGCATGTACCGCGTTGGCGGCTGGGATCAATTGGTGGCCAAACTGCCGGCGGCGAGCTTCAGCTTCACCACCATCGGCTGGGACACCATCATCACCTACTTCGTGATCTACTTCTTCGGCATCCTGATCGGTCAGGACATCTGGCAACGGGTGTTCACCGTCAAGACCGCTAAAGTGGCTCAGGTTGCCGGTACCGCTGCCGGTATCTACTGCATTATCTACGGTCTGGCGTGCGCCCTGATCGGCATGGCCGCTCACGTACTGATCCCGGATCTGGACAACGTCAACAACGCATTCGCCGCCATCGTGAAACTGTCCCTGCCGGACGGTATCCGTGGCCTGGTCATCGCTGCCGCACTGGCCGCCATGATGTCCACCGCCAGCGCCGGCCTGTTGGCTGCCGCCACCACCCTGAGCGAAGACCTGCTGCCGAAACTGCGCGGCGGTAAAGCATCGAGCCTGGGCCTGAACCGCCTGGTGACTCTGTTGACCGGTCTTGTCGTACTGGGCATCGCTCTGGTAGTGAACGATGTGATCAGCGCCCTGACCCTGGCCTACAACCTGTTGGTTGGCGGCATGCTGATCCCGCTGATGGGTGCGATTTTCTGGAAACGCGCCACCACCGCCGGCGCCATCGCCAGCATGAGCGTGGGCTTCGCCACTGCCCTGCTGTTCATGGTCAAGGACGGTCTGGACGCCAATACCCCGATCTACTACAGCCTGGTAGCAGGTCTGGTGAGCTTCGTGGTGGTCAGCCTGATGTCCCGTCGTCCGGCACTGGTGACCAGCGCCGCCTAAGCTGAACATAACGACTTGATGCTTTTCTTCGACGGGTGTGGCGTCGGTTGCCACACCCGTTTTTTTTCGCCTGGAGAAAACCTTTGATGAAAATTGTTTCCCGCGATCAGTGGTTCGAGGTCAAACAACTCAGCGACGGCATTCGTTTGATTCACGAGCCTTACATTCGCCCTTTCTACCGCTGCAATCTCTGGCATGTGCAAGGTCGCGACAAGGACCTGCTGCTGGACAGCGGTTCCGGGCTGGTCAGCCTGCGCGAGCAATTGCCGTGGATCACCGAGCGCCCCCTGGTGGCGGTGGCCAGTCACTGCCATTTCGACCACATTGCCGGGCATCACGAGTTTTCCGAACGCCTGGTACACCCGGCCGAAGCGCAAATCCTGGCCGCACCGGACGGTGAAAACGATTTGAGCCGGATGTTTGTCGGCGACGACATGTTCGAGGCGCACCCCGATTGCCCGTTGTGCTACGCCGAATATCGGGTCAAGGCCGCGCCGGCCACGGGTACGATCGAAGAAGGTGATGTACTGGACCTGGGCAACCGGGTGCTGCAAGTGCTGCACACGCCGGGACACTCACCGGGCGGCATCAGCCTGTATGAAGCGGCCACCGAGACCCTGTTCAGCGGCGACATCATTTACGACGGGCCGCTGATCGAAGACGCTTATCACTCCAACCTCGACGACTATGCACGCAGCCTGCAACGCTTGCGCGCCCTGCCGATCCGCACGGTGCATGGCGGGCATTTCGGCAGCTTTTCCGGGGAACATCTGCGCCACATGATTGACGAGTGGCAGCGCTCACACGGCTGAAGCCTGCTGTACTCAAGCCCGGGGCGACCAAAACAATAACGCCCTCGAAGATCGCCATGAAAAAAGCTGCCGTTCGTGCCGCCGTGCATCGCTACATCAGCCGCCTGCTGGAAGGTCAGGATGACTTCGACGACAACACCAGTCTGGTGCAGTTGGGATTGGACAAATCGGATATCGAAGAGCTGATCTTCCATCTGGAAGACGAACTCGGCTTGACGGCGTTCACCGCCGAGGAAGACCGGATGCTCAAGACAGCCAGGACGGCGAACGACTTGAGTCGGTTTTTGATGAAGATTGGGCGGCATTGAAAACTTACGCCACCAGAGCAGGTATACCCTTTGTGGCGAGGGAGCTTGCTCCCGCTCGAGGGCGGAGTCCTCGCAAAACCTCTCAAAGCGCCACGACTGAAACCTTGGTATCAAGAGGGGCTGCTTCGCAGCCCAGCGGGAGCAAGCTCCCTCGCCACAAAAAAGCACCCTCTCAACGGTTTGTTCGCTTACCGGCGACGCTGCTGGCGTCGGCGTTGCTCGTCGTCGGTGCGAATGGGCACAGGTTGCAGAGGCGGTTCGATCAAACCGAGCGCGACACCCAGGTCATGCAGCCAGTTTTGGATTTTCTCTTTCATGATGCCCCCTTCAGGGTAGTGCCGAGCGACCGGAATTCTGTAGCCGCTTGGAACTGATAATAGTCCGAAGTCCTGAGCAATGCTCGCCCAAAGTGGCAATGATCTGTTACTGAATCGATCACAATCCGATGGCATTAAATCATGCAATCGCGCGGACCAGGCTTTGCGCCGACGGAAAGAGCGCCTGTTGCTCCTCGATCCACGCGTTCAGGTTGGCGCCGACCATGCCCTTGCGCCACATCAGCCAGGTGGTCGCGCTGGCAAACGGTTCAGGCAACGGATGGACCGCCACGCTTTCGCGTCCCGGCAGGCTGGCAAGCATCGACTCCGACATCAACGCCACGCCCGATCCGGCAATCACACAGGCGAGCATTCCCGGATAGGATTCGATTTCAATCGCCCGGCCCATCGCCGCATGATCATGAGAAAACCAGGACTCCAGGCGCATGCGATAGGAACAGCCCTGACGAAAGGTGAACACCGAGCGCCCTTCCACATCCCTTGCACTGAGCACGGGAGGATGATCAGACTCGCTGATCAGCACCAACCGCTCCTCGCACAACAACACGCCATCGAGCACGGCCAGTTCCGGTGGTCCGTCCACCAGCGCCGCATCGAGCCGGCCGGTGAGCAAGCCTTCCAGCAACTCACCACTGGGCCCGGACTGCACTTGCAGGTTCACCGCCGGGTAACGCTTGTGATAGCGCGCCAGCAACGCCGGGAGGTGAATGGCGGCGGTGCTGTACATGGTGCCCAGTACGAAGTCGCCGGCCGGTTGTCCACCCTGGACCGCTGCATGGGCTTCGTCGTGCAAGGCAAACAGCCTGGCGGTGTAGTCCAGCAGGACTTTTCCCGCGGGCGACAATTGCAAACGCTGACGCTCGCGAACGAACAGTTCAACGCCCAATTGTTCTTCAAGCTGCTTGAGCCGGGTCGACAGATTGGACGGCACCCGGTGCAGCCGCTCGGCGGCACGGGTGATGGACTCTTCCTGCGCCACCGCCTGGAAAATCCGCAATTGGCTGAATTCCATGGCATTCTCCAAAAAAGAACAAGTTACCCACTATTATTCTTTTCTAGAGAATGTCAATCGACCCAGGCTGGACGGTGCTCAGGACTGCCCAAGCGCTCTGCGCAAACGACGACGCACCCACTGCTCGGCGCTGACAAACGTGATGCCCAAAAGCACCAGAATCGCGCCAATGACGAAGTTCAGGCTCAGTTTTTCGCCCAACAACACCACCCCGAACGTGACGCCGAACAACGGCGTCATGAACGAAAACACCGCCAGGTTCGCCGCCAGATAGCGGCGCAACAACCAGAACCAGATCAGATAGCTGAAGAACGACACCACCACGCCTTGGAACAGCACGCTGGCTACCGCCACGCGGGTCAGGCTGACGTGGGTGATCTGACCACTGAGCAGCGCGATCAACAGCAAACCGAAGAAGCCGACGATCAGTTGGTAAAACAGTGTCAACGTCACCGGCGCCTCCGACAACCGCGAAGCCCGCACCACGACGGTGGTCGCGCCCCAGGCCGCCCCGGCCAGCACGCCCAGCGCATCGCCCATCAACATGCGGTAATCGAGATTGTCCCAGGACACGCCACCGGCAAATGCGATGGCAATCCCGACGAATGCGAGGAAAATCCCCAGCCACTGCACAGGCCGCAAACGCTCGCTCGGCAGCAGCCAGTGCACACCCAGTGCGGTGAAAATCGGCGCAGTGTAGAGGAACACCGACATATGCGCGGCCGTGGTCAATTGCAGGCCTTCAGAAATGAAGAAGAACTCCAGACCGAACAACGCACCGGCCAACAACCCGCCGCGCCAGGTGCTGCCAACCTGACTCCAACCGCCCTTCCAGCAGATCAACAATCCCACCAGCAATGCAGACATGCCCGAGCGCCCGGCCGCCTGCATGACCGGCGCGATGTCGGGCGCCGCCCACTTGATCATGACCTGCTGAACGCCCCAGACCAGGCACAACCCCAACATCACCTGCAAGGCGAATCCATCGGCGCTACGCCGGGTGGCGCTCACCGGAAAACCTCGACAACAACACGATCCATGGCAGTGACTCGGCAGTAAAAGCAAAACCCCGACACAAGGTCGGGGCGAAAATATCGATTATTAACCAGATGTACAGAAATTACCCACGGTAGGAGCGAGCTTATCAGCTCAGTTCAATGCGATCGGCATGAATGACAATCTGGCCATTCTTGTACAACGCACCAATGGCCTTTTTGAAGTTGCCTTTGCTGACACCGAACATACTGCTGATCACCGTCGGGTCGCTCTTGTCGCTGACCGCCAGGGTGCCATTGTTCTCACGCAACTTGGCGAGGATCTTCGAGTTCAGGCTGGTGGCCGCTTCCTGGCCGACCGGCTGCAGGCTCAGGCTGATCTTGCCGTCGGCACGAACTTCCTTGATGAAGCCCTTCTCTTCTTTGCCCGCGCGCATGAACTTGAAGATTTCGTTCTTGTGGATCAGGCCCCAGTGCTTGTTGTTGATGATCGCCTTGAACCCCATGTCGGTGGCTTCGGCAACCAGCAGGTCGACTTCCTGGCCCGGGGTGTAGTTGGCCGGGGTCTTGTCCAGATAGCGGTCCAGGCGAGCCGTCGCGGTGATGCGGCGGGTGTGCTTGTCGAGATAGACATGCACCACGGCGTATTCGCCGGCCGTCATCTGGCGCTTTTCTTCCGAAAACGGCAGCAACAGATCCTTCGGCAGGCCCCAATCGAGGAACACACCGATGCTGTTGACTTCAACAACTTTCAAGCTGGCGAATTCACCGACTTGAACTTTCGGTTTTTCTGTCGTCGCGATAAGTTTGTCATCACTGTCCAGATAAACAAAAACATTGAGCCAGTCTTCATCTTCGCTGGGAATATCTTTTGGAATATAACGATTAGGCAAAAGTATTTCGCCATCCGCGCCACCGTCCAGATATAAACCGAAGTTAGTGTGTTTAACCACTTGCAAACTGTTGTAACGCCCGACTAAAGCCATGTCCAATACCCTCATTGCGTGGGCGGCATTCTACCCGTTTTTGCCGGCCGCGTTCGGCGGCCGGGCCGGTGGCGCGAGAAAATCCTCCGAAGGCCTTAATTTTCCTGGATTTCGCCGCACCCGAGTGGCCGCTCGTCTGACCACCCCGACAATTTTCGACGCTCTCGGCCCGGTCAAAATCGTTATTTTGTCGATCCATGTTTTTATTTAAAACAGCGACTTAGGGGATATTTTCCAATAATAATCCGCCATTTATCCTGCACCCGCTGTGAAACCTCCACGGGATATTTGCCAAGCAAATTGCAGGTAATTCCTGTACGATGCCTGGCCAAGTTAATTTTCTACAGGTTAATGGCCGCCATGCGCGTAAAAGCATCCACCAGCAAAGCAAAGCCAGCTCCAGCCGTCGAAACCAGCGAATCGATCAATAACCAGATTGCTGCGTTCCTCAAGTCCGGCGGTGAAATCCAGCAAATTGCCAAAGGCGTCAGCGGTCAGACATTCGGCCCGTCCAAGCAGATCACCCTGGGCAAGAAATAAGAGCAACCCTCGGCATCACCTGGTCCACAAGCGCTTTGAGCTTCGAAGCGCTTGGACTGGAACCCTCCCCGCAATACCCCCTCCCCATACCCCAACGCTCATAAAAACCTGCTCAGCCATCAGGCCACGTGCTCTTCTTGCTCGCCTTCCCTTGATCGGCTGAACTGCCGGGCTCATCCTGCGTTCACATGAGAATCAGATCCAGAAGCCAGGCTTTCGCAAGGATTCGCCCATGTCTCGCTGGTTAAGGCACATTGCCTTCGTGCTCACACTCATCCTCGCCCTCGGCGCATGCAGTCGAATGGGCCTGGCTTACCGCAACCTCGACGTCATCATTCCCTGGACGCTCAGCGACTACCTGGACATGAACGGCGAACAAAAAAGCTGGTTGAATGAACGTCTCAAGGAACACCTGACCTGGCACTGCACCACGCAATTGCCGGGTTATCTGGATTGGCTGGACCGCTTGCAGACCATGGTCGCAACCAACCAGGTCACCGATGCCGCCCTGCAAGCGCGCACCGAAGAGGCCGAACAGGCCATCGCCGAGACCGCCCGGGAAATCACCCCATCGGCCATCGAGTTGCTGCAAGGACTGGATGACAGGCAGGTCGCTGAAATGAACGAGGCCTTCGCCAAGGACCAGCGCAAACGCCAGGCGCAATACCTCAAGCCGCCCCTCGAGCAGCAGATCAAAGACCGTGGCGAGCGCATGGAGAAACGCCTGGGTGATTGGCTCGGGCCACTCAGCCCCACGCAACAACAGCGTGTCGTCGCGTGGTCCAATGCCCTGGGTGACCAGAATACGCAATGGATCGCCAACCGTGTCCACTGGCAGAAACAGTTCAGTGCGGCGGTGGCGCAACGTCACGGCCCTGAATTCCCACAGCGAATCGAGACACTTCTGGTGAATCGTGAGCGCTTGTGGACACCGGAATACCGCCAGGCTTTCGCCAAGACTGAAGCGCAGGCGCGTTCGCTGTTTGTGGATTTGATGGCCGAAAGCACGCCGGAGCAGCGTCAGCGATTGCTGATAAAAATCGAGGGTGTGAGGAAGGATTTCAGCGATTTGAAATGCCTGAAGGCGGCAAAAAAGGGTTGATGGCAATTCACATGACTTGTAGGAGCTGGCTTGCCAGCGAATCCAGACACCTCGGTGTGTCAGTGACACCGACTTCGCTCGCAAGCCAGCTCCTACATTGGATTTGCGTGAAGTCAGGCAATCTGCGCCTTCGAAGCCACCTCATCAAACGTCACTTCATCCAGCGCATCCTGCTGCTCATCGAGCACCTGACGCGGGTGGTCATTACCGGGAATGCTGCTGTCAATCAGGCTCAACAGCCTCGAGCCACGCAGGGTCAGAATGTAGTTGGAGCCAGTGCCGCCCTGCTCCTCGGGCCGGGGTTCGATATAGCCTCGTGCCAACAGTAATTTTTCGTACTCACCGGCCACCGCTTTCAAGTGGTCGAGGTTTTCAGGTACCTCGCCCTGCGCAGCTTTTTCAGCCGCGTATCGTTCGGCATAAGGTCGTGGCGTGAAGCTGGCTTCGCCGTTCTGCACTTCGTGCAGCAAGCGTTCAATCAAATCCCAGTTATAAGTCGTCATCCTGATTCAACCTCCGGTGCCCGTGATTGATAGGGCCTTCATAGATTGTGACCGGCGCACCCGGCAGCCGTTCAGCTCAGGTTTTTACTGATACCGACCGGCGGCATGTCGAATTACGCAGTGACCAAACGACTAGGCTGTGTAAATCACCTCCCAGCCCCACGCAGGAGAAATCATCATGAACATTCAGAATCATCCCGTCGTGTCCCGGGAAGAATGGCTCGCCGCCCGCAAACAGCACCTGGCCCACGAAAAGGCGTTCACCAAGGAGCGAGATCGACTGAGCGCCGAACGCCGCGCCTTGCCCTGGGTGAAAATCGACAAGGACTACCGCTTCCAGGGCCCACAGGGCGAACTGAAACTCGCTGACTTGTTCGGCGGCCGCAGCCAACTGGTCATTTACCACTTCATGTTCGCAAAAGGCTGGGATGAGGGTTGCCCTGGTTGCTCGTTCCTCAGCGATCACATCGACGGCGCCAACCAGCATCTGGCCCACCACGACGTAGCCGTGGTGGCGGTTTCCCACGCACCGTTCGCCGAATTCCAGGCCTTCAAACGGCGCATGGGCTGGACATTCGACTGGGTGTCATCGGCGGGAAGCGATTTCAACTACGACTTTGGCGTCACCGCCCGCGCCGAGGACGTCGCTGCCGGCAAGGCTACCTACAACTACGAAAAAACCGACGGCTCCGAAGAAGAACTCCCAGGCCTCAGCGTGTTTTATCGCAACGAGGCCGGCGAGATTTTCCACACTTACTCGACCTACGCCCGTGGCCTGGACCTCCTGGTTGGCGCCTATAACTACCTTGATCTGACGCCAAAGGGCAGGAATGAAGAGGAAATCATGGAGTGGGTGAGGCATCACGATAAGTATGAGGAAGCAGTGAAATCCAGTTGCTGCCATAGCGGATAATATTTCGCACTGCCGGGCCTTTGCAGGAGTGAGCCTGCTCGCGATAACGGAGTGTCTGCACATTGTTTGCGACTGATGCACCGCTATCGCGAGCAGGCTCACGCCTACAAGGATCGCTGAACTTTTTCAGTCCTTGAACCCTCAACCGGTTAACCCGCCTTAACCGGAACTGAGGCCTGAAGAATGAAAAACCTGCTGAAACTCACTCTCGTCGCCACCCTTGCCTGTGCCCTGCCCGCTTGGGCCTGTACCCCAGACGAAGCCACCGCCAAGCGCGAACAGCTGGCCCAGGAAGTCAGCAAGCTCACCGAACAGAACCCGGCTAAAGCCAAGGAGATCAACGATGAGTTACAGAAGATGGACCTGAAAACTGCCTCCAAGGATCTGCCGGACAAGTGCCAGCTGATCGATCAGCGCCTGAAAGAGCTGGGAGCGGCAGAGAAGAAAACCGAAAGCTGACCAGGATTACACCTTCAAACCAAGCTCCGCCGACAGCCGGGCCGTGACCCCTTTGATCAAGGGAATCAGCTCGGCCATTTTTTCCAGCGGCATATACGGCACGGTGCTGGCGATGCTGATGCCGGCGACGATGCGTTTGCTGGCGTCGCGGATCGGCGCCGCCACACAGCGGATCGAGGGTTCGTTATCTTCCAGGTCGAAAGCGTAGCCACCTGCCACGTACTCGAGCATGCGCTGCTGAAACTGCTCCCAGGACTGCTCCAGGTGCTGTGGCCAGAACTGATTTTTCCCACCTGCAGGCAGACTGATTTCGTACAACCGCTGCCACTCTTGCGGCGTGTCGTCGAGCATCAGCGCCTTGCCGATCCCGGTGCGCGCCAACGGCATGCGATGGCCGACCCGCGAACGCATTTCCGGACCGTTGCGCCCCGGATTCTTGTGCAGGTACAACACCTCATCGCCTTCGCGGATCGCCAGGTGAATGGTGTCGCCGGTCAACGCCGACAACTCATCGAGGTACGGCCCGGCCAGGGTCACCAGCGGTAACTCCTCCCGCGCCTGAAACCCCAGTTCGATCAGCTTCGGTCCCAACAAATAGCCGACTTGCGGCACCACCCGCAGGTAACGCTCATCCACCAGGCAACTGGCCAGGCGATGGGTGGTGCTGCGCGTAGTGCCGATCAGCCGGGCGATTTCCTTGAGATCGCGGGCGCCGCTGGCCACGGCCTGAACCACACCCAGGCCGCGAAGCAGGGTCTGGGTGCCGGTCGGCGCGGTCTCCTTGGCGATTTTTGGGGCGTCTTCCTGCATATCCAGCCTTTACCGTTGAGCGAGTGAACGGGCGGCATTATGGTCGGCCTACCGTTGCCACTACAACTTGATACGCTCGACCTTGCCCACCAACAAGATGTAGGAAAGCGCACCGATCAATGCCAGAACCGAGACATAGGTAATCGCCGGAAAAGTCTTAGCGAAGGGCTTTCCAGGCAGCCACGTAGGCCTTGGCATTGGCCGCCACTTGCTCCGGTGTCATGCCCGGCTTGAACAGACCGGAACCGAGGCCGAAACCTTTGACGCCAGCGTCGATAAACGCCTGCATGTTGTCCGGGGTGATGCCGCCGACCGGCGCCAGGATCGTTCCCGCCGGCAGCACCGCGAGCCAGGCCTTGACGACCGCCGGCCCCATTTGCTCGGCCGGGAACATCTTCAGCACGTCCGCGCCCTCGGCCAGAGCCGCGAAGGCTTCGGTCGGCGTGGCGACACCCGGCGACAGGTACAGACCGGCCGCTTTCGCCGCGCGCAGCACCTTGGGATCGCTGTGGGGCATGACGATCACCTGGCCACCCGCCGCCTTCACCTGCTCGACCTGCTCCGGCGTCAGCACCGTGCCCGCGCCGATCAGGCAATCGGCAGGCAAGGTACTGCGCAGGATGCGGATACTTTCGTACGGCTCGGGGGAATTGAGCGGTACTTCGATGACGCGAAATCCGGCCGCGTACAGGACTTCTCCGATGGCGACGGCTTCTTGCGGATGCAAGCCGCGCAGGATCGCGATCAGACCGTTTTGCGCCAGTGCTTGTTTGAGCATGTCAGGACTCCAGTCAGGGTTAACGGGATGGCATTGCGGCGACCAGTCCGGCGGCGACCGCCAGTTGCCATAGCCCGCGTTCGGTGGCCTGCTCGGCCAAGGTTACCCGGGCAAAACCGCAGGCGCCCAAGGCACGGCTGTAGCGGCTGCACAGTTGGGCATTGCCGATCAGGATGATTGAAGGCAGGTGCATGCTGTTGCGTCGGCGGCGTTGAACGCTGGCCAGGGCCGAGAGCTCATGGCCGAGCAGCAGACCGGACAGATAATCCGCTTGCGCCGTAGCGCTCAGTTCACCGGTCAAGCCCAGACTGCGGGCGCTGAACAGGGTCGACAGCACGCCGATTTCGCCGTCCGCCGACAAGGCGACCTGCACGCCACGATCGAAAGCTTCGCCATCGAACGACCCGCCGCGCTGCTGGGTGCGCCCCAGGATGCTATGTTCACTGAGGACGGCGAAGACTTCGCCGGTCATGAAGGTGTCGAAGTGCACGATGCAGCCGTCGCTCACTTCCACCCATTTCGAATGACTGCCCGGCAGGCCGATCAACAGATCGGTACCCGCCTCTCTCGACAGGGTTTGCAGCACACCGAGCACCTGGGTTTCTTCGCCGCGCATCACATTGGGCAGGTGTGAACGCTGTATCACCCCCGGCACGATGTGCACATCGACACCGCGAAGGCTACGAACAATTTGTAGGGAGGTTCCGAGATTGGCGACGTTCGCCGGTGTATCGCGGTAGGCCGCTTCGCGCCAGCCCTGGGCGCTGCCGACCATGCCGCAGGCGATCACCGGCAAATCGGGTTGGGCGTCGAGCCAGTCACCGCAGGCCTCATCGAAGGCCAATTCAAAACCGTCGGTGCATTCACGACCGGCGATGAATCGCGGCGCCTTGGGCAACTGCATGATCCCCGACGACAGCGAACGCTGTTCGAGCACCTGGCCATCTGCGGCAAGTTTGTAAGCGCGTAGTGAGGTTGTCCCCCAATCGAGCGCGATCAAATGCGCCAGCATCGCTTCACCTGTTCTGTTTTTTTGGCAGTGTGTGAAGGGGACTATAAACCTCGAAAAAGAAAAATCTCAATATATAAATATCAATCCCATATATTGAGATAAAGACAAAAAAGATCGCAGCCTACGGCAGCTCCTACATTTGGAATGCGTTCCCCTGTAGGAGCTGCCGAAGGCTGCGATCTTTTAAAGCCGATCAGTTTCCTTCAGCGAACTCGCGCAACACCTTCCCGTCCATGCGATAGCGAACCCACTCTTCCTGCGGCTGCGCGCCCAGGGATTTGTAGAATTCGATGGCCGGGGTGTTCCACTCCAGCACACTCCATTCGAAACGGCCGCAGTCATTGGCACAGGCGATCTTGGCCAGGTGCCGCAACAAGGTTTTACCCGCACCGCCACCGCGCTGTTCAGGGGTGATGTAGAGGTCTTCGAGGTACAGGCAGTTGCTGCCAAGCCACGTGGAATAACTGAAGAAGAACACCGCGAAACCGATCGCCACGCCTTCACGCAGGCAGATCAAGCCATGGGCGGTGGCACCTTCGCTGAACAGGCTGCGTTCGATGTCGGCCACGCTGGCGATGACTTCATGGCGGGCACGTTCGTAGTCGGCCAATTCGGTGATGAACGCGAGAATTTGCGGGGCATCACTGGGGGTCGCCGGGCGGATTTCGATCGTCATGGACGTGCCTTGTCAGAAATGGAAAACGCCATACTAAGTCGGCGCGGGATCTGTGGCGAGATGGCTCCGCATTTGTAGGAGCGAGCTCGCTCGCGATGGTCGTCAACGATTACAGTTGCAGCCTGAACAAGCGCGGTGTCCTTGCGTTTTTTCGCGAGCAGGCTGGCTCCTACAGGGGGAATACTCCGGCCTGCGCTAATCCTGAAATCGTGAACCTCGGACCTAACATAAGCGCCTTGCATGATAGATAGATGACCTGTGCATTTATCAGGTCAAGGAACCGCGTCATGTCTACCGCAACACCCCCCGTCTCCGGCAAGTTGTTCGGCCTGTTTTGCCTGGCCAGTTACCTGCTCTCGCTGTCCTACGGTTCGACCTTTTTGCTGTCCCTGCTGATCGGCTCGCGCGGGGGTAACGAGCACGATGCCGGCAGCGTGATTTCGGCGGCGATGCTCAGCACTTTTGTTGCGGTGATTGCCTCCGGACACCTGTCCGACCTGCTTGGCGCGGCACGTTCGGTGGCACTGTTCGGCGTCCTGCTGGTGGCCGCCAGCCTGGGTTTCGCACTGACGCCGGGCTTCGGCAATCTGTTGCTGTTTTTCGGGCTGCTGCTGGGTTTGGGCTGGGGCGTGTTCTACACCCTCGGGCCGATCATCGTTGCAAGCCTGGTCACCCCCTCGCAGCGCGCCAAATACTTTGCCTTGTTGTCGGGCAGCATGATGACCGGGATCGGCAGCGGCCCATTGCTGGGACGCGCCGCGAGCGCCCTGGGCTATCCGGTGACGGCGGCGTTCTATCTCGCCGCGCTGGCGAGCCTGATTGGCGTGCTGCTGTTTTGGCAGTTGGATCGACACTTGAAAAACGCCTCGTTGCAATCGACCACGGTGTCACGGATTTCCTGGCTCGCCGCGGGGCAAGTGCTGTCGTCCCGGGCGCTGTTCCCGATCATCATGGTTGGCTTGGGCGGTTGTGTTTTCGGTGGATTGTCGAGCTTCCAGACCAGCTATGCCGCGGCACGCTCGCTTGACTATTCGCTGTTCTTCCTGGGCTTCATGAGTGCCGCGATCAGCAGCCGCATGCTGATCGCCGGCATCGTGGTCAAGCGCGATCCGTTGCGTGCGTCGTGCGTGCTGTCGGGGCTGATGATGGGCTCGATCCTGCTGTTTGGCTTCGTGGTCGACAATGGCTTGAGCTACTTGCTTGCAGCGGTGATGCTCGGTGTCGGTTACGGGCTGACTTATTCGGTCATCAACGGCTTGGCCGCCAATGAAGCACCGAATGGCACCACCGCACAGTCCTTGCTGCTGTTCAGTTTGTCGTATTTCATCGGTGTATTCGGCTTCCCGCTGCTCGCCGGAAAAATCATCGTCGAGCACGGGATGGCGACGTTGTTGCTCACCGTGCTGGCGATCGCCTCGATCAACTGGCTGATCACAGTGGCTCGCCTGATCTGGCGCAGGGTCGTCACCGCCAGGGCATTGCAACAGGCCTGAACCATTCGTCGTTCATCAGGCACCAATTCGAAACGGGGGCGGACCAACATCAGGTAAGGACTCTAAATCAAGGGAGACACCTCCATGATCTTGTCCCGGCTGACCGCCCTCACCCTCGCCGTCCTGCTGTCCCCGCTCGCAATCGCCGCGACCTACACGTCCGGTACCGGCCCGACCAACCCGGTCGAAAGCCCCAAGGCACCCGCCATCCAGAGCGCCCCCGGCATGAACACCAATGGCACGGGCGTCGATAGTAGCCTGCCACCGTCCACCGGCACCGACCCGCGGACTCAAGGCAATGACGCGGGCCGTCAGGGCGGTTTGAACCTGCCGGATACTCGAACACCCGATAACGCCGGCTCTGGCATCGGTTCGAAAACCACTACCGGTGGTTCGGACTCCGAAGGCGGCGTGAGCCAGTAATCGGGTTTGCCAACATAAGCCAGGAGAAATCCCATGCCTCGTGGAAGCAAAGACAAATACACCGCCGAGCAGAAACGTAAGGCCGAGCACATCGAAGACAGTTATGAGCGCAAAGGCGTGTCCAAGGACGAAGCCGAAGCGCGGGCCTGGGCCACGGTCAACAAGCAGTCTGGAGGCGGCGAACGGGCCGGTGGTTCGGGCCGCAAGAAGCCGGCCAGCGCCAAGTCGCAAGACCGCAAGGAGTCGGCACGACGCGCGGTGGCGAGCCGCAAAGGGCATTCGCGCAATAGCCAGGCTTCGCGTGATACGCAGACCGTGGACAGTTTGAGAAAGGAGGCGCGGGCGAAGGATATTCCGGGGCGGTCCGGCATGCGTAAACAGGAGTTGATCGAGGCGTTACGCAAGGCTGGATAGAGCCAGATTCATGTGTTGAATTTTTGGGCCCCTTCGCGAGCAGGCTCGCTCCCACAAGGGATTTGTGTCGTTCACAGATCCCCTGTGGGAGCGAGCCTGCTCGCGAAAGCGATGGATCAGGCGCCGAAGGTCTTCCTGATTAATTCGTCCACCTCAGCAGCCCCCGGCGAAGTCGCAGGCCCCCACCGAGTCACTGCCAACGCGGCCGCCGCATTCGCCCGACGTGCCGCATCGAACGCCGACAACCCGTGCGCCAACCCCGCCACAAACACCCCGGCATGGGCATCACCAGCGCCATTGCTGTCTACCGCTTCGACCTTGAAGCCCGGCACATGTCGACGCTCGGAACCCTGACTGATCCAGCAACCTTGCGATCCGTCGCGCACCACCATCAACACCTTGGCCGGCAGATGCCCGGCCAGGCGAGCCAGCGCTTCACCAATGTCCGACGCCCCGGTAAACCGCAACGCCTCGACGCTGTTGCTGGTCCACAAATTGATGCGCGGCAACAAGACGTTCATCAACGGCGCATCCGGCGAATCCACCAACGGCCCCGGATCGAACACCACGTTGATGTCGCTCGGCAGGTCCAGCACCCAGTCCACCAGCGCCTGTGCCTTGCCGACATGCAGCAGGCTATAACCACTGACGCAGACATAATCCCCCGCCTCGGCCGGTACGCTGGCCAGGTCTTGGGCCGTCACTTCGCCTTCGGCACCGATGTAGGACACAAAACTGCGCTCGGCTGAAGCATCGGTGATCGCCACGCATATCCCCGTATCGCGCTCGGCGGGATGAGCGATACCGATGTGGATGCCTTCGGCGAGCATCGCTGCGCGGGCCAGGTCGCCGAAACGCCCTGTGCCGTGGCGACCGAGGTAGACCACCGGCAAGCCATTACGCTGCGCGGCGGCCATCACGTTGAAGCCGCCGCCCGCCTCGAAACTGGCGGACTGCGCCAGCGCGTCACCGCCTGCTTGCGGCAGCTGATCCACAGCCATGACCAGGTCGATGATGACCTGGCCGGTATACAACATCTTAGGCATGAGCATTCTCGACCCGCGCAGCGCGACGATCCTTCGCCCCGCCAAGTACAAAGTAAATCCCGCCGGCGACCACAAAGGTCACGATCCAGCCGAGGCCGTTATGGCCCAACCAGGAGTCGGACAGAAAGCCTTTGAACCAGACATTTTCCGCCGTGGTGCCAATGGTGGTGAAGCTGAAACCGAGCACGATTGCCACCGCCCAGGCACCGAACGCGCGCCATTCGACGCCACCGCGATACCAGTAAGCGCTGCTCGGGCTGACGTCCAGCAAATCTACGGGGCTGTAATAATGACGATGAATCAGGTCGACGACGAAGATCCCGACCCACGCCGTGATTGGCACCGCCAGCAGCGAAATGAAGGTAATGAACGGACCGTAGAAACTGTCTGCGATCAGCATGAAGTAGATGGAGCCGGCGAAGATCGCGACGATATCCACCACCACCGCGTAGACACGCTTGACCTTCAGGCCGAGGGTCAGCGTGGTCAGGCCGGCGGAGTACACCGACAGGTTATTCGACAACAGCAGGCCACCGAATGCGGTGATCAGGTACGGCACGGCCATCCAGGTCGGCAACATGTCACGGATGGCGATGATCGGGTCGGTAGCCTGGGCCAGGTCGTTGTTGCCTACCGACAGCAGGCCGCCGAGGGTGATCAACAGGACCAGCGGAATGCCCGCGCCGAATGCCGCCGACGCCACCAGGCGCACGGCTTTGACGCTGCGGTGCTGATAGCGCGACATGTCCGCGCCGGCGTTGGCCCAACCAATCCCGGTGCCAGCCGCCATGGTGCCGATACCGATGATCATCGCGCTCATTGGCGCAGGCGTGGCGTTGAACACCGCGCTCCAGTCGATGGTGGCGCAGAGGAAGCCGCCGACCAGGATGTTCAGCGCGCCGAATACGTATGTCGCCCACTTCTTAATCACCAGCAAGGTGGCGTGACCGAGGCCGGACACCGACAAGGTCAGGAGCACGAAAATCGCGATGAACACCAGCGTCAGCAGTGGCGCACTTTTCGCTTCCACCGGCGAGCCGAACAGGATCGAGCACAGCGACAGCAGCACGAACGCGGCCGTGGTGGTGTTGACGGTTTCCCAGCCCAGGCGTGACATCAGTGACACCAGGGTCGGGCCGATGTTTCCGCGCACGCCGAAGATGGCACGTGACAGCGTCAGGCTTGGAGCGCGGCCACGACGACCGGCGATGGAGATGATCCCGACCACGGCGAAAGAACCCGCAGCGCCAAGGATCGCGACGATGATCGCCTGCCAGATCGCCAACCCGCGAAAGGCCACGAGGGTCGCGCCCAACGGTAGGCCAAGGATGGAAATGTTGGCCGCGAACCAGACCCAGAACAGCTGCAACGGATGCCCCTTGCATTCGGCTTCCGGCACCGGCTCGATGCCACGGGTTTCCAGTTGCCCGGCGTTTTGCCCGGCGTTCGATGAACTCATGAAAAATGCTCCTGTTGCCATTTTTTGTGGTTGTGGGCAATGAGGGAAATCGACTCAACATACCGGCCGTCCTGGCCTTGTTGGTGCTTTCCATTGCGGGATATCAAATTAAATCGGCGGTGCACCCTTCGCGAGCAAGCCCGCTCCCACAAGTACGGTGTCCCCCCTGTGGGAGCGAGCCTGCTCGCGAAGACGCCAGTCCAGTCAGCGCAAAGCCAAAAGCCCCTGCACCAACGGCTCCAGCTCCAGATCATTGACGGCCTTGACCTTCTCGATCATCGCCACCGGCCAACACTCGAGCCCCAGGCAAGCCCCCAGCATCGCCCCCAGAATCGCCGCGATGGTATCCGTGTCTCCCCCCAGGCTCGCCGCCATGCACAGCGCTTCGAAGGCATTCATTTCACCGATGGCCACTTGCTGGGCCAGGGCAAACGACACGACCACCGACTCCTGGGAAGCCACCGAGGTGCCGATCACGTCGTACAGCAAATCGGCGAGCATCCGCTTGTCGCTGTCGACGCTGATGGTCCGCGCCCAGCTGATGCGCGATGCGATGCGTCCACCGGCAACCCAGTGGCCACGGCTTTGCGCTTGCTGGGCGATTTGCTGGCCGAGGTTCAACGCCTCGCCCAGGTCCAGGCCGTTGATTCCGGCCGAGACCACCGCCGCCACCGCCGCCGCGCTGGAAATGCCCAGTGTGGTGTTATGGGTGACCTGGCAGGCCTGCACCACGGCGTCGATGAAGCGTTCGGGATCGGCCACGTCCGCGGCAATCCCGACGGGTGTGATACGCATTGCCGCGCCGTTGGTGGTGCCATAGCGCCCCGCCTCTTCCGGCGAATGGCCCGCGAGGATCATCTCGATCGCGCGTTTGGTCGAAGGGCCGAGCAGATCCTGCGAGCCCTTGGCCTGCATCCCGGCTTCCCACTCGATGAGCCGCCGGGCGAGCAGCGCCGGTTCGATCCGGCCCTTGCCGTCGAGCAACAGCTGGCCAACCAGGACTGCCTGCTCGGTATCGTCCGTGATCGAGCCCTTGGGCATGTTGGCGGCAATCGGCTGATGGGGACCGGCGTCCTGCAGGTCAATGATTTCGCCGAAGCGCGCCTTGATCTCGTCGCGGCTCAGGGATTGAGTCGGCATACCCAGCGCATCGCCCAGGGCCAGGCCGTAGAACGCGCCCAAGGCACGATTGAACGCAGTCATCTCATCGTTCCAAATTGCAGGTGCAGACGGAAATGCACAGGATCGAGCAAGCTTTCCACCTGCTCCATGAAGCGGTTTTGCCGGTCGTAGGTGGTGCGCAAGGCCTTGAGGAACACCGTGCCGACCGGACGCCCCAGCAATTCGGCGTCTTCGGCGTTCAAGGGTTCGGCGCCGATCCATTGATCGCCGCGTTCACCGATATAGCCGTAGGCGGCCAGGGTGATGGTCAGGGAGTTGTCGATCAAACCGACCCGCGGCAGGCTTTCCAGGCCTCCGGTGGCGGGCATCAATGAACGTTCGAGGGAAACCAGCGTGCCGTCATTGGAACGGCGACGACGGTCGAGGGTGATGAATTGGTCGGTGCCGAAACGTGGCAGCAGGTCAGGACGGGTCACCGCCTCCAGCCGCAGCACTTCGGTATTGACCAGCGCGCCGCTGTCGGCCAGGGCCTGGGCCCAGCCGCTGCGCTGGTCGAGCGCCACACCGTCGAACGTGACGATGGAGCCCACCCCGCTTTGCGTCGCGATGTAGTTGCGCCGTTTCAATTCGGCCAGGGCTTCACGCAAAGTACCTCGGCTGACTTTGAATTCTTGAGCCAACTGATGCTCGCCCGGCAGATGAAAACCGTCTTCCAGTAGACCGCTTTCAATGCGCCGGATGAGTTCGTCGACCACCCGTTGTTTCTTGTCGAATCGTACCTGTCTAATCATGTACAAATTGATACCCGAATCGGGTTGGGGCGGGCAAGGGATATTTGGGGGGAAGTGACGGAAGGGGGGAAGCCAATAGTGGCTGTAACGCGGACTGTAGGAGCTGGCTTGCCAGCGAAGGCGGTGCATCAGCCGACATTTGCATTGACTGATCTGCAGCTCCCACAGGGTTATGTGTCAGGGCTCAAGACCGATGCGGAAGAACTCGCCGCCGCTCCAAACACCGAGCCAACGCTGCCCGTCGATCTCACGACTCACTGCCAGTTCCACCAGCTGATAGAACACGTTGCGATGTATCAACGCTTCAAGGTTGCTGCGCACATGCACATAAGGCGCCGGCTCTTGAGTGTCGGGATCGATCATCACGCGAATCGGGTGCTCGGCACCGGCCTCGGCGGTCTCATCGACGTTGGTGGTGAAACGCAGGACTTGCGCCTCGCCCGCGCCTGACACCTCCAGTGCAATCGCCACAAAGGGTGCGTCGTCGACCTTGATGCCGACTTTCTCGACCGGGGTAATGAGAAAGTAATCATCGCCGTCGCGGCGAATGATGGTGGAGAACAATTTGACCATCGGCTTGCGCCCGATCGGCGTGCCCAGGTAATACCAGGTGCCGTCGCGGGCGATGCGCATGTCGATGTCGCCGCAAAAGTCGGGGTTCCACAGGTGGACCGGTGGCAAGCCTTTGGTTTTGGGGATTTGCCCCAACAGGTCGTTGGCTTTTTGCGGGCCACTCATGGCGATCTCCTTGGATTACTGGTCACTGAGCCCTAACAGGCCACGAGCATATTGCTCAAGCGGCGGGCCCATCAGGTCTTCTGGTTTTTCATCGTGGAACGTCAGCAAACCGCCACGACTCTTGATACGTGCAGTATCAATCAAATACTGGGTGCTGGTCTCGATCAACATGATCTGAATCACACCGGTGTCGATGCCGAGGCGATCCAGGGCTTCCTGATCCAGCCACTCATCCGAGTTGCCGATACGGTCATCGGACTTGGCAAAACGGGTATAGAGCAAGTAATGGGCTCCGACCGCACGGGCTTCGCTCATGGCCTGGTCAAGACCTTCCGGCGTGTGCGCGCGGCGGACCATCGGGAAGTATTCGACAAAACCGTCGAAGGCGACTTCGGCGATCACGTTAGGTCGAGGATAAATCGCGCTGCCCGGCGGCACAAAGGCGCCTTGGGCAATGTAGACAAACGAGTCCGGCTGAATGCGCAGATTATTCACGCGGCGGCTGTCGCTATGATCCAGCAGACCTGCGTCGCTCATATGGTAGCGAGTCCCTTCGGCCATATCGCTGACATTCATGCAGCCACCGAGCGCCAAAACGGCCAGCAGCAAAACCAGGCTACGCATCCTATCCTCCAGAGGCCGGTGACGGAAAACCGGCGAATGGCCATTGGATGCAGATTTTGCGCCAGCTCGTGATCTTCGGCGGCAGGTGAAATGCAATCGCGGGCAAGCCTTGCTCCCACAGGATTTCGAGCGGCCACAGTTTTTGTGACCTAATCCAATCCTGTGGGAGCAAAGCTTGCTCGCGATGAGGCCCGATCAGCCGCCAATAATCTTCATGACGGTGGCACCACCGGAAAACGCCACTTCCTGCTTGTCACCCAAGGCTTTCACCAAGAGTCTCTGCAGGGCAGGCAATGCCTGATGACGCGGTTTGTCCAGCAAATCGCCGATATAGTGGCGGTTGCTCGACGACAAACAGCCATGCAGCCATCCCGTGGAAGAAAGGCGTAAACGGGAACAGGTACGACAGAACGGCACGCTTTCGTTGGCGATCACGCCGAAATGCCCCAGTCCCGGAATTTCATAACGCACCGCCGTCGCATCCACCGGCGCATCAGCCTGCAGATACTCATAGCGTTCGCCGATCAGGCTCAGCAACTGTTGAAGGCTGACGAACTGTTGCAGGAAAGCGTTGGAGTCGCTGGCCAGGTGGCCCATGCGCATCAGTTCGATAAAGCGCAACTCGTAGCCACGCTCCAGGCAGTAATCGAGCAGCGGCATCACCTGATCGAGGTTCTGACCGCGTAACGGCACCATATTGACCTTGATCTTGATGCCGGCCGCACGGGCCTGAACCATACCGTCGAGCACAGTGGCCAGATCGCCGCCACGGGCAATGCCGCGGAATGCACTGGCGTCCAGGGTATCGAGGGAAACGTTGATGCGCCGAATGCCAGCGTCCACCAGCAACGGCAGCTTTTTCGCCAGCAATTGACCGTTGGTGGTCAGGCTGATGTCTTCCAGCCCCATCTGTCCGACAGCGGTCATAAAGGCTTCGAGTTTCGGGCTGACCAGCGGCTCACCACCGGTGATGCGTAAGCGCTCGATGCCCGCGGCTTCGATCAGATAGGCCACACCGCGCGCCATGGCTTCGGCCGACAGCTCATCCTGCGCAGCTACCAGCCGCTTCCCGTTGGGCACGCAGTAGGTACAGGCGTAATTGCAGGCTGAGGTCAGGCTGACTCGCAAATTGCGAAAACGCCTGCCTTGACGATCAACGATCATGATCACTCCGGCGGAAGAATATTCGGACCGCTAAAAATTGACTGACAAATCAAGTTTTAGCAAGTCCCACGCCTGAGTATATTCCTGCGGTAAGGCGCCAAGTAGCGAAATAATGGCGCCATCAGGCTGCTGAATGGCTCAGCTGCTCGGGGTGTCGGTGTCGCGCTTGCGCTTGTTGCCCATGCGCACGCCGATGTCCATCAGGAACTGGAAGAAGCCTTCCTGATCTTCCAGCACATTGCTCCAGAACGGCGAGTGGTACAGCGCCACGGCACCATGCACCAACGCCCAGGACGCGCAGTAATGGAAGTAAGGTGGCACGTCTTCGAGCTTGCCTTCGCTGATCCGGCCCTTGATCAGCAAGGTCAGGCGTTCGAAGTTCGAAGCACGGATCTTGTGCAGTTCCTCGATCATCTCCGGCACCTGGTTGCCCTTCACCACCTTTTCTTCCAGGCGATCGAACAAGCGATACCGTTGCGGATCGCGCATGCGGAATTCGAAATAGGCGCGGGACAGGGCTTCTTTGTCCTTGTCGACGTCGGCGGAGTGCAGCAACTCGTTCAAATCGCGCTCGTAGTCGAGCATCAGGCGCAAGTAGATCTCGGCCTTGGATTTGAAGTGCTTGTAGATCGTGCCTTTGCCGATACCGACGGCATCAGCGATCATCTCGACGGTGACGCTATCTTCACCTTGTTCGAGGAACAGCTTGAGCGCGGTATCGAGAATTTCTTGCTCGCGGCGACGAAACTCACGGACCTTACGAGGTTCTTTATGCATAAGAAAAGGTCTGTAGGGGTCAAAATTCGAAGCCGCGTATTATGCCTAAATTGCGCAAAAATGCACGGATCATCCGACCATATCTGTGTTTCTTGATGATTTCCCGCAGGGTCGCCACTGGATGAGAACTCTTCTGAAGCGCCCGTATTCCAAATTTGTTTAAAAACCGGGGCCGACAAACTGGACTGGGTGAAATACTGATCAATACTTGAACTGTCGGCGGGGCATCTCCCCCAAGTGTCGCGCCGATATTGGTACCAACGGACCGCGTACCATTGTTTTACTCCTAATGGTCTTAACCCGGATTCACCCCCCAGAACCCGGGTTTTTTTTGCCTGCGATTTAACCTTTCACATGTGCCAGCGGGAACAGCCGCTTGAAATTCTCCGTCGTCTGCTCGGCAAATCGCTCATAGGTCTCACCCCGCAACATTGCCAGAAATTCCGCTACTTCGCGTACGTACTGCGGCAGGTTCGGCTTGCCACGGTGCGGGATCGGTGCCAGGTACGGTGAGTCGGTTTCCACCAGCAAGCGGTCGGCCGGCACCTTGCTCGCCACATCACGCAACGCGTCCGCATTGCGGAATGTGACAATCCCGGAGAGGGAAATGTAATACCCCATGTCCAGAGCGGCTTTCGCCATGTCCCAGTCCTCGGTGAAGCAATGCAGTACGCCCGCCTGGGGCAGCGCCGCTTCACGCAACAGGTTCAAGGTATCGGCGCGGGCGCCACGGGTATGGATGATGACCGGTTTTCCGGTCTGCTGCGCGGCTTGCAGGTGCAATCTGAAGGACGCTTGCTGCAGCGCTGCCGCTTCCGGCTCGTAGTGGTAGTCCAGGCCGGTTTCACCGATGGCGACCACGCGCGGATGATTGAGCTCCTGCAACAGCCAATCCAGCGCAGGCGCCGCACCGGGTTGCACATCCAGAGGATGCACACCAACCGAGCAATCGACATCGTCATAGCGCTCGGCCAGGGCTTTGACGTCGGCGGCGTTGTCGGCACTGACGCCGATACACAGGAAGTGCCCTACCCCGCGCTGGCGGGCCGCATCGAGGGCAGCATCCAGGGAGCCGTCATGGGCGGCAAGGTCGAGGCGATCAAGGTGACAATGGGAATCTACGAGCATAAAAGGGCTGCAACTTACATCGTATGAGTGGGACGGTCGGACTTCAGGGCTCCGGCCAGGTAGGTTTCGATTCGACTGCGCGCGGTGTCGTCGCCTTCATTGAACTGCACGCCGACGCCAGCGGCGCGGTTACCCTGGGCGCCTTTCGGGGTCACCCAGGCGACCTTGCCGGCCACGGGGATCTTGTCCGTCTCGTCAAACAAGTGCAGCAGCATGAATACCTCATCGCCCAACCTGTAACTCTTGTTGGTCGGGATAAACAGGCCACCGTTCTTGATGAACGGCATGTAGGCCGCGTACAGCACTGACTTGTCCTGGATGGTCAGGGACAAAATGCCATTGCGCGGCCCGGAGCTGACGGGTTCATTCATGCTGACCTCCACGGCTGATGCTCAGAGTCTAGGCGTGAACGGTTATCTCTGGGTAGGCAAAGACGCCCATTGCACCAGCAGCGCCTCCAGCAACAACACCCGATTGAGGTTGGCCTTGCTCAGCACTTTCTGGCGCTGGGCGAGGATCCAGTCCTGGATGTTCAGGACCTTATCCTGCCCGGTTTTCTGCGCCAGGTATTGAATCACCTTGCGCATGTCCGTCAACCCGAGCCCTTCTTCATCCTGGGTCAATTGATAGCGAAGGATCAGGCTCGACCAATCGCAGAACCAGTCGAACAGCAGCAACAACGGAATCGCATTCCAGCCTTCGGCCAGTTGCGTCGGCGATTGCTGTTGCTTGAGCAGCTTCTTCACCCCATCGACCACCTGTGCGCGCTGCTCGCGCACGCCTTGGGCGTGCAGGTTGACGGCGGCCAATGGCGAACCGGCAGCCAGGGTCAGCAATTCGATGCGCTCTTCTTCCGAGCAGTCCGGCAGTGCCTTGGCCAGCCAGGCCAGACTCATGGCTTCACTCGGCAGCGGGCAAGCCTGTTGCACACAGCGGCTCTTGATGGTCGGCAACAGACGGCTGGGCTGATGGCTGACCAGGAGCAATACCGTATCGCCTGACGGCTCTTCCAGGCTTTTGAGCAAGGCGTTGGCGGCGTTGATGTTCATCGACTCGACCGGCTCTATCAACACCACCTTGCGCCCGCCCAGTTGCGCGGTCTGAACCACGAAGCTGACCAGATCGCGAACCTGATCGACCTTGATCGCCTTGTCGGCCTCTTCAGGTTCCAGAATGTAGTTATCGGGGTGGCTGCCGGCCTTGAGCAACAGGCAGGATTTGCATTCGCCACACGCACCCTGAGCGGTTGGGCGCTGGCACAGCAAACTGGCCATCAAGCGCTCGGCCAGTGCCCGTTTGCCGATCCCGGCCGGGCCATGCAACAGATAGGCATGAGCGTGCTGCGCACGACCGGCCAACTGCTGCCACAAACCGTCCTGCCAGGGATAGGCTTCAGCCACGGGTCAACTCCAGCAGACGCGGCAACAAACCATCCAGCGATTGCTGAACCTGTGCCAGCGGTTGCGCGGCGTCGATCAGCACGTAACGTGCCGGCTCCGCCGCCGCACGCTTGAGGAAGGCACTGCGCACGGCATCGAAGAATGCCCGACCCTCCAATTCGAAGCGATCCAGGCGTCCACGGGCACTGGCTCGGGCCAGGCCCACCTCAACCGGCAGGTCGAAGATCAGGGTCAGGTCGGGACGCAGATCGCCCTGAACGAAGGTTTCCAGCGTGGCAATACGTTCCAGTGACAAGCCGCGGCCGCCGCCCTGGTAAGCGTAGGTAGAATCGGTAAAACGATCACACAGGACCACGGCACCGCGGGCCAGTGCCGGGCGAATCACCTCGGCCAGGTGTTGTGCACGTGCAGCGAACACCAACAGCAATTCAGTGTCCGGATTCATCACTTCGTCGACCGGCGCCAACAGCACTTCGCGGATGCGCTCGGCCAGGGGCGTACCACCCGGTTCGCGGGTCAGCACAACCTCGATCCCGGCGGCACGCAGGCGCTCGGCGAGGTATTCGCGATTGGTGCTCTTGCCAGCGCCTTCGGGGCCTTCAAGAGTAATAAACAAGCCAGTCACAGGCAGTCCTTAGTCAGAGTCATTGCGGGCTTTTCGGGGCGTTTGCTTCCGGCTCGGGGGCGGACGCAGGTGCAGGTTCAGGCGCGGGTTCTTGCGGCGGTACCGACGGCAGAGCCTCGGGCGCGGTATCGGGCGAAGCGGCCGGGATCGGTGTCTGATCCTGTTCAGCCTGAGTTTGCCGCGCCTGGGATTCGGACTCCCCAAGCCGGGATTCCTCAGCCGGGGTTTGCGGTGTTTCAGGTGCGGTGACCGGCGCCGGGCTGGAGCGATAATCGGCGCGACGCTTGAGCTGGAACTCTCGCACGGCGTTGTTATGGGCGTCCAGGTCATCGGAGAACACGTGGCTGCCATCACCGCGTGCAACGAAATAAAGGCTGTTGCCCGCCACGGGATTCAGTGCGGCATGAATTGCCTCGCGACCGACCATCGCAATAGGAGTCGGCGGCAGACCGGCAATCACATAAGTGTTGTACGGCGTCGGCTCCTTGAGATGGGCGCGAGTCAACTTTCCGCTGTATCGATCACCGAGGCCGTAGATCACCGTCGGATCGGTCTGCAACAGCATGCCGATCGCCATGCGCCGCACGAACACGCCGGCAATCTGCCCACGCTCCTGCGGCACGCCGGTTTCCTTCTCCACCAGCGAGGCCATGATCAGCGCTTGATAGGGTTCCGTGTACGGCACATCGGCCGAGCGCTGATCCCATTCCTTGGCAAGCACTTCGTCGAGGCGGTCGTAAGCTGTTTTCAGCAACTCGGCGTCGGTCATGCCACGCACGAAGCGGTAAGTGTCGGGGAAGAATCGCCCCTCGGGGAAAATCCCGGTGTGGCCGAGCTTGTCCATGACCTGGCTGTCGCTCAAGCCGGCAAGGGTATGCTCGAGCTTTTCCTCTTTGGCCAGGGCTGCACGGACCTGATGGAAATTCCAGCCCTCGACCAGGGTCACGCTGTACTGCACCATTTCCCCACGCTTCCACAGTTCGATCAGACCTTCGACGGTCATGCCGGGAACCATGCGGTATTCGCCGCTGTGGAGTGGCTGTTTAGGCAGGTTGAAACGCCAGTACACCCGCAACCAGAAAGCGTCCTTGATGACGCCATCGGCTTCGAGTCGCAGGAAAGTGCGATTGGGCGTGGTGCCTTTGGGCACCTCCAGCAGCTTTTCCTGGGTTATGTTCAGTGGCTGGACCAGCGCCGAATGAATTTTCCAGGCGGAAGCGCCCAACATCAGCCCCGCCAGAACCAGTCCGGTTTCCAGCAGCAGCAAGAATTTACGTCTCACGTATCAAGCATCCAGTAGCGCACGGGCAATGGTTTGGAGTTTACGGGTGAGCGGCCCAACCGGCCAGCTCAGTGCGGCATAGGCATGCACCGGCCAAACGCCATACACGCTGTTGCAGACAAAGACTTCGTCAGCGCCTTGCAGCTGCTCAAGCGAGATATCGGTGATTTGTATGGGGATGCCCAAAGATTCGGCCTGAGACAATAACTCGGCACGCATCACACCTTCTACACCGCAGCAGCTCAAATCCGCTGTGATCAACACGCCGTCACGCACCATGAACAGGTTACTGAACACGCCCTCGATCACGCGACCGGCCTGATCGAGCATCAAGCCTTCGGCATGTTCGGTGTCCTGCCATTCGGCGCGCGCCATCACCTGTTCAAGACGGTTCAAGTGCTTGAGCCCGGCGAGAAGGGGTTGAAAGGAAAGTCGTGTGGTGCACGGGAACAGGCGAATGCCCTGCTCTGCATGGACGGCCGGGTAAACCGCAGGAGGATTGCCCGACAGGATACGACGGGCCTGGGCCGAAGGATCGAAAGCGTAACCACGCAGGCTGTCGCCACGGGTAACGATCAGTTTGAGTACACCTTCGTTCAGTTGCTCGGCATAGGTCAACACTTCCGCGACCACAGCAGCATGATCCAGATTGATAGCCAACCGCCGGCAGCCCCTGGCCAGCCGCACCAGATGACGATCCAGCAGGACTGGAAAGCCATCATGCACGGCAATGGTCTCGAACAGACCATCGCCATAAGCCAGGCCGCGATCTTTCAGCGACAGAGCGTCAGCCGGCTGACCATCGACCCAGGTGTCCATCAGCCTGCGAACCGGCGGAACACCAGCGAGCCATTGGTACCGCCAAAACCGAAGGAGTTGGACAGAACCACATCGATATCCATGTTGCGCGCGGTGTGAGGTACGAAATCGAGATCACAACCTTCGTCCGGCTCATCAAGGTTGATGGTTGGTGGCGCTACCTGGCTGTTGATCGCCAGCACGCTGAAGATCGCCTCGACCGCACCCGCCGCACCCAGCAGGTGACCGGTCATGGACTTGGTCGAACTGACTGCCAGTTTGTAGGCGTGGTCGCCAAACACCGACCTGATCGCATTGGCTTCGGCCAGATCGCCTGCGGGAGTCGAAGTGCCGTGGGCATTGATGTATTGCACTTGGTCGCCATTGATCTTCGCATCGCGCAAGGCATTGGTGATGCAACGCGCAGCACCCGCGCCATCGGCTGGCGGCGAAGTCATATGGTAGGCGTCGCCACTGGTACCGAAGCCGATCAGCTCGGCATAGATGGTCGCGCCGCGGGCCTTGGCGTGTTCCAACTCTTCCAGAACCAGCGCACCGGCGCCATCGGACAGCACGAAGCCATCACGGCCCTTGTCCCATGGACGGCTGGCACGGGTTGGCTCGTCGTTACGGGTCGACAGTGCACGGGAGGCACCGAAGCCGCCCATGCCCAGACCGCAGGCCGCCATCTCGGCACCGCCGGCAATCATCACGTCGGCTTCGTCGTACATGATGTTGCGGGCAGCCATGCCAATGCAGTGTGTACCGGTGGTACAAGCCGTGGCGATGGCATAGTTGGGCCCCTGTGCACCCAGATGGATCGACAGGAAGCCGGAAATCATGTTGATGATCGAGCCAGGCACGAAGAAAGGAGAAATCCGTCGTGGACCGGTCTCGTGCAGCGTGCGGCTGGTTTCTTCGATATTGGTCAGGCCGCCGATACCCGAACCCATGGCAACGCCGATGCGCTCACGGTTGGCGTCAGTGACCTCCAGGCCGGCATTGCGTACTGCCTGAAAGCCTGCGGCCAGACCGTACTGAATGAACAGGTCGAGTTTGCGAGCTTCCTTGACCGACAGGTACTCCTCGACATTGAAGCCCTTTACCGAGCCGCCAAAACGGGTGGAATAGGCAGAAAGGTCGGTGTGTTCGATCAGACCAATGCCACTGCGGCCAGCCAGAATGCCCTGCCAACTGCTCGGCACATCCGTGCCCAGTGGCGACAACATACCCATACCGGTGACTACGACGCGTCTACGCGACACAGCACTCTCCTTTTTTCAAATGACGACTTTGCATCAGGCCTAAAGAAAAAACCGCACGCCAAGTGGCAGTGCGGTTTTTTCCATGACAGCGAGCAACGATTACAAACTATTACGCCTGGTGGCTAGTAACGTAGTCGATTGCAGCTTGTACGGTAGTGATCTTCTCGGCTTCTTCGTCAGGGATTTCGGTCTCGAATTCCTCTTCCAGAGCCATCACCAGCTCAACGGTGTCAAGGGAGTCAGCACCCAGGTCTTCAACGAAGGAAGCGGTGTTGACCACTTCTTCTTCTTTAACGCCCAGTTGCTCGGCAACGATTTTCTTGACGCGCTCTTCGATGGTGCTCATACCTTGTTTTCACTCCTAATGGACAAATTCAGGCAGCTGGCCAGTGGGTAAGTGTATAGAAAGACTTTTCAGCTTTTCAACTGAAAGCTTCACTCCTCAAACCCGGTGACCCTCTGCCTATAAATAGATTGCAGCTTTATAACGGATTTTAGACAGCTCGTATGACATTTTTTTGAAGCAATCCGTCACATTTAACTTACATGTACATCCCGCCGTTCACCGGGATTGTAGCCCCGGTCACGTAGGCTGCACCGTCGGATGCAAGAAAAGCGACCACAGACGCGATCTCTTGAGCTTGCCCCAGACGACCCAGCGGAATCTGCGTCTGCAAGGCTTCACGCTGCGCTTCCGGCAGTTCGCGAGTCATATCGGTGTCGATGAACCCTGGGGTCACCGAGTTGACCGTAATCGAACGCGAACCGACTTCACGTGCCAGCGCACGGCTGAAACCTTCCAGACCGGCCTTGGCGGCGGCATAGTTTACTTGGCCTGCGTTGCCCATGGCACCCACAACCGAACCAATACTGATAATTCGTCCCCAACGGGCCTTGGTCATACCGCGCAAAACACCCTTGGACAGGCGATACAGACTGTTCAGGTTGGTATCGACGACGTCATACCATTCGTCGTCTTTCATGCGCATCATCAGGTTATCGCGGGTGATACCGGCATTATTCACCAGGATCGCCGGTGCGCCGAACTGCTCCTGGATGCTCGCCAACACAGCCGACACGGATTCGTCGCTGGTGACATTGAGCTCCAGGCCAGTGCCCTGAATGCCGTTTTCCTTGAGGGTGGCGGCAATGCGCTCGGCACCCGAGGCAGAGGTCGCGGTGCCGACAACGATGGCACCCTGACGACCCAGTTCCAGGGCGATAGCCTGGCCGATACCGCGGCTCGCACCGGTGACCAGTGCAACTTTACCTTGCAGACTCATGCAAGTTTCTCCTGATTCAGGCCAGCGCTGCGCGGGCGGCAGCGAAAGCATCTGGGGTATTGAGATTGGAAGTCGATACGCCATCGGCGCAGCGTTTGTTCAGGCCAGCCAGCACTTTGCCAGGGCCGCACTCGACCAGATTGGTCGCGCCCTTGGCTGCCAGCGCCTGGACCGATTCGACCCAGCGAACAGGCTTGTAAAGCTGCTCAAGCAGGTCGCGCTTGAGGGTTTCCAGATCAGCCGGCACATCGGCACTGACGTTCTGTACCACTGGGATTTGCGGCGCTTGCCAGTCGATTGCGGCGATGGATTCGGCGAAACGTTCGGCCGCCGGACGCATCAATTCACAATGGGATGGCACGCTGACGGGCAACGGCATGGCGCGCTTTGCACCACGAGCCTTGCAGCCTTCGATGGCGCGCTCGACCGCAGCCTTGGCACCGGCAATAACCACTTGGCCCGGGGAGTTGAAGTTGACGGCACTGACCACGTCACCTTGCGCCGCTTCGGCGCAGGCCGCCAGGACGTCGGCATCCTCCAGCCCCAGGATGGCAGCCATGCCGCCTTGTCCTGCCGGTACGGCTTCCTGCATCAGTTGACCACGGCGCTCGACCAGCTTCACCGCATCGCCCAGGCTCAGACTGCCCGCCGCGACCAGTGCGCTGTATTCACCCAGGCTGTGACCGGCAACGTAAGCCGGGCGCGCGCCACCTTCGGCCAGCCACAGGCGCCACAGGGCGATCGAGGCGGTCAGGATGGCCGGCTGGGTTTTATCGGTTTGATTGAGTTGCTCTTCCGGCCCTTGCTGGGTCAGTGCCCACAGGTCGTAACCCAGAGCATCGGAAGCTTCTTTGAATGTTTCGAGGACAACCGGATGTTGCGCGCCCAACTCGGCCAGCATGCCGAGGGACTGCGAACCCTGTCCTGGAAAGACGAATGCGAGGGAAGCAGACATGTAACAAGCCCCTAATGATCTTGTCGTCGGAGAATTGACGTCCCGCTTGGGGGGACGCAAGAAACTGACAGTTGGATGGCCAAATGAATTGAGCGGTCACATTTAAGCATTGTCCGACGAAAACGCCTAAAGCAACAAATCCTCCAGACGACCGTGAATACGCTGCGGCAGGTTTTCCTGAATCTCGATCAAGGCACGGGAAATTGCACTCTGAAACCCCTGCACCCCGGCAGAACCGTGGCTTTTTACGACGATACCCTGCAACCCGAGGAAGCTGGCACCGTTATGCCGCGCAGGCGCCAGGTCGGCCTGCAGACGCTTCATCAGCGGCAAAGCCAATGCACCGACCATGCGCGACGGCAGGCTCTTCTTGAACAACGCCTCGATGCGCCCGGCAATCATGGTCGCCAGCCCCTCACTGGATTTGAGCAGGATGTTGCCGACAAAACCGTCGCACACCACCACATCCGCCTCGCCACGGTACAAACCGTCACCTTCGACGAATCCGATGTAGTTAATACCACGTGCGCGTTGCAGCAAGGTTGCAGCCAGCTTGACCTGCTGGTTGCCCTTGATGTCTTCGGTGCCGATGTTCAGCAATGCCACGCGCGGACGAACGATGCCCAGGGTTTCCGCTGCAACCGAGCCCATCACCGCAAACTGCAGCAGATGCTCGGCGCTGCAATCGACATTGGCACCCAGATCGAGCAACTGGCAATAACCCTTCTGCGTCGGAATCGCTGCAACCATAGCTGGCCGGTCAATCCCCGGCAGGGTCTTGAGCACGAATCGCGACAGCGCCATCAGCGCCCCGGTATTGCCGGCACTGACAATGGCCTGGACCTTGCCGTCGCGCAACAACTCAAGCGCCACGCGCATCGACGAATCGGGCTTTCCGCGCAGGGCCTGTGCAGGTTTTTCATCCATGGTGATGACTTCGGACGCCGGTGCAATCGACAAGCGCGCGCGATCCACAGCCGATTGGCCAGCGATCAATTCTTCAAGGAGGGAGGGTTGACCGACGAGGGTCAGATGCAACGAGGGCGTAGCAGACAGACAAGCAATGCTGGCCTGAACAATGCTGCGGGGACCGAAGTCCCCGCCCATTGCGTCAATCGCGATGACTTGAGCGGACAAGTGATTACTCGTCAGCGCCCTTGTCGATCACTTTACGGCCACGGTATACGCCTTCTGGCGATACGTGGTGACGCAGGTGAACTTCACCGGTGGTTTTTTCTACAGACAGGGTGCTAGCCTCGAGAGCGTCGTGCGAACGGCGCATGTCACGGGCAGAGCGGGATTTTTTGTTCTGCTGAACAGCCATAATTGATTAACTCCTAAACGTTTGGGTCACGCTTTAACTGCGCCAATACACTGAACGGGTTGGACCGCGTTACCTCGTCCTCGCTCGGTTCGGGCTCATCTGCTCCCGCCGGCTGCTGGCATTCTTCCGGATGATGAGCAGGCACAATGGGCAAGGCGAGCAGAAGCTCCTCCTCGATCAGTGACTGCAGATCCAATGGATCTTCGCCCAGTTCCAGCACGTCATAACCTTTCGGCAACGACTGGGTATTCGCACCCTCCTTCACCACAGCATAACTGCATTCGCTATGGATCGGCAGGGTGACCAGCTCAAGACAACGCTGGCAAACCATTTTGACTTCAGTGTCGATAAAGCTGTGGATGACCACAGATTTACGTTCATCTCGTTCAAAAACGAATTTAGCCTGCACCGTACCGACATTGTCGGAAAGCGGGTCGCAGAGTCTCTCCAAATCGGCCAGCAGCATTTCACCTTGGAGGGTGGTGCCACGGTCAGCCAATTTGCGCGGGTCAACGTGAGGTGGAATCGGGTCATTCAACATAGGCGCAGCATTATAGGGATGCACCCGCCCATGTCAAAGGAAATTCAGCCCTGTCCGTCACTTGCAAGGCTCCGCTAGAATCCGAACCTGCCTTCAGGAGATACCCATGCTGCCTTTATTACTCGCTTCCAGCTCGGTCTATCGCCGGGATTTGCTGGCCCGCTTGCGGTTGCCGTTCATCTGCAGCTCACCAGACATCGACGAAAGCCATCGCCCTGGCGAGTCCGCCGTCGATCTGGTGAAACGCCTCGCCGAGGCAAAGGCACGGGCACTGAGCGACAGCCATGGCGCTCACCTGATTATCGGTTCCGACCAGGTTGCCGTGCTGGGCGACAGGATCATCGGCAAACCCCACACCTTCGAAAAAGCCCGCGAACAACTGCTGGCCGCCAGCGGCGCCAGCGTGAGCTTTCTGACCGGCCTGGCCCTGTTCAATAGCCAAACCGGCCATTGCCAGGTCGATTGGGTGCCCTTCACCGTACACATGCGCACACTCGACACGGCACGCATCGAACGCTATCTGCACGCGGAACAGCCCTACGATTGCGCTGGCAGCTTCAAGGCCGAAGGCTTGGGGGTCAGCCTGTTCGAGAGCACAGAAGGCCCTGATGCCACCAGCCTGATCGGTTTGCCATTGATCCGACTCGTGGACATGTTGCTGGCCGAAGGCGTGCCAATCCCCTGAAAGCAAAAGATCGCAGCCTTCAGCAGCTTCTACGAGGATTCACATCCACCTGCAGGAGCTGCCAAAGGCTGCGATCTTTTGTGCAACCGGACCGTTAGTGCAACGATGGACCGCTAAACCCCATCCACATGGCCAAATGCTCGGCAACGCTGGCGCCCAGCTTCTTGGAGAAGCGATCGAACGGCGATTCCTGAACGGTGAAGTCCACCAGCTCTTTCTCGCCGATCACATCACGCGCAACCGAACTGGCATTGCCCAGGCCATCGATCAGCCCCAGTGGCAGTGCCTGCTCGCCGGACCAGACCAGCCCGGAGAACAGCTCCGGATGCTCCTTGTCCTTCAGACGGTCGCCACGGCCTTGCTTGACGCTATTGATGAACTGTTTGTGAGTCGTATCGAGCACACCCTGCCAGAAGGCGGTTTCTTCAGGCTTCTGTGGCTGGAACGGATCGAGGAACGACTTGTGCTCGCCGGCATTGTAGGTGCGACGTTCGACACCCAGCTTTTCCATGGTACCGACAAAGCCATAGCCCGCCGCAGTCACACCAATGGAGCCCACCAGGCTCGCCTTGTCGGCGTAGATCTGATCGGCAGCACTGGCAATGTAGTAAGCACCGGAAGCACCGAGATCGGAGATCACCGCATACAATTTGGTATCCGGGTGCAGGCCGCGTAGACGGCGGATTTCGTCATAGACATAACCCGACTGCACCGGACTTCCGCCCGGGCTGTTGATACGCAGGATGACACCCTTGACCTTGTCATCCTCGAAGGCGGCACGCAGGCTGCCCACGATGTTGTCAGCACTGGCCGGCTCCTTGTCGGCGATCATGCCGGTCACGTCAATCAGCGCCGTATAGTTACCGCTGCGAGTGGCCGCCTTTTCCATGTCCATCAATGGCGAGAACAGCGCCAGCGCAATAAACAGGTACACGAAGGTCAGCAGCTTGAAGAAAATGCCCCAACGACGGGACCGGCGCTGCTCCTGCACACTAGCCAGCAGTGTTTTTTCCAGCAGCTTCCAGCTTTTTTCGTCACCGCTCTCTGCGCTCGCCCTGGCAGGCGCTTTCCATTCGTCGGCCATACTATCCACCCCGGCAAAAACTTATTAAGCCCGCTGACTCAGCCAGGCATGCAATTCTGAAAAGCGGTCAATGGCCAGCCGCGGCTCGAACAACTTCAGCGCCTCGATCGACTGGGCACCATAGCTGACAGCCACCGAATCCATGCCGGCATTGCGCGCCATCTGCAAATCGAAAGACGAGTCGCCAACCATCAACGCCTGCTCCGGGCGAACCTCGCAATGGGCAAGAATCTGCTCAAGCATCAACGGATGCGGCTTGCTGGCGGTCTCATCGGCTGCACGAGTGATGTCGAAGTAATTTTCCCAACCGTGAGACTTCAGCACCCGATCCAGCCCGCGACGCGCCTTGCCGGTCGCCACAGCCAGATGATAACCCTCGGCACGAAACGCCTCGATCGACTCGACCACCCCTTCGAACAACGGAGACGGCACTGCCTCCGAAGCGATGTAGTGGTCCGCATAATGCTGACGAAACGCTACCAGTTCGGCATCGCCGATATCGGGATACAACGTGCGGATCGCCTCGGGCAACCCCAGGCCGATGATGCCTTTGACGGCAAAATCATCGCGCAATTCAAAACCGGATCGCTCGGATGCCACATGCATCGCCTCGACTATCCGACCAATGGAATCGGCCAGCGTGCCATCCCAATCGAAAATCAGCAGCTTGTAATCAGATGGGTGCACTCAGGCGCTCCACGGTCTTGGCCCACATTTCATCGACTGGCGCCTGGAGCTTCAGTTCGCCACCATCAGGCAGCGGCACGGTCAGCATGTAGGCGTGCAGGAACAGGCGCTTACCGCCCAGCTCACGGATTTCCTTGCTGAAATCGTCATCGCCGTATTTGGTGTCGCCGGCGATGCAGTGCCCGGCGTGCAAGGTATGGACGCGAATCTGGTGAGTCCGGCCGGTAATCGGCTTGGCTTCGATCATGGTGGCAAAGTCACCGAAGCGGCGCAGGACCTTGAACACGGTCACAGACTCCTTGCCCTCCTCCTCGTCGACCTCGACCATTCGCTCACCGGAGCGCAGGTTGCTCTTGCCCAGCGGCGCACGGATTTGCTTGATCGAAGACGCCCAATTACCGCGAACCAGCGCCATGTAGCGCTTGTCGACGCCATCGCCGCGCAGTGCCGTATGCAAGTGACGCAGCATGCTGCGTTTTTTGGCAATCATCAGCAGGCCTGAGGTATCACGGTCGAGACGGTGAACCAGTTCAAGCTCCTTGCAATCCGGGCGCAATTGGCGAAAAGCTTCGATCACCCCGTAATTCAAGCCACTGCCGCCATGCACGGCAATTCCGCACGGCTTGTTGACCACGATCAGCGCCTTGTCTTCATAGACAATCGAGGCTTCGAGGCGCTGCAGCAGCCCTTGGGCGAGGGGCACCGGCTCGTCACGTTCAGGCACGCGAACCGGCGGCACGCGCACGATATCGCCCGCCTGCAGCTTGTATTCGGGCTTGATCCGGCCCTTGTTCACTCGCACTTCGCCTTTGCGCAAAATGCGGTAAATCAAGGTCTTGGGCACGCCTTTGAGCCGAGCGAGAAGGAAGTTATCAATACGTTGGCCGGCATATTCCGGCGAGACCTCAAGCAGTTGTACGCCTGGGGTCGGGGGGGCAGTAGTCGTCATGGCGCGGATGATATCAATTTTTTATGGAATTGAAGCACTTAATCATTACTGCTATAGTCGCGAACGTCGCCAAAAGCGGCCTGGACAGCGGACCAACGGTCAAAAACCGGCCCTGACCAACGCAATTCACCAGGACGCGAGGCCGTCCTACGGGGCTTTCGCTACGTAACGGTGGAGTTTTCAGCTGTAACGAGCGCAGGTGACATGAGGCCTGAATCACGCCGCAAAGCAGAGTTTTCACTCGCCACGCGAGCCCATATTCACGGCCAGTTCACAAAGTGCAGTCAGCTGCGAATGACCCCGAGCGAACACTTCGGAAACAACGCCTAAATTAGCCATGATGCGTGACCTCCCCTTTCAGAGCTCACGGTAAATGCCAACCCGCTGCGGATTCTGCGCGCGGCAGCACCCGAATTATCAGGGATACGTGTAGGGTGGAGATGCACAACCGCTGGACTGTGTAGCAATAGGCTTTATCAAGACGCTTCATCTCGTCCACAGCCGCCGGTTGATTCCTCCTCCTGACTGAGTGCTTAAGTAGCCACAGCAAGCAGGACGCGTACGTCGCGATGCAGGCCCACATTGGCCGGACATCGCTGGACACGGGAATGGCCAACCACTCCCGACGCACCTGACACCGACCGTGAGAAGTCGTGTGTGCCGAACGCCGTTTCCGGCAGCCCGGAAACCGACGGTACTACATGAAAAGAATGCTGATTAACGCAACTCAACCCGAAGAGTTGCGTGTTGCACTGGTAGATGGCCAGCGCCTCTACGACCTGGACATCGAATCCGGTGCACGCGAGCAGAAGAAGGCCAACATCTATAAAGGCCGGATCACTCGCATCGAACCAAGCCTTGAAGCTGCCTTTGTCGATTTCGGCTCTGAGCGCCACGGCTTCCTGCCCCTCAAAGAAATCTCCCGCGAATACTTCAAGAAAGCCCCCGAAGGCCGCGTCAACATCAAGGACGTCCTGAGCGAAGGCCAGGAAGTCATCGTTCAGGTCGAAAAAGAAGAACGTGGCAACAAGGGTGCAGCCCTGACCACTTTCATCAGCCTGGCCGGTCGTTACCTGGTACTGATGCCGAACAACCCGCGTGCCGGCGGCATCTCCCGTCGCATCGAAGGCGAAGAGCGCAATGAACTGCGCGAAGCCCTGAACGGCCTGGTTGCCCCGGCCGACATGGGTCTGATCGTGCGCACTGCCGGCCTGGGCCGCAGCAGCGAAGAAATGCAGTGGGACCTCGATTACCTGCTGCAACTCTGGACCGCCATCAAAGAAGCGTCGCTGGATCGTTCCGCGCCATTCCTGATCTACCAGGAAAGCAACGTGATCATCCGCGCCATCCGCGATTACCTGCGCCAGGACATCGGCGAAGTGCTGATCGACAGCGTTGAAGCCCAGGACGAAGCCCTGACCTTCATCCGCCAGGTCATGCCGCAGTACGCCAGCAAGATCAAGCTGTACGAAGACAGCGTTCCGCTGTTCAACCGTTTCCAGATCGAAAGCCAGATCGAAACCGCCTTCCAGCGCGTCGTCGAACTGCCTTCCGGCGGCTCCATCGTTATCGATCCGACCGAAGCCCTGGTGTCCATCGACATCAACTCGGCGCGCGCCACCAAAGGCAGCGACATCGAAGAAACCGCCCTGCAGACCAACCTTGAAGCCGCCGAAGAAATTGCCCGTCAGTTGCGCCTGCGTGACATCGGCGGCCTGATCGTCATCGACTTCATCGACATGACCCCTGCCAAGAACCAGCGCGCCGTGGAAGAGAAAGTCCGCGAATGCCTGGAAGCCGACCGCGCTCGCGTGCAAGTCGGCCGTATCTCGCGCTTCGGCCTGCTGGAAATGTCCCGTCAGCGCCTGCGCCCATCCTTGGGTGAAAGCAGCGGCATCGTTTGCCCGCGCTGCAGCGGCACCGGCATCATCCGTGATGTCGAATCGCTGTCGCTGGCGATCCTGCGCCTGATCGAAGAAGAAGCCCTGAAAGACCGCACCGCCGAAGTTCGCGCCCAGGTGCCGATCCCGGTGGCCGCGTTCCTGCTCAACGAAAAACGCAACTCGATCACCAAGATCGAACTGCGCACCCGCGCCCGCATCGTCATTCTGCCGAACGACCACCTCGAAACGCCGCATTTCGAAGTTCAGCGTCTGCGCGATGACAGCCCGGAAGCCGCCACCAACCAGTCCAGCTACGAAATCGCCGCTGCCGCTGCCGAAGTGGAAGAAGTCCAGCCAGCCGCTGCGACCCGCACCCTGGTTCGCCAGGAAGCCGCGGTCAAGACAGCTCCGGCCCGCGCCAATGCTCCGGTTCCGACCGAAGTCGTCGCTCCGGTTGCCGCACCGGTCGCCGCGCCAGAGCCAAGCCTGTTCAAAGGCCTGGTGAAATCGCTGGTCAGCCTGTTCGCCTCCAAGGAAGAGCCTGCCGCTCCGGTCGTGGTTGAAAAACCGGCTGCCGAGCGTCCTGCCCGCAACGAAGAGCGTCGCACCGGTCGTCAGCAGAGCCGCAACCGTAATGGTCGCCGCGATGAAGAGCGCAAGCCTCGCGAAGAACGTGCACCGCGCGAAGAGCGCGCACCACGGGAACCACGCGAAGAGCGCCAGCCTCGCGAAGTCCGCGAAGTCCGCGAAGAAACGCCAGCAGTCGCTCGTGAAGAACGCGCTCCACGTCCACCGCGTGAAGAACGTGCACCGCGTGCTCCACGTGAAGATCGCAAGCCACGTGGCGAGCGTGAAGAGCGTGTACGCGAACTGCGCGAACCTCTGGATGCCACTCCAGCCGCTGCTACGGCTGCCGCTGCTGCTACCGAAGAACGCCCAGCCCGCCAGCCACGCGAAGAACGTGCTCCACGCCCACCGCGTGAAGAGCGTCAACCGCGTGCCGAGCAAGCGGCAGCTGCCGTTGCCGAAGAAGAACTGCCAACCAACGAAGAGCAACTGCAGGAAGAGGGTCAGGACGGCGCCGAAGGCGATCGCCCACGCCGTCGTTCCCGTGGCCAGCGTCGTCGCAGCAACCGTCGCGAGCGTCAGCGTGATGCCAATGGCAACGTCATCGAAGGTTCGGATGAGTCCGAGTCCGGCGAAGGCAGCGAAGCACCAAGCACAGCCGATCTGGCCGCCGGCCTGGCTGTTACCGCAGCCGTTGCCAGCTCCGTGATCAGCGCTCCGGCCGAAGCACAAGCCAACGAGCAAGCCGAACGCGCCACTGCCGCTACCCAGGAAACGGCTCCGGTCGAAACACCGGTCGTCGAAGCGACAACGCCGGTTGAAGCCACTGCATCGCCGGAAATCGAACTGGCAGCAGCGCCTGAGGTACAGCCTGTGGTTGAAGCTGCCGCCGAGCCTGCCATCGTCGTCGAAGCACCTGCCGTGGCTGCAGAACCTGTGATCGAAACCGTGACTGAAGCCGTTCGCGAAGTTCGCGAAGAGCAAACGGCATTCAACTGGGTTGCCGAGCCAGCTGTTGCCGAGGCACCGGCACCTGCCGCTGAAGCCGAAGTGGCTGAAGCGATGGTCTCCGAGCCAGTGGTTGCCGCTGCCGAACCTGCTCCGGCAGTCGAAGCGCCGGTTGTCGCCCAAGCGCCTGCTCCAGTGGCCGAAACCGCCCCTGTCAGCGCCCTGACGCCGAGCGGCCGTGCGCCGAACGATCCACGTGAAGTGCGTCGTCGCAAGCGTGAAGCCGAGCGTCTGCAGAAGGAAGCCGAACTGGCTGCCGCTGCTGCTCCGGCGGAAGAAGTTGTCGCTGCCGAGCCGGCACCGGTTGTTGCTGACGTGGTCGAGGCAGCACCTGCCCCGGCTGCCGAAGTCGCTGCCGAGCCCGCTGAAACCGTGATCCACGAAGCCCCGCGCTCCGTTCAGGAAGCGGTAGAGCAACACGAACAGGCCAAGGAAAAAGAACACGAGCCTAAACCGCTCGCCTGATTCCATCAGCCACTGAAAAGCCCCGCCTGGCAAAGCCAGGCGGGGCTTTTTTATGTCTGAAGCACATCAGTCCCTTGTGGGAGCGAGCCTGCTCGCGATAGCGGTGAATCAGATTCCATTAATGTTGAATGCTAAACCGCTTTCGCGAGCAGGCTCGCTCCCACACTGGATTTGCGCCTACTTGAAGACCAGCTTTTCAGGCACATCCACATCCCACAACACTCCGGGATCATCTACCGCCACTTCAACGACCCGCCCTTGGGCAAACAACGCCTTGGCCCCACGATCACCCGACAACGCCATCAATCCCGGGCCGAAGTCGCGTCCAAAACCCACCGGGTGCCCGTAATCGCCTTCCTGCACCGGCACGCTGATGCAGTCATCCATTACCTGCGCCGTGACCTGCTCAATACTGGATGGCAGGATGAACGGCATATCACCCAGCACCATCAGCCAGCCATTGAGCTGCGCACACGTTGCTACCCCGGCCGCAATGCTGTCCCCCATTCCGGTCGATTCGACCAGCGCGATCTCGCAACCATAGGCCTTGGCCATGCGGATGACTTGCGGGCGATCCGCAGTGGTTACCAGTACACGCCTGTCCAGTTCAGTCGGCAGATTCACCAGCACGTGCTCGATCACCGAGCGAACAGCGCCATCACGCCCCGTACAGTCCGCCAGCAGCTTGTCCTTTTCATCGCCCGCGACCTGTCGAAACCGACTGCCCTGCCCCGCGGCCAGAACGATGACACCAATAGGTTTACTCATGCCCCCTCCCGCAACGTCTTTTTCTGCTTCAGCTCCACGCCATTCTTGATCGCCACAATCTCGGCCATCAGCGACAAGGCGATTTCCGCCGGGCTATGACTGCCGATAGGCAAGCCGATCGGACCGTGCAGCCGCTCGATGGCCTGTGGCGACAAGCCCAGTTGAGCCAGGTTTTCCCGGCGTTTCTGGCTATTGACCCGCGAGCCCAGCGCGCCGACATAAAAAGCCCTGGAGTCGAGGGCCGTGAGTAGCGCCATGTCATCCAGGCGCGGGTCATGGGTCAGGGCGACGATAGCCGTGCGTTCGTCGGTCTGGATGTTCAACACCGCTTCGTCGGGCATGCCGGAGACAAATCGGCCATGCTGCGCCTCCCAGCCGTAGACGAATTCGCTGCGCGGATCACAGATCAACACTTCAAAATCCAGCAGCCTGGCCATCTCGGCGACATAACGTGACAGTTGCCCCGCACCAATCAGCAGCAAACGCCATCGCGGACCGTAGATTGCGCGCAAGGTCTGCCCGTCAAACCCCAGCGCGTCCGTTTTGCTAGCCGGCTGCAACACCACTTCACCGGTCGCGATATCCAGCGAACGCGCCACGATCTCATGAGCCTCACAGCGCGCCAGCAGCTCGGCAACCCATGCCGGGTCGCCTACGCGCTCCTCGGTCAACCGCAATGTGCCACCGCAGGGCAAACCGAAGCGCGCCGCTTCCTCACGGCTCACTCCATAGGTGATCAGTTGCACCGGCGGGCCGTCGGCCGGAATACGACCATCGTGCAACCGCGCAATCAGGTCATCCTCGACACAGCCACCGGATACCGAACCAATCACCACGCCATCCTCGCGCAGCGCCAGCATGGCGCCAGGGGCCCGGGGCGCAGTGCCCCAGGTCTGGACCACGCTATACAACACCACCCCCTGACCGGCGCGACGCCACTCCAGCACGCTGCGCAGGACATTCAGATCGACGCTGTCCATCAGGCCCCAGCCTTGTTCCAGCCCTGCAGCTGGTAACGGACCGGCAGGTTGCGGATGCGTTTGCCGGTGGCGGCAAAGATCGCATTGCACAGCGCCGGGGCAATCGGTGGCACACCCGGCTCGCCGACACCCCCCAAGGGCACCGTGCCCGGTGGCGTGACCAGATGCACAGCGACTTCCTTCGGCGCCAGAGACATGCGCGCCACCTCGTACATGTGGAAGTTGTCCTGCTGGACCTTGCCATCCTTGAAGCTGATCTCGCCCAGCACCGCGTTGCCCAGGCCCATGACGCAGGCGCCCTCGAACTGTGCGCGGATCCGCTCGGGATTGATCTGCGGCCCGCAATCCACAGCGATGTCGGCCTTGTGTACGATCAATGTGCCATCGTCTTTGACTTCGACCTCGATAACCGCCGCCACGTAGGTCACGAAGCTGTAATGCACCGCCAGGCCAAGGCCTCGCCCCTTCGGCAACTCACGCCCCCAACCGGCGGCTTTGGCGGCGGTTTCCAGCACTGTGCGCAACCGCGCGGTGTCGATCGGATAACGTTCGGGCGATTCGCCGTAGTTCCACTCTTCACTCAAGGTACGCGGATCGATCTGACGGTCCGGACCGAGCAACTTGATCTGGTACTTGAGCGGGTCTTCCTTGGCCTTGTGCGCCAACTCGTCGATGAAGCTTTGAATCGCGAAGCCATGTGGGATGTTCGACACCGAGCGGTACCAGCCCACGCGGGTATGGATGGCCGCTTCAGGGTTTTCCAGGCGGATGTTGGGAATGGCGTAGGCCATGTTGGTGAAGCCCATACCCAGCTCGAAGGCCGCTTCGTGGTTCATGCCCGGCGCAAACAACGCGGTGATGCTCGGTGCCACCGTACGGTGCAACCAGCCGGACGGCAGGCCATCCTTGTTCAGGCTGGCTTTGAGGTATTCGACGGACACGGTGTGGAAATACGAGCAATGGATGTCGTCTTCACGGGTCCATTGCACGCGCACCGCTTTTCCGGGGAACTCCTTGGCCAGGATGGCCGCTTCGATGATGAAGTCAGGCTTGGACTTGCGACCGAAACCGCCGCCGAGCAAGGTGACATTGAAGGTGACGTTGTCGAATGGCAGGCCCAGGCGCTCGCCGATCCGTTCGCGGGTGACTTGCGGTGCCTGGCTCGGGCCCCAGGCTTCGCACGTGCCATCCTTGAACCGGGCGATGGCGACCATCGGCTCCATCGGCGACTGAGACAAATGCGGCAGGTAGTAGGACGCTTCCAGCGTGCTGTCGGCGCTGCTCATGGCTTCGTCGATGTTGCCGGTATTGCGCACGACTTTGCCCGGTTTGAGGGACGCCGCTTCCAGCTCCTTGCGGTAGGCGATCGAGTCGTAACTGGCATTGGCACCGTCATCCCATTCGATTTTCAGTGCCTCGCGCCCCTTGATCGCCGCCCAGGTATTGTTGGCCACCACGGCGACGCCGCCCAGTGGCTGAAACTCCGACGGCAGCGGACGGCTCTCGATCTGCACAACCTTGACCACGCCGGGGACTTTCATCGCCGCCGAAGCATCGAAACTCTTGACCTTGCCGCCATACACCGCTGGCCGGGCAATGGTGGCGAACAGCATGCCGTCGAAATGCACGTCGGCCCCATACACGGCACGACCGTTGACGATGTCATCACCGTCGATGGCCTTGGTGCCTTCCTTGCCGATGTAGCGGAATTCCGATGGCTGCTTGAGCCGCAGACTGTCACGCGCCGGCACGGCCAGGGCGCTGGCAGCGGCGGCCAGGGCGCCATACTCCAGTTCACGGCCGGAAGGTTTGTGAATGACTTTATGCAGTTGCGCGTGGCATTCGTCGACCGGCACTTGCCACTGGTCGGCAGCGGCCTGTTCCAGCATGGTCCGCGCGGCGGCACCACAACGGCGCATCGGCTCATACCAGTGGCGCATGCTGCGCGAACCGTCGGTGTCCTGGTTGCCGAAGCGGGCTTCGTCGCCCGGCGCCTGCTGCACTTTGACCCGGGCCCAGTCGGCTTCCAGCTCATCGGCCACGACCATGGTCAGGCTGGTGCGTACCCCCTGGCCCATTTCCGAGCGGTTGCAAACCACGGTCACCGTGCCATCAGTGGCGATGCTGACGTACACCTTGGGGTCATCGACCCAACCGTTGGGCATGCCGTCGGCGCCGAATTTCTTCTCTTTTTCTTCGGCAAAAACGTCTTGCCAGCCCCAGCTCGCGGCGACTACCAGGGCACCGGTCGCGCCTACACCTTTCAGGAAACCACGGCGGCTGAGGTTGCTCAGGGCAAAATCATTCGGTAACCGGCTCATGCCTTGGCCTCCTTCAGGTGAGTGGAGGCCTGGCGGATGGCGATCTTGATGCGGTTGTAGGTACCGCAACGGCAGATGTTGCCGACCATTGCCTCCTCGATCTGATCGTCGCTTGGGTTCGGATTGGTCTTGAGCAATGCGGTGGCGGACATGATTTGCCCACCCTGGCAGTAACCGCATTGGGCTACGGCGGTATCGAGCCAGGCTTGCTGCACGACTTTGCCGACCGGGTCGGCGTGCAGGTTGTCGATGGTGGTGATGTTCTGCCCGACAACGGAACCGATCGGCGTAATGCAACTACGCGCCGGAGCGCCTTCGATATGAATGGTGCAGGCACCGCACAGGCCCATGCCGCAGCCGAACTTGGTGCCGTTGTAGCCGGCGACGTCACGGATCGCCCAAAGTAGGGGCATGTCCTCGGTGACGTCGAGTTGATGGTCTTGACCATTGAGCTTCAGGGTAATCATGGGCACGCCCGCATAGTATTGGGTTATGGGGTCGAGCAATCTGCCGCCGAAAATCGGCGGTTGGCATCACGCAGATCGGCTCAGGCTAAAGGGGCTCTCTTATGCCGACGAAACCGTCTGCACCGGGCCTTTGATGAGGAAATGCCTTGCATCGTTAGCTCGCTAAGTTAACGCAGCATTAACAAAAAAGCCCTGCACTGTTCATCAGTGCAGGGCTTTGGGTTGAACCTTGAAAGCTTAGCTTCAATACCGGTTCGGCTCCATTTCCAGGTCGACATGGAAACGCTCGGAAATGTCTTTCTGGATGCGCTGCGCCAGATTCAGCAGTTGCAGACCGGTGGCATCGCCGTAGTTAACCAATACCAGCGCCTGCATTTTATGCACGCCGGCATCGGCTTCGCGGAAACCTTTCCACCCTGCCCGTTCGATCAGCCATCCGGCAGCCAGTTTCATCTGTCCGTCGGGCTGCGGGTAGGCCACCAGATCCGGGTACTCGCCTTTGAGCTGTGCAACCAGCGCCGCCGGCACCAAGGGATTCTTGAAGAAACTGCCGGCGTTGCCCAGTACCGCAGGGTCCGGAAGTTTTTCGTTGCGAATGCTGCAAATGGCTTGGCTGACATCATTGGCCGTCGGATGCTCGATGCCTTGATCGGTCAGGCGCTGACGCACCGGGCCGTATTCCAGATGCAGGTGTGCGGTGCGGTCGAGGATGAAACGCACGCGCAGGATCAACCAGCGTCCCGGTTCCTGTTTGAACAGGCTGTCACGGTAGGCGAAGTTGCATTCTTCCAGGGTGAACTCGCGCAACTCGCCACTCTGGCGATCGAGGGCGGTCAGGCCGGCGAACACGTCCTTGATCTCGACCCCGTAGGCGCCGATGTTCTGCATCGGCGCCGCACCGACGGTGCCAGGGATCAGGCTGAGATTTTCCAGGCCTGAAAACCCGTGCACCAGGGTGTGTTGCACGAACGGGTGCCATGGCTCGCCCGCCTCGGCTTCTATCACCACTTTGTTGCCGTCGTCGCTCACCACGCGAATCCCGCGAGTGGCCATGCGCAGCACCAGTGACTGGATATCGGCCGTCAACAGCAAGTTGCTGCCACCGCCAATCACCAATAGCGGCACGTCATGCGCCTGTGCATAGGCCAAGGCCTCACGCACGTCGGCATCGCTATGGGCCTCGGCAAACAGGCGAGCCTGAACGTCCACGCCAAAACTGTTGTACGGCTTGAGCGAAACCTGTGAGCGCACCTGCAGACTCATAACCGTCCCTTCAATTCGATCACCAGCAAATCGCTCGCACGCTCGATCAGGTCCAGCACCTGCTCGAAACCCTGGTCGCCGTCGTAGTACGGGTCCGGCACTTCATCGACATCTGACTGATAACGGCGCAGGAACAGGTCCAGCTCGGCCTTGCCTTTGTCCGGTTGCAAAGCCTTGAGGTTGCGCAGGTTGCTGTTGTCCATCGCCAAAATCAGGTCATATGTGGCGAAATCGGCACGAGTCACTTGCTGGGCGCGCTGGGTCGACAGGTCGTAGCCACGCAGCTTCGCTGCAGCCTGGCTGCGCTTGTCCGGCGCCTTGCCGACGTGCCAGTCGCCGGTACCGGCGGAGGCGACTTCGACTTGATCGGCCAGGCCCACCTCACGAAGTTTGTGTCGCAGCACGCCCTCGGCGGTGGGTGACCGGCAGATATTGCCCAAGCAGACAAACAGAACCCGCATCAGGCCTCCAGCAGGCGACGAACGCGCTCAAGGTCTTCAACGGTATCGACACCGGCCGGCGGCGCGATCAGCGCATCGGCGACATGAATCCGTACGCCGTGCCAGAGAGCCCGTAGCTGCTCCAGGCATTCAGTGTTTTCCAACCAGCACGGGCCCCAGCTGACGAAGTCATGCAGGAAACCGGCGCGGTAGGAATAGATACCGATGTGGCGACGGTACGGCACGCCCTCCGGCAGCAGGTCACGACTCTGGGCAAAGGCATCCCGTGCCCATGGCAATGTAGCGCGACTGAACGTCAGTGCCAGGCCATTGAGGTCGCTGACGACCTTGACCACGTTGGGATTGAACAGGGTTTCGACGTCTTCGATCGGCTCGGCCAGGGTGGCCATGCGCGCCTCAGTGTGGGCTGCAAGGTTGTTGGCGACTTGATCGATCACGCTCGGCGGGATCAACGGTTCGTCGCCCTGGACGTTAACGACGATGGCGTCAGGCGCCAGACCCAGTTTCGCCGCGACTTCCGCCAGGCGATCGGTGCCGGAGTTGTGATCCTCGCGGGTCATCACGACTTCAGCGCCAAACCCGATGCAGGCCTCGAGGATGCGCGCATCGTCAGTCGCAACCACTACGCGCTGGGCGCTGCTTTTGCTCGCCTGCTCCCAGACGTGCTGGATCATCGGCTTGCCGGCGATCAGCAGCAACGGTTTGCCCGGCAAACGGGTGGAGGCGTAGCGTGCAGGAATGACAACGGTAAAGGCTTTGGTCATTTATCCAGACGCTCGTCGGTGGTCAGGGTGCGGGCTTCGGTTTCGAGCATCACCGGGATACCGTCGCGAATCGGGTACGCCAGGCCGGCGCCCTTGCTGATCAGCTCGGTCTTGTCGGCGCTGAGCTTGAGCGGGCCTTTGCAGACCGGGCAAGCGAGGATGTCGAGCAATTTGGTGTCCATGAACATTCCCTGGATAAAAACGGATTTAAGGCAACAGACGCGCCGGCAACAGGCGCATCAACTGTGTATCGAACCAGGCCTCGAAAGCCGGTGACGGCACAGCATCCACCGCCAGGTACCACCAATCGGCGGCGGCGAAAGCACGGCACTTCACTGCGTCCTTTTCAGTCATCACCAGCGGCAATGACGGGGTGAAACTCAAGGCCTGCACGCTGTATTCGGCATGGTCGGCGAATGGATGCGCGATTGGCTTCCAGTGTAGCGTTTCGAGGGTCTTGAAGAAACGCCGGGGGTTGCCGATCCCGGCCACGGCATGCATCGCCTGGCCTGCGGGAAAGTGTTCGAGGGAACGTCGTTCGCCGCTGCGCAGGTTGATGAGTGCCGTCGGTTGCAACTGGAAGGCAAAACCGTCGCTACGGTCAGCCGTGGCGCCGTTATAAAGCACCGCATCGACACTTTGCAGGCGCTCGACCGGTTCACGCAACGGCCCGGCAGGCAGGCAACGCTGGTTGCCCAGGCCACGGGCAGCGTCGATCAGCACCAGCTCCAGATCCCGGGCCAGGCGGTAATGCTGCATGCCATCATCGGACAGAATGAGGTCCAGCGGCTCGCTTGCCAGCAAGGCTTGGACGGCGCGGCTGCGGTCCGGGTCGATCATCAACGGTACGCCGGTGCGCTGGACGATCAACAGCGGTTCGTCGCCGGCAACGCCTGCGCTTTGATCCGCCTCGACCCGCCACGGCAATTGTGGCGGTTTAGCACCATAACCGCGACTGACCACGCCGACCCGCAAGCCGCTACGCTGGCAATGCTGGATCATCCACAAGATCAGTGGTGTCTTGCCGGTACCGCCGACCGTGATGTTTCCGACCACGATCAGTGGCACCGGCGGCTGATAGATTGCACCTTCTCCCGCCAGGAAGCGCTTGCGTTTGTTGTTGACCACGCGTCGATACAGCCACTCCAGTGGCTGCAGCAGTTTCAGGGCCGGATGCCCCCGGTACCACGCGGCGAGCAGGCGTTCGGACATGGCCATCAGGGCGCGGGCGGCGCCGCCTCGACTGTGGTCATGCGCAAGTGGCTGAAACCGAGCTTGCCCGCAGCGTCCATGGCGGTGATCACGGACTGATGCTGGGATTTACCGTCGGCACTGATGGACAGCGGTCGACTGGTATCGCCATTGGACTCTTTCTGCAGCGCGTCCATCAGGGTCGCCAAATCACTTTTCGGCAAAATCTGATTATTCACCGAGAACACGCCGTCAGCACTGATGGCGATATCCAGTTGTTTGGTCTGATCCTCGGCAGGTGAACCGCTGACCGCTTCCGGCAGATCGACACGCAACTGGGTTTCACGGGTGAACGTGGTGGTCACCACGAAAAACAGCAGCAGGACAAACACCACGTCGATCAGCGACACGAGGTTGATGTCCACGTTCTCCCGCTGTTTGCGACGGAACTTCACGCTTTGCCCTCGGCCAGATCAACGTCACGGTCGCCCTGAACCACTTCAACCAGCTTGATGGCTTCCTGCTCCATGCCTACGACGAGTTCATCAATGCGCCGTTGCAAAAACCGGTGGAAGAACACCGACGGGATACCAACGATCAGGCCGGAAGCCGTGGTAATCAAGGCCTTGGAAATGCCGCCGGCCAACACTGCGGCGTTGGTCGTCATGCCCGTGCCCATGAACGAACTGAAGATGTCGATCATGCCCAACACGGTGCCCAGCAGACCCAGCAACGGCGCCATGGCGGCGATGGTACCCAGCGCGTTGATATAGCGCTCCAGCTCGTGGATCACCCGGGCGGCGGCCTCTTCGATGCACTCCTTCATGATCTCGCGACCATGCCTGGAGTTGGCCAGGCCCGCCGCCAGGATCTCGCCCAGCGGGGAGTTGGCGCGCAGTTCCTTGAGTTTTTCTTTATTGAGTTTTTTGTCCTTGATCCACACCCAGACCTGACCCAGCAAGTGCTCCGGGGTCACGCGGCTGGCCCGCAGGGTCCAGAGGCGCTCGGCAACGATCGCCATTGCCGCGATGGAACTCAGGATGATCGGCAGCATCATCCAGCCGCCGGATTTGACCAATTCCCACACAGTGACAGTCCCCTCGAAAAAGTGCGCCACTCTAACATAGGGGTTGGACGCACCGAAGACCGTGATGTCGCATCCGGTCGGGCTTTCATGACCTGCGGTCATTTCGCGGAGCGCCAGAAACGCGGTTCTTGACGCATTGACCACGGCGGTTTGAAGTTCCCCAGTTGCAGACGGATGGCGCCCTGTTCGGCGCTGTCATGGATCGCCATGCCCCGGGCCCGATAGCGTGCAATAACGGAGGGATGGGGATGGCCGAAGGAATTGCCCTGGCCACGGGAGATCAGCACCGCCTTGGGTTGCAACGTGGCGAGCAACACTGCGGACGACGAACTGCGGCTGCCGTGGTGCGGCGATTGCAACCAGTCGGTGGCCACGGCCAACGGACTGTCGAGCAGCGCTCGTTCGGCCGCCGTGTCGATGTCGCCGGTCAGCAGCAATCGCTCGCCATTGGCTTCAATCTGCAGCACGCAGGATTTTGGATTGCTTTCCCGGGCATCCGCCCATCGCCAGAGTTCAAAGTTCACACCGTCCCACGTCCATTGCCGGCTGGACTCGCAGTCCCCGGCTTGCAGTTCCGTCGGCAGCTCCCCGGGTTCGCCACTGATGACACGCTTCACCGGCAGTCCCTTGGCGACCGCCCGCGCCCCGCCGGCATGATCGGCGTGGGCGTGACTGATCAGCATCAGGTCAAGACCGTCCACGCCCAGTTTGCGCAACGTCGGCAGTACTACACGCTCACCGAGATCGTTATCGCCAACACGCGGCCCGGCGTCATAGAGCAGCGCGTGATGGCGAGTGCGCACCAGGATGGCCAGCCCCTGCCCCACATCCAGCTGCCAGATTTCGGCCATGCCGTCAGGCAGTGTGGGTCGGGGCGGAAAAACCAGCACCAGCAGCAAAGGCCAACCCAAGGGCCGTAGCGGCACGCCTTGGGGCAGCAAAAGCAGGATCGCGCCGAGTGCCCCCAGGCTCCATGCCCACCAGGGAACCGCCACGGGCACCCACGCGGGAATCTGCCCGGCCATCACCGTCAGCCCCTTGAAGAGCCAGTCGAGCATTCCGCCGGCTAGCCACAGCAGCCCGTCCCCCACATAAGGCACGGGCAACAGCAGGGTCCCGAGCAAGGCAGGTGGCAGTACCAGCATGCTGATCCAGGGCACCGCCAGCAGATTGACCAGCGGCCCGCTGAGACTGATCGGCAACCCCAGCACCAGCAATAACGGACCCAGGCCCACGGCGATCAACCATTGGGCGCGGGTCCAGGTTTGCCACCATCGCCAGGGCCCCAGGCGACCGCCGAAGGTAAAGATCAGCACCGCCACCGCCCCGAAGGACAACCAGAATCCCGGTTGCAGACTGGCCAGCGGGTCCAGTAGCAAAACGCCGTTGAATGCCAGCAACAGCGGCCACCAGGCACCGAGGTGGCGAAATCGCAGACGCCACAACAGCACCAGGCCGATCATCAGGCAGGCACGGCGCACCGGCACCTCGAAGCCGGCCAACAGCCCATACCCCAAGGCCGCCATGAATGCCAGACCGCAGGCCCAGGGCAGCCACGGCAGGCGGTTTGGCCACAGGCCATAACGGGCAAGCCCGGCAATCAGCAAATACACCAGCCCCGCCAGCAACCCGATGTGTTGCCCGGAAATCACCAACAGGTGCACGGTTCCGGTGTCCTGCAACACTTGCCAGTCTTCGCGACTGAGCCCGGCACCATCCCCCAGCACCAATGCCGTCAGCGCGCCGGTTCGACCCTGGGCATCCACGGTCTGCAACTTCTGACGAATACCGTCACGCCAGGCCCATCGTGCCTCGGAAAGTCGCTCGCCGCCCTTGACACTCCCGGTCGCGCCGATACGACGCGCCAGCAGCCAGGCCTCGTGATCGAAGGCATGCGGATTGAGCAAACCGGCAGGACGCTTCAACTTGACCGCCAGTCGCCAGCGTTCACCGCTGTTCACCGGCGGCCCGTCGTACCAGGCCAGGCGCATGAGCCGCGGCACCTTTGCGTGTCGTGACCGGGCATCGGCCAATTCGAATCGCACGACGGCCTCGCCGTGCTGGGGCAATCCCGTTACCCGCCCTTCAATCCAGCGCGTTTCGCCATCCAGACTCGACGGCAATCGATCATCCAGCGCCCATTGCGCCTGCGCACAGGCCCAGCTCAAACCGAACAGGAAAAACGCCACCGGATACGTCCTGAACGGCAGCAACATCAAACCCGCCACCGGCATCAACAGCCACCACCCGACCGACGGCAACGCCGGTAAAAAACGCAGGGCCAGCAAACCCAGCGCCAACGCCACCATCCCTGTGCGCATACGCCCGTCCTTGAGAGTCCCGTCCCTAGGAATAGCCAGTCGAGCGCACGACCGTCGTTATCAATTGTCACAAAGTCTGAATGGGCGGTTCATAGAATCCAGACATACTTGCCGCCTGAACCGACCGAGAAGCCTTATGCCCCGGCGCTTATTCAAACGTTACATGCCAGATCCGACCAGCATCAGGGAACACAAGTCCTTACGCTTTCTCGGCACGCTGCTGCATGACCCGAACCTCTGGCACCTCAACCGCCATTCCGTCGCCCGTGCCATGGCGGTCGGTCTGTTCGCGGCGTTCCTGCCGATTCCGTTGCAGATGCTGGTCGCCGCCATCCTCGCGATCGTCGTGCGCGGCAACATGCCGATTGCCGTCAGCCTGGTCTGGCTGACCAACCCGATCACCATGCCCGCCGTGTTCTACTGCACCTACCAGACCGGTGCCTGGCTGATGGACGTTCCCGCCCGACACCTGCCCGACGAATTGACCTGGGAATGGATCAGTGGTGAGCTCTCGACCTTGTGGCAGCCGTTTTTGCTGGGGTCCGTAGTGACGGGATTGGTGCTTGGGGCGCTGGCCTATTGTCTGGTGATGATGTATTGGCGCTGGTGGGTGGCGCGACAGTGGAAGCGGCGCAAGCAAAGCAGGATGTGAGAATGCAAAACGGCCTCCGATTGGGAGGCCGTTTTTTGTGGTGAATGCACACCCTGTAGGAGCAAAGCTTGCTCGCGATTGCAAAGTATCAGGCGACATCATTGATGACTGGACTACCGTCATCGCGAGCAAGCTTTGCTCCCACAGGGGGAATGCAGCCATTGATATTACGTGCGCATCCCCCGCCCGCTCACCAGCAACCGCGCACAACCGAAATACAGAATCACGGTCGCCACCAGCATGAACGTAATCGCAATGCTGATGCGGATATCCGACACGCCAAGGATGCCGTAGCGGAATGCGTTGACCATGTGCAGCACCGGGTTGGCCAGGGACACGGTCTGCCAGAACGGCGGCAGCAGCGAGATCGAGTAAAACACCCCGCCCAGGTATGTCAGTGGCGTCAGCACGAAGGTCGGGATGATCGAGATGTCATCGAAATTGCGCGCAAACACCGCGTTGATGAAACCCAGCAGCGAGAAGATCGTCGCTGTCAGCACCACCACCAGAATGGTCACGCCCAGGTGATGCACTTGCAAATGGGTGAAGAACAGCGACAACAGCGTCACGATGATCCCGACCATCAACCCGCGCAGCACGCCACCCAGGGTGTAGCCGATCAGGATGGTGTGCGGCGAGACCGGCGACACCATCAGTTCTTCGATGGAACGCTGGAACTTGCTGCCGAAGAAACTCGACACCACGTTGCCGTAGGAGTTGGTGATCACCGACATCATGATCAGCCCCGGCACGATGTACTCCATATAGGTGAAACCACCCATATCACCGATCTGCCGACCGATCAGGTTACCGAAGATCACGAAATACAGAACCATGGTGATGGCCGGCGGCAGCAGTGTCTGCGGCCAGATCCGGGTAAAGCGCCGGACCTCTCGGTAAACGATGGTGTTGAGGGCTACGAGGTTGGGTTGCAGCTCGGAACTCATACCGCCACCTTCGACAGATTTTTCTCCACCAGGGACACGAATAACTCCTCGAGGCGATTGGTTTTGTTACGCAGGCTCAACACTTCGATGTTCTGCTGGGCAAGCTGGGTGAACAGCGCAGTGATGCCCATGCTTTTGTCGACCTGCACTTCCAAGGTGTGACCATCGAGCAACCGTGATGGGTAGCCGATCAGTTGAGGTGGTGCACTCGGGCTGCTCTTCAAATCCAGCAGGAAGGTCTCGACATGCAGCTGGCTCAGGAGCTGCTTCATGCTGGTGTTTTCGACGATGGTGCCGTGGTCGATGATGCCGATGTTGCGGCACAACTGCTCAGCCTCCTCCAGATAATGGGTGGTGAGGATGATGGTGATGCCCTTCTTGTTCAGCTCGGTGAGGAAGGTCCACATCGAGCGACGCAGTTCGATGTCCACCCCGGCAGTCGGTTCGTCGAGGATCAACAGGCGCGGTTCGTGAACCAGCGCGCGGGCGATCATCAACCGGCGCTTCATGCCGCCGGACAGCGAGCGCGACGGCACATCGCGCTTGTCCCACAAGCCGAGCTGGGTCAGGTATTGCTCGGCGCGTTCCTTGGCGACTTTCGCGGGAATGCCGTAGTAACCGGCCTGGGTCACGACGATGTCGAAGGTCTTTTCGAACTGGTTGAAGTTGAATTCCTGGGGCACCACGCCGATGGAACGCTTGAGCGCCGCCGGGTTCTTGTCCAGGTCGTGACCGAAGATATTCACCGTGCCGCTGGTCTTGTTCACCAGGGTCGAGAGGATGCCGATGGTCGTGGATTTGCCGGCACCGTTCGGGCCGAGCAAGGCGAAAAAGTCACCTTCGGCGACGTCCAGATCGATACCACTCAAGGCCTGGAAACCGTTGCCGTAGGTTTTGGTTAGCTGCCGGATGGACAGAGCGGAACTCATATCGGATTTACGCACCAAGAAGGAAAGAAAGGGATAAGTAACGGTGGGCGGCAATCAACGCAACCGCAACGCATTAGCACAATGGTGCTTGTCGCCGCCACACAAGTACAGTCAAGTGTGTCGATAGTGAGTATTAAGTCAACGCGGTCATGACCGCCTTGCGATAGGCCGGACGCTGTTTCAACCTTGCGTACCAGGCCTCCAGATGCGGCTGCGGTGCACGCTCGATCGGCATCTCGAACCAGGCATAAATAAAACTGCCCAGGGGAATGTCGCCCATGCCGATCTGCTCACCGGACAGGAAGGGCTTGGCGGCCAGCGCCTGATCGGCCATTGCCAGCAGTGTGTCGCACTCCTTGATCGCCGCCTTGATGGCGGGCCAGTCCTGCTGATCTGCGGGGGTACGCAAGACGCCCCAGAACACGGTGCGGAAGGGACCTGCAAAACTGGAGGTGGTCCAGTCCATCCACTTGTCGGCAGTGGCCCGCGCCTGTAAATCCGCCGGGTACCACGGGGTATCCGCTGCATGCCTGGCCAACAGGTAACGAACGATGGCATTGGATTCCCACAACACGAAACCGTCGTCTTCGATCACCGGAACGCGGCCATTGGGGTTCATGGCGCGGTACTCGGGCGTATCGACGACGCCAAAAGCGCCGCCCGCATCGATGGCTTCATAGGCCAGGCCAAGTTCTTCGGCGGCCCACAATGGTTTTCTGACATTCGACGAATTTTTCCGACCCCAGATCTTCAGCATGACCGCCTCTCGATTGATGAATTCGCAGGCAGCATACGCCGGATCAGGCGCGACTCAAATCGCTCTGCATGTCCCCCAGCAGTGGTTGTGTTTGCTCGCCGAACAGATGCGGATAGCACTTGCGCAGATGCTCGAAGAAGAACGCTTCCGGCACGTCGGTGAACTGGCCGTGGTCGATCAGGTACTCCATCAGCTTCTCGCCGTCACGATTGAAGGGGTGGAAGACACTGTCGTTTATTCCGTCGAACTCCAGCGGTGCCACATTGAATAAATCGCACAACCCTTGATTGAACGCCGGCGTGGCCTTGACCCAGCGCCCGTTCAGATACAGCTCGGTATAACCGTGCATGGCGAACACGTCGCTCTTGAGCAACTCGAGCAGGCGCGGCGTCGATAAATGATTGCGCACATCCGCCAGACCAATGCGCGCCGCAATCCCGCAATGCCGCGCCGCGCCTGCCAACAGCGTGGCCTTGGGCACGCAATAACTCTCCCCGGTCGCCAGTGCGTAACTGCCGCGCAGGGTCTGTGGATCGAGGCTGAAGGTGTACGGGTTGTAGCGCACCGCCTCGCGCACTGCGTAATAGAGATGGATCGCCTGCTCAATCGGGTCGCGACGGGCACCACGGTGTTTTTCGGCGAACTCCACCACTGAGGGATGGTCACTATCGATGAAACGGCCGGGGCTCAGGTACTCGTGCATGTGGGCAATCTCCTGGGGAAGCCCCGAGTCTAGCGAGAGGTTCAGCACAGAGATAACGACGTTTCGGCCAAATATGGACGCTTTGCCGCCCGTTCTGTGGACGATTTTTCACGGTTTGTCGTTCATCCGGGCCTACAAAATCATCCATGGTTTCCCACGTTTTCAATCACCTCGCCCCGACCACCCTGTTTCACGGATGCCGTCTAAGCTCTGTGGGTTGGTTCGCCCTGGTTTCACGGAGGATTAAATATGCTGCTGTTGTGGATACTGGTTCTGGTTGTCGGGATAGCTTATTTAGCCCACCGTCGTGTCGCGCCACTGCCTGCCTTGGGCATCGTGGCTGTCTACTTGCTGGCAATGGGCGCATTCAGTCGCGCACCGGGCTGGCTGCTGCTGATTTTCTGGGTGCTGATCGCCGCCGTGGCCGCACCGCTGTTATTGCCTGATCTGCGCCGCAAACTCTTCAGCGCGCCGATGTTCAACTGGTTCCAGAAAACCCTGCCGCCCATGTCGCAAACCGAACGCGACGCCATTGAAGCCGGCACCGTGTGGTGGGATGGAGAACTGTTCAGCGGGCGTCCGGACTGGAACAAGCTGCTGTCCTACCCGAAGGTGCAATTGAGCGAAGAAGAACAAGCGTTCATCGACGGCCCGACCGAAGAACTCTGCGCCATGGTCAGCGACTGGCAACTCGGTCAAACCATGGACCTGCCGGCCGAGGCCTGGACCTACATCAAGGACAATGGCTTCTTCGCCCTGATCATTCCCAAGGAGTTTGGCGGCAAGGGTTTCTCGGCCTATGCCCACTCGCAAGTGGCGATGAAACTGGCGAGCCACAGTGGTGATCTCGCCTCCACCGTGATGGTCCCCAACTCCCTCGGTCCGGCCGAACTGCTGCTTCACTACGGCACCGACGAACAGCGCAATCATTACCTGCCACGCCTGGCGCGCGGCGACGACATTCCGTGTTTTGCCCTGACCGGGCCACTGGCCGGTTCCGACGCCGGCGGCATGCCCGACACCGGGGTGATCTGCAAGGGTGAATGGGAAGGCCAGGAAACCCTGGGCCTGCGCCTGAACTGGGAAAAGCGCTACATCACCCTTGGCCCGGTGGCCACCCTGCTCGGCCTGGCGTTCAAGGCCTACGACCCCGATCATCTGTTGGGTGAGAAAGAAGACCTGGGCATCAGCCTGGCACTGGTTCCAACCGACACTGCCGGTGTGGAAATCGGTCGCCGGCACTTGCCTCTGGGTGCTGCCTTCATGAATGGCCCGAACTCCGGCAAGGACGTGTTCGTACCACTGGAGTTCCTGATCGGCGGCCAGGAAATGCTCGGCAAGGGCTGGATGATGCTGATGAATTGCCTTTCGGTGGGGCGCTCGATCTCCCTGCCGGCGGTGGGCACCGGCATGGCCAAGTTCACCAGCCTGGTGACCGGGCAGTACGCGCAGATACGCGAGCAGTTCAATGTGCCGATTGCGGCGTTCGAAGGCATTCAGGAAGCCATGGCCCGCATCGGCGGCAACGCCTGGATGATGGACGCCGCGCGCATGCTGACCGCCAACGCGGTGGACCTGGGTGAGAAACCGTCGGTGCTGTCGGCGATTCTCAAGTACCAACTTACCGAACGCGGTCGCGAGTGCATCAGCCATGCGATGGATGTGCATGGTGGCAAGGCGATCATCATGGGGCCGAAAAATTATCTCGGACGCATGTGGCAAGGCGCACCCATCTGCATCACCGTAGAAGGCGCGAACATTCTCTCGCGTAATCTGATGATCTTCGGCCAAGGTGCCATCCGTTGCCATCCCTTCGTGCTCAAGGAAATGGCGCTGGCCACCCGAGAGGACAAGGATCAGGCACTGACCGAGTTCGACAACCTGCTGCTCAGGCACATCGGTTTTGCCGTGGGCAACGCGGCCAGCACGCTGGTGCTCAACCTCGGCTTCGGTCATCTGGAACACGTGCCGGGCGACAAGCTCAGCCAGGGCTATTTCCGTGCCCTCAACCGTCAGGCTGCCGCCTTCGCACTACTGGCCGATCTCAGCATGATGTTGCTGGGTGGTGAACTGAAACGTCGCGAACGTCTCTCGGCGCGGCTCGGCGATGTATTGAGCAATCTGTACCTGGCCAGCGCCGCGCTCAAACGCTACAACGACCTTGATGCGCCGGAGCACATGCAACCGCTGTTTTGCTGGGCCATGGAGGAAAGTCTCGGCCAGGCCGAACGGGCCATGGATGAACTGCTGAACAATTTCCCGAACAAAGTAATGGCGTGCCTGTTGCGGGTGATCGTGTTCCCGTTCGGTCGCCGCCACAAAGGGCCGTCGGACAAACTCGGTGCCGCGGTCGCAGGGGTGATCGGTCGCGCCAAGGGCGATCCCACCCTCGAAGAAGTGCTTTGGGGTTGCTACCGCCCGCAATCGAACGAAGATCCGGTCGGCGCCCTGCAACACGCCTGCAATCTGTTGAACGCTGCACAACCCTTGCAAAAGAAACTGCACGTGGCGCTCAAGAGCGGTCAGGTCAAACCGGTGGCCGGCGAGCATGTCATCGATGCCGCGCTGGAAGCTGGAGTACTGCAACCGGGCGAAGCACACACCCTGCGTGAGGCCGAGGCGGCACGGCGCAAGGTGATCGATGTCGATGATTTCGATAAAAAGGAAATAGCGCTGACCGAGGAGAAGGTCCGCTGATCCAGCCAACCTTGTGTGGCATGTAAAAAAGGGCGCAGGAGCTTTATACTCCCGCGCCCGTTTTGCTCTTGAGGACTTATCTCGTGTCCAACATCGTTGCCGATCATCTCGTTTTGCTCGACCACCTGCGCAGCATCCTGGTCGCCGTGGGTGAGGCCGAGCAGGTTCCCGACGAAAGCCATGCCTTGTTCCTGGAGCGTTTTGACGAACTGCTTGCCCTGCTGCCGGTCGACCCGATCGAAAGCCAATACCTGGGCCAGGACATCCTGTGCCAGGTGATCACCCGCTACCCGCAAATCGCCCACCTGGTCCCACGCGACCTGCTGTGGTACTTCGCCGGCGACTGCCTGCATTACATGCCCGATGATGAAATCGACCTGTACCAGGCACTGGAAGAACGTCGCTTCGAAGCCGAACAGAACGATGAACCCTTTGACTGGAATCAGGAAAAACAGCTGCTGGCATTGTCGAACCAGGACAGCAAGCACTGATCCACGGTCAGAAACACAAAAGGCCCGCCTGGTGAACATGCGGGCCTTTTTTGTGGGTTGCCGAGGACGCCATCGCGGGCAAGCCTTGCTCCCACAGGATCGGAGTGCACCGAAAATTTTGTGCACGACTCAGCCCTTGTGGGAGCAAGCGATGCGGCGACCCGACTTGCCCGCGAAGAGACCGGTCAGAACAACCCATCACTTTCAGGCAATTCATACTCCGAAACGGCAATATTCGGAGGGCTCGACTTGCCCGGCCGCCCCAACGTCGGCTCCTTCTCCAGACACTCCACCAGGTAATCGATCAACACGCGTAGCTTGGGTGGCAGGTATCGGGTTGGCGAATGCAGCAACCAGGCACCTCCGTGGTAGGACGCCAGAAAGGTCCAGTCCGGCAGCACTTGCACCATCAACCCCTTCTCCAGGGCACGGCGCGCCGTGAAATACGGCAGGCTGCCAATGCCGATGTGCTGCAATACGGCACCGAAACGTACGCCCGTATGATTGGCGGCATATCGCCCACGTACACCAACAGTCACAGATTTGTTGCCCTTCTTGAACTTCCAGCGCGCATCGCTCGGCGTTTCACCCAGGTAGAGGCAACTGTGGTTGAGCAAGTCATGGGGATGAGTCGGCGTTCCGTGCTCGGCCAGATACTGCGGTGTCGCGCAGAGCAAATGGTCGATAGTCAGCAATTGCCGCCCCACCAGCCCCGCTGGCGGCCGATCGGTGATACGAATCGCCAGGTCGACGTGATCGTCGATCAGATCCACCTGACGATCCTCGAGCAACATCTCCACATCCACTTTGGGATAACGGCGCAGAAACTCCGGCATATGCGGGTGAATCACGATTCGGCCAACCGCTTTCGGGACGCTGATACGCACCACACCCTCGGGTTCCTCGGTGAACTGACCACTGATTTCCATCACCGACCGGGCCGCGCTGACCATGTCCTGACAACGCTTGAACACTTCCTCGCCACCATCGCTCAGGCGCAGTTTGCGCGTGGTTCGTTGCAGCAGACGTATCGCCAGCGCCTTCTCCAGTCGCGAAATACTGCGACTCACCGCCGAAGGCGAAGAACCCAGTTGACGGGCCGCTTCGGAAAAACTGCCGGTCTCGACGACTTTGACGAAAATCGCCATTTCACCCAGCAGCGGTAGTGGAAGATTTATGCTCACGAAGCAACAGTCCTTTGATGTTTGACCGGATTATCACGCACCAGCACGCTCCATATAATAAAAATTAGAAACATTTATGTGAGCCTGCAATATGACGCTGCGCCTCTTTTTCCACAGCGATGACCTCAAGGCCAATGTGGAAATCCTCGAATGCACGCCCTACGAGCACGAATTCGCCGTGGTGTTGCGTGCAACGCTTTTTCACCCCCAAGGTGGCGGACAACCCTGTGACACCGGCTGGATCGGCGAAAGCCGGGTACTGCGCGTGGTGCAGGACCCGGACCGGATCGTCCACTTCGTCGACCGCCCGGTAGAACCCGGCATGACGCAGATTCGCGTCGACGAAGAACGGCGCCGGTTCAATACGCGCATGCATTCCGCCGGTCACCTGATCGGTCACTTCGTCCAGGCCATGGGCTGGATGCCGATCAAGGCACAACACTGGCCGGGCGAAGCAAGAGTGCAGTTCAAACCGGCGGACTGCGCACAGGAAGTTGATGTGCAAACGCTGCAGCACGGCCTTGCACAGTGGATCGCCCATGACCTGCCGCGCCTGACCTCGTCGCGCGAAGGTGCCCGGGAAATCGGTTTCGGTGAGCTGCCCGCCTACGGTTGCGGCGGCACCCATGTACGTAGCCTGAAGGATCTGGGCGCGGTCACGATCGAATCCCTTTCGCACAAGAAAGGGACGCTGTCCGTCCACTACCGCGTGGACTGAGTTTTCCGGCGATGCCGCTGCCGGCATCGCCCGATACAGCAGGAGCCTGCATTCGCAGGCTGCGTTAACGCTTCTCTGGATGGACCCAAGACATGATGCTCGACGCCGAATGTCTCGATGAGACGTGCATAAAAAAGCTGGCCAACGAAGAAATCCTCGCCATCCGCATCAAAGGCTGGCTGGCCCCGCCGCTGGCGGTCGAGATCGGCGACAAGATCCTCGCGCCGGGTTTTGAAGGCTATATCAACGCGCCGAGCATCGGTCGCATCGGCATGGCGTTTTATGAAGCGGAAAACCAGCCGCTGCTGATCGAGGATTACTTCGAGCGCGCTACCCGCAACATCGCGGAATTGCGCAACCGCTGTGCGCCTTACTCATCCCCGGTCGACACTTTGCGCTGCATGCTCGATGAGTCCTGGCCAGCGGGTGCGCATCTGGAAAACCTCTATGGCCGCAAGATGTATGTCGGACTGTCCCGGGTGGTGAAACCCGGCGTGTGTTTTCTCGCCCATCACGACATTTTCGCCAAGGACGCCCCGGACAGTTTTCAAGCCAGGAGCCTGGAAGCGCAATTTGCCTGCAACGTCTACCTGAACATGCCCACCGAAGGCGGTGTTCTACAGATGTGGGACCACGACATATCCCCGGAACAATTCGACGAAATGCGCGGCGACAGTTACGGCATCGATCCGGCCCTGTTGGGTACTCCGACCCTGGAGATTCGCCCCGAACCAGGCGATTTCATCATGTTCAATTCGCGCCGCATGCACTCGGTGACGCCGGGTGTGGCCGATCCACGATTGAGCCTTTCATTCTTTGTCGGCTATCGCGGCAACGCCTCACCCCTTACTTTCTGGAGTTGAAATGCAGTTTTCGAATTACCTGGGCGAGTTTCTGGCGCTGGCGACGATCCATTTCCTGGCCGTCGTCGCCCCCGGTCCGGATTTCGCCGTAACCATCCGCCAGAGTGTGCGTTTTGGCCGCTGGGTGGGTATCTGCACGGCGCTGGGCATTGGTGCCGGCATTTCCGTGCATGTGCTGTACACCCTGCTGGGCGTCGGGGCGTTGATGCACACAACGCCCTGGTTACTGACCGTGGCCAAGGTTATCGGTGGTGCCTATATTCTGTACCTGGGCATCAGCCTGCTGCGCAGCAAACCCAAATCCGTGCTTGAAGGCGAAAAAGATGCGGATGAGCCGGTCATTGAACAAACACTACTAAAGGCATTCAGTACGGGTTTTCTGACCAACGCCACCAATCCGAAGGCTACCCTGTTTTTCCTGGCGATTTTCACCACCCTCATCAGCAGCACCACACCGCTGGAAATTCAGGCGCTGTACGGTATCTGGATGTGCTTTGTGAACGCATCATGGTTTGTGATCGTTGCGCTGTTCTTTTCAAGCAGCAAGGTGAGGTTGCTGTTCCTGCGCATGGGGCACTGGTTCGAACGCACCATGGGCGTGATTCTTATCCTGTTTGCAGGGCGGTTGATCCTGTCGATGTAACATCGCCGGAAATGCAAAGAGCCCGCTCAGTCTGACTGGCGGGCTCTTTTTTCTGCTGGATACAAATCACGCACAAACAAAAACGCCGCTCGATTGAGCGGCGTTTTCGTTAAATATGGAGCGGGAAACGAGACTCGAACTCGCGACCCCGACCTTGGCAAGGTCGTGCTCTACCAACTGAGCTATTCCCGCAAATGGCGTCCCCTAGGGGACTCGAACCCCTGTTACCGCCGTGAAAGGGCGGTGTCCTAGGCCACTAGACGAAGGGGACACGCTACCCGGAACACATGGTGTGTGTTTCGGTGTCCAGAACCGCATCCTAAGACTTGGTTCTGGTTTCACTCAGCCCTGCCCGAAAGCAACGCTGTTTAAAATTGGAGCGGGAAACGAGACTCGAACTCGCGACCCCGACCTTGGCAAGGTCGTGCTCTACCAACTGAGCTATTCCCGCATTGGCGTCCCCTAGGGGACTCGAACCCCTGTTACCGCCGTGAAAGGGCGGTGTCCTAGGCCACTAGACGAAGGGGACACACTACAACATTCACTCCCTGCTTCGTTTCGCTGTGTGCTTTACGCTGCAAGTGGCGCGCATTCTATGGATGGAATGAGAGGTCGTCAACCCCCTGTATTAAATTTTTTTAAATCAATGACTTGGCCCTGCTTTTTGGCACCCATCCGGATTTTCCGCTGCCCGGTGTTTGGCGCCTATATTCTGACGCCCGCCAAGACGCTATAGTCCATGATGAGTGATGGCAATCTGCTCCGTGAGTGCCAGCATTTATAAAGCAAGGCTGCAGCCGATACAGGTTAAGCCTTGTCGAACCAACTCGTCGAGCGGCTCTAGGCGCTTAAATGCCAAGCCACTACACTCGCACGCGAACCCTATAAGAGGTCTTACCGGTGACACCACTCATGATCACCCTGCTCGTTGTAGCCGGGATCGCATTATTGATCGCCATTGGCTACATCAACCATGTGGTGGAAAACAATAAGCTGGAAAGGGCCCGTACCAAGGTTGAACTCAACGACCGCCTGCGTCGTTGCGGCGAGATCACCGAAACCTTCCCCGGTCAGTTGATGACACCGGCACTCAAGCTGCTGCTCACCCGTCTGGAATTGAATGTCTGCCAGCGCTTGCTGAATCTGGAAAAGACCAGCTCCAACCTCAAGGCACGGATTACCGAGCTTGAGGCTCTGGTAGCCCAAGGCGAATCGATCCCGGTCAACAACCCGCCGGCACCGATCCAGACAGAGGCCAAGGCCAAGGACGTGCGTTTCCTGCTTGAAGCCCTGCACGGCCAGATCACCCGCGCGGCACAGGACGGCTTCCTGCCGCCCAACGAAGCCAAGCGCTGGATCCGCGAGGTCCGCCATATTCTGGTGCTGTTGCACATCGAATTCTTCAACAACCTTGGCCAGCATTCCCTGCAACAGAACCAGCCGGGCCAGGCGCGCCTGGCGTTCGAACGCGGGGTGCAATACCTGCGCAAGCAGCAGGAGCCACAAATCTATGCCGAACAACTGGAATACCTGGAAAAACTCCTGGCCCGTGCGAACGCACAAGTCATGGATCGCATCGCCCCGGTTGAAGGCGAAGTGAACCAATTGACAGAGGGCCTCAAAGACGTCGAGGCCGATGCGGACTGGAAGAAGAAAGTGATCTACGACTGATCATCGAACAAATGCAAAAAAGCCACCGAGACCGGTGGCTTTTTTTTGCTCTGTGTAGGAGCGAGCTTGCTCGCGATGAACGTCAGAGCGCCGCCGCGTTCATCCTGGCTGCCCTCGTCATCGTTCACGTCCATCGCGAGCAGGCTCGCTCCTACAGGGTCCGGCGGTGTAGCTATTAAAGCCTGAAATGCCCCACCATCCCCTTCAACTCAACCCCCAACTGCGCCAGCTCGATACTCGACGCCGCATTTCCCTGCATCGCCAGCGAAGATTGATCCGCACTGGCACGAATGCTCGTGACACTGCGGTTGATTTCCTCGGCCACCGAACTCTGCTCCTCGGCAGCGGCGGCGATCTGCTGGTTCATCTGCTGAATCAACGACACCGCCGCCGCAATACTGCCCAGCGCACTTTCGGTTTGGAGCGCATCACTGACCGCCAGTTTCACCAGGTCGCCACTGCTCTGAATCTGCTGCACCGACGTCTGCGCCGCCGAGCGCAAGGCGCTGACCAATCGCTCGATTTCCTCGGTCGATTGCTGGGTCCGTTTGGCCAGTGCGCGCACTTCATCGGCGACCACCGCAAACCCCCTGCCCTGCTCGCCGGCCCGTGCGGCCTCGATGGCCGCGTTGAGTGCCAGCAGGTTGGTTTGTTCGGCCACGCTTTTGATGACACTGAGTACGGTGCCGATGTTCTGGATTTCCGCGCTCAGGCTCTCGATGCTTGAACTGGCCGAGGTCGCCGAATCCGCCAGTTGTTCGATCCGGGCCATGCTCTGACGCACCACAAGCTGGCCACTTTCGACCTTGCCGTCCGCCGTTTGCGCCGCCACGGCGGCTTCTTCAGCGTTTCGTGCTACGTCGTGCACGGTGGCGGTCATCTGGTTCATTGCGGTCGCGACCTGTTCGGTTTCCTCCTTCTGGCTGCTGACCTCAAGATTGGTCTGCTCAGTCACCGCTGAGAGCGATTGCGCGGAAGTGGCCAACTGTTCGATACCCGCCTGCAAACCACTGACAATGCGGCTCAATCCCGCCCCCATCTGCTGCATCGCCTGCATCAACTGGCCGATTTCGTCCCGACGGGTCACTTCGACCGTCCCGCTCAAATCCCCTGAGGCAATCTGCTGTGCCACACGAATCACACTGCGCAGCGGCCCCACGATCAACCGGGTAATCACCCAGGCTGCAATCAATCCAACCAGCAACGCCAGTGCCGAAGAGCCGATGATCAAGATTGAGTTCTTTTTCAGCTCAGCCTGCATCGACCGGTCTTCGGCGACATAGGCTTGATCGACCCGCTCCACCACCTGGGCCGCGCGTTGATGCAGTTGCTGATAGACGGTCTTTTCCTGCTCCAGCAGGCCGGTGTACTCGGCGAGTTTGTCGCTGAAACTGGAGATATGGCCGATCACTTCATTGAGGACTGTCTGGTACCCCTCATCCTTGACCGTGGTTTTCAGTTGTTCGGCCTGGGTCAACGCCTGGCTCGCCTGCTCGATCTTGCCTTGCCCCGCGCTGTCATCGCCCTTGCGGCTCTGGTCCAGGCGCACACGCGCTTCGTTCATGGCTTGCAGCATCAACCGGGACACCTGACTGACCTGACTGGCCTGTTCGATGAATTGCGCACCGTCCTTGCCCTCTGAGTTTTTCAGGGTGTAGGTACCGTCATCGGCCAGCCCGGCCTGCAGCACGTCGAGGTTATTGGCCACGCTGGAGACCGACCAACTGGCCATTTCCAGCGCCAGGTCCTTGGCCTGACTGAGCGAGACAAACTCGTCGAACGCCTTGCGGTAGGCGCCGAGAGACTGCTCGACATCATTCATCACCGGCACGTTCGCAGCAGATTCAGTCTTGAGCTGGTTGGCCAGGGCGATCAAGCCATCAACGCCTTCGTGCAGGGCGTCAGCGGTTTTCGAGTCGCCGTGCAAGGCATACTCCTGCTCCAGCAGGCGTACCTTCAGCAAACCGCTGTTGAGCGACGACATCTGCTTGAGCCCGTCGAAGCGCTGGCTGATAGTTTGCAGGGACCACACGCCGATAGCCGCCACCAGGGCGGTCAACAACAGCACCAGCACAAACCCGATACCCAGTTTTTTTGCCATACCGAGGTTGGCAAAACGTCCTTGCACGGCCGAAATCATTGCACTTAGTCCCCTGCCATTGTCTGTAGACGGAGATTCGCAATGGGCCTGTGGCAACACAAGTCTCTGGCGTCGGAATAATGGCAAAAAGCTACGTCTGCGTCGTTTTCAGAACGCTTGAGGTCGATCCGGAGCGGTAGCCTGAAAAAATGCCCGGACTCGCGGATCACAAGCACAGGCCACATTGATGCGCTGCCAGTCAGTGGCCGCGCCGGTGGGGCTAAAGGCCGTCGTCGATGACAGCAAGACGCCGAAGCGTCGGGCCTGAACCCGCACTTGAGCGTCGTCCTGCATCCGCGACCGCGCCCAGATGAACAGGCCTCCTACAGGCTTGCCAAACACCTCCCACCCGGCGTCTTCGAGCAGCTGCAATATCACCTGGCGTTCACTGTTCAAGCGCTGCCGCTGACGCTGCACCAATTGGCGATAGGTGCCGTTAGCCAACAGGCAGGCCACCACCGACTCGCAAAATCGCGAGGCGCCCATGCTGCTGATCATCTTGACCTCGGCCAATCGCACAATCATCTGGACACTGGCGACTACAAAACCGACCCGCAAGGAACTGCTGAGGGTTTTTGAATAGCTGCCTACATAGATCACTCCGTCATCCAGTGCGGCAAGGCGCTTGCCGGGGCCGCTGTGCAGGTCCGCATAAACATCGTCTTCGATCACCTGCACGCCCCGTTCTTTCGCCATGTGCAAAACCCGCTGCGCCACCTCGGGCGTCAGGCTGCAACCGGTCGGATTGTGATGGAAGCTGTTGATGAACAATCCGCGAGGACGGTGCTTGAGCATCAGCGCTTCCAACGCGGCCAGGTCCGGCCCGCAGGGAGTTCGTGGGACCTCAAGCATGCTGATACCGTGCAGGTTGAGCAGATCGAACAACGCTGGGTAACCGGGGCTTTCCACCACCACGCAGTCTCCCGGTTTAAACAGCGTCCGCACGATCAGGTCCAGCCCCTGACTGGCCCCCGCCGTTGTCAGGATTCGACTGTCCTCGACGTTGATTTTCCGCTGTTTCAGCCACTTCAGTATCTGTTGACGCAAAGCGGGCAGGCCCAACGGCGAACTGTAGTTGAACAAACTGGCCATGTCAGTGCGACTGACCTCTCGGATTGCGTACGCCAGATCGTCCGTCTCGCGCCAGCTTTCGGGCAAGCCGCCATCGCCCAATGGCAACTGGCACAAGGACGTGTGCGTTTGCCGCGCCGAGCTCGAAACTGGAGAAGCCACGACGTAACCGGCGGCATGACGCGACTCCAGCACGCCTTTTACGACCAATCGCTCACAGGCTTCGACGACACAAGATTGACTGAGCAAATTGATGTGCGCGATTTTCCGCACGGAAAGCAAACGCGTGCCGGGGGCTACGTCATTGCAACGGATCCAGCAGGTTAACGCGTCAACGATTTGCTGCACGACTGGCACCAAGGCCCGTCGATCGATTCTCAATTCCATGAGCGAGCAACTCCTGTTGGTTTGCGCAAACCAGTAAATCACAGGAGTGTTGGCCGGGATGTGCGACAACGCCGTCAGGATCACCGGTTTCAATCATTTGAAACACACTGCCAGCCGTCTCCACGGAACCATGGAAAGACCCTATTCAAGAAAAGGAAAAACCTGTGGGAGCGAGCCTGCTCGCGAAAGCGGTGTATCAGACAACATTGATGTTGCCTGACACTCCCTCTTCGCGAGCAGGCTCGCTCCCACAGGTTCGATTTTGACCGCGTATCAGCGCGTGGCTTCAGAACGCCGTAACCCCACCATCCACAGCCAGTGAGTGCCCGGTGGTGAACGCTGCGCCATCGCTGCACAGGTACAGCACCGCGCTGGCGATTTCCTCGACCTTGCCGATACGGCCCACCGGGTGCATGGCATTGGCGAACTCGCCTTTCTTCGGGTCGGCTTCATAGGCGCGACGGAACATGTCGGTGTCGATCACCGCCGGGCATACCGCGTTGACCCGGATCTTTTTCTTGGCGTATTCAATGGCCGCCGATTTGGTCAGGCCGATCACCGCGTGCTTGGAGGCGGCGTAGATACTCATTTTCGGCGCGGCACCGAGACCGGCCACCGAGGCGGTATTGACGATGGCGCCGCCCCCCTGGGCCAGCAGCAGCGGCAATTGGTACTTCATGCATAACCAGACACCTTTGACGTTGACGCCCATGATCGCATCGAACTCGTCGACGGTGCCTTCGGCCAGCTTGCCCTTTTCAATCTCGATACCGGCATTGTTGAAGGCATAGTCGAGACGGCCGTAGGTATTGACCACCTCCGCCATCAGGTTTTTCACGTCGTTTTCCACAGTGACGTTGCAGCGCACGAAGGTCGCTTCGCCGCCCGCCGTCCGAATCAACGCCACCGTCCCCTCGCCGCCTGCCGTATCCATGTCAGCCACAACCACCTTCAAGCCCTCGGCGGCGAACGCCTGGGCAGTCGCGCGACCAATACCGTTGGCGGCGCCCGTCACTACGGCGACCTGGCCGGAAAACGTCATGCTCATTGTTATGTCCTCGAAGAGAAGTTTACGGGAGATCGGATTTTTTCAGTCTAGCCACGGCGAGCCCTGTCGCGGCAGCACTATCAAAAGGCCGGTTGAACCCCCATGAGTTGCAGTGATGGGACTTCCGTACCAACTATCACTGCTCTGGATCAACCTGCATTCGCCGTATCAGCCAAACTTGCGGCATCGCCCATGAAGGGCTATCAACAAGGCTTCATTCATCTTGAGCGCCTGTCATGACTACCCAGACCAACCGCCAGTTCCTGCTTGCCAAGCGTCCCGTTGGCGCGGCTACCCGCGAGACCTTCACCTATCAGGAAGTACCGGTCGGCGAGCCGGCTGCGGGTCAGATCCTGGTCAAAAACGAATACCTCTCGCTGGACCCGGCCATGCGCGGCTGGATGAATGAGGGCAAGTCCTACATCCCGCCGGTGGGTCTGGGTGAAGTGATGCGCGCCCTGGGTGTCGGCAAGGTCGTGGCCTCGAACAACCCTGGGTTCGCGGTCGGGGACTACGTCAACGGGGCGCTGGGGGTGCAGGATTATTTCCTCGGTGAGCCGCGTGGCTTCTACAAGGTCGATCCGAAACTGGCACCGCTGCCGCGTTACTTGTCCGCGCTGGGCATGACCGGCATGACCGCTTACTTCGCCCTGCTCGACGTCGGCGCACCCAAGGCTGGCGAGACCGTGGTGCTGTCGGGCGCAGCCGGCGCGGTGGGCAGCATTGCCGGGCAGATTGCCAAGATCAAGGGCTGCCGCGTAGTCGGCATCGCTGGCGGCGCGGACAAGTGCCAATTCCTGATCGATGAATTGGGATTCGACGGCGCCATCGACTACAAGAACGAAGACGTCATCGCCGGCCTCAAGCGCGAATGCCCTAAAGGCGTCGATGTGTACTTCGATAACGTCGGCGGCGACATTCTCGACGCGGTGCTGAGCCGCTTGAACATGAAAGCGCGGGTAGTGATCTGCGGCGCCATCAGTCAGTACAACAACAAGGAAGCGGTCAAGGGTCCGGCCAACTATCTGGCGCTACTGGTCAACCGCGCGCGGATGGAAGGCTTTGTAGTGATGGATTACGCCGCGCAGTTCGCCGCCGCCGGGCAGGAGATGGCCGGCTGGATGGCCCAGGGTCAGCTCAAGAGCAAGGAAGACATCGTGGAAGGACTGGAGACGTTCCCGGAGACGCTGATGAAGTTGTTCAGCGGTGAGAACTTCGGGAAGTTGGTGCTGAAGGTCTAACCCAATAACCAAAATCACCACCAAACAACTGTGGGAGCGAGCCTGCTCGCGAAAGCGGTGTATCAGTCAACATTGATGTCGGCTGACACTCCCTCTTCGCGAGCAGGCTCGCTCCCACAATGGGTTGTTCAGCGTTTGATCAGGCGAGTTCGGCCACCACGTCGGCCAACGCCTGCGCCGGGTCCGCCGCCTGGCTGATCGGACGGCCGATCACCAGGTAGTCGGAACCGGCTTCCAGAGCCTGACGCGGGGTCAGAATGCGGCGCTGGTCATCCTGGGCGCTGCCGGCCGGGCGAATACCCGGGGTCACCAGTTGCAGCGATGGGTGCGCCGACTTCAGGGCCTGGGCTTCCAGGGCCGAGCACACCAGGCCGTCCATTCCGGCTTTTTCCGCCAGGGCAGCCAGGCGCAGCACCTGTTCCTGCGGCTCGATATCCAGGCCGATACCGGCCAGATCCTCGCGCTCCATACTGGTCAGCACGGTTACGCCGATCAGCAGCGGCTGCGGGCCACTGCGCTTGTCCAGCACCTCACGGCACGCTGCCATCATGCGCAGGCCACCGGAGCAGTGCACGTTGACCATCCACACGCCCATTTCCGCTGCAGCCTTGACGGCCATGGCGGTGGTGTTGGGGATGTCGTGGAACTTGAGGTCCAGGAACACTTCGAAGCCCTTGTCACGCAGGGTGCCAACGATTTCCGATGCACAGCTGGTGAACAGTTCCTTACCGACTTTGACCCGGCACAGCTTCGGGTCCAACTGATCGGCCAGCTTCAGTGCGGCGTCACGGGTGGGGAAATCCAGGGCGACGATGATAGGAGTCTGGCAGGCGGACATGAGTGGGCTCTCAGGCAAGTCGAAATCGGCGCGCATTGTAGCGGAACCAGCGCCGCTGCGGGACCCGATGATCGGTAAATCGTCAAGATCGCTCAGGCAAGACTAGCCTTTGCGGCCATTGTGTCGAACCTGGTACATAGCTGACATGCCCACAACACCCTCGCCCGCTACCCTCGCCAGCCGCAATAAGCCCTTACAACAGCACTTCCCGCCCCCGGGCCGGACGCCTATGCTGGAACCACTCCCTCGCGGCCTATCTTTGTGGTTGGCAGCCAACCTGGCAGATGAACGCACGCATGCACAACACCCACGCACCTGTGAACGACGAGCAAAAAGCGCCTGGCGACGACAAACGCTGGAGCATTCGCGCCCTGATCGTCGACGATGACGTCCCGATCCGCGAACTGATGATCGACTACCTGGCCCGGTTCAATATCCACGCCAGCGGCGTCACCGATGGCGCGGCCATGCGCCTGGCCATGCAGGCGGAACATTTCGACGTGGTGGTGCTGGACCTGATGCTGCCCGGCGAAGACGGCCTGTCGCTGTGCCGCTGGCTGCGCGCCGAGTCGGACATCCCGATTCTGATGCTCACGGCCCGTTGCGAACCCACCGACCGGATCATCGGCCTGGAACTGGGCGCCGACGATTACATGGCCAAGCCGTTCGAACCCCGGGAGCTGGTGGCGCGCATCCAGACCATCCTGCGCCGGGTACGCGATGATCGCACCGAACAACGGGCGAACATCCGTTTCGACAACTGGCGGCTCAACAGCGTACTGCGCCAGTTGATTGCCGCCGATGGCCTGGTGGTGCCGCTGTCCAACGCCGAATTTCGCCTGCTCTGGGTGTTCATTGAACGTCCGCGCCGGGTGCTGAGCCGCGAACAATTGCTGGACGCCGCCCGCGGCCGCTCGATCGAAGCCTTTGATCGCAGCATTGACCTGCTGGTGTCACGCCTGCGGCAGAAACTCGGTGATGACCCGAAAGCACCACAACTGATCAAAACCGTGCGCGGCGAAGGTTACCTGTTCGACGCCCGGGACATCGGCTGATGCGCGGGCGCTTCGATACGCTGTTCGGCCGCCTGTTTGGCGTGCTGTTGCTGGCGATCATCCTCGCGCATTTGCTGGCCTTTGCCTGGTTTCACCATTACGGCCCACCACCACCTCCGCCGCCACCCGCGTTCTCCGAAGGCTTTGACGGCCAAATCCCGCCACCGGCCCCGCGTTTCGCCAATCGGCCACCCCGGCCGTGGTTCGGCGGGCCGCTGGTACCGCTGACGTTTCAATTGATCTCACTGATCATCGCCGCCTGGTATGGCGCCAAATTACTGAGCCGGCCGATTCAGCGGCTGAGCGACGCGGCCGAGCGCCTGAGCGAAAACCTCGACAGCCCGCCACTGGAGGAGTCCGGCCCACGGGAAGCGCGGCAAGCGGCGCACACCTTCAACAAAATGCAGCGACGCATCATCGAGCAAGTAAAACAACGCTCACGGATGCTCGGCGCGGTGTCCCACGACCTGCGCACGCCGCTGTCGCGGCTCAAGCTGCGGCTGGAACAGATCGACGATGACAGGTTGCAGGGCCAGATGCGCCAAGACCTGGACGACATGATCAGCATGCTCGATGCCACCCTCACTTACCTGCACGAACAGCGCACCAGTGAGGCGCCGCAGTGGATGGATGTGCAGGCGTTGGTGGAGTCCCTGAGCGAAAACGCCCAGGACCAGGGTGCCGATGTTCAGGCCAGCGGCCACTGCGCGCCGCTGCAAGTTCAGCCGATGGCGTTGCGCTCCTGCGTCAACAACCTGCTGGACAACGCCTTGCGTTATGCCGGCCAGGCGCTGATCTCCCTGGAAGACCATCGCGAACATCTGCTGATTCGGGTCATTGACCACGGGCCGGGAATCGCCGCGGAGCAACGCGAAGCGGTGTTCGAACCGTTCTTTCGCCTGGAAGGTTCGCGCAATCGCAATTCCGGTGGCGTCGGCCTGGGGATGACCATCGCCCGCGAAGCGGCGGAACGGCTGGGTGGGCAGTTGAGCCTGGAAGAAACCCCGGGGGGCGGGTTGACTGCGGTCATTCGCTTGCCGCGAACCTGAAAAATCACTCCCCCCTGTAGGAGCAAAGCTTGCTCGCGATTACGTCGGCACATTCAATAGAGATGTCGACTGAATGTCCGCCATCGCGAGCAAGCTTTGCTCCCACAGGGTTCCGGGTGAGCTGAAGACTCAGCGCTTGCGCAGAATCACGCTACCGATCGAGTAACCGGCGCCAAACGAGCTGAGCACCGCCAGCGAACCCGCCGGAAGGTCGTCCTGATTCTTGTGAAACGCAATCACGGAACCGGCGGAGCTGGTGTTGGCGTAGGTGTCCAGAATCACCGGGGCTTCCTGCTCTGTGGCATCGCGGCCCAGCAGTTTCTTGACGATCAGGTGGTTCATGCTGAGGTTGGCCTGGTGCAGCCAGAAGCGCTTCACATCGCTGATGTTGAGCTGGTTCTCTTCCAGATGTGCACCGATCAGCTCGGCAACCATCGGGCAGACTTCCTTGAACACCTTGCGACCTTCCTGGACAAACAGTTTGTCCCTGGCACCAACGCCCTCTTCCGCTGCGCGGTTGAGGAAGCCGAAGTTGTTGCGGATGTTGTTGGAGAACTTGGTCAGCAGCTTGGTGCTGACGATGTCGAACTGATACTTGGACGTGGCCTGGTCGGCGCGCTCGATGATCACCGCAGTGGCCGCGTCACCGAAGATGAAGTGGCTGTCGCGGTCGCGGAAATTCAGGTGGCCAGTGCAGACTTCCGGGTTGACCATCAGGATCGCCCGGGCCTGGCCCAGCTGGACGCTGTTGGCGGCGGTCTGGATACCGAAGGTGGCCGAAGAACACGCCACGTTCATGTCGAAACCGAAACCCTGGATGCCCAGCGCTTCCTGAACTTCAATGGCAATCGCCGGGTAGGCGCGTTGCAGGTTGGAACAGGCGACGATCACGCCGTCGATATCCGCCGCAGTCTTGCCCGCGCGTTGCAAGGCTTGTTCGGCCGCGCCGATGGCCATTTGGCAAAGTACCGACCACTCGTCGTTGGAACGCTCCGGCAGGCGCGGCGCCATGCGTTGAGGGTCGAGGATGCCGTCCTTGTCCATGACATAGCGGCTCTTGATACCGGAGGCTTTTTCGATGAACGCCGCACTGGATTCGGTCAACGCTTCGATTTCACCGCGAGCAATGGCATCGGCGTTGTCGGCGTTGAATTGCGCTACATACGTATTGAAAGACTGCACCAGCTCTTCGTTGGAGATGCTGTTGGCCGGAGTGTAAAGGCCGGTGCCGCTGATGACGACGTTATGCATGGTCGTGTCTCTAATCTGTTCAGGCAGAAAGCATTGGCACCGACGTACCAATACACAAAGGGTCTATTCCCATCCTGGGGACGCAAACCTGGCATCGCTTCATTCCGTCACGCAACATGGCCGAAGGCTCTGGGTCGCGAAAACGGCGTTTATGGTCGCGAAGTTTGCCATAAACGTCAGCTTTTGGCGCCTTTCTCAAGCACAACGCAATTCCTGTGGGAGCAAAGCTTGCTCGCGATGGCGTCCCTGAGATCGCTATCGCGAGCAAGCTTTGCTCCTACAGGTTTTCCGCTCAGAGCTCGACCTGGGTCCACTGCTTGCTCAGGCGCTTGTCGGAGATGGGCACCTTGGTTCCCAGTTGCTGGGCGAACAGCGACACCCGGTACTCCTCCAGCCACCAGCGATAAAGCTCGAGTTGCGGATCGCGCTTGCCTTCCTGGGCGTGCTTGTTGGCGCGGGTCTGGTACTGAGTCCAGAGATTGGCCAATTCGCCACTCCATACCCGGTCCTTCTGCACCTGAGATCCGAGCTTTTCAAAGCGCTGCTCGATGGCCTTGAGGTAACGCGGCAATTCCTTAAGCCATTGCATCGGTGTTTCGCGAACAAAGCCCGGATACACCAGATGGCTGAGCTGCTGCTTGATGTCGTTCAGGGCCACGGCTTGCGCCAGGTCGATCTTGCCCTTGAAGCGTTTTTGCAGACCATGCCAGAGCTTGAGGATTTCCAGAGTCAGCTTCGCCACGCGTTCGGCGTGTTCGGTCCAGGCACCGCGCTTGCGCTCGGCCAGCGACGCCAGCCCGGCGCCATCACGGGGCAACGGGTCTTCGCCGTCGAGAATGCAGCTGTCGAGGCTGGCCAGCAGAATGTCTTCCACCAGCGCGTCAACGCGCCCCATGTCGCGGTACAGCAAACCGAGTTCGGTCAGGCCCGGCAGCTTGCTGCGCAAGAACTTCGCCGGTTCCGCCAGTTGCTGCATCAGCAAGCGCTGCAGAGCGCGTCGGTGCTGGAACTCGGCTTCAGCCGGCGTGGAAAAACGCCCTTCCTTGACCGTACCGCCCTCCTCCACCAGCGCCGGGTAGACCGTCATCGACAGCCCGGCAATCTTTTGCTGGGTTTTCTCGGCCACGGCGGCGAACACTTTCGGCTCCACCGGTTGCTGGCTTTTCGCGGTTTGCGGTACGGCCAGCGCCGCTTGGCTGGCTTCGGCGAAGCGCGCCGTCAGTTCGGCCAGATCTCGGCCTTCACCCAGGAACTTGCCCTGAGCGTCGACGATTTCCAGGTTCATGCGCAGATGGTTCTCCACCTGTTGTGCCGCTTCGGCCCAGGCTTCATCGCTGACACGAGCGCCGGTCATGCGCAGCAGCTCGCGACCCAAGGTCTGGGGCAACGACCCCTCGGCAAAGGTCATGCGCTGCAAGGCAGCCTTGACGAAGTCCGGCACCGGCACGAAGTTCTTGCGCAGGGCCTTGGGCAGGTTACGCACCAGCGCAATGCATTTGGCTTCGATGACACCCGGCACCAGCCATTCCAGACGTTCCGGCGGCAGCATCGGCAACAGCGGCGCGGGTACACGCAGGGTCACGCCGTCGCGCGGGTGGTTCGGTTCGAAGTGGTAACTCAGCGCCAACTCCAGATCGCCGATGTGCAGGGTGTCCGGATAGTGTTGGGCAGTGACTTCACTCGCTTCGCGGGCGAGCACGTCTTCTTCGCGCATGATCAGCAGCTGCGGGTTTTTCTGGCTATTGATCCGGTACCAGCTGTCGAAGGTCGCGGTCTGGTGAATCTCCGCCGGTAGCCGCGCATCGTAGAAGGCGTACAGGGTTTCCTCATCAGCGAGGATGTCGCGACGACGAGCCTTGGCTTCCAGCTCATCGAGCTGCTCCAGCAACTGTTTGTTCGCTGTCAGGCACTTGGCCTTGGACTGGATCTCGCCACGCACCAGCCCTTCGCGGATAAACAGCTCCCGCGACACCACCGGGTCTACCGGCCCGTAATGTACCGGGCGGCGTCCGACCACGATCAACCCGAACAGGGTGATCTGCTCGAAGGCGACCACCTGGCCGCGCCTCTTCTCCCAATGGGGCTCGAAGTGATTTTTCTTGATCAGGTGCCCGGCCAGCGGTTCGATCCAGTCGGCGTCGATCTTCGCCACCATGCGCGCATAGAGTTTGGTGGTTTCCACCAGTTCGGCGGTCATCAACCATTGCGGACGTTTTTTGCCGATCCCCGATGAGGGATGAATCCAGAAGCGCCGCTGGCGGGCACCGAGGTAATCGCCGTCTTCGGTCTTCTGGCCGATCTGGCTGAGCAACCCCACCAGCACCGCTTTGTGCAGTTTTGGGTAATCCGCCGGCTCTTTGTTGAGGCTCAGCTGCATGTCGCGGCAGATCAGGCTCAACTGTCGATGGGAATCACGCCACTCGCGCAAACGCAGGTAGTTGAGGAAATTCTTTCGGCACCAGTTGCGCAGCGGGCTGGCGGTCAATGCCTGGCGCTGCTCTTCGAAACCCCGCCACAGGTTGACCAGCCCGGCGAAGTCCGAGTCGGCATCTTTCCATTGTGCATGGGCCTGGTCCGCCGCTTGCTGGCGTTCCGGCGGGCGTTCGCGCGGGTCCTGGATCGACATGGCGCTGGCGACGATCAGCACTTCCTGCAAGCTGCCGAGCTTCGCCGCTTCCAGCAGCATGCGCCCCATGCGCGGGTCCACGGGCAGCCGTGCCAGCTGGCGACCGAGCGGGGTCAACTGACTGTTGCGGTCCACCGCCGAGAGTTCTTGCAGCAGGTTGTAACCATCGCTGATGGCCTTGCCATCCGGCGGCTCGATGAACGGAAACGCAGTCACTTCGCCAAGGCGCAGGTGCAGCATCTGCAAGATAACGGCCGCGAGGTTGGTGCGCAGGATTTCCGGATCGGTAAATTCCGGACGCCCAAGGAAATCTTCTTCGCTGTACAGCCGCACGCAGATGCCCGGCTCGACCCGCCCGCAACGGCCCTTGCGCTGGTTGGCGCTGGCCTGGGAAATCGCTTCGATGGGCAGGCGCTGAACCTTGGCGCGGTAGCTGTAGCGGCTGATGCGCGCGGTGCCGCTGTCGATCACGTAGCGAATGCCCGGCACCGTGAGCGAGGTTTCCGCGACGTTCGTCGCCAGGACCACACGACGCCCCGGATGCGACTGGAAAATCCGCTGCTGCTCGGCCGGCGACAAGCGCGCGTACAGCGGCAGGATCTCGGTGTGCTTGAGCTGGGCCTTGCGCAACATGTCGGCGGCGTCGCGAATCTCGCGCTCGCCGGGCAAGAACACCAGCACGTCGCCGGGACTACGGCGTTCGCTGCGCTCATAGGCGGCGATTTCGTCGAGAGTGGCGAGAATCGCCTGATCCACGGTCAGGTCGTCTTCGACGCGGTTGCCCTCTTCGTCCTGCTCCAGGGTCAGCGGGCGATACCAGGTGTCCACCGGGAAGGTTCGGCCGGAGACCTCGACTATCGGTGCATCGTCGAAGTGTTTGGAGAAGCGCTCCAGGTCGATGGTCGCCGAGGTGATGATGACTTTCAGGTCCGGACGGCGCGGCAGCAGGGTTTTCAGATAACCGAGCAGGAAGTCGATGTTGAGGCTGCGTTCGTGGGCTTCGTCGACGATGATCGTGTCGTAGCGTTCCAGATAGCGATCGTTCTGGGTTTCCGCCAGCAAAATACCGTCGGTCATCAGCTTGATCAGGGTGTTGGAATCGCTCTGATCCTCGAACCGCACCTGATAACCGACCAGCGCGCCCAACGGCGTGCCCAGCTCTTCGGCCACCCGGCTCGCCACGCTGCGCGCGGCAATCCGGCGCGGCTGGGTGTGGCCGATCAGGCCATGCTGGCCGCGACCGATTTCCAGGCAGATCTTCGGCAGCTGGGTGGTTTTACCCGAGCCGGTTTCGCCGGCGATGATCAGCACCTGATGCTTTTCCAGCGCCTTCTTGATTTCGTCGCGCTTGGCGGCGATCGGCAGGCTGTCGTCGTAACGAATCACTGGCAGGCTGGCCTTGCGTGCCAACACCTGGTCACAGGACGCCTGCATGCGCGCCACCCACTGGGCCAGTTTGGCCTCATCGGGTTTCTTGCGCAGTTCAAGCAACTGCCGCCGCAGCCGGTGGCGGTCGGCGAGCATGGCGTGATCGAGGTTTTTCAGCAGTTTGTCGATGGAGGGCGATTCGTCGGTCATCGGGTACGCAATTCAGTCGTCTAGTGGCGCAAGGGCGCGATTGTCGCAGATTTGGTGGTGTAAATGAGTGTTGCAACATTTTGGATTCCCACAGGTCGTAAACGAGTTATTCGTTATCGAGCCCTTTACGCCGATACGGGAACACATCGATCACCTTCCCCGCCCGAATCGCCTCTTGCAGGCTTTTCCAGTAATCGGCGTTGTACAACTCGCCATGCAACTGATCGAATAACTTGCGCTGCCCGGCATCGGCAAACAGGAACGGTGGAAACTCTTCCGGGAACACGTCCAGCGGTCCGATTGAGTACCACGGCTCCGAAGCCATTTCATCTTCGGGCGTACGCGGTGCCGGAATGTGACGGAAGTTGGCTTCGGTGAGGAAGCAAATCTCGTCATAGTCGTAGAACACCACGCGACCATGACGGGTGACGCCAAAATTCTTCAGCAGCATGTCGCCGGGAAAAATGTTCGCCGCCGCCAATTGCTTGATCGCCAGACCGTAATCTTCCAACGCCTCGCGAACCTGCGCCTCGCTGGCATTTTCCAGGTACAGGTTCAATGGCGTCATCCGCCGTTCGGTCCAGCAGTGGCGGATCAACACGGTGTCACCTTCGACCGACACCGTGGACGGCGCGACTTCCAGCAGTTCCTCCAGGCAGGCCGGATCGAATTTGCTCAGCGGGAAACGGAAGTCGGCAAACTCCTGGGTATCGGCCATGCGCCCTACGCGATCGACGCTTTTCACCAGCCGATACTTTTCGATCACGGTGGCGCGGTCGACGTTTTTCGACGGCGAAAAACGGTCCTTGATGATTTTGAATACGGTGTTGAACCCCGGCAGGGTGAACACCGTCATCACCATGCCGCGCACGCCCGGCGCCATGATGAACTGGTCGTCGGTATTGGCCAGGTGATTGATCAGCGCCCGGTAGAACTCGGACTTGCCGTGCTTGTAAAAGCCGATCGAAGTGTACAGCTCGGCGATGTGCTTGCCTGGCAGGATGCGCCTGAGAAAGCCGATGAACTCCGCCGGCACCGGCACATCCACCATGAAATACGAGCGGGTGAAGGAGAAAATGATCGATACGTCAGCTTCGTCGGTGATCAGCGCGTCGATCTGAATGCCGCGACCTTCGCGGTGCAGCAGCGGGATCGCCAGCGGCCATTGCTCATCGGCGGTGTAGATACGCCCCACCAGATACGCGCCCTTGTTGCGGTAGAGCACCGAGGAAAACAGCTCGACGCTCAAATCCGGGTCCTTGCACACCCAGTCCGGCAGGTTCTCGCGCAGTTGCACTTCGAGGCGGCGCAGGTCACCGGGCAGGTCGGCGTAATCCTCGCTGAAGCGGTAGTCGGCAAAGATGCTCGCCAGCATGCCCGACAATTGACCCTGGGGTTTATAGGTGCGGGTTTGCGCGGCCCTGGCCCGCCGCAGGCTCGGCCGGGTGGTGTGAATGAACATGCAGCCGTCGCTGATCAGGTCATGGCTGAACAGCCCGCAGAAAATCGAGTTGTACCAGGTCTCCGACAGTTCATCGTCGAAACGCAGGTCGATCAGGCTGATGTAGGCGTTTTTGACCAGTGGCCAACAGCTGACATCCAGCGTGTCGCTGTCGAATGCGATGCGCAGCCGCTCGACCGTTTCACTGACCTTTTCTTCATAGAGGTTGATCCGTGCCGCCGAGGCGACCTGCGTCTCCTGCCACAGGGCCTGCTCGAAGCGCGCCCGGGCGCCGTCAGTGATCTGGCGGAAATGCTCGCGGTAATCGTCAAAGCCATCGAGGATCAATCGGGCGATGTCGGCGGCTGGCCAATGCTGCGGCATAGTGAGACCTCTGCGGGAATTTGTGAGCCCTGAGCTTAGCCAGTGAAGCGGGTGCAGGAGAAGCGTAATTTTCCAGCGAATTAAACGCCCGGTTTTCGGTTGCCATCGATCATGCACTCAGCAACACTTTCGCCCCTCCCTCAAGGAAGGAACGCACTGTGAACCCCATCGATATTTTCCGTTTACTGTCACTGGCGGCCATTTGGGGTGCGAGTTTTCTGTTCATGCGCATTATCGCCCCGGTGATTGGCAGCATCCCTACCGCTTTTTTCCGCGTATCGATTGCCGCCGCCGGGTTGCTGGTGATTCTTGGCTTGATGCGCATCAGCTGGGATTTCAAAGGCAAACTCAAGACCGTGATGCTGCTCGGGGTGATCAACTCCGGCATCCCGGCGACCTTGTACTCCGTTGCAGCACAGGTGCTGCCCGCCGGTTACTCGTCGATTTTCAACGCCACCACGCCGCTGATGGGCGTGCTGATCGGTGGGCTGTTTTTCCATGAAAGACTCACCGCCGCGAAGCTCGGCGGGGTTTTTCTCGGGCTGTTCGGCGTCGGTGTGCTAACCCGCGCGGGCCCGGTGGCGTTCGATCTCGGGTTGTTGATGGGGGCCGTCGCCTGTCTGCTCGCCACCACATGCTACGGTTTTGCCGGATTCCTGGCCCGGCGCTGGCTCGATCAGGCCGGTGGTTTGGACAGCCGCTTGTCGGCACTGGGCAGCATGCTCGGCGCCACGTTGTTCCTGTTGCCGTTGTTCGGTTACAGCGTGATCAGCCAGCCACCGGCGAGCTGGGGCGGCTGGAACGTTTGGCTTTCGTTGCTGGGCCTGGGGCTGGGTTGCACGGCGTTTGCCTACATTATTTACTTCCGGCTGCTGAGCTCGATTGGCCCGGTGAAATCGATGACCACGACCTTCCTGATTCCGCTGTTCGGGGTGTTGTGGGGGGCGATGTTTCTCGATGAGCCGCTGTCGATGGCGCACATTTATGGTGGCGTGTTGATTGCAGCGGCGTTGTGGTTGGTGTTGAAGCCGGCCGTGGTGAAGCAGGCTCAAGTGTCAGCCCGATAATTTCGCGGTGAGGTTGATGACGCCTTCGCGAGCAGGCTCGCTCCCACAGGTTGTAACCAAACCTTGTGGGAGCGAGCCTGCTCGCGAAGCGGTGGTTCCATCACCGAAAACTACAACGCGGGTTTACGCGGTTTTACGGAACACGAACACCAGGCCAACGATGATCAACAGCATACCCAGCATGCTCAACGTCGCCAGTCGATTACCGAAAAACAGGTAGTCCATCACTGCCGTCACCGCCGGCACCAGGTAAAACAGACTGGTGACATTCACCAGGTTGCCTCGGGCGATCAAGCGGTACAGCAACAGGGTCGCCAGTACCGACACCACCAGCCCCATCCACAACACCGGTACGATAAACCCGCTGTTGTGCTCGAAGTGAAACGGCTGGAACGGCACGAAGATCCCGCAAAGCAATAAACCCGCGAGGTATTGCACCGGCAGTGTGCCGAGGGGATTGTCGGTGATGCGCTTCTGCATGATGGAGCCGAACGTCATGCTCGCCAGCGCCAGCAAACCAAAGAGCATCCCGGCCAACGACATGCCGGCCAGACCGATGCCCTGATAAACCACCATGATCAACCCGGCCAGACCGAGCGACAGACCAAACATCCGGCTCGCCGATCGCTGACGTTCCATGATCACCACCGTAAGAATCGGCTGCACGCCCATGATCGTCGCCATCACACCCGGCGTGACTTTCAGGTCGAGGGCCAGCAGATAGAAAATCTGATAAGCCCCCAGCAACACCACCCCTGTGGCCATCGCGTACAGCATCGGTTTTGCGCCCTTGGGCAACTTCAGCTTGAGCAACGGCACCAGCAACAGCAAACCGCACAAGGCGATGACAAAGCGCACCAGCAGAAAGGCAAAGGGCGCCGCATGGGCCAGCCCCCATTTGGAGAAGATCGCCCCGCTGCTCCACAGCAGGACGAACAGGCTCGTGGAAGCCGCCGCGAGCGCGGACTTTTGAGAAAGGACAAACATGAATACCACCTGTAGTCAGGCAAAGTGCCAATTCAGCCGAAGCTGAAATTCAGTAGTTTTTTTCAGGCGGGTGCAGGGAGTCAGCAGAGAAACGCTGATCAGCCCCAAACGCCAACGCCCGGCGGTGATACGACTGCGCACACCGGCGTGCTACTGACAGGTGGAGGGTAATGACTGATCTGCACAGGCTGCTGATTCCCGCACGGCACGACGCCAGCGTTGACCGCTGAATCGACTACCACGTTGATGAGGGATGCAGGCATGGGCTGATCTTTTGTAGAAGGATGAAAAAGCGAGTTCGGGAACTCGCTGTGCGCCGACTATAACCAGCGCTCGACGTGGATTGCAATAACTTGAAGGACCACTGTAGGAGCGAGCTCGCTCGCGATAGACGTCAACGATAACGCGTTGTTCCTGAATAAACGCGTCGCCCTTGAGTCCATCGTCGGAACGCCGCCCGGAGCAAGCTCGCTCCTACAGAGAGTTTGCGTCAACCAAACAACCAATACCCCAACAAGGTCAGCACAACCACCGCCAACACCGGGCGCAATACCCGATAAGCCTTCGGATTACGACGCTTCCACTGCTTGACCACGCCGCTGAATTTGTCGCTGGAATTCTTGCTCCATGCATAAGCCTGATTGATCCCGCCAACGCGTTCGTCATCGAGGTTCTGCGGCGCGGTAGCGCGACCCAGCAGACCGCTGATCCAGCGGTTGATGCGGGTCATCAAGCGGTTGCTCAGCGGTCGTTCGATGTCGCAAAACAGGATGACCCGGGTCTTGTCGGTTTCGTTCTTGACCCAGTGCACGTAGGTTTCATCAAACATCACGTCTTCACCGTCGCGCCAGGCGTAAACCTGACCGTCGACGAAGATGCGACAGTCGTCAGAGTTGGGTGTCGACAGGCCCAGGTGATAACGCAGCGAGCCGGCGAACGGGTCGCGGTGCGGGTTGAGGTGGCTTCCGCCCGGCAGCAGCGCGAACATGGCGCCTTTGACGTTGGGTATGCCGCTGACCAGTGCCACGGTTTTCGGGCACAGGAGTTCGGCCGAGGGCAACGGTTTGTCGTACCACTTGAGGTAGAAACGCTTCCAGCCCTTCTTGAAAAACGAGCCGAATCCAGCATCGTTGTTCTTTTCGGCGGCGCGGATGTAACCCTCATCAAACAGGTGCATGGCTTCGTCGCGAATGACTTCCCAATTGTCCTTGAGCACGTCCAGTTCAGGGAATTTGCTGCGGTCGAGATAGGGTTTGGAAGGCACGCCGGAGAACAGGTACATCAACGCGTTATAGGGTGCGAACAGCGCCGAATGGTTGACGAATTGACGCAGTACCGGCAAACGCGCCTTGCCACGTAAATGCACATAGAGCGTACTGCCGAGAAACAGCAGCAACACCGACGCCTTCGCGGCAAAGGAAAAGGTCATCAACAACTCCTTGGTATAGAGACACTCTGCGCAACGCCATTACCCCGACGCGGCAGCCATCATGATAAACACTACCCACTTCGGGAAAAACCCGCCTGTTTAAACATTCAGTATTATGGATTGCGCAATAAAGTACTTCTTAACACACACCTCCTGAATGCTGGCTGACCTGAGTCAGCCAATCATCAGGAAAACCTGCGGCCCTATCGGCAAAACCTTACTGCTGGTTCTCCTGCTCGGTAAACAGATCGCTGAACAACATGCTCGACAGGTAACGCTCGCCGGAATCCGGCAGGATCACCACGATCGTCTTGCCCTGCATTTCCGGGGTTTCGGCCAACCGTACCGCCACCGCCATCGCCGCGCCGCAGGAAATACCGCACAGAATCCCTTCTTCCTGCATCAATCGCAGGGCCATGGTCTTGGATTCTTCGTCACTGACCAATTCCACCCGGTCGACGATCGACAGGTCCAGGTTCTTCGGCACAAAGCCGGCACCGATACCCTGGATCTTGTGCGGGCTCGGCTTGATCTCCTCACCGGCCAGCGCCTGGGTGATCACCGGCGACACCGCTGGCTCCACTGCCACAGAGATGATCGGCTTGCCCTGGGTATTCTTGATATATCGCGAAACGCCGGTGATGGTTCCACCCGTCCCGACACCGGACACCAGGACATCAACAGCACCATCGGTGTCGTTCCAGATCTCGGGGCCGGTGGTTTTTTCATGGATAGCGGGGTTGGCCGGATTATCGAACTGCGCTGGCATGAAATACCGGGATGCATCGCTGGCAACGATTTCAGCCGCCTTCTCGATCGCGCCCTTCATGCCCTTGGCCGGTTCGGTCAGCACCAGTTCCGCCCCCAGCGCTTTCAACACTTTTCGACGTTCGATACTCATGGATGAAGGCATGGTCAGCATCAATTTGTAGCCCCGCGCCGCCGCCACGAAGGCCAGGCCAATGCCGGTATTGCCGGAGGTGGGCTCGACAATGGTCATGCCAGGCTTGAGTTTGCCAGTGCTTTCGGCGTCCCAGATCATGTTCGCGCCAATCCGGCACTTGACCGAATAACCAGGGTTGCGCCCTTCGATCTTGGCCAGGATGGTCACACCGCGCGGCGCGATACGGTTGATCTGCACCAGCGGCGTATTGCCGATGGAGTGGGCGTTGTCAGCGAAAATACGGCTCATGGCTGGGTCCTTGATACAGCATTTAATAAGCGCACAAAGGTATGCCTGTTGCCCGTGGTCGTCCAGTCAGGTCGAACGTCCGGTTATCGCCGCAGTCAATGGTTTTAGATCGCCAGAGATTTGCCACCATGAAACGTCGATACAGCTGGCCACTTTGGGCCTTCGCCGGCCTCGTTGTGCTGCTGATTGCCCTGCACTTCGCTCTGCCCTACATGGTGCGCGACTACCTCAATGACAAACTGGCGGACATGGGTGATTACCGCGGCCAGATCACAGACGTGGACCTGGCCCTGTGGCGTGGTGCCTACAAAATCAACGGCCTGAAAATCGTCAAGGTCGATGGCAAGGTGCCCGTGCCGTTCGTCAATGCGCCGTTGATCGACCTCTCCGTCAGCTGGCATTCCCTCTGGTACGACCACGCCGTGGTGGCCAAAGTGCAGTTCTTCAAACCTGAAGTGAATTTCGTCGACGGCGGCGCCAACAAACAGAATTCCCAGACCGGCCAAGGCACAGACTGGCGTGCCCAATTGGGAAAATTGCTGCCGATTACCTTGAACGAAGTGCGGATTGATGACGGCAAGATCAGCTTTCGCAATTTCAACTCCAAACCTCCCGTGAACATGAACGCCACAAAGGTCGACGCCAGCATTTACAACCTGACCAATGTGGTCGACACCAAAGGCAAGCGTGACGCCCGCTTCGAAGGCAAGGCGCTGCTACTGGGGCATGCGCCGCTGGAAACCACCGCAACCTTCGACCCGCTGAGCAACTTTGAAGATTTCGAATTTCGTCTACGGGTCAAAGACATCGAGCTCAAGCGTCTGAACGACTTCGCTTCGGCCTACGGCAAGTTCGATTTCAATGCCGGCCATGGCGATGTAGTGATCGAAGCGCAGGCCAAAAAAGCCAAATTGACCGGCTACATCAAGCCGTTGCTGAGGGATGTCGACGTATTCAATTGGCAGCAGGATGTGGAAAACAAGGACAAGGGACTTTTCCGTTCCATTTGGGAAGCCCTCGTCGGCGGCTCCGAAACCGTGCTGAAAAACCAGAGCAAGAACCAGTTTGCTACCCGCGTCGAATTAAGTGGCAGCGTTCACCAGCGAGATATCAGCGCGTTCCAGGCGTTTTTGCAGATTTTGCGCAATGGATTCATCGAGGCATTCAATGCCCGCTATGAACGGCCGAAACCGGATGCCGGTTAACTTTTGCGCGTAACGGTATAGCGGCCATTCTCTTCGGCTGCCCTTAACGACTTTGATTGCTGTTGCAGGAAGTCCCAGCCAAGACAGGCCAGGGCCAATGAACGCGGCACGGCTTCTCGCCCACTGCTGTAGCGGCTGATGCTTCGAGCACTCACCCCCAACGCCTCAGCGGCCTGATTGAGGGGCAGTCCGGTGCGAGCACGCCAGTCGATGAAAATCCGCGTGTTTTCGTCCGATGCGTTTTGCGCAAGCGCATCCAGGTACAAGGTGTCGGCGCCTATCTGGATATCCTCCTCAGGCCATTCCACACACCATCCGTTATCGCCCAGTACGGCACCGTCGAAAGCGCTCCCCAGCAACGGTTGCAACCCCGGAAAAGCCTGCAGGTCACGGCTCAAATCGAGGGACAATTGTTGACCGTCGATAAACGTCAGCGCCAGACGGTAATCCTCCAGCACCCGCACCGCCGACAGCCGTGGTCGTTTCATGGGTAACATCGTTTCCAATCCTCCAGCAATTGCGCTTGATCAGCCCTGATCCATTCCAGCGCTTCCTTGATAATCAGTGGCGGTGCCTTGCCCATCATCACCTCGACGGTCTCCAGGCTCAGCATGACATCCAGCCCGCCACCGGTCAGGTGGATGTGGGGTGGCGGATGGTCCTTTTCACGCAACTGAATGCGGTACGTATCTCGAAATCGGTATTTAGTAGACATGCCTCGCAAGCTATCGCCAAAATGGCGATATCTCAATACTGGCCCACCGCCGAGACTGAGTCAAGATGTGACGCCCCATTCAGAGACTGAATAAGCCTTCTGCGTTCACAGTCGACCGGACACCGAGTTATAGTCGGGCTTGACCATTTATTGCGCACCGCCCTGCCTCACACAGGTCGGCATTACCGTTCGAGGATTAGCAGATGAAGTTCGAAGGCACCCAGGCCTACGTCGCCACCGATGACCTGAAGCTGGCGGTCAACGCCGCCATCACCCTGGAGCGACCACTGCTGGTCAAGGGTGAACCGGGCACCGGCAAGACCATGCTCGCCGAGCAACTGGCCGAATCCTTTGGCGCCAAGCTGATCACCTGGCATATCAAATCCACCACCAAGGCCCATCAAGGCCTCTACGAGTACGACGCGGTCAGCCGTCTGCGTGACTCGCAGCTCGGCACGGAAAAGGTTCACGACGTTCGCAACTATCTGAAGAAGGGCAAGCTCTGGGAGGCTTTCGAGTCCGAAGAGCGAGTGATCCTGCTGATCGACGAAATCGACAAGGCCGACATCGAGTTCCCCAACGACCTGCTGCAAGAACTCGACAAGATGGAGTTCTACGTCTACGAGATCGACGAGACCATCAAGGCGAAAAAGCGCCCGATCATCATCATTACCTCCAACAACGAAAAAGAGCTGCCGGACGCCTTCCTGCGCCGCTGCTTCTTCCACTACATCGCCTTCCCGGATCGCAGCACGATGCAGCGGATCGTCGACGTGCACTACCCGGACATCAAGAAAGACCTGGTCAGCGAAGCGCTGGACGTGTTCTTCGACGTGCGCAAGGTGCCGGGCCTGAAGAAAAAACCCTCGACCTCCGAACTGGTGGATTGGCTGAAACTGCTGATGGCCGACAACATTGGCGAAGCGGTGCTGCGCGAACGCGATCCGACCAAGGCCATTCCGCCACTGGCTGGCGCCTTGGTGAAAAACGAACAGGACGTGCAACTGCTTGAGCGTCTGGCGTTCATGAGCCGTCGCGGCTCTCGCTAAGCACTGCTAACCAAGGGCCAACGCCATGCTGCTCAATCTGTTCAATGAAATGCGCGCCGCCAAGGTACCCGTCTCGGTGCGCGAGCTGCTGGACCTGATCAACGCGCTGAAACAGCGCGTGACCTTTGCCGACATGGACGAGTTTTATTACTTGTCCCGGGCGATCCTGGTGAAGGACGAACGGCATTTTGACAAGTTCGACCGGGCCTTCAGTGCCTACTTCAATGGTCTGGAAAAACTAGACGACCACTTGCAGGCACTGATCCCCGAAGATTGGCTGCGCAAGGAGTTCGAACGCTCCCTGACCGACGAAGAAAGGGCCGCTATCCAGTCCCTCGGTGGTCTGGACAAACTGATCGAAGAGTTCAAGAAACGCCTGGAAGAACAGAAGGAACGCCATGCCGGCGGTAACAAGTGGATCGGCACCGGTGGCACCAGCCCGTTCGGTTCCGGTGGTTTCAACCCGGAAGGCATCCGGGTCGGCGACGCCGGCAAGCGCCAGGGCCGGGCCGTCAAAGTCTGGGACCAGCGCGAGTACAAGAACCTCGATGACTCGGTGGAACTGGGCACGCGCAACATCAAGGTCGCCCTGCGCCGCCTGCGCAAGTTCGCCCGCCAGGGCGCGGCAGAGGAGCTGGACATCGATGGCACCATCGACCACACCGCTCGCGATGCCGGCCTGCTGAATATCCAGATGCGCCCCGAGCGGCGCAACACGGTCAAGTTGTTGCTGTTGTTCGACATCGGCGGCTCGATGGACGCCCACGTGAAGATCTGCGAAGAGCTGTTCTCGGCTTGCAAGACCGAGTTCAAGCATCTGGAGTATTTCTACTTCCACAACTTCATCTATGAGTCGGTATGGAAGAACAACATGCGCCGTACGTCCGAGCGCACATCGACCATGGACCTGCTGCACAAGTACGGCGCCGACTACAAAGTGATCTTCATCGGTGATGCCGCCATGGCGCCCTACGAAATCACCCAGGCCGGTGGCAGTGTCGAGCACTGGAACGAAGAAGCCGGTTACGTGTGGATGCAGCGTTTCAGGGAGAAGTACAAGAAGCTCATCTGGATCAATCCGTACCCGAAAGACACCTGGGGCTATACCTCGTCGACCAATATTGTTCGGGATTTGATCGAGGACCAGATGTATCCGCTGACGTTGCGGGGGCTTGAAGAGGGGATGCGGTTTCTTTCCAAGTAATCTCGGTTGTCTGGACTGACGCCATCGCGGGCAGGCCTTGCTCCCACAGGTTTCACACATAACCTGTGGGAGCAAGGCTTGCCCACGATACTTTTAGCGGTTCAAATACCGGCGCAAATACTCGACCTGTTCTCGATGCGCAACCTCCTGCACCACCGGCCGCAACCGCACCTGCGCCCCCGGCAGGCACTGCGCCAGCCGAGCCAGCGCCAACGGCGTCAACGCCCCCAAACGCGGATACCCGCCAATGGTCTGCCGATCATTGAGCAACACAATCGGCTGCCCGTCCGGTGGCACCTGCACCGCACCCAGTGGAATACCTTCGGAAATCATCGGTTTCCCCTGGTACTGCAATGCTGTGCCTAGCAAGCGAATGCCCATCCGGTCAGCCCGGCTGTCGAGGCTCCACACACTGTTGAACGCATCGAACAGACTCTGTCCGCTGAACTCACCGACTTGTGCACCGAGTACCAGATCCAAAGGTGCATCGAGGCTCAGGTCCGGTCGCTGCTCTGGCGATAATTCCCGCAGCAACATCACCGAATTGCCCGAATAGCTCAAGCACGCGCCTTTGCTCAGCGCACGGCCCATTCCATCCAGACCGCCGAGTTCTTCACGAACCACCGTCGCACGACTGCCCAGCACCTTCGGCGCATCGAAGCCACCCGGCGCAGCCAAATAAGCGCGAGCGCCGAGCAATGGCTGGGTGAATTGCAACCGCTGACCTTTATTCAACCTGAAACTGCGCCAGGGCTTGAGTGGCTCGCCATCCAACTGCGCCCCCAGATCCGCTCCGGCCAGCGCCAGCAGGCAATCGTCTTGCGCCACCACCGTAAACCCGCCGAGGGTGATTTCGATCACCGCCGCATCAAGGCTGTTACCCAGCAGCCAGTTGGCCCAGGACATCGACTGCCAATCCAGCCCTCCACCCTGGGTCACGCCCAGATGTCGCACGCCGAAACGTCCGGCATCCTGCAACAGGCACAGCGGTGTACTCGCTTCAATCGTCAAACGGCTCATGCCTGGGCCTCCAGTGGCGTGTCGTCACCGCCCAGGTTGATGAACTCGGCATGGCCGACGGCTTCGAAGCGTACGGTGTCACCCGGTTGCATCAGGCTGTAGCCGTCACGGTTGCGATCGAACAATTTGGCCGGCGTACGGCCGATCAGGTTCCAGCCACCCGGTGACACCACCGGATAGGCGGCCGTCTGCCGTTCGGCAATGCCGACACTGCCGGCGGCGACTTTCTTGCGGGGTGTGTTCAGACGCGGCGCGGCAAGCACCTCGTCCACCAGTCCCATGAAGGCGAACCCCGGTGCGAAGCCCAGGGCGAACACCTGATATTCACGCTCACTGTGACGACGGATCACCTCCTCCATCGCCAGCCCGCTGCGCTGCGACAACAGACGCAACTCCGGGCCGACGCTCAAGTCGTACCACACCGGCAGCACGTGACGGGTACCGCGGGTCCGCGCGTTGGGCGACAGGTCGATGAACGCTTCGGCGATCAATTCCCGTGCCTGGGCCGGACTCAACCCGGTCAGGTCATAATGCACCATCAACGTCGTGTAGGACGGCACCAGATCGATCAGGTGCCCGCCGAAGGCCGCCCGCAGGCTTTCACTGGCCGCCAGCATCCAGGGCATGTTGGCTTCGGCGATTTCATCGAACAAACGCACCATCAAACAATCGAGCGCGACTACTTCCACCCGCCATTTCATGACGCACCCAACTCATTCAACGCTTCACGAATGCGTCTTACGGCCGCAACCGAACTGGCGTTGTCGCCGTGCACACACAGGGTATTGGCCTGCAAATGCAGGGCGCTGCCGTCGCTGGCGGTGAGGCGGTCGCCACGGGCGATGATCAACGCCTGCTCGATGATTTTCTCCGGGTCGTGATGCACCGCTCCCGGCAAGCTTCGCGACACCAGCATGCCGGCACTGTCATAGGCACGGTCGGCGAAGGCTTCGAACCACAGGGTCACGCCGTATTCATCACCCATCTGCTGCGCGGCGCTGTTGTCGCGGGTGGCCATCAACATCAAGGGCAGGCTGCGGTCATAAGCGGCCACGGCCTGCAGCACCGCACGCAGCTGTGCCGGGTTGGCCATCATGTCGTTGTACATGGCGCCATGGGGTTTGACGTAACTGACCCGGCCGCCCTGGGCCCGGCAGATACCGTCGAGGGCGCCGATCTGGTAATGCAGGATGTCCTGGAGTTCCTGGGCGGCGTAGGCCATGGAGCGTCGGCCGAACCCCACCAGGTCCTGATAGGCCGGATGAGCACCGATCTGCACGCCGTGGCTGAGGGCCAGACTGACGGTCTTGCGCATGATGCTCGGGTCGCCGGCATGGAAGCCGCAGGCGATGTTGGCGCAATCAATGAAGGGCATGACTTCCGCGTCCAGACCCATGGTCCAGTTACCGAAACTCTCGCCGATGTCGCAGTTCAATAGCAGGCGGCTCACGATGAACACTCCTGTAGGTTTTATTCTTTTTAGCTGCGGGACATATCTGTAAGACATGCCCGCAGATTATCAGTTACTGCGCGTCGAGTTGCTTGCCGCGGGTTTCCGGCAGGCTCAGGGCCGCAAGGATCACCACGCCGTAGGACACTGCCGCAAAGGCACCGATGCCCACGCTCAGCGGCACGGTCTGGCTGAGCAGGCCGATCAGCAGCGGGAACAACGCCGCCAGCGCCCGGCCGATGTTGTAGCAAAAACCCTGACCGGAACCGCGAATGCGCGTAGGGAACAACTCGGTCAGGAACGCCCCCATGCCGCTGAAAATCCCCGAGGCGAAGAAACCCAACGGAAAGCCCAGCCACAGCATCACGCCATTGCTGACCGGCATTTGGGTGTACAGCAGGACAATGGTGAACGAACCAACGGCGAACAGGATGAAGTTCTTTTTCCGGCCGAGAATGTCTGTCAGGTAGGCGCTGATGACGTAACCGACGTAGGAACCGACGATCACCATCGCCAGATAACCGCTGGTATTGAGTACGCTCAAACCGCGTTCGTTTTTCAGAAAGGTTGGTAGCCAGGACGTGATCGCGTAGTAACCGCCCAGCGCACCGGTGGTCAGCAATGAAGCGCGAATCGTGGTGAAGAGCATGCCGGGGGCGAAGATCTCGTAGAACTTCGACGGGTTGCTTGGGGCTTCCTTGGCCTTGGCTTCACGGTAGATTTCCGGATCTTTCACCAATCGACGGACGAAAATCACGAAAATCGCCGGCACGATGCCGAGAATGAACAGTGCGCGCCACGCGTCTTCCGGTGGCAGGACCGAGAACAGCAGTGCATACAGAATCGCGGTCAGCCCCCAACCCAACGCCCAGCCGGACTGCACCATGCCAACCGCCTTGCCGCGGTCCTGGGCGCGAATGACTTCGCCGATCAGCACCGCACCGGCCGTCCATTCGCCGCCGAAACCGAAGCCCATCAGGGTGCGCGCGACCAACAGTTGCTCGTAGTTTTGCGCAAAACCGCAGACGAAGGTGAAGAAGGCGAACCACAGCACCGTCAGTTGCAAGGTGCGTACGCGACCGATGCGATCGGAGAGAATGCCCGCCACCCAGCCACCGATGGCCGAAGCGATCAGCGTACTGGTGTGAATCAGCCCGGCCTGGCCGGTGGTGATGCCCCACATGGCAATCAGGGTCGGCACCACGAAACTGAGCATCTGGGTGTCCATGCCATCCAGGCCATAGCCGATCTTGCAGCTCCAGAAGGTGCGGCGTTCCTGCTGATTGATATTGCGATACCAGTCGAAAGGCCCCGGGCGAGCCGTGGCTTTCGCAATCAAGGGGGTGTCGGGCGCACTCATGGCAAATCTCCGCGCTGATTTTATTGGTATTGTTCTGAGCCCCGACGACGCCTATCGTGGGAACCGGATGGCCTGATTCTTGGGCGCACCGCCCTGCCGCGTCCAACTAATAAAAACCCGCCTTAGACATAAGAAATCTTTATCCCATGAACCTGAAGTTTCTCGAGACCTTCGTCTGGGTCGCCCGGCTCAAGAGTTTCCGCCTGACCGCCGACAAGCTCTTCACCACCCAGGCGTCGATTTCCAGCCGCATCGCCGTGCTCGAAGGCGAGCTCGGGGTGAAGCTGTTCCTGCGCGATTCGCGGGGGGTGAGCCTGACGCCGGAAGGCCTGAAAGTGCTCGACTACGCCGAGCAGATGATGGACACCATGCAAGCGCTCAAGCAGTCGATCGAAACCCGCTCCAGCAAGGCCGGGCGTGTGCGTATCGGGGTGATGGACACGGTGATCCACACCTGGCTCAGCCCGTTGGTGGCGCAGATGACCGATCACTACCCCTTGGTGGAAATCGAGTTGGTGGCCGATACGTCGCTCAACCTCTGCGATCAGCTGCAAAAGGGCTTTCTCGACGTCATCCTGCAAACCGATCTGTTGCGCCAGGAAAGCGTGCGCAGCCTGGAACTGGCCAGCCATCCCATGGGCTGGATCGTCGCCAGCAACTCGCTGTACAACCGTGAGTTTTCAGGCGTCGCCGATCTGGCCAATGAGCGGATCATCACCTACTCGAAAAACTCCCATCCGCATCAGGAGGTGCTTGCCCTGATGCAGGCCAACGGCGTCATGGCGCCAAGGCTGAACTGCGTGAATTCGGTGTCGGCGATTACCCGGCTGTTGCGCGATGGTTTCGGCATCGGCGCCTTGCCACCGGTACTGGTAGCCGAGGAACTGGCGCGCGGGGAATTGACCTTGCTGGCCATCGATCAACGTCCGCCGAATTTACAGGTGGTGGTGTCGTGGCGAGTGGGTGCGGAATGGGTCGAGGAGATTGTTGCGTTGTGCCAGCAGGTGCTGGAGGAATATGCGCGCAGAGTTGGCGAAAACTACATCGTCCTGAATCGTTGACGACCCTGTAGGAGCTGGCTTGCCAGCGAACCAGGCGATGCGGCGTGCCTGACACACCGCCTTCGCTGGCAAGCCAGCTCCTACAAAGGGTGTTCTTAAAGACCGCGCAAATCCCGCTCTTCGATCGGCCGGCTCTGGCGCAGGCGCTTGCCACCCAGCACGACCCAGTCGATCAGGCGGAACAGGCATTCCAGGCCAAACGACAACAGCAGCGCGCCGCTCATGCCCCAGATCATCGCTTGCGGCGTCAACAGGATCTGGTAGCTGTAGCCATTCCAGGTTTCCTGGCGAATGTCCGGATCGGCCGCCAGCACCACTTGCAGGAAGCGGATGTACCACGGGCCCTGCATCGCCTGGAACTGCTTGTCCAGCGCCAGCTGACGGGTCAGCAGGTTGCTCAGGCTGTCGGCGTCACTGCGAAAGATCGGGTCTTCGCTGGCGCGGTAATGGGCCACCAGTGCCTGCATATCACCCTTGAAGAACTGATTGGCCGTGCCTTGAAAACCACTCAAGCCGGCCTGCGCTTCAATCAGATGCGCCTCGACCCGCTTGGCGTAATCGTTGATGAACCCCGGCACCTGGACACCGATCAACAGGCCCGCCGCGAACAACACCAGCCGTAGATAACTGAGCAACATGGGGAGCAGATCCTTATTCGGTCACGCCCTGGCTGACGCATTCACCGCGTCGCCACAGGCTCCATTGGCCCGGTTCATAGCGGGTCCAGGTTTCGTTTTCGGTCAAGGGTTCGGTGGCGATGACCGTGACCACGTCGTTGGGCGTGGTTTCGGCCTGGAAATCGACGATCACATCGACATCTTTCAAGCGCGCCGGGCCGAAGGGTGCGCGACGGGTGATTTGCGCCAGCTTGGTCGAGCAATAGCAGAACAGCCAGTCGCCGTCGCTGAGCAGGCAATTGAATACGCCTTTGCTGCGGTACTCGGCGCAGGCGGCCACCAGGTCCGGCAACAGGTCTTCGACCTCGACCGGCTCGGGGAACGCGGCACGTACGCGATTGAGCAAGTCGCAGAACGCCGCTTCGCTGTCGGTATCGCCCACGGGACGGTAGAAGCTGAAAGTCGGCTGGAAGTCCGCCAACTGGCCGTTATGGGCAAAACACCAGTTGCGGCCCCACAACTCACGGACGAACGGATGCGTGTTGGATAAGCAGACTTTGCCGACATTGGCCTGGCGGATGTGGCCGATCACCACTTCGCTCTTGATCGGGTAGCGCTGCACCAGGTTCGCGACTTCCGACTCGCAACTCGCCGCCGGGTCCTGGAACAAGCGCAAACCCCGGCCTTCGTAAAAGGCGATGCCCCAACCATCCCGGTGCGGACCGGTGCGCCCGCCGCGCTGCATCAGCCCGGTGAAGCTGAACACGATATCGGTCGGGACATTGGCGCTCATGCCCAATAACTCACACATGCTCGGACTCTCGCTTCAAGCCAGGGGCAAAAGTTACAAACGCGGTTCGACCCGCATACGCTGGGGGTTGCTTGGCACCGGTGGACGACCATAACGATCATCCCCGGCCCCCCCGAACGGATGCACCTCTTCCGGCTCATCGGCGAGGGCCGCGGCTTTGGCAGCAGCAGCCTGCTCCTTGCGTGCCCTGGAGGCGCGTTCGATCGGGAAGCGGATCACCACGAACACCAGGTAAATGCCGAAAGCGATCATGCCGTACATGAACAGGTCGGAAATCGCCCGCCACGCGTTGTTGCCGACCTTGAACAACAGGTCCAGGGCGGTAATGGCAATGGCCGGGGCGACCTTTTCCTTCACCGGGTCAATGATGGTCGGGCTGAAGAGCAGCACCGCCACCAGCAACCGCAGCGGCTCGCGCAGCCAACGCCACATCCAGCGGGTGATGCGCATCCACACCAACAGGCAGCCCAAAGCGGCAAAGGCGTAGAGGCCCCAAGCGATCAGATAGTCGTTCTCGGTCATGGTGTCCATGGCAAGGCAGGCAAAGAGGCGCTTATGATAACGGCTTTTCGCACATCAGGCTTGCCCCAAGCGCAATCCATGTGGGAGCGAGCCTGCTCGCGAAAGCGGTGGGCCAGTCAACATTGACAGTGAATGTGCTGGCCTCTTGGCGAGCAGGCGCGCTCCCACAGGTGGCAGTCCCTATTTCGTACATTGATCGAGAGTCCTTCATGCCCCTATCCGCCAACGCTTCCGACGCCCCGATCGCCCGCAAGGACGAGGGTACTGACCCGTATGCCTGGCTGCAGGAACGCGACACCGATGCGGTGCTCGACTACCTGAAGGCTGAAAACCGCTATCAGGATGCGCAAACCGCCGATCAGGCCGGGCTGCGGGAAACCCTGTTCGAGGAGATCAAGGGCCGGATTCTCGAAACCGACCTGTCCCTGCCCTCCCCCTGGGGACCGTACCTGTATTACACCCGCACCACGGCGGGCGACGAATACGCCCGGCACTACCGCTGCCCGCGCCCGATCGATGACAGCCTGACCCTCGATGAAAGCCGGGAACAACTGCTGCTGGACCCGAACGTGCTGGCCAACGGCGGCTTCTTCTCTCTCGGCGCATTCAGCATCAGCCCGGACCACCAGCGCCTGGCCTACAGCATCGATTCCTCGGGCGATGAGATCTACACACTGTTCGTGAAGGAATTGTCCGACGGTCGCGTCAGCGAACTGGAGTTCCAGGACTGCGACGGCAGCATGACGTGGGCCAATGACAGCCTGACCCTGTTTTTCGGCGAACTGGACGACACCCATCGCCCGCACAAGCTATTCCGCTACCGCCTGGACGGCACGGCGGCCGAAGAAGTGTTCCATGAGCCGGACGGCCGCTTTTTCATGCATTGCTACCGTTCCAGTTCCGAGCAGCAATTGCTGCTGTCCCTGGGCAGCAAGACCACCAGCGAAGTCTGGGTGCTGGACGCCAACCAGCCGCAGCAGGCCTTTACCTGCATCGCGCCCCGGGTTGAAGACCATGAGTACGACGTCGACCACGGCGCGCTCGACGGCCAATGGGCCTGGTTCATCCGCACCAACCGCGACGGCATCAACTTCGCCCTGTACACCGCAATCGATACTGGCGTAGCCCCCATCGAATCGACCTGGCAAAACCTGATCCCCCATAGCGACTCGGTGATGATCGACGGCATGAGCCTGAATGCCGGCGCCATGACCTTGAGCCTGCGTGAAGGTGGTTTGCCGATCATTGAAGTCTACCCCCGGGACTTGCCGAGCTACCGGGTGCAACTGCCAGACGCGGCTTACAGCCTGCATGTGCAGAACAGTCTGGAATTCGTCAGCGAACGGATTCGCCTGCGCTACGAAGCCCTGAACCGTCCGGCGCAGATCCGCCAGCTGGAACTGGTCAATGGCGAGCAGAAAGTGCTTAAGGAAACCCCGGTTCTCGGCCCGTTCGACGCCGATGCCTACGTCAGCCAGCGCCTGTGGGCTACAGCGCCCGACGGTACGAAAATTCCGATCAGCCTTGTCGTCAAACGCGAAGCACTGGGTCAACCAACGCCCCTTTATCTGTACGGCTACGGCGCCTATGGCGAAAGCCTCGACCCGTGGTTCTCCCACGCGCGCCTGAGCCTGCTCGATCGCGGCATGGCGTTTGCCATCGCCCACGTGCGCGGTGGTGGTGAACTGGGTGAAGCCTGGTATCGCGCCGGCAAGCAGGAGCACAAGCAAAACACGTTCAGCGACTTCATCGCCTGTGCCGAGCACTTGATCGCCAACGGGTTCACCACCGCGTCACAATTGGCAATCAGCGGTGGCAGTGCCGGTGGTTTGTTGATCGGGGCTGTGCTCAATCAACGGCCGGAACTGTTCGGTGCCGCGATAGCCGAAGTGCCGTTCGTCGATGTGCTCAACACCATGCTCGACCCGGAGCTGCCATTGACCGTCACCGAATACGACGAGTGGGGCAACCCGCAGGAACCGGACGTCTATGATCGGATCAAGGCCTACGCCCCGTACGAAAACGTCTGCGCACAGGCATATCCGGCGACCCTGGTGATTGCCGGCTACAACGACAGCCGCGTCCAGTATTGGGAAGCGGCCAAATGGGTGGCCAAATTACGCGCGACCAAAACCGACACCAATCCCCTGCTGCTCAAGACCGAGCTGGGCGCCGGACACGGCGGGATGAGCGGTCGATACCAGGGATTGCGTGACGTAGCGCTCGAATATGCATTTTTGTTCAAGGTTTTGGGTGTTGCCTGAGGAACTCGGCCTGGCGTGCCGGTCTTAAATCCGTACCTCAACGCCGAAAACAACACTGCCCCCGTGGGAGCAAAGCTTGCTCGCGATGAGGCCGCAACATTCAACATCAATGTTGACTGACATGCCGCCATCGCGAGCAAGCTTTGCTCCTACAGGGCAATGTCAAACCCGGAAAACAGACACAACAACAAAGACCGCACGACATGTCAGAACCGACCTTTTTGAACAATGAAATTCGCGACTGGCTGATGGATTGCGGCCTGTTCAACCAGCTGCTGCCGGTGGACTTCGCCGCGGCCTCGGGCTATTTCAGCATCAGCACCATCGCCCAGGGTGAAGAGATTTTCCATGAGGGCGATGCCGGCAGTTTCATGTGCATCATTCACACCGGTCAGGTGGCTGTGCAAAAGACCACCAGCGACGGGCAGCAAGTGACCATTGCCACGTTGCGCAGTGGCCGCTCGTTCGGCGAAATGGCTGTACTCGACGGCGAGCGTCGCTCGGCCAGTTGCGTGGCGGCGAGTGACTGTCAGTTGCTCAACCTGGGCAAGGATTCCCTGGAAAAGATGCTCAACGATGCACCGAAAATCGCCGGCAAGATCATCCGTGCCCTCGCCGTGTCCCTGTCCAAGCGCCTGCGCATGGCCGATGGGCAACTGCTTGCGCAGCAGGTTTAACCGCCTGGCGACTTGACCTTCGGCGGATTTTGCTCGATCCCCGGCACCGGCTGATCCTTGGTCGGCGGGTTCGGCATCTCGATAGGGACCAACGGCGGACCGCTGCTGCCAGGGCCGACCTTGGGCACCGGCGCGGGGGAGATTTGCGGGTAGGGCGTGGGCGTTGCGGTGCCAGGCGAACCGGGCGTCGGCGCTGGACTGACGGGCGTGATTTGCATCGGCTGGGCCTGCACTGCAGTAATCGAAAGCGCGGCCAGGGTAATGACCGTTAGAATGGTGCGCTTCATCAATGGCTCCGTTGGCCTTGTTGTCATTTGCAGGCTACTCCCAACGGCGTCCGTTTGCCTTCCCCCCTGCTGCCATTTTTTCCTCAAGTGAGCCCCATGAAACGTTTCGTCCTGCTCGACACCACCCCTATTCCCGAGAACGGCGGTGCCCTGTGCCTGTTCGAGTACGGCGAAGATTTCGTCATCAAGATCCAGGGCGGTGACGGCGGACAACTGATGAATACACGCATGCACGGCTCCGAGGACGCCCTGGCCGAGATCCCTTGCCGCAAGGTCGCCGGGCGCCCGAATTCGCGGGTATTGATCGGTGGCCTGGGCATGGGCTTCACCCTCGCCTCGGCGCTCAAGCACCTGGGCAAGACGGCTGAAGTGGTGGTCGCCGAATTGGTTCCGGGTGTGGTGGAATGGAATCGCGGGCCGTTGGGCGAGAAGGCCGGAAACCCGTTGCTTGACCCACGCACCGTCATCCGCATGGAAGATGTGGCCAAAGTACTGCAAGCCGAACCACAAGGTTTCGATGCGATCATGCTCGACGTCGATAACGGCCCCGAAGGCCTGACCCAGAAGGCCAATAGCTGGCTCTACTCCGCCGGCGGCCTGAGCGCCTGCGCCAAGGCCCTGCGGCCAAAAGGCGTCTTGGCGGTGTGGTCTGCGAGCGCCGATCGGCAGTTTTCCGACAAACTGAAAAAAGCCGGATTCAAGGCCGAGGAAGTGCAGGTCTTCGCCCACGGCAACAAGGGCACTCGCCACACCATCTGGATTGCCGAGAAGCTCAAGGGCTGAGCTAAACTCCACCTATACCGTCATTAGTCTTTCTACAAAGGTGAACCCATGAGTTCGTCCACCCCAACCAACACCTCGAAGCTGGACCGCATCCTCGCCGACAACCAGCGTGACAAGGAAATGGGCTACCGCGACAAGGCCCTGAAAATGTACCCGCACGTGTGTGGCCGTTGCGCCCGTGAGTTTTCCGGCAAACGTCTCAGTGAGCTGACCGTGCACCACCGCGACCACAACCACGACAACAATCCGCAGGATGGTTCGAACTGGGAGCTGTTGTGCCTGTACTGCCACGATAACGAACACTCGCGTTATACCGACCAGCAGTATTTCGGTGAGGGCTCGTTGAGCACCCCGAAAATTGCCAAGGCGACGCATAATCCGTTTGCGGCGCTGGCCGGGTTGATGAAGAAAGAAGAATAATTTTCGGCGACAGTCCCGGCCTCATCGCTGGCAAGTCGAATCGTCGCACCGCAGCTCCCACAGTGATTGGGGTGATCACGCGTTCTGTATACACCTCAGCCCCTGTGGGAGCTGCGGTGCGACGATGCGACTTGCCCGCGATAGCGATCACCCGGACACCGCCAATCTCCAAACTGACCACGGCCTGCCAATCCCCGTATAATCGCGCTTTTTTCCCGAAAGGCACCCCGCTCGTGGCAGACAAACGGTACAGCTGCATTGGTTTGTATAACCCCAAATCACCGGAGAACGTCGGTTCGGTGATGCGCGCCGCTGGTTGCTACGGCGTGGCATCGGTGTTCTACACCGGCAAGCGCTATGAGCGCGCCGCCGATTTCGTCACCGATACCAAGCGCGTCCATTACGACATCCCGCTGATCGGCATCGACGATCTGAAGAAAATCCTGCCGCTGAACTGTGTTCCGGTCGCCGTGGAGCTGGTCGACGGCGCCCGCCCGTTGCCCGAATACACCCACCCGGACCGCGCGCTGTACATCTTCGGCCCGGAAGACGGCTCACTGGATAAAGAGATCCGTGACTGGTGCGAAGACGTGGTCTACATCCCGACCACCGGCTGCATGAACCTGGCCGCCACGGTCAACGTCGTGCTGTACGACCGCATGGCCAAGGGCCTCAATACCCGTTCGGGGCCGAAATTCCGCTGAGTTGCCGAACATCCGATGGAACAAGCTGGCCGCTGCGGCAGTCAGCTTAACTATCCATGACCGAACAGCCCTTCCCGCCTGGAGACGTATCATGAGCGAACTCAAACGCGTAGAACGCATCGAATCCACCCCGTTCCAGACCCCTACCGACCACAACGTTCAAGGTTGGGAGCGCATCGGTTCCCTGGCTGGTGGCGTGGTGATGGTGGGCAAGGGCCTGCGTCGTGGCGGCCTCTTCGGCTTGATCCAGGTGGCCATCGGCGGCGTGGCCCTGGCCCGCGGCATCACCGGTCATAGCTCGGCGAAAAGCCTGCTGGAAAAAAGCCGCCAGGACATGGATAACGTGCGGGCGAAAATCCAGCGAGCCAGTGAAGACTTGAAACAATTGAAGGCCAATGCCGAGGCAGCGACCAAAACCGCGACGGTGACAGGTAATGATTCGTTGAAGTCGCCGAAAGCCGGGGTCTGATCCGGAATCGGTGCTGAGGCTTAGGGCCCTTTCGCTGGCAAGCCAGCTCCTACAGGTTATGTGGTGCGCACACCAATTACTGTGGGAGCTGGCTTGCCAGCGATGGCGATGTTACTGAATCAACTCGGTATCAAGGACCCTGGAGGAGTCGCCAATCACGCTCTCACTGAGCTGCACAAACTCCTTGGTATCCACACTTTCCAGCCGCATCGCTGCCCGCAGCACATCATCCAGTGAACGCTTGTTGCGGGTCTTCAGGCGAATCTCGCGATCCAGCTCCTGCAACAGCACCACCGCTTTTGAAATCTGTGCCGGGTTGATCTGCTCGCCGCGCAAGGTGGTGACGGCCTGACCGTCCTTCGCCAAGCGCCCCTGCAAACTCTGGTAACGTTCGTCACTCATGCCACCGGCGCGGCGCACCAGTTCGATGGCGTAGTACTCGGCAAAACCTTCGCTGATCCAGTCACTGCGCTGACCGTCGTTGATCCGTCCGAACAGCTGTGCCAACTCTCGCACCAGCGCACTGCTGCCGTTTTCGCTGACCAGTGGCAAGCGACTGTTCAAGTAGATCGACTCGTGCGCGGCGAGACTGCCGCGCCACATCGGATCGCTGGCGCCGACAATCAACAGCTTGGTGGGATGGCGAGGGAACACGGCTTGTACTTGTGGCCAGACAAACGTCAGCAGGGTCAACACATCCATACGCCGCATACCCTGACCTTGGGGCGAGGCCACGGTGACTTCGGTTTCTCCCAGCCGGGTGCGACGGCTGCCAAGATGGCCGGCGAGCATCCAACCGGTAGGCCGGTCGAACAATCGGGAGACGTTGTCGATGCGGAACTTGTTCTTGCCGATTCGCGGCCAGGCGGTTTCGACGCTTTTCCAGCCGTTGGGCAGCTCGAATTCCAGGCGTGACACCAGTTCGATGCCGTCCTGCTGATCGAGTTTGGCGGCAGGCACCAGATCGTCACCGCGCAGCAATGCCCAGGTCGGGGTCATTCGGGTGTCGAAGCTGCCGCTCTTGCGGCCGTGGCTGATGCGTACACGGTAGGTCAGGCTGGCCTTGTCTGTGGCCGGGTGCCAGACACCGCGGGTCTGTGTACCCGGTGTCAGCTGCCACTGGCCGTCGGCCTTGAAATCGCTGTAATGACTGCCGTCGCCCAGGTCGAAATCCAGGCTACGGACCGCCGATCCTTGCGCCAGCGTAAGGCGTACTTCAGCCTGGTCACTTTGCGGTATCAAGCGCACGTGGTAATCCAGATCAACCTTCTTCGCCGCCCACACGGGTGAGCTCAGGGTCAGAAGCCCAACGACCAGCGCCCGCCGCCATCCCACAGCCATACACACTCCTTGTTGAAACTTAACCCGCGCGGAAAATCAGATGGTCTTCCCAATCATCTTCGGGGACGCTGCCTTCGGCGAGCATGCGCCCGGACTGGGAAATGCGTTCGTGATGCACCGCATCGCGATCCCCGCACACCAGGTGATGCCACAACGGCAAGTCCTTGCCCTCGCTGACCAGGCGATAGCCGCAGGTTGGCGGCAGCCATTTGAATTCGTCGGCCTTGCCCGGTGTGAGCTGGATGCAGTCCGGCACCGAGTCGCGACGGTTCGGGTAATCGCTGCACTGGCAGGTTTTCAGATCCAGCAGTTTGCAGGCGATACGCGTGTAATAGACGCTGTTGTCATCTTCATCTTCAAGTTTTTGCAGACAGCACAGGCCGCAACCGTCGCACAGCGATTCCCACTCCTCTTGATCGAGTTGATCGAGGGTTTTGCGTATCCAGAACGGTTCGACTTTGGCGGCCATGGCTCAAGCATCAACATCAGGTGGTGAAAAGGCCGCCAGTCTAGTGCCCGCAGCTCTGCGGGCCAAGCACTGGCGACTGCCGGTAGATCGGGGGCTTGTCAGTTTTTGCGTCGACAAGTAGCTTTGCCAGTCGCAAGGAGCCAGACCTGCCTGCCATTAACGCCGACCGCGTTGCATTACGGTGATCCGCCACGGCTCTCGAGGAACCTTATCGCCCAGCTCAACTGTGCCCGCAGGTTTCAGACGTCCCTCACTTTCAAACGTAGCAAGGAATCTCTTGATGAGTGCAAACCCACGCGTTGCCGATTACGCCATCCACCCTCAATTCACCGACCGCTGGTCACCTCGCGCTTTCACCGGTGAAACCATCCCCGAAGAAACCCTGCTGAGTTTCTTCGAAGCCGCACGCTGGGCGCCGTCGGCCTACAACTCGCAACCCTGGCGCTTTCTTTACGCGCGTCGCGACACGCCGAACTGGGAGCGTTACCTGGGCCTGCTGAACGAATTCAACCGCAGCTGGGCGCAACACGCCTCGGCCCTGGTAATCGTGATCTCGAAGACTACCTTCACGGCGCCCGGCGCCAGCGAAGAAACCCCGGCCCTGTGGCACACCTTCGACACCGGTTCGGCCTGGGGCCACCTGGCGCTGCAAGCGAGCATCAGCGGCTGGCACACCCACGGCATGGCCGGTTTCGATCAGGAACTGACCCGCAAGGAGCTGAACGTCCCCGAGGGCTATGCACTGCACGCTGCCGTCGCGATTGGCAAACTGGGTGACAAAGCTACCCTGGCCGAGTACCTGCAAGCCCGCGAAGAACCAAGCCCGCGCCGGCCGCTGAGCGAGCTGGCTGCTGAAGGTGATTTCACCCTTTAATCCACATCATAGATCTACTGTAGGAGCGAGCCTGCTCGCGATGGAGTGTCAGCCACATTGGTGTCGACTGACACACCATCGCGAGCAGGCTCGCTCCTACAGGGGTCATGGCGGATTTAATACCCGCGATCGAAATCCACTTCCCCGCGCAACGCCTCACCTGCCTGATAGGCCCGCAGGTTCTCGATAAACAGCTTCACCATCAAGGATGGCGAAGTCGGCGCCGAACTGTGGCCGGTCAGCAGCAAGCCCCAGGCTGTCCAGAACGGATGGCGCTGCGGCAGTGGCTCCTGGCGGCAGACGTCAATCACGGCGCCCGCCAGATGGCCTTCTTTCAAGGCTTCCACCAGATCCGCATCGACCACTGCCACACCGCGCCCGACGTTGATGAACAACCCGGTCGGCTTGAATTGCTTGAACAGCGCCGCATTGTAGATATCGTGAGTGTTCGGGGTATTTGGCAGCAAATTGACCACGTAGTCCACTTGACCGACCAAACGTGGCAGGTCGGCCAGCGAACCGACTTCGACAAACGGTGCCTGCTCACGGGCCTCACTGGCGACGCCATACAACTCGACACCAAAGGGTACGAGGAACTGCGCCACCGTCTGCCCGATATCACCAGTGCCGACGATCAGCACCTTGCGTCCCGCCAGGCTCTGGCCATGGCGACTGTCCCACTTGCGCTCGACCTGGCTGACCAGCCGTGCCAGCACCTCCCGTTCATGACCGAGCATGTAGGTGAGCACGTACTCGGCCATGACCTGACCGAATATCCCCACAGCGCGGGTCAGACGATAGTGGCGTGGCAGGCCATCGGCCAGCAGTGGCGTGATGCCCGCCCAGGTCGATTGCAGCCATTGCGGTTGATGGCCCTGACGTAGCAAGGTCGCCAGCAGGTCAGGCTGGCCGAGCCAGACCGGACACTCGGCGGCCTGTCGGGCCAGTTCCGCGGAATCACCGCTGGTCAGCACTTCCAGTTCCGGCGCAGCTTCGCGCAGCAGTTGGGCGTATACAGGGTGGTCGTGTTCGGCAATCAGAACGCGCATGCTTCAACCTTTCAAAAAAGCGCTGCAGACGACCGTCGACGCAAGACTGCTGCGTCGTCGCGGCCATCGCCAAAATCATTCCAGTGTTTCACAAAGGCTCTGAACAGAGCCTGTCTGCCGATTACATCGGGTCGTTGCGTCGCAACAACTCTTCCGGCAAGTGCTCGATGTATTCCTCTTCGGCCGGTGGCATTTGCAGGTGATAACCCTGCTTCTCGAGGTTCTCCAGCACGACGGTAATGTCCTCGCGCGACAGTTTGCGCTCGGGGCTCAGCACCAGGTCGAAAGCGTGGATAGGCTTGCCGAAAGCGGCCATCAGGGGCTCCGGTACGCGCTCAAGTGCATCGCTCTTGAGTACATACAGGTACATCTCGTTTCTCTTCGGACTGCGGTAGATCGAGCAAATACGTTTCAAGGCTGTTCTCCGGCGGTGGCCAGGCTGTCCAGCAGCGCCTGGCCCATCAGCTCGCGGCGCCAGCCACGCAGCGATTCAGGCAATTGGTAGGGACCGTTGGGGAAGCCGCTTTTGAGCAGCGCTTCCAGGGTTTTCTTGCGCAGCATCAGCTCTGGCGCGATGTTCAGGCGCTCAGCCTCGGCCTGGCCGATGGCTTTCATCCGCTTGAGCAGCGCCGCGGCGTCCACCGGCAATGGCTCCGGCACAGCGGGTGGCCATTGATCAGGCGATACACTGCCAGCGCGCTTGATCAGACCAAGCAAAAACTCACCGTCCTGACGTACGGTTCGCGGGTGCATGTCTTCGATTTTCGCCAATGCGCCGAGGTTGTCCGGTTGCGTGCGCGCCAGTGGCCACAGCGAATGCTCGCGGATGATACGGTTGCGCGGCAGGTCACGGGCGCGTGCCTCTGTCTCGCGCCAGGCGCAGAGTTCACGCAGCACGGCAAGTTGGGCGCGCGACAGTTTCCAGGCCAGCTTGGCGTCGCGATAGACCTCGTACGGGTCAGTCTCGCGGCGCAGGTTTGCGACCAGTTCGGCGCCGTCTTCCAGGACCCATGCATATTTGTCGTCAGACAGCTTCGGACGCAGCTGTACGAAAAGCTCCGCAAGGTGCACGGCGTCTTCAGCGGCGTAACTGATCTGGGTTTCGGAAAGCGGACGTTGGAGCCAGTCGGAACGGGTTTCGCCCTTGGGCAGGTCAATGCCGAGCACTTCCTGCACCAGCCGCGAATAGCCCATGGAAAAACCCAGGTTCAGGTAAGCGGCGGCCAGTTGTGTGTCGAACAACGATGCCGGCAGGCTGCCAGTCAGGCGCAGCAGGACTTCAAGGTCTTCGCTGCAGGCATGCAGGACTTTGACCACTGCCGGGTTTTCCAGCAACGCGGCCAGAGGCTGCCAGTTGTCGATGGTCAGCGGATCGATGAGGTAGGCGCGCATGCCATCGCCCACCTGCAGCAGGCCGGCGATCGGATAGAAGGTGTCGACCCGCATGAATTCGGTGTCGAGGGCAACGTATGGCAACTGCTGCCACTCGGCGCAAAACCGGCCGAGGCTATCGTTGTCGCGAATCCAGTGAATATCGATGGCCACACGGCTCTCCCTTGAAGAATGGCGCGCAGTATATATCGCCCCCGGCGATTTCCGCGCATCCACTGAACAAGAGCATTTGCGAAAATACCTGCTTATCGAAAAGAATAGTCCGACAAAGCCGGGCTAGCCGACCTTGCGCAGCACGTAAACCCGCATCGGCGCGCAGCCGGGAAAGAAATCCTGATGGCTGAGCAAGTGAAAACCTGCCTGCCTGAATTCGGCCTCCACCTCGACCTTGCTTGCCAGCGGTCGGGCTGCAAGCCCTTCCACGTCTGTACGCCGCGCCTTGAATCGACCTCCGACCCGCACCGCGACAATCACCGTATCGCGACTGACCCGGTGAAACTCGCCGAGCATCGCCAGGCGATGCTCGGGGTTGGCGAGGTGTTGGAACAGCTGCATGCAAAAAACACAGTCAACCGCATTTTCCGACAGACCAATGGTGAAAGCCGAGCTTTGAAAGGTCCTGATCCGCTTCAACAAACTCTGTGGATGATGGGTTCGGGCATGGTCGAGAATGTCCTGGGATGGATCGTTCGCCAGAATTACCCGGTTCGCATGCTCGGCCAGCACCGGCCAGAAGCGCCCGACACCACAGGCCACATCGAGGATCAACCCCGGCTCGCCGGCGACCTTGAGCGCACGACGCACCAACTGCTCCTCACGCCAGAACGCCAAACGCCCGGCCAGGGTCTGCGCCTGCGGCTGCAAGCAGACGCGGGCGTGCTCCTGGTCGTAGCGCCGGGCGAACTCAAGCTCAATGGCGGATGGGGACTGGGCAGTCATTTGCGATGGCTCTTGATTAGCGGTGTATCGGCCGCCGGTAAACGGCCGTTGCATGATGAATAGTTAAGGCACTCATTTCTTGGCCAGTACGCCGTTGATCGCCGCGCCACGGCAGCCGGCAAACATATCCAGTTGCGGGTCATAGACTTTGCTGTCGACTTCCAGCAGCCCCAGCATCGAATGGAACAGGTTGTCCTGGCTCAAGGGTTTGTCACGGCCCTGTTCCAGGCAGTGGGTGTCTACCGAAAACGACTTTTGGTAGCTGTCGGAGAACCAGGCCAGCATGGCCACGTGTTTCTGTTGCTCCGGTGCCAGCATGTAAGGCGTGCCGTGCAGGAAAAGGTTGAACTCGCCCAGGGATTCACCGTGATCCGACAGGTACATCATCGCGGTATCGACCTTGTCCTGGTTGCTGCGCAGCAGATCGATCAGGGTGGACAATACATGGTCGGTATAGACCAGCGTGTTGTCGTAGCCGTTGACGATACTTTCGCGACTGCAATTGTTCAGCGCATTACTTTCACAGACCGGGGTAAAGCGCTCGTACTCTTTCGGGTAGCGCTTGAAGTATTCAGGGCCATGACTGCCCATTTGATGCAACACCAGCACCGTGTCTTTATCAAGCTTATCGATGAACTGCTGTAAACCTTGCAGCAGGATTTCATCACGGCATTCACTGTTGGCGCACAGCACCGGGTCTTTCAGGTCACTGACATCTTCGATAGTCACCCGGTTGCAAGTGCCTTTGCAGCCAGACTGGTTGTCGCGCCAGATGACATCGAGGCCGGCGCGCTTGAGCACGTCAAGCAGGCCTTCTTCATTCTTCGCCTTGCTGGCGTCATAGTCCTGACGGCCCATGTTGGAAAACATGCAGGGCACCGACACCGCGGTTTCCGTACCGCAGGAATGCACATCCGTGAAAGCGATCAGGCCCGCCTCTTTATTGAGTTTTGGCGTGGTATCGCGGTTGTAACCAAGGATGCCGAAGTTCTCGGCCCGCGCACTTTCACCCACCACCAGGACGGTCAGGGATTTGCGGGCATGGGTTTGCCAAGCGGGGTTTCGCTGGGCATCTTCACCGATTTTGACAAAGGGTTGCTGTGCGGAGACGACCTGTTCACGCAGGTAACCAAACGACGCGCCGATGTAGTTGCTCGGCACCACCATCAGGCGCAATTCATGGTGATTGCGAAACAACGACGAAAGCCCTTGATAGTTAATCAGGGCGACGCCACCGATGACCGCAGCCGAAGCAATGCTCACCAGAACTTTACTTAATAGCTCACGATGCCAGCGACGATAATTGATCGGCGTTTTCCACAACAACCACGATGGCAAAACACCCAGCAAAACAATATAAACAAGCAATTTTATCGACAGTAAATCGCGTACTTCCGTGGCATTGGTTTCAGCAAAGTTGCGAAACATGCCGGCATCGATCAACACGCCATATTGGCTCATGAAATAAGCCACGCCAGCACTGACCATGAACAGCAACGTCAAGACCGGCTTCATGACAGGACGGAACGCCAGCAAGGTCAGCACAATGTTGAAGGCGGCAAGAATCATCGCCCCGAAAGCCACGCGCATGACGATGCCTTTACCATCAGCCGTGGTGATTTCAAACAGGTGCTGCCACAACACCAGATTGAAGGCTGTCAATAAAAAGGTGCTGGCAATCAGTGTCACCCACTCTGGGCGCACGGCTTTCATCTTCAACATGGTAATCGGCTGTTCCTGAATAGTAGTGCCGCCGGCAAATGTGAAAAATTCATTTTTCGCGGCAGCTCAAAGTCTAACCATTCGGCCATCAATTTTTTGTGAAAAGGACGCCAACGAATGGTTTCATCTCGAAATTCGACTAAAACGTTCAGCTTATTTGAGAATGGTTCAGCTGCGGGTCAGGCTTCGCAAGGTAAGAAAAATCCCCTGCGCAAGCGAGCAGGGGATCTTCGTTGCTCCCGTATTATTTAATTTCCAAATACCACCCCGGACTTTCTGATTTGCCGCCTCCGGCCTCCGCGCGCCTAATCGACTCCCTGTGGCCCAAGGATCGATCATGGAAAACATTCGCGCCCTCTCCCGCCCCGCCCACTGGTTGATGTTCGGCATTGTTATCGTCGCCCTGAACCTGCGTCCCTCCATGGCTGCGGTCGGGCCTTTGCTGTCGGCGATTCGCGGCGACATCCCGCTGAGTTTCAGTCTGGCCTCACTGCTGACCATGCTACCGGTAGTGGCCATGGGACTTGCGATGTTCTTCGGTCTTGCGATCAGCCGTCGCCTGGGCGAACACCGCACGATCGTGCTGTCGCTGCTGATTATCGGCGTGGCCACGGTGTCGCGTCTGTTTCTCGATTCGGTGGCAGAACTGATCCTCAGCGCCGTGCTGGCCGGCATCGGCATTGCGTTGATCCAGGCGCTGATGCCGGTGCTGATCAAGTCCCGCTTCCGCGACAACGTCGCCCTTTGCATGGGGCTCTACGTCACGTCGATCATGGGTGGCGCCGCCATCGCCGCCTCTTTCGCCCCCTTGGTGATGGCTCACACCGGCAGTTGGCGCGTGGGCCTGGCGATCTGGTCGTTGCTGGCAGTACTGGCGCTGCTGTTCTGGTGCGCCCAGCGCTCAAGACTACCGGCGCAGGATGCAAAGTCATCTGGCAACGCTTCCTTCTTCTCCAGTGCGCGCGCCTGGTTACTCGCGGCCTTCTTTGGCCTGGGCACGGCATCCTACACCTGCGTGCTCGCCTGGTTGGCCCCGTACTACGTGGAAAAAGGCTGGAGCGAACAACAGGCCGGATTATTGCTGGGCTTGCTGACGGCCATGGAAGTGCTGTCGGGCCTGGTGACCCCCGTCATCGCCAATCGCAGCCGTGATCGGCGCCTGGTGCTGATGGTGTTGCTGGCACTGATCATGGCGGGTTTCTGCGGGCTGATCCTCGCTACGCAACACTTGGCCCTGTTATGGCCGTGCCTGTTGGGCCTGGGTATCGGCGGGCTGTTTCCGATGAGCCTGATCGTGTCGCTGGACCACCTGGATGATCCCCGGCGCGCCGGTGGACTGACCGCATTCGTGCAGGGCATCGGCTACCTGATTGCCGGTTTCTCACCCCTGATCGCCGGGATGATCCGCGACCAACTCGGCAGTTTCGAGTGGGCCTGGTGGTCACTCACCGGCGTCATGGCACTGATGCTGCTGATGGTCTTGCGCTTCAATCCACGGCACTACGCCCGCCACATCCACTGACCGGGAATCCCACCATGAAACACAGCGGTTTCGCCGTCGCTCACGCCGGCATGTTGCTTTGGGCCTTGTTGATCGCTGCGTCGTTTGCTGCCGCGGCGCAGGTCAGTCAAGCCATCGACCCGGTTCTGCTGACCGGTCTGCGCCTGCTGTTCTGTGCCCTGGTGTTTTTGCCCCTCCTGCTGATCAAGGGCGATAGCCCCATCACCGCCCGCGGACTGCTCGGCCATGGCGCACTCGGCTTGTTGCTGGCGGTGTATTTCGGCTCGCTGTTCGAGGCGCTGCGCTATACCTCGGCAGTCAACACCGGAACGCTGTTCACCCTGGTGCCACTGCTGACGCTGGCTTTCGAAGCCGTGTTGATTCCCGGCAGCAACCTGAAACAGCGGGTGATTCCGATGCTGATTGCCGCTGCCGGGGCTGTGCTGCTGGTGATGAAGGGGACCGGTCCGGGCGAACTGCCTTCGCTGTACGCGCTGTCGGTGTACGGCGCCGGTTGCCTGGCGATGGCGCTCTACTCGCCCCTCAGCCAGCGGCTCAAGGCCGATAGCCTCAAAGGTCGCGGACCGGTGGGCATGACGTTCTGGAACATGCTGTTCGGGGCGCTGTTTCTGCTGGGGTTCTGCGGATTCAGTGGCGGCTGGAAGTCGGCGTCATTGCTGACGATGAGTGATTTTTACTGGCTGATGTACCTGGCGTTGTTCGCCACCCTGGCGACGTTCTGGCTGCTGCACCGCGCGATTGGCGTGATCGCGCCGTCCTCGGTGATTTCCTACATCTACCTGAGCACGCTGTTTATTACGATGTTTCACTGGTTTTGGTGGCATCAGGCGCCACAGCCGTTGGAGGTGATGGGGGCAATGTTGGTCGGGGTCGGTATGCTGGCGCTGTTGATGTCCAGCCGAAATGCGATGCCCGACACGGTTCAGAACTGAAATCTGACAGGCCGTTTTCCTCGCCCCGTCATTCCGCTAGGATCAGTCGCACAAGATTGCGCACGATCAGCGCAACGAGCACTTCGAGACGGAATGGATGCTGAACAGTAACGTGCTAAGAAAACTGGATATGCAGGACCTCATGGTGTTCGTCGCCGTGTATGAGCAAAACAGCGTTACCGGCGTTTCCGAGGCGTTGTGCGTCAGCCAGTCCACCGTGAGTTATTGCCTGAAAAAACTGCGCAGCAGCTTCGAAGACGAGCTGTTCATCAACACTCGCACGGGCATGCGCCCCACTTACAAAGCCGGCAGCATGTACCCCCACGTGCTGACGATCCTCGAAAACATCAACCTGTGCCACGCCGGCGCGCCAGCGTTCGATCCGGCGTTGCAACCGGCGACCTTCAACATTTGTGCACCGGAATACTTCGAGCAGTTGGTCCTGCCGCGCCTGTTGAGAAACTTCGCACTCGCCGGACTTCCAGTGATGATCAATATGCAAAAGCTGGAAACCGACATCCCGGCCGATGCACTACGCGATGGCAGTCTCGATCTGGTGATTGGATTCGGTCCGAACTTTCATCGCAACCATGGCGACTTCAACGCACGGACATTGCTGGAAGATGATCTGGTTTGCGTCTTCGATCAGCGCGCCGCACCGCTGGAGAAGCGCCTGAGCCTGCACACCTTCGTCGAACGCCGGCATGTGTTCCCGACACCCTGGACGTCCACCACCAACATGGTCGACGGCTGGTTGGCACAGCAGGCCCGGCAGCGGCAGATTGTTGCGCGGGCCAATAGCTACAGCGCGGCACTGAAGATGATCACCGGCACTGACTTCATCCTCACCCTGCCGCGGCGCATCCAGCGATTACTGGCCGACGAGGCCATCTTCGATCACAGAGAAGCGCCCAATGGCTTACCGGGCTTTACCCTCGACATGCAGTGGAGCCAAAGCGCCGATCAGGACAGTGCCAACACCTGGTTGCGAGAGCAAGTGATCAAGGCCTGCGCCGAGCCGCAGTGATCTGACATTCAAACGCCGATGGCCGTTTTGGTATACGACTCGCGATCGATGTCGAGCAGCTCCACGCACAACTGGACCTCAACCCCCACCGGCCATTCACACAGCTCTTTCACCACCGCCAGCAGGCTTTCGGACAACTGCTGCTTGATCTGCGGCGAACGTCCGCTCAACAGCGCCAGCTTCACATGCACGAACGCCCGCTCTGCCAACGCCGTGCCGACCTTGAATGTCTCGACCTTGATCGCACGACTCTTGATGTCGAATTCGGCACCGAACTGACCTGAAGCCACCAGCGCATTGTTAAGCCGCATCAAGGCCACATCGGCATTCAGATCAGGCAGGTTGGCGGTGTATTCCAAGTGCAGGTGAGGCATGACGTAACTCCTGATGGTCGGTGGAAAGTTCATACATATAGCACGGCGTTGCTCCGTTCACTGGGACAGCGACAACAGATTGCGCTCCCCCATGAACGCTTCAAGCCGTGAGCGCAACCAGCGCTCGGCGGGGTCACTGTCGACATGACTGAGCCAAACCATGGACAGCTCGAGGGTCGGCGTCTTGAACGGAAACGGCTCCTTGAACAACAGCCCCGTGGCTGCCATCGCCTCGGCGGTGTAATCCGGCAGGCTGGCAATCAGATCCGTACCGGCCAGCAACGCCGGCAATGAGCTGTACTGTGGCACCGAGAGCACTACCTGACGCGAACGACCGAGCTGCGCCAGCCACTCATCGGCGAACCCACTGACGTTGGCGATGTGGGAAACCAGTACATGTGGTCGCGAGCAATACTCATCGACGGTCAGCGGCGTATCGGACGCATCTGCACGTAATACAGCGGGGTGGATGTGTCGCAGCAATTTGCGCTTGGCATTGGCCGGCAAGCCGCGAGTCTGGGTGACAGCGACCGTTATATCGCCGGACGCCAGGAGGTCGGAAACCCGCCAATGATCGACATTCTGCACCACGAAGACCACCTTCGGCGCTTCCTGACGCAACGCACGTAGCAGCGGCGGCAACAGACCGAATTCGACATCGTCCGACATACCGATTCGAAAGGTCATGGTGCTGCTGCTCGGGTCGAAATCATGGGTCAGGCTCAACGCCACGGACAGCGAATCCAGCGCTGGCGACAAGTGCCGAAAAATCTCCTCGGCCCGCGCCGTCGGCTCCATGCGATGGCCGACGCGGATGAACAACGGATCATTGAACATCGTACGCAAGCGGTTGAGCGCCGAGCTGATGGTGGGCTGACCAAGAAACAACTTCTTCGCCACTTTGGTGACATTGCGCTCCAGCATCAGCGATTCAAACACCACCATCAGGTTGATGTCGGCCTTGCGTAGTTCGTTGCGATTCATCCTTTGCACCCACGCGCATTAACTGTCGACAGTGTAGGGAGGTGCCGCAATCGGCGTCTATGCGGCGGAACAAATAGCCTCGGGCATTTACGTTTAATGCGAATCCGTTCACGCGCCTCGTCCTACAGGCTTTTCCTGATTTCCTTGCACACCTGGCGGGACGCCCGTGCGCCCCTAAGCTCAGGAGGCCCAGGGCAACCGCTCTTGGCTTACCGAACTCAAGGAGCTACTCAATGGCTAGAGATAAAGCGAAAGACGACAAACACTTCAACTGCGCCCAGCCTCACGAAGCTGACTACGTCGCCGGCCTTTACCCTCATGCAAAGGAAGAGGTGAAAACCTTCCTGGCCTCGGCCTGCAAGGACAAATCCCTGCACAACTCCACCCACAAGGACGTCTACGACTTGATCAAGAGAAAACTGGGCCACTCGCAACCGTAATACCGCCCGGTTGAAACGAAGCTGCTCTGAGTGAGCAGCTTCACCGCCTGAAGCCTAGATCTCCTTGATCGGGGTCTGATCGCACGTTCCCTTGATCAAGCTGATGGCATGCACGCAGTCAGACTTGTTGACGTAAGCTTCCCCACTGGCAATCGTTTCATGATTCCCCGCCCGCAAACGCCACCGCCATTGGCCCTTTCCATGCTGAACGGTGCCACGGGTTTGCCTGTAAATCTCAAAATACATTGCTCGCTCCTTGCGATTGCTGATGACGACAGATCAGTGATCTGTGGGAGCCAGAGTAGATGGGGATTTTTATAGGTGGACTGATTGAGTGTCAGGGGATATTTCGTGAGGAAACCCCTTGAATCGCGGGGTGAGCAATGGATTCGGAGGGCAGTAAATTGAACGACAGGGATGAGTCACTATTCCCTTGGATAGGCATATTTTTCTTACACAGGATTACTGCTTGATCCGACACTCAATTTTTTAAACAGAAAATCCAGACAAACAAAAAAGCCCCGTAACTTTTCAGCGACGGGGCTTTTTTCATGTATGGCGGAGAGATAGGGATTCGAACCCTAGGTACCGGTGAAGGTACAACGGATTTCGAATCCGTCCCATTCGGCCACTCTGGCATCTCTCCAACGGCGCGCATCATAACAACACTTTCACCGGAAGCGAACCCCCTTTCGCGAAATATTTCTGTGCTATCAGATGCTTGCGTCGATTAAAGCGGTACGCCCAGACGATTGGCCACTTCTTCATAGGCTTCGATGACGTCACCGAGGCCCTGGCGGAAGCGGTCCTTGTCCATTTTCTTCTTGGTGTCCTTGTCCCAGAGGCGGCAGCCGTCCGGGCTGAACTCGTCGCCCAGCACGATGGAGCCATCGCTGAACACGCCGAACTCCAGCTTGAAATCCACCAGCAACAGGCCAGCGTCGTCGAACAGTTTGCTCAGGATTTCATTGACCTTGAGCGACAACTCTTTCATGCGGACCAGCTGCTCGGCGGTGCCCCAGCCGAATGCCACGACGTGGGATTCGTTGATGAACGGGTCGCCCTTGGCGTCGTCCTTCAGGAACAGTTCGAAGGTGTAAGGATTGAGCTTCATGCCCTCTTCGACACCCAGGCGCTTGACCAGGCTGCCGGCGGCGTAGTTACGCACGACGCACTCGACCGGGATCATGTCCAGCTTCTTCACCAGGCACTCGTTGTCGCCCAGCAGTTTGTCGAATTGGGTCGGCACACCGGCCGCTTCGAGTTTCTGCATGATGAAGGCGTTGAACTTGTTGTTCACCATGCCTTTGCGGTCGAGCTGTTCGATGCGCTTGCCGTCGAACGCCGAGGTGTCGTTGCGAAACAGCAGGATCAAGCGGTCAGCGTCATCGGTCTTGTAAACCGATTTGGCTTTGCCGCGGTAGAGTTCTTCACGTTTTTCCATGATGGGCTCCGCTTGCTAAGTAGATGGGCTAGGCGATATATCGCCAGTCGAGCCCTGAATCTTGATCGGCCAGTTGCAGCCAGTCCGGGTCGCACCCGAGGGTGTCGACAAAACATTGCCGGGCCAGCTGCGGCAGGTTGTTCTTGCTGCTCAGATGGGCCAGGACCAGGTGTTGCAGGCCTTGCCAGCCCAACTCGGCCACCAGGAATGCCGCCTGATGGTTGTTCAAATGTCCCAGTTCGCCGCCCACCCGTTGCTTGAGAAAGTACGGGTAATGACCGCGAGCCAGCATGTCACGGCAATGGTTGGCCTCGATCATCAATGCATCGAGATCCCGATAACCGTCCAATACCTTGTTGCAATACGATCCCAGGTCGGTCAACAGGCCGAAACGCCGCTCACCATCACTGAATACATATTGCGTCGGCTCCTGCGCATCGTGGGCCACGGCAATGACGCTGATGCTCAAGTCGCCGACCTGCAGTTGCTCACCGCCCGCCAGAAAACCTGCGGGTTCGATGGGTTTGCGCATCCCGCGCAAGGTGCCGCGACTGAGGTAGACGGGCAGATTGTAACGCCGAGACAGCAAACCCACGCCATGCACGTGGTCGGCATGTTCGTGGGTCACGAGTATCGCACTCAACTGTGCAGGGTTCACACCCAGGCGCAGCAGGCGTTTTTCGGTTTCCCGCAGGGAGAAACCACAATCCACCAGTACATACGTATCAGCGCTGGCTATCAGCGTGCCGTTCCCTTGGCTACCGCTGCCGAGAACGGCAAAACGCATGTGATCAGCCCAGATTGTCCTGAATCACGGTCAACACTTTACGCGCCACATCGGCCGGCGCCACGGTGTTGATGTTTTTCTCGACGGTGACCTGGACGCTGTCACCCACCTTGCTCAGGCGAACCTGATAACGCTCGGCGCGAGCTTCAAGTTCTTCCTTGTTCGGCTTGCCGCCGAACAGACCACTGAAGAAACCTGGCTTGTCGTCCTTCTTCTCGGCTTTTTCAGCCAGGTTGATGTAGTACAGGCCCAGGCTGCGGTTGATGTCTTCAACACGCCATTCGCCCTGTTCCAATGCACGGCCGACGCTCGACCAGGCACGATCCAGGTCGGTACCGACGTTCAGGACAGGGTTACCGCTGCCGTCCACGCTCAGGCTGACACGGCTCGGGGTGTCGAAATCACGGGAGGCCAGCATGGAGACCGAACCGCCCTTCTCCGAACTGCGGCTCATGCTCGCGAGCATGTCATCGACCAGTGCCGCGTCCAGGCCGGTATTGACCGAACGGTTGGTAAAGGCCACGTCGGCGGTGCTGCCGGCAGGACGCTCGGCACTGACCACGTAGACTTCGCTGGTGTTGCGCTGCACGCCTGGCTCGATACGTACCCGAACGCGGGTTTCGCTGTCGGTGCTGACGCCCGCCGCGCTCAGACGCTTGGCCATGGCAGCCGACAGCTCGTCGGAATGCTGCCAGGTCGTGGTGAACTCGCCGGTTTGCGGACGCTGTTCATCAAGACGGAAGCCATTGTCCTGGAAGAACTGGACAGCCACTGGCCAGACCTCAGCCGGGGAATTCTGCGCAAGGATCGAACGCGAATCGCCGCTCTTCTGCAGGGAATAGGCACTGGCGTCGGCTGCGGCGGACAATGGCTGCGGCCGAGGAACGATGTACTCACCCTTGGCAGTGTCATCAGCCACGTTGCGCGGGATCGGCAACAGCGGGTCCAGACGCTTGGCGGTTTTGACGTCCGGTGGCATTTGCATCGGTGCAGTCTGTTTCGCTTCCAGGTAATCGCTACCACGGTCACGGAAATAACCTTCCGGGCCCCAGATCCACCCACAGCCACTGGTGCTGGAGATAATCAAGGCAAGTGCGGAAAGTCCGGCCATTCGCTTCATGCGTTGTACTTCCTCAATTAAACCAGGACGCCGGACAGGCGCATGGCCTGGCGCAGCGGTTCGTGACATTCAGCGCTGAGCCAGGTGAGCGGCAGACGGATACCGTCCGGCATCAAGCCCATTTCATGCAGCGCCCATTTCACGGGAATAGGGTTGGATTCGATAAACAGGGTTTTATTGAGTGGCATCAGCTTTTCATGAATGGCACGCGCCTTCTCGGCATCGCCGTTCAGGGCGGCGATGCACAGGTCAGCCATATCGCGAGGGGCGACGTTGGCGGTGACCGAAATATTGCCCTTGCCGCCCAGCAGGATCAGCTCGACCGCGGTGGCATCGTCACCGGAGATCACCAGGAAATTGCTGCTGACACCGTCGATGATCGCTTTGGCGCGTTTCAGGTCGCCGGTGGCTTCCTTGATGCCGATGATGTTCTTGACGGTCGACAGGCGGATCACGGTCTCGGCCTGCATGTCGCATGCGGTGCGACCTGGCACGTTATAGAGGATCTGCGGGATGTCGACGGCCTCGGCGATGGCCTTGAAGTGCTGGTACAGGCCTTCCTGGGTCGGCTTGTTGTAGTACGGCGTGACCAGCAGGCAGGCGTCGGCGCCGGCGTTCTTCGCGTTGGTGGTCAGCTCGATGGCTTCGCGGGTCGAGTTGGCGCCGGTACCGGCGATCACCGGAATGCGGCCATTGACCTGCTTCACGACGCGACGGATGACTTCGATGTGTTCGTTCACATCAAGGGTGGCCGATTCACCTGTGGTGCCGACCGCCACAATGGCGTGGGTGCCGTTTTGCAGGTGAAAGTCCACCAGTTTGCTCAAGCTGTCCCAATCGAGACGACCTTGTGCATCCATGGGTGTGACCAGTGCCACCATACTGCCCGCAATCATGCAACCGCTCCTGCCGGAAAAAGAGAGCCGTAATGGTACTGGCGCCAAGATGCTTGTACAAGCGAAGTACTGCGCTGCCGCCATTCCCCTTGGCGCTGCTTTTCGCTACCCTTCAGACTTTGATCGGTACTGACAAGCTCGTACGTCGGGTTTCAGCCTCCATTTTCGGCATCACAAGCCCCATTCCAGCGCGTCCACCTCTCGCTCCTGCCATACTGGAGCACGTTGCGACCTGCGCCTGGGGCTTTCTGAGTTCGCATCCGCAGGCTCGTACCCCGGTAAAACAAGCCGATAGAAGTACCGACCGCTCATCGCTTTAGGAATGCTGCATGTCCACCCCCACAGTTCGCGAACAATTCCTTGTCATCAGTGCCCTCGGCGCCAACCCCATGGAGCTGACTAACGTCCTGTGCCGCGCCAGCCATGAAAATCGTTGCGCCGTGGTCACCTCTCGCCTGACCCGTCACGGCGAGTGCAGTGCGTTGGTCCTTGAAGTCTCGGGTAGTTGGGACGCCCTGGCACGTCTGGAAGGCAGCCTGCCAGTGCTGGCAAAACGGCACGCCTTCACCGTCAACGTGGTGCGCAGCGCCGCCCTGGAGAACCGTCCCCAGGCGCTGCCGTACGTTGCGTATGTCAGCTCGGCCTACCGCTCGGACATCATCAACGAGCTGTGCCAGTTCTTCATGGATCACAACGTCGAGCTGGAAAACCTGACCTGCGATACCTATCAGGCGCCGCAAACCGGCGGCACCATGCTCAATGCCACGTTTACCGTGACCTTGCCGGCCGGCGTGCAAATCAGTTGGTTGCGCGATCAGTTCCTGGATTTCGCCGATGCGCTGAACCTGGATGCCCTGATCGAACCGTGGCGCCCACAAAACCCAATGTAAGGAAGCTTTTCATGGCCGTTGCCATCGACCAACCGGTTGCCGACTTCGAAGCACCCGCCACCAGCGGGCAAACCGTCAGCCTGGCGGCGCTCAGAGGCAAGCAGGTGGTGATCTACTTTTATCCGAAGGACAGTACTCCGGGTTGCACGACCCAGGGCCAGGGCTTTCGCGATCAGCTTGAAGCTTTTAAAGCAGCCAACACCGAAGTGTTCGGCGTGTCCCGCGACAGCCTGAAGTCCCACGAGAACTTCAAGACCAAGCAAGCGTTCACGTTCGAACTGATCAGCGACAAGGAAGAAGCGCTTTGCCAGCTGTTCGACGTGATCAAGTTGAAGAAGCTTTATGGCAAGGAATACATGGGCGTGGATCGCAGTACATTCCTGATCGACAAGAATGGCGTATTGCGCCAGGAATGGCGTGGCGTGAAAGTGCCGGGGCATGTGGATGCTGTTCTGGCGGCTGCTCAGGCATTGAACAAGGCCTGATTTCTCTGGCGCCAGCCCTGACGCCTTCCCGAGCAGGATCGGTCCCACATTAGTTTCGTGTTCACCACGAACTTACCTGAGGGAGCGAGCCTGCTCGCGAAGAGGCCATCAGCCCTCACCGAACAAATCAGAGCAACCAGCTACAACAACGGCGCCACCACCGGCTCCTTGCGCGGCCAGGCGTCCAGCACGGCCTTGAACAGGGTCGCCAGGGGTATCGCAAAGAACACCCCCCAGAATCCCCACAACCCGCCAAACAACAACACCGCACAGATGATTGCCACCGGATGCAGGTTGACCGCTTCCGAAAACAGCAACGGCACCAGCACGTTGCCATCCAGTGTCTGGATGATCCCGTAAACCGCCATCAAATAGATGAATTGATCGCTCCAGCCCCACTGGAACAGCGCAATCAAAAACACCGGCACGGTCACCACCACGGCCCCGACATAGGGCACCACCACCGACACGCCTACCAGCAATGCCAGCAGCGCTGCGTAATTGAGTTCCAACACGACAAAGGCGATGTAGGTCACGCCACCGCAAATGAAAATCTCGATGACCTTGCCACGAATGTAGTTGGCGATCTGCCGGTTCATTTCATGGGCGACACGGGTGATCAGCGCTCGCTCCCGGGGTAGATAACCGCGCACCCACTGCCCGATCATCGCCCGGTCCTTGAGGAAGAAAAACACCAGAATCGGCACCAGCACCAGATAGATCATCATGTTGACCAACAGCGGCAGGCTCGACAGCGAGAACGTCAACGCCCACTGCCCGAACTTGCCGATCTCGCCCCGCGCCACTTCGATGGCCTGCAGGACCTGTTCGTCAGACACCAGATGCGGGTAGCGTTCCGGTAGCAGCAGTAGCAGCGATTGCCACTTGGCAAGCATGCCCGGCAACTCGTTGAACAAGGTGATCAACTGATGCCAGAGCAGCGGCACCACGACCACGATGAACACCAGCAACACCCCCATGAACAGTGCGAAGACCAATCCCACCGCGGCCCCGCCCGGCATACGCAGGCGTTCGAGCGTCAACACCAGTCCCTGCATCAGGTACGCCAGCACCATCCCGGCCAGCACCGGTGCCAGCATGCCGCCGAGGGTCAGCACGGCGGTGAACGCCAGGAACAGCAGAACTGCCAGAACCACAGCCTCTTCATCGGAGAAGTAGCGCTGAATCCAGTCGCGTAACACTTTGAACATCAATAATCCTTAAGAACAAATGCCGCAGGTTTCAGGCTTTTTTCAACCAATAGCGGTACACGCCCGCTTCATCTTCTTCGCGAAGCAGCGTATGACCCGCCAATCGGGCAAAGGTGCGAAAGTCGCGCTGAGAACCCGCATCGGTGGCAATCACTTTGAGCACTGCTCCACTGGTCATCCGATTGAGTTCCATCTTGGCCTTGAGCAACGGCAACGGGCAATTCAAGCCACTGGCGTCCAGCTCAACGTCATGGGCTACAGCGTCGGTCATTGCATCACTCCGGTTCAGGCATTTGGGTTGCCTAGAATATCTGGTCGCAAGGCCGGTGTCCGGCTACAGTAAGGTCTTTGTCGACTAAGGCTTTGTGCATGACTTTCCTGCGCCCTACCCTGCTGACGCTCGCTTGCCTGCTCGCTTCACCGGGCTTCGCCGACGACCTGCCGTCACTCGGCGACGCCAGTTCTGCCATTGTCTCGCCGCAGCAGGAATACCAGTTGGGCCGCGCGTGGCTGGCACTGTTGCGCAGCCAGGTATCGCAGCTCAACGATCCGCAGCTCAAGGACTATGTCGAATCCAGCGTCTACCGACTGGTGGAGACCAGTCAGGTCAATGACCGGCGCCTGGAATTCATCCTGATCAACAGTCCGCAACTCAACGCCTTCGCGGCGCCGGGCGGGATTGTCGGGGTCAACGGCGGCTTGTTCCTCAATGCCCAGACCGAAGGTGAGTACGCCTCGGTACTGGCTCACGAACTGGCTCACTTGTCGCAGCGCCACTTTGCCCGTGGCGTCGAAGCCCAACAGCGCATGCAAGTGCCCATGATGGCCGCATTACTGGCCGGGATCGTGATTGCCGCGGCCGGTGCCGGTGATGCCGGGATCGCCGCCATTGCCGGTACTCAGGCAGCGGCGCTTCAGGAACAGCGGCGCTTCTCGCGTCAAAACGAACAGGAAGCCGATCGCATCGGCATCCTCAATCTGGAAAAAGCCGGCTACGATCCCCGCTCCATGCCAACCATGTTCGAGCGTCTGGGCCGACAGTATCGCTACGATGCCAAGCCACCGGAATTCCTGCTGACTCACCCTGTGACCGAATCGCGTATCGCCGACACCCGCAACCGCGCTGAACAGGCGCCGCAGGGCGGCATCGAAGACTCCCTGCGCTATCAACTGATTCGCGCACGGGTTCAACTGACCTATGAGGAAACCCCGGGATTGGGTGCCAAGCGCTTCCGCGCGCAACTGGATGAAAACCCCAAAAGCGATGTCGCACGCTACGGATTGGCAATCGCCCAAGTCAAGGGCGGCCAACTGAACGAGGCACGGGAAAACCTCAAGCTGCTGCTGGCGAAATCGCCTAACGAGATCATTTACAACCTCGCGCAAATCGATCTGGATATCACCAACAATCGTCTGGCGGAAGCGCAAACCCGGGTGGACCGAATGTTGACTCAGTACCCCGGCAACTATCCGCTGAACCAGGTGCGCGTCGACCTTCTGTTGAAACAGAACCGCGCCGCCGATGCCGAAAAAGCACTGGAAGGCCTGCTCAAGTCGCGCCCGGACGATCCAGACGTGTGGTATCAGGTGGCCGAGACTCGCGGTCTGTCGGGCAACATCATCGGCCTGCATCAGGCTCGCGCCGAATACTTCGCCCTGGTCGGTGACTATCGCCAGGCCATCCAGCAACTGGATTTCGCCAAGCGCAAGGCTGGCAGCAACTTCCCGTTGACGTCGCGAATCGATGCCCGTCAGCGAGAGTTGATGGAGCAGGAGCGCATGATCAAGGACATGATGGGCTGAAGACTTCACAAATCATTGATTTATCAAGCGCAAAAAAAACCGCCTCTTTCGAGGCGGTTTTTCATTCAGTCAGCAACCGGATCATTCAGCCAGTTTGAAAGTAATGAAGCTGGCGCGACCTTGGCGCAAGACCCGCATCGACACCGAGCGATTCTTCGGCAATGCCTTGGCGATGTCAGTAAATTGCTTGGTGGATTCGATCGCCTGGTTGTTCAGGTGAGTAATCACATCACCCGGCTGCAAGCCGATCATCGCAGCAGGCCCCTCCTGAACCTCCTTGATCACCACGCCGCCTTTGAGGTCGTAGGTCTTCTTCTGCTCGGCGGTCAGCTCGACGACCGAAACACCGAGACGATTGCTATTGCTCTCGATGCCCGATTTCGGTAGCTCATCCAGCTCTTTGTCTTCGTCCGGAATAGCGCCGACCGTCACTTCGACATTCTTGCGCTTGCCCTCACGAATCACTTCAAGATTGGCCTTGGAGCCAGCCTTCAATGCACCCACCAGATGCGGCAGATCGGCGGACATCACGATGGGTTGACCATTCATGCTCAGGATCACGTCGCCGACTTGCAGACCACCCTTCGCTGCCGGGCCGTCATCCTGGATCTGAGCGACCAGGGCACCGGCCGGCTTTTCCAGACCGAACGACTCGGCCAGATCCTTGCTTACTTCCTGGATCACTACGCCCAACCAGCCACGGCTGACTTTGCCGCCGCTTTTCAGCTGATTGGAAACGTCCATGGCCACGTCGATGGGGATCGCGAACGAAACGCCCATAAAGCCGCCGGAACGGGTGTAGATCTGTGAGTTGATCCCGACCACTTCGCCATTGAGGTTGAACAGTGGCCCACCGGAGTTACCCGGGTTGATCGGCACGTCGGTCTGAATAAACGGCACATAGTTTTCATTTGGCAGGCTACGGCCGACGGCACTGACGATGCCCTGGGTCACCGTATGGTCAAAGCCAAATGGCGAACCGATCGCCACAACCCATTGGCCGGCCTTCAGATCCTGGGATTTACCGAGTTTCAGGACCGGCAGGTCCTTGCCTTCGATTTTCAGTAGCGCCACGTCGGAACGCGGGTCGGTGCCGACCAGCTTGGCCTTCATTTCGCTGCGGTCGGCGAGACGCACGAGAATCTCGTCGGCATCAGCGATTACGTGGTTGTTGGTCAGGATGTAGCCGTCGGACGAGATGATGAAACCCGAGCCCAGGGATTGGGCTTCACGTTGACGATCGCCTCGGGGCGTGCGCGGTTGTGGCGGCATGCCACGCTCAAAGAACTCGCGCAGCATCGGCGGCAAGCCTTCGAGGTCAGGCATCTGCTGGTTCACTTTGCGGTCCGGCAGCTTCTGCGTGGTACTGATGTTCACCACCGCCGGCGAGGCCTGCTCGACCAACTGGGTGAAGTCAGGCAGTTCGACTGCTTGCGCAGCGACTGCCTGACCAAGCACCAGCACGGTGGCAAAAATGGACAGATAAGACTTCAAACGTGGTATCGACATACGGCTCCCGTTACGACGAGCATGGTTAAGCGATATGGATCAAGGAACACCGGGAAAGATACGCCGGTATTTTTGTTCCGGGAACAACAAACAAGGCCAGAGCCGAGGGGCTCTGACCTATAAAAAATTTTGAGGGTATTTGCAAATTGAAATGCTCACGAAACATTTCGATTTCAGCTCACTGCTTGTTGGCAGCGGCGTCATTACGCATGGATAACGCAATTCGTTCAGCGGTACCTGCCGGAATCTCACCGACCACTGTCACCAACATTTCGCCTTGTGGTGTGGTCAAGCGGCGGGAAACCGCAACAGTTGGCCCCAGCTGAGTCCGGGTATCGGTAACTGCTGCGCCATTCAATGGCTCCAGGAACACCGAAAAACGCGCCAGGCCATCGTCAAAAAGCAAGCTGCTGACCTGGGTTTTAGTCTCCGGATCCTTGCGCGCCGTGCTGCTCGTCAGCTCGAAACCGGGTGGTAACCAGTCTGAATGCCAGACCTGTGCTGCTTTGACTGCGGAAGCCTTGTCACTTTCGAGATTGATTGCTTTGCAATCGGCGCCAGGCTGCAATTCGCTGTCGGAGGGAACATTGACGGTATCAAGCTGCGTGAACTGGAATCGCTCCAGTAATCGCCCCTTGTCATCGAGCAGCAACGACTTGAGCGGCAGTCCGGTTTCTTTATCCAGATGCAGTTCAAACCCGTAACGGTGTTGATCGCGAGGCGTCAGTGAAACAATCACTGCCGCTCGCCCGGCCACGCGCGACTTGCCTATGACAGCAAGGTCATACCAATTCTTGAGCTTTTGGGGATCGAGGGCACGAGCAGCGGAGTTTGGCGAATCCCCCAGCCCGGCTATCAGGGCGCCGCTGACGCATTGAGTATGCCCATCAATGCGCACGACTTCCTGCGCAGAGCCGTCGAGCTGGAGTAACCGCTCGCGGACTTTGCCATCCTGGACGCGGTGCCAGATGTTATGGGTAGAAAAACTACCGTTACGCTCGTAGACGAAGGTACCGTGAAAGCTTTGCTGCTGCTCGGCCTGACCAAGACGGGTCAGCCAGTCCTGAGCTTCATCGGCGTGGGCTGGAACAACTAACCAGCCACTCAGCAGAAGCGAAAGTAGAGGTATGGCGCGCATGATCCTCCTTAACGGTTTTCCAGGCTCGCGGCACGAGCGTAAGGCAGAGCGCTCTCAGTACCTTTCAGTGCAGCCTGTTGAGCATGTTGGCGCAAGTAGCCTGGCAAACGTTGATCCTGCGAGCCTGGCTGACCCTGCAGTACGCCGTTGACCATAGGGCCAGTGGCTTCCGAACTCTCATTGTAGCCTGCCAGTACAGCCGGGCCCTTTATTTGAGGAGCGGCCAGATTCTGTTGGCTGGATTGCTGCGCCAGTTCGACTCCAGCGATCTCGTCGTGGTTGTACAGACGAACACCTGCCAACACGGCAAGCGTGACCGAAGCTGCTACGGCCAGACGACCCAGGCTGCGCCATGGACCACGGGTGGCTTTTGCCGGCACGGTTTCGTCAGCCAGAGCTGCAGAAACAGCCGCTGCAATATCCAGACGTGGCAGCAGCAGATCCTTGTGCATCGCTGCCCGAGCGATCTGATAACGAGCCCAGGTTTCACGGGTTTCAACATCGTCGCAGGCACTGAGTACCCGACGCAGTTCCAATTCGTCCGCTTCGTTATCCATCACTGCGGACAGCGATTCCTGCAGGGCTTCACGACTCATGGCGTTCCTCTCTTGGCTGTCGCCGCTGTCACTAGTTTTCCTGCAACAACGGCTGCAGGGCTTTATCGATGGCCTCCCGGGCGCGGAAGATCCGGGAGCGCACGGTGCCCACCGGACATTGCATGACACTCGCAATGTCCTCGTAACTCAGACCATCGAATTCACGTAAAGTTAAAGCCGTACGCAAATCTTCCGGCAGTTGCTGAATGGTTCGATGGACGGTGCCTTCGATCTCATCCCGCAGCAAAGCCCGTTCTGGCGACTCGAGATCCTTGAGGCCATGATCGCCATCGTAGAACTCTGCATCCTCGGAACTGACATCGCTATCCGGCGGCCGACGGCCGCGTGAAACCAGATAGTTTTTCGCCGTGTTGATGGCGATGCGGTAAAGCCACGTATAAAACGCGCTGTCTCCGCGAAAATTTCCAAGCGCCCGGTACGCCTTGATAAAGGCTTCCTGCGCCACATCCTGGGCTTCATGGGTGTCGTGCACGAAACGCACGATCAACCCGAGAATTTTGTGCTGGTATTTCAGCACTAGCAGATCGAAAGCACGCTTGTCGCCGCGCTGAACGCGTTCGACCAGTTGCTGATCCTCTTCCTGGGTTAGCATGAACACTCCTCGATAAGCTCGGAGGAGGCTTGCATAACTAAACGACCGGACTTGCAAACATAGACTCGGGCTTTTCGCAAAAGTTCTCCCCCTCCAGGCAAGTTTCCTGCGGGCTCTGATTCGGCACGCACGAAAAGCGCAGCACGAGATACCCCGGCTGCGCGAATAATCTTGTCATCGGATTCACGACCAGGATCCAACTGCTGATCCTGCGCTGAAACCGACACTGTCCCTTTAATCAGGCAACCGTCTATTGATCTTGGGCCTTTGGCAAAAGTTCCAAATATTTATAGCTGCGCGACACCGACATTGTGCAACCGTGAAGGGAAAAATATCGTTAAATCCACGATACAGTCCTCTTGTCGCCGATTCGGCCAAAAAATCATCCGACGAAGCGTCAGGTGTTTTCCGTCACAGTAGTTTCACAATGCCATATGGGCTCGGCTATTGTGCCGCTCCCCCCCTCTATATACTAGTGGGCTGTGCGGTAGCCTGACCTTGCATGTCCAGATGTCCAGCGCCACCCCGACCCGGGTCGCTTTGAGCGGAATCCTGAAATGAGCCAACAGTTTCAACACGATGTTCTGGTAATTGGCAGCGGTGCTGCCGGCTTGAGCCTTGCGCTGACCTTGCCCGGTCATTTGCGCATCGCTGTACTGAGCAAAGGCGACCTCGCCAACGGCTCGACCTTCTGGGCCCAGGGCGGCGTCGCTGCCGTACTGGATGATTCCGACACTGTCGAATCCCACGTCGACGACACCCTCAATGCCGGCGGCGGCCTGTGCCACGAAGACGCCGTGCGCTTTACCGTCGAGCACAGCAAAGAGGCCATTCAGTGGCTGATCGACCAGGGCGTCCCCTTTACCCGTGATGAGCACTCCAGTACAGAAGACGGCGGGTTCGAATTTCACCTGACCCGAGAAGGCGGCCACAGTCATCGACGCATCATTCATGCTGCCGATGCCACCGGCGCGGCAATTTTCAAAACACTGCTGACCCAGGCCAGCCAACGGCCGAACATCGAGCTGCTGGAACAACGGGTGGCTATCGACCTGATCACGGAAAAACGCCTCGGCCTTAAAGGTGATCGCTGTCTGGGAGCCTATGTACTCAATCGCGGCACTGGTGAAGTCGAAACCTACGGCGCCCGTTTCGTGATCCTGGCCTCCGGCGGCGCAGCCAAGGTCTACCTCTACACCAGCAACCCCGATGGCGCCTGCGGTGACGGTATCGCCATGGCCTGGCGTTCGGGGTGCAGGGTGGCGAACCTGGAATTCAACCAGTTTCACCCCACCTGCCTGTATCACCCACAAGCCAAGAGTTTCCTGATCACCGAGGCCCTGCGCGGCGAAGGTGCGCACCTGAAACTGCCCAATGGCGAACGCTTCATGCAACGCTTCGATCCACGGGCCGAACTGGCCCCGCGGGACATCGTCGCCCGGGCGATCGACCATGAAATGAAGCGTCTGGGCATCGACTGCGTCTATCTGGACATCAGCCACAAGTCCGAAGAGTTCATCAAGACGCACTTCCCGACGATGTACGAACGCTGTCTCGAGTTCTCCATCGATATCACCAAGCAACCGATTCCGGTGGTACCGGCGGCGCACTACACCTGCGGCGGCGTCATGGTCGACCAGCAAGGTCGCACGGATGTGCCGGGGCTGTACGCCATTGGCGAAACCAGCTTCACCGGGCTGCATGGCGCCAATCGCATGGCCAGCAACTCGTTGCTGGAGTGTTTTGTCTACGCCCGCTCCGCAGCGGCGGACATCATGGAGCAGCTCCCGCTGGTTTCGGCGCCAGTCGCCCTGCCCGCCTGGGACGCGAGCCAGGTGACCGACTCCGATGAAGACGTGATCATTGCGCACAACTGGGATGAACTGCGGCGTTTCATGTGGGACTACGTCGGCATTGTACGTACCAACAAGCGCCTGCAACGTGCCCAGCATCGAGTGCGCCTGTTGCTCGACGAAATCGACGAGTTCTACAGTAACTACAAGGTCAGCCGGGATTTGATCGAATTGCGTAACCTGGCCCAGGTGGCCGAGTTGATGATCCTGTCAGCCATGGAGCGCAAGGAGAGTCGCGGCCTGCATTACACGCTCGACTATCCGGACATGTTGCCGGTCGCCCTGGACACTATTCTGGTACCGCCCACCTACGCCGACTGAACTTGAGCCGGACCCGCAGGCGTCGGTGCGAATCCGCCGCCTGCGAATCCCGGGGCACACAAATGGCCCTGACTCGCCGCTCACCGCGCAAACGAAAACGCAACACGACGATCAATGGCAGCGCCAGGCTGTCGGGCCGCAGCTGCACCGCTTGCCATCCCGCAGCCTGATTCCATAACTGCCAGCCCTCGGCATTGCGACGCAAGCCGCGGAAAGCCTGCGGGTGACTCAGCAGAATCTGACGCGGCAACGCCCAAACGCCATGCAATAGGCAGCACAAGGCGCCGAAAAGGCCGGCCCAAAGCGGGATGGAGAGAAGGAATAACGAACCCAGTACAGACAGCTGGGCCAGAAGATAGGCCGCCAGCAACTGCCGTGAGGCATGCCAGCGGCACTCGAACGCATTACTTGGGCTGGACACGATCCAGGATCATGCGAACCATGCGCTGAAGCTCCGGATCTTCCGATTCGGCGCGTTCCATAAACCAGCCGAACATGTCCTGATCCTCGCATTCGAGCAACCTGACGTAGCAGGCGCGATCAACGTCGTTGAGGTGCGGATAGACCTCTTTCACAAACGGCACCAGCAACACGTCAAGCTCAAGCATGCCGCGGCGGCTGTGCCAGTAGAGGCGATTCAGTTCAACATCTTCGACCATGGAGCGCTCCTCAAATAGGCCGCAAGTATACAGCGCCGCGCCTTATCGAACAGTCGGCTTTGGTCGGTCACCGACGATCCTTTGTGAACTACCCATTTCAGAGGCGCCCCCTTATTATGTCCGCCAGACTCTTTACCTTGCGATGACCCATGGCCGATTCTGCTTTTTTCTGCACGCTGTCTCATGAAGGTGTTCTGGCGGTCCGCGGTGCGGACGCCGGCAAGTTCCTGCAAGGCCAATTGACCTGCAACCTCAATTATCTGAGCGACACCCAGGCCAGCCTGGGCGCGCGCTGCACGCAGAAGGGCCGGATGCAATCGAGTTTCCGCATCCTGCTCGAAGGTGACGGCGTGCTCCTGGCCATGGCCCGCGAGCTGTTGGAACCGCAACTGGCGGACCTGAAAAAGTACGCGGTGTTCTCCAAGTCCAAGCTGACCGATGAAAGCGTTGCCTGGGTCCGCTTCGGCATCGACCATGGCGATGCTGCACTCAAAAGCCTTGGCCTTGAGCTGCCGGCAGAAACCGATAGTGTCGTGCGCCATGACGGTTTGATCGCTGTTCGTGTTTCTGCTGAACGCGCCGAACTGTGGGTTGCCGCCGATCAAGCCGATGCCATCAAGGGCAAGCTGTCTGCCCTGCTGGCCGAAGGCGACCTGAACCGTTGGCTGCTGGGTCAGGTCCGGGCCGGGATCGGCCAGGTGATGCCGGGCACCCGCGAACTGTTCATTCCGCAGATGCTCAATCTGCAAGCCGTCGGTGGCGTGAGTTTCAAAAAAGGCTGCTACACCGGTCAGGAAATCGTCGCGCGCATGCAATACCTGGGCAAACTCAAGCGCCGCCTGTATCGCGTGCAACTGGAAGCCGGCGATTTGCCTGAACCCGGCACCCCGCTGTTTTCCCCGAGTCATACCAGCTCGATCGGTGAAGTGGTGCTGGCTGCCCGCGCCGAGCAGAACATTGAACTGCTGGCGGTATTGCAAGCCGAAGCAGCGGAGGCTGGCGATATCCACGTCGGCGCGCTCGAAGGCCCTGCCCTGAAGTTGCTCGACCTGCCTTACCCACTGGACCGCGACCGCGAGATCCAGCGTTGACCGCAGTACTTTTTTTGCAACACCTAGAGAAACGAAATGAGTGAGCTGGCGGAAAAGGTCCAGAAGGATTTGGTTGAGGCCATCGATAACGATGACCTGGTTCTGCCAACGTTGCCGGAGGTGGCCCTGCAGATTCGCAAGGCCGCTGAAGACCCGGAAATCAGTATCAGCACCCTGAGCAAAGTGATCGGTCGCGACGCCGCGCTGTCGGCGCGCCTGATCAAAGTGGTCAATAGCCCGTTGCTGCGTGCCACCCAGGAAGTCACCGACTTGCACACGGCGATCACGCGCCTGGGCATCAACTACAGCAGCAACCTGGCCATCGGCCTGGTCATGGAACAGATTTTCCATGCCCGCTCCGATGTAGTGGAACAGAAGATGCGCGAAGTCTGGCGCAAGAGCCTGGAAATCGCCGGCGTCAGTTATGCGTTGTGCCGCAGCTATACCCAGCTCAAGCCCGATCAGGCAGCCCTGGGTGGGTTGGTGCATCAGATTGGCGTGCTGCCGATCCTGACCTACGCCGAAGATCACTATGAGCTATTGTCCGACCCGGTCAGCCTCAACCATGTGATCGACCATATTCACCCGTTGCTCGGCGACAAGCTGCTCAGGGTCTGGGAGTTTCCGGACATGCTGGTGCAAGTGCCCCGGTTGTACCTGAACTTCAAGCGACAGTCCGAACAGATCGATTATGTCGACCTGGTACAAGTGGCCAGCCTGTATTGCCACAAGGACACCGACCACCCGCACTCGCGCATCGACCCTTACAGCGTGCCGGCATTCGTCAAGCTCGGGATCGATCCCGATAACAAGGCGATGTGCGCCGATCTGGAAGAAACGCGCTCGATGTTCTATTGATCCGAAACCGCGTCGCCCTCTTCGCGTGCAGGCTCGCTCCCACAGGGATTGTGGTACTTCATAGATCGAATGTGGGAGCGAGCCTGCTCGCGAAGGGGCCGACACGATCACCATCACTCCCCGGCAATAAAACTCACCCGTACTTTCAACCCCGCCTGCTCGCCATCGTGCAGGCTGATCTGGGCCAGGTGCGCGCGGCAAATCTCGCCGACAATCGCCAATCCCAGGCCTGATCCGGCCACGTGCGGGTTGCGACGGTAAAAGCGCTCGAATACCCGATCACGCTCATCCAGGGGAATGCCCGGCCCATCGTCCTCGACCTCCAGCACTGCCGGCGCCGAGACCCGCAGGATAACGTTGCCGCCCGGTGGCGTATGGGCCAGCGCGTTATCCACCAGATTGCTCAACAGTTCGTTCAACAAGGTCGGCTCACCCCGCATCCATATCGGCTCGTCCGCTTCCAGGGCCAGTGCCACGCCGCGCTTATGGGCCAGCGGCGCCATGGCCATGCCCAGCTCACGCGCCAGTTGACTCAAATCCAGCAACTGCGCACCGCCCTCGGCAATCGCCCGGGCGCCATTTTCGACCCGCGCAAGGGAAAGCAACTGATTGGCCAGGTGAGTCAATCGATCGGTGCTCTGGGCGGCGGTTTCCAGGGTGCTGCGCCAGGTTTCGGTTTCGTTCGCCCGCAAACCCAGTTCAAGTCGCGCCTTGAGGGCTGCCAGAGGTGTACGCAATTCGTGGGCCGCATCGGCGATGAACTGCGCCTGACGCTCGAATTGCTCGCGCAAGCGTTCGGTAAAGTGATTCAGTGCCCGCACCAGTGGCCATAGCTCGTGCTGCACTTCCACCAACGGCAATGGCCGCAAATCATCTGGCTGGCGCTCTTCCACCGCCGTGCGCAAGCGCTCCAGCGGACGCAGCGCTGCGCTGACAGCAAACCACACCAACAGCAGCGCCCCCACCGCTAGCATGCCCAGGCGCAGCAAGGTATCCGCCGCCAGGCTGCGCGCCATACTGACTCGCGCCTCATCGGTTTCCGCGACACGAATTTCCGCCATGCCGTTCATGTTCGGTTCGCTGACAGGCTTGAGCAGGCTGACCACCCGCACGTTCTGACCTCGATAGGTCGCGTTGTAAAAACGCGCCAGCGCGGGGTAGTCATCGGTGCGGGGTGTGCCGGGAGGTGGCGCGGGGAGGTTTTCGTAACCGGAAATCAGGTTCTGGTGAATGTCATTCACCAGATAAAAAATCCGCCCGGCACTGTCGTAGGCGAAGGTATCCAGCGCCACGTAAGGCACGTCGGCACTGAGCGTTCCGTCACGCTGGGAGACGCCCGCCGCAATGGTCCGCGCCGAGGCCAGCAAGGTGCGGTCATAGGCGGTGTCGGCGGCTTCGCGGCCGTTCCAGTAGGCGCTCAAGCCACTGGCCAGCATCAGCACCACCAACAGCAGCGCCAGGTTCCACAACAACCGCCAGCGCAGGCTACTGGGCTTATGCATCGCGGCTTTCCAGCAAGTAGCCGAGGCCACGGAAGGTCACGATGGCCACGGGGTGACCGTCGAGTTTCTTGCGCAAGCGATGCACGTAGATTTCGATGGCGTCAGGGCTCGCCTCTTCGTCGAGACCAAAGACCTGGGAGGCCAGTTGCTCCTTGCTCATCACGCGGCCGGGACGGGCGATCAGGGCCTCGAGCACGGCCTGCTCGCGGGAGGTCAGGGTCAGCAACTCTTCGCCGAGGGTGAAACGCCGGGTTTCCAGATCATAGGCCAGCACACCGCAACGCTGAATGCGTTCGCCGCCCAGCACACTGCGGCGCAACAAGGCTTTGACCCGGGCTTCGAGTTCGGTGAGTTCGAACGGTTTGGCCAGGTAGTCGTCGGCGCCAAGGTTCAAGCCGTGGACCCGATCCTTGACATCGCTGCGCGCGGTCAGCATCAACACCGGCAGGTTCTTGCCCCTTGCCCGCAGACGCGCGAGAACTTCGAAGCCATCCATGCGCGGCAGGCCGACATCGAGGATCGCCATGGCGTATTCCTCGCTGCCCAGCGCCAGGTCGGCCGCCACACCGTCATGCAGCACATCCACTGTCAGCCCGGTGCTCTTCAGCGCCTGGGCGACGCTCTCGGCGAGCTGCAGATGGTCTTCGACGAGCAGGACACGCATGGATCTTTACCTCATTCAGGGATGGTCGACGCCATTCTTTGGCGCGGAGTTTACAGCCGCAACCGCCGCTGTGAAGCCCGAAAACCGTGAAAACCAGCTGAAAGCCTAGCGAAAGGTTAGCCCGTTAAAGTCCTGACACGGACAGTTACGACTGCCGTCGCTGCCGCCACACAGCGATACGAAAAACGCCTCGAAGCGTTTTCGACAAATAAGAACAATAAACGGAGTAAGTCATCCATGCAGTCCCTGCAGACCCAGGCTATCGCGCCTACCCGCCTCTCCCGTTTCAGCCACACTGCGCTTGCCAGCGCTGCCGCCCTTGCCGGTTTCTCACCGTTGAGCCAAGCCGCATTCTTCGAAGACAGCTCAGCCACTTTCGAAACCCGCAACATGTACTTCAACCGCGATTTTCGCGACGGTACCAGTGCCCAGCAATCCAAGCGTGACGAGTGGGCCCAGGGGTTCATGCTCAATCTGAAATCAGGCTACACCGACGGCACCGTGGGGTTCGGTGTCGATGCACTGGGCATGATGGGGGTCAAGCTCGATTCAAGCCCGGACCGCACCGGTACCGGGCTGCTGCCAACCCATAGCGACGGGCGCGCGGCTGACGAATATTCCAAGCTCGGTCTGACCGGCAAAGTAAAAATCTCCGCCACCGAGTTGAAAGTCGGTAGCCTGATCCCGGAACTGCCGATCCTCAAGCCCAACGATGGCCGCATCCTGCCGCAGACCTTTGAAGGCGGCATGCTGACCTCCAAGGAAATCAAAAACCTGACCTTCACCGGCGGGCGCCTGGACAAGGCCAAGGATCGCGACAGCACCGACTTCGAGGACGTAGCCCTCAACAACAAAAACAGCCGCTTCGCCGGAACGGTAGCCGGCGAGCACTTCGACTTCGGCGGTGTGGACTACAAGTTCACCGACAAAATCACCGGCAGCTACCACTTCGCGCAACTCGATGAAGTCTACAACCAGCACTTTCTCGGGCTGGTTGCTTCGCAGCCGTTCGGCCCCGGCACCTTTGCCAGCGACCTGCGGTTTGCCATCAGTGATGACCAGGGCGAGGCCCGTGGCGGCAAGATCGACAACAAGTCCCTCAACGGTCTGGTGAGTTACGCCTTGAGCGGGCACAAGTTCAGCGCGGGCTACCAACACATGTCCGGTGACAGCGCGTTCCCCTATGTGGATGGCAGCGACCCGTACCTGGTGAACTTCGTGCAGATCAACGACTTTGCCGGCGCCGAAGAGCGTTCCTGGCAAGCGCGTTATGACTTCGACTTCGTCACCCTCGGCGTCCCCGGTCTGAGCTTCATGAGCCGTTACGTGAGCGGTGACAACATCAAGCTCAAGAACGGTGACGAAGGCAAGGAATGGGAACGCAACAGCGAGATCAAATATGTAGTACAAAGCGGCGCGCTCAAGGATGTCGCCGTGCGCCTGCGCAATGCCACCTACCGTTCCAACTACTCCGCTCGCGATGCCGATGAAGTGCGTCTGCTGGTGAGCTATAGCGTTGCCCTTTGGTAATTCAGTACGTCCATAACAACAACTCCCAAGGAGACTTGAATGAACCTGTCAATGCGTAAAATTGCCCTCGCCGCCAGCGTCCTGCTGTTCACCGGCCAAGCGCTCGCCGAACCCAAGCGCCCGGAATGCATCGCCCCGGCCTCCCCCGGCGGTGGTTTCGACCTGACCTGCAAACTGGCGCAAAGCGCGCTGATCAACGAAAAACTGCTGACCAAACCGATGCGCGTGACCTACATGCCCGGCGGTGTCGGCGCGGTGGCTTACAACGCGGTGGTCGCCCAGCGTCCGGCGGATGCCGGCACCCTGGTGGCCTGGTCCAGCGGCTCGCTGTTGAACCTGGCACAAGGCAAGTTCGGTCGCTTCGATGAAAGCAACGTGCGCTGGCTCGCGGCTGTCGGCACCAGCTACGGCGCCATCGCGGTTAAGAGCGATTCGCCCTACAAGACCCTCGACGATCTGGTACAGGCGCTGAAGAAAGATCCGAGCAAAGTGGTGATCGGTTCCGGCGGCACCGTTGGCAGCCAGGACTGGATGCAAACCGCGCTGATCGCCAAGGCCGCCGGGATCAACCCTCGCGACCTGCGCTACGTTGCCCTTGAAGGCGGCGGTGAAATCGCCACCGCCCTGCTCGGCGGCCACATCCAGGTCGGCAGCACCGACATCTCCGACTCCATGCCGCACATCCTCAGCGGCGACATGCGCCTGCTGGCGGTGTTCTCCGACAAGCGTCTGGACGAGCCGGAAATGAAAAACATCCCGACGGCCCGCGAGCAAGGCTACGACATCGTCTGGCCGGTGGTGCGCGGTTTCTACCTGGGGCCAAAAGTCAGCGACGAAGACTACGCCTGGTGGAAAGCTGCCTTCGACAAACTGCTGGCCTCCGAGGACTTCGCCAAGTTGCGCGACCAGCGTGAACTGTTCCCGTTCGCCATGACCGGTCCGGAGCTGGACACTTACGTGAAGAAGCAGGTCGCGGACTACAAAGTGCTGGCCAAAGAGTTCGGCCTGATCCAGTGATCGTCTCTGTCTAGCGGCTGCGACTCCGCTCGGCGGGGTCGCAGCACAGGAGTTCCTCATGCTCTTACAACGCATTTTTGCTTCGGTGCTGTTGCTGGCCTGCCTCAGCCTGGTGGCGATGGCCTGGCCCTACCAGGCACCTTTTTCCTACGAACCGATCGGCCCACGGGCTTTTCCCCTGTTGATGCTGGGGCTGATGGGCCTGGCGCTGGTGTACATGGTGTACCGCCCCTCGCCGATCAAACACACCGAAGAAGATCCGCCGATGGATCGCGAAACCTTGAACAAGATCGGTGTTTGCGTGCTGTTGCTGCTGGTCTTCGCCGGGCTGTTCGAACCGCTGGGCTTCATCCTCAGCAGCATGCTGATTGGCATTCCCATGGCTCGCCTGTACGGCGGGCGCTGGCTGCCGGGCGCAGTGATCATCAGCCTGATGAGCGTCGGCCTGTACTTGCTGTTCGACAAAGTCATGGACGTACCACTGCCTCTGGGCCTGCTCGACGTTCTGGAGAACTGATATGGATACGCTTGGTTATTTGAGTCACGGCTTTGGCGTCGCACTGACCCCGTACAACCTGGTGACCGCGCTCAGCGGCACGCTGATCGGTACCGTCGTCGGCCTGCTGCCGGGGTTGGGACCGATCAATGGCGTGGCATTGCTGATACCGATCGCCTTCGCCCTGGGCCTGCCGCCGGAGTCGGCGCTGATCCTGCTGGCCGCGGTGTACCTGGGTTGCGAATACGGCGGCCGGATCAGCTCAATCCTGCTGAACATCCCGGGCGAAGCCTCCACCGTCATGACCACCCTCGACGGCTACCCGATGGCCCGTCAGGGACTGGCTGGCGTAGCGTTGTCGCTGTCGGCGTGGAGTTCGTTCATCGGCGCCTTCATTGCGACCTGCGGGATGGTGGTGTTCGCACCGATGCTGGCGAAATGGGCAATAGCCTTTGGCCCGGCGGAATACTTCGTGCTGATGGTGTTTGCGATTGTCTGCCTTGGCGGCATGGCGGGTGATCGACCGCTCAAGACGTTTATCGCGGCGTTGATCGGGTTGTTCCTGTCGACCGTCGGCATTGACGCCAACAGCGGCGTATACCGCTTCACCGGTGACAACATCCACCTCACCGACGGCATTCAATTCGTGGTGCTGGTGCTGGGCCTGTTCTCCATCAGCGAAATCCTGTTGCTGCTGGAAAAAACCCACCGTGGCCAGGAAGCCTTCCAGGCCACCGGGCGGATGCTGTTCAACTTCAAGGAAGCCGCTTCGGTGTTCTGGGTGAACATGCGTTGCGGTGTGCTTGGCTTCATCATGGGCGTGCTGCCGGGTGCCGGCGCGACGCTGGCCAGCGCCGTGGCCTACATGACCGAAAAACGCATCGCCGGTCCGAATGGCAAGTTCGGCCAGGGCGACAAACGTGGCCTGGCGGCCCCGGAAACCGCCATCGGTGCCGAAGCCTGCGGTGCGCTGGTGCCGATGCTGACCCTCGGTGTTCCGGGTTCGGGCACCACGGCGGTGATGATCGGCGCGCTGTCGCTGTACAACATCACCCCGGGCCCGTTGCTGTTTCAACAACAACCGGACATTGTCTGGGGCCTGATCGCGTCGTTGTTCATCGCCAACATCATGCTGGTGATCCTCAATATCCCGATGATCCGCATCTTCACCAAAATCCTCGCCGTGCCGAACTGGGCGCTGGTGCCGATGATCGCGATCATCACCGCCATCGGCGTGTATGCGGTGCATGCGACCACCTTCGATCTGTTCCTGATGATCGGCATCGGCATCTTCGGCTACATCCTGCGCAAGCTCGACTTCCCGTTGTCGCCGGTGTTGCTGGGTTTCATTCTTGGCGGTTTGATGGAACAGAACCTGCGTCGCGCTCTGTCGATCTCCAACGGTTCGCTGGACATTCTCTGGTCGAGCGGGATTACCGTCGGTGTCTGGGGGTTGATCGTGGTCATGTTGCTGGTGCCGATCGTGCGCATCTGGCGCAAACGTTCGGTTGCACGGCGCGTTATCGCCGATGTCTGACCGAACACCGTTCAAAGCGTGGTGGGGTACACCACTGGTCGGCCTGCTGGGCGGTTACCTCGCCAGCCAGGTCGGCTGGCCGCTGCCGTGGATGGTCGGCTCGTTGCTGGCGATCATCCTGGTGCGCTGCCTGACACCTTGGCAATTGGCCGAAATCCCTGGCGGTCGCAAGTGCGGCCAGTGGATCGTCGGCATTGGCATTGGCCTGCACTTCACCCCGCTGGTGATGGAGCAGGTGCTGAGTCATTTCGGTCTGATCTTCTTCGGTGCGTTGGTCACCAGCCTGTCTGCGGTGGTCGGCGTCTGGCTGATGCGCCGCACCGGGGAAGATCGCGCTACGGCGTTCTTTTCCAGCATGCCGGGCGGTTCCGGGGAGATGGTCAACCTCGGTGCTCGCAACGGCGCGGTGCTTAGCCGGGTGGCCGCGGGCCAGAGCCTGCGGGTGCTGGTGGTGGTGCTGTGTGTGCCGGCGGCGTTCAAATACCTGCTGGGCGACGGTACACCGATTTCCCATGCCGGCAGCATCGATTGGCGCTGGCTGGCGATCCTGTTTCCCGCAGGCGCACTGGTGGCCTGGATCTGGCAACGCCTGCGTCAACCCAACCCCTGGCTGTTCGGGCCGTTGCTGGTGAGTGCAGCGGTCAGCATCGGTTGGGACCTGCACATCGGCTTGCCCAACGGTGGCAGCCAGATCGGTCAATGGTTGATCGGCAGCGGCCTGGGCTGTCACTTCAACCGGCAGTTTTTCCGACGCGCACCGTCATTTATGGGCCGGACCTTGATCGGCACGGTATTGACCATGTTGATTGCGACGGCAGCGGCATTGGGTTTGAGTGCGCTGACCCGGCTGGATCTGCGCTCGCTGACCCTGGGCATGATGCCCGGCGGCATTGCGGAAATGAGCCTGACGGCAGAGACCCTGCAACTGTCGGTGCCGCTGGTGACGGCGATGCAGGTGATGCGGCTGTTGTTTGTATTGTTTCTGGCGGAGCCGCTGTTCAGGTATTGGAACCGGCAACCTGAGTCAACCTGATAGACCGAGTCGTCCCCTTCGCGAGCAGGCTCGCTCCCACATGGATTTTGTGAACACCGAAAATCCAATGTGGGAGCGAGCCTGCTCGCGAAGCTTTTTCAGAGGTTCGGCAACCGCCACTCGATTGGCGTCTCGCCATTCTGCTCCAGGAACTTGTTGGTCCGGCTGAAGTGCCCGCAACCGAGGAAGCCGCGATAGGCCGACAGCGGTGACGGATGCACCGAGGTCAACACCAAATGCTTGGTGGCATCGATCAGCTTCTGCTTGCTCTGGGCATGGGCGCCCCACAGCATGAACACCAGGTGCGGTTGCTGCTGGCTGACCACTTCAATGATTCGATCGGTAAAAAACTGCCAGCCCTTGTCCTTGTGCGCATTGGCGTTGGCGCGCTCGACGGTCATGGTGGTATTGAGCATCAGCACGCCCTGCTCGGCCCAGCTTTGCAGGTAACCGTGGTTGGGAATGTCGATGTTCAGGTCGCGTTTGAGCTCTTTATAGATGTTCACCAGCGACGGCGGTGCCGGCACACCCGGTTGCACCGAGAAGCACAAGCCATGGGCTTGCCCTGGGCCGTGATACGGATCCTGACCGAGGATGACGACCTTGACCTTGTTCAATGGCGTGGAATTGAGCGCATTGAAGATCATCGGGCCCGGTGGATAGATTTCCTTGCCGGCCGCCCGTTCCTGTTGCAGGAAGTTTCGCAACTCTGCCATGTAGGGCTGGTCGAATTCGGCACGCAGTGCTTCCTTCCAGCTCGGTTCGAGTTTGATACGGTCGTCAGCAGTCATGGTCATATCCGGCAAAAACAATGGGGCGAACCCTAAGAAGGCCGGTCACGCTTGTCAATTGATCTGACGCAGATCCGGCACTTTCCCACACAGCGATCATACTTAACCCTCAAATTCCCGATCGAGGTCACGATGAATCTGCACTTCGAAGAACTCACCGGCACCGACGGCGCCCGCATCGGCATTGCCACCCTCGACGCCGAAAAATCGCTTAATGCCCTGTCCTTGTCGATGATCAATGCCCTGCGCGATCGATTTGACGCCTGGGCCAAGGAGCCGCAAATCGTCTGCGTACTATTGCGCGGCAATGGCGCCAAGGCCTTTTGCGCCGGCGGCGAAGTGCGCAGTCTGGTAGAGGCGTGTCGCGCCCATCCGGGCGAAGTGCCGCCTCAGGCTGCGCACTTCTTCAACTCGGAATATCGCCTGGATTTCAGCCTGCACACCTACCCCAAACCATTGATCTGCTGGGGGCATGGTTACGTGCTCGGCGGCGGCATGGGCCTGCTGCAGGGGGCGAGCACTCGCATTGTCACGCCCAGCAGTCGGCTGGCCATGCCTGAGATCAGTATCGGCCTGTATCCGGATGTCGGCGCCAGTTGGTTCTTGTCGCGCCTGCCGGGCAAGCTCGGTTTGTTCCTCGGCCTGACAGGCGCCCACATGAATGGTCGCGATGCGATCGATCTGGACCTGGCCGACCGCTTTCTGCTTGATGAGCAGCAGGAAGCGCTGATCGAAGGCTTGTTGCAACTCAATTGGCAGGAACAGACGCCGATGCAGCTCAACAGCCTGCTCAAGGCCCTTGAGCAGGAAGCCGTCGACCGGATGCCCGAAGCCCAGTGGCTGCCGCGACGCCGGCAAATCGATGAACTGCTGGATGTCAGTGACGTTCGGTGTGCCTGGAAGGCCGTCAGTGCGCTGCGCGATCACAACGACCTGCTGCTCAGCCGCGCCGCGCGGACCATGAGCGAAGGCTCGCCGCTGACCGCTCATCTGGTGTGGGAACAGATCATCCGCGCCCGGCACATGTCGCTGGCGCAAGTTTTTCAGATGGAATACACCCTGAGCCTCAATTGCTGCCGTCATCCGGAATTCAGCGAAGGGGTGCGTGCGCGGCTGATCGACAAGGATCAGAAACCGCACTGGCACTGGCCGGATGTCAATACTGTGCCGGATGCTGTGGTGGAAGCGCATTTCAAAAAGGTTTGGGAAGGCAGGCATCCACTGGCCGATCTATCGGAATACTAAAAACAACTGTGGGAGCGAGCCTGCTCGCGAAGAGGGAGTGTCAGACACCATTAGTGCAGTCTGACACGCCGCCTTCGCGAGCAGGCTCGCTCCCACAAAAATGGCTTTTGGATTGGATTAACGGTGGTTGCCCCGGCCATCGCGGTCTCCGTGCCCATTGCGGTCGCCTCGACGATCATGATTGTCGTTGTGTCCGCCACGATGATCGTTGTCCCAGTTGCCACGGTTGCGGCCGTCCCAACCATGATTCTGATACGCCCGATAATCTGGCCGTGATTGATAGTAACGCGGGGCCGGCTGGTAATAGCGCGGGGTCGGTTGATAAACCCGTGGCTGGTAGTAGTACCTGGGTGTTGGCTGGTAATACCTGGCAGGCGGTGCGTAATACCTGCGAGGGGGTGTGTAGTAACCATCGTTTGAATAGTAAGCCCCGCCGCCGGAGTAATAGGTCGGCGCTGGCGAGGTGTAGACATCGGAACTGTAGTAACTGCTTCCTTCATCGTAGTAAGGCACGCAACCACCCAGGGACAATCCCAACACGGCAGTCAGTAGAATTCGGCGGAGTTTCTTTCGACAGAGCATGGCGGCCTCCTGGACCGCGAGTGAGCCACACCAGCGACGCTGGCGGGCGACAGTCAATGATTCGCTAACTGTCGTAACATCTGACATCAATTTCGGAATCTGGTGCGTCCTCGTAACAAGTTGAAACATCTCGCCGATGAAAGGTTTTTCATCCATTCACGCGCTGATTAGTGGCCTCCCCCGCGATATCTACCGCCGTAATAACCTGGCGCATGCCCGCCCCAGTAGTAATAGCGATAGCCACCGTAAAAGCGTGGGCCGTGGTAATAACGCGGTCCGTAATAGTAGGAATAAGGGTAATAACCGGGGTAGTAATAAGGGGCGGGATAGGCAACGTCGTAGCCTCCGGAGTAGTAGTAACAACCGGCCAACCCAAGACCCAGCACAGCACCGAGCAACAGTCGTCGAAACATGGCGGCCTCCTGAAAGACCCGCAGCCGGAACAGGCCGGCTGACACCTGTTTTGACTCGAAATCCCTCACCAAGTGCACCGCGAGGCGCGCCTTCAGATCAGTGGCCGACACGTCCCATTGCAGTGCGCCCGCGCACCATCACAAGGCAGTACAGACTCGCCTGCCATGGCTTCCATCGCGCAATCCCCCCGAGCCAGAGCCTTCCGGCCGACTTGGCACGGCTCTCGCTATAGCAAAACCGTGCAGGAGTCATCACAGGTTCGCGGCACCACAATTTGCAATGGCTGACTAGGGTTCCGGCTCGCAATCGCGAGTGACTGGTCCGAGAGTCGGCGACCTCCAGTTGAGGTTACACGGCGGGACAAAAGCCCGGGAGACAAGCCACCGTTCGCGGTGCCGCATTGCCTTCTGCCCGCCCTTGATCAACTGGAGAACCACCATGTCCCAGCTTCGTTTACCCACCCTGTTCGCCGCTGCATTCGCAGCCCTTGTGAGCCTCTCTTCCCACGCCGCGCAAAAAGACCACTTCAGCGTCTGCTGGACCATTTATGCGGGCTGGATGCCCTGGGAATATGCCGGCAGCCAGGGCATCGTCGATAAATGGGCGAAGAAGTACGGCATCAAGATCGATGTGGTCCAACTCAACGACTACGTTGAATCCATCAACCAGTACACCGCCGGCCAGTTCGACGGCTGCACCATGACCAACATGGATGCGCTGACCATTCCGGCGGCCGGTGGCGTGGACAGCACCGCGCTGATCGTCAGCGATTTCTCCAACGGCAATGACGGCATCGTGCTCAAGGGCGAAGGCAGGAAAGTCGCCGACCTCAAGGGCATGGACGTCAATCTGGTGGAGCTGTCCGTCTCCCACTACCTGCTGGCCCGGGCCCTGGATTCGGTGGACCTCACCGAGAAAGACCTGAAAGTGGTCAACACCTCCGACGCCGATATTTCAGCCGCCTTCAACACCGATCAGGTCAACGCCGTGACCACCTGGAATCCGATGCTTTCGGACATCAAGGCCAAGCCTGCGGTGACCGAAGTCTTCAACTCCAGCCAGATCCCCGGCGAAATCATGGACATGATGGTGGTCAACTCCCAGACCCTCAAAGACAACCCGGCCCTCGGCAAGGCGCTGACCGGTGCCTGGTTCGAGGTGGTGGAGTTGATGAATGCGAAAAACGCAGTCAGCAAAGCCGCGCTGGAACACATGGCCAAGGCGTCGGGTACCGACCTGGCCGGTTTCCAGGCGCAACTGGACACCACCAAGCTGTTCGCCACGCCAAAGGAAGCCCTGGCATTCAGCACCAGCAAGCAACTGCCGGACACCATGCGCCGGGTCGCTGAGTTCTCCTTCCAGCATGGCTTGCTCGGGGAAGGCGCCAAGGACACCAGCGCGGTCGGCATGGCCTTCGCCAACGGCGTGACCAGCGGCGACAAGGGCAATCTCAAGCTGCGCTTCGACCCCAGCTACGTGCAGATGGCCGCCGACGCCAAGCTGTAAGAAGAGGACTTGGCCATGCGCCTGATCAATCGCCACCCGGATCGTCCGAGTCGCCTGTTGCTGGTGATCCTGCCGTTCGCCCTGGTGCTGTTCGCCTACTTCATGGGCTCGGCCGAGCGGCTGATGGACAACCCCAACGACAAGCTGTTGCCCAGCGCCGTGCAGATGACCGACGCGGTGAAACGCCTGGCCTTCGTCGCCGACAGTCGCACCGGTGAATACGTGCTTTGGCAGGACACCGCTTCCAGTCTGCGCCGGCTGGCCATTGGCCTGGGCATCGGTGCATTGACCGGGCTGTGCCTGGGCATGGCGGCAGGCACCTTGCCGTTGTTCGGTGCGCCGTTATCGCCGTTATTGACGGTGCTGTCGATGGTGCCGCCGTTGGCGATTTTGCCGATCCTGTTCATCGTCTTCGGCCTCGGTGAGTTGTCGAAAGTGATGCTGATCGTGATCGGCATCACCCCGGCCCTGGCGCGCGATCTGGAGCAGCGCGCCCGGGAGATTCCCGTGGAGTTGCTGATCAAGGCCCAGACCCTCGGCGCTTCGACCTGGACCTTGATGCTGCGGGTAGTACTGCCGCAATTGCTGCCGCGGCTGTTGATCTCGCTGCGGCTGATGCTCGGCTCGGCGTGGCTGTTCTTGATCGCCGCCGAAGCCATCGCCTCCACCGACGGCCTTGGCTACCGGATTTTCCTGGTGCGCCGTTACCTGGCGATGGATGTGATTTTGCCCTACGTGGTGTGGATCACCCTGCTCGCCTGGCTGATGGATTGGGGTCTGAAACGCCTGACTCTTCGTGCATTCCCCTGGCACCAGGGTGCCTCTAAATGAGTTATGAAGGAGCACGGGCATGAGCTTCATCACCGTGAAAAACGTCTGGCAGCAATACGCCGATCAGGTCGTGCTCGAAGGCCTGAACCTGAGCGTCAACGAGGGCGAATTCTGCACATTGGTGGGCGCCTCCGGCTGTGGCAAATCGACCTTCCTGCGGTTGTTGCTCGGTCAGGAAAAAGCCAGTCGCGGCGAGATTCTGCTCGATGGTCAACCCCTGGCCGGCGAACCGGATGCGAGCCGTGGCGTGGTGTTCCAACGTTATTCGGTGTTCCCGCACCTGAGTGTGCTGGACAACGTCGCCCTCGGTCTTGAACTGCCGCGTTCACCGCTACTGGGCCGGTTGTTCGGCAGCGCGAAAAAGGATGCCCGCGAACAGGCCTCGGTGCTGCTGCACAAGGTCGGCCTCGGCCATTCGCTGGACAAGTACCCGGCGCAGCTTTCCGGCGGCATGCAGCAACGGCTGGCCATCGCCCAGGCGCTGATCATGAAGCCGCGGGTGCTGCTGCTCGACGAACCCTTCGGCGCCCTCGATCCGGGCATCCGCAAGGACATGCACGCCCTGCTCCTGGAGCTGTGGCGCGAGACGCAACTGACGGTGTTCATGGTCACCCATGACTTGTCCGAAGGCTTCAGCCTGGGCACCCGCTTGCTGGTGTTCGACAAGGTCCGCCTCGACCCACACGCCCCCGGCGCCTATGGCGCGCGCATTACCTACGACATCCCTTTGAACAGCGACCGCCGCATTGAACGCGCTGCCGTCGACGCCTTGCCGGCACCCACGGCAGGCACGCTTCGTATCGCTTAGAGGAATCTGAAAATGACTGATTCGACCCAACTGTTCCCGCCCTTCGCCGAAGAAATGCTCCCCGGTGGTGGTCATCGTTCGTTCGTGTTGAAGCGCGGCCAATTGCTGCGGCTGACGGACATTCGCGGCGGCGCCAACGTCAGCCTGACACTGCTCAACGCCAATGAAAAAACCGAACGCCTGAACCTGCCTGACAGCCTCAAATGCCAGCACACCGCCAAGCTCACCACGGGCCATTGCCTGTACTCGGACATGGGACGGGTGCTGGCAGCAATCACCGCTGACACCTGCGGCTGGAGCGACAGCCTCGGCGGTGTGCTCTGCGCTGAAGAAGTCGCGCAAAAGTACGGCGCCGGCCGCTACCAGGAACTGCGCAACGGTTTCTTTCGCAACGGCACCGACAACCTGCTGGTGGAACTGGGCAAGTGGGGTTTGGGCCTGTCGGATTTGCTGATGACACTCAACCTGTTCAGCCGCGTGAACGTCGATGACGCCGGGCACTTTCATTTCGTCGAGGGCAACTCGAAGCCTGGCGACTACATCGAGTTGTACGCGCCGATGGACACGCTGGTGGTGCTCACCGCACTGCAACATCCGATGGACCCGGCACCGGAATACGCGCCCAAGCCCTTGAAGCTCAGCTGGATGAACGCCGACGCCAGCGTCGCCGAACACTGCCGCACTTCGCGCCCGGAAAACGAGCGCGGTTTCATCAACACTGACCGTCTGTTCGCCTGAGGATCGCTGCCATGTCACTCGCACTCGCTACCGCTGCCAAGCAACCCGAAGCCGCGATCTACCGCGCCACCATCCCGGCCGGCGAACCCTGGCTGATGGAGGTCAAGGCCGGCCAGACCCTGCGCATCCTCGACCTGGAAGGCAACCAGGCGGTCGATACTTTGTTCTACAGCCTCGCCAATCCGAAGGAACGCTACGACGTGCAACGCACCTTGCGCCGGCAGAACAGCGTCTACCTGAGCACCGGCAGCGTGCTGTGTTCCAACCTCGGCAAACCGATGCTGACCATCGTCGGCGACACCTGCGGCCGCCACGACACCCTCGGCGGCGCCTGCGCGCAAGAGAGCAACACCGTGCGCTACGCCCTGGAAAAACGCTACATGCACAGCTGCCGCGACAACTACCTGCGCGCGTGTGTGCACGATGGGCGACTGGGCAAGGGCGACATCGGGCCGAACATCAACTTCTTCATGAACGTGCCGGTCACCGCCGACGGCGGCCTGAGCTTTGAAGACGGGATTTCCGCGCCGGGCAAGTACGTCGACCTGCGCGCCGAGATGGACGTGATTGTGCTGATCTCCAACTGCCCGCAGCTGAACAACCCATGCAACGCCTACAACCCGACCCCTGCGGAGTTGCTGGTATGGAACTGAAAAGCCGTTTGCGTCGCTGGTTGTTTGCCCTCTGCCAGGCCCGCTCCGGGCAGTGCCTCAAAAAGCACTGATACCACGGAACCTGTGGGAGCGGGCTTGCCCGCGATAGGGCCAGCACATTCGATATTGATGTCGACTGACACACCGTCATCGCGGGCAAGCCCGCTCCCACAGGATGCGGTGGTGGTTTTAAGAGAACTGTTTTTTCCGCCGGGGACGACCCTGGTGCTCATCGAAAAACTGCGGGACGGCCCGCATCCCCTCCAGGGGTTATGCCATGTTCGAAAAAGTCCTGATTGCCAACCGTGGCGCCATCGCCTGCCGCATCCTGCGCACCTTGCGCGAACTGAACGTCCAGGGCGTCGCCGTTTACTCCGAGGCTGACGCCGCCAGTCTGCACCTCCTGCAAGCCGACGAAGCCCATAGCCTTGGGGAAGGTGCCGCTGCCGGCACGTATCTGGCGGTGGAAAAAATCCTCGCCATCGCCCAATCCACTGGCGCCACGGCAATCCATCCCGGCTACGGTTTTCTTTCGGAAAACGCCGCATTCGCCGAAGCCTGTGAAGCCGCCAACATCGCCTTCATCGGCCCGACACCCGAGCAACTGCGCGTATTCGGCCTCAAGCACACCGCCCGCGCCTTGGCCCGGCAACACGACGTGCCGCTGCTCGAAGGTACCGAGCTGCTCGACAGCCTAGAAGCCGCACTGCTCGCAGGCGAACAGGTCGGCTACCCGGTGATGCTTAAAAGCACTGCCGGCGGCGGTGGCATCGGCATGCGGGTGTGCCGCAGCGCGGCGGAGTTGAGTGAGTCCTTTGAAGCGGTCAAACGCCTGGGCCAGAACAACTTCAGTGATGCCGGAGTGTTCATCGAGAAGTACATCCAGCGCGCCCGGCACCTGGAAGTGCAGGTGTTCGGCGACGGTCAGGGTGAAGTGATCGCCCTCGGCGTACGTGATTGCTCGGTGCAACGACGCAACCAGAAAGTCCTGGAAGAAACCCCCGCGCCGAACTTGCCCGAAGGCATGGCCGACGAGCTGTGCGCGGCAGCGATCAAGCTGGCCAAAGCGGTGAACTACCGCAGCGCCGGCACCGTGGAGTTCGTGTTCGACAGCGATGCCCGGCGTTTTTATTTTCTGGAAGTGAACACCCGCTTGCAGGTCGAACATGGCGTCACCGAACAAGTGTGGGGTGTGGATCTGGTGCGCTGGATGGTGGCGCTGGCGGCGGGTGATCTACCGCCGCTGAGTGAATTGAGCAAGGGTTTGCGGGCCGAGGGGCATGCGATCCAGGCGCGGCTGTATGCCGAAGATCCGGGCCGGGATTTCCAACCGAGCCCCGGTTTGCTCACCGCGGTCAACTTCCCGGTCGCCGATGGCAAACAGCTGCGCATCGACACCTGGGTCGAAGCCGGTTGCGAGATCCCGCCGTACTTCGATCCGATGATTGCCAAGGTCATCAGTTGGGCGCCGAGCCGCGAAGAAGCGCGCGCCGATCTGCATCAGGCCTTGGGTGACAGCCTGCTCTATGGTGTGGAAACCAACCGCGATTACCTGCGACAAATCCTGCTCGATGCGCCGTTCGCCAGCGGCCAGCCGTGGACCCGTTGCCTTGAAGGCCTGGTCTATCAAGCCAACACCTTTGAAGTGCTCAGTGCTGGCACCCAGACCAGCGTTCAGGATTACCCCGGCCGCCTCGGCTATTGGGCTGTGGGTGTTCCACCGTCTGGTCCGATGGACAGCCGTGCCTTGCGCTTGGGCAATCTTTTGCTGGGCAACGATGAGGGCGCAGCCGCGCTGGAAATCACCATGAGCGGGCCATTGCTGCGCTTCAATTGCGAGGCGGTAGTCGCGGTGACCGGGGCGGTGATTCCACTGAAAATCGACGGCGAAACCGTGCCGATGAACACCTCACTTTGGGTGCCGGCAGGCGCTACGCTGAGCCTCGGCACCATCGCAGGTAAAGGCGCGCGCAGCTATCTGTGCCTGCGCGGTGGCCTGCAAGTGCCGGATTATCTGGGCAGTAAAAGTACCTTTACCCTGGGTCAGTTCGGCGGTCACGGGGGCCGCGCCTTGCGGGCCGGCGATGTATTGCATGTGCCGGCCTTGATCGATCGCAACGCCGGTCAGCAACTGGCTGAAGATCAGGTCAGCGAGCTACCCCACGTACGGCAGGTCCGGGTGATTTACGGCCCCCACGGTGCGCCGGAATATTTCACGGAAAACTACATTGGCACCTTCTTCAATACCCAGTGGGAAGTGCATTTCAACTCCAGCCGCACCGGCGTGCGCCTTATCGGACCGAAACCGGAATGGGTACGCGCCGACGGTGGCGAGGCCGGGCTGCATCCGTCGAATATTCATGACAATCCCTATGCAATTGGCGCAGTGGACTTCACCGGGGACATGCCGGTGATCCTCGGCCCGGACGGTCCGAGCCTTGGCGGGTTTGTGTGCCCGGTGACAGTGATCGAGGCGGATCTTTGGCAGTTGGGACAGCTCAAGGCTGGGGACAAGGTGCAGTTCCAACCCGTCGACCTCAAAACCGCCCGTACACTGGCCCTGAAATGGAATACCCACTGTGGGAGCGAGCCTGCTCGCGAAAGCGGTGTGTCAGGCACAGAAATGCTGACTAACACGCCCTCTTCGCGAGCAGGCTCGCTCCCACAAGGAATTGCGTCGCCTGTGGTTCTGGATATTGGGCAAGAAGACACTCGATTGGTGGCAAGGCTTTCGGGCGACACTCATTTGCTCCTGGAAATCGGCGCCCCCGAACTCGACCTGGTCCTGCGCTTCCGTGCCCATGCCCTGATGCAGGCCCTGGAAAGCAAACATCTGTACGGCGTGATCGACCTGACACCCGGCATCCGCTCGCTGCAAGTGCACTACCACCCCGAACAACTGCCACTGGCCGATCTGCTCGGCATCGTCGCCGGTGAATGGGACGCCGTGTGCGCCGCCAAAGACCTGCAAGTGCCGTCGCGCATCGTCCACCTGCCACTGTCCTGGGACGATCCGGCGTGCCAGTTGGCGATCGAAAAATACATGACCACCGTGCGCAAGGACGCGCCGTGGTGCCCGAGCAACCTGGAGTTCATCCGCCGCATCAACGACCTGCCGAACCTCGATGAAGTACAGCGCACGGTGTTCGACGCCAGCTATCTGGTGATGGGCCTGGGGGACGTCTACCTCGGCGCACCGGTTGCCACTCCGCTCGATCCGCGGCATCGCCTGGTGACCACCAAGTACAACCCGGCGCGCACCTGGACCGCGGAGAACTCGGTGGGCATCGGTGGTGCCTATATGTGCGTGTACGGCATGGAAGGCCCCGGTGGTTATCAGTTCGTCGGGCGCACCTTGCAGATGTGGAACCGCTACCGTGAAGTCGCTGCGTTCGATGGTAAGCCGTGGCTGTTGCGCTTCTTCGACCAGATCCGCTTTTACCCGGTGAGCGCCGATGAACTGCTGCGCATTCGCCGGGATTTCCCCCTCGGGCGCTTCGAGCTGGACATCGAGCACAGTCAGTTGAACCTGGCGGACTACCAGGCGTTTTTGGCTCGGGAAGCCACGAGCATCACCGCGTTCCGCGATCAGCAAAAAGGCGCATTCAATGCCGAGCGCGAACGTTGGATCGCCAGTGGCCAGGCGCACTTCGACAGCGAGGAAGCGACTGCGCAAATGCCCGATGACGCACCGCTCGGCAGCGATCAAATGAGCGTCGACAGCCACATCGCCGGCAACCTCTGGCAGGTCCAGGTGGAAACCGGTCACCGGGTCGAGGCTGGCGACGTGCTGGTGATTCTGGAGTCGATGAAGATGGAAATTCCGCTGCTCGCCCCGACGGCTGGCGTGGTTCGCGAAATTCGCGTGCAACCGGGTTCGGCGGTGTGCGCCGGACAGCGCGTTGTGGTGCTGGAACTCGACTGAACCCATTTGAAAAGGATTAACACCATGAACCTGCAACTCGATGCCCTGCGCACGGCCTACCGCACCGGCGAGACCACACCACGCCAACTGCTGTTGGCCTTGCGGGAAAAAGCCGCCGCGCTGAACCCGGACTTTCACCTGTTTATCCATTTGCTCAGCATTGAGGAACTGGAGCCGTTTCTGACCGCGCTCGACGGCCGCGACATCGACAGCCTGCCGCTGTACGGCGTGCCTTTCGCGATCAAGGACAACATCGATCTGGCGGGCATACCGACCACCGCGGCTTGCCCGGCGTTTGCCTATGTGCCTGAACACTCGGCAACCATCGTCGAGCAATTGCTGGCACTGGGGGCGATTCCTCTGGGCAAGACCAACCTGGACCAGTTCGCCACGGGCCTCAATGGCAGTCGCTCTCCCTACGGTGCCTGCCCTAACAGCGTGCTGCCCGAGTATCCGTCGGGCGGCTCCAGTGCCGGCTCGTCGCTGGCAGTGGCGCTCGGTGTGGCGAGTTTTTCACTGGGCACCGACACGGCGGGCTCCGGACGGGTGCCGGCGGCATTGAATAATCTGGTCGGGATGAAAGCCACCAAAGGCTTGATCTCCACGGCGGGCGTGGTGCCTGCCTGTCGCACGCTGGATTGCGTGACCACGTTCACCGCCACCGCCCGGGAGGCCAGTCAGTTGCTGGCACTGACCGCACGTCTCGACCCGCGGGATGAGTACAGCCGCAACAATCCACTGTGGAATGACGGCTCGGCGTTCGGCACGCCTGGCCCCTTCCGGTTTGGCGTACCACGAACACAGGATCTGGCGTTTTTCGGCTGCAGCCAAGGTCCGGTGCTGTTCGAGGAAGCCATCCAACGCCTCAAGGCATTGGGCGGCGAAGCGGTAGAACTGGATCTGTCGCCGTTCCTGGAAGCTGCGCGCCTGCTTTACGAAGGCCCGTGGGTGGCCGAGCGCTACAGCGTGGCCGGCGGATTGATGGAACAAAACCCCGAAGCCGTGCTGCCGGTGATTCGTGCGGTGCTGGCCAAGGCGCCAGCGGTAAGCGGTGTGCAAACCTTCCGCGCCCAGTATCGGCTGCAAGTCCTGAAAGCCCTGTGCGACAAGGCGTTGGAAAATCTGGATTGCGTGGTGACGCCGACCATCGGCCGCCCTGTCACGCTGGCTGAACTGGACGCTGAGCCCGTCCTGCGCAATTCGGAACTGGGTTACTACACCAACTTCATGAACCTGCTCGACTACGCCGCCGTCGCCGTGCCCAGCGGCTTCATGGGCAACGGCTTGCCGTGGGGCGTGACGCTGTTTGGCCGGGCGTTTACCGATCAATACCTGCTGAGCGTGGCCGATGGCTTGGAGCGCCTGCAAGGTCTGGCAGCGTCAGCACCGGCAACGGTTGCACGCAATGATCGTGCACGCCTGGTGGTCTGTGGCGCGCATCTGGAGGGGCTGGCGCTGAACTGGCAGCTCAAACAGCGCGGCGCCCGGCGGGTGGAAACAACGTTCAGCTCACCCGACTATCACCTGTATGCCCTGGCGGGTGGTCCGCCCTTTCGTCCGGGTATGGTTCGGGTAAGAGATGGCGGTGTGGCGATTGCCGTGGAAGTGTGGGAATTGCCGAGCAGCGAGTTGGGTTCGTTCCTCACCGGCATCCCGGCGCCGTTGGGCCTGGGCAAGGTGCAACTGGCGGATGGGCGCTGGGAGAGCGGGTTTATCTGTGAGGCGAATGGATTGGAGGGGGCAGTGGATATCAGTCATCTGGGCGGCTGGCGGGCGTATCTGAAAAACCTGCGTTGACCTCTCGATTCGCTGGCAAGTCAGCTCCTACAGGTCCGGTGCAATACCTGTGGGAGCTGGCTTGCCAGCGAAGGCGTCAGCCCAGACGCTGCCATCCCTGATCCATACCGATTCGCCCTACAAATGCAGCAGCCATTTCCCCGCCGTTACCACTAGAATGCAGGCCATCGGATCAATGCCAACGGAACTGCCATGCCGCTTCGCTCGCCGCTGTACTCTCAACGCTCGTTGGTGCTCACGCTGGTCGCATTGTTGGGCGCGGGATTCCTGGCCACCTCCTTCCTCAGTTACTACGCCTCGCGAGCGTCGATCCGCGACAACATCGTCAACACCGAACTGCCGCTGACATCGGACACCGTCTACTCGGAAATCCAGAAGGATCTTGTCAGACCGATCCTGATTTCCTCGATGATGTCCCGCGATACCTTCATGCGCGACTGGGTGGTGAACGGCGAACGCGACTCCGACCAGATGACCCGCTACCTCAACGAGGTCATGACCCACTACGGCGCCTACACGGCTTTTTTCGTTTCCGATACCAGCCTGACCTACTATCACGCCAAGGGCGTGCTCAAGCAGGTCAAAGCTACCGAGCCCCGCGATGCCTGGTACTTTCGCGTGCGTGACATGAAAGATCCCTACGAGATCAACGTCGATCCGGACCTTGCCAACAAGGACAACCTGACCGTCTTCATCAATTACAAGGTCTACGACTACAACAACCGTTTCATCGGTGCCGCGGGTGTCGGGCTGACGGTCGATGCGGTGATCAAGCTGATCGACAAATACCAGCGGCGCTACCAACGCAGCGTGTACTTCGTCGACACCTTCGGGCGCCTGGTACTGACCGGCGCCGAGGGCGGGCCCGATGGCGCACGGGCCGGACAGACCCTGGGTGAACTCGAAGGCATGAAGAACCTGGTCAGCCAATTGCCCAAGCCCCACAGCGGCAGCTACGAATATTCCGGCCAGGGCCAGGGGCATTTCCTCAACGTGCGGTTCATTCCGGAGCTGAACTGGTACTTGTTCGTCGACAAACGCGAAGACGGCGACCTCAGTGACATCCGTCGTTCGCTGTACCTCAACCTGCTGATCTGCCTGGTCGTCACCCTGACCGTGCTGGCCCTGCTCAACCGGGTGATCAAGCGCTTTCAGAGCAAGATCCACGCCCAGGCAACACTCGACAGCCTGACTGAACTGCCGAACCGACGTGGCTTCGACCTGTTGGCTGCGCAAGCCATGCACGAGGCCCGGCGCGAACCCAGGCCACTGACCGCGCTGCTGCTTGACCTGGATCACTTCAAAGCCTTGAACGACACCTACGGGCACCTGGCCGGCGATCAGGTGCTGATCGGTTTTGCCCGGGATCTGGAAAGCTGCCTGCGCCATTCCGACATCGTCTGTCGCTGGGGCGGCGAAGAGTTCATCGTGCTGCTCAAGGACACCGATGGTAAAACCGGCCTGATGATTGCCGAGAAGATTCGTCAGCATGTGGAACACCAGCGTTATGCCTACAACGTCAGTAGTTTGCAGCTGACAGTCAGCATCGGCCTGACCACCCTGCAACCCGATGACACCTTGCACACATTGCTGTCGCGGGCCGATCATGCGATGTATCGGGCCAAGCAAAGTGGCCGCAACCGTACCTGCGTGGAAATGCCCCACTCCATTTATGAACCAGCCTGACCTCTGCCCGGCCTGCGGTGCATCCAACGACTGCACCCTGGCCGACCCGCGAACCGCCGATCGGGCGTGCTGGTGCTACGGCGTCAGTATCGACCCGGCGGTCCTTGAAGCGCTGCCGGCCGAACTGCGCAACGCCTCCTGCCTGTGCCCGCGCTGCGCCGAGGTCGAGGCGCAGTTGCAAGCAGTGCCCCAGCCAATCAAGTAAGATGCGCAGCCCTTTGCTCACTGATCCTTGAGTCATGCGCGTCGACCGTTTTCTCAGCAACCTGCCCCGCTTCAACCGTAAGCAAGTACGCCTGTTGCTGGTGGAAAAGCGCGTCCGGATTGACGGAACAATCGTCAGTGACCCGCATGCCGAAGTCCGTGAGTTCAGCCGGGTCGAAGTCGATGACGAGGTCCTGCAAACCGGCAAGCCGCTGCGTCACTTCATGCTGCACAAACCGGCCGGTTGTGTCAGCGCCACTCGAGATCCACAGCACCCGACCGTGCTCGACCTGATCCATGAACCGGACAGGGACGATCTGCACATCGCCGGACGCCTGGACTTCAACACCACCGGCCTGATGCTGATCACCAATGACGGCAGCTGGTCGCGCCGCCTGACCCAACCGCAGACCAAACTGCCAAAGGTCTACTACGTCGAAACCGAACAGGTCATCGGCCCCGAATACGCCACCAAGTTCATGCAAGGCCTGTACTTCGCCTTCGAAGACCTCACCACTCAACCCGCCGGGCTAGAGCTGCTGGGACCGACATCGGCGCGCCTGAGCATCGTCGAGGGCCGTTACCATCAGGTGAAGCGCATGTTCGGACATTTCGACAACAAGGTGCTGCGCCTGCACCGCGAACGCATGGGCCCATTGGTACTCGACGACAGGTTGAAACCGGGCGAATACCGCCCACTGAGCGACGAAGAGATCCGATCGATCTAAGGGCACGACCGCTCAGCAGAAAGTTGTCGAACAATTTATCAACGGCACTTGCGCAATCATGTGACCCCTGCTTGAATCAGGACGTCGGCCGAAATGTGACCGACGAGTCACAAGATACGTCTAAGAAACTTTTTGCCGGTAGGAACCCTTGGGTTCCGGCCTCACCCGGCAGACTGCCCGCCAATAACAATACCCGTCGACCGGACTGCAGTGGATCGACATGGGCTAACAAATTCCAAGGCATATGCCTACCTGTCACAAAGCTCGTGCAATCTCTTTTGCGCGCATACCCGCTTGCCAGGAGTCTTATGACATGAGGCCAGAAATCGCTGTGCTGGATATACAGGGTCAGTATCGGGTTTACACGGAGTTCTATCGCGCAGACGCCGCAGAGAAGACCATTATTCTGGTCAACGGCTCGATGTCCACGACTGCGTCGTTTGCCCAAACCGTGAAAAACCTCTATCCGCATTTCAACGTGGTCTGCTACGACCAGCCCTACGCGGGCAAGTCAAAAGCCCACAACCTGCATGAGAAAATGCTGACCAAGGAAATCGAAGGGCAGATCCTCCTGGAGCTGATCGAGCACTTCGCCGCCGAACACGTGCTGTCGTTTTCCTTTGGTGGTGCCGCGACCCTTGTGGCGCTGTCGCAACAGCCACGCCGGATCGAAAAAGCCGTCATCAGCTCGTTCTCCCCGGTGGTCAACGCCCACATGCTCGATTACCTCGAACGTGGTGTCGATTACCTCGGCAACCGCGACGGCGACCGGGTCGGCAACCTGGTGAACAGCACCATCGGCAAACACTTGCCGTCGTTGTTCAAACGGTTCAACTACCGACACGTCAGCAGCCTGGCCGAGCATGAATACGGGCAGATGCACTTTCACATCAGCGATGTGCTTAACAGTGATCGGTACTGCTACCTCAACGCGGCGAAGAAAATCAATGTGCCGGTGCTGTTCATGAATGGCGAATGGGACGAGTACACCGCCGCCGAGGACGCCCGACTGTTCGCCGGCCACGTGCAACACAGCACCTTCAGCACCTTGCAGGCCACCGGGCACTTTCTCGACATGGAACACAAAGCCGCCTGCCGAGACAGCCGCAATGCACTGATGGGGTTCCTGAAACCGGCGCAGCATGAGGGCCGACCGCGTTTCCACTACGCCCAGGACCATCATGCATTGGCCATCTGAAACAGCGTCATCGCGAGCAAGCCCCGCTCTGCAAGAGCAGGCTTGCCCGCGAACGACCGCAACGCGGTCCGCTTTGTTTCATTTGCGCTAAAGCCATCTGCCGCAAAGAAAAACTTCATTTCCACGGTCACATCTGGTACAAAGTCAACCGCTCCAGGCGGGTGTCGTATAATGGCATTACTCCAGCTTCCCAAGCTGATAACGAGGGTTCGATTCCCTTCACCCGCTCCAATCGAATTTCAGTCCCACGTTGGTTTTTGACGGGGGATACAGGTAAAGAAAAAACCGGCCTTGATGGCCGGTTTTTTTGTGTCTGGGGTTTAGTGGGATTGGGCTTGTGAGTCATTAGTCGTTTCCCTGATCGATCAGCAAGTGCCTATGGTCGATAGCGACTATTCTGAGACCTGTTAGCGTTTTTTTCGCAAAACACGGATTTATTATCAAATTCCGTCTGTTTTTAGTCTTTTCATTCTTTCGAAATTAACGTTTTCGCATAAGAGCAACGATCCGTTAGCGTTTTTCTTGTCTCAGTAAAGGATTTCGTCAATGCAAGCCGGTTTCAAGACCCTCGCGACCCGTTACGACATCACCCGTTTTAATCGACTCACCCTCGCTACGTGCAACATCTGCAATTGACCTAAAGATAATTGTGGTCGTTATCGGTATCTCCACCAGCATCGTCCAAGGGCCCAAGAAGCCTGCCGCAGCGCCAGTTACAACCACGGACCCCATATAAGTCTTGTTCCAGGATCGCTCGCCAATTGAGTCGTCCATGGTCCTGGCGGCGGTACGCGCGCACCTCAACAGGGCAGTCTCCAAAGTACTGTTGACACGTTTGTTAGCACCTTTAGGCAGCCTCTTGATGGTGGCTTCGATAGGAGTGCCCAACATACTGGTCAACTGAGCAACCAAGCCGGGGTTCGCGAGAAGGTTTTTGGCGTGCTGCAAAGAGCGTCGATCTTCCGGAGCAAGCGGTCTCAAATCTGGAGGATTTTTCATGGCCAGGCATCGTGTCCTTCAATAGCCTTTATGAATTTCAGCTTAGCTCTTTCCCATGATTGAACGAGGCTTACCTGAAGCAAAAGAGCAGAAAGGTATCGCCCGTGGACACTGCTCAGCGAAAATTTCGGGTGCTGTCTACTTTCGGCAAAACCTCGCAATACACAAAGCAGCTCAATTCCGGCTTGCTCCAAGCCGTTGATGCAGCGCCCTCCTAGACTCGGTACCTATCGCTTTCCCATCGAGCACAGGACGATTCGGTGGGTATAGTGTTGATTACAAAAAATCAGTAGGTATAGTAACCACAAGCACACCACAGGGAGGTGATGTGAATAGCCGACTTTTGATAAGCCAACTCGTTGCGGACGGCTGGTATCTGGTACGAATCAGAGGCAGCCACCATCACTTCAAGCATCCGACCAAACCGGGGCTGGTGACGGTTCCTCATCCCAAAAAAGATCTGCTCAAAAAAACGGCCATCAGTATTTTGCAACAGGCGCTGCTGTGACCAGCCCGGTGCGCGGAGTCCTCGGAGGACAATGAACATGCTTTACCCAATTGCGATTTCAATGGGCGATGACGAACATGCCTGGGGTGTGGAAGTGCCCGACATTCCGGGGTGCTTTTCCGCCGGGGAAGATCTGGATGACGCGATGGCGATGGCCCGGGAAGCCATTGAAGGCCACTTCGAAATTCTGGCCGAAGATGATTCGCCAATCCCGCCCGCAAGCAAAGTGACCCTGCATGCAGCCAACCCGAAGTACACGGGCTGTGCGTGGGCATTGGTGGACATCGACGTTACCAAATATCTGGGTAAGGCCCAGAAGCTGAACATCACGCTGCCAGGCTACCTGCTCAACCGGATTGATGAATACGTGCTGCACCACCCTGAGGAAAAAAGCCGTTCGGGTTTTCTGGCATCGGCAGCACTGAAGGTATTACAGCAGAACTGATAATCTTAGGTGGCTGCGCGTGACGGTTGCGATGTGCTGGACGCTATCGCTCGACGCATGGATACAGAGCCATCTTGACGGCTCAACCTGTGGGAGTGGGCCAGCTATCGCGAGCCAGCTCACTCCCACACAGTTGCCAAACAAAGGGGCAGAACACGCCAGACGTCGATTACGCGCTTCGGCGTTTCAACCGCCCAAAAAAATCAGCCTTATCAAAAGACTTCGCAATGCGTTTGCCTGCGGGTGTCGAAGGCAACTCGATTGTTCTGTGAACCAGGAACGTTAATGCTGTAATGACTGTGAAGGACAGGAGCAAAGCAATCGCAGTTTCATGCAGAAATTTGTACACAATATAAAAAACAACATAACCACAAGTACCATGCAAAAGATAAAGCGGATAGGACACTTCCGCCAACTTATCCATGAAACTGAAATAGGGAACCTTATCACCGAGCAACAACAACACTACAAACACAAGCGTCGCGAACAAGTGATTAAAGTAGATGACACTCGATGTGCCCCCCACATGATACTGAAGGGTCAAGTTATTCATCACGAGCAGCGCAACCACCACAAGCGCGGTTTTCACCACCGACCAGTTTCCAGCATTGAAGTTATAGAGTGCCATGCCGATAAACATGGGAACGAGAAATGTGCCATTGGTCGCGATAACGTTCAAATACCGCCTATAGACCTCATAGGGACCATTGCAATACGTATAAGCGATACTGACGAAAAGAAAAGCCAAGGCCATTACCAAAACGACCCACGCTTTTTTCTGCCCGGAGAAAAAACTTAAAACGAAACAGATAACGTAAAAATGCACCTCTATCTCAAGGGTCCAAATCGCCGTATCGATGTAGGGATGCCCCACCACATCCCTGATGAGCATGGCATTTGCGAGGACACTCGAAACCGAAAAAGGGGCAACTGTATTTCCTTCAAGGAGCCGTCCAAACAATATAACGAGGGCTGTAATGACTGTGCATGCAAAAGCGGTCGGAAGAATCCTCGCAATTCTACGAATAACATAATTAGCCCGGCTACCTTTCTCCAGCGAGACGGGAATTATGAAACCGCTAATAATAAAAAACAGTGCAAGCCCGAAGTAAACTTCTCGAAAATCAACAGGAACAATCTTGCCCACAGCGCCAGCATACCCAAACACCGCCATGGGTGCCTGGTAGGCAGGAAGTGCCGATTGAAAAATCGTAGTATCCAATGAAGCCGGGGCCAGCAAAAACGTCAACCAATGAACATACACAATCAGCAGACAGGCCAATCCGCGCGCAAACTGTAAAAACCACATTTTGTTATTATTTTTATCGGGGGTCATGCGATCCATATTGCATCCATTCTTATTAGTAGATCCAGCATCCCTTGCCCCCGCAAGGACCTCAAAAGCAGCCAAGCGCGGTCACGCAATGTGAATGTATCAATTTATACACAATGCCAGGCTTCATTGGAATGCTGTGCAGGAAGGATCCGGAGGTACAAAAATACGTGACCAATTAGTCGAAATCCGAACCCCGACAAACGCAAACAAGTAGCACCCTGCCGCTCGTATAGATTGCGTATAGATTCCCGCCCCCCAGTAAAGAAGCCGTAGAGCAGCGTTGAGCCGAACGGCGGATGCCTTACTCTCCCCGCTCACCGTTCGCTCAGAGGTCAGAGGTCAGCATGGACAGTTCAGAGTTGGGGATCATGATCATTTCGATGATCGGGTTGTTCGGCTTTGCTTCGTTTGTTTTTGAATATTTGAGTGCCAGGCGCTCAAAAAGAAGCAAACCGCAGTGATTTTTCCCAGCGATCAAGAAGAAGGGCAGAAGACCGGTAACCTCTGCCCCTTTTTCACATCAGCGAGTCGCGACCAGAAACAATCGTGGGAATGGCAACAACACTGAGCCATCGGCCAGTGCCGGATAGGCCTGTTCGATGGCAGCCAGATACTGCTTCAAATACTCCGCCCGCTCAGCCTCATCCAAAGGCTCGAGAAACGGCCGCAATCCGCTGCCCTTGAACCACTCGACCACACCCGAGGCGCCCCCCGCCAGTGGATGATGGTAAGTGGTGCGCCACACATCGACGCGGGTACAGCAGGCTTTCAGAATTGAGTAATAGCCACTGGCATCGGCCATTTCGGTGCGTTGCCCGGCAGCTCCGGCAAGTTTGCCCGCCCAGGGACCAACACCCGCAACTTCGCGCATCAAACGGTGCGAGGGTTCATTGAGGTTGTCCGGCATCTGAATCGCCAGACTGCCACCGGGTGCAAGCTTGTTCACCAGCGAAGGCAATAGCGCAGCGTGATCCGGCACCCACTGCAACACCGCGTTAGCGAAAATCACGTCGAACGGGCCGCTTTCGTTCCAGGTATCGATGTCGGCGATATCGAAACGCACCTGCGGCAAGCGCTTGCGGGCCGCTTCAATCATGTCGGCCGAGCTGTCGAGCCCGCGCACCGTGGCGTCGGCAAAGCGCTCCACCAGCAGCTCGGTCGAATTACCGGGGCCGCAACCGATGTCGATGGCCGAGCGCACCTCTGCGGCGGGGATTGCCGCCAGCAGGTCACGGGCAGGACGGGTGCGTTCATCTTCAAAAGCGACGTATTGCTGGGCGGACCAACTCATTGCGTTCTCCTTTCGTGGGTGCCGAAGCATCTTACCCCACGGCCACCCAGCGCTTTTCTCAGGACAGGCAAATAGAATTTTCAATAGGCCCCCACTGTCTGAACTTCAAGCGCCCTCTCACAAGGAAAACGGCCATGAAGTTCGCAAAAGTTGCGCAAAAACTCGCCCTATGGGCCGGTAGCCCCAGGACGTTCCTGGGGGCGATCCTGCTGATTTTCCTGTGGGGATTGAGCGGGCCGATTTTCCATTTCAACGATACCTGGCAACTGATCATCAATACCTCGACCACCATCATCACCTTCCTGATGGTGTTCCTGATCCAGAACACGCAGAACCGCGACACGGATATCTTGCATTTGAAGGTCGATGAATTGCTGCGCGTGACCAAGGACGCGCAGAACGCGATGTTGGGGCTCGAAGCGCTGGACCTCAAGGAGCTGGAGGCGCTGAGAAAACACTATCGCAGCCTGGGCGAGGGCCAGACCATTTCCATCGACGGCACCGTGGTCCAGGAGAAAGGCAAACAGGATCTGAATGAGTGCTGATCGACATTGCGCGGGTAGCCACAGGTCACCCGCGCACGGGAATGACTAGAGACTGGCTTGCAGGGCCTTGGCCATTTGCAGGTGATTCTGCAGTTTGGGCAGGGTTTCTTCGGCGAATGCCTTGATCTGCGGCACGTCGGTGGTCTGCGCCGTTTGCTCGAGCTGCTCAATGGCTTGCTCGTTCATTTTGACCTGACTGGCCGCGTAGGCTTCATCGAAGTTCGCGCCCTCCATGACTTCGGGCATCAAGGCCTTGGCCTTATCGACCACCTCTTCGCGCGGGGCCACCGGCAAGTCCAGTTGCCTGGCGATTTTCGCCAGGTGCTGGTTGGCGGTGGTGCGGTCGTTGATCACGACAATGGTGTAGTCCTTGATCTCTTTGGATTCGGTCTTCTGATGCGCCAGGCGACTGGCTTCGATGTCGGCAATACCTTGGGCCGAGGCATCGTTGATGAATTCGGCGGGCGTCTGGGCGAAGGCACTGCTGGCACACAGGCCCAGTAACGCGGCAAAACCGCAGCTGCATAATCGAGTGGCCATCCGGTTCATGGTCGCGCCCTCCTCTAAAAATTCAAACGGGAGCTTTCGCCCCCGCTTCTCAATCAAAACCACCAACATCCATTACTTCGATTTCTGTGCGGGCTTACGACCCATATCGGGTTTAGGCTCCTTATCGACAGTCGTGGTGGTGGTTTTCCCACCTTTGCGACCGGCTTCAGACGCCTTGGTTCGATCGTTGCCGAAGTTTCCCGAGTTCGAGTTTCTTGAGTTAGGCATGATTCTCTACCTCTTGGTGATAATCGCGGCGAGCAGTAGCCCGCATAGATTCTGAATTTGTCCGTGCCAAAAGGTTTAGAAAAATCCGGTCACGCCGCGACGAACGGCAGCCGACATTCAGACAAGCCGCAGGTGATGCTCGCGCTTGGCGCTGTACATCGCTTCATCGGCGTGCCGGAACAACTGTTGTTCTTCCGTGCCGTTCTCAGGGTATTGCGCCACGCCGATGCTGGGGTGGATATGCAGACTGTGGCCGTCCAGGCGCAGCGGCTGGGCCAGGACCTGACGGATTTTCCCGGCCACGCAGTCGGCATCGCCCGAGGCGTGGATGCTGTGCAACAACACCACAAACTCGTCACCACCAATGCGCGCCACCGTGTCGGTTTCACGCACACAGCCCTTGAGCCGATTGGCGACGGTCTGCAACAACATGTCGCCCACCGCATGGCCGTGGGTGTCGTTGACTTGCTTGAAGCGGTCAAGGTCGACATACAGCAGCGCCATGCGCCCACGGTCTTCGCGCGCCGCTTCCAATGCGGCCTTGAGCCGGTCGCGGAGCAATTCGCGGTTGGGCAGTTGGGTCAACTGGTCGTATTGGGCCATGCGTTGCAGCCGTGCGTGCAACTGCTTGCGCTCGATCGCCGTCGCGACCTGGGCGCAGACATACTGCAACAGCTCTTTATCCTGCTCGGTATAGCGCTCGCCGCCAGGGATGCTTTTGACGATCAGCGCGCCGATGGTACCGTTCTGCGAGTTCAGCGGCACACCCAGCCAGCACGATGAGTTCTGCCCGGTCACCAGCGCCTCGAATCCGATGGGCGGTTTCTCCTGGTTCGGGGTCAGCAGGATGGGCAGGCCGGTGCGGATGACCTCGGCACACAGGCGCCCGGTGATCGTACCGGGCTCGGGTTGCGGTTCGTGGTCGTCGACGTGATAAGGGAAATTCAGCTGCTCGCAGTGCTCGTCATACAGCGCCACGGAAAAATTCAGCGCCGGCAGCCATTCGCCGATGATCAGGTGGACACGTTTGAACAGCGCCAGCAAGTCTTCCGCCGCATGTGCCGCTTCGGAAATCGCGTACAGCGCTGCTTGCCGGGACTCGGCTTGCTTGCGTTCGGTGATGTCGCGGGCCACGGCGATGCGCAGCTGATCGACCTCCGACCAACGAGCCGACCACAGGATGTTCACCACCCGGCCATCTTTGCGCAGGTAGCGGTTCTCGAAATTCAGCTTGGGCTCGCCGCCCATGATCTCGCGTGCGGCATCGAGGGTGCGCTGGCGGTCGGCCGGGTGCACCAGATCGATCATCTGCTGACCGATCAACTCGTCGGGGGTGTAGCCAAAGACGCGCTCGCAGGCCGCACTGACAAATACGAAGCGACCTTGTTTGTCGACCGCGCAAACGGCGTCCAGCAAGAGGTCGATGTAGCTCGCCAACGGAGCGGAATTTCTGGTGGTCATGGTGCCGAGAACGTGTCCGAACGATGCAGCAATAAGAAACCATCCCTGACCCGTACCTATGCAACTGATGCAGTCCTGCAATCAGCGTCAAGCCTTGTTCGTCACCAGCCCCGGCAATGCATGCGCCAGGGCGTTGATGGCGAAACCGATAAACATCACCCCGCACAGACGGGTAATCGCCAGCTCATGGCGCTGATACAAGGTGCGCACCCGGCGCGCCCCGACAATGCCGATGAGGATAGCGTAGGCGATCAGGCCACCGACGAAGCTCAGGACGATCAGCCACGGCAACATCGACCAGGTCAGCAACTCGGCGCGGCTCGACAGCAAGGCCGTGAACGTCGCTACCGCCACCGGGTAGGCTTTCGGATTGGTCAAGCCAAACAGGATGCCATGCCAGAACGGCTGACGCGCTGGCCCCTCGGGAGCTTCGGCGCTGCTGCGACGCGCCCGCACGGCGCGCCAGCCGAGCCAGAACAGGTAGAGGCCGCTGAGCAAACCCAGCACATCGAACGCGGTGCTGCCGATTTCCCGCGCACCGACAATCGCCACCAGCGCCGTGCTGCACCAGATCACATCGCCCAGCAAATGCCCACAGAGAAACCCCGCCCCCGCCCGCCGCCCATGCGCCGCGCCAATCCCGAACACCGCCAGCACACCCGGCCCGGGGGTAATGCCATAGATGAAACCCGAGGCGAGCACGGCCATTAGCAGCGATGGGGTCATGGGAAGTCCTTTTGAACCGTTTGGTGAATGGTGGCCAGTCTATATCAGGTTTTTAGCTATCGACTGACTGATCGTCGAAGAACTTCATTCCCGCATACGGCCGCTCGCGACAGTTGACGCGGTTTTAGCCAAGTGGGTGTCGAGCCTTCGCTAATTACCGTTCCCAACACCAAACGCTCACCCTCTATCCTGTGCTACCCGCTCCGCTATTTTCTGATTCAACCAACTCAACGCCTGATCTCCGCCCCTTCGCTTGTGCCACACCAGCACAAAATCAAACGACGGAATGTGAAACGGTGGCGGCACGACGACCAATGACTGCTGATCAATATCGCGCAAGGCACGGGTTGCGACAGTGAGGATCAAGTCAGTGCCACTGATGAGTTCCGGGGCGACATTCCAGTGCGGCAGGCTGATGGCAACTCGACGGCGTTCACGCAAAGTCGTCAATGCTCGCTCGATTTCCGGCGTGCCGCTGCCGCGCATTTCCAGCAGGACGTGCGGGCGGCTCAGGTAGGTGGGCAGATCGAGCGCACCATCGACAGGCAAGGAGTTGCGGTCTACCAGACAGGCGTAGTGCTCTTCGAACAGCAGTGTGCTGCGCAGCTCGTTGGGCATTTCCGGAAACACGCCGATGGCAATATCGATGTCACCGTTGTACACACCGTCGAGCATGCCTTCGCGACTGGCATGGCTGATTTGCAGATCGATGCCCGGCGCTTCGCGGCGCAGCAAACGGGTCAATCCCGGCAGGACGATAGCGGCACCGTAGTCGGACATCGCCAGACGAAATGTGCGCTTGGCGGTGGCAGGTTCGAAGGCATTCGGTGCCAGCAGCGATTGCAGCTGGGCCAAGACTTCGGCCAGCGGCGCCATCAGCTCCAGCGCTCGCGGGGTTGGTACAAGACTGGCGCCGGCACGCACCAGCAGCGGATCGCCAAGCAGATCGCGCAATCGTGCGAGGGCATGACTGACGGCTGGTTGACTCAAGTGCAGACGTTCGGCGGCACGGGTCACGTGTTGCTCGCTGAGCAAGGTGTCGAGGATCACCAGCAAGTTGAGGTCGATGCGGCGCAGATCATTCATCTGATGCATGTTCTGGATAACAAAACGGAATTTAAATCTGCGCGATGAATACTCTAGAGTCCAGCAAAACCTGTTGGAGCATGATCATGAGTACGCTGCACGGAATCGGTCTTCTATTACTCGCCGTGATTGCCGGGGCTGTGGTGCCTTTCCAGAGTGCGATCAACTTCAACCTTGGACGCGGCTTGGGCCATCCATTGTGGGCGACGTTAGTGTCGTTGTTGGTGAGCATTCTGGTGTTGTTGCCGATCATACTGGCGATGCGCTTGCCACTGCCTTCTATGGCATTCATAGCCAAGGCCCCCTTGTGGATCTGGGCCGGGGGGGCTTTCGGTGTGTGTTTCATTTCGTTGGCCGTGGTGCTATTGCCCAAGCTGGGTGCTTCAGGGTTCCTGGCCCTGTCGCTGGCGGGGCAAGTGATGGCGTCGCTGGTGCTGGATCACTTTGGGTGGTTTGGGTTGCTGGAGCGGCAAGTCACCTTGCCGCGATTGGCGGGGGCGCTGTTGTTGATCGGCGGAGTCGTGTTGATTCAGTTTGCAAACGCGCCAGCCAAAGCGGTGATTGCAGCTTCTTGAAGATCAAAAGATCGCAGCCTTCGGCAGCTCCCACAGGGATGCGTGGTCTCTGTGGGAACTGCCGCAGTCTGCGATTTTTACGCCTTGTCGAGGGAACGCAGCTTCTGCGGCAGTCCCCACATCAACAGCGCCACGGCAATCAATGCGCAAACGCCGATGACATACAGCGCCGGTGTGGTACTGCCCGTCATGTCCTTGATCCGTCCGACCATGACCGGGCTGACGATGCCGCCGAACTGGCCCAGGGTATTGATCACCGCAATTCCGCCCGCAGCCCCGGCGCCAGCACCGGCCAACAGTTTCGGGGGCAGGGTCCAGAAGCTCGGGATCGAGGCGATGATCCCGGCGCCGAGCAAGCCCAGTGCAACAATCAGGAAGGTCGTGTGGTTGGCGAAAATGCCTGCGCAGAAGAAGCCGATGGCGCCGACCGCGACCAGCCCTGCGACAAACTTGCGCCGTTCGCCAGAGGCGTCGGACAAGCGCCCGATCACCACCATGCTGATGGCGCCGCAGATGTACGGAATGGCCGTCAGCAGACCGATCATCACCGGGCTCTCGGTACCGGCGCTGCGGATCAGTTGCGGTGCCCAGAAATTCAAGCCGTAGGACGCCACCTGAATCAGGAAGTAGATCAGGCCCAGGGTGAGGAAACCCGGGATTTTCAGCGCCGCCAGCAGCGAGCCGCCACTTTTGTGCGGTTCATGGTGAGCGATGCGACTGGCCAGCAGCGTCTTTTCCGAGGCCGTCAGCCAATGGGCGTCTTCGATGCGGTCCTTGAGCAGGGTCAGCACCAGTAAACCGAGGCCGATGCATGGCACGCCGCCGAGCAGGAACAGCCAGTGCCAGCCACGCATTTGCAGGAAGCCGTCGAGATGCTGCAGCACCAGCCCGGAGAACGGCGCGCCCACCAGGCCGGCAAAGGCAGACGACAGGAACAGCATCGAGGTGATGCGCCCACGATAGTGCTGCGGGAACCACAGCGTCAGGTAATACAGCACGCCCGGCGCAAAACCTGCCTCCATCGCGCCGATCACGAAGCGCAGGGTGTAGAACTGCCATTCGCTGTTGACGAAGACCATCAGCGCGGTGGCCAGGCCCCAGGACATCATGATCCGGGCGATCCAGCGACGGGCGCCGACCTTGTACAGCATCATGTTGCTGGGCACTTCGAAAATCACGTAACCGACCACGAACAACCCGGCACCCAGGCCATAGGCGGTATCGCTCAGGCTCAGGTCCGTCTGCAACTGGAACTTGGCGAAGCTGATGTTGATGCGGTCGAAAAACGCGAACAGGTAGCAGACCATGATCAGCGGCATCAATCGCCAGGCGACTTTGCTGACCAGGGCTTTTTCTTCATCGTGGCTAACGGCCGGGCTCGCGCCGGCCTCCAGTGCATTGAGGCTCATTGCGTTTCTCCAGGCGGACTTCCCGCAGGTGTCCGATTGTTTTTGTTGTCTGGTTAAGAACATCTTTGAACACGCTTTCTGTGGGAGCAAAGCTTGCTCGCGATAGCGGTGTATCAGTCGACATCAATGTTGGATGTGACTCAGTCATCGCGAGCAAGCTTTGCTCCCACAGAGGGGGGCGGTGTGGGGTCAGGAGGGCACGGGGTGCAGGTCGCAATTGCGTCCGGCCTTGGCCAGTTGACCGGGCACTTCGTGGCCAAGCAGTGCCGGCAGCCCTCGTGACAACTTCAGCAACAGCGGTAGATCGATCCCGGTGTGAATGCCGACTTCATCGCACAGGTTGACCAGGTCTTCGGTGCAGATGTTGCCCGAAGCCCCCGGTGCAAACGGGCAACCGCCGAGCCCGCCGAGTGCCGCATCGAAGCGTCGGGCACCGGCCTCGTAGGCGGCCAGCACATTGCACAGGCCCAGGCCGCGGGTGTTGTGGAAATGCAGGGTCAGGTCCGCCGGCGCCACTCGCTGCAATACTCGCCGCACCAAACGGTCGACCTGACGCGGGTTGGCCATGCCGGTGGTGTCGGCCAGGGTGATGCCCTGAATGCCGAGCTCCTGATAGGCGTCGACGATCTGCAACACCCGGTCCTCATCGATCTTGCCTTCGAACGGGCAGCCGAAGGTGGTGGCGATGCTGGCGTTGAGTCGCACCCGAGTGCCACTGGCAAACTGGACGATTTCGCCGAACGCGGCCAGCGAATCTTCACAGCGCATGCGCATGTTCGCCAGGTTGTGGGTCTGGCTGGCGGACATCACCAGGTTCAGCTCATCGGCGTTGCAGGCCAGCGCCCGTTGTGCGCCTTTGAGGTTGGGGATCAAGGCGACGTAGATCACCCCCGGCTGGCGGGTGATGCCCTTGAACACCAGCTCGCCATCGCGCAGTGCCGGAATGGCCTTGGGCGACACGAACGAACCGCCTTCGATGCGACTGAATCCAGCCAGCGACAATTGATCGATCAGGGCGATCTTGTCGACAGTTTCGACCCAGGTCGGCTCGATCTGCAAGCCGTCGCGCGGGGAGACTTCCTGGACGATCAGGCTATCTGCATAGTCAGTGATCATTGCACCACTCCTTCGACTTTCAGGCGTTCGATGTCCGCCAGCGTCAGACCAAGCTGCGCGAGGATGCCATCCGTGTGCTGGCCCAGTCCGGGGCCGGACCAGTTCACGCCACCGGGGGTTTCCGAGAGCTTGGGCACGATGCCCGGCATTTTCACCGTCGCACCGCCCGGCAGTTCGGCATTGAGCAGCATGTCCCGCGCCTGATAGTGCGGATCGGCAACGATATCGGCCACCGAATAGATGCGCCCGGCCGGGACTTCCGCGGTCTCCAGTGCCGCCAGCACCTCGTCGATCGGCAGGCTGCTGGTCCAGTGGGTGATCGCCGCATCGAGCAGATTGCTCTTGGCCGCACGCCCGTCGTTGTGGGCGAATTCCGGCGCTTCGGCCAGGTCCGTACGACCAATGGTGTTCATCAAACGACGGTAGATCGGATCGCTGTTGCCGGCGATGACCACATAGGCGCCATCGGCCGTCAGGTAGGTGTTGGAAGGCGCGATGCCCGGCAGCGCACCGCCGCTGCGCTCACGCACATGCCCCAGCATGTCGTACTCCGGCACCAGGCTTTCCATGACGTTGAACACGCTTTCGGCCAGGGACACATCGACGATTTGCCCACCGCCCTGCCCGGTCTTGACCCGCAGCAACGACATCAAGGCGCCAATCACCGCGTGCAGCGAAGCCAGCGAATCGCCAAGGCTGACGCCTACCCGCGCCGGCGGCGAGCCGGGAGTGCCGGTGGTGTAGCGGATGCCGCCCATAGCCTCGCCAATGGCGCCGAACCCCGGACGATCACGGTACGGGCCGGTCTGGCCATAACCGGAAATCCGCACCAGGGTCAGGTTGGGGTTAAGGGCGTGCAGCACGTCCCAACCCAGGCCGAGCTTTTCCAGGGCGCCGGGGCGCAGGTTTTCGATCAGCACGTCGGCGCTGGTCGCCAGTTGCTTGACCAGTTCAATGCCTTCGGGGGATTTCAGATTCAGCGCCAGGGACTTCTTGTTGCGCGATTGCAGGTACCACCACAGCGAGGTGCCTTCGTGCAGCTTGCGCCATTTGCGCAGGGGATCGCCCTGCCCCATGGCTTCGATCTTGATCACCTCGGCGCCGAACTCGGCCAGCATGCGTGCAGCGAACGGCGCGGCGATCAGCGTGCCGATCTCGATCACTTTGATTGCACTCAGGGGGGCAGTCATCGCGGGGTACCTCTTGTTCTTGGAATATGTGGCCAAGGCTAGAGGACCGGGGGCTTGGGAATCCAACCTTCAGTTGGCAACGGGCGTTCGCGAAATGCGAACGGCCTGAAAGACTAGCGTGACCTCAGGTCAGTCATCGCGGGCAAGCCCGCTCCCACAGTGTGCAATGTGAAGCACAAATTGTGTGACCAACATAGATCCCTGTGGGAGCGGGCTTGCCCGCGATGAGGCCGGTGAATTCAACAGAGAGCTTTCAGTTCGCCCCGCGCAAATGCTCAAACAACATCCGGCTCACCGGCGACAACAACGCCTGATCGCGCACCACCAGAATCAACGCCCGATCCGACCAGTCGTCGGTCAACGGCACCGCATGCAAACCCAACGCCCGGCCAAACAATTCATAGGCCCGCTGCGGCAGCACCCCTATGCCCATGTTGGCCTGGATCATGCGACACATGGCGTCGAAGCCCGGCACATGGATGCGAACCCGCAATACCCGGCCAGCTTCACGCGCCGCCGCGTGGGTACGCATGTTGATCGAACTGGCCGCATGCAGGCCGACGTAATCGCTGTCCAGCGTATCGGCAAATGCCAGGCTCGAACGGCTGGCCAACGGATGATCCGGCAGCATCAACACCACCAGTTTGTCCTGGCGGTACAGCACGCTGTGCAAGCCCTTGATGTCGCTGTCGATGGAGCAGATCCCGAGGTCGGCCACGCCATCGAGTACCCCTTGAATCACCCCGGCGCTGGGACGCTCTTCGAGGTCGGTCTTGACCTGGGGATGTTGTTCGGAGAAGTCCCGCAAGTCTTCGGGCAGGAACTGGATGATCGCCGACAGGTTCGCGAGCATCCGCACATAACCGCGCACGCCGTGGCTGTGCTCGCCCAGTTCCAGGCCCATTTTCTCCACGTTGAACAACATCTGCCGGGCGTGGTGCAGCAAGGTTTCGCCGGCCGGCGTCAACGTCATGCCCTTGGCCTGGCGCACGAACAGGCTGATGCCGAGTGCCTCTTCCAGTTCCATCAAACGCTTGCTCGCCGCCGACACCGCAATCGCTTCGCGTGCGGCGGCCCGGGTCAGCGTGCCCTCTTCATGGACGGCGACGAACAGTTGCAGGGTGATCAGGTCGAGGCGGCGGATCAGGCTTTTCTGCAGCATCTGGGACTCGGCGATGTCGGTTCAGGCGAAGCCGCAGCATAACGTTCTTCGCCCGAGCCGTGGCGGGCTTGGTACGCACAGAGGAAAATCTCGGTGCCCGCCGTGATAAAGTCGCCGCCCATCAGACCTTTTGCTTTGAGACTTTGATCGCAATGACCGATTTCCAGGATGTCGACGCCCACCTTGAAGACTGGAACGCCTTGCGCACCAGCGCTGCGTTCGGCGGCCTGCTGGTGGGCAACGGCGCCAGCCGCGCGGTGTGGGACGACTTCGGCTATGACTCGCTGTTTGAAAACGCCCGCACCGTCGAAGAAAAACCCCTGAGCCCGTCCGAGCTGAGCGTGTTCGATGCGATGCAGACGCGCAGTTTCGAGCAGGTGCTGAGCGCGCTGAAGACCACCAGCCGGGTCAACAAGGCCCTGGCCGTCAGCTCCGCCGCACCGCGCAATCGTTACTACGCGATCAAGGAAGCGCTGATCAACACCGTGCATGCGGTGCATATCCCATGGCGGCTGGTCGAGGCCTCGACCCTGGCGACGATCAATCGGGAGCTGGCCAACTATCGCACGGTGTTCACCACCAATTACGACCTGCTCAATCACTGGGCAATCGAGCATCAAGCGCAGGCGATCACCGACCTGTTCCAGGGGGCCGAACCTGCCTTCGACCTGAGCGCCACGGCCACCGACAAGCCTCGCCTGCTGTACCTGCACGGCGGCTTGCATTTGGTGCGCAACCAGGACGGCACGGCACGCAAACTGATGTCGACCGAGGGCACGTTGCTGGGCAGTTTCGCCATCAACAACACGATCAAGACCCTCGACGATGTGCCGCTGTTCGTCAACGAAGGACCGAGCGCGGACAAGCTCAAGACCATTCGCAGCTCGGATTATCTGTCGTTCTGCTACGACCAGTTACTCGGCCACGACGACGGCTTGTGCATTTTCGGCCATGCGTTGGGCGAGCAGGACAGCCATATCGTGCACGCCTTGCGCCAGGCGAAACCGAAGGTGGTGGCGATCTCGATTTATCCGCGCAGCAAGGCGTTCATTCAGCATCAGAAGCGGCATTACGCGAAGGTGTTCGAGGGGACGGGGGTTGCGTTGCGGTTTTTTGATTCCAAGACGCATGCGTTGGGGAGTCCGAAGCTTGCGGTGCCGGTCGAGGTTTAGTGTCTGACGCCTCACCCTCGCAACCAAAATGGAATGCATTTCCCCTGTGGGAGCGAGCCTGCTCGCGAACGCGGGATACCATTCAACAATGATGTCGACTGACACGACGCCTTCGCGAACAGGCTCGCTCCCACAGGTATTTTTAAAGGACGGGAAGGGTCTTGTCCTTGATCACCTTGGTCGGCCCGTTGGCCTTGACGCTGGCGATGCCTTTTTCCATGGCAGCCGCCGAGGAATATGACTCGCTGCCACCGATGATCTCGTGGTTGCCAGCCTTGAGGTTGAAATAAGGATGGCCGTCCTTGGTGGTTTTTTTCTCGTAACGCTCATCCAGCGGACTGTTGGCCTGGACTGACGCAATGCCTTTGTCGGCCGCGGCGCGGGTGGTGTACAGCTCACTGGTCAGAATGGTCTCGGCGTTCGCCGCCTTCAGCACAAACCTGAACTGACCGCTGCTGCTTTTGCTCACTTCGTACCATCCGGACATGCTCTTTCTCCTTGGCGATTGAGAGGTTGCGCGTTTCAGAGTAAAGACCAGCCCGGGATTTCTGTCGCCTGTTCCGGCCTCATCGCGAGCAAGCTTTGCTCCCACAGGCCATACGCCACCGAACTGTGGGAGCAAGGCTTGCCCGCGATGAAGTCGACACAGTCCTATCTACTTCACCGCCGCCCGCACCACCGACAACTCAGGAGCCGCCACCCGCCGCTGACTCAGATACCGCGTACAACTCACCCGCAAGAACGAGGCGAAGTTCACCACCTCGCCGCGGTAGTCCATCACCTCTTCATACAGCTTGGCGATCAACTGATTGGTGGTCATGCCGTCGACCTCAGCGATTTCGCTGAGGATGTCCCAGAACTGATTCTCCAGCCGCAGGGTGGTGACCACCCCGCAGATGCGCAGCGAGCGAGAGCGCGATTCGTAGAGAATCGGGTCGGCTTTGACGTAGAGCTCGCACATGGACAGATTCCTCGTTACAGCGTGATTTTGGTGCCCAGCAACCCGAGGAAACCGGCCAGCCAGTTCGGGTGGGCGGGCCAGGCCGGTGCCGTGGCCAGATTGCCTTGAACATGGCCATCCGTCACCGGGATATCAATGAAGGTACCACCGGCCAGGCGTACTTCAGGTGCACAGGCCGGGTAAGCGCTGCACTCGCGCCCTTCGAGTATCCCGGCCGCCGCCAGCAATTGCGCACCATGGCACACGGCGGCAATCGGTTTGCCGGCCTTGTTGAAATCCCGCACCAGCTCCAGGACTTTTTCGTTCAGTCGCAGGTACTCCGGCGCACGACCGCCGGGGATCAGCACAGCGTCGTAGTCCGCGGACTTGACCTTTGAAAAATCGAAATTCAGGGCAAACAGATGACCGGGTTTTTCGCTGTAGGTCTGGTCGCCTTCGAAATCATGGATAGCCGTGCGCACGGTCTGGCCGGCGGTTTTGTCCGGACAAACGGCGTGTACCGTGTGGCCGACCATCAACAGGGCCTGGAACGGCACCATCACTTCATAGTCTTCGACGTAATCGCCGACCAGCATCAGAATTTTTTTAGCAGCCATGGGGAGGACTCCTCTGGAAAATGCGTGGGCATGCAGGAGTATTCAAGGTAGTCCTTATCCGGCGGGTCGGGTAACAACCGGCTACTACCTGAGAACGGCGTTATCGTTCATCGCGGCCAAGCCTTGCTCCCATAGGGGAATGCATTCCAATGTGGGAGCAAGGCTTGTCGGATCGCCGCACCGCCGCGATGGCGCCCTCAAACTGTACGGATAACTCTGCGCCTATCTGTAACAGCGGCAGATGCCGGGTTTATGGCTATATAACAGCACTTCCCCTCACCCAATACTTTGGTTGCCATCATGTCCTCCCGCGAAAACACCGGCATGGCCCTCGGCCTGCTCGGCGTCGTCATTTTCAGCCTCACCCTGCCCTTCACGCGGATCGTCGTGCAGGAACTTCATCCACTGCTCAATGGCCTGGGCAGGGCGCTGTTTGCGGCGGTACCTGCGGCAATGCTGTTGCTGTGGCGCCGCGAAAAATGGCCGACATGGAAACAGGTCAAGGGCCTGAGCCTGGTGATTGCCGGGGTGATCCTTGGCTTTCCGGTATTGTCGGCCTGGGCGATGCAAACCTTGCCGGCGTCCCACGGCGCGCTGGTCAATGGCTTGCAACCGCTGTGCGTGGCGCTATACGCCGCGTGGCTGTCCCATGAGCGCCCGTCGAAAGCCTTCTGGGCCTGCGCCGCGCTGGGCAGTGCGCTTGTGCTCGGTTATGCATTGATCAGCGGTGCCGGCAGCATTCAGGCTGGTGACTTGCTGATGCTCGGGGCCATTGCGGTGGGCGGTCTGGGCTATGCCGAAGGTGGCCGGTTGGCCAAGGAAATGGGGGGCTGGCAGGTGATCTGCTGGGCGTTGGTGCTATCGACACCGCTGCTGATCGGCCCGGTGGCGTACCTGGCGCTACAGCATCAGGGTGAGATTTCCGGCAAGACCTGGTGGGCCTTCGGCTACGTCTCGCTGTTTTCGCAGTTCATCGGTTTCTTCGCCTGGTACGCAGGGCTGGCCATGGGTGGCATTGCCCGGGTCAGTCAGATCCAGTTGCTGCAGATCTTCTTCACCATCGCTTTTTCAGCGTTGTTCTTTGGCGAGCATGTCGAGCCGATTACCTGGCTGTTCGCTGCGGGCGTGATCGTGACCGTGATGCTCGGACGCAAGACGGCGGTCAAACCGGCGCAGGTCGCCACCGCCTAAACCTGTGGGAGCAATGCTTGCTCGCGATAGCGGTCTCGAGGACGCCATCGCGAGCAAGCTTTGCTCCCACAGTTTTGTAGTGTTTCAGAGGAAACCGTCGGCCCGCAGCAGGGTTTCCAGGCAATGCTCGGTGATGTGGTAGAAATCCTTCAGTTCCTGGATCTTCGCCAACAGTTGGGTCGGATCAACCGGCTCGGCGCGCTTGACCGCCAGGATCATCTTGTTCTTGTTGGTGTGGTCCAGAGAGATGAACTCGAACACCTTGGTTTCGTAACCACAGGCTTCGAGGAACAGCGCGCGCAAACTGTCGGTGACCATCTCTGCCTGCTGGCCCAAGTGCAAGCCGTATTGCAGCATGGGTTTGAGCAATGCCGGGCTCTGGATTTGCAGGCGAATCTGTTTATGGCAGCACGGCGAGCACATGATGATCGAAGCGCCGGAACGGATGCCGGTATGAATCGCATAGTCGGTGGCGATGTCGCAGGCGTGCAGCGCGATCATCACGTCCAGCTCACTCGGCGCCACACTGCGCACGTCACCACACTTGAACACCAGCCCTGGATGCTCAAGCCTGGCCGCAGCGTTGTTGCACAGGGTGACCATGTCTTCACGCAGCTCGACCCCGGTCACTTCGCCTTCGGCCTTCAAGGTGTTGCGCAGGTAGTCATGGATGGCGAAGGTCAGGTAGCCCTTGCCCGATCCGAAGTCCGCCACCCGCACCGGTTTGTCCAGCGCCAGCGGCGACGACGTCAGGGCATGGCTGAAAACCTCGATGAACTTGTTGATCTGCTTCCACTTGCGCGACATCGCCGGGATCAGCTCATGCTGCTTGTTGGTCACGCCCAGGTCGGCGAGAAACGGCCGACTCAGTTCAAGGAAACGGTTCTTCTCGCGGTTGTGCTCGGCGGAGGGCACCTCGCGCAATTGCTGGGGTTGGCTCTTGAACAGCGAACTCTTGCCCTTTTTGCTGTATTCAAGCTGGGCTTCGTCGGTCAGCGATAACAAGTGCGCATTTTTGAACGCCGCGGGCAACAGACCGGCAATGGTCGCGACGCCTTCAGCCAGTGGCAGGTTCTTGGTGATGTCTCGCGTCTTGTAGCGATAGACGAAGGACAAGCACGGCTGCGCCTTGACCGTCACCGATTTGATGATGATCCGCTGCAGGTCAGCCTCATTGCCGACGTATTTGGCCAGCACCAGTTTGATAAAGGCATTTTGATCGAGGCTGGTTTGCAGCAAGTCGATAAATTGAGCGTGATGATCCGGCGCGAGGCTGGCGGGAGTGGCGGTGACAGACATGGAAAAAACGGCCTCAGGGCGGTGCGGATCGGGAATGGCGGGTATTTTAGGGGGGATGGGGTGCGAGGGCACGGGTAATTTCCCGAACGGTGCAGATCCCTTGTGGGAGCGGGCTTGCCCGCGATTGCAATCTGACATTCAACATTGATATCGACTGATCCACCGCTATCGCGGGCAAGCCCGCTCCCACAGGGACCAGAGGCTCAGCCCAGGATCACCAACCGGTTCGGCAATTCATTGCGCACGTGCGTCACCGGCACATGCACCTTGAGCAACTCGCCGCAGGCCTCGATACAGCTGACGAAGCCTTGCAATGTCTGTCCTTGCCGCACTTGCCCAGTGAACGCGGCGACTATCGCGTCCCAGTTTTTGTTGTCGAGACGACTGGAAATCCCTTCATCCACCAGGATTTCCACATAACGCTCGGCTTCGCAGACGAAAATCAGCATGCCGGTGCTACCCACGGTGTGATGCAGGTTTTGCTCCAGGAACTGCCGGCGCGCCAGGTTCGAGGCACGCCAGTGACGCACCGAGCGCGGGATCAGGTGGGTGGTGATTTTCGGCAGCCGAAACACCAGGCACAGGACGATGAAAGTGATCCATTGCACCAGCAGCAGGCTGTGCAGGGTCAACCAGCCTGTCAGGTAATGCACGATGCCCGGCACCACCAGCGCCAACAGGCTGGCCCAGAGCAGCGGGATGTACGCATAGTCGTCGGCGCGGGCCGCGAGCACCGTCACCAGTTCGGCATCGGTGTCGCGCTCGACCCTGGCAATCGCCTCGGCAACTTTGCGTTGTTCGTGTTCAGTCAGTAATGCCATGTCTTGAAATGCCCGATTATTTTTGTTTTATCACCAGCCGCCCGACGAACCGCCGCCCCCGAAACTGCCCCCGCCGCCACTGAAACCACCGCCTCCACCGCCGCCAAAACCACCGCCGCCGAGTCCCCCACCGAAACCGCCAGAGCCCCCCGAACCACCGCGACCGGCGGGAAGGATACCGAGCATCTGGCAGACAAAAACAGTCAGGATGAACAACAACACCAAAAATACGAACACTCCCGGATGCCGCGAGACGAAATCGTCGTTCGGATCGCCGCCGGAGTCATACACCGTCGATGGCTCGTCCAGGGGATTACCGCCCAGCACCACCAACATCGCCGCCACCCCGTCGCTGATGCCCTTGCTGTAATTGCCCGCCTTGAATGCCGGGGTCATCACCTGATTGATGATGACTGAACTCTGCGCATCGGTCAGGCGATCTTCCAGGCCATAGCCGACTTCAATGCGCAGCTTGCGCTCGTCACGGGCCACGATCAGCAACGCGCCGTTGTTCTTGTCTTTCTGGCCAATGCCCCAGTAGCGGCCCAGTTGATAGCCGAAGTCGGCAATGTCGGTGCCCTGCAAGTCCGGCAAGGTGACGATCACCAGCTGTTCACCGGTGACCTTCTCATGGGCCTGAAGCTGTTGCGTCAGCTGTTCGCGCACCGAAGGCTCGATCATTTGGGCATTGTCCACCACCCGCCCGGTCAGCTCCGGAAACTTCAATTCGGCCTGGGCTGCCAGTGCAAACACCCACAGCAACAGCACCAGGCCAGTTTTCAACACGCGCATGGGCAACCTCATCGGTCCAACCTACGGGGTTAATTCAGAATTTGACCTCAGGCGGTTTCTCCGAACCCGGTGTGGCCTCAAAGGTCTCGCGAACCGGCAGGTTGCTGTACATCACGCTGTGCCACAGGCGACCGGGAAACGTGCGGATCTCGGTGTTGTACTTCTGCACCGCCAGGATGAAATCGCGCCGCGCCACGCTGATGCGGTTTTCGGTGCCTTCAAGCTGTGATTGCAGAGCGAGGAAGTTCTGGTTGGCCTTCAGGTCCGGATAGCGCTCGGACACCACCATCAAGCGGCTCAAGGCGCCACTGAGTTGATCCTGGGCCTGCTGGTACTGCTTGAGTTTTTCCGGGTTATCCAATGTGGAGGCGTCGACCTGGATAGAAGTAGCCTTGGCCCGGGCTTCGATGACGGCAGTCAGGGTGTCTTTTTCATGGGCGGCGTAGCCCTTGACGGTTTCCACCAGATTGGGAATCAGGTCGGCGCGGCGCTGATACTGGTTCTGCACCTGGCCCCAGGCCGCCTTGGCCTGCTCATCGAGGGTCGGGATGTTGTTGATGCCGCAGGCGGTCAGCAACGTGGCCAGCACCAGCAACGTGGCGATTTGCAGCCGCGACCGGTATGACTGTGGAACATTCATCAGAGTGATACTCCCTTCACATTTCATGGAAAAAACAACCGGCGACCCTCTCGACCGGCTCTTGGGGCATAATCGCCCGCGCCACTGGATTGGATCGGGGCAATGGGCTAAAAGATGCCCTGCGCAAAAAAACACACCCGGAATCCGACTGTCGTTTTTCGACTGCCGTATTTGGAAAGCCACCCGAACAACAATAGACGCTCCCTAAATTTTGGCTGGCCGGCGAGTCCATCGCCGTTTGGGCCCTTGAGAAAACAATTCATGAAGAAGCTGTGTTTGCTGGGCCTGTTCGTCAGCCTGGCCAGTCATAACGTATTGGCCGCCACGACGCCCGCACCTCTGGAGAACAAGGAAGCCTTCGTCAGCAACCTGATGAAGCAAATGACCCTCGATGAAAAAATCGGCCAGTTGCGCCTGATCAGCATCGGCCCGGAAATGCCCCGGGAGCTGATCCGCAAGGAAATCGCGGCGGGCAATATCGGCGGTACGTTCAACTCGATCACCCGCCCGGAAAACCGTCCGATGCAGGACGCGGCCATGCGCAGCCGATTGAAGATCCCGATGTTCTTCGCCTATGACGTGATCCACGGCCACCGCACCATTTTCCCGATCCCGCTGGCCCTGGCGTCGAGCTGGGACATGGACGCCATCGGCCTGTCCGGGCGCATCGCCGCCAAGGAAGCCGCGGCCGACAGCCTCGACATCACCTTCGCGCCCATGGTCGACATCTCCCGCGACCCGCGCTGGGGCCGTACCTCCGAAGGTTTCGGCGAAGACACCTACCTGGTGTCGCGCATTGCCGGCGTGATGGTCAAGGCCTTCCAGGGTACTGGCGCCAACGCCGCCGACAGCATCATGGCCAGCGTCAAGCACTTCGCCCTGTACGGCGCGGTCGAGGGCGGTCGCGACTACAACGTCGTCGACATGAGCCCGGTCAAGATGTACCAGGATTACCTGCCACCGTACCGTGCGGCCATCGACGCCGGTGCTGGCGGGGTGATGGTTGCGCTGAACTCGATCAACGGCGTGCCGGCCACGGCCAACACCTGGCTGATGAACGATCTGCTGCGCAAGGAATGGGGCTTCAAGGGCCTGGCCGTCAGCGACCACGGGGCGATTTTCGAGCTGATCAAGCACGGTGTCGCCGCCGACGGACGCGAAGCGGCGAAGCTGGCGATCAAGGCCGGCATCCACATGAGCATGAACGACACCCTGTACGGCAAGGAGCTGCCAGGGCTGCTGAAGTCCGGCGAGATCCAGCAGAGCGACATCGACAACGCCGTGCGTGCGGTACTGGACGCCAAGTACGACATGGGCCTGTTCAAGGACCCGTACCTGCGCATCGGCAAGGCCGAGGATGATCCGGCCGACACCTACGCCGACAGCCGCCTGCACCGTGCCGAGGCCCGTGATGTGGCGCGCCGCAGCCTGGTGTTGCTGAAGAACCAGAACGAAACCCTGCCCCTGAAGAAGACCGCGAAAATTGCCCTGGTCGGTCCGCTGGCCAAGGCGCCCATCGACATGATGGGCAGCTGGGCCGCCGCCGGTAAGCCGGCGCAATCGGTGACCCTGTTCGACGGCATGACCAACGCCCTGGGTGATAAATCGACCTTGATCTATGCCCGTGGTGCCAACATCACCAACGACAAGAAAATCCTCGGCTACCTGAACTTCCTCAACTTCGATGCCCCGGAAGTGGTGGATGATCCCCGCCCGGCGAACGTGCTGATCGACGAAGCGGTGAAAGCGGCCAAGGAGGCTGATGTCGTCATTGCCGCCGTCGGCGAATCCCGTGGCATGTCCCACGAATCGTCGAGCCGTACCGACCTGAACATCCCGGAAAACCAGCGCGAGCTGATCCGTGCTCTGAAAGCCACCGGTAAACCGCTGGTGCTGGTGTTGATGAACGGCCGTCCACTGACGATCCTCGAAGAGAAAGAACAGGCCGACGCGATCCTGGAAACCTGGTTCAGCGGCACCGAGGGCGGCAACGCCATCGCCGATGTGCTGTTCGGCGACTACAACCCATCGGGCAAACTGCCGATCTCTATCCCGCGCTCGGTCGGCCAGATTCCGACCTACTACAACCACTTGACCATCGGCCGGCCGTTTACCCCGGGCAAGCCGGGCAACTACACCTCGCAGTATTTCGATGACACCACCGGCCCTCTGTACCCGTTCGGTTATGGCTTGAGCTACACCGATTTCAGCCTGAGCGACATGGCGCTGTCGTCGACCACGCTGAACAAGACCGGCAAGCTCGACGCCAGTGTCACGGTGAAAAACACCGGCAAGCGCGATGGCGAAACCGTGGTGCAGTTGTACATCCAGGACGTGGCCGGTTCGATGATCCGCCCGATCAAGGAACTGAAGAACTTCCAGAAAGTGATGGTCAAGGCCGGCGAACAGACAGTCGTGCACTTCACCATCACCGAGGACGACCTGAAGTTCTACAACGCCCAGCTCAAGTACGCTGCAGAGCCGGGCAAGTTCAACGTGCAGATCGGCCTGGATTCAGAGAACGTGACGCAGCAGAGCTTTGAATTGCTGTAATCATTCAAACACTGCAAAAACCTGTGGGAGTTGGCTTGCCAGCTCCCACAATGTTTTAGGGTGTGGCGATTAGCCCCGCCGATCCAGCAGATTCACCACCACCCGATCCACCCATCCCCACACCCGCTGCTTGACCCGCCGCCACAATGGCCGGCGTTGCCATGCCTCCAGGCTGACTTCCTGGCTCAGGGCAAAGTCCCTTTCGAAACTCGCCACCACCGCCCGGGTCAGTCCGGGGTCCAGGGCTTCGAGATTGGCTTCGAGGTTGAAGCGCAGATTCCAGTGATCGAAATTGCACGAGCCGATGCTCACCCAATCATCGATCAGGACCATTTTCAGGTGCAGGAAACACGGCTGGTACTCGAAGATCTGCACCCCGGCCTTGAGCAGTCGCGGATAGTAGCGATGCCCGGCGTAGCGCACTGAAGGGTGATCGGTGCGCGGCCCGGTCAGCAGCAGCCGCACATCGACGCCACGGGATGCCGCGCGACGCAGGGAGCGGCGGACTTTCCAGGTCGGTAGAAAATACGGCGTGGCCAGCCAGATCCGTCGCTGGCCGCTGTTCAACGCGCGAATCAGCGATTGCAGGATGTCCCGGTGCTGACGGGCGTCAGCGTAGGCGACCCGGCCCATGCCCTCGCCCGTGGACGGCACGCGAGGCAGACGCGGCAGGCCGAAATGCGAAGCGGGCTTCCACGCGCGACGATGACGGTTGGCGATCCATTGGCGGTCGAACAGCAACTGCCAGTCGAGCACTAGCGGGCCGGTGATTTCCACCATCACTTCATGCCACTCGCTGACCTCTTCACCCGGCGTCCAGAACTCATCGGTCACGCCGGTTCCACCGACCACGGCCATGGATTGATCCACCAGCAACAGCTTGCGGTGATCACGGTAAAAGTTGCCGACCCAGCGCCGCCAGCTCAAGCGATTGTAGAAACGCAGCTCGACCCCGGCCGCCATCAGGCGCTGACGCAAGGTCAGGGTGAAAGCCAGGCTGCCATAATCGTCGAACAGGCAACGCACCCGCACTCCGCGTTCGGCTGCCTGGACCAACGCCTGCACCATGGCCTCGGCGCAGGCGCCCGCCTCCACCAGGTACAACTCCAGTTCGACCTGTTCTTCGGCACGGGCAATGGCCACCAGCATGCGCGGGAAGAACTGCGGACCGTCGATCAACAGTTCGAAATGGTTGCCTTCACGCCAGGGAAAGATTGCGCCGGCCATGTCAACGCGCCGTGAAGATCAGGACCGCACCCACCGGTACCGACAGACTGATGGCGGACAGGCCGGCGACCTTGCGCAGCGCTTCCAGGCCTGGCACCAGGTCGAAATCTTCGGCATTGATCACCAGCGGCTCCAGGGTCACCACCTGGAAACGCCGGTCATCGAGACGCGTGGCCAGCAGTTCGGCGTTGTAGGTGTGCTGCTTGCCATGCAGATCCACGGTCAGCGGCAGGCGCAATTCCAGTTGCGCGCCGGGGGCGAGGTCGTTGATGGGACGCAGATCGATCTGCGTGGTGATCAGCGCCTCGGGAAAGGTCTGGACTTCGAACAGGTCCTTGCGCATGCGTTCATCGCGCAAGGGGATGCCGCTGTTGATGGAATCGAGCTCGACTTCCACCTCGGCCAGCCCTTTGGGATCGACCTTGCCGTGCAGTACCAGAAAGCGTTGCACCTCGGAAATGTTGGCGTTTTTGGTGCTGACAAACGACAGCCGTGAAGACTCACCGTCCAGATACCAGTCGGCCCGGGCCGACAGCGAAGCGCCGGCCAGCAGCAGGATGACGAGGGTTTGGGTGACAGACCGCTTGAACATAGAGACTCATGGGGCAGATAAACCTGTGCTGAACCTTAACTGGCCTTCGGCGCATTGCAAACCGCCCGTTACTTACAACCTGCCTTTGTGGCGAGGGACCTTGCTCCCGTTGCACTGCGAAGCAGTGCTAAAACCTGCAGCCGAGATGAACCTGATCCGACCGGGATTGCTGGCTTTACGATTGCTGCGCAACCGAGCGGGAGCAAGCTCCCTCGCCACAAAAGCCCGCTCGCTCAAGGCTGTAATCGGCAACCCTGGCGCTCGCCAATCCACACCGCGCTGTTGCTGCGTCCCATGCCGCTGACGGTAATGCGCTTGTTCGCGGTGTCATCGGTAAAATCGCTGGTGGGCAGCCACTGTTTCACGTAGCTGTGGCAATAGCCCGCGTCGTTGTTCATCACATATCGGCACGAGCAATATTCCTTGGCGGTGTAGGCGCTGATGATGTCCGGGAATGCCCCAAGCGCCACCCGCTCCTGCCAGGCCCAGCCAAGCAAGGCGACCATCAGGATCAACAGCAACGTACTGAACGGCCGGCGACGCACAAAGCCGCGACGGTTCATGGCTGCACCTTCGCGGCGAAGGCCTTGAGCGCGAGCTTGAGCAGTTCGTTGTGCCGGTAGCTGCCGTCCCGGTCATCGCCGTAGCGCACGATCACCAGATGTTCGCCGGGAATCACGTACATCGCCTGGCCCCAATGACCCAGTGCAGCGAAGGTATCGGCGGGAGCATCGGGCCAGGGTCGGGCGGCCCCGTCTACCGCACGATTGAGCCACCAGTGACCGCCGGGCACCGCATCATCTTGGTTGGCCTGATAGCGGGTGAACGGTTCGCGGTTGAATGCGACCCAGTCCCTGGGCAGCAATTGCCGCTCGCCCCAGCGCCCGTCGCGGGCCATCAACAGGCCGATGCGGGCAAGGTCCCGAGCAGTGAGGTAGGCGTAGGACGAGGCGACGAATGTGCCTGCGGCGTCGGTTTCCCACACTGCATGGTGAATGCCCAATGGCCCGAACAAAGCCGTCCACGGATAGTCCGCATAGCGGTCCTGGCCAACGATGGTTTTCAGCGCGGCAGACAACAGATTGGTGTCGCCGCTGGAATAACGGAACGCCTGCCCCGGTGCGGCGTAGGTACCATGATCGGCGGTGAACGCGGCCATGTCCGGGTGGCCACGGGTGTAGAGCATGGTCACCACCGAGGATTTCAGCGGGGCGTATTCATAGTCCTCCTGCCAATCGAGGCCGGAAGCCCAGTGCAACAGGTCGGCCAGGGTCATATCCGGGTGTTTTTGCAGGGGCGGATAGAATTGGGCGACCGGGTCCTGAAGTTTGAACCGGCCTTCACCATAGGCTACGCCGAGGACCGTGGCCATCAGGCTCTTGCTGATCGACCAGGTCAGGTGCGGTGTCTCGGCGGTGGTCGGGCCGGCGTAGCGTTCGTAGATCAACTGGCCGTCACGGATCACCAGCAAGGCGTCGGTGCGGATGCCTTGGCGGGTGGAGTCGTCGCGGGGTGGGAAGGCATAGTGCTCAAGCGCTTCAAGCGCAGGCCCGGTGATGGTCGGGCCGGTCAGCCATTGCTCGGCGGGCCAGTTTTCGGCGTGGGCCGTGAGGCTGAGCAGTAGCATGAAAAACAGGGACAAGCCTTTGAACATGGCCGGGGCTCTTGGGGATGAACCTGGTGAGCCTAGTCGAGGTTGATGACAGTTCCGGGATTTGTGTTGCCTGTGATATCGCTTTCGCGAGCAGGCTCGCTCCCACAAGGGAAATGCATTTCAAATGTGGGAGCGAGCCTGCTCGCGAAGGGGCCCTTCAATACACCGCCAACGCCTTGGCCAACCGCTTGCCCCGCGCCCCCGCTGCCAGATCCATCACCGCCTGATCCCGCCGCCACATCGCCGCCCACTCCGGCGGCCCCTCGGCCAGCGCTTCATTCACCTCAGTTTTGAGCGCCTCGAACTGCGCAAACAACCCACCGAGCAACACATGCCCGGCCGGGCTGTTCGGTGCCTGACGACTGACTTCCGCGCAACCGGCCAGCAACGCCAGCAAGCGCAGTTGCAGGGTTTGCGGCCAGTCGCTGTCCTGACCGACACCATACAACCAGGCGGTCATGGCACTGAGTACACAGATGTCTTCCAGGGTGCGGAACGGTTTGACATACGCATCCCAACCATCCCCCGCCAGCAACTCGCACAGCGCGTTATCCAGAAACAACCGGCCATGGCTGATATCCGGCATCAAGGGGATTGCCGGAAGTTTTTCCACCCGCACACCCGGCTCATCGGGATAGACCACCGCCAGGCTCAGGCGCGGATCGTCGCCGGGTTGTTCGCTGCGGGCGGCGATCAATAGCCAGTCGGCGGCATCACCTGCGGTGACGAAATCCTTTTGCCCGCTCAAGCGCAAATCCCGCAGTCGGGTCTGCATGTCCGCCACTCGCAGGCTGCGTTGCTCGGTGGCACACAGCGCGCCGAGGCTCATCGGCGCGCTCGGCCAGAGCATGCGCAACGCCGCCTGATACCCCACCAGAAACGCCAGCCCCGGCGTCGCCATCAGCCGCCCGCCGGCCACGGCCAATTCAAACGGGGTGACGTTGCCCAACAGCTGCAACAGGGTCACGAACCCTTCGCCCAGGTCCGGGTCCGCGGGCAAGCGATCGCGGCGTTTCAAGAGGGTTTGCCAGGGCATAAGAGGCTCCTTGTGGGCTGTCATATAAGCATCACCAAAGCTTAACGGCGATGACACCGGGGCTACATAGCCTGACTTTGCACAACAAGGCTGGATAAAGAAAGTCGATCCGCTGTAACCCAAAGACGGGTGAGCAGCCCGCACGGAGATTCGCCATGACTCAGATCGCCCGCATCAGCGACACCGGCAACGAACGCCGCCTGCAAGCCGAACGCCTGGTGGGCGCCGAGGCTCTGCAAGAAGCACAGGCCTTGCGTTTCAACGTATTCAGCGGCGAATTCAACGCCAAGCTGAAGGGCGCGGAGCTGGGTCTGGACATGGATGACTACGACGTTCATTGCGCCCACATCGGCGTGCGTGACTTGAACACCGGGCGCCTGGTGGCGACCACCCGCCTGCTCGACCACACGGCCGCGAGCAGCCTGGGCAAGTTCTACAGCGAAGAAGAATTCAGCTTGCATGGCCTGGTCCATCTGCAAGGCCCGATCCTGGAAATCGGTCGCACCTGCGTCGACCCGGCCTACCGCAACGGCGGAACCATTGCCGTGCTCTGGGGCGAACTGGCCGAAGTGCTGAACCAGGGCGGCTACAGCTACTTGATGGGTTGCGCGAGCATCCCGATGCAGGACGGTGGCATCCAGGCCCATGCGATCATGCAGCGTCTGCGCGAACGCTACCTGTGCACCGAACACCTGCGGGCCGAACCGAAAAAACCGCTGCCGACCCTGGACATTCCTTCGAACGTCATCGCGGAAATGCCGCCACTGCTCAAGGCCTACATGCGCCTGGGGGCGAAAATTTGCGGCGAGCCGTGCTGGGACGAGGACTTCCAGGTCGCGGACGTGTTCATTCTGCTCAAGCGCGACGAACTCTGCCCGCGCTACGCCAAACACTTCAAGGCGGCCGTGTAATGCGTCGGTTGCGCGTGTACGCGCGAATCGCCCGGGTGTTGCTGGTGGTTGCGCTCGGCCTGAGCATGGCCAGCGTGTTCGGCGTGTTCGAACGCCTGGGCCTGGCTCACTCGATGGTCCGTCGACAACGCTGGTCACGGTTTTTCATGGCGCGCCTGAGCAATGCCCTGCCCTTCGATGTGACCGTGCACGGTGAGTTGCCGAAGACGCCGATGCTGTGGGTCAGCAACCACGTGTCCTGGACCGACATCCCGCTGCTCGGAATGCTCACGCCGCTGTCGTTCCTGTCCAAAGCCGAAGTGCGCACCTGGCCGGTGGCGGGCTGGCTGGCGGCCAAAGCCGGTAGCCTGTTCATCCGCCGCGGCTCGGGTGACAGCCAGTTGATCCGCAAACAGATGACCCGCCACCTGCAACAGGAACATCCGCTGCTGATGTTCCCGGAAGGCACCACCACCGATGGCCGTTCCCTGCGCACCTTCCACGGTCGCCTGCTGTCGGCGGCGATTGATTCCGAGGTGAAACTGCAACCGGTGGCGATCCGCTATGTGCGCGACGGCGAAGCCGATACGCTGGCGCCATTCATTGGCGATGATGATTTGCTGTCGCACCTGATGCGCTTGTTTGCCAATGATCGCGGCAATGTGGAAATCCATCTGCTCAAACCGATCCCCTGCGAAGGCCGCGAACGGGCCGCGCTGGCGTTCGAAGCGCAGCAGGCGGTGCAGAAGGAGTTGTTTGGTGAAGTGACGAAACCTGCCGAACCACGGCGTGCCGGCGAACTGATCGCCGCATAAGCGCTTTTCTGTGGGAGCAAAGCTTGCTCGCGATGGGATCACCGCGGTTTAACTGAAGACCGCGTTATCCTTCATCGCGAGCAAGCTTTGCTCCCACAGGGGTTGGTGTCAGCGGTTTTGGGCGAAAGCCTGAAGCTGCGGATAGAACAACCGGAAATCCTCGCTCAACGGCTCATACAACACCCGCAACTCCTGCATCGCAGCGGCCAGTTCCTCCGGCCGGGTCAAGCGCCGTGAAATCCCCCGCAGCACCTGCTCCAGCACTTCAAACTCCCGATAGGAACCCAGCCAGTCATTGGCCACCATGTGCGGCGCGATCCTCGCCAGGCGCTCGGGCAGTTGCGGCTGAGTGGACAGCACCCGGTACACGTCCGAAGTGAACAGCTCCAATGGCCGGTCCGCGTACAACGCCCAGTCCCGTGCCAGGCAGTGGTCGAAAAACACGTCAAGGACGATCCCGGCGTAACGTCGGCGCGTCAGGGTAAAGCGCGACAACGAGGCATCCACCAACGGATGGCGGTCGGTGAAGACGTCGATGCTGCGATGCAACTGGATGGCCGCCTCGATCTCAGGATCGAATTGCCCCAGCAGCCGTCCCTTGACGAAATCGCCATACAGACTGCCGAGCAATTGACCGGGACGCTGGCCACCGAGGTGAAGATGTGCGAGATAGTTCATGGGCGCAGCTTAGCACTGCAGCCTTGTTTCTTTACAATCAACGTATCGTTATAACCCGATATATCGATTTACGCGGTCGTCAGACCGAAATCATATTGGTATATCGCGAAATACCGATTTAAAGTTCGCCTCATCGCGATATAGCGTTTTACTAATCACGAGCCCCCGACCATGAACCTTGACCTCGACGAAATAATAAAAGCCCTGGCGCACCCGGTACGGCGAGAAATCCTGCACTGGCTCAAAGACCCGACCGTCGAATTCCCCGATCAGTCTCACAGCAACGAGCACGGCGTTTGCGCCGGGCAGATCGATCAACGTTGCGGTCTGTCGCAGTCCACGGTGTCCGCACACCTGGCGACCCTGCAACGCGCCGGCCTGATCAGCAGCCGCAAGGTCGGCCAATGGCACTTTTTCAAACGCAATGAGGAAACCATTCAGGAGTTCCTCCGCATCTTCAGTAAAGAGCTCTGACCCTTCACGTCAGTCGGCCGACAAGGAATTAAACAATGCCCCTCTCGCTACTCATTCTGGCGTTAAGCGCCTTCGCCATCGGCACCACCGAATTCGTCATCATGGGCTTGCTGCCCAACGTGGCGGCCGACCTCGGTGTGTCGATCCCCGGCGCCGGCTGGCTGGTCACCGGTTACGCGCTGGGCGTGGCCATTGGTGCGCCGTTCATGGCGCTGGCCACCGCCCGGCTGCCGCGCAAGGCCGCCCTGGTGGCGTTGATGGGCATTTTCATTGTCGGCAACCTGCTCTGTGCGGTGGCCAGTGATTACAACGTGCTGATGTTTGCCCGTGTGGTGACGGCGCTGTGCCACGGTGCGTTTTTCGGCATCGGCTCGGTGGTGGCGGCAGGCCTGGTGCCGGCCAACAAACGCGCATCGGCCGTGGCCCTGATGTTCACCGGCCTGACCCTGGCCAACGTCCTCGGCGTGCCGCTGGGTACAGCCCTCGGTCAGCAAGCCGGCTGGCGCTCGACCTTCTGGGCGGTGACCGTGATCGGTGTGATCGCGCTGATCGGCCTGATTCGTTTCCTGCCGGCCAAACGTGACGAAGAAAAACTCGACATGCGCGCCGAACTGCGTGCCCTCAAAGGCGCCGGCATCTGGTTGTCCCTGAGCATGACCGCGTTGTTCGCCGCCTCGGTGTTCACCCTGTTCACCTACGTCGCGCCACTGCTGGGCGAAGTCACCGGTGTCTCGCCCCGTGGCGTGACCTGGACCCTGATGCTGATCGGCCTGGGCCTGACCGTCGGCAACATCATCGGCGGCAAACTGGCTGACAAAGGCCTGGCCGCGACGCTGATTGGTGTCTTCGTCTCGATGGCCGTGGTGTCCACGGTGCTGACCTGGACCAGCGTCGCGCTGATCCCGACCGAAATCACCCTGTTCCTCTGGGCCACCGCGTGTTTCGCCGCCGTGCCCGCCCTGCAAGTCAACGTAGTGACCTACGGCAAGGCCGCACCCAACCTGGTCTCGACCCTGAACATCGGCGCGTTCAACGTCGGCAATGCCCTGGGCGCCTGGGTCGGCGGCAGCGTCATCGCCCACGGTTTCGGCCTGACCAGCGTGCCCCTCGCGGCAGCCGCACTGGCGGTACTCGCCCTGTTGGCGACCCTGATCACTTTCCGTCAGAGCGGTAATCCCGAACTGGCTCCAGCGACTAACTGATCTCCATAAGAGAGCTATTAAATGACGACTATTTTCGATCCGATCAAACTGGGCGACCTCGAACTGGCCAACCGCATCATCATGGCCCCGCTGACCCGCTGCCGCGCCGACGAAGGCCGTGTACCCAACGCGCTGATGGCCGAGTACTACGTTCAACGCGCTTCGGCGGGCCTGATCCTCAGCGAAGCCACCTCGGTTACCCCGATGGGCGTCGGCTACCCGGACACCCCGGGCATCTGGTCCAACGATCAAGTGCGCGGCTGGACCAACGTGACCAAAGCAATCCACGGCGCGGGCGGCAAAATCTTCCTGCAACTGTGGCACGTCGGCCGGGTTTCCCACGAGTCGTACCTGAACGGCGAAAAGCCGGTCGCCCCAAGCGCCATCCAGCCCAAAGGCCATGTCAGCCTGGTTCGCCCATTGGCCGACTACCCGACCCCACGCGCTTTGGAAACCGCTGAAATCGCCGACATCGTCGATGCTTACCGCGTCGGTGCCGAAAACGCCAAGGCCGCCGGTTTCGACGGCGTGGAAATCCACGGCGCCAACGGCTACCTGCTCGACCAGTTCCTGCAAAGCAGCACCAACCAACGCACCGACCAATACGGCGGTTCCCTGGAAAACCGTGCGCGCCTGTTGCTGGAAGTGACCGATGCAGCGATTGAAGTCTGGGGCGCCGGCCGTGTCGGTGTGCACCTGTCCCCGCGTGCCGACTCCCATGACATGGGCGACGACAACCTGGCCGAAACCTTCACCTATGTGGCTCGTGAACTGGGCAAACGCGGCATCGCGTTCATCTGCTCCCGCGAGAAAGAAGGCGCCGACAGTCTCGGTGCGCAACTCAAGGAAGCCTTCGGCGGCCCGTACATCATCAACGAGCGTTTCACCAAGGACAGCGCCAATGCCTGGCTGGCGGCCGGCAAGGCTGATGCGGTGGCCTTTGGTGTGCCGTTCATCGCCAACCCTGACCTGCCGGCTCGCTTGAAGGCCGATGCGCCGCTGAACGAAGCGCGTCCGGAACTGTTCTACGGCAAGGGTCCGGTCGGCTATATCGACTATCCGACGTTGTAATCGTCAGCCCCTGAAACGCAAAAGCCCCGGACTCGAAAGAGCCGGGGCTTTTGCGTTTCCGTAGGAGCAAGCCTGCTCGCGATGGGCGTCAACGATAACGCGCCCTGTCTGGATGACCGGGTTGTCGGGACGTTTTTCGCGAGCAGGCTCGCTCCTACAGGGGGAAGAGTACATTCGGGGAATCAGGTCGGCTATCAGGCCGCCATCGCCGGCAAGCCAGCTCCCACAGGGATTCGAATACATCTGCAAAATCAGGTCGGCTCGTAGGCCGCCTTCGCGGGCAAGCCTCGCTCCTACAGGGGGGCGACACAAAATCCCTACAAAATACTGAGCTTGCTACCTGTCAACCTGTCAAACGTAAGTATATAAAAGCACCCTTCTGCGGTGGAGCGCATGAAGAACCGTTCATCCAAGGCCTCGACGGTTGACACACACGACGCCGAGTACGCATGTTGTTTCATTTACGCAGGCTGGGGCTGAAACGCAGCATGTCCAGCCCGGTATCGACCCATCGTTCGGCCTCGGTGTGCAGTTCGTAGCTGTCGGGCGCGAGCAACCATTGGTACAGAAGGCCGTCTATATAGGCATGGATGCTGATAGCGGCGCGGGCGGTGTCGAGATCTTCCGGCAACTGGCCACGGTTCACGGCATTACGCAGGGTCAGGCCGATCCGCGAGTTGCATTCAAGGCTGGCCGCGCGCCGCTGCTGGCGCAGGTCGCACATTTCATCGGTGAATTCGCACTTATGAAACAGAATCTCGTTGATACGCCGGGTCTTGGGATCCAGCGCAACTTCATGAAACAAATGAATCAGCAGCCTGCGCATGCAACCCAGTGGGTCGAGTTCGTCTTCGCTCTCGGCGGCCTTGGCCAGCTCATCAAGGGGCTCCTTCAAGGTATCGAGCATGGCCTGCACCAGATCGGCCTTGTTGCTGAAATGCCAGTAGATGGCGCCACGGGTAACACCGGCCAGGGTCGCGATGTCCGCCAGCGTCGTACGAGCCACGCCCCGCTCGAAAAAGGCTTTTTCGGCCGCTTCGAGTATCTGGCTGCGGGTTTCTTGAGCTTCCTCTTTGGTGCGACGAACCATGGCAGTACAACCTCAATCAGGATGCTTCAGCGATGTCTGAATATCAGCTGAATAAATGCGGGGTGAACGCTCTTGGGTATCGTCCCCGGGCTTACAATTCCAACCTTGCGACGGCCTCTGTAACGGCGAGGATACACAGCCAAGGTATTTACAAACAACCGTGAATGTAAGTATATTCCTTAGCAAGCTACTTATCCACCCGGCACCCATTTTTTAAACCTTCCATCTTTTCTTGTGCGTTTGTTTCGCGCCTGACCCGAGGATTTTCATGCAATTCAAGCCAGCTGTTACCGCTCTGGTCGCCGCCGTCGCCCTTGCTGCACTGCTCAGTGGATGCAAAAAGGAAGAAGCGGCACCGGCCGCACCACCGCCTCAGGTCGGCGTCGTCACCCTGCAGCCGCAAACGTTTACGTTGACGTCTGAACTGCCGGGCCGCACCAGCGCGTTCCGCATCGCCGAAGTGCGCCCGCAGGTCAACGGCATCATTCTCAAGCGTCTGTTCAAGGAAGGCGGCGAGGTCAAGGCCGGCCAGCAGCTGTACCAGATCGATCCGGCGGTCTATGAAGCGACCCTGAAAAGCGCCGAAGCCAACCTGCGTTCGACCAAATCGATCTCCGACCGCTACCAGCAACTGGTCAACGAGCAAGCGGTGAGCCGTCAGGAGTACGACACCGCCGTGTCCAACCGCCTGCAATCGGAAGCCGCGCTGCAAACGGCGCAGATCAACGTGCGCTACACCAAGGTCTACGCGCCATTGACCGGCCGTATCGGTCGCTCTTCGGTGACCGAAGGCGCATTGGTCAGCAACGGCCAGACCGAAGCGATGGCGGTCATTCAGCAACTTGACCCGATCTATGTCGACGTCACCCAGTCCTCGGTCGAGCTGTTGCAGCTGCGCCGCGAGCTGGAAAGCGGCCGTCTGCAAAAGGCCGGCGACAATACTGCGGCGGTCAAGCTGACCCTTGAGGACGGTAGCCAGTACCAGCAGGAAGGCAAGCTGGAATTCTCCGAAGTCTCGGTTGACCAGACCACCGGTTCGGTGACCCTGCGTGCCGTGTTCCCGAACCCTGATCACACACTCCTGCCCGGCATGTTCGTGCACGCCCAGCTGAAGGCCGGTGTGAACAGCGCGGCAATCCTGGCCCCGCAGCAAGGCGTGACTCGCGACCTCAAAGGTTCCCCGACCGCGCTGGTCGTCGGCCCCGACAACAAGGTCGAACTGCGTCAGCTCAAGGCCAGCCGCACCGTCGGCAACCAATGGCTGATCGAAGACGGCCTGAAAGCCGGCGATCGCCTGATCACTGAAGGACTGCAATTCGTCAAACCTGGCGTCGAAGTCAAGGCCAGTGAGGCGACCAACGTTGGCGCAATAAACCCGGCCCCCGTGAAAGCAGCTGAACAGGCTTCCGCCGGCAAAGGGGAGTAAACCATGTCGAAATTTTTTATCGACCGTCCGATTTTCGCCTGGGTAATTGCCCTGGTGATCATGCTGGTCGGGGCACTATCGATCCTCAAACTGCCGATCAACCAATACCCGAGCATCGCGCCACCGGCGATCGCCATCTCCGTGACCTACCCGGGCGCTTCCGCGCAGACCGTGCAGGACACCGTGGTGCAGGTAATCGAGCAACAACTCAACGGTATCGACAACCTGCGTTATGTCTCGTCGGAAAGTAACTCCGACGGCACCATGACCATCACCGCGACCTTCGAGCAAGGCACCAACTCCGATACCGCGCAGGTTCAGGTGCAGAACAAGCTGAACCTGGCCACCCCGCTGCTGCCGCAAGAAGTGCAACAGCAAGGTATCCGCGTCACCAAGGCCGTGAAGAACTTCCTGCTGGTGATCGGCGTGGTGTCGCGTGACGGCAGCATGACCAAGGACGACCTGTCCAACTACATCGTGTCGAACATGCAGGACCCGATCTCGCGGACCGCCGGTGTCGGTGACTTCCAGGTGTTCGGTTCCCAGTACGCCATGCGTATCTGGCTCGACCCGGCCAGGTTAAACAACTACAACCTGACCCCGATCGACGTCAAAACCGCGATCGCCGCGCAAAACGTGCAAATTTCGTCCGGCCAGCTCGGTGGCCTGCCTGCCATGCCCGGCACGCAGCTGAACGCGACCATCATCGGCAAGACCCGCTTGCAGACCGCCGAGCAGTTCAACAAGATCCTGCTCAAGGTCAACAAGGACGGTTCCCAGGTTCGCCTCAAGGATGTCGCCGACGTTGGCCTGGGTGGCGAGAACTACAGCATCAACGCCCAGTTCAACGGCGCCCCGGCTTCCGGTCTGGCGGTGAAACTGGCCAACGGTGCCAACGCCCTCGACACGGCAAAAGCCCTGCGCAAGACCATCGACAACCTCAAGCCATTCTTCCCGCAAGGGATGGAAGTGGTGTTCCCGTACGACACCACGCCGGTGGTGACCGAGTCGATCAAGGGTGTGGTTGAAACCCTGGTCGAAGCGATCGTGCTGGTGTTCCTGGTGATGTTCCTGTTCCTGCAAAACTTCCGCGCCACCGTGATCACCACGATGACCGTGCCGGTGGTATTGCTCGGTACGTTCGGCATCCTCGCCGCCGCCGGTTTCAGCATCAACACCCTGACCATGTTCGGTATGGTGCTGGCCATCGGCTTGCTGGTGGACGACGCCATCGTCGTGGTGGAAAACGTCGAACGGGTAATGAGCGAAGAAGGCCTGTCGCCCAAGGAAGCCACCAAGAAATCCATGGGGCAGATCCAGGGCGCTCTGGTCGGTATCGCCCTGGTGCTCTCGGCGGTACTGCTGCCGATGGCGTTCTTCAGCGGTTCCACCGGTGTGATTTACAAGCAGTTCTCGATCACCATCGTCTCGGCCATGGCCCTGTCGGTACTGGTGGCACTGATCTTCACCCCGGCGCTGTGCGCCACCATGCTCAAGGCGATTCCGAAAGGCGAGCATGGCACACCGAAACGCGGGTTCTTCGGCTGGTTCAACCGTAACTTCGACCGTGGCGTACGCAGCTATGAGCGCGGCGTGGGCAACATGCTGGCGCGCAAGGCCCCGTACCTGCTGGCCTACATCATCATCGTGGTCGGCATGATCTGGCTGTTCACCCGCATTCCGACGGCGTTCCTGCCGGAAGAAGACCAGGGCGTACTGTTTGCCCAGGTGCAGACCCCGGCCGGTTCGACGGCCCAGCGTACCCAGGTGGTCGTTGACGAGATGCGTGAATTCCTGCTGCGTCCGGGCAAGGATGGCGGTGAGGGTGATGCGGTGAACTCGGTGTTTACCGTGACCGGCTTCAACTTCGCCGGCCGTGGCCAGAGTTCGGGCATGGCGTTCATCATGCTCAGGCCGTGGCACGAGCGAAACGCCGACAACAACGTGTTCAAGGTGGCGGCCCGTGCCCAACAGCACTTCTTCACCTTCCGTGACGCCATGGTGTTCGCCTTTGCGCCACCGGCGGTACTCGAGCTGGGTAACGCCACCGGTTTCGACGTGTTCCTGCAAGACCGCGCCGGTATTGGCCACAACAAGCTCATGGAAGCCCGTAACCAGTTCCTGGGCATGGCCGCGCAGAGCAAAGTGCTGACGCAGGTGCGTCCGAACGGCCTGAACGACGAACCGCAATACCAGTTGGAAATCGATGACGAGAAGGCCAGTGCCCTGGGCATTACCATCGCCGACATCAACAACACCCTGTCGATTGCCCTGGGCAGTAGCTACGTCAATGACTTCATCGACCGCGGTCGGGTGAAGAAGGTATACGTACAAGGCCGCCCCGGTGCACGCATGAGCCCTGAAGACCTGCAGAAGTGGTACGTGCGCAACCGCGAAGGGACCATGGTGCCGTTCACGGCGTTCGCCAAGGGTGAATGGATCTACGGCTCGCCGAAGCTGGCCCGTTACAACGGCGTGGAAGCGATGGAAATCCTCGGTGCCCCGGCGCCAGGTTATTCCACCGGTGAAGCCATGGCCGAGGTCGAAGCCATTGCCCAGAAACTGCCGGCGGGTGTCGGTATTTCCTGGACCGGCCTGTCCTACGAGGAACGTCTGTCCGGCTCCCAGGCGCCTGCGTTGTACGCCCTGTCGCTGCTGATGGTGTTCCTGTGTCTGGCGGCGTTGTATGAAAGCTGGTCGATCCCGATTGCGGTGATGTTGGTGGTACCGCTGGGGATCATCGGGGCACTGATGGCCACCAGCCTGCGCGGCCTGTCCAATGACGTGTACTTCCAGGTGGGCCTGTTGACCACCATCGGCCTGGCGGCGAAAAACGCCATTCTGATCGTCGAATTCGCCAAGGAACTGCACGAACAAGGGCGCAGCCTGCGCGATGCGGCCATCGAAGCCTGCCGCATGCGTCTGCGACCGATCATCATGACCTCGCTTGCATTCGTTCTCGGTGTGGTACCACTGGCTATATCCACGGGCGCAGGCTCGGGTAGCCAGCATGCGATCGGTACCGGTGTGATTGGCGGTATGATCACCGCCACCGTGCTGGCGATCTTCTGGGTCCCACTGTTCTTCGTCACTGTATCGTCCATGGGCCAGCGCAAAGTCGCCGACCAGGACGCTGCCTTTGAACCTTCTAAAGAGGCTGGCTAATGAGCAAGTCGCTACTCTCCCTGGCAGTCGCCGCCTTCGTGCTCGGTGGCTGCTCGTTGATACCTGATTATCAGCGGCCGGACGCGCCGGTGGCAGAACAATACCCGCAAGGCCCGGCGTATTCGCCGGCCCAGGCGCCCGCACAGGCCGCTGCCGAACAAGGCTGGAAGCAGTTTTTCCATGACCCGGCATTGCAGCAGCTGATTCAGGTGGCCCTGGAAAACAACCGTGACCTGCGTGTCGCGGCCCTGAACATCGACGCTTTTGCGGCTCAATACCGCATCCAGCGCGCCGACCTGTTCCCGGCCGTTTCGGCCAATGGCTCCGGCAGCCGTCAACGGATTCCGGAAAACTCCTCGCAAACAGGTCGGTCGGGCATCGTCAGCGCCTACTCGGCCACCGTCGGTATCAGCGCCTATGAACTCGACCTGTTCGGTCGGGTTCGCAGCCTGAGTGAAGAAGCGCTGCAGAAGTACTTCGCCACCGAAGAAGGCCGGCGCAGCACCCAGATCAGTCTGGTGGCCAGCGTGGCCAATGCCTACCTGACCTGGCAGGCCGACAAGGAACTGTACAAGCTGACCCAGGACACCCTCGCCACGTTCGAGGAGAGCTACAAGCTCACCGCCCGCAGCAACGAAGTGGGAGTTGCCTCGGCCCTGGACCTGGCGCAGTCGCGGACCTCGGTGGAAAACGCCCGTGCGCAACTGGCCAAGTACACCCGCCAGGTTGCCCAGGATGAAAACAGCCTGGTGCTGCTGCTCGGCACCGGTGTCCCGGCTAACCTGCAAGCGGCCAAGCCGCTTGACGACGACTTGCTGAGCGACGTTCCGCCCGGCCTGCCGTCGGACTTGCTGCACCGTCGTCCGGACATCCTGCAAGCCGAGTACAACCTCAAGGCCGCCAACGCCAACATCGGCGCGGCGCGCGCTGCATTCTTCCCGAGCATCAGCCTGACAGCCAACGCCGGGACCCTGAGCCCGGACCTGTCCGGTCTGTTCAAGGGCGGTTCGGGCACCTGGCTGTTCCAGCCGCAGATCAACCTGCCGATCTTCAACGCCGGCAGCCTGCGCGCCAGCCTGGATTACTCGAAAATCCAGAAAGACATCGGTGTGGCGAACTACGAGAAGTCCATTCAAACGGCCTTCCAGGAAGTCGCCGACGGCCTGGCCGCGCGCCAGACCTATGTCCAGCAGCTGGAAGCACAAACCGACTTCGTCCGCGCCAACCAGGACTACTACCGCCTGGCCGAGCGTCGTTACCGCATCGGTGTCGACAGCAACCTGACCTTCCTCGATGCCCAACGCCAACTGTTCAGTGCCCAACAGGCGCTGATCACGGACCGTCTGGCGCAGTTGGTCAGCGCGGTCAACCTGTACAAGGCCCTGGGCGGTGGCTGGAACGAACAAACGGCGCAGAACGAGCCGTTGAAAGAAGAAGCGCCGAAGATGCGGTTGTTCTGATAGCACTGTGAAAACACGAAGCCCACCTTTTGGTGGGCTTTTTGTTGGCTGCGGGAAAAGTGTGTTGATTGTTCTGGCCTCTTCGCGAGCAGGCTCGCTCCCACAATGGACCGCATTTTTCCTGAAGGAACTCGATCCACTGTGGGAGCGAGCCTGCTCGCGAAAGGGCCGGCACAAACGACACATACCCACTCATCTTTCGTTCGATAATCGCCCAAAACCCACTTTTACAGATTGAACCATCTAGTACATTCACAGCACCATCGGCCTACAAAACCAATAACAACAGGTTCGACACCATGCCCCCGCGCCCTGCCCTGTCCGGCTGATCCCCAGGCTTTACCCAGCGATGTCGACTTCATGTCTGCACCCTCCCCGGCTGCGGCACCACCCCGTTTCATCCCCAAGAATTAGAGAGCCCGAACCCATGACGCCTTCTACCGCACAGTATTTCGTTCCCAGCCTGATTGCCCTGTCCCTGGCCGGTGCGGCCCTGCCCGCCCAGGCCGAGGAATCAGGCTTTGTCGAAGGCGCCAAGGTCAACCTGAACCTGCGCAATTTCTACATCAACCGCAACTTCACCAACCCGACCAAGGCCCAGGGCAAGGCTGAGGAATGGACACAGAGTTTCATTCTCGACGCCAAGTCCGGGTTCACCCAGGGCACCGTCGGCTTTGGTATGGATGTGCTCGGTTTGTATTCGGTGAAGCTCGACGGCGGCAAAGGCACCGGCGGTACGCAACTGTTGCCGCTGGACCACGACGGCCGCCCGGCGGACAACTTCGGCCGTGCCAACGTGGCGTTCAAGGCAAAGCTTTCGCAGACCGAAGTGAAGGTTGGCGAGTGGATGCCGGTGTTGCCGATCCTGCGCTCCGACGACGGTCGCTCCCTGCCGCAAACCTTCCGCGGCGGCCAGATCACCTCGAAGGAGATCAATGGCCTGACGCTCTACGGCGGCCAATTCCGCCAGAACAGCCCGCGGGACGACAGCAGCATGGGTGACATGTCGATGACCGGCAAAGCCGCGTTCACCTCGGACCGCTTCAACTTCCAGGGCGGCGAATACCTGTTCAACGAAAAGCGCACTCAGATCGGCCTGTGGAATGCCGAACTCAAGGACATCTACAGCCAGCAATTCATCAACGTGATCCACAGCCAGCCCATCGGCGACTGGACCCTGGGTGCCAACCTCGGTTTCTTCTACGGCAAGGATGACGGCAGCGCCCGCGCCGGCGAGCTGGAGAACAAAACGATGTATGGCCTGCTCTCGGCCAAGTATGGCGGCAGCACCTTCTACGTCGGACTGCAAAAACTCACCGGGGACAGCCCGTGGATGCGGGTCAACGGCACCAGCGGCGGCACCCTGGCCAACGACAGCTACAACTCCAGCTACGACAACGCCGGGGAGAAATCCTGGCAAGTGCGCCACGACTACAACTTCGTCGCCCTCGGCGTGCCGGGCCTGACGCTGATGAACCGCTACATCAGCGGCGATAACGTACACACCGGCAGCATCACCGATGGCAAAGAATGGGGACGTGAGTCGGAACTGGGCTACACCGTGCAGAGCGGTGCGCTGAAAGACCTGAACGTCAAATGGCGCAACTCAACCATGCGCCGTGACTACAGCAACAACGAGTTCGACGAAAACCGCCTGATCATCAGCTACCCGATCAGCCTGCTGTAACTCTCACTGCCGTCATCGCGGGCAAGCCCCCTCCCACAGGTTCTGTATGTGCTCCAAAATTAGAGCATTACACAAAACCTTGTGGGAGCGGGCTTGCCCGCGATGGCGTCAGATCAGGCACCGCAATTCGCCAGAATCACTCCCGCGATTCAACCCCCAACTCATCCCACACCGACTCGGCCAGGTGGAAGGTCGCATTGGCCGCCGGGATGCCGCAGTAGATCGCGCTCTGCATGATCACTTCCTTGATCTCGCCACGGCTGACGCCATTGTTGGCGGCGGCGCGCAGGTGCAGTTTGAGCTCACCCTCGCGGTTCATGCCGATCAGCATGGCGATGGTGATCAGGCTGCGGGTGTGGCGCGGCAGGCCCGGGCGGGTCCAGATGTCGCCCCAGGCATGGCGGGTGATCATTTCCTGAAACTCCGAGTTGAACTCGGTCAGGGTGGTCAGGCTGCGGTCGACGTGAGCATCGCCCAGTACGGCGCGACGGACCTTCATGCCCTCATCGTAACGTTGTTTCTCGTCCACGGAATTTCCCCTCAAGCCTGCAGAAATGCCAGCACGCGCTCGCTGAAGTCAGCGCCGGCCTGAACGTTGGACAAGTGCGCGGCATAGAACTCGGCGTACTCGGCACCCGGTACGTGCTCCTGGATGAAATGCCCGCCGGACGGCGGTGTGACCGCATCCTGAGTACCGGCGATCACCAGCAGCGGCGCCTTGATCGAGGACAATTGATCGCGGAAATCGGCATCGCGTACCGCCGCGCAATTGGCCGCATAGCCTTCAGGCGACGTGGCCGCCAGCATGTCGGTGATCTGCTTGGCTGCCGCCGGGTTGGCCTCGGAAAAATCCGGGGTGAACCAGCGGGCAATCGACGCATCGCGCAGGGCAACCATGGCCGCCTGACCATCACGCAGCACCATTTCGATACGCGGGTTCCAGATCGATGGATCGCCGATTTTCGCTGCGGTGTTGCACACGATCAGTTTGTTCAGGCGCTCGCCGGCGTTGATGCCCAGCCACTGGCCGATCAGTCCGCCCATGGACAGTCCGCAGAAATGCGCCCGTTCGATGTGCAACGCATCCAGCAGCGCCAGCACGTCACGGCCCAGTTGATCGATGCTGTAAGGCCCCGGTGTCACCAACGATTTGCCGTGACCACGGGTGTCGAAACGCAGCACGCGAAAATGCTGGGTGAACGCCGGAATTTGTGCGTCCCACATGTGCAGATCGGTGCCCAGGGAATTGGACAGCACCAGCACCGGCGCATCGACCGGTCCTTCAATTTGGTAGTGCAGTTCGCCCTCGGCGAGTTGTACAAAAGCCACAGCATTCTCCTTCAGGCAGTCAATGCAGAATGTTCCGCCACCGCTCGCTCGACCCAGGTACGGGCCTGACCGAGGTAATGGGCGGGGTCCAGCAGATGATCGAGTTCTTGCGCCGACAGCTCGGCAGTCACTTGCGGTTCGTCGCCGAGCACCGCGCGCAGATGGCGCTGTTCGGCCACGGCGCGTTTGCAGCATTGCTCCAGCAGGTGATGCGCGGTGTCGCGCCCGACCCGTTGCGCCAGGACGATGCTCACCGCCTCGGCCAGCACTAGGCCCTGGGTCAAATCAAGGTTGCGGGCCATGCGCCCGGCGTCCACTTCCAGCCCCTGGGTCACCAACAGCGCTTGCTTCAGGCTGCCGGACACAAGGCAGCAAATCTCCGGTAGGGTTTCCCACTCGGCATGCCACAGGCCGAGGCTGCGTTCGTGTTCCTGCGGCATGGCGCTGAACAGGGTCGAGAGTAAACCGGGTACACGGGTGGCCGCGCCGATCAGCACCGCCGCGCCCACCGGGTTGCGTTTGTGCGGCATGGTCGAAGAACCGCCCTTGCCGGGCGCCGACGGCTCGAACACTTCGCCCGCTTCCGTTTGCATCAACAGGCTGATGTCGCGTCCGAGTTTGCCAAGGCTGCCGGCGATCAACCCGAGCACCGAACCGAACTCCACCAGGCGATCCCGCTGGGTGTGCCAGGGTTGATCAGGCAAGCTCAGTTGCAACTCCTCGGCCAGCGCCCGGGCAATCGGCATCGCCTGTTCGCCCAGCGCTGCGAGGGTGCCGGACGCGCCACCGAATTGCAGCACCAGCAGGCGCGGCTTGAGTTCTTGCAGGCGCTGGCGGCTGCGGGTCACCGACCCCAGCCATCCGGCGATTTTCATGCCGAGGGTGACCGGCGTCGCATGCTGCAGCCAGGTGCGCCCGGCCAGCGGCGTAGCCACATAACGCTGAGCCTGACTGGCGAGGGTTTGCCCCAGCTGCGCCAGATCGCCGTCGATCAGTTCCAGCGCCCGGCGCAATTGCAGCACCAGGCCGCTGTCCATCACGTCCTGGCTGGTCGCGCCCAAATGCACATAGCGTTCGGCTTCGGCATCCTTACTTGCAATCTGTTTGCCCAACGCCTTGACCAGCGGAATGGCGGAGTTGCCGGCAGTGGCAATCGCTTCGCCGAGGGCGACAAAGTCGAAATGCCCGGCCTGACACGCCGCTTCGATGGGCGCCACGGCAGACTGCGGGATCAGGCCGACCCGCGCTTCGGCCCGGGCCAGCGCCGCTTCGAAATCGAGCATGGCCTGGACCCGGCCCTGATCGCAGAACACGTCGCGCATATCGCGGGCAGTGAAATAGGCATCGAACAATTGATTGCCCGGTCGATGGTTCATAAACAGTCCCTGGAAGCGCGGGCCGGTCAGGCCCGCGTAAAGATCAAAGGTCGTGGTGCAGATACGCGGCCTGTTTCGGCAAGCGCAGGCTGAACAGGAACGCCACCGCCATCATCACCGTCACGTACCAGTAGAAGGCGTTTTCCATGCCGACGGCCTTGAGACTCAAGGCCACATATTCCGCCGAACCGCCGAAGATCGCATTCGCTACCGCATACGCCAGGCCGACACCCAGTGCACGCACCTCGGGCGGAAACATTTCGGCTTTTACCAGGCCACTGATGGAGGTGTAGAAACTGACGATCGCCAAGGCCAGGGTAATCAACACAAAAGCCAGGAACGGGCTGCCGACAGTTTTCAAACTCAGCAGAATCGGTACGGTGCACAGCGTACCGAGGGCACCGAACCACAACATCGAGTTACGCCGGCCAATCTTGTCGGCGAGCATGCCGAAAACCGGTTGCATGCACATATAGAGGAACAGCGCGCCGGTCATGATGTAGCTGGCGGTCTTGGCCGGCATGCCGGCGGTGTTCACCAGGTACTTCTGCATGTACGTGGTAAAGGTGTAGAAAATCAGCGAACCACCTGCGGTGTAACCGAGCACAGTGATGAATGCGGCTTTATGGTCGCGGAACAGTGCACCGATGCTGCCGGCATCCTTGTTTTCGCGCATTTCCTTGCTGGAGGTTTCTTTCAGCGAACGACGCAGATAAAGCGAAACCAGCGCCGCCATGGCCCCTACCACGAACGGGATCCGCCAACCGTAGGCACGCAACTCGTCTTCACTGAGGAACTGTTGCAGGATCACGACGACCAACACCGCCAGCAGTTGCCCGCCAATCAGCGTCACGTACTGGAACGAAGCAAAAAAACCGCGCTGCCCCTTGAGGGCGACTTCACTCATGTAGGTGGCGGTGGTGCCGTACTCGCCACCGACCGACAGGCCCTGGAGCAAACGTGCGAACAGCAACAGAATCGGCGCCCAGATCCCGATGCTGCTGTAGGTCGGCAGGCAAGCGATCAGCAACGAGCCGAAGCACATCATCAGAATCGAGATCACCATCGAATTCTTACGCCCGTGCTTGTCTGCCAACCGACCGAAAATCCAGCCGCCAATCGGTCGCATCAGAAACCCGGCGGCAAACACGCCGGCGGTATTGACCAACTGCACCGTGGGGTTGTCGGAAGGGAAAAAGGCCGGCGCGAAATAGAGCGCACTGAAGGCGTAGACATAGAAGTCGAACCATTCGACCAGGTTGCCGGACGAGGCGCCGACAATGGCAAAGATCCGTTTTCTACGCTCTTCGCCGGTATATAGCGCGGGTGAAGCGGTTGGTGTTGTCATTGTTTTTCACTCAATGGGGACAGTGAGAGTCTAGACATACTTTGCAACAGTCCCGTTCCACAGATAGATCTGCCACATCATTCCCCCTGTGGGAGCGAGCCTGCTCGCGAATGTGGTGTGTCATTCAGCATTGATGGTACTGACACGCCGCTTTCGCGAGCAGGCTCGCTCCCACAAGGATTTACGCTGTTCTCAATAATCGAAAAACACCGTCTCAGCATCGGCACCCTGCAGAATCACATTCCACTGGTACACACCGCTCGCATCCTGCTTCGCCAGCAAAGTGCCACGACGCTCGGCCGGCACGCATTCCAGCAGAGGATCGTTCACATTCGCCGCGTCACCCTCGAAGTAAATCCGTGTCAGCAGGTGCTTGACCAGGCCACGGGCAAACACCAGCACCACCAGATGCGGCGCCTGGGTCGTGCCCTTGAGGCCTTCCACCGTGCCCGGTTTGATCGTGGTGAAACGGAAACGCCCTTCGGCATCCACCGGCACCCGGCCGAACCCTTCGAAATGCGGATCCAGGGGCTTGTCCTGATCGTCTTCGGGGTGGTCGTACTTGCCGGCGGCGTTGGCCTGCCAGACTTCCAGCATCGCGTCGTTGACGACATCGCCGTTGCCGTCGACCACTTGCCCGGAGATCGCCACGCGCTCACCCAGGGTTTGTTCGACGGTCAGGTTTTCACGGTTCAGCCAGGTCAGGCCGATGTGGTAGTACGGCCCGACGGTGTGGGACGTGGTGGCAGTCAGCGTCATCTTATTTCTCCATCGGCGTGGCGTCGCGGCCGCGCAAGACGATGTCCCAGCGATAACCGAGGGCATAGGAAGGGATGGTTTTTTCCAGGTCGAAACTGGCGATCAGTCGCTCTTTGGCGCTGGTATCGGGCACGCAGTTGTAGATCGGGTCGTACGCCAGCAACGGGTCGCCCGGGAAATACATCTGCGTCACCAGGCGCGTCAGGATGCTCGGCCCAAACAACGAGAAATGGATATGCGCCGGGCGCCAGGCGTTGTGGTGGTTACCCCACGGATAGGCGCCGGGCTTGATGGTCTGGAACTGGTACCAGCCATCGGCGTCGGTCACGGTGCGACCGGTGCCGGTGAAGTTCGGGTCCAGCGGCGCGTCGTGCAGGTCGCGGGCATGGTTGTAGCGACCGGCGGCGTTGGCCTGCCAGATCTCCACCAGAATTCCTGGCACCGGCAAGCCGTTTTCATCCAGCACGCGGCCGTGAATGATGATGCGCTCACCCAGTGGCTCGCCCTTGTGCTGGGCGGTCAGGTCGTTGTCGTTCTCGCTGACACGCTCGGCGCCGATGGTCGGCCCGGTGATTTCCGACAACGAATGCGGCAGGTACACCAAGGGCTTGGACGGCGAGCGCAGGTTGGTGGATTGGTAGGTCGGGTGCAGGTACGCAGGCTGGGTGCCTTCCTGCGGGCGACGGTAACCAGGCTTGTCGGTCATGAAACGTTCCTCAGTTCTTATAAGTCTTCAGAACGCGTTAAACGCGTTCGATCGCCAGGGCCAGACCCTGACCGACGCCGACGCACATGGTCGCCAGACCTTTCTTGCCACCGGTTTTTTCCAGCTGATGCAAAGCAGTCAGTACCAGTCGCGCACCGCTCATGCCCAATGGATGGCCCAAGGCAATGGCGCCACCGTTCGGGTTGACCTGGGCCGCGTCGTCCGCCAGCCCCAGTTCACGCAGCACCGCCAGGCCCTGGCTGGCGAAGGCTTCGTTGAGTTCGATCACATCGAAATCGCTGACCGCCACACCCAGGCGCTCGGTCAGTTTGCGTACCGCCGGTACCGGGCCGATGCCCATCACCCGTGGTGCAACACCGGCACTGGACATACCCAGCACTTTGGCGCGAGCGGTCAGACCGTGTTTTTTCACCGCTTCGGCGCTGGCCAGGATCAACGCGGCGGCACCGTCGTTGACGCCCGAGGAGTTGCCAGCGGTGACGGTTTTGTCCGGGCCGTTGACCGGCTTCAACCTGGCCAGGGCTTCCAGGGACGTGTCGGCACGAGGATGTTCATCCTGGCTGACCACGGTTTCACCCTTCTTGTGGGTGATCCGCACTTCGACGATTTCTTCAGCGAAAAAACCTGCGGCTTGCGCGGCGGCCGTGCGTTGTTGGCTGCGCAGGGCGAACGCGTCCTGATCCTCGCGGGACACTTCGTAGTCGTCGGCGACGTTGTCCGCCGTCTGCGGCATCGCGTCCACGCCATACTGGGCTTTCATCAGCGGGTTGATGAAGCGCCAGCCGATGGTGGTGTCTTCGAGTTTCATGTTGCGCGAAAACGCCGCATCGGCCTTGCCCATCACGAACGGCGCGCGGGACATCGATTCGACACCGCCGGCAATCGCCAGCTCCATTTCGCCACTGGCGATGGCGCGGAACGCGGTGCCGATGGCATCCATGCCCGACGCGCAAAGGCGATTGAGAGTAACGCCGGGAATGGTTTCCGGCAGGCCGGCCAGCAGCAGCGCCATGCGCGCCACGTTACGGTTGTCTTCACCGGCCTGGTTGGCGCAGCCGAGGAACACTTCGTCCACCGCCGTCCAGTCCACGGTCGGGTTGCGCTCCATCAGTGCCTTGATCGGCACGGCGGCCAGATCGTCGGCACGTACTGCCGACAGGCCACCGCCGAAACGGCCGATGGGGGTACGAATCGCGTCGCAGATATAAACGTCACGCATCACGCTTCTCCAGGGGCTTGGCCGTGGGCCGCCGCGGTACGGGCTTCCAGATCGCGCAGGGCGGTCAATTCGATTTCGGTCGGCTCGGCAGTGGTGTCGACGCTGGCGGCAAAGCGAATCGGCCAACCGGTGGCGGCAACCACTTGCTCGCGGGTGATGCCCGGGTGCAGCGCGGTCACCACAAATTCGTTGGTGCCGGCTTCCGGCTCCATGGTGCACAGGTCGGTAATGATGCCGACCGGACCGGCACCCGGCAGACCCAGACGCTTGCGCGAATCGCCGCCCTCGCCGTGGCCGACCGAGGTAATAAAGTCGAGCTTGTCGACGAACGAACGCGCCGATTGTTTGAGGATGATCAGCACGCTCTTGGCCGAGCCAGCGATTTCCGGTGCGCCGCCGGCGCCCGGCAGGCGGACTTTCGGTGCGTGGTAGTCGCCCACCACTGTGGTGTTGATGTTGCCGAAACGGTCAACCTGGGCCGCACCGAGGAAACCGACGTCAATGCGACCGCCCTGCAGCCAGTAGCGAAAAATCTCACCGGTCGGGACCACGGTGTCGGCGGTTTCCGCCAGTTCGCCGTCACCGATCGACAGCGGCAATACGCTCGGCTTGGCACCGATCGGACCCGATTCGTAGATCAGCACGACATCCGGCGAGGACGTCAGGCGCGCCAGGTTGGCCGCTTTCGATGGCAGGCCGATGCCCACGAAGCACACCGAACCGTTTTTCAGGCGACGGGCAGCGGCGACGGTCATCATTTCATTGGTGGTGTAAGTCATTACTTCGCCTCCGAAGCGGCGGCCAGTTTGGCCTGGAACTCGCTGAAGTCAGCGCTGCCGTGGATGTACTCGTTGATCCACGCGGTGAAGGTTTCACGGTCGCGGGCAATCGGGTCCCAGGCCTGGTAGAAGCGGTTGTCGCGTTCGTTGTAGCCGTGGGCGTAGGACGGATGCGCGCCACCCGGCACATGGCAGACGGCGCTCAAGGCCCAGGTCGGCAACACGCAGGAGTTCATCGGTGCATTGAGGTCGTCGACGATCTCTTCGACGGTGACGATGCAACGCTTGGCAGCCAGCGCGGCTTCTTTCTGCACGCCGAGAATGCCCCACAGCAGCACGTTGCCCTTGCGGTCGGCTTTCTGCGCGTGAATTACGGTGATGTCCGGGCGCACCGAAGGCACCGCCGCCAGCACTTCACCGGTGAACGGGCAGGTCACGGACTTGATCAGCGGGTTGACCTTCGGCAAGTCGGAACCGGCGTAGGCACGCAGCACCGCAAACGGCAGGCCGGAGGCCCCTGCGACGTAGGCATTGGCCAGGTCGGCGTGGCTGTGTTCTTCGATTTCCAGCGCGTGTGGCCACTGCTTCTCGACTGCATCGCGCAGACGGTGCAGCGAACCGACACCCGGGTTACCACCCCAGGAGAAAATCAGCTTGCGGGCACAACCGGCACCGATCAACTGGTCGTAGATCAGGTCAGGGGTCATGCGCACCAGGGTCAGGTCTTTCTTGCCCTGGCGAATGATTTCGTGACCCGCCGCCGTCGGGATCAGGTGAGTGAAGCCTTCGAGCGCAACGGTATCGCCGTCGTTCACGAACTGCTTCACCGCGTCATGCAGTGAAAGAATTTCAGCCATTGGGGCAGGCTCCCATTTGTTATTAACCAACAGTGGTCGAAAAAGGCGCCGATGCGCAGCGCCGGAATGACTGAAGATTAAGCCTGTGAAAAACGTCAAACAATCCGATAATCGACTGAGTGTTCGATTATCGAACACATTGTTGCGTACCTACCGATCCCAAAAGCATCGCGGGCAAGCCTTGCTCCCACAGGTCCGAGGCGTTTATCCGACTTGGGAACGACACAGACCTGTGGGAGCAAGGCTTGCCCGCGATGAGGCCATCAGCATCACTGAAGATTGCGGATCAACCTGTCAGGTCGCATCCGCATGACTGACCATGCCCTTGATCACCACCGCCGTGGTCGCCAGCGCCGCCGGGACCACCAACGCCGTCAGCACCTGCTCGAAATTCCAGCCCAGGCCCAGCAGCGTTGCACCCATCCAGGCGCCGAGGATCGCGCCGAAGCGGCCGATACCCAGCATCCACGACACACCGGTGGCTCGCCCCTGGGTCGGATAAAACCGCGCGGCCAGCGACGGCATCGCCGATTGCGCACCGTTGACACACATCCCGGCCACCAGCACCAGGGTCGCCAGTACTGCGATGTTGCCCAGGCTCTGCCCCACCGCGTAGGCAAACACCCCGGCCAACAGGTAGAAAGTGCCGATGACCTTGTGCGGATTGAACCGATCCATCGCCCAACCCACGCCCACTGCACTTAACACACCGCCAAACTGGAACAGCGCACCGATGAATGCAGCTTGCTCCATGCTCGCGCCACTGTCGCGCATCAGGGTCGGCAGCCAACTGGTCAGCAAGTAAACAATCACCAGGCCCATGAAGTAGGTCAGCCACAGCAACAAGGTGCCGACGCTGTAGGTACCGGAGAAGATCACCGCAAAGACATTGCGCGCTTTCACGGTTTTCTGTTCCGGCACGCTGAAGCTTGCGGCCTGGGCGACCACTGTCGGGTCGATGGGCGCCAGCGCCTTGCGCACTTTGTCGTTACCGCGATTGCGGACGACGAGGTAGCGCGCCGATTCCGGCAGCCAGAGCAGCAAGACGACAGCAAGAATCAACGGCAAGATCCCGCCGATCAGCAACAGGCTGTGCCAGCCGAAGGCGGGAATCAGCTTGGCCGAAATGAACCCGCCACCAGCCATGCCCAAATTGAAACCGCAGAACATGCTGGTCACCAGCAGGGACTTCTTGCGCTCCGGCGTGTACTCCGACAGCAGCGTGGTGGCGTTCGGCATCCCGGCCCCCAGGCCCAGGCCAGTGAGGAAGCGCAGTACCAGCAACTGATCGACATTGGTGCTGTAGGCCGAGGCCAGGCTGAACGCGCCGAACAACAACACGGCGCTCACCAGTACGATTTTTCGCCCGAAGCGGTCAGCCAATGGGCCGGAACCCAGCGCACCGAAAACCATGCCGATCAATGCCGCACTCATCACCGGGCCCAGGCTGGCGCGGTCGATACCCCAGTCCTGAGACAGGGCGGGGGCAATGAACCCCATGGCGGCGGTGTCGAGGCCATCGAGGAAGACAATCAGGAAACAGAGGATCACTACGCGCCACTGGTAGCGCGAGATCGGTTGGGCATTGATGAAGGACTGCACGTCTAGGCAGTTTCCTACAGCAGACTGAGGCTGGTTCATTATTTTTATTCCATGCGAAGTACGCAGTCGTACAGGAGCCAGCCGAAGCTGGCGCAGCCGCGACAGTAATAATCCGCAGCAAACAGCGTCAATTCACCCGACGCGACTCCGTGCGATTATCGAACAGCTTAGGCAAACAGCTGCGCGCTGAGGTCGCGGCTGGCACTTAACAAACCAGGAAGGAAACGCTGTTCAAGTTCGTTACGACTGACTCGCCCCGCATGGGTACTGACGTTGAGTGCCGCGACCACCTGACCGGAAGCGTCATACACCGGCACGGCAATCGAACGCAGGCCCTGTTCGAGTTCCTGATCGACGATGCACCAACCTTGTTTACGCACCTCCTGCAGGCATTCGAGCAACGCTTCAGGGGTATGGATAGTGCGACTGGTCTTGGCTTGCAGGTCGGCGTGATCGAGGTATTCACCCAGCGAAGTGTCATCCAGGGCAGCCAGCAGAATCCTGCCCATCGACGTGCAATACGCCGGCAAGCGCCCGCCCACCGAGAGGTCCACCGAAATCAGACGCTGGGTTGTCGCCGAGCGGGCGATATAGAGAATGTCATCGCCTTCCAGGGTGGCCATGTTGCAGGCCTCATGCAGTTGCTCGCTCATACGGTCCAGGTACGGCTGGGCAGAAACGGCCAGCGGGGTCGAGGAGACATAGGCATGGCCGAGGGTCAGCACTTTGGGCAGCAATGAATAGGTACGACCATCAGTGGTGGCGTAGCCGAGTTTGATCAGGGTATGCAGGCAACGTCTGACAGCGGCGCGGGGAATTTCCGTGCGGTGACTGATCTGGGCAATGGTGAGGTGTCGCTTGCGCTCCTGAAACGCTTGCACCACAGCCAGACCACGGGCCAGCGAGGTCATGAAGTCCGGGTCACCGGTCAGGGCCTGAATCCGCTTGGCTGGCGAAGCGACGATCGGCGGTGCCACTGAAGCGAAGGAATTGCGCAGTTGATCGTTCATATATGGTCCTTTCCCAAACGGATCAGCGACTATTACAAGCGGCATGGGTCCGGCAAACAACCCCGGCCAACCAAGATCGGGCGATTATCGAACCATCGACCGATAATCGCAATCGACCTCCTCCACCTCCCGCCTGCCCACCGGCCGAAATACGCAACCTTCCTTATATACTTTCGAGCAGACTGGAATGCGGTGTTAAAGGTGGACGTAGTTGCCTCCCAAGTTGTTCCGACTTAATGGCGCCAGAAAGGCATCGTTGCACTGTGACATCCGCCAGCGCGCTAGTTGCCATTGAAGTTGCGCGCAACAAAACAATCACACGCCAAGATCCACTTTTAACTCTTTGGCGATAGTGTTCTGTGAATCGCTCGCTATAATGCAATTCAGTAGCCAGGCGATTTGTTGTTCGCCGATCCCGCTACCCGGTGCTGTGATGTTCCATCGCCACCGTCCCCGGCAAGCGTCCGACGCTGACTGCATCTGCATCGCCAACGCGCTCGCCGAAACAGGAATCTGATGCTACGTCAGCTATTTATCTCTGGTGCCGTGGCCGCCTGCAACATGGATGTACTGATTGCCCCTGCCGTAAAAACAATGCCTGCCTGGGCCTTGTCCTTCCGACGAGCGTGATCAATACATTGAACGCAGCGCGTTTCACCAGAATTCATCTCAACTCAATCAGGTAGCACTGTGACGAAAGACGAACTGCGCGCGGAACTTGAGCGCCAGGAACAACGCTACAAGGAAGTTTACGGCGGGGAAGTCACCACCTACGCCGCCCAGCCCGAACCGGAACGCAAACCCTGGCGTAAACGCGCCACCGTTCAGGATCAGGTTTTCAAGCAGGAACTGGAAAAAATGGAAAAGGAACTCAAGGCCGAAGAGCCATGAGCACCTCGGCTTGAAGCCTTTCGGGGTCTGCATTTACACCCGTTAAAAGCGGGGTGTATTGATGTAGTCTTCTGCGCCCGCTACGAGCGGGCAGCGGCTACTTTGTCCATCTGACAGGGTAAAAGGCTCACATCTGACCTCCCTTTCAGAAATTTCACACAAGCGGTCCAATCGCTCCCCCAAGTGAGTGAAACCCTTGTGGCGACTGCGTTCCCAAGAAATTCAATGACTTGCAAACCCCGAAAAATCGCCGGGGCTGCGGGCGTGGCTGCAAAATATTTCATTGAAGAATGTTACCGATGAGCAGCTAGTGCATCGATTGATAGTCTTTTCTGGCATAATCGCGCCCCCTTATGACCGGGTCAGAAAACCTTCATGATCGATTTATTCAGCGGACTGGATGCTTGGGTGCTTGTGAGCCTCTTGCTCGCCCTGGCTTTTGTCCTCGCCTTCGAGTTCATCAATGGATTTCATGACACCGCTAACGCGGTAGCCACTGTTATCTACACCAAAGCAATGCCGCCTCATCTGGCCGTGTTTTTTTCCGGTGTGTTCAATTTCCTCGGTGTATTGCTGGGCGGCGTTGGCGTGGCGTATGCCATTGTCCACCTGCTGCCGGTAGAACTGCTGATCAACGTGAATACCGGCCATGGCCTGGCGATGGTGTTCTCGTTGCTCGCCGCAGCCATCACCTGGAACCTGGGCACCTGGTACTTCGGTATCCCCGCCTCCAGCTCCCACACGCTGATCGGTTCGATCCTCGGCGTAGGCCTGGCCAACGCCCTGATCAACGATATTCCGTTGGCTGACGGCGTGAACTGGCAGAAGGCGATCGATATCGGTGCTTCGCTGGTGTTCTCGCCCATGGCAGGTTTCCTGATCGCCGCGCTGATACTGATCGGCCTCAAATGGTGGCGTCCGCTGTCAAAGATGCACAAGACGCCGGAACAGCGTCGCAAGATCGACGACAAGAAGCACCCTCCGTTCTGGAACCGCCTGGTATTGGTGATCTCGGCCATGGCCGTCAGCTTCGTGCATGGTTCCAACGACGGTCAGAAAGGTATCGGCCTGATCATGCTGGTGCTGATCGGTATCGTGCCTGCACAGTTCGTGCTCGACCTGAGCAGCACCACCTACCAGATCGAGCGTACCCGTGACGCCACCTTGCACTTGAGCCAGTTCTACAAGCGCAATGCCGATTCCCTGGGCGAGTTCCTGGCCTTGGGTAAAAGCGTGGAAGGCGATCTGCCGGAGAAATTCCGCTGCAACCCGCAACAGACCGAACCGACCATCGATGCCTTGCTCGGTACCCTGAAAGGCGTTGCGGACTACCACTCGCTGTCGTCGGAAAGCCGTATCGAAGTACGCCGCTACCTGCTGTGCCTGGACGATACCGCGAAGAAGGTCAGCAAATTGCCATTCCTGGCCGCCCGTGAAAAGGCCGACCTGGACAAGCTGCGCAAGGATCTGACCACCACCACCGAGTACGCGCCTTTCTGGGTGATTCTGGCAGTTGCACTGGCGCTGGGCCTGGGCACCATGGTGGGTTGGAAACGCGTGGTACTGACCATCGGCGAGAAGATCGGCAAGCAAGGCATGACCTACTCCCAGGGTATGTCGGCACAGATCACCACCGCCAGCCTGATCGGCCTGGCCAACGTCTTCAGCCTGCCGGTTTCCACCACCCATGTACTGTCCTCGGGTGTTGCCGGGACCATGGTCGCCAACAAAAGCGGCCTGCAAGGCGGCACCGTCAAAACCATCCTGCTGGCCTGGGTGCTGACCCTGCCAGCCACGGTTGCCCTGTCGGCGGGCCTGTTCTGGCTGGCTTCGAAGGCACTGGGTAGCTGATACGCTGCTGAATGAAAAAGGCGCGCTCCGTGAGGACCGCGCCTTTTTTATTGCCGAATCTTCGCTACACCACAAATCACTGTAGGAGCGAGCCTGCTCGCGATGAGGCCATCACATACAGCATCAATGTTGACTGTCCCACCGCTATCGCGAGCAGGCTCGCTCCTACAGGGTTACGTGTTTACCGATAGAATTTCGCAGGCAAAAAAAAAGGGCAACCGAAGTTGCCCAAAATGCCTTGCGTGCTCATTGCATCAAGAAAGACCTACGGTTTTCTCCGCTTGTGCGAATCCTTCCAGATAAAAAATCCGAACCCTGCAAAAAACACCAACATGAGGCTGACAGTCAGCACTCCGGCGATCACCACGTTGTCGAAAAACATGACGCCTCTCCTGCAGTTGCCTTGCTGCGATGGAGTTAAGGTAACCAATCGGGCAGGAGAGAATATTGACCGGGATCAATGTTGCCCGGGGCCGGGCCTATAAGGAGGGGAAAAACTGACCCGCATCAACCGATGCGGGGGTCAACGTTTTTTCGGCTTGTTCTTCGATTTGGCTTTCGGGTTTTTCTTCGCTTTACCCAGGGGCATGGCCTGTTCGAACGCCTGGCGCATTTCATTCAGGCGCTTGTCGTTGAGGTCATGGACGCGCTTGGCGCGTTCGGCGTTGAGGTCGATCAGCTTGTCGTCTTGGCTCATGGCGTTCAGTGCATCGCTTGGAATGTTGTTCATCTGCCGCATCATTCGGCAGGGATGCACCAATAATGCGGTCTGGCGACGGCGCTGACCAGTCGCGACCTCAAATCTCGATATCGACCCACAACCCCTGGCGCGGCTGATCTTCCATCAACGGTGCCACCGGCACGGTGTTGTCGGCATTGAGGTCATCACCGGGAATTGCCAGATACGCTTCGGGATCATCGTCGGCTTCACGGCGGCGACGCTCGCGCTCCTGCTGCCGGCGCTGCTCCTCGCGCAACAACAAGGCTGCTTCTTCGGGGTTGCGGTGCTTCAGGTCGATGGTGCTGTCACTGGAGCTTTCCTGCATTGGCACCACAGGCGCGATGTCCGGACGTGGGCGGACCGGGTCGTGCTGGGAAGTGATTGGCACGGCGCTCAAGGGAAGCATCGGTGGCAGCATATTTATGGGTCTCCTGTGAGCAGGCTGTCGGCCGCCGGGAGGGTGACTTGAGCCATCGGTCGCAAACTGTGACCCGATTGGCACTCGGTGGTGCCGTAGCCCACGCAGCGTGCGTAAGTGGGCTAACGTAAACCCGAGAGTTTTTCTGAGAGTCCTTTGGCCCTGAAGCCCTCATTCCGTTAAGATAGCCCGCTTTTTCAAGGTGGGAGTCAGGCAGCATGGCGCAGCAGTATCAACCGGGGCAACGCTGGATCAGTGACAGCGAAGCCGAGCTGGGTTTAGGCACCGTTCTGGCACAGGACGGCCGCTTGTTGACCGTGCTCTACCCGGCCACTGGCGACACCCGCCAGTACGCGCTGCGAAATGCGCCCCTCACTCGCGTGCGGTTTTCGCCGGGTGACACCATCACGCACTTCGAAGGCTGGAAACTGACCGTCCGCGAAGTCGACGACATGGATGGCCTGCTGGTTTACCACGGCCTCAACGCCCAGAACGAAGTGGTCACCCTGCCGGAAACCCAACTGTCGAACTTTATCCAGTTCCGCCTGGCCAGCGACCGTCTGTTCGCCGGCCAGATCGACCCGCTGGCTTGGTTCTCCCTGCGTTACCACACCCTTGAACACACCAGTCGCCAGTTGCAGTCCTCGCTGTGGGGTCTGGGTGGCGTGCGTGCGCAACCGATCGCGCACCAATTGCACATCGCCCGTGAAGTCGCCGACCGCATCGCGCCACGGGTTCTGCTGGCGGACGAAGTGGGTCTGGGTAAAACCATCGAAGCCGGCCTGGTGATCCATCGCCAACTGCTCTCGGGTCGCGCCAATCGCGTGCTGATCCTGGTGCCGGAAAACCTTCAGCACCAGTGGCTGGTGGAGATGCGCCGCCGCTTTAACTTGCAGGTCGCGCTGTTCGACGAAGAACGCTTCATCGAAAGCGATGCCTCCAACCCGTTCGAAGACACCCAGCTCGCGCTGGTTGCACTGGAATGGCTGGTGGACGACGAGAAGGCCCAGGACGCGCTGTTCGCCGCTGGCTGGGACTTGTTGGTGGTCGACGAAGCGCACCACCTGGTGTGGCACGAAGATCAGGTCAGCCCTGAATACTCGCTGGTCGAGCAACTCGCCGAAACCATTCCCGGCGTGCTGTTGTTGACCGCAACCCCGGAACAACTGGGCCAGGACAGTCACTTCGCCCGTCTGCGCCTGCTCGACCCAAACCGTTTCCATGACCTGCACGCATTCCGCGCCGAGAGTGAAAACTATCGCCCGGTGGCCGAAGCCGTTCAGGAACTGCTGGACCAGGGACGTTTGTCGCCGCAAGCGCACAAGACCATCCACGGTTTCCTCGGCAACGAAGGCGAAGCCTTGCTGGAAGCGGTCAACGATGGCGACACCGAAGCCAGCGCCCGCCTGGTGCGCGAACTGCTCGACCGCCACGGCACCGGTCGCGTGTTGTTCCGTAATACCCGTGCCGCTGTGCAGGGTTTCCCGGAACGCAAACTGCACCCCTACCCGTTGCCGTGCCCGGACGAATACCTCGAACTGCCGTTGGGCGATCACGCCGAGCTGTACCCGGAGGTCAGCTTCCAGGCCCAGCCGGACGCCAGCGAAGAAGAGCGCTGGTGGAAATTCGACCCGCGCGTCGAATGGCTGATCGACCAGTTGAAAATGCTCAAGCGCACCAAAGTGCTGGTGATCTGCGCCCACGCTGAAACCGCCATGGATCTGGAAGACGCCCTGCGTGTGCGTTCCGGCATCCCGGCCACGGTGTTCCACGAGGGCATGAACATCCTCGAACGCGACCGTGCCGCCGCCTACTTCGCCGACGAAGAGTTTGGCGCGCAAGTGCTGATCTGCTCGGAAATCGGCAGTGAAGGCCGCAACTTCCAGTTCTCCCATCACCTGGTACTGTTCGACCTGCCGTCCCACCCGGACCTGCTGGAACAGCGTATCGGTCGTCTGGACCGGATCGGCCAGAAACACATCATCGAACTGCACGTCCCGTATCTGGAAACCAGCCCGCAGGAGCGCCTGTTCCAGTGGTACCACGAGGCGCTCAATGCGTTCCTCAATACCTGCCCGACCGGCAACGCCTTGCAGCATCAGTTCGGCCCGCGCCTGCTGCCGCTGCTGGAAGAGGCCGACGATGCAGAATGGCAAACACTGATCGACGAAGCCCGGACCGAGCGCGAGCGTCTGGAAGCCGAACTGCACACCGGCCGCGACCGCTTGCTGGAACTCAATTCCGGCGGTGCTGGCGAAGGCGAAGCACTGGTTGAAGCGATTCTCGAGCAGGACGACCAGTTCGCCCTGCCGATCTACATGGAAACCCTGTTCGACGCTTTCGGCATCGACAGCGAGGACCATTCGGAAAACGCCCTGATCCTCAAGCCGAGCGAAAAAATGCTCGATGCCAGCTTCCCGCTGGGCGACGACGAAGGCGTGACCATCACCTACGACCGCAACCAGGCACTGTCGCGCGAAGACATGCAGTTCATCACCTGGGAACACCCGATGGTGCAGGGCGGCATGGACCTGGTGTTGTCCGGTTCCATGGGCAACACCGCGGTGGCGCTGATCAAGAACAAGGCACTGAAACCCGGCACCGTATTGCTCGAACTGCTCTACGTCAGCGAAGTGGTCGCGCCACGCTCGCTGCAATTGGGGCGTTACCTGCCGCCTGCCGCCCTGCGCTGCCTGCTCGATGCCAATGGCAATGACCTGTCGGCCCGCGTGTCGTTCGAAACCCTGAACGATCAACTGGAAAGCGTTCCCCGCGCCAGCGCCAACAAGTTTATCCAGGCCCAGCGCGATCAGTTGACGCCACGGATCAACGCCGGCGAAGACAAGATCTATCCGCGCCATGCCGAACGCGTGGCCGAGGCGCAACGTCGCCTGGCAGCCGATACCGATGAAGAACTGGCGCGCCTGACCGCGTTGCAAGCGGTCAACCCGACCGTACGCGACAGCGAACTGGTTGCCCTGCGTAAACAGCGCGAACAAGGCCTGGCCATGCTCGACAAGGCTGCGCTGCGGCTGGAAGCGATCCGGGTGTTGGTGGCGGGTTAAGTCCCCTGCTCCACCGATAAACAAGAAGGCCCGCAGCGATGCGGGCCTTTTTGTTTGCTTGAGTTTTGTGGTTGCTGTTGATGGCCTCTTCGCGAGCAGGCTCGCTCCTACAGGGGAATGCATTCCAAATGTGGGAGCGAGCCTGCTCGCGATGGCGATTACGCAGTCGCCGCAGCACCCTCAGGCTCAACCACCGCCACCAACCCATCCTTCATCCGCTTGGCATCGCGCACAAAACACCGCGATGCCAACACCAGAAACACCATGGTGAAAAACAACGCCACCGGTATCAGGTACATCGCATCATGCAGGCCGACCGCCTTGAATGCCTCGGTCATCTGTTCGGCTCCAGCCGACAGCATGGCCGTATGCGCAAAGTGATCGGACAAGGCACCGACCACCACCGGCCCCAGCCCACCGCCCAGCAGATACAACCCGGCGAAGAACAATGCCATGGCCGTCGCCCGCAGGCGCGGCTCGACCACGTCCTGGATCGCCGTGTAAACGCAGGTGTAGAAGTTATAGGCAAACAGCCAGCCCAGACTGAACACCGCTACAAAGATGCCGATTTCAATCCGCCCCGAATGCAGCGCCCATGCCGTGCAGAGGGTGGAAATAATCAGACTGAACGCGGCGAACAACAGACGACCATTGGCAACCCGCTGGTGGATCTTGTCTGCGATCCAGCCACCCAGGGTCAGTCCTACCAGGCCGGTTACACCGACGATGACCCCGGTCGCCACCGCCGCTTCCTGCAATGGCATCAGGAAATAGCGCTGCAGCATCGGCACCAGAAACGAGTTACAGGCATAGGTGGCGAAGTTGAAGCACAGCCCGGCCAGCACCAGCCACAGGAAGGTCGGCACCGCGAGGACACGGCGGATCGGACGGTCAACTTTCTCCTGCGACACCTGCACGTTTTCCGCGGCACCGCGTTTGGGTTCCTTGATGTAGAACATGAAGATCGCCAGGATCAACCCCGGCACCGCGGCGATAAAGAACGGCGCGCGCCAGCTGTCGAACGCCTTGACCATCGCTCCGATGGTAAAGAACGCCAGCAACAGCCCCAACGGCAGCCCGAGCATGAAAATCCCCATGGCCCGCGCCCGGCGATGCGCCGGAAACAAATCGCCGATCAGCGAGTTGGCGGCGGGCGCATAGCTGGCTTCACCGATGCCGATGCCCATGCGCACGAGCAGAAAGCTCCAGAAACTGCCGACCATGCCATTGACCGCGGTCAGCCCGCTCCACACCGCCAGGCCCCAGCCCATCAGTTTGCTGCGCGAACCGGTGTCGGCCATCCGCCCCAGGGGCAGGCCGGCGATCGCGTAGACAATAGTGAATGCAGTGCCGATGATGCCCAGCTGAAAATCGCTGAGATGCCATTCCATCCGGATCGGTTCGATGATGATGGCCGGGATGGTGCGGTCGAAAAAGTTGAACAGGTTGGCCAGGAACAGCAGGAACAGAATGCGCCAGGCATTCGCCGCTTGGGTCGAGTTCTGCATGGGTCCGTCTCTTTTATTGTTATTGGGGCGTCACTGTCCCCGGTAACAGCAATCTAGACAGGCCCGCCACAGCTGTCTGTCATTATTCGCAAGGCTGATACCAGCCCATGGCAAAACAGCGCACAAGCGCCGCCCCCGCCCACCGGCGAGGCTCAATGTTCATTGGCCCGAGGGGAATGTTTTCACCGCACTGCCATCCCTTGAAAAATACTTTTCGCCCCCCCTTTCCAAGCCGCTGGCGAAGCCTAGAATAGCGGCCTTGTCTGCCCTCAGCGTTCCCCACCCCTCCTAAGATAAATACCCATGTCCGATGCCAGTCCGTGCCTGAATTGCGGTGCCTGCTGTTCTCATTTTCGCGTGTCATTTTTTTGGGGTGAATGCGCTTCGTCCGGAGGGACAGTGCCCGATGAGCTTGTCGCACAGATCAGCCCCAGCCGCGTCGCCATGCTGGGCACCGAGTGCAAACCCGTACGCTGCGTCAGTCTGGCAGGGGACGTAGGCAGTAGGGTGCAATGCTCGATCTACGAAAAACGCTCGAGCACCTGCCGGGAATTCGAAGCGTCCTGGACCGATGGCCAGCCCAACCCCGATTGCGACGCAGCCCGGGCGGCGTTCGGCCTGGCGGCGCTGGAGCCCGCATTCCAGATGCCTGAGAAGCAAATCGCCTGATGCTTAGCACTAATCGCGATTAACTTAATGCCGAAATCATTGGCGCCAATGTGCCACTACGTCTTGCGCTCCCTGCATGCCCTCTATACTTCAGGACATTCGTCGACGCGGCTTGCGTCGGCCAGGAATACAACATGGGGCATGCTATGGAGTGGCTTGGTCTGCATTTCATTACCGAGCTGCCAGAGAGCGGGCAGGTCATACTCAATTGCATACATGACCCTTTTCTGGTGCTACTGGCATATCTGGTCGCCTGTGCCGGCAGCTTCGCCACGCTAGACATGGCCGAACGGGTCGCGCATGCGGAAAATGCCGCTTCCCGACGACTCTGGCGCTGGGTCGGTGCCGGGTGCCTGGCCGGCGGGATCTGGGCCATGCACTTCATCGGCATGCTGGCCTTCCAGGCGCCAGTCAACGTGCATTACCTGTTGCCCATCACCCTTGTCTCCCTCCTGATCGCCCTGCTCACTTCATGGCTGGCGATGCATACACTCAGTCGTCCTGCCTTGAATTTCTGGCAATGCCTCAAGGCGTCGATCTGGATCGGCCTGGGCATCGCCACCATGCATTACGTGGGTATGTCCGCCCTGCGCTCACAGGCGGTGGTCTACTACCAACCGACCATGTTCGCCCTCTCTATCCTGGTGGCGATTGCCGCCAGCCTGGCGGCATTGCTGCTGGCGAGCTACTTGCGCAACGGCGTCGGCATGTTCCATCAGCTGCTCAAGTACGGCGCCAGCCTGGTACTCGGGACAGGCATCATCAGCATGCATTTCACCGGCATGGCGGCCTTCAATCTGGTGTTGCCAAGCGGTAGCCTCCTGACCCAGCCCGGGGAAAACAATCACCTGCAACTGGGCCTGACGGTCGCGGTGATGACACTGCTGATCATTGGCAGCTGCATCAGTGCGGCGTTGGCGGACAAGAAACTGCAACATAAGGAGCATGACCTGCAACGGGTCAATTCACTGCTCAGCCAGCTGGATCAGGCGCGCATGTCGCTGCAACAGGTGGCGCACTTTGACCCCCTGACCAACCTGACCAACCGCCGCGGTTTCAATCAGCTCTTCGCCGAGAAACTCATCGAGAAAACCCATGCAGGCGGCATGCTCGCCGTGTTGTTTCTCGACATCGATCATTTCAAGCGCATCAACGACAGCCTCGGCCACGACGCGGGCGACGAATTGCTCAAGGTGCTGGCCAGCCATATCAAAGGCTCGGTGCGCAGTCACGAAGATGTGGTGGCACGCTTCGGTGGCGACGAATTCTGCATGCTCATCAACCTCAATGATCGCGAAGAAGCGCGGCACATGGCGCAGCGCATCATGCAAAAAATGAAGGAGCCCATCGAGCTGGCCGGGCGGCGCATGGTCATGACCACCAGTATCGGCATCAGCCTGTTTCCCGATGACGGCAAGACCTGCGATGAGCTGCTGAAAAACGCCGACCTGGCGCTGTACCAATCCAAGGGTAGCGGCCGCAACGGCCTGAACTTCTTCAGCGCCAACCTCAAGGCCCGCGCCACGCTGGAACTGCAACTGGAGGAAGAATTGCGCAACGCCCTGCGCGAAGACACGGGCCTGATGCTCTATTACCAGCCGATCTACGACCTGAAAACCGGGGAGGTCAGCAAGCTTGAAGCGTTGATTCGCTGGCAACACCCGGTCCACGGATTCCTCGCACCGGACCGTTTCATCCCCATTGCCGAGGCCAATGGCCTGATCACCGAACTGGACAACTGGGTGCTGCGCAAGGCCTGTATAGACCTCGCCGAGTTGTCGCACCAGGGATGCGAAGCCCTGAAGATCGCCGTGAACTGCTCGCCCCTGAGCCTGGCGCGCGAAGAGCTGGCCGGTCAAATCGAACAGGCATTGCGCAGCACCGGGGTCGCACCGCAACGGCTGGAGCTGGAGGTGACCGAGAATGCGCTGATGGGCAATATTGCCGACACCCTGGTACAGCTGCGACAGATTCGCGCCTTGGGCGTGTCGCTGTCGATCGATGATTTCGGCACCGGTTATTCGTCCCTGGCCTACCTCAAGCGCTTGCCGCTCAACACGTTGAAAATCGACCGTTCATTCATACAGGACATCCCCAAGTCGACCCAGGACATGGAGATCGTCCAGGCGATTATCGCCATGGCCCACACCCTGCATCTTGAGGTGGTTACCGAAGGCGTCGAAACCTTCGAGCAATACCAGTTCCTCGAATGCCATGGCTGCGACTTCGTTCAGGGTTACCTGCTCAGTCGCCCGGTGCCGCTGGTTGAACTACTTCCGGTGCTGAATGAAATCAACCAGCGCAAACACACCTATACGCTTACGTCCTTGAGTCTGGTTCACGGTACATCTGCACTAATGTAGAAGGATCCTTTTCCAGGAACCCCTGCCCGCCATGCAACCGCATCAGCTGTGCCGCCAGGCCACTGATGGGTGTCGCCGAACCCTGCTCGCGGGAAAACTTCACCGCTGTGTCCAGATCCTTGAGCAAGGTCCGCACGTGCCATTTCACCGGTTCGAAGCGGCTTTCGGCCATTTGCGGGGCGAGAATCTGCAAGGGTTTCGAATCGGCAAAGCCTCCGGCCAGCGCCTCGGCAATCAGGCTCGCATCGACGCCGGAACGCTCCGCCAGCGCCACCACTTCGGCAATCACCAAGGCGTTGCACGCCACGATCATCTGATTGCAGGCCTTGGTCACCTGCCCCGCTCCAACCGCCCCCATGTGCGTCACCCGCTGACCCAGGCTCAACAACACAGGTCTGATGCGTTCGAGATTTTCCGCGTCGCCACCGACCATGATCGCCAGGCTGCCGGCCTCGGCGCCGACCACACCACCGGACACCGGGGCGTCGAGCCAACCCATGCCGGTTTTACTGACGAGCTCCGCCGCCATTTCCCGGGTTGCGGTCGGCTCCAGGCTGGAGAAATCCACCAGCAACTGGCCATTTTTCGCGCCTTCGACCACCCCGGCAGGGCCAAACACCACTGTACGCACCACCGAGGTGTCCGCCAGGCACAACATCACGACGTCGGCGTGCTGGCACAACTCTGCCGGCGTGGCGACCTGGCGGGCACCGGCCTCGACCAGTGGTGTGCACTTGTCCGGATTACGGTTCCACACCGTCAGCGGATAACCCGCCGCCAGCAGGCGCCGGCACATCGGCAACCCCATCAGACCGATTCCGGCAAACCCCAACGAAGGTAGCGCTGACATCATTTTGCCTCTTCTTGATTAAAGATCGTCGAATATTGGCCGATTCATCATGACTCAGGAAAGGATTCCCCCGAGCGATGTTCAGGCCACGGCTCTGACGCTTGGGACAAATACGCGCTGATAAAAGACGCGATTTCTCATTCCGTGACGGTTCGACGACAGCGCGTCGCCCGACTAACAAGCCCAGGTAGATGGCGAATAATGACTTCCAAAAATAATCCGGCCACCGCGGTATCCGACCTGACCTTGAGCCCTGCGGCGAACAGCCCTGCCCCTATAGCGTCGAAGCCATTACTCCCGTCACGTCCGCTGGCGACCCAGCAATACCTGTATTACACCGAAACCAACACCGACCGCATCCTCGACAATCTCGACGGCCTGCGTGACATGGTGTTCCCGCGCCCACCGCACCTGGAAGGCGACAACGAGCAGCATAACGATCAGGAGTTCCCGTCGGTATGCCTGATCGGCCTGGGTCGCTGCGGTTCGAACATCGCGCTGGATGTCGCGGAACTGGTGTACAACGCCCGCAAGTTCTACCTCAACGAATTCAACAGCGAAGACCGCCTGTCGCCGGATAAACGCTATGCCGAAAAAGGCTACAGCCCGGCACAGTGGATTCGCAACAATCTGCGCCTGATGCCGAACAAGGCCACCAAACCGGTGTTCCTGGTCGAACCGCTGGTGATGCTCGGCGACCTGGACAAAGACATCGCCGGTCGAATCCGCTTCTCGCGCAAGGGTGAAAAAAGCGGGTTCCTGCGCGACTACAGCAAAATGAAAATCATGGACTTGTCGGAAGTCCACGCCGGTGGTGCCGGTAACGCGCCGATTCTTGGCCAATACCTGGCCAAGATTATCCTGAACAAGGACACCCAGCGTTTTTCCAGCCCTGACTGGAAGATGATTCACTCGTACCTGATCGACAGCTGCGGCATCAAGGCCAACCAATCACGCCTGTACTTCTCGATCTTCAGCGCCGGTGGCGGTACCGGCTCGGGCATGGCCTCGGAGTTCGGCCTGGCCCAGCAGCACTCGTACATGAACAAGACGTTCGACACCAAGCCGATGGACGAGCACGACGGCAAGAGCGGTCACTCCTTCGTTTTCGAGCCGATTTTCACCAGCGGTATCTGCGTCCTGCCGAACATTTCCGATCATCGCAGTGAAATGTCCGAAGCGTTGCATATCAACGCCGGTCGCCTGCTGTGCAAATACCTGTCGGAAGAGTGGGACTTCTCCTACAACTTCGCCAACGAAGACAGCAGTGAAGCCAGCGTCATGGGCCGTATCCGTCCCTGGAACGCAATGATGCTGATCTCCAACGACATCATGCGTTACGCCGAAGAAAGCGACGATGGCAACATCCAGAACATTGATGTCAATGCCATGGAAAAGCACGCCAACCAATACATCTCGCAGCAGATTTTCAACATTCTGACAGCGCAAGCGGTAACGACCGACTACGACCAGAACTATTTCCGGCGCGCCGGCATCGACATCGGCGAAACCATTCGCCTTGATGCCAACGACCTGTTCATGAGCCTGGCCGGCCCTGTGGCGATCGCCTACGCCGAGTCCGTGGTCCCGGAAAGCCCGGCGCCGACCAACGACAAGTTCAAGGTGTTCGAGAAAGAGCCGCAGCGCCTGAACATCGACGATCTGTTCTTCCGCTCCATCGACCTGCCGCATTTCAACAAAGTCACACAGGCCATCGAAGGCATCAGCCTGCTGCCGATCGAGTCCAAGCGCTATCGCGCGTCGCTGGAGCAGTACAAGAATTCCGGCTACGACGCCGCCGCTTTGCACGACCTGCACTTCTTCAAGAACTGTTCGTCGGTGGTGTCGATCGTTTCCCTGCCGAAGGACTACAAGCTGTCCTACATGGACCTGAACCGGTTGAAGACCCACCTCAACAACCTGTTCCCCAACACCACGCTCAAGCGTTATGCGCTGGTGATCGGCGCCTCGGCCAACCTGTCGCTGACCACCCTGATCGCCAAGAGCCCGTGCCTGTCGGACGACTTCCTGACGCTGATCGTGGCCTTCATCAAGCGTTGCTTCGCCCGCAGCCCGTACCGCTTCGACGAAACCCTGGACAACTCGATGCTGGACTTCATCATCAATGAAGATTTCGACGAAGAGCGCATCGACGACTTGCTCAACGAGTTCGAAAACCCGGCGAAGATCCTCGATACCAACTGGTATGCGATCAAACCGATGTACGAGAAGAAATACCGCGAGCTGATCAACGACAAGGACAAGTTCGTCTCGATCAACGACATTCGCCTGTCCCGGGATTGCGTGAAGAAAGCGATCAAGTACCTGCGCGAGATCTACCGTCACCGCATTGGCAAGACCAAGGTTATTTCGCTGAATAACCATACGGGCAAAACCTTCTAAACCGCGTCGCTCCATTCGCGAGCAGGCTCGCTCCCACAGGGTCATCACTGAACCTTGTGGGAGCGAGCCTGCTCGCGAAGGCGGCACTGAATTTGCCGCGAATCCCAATATCCAGAAACAATTGAGCAGCCCTCCGGCCGCTCACTCAACTGTTCCCGTTACGTTTACGTCACCGTGAGGCTGTGGCCTTTCTCTACGGCAACCTGCCATCACGCTACTCGCCTACACACTTTTGCTCGGTAGCGACGCGCACCAGACAGGTGCACGCATTCAAGGCTTTGCTCTTTCCTGGATCATGATCCACGGCGAAACCACCACGGCCCACAGCTGCGGATCACGTTCGAAAAGATCCAGCGCCCGCGTTTCAGACAGCTTGGCGACCTTGTCGGCAGCCAACCAGGCAGCCACTTTCTCGCCATCGTCCGTAGCCATTGCCTCGGCCGCGGCGATCAAATCCAGGCCAGGGTCGACCCACAATAGGGCACCCTTGGCAAAGAACGGTTCCAATTCTTTCCAGGTAATAGATGCGGTTTCACCAAGCAGCTTGGCATAGAGGGTGCTAGGTTCTTCAATCATGGGTACGGTCCGGAAAAGAAATCGACGCAATGATAACGTCGGTGGTCCGGCAGAAAAACCCAGATGCAATTTGAGTCACTGAACGAAAAGAGCAGGAAAGCCAAGGAATGCACGGAAACTGGCTATACGCCCGTCAAACCCCCGCCGCAATTCTGTCTTTTTCTTTCAAAAAAGCGACACGCCCAAGTTTTGTCCCCCGGCGCCAGCTTCCCAGGCTGACAATCGGCGCTCTACACTGTACCGGTACAGTTGCCGAGGGGCTTTTCCGGGGATGTCGTAGATACTGACCCGGTTCTGCTGCCGACGGCGCCAGGACTATAAAAACTACAACAGTAAGAGTGGAGCACTATGACTAAGGCTACTAAGCAGATTTCCAAACTGTTTGCCGCTATGGTTCTGGCCGGGGTTGCCAGCCATTCGTTCGCAGCTGACACCATCAAGATCGGCATCGCCGGCCCTAAAACCGGCCCTGTAGCCCAATACGGCGACATGCAGTTCAGTGGCGCCAAAATGGCCATCGAACAGATCAACGCCAAAGGCGGCGTAGACGGCAAGAAACTCGAAGCCGTTGAATACGATGACGCCTGTGATCCTAAACAAGCGGTAGCGGTCGCGAACAAAGTCGTCAACGACGGCGTGAAATTCGTGGTCGGTCACCTGTGCTCCAGCTCCACCCAACCGGCTTCGGACATCTACGAAGACGAAGGCGTCGTGATGATCACCCCGGCTGCCACCAGCCCGGACATCACCAACCGTGGTTACAAAATGGTGTTCCGCACCATCGGCCTGGACAGCGCCCAGGGCCCTGCCGCCGGTAACTACATTGCCGATCACGTAAAACCGAAAATCGTTGCTGTCCTGCACGACAAACAGCAATACGGTGAAGGCATCGCCACCGCCGTGAAGAAAACCCTGGAAGGCAAAGGCGTCAAGGTTGCCGTGTTCGAAGGCATCAACGCCGGCGACAAAGACTTCTCTTCCATGATCTCCAAGCTCAAGCAAGCCAACGTCGACTTCGTCTACTACGGCGGCTACCACCCGGAGCTGGGCCTGATCCTGCGTCAATCCCAGGAAAAAGGCCTGAAAGCCAAGTTCATGGGTCCGGAAGGCGTGGGTAACGACTCCATTTCGCAGATCGCCAAGGACGCTTCCGAAGGCCTGCTGGTGACCCTGCCGAAATCCTTCGACCAGGATCCGGCCAACCAGAAACTGGCTGAAGACTTCAAAGCCAAGAAAGAAGACCCGAGCGGTCCGTTCGTGTTCCCGGCCTACTCGGCTGTGGAAGTGATCGCCGAAGGCATCAAGGCTGCCAAGTCCGAAGACGCCGCCAAAGTGGCTGAAGCCATCCACAAAGGCACCTTCAAGACCCCGACTGGCGACCTGAGCTTCGACGCCAAGGGCGACCTGAAAGACTTCAAGTTTGTGGTTTACGAGTGGCACTTCGGCAAACCAAAAACTGAAGCTTCGCCTCAGTAAGGCGCTGCCTGACTGACTGCCAATAAAGCCCACGGCGTGCCGTGGGCTTTGTTTTACGAACGTATTGGGCCGCGCTGGCGTGATCCGCTAGTCTCCCCACCTGAAAATCTCAAAACCGTCATCAGCGGTTCGCTGGCAAACCCCGAATTCGAAGTGGATGCAGATCCACGGGGCTCGGGCGGGAAAATGACTCCACCAGTGAAATGCGTATCAGGTTTTTAGGAGCGCTGTAATGCCTGACATCTATCACTTCTTCCAACAGCTGGTTAATGGTCTGACCATTGGCAGCACGTATGCCCTGATCGCCATCGGCTATACGATGGTTTACGGCATCATTGGAATGATCAACTTCGCCCACGGCGAGGTGTACATGATCGGCTCCTACGTGGCGTTCATCGCCATCGCCGGACTGGCCATGCTGGGACTCGACAGTGTTCCGCTGTTGATGACCGCCGCTTTCCTGGCGACTATCGTCGTCACCAGTGCCTACGGCTACAGCATCGAACGGATTGCCTACCGCCCCTTGCGCGGCAGCAACCGTCTGATTCCGCTGATTTCTGCCATCGGTATGTCGATCTTCCTGCAGAACACGGTTCTGTTGGCGCAAGACTCCAAGGACAAATCCATTCCCAACCTGATCCCGGGCAACTTTGCCATCGGGCCAGGTGGCGCACATGAAGTGCTGATTTCCTACATGCAAATCGTGGTGTTCGTGGTGACCCTGGTCGCCATGCTCGGCCTGACGCTGTTCATCTCCCGCTCTCGCCTGGGTCGTGCCTGCCGCGCCTGCGCCGAAGACATCAAGATGGCCAACCTGCTGGGTATCAACACCAACAACATCATCGCCCTGACCTTCGTCATCGGTGCCGCCCTGGCGGCCATCGCGGCCGTGCTGCTGAGCATGCAATACGGCGTGATCAACCCGAACGCCGGTTTCCTGGTCGGCCTCAAGGCCTTCACCGCAGCGGTACTGGGCGGTATCGGCAGCATTCCGGGCGCCATGCTCGGCGGGATCGTGCTTGGGGTGGCGGAAGCCTTCGGTGCCGATATCTTCGGCGACCAGTACAAGGACGTCGTGGCGTTCGGCCTGCTGGTTCTGGTGTTGTTGTTCCGGCCAACCGGCCTGCTGGGCCGTCCGGAGGTTGAGAAAGTATGACTAGGAATCTTAAACAGGCGTTGTTCAGCGCCTTGCTGGTGTGGGCCGTGGCCTACCCGGTATTGGGTCTGAAGCTGACCATCGTCGGCATCAACCTCGAAGTCCATGGCACCAGCGACGCCACGTTGATCACCATCGCCGTGTGCTCGGTGCTGATGTTCCTGCGTGTGCTGTTCGACCAGCAGATCAGCGCGGCCTGGAAATCCTCGCCCAACCTGCCGGTCATGCCGGCCAAGGCCAGTAACTTCCTGACCCTGCCAACCACCCAGCGCTGGATCATCATTGCGTTGATCATCGGTGCGCTGGTCTGGCCGTTCTTCGGCTCCCGTGGTGCGGTGGATATCGCCACACTGGTACTGATCTATGTGATGCTCGGCCTGGGCCTGAACATCGTGGTCGGTCTGGCCGGTCTGCTCGACCTCGGTTATGTCGGCTTCTATGCCGTCGGCGCCTACAGTTATGCGTTGCTGTCGCATTACTACGGCCTGAGCTTCTGGATCTGCCTGCCGATCGCCGGCCTGATGGCGGCCACTTTCGGCTTCCTGCTCGGCTTCCCGGTCCTGCGCCTGCGTGGCGACTACCTGGCGATCGTGACCCTGGGCTTCGGTGAGATCATCCGTCTGTTCCTGCGCAACCTGACCGGCCTCACGGGCGGTCCGAACGGCATCAGCAACATCGAGAAACCGACGTTCTTCGGCCTGACCTTCGAACGTAAAGCCGCCGAAGGCCTGCAGACGTTCCACGAGTACTTCGGCCTGGAATACAACTCGATCAACAAGGTGATTTTCCTTTACCTGGTGGCCTTGTTCCTGGCCTTGTTCGCGCTGTTTGTCATCAACCGCTTGCTGCGCATGCCCCTGGGTCGTGCCTGGGAAGCGCTGCGTGAAGATGAAATCGCCTGCCGTGCGCTGGGTCTGAACCCGACGATCATCAAGCTTTCGGCCTTCACCCTGGGTGCGTGCTTCGCCGGTTTCGCCGGCAGCTTCTTCGCCGCGCGTCAGGGTCTGGTGACACCGGAATCCTTCACCTTCATCGAGTCGGCGACCATTCTGGCCATCGTTGTCCTGGGCGGCATGGGCTCGCAACTGGGCGTGGTGCTCGCGGCCGTGGTGATGATCCTGCTGCCGGAAATGATGCGTGAGTTCAGTGAGTACCGCATGTTGATGTTCGGTGCCTTGATGGTACTGATGATGATCTGGCGCCCTCAGGGTCTGCTGCCCATGCAACGTCCTCACATGGAGCTGCGCAAATGAGCCGCGAGATCCTTAAAGTAGAAAACCTGAGCATGCGCTTCGGCGGCTTGCTGGCGGTCAACGGCGTTGCCTTGAGCGTGAAAGAGAAACAGGTGGTTGCCTTGATCGGCCCCAACGGCGCCGGCAAGACCACCGTGTTCAACTGCCTGACCGGCTTCTACAAGCCGAGCGGCGGCAGCATCCTGCTGGACGGCGAGCCGATCGAAGGCCTGCCGGGCCACAAGATCGCCCTCAAAGGCGTGGTGCGCACCTTCCAGAACGTACGGCTGTTCAAGGACATGACCGCGGTCGAGAACCTCTTGATCGCCCAGCACCGTCACCTGAACACCAACTTCCTGTCCGGTCTGTTCAAGACCCCGTCGTTCCGCAGAAGCGAACGCGAGGCCATGGAGTACGCCGAGTACTGGCTGGAAAAGGTTCACCTCAAGGAATTCGCCAACCGCCCTGCCGGCACCCTGGCCTACGGTCAGCAACGACGCCTGGAAATCGCCCGCTGCATGATGACCCGCCCGCGGATCCTCATGCTCGACGAACCGGCCGCCGGCCTGAACCCGAAGGAAACCGAAGACCTGAAGGCGCTGATCAGCGTGTTGCGCGAAGAGCACAATGTCACCGTGCTGTTGATCGAGCACGACATGAAACTGGTCATGAGCATTTCCGACCACATCGTCGTGATCAACCAGGGCACGCCGCTGGCCGACGGTACGCCGGAACAGATCCGCGACAATCCTGAAGTGATCAAAGCCTACCTGGGGGAAGCGTAAATGCTGCAGTTCGAAAACGTTTCCACCTTCTATGGCAAGATCCAGGCGCTGCACAGCGTCAACGTCGAAGTCCGCCAGGGCGAAATCGTGACCCTGATCGGCGCCAACGGTGCCGGCAAGTCCACGCTGTTGATGACCCTGTGCGGTTCGCCTCGGGCCCACAGCGGCAGCATCCGCTACATGGGTGAGGAACTGGTTGGCCAGGACTCCTCGCAGATCATGCGCAAAAGCATCGCCGTGGTCCCGGAAGGTCGTCGGGTGTTTGCCCGTCTGACCGTGGAAGAAAACCTCTCCATGGGCGGTTTCTTCACCGCGAAAGGCGACTATCAGGAACAGATGGACAAAGTCCTCGGACTTTTCCCGCGCCTGAAAGAACGCTTCAACCAGCGCGGCGGCACCATGTCCGGCGGCGAACAGCAAATGCTCGCCATCGGTCGTGCACTGATGAGCAAGCCCAAGCTGCTGCTGCTCGACGAGCCGTCGCTGGGCCTGGCACCGATCATCATCCAGCAGATCTTCGACATCATCGAACAACTGCGCAAGGACGGTGTAACGGTGTTCCTGGTCGAGCAGAACGCCAACCAGGCGCTGAAAATCGCTGACCGCGCCTATGTTCTGGAGAACGGCCGGGTGGTGATGACAGGCACCGGTGAAGCGCTGCTGACCGATCCGAAAGTACGTGACGCGTACCTCGGTGGCTAAGCCTTTGCGGTAAACAAAAAAACGGCCTTCGGGCCGTTTTTTTTGCCTGCCACAATCGCAACAACGACGTAGCCCTCCTGTGGGAGCGAGCCTGCTCGCGAAAGCGGTGGGATGTTCAACATTGATGTATCTGACAATCCAGATTCGCGAGCAGGCTCGCTCCCACAGGTTTTGTGCAGTGTCATGTTTTACAGTTACAGCCGATCCAGCGCCTCCCCACTGCGCTTGAACCACCCCATCAAGTAATCCGCCAGCACCTGCGTGCGTTTCGGCAACCCGCCCTGATACGGATGCACCAGGTACATGGGCATGCTCCGGGTCTGATAATCACGCAGGAGCCAACGCAAACGCCCGTCAGCCAATTCCATCGGCAACAGGTAGGACGGCAAACGGGCAATGCCGGCGCCGGCCAGTGCAGCCTTCTTCAGCAAGCTGTAATGGTTGCTGGCAAACGGTCCGGACACCCGCACCCGCAACAATTCGTGTTGCTGGTGATAGAGCCATTCTTCGCGACCGCTGTAATGGCTGTTGAGCAGGCATCGGTGTTCGATCAACGCCTGGGGTGTCTGCGGTTCACCGAACTGCTCCAGATAGGCCGGGCTGGCGCAGGTCATTTCGTGCCACGCCAACAGTGGGCGTGCCACCAGTCTCTGGTCATTGGCTACATCGGAACGAATCGCCAGATCGAAGCCGTCGCGGGACAGTTCGCGATAATTGTTATTGAGCTCCAACTCGATTTGCACCTCGGGGTACCTGGCCGAAAATTCCAGCAGTAAGCCATCGAAGAAGGTTTCCCCCAGCGATACCGGAACAGTCATACGCACCGGACCGGCCATGTCGTCCTTCAGCCGCGCCAAAGCCTGACGCGCCCTCTCCACTTGTACTACGAGTGCTTGCGCCTGCGGCAACAGCGCAGCACCGGCCGCCGTCAGGCTCAAGCGCCGCGTGGTGCGTTGCAGCAACACCACGGAAAACTGCGCTTCCAGTTGGCTGATGCGTTTGGACAGTTGTCCCTTGCTGCACCCGAGTTGCTGCGCAGCCAAGGTAAAACTGCCCGCTTCGACCAGCACGGCGAACGCCGCGAGATCATCCATTTCACTCATGGATTGTTTCCATTTGAAAACCAAAGGTTGCCTATTAGCGCGCTTATCAGTGAAAAAAACCACACTAAACTGAAGCCACATTCAAACCCGTGGAGGAACGGCAACATGAAAATTCTTTTGATCGGCGCAGGCGGCACCATCGGTTCGGCAATCGACAAGGAACTGTCCCAACGCCACGAAATCGTCCGCATCGGCCGCAACAGCGGTGATTTCCGGGTGGATATCAGCGACAGCGCCTCGATTCGCAAGCTATTCGAGCAAACCGGCAAGTTCGATGCGCTGATCTGCGCCGCCGGCAACGTGACCTTCGCCCCACTGGCCGAAATGACCGAAGAGAGTTTTGCCCTGGGCCTGAAAGACAAGTTGATGGGCCAGGTCAACCTGCTGCTGATCGGCCGCGAGTACGCCAATGACGGCGCGTCGTTTACCTTCACCACTGGCGTACTCAGCCACGACCCTATCCTCAGCGGTGCCTCGGCAGCGCTGGTCAACGGCGCACTGGACAGCTTCGTTCGTGCCGCGGCCATTGAATTGCCTCGCGGCTTGCGGGTGAATTCGATCAGCCCCAACGTACTGGTCGAAGCCATGGGCAAATACGCACCCTACTTCCGTGGCTTCAAACCGGTTCCGGCAGCCGATGTGGCATTGGCCTACGCAAAAAGTGTCGAAGGCTTGCAGACAGGCCAGACCTTTCACATCTGAACAACCCCAAGGTGCGGCGCTGACTCAGCGTCGCATCAGGATGCCGGGGGTTCCAGCAGTGTAGGAACCAGCTTGCCGGCTACCGCGCGCGGTACGGATATCGCCAGACCGGGACCATTGATCACCGATTGAATCGTCGCGGTCGAGACCAGAACGCCATTGATGGACAGCCGCAAACGCTGATGCATTTCCTGACTCGTCACCTGCTCCAGACGGCGTTGCGCCTCAGGGCTCAGGGTGACCTTGAGCCCAATGGATTGCGGATTCGGATCATCGACCCGTTTGAGCTCCAGGCTCATTTCGGTAAAGTCCGACCTGGACGAAAAATCGATGTCTGCCGCCAGAGAGGGCAGCGCCGCCATCATTCCCAATGCCACAAAAAGCAGTTTGCCTGATCCCCTCATAACACCTCTCGCAACGAAAAAGTCGACAAGGTTACGTCCAAATACCTTTCGCTCTGTTGCCTGAAGTAAAGCCGAATGTTTCTAGAACGGCGTCAGAAACCACGACAAACCCACTCATGGGTTGTGATGAACGGTCAGTCTGAGTAACGTGGCGGCACTTGTCAGGAGACCCCAAGATGCGCGTTGCCCGTTCCTTAGTCCTTGTTGCCCTGGTTCCGTTATTCGCCGCATGCCAGTTGTTCGACGGTGCGCGTGAAAGCGCTTCCCATGTCGGCCAGACCCGCATGCAAGGCCAGTTGAGCGCCGCCGACGGCAAGTTGTTGTTCCAGCCGTGCGGCGAGCAACATCGTTATGCGGTCAATGACACGGGGGGTACCAGCGTCCTGCAACAGGCCGCGAGCCTGGCCGATGCCCAGGGCAAACTGTTTGCCGATGTGCGCGGGCGGATCGTTTCCGGCTCCGGTGACGGGCAGCTCGACCTCGAACAGCTGTACCGCGTCGAACGCTCCGGCAACGCCTGTGACGATCCCAACTTCAAACTGCTGATTCTGCGCGCTGCCGGCCATGCTCCCGAGTGGAGCCTAAGAGTCAGCGGCAAAGGCATGGTCATCGACCGCGCCGGCCAGCCGCCGTTGGCGGTGCCCTACGTCGAAGAGCAACTGGGCGATGGCCGCTTCAATCTCAGCACCGAAGCCAACAATCAGCACATCGAACTGTGGGTCGCACCGCAACGTTGCGTCGACAGTAGCACCGGCAGCATTCAGCACATGACTGCCGAACTGCGAATCGACGGCCAGGTGCAACGCGGTTGCGGGTATTTCGGCGGATCGCGCGACGACTGATCGTTTAGGCCTCACGGGACCGGTTCATTGCGGCTTATAATCGCCGGCTTCAAACGCCCTGGCGCAGTTATGCGCCCCGCGAACCGGATCCCGCCATGTTACGAATCACCGAACTCAAGTTGCCGATCGATCATCCCGATGAAGACCTGCGTCCTGCCATCGTGCAGCGCCTGGGCATCGCCAGCGATGACTTGCTCGACTTCACCCTGTTCAAGCGCAGCTACGATGCGCGTAAAAAATCCTCCGAACTGTGCTTCATCTACACCATCGACCTCAACGTTCGCGACGAGGCCTCGGTGCTGCACAAGTTCGTCGATGACCGTAACGTCAACGTGGCGCCGGATGTCAGCTACAAAATGGTCGGCCAGGCGCCGGCCGACCTGGGCGCGCGTCCGGTCGTCGTTGGCTTCGGACCCTGCGGCATTTTCGCCGGCCTGCTGCTGGCGCAAATGGGCTTCAAGCCGATCATCCTCGAACGCGGCCCCGATGTGCGCCAGCGCACCAAGGACACCTGGGGCCTGTGGCGTAAAAGCGTGCTCAACCCCGAGTCGAACGTGCAATTCGGCGAAGGCGGCGCGGGGACATTCTCTGACGGTAAGCTCTACAGCCAGATCAAGGACCCGAAATTCCTGGGTCGCAAAGTCCTGCACGAGTTCGTCAAGGCCGGTGCGCCGGAAGAAATCCTCTACGTCAGCAAACCGCACATCGGTACGTTCCGCCTGACCGGTGTCGTGGAAAACATGCGTGAAGAGATCCGCGCCCTCGGCGGTGAAGTGCGCTTCCAGCAGCGGGTCACCGACGTACTGATCGAAGACGGGCAACTGGTCGGCGTCGAACTTCACGGCGGCGAGCAAATCCATTCGAAACACGTGATCCTGGCCCTCGGCCACAGCGCCAGGGACACCTTCCGCATGCTTCACGGTCGTGGCGTGTACATGGAGGCCAAACCGTTCTCGGTGGGTTTCCGTATCGAGCACCCGCAGTCGCTGATCGACCGCGCGCGCCTGGGCAAGTACGCCGGTCACCCGAAACTGGGTGCCGCCGATTACAAGCTGGTGCATCACGCCAAGAACGGTCGCTCGGTCTACAGCTTCTGCATGTGCCCGGGCGGTACCGTGGTGGCGGCGACGTCCGAGCCGAACCGCGTGGTCACCAATGGCATGAGCCAGTACTCGCGTAACGAACGCAACGCCAACTCCGGCATTGTCGTCGGCATTACCCCGGAGGTTGACTATCCGGGCGGTCCGCTGGCGGGTATCGAGTTGCAGGAACGCCTGGAGTCCCACGCCTACGTATTGGGCGGCAGCAGCTACGAAGCGCCGGCGCAACTGGTCGGCGACTTTATCGCCGGCAAGCCGTCCACCGAACTGGGCAGCGTTGAACCGTCGTACAAGCCGGGCGTTGCCCTGGGCGACCTGGCGCTGGCCTTGCCGGCCTTCGCCATCGAAGCAATTCGCGAAGCCTTGCCGGCGTTCGAGAAGCAGATTCGCGGTTACTCACTGCACGATGCGGTGTTGACCGGGATCGAGACCCGCACCTCGTCGCCACTGCGGATCACCCGCAACGAATCGTTGCAGAGCCTGAACGTGAAGGGCTTGTTCCCGGCGGGTGAAGGCGCGGGTTATGCGGGAGGAATTCTGTCGGCGGGTGTCGACGGGATTCGGATTGCGGAAGCTGTGGCGCGGGACATCCTCGGTCTCGAAGCCTGATACAAATCCCTGTGGGAGCGAGCCTGCTCGCGAAGACGGAGTGTCATCCAACAGAGATGTTGAATGATCTACCGCTTTCGCGAGCAGGCTCGCTCCCACACGGGGACTTCAGTGCCTGAAAGTTCTTAGATATTGGCGCGCAACACACTGGCCGGCAGCGCCACGCCCTGCTCGACACTCGCTGCCACCACCGCCATCAAACCGCTCAACTCATACCCCTCGGCCTTGAGCCATTTCTGATCGTAATACGTCGTGGCATAGCGCTCGCCGCTGTCGCACAGGATCGCCACGATGGATCCCGTCTCCCCCGCCGCCGCCATTTGTTGCGCCGCCATCAGTGCGCCAATCAGGTTGGTTCCGCTCGAACCGCCGACATGTCGCCCCAATCGCTCGGCCAGGTAGTGCATGGCCGCCAGCGACAACGCGTCCGGCACCTTGACCATCGCGTCGATCACCTTCGGCAGGAACGATGCTTCCACCCGCGGTCGGCCAATGCCTTCGATTCGCGAACCGTGATCCAGGCGCAGGCTGGCATTGCCGGTCTGGTAGTAATCGAAGAACACCGAACGCTCGGCATCGGCACACAGTACGCGGGTGCAATGTTGGCGGTAGCGCACGTAACGCCCCAGGGTGGCCGTGGTGCCGCCGGTGCCCGGGCTGGAGATCAGCCAGCTCGGCTCCGGATACTTTTCGAAACGCATCTGCTGGAAGATCGATTCGGCAATGTTGTTGTTCGCCCGCCAGTCGGTGGCGCGCTCGGCGTAGGTGAACTGGTCGATGTAATGCCCATCATGTTCTCGTGCCAGTCGTTCGGACTCGGCGTAGATCTGCGTCGGATCATCCACGAGATGGGTCTGGCCACCGTAGAACGCAATCTGTGCGATTTTTTCCTTGGACGTGCTGGCCGGCACCACCGCAATGAACGGGACGCCCAGCAACCGGGCGAAATACGCTTCGGAAATCGCCGTCGAACCGCTGGAGGCTTCGATCACCGGCGCACCGGGTTTGAGCCAGCCGTTACACAACGCATACAGGAACAACGAACGGGCCAAACGGTGCTTGAGGCTGCCGGTGGGATGGCTGGATTCATCCTTGAAGTACAACTCGATGCCCGGGAAACCCGGCAGCGGCAAGGGGATCAGGTGGGTGTCGGCGCTGCGCTGAAAGTCGGCTTCGATGATCCGGATGGCTTCGCGGGCCCACTGTCGGTTGTCGCTCATAGTTGATGATCTCGTTGAATCGGGCAGGAGTCTGGCTCAATCAACAAGCTTAGGAAAAATCCTACATCGCGCACAGGTACAGCTACGGTCCAATACGCCCGGCAACTGCTAGGCTCAGGTCCGTTCGTGGAAAGCGGCTTGTAACGACATATAACAAAAAAGAATATAACTTTTGTTTTAACTTCTAAGGGTACGGGTTAGGGTGTCCCACCTTTTTGAACTCATCGATGGAGAGCGACTTTGCCTCTGCGTAGCACTTTCACGCGTTTCTTTCAGTTGGAAGCTGCCAGCGGTCTGTTATTGATCGCCGCGGCCATTCTGGCTTTGATCATCAATAATTCCTCGTTGTCGTGGCTGTACAACGGCCTGCTGGACACGCCCGTGGTGGCCCAGATCGGTGCATTGAAGATCGCCAAGCCGCTGCTGCTGTGGATCAACGACGGTCTGATGGCCTTGTTCTTTCTGTTGATCGGCCTGGAAGTGAAGCGCGAAGTCCTCGACGGACAGCTGTCCAAGCCTTCGCAAATCGTCCTGCCCGGCGCCGCCGCCATTGGTGGCATGGTGGTACCGGCACTGATCTACTGGTTCCTCAACCGTGACAACCCGCCGGCCCTGAGCGGCTGGGCGATCCCGACCGCCACCGACATCGCCTTCGCGCTCGGTGTGCTGGCGCTGCTGGGTAAACGGGTTCCCGTGTCGCTGAAGCTGTTCCTGATGACCCTGGCGATCATCGACGACCTCGGCGCGATCATCATCATCGCGATCTTCTATTCCGGTGCGCTGTCGACCCTTTCCCTGGTGCTGGCCGCGGCCTGCATCGCGGCGCTGATCGGCATGAACCGGCTCGGTGTGGTCAAGCTCGGGCCGTACATGATCATTGGCCTGATCCTCTGGGTCTGCGTACTCAAGAGCGGTGTGCACGCCACGCTGGCGGGCGTGACCCTGGCTTTCTGCATTCCGCTACGCACGAAAAACGCCGAACCGTCGCCCTTGCTAACCCTGGAACACGCCCTCCATCCATGGGTGGCCTACGGCATTCTGCCGCTGTTTGCCTTCGCCAACGCCGGCCTGTCCCTGAGCGGCGTGACCGTCGAAAGCTTTACCCATCACGTGCCGATGGGCATTGCAGTCGGCCTGCTGCTGGGCAAGACCCTCGGCGTGTTCGGCCTGACCTGGCTGGCGGTAAAAACTGGCATCGCCGCCCTGCCCCAAGGCGCCAACTGGGGTCAGGTACTGGGCGTGGCGATTCTCTGCGGCATCGGGTTCACCATGAGCCTGTTCGTCGGTTCCCTGGCCTTCGTCCCGGGCGCCAGCGAATACGCCGGGATGGACCGGATGGGGATTCTGACCGGTTCGATACTGGCGGCGCTGATCGGTTATGCGGTGACGGCGGCGGCGAGTCGCAAAAGCGCGCTTCAAGCCACATAGTCACAAGCGAGTTTGCCCATCGTTCAGAAGAGAGGGAGCCAAGGCTCCCTCTTTTTCTACAGGCGAAAAAAAACCCGACCAGTCACCTGATCGGGGTTTTCTTTTACCCGTGTTCCCGCTTAGTGCGAAACGCGGCTGGTCCCATCAACAGAGGAGATCCGCACACGCTCACCCACACGGAACACTTCGTTTGGCTGCACTTGTTGCACGTAGGCACGCATGCTGCCGTCGTCTTCGCGTACGGTAATTTCCACACCTTGGGTACGGGTCAGGCCTTCTTCGGCCGCCGAGCCCACCAGGCCGCCGGCGACTGCGCCGATGACCGCGGCGACGATGCTACCTTTACCGCCACCGATGGCGCTACCGCCGACACCGCCGACGACAGCACCCGCTGCGCCGCCGATTGGGGTTTTGGTGCCTTCGATTTTCACTGGGCGCAATGCTTCGATGGTGCCCATGCGAACGGTCTGCACGCGACGCGCTTCGTCACGGGAGTAGGAGTCACCGGTCAGGCTCGATTGGCAGCCGGTGAGCAACATCGCCATCGTGGAAAAGGAAGCAACCAGCAGAACAGACTTACGCATAGCATCAACTCCAAAGGACAAGTAATCATTAAACTCCGCAGCTTGACGCCTGTCACGGCGTCGCCCGGATAAAATTGCTTTGATTCAGGGCTTGTACAGGGTACAGGTCCCTTCACGAATTCATCACACGGTAGCGGCAAATCATGCAATTTGCGCTGCTGGCACAGGAATTTCATGGATTACTTTATCATTGTCGTCACGACTGTTGCCGGTCTGTATTTTCACGGATGGCTGTACGTGCGGATCAGACGCTGGATGGATCGAGACCTGGCGTTGGCGCTGGCCGGGGGCGATGAATGCAAAAAAGCGTTCATGCTCCAGCAACTGGAAAACGCTCGAGCGCAGAAGATCAAGCGTCGAGATTTGCCGCAATGGCTGGAAGCCGCTGCGGCAGGTTATCCCGACCGGTAGGCTGTTTCAGGGTGCCAGACGCTCAAGAATCCAGTCGGCACCCTGCAAACGATAGTTAAGGCGATCATGCAGGCGGCTCGGACGGCCTTGCCAGAACTCGATGCGCTCCGGCAACAGGCGATAACCACCCCAGTGTTCAGGGCAGTGAGGCTGGGAATCGCTGAAACGTTGCTCGGTATCCTTGAGCAGACTTTCCAGCTCGGCGCGATCGGCAATTACCCGGCTCTGCGGTGAAGCCCAGGCACCGATCCGACTGCCCAGCGGGCGAACCTGATAGTAAGCGTCAGACTCTTCAGGCGTTACCCTCACCACCTTCCCTTCGATGCGCACCTGGCGTTCCAGGGTCGGCCAGAAAAAGGTCATGGCCGCGAAGGGATTCGCGGCCAGTTGCTGCCCCTTGGCGCTGTCGTAGTTGGTGAAGAAGGTAAAGCCCTGGGCATCCAGGCCCTTGAGCAGCAGGATGCGGCAATGCGGTCGACCGTCCTGATCGACAGTGGCCAAGGTCATGGCGTTGGCTTCCACGGGTGCCTGTTCGGTTTTCACCGCGTCGGCGAACCATTGGTGGAACAGCGCGAACGGTTCGGCCGGGGCTTGCGCCTCGGTCAGGCCGTCACGGGTGTAATCGCGGCGCATATCGGCCAGTGCCTTGGTCATGACGCATTCCTTTTGGTTAACGAATCACTGCTTTACAGTATCGGCGGCGACTTTTTTGGTGTCGACAGCGGCTTTGGCCGGTGCAGTCTTTTTCGCTGGCGTCGCGGTTTTAGCCGGCGTTTTCTTGGCTGGAGCCTTGGCCGCTTTCTTGGCCGGCGCTTTTTTCGCCACCGGAGCTGCCGCTTTCTTCGCATCGGCTGGTGCCGGGGTCACAGGCTTGGCAACCGGCTTGGCATCCTGGGCTGCGACCATGTGCACAGGCGCCGGGGCCGGCATGTTGTACTTGCTCAGCAATGCGACCATGGTGTTTTGCGGGGTCACCAACAGTTCCACGCGACGATTCAATGCACGCCCTTCAACGCTGTCGTTGGCGGCACGCGGGGCTTCACCGCCCATACCGCGCAGCATCAGGCGATCGCGTTGCAGACCGCTGAGACGGAAGATCGCCGCCACGGCTTGTGCACGCTCCTGACTCAGCTTCACGTTGGCCGGTGCGGAACCCGAGGTATCGCTATGGCCGAGCACCAGCACTGCAGTTTTAGGGTCGGCTTCGAGGATTTTCGCCACGCGGGTGAACGGGCCGAGAGTGACCGGCAGCAGCATGGCCGGGCGATCCGGGTTGAACGAACCTTCGACGGGCGCCGTCACCACCAGCACGTTTTCACGGCGTTCCAGTTGCAGGTTGCTGTCCTTGATCGCCGTGCGCAGACGTGGTTCGTAGTCATCGAGCCAAGCCTGGGTCACTTTCGGGTCCGGCATCGGTACAGCTTTGGCAGCGGGTTGATCTTTGCCGCCGAACGGCCACCACCACTTGCCGCCGCTCTCGGCGTCAGCCTTGGCCACCGGAGCGGTCGCCGCTGGCTTCAAAGGTGCCGGAGCGGGCTCCTTGGTCGCGACTTTGTCGGAGGAACTGAACGGCCACCAGCTGCCGCCGTCCGCATCACTTTTCGGATTCTGCGCGCAACCGGTGATAGCGAAGCACAGTGCCAAGGCGAGGGTTGGTTTGGTTGACATGGGATATCCACAAAAATGAAGTCAAAAAATAAACAGGCCGGTCAGGCCTGCATAAACAGATGATTTGAAACTGAAAAGGCTTTCGGGTTCCGGACCTGGGACCTTTAAGCGGGATTTACAGACAAGTGGCCAGTACCCGCACAAGCTTTTGTGCGCGCGGATCCATCAAGACGTACGGCCCCAGTGTATTTGTCACAAAACCGAAAGCCACATCGTGCTCAGGGTCAGCAAAACCGATAGAGCCACCTGCGCCCGGATGACCGAATGCGCGCGGGCCAAGGCCGAAAGTCGCATTGGGCACATCTGGCTGATCGAGCATGCAGCCCAGACCGAATCGGGTCCGGGTCAGCAAGGTCTTGTCCTCGCCCAGGCTGTGCTCGCGGGTCAGCTCGTCGAGCATTTCCCCTTCCAGCAGGCTGCCATCGAGCAGGCCGGCGTAAAACCCGGCCAGGCTGCGGGCATTGCCGTGGCCATTGGCCGCCGGTTGCTGCATGCGCCGCCATTCCGGTTTGTTGGTGCTGGTCAGCACCGATGGGGGGTTGGTGAAGGCGCGGGTGGTCATGGCGGTCGGCTCGCGCATTGTCACTTGCAGCAAGCGTTGAGCCGCGGCATCGCCGACGTTGCCCTTGCCGCGGGCGATGTGCGCCACACGATAAAATTCTTCATCGGCCAGGCCGACGTGGAAATCCAGCCCCAAAGGCTTGGCCACCCGGGCCACGATGGATTCACCCGGCCCGCGACCGTCGGCACGCCGCAGCAACTCGCCGATCAGCCAGCCATAGGTAATTGCCGCATAGCCGTGGCCTTCACCCGGCGTCCACCAGGGGGCTTCGGCCGCCAGGGCGTCGACCATGGTTTGCCAGTCGTAAAGCGCCTCGGGAGCCAGCAACTCGCGCAACGCCGGCAGACCGGCCTGATGGCAGAGCAGTTGGCGCAGGGTCACGGATTCTTTACCGGCCGCGGCGAACTCTGGCCAGTAGCGGGCAACCGGGGCATCCAGTTGCAGCTTGCCTTCGGCCACCAGTTGCAGGGCGGTGACGGCGGTGAAGGTCTTGGTGCAGGAGAACAGGTTGGCGATGGTATCGCTATGCCAGGCCTCGGCGCCGTCCTTGTCGGCGGTGCCGGACCACAAGTCGAGTACGGTTTCGCCGCCGATGCGGATGCACAACGCCGCGCCACGCTCCTGAGGGTCGTCGAACAGCGCCGCAAACGCCTCACGCACAGCCTCGAATCTAAGCTCGTAATGACCCTGAATCTGCACCCGCAACTCCCCGGATAAACGCTCGACAAAGTGGCCCGCATTGTTCCAGCCCTTGAGGGTTTTGGGAACAGGGGCGGGCCGGGCGGTAAATCGCCCTCGGAAATGATCAGTTTTTTTGGGTGTCTGTACCGACGCTTTCGCGAGCGGGCTCGCTCCCACAATGGTTCGGCGTAAAGCCTGTGGGAGCGAGCCTGCTCGCGAAGAACGATGACGCGGTATTAGTTCTTAATGGCCTTTACCGGAATGCCCACCCGCATTTCCGGTGCCTTTCCCCGGGCCTTTGCCGGCCTCGGCCTTGCGACCGCCCTCGGTGTTGTGACTGGTTTCAGCGCCCGCCTTCTGCGCCTCTTTGCTCAACTGATCGACGGCTGCCAGGTTGCTCTTGCGCACGCTGTCGACAAAGCCCTGGAATGGCAGATCGGTTATGCCCACCAGACCGAAGTGGCCGTTTTCGCCATCCTGCAGGCGTCCGGTCACCGGTTGATCGAGGTATTGGAACCAGTGCACGCCGACGATCGACGGTTCGCTCAGCGCTTGTTTGAGGAAGTTCGCATAGGCCGGGCCACGGTCTTCTTCCTTCGGCAGTTGCGTCACGCCGCCCCAGAACGGACCGCGATCGGTCGAGCCGAAATTGAACTCGGTGATCAGCACCGGTTTATCGAGGCTGCGCAATTGGGCGAAGTCATAACCGTCCTGGGGTTGCAAGGTGTACATGTTGAAGCTCAACACATCGCAATACTGGGCGCAGGACTCAACGGCTTCCGGGGTACTGACGGCAAAGCGGCCACCGAGCAGCAATTGGTTCGGCGCGTGCCACTTGAGCGAATCGGAAATGGTTTTGAAGTAGGTGTCGGCGAAGACCTTCTGGAAGTATTTGAAGTCGGCTTCGATTTCCGGGTGTTCAGCGCTTGGCAGCGGCGGCACGAAACCGGGGTCTTCCATCAACTCCCAGGCAGGCAGATCGATACCCCAGGCTTTGGAAAGACCCGCCTGGTTACGGTATTTGTCACGCAACTGCTTGAGGAACGCGCGTTTGGCCGGTACGTCGGTGGTCATTTTCAACGTGCCGTAGGCCAGGGCATAGCGGGCTTTCGGATCGTCGCCGGGGCCGGCCCAGGCCAGCTCGTTGTCGGCGAAATAACCGATCAGCCAAGGATCGTCGCGATGGTCGCGGGCGGCGATGGCCACGGCGCGTTCGGTGGCCATGGCGAAACGCGGGTCGAACGGATCGGGCATGGCGCCCCACCAGTCGTTGCCGGTACTGATGCTGGCGTAATCGCCGACGATCGACAGCGGCAAGGTGTACGGCACGCGCTCGGCGTCGCCCAGTGCCGGGGCGCTCCAGTTGCCGACCGTGTTGAAACCCCACGCTTGCAGGCGGTCGAGGGTGTGGCTGGCCCAGCGTTGCTCATCGAAGGTTGCCTTGCAGGGTGCTGCCGGCGTTTGCTCAGCCGCTTTCGCCACCGTCGCATCGACCGCGCCGGTCTTCGCCGCTTCGGCGACACCGGATTCGGCAGTCGAAGGCACGATCGGTTGCTCGGCGGCCTTCTCTGCCGTTGCCTGTACCGCGTCAGCCTTGGCTGCCTCGGCAACACCGGCCTTTGTATTGCTGCCCAGCGCACAAGGGTCACCGTACAGACGCTGCAGATTAGCGCCATAGAAGTCGTACCAACGACCGAAATTGAAACCCCGTCCCAGATCGACGCCGTTGCCGCCCCGGTTATCCCCTTCACCGAAGTGATTGGCCAGCGGCTCGTCGGCCTTGGGCAGGGATTCGAACATCCATTCGCGTCCGGCGGTATAGGTCTGATTGACGTCCGCAGCGACCGTGTTGATCCCCAGCGAATAGAACGGGTGCCCTTGCGGTGTGACCAGATACCAACGGCCATCGCGTTTTTCCGTACGGAAAAAACCACTGGCCTTGAACGCCGGGCCTTGCGTCCAGCCACCGAACCTGTCCAGCGACGACTTCTCGCGCTCGGCCAGCCAGGCTTTGAGCTGTTGCTGCTCCTTGGCCGCCGCGCCTTTCAGTTGTTCATCACTGCTGACTTTTTCCGGCCATTTGGCCCGGGCCGATTGCCCGTACGCATCCATCAACCCGCCGTAAACGGCGTGGGTCACAGCTTCGCCGTCCTGCACGCCGAATCGCTCCAGCAAAATGCTCTGGGCGGCCTTCGGCTGATCCATCCACACGCTGACCGACACCACCTGGCTGCGGTCCAGCTCACCGGCGCTGCTGGCCAGCAGGATGCGTTGGCCATCGACCGTCATCGGCATCGGTGGCCCGGCCTTCATCCCCTGGCTCAGCGGTGAGGTCGGTTGCAACGGCACCAGCAGGGTTTGCGCGGGGCCGGCCGGCAGGTCGACACGACTGACCAGTGTCTTGCCATCGTTGCTCTGGAGGGTCACGTACAAGGTCACGGCCCAGTTCATGGCACTCTGGATCCGCAGGCTCATGACACCCGATTGCGACCAGTCCCAGACCCCGGTCTGCGGGCTCAGGCGCAGCGTCGGCCGGGCGACCGGGTTGAACGTCACCCGACGCAGCACTTCGCCTTCCGGGGTTTGCTCGGCGTTGGATTGCGGCAGGCTGGCATCTTGTGTCGCCACCTGGACCACATCGGCGGGGCGCACAAAGTTGAACAGCGTCTGCTGGGCTGCGGGGGCAGCCAGCAAGGGCGTTGCGGACAACAGGGCGAAAACGGCAGGTAACGAACGGCGCAGCGAACGGCGAATCATGAGAACGAAATTCTCCCTAACGACCTCAATGGGCCAGTGGAAAAGCGATGGCAGAGAGATAGACAACGCGGTGGGCAGATTTGCCCACCGGTGTATCAGGAAATTTCTCGGCGGAAGGGAGGCAACGCATTGAGGATCGCCTTGCCATAGCGCTGGGTCACCAGGCGTCGGTCGAGCAAGGTGATGGTGCCGCGGTCCTCTTCGGTCCGCAGCAAGCGACCACAGGCCTGGACCAGCTTCAGCGAGGCGTCCGGCACGGAGATTTCCATGAACGGATTGCCTCCGCGAGCCTCGATCCACTCGGCCAGCGCCGCTTCGACCGGATCATCGGGCACCGAGAACGGGATCTTGGCGATCACCACGTGCTCGCAATACGCACCAGGCAAGTCGACCCCTTCGGCAAAACTCGCCAGGCCGAACAACACGCTCGAATCGCCGCCATCGACCCGCGCCTTGTGCTTGTTCAGGGTTTCCTGTTTCGACAGGTTGCCTTGAATGAACACCTGCTTGCGCCAGTCGCGGTCGAGGCCGTCGAACACGTCCTGCATTTGTTTGCGCGAAGAGAACAGCACCAGCGTGCCCCGCGAGCCTTCGACCAGTTCCGGCAGATCGCGGATGATCGCCGCCGTGTGCGCTGCCGCATCCCGGGGGTCGGCATTGAGGTTCGGCACCCGCAACACACCGGCGTCGGCGTGATGGAAGGGGCTCGGGACCACGGCGGTCACGGCTTTTTTCGGCAGGCCGGCACGCATGCGGAAGCGGTCGAAGGTGCCGAGGGCGGTCAATGTCGCCGAAGTCACCAGGCAGCCATACGCGACATTCCACAGGTTGCGTCGCAGCATTTCCGCCGCGAGGATCGGGCTGGCATTGACCTCGATGTCGAACAGCGAGCCGCTTTCGGCCAGGGTCAGCCAGCGCGCCATGGGCGGGTTGTCTTCCGGGTCTTCGACGGTGAAGGCGGTCCACAACTCCCAGTTGCCCGAAGAGCGGGACAACAGGCTGCCGAACAACGGATACCACTCTTCGGCCTGGTTGCTGGCGATGCCGATGTTGACCTCGCCGTCCATGCCTTCCTTGAGCAGGTCGGTGAGCCGGGTGAACAGGTCGGTCAGGCGGGCAAAGCCTTTCTTCAGTTCGATGCCCATTTCGCGCATGTGCTCGGGGATCACGCCGCCGACGAAACGATGACGTGGGCGTTCCCGTCCCTCAACGTCTTCGCCGGGCTTGAAATCGGCGATCTGCTCGCAAGCGGTGAACATGAACTGCTGCTGGGTCTTGATCTCCCGCGCCAGCTCCGGCACCTGCTCGATCAGCTTGCCCAGATCCCCTGGCAGCGGGTGCTGGGCCAGCAGCTTGGTGAGGTTCTTGGCGGTGGTTTCCAGCCAGTCGGCGGTGGAACGCAGGCGCGTGTAATGGGCGAAGTGGCCAATGGCCTTGTCCGGCAGGTGATGGCCTTCGTCGAACACATAGATGGTGTCGCGCGGATCCGGCAGCACCGCACCGCCGCCCAGGGCCAGGTCGGCCAGGACCATGTCATGGTTGGTGACAATCACGTCGACCTTGCCCATGCCCTCGCGGGCCTTGTAGAAGGCGCACTGACCGAAGTTCGGGCAATGGCGGTTGGTGCACTGGCTGTGATCGGTGGTCAGGCGCGCCCAGTCAGCGTCCTCCAGGGCAGTGGACCAACTGTCGCGGTCGCCGTCCCATTTATTGCCGGCGAGTTTCTCGATCATGCTGGTAAACAGCTTCTGACTGGCCTCGTCGACCTCGATCTTGAAACCTTCTTCTTCGAACAGCTGCGCCGTAGCGGTTTGTGCGTGGCCTTCCTGAAGCAGCATGTCGAGCTTGGACAGGCACATGTAGCGCCCACGCCCCTTGGCCAGGGCGAAACTGAAATTCAGCCCGCTGTTGCGCATCAGGTCGGGCAGATCCTTGTAGACGATCTGCTCTTGCAGGGCGACGGTGGCCGTGGCGATCACCAGGCGCTTGCCGGCAGCCTTGGCGGTGGGGATGGCCGCCAGGCTGTAGGCCACGGTCTTGCCGGTACCGGTGCCCGCCTCTACCGCGACAATCGCGGGCTCGCCACTGCGCCGGCCTTCATCGTCGGTGTCGATATCACCGAGGACCTTGGCGACTTCGGCGATCATCAGGCGTTGGCCGTAGCGCGGCTTGAGGCTCTTGGCTTCGAGAAAACGCGAGTAGGCGCCCTGGATCGTGGTTTTGAGTTCAGTGCTGATCATGGATTGTCGGGCGCAAAAAACGCTGGATAAATTTTCAGTAGTTCGGATGGGTCGCTATCATACCCCGCTAATGAATCCCGCGCAGAACGGAGTACCTCAATGACCGCTTTCAGTCTTGTTTATAGCCTGCATGTCCTCGCCGCGCTCGTATGGGTGGGCGGCATGTTTTTCGCCTGGATGGTCTTACGCCCCGCGGCCTTGAAGGCATTGGAGGGCCCCGCTCGACTGAAGCTGTGGCTGGAAGTGTTTCAAGGTTTTTTCCGCTGGGTGTGGGTGGCAGTGGTGCTCTTGCCCGTCAGCGGTGTAGGCATGCTGAATCTGCACTTCACCGGCTTTGAGAACGCGCCGCGTTATGTGGAAGTGATGATGGGGTTGTATGTGGTGATGACGGCGCTGTTCATCCGGATACAAGCGTTGATGCTGCCGGAATTGCGCACAGCCGTGGATGCGCAGGATTGGCCGGTGGGAGCGGCGGTGCTGGGGAGGATTCGCAGGGTGGTGGGGATTAATTTGCTGGTGGGGTTGGTGGTTGTGGTAGTTGCTGCGGTTCGGCCGACCTTCTAAAAGCTTGCCCGCGAAGACATTCGATCAGGCGCCACACAATTCAGATAATGCTTACAACCGCTGCACCGTCACCGAACCCGCTGCCCCAGCAGGCCCCGGTTGCCCATCGGCGCCAGGTTTACCGCTCTTGCCGCCATCGGCTTTATAGATAATGCAGCCCTTGGCCTTACCGCCCGCCCCCGGCTTGCCGCCAGGCCCGGCCAGGCCACCGGCACCGCCGGCCACTTGGACCTTGATCTGTTCTGCCGGGTAGTCGCGCGGCACTGCCAGTTTGACCAAGGCCCCCGGTGCCCCTGGCTGGCCGTCACTGCCGTCGCTGCCATCGGCACCGTGCCCCGCCTGGCCCCAGGTGCAACCCGGTGCCTGGCCGTTGGCCCCATCGAGGCCGACAAAACCCGGCGCCCCCGCACCGCCGCGAGCGTCCACCAGCAATTGCGGTGCGTTCAGGGCCTTGATCTGAAGATTCAGATTGCGCCCGGAGCGGGCGGCCTTCTGATAAGTGCCCGGTGCACCGCGAGCGGTAATCTGGCTGCCCTCGGACAACTGGGCACGGCTGATTTTCAGCTCCAGCGCCTGTTCACCGGGTACGATCGCGATCCGCGCATCACGCCCCAGGCGCAGTTCGGCGACGGTGACTTCAGTCACGTTCGAGGGAATCAGCAATGTGCCGTAATCAGCCACTTCCAGGCGGTCCAGCTGCAATGTGCTGGCAGTGTTTGGCAGACGCATCAGCGAGTTGGTTTCAACACTCACCACCTGAGCGAAGGCCAATGGGCTGATGAGTGCGGCGAGCAGACAGAGTTTACGCATGGGAAGCCTTCGGTGCGGTGGGAGCCGGAATGGTTTGCAGGTGGAAAACGCCGAAAATCACGATCTTCAGGCGATCGAGCCAAGGGTGGGCGCGACCCCGGAGGGTGCGAAAACTCAGCAGCGCTTCAAGAAGATGGAGAACCACCAACAGGCCGCCGGCCAGGTTGACCAGCAGATAAAGCGGATAGACGAACGGCGTGAGCAGATTGACCAGCACCACCGACCAGAACAGCAGGGTCAACAGCTTGCCCAGCCCCCATAGCACCTTCATACGCCCCCCGATGAGAATTATTGTTTGCGCGCACAGTAACGGCTTCCACGCGGGATAAGCCAGAGGGCAAACGAAAATTCTTCATGAAGGCCGCCGAACGGCCGTCGCAGTGATACATTTTTTCACCCGACGGCTCTATTTCGCGGCTCAGCGATTGATGTGCAGCTCCACGCGACGGTTTTTCGCACGACCTTCTTCTGTTTCGTTATCGGCCACCGGCTGGCTTTCACCTCTACCTTCGCTGGTGAGCTTGCCGGGTGCGACACCCTGGCTCAACAGGTACTGCGCAACGCTGCTGGCCCGTCGCTCCGACAGCGCCTGATTGTAGGCATCCGCCCCGACGCTGTCGGTATGCCCGACCACCTTGATGCTCACCACGCTGGCATCCAGCAGTTTGCCCATGATGGAATCGAGCTGACTCTGCGCGGCCGGGGTCAGGTCGGATTGATTGAAGCCAAAAAACACGTCATTGCTCAACGTGATGACTTCAGGCTGTGCGGGCTCCGCAGGTTTCTCGCTGGCCGGGTATTGCGGCAGCGGGCAACCGTGATGTTCCACAGGGGTATTGGCCGGGGTGTCGGGGCAACGATCGCGACGGTCGAAAACGCCATCGCCGTCTTCGTCACCGTCCTGGGCGTAACAGATCAAACCGCCGGTCAAGATACCAAGCGCCGCTCCACCGGCCGCCCAGCCACCACTTTCGATAGCGCCCAGGCCTCCGCCGACCAGTCCGCCAATGACGCTGCAGATCGGCCAGGTACGTTGATTGAGGGGGGCAGTGCCATCACTGTGAGTAGCGCAACCGGTCAACAGGCTGCCAAGCAGCAGAACCGGCAAGACGGTCCGTGTGAGATTGCTCATTTTGAAAGCTCCTGTGTCACCGGCCAATGCCGGTTACACAGGAGTAAAGACCTGCATCCGCGACTGCACAAGCCGCGGATGCGAGGGATCTAGCGGTTGATTTTGATTTCCGTGCGACGGTTCATCGCGCGGCCGTCAGCGGTTTTGTTATCGGCAACCGGCTGGCTTTCACCCGCGCCGACGACCGAAACGAAGCTGCTGCGTGGAACGCCCTGTTGAATGAGATATTCAACCACCGAGTGAGCGCGTTTATCCGACAGTTTCTGGTTGTAGGTATCGCTGCCCACGCTGTCGGTATGACCGGTAACGCTCAACCGGGCAGTAGGGGCTTCCGCTTTCAAACGCGTGGCGATCTTATCGAGTACCTGTTTATCAGACGCCGTGAGTGTCGCCTTGTCGAACTGGAAGTGAACATCGCGGATGACGATGGTTTCTTCCTTGACCACCACGGCTTCTTCAACCACTGGAGCAGGTGCCGGTGGTGGGCAACCGTCGGCATCGACCCTCACGCCTCTAGGCGTGCCAGGACACTTGTCGCGGCTATCCGGAACGCCATCGCCGTCTTCGTCGCCATCACCGTGAACCCAGCAATAGGCCGCCGCGGTACCGCCAACCAGTAGCGCACCATACCCTGCCCATGACGAACTCTCGGTTGCACCGAGACCCGCACCTACGACACCACCGACCGCCGCACAGGTCGGCCAGTCGGTTTTCTGCAAGCCTGCGCAACCAGTCAACACACTGGTTAGCAGTACCAGGGGTAATGCTGTCCGAACTATGCTCATCTAGTTATCTCCTGAAGGATCGGCTTAGAACCGATTCAGGGAGTAAAGACCCGAGTTTTAATCTCCGCCAGCAATAGGCCATTGCTGTTTTATCCCGTGTTCACGGGAGATCGTCACTTTTACGGCAAACCCGCTCTAGGCTCGAACTTGCGGGCAGGCTAGTCTTGGCAGATCTGAGTGAGGATCTTCAATGATTGCAGGTATTTCTTCGCGTACGCCGCAACAGGCGCTGGCCGCTTTGCTGGATCGTTACGCCCCTTCGCGCCTGTTGCTGATTGGCGCCAGCGAATTCCCCGCGCTCGAAGCTTTCAAGCTCGCGCACCCGGACAGCGACGTGGCGCACGCGGCACCCGGGGCGTTGCCTGCCGAATTGGCGGCGCGCCGGTTTGACCTGGCGCTGGTGGTCGATTGTCTCGAACACCTGCCCAAGCGCGATGGCCTGAATTTGCTGGGTGGCATCCGCAATCTCAACGCCAGCCGTATCGCGGTACTGGCCGATTTGCCGGCCAGCGGCTGGCAGGAGACGGATTTTTTCTCCCTGGCCCTGCAAGCCAGTGAACGCTTCCAGCGCGACGATCAGGTACTGACCCTGTTCACCTATGATCTGCTTGACTACAAACAGGTGCCCGACTGGCTCAACTCGCGGTTCTGGGCCAATCCGGAAAACTTCGGGAAATACTGGTGGTAACGCAATGAGTACATCCATTTGCCCTTGCGGCAGCGGCACCCTGCTGGACGCCTGCTGCGGTCATTTCCATGCCGGCCACCCGGCCCCTTGCGCCGAAGCCTTGATGCGTTCGCGCTACAGCGCCTACGTGCTGGGCCTGATCGATTACCTGGTGGCCACTACCCTGCCCGCCCAGCAGGCCGGGCTCGATCGGCAGTCGATCAGTGACTGGAGCGCTCAAAGCACCTGGCTGGGCCTTGAGGTGGAAAGTTCCGAAGTGCTCGGCGGCCAGCCGGAGCACGCCTTTGTCACCTTCACCGCACGCTGGCACGACGGCAGTGGTGAGCACAGTCACCGTGAGCGCTCGTCGTTTGTGCAGAGCGCCGGCCGCTGGTTCTTCATCGACCCAACCGTGCCACTCGATATCGGGCGCAACGACGCCTGCCCTTGCGCCAGTGGGCAGAAGCTCAAGAAGTGCTGTTCGGGGTATTTCGGCGGTTGACGCTGGGTCAAAGGATCGCAGCCTTCGGCAGCGCCTACATGGGCTCGACGCACACCTGTAGGCGCTGTCGAAGGCTGCGATCTTTTAACGGCTAGACTGGGGTTCAAGGGAGAACCACGACGATGATCACCCAGCGATTCGTACTTTACCTGCTCACTCCACTCCTGTTTCTGGCGCTTGGTGGCTGCGCGTCCTGGTTCGACACGGATGAACCGGACCCCGAGGTGCACCTGGTCAGGGTGGAAGTGGTGCGTGCCAAGCTGATGGAACAGCGGTTCATGCTGCACTTTCGCATTGACAACCGTAGGGACAGCGACCTGACCGTGCGAGGTCTGGAATACCGCATTCACCTGGGCAATGTCCTGCTGGCCGAAGGCGAGCATGAACACTGGATCACCGTCGGCCCCAAGACCAGCCGTTTCTATAAGGTGCCGATCCGCACCAACCTGTGGCCGAAGGTCAAAGACCTGGTCAAACAACTGAAAAACCCTGGACAGTCCATTCCCTATCGACTGGAAGGCGAGATGGAAACCGGTTTATTCATCGCCCACTACGTGCACCTGGCGCGTAATGGCGTAATAATCCCCGCCGATCTAATTCCGGAGTAACCCCGATGACCCAGCAACCCCATGTCCATGGCCCTGACTGCAACCACGATCATGACCACCATGATCACGACCATGGCCATGTCCACGGCCCGAACTGCGGCCATGCCCACCAGGAACCGGTGCGCAACGCCTTGAAAGACGTCGGCCGCAACGACCCTTGCCCATGCGGCAACGGCAAGAAATTCAAGAAGTGCCACGGCGCTTGATGCTTCGGGTGAAGATCTGCTTCGCCTGTTGAATCGCCTTCGCGAGCAGGCTCGCTCCCACATTTGACCTTGTGTCGTACACAACACCAATGTGGAAGCGAGCCTGCTCGCGAAGAGGCCCTCAAAGTCACTATCAATTCAGAATCTGCGCAGTGCTGACCACCGTCGCATACTCCCCCTGCAAATTCCCCAACGACATCCCATGCACCTCCTCGGCTGAACGGGCATTTCCAAAGAAATCAGCCTTGTCGAAGGTAAAGCACGCATCCTCCACCACCCACGTATCGAACCCCAGATTGCCCGCCGTTCGTGCGGTGGACTCCACCGAGTTGTGGGTCGCCACACCGACGATGATCAACTGCTCGATTCCCGCCCCGCGCAAACATGTCTCCAACGCTGTCGAACAAAACGCATCCGGCACCTGCTTCTGAATCAATTGCTCGCCAGGCAATGGTTCAAACCGCTCCTGAAACTCCACCCCTGATTGCTGCGGCCAGAACACCGAGTCTTCCGAGCGCGACAAGTGCTGAACGTGAACGATCGGCCGCCCGCTGCGGCGCCAATGACCCAGCAACGCCAGCATGCGCTCCTCGGCCTGAGGATTATTCCTGCGACCGAGCCTGGGATGCAGGATGCCTTTCTGTTGATCGATGATGATCAGTGCTGCGTTTGTCTTGAGCTCCATGCCAGCGTTTCTCCGTCACCTTGTTTGAAAGCTGAAAAGATCGCAGCCTTCGACAGCGCCTACAAGATGTCCGCCAATCAATGTAGGAGCTGCCGAAGGCTGCGATCTTTTTGGTTTATCGGACAAATCCTGAAATAACTTTGCCCCCCGCTTGCGCGGCCCCCTGCCGCTCACTAACGTAGCGCCTTTATTTGCACCCTACCCCCGCAGGAGCTTTGCCATGGCCTCGCCAGCCCTTACACATTTTCTACCCCGGTTCGGCGTTGCCGCAGCAGTGGCGGGGGTTTTGAGCCTGACCGGTTGTCAGAGCTTCAATGCCCAGGACACCCTGCCTCCCACCTCCGGCGTACAGCCGCTCAAGGGGCTGGCGCAGAACGTTTCGGTGCGCCGCAATGCCATGGGCATGCCGTTGATCGAAAGCAGCACCTTTCACGACGCGCTGTTCACCCTCGGCTACGTGCACGCCAGCGACCGTATAACGCAAATGGTTACCCTGCGTTTGCTGGCTCAGGGGCGTCTGGCCGAGATGCACGGTTCGGACCTGCTGGATGCCGACCGGTACATGCGCGCAGTCAATCTGAAGAAAAGCGCCGGCGAGCTGTACAAGGCGTCTTCGCCCCGCCTCAAGCGATTCTTCGAAGTCTATGCCCGCGGGGTCAACGCCTACCTGTTCCGCTACCGCGACAAACTGCCGGCGGACCTCGCCGCCAGCGGTTACAAGCCTGAATACTGGCAACCGGAAGATTCGGCGCTGATTTTCTGCCTGTTGAACTTCAGCCAATCGGCCAACCTGCCCGAAGAAATTTCCTCGCTGGTGCTGGCCCAGACCGTCACCACCGACAAACTCCCGTGGCTGACCCCATCCGCCCCCGACGAAAAACTACCGTTGGCCGAAAGCGAAAAGCTGCAAGGCATCAAGCTCAACGGGCAAGTGCCGGGGCTGGCGGAGATCAGCAAAGCCACGGCGCAGCTGTCTGACCTGAATCTGTTGGGCGCCACGTCGTCGAACAACTGGGCCATCGCCCCGCAACGCAGCCGCAGCGGCAAAAGCCTGCTGGCCAGTGACAGCCATGGGCCAATGGGCGTGCCGTCGCTGTTCACCTATGTACAAATTCGCACGACGAAATATCAGGCGTCCGGCGTAACCATCGCCGGTCTGCCGATGGTCTTGGGTGGCTTCAACGGCAAAGTGGCCTGGAGCACAACCACGGTCATGGGCGACAACCAGGACCTGTTCCTGGAAAAAATCAAACGCCAGGGTAATGGCCTGACCTACGAATCCAACGGTAAATGGACGCCGGCGATCGTGCGCAACGAAACCTATTTCGTCAAAGGCCAGCGGCCGATTCGCGAAGCGGTGTACGAAACCCGCCACGGCCCATTGCTCAACAGCGCCCAAAGCCTGGCCCAGGGCAGCGGTTTCGGCCTGGCCTTGCAAACGCCGAACTTCACCGACGACAAAACCCTGGATGCGTTTTTCGACCTGTCCCGTGCGCAGAACGTCGAGAGGGCCTCGGACGCCAGCCGCGAGATCCGGGCCATCGCCTTGAACCTGGTGTTTGCCGATGCCAGCAACATCGGCTGGCAGGTCACCGGCCGCTACCCGAACCGCCGCGAAGGCGAAGGGCTGCTGCCATCGCCCGGTTGGGAAGGTCGCTACGATTGGGACGGATACGCCGACCCAATGCTGCACCCCTACGATCAGGACCCGGCACAGGGCTGGCTCGGCACCGCCAACCAGCGGGTCATTCCCCATGGCTATGGCATGCAACTGTCCAACTCCTGGGCGGCGCCGGAGCGCGGCGAGCGCCTGGCCGAACTGGCCGGGGCGGGAAAACATGACACCCGCAGCCTGATCGCCATGCAGTACGACCAGACCACCACCTTCGCCGCCAAACTGAAGAAAATGTTTGAAGCACCGGGCATGGCTCAGCCGCTCAAGCAGGCTATTGAGGCGCTGCCGATTGCCGAACGCGGCAAGGCACGCGAGGCGCTCGCACGCTTGATGGCCTTCGACGGCAAACTCAGCCCGACCTCTGCCGACGCCGCCATCTACGAACTGTTCCTGCAAGAAAGCACCCGGCAGATTTTCCTCGACGAACTGGGGCCGGAAAGCAGCCCGGCGTGGAAAGCCTTTATCGCCAACGGCCAGTTGTCCTACGCCGCGCAAGCCGACCACCTGCTCGGGCGCGAAGACAGTCCGTTCTGGGATGACGTGCGCACCCCGCAGAAAGAAGACAAACCGGCGATCCTCGCCCGCAGCCTGGCCGCGGCGATCAGCACCGGCGACAGCCAGTTGGGCGGCGATCACAAAGCCTGGCAGTGGGGCAAATTGCACCGCTACGAATGGAAGAGCAGCAGCGGCCAGACCGTGCGCGGACCGTTGCCGGCCGGCGGCGATCACACCACGCTCAACACGGCAGCATTCGCCTGGGGCCGGGATTTCAACACGACGCTGGCACCGGCCATGCGCTTTATCGTCGACTTCGGCCAGGCCGAGCCGCTGATGGCGCAGCTCGCCACCGGCCAGTCCGGCAACCCGGCCAGCCCGAACTACCTGAACAGCATCGATCCTTGGCTCAAGGGGCAATACATGAGCTTGCCGATGCAGCCGCAGAACTTTGACAAGGTGTACGGCACCAAGCGGTTGACCCTGACACCGGGCAAATAACGCCGGCCAACAGGTAGGAGCCGGCTTGCTGGCGAAGGCGGCGCATCAATCAACATTGATGACGTCTGACGCAGCGCTTTCGCCAGCAAGCCGGCTTCTACAGGTCAGGGGCAACCCCCTCTTGCCTTCAAGCATCACCACCCAAAACAGTGCAGGCTTTCCACGGCGCCCATTTTCGTGCACTAATCCCATCCGGCAATTTCCCGAACACCTTTTAAACGCTTGTTCGGCACTCTGGTTCGGAAATTGCTACTTTCATTAGGTCTTACGCTTACCAGTAACAATAATTCTGCGCCACAAGCGCTCATATTGGTTCTTAGGGATTGAATAATGAAAAAAGCATTGCTGACCCTGTCTGCACTGGCATTGTGCGTAGCTGCTGGCTCTGCGCTGGCAAAGGAATACAAGGAATTGCGTTTCGGCGTTGACCCTTCCTACGCACCGTTCGAGTCGAAAGCGGCCGACGGCAGCCTGGTGGGCTTCGACATCGATCTGGGCAACGCGATCTGCGCCGAGCTGAAGGTCAAGTGCAAATGGGTCGAAAGTGATTTCGACGGCATGATTCCTGGCCTGAAGGCCAATAAATTCGACGGTGTGATCTCTTCGATGACCGTCACCGAAGCTCGCCAGAAGGTCATCGACTTCTCCAGCGAACTGTTCTCCGGCCCGACCGCTCTGGTGTACAAGAAAGGCTCCGGCATCACGACCGACCCCGCTTCCCTCAAAGGCAAGACCGTCGGTTACGAGCAAGGCACCATTCAGGAAGCCTACGCCAAGGCCATCCTGGACAAGGCCGGCGTGAAAACCCAGGCCTACGCCAACCAGGACCAGGTTTACGCCGACCTGACTTCCGGTCGTCTCGACGCGGGCATCCAGGACATGCTGCAAGCCGAACTGGGTTTCCTGAAGTCGCCACAGGGTGCCGATTTCGAAGTCAGCAAGCCGGTTGATGACCCTCTGTTGCCAGCCAAAACCGCAGTCGGCATTAAGAAAGGTAACACCGAGCTGAAAGCCCTTTTGGATAAAGGTATCAAAGCGTTACACGATGATGGCACCTACGCCACCATTCAGAAGAAACACTTTGGCGACCTGAACCTGTACAGCGGCAAATAATGCCCGGCGCCCATCTCGCGATGGGCGCTTTTTTCTTCCGATCAGGTTGCTGATTTATGTTCGAAAACCTCTTACAAAATCTGGGGCTCTCAGCCTTCAGCCTCAAGGGCTTCGGTCCTTTGCTGATGGAAGGCACCTGGATGACCATCAAATTGTCGGCGATGTCGCTGCTGGTAGCCGTGTTGCTCGGCTTGCTCGGCGCCAGTGCCAAGCTGTCAAAACTCAAATTGCTGCGCCTGCCAGCCCAGTGCTACACCACGCTGATTCGCGGGGTGCCGGACCTGGTGCTGATGCTGCTGATCTTCTACAGCCTGCAAACCTGGCTGACGTCGCTCACCGACTACATGGAATGGGAATACATTGAGATCAACCCGTTCAGCGCCGGCGTCATTACCCTGGGATTCATTTACGGCGCGTACTTCACTGAAACCTTCCGCGGCGCCATCCTCGCCGTGCCTCGCGGTCAGGTTGAAGCGGCCACCGCCTACGGTCTCAAACGCGGCCAGCGGTTCCGGATCGTGGTGTTCCCGCAGATGATGCGTTTTGCCCTGCCGGGTATTGGTAATAACTGGATGGTGATGCTCAAGGCTACCGCGCTGGTGTCGATCATCGGCCTCGCCGACCTGGTCAAGGCTGCCCAGGATGCCGGCAAAAGCAGTTATCAATTGTTTTACTTCCTGGTAGTCGCCGCCTTGATCTACCTGATGATCACCAGTGCCTCCAACTTCATTCTGCGATGGCTTGAACGCCGCTACGCCGCCGGCACACGGGAGGCCGTACGATGATCGAACTCCTGCAGGAATATTGGAAAGCCTTCCTTTACACCGACGGTCAGAACATCACCGGCCTGGCCATGACCATGTGGCTGCTCAGCGCTTCGATTTTTTTCGGGTTCCTGGTATCGATTCCGCTGTCCATCGCACGGGTTTCGCCACACTTCTACATTCGCTGGCCGGTGCAGTTCTACACCTACCTGTTCCGTGGCACACCGCTGTATATCCAGCTGCTGATTTGTTACACCGGGATCTACAGCCTGGCCGCCGTACGTGCGCAACCGCTGCTCGACAGCTTCTTTCGCGATGCGATGAACTGCACCATCCTGGCGTTCGCCCTGAACACCTGCGCCTACACCACGGAGATTTTCGCCGGGGCGATTCGCAGCATGGCCCATGGTGAAGTCGAAGCGGCCAAGGCTTACGGTCTGACCGGCTGGAAGCTGTATGCCTACGTGATCATGCCTTCGGCCCTGCGTCGCTCGTTGCCGTATTACAGCAACGAAGTGATTCTGATGCTGCACTCGACCACAGTGGCGTTCACCGCGACCATCCCGGACATTCTGAAAGTCGCGCGGGACGCCAACTCGGCGACCTTCCTGACCTTCCAGTCGTTCGGCATCGCCGCGCTGATCTACCTGACTGTCACCTTTGCGCTGGTCGGCCTGTTCCGCCTCGCCGAACGCCGATGGCTGGCCTTCCTCGGGCCGACCCACTAGGACTTATCCTGCTTCAGGGAACAAGAGATGCGCCACCAGATACATGACCTGCTGGCCCCGCTGCCGGGGACCGCACGACAGATCCACAGCTTCCACTTCGGTCTGACCTCGGCGCCTACTGTTACAAGCGCCCGAGGCAAGATCTACATCCAGTCGTCCCTTCATGCCGATGAAATGCCCGGCATGCTGGTGGCCTGGCACCTCAAGCAACGCCTGGCCGAACTGGAGGCCGCCGGCCGCCTGCGCAGCGAAATCGTCCTGGTCCCGGTGGCCAACCCGGTCGGCCTGGAACAGGTGCTGATGGATGTGCCGCTGGGCCGCTATGAGCTGGAGAGCGGGCAAAACTTCAATCGCTGGTTCGTCGATTTGAGCGAAGAGGTCGGCAACGACATCGAAGGCCAACTCGGTGACGACCCGCAACACAACCTGCAGCTGATCCGCAACAGCCTGCGCAATGCGCTGGCGCGGCAAACCGCCAGCACCCAATTGCAATCCCAGCGCCTGACCCTGCAACGGCTGGCCTGCGACGCCGACATGGTGCTGGACCTGCATTGCGATTTCGAAGCCGTCGCGCACCTGTACACCACGCCCGAGGCCTGGCCGCAGGTCGAGCCGCTGGCCCGTTACATCGGTTCCGAAGCCAGCCTGCTGGCCACTGATTCCGGTGGTCAGTCGTTCGACGAATGCTTCACGCTGCTCTGGTGGCAGCTGAAGGAGCGCTTCGGCGAGCATTTCGATATTCCGCCGGGGAGTTTTTCCGTCACCGTCGAACTGCGAGGCCAGGGCGACGTCAATCACCCGCTGGCCAGTCTCGACTGCCAGGCGCTGATCGACTACCTGATTCACTTCGGCGCGATTGCCGGCGAACCGACACCGCTGCCCGACCTGCCCTACCCGGCTACACCGCTTGCCGGGGTGGAACCTGTCGCCACGCCGGTGGGTGGCCTGCTGGTGTTCTGCGCGCTGCCAGGGGAATACCTGGAAGCCGGACAATTGATCGCCGAAATCATCGACCCCATTTCCGACCGCGTGACCCCGGTCCATTGCACCGCCGCCGGGTTGATGTACGCCCGCTCGCTGCGCCGCATGGCCACCGCGGGCATGGTGATCGCCCACGTCGCGGGCGCCGAAGCCTATCGCAGCGGCTACCTACTTTCGCCTTGAGGATGCTTGTTCCATGTACAAATTGACCATTGAAGGCCTGCATAAAAGCTATGGCGATCATGAGGTGCTCAAAGGCGTTTCGCTCAAGGCCAACACTGGCGACGTCATCAGCCTGATCGGCGCCAGCGGCTCGGGCAAAAGTACCTTCCTGCGCTGCATCAACTTCCTCGAACAACCCAACGACGGTGCCATGAGCCTCGACGGCCAGTCGATCCGCATGGTCAAGGACCGTCACGGCATGCATGTCGCCGATGCCGATGAACTGCAACGGATCCGCACCCGCCTGGCCATGGTGTTCCAGCACTTCAACCTGTGGAGCCACATGACCGTGCTGGAGAACATCACCATGGCCCCGCGCCGGGTGCTGGGGTGCGACCGAAAAGAAGCCGAGGACCGCGCCCGGCGCTACCTCGACAAGGTGGGGTTGGCCTCCCGTGTGGCGGACCAATACCCGGCGTTCCTCTCCGGCGGTCAGCAACAGCGCGTGGCGATTGCCCGGGCCCTGGCCATGGAACCGGAAGTCATGCTGTTCGACGAACCGACCTCGGCGCTGGACCCGGAGCTGGTGGGTGAAGTGCTCAAGGTGATCCAGGGCCTGGCCGAAGAAGGCCGGACCATGATCATGGTCACCCACGAAATGAGCTTCGCGCGCAAAGTGTCGAGCCAGGTGTTGTTTCTGCACCAGGGCCTGGTGGAAGAGGAAGGTGCGCCGGAAGACGTGCTGGGTAATCCGAAGAGCGAACGGCTCAAGCAATTCCTGAGCGGTAACCTCAAGTAAACACCAACCCCCTGTAGGAGCGAGCCTGCTCGCGATGGTATGTCAGTCGACACACCGTTGCCTGACCCACCATCGCGAGCAGGCTCGCCCCTACAGATCAGGCATCGCGTAATAATCAGGCAACGGGCGCGGGAGGCGGCTCATCCGGCAAGGTAGGCTCACCTGGCTCGGTGGGTTGTTCGTTGGGGGTATCGGGATCAGGCTGACCAGGGATGCCCCCTGCCATGCTGATGGGCGGGTGTGCCAGCAACGACCAGGCCAAAACGCCAACCTGATTGGGCTCAAGCCTTGCCAGTTCGGCACTTATTTTCGGGTCGATCTTCATAAAGCACTCCTGAGCGAAGACCCGGACCGCCTTGCGCGGACCGGAGCAGTACACTCCATAGAGTGTACGCTCGCTCAGGAATTCCCACGGTTTGTCAGACGGATTGACTCAGGTCCGCGGCAGGGTCACGCCACGCTGGCCCTGGTACTTGCCACCACGGTCCTTGTAAGACACTTCGCACTCTTCGTCGGACTCAAGGAACAACATCTGCGCCACACCTTCGTTGGCATAGATTTTCGCCGGCAGGTTGGTGGTGTTCGAGAATTCCAGGGTCACATGGCCTTCCCACTCCGGCTCAAGCGGGGTGACGTTGACGATGATGCCGCAGCGGGCGTAGGTGCTCTTGCCCAGGCAGATGGTCAATACGTTGCGCGGAATACGGAAGTATTCGACGGTGCTGGCCAGGGCAAAGGAGTTCGGCGGGATGATGCAGACGTCGCTGTGGATATCGACGAAGCTGCCGGCATCGAAGTTTTTCGGGTCGACGATGGCCGAATTGATGTTGGTGAACACCTTGAAATGATTGGTGCAACGAACGTCGTAGCCGTAACTCGACACGCCGTAGGAGATCACACGGCTATCGTCGCTGCCGCGCATCTGGCGCTCGACGAACGGCTCGATCATGCCGTGTTCCTGCGCCATGCGGCGAATCCACTTGTCCGATTTGATGCTCATGGCGGTGTCCTGAATAGCGAGGTGGAAAAAACTGTCCGGCATCTTACCGGGGCGCGCCGCCGGGTTCAAAGCGCTGGGCACAATTCTCGACGATCCGGCGATATTGACGGACCTTCGAAACAATACGGAGCACCGTCGATCATGAAAACCGAGAAACCTTCGCAAGAAGCATTGGCACGTCCCGGAAAAAGGGTTAAGGTGGCGCCACTGTGCTGCTTGTGTCACTGAGAATCTCTACACGATATGTTGAATTTCGATCCAACCATCTACAAGAATTTTTCCTGCTCTTTGCACTCAGTCTCGGCCAGGGTTCTTCCTGAGTCGCAGTTATCTTTGTTCAAGGAGTTACACCATGTCTAATCGCCAAACCGGTACCGTTAAGTGGTTCAACGATGAAAAAGGCTTCGGCTTCATCACTCCACAATCCGGTGACGACCTGTTCGTTCACTTCAAAGCTATCCAATCCGACGGCTTCAAAAGCCTGAAAGAAGGCCAACAGGTTTCTTTCATCGCTACCCGCGGTCAGAAAGGCATGCAAGCTGAAGAAGTTCAAGTTATCTAACTTGTACTTGCTTTAGTAAAAAGCCCCGCCCTCAACAGCGGGGCTTTTTTGTGCCCGTATGGTTTTGCCGATCGATCGCTTTCGATTGTGCTGACGCCTTCGCGGGCAAGCCTCGCTCCTACAGAATCTCGAAATACCTGTAGGAGCAAGGCTTGCCCGCGAAGGCGACCTTATGGGCGACAAACATTTACCAGGTCACACCAAATCCAGCGGTATACCGGGTCTTGTCCAGATCCGCATCGTCGGTGCCACTGATGATGTCGCGTTCGGCCTTGAGGTTAAGCGAAGCCCAGTCAGTCACCTTGTAGCGCAAGCCCATCTCTGAATCCAGCGCATAATCGGCCACGCCCGACAGCGGCTTGCCCACCTCGCCATTGGTGAAGAACTCCACTTTCTTGCCGATCAGGTAGCGGTTGTAGTCCCACTTCATCGCCACGGAATAGAAGTTTTCCTTGCTGCCATCGGCGAATTCATAATCCGTACGGTTGACCAGCGATCCGAGGGAGAAAGCACCCAACTCGTCATCCCAGAACTGATAACCGGGCCCCGTACCGACGGTACGCTGACGAGACAGCTCCTCGACCTTGTCGCGCTTGTAGACCAGGCGACCTTGCCAGAACCATTTATCCGTCAGGAAACGGTCAAGTGAGTACTCTGCCCGCCAATTGTCCGTGGTGACCACGTCATCCTGGAATTGGCGGTTGTATTCGCCTTCCGCGATGTGCCGCCAGCGACCATGACGTGCAGTGGTCTTGAAGTCGATATTGTAATCATCGGTATCCTTCTCGGCCCGTTCGTAGTCCAGCGCCGCGTCGATATTGCCCTTCCACACCAGGTCCTCGACCACCGGCCTGGGCTTGAGGATCTGCTGGACGCTCGCCAGCTCGACCGTCTTGGGCGCCTCACCATTGGCCAGGATGACCTTGCCATCCTCTGCGGCGTGCAGGGATTTGGCCTTCTCGCCGGTATAGGCATCCTGCTTGACCAGCAACTCTTGATCGCTTTCCAGGGTTTTGACCTGTTTCCAGTCAATCGGAACCGCACCGGCGTACTCGGTCTGGACCAACAGCTTGCCACCATCGAACAGGATGATTTTGCCGCTCAACTTGTCGCCGTTCTTCAACCACACGGTATCGGCAAGCAAGGGAGTGGAGACGCTGACAACGGCGAGGCATAGCAGTGTTCTGGACAACATAAGCAAACACAGACTCAAGATTGCGAAAAAAAGTCGGCATTATCCTTGGGAATAAGGCCCTGACAAGGAGTGACACGACTATTTCTATTGAGTTCATTTCTCAATACGCGATCCACGATTTACTCTACGAGCGGTACTGTGAGATTTCAGGAACACTTTCCCAGGCAAACTTTTTCAGGAACATGGGACGTGAACGAACCCACCACTGAATCCGAGAGTGCGGCACAAATCCGACGCACGGCGCTCTATCTGACCCTCGCGCAAGTGCCCGAGGGCAAAGTGGTGAGCTATGGTCAATTAGCGGAACTCGCCGGCCTCGGCCGCGCCGCCCGCTGGGTTGGACGGACATTGAGTCAACTGCCCGGCGACAGTAAATTGCCCTGGCACCGCGTACTCGGTGCAGGCGGACGTATCAGCCTGCCCGCGGGCAGTCCATCCGGGGACGAACAACGGGCGCGATTGCGCATGGAGGGCATCAGTATCCTGAACAATCGTGTTGATATTCGGCGCCATGGCTGGCGTCCGGTAGAGCACAGCGGTTAGAGTGCGCGCTTTGTTTCCGTATTTCTTGAGGCAGACTCCAGCCCATGCCCCGTAAAACCTGGCGCGCCGCGCTCGCTGCCTATGCCAGCCCCTCGACGCTTGTACTGTTGCTGCTGGGTTTCGCCGCCGGCCTGCCCTACATGCTGGTGTTCTCGACACTTTCGGTCTGGCTGCGCGAAGCCGGTGTGGCTCGCGAAACCATCGGCTATGCAAGCCTGATCGGCCTGGCCTACGCCTTTAAATGGGTCTGGTCACCGCTGCTCGACCAATGGCGCCTGCCGTTTCTCGGCAAGCTGGGTCGACGACGTTCCTGGCTGGTGCTGTCCCAGGCACTGGTGATCCTCGGCCTGATCGGCATGGGGTTCTGCGACCCGCAAAAACATTTGTCCTGGCTGATCGCTATCGCGGTGATCGTCGCTTTCGCCTCGGCGACGCAGGATATTGCGGTGGACGCCTACCGCCTGGAAATCGCCGAAGACAGTCGTCAGGCAGCCCTGGCGGCCAGTTACATGTCCGGCTATCGGGTCGCCGCATTGCTGGCGACCGCTGGTGCTCTGTATTTCGCCGAAGGGTTTGGTTCTACCGGCTTCAACTACAAGCATTCTGCATGGGCCGGCACCTACATATTGTTCGGAGCCCTGATGGTCCCGGCACTTTTGACCAGCATTTTCATGCGTGAACCACCGGTCCCACTTCGCACGCAGTTACAGGCCGGGCGCTACAGTTTCATGCACCAACTGGCCTCGGTGTTCGTGCTGATCGTATTGCTGGTTTCCGTGCCGGCCATGTTCACCCAGCTCTACAACACTGATTTTGCCAGTGTGCTGTTCAACGGCGTGAGCCTGCTCGATCTGCTTCTGGAAGACCGCGCGTTTCTGCGGGCAATCCTCTACACCACCCTGACCGCGCTGTGCCTTTCAGCCATAGGCCGACGCGGTCTGGCGCCGGTGCTGACGCCGGTCAACGACTTCATTCTGCGCTATCGCTGGCAAGCGTTGCTGTTACTCGGCCTGATCGCCACCTACCGGATGTCCGATACGGTCATGGGCGTCATGGCCAACGTGTTCTACATCGACCAGGGCTTCACCAAGGACCAGATCGCCAGCGTCAGTAAAATCTTCGGCCTGATCATGACCCTGGTCGGCGCCGGCATGGGCGGCCTGCTGATCGTGCGCTTCGGCATCTTGCCGATCCTGTTTATCGGCGGCGCCGCGTCAGCAGCCACCAACATACTGTTCCTGATGCTGGCGGACATGGGGCCAAACCTGCAGATGCTGATTGTCACCATCTCCCTGGACAACTTCAGTTCAGGCCTGGCGACCTCGGCATTCGTCGCTTACCTGTCGAGCCTGACCAACCTCAAGTTCTCCGCCACCCAATACGCCCTGCTCAGCTCGATCATGCTGTTGCTGCCGCGCCTGATCGGCGGTTACTCCGGGGTGATGGTCGAGAAGTTCGGTTACCACACGTTCTTCCTGATCACCGCCCTGCTGGGCATTCCGACGTTGCTGCTGATCGCCTTGCACTGGTTCCAGGAGAGCCGCCGTGAAGGCCCGACACCGACGCCGGAACCGGTACCGACCCAGGTCGCAGAAGAATCGTAGGAAATATCTGCAAGACACTTGGCAAAGGGCGGCGAGATTGCCGCCCTGCTGCCACACCACCGACCGCACGCCTGTACGACAGCGGATCTCGCCCGTACAATGCTCCGTCATTTCTCGTCATCAGCAATCGATAACGGCCAACCATGCGCACCAGTCAATTTTTGCTCGCCACACAGAAAGAAACGCCTTCCGACGCGGTCGTGATCAGCCATCAGCTGATGCTGCGCGCCGGCATGATCCGCAAACTCGCTTCGGGCCTGTACACCTGGCTGCCGATGGGCTTGCGAGTCATGCGCAAGGTCGAAGCCGTCGTTCGCGAAGAAATGAACGCCGCCGGCTCGCTCGAAGTGTTGATGCCGAGCACTCAACCGGCCGAACTGTGGCAGGAATCCGGTCGCTGGGAAGAGTACGGCCCTGAATTGCTGCGCTTCAAGGATCGCCACGGTCGCGATTTCTGCGCCGGCCCGACCCACGAAGAAGTCATCACCGATCTGATGCGCAACGAGCTGAGCAGCTACAAACAGCTGCCGATCAACCTGTACCAGATCCAGACCAAATTCCGCGATGAAATCCGCCCACGCTTCGGTTTGATGCGCGGCCGCGAATTCATCATGAAGGACGCCTATTCCTTCCACGCTGACCAGCCATCGCTGCAAGTCACCTACGACCGCATGCACCAGGCGTACTGCAACGTATTCACCCGCCTGGGCCTGAAATTCCGTCCGGTTGAAGCCGACAACGGCTCCATCGGCGGTGCCGGCTCCCACGAGTTCCACGTACTGGCCGAATCCGGCGAAGACGATATCGTCTTCAGCAACGGTTCCGACTACGCCGCGAACATAGAGAAAGCCGAAGCCGTGCCGCGTGAAACCTCACGTCCTGCACCGGCTGAAGATCTGCGCCTGGTCGACACGCCAGAGACCAAGACCATCGCTGCGCTGGTGGAAAAATTCAATCTGCCGATTGAAAAGACCATCAAAACCCTGGTGGTGCACGCTGAAGAGAAAGGCAAGCTGATTGCCCTGATCATACGTGGCGACCACGAGCTGAACGAAATCAAGGCCGCCAACCAGCCAGGCGTTGCCAGCCCGCTGGTCATGGCTTCCGAAGCCGAACTGCGCGACGCCATCGGCGCCGGCGCCGGCTCCCTTGGCCCGCTGAACCTGCCACTGCCAATCATCATCGACCGCTCCGTCGAGCTGATGAGCGACTTCGGCATCGGTGCCAACATCGACGACAAGCACTACTTCGGCGTGAACTGGGAACGCGACCTGCCGGTTCCGACCGTTGCCGACCTGCGTAACGTGGTCAGCGGCGACCCAAGCCCGGATGGCAAGGGCACCCTGGAAATCAAACGTGGCATCGAAGTCGGGCACATCTTCCAGCTGGGCAACAAGTACAGCAAGGCAATGAAGTGCGAAGTGCTGGGCGAGAACGGCAAGCCGGTCACCCTGGAAATGGGCTGCTACGGCATCGGCGTTTCCCGCGTGGTCGCGGCCGCCATCGAACAGAACAACGACGAGAAAGGGATTATCTGGAGCGACACCCTGGCGCCATTCCAGATCGCCCTGGTGCCGTTGCGCTACGAAACCGAGCTGGTGCGCGAAGCCACCGACAAGCTGTATGCGGAACTGACCGCAGCCGGCTTCGAAGTGCTGCTGGACGACCGCGACAAGAAAACCAGCCCGGGCATCAAGTTCGCGGACATGGAGCTGATCGGCATTCCTCACCGGATCGTGGTCAGTGACCGCGGCCTCGCCGAAGGCAACCTGGAATACAAGAGCCGTACCGAGGCCGAGCCGCAAGCGCTGCCGGTCGCTGACGTACTGCCGTTCCTTCAGGCCCGCATCCGCCGCTGAAACCAGATAGAGACGTCATGTTCAAGCGAAACACCTTAGGCCTCGGTGGTGCCGCCCTGTGCGGCACCCTGCTGGTCAGCGGCTGTGCCAATCACATGTCACAACGCAGCGAGCACGAGGAGCGTGTCGAGCGCAAACTGCTCGATCACAGCCTGCAGATCGATGTCGGTGAGCCCAAGGTGCTTGAGCTGCCGCAACGCCGGGTGAAAATCCACGAGCAGAAGACTTTCGAAGTCACCGAGTTCGAAGTCACGCGCCACTACGACCGCTACACACCGTACCAACCCTGGCGGGAGATCTACGAGATCCCGCTGGGCGCGGTAGCCGTTGTAGCCGGTATCGGCGCCAACGTGGTCAACGTGTTCGCCTTCGGCACCCTGCCGGACAGCATGACCAAGGACTGGATCAGCTACGGCTTCGCCGGCCTCAATCCGTTCATGAACGTGCAATCTCACGGTCGCGCGCAACAGAACCTGGCCGGTATCGACGAAGTCCAGCTCGACAAGCGAACCGAGTATTCGAGCCTGCCGTGGAGCGAGCGCCCGGTCGAAGTCAGGGCCGGCAAGGAGACCTTCGAGCTGAGCACCGACAAAAACGGTGTCTTGCGCCTGAACCTGCTGGATACCCCGTTCGCCGAGCAGGACCTGAACCATCTGGGCAAGTTGCAGATCAGCGTCGAGGACGCCAAGGGTGACGTGCGCACCGACTCGTCCCTGGCGCTGAGCAGCACCCTGCGCGGCAAACTGCTCGAAGCCCACGAGCTGATTTACGAAGACCTCGAAGACGACGAAGTGAGCCAGTGGGTACACCGGGTCAAACGCCTGTCGGAACTGGGTCTGGAAGAAGAAGCCAGCGAGCTGGAACAAAGCCTGATCGAATTGACCCGCAACGATCCGGAACTGCAGACGGAATTCCTCAAGTCCCTGACGAAGGATGCCGGGCGCTTGGTGGCAGATCCGGGGCCGAATTAAGATTTTTGTAGGAGCGAGCTTGCTCGCGATGGACTATCAGGCACATAGCTGTTGACTGACACACCATCGCGAGCAGGCTCGCTCCTACAACCGCTCAAACAACTCCATCTGCTCGAACCCGCCGCGCAAATCCTCCAGCCTCACCCCCACCCCCAACAACCGCACCGGTTTTCCGCCTCGATTGAAGGCCTGGGTCAGCAACAACTGATAACTGCCCAAATCCCGCCCTGCCCCGGCCTGCTCCAGGGTGGTCTGGGTGAAATCGTGGAATTTCACTTTGACGAATGGTTTGCCCGGCCTGTAGCTACTGTCTATACGCGCGATGCGACCGGCCAGGGTATCCAGCAGCTCGGGTAGCTTATCCAGGCAACTCACCAGGTCCGGCAGGTCGACATCGTAGGTGTTTTCGACACTGATCGACTGTCGGCGACTGTCGTTGTGCACCTGGCGATCATCGATCCCGCGGGCCAGGCTCCACAGGCGCTCGCCAAAGCTGCCGAATTCGCGCACCAGCGCCAATTTGTCCCACTCGCGCAATTGCGCGCAATCGAGGATGCCAAACTTGCCCAACTTGTCGGCGGTTACCTTGCCGACTCCGTGCAGCTTGCTCACCGGCAAGCCGCTGACAAAGTCCTCGACCTGATCCGGCGTGATGACGAACAAGCCGTTGGGCTTTTTCCAGTCGCTGGCGATCTTGGCCAGAAACTTGTTTGGCGCCACCCCTGCCGAGACGGTGATGTGCAGCTGATTCGACACCCGCCGACGGATGTCCTGGGCGATACGCGTGGCACTGCCGCCGAAATGCGCGCTGTCCGACACATCAAGGTAGGCCTCATCTAGGGAAAGCGGCTCGATGATGTCGGTGTAATCGCGGAAGATCGTATGAATTTCCTTCGACGCTTCTCTATAGGCGTCCATACGCGGCTTGACGATGGTCAGGTCCGGGCACAGCTTCAACGCATGCCCGGACGACATGGCCGAACGCACGCCGTAGGCCCGAGCCTCATAATTGCAGGTAGCAATCACTCCACGCCGATCCGCCGCCCCACCTACCGCCAGCGGCTTTCCAGCCAGGCGCGGGTCGTCACGCATCTCGATGGCGGCGTAGAAGCAGTCACAATCGACGTGGATGATTTTTCGCTGGGTCATATCAACGCGGTGTTCAGAGTGAAGAAATGGCGGATTGCCGTGTCGGATAGGCAGTATCTCACCGACACCTGTATATAGCACCAGTAGTCTGAATGTTCTTCGCCGGCCGTAGGAAAAGCACTTTATGAATTTATTTTCTCAATCGCACAGCGCTGGCTAATAGAGCCGAAACCCTTGCCAGGCCTGACTCTCAGGCCGATCAACACCTTCACCAGCAAGCTAAGCGATTGAACCTGAAGAGGTTTTACCGAGATTGGCGGTTGACAGCCTGTCGATCCTCTGTAGAATGCCGACACACAGACGCGGGATGGAGCAGTCTGGTAGCTCGTCGGGCTCATAACCCGAAGGTCGTCGGTTCAAATCCGGCTCCCGCAACCAAACATCAAAAAAGGCTACTCGAAAGAGTGGCCTTTTTTGTGCGCGCGTGTTTTCGCCTATCCGACCATTCATCGGCAGGATGCCGGAATGAGAATTCGTTCAGATTCCGAAACTTAAGACCGTCCTGCGACCGCTTGCCGCGCTTTTACGTTTATTTGACCCGGATCGGGATTAACGGTTGACACGCTGGCGTATCTCTATAGAATGCCGCCACACAGACGCGGGATGGAGCAGTCTGGTAGCTCGTCGGGCTCATAACCCGAAGGTCGTCGGTTCAAATCCGGCTCCCGCAACCAAACATCAAAAAAGGCTACTCGAAAGAGTGGCCTTTTTTGTATCTGTTGAAAAAGTCCTTTCGCAACAATGATCTGTCACGCTGTCGTAAGTCATTCGCGACCACCAAAGCACGGAGTTCAGACTATGCTGAATTTCGACCTGAGCGCTCTACGACTGATGATTCTCCATCGCCGACACTCAGTGTCAGGCGTTATTATTTGTGATTATTTTTTTCTACAGGGATTGGTAACTTGGCTGGATACCCCCATCCTGTCGCGCACAATCCACGAGGTGATTGATGCGCGCCGATTCGTCTGACTCACAAGACACCGTTACAGCAACACAACCGATCAAGCCCGAACGGTTGCGTTTGCTTGAGCGCGTCAGCAAATACCGTCAGCCCATTGGTCTGGCGGTCACTTTGCTGTTGTTTGCCATCGCGCTGATTGCTTGTCGCCACCTGTTGAGCGAACTCGACCTGGACGCGCTGCACGACTCGATTCTCGAAGTCCCCAAACCGTCCTTGCTCGGCGCGCTGGGCGCCACCGTGGCAGGTTTCATCATTTTACTCGGTTACGAATGGTCGGCCAGTCGCTACGCAGGCGTACATCTGGCCCCGCGAACCCTGGCACTGGGTGGCTTCACCGCTTTCGCCATCGGTAATGCCATCGGTCTTTCGATGCTGTCGGGCGGCTCGGTTCGCTACCGTCTATATGCACGTCACGGTCTCGGTGCCACTGAAGTCGCCCACATGACGCTGTTCGCCAGCCTATCGCTCGGCTGCGCGCTGCCGCCACTCGCCGCGCTGGCGACCCTGAGCAACCTGCCTGGCGCCTCTGCGGCATTGGGGCTCTCGGAAACCTTGCTGGGCGCCATCGCAGCTGCCGTGCTGTTGTTGTTTGCCGTGCTGGCTATCGGCATCTACCGCCGCCGCCTGCCGGAACAACCCTACGCCGATAACCTGATGGTAAAGGTCGGTCGTCGCACCTTGCGTCTGCCAGGGCGCCGCCTGACCTTTCTGCAACTGGTGATTACCGCACTGGACGTGGCCGCCGCTGCAACCGTGCTTTACCTGCTGCTGCCGGAGGCGCCGCCCTTTGGTGCGTTTCTCCTGGTTTATCTGCTGGCGTTGGCCGCCGGGGTGCTCAGCCATGTGCCCGGCGGTGTCGGCGTGTTCGAAGCCATATTGCTCGCCGCCTTCTCCGACACCCTCGGCGCCGCCCCACTGGCCGCTGCACTTCTGCTCTATCGTTTGATTTACGTGGTCCTGCCGTTGTTGGTGGCGTGCCTGCTGTTGTTGATCAACGAAGGTCAGCGCTTGTTCCAGACACGCCAGTCCTTGCGGGCCGCATCGGGCCTGGCCGCGCCCATACTGGCGGTGCTGGTGTTCCTGTCCGGCGTGGTGCTGCTGTTCTCCGGTGCTACTCCGGAGATCGACACCCGACTGGAACACATCGGCTTCCTGATTCCGCACCGCCTGGTTGACGCCTCGCACTTTGGTGCCAGTCTGATCGGCGTGCTGTGCCTGCTGCTGGCCCAGGGCCTGCGTCGCCGACTGTCGGCGGCGTGGATGCTGACCACCATTCTGTTGCTGGTCGGCGCCCTGCTCTCCCTGCTCAAGGGCTTCGACTGGGAAGAAGCCTGCCTGATGACCCTGACCGCAAGCCTGCTGGGGGTTTTCCGCCGTTCGTTCTATCGTCCGAGCCGCTTGACTGAAGTGCCGTTTTCGCCGCTGTATCTGGTGGCGAGCCTGTGCGTACTCGGCGCCTCGATGTGGCTGCTGTTGTTTGCCTACCAGGACGTCCCCTACAGCCATCAGCTCTGGTGGCAGTTCACCCTCGACGCCGATGCGCCCCGCGGCCTGCGTTCGCTGCTGGGTGCGGCGGTCCTGCTGGTGGTGGTGTCCCTGACCTGGCTACTGCGTACCGCGCGCCCGATTATCCACCTGCCGACACCCGATGAACTGGAGCGCGCAAGCAAAATCCTCATGGCATCGGCACAGCCGGATGGCGGCCTGGCCCTGACCGGCGACAAGGCGCTGCTGTTTCACACCAACGACGAAGCGTACCTGATGTATGCCCGCCGTGGCCGCAGCCTCGTGGCGCTGTACGACCCGATCGGCCCGGGCCAGCAGCGGGCGGAAATGATCTGGCAGTTCCGTGACCTGTGCGACATCCACCATGCCCGGCCCGTGTTCTATCAGGTGCGTGCGGAGAACCTGCCGTATTACATGGACATTGGCCTGACCGCGATCAAGCTTGGCGAAGAAGCCCGGGTCGATCTCAAGCGCTTTGATCTCGAAGCCAAGGGCAAGGAGATGAAGGACCTGCGCTACACCTGGAACCGGGGCACCCGCGACGGCCTGTCGCTGGAGGTCTTCGAGCCGGGTCAGGCGCCCATGGATGAGCTCAAGGTGATTTCCGATGCCTGGCTGACCGGCAAGAACGTGCGCGAGAAAGGCTTCTCCCTCGGCCGCTTCAGTGATGACTACCTCAAGTACTTCCGCATTGCGGTGATCCGTTTCGAAGGGCGCCCGGTGGCGTTCGCCAATCTGCTCGAGACCTACAGCCATGACCTGGCCAGCCTCGACCTGATGCGCGCGCACCCGGACGCCCCCAAGCTGACCATGGAATTCATGATGGTCGGCCTGATCCAACACTATAAGAGTCACGGATACGCGCGCTTCAGCCTGGGCATGGTGCCGTTGTCGGGGTTGCAACCCCGTCGCGGCGCGCCATTGACCCAGCGCCTGGGCTCGATGGTATTCCGCCGTGGTGAGCAGCTTTACAACTTCCAAGGCTTGCGCCGCTTCAAAGACAAATTCCAGCCTGACTGGGAACCCCGTTATATGGCCGTACCCGCCGGACTCGATCCGCTGGTTGCCCTGGCCGACACTGCTGCCCTGATCGCGGGCGGCTTGACTGGATTGGTGAAACGCTGATGATTCAACGCTCCTTGCGCTACGTACTGGGCACGCTGGTTGTGCTGGCCCTGATTCTCGGTGGTGGCTACTGGTACCTCAAACGGCCAGCTCCGGAACCGACCCTCGAACAGCTGAACCCGGTCGACGGCGCCGCGATGACCCGCGTCATCCCCGGCAACACGCCACGCGCCCAGGTGCTGGTGGCGGTCAACGAAGAGCAGAAACTCAGCGACAAACAATTGCTGACCCTGAGCCGCAGTGGCTCGGCGCAGATCGTTCAGGTGATCCTGCCCAAGGACTGCCTGCTGCAAAGCCGTGCGCTGCAATCGGGGCTGAGAGAACTCAAAGGCCCGGCGACCCTGGTCAGCGGTATCGGCCCAGGTGCGGTGCTGGCCTGGCGCTGGTTGTCCGAGCAGAAAGACGACAAATCCCAGGCCGTTTCGGTGGACCTGGCCCTGGAAAAACCCGGCTGCACGCACCTGCTGCCAAAAAGTGCCGCCCACGGCCGCTGGCTCGTGGCGTGGAACGACAATCCGGACGACACCAGCGCCGGCTTCGTGCGTGACCAACCGAACGCCGAAACCAGCATCAGCGACTACGACATCAACCTGCCGCAAGTGCTGAACAACGAACTGCGCAAGATCCTCGTCGGTGGCGACAAAGCGGCGGGCGGCCTGCAGATTCCGGTGGTCGAAGTGCCAGCGGGCCAAGCCAAGGACACCGTGACCCTGTTCCTGTCCGGCGATGGCGGCTGGCGCGACCTGGACCGCGATGTCGCGGGCGAAATGGCCAAGATCGGCTATCCCGTAGTCGGCATCGACACCCTGCGTTACTACTGGCAGCACAAGAGCCCCGAGCAAAGCGCCCTGGACCTCACCGAACTGATGCAGCACTACCGGCAGAAATGGGGCACCAAACGCTTCATCCTCACCGGTTACTCGTTCGGCGCCGATGTCCTGCCGGCGATCTACAACCGCCTGCCCGAATCGGAACAGCAACGCGTCGACGCAATCATCCTGCTGGCTTTCGCCCGCACCGGCAGTTTCGAAATCGAAGTCGAAGGCTGGCTCGGCAACGCCGGCAAGGAAGCCGCCACCGGACCGGAAATGGCCAAGCTGCCGGCCGCTAAAGTGGTGTGCATCTATGGTGAAGAAGAAGTCGACGAAAGCGGCTGCACCGACAAGACAGCCGTGGGCGAAGCGATCAAGTTGCCAGGTGGCCACCACTTCGACGAGAACTACCCAGCACTGGCCAAGCGCCTGGTGACCATCATCGAGAAGCGCCAAGCCAAAGAGGAGCAGGCTCAGGAGTGATCTGAGCCCCTCAAAAAAGCCCCCGCAGCCTTTGGGTTACGGGGGCTTTTTATTGCCTTGCAGGCACCGCAGATCCATTGTGGGAGCGAGCCTGCTCGCGAAGACGGACTGACATTCAGCATCTGAGTTGTCTGAAAGTCCGCTTTCGCGAGCAGGCTCGCTCCCACAAGAGATTGGCGGTGGTGCATAAATAGCGGCCACAAAAAAGCCCCCGCAGCCGCAAGGCCGTCGGGGGCTTTTTGGTGATGCAGCCTTACATCTCCACCTGCGTCCCCAACTCAATCACCCGGTTCAGTGGCAGATTGAAGAAGCGCAGGTTGCCGTTGGCGTTCTGCAACATGAAGGCGAACAGCGCCTCGCGCCAGCGGGACATGCCTTCGAGCTTGGAGGCGATGACCGTCTCGCGGCTGAGGAAGTACGTGGTGCGCATCGGGCTGAAATTCAATTCGTCGAGATGACACAGTTTCAATGCCTGCGGCACGTCCGGTTCGTCGGTAAAGCCGAAATGCAGGATCACCCGGAAGAAACCTTCACCGTAGGAATCGACCTCGAAGCGCCGATTCGGCGGCACCCGCGGGATGTCCTCGTACACCACCGTCAGCAGCACCACCTGTTCGTGCAGCACCTGATTATGCAGCAGGTTATGCAGTAGCGCGTGAGGCACGGCGTCCGGACGCGCGGTGAGGAACACCGCGGTGCCCTGCACACGATGCGGCGGCTGTACGGCGATACTGCTGATGAAAATCGGCAGCGGCAATCCACCCTCGTCAATACGATCCACCAACAACTGCTTGCCACGTTTCCAGGTGGTCATCAGCACAAACAAGGCGAGACCGGCGATCACCGGAAATGCCCCGCCCTGCACGATTTTCGGCACGTTGGCGGCGAAGTACAGACCGTCGACCAACAGGAAGCCGAGCAATACCGGCACCGCGAAGATCGGTGGCCACTTCCACAACAGCAACATCACTGCCGACACCAGAATAGTGGTCATCAACATGGTGCCGGTTACCGCCACACCGTAGGCCGAAGCCAGGGCATTGGAGGATTCGAAACCAATCACCAACAGGATCACGCCGACCATCAACGCCCAGTTCACCGCACCGATATAGATCTGGCCCTGTTCGGCGCTGGACGTGTGCCGGATGTGCATGCGTGGAATGTAACCGAGCTGGATCGCCTGACGGGTCAGGGAGAAGGCTCCCGAAATCACCGCCTGGGAGGCGATCACAGTGGCAAGGGTCGACAAGCCGACCAGCGGAATCAACGCCCAGCTTGGCGCCAGCAGGTAAAACGGGTTGCGTGCAGCTTCCGGATCACCGAGCAGCAGCGCGCCCTGGCCAAAGTAGTTCAGCACCAGCGCCGGCAGCACCAGGATGAACCACGCACGGGCGATCGGCTTGCGACCGAAGTGGCCCATGTCGGCATACAGCGCTTCGGCACCGGTCAATGCCAGCACCACCGCACCGAGGATCGCCACGCCCATGCCCGGGTGCACGATGAAGAAACGCACACCCCACACAGGATTCACTGCTTGCAACACTTCGGGGTGCTGCAGGATGCCGTAGACGCCCAGCGCCCCAAGCACCACAAACCAGGTGACCATGATCGGCCCGAACAAAATGCCGATGCGCGCGGTGCCGTGACTTTGAATCAGAAACAGCCCGACCAGCACCACAAGGGACAGCGGCACCACCCAGTGGTCGATACCCTCGAATGCCAGCCCCAGGCCTTCAATGGCCGATAGCACGGAGATCGCCGGGGTGATCATGCTGTCACCATAGAACAGCGCCGCGCCGATCAGCCCGCAGACCACCAGCAAAGTGCGCAATTTGGCGTGCCCCGCCGCCGCTCGCCGCGCCAGCGCAGTCAGGGCCATGATCCCGCCCTCGCCCTGGTTGTCGGCGCGCAGCACGAACATCATGTACTTGATCGACACGACCCAGATCAGCGACCAGAAGATCAGCGCCAGAATCCCCAACACGCCGTCATGGTTGACCGGCACGCCATAGCCACCCGAGAACACTTCTTTGAGGGTGTACAGCGGGCTCGTGCCAATATCGCCATAAACCACCCCGACAGCCGCGACCAGCATGCCGATCGGCTTGGCCACCGAATGCCCGGCGCCCGCCGCGTGACTACTTGCCTGACCCATCCAACACTCCTGATTCCCAGACCGGCTTCTTTATACGAAGCACTATGCTTTGTGATGCAGCATGCGCTGTTTTACCTGTTGATACAGACGTTTTGTTGACTGTAAGGAATTCGTAAAGCCCAACGGCGCGAAGCATAGCGCAGCACTCGTCGTATTTCCCTGCATAAAGCTGGTCAAGAGCGCCTGCCATCGCTAGAATTGCGCACTTTTTGATCAGAGGCGCAAAAAAGCGCCCGATTGTCGCCTTGCCCATTTGCGGCTGGAGGCGTCACAAATACCGAGGTTAGACATGTCCACCACTTCTGCGCCGGCCAATCCAAAGGTTGGCTTCGTATCCCTGGGTTGCCCGAAAGCACTGGTCGACTCCGAGCGCATCCTCACCCAGCTGCGCATGGAAGGCTATGACGTCGTGTCCACCTATCAGGACGCCGATGTCGTGGTGGTGAACACCTGCGGCTTCATCGATTCGGCCAAGGCAGAATCCCTGGAAGTGATCGGCGAAGCGATCAAGGAAAACGGCAAGGTCATCGTGACCGGCTGCATGGGCGTCGAAGAAGGCAACATCCGCAACGTACACCCGAGCGTGCTGGCCGTTACCGGTCCGCAGCAGTACGAGCAAGTGGTCAACGCCGTGCACGAAGTCGTGCCGCCGCGTCAGGATCACAACCCGCTGATCGACCTGGTGCCGCCACAAGGGATCAAACTGACCCCGCGCCACTATGCCTACCTGAAGATTTCCGAGGGCTGCAACCACAGCTGCAGCTTCTGCATCATCCCTTCGATGCGCGGCAAACTGGTCAGCCGTCCGGTGGGTGATGTGCTCGACGAGGCCCAGCGCCTGGTCAAATCCGGCGTCAAGGAGCTGCTGGTAATCTCCCAGGACACCAGCGCCTACGGTGTCGACGTGAAATACCGCACCGGCTTCTGGAACGGCGCGCCGGTGAAAACCCGCATGACCGAACTCTGTGAAGCCCTGAGCACCCTCGGTGTCTGGGTCCGCCTGCACTACGTTTACCCGTACCCGCACGTCGACGAGCTGATCCCGCTGATGGCCGCCGGCAAGATCCTGCCGTACCTGGACATCCCGTTCCAGCACGCCAGCCCGAAAGTGCTGAAGTCGATGAAACGCCCGGCATTCGAAGACAAGACCCTGGCGCGCATCAAGAACTGGCGCGAGATCTGCCCGGACCTGATCATCCGTTCGACCTTCATCGTCGGTTTCCCCGGCGAAACCGAAGAAGACTTCCAATACCTGCTGAACTGGCTGACCGAAGCCCAGCTCGACCGCGTCGGCTGCTTCCAGTACTCACCTGTCGAAGGCGCCCCGGCCAACGACCTCGATCTGGAAGTTGTGCCCGATGACGTCAAGCAGGACCGCTGGGAGCGTTTCATGGCGCACCAGCAGGCCATCAGCTCGGCGCGCCTGCAAATGCGCATTGGCCGTGAAATCGAAGTGCTGGTCGATGAAGTCGACGAGCAAGGCGCGGTCGGCCGCTGCTTCTTCGATGCCCCGGAAATCGACGGTAACGTGTTCATCGACAACGGCAGCAACCTCAAGCCGGGCGACAAGGTCTGGTGCAAAGTGACTGACGCCGACGAGTACGACCTCTGGGCCGAGCAGATCTAAACGCAAAAAATATGAAAAGCCCTGCTCTCTTGACGAGATGCGGGGCTTTTTTACGGCTATCGTTTTGTGGGAGAAGGAACTCGCCTACTTGAAAGCGATTGCGATTGAAACCAGGGAGAAGCCGGCCATGCGCCAACATTCGGTCATCCATACACCGAAACTGAGCGACTACGAAGAACTGACACGGCTATGGGAAGCGTCAGTGCGCGCCACTCATGATTTTCTGCCGGACAGCTACATCGAACTGCTGAGGAACCTGGTACTGACCCGCTACCTCGATGCCGTGATGCTGATCTGCACAAAAGACTCGCGCCAGCGCATCACCGGGTTCGCCGGGGTCGCAGCGGGCAAGATCGAAATGCTCTTCATCGACCCCGCACACCGCGGCCAGGGCCTGGGCAAACAGTTGTTGCGCTATGCCATGGAACACCTGAACGCCGACGAACTGGACGTCAATGAACAGAACCCGCAGGCCCTGGGGTTTTATTTCAAGCAGGGCTTCGAGGTGATCGGCCGCTCGGAAGTCGACGGCATGGGGCAGCCCTATCCGCTGTTGCACATGCGCTTTCGCCAGGCGCATCAACTGACGCGCAATGGCTGACACACCCCGGAACAATTGTAGGAGCTGGCTTGCCAGCGAAGGCGGCCGATTGATCGTCGCAAGGCTCTCGGGCCTCTTCGCTGGCAAGCCAACCCCTACAAAAAGCCCCTGCGGCAAAATGGTTCCGGGATTAACCGGCGCCAGGCAGGTACAATGCCTCCCCCCTTTTTTGTTACGGCCTTGTCATGACTGACCCGATTCGACTTTCCAAACGCCTCATCGAACTCGTCGGTTGCTCCCGTCGGGAGGCTGAGCTGTTCATCGAGGGCGGCTGGGTCACTGTCGACGGCGAAGTCATCGACGAGCCGCAGTTCAAGGTCGGCACCCAGAAAGTCGAACTCGACAAGGACGCCAAGGCCACTGCGCCGGAGCCGGTGACTATCCTGCTCAACGTGCCCGCCGGCATGGACGCGGACACCGCCATGGCGACCCTCAGCGCCGAAACCCTGAGCGAAGAACACCGCTACGGCAAACGCCCACTCAAGGGCCACTTCCAGCGCCTGACCGCCAGCACCGACCTGCAGGCCAATGCCAGCGGTTTGCTGGTGTTCACCCAGGACTGGAAGATCCTGCGCAAACTGACTGCTGATGCGAGCAAGATCGAGCAGGAATACGTGGTCGAGGTCGAAGGCGATATGGTCGAGCATGGCCTCAACCGTCTGCAGCACGGCCTGACCTGGAAGGGCAAGGAACTGCCGCCGGTCAAGGCCAGCTGGCAGAACGAAAACCGCCTGCGCTTCGCCATGAAGAACCCGCAATCGGGTGTGATCGCCCTGTTCTGCCAGGCTGTCGGCCTGAAGGTCGTGGCCATCCGCCGCATTCGCATCGGCGGCGTATCCATCGGCAAAGTGCCCCTGGGGCAATGGCGCTACCTGTCCGGCAAAGAGAAGTTCTAAGACTTTTCACGCCGCCACACATTTCGGCGCCGCGCCTGGCCGCGACGCCCACAGCTGAATATCAGGACTGCACACATGATTCATAACGACGTACTGCGCAGCGTGCGCTACATGCTCGACATCAGCGACAAGAAAGTCATCGAGATCATCAAGCTCGGCGGCATGGACGTGAGCCTGGCAGATCTTCTGACATACCTGGACAAGAAAGAAGAAGACGAGGAAGGCTTCGTTCGCTGCCCGGACGAAGTCATGGCGCACTTCCTCGACGGCCTGGTGATCTTCAAGCGCGGCAAGGACGAAAGCCGTCCGCCAATGCCGATTGAAGTGCCGGTGACCAACAACATCATCCTGAAAAAACTGCGCGTGGCCTTCGAACTCAAGGAAGACGACATGCACGCGATCCTCAAGGCCGCCGAGTTCCCGGTGTCCAAGCCTGAGCTGAGCGCCCTGTTCCGCAAGTTCGGCCACACCAACTATCGTCCGTGCGGCGACCAGTTGCTGCGCAACTTCCTCAAGGGTCTGACCCTGCGCGTACGCCCGCAGTAATCGCCACCGCATTCTGTGGGAGCACAGCTTGCTGGCGATGGCGTCCTTGAAATCGCCATCGCCAGCAAGCTGTGCTCCCACAAAGCTGCATAGCCCCCCATTCCGCACAAAAATAGTGGCTCCGCTTCCGGCGGCTGACGACTAGGGTGTAAAGACCCTCAGCCCTCAGGATTTGCCATGCATCCCTACTTTTCCCTGCAAGGCCGCACCGCCCTGGTGACCGGCGGCACCCGCGGTATCGGCAAGATGATCGCCAAGGCTTATGTCGAGGCGGGCGCCACCGTGTACGTCTGCGCCCGCGATGCCGAAGCCTGCCGGCAAACGGCTGACGAACTCGGTGCATTCGGACGCTGCCACGGCGTAGCGGCCAACCTGGCCACGGAAGACGGTGTCCTGCAATTGGCTACGCGCCTGGGCGAGCAGATCACCCACCTCGACATCCTGGTCAATAACGCCGGCACCACTTGGGGCGCTCCGTTGGAGAGTTACCCGATCAAGGGCTGGGAAAAGGTCATGCAGCTCAATGTGACGTCGGTATTCAACTGTATCCAGCAATTCCTGCCGCTACTGCGCAAGGCCGGCTCAGCGGCCAATCCCGCCCGGGTCATCAACATCGGCTCGGTCGCCGGGATTTCATCCTTTGGCGAGCAGGCCTATGCCTACGGACCCAGCAAAGCGGCGCTGCATCAACTGTCGCGGATTCTGGCGCGGGAGCTGGTGAGCCAGCATATCAACGTCAACGTGATCGCCCCGGGGCGCTTTCCCAGCAAGATGACCCAACACATCGGCAATGATGAACAGGCACTGGCGGAAGATACGGCGTTGATTCCCATGAAGCGTTGGGGTCGGGAAGAAGAGATGGCAGCGCTGGCAATCAGCCTGGCGAGTACCGCCGGGGCCTACATGACCGGGAATATCATTCCGCTGGATGGTGGGTTCAGCCTCTGAGATCGGCTGTGCGGCCTTCGCGAGCGGGCTCGTTCCCACAGGGATTTTCCGTGTTCACACATTTTGTGATCGACAGAGATCTACTGTGGGAGCGAGCCTGCTCGCGATAGCGGACTGACAGGCACAACTGAATCCAGATCGAACGGGTTATCATGCCCGCCTCTTCCCCGCCTCGACCGCAATCCATGACCTACAGCGTTTCCCCCATCGGCTTCGTGCGCTCCTGCTTCAAGGAGAAGTTCGCCATCCCGCGTCAACCGCAACTGGCCCCGGCCGCACGCGGTGTTCTGGAACTGGTGACGCCCTTCGATCAGGGCGATGCAGTACAGGGCCTGGAACAGGTCAGCCATGTCTGGCTACTGTTCCTGTTTCATCAGGCACTCGAAGAAAAACCACGGCTGAAAGTCCGCCCTCCTCGCCTGGGTGGCAACAAATCCATGGGCGTGTTTGCCACCCGCGCCACCCACCGCCCCAACGGCATTGGTCAATCAGTGGTCAAACTGGACAAGGTCGAAGCCAATCGCCTGTGGATTTCCGGCATCGATCTGCTGGATGGCACGCCGATTCTGGACATCAAGCCTTATGTGCCCTACGCCGACATCATCGTTAACGCCTCCAACAGCATCGCCAGCGCCGCGCCGCACCTTATTCCCGTGCAGTGGACAGACAGCGCCCTGGAACAGGCCCACGAACACGCTCAGCGCCTTGCAGAGCCCTTGGTGGCGTTGATCGAGCAATGTTTGGCGCAGGATCCGCGCCCGGCGTACCAGACACCCGCGCCGGAACGGGAATATGGCGCGCAGTTCTGGGATGTGGATGTGCGTTGGCATTACCCGACCCCGGAGCTGATCCGTGTGCTCGAAGTCATCCCCGTAAAGGTGTAAACGCCAGAAACAACTGTGGGAGCGAGCCTGCTCGCGAAGTGGGCGCATCAGTCAACATCAATGTTGACCATGACATCCTCTTCGCGAGCAGGCTCGCTCCCACAGGTAAAGCAAGCAGTTGAGCGGTGTTCTTACTTCTCGACGAATGCACGCTCGATCAGGTAATCACCCGGCTCGCGCATCCGCGGCGAGACTTTCAGGCCGAAGCTGTTCAGCACTTCACTGGTCTCGTCGAGCATGCTCGGGCTGCCGCACAGCATGGCGCGGTCGTCCTGCGGGTTGATCGGTGGCAGACCGATGTCGCTGAACAGCTTGCCGCTGCGCATCAGGTCGGTCAGGCGCCCTTCGTTCTCGAACGGCTCGCGGGTCACGGTCGGGTAGTAGATCAACTTGTCACGCAGGGCTTCGCCGAAGAACTCGTTCTGCGGCAGGTGCTCGGTGATGAACTCACGGTAGGCGACTTCGTTGACGTAACGCACGCCGTGGCACAGGATCACTTTTTCGAAACGCTCGTAGGTTTCCGGGTCCTGAATGACGCTCATGAACGGCGCCAGACCAGTGCCGGTGCTGAGCAGGTACAGATGCTTGCCAGGCTTCAAGTCATCCAGCACCAGCGTGCCCGTAGGCTTCTTGCTGATGATGATCTCGTCGCCTTCCTTCAGATGCTGCAATTGGGAAGTCAGCGGACCATCAGGCACCTTGATGCTGAAGAACTCGAGATGTTCTTCCCAGTTCGGGCTGGCAATCGAGTAAGCGCGCATAAGCGGGCGGCCATTGGGTTGTTGCAGGCCGATCATCACGAACTGACCGTTCTCGAAGCGCAGGCCCGGATCACGGGTGCACTTGAAGCTGAACAGAGTGTCGTTCCAGTGATGAACACTGAGGACACGCTCGTGGTTCATGTTGCTCATGTACGGGGACTCCTGGAGATTGTCGGCGCATGCTCCGCATTCTATGAGCGGCGCGCAATTGCATCGCATTCTAATAGCAGTGACAATATCTGTTAAATGGATTATTAAGATAAGGGTTATCGGTTATATCGATATGCGATTTACTCTCCGTCAACTTCAAGTATTTGTCGCCGTTGCCCAGCAGGAAAGCGTGTCCCGTGCTGCGGGCCTGCTTAATCTTTCGCAATCGGCGGCGAGCACCTCGATCACCGAACTGGAGCGCCAGTCCAGCTGCCAGCTGTTCGACCGTGCCGGCAAACGGCTGAGCCTCAACGCCCTCGGCAAACAGCTGCTGCCGCAAGCGGTGGCGATGCTCGACCAGGCCAAGGAGATCGAAGACCTGCTCAACGGCAAGTCCGGTTTTGGCTCGTTGGCGGTGGGCGCGACCCTGACCATCGGCAATTACCTGGCTACGCTGCTGATTGGCGGCTTCATGCAGCGCCACCCTGAAAGCCAGGTGAAGCTTCATGTGCAGAACACCGCCAATATTGTGCAGCAGGTGGCCCACTACGAAATTGATCTGGGTCTGATCGAAGGCGACTGCAGCCACCCGGACATCGAAGTGCAGAGCTGGGTCGAAGATGAATTGGTGGTGTTTTGCGCCCCTCAACATCCGCTGGCGCAACGCGGCATCGCGACCATGGACGAATTGAGCCATGAAGCCTGGATTCTGCGCGAACAAGGCTCCGGCACGCGGCTGACGTTCGATCAGGCCATGCGTCATCACCACAGCGCGCTGAACATTCGCCTGGAACTGGAACATACCGAAGCGATCAAGCGCGCGGTGGAGTCTGGGTTGGGGATTGGCTGCATTTCACGACTGGCACTGCGCGATGCGTTCCGTCGAGGCAGCCTGGTCCCGGTGGAAACACCGGATCTGGACCTGGCGCGGCAGTTCTACTTCATCTGGCACAAGCAGAAATACCAGACGTCGGCCATGCGCGAGTTCCTCGATCTGTGCCGCGCTTTCACCGCAGGGGTCCAGCGCAGCGACGAGATCGTGCTGCCAACGATTGCTTAAAGCAGAATCACCGCCCACACCAGGGCGATCATGGTCAACGCCACCAGTTGCGCGGCGCTGCCCATGTCCTTGGCGTTTTTCGACAGCGGGTGCCGCTCAAGGGAAATGCGGTCGATGGCCGCTTCCACTGCCGAGTTGAGCAACTCGACAATCAAGGCCAGCAGGCAGACCGCAATCAGCAACGCCTGCTCAACGCGACTGACGTTCAAGAAGAACGACAAGGGGATCAGGATGACGTTGAGCAATACCAGCTGCCTGAAGGCCGCTTCGCCGGTGAAGGCGGCGCGCAAGCCGTCAAAGGAATATCCAGAAGCATTGAGGATGCGTTTCAGGCCGGTCTGGCCTTTAAAAGGGGACATGTAGGTAGCTGACCAAAAATGGAGTGGGAAAAACTAGATTAACCAAAGTCAAAAAAGCGTGAAGTTGCCAACCCTTAGTGGCTCGAAATTGACTCAAGTTGTTGCAGGAGCAATGCCGCCTGGGTTCGGGTTCGCACATTCAGTTTACGGAAAATCGCGGTGACGTGGGCCTTGATAGTCGCTTCGGAAACGCCCAGCTCGTAAGCAATCTGCTTGTTGAGCAGGCCTTCGCAGACCATGGTCAACACCCGGAACTGCTGTGGGGTCAGGCTGGCAAGGCCCTCACTGGCCGCTTTGGCCTCATCGGAAACGCTGACCGCTTCAAATGCCTGGGGTGGCCAGTAAACGTCGCCATCGAGTACTGCACGCACGGCTTTCTGGATCACGCTCAAGTCACTGGACTTGGGAATAAAACCGCTGGCGCCAAATTCACGGGACTTGACCATCACCGACGCTTCTTCCTGGGCGGAAACCATCACCACGGGAATCTGCGGGTACTGGCCGCGCAACAGCACCAACCCGGAAAAACCATACGCCCCCGGCATATTCAGATCCAGCAGCACCAGATCCCAGTCGGCCTTTTCGGTCAATCGAATTTCCAGTTCGGCAATGCTCGCCACTTCCACCAGACGGACATCGGGGCCAAGCCCCAGGGTCAACGCTTGATGCAAGGCGGAACGAAAAAGCGGGTGGTCATCGGCAATCAGGATTTCGTATGTGGCCATTTTTCAAATGATCCTGTTTTTCAAACAACTCGAGGTGCAGCCACGAAGCTGTACCAACAGGGCACGTTCAACACCAATGTCTACGGTGTATCTAACTCAGGCCGCGCCCCAATCGGCGCCAAGCATGCCCAGCGAAGCCAGGGTGGTCAAGCCACATGGCCAGCACAGTCTTTTGCAGTATGGGCGACAATCAGCACATGACAGAGACGTCGTTCTGCACAAACGGCAGCAACTCGGCATGCGCCGGTGTTTCAACATTCATCTCAAGCTGCCGTTTTGCATCGAGGTAATGCTGACTGAACACATCAAAATAGGCGTCCAGAGCTGATGCCGCCTGCACATCACCCGCCAGGTCAAGGCACAGCGCCGCGACTTCCGCGGTGCACAGGTGCTCGCTGCGGGTAGACCGACGCAATTGATAGCGTGAGAGTTTTTCAGGCAGCAGGCTAAGGATCGGCAACCCATCAAAATAAGGGCTTTTGCGGAAAATCTTCCGGGCTTCGGTCCAGGTCGCGTCCAACAGAATGAACAACGGTCGCCTGGCGCTATCCACCGTCACACTGTGGGTTACACGCTCGGGCTCGACATACTCGCCCGGAAACACCAGATAAGGCTGCCATTGCGGGTCGGATAACAGCGCAAGCAATTGCTGATCGACTTCGGTTCGCGACCAGATGAACGCGTGGTTATCGCGCACCACATCCGCGATCAGCCAACCGGTATTGCTCGGCTTGAACACTTCCTTGCTGGTCATGATCAGGCACACCCCGGAGCGGGTCTCGACCTGCGGACGCCAGGCGCACAGGCAATGACTCTCGATCACACGACATGCGCGGCAACGGGTTGCGCGCCAGCCACGGGCCTGAATCGGCTTGATGCCTTCATCTTCGCGTTGATCGCGCAGGCGGGCTACGGCGTTGGGGGCATGTTTCATCGTGGGCAACGCCGGCATACTGGGAAACTCGACACGAATAGCTCTCAGGGCAATAAAGGCGCGCAGTTTACCAGAGCTGCCGGCACAAGCCTGTACCGTCCAGACGGGCTCCCCTATAATTCGCCGCCATTGAACGCACAGTCACGTGGCGGGTCGAACCACCAGTCACTGAACCAGGAGAGTTTCATGCTGCGCCTTATCGTTCCCACCGCTGCCATTCTGTTAGCGTCGTCCATCAACGCTCAGGCTGCATCCCTGAGTGAGCAGAATCTGAACAGAGAGCTGCGAAACGTCGCCGAACAAAGCAGCGTCGGCACGCCACGGGCGATCAACGAAGACATTCTCGATCAGGGCTACACCGTCGAAGGCAATACACTGATCAACCACTTGAGCGTGCAAAGCAGCCACGCCGACAAGATGCGGGCTGACCCGAAAGCGGTGTACTTCCAGCTTGGCGCCTCCGTGTGCAGAAACGACGGCTACCGCAAGCTGATGAAGAAGGGCGCAATCATGCGTTACGACTTCACCGAGGTGAAGACCAATCGCGCGATTGGCTCCGCCAGTTTCCAGGAATCCGATTGCCCGAAAGCCACACCGACGAAGAAGAAGTAACTATCTGGATTTGGCGCGCCGCTGTTCATCTTCGGCGCGCAGATCTGCCAACAATGCCTGCAGGTAACGCGAGCGCCGTTCTGCTCCCTCCAGTCTTCGGCAGCACTCCTCTTCAAGACTCAAATGATTGGTCTCGGCTGATGACTTCAGCAATCGATACAGTTGCGTATCGATCTCTATTTCCAGAACGACTCTGGCCATGACTGGCTCCCGCCTCCTTGCTCTTCGCTCCTGTTGAGCGATATATCCTTAAACCTCTTGTTACGTGCGTCCTGCCGTTGACGCGAAGTTGTCGTGTGATACCTGTAACTTAGTAAATCAGAGTACAGAACAGGCGGCGCACGTTCGGACGAGCGGCGAAACCTCCTTGCAAATCGTCAGCAAGCGGTTGCCAGGAAAGACTTTGTGGGGCAATGATCAAAGCAGCGCAAATCACTCCAAGGGTCTAGATTCAAGGTATCCACGCTCACTTGTTCAGGGCAGGAAAAGGGGCCCGCCCGATACGTATTGCGTTATGCGAATATTTCTTTCATCCAAGGGAAAAACAGAGCCTGTTTGGATGACCCGATGACCATCCGGGTCAAGTGGATCGCCCAGGCATGGGCTTGGGCAGACAGCGACACAGGAGTTGTCGTGGCGTCGATACTTGTTTTGTCGGGGCCGAGGGTTCTGTGCAGAAGGAGAAGTTGAATGCCTTACCAACCGAATGACCTCTTGAGCCGTCATTTTGAAGAAAGCGGCCACGACCTCATCAGCAAGGTCGAAGAACAACTCAACCTTGTTTCACCCAACAGCCCGAACACCCCCATCTACCGCGACATGATCCTGACCGTGCTGCGCATGGCCCAGGAAGACCACAATCGCTGGAATGCCAAGATCACCCTGCAGGCCCTGCGCGAACTGGAGCACGCATTCCGTGTGCTGGAACAGTTCAAGGGCCGACGCAAGGTCACGGTGTTCGGCTCGGCCCGCACCCCCATGGAACACCCGTTGTACGCACTGGCCCGGGAGCTCGGTGCCGCGCTGGCACGCTCGGACATGATGGTCATCACCGGTGCCGGTGGCGGCATCATGGCCGCAGCCCACGAAGGATCCGGACTGGCACACAGCCTGGGCTTCAACATCACCCTGCCCTTCGAACAGCATGCCAACCCCACCGTCAACGGCACAACCAACCTGCTGCCCTTCCACTTCTTCTTCACCCGCAAGCTGTTCTTCGTCAAGGAGGCCGATGCACTGGTGCTGTGCCCTGGCGGTTTCGGTACCCTGGATGAAGCGCTCGAAGTGCTGACACTGATCCAGACCGGCAAGAGCCCACTGGTGCCGGTGGTGCTGCTGGACGCGCCGGGTGGCAAATTCTGGCAAGGGGCGCTGGACTTCATCCACCAGCAACTGGAGGAAAATCGCTACATCCTGCCCACCGACATGAAACTGGTGAGACTGGTCTACAGCGCCGAGGAAGCTGTCGAACACATCAACCAGTTCTACAGCAACTTCCACTCCAGCCGCTGGCTCAAGCATCAGTTCGTGATTCGCATGAACCACAAGCTCAGTGACCGGGCACTCGAACACATGCAGGAAGCGTTCGCTGACCTGTGCCTGAGCGATCATTTCCACCAGCATGCCTACAGCGGCGAAGAACACGATGAAGCGCAGTTCAGCCATCTGGCTCGACTGGCCTTCTCCTTCAACGCCCGCGATCATGGCCGGTTACGGGAGCTGGTGGACTATATCAACCTGCCGGAAAACTGGGCACAACTCCAGCCACAGGCACAACAGCGCGCGCGGGAATCTTCAAAGGTTACGTAAGGTACAAAAACGGCCCGCTATCGAAATAGCGAGCCGTTTCAGTCAATCGTCCATACCCCGGCCGCTGAACAAGCGGCTGATCATTTCCATGGAATATCCCCGATATGCCAGGAACCTGCCTTGCTTGGCACGTTCCCGGGCGTCTATCGGTAAGTGCCCGGAGAACTTGCGTCGCCAGGTATCTTCCAGTTGAACCTGCCAATCGATACCACTCTCGCGCAAGGCCAGTTCGACATCGCTTCGTTGCAGACCGCGCTGGCTTAACTCTTCACGAATGCGCAAAGGCCCATAGCCGGAACGGGCACGGTAGGAAACGAAACTTTCGAGGTAACGGGATTCGGAGAGCAAGCCCTCTTCCGTCAACCGGTCGAGTGCTGTTTCGATCATTTCGGGGAGAGCGCCGCGCTGACGCAGTTTACGCGTCAGCTCGACTCGACCATGCTCGCGTCGCGCGAGCAGGTCCATGGCGGTTCGCCGCACCGCGACGAGTGTATCGAGTACGGCGATCATCGGATCAATCAGATATCAGCGTCAGCCAGATCATCTTCGGTCTCTTTGACCGCAGATGCCTTGGAGTCCGCTACGGCTGCTGGAGAGAGCAATTTGTCACGCAGTTGCTTCTCGAGTTTTGCTGCGACTTCCGGGTTATCCGCCAGGAACTTGGCCGAGTTAGCCTTGCCCTGACCGATCTTGGTGCCTTCGTAGGCATACCAGGCACCGGATTTTTCGACGAAGCCGTGCAGAACACCCAGATCGATCATCTCACCATTGAGGTAGATGCCCTTGCCGTAAAGAATCTGGAACTCGGCCTGACGGAACGGCGAAGCCACCTTGTTCTTCACAACCTTGACGCGGGTTTCGCTACCGACAACTTCATCACCCTCTTTCACCGCGCCAGTACGGCGGATGTCCAGACGAACCGATGCATAGAACTTCAGCGCGTTACCACCGGTGGTGGTTTCCGGGCTGCCGAACATCACACCGATCTTCATACGGATCTGGTTGATGAAGATCACCAGGCAGTTGGCGTTCTTGATGTTACCGGTGATTTTACGCAGCGCCTGGGACATCAGACGGGCTTGCAGGCCCACGTGCATGTCACCCATTTCGCCTTCGATTTCAGCCTTTGGTACCAGTGCCGCCACGGAGTCGACGATGATCACGTCAACCGCGTTGGAACGCACCAGCATGTCGGTGATTTCCAGGGCCTGTTCACCGGTGTCCGGCTGGGAAACCAGCAGGTCGTCAACGTTGACGCCGAGCTTGCCGGCGTACTCAGGGTCGAGGGCGTGTTCGGCATCGACGAATGCGCAGGTCGCGCCGGCTTTTTGAGCCTGGGCGATTACAGACAATGTCAGTGTGGTTTTACCGGAAGATTCAGGACCATAGATTTCAACAATACGGCCTTTTGGCAGACCGCCAATGCCCAGTGCGATGTCCAGACCCAGAGAGCCAGTGGAGATGGCCGGGATCGCCTGACGGTCCTGATCGCCCATACGCATTACGGCACCCTTGCCGAATTGACGTTCGATCTGACCCAGGGCCGCAGCCAAGGCTTTCTTCTTGTTGTCGTCCATTAAAGTCCTCACGTAATCAATAAGGCCTGACGGCCAACACCTGTATAAGTAGCCAGTATTATTCCACAGGGTTTAAGGATCGCCTACCCCTGATTTGAGATTTCTGCCGCGGCATACCGCAGCAGCCCCTCTAGCGCGGCCTTCACCGTTTGTCGGCGGACCTCGTCGCGGTTGCCGGAGAAGTGCTGCACCTCACTGAATCGCTGCTCACCCACACCCCAGGCCAGCCAGACAGTGCCTACCGGCTTGCTCGGGGAGCCGCCGTCCGGTCCTGCCACGCCACTGACCGCCACCGAAAAATACGCACGGCTTTTTTCCTGGGCGCCCCTTGCCATCGCCTCCACCACCTCGCGACTGACCGCCCCCACCGTGGTGAACAATCCCACCGGAACATCCAGTTGCAGCGTTTTCTGTCGATTGGAGTAGGTGACATAACCGGCTTCGAACCACGCCGAACTTCCCGGAATACGGGTAATTGCCTCGGCGATCCCGCCACCGGTGCAAGACTCCGCGGTGGTGACGTGGGCATTGAGAACCTGCAGGCGTCTGCCAAGTTCAGCGGCCAATTGGGTGATTTCTTTCACGGTCATCTCCTGATCGAGCGGAATGAGGACTACCGTACACGAGCGGATCGCGCTTGCAAGTTACAGCATCGATCAAAATGTTAGCGGGCTGGCGAAGGCTGGCATAACACCGCCCTCGCCCGCGCCCAGAGCTGCAAACGATCCTGCAGTCCGTTCAAGCCACCATTGATGCGACGGGTAATGCTGTTGAACTGGTCGCGGTCGGCCAGTTCATTAAGACCGTTTTGCTCCCAGAACCACGCTGCGGATTCGGCTGCCCACCGGGGTTGCTCCAGCAGTTCAGGCACGTCAAGCAGACGCTCGTCGCCAAACAGCCCGCGGCTGCATTCGCGATAGTTGTGCCGACCCGTGATCTGGATAAGTCCTCGACCGCGATAGCGTTGGCCATCGCCGTCGGGTTCCGGGGTGTTGCCCAGACGCGCAGCCAACGCACCGGTGTCGTACTTGTTCAGATATTGATCGCTGCCCAATTCACGCACGTATTGCAACTGCCCCGACTCGTGACCGACTTGTGCCAGGAACGCTGCAATGCGCATGGGCGTATTGATGTTGCGGTGAGCCATGGCGCTGTCGAGGACTGATATGAAAACGCCCGCTTGGGAGCGGGCGTTGGGGAAGATCTTCAGTAACTGCTGCTCGGTCAGAAGCATCGTTTGCTCCACTGGTTAAGAGGTGAGTTTCACAGGCTTCTCCGTAAAAACACCTGCACTGTCTCCAACGGCTCGCCGATCCTGTTGAACTCAAGATTACAGGCTCGACCGTCGAGGGCGACCGCTTCAATTGTTGCGTCGTGTTATGTCGTCGGGCCCAGGCACGTTGCCGTACGGCAACTATTGATCCGGACGAGAATCACGCGACGGTACTTCGCATACGCCAATTCGCCTGGCCGCCCAGCGCTCATAAAGGCCAATGGCGACATCCGCGCCGGCCATCGCTGTAAGGCAACCGAACGCGCCCGCCGCCCAGATCGACATGCCGGCGGCATACAGCAGCATGATGGCCGAGACCCCGCAAATCATGCAGGCTCCGGAACGCAGGGCCAGGCGTCGCAGCAAGGACCAGCCGCGGGCGCCCTCCTTGTCGGCGCGCCACATTTCGCCAGACACCCCGCCCATCAAGGCGAGCACGATGACCAGCCAGATCGGCATGTCCAGCAACGCCTGTAGCTCGTTTGTCATGTCCCGTCTCCTGGTGGGGTGATTGATCAGTGACCTTAAACAACGCGCAACACACGCGTTGTCGATACATTCTCCAACAGCAAGCGCATCCAGCCCCACCGACGGCAGAGCTGGACGTATCAGTCACTTTTAATCGAACGCTGGAGCGACTTGCTGAGCCATGCGGCTCAAACTGCCCATGTCCAGATATCAAAGGTCTTGAAAGAAGTCCCGTCGATCAACCGGATTGGACGGTAGGTCGGCTTGTACCCGAATCGTGCCCAGACAGGCGTCTCTTTCACGACAGAAAAGCCGCCGTTCGGTTGCAGCCGCAGCACGACGCCTGAATGACCTGCGGTGCCGGAGTTCCACAAAGGCACATCGTTGGCAGCATAAACAACAAAGTTGCCATCAGCCTGCATGACCGCCTTGACCGCTCCTTTGTTCTGCGTGTAGCTCGCCCAACGAACACTCCAGTTCGGACCGTAGACCACAACGTTGCCGTCACCCTGGAAAATCAGGGCGCTATCACCGGAAAAATAGGGCATGCCCATGGCAAGCTCGGCAGGGCCACTGATAACCACGGAAGCGGTAGAGCCGGCAATCGGCGCAATTGACGGCGTACCGCTCCAGATCGCCTGGGAGTCAACCAGTACGATGTTCCCATCGTCCTGCAGAACCAGGTGGGTTCGATTCCATTGATCCTCACTGGTAAACGTACTGTTGTTCGACAGCCAGGTACGCGCCCGGGCCGGGTCGTATAGGAATGCGCCGTACTGGATGAAGAACTGTGTCGGTTCATTGTTACGCAGTGGAATGGTTGAACTGTAAGGCTGAGCCTCGTTAGCGACCCATGCCACTGTGCCATTGTCCAACAGCACCAGATTGCCATCGGCCTGAAGCAACAGCTTGAATCGGCCATTTGGCGAAAGAAGGAACTGACCCGGGGTCATGGTTTGATAAGCGGGGAGAATCGAAGTGCCGCTGCCTTGAAACGGAATACGTGTACGTCCTGCCATGTTTATCACCTATTGAGTCGAATGGTTTTGTGCGCGGGATTGCGCTTTCATGTCGCTCAATGGCGATCGCTCAAGGCTCGCGGCCTTCACGTGATTCAATGTTCCGCATCGGGAGCATTTGACTTGGAGCTCGGTGTACTCACCCACTCGGGCGAGAAGCCTTTTGCACTGCCCACATCTGTAATCTTTCAACATCACGATGCCTCCTGGCTTCTGCCGAATCCTTTCTGTAGATGAAGTTGATAGGCCTCGGACGAGGTAGTTATTCCAAAAAGCCCTGTGCGGTCCTTCGCATCGACCTGTCGGCGCTACTGGCGCGGTACGGGTCCATTCAAATTGTTCTTCCGACCGCGGTCCCTGCCCGCCGGATAACTGCTTCTGGTGCTTTACGCTGCACACCCGGGTCAGTTGCCAACCCTCTGAACCGTTGAGGCCGGTTCATCGCTGCCTTTTTTGGTGGAACTAATGAGCTTCTTTGCGAACCGCTTTGTTGAGCGGCTTGAGACAAAGAATATGCATGGATGCATATACAGTCAATGCACAAATGCATTTATTTATGCACTACAAATGCACTAACGCATGAAAAGCCTATAAACAAAGGTGTTGGTGGCTTTTGCCAGGCGAAAAAAAACCCGCCTGATGGCGGGCTTTATCTGACAGCGTTGAGGTTAGCGAGCGTACATGCCCCACCAGAAGACGTGGCCGAGGATGACGATTTGCTCTTCCTGCATTTCCTGGAAACTGTAGTCCTCGTCCGGGTGTTCATCGCGGTTGAAGCTGCGCAACCGAATGCCGGTAGGCAGACGATAAAGCTGTTTCACCCGTAACTGGCCGTTGTGATTGATTGCATAAAGGTCGCCATCAATAATGTCGCCAATCCCGCACTTGCCGGCATTGACCCCGACCGTGGCACCGTCACGCAGTACCGGCAACATGCTGTTGCCACGCACGGTCACGCATTTGGCCTGGTCGAACTGCACCCCGTTATGGCGCAAACTGCGCTTACCGAAGCGCAGGCTAGAGCGCTCGCTCTCTTCGATGACAAATCTTCCTGATCCCGCAGCCAATTCAACCTCGCGAAGAAAGGGGACCGACACTTCGTCGTCGTCGACGGGTGTATCGTCGTCCCACAGACTTATGTCCTTGAGTTCAGCATGCAATTGATCGCGCCCGCCAGTGATCGCCGGCGCGACTTCTGCACGGCCGCGCAACTGGTCGGTGCTCACGGCGAAGTACTCGGCGATCTTCGATATGTGTTTATCCGAAGGATCGACGATCTTCCCGCTGAGGATCCGCGAGAGAGTGGATTGAGGCACGCCGGTGCGACGGTGAAGCTCCGTGGGGGAGATCCCGTGCTGATCGAGCAGCGCTCTTAGGACGGTAGAAACATTGCGTTTGTGCATAGCGCGCATAGTGCTTGTTCTTTTTGCGGAAGACAAATGCCAAATTGCATAAAAAGTGCATAAGCAATGCATAACGCATCAGAAACGGACCAGGCGGCGTTCCTGCCTGCGTCCGGCAGACCGCCCATGTTAATCTTGCGCCCATTGCGGAAAAGCCGGGCCGACGCCCCACTTTTGCCCCACACCTTTGAACGAGTTTTCCGATTCCCAATGAATAAAGCCCTCTCCGACCTGTCCTCCCACACGCCGATGATGCAGCAGTACTGGCGCCTGAAGAACCAGCACCCAGACCAGTTGATGTTCTACCGCATGGGCGACTTCTACGAGATCTTCTATGAGGACGCGAAGAAGGCCGCCAAGTTGCTCGACATCACTCTGACTGCCCGTGGGCAGTCGGCCGGCCAGGCAATTCCCATGTGCGGAATTCCTTACCACGCCGCCGAAGGTTACCTGGCGAAACTGGTAAAGCTCGGTGAGTCGGTGGTGATCTGTGAACAAATCGGCGATCCGGCCACCAGCAAGGGGCCGGTGGAGCGCCAGGTGGTGCGGATCATCACGCCGGGGACGGTGAGTGACGAGGCGCTGCTGGATGAGCGTCGGGACAACCTGATCGCGGCTGTGCTGGGTGATGAGCGTCTGTTCGGCCTGGCGGTGCTGGACATCACCAGCGGCAACTTCAGCGTGCTGGAAATCAAGGGTTGGGAAAACCTGTTGGCGGAGCTGGAACGGGTCAATCCGGTAGAGCTGCTGATTCCGGATGACTGGCCGAAGGATCTGCCGGCGGAAAAACGTCGTGGGGTTCGTCGCCGTGCGCCGTGGGATTTCGAACGTGACTCGGCGCTGAAAAGTCTTTGCCAGCAGTTTTCTACCCAGGACCTGAAAGGTTTCGGGTGCGAGAACCTGACCCTGGCCATCGGCGCCGCCGGTTGCCTGCTGGCCTATGCGAAAGAAACCCAGCGCACCGCCCTGCCCCACCTCCGCAGCCTGCGTCATGAGCGACTGGACGATACCGTGGTGCTGGACGGCGCCAGCCGTCGCAACCTGGAGCTGGACACCAACCTGGCCGGGGGTCGCGATAACACACTGCAATCGGTGGTCGACCGCTGCCAGACCGCCATGGGCAGCCGCTTGCTGACCCGTTGGCTGAATCGACCTCTGCGTGACCTGAAGATTTTGCTGGCCCGCCAGACGTCGATCACGTGCCTGCTCGACGCCTACCGTTTCGAAAAGCTGCAACCGCAGCTCAAGGAAATCGGCGACATCGAGCGGATTCTCGCGCGGATCGGCCTGCGTAACGCCCGCCCGCGGGATCTGGCACGCCTGCGCGATGCCCTCGGCGCCCTGCCTGAGCTACAAGTGGCGATGACCGAGCTTGAAGCCCCGCACCTGCAACAGCTGGCAACCACTACCAGCACCTACCCGGAACTGGCCGCGCTGCTGGAAAAAGCCATCGTCGACAACCCGCCGGCGGTCATCCGCGACGGCGGTGTATTGAAGACCGGTTACGACAGCGAACTCGACGAACTGCAATCGCTGAGCGAGAACGCCGGACAATTCCTGATCGACCTCGAAGCCCGGGAAAAGGCCCGTACCGGCCTGTCCCACCTGAAGGTTGGGTACAACCGCATCCACGGCTACTTCATCGAATTGCCGAGCAAGCAAGCCGAGTCGGCGCCTGCCGATTACATCCGCCGTCAGACCCTCAAGGGCGCCGAACGATTTATCACACCGGAACTCAAGGCCTTCGAAGACAAGGCGCTGTCGGCCAAGAGCCGCGCCCTGGCCCGGGAGAAGATGCTTTACGAGGCGCTGCTCGAGGACCTGATCGCGCAGTTGCCACCGCTGCAGGACACCGCTTCGGCGCTGGCCGAACTGGACGTACTCAGCAACCTGGCCGAGCGTGCATTGAACCTTGACTTGAACTGCCCGCGGTTCGTCAGCGAACCGTGCATGCGTATCAGCCAGGGTCGTCACCCGGTGGTCGAGCAAGTGCTGACCACGCCGTTCGTGGCCAATGACCTGAGCCTCGATGACAATACGCGCATGCTGGTGATCACCGGTCCGAACATGGGCGGTAAATCCACCTACATGCGCCAGACCGCGCTGATCGTACTGCTGGCCCATATCGGCAGCTTCGTACCGGCGGCCAGTTGTGAATTGTCGCTGGTGGATCGCATCTTCACCCGGATCGGCTCCAGCGATGACCTGGCAGGCGGGCGTTCGACCTTCATGGTCGAAATGAGCGAAACCGCCAACATCCTGCACAACGCCACCGAGCGCAGCCTGGTATTGATGGATGAAGTCGGGCGCGGCACCAGTACGTTCGACGGTTTATCCCTGGCCTGGGCGGCGGCGGAGCGACTGGCGCACTTGCGCGCCTACACGCTGTTCGCCACCCACTACTTCGAGCTGACAGTCCTGCCGGAAGCCCAACCGCTGGTGGCCAACGTGCATCTCAACGCCACTGAGCACAACGAACGCATCGTGTTCCTGCACCACGTGCTACCGGGGCCCGCCAGCCAGAGCTACGGCCTGGCAGTGGCGCAGCTGGCCGGTGTGCCCACTGAAGTGATCGTGCGCGCCCGTGAGCATTTGAGCCGCCTGGAAGACACCGCCCTGCCCCATGAAGCGCCCAAGCCAGCCAAAGGCAAGCCTGCCGCGCCACAGCAAAGCGATATGTTCGCCAGCCTGCCGCATCCGGTGCTGGATGAACTGGCCAAGCTCGACCTGGACGATATGACGCCACGTCGTGCGCTCGAAATGCTCTATACACTAAAGACACGGATCTAACGCATAGGCTTGCAAGCTGTTAGAATCTCGCGCGGTTTGGGATGCTGCTGGCTTTTAGCCTGGCCTGCAGACTATCGCTCCCGAACCTTGCGACCCCTATGTGAAGGGGCGCAGCAAGCCGCGCCTGAGGAGAAAATTAGAAATGACCTTCGTCGTCACCGACAACTGCATCAAGTGCAAGTACACCGACTGCGTAGAAGTCTGTCCGGTGGACTGCTTTTACGAAGGCCCGAACTTCCTGGTGATTCACCCGGATGAGTGCATCGACTGCGCACTGTGCGAACCAGAATGCCCTGCCGTGGCCATCTTCTCCGAAGATGAAGTCCCTGCGGGCATGGAAAACTTCATCGCATTGAACCTGGAATTGGCCGAGGTCTGGCCGAACATCACCGAGCGCAAAGACCCTTTGCCCGACTCCGCTGAGTGGGATGGCAAGCCAGGCAAGATCGAACATCTCGAACGCTGATTATCCCCGCGTTCCCGAAAAAGGCCCCACAAGGGCCTTTTTGCTTTTCTGCAGGCGAAAAAAAAGGGGCGGTTTGACCCGCCCACTTTTTTCCCTATTCCCTGTGTTCCATTTCATCGTCCTGATGAATCGCTTCCTGCGATGTCCATTCCCCTCATCCTTGAAGGGCGTGTCTGTCCCTCGACACAACCCGAATACTAGAGTGTTCGGAGCCGGGAGCAATCGGCCTCGAACGCTGAAATCGCCTGTCATATGCTGTTAACTTGCTAAAATAAGCATCTAAATCAACTAGATAAATCAACGTCAGTGAAAGTATGGCGGTCTGCCACGCTGTAAAAATAACGAACACTTACGAAAGAGTAAGCCAAGACTTACAACCCAAGACTACAAACCCGAGGTGGCTACGCAGGTCTGCGGGGACGTTCTTCCGCGCAACAAAAAACCCCGAACCAGTCGGGGCTTTTGTTGACCGCTACACGAGCCTGTTACTGAAACAGCGACTCGCTCGACAGGCCGTTTTTCTCCAGGATCTCACGAAGGCGCTTGAGGCCTTCAACCTGAATCTGCCGGACCCGTTCCCGGGTCAGGCCAATTTCCAGGCCTACGTCTTCCAGGGTACTGCTCTCGTGACCGCGCAGCCCGAAGCGGCGCACAACCACCTCGCGTTGTTTGTCGGTCAGTTCCGAGAGCCATTGATCGATGCTCTGGGACAGGTCGTCATCCTGCAACAATTCGCATGGATCGGTTGGGCGATCGTCGGTAAGGGTGTCCAGCAGGGTTTTATCCGAATCCGGACCCAGCGAGACGTCGACCGAAGAAACCCGCTCGTTCAGGCCGAGCATGCGCTTGACCTCTCCTACCGGTTTTTCCAGCAGGTTGGCGATCTCTTCGGGTGAGGGTTCATGATCGAGTTTTTGCGTCAGCTCTCGTGCGGCCCGCAGGTACACGTTCAGCTCCTTGACCACATGGATCGGCAACCGGATGGTCCGGGTCTGATTCATGATCGCGCGCTCGATGGTCTGACGAATCCACCAGGTTGCGTAGGTCGAAAAGCGGAAACCCCGCTCAGGGTCGAACTTCTCCACCGCCCGAATCAAGCCGAGGTTGCCCTCTTCGATCAGGTCAAGCAGCGACAAGCCACGATTGACGTAACGCCGGGCGATTTTCACCACCAGCCGCAGGTTACTTTCAATCATGCGTTTGCGCCCGGCCGGATCGCCACTTTGCGACAGGCGCGCAAAATGAACTTCTTCTTCGGGGGATAACAGGGGGGAAAAGCCGATTTCATTGAGGTACAGCTGCGTGGCGTCGAGTGCCCGCGTGTAGTCAATGTATTTGTGTTGCTTCAACGATGCGGAGTGTTTGGATTTGGCACGAACGGAAGGTGGAGCCGCCCCTTCATCATTCGACATCGAATCCGTATCGATGCTGGTCTCCATCAGGAGAACCTCATCGTCGATGTCAAACTCCGGCACTTCTTTACTGAGAGCCATTGTTATAGTCCTTTGGTGAGTTCGACCTCAAGCTCAAGCGGCGCCTTTATCCTTGGCAACGCTGGAGCCTGTCCCCTCTACGTGACGGAACAGGCTGGTAGCGATCAACGACGTGGCAGGAATTGCAGCGGATCTACAGGTTTACCTTGGCGGCGAATCTCAAAATGCAGTTTCACCCGGTCTGTACCCGTTGACCCCATTTCGGCAATTGTCTGTCCGACCTTGACCTGCTGCCCCTCCCGAACCAACAGCCTGCGGTTATGTCCGTAGGCACTGACGTAGGTTTCGCTGTGTTTGATGATAACTAATTCGCCGTAGCCCCTTAAGCCACTCCCGGCGTATACCACCGTCCCATCAGACGCAGCTAAAACAGGCTGTCCCAAATCTCCGGCGATATCAATTCCTTTATTCAAACTACCGTTTGAAGAGAATTTACCAATCAAAATGCCATTAGATGGCCATCCCCAGCCGGTCGGGGCCGGGCCCGGAGGAGGCAGTGGAGCGGGTGCCGGCTTGTTGGCGACGGACGGTACAACCGCCGGTGTGGTCGTAGTGGCACCGTCGACAGGACGACGGATCACGGTGGTTTTACTCGAGGACGACGGCGAGGAATTGGACGAACTGACCACCGCAGTCGACGTTGAACCGGTGCGACCATCGAAGCGAATCGTCTGACCCGGATGGATCGTGTAGGGCGCATCAATGTTGTTGCGTGCCGCGAGCGCCTTGTAGTCCCAACCGTAGCGAAAGGCGATCGAGAACAAGGTGTCTTTCGGGCGGACGACGTACTGTCCCGTCGTCACTGCCGGGCGCTGGGCAACGGCATTGTTGCGATCAACGACGCGTACGTCGCTGGATTTGTTGCTGGAACAACCGACCAGCAAGGTGCTCATGACAAGGCCAGTCACCAGGCGCTGAAAGCTCGTTTTACCCATACGCTGCGCAATGACTGTGAGACTCACCCGCCGCTCCCTTTGTGGTGGCTGAAAATGTGATTTGCCGTGTTCCGGCACGAAATGTCGCAAGTATAACGGGCCGTGCAGGCTTTACCCTTAATGAAGCGAAATGGCTTCGCGCACACGTTTGCTGCCTGACAAAACAACCCGTTTAACCAATCGACGCCGCTGTAAGACAAAGGCTATCGAAGAGAATTCAGCGCGTTGAAACAAAAGCTCAGGCCAGTGGCCCATTGAGCAGCGGGACGAAACGAACCGCCCCCAGAACACGCCTGGAAAATCCCTGCTCCTCGCGAATGATCAGCATCAATTGTTGTACCTCTCCGGACCCGACCGGTATCACCAGACGCCCCCCGGGGGCTAATTGATCAAGCAACGCCTGAGGCACGTCGGTTGCCACCGCCGTCACGATAATGCCGTTGTACGGCGCCAGTGCCGGCCACCCTTCCCAGCCATCACCCCAGCGAAACACCACGTTGCGCAGGTTCAATTCGACCAGGCGTTCCTTGGCCCGGTCCTGCAGCACCTTGATGCGTTCGACGGAGAACACCCGCTCGACCAGTTGCGACAACACCGCCGTCTGGTAGCCCGAACCGGTACCGATCTCCATCACCTTGTCCAGAGGCCCGGCCTCCAGCAGCAGCTCGCTCATGCGAGCCACCATATAAGGCTGCGAGATGGTCTGGTTATGCCCGATCGGCAGCGCGGTGTCCTCGTAGGCACGGTGTGCCAGCGCCTCATCGACAAACAGGTGACGCGGTGTTTGGCGGATGACTTCCAGCACCCTGGCGTTGGACACCCCTTCCTCGTACAAACGTTGAATGAGGCGTTCGCGGGTCCGTTGCGAGGTCATGCCGATGCCGCGACGCAGCATGTCGTCTTGCTCACGAGTCATTAGCGCAACCCCTCCAGCCAGCCATCGAGACTTCTGAAGGCATCATTGAAGGTGCGATCCAGTTGCAGTGGAGTGATGGAAACATAGCCCTGCATCACCGCATGAAAGTCAGTACCCGGGCCACCGTCTTCAGCGTCCCCCGCTGCGGCAATCCAGTATCCGGACTTGCCGCGCGGGTCGACCACTTTCATCGGTGCCGCCGCGCGGGCGCGATGCCCCAGGCGAGTCAACTGGACACCGCGGATATGTTCCAGGGGCAAGTTAGGTATGTTCACGTTGAGTACCGTACGCGGTGGCAGTTCGAGATCCCCATGGGCCTCGACCAGTTTGCGCGCAAAGTAAGCGGCTGTGGGAAGGTTGTCGACTTGTCGCGAGACCAGCGAAAAGGCAAACGCTGGACGCGTCAGGAAACGCCCTTCGAGCGCTGCCGCCACGGTTCCGGAATACAGGACATCGTCCCCCAGGTTGGCGCCCAGGTTGATCCCGGAAACCACCATGTCCGCTTCACGCTCCAGCAAGCCGTTGAGGCCCAGGTGCACGCAATCGGTCGGCGTACCGTTGACGCTGATAAAGCCGTTGGCCAGCGTCTGCGGGTGCAACGGACGGTCGAGCGTCAACGAACTGCTGGCGCCGCTTTTGTCCTGGTCCGGGGCGATAACCACGCATTCGGTGTAATCCGCCAGCGCAGCATAAAGCGCGGCGAGACCGGGTGCGGTTACCCCATCGTCGTTAGAAATCAGAATACGCATGAGCTGTCCGTCTGCCCCACCGGCACCAGATCAACAAGTTCGCGCACCAAGACGGTGGCGAAGCATCCGGCCGGCAGGACGAATTCCAGTTGCAGAATGTCAGGCTCGGGATAATGCCACGTCAACCCGGCAATGGGCAGCCGCAGGATGCGACGTTCGTGGCTCATACCGGCGTTGATCAACCAATCGCGAAGGTCCGCTTCGCGCGCGGCGATGGCCTGCTCCAATTCATGGACAGCGCCCGTGGCCGGCGAGTCACCTTCGCCCCACTGCGGACCCGTCGGATGCAGATCGAGAATGGCCAGGCGCGGGTCGCTGCACTCGGCCTCACCGGCCGGGAAGAAGCTGCGGCTATCGGTAAACGCCAGCAGATCACCGACCTGGGCACGTTGCCAGGTGCCATCGGCGACACGCGCGGCCAACACCTGATTGAACAGAAAACTACGCGCGGTGGAGAGCAGGCGCGAACGGACGTTACGCTGCTCCGGCAAGGCCTTGCGCGCGGCCCAGGCACGGGCGTCGACCACGTTGCCGCCGTCATGCCCGAAGCGCTGGCTGCCGAAATAGTTGGGGATGCCTTGTTTGGCGATCAGTTGCAAGCGCTCTTCGATGGCCGCCTTGTCGCCGGTGAACTGCGTCAGGCGCAAGGTGAAACCGTTGGCCGAATGGGCACCGCGTTGCAGCTTGCGCTTGTGCCGGCTGGTCTTGAGGATTTTCAGCGTGTCGTTTTCGGCTGCCGACAGGTCCGGATCAGCCTTTCCCGGCAGTTGTACGCTGAACCACTGACGGGTCAGCGCCTGACGATCCTTGAGCCCGGCGTAACTGACGGTGCGCAAGGGTACGCCAGCTGCCTTGGCGATCCGCCGCGCCGCTTCTTCCGTATTCAGACCGCGCTTTTCCACCCAGATCCACAAGTGTTCGCCGTCGCCACTCAGGGGAATATCAAGGACTTCGTCGACCTGGAAATCTTCCGCGATGGCTTTCAGCACCGCAGTGCCGAGGGCATCACCATAGGCCCGCGGGCCGAGCAATTGCGCTTCGTTCATGCGCGCAGCAACAAGGCAACGGAATGCACGGCAATGCCTTCTTCGCGACCGACAAAGCCGAGCTTTTCGGTGGTGGTAGCTTTTACGTTCACTTGATCCAACTCAACTTGAAGATCCGCGGCGATCAGCGCGCGCATCGATTCGATATGCGGGGCCATTTTCGGCGCCTGGGCAACAATGGTGTTATCGACGTTGCCGACCTTCCAGCCTTTGGCGTGGACCAGTGCGACGACGTGACGCAACAGCACACGGCTGTCAGCGCCCTTGAATTGCGGGTCGGTGTCCGGGAAATGCTTGCCGATATCACCCAGCGCGGCGGCGCCGAGCAAGGCATCGCTCAAGGCGTGCAGCAGGACGTCACCGTCGGAGTGAGCGAGCAGCCCGAAGCCGTGTGCAATTCGCACGCCGCCCAGAGTAATGAAATCGCCTTCAGCGAAACGGTGCACATCATAGCCGTGGCCAATACGCATAAAAAAACGCCCCGATTTTTGTCAGGGCGTGATTCTACCTGCTTTGTCGGACATTAGGCGCCTAGAGCGCGCGCATGATGTTGCAAGTGGTCGTCAATGAAGCTGGCGATGAAGAAATAGCTGTGGTCGTAGCCCGGTTGCAGGCGCAACGTCAGCGGGTGATCGGCCAGTTTAGCCGCCTGCTGCAAGGCTTCCGGCTTGAGCTGGGTGGCGAGGAAATCGTCTCGATCGCCTTGATCGACCAGCAGTGGCAGCTTTTCGTCGGCCTCGGCAAGCAACGCGCAAGCATCCCACTCCCGCCACTTCGCGCGGTCCTCACCCAGATACCGGGAAAAGGCTTTCTGCCCCCAGGGACAGTCCATCGGATTGTTGATCGGCGAGAACGCCGACACCGACAGATAACGCCCCGGATTGCGCAGGGCACAGACCAGCGCGCCGTGGCCACCCATGGAGTGACCGCTGATGCCGCGCTTGTCCGACGCCGGGAAATGCGCTTCGACCAATGCCGGCAATTCCTGCACGACATAGTCATGCATCCGATAGTGGCGCGACCAGGGTTCCTGCGTGGCATTCAAATAAAACCCTGCACCGAGCCCGAAGTCCCAGGCACCGTCCGGATCTCCCGGCACATCGGCGCCGCGAGGACTGGTGTCCGGTGCGACAATGATCAGCCCCAGTTCGGCGGCCATGCGCATGGCGCCGGCCTTCTGCATGAAGTTCTCGTCGGTGCAGGTCAGGCCGGACAACCAGTACAACACCGGCAGCTTACCGCCCTGCTCCGCCTGTGGCGGCAAATAGACGGCGAACACCATGTCGCAGCCCAGCACGTCAGAGCGATGCCGATAACGCTTGTGCCAACCGCCGAAACTTTTCTGACAGGAGATATTTTCCAGGCTCATGGCAGACCTCAGAAATGAATGACGGAACGGATGCTCTTGCCTTCATGCATCAGGTCGAACGCCTTGTTGATGTCTTCCAGGCCCATGGTGTGGGTGATGAACGTGTCCAGCGGGATTTCGCCGGTTTCGGCCATTTCCACGTAGCTTGGCAGCTCGGTGCGGCCGCGCACGCCACCGAACGCCGAACCGCGCCAGACGCGACCGGTGACCAATTGGAAAGGACGGGTGGAGATTTCCTGGCCGGCACCGGCCACGCCGATGATGACTGACTCGCCCCAACCCTTGTGGCAGCACTCAAGTGCGGCACGCATCAACTGCACGTTGCCGATGCACTCAAAGGAAAAGTCGACACCACCATCGGTCATGTCGACGATGACTTCCTGGATCGGACGATCGAAATCCTTCGGATTTACACAGTCGGTTGCACCCAGCTGTTTGGCGATCTCGAATTTGGCCGGGTTGATGTCGATGGCAATGATCCGGGCCGCCTTGGCTTTGACTGCGCCAATGACCGCCGACAGACCAATGCCGCCGAGACCGAAAATGGCCACGGTGTCACCGGGTTTCACTTTGGCGGTGTTGAGCACTGCGCCGATACCGGTGGTGACACCGCAGCCCAGCAGACAGACTTTTTCCAGTGGCGCTTCCTTGGCAATTTTTGCCACGGAAATTTCCGGTAGCACGGTGTACTCGGAGAACGTCGAAGTACCCATGTAGTGGAAAATGGGTTGGCCCTTGTAGGCAAAACGCGTCGTGCCATCGGGCATCAAGCCTTTGCCCTGGGTCGCGCGAATGGCCTGGCACAGGTTGGTTTTGCCAGACAGGCAGAATTTGCACTGACGGCATTCCGGGGTGTACAGCGGGATCACATGGTCGCCCACCGCGACAGAAGTCACACCCTCGCCGATTGCCTCGACGATTGCCCCACCTTCGTGGCCGAGGATCGACGGGAAGATACCTTCCGGATCAGCACCGGACAGGGTGTAGGCATCGGTATGGCAAACACCGGAGGCCACAACGCGCAGCAACACCTCACCGGCCTTGGGCATGGCGACATCGACTTCTACGATCTCCAGAGGTTTTTTGGCCTCGAAGGCAACGGCGGCGCGCGACTTGATCATGGTGATTCTCCAGTGAATAAAACGAGACAAACAGTGTAATACAGCGTCTTACGGTGAATAATCCGGGCAAAAGCAAAACATTATTGCTACACAGGGATAATCTTCAATGTCCGAAAGTCGCTGGGAAGGTATCGACGAGTTCGTGGCCGTTGCCGAATGCAGCCAGTTCACGGCGGCCGCTGAACGCCTGGGGGTTTCTTCCTCCCACATCAGTCGACAAATCGCACGCCTCGAAGAACGCTTGCAAACCCGTTTGCTCTATCGCAGCACCCGCCGGGTCACGCTGACTGAAGCCGGGCAAACCTTCCTGCAACATTGCCAACGTTTGCAGGATGGGCGTGAAGAGGCACTGCGCGCGGTCGGCGACTTGACCAGCGAACCCAAAGGCATGCTACGCATGACGTGCGCCGTGGCTTACGGCGAACGCTTCATCGTGCCGCTGGTGACGCGGTTCATGGGGCTGTATCCGCAACTGCGGATTGACATTGAACTGAGCAACCGCCAATTGGACCTGGTGCATGAAGGCCTGGACCTGGCAATCCGTCTGGGGCGCTTGCAGGATTCGCGACTGGTCGCCACGCGTTTGGCGCCACGACGCATGTTTCTATGCGCGTCGCCTTCCTACCTGGAACGTTATGGGCGCCCACACAGTCTGTCGGAACTGAGCCGTCACAACTGCCTCATCGGCAGCTCGGATCTCTGGCAACTGGAACAGAACGGGCGGGAATTTTCGCAACGAGTCCAGGGAAACTGGCGCTGCAACAGTGGGCAAGCAGTACTGGATGCCGCGCTACAGGGCGTAGGGCTGTGTCAGTTGCCGGACTATTACGTGCTGGAGCATTTGAAAAGCGGCGCATTGATTTCGCTGCTGGAGGCGCATCAACCACCGAACACGGCCGTTTGGGCGCTGTACCCGCAGCAACGGCATCTGTCGCCGAAGGTGCGCAAATTGGTGGATTATTTGAAGGAAGGATTGGCTCAGAGGCCTGAATACCAATGCTAGAAGCATGTTGGTATGTCAGCACGATGTCAGCCGCTTGGACCGCCGCTTTCGCGAGCAGGCTCGCTCCCACATTGGACCGCGATCAACTGTGGGAGCGAGCCTGCTCGCGAAAGCAATCTGACGAGCACCGCAAAAGCTAGCGACGGTTAGCCCAGCGCTGCCTCAACCATTCAAGGTCTTCAGGGCGAGTGACCTTGAGGTTATCCGCTCGACCCTCGATCAAGCGAGGCGCCAGCCCTGCCCACTCCATGGCCGAAGCCTCATCGGTGATCACGGCGTCAGCCACCAGACTGTCCGCCAACGCTCGATGCAAGGCGCCGAGGCGAAACATCTGCGGCGTATAGGCTTGCCAGATCACACTGCGGTCCACGGTTTCGACGACACGGCCGTGTTTGTCGATTCGCTTGAGCGTATCCCGTGCCGGGACCGCCAGCAGCCCACCCACAGGATCATCCGCCAGTTCAGCCAGCAGGTTATCCAGATCGTCACGACCGAGATTCGGTCGTGCGGCATCATGAACCAATACCCAGTCTTCATCGCCAGCGCCTTGCGCGTGCAAATGCAGCAACGCATTCAGCACCGACCCGGAACGCTCGCTACCGCCCTCGACCCGGGCAATCCGCGGATCACTGGCACAGGCCAGGTTCGGCCAGTAAGGATCATCAACAGCAAGACTGACCACCACACCCTTCAGGCAAGGATGATCAAGGAAACAGCCGAGGCTGTGTTCGAGAATAGTGCGCCCGCCCAGTTGCAAATATTGCTTGGGACGGTCCGCGGCCATACGGGCACCGACGCCCGCGGCAGGAATCACGGCCCAGAAGGCCGGCAGAGACAGGTTCATTGCGCCAACTGGTAAAGGGTTTCACCGTCCTTGACCATACCCAACTCATGGCGGGCCCGCTCTTCAACGGTCTCCATGCCCTTTTTCAACTCGCTGACTTCAGCGTCCATCACCCGATTGCGCTCCAGCAACGCCTGGTTCTCAGCTTGCTGATCCGCAATCTGCTGAGTCAGCTCGGCCACTTGCGCCAGACTGCCATTACCCACCCACAGGCGGTATTGCAGGCCAGCCAGCAGCAGGAGCAAGACGAGGAACAACCAATTGGGACTGCGCATCGAATATCAGGTATCCAGTGAAAAAAGACAGCCATACCAAAACATGAAGCTACTGACAGCACGAAGCCTGGAAGAACCAGGCTTGTGCTTATAAGGCATCAGATTAGTGGCAAAAACGTCGCTGTAGCGATTTTTCCGACACAATCCGGTGTCTTTTTTATCAGCTGACGATCAACCGCGGAATTCGCTACGGCCGTTGTACTTGGCTTTGCCGTTCAACTGCTCTTCGATACGCAGCAGTTGGTTGTACTTGGACACGCGGTCGGAACGGCACAGGGAGCCGGTCTTGATCTGGCCAGCCGAGGTACCCACGGCCAGGTCGGCAATGGTGGAATCTTCGGTTTCGCCCGAACGGTGCGAGATCACGGCAGTGTAACCGGCGGCCTTGGCCATCTGGATGGCTTCCAGGGTTTCAGTCAGGGTGCCGATCTGGTTGAACTTGATCAGGATCGAGTTGGCGATCTTTTTGTCGATGCCTTCTTTCAGGATCTTGGTGTTGGTCACGAACAGGTCGTCGCCTACCAGCTGGGTTTTCTCGCCGATCTTGTCGGTGAGGATTTTCCAGCCAGCCCAGTCGGATTCGTCCAGGCCATCTTCGATGGAGATGATCGGGTAACGCTCGGTCAGGCCTTTCAGGTAATCGGCGAAACCTTCAGCGGTGAACACCTGGCCTTCACCGGACAGGTTGTACTTGCCGTCTTCGTAGAATTCGCTGGCTGCGCAGTCCAGTGCCAGGGTCACGTCGGTGCCCAGCTTGTAACCGGCATTGGCCACGGCTTCGGAGATCACTTTCAGTGCATCTTCGTTGGACGCCAGGTTAGGCGCGAAACCACCTTCGTCACCGACGGCAGTGCTCAGGCCACGGGCCTTCAGCACGGCTTTGAGGTGGTGGAAAATCTCGGTGCCCATGCGCAGACCTTCCGAGAAAGACTTGGCGCCAACCGGCTGAACCATGAATTCCTGGATGTCGACGTTGTTATCGGCGTGCTCGCCACCGTTGATGATGTTCATCATCGGAACCGGCATCGAGTAGACACCCGGGGTACCGTTCAGGTTGGCGATGTGAGCGTAGAGCGGCAGGTCCTGGTCCTGTGCTGCTGCCTTGGCCGCGGCCAGGGAAACGGCGAGGATCGCGTTGGCGCCCAGGGTTGCCTTGTTTTCAGTACCGTCCAGCTTGATCATCGCCAGATCGAGCGCTTTCTGGTCGCTTGGATCTGTACCTTTCAACAGGTCGCGGATCGGACCGTTGATGTTGGCTACGGCCTTGAGTACGCCCTTGCCCAGGTAACGGCTCTTGTCGCCATCACGCAGCTCGAGCGCTTCACGCGAGCCAGTGGAAGCACCGGACGGCGCGCAGGCGCTGCCGATGATGCCGTTATCGAGAAGCACATCCGCTTCCACGGTGGGATTGCCACGGGAGTCGAGAACTTCACGACCTTTGATGTCGACGATTTTAGCCATTGTTGTAAACACTCCAAAGTTGACGAAAACGACGCAGCTAGAGGAAATCTTTTACCGTCGGCAAGCGATGTGCAGCGGGGCAGACTTGCGGACGATAAGGCTCAGGCCCGAGGGCCTGAGCGTTAATTCGTGCGGTACTTTACCGGAGAAAAGAGGATTACGCGGTTTCTACCGTCGGAAAACTCTTCACCAGTTCGTCCAATGCTTTGAGCTGGGCCAGGAATGGCTCCAGTTTGTCCAGACGCAAGGCGCAAGGGCCGTCGCATTTGGCGTTGTCCGGGTCCGGGTGGGCTTCGAGGAACAGGCCGGCCAGGGACTGGCTCATGCCGGCTTTCGCCAGATCGAGGACCTGAGCGCGACGACCACCGGCGGAATCAGCGCGACCGCCCGGCATTTGCAGGGCGTGGGTCACGTCGAAGAACACCGGGTATTCGAACTGCTTCATGATGCCGAAGCCCAGCATGTCGACGACCAGGTTGTTGTAGCCGAAGCTCGAACCACGCTCGCAGAGGATCAACTGATCATTACCCGCTTCCACGCACTTGTTCAGGATGTGTTTCATTTCCTGAGGCGCGAGGAACTGGGCTTTCTTGATGTTGATCACCGCACCGGTCTTGGCCATCGCGACCACCAGGTCGGTCTGGCGCGACAGGAAGGCCGGCAACTGAATGATGTCGCAGACTTCAGCGACGACCGCAGCCTGATCGGGCTCATGGACGTCAGTGATGATCGGCACGCCAAAAGCTTGCTTGATGTCCTGGAAAATCCGCATGCCCTCTTCCAGGCCGGGACCACGGTAAGAGGTCACGGAGGAACGGTTGGCCTTGTCGAAACTGGCCTTGAACACGTAAGGAATACCCAGTTTCTGGGTAACCTTTACGTACTCTTCGCAGACCTGCATCGCCATGTCGCGGCTTTCCAGCACGTTCATGCCACCGAACAGCACCATAGGCTTGTCGTTGGCAATCTCGATATCGCCTACGCGGATGATCTTCTGCGCCATCAGGTTCATGCCTTCTTCTGGTGTTGAGTCAAAGCAGCTTTAACGAAACCGCTGAACAACGGGTGACCGTCGCGTGGCGTCGAAGTGAACTCCGGGTGGAACTGGCAGGCGACGAACCACGGGTGATCCGGTGCTTCAACCACTTCGACCAGCGCGCCATCACCGGAACGGCCGGAGATTTTCAGGCCGGCTTCCATGATTTGCGGCAACAGGTTGTTGTTCACTTCGTAGCGATGGCGGTGACGCTCGACAATCACGTCCTTGCCGTAGCAATCATGCACCTTGGAGCCGGCTTCGAGCAGGCATTCCTGAGCGCCAAGACGCATCGTGCCGCCCAGGTCGGACGCTTCGGTACGGATTTCGACGGCGCCGGTGGCATCTTCCCACTCGGTGATCAGGCCCACGACAGGGTGACCGCTTGCACGATCGAACTCGGTGGAGTTGGCGTCTTTCCAGCCCATGACGTTACGAGCGAACTCGATCACCGCCACCTGCATGCCCAGGCAGATGCCCAGGTAAGGAACCTTGTTTTCGCGAGCGTATTGAACGGCCGTGACCTTGCCTTCCACGCCACGCAGGCCGAAGCCGCCCGGAACCAGGATCGCGTCGACGCCTTCCAGCAGCGCAGTGCCCTGGTTTTCGATGTCTTCGGAGTCGATGTAGCGCAGATTGACCTTGGTGCGGTTGCTGATGCCGGCATGACTCATCGCTTCGATCAGCGACTTGTACGCGTCCAGCAGTTCCATGTACTTGCCAACCATGGCGATGGTGACTTCATGCTCAGGATTGAGCTTGGCGTCTACCACGGCTTCCCACTCGGACAGATCGGCGCCGCCACATTGCAGGCCGAAACGCTCGACGACGAAATCGTCCAGGCCCTGGGCGTGCAGGATGCCCGGGATCTTGTAGATGGTGTCGGCGTCTTCCAGGCCGATGACCGCACGCTCTTCAACGTTGGTGAATTGCGCGATCTTGCGACGGGAGGAAATGTCGATCGGGTGATCGGAGCGGCACACCAGCACGTCTGGTTGCAGGCCGATGGAGCGCAGCTCCTTGACCGAGTGCTGGGTTGGCTTGGTTTTGGTTTCGCCGGCAGTGGCGATGTACGGCACCAGTGTCAGGTGCATCAGCATCGCGCGCTTGGCGCCGACTTCGAAACGCAATTGACGGATGGCTTCGAGGAACGGTTGGGATTCGATGTCACCCACGGTGCCACCAATCTCGACCATTGCCACGTCGGCATCGCCGGCGCCCTTGATGATGCGGCGCTTGATCTCGTCGGTGATATGCGGGATCACCTGGATGGTTGCGCCCAGGTAATCACCACGACGCTCTTTGCGCAGCACGTGCTCGTAGACACGGCCGGTGGTGAAGTTGTTGTTCTGGGTCATGGTCGTGCGGATGAACCGCTCGTAGTGGCCCAGGTCCAGGTCGGTCTCGGCGCCGTCGTGGGTGACGAACACTTCACCGTGCTGGAACGGACTCATGGTGCCCGGGTCGACGTTGATGTACGGGTCCAGCTTCAGCATGGTGACCTTAAGTCCCCGCGCCTCCAGGATGGCCGCCAATGATGCCGATGCAATGCCTTTCCCCAATGAAGAAACAACACCGCCCGTGACGAATATGTAGCGCGTCATGAAAAACCCTAGAAGTCTGCGTTAAAGCGGTCCGAGCCGCCGGGGAAAGCGAAGGAAGGCCGAAGCCCCCGATCACCTGCATTAATCACAGTGCACCTTTCAAAAAAACCGCCGCGTTGGGACAGACCGGAAGATGAAACACCGGTACGTTGCTCGCTACACATTTTTTGGAATCGCCCAGCAAAGACTGCTTGGTAATCGGCAACTCCTGCAATTCAGGCGAATCCACAGAAGTTGTATCAAGAAGGGAGCGTAGTCTACCGGAAAGCCCCTTTCAGCTCAAACCTTGATCTTCGCCCATTGGCTGCCAATGCAAATTCCAGCCACCCGCCGCGCTGCCATCCAGCCCCGGAAGGTTCGCCACCGCCAGCAATTGCCCGCCCTTGAACAGCAGCGGCAATCTGCCGCGCACGAACAGCGGCACACCACTTTCGTTGAGCAACCGCTTCAAATCGCGATGCCCACGACCCGGCAACTCCATCACCTCGCCCCCTTCACGATAGCGGATCTGCAAAGGACCATCGGGGATTTGCCCGCTGAGCGAGAGCACACCGTTGTCGGGCAATGCCAGCGGCAGCGAGGGCTCGCCCCAAGTGCCAACAGGAGGTGAACGGCGCAACCAGCCGCCGGACAGCCACCAGATCCGCCCTCCCGCCCGATGCAATTCGCCATCCGCCAGTCGCCAGATCGGCCGTGCATCGCCAGAGGCATTGCACAAATCCGCCCAACCCGACCAATGGTCACTGTCGGGCAGGCTTGTGAGTGGTTCAAGCCAGTGGCTGAGTGCATTGCGCTGGCGTGCGACTGAAAGCTTTACCAGGGATGCCAATTCAAGCGACGGCAAACCCAGCCAATCAAACTCACTGCAGGTGCGTGCGTGGCACAGGTCAATCTGTGCCAGTTCATCCAGCAGCCCCTGCGCCTCGCTCAAATGCGCGGCACTGCGAGCCATGGTCGCCATTGCCTGCGGCCAGCGAGAGGTCAACACCGGGAACACCTGATGACGCAGGTAATTACGCGAGAATTGTCGATCCTGGTTGGAAGGATCTTCGATCCAGCTCAGCTGGTGTTCCGCGGCATAGGCCTCAAGCTCGGCGCGAGTCGCATCGAGCAAAGGCCGCAGCAGATACCCTTCACCCAGCGGACGCTGCCGTGGCATTCCCGACAAACCTCTTACCCCGGCCCCGCGCAACAAGCGAAACAGCAGGGTTTCCGCTTGATCGTCAAGGTGTTGAGCGGTCAGCAGCACTTCATTGGCTCGGGTGACTTCGCTGAGCGCCGCATAACGCGCATCCCGGGCCGCACGTTCGAGACTGGCGCCGGGCTGCACTTGCACGCGAACCACCTGCAATGGCACGCCAAGTGCCTCGCACATTGCCCGACAATGCTCCGGCCACGCATCAGCTACAGCCTGAAGGCCGTGGTGGACATGGATGGCACGCAGTGCCGGCAGGGATTGGGCTTTAGCGAGGTGTGCGAGCAGGTGTAGCAGGACGGTGGAGTCGAGACCGCCGGAGAAAGCGATGTGCCAGGTCGTGGCGTTGCGCCAGGGTTTCAGGCTCAATAAAAGCTTGGCCGGCAGATTCATATCGATCACTTCACGCAAATCAAATGTGGGAGCGAGCCTGCTCGCGAAGGCTGCTTAACATTCAACGAATTCGTTGGCTGTTATACCGCTTTCGCGAGCAGGCTCGCTCCCACATAGATCAGAGGCCGTAGCTCATCAGGCGCTCGTAACGACGATCCAGCAGCGCCTTGTGGTCGAGCTTCTTGAGCATCGCCAGTTGCGAGCTCAGCTCGGCACGGATCGAGGCAGCCGCTGCGGCCGGATCGCGGTGTGCGCCACCCAACGGCTCGCTGATCACTTTGTCCACGATGCCCAGGCCCTTGAGACGCTCTGCAGTGATGCCCATGGCTTCAGCGGCGTCCGGTGCTTTCTCGGCGGTTTTCCACAGGATCGATGCGCAACCTTCCGGCGAGATCACCGCGTAGGTCGAGTACTGCAGCATGTTCAGCTGATCGCAAACGCCGATCGCCAGCGCACCGCCGGAACCACCTTCACCGATCACGGTGGCGATGATCGGGGTTTTCAGGCGAGCCATGACACGCAGGTTCCAGGCAATGGCTTCGCTCTGGTTACGCTCTTCAGCGTCGATGCCAGGGTATGCACCCGGGGTATCGATGAAGGTCAGGATCGGCATTTTGAAACGTTCGGCCATTTCCATCAGGCGGCAGGCCTTGCGGTAGCCTTCCGGACGCGGCATGCCGAAGTTGCGGCGAACCTTTTCGCGCACTTCACGGCCCTTCTGGTGACCGATGACCATGACTGGCTGGTCGTCCAGACGCGCAATACCGCCCACGATGGCGGCATCGTCGGAGAAGTGACGGTCGCCGTGCAACTCATCGAACTCGGTGAAGATGTGTTCGATGTAGTCCAGGGTGTATGGACGCTTCGGGTGACGCGCCAGACGCGCGATCTGCCAGCTGGTCAGCTTGCCGAAGATGTCTTCGGTCAACGTGCTGCTTTTGTCCTGCAGGCGGGAGATCTCATCGCCGATATTCAGCGAATTGTCATTACCGACCAAGCGCAACTCTTCGATCTTGGCTTGCAGGTCGGCGATCGGCTGTTCGAAATCAAGAAAATTCGGGTTCATAGGCGTCCGTCTTGGGTCGACGTCCAAGAGAGCTTGGGCCGGCCGGTTGTCTATTCGCGCCCTACCTTAAGGGAGAGGCGCGTTCAGGTCGAGATTAAAAAATTCGGTCGCGATAAAGGAGGCACGAGGCCACCTCACCGTCAACGGTATTGGAGGAAGACGTTGTCTCGCCCGAACTGGTCACGCAGGGCTTGAATCAACGCATCCGCCGGGTCGATTCGCCAGCCTTCGCCGAACTGCAGCAAGGCCTTCGCATCGGGACTGGTGTACTCCATGGTGATCGGGCATGCACCACGATGACGCTTGAACAGGTCGCCCAGCCAGCGTAGCTGATCGCCCTTGAGGTCCTGGGTCTGGACCTTCAGGCGCAGACTCTCGGCCAGGTTGGTGCGCGCATCTTCCATGCTCATCACCCGCTTGACCCGCAACCGCAGGCCACCGGAGAAGTCGTCATTGCTGACTTCGCCTTCGACCACCACCATCGCATCGGTCTGCAACAGTGACTGTGCGGAATGGAACGCATCGGCAAACAGCGACGCTTCGATCCGGCCCGAACGGTCGTCGAGGGTGATGAAACCCATCTTGTCGCCCTTTTTGTTTTTCATCACCCGCAGGGCGATGATCATGCCGGCAACGGTCTGGGTATCACGCGCCGGCTTCAAATCGATGATGCGCTGCCGGGCGAAACGACGGATTTCACCTTCGTATTCGTCGATCGGGTGTCCAGTCAGGTACAGGCCCAGGGTATCTTTCTCGCCTTTGAGCCGTTCCTTGAGGGTCAGCTCCTTGGCCTTGCGGTGATTGGCGTAGACGTCGGCATCTTCTTCGACGAACAGGCCGCCAAACAGGTCGGCATGGCCGCTGTCATGGGTACGGGCGGTTTGTTCGGCCGCCTTGATCGCCTCTTCCATCGCGGTCAGCAGGACCGCCCGGTTGCGGTCGATATTGGCCTGGTAGGCTTTCGGCTCGTCGTGGAAGTACGGGCCCAGACGATCCAGCGCGCCGCTACGGATCAAACCATCGAGCGTACGCTTGTTGATACGCTTGAGGTCGACCCGGGCGCAGAAGTCGAACAGATCCTTGAACGGACCGTCCAGCCGCGCTTCGGTGATCGCTTCCACCGGCCCCTCGCCAACCCCCTTGATCGCGCCCAGACCGTAGATGATCCGGCCCTCGTCGTTCACCGTGAACTTGAACTCCGAGGTGTTCACGTCCGGCGCATCGAGGCGCAGCTTCATGGTGCGCACTTCTTCGATCAAGGTCACGACCTTGTCGGTGTTGTGCATATCCGCCGAGAGTACCGCCGCCATGAACGGCGCCGGGTAGTGCGCCTTCAGCCACGCGGTCTGGTAGGACACCAGGCCATAGGCAGCGGAGTGGGATTTGTTGAAGCCATAGCCGGCGAACTTTTCTACCAGGTCGAAGATGTTACCGGCCAGGTCGGCATCGATGTTGTTGGTGGCGCAACCTTCAATGAAACCGCCGCGCTGCTTGGCCATTTCCTCGGGCTTTTTCTTACCCATGGCTCGACGCAGCATGTCCGCGCCGCCAAGGGTGTAACCGGCCATGACCTGGGCAATCTGCATCACCTGTTCCTGATACAGGATGATGCCGTAGGTCGGCGCCAATACTGGCTTGAGGCCTTCGTACTGGTAATCCGAGTGCGGGTACGCCAGTTCGGCGCGACCGTGCTTGCGGTTGATAAAGTCGTCCACCATGCCCGATTGCAGCGGACCTGGACGGAACAGTGCCACCAGTGCGATCAAGTCTTCCAGGCAGTCGGGCTTGAGCTTTTTGATCAGCTCCTTCATCCCGCGGGATTCAAGCTGGAACACCGCCGTGGTTTCGGCTTTTTGCAGCAGGGAATAAGTCGGTTTGTCATCCAGCGGGATGAACGCGATGTCCAGCGGCGGTTCGTTGACCTTGGCGCGGTCGCGGTTGATGGTTTTCAGCGCCCAGTCGATGATCGTCAGGGTTCGCAGGCCGAGGAAGTCGAACTTCACCAGGCCGGCTGCTTCAACATCGTCCTTGTCGAACTGGGTCACCAGGCCGTCACCGGCTTCGTCGCAATAGATCGGCGAGAAATCGGTCAGCTTGGTCGGCGCGATCACCACACCACCGGCGTGCTTGCCGACGTTACGCACCACGCCTTCGAGTTTGCGGGCCATCTCCCAGATTTCCGCGGCCTCTTCATCGACCTTGATGAAGTCACGCAGGATCTCTTCCTGTTCGTAGGCTTTTTCCAGGGTCATACCGACTTCGAACGGAATCATCTTCGACAGACGATCCGCCAGGCCGTAGGACTTGCCCTGCACCCGCGCCACGTCACGGACCACAGCCTTGGCGGCCATGGAACCGAAGGTGATGATCTGGCTGACCGCGTTGCGGCCGTACTTCTCGGCCACGTAGTCGATCACCCGGTCACGACCGTCCATGCAGAAGTCGACGTCGAAGTCGGGCATAGAGACCCGTTCCGGGTTAAGGAAACGTTCGAACAGCAGGTCGTATTCCAGCGGGTCTAGGTCGGTGATCTTCTGTACGTAAGCCACCAGCGAACCGGCGCCCGACCCCCGGCCAGGACCCACCGGCACGCCGTTGTTCTTGGCCCACTGGATAAAGTCCATCACGATCAGGAAGTAACCGGGGAAGCCCATCTGGATAATGATATCCAGCTCGAAATTCAACCGGTCGACATAGACCTGACGCTTGGCTTCGTAATCTTCGGTGGTGTCTTTGGGCAGCAGAACGGCCAGCCGCTCTTCCAGACCCTCGAACGACACCTTGCGGAAATACTCATCGATGGTCATGCCATCGGGGATCGGGAAGTTGGGCAGGAAGTGCGTGCCCAGCTTCACCTCGATGTTGCAGCGCTTGGCGATCTCGACGGTGTTTTCCAGCGCTTCAGGAATGTCGCTGAACAGCTCCGCCATTTCCTCGGCGCTTTTGAGGTATTGCTGATCGCTGTAATTCTTCGAACGCCGCGGATCGTCGAGGGCACGGCCCTCGCCGATGCACACTCGGGTTTCGTGGGCGGCGAAGTCTTCCTGCTTGATGAACCGTACATCATTGGTCGCGACCAGCGGTGCACCAATCTTGGCCGCCAGGGCCACGGCGCCGTGCAACTGCTCTTCATCGTTGGGGCGGTTGGTGCGCTGGATTTCCAGATAGAAGCGATCCGGGAACACCGCCATCCACTCACGCGCCAGGTTTTCGGCTTCGTCCGGGTTGCCACTGAGCATGGCCTGGCCAATCTCGCCTTCCTTGGCCGCCGACAGCATGATCAAGCCAGCGTTGGCTTCGGCCACCCATTCACGCTCGATGATGATCGAGCCATTGCGCTGGCCGTCGATGAAACCGCGGGAGATCAACTCGGTGAGATTGCGATAACCCTCGGCATTCATCACCAGCAGGCTGATCCGGCTCAGGGGATTGTCCGGATCCTTGTTCGACAGCCACAGGTCGGCGCCGCAGATCGGCTTGATCCCGGCACCCATGGCGTTTTTATAGAATTTGACCAGGGAACACATGTTGTTCTGGTCGGTGACCGCTACGGCAGGCATGTTCATGCCGACCAGGGTCTTGACCAGCGGTTTGATCCGCACCAGACCGTCGACCAGGGAATATTCAGTGTGCAGGCGTAGATGAACGAATGAAGCCGGCATAGTGATCCTGTCTAATAACATGGAGACAACAAGGCCCGGATTGTACCGGGCCCTGGTAAAAAAAATCAGCCTTGCGACTAACTCTCGATCAGGCTTTCACGTGCCTCGTAGGCAAGGCGGACCGGGGCAAACGAGCGCCGGTGAATTGGGGTTGGACCAAGCCTGGCCAACGCTTCCAGATGAACGGGCGTCGGGTATCCCTTGTGGCCGCCGATGCCGTAACCCGGATAAATCAATTCGAATGCTGCCATTTCCCGGTCGCGACTGACCTTGGCCAGAATCGATGCCGCCGCGATGGCGGGAACCTTGCCATCACCTTGCACGACCGCTTCGGCACGCATGGGCAATTTCGGGCAACGGTTGCCATCGATCATCGCCAGTTTCGGCTGGATGTGCAGCCCGGCGACAGCGCGCTGCATGGCGAGCATGGTGGCGTGCAGGATATTCAGCTCGTCGATCTCTTCGACTTCCGCGCGGGCGATGCACCAGCTCAGGGCCTTTTCGCAGATTTCGTCATAGAGCTTTTCGCGACGGGCTTCGGTGAGCTTCTTCGAGTCGTTCAGGCCAAGGATCGGGCGGTTTGGATCAAGAATCACTGCTGCGGTCACCACTGCGCCACAGAGCGGACCGCGACCGACTTCGTCGACACCGGCAACCAAATCCTCAACTTCAGCGACCAAGGTGAAATCCAGCCCCATCTGCATGCTTGTTTTACTCATTGTACTTGGCCCACCAGATTCAGTACCGCATCCGCCGCCTGATTGGAGGCATCCAGACGCAAGGTACGGTGGATTTCGTCAAAACCTCGGGTCTGTTCCTGGCCATCCTCGATCAACGGCGACAAGGTCTGGGCCAACGCCTCGACTGTCGCGTCGTCCTGCAGCAACTCGGGCACCAGCAAGCGCTGGGCCAACAGATTTGGCAGGGAAACGTAGGGGCTTTTCACCATGCGCTTCAGAATCCAGAACGTCAGCGGTGCCAGGCGATAGGCGACGACCATTGGCCGCTTGTACAACAAGGCTTCCAGCGTTGCTGTTCCGGACGCGATCAGCACGGCGTCGCATGCAGCCAGGGCCAGATGGGACTTGCCATCGAGCAAAGTCAGCGGCAGGTCACGACCGGCCAGCAGTTCTTCAAGCTGCGTGCGCCGCTCGGGACTGGCGCAAGGCATGACGAACCGCACGCCAGGGCGCATGGCCCGCAGGCGCTGTGCGGTATCGAGAAACAGTGCACCGAGACGACCGACTTCGCCGCCACGACTGCCCGGCATCAGCGCAACCAGCGGCCCGTCGGGCAAGCCCAGTTCGGCGCGGGCGGCGGCGCGATCGGCTTCGAGGGGAATCGCATCGGCCAGGGAGTGCCCGACAAAACGCACCGGAACACCCTTCTCTTCGTAGAATTTCGCTTCGAACGGAAACAGTGTCAGCATCAGGTCGCAACCTTCGCGAATCTTCAGCACCCGCTTCTGCCGCCAGGCCCAGACCGAAGGGCTGACGTAGTGCACAGTCTTGATCCCGGCCTGACGCAGCTTGAGCTCGATATTGAGGTTGAAGTCCGGGGCATCGATACCGATGAACACATCCGGCTTCGCAGCAATCAGGTCCGCCACCAGCTTCTTGCGGCGGGCCAACAATTCGCGCAATCGACCCAGCACTTCCACCAGGCCCATGACCGACAGGCGTTCCATCGGGAAGTAGGATGCCAGCCCTTCGGCCTGCATCAACGGACCACCGACACCGATGAACTCGACTGCCGGATGGCGGGCCTTGAGTGCGCGCATGAGACCCGCGCCAAGAATGTCGCCGGAAGCTTCACCCGCCACCAGCGCAATACGCAGATTAGCCATGGTCAGCGGGTAATGCCGCGGGTCGAAGACTGGATGGAGTCACGGAACACCGCGACTTCCGGGAACTGGATCGACGGCTCGGCCAGTTCGGCCAGCGCCTGCTCAACAGTCAGGCCCTGGCGGTAGACCGTTTTATAGGCACGTCGCAAGGCATGAATGGCATCCTCGCTGAAACCGCGACGGCGCATACCTTCGAAGTTCATGCTGCGGGCCTCGGCCGGGTTGCCGAACACCGTGACGTAGGCAGGAACGTCCTTGCCAATGGCGGTTCCCATGCCGGAAAAGCTGTGGGCACCGATATGGCAATACTGGTGAACCAGGGTAAAACCCGACAGGATGGCCCAGTCCTCCACATGCACATGGCCGGCCAGCGCCGTGTTGTTGACCAGGATGCAGTGGTTACCGATAACACTGTCGTGACCGATGTGCGCGTAGGCCATGATCAGGTTGTGATCGCCCAAGGTCGTTTCCGAACGGTCCTGGATGGTTCCGCGGTGAATCGTCACGCCTTCGCGAATGACATTGTGGTCACCGATCACCAGGCGTGTTTCCTCGCCCTTGTATTTCAGGTCCGGCGTGTCTTCGCCTACCGAGGAAAACTGGTAGATACGGTTGTGCTTACCGATTCGGGTCGGACCTTTGAGAATCACGTGCGGCCCGATGACCGTCCCCTCGCCGATTTCCACACCTGCGCCGATGATCGACCACGGGCCGACCTCGACACCTTCAGCCAGGACGGCCGTCGGATCGATGATTGCGCGAGGGTCAATCAAACTCATAGCTTGCGTTCCGCGCAGATGATTTCAGCAGAGCAGACCGGCTTGCCGTCGACCGAAGCCTGGCACTCGAACTTCCAGATCTGACGCTTGCAGCTGATGAACTTCGCTTCAAGGATCAACTGATCGCCTGGCAACACCGGCTGGCGGAAGCGCAGCTTGTCGGAACCGACGAAGTAGTAAAGGGTGCCATCGGCCGGTTTCACGTCGAGCATTTTGAAACCAAGGATCCCGGCAGCCTGAGCCATCGCCTCGATGATCAACACGCCCGGCATGATTGGATGCGCGGGAAAGTGACCATTGAAGAACGGTTCGTTGATGCTGACATTCTTGTAGGCGCGAATGCGCTTGCCTTCCACATCCAGATCCACGACCCGGTCCACCAGCAGGAACGGGTAACGGTGAGGCAGGTATTCGCGAATCTCGTTGATGTCCATCATTTCGGGGGGAAGCCTATGTAAAGATTGGGAGCGCGCGACTGACGCGCACTCCGCTAGCAAATCAAGGACGCAGTCTAGCGGCTGTGCACACTTGATATGGAAATGGTATCAGCCATCTGATGAAGCATTACCGCCAGGGGTCACTTCCCCTGCTTGCTTTTCCAGCTGTCGCAACCGCCGCGCGATGTCATCGAGCTGACGGATACGTGCCGCGCTTTTGCGCCACTCGGCTGCCGGCTGCATCGCCGTACCGGAAGAATACGCGCCCGGCTCGGTGATCGAGTGAGTCACCATGGTCATCCCGGTGATGAAAACGTTGTCGCAAATGTCGATATGCCCCACCAGCCCTACGCCACCGGCGAGCATGCAATGCTTGCCGATCTTGGTGCTGCCGGAGATCCCCACGCACGCGGCCATGGCGGTGTGATCACCCACCTGGACGTTGTGGGCAATCTGAATCTGGTTGTCGAGCTTCACACCATTACCAATGATGGTATCGGCCAGCGCGCCGCGGTCGATGGCGGTATTCACACCGATTTCCACGTCATCGCCAACCAATACACCACCGATCTGGGCAATTTTCTGCCAGATGCCTTTCTCGTTGGCAAACCCGAAGCCTTCGCCACCGAGCACGGCACCGGACTGAATCACGACCCGTTTGCCAACGCGAACGTCGTGATACAGGGTGACGCGCGGTGCGAGCCAGCCACCTTCGCCGATCACGCTACGGGCACCGATGAAGCAATGCGCGCCGATGGTCGTGCCTGCGTCAATTCGCGCCCCGCTTTCGATGACCACAAAGGCACCGATGCTCGCCGCCGGATCAACCACCGCGTCCACCGCAATCACCGCCGTCGGATGAATGCCGGCAACTGCCTTGGGTTTTGGATCGAACAGATGGGAAACGCGCGCGTAGGCGGCGTACGGATCAGGTACTACCAATGCATTCCCGGCAAAACCTTCGGCGTCGGCGGCTTTAAGCAACAAGGCTGCCGCCTGGCTGCCTGCCAGGTACTTGCGGTATTGGGGGTTTGCAAGAAAGCTCAACTGAGCTGGGCCAGCCTCCTGCAAGGTGGCCAGCCCAGTAATTGCTTTCTCCGGGTCGCCACGAAGAGTGGCACCGAGGAACTCGGCCAATTGGCCGAGCTTAATGGTCACGGTCATGGGTTACTTCAGCTGATTCATGCGCTCGATAACCTGGCGCGTGATGTCGTACTGAGGTTTGACATCAATCACTGCACCACGCTCGAAGACCAGGTCAAAAGCACCTTTCTTGATGACTTCTTCCACAGCGCTGTCCAGTTTCGGCTTGAGCTGCTTCAGCATTTCACGGTCGGCAACGGCTTTGGCTTCGTTCAGTTCCTTGGACTGGAACTGGAAGTCACGGGCCTTTTGCTTGAATTCAAGCTCCAGACGCTCACGCTCGCCTTGCTGCATTTTGTCGCCACCGGCCATCAGGCGATCCTGGATACCCTTGGCGCTGCTTTCCAGAGCCTTGAGCTTGGTCAGCTGAGGACCGAACTTCTTCTCGGCGTCCACGGCGTATTTCTTGGCCGCATCGGATTCCAGCAAGGCCATCTGATAGTTCAGAACGGCAATTTTCATGTCGGCAAACGCCGGACCCGCTACCAGCACGGAAGCCAGGAGAACCAATTGAGTCAACTTACGCACGATGCACTCCTACAAAATCCATTGTCGTTATCTTGGGTCAGACGCTTAGAACGTTTGACCGAGGGAGAATTGGAACACTTGAGTCTCGGCATTGCTGTCCGGCTTTTTAACTGGCATCGCCAGCGCGAAGCTCAACGGACCAAGGGCGGTAACCCAAGTCACACCGACACCTACGGAACTGGCCATATTGCTCAGACTGATGTCGTTACATTGAGTGTTGGACTTCGAGCCATCGGCGTTAGTGCTCTGCTTGCAAGTCGAATCGAACACGTTACCCACGTCCCAGAATACCGAGGTACGCAAGGAACGCTGATCTTTCACGAACGGCAACGGGAACAGAACTTCTACACCACCCTGGATCAGGACGTTACCACCAAACGGCAGTGGATCCTGGTCCGGATCGACTGCTGTCCCCGGGTTCACGCCCCGGCTCGGAGTACTACGTGGCCCCAGAGTGCTGTCCTTGAAGCCGCGAACCGAGTTGAAACCACCAGCATAGTAGTTTTCATAGAATGGCAAGCCATCAGTGGAACCATAACCATCGCCATAACCCAGCTCGGTGTGGAGGCGCATGGTGTAGTTTTCAGACAACGGCTGGAACAATTGACCGCGGTAATCCAGTTTGAAGAACGACAAGTCGCTACCCGGAGTTGTCGCTTCCGCAGTCAGGCTTTGAGAATGACCACGGGTCGCCAGTACACCTTTGTTCAACGTGGACTCGGACCAACCGGCCGATGCCTTGAAGTTCAGGTACTGATCACCTTCCTTGTTAACGAAGTCGAAGATTTCGTCGACGGTGTAAAGGCCGGTCTTGATCTTGTCTTGTTGCGCGGTCAAACCAAAGGTGAGACGCGAAGTCTCGCTGATCGGGTAACCGACGCTGACGCCCGCACCCAGGCTGTCTACGGCGTAGCTGGCTACGTTGACATCAAGGTCTTTGTAGTCGGTGGTGCGGTAGAAGGCGTTGTAGCCCAGGCTCACGCCATCAGCAGTCCAGTAGGGGTCGACATAACCGAAGTTATAGCGACTCTGGTATTGGCTGCGGGTCAAGCCGATGCTGACCTTGTTACCGGTACCGAGGAAGTTGTTCTGGGTGATCGAACCACCGAGGATCAGGCCCGCACTCTGGGCGAAACCGACGCTGGCGGTAATCGAGCCGGACGCCTGCTCTTCCACGCTGTAGTTGACATCAACCTGGTCATCGACGCCCGGTACGGCCGGGGTCTCAACGTTGACTTCCTTGAAGAAGCCCAGGCGCTCAAGACGGGTCTTGGATTGGTCGATCAGGTAGGTCGAAGCCCAACCACCTTCCATCTGACGCATTTCACGACGCAGTACTTCGTCTTCCGACTTGGTGTTGCCACGGAAGTTGATGCGGTTGACGTACGCACGCTTGCCCGGATCGACAGCGAAGGTGATGTCTACGGTGTGATCTTCATCATGAGGCTGTGGCACGCCATTGACGTTGGCGAAGGTATAACCCTCGTTACCCAGACGGCGGGTGATCAGCTCGGACGTGGTGGTCATCAGCTTGCGCGAGAACACCTGGCCTTTCTGTACCAGCAGCAAGGATTTGACCTGATCTTCAGGGACTTTCAGGTCACCGCTCAGTTTCACGTCACGAACCGTGTACTTGTCACCTTCGTTGATGTTGACGGTGATGTAGACGTGCTTCTTGTCCGGCGTAATGGACACCTGGGTCGATGCAATGTCCATGTTGATATAGCCGCGGTCCAGGTAGTAGGAACGCAGGCGTTCCAAGTCACCGGACAGTTTTTCGCGAGCATACTTGTCGTCGTTCTTGAAGAACGAGAGCCAGTTGGTCGTTTTGAGTTCGAACAGGTCGATCAGGTCTTCATCAGGGAAGACCGTGTTGCCCACCACGTTGATGTGCTGGATAGCCGCAACGGTGCCTTCGTTGATGTTGACCTTCAAGCCGACGCGGTTGCGCGGCTGCGGCACCACTTCGGTGTCGACGGTCGCAGAGTAGCGGCCCTGGGCGACGTACTGGCGCTGCAGCTCGTTACGTACACCTTCAAGGGTGGCACGCTGGAAGATCTCGCCCTCGGCCAGACCGGATTGCTTGAGGCCTTTCATCAGGTCTTCAGTGGAGATCGCCTTGTTACCTTCGATCTCGATACTGGCAACCGACGGACGCTCGACTACAGTGATGACAAGGACGTTGCCATCGCGGCCCAGCTGGATATCTTGAAAGAAACCGGTTTTGAACAACGCACGAGTGGATTCCACCAGGCGTCGGTCATCCGCCTGTTCACCGACGTTCAACGGCAAAGCACCAAAGACGCTACCCGCGGAGACCCGCTGGAGGCCATTGACGCGAATATCAGAGATAGTGAAGGACTCGGCGTGAACTTCGGCGATCATCAATACGGTGAGAACCGCAGTTAGCAGCAGACGTTTCATGAAGTCCTTTCTTATTCCAACTGGCAATAAACAAACTGCCGCAAAATGCGGCAGATTCGCAATTCAGCGACGTTACAGACGGCCTAGATCATTGACCAGAGCGAGCAACATCACTCCGACCACCAAACTGATACCGATCTGTATCCCCCAACCTTGCACCCGATCCGACAAGGGGCGACCACGCGCCCACTCAATCAGATAAAACAACAAATGCCCCCCATCCAGCACAGGAATGGGCAGCAAATTCAGAACCCCCAAGCTAATACTCAGATAAGCAAGGAAATTCAGGAAATCAGCGATACCCGACTGGGCCGAAGCGCCCGCCACTTTAGCAATGGTTATCGGTCCACTCAAGTTTTTTACCGAGAGCTCGCCGAACAACATTTTCTTCAGTGAATCAAGGGTCAGCAGGCTCATGGTCCAGGTGCGTCGAGCCCCCTCTCCAATCGCAGCCAAAGGCCCATAACTGACCTCCCGAATCATCTCCGGTGGCCAATCGACCGCTTTCACCCCAGCCCCCAGATAACCACTCGGCGCCTTTTTTTCGCCGCGTGCAGCCAGTGTGACAGGTACATCGATTTGAGCACCATCACGCTCGATCCGCAGCATGATTTTGGTATCAGGACGCATACGCACGGTATCGACCACTTGCTGCCAATCATCCAGCGACTTGCCATCGAGGGCCAGCAGACGGTCGCCCAGCTTCAACCCGGCAGCCTGCGCCGGACCTTTCGGATCGAGTTCAGCCAGGATCGGCGGCAGTGCCGGACGCCAAGGACGAATACCCAGCGAGTGGATCGGGTCCGGTTCTTCGGCACCCTTGAGCCATTTATCCAGCGTCAGCTCACGGGGCGAATCGACCGTGGAACCTTGTTCGCGAACCAATACCTGCAGGGGACCACTTTCCCCAAGACGACGGACCAGCTGTAAATTCACCGCGGCCCAGCCGGAAGTCGGCTCACCATCGATCGAGATGATTTCCTGGCCCGCGCTCAAGCCTGCCCTGGCGGCAAGACTGCCGGACTCCACAGCACCGATGACCGGACGCACCTGCTCGCTGCCAAGCATGGCCAACACCCAGAAGAACACCATGGCCAACAGGAAGTTGGCGATAGGACCTGCCGCGACGATTGCAATGCGCTGACGAACGGACTTGCGATTGAAGGAATGCCCGAGCTGATCGACCGGGACTTCGCCCTCGCGCTCATCGAGCATCTTCACGTAGCCGCCCAGGGGAATGGCGGCCACCACGAACTCTGTGCCCTGCTTGTCGTGCCAGCGCAACAGCGGCATGCCGAAGCCCACGGAGAAACGCAGCACCTTGACCCCACAGCGACGCGCGACCCAGAAATGGCCGAACTCGTGGAAGGTAACCAGCACGCCCAATGCCACCAGGGTGCCGACAATCATATAGAGCGCGCTCATCTACTTTCTCCGCATTCCTATCAGGTGCTGCATGGGCCGACGCATTGCAGCACTTAGCGCCCGTGACGACTCAACCATTGTTCGGCCAGCAGACGGGCTTTCGCATCCGCCGTGAACACTGCATCAAGATCATCGACTGCCACCACAGGCTCGAGATTCAATGTTTCTTCGATGATACTCGCGATTTCCGGGTAACGAACCCGTCCATCGAGAAACGCCGCCACAGCGACCTCATTCGCCGCATTCAGCATCGCTGGCGCGCTGTTACCCGCTTCGGCTGCCTGACGAGCCAGACGCAGGCACGGGAAACGCTCTTCATCCGGAGCCTGGAAATCGAGGCGGGCGACAGCGAACAGATCCAGCGGCGGTACACCCGAATCGATTCGCTCAGGCCACGCCAGCGCGTTGGCGATTGGCGTACGCATATCCGGATTGCCCAATTGGGCCAATACCGAGCCGTCGATGTAGTCGACCAGCGAATGAATCACGCTTTGCGGATGAATCACCACTTCAACCTGGGACGGCTTGGCATCGAACAGCCAGCAGGCTTCGATCAACTCAAGCCCTTTATTCATCATGCTGGCCGAATCGACCGAAATCTTGCGCCCCATGGACCAGTTCGGGTGAGCACAGGCTTGCTCGGGCGAAACATGCGCCAGCTCCGCCAAAGGCGTCTGCCGGAACGGACCTCCGGAAGCCGTCAAAAGAATCCGACGGACACCGACTGCGCCGAGACCACGGGCGAAATCCTGCGGCATGCACTGGAAAATCGCGTTGTGCTCGCTGTCGATCGGCAACAATACCGAACCACTCTTGCGCACGGCCTGCATGAACAACGCACCGGACATGACCAGCGCTTCTTTGTTGGCCAGCAGAATCTTCTTGCCGGCTTCAACCGCCGCCAAGGTCGGACGCAGCCCCGCCGCGCCTACTATGGCCGCCATGACCGCATCCACTTCCGGGGCGGCAGCGATCTGACACAAACCTTCCTCGCCCACCAGCACTCGGGTCGAAAGACCTGCCGCACTCAAGTCATCCTGCAGCACACGGGCAGCGCCGGCCTCAGGCACAACAGCGAACCGTGGGGCGTGACGCACGCAAAGTGCCAGCAGCTCACGCAAGCGCGTGAAACCGCTCAAGGCGAAGACTTGATAACGCTCTGGATGGCGAGCGATGACATCGAGCGTGCTCAGGCCGATCGAGCCGGTTGCCCCCAGAACGGTAATCTGCTGAGGGCGGCTCATGGCGCAGCCATCCACAGCAACACGGCAAACACGGGAATCGCCGCGGTCAGGCTATCGATCCGGTCCAGCACACCGCCGTGGCCCGGCAGCAGGTTACTGCTGTCCTTGATCCCGGACTGGCGCTTGAACATGCTTTCAGTGAGATCACCCACGACCGAGATAAACACGATCACGGCCGCGCCGATCAGACCCTTGAACAAAACGGCAACGGTCCAGTCACGAACAAACCCGACGATGACGGTAATGATCAGGCTCAGGATCAGACCACCGTAAACACCTTCCCAGCTCTTGCCAGGGCTGACCTGAGGCGCCAGCTTGCGCTTGCCGAAGGCCCGGCCAGAAAAGTAAGCACCGATGTCAGCACCCCAGACAAGCACCATCACCGCCATGATCAGCCAGTTACCCAAGGGGTGCTGCTTGATCTGAACCAGGCCTTGCCAGGCCGGCAGCAGGATCAAAAGTCCGATCACCAGTTTGCAGGCCGCGCTGGACCATTGCTCGCTGGAACGCGGGTACGTCAGTACCAGATAGGTCGCGACCCCCCACCAGAGCACCGAAGCGCCCAACACCCAAGGTGCGAGGCCAGGCAGGATATGCATGACAAACAGCATCAACGCGACGACAACGGCATAGGCCGCCCGCATCGACTGGGCCGTGAAACCCGCCAGGCGCGCCCACTCCCACGCACCCAGGGTCACGACCAGCCCGATGAACAGCGCAAAACCGGACCCCTCGAGCAGGAAAAACCCGCACAAGGCAATCGGCAGCAGGATCAGCGCAGTGATGATTCGTTGTTTAAGCATTAAACCCGGGCTCCAGCCTCGACCTGCTCGCTCGTTTTACCGAAGCGACGCTGGCGGGATGCGAAATCGGCCAGCGCGTTACGCATGGCGTCGTGTTTGAAGTCCGGCCAGAACAGGTCGGAAAAGTACAACTCGGCATACGCCAGTTGCCACAGCAGGAAGTTACTGATGCGGTGCTCGCCCCCGGTACGGATACACAAATCCGGCAACGGCAGATCGCCGGTGGCCAGGCAGGTTTGCAGCAAGTCAGGGGTGATGTCTTCCGGACGCAAGTGCCCGGCCTGAACTTCCCGCGCCAGCCGCTGGGCAGCCTGCGCGATATCCCACTGGCCGCCGTAGTTGGCAGCGATCTGCAGGACGAAGCGATTGGCGCCAGCAGTCATGGCCTCGGCTTCACGCATCGCAGCCTGAAGTTCCGGATGAAAACGCGACCGGTCGCCAATGATGCGCAAACTGATGTTGTTGTCATTCAGACGCTTGGCCTCGCGGCGTAGCGCCCGGAAGAACAGGTCCATCAACGCGCTGACCTCGTCGGCCGGGCGCTGCCAGTTCTCACTGGAGAATGCGAACAGGGTCAAAACCTCAACCCCGGACTCGGCACACACCTCGATGACCGCGCGAACTGCGTCCACCCCCGCCTTATGCCCGGCGACACCTGGCATAAAGCGTTTTTTCGCCCAGCGATTATTACCATCCATGATGATCGCGACATGGCGCGGCACCGCGGACGGCGCAGTCTGCTTGGTCTTGTCCATTAAAAAACGACCCTTATACGGCCATCAGGTCTTTTTCTTTCTCTGCCAGCTTCGCGTCGATTTCAGCCACGAACTTCTTGGTCAGGTCGTCGATCTCGCCGGTGGCGCGACGCTCTTCGTCTTCACTGATCTCTTTTTCCTTGACCAGATCCTTCAGCGAGCTGTTGGCATCACGACGGATGTTACGCACGGCAACGCGAGCGTCTTCAGCCACATCGCGAGCCTGCTTGGTGAAACCCTTGCGGGTCTCTTCGGTCAGGGCCGGCATGGAGATCAGCAGCAACTCACCCAGGTTGGTCGGGTTGAGGTTCAGACCCGCACTACCGATGGCTTTGTCGACAGCACCCAGCATGTTGCGCTCAAAGGCTACGACTTGCAGGGTACGGGCGTCTTTAACGGTGATGTTGGCCACTTGCTTGATCGGGGTGTCGGAACCGTAATACGGCACCATCACACCTTCCAGAATGCTTGGGTGCGCCTGACCGGTACGAATGCGACCGAAGTTATGCGACAGAGACTCGACAGACTTCTGCATGCGCTCTTTAGCGTCTTTCTTGATTTCGTTGATCATTGTTGGCCTTCCTCGATCAGTGTCCCTTCAGCGCCGCCATGCACGATGTTCAGCAGGGCGCCGGGCTTGTTCATGTTAAATACGCGCAACGGCATCTTGTGGTCGCGGCACAGGCAAATGGCCGTCAGGTCCATCACACCCAGCTTGCGATCCAGTACTTCATCGTAGGTCAGATGATCGAACTTCTCGGCATGCGGGTCTTTGAACGGGTCAGCGGTGTAGACACCATCGACCTTGGTTGCCTTGAGCACGACATCGGCGTCGATTTCGATCGCACGCAGGCAGGCAGCCGAGTCCGTGGTGAAGAACGGGTTGCCGGTACCGGCGGCGAAAATTACCACATCCTTGGAGTTCAGGTGGCGCATGGCCTTGCGGCGATCGTAGTGATCGGTCACGCCAACCATGGAAATGGCCGACATCACGATGGCCGAGATATTGGCACGTTCCAGCGCATCGCGCATGGCCAGGGCGTTCATCACAGTGGCCAACATGCCCATGTGGTCGCCGGTGACCCGATCCATGCCGGCCTTGCTCAGCGCCTCGCCGCGGAACAGGTTGCCGCCACCGATCACCAGACCGACCTGGACACCGATACCGACCAGCTGGCCGACTTCCAGCGCCATGCGATCCAGAACCTTCGGATCGATCCCGAACTCTTCCGAGCCCATCAGGGCCTCGCCGCTAAGTTTGAGTAGAATGCGTTTATAGCGAGCCTGATAACCACTGCCCTGCTGAGCCATTGCGAATCTCTCCTGCGGCGTATTTTAAAAATTCTTTGCGAGCTGTTTACAGCTGGCGTTCACTCTAGCTTGGCGCTGCTTCAGCGCCATCGGAACATGGCTTTGTAAGCCAGTTCCAAAAGGAAACCAATTAAAATTGGCGACCCATCTGAAAAGAGGCTGCGCGCGTGAGCGGGCAGCCTCTTCAGGGCGACAGTTAAAAAACCGTCTTATTGCTTGGCGGCAGCCAGCTGTGCAGCAACTTCTTCAGCGAAGTTGTCCACTGGCTTCTCGATGCCTTCGCCGACTTTGAAGTAGGTGAAGGAAACGATTTCAGCGCCGGCTTTCTTGGCCAGGGCACCTACGGTGAGCTCCGGGTTCATGACGAACGCTTGCTCAACCAGGCTGGCTTCAGCCAGGAACTTGGTGATACGGCCAGCGATCATCTTCTCGACGATTTCAGCTGGCTTGCCTTTCATCTTGTCTTCGTTCAGCTGCAGGAATACAGCCTTCTCGCGCTCGATGGCTTCGGCGGAAACCTGCGATGGCAGCAGGAATTCAGGGTTGCTTGCCGCCACGTGCATGGCGATCTCTTTGGCCAGCTGGACGTCGCCGCCCTTCAGGACAACAGCAACACCGATCTTGTTACCGTGCAGGTAGGTACCCACCACGTCGCCTTCAACGCGAACCAGGCGACGGATGTTGACGTTTTCGCCAACTTTGGCCACCAGGGCTTCACGAGCCGATTCCTGAGCGGCGATCAGCGGAGCTGCGTCGGTCAGTTTTTCGGCGAAGGCTTTTTCTACGCTGGCAGCAACGAAGTTTTTGAAGTCGTCTTGCAGGGCCAGGAAGTCGGTCTGCGAGTTCACTTCCAGCAGTACGGCGGACTTGTCGTCGGCCTTGATGGCGATTGCGCCTTCAGCGGCAACGTTACCGGCTTTCTTGGCAGCCTTGATGGCGCCCGAAGCGCGCATGTCATCAATGGCTTTCTCGATGTCGCCGCCAGCCTTGGTCAAGGCCTTTTTGCAGTCCATCATGCCTTCGCCGGTACGCTCGCGCAGTTCTTTGACCAACGCTGCAGTAATCTCTGCCATTTCAAAATTCCTCTTGGATAGGTTATCAACCATTCCACCCGATCGAACGGGCGTTCAATTCTTCCCGAACCACCCTTGTTAGCTGCCGCACGTTACAGATAGGGCAGTGGGCGCCGACAAATGGTTTTCGAGGTGGCAAAAAGGGGGCCAAGCCCCCTTTTTGCTTACTGAGTCAACGCCAGGGCGTCAATTACTCAGCTGCAGCCTGAGTTTCTTCAGCAGCGAACTCTACAGTACCGCCGGCAACATTGTTGCGACCACGGATAACAGCGTCAGCCATCGAACCCATGTACAGCTGGATAGCGCGGATTGCGTCATCGTTGCCTGGGATGATGTAGTCAACGCCTTCCGGGCTGCTGTTGGTATCGACTACGCCGATGACCGGGATGCCCAGCTTGTTGGCTTCGGTGATCGCGATGCGCTCGTGATCAACGTCGATAACGAACAGAGCGTCTGGCAGACCGCCCATGTCCTTGATACCACCCAGGGAACGATCCAGCTTTTCCAGGTCACGGGAGCGCATCAGCGCTTCTTTCTTGGTCAGCTTGGCGAAAGTACCGTCTTCGGCTTGTACTTCAAGGTCACGCAGACGCTTGATGGAAGCACGGATGGTTTTGAAGTTGGTCAGCATGCCGCCCAACCAGCGGTGATCGACGTACGGCGAACCGCAACGTGCTGCTTCTTCAGCAACGATCTTGCCAGCGGAACGCTTGGTGCCGACGAACAGAATCTTGTTTTTGCCCTGGGCCAGACGCTCTACGAAAGTCAGAGCTTCGTTGAACATTGGCAGGGTTTTTTCAAGGTTGATGATGTGAATCTTGTTACGCGCGCCGAAAATGTACTTGCCCATTTTCGGGTTCCAGTAACGGGTCTGGTGACCGAAGTGCACACCGGCCTTCAGCATATCGCGCATATTGACTTGGGACATGATAGTTCCTTAATAAGTCGGGTTTGGCCTCCACGTATCCCAATGACCAACCAGCAGCATCAGCTGAAGGCACCCAGGTCATCGTGTCGACACGTGTGTGGATTTAAGCTTTTCGGGACATCCCCGGAAAGCGGCGCATTTTATATCACAGGGCAGAAAAAAACGGAACCCGGATTCTGAAATCCGGGCGGGCGCGGCGTTCCAACCCTTGGAATCCGCCCAGAATGCACCATTCTATAGAGAGAAGCGATGTACAGAGGCGCGGATTTGCGCTGATCGTCTGCTAGAATCGCGTTTTTCAGGGCTGCGAAATTCGATCGCGCAATGCCCTTTCCGTTTGTGAAGCGCCGTCGAGCGCAGAGAGAGCCTGTATGACCGTCACCCTCAAAACCCCCGAGGACATCGCAAAAATGCGCATCGCCGGCAAACTGGCCGCCGATGTGCTGGAAATGATTGCCGAATATGTCAAACCGGGCGTCACCACCGATCAACTGAACCAGATCTGCCACGACTATATCGTCAACGAGCAGAAAGCCATCCCTGCCCCGCTCAATTACAAGGGCTACCCGAAGTCGATTTGCACGTCGATCAACCACGTGGTCTGCCACGGCATCCCGAACGACAAGCCGCTGAAGGATGGCGACACCCTGAACATCGACGTCACCGTCATCAAGGACGGTTACCACGGCGATACCAGCCGCATGTTCCACGTCGGCACCGTGCCGGTCTGGGCCGAGCGCCTGTCGCAGGTGACCCAGGAATGCATGTACAAGGCGATTGAAATCGTCAAACCCGGCTGCCGCCTCGGCGACATTGGTGAAATCATCCAGAAGCATGCCGAAAAGAATGGTTTCTCGGTGGTCCGCGAGTTCTGTGGCCACGGTATCGGCAAAGTCTTCCACGAAGAGCCGCAGATTCTGCATTACGGCCGCGCTGGCACCGGCATGGAACTGAAGGCCGGCATGACCTTTACCATCGAACCAATGATCAACCAGGGCCGCGCCGACACCAAGGTGCTGGGCGACGGCTGGACCGCGATCACCAAGGACCGCAAGCTGTCGGCGCAGTGGGAACACACCCTGCTGGTGACCGAGACCGGTTACGAGATCTTCACCTTGCGCAGCGATGACACCATCCCGCGCATTTCGGCCTGATCCGACCGCACAGCTCCCAGCCTTATATAGGAAAGCCAATCGATGCCGCAGGTGGATCCCGAACTCTTCGACCGCGGCCAGTTCCAGGCTGAACTGGCCCTGAAGGCAAGCCCGATAGCGGCCTTCAAGAAGGCCATCCGCCAGGCCCGCGAAGTGCTCGACGGGCGCTTTCGCAGCGGCCGGGACATTCGCCGGCTGATCGAGGATCGCGCCTGGTTCGTCGATAACATCCTGCAAAAGGCCTGGGATCAGTTCAACTGGAGTGAAGACGCCGATATCGCGCTGGTTGCGGTCGGCGGCTACGGTCGAGGCGAGCTGCACCCCTACTCCGACATCGATCTGCTGATCCTGCTGGACAGTGCCGACCATGAAGTTTTCCGCGATTCCATCGAGCGCTTCCTGACACTGCTGTGGGACATCGGCCTGGAGGTCGGTCAGAGTGTCCGTTCGATCGAAGAGTGCGCCGTCGAGGCCCGCGCCGACCTGACGGTGGTGACCAACCTGATGGAAAGCCGCACCATTACCGGTCCGGAGCATCTGCGCCAGCGCATGCTGGATGTCACCAGCACCGCACACATGTGGCCGAGCAAGGACTTTTTCCTGGCCAAACGCGCCGAGCAGAAGGCCCGTCACCACAAGTACAACGACACCGAATACAACCTGGAACCCAACGTCAAAGGCTCGCCGGGCGGCCTGCGGGATATCCAGACGATTCTCTGGGTGGCCCGTCGCGAGTACGGCACCCTGAACCTGCGGGCACTGGCAGGCGAAGGTTTCCTGGTGGAAAGCGAAAACGCCTTGCTGGCTTCTTCCCAGGAGTTCCTGTGGAAAGTGCGTTATGCCCTGCACATGCTCGCCGGGCGCGCCGAAGATCGCCTGCTGTTCGACCACCAACGCACCATTGCCAAGCTGCTGGGATTCGAAGGCGACGACGCCAAGCAGGCCGTCGAAAACTTCATGCAGCAGTATTACCGGGTGGTGATGAGCATTGCCCAGCTCAGCGACCTGATCATCCAGCACTTCGAAGAAGTGATCCTGGCTCCGGAAGACGAGGCGCCACCGCAGCCGATCAATTCTCGATTCCAGCTGCATGACGGTTACATCGAGGCACGCAGCGACAACGTGTTCCGCCGTACACCGTTCGCCATGCTGGAAATCTTCGTGCTAATGGCCCAGCAACCGGAAATCAAAGGCGTGCGTGCCGACACCATTCGCCTGCTACGCGAAAACCGCCACCTGATCGACGACGATTTCCGTAACGACATCCGCAACACCAGCCTGTTTATCGAGCTGTTCAAGTGCAAGATCGGCATCCACCGCAACCTGCGCCGGATGAACCGCTACGGCATCCTCGGACGTTATCTGCCGGAGTTCGGCTTTATCGTCGGACAGATGCAACACGACCTGTTTCACATCTATACGGTGGATGCGCACACCCTGAACCTGATCAAGCACCTGCGCAAATTGCAGTACACCCAGGTATCGGAAAAATTCCCGCTGGCCAGCAAGCTCATGGGCAAGCTGCCCAAACCCGAGCTTATTTACCTGGCCGGCCTGTACCATGACATCGGCAAAGGCCGACATGGCGACCACTCGGAAATCGGTGCCGTGGACGCAGAGGCGTTTGGCCAACGCCACCAGCTCCCCGTGTGGGACTGCCGACTGATTGTCTGGCTGGTGCAGAACCATTTGCTGATGTCGACCACTGCCCAGCGCAAGGACTTGTCCGACCCGCAGGTGATCCACGATTTTGCGCAGATTGTCGGTGACGAAGTCCACCTCGACTATTTGTACGTGCTGACCGTCGCCGATATCAACGCCACCAACCCGACGCTGTGGAACTCCTGGCGTGCCAGCCTGCTGCGCCAGCTCTACACCGAGACTAAACGCGCATTGCGTCGTGGCCTGGAAAATCCGGTGGACCGCGAAGAGCAGATTCGCCAGACCCAGAGCGCCGCCCTGGACATCCTAGTGCGCGGCGGTACCGATCCGGATGATGTGGAGCAGTTGTGGGCACAGTTGGGCGATGACTACTTCCTGCGTCACACTGCCGGCGACGTCGCCTGGCACACCGAAGCCATCCTCCAGCAACCCGCCGACGGCGGGCCACTGGTGCTGATCAAGGAAACCACGCAACGGGAATTCGAGGGCGGCACGCAGATCTTCATCTACGCACCGGACCAGCACGACTTCTTCGCCGTGACCGTGGCCGCGATGGACCAGCTCAACCTGAACATCCACGACGCCCGGGTCATCACCTCCAGCAGCCAGTTCACCCTCGACACCTATATCGTGCTCGACACCGACGGCGACTCGATCGGCGATAACCCTGCCCGGGTCAAACAGATTCGCGACGGCCTGACCGAAGCCTTGCGCAACCCGGACGACTACCCGACGATCATCCAGCGCCGGGTGCCGCGCCAGCTCAAGCATTTTGCCTTTGCACCACAGGTGACGATCCATAACGACGCACAGCGACCGGTGACCGTACTGGAACTGACAGCTCCCGACCGCCCTGGCCTGCTGGCGCGGATCGGCACGATTTTCCTGGAGTTCGACCTGTCGTTGCAAAACGCCAAGATCGCGACCCTCGGCGAACGCGTGGAAGACGTGTTCTTCATCACCGACGCTCACAACCAGCCGCTGTCCGACCCGCTGCTGTGCAGCCGCTTGCAGGATGCAATCGTCGAACAGCTGAGCGTCAACCAGGAACCCGATATCAAACTGTCGCGCATCAGTATCTGAATCAACAAACTCCCCCCTGTGGGAGCGAGCCTGCTCGCGAAAGCGGTGTGACATTCAACATCATCGTCGACTGATACACCGCCTTCGCGAGCAGGCTCGCTCCCACATTGAATGAGGCCCTCATGAACAACGCTTTGTCCCAGCTCCAGCCCTACCCGTTCGAGAAACTCCGCGCCCTGCTCGGCAGCGTCACACCAAATCCGGACAAGCGCCCTATCGCGCTGTCCATCGGCGAGCCGAAACACCGTTCGCCCACCTTCGTCGCCGAAGCCCTGGCCAGCAATCTCGAAAAAATGGCGGTGTACCCGACCACCCTCGGTATTCCAGAGCTGCGTGAAGCCATCGCTGCCTGGTGTGAACGTCGTTTCAACGTTCCGCACGGCTGGATCGACCCGGCGCGCAACGTACTTCCGGTCAACGGCACCCGTGAAGCGCTGTTTGCGTTCACCCAGACCGTGGTTAACCGTGGTGACGACGCGCTGATCGTCAGCCCGAACCCGTTCTATCAAATCTACGAAGGCGCGGCGTTTCTTGCCGGCGCCCAGCCACACTACCTGCCGTGCCTCGACGAAAACGGCTTCAACCCTGACTTCGACGCGGTTTCGCCGGACATCTGGAAACGCTGCCAGATCCTGTTCCTGTGCTCACCAGGCAACCCGACCGGTGCACTGATCCCGCTCGAGACCCTGAAAAAGCTGATCGCCCTGGCCGACGAGTACGACTTCGTGATTGCCGCGGACGAGTGCTACAGCGAACTGTACTTCGACGAACAAACCCCGCCACCCGGCCTGCTCAGCGCCTGCGCGGAACTGGGCCGCAAGGACTTCAAGCGCTGCGTGGTCTTCCACAGCCTGTCCAAGCGTTCCAACCTGCCAGGCCTGCGCTCCGGTTTCGTTGCCGGTGATGCGGACATCCTCAAAGGCTTCCTGCTTTATCGCACCTATCACGGCTGCGCGATGCCGGTCCAGACGCAACTGGCCAGCGTGGCGGCCTGGAACGACGAAGTGCACGTGCGCGCCAACCGGGCGCTGTATCGCGAGAAATTCGACGCCGTGCTGGAAATCCTCAGCCCGGTCCTGGATGTGCAACGCCCCGATGGCAGCTTTTATCTGTGGCCGAATGTGGCGGGCGATGATGCAACTTTCTGCCGCGAACTGTTCGAACAGGAGCACGTGACGGTGGTGCCGGGCTCCTACCTGTCGCGGGATGTGGATGGCGTCAATCCGGGTGCCGGGCGTGTGCGCATGGCCTTGGTCGCGCCGTTGGCCGAGTGTGTCGAGGCCGCCGAACGGATTCGCGATTTCATCCAGCGCCGTAAATAAACACGGAACTGTGGGAGCAAGGCCTGCCCGCGATGACGTCCTCGAGATCGCCATCGCGGGCAAGCCTTGCTCCCACAGGTTCCTGCGTTAGGAGAGTCATTTCACCTGACCGAGATTGGCCTCACTCAAATCCAGCTCCCCCAACACCTCACGCAACACGTCATCGCCCACCTGGTGCTGACGGCTGAGGGCGTACAACTCCAGGCGCTGTGCCCGTAGTGCCTTCAAGCGCAACCGCCGCTCCAGCAGATCCATCTGAAACGCCAGGGCCTGGGCTTCGGCGGAGTCATTGAACACCTCCAGCTGATGCCGATACTCGGACATGATCCGCGCCTTGAGTTCGACCGCCAGCGCCGCCTGAGCGGCGTCCTGGGGATTGACCTCTTCGGTTTCCAGCGCATGGATGGCCGCTTTGGCAGTCTTGCGCCAGGCATCGCGCACTTCATTTCGACGCTTGTCGTCCGGACTTTTCTCGATGCCGCGCAGCAGCAACGGCAAGGCAACGCACGCGGCAATCAACGACAGCAGAATCACCCCGGCGGCGATGAAGATCAGCAGGTCGCGCTCGGGAAATGCGCTATCCCCCATGAGCATCGGCACCGACATCACACCCGCCAGGGTGACCGCGCCTCGTACGCCTCCAACGGTCAGCAGCCAACAGGAACGCGCGTTCGGCACCTGGGTGATCTCATCCCTCCCGCGCCAGCGCCGCAATACAATGGACAGGCGCCAGGTGCTTTGCACCCAGACAAACCGCAAGACCAGCAACACCAGAAAAATCGCTACCACTTCGAGGCAGCGATAAAGCAGGGTCGGCCACAACGAAGGTTCATGACTGGCCACGGCCTTGATGATGTCGGGCAATTGCAGGCCCAACAGCAGGAAGATCAGGCCATTGAACGCGAACTCCAACAATGACCAGACGCTGCGATTGAGCAGGCGGGTGTTGGTCTGACGCGGCAGCAGATCAAGCCAGCTTTGCATCATCCCCGCCGCCACCGCCGACAGAATGCCCGACACCCCCACCCGTTCGGCCAGCACGTAAGCGGCAAACGGCAGCAACAGCATGAACACCACGTGCGTGGCCGGATCATCCCAACCCCGGGCAATCATCCACGCCCGAAGCCGACCGACCAGCCAGCTCAGTGCCACGCCGGTGGCCAGGCCGCCGACCGCCACCAACACGAAGGTGACACTGGCGTTGGCCAACGAAAACACACCGGTCACTGCCGCCACCAGGGCAAATTTGAACGTCACCAGGCCCGAGGCATCGTTCATCAACGCCTCGCCCTGCAGCATGTGCATCAACGGGGTGGGCAGACGATTCTGGGAGATCGCCGAAACCGCCACGGCGTCCGTGGGTGACAACACCGCTGCCAGGGCAAACGCTACCGGCAGCGGGATACCTGGCAACAACCAGTGAATGAAATACCCGGCGCCAACCACGGTGAACAGCACCAACCCCACCGCCAGCGTCAGGATCGGCCCGCGCAAGCGCCAGAACTCCCGTTTTGGCATGCGCCAGCCATCGGAAAACAACAGCGGCGGCAGGAACAGAAACAGAAACAACTCGGGATCGAGGGCCACATGCAGACCGAGTGTCGGCCAGGCGAGCAAGGCACCCGCGGCGATTTGCACCAAGGGTAAAGGGAGCGGGATCACCCGTCCGATCAGGCGCGAAACGCCGACCAACATCAGCATGATCAGGACGGTGTAAGCGGTTTGCATAACGCGGGGTTCCCGGACAATCGACAGCATTGAAGTGCCATATTAGCCGCTTAGACTGCTTGGTGACCCTTGCACCTATGTCGCACACAGTCCCTGCCCGCGATGGCGACACCACTGCCAACTAAGATGTTGAATGTTCTGACCTCTTCGCGAGCAGGCTCGCTCCCACAGGTTTAGCGTCATGACACAATGACAAACCCGACCACAGCCGCCGCGAAACCGTCCGGTCATGGCATAATCCGACACCTTTTTTCTCCAGCACCTGTAAAGGGGGCGATTCCTTGACCGTTTCAAGCAAAACGTTGCACCTTTTCGGCATCAAAGCCTGCGACACCATGAAAAAGGCGCGCACCTGGCTCGATGAACACGCTGTCAGCTATGACTTTCATGATTACAAAGCGGTCGGTATCGACCGTGAACACCTGACCCAGTGGTGCAATGAGCATGGTTGGGAAGTGGTGTTGAACCGTGCAGGCACGACCTTTCGCAAGCTCGACGACGAACGCAAAGCCGATCTCGACCAGTCGAAAGCCATCGAACTGATGCTCGCCCAACCTTCGATGATCAAGCGCCCGGTGCTCGATCTCGGTGACCGAACCCTGATTGGCTTCAAGCCAGATAGCTACGCGGCAGCTCTGAAGTAAGCGGCCCGTTTCAATTTTTTAGAGGTATCAACATGTCCACTACCCTGTTCAGCCTGGCCTTCGGTGTCGGCACTCAAAACCGTCAAGGCGCCTGGCTGGAAGTGTTCTACGCACAGCCACTGCTCAACCCGTCGGCCGAACTGGTCGCCGCTATCGCACCGATCCTGGGCTACAGCGAAGGCAACCAGGCCATCGCCTTCACCACCGCTCAAGCCGCGCAACTGGCTGAAGCCGTCAAGGGCGTCGATGCAGCCCAGGCTGCCCTGTTGACCCGCCTGGCCGAAAGCCACAAGCCGCTGGTCGCCACCCTGCTGGCCGAAGATGCCCAGCTGTCGTCGACCCCTGAGGCTTACCTCAAGCTGCACCTGTTGTCCCATCGCCTGGTCAAGCCACACGGCCTGAACCTGGCCGGTATCTTCCCGTTGCTGCCGAACGTGGCCTGGACCAGCCAGGGCGCCATTGATCTGTCCGAACTGGCCGAGCATCAACTCGAAGCCCGCCTGCGCGGTGAGCTGCTGGAAGTGTTCTCGGTGGACAAATTCCCGAAAATGACCGACTACGTGGTACCGGCCGGCGTGCGTATCGCTGATGCGGCACGTCTGCGCCTGGGTGCTTACGTCGGCGAAGGCACCACCGTGATGCACGAAGGTTTCATCAACTTCAACGCCGGTACCGAAGGCCCGGGCATGATCGAAGGCCGTGTTTCCGCGGGCGTATTCGTCGGCAAGGGTTCGGACCTGGGCGGCGGTTGCTCGACCATGGGCACCCTGTCGGGTGGGGGCAACATCGTGATCAAGGTGGGCGAAGGCTGCCTGATCGGCGCCAACGCCGGTATCGGTATCCCGTTGGGCGACCGCAACACCGTTGAGTCGGGCCTGTACGTCACCGCCGGCACCAAAGTGGCGCTGCTGGACGAGAAAAACCAACTGGTCAAAGTCGTGAAGGCTCGTGAGCTGGCCGGTCAGACCGACCTGCTGTTCCGCCGCAATTCGGAAACCGGTGCCGTGGAGTGCAAAACCCACAAATCGGCCATCGAACTGAACGAAGCGCTGCACGCTCACAACTAAGCAGCGCGTCATAGACATTCTGTGGGAGCATGGCTTGCCCGCGATGCTTTTGGCGGCCTCATGGGCCCCATCGCGAGCAAGCTTTGCTCCCACAGAAGTGCTGTGTACACCCGCCCATGTTCACCAGGGCCCTAAAGCATGATGATTCCCTCTCCCTGGCGCGCCGATTTCCCGGCCATCGCCGCCCTGCAACGGCAAGACCAGACCTATCTGGACAACGCCGCCACCACGCAAAAACCTCAAGCCTTGCTCGATGCCCTGGCACATTACTACGCCAACGGCGCGGCCAACGTGCACCGGGCGCAGCACCTGCCCGGCGCCCACGCCACCCAGGCGTTCGAGGACAGCCGCCGCAAAGCCGCGCAATGGCTCAATGCCGGTGACAGCGGCCAGATCATCTTCACCCACGGCGCGACGTCTGCGCTGAATCTCCTGGCCTACGGCCTGGAGCACCTATTCCAACCGGGCGATGAAATTGTCATCAGCGCCCTGGAACACCACGCCAACCTGCTGCCGTGGCAGCAACTGGCGCATCGCCATGAACTGAAACTGGTGATCCTGCCATTGGATGCCGATGGCGTGATCGACCTTGAAGCCGCCACCCAATTGATCGGCCCACGCACCCGCCTGCTGGCGGTCAGCCAGTTGTCCAACGTGATCGGCGCCTGGCAACCACTGCCCGCACTGCTGGCGATGGCCAAGGCGCACGACGCACTGACAGTCATCGACGGCGCCCAGGGCGTGGTCCATGGCCGCCACGACGTGCAGGCACTGGGTTGCGACTTCTATGTGTTCTCCAGTCACAAACTCTATGGCCCCGATGGCCTGGGCGTGTTGTTCGGGCGCAATGAAGCGCTGCAACAGCTGCGTCCCTGGCAGTTCGGCGGCGAGATGGTGCTGGACGCCAACTACCACGACGCGCGCTTTCGCCCGGCACCGCTGGGGTTCGAGGCGGGTACGCCGCCGATCGCCAGCGTGATAGGCCTGGGGGCAACCCTGGATTACCTCGCCGGACTCGATCAGGACGCCGTATCTGCCCATGAGGCGGCGCTGCATGACTACCTGCTCAAGGGCCTTGAATCACGTAATGGCATCCGACTGCTGGGCAAGCCGCAAGTGGCGCTCGCCAGTTTCACCGTCGAGGGTGTGCATAACTCGGACCTGGCGCATTTGCTGACCGAACAAGGGATCGCCGTGCGCGCCGGCCATCACTGCGCCATGCCGCTGCTCAAAAGCTATGAACTGGCCGGGGCGATTCGGGTATCGCTGGCGCTGTACAACGATTCCGAAGATCTGGAACGGTTCTTTGAAGCGCTGGACCAGGCGCTGGAGTTACTGCGATGAACTTGCCTGCCGAGGCCGTGACAGCGCTGGAAGCCTTTCAGAATGCACCTGGCTGGGAACAACGGGCACGTCTGCTGATGCAGTGGGGCGAACGCCTGCCTGCGTTGAGCGATGTGGATATGTGCGACGCCAACCGGGTACATGGCTGTGAAAGCCAGGTGTGGCTGGTGGGCGAATTGCAGGATGGACACTGGCGATTCAAGGCCAACAGCGACGCACGGTTGATTCGCGGGCTGGTGGCGTTGCTGCTAGCGCGGGTTAACGGGTTGTCGGCGGCGGATTTGCAGCAAGTGGATTTGGCGGACTGGTTCAATCAGTTGGGGCTGGGTCGGCAGTTGTCGCAGTCGCGTAGTAATGGCTTGAATGCGGTGCTTCAGCGGATGAATGAGTTGGCTGGCTAATCGCTTTCGCGAGCAGGCTCGCTCCCACAAGGCACGCACTCCAATGTGGGAGCGAGCCTGCTCGCGAAGAGGCCCTCAGCAGCACTCAAGCCTCAGGTTTGATGCGATCCGCCGGCCGCCGCACGCCCGCCACAATCTTGTCCACCGCCTTGGTCGCCGCGACCATGCCGAACGTCGCCGTCACCATCATCACCGCGCCAAACCCGCCGGCACAGTCGAGCTTCACGCCATCGCCGACAAAACTTTTCTGCAAACAAATGCTGCCGTCCGGTTTCGGGTAGCGCAGTTGCTCGGTGGAAAACACGCACGGCACGCTGTAGTGGCGGGTCACGGTACGAGAGAAGCCGTAGTCGCGGCGCAGCGTGGAACGCACTTTGGAGGCCAACGGGTCATTGAAGGTGCGGTTCAGGTCGCAGACCTGGATCAGCGTCGGGTCGATCTGCCCGCCCGCGCCGCCGGTGGTGATGATCTGGATCTTGCGGCGCTTGCACCAGGCGATCAGCGCCGCCTTGGCGTTGACGCTGTCGATGCAGTCGATCACGCAGTCGATGTTGGGCGTGATGTACTCGGCCATGGTCTCGCGGGTGACAAAATCCGGCACCGCGTGCACCGTGCAGTCAGGGTTGATCCCGCGCAGGCGCTCGGCCATCACCTCGACCTTGGGCTTGCCGACGGTACTGTCCAGCGCGTGCAACTGACGGTTGGCGTTGCTGACGCAGACATCGTCCAGGTCGAACAGCGAAATCTCGCCCACACCGCAACGGGCCATGGCTTCCGCCGCCCAGGAACCGACGCCACCCACACCGACAATCGCCACATGGGCCGCACGCAGACGCTCGAGCCCTTCGATGCCATACAAACGGGTGATGCCAGCAAACCGCGGATCTTCTGTACTCATGACCAACACCTCAAAAACCGGCGCGCATTATAGGGCTACCCGGCTAGAAGTTTTAAGTTTCAAGCTACAAGTGTAAGAACTTATGTGAAAGCCGATTGCCCAATGTCGGGCAATTCCCTGTCTGCTGTACGGTCAGGGAAGGCCCGGTGTAGGATGCGCGCCCCTTGGCGACTGCCAACCGTTCCTTCGTTCCACAGCCTTTGGAACCTGAAATAACCATGTCATCGCGTAAATTTGGACTCAACCTGGTGGTGGTGCTCGCCATCGCCGCCTTGTTTACCGGCTTCTGGGCGCTGATCAATCGCCCGGTCACCGCCCCCAACTGGCCTGAACAGATCTCTGGCTTCTCCTATTCGCCGTTCCAGCAAGGTCAATTCCCACAAAAAGAACAGTACCCGACCGACGAAGAGATGCGTCGCGACCTCGAGATCATGAGCAAGCTGACGGACAACATCCGTATCTACTCGGTTGATGGCACGCTGGAGAACATCCCGAAACTGGCGGAAGAGTTCGGCTTGCGGGTGACGCTGGGGATCTGGATCAGTCCGGATCAGGAACGCAACGAACGGGAGATCAAACGCGCCATCGAAATCGCCAACTCCTCGCGCAGCGTGGTTCGGGTGGTTGTCGGTAACGAAGCGCTATTCCGTAAGGAAATCACCGCCCAGGAGCTCAGCGTACTGCTCGATCGTGTCCGGGCCGCCGTGAAGGTGCCGGTGACCACGTCCGAACAGTGGCACGTTTGGGAAGAGCACCCTGAGCTGGCCAAGCACGTCGACCTGATTGCCGCGCACATCCTGCCCTACTGGGAATTCATCCCGGTGGACAAGGCCCAGCAGTTCGTTCTGGACCGCGCCCGCGACCTGAAGAAGATGTTCCCGAAAAAACCGCTGCTGCTGTCCGAAGTCGGCTGGCCGAGCAACGGTCGCATGCGCGGTGGTGCCGATGCATCGCCGGCGGACCAGGCGATTTACCTGCGTACGCTGGTCAACAAGCTCAACCGCCAGGGCTTCAACTACTTTGTGATCGAAGCTTTCGACCAACCTTGGAAGGCCAGTGACGAAGGCTCCGTAGGCGCTTATTGGGGCGTGTTCAACGCCGCACGTCAGCAGAAATTCAACTTCGAAGGCCCGGTGGTCGCGATCCCGCAATGGCGCGTGCTGGCGGTTGGCTCGGTGGTGCTGGCGTTGTTGTCGCTGACCCTGCTGATGATCGACGGCTCGGCCCTGCGCCAGCGTGGCCGAACCTTCCTGACCTTTATCGCGTTCCTCTGCGGTTCGGTGCTGGTGTGGATCGGTTATGACTACAGCCTGCAATACAGCACCTGGTTCAGCCTGACAGTGGGTATCCTGCTCGCCCTCGGCGCGCTCGGGGTGTTTATCGTGTTGCTGACCGAGGCCCACGAACTGGCCGAAGCGGTGTGGATTCACAAGCGGCGCCGGGAATTCCTGCCGGTGGAGGGTGACTCCAGCTACCGCCCGAAAGTGTCGATCCACGTTCCCTGCTACAACGAGCCGCCGGAGATGGTCAAACAGACCCTCGATGCCCTGGCCAATCTCGACTATCCGGACTTCGAAGTCCTGATCATCGATAACAACACCAAGGACCCGGCGGTCTGGGAGCCGGTGCGCGACTACTGCGAAACCCTCGGCCCGCGCTTCAAGTTCTTCCATGTCGCGCCATTGGCCGGCTTCAAGGGCGGCGCGCTGAACTACCTGATTCCGCACACCGCCAAGGATGCCGAAGTGATTGCGGTGATCGACTCCGATTACTGCGTGCACCCCAACTGGCTCAAGCACATGGTGCCGCACTTCGCCGATCCGAAAATCGCCGTGGTGCAGTCGCCGCAGGACTACCGCGACCAGAACGAAAGCACTTTCAAGAAGCTCTGCTACGCGGAATACAAAGGCTTCTTCCATATCGGCATGGTCACCCGCAACGACCGCGACGCGATCATCCAGCACGGCACCATGACCATGACCCGTCGCTCGGTGCTCGAGGAACTGGGCTGGGCCGACTGGTGCATCTGCGAAGACGCCGAGCTGGGCCTGCGGGTGTTCGAAAAAGGTCTGTCGGCGGCGTATTACCACGACAGCTACGGCAAGGGCCTGATGCCCGATACCTTTATCGACTTCAAGAAACAGCGCTTCCGCTGGGCCTATGGCGCGATTCAGATCATCAAGCGTCACACCCGCAGCCTGCTGCGCGGCAAGGACACCGAGCTGACCCGCGGCCAGCGCTACCACTTCCTCGCGGGCTGGTTGCCGTGGGTGGCGGACGGCATGAACATCTTCTTCACCGTCGGCGCGCTGTTGTGGTCGGCGGCGATGATCATCGTGCCGCAACGGGTTGATCCGCCGCTGCTGATTTTCGCGATCCCGCCACTGGCGTTGTTCGTGTTCAAGGTCGGCAAGATCATCTTCCTTTACCGTCGCGCCGTGGGCGTGAACCTCAAGGATGCGTTCTGCGCGGCACTGGCCGGGCTGGCGTTGTCGCACACCATCGCCAAAGCGGTGCTGTACGGGTTCTTCACCAGCAGCATTCCGTTCTTCCGCACGCCGAAGAACGCCGATAACCACGGCTTCTGGGTGGCGATTTCGGAAGCGCGGGAAGAGGTGTTCATCATGCTGTTGCTGTGGGGCGCGGCGCTGGGGATCTTCCTGGTCAACGGCATGCCGAGCAATGACATGCGCTTCTGGGTGACCATGTTGCTGGTGCAGTCGCTGCCGTACCTGGCGGCGCTGATCATGGCGTTCCTGTCGTCCCTGCCGAAACCGACCGCCGAGACCGAAACGGCACCAGCGGTCTAAATCTTCACCGATGCACTAAACGGCGGCCAATGGTCGCCGTTTTGCTTTAAGATAACCGCCATTTTGCAGGGCCTGCGGCCCAATGGCCGGACCTGAGCCCTGTGGGAGCGAGCCTGCTCGCGAAGGCGTTGTAACAATCAACGTTTATGTTGGCTGATATACCGCATTCGCGAGCAGGCTCGCTCCCACAGTGAGTCCGCGCCCACATTCATGATTTTCGGAGTTTTCCATGACGGCCCAAGCCGACCTTTCGCCGACCCTCCAACTCGCCATCGACCTGATCCGCCGTCCGTCCGTGACGCCGGTCGACGCCGATTGCCAGAAGCAGATGATGCAGCGCCTGGGCGATGCCGGTTTCATGCTGGAACCGATGCGCATCGAAGATGTGGATAACTTCTGGGCCACCCACGGCAACCACGACGGCCCGGTGCTGTGCTTCGCCGGTCACACCGACGTGGTGCCGACAGGTCCAGTGACCGCCTGGCAGATCGACCCGTTCAACGCGGTAATCGACGAACACGGCATGCTCTGCGGCCGTGGCGCGGCAGACATGAAAGGTAGCCTCGCGTCCATGACCGTGGCGGCCGAGCGTTTCGTCGCCGACTACCCGGATCACAAGGGCAAGGTTGCCTTCCTGATCACCAGCGACGAAGAAGGCCCGGCGCACCACGGCACCAAGGCGGTGATCGAACGTCTGGTGGCACGCAAGGAGCGCCTGGATTGGTGCATCGTCGGCGAACCGTCGAGCACCACCCTGGTGGGTGACGTGGTCAAGAACGGGCGTCGCGGCTCCCTCGGCGCCAAGCTCACCGTACGCGGCGTGCAGGGTCACGTGGCCTACCCGCACCTGGCCAAGAACCCGATCCACCTCGCCGCCCCGGCCCTGGCCGAACTGGCCGCCGAGCACTGGGACCACGGCAACGACTTCTTCCCGCCGACCAGTTTCCAGATCTCCAATGTGAACTCCGGCACCGGCGCGACCAACGTCATCCCCGGTGATCTGGTGGCAGTGTTCAACTTCCGCTTCTCCACCGAATCCACCGTCGAAGGCCTCCAGAAGCGCGTCGCCGACATCCTCGACAAGCATGGCCTGGACTGGCACATCGATTGGGCATTGTCGGGCCTGCCGTTCCTCACCGAACCGGGCGCTCTGCTCGACGCGGTGTCGTCGAGCATCAAGGACATCACCGGTCGCGAAACCAAGGCCTCCACCAGTGGCGGTACCTCCGACGGGCGTTTCATCGCGACCATGGGCACGCAAGTGGTCGAACTGGGGCCGGTCAACGCGACCATCCACCAGGTCAACGAGCGTGTATTGGCGGCCGACCTCGATGTACTGACCGAGATCTACTACCAGACCCTGATCAAGTTGCTCGCCTGATGCTCGCTTGCCCGATCTGCAGCGAACCGCTCAATGCGGTGGACAACGGCGTGGCCTGCCCCGCCGGGCACCGCTTCGACCGTGCGCGCCAGGGTTACCTGAACCTGCTGCCGGTGCAGCACAAGAACAGCCGTGACCCAGGGGATAACCAGGCGATGGTCGAAGCCCGTCGCGACTTCCTCAACGCCGGGCACTATGCGCCGGTGGCCAGACGCCTGGCAGAGCTGGCGGCCGGTTATGCGCCGGCGCGTTGGGTCGACATCGGCTGTGGCGAGGGTTACTACACCGCGCAAATCGCCGACGCCCTACCGGATGCCGACGGCTACGCGCTGGACATCTCCCGGGAAGCGGTCAAACGCGCTTGCAAACGCAATCCGCGACTGACCTGGTTGATCGCCAGCATGGCGCGGGTACCATTGGCATCGGGCAGTTGCCAGTTCCTGGCCAGCGTCTTCAGCCCGTTGGACTGGCAGGAGGCCAAACGTCTGCTCAGCCCCGGTGGCGGCCTGATGAAAGTCGGACCGACCAGCGGCCATCTGATGGAATTGCGCGAGCGGCTGTACGACGAAGTCCGCGAATACACCGACGACAAACACCTGGCCCTGGTGCCGGAAGGCATGGCGCTGGCGCACAGTGAAACCCTGGAATACAAACTGACGCTTGCCAGCGGTCAGGACCGGGCGAATCTGCTGGCCATGACGCCTCACGGCTGGCGCGCCAGTGCCGAGCGCCGGGCGGCGGTCATCGAGCAGGCGGAGCCGTTCGAGGTCACCGTTTCGATGCGCTACGATTATTTCATTCTTCAATAGTTATTCATTTTGGTCCTGGGCAACGGCCCAGGACCGGCTAAATCCGCGAATGGATTTTTCAGACACGCAGTGAGGACATCCATGCGCCAACCCGATATCGAGATTTACCTGAAAGACGCCGACGTCGACCATAAGGCGGTTTCCGCCTGGCTCAGTGCGGCATTGGGCCCATGCACCGACTGGGTCCAGAAAGGCCAGACCTACAAGTGCAAGGCCGGCAATGTGCCGGTCACCTGGTTGCCCAAAGCCGTGGGCAAATGGAACAGCCTGTACCTGGAAAGTGACCAGACCCCATGGGATGACGACATCGCCTGCGCCCGCGCTGCGTTTGCCGCGCTGAACGTCGAAGTGCGTTGCGCGCCGGGCAGTTGGGTCGAGGAAGAAGGTGAGGAGACGGCGGATCGCTGGATTCGCATCAGCGCCGACGGTGAAGAAGAGATCACCTGGAAAACGGCTTAACCCACGGCACCGCAATCCCGTGGGAGCAAGGCTTGCCCGCGATGGCGGTGTGTCAATCGACATAATGTTTACTGACACACTGCCATCGCGGGCAAGCCTTGCTCCCACAGGGTTTTGTATGATTTGTAGACTGGTTTAAAGCCCTACAACATCCTCAGCCTGCAACCCCTTCTGCCCTTCCACCACCCCGTACTCGACCTGTTGGCCTTCGGTCAGCGAGCGGTGGCCCTCACCGCGAATCGCGCGGTAGTGCACGAACACATCCACCCCGTCTTCGCGCTGAATGAAGCCGTAGCCCTTGGCGTCGTTGAACCACTTCACGTTGCCGGTTTCACGTGTTGCCATCTGTTCATACTCCTTTTTTATTATTGATCGGGCTTTTCGCAGGAAAGCCTCGGGAACGTCAGCCTGCACATGCCGTCCCATAAAGGGCTGCGGCGACAGAGCGCCGAGTATATGTCAGACATTTAATCTCTCAATAGCACTTTGATTGCCGCTTTTTTGCCGATTTTCGGCGAATCCGGCACACTATCCAGCTCCCGAGCAAACGCTCGGTTTTTTATTCACTCATGCAGATGCCGTATGACCCGTTCCCCGCTCCGCCGTCTTGTGTTTGGCACCCTGCGCCGACTGTTGTACCTCTGGGTTCGCTCGGAAACGATCAACCAGTCGTCGTTCACCCTCAACCTCGACCGCAGTCGTCCGGTGTTCTACGTCCTGCAAAACCCTTCGCTGACCGACCTCGCCGTGGTCGACACCGAATGCAGCAAGGCCGGCCTGCCGCGTCCGGTGCTGCCGGTATCGGTGGGTAACCTGCTGGAACCGGCGGCGTTCTTCTACCTGACACCGGACCCGGACTGGCTCGGTCGCCAGGACAAGCGTGGCGCACCGCCGACCTTGACCCGCCTCGTCAGCGCCCTGAGCCAGAATGCCGCCGAAGATGCGCAGATCATTCCGGTCAGCGTGTTCTGGGGCCAGTCGCCGGACAGCGAGTCGAGCCCGTGGAAGTTGCTGTTTGCCGACAGTTGGGCGGTCACCGGGCGATTGCGCCGCCTACTCAGCATCATCGTGCTGGGACGCAAGACCCGCGTGCAGTTCTCCGCGCCGATCCACCTGCGCGAGCTGATCGAGCACAACAAAGGCCACGAACGCACCGTGCGCATGGCCCAGCGCATCCTGCGGGTACATTTCCGCAATTTGAAAGCCGCCGTCATTGGCCCGGACATTTCCCACCGGCGCAACCTGGTCAAGGGCCTGGTCAATCAGCCGCTGGTCAAGCAGGCGATCATCGACGAAGCCGAGCGCGAAAACATCTCCCCGGAGAAAGCCAAGGCCCAGGCGTTGCGCTACGGCAACGAGATCGCCTCGGATTACACCTACACGGCGATCCGCTTTATGGAAGTGGTGCTGAGCTGGTTCTGGAACAAGATCTACGACGGTATCAAGGTCAACAACATCGAAGGCGTGCAGAAGGTCGCCCCGGGTTACGAAGTGATCTATGTGCCGTGCCATCGCAGCCATATCGACTACCTGCTGCTCTCCTACCTGCTGTTCCGCAACGGCCTGACCCCGCCGCACATCGCCGCCGGGATCAACCTGAACATGCCAGGCATCGGCGGCCTGCTGCGCCGTGGCGGTGCGTTTTTCATGCGCCGCACGTTCAAGGGCAACCCGCTGTACACCTCGGTGTTCAACGAATACCTGCACACGCTGTTCACCAAGGGCTTCCCGGTGGAGTACTTCGTCGAGGGTGGCCGTTCGCGCACCGGGCGCATGCTGCAACCGAAAACCGGGATGCTGGCGATCACCCTGCGCAGCTTCCTGCGCTCCTCGCGCGTGCCCATCGTGTTCGTGCCGGTGTACATCGGTTATGAGCGCGTGCTGGAAGGCCGCACTTACCTCGGCGAATTGCGCGGGGCGAGCAAGAAGAAAGAATCGATCTTCGACATCTTCAAAGTCATCGGCGCGCTCAAGCAGCGTTTCGGCCAGGTGGCGGTGAACTTCGGCGAGCCGATCAAACTGGCGGAGTTCCTCGACAGCGAACAGCCAGACTGGCGCAAACAGGAGTTCGGCCCGCAGTTCAAGCCCGCTTGGCTCAACGAAACCACCAATCGCCTCGGGGATAAAGTCGCGCAGCATCTGAATGAAGCGGCCGCGATCAACCCGGTCAACCTGGTGGCGTTGGCGCTGCTGTCCACCAGCCGTCTGGCTCTGGACGATCGCGCCATGGCACGAGTCCTCGATCTGTACCTGGCGCTATTGCGCAAGGTCCCGTACTCACCGCATACCACGTTGCCGGACGGTGACGGTCGAGCGCTGATCGAGCATGTGAAGGACATGGACCTGCTCTCCGAGCAGAGCGATGCCCTGGGCAAGATTCTGTATCTGGACGAGCAGAACGCCGTCCTGATGACCTACTACCGCAACAACGTGCTGCATATCTTCGCCTTGCCGGCGCTGCTGGCGAGTTTCTTCCAGAGCGCATCGCGCATGAACCGTGAACAGATCCTGCGCTACACCCGCGCGCTGTACCCGTACCTGCAAGCGGAGTTGTTCATTCGCTGGTCGCTGGACGAGCTGGACGCGGTGATCGATCAATGGCTGGAAGCGTTCGTCGAACAAGGCCTGCTGCGCTTCGAGAACGACGTCTACCTGCGCCCTGCCCCAAGCTCGCGGCATTTCGTACTGCTGACGCTGCTGTCGAAAAGCATCGCCCAGACCTTGCAGCGCTTCTACATGACCGTTTCCCTGCTGCTCAACAGCGGCCAGAACAGCATCAGCGCCGAAGAACTGGAAGACCTGTGCACGGTCATGGCCCAGCGCCTGTCGATCCTGCACGGCCTGAACGCCCCGGAATTCTTTGACAAGAGCCTGTTCCGCCACTTCATCCAGACCCTGCTCGATCTCGACGTACTCAAGCGCGACGAAGCTGGAAAGCTGGGCTATCACGAACTGCTCGGCGATTTGGCCGAAGGTGCGGCCAAACGGGTGTTGCCGGCGGAAATCCGCTTGTCGATCCGGCAGGTGGCGTTGCATCGCGTTGAAGACGCGGCCGATCAACCCGTTCAAACCGTCTAAATTGATCAGGGCGTCAGGCGGTTCTGACGCCCCCAGACATGGAGATAGTCCGATGAAAAAACTGTCCCTGATCGCAGTCGCCGTGCTGCTGACAGCTTGCCAGCACCCAACACCTGCGCCCAAGGCAACCCTCAACGGTGAAGTCTTCTATCTGCAACGCATTGCGCTGCCGCCCACCGCCGTCCTGAGTGTCAGCCTGCAAGACATCTCACTCGCCGATGCCCCGGCCAAGGTTATCGATGAGCAACGCGGACCGGTCAAAGGCCAGGTGCCCTTACCGTTCCACCTCAGCTACGACCCATTGCAGATCGAGCCCAACCATCGTTACTCGGTGAGCGCTCGCATTGAGGTCGATGGCAAACTGCTGTTCATCACCACTGAGAATCACGCCGTGCGGCTGGACGGCACCGATCCACAGCCATTGAAGGTTCGCGTCGACGCGGCCCGCTAAGTGTCTTTTTGAAAAAGGAAGTTGCCATGCTCCGCCCTACCCTCCGTTTTGCCGGCCTGTGTGCAGGCCTGATGATTTCCGCGAGCGCTCTGGCGCTATCCCTGAGTGACCTGTCGCAAAAAGACGCCACCGGTGGCCTCAAAGACGCCCTGACCCAAGGTGCTCAACTGGCCGTGAAACAGCTCGGCACACCGGGCGGTTTCAGCAACAACCCGGACGTGAAAATCGAACTGCCTGGCAAACTGGGCAAAGTCGCGAGCAAGATGAAACAGTTCGGCATGGGTGATCAGGTCGATGAGCTGGAAGCCAGCATGAACAAAGCGGCAGAAACCGCAGTTGTCCAGGCCCAGCCGATCCTCGTCGATGCCGTGAAGAAAATGACCGTCGATGATGCCAAGGGCATCCTCAGCGGCGGCAACGACTCGGCCACCCAATACCTGAACAAGACCAGCCGCGAACAGATCCGCGCCAAGTTCCTGCCGATCGTCAAGCAAGCTACCGACAAGGTTGGCCTGGCCCAACAGTACAACTCGTTCGCCGGGCAAGCGGCGACTATGGGCGTAGTGGACGCGAAAAACGCCAACGTCGAAAACTACGTCACCGAGCAAGCGCTCAATGGCTTGTTCGAGATGATCGGCAAACAGGAAGAAGCCATTCGCAAGGATCCGGCGGCGGCTGCGACCAGTTTGGCGAAGAAGGTCTTCGGCTCCCTCTGACCCGCAACACAAAACCTGTAGGAGCAAAGCTTGCTCGCGATGGCCACTCCTCGGCCTGACTGATAGAACAACTTTCACCGTTTGAAGAAAGCCCGCTGACTCTCCCAGAGTCAGCGGGCTTTTTGTTTGCTATTGCTGCGGTTCGATCTGATCCAGCACACGGTTCACCGACAGCTGCGCCAGCACAATCATCTGTTGAATACCCAGCACCAGATTGCACGTCGGGCCGATCAGGCTGGAAGACAATTCCGTGGCCATGACATTGGCTGAAGCAAGGGTTTCATGGGTATGAGCAAGGAGGGTTTCGGAACTGATGCCCGGATGGATGGTGAAATTGGACAGGGGCAGTAAGTGGTTTTCGCCTGTAGACCCGGGGTTGCATCTGGGGGATGTGGACTGTGTTTGATCATAGTGGAGCTCCTAACGAAAGTCGGAGCGGCCAGCATCACTTGCAGATGATGGGTGGCAGCTGTATGCGGGTCTGCAAGACCGAGTCGTCAGGCAACCTCGGCAGATCCGAAGATCTCCCGCACACAGCCACCATAAATCGGTAGCGCTAATAAAAGCGTCGCGATTATAGGTGTGCCTGTAGGCGCCTAACAAATTATCGGCGGGCTTGCAGTCCCGGTCGCTGAATTGGCAGCAACGGACAAAGGCTAGAGATCGTGGTTCCTAGGGACAACCTGAAAGTCTTGTGGGAAGGTTCTGAATGTTTGATTGAGCGATAAACATCATCGACTGTTAGGGCCTCTTCGCGAGCAGGCTCGCTCCCACAGTTGAATTGGGGGAAGTCTGCAAAATCAGGTCGGCTGTCAGGCCGCCATCGCTGGCAAGCCAGCTCCCACAATGGGTCGGGTAAATCCGCAAGAGATCGGTCGGCTTTCAGGCCGCCTTCGCTGCGATGCGGCGACCCGACAAGCCAGCTCCTACAGGGTCGAGGTACACCCACCAAAGCCAGGTCGGCTGTCAGGCCGCCTCGCGTTGCTTTTGCTTTTGATCTTCTTGCCCCATCGAGAGGCCGAGTGGAGGTTCTGCGCAGTGGGCAAACCGGCATGGATGCCGGTTTAGCCGCGCCCGGCCAGGGATGGCCGATCGCGGCGGGCCCACGGAGCAGGACCGGAGCAAGGGCATGCCGAGCCTTAGCGAGGCGCCGAACGAAAGGGGCAAGAGCGCTTGGTTACTTGGCGCTCTTCCAAGTGACTCGCCGTAAGGGCGAAACCGCCAGCCGCCGTTACCGAAGGAACGGATATGTACTCGGTCATTCAAGAACCTGGTCGGCCCGAAGGCCGCCAAGTCCAACGAACTCAGGCCGGCTCTTTCTTGACCCTGAACCACGCCGCATACAACGCCGGCAGGAACAACAGCGTCAACGCCGTCGCCACAATCAACCCCCCCATGATCGCCACCGCCATCGGCCCGAAAAACACACTGCGCGACAACGGAATCATCGCCAGTACCGCCGCCAGTGCCGTCAACACAATCGGCCGAAACCGCCGCACCGTGGCCTCGATGATCGCTTGCCAAGGCTTCAATCCGGCAGCGATGTCCTGCTCGATCTGATCCACCAGAATCACCGAGTTGCGCATGATCATCCCCGACAACGCGATAGTTCCGAGCATGGCCACGAAACCAAACGGCTGGCGGAACACCATCAGGAACAGCGTCACCCCGATCAGCCCCAGTGGCGCCGTCAGAAACACCATCGCCGTGCGTGAGAAACTGCGCAGTTGCAACATCAACAACGTCAGTACGACCACGATGAACAACGGCACACCGGCCTTCACCGAGTTCTGCCCGCGCGCGGAGTCTTCCACGGTGCCGCCGACATCCAGCAAATAGCCGTCCGGCAATTCGGCACGGATCGGGTCGAGGGTCGGCATGATTTGCTGCACCAGCGTCGCCGGTTGTTCCTTGCCATAGATGTCGGCGCGTACGGTCACGTTGGGCAGGCGGTTACGGTGCCAGATCACCCCCTCTTCAAAGCCGTATTCCAGGGTCGCGATTTGCGACAGGGCCACGCTGCGACCGTTGTCGGTCGGCACCGCCAGGCTTGGCAACAACGACAGCTCGGTGCGCTCATGCAAAGTGCCGCGCAGCAGGATCTCGATCAACTCGTTGTCTTCGCGATATTGGCTGACGCTGGAACCGGTCAGCGAACTTTGCAGGAACCTCGACAGGTTCGCCGTGCTCACACCGAGTGCCCGCGCACGGTCCTGATCGACATTCAGATAAACGACTTTGCTCGGTTCTTCCCAGTCCAGATGAACGTTGACCACATGAGGATTTTCGCGAACCTTGGCCGCCACTTTGCGTGCCAGTGCACGGACTTCCTCGATGTGCTCGCCGGTGACCCGGAACTGCACCGGATAGCCAACCGGCGGACCGTTTTCCAGGCGAGTGACCCGTGAACGCAGGGCCGGAAATTGTTCGTTGAGGGTGGCGATCAACCAGGTACGCAGGGTTTCGCGCTCCTCGATGGTTTTCGCCAGCACGACAAACTGGGCGAAACTCGCAGCGGGAAGTTGCTGATCCAGTGGCAGGTAAAAACGCGGCGAACCGGTGCCCACGTAGGCCACGTAATTGTCGATCCCGGCCTTGTCCTTGAGCAATGCTTCGAGGCGCTTGACCTCCTCGGCGGTGTTGCTCAGTGAAGCGCCTTCGGCCAGTTTCAGATCGACCATCAATTCCAGTCGGCCCGACGCAGGGAAAAATTGCTGTGGCACAAAACGGAAGAGGAACACCGAAGCAATGAACAGAATCACCGTCGCCGCGATCACCGTCTTGCGTCGACGCACGCACCACTCCACCAGACGCCTCACCCGCTGATAAAACGGCGTGCCGTAGGGATCTGGTTGGTCAGTACTGTGTTTCGCCGCGTGAATTTTCGCCAGGTCCGGCAGGAGTTTTTCCCCGAGGTATGGCACGAAAACCACCGCCGCTACCCACGATGCCAGCAGCGCGATGGTCACCACCTGGAAGATCGAACGGGTGTATTCGCCGGTGCCCGATTGCGCGGTGGCGATCGGCAGGAACCCGGCCGCGGTAATCAACGTACCGGTGAGCATCGGGAACGCGGTGCTGGTCCAGGCATAGCTCGCCGCCTTGATCCGGTCGAAGCCCTGTTCCATTTTGATCGCCATCATTTCCACGGCGATGATCGCATCGTCCACCAGCAAACCCAGTGCCAGCACCAACGCGCCGAGGGATATCTTGTGCAGGCCGATGCCCAGGTAATACATGGTGGCGAAGGTCATGGCCAACACCAGCGGGATTGCCAAAGCGACTACCATGCCGGTGCGCACGCCAAGGGAGAAGAAGCTCACCAGCAACACGATGGCCAGGGCTTCCACCAGGACCTGGACGAACTCGCCGACACCGGTTTTCACCGCCGCCGGTTGATCGGAAACCTTGCGCAGTTGCATGCCGGCCGGGAGGTTTTTCTGGATGCGGGCGAACTCGACTTCCAGAGCCTTGCCCAACACCAGAATGTCACCGCCGTCCTTCATGGCCACGGCCAGACCGATAGCGTCCTGCGCCATGAAACGCATGCGAGGCGCCGGTGGATCGTTGAAGCCACGGCGCACGTCGGCCACATCAGAGATACGGAAAGTGCGATCCCCGACCCGAATCGGAAAGTTTTTTATCTCATCGACGGTCTGAAAATTCCCCGAGACCCGTAGCTGCAATCGCTCGCTGCTGGTTTCGAAAAAGCCGGCGGTGGACACGGCATTCTGTTCTTCAAGCGCCTGCTGCACCGCTGCCAGCGGCAAGCCAAGCGTGGCGAGCTTGACGTTGGACAGCTCGATCCAGATTTTTTCATCCTGCAAGCCGAGCAGATCGACCTTGCCCACGTCCTTGACCCGTTGCAACTGAATCTGGATGCGGTCGGCATAATCCTTGAGCACGGCGTAATCGAAGCCGTCGCCAGTCAAGGCGTAGATATTGCCGAACGTGGTGCCGAACTCATCGTTGAAGAACGGCCCCTGAATACCTGGCGGCAGGGTGTGGCGGATGTCGCTGACCTTCTTGCGCACCTGATACCAGAGCTCGGGAATCTCCACCGAGTGCATGGAGTCGCGGGCAATGAACGTCACCTGTGATTCACCGGGGCGGGAGAACGACACGATGCGTTCGTACTCACCGGTTTCCATCAGCTTCTTTTCGATGCGTTCGGTGACCTGGCGCGAGACCTCTTGTGCCGTGGCGCCCGGCCAGTTGGTACGAACCACCATGGCCTTGAAGGTAAACGGCGGGTCTTCGCTCTGGCCGAGCTTGGTGTAGGACAGCGCGCCGACGATGGCCAGCAACAGCATCAGGAACAGGACGATCTGGCGATTACGCAGCGCCCATTCGGAAAGATTGAAACCCATCGGGGATTACTCCTTGTCCGCCAGATTGACCACGCGGTTGGAGCGATCCACCGGGCGCACCTGCTGCCCGTCCAGAAGCACATGGACGCCGGCGGCTACTACCCAGTCGCTGGCGTTGAGACCTTCGAGCACCGGGACGGTTTTCTCACCGAAGGCACCGATCCGCACCGGAGTTTTCTTCAGGGTGTTGTTGGCGCTGACGACCCAGACGTAAGTCACGCCGTTTTCCGCGGTCAGTGCAGACAGCGGCACCGCCAGCGGGACGGACTCGGCGGTTTGCACGAACACCCGGGCGCTCTGGCCCAGTTCGGCGGGGACTTTGCCACCGGTAAACGCGATACGGGCAGCGAAGGTGCGGGACTTCGGATCGGCGGATGGCGACAGCTCGCGGATGTGCCCGGCGAAGCGCTGATCCGGTTGCGTCCACAGCTCCACCGACACCGGTTGACCGACCTTGAAGCGGCCGAAGCTCTGTTCCGGCAGGCTGATCAATACTTCACGTTCGCCATCGGTGGCGAGGGTGAATACCGTTTGCCCGGCGGCCACGACTTGCCCGACTTCCAGCGCTCGTTTGGCCACGACACCGTCCTGTGGTGCACGCAACACGGCGTAGCTGGCCTGGTTGGTCGAGACGTTGAATTCGGCCTTGATCTGCTTGAGACGCGCTTCGCCGGAGCGGTAGAGGTTTTCCGCGTTGTCGTACTGCGAACGGCTGACCAACTGACGTTCCATCAATGTTTTATAGCGATCACGCTCGGCGCGCACCATATTCAGATTGGCCTCGGCAGCCGCGACCTGGGCACGGGTGGCCTCCAGTTGCAGGCGCACATCTTGCGGATCGAGTTCCGCCAGGGGTTGATCGGCCCTGACCCGCTGACCCTCCTCGACCAGTCGTCGGCTGACTTTGCCGCCGATGCGGAATGCCAGGTCCGGTTCAAAGCGGGCACGGACTTCGCCGGGATAGCTTTCCATCACCTGGGCCGAAGGCTCTGGCTGAACCACCATGGCCGGGCGAACGCTGGTTTGGGGCGCCTCTTCGTGACCACACGCCGTCAAAAAAAACGCCAGGGTGACTGGCAACGCGAGGGGCAAGGCATAGCGGAACATGGTGAAGGACCTTTCGCTAATGGTGCTTGGAATAATTATACTGACCGGTATGTTATTAATAGCAAACTCACCAGTCCAGTAATAAAAGCGCATATGCCGAACAATCTTTCAGCACCCAACGGCCCTGGCCGCCCCAAGGATCTGGCCAAGCGCCAGGCGATCCTCGACGCGGCGAAGACGCTGTTTTTGACCAAGGGATATGCCAACACCAGCATGGATGCTGTCGCAGCGCAGGCCGGAGTATCGAAGCTCACGGTCTACAGCCATTTCAACGACAAGGAGACGCTGTTCTCCGCGGCCGTGGTGGCCAAGTGCGAGGAGCAATTGCCGCCTCTGTTTTTTGAACTGCCGGAAGGCGTGGCCGTGGAAACCGTGCTGCTGAACATTGCCCGCGGCTTTCATCACCTGATCAACAGCGACGAATCGGTGAACCTGCACCGTTTGATCATGACCCTGGGCAGCCAGGACCCGAAGCTCTCACTGATCTTCTTCGAGGCTGGTCCCGAACGCATGCTGCATGGCATGGAGCGACTGCTGAGCAAGGTGGATCAGAGTGGCGCGCTGAGCATCGATAAACCGCGTAATGCAGCGGAGCATTTTTTTTGCCTGCTCAAGGGCGCGGCGAATTTCCGGTTGTTGTACGGGTGTGGCGAGCCGTTGACCGGGGAAGCGGCGGAGAGCCATGTGCGGGAAGTTGTGGGGTTGTTTATGCGGGCTTATCGGCCCGAATCAGTCTGAGGTATTTGTGGCGTCAGGGCTGACGCCATCGCGGCGGTGCGGCGATCCGACAAGCCTTGCTCCCACAGGTTTTGTCCAGGGTTCAATGTTTGTGAACGCCTCAAACCCTGTGGGAGCAAAGCTTGCTCGCGATTGGGGCAACTCGGTCTTAAGCCTTGAGCGCTTTCTTCGGATAGATGTCATACCGACTGGACTTGCCATCCAGCGCATGACTCGGCTTGGGCCCCTCAATGCATGGCGCCTTGCGCGGGCGCTTGACTACGACCCGGTGGGTGGCCAAAGCCAATGCGGCCTGGAGCAAGGCCGGCGCATCGGGGTCATCGCCCACCAGCGGCCGGAACAGGCGCATTTCCTTCTTCACCAACGCGGTTTTCTCACGGTGCGGGAACATCGGGTCGAGATAGATCACCTGCGGCGGTTCACCTTCCCAGTTGCGCATCACCTCGATCGAATTGCCCTTGAGCAAGCGCATGCGCGCCACGATCGGCGCCACGTCGAAATCTTCGGCGCCACGGGCCAGACCATCCTCGAGCAAGGCCCCAATCAACGGCTGGCGCTCGATCAGGCTCATTTCGCAGCCCAGGCTGGCCAGCACGAACGCATCCTTGCCCAGCCCCGCCGTGGCATCCAGCACCCGCGGACGCACGCCCTGAGCGATGCCAACGGCCTTGGCGATCATCTGCCCGCTGCCGCCGCCGTACAACCGGCGATGGGCCGCGCCACCCTCGACGAAGTCCACCCGCACCGGGCCAGGCGCGTCCGCGCCGAGCTGCTGCAGCTGCAAGCCCTGCTCGCCTACCTGCAACGCGAACTCACCGTTATCCACCTGCAACGGCAGCCCCAGGCGCTCGGCCCAATGCTCGGCCTGTGTCTGAAAGGTCGCGCCCAAGGCTTCGACATGGATGCGGCACGCCGCCGGTTGCTCAATCATGGGAAAAAACGCTCAAAAAATTAATGATCGGCAAAAACGGCCGATAACAAAACTATCGAGCATTTTGCCAGAGCTGAGCGTCGACCGAGAGAAATGTCAGACATTCAACCCACCATCACAGGTTTTATCTCGCCCTATGGCGACTACAACCTGCGAAACACCCAGGCACTGAGCGGCGTCAGCCACATCTGGCAGGATTTCTTTGCCCGTGCGCTGGCTGAACAGTCGGGTGAGGATGTACTGCCGCCATCGCTCAATTTTCCACCGGTCGATCTCGAAAGCCCCGTCGAACCTACCGTTGGCAGCGACCTGCTGGCGCACATCGTTTCCCAGCGCGAATGCGACGTGAAGGACAACGAGGTTCGCCCGCCCGAGCCGCTGTTCCTGCCGATTGCCGAGTTCGAAATGGACCTGGCCGACAAGCCGTTCCCACCATTCCCCCCGGAAGAAATCGTCGCCCAGCAAAAACAGCAGGACTTCGAAAGCGGCTGGGTGCGTCCGATCGTGTTGACCGCCGGTCAGCCGTTGCCGGAAGCCGGCCCGGCGCCGCAACCGCGTCCACTGCACCTGCCGATCGCCGAGTTCGAACTCGATCTGCTGGACAAGCCCTTCCCGCCGTTCTCGCCGGAAGAACTGGTGGAGCAACAAAAACAACTCGATTTCGATAACGGCTGGGCGCGCCCGATCATCCTGCAGAACCTGCGCCTCGCCGCCTGATGGTCAGCCTTTAAAAAACTGATTGGCCTTGGCGTACGGCATGGACCGCGACGTAAACCCGAAGGTGCCCGACGTCTTGATCTCTTCGGCGGCGCGATAGAACTCACCCAGCGCCGCCAGGGCCAGTGCCGAGCCGACACTGATGCGCTTGACGCCCATTTCGCTCAGTTCCTGGACCGTCAGCTTCAAGCCGCCGGACATCAACACGTTGACCGGCTTCGGCGCCACGGCGCGGACCACCGCCAGTACCTCTTCAGCGTTGCGCAGCCCCGGCGCATAAAGCACATCGGCACCGGCCTCGGCGAAGGCCTGCAAGCGGCGAATCGTGTCATCGAGATCCGGATTGCCGTGAAGAAAGTTCTCGGCCCGGGCAGCCAGCGTGAAGGGAAAAGGCAAGCTGCGAGCGGCGGCGACGGCGGCCTCGACGCGTGCCACGGCATGTTCGAAGCAATAGATTGGAGCGCCCTCGCGGCCAGTGGCGTCTTCGATCGAACCCCCCACGGCACCTGCTTCAGCAGCTCGCAGAATGCTTTGGGCGCACTCGACAGGATCGTCGGCAAAACCGTTTTCCAGATCGACCGCAACCGGCAAGTCGGTGGCAGCGACTATCGCCCGAACGTTGGCCAGGGTGTCGTCCAGGGTCAGTCCGCCATCGGGGCGCCCTTGGGAAAAAGCGAAACCGGCGCTGGTGGTTGCCAGCGCCTCGAAGCCCAGGCTGGCGAGCATTTTTGCCGAGCCGGCATCCCACGGGTTGGGAATCACAAAAGCCCCGTCGCGTTCGTGCAAGGCTTTGAACGCTTGGGCTCGAAGGGTTTGCGCATCCATTGGCAGGCTCCTGAAAAGGGGAATGAATCCGCCTTCAGAGCAGGCCAAGTTGCTCGGCGGCGGGCTCTCTGTATAGCTCAGGCAGCGCCGGCAAGCCAGGCAAACGCGCCATCAACTTCCCGTGGAAACGCTGCGCCAGTTTCGCCGCCAGCACGTTGTCGGCAGTGTGCAGGAAGATATATGGCGTGCGGCCCTCTTCGATCCACAGAGCGATTTTCTCCACCCACGGCAGCAGAAACGGATCGTTGGCTTCAAGCTGCGGATGGCCGATGAAGCGGACCTGAGGGAACTGGGTGAACGCTGCCGGACGCGGCGGAACCCTGGGCTTTTTCGACTGGGCGTGGAGCACTGAAGGATCGGTCGAGGTGCAGCTGAACAGCGCGCGCGGATCAAGGCAAATGCGCTCGACGCCACGATCCAGCAACAGGCGATTGAGCAGCCGTTCACTGTCGCCCCTGGCAAAGAAGTCGTCATGCCGCACTTCCACCGCCAAGGGCCGCTGCAGGGCATCAATGAATCCCGCCAGCTCGGGCAAGCGCTGTGGCGTGAAACTTTTCGACAACTGCAACCACAGCGGCGACACCCGCTCGCCGAGGGGGCCGAGCAATTGGGTAAAGGTCTCGGCAGCGGTCAGTTGTTCGCGCAGGTCACCGCCATGGCTGATGTCGCCGGGAAACTTGGCGGTAAAGCGAAAGTGTTCGGGAAGGGTTTGTGCCCAGCGCTGCACGGTGCTGGCGGCCGGACTCGCGTAGAAGGTCGTATTGCCTTCCACGGCGTTGAATACTTGGGAATAGAGAGTGAGGAACTCGGCGGGTTTGGCGTCTGGCGGATACAGGTAGTCGCGCCAGGCGTTTTCACTCCAGGATGGGCAGCCGAGGTAGTAAGGCAACAACATCAGATGTACAGGTCAAGACCCATGACTTGCGCTTCCCAGTCGACGAAACCGGCGGTGCTGAGGTAGCTGGCCAGGGCCATCGCCACGCTCTTGCTCATGGCGCGGTGATAAAGCATGTCCTGCTGACGGGCGGGGAGATTGCTCAGGCGTTGCGCAGCGGCTTTGGCACGGGCGGCCAGTTGCTCTTCGGACGGAAACTCCAGCTCGCCTTCGATATCGACGGACTCGTCTTCCACCACCCGGCCTTTGCGCGGATTGCGTTTGATGGGGTAGGACTGAGAGGAAATGCCGTCTATACGCATAAGTGCATGCTCGGTATCAGTGATGGCAGTTTAGTGGCGCATAATCCACTTCGCAAACCGCCGAGTGATAACTAGAACACATAAAAGACAAAAGGTTTAAAAGCCGGGGTTAGAAATCGACGATTGGCTGTGTATGTGAGATCGCCTTCGCGAGCAGGCTCGCTCCCACAAGGAATAGATTAACTCCTGTGGGAGCGAGCCTGCTCGCGAATGGGACAACTCGGTCTCGGGATTAACGCGCTTTGGGCGTCGCCACTTTATCGCGCAGATAAACCGGCTGCGCCTCATCCGCCACAATCGCCTCGCCGCGTTCCCAGGCAAACCGCGCCAATGTCAGCAGGTCTTCAGCGTGGGGCAGCATGCCCGCATCCTGCCCGCTCAGGCTGACGGCGATGCGTTCGGCGTAACCCCAACCGGTCCCCGCACCGAACCATTCGCCGCTGGCATCGGCCGGCAATGCAGCCACTTCCGGTGGCAGCACCGCTTCCTGGCCGACCAGTCGCATCTCCCCCGCCGTCTCGCGGTAGCAGCCCCAGTACACCTCGTCCATGCGCGCATCGATGGCGGCCGCGACCTGGCTGGCGCCGTGCTCGCGAAAAGCACGCTGGGCCAGCACCGCGAGGTTCGACACCGGCAATACCGGACGGTCCAGGGCAAACGCCAGGCCTTGCACGACACCGATAGCGATGCGCACGCCAGTGAACGCGCCAGGCCCGCGACCGAAAGCGATGGCGTCCACGGCTTGCAGGGTGGTGCCGGCGTCAGCCAGCAATTGCTGGATCATCGGCAGCAACTTCTGCGCATGCAGGCGCGGGATCACCTCGTAATGGCTCGTCACTTTGCCGTCATGCAGCAAGGCAACGGAGCAAGCTTCAGTCGCGGTGTCCAGGGCCAGCAAGGTGCTCATCGATGTTTCCACAAGAGGGTTGGTAAAAAGAGGGATCTGAAAAAGTGCGTCAGTATAAACAACTACGGCCCGCAAGCGGGCCGTTGATGATGCAGCGGATCAGTCTTTTCAGCTCAGGGCCGCAAGCACCTTGGCGGTGATTGCTTCAACCGAGCCGACGCCTTCGATATGGCTGTACTTCGGCTTGCCATTGGCAGCCGACAGCTTCTGGTAGAAATCCACCAGCGGCTTGGTCTGCGAGTGGTAGACCGACAGGCGATGACGCACGGTTTCTTCGGTGTCGTCCTTGCGCTGTACCAGGTCTTCACCGGTGATGTCGTCCTTGCCGGCCACTTTCGGCGGGTTGTAGACGATGTGGTACACGCGGCCACTGGCCTCGTGAACGCGGCGACCGGCGATACGCTGGACGATTTCCTCGTCTTCGACGGCGATCTCGACGACCGCATCCAGCTCGACGCCGGCAGTCACCAGGGCTTCAGCCTGAGGAATGGTGCGCGGGAAACCGTCGAACAGGAAGCCGTTGGCGCAGTCGGACTGGGCGATGCGGTCCTTGACCAGGGCGATGATCAGGTCATCGGACACCAGGCCGCCGGCATCCATGATGCTCTTGGCCTTGATGCCCAGCTCGGTGCCGGCCTTGACCGCTGCACGCAGCATGTCGCCAGTGGAGATTTGCGGAATGCCGAATTTTTCGGTGATGAACTGTGCCTGAGTACCTTTACCGGCCCCGGGAGCTCCCAGCAGAATGACGCGCATCGATGTGCTCCTCAATTTTTTATATAGATAACGTCAGATTCGCCTCGTGGGGCCAATCTCAAAAATAGGGTCGTGGCCGCCCAAACGGCCAAAGGCTGATCAAGATACACAGCAGGCTGCGCCCACACAAGACGCCAAAAGTCGGAGAAACCGCAGGGTCTTGTGACCTTTGCGCGCGGTTCCCCAAGTCGCAACCCCATCATTAACTGTCGCCTGGCCATACTTTTATAGCGACCAGTCATTGGCGTCCGATGCACGCATCGGACGCCGTTCCCCCACGGCAAAAACCTTAGCCGGTATTACGCAAACCGGCGGCAATCCCCGCTACAGACACCAGCAGCGCCTGTTCCACCGGGCTGTCCTGCGCCACATCCGGTTGCCGCGAACGGGCCAGCAACTCGGCCTGTAATAGATGCAGCGGGTCGAGGTAAGTGTTGCGCAAGCGGATGAATTCCAGGGTGTCGGGGCTATGTGCCAGCAGCTGCGACTGACCGGTCATCCCCAGTACGATCGAGCATGCCTGCGACAATAGGTCGCGTAAGTGCGCGCCCAACGGCAACAGTTCCGGCTCGACCAGACGCTCGTCGTAGGACTGGGCGATTTCAGCGTCGGCCTTGGCCAGCACCATCTCCAGCATATCGATGCGAGTGCGGAAGAACGGCCACTGCTCGCGCATCTGCCCCAGCAACTCGCCCTCGCCCCGTTCCAGCGCCTTGCTCAGTGCCGCCTCCCAGCCCAGCCAGGCCGGCAACATCAGGCGGGTTTGGGTCCAGCCGAAGATCCACGGGATCGCCCGCAGGCTTTCGATGCCGCCGGCACGGCGCTTGGCCGGGCGACTGCCCAGCGGCAAACGTCCGAGTTCCTGTTCCGGGGTCGACTGACGGAAGTACTCGACGAATTGCGGATTCTCCCGCACCACGGCGCGGTAAGCCTTGACCCCGTCGGCGGCCAATTCATCCATCAGGTGACGCCATTCAGGCGTCGGTGGTGGCGGTGGCAGCAGGGTCGCTTCAAGTACCGCGGCCAGATACAGATTGAGGTTTTGCTCGGCGATGTCCGGCAGGCCGAATTTGAATCGAATCATCTCTCCCTGCTCGGTGGTACGGAAACGCCCCGCCACCGAGCCCGGCGGCTGCGACAGAATCGCCGCGTGGGCCGGGCCACCGCCACGGCCCACGGTGCCGCCACGACCGTGGAACAACAGCAGTTCCACCTGCTGCTCGCGGCAGATGTCCACCAGACGCTCCTGCGCCCGGTACTGTGCCCAGGCCGCCGCCGTGGTGCCGGCATCCTTGGCCGAGTCGGAATAGCCGATCATTACTTCCTGCGGCCCTTGCAGGCGCGAGCGATAGCCCGGCAACAGCAACAGCTTTTCGATCACAGGCCCGGCGTTGTCGAGGTCGACCAGGGTTTCGAACAATGGCACCACGCGCATCGGCCGCAACACGCCGGACTCTTTGAGCAGCAGTTGCACGGCCAGCACATCGGAAGCGGCACCGGCCATGGAGATCACATAGGAACCGAGGGATGCCGCGGGCGCAGCGGCGATTTCCCGGCAAGTCGCCAACACTTCGGCGGTATCGGCGGACGGCTTGTAGTGGGCCGGCAGCAAGGGTCGGCGGTTGTTCAGTTCGCGCGTCAGGAACGTGATGCGCTCGTCTTCGCTCCAGTCTTCGTAGCGACCGAGGCCAAGGTAATCGGTGATTTCGGTCATGGCCGCGCTGTGCCGCGACGAGTCCTGACGCACATCCAGACGCACCAGGAACAAACCAAACGTGACCGCCCGACGCAGGCAATCGAGCAACGGGCCGTCAGCAATCACGCCCATGCCGCACTCATGCAGCGAGTGGTAGCACAGCTCCAGCGGATCGAGCAGGTCACGGTTGTCTTGCAGCACGTCGGCGGGCGCAGGGGTGGGTGTCGTCAACGCGGCGTGAGCCCAATTGCGCGTGGCGCGCAGACGCTCGCGCAATTGTTTGAGAACCGCACGATACGGCTCCGCGCTGTCTCCGGCCTTGGCTTTGAGCGCTTCACTGGCCTGTTGCATCGACAGATCGGCCGCAAGGTGATCGACATCGCGCAGGTACAGATCGGCCGCCATCCAGCGCGCCAGCAGCAACACTTCGCGGGTGACGGACGCTGTGACGTTGGGGTTGCCATCGCGGTCGCCGCCCATCCACGAAGCAAAGCGAATCGGCGCGGCTTCCAGCGGCAAGCGCAGGCCGGTGGCAGCGTACAACGCCTGATCGGCTTTGCGCATGTAATTCGGAATCGCCTGCCACAACGAATGCTCGATCACTGCGAAGCCCCATTTGGCTTCATCAACCGGTGTCGGACGTGTGCGGCGGATTTCTTCGGTGTGCCAGGCCTCGGCGATCAGGCGTTGCAGTTTCGATTTGATCTGCTCGCGCTCGGCGCCAGTCAGGTCGCGATGATCCAGTGCCGCCAGTTGCGCGGCGATGGCGTCGTATTTCTGGATCAAGGTGCGGCGCGCGACTTCGGTCGGGTGAGCCGTGAGAACAAGCTCGATTTCAAGCCGCCCCAATTGCCGGGCCAGTGATTCGGCCCCATGCCCTTCAGCGCGCAAGCGAGCGAGCAGCTCCGGCAGGACTCGCGACTCGAACGGTGCGGGCTGCGACTCTTCCCGTCGGTGAATCAGCTGATATTGCTCGGCGATGTTGGCCAGGTTGAGAAACTGGTTGAACGCCCGCGCCACCGGCAGCAACTCGTCTTCGGTCAACTGGTTGAGGCTGGCGCTCAGCTCGGCGTCCATGGAACCGCGGCGGTCAGCCTTGGCGCCCTTGCGGATCTGCTCGATCTTGTCGAGGAAGCCGTCCCCGTACTGTTCACGAATGGTGTTGCCCAACAGCTCACCCAGCAGGTGAACGTCCTCGCGCAAGCGTGCATCAATATCGGTCATCAGCAGTTCTCCAGCAAAGAATCCGGCGGCCAGGAAACCCAAGAGTGCCGCTCCAGGCCGGTTCTTACAAGTCAGACGACGAAGGGTCTTCACACCTCCAAGGCAGAAGCTAGTCTGAACATTGAGCCGTACAACGGCTTAAGCCGGCCTATGCCGGACATCTTCCGACCTGCCACGAGCAGGCGTGTCATGAGGTCATTATGAAAATCCGCGAGCTTGCCCATCACTGGGAAGAAAACGCCAAGGGTCGCCTGACTGACACTGGCTACTCGATTCATCTGGACGTTGAGGCTGCCGCACGCTTGGCGGCGATCATCGAGATGTACCCCAAACGGCAACCCGAAGAACTGCTCGGCGAACTGATCGGCGCCGCCCTGGAGGAATTGGAAAAAAGCTTCCCCTATGTGAAAGGCTCGACGGTGGTGGCCACCGATGAAGAAGGCGATCCGCTGTATGAAGACATCGGTCCGACCCCGCGTTTTCTGGCGTTGTCCCGTCGTCATTTGCACGATTTGTCAGCAGCTGACGGTAAGCAGAAACACTGATTCACCCATATGAACCTGTGGGAGCGAGCCTGCTCGCGAAGGCGTCGTGTCAGTCAATATCAATGCCGGCCGACAGTACGCCTTCGCGAGCAGGCTCGCTCCCACAGGGGTCAAATCCCCGCTCTAGAGCCCTGTCCATTCGGCCAACAGTTTTCCAACGCCACGCCAATTTCTCTGAACTTTTAAAAAACGCCCCCGGTCAACCCAGTAACCATGCCTGGGACGGCCGTTTCAAAACACCCGAAATCGAAGGTTGCGGCTCCATGCCCAGGATGGATTTTCAGTTGTTCAGGAGTAAGCCCAATGGAGTTGAAAATCATGAAGACCCGCACAGGCAAATCCTCGTTCCCCCCTCTGCACCACCTGAAAATGGCTGCCTTGGCCATCGGCGGCAGTCTCGTGCTGGCCGGTTGTGCCGGCCACCCACCCACCGAACAGTTCGCCGTGACCGAATCAGCGGTCAACAACGCCGTGAGCGCTGGCGGTACTGAATTCGCCGCGGTGGAAATGAAGACGGCCCAGGACAAGCTCAAACAAGCCGAAATCGCCATGCACGACAAAAAGTACGACCAGGCCAGAACCCTCGCCGAACAGGCTGAATGGGACGCTCGCGTGGCCGAGCGCAAGGCCCAGGCAATGAAAGCCGAACAGGCTGTGAAGGACTCTCGACAAGGGGTTCAGGAACTGCGTCAGGAAAGCCAGCGCACCGTTCAGTAAACGGCGTGGCTCGACGTATTTCTTTACTCGACTAAAAGGACGAAGACCATGAATTCCAAACACTTGATGATCCCTGCCCTGTTGGCCGCCAGTGTTGCAGTGGCTGCCTGTTCCACACCGCCCAATGCCAACCTTGAACAGGCCCGCACCAACTACAGCGGCCTGCAAGCCAACCCGCAGGCGAGCAAAGTCGCGGCACTGGAAACCAAGGAAGCCAGCGATTACCTGGACAAGGCCGGCAAGGCGTATCTGGATAAAGAAGACCCGGCCAAGGTCGATCAACTTGCGTATTTGACCAACCAGCGCGTGGAAGTGGCGAAACAGACCATCGCCCTGCGCACCGCCGAGGCCCAGCTGAAAAACGCCTCCGCGCAAAGGGCCCAGGCGCGGCTGGATGCGCGTGACCAGCAGATCAGACAGCTGCAGGCCAGTCTCAATGCCAAGCAGACCGATCGCGGCACGCTGGTGACTTTCGGTGACGTGCTGTTCGCCACCGATAAGGCGGAGCTGAAATCCAACGGCCTGATGAACATCAACAAACTGGCGCAGTACCTCCAGCAAAATCCCGACCGCAAAGTGATCGTCGAGGGCTATACCGACAGCACCGGTACGGCGTCGCACAACCAGTCACTGTCGGAACGTCGCGCTGGTTCCGTGCGCATGGCGCTGGTGAAGATGGGCGTCGATCCGGCGCGCATCGTCGCCCAGGGTTATGGCAAGGAGTACCCGGTGGCGGACAACACCAGTGTGTCGGGACGGGCGCAGAACCGTCGGGTGGAAGTGACGATTTCCAATGACAATCAACCGGTGATTCCGCGTTCGGCGGTGAGCGCAAACTAAACACGCCGTAACGCCAAAGCCCCGACTTATCTGGCCAAGCGGGGCTTTTTTTGTTTACGGGAGACTTCGACCATTCGTCGCCACCTGTCATTTCTGTCAGTAGGCGGCTCGAAGCTTTCAAAGTATCACTAGTGCTCTAACCCAAATTTTGGGCATGAAGGAGCGTAACCATGCGAGCACTGATCTTTCTTTCGACGCTGTGTACGGCGCTAACCTTGGCAGGTTGTGCGCAACCGGACAAACAATCCTCAAATAACTCACCTGTTCATGAATTTGTTTATGACGAAAGGGATGCCATACCCAATGACGTTCCGTTGCCTAAACCGGGGATTAACCAGCGTCCCGTTGTGGGAACAAAAAAAGTACTGGTCAGTGTTGTGCAGTGGCAGGGAGAACGTACTCTTGATAAATCTTTGATCGAGAGTCATACATTCCCTCTGAGCGGCAACGACAACCTAAAAAATTACATAGAAGTTGCATCCAAGGGAAAACTTACGCTGCAGGGCCAGGTAATCGAGCACACATCCGGACCACGCCCGGAAATATGCAAAAATATTGACCCCTATAAACCACCGATGCCTTTGAGCCTGGCAACCGCAGAGGGTGAAAAGGCTGCGCGCGCAAACGGACTTGATCCAGCAAGCTTTGACTATTTGATCAATGTGATTGACTGCGGCGGGAATGCATCCGCATATATGCCAGGAAGACTTATAGGTGTTTACGGACAAGCTGGCAGCCCTCATGTGTACAAACATGAATTCGGCCACAGCTTAGGCTACGCCCACCCAGAAACCTATACCAAATGCCAGTTTCATTTAGACACAGTATGGGCCCCCAATTCCTGTTCTCCAATTGCATTTGGCGACACCGGTGATCCAGTCGGGGGTGGTGCAGCGCTCTACCCCGTCAACAATCGTTGGTACTCTGGCTGGTTGGATAATTCGCAAATAGAAACGGTAAATAAAACTGGCAAGTACGTATTAGCTAGATCCGGCTCTTCGCCCAGCCCTATTACTCCACCGGTACTTCTATTAATTAACCGCAACTCGCCCCCTAGACAAATAGCGCTGGAGTTTCGGGAGAACATGATGTTCGACACGTTCCCGCCCGGTGATAACCGACTAACGGGTGTATGGATCAGATTTACTGATATGGAAAACACCTTAAAAAACTACCAACTCGACGCAACACCAAAAACTGCCTCTATCGAGGACCCTACCCTCCAGCCAGGGGAAACGCTAAGAGACTCAGATAAAAAAATTAACGTGAAATTTTGTGGCTATGCTGGTGCACACGCATCACTCGCGATATCGCTAAACGATGAACCGATCCCCAACTGCAACTAGCATAAATTTAAGCATTTGTTTTTTACATAAGCCCCCTTCCTTTGTCCTTGTTGCGCCTGATGGATAAAGGAAGGGTAATACAAAGCTATAACCGGCCTTACTGCTCAAGCTTCTGCGGCGTTTCCTGCCCCATGCACCGCACCGCTTTTTTCTTGTCATTGACCAGAACGCCCGTTAGCCCTTTCTGCTCGGTATCAAACAACACCAACACCCCATCAATGCACTGCGCCACTTGCGCCGCCGGCTCCAGGGAGACTTTGTAGTCTTCCCCCGGCACGGTCTTGAGCATGGTGAATTCATTGAGCAGCAACGCATCCTCGGGCTTGGCGAAGTGCAGGTAGCCGTACCACCACAGGGCACCGACGGTGCCGAGGATGCTGCAGATACCGGTGATGATCAGCGGGATGGCGTTACGTTCTTCACTCATTGCGGACTCTCTGGTGGTTCATCTTCTGAATTCTGGGGTGCCGGGTAATTGGGGATTTCCCCCAGGCGGCGCAGGCCGTTGAAATGCTGCGGGTCTTCGAGAAAACGCAGCATGACTTTGCGCCAGACCGGGTCGGCGAACGTCTGCACGTGACCGCCACGGGTCAGTTGCAGCACGCGCGGCGGCGGCGCAGCTTGATACAGACGGATGCCGTTGGAAAGGGGCACGATCGGATCGTCGATGCTGTGGTAGATCAGTTTCGGCACACCGTTGAGCTGTGCGATGGAGTTGATCGCACTGTCGCCGTCCGGCACCAGCCACGACAGGGGCACCTGGAACGCCCAGAACACCCAGGAATTGCTCAGGGCAAAACGTCCGACATCGCGATAGCTGGCAGGCACGCCATCGAGGACCAGCGCCTTGAGTTGTTTCTGTCGCTCGGGGTGTTGAACGAGGTAGTGCACGGCCATCGAGCCGCCGAGGCTCTGACCGAGCAGAATCAAGGGTTTGCCTTTGACCTCGGGTGCCTCGTCGAGCCATTTGAACGCCGCGTCGATGTCCTGGTAGATCGCCGGCAGGCTCGGCTCGCCCTCGGACAGACCGTAGCCGCGATAGTCCACCAGCAGCACTTGATAGCCTTGCTTGGGCAGCCACCAGCTCCCGCCCAGATGCATCGGCAAGTTGCCGCCGTTGCCGTGCAGGTGCAGCACGGTCCCCTTGACCTCGACGCCTTTTTTCGCCGGCAACCACCAGCCATGTAGCCTGACGCCGTCGGCGGTGGTCAGGGTGACATCGCGGTATTCAAGCTTGGCTTTTTCCGGGGTGAACAACTGACCGGGCTCGGGGTAGAACAGCAGCGAGCTGCAACCGTTCAAGGCCAGGAGAAGGCAGATGATGCCGAGGATTCTCATCCGTTGAAACCTCGCAAGAAATGGGGCTGAAACACTGTACCTGTAGGAGCAAAGCTTGCTCGCGATGGCGGTATATCCGGCAATACATACGTTGAATGTAGCGCCGTCATCGCGAGCAAGCTTTGCTCCTACAGGGAGACGTTGTTCACAAAATGTTGGAGTAATCCGCCTCGATCCGGTCCAGGCTCAGGTGGTTGAGGAAGTTGGAGAAGCACATCCATGCCGACAACGCGTTCATGTCGCGGAACTGTTCCGGCAGATACTTGGGCGGCACCACCATTCCTTCGTCCACCAACTGGCGCAAGGTGCGCATGTCCTCAAGTGTGGTCTTGCCACAGAACAACAGCGGTATCTGCTCCAGCTTGCCTTTGCGCACGGCCAGTTGAATGTAGTTGTAAATCATGATGAAGCCCTTGAGGTAGGACAAGTCTTTGGTAAAGGGCAGACCTGTCGGCACCGAGCCGCGGAACACGCGGCTGGCGTTGCTGTAGCTCTCGGGCATCTCGAAGCCTTGTTCGCGGAAGAACTCGAACACCTGCAGGAAATCCGCGCCCTCCTCCACCATATGAATAGCACGGGTGCGGTTGGTCAGTTTGCGCAGGCGACTGGGATAAGAGGCAAAGGTGATGATCTCCATCAGGATCGCCAGGCCTTCCTGGGTCACCGTCGACGAGGGCGGGCCCTTGGCCAGGAAGGTGCAGATTGGCTGGTTCAGGCCATTGAGGGTGGTGCCGACGTGCACCAACCCCTCATGAACCTCCAGGGCGCGCACGTCACGCTGGTTGAACATCGCGTCGGTGCGGATCTTGATGTAGTCGGCGCCGGCCGCCGCATCGGCGACGATCCCGTCGGACTCGAACACCCGGATGGTTTCCTCGGCTTCGCCAAACACCTTGTTCAAGCGATGCTGCAACATCTCGACCGCATCCTTGGCAGTCAACGTCTTCGGCTCATCCTTCAGATCGCCACGACCGTCGATGTTGTTCAGGTATTCGGACAGCATCATGCCCAGGTCGGACAGGGTCGGGTCTCCGGCGTGGAATGCGTCGGAGGCGGCACCGTACAGCTCCTGGGAAATCAGGCCGAAATCCTCGGTGCCGCGCGCTTCAAGCATGCGCACCACCATCCGGTATTCCTTGCACATGCGGCGCATGATCTGGCCGACCGGGTTGAACTGACCGAGCTGGCGGGTGATGTCACGTTCGATATTCTGGAATTCCAGCTTCACTTTGCTGGAGTCGAAGGTCAACGGCCGGTTGAGGTAGTAGTCGCGGTCCACCGCCGGCATTTCCTTGCCCTTGGCCTTGAGGAAGCCCTTGCGGATGGTGTCGTCCCACTTGACCGCATCGAGGACGCGGATCGGTGTCTGCGCCAGCACAATGCGATCAGACAGAATGCGTATCGACTGCTGGTAATCGTCCACCGGAAACTCCTGAAAAACATGCTGATTATTTGGCTTTAGCCTGGCGCTGATAGCGTACCGCTTCGACGAACACATCGGAATTGGCCGGGTCGTCCAGATAAGCGGACACCTGGTCAATCCGGCTGTCGATCAACACGCCGTCGCCGTCGTCGGTCTGGAAGCCTTGGCCACTGAGCGCTTGCTGCCCAAGTGCCTGTTTGATCTGCTCGAGGTCGAGGTTGTACACCACCAGCTCATGCTTGTCGGTGAGCTCGAACCCGGCAATGGTGAAATGCCCACCGAACTGCGCCGGCACCTTCGCCGAGAGATACCAGCGGCTGCCGTGGCGCGACACCGTGAACGGATAAGCCTCGCGCTCCCTGGGTTTGGCCCTGAAGTAGCTGACCGCCTGATAGCGATTGTCGCCGACGCGCGTCAGTTCCAGGTTGAGTGGCTCACCCCAGGCGTTGGTACTGGTCCATTTGCCGAGCAACCCCTTGGGCGCCCGCTCGCTCGTGGGCAACGGTTCCTTGAAGGTCACCAGGCAGCCACTGAGCAGCAGGATCGACAAGGCGATCACTACGACACGCCAGGCTTTCATTCAACACTCCCTTTGAACACGCACTGCCCTCAATTAAACACCGGCCCCTGTGGGAGCGAGCCTGCTCGCGATGGCGGAGTGTCAGGCAACAGGTATGCTGAATGTCAGGCCGCCATCGCGAGCAGGCTCGCTCCCACAGAGGTTAGCGTTCACATCGGGATTAGACCGAAGCCAGCACCAAATGCATATAACGCGTCAGTATGCCGAGCATTTCCTCTTCGGCGGCCGGCTCGGTGTCGTTGAGCAGGCCCTGATATTCCATCCGTCCGATTATAGCCGTCAACACTTTGGCATCCTGTTGTGGCTCGCGGGAACCCAATACCTGAAAAAGCTGGCAGGACCCCTGCAGGAGAATTTGCTGGTGCGAACGCACCAGCCTGGCCAGGCGCGGGTTCAGCAGCGCCTCCTGGCGGAATGCCTGCTCGGCCATCAAGTGCTCGCGACGGGTGACCAGTTGCCGGTGAACATAGTCGGTCATCAGCCGTGCAATCTGGTCGGCCAGGTGCGAGCGCGCCTGCGGGCTGCCGTCGCCGCTGGCGATCATGTCCCGCAACAGACCCTCATTGTTCACCCACAGTTTGGCCATGTAGGCCGCGCTGCGTTCGACATACTGGGCGAAGGTATCGGTGAGCAGGTCATCGATGTCCTTGAAGTAGTAGGTGGTCGCCGACAGCGGCACATTGGCCTCGGCTGCCACGGCCCGATGGCGCACGGCACGCACGCCGTCGCGCACGACAATGCGCATCGCGGCATCGAGAATCTCCTGTCGCCGCTGCTCGCTGCCCTGTCGGCTGGCCTTGCGACCCTGGTACTGAACACTCTCAGCGACCGCAGTGGCGATACCCGCTGCACCTTCTTGAGCCAATGCATGCTTCACGACGGGAATTCCTCTCTCTCTACTTCAAAAGTAACCAATTGATACGTTTGTACCAGACAGGCAATAAAAAGCCGCCCATGTCAGGCGGCTTTTTAGTTGAAACACTTACGCTTGCGGCCGCATGTGCGGGAACAGGATCACGTCGCGGATCGACGGTGAGTTGGTCAGCAACATCACCAGGCGGTCGATGCCGATACCCTCACCCGCCGTTGGCGGCATGCCGTACTCCAGCGCGCGAACGAAGTCGGCGTCGTAGTGCATGGCTTCGTCGTCGCCGGCGTCCTTGTCGGCCACCTGCGCCATGAAACGCTCGGCCTGGTCTTCCGCGTCGTTCAACTCGGAATAGGCGTTGGCGATTTCACGACCACCGATGAACAGTTCGAAACGGTCGGTGACGTTCGGGTTCTCGTCGTTACGACGGGCTAGTGGCGACACTTCGAACGGATACTGGGTGATGAAGTGCGGCTGTTCCAGCTTGTGCTCGACCAGCTCTTCGAAAATCATCACCTGCAGCTTGCCCAGGCCTTCGAAGCCCAGCACCTTGGCACCGGCCTTCTTGGCGATGTCACGGGCCTTGTCGATGTCGTTCAGGTCGTCAGCGGTCAGCTCGGGGTTGTACTTGAGGATCGAGTCGAACACCGACAGACGCACGAACGGCTCGCCGAAGTGGAACACCTTGTCGCCGTACGGCACGTCGGTGCTGCCCAGAACCAGCTGCGCCAGTTCGCGGAACAGTTCTTCGGTCAGGTCCATGTTGTCTTCGTAGTCGGCGTAAGCCTGGTAGAACTCCAACATGGTGAATTCAGGGTTGTGACGGGTCGAAACGCCTTCGTTACGGAAGTTGCGGTTGATCTCGAACACCTTTTCAAATCCGCCAACAACAAGCCGCTTCAGGTACAGCTCCGGGGCGATACGCAGGAACATGCCCATGTCCAGCGCATTGTGGTGGGTTTCGAATGGCTTGGCTGCCGCGCCGCCCGGAATGGTTTGCAGCATCGGCGTTTCCACTTCCAGGAAGTCACGCTTCATCAGGAAGCTGCGGATGTGGGCGATGACTTGCGAACGCACGCGGAACGTCTGGCGCACGTCTTCGTTGACGATCAGGTCAACGTAGCGCTGGCGGTAGCGTTGCTCGGTGTCGGTCAGGCCGTGGTGCTTGTCCGGCAACGGGCGCAGGGATTTGGTCAGCAGGCGCACGCTGGTCATTTCCACATACAGGTCGCCCTTGCCGGAACGGGCCAGGGTCCCTTCAGCAGCGATGATGTCGCCCATGTCCCAGGTTTTCACCGCGGCCAGGGTTTCTTCGGACAGGGTCTTGCGGTTGACGTAGACCTGGATGCGCCCGGTCATGTCCTGGATCACCATGAACGAGCCACGGTTGAGCATGATGCGACCGGCAACCTTGACCGGGATCGCAGCCTCTGCCAGCTCTTCCTTGGTCTTGTCCGCGTACTGTTTCTGCAATTGCTCGCAGTAGTTTTCGCGGCGGAAGTCGTTGGGGAAGGCATTGCCCTTGGCGCGCTCGGCAGCAAGCTTTTCCTTGCGCAGGGCGATCAGGGAGTTTTCTTCCTGTTGCAGGGCTTGCGGGTCGAGTTCTAGGTCGCTCATGTCTTTAAATATTCCATCACGGGTTCGTTGCCCCCGGCCTGCGGCCGGGGATCGCTGGCAAGCCAGCTCCTACAGGGATCAGGTGTACGCCGATCCCGTATTGCGTGCCTTAAATGCCAGATTTCAGGCTGGCCATCAGGTATTCGTCGATATCGCCGTCGAGCACCTTGTCGCAATCGCTGCGTTCGATGTTGGTGCGCAGATCCTTGATCCGCGACGCATCGAGCACGTACGAACGGATCTGGTGACCCCAGCCGATATCCGACTTGGTGTCTTCCAGCGCCTGGGAAGCGGCATTGCGCTTCTGCATTTCCTGCTCGTACAACTTGGCCCGCAGCATTTTCATGGCGGTGTCCTTGTTGGCGTGCTGGGAACGTTCGTTCTGGCAGCTGACCACGGTGTTGGTCGGTACGTGGGTGATACGTACGGCCGAGTCGGTGGTGTTTACGTGCTGACCACCGGCACCGGAGGAACGATAGGTGTCGATCCGCAGGTCCGCCGGGTTGATCTCGATTTCCACCTTGTCATCGATCTCTGGCGAGACGAACACGGCGGAGAACGACGTGTGGCGACGGTTGCCGGAGTCGAACGGGCTCTTGCGCACCAGGCGGTGTACGCCGATCTCGGTACGCAGCCAGCCAAAGGCGTATTCGCCCTTGATGTGCACGGTAGCACCCTTGATCCCGGCGACTTCACCGGCCGACAGTTCCATGATGGTCGCGTCGAAGCCGCGTTTGTCAGCCCAGCGCAGGTACATGCGCAGCAGGATGTTGGCCCAGTCCTGGGCTTCGGTACCGCCGGAGCCGGCCTGGATGTCCAGGTAGGCGTTGTTCGGGTCCATTTCGTGGCTGAACATGCGGCGGAATTCCAGCTTGGCCAGACTTTCCTCAAGACGGGCCAGCTCGGCGACGACATCGCCCACTGCGCCTTCGTCGTTTTCTTCGACGGCCATGTCCAGCAGGTCACGGCAATCGGCCAGACCGGTGTTCAGCTCGTCCAGGGTATCGACGATTTGCGCCAGCGCAGCGCGCTCGCGACCCAACTCCTGGGCGTATTCAGGTTTGTTCCAGACACTCGGATCTTCAAGCTCGCGGTTGACTTCGGTCAGACGCTCATGCTTTTGATCGTAGTCAAAGATACCCCCGAATAGTTTCGGAGCGCTCGGACAGGTCCTTGATGGTGTTCAGGATCGGGTTGATTTCCATGGCGGGCAGCACTCGTTGGCGAACTTTTGAAAGCCGGCGAGTATAACGGCAAACGGCCGCAAACGGCAGTCCGCTTGGCTGAAAAGCCATGCCTCGCAGGCGATCTTTGCAACGATGGAGATCACGGTGGGAGCCGGGCTTGCCCGCGATGGGGGCCTGACAGTCGATATATTCGTCGCCTGACACACCGTCATCGCGGGCAAGCCCGCTCCCACAGTGTTCTGCGTCGCTTATCCGATTCCCACCTGATTGCGCCCGTTGTTCTTCGCCAGGTACAGCCCCTTGTCCGCCGCCGAGATCAATTCCCGGCAATGACTGCCAGCCGTCGGGGTGATGGTCGCCAGGCCGATGCTGATGGTCAGGTTCGATCCCTCGGTCGGAGAACTGTGCGGGATCTTCAAGGCTTCTACGGTCATGCGCAGTTTTTCCGCCACCAGACGCGCGCCGCCCTGGGAGGTGTTGGGCAGCACCAGGGCAAACTCTTCACCGCCGTAACGGGCCGGCAGGTCGGAAGGCCGGGCACTGGCGTCGCGGATCGCCGTGGCGACCTTGCGCAGGGCCTCGTCGCCTTCCAGATGGCCGAAGGTGTCGTTGTAGGTCTTGAAGTAATCCACGTCGATCATCAGCAGCGACAATTGGCTTTGCTCACGCAGTGAGCGGCGCCATTCAAGCTCCATGTACTCGTCGAAATGCCGGCGGTTCGACAACCCGGTCAGGCCGTCCGAGTTCATCAGCCGTTGCAGCACCAGGTTGGTATCGAGCAACTGCTGCTGGCTGACCCGCAACGCGCGGTACGCCGCGTCACGCTGCAACAGCGTCATGTAGGAGCGCGAGTGATACCGGATACGCGCGACCAGTTCGATGTTGTCCGGCAGTTTGACCAGGTAATCGTTGGCCCCGGCCGCGAACGCCGCGCTCTTGATCAGCGGGTCTTCCTTGGTCGACAGGACGATGATCGGAATGTCCTTGGTCGCCGGATGATTGCGGTATTCACGCACCAGGCTCAAGCCGTCCAGACCGGGCATGACCAGGTCCTGCAGGATCACCGTCGGCTTGATGCGGACCGCATGGGCAATGGCCTGGTGCGGATCGGCGCAAAAATGGAAGTCGATGTTCTCTTCGTTCGACAGCCCACGCCGCACCGCCTCGCCGATCATCGCCTGATCATCCACCAACAACACCATGGCGGCATATTCGTCAGTCTTGAAGTCGTCGAGCTGTAAATCATTCATGTGCGTTCACCTGAAAACTGCCTCGGCCAGGATTGCTGCTAATAGTAGTCATTTGGGAAAGATCTCCAGCAATCGTGGCGCTATCTTTTCCAGCGGGCGTATTTCCACGGCGGCGTCGATGGCCGCAGCCGCTTTCGGCATACCGTACACCGCGCTGCTGTTTTGGTCTTGTGCGATGGTCAGGTAGCCCTGCTGGCGCATGAGTTTAAGCCCCTGCGCGCCATCACGCCCCATGCCGGTGAGCAAAACCCCGACCGCATCGCCGTTCCAGTAACTGGCCACGCTCTCGAAAAACACATCGATCGAGGGCCGATAAATCTCATTGACCGGTTCGGCGGTGTAAGCCAGGGTCCCGTTTTTCAATAATCGAATATGGTGATTGGTGCCGGCCAGCAACACCGTGCCGCGTTGTGGCGACTCGCCCTCCCGGGCCAGGCGCACGTTCAGGCCACTGGCGCTGCCGAGCCATTCGGCCATGCCGGCGGCAAACACCTGATCAACATGCTGCACCAGCACAATGGCCGCGGAAAAATCCCGTGGCAGCCCCTTGAGCAACACCTCCAGCGCCGCCGGCCCGCCCGCGGAGGAGCCGATGGCGATCAGGCGCTGACGCGAGGCGGAACTGCGCAGCGGGCTCGGTGCGCCAGGCGCCGGCTTGCTCTTCTCGCCAATCAGCCAGCCGATGTTCATGATCTTGCGCAGCAAGGGCGCCGCGGCTTCCTGGGCATTGCCGGCACCGAGGGCCGGGGTGTCGACCACATCCAGCGCGCCATGGCCCATGGCTTCGAATACGCGGTGTACGTTTTGTTGCCGATCCACGGTGACGATGACGATGGCGCAGGGCGTTTCGGCCATGATCCGCCGGGTCGCTTCCACCCCGTCCATCACCGGCATGATCAGGTCCATGAGGATCAGGTCCGGCGTCTGTTGAGCGCACTTTTGCACGGCCTCCTTGCCATTGCCGGCCACCCAGATCACCTGATGCGCAGGTTCGAAAGCCAGTGCGCGGCGCAAGGCCTCCACGGCCATTGGCATGTCGTTGACGATGGCGATTTTCATGCCCTTGCTCCTCCTATGAGCTCAACGACTGCATCGAGCAGGGCGTCGTCATGAAAACTGGCTTTGGCTAGATAATAGTCGGCTCCGGCGTCCAGTCCACGACGGCGGTCCTCCTCACGGTCCTTGTAGGACACCACCATCACCGGCAGCGATTGCAGGCGGTTGTCCCGACGCAACAGCGACACCAGTTCGATACCGTCCATGCGCGGCATATCAATGTCGGTGATCAACAGATCGAAATCCTCCGAACGCAGGGCGTTCCAGCCATCCATGCCGTCGACCGCCACCGCCACGTCGTAGCCGCGATTAATCAGCAGCTTGCGTTGCAGCTCGCGTACGGTCAGGGAGTCGTCCACCACCAGAATCCGCTTGCGGGCCGCTTCGGCGGCCTGATGGCTGTGTCGGGCAATGCGCTCCAGACGCCCAGTATTGAGCAGTTTGTCCACCGAACGCAGCATGTCCTCGACGTCGACGATTAGCACCACCGAACCGTCGTCGAGCAAGGCCCCGGCGGAAATGTCCTGGATCTTGCCCAGGCGCTCATCCAGCGGCAGCACCACCAGGGTCCGCTCGCCGATAAAGCGCTCGACCGCCACCCCATAAATCGCATCGCGCTCGCGGATGACCACGACTTTCAAGGTCTGCTGGCTGCCCTGGCTCGCGGGGCGCTGCAGTAACTGGCTGGCGGCGACCAGCCCCACGTGCCGGCCTTCATGCCAGAAGTGCTGCCGGCCCTCGACCTGTACGATGTCCGTCGGTTCCAGATCGCGCATGCGTTCGATGTGGGCCAGCGGGAAGGCATAGGCCTCGTCGCCGACTTCCACCACCAGGCTGCGCACCACCGACAGGGTCAGCGGCACCTCGAGGTGGAAACGACTGCCCTCGCCCGCTGTCTGTTCCAGCACCACCGCACCGCGCAACTGACGGACCATATGCTGCACCGCGTCCAGGCCGACGCCACGCCCGGAGACTTCGGTGACGGTATCGCGCAGGCTGAAACCCGGCAGGAACAGGAACGTCAGCAGTTCTTCTTCGCTCAACTGCGCGGCCGTTTCTGGTGGCGACAACTGACGCTCGATGATGCTGCGACGGACTTTTTCCAGATCGACACCGTTGCCGTCATCACTGAGCTCCAGCACCAGCAACCCGGCCTGGTGGGAGGCGCGCAAGCGAATCACCCCTTCTTGCGGTTTGCCGGCCAACAACCGCTGCTCCGGGGTTTCGATCCCGTGATCGACCGCGTTGCGCAGCAAGTGTGTCAGCGGTGCTTCGAGCTTCTCCAGGACGTCGCGGTCGACCTGGGTTTTCTCGCCCTCGATCTCCAGCCGCACCTGCTTGCCGAGGCTGCGCCCAAGATCGCGGACCATCCGCACCTGACCGGTCAACACATCGGCGAACGGCCGCATGCGACAGGCCAGGGCGGTGTCGTACAACACCTGCGCACGCTGGCTGGCTTGCCAGGCGAACTCGTCCAGCTCGGCATTTTTCTCCACCAGCAATCGCTGGGACTCGGCCAACAAACGGCGCGCATCATCGAGGGCTTCCCGGGCTTCAAGGCTCAGGGCATGGTCCTTGAGATGAACGTTGAGGTTTTCCAGCGCCCGTAGCCCGTTGCTCTGCGTGCGTTTGAGCCGCTGCATGGTGGCCAGGTGCGGCTTGAGGCGCAGGGTCTCCACCAGGGATTTGCTCGACAGATCGAGCAGGCTGTTCAGGCGCTCGGCGGTGACCCGCAACACGCGCTCGCCATTTTCATTGGTGCGCCGGGTCTGTTTCGGCGCGGCCACCGACTCGGCAGGCAGCTCGACGACCGGGGTCGGTTCTTCGACCCCGGGTGCGGGCGCTTCGAGTTGAAGCGCCGCCATCACCGACACGGCAGGTGCCACGGCGGGCATGGCAACGGCTCCAGGGTCGAGCAAGCGTGTCATCAAGGCAACATACGCCTCGATTTCCGCAAACCCCGGCGTGTTGTTCGGCGTTGCAATGCGCATCAGCAGGTCGGTGCCTTGCAGCAGCGCATCGATGTGCTCGGCGCGCAGGTACAGCCGCCCTTCCTGGGCGCTGACCAGGCAATCCTCCATGACATGGGCAACGCTGACCCCGGCATCGACACCGACAATCCGCGCCGCGCCCTTGAGCGAGTGTGCCGCCCGCATGCACGATTCGAGTTGATCGGCCTGGGTCGGGTCGCGTTCCAGCGCCAGCAGCCCTGCGCTCAGTATCTGGGTCTGGGCTTCGGCTTCCAGGCTGAACAGCTCCAGCAAAGAAGTGTCGCGCATCTGCTCGGGGGTCATGAAAGGCTCCGGGTCACGGCGGACAACAGCTGTTCTTCATCCAGCCAGCGCAGGCTGCGACCTTTGAATGGCAACACGCCGCGGGTGTATTTGGCACTGGCCTGGGTGCCGGAACGCGACGCCGCGTCAAGGATGCGTTCATCGATGGCGTGAATGCCGTCCACCTCGTCCACCGGCACCACCACCGGCCCGCCATGGGCAGCAATGATCAACATGCGCGGCATGACCCGAGTGCCTGCGGCCGCGTTGTTGACGCTGTCGAGCCCCAGCAACTCCACCAGCGACAGGCACGCCACCAGCGCGCCGCGAACATTCGCCACTCCGAGCAAGGCCCTGGAGCGCTGGTGCGGCAGTGAGTGAATGGCTTGCTGCGGCGCCACTTCCACCAGACTGCGGGTAGTCAGGCCCAACCATTCTTCGCCGAGGCGGAACATCAGCAGCGAGCGGGTTTTCACCTCGCTCTGCACGGTGGCGGACACGTGTTCGCGATCTTCCTGCTGCAACGCATAACGATCCAGCAGGCGCGTCGCGGCGGCCGAATACACCGCGCAATTGCGGCAATGAATGTGTTCGATCAGCAGCGGGCACGACTTGTCGCCATGGATGCCGATGCGGTTCCAGCAATCGTCGATGGCCTGGGCATCTTCATGGGTGACGCTAAAGGTGTCGGAGGCGATCATCGTTTACGCTCACTGTCGGCGGCGCGCTCGCTGCGGGCGGCACGGTCCTGCAATCGTCTGGCACCCACGGTGTCGCCCTGGGACTGCAGCAACGCAGCCAGGTGCATCAACGCGTCGGGATGTTGCGGTTCGAGGTACAACGCCTTGCGATAAAAACCCTGGGCTTCCAGGACACTGCCGGCGACATCGCTGAGCAACCCCAGCCAATAGAACACCTGGGCCACGGGTTCATGGCTGCGCAGGTAGCTTTCGCAAGCGGCACGGGCCTCGGCGCTTTTGCCTTCGTTGGCCAGCGCGGCGATGTTCGCCAGCAGCGTGGCGGCATCGCAAGGGTCCGGTTTCACTGGCAGTGCTGGCCGCGCAACGCTGGTGAACGGGCGCCTGGCGACCGGTGGCGGCACGATGTTGCGGACCGGTTGCGGTACCGGCAAAGGCCCAGGTCTTGGCGTAGACATGTGCGTGGCAACGAATGCCGGCCCAGGCTCAGGGTCCACAGCGCTCTGGCGGTTGAAGGCAAAGGACTGCGCGATACCGATCGAACGCATGCCCAGACGCCCCAGCAGACTGCCTTCGGCCGGGCCGATAAACAGCACGCCATCGACGTGGGTCAGGCGCTTGAGGACTTCGAACACCTGCTTTTGCGTCGGTTGGTCGAAGTAGATCAGCAGATTGCGGCAGAACACGAAGTCATAGGGTGGCTCATTGGCGAGCAAGTCTGGATCGAGCAGATTACCGACTTGCAGGCGTACTTGCTCCAGCACCCGGCCGTCGAGGCGATAGCCGTCATTCTCAGCCGTGAAATAGCGGTCACGGAAGGCCAGGTCCTGCCCACGAAAGGAATTTTTGCCGTACAGCGCATGCCGGGCCTTTTCCACCGACAGTGGGCTGACGTCCATGCCTTCGACCTTGAACTGGTGCGGCTTGAATCCGGCATCCAGCAGCGACATGGCAATCGAGTACGGCTCTTCGCCGGTGGAACACGGCAAGCTGAGAATCCGCAGGGCGCGCAGGTTGTTGATATCGGCCAGGCGCTTGGCCGCCAGTTTCGCCAGGGCAGCGAAGGATTCCGGATAACGGAAAAACCAGGTCTCCGGGACGACCACTGCTTCGATCAACGCCTGTTGCTCGTCCCTTGAACCCTGCAGCGTGCGCCAGTATTCGTCAGCCGTCTCTGCCAGGGATACCGCGCTGCGCTGACGCACTGCACGCTCAATGATTGCCGGGCCCACCGAGTTCACGTCGAGGCCGATACGCTCCTTGAGAAAATCGAAAAAACGCTGATCGCTGCTCATGGCCGCTCCCCGAGCAGCGCCAGGTCCAGTGGCGGTGTTGGAAACAACAGCGCGCGAACCCGCTCATCCAGCAAGTCGGCGACCCGTACCCATTGCAGCAAGCCTTGCGCATCTTCGCGGACAGGTCCCAGGTATGGCGCCTGGCGATTGTCCAGGCCATAGGGCTGAAATTCAGCGGGATTGCAGCGCAAGGTATCGGTGGCCTGTTCCAGAATCAGCCCGAGCAATTGAGCCTTTGCGTTGTCATCCGGCCGGTAAAGCACCAGCACCAGTCGAGTGCTGGTACGGGCCTGGGCCGGCGTGCCGAAGGTCAGCGCACTGAGGTCGATCACCGGCACCACCGCGCCGCGCCAGGCGAACACGCCTGCCACCCAGTGCGGCGCGTGGGCAATGGGCTTCAAGGGCAGGCGCGGCAGCACTTCCGCCACTTCAATCGCCTGCAAGGCGTAACGCTCGCTGCCGATGCGGAACACCAGAAACAACGCGTGCAACGCCTGCTTCACCGCAGTGCGTTTGGCGGTCAGTTCGCTCATCAGACTTTGAATCGCGAGACGCCGCTACGCAGCCCTACGGCGACCTGGCTCAGTTCGTCGATGGCGAAACTGGCCTGGCGCAAGGACTCGACGGTCTGGCTGCTGGCGTCGCCCAATTGCACCAGGGCATGGTTGATCTGCTCCGCACCGGTGGCCTGGGCCTGCATGCCCTCGTTGACCATCAATACCCGAGGCGCCAGCGCCTGGACCTGATGGATGATCTGCGACAACTGCTCGCCGACCTGCTGCACCTCGGACATGCCACGGCGTACTTCTTCGGAAAACTTGTCCATGCCCATCACCCCGGCCGACACCGCCGACTGGATCTCGCGCACCATTTGTTCGATGTCGTAGGTGGCGACGGCAGTCTGGTCCGCCAGGCGCCGGACTTCGGTGGCGACCACGGCAAATCCGCGACCGTACTCACCGGCCTTCTCGGCCTCGATGGCGGCATTGAGCGAGAGCAGGTTGGTCTGGTCGGCGACCTTGACGATGGTCACCACCACCTGATTGATGTTGCCGGCCTTCTCGTTGAGGATCGCCAGCTTGGCGTTGACCAGATCGGCCGCGCCCATCACCGAATGCATGGTTTCTTCCATGCGGGCCAGGCCCTGTTGCCCGGAACCGGCGGCGACCGAGGCCTGATCGGCGGCGGTGGACACTTCAGTCATGGTGCGCACCAGATCCCGCGAGGTGGCCGCGATTTCCCGGGACGTCGCACCGATTTCGGTGGTGGTGGCAGCGGTTTCGGTGGCGGTGGCCTGTTGCTGCTTGGAGGTGGCCGCAATCTCGGTGACCGACGTGGTGACCTGTACGGACGAGCGCTGGGCCTGGGACACCAGCGAGGTCAGCTCGGTCATCATGTCGTTGAAGCCGGTTTCCACGGCGCCGAATTCATCTTTGCGCTCCAGATTCAGGCGACTGCTGAGGTCACCGGTGCGCATGATTTCGAGAATATTCACGATGCGGTTCATGGGCGCCATGATGGCGCGCATCAGCAACAGGCCGCAGAGCCCGGCGGCCAGTACCGCGACCACCAGGGAAATGCCCATGATGACTTTGGCGGTGAGCACCGCATCATCGATGGCGGCAATATCGTTGTCGGCAACGACTTTGTTCTCGCGCAGGATGTCATTGAGCTTCATGCGCCCCGCCGTCCAGGCCGGGGTCAACTCTTCCTTGAACATCTTGATGGCATCGGCGTTCTGTTTGCGCTTATACAACTCGATCACGGCACCGAGAATCCGGTGGTAATCGGCATGGGCTTTCTCAAACGCGGCGTACTCGACCTTGTCTTCGTCAGTCGTGACCGTCCCTTTATACAACTCCATCTGCTCTTGCAGGCGCGCCGCATAACCCTTGAAGTCCGCGACATCTTCAGCACTGAAGTCCTGCCCTTCTTCGAGGCCCAGCATGTCCAGCATCCGCAGGTAACTGTCGGACCAGGCGCCGCGAATCATCGAGCTGTAATACAGCCCCGGCAGCGCATCCTCACGCACGCTGGCTTCGCTGGTTTCGATCTTCAGCAGCCGCGAATACGAGACGACCACCATCAGCAACATGATGGCGATGATGACTGCAAAACTCGCCAAAATGCGTTGGCGCAACGTCCAGTTCTTCACAGGCTGTCCTCGGGGGCTGTTTCGAAATGCGGGGAGTATAGCCGAGGGCGGTGTTTCATTTATAAGACGGGTGCGCACCACTTCTCATCCCGCCCATTAAAAGGCCGGGATGGGGTGCCTGAAACACCGCTTTCGCCAGCAAGCCGGCTCCTACAATGTGAACTCCCCCCCAAAATGTTGGACGGTCTCGGTATTCCACAGGGTTCAGTCCGTCAGGGTGAGCAACTCGTCGCGCACCAACCGGGGTATGGCAACCGGCTTATTGCTGGCCCGGTCCACGTAGACGTAAACAACGTACCCCAGCGCGGAAACCGTGGGCTCGTCATTGCAAAAGATGCCCAGTTCATAACGGGCACTGCTGGTGCCCAGGTGTGCGATACGCAAACCGACCGTCACTTGATCGGGAAAGGTGATCGGCGAAAAGAAGGTGCAACTCGACTCGACGATCAATCCGATGACCGGACTGCTGTCGATATCCAGGGTGCCCTGCTCCACCAGGAAATGGCTGATCGCCGAATCGAAGAACGAATAGTAGACAACGTTCTGCACATGACCATAGGAGTCGTGGTCACCCCACCGCGTGCCGATGGTGTAGAAGCGCCGAAAATCCTCGCGGCGCGGGCGGTAGGTCTTCTCGCTCATGGTGACTCCGTGTGAATGGCTCGCACGCTCATTGGAAATCCTCAATCAAATGGCTTCGACAGCCTTGGCACATGTGTTGTGCAGGCTGGTTTTTTTTCAAAGTACCGGCTGGCTATCCGTTGCTGTCCTCCCTCTTCGGGGGGGGCATGAAGGATGGAGGACAATGCCCATCAGACCGACGCGGCTTTCGACCGCATTCAGAAAATTAGATATACACTCGGATAAATCGATAAAAACAGCCCACCGGGTACGCTTCCCATGATGACCTTGCGTCAGATCCGTCACTTCATCGCCGTGGCCGAGACCGGATCGATCTCCGCTGCCGCGCAAGCCGCGTTCATTTCCCAGTCCACGCTGACCCTGGCGATCCAGCAACTTGAGCAGGAAATCGGCGTCGGCCTGTTCAACCGCCATGCCAAGGGCATGACCCTGACCCACCAGGGGCATCAGTTCCTGCGCCAGGCACACTTGATTCTCGCCACCGTCGACAACGCCAAACGCAGCCTGCAACAGAGCACCGACCAGGTGGCCGGGCAGTTGATCGTCGGGGTGACCAGCCTGGTGGCCGGTTACTACCTGGCGGACTTGCTCACCCGTTTCCAACGCGCCTACCCCAACGTCGAAATCCGCGTGATGGAGGATGAACGCCCTTACATCGAGCATTTGCTGGTCAGCGGCGAAATCGATGTCGGCGTGCTGATCCTTTCCAACCTCGAAGACCGCCACGCCTTGCAGACCGAAGTACTGACTCACTCGCCCCATCGGCTATGGCTGCCGGCCCAGCATCCGCTGCTGGAACACGACAGCATCAACCTCGCCGACGTGGCCCGCGAGCCGTTGATTCAGTTGAACGTCGATGAAATGGACCGCAATGCCCAGCGCATGTGGACGGCGGCCTCCCTGCAACCGCGCATCACCTTGCGCACCGCCTCGACCGAAGCGGTGCGAAGCCTGGTGGCCGCCGGCCTCGGGGTGTCGATCCAGCCCGACATGACCTATCGCCCATGGTCACTGGAGGGCGACATCATTGAAGCGCGACCGATTGCGGACCTGAGCCAGACCCTCGACGTCGGCCTGGCCTGGCGTCGCGGTACCGCGCGGCCGGCCTTGGTGGACCCATTCCTGACAGTCGCCCGGGAGCAACCCCACGGCGGACGCAAGCCATCTATTTAATCGAACGCCACCTTCAGTATTTAGTATTTGTCGACCTCGGGTCCGCGCACTAGTCTAGGTTCATCTAATAAAGACGGCCGGCCCCCAGTCACAGGGAGCAGCATGGCCACACAAGAAAAGAGAACCCGAAAAATGGCTGGCGCGCAGACCCCGCTGTTCACCGCGTTGTTGATCGATGGCGAATTGGTCGCGGGCCAGGGTTTTGTCGAACCCATTCTCAACCCGGCCACCGGCGAAGTGCTGACGCAGATCGCCGAAGCCAGCAGCGAACAAGTCGAAGCCGCCATCCTCGCCGCTCACCGCGCCTTCGGCAGTTGGTCGCGAACCACGCCGCAGCAACGCTCGAACCTGCTGCTGGACATCGCCAACGCCATCGAAAAAAACGCCGACTTGCTCGCCCGCCTCGAAGCCCTGAACTGCGGCAAGCCGTTGCACCTGGCTCGTCAGGACGACCTGAGCGCCACCGTCGATGTGTTCCGTTTCTTCGCCGGCGCCGTGCGTTGCCAGACTGGCCAGCTCAGCGGCGAATACCTGCCGGGCTACACCAGCATGGTGCGCCGCGATCCGATTGGCGTGGTGGCATCGATTGCGCCCTGGAACTACCCGATCATGATGGCCGCGTGGAAAATCGCCCCGGCCCTGGCTGCCGGCAACACCCTGGTGTTCAAGCCATCGGAGCACACACCGTTGTCGATCCTGGCCTTGGCGCCGGCACTGGCCGAGATCCTCCCGCGCGGCGTGATCAACATTGTCTGCGGTGGCGGCGAAGGGGTCGGCAGCCACCTGGTCAGCCATCCCAAAGTACGCATGGTGTCGCTGACCGGCGATATCGTCACCGGCCAGAAAATCCTTCAGGCCGCCGCCAAAACCCTCAAGCGCACCCATCTTGAACTGGGCGGCAAAGCTCCGGTGATCGTCTGCAACGATGCCGACATCCAGGCCGTGGTCGAAGGCGTGCGCACCTACGGCTACTACAACGCTGGCCAGGATTGCACGGCGGCCTGCCGGGTGTATGCCCAGGCCGGTATTCACGACCGTCTGGTGGCCGAACTCGGCGCTGCGGTGAGCAGTCTGCGCTTCGCCGGCAAGCGCGATGCCGACAATGAAATCGGCCCGCTGATCAGCACCCGCCAGCGCGACCGCGTGGCCAGTTTCGTCGAACGCGCCCTCGGCCAACCGCACATCGAACGGGTGACCGGCGCAGCAGTGCATTCCGGCGCAGGCTTCTTCTACCAGCCGACGCTGCTGGCCGGTTGCAAACAGAGCGACGAAATCGTCCAGCGCGAAGTGTTCGGGCCGGTGGTGACCGTGACCCGTTTCGATGACCTGGAGCAAGCGGTGGACTGGGCCAACGACTCGGAATACGGCCTGGCGTCCTCGGTCTGGACCCAGAACCTGGACAAGGCGATGCAGGTCGCCGCGCGGTTGCAGTACGGCTGCACCTGGATCAACAGCCATTTCATGCTGGTCAGCGAAATGCCCCACGGTGGCCTCAAGCGTTCAGGCTACGGCAAGGACCTGTCCAGCGACTCGCTCCAGGATTACAGCGTGGTGCGCCACATCATGGCGCGCCACGGACAGCATCTCTGACTACGCTAATAAGAAGCCGTCAACGGCATGCTTCACCACGTTCAAAACTGCCCCGACCATAATTTAAAGAAGAGGGAAACCCCATGTTCGTGCACAAGACCGCACTGCTCAGTGCAATCACCACAGCGCTGCTGGCCAGTGCCAGTGTCCAGGCCGCCGAGCCGCTGAAGGCCGTCGGTGCCGGCGAAGGGCAACTGGATATCGTGGCCTGGCCCGGCTACATCGAACGTGGCGAAAGCGACAAGGCCTACGACTGGGTGACCGGTTTCGAGAAGGAAACCGGCTGCAAGGTCAATGTGAAAACTGCAGCCACCTCCGATGAGATGGTCAGTCTGATGGCCAAGGGTGGTTACGATCTGGTCACGGCATCCGGCGATGCCTCCCTGCGCCTGATTGTCGGCAAGCGTGTGCAGCCGATCAACACCGCGCTGATCCCGAACTGGAAGAACCTCGACCCACGCCTCAAGGATGGCCCGTGGTACGTAGTCAACAAACAGACCTACGGCACCCCGTATCAGTGGGGCCCGAACGTGCTGATGTACAACACCAATGTGTTCAAGACCCCGCCGACCAGTTGGGGCGTGTTGTTCAACGCACAAGACCTGCCGGACGGCAAATCGAACAAGGGCCGCGTGCAGGCCTATGACGGCCCGATCTACATCGCCGACGCGGCGCTGTACCTGAAAACCGCAAAGCCGGAACTGGGCATCCAGAACCCCTATGAACTGACTGAAGCCCAGTACAAGGCCGTGCTCGACCTGTTGCGCGCCCAACAGCCGCTGATCCACCGCTACTGGCACGACACCACCGTGCAAATGAGCGACTTCAAGAACGAAGGTGTGGTCGCAGGCAGCTCCTGGCCCTATCAGGTCAACGGACTGGTGACGGATAAACAGCCGATCGCCTCGACCATCCCGAAAGAAGGCGCCACCGGTTGGGCCGACACCACCATGATGCACACCGATGCCAAACACCCGAACTGCGCCTACAAGTGGATGGACTGGTCGCTGCAACCGAAAGTCCAGGGTGACGTAGCAGCGTGGTTCGGTTCGCTGCCGGCGGTTCCGGCGGCATGCAAAGAGAGCGAATTGCTTGGCGCCGAAGGCTGCAAGACCAACGGTTTCGACAACTTCGACAAGATCGCCTTCTGGAAAACCCCGCAGGCCGAAGGCGGCAAGTTCGTGCCGTACAGCCGCTGGACCCAGGATTACATCGCGATCATGGGCGGCCGCTAAGCCTGGCCCTTGTGGGAGCGAGCCTGCTCGCGAAGAGGCCATCACACTCAATGTTGATGGTGGCTGACACACCGCCTTCGCGAGCAGGCTCGCTCCCACAGTTGATCACCGCCGCAGCCACTGACGTGCTCGGCTTAGAGACGACAGATACCCGTTTTTCAGAAGTCCAGGCAGGGCCGCTGCGACGGCCTTCGCCTTTTTGGAGCACCGCACCATGACGCTTGCAGTCCAGTTCACCAACGTTTCCCGTCAGTTCGGCGAAGTGAAAGCCGTTGACCGGGTTTCCATCGACATCCAGGACGGCGAGTTTTTCTCCATGCTGGGGCCTTCCGGCTCGGGCAAAACCACTTGTCTGCGCCTGATCGCCGGTTTCGAACAGCCGAGCGCGGGTTCGATCCGCATTCATGGCGAGGAAGCCGCCGGGCTGCCGCCGTATCAGCGTGACGTGAACACGGTATTCCAGGATTACGCGCTGTTCCCGCACATGAACGTTCGCGACAACGTTGCCTACGGCTTGAAAGTCAAAGGCGTCGGCAAAGCCGAACGCTTGAAACGCGCCGAGGAAGCCCTCGACATGGTTGCCCTCGGCGGCTATGGCGAGCGCAAGCCGGTCCAGCTCTCCGGCGGCCAGCGCCAGCGTGTGGCCCTGGCCCGTGCCCTGGTCAATCGCCCGCGGGTGCTGCTGCTCGACGAACCCCTGGGCGCGCTGGACCTGAAACTGCGCGAGCAGATGCAAGGCGAATTGAAGAAGCTGCAACGCCAGCTCGGCATCACCTTCATTTTCGTCACCCACGACCAGACCGAAGCGCTGTCGATGTCCGATCGCGTCGCCGTGTTCAACAAGGGACGCATCGAACAGGTCGATTCACCGCGCAACCTGTACATGAAACCGGCAACCACCTTCGTCGCCGAATTCGTCGGCACCTCCAACGTGATTCGCGGCGACCTGGCGAAGCAGTTGAGCGGCAATCCACAACCCTTTTCGATTCGCCCGGAACACGTGCGTTTTGCTGAGGGCCCGCTGGCCAGCCATGAAATCGAAGTCAGCGGCCTGCTGCACGACATCCAGTACCAGGGCAGCGCCACCCGTTATGAGTTGAAGCTGGAAAACGGCCAGACCCTGAACATCAGCCAGGCCAACAATCAATGGCTCGATACCAGCGCCCAGCACCAGACCGGGCAACGCATGAGCGCGCGCTGGGCCCGGGAAGCCATGATTCCGTTGCACGACACCCTTGTGAGCGGGGTGTGAAATGAGCACCTTGGCTATCTCTCAAACCCCGGCCGGCGGCTCGCCGCTGCGCAGGTTTTCCAACCTGTTGTATCGCCGGCCGAACCTGTACCTGTCGATGCTGCTGGTGCCGCCACTGCTGTGGTTCGGTGCGATCTACCTGGGCTCGCTGTTGACGTTGTTGTGGCAAGGTTTCTACACCTTCGACGACTTCACCATGACGGTCACGCCCGAGCTGACCCTGGCGAATTTCGCCGCGCTGTTCCAGTCGTCGAACTTCGACATCATCCTGCGCACCCTGAGCATGGCGATTGTCGTGTCCATCGCCAGTGCCATCGTCGCGTTCCCCATTGCCTACTACATGGCGCGCTACACCACCGGCAAGACCAAGGCGTTTTTCTACATCGCAGTGATGATGCCGATGTGGGCCAGCTACATCGTCAAGGCCTATGCCTGGACACTGCTGCTGGCCAAGGGTGGCGTGGCGCAGTGGTTCGTCCAGCACCTGGGGCTGGAGTCACTGTTGCAGCTCGTGCTGGAGATCCCGGGCGTGGGCGGCAGTACCTTGTCGACCTCGCATTTGGGGCGTTTCATGGTGTTCGTCTACATCTGGCTGCCGTTCATGATCCTGCCGATCCAGGCCTCGCTGGAACGCCTGCCGCCGTCGCTGCTGCAAGCCTCGGCCGACCTCGGCGCCAGACCGAGCCAGACTTTCATGCAGGTGATCCTGCCGCTGTCGGTGCCGGGCATTGCCGCCGGCTCCATCTTCACCTTCTCGCTGACCCTGGGCGACTTCATCGTGCCGCAACTGGTGGGTCCGCCGGGCTACTTCGTGGGCAGCATGGTGTATGCCCAGCAAGGTGCGATCGGCAACATGCCGATGGCCGCGGCTTTCACGCTGGTGCCGATCGTGCTGATCGCCATTTACCTGTCCATTGTCAAACGACTGGGGGCCTTCGATGCACTCTGAGAAAGCTTCTTTAGGCCTTAAAATCGCGGCCTGGGGCGGGTTGGTGTTCCTGCACTTCCCGATCCTGATCATCTTCATGTACGCCTTCAACACCGAAGACGCGGCATTCAGCTTTCCGCCCAAGGGCTTCACCCTGAAGTGGATCAGCGTGGCGTTCTCGCGGCCGGACGTGCTGGAAGCGATCAAGCTGTCGCTGCAGATCGCTTCGATTGCCACGTTGATCGCGCTGGTCCTTGGCACCCTGGCCTCGGCGGCGCTGTACCGGCGTGATTTCTTCGGCAAGCAAGGCATCTCGCTGATGCTGATCCTGCCGATCGCCCTCCCGGGCATCATCACCGGGATCGCGCTGCTGGCGACCTTCAAGACGCTGGGCATCGAGCCGGGGATGTTCACCATCATCGTCGGCCACGCGACCTTCTGCGTGGTGATCGTCTACAACAACGTCATCGCCCGGCTGCGCCGCACCTCCCACAGCCTGATCGAGGCGTCGATGGACCTGGGCGCCGACGGCTGGCAGACCTTCCGTTACATCATCATGCCGAACCTCGCCTCGGCGTTACTGGCTGGCGGCATGCTCGCGTTCGCGCTGTCGTTCGACGAAATCATCGTCACCACCTTCACCGCCGGCCATGAACGCACCCTGCCGCTGTGGCTGCTCAACCAGCTCAGCCGCCCTCGGGACGTGCCGGTGACCAACGTCGTCGCGATGCTGGTGATGATCGTGACCATGCTGCCGATTCTCGGCGCCTATTACCTGACCCGTGGCGGTGAAAGCGTGGCGGGGAGTGGCGGGAAATAACGAACAACTCAATACCCACTGAAGGAACCGAATCCTGTGGGAGCAAGGCTTGCCCGCGATGGCGGTGTGTCAGTCGACATCCATGTTGAATGTGATGGCCTCATCGCGGGCAAGCCTTGCTCCCACAGGGACCCGGTTCCCTCAGGGGGGAAATAACAACAGTTCTGAAGAGGACGATGTCATGCAAACCCAACTCTTGATCAACGGCCAACTGCTCGACGGCGAAGGCCCCGCCCAACCGGTGTTCAACCCGGCGCTGGGCCGCGTGCTGGTGGAAATCAATGAAGCCAGCGAAGCCCAGGTCGATGCCGCCGTGCGCGCCGCCGATGCCGCGTTCGACAGCTGGTCGCACACTCCGCCCAAAGAACGCTCGTTGTTGCTGCTCAAACTCGCCGACGCCATCGAAGCCCATGGCGAAGAGCTGGCCAAGCTGGAATCGGACAATTGCGGCAAGCCCTACAGCGCCGCGCTGAACGATGAAATCCCGGCGATTGCCGACGTGTTCCGCTTCTTCGCCGGCGCCAGCCGCTGCATGAGCGGTTCGGCCGGTGGCGAATACCTGCCCGGCCACACCTCGATGATCCGCCGCGACCCGGTGGGCGTGATCGCGTCCATCGCGCCGTGGAACTACCCGCTGATGATGGTCGCCTGGAAAATCGCCCCGGCCCTCGCCGCTGGCAATACCGTGGTACTCAAGCCATCGGAACAAACGCCGCTGACGGCCCTGCGCCTGGCGCAACTGGCGTCGGAGATTTTCCCGGCCGGCGTGCTCAACCTGGTGTTCGGCCGTGGCCCTACGGTTGGCAGTCCGCTGGTCACTCACCCGAAAGTGCGCATGGTGTCGCTGACCGGCTCGATCGCCACCGGTTCGAACATCATTTCCAGCACCGCCGACAGCGTCAAACGCATGCACATGGAACTGGGCGGCAAGGCCCCGGTGATCATCTTCGACGACGCGGACATCGACGCCGCCGTCGAAGGCATCCGTACCTTCGGCTTCTACAACGCCGGCCAGGACTGCACCGCCGCCTGCCGTGTCTATGCGCAAGCAGGCATCTACGAGAAGTTCGTCGAGAAACTCGGCGCTGCGGTCAGCAGCATCAAGTACGGCTTGCAGGATGATCCGTCCACCGAGCTCGGCCCGCTGATCACGGCGCAACACCGCGACCGCGTGGCCGGCTTCGTCGAGCGCGCCGTGGCCCAGCCGCACATCCGCCTGATCACGGGTGGCAAAGCCGTGGAAGGCAACGGTTTCTTCTTCGAGCCGACAGTGTTGGCAGACGCCCGACAGGATGACGAAATCGTCCGCCGCGAAGTGTTCGGGCCGGTGGTGTCGGTGACCCAATTCACCGATGAAGCTCAGGTACTGGGCTGGGCCAACGATTCGGACTACGGCCTGGCCTCGTCCGTGTGGACTGCCGATGTCGGCCGCGCCCATCGCCTGTCGGCCCGATTGCAGTATGGCTGCACCTGGGTCAACACCCACTTCATGCTGGTCAGCGAAATGCCCCATGGCGGTCAGAAACTGTCCGGGTACGGGAAGGACATGTCGATGTACGGGTTGGAGGACTACACCGTCGTTCGGCATGTGATGTTCAAGCACTAACCGCTTTAAAAGCATCGCGAGCAAGCTTTGCTCCCACAGGTTTTGTGTCGTTCACATCACTGGGGTGCGCCACAAAACCTGTGGGAGCAAGGCTTGCCCGCGATGGAGTCACTACGGTTTCAAGGTCGAAACCGGCATTACGCACCACCAGGTTTCAAACACAACAATAACCACCGATCCGGGCGGCGCCCCCAAGGCCCCGTCACGGTGTCGGACATCCGAAATCTGCCGATTTTCCGGAGCAAATACATATGAGTGCATCACCCGATCTCTCTGTTGCCATTGCCGACAGCGATGCCGAGCAACTACGCAAACTGGGGTACACCTCCAACTTCAATCGCAGCATGAGCCTGTGGGAAAACTTCGCCCTGGGCTTCACTTATCTTTCCCCGGTCGTAGGGGTTTATACCCTCTTCGGGCTGTGTCTCGCCGCTGGCGGGCCACCGATGTTCTGGGCCTATCTGCTGGTCGGTTGCGGCCAGTTGCTGGTGTGCCTGATCTTCGGTGAAGTGGTTTCGCAATTCCCGATTTCCGGTGGCGTCTACCCATGGGCCCGTCGTTTGGTGGGCAAGCGCTGGGCGTGGATGGTCGGCTGGATCTACTCCATCGCCCTGTGCGTGACCATCGCCGCCGTGGCGGTCGGTGCCGGTCCTTACCTCGCGGCGATGCTGGGTTTTGAACCGAGCAACAACACCAACATCGTCATCGCCCTGGTGCTGACGCTGTTCGCCACCCTGGTCAACCTCAGCGGCACCAAGGTGCTGGCACGCATCGCCATGTTCGGCTTCCTCTGCGAACTGGTGGGTGCGGTGATCGTCGGCGTTTACCTGCTGGTTTTCGAGCGCCATCAGCCGATCAGTGTGCTGTTCAACACCTTCGACATCAGCGTCGACGGCTCGTACCTGCCGGCTTTCCTCACCGCCTCGCTGGCGGGGATGTTCCTGTACTACGGCTTCGAGGCCTGCGGCGACGTGGCCGAAGAAACCCCGAACCCGAGCAAGAAAATCCCGGTGGCCATGCGCATGACCATCTACATCGGCGGCATCGCGGCGATGTTCGCCTGCCTGGCCCTGATCCTCGCCGTGCCGGACATGCAAGCAGTGATCAACGGCACCGACAAGGACCCGGTCACGACCATCCTCAACAACGCCTTCGGCCCGGTGGGCTCGAAAGTGGTGATGGGCGTGGTGATGATTTCCTTCATCTCCTGCGTCATCAGCCTGCAAGCGGCGGCGAGCCGTCTGCTGTACTCCTACGCACGGGATGAAATGGTCATCGGCAGCCGACTGCTGAAAAAGATTTCTCCTGCGACCCAGGTTCCGGTTGCCGCACTGTTTGTGTCCGGTGTCCTGCCGGCGCTGATCATCATCCTCGGCTTCTTCCTGCAGGACGCGGTCGCCACCATCGTCAGCTTCGCCGCCATCGGCATCTACCTGGCGTTCCAGATGATCGTGCTCGGCGCGCTGTACGCACGCATGAAAGGCTGGAAACCGAGCGGCAAATTCACCCTCGGTGCCTGGGGCTGGCTGGTCAACATCGGCGCGCTGGCCTACGGCATCGGCGCCATCATCAACATGGCCTGGCCGCGTACGCCGGATGCGGCGTGGTACATCAACTACGCCATGGTGTTGAGCACTGCCATCGTGATTGGTTTGGGCCTGATCTACATGTGGATTGGCAAGCCGTATGACCATGGCACGGCGCCTGCCGGGGATGCGTGGAAGGTTAGTCGGTAACGTTTTCGCCTTTCGTTAGGGCACCTTGCCTGCAGAGATGCGGGCAAGGTTGATGACGTTATATGGGTTGCGGTTTGGCGAGGATTTCGAATTCATCCATTAACAAATGGATTTCGGTACTAGGGTTAGGCTCGCCACTGATGGCGACGTCCTCAAGAATCTTTGGTGCCAACGTTCTCGCCTTCAGAAACGGCTCACCCAACAGTTGAGCAAAATAGCTGCTCTCTTCGCCCTTGTCGTACTGATCCATGTTGGGCTTCTTTCTCAGGCTCCTGACCACCAGATCACCTGGCGAATACTTCCCGACAGCTCTGAAAGGCTTTCGATTGAAACCGAAGTGCAAAAGAAGCCAAAACTCAAAGCAGGGATACGACGCAATGACCCTGATCTTTGGATGGGACTTGGCAACGTTCATCGCACGCTGAAAGCAGAGGTGCGTATCACGATCCAGAACACAAAACACTTTGTCGAAGCCTTTTTGCCGGATGACGGCTCGCTCAACGATACCGCTCGGGTGCGTTACTCCGCAGTGAACAATTTCAACTTGTGCCCTGGCACGAAAATGACGCGCGGCCTCTTCCAGATATCGCTTCCCTGACTTGCTGTCCTCGCAAAGCACCAGCACTTTAGGCTGAGGCTTGAATCGTGATGCCTTGCGATCAAAGGACTTGTTCGAACTCGCCATACTCATCCCTGCCTTAGCAACGGAAATCCGCGATAGCGGCCTTCAAAGTAGCGTTTCTCTACATCCTCACTCTCCCGACCTGCAAAGTCATGAATGGAAAAGAGGTTCGTGGCGCCATGAGCATCGCGCTCAGTAATCCAGAACTGATCGCGACGCAAAATCTTTTCGTTCATGAGATGCGTATCGTGGGTGGTAAATATCAACTGGGTATCCAGCCCACTATCCAAATGCTTACCAATCAAATCAGCAACGATTTCCGGATGCAGGCTACTGTCCAGCTCATCGACACAAAGGACTCCGCTGCCACCTGCCTGATTCATCATGAACCAGGGCAACCAGAAGCCAATCAGGTTCTTCGTCCCGCACGACTCTTCGGAAAAATCGAAATCCGCATCGCCGGAAACACTCGAGTGCGTCAGCGTCAATTTGTCCTTCTGAGCCGCGGCAAAGAAGTCTTTCAGAGTGAGTTTCTTATTGCTCTGAATCGAAGCAGACTCGTCAGAACTGAGCGCAATGGCAGATACCGGAATATCCAACGCATTAAGAAAATCACGAAGATCATGTGTGTGGTCAGACACCATCTGAAGAAACCTGATCGATGCCGTGGATAACCCCATCATGTTGTTCTGCTCGACGACGAGAAAGCCAGTTTGAAACCAGCTGAATGGCGTTCGCAACTGGCGCAACTCTTCACTGCTGTTGGTCACGGCTTGCGCGAGAAATAGCATTTTCGGGCTCGTCAAACGCCGCCACGCACAATGCACCTCTTCGCCACCCTCCAGCGTTTTGCCAAAGACATAGTGTTCGCCTTCAGCGTCGAAGAGGCGATCATAAAGGAGCGTTTCTTTCCCTCTCGGGTAGACGACCAGTTGTTCTTTAACAATCCGTTGCCCCGTCAACCCGAGCACAAACCGATATCGCAGCCCCGCTTGAATGAAGTTGTACTCAAAAACACTGGGTTCATCCTTCAATGCGCGATCAAATCGAAAGGGCGAAACCGGCAGTGGTTCGCCATTCGAACCTGAAGTCGTGGCCAACAAGCGGCCGACTATTCCCATCGCCCGGATCAACGAAGACTTGCCGGAGGCGTTCGGGCCGTAAATCGCCGCCACCTTCAGTAGGTCTGGCAGCTTCTCGGAGTTCGTAGAAGATTTGAATAGGTTGCGCGTCTTGCTCAGACGAGGAGTCGCCGCCATGGACAGGGTTTGCCTGTCACGGAAAGAGCGGTAATTGGAAACTGAAAATTCGATCAGCATGGAGAAAACCTGCAGTTCATTCCTTGGTTTCGAATAGATAAAGGAAAAACGGCGGCTTGGGTGTCGTTTGACTGCGCGCCGTGCAAAAACAGGAAATTCCTACAGATCATGCCTTCCAACGAAGACTCTCATTCCTACGACAAGCGTCGCCGGAGTAGACTTGGCGCCGCGAGCGCCTGACCGATAGGCTTTGTCCCGTCGCTGCCAAATCAGCGATCCGGAGTCGAAGCCGGTAACTCATCAACATGGCGCATCCGCGCCCCCATAGGAACTGGGGCATTTTTTTGCCTTTCAGTTTCACTCTATGGTGGGCCGTGTGGCGCGGGCCTCTCATGGCTTCCATGTTGAACGAGAATGTCCCGACTTCGAACGCCACACGGTCCGCCACCCAAATCTGTCGAAGGATTAGTGGCGGCTCCTTTTTCAACATGGAGTCGAAATATGCACAAGCTCGCATCAAATCCGTCAGACACTCATACCTGCTTCACCCCCACCGCCTTCAGCCGCCACAACCGCTTCCTCCACGCCTTCATGCAAGACCATCAAGCCTGGTTCTGCGTCCAGGATCTAGGCCGCCTGATGGGCACACCGCTGAACGAACGGCTCATCCAAAAGCTCGATCCCGATCAGCGTCGCCATGTCTGGCTGTTGAAAAACGGCAAAACCCTCGAATCGCTGATGGTCAGTGAATCGGGGGTATACGCATTGCTGGTTCACCACTTCATCCCGGAAAACCGCAATTTGAGGCAATGGTTGAGTCATGAGGTTGTTCCGATGTTGCGAAATGCGCAGACAGCGCCGTTGGAAAACCTGCCGAGCCTGAGTTCGCTGAATTGGGCCGGTATCACGGTGCCGTTGCTGCATTACCAGCATCACGCGTGGATCAAATGGCGGGACATGCCTGATTTGATGCAGGTACAGCGACCGTTCTCAGTTGTTGGCACTGGCAACTAAAGAGATAAATCCGGCCCTCCTGTAGGAGCGAGCCTGCTCGCGATGGACTCAAGAACGCCGCGTACAGCCAGAAAGTACGCGTCATCGTTGACGACCATCGCGAGCAGGCTCGCTCCTACAAAGGACCACATTCGAATAGTTCGTTCTCTTGACCAGCCTGGCCACTGTAAAAGCCAAGTGGCTTTCACGGTAGCCAGGTCCCATCAGAACCGCGAAACACTCCTCATCGCATCCACCAGACACCTCATGGCTATCCGGTCACTCTCCGACAGTTCGCGATAGCGCTCCACCAGCTTCATTTCCTCGGAATTGAGACGACGTCTTCGCCGGCCACTGGATAGGCACGGAAAGATTCCCAACATTTCGGTGATGCCTTGTACTTTCGACATGGACGATGTCCTTCTCTACGTCAAAGAAAACTTCAGTAACCGCATCGCCCTATTCCTTTTTCAGCAGCGCCTTGTACCAACGGAACCGCACCGGCCCGAAGGGCATAAACCGGTCATGAGCACAGAATAGAAATATTCCCGGCGCTGAAAAGCGGTTTTTAGAGTAATTAGTCGAAAAAAGCAGAAATGCCCTCTAAATCAGAAGTCCCTGTCGGAAATGTTTCCCGACATGTCTTGTTTCACTCGCCCGCCATCGCAATGCCATCAATCAATTTTGCGCTTGCATCGAACGGTTTATGCTATCGGGCATCTGTTTAAAGACCGATGCGTTTGGCCGAAGGCATGTCCGAACCGTTATTTCTGATCCAGCACGTGCCAGGAACGGCGCGGGATTGTTCACGACAGGTTGTACTTATGCACCGCAGGAATTTGCTCAAAGCCTCCATGGCCATCGCTGCCTACACCGGCTTGTCCGCCACCGGCCTGCTCGCTGCTCGTGCCTGGGCCGCTCCCGGGACCGCCGATGGCGAAGCCCAGCCCTTCGACTTCGAAGCCTTGAAAATCCAGGCCAAACAGCTCGCCAGCAATCGCTATCAGGACACCAAGCAAGTGTTGCCGCCCACCCTGGCGACCATGACCCCGCAGAATTTCAACGCGATTCGCTACGACGGCGATCATTCGTTGTGGAAAGAAAACAAGGGTCAACTGGATGTGCAGTTTTTCCACGTCGGCATGGGGTTCAAGCAGCCGGTGCGCATGTACAGCGTCGATCCCAAGACGCGCATGGCCCGCGAGGTGCATTTCCGCCCGTCGCTGTTCAACTATGAAAAAACCACTGTCGACACCCAACAGCTCACCGGCGACCTGGGGTTTTCCGGCTTCAAGCTGTTCAAGGCGCCGGAGCTGGACAAGCACGACGTGGTGTCCTTCCTCGGCGCCAGCTACTTCCGCGCGGTGGACGCCACCGGCCAGTACGGCTTGTCGGCCCGCGGCCTGGCGATCGACACCTACGCCAAGAAGCGCGAGGAATTCCCCGATTTCACCAAGTTCTGGTTCGAAACCCCGGACAAGGACAGCACCCGCTTCGTGGTCTACGCCTTGCTCGACTCCCCGAGTGCCACCGGTGCCTATCGTTTTGACATCGATTGCCAGGCCGAGCGCGTGGTGATGGAGGTCGATGCCCACGTGAACGCGCGCACCGCCATCGAACAACTGGGCATCGCGCCGATGACCAGCATGTTCAGCTGCGGCAAACACGAACGTCGGATGTGCGACACCATTCACCCACAAATCCACGACTCCGACCGCCTGGCCATGTGGCGTGGCAACGGCGAGTGGATCTGCCGCCCGCTGAATAACCCCGCGACCCTGCAATTCAACGCCTTCGCCGACACGGATCCGAAGGGTTTCGGCCTGGTGCAGACCGACCACGAATTTGCCAATTATCAGGACACCGTCGATTGGTACAGCCGACGCCCGAGCCTATGGGTCGAACCTACAACGGCGTGGGGCGAAGGCTCCGTTGATCTGCTGGAAATCCCTACGACCGGCGAGACCCTCGATAACATCGTCGCGTTCTGGACACCGAAGAAACCGGTGGCGGCCGGCGACTCGCTGAACTACGGCTACAAACTGTACTGGAGCGCACTGCCGCCGGTCGGCACACCGCTGGCGCGGGTCCATGCGACCCGTTCCGGAATGGGCGGTTTCACCGAAGGCTGGGCACCGGGCGAGCACTACCCGGAAGTCTGGGCCCGTCGCTTCGCCGTGGATTTCACCGGCGGCGGTCTGGATCGCCTGCCCGAGGGTGCCGGCATCGAACCGGTGGTGACGTGCTCGAACGGGCAGGTGAAGGATTTCAGCGTGCTGGTGCTCGATGACATCAAGGGCTATCGGATCCTGTTCGACTGGTACCCGACCAACGACAGTGTAGATCCGGTCGAATTGCGTCTGTTCATCCGGACCAATGAACGCACGCTGAGTGAAACCTGGTTGTACCAGTATTTCCCGCCGGCACCGGACAAGCGCAAATACACCTGAGCCAGGGTTGCGCCCCAACTCCCATTCGGTTTTCCGAACGCGACCTGCCGGTCGGTTCGGATAACCGGATCATTTAGCGCTAAAAAACCCGTCTAAAATATTTAATCTCCTTATAAATCAATACTTTGATTCATTCAGCCTGGCCTGGCACGGGTCATGCTCTACACTTCTTCGACGAATGCCTGTTGCGCCAACACTTCAGGAGCCGTCAGGCATTCGAAGCACAAAAGGGCCGATGAACTGGCTCCATAAAAAAAACAATGTCGAGGAAAATTTGATGCGCATCGTTCCCCATATCCTGGGCGCAGCCATTGCTGCCGCTCTGATCAGCACGCCAGTTTTCGCCGCCGAACTCACCGGCACCCTGAAGAAAATCAAAGAGTCCGGCGTCATCACCCTCGGGCACCGTGACGCTTCCATTCCGTTTTCCTACATCGCGGACGCTTCCGGCAAGCCGGTCGGCTACTCCCACGACATCCAGCTGAAAGTCGTCGAAGCCCTGAAAAAAGACCTGGACATGCCGAACCTCCAGGTCAAGTACAACCTGGTGACCTCGCAAACCCGTATCCCGCTGGTGCAGAACGGCACCGTGGACCTGGAGTGCGGTTCCACCACCAACAACGTCGAGCGTCAGCAGCAGGTTGACTTCTCCGTCGGCATCTTCGAAATCGGTACTCGCCTGCTGACCAAGGCAGACTCCAAGTACAAGGACTTCCCGGATCTGGCCGGTAAAAACGTCGTGACCACCGCTGGCACCACGTCCGAGCGCATCCTGAAGTCGATGAATGCCGACAAGCAGATGGGCATGAACGTCATCTCCGCCAAGGACCATGGTGAGTCCTTCCAGATGCTGGAAACCGGCCGTGCCGTTGCCTTCATGATGGACGACGCCCTGCTGGCGGGTGAAGCAGCCAAGGCCAAGAACGCGAAAGACTGGGCTGTGACCGGTACCCCTCAGTCCTATGAAATCTATGGTTGCATGGTGCGCAAAGGCGACGAGCCGTTCAAAAAGGCTGTGGATGACGCCATCAAGGCCACCTACGCATCGGGCGAGATCAACAAGATCTACGACAAATGGTTCATGCAGCCAATCCCGCCAAAAGGCCTGAACCTGAACTTCCCGATGAGCGACGAGCTCAAGGCCCTGATCGCCAAACCGACCGATAAAGCGGCTGACGACAAGAAGTCCTGATTTCTGACTAACCTTATCTCCTGACGGGGCCCTGCCCTTTCAGGAGATAGTCACTCCCTGCTGGCATTTCTGGAAACACTCGAACCGGTGGCTGTCGAGCCGATCGCGTGTGCCTGATCTTCGAGGTCAGGCGGGAACGGAGCTTCCCCAAGCGGGTACTTGTACATCGATTGATCTGAGGGGAGACCCTAATGAATTACAACTGGGACTGGGGCGTGTTCTTCAAGTCCACCGGCGTGGGCAGCGAGACGTATCTCGACTGGTTCATCTCCGGTCTGGGCTGGACCATTGGCATTGCCGTCGCGGCCTGGATCATCGCCCTGACACTGGGCTCGATCCTGGGTGTCATGCGCACCGTGCCGAACCGCATCGTATCGGGTATCGCCACCTGCTACGTCGAACTCTTCCGTAACGTGCCGCTGCTGGTTCAGCTGTTCATCTGGTACTTCCTGGTGCCCGACCTGCTGCCGCCGGATCTGCAAGAGTGGTACAAGCAGGACCTGAACCCGACCACCTCGGCCTTCCTCAGCGTTGTCGTGTGCCTGGGCCTGTTCACCACCGCCCGCGTTTGCGAACAAGTGCGTACCGGTATTCAGGCGCTGCCCAAAGGCCAGGAATCCGCTGCCCGCGCCATGGGCTTCAAGCTGCCGCAGATCTACTGGAACGTGCTGCTGCCCCAGGCGTACCGGATCATCATTCCGCCGCTTACCTCGGAGTTTCTCAACGTTTTCAAGAACTCGTCCGTGGCCTCGTTGATCGGACTGATGGAGTTGCTCGCGCAGACCAAACAGACCGCCGAGTTCTCCGCCAACCTGTTCGAAGCGTTCACCCTGGCCACGCTGATCTACTTCACCCTGAACATGAGCCTGATGCTGCTGATGCGCATGGTCGAGAAAAAAGTCGCCGTACCGGGCCTGATTTCCGTAGGGGGTAAATGATGGAATTCGACTTCTCGGGCATCATCCCGTCCCTGCCGGGCTTGTGGAACGGCATGGTCATGACCCTCAAGCTGATGGCCCTGGGCGTGACCGGCGGGATCATTCTCGGCACCATCCTGGCGCTGTGCCGTCTGTCCCACAGCAAACTGCTGTCGAACCTCGCCGGCGCCTACGTTAACTATTTCCGTTCGATTCCGTTGCTGCTGGTCATCACCTGGTTCTACCTGGCGGTGCCATTCGTGCTGCGCTGGATCACCGGCGAAGACACCCCGATCGGTGCGTTCACCTCGTGCATCGTGGCGTTCATGATGTTCGAAGCGGCGTACTTCTGCGAAATCGTCCGGGCCGGCGTGCAGTCGATCCCCAAGGGCCAGATGGGTGCCGCGCAGGCGCTGGGCATGTCCTACGGGCAGATGATGCGCCTGATCATCCTGCCGCAGGCGTTTCGCAAGATGACCCCGCTGTTGCTGCAACAGAGCATAATTCTGTTTCAGGACACCTCGCTGGTCTACGCCGTCGGCCTGGTGGATTTCCTCAATGCTTCGCGCGCCAGTGGCGACATCATTGGCCGCTCCAATGAGTTCCTGGTCTTCGCAGGTCTCGTGTACTTCATCATCAGCTTTGCCGCCTCGCAGCTGGTCAAGCGTCTGCAAAAAAGGTTCGCCGTATGATCTCTATCAAAAACATCAACAAGTGGTATGGGGACTTCCAGGTGCTGACTGATTGCAGCACCGAGGTCAAAAAAGGCGAAGTGATCGTGGTGTGCGGGCCGTCCGGTTCCGGCAAGTCGACCCTGATCAAATGCGTCAACGCCCTGGAACCGTTCCAGAAAGGTGACATCGTGGTCGACGGCACGTCCATCGCCGATCCGAAGACCAACCTGCCCAAGCTGCGCTCGCGCGTGGGCATGGTGTTCCAGCATTTCGAACTGTTCCCGCACCTGACCATCACCGAAAACCTGACCATCGCGCAGATCAAGGTGCTGGGGCGCAGCAAGGCCGAAGCCACCAAGAAAGGCCTGCAATTGCTGGAGCGCGTCGGCCTCTCGGCCCACGCCCACAAGCACCCTGGCCAACTGTCCGGTGGCCAGCAGCAGCGTGTGGCGATTGCCCGTGCGCTGGCGATGGACCCGATCGTCATGCTGTTCGACGAACCGACCTCGGCGCTGGACCCGGAAATGGTCAACGAAGTGCTGGACGTGATGGTGCAGCTGGCTCACGAAGGCATGACCATGATGTGCGTCACCCACGAAATGGGCTTCGCCCGTAAAGTGGCCGACCGCGTGATTTTCATGGATGCCGGCAAAATCATCGAAGACTGCAAGAAAGAAGAGTTCTTCGGTGACATCAGCCATCGCGCCGACCGCACTCAGCACTTCCTCAACAAGATTCTGCAGCACTGATACCAGCCGCCCCTGTAGGAGCTGGCTTGCCAGCGAAAGCAATCTGTCAGACACACCGTGTCGCCTGCTTCGCCAGCAAGCCGGCGCCTACAGGGGCCGGCAGAGGTCTGAAGATTTGTGTTGTGGTTGACCCAAGGCATCTGTGATGAAATGCGACCCCAATCTCTATCGCGCCACGTCGCCATCACTCGCCGTGAAACCCCGTCTGATTCGCCATCTGTTCCTGCCGCCCCTGATCATCGCCCTGATGATCGGGCTGGGTTATATCGGCTTCTGGGTCAGTGAGCACTACGGCATCCGCAGCCTCAGCGAAAACGGCCAGCGCCAGCTGGAACTGCACGCCCGCGCCGTCGAAAGCGAAATCAGCAAATACACCTACCTGCCCAGCCTGCTGGAACTCGAAACCAGTGTTTCGACACTGCTGGCCGACCCGACCCCGGAACACCGGCAAACGGTCAACGATTACCTCGAAGGCCTGAACCGGCGCAGCCGCAGTCGGGCCATTTACGTGATGGACACCACCGGTCGGGTCATGGCCACCAGCAACTGGCGCGATGTCGACAGTTACCTGGGTGAAGACCTGTCCTTCCGCGCCTATTTCCAGAACGCCGTGCGTGGCCAGCCGGGGCGCTTCTATGGCATCGGCAGCACCAACGGCGAACCTGGTTACTACCTGGCCCATGGCCTGGAAGAACACGGCAAGATCATCGGCGTCGCCGTGGTCAAGGTGCGCCTCGAAGCCATGGAAGAACGCTGGCAGCGCGCGCGCCTGGAAGCCTTCGTCAGCGACGAAAACGGCATCATCATTCTGTCCAGCGATCCGGCGCGGCGCTTGAAGTCCGTGATTCCCCTGAGCGACGAGACCAAGGAAAAACTCGCCCGCAGCCTTCAGTACTACTGGTTCCCACTCAACGAACTGCAACCGCTGGCCCGGGAAACCCTGTCCGAGGGTGTGGAAAAGCTGACTTTTCCGGCCAACAGTGAGCTGGTTTCCGACGAAGAAAACATCAGCTATCTGTCGCAAACCCGGCCCTTGAGCGATACGCCGTGGAATTTCACCCTGCTCACGCCGTTGCAGGACCTGCGCCGGGAAGCGATCAATCAGGGCATCCTGGTGGCGGTGGCATTCGCCCTCGTGGCGTTCCTGCTGATTGCCTGGAACGAGCGGCGCAAAGTGATCGCCACTCGCCTCGCGGCCCGGGAAGCCTTGCAGGAAGCCAACAATCAACTGGAGCGTCGGATTACCGAACGCACCGTCGACCTGCGCGCCAGCAACGAACGGCTCAAGGGCCAGATCCGCGAACGGCGTCACGCCGAAGAGACCTTGCGCCGCGCTCAGGATGAACTGGTGCAGGCCGGAAAGCTCGCGGCCATCGGCCAGATGTCCACCAGCATCGCCCACGAATTGAACCAGCCGCTGGCCGCGCTGCGCACCCTGTCCGGTAATACCGTGCGCTTTCTCGAGCGCGGGCAACTCGACGTGGCCAGCACCAACCTCAAGACCATCAACGAATTGATCGACCGCATGGGCCGGATCACCGCCAGCCTGCGCTCCTTCGCCCGGCGCGGTGACGACAAGGGCCAGGCCTGTCTCGGCAAAGCCGTGGACGCGGCCTTGCAGTTGCTCGGCGCACGGGTAGAAAACGCCCATTTGCAACTGCACCGCCATTTCGAATCGGTGCAGGTGCAGATCGACCAGACTCGCCTGGAGCAGATCCTGGTCAACCTCATCGGTAACGCCCTCGATGCGATGCAGGCGCAACCGCAGCCAGCATTGTGGCTCGAAGGCGATGTGATCGATGGCAAGTACCGCCTGCGGGTGCGGGACAACGGCCATGGCATCGACGCCGAAGCGCGCAAACACCTGTTCGAACCCTTTTTCACCACCAAACCCGGCGAACAGGGCCTGGGCCTTGGCCTGACCCTTTCCGCGAGCCTGGCCGCCGCCACCGGCGGTCACCTGGGTGTCGAGCACCCGGCCAGCGGTGGTACCGCATTCGTCCTCAGTTTACCGTTGGTAAGCCCCACTCCCGCCGAGCCAATATGAACAACGACCTTAGTGTATTGATCGTCGAAGATGACCCCCATGTGCTGCTCGGCTGCCAGCAGGCGCTGACCCTGGAAGACATTCCCTGCATCGGCGTTGGCAGTGCCGAAGAAGCCCTGGAGCGTGTCGGCGACAACTATGCCGGCATCGTCATCAGCGACATTCGCCTGCCGGGTATCGATGGCCTGGAACTGCTGACCCGGCTCAAGGCCCGTGACCGCAGCTTGCCGGTGGTGCTGATTACCGGTCACGGCGACATTTCCATGGCCGTGGGCGCGATGCAGAAAGGCGCCTATGACTTCATGGAGAAACCTTTCTCCCCCGAACGCCTGGTGGACGTGGCCCGGCGTGCCCTGGAGCAACGCAGCCTGGCGCGGGAAGTCTCGTCGTTGCGCCGGCAACTGGCGGAGCGGGATTCCCTCGAGGGCCGGATCATCGGCCGATCGCCGGCCATGCAGAAATTACGCGAACTGATTGCCAACGTCGCCGATACTTCGGCCAACGTGCTGATCGAAGGCGAAACCGGCACCGGCAAGGAACTGGTCGCGCGCTGCCTGCATGACTTCAGTCGCCGACACACCAAACAATTCGTGGCGCTGAACTGCGGTGGCCTGCCGGAGAACCTGTTCGAAAGCGAAATCTTCGGCCACGAAGCCAACGCCTTCACCGGTGCCGGCAAACGGCGGATCGGCAAGATCGAGCATGCTGATGGCGGCACGCTGTTCCTCGACGAAGTGGAAAGCATGCCTCTGCCCCTGCAAATCAAACTGCTACGAGTGTTGCAGGAGCGCACCCTTGAACGCCTCGGCTCGAACCAGAGCGTGGCGGTGGATTGCCGGGTGATCGCCGCGACCAAGTCCGACCTCGACGAATCGAGCAAGGCCGGCGAGTTCCGCAGTGACCTGTATTACCGCCTCAACGTGGTGACCCTGGAACTGCCGCCGCTGCGCGAACGCCGCGAAGACATCCTGCAACTGTTCGAATACTTCCTGCAGCAGTCCTCCCTGCGCTTCGACCGCGCCGCGCCGGAACTGGATAACCAGACGGTGTCGCACCTGATGAGCCACGACTGGCCGGGCAACGTGCGCGAATTGCGCAACGTCGCCGAACGCTTCGCCCTTGGTCTTCCGGCGTTCAAGAAACCCGGCGCGGGCGGCAGCACCCAGGGCCTGGCCTTCGCCGAAGCGGTGGAAGCCTTCGAACGCAATCTGCTGCGCGATGCCCTGCAACGCAGCGGCGGCAACCTGACCCAGGCCAGCCAGGAACTGGGCATGGCCAAAACCACCCTGTTCGACAAAGTGAAGAAGTACGGGCTGAACCACTGATGGACCTGATTCTCAAGGCAACCCTGGGCGCGGCGGTGGTGGTGATCCTCGCCGCCCTGGCCAAGACCCGAAACTATTACATCGCCGGCCTCGTGCCACTGTTTCCCACCTTTGCGCTGATTGCCCATTACATCGTCGGCAAGGGGCGTTCGATCGATGACCTCAAGACCACCATCGTGTTTGGCATGTGGTCGATCATTCCGTATTTCGTCTACCTGGCGACTTTGTACGTGATGGTCGACAAGATGCGCCTGGAAGCCTCCCTCGCCGTGGCGGCGGTGGCGTGGTTGATGGCGGCGACCGTACTCGTCAGCATTTGGGTGCGCCTCCACACCTGAACACCCCATCCCCCCTTGTGGGAGCGAGCCTGCTCGCGAAGAGGTCGGTACATTCAGCATTGATGTCGGCCGACACGACGCCTTCGCGAGCAGGCTCGCTCCCACAAAGGTGCTCTACTGGCCTGCTGGCCCATCCCTTGCATTTACCCCCAAAAGCCCCCCGGCTGGCCTTCATGATCGATGAAGCCGGTGTCTGGGCGGGTCTGCCAAGGGTGAATCCTGACCTTGAACATTTTAGATCTCGACCACAGCCTGACTGCCCAGGCCCCCATCGCGCAGTTACTCGACAGCGGCCGCGCCAAACGCCTTGACCTGCTCGATCTCGGGCCGAAACTGCGGCTGTGGTCCAGCGAGCGCACCTGGCGTCGCTTTACCGAACGCCTGCAACAACGGCCCCGACACACGGGCCCGCAGCCGGAAATCTTCTTCGTCGGTTCCGGCGACTATCACCATTTGACCCCGGCCTTTCTCGCTGACTTGCCGGAGCCGACCAGCCTGATCCACTTCGACAACCATCCCGACTGGGTCCGATTCGCTCCTCGTCGACATTGCGGCTCGTGGGTCAATCAGGCGCTGAAACTGCCGAACATCCGGCGCATCGTCACCCTCGGCCCGTGCAGCGACGACCTGCAAAATCCGCAGTTCAAGGGCGGCAATCTGCGTGCGCTCAAACGCGGTGTCCTGGAGATGTACCCCTGGGAGCGTCCGCCCTCGAAAATCTGGGGCATGATCGGTGACGGGGCCGGGCATCGGCAGCAGGAAAACCTGCTGCACTGGCGCAACCTGTCCGGCCTGGACTGGACGCAATTTCTCCGACAACTGGTCGCCAGCCTGCCCACCGAAGCGGTGTGGATCACTATCGACAAGGATGTGCTGGCCAGCGAAGACGCCGCGACCAATTGGGATCAGGGCGGCATGCGCTTGAGTCACCTGTTGCAGGCGATTCGCGTGCTGGCGGCCGGTAAACGCGTCCTCGGCATCGACATCTGTGGCGAGTACGCCCGCCCGGCGTTCAGCAACGCCTTCAAACGCTGGGAAGCCCGCTCCGACCAGCCTCCGGCAGAGCGCTGGAGCGAAGCCGATCTGCTGCGCAACGCCACGACCAATCAGGCCCTGATCGAGTTGTTCGAGGAACTGTTCCCATGACCTTGACCGTGATTCTCCTGGTGGCGTTTTCCATTGTGCTCGACGTCATCGGCCAGCTCTGTTTCAAGCTCGGCCTGGACCGCTTGCCGGAACTGGAAGGCGGGTTTCGCCTGAATGCGTTCTGGGGCCAGGTGTTCAATGCGCCGCTGTTGTGGTGCGGGATCGGCGCTTATGTGATCGAGTTTTTCGTCTGGCTCGAAGCCCTGTCCCGGGCGCCGCTGAGCCTGTTGTTTCCCGCCGCCGCGCTGGCGTATTGCGGCGTGGTGCTGGCCGGCAAGCTGTTCCTCGGCGAAACCGTCAGCCGCCGTCGCTGGCTGGGCACACTGGTGATTACGGCGGGCGTGATGCTCGTGTGTGTCGGCCATGCCTGATTCTCAACTGATACTCAAAAGGAATGGCTCGATGGATTGGCTTCACGGCCGCCTGGGCACCGTGGTGCTCTGGGCGTTGCTGATTATTCTGGAAAGTGGCGGGCAGATCGCGACCAAGGTCGGCGGCAATCAACTGGGGCAAATGGACTTCAGCCTGCAATGGCTGCTCAACGTCGCCCAGGCACCGGGCGTGTTGATCGCGATTGCCTGCTACATCGGCGCGTTCTTTGTCTGGATGCTGATTCTGCGGCGCAGCAGCCTGTCCCTCGCGTTCCCGCTCAGTTCGCTGGTGTTCGTCGGTGTGCTGCTGGGGTCGTGGCTGGGGCTGGGAGAGCAGATCAGCGTGCTGCACTGGGTGGGCGTGGCCGTGATCATGGGCGGCATTGCGCTGCTGGCCGAGGGCGAGGAAACCTGAGGAAATCGACTGTGGGAGCCTGCTGGCTCCCACGTTTTATACGGTTCAATCCTTGCGATGAGCCACCAGAAACCCGAGGCCATGGGCCACCGGAATGTCCTTCACGCCCGCCTCCCGCTGCTGCCCGGCGATCTCCCGGTGAAAGGCCTTGACCCGGGTCCAGTGCATTTTCGGCCGATAGTGGTGTTCGGCATGGTAGCCGTTGTTCATCCACAGCAGGTTGTAGAGCGGGCTGTAGGCGCTGACGCCCCAGGCAATCGGCGAATCCGGATTACCGCCAAAATGCTCGTAGTAGCCGTTGAGCGATGACAGAGCCTGGCCCAGATACCAGAACGGCAACAACACCAGCACCGCCCGCCAATCATAGGCTGCCAGCCCCAGGTAGAACGCCAGCGTCACGCCGATCTCCACTTTGACCCAGCGCGCATCGTCGGGACGCTTGCGACGCATCTGGTCGTAGATCGGCTTGGGGTCGTCGCGAAAGAAACTCAGGAAGGTGTAAGCCCAGGGGTTCTCGGGCTGCCCGTCCTTGCCCCGCTGGTAAATCGACAGCGGATCAATGGTCTTGCCATCCGCCCCCGGCCGGTCCGAGTTGCCCCGGTGATGCCGGTTGTGGATGTCGCGGTAGAGGGTCTGGGAGAAACCGATAGTGAGCGACAGCAGCAGGTCAAAGGCGCGGTTGAGCCACGCCGGCGTGAAGTAGGCGTTGTGGATCTGGTTGTGGGAAATGCTGTTGATGCTCCACGACAGGCTCACCGCATAGCCCAGCGCCAAAGGCACCAACGCCCACCAGGACAGCGCATGAAAGGCTGTGACCAGCCACACGACAAATGCGAAATGGGCCAGGCCGAGGGCGATGGGAATCAGGTCCCACAGCGAATGGGCCAGCAGACGATAAACAGGGCGAGCCATGAAGAACATCCTGAAACAATGGGTTCGACACGACTGTTTGCAAAGGCCAGACCAGTTCCCGCCAGGCTCACTTGAATTTATAGGCGATCGCCATCTGCACCTCGCCCTGATTGGTATCGCCGACGCTTTTGACAATGCTGCTGTCGGCCGCCGAGCCTGTCAGGTGAATCCAGCTGGCGCTGGTCACCAGCGACCACTGCGGCCCAAGCGGGAACTCGAAACTCTGGGTCAGCTCAATGTTCTGCAAACCGCCGCCGGCGTTGTATGCACGGAAACCGGACGCCTGGGCTTCCTTGTCGCTGACACCGAAGAAGGTGTTGTTCTGTCGGGCATTGGCGAAATGCGCGGTCAGATTGCTGCTGCCGATCACGCCCCCGCCCAGTGGATAACCGATCTCGCCACCGACCCGGCCGAGCACGCCGCCCTGTCCGCCGCCACCGCCGATGGCTTGGCCGACGGACGCGAACACCCGCCAGAAATCGGCCGGAGCGTACTGCACGAAACCACCGGCCTCCGCCATGTCAGGCACATCGCGCAACCCGCGCAACTCACCGTTCGAGGTGCGGCCCGGCAGGTAATTCACATAGGGCCCGGCGCTGAAACCGTTGGTTTTCAAGGCGCTCCAGGTCAGTCCGTCGTCGGTACTGAGGCTGACATCGCCCCAGTCCAGATCGAGATACGGCAACGGTTGGGTTTCATAACGGCTGCCGCTGGGATCGTGAGGCTGATAACCCAGGCCCACCCCCGCCTCCCCGGTGATGCCGTTCGCCATAGCGTTCGCCGAAAAGCCCGCCAACGCCGCCAGTAAAAGCAATGTCTTCCTATTCATGAGGCCGTTCCTTGTTCCGAATATGCGCGCATCAATCCCCGGATGGCACCCACCGCGCAAGCACTCATGTTGTTTGTAGCAAGCTACAAAAATTGTAGCTTCAGTTTATAAAAAGCCCTTACCAGCCCGGCAAAACAGGGCTCCCGGCACTTGGCACAGTCCCTGCTCTACCCCTCGGCAAGCGCACACAGCGCGCTCTGACCAATAGGTAATGCAGATGATTGACTGGCATATCGTGTGTGATTTCGACGGGACCATCACCCGCACCGACGTGATCGACAGCATCCTCGAACGCTTCGCCGACCCGAGTTGGGAAGTGATCGAAAACCAGTGGCTGGCCGGTGATATCGGTTCCCGTGAATGCCTCAGCCGCCAGCTCTCGCTGGTCAAGGCCACGCCCGGCCAATTGCTGGCGTTCTTCGACAGCATCGAGATCGATCCGGACTTCCCCGACTTCGTCGACCACGCCATCGGCCTGGGCGCTTCGTTCGAAGTGGTCAGCGACGGCATCGAACAAGGCATCGCGCGAATTCTGGCGCGCAACTACGTGACCCTGTTGCCGATCCTCGCCAACCGCCTGCGACAGCGGGATCACGAAAGCTGGCGCATCGACTTTCCGCATTCCAGCGACGCCTGCCGCGCGGCATCCGGCAACTGCAAATGCAAATCCACGCCCGGCAACAAACGGGTGCTGGTGATCGGCGACGGCCAGTCCGACATGTGCGTGTCGTCCACCGCCGACTTCGTCTTCGCCAAGGGGCGCCTCGCCGAATACTGCGAACGCAACGCGATCCCTCACGCCCGCTTCGACAGCTTCGCCGAACTCCCGGCTTTGCTGGCCCTGCTGCCAAAAGCCAGCGCCGCCAACGCCACCTCTTTCAATGTAGAAACACAGGAACTCTTCCACCATGTCTGATATTCGAATCGCTACCCTGGAAGACCGGATCCTTCTGGAAAAAGAAGCCAAGTACTGCTCCTACGGCGACACCGTTCACTACATCGAGCCGCCGCGTATCTTCAGCCGCTGCGAAGGCTCCTACGTCTGGGACACCGAAGACCAGGCCTACCTCGATTTGCAAATGTGGTACTCGGCCGTCAACTTCGGCTACGCCAACCCGCGCCTGAACAACGCGCTGAAACAGCAGATCGACACCCTGCCGCAAATCGCCAGCCAGTACCTGCACAAGGGCAAGATCGAGCTCTCGGAAATGATCGCCGTGGACGCGAAGAATAAATTCGGTCTCGACGGTCGCGTGCATTTCAACGTCGGTGGTTCGCAGTCGATCGAGGACTCGTTGAAAGTGGTGCGTAACGCCAGCAACGGCAAGAGCCTGATGTTCGCCTTCGAGGGGGGCTACCACGGGCGCACCCTGGGCGCGTCGTCGATCACCTCCAGCTACCGCTATCGCCGCCGCTACGGCCACTTCGGCGAGCGCGCCAACTTCATCCCGTTCCCGTACCACTTCCGTGGCCCCAAAGGCATGACCAAGGAAGAGTACGGCAGCCATTGCGTGCAGCAGTTCGCCCGCTTGTTCGAGACCGAATACAACGGCGTCTGGGACCCGAAAGTCGGCCAGAGCGAATACGCCGCGTTCTACGTCGAGCCGATCCAGGGCACCGGCGGCTACGTGATTCCGCCGATGAACTTCTACAGCGAACTCAAGCATGTGCTGGACCAGCACGGCATCCTGATGGTGGTCGACGAAATCCAGATGGGCTTCTATCGCACCGGCAAGCTGTGGTCGATCGAGCACTTCGACGTCAAGCCGGACGTGATTGTCTTCGGCAAAGCCTTGACCAACGGCCTCAATCCACTGGGCGGCATCTGGGCCCGGGAAGAGCTGATCAACCCCACCGTCTTCCCGCCAGGCTCGACCCACTCGACCTTCGCCTCCAACCCGCTCGGCACGGCGGTGGGCCTGGAAATGTTCAAGATGACCAGCGAAGTCGATTACGGCGCAATGGTCATGAACAAGGGCAAATACTTCCTTGAAGGTCTGAAAGACTTGCAGAAGCGCTACCCGATCATCGGCGATGTCGACGGTCTGGGCCTGGCCCTGCGCTGCGAAATCTGTGCTCCGGACGGGTTCACCCCGGACAAGGCGACCCTGGATTTCATGGTCGAAGAAGGCATGAAGGGCGACATCGAAATCGACGGCCAGCGCCTGGGCCTGATCCTCGATGTCGGCGGTTACTACAAGAACGTGATCACCCTGGCGCCATCGCTGGAGATCAGCTACCCGGAAATCGACCTCGGCATCGCCCTGCTCGATCGTCTGCTGCACCGGGCGATGCAACGATGAACGCCGCGTTTTCACCGGATGCGATAGACATGGGTGAAGGCAGCGCCGGCTTCGTTCTCGGCAGCGGGGAGGTCGCGGTGCTGTTGATCCACGGCCTCACCGGCACCCCGACGGAACTGCGCCGGGTCGCCATGGGGCTGGCCAAGGCCGGGTATACGGTCTACGTGCCGACCCTGGCCGGCCATTGCGGTGATAACGCCGACCTGCAAGCCACGGGTTGGCGCGACTGGTACGAGAGCGCGCGCAACACCTTCGTCGGTGTACGGCGCAAACACGAGCACGTGTTCGTCGGCGGTTTGTCCATGGGTGCGGTGCTGTCGATGTATCTGGCGGCCGAGCATCCGGGGCAGATCGAAGGGCTGTTGCTGTACTCGACAACACTGCGATACGACGGCTGGAACATGCCCTGGATCGCTAAGTTGAGCAGTCTGGCAATGTCGATTCCGTTTGGCGTGCACCTGTGCCGCTTCAACGAAAAACCACCGTACGGAATCAAGGACGAACGCCTGCGAGCGATCGTCGAGCGACAGATGAAGGCCGGCGAAAGCGGCAATGCCGGGCTGCTGACCATGTCCGGGGTCAGTGTTCGAGAGCTGCACCGGCTGGTGGCGGCGGTAAAAAAACGCATGCCACGGATCACCACCCAGGCGTTGGTCCTGCACTCGCGGGAAGACGACATCACCAGTCGCTGGAACGCCGACTATGTGGAACGCAAGCTCGGTGGGCCCGTGGTGAAAATCCTGCTGGACGACTGCTACCACATGATCACTGTCGATCTGCAATACCGTCGCGTGGTGGAGCTGAGCGCGGACTTTATCCAGCACCGTTTCACGCAACAAGGAACCACCGCGCACCCCCCGCGCCAGGACTATCGGCAGCTGGCCTGAACACATCGACGAACCTATGCACGCCCCCCTGTAGGAGCGAGCCTGCTCGCGAAAGTCGTTAACGATAACGCGGGGTAACAGGATAAACGCGGCGCTCTGGAGTCCATCGCGAGCAGGCTCGCTCCTACAAGGGATCGGGTGAGGCCCAACGTGGGTAAATGTTAAGGAAACCAAGTGATTACTGCCCTCGCCTTTTCAACGATCGAAGCCATTGAACGCGGTGCCTGGAATGACTGTTTCCCCGACGAACTGGAGGATTGGGATTACTACCGGGCCGTTGAACGCTCGGACATCGTCGATTTTCAGTGGCGCTATCTGGCGCTGTTCGAAGACGATGTATTGATTGCGGCTGCGGTGGCGTTCACCACCGCTTACTCGCTGGACACTACGGTTCAGGGCCTGGGCAAACGCATCAGCCAAGGATTGCGGCGATGCTGGCCGGGGCTGTTCGATGTGCGCCTCTACGCCCTTGGCTCGCCGGTGGCCGAGCAGTGCCATGTCGGCACGGCCCGGCATATTGCCGTGAGCCGACGCCCGGCCTTGCTCGAACACCTATTGAATCTGGCGCGCAAGGATGCCGATCAGTCCGGCATCGGTCTATTGGCGGTCAAGGACGCCTCGCACCGCGACCCTCAATGGTTGCAGGCCTGCCATGACGCAGGTCTGCACAGCATGCCCGGTCTGCCCAGTGCCGAACTGCCGATTACCTTCGGATCCGTCGACGCTTACCTCGGTACGCTCGGTAAGTCCACCCGCAAGGATTTGCGCCGCACCCTGCGTGGCCAAGGCCCGCGCATCGAATGGCGGCGTTCGGTGGATGACCAGCTCCCGCGAATGATGCAGCTTTACGAAGCCACGCTCGAGCGCAGCGACCTGACCTTCGAACGCCTGCCACCGGGCTATTTCCGTCAAGTGCTGGAACACCTCGATAATCGTGCCGCTTGTGTGCTCTATTGGCTCGGCGAGGAACTGGTGGCGTTCAATCTGGTGCTGCTGGACGAACAGCGCCTAGTGGACAAGTTCTTTGCCCACGATCTGAGCCAAACCCGTGAGCACAACTTGTACGTGCGCAGCTGGCTGGCCAATGTCGACTACTGTATTGAGCACGGCGTTACGATCTATGCGTGTGGCCAGGCCGGCTATGCCAACAAGCGGCGCCTGGGTTGCTCGTTTACCGGCAACACCGTGTTTTTCCGCCATCGCAACCGCCTGCTCGACAGCCTGTTGCGGTTGGTGAAAATGTTTATCCGTCCGGACCGGTCCGACCCTGCCATGGCGGCTGCGATAAGCGAGCTGCAATAAGCGAAGCATGATGATCAAAAACCGACACCCCGCCCCCCGACCTTTCGCCCTCTCCGGCTGGAGCCTGCAACGCAAACTGGTGCTGGCGTTCTGGCTGGTCAGCGTGATCCCGACCATGATTGCCGCCGAACTGGCGGCGACCACGCTGTCGCAGATTTTCGACAGCAACGTACGCATCTGGCTGCAGGAATCGACCAAGATTGTCGAAGACGAGATCACCGAAATCCTGCGGGACAATGCCCGGGCCGCGCAATTGTTCCTGCGCTATACGCGCCCGCCCACCGATCGACAGTCAACCCGAAACGACAAGCTGACCAGCGACATTGCCGAGTCCATGGGCATCGACGTGGTGGCACTGGTGCGCAACAGTGATAACAAGGTGATGTTCAGTACGGTCGCCGATGACATCGTCCGGCAGATCAGCATCGCCCCCAAGGCCGTGCTGCAAACCCTGCAAGTCGGTGGCGTGGCGACCGGCACGGTAGTCTCGACCTTCGAGACCGAGCAGGAGGGTGTCGGCTACAAGCTGGTGATCGCCACTTACCTGGACAGCAGCTTCCTCACCAGCGTGGCCGATGTGCATTCCCTTGATCTGCGGCTGTACCTGGCCAAGGCCGATGACTTCTCGGAGATTTTTGCCACCCAACGTTTTGAAGATCATCCCGCGGCGGTGCCGGAAGACATCGAACAGTTCCTGCGCAACACCAAGCAGCCGATCGAGCAATTCACCAACCGCTACAGCGGCATCTACCGTCCGATTCTCAACGAAAGCGGTGAACTGCAAGGCGTGATCTTCAGCGGCCTGCTGCGTCACAGCAGCCTGTTGGGGCTGGTCAACCAGAGCAACCTGTTCATCCTGATTTTCCTGCTCAGCTCGGCGGCATCCCTGACGGTCGGCTGGCTGGTTTCCCAGCGGCTGACCAAGCCCTTGCGCGGTCTCTCCCAGGGCGTTCAAGCGGTGATTGCCGGGGACTATCGCCAACGCTTGCCAGTGACCGGCGGTGATGAGCTGGCCGAACTGAGCAGCACGTTCAACCACATGAGCGAACGCCTGGGTGAGTTGCAGCATCTGGAGTCGCAACTGCGTCGCCGCGACCGTTTGCATGCGCTGGGGGAAGTCGCCATGGGCCTGGCCCATGAAATCCGCAACCCGCTGGGTATCATCAAAACCGCCACGCAGCTGTTGCATCGGCGCGCCGATCTGCCCGAGAGCGACAAACGACATCTGGAATACGTGGTCAGCGAAGTCAGCCGCATCAACGACCTGATCACCGAATTCCTCGACTTCGCCAAGCCCAGCACACCGATGCGCTCGACCCAACCGGCGCGGCCATTGGTGGATGAACTGGCGGGTTTTTGCGCCCCGGAACTGGCCAGCCACAACATCGATGTGCAAATCGACGATCAGGCTCCCGACGCCACGCTTTACGCCGACGCCCGGCAACTCAAGCAGGCCGGGCTGAACCTGATCGTCAACGCCATCGACGCCATGCCCGGCGGGGGCCGCCTGACCCTGGGCATCAGCAGCGACGGGCCGTACACCGTGATCAGCATCGGCGACACCGGCCAGGGCATCGAACCGGACATGCTCGAACGCATCTTCACGCCGTTCGTCACCACCAAGGCCTCCGGCACCGGCCTGGGTCTGGCGAAGGTGTTCTCGATCATGGAAAGTCATGACGGACGCATCGAATGCACCAGTGAAAAAGATGCCGGGGCCACGTTCAGCCTGTACATTCCGGCCAATGGCGAAGACTTCGACGAGGGCAGTGATGACACATAACGTACTGGTGGTCGATGACGAGCCAAAACTCTGCGACCTGCTGGCCTCGGCCTTGAGTCAGAACGGCATTACCGTGTTCACCGCCGGCAATGGCCTGCATGCCCTCAAGGTGCTGGAGGTCGAAGACATCGACCTGGTGATCACCGACTGGCGCATGCCCGGCATGGACGGCCCGCAATTGCTGGCGGAAATAAAGAGCCGTTTCCCGCAGTTGCCGGTCATCGTCATGACCGCCTACAGCACGGTGAAAAACGCCGTGCAGTCGATGCGCAACGGCGCCTTCGACTACATCGCCAAACCGTTCGACATTGATGAACTGGACATCACCGTCAGCAAGGCCCTGCAATTTCGCGACATCCTCAAAGACAACCAGCGCATGCGCGCCGAACTCGACGAACACCGGCAGATCGACAGCCTGATCGGTGACAGCCAGAGTTTCCGGCGGGTGCTGCACGCCATCGACTCGGTGCGCGAAAGCAACGCGACGATCCTGCTGACCGGCGAGAGCGGCACCGGCAAGGAAATGGTCGCCCGGGCGATCCACAAGCATGGCAATCGCGCCGACAAACCCTTCGTCGCGGTGAACTGTGCGGCCATCCCTGAAGGATTGCTGGAAAGCGAAATGTTCGGCCATCGCAAGGGCGCGTTCACCGGGGCCGTGGCCGACCGGGTCGGACGGTTCATGCAGGCCGACAAGGGCACGCTGTTTCTCGATGAAATCGGTGAAATGCCGCTGCCGTTGCAGGCGAAAATCCTTCGCGCCCTGCAAGAACGCATCATCGAACCGGTGGGCGATCCCCGCGAACGCAAGGTTGATGTGCGGGTCATCGCCGCCACCAACAAAAACCTGCTGGAGGCCGTGGCCAACAAAGAGTTTCGCGAAGACCTCTACTACCGCCTCAATGTGTTTCCGATCCCCTTGCCCGCCCTGCGCGAGCGGATCGAGGACATCGCGCCGCTGGCCCGCCATTTCGCCCACACCCTGGGCGCCACCGCAGGCAAACGCATCACGGGATTCAGCCCGGAGGCGTTGCAGGCCATGGCCCGTTATTCGTGGCCGGGCAACATCCGCGAACTGCAGAACTGCGTGGAACGCGCGACCATCGTCGCCTCAGGGGCGGTGATCGAAGACCATGATTTGCCGGCGTACCTGTTTGCTTCAGCGCCGGCCGCCGGCAATGCCATTCTCAGCGAAGGCACCCGCGTGCCACCGGACCTGGAAGCCGCGCTGGCCGAAGTCGAAAAGGCCTACATTCTCGCCGCCCTGGCCCAGAGCAATGGCGTGCAGGCCGCCGCTGCGCAGTTGATCGGAATCTCCGAGCGCAGCTTCTGGTACCGGCTGAAAAAACTGGGGATTCATGTGGACAAAATAATCCGCTGAAAACCCCACAGACGGACGACTTTCAACTGTGGGAGCGAGCCTGCTCGCGAAGAACGCCCGAACAACGCGATCATCCAGACAGGGCGCGTTATCGTTGAAGTCCATCGCGAGCAGGCTCGCTCCTACAGGAGTTGGGTTTTAGCCGTTGACGGTTCCGCCCTTCGCCTCACTCATGATCTGGCGAATCGCCCCCACGAAGCTTTCCACCGGTTGTCCTCCCGTGACGGCGTATTGGCCGTTGAACACCACAGTCGGCACCGAACTGACCCCGCGCGACAGCCACAACTGTTCTTCCTGGCGAACCTCCGTGGCGAATTCATCCGACGCCAGAATCGCCTCGGCACGCTGGCGATCCAGCCCGACGCTTTCGGCAATCCGCGCCAGTTGAGTGGTGTCGGAGGGGTTGCCGCCGTCAGTGAAATACGCCTTGAACAATGCTTCCTTCAGTTGCAGTTGCAGCCCTTCGAGCCCCGCCCAGTACAGCAAGCGATGAGCATCGAAGGTGTTGTAGATGCGGCTGTTGCCATCGGTACGAAAGGCAAACCCGACTTCGGCGCCACGCGCGCGGATCATCTCGCGATTTTTTTGCGACTGCTCCGGCGTCGAGCCGTACTTCTCGGTAATGTGCTCGGTGATGTTCTGCCCTTCGGGGCCCATCTTCGGGTTCAATTCGAACGGCTGGAAACGGATCTCGGCGCGGACCTCGTCGCGCAGGATGTCCAGGGCTTTGGTCAGGCCGTACAGACCGACGACGCACCAGGGGCAGGATACGTCGCTGACGAAATCGATTTTCAATGGAGCACTCATCATTCACCTCGCTGGCTGAACGCGCCTTAAAGCTCGAACGATACACCCGCCAGACTTGAATGCGCAGCAGATCCCTTGTGGGAGCGAGCCTGCTCGCGAAAGCAGATGATCATTCAACATTGATGTCGACTGACACGACGCCTTCGCGAGCAGGCTCGCTCCCACAGGGGAACCCAGTGTTAGAGGAGGTTGGGTTCGGCCACCGGTTCGATCTGCGCCCAGTGCGAGGTGTCCTCACGATGAGCCCGCAGGTACGGCAACACCGCTGCCAGCAACGGCGCCTTGAACGCTTCCTGGAATCGATGGGCCAGGCCTGGAATCAGCTTCAACTGGCTGCCGCGCAGATGCGCCGCCAGGTGCACGCCATGCATCACCGGCAGCAACGGGTCCGCGGTGCCATGCACCACCAGCGCTGGCACCCGCAATTGATTGAGCAGCGCCACCCGGCTTGGCTCGGCCAGGATCGCCATGATCTGGCGTTTCACGCCTTCGGGGTTGAATGCCCGGTCATAGGACAACGCCGCCTGATGCAGCAACGCCTGGCGATCATCGCTCACCGTCGGGCTGCCCAGCGCGGCGAGCAGATCGGCTTGTTGCTCCAGCGCCACCTCGCGATTCGGCGCGCCACGACGGGCGAGCAACTGCACCAGTGCGGCGCTCGGCGCAGGCAGGCCTTCGGCACCGGAAGTGGTCATGATCAACGTCAGGCTCTCGACCCGCTGTGGCGCCATCGCCGCCATGTGCTGGGCGATCATCCCGCCCATACTGGCGCCCAGTACGTGGAACTGCTCGATGTGCAACGCATCCATCAGGCCCAGACCGTCGTCCGCCATGTCGGTCAGCGAGTACGGGGCTGACACCGGCAAACCCAGCTTGTAGCGCAACACCTCGAAAGTCAGGTTGGCCTCGACAGGCGGCTGCCGCCAGGTCGACAGGCCGACATCGCGATTGTCATAACGAATGACCCGGAAACCCTGCTGACACAATGCGACTACCACCTCGTCCGGCCAGTGAATCAACTGCCCGCCCAGCCCCATCACCAGCAATAACGCCGGGTCCGAAGCACGGCCGATGCTCTGGTACGCCAGGCTCACCTGCGCCAGATCGACGTGTTCGGTTGGAACATTCACATCACAACGAGACGCTGCCAGGGACGGCAGGCTGAACAATGAGGCCAGGAAAATGGCCGCCGAAAAAAACAAAGCACGCATGAAAAAACACCAAAACGCAGAACCCCAGTAGAGCGCGAGTCTGATGAAGTTTGTTCAAGCGCGCTGCCACAGTTCTGTGACAGTTTGATGAAGAGTGCCGAGCGGTCATCGCGATAACTATGTAGTGCCAATCTACCGCGGCACGTCCCTTAAATGGCTCGTTCAAGGGGCGGAGACACCGCACCTTCCCATCGAGCCTCTATCGTCATGACCACACGATTTTTTTCCGACCTGAGCACCCTTTCATCGCTGGCGCTACCCGCCCAGACGCCGTTGCCATTACCCCTCGACGAAAGCCTGTTTTTGCGCGCCTCGGCTCGCTGGCGCGAAAGCCGCGAAGGCCTGCGCGAGTTGCTTGCCGCGTCGCCATCGGTGCGCGATTCGATTGACCAATTGCTGAGACAAAAAATGGATCTGGACGGCAAACGGGTCGGTTTGCGCTTCGCCGCAACGGATGCACAGCCTGAGCACTTCGTCAGCCTCACCGATGCCTGCGCCTTTGTCCTGCAGCACCCGGTACTGGAAACAACCCTCGATCAGCGCTGTCGGGTGGATGGCCTGGATCAGGCACACGCCCTCTCGTCCCTGACACCCTTGCAACTGCTTGCTCGCCTCAAGACGCTGGAACCGGAACAATCACACGGTGAGCGCTGGATATCTTTCTGGAATTCGCGAGCGCCCGATATGGCGGTGTCGCGACAACAACGCGTCATACAGCTTTACCGTGATCATTTCGAAGCGGCTGCCCACATGGCATACGCTCAGAAAATCCTGACCGCCGACCAACTCAAGCCCCTATTGTTGCTCCTCGACCTACCCGCCGGGGCGCTGACCCTGGACGACCAGCCCGTCAACACCGAGCAATTGGCCCTTGTGTTGAAAAACCGGAGCAAAGTCAAACTGACCGGGGCGTGGGTCATTTCCACGGGCGATGCGGTCAAAAGCGGCCAATGGTTGTATTTGCCCAGCCGCCCCCTCGCCATCCAGCGATTCAATCAGCGCAGCGACATGGAAGACTGGCTGTCCCGGCAGTCTCTCGTCCCGGCCGGTTTGCCCCCGGACAACTTGAACTTTGAGTACACCGCCAAAACCGACCCGTTGACGGTAGGTGCAAGCGATCTGTTTGCGGCTCACCATCAGTCCCAGATCACCCTGTTACGCGCCGGCACCCGCGGCAAGACCGGACTGGCGCAACACGGCGCACAATCTCTCGCCCAGGCCGACATGGTTGATCGTCAGAAAACGGCGTTCTTTTTTGCCTCACCGCCCAAACTGGAAGGCGCCAGTGCCACTGGCGATACAGATGAATCGTCATTGTTCGGCAGCCTGTATGCCGACATCCCCTGGTCCCGGCGCCAGGCTGCCCTGAGCAAACAGCGCGATGCGCTCGAAACCTGGGTGCAATCGCTGGATGAAAACCAGGATCTGCAATCTTTCCAGACCTTGATCAACACGTTGGAAACTGCCGAACAAACTGCCGACACCGCGGCCACTGTGCTGTTGAATCTGTCGCGAAGCCAGGACTCGACCCGCTTCCAGAATGAGCTCACAGCCCTGCACAGCGCTCATAAAGCAGGGCTGCACGCCGAGGTCGCTTTGCAACTGGCCCTTGGACAACTGAGTGATGATGAAGGCAGCTCGATCAAGGCGCTGCTGGATACGCCCGACGATCCGGGCACCTCGGTAGCGGCCAGCCTGACGCTATCGATGACCGAAACGGATGGCGACAAATCCACGGTCACCGCCACTGCAGTCAACGGTGCATTCATTGTGACCCAAGCCCCCGTGCTGACCGACGCTGACCTCCCGCACAGTGTGCTGCTCTACTGGATGGGCAATGGCGGTGGCTTGCAACGATTCGACAATCTTCGCGAACTGGAACGCCAGCTATTGAAGATTCAGGACCGAAAAAACGGAATGAGGCTGCAACTGAACAAAATCAACGACGATGCGCTGCAGTACAGCTTGAATCAGTTGACCCAGGACTTTGAAACCCAAGCCGACACCGTTCGCCAATCTCACCCCGAGCCTGAACAAGCCGCGCAGGTCACCGAGAAACTGGACATCTTGCGCAAGCGCGCCCTCGCCACCCTGCAGGTTCCGGTGAACGCTGCCAGAAGCCTGGCGTCTGCACAAATGCTCGAGCAACACCGCAGCGGCACGCTAGCGTCCAGTTTGCCTGACTGGTTGCGCACGCTGAAACAGCCCGATCGTACCCGACTCAAAAGACTGATCGAGGCCTACATCCTGGCGATGCGCCAAAGCCACAGACTCATGACAAACGCCTTGGAACCGCGAGACGATTTCACCCGCAAACATTTGCATGCACGCCTGAGAAAGGATTTTTCACTCAAGGGTCATTTCGAAGTGCGACTGAACCTGCCTGACTCTGTCACGTGGGAAAAGCGCTACTCCGCAACACCCGCCGGGAAAATGGAAACGTCGGTCATGGTGCCCGGCGCCAAGCGCAGCACAATGTCACTGGTAGAACTGGCACAGCTCAACATCGACAACGTTCAATCGGTCCAACAGGATTCGCTGTCGCAGCGTCTGGTGTTCATGCAGCTGGAAGTCACCGCTGCGGATGCGGCAGAACGTATCCGTCTATTGAACGGAGTCAAGCTGCCCTATCTGCGCAAAACACTCCCGGAACTCGACCTGCCCAAAGCCTACGAAAAACTGATCCTCGACGCTTTTTTGGGAACGCCCGATGAGCCGGTTTTCGTCAAGGAACATCGCCGTGAAAGCCTGATCGAGCCATGGCGCCTGATGCTCAAGTTGCAGGGAGAATGCTCGCGCCTGCAAACACAGATCAGCAACGACGAACTGAAAATACTGAACATCGCGATCAACGCCGACACGCCTGAAGCCTGGCGTACCGATGGCAAACGCGTTGTCTTGCTGCCGGCCAAGCTGACCGTGGGGGGCAAGGACACCCCCAACGAGGGCCCCGTCGACCTGGCCGGTGTGTCCTTCATCCAGGAGCAAATCAGCGGGATCACACTGCTGTACCTTCCCGACAGCCCGGACGGGCAATTCCTGCGCCGATACGACAGTCTGGAATCAGCGCGCACGGCCCTCTACAACCTGTGCATGAACGACAAGTGGGTGAGCTACTTGGCCGGCAGGGCTCTGGAGGGCAACGTGCGGGGCCATGAGAACCGCATTAAACAAGCCTTGGTCAAGCACTTCGATGCGCTGATCGGTGTTGGCGTGCAATGGCCGGCGACCACTTCACTGGCCACTTATCTGCTCAACGTCCATATGGGGCGCCTGATCGAAGCCCATCGCAACACTTCCCGCTCCAATGATGCGCTGTACCTGGAGCGTCATGCACTTGAAGGTCCCCGCGCCTTCAACTACATGAAGATGGCACTGGGGGTGGTACCTTTTGTCGGTACGGCGATTGCTCTCTACGATGCCTGGACCGCTGCAAACCGTGCGGTGGCAGCTTTTTTACGCGGCGACGCTGGAGACGGCCTGACGGAACTCCAATCGGTGTTGATGTCGTTGATCGACGCGGCAATGGATCTGATCCCCGGGGAAGCCAGCACATCTGCGCTGTCCCGAACGGCCCGAAGCCTGACGCGCACTCGCCAGCTTCACGACCTGACCAGTAACGTCGCCACCCTGCATCAAGCCTCACAGCGCCAGGCTCGCCATCTGGTGCAACGCTTCGCCGGCTACGAATACGAAAAACCGATCGCCTTGTACGACCTGCAGCCAGCCACTCACGGCCTTTATCGAGGTATTTATCGCCATGCCGACGGTGACTTCATCGAACGCCAGGGACGCATATTCCAGGTGGAGCTGAGCACGGATTCGCGCAACTGGCGTTTGAAAGGTACGGCGCAAAAAACCTACAAACAGCCCATCGCACTGGATGAGACCGGACACTGGGACACGTACTTCGGCGTGCATGGTGTGGCGTTCGAAGGGGGAGGACTCGGTGGCGGCAACCTGCTGGGGCATCTGGCCGATACCCTGGACCCGATTTGGCCGCGAGCCATCCGCGAGCGGTTGCCGCGCTGGTGGGTCGACGAAGCCTTCCGTCGCCAGCATGCCTTGACCGAAGGTGCCGATAACCTCTCCGATCAAATCGCGCAACGGGTCAAGCACACGGACCAGGTACTGAACACCTACAACACCACCCCTCCAGCGAATCGCTCCGCGGCGCTGCTCCAGCAAGTCGAGACAGCCTGCATCACCGATATCGAACTGGCCGAAAGGTATTTCCAGACGCTGACAGATCTGCTCCCACTCACGCATGGCAACAAAAGGCGCACGCTGGTGGACTTCCGAAGCAACGCCGCCCTCCTACTGGCAGACCGTTACAAGCATCGGCTGTTCGTTGCCAACCACCGCACCATTCCCATGATGGACAGCATCGATGCGAGCATCCAAAGGCTTGATTCGACTCCTGCAACGGAACTTTCGCACCGACTGAAGACGCTGGAGGACATCAGGAAACTGCGACTCGAGATGGTGAAGGAGTTCGACAGGGTCAATGCCCATCTGCGAGACCTCAACCACTGGTATCAACGCATCACGGTCAACGCACAAAAGGCCGAATTGACTCAGGAAGTCACCCTGCTGAACGCACGTCTGAACGAGGCCAACATCCTTTACTTGAGGACGGGCAATTTGCTGGAGATGGTCACCCGTTATGACACGAGCAATGACTTATCCTGGTTCTTCCTGCAAAACCAGGCCCGAGCCATCAGGGACCGGGTCGATCGCAGTCTGTTCACGCAACATAGTCTGCCGGAAGTCAGTACGACCAAGACTCAGCGCAATCAGATCCTTCAAGCGTGCATCGAGGATTACACCCAGTTCCGTCGCGACATGAATGCCTGGACCGCCAGCTATCCGCAGCACTTCCATCTGGAAACCGTACCGCTGTTGATGGACGGTATCGAGAAGATGACCGAGAGGGCACGCAAGGCGATTGATCTACCCGCCCCTGCGGTCCCGGCGGGGCAAATCAGCAAAAAGGTCTTCACCACCGAATCCGATCAATTGCTGATCGGCGTGGAGCATTGGGAACCCACCACGCAAAAGCGCCAATACACCCTGACCGGGCAAGGTGGGTACGAGGAAATTTGGGAACAGGGAAGTAACGGCAAATTTCGTCTATTGAATCCGCCGTCGTCGCCGTCTCACAGCGCTCACAAAGACCTCGACTCGTTGCTGGCAGATGCTCGCCGCCGGTTGCAATCCCTGGACACCTATCAGGCCAGAGTGCAGGCCTATGCCGATCAAGACATGCTCCCGGTGGACCTGGAGCACCTGATGCTCAGCGAGGCGAACGAACTCACTCGCCGCGCCCTCGGCATCGAGGAAATTGCCCCACGCAATGCTCTTGTCCAGCAACTGCGCGACAAGGCCAACGAACTGATTGGCACCGGCCGCACACTACGTACCCGCCAGTCGCTGCTGAGCAAAAAACCAACCGACGGCATGCTCGACGATCTGGTCAGTCACAACGCAGTGGAAATCCGCAAAACCAACCCGATCAAAAACCTGGGCAAGCGTCGGGATGGTCGCATGGACTATATGCAGGAATATGAAGTCTGGGATGTGACGCAAACACCACCGAAGGTGCTGTGGTACGCGCACTTTCATTACGCCAAAGCGAAACCCGAATTCAGCGGTTTTGAGAAAGCTCATCTCAAGTTACCGGAACACCGGTTCATGACCCACGCGGACAACGCCGAGCTGCCCTACGCCGACATCGGCAAGCGATCGGCGGCGTTACCGCATTTCGAAAACCTGTGACAGGTCTGTAGGAGCGAGCCTGCTCGCGATGGACGTTAACGATAGCGCGTATTGTCTGTTTCAACGCGGCGCGTGTGAGGCCATCGCGAGCAGGCTCGCTCCTACAAGGGTTTTGTATTACGCCAACTGACTGCGCAACTGCCGCGCCGCCGCCACCATGTTGACCAGCGCCGCCTCGGTCTCCGGCCACGCCCGGGTTTTCAAACCACAATCGGGGTTGACCCACAGCCGTTCAGCCGGAATGCGCTGCACAGCCTTGCTCATCAACTTGACCATCTCGGACGTGTCCGGCACCCGTGGCGAGTGGATGTCGTAGACACCCGGACCGATGTCATTCGGGTAATCGAACGCTTCGAAGGCGTCGAGCAATTCCATGTCCGAACGCGAGGTTTCAATGGTGATCACGTCGGCGTCCATCGCCGCGATGGCCTCGATCACGTCGTTGAATTCGCTGTAGCACATGTGGGTATGGATCTGGGTTTCGTCGCGCACACCGCTGGCGCTCAGGCGGAACGCGTCCACGGCCCAGTCCAGGTATTCCTTCCATTGTTCACGACGCAGCGGCAGGCCTTCGCGGAACGCGGCTTCGTCGATCTGCACAATCTTGATGCCGGCGGCTTCCAGGTCCACCACTTCGTCGCGCAGGGCCAACGCCAATTGCTGCGCCTGGACTTTGCGCGACACGTCTTCACGGGGGAACGACCACATCAGCATGGTCACGGGACCGGTGAGCATGCCTTTCATGACCTTGTCGGTCTGGCTCTGTGCGTAGCTGATCCAGTCCACCGTCATGGCCTTCGGACGGCTCAGGTCGCCGTAGATGATCGCCGGCTTCACACAGCGCGAGCCGTAGCTCTGCACCCAGCCGAAACGGGTGAAGGCATAACCATCGAGCTGCTCGGCGAAGTATTCGACCATGTCGTTGCGCTCGGCTTCACCGTGCACCAGCACGTCCAGCCCCAGGCGTTCCTGTACCTGCACCGCATGGCGGATTTCGTGGTGCATGGCGTCGGTGTAATCGTTGGCCGACAGCTTGCCTTGTTTGTAAGCCTGCCGCGCCAGACGAATAGATCCGGTTTGCGGGAACGAGCCGATGGTGGTGGTCGGGAACGCAGGCAGTTTCAAGCGTGCACGCTGTTGCTCGATGCGTTTGGCAAACGGCGAACGGCGCTGGCTGTCGGTTGCGTCGATGGCATTGATACGTGCCTGCACCTCGGCCTTATGAATACGCGGCGACTCGACGCGGCTGGCGGCGATGACGCGGCTTTCGGCCAGCGCGGCTTGCACTTTCGGCGCTTGCGGATCGTTGAGTGCATCGCGCAGCACGGCGATTTCGCCACACTTTTGCACGGCAAACGCCAGCCAGCTTTTCAATTCCGGATCGAGCTTGTCTTCGCGCTCCAGGTCCACCGGACTGTGCAGCAGCGAGCAGGAACTGCTGACCCACAGGTTGTCGCCAAAACGCTCCTGGGCAAATCGCAGCTGTTCGAGTACCGGTTCCAGCTCACAGCGCCAGACGTTGCGACCATTGACCAGCCCCACCGAGAGAATCTTGTAGATCGGCAGGCGATCGAGCACGTGCAGCAGTTGGTCCGGCGCGCGCACCGCGTCGATGTGCAGGCCTTGCACCGGCAAGCCGACGGCCAGGCCGAGGTTGTCCTGCAGGCCGCTGAAGTAGGTCGCCACCAGCTTTTTCAACGGTGAATATTGCAGGATGTGGTAAGCGCGTTCGAAGGCGTTTTTCCATTCCTGAGGCAGGTCGAGCGTCAGGATCGGTTCATCGATCTGCACCCATTCCACGCCTTGGGCAGCGAGGCGCCCGAGGATTTCGCCGTAGACCGGCAGCAGGCGCTCCAGCAAGTCGAGCTTGTCGAAGTCGTTGCCTTTCGCCTTGCCCAGCCACAGGTACGTCAGTGGACCGATGATCACCGGTTTGATGGTGTGACCGAGGGCCTTGGCTTCTTCGACTTCATCGAACAGCTGTTCCCAGCTCAGTTTGAACGGCTGATCCGCAGTGAATTCCGGGACCAGGTAGTGGTAGTTGGTGTCGAACCACTTGGTCAATTCCTGGGCATATTGCGCCTGGCCATGTTCGCCGCCGCAGCAGCTCGCAGTGGCGCCACGGGCCATGGCGAACAAGGTATCGAGAGTCGGCAGGCCGCGTGCGTCCTTGGTGTTGTCGAAACGCTCGGGGATTACACCGAACGTCAGGGAATGGGTCAGCACCTGGTCGTACCAGGCGAAATCGCCGACCGGCAGCAGGTCGATGCCGGCGTCTTTCTGCAATTGCCAGTGGGTGGCGCGCAACTGGCGGCCGACGCTTTTCAATGCGCTCTGGTCGAGGTCGCCTTTCCAGTAGGCTTCGAGGGCTTTTTTCAGTTCGCGGTCGGCGCCGATGCGCGGGAAACCTAAGGTGTGGGCCACGGCCATGTCGAATGTGCTCCTGTGTAAAAGATGGCGCTATTGTCGACAGCCAACCCAACATGAGACAAACTCAACCTTTTCGTGTTGATCACAAGTTTTCCTCATGGAGCCCCACGGTGCTTGAAATCCGTCACTTGAAGACCCTGCACGCCTTGCGTGAAGCCGACAGCCTGGTGGATGCGGCCGACCGCCTGCATCTGACCCAATCGGCGCTGTCCCATCAGTTCAAGGAGCTTGAGGAACGGATGGGGATGCCGTTGTTTGTGCGCAAGACCAAACCGGTGCGTTTCACCAGCGCCGGGTTGCGCCTGCTGCAACTGGCGGACGCCACCCTGCCGCTGTTGCGCGCCGCCGAACGCGACATCGGTCGCCTGGCTGGTGGCACTGCCGGACGTCTGCACATGGCCATCGAGTGCCACAGTTGCTTCCAGTGGCTGATGCCGACCATCGACCAGTTCCGCGATGCCTGGCCGGAAGTCGAGCTGGACCTGGCCTCGGGTTTCTCTTTCGCGCCGTTGCCGGCCCTGGCCCGTGGTGATCTGGACCTGGTGGTGACGTCCGACCCGGTGGATCTGGTGGGCATCACCTATGTGCCGCTGTTTACCTATGAAGCGATGCTCGCCGTGGCCAACCAGCACCGCTTGGCGGGCAAGGCCTACATCGTGCCGGAAGACTTGCTCACAGAGACGCTGATTACCTACCCCGTGGAACGCGATCGACTGGACATCTTCACCCGCTTCCTGGAGCCCGCCGACGTCGAACCGGCCCAGGTGCGCACCTCGGAACTGACGGTGATGATGATGCAACTGGTGGCCAGCGGCCGCGGCGTGTGCGGCATGCCCCATTGGGCGCTGCATGAGTACAGCTCACGTGGCTATGTGAAGGCCAAGCGCCTGGGCGAGAAAGGGTTGTTCGCGACGCTGTACGCGGCGATCCGGGCCGACATGCTGGATGCGCCGTACATGCGCGATTTTCTGCTGACAGCGAAGGACACGTCGTTTTCTACTTTGGATGGCGTCAGCGCCGTTCGATAGACACACATCCCCTGTGGGAGCAAAGCTTGCTCGCGATGGGCACACTGCAGTCAATCAGACAGACCGCGTTATCGTTCATCGCGGGCAAGCCTTGCTCCCACAGGGGACTGGGACGCCCCTTAAATCTCGCGCCACATGTGAATCTTGTCGAAGTAGTCCTCGCCCACCCGCACTGCCATCGGCTCCAGGCCGAACTGGATGAAGCCGCAGCGCCGGTACAGATTGAACGCGGCATCGTTGCCGGCAGTGACGGTCAATTTGATCAGCCGCAATTCCGTATGCGTCCGCGCCTCGGCCAGCACCGCCTGCACCAGTTGATGACCGAGGCCCCGCTGGCGCACGTGGGCGGACACGTACATGCCAAACAGCGTCGCCTTGTGCCGGGCCTTTTCCCGGGGCTCGAAGGCCAGCCCGGCAATGCCCGCCAACCGGCCTTCCTCGAACGCGCCGAACACCACATCGAGCTTGCCGGTCAGGCGCGACTCCCACCAGTGGAGCGGCATGGACGCGCGCTCGCGTACGCTGGAGGTGAACGCCTGCGGATGCCGGTCATAGGCCTCGAGCATCAGCGCCCGGTAGTCCAGGGCATGGCTGGCGTCCAGCCGCTCGATCCACATGTTCAGGCCATCCGGCGTTGTTCAAGCATCAGCCGCAGCGCCAGCGCCGACAGCACGAAGCCCATGAAATAGCGCTGCAGCGCCAGCCAGGTCGGGTTATTGACGAACCACGAGGCAATGCCCGCGGCAAATAGCGCGATCAGCAAATTGACGCTGAAACTGACGCTGATCTGGGTCAGGCCCAGCACGATGCTTTGGGTGAACACCGAACCGTGCTCGGGCGTGATGAACTGCGGAAATACTGACAAATAGAACACCGCAATCTTGGGGTTCAGGGCGCTGGTGAGAAACCCCATGGTGATCAGCTTGCGCGACGAGTCCGGCGGCAATTGCTGGGCCTCGAACGGCGAACGCGCACCGGGCTTGACCGCCTGCCAGGCCAGCCACAACAGGTACAGCGCGCCAACCCACTTCAGCACTTCATAGGCCATCGGCACCGCCAGGAACACCGCGGTCAAACCGGCAGCGGCGGCGAACAGATGGACGAAAAACCCGGCGACCACCCCCAGCAACGAGGTGACGCCGGCCTTGCGGCCCTGGCAGATCGAACGGGAGATCAGGTAGATCATGTTCGGCCCCGGTGTCAGGACCATCAGCAACGCGGCGGCAGCGAATATCAACAAGTCTTGAAGCGGGATCATGGCGAGTCCTTGCTATGGATGATCGGGCGTAAATGATCAGGCGGTCGCGGTCAGCGAATCCCGATAAAACGGCAGGATCAGGTCTCGTGTCAATGGCGCCAGCGTGAGATCACCGTTGGTGGCCGGGTCGATCCAGATCACCTCTTCGATCTCGGCTGCCGGGGTGACATCCACATCGATGTTCAGCAGAAAAATCTCGGCCTTTACGACAAACCCCGGCTCGTTGGCGGCGGGCGCCGAGAATTGACCAAGGAAGGTGGCGTGTGCCGGATCGATGACCAGCCCCAGCTCTTCCTCCAGCTCCCGGGCCAACGCATTGACCGGTTGTTCATGGGCTTCGATCTTGCCCCCCGGTTGCATGAATGCCTGGGTGCCGCGTTTGCGCACCAGCAGGGTTCGGCCGTCAGGACCGATCAGCAGGGCGGCGGCAATGTGGATAAGTCCGGTGGGTTGGGCAGCAAACGTCGACATGAACAAAGGCCTTTGACTCAAAAGCGGCAAGGATCACATGTCCACCGCTCTCGATCAAAGGCCTGACAGCTGACCCGACTTTTGCAGATGCTGCTGATCCCCGGTGGGAGCGGCCTGCTCGCGAAGGGGCCCAGTCAGTCAATGATGATGTCGCCTGATACACCGCTTTCGCGAGCAGGCTCGCTCCCACAAGTAGATCGCAGCCTCGCTCGATTATGCCGCTTCCTGGAAATCCATCTCCGGCGGCTGGCGACGGAAACCGCTGGTCAGCACCGCCAGGTACACCACGCCAATCGTCAGCCAGCTCAGGCCGAGGTAGATCGCCAGGTGATCGAGACTGACCATCAGCCACAGGTCCGCCACCAGTCCGATGAACGGGAAAACCAGGAACAGCACCAGCTCGCGCAGTCCTTTCTTTTTGCCGCCGATCCAGTAATGGAAGATGACCGACAGGTTCACCAGGCTGAAGGCCAGGAACGCGCCGAAGTTGATGAATGAGGTCGAGGTGGTGACATCGAGTTTCAGTGCCAGCAAGGCCACCACGGCGCACAGCAGGATGCTGTTGATCGGCGTGCCGAAGCGTTCGTGCAAAGTACCGAAAAACGACTTCGGCAATACACCGTCGCGACCCATGGCATACAGCAGGCGGGAACCGCTGGCCTGGGCCGACAGGCCCGAGGCGAACTGACCGACGATCAGACCGATCAGGAAGATCGAGACGAACAGGTCGCCGCCGATGTTGCGGGCAATTTCATAGGCCGCCGAGTCAACATTGTCGAACTGGAACGACGGATGAGCGATCTGCACGAAGTACGACACGCCAACGAAAATCAGCCCGCCGATCAGGGTGATCAGCATGATTGCCCGTGGAATGGTGCGGCGTGGGTCGCGGGTTTCTTCGGTCAGGGTGCTGACCGCGTCAAAACCCAGGAATGAGTAACAGGCGATGGCCGCGCCGCTCATGATCAACGGCATCTGCATGTCGCCGTTGAAGAACGGTTTGACCGACCACAGCGGCGTACTCGCATCGCCGGCAACGTAGTGCACGCACAGCGCCACGAAGGCGATCAACACCAGGAACTGCACCAGCATCAGCAGGGCGTTGATGCCGTTGGCCAGTTTCAGGCCGACGATGTTGATGGCGCTGGTGATGCCAATGAACGCCAGCACCCAGACCCACTGCGGTACTGCCGGAAATGCCGAGTTGAGGTAGGCCGCGCCGATCAGCCAGATCGCCATCGGCAGGAACAGGTAATCGAGCAGCACCGCCCAGCCGGCGATGAAGCCGAGTTTCGGGCTGATGGCCTTGCGCACATAGCTGTAGGCGGAACCGGCGACCGGGAAGGCCGAGGCCATGCGCCCGTAGCTCATGGCCGTGAAGAACATCGCCACCAGCGCCGCCAGATAAGCGGCGGGCACCATGCCGGCAGTGGATTGGGCGAGGATGCCAAAGGTGCCGAGCACAATGATCGGCGTCATATAGGCGATGCCGAACAGCACCACCGACCCTAATGACAGGGTGCGTTGCAAACGAGCCATGAGCGACTACTCCGGTTGTTATTGGATTTATGGCAGAGCCGAGTTCGGCGCAGGGTTTTCGGGTGTTGCTTTGTTGTTCTTGGGTAGATCAAACAGGTGTGTTGCCTGTCAGGGCCTCATCGCTGGCAAGCCAGCTCCCACATTGGTTTTGTAAAGGCCTTGAGATCCCTGTGGGAGCTGGCTTGCCAGCTCCCACATTGGTTTTGTGAAGGCCTGAGATCCCTGTGGGAGCTGGCTTGCCAGCGATAGCGTCAGCCCGGCCAACACAGAATCAGGATCAGCGCGCAGGAATCATCAGCTCCCGCAATCCACCGGCATGTTCAACGAGCTCCCCCGGCAACTTCAGCCGCTGATCATCCAGATACCGATAATCCTGGCGCGCCGCCGTCAGCCGGTTCAGGTCCAGCTCCACCTCAAACTGCCCTTCATAGCGACCGGCTTCGAACAACAGCGCGCCCAGCGGATCGACCAGCGCACTGCCGCCAGCGAACAGCAGCCCGCCGTCGCCCTCTTCCACCCGGTTGACCATCAGCGCAAACGCCTGGTTTTCCTGGGCACGGGCCATGATTGCGGTGCGGTGGGTCGGGCCGTAGGGGTCCATGTTGCCGTTGGTCACCAGCAGCAACTCGGCGCCCAATTGCGCCAGGGCGCGGGCGGTCTCGGGAAATTCGATGTCGTAGCAAATCAGCAGGCCGACGCGTACGCCGTTCCACAGGCAAGTGGCGTAGCGATCACCGGCTTCATAGACGCCGCGATCCGAGGCCCACAGGTGGGTCTTGCGGTATTTCAGCGCAATTCCTTCGGGGGTGATCAGCAGCGTGGTGTTGTAGAAACGGCCGTTGTCGTTCTCGGCGGTGCCGATGACCACGGCAATCCCGCGCTCACGGGCGGCGGCGACAATCGCGCTGACGGTCGGGCCGTCCAGTGGTTCGGCGACGTCGGCCACGGACTCGGCCGACGGGAAACCCATCAAGTGGCTTTCGGGGAACATGATCAGCTGCGTATCGGCAGCACAGGCGTTGATCGCTGCCAGGGCGCATTCGAGGTTGTAAGCCGTGTCGTTGTCACGGCCCGCCAATTGGGCGAGTTCGACTTTCATGGGGAGTCCTTGTTCTGAACGCCGGAAAGATTGCCCGGTCGCTGTCTGTGCGCCAGTATGCGCAGCAAGCCAGCGGCCGGGAAATCACGCCGCTGGGGTAACACGATAGGGGTAGATGCATGACACTCTCGTTGGACGACATCGCCTGGCACCGTTCGGTCGGGCAATTGATCGATGCCCTGGACAAGCCCAATTTCTGGACGCAGCTGGTGCGCCTGCTGGACCAGTACGTGCCCTGCGACAGCTGGGTGGCGCTGCTGTTCAGCGCCGACCAGCACCCGCAAGTGTTCGCCGAATGCCCCGGCATTGACGGTGGCCCCGACCCGTTGTTCCAGGACTACCTGCGCGGGTTGTACCTGCTCGACCCCTTCTACATCGCCTGCCGCGAGCAATCGCGCACCGGTCTGTACCGTTTATCGGAAGTGGCCCCGGAACATTTCGAACTCACGGAATACTATCAACGATACTTTCGTGTGAATGTCGTGGCCGATGAAATCCAGTTTAATTGTCAGCTCGAAGGCGACCGCACGCTGTGCCTGTCATTGGGCAGCAAACAGCGCTTCAGTGCCGGGCAGATTGCCTTGCTGTCGCTGATTGCGCCGTGGGTGCTGGGCTTGTTGCGCCAGCGTTTGCCCTACGAGATCAATGAAGTGGTGGCCCTGGCGCCCGCCCCGGTGCAAGGGGATTGGCGGGTGCAACTGGAAGCGTCGGTGCAACAACTCAAAGGCGCGCAGTTGACCGCCCGGGAGCTGGATGTCGGGCGTTTGATGCTCAGCGGCTGCTCGAGCAAGGAAATCGCCCGCAAGCTGGAAATCTCCATCGAAACCGTGAAAGTCCATAAGAAACACATGTACAGCAAGCTGGGGATCAAGTCCCAGTCCGAGCTGTTTTCGATTTTTCTCCAGGCACAAAATGCCTGATATAGCGCTGATGCGCTTTTCTGTGGGAGCGAGCCTGCTCGCGAATGCGGTATTTCACTCAACATCGATGTCGACTGAACCGACGCCTTCGCGAGCAGGCTCGCTCCTACAGTGATTTGCGTTTCGCCAACATTTGAGTCCGAACCCAAGGAAACCGTATGAGCCTGTCACTCCTGAGCCGCTACGCCTTCTTTGCCGTCTGCGTAATATTCACCCTCGCCAGCCTGCCCTTCCTCGAACACGACTGGCTGTGGCCGATCACCGCCGTCACCGGCGTCCTCAGCCTGATCGGCATTGGAGACTTGTTGCAAAGCCCCCACGCGGTGCGGCGCAACTACCCGATCCTGGGCAACATTCGCTATCTGGTCGAAGCCATTCGCCCGGAAATCCGTCAGTACCTGCTCGAATCCGACAGCGATGCCCTGCCCTTCTCCCGGGCCCAGCGTTCGCTGGTCTACTCCCGAGCCAAGAATGAAAGCGCCGACAAGCCGTTCGGCACCTTGATCGACGTGTATCAGTCAGGTTTCGAATTCATCGGCCATTCGATGCGCCCGGCGCCATTGAGTGACCCCAGTGGCTTCCGGGTCACGGTCGGTGGCCCGCAATGCACCCAGCCGTATTCCGCGTCGGTGTTCAACATCTCCGCCATGAGTTTCGGCTCGCTCAGCGCCAACGCCATCCGCGCGTTGAACCAGGGCGCCAAGCTCGGCAACTTCGCCCACGACACCGGCGAAGGCAGCATCAGCCCCTATCACCGGGAACACGGTGGCGACCTGACCTGGGAACTGGGCAGCGGCTATTTCGGCTGCCGCACCGCCGACGGTCGCTTCGACCCGGAACGCTTCGCCGCGCAGGCCCGAACGCCGCAAGTGCGAATGATCGAAATCAAGATGAGCCAGGGCGCCAAACCTGGCCATGGCGGCATCCTACCTAAACACAAGGTCACCCAGGAAATCGCCGATACCCGTGGTATCAGCATGGGCGAGGACTGTATCTCGCCGTCACGCCATACCGCGTTTTCCACGCCGATCGAGATGATGCATTTCATCCAGCAGCTGCGTGAGCTGTCCGGTGGCAAACCGGTGGGCTTCAAATTCTGCCTCGGTCATCCATGGGAATTCATGGGTATCGCCAAGGCCATGCTGGAAACCGGCATCCTCCCGGACTTTATCGTGGTCGATGGCAAGGAAGGCGGCACCGGTGCTGCGCCCGTGGAGTTCACCGACCACATCGGCGTGCCGATGCGCGAAGGTTTGCTGTTCGTGCACAACACCCTGGTGGGCCTGAACCTGCGGGACAAAATCAAACTCGGCGCCAGCGGCAAGATCGTCAGTGCCTTCGACATCGCCAGCGTACTGGCCATCGGTGCCGACTGGGCCAACTCGGCGCGGGGCTTCATGTTCGCCATCGGCTGCATTCAGTCGCAGAGCTGCCACACCAACAAATGCCCGACCGGTGTCGCCACCCAGGACACCCTGCGCCAGCGAGCGCTGGTGGTGCCGGACAAGGCCCAGCGTGTCTACAACTTCCACCGCAACACCCTCAAGGGCCTGGCCGAAATGCTCGCTGCCGCCGGCCTTGAACATCCGTCGCAGCTGTCAGCCAAACACCTGGTACGGCGCATGTCGGCGACCGAGATCAAACTGTTCTCGCAGCTGCACGTGTTCCTGAAACCGGGAGAACTGCTGACCGGGGAAGTGAACGGCGAGTTCTATTCGCGGATGTGGCAGATGGCACGTGCGGACAATTTCGAGCCTAACGAAGTAGCGGCTGCCTGACGCTGACGGCCCCGGCATAACGCTTTACCAGGAAAGCGATTTGATCGGGGCCGGTTCTTTCATGACGATAAAACCGTAATCGCCCAGGAGGTAAATCCGGTAATACGGGCTCTCCACCAGCGGCGAGAAATGCTGATACCCCACCCGCGTCGCATTGCGCCGCTCCCGCTCCGCGACTACGTTGGAAATGCCCACCTTGGGCAGGTTTTCCGCCAGCATGTAAAAGTCGATGTTCAGCAGATAGTGCAACACCGGCATCTGCTTGAATGAGCCGGCGGCCCCCAGTAACCAGTGATCTGAATAGGTCACCGACATGTAAATGCGCTTGGCCTCGCGCAAGGCAGGATGGCTGCTGATATCGCGCTCAAGGCTGTACAGCGCGCTGGTGGCGAAGGTCTTCTGCATCGTCAGCACCCGGCCATAGGCAAACGACAGCGAGAGCATTGCCAGCAGCGGCACCAGCAACATTAGCGGCAATCGCTCATGCAAGGACGCCAGCGCCAGATGGCTCAGGTAGAACAGCAGCACCAGCAACACCGCAAACCCCATCAGGATTCTGGCACCTTCGTTGAAGTCGCGAAAGATCAGTGCCACACCCGATACCAGCAGCATCACCATCGGCACTGTCAGCACACACAGCAAGCCGATCAACACTCGCTTCGGCCCGCTCTCCTGGCGTCGGGCGACGTTCCTCCCCAGGTGAACCGCCCCCGCAATGGCACACAGCAATAACCCGGCGAACACCCAGGCAAATCCACCATGGAACAGCAGCACGACTTTTTCCAGCACCCGGCCAATGTTGACGTCGATTTGCAGCAAGGGTTGCGCCGACCAGTTGAGCAATAAGGTGCGGTTGTTCCCCATGAACGGATAGGCCGTAACGCCATAAATCAGCCAGCCCAGCGCCACCTGGGCAAACTTCCAGCCAATCAGGGCGCCCCACTGCGGCCAAGGCATTTTGTCGTCCACAGCCCTGAGCAGCTCAAGACAACAAAGCCCGAGAAACACGTTCAGACTGATCTGATACAGCCCCAGCGCCAGCGCAATCAGCAACGAAGGCACCAGCCATTGCACGTTGCGCGAAGGGTGGCGAAAGGTGATGGCGTAGATCACCGCCACCAGGCTCAAGGCCATGGGCGCGCCGTCGTATTGGTAGGACAGGTTTTGCAGAAAAAACGGGTTGTACCAGAGTGGCAACAGCACCAGGCAGCACGCGACGGTTGGCTGGCGATAGTAATGAAACGTCAGGCTGGTCAATGCCGAGGACATGGCCAGGGTGGCGATCAACAACGGCAATGGAAAGATATTCGGCGCGCCATTGCTGAAGGTCAGTGCGTTATAGAACAGCTCGGCAAACACTCGCCCCTGCTCTGTCCAGGCCATGCCGGCCGAAAGCGAGCGCCAGTTATCATCAATGTAGGGATAGTCCGCGAGGATCAGCGGCACGACATATACAAAGGTCGCGAGCAGAAAAAACAGCCAGACCTGGCGTCTGCCGAGCTCCTTGACGAAAAAATCGCTGAACCTGCCCATGCTACGGCCCGCGCTGCGCTTTGCCGCCGACGATGTCTTTGACCACATACCGGGGCCGATGCTTGGCCTCGATGTAGATCCGTCCGATGTACTCGCCCAGGATGCCGATACCGATCAATTGCACGCCACCGAGAAAGAGAATGGCGGTCATCAACGAGGGATAGCCGGGCACGTTGTTGCCGTTGAAAATCTTGTCCAGCACCATGTACACCGCATACAGCACGGCGAAGATCGATATCCCGCCACCGATATACGTCCACAAGCGCAAGGGCACGGTGCTGAACGACGTCACGCCCTCCAGCGCCAGGTTCCACAGTTTCCAGCCGTTGAACTTGCTGTTCCCCGCCACACGCGGCGCTCGCTCGTACTCCACCACCACGGTGTTGAACCCGGCCCAGGACAGCACGCCTTTCATGAACAATTGATGCTCCGGCAGGGTGCGGATCACGTTGACCACCTTGCGGTCCATGAGGCGGAAATCCCCGACGTTCTCTTCGATCGGGGTGTACGAAATCCGATTCAACAGATGGTAGAACAACGACGCACTGCGCCGTTTCAGATAGCTGTCGGAATTGCGGTCCCGGCGTTTCGCCAGCACTACGTCTGCGCCTTTGAGCCATTGCTCGATCAGCAACGGGATCACGTTGATCGGGTCCTGCAGGTCGACATCCATCGGGATCACCGCGTCGCCGGTGGCGTATTCCAGCCCGGCGAACAGCGCCGGCTCCTTGCCGAAGTTGCGGGAGAAATTGACCAACATGACCTGATCGTCCGCCTGCGCCAGCGCTGTGGCACGTTCGGCCGTGCCATCCGTGCTGCCGTCATTGATGAAGACGATTTCCACCTCGGCATCGTCAAGCTTCAACTCGCGTCGCACGGCACCATAGAACAGCTCGATCGCCTGTTCTTCGTTGAACACCGGAACGATGAGCGAGATCTTCATGCATTGCGCCCGCGAAACACCACGTACTTGGAAAACAGGAAGCCCAACACCAGACTCAACGCCGAAAACAGCGCCACGGTCAGCAAGCCGTGCAACCGCCACAGGTCACCGGCATGGCCGACGCCATAACTCAACGCCCCCATCGCGGCCATGAACAGCAGATAGCCGCCGACCGATACCTTTCTGTCGAAGGTATAAAGCGCATTCATGTAGAAGGAAAACGAAGCGGCAACGCAGAAGGCCGCCAGATTGCTGGCAGCCTGACGCAGACCCGCTGCCACGCTCAGCAGGAAGAAAATCTGCCAATGAATGAGTGTGTTGGCGACCCCGATCACCGTGTAGCTGGAAAAGCCTTTCCACAAACGTCTCATGATGAAATCCCTGGCTGAGCACGCTGCACATTTCCTCAATCATTTGAGCCTGTCTACTGTCAGAAATCGCAGGTATGACGACCTTTCAGACCAGTGGTTAAACACCGCATCAACATCCCGAAATACCCCGACTTTGCAATTGCCGGTGAATCGGTCCACCCTGCGCGCCGCCAATGTGCGGCACGCAAGCTTTCGCGCGTTGGCGACTCCTTTGTTCAACACCCGTTTACGAGCCTGCCGTCATGACGCTAGCACGCGATCACCGGATCGACTTTTTTCGTGGTCTGGCACTGATCTTCATCTTTTGGGATCACGTGCCCCACAACCCTTTGGGCCAGATCACCCTGCGCAACTTCGGCTTCAGCGATGCCGCCGAAGTCTTCGTGTTCCTGGCAGGTTTCGCAGCCGTGCTGGCCTACGGCAAGATCCTCGCCCGCGATGGCTACCTGATCGCCTGCGTGAAGATCCTGCGGCGTGCGTGGGTGCTCTATGTGGTGCACATCTTCCTGTTGGCGATGCTGATGGGCATCGTGTTCTTCGCCAACAGCCACGTGGAAACCCGCGACCTGGTGGAGGAAATGGGCATGCACCACTTCATCAGCGACCCTCAGCAGGCGCTGATCGATGAACTGTTGCTGCGCTTCAAACCGAACCTGATGGACCCGCTGCCGCTGTACATCGTGCTGCTGGCCGGGTTGCCGCTGGTGCTGCCGATGCTGGTGCGCAAGGCCTGGGTGGTGGTGGCGATGTCGCTGGCGGTGTACCTGACGGTGCCGTTGTTTGGCTGGAACCTGGCTGCGATCAAGGACGGCGTGTGGTACTTCAACCCCGTCGCCTGGCAACTGTTGTTCGTGCTGGGCGGCGCCGCGGCGATTCATGCACAGCGCCCACGCGTGCCGGACACCCGGCCATTGCTGCGCCAACCGCTGTTCATGTCCGCGGCGCTGTACGTGGCCGTTGCCGGGGTGCTGACCCTCGCATGGCGCTGGCCACACATTCACGACGCGTTGATGCCGGCCAGTTTGGGCAATCTGTTGTACCCGATCAGCAAGACCAACCTGTCGCCCCCGCGCCTGCTGCACTTCCTGGCCCTGGCCTACGTCACGGCGAAAGTGCTGCCCGACACCGGCTGGACACAGAACTGGCTGGCGCAGCAAAGCTGTCGCATGGGGCGTTTCTCATTGGAGATTTTCTGCCTTGGCGTGCTGCTGGCGCCCTTGGCGGACATGCTCAACGCCATGACCGACGATGCTTTTGCCATGCAGATCTTCACGGCGCTGCTGGGCGCCGGGTTGATGGCGTTGCTGGGGGCGTGGCTGGAATTCAACAAGCGCTTGAATCGACCACTTCAAGCCGCACCCGCTTGATAGAAGTAAACCTTATGAAGTCTTGTGGCGAGCAAGCTCGCTCGCCACAACAGCTTTTTCAGCCTACGGGACCGAACGCACTGCACCCTGCGAGGCATTCGTCGGTTGCAGCTTGAACACATAGAACAGCACCGTCAGCAGAATCAGGAACGCCGGGCCTACATATAGCGCCACGCGGGTATCCGGGAAGTACGCCATCAAGCCGACCACCAGCACCAGAAATGCCAGCGCCAGATACGAGCTGACCGGGTATAGCCACATGCGGTATTTCAGGCCGGCACGCTCGCTGGCGCTTAGGCCTTTGCGGAACTTGAGCTGGGCCAGCAGGATCATCACCCAGGTCCAGATCGCGCCGAAGGTGGCAATCGCCGTCACCCAGACAAAGACTTTCTCGGGCACCAGGTAGTTGAGCAGCACGCCCAGCAACAAGGCACCGATCGACAGCAACAGTGCGCGACGCGGCACGCCGTTATTCGAGGTCTTGGCGAAACCTGCCGGGGCCTGGCCATTCTGAGCCAGGCTGTAGAGCATGCGCCCGGTACTGAAGATGCCGCCGTTGCACGACGACAGCGCGGCGGTGATCACCACGAAGTTGATGATGCCGGCGGCGGTCTTGATGCCCAGGCGCTCGAAGGTCATCACGAACGGACTGCCCTGGGTGCCGATTTCGTTCCACGGATAGATCGAGAGAATCACGAACAGCGCGCCGACGTAAAACAGCAGAATCCGCCAAAACACCGAGCCGATGGCATCGGGAATGGTCTTCTGCGGGTTCTTCGCTTCGCCGGCGGTCAGGCCGATCATCTCGACTCCGAGGTAGGCGAACATGACCATTTGCAGGGACATCAGAACGCCTTGCACACCATTGGGCATGAAGCCGCCATGGGTCCAGAGATTGGAAATGCCCAACGCCACACCGTCGTTGCCCAAGCCAAAGGCAATGATGCCGATACCACCGAACACCATGGCAATGATGGTGACGATCTTGATCAGGGCGAACCAGAATTCGAATTCACCGAAGGCCTTGACCGCAATCAGGTTGATCGTGCCCATGCTGATCAAGGCCGACAACGCCCAGATCCAGCGCGGTACATCGGGAAACCAGACGCCCATGTACACCGCCACAGCGGTGATCTCCGCGACACAGGTCACCAGCCACAGGAACCAGTAATTCCAGCCGGTGAGAAAGCCCGCCAGCGGGCCGAGATAGTCCTGGGCATAACGGCTGAACGAACCGGCAACCGGGTTGTGCACGGCCATCTCGCCGAGGGCGCGCATGATCACCAGGATCGCCAGACCGCCGATGATGTAGGACAGCATGATGGCCGGGCCAGCCATTTCAATGGCCTTGGCAGACCCCAGAAACAGACCGACGCCGATACAGGCACCGAGCGCCATCAGGCGGATATGCCGCTCGCCGAGTTCACGTTTGAGCGGACCGCCCTGAGCGGTCTCGCCATGGGGCAGGTGATTGCCAACGGGCATAGGGTGCAACCTCGTCTTGTTATTGGATATGACCACCGAGTGTTGAAGTACCGGCTGATAAGCCAGTGCTTCCCGTAACCGGCGCTGCTTCGTGGGCAGAACCGTCTGACAGGACGAAACCTGCGAGATCAGCGGGGTATGCAGTATAAAAAGCTGGAAGCAGAGATTTTCACTCTATAAATCACAAAAATCAGGCGTACATCACGATAAAACTGCGATTTACAGAGATAAATTGACTGAATTTTGTAGGATTTTTCGCTATTAAAGCGCCGCCGAGTATTGCACGGTATGGGTGCAGCGTCATTTCCAACCGAAGTGTCTAGCACAAGCCTTACAGCTTGCGCGGCCCCTGTGGCGAGGGAGCTTGCTCCCGCTGGGCTGCGAAGCGGCCCCAAATACGGCGATCGTGGATTGCCTGAAAGAACTGGTTGTATGGTATTGCGACTGCTGCGCAGTCGAACGGGAGCAAGCTCCCTCGCCACAACAATCTCCCTCACCACAGCAAACTCACTCGCCACAAATGCACCTGGAAGTTGAAACATCCCGGTCCAGAGGTCCTTCATGGCTCTCGGATTTTTCACTCAGAAATTGCAGCTACGTGTAGGCAGGTGGGTGGCTAGGGTTAAAGGGAACCAACTGCAAAGGGTCGCAAGGAATGCAGCCACAACCAAACTCACACTTACTGCGCCATGGGCGTTTCTCGCAAACAGGTCGGGCCTATCTCATCACAGCGGTCGTGCATCAGAGACAACCGATATTCAACGATTGGAAGGTAGGACGTTTGCTGGTTGCGGAACTCAAGCGCGCCCATGAGCATGGCTGGGTGAATTCGATTGCCTGGGTGATCATGCCAGACCACTTTCATTGGCTGGTACAACTGGAACAATGCACCTTGGCGCGACTCATGCAATCCATCAAGTCTCGCAGCACGCTGACCATCAACCGAAAACTGAACCGTGAAGGGGCCTTCTGGCAAACCGGCTATCACGACAGGGCCATTCGGGATGGCGAAGATCTCCTGCCGTTCGCTCGCTACATCGTTGCCAACCCTTTACGCGCAGGGCTTGTAGAAAAAATCGGTGATTACCCGCTCTGGGATGCCTGTTGGCTCTAGCTCCGACCTACTCTTGTATACATTACCTGTAGGGTAAAAGAGCTTGCTTGTGGCGAGGGAGCTTGCTCCCGCTGGGCTGCGAAGCGGCCCCAAATACGGCGATCGTGGATTGCCTGAAAGAACTGGTTGTCTGGTATTGCGACTGCTGCGCAGTCGAACGGGAGCAAGCTCCCTCGCCACAACACGCCCCCCACAGCAAATCTTCTGCCACAAGCTCAAAGTGGATCCACGATATTTGGAGGGTCACAATTTTTTCACCATTGCCATCCACCGTCTAAGCTTCAGACAAGTCCGATCAATCTGCGTGAATGGATCAGTCGACTATGGGCGCGTTATGGCAAACCGATTCGAGTAAAACTGTGGTCCCGACTGAACGAGTGGATGACGAAGCGCCTTTACCTGAAAAACCCCGCCGTTCCCGGCACGGCTGGAAGGCTTTCTGGTTGTTGATGCTGATTATTGCAATCGTGGTAGGCCTGGCGGCGTCCAAGGAGATGCGCACCTCGAGGTTTCAGGCCCGGGAGGTCAGCAAATTTGCCAAAACCCTGAGCTATGAGCTCAAACCCGGTCCCAGCGATGCGATTCATTATCCGGGGGCCGGCCCGTTCGATCTGCGCCTGGGCTATAGCTCCCTGGGCGAGTTCCTGCCGCGCCTGCTCAAGCGTGATTACGTCATTACCGCCCAGACCCGCTTTTCTCCGGCGCTGATGAACTACAGCGACAAGGGCTTGTTCGTGCCCTATTCGGAAAAAATCCAGGCCGGTTTGTCGATCACCGATTGCAAGGCGGCACCGCTGTACCAGTTCAACTACCCGCAACAGCTCTATTCCAGCTTCGAATCGATTCCGCCGGTGGTGGTCAACAGCTTGCTGTTTATCGAAAACCGTTTCCTGCTCGACCCGCGCCAGCCCCTGGCCAACCCGGCGGTGGACTGGCCGCGGTTCGGCATGGCGGCCTATACCCAGGTCGCCAAGATGCTGCACTTGCCCGGCCAGTCGGCGGGCGGCAGTACCCTGGCGACGCAATTGGAGAAGTACCGGCACTCGCCCGATGGCTTGACCGTGTCGGGCGGGGAGAAAATCCGCCAGATGATTTCCGCCAGCGTACGCGCCTATCAGGATGGGCCGGAAACGCTCAAGGTCCGGCAGAACGTGGTGCGCGATTACCTCAATAGCGTGCCCCTGTCGGCGGTACCCGGCCACGGTGAAGTACATGGCATGGCCGAAGGGTTGCGCGTGTGGTACGGCGCCGATTTCGCCAAGGCCAACGAAATCCTGGCCAGCGACGCGAAGGATCCGCAAAGCCTGGCGGAAAAAGGCCTGGCACTGCGCGAAATGCTTTCATTGATGATTGCCCAGCGCCGCCCTTCCCACTATTTGACCAAGGGCCGTGATGAACTGGCGGACCTTACCGACAGCCACATTCGCTTGCTGGCGCAGAACAATGTGATCGATGCACCTTTCGCCGCCGCGGCATTGGCCAGCAAGGTCACGTACCGCGACTGGGCGACCCAGCCGACCATTCAACCGATCGAAACCAACAAGGGCATCAGCGTGGCGCGCAGCCGGCTGGCCGGGTTGCTCAACCGTCCGCTGTATGACCTCGACCGCCTGGACCTCTCGGCCACCAGCACCCTGCAAGGCGATCTGCAAACCCAGGCAACCGCGTACCTGAAAAGACTCGCCGATCCGGAATATGCGAAAGAAATCGGCCTGATGGGCGAACGCCTTCTGACCCCCACCAGCACCACCCAGGTGCGCTACAGCTTCACCTTGTTCGAGTTGACCCCGGACGGCTCACGGGTGCGGGTGCAGACCGACAGCACCGATCAGCCATTCGACATCAACGAAGGCAGCAAACTGGAGTTGGGCTCCACCGCAAAAATGCGCGTGCTCACCACCTACCTGCAAATCATCTCCGAGCTGCACGACAAATATGCCGGGATGACCGTGCCGGAACTGAAAAAAGTCGAGGTGCCGGAGCAGGATCACCTGAGCCGCTGGGTGGTCGATTACCTGATTCAGAACAAGGACCGCAGCCTGTCGCCCATGCTCAGTGCCGCACTGGACCGCAAATACTCGGCCAGCCCCGGCGAGGCGTTTTTCACCGGTGGCGGGTTGCATGTGTTCCACAACTTCCGCAAGGAAGACAACGGCCGCATGCCGACCCTGCGCGATGCCATTCGGGAGTCGATCAACCTGCCGTTCATCCGCCTGATGCGCGACCTGGTGCGCTACACCACTTATTCCGGCCCCAACAGCAGCGCCGAACTGCTCAAGGACGACCGCGATCCCCGGCGTCAGGAGTACCTGGCCGAGTTCGCCGATCGCGAGGGCACGTCGTTCCTGCTGAAATTCTGGAAGAAGTACAAGAACAAGGACACCCAGGCACGGCTCGAGACCTTCCTCGACGCCATGCACCCGACGCCGATCCGCTTGGCCGCCGTGCACCGTTACCTGCTGCCCCAGGCCAGTCAGCAAAGCTTCAACAACTTCGTGCGCTCGCACCTCGCGGAGACCAAGCTCACCGAAAAACTCACCGACGAGCGCCTGCAGCGCCTTTATGAGTCCTATGGCCCCGGCACCTACGACTTGCCGGACCAGGGATTCATCGCCAAGGTGCACCCGCTGGACCTGTGGATGATGGGCTACTTGCTGACCCACCCGGATGCCACGTTCAAGGACATCGTCAAAGCCAGCCAGTTCGAACGCCAGGAAGTCTACAGCTGGCTGTTCAAGAGCCGGCACAAGGGCGCCCGCGACAACCGTATCCGCACCATGCTGGAAATCGAGGCGTTCCTCGACATTCACCAACGCTGGCAGAAAGTCGGCTACCCGTTCGACCACTTGGTGCCGTCGCTGGCGACCGCCATCGGCAGCTCCGGCGACCGCCCCGCCGCCCTCGCCGAGCTGATCGGCACCATTCTCAACGACGGCGTGCGCATGCCGACGCTGCGCATCGACAGCCTGCACTTCGCGGCGAATACGCCGTATGAAACCAAACTCATCAATGACCCGGATGTCGGCAAACGGGTCATGCCTTCCGAAGTCGCCGCGGCAATGCGCGAAGCCCTGTCACACGTGGTGGATGCCGGTACCGCGAAACGGGTGGCCGGCACATTCAAACTGCCCGATGGCACCCCGCTCGCCATGGGCGGCAAGACCGGTACGGGCGATAACCGGATTGAAGCGTTCGGCTCGGGCGGACGCATCCTGAGCTCGAAATCGATCAACCGCACGGCCACCTTTGTGTTCTACATCGGCGACACCCACTTCGGCACCCTCACCGCGTTCGTGCCGGGGCGTAGCGCCGAGAGCTTCACCTTTACCTCGGCATTGCCTGTGCAGGTGCTCAAGGGGATGGCGCCGATCCTCAACCCTTATCTGCAACCGGGTAGCCATACGCAGTGTCTACCGGTTGAAATGGTGCGGCGCTGACCGGCGCCGCCTTTCAGGGCTTGGGCTCTAGACCTCCGAATCCCAGACCACCGTGACGTTGCCCGAATAGGTCTTTGCGCCACCGGTCAGCATCTGTTCCACATGTTCCCGGTCGATATCGAAATGCAGGGTTCCGGGTTTTCGGTCGACGTAAAAACCGGGCTGGAACAGTTCGGTTCCACTGCCGTCACGCAACAAAGGTCGGCGATTGACCGCTTGTCCGGCGGCGTCCGTAAGACCATTGGGTAGACTGACACTGACGTTCAGTGGGACCTCATGACCTGACGTCGTGTCACGCACCAAACACGTATTGCCGCCGCCCGCGATCTCACATTCAAGGCCCATCTTGAACCGACTCGAAGATGAAATATTAAACGTCTGATCGCGAAACAGCCGTGTGGGTTTGCGCCCCTGGTTCAGCCAAGCTTGCCAGCCACCCTGAGGCAACAATTCCACTCGATTGCCTCCGGGTGGAATTTCAACTTTGAGTGCATGTTGCACGTCCAGCGTGAAGTTGAACGTGAAGAGATTGTCTGTCGGGATCATGACGTCGCCGAAATCAAAATCCCCTCCAGGTCCCATGGTGTAGTTGATACTGCCGGTGTATTGCCCGGTGGACATCGTCAAGGGTTTTGGAGTTTTGATTGCATAGGCGTATTCAAGGGTGTCATACCAAAATCTTGGAATGTCCATTCCCGGTTGCCGGCTACAGACTCCCGCATTTTCAGGAACGATCCAAAAGAACAAGGCAAAGCTAGTGCTTGCCGCGAGGTAATTAATGCCTGCACAAGGACTAGGCGCCTGGCGCCACTGATTGGACCAGGAAATGATGCCTGGCCTTTCCCAGGCGCTAACGCCAGGTGGCCGATCCAGGCCCCATCGGTGCCCGACGCCGGCAATGCGCACTTGCACCGTCTCTACTTCCCCGGTCTCGCGGTGAATGACGTCCACCTCCCGCCACTCGGAGGGCATCTTCCACATCGCACCCTGTCGGGGATCTTCATGATTAGCCAGAATAGGTCCGTTGGAGTTTGCAATGAATGGAGCACGAATCGTGAAAATACCCAAGGCCTTGCAAGTGGGTGTCGCAGGCGCATGCCAAGCGCAGATTCCGGTTTCTGGGGTTGTATTAACGAACTCGTTATTCAGCGGATTAGCCGGGTCCGGAGTGAACTTCGCGGTAATGTCCTGCACGAGAGCACTAGCACTTGTCGATAGCAACAACAGAGCGGAGGCACTGAACAAATGGAACAACCGATGTGTGAAGCTTTTTGAAGTATCCATGTATTGTCATTAAACCTATATGCGCCCAACGACGTTGACCAAAATCATCAAGGCGCAATGGCTTCAAAAATCATGTGCACGCTGCCGTAGTAATCGCCGGACTTATAACCATCCCCGGGTTTTACAGCAGCGATCTCCAGTCCTACGCGCTTCCCCGTCCGGCCATCCATTTCGGAGATGACTTCGTCAGGATCGAGAGTGAGTCTTTTGTTGTTGAATTTGACAATCAATGGAATATTGTCAGTGTCCCGGCCGTTGCTCAGGTACGGTTCAAAAAACAGGCGTGCAGAAATGGCACCATTTTCATTTTTGACATCAAACTGTTTACGCAAGGGGCTTAATTCGGACGTGACAGGATTCCAGTTCAGGCGTTGTTCCAGGTGAATCCAGTCGGGATCAGTCGGTATTACATGAAACGCGGCGGTGGGAATGGTGACCGAAACATCGAAGGTCTCGCTCACCCTGATTGCATATACGCTGGGACTGGCCAGCGTCAGCATCATCATTGAAGTTACAGTCGATATCGTTTTAAACATGTTATTCACCTGTCGCGTGCAGATCGAAGTCCGCCTCGAAGAGTACGTAAAACACTCTTCATCCCTTTATCTCGAATTTCTTGGTGGCGGAACCTTCAATCAGGGTGAATCGGTATTCGCGTCCAGCCTGTTTATCGAACTTGAAGGTGCGACCTGCCAGGATGTGATGCTTCGTGGTGGGTTGGCACTCGGCTTCGTTTTTCACCGAACAGTCCTTGAACTCGTCAATCACCACCACGCTATTGCCGTTGTTGCGAATCGCATACTGGCCCGGGACGTCATTGATCACGCTGTCGTAACGCGTTTCTTTAGGCCGCACGAAAAACACCGTACCGTACCCGGCCAATACGTTGACCCCGGCAGACAGGCCCTTTTTGTAGTCTTCCCGCTCCTCTGCGGACACCGCGAATTCATCTTCTTTCTCTGGAACCACCGGTACGAAACGCACGCGAAAATACCGCTCTCTTTCCCTCTCGCCCATGTACAACAGGCGTGTGCCCTGCATGCCGTTGGCCGGTACGATCAACCGGGCCGGGCTGGCCATCAGGCCGTCACGGGCGTTGGCGTCAGCCTGAGTGGAGAGCGGGATTTCCCGGGACGTCCCGTCGGCGTCGTAGACAATTTCAAGAATGTTGACCTTCACAAAAGCCGTACTGTCACCGCCATTGAATACCCGTTTCAAAAAAGTACTTTTGTCTCCATCCAGATAGTCGTAAACCACACCGACATTAATTTGCGGCCCACCCAGGCTGGTGTGAGAGAACACAGCAAAACACAAAAAAATCAGTAATCGTTTCATGAAAAAAACCTCAATAATTAAATACAACCGCACCCGGCCATCACACCAACATGGCGGCTTATACTTCAGAGTTCCAGATCACCGTGACATTACCCGAATAGGTCTTTTCGTCCCCTGTCAGCATGTTTTCGACATGCTCCCGGGTGATTTCGAAGTGCAAGGCTCCGGATTTTCGATCCACATAAAACCCGGGCTTGAACAGTTCGGTACCGATACCGTCCTGCAGCAACGGAAGACGAATGACCGGCTGACCCGCGGCATTCGTCAGGCCATTGGGTAATGTGACACTGATATTCAACGGCACTTCATGGCCCGACGTTGGCTCCCGCAGCGCGCAGGTATTACCGTTCGGGTTTTGGCATCCAAGCTCCATCTTGAAGCGACCCGATGACGAAATATTGAAGATTTGGTCGCGAAATAACCGAGTCGGTTTACGCCCCTGATTCAGCCAGGCCTGCCAGCCACCCTGGGGAAGCAGTTCGATTTTATTGCCACCGGGAGGTATTTCTACTTTCAGTTGATGCTGCACTTTCAAATTAAAGTTAATCGTGAACAACGTATCCGTGGGCATCATGATATCGCCCCAGTCAAAATCGGCGCCTGGGCCCACGGTGTAAGTGATAGCCCCGGTATAATCGCCGGTAGCCATACTTAAAGGTTTAGGTGTTCGGAGCTCATAGGTAAAACTTTGTTCTATGTACTCGAAATCAGGAATATTAAAGGCGGCCTGTTTCGCACAGACACCGACATTCTCGGGAAAGTGCCAATAGGATTGGTATCTATTAGCCCAGTTTTGCTGGGTATAGTTGCCCGTGCATGGCGGCGGCGAATACCGCCAGGAGCGGTTCGTCCACATCGTTTCATGCCCGCCTGGCCCACTAATATCTCCCGCGGGCACAGGGAATCGATGGTAAACGGAGAGTCCGGAGATTCTGACATCAAGCGATTCCTTTTCTCCCGTAGCGGTGTGGGTAACCTCTACAGTGCGCCAGTCCGTTGGAATCTTGAACATAGCGCCCTTACGCGGGTCAGTGTGATTCGCCTGAATAGTGGCATTCGCATTGGCATTAATGCCCATAGCGAGACTGAAAAACCCGTTAGAGGCGCAAACACCAGGAAAAGGGACGCAATACCCACTACTAGGCGTTGTATTTTTAAACTCATTTCTCATGGGGTTTGCAGGATCCGGATTGAACTCCGCAGTCACTGTCTTGCTAGCACCCCATGCCGACACGCTACCAACCGCACTCACTATCGCAGCCAGCGTTAAACGCCCAAATGCAATGAACAAGAATGTCTTTTTCATCTCACATCAACTCACTATAAGAGCACATCAACCCGCACTTTCATCCGTGTAATTTGCACCCGCCAACGTATCCGGCGTGCAGCGCAAATCCCCAATCATCAGCACATTGTTTTCACTACGCGCATTGGCGGTATCAAGTCGGAATTGACACAACAGCTGATTACCCTGACGCACTTCCAAAGTGGGTGAGCTGGCCTTCATTTCCATCGAGAAGAACCCGTCGACTTCGCTCACGCCTCGGCTGGCGTGATTGATGACGTGGTGGCCCTTGAGTGGCTTGCCCTGGGGGTCGACCAAGCGGCCAAGAACGGTCAGGGTTTTGCTGACGGTGATCTTGCGGTAGTCCACGCCGCCCTTGTTCAGGTGATAACGGGTGCGTGGCGGCTGGATGCTGGCGGCCGGTGGGTGGTTGCCTTCGAAGTCGAAGCTCACCGAGCTGTTCTTGTAGGCGGTGATTGGAATGAAGTTGCGTCCCGGCCGCAGGCTGGCGCTACCGCCGCTGAGGTCGTCGGCGCGCAGGGCGATGTCATCGATGTCGGACTCGACATCGACAATCATTCCGGCGCCAGACCCGTGATGCTGGCTGGTCATGACGATTCGCTCGCCGCCCACGGCTACGGTGCTGTCGAAGTTCAAACCACCGGTGAGGTTGTCATTGAATGAGGAACGCTGGACGAAGGCATCGCCATTGATGGCGTCGTTGCGGAAATTCGCGGTTCCGGACAGGCCGACGCCGTACGTATCGGTAATCGCCGTGGCCGATACGTTTTGCAGTACATGGTCCTGCAAATCCTTGCGGTAAGTCAGCGAGGCATTGTTGTCGCGGCCACCGTCTCGGGAGGTGCGTGTACCGATGCTGCCGGACCACTGCTCACCCGGCCCGCCGAGTGCCAGGCTGACGCTCAGATCGATGCCGCGATTGCGCTGGTCGCCGCTGCTGAAACTACCGGGCCGGTCGAACACCGAAAAACGCCAGTTGGCATCGCTGCCGAACAGATTGCCGCGCTGGGTCCAGCCCAGGTCGACACCTACGCCTTCAGTATTGCCATCGCTGTGGGACACCCGCCCATTGATCGAGCTTCTGCTGCTGACCCGATGATTGACCGACAACGACGAAGTGCTGGTCTGACCGATGAAGACGTTGCGCTGACGCACCCGCGTGCCATCGGGCAGGGTTTCATAGGTGTTGGTGGTGTCCAGCCAACTGCGGCTATGGGTGGCAAACACGCTGCCGGCGCCATAGTTGTACATCGCTTGCAGGTCCATGCCGGTGCCGTGGTCTTCGGTCTCATAGACGTTGGCGAACAGGCTGGTGTTGTTGGCCAGGGTCCAGTCGACCGACGTGCCGTATTGCATCTTGTCCCGCACCTGGCGCCCCGATACGCCGAGAATCACCCGAGGGTGCAGCAGGAAGTTGACGGCAGCGCCCGCGGTGATGTCGCCGTAGGCTTGCTCGTCCCAGTTGCTGAGCAGCTTGCTTTCCTGCCCGGCGAAGAGGTTGTAGCGCCAGCGGCTGTCCTGGTTGCGCCAGTTGGTGGGTTTGTACACCAGCTCCTGGGTGGTGGAGGTGATCTGACCGTCTTCGATCAGGCGCACTTCCACTTCGTAGATCCCGCCCGGCAAGGGGCGCGTATCGAGCGTTTGCAGGCCGGCATCCACCGGTTGGGTATTGATCAGCAAGCCGTTGCGAAAGATCTCCACCGACGCCTGACGGTTGGCGGTGACGTAGATCGGGTAAACGCTGGGTTTGGGGCTGTTGATGGCGAGGCTGTCGGAACTGCCGTACATCAGGCCCGCCGCCGTGTCGGGGCTGGCGCCGAACGAGCGCGGCTGACGGCTCAAGCCTTCGGAGTTGGGGGTGAAATAGCCCAGGCGCAGGAAGCTGCCTTCGAGTTCGCGCTGGGTGTAAAGCTCGTGCACCGCGTGGTAGAGCTTGTCGTCAGGGCCGCCCAAACGGGCCAATTGCATATTCGCGCTCTGGGTCCAGTTGCCCAGGCTGCTGCTGGCTTCCAGGCCGTAACGGCCACCGAGGTCCTGCTCCTGGCCACCGTTGAGGTTCAACTGGTTGCGTACGATCAAGCCGCTGCTGCCGCCCTCGGGCAGGTCGTAATACCGCTTGGCATCGGTGTTGCGTTCGGCGTTTTCGGTGGCAATCGATACCAGGGAATTCTGCAAGTTGTAATGCACGGCCAGCATCTGTTCCGGGCAACTGCCCTGGCAGGCGCCTAAAGCCACGCCCTTTTTTAAATAAGTGGCCCAGGTTTCACGTTCGCTGGCAGAAATATTACTGTCGCCAACATCCGAAAATTCGAGCAGGGTGATTCGATCATCGCGGGATAACACGATCATCGCCTCACCTAAAAGTTGTTGGTCAAGTTCCACCCGAACAGCCAATGGCACATCGAAGAAGTGCTCTTCGAAGTCCGCCGGCAAACCTTTTGCCTGAGCGAGCAAACTTCGGGGGGTCGTGCCGTTGTTAGTGGGCGCTGCTAATGCACCTGCGCAGAAAAAAAGTGCGAGCGCTGCCGCGATGGGAGTCATCGGGAACATGAACGGGATACTCTGTGTTTGAACGATCAATCCAGTAAAAATCCCGGTCGACAGGTGCTATGACCCGCCGACCGGTAAACCATACCCGATGAGACTTGCTCTCATCAGGCGTCAAGCAGCATCAAGGTGTAGGAAGAACTGCGTCGAAGCGCATGGCGACGACGCCGCTGTACTCACCTGCCTTATAGCCACCAGTCGCAGGCTTGGTAGGAGCGACCACCAGTTCAACACGCTTGCCCGGGGTGGACTCGGCCTCACCGACCACTTCCACCGCTGTGGAATTGTTCAGCGCCTTGCCGTTGAACGTCACGGCCAAAGGAATCTTGTCGGCGACGACACCGTTGGACAGGTAGGCTTCGTCTTCAAGCATCGCGTGAATCGAGCCGTTGGTATTTTTGGTGTCGAACTGCGCACGCAAAGTGCTCAACTGATCGGCAATCGGGTCGTAGCTCAAGCGTTGATCCTTGACGATCAAATCCGGGTCTACCGGCAATACGTGGAAAACATTGGTTGGAATCGATGCCACCAGATTAATGGAATGACGCGCCTCACCTTCAGCAAAGGCCATGGAGGAACTCAGTGCCAGGATGGCCATTGGAGCAGCGATTGCGATTTTCTTGAACATTACTTAATACCTGTTTTTAAAAGAAAGTGGCTTATTGAAAGTAAAAACCATTTATGGCTATTCGCACTTGGCATAGGACCATCAACTTTCAACGCCGAGCATGATCTGCCAACGCCTCTGGAAAGTAAGTAGGACGTTTCTGCTGTTCCTGTAGTCAGTCAGGTGCATATCAAGAACGCAAAAACGAGAAAAACACGCAGCTAGAAGTGTCAACTGTAATCTTTAGACTACATACAGTTTTCAATGAAAAAGATTACAGCGACTTCAACTAGCAAATACGGGGATAAGACTGCTTTCAAAATACGCCCAAGTACAATAGAGCGCTAACTCTAACTTTAAAGTTACTTTCGGACAGGGAAAATAAATGTCATTGGCAGGTTTTCTCCACAGCATTTTTCCGCACCACCTACCGCTGGTCGTCGACAGCCGTGGTCCGGGAAAACGCCTTGCCTCGCCACAAGATATATCTTAAGTTGTATCTAACACGACAAGAGAACGCATCCCAATGAGAGACCATCATTCCCCCCACCGCGAACACAGTGACGGCCGCGACGGCTTCGAAAAACGCCCCGGTCGTGAACGCGGCGGTCGCGGCCCCCGTGTATTCGCCCCCGGCGACCTGAAATTGTTGCTGCTGGCATTGATCGCCGAGCAGCCATGCCACGGCTATGACTTGATTCGCCAGATCGAAAGCATGTTCGACGGCGCCTACAGCCCCAGCCCCGGCGTGATCTACCCGACCCTGACGTTTCTGGAAGAAAGCGAAATGATTGCGGGCGATGCCGAAGGCGGAAAAAAACGTTACAGCGTGACCGACGCCGGACGTCTTTCCCTAAGCGAGCAGGCGATTGCACTGGATGGCGTGCGCATGCGCATCGAGGTCAGCAAACGATCGTTGCGCGGCCATGACCGTCCGCCCGAGATTCATGAAGCGGTGCATAACCTGCGTCATGCCTTGCAAATGCACCACGGGCGCTGGAGCCCGGAAGAAATCCTGCGGGTGCGCGACCTGCTCAATAACACCGCCAAAGCCATTGTCGACGGCCCTGCCGTTGCGCCTGCCCGGGAGACCGCCGAATGACCGATGTCATCGATCCATCGCAAACCATTCACCGCGTCATGCATGAAATCAAACGTCGCCGCCTGCAAGTGCTGCGGGTGGTCGATCTGACGCCGCGCATGCGCCGGATTACCTTGGGCGGACCGGAACTCGCGGGCTTTGTCAGCCTTGGCACGGATGATCACGTCAAACTGCTGTTCGCGCAGAATGCAGAGGAACAAGCGGCGCTGGAAACCCTGGTGCTCGGTGCCGGTAAAAACGATGGTCCAATGCCCGCGATGCGCGACTACACACCTCGTCGCTATGACCTGAACACGCTGGAGCTGGACATCGACTTCGTGCTCCACGGCGACGGCCCGGCATCAACCTGGGCCGAACAGGCCAGACCGGGCCAGTTTCTGCACATCGGCGGGCCACGGGGTTCGATGATCGTGCCGGACATCTTCGACAGCTACCTGTTGATCGGCGACGAAACCGCCCTGCCCGCCATCGCCCGGCGCCTGGAAGGCCTGGCGGCCAACCGCCGTGCGTTGGTGATAATCGAAGTGGAAAACGGCAAGGAGCAGCAGGTGCTGGAGAGTGCTGCCCAGGTCAATGTGATCTGGGTATTGCGCGAAGGGGGCAAGGACCATTTGCTGACCACCGTACGCCAGGTCAAGGTCCCTGCCGGCAGCCTGTATGCCTGGGTCGCGACCGAGAGCAAAGTGTCGCGGCAGATTCGCCGGGTACTGTTGGATGAACATGGCTTGAACGATCAATTCGTGAAAGCCGTCGGCTATTGGCGACTGGATGACACCAGCGAAGAATAAACGCCCCCCCCTGTAGGAGCTGGCTTGCCAGCGAAGACGGCCTTTCAGCCAATCAAGATGTTGACTGATCCACCGCCTTCGCTGGCAAACGGAACGCCGCCCGGCCGCTCCTACAAATCGCGTGAGCGGTGACGATCCAGTCCAACCGCTATCAAGCCAATCAGCACAAACCCCGCCAACAGCCCCGCCGCATTCACGAACACCTGTGGATAACCCAGCTTCCCCACATCAATGAACGGGTAGGGATAAGTCGCGAGTAAATGCCCGCGCAGCATCGAGTATGCGAAATACACCAGCGGATAAATCATCCACAGCGCGATGTGCCGCAGTCGCAGCGTGCCTTTTCGCACCCAGCACCACCAATAGACCAGAAACAGCAACGGCATGACGTCGTGCAGAAGCTCATCCGCCAGCCACTGCCAGCCTTCGGGATGCCATAGATGGCGCAGCAACAGGCTGTAGACCAGGCCCACCACCGCGATGCTCACGGCGATGCCACTGCTGACCCACGGTTGTAAAAACCAGCGCCGCGCGGCCGATTCGCGGGCCGTCAGTTCACAGGTCAGGACAGTCGCCACCAGCGTATTGCTGAGCACGGTGAAATAGCTGAAGAAGCTCACCAGCCCGCCCAACAGGCTGGCCGCCAGTGTCCAGCGTGAATGGAAAATCAGGTACATCTGAATGCTCAATCCGGCCCAGCCAAGAATGGCGGCCACGGCGACAAAACGACGCCGCGCGACTGACTGGATAGCCATGCTCAGAGCGGACGCTTGGTGCGCATCAACTTCACGTACAAACGCTCGACCTTCTCCCGCGCCCACGGGGTTTTGCGCAGGAACGTCAGGCTCGACTTGATGCTCGGGTCACTCTTGAAGCAGCGAATGTCAATGCGCTCGGCCAACCCCGACCATTCGTAGTGTTCAACCAGGGCGTTGAGGATTTGCTCCAGGGTCACGCCGTGCAGCGGGTCGTGGGTCTGTTCGGTCATGCAGGGCCTTCAGTGATGTAGGAATGGGAAGCCGCGCACCTTAGCCGAGGGCTACGTCGGGGGGAAGCGGTCTGTTTAATGTAGGTCAAACGCGCATTACCTGTGGGAGCAAGGCGTGTGAAGGCGCACTGTTACCAAATCCGAAACGATGCATGTCTGTAAAAGCCCTTTCTCTATTTGTAACAGAACATTATCCTTGCGCACGCCTCTGCTGAAACGCTTCCGCAATCCCCTTCAGTTTTGCTGCTTCCGTTCATTTCCCAGAAAAAGATCAAGAATGCCTGATTTACAAACCTCAAAAGACAGCGCTGTCTTTATGCCTGCCATTGGCCACAAATCCCTGAACCTGATCGGCGGATTCACCGCATTCAGCCTCGCCACCTGTGTCCAGGCCGCCCCGGCCTTTGATAGCGGCTCACCGTGGATGCTCGGCGACTGGAACGGCACGCGCACTGAGCTTGCGGAAAAAGGCTATGACTTCAAGGTCGATTACACCGGCGAAATGGGCAGCAATCTGCACGGTGGTTACGACCATGACCGGACGGCACGCTACAGCGACCAGTTCGGCTTCGGCACACATCTGGATTTGCAGAAGATCCTCGGCTGGGACGACGCGGAATTTCAGCTGACCATCACCGAGCGCAACGGCAACAACATCAGCAACGACCGCATCAATGATCCGCGGGTCGGCGGCTTCACCTCGGCCCAGGAAGTCTGGGGGCGCGGGCAGACCTGGCGGTTGACGCAGATGTGGTACCAACAGAAATTCTTCGACCAGAAACTCGACATCAAGGTCGGTCGCTTCGGTGAGGGCGAAGACTTCAACAGCTTCCCCTGCGACTTCCAGAACCTGGCGTTCTGCGGCTCCCAGGTCGGCAACTGGGTCGGCGACATCTGGTACAACTGGCCGGTCAGCCAATGGGCGCTGCGGGTCAAATATCACCTGACGCCTGAGCTGTACGCGCAGGTCGGCGCCTACGAGCAGAACCCGTCGAACCTGGATCGCAACAACGGCTTCAAGCTCAGCGGCAGCGGCACCCAGGGCGCGATTCTGCCGGTGGAGCTGGTGTGGACGCCGAAGCTCAACGGCCTGCCGGGCGAATACCGCGCCGGTTACTACTACAGCAGCGCCAATGCCACCGATGTCTACAAGGACAGCAATGGCCAGCCCGCCGCCCTGAGTGGCGAGGCTTATCGCAGCGCCTCGAGCAAACACGGTGTGTGGCTCGGCATCCAACAGCAAATCACCCGCGTTGCCAGCGATAACAGCCGGGGTTTGAGTGTGTTCGCCAACGGGACGATGCACGACAAGAAAACCAACGCCATCGACAACTATGTCCAGGCCGGTGTCGTCTACAAAGGCCTGTTCGACGCCCGCGCCAAGGACGACATCGGCTTCGCCCTGGCCCGGGTCCACGTCAACCCCGCGTTTCGCAAAAACGCCGAGGCGACCAATCAGGCCCACGGGGTTTTCGACTTCGACGATCCGACGTTCCTGCCGCCCCAGGACACCGAATACAGCGCCGAGCTCTATTACGGCGTGCACGTCACGAATTGGCTGACCGTGCGCCCCAACCTGCAATACATCCGCCACCCCGGTGGCGTGGACCAGGTCGACGACGCGCTGATTGGCGGGATCAAGATCCAGTCTTCGTTCTAAGAATCACGCAAAAACCTGTGGGAGCGAGCCTGCTCGCGAAGAGGCCATCACATCCAACATTAGCGTCGGATGACACACCGCTTTCGCGAGCAGGCTCGCTCCCACAACGAATCGTATCGACTGAACACCTTTTATCTGAACCCTGCCCGCACAGGATCATCATCTACAGTGAACTTGCGCGGGACTAATCAAACGTCACGGAGAACCACACTATGAGCACTGATGGTGCTTTGAGTCGAAGCCGTCTGCTGCCGAGCCTGCTCGGTATCCTGCTTCTGCTGATGGGCCTGGCCATGCTGGCCGGGGGAATCAAGCTGAGCATGCTGGGCGGCTCGCTGTATTACCTGTTGGCCGGTATCGGCCTGGCACTGACCGGCGTCCTGCTGATCGCCGCCCGTCGCGCTGCGCTGGGCCTGTACGCACTGGTGCTGTTCGCCAGCACCCTGTGGGCGCTGTGGGAAGTCGGCCTCGACTGGTGGCAACTGGTGCCGCGCCTGGCGATGTTGTTTGCACTGGGCATCGTCTTGTTGCTGCCGTGGTTCCGTCGTCCGCTGCTGCGCGAAGGCGCCGCCCCCATGGGCACCGGCGCGCTGAGCGTGGCCGTGGTCATCGCCGGTGTTGCCGCGCTGGCCAGCCAGTTCACCAATCCCGGTGAAATCAAGGGTCAACTGGACCGCGACAGCGTGCCTGGCATGGCCAATACCGCACCGGCCATGCCGGACGGCGACTGGAACTCCTACGGCCGCAGCGCCCACGGCGACCGTTACTCGCCATTGGCGCAGATCACCCCGCAGAACGCGCACAAACTGGTGCCGGCCTGGACCTATCGCACCGGCGATCTGCCAGGACCGAACGACCCGGGTGAAACCACCGCCGAAAACACTCCGCTGAAAGTCAACGGCATGCTTTACGTCTGCACGCCGCACAGCCAGGTGATCGCCCTGGACCCGGACACCGGCAAGGAAATCTGGCGTTTCGATCCGAAGCTCTCCACGCAGAACGCGGCGAACTTCAAGGGTTGGGCGCACATGACTTGCCGTGGCGTGACCTATCACGATGACGCCGTGTACGCCTCGGAAAAAAGCCCGACCGGCAGCGCCAGCGCAGCGGTGACCAGCGCCTGCCCGCGCCGGATCTTCCTGCCCACCGCCGACACCCGCCTGATCGCCCTCAACGCCGACACCGGCAAGATGTGCGAAGACTTCGGCGACAAAGGCCAGGTCGACCTGCGTGCCAACATCGGCGGCTTCACCGCCGGTGGTTACTACTCCACCTCGCCACCAGCGGTCACCAAGGACCTGGTGGTGATTGGCGGTCACGTCACCGACAACGTCTCCACCGACGAGCCAAGCGGCGTGATCCGTGCCTTCGACGTGCACACCGGCAAACTGGTGTGGAACTGGGACAGCGGCAAACCGGACGATACGACGCCGATTGCCGAGGGCAAGACCTACACCCGCAACTCGCCGAACATGTGGTCCATGTTCGCGGTCGATGAAAAACTCGGCATGCTCTACTTGCCGATGGGCAACCAGACCCCGGACCAGTTCGGTGGCGCACGCACGCCTGAATCGGAACTGCATGCCGCCGGCCTGACCGCCCTGGACATCGCCACCGGTAAAGTGCGCTGGCACTTCCAGTTCACCCACCATGACCTGTGGGACATGGACGTCGGCGGCCAGCCAACCCTGATGGACCTGAAAACCGCGGGCGGTGTGAAGCCGGCGGTATTGGCCTCTACCAAGCAAGGCAGCATCTACGTACTGGACCGCAGCACCGGCCAGGCCATCGTGCCGATCAACGAAGTGCCAGTGCCGCAAGGCGCGGTGGAAGGCGACCACACGTCGCCGACCCAACCGAAATCCGACCTCAATTTCATGCCGCCTCCGTTGAAAGAGCGCGACATGTGGGGCGTCACCCCGTTCGACCAACTGGTTTGCCGGATCACCTTCAAATCCATGCGCTACGACGGCCCGTTCACGCCGCCATCGCTGCAAGGTTCGATTGTTTATCCAGGCAACTTCGGTGTATTCGACTGGGGCGGTATCTCGGTTGATCCGGTGCGCCAGATCGCTTTCGTGAACCCGGACTGGATGGCCTTCAAATCCAAACTGATCCCGGCCGCGGAAATCGCCGCCCAAGGCCCGCGCAAAAGCGAAACCGAAGGCGTGCAGCCAAACAAAGGCGCGCCATACGGCGTGGTGCTCGAACCCCTGCTGTCGCCCATGGGGCTGCCGTGCCAGGCACCTGCCTGGGGCTACATGGCCGCCGTTGACCTGACCACCCATGAGAAAATCTGGATGCACAAGAACGGCACCGTGCGCGACAGCTCGCCGGTTCCGATTCCACTGAGCATGGGCGTACCAAGCCTGGGCGGCACCTTCACCACCGCCGGTGGCGTGGCTTTCCTGAGCGGTACCCTCGACCAGTACCTGCGTGCCTACGACGTGAAAAACGGCAAGCAATTGTGGGAAGGACGCCTGCCGGCCGGCGCGCAAACCACGCCAATGACCTACGCCGGCAAGGATGGCAAGCAATACGTGCTCGTCGTCGCCGGCGGACACGGTTCGCTGGGCACCAAGCAGGGTGACTATGTGATTGCGTACAAACTGTCCGAATAGTTTTCAGCGGCAGTAAAATCAAAGGCGGCTCCCCAACAGGAGTCGCCTTTTTCTTTGCACACCACCGTCCCCCTGTAGGAGCGAGCCTGCTCGCGATGGTAGCAAGGACACCGCGGGGTACCAGGCTTCCAGCGTTATCGTTGACGTCCATCGCGAGCAGGCTCACTCCTACAGGGGGCGGTGTCGCCCTGAAATCCAGCTAACCTGAATCCCTGCTGAATACACCTTCGAATGATCCACTAACCTCCAGGCATCATTGAAACCACCGCCAACCTGCCCCATCTAAGACCCATACCCATTGCGCAGGTGCCCCCATGAGCGACCAGCAAGAATTCCCCGAAGACCCCAGCGAGTACGCCGATCCGGAAAACGCCCCGCACCACTCCACCGGCAAAGGCCTCGCCCTGCCCGGCCAGAACCTGCCGGACAAGGTCTATATCATCCCGATTCACAACCGACCGTTCTTCCCGGCCCAGGTGCTGCCGGTCATCGTCAATGAAGAACCCTGGGCCGAAACCCTCGACCTGGTGGCCAAATCCGAACACCATTCCCTGGCCCTGTTCTACATGGACACGCCCCAGGACAATCCGCGCCACTTCGACACTTCGGCCCTGCCGCTGTACGGCACGCTGGTCAAGGTGCACCACGCCAGCCGCGAAAACGGCAAGTTGCAATTCGTCGCCCAGGGCCTGACCCGCGTACGCCTCAAGACCTGGCTCAAGCACCATCGCCCGCCGTACCTGGTGGAAGTCGAATACCCGCATCAGCCCACCGAGCCGACCGACGAGGTCAAGGCCTATGGCATGGCGCTGATCAATGCGATCAAGGAGCTGCTGCCGCTCAACCCGCTATACAGCGAAGAGCTGAAGAATTACCTCAACCGCTTCAGCCCCAACGACCCCTCGCCACTGACCGACTTCGCCGCCGCGCTCACCTCCGCCACCGGCAGTGAACTGCAGGAAGTGCTCGACTGCGTGCCGATGCTCAAGCGCATGGAAAAAGTCCTGCCGATGCTGCGCAAGGAAGTCGAAGTCGCGCGCCTGCAAAAAGAAATTTCCGCCGAAGTGAACCGCAAGATCGGCGAGCACCAGCGCGAATTCTTCCTCAAGGAACAACTCAAGGTCATCCAGCAGGAGCTGGGGCTGACCAAGGACGACCGCAGCGCCGACCTCGAACAGTTCGAGCAGCGGCTGATGGGCAAAGTCCTGCCGGCGCAGGTGCAGAAACGCCTTGAAGAAGAAATGAACAAGCTGTCGATTCTCGAAACCGGTTCGCCAGAATATGCGGTGACCCGCAATTACATCGACTGGGCTACCTCGGTGCCGTGGGGCGTGTACGGCGAGGACAAACTGGACCTCAAGCACGCGCGCAAGGTACTGGATAAACACCACGCCGGCCTTGATGACATCAAGGACCGCATTCTCGAATTCCTCGCGGTCGGCGCTTACAAAGGCGAGATCAGCGGTTCCATCGTGCTGTTGGTGGGGCCACCGGGCGTGGGCAAGACCAGCGTCGGCAAATCCATCGCCGAATCCCTGGGCCGGCCGTTCTACCGCTTCAGCGTTGGCGGCATGCGCGACGAAGCCGAGATCAAGGGTCACCGCCGCACGTACATTGGCGCGCAGCCGGGCAAGCTGGTGCAGGCGTTGAAAGACGTCGAAGTGATGAACCCCGTGATCATGCTCGATGAAATCGACAAGATGGGCCAAAGCTACCAGGGTGACCCGGCCTCGGCGCTGCTGGAAACCCTGGATCCTGAGCAGAACGTCGAGTTCCTCGACCACTATCTGGATCTGCGGATGGACCTGTCGAAAGTGCTGTTCGTCTGCACTGCCAACACCCTGGATTCGATCCCGGGCCCGCTGCTCGACCGCATGGAAGTGATTCGCCTGTCGGGTTATATCACCGAAGAAAAAGTCGCCATCGCCAAGCGCCACCTGTGGCCGAAGCAGCTCGAGAAAGCCGGGGTGTCGAAAGGCAGCTTGAGCATCAGCGACAATGCTCTCAAGGCTTTAATCGACGGTTATGCCCGTGAAGCGGGTGTGCGCCAGCTGGAAAAAAACCTTGGGAAACTGGTACGCAAGGCGGTGATGAAACTGCTCGACGAACCGAACGCGGTGATCAAGCTCGGCCCGAAAGACCTCGAAACCTCGCTGGGCAAACCGGTGTTCCGTAACGAGCAAGTGCTGTCCGGCACCGGCGTGATCACCGGGTTGGCCTGGACCAGCATGGGCGGCGCGACCTTGCCGATCGAAGCCACGCGGATTCATACGTTGAACCGTGGCTTCAAACTCACCGGGCAATTGGGCGATGTGATGAAGGAATCCGCGGAAATCGCCTACAGCTACGTCAGCTCAAATCTGAAGTCGTTTGGTGGCGATCCGAAGTTCTTCGACGAAGCCTTCGTGCATCTGCATGTGCCGGAAGGCGCGACGCCGAAAGACGGTCCGAGCGCCGGTGTGACCATGGCCAGCGCTCTGCTTTCGCTGGCACGCAACCAGCCCCCGAAAAAAGGCGTGGCGATGACCGGCGAACTGACGTTGACCGGGCACGTGCTGCCGATTGGCGGCGTACGGGAAAAGGTCATTGCGGCGCGGCGGCAGAAGATTTTCGAACTGATCCTGCCGGAGCCGAACCGGGGGAATTTCGAGGAATTGCCGGAGTATCTGAAGGAAGGCATTACGGTGCACTTCGCCAAGCGGTTTGCGGATGTGGCGAAAGTTCTGTTCTGACCCTCATGTAGCGTCTGTGCGATCGCTTTCGCGAGCAGGCTCGCTCCCACAGTGGTGAGTGGTGCTCACAAAATGTGTGTTCACTGCAAATCCCTGTGGGAGCGAGCCTGCTCGCGAAGGCGTCGGCACTCACAACGCCCACTTCCGGCAACTGTCACAATTTGTCTCCCACAGTGGTGGGTGGTGTTCACAAAATATGTGTTCACTGCAAATCCCTGTGGGAGCGAGCCTGCTCGCGAAGGCGTCGGCACTCACAACGCCCACCTCCGGCAACTGTCACAATTTGTCTCCCACAGTGGTGGGTGGTGCTCACAAAATGTGTGTTCACTGCAAATCCCTGTGGGAGCGAGCCTGCTCGCGAAGGCGTCGGCACTCACAACGCCCACTTCCGGCAACTGTCACAATTTGTCTCCCACAGTGGTGGGTGGTGCTCACAAAATGTGTGTTCACTGCAAATCCCTGTGGGAGCGAGCCTGCTCGCGAAGGCGTCGGCACTCACAACGCCCACTTCCGGCAACTGTCACAATTTGTCTCCCACAGTGGTGGGTGGTGTTCACAAAATATGTGTTCACTGCAAATCCCTGTGGGAGCGAGCCTGCTCGCGAAGGCGTCGGCACTCACAACGCCCACTTCCGGCAACTGTCACAATTTGTCTCCCACAGTGGTGGATGGTGCTCACAAAATGTGTGTTCACTGCAAATCCCTGTGGGAGCGAGCCTGCTCGCGAAGGCGTCGGCACTCACAACGCCCACTTCCGGCAACTGTCACAATTTGTCTCCCACAGTGGTGGGTGGTGCTCACAAAATGTGTGTTCACTGCAAATCCCTGTGGGAGCGAGCCTGCTCGCGAAGGCGTCGGCACTCACAACGCCCACTTCAGGCAACTGTCACAATTTGTCTTATCTCGGTTATGCTCGCCGTTCGTCGTGAACGCCGGAGCCACTGACCTTATGTCCCCCACCCGCCTGTTTGTCCCCCTCGCCCTCGCGCTGCTGGCCGCTTGCGCCACGCAACCGAAACAGAACGTGACCGTGGAAAAACAAAGCGAATGCCCGGTGAAACTCACCAATGGGCAAAACCTGATCCTGACCTTGCCAAGCAACCCGACCACGGGCTACCGCTGGGCCATTCAGGATTCGGCCGGTGGCGTGTTGCGGGCTCTGAGCCCCGAGGTCTACAGCAACCCCGAAGACGCAGGCGTAGTCGGTGCCGCCGGAATCTCGACCTGGCGTTTCCAGGCGTTCGCCCCCGGTACCGGGCGCTTGCGCCTGACCTCGCAACAGCCTTGGGCCCCGGAGGTTTTGCCGGTGGAGTCCTTCGACTGCGCGATATCGGTTAACTGACCGTGGGCTGGCTGATTCTGGCGCTGATGGGCGCGGTGACGTTTCTCTACGGCCTGAGCGTGCATGCCGCACTGCTTTGCCTGTTGGTGAAACCGTTGCCGGTACTGGCCTTGCTCGGCTGGCTGCACGACGCGCCACCCAGCGACTATCGGCGCTGGATCAGCCTCGGCCTGATTTTCTCCCTGCTCGGCGATGTATTGCTGGCGTGGCCGGAAGATTTGTTCGTGTTTGGCTTGGGGGCGTTTCTGGTCGCGCATCTGGCCTATCTGAAAGCTTACTTGAGCGATTGCCGGCGGTTGGCGCTGTTGCCACTGATCATCGCCTTGGGGGTGGGTGCGGTGTTGCTTGGGATTCTGATTTCCCACGGCTTGGGGCCGCTGCTGATCCCGGTGATCGTCTATGGCCTGGCGATCAGCGCGATGCTCTGGCGCGCGTTGGCCCGGCTGGGCACCGATGTACCCAAGCGCTCGGCGCTATTGGCGGCGGCGGGCGCGGTGGCATTCGTGTTCTCGGACAGCGTGATTGGTATCAGCCGGTTTGTGGTGCCGTTCGATGCCGCGCCTTATGTGATCATCCTCAGCTACTGGCTGGGGCAATGGGGTATCACCGCTTCGGCGTTCGGCACCAAACCGCGCTGAATTCTTCGCGAGCAGGCTCGCTCCCACAGGGATTGCACTGTACCTGTGGGAGCGAGCCTGCTCGCGAAAGCAATATCACAGGCGACGAAAAATCCGGGGCCTGCCCACCGCTTTATCAGACAATCCGCGCATCTCCGCGCCAACTTGGCTAAAATGCCGGCCTTTTCCCCCGATACCGCCGGAACCGCCGTGAGCAAAGAATCCGATCGCCTTTTCGCCCAGCCTTTGGCCCAGGTGCCTGACTTCGCCTTTAACGAGGATGTGGTGCGGGTGTTCCCGGACATGATCAAGCGCTCGGTGCCGGGCTATCCGACCATCGTGGAAAACCTCGGCGTGCTCGCCGCGCAGTTCGCCCAGCCCAACAGTGTGCTCTATGACCTCGGCTCATCCTTGGGTGCCGTGACCCAGGCCCTGCGCCGGCACGTGCGCACCGATGGTTGCCGCGTCATCGCTGTGGATAACTCAGCGGCCATGGTCGAACGCTGCCGCGAATACCTCAACGGCCAGGATTCGATGTTCCAGGAATTACTGCCGGTGGAAGTGATCGAGGGTGACATCCTTGCCCTCGATTTCCAGCCTGCCTCGGTAGTAGCGCTGAACTTTACTCTGCAATTTATCGCCCCTGACCAGCGTACAGCGTTGTTGAGCCGTATCCGCCAATCGCTGCTACCCGGTGGCGCGCTGATTCTGTCGGAGAAACTGCGCTTCAACGACCCTGAAGAACATGCGCTGCTCACCGACCTGCACATCGCCTTCAAGCGCGCCAACGGTTACAGCGAACTGGAAATCGCCCAGAAGCGTAGCGCCATCGAAAACGTCATGAAGCCCGACAGCCTCGAAGAACACCGCGAGCGCCTGCTGGCCGCCGGGTTCTCGAAAGTCGTGCCGTGGTTCCAGTGTCTTAACTTTGCCTCGTTGATTGCCCTGCCATGATTGATTTGTCCCCCCTCGCCCGCCGTCTGGCCGGCACACCTTTGGCCGATTGGGCCAAGACCCTGCAAGCGCAACTCGACAAGAAAATGGAGAAGGGTCATGGCGATCTGGAGCGCTGGCAAAGCGCGCTGGATGCCCTGCCGAAGATCCAGCCCAGTGAAGTCGATCTGCTCAATGGCTTGAAGCTGGACACCGATTGCGACGACACAACCCGCGCGCAAATGCGCACGGCGTTGATGGGCCTGTCGCCGTGGCGCAAGGGACCGTTCGATCTGTTCGGCGTGCACGTCGACACCGAATGGCGCTCGGACTGGAAATGGTCGCGGGTCGCCCCGCACCTGGATCTCAAAGGCAAACGCATCCTCGATGTCGGTTGCGGCAACGGCTACTACATGTGGCGCATGCTCGGCGCCGGTGCGGACAGCGTGATCGGGGTCGATCCGAACTGGTTGTTTTTCTGCCAGTTCCAGGCCGTTCAGCGCTATCTGTCAGAACCGAATGCCTGGCACTTGCCCTTCCCCTTCGAAGACCTGCCGCCGAATCTGGAAGGTTTCGACACCGTGTTTTCCATGGGCGTGTTCTACCACCGCCGCTCGCCGATCGAGCATTTGCTGGCGTTGAAGGACTGCCTGGTCAAGGGCGGTGAACTGGTGCTCGAAACCCTGGTGGTCGAAGGCGACAAACATCAGGTGCTGGTGCCGGAGGACCGTTATGCACAGATGCGCAACGTATGGTTCCTGCCCTCGGTGCCTGCGCTGGAATTGTGGCTGCGCCGTGCCGGGTTCACGGATGTGAAATGCGTGGATGTGAGCGTGACAACCGTCGATGAACAGCGTGGGACGGAGTGGATGAAGTATCAGTCGTTGAGCGACTTCCTCGATCCCGAGGACCACAGCAAGACCATCGAAGGCCTGCCGGCACCGATGCGGGCGGTGATCGTCGCCCGTAAGTAACCCAATCCTCCTGACATCGAATAACCCTGTGGGAGCTGGCTTGCCAGCGATAGCGGAGAATCAGTCGACTTCAATATTTGAAGTGACGACGCCATCGCTGGCAAGCCAGCTCCCACAGGGGTTGATGTTGTTTTCTTAGATGGCAGGCTTGGCTCGTCGAGCCTTGAAGAACTCGCTCAGAACCGCCCCACACTCTTCCGCCAGTACTCCGCCTTCGTACAACACCCGATGGTTGAGAAAGCCCTGGGTAAAAAACTGTCCCTGGCTCTGCACGATCCCGGCCTTGGGCTCCAGCGCGCCGTACACCACCCGCGCAATCCGCGAGTGCACGATCAGCCCGGCGCACATGCTGCACGGCTCCAGTGTCACGTACAGCGTGCTGCCGGGCAGACGATAATTGCTCACGGCCTGGGCGGCGGCGCGGATCGCGACCATTTCGGCGTGGGCGCTGGGGTCGCTGCTGCTGATCGGGCAATTGAAGCCGCGGCCGATGATTTCCCCATCCTGCACCAGCACCGCGCCCACCGGCACTTCGCCGAGCGCGGCACCTTGGGCGGCCAGGGCCAGGGCTTCGCGCATGAAGTCGCGGTCACGGCTGCGGTCGATGATCGCGGCGGGTCGAATCTGACGCATCATGCCACCTCGATGGCGGCCATCAGGCCGGTTTCCATGTGGTCGATTACATGGCAATGGAACATCCACACACCGGGGTTATCCGCCACCAGCGCCACTTGCGCGCGCTCGTTCTTGCCCAGCAGGTAAGTGTCGGTGAAATAGGGAATGATCTTGTGCCGGTTCGAGGCGATGACCTTGAAGCTCATGCCGTGCAGGTGAACCGGGTGCTGGTACTGAGTCATGTTCTTCAATTCGAAAATGTAGCTCTTGCCCTTCTCGAGTTTGGCAATCGGGCGGTCGGCGCAGGTCTTGTCGGTAATGTCCCAGGCCTTGCCATTGATTTGCCACAGGCTGGGCGGCTTGCCGTTGTCGACGTTGACCGACACCGAGCCCACCCATTCGAAATTGAAGTTGAGTTTTTCGGCATTGGCCAGGTCCGGTTCGGCCACCGGGTTGGCGGGCAGCGCGGGCGGCCACTCGCTCGGCGCGTCACTGTTGGCCACCGAGCGCAACGTGCCCAGACGTACCGGACCGTTGCGCAGGGACAACTCTTCGCCGGCCGGCGGGGCCTTGATCGCCAGGCAAATGCGCATGCCGGGACCGAGCCAGTATTCCTTGCCCAAAGGCCGTGGCTCGATGGGGTTGCCGTCAATGGCATAGATCTGAGCTTCCACGCCAGGAATGTTCAGGCGGTAGGTCAGCGTGCTGTCGAGATTGAGCAGACGCACCCGGGTAATCTGCCCGGCCGACAAATCGATGACCGCTTGCGCCACGCCATTGATCGTCGCCAGGCGCCCCGCCGTACCGCCACGGGCCGCTTCACGGGGAATGCTGAACTCGACGAAGTTGCCCACGTCGTCAACATGCCAGCTCTTGAGGCTCAAGGTCTTTTCGTACTTGAAACCGGTCGGCTCGCGTTCTTCGACGATCAGCGGCCCCACCAGACCACGACCAAGCTCTTCGCTGCTGTTCACGTGGGGGTGATACCAAAAGCTGCCGGCATCCGGCACGCGGAATTTATAGTCGAAGTACTCACCGGGCAGCACCGGCAATTGCGAGACGTAAGGCACGCCATCCATTTCCAGCGGCAGGCGAATGCCGTGCCAGTGAATGGTGGTCGCCACCGGCAGGTGGTTGATGAACCGCACCCGCAACCATTCACCCTGACGCACGCGCAACTCGGTGCCCGGCGCCGATGGGCCGAACGCCCAGGCTTCAGTTTTGTGCCCGGCCACCAACTCGACGTCCAACGGCGCAGCAATCAGTTCATAGTCGTGCCCCGCATTGGCATCAGCCCTCTTGCCCAGCCAGTAACGCGACGCGCCACCTGCCCCCACGCCAACGACAACAAGGCCGGCCAGACCACCGAGTATTTGGCGACGGGTAAAGGACATGAACTCAACTACCTCACGAATCAGCGACAGGCACCGGGCCTGAAAAAGGCGAATACGATACACCTGCGATTGAGAAACGGTAAGGGCGGCGTGGCGGATGGTCACACTCAGGCCACTCGCTACACGAGATCGAATCAAGTCGGGGGCTACATATGCAGTGCACTGTTGCTGTGTGATCGGGTCATTCTCGGCCCTCATTTCTCAAGGATAGAGAGCCCATGAACACGATCGAAATCCGTCCACTGCCCAACGCAGAGGACAAGGCTGCGCTCAAGGTCATCGCAGCCCATGTGGTCAAAGCCTGCCCGAGTTTGCAGGACACCGCCCACGAGGTCGCGACGAATCTGCTGGTAAAGCACGGCATCGTCGATCTAGACCCCGACCAGGTTTATTTCCACCGGTTCAAGACCGCCCAGAGCGTGGGGACGTCGTTTACCGGTTGGCAGCATTACGACGAGAAGCCCTATGAATCCCTGACCCTGACACAGCTGGTCATTCACCGATTCCGCGCCACCGATCAAGATAATGCCGACCTGTTGAACCTGTACGGCGGCTTCTACACCGCAGGGCCGGATGAAAAAAACTTCGATGCCACCAATGAAGTGCATCTACATGGCAACGAGGTATTGAAAGACTTCTGGAACATCAATTTCAGCGAGCTTTACCGCAATAAGCTGCAAGGGTTTTGGGATGACTACTCCAGCGAGTTTCGCACCTTGGCCAAATGCAATTTTCTGAGCAAGGCCGTGGAGGCTCGGGACAATGGAAAACTGAGCGATGTCGATTTTCAGACAGCGGTAAACGCTGTCATTGGCCCACTGACCTGGCCGGTCACATTGAAAATGCTGCAACGCGAAACGTCGCTGGGTTCTGATCTACGGGTTTGCTCCCTGGATATCGATGGCCACGTAGCGACAAACATCTTGCGCATCCTTGACCCAAAGGGCCGGCAAATCCTTTACGTACCCGGTGAAGCCTTGGCCTTTCAGGTCATCGAAACGCCGCTGGACATGCATTTGTGGGTCTTGAATCAGATGAACTTCGAGGCCCCTCGTCGCGCATTTTTGAATCATTTCCCCTTGGCCGAACGTCAGGCAATCAATGAGAACATTACTGACCTGATGAACCGCCTGGTCAGTACCTGGGGTCATGCCGACCATCACATGATCAATCAGAAAGACCTGAACGTGACCGGCGATGCCTTCAATTGGCTGAGGGATTCGACCCGGTCCGCGATGTTCGCCGAAGCGGACCTGTCGCTGACCTCCAATGGTGATCTGCGGAAAAAATTGTGGATCGGTTACCTGAGCGCGGGACTGAAAGTGTTTGGTCCGATGGCGGCCGTGGGCTGGCCGGTGGCGTTGCCGGTCATCGGTGCCAGCCTGATCAACATGGGGCTCAATATCGATCAGGCAGTCAATGCCAAGACCGCAGAAGAACGCAAGCAAGGCGTGATCGGGGCGATTTTCAGCGGTATCGATGCGCTGTTCAATTTGCCATTCCTGCCGGGTGTGGGGTCGATGGCTGAGGTCGGTGCAGAAGTCGAAGCCGCCGAAGCGGCTGAGATGGCCGAGTTGTCGCCAGTGGAAAAACCGGTGGAAGCACCGCAAGAGCCGGCAACCGTCCCTGAAGAGGCAGAGCCGCGGTTACCCCCTCTTCCGGAAATGGACCCCACCTCCATTCAGTCACCTGAAATACCACAAAAGTACCAATGCAATGAACTGCTGGAGGGAGAAACGCCGATCGCCGAACCGGGGAAATTCCAGGGCATTTACCGGCTCGATTCCGATCCGCCCTACGCCATCTTGATGAATGACACCGCTTATTACGTGCGCTACTTCCCCGACTCACAGGGTGGCGGATATTGGGCGATCGTCGATCCGGTCAGACCAAATCAGTTCATCCACGCTTTGCCGGTTCGCCTGAATGCCGAAGGCACTTGGGAGCGCATGGTGAAACTGCGGTTACAGGCAGGTGGGCAATGCCTGGGCAAGGGATGTCCGGTTGAACTGGAAAGGGGGGCGATAGGTGGGTCGCAGCAGCCTGAGGTGGTGGTGGACGAACTGCCTGCGCCTGAAGCCGAACCACAACCCTCCACATCGAGATCGACGGCGCCGCGACTGGTCACAACCTCCTATGAGGTTGCACCGCAAGCCAGGGGAGGGCTTAAAAAATGGGCGTTGGGCATACGCGAAACTCATGTTGAGTTTCACATTGGCCCGGAAGGAGGACTGATTGCCCCGGATCGGTATGCACTGAATTTCGCCGAGAAAGCCAATACACTCCAGTTATCTTCCCGGCGCTTCTACCAAAATCTTCCCTGGGCCAACCTGCCGCCGCGCCCGCCGATCCCGACAGTAAACAGTTCAACAACGCTCAATACACTGATTGAACGTATTTTCAGTTCTGCTCCCGGCCTGGTCATCGGTGAAACGCTGGACCGGATCACCAGCATGCGTTTGATGATCGAGAACATGCCGTCCTTTGCTGAACAAGGCGTTAAAACCATTTATGTGCGTCGCCTGCTCAGCGATTTTGCCCAGACGGATCTGAACGATTACTTCAACACGGGCGTCATGTCCGATGACCTGCAGGAGTACCTGACCCGTTTGGGTACAGATCCTGCCGGTCAATTCAATGAGCTGGCGTTGATCAAGACTGCCAGGCAAAACGGTATTCGTGTTCAGGCAACCGACTGTGCCGCGTTCTACAAAAGGCCATCAGCCTTGTTGCCGGTGGATGAGCAGATGATGGCGAACCACCTGACGAGCGATATCATGTTCGCGGATAGAACACTGAACGCCCCAGGCAAATGGGTGGTGTTGACCGGGGTTGAAAACACCAACACTTTCAAAGGGCTCGCGGGGCTCAGCGAACTGGAAGGTGGCATTGGCTTACGGGTTGAAGAAGTCAATCCGGGAGAAGGACAGAGTGTCGCAGTTGATCCCGGTATTGAAATCGAAAGAGGCCCCTTCCTCGCAGCCCCAAACGACGTATCACGTGGGACTGTCGAGATCTTTCACGCCGACCTGCGCCTGCAACTGGAAGCCGCCTCGGTCAGCAGAACCGAGCAACAGACTGCAAAGCTGCTTTATCGTCCGGGGATGTACCTGTTCGAGAAGTCCGACGGTGTCTACACCCTGGTTCACCGCAACAATCAGAGTGAAATTGTCCGCACCACCGTAGAGGCTCTGGCCGGTGGCCAATGCACTATCAATCGCCCTTCATGGCCTCAGGTCAGCGGTGTTCCTTTCTCGAGCGTGGAGCAGTTGTCCCGAGGTCTTAATCGGATGGGAATGATTTTGCAAAGCCGCATCCCCGCTTAGACCCGAAACCTGAAACAGGCGCCTCAGGGTCATTTGGATTCAGAGAAACACAAAGGCCGTGTGAAACAACGTTTCACACGGCCTTTGATATTGCCTGCACTCAAGCCATCAAGGCTCGCGTGGGATCATTCCCACTCAATGGTCGCCGGCGGCTTGCTCGACACGTCGTAGGTGACGCGGGAGATGCCTTCGATTTCATTGATGATGCGGCCGCTGACAGTTTCCAGCAGTTCGTAAGGCAGGTGTGCCCAACGCGCGGTCATGAAGTCGATGGTTTCCACGGCACGCAGGGCCACGACCCAGGCGTAGCGACGGCCATCACCGACCACGCCCACCGATTTCACTGGCTGGAACACCACGAACGCCTGGCTGACCTTGTGGTACCAGTCGGCTTTGCGCAGTTCTTCAATGAAGATGTGGTCGGCGCGACGCAGCAGGTCGGCGTATTCCTTCTTCACTTCACCGAGGATCCGCACGCCCAGGCCCGGACCCGGGAACGGGTGACGGTAGACCATGTCGTACGGCAGGCCCAGTTCCAGGCCCAGACGACGGACTTCGTCCTTGAACAGCTCGCGCAGGGGTTCAACCAGCTTGAGGTTCATTTCTTCCGGCAGGCCGCCCACGTTGTGGTGCGACTTGATCACGTGGGCCTTGCCGCTTTTCGCGCCAGCCGACTCGATCACGTCCGGGTAGATGGTGCCCTGGGCCAGGTACTTGATGTTGTCCAGTTTGCAGGATTCGGCATCGAACACGTCGATGAAGGTACGGCCGATGATCTTGCGCTTCTTCTCAGGGTCGGACTCGCCGGCCAGGTTGTTGAGGAACTGATCCTCGGCATTGGCGCGGATTACCTTGACGCCCATGTTCTCGGCGAACATGGCCATCACTTGCTCGCCTTCGTGCAGACGCAGCAGGCCGTTGTCGACGAAGACGCAGGTCAGCTGGTCGCCAATGGCCTTGTGCAGCAGCGCGGCAACCACGGAAGAGTCAACACCGCCGGACAGGCCAAGCAGCACGTTGTCGGTGCCGACCTGGGCACGCACCTGGGCGATGGCGTCTTCGGCAATTTTCGACGGGGTCCACAGCGCTTCGCAGCCGCAGATGTCGAGAATGAAGCGCGACAGGATGCGGCCGCCCTGTTTGGTGTGGGTCACTTCCGGGTGGAACTGCACGCCGTAGTAGGCGCGCTCGTCGCTGAACATGCCGGCGATCGGGCAGCTCGGGGTGCTGGCCAGGATGTGGAAGTCAGACGGCATTTTGGTGACCTTGTCACCGTGGCTCATCCACACGTCGAGGCCGAACAGGCCGTCGGCGTCGATGTGGTCTTCGATGCCGTCCAGCAGACGGCTCTTGCCGACCACGTCGACACGGGCGTAACCGAACTCACGCAGCTCGGACCCTTCTACCTTGCCGCCCAGTTGCTCGGCCATGGTCTGCATGCCGTAGCAGATACCGAAGACCGGTACGCCCAGGTCCCAGACGGCTTGCGGCGCGCGCGGGCTGTCAGCCACGTGCACGGACTCGGGGCCGCCGGCGAGGATGATCCCCTTCGGTGCGAATTCGCGAATCGCTTCGTCATCCATGTCGAACGGGTGCAGTTCGCAGTACACACCGATTTCACGCACGCGGCGGGCGATCAGTTGGGTGTACTGGGAACCGAAGTCGAGGATCAGGATGCGGTGAGCGTGAATATCGAGGGCCATGATTCAGTCTCGTCTAAGTCATTCAGTAACAGGCGTGATTCAGAAACAACTCGGGGCTGAATAAAACAGCCCCGGTTGCTTAACGATTTGCTTGAAGGCTCAACCTACGCGGTAGTTTGGCGCTTCCTTGGTGATCTGCACGTCGTGAACGTGGGATTCGGCCATGCCGGCACCGGTGATCCGCACGAACTCAGGCTTGGTGCGCATTTCTTCGATATTGGCGCTACCGGTGTAGCCCATGGAAGAACGCAGGCCGCCCATCAGTTGATGGATGATCGCGCTCAGGGTGCCCTTGTACGGAACACGCCCTTCGATGCCTTCCGGAACCAGCTTCTCGGCGCCTGCCGAAGAGTCCTGGAAGTAACGGTCGGAGGAACCTTGAGCCTGGGACATGGCACCCAGCGAACCCATGCCGCGATAAGCCTTGTACGAACGCCCCTGGAACAGTTCGATCTCGCCCGGCGCTTCTTCAGTACCGGCGAACATCGAGCCCATCATCACGCAGGAAGCACCGGCAACGATGGCCTTGGACAGGTCACCGGAGAAACGGATGCCGCCGTCGGCGATCAACGGAACGCCCGTGCCTTCAAGGGCAGCGGCGACGTTGGCGATGGCACTGATTTGCGGGACGCCGACACCGGCGACGATACGGGTGGTGCAGATCGAGCCAGGGCCGATACCGACCTTGACGGCGTCAGCGCCGGCTTCGGCCAGGGCCTTGGCGGCAGCGCCGGTGGCGATGTTGCCGCCGATGACCTGCACTTCAGGGAAGTTCTGCTTGACCCAGCGAACGCGGTCGATCACGCCTTTGGAGTGACCGTGGGCGGTGTCGACCACCACCACGTCAACACCGGCATTGACCAGGGCTGCAACGCGGTCACCGGTGTCTTTACCGGTACCGACGGCAGCGCCGACACGCAGACGACCTTGATCGTCCTTGCTGGCCAGCGGGTAAGCCTTGGCTTTTTCGATGTCGTTGACGGTCATCATGCCTTTGAGGGCGAACTTGTCGTCGACGATCAGCACGCGTTCGATGCGGTGCTTGTGCAGCAACTCGCGAACGTCGTTCTTGTCGGCGCCTTCCTTGACCGTGACCAGACGCTCTTTAGGCGTCATCACTTCACGGACGCTGGCGTCCAGACGGTTTTCGAAACGCACGTCACGGGAAGTGACGATGCCGACCAGGTCGCCATCGTGCAGCACCGGAACGCCGGAAATGTTGTGCAGGCGGGTCAGTTCGAACAGGTCACGGACCGTGGCGTCAGCCTCGATGGTGATCGGGTCTTTTACGACACCGGCTTCGAACTTCTTGACCTTGCGGACTTCGGCAGCTTGCTGCTCGATGGTCATGTTCTTGTGGATGATGCCGATGCCACCTTCCTGAGCCATGGCGATTGCCAGACGGGCTTCAGTGACGGTGTCCATGGCGGCAGAAACCAGAGGAATGTTCAGCTCGATGCCACGGGTAAGGCGGGTTTTGAGACTGACTTCGTTAGGAAGCACCTCGGAATAACCGGGCACTAAGAGAATGTCGTCGAATGTCAGAGCTTCTTGGCTGATACGCAGCATCGCGGGGGCTCCCGAGCGGGAAAATGGAAGCGCGCCATTATAGTCAGACACCCCTTCGGGTTCAATGTAAAACTCTGTCTATTATCGACGCAGTGATCGACGGGTGTTTTGAAGAGCATCGCTGGCAAGCCAGCTCCCACAGATTCGGTGCGCTCCTGTGGGAGCTGGCTTGCCAGCGATAAACGATAACGCGGTCATCCAGCCGTATTACAACTCGACTTTGACCCAACTGACCGGCTGATCCAGCCAATCGGCGAATTCGTCGAGAAATGCCTGCTTGAACCCGGCCTCGGCCCAATTATTGAAGATGAACCCCAAGTTGGAAAAGCCGCATTCCTGCAGGAACAGGAAGCCGTTGATGTCATCTTCATGCCCGCATTCGGGGCAGGTGAAGTTGTCGGTGCGCGCCGGCATCCAGTCTTCCAGGCTTTCAAACAAGGCTTCACCGATTTCCTTGCGGCACTCGGCGCAACCCGCCTCGCCCAGAAACCCCTTGGCCGGCGTATAGATACAGCGCTTGGTGATGATCTCCAGGCCATTGATCGGCTCGCCGAACGGCAGGGCATCCGGGTGCAGGACCACGTCCCGCGCGCCTTCGCCGATGGCGTGGGCCATGCGGTTGCCCGTGCGGCCGCACGTGGTGAGTTCTTCCTTGACGATGTTTTTGCGCACCAGCCAACGCACGATCGCCCGGGCCCGGGGCTCGTGCACCGGCAATGTGGAGATTTTCGGGACGATGATGCTTTGCGAATTCATGAGGTACAGGCCTGGAGCATTGATGAAGGGGCTTGCCGGCCAATCCAGCGCAATCCCTGTGGGAGCGAGCCTGCTCGCGAAAGCGGAGTTCGCATCAACATTGGGGGTTGAATGTGAAATAGCATTCGCGAGCAGGCTCGCTCCCACAGTTCAGTTGCAATAGATTGGTATTGGGGCGAGCCCACACCTAGAAGGTATAGGCCCGCCAGAGCATTTATTACAGCTCGACGACAACAGCCTGAGAGGCACGGGTCGCTTTGGCCCGGGCGGCTTCGATCGACTCGTCGCGCGCCAGCGCCACACCCATGCGGCGCTGGCCGTTGACTTCAGGCTTTCCGAACAGACGCAATGCGGTATCCGGCTCGCTCAATGCAGCGCCGAGATTGGCGAAAGCCGTCTGGGTAGACTGCCCTTCCACCAGGATCACCGCCGAAGCCGAAGGCCCGAATTGGCGCACCACCGGGATCGGCAGGCCGAGGATCGCCCGTGCATGCAGGGCGAACTGCGACAGGTCCTGGGAAATCATCGTGACCATGCCAGTGTCGTGCGGGCGCGGCGAGACCTCGCTGAACCACACCTGATCGCCCTTGATGAACAGTTCGACGCCAAACAGGCCACGACCGCCCAAGGCTTCGGTAACGGCCTTGGCTACGCGCTCGGATTCCGCCAGGGCAATCGGACTCATGGCTTGCGGTTGCCAGGATTCCTGGTAGTCGCCCTTCTCCTGACGGTGGCCAACCGGCGCCAGGAACGTCGTGCCGCCGACGTGACGCACGGTCAGCAGGGTGATTTCGTAGTCGAAATCGATGAAGCCTTCGATGATTACCCGACCTTTGCCGGCACGGCCGCCTTCCTGCGCGTAGTCCCAGGCCTTCTGCACGTCATCGACGCTGCGCAGCAGGCTCTGGCCTTTGCCCGAGGAGCTCATGACCGGCTTGACCACGCACGGGAACCCGAGGTCTTCAACGGCCTTGCTGTAATCCTCGAAGGTGTCGGCGAAGTGGTACGGCGAAGTTGGCAGGTCCAGCTCTTCGGCGGCCAGGCGACGGATACCTTCGCGGTTCATGGTCAACTGCGCGGCGCGGGCAGTCGGGATCACAGTGAAACCTTCGGACTCCAGCTCCACCAGGGTCGCCGTGGCGATGGCTTCGATTTCCGGCACGATGAAGTGCGGCTTCTCGGCTTCGATCACCGCACGCAGGGCCGCGCCATCGAGCATGTTGATCACGTGACTGCGATGGGCAACCTGCATCGCTGGCGCGTTGGCGTAGCGATCCACGGCAATCACTTCAACGCCCAGGCGTTGTAGCTCGATCACCACTTCCTTGCCCAACTCGCCACAGCCACACATCAATACGCGGGTCGCGGTGGGCGACAATGGAGTTCCGATACGGGTCATCTGAAGGTCCTCAAGCAGCGGATCATCGAGGATACGGCGCGATAGGCGCGATCCATGGGGAGAAAGCGCGGCATTTTACATGAACCGCGTGGTTTGGCTTCAGCTGACGACAGCCTGTTTGCGCAGGCGCCAGGCCATGATCAGCCATACGGCGGTCACACCGGCGAACTTCGAGCCCAGGGCGGTGAGAATCACGCCGGGGGTCAACGCATCGATCATGCCGAAGAAGATAAAGGTATCGAGGGGAATGCTCAGGGCCGAACTTATCCACAGGCGATCATGCAATGGACGTTTGGTGACGCTGAACACCAGCCAGTCGATGCACTCGGACACCGCGAACGCCGTGGCGCTGGCCAGGGCGATGGACGGATCGGACGTGACGTAGGACAACACCAGCGCCGCCAGCATCGCCGCCATCGCACCGTGGCCGAAGCGGGTTTGCACCATATCGCGCAAGATGAACACCAGTCCGCCCCAGGCCGACCAGATGATGTCCAGGTGCGGGGCGGTGGAAAAGGCGTAGTTGATCAGTACGACGCTGCTGATGTAGGCGATGAGGAAGAGCATGGGGCGTAGGAATACCTGTCAATTTTGCCGCACAGGATACTGTAGGAGCGCGTTTGCTCGCGATGGTCGTCAACGCTAACGCGGGGAGTCTGGCTCTCCGCGCTGTTCTTGAGTCCATCGCGAGCAGGCTCGCTCCTACAATGGTCCAGCCTCAATTTTGCGGTTTTGCCCCGATCATCCACACCAACCCACTGGACTTGGCCCGCTCATGACACAACTCCAGCACCTTGCGGCGTTCTGTGTTGTCCATCCGGCTCCAGCGGGTGATTTCTTCCACCGTGCGCTGGCAACCTGTGCAAATATCATCGTCATCCAGTGCACAGATGTTCACGCAGGGCGATAACACGGGGCGTTCTGGCGTGCTCATTCTTCCTGCTCGACCAGATCGCGGGCGTAACGCTGCGAGTTGTGCACATAGTGGGCGGCACTGGCTTCCAGCATCTTCTTTTGCGGTTCGGTCAGTTCGCGCACCACTTTGCCCGGTGAGCCCATCACCAGCGAACCGTCGGGGATTTCCTTGCCTTCGCCGATCAGCGAATTGGCGCCGATGATGCAGTTCTTGCCGATTTTCGCGCCATTGAGAATCACCGCGTTGATACCGATCAGGCTGTAGTCGCCCACGGTGCAACCATGCAGCATGGCGTTGTGGCCGATGGTCACGCCGGTGCCGATAGTCAGTGGGTAGCCCATGTCGGTGTGCATCACGGTGCCGTCCTGGACGTTGCTGTTCTTGCCGATCAGGATCAACTCGTTGTCGCCGCGCAGCACGGCGTTGAACCAGACGTTGGCGCCCTCTTCCAGCTTGACCTTGCCCACCAGCACGGCGTTAGGTGCGACCCAGCTCTGTGGGTGGGTCTCGACACGGGCGTCGCCCAGGCGGTATTTCATGGTGTTGTCCTCAAGGCATCGCGTGTTCAGGCCATTCGGGTGATGGCTTCAGGTATTGATAAAACTTTTCGGCGGTTGGTGCAGGCTGATGTTGGCGTCATAAAGCAAGTTGATCAACTCGACGACCATGATCGCCGTCAGGCCCCAGATCTTGTACTCGCCATAGCGATAACTCGGCACGTACCAACTGCGGCCCTGGTAATCGATGCGATGGGTGTGTTCGCGCGGGTCCTTGCGGAAGAACTCCAGAGGGACGCTGAACACCGCGGCGATTTCAGCATCATTGGCCTGGTATTCGACGAAATCCGGGATCACCCCGACATAGGGTGTGACCTTGATGCCGTGCAGGGAGATCAGTGGACTCAGCGGCCCGATCACTTCGACCAGTCCCGGCGGCAGGCCGATCTCTTCCTCGGCTTCGCGCAGGGCGGTGAAAATCAGGTCCGGGTCTTCGGGGTCACGCCGGCCACCGGGGAAGGCGACTTCGCCGCCATGGGTCGAGAGCCCGCTGGCACGCAATGTCAGTACCAGTTCCGGCTCGTCACTGCGGGTAATGGGTACCAGTACGGCGGCCTCCGGGAAACGTCGGTCTGTCTCCAGCGTTCGCGGTGTGTGGTTACTTACCCGATGCAGTAGCTCGTCCAGCATGAGTGTTCTCGATCTGTGCCTTACCCCGCATCATGCACCAATCGCTTCGGTCGCCCAACCCCCCGGACAGCGGCGTGTCGCTAAACGACAACTTGCCGACAGACACCGTCGCACGCCAAGATAGGCGCAGCATTCAGGAACCCAAGCATGAAATTTTGCAGCCAGTGCGGCAACCCGGTGACCCAGCGCATCCCCGAAGGCGATTCGCGCCTGCGTTTTGTCTGCGACAGTTGTCACGCCATCCATTACCAGAACCCCAATATTGTCGCCGGTTGCGTAGCGACCTGGGGCACCAGGGTCTTGTTGTGCCGGCGCGCCATCGAGCCGCGCCGGGGTTACTGGACCCTGCCCGCCGGTTTCATGGAAAACGGCGAAACCATCGAACAGGCCGCCATTCGCGAAACCGCCGAGGAAGCCTGCGCCCGGGTGCGCAACCTGAGCATCTATACGCTGATCGATGTGCCACATATCAGCCAGGTGCATGTGTTTTTCCGCGCCGAACTGGCGGATCTGGACTTTGCCGCCGGTCCCGAGAGCCTCGAAGTGCAATTATTCGACGAAGCGGACATCCCTTGGGACGAGCTGGCTTTCCGCACAGTGGGCCGTACCTTAGAATGTTTCTTCGCTGACCGGCGGGCCGAGGTCTACCCCGTAAGGTCCGAATCGATCCCGCCGCTTGCTCAGCCTGCCAACTAAAAAACATCTATAAATAAATAGTCGCGACACCTCCTGGGGAATCGTTTCAATGCGCTGGTTGCTTGCCCTGTTTTGCCTGTCCTTCGTCGCTGTGTCCCAGGCTTCTGCCGTGGAGCCGCTGGACGGCAAGGTCATCGAGAAAATCCTGGTTCTCAAGTCTGCCCACCAATTGCAATTGATCAATGACGGCAAGCCGCTCAAGACCTATCGCATTTCCCTGGGCAAACGCCCCAAAGGGCCGAAACTGATGGAGGGCGATAAACGCACGCCGGAAGGTTTCTATTGGATCGACTGGCGCAAGACCAGTGACCGCTTCAACCTGGCGATGCACATCTCTTACCCGAACATCAGCGACTCCGCCCGCGCCCGTCGCGAAGGTGTCGACCCTGGCGGCATGATCATGATCCATGGCACACCAGACACCGAAGACAATCCTGAGGACCTGTTCCACACCCTGGACTGGACCGACGGTTGCGTCGCCATGCGCAACATGGACATGCGCGAACTCTGGAACCTGGTGCCGGACGGCACGATGATCGAGATTCGCCCGTAACGACGACCTTTCGTCGCCCTCGAAAAAATGAATCAAAAGATCGCGGCCTTCGCTGGCAAGCCAGCTCCCACAGGGTTCTCGGATGTACACAGCATTTGTGTACGGCATAAAACACTGTAGGAGCTGGCTTGCCAGCGATGAGACCCTGATCATCAACGCAAATCCTGGGCATTAAAAAACCCGCTGAAATCACTTCAGCGGGTTTTTCATTTCAGCAGCAGAAGGATCAGAAATCCTCCAAGCGCCACACCTCATAAGCCGGCGTCTCGTAGGGATGGCTCTGTTTCAGAGCCGCCACTACCGAGCGAATCAACTCATCGGCCACCACCAGCTCAACCTTCCACTCCTCGACCTGCTCGACCTGCCCCGCCTCGCCAATGAACGGCTGACTGCCGTCCAATGGTCGAAACTGGCCAAGCCCCAGCACTTGCCATGCACAGTGGTCGTAAGCACCGATCCGTCCGCCACCGGCGGCGAATACGGCACTTTTGACCAGCTCGACATGACTGTCGGGAACGAAAAAACTGAGCTTGTACACGGCTCTTAGTTCACCCACACGCGAGCATTACGGAACATGCGCATCAGCGGCGCATCTTCGTTCCAGTCATCCGAACGCCACGAGTTCTGCACGGCGCGGAACACACGTTCCGGGTGCGGCATCATGATGGTCACGCGACCGTCGCGGCTGGTCAAACCGGTGATCCCGCGCGGCGAGCCGTTCGGGTTGGCCGGGTAGCTTTCGGTGACCTTGCCGTGGTTGTCGACGAAACGCATCGCCACGCAACCGGACAGATCGGCTTCCAGCAACGCTTCTTCGCTGGCGAATTCCGCATGACCTTCACCGTGGGCAATGGCGATCGGCATACGCGAACCGGCCATGCCTTGCAGGAAGATCGAGTTCGACTCCTGGATCTGCACCATGGCCACACGGGCTTCGAACTGCTCGGAACGGTTACGCACGAAGTGCGGCCAGAGCTCGCTGCCCGGGATCAGCTCATGCAGGTTGGACATCATCTGGCAACCGTTGCACACGCCGAGGGCGAAGCTGTCATTACGCTCGAAGAAGCCCTGGAACGCATCGCGGGCGCGGCTGTTGAACAGCGCCGACTTGGCCCAGCCTTCACCGGCACCCAGCACGTCGCCGTAGGAGAAACCACCACAGGCAACCAGACCCTTGAACTCGTTCAGGTCGACACGGCCGGCCAGAATGTCGCTCATGTGCACGTCGATCGCATTGAAACCGGCGCGGTCGAACGCCGCCGCCATTTCCACCTGACCGTTGACGCCCTGCTCACGCAGTACGGCAACCTGTGGACGAATGCCTTTCTTGATGTAAGGCGCGGCGACGTCCTGGTTGACGTCGTAGCTGAGCTTGACGCTCAGACCCGGGTTGTCTTCTTCCAGCAGCACGTCGAATTCCTGATCGGCGCAGTCGGCGTTGTCGCGCAGACGCTGGATCTGGTAGCTGGTCTCGGCCCACTGGCGTTGCAGCAGGCGACGCTGGCCTTCGAACACGGTGTCGCCGTTGAAGGTGATGCTGATCTCGCCGTTGTTGATTGGCTGACCGACCACCGACACGCACTCGCCCAAGCCTGCGGCGCTGAACTGCGCGAGGATGTCTGCGGTGGAGTCCTGGCGAACCTGGATCACGGCGCCCAGTTCCTCGTTGAACAGGATCGCGGCGATGTCGGCAGAGGTTTCGGCCAGACCGTCGAGGTTCAGGCTCAGGCCGCAGTGACCGGCGAAGGCCATTTCCACCACGCTGGTCAGCAGACCACCGTCGGAACGGTCGTGGTAAGCCAGCAGATGACCATCGGCGTTGAGGCCCTGGATCACAGCGAAGAAGGCTTTCAGGTCTTCGGCGTCATCGACGTCCGGAGCCTGCTTGCCGAGCTTGCCGTGAACCTGGGCCAGGATCGAGGCGCCCATGCGGTTCTGGCCACGGCCCAGGTCAATCAGAATCAGGTCGGTGGTGCCCTTGTCCATGCGCAGTTGCGGGGTCAGGGTCTGACGGATGTCAGTCACTGGCGCGAAACCGGTCACGATCAGCGACATCGGCGAGGTGACGGACTTGTCCACGCCTTCGTCGCTCCAGCGGGTGGCCATGGACATCGAGTCCTTGCCCACCGGAATGGTGATGCCCAGCTCAGGGCACAGTTCCATGCCGACCGCTTTCACAGTGTCGTACAGACGCGCGTCTTCACCCGGGTGACCGGCGGCGGACATCCAGTTCGCCGACAGTTTGATGTCGGAAATCTTGCCGATGCGCGAAGCCGCGATGTTGGTCAGGGTTTCGCCGATGGCCATGCGGCCCGACGCCGGAGCGTCCAGCAGCGCCAGCGGAGTGCGCTCGCCCATGGCCATGGCTTCACCGGTATAGACGTCGAAGCTGGTGGCGGTGACGGCAACGTCGGCCACCGGCACCTGCCACGGGCCGACCATCTGGTCACGGGCCACGAGGCCGGTGATGGTGCGGTCGCCGATGGTGATCAGGAAGCTTTTGCTGGCCACGGCCGGGTGATGCAGAACGCGCTCGACGCAGTCGGCGATGTTCAGGGTCGACGGATCGAAGTCATCACCCAGTTCGGCTTCACGCACCACCGAACGGTGCATGCGCGGCGCTTTACCCAGCAGCACTTCCAGCGGCATGTCCACCGGGCTGTTGCCGAAGTGGCTGTCGGTGACAGTCAATTGCGGCTCGGCAGTGGCTTCGCCGACCACGGCGAACGGGCAACGCTCGCGTTCGCAGATCGCCTTGAAGCGCTCGAAGTCAGCCGGACCGACCGCCAGAACGTAACGTTCCTGGGATTCGTTGGACCAGATTTCGTGCGGGGCCATGCCCGGCTCGTCGTTTGGAATGTTGCGCAGTTCGAAACGGCCACCGCGGTCGCCGTCGTTGACCAGTTCCGGGAAGGCGTTGGACAGACCGCCCGCACCCACGTCGTGGATGAAGCTGATCGGGTTCTTGTCACCCAGTTGCCAGCAACGGTCGATGACTTCCTGGCAGCGACGTTCCATTTCCGGGTTTTCGCGCTGTACCGATGCGAAGTCCAGGTCTGCCGAGCTGGTGCCGGTGGCCATGGAGGAAGCGGCACCGCCACCCAGGCCGATCAGCATCGCCGGGCCGCCGAGCACGATCAGCTTGGAGCCGACGACGATCTCGCCTTTCTTGACGTGTTCTTCACGGATGTTGCCCATGCCGCCGGCCAACATGATCGGCTTGTGGTAACCGCGAACTTCATCACCATGAGGGGTGGAGATCGATTGTTCGAAGGTACGGAAGTAACCGGTCAGCGCCGGACGGCCGAACTCGTTGTTGAACGCCGCGCCGCCCAATGGGCCTTCGATCATGATGTCCAGCGCAGTGACGATGCGCTCGGGTTTGCCGTACGGCACTTCCCACGGCTGTTCGAAGCCCGGGATCTGCAGGTTGGACACGGTGAAACCGGTCAGGCCGGCTTTCGGCTTGGCGCCACGACCGGTCGCGCCTTCGTCGCGGATTTCGCCACCGGAACCGGTGGACGCGCCCGGGAACGGGGCAATCGCGGTCGGGTGGTTGTGGGTTTCAACCTTCATCAGGATGTGCACCGGCTCCTGCACCGCGCCGTACTGGCGGGTTTCAGGGTCCGGGAAGAAGCGTCCGGCCACGGAGCCGACGATCACCGAAGCGTTGTCCTTGTACGCCGACAGGACACCTTCGTTGTGCATCTGATAGGTGTTCTTGATCATGCCGAACAGGCTTTTTTCCTGGCTCTGGCCGTCGATGTCCCAACTGGCGTTGAAGATCTTGTGACGGCAGTGCTCGGAGTTCGCCTGGGCGAACATCATCAGTTCGATGTCGTGCGGGTTGCGCTTCAAGCCGACGAAGGCGTTGACCAGGTAGTCGATCTCGTCTTCAGCCAGGGCCAGGCCCAGCTCGGTGTTGGCTTTTTCCAGCGCGGCGCGGCCGCCACCCAACACGTCGATGGCGGTCAGGGGCTTGGGTTCGGCGTGGCTGAACAGGCCGGCAGCCTGCTCCAGGTTGCCCAGGACGATCTGGGTCATGCGGTCGTGCAGACCGTCAGCGATCAGCTGAGCTTCAGCGTCACTGAACTGGCCGGCCACGTAGAACGCAATGCCGCGTTCCAGGCGCTGGATTTTCGCCAGGCCACAGTTGCGGGCGATGTCACTGGCCTTGCTCGACCATGGCGAGATGGTGCCGAAACGCGGCAACACCAGGAACAGACGACCGGTCGGTTCTTGTACCGGAACGCTTGGACCGTATTTCAGAAGGCGCGCAAGCACCTGCTGTTCGTCGCCGGTCAGGACGCCGGTAACTTCGGCGAAGTGAGCGAATTCAGCATACAGGCCACTGACAGCCGGAACCTTTTGGCTCAGTTGCTCAAGGAGCTTGCTGTGGCGAAAGGCAGAAAGGGCAGGAGCGCCGCGCAGGATCAACATCTTCGGGACAGCCTCGGGAAGGGGTGTGCTTTGAGGCCGTGCATTCTAGCCTAAACAGCCCGCGACATCACCCGAAACGCTACGCACGGTTGCACTCGGGTGCCAATCTGTGTTTCTGCCTCGAAAGTCAGGTTAACCGGGCGTGTGACGACAGCTTATTTTTACCGTAACAAAATGTAGAAAAGGCCCATTCCTGCGGGGTTTCGGTCGGTTTTGTGATCGCTAGCAGACTAGCCCTTCGCTGTCGAGATATGGCGCCCGTGGTCCTTTGCGTATACTGCGCAGATGTTTTCCCCAACGGCTTTACGTCCGCGGTACGCCAAATGGCTGATCGCAACCGGACTCTTCCTGATGCTCGGTGGCTGTGTTGATAAACCCAACACACTCGAGCGCGTAAAGGAGGATGGTGTGCTGCGGGTGGTTACCCGTAACAGCCCCGCCACCTACTTTCAGGATCGCAACGGTGAAACCGGCTTCGAATACGAGCTGGTGAAGCGCTTCGCCGACGATCTGGGGGTGGAGCTCAAGATCGAGACCGCCGACAACCTGGACGATCTATTCAATCAGGTGGGCAAGCCAAATGGCCCGGTGCTGGCGGCTGCCGGCCTGGTCAGCAGCGAAGAACGCAAGAAGCAGGTGCGGTTTTCCCACTCCTACCTGGAAGTCACTCCGCAGATCATCTACCGCAACGGCCAGTCGCGCCCTACCGAGGCGAAGGATCTGGTGGGCAAGAAGATCATAGTGCTCAAGGGCAGCACCCACGCCGAACAACTGGCGCAGTTGAAAAAGAAGTTTCCCGGCATCGAGTACGAAGAATCCGACGCGGTCGAGGTCGTCGATCTCCTGCGCATGGTGGACGAAGGTCAGATCGACCTGACACTGGTCGATTCCAACGAAGTCGCGATGAACCAGGTGTATTTCACCAACATCCGGGTCGCCTTTGACCTGGGTGACGCCAGTGAACAGAGCTGGGCGGTGGCGGCCGGCGATGACAACAGCCTGCTCAACGAAATCAACGACTACCTCGACAAGGTCAAGAAAAACGGCACCCTGCAACGCCTCAAAGACCGCTATTACGGGCATGTCGATGTCCTCGGCTACATGGGCGCCACCACGTTCGCCCAGCACTTGCAGCAGCGCCTGCCCAAGTATGAACAGCACTTCAAGGCGTACGCCAAAAAGGAAAAAGTCGATTGGCGCCTGCTGGCGGCGATCGGTTACCAGGAATCCCTGTGGCAACCGGCCGTGACGTCCAAGACCGGCGTACGCGGCTTGATGATGCTGACCCAGAACACCGCGCAAGCCATGGGCGTGTCCAACCGTCTCGACCCCAAGCAGAGCATCATGGGCGGCGCCAAGTACCTGGCCTACATGAAAGATCAGCTCGACGAGTCGATCCAGGAACCTGACCGCACCTGGTTTGCCCTGGCAGCCTACAACGTTGGCAGCGGACACCTGGATGACGCACGCAAACTGGCGGCCAAGGAAGGGCTCAATCCCGACAGGTGGCTTGACGTAAAAAAGATCCTGCCGCGCCTGTCCGAGAAGAAGTGGTACAGCAAAACCCGTTACGGCTACGCCCGTGGCGGCGAGCCTGTGCACTTTGTGGCGAACATCCGTCGCTACTACGACATCCTGACCTGGGTCACGCAGCCGCAGCTTGAAGGCGATCAGGTCGCCGAGGGCAACCTGCATGTTCCGGGGATCGACAAGACCAAGCCCGCTCAGGAAAACCCGCCGCTCTAAAGCCGCCCCAATCAAAACTGTGGGAGCGAGCCTGCTCGCGATGGCTGAGTGTCAGTCGACATCAATGCCGGATGTCAGACCGCAATCGCGAGCAGGCTCGCTCCCACATTGGTTTTGTATTGTCGCTTAGGCTTTGGCGGCAGCCGCCAGAATCAGCGCCTTCATCTCCGACACCGCCGATTTGAACCCGACAAACAACGCATGGGCCACCAGCGCATGGCCGATGTTCAGTTCGTTGATGCCCTTGATCGCCGCCACGGCCTCGACGTTGTGATAGTGCAGGCCATGGCCGGCATTGACGATCAGACCCTGGGCCAGACCGAACGCCACGCCGTCCGCGACACGCTTGAGCTCTTCAGCCACTTCAGTCGGCGTCTCGGCATCGGCGTATCGGCCGGTGTGCAGCTCGATGGCCGGCGCACCGACACGACGCGAGGCCTCGATCTGCCGCTCATCGGCATCGATGAACAGCGACACTTCAGAGCCGATCTTCGACAAGCGCTCCACAGCAGCCTTGATCCGCGCTTCCTGCCCTGCCACGTCCAGACCACCTTCAGTCGTCAACTCCTGACGGGTTTCCGGCACCAGGCAAATGTGCGCCGGCCGGATGCGCTCGGCGAACGCCATCATTTCTTCGGTGACGCCCATTTCGAAGTTCATGCGGGTTTGCAGCACATCCTTGAGCAGCAGCACGTCGCGCTCCTGGATGTGCCGGCGGTCTTCACGCAGATGCACGGTGATGCCGTCAGCGCCCGCCTCTTCCGCATCCAGTGCTGCCTTGACCGGGTCCGGGTAGCGTGTGCCCCGTGCCTGACGCAGGGTGGCAACGTGGTCGATGTTCACGCCAAGAAGAATGCGGGTGCTGGTGGTCACGGAAGCGCTCCAGAAGAAGAGAAAGTTCGGTGCACAGCATACGGGGTGATCAGGGCTTGCGAAACAGCTCACGACTGACAAGTGGCCGACCGCCCAAATGAACTGCCAGCGCCTGACGCATCAAACGCTTGGCTGCAGACAATGCACCGGGGGCAGACCAGTCCGCATCGGCCATGGCCAGCAGCTCGATGCCATTGAACAGCCCCGGTTGCAGCAGGTAGACCCGCTCCAGCCCGGCATCCACTTGCAGGCGATAGAGACCATCCGGGGCGATGGGCTCGCCATGCATGTCGGTATCAAGGGCAAAGCCGTAGCCGAGGTCGCTGAGCAATCGCCATTCGAAGGAGCGTAACAACGGCTCCAGCGGACGACCTTCGGCCAGGGCCAGCAAAGTCGCAGCGTAGTGATCGAATACGCCGGGAAGAGGGTCTTCGGCGGGCAACAGGCGAATCAGCAGTTCGTTGAGATACAGGCCACTGAACAGCGCCTCGCCATTGAGCCAGGTGGAAACGCCGGCGCTTTCCATGCGCCCGACATTCTTCAACTCGCCTCGCCCGCGAAACTCCACTTCCAGCGGCACGAACGGCCGCGCCAGTGTCCCGGCCTTGCCCCGCGCACTGCGCAACACCGCCCGCAGCCGACCTTGCGGCGTGAGGAAGTCCACCAGAGCACTGCTTTCGCGGTAGGCGCGACTATGGAGGACGTAGGCGGGTTGGCCGATTGGCTGGGACATGGAGCTCTCAATGACAGAACGCAATTTTTCAAACAGCCAAAAACCACTGTGGGAGCGAGCCTGCTCGCGAAAGCGGTGTGACAGTCAACATCAATGCTGAATGCTACACCCTCTTCGCGAGCAGGCTCGCTCCCACAGTAGATCTATGTTGGCTTACAGGTCGCCATAACCCAACGAGCGCAAAGCACGCTCATCGTCGGACCAGCCACCCTTAACCTTCACCCAGAGGTTAAGCATGATCTTGGAGTCGAACAGCAACTCCATGTCCTTGCGCGCCTCGGTGCCGATGCGCTTGATGCGCTCGCCCTTGTCGCCAATGATGATTTTCTTCTGGCCGTCACGCTCGACGAGAATCAGGGCATGAATGTGCAGGGTTTTCCCCTGCTGCTTGAACTCTTCGATTTCAACGGTGATCTGGTACGGCAGCTCGGCGCCCATCTGGCGCATGATTTTTTCACGCACCAATTCAGCGGCCAGGAAGCGACTGCTGCGGTCAGTGATCTGGTCTTCCGGGAAGAAGTGATCGTTTTCCGGCAGATGATCAGCGATCACTCGCTCCAGCGCATCGAGGTTGTGCCCGTGCTGAGCCGAAATCGGGATGATCTGTGCGTTCGGCAACTGTTCCTGCAACCAGGACAGGTGCGGCATCAGCTCGGCCTTGTCCTCGATGCGGTCGGTCTTGTTCAGCGCGACAATCAGCGGGCCGGTCACGTATTGCACGCGCTCGAGGACCATCTGGTCCTCTTCGGTCCACTTGGTGCGGTCAACCACGAAGATCACCACGTCGACGTCTTTCAACGCCGCCGAAGCGGTCTTGTTCATGTAGCGGTTCAGTGCCTTCTCGCCACCCTTGTGCATGCCAGGCGTGTCGACGTAGATCGCCTGCACATCGCCTTCGGTCTTGATGCCGAGCATGTTGTGACGGGTGGTTTGCGGCTTGCGCGAGGTGATCGCCAACTTCTGACCCAGGATGTGGTTCAACAACGTGGACTTGCCCACGTTCGGACGGCCGACGATGGCAACATAGCCACAGCGAGTTGCGTTTGTATCAGTCATTGCCATTCTCCACACCCAGGGCAATCAGTGCTGCGGCGGCCGCTACCTGTTCGGCAATACGACGGCTCACACCCTGACCTCGGCTTTTTTCATTCAGTAAGATGATCTCGCATTCGACGAAAAACGTCCGGCAATGCGGTTCACCCTGGATATCCACCACTTCGTAACGCGGCAGCTCACAACCACGGGACTGCAGAAACTCCTGCAGACGGGTTTTCGGATCTTTGTTGGTGTCGACCAGCGTCAGGCCTTCGAACTCGCCGGCCAGCCAGGCCAGTACGCGCTCGCGTGCCACTTCCATGCCAGCGTCCAGGTAGATCGCACCAATCAACGCTTCCAGGGCATCGGCCAGAATCGATTCGCGGCGAAAACCGCCGCTTTTCAGTTCGCCCGACCCCAGGCGCAGGTATTCGCCCAGATCGAAGCCACGGGCCAGCACGGCCAGGGTCTCACCTTTCACCAGGCGTGCGCGTAAACGCGACAACTGGCCTTCACGCGCCAACGGGAAGCGATCGAACAGCGCCTCGCCGGCGACAAAGTTGAGGATGGCGTCACCGAGGAACTCCAGGCGTTCGTTGTTGCGCCCGGCAAAACTGCGGTGAGTCAGGGCCAGGACCATCAGTTCCTGATCCTTGAAGGTGTAGCCGAGCTGACGCTCGAGACGGCTTAAGGAGACGCTCACGGTTTACCCACGCTGAGTTCGTGGTTGGATTCCACCGCCATCGCCGGGAGTCGACGCAGGCTTGGGACAATTAACGCTGTGTTCAAAAATAACGTCCTGAATATCATTGGCTTCATGCTTCTGTCGCCGATTGTGCCGGCTCCAGAAATGCATTCGGCGCTGTGTTCAACAGCGCCGTGTTTGATTACTGGATCAGGCCAACCCGCGAGAAATTCGGCAGGTGACTGAGTTTTGGTTCCGGCCAGCTCATCCAGACTGCAAAGGCCTTGCCGACGATATTCTTGTCGGGAACCATGCCCAGCAGATCCTTGGGAATGTTTGGGTCATCCCAATAGCGACTGTCGTTCGAGTTGTCGCGGTTGTCGCCCATCATGAAGTAATGCCCGGCAGGCACGGTCCACGAATGGTCCGGCATTGCGCGGTAGCGACTCATTTCCTTGCGGATCATGTGCTCAACCGCACCGAGTTTTTCCTTGTACAGCTCAGCGCTGCCCAGCGTGCCCGGCTCGGAGCCGACCAATTGCTCGGCAATCGATTGACCGTTGACGAACAGACGCTTGTCGGCGGTGTAACGAACCGTGTCGCCCGGCAAACCAACCACACGCTTGATGTAGTTGACGTTCGGATCGCTCGGGTAACGGAACACCATGACATCGCCGCGCTGCGGATCACCAACTTCGATGACTTTCTTGTCGATCACCGGCAAGCGGATCCCGTAGGAAAACTTGCTTACCAGAATGAAGTCACCGACATCCAGGGTTGGCTTCATCGAACCGGACGGAATCTGGAACGGCTCCACCAGGAACGAACGCAGCACCAGCACGATGAACAACACCGGGAAGAACGATTTGCCGTACTCGACCAGCAGCGGCTCCTTGTTCAGCTTCTCGACCACCACACTATCAGGTTGACTGACGCTGCCCTGATAGGAGGCAATGGCAGACCGACGACGCGGCGCCAGGAACAGCACATCGAGCAACGCCAACAGGCCGCAAACGAACACGGCGATGACCAGCAACAGCGGGAAATTTAGTGACATAGGACCTAGCTATCCAACCTGAGCACCGCAAGGAAGGCTTCTTGTGGAATTTCCACGTTACCGACCTGCTTCATGCGTTTTTTACCGGCCTTTTGCTTTTCCAGCAGCTTTTTCTTACGGCTGACGTCACCACCGTAGCATTTGGCCAATACGTTCTTTCTGAGCGCCTTGACGGTTGTCCGCGCCACAATCTGCCCGCCAATGGCGGCCTGGATTGCCACGTCGAACATCTGCCGCGGAATCAGATCCTTCATCTTCTCGGTCAACTGGCGACCTTTGTAGTGCGAATTGTCACGGTGCACGATCAGCGCCAGGGCGTCGACCTTGTCGCCGTTGATCAGCACGTCCAGTTTCACCAGGCTGGCCGATTGGTAACGATCGAAATGGTAGTCCAGAGAAGCATAGCCGCGACTGGTGGATTTCAGACGGTCGAAGAAGTCCAGCACCACTTCGTTCATCGGCAGGTCGTAGGTCACTTGTACCTGGGAGCCGAGGAACAGCATGTCTACTTGCACACCGCGCTTTTCGATGCACAGGGTGATGACGTTACCCAGGTGCTCTTGCGGCACAAGAATGTTGGCGCGCACGATCGGCTCGCGCATGTCTTCGATGGCGGACAGGTCCGGCAGCTTGGACGGGTTATCGACGTAGATCGTCTCGCCGGTCTTGAGCAGCAGTTCGAAGATTACCGTCGGTGCCGTGGTGATCAGGTCCAGGTTGTACTCGCGCTCGAGGCGCTCCTGGATGATTTCCATGTGCAGCATGCCGAGGAAGCCGCAACGGAAGCCGAAGCCCAGTGCGTCGGAGCTTTCCGGGGTGTATTGCAGCGACGAATCGTTGAGGGTGAGCTTTTGCAGCGCCTCGCGGAAGTCTTCGAAGTCGTCGGAGCTGACCGGAAACAGGCCCGCGTAGACCTGCGGCTGGATGCGTTTGAACCCCGGCAGCACGTCGACGTCCGGCGTCGAGCTCAAGGTCAGGGTGTCGCCCACTGGCGCCCCGTGAATGTCCTTGATGCTGGCGATGATGAAACCCACTTCACCGGCCTTCAGGTCGGCGGTAGGGGTGTGTTTCGGGTTGAAGACACCGACGCTGTCCACCAGGTGGATCTTGCCGGTGGACTTGACCAGGATCTTGTCGCCTTTCTTCACGCGGCCATGGCGCACGCGAACCAGAGACACAACGCCCAGGTAATTGTCGAACCAGGAGTCGATGATCAACGCTTGCAGCGGATCTTCGATGTTGCCGGTCGGTGCCGGAATGGTGGTCACCAGGCGTTCGAGCACCTCATCGACGCCCAGACCGGTCTTGGCAGAGCAGGTGACCGCGTCGGTGGCATCGATGCCGATGATTTTTTCGATTTCTTCCTTGACGCGCTCCGGATCGGCCTGTGGCAGGTCGATCTTGTTCAGCACCGGCATCACTTCCAGGCCCTGCTCGATTGCCGTATAGCAGTTGGCAACCGACTGTGCTTCCACGCCCTGACCGGCATCGACCACCAGCAGCGCGCCTTCACAGGCCGCCAACGAACGGCTGACTTCGTAGGTGAAGTCAACGTGGCCGGGGGTGTCAATGAAGTTCAGCTGGTAGTTGATACCATCTTTGGCTTTGTAATACAGGGTGACGCTATGCGCCTTGATGGTGATTCCGCGCTCACGCTCAAGGTCCATGGAGTCCAGTACCTGGGCTTCCATTTCACGCTCGGCCAGGCCGCCGCACATCTGGATGAAGCGATCGGCCAGCGTCGACTTGCCATGGTCAATGTGGGCGATGATGGAGAAATTGCGGATATGACTCAAATCACTCACGGATCAACACTCAAAAAGGCTGCAGGCATAGCCCGCCGAAAAATAGCCGGGAATTGTACCTGATCCACGGCGCAAGCGTCACGTTCACAGGTCAGACGGCGCGTACAAAAACGCCCCGGTCTTGCGACAGAGGCGTTTTTCATCATGAGCAAGGTCGGGAAAAACCCGTCATCAACCTGCTCGACGCAGTAACCAGAGCCCTGCCAAGGCACAAACACCGGTTGGCACCAGTACCGAAAACAATGGTGAAAAGCCAAATACCAAGCTCGAAGGCCCCAGCAGATCCTGAACAATACGGAATGTGAAGCCCACCAGCACGCCGGTAAATACTCGCTGGCCGAGGGTCACCGAACGCAATGGGCCGAAAATGAAGGAAATGGCCATCAGCACCAAGGCTGCCGTCACCACGGGTTGCAAAACCTTGACCCAGAATGCCAGCCAGTACCGGCCATTGCTCAGCCCCTGATCCGCCAGGTAGTGGATGTAACCCCACAGGCCACTTATCGACAGCGACTCCGGCGTCAGCACAACGGTGCTTAGCAATTGCGGGCTCAACGCCACGTTCCAGCGCTCGACCGGGGCAGACACCACTTCAGTGCTCTTGTCGTGGAACAACGTCGTGGTGACGTCCGTCAACTGCCAGTGATCCTTATCGAAGTCCGCACGCTTGGCAAAACTCGCCGAGAGCATATGCCGCTCGTTGTCGAAGCGATAACGGGTCACACCGTACAAGATACCGTTTGGTTGTACCGAGTTGATGTGGATGAACTCATCACCCTGGCGGTGCCATATTCCGTGCTTGGAGCTTTGTGCATCGCCGCCACCCTGAGCCAGCGAGCGATTGGCCTGAGCCATGTTTTCGGTAGGCGGGGCGACGTACTCGCCAATCAGTACGCCGGCAAGCATCAACACCAGCATTGGCTTCATGACCGCCCAGACGATTCGACCGATGGACACGCCGGCGGCGCGCATGATGGTCAACTCACTGTTACTGGCCAGTGTACCCAGACCGATCAGGCACCCGATCAGCGCCGCCATCGGCAGCATGTCGTAGAGACGGCGCGGCGCGGTCAGCGTCACATAGCTCAGGACATCGAGCAGGGTGTAGGTATCACTGACTTCACCCATCTCGTCGATGAATGCGAACAGGGTCGCCAGACCGAGAATGATCCCCAGGACGGCCAGAATTGATATGAGTACGCTGCTACCGATGTAGCGATCCAGCTTAACCACGGGCCACCTCCAGCGCGCTGCGGCGACTCGCCCTCTTCAAACGCAAAGGTTCCCAATAAAGCAGGCCCAGACCAATGGCCAGGAATATCCCGTGCACCCACCACAAGCCCATCACCGCCGGGATCTTGCCTTTATCGAGGGCACCGCGAGCAGCAATCAGGATGGTCAGGTATGCCATGTAAAGAAGAATCGCCGGCAGCAATTTGAGGAACCGGCCCTGGCGCGGGTTAACCCGCGACAGCGGCACCGCCATCAAGGTCACGACAAACACCAGCAACGGCAACGATATACGCCATTGCAGTTCGGCACGCAGACGAATGTCATCACTGCCCATCAAGGCGCGGGTTGTCATCGCATCGCGGTCGGTAACTTCGTCGCTGACGTCCGGCTTTGGCAGCAATACACCGTACTCGTCGTACTTGATCGCCCGGTAATCGGCCTGCCCCGGATTACCGTCATAGCGATAGCCGTTATCGAGGATCAGGTAGCGGTTGCCATCCGGACGGATTTCCTGGCGCCCCTTTTCGGCCACCAGCACTGAAATCCCGCGATCCTTGTTGTTGGAACTGATGTTTTTCTGCGAGATGAACACGCCGCCCAGATTGACGCGATCGTCCGACATGCGCTCGGTGTAGGTGACCCGGGTGCCGTCGCGCAGGGCCTGGAAACGACCTGGCTCAAGGGTATCGAATTCGGTCAGGGCGTCTTGTTTGTTCAGCAATAACTGGAATTGATTGGCCCCCTGTGGTGCCAGGCTCAGGCTCAACCAGGCCACCACGAGTGCGACCAGCGTGGCCGGAAACAGCGTCATGCAAAACAGACGCTCCTGACTCATGCCAGTGGCCGAGAGTACGGTCATTTCGCTTTCGAGGTACAGGCGACCATAGGACAGCAGGATTCCGAGAAACAGCCCCAGCGGCAGGATCAGCTGGAGAAACCCGGGCAGGCGAAAGCCCATGATCAGGAACAGTGAGCCCGGATCCAGCAGACCCGAGGCCGCTTGCGCGAGGTATTTGATGAAACGACCGCTCATGATGATGACCAGCAGCACGGCACTGACGGCGCTCAAGGTCAACAAGACTTCGCGGGAAAGATAACGGAAGACAATCAAACCAGACACTCCAGGGTTGTCAGGCTAGGGCGGCCAAACAAGCAAACGTATCAGACAGCTCGCTAGCAGAGCCGCTGAAAAAAGATGGCGCATTATCCTGTGATTGGGTGCGCCTGTCACTGCGCAATGCATCTCCCCCATGCAGGAGCGAGCCTGCTCGCGATAGCCGTCAACAATGTCGCGGACTGTCTGAAAGCCAGCGTTGCCTGGACGTCTATCGCGAGCAGGCTCGCACCTACATTAATGTTGTCGAGGGTTGTCAGGCGCCTCCGGCGAGGTTCAAACTGCGGCCTTCGTCGCCGATCGGTATCGGCGCCTTTCTATTTAAATGCACGCAAGCGACGCGCACCCGCAGTCGAGCGCTTGCGAGTTGACCATCAATTCAGGGACCCGGACATGGAACTGGTTGTAAAAAGCGTAAACCCGGAAACGTTGAAGACCGCCACGCTGGTGGTCTCCGTCGCCGAAGGCCGCAAGCTCGGCGCTGCCGCCAAGCAACTCGATGAGCTCAGCGGCGGCGCAATCAGCGCCGTTCTCAAGCGCGGCGATTTGGCCGGCAAAGTTGGCCAGAGCCTGCTGCTGCACAGCCTGCCGAACCTGAAAGCCGAGCGCGTACTGTTGGTAGGCGTGGGCAAGGATGAAGAACTGGGCGATGGCCCGTTCCGTAAAATCATCGCCGGCCTGCTCAACACCCTGAAAGGCCTGGGTGGCAGCGACGCGGTACTGGCCCTGGACGAAATCGTGGTCAAGGGCCGTGACAGCTACGGCAAGACCCGCCTGCTGGCCGAAACCCTGGTCGACGGCGAGTACCAGTTCGACCAGTTCAAGAGCCAGAAAGCCGAACCCCGCACCCTGAAGAAAATCACCCTGCTGACCATCAAGGCCGCCCAGGCTGAAGTGCAACGCGCCGTGACCCATGCCACCGCAATCGCCAACGGCATGGCCTTTACCCGCAACCTGGGTAACCTGCCGCCGAACATCTGCCACCCGACGTTCCTCGGCGAGCAAGCCAAAGACCTCGGCAAAGAATTCAAGGATCTGAAAGTCGAAGTCCTCGACGAGAAGAAGATCAAGGCACTGGGCATGGGCTCGTTCTACGCCGTCGGCCAGGGCAGCGCCCAGCCGCCGCGCCTGATCGTCATGCAATACAACGGCGGCAAGAAATCCGAGAAGCCATACGCACTGGTCGGCAAGGGCATCACCTTCGACACCGGCGGCATCAGCCTCAAGCCTGGCGCCGGCATGGATGAAATGAAATACGACATGGGCGGCGCCGCCAGCGTGTTCGGTACGCTGCGTGCCGTGCTCGAACTGAAGCTGCCGATCAACCTGGTGTGCATCCTGGCTTGCGCCGAGAACATGCCGAGCGGCAACGCTTCGCGCCCTGGCGACATCGTCACCACCATGAGCGGCCAGACCGTGGAAATCCTCAACACCGACGCCGAAGGCCGTCTGGTGCTGTGCGACGCCCTGACCTACTCCGAGCGCTTCAAGCCGCAAGCGGTCATCGACATCGCCACCCTGACCGGTGCCTGCGTGGTTGCCCTGGGTTCCCACACTTCGGGCCTGCTGGGCAACAACGACGAACTGATCGGCCAACTGCTGAGCGCTGGCAAGGCCGCCGACGACCGCGCCTGGCAACTGCCGCTGTTCGATGAATACCAGGAACAGTTGGACAGCCCGTTCGCCGACATCGCCAACATCGGCGGTCCGAAAGCCGGCACCATCACCGCTGCCTGCTTCCTGTCGCGCTTCACCAAGAACCTGAACTGGGCGCACCTGGACATCGCCGGCACCGCCTGGACCAGCGGCGGCAAGGACAAGGGCGCCACTGGCCGTCCGGTTCCCCTGCTGACCCAATACCTGCTGGACCGCGCCAAAGCCTGAAACCGATGACTTCAGGCGGCGTCACTCTCGGGTGACGCCGCCTGAAGCTCAGGAACCGCAATGACCAAAGTCGACTTCTATATCCTGCCCAGCGCCGATCCTTCGGCACGGCTGGATTTCGCCTGCAAGCTCACCGAAAAAGCCTGGCGCATGGGCCACCGCGTCTATCTGCATTGCAGCGACGCCACCCAGCGCGATGATCTCGACGCACGCCTATGGGCCTTCAAGGGCGAAAGCTTCGTGCCCCACGGCCCCGCTGAAAGCGAACCGGACAGCCTGATCGTGCTGGGGTTTGGCGATGATTGCGGCCAGCACCAGGATTTGCTGGTCAACCTCGACCTGAAGGTCCCGGCCTTTGCCCAACGCTTCGCCCGCGTGGCGGAAGTGGTGGTCGAAGATCCGGTGATTCGCCAGGCTGCGCGGGAGAGTTTCCGTTTCTACCGCGAACAGGGCTATCCTCTGCAAGATCACCGTTTACAGCGACTCTGAGCCTTCCGATGGACACTCCAAAACCGCTGCAAAAGTCCGCGCACCTGTTGGACGACCTTGAGTCGATCCGCCAATTGCTCGGCGATGACAACCTGCAACCACCGCTGCTGACCGACACGGTCGAAGAAGGTGACCAGGAACAGATTCCCATGCTGTTCGACACTGTCAGCGAACCCGCGCCGACCGTCGAGCCGACACCTCCCGAGCCTGCCGCCGAACCGGCGCCCAGCGCCAGCAAGAACGCCGACGCCTTGCTATACCTCGACAGCGAACTGCGTGCCGCCGCGCAATTAATCATGCAAGACGTGATCGACGACTTCGCGCCGCACATCGAAACCGAAATCAAACGCCGCCTCAGCGCGCGGCTGGAGCGGTTGTTGAGTCAGTACAACGATTGAACTGTTACAGCGTGCGATTCTTCTGTGGGAGCAAGGCTTGCTCCTACAGAAAAACCGGCCAGGCCATGGTCAGGTGTTGAGATAACGCCCAATCAGCGCAATCCCGCTCGCCAGCACCAACCACGTCACCAGCCGCACAAAGGCTTCGCGCGACAAGCGCATGGTCAACCGCCGGCCAATCCACAGCCCCAGCGCCATGGCCGGCAACAGGCACAGCGCCAGTACCAGCAAGGGCAGTTCGGCATACACCCCCGCGACCGCAAACAGACTCAAACGCACCACCGTGCTGCAACTGATCAGCGCGCTTTGCGTCGCCCGCGCTTCGTCCTTGGATAGCCGACTGTTCAGATAGATCGCATACAAAAAGCCGCCACTACCAAACAATGCGCCAAACATCCCGCCCACAGTGCCCATCGGCAGCGCCCAAACGGCGGACAATTGTTCCGGACGGGACTTTATCCACAGGCTGTAGACCGCATAGGCACTGATGAACAGTCCCATCAACAGCAGCAACAGGTCGGATTTCAGGTTCAGCAGGAAAATCACCCCCAGGGTGCAACCCACGGCCATGCACGGCAGTAATCGCAGCAACTCCGGCCTGGCCACATTTCGTCGCGAAGGCAACAGATTGCCGAACGCCGCGACGAAATCCAGCAGCACCAGCAGCGGCACGATTTTGGACAACGGCATGAACAGGATCAGAATCGGCCCCGCCACCAATGCCGTGCCGAACCCGGCGATGCCGAACACGATGTAGGCCAGGGCGACGCCTGTCCCGATCACCAGCCAATCCACTGCGCCGAATGGCCACTGACTCAACAAATCAAACACACACTTCCCCTTCTTCCTTGAATATCACTGACGACTCTAACCCCTGTGGAGCGAGCCTGCTCGCGAATGCGATTTTCCATTCAACACATTCGTTGACTGACACTATGCATTCGCGAGCAGGCTCGCTCCCACAAGGGATTTATGCGGACTCATGGAGATTGTTCACCGAATGCCTTTAAACTGCGCCCCATGATTAAAGATCCCTTTGCAAGACTCGGCCTGGACCGCGAAGTCCTGACCGTCAGCCAGCTCAACGGCCGCGCGCGGGTGTTGCTCGAAGACGTGTTCAGCAATATCTGGGTCGAAGGCGAAATCTCCAACCTCGCCCGCCCGGCGTCCGGCCACGTGTATTTCACCCTCAAGGACAGCGGCGCCCAAGTACGTTGCGCACTCTTCCGGCAGAACGCCGCTCGGGTACGCCAGGCGTTGAAGGACGGTCTGGCAGTCAAGGTGCGAGGCAAAGTCTCCTTGTTCGAGGGACGCGGCGATTATCAGCTGATCCTCGACACCGTGGAGCCCGCCGGCGACGGTGCGTTGCGCCTGGCCTTCGATGCCTTGAAGGAAAAACTCAGCGCCGAAGGCCTGTTCAGTGCCGAACGCAAGGTGCCGCTGCCGGCGCATCCGCAACGCATCGGCATCATCAGTTCGCCCACCGGCGCAGTGATTCGCGACATCATCAGCGTGTTTCGCCGCCGCGCGCCGCAGGTGCAACTGACGCTGATCCCCACCGCCGTGCAGGGCCGCGAGGCCACCGCGCAGATTGTCCGCGCACTGAAACTGGCGGACGCCCGGGGCTTCGATGCCTTGATCCTGGCCCGTGGCGGCGGCTCTCTGGAAGACCTCTGGTGCTTCAACGAAGAAGCCGTGGCCCGCGCCGTGGATGCCTGCGTGACACCGATTGTCAGCGCCGTCGGCCATGAAACCGATGTGTCGATCAGTGATTTCGTGGCCGATGTTCGCGCACCCACGCCTTCGGCGGCCGCCGAACTGCTGGCGCCGGACTCCAGCGACTTGCTGCGTCGGGTCGAGAGCCTGCACCGCCGGTTGGTGATGCGCATGCGCGACCGCCTGATGCGTGATCGGCTGCGCCTGGAGGGTATCTCCCGCCGATTGCGTCATCCTGGCGAACGCCTGCGTCAGCAAGCGCAACGGCTGGACGATCTGGACATGCGTATGCGCCGGGCCTTCGAGCGCAGCCTCAATACTCGCCGCGAACGGCTGATCCGTCTGGAAACCCGCCTGGCCGCGCAGCATCCCGGCCGGCAACTGGCGATGCTGCGTCAACGGCTCGACAGCCTCGCCGAACGTTTGCCCCGCGCCATGCGCGAGGGATTGAAAAGCCGTCGCCTGCAACTGCAAAGCCAGATGCAGACACTGCATGTGGTCAGCCCCCTGGCGACCCTCGGCCGCGGCTACAGCATTTTGCTCGACGAGCGCGGCAACGCGATCCGCAGCGCCGGGCAAACCCATACCGGCCAGCGCCTGAAGGCCAAACTGGGTGAAGGCGAACTGCAAGTGCGGGTCGAAGACAATCAACTGACACCCGTCACCCTTTCTTTACTGGATTGATCCATGCCGCGTTTTTTTGCTTCGTGTCTGTTGTTGTGCCTGACCTTCAATGCCCACGCAGACAGCTACATTACGCGTCTGTTGAACAAACCAGTGCCCGGCGGCGTCGCCGTGGTGGACCTGGGCACTTCCGCACAAACGCCGAAAGCCAGTTATCAGGGTAAACCGGTGCTGGTGGTCAAGGAGCAGAACAACTGGCTGGCCATTGTCGGCGTACCACTGACGGTCAAGCCCGGTGCCCAGTCCATCAACAGCAGCGGCCGTAACCTGGGTTTCACCGTCGGCAACAAGAAATACCCGGAACAGCACATCACCCTGAAAAACACCCAACAGGTCAATCCAGACCCGGAAAACCTCAAGCGCATCGAGCGCGAACTGGCCGAGCAGATCGCTGCCTACCGCACGTTCAGCCCGAATACGCCGAGCAACCTGCTGCTGGACAAGCCGGTCAACGGCCCGCTGTCGAGCAAGTTCGGCGTGCGCCGCTTCTTCAATGGCGAAGAACGCAATCCCCATTCGGGCCTTGATTTCGCCGTGCCCGCTGGCACACCGATCAAGACGCCGGCTGCGGGCAAGGTGATCCTGATCGGCAACTATTTCTTCAACGGCAACACCGTGTTTGTCGACCACGGCCAGGGCTTCATCAGCATGTTCTGCCACATGTCGAAGATTGACGTGAAGGTTGGCCAGCAGCTGGCTCGCGGTGGCGTGGTCGGCAAGGTTGGTGCTACCGGGCGGGCGACGGGGCCGCACATGCACTGGAATGTCAGCCTGAATGATGCGCGGGTGGATCCGGCGATTTTTATCGGGGCGTTTCAGCCTTAGTTTTCGGTTTGGCTGCCGACCTCTTCGCGAACAGGCTCGCTCCCACAGGTTTTCGGTGATCCTTGTGGGAGCGAGCCTGCTCGCGAAAGCGGCATCACAGACACCACCTATTCTGCCTCCAGATCCTCAATCCCGTGGACTTCCCGGTCCGCCAGACAGTGCCTGACCCACTCCTGCGTCTCCGCTGAAAACCAGGTCAATTCCTCGGCCGTAATCAACTCCCGCGCACACAAACCCAGCAAGTGCGAGCGGGCTTCATGGCGCGAAAACCTGAAAACACCAAACGCCCAATACAGCTCTTTTTGCCCGCCTTTAAGCAATTCCTCGCTGGCTTCGATCCGTTCGTAGGGCTCGATACTCTTGTCCAGTACGATCTTTTCGACATCCGCCATGATCCGGGCACACATCCGCTCATGGGCCACCGGACGCAATACGCAATACTGTTTCCAATCGGACTCGTTCATCGCCGACTCCCGCTTGCCAGTCGAGGCTTTAAAGAAGAATAGCCCCGCTGCGGGGATCAGGCGCTAAAACAACCGATTGCGCATCGCTCAAACCTTGCGCAAACAACTTGAACCTTAAACAAATCCCAAGCAATAAAATCTCGATAAATGCGCCATGACGAGTATTCCTCTCAATTTTTTTCGACTGCTTGCCATCCTTCCCCCCCGCGGTTAGGGTTGAAGGCATGAAAACCTCTCACACCCTCATTCAGCTCCGCCAGCACCGCAGCCTGTGCCTTGTCAGCGCACGACTGCCGGGCTGAATCGCGGCGCCTCGTCCTACGCTTTACCCAGTACATTCGATCCACCGGCAGGCCGCCTTTTTTCGGCCCACACAATAAGGATTTCCCGATGAGCATGCTCAAAGACCCGTCTTCCAAATACCGCGCCTTCCCGACCATCGACATCCCGGACCGCACCTGGCCGTCGAAAACCATCACCGCCGCCCCGATCTGGTGCAGTTCCGACCTGCGTGACGGTAACCAGTCGCTGATCGAGCCGATGGACGCCGTCAAGAAGCTGCGCTTCTGGAAAACCCTGGTGCAGGTGGGCGTGAAAGAAATCGAAGCCTCCTTCCCGGCCGCTTCGCAAACCGACTTCGACTTCGTGCGCACCCTGATCGAAGGCGGCCACATCCCGGACGACACCACCATCCAGGTGCTGACCCAAGGCCGTGAAGACCTGATCGCCCGCACCTTCGAATCCCTGCGCGGGGCGAAAAAAGCCATCGTTCACCTGTACAACGCGACCTCCCCTTCCTTCCGCCGCATTGTCTTCAACCAGGACAAGGACGGGATCAAGGAAATCGCCGTGAGCGCGGCCAAGCTGTTCGTCAAATACGCTGCCATGCAACCGGAAACCGAATGGACCTTCGAGTACTCGCCGGAAACCTTCAGCGCCACCGAGCTTGAGTTCGCCAAGGAAGTCTGCGACGCGGTGATCGAAGTCTGGAACCCGACGCCCGAGCACAAGATGATCCTCAATCTGCCGGCCACCGTCGAATGCGCGACCCCGAACATCTATGCCGACCAGATCGAATGGTTCGGCCGTCACATCAACCGTCGTGACAGCGTGATCATCAGCCTGCACACCCACAACGACCGTGGCACCGGCGTTGCCGCCACCGAACTGGGCCTGATGGCCGGCGCCGACCGTGTCGAAGGCTGCCTGTTCGGCAACGGCGAGCGCACCGGTAACGTCGATCTGGTGACCGTGGCCCTGAACATGTACACCCAGGGTCTTGACCCGCAATTGGACTTCTCCGACATCGACGGCGTACGCAAGGTCGTCGAAGAGTGCAACCAAATCCAGGTTCACCCGCGTCACCCGTACGTCGGCGACCTGGTACACACCGCATTCTCCGGCTCGCACCAGGATGCGATCCGCAAGGGCTTCGCCCAGCAGAAACCGGACGCCCTGTGGGAAGTGCCGTACCTGCCGATCGACCCGGCCGACATCGGCCGCAGCTACGAGGCGGTCATCCGCGTCAACAGCCAGTCGGGCAAGGGTGGTATCGCCTACTTGCTGGAACAGGAATACGGCATCAGCCTGCCGCGTCGCATGCAGATCGAGTTCAGCCAGGTCGTGCAGCGTGAAACCGATCGCCTGGGCCTGGAAATGACCGCCAAGCAGATTCACTCGCTGTTGATCAGCGAATACCTGCAAGCGAACACCCCGTACGCGCTGGTCAGCCATCGCCTGCAGGAAGAAAACGGTCACAGCGCCGTCGAAGTGGAAGTCGCCAGCAAAGGCCAGGGCGAGACCAACCTGCACTGGCGCGGCAAGGGCAACGGCGCCCTGGAAGCCCTGGTGGCCGGTCTGCCGATTCCGGTGGAAATCATGGACTACAACGAACACGCCATCGGCGCGGGCACCAACGCCAAGGCAGCGGCCTACATTGAACTGCGGGTGAATGGCGAGCGCGCGGTGCACGGCGTGGGCATCGATGAAAACATCACCACTGCCAGCTTCAAGGCCCTGTTCAGCGCGCTGAACCGCTCGTTGAGCCAGCCGGAAGCGAAAGCGGCGTAAACCTTCGCTGCAATGCAAAAGGCCCCGGGGTGCGAACCTCGGGGCCTTTTTGTTTGCCTGCAGTTTTTGTGTTACCTGCTCCGCCCCCTTCGCGGGCAAGCCCGCTCCCACAATGATCAGTGTGTACTCAAGTTTTTTGTACACCAGAGAACCTCTGGGAGCGGGCTTGCCCGCGATGGGGCCGCTTCAGACGCCGAAAACCTCAGGTGAGCTCGAAGGTATCCGCATCCAGATTCGCCGGAAACCTTGTGCGATAAGCCGCCAATTCCGCCGCATCCAGCACGACCTTGAACACCCCGTCCGCCTCCCCTGCGCTGAGCAATGTCTCGCCCTGGAAATCCAGTACCTGGCTGTCACCGGTATAGGCAAAGCCTTTGCCGTCAGTGCCAATACGGTTCACCGCCGCCACATAACACAGATTCTCGATCGCCCGGGCCGGCAACAAACGATTCCAGTGCTGGCGCCGCGCACCGGGCCAGTTGGCGGTGTACAGCAGAAGGTCCGTGTCCTGTGCGTCGCGGCTCCACACCGGGAAGCGCAGGTCGTAGCAAATCAGCGGTCGCACCCGCCAGCCCTTGAGTTCGAACTGCACCTGACGCTCGCCGGGGGTGTAGTGGTGGTGCTCGCCAGCCATGCGAAACAGATGGCGCTTATCGTAGTGCAACACTTCGCCGTCCGGCCGCGCCCACAACAGGCGATTGCGATGGCTGCCATCCGCAGCCTGAACGATAACGCTACCGGTGATCACCGCATCGAGACTCAACGCCTGAGCCCGCAGCCATTTGCTGGTGGGGCCGTTTTCCGCCTCGGCCAGCGTTTCCGACTCCATGGAGAAACCGGTGGTGAACATTTCCGGCAAGATGATCAGATCGGCGCCACGGGCCTGTTCCAGCAACGGCTCGAAATGTTCCAGGTTGGCCTGGCGGTCATGCCAGGCCAGGGAAGTCTGAACCAGCGCAACGGTCAGCTTCGGCAACGCACTTAAATCACGCATAGTTTTTCCGCCGCTTCACGCAGGGTCTCCTCACGCTTGGCAAAACATAACCGCACCAGGCGCTGGCCTTCAGGCGGCTTCTGGTAGAACACAGAGATTGGAATGCTCGCGACGCCATGTTCGCGGGTCATCCACAGCGCCATCTCGACATCATTGAGATCCGGGCGTATCTGCGAGTAATCCACCAACTGGAAGTAGGTGCCTGTCACTCGGGTGAAGCTGAAGCGCGACGGCGCCAGCAGATCGCAGAACAAATCGCGCTTGGCCTGATAGAAGCCCGGCAACTCTTCGACGTGCTCAGGGTGCTCGGCCATGTAATCGGCCAAGGCATATTGCAGCGGTGTCACACCACAGAAATTGACGTACTGGTGCACCTTGCGCAATTCCGCCGTCAGTACCGGTGGCGCGACCACATAGCCGGTTTTCCAGCCGGTGACATGGTAAGTCTTGCCGAAGGAGCTGACCACGAAGGCACGCTGATACAGCTCTTCATGAGCCAGCACGCTGACGTGGGGCACGCCGTCATATACCAGGTGTTCGTAGACTTCGTCGCTGATCACATAGATATCGCGATCACGGATCAACGCTGCCAACTGATCGAGTTCGGCACGACTGATCAGCGCACCACTGGGGTTGTGCGGGGAGTTGAGAATGATCATCCGCGTGCGCGGGCTCAGTGCCTGGGCAAGCTTCTCGAAGTCGATACTGAAATCGTTCAGGCCCAGTTGCACGTGCACGCAACGACCGCCGGCCAGCTCTACCGAGGGCTCGTAGCTGTCGTATGCCGGGTCAAACACGATGACTTCGTCGCCGCTGTGGATAACCGCCTGAATGGCACAGAAAATCGCTTCGGTCGCGCCTGGGGTGACCGTGACTTCAGTATCCACATCCACCTGCGCACCGTAACTGCGGGCGATCTTCGCCGCGATTTGCTGACGCAACACCGGCAGCCCGGTCATTGGCGAGTACTGGTTATGGCCGCTGGCGATATGCCGACCGACCGCATCGCACAGGGCCTGCGGGGCAGCAAAATCCGGAAAGCCCTGGGACAAATTGAGCGCGCCGGTCTGAGCCGCGAGCTGAGACATCTGAGTGAAGATAGTGATGCCGACATTCGGCAGCTTACTGGTGATCATCGGTGGTTCCCTGCTCTACACCCGGCTCTACGGCGGCGCGGGAGAGCCCGAGGATAGCCCATCCGGCGCCCATAAAAAAAGGGCGCCGGAGGCACCCTTTTTTCACCCTGACCCTGTGGGAGCAAGGCTTGCCCGCGATTGCCACACCGCGGTTGTTCTGACACACCGCGTTATCGTTCATCGCGGGCAAGCCTTGCTCCCACAGAAAGCAGGCAAGCCTTGAATCAGCGTTTGTCGCGACGCTTCTTGTCGGCCTTCTTGTGGTGCGACATCAAGCGACGCTTCTTGTTGACCTGACGGTCGGTGAGCGAGTTCTTGTTGCCTTCGTACGGGTTCTCGCCGCCCTTGAATTCGATGCGGATCGGCGTACCAACCAGCTTCAGGACACGGCGATAGGTGTTTTCAAGGTAACGAACGTAAGACTTCGGCACCTTCTCGATCTGGTTACCGTGAATCACGATGATCGGCGGGTTCGCGCCACCCAAGTGGGCATAACGCAGTTTGATCCGACGATTGTTGACCATCGGTGGCGCGTGCTCACCGACCGCATCTTCCAGAATCTGGGTCAGGCGGTTGGTCGGCCAGCGGGTGACCGCGGACTTGAACGAGTTCTGCACCGAAGCGTAGAGGTTGCCCACGCCCGTGCCGTGCAGTGCCGAGATGAAGTGGATGTCGGCGTAGTCAACGAAGAACAGTCGACGTTGCAGCTCGACCTTCACGAAGTCACGCTCGCTCGGCGTCATGCCGTCCCACTTGTTGATCGCGATGACCAGCGCACGACCCGACTCAATGGCAAAGCCCAGCAGGTTGAGGTCGTGGTCCACCACGCCTTCGCGGGCGTCCATCACGAAGATCACCACGTTGGCGTCTTTGATGGCCTGCAGGGTTTTGACCACGGAGAATTTTTCGACTTCTTCGTGGATCTTGCCGCGCTTGCGCACACCGGCGGTGTCGATCAGCGTGTACTTCTCGTCGTTACGCTCGAACGGGATGTAAATACTGTCGCGGGTGGTGCCGGGCTGGTCATAAACGATCACCCGGTCTTCACCGAGCATGCGGTTGACCAGAGTCGACTTGCCTACGTTCGGCCGGCCGATGATGGCGATCTTGATCCCGTCTTTTTCGCTCGGACCAGGAATGCGCTTGGCTTCTTCGCCTTCGGCAACATCCTCTTCCTCGCCTTCTTCCAGCTCGTCTTCGTCTTTCGGGAATTCACTCAGTGCCGCTTCCAGCAACTGGGTGATGCCACGACCATGGGCGCCGGCAATCGGAATCGCGTGGCCCATGCCCAACGGGGCGAATTCTGCGCGGGCCATTTCAGGGTCGATGTTGTCGACCTTGTTGGCGACCACATGGGAACGCTTGTTACGTTTGCGCAAGTGCTCGGCGATCATCTGGTCGGCGGCGGTGAAACCGGCCTTGGCATCTACCAGGAACAGAACAACATCCGCTTCTTCAATGGCCAGCAGCGACTGCTCGGCCATTTTTTCGTCCATACCGTGTTCGTCACCGGAGATACCGCCGGTGTCGATCAGAATGTAGGAACGCCCTTGCCACTTGGCCTCACCGTACTGGCGATCACGGGTCAGACCGGACAAGTCGCCGACAATGGCGTCGCGAGTCCTGGTCAGGCGGTTGAACAAGGTGGACTTGCCGACGTTCGGTCGGCCCACCAGGGCGATTACGGGAACCATGCGGCTCTCCACTTCGTTATTTCAGAAAATACAAAAGCCGCTGCGAGGCAGCGGCTGGTGCTCGGGGCAGCGTATGCAAACGCTGCAAACCCCGTATATCGGGGCCGCTTGGGGGTTAACCCCAAGCATAGTCAAACCTTTACTTAATGGTCAGGGCTTCCAGTTTGCCGCTGTTGCCATATACATAAATCGTGTCACCCACCACCAGCGGACGGGCACGCAGGCCGTCGCTGTCGATGCGTTCGCGGCCGACGAAACGACCGTCCACCTGACTCAGCAGGTGCAGGTAACCTTCCAGGTCACCGACTGCAACGTAGCTGGAGAACACTTCCGGTGCCGACAGTTGACGGCGGGCCAGCGAATCGTTGCTCCACAGGGCAGTGGTGGAACGCTCGTCGACGCCTTCAACGGTGCCCGAAGACAGGCTCACATAGACGCTGCCGAAACCCTGGGCGACGCCAGCGTAGCTGGAAGCATCACGCTGCCACAGCTGACGACCGCTTTGCAGGTCCAGTGCCGCAACGCGACCCTGATAGCTCGCGACATAAATCTTGTCGCCGGACAGCAGCAGGCCGCCGTCGATATCGACGACGCGCTCCAGCTCCGAACGACCTTGCGGGATCGCTACACGCTGTTCCCACACCGGCACGCCGTTGGAAATGTCGAGAGCGACCACTTTACCGGTCGACAAGCCAGCCACCGCGAGGCGGTTGGTGACGATCGGCGCACTGGTGCCGCGCAGAGTCAGTACCGCAGGCGTGCTGTCGTACAACCAACGCTGGTTGCCGGTCGCGGCATCCAGGCCGATCAGACGGTCGTCCTGGGTCTGGACCACGACCACATCACCATTGTTGGCGGGTGGTGCGAGGACTTCGCTGGACACGCGAGCGCGCCATTTCTCTTCACCGTTGATGGCGTCCAGGGCAACGATTTCACCCTTGAGCGTACCAATCGTCAGCAGACCGTAACCAACGCCAACGGCACCGGAAACAGGCAGTTCGAGATCTTTCTTCCACTTGACGTCGCCGTTGCTGCGATTCAGCGCCATCACCACACCGGTCACATCGGCGGCATAGATGGTATCGCCATCGATGGCCGGTACCAGCATGTTGTAGGTTTCGCCCTGACCGTCACCGATCGAACGACTCCATTGTTTCTTCAGAACCACTTCTTCCTTGAAATCGGTCAACTCGGCCGGTGGCAGTTCTTTCTTGCTGTTGCTGCTGCAACCCGCGGCCAGAATGGCCAGAGCCAGCAATGCTGCATGTTTCCAACGAATCACGTCACGCATCCCCTTTGGCCAGGTCGTCCAGCTTGATTTGTAGGCCACCGACCGCCGCTTCATCCGACAGTGCCGCCTTGGCTTTTTGATACGCCGCGTGCGCTTCATCGGTACGACCCAACTGCACAAGCAGGTCGCCCTTGAGTTCTTCGCGAGTAGCCAGGAAGGCCTTGTCGGCATCGCCTTCGAGCAGTTTCAGGGCTTCGTCGGCCTTGTTCTGCGCGGCCAGCACCTGTGCCAGGCGCTGACGGGCGATTTCGCCCAGCGCCGGATTGGCTGGCTTGGCAACGATGGCTTTCAGCTCGCTGGCTGCGTCATCGAGCTTGCCGCTGTCGACGGCGACTTTCGCTACGAACAGGCTGCCGTATTGCGCATAGGCGCTACCGCCGAACTCGCTATTGAGCTTGGCCGCCAGGTCCGAAACACGGGCCGCATCAGGCTTGCCACTAGGCGTCAGCGTGGTTTCCAGCAATTGCTGATAGAGCATCGAGGCGCCTTGCGACTGATTGCTCTGATACTTGTGAAAGGCTTGCCAGCCGAACACGATGACCAGCGCCAACAGGCCGCCAGTGACCAGGGGCTTGCCGTTGCGTGACCACCAGTCCTTCAAATCCGCCAGCTGTTCCTCTTCGGTACTCGACACCCCAATACTCCTTAATCGCTAATTCGGCTGTTTATGACAGCTTCAACCCTGCACGACGCAGGTGGCCAGGTGTGCAGCAAGCGCATCCCAGGCAATACTTTGTTGTTCGCCCTGGCCACGCAGGGGTTTGAAACCTACCACTTGCTGGGCCATCTCGTCGTCACCGAGGATCAGTGCATACAGCGCACCGCTCTTGTCGGCTTTCTTGAACTGGCTTTTGAAGCTGCCCGCGCCGGCATTCACTTGCAGGCGCAGGTTGGGCAATTGGTCACGCACACGCTCGGCCAGGGCCAGACCGGCCAGCTCGGCTTCTTCACCGAAGGCGCAGAGGTAGACATCCACCTGACGGGAGATCTCTTCCGGGATCTGCTCCAGGGTTTCCAGCAGCAGGACGAGGCGCTCGATGCCCATGGCGAAACCGACACCGGTGGTCGGCTTGCCACCCATCTGCTCGACCAGGCCGTCGTAGCGACCACCGGCACACACGGTGCCCTGGGCACCCAGTTTGTCGGTGACCCATTCGAAAACGGTCTTGCTGTAGTAATCCAGCCCGCGAACCAGCTTCGGGTTGATCACGTAAGGAATACCGGCGGCGTCCAGACGAGCCTTGAGGCCCTCGAAGTGCACGCGGGACTCTTCGTCGAGGTAGTCGGCCATTTTCGGTGCATCGACCAGGATCGCCTGAGTGTCGGCGTTCTTGGTGTCCAGTACCCGCAGCGGGTTGGTTTTCAGGCGACGCTGGCTGTCTTCGTCCAGCTTGTCCAGATGCCCGGACAGGAACTCGACCAGGGCTTCACGATAACGGCCACGGGATTCGCTGGTGCCCAGGCTGTTGAGTTCAAGCTTGACCGCATCGCGGATGCCCAGCTCGCCCCACAGGCGCCAGGTCAGCACGATCAGTTCGGCATCGATGTCCGGACCGTCGAGGTTGAACACTTCGACGCCAATCTGGTGGAACTGGCGGTAACGGCCTTTCTGTGGACGCTCGTGGCGAAACATCGGACCGATGTACCAAAGCTTCTGCACCTGGCCACCGCCGGTGATGCCGTGTTCCAGCACAGCACGCACACAGGCCGCGGTACCTTCCGGACGCAGGGTCAGGGAATCACCGTTGCGGTCTTCGAAGGTGTACATCTCTTTTTCGACGATGTCGGTCACTTCACCGATGGAGCGCTTGAACAGCTCGGTGAACTCGACGATCGGCATACGAATCTGCTTGTAACCGTAGTTATCCAGCAGGCGCGAAACTTTGCCTTCGAAATGACGCCACAGCGGGGTCTGTTCGGGCAGGATGTCGTTCATGCCACGAATGGCTTGCAGAGACTTGCTCACAAAATTTCCTTAATTCGTTCGATCAGCCGCGCGCGATGACGGCAGCGTCAGCTTCGACCTTTTCGGCCGCTTTCTGGCGGATCAAGCGTTCAAGCTCATCCACCAGATTGTCATTCGTCAGTTTCTGCGACGGCTTGCCGTCGATGTAAATCAGGTTTGGCGTGCCGCCGGTCAAGCCGATATGGGCTTCCTTGGCTTCACCCGGCCCGTTGACCACGCAACCGATGACCGCAACATCCAGCGGCACCAGCAGGTCTTCAAGGCGCCCTTCCAGCTCGTTCATGGTCTTGACCACATCGAAGTTCTGCCGCGAACAACTCGGGCAGGCGATGAAGTTGATGCCACGGGAACGCAGGTGCAGGGATTTGAGAATGTCGTAGCCGACTTTCACTTCCTCGACCGGATCAGCCGCCAACGAGATGCGGATAGTATCGCCAATCCCTTCGGCGAGCAGCATACCGAGGCCCACGGCGGATTTCACCGTGCCAGAACGCAAACCACCGGCTTCGGTGATGCCCAGGTGCAACGGCTGGACGATTTCCTTGGCCAGCAGGCGATAGGCTTCGACGGCCATGAACACGTCGGAGGCTTTCACACTGACCTTGAAGTCCTGGAAGTTCAGGCGTTCAAGGTGCTCGACGTGGCGCAGGGCCGACTCGACCAGCGCGGCCGGGGTCGGCTCGCCGTATTTCTTTTGCAGGTCTTTTTCCAGGGAACCGGCGTTGACGCCGATGCGAATCGGAATCCCGCGATCACGGGCGGCATCGACCACGGCGCGTACGCGATCTTCACGACCGATGTTGCCCGGATTGATTCGCAGGCAGTCGACACCCAATTCGGCGACGCGCAACGCAATGCGGTAGTCGAAATGGATATCGGCCACCAACGGCACCTTGACCAGTTGCTTGATCTTGCCGAAGGCCTCGGCGGCATCCATGTCCGGTACGGATACCCGCACGATATCGACACCAGCCGCTTCCAGACGATTGATCTGCGCCACGGTGGCAGCGACATCATTGGTGTCGCTGTTGGTCATGCTCTGTACAGCGATAGGTGCATCGCCGCCAACAGGCACGTTACCGACCCAGATCTTGCGGGACTCGCGACGTTTGATTGGAGATTCGCCGTGCATGAGTTATTGACCCAACTTCAGGCGAGCAGTCTCGCCACTGGTGAACGGAGCTACATCGACCGCCTGGCCGTTGTAGCTGACCTGCGCGCCACGGGCGAAGCCCAGGCGTACGGCAAACGGTGGCTTGCCGCTGACGGAAAGGCTGTCGCCTTTACGCTTGAGACCACTAAATAGCACCTTGCCACCGCCGTCGGTCACTTGTGTCCAGCAATCGGCGGTGAATTGCAATTTAACCTGACCCTGGCCGGCAACCGGAGCAGCTGCCGGAGCCGGTGTGGCAGCGGCTTGTGCGGGAATGCTCGGGGCAATCGGTGCTGTCACAGTCGGTGCCGGTACGGCGGGAACAGCCGGGGCTGGAGTCGCAGGCGTCGCGACAACCGGAGCAGGGCTGTGCACCGGTGCTGTTGGCACCGAAGCCGCAGGTGCCGAAACTTGAGTTTCAGCCGGTGCTTCAGCCGAAGTCTCGGCCTGTGGCAATGCCAGGGCAGTGGAACTTTCAGCCTGACCTTCCGCGACAGCCTGGTCTTCCGGCTCGTCCAGCGGATGAATCTGGGTAGTGCCGTCCGCGCCTTCGACTTCCACGTGTTCAGGGCTCAGGCTGACCAGGTCCTTGGTGCGCAGCGAGGTTTGATCCTGCCACCAGACAAAACCACCGCCAATCACCGCCACCAGCAGCAACAGGCTGACAATGCGCAGGATAGTGTGGGAAACCCGGACCGGCTCTTCGATACGACCCAGGCTATGCACGCTGCTACCCTGGGAGTCGGTGCCGGTGGATTGGTCGAACTGCTGGACCAGAACGGCCTGGTCCATGCCGAGCAATTTGGCATAGGCACGAATATAGCCGCGAGCAAAGGTGTGCCCGGGCAGCTTGTCGAAATCGCCGGCTTCCAGATTGCTCAGGGAACTGACGGTGAGGTTGAGCTTGAGGGCCACTTCGGCCAGCGACCAGCCATTGCTTTCGCGGGCCTGGCGCAAGGTCTCACCGGGGTTAACGCGATTCGCTGCTACAACTTCGGGATGCGCCGCTTTCATCATTGCTCCGACAGGTATTGCTGATATTCCGGTGTACCGGGATAGAGTCGTTTTAATTGCAGGCCAAAACTGGCGGCCTTGTCGCGATCTTCAAACACTTTTGCCAGCCGAACGCCGAGCAATAGACTACGTGCATTTTGCTCGGCGAGCAGGCTAAAACGATCGTAGTAGTCACGCGCGGGCACATAATGCCTGTCTTCGTAAGACAACTCAGCCATTTCCAGCAATGCACGTGGTTGTTGGCGATTCAAACGCAGGGCTTTTTCCAGTTGCTGCCGGGCCAGGTCGCGCTGGCCGAGCATCGAAGCGGTCATGCCCAGGTTCTCGAACACTCGCGAACGCTCAGGATACAGGGTATCGGCGGCGGCCTGCTCAAAGCGCTCGTAGGCTTCCTTGTAACGTTTTTGCTCGAAAAGAAAACTGCCGTAGTTGTTGAGGATCCGTGCATCGGCGGGACGGGAAGACAACGCCTTGCGAAAGTGCTGGTCAGCCAGTTCCGGCTCCATCTCGGCCTGGAACACCAGCCCCAGTGCCGCGTTGGCGTCCGGGTCCGCATCATCCAGCTCCAGCGCTTTTTTCAACGGCACTTTTGCCCGTTCGGTCATGCCCTGTTGCAGATAGCCGATGCCCAGTTGCACATACGCCTCACGCGCTTCGTCGCGGCCCTTGCTGGTCTTCATCGGGTTGTAATCGCCCGAAAGCACACAGCCAGCACAGAGGCTGGCCAATAGCAAAAGCAGCGCAAAGCGCAGGGACATAGAGATCCTCTCTTGATTACTTGTTCGCGGCGTTCTGCGCCAGATCGCTGTCGGCGTTCAACTCACGCACGGCGATATAACGTTCGCTGCGACGGGTGCGATCCAGCACCTGCCCTACCAGTTGACCACAGGCTGCGTCGATGTCTTCACCACGGGTGGTGCGGACAGTGACGTTGAAACCGGCATGATGAAGCTGATCCTGGAACCGACGAATGGCGTTGTTGCTCGGCCGCTCGTACCCGGAGTGCGGGAACGGGTTGAATGGAATCAGGTTGATCTTGCACGGGATGTTCTTGAGCAGCTCGATCATTTCAACGGCGTGCTCGACCTTGTCGTTCACGTCCTTGAGCAAGGTGTACTCGATGGTCAGCACGCGCTTTTCGCCCAGGGACGACATGTAGCGCTGACACGACTCGAGCAGCATCTTAAGCGGATACTTCTTGTTGATCGGCACCAATTGGTTACGCAATGCGTCGTTCGGTGCGTGCAGGGACAACGCCAGGGAGACGTCGATGTGCTTGGACAGCTCATCGATCATCGGTACCACGCCCGAGGTGGACAGGGTCACGCGGCGCTTGGAAATGCCGTAGCCCAGGTCATCCATCATCAGATGCATGGCGGCAATGACGTTGTCGAAGTTCAGCAGCGGCTCACCCATGCCCATCATCACCACGTTGGTGATGGCACGGTCGACGGTTGCCGGGACGCTGCCAAAGGATTTGTTGGCAATCCACACCTGGCCGATCACTTCGGCGGCGGTGAGGTTGCTATTGAAGCCTTGCTTGCCGGTGGAGCAGAAACTGCAGTCCAGGGCACAGCCTGCCTGGGACGAAACGCACAAGGTGCCGCGTTTGCCCTGGGGAATGTACACGGTCTCGACGCAGCTGCCGGACGCCACGCGCACCACCCACTTGCGGGTGCCGTCGCTGGAGATGTCCTCGCTGACCACTTCCGGACCGCGAACTTCAGCAACAGCCTTGAGCTTTTCGCGCAAGGCCTTGCTGACGTTCGTCATGGCGTCGAAATCATCCACGCCAAAGTGGTGAATCCATTTCATTACCTGACCGGCACGGAAACGCTTCTCCCCGATTGAGTCGAAGAATTTTTCCATTTCCGGCTGGGTGAGACCCAGCAGGTTGGTTTTAACAGTCGATGTAGTCATGGATTCACCTTCACTCTTAAGCCAATGCTTAGCGAGTGGTTACTTCAGTAGCTGCGAAGAAGTACGAGATTTCGCGAGCAGCAGCGGCTTCGGAGTCCGAACCGTGTACGGCGTTGGCGTCGATGGAGTCAGCGAAGTCAGCACGGATGGTGCCGGCAGCAGCTTCTTTAGGGTTGGTAGCGCCCATCAGCTCACGGTTCAGAGCGATAGCGTTTTCGCCTTCCAGAACCTGAACGACAACCGGACCGGAGATCATGAAAGCAACCAGGTCGTTGAAGAAACCACGAGCGCTGTGCTCAGCGTAGAAGCCTTCGGCTTCGGCTTTGGACAGTTGCTTCAGTTTCGAAGCTACAACGCGCAGGCCTGCTTTTTCGAAACGAGTGGTGATCTCGCCGATCACGTTTTTAGCAACGGCGTCAGGCTTGATGATGGAGAAAGTACGTTGAACAGCCATGGTGTAACTCCAGAAACGGTAATTTACGAAAAATTAAACCCGCGAATTATACGCGGGTTCTCGGGTATTGCCTAACCTGCGGCGTGGCTCAGTCGCGTTCTTCGATCCAGTGGGCCTGAATGGCCTCCAGGATCTTTTCGCCACAATGCTCAGGGTGGTCGTCGAACTCGGGCAATTCCATCACCCATTTACGCAGATCGACGAAATTGACCGACATAGGGTCCACGTCGGGCTTGCTTTCTGCCAGCTGGATCGCGATCTCCAGCACATCAGTCCACTTGAGTTTCATGACAATTCCTTGAATCAGTGCGGTGCTTCGGCTGCGTGGTTGAGCGAATACTTCGGAATTTCGACGGTCAGGTCTTCAGTACCGACCTTTGCCTGACAGCCCAGGCGCGACTGAGCTTCCAGCCCCCAAGCCTTGTCAAGATAGTCTTCTTCCAGCTCATCGGCCTCTTCCAGCGAGTCAAAACCCTCGCGGATGATGCAGTGGCAGGTGGTGCAGGCGCAGACGCCGCCACAGGCACTTTCCATCTCGATATGGTGCTCATGAGCCAGTTCGAGGATGGACGTACCGGTCTCAGCCTCCACGACCATGCCTTCCGGGCAAAACTTTTCGTGTGGCAGAAAAATGACCTGCGGCATCGTTATTCCTCAATCTCATTCAGGTTGCGCCCCGCCAGCGCGGCTTTCACCGTCGAATCCAGGCGGCGGGCAGCAAAGGCATCGGTCACTTGCGACAGACGCTTGGTCTGCTGCTCGATGGCGTAGCCATCGGTACCTTTCATCAGTTCGGCCAGTTCCTGCACCTGCATGTCAATGACCATGCGTTCATCGGCATCGAGCAGGCGCTCGCCGTCGGCTTCCAGGGCAGCCTGCACCGCTTCGATCAGACGCTGGGCATCGACCTGCTGCTCGCGCAGTACGCGGGCCACCTTGTCGTCATTGGCGTGCTGGAACGAATCCTTGAGCATTTTGGCGATTTCGCCATCGGTCAGACCGTAGGACGGCTTGACCTGGATGCTGGCCTCAACGCCCGAACCCAGCTCACGAGCGGAGACGCTCAGCAGACCGTCGGCATCGACCTGGAAGGTCACGCGAATCTTCGCCGCACCCGCCACCATCGCCGGGATACCGCGCAATTCGAAGCGCGCCAGGGAGCGGCAGTCACTGATCAGCTCGCGCTCGCCCTGCAAGACATGAATGGCCATGGCCGACTGGCCGTCTTTATAAGTGGTGAAGTCCTGGGCGCGGGCGACAGGGATGGTGGTGTTACGCGGAATCACCTTCTCCATCAGGCCGCCCATGGTCTCCAGCCCCAGGGACAGCGGAATCACGTCCAGCAACAGCAGCTCACTGCCGTCACGCTTGTTGCCGGCCAGGGTATCGGCCTGGATCGCAGCACCAATGGCCACCACTTGATCCGGGTCGATTTCAGTCAGCGGCTGGCGACCGAAGGCTTCGGCGACGGCTTCGCGAACGCGAGGAACGCGAGTCGAACCACCGACCATGACCACGGCATGCACGTCTTCCAGTTCGATTCCGGAATCACGCACCGCACGACGGCAGGCTTTCAGACTGCGGGCGACCATCGGCTCGATCAGCGCATTGAAGGCTTCACGGCTCAGCTCGGCCTTCCAGGCGCCATAAGCGACCTCTACCGACGCGGCGTTGGTCAGGGCTTCCTTGGCGGCACAGGCGATTTGCAGCAAGTTGCGTTGCACGCCTGGATCGAGGTCGGCGGACAGGCCGGCGCCCTCGATAATCCAGCCAGCGATCGCGTGATCGAAGTCATCGCCGCCCAATGCACTGTCGCCGCCAGTGGCCAGCACTTCGAAGACACCGCCGGTCAGGCGCAGAATCGAAATATCGAAGGTGCCGCCACCCAGGTCATAAATGGCGACCAGGCCTTCGGCGTGCTGGTCCAGGCCGTAAGCCACCGCTGCCGCGGTCGGCTCATTAAGCAAACGCAGCACGTTGAGGCCGGCCAGCTTGGCCGCATCCTTGGTGGCTTGACGCTGAGCGTCGTCGAAATAGGCCGGAACGGTGATGACCGCACCTACCAATTCACCGCCCAAGGTCGCTTCCGCGCGCTGGCGCAGGACCTTGAGAATATCGGCAGAGACTTCGACCGGGCTTTTCGGACCCTGGATCGTGTCGATGAACGGCATGTGCGATTCGCCACCGACAAAACGGTAGGGCAACTGGTCGCCCAATTGCTTGACGTCGGACAGACCACGACCCATCAAGCGCTTGACCGACAGCACGGTGTTCAAGGGATCGGTGGCGGCAGCCAGCTTGGCCGACTCGCCGACCTCAACGCGATCGGCGTGGTAGCGCACGGCAGACGGCAGGATGACCCGCCCTTCTGCGTCAGCCAGAGGCTCGGAAAGACCACTGCGCAATGCAGCGACCAGCGAATTGGTAGTGCCCAAGTCGATCCCCACAGCCAGACGACGCTGGTGCGGTTGAGGACTTTGGCCGGGTTCGGCGATCTGCAGTAGGGCCATCGTTATCAGGACTTATCTGTATATCAGGCGTGCGACCGGAGCGGCACTGGGTTAATCGTCGAGGCGCTCTTCTAACTGGCGCACTTCGTAGGTGAGCTTGTCGAGAAACTGCATGCGCCGCATCAGGCGTTCGGCCCGTTCACGTTGCGCGACATCGTTCCAGCAAGCTGCGAAGCTTTGGTTCAGTTCATCCTGAGCAGACTTGAGGCGGCGCTTGAACGCAGCAACACCCGACAAGTCGGCGCTGTCCTGCAGGTCCTCGAGCTCTTCGCGCAACTCCATCTGTTGCAGAAGAAATTCCGGATCATGCACCGTAACCTCCAGCGGCAGCTCGCCACCACTCAAGGCGAGCAGGTAACGCGCGCGCTTGGGGGGACTCTTGAGCGTCTGGTAGGCCTCGTTGAGGCTCGCGGATTGCTCTAGCGCCAGCCGCTGCTCACGCTCGGAGGCGTCAGCAAAGCGGTCCGGATGAACGCTGCGCGCCAGCTCGCGGTAACGCGAAGCCAACTGATCGAGATCCAGGTTGAAACTCGGTTGCAGCTCAAATAAAGCGAAATGACAAGGAGTACCCACGAGCAGCCTCAGATGTTGAAGCTTTCGCCGCAGCCACATTCACCGCGTACGTTGGGGTTGTTGAACTTGAAGCCTTCGTTCAACCCTTCCTTGACGAAATCGAGTTCGGTGCCGTCCAGGTAGGCCAGGCTTTTCGGGTCGATGATCACTTTCTCGCCGTGACTTTCGAACACCTGATCCTCTGCAACCACCTCGTCGACAAACTCCAGCACGTAGGCAAGGCCGGAGCAGCCTGTGGTGCGAACACCCAGGCGAATCCCCTCACCTTTGCCGCGCCCGTCGAGGGAGCGTCGCACGTGTCGAGCAGCCGCTTCTGTCATGCTGATAGCCATCGGTGACTCCTTACTCGTCGCCAAATCCTGAAAGTCAGATCAAGCCTTTCTTCTGCTTGTAATCGCGAACGGCGGCCTTGATGGCGTCTTCAGCGAGTACCGAGCAGTGAATTTTCACTGGCGGCAGGGCCAGTTCTTCGGCCAGCTGGGTGTTCTTGATGGTTTCTGCTTCGTCCAGGGTCTTGCCCTTCATCCACTCGGTGGCGAGGGAGCTGGAGGCGATAGCCGAACCGCAGCCGTAAGTCTTGAACTTGGCATCTTCGATGATGCCGGCGTCGTTGACCTTGATCTGCAGGCGCATCACGTCGCCGCACGCCGGAGCGCCGACCATGCCGGTGCCGACATCAGGATCTTCCGCGTCCATCTTGCCGACGTTGCGCGGGTTTTCGTAGTGGTCGATGACCTTTTCGCTGTAAGCCATGATGCTTAATCCTCACTCATCAGAGAGTCGCTCTTTGAGCCCCGGAACCTGAGTCCACGGGGCCGGTTCGCGGCGACTTGAAATCAGTGTGCCGCCCACTCGATTTTCGAAATGTCGACACCGTCTTTGTACATGTCCCACAGCGGCGACAGAGCGCGCAGCTTGGTAACGGCCTCGCAGACTTTCTGCGCGGCGTAGTCGATTTCTTCTTCGGTGGTGAAACGGCCGAAGGTGAAACGGATCGAGCTGTGTGCCAGTTCGTCGTTGCGGCCCAGGGCGCGCAGCACATACGAAGGCTCAAGCGAAGCCGAGGTGCAGGCCGAACCGGACGACACCGCCAGATCCTTGAGCGCCATGATCAGCGACTCGCCTTCAACGTAGTTGAAGCTCAGGTTCAGGTTGTGCGGAACGCGGGCGGTCAGGCTGCCGTTGACGTACAGCTCTTCCAGATGCTCGACCTGCTTGTAGAAGCGGTCGCTCAGGGCCTTGATGCGCACGTTCTCGGCAGCCATGTCTTCCTTGGCCACGCGGAAGGCTTCACCCATGCCGACGATCTGGTGGGTCGCCAGGGTACCGGAACGCATGCCGCGCTCGTGACCGCCGCCGTGCATGGTCGCTTCGATGCGAACACGCGGCTTGCGGCTCACGTACAGGGCGCCGATGCCTTTAGGGCCATAGGTCTTGTGGGCGGAGAACGACATCAGGTCGACTTTCAGTTTCTGCAGGTCGATGTCGACCTTGCCGGTGGACTGAGCGGCGTCAACGTGGAACAGGATGCCCCGGGAACGAGTCAGTTCGCCGATGGCGGCGATGTCGTTCACGGTACCGATTTCGTTGTTCACGTGCATGACCGAAACCAGGATGGTGTCGTCACGCAGTTCGGCTTCGACCATTTCCGGAGTGACCAGGCCATCGGTACGAGGCTCGATGTAGGTGACTTCGAAACCTTCACGCTCCAGCTGGCGCATGGTGTCCAGGACAGCCTTGTGCTCGATCTTGGTGGTGATCAGGTGCTTGCCTTTGGTGGCGTAGAAATGTGCCGCACCCTTGATTGCCAGGTTGTCGGATTCGGTGGCACCGGAGGTCCAGACGATTTCACGCGGGTCGGCATTGACCAGGTCGGCCACCTGACGACGGGCGTTTTCGACGGACTCTTCAGCTTTCCAGCCGAACACGTGGGAACGGGACGCCGGGTTACCGAAGTTTCCGTCGACCAGCAGGCATTCACTCATTTTTTGCGCGACACGCGGATCAACCGGGGTCGTCGCAGAGTAATCAAGGTAAATCGGCAATTTCATGGACTATCTCCTAAATCAGGCTGGCTGGCGCGCCGTTAGCTCTATGGCTGTCATTCGACGGCGGACGCTTCAATCTTGTCCAGGCGTGGCGCCTTGCTGTTGCAACGGCGTTGATCCTGACGCTGGGCTACTTCTTGCACCTCACGGCGAGTCACAAGGTCAGCCAAGCTGATACCGCTCAGAAATTCGTGTATCTGCAGGCTCAGATCGCACCACAAGTGGTGGGTCAGACAGGTGTCGCCCGAATGGCAATCACCCTGCCCCTGGCATTTGGTGGCATCGACCGATTCGTTCACCGCATCGATCACCTGGGCGACCTGGATACCCTGCATGTCGCGAGACAGCTGGTAGCCGCCGCCTGGACCACGAACACTGGACACCAGATTGCTGCGGCGCAGCTTGGCGAAAAGCTGCTCGAGGTAGGACAGGGAGATGCCTTGGCGCTCGGAGATATCGGCCAGGGACACGGGCCCGTGCTGCGCGTGCAACGCCAGATCGAGCATGGCGGTCACGGCGTATCGGCCTTTTGTAGTCAGTCGCATGGACAATTACCACGGAGTTCGGAATGAGGCGAGTATGCAATTCCCGAGTATTTAAGTCAACTATAAGACCTAGTGCTTTAGTCGGGTTTACCCGCGAAGAGCGGGCGCATGATATCAGGGTCTGCGGCTTAATGGCACACCGCTTAGCGCTGTGCCATTGCCTGAATACGACCTGCGGCAGCTCCTACAAAGGCATCAGCTGGCCCGGGATTGATCCTTGTCCTTCACACACGCAAAGTCTTCTTCGCGCAGCTCAGGCAGATCCTTGGCACAGTAATTACTGCCCAGATCCTTCAACGCCCCGCACATGCCCTCCAGGCGACCATCGACCGCCTGCAGATGATCGAGCAGTTGATTGATGGCGCGCGCCACCGGGTCAGGCATGTCTTCGCTGACACCATAGGCATCAAAACCGATTTTCTCGGCCATGGCCTTGCGCTTGGCGTCCTGCTCTTCGTCGGACTTGACGATGATCCGCCCCGGGATACCGACAACAGTCGCACCCGCCGGAACCGCCTTGGTGACCACGGCATTGGAACCGACCTTGGCCCCGGCACCGACGGTGAACGGGCCCAGCACCTTCGCGCCTGCCCCAACTACTACGCCATCCTCAAGGGTCGGGTGACGCTTGCCCTTGTTCCAGCTGGTGCCACCCAGGGTCACACCCTGATAGAGAGTGACGTCATTGCCGATCTCTGCGGTTTCGCCGATGACAATGCCCATGCCATGGTCAATAAAGAAACGGCGACCGACCTTGGCGCCTGGATGAATCTCGATCCCGGTCAACCAGCGACCGAAGTTCGACACCAGGCGCGCCAGCCATTTCAGGTCTGCGCGCCACAGGGCCGCCGACAAACGGTGAATCCAGATGGCGTGCATGCCCGGGTAGCACGTCAGGACTTCAAAAGCGTTACGCGCCGCCGGGTCTCGATGAAATACGCTTTGGATATCTTCACGCAAACGCTCAAACATCATTAATCCTTCCGCTTTAGAAGCTCACCACGGGCCGCTTTCTGGGTTTCCGTGAGGATGCCACGCAATATATTCATTTCCGCCCGGCTGACCGAGCTGCGTCCGTACAACCGGCGCAGGCGCGCCATCAAGTGCCGTGGCTTTTCCGGATCGAGGAATTCAATCGCCACCAGGGTTTGCTCCAGGTGCTCGTAGAATCGTTCGAGTTCGTCCATGGTCGCCAGCTCAGCGCTTTTGACCGATGCCACCTCTTCCTTCTCGACCTTGCTCGGCTGACCTTCAGCCGCCAGCCAGGACATGCGCACTTCATAACTCAACACCTGCACCGCCGCCCCAAGGTTCAGCGAACTGAACTCAGGGTCGGATGGGATGTGCACGTGATAATGACATCGCTGCAGCTCTTCATTGGTCAGGCCGGAATCTTCGCGACCGAACACCAGGGCGATTTCGGCGCCCTGCGCCGCTTCCTCGACCACCTTCGCACCGCATTCGCGGGGATCGAGCAGCGGCCAGGGAATCCGACGATCGCGAGCACTGGTGCCCAGCACCAGATTGCAACCGACCAAGGCATCTTCCAAGGTGGCGACGACTTGCGCTTTTTCAAGGATGTCACCGGCGCCGGAAGCACGTGCGTCGGCCTCGTGGTGCGGGAACAAGCGTGGCTCGACCAGCACCAGCCGCGACAGCCCCATGTTTTTCATGGCGCGCGCGGTCCCGCCGATATTGCCCGGATGGCTGGTATTGACCAGGACGACACGAATGTTTTGCAGCAAGGGAGGCGCTCTCGAACATAGACAGGGGGAGCAGAATCTTACAGCTCAAACTACCGTTAAGCCATGAAAGCGAACGTCGTCCTTCTCCTGTAGAAACTTTCTGATAGAATGCCCGGCTTTCTTTAACAACCTTAGGTGACACATCCATGCAGCCCATGCTGAATATCGCGCTGCGCGCCGCCCGCAGCGCCAGTGAATTGATCTTCCGCTCCATCGAGCGCCTGGATACCATCAAGGTCGACGAAAAAGACGCCAAGGATTACGTATCCGAGGTGGACCGCGCCGCCGAACAGAAAATCATCGACGCCCTGCGCAAGGCTTACCCGAATCACTCGATCATGGGTGAAGAAACCGGCATGCACGCCGGCACCGGCATCGAAGGCGAAGAGTACCTGTGGATCATCGATCCACTGGACGGCACCACCAACTTCCTGCGCGGCATTCCTCACTTCGCTGTCAGCATCGCCTGCAAATACCGCGGTCGCCTGGAACACGCCGTTGTTCTGGATCCGGTTCGCCAGGAAGAATTCACCGCCAGCCGTGGTCGCGGCGCCCAACTGAACGGTCGTCGCCTGCGCGTCAGCGGCCGCACCAGCCTGGACGGCGCCCTGCTGGGTACCGGCTTCCCGTTCCGTGACGACCAGATGGACAACCTCGACAACTACCTGGGCATGTTCCGCGCCCTGGTTGGCCAGACAGCTGGCATCCGTCGCGCAGGTTCCGCGAGCCTGGACCTGGCCTACGTGGCCGCCGGTCGTTTCGATGCGTTCTGGGAATCGGGCCTGTCCGAGTGGGACATGGCTGCAGGCGCCCTGCTGATTCAAGAAGCAGGCGGCCTGGTGAGCGACTTCACCGGTGGTCACGACTTCCTTGAAAAAGGCCACGTCGTTGCCGGCAACACCAAATGCTTCAAGGCAGTGCTGACGGCGATCCAGCCGCACCTGCCGGCCTCGCTGAAGCGCTAAGCTTCCAGCGACAGAAAAAAGCACCCTTCGGGGTGCTTTTTTTATGCCTGCGATTCGCCCTCAATAACACCGTAGATCCCTGTGGGAGCGGCGGTGCGACGATTCGACTTGCCCGCGATAGCGGTGGATCAGTCGCCGCATAGGGCGCAAGTGATACCGTCATCGCGGGCAAGCCCGCTCCCACAGGTTTTTACAGTGTTTTCGAAGCTGTATTTCAGGCACAAAAAAAGCACCCCGCAGGGTGCTTTTTTTTGAATCTGCCTTCAGCGGATCAATGAGCCTGCTGATTCTCCGACAAGATCAACTTGCCCTCTTTATCCACAGGAATCTGATTCCCCGGATCACGATCCATGCGCACCTTGCCTTCCTTGCCGTCCAGCGAGTACCGCACGTCGTAACCCACGACCTTGTCACTGATGTCGTTCACCGTATTACAACGGGTTTGGGTCGTGGTGTAGGTGTCACGCTCCTGCATGCCTTCCTGCACCTTGTTGCCGGCGTAACCGCCGCCAACCGCACCCGCGACAGTGGCCAGCTTCTTGCCATTACCACCGCCAACCATGTTGCCCAGCAAACCACCTGCCACTGCACCGACCACCGTACCGGCGATCTGGTGTTGATCTTTAACCGGCGCTTGCCGGGTTACCGCGACATCCTTGCACACTTCACGTGGAGTCTTGATTTGCGTCTTGACCGGCTCAACGGCGAGTACTTGCGCATACTCAGGGCCGCTTTTCTTAACCAGGCTGTAGGTGGCCAAAGCACCCCCGGCAGTCACACCGACAGCACCCAGTACAGCACCAACCAGCATCGACTTGTTCACATGAACCTCCTGACCATCAAATGCGGGATAAACCCGCGCTTCTCCCAGCCTTGGAGCACAAAAAAAGGCGCGAGTTCAACTCGCGCCTTTTTGGACTACATCTCTGGAAGAGCTGCTCTGGATTAGAGAGCCTTCAAGGACGGTCGTCGACTTCCTTCTCGGCACTCACCGTAGGAATCAGGTCTTCGGAGCTCAGGTTCAGCCAGATCAGCACCACGTTGGCGATGTAGATCGACGAATAAGTACCCGCCAGAACCCCCACCAGCAGCGCCAGGGAGAAGCCGTGCAGGTTGTCGCCACCGAAGAACAGCAGTGCCGCGATCGCCAGCAAGGTGGAGACCGAAGTCGCGATGGTCCGCAGCAGCGTTTGCGTGGTCGAGATGTTGATGTTCTCGATCAGGCTGGCCTTGCGCAGTACGCGGAAGTTCTCGCGAACCCGGTCGAATACCACGATGGTGTCGTTGAGCGAGTAACCGATGATCGCCAGTACCGCCGCCAGCACCGTCAGGTCGAAGGTGATCTGGAAGAACGACAGGATACCGATGGTCACGATCACGTCGTGGATCAGCGAAACGATTGCACCAACAGCGAATTTCCACTGAAAACGGAACGCCAGGTAGATCAGGATGCCGCCCAGCGCCATCAGCATGCCGAGGCCGCCTTGGTCGCGCAGCTCTTCACCCACCTGCGGGCCGACGAACTCGACACGCTTGACCGTCGCCGGGTTGTCGCCGCCGACCTTCTGCAGCGCGCCAGCCACCTGGTGACCCAGTTGCGGGTCTTCGCCAGGCATGCGCACCAGCAGATCGGTGGTGGCGCCGAAGTTCTGCACCACGGCTTCGTGATAACCGGCCGAAACCAGCTGCTCGCGCACCTTGGTCACGTCGGCCGGACGCTCGTAGGTCAGCTCGATGAGCGTACCGCCGGTGAAGTCCAGGCCCCAGTTCATGCCCTTGTGGAAGACACTGAAAATGGCCAGTGCCGTAAGGAACAATGTGACGCCGAACGCGAAGTTGCGAACGCCCATGAAGTTGATTGTACGTAACATGGCAGCCCCTTAAATCCACAACTTCTTGAAGTCACGACCGCCGAAGATCAGGTTGACCATCGCGCGGGTGACCATGATGGCCGTGAACATCGAGGTCAAGACCCCGAGGGACATGGTCACTGCGAAGCCCTTGACCGGACCTGTACCCATGGCAAACAGGATCCCGCCCACCAGCAAGGTGGTCAGGTTGGCGTCGAGAATCGCAGTGAATGCGCGACCGAAACCTTCGTTGATTGCCCGCTGCACACTCATGCCCGCCGCGATCTCTTCACGAATCCGCGAGAAGATCAGTACGTTGGCGTCGACCGCCATACCCATGGTCAATACGATACCGGCGATACCCGGCAGGGTCAGCGTGGCACCCAGCAGCGACATCACGGCCAGCAGCAAGACCATGTTCACCGCCAGCGCGACGGTGGCGATGATGCCGAAGAAGCGGTAGATGGCGATGATGAACAGCGAGACGAACAACATGCCCCACAGCGATGCATCGATACCTTTGGTGATGTTGTCCGCACCCAGGCTTGGGCCGATGGTGCGCTCTTCAGCGAAGTACATCGGTGCCGCCAGACCACCGGCACGCAGCAGCAGCGCCAGTTCGGACGATTCGCCCTGGCCATTCAGGCCAGTGATGCGGAACTGCGCGCCCAATGGCGACTGAATGGTCGCCAGGCTGATGATCTTCTTCTCTTCCTTGAACGACTGCACCGCCACTTCTTTCTCGACGCCGTCGACCACTTGCTTGGTGTAAGTGGTGACCGGACGCTGCTCGATGAAGATCACCGCCATGCTGCGACCCACGTTCGAACGGGTCGCACGGCTCATCAGCTCGCCGCCGTGACCGTCCAGGCGAATGTTCACTTCCGGCGTGCCGTGCTCGCCGAAGCCAGCCTTGGCGTCAGTCACCTGGTCACCGGTGATGATCAGGCCACGCTCGATCTGTGCCGGCGGACGCTTGCCCTCACGGAACTCGAAGGTTTCGGAAGTGGCTTTCGAAGCGCCAGGCTCGGCCGCCAGACGGAACTCGAGGTTGGCCGTCTTGCCGAGGATACGCTTGGCTTCCGCGGTGTCCTGCACGCCCGGCAGCTCAACCACGATACGGTTGGCGCCCTGACGCTGGACAATCGGTTCGGCAACACCCAGCTCGTTGACTCGGTTACGTACCGTGGTCAAGTTCTGCTTGATGGAGTATTCGCGGATTTCCGCCAGCTTGGCCGGGGTCATCGCCAGACGCAGCACCGGTTGACCATTGAGGTCGGCCGGAACAATGTCGAAATCGTTGAAGTTCTTGCGGATGATCGTACGGGCCTGTTCGCGGGACGCTTCATCGGAGAAGCCCAACTGAATGGCACCGCCCAGTTGCGGCAGGCTGCGATAGCGCAGTTTCTCTTTACGCAACAGGCTCTTGACGTCGCCTTCGTAGACTTTCAGGCGCGCATCGAGGGCTTTTTCCATGTCCACTTCAAGCAGGAAGTGCACACCACCGGACAAGTCCAGACCCAGCTTCATCGGGTGCGCGGCAACGCTGCGCAGCCATTGCGGGGTGGTTTGTGCCAGGTTCAAGGCAACGACGTAGTCATCACCCAGGGTCTTGCGCACGACGTCCTTGGCAGGCAACTGGTCTTCAGCCTTGACCAGGCGAATCAGACCGCCCTTGCCGCCGGCAGCCAGGGTGGCGGCCTTGACGTCGATCCCGGATTCCTTGAGCGCAGCGCTCACACGGTCCAGATCAGCCTGATTGACCTGCAGCGCAGTGCTTGCACCGCTGACCTGGATGGCCGGGTCATCAGGATAAAGATTGGGAGCGGAATAAATCAGACCGATCGCCAGCACCGCCAGGATCAGAATGTATTTCCACAGAGGGTATTTGTTCAGCATCACGCCGCCCGCTTATGACGCGGGGCGCCTTGCGCGCCCCGTCGATTGAGTAGAAGTTGAAACTTAGATCGCTTTCAGCGTGCCCTTGGGCAGCGTGGCGGCGATAGCGCCTTTCTGGAACTTCATTTCGACAGTGTCGGAAACTTCCAGAACAACGAAATCATCAGCCACTTTGGTGATCTTGCCAGCGATGCCGCCGGTGGTCACAACTTCGTCGCCTTTTTGCAGGCTGCTCAGCAGGTTCTTCTGCTCTTTGGCGCGTTTGGCCTGTGGACGCCAGATCATCAGGTAGAAGATGACCAGGAAGCCGACCAGGAAAATCCACTCGAAGCCGCCGCCCATAGGGCCAGCAGCTGCCGGTGCAGCAGCGTCGGCCATGGCATTAGAGATAAAAAAGCTCATTTAGCACTCCAGTTGCAAATGTTGAATCTTGGGGTCAGAAAACTCAGTCCAAAGGCGGAACGGGAAGCCCGCGTTTGGCGTAGAAGGCATCGACAAAGGCGGCCAATGTACCCTGTTGAATAGCCTCGCGCAAACCAGCCATAAGCACTTGATAATGGCGCAAGTTATGGATGGTATTGAGCATGCTCCCGAGCATTTCGCCGCACTTGTCCAGGTGATGCAGATAAGCGCGGGAGAAGTTCTGGCAGGTATAGCAATCGCAGGTCGGATCCAGCGGCGAATCATCATGGCGATGGAACGCGTTACGGATCTTGATCACGCCAGTGTCAATGAACAGATGCCCATTGCGGGCATTACGGGTTGGCATCACGCAATCGAACATGTCCACACCGCGGCGCACACCCTCCACCAGATCTTCCGGTTTGCCAACGCCCATAAGGTAACGAGGTTTGTCAGCCGGCATCTGGCCCGGCAGGTAATCCAGCACCTTGATCATTTCATGCTTGGGCTCGCCCACCGACAGACCACCGATGGCCAGGCCGTCAAAACCGATCTTATCGAGGCCTTCCAGGGAGCGCATGCGCAGGTCCTGGTGCATACCGCCCTGAACGATGCCGAACAGCGCCGCCGTATTGTCGCCATGAGCGTTTTTCGAGCGCTGGGCCCAACGCAGCGACAACTCCATGGATACGCGAGCGACGTCTTCGTCAGCCGGGTACGGCGTGCATTCGTCGAAAATCATCACGATGTCCGAGCCCAGGTCACGCTGAACCTGCATCGACTCTTCCGGCCCCATGAACACCTTGGCACCGTCGACCGGCGAGGCGAAGGTCACACCCTCCTCCTTGATCTTGCGCATGGCGCCCAGGCTGAACACCTGGAAACCACCGGAGTCGGTCAGGATCGGGCCTTTCCACTTCATGAAATCGTGCAGGTCGCCGTGCTTCTTGATCACTTCCGTGCCCGGACGCAGCCACAGATGGAAGGTGTTGCCCAGAATGATTTCAGCGCCAGTGGCCTCGATATCCCGCGGCAACATGCCCTTGACCGTGCCGTAGGTGCCCACGGGCATGAAGGCCGGGGTCTCGACGGTACCGCGCGGGAAGGTCAGGCGACCACGACGAGCCTTGCCGTCAGTAGCAAGTAACTCAAACGACATACGACATTGGCGACTCATTCTTTGTCCTCAGGGCCACGTGGTGCGGGGTTACGGGTGATAAACATCGCATCACCGTAGCTGAAAAAACGGTATTCGTTGTCGACGGCGGCTTTATAGGCGGCCATGGTCTCGGGATAACCGGCGAACGCCGAGACCAGCATCAACAACGTGGATTCAGGCAAATGGAAGTTGGTGACCAGGGCATCGACCACATGAAACGGCCGGCCCGGGTAGATAAAGATGTCGGTATCGCCACTGAACGGCTTGAGCACGCCATCACGGGCAGCGCTTTCCAGGGAACGAACGCTGGTGGTCCCCACCGCCACCACCCGACCGCCGCGCGCGCGACAGGCGGCAACCGCATCCACCACGTCCTGGCCGACTTCCAGCCATTCGCTGTGCATATGGTGGTCTTCGATTTTCTCGACGCGCACCGGCTGGAACGTGCCAGCGCCAACGTGCAGGGTCACGAACGCCGTCTCGACACCCTTGGCGGCAATCGTCTCCATCAGTACCTGATCGAAATGCAGCCCCGCCGTCGGCGCCGCCACCGCGCCCAAACGCTCGGCGTAGACGGTCTGATAACGCTCGCGGTCCGCGCCTTCATCCGGGCGGTCTATATAAGGAGGCAACGGCATGTGCCCGACACGGTCGAGCAGTGGCAACACCTCTTCGGCAAACCCAAGCTCGAACAACGCATCGTGACGCGCCAGCATCTCGGCTTCGCCACCGCCATCGATCAGGATCTTCGACCCCGGCTTCGGCGACTTGCTGGAGCGCACATGGGCCAGCACGCGATGACTGTCCAGCACCCGCTCCACCAGGATTTCCAGCTTGCCGCCGGAAGCCTTCTGGCCAAACAGCCGCGCCGGAATCACCCGGGTATTGTTGAACACCATCAAATCGCCGGGGCGCAAATGCTCCAGCAAATCAGTGAATTGACGGTGTGCCAGGGCGCCGCTAACCCCATCCAGGGTCAACAGGCGACTACCGCGACGCTCGGCCAAAGGATGGCGGGCGATCAGCGAATCAGGGAGCTCGAAAGTAAAGTCAGCAACGCGCATGATGGGGTTCGTCTAGCAGGGCCGGGAAGTCTAGCGGAAATATCAAAAATTCTCCATGTACCTGATTGACCGACGGTTATCTCATCTCTATACTTCGCCGCCATTGAGCCCTGATGGCGGAATTGGTAGACGCGGCGGATTCAAAATCCGTTTTCGAAAGGAGTGGGAGTTCGAGTCTCCCTCGGGGCACCAAAATTAAGAAAGGTCTTGCTTAGCAAGGCCTTTTTTTTCGCCTGCAGAAAAGCACCTGACACCCCGCGGCCCTGTAGGAGCCAGCCTGCTGGCGATGCTTTTTTGATTTTCCCCACCCTCGGTCAGTCAGACACTCATCAAGGACTTCACCCATGGAATCGCAACTGGAAACCGTCGCCCTCTTCTCTCTTAAGCTGGCTTATGAGACGGAAGATCAGAGTCCGATTTTGCGGGATGACTTGGTGATGGGGGATTACCAGCGGGATGTGTTTGAGTTGCTGGTGCGCAGAGATGATGTCGCGACTATCAAGGGCAAAGTAGCTGAATGCGTGGGGCTGGCGCTTGAGGCCATAGGTGGAGCCGGTAAGCCATTGGGACGAGAGTTGAATAGATTGTCAGCTGATTTCAGTGCTGCGCAGACGCTGGAGCAGCTCGATACTCCGCTCATTGCACTTAAGGATTACTTGAAAGATATTCAGTGAATGATCGTGTTAGGGAACGTTTGGTAACTCTTTACACCGACTGATACTGGCTAGGGTTTTGGCTGATATGGAAGTATATCTGCCCACTTTTCAATTGCGTCAGCAGACAGCAACGAAAGACCCTTTCAGCTCACAAGGACGTATCAATGCGGCAAATCGCCCTCAGCAACAAACCACTCAGAGGCATTCCCCGCCGCCTCCGCGCTCTGGAACACTGGGCCTCCACTTTTCGCGACGAATTTCACCCGCGAACCGAGCGCATGGAGCGCTATACAAACTGGAAGATCCCGGTGCACGAGGCCCTGGTCGAAGGCCCTCGAGCCAGGATTGAAGTTCAAGCCTTCTGCATTCAACAACTGCTCGAAGCCGCTAGCCACCTGTCCAACGCTGCTGACCACTCACAGGGTTACTATCGCGTCGCTTGCCTGCTGGTGTGGCCATGGGTTCATCAGAGCGAGATCACCATTTTCTACGACCGGAATTACTATTTGGGTTTTCTCGGAGAAACCAACACGCTCAAGCCAGAGCGGATCAGCCACGCTCTTGCACTGCAAAAGCCATCGCACTTCATCGAGCATGGGCATGACGTAACTCAACCTGATGATGAGGTCGCAGTACAATGGTGGTGCATTGGGGAACCGGTCTGACGGCTTTGGCGAGCAGGCTAGCCCCATAGAGATTGTGATGATCCGACAAGCATCGCTTGGCTCGAGTGCGTGAAAATAAATCCGTCCCCTTTTCCCTTCTCACTGAAGATGCTGCCTACGCCACAGACACCGACCGCCACGCCTGGGCAGTGGGCGAGGCGCCAGAATGGTTTTTGGTTTCAAAAGTCAGACGTGACGCTGTGAGAGCGGGCTTGGTTGCGGTGGCCGGGGTATTCAGCGGGATTTGTGGATGTCTTGCGTTTTTCGCGAGCGAGCTCGCTCCTACAGTGGGTTTGCTACAACCCAATGGCGATTGGACCGACCGCTGACTAAAATTCAGTGGGGGATCTCTTCAACGAGCCCTTACAAGGCGGGAGGTTTTACGATGAAGGTCGTAACTTCGCTGGCGTTGCTGGTAGCGGCAGGATGGATCTCAGTGGTTGGTGCAGCCCCGAAGCAAATCGTTGCCGTTCCCTTGAATGCAACTACTTACAATGCCGGGCATATCGCTCAGGCCATTCTGACCCCCTTGAGCAGTAGTGAAACGGCGCTCTCGTTGTTCGTCGGCGGTGTACCCAATGGCACTGCAATTCCGGCGCACTTGTATACCTATATCTACTCGGGAAGCTGCGCCAGGCACGAGCCCAAGCCGGTCTATTCACTCAATCGCATCGTGACTGACAACTTCAACGAGCAGGCGGGCATCCAACTCTGGAAGAGCGTGCCTTTGGCTTATGACTCGCTGCGGTCCGGCGGATACGCGCTGGTGATGCGGACAAGCCCGGCCGACGGGAATCCCGATATTTTCTGTGGTGAGCTTGGTTAAGGGTTTTCCCCGCTTCCATGCATAACGTGGGAGCGGGGGATTATCCCTCTCAGGCTGTTTGCAGTATGACGGTGCTCATTCAACAGCAGATGTTGATTACCTGCGTTTTTCGCGAGCAGGCTCGCTCCTACAGTGGGCTTGATCGTTACCTTCTCCACAGGCAATCCGCTGTGCATAACTCCAGCAACCTCCCCTCAAGCACGGCGCCTGATGCCGCGTTCTTCTAGACTCAATACAAGGTCGTAGACAGAACCAAACACGTCGCTCTGGTGCGGATAAATCAAAGGCGGCGTGGCAATCTGGCTTTTATGCCCTTACCGATGTGCGGCAAAGACCGCGCCGGGCACAACAAGATGCCCATTCAGGGTGCCCTGGCCAACGGCCTGAAAATGCCACGATACCGTGACGTGGTGTGAATGCCGCAGCCGACACTTTCGGACGACCGACGACCTTCTGGTGTGTCCGTGACCGTGAGGATTGCTGAATGCCTGATGAGAGTTTGCACCTGCCTGTGGTCAACAGTCTGCTGGAGCGCCATAAGGGTACTCCGGGCGCGCTGTTGCCCATTCTTCATGATATTCAGGAACGCATCGGTTACGTCCCCGATGCGGCCGTCCCCGAGATTGCCCATGTGCTGAACCTGAGTCAGGCGGAGGTTCGCGGGGTGATCAGTTTTTACCATGACTTCCGTACCTCGCCGCCGGCCCGCCATATTCTGCGTTTGTGCCGCGCCGAGTCGTGCCAGAGCCGTGGTGCCGAGCAGTTGGCCGCGCAGTTGCGCGAGCGTCTGCAACTGGATGACCACGGCAGCAGTGCCGATGGCAGCATCAGTTTGCGTCCGGTGTATTGCCTCGGTGCCTGCGCCTGTTCGCCTGCCCTGGAGCTGGATGGACGGGTGCATGCGCGGCTGAGCGCTGAGCGTCTAGATGCCCTGCTCGACGCTTGCCGGGAGGACGTGTGATGCCGACTCTCTATCTGCCCTGTGATTCCATTGCCCGTGCCGTAGGTGCCGATGAGGTATCCGTGGCCCTGATCACTCAGGCCAAAGCGCTTAATCTGCCGCTGGAGATACAGCGCACCAGTTCGCGCGGGTTGTACTGGCTGGAACCGCTGCTGGAAGTGGACAGCCCGCAAGGCCGGATTGGCTTCGGCCCGCTGACCGCAGACGATGTGCCTTCAGTGCTCGATGCGCTGCAAAAAGACTCCAGTCATCCCCTGGCCCTGGGTCTGGTGGAAGAGCTGCCTTATCTCAAATCCCAACAACGCCTGCTGTTCGCCCGCGCCGGCATTACCCGGCCGCTGTCGCTTGAGGATTACCAAGCCCACGGCGGTTTCGAGGGTCTGAAAAGGGCCATCACCGTTGGTGGTGAACAGACCGCAACAGAAGTCTTCGATTCAGGCCTGCGTGGCCGTGGCGGCGCGGCCTTCCCTGCCGGGATCAAATGGCGCACGGTGCGCGGCACTCAGGCTGCGCAGAAGTACATTGTTTGCAACGCCGACGAAGGCGACTCCGGTACCTTCGCCGACCGCATGTTGATGGAAGGCGACCCTTTCCTGCTGATCGAAGGCATGGTCATTGCCGGCATTACCGTCGGCGCCACCTTCGGCTACATCTATGTACGCTCGGAATACCCCGACGCCGTTGCCACCCTGCGCGCAGCGCTGAACATCGCCCGTGAGGCCGGATATCTGGGCGCCAATGTCGGCGGCTGCGGCCAGGCTTTCGACATGGAAGTGCGCGTCGGTGCCGGCGCCTACATCTGCGGTGAAGAAACCGCCCTGCTGGACTCGCTGGAAGGCAAACGCGGGATCGTCCGCGCCAAGCCGCCGATCCCCGCGCTGCAGGGCCTGTTCGGCCAACCAACCCTGGTGCACAACGTGCTGACCCTGGCCTCGGTGCCGCTGATTCTGGCCAAGGGTGCGCAGTTCTATCGCGATTACGGCATGGGCCGCTCACTGGGCACCATGCCCTTCCAGCTCGCGGGCAATATTCGCCACGGCGGTCTGGTGGAACGGGCCTTTGGCCTGACCCTGCGCGAACTGGTGGAAGACTACGGCGGCGGGACCGCCAGTGGTCGTCCGCTGAAGGCCGCGCAAGTTGGCGGCCCCCTCGGTGCCTGGGTGCCGCCGTCGCAATTCGATACGCCACTGGATTACGAGGCCTTCGCCGCCATCGGCGCGATGCTCGGTCACGGTGGCGTGGTGGTGGCTGACGACAGCCTCGACATGGCCCAAATGGCCCGTTTTGCCATGCAGTTCTGCGCCGAGGAATCCTGTGGCAAATGCACCCCTTGCCGCATCGGCTCGACCCGCGGCGTAGAGGTGATCGACCGCCTGCTGGCCGCGCCGGATCAGGCCAGTCGTGATGAGCAGGTGATCATCCTCAAGGACCTGTGCGACACGCTGCAATACGGTTCGCTGTGCGCGTTGGGCGGCATGACCTCCTATCCGGTCGCCAGTGCCCTCAAGTACTTCCCCGCCGACTTCGGTCTGCAAGCCTCGGAGGCCGAGCAATGATCACTGTATTCGATCCGAAAACCGACATCGATCTTGGCACTCCTGCCCGCGAAAGCGATGTGCAAGTCACCCTGAACATCGACGGCCGCAGCATCACCGTGCCCGAAGGCACTTCGGTGATGCGCGCCGCTGCATTGATGGGCACCACCATTCCCAAACTCTGTGCCACCGACAGCCTGGAAGCCTTTGGCTCCTGCCGCATGTGCCTGGTGGAGATCGACGGCATGCGCGGCTACCCCGCGTCCTGCACCACGCCGGTCACCGAAGGCATGACGGTGCACACCCAGACGCCGAAGCTCGCGACCCTGCGTCGCAATGTCATGGAGTTGTACATCTCCGATCACCCGCTGGATTGCCTGACCTGCTCGGCCAACGGCAACTGCGAGCTGCAAACCGTGGCCGGTCAGGTCGGCCTGCGGGAAGTGCGTTATGGCTATGAAGGCGAGAACCATCTGGCCGACGTGAAGGACACCTCCAACCCCTACTTCGACTACGACCCGAGCAAGTGCATCGTCTGCAACCGCTGCGTGCGCGCCTGCGAAGAAACCCAGGGCACCTTTGCCCTGACCATTACCGGGCGCGGTTTTGAATCCCGCGTGGCCGCTGCCGGTGGCGAGAACTTCCTCGACTCGGAGTGCGTGTCCTGCGGCGCCTGCGTGCAGGCCTGCCCCACCGCGACCTTGATGGAAAAAAACGTGGTCGAAATGGGCCAGCCGGAACGCAGCGTGATCACCACCTGCGCCTATTGCGGCGTGGGCTGTTCGTTCCGCGCCGAGATGAAAGGCAACCAGTTGGTGCGCATGGTTCCGGACAAGAACGGCCAAGCCAACCACGGCCACTCCTGCGTCAAGGGGCGCTTTGCCTGGGGCTACGCCACCCACCCGGATCGCATCACCAAGCCGATGATCCGCAAACACATCAGCGACCCGTGGCAAGAGGTCAGCTGGGACGAAGCGGTGACCTACGCCGCCAGCGAATTCCGTCGGCTGCAGCAAAAGTACGGTCGCGACTCCATCGGTGGCATCACCTCCAGTCGCTGCACCAACGAAGAAACCTATCTGGTGCAGAAACTGGTACGCGCCGCGTTCGGCAACAACAACGTCGACACCTGTGCCCGGGTCTGCCATTCGCCGACTGGTTATGGCCTGAAGCAAACCCTGGGCGAATCCGCCGGCACCCAGAGTTTCGACTCGGTGATGCAGGCCGACGTGGTGCTGGTGATGGGTGCCAACCCCAGCGATGCCCACCCGGTGTTCGCTTCGCAGCTCAAGCGCCGCCTGCGTGAAGGCGCGCGGCTGATCGTCATCGATCCACGACGCATCGATCTGGTGGACACGGTGCACGCCCGTGCCGACTATCACTTGGCCCTGCGCCCCGGCACCAACGTGGCCATGCTCAACGCATTGGCCCACGTGATCATCACCGAAGGCCTGCAAGACCAGGCCTTTATCGACGCCCGTTGCGAGGGCAACGATTTCGCCCGTTGGAGCGAATTCGTCAGCCGCGCGGAAAACTCGCCGGAAGCCATCAGCCCTATCTGCGGTGTGGCCGCTGCCGACATCCGTGCCGCCGCACGTTTGTATGCCACCGGCGGCAACGCAGCGATCTACTACGGCCTGGGCGTCACCGAACACAGCCAGGGCAGCACCTCGGTGATGGGCATCGCCAACCTCGCCATGGCCACCGGCAACATCGGCCGCGAAGGCGTGGGCGTGAATCCGCTGCGGGGGCAGAACAACGTTCAGGGCTCCTGCGACATGGGCTCCTTCCCTCATGAGTTGCCCGGATACCGGCACATCTCCAATGTGGCGGTGCGGACCGAGTTCGAACAGGCGTGGAACGTCACTCTGCAACCCGACCCGGGCCTGCGCATTCCCAACATGTTCGAGTCGGCGCTGGCCGGCACCTTCAAGGGCCTGTATTGCCAGGGCGAAGACATCGCCCAGAGCGATCCGAATACCCAACACGTCACCGCGGCCCTGTCGGCCATGGAATGCGTGGTGGTGCAGGACATCTTCCTCAACGAAACGGCGAAGTTCGCCCACGTGTTCCTGCCCGGCGCTTCGTTCCTGGAAAAGGACGGCACCTTCACCAACGCCGAGCGGCGTATCTCGCGGGTTCGCAAGGTCATGGAGCCGCTGGGCGGCAAGGCCGACTGGGAAGGCACCGTGGCCCTGGCCAATGCGCTGGGCTATCGGATGGATTACAAACACCCATCGGAAATCATGGATGAAATCGCCAGCCTGACGCCGACCTTCACCAACGTCAGTTACGCCGAACTGGATCGCCACGGCAGCCTGCAATGGCCGTGCAACGCCGCCGCACCGGACGGCACGCCGACCATGCACATCGAGCAGTTCGTGCGCGGCAAGGGGCGCTTCATGCTCACCGGCTACGTGCCCACAGAGGAAAAGGTCAACAGCCGCTATCCGCTGCTGCTGACCACCGGGCGCATCCTCAGCCAGTACAACGTCGGTGCCCAGACCCGGCGTACCGACAACGTCGCCTGGCATGACGAAGACCGCCTGGAAATCCATCCAACCGACGCCGAAAGCCGTGGCATCAACGAAGGCGACTGGGTCGGCATCGGCAGCCGCGCCGGCCAGACCGTATTGCGTGCGCGGGTCACCGAACGGGTTGCGCCAGGCGTGGTGTACACCACGTTCCACTTCCCGGAATCGGGGGCCAACGTGATCACCACGGATAACTCCGACTGGGCCACCAACTGTCCGGAATACAAGGTCACCGCCGTGGAAGTCAGTCGTGTCTACCACCCTTCGGAGTGGCAAAAACGCTTCCAGGCGTTCACGGAAGAACAGCACCGTTTGCTCAAGGAACGCCGTCAAACTGCCAAAGCGGAGGTACGCCGATGAGCACTGCCAACCTGATCAAAATGGCCAACCAGATCGCCCAGTACTTCGCCAGCGAGCCGGACCAGCAACAGGCCGTGCTCGGGGTGCGAAATCATCTGCAGCTGTACTGGACGCCCGGCATGCGCAAGGAATTGCTGGCCTGGCAAACGGAGCACCCGGCGGACTTGCATCCGCTGGCGCAAGCGGCGGTCAGTGGGGCGGGGTGGGAGGCTTAGATAAGAGGAACTGTGGAAAACCTGTGGGAGCGAGCCTGCTCGCGAAAGCGGTGTGTCAGTCACAATTATGTTGGCTGACACTCTGCATTCGCGAGCAGGCTCGCTCCCACACGGGTTGTGTGTAGTGTTTGCCCGCCTTATTTATCTCCCTCTGTCACCCGCACAGCCGTCTCGATCGCCCGCACGCTGATCGCCGCAAAGATCGCCGTCAGCAACACGCCATTAAATCCAAGCAATATCGCCAATATCCGCGAAAGCGGCAGTTTCGGCACGAGTTCGCCATAGCCAATGGTCAAGCCGGTCACGAAGCCAAAGTAGATGCCGTCAAACGGATCCCAGCCCTCCAGATAACTGATGATCAAGCCAACCGTAACGATAATTATCAGCATCGTGGAAAAGATCGGCCAAGCCAGTCGAAGGTAGAAGCCGACGGATTTGTAGAACTCTCGACGGATGTGCGACGGATGGGCGTGCTTCATGTCATGGCTTCCTGAACGACCGGCGAATTGGCGCCCCATCAGCTTGGCACAAGCTCTGGAATATGAAGACGGACCAGGCAAGACTGCTCAAGCTGTTTGCGGTACTTGTCGTTGATGGCGTAGGCCGGCAATTGAGTAGCGATAAAAATGGCCAGTGCCGGCAGGATGATCCTGGTCATTATTTCTATCCTCTGGTCAGTACCTTGCCGAGTGCCCGCAAGGTGCATGGATCACTTACTGTAGTCCGAATCCCGTACTCGAATGCACCGGCAACTCCACCAACGCTTCCAGTCCGCCCGTCGACCGGTTGCGCAACGTCAACTCCCCGCCATGCTCCAGCACAATCGCCCGCGCCGCCGACAACCCCAGGCCAACCCCGCCCGTGCTTTTGTTGCGCGAGCCTTCCAGACGGAAGAACGGCGTGAACACTTGCTCCAGATTCGACTCGGGAATCCCCGGCCCACGGTCCAGCATCCTGATCCGCACCTGCCCGGCATCGGCCATCAGCTCCACCGCCGGCTCGGCACCGTACTTGATCGCGTTCTCCAGCAAGTTGGTCATCACTCGCTTGAGTCCCAACGGCCGCCCGAAATACACCAGCCGCAATGGCCCGCTGTAGGCAATCTCGACCCCCTGATCCCGGTAATCATCCAGCAAGGTGTGCAGCAGTTCCGCCAGGTCAAACTGGGTCGCGGGTTCCAGCCGGGCGTCGTCACGGAAGAATTCCAGCGCCGAGTTGATCATTGCCTGCATTTCATCCACGTCACGAAACAACCGTTGCTGCTGCTGGGCATCTTCGATGAATTCACCACGCAGGCGCATCCGCGTCAGGGGCGCGCGCAGGTCGTGGGAGATGGCGGCGAGCATTTGCGTGCGGTCGCGAATGAAGTGTTGCAACTGGGCCTGCATGGCGTTGAAGGCGAGGATGGCCTGGCGAATTTCCTGGGGGCCGAGGGGTTCGATGGGCGGTGCCCGGAAGTCGGTGCCGAAGCGTCGGGCGCCTTCGGTGAAGCGTTGCAGCGGCGTGGCGAGGCGGCGGGTGGCGATCAGGGCGACCAGGGCGGTTGAGATCAACACCAGCAGGATGACGATCAGGTAGCGTGGCGCCTCGTCGAGCCCCCAACTGCGCGAGGGCGCGGAGAACATCACCCATGAGCCGTCGGCCAACTCGATCAATAGCGCGTAATGGGCGTCTGCCTTGTGCTCGGTCCAGTCAGCCGGTTCATAAGCCTCGATGCGCCGATCAGGGGCTTTGAGCATGGGTTGCAGGATGGACGAGCCGATTTCCGACTTGGCATCGTCCACCGCCGGCAAGTCGAGATTCCGCCGGTCAGGGTGCCAGCTGACGATGAAGCCATTCTCGCCGGCGGCTTGCGCCAGTTGGTTGCGCAATGGCACCGGGGCGGCTTCGATGACGCGGGTGATGGCAGCGGCTTTTTCCAGCAGGCCGGTTTCGGTCAGCGGCGGGCGCGCCCAGACGCCGGCCACCTGGATAAACAGGCCGTTGAGCGCCAGTGAAATGAGCATCGCCAGGATGATCGTCAGCGCGATCCAGCGCCCCACCGTGTCCCGGCGAAACCGCGTCAGCCAGCTCATCGCCGGGTCACGCTGGGGGTGAACAGGTACCCACCATTGCGCACGGTGCGAATCATCGCCGGGCGCTTGGTGTCGGATTCGAGTTTGCGCCGCAGGCGGCTGACCTGCACGTCGATGCTGCGATCGAAAGCGTCATGGCAATGCCCACGCGCCAGGTCCAGTAACTGTTCGCGGGTGAGGACGCGTTGCGGGTGTTCGACGAAGACCAGCAGCAGGTCGAATTCGCCGGCCGAGAGCGGGATCATCACGTTGTCCGGCGAGCGCAGTTCACGGCGGGTGACGTCCAGGTGCCAGTCGGCGAAGTCGATCAGCGGTCGTGGCCGTTCCTGCGCCAGCGGACGGCGGTCGTCCACGCGGCGCAGCACGGCGCGCACCCGCGCCAGCAGCTCGCGGGCGTCGAAGGGTTTGGTCAGGTAATCGTCGGCGCCCAGTTCGAGGCCGACTACCCGGTCGCTGAGTTCGCCCATGGCCGTGAGCATGATCACCGGGATGGTGTAACGAATCCGCAGTTGCTGGCAGAGGATCAAGCCGCTGTCGCCGGGCAACATCACGTCGAGAATAATCAGGTCGGGCGCCTGGCGCTCGATGGCTGCCCACAGCGATGCGCCGTCGGTGGCGACCTCGACGCTGTAGCCGTGCTGCACGAAGAATTTTTTCAGGAGATCGAGGACTTCAACGTCGTCGTCGACTATTAAAAGGCTGTTCACCAAAGGTCACTTACGGGGCGAATGGAACCGTTATCTAAAACCATTCGCGGCAGCGCGTCATTTATTTCAATCCTGCAATAAAGCGTCAGCGCCGCAATAAACCAGACATCTTTGCGCAAGGCTCGGGGCTCAGCATCCTGGCAAATTCTTCCCGAGACTTGCGTCCATGTTGCCTTTGAAGTGTGCCCCCTGGCTGGCCCGTCGTACCTCGATTGCCATGCTGGCCGTTGGGCTCGCGGGTTGCAGCAGCCAGCCAACGCCCGCGACTACCCTGACCTGCGCCGACACCGACTACTCGGTGTACGACCCTGCGGAACCGTTCAACCGTGGTGTCTTCGCCTTTAACCGGGTGGTCGACGACTATGCCCTGGCGCCGGTCGCTCGCGGTTATCGCTACACCCCGGATTTTTTCCAGACCGGTGTGCATAACTTCGTGGCGAACTTCGGCGAACCCAAGGTCTTTATCAATGACCTGTTGCAGGGCAATCCGGGACGCTCGGCCAATACAATGGGGCGTTTCCTGCTCAACACCACGCTCGGTGTAGCGGGCCTGATTGATGTTTCCGGCAAGGCCGGGGTCCCCCGTCACAACGCGGACTTCGGCCAGACCTTTGGCGTATGGGGCATTGGCAACGGCCCGACTGTCGAGCTGCCATTGCTCGGCACGTCCAACAGCCGGGACGCCACCGGTCGCGTGCTGAGCTTCATGGTCGATCCGTTCGGCGACAACAGCGATACCGTGGACACACTGTCCACCGTCAATACCGTCGGCGGCGTTGTCGATGGTCGCGCGCAAGCCTTGCCGCTGACCGACAGCCTGCAACAACTGCCGGATTATTACAGCGCGTTGCGCGATGTAGTCGCCGCGCGCCGCGCCGCTTACGTGGCCGATGGCAAGCAAGGCTCGACGCAGAAGTCCAACCCTCAATGCACAGGAACGCCGACCGATGGCTTCTGATGGCTTGATTTTGCAGCAATGGGTGAGCCGGGACGACGCAACCAATCTGCACTGCCAGGAAACTACCCTGCGACTGTCAGAAGACTGTCGCCAACTGGTGCTCAGCAGCTATACCGAGCACTACGGCCCGGCGGCGCAGAGTTGGATCGAGCACAATCACACGGTGTCGGTGAGTGATTTGCTTCGCTGGTTGATGGCCAATGGAGAGGCAGTCGTCATGAAATCCGACAGTCGGTCGCTGTCTTGATGTCGGAAAAGGGGGAATAGAAGCGCGGTTACATAATCGGAGCATTCACGCGGGTGTACATAGTGTCGGTCGTGTTGACTCGGCTGTACCCATCACAGACAATCACCGCAATCGCGCCCGAACCTCTGGTGCTGGCTCAGTCCGGCATTATGTTTGGGCCTTCTTTTTTCTGGGACATGGACTGTTGCAGCAATTAGCCCCGCCGAAGCCATTTCGATCCTACTGCGACCTGTCCGCATTGCTCGCCCGTCGAGGCATGGAAATCACTGACGTTGCTCGCGCCGAACGCAAACTCAGTCAGATCGGTTATTACGCTCAACTGGCTGACCAAACGCCGACGCATGCGCATCGTGCCGCACATCCCTGAACATGCCGAGGCGGGTGAGCGGTTGTGGAATTCGGCGGGGATCGGGCAGGTGTTCTTTAATGAAAAAGGGCAACCGCGGGATATCTTCCAGCACAATGCCAACGGTGCGCCGAGGACGCGAATGGTGGCGCCGGAGCAATCGGATTAAGGGCATGACCCGCAAAACCTGTGGGAGCGAGCCTGCTCGCGAATGCTATCTGTCCGTCCCTGCAGTGGTGACTGTCATACCGCCATCGCGAGCAGGCTCGCTCCCACAGTTGATTGGTGTCATCCATGGATCTCACCCGAACCCTGATCATCGGCAACTCCGGCTCCGGCAAAAGCTGGCTGGCCCGACGGCTGTCCGAGCAGTTGCAGGCTCCCTGGATCGATCTTGATCAAATCCACTGGCTATCCGACGAACACAGCATCGCCCGTCCCCGAAACGAAGCATTGGCCATGGCGCGCATTGCGGCCAGTGAAGAGCGTTGGGTGATCGAGGGTGTTTACGACTGGATCGTCAGCGAGCTCTTACCCCGGGCGACTGCATTGATCTGGCTGACTGTTGAGGATGAGGAATGCATTGCCAACATTCGCCAACGCGAGGCGAAACGGGACGAGAACGATGAGTTGTTGGTTGCCTTGCTGGAATGGGCCGGCAGTTATCGCACGCGTGACGGGGCTAGTGGGTTTGCGGCGCATCAGCGGCTGTTCGATGCGTTTGGCGGCTCGAAGCTCCAATTGATCGCGCAGCCTGAAATCACAGCTTTCATCAGGCACCTGTAGGAGCTGGCTTGCCAGCGATGGATTCGAAAGCGCCGCGTTTACCCGGTTGAAACGCGACATCGTTAACGATCATCGCTGGCAAGCCAGCTCCTACAGGGGATGCATTTCAAGCTGCTGCAATCGCCCGACTCACCCCTCTCACAATCATCTCCACCTCCCCCTCATCAATCGTGAGCGGCGGCAGCAAGCGGATGGTCTGGCCCCTGGTCACATTGATCAGCAAGCCATGATCCCGCGCGGCGATCAGGGTCAGGTCGCGGATGGGTTGTTTGAGTTCGATGCCAATCATCAGGCCCTGGCCGCGGATCGCCAGGACGTTCGGTTGGTTGGCCAATTCCGTGCGCAACCGGTCGAGCAGCCGTTCGCCCTGGCGCCGGGCATTATCGCGCAGGCCCTGTTCTTCGATGATTTCCAGCACGGTGCAGGCGACGCGGCACGCCAAAGGGTTGCCGCCGAAGGTGCTGCCGTGGCTGCCGGGGGTGAAAAGCTCGGCGGCTTTACCGCGAGCCAGGCAGGCGCCGATCGGGATGCCATTGCCCAGGCCTTTGGCCAGGGTCATGACGTCGGGGACGATGCCTTCATGCTGGCAGGCGAACCACTGGCCGGTACGGCCGATGCCGGTCTGGATTTCGTCGAGCATCAGTAGCCAGGCACGCCGGGTGCACAGTTCGCGCACGGCTTTCAGATAGCCGGGTGGTGCCAGTTGAACGCCGCTTTCGCCCTGGATCGGCTCCATCAGAATCGCCACAATGCGCGGGCCGTGGGCCTGCTGCACCCTCTCCAGCGCCTTGAGATCGCCGAACGGCACCTTGATGAAATCCCCCGGCAGCTTGTTGAAACCTAACCGCACCGCCGGGCCATCGCTGGCGGACAAGGTGCCGAGGGTCCGCCCGTGAAAGGCGTTTTCCATGACCACCACCAGCGGTTGTTCGATGCCTTTGTGCCAGCCATACAGGCGTGCGATTTTCAGCGCCGTTTCGTTGGCCTCGGCACCGGAATTGTTGAAAAACGCCCGGCCCATGCCGGAGAGCTGAGTGAGTCTGTGCGCCAGCCGCTGCTGCCAGTCGATGCTGTAGAGGTTGGACGTGTGCAGCAGCAGCCCGGCCTGCGCACTGATGGCGGCGACGATTTTCGGATGGGAATGACCGACGTTGGTCACCGCCACCCCCGCCACCGCATCCAGGTATTCACGACCGGCCAGGTCCCACAGGCGCGTGCCCAGGCCTCTGTCGAAACTCAAGGCCAGGGGTTGGTAAGTGCTCATCAGGCAGGCGGCGGTCATGACATCAGGCTCCATCAATTGTCGGTGTTTTGGCAGTATGGTTAGCCACCTGAACTGGATAAACTGCGCAAAACTTCGATCATTTAAAAGCCAGGCTTGATAATGGATCTGTTCCAAGCAATGACTGTGTACGTCAGGGTGGTGGAAGCCGGCAGCATGACCGCCGCCGCGCAGCAGTGCGAAATGTCCACGACCATGGTCGGCAATCACCTCAAGGCGCTGGAGCAGCGTCTGGGTGTACGCCTGCTCAACCGTACGACGCGGCGCCAGCGCCTCACGGAATTCGGCAGCGCGTATTACCAGCGTTGCCTGGAAGTGCTGGGGCTGGTGGCGGACTCGGAACGCCTGGCGGAGCAGACCCTGGATGAGCCGAGCGGCACCCTGCGCATCACCGCGCCACTGACCTTCGGCACCGAACGCCTGGCGCCGGCCCTGAGTGAGTTCAGCCTGAAAAATCCGCGGGTGAAACTGGACGTGGTACTGACCAATCGGCGTCCGGACCTGCTGGATCATGGTTTCGACGTGGCCTTTCGCCTGGGCGCACTCGAACCCTCCAACCTGATCGCACGCCCGCTGATCGACTACACCCTGACCATGTGCGCCTCAAAGGATTACCTGGCGCGCCGGGGTACCCCGGAAAAACCTGAAGACCTGCAACAGCACGACTGCCTGGCGTTTGCCTATCCGGCCGGCGACGACTGGCAATCGGTGGCACGGCAATGGCGCCTCAATGGTCCCGAGAGCGAAATCGTGGTGGCGGTCAGCGGTCCGATGGTGATCAACAGCTCAGCCGGCCTGCATCAAGCAGCCCGAACCGGAATGGGTATCGTGATGGTGCCCGATGCGCTGGTAGAGCAGGATCTCAAGAACGGCACACTGGTGCCTCTGTTGCAGCGTTATCAACTGCCGAGCCGACCGATGCACCTTGTGTATGCCCAGGATCGCTACCGCCTGCCGAAACTGCGTCGTTTCGTCGATTTCGCCATGGGGATGTGGGGCAAGCACTAGCCGGGCGGATGCGCCATGATCTAATCTCCGTGGCAGTTAAGTCATTTTGATATCAGGGCAGCAGGGAGAGCAGCGATGGGCGACGCATCGAACATCGAACCAGTGAAGTTCAATGTGTCGGACATGAACGACAGCATGCTGCACACCCTCCTCGAATTGGTCAGCGACGGTATCTGGGACTGGAACGCCAACACCGGTTTCGTTTACCGCAACGCCCGCTGGTACGAAATGCTCGGCTATTCGCCCCACGCCCTGGACAACACGGTGCTGGCCTGGGAAAACGTCATTCACCCCGAAGATTATCCACGGGTCATGGCCCGGATCGATGATCACCTGAGCGGGCGCAGTCCTGTTTATCAGGTCGAGTATCGCTGTCGGACACAGGACGGCAGTTACGTCTGGATCGAAGACCGCGGTCAGGTGCTGGTACGCAATGCCGACGGCTCGGTGGCGCGCATGGTCGGCGTTCACCGAAGCATCGAAGACAAGCGACGCCTGGTTGAAGAACTCGAACGGCGCAATCACTCGCTGGAAGCGATGATCGAAGAGCGTACGCGGGAACTGTCCAGGGTCAATCAGCAGCTGCAACTCCAGCTCGAAGAAAACCGCAAACTGGCGCACACCGACACCCTGACGGACATCGCCAATCGTTATCGCCTGGAACAGGTGCTGCCCCAGGCCTGCGAACGCGCCCAGCGTTTCCGCGAACCCCTGTCGTTGATCGCCATGGACGTCGATGACTTCAAGAACATCAACGATCACTACGGCCATGCACTGGGTGACGCGGCATTGGTGCACGTGGTTGAAAACATCAAACGTTTCGTGCGCGAAGGCGATCTGTTGGCCCGTTGGGGTGGCGACGAATTCATCATGATCCTGGCCAACACCCCATTGGCCGACGCCCGGACCCTCGCCGAGGCCATCCGCCATGGCCTGGCGGACTTGCTGCCTGTGGGCGACTTCCAGGTGACCATGAGTTTTGGCGTGGTCCAGCGCTTTGATGAAGAACAACAGACCGGCCTGATGGCCCGTGCCGATCAGGCGCTGTATCGCTCCAAGATCGCCGGCAAGAATGTGATCTCCGTATAACCGCCATCCCCCACACTTACATCCCCGCCTTCACCAACACCGGTTTTTCCTGATAGCGATCCGGATACAGCTGCTTGAGCTGCGCCACCTTCGGCAAATCGTTGATCACGATGTAGGGATAGTTCGGGTGCTCGGTCAGAAAGTCCTGATGTTCCTCCTCCGCCGGGTAGAAACCGTTGTAGGTTTCCAGTTTGGTCACAATCGGTTTGTTAAACGAATGGGCGGCGTCGAGCTGGGCGATGTACGCCTGTGCGACCCGTTGCTGCTCGCTGCTTTTGGTGAAAATGGCCGAACGATACTGGGTGCCGGTGTCCGGTCCCTGACGATTGAGTTCGGTCGGGTCATGGGCCACCGAAAAGTAGATTTGCAGCAAGGTGCCGTAGCTGACCCGGCTCGGGTCGAACGTGACTTCCACGGACTCCGCATGGCCGGTATCGCCATTGCTGACACGCTCGTATTGGGCGGTATTGGCCGCACCGCCCGCATATCCGGAGACGGCATTTTTCACGCCTTTGACATGCTGGAACACACCTTGAACGCCCCAGAAACAGCCGCCGGCAAAGACGGCGGTTTCGCTGTGGGCCTGGGTGGTTTCGTCAAGGGTTGGCGGCGGAATGATGACCGCTTCTTCGGCTCGGCCGAAAGAGAATGCCGTGCATTGGCCGATGACGCCGGCAGCCATCAGCCCCAACAACGTACGGCGCCAGGTGAACAGGGTTTTCATGGTGCGCACTCCTGAATGATTGAAGGGATGATCAGCCGAAGGTAAAGGCGTAGGCCGATGCACCCGGATCAAGAAATTCGATGCTGAAGGTCCGGTCCTGCACGCCGCCATTCTGGCGCACCAGCTGATACAGGCGCTGGTCAGTCACCGTGCCACTGCCGTCGGGCGCCACGTCCATGCCGTGATCATTCCCGGGAGCCTTGCCGTCGATCAGCACCTTGAAGCGCACCGGTTTGCCGTCCGCGCCAGGGCCAAGCACCAGATGCAGATCGCGAGCGTGGAAGCGGTAGACGATGCGACTGGCCGGCGCACTGGCCGTGGCCCGCTCCGAACCGACGTGCCACTGCCCGCCAAGGCTCCAGTCGTTGAGGGCCAATTGCGCCGGCGGGCTGTAGGCCGCCACCTTGTCCGGCACCAATGCGGTTTCGGGTACAAAATGCTCGGCACGCTGATAGCCGACATAGGTTTCCGGCGATTGCACTTCATTGTTGTCCGGCGCCATTTGCACGCCTTCGGCCCTGGCGTTGATCAGGCCATCCGACACTTTGCCGGCACCGGCTTCGCGCAGCAGCTGCTGGATGACCCGCTCCGATTCGGCGTACTCGCCTTCGCCAAAGTGGTGATAACGAATGCGGCCCTGGGCGTCGGCAAAATAGTGCGCCGGCCAGTATTCGTTGTTGAATGCGCGCCAGATCTTGAACTCGTTATCGATAGCCACCGGGTAATGGATGCCCAGGTCTTTCATGGCCTTGGTGACGTTGTCGACATTGCGCTCGAAGGCAAACTCCGGCGCATGCACGCCGATCACTACCAGGCCCTGGTCGCGGTATTTCTCGGCCCAGGCTTTCACATAGGGCAGCGAACGCAGGCAGTTGATGCAGGAGTAGGTCCAGAAGTCCACCAGTACCACTTTGCCCTTCAGTGCCTGGGCATCGAGCGGTGGTGAGTTGAGCCATTGCACGGCACCCTCCAGCGGTGGAAGGTTGCCTTCGACTGGCAAGGTGCCTGGCGTTTTTTCGGCCACTTGTACCGCGCCTTCGGGCGACGGGTTTTGCGCCATCATCGCCGCACTATTGCGGGGTGATTTGCCGGCCAATTGCTCCACCAAGGCCTGCTCGATGCCTCCGGTAGACGCCGTCGAAAATCGCGCCAAAACCCCGGTATCCAGCCCCAGGGCAATGGCTGCCACGCCGGCCAGCATCGCCGCGCCGAGGCCGCGACGCAGCCACTCCCCGGCACCAATCGAACGCTTCATCGCGGCGAAGACCTTGCCGCCCAGCAGCAACGCCACCGCCAGCGAGGTCGCGGCACCAGCGGCATACGCCAGCAGTAACAACGTGGTCGCGATGCTGGCGCCTTGCAGCGCCGCGCCAGTCAACAACAGGCCCAGAATCGGACCGGCGCAGGGTGCCCACAACAGCCCAGTGGCGACCCCGATCAAAAACGAAGCGCCGGGACGTGGCCGGGCATCGGCACCTGCTGCCTCGGACAAACGACTGCCCGCCGCGACCAGCGGTCGGGTCAGGCGCTCGGCCAATTGCGGCAACAGCAGCGTGAGACCGAACAGCGCCACGAATACCAGCGCCAGCCAGCGCCCGTACTGATTGAGTTGCACCACCCAGCCACCGCCCACCGCCGCCAGCGTGGCGACAAAAGCGAAGGTCAGTGCCATGCCCGCGAGCAACGGCAAGCCGCTCTTCACGAACGGCTGCCCGGTGCGGGCGAAGACAAAGGGCAGTACCGGCAAAATGCACGGGCTGACAATTGTCAGAACACCGCCGAGATAGGCGAGGACCAGAAGCCACATGGTGGTTACCTGCAAAAAAGTGAGTGAAAGGAATCAGACCGGCTGGAACTTCATCGCCAAGCCGTTCATGCAGTAGCGCAGCCCGGTCGGTTTCGGGCCGTCGTCGAAGACATGGCCCAGATGGCCGCCGCAGCGTCGGCAGTGCACTTCTTCACGTACTACACCGAAGGAACGGTCCTGGCGGGTGGCCACGGCCTTGTCCAGCGGCGCCCAGAAACTCGGCCAGCCGGTGCGGCTGTCGAACTTGGTCGCCGAGGAAAACAGCGGCAGGTCACAGCCGGCACAGGCGAACGTACCGTCCCGGTGCTCGTTGTTCAGCGGGCTGCTGTAGGCCCGCTCGGTGCCCTCTTCCCGGAGAATTTCATACTGCTCATCGCTGAGGATGGTGTGCCATTCGCTGTCGCTGTGGGTCACTTCGAAAACCTCCGCCGCGTCGGCATCGCTGATCAGCGCAGTCCTTGCGGCAAATTTTGGCAATACACCCATCGCCAGGGCTGCAACCCCCAGCCCGCCGCTCGCCCATAGAAATTGTCGTCTTGAGAACATGGTCATCTCCGAAGTCCTGAGGCCTTTCATGGAACTCAGCCTAAGCTTGGGGTGATCGCCAAATCCTCACGGGAAGTTAAACAATTCGTGATAACTCGACGCCTGAAAACACCGCACAATGCCTGTAGGAGCGAGCCTGCTCGCGATGGTCGTTAACGATGACGCGTGGCTACCGGACTGAACGCGGCGCTCTTGAGCTCATCGCGAGCAGGCTCGCTCCTACAGGTAAAGAGCTACAGCGCAATCGCAATAGCCAAAGGATGAGTGGATGGAACAGAACAAACGCGTCCTCGTGGTCGAGGACGACCTGCATATCGCCGACCTTATCTGCCTGCATCTGCGCGATGAGCAGTTCGAGGTGGTGCATTGCGCCGATGGCAACGAGGGCATGCGTCTGCTGCAGCAAGGAAGCTGGGATGCACTGATTCTCGACCTGATGCTGCCAGGCGTCGACGGCCTGGAAATCTGCCGGCGCGCCCGCGCCATGGCCCGCTATACCCCGATCATCATTACCAGTGCCCGCTCCAGCGAAGTGCACCGGATTCTCGGCCTCGAACTCGGCGCCGACGACTACCTGGCCAAACCGTTTTCCATGCTCGAACTGGTCGCCAGGGTCAAGGCGCTGCTGCGCCGGGTCGATGCCATGGCGCGCAACCTGAAGATGGACGCCGGCAGCCTGAACATCGATGGCCTGGCCATCGACCCGATCACCCGCGAAGTGACCCTAGACGGTCGCCGCCTGGACCTCACACCAAGGGAGTTCGACCTGCTGTACTTTTTCGCGCGCCAGCCCGGCAAGGTGTTTTCGCGCATGGACCTGCTCAATGCCGTCTGGGGCTACAGCCACGAAGGCTACGAACACACGGTCAATACCCACATCAATCGCCTGCGCGCGAAAATCGAGACCGATCCGGCGCAACCGGTGCGCATCCTCACGGTCTGGGGCCGCGGCTACAAGTTCGCCGCCAGCGAGGAGCCGCAACCATGAGGTTGACCCTCACACAACGCCTGTCGCTGGTATTCGCCGTGCTGCTGCTGGTGTGCTGCGGCACCTCGGCGTGGATGCAGGTGCGCTCCAACCAGATGCATGAACAGGAAGTGGTGCAGGGGCTGTCGCGGGATCTGGCGCAACACATCGCCCGCGACACGGTGCTGATGGACACCCAGGGCCTGATGCCCAATGCAGTGCGTGACCTGTTCAGCCAACTGATGCTAGTCAACCCCAGCGTCGAGGTGTACCTGCTGGACACCGAGGGCAAGATCGTCGGCAGCGCCGCGCCCGAGGGGCGCATACGTCGGGAACAGGTCGACCTGGCACCGGTCCGGCGCCTGCTCAAGGGCGATGCCTTGCCGATTCTCGGCGACGATCCGCGTAGCGTCGATGCGCGCAAGGTGTTCAGCGCCGCACCGCTGAAGGTCGATGGCAAGCCGGCCGGTTATCTCTACGTGGTCCTGCTCGGGGAAGACCATGACCGCATCGCCGAACGCGGCGCCACCAGCGCCGCGCTCAATACCGCCCTGCTATCAATCGGCCTGGTGGCGCTGCTGTGCCTGATTGCCGGTCTCACGGCGTTTGCCCTGATCACCCGGCCGTTGCGACGCCTGACCGACTCCGTCAGCCACTTCGACATTGACGGCGTGCCGGTCGCGCCACCCGCCACCACACTGGTGGAAAAAGCCGCCAGCCACGATGAAATCGCCATCCTCGATGCCACGTTCCGGCAGATGCAGGTGCGCCTCGGCGAGCAGTGGCGTTCGTTGACCCGTCAGGACCAGGAACGCCGCGAGCTGGTGGCGAATATTTCCCACGACCTGCGCACGCCGCTGGCGTCCTTGCACGGTTATCTGGAAACCCTGTCGCTCAAGGACGCCACGCTGTCCCCCGCCGACCGCCGCCGCTACCTGGGCATCGCGCTGGATCAAAGCCGCAAGGTCGGTGGGCTGGCGCAGTCGTTGCTGGAACTGGTTCGCCTGGAACACGGCTTCGTGCAACCGGTGCTGGAGCGATTTTCCCTGACCGACCTGGCCCAGGACATTTTCCAGAAATTCGAACTCACCGCCGAAGCGCGGCAGGTCGAACTCAAGGCCACGTTCGCGCCCAACGTATCGGCGGCCTGTGCTGATTTGGGGTTGATCGAGCGGGTGCTGACCAATTTATTCGACAACGCCCTGCGCCATACCCCGCCAGGTGGAGAGGTGGAACTCAGCCTGCGGCCCCAGGGATCGTTTATCGAAGTGACCGTCAGCGACACCGGCCCCGGCATCGCCCCCGAACTGCGCGAAGGGCTGTTCCTGCGCCCGTTCAACATTGGCGGCGCGCGGCGTGATGGCGGGTTGGGATTAAGGATTGTGCACCGCATTTTGCAATTGCATGGTCGCGAGATTCAGTTGATCGACGTGCCTGGGCGGGGGGCGACTTTCCGTTTCTCGCTGGCGGTGGATGAAGCCACGGCTTCGGCACTGGCCGAGCGTTCGATGAACCTCAATACACCGGGGTAGGCCTGACAGACCGTGGCGCGCCCATCGCGAGCAGGCTCACTCCCACAATGGAATGCATTTCAACTGTGGGAGCGAGCCTGCTCGCGAAGAGGCCGGCAGCCTCAACATCAGCACTGCCTGACACACCGCCATCGCGGGCAAGCCCTGCTCCCACAGGGAATCAGTGTCGGGCATGAATCTGTACAACGACACAATCCCTGTGGGAGCAAGGCTTGCCCGCGATGGCGTCAGCCCTTACAACACAGGGCCCGGATCAGTCCCGATACCCCGGTGCCACCCGCTCCAGCATCCTCAACAGCGCCGCCCAGGCCAACTGCATCGCATCCGGATCACTGAGTTCCCCATCATCCAGCGGCCGCCCGGGATCATTGAACTGCCGCTCCGTGTGTTCACACACCTCGGCAGGCGGCAGCACCAGCTCTCCGGCGGCTTGCGCGGCCAGCTGAATGTCGCAAGCCTTTTCCAGGTAGTACATGCGCATGAACGCCTGGCTCACCGTCTCGCCCACCGTCAGCAAGCCATGGTTACGCAACATCAAAACAGGCTTGTCGCCGAGGTCCTGCACCAACCGTTGTTGCTCGCCCATGTCCAGCGCCACGCCTTCGTAGTCGTGGTAAGCGACCCGTCCATAGAACTCCATGGAAATCTGATTCACTGGTAACAACCCGCACTTCAACGCAGCCACCGCGCAGCCGGATTTGGTGTGGGTGTGCAATACGCATTGCGCGTCTTCCCGGGCGCCGTGGATCGCGCTGTGAATCACGAACCCCGCTGGATTGACGGGATAAGGTGACGGCTCGACCGCCTGCCCCTTCAAGTCGATCTTCACCAGATTCGATGCGGTAATCTCGTCGAACATCAGCCCATAAGGGTTGATCAGGAAGTGATGCTCCGGCCCCGGCAGGCGCACCGAGATATGGGTGAAGATGAGGTCGGTCATGCGAAAGTGCGCAACCAGTCGATAACAGGCTGCCAGCTCTTCACGTAACCGTTGTTCGGTCGGGTTCATGTTCTCCCGCTCTCCGTCAGGCAGGCATCCAACCCACGCCCCAATGCATCCCATCCCTCAAAACCACGGCGAGCGATAAACACTAACCGCGTCGCACTGGCCTGCGCCTCATCGGTTGCCGGGGAGAACTGACTGCGGGTGCCGACGTGTTGCAACCAGTGGGCCTTGTTGCCTTGAGCCAGGACCACCAGCCCCTTGACCCGAAACACATCGCTGGGCAGCGCCTGCAACCAGCCTCGCAACCCCTCGACATCCAGCGCCGCAGTGCTCTGCCACAGCCAACTGCTGAACATCTCGCTGTGATCGTCCAGCGACACCCGCGTCAACGGCTTCACCGCCCGATGTTCAAGCTCCAGCTCCGTGTCCAGCCACAGCGCATCGGGCAACTCGGCCTGCACACTTTCGTGCACCCGGGTCCTCAACCCCAATGCCTCGCGCAGCGCCCGCAATTGTTGCTCGTCAACCAGATCGGTCTTGTTCAACAACAGCAGATCGGCAGCGGCCACCTGCGCCCGAGCCAGTCGCGCATACTCGCCTTCCAGTTGCAGATGACGGGTGGCGTCGACCACGGTGATGACCATGTCCAGCTGCATCTGGCTGCGCAATTGCGGGTAGGCCAGGGTTTGCACGATGCGCTGCGGATCGGACACGCCGCTGCACTCGATAACGATGCGCTCCAGCCGCGGCTGCAACTGCGCCAGGCTGCCGAGCTGCGCCAGCAGGTCTTCCTGCACCGTGCAGCAGATGCAGCCGTTTTGCAGGCTGTACACCGCATCGGTGACTTCGGAAACGATGGCGGCATCGATGTTCAGCTCGCCGAAATCGTTGACGATCACCGCCAGCCGACTGCCTTCGGCGCGGCGCACCATGCGATTGAGCAAGGTGGTTTTGCCGGCACCGAGAAATCCGGATACCACGGTGACTGCGATGCGTTGTGTGTCCATTACGCCTTGCCCTCCAGCACCGGCGGTTCTCCCTGCCAGACTGCTTTCAACCCTGCCGACGCCAGTGTCGAATGGCGGTCGTAAACCAGTTGCCCTTCAACGAACGTCAGCAGCACTTGGGTCTGATGGATGTAATTGCGCGCAGGTTCGGCGAACAGGTCGCGGTCGATCACGATCAGGTCCGCCGACTTGCCGACTTCCAGGCTGCCCGTGGATTTTTCCAGACCCATGGCCACGGCACCGTTGCGGGTGACCACGTTCAGTGCCTGTTCGAGGCTGATCGGCTCGCCGAAGCACGCCGGGTCGTCGTTCCAGGGATTCTGGCGGGTGACCATGGTTTCCAGCGCCAGCCATGGGTCGATGGACGCCACCGGCCAGTCGGTGCCCATGACAGCAGTACCGCCCGCTTCCAGCACGCCTTTGAAGTCGTAGATGCGCTTGAGTCGCTCCTGGCCATAGCCCGAACGCGCACCGCTGGCGAACGGCGTCGGATACCAGGCGGCCGGGGAAAATTCGGCGATGACGTTCAATTCCTTGAAGCGCGGCAGGTTGCCCGGATGCAGCAAGGTGCTGTGCGCACACTGGTGGCGCACGCCACTGAAACCGTTGCGACGACGGGCCTCGGCCACGGCATCGAGGAACACGTCGGACGCGCCATCACCGGTGCAGTGGGCGATCACGCGGATGCCTTTGCGGTCCATGTCCACCACCATGTCGGTGATGTGCTCGGGGGTCAGGTTGAGCTTGCCGCGCCAGCTCGACTCCTGCGGCCATGGGGTCAGCAGGTACGAAGACTTCGGCTCGACCGTGCCGTCGAAGTGGAATTTCACCGCGTTGGCACTCAGCCGTGCACTGCGATAGTAGTGACGTTCACCTGCCAACAGTTCCCAGCGACGACGCACCGGAAAGATATCGTCCTGCCAACTGATCGCGGCTTCGATCCGTACCGTCAGTTCGCCGCTGTCGTCGAGTTCCTTCAAGGCTTGCAAGCGCTGTTCACACACGTGCACGTACTTGCTCGCCGTGACGCCGCGCGAACTCTGGAAGTGCACGCCATCGCGATAGGCGCGACGCAACACGCTGACCGGGGTCGGCGGCATCGCGGCGTGAATCATCGCGTAGGCGCCATCGATCATCAGGCCCGTGGGCTCGCCGGTCAGTTCGTCACGTTCGAAATACCCGTTGCGCGGGTCGGACGTGTGGCGATCGATGCCGGCCAGTTCAAGGGCCTTGGAGTTGACCATCATGGTGCCCCACATGCGGTCGAGCAGTGCCACGGGGCGGTCCGGCATGACGCTGTCGAGCCACGCCCGGCCCGGGGTCAGGCCGGCTTCGCGGAAGGTGTAGCGCACCCAGTACTGACCGTAGATCCAGCCGTCGCCCGGATGGCTGTCGGCGTAGGCGAGGATGCTTGCGCGCAGTTGCTCCGGGGTCGGGTCTTCGATACCCACGTCCAGGTCGTCGCTGTAGCGCGGCGCCAGGGCCAGGTCGGGATGGGTGTGCATGTCGTGCAGGCCCGGCATGCAGAACGCGCCCTGTAAGTCATGCACCCGGGTGTTCGGTCCCTTGAATACCTCAAGCTCGCCGAGGCTGGCGACACCGATCAACTTGCCGTCGCGGATCGCCACGGCCTCGGCCCAGGGGTTCGCCGGATCCTGGGTGTAGATGCGACCGTTGCCGAGGATCAGATCGGCATGGGTTCCTTGTGTGGAATGGGTCGAGGAAAAGTTGTCGGACTCAGCCATGTAAGCCACCTTGAGTTCAGGGCAGTAGAAAGGTCCCTCGCGCTTTGCGCAGCTGGAGGACCTGAAAATTTTTGTTGTTCTATTCGAGGAAATCCGCGGCATCCAGCTCGATCATCACCGGCTCGCCACCGCTGTCGAGTCGGCCAAGCAACTCGCGCAGGCTGTCCAGATCGCGCGCCCGGTGATGGGCCACGTGGCAACTTTGCGCCAGGGCAGCGAAGTCCGGCGTAAGGATGTCCACCCCCAGCAACGGCACCGACCGGGCGTTCATGTAATCGCGGATTTCGGCGTAGCTGGCGTTGTTCCACAACAGCAGGATCACACCGGCGCCCGCCTCTTTGGCGGCGATCAGTTCGGCGCTGGAAAACTGCAGGCCACCGTCCCCTACCAACGCCACCACCGGACGCTGCGGACGGGCCAGTTTGGCACCGATGGCAGCGGGCAACCCGTAACCCAGGGTTCCGTAGCCACTGCCGGCGTTGAACCAACTGTTGGGTGTTGGCGCGCGATAACCCAGGGCGCCCTGGTACACCGGTTGAGTCGAGTCGCCAACGATCAGCGGCTGCGGCAAGGCGTCGCGAACCGTGTCGAGCAGCGCCTGAAGGCGCCCTTGCTTCGCGTTCCAGCCGGCGTGTTCCAGCGCGTTTACCCGCGTCACCCGCTCACTCGCCCAGGCAGGATCGGCCTGACGTTGTGGCAGTCGCGCCAGCAATGCACGCAAACCGTGTTCGGCATCACCCAGCAAACCGACCCGGGCCGGTTGGGCGCCCAGCACTTGCATCGGGTCAATGTCGAGACGGATCAATGGCGCCTTGAACGCCAAGGGACCGAGGCCAAAAAAGTCGTAGTCGGTTTCACCCAGTTCCGTGCCGATGGCCAGCACCACGTCCGCCTCGGCGAACAGTTCGCGACCATGAGCTGACGACTGCACGCCATCGAGCAGCAAGGGATGGTCCGGCGCCAGCAAGCCTCGGGCGTTGGTGGTCAGTGCGACGGGGGCCTGCAAGCGTTCGGCAAGCAATGTGAGGGCTTCGGCGCTGCGGCGGGTGCCGCCACCGGCGAGGATCAAGGGACGTTGCGCGGCATTGATCAGGGCGAGCGCCGCTTCAATGGCCTCTGGCGCCGGGGCCGGTGCGGCCGGCAACGGGCGAGGACTTAAGTCCAGGCCGTCTGCGGACATTTCCAGCACATCCAGCGGAATCTCGATATGCACCGGTCGTGGCCGTGTGCAGCGAAACAAGGCAAAGGCTCGTGCCAGCACTTCCGGCAACTGGTCGGGGTGCTGCACGGTGTGGCTGAAGGCACAAACCCCGGCGACCAGCGCACGCTGATCGGGCAGTTCATGCAAGTGACCATGGCCCAGACACAGGTGTTCACGCCGGTTGCAGGTGGAGATCACCAGCATCGGCACCGAATCCGCGTAGGCCTGGCCCATGGCGGTGAGAATGTTGGTCATGCCGGGGCCGGTGATGATGAAGCACACCCCGGGCTTGCCACTGGCACGGGCATAACCGTCGGCCATGAACCCGGCACCCTGTTCGTGACGCGGGCTGACGTGCGTCAGGCGGCTGCCGTGCAGGCCACGATAAAGCTCGACGGTGTGCACGCCGGGAATGCCGAAGACGTGTTCGACGCCATAGCCTTCGAGCAACTGAACGAGCGCCTGGGCACAACGGGTCATGCAGCACCTCTTTGAAGATGGGCCGGACCGGCCCGATGACAAGCTGGGTTAGTATTGTTGAATCAACCGATACAACAATCGATTTTTTTTGGCCTGACTGTTCAATTTCCATCACCATATAGCCCACCCTCCACTCACAGCGGAATGAGTTATGCGTTTTCCTTCGATGACAGCCCTTCGCGCGCTGGACGCGGTTGCCCGCTTGGGCAGCGTGTCGGTCGCCGCCCGTGAACTGAACCTGACTCGCAGCGCCATCAGCCACCAGATCAGCAAGCTTGAGGAATGTGTCGGCTTCGCCCTCACCGAGCGCATCGGCCGGGGGATCGGCCTGACGTATCAAGGCGAACGCTATGCGCGCGAGGTGCATGGGATTTTGTTGGACCTGCTCGACGCCGGGCAGCTCATCGACGACCAGGAAATCTCCGGTCGCCTGTGCGTCAGTTGCGCGCCGGGGTTCGCCACCTATTGGTTGTGCCACCACATCGGCGCGTTCTTGCGTCAATACCCGCAGGTGCAGTTGCAGCTGATTTCCCCGCGCACGCCGGACGACATCAACAACCCCGGCGTGGATCTGTTCATCGCCTACGGAATTGGCGACTGGCCGGAAATGAGGGTTGAAGAGGTCGTCGCGCTGCGCTTCTTTCCGGTGTGCAGCCCGCGCTTGATCAATGCGTTGAGCGGCTTGAAGAGCCCGCAGGAACTCAGTCACTTCCCGCTGCTGCACATGACCGACTATTCGGACTGGCGTGTCTGGCTGACCGCAGCCGGCGCCTCGGGGGTCAACGCGGCGAGCGGAATTTTGTTCTCCGATGCGCACTGCGCGCAATCCGCCTGCATTGCCGGCCAGGGCATCGCCATTGGCGACAACCTGATCAGCGGCGATGCCTTGTCCAAGGGTTTGCTGGTGCGCCCGTTCGACATCAGCATCGACCTGCACCGCGGCTATTACCTGGCGGCAGACCCGCAGAAGGCCGAGCGCGCGGTGGTCCAGGCGTTCAGTAACTGGGTCAAGACCCAGCTGCAATCGTCGCACCAGACCTGGCAGGACCCCCTCTGACACTCACAGCATCCCCTGTGGGAACGAGCCTGCTCGCGAAGGGGCCCTTACATTCAACATTGATGTCGTCTGAAAAATTGCTTTCGCGAGCAGGCTCGCTCCCACAGGTTCACGGTTTCCCCACAGGTCGCGTTGGTTTAATGAAGGCGGGAGATTGAGTAATAAAACTAACCAATACGAGCAAAATAATTCCATTGATGTAGCGATATTTTTAACAATAATGAGCCCAAAGCCCATGTCGGATTTACATCCGTCCTCGTACGTCATGTGGGCAATAAAAAGAGGAACCTCATTGTGTCCAGCCGTTCAGCGATTCAGCTCAGCGCACAAGGTATCAGCCAGTATTACGGTCGTTTCGCAGCGCTGGATAACGTCGACCTCGACGTTCGCCAAGGCGAATTCCTTACCTTGCTGGGCCCTTCCGGTTCGGGCAAAACCACCTTGCTGATGATCCTGGCCGGCTTCCTCAGCCCGACCGCGGGCAAACTGATGGAACAAGGCGTCGACATCATCAGGCGCCCAGCCGAGAAGCGGAATTTCGGCATGGTGTTCCAGGGCTATGCGCTGTTCCCGCACATGAGCGTGGAGGACAACGTGGCCTATCCGCTGCGCATCCGAAAAGTCGCAGCCGAAGAACGCCAGCGCCGGGTCAAGCGCATTCTGGAAGTGGTCGGCCTTGGTGCACACATGCACAAAAAGCCCGCCGAACTGTCCGGTGGCCAGCAACAGCGTGTGGCGATTGCCCGGGCGCTGGTGTTCGAACCGGAACTGCTGTTGCTCGATGAACCGCTGTCGGCACTGGACAAGAACCTGCGCGAACAACTGCAAACCGAGTTGCAACGCATCCACCGTCAGGTCGGCACCAGCTTCGTGTTCGTCACCCACGACCAGAACGAAGCCCTGGCGCTGTCGTCGCGCATCGCGATTTTCAACCATGGCAAGCTGACCCAGGTCGACACCCCGGAAAACATCTACAACCGCCCCGAGAGCCGTTTCGTCGCCGAGTTCCTCGGCAAGATGAACCTGTTCCCGCTGGCCGACTTGTCCCGCAATGGTCCGACCGCCAGCGGGCGCTGCGGCACCAGCGTTCTGCACGCCCTCGCCCCCGCGCCCTTGGGCAGGGAGCCTATTGTGCTGGCCGTGCGTCCCGAGCACATGGAATTGCACAGCGAATGCCCGACCCGCGACGGCTACAACGTGATGCCCGCGCAACTCACGGACAAGGTCTACCAGGGTTCAAGCACCCATCTGGCGCTCAAGGTCGGTGGCGATACCCTGCCGATCAACCTGTCCGTGCCCGGCAATCACCCGGGTGCCCTGATGCCCGGCGGCGCCCCCGTGTGGCTGAGCTGGCCGGTGCAGCAGAGCTTCCTGCTGCCGGCCTGAAGCCGCAAGAACTTGCCTGAAATAGCGCTCTTCCCCTGACAACAATAAAGGCTGGTGTCCGCCGCGACACCCGCCAAACGAGGACTTGCCCATGCGCCAGAATCACCAACAAGACTGCATTGAAGTGCTGATCGAAAAGGCCCGTGACGGTCAGATCAACCGTCGCACCTTCATCCAGGCCATGGGCCTGCTGGCCGCGGTACCACTGGCGCTGCGCAGTGGCATCAGTTGGTCGGCCGACAAGCCGCTGGTGGTGGTCAACTGGGGTGGCGATGCCCTGAATGCCTTCCGCTCGGCCTGGACCGACACCTTTACCAAGAACACCGGCATTCAAGTGCGCATCGACGGCGCCGGCCCCACCGAAGGCGCGATCCGCTCGCAACTGGCCAGCGGTCAACCGAGCTGGGACGTGGTCGATGTCGAGAGCTACAGCGCCCTCGTGCTGGGCCGCGAAAAGATCCTGCAACCACTGGACTACAACGTTATCAAGCGCGATCAGGTGGCCCCGGCGCTCGCCTCGGACTTCGGTATCGCCAGCTATCAATTCAGCTACGTGATGGCCTGGGACAGCGCCAAATTCGGCGACAACGGACCCAAGACCTGGGCCGATTTCTGGGACGTGAAGAAATTCCCCGGCAAGCGCACGTTGTACAAATGGATGAACGGGATGCTCGAAGCGGCGTTGCTGGCCGACGGTGTTCCGGCCGATCAGCTCTACCCGCTGGACGTACCGCGGGCGATGAAGAAGATCGACGAGATCAAACCCCACGTGCTGTCGTTCTGGAGCTCGGGCGCCGAGAGCCAGCAACTGATGGTCGATGGCGAAGTCTCGGTGGGGGCGATCTGGCATACCCGCGCCAAGCTGCTCAGCGAAGACACCGACAACCGCGTGCGCTGGAGTTTCGACAATGGCTTCATCAACTCCAGCAGCTGGGCCGTGTTGCAAGGCAACCCGGCGGGCACGCAACCGGCCATGCAGTTCATCCAGAATGCGTTTGCGCCTGAAGGCCAGCTCAAACTGTTCGAACTGCTGGGCAACGGGCCGTCGAACAGCGCCACCGAAAAACTGATGTCGGCCAAGCAGCTGGAAGCCAACTGCGCCTCCGAAGCGAACCTGAAAAAACAGATCGCCCTCAATGCCCAGTGGTACGCCGACAACTACTCCAAAGCCCTCGAAGAGTATCTGACGCGGTTGTCCAAGTGAGCCATCGACCATGACGACGACCCTGACCACTACCCTTAGCGCCCCCAAGCCCCGCTTCAGCTCGCCGGGCCTGGAGCGTGGCTTGCTGCTGTTCCCGCTGCCCGTGTTGCTGCTGATTTTCTATGTGTTGCCGTTTCTCGGTGTGGTCGGCTGGAGTTTCTCGCTGCCGACGCCGGGCATCGAACAGTACCAGCGCATCGCCACCGACCCCGCGATCCACGAAATGCTCTGGCGCACCTTGCGCCTGTGCATGACGGTCAGCTGCCTGGCCTTGGTGATCGGTTACTTGCTGGCTTACTGCTGGGTGTTCAGCCCGCCGTTCTGGCAGCGGGTGGTGGAGATCTGCATCTTCATTCCCTTCTGGATTTCCGTGCTGGTCCGGGCCTTCGGCTGGCTGATCGCCCTGCGCAGCAACGGCGTGCTCAACAACGGCCTGATGGGCATGGGCCTGATCGATCAACCGCTGCAACTGAGCCGCAATGAAATCGGCGTGGTTATCGGCATGCTCCATGTGATGATCCCGTACGCGGTGTTCCCGCTGCTGTCGACCATGCGTCAACTGGATCAACGGGTGCTCATGGCCTCGCGCGGCCTGGGCGCCGGTGCCTTGCGCACCTTCTGGCAAGTGCTGCTGCCGCAGACCCTGCCGGGCATGCTGGGGGCGTTCATCATGGTGTTCGTGTTCTGCCTGGGCTTCTTCATCACCCCGGTGCTGTTGGGCGGCGGGCAAACGGTGATGATCGCTGAGTATGTGTTCCTGCAAATGTTCCAGACCAGCAACTGGGGCCTGGGGGCTGCACTGAGCGTGGTACTGCTGGCCCTGGTCAGCGCGTTGATCTGGGTGCTGCTGAAAATGACCCGCGTGAACCGACTGGTAGGCTGAGACAACTATGAACACTCATCGCACTAGCCTGAGCACTCGGCTGCTGGCCGTGGTCGCCATGGCCTTCATGCTGTTCCCGCTGCTGACGGTCATTCCGGTGTCGTTCACCAGCAAGCGGTTTCTGTCGATGCCGGAAGGCAACTGGTCGCTACGGCACTACGAAGCGCTGGTCAGCAATCCTGACTGGTTCCACGCCATCAGCCAGAGCCTGACCATCGCCTTCGCCACCAGCGTGATCGCTACCTTGCTGGCGGCCAGCTTCAGCCTCGGCATCTGGTACATGCGTTCGAAACTGGCCACGGCGCTGATCGGCCTGGTGTTGTTGCCGATGGCGATTCCGCCGGTGATTTCCGCGCTGGTCCTGTACTTCATGGAAACCAAGCTCGGCCGATTCGCTCCGGGCATGGGTTATGACACCCTGCCCGGCGTGGTGATTGCCCATGTGATCATGGTCGTCCCTTACGGCGTGGTGACCATGCTGGTCGCCCTCAGCCAGATTGACCGACGCATCGAACTGGCCTCGCGCAACCTCGGCGCCAGCCTGATGCAGACCACCTTCATGGTGATCCTGCCGAACCTGAAACTGGGCCTGGCCTCCACTGCACTATTGGGCTTTGCCCTGTCGTGGGAAGAGGTCGCGGTGACGCTGTTCATCACCAGCGTCGACGTCGACACACTGCCCAAACGCATCTGGAGCGGCCTGCGCGATAACGTCGATCCGAGCGTTGCGGCCATTTCGGTGCTGCTGATCACCCTGACCCTGATGGTGCTGATCGGGCGGCTGGTGGTTCAGCACCTGGCGGACAAACGGGCGCAGAAGCTGTTGCCCCCCTAAACGCGCTATCTCGCGACCGAATGGAAAATGCCCCGTGTTTGTTACAAACACGGGGCATTTTTTTGCGGCGGTTCTCAGTGAAATGGGTAAAATCCGGACACACATTGTTGGCAAAGGATACTGCCTGATGATCAATACCCTGCAAAACACACCGTTATGGGTGTACGCGGTTTTTCTGTTGCTCTGTTACCTGGGCATCAAAGCCCTCTTCCCGACCCGCGAAAGCAAAATCTCGTTGATGCTCACCCCGCCGATTCTGCTGGTCTGGTCGTTGTATTCGCTGGATTTGACGGACCATCCACTGCTGACCTTGGGCTATTGGGTAACCGCTGTGATCGTGGCGAGTGTCGCGGCACAGGTGATCTTTTCACGCCAGGGCGTTGTGCTGGACGAACGGGGATCCGGGTTGATATTGCGGGGAACAGCCAAGACCCTGGCGCTCTACCTGCTGTTTTTTTTCATCAACTATTACTTTGCCTATCAGGCCGAAGTGCATCCGCAATACTCGGCGACGCTGCCGATGGTTTTGCTCAAGGCGTGTGCATCAGGCTTTGCCAGCGGCCTGTTTTGTGGACGGGCGATCAGGTTTTATCAGGTGTTCCGATTCCTCAAGGCCGCGCCTTTGTAGGAGCTGGCTTGCCAGCTCCTACCCCACAAGGATTTTGCCCATCCGCCCGTTGGACCGTGACAATGCCGTCCCGGTCCAATAGATTAGTCGGCCTGAAAAGGCCCCCGTGCTTTCTCGCCTCAATTCAAGTTTAAAGAAGTAGTGAAATTTCAATGTCCGATTCCAACACCGCTGAATCCGTAGTCACCTTGTCGTCCAAAGCGGAATACGAAAACTCCATCAATCTTTCACAGCACGTGCCACAGGCCAAAACCATCAGCGAGATGGTGCTGGACGCTTTCCAGTCGAGCCGCGAAAGCGACCAGATCCGCGAACTGCGCACCGCGATCCGCCAGGCACATGACAGCTTCGACGACGACAAAGCCTATGAACTGATGGGCCAGCTCAAGCAGCTCAAGGATGCCGAGGCCGCCGACATTGCCGCCCTGGAGGACTTGAGCAGCAAGTTCCCGATCAGCCGCATTCTCTCCAGCTTCAAGGACGACCCGGCGTTTCAGGAAATCGTCTACGGTCTGGCATTGAAGGTGCTGAACCAGACGCATCAGGCGATCAGCAACCCGAGCGGCGGCAAGAGCAAGGCTGCGCGGGTCAAGAAAGAAGCCGAAGTGTTCACCATCAGCAAGGACGGCATGAGCGTCACCCTGCCGCTGCGCACGCCGCGCTCGCGCCTGAACGTCGACCGCGAAGCCCTGGAATTCCTTGGCTTCACTTTTGTTGGCGAAGGCGAAGAAGCCGAGCTGCAAAGCGAGACCTTCCTGGACAACACCGGCGCCGAACAAGCCGCCAACCGCAAGAACATCATCACCGCCCTGCAACAGCAGACCGCGTTCGACGGCTACAGCATCGCCGCGCAGTAACCGTGAAACCCTGTGGCGAGTGAGCTTGCTCGCGCTGGGCTGCGCAGCGGCCCCAAAAATCTGACAGCAATTGCAGATTTTGGTGAGTGCTCTGCACTCAAGCGGGAGCAAGCTCCCTCGCCACAGGTACCTCACAGCCTCACTTAAGAGCCCCGCCCCCGAGCGGGGCTTTTTATTGCCCGTGATTCGGGCAAATCCGCGATTACTCTTCCAGTATCGACGCCAGAAACATCCTTCCCTTAACCCTTCAGCACCACGGGTCCGCCTGCTCTGATGAAGGTCGTGGAGCGTCAACCTCACTTTCCAGCCAGAGACCTCAGTGGTGCGACTGCTGAGGTCATCATGAACACGACTCCTTTATACCGTCAGTTGGCGAACCATTACCTGGACGCCATTCGCAGCGGCACCCTGAAAACCGGTGAGCGCTTCCCTTCGATTCGCCTGATGATGGAAAAACATGCCGTCAGCCTGTCGACCGCGGTGCAGATATGCCGGGAACTTGAAGACTATGGTGTGCTGGAAGCGCGACCACGCTCCGGCAACTACATTCGCCAACCCGACACGCCGGCCAGACCGGCACCGCTCGCCCTGCCCCCGCCGCTGGATGCCGAGGCCTATGTGGGCATCCACCAACAGGTGTCATCGGTGCTCAAGGCCAGTCAGCGGGCGACGATCAAGGTCAACTTCGCCAGCGCCTACTGCGCGCCGCAGCTTTATCCGCTCAAGACCCTGCAGGACAACATGCTCAGGACGTTGCGCCAGGACCCGCATTTGCTCGATACCGCGGGCTCGACCTGCGGCCACATCGCGCTGCGCAACATCCTGGCGCGCCGGGCGTTGACGACCAAAACCCACCTCACCGCCGAGCGCATCGTGATCACCAACGGCGCAACCGAAGCGATCAATCTGGCGTTGCGCGCGGTGACCCGCCCAGGCGATACCGTGGCGGTGGAGTCGCCGACCTTCTACGGTTTGCTGCAGATTCTCGAAAGCCTCAACCTGCGGGTACTGGAAGTCCCGGCCTCGCCCCACAGCGGGATCAATCTGCTGGCCCTCGAACAATTGTTGCTAGGCCCCGAGCGGATCAAGGCGTTGATCGTCATTCCCAACCTGCACAACCCGTTGGGCAGCATCATGCCCGACGCCAACAAGGCGCGACTGGTACAACTGTGCGCCGGGCACGACACCGTGCTGATCGAGGACGACACCTATGGCGATCTGGTGGAAACCGAACACCCCTTGTCCACACTCAAGCACTGGGACCGCACCGATAGCCTGATCTATTGCGCTTCATTGAACAAAACCCTGGCACCGGGCGTGCGCCTGGGCTGGATCAGCGCCGGCAAATGGCACGAGCGCGTCGAGATGCTCAAGCACACCCAGTCCCATGGTTGCGAAGCCCTGTCGCAACTGGCGGTCAGTGCCTACATGGGGACACCGTCCTACGAACGCTACCTGCGTCGTTTGCGCAAAACCCTGACGCTACAGCGCCAGCACATGAGCGAGGCAATCCAGCGTTACTTTCCCCAAGGCACGAGCGTGACCAACCCACGAGGCGGGACATTGCTGTGGGTGGAATTGCCCCGTGAATATTCGTCCATGGCGTTGTTTCACGAGGCCCTGAAGGTCGGCATCCTGATTTCCCCTGGGGATATCTTTTCCAATGCCAGGCGTTTCGGTCACTTTGTGCGGATTGGGTGCGGCGCGCCGTATTCGCCTCGTATCGACGAGGCCCTGCGAACCCTTGGCCAAATGCTCAAAAGGCCGAGCTGACATATACCCTGTGGGAGCGAGCCTGCTCGCGAAGGCGATGTATCAGGCACATGAATATTGAATGTGCTGGCGTCTTCGCGAGCAGGCTCGCTCCCACAGGGGGGAACTGGTCAACTTGGGTTCTGGTGCAGGCAGATGATATGCGGATCATCATTCCAGTGCGGGAAGCGCTCGGCGATCAATGGATCGTGGCCCGGGATGACGTGGTCTTCGCTATCGGCCAGACGGTCGATTTCGCTGAAGGCTTCAAGGGTTTGTGCCAGGTCATCGAGGATCGGAAACGGGCTGCGCTGACGGATGTTGACCCACAGGTGCGCGGCATCCGACGCCAACACGATCCAGCCACGCCCGGTGTTCACCCGCACCACCTGGCTGCCGGGCGTATGCCCCCCCACCGCATGCACAGTGACACCGGGCAGCACTTGGGCCGTGCCACTGTGCAAGCGCATGCGCCCTTCGAACAGAGGCGGCAGCGCCGACATCACGTCCTCGACCTCGTAGGTTTTGTTCACCGTGCGATGGGCCATTTTCGGCCCGGTGCAGAAGCGCAGCTCCGCTTCCTGCAAATGCACCGTGGCATTGGGAAACAGCCCCAGGTTGCCGGCATGGTCCCAGTGCAAATGAGTGAGAATCAGCTGCTCGACCTGTGCCGGATCGATGTCCAGTTGCCGCAGGGATTCTTCTGGCAGGCGATACATCTGACGATTGCGCCGGTCCGCCGTGGCCGGTTGAAAACAGGTATCGACCACGATCACTTGCTGCTCGTTACGGATCACCCAGAAGTAGTAATCCAGCGGCATCGGCGCATTCGGATCACCGCAGCAGGCGTCGTAGAGAAAATTCTCCCTGGCGGTGCGCTGGGCGTTGGCGCCCACACGGATGGCGAACACTTCGTACACAGGAACAGACATGCACACCTCCTGATTCAGGCCGCCGCAGTGGCTTTCAAGGTCGGACGAAAATCGAAATCGATCTGATCGCTGATGCCCAGGTCCTGCGCCAATTTATGCAGGCCACTGTAGTCGCGCATGATCGTCGCGTTCTTGTTGCTCTCACGGGTGTCGGCAATGATCGACTCGGCCTCATCAACCCCGAGCTGGGTCAGAATCGCCTCCCACATCGAGTAGTCCTGGGCGACAAACGCACTCAGCGCTACAGACAAGGTGCGTGCGAAAAATTCCCGCTGCACGGGCTGCATGTTGGCGTACATGACCTTGGCGACTTCGGCGAGCACCTTGCTGTGGGCATATTCGTCGCGGTTATGCATTTCAGCCACGCGGCGGTTTTGCGGCTGGATACTCTGGTCGTCCGCCAACAGATCCAGGTAAGCGTTGACGCTGATCTCGGCCACCACTGCAAAGGTGATTGCCGCCAGGTCTTTCTGCCATTGCTCGGCCAGCATTTCTCGCAAGGCCAACAGCCGCAGATAGGTGACTGACGGCGGCAAGTCCAGATCCTGATCGAGCGCGCGCTCCAGTTTGGTCCGCTCGATGGCCCGCAGGTGCATGAGCGTGTGGTAGTGCTCGTCGATCAAGGTCTGCTGCATGGCCTCGCGAAAATGCCAGTCATCCTTGCCCAGGTATTGATTGGCAATGACGCTCAGCGCCGGGTTCACCACGTGCTCCTCGGCGGTCACGGTGCGCAGGTTGTAGCCGATCCAGCCCCAGGTCACCACGCTGCTCTTGAGCGTCTCGCTCAAGGCCTGGAATTTCGGGTGGTGAAAAAACGGCACCATGCGCTCCGGGTAGTCCGGGCGCGACGGGTCGAACACTTCGTCGACCGACATCTTCTCCGGCGAGCACACCGTGGCACGCCGGGTCCAGGCCTGATTGAGCCGCACGATCAGTTGATGATCGACCTTGGCGATCTCGATTGCTGTTTGCATGACGCGATACCTGTAGGACGCGTACCCGCTCACGGGTACGCCGATGGAATGAGAGTTCAGGCCAGCCAGTAGCGGGTCAGGTGGCGCGCCGGGTCAGTGTATCGGCTGCGGGCGTGGATCATGCGCCAGTTGTCCCAAATCAGCAGGCAGCCGTCGGGAATCAGCACCGGAACATTGTGCTCGACGAAATACGCTTCGCCGAGCACGGCAAATCTGGCCAGCGGCGAGTCGTTGTTGGCGACCTGGGACTGCTGCAAGGCTTCCTTGGACGGGTTCACATCGCCGTAGTGAAACTGGTTGTAACTGAAGCGGAAAATGTCGCCGTCCTCTGTAGGCGTCAGGATGTATTCCTTGACCCGAGTCTGCGCAGGTTCGCCGGGTTTGGCGGTGGCGACGAACTCCACCGGGGTATCATCCAGCCATTCGCGCAACTCAGGCTCGGTGCGCTCCAGCGACTTCAGAAACTCATAGCCATCCACCAAGCCAGTGTGCCCGCCACCGCAGGTTGCCTGCCGATGGCAATGCAATGCCAGGTAACGTGGCGGCGGGCCATACACCGGCGCTTCGGTGTGCGGGCCGATGCCGTTCATGCTCTGGGAGTACGGCAGGTCTTCGTAGCCTGGTTTGCGGGTGATGGCGAAAGCCGTCTGCCCGTTGAACTGCGGAATGACCGGGCCGAACTCGTGCAGGGTGCCAACAACGTCGTGGGCAAACTCCCCCGACGTCAGCACCGTCCAGCCACGGCTCGACAATTCCTCATGGCGATGGCCCAGCGAAACATAAGGTTTGGACGCAACAATCCCTTGATCTGACATGGTGAGGTTCCTGGCTGTTTATCAGGCGTTGACGGTTGAGGTGTAAGCGGCAATCAATTCGCGGCAAGCGGTGCCCGGTCGGTAGTGCTGTTCATCGATGCTCTGCACGGGAGTGATTTCGGCGGCGGTGCCGGTCAGAAAACACTCGTCGAAGTCGCCCAGTTGCGTAGGCAAAATCGTCGTCTCGATCACCTGGTAATCCAGGGCCCTGGCCAGTTCGATGACGGTCTGACGGGTAATGCCGTCGAGGAAACAATCCGGCACCGGCGTGTACAAGGTCCGACCTTTGGCGAAGAACACGTTGGCGCTGGTGGCTTCGGCGACGTGGCCGCGCCAGTCGAGCATCAGTGCATCGTGATAGCCGTTGTTTTCCGCGTCGTGCTTGCTCAGCGTGGCGATCTGATAATGCCCCGACGCCTTGGCTTCGAAGGGGCTGCTGCTCGGTGGCGGACGGCGCCAGGTTGCCGTCTTCAGGCGAATGCCGGCCATGCGTGCCGCCGGGTCGAAATAGCTCGGCCATTGCCAACAGGCGATCGCCACATGCACGCGGTTGAAACGTGCCGAGGTGGAAATCATCTCGCTGCCACGCCAGGCCACCGGCCGCAGATAACCCTCGACCACCTGGTTGCGTTGCAGCAATTGGTGGCTGGCCGCTTCCAGTTCGGCGGGTTCGAACGGGATGGCAAAATCCATCAGCTGCGCCGAGCGATACAGTCGCTCGGTGTGCTCGCGCAGCTTGAAGACCTTGCCGTTGTACACGCGCTCCCCTTCATACACCGTGCTCGCGTAATGCAAGCCGTGGCTCAGCACATGCAGGCGCGCCTGGGACCATTCGACGAACTCGCCGTCGAACCAGATCCATCCTTCGCGTTGATCAAACGGGATACCGCTCATGTCCTTGTCTCCCCAGTATTCAAGCGCTTTATGCAAGAACGGTCCTACGCCGTTTGCAGCAGCACCGGTATCAATTCCGGCTTAGGTGCCAGCAACAACTCAGGCTCGTTCTGAAAGAAAAAGGCGCGCTCGCCAAACGCCGGGCGCAACTCGTCGAACCAGGTCGCCTGTGGATCGAAGCGCGCATAGAAGGTACGCAAGACCCACTGCGGGTCCCGGGCCTGGAGGAACTGCAGCACGAAGACTTTTTCCCCGGCGACGGTCTCGATGCCGTTGATCAACACCTTGCCGTAGAAGGTGCTCATGGAGGGCCCGCGTACCGTGCGCGCCAACCCGGACACCGTGCGATACGCCGCCTGAAAGATCTCGAACGCCCGCGCCAGCGGCATCGCGAAGTAATGGCTGGGGCCGGTATCGCGCTCGACGAACATGTAGTACGGCACGGCCCCAAGCCGCACGCCTTCGGTCCACAGCTCGGCCCAATCCGCGGGGTTTTCATTGATGTGGCGGATCACCGGCGCCTGCATGCGCAGGGTGGCGCCGGTGGAACGAATACGTTCGACGGCTTGCCGGGCGATGTCCTGGCGGATCTCCACCGGGTGGTTGTAGTGGCCCATGATCGACAGGTTTTTCCCGGCCGCGACGATCCGCCGGAACAGATCGAGCAACTCGGGTGCGTCCTTGTCGCTGACAAAGCGCTGCGGCCAATACGCCACGGACTTGGTGCCGATGCGGATGCTTTTCAGATGCGGCAGTTCCAGCAACGGCTCGATGTATCCGGCCAGCGAACGGGTGTTCATGATCAGCGGATCGCCCCCGGTGATCAGCACATCGGTCACTTGCGTGTGCACCCGCAGGTAACTCACTAGCGCCTGGGATTCCCGTGCGTTGAACTTGAGTTCTTCCTCACCGATGAACTGTGCCCAGCGGAAACAGAAGGTGCAGTACGCATGACAGGTCTGACCGGCACCGGGAAAAAACAGCACGGTCTCGCGGTATTTGTGCTGAATGCCCGGTAGGACTTTTCCGTCGAGGGTGGCGTTGTTGTGTGTCAGCTGCCCGGCCGGATGGGGGTTCATGCGCAGCCAGATCGCCTCGATCCGCCGCTTGATGGCAACGGCGTCATCCTGCTCGATCAATTGCATGAGCGACGCATATTCGTCCGGCAGCAACATGTCCTTGTGGGGAAAGGTCATGCGGAAAATCGGATCGTCCGGAATGTTGTTCCAGTCGATCAGCGTCCCCAGTACGTATTCGTTGGTGCGAAACGGCATGACACGCGCCACGACGGTCATGGCTTCCTGCAAGGCCGGCGTCAGCTTGTGCCAGTACGGCGTGTCGCGGATGGTGCGTGAGTTATAGGGTTTGTATCTTTCCTGCTCCGACATTCCCTGCATGGCAGCGCTCCTGGTGTTGGCTGGCAGTTGTCACTGGATGGCTGGCGCTACGCGCTCTATGTCCATCCATGCCCGAACGCTGTCGCGATCCCACTGGCGGTGCACATAGGCCACGAGTCGCGAAGGCACCGGATCACCATTGGCGACCAGTCGGTTGAGCATGATTGCCAGGTCGGTATCGGCGATGCTCCAGTCACCGAACAGATGCTCGGCACCCTCTTGCAGCAAGCGGTCCGCCACGAAGAACAAACGGTCGACCGCGGCACGGGCTTCGTCGGAGAGCGGGTTGTCTTTCTTGCCGAAGTACACCAGGTCAAACGGGCGCTCTTTGCGCACCACCAACAGATCGCTGCGCAACCAGGCCTGAAGCTGACGGGCACGGGCGCGCTGCCTGATGTCATGGGGGAGCAGCTTTTTGGACCCTGGTGATAGTTCATCCAGGTATTCGGCGATGGCGGAAGATTCCGACAGGGCAAAACCTTCATGAACTAACGTTGGAATTTTATTGGTCAGGGAAAGATCATGATAAGTCGCTTTATAATTCTCCCGTGTTTTCAAATCCACCGTGACCAACTCGAATGAAAGTTGCTTTTCTTTCAATGCCACAAATGCCGACATCGCAAAAGCACTGACAAAATCCGCGCCAACATACAATTGCAGTTTCGTACTTTCCATAGAACGCTCCCTTGCACTAACCACATGAATCCGTTGCATTGGAAGCGATCGTATTAAGTTGAATAAACGCTGAACAGATACAGAAATTATCTGTTTCTACGGATACAGAAAGTTGATGACGCAGGGAAATCTGCGCCCCTGTAGGAGCGAGCTCGGCTCCGGGCGGCGTTCCGACGATGGTCGCCAACGATAACGCGGGAAGCCTGACAGCCCGCGGCGTCTTCGATTTCATCGCGAGCAGAGCTCGCTCCTACAGGGGTGGGGGAAATTTGGGGAGGGTCAGCCCGTGGCGGTTGCCAGGTTGGAGAGCATCGCCATTTGCGGCATGTTGCTCATGTTCAGCATGGCCAGCGGCTCCGTGGCGCTGGTGTTGACGAAGCCATGCCGGGTCCAGGCCGGCACCAGCAACACGTCGCCTGGGCCAACATTCACGGCATCGGCATCGCCCAGGGTCAATGCGCCGATGCCGGACTGAATGATGAACAGGTGCCACCAGGAATGAGCATGGCCATTGAGCTCCGCGCCGGGTATCAACCATTGCATGGACACTGCCATTCCCGGCGTCAACCTGCACCCTTCGAGGCTGTTGTCGTGGGCCAGCGCGACAATATCGACCTCACTTTGCGCAAGGCTCTGGCGCATGTCGGCAAGTTCACCTTGTTTCCACACCCGCGCACTGACAGGCGGGGGCTGCAAACTCTCGCGAAAATCCTTATAAGAAAAAAACTCACCTTTAGTATTATTCATCCGCGAATCCTGACTTACCGGCGATTTAAGTAAGCAGACACTAGATAAACAATAACCCCCTGTAAAGCCACTTACAGAACCGAAGGCCGCAACGCCGCGATCATATCAACTTCCACGGCAGCATTTTTCGGTAACTGATAAACACCCACGGTGGTTCTTGTATGTTTCCCGGCATCGCCCAACACATGACTGAAGACATCCGAGGCACCGTTGGCCACCTCACTGAGATCGACAAAGTCTGCCGTGGATTTCACGTAGACAGTGACCCGGATCAGCGATTTGATTTTATCCAGTGAGCCAATGGCATCGACCATCAGTGCCAGGCCGCGCATCGCGCTGATGCTGGCCGCCGCTTGCGCATCCGCCAGGCTGAGGTCGAGCCCGACCCGACCGGGGTAGTGAATCTTGCCGTTCATGCGCGGCACCATGCCGCTGATATACAGTTCGTCGTGATGGCGAATCAGGGGGGCGTAATGACCGCCAGCGGTGTTCTCGCCGTAAATGTCATAACCGAATTCCCTGGCCAGGGCGATGAAGCGTTCATCACAGGTCATGTGTTCAATCATTTTCCAAATCCTCTTGATCAATACTGCAAAAAAACATCGATCCCCGGGGCTTAACCCACAGCCCTCACGGGCGGTGCCAGGCTGGTGATCCCGACCTTTGTTTCGATGGCATCGGCCAGGCGTAACAAGTCATTGCTGAGCTGCCCGTAGTGTTCGTTGAACAACACGATGTGGCCGATAAACGAGAAGTTGTCTTTCACCAGTGCACTGACCGAATCACCGACGCGCTTGGCGAACGTGGCTTCCACCACTTCGATGTCCAGCGCCCGGGCCAGGGCTTCGATATCGGGCGTGGAGCGCAGGATTCCACCCGCCGGCGCCCTCAGCAGACGAATGCCGCAATAGCCGCGCGGTACCGGCTCGTGGTGCTCGATCCGGCCTTCCACGGCCCAGCGCACCCAGCGCTCCCACGGGTTGAAATCGACGAAGGCGCGCTTGGCCAGGTCCCAGATGTGCATGCCACCGGGGCGCATGTTGGTTTCCACGGCCGAGGTCAACTGGTCGGCCCTGTGGAACACTTCGTTGTGCCACGCGCCGTTGTTCTGGGAGACCAGGCCGGCCATATGCCGACCGGCAGCCATCAATCGGGTCTGCACATCCGCCGGCAACGGCGCGGGCACCACTTGCTGGATCTCGGCGCGATAGGCGCCTTCGGTGGTGGTTTTTTCGGTGACCCAGGTGCTGCCGGCCACGCAGTCCCAACTGTATTCCCGGGCGTCCTGGATCAACTCTTCGAGGACAATGCCGCCCTCGCGGTAAGGCTTGAGCGCGTGCCAGGCCTCATCGCATTCAGACGGGTGATGGATCACGCGGCAGCCGCGGCTGGCACCTTCGCAGGCCGGTTTGATGAAGGCCTTGCCACCCAGTTCAACCACCCGCTGGCGCAGTTCCGGCAGGCTCTCGACCCGCCCGGAAAACACAGGGCGATAATCTTCCGGCGACGTTTCAGCCGTCGCTTCGAGATGGCGAAATACCTGCTTGTCCAACCCTGCCCGCGCCTCGGCGCGGGTGATGCCGGGCAAACCGAAGTGGCCGGCCAGGGCCGCACCGAGCAATACACCGCGATCGGAAAACGGCAGCACGCCGATCAGTTTCCAGCGGTCGCCGCTCAAGCAGCCGACCACCAGTTCAAGGGAGGCCGCCACGTCCTTTTCGGCCAGCGATGTGCTGCAGACGTGATCGGCCACCTGCTCGTCATGGGGCTGAATCTGCTCGACCAGCAAAATCAGCCGCGCGTTGTAGAGCGACTTGCACAGGTCGCGCAATTTCTGGATGTCGTGAACCCGATTGCCGTTGTACCCGACTACTACTACACATGAAGTCGTATTCATGATGCCCTCGACCTGCAAAGTGAAAACCCAAGCCGCGATGACTCAGTCGTGCAACGACGCACTGGATTTACGGTTGAACCAGTACCAGGCCAGGATCCCGCCGGCACCGATGACCGCCAGCACCAGGGCGTTGTAAGGCGCCGGCACGACCCGCATGACCAGCACCGTCAACCCGGCACCGACGCCCAGGGATACTTCCTTGACGAACATGTTGTTCTGCTTGACCGAGAAGTAATCGAGGTAGCTGAACGCGCATTCGGCGAGGGACAGCAGCGCCACCCAGATCAGCGCGCCGACCAGGGTTTCGACATGGAACGCGGCCGGTGACGACAACACTGCAAAACCACCGACGATAATCCCGATCACCGCGACGACCTTGAAGCGCCCGGTGCGCTCGATCAGCTTCATCATCGGCACCTGGGCGAACACCACCACGGCGCTGTTGAGGATCAGCATCAGGCCGTACCAGGCCGGCAGCTCACCGGTCTTGAGCAGGATCGCTTGCGGCAGGATCGAGAACACCCCGAACAACTTGATGCCCATGATGATCCCGGCGATCACCCACGGCAGTTTGTTGCGCCAGCCGCTGCCGTCGTGGCGCACGGGACTGGCCGCCACCGGCTCCGAGGTGAAGGTCGCCCCCATGGCGATGGGCAGGCACAGCAATACGAAGCTCGCGGCGCCGAGGAAGAACATCGTCGGAGTCAGCAGCGGCGACAGCAGGATCAGACCGGCCAGCAGGCTGCCCATGTTCATGGCCACGCGGTTGTACGCCGCGCCTTCCTTGGTTTGCGCCGCTTCGCTCTTGATCAGGTAACCGGCAATCGCAATGCCGTAGGCAAACAACGCCGCCGCGAACATCACAACACCCTGGTTGCTGGTGACGGCCAGCAGCACCAGCCCGAGCGCGGCGCAGAGCAGCGTCACGCTCAGGGAACGGCGCCCCAGGACCAACAAGGTCAGCGGCAGCAACAGCAGCAAGGCCCGATAACCGAGGGCCAGGATGCTGTTGGTCGCGGTGTCGAGCCAGACGTTGGCCTTGCCCAACACCGCGAACAACGACACGGCGGTGATGATCCGGATCATGAACAGGCGGATATTGATCACCGGTTTGGCAACGGCAACCGTTGTTTGAACACTCATGCAGCACCTCTGGAACCAGCGATTGTTCAGGCGCCCGGCGCGAACAATCAGGAAAGTCTGTAAGGTGATGGTAGAGAGGGACGCTTGATTTCATCAGAGCAAGTTCGTATAGAATCAAACGAACTTTACTGCCGGAGAGACCAGTAAAATGCAGGTTCAGCGCGCAGTGATCGCCGCCATCGAGTTCCAGCCGGGAGTGCCGCTGGTCCAGCAGATCGTCGATCAGTTGTCGGTGGCGATCAGCCAGGGCGGCCTGCCCCACGGTTCGCGGCTGCCACCGATTCGCGAACTCTCCGAGCTGATGAACGTGGGCAAATCCACGGTGGTGGATGCACTGGACCGCTTGCGGGCCAAGGGCCTGGTGGTTTCACGACAGGGCTCGGGGCATTACGTGCACCGCTCCAGCACCACCCTCAAGACCGATGCGGTCCCTGACCTGCAACCTCAGGATACGCTGAGCGTGGTCCGCCGCGCCGTGCTGCAGGACATTGGCGCGCTACGCCCCGGCGCCGGTTTCCTGCCCTCCTCGTGGCTGCCGGCAGAAGAATTGCTCAAAGCCGTGCGCGGCACGCTTCGCGCCACCTCCCTGCGCATGGGCGAATACGGCGTCGCCGCCGGTTACCTGCCGCTGCGCGAGGCATTGCGGGTCAAGCTGGCAACCCTGGGCATCGAAGTGCCCGTGGAGCAGATCGTTACCACCGCCAACACCGTGCAGGCCATCGACATGCTGATGCGCCTGCTGGTCAAGCCAGGCGACACGGTACTGCTCGACGATCCGTGTTACTTCACCATGCACACCAACCTGGCCCTGCATGGCGCGAAGGTCATCACCATCCACCGGGGTTTTGACGGCATGGACCTGGAGGCCTTCGAGCAACGGGTGATCGCCCATCGTCCCGTGCTCTACATGACCAACAACACCCTGCACAACCCGACCGGGCACTCGTTTTCCCCGGCCCAGGTCTATCGCTTGCTGGAGTTGAGTCACCGTTATGGTTTTCACATCGTTGAAGACGATTTGTATTGCGACATGCAGCAACGAACGTCACCGCGCCTGGCAGCGGGCGGGCTGGACAATGTCAGCTACGTGTCCGGTTTCTCCAAGACCCTGACGGCGAACTGTCGAGTCAGCTATGCGGTGCTTTCGCCGCAACTGGCGGCGCGGATGGTCACCCTGAAAATGGCCTGCGGCGGCATGACCTCGGAGCTGGCGGAGCAGATTATCTGCACGATGCTCAGCGATGGCAGCTATGCCAAACATACCCGGCGCACGGTGGACAGGCTTTACGAGTCGAGCAGCCGGGTGGCGAACTGGCTGGTGGAGGCCGGTTGCTCGGTGTCGTCGCTGCCCCATGAAGGGTTGTACATCTGGACGCGATTACCCGAAGGGTTTCACGCCGAAACACTGGCGAGGAAAGGTCTGGAAATCGACCTGGTGCTGGCCCCCGGCACCCTGCTCAGCAAAGCGCCGGATGCCAGCCAGTACCTGCGCTTCAACGTCGCCCACAGCGACAACACCCAGGTGCGCGAGCGGTTTTTGCGATTGCTCAATACCCAGTAAATAACTGACCGCCACACAACATTGTGGGAGCGAGCCTGCTCGCGAAGGCGACGTGTCAGGCAACATTGATGTTGGCTGATACGGCCTCTTCGCGAGCAAGGAATGCTCCGATAGCTGGCTGCCTGCCGTGATCAATGATGTGGTGACGGTGCTCGAAGCACCGTGCAACAACCGCGCTTGAATAAAAAAGCCCCGCGATTCTTTTGAATGCGGGGCTTTTCAGATATCGATTAACTCAGGAAAACATTGAGCGCTGCTCTGCCTCATAGTGCCGTGTCTGATAAGGCATCAGGGTCTGAGCCTTCAGGCCAAGCCCCTCACTCAATCCCCAAGAAACGGCAAGTGCATCACGGCGCAGGCGAAGCGGTGCTGCCGCGGATGACGTCACTTCTTGTCTGGACGTTGAATGAGCAAACAGTTCGAGAGCATTGAGGGCTTCCGACACACGGGTATCAGACACGCATGCAAATCGAGTCAATCGCTCGAGCAGATAGCCTGCACGTCGCACCTCCAACTCGTCACTGTGACAGCGCAGAAATGCTGTCACCTCCCCCTCAAGATTGGAATTTGAATACCAAACGGCTTTAGCCGCGCTAAGGAGCGCGGCGTCATCTGCCTGATTTAGAGGACTTTTGACCAGTGTGTCCAAGGCCGATGAGAGGACGTGGCCTTCAAGGGGCTTCGTCAACTGTCTTCTCCAAATAGTCTTGCAAAATATTGGTAAGAACGGAGGTTGGGGGTTCCTTGTTGCCAACATATACATCAATCGCCTGCAATGCCAGCCGGCGTAGCTCGGCGCCAAGTATGAAGCCGCCCCTGAGAAGCGCCATGATATCGCTGATATCCTGATCGGTAGCTCTACCCAGTTTGGAGATTGCAAGATCGATAGGTGCTGCAATGTGGACGTGTAAAGGCGACTCCTGCGAAAACTCTGTCAGACGAAGGCTTCGCTCCCAGTATTCCTCATGAATGGGGCCAAAACTTGTGTTGTATTGCAGGTCGTAGTTCAGCTCCATCACTCGACCGGATCGCTCCTCTACAAATAGCTCCGGTACCTGCGCAAGCATGGTTTGAAGGTGAAGACCTTCTGGAACATTGACCTCGTAAATCTCGGCATCGACATCTGTGGAGACACGATGTTTTGTATATAGATGAACTGCACATCCACCAAACACAATAATTTTGACCGCCCCTGGTCTTGCACTCTCAAGCACCAGGTCTGCTTCAACCGACTTGAACATCGACACCAAAGCCTGCCCCAAAGCTGTACTTGTATTCACGCGGGGAGTGATTACGTCCGGCAATTCCATTTCGAACCTCTACCACTGAAGGAAGTGTGGTGATCGAAATGGACCGTACCCAGCAAACACGGATCTGGCGTTAGGACGTTTCCTAAATGCCTTGCACCGTTTTCCGAAATGAGAAACTCCTTCGCATGACCGAAAGGTTTGTTTGATTTGGGTCCAACAAAAAACCCCGCACCTTCTCTCAAAGGGCGGGGTTTTTCTTTATCGCGTCCGACGCTTAAGGCGCGTACGTCAGCAGCAGCTCGGTCGGCACTTTGAAGTCCAGGGACATCATCACGCTCAACGCGGTAATGGTGAAGATCGAGAACACGAACAGCTTGCGTGCCCAGACCGTGTCATCCACTGCCTTGTAGCCGGTCCAGGCCATGTACAGCCAGTACATGCCCATGGCCGCGGCGACGGCGAGGTAGCTCATGCCGGCGTAGCCGCTGAAGGTCAGCATCAAGGTCGCCACGAGGAAGGCCAGGATGTAGATCAGGATGTGCTTCTTGGCCACCTGGATTCCGCGCTTCACTGGCAGCACCGGAATCGATGCGGCCAGGTAATCGTTGAAGCGGAAGATCGCGATGGCGTAGGAATGCGGCATCTGCCACAGGCTGAACATCACCAGCAGGGTCAGCGCGGCCATGTCGAAGGTGTTGCTCACCGCGACGTAGCCGATCACCGGCGGCATGGCACCCGACAGGCTGCCCACCAGCGTGCCGTGAACCGACTTGCGCTTGAGGTACAGGCTGTAGAAGCCGACGTAGATAACGAAGCCGATGACCGCGAACAGCGCGGCCAACGGGTTGGCCACCTTGTACAACAGCGCAACGCCGGCGACACCCAGGACGGTCGCATAGGCCAGGGCCAGTTTCAGGGAGATGAGGCCCTGGACCAGCACCCGGTTCTTGGTGCGTTCCATCTTAATGTCGATGTCGCGGTCGATGCAGTTGTTGAACACGCAACCGGAGGCGACCACCAGGGACGTGCCGATCATCGCGGCCAGGAAGATGGCCAGATCGACATGCCCTTTGGAGGCCAGGAAAAATCCGCCTGCCACAGAAAGCACGTTACCGAAAATGATCCCCGGTTTGGTGATTTGGATAAAGTGCTTAAAGGACATCCGGACTTACCTCACTTCGCCATCATGAACGTGTGGATGCTGAACATGATCCAGATCGACAGACCAACCAGCAGGGCAATCACGATCGCGGCAAAGACAAACGCAATCACGTTGTTACGCTGCGCCTGCGAACGATCCAGGTGCAGGAAGTACACCAGGTGCACCAGCACCTGGATCACGGCGAAAGCCACGACGATCAACAAAGTGATCGACTTCGGCAACGTCGGGTACATCACCAGACCGAACGGAATCAGGGTCAGGATGACCGACAGGATGAAGCCAATGCCGTAGGACTTGACGCTGCCGTGGCTGCCGTCGTCGTGGCCATTGTGGGAATGAGCGTTAGCCATTTACATAGTCCCCATCAGATAAACAACGGTGAATACGCAGATCCACACGACGTCCAGGAAGTGCCAGAACAGGCTCAGGCAGCTCAGACGGGTCTTGTTGGTCGCCGTCAGGCCGTTTTTCTGCACCTGATACATCATGATCGCCATCCAGATCAGACCGCTGGTCACGTGCAGACCGTGGGTACCAACCAGGGTGAAGAACGCGGACAGGAAGCCCGAACGGTTAGGGCCGTAGCCCTCGGAGATCAACATGTGGAACTCGTTGATTTCCATGCCGATGAAGCCGGCACCGAACACGAAGGTCAGGGCCAGCCAGCCCAGGACCTGCTTCTTGTTGCCACGGAAGAACGCCAGCATGGCGAAGCCGTAGGTGATCGAACTGAACAGCAGCAGAGCGGTTTCGCCCAGTACGTATGGCAGTTCGAAGATATCGTGGCCCGACGGGCCACCCGCTACGTTGTTAACCAGTACCGCGTACGCTGCGAAGATCGACGCAAACAGAATGCAGTCGGTCATCAGGTAGAGCCAGAAACCGAATACGGTCATCTCGCCCGAGTCGTGGTGATGGTCATCATGCCCATGTCCATCGACATGGGTGTGTCCAGCATTGGTCACTAAGTTCGACATGGTTTAAGCCTGTTCCAACGAGGTTTCAACACGGGTGGCAGTGGCTGGGACTTTCCCGGCCTTGACCAGACGCTTGTGCTGCTCGGCTTCGATGCGCTCGATCACGTCGACCGGCACGTAGTAGCCTTGATCATCACGGGCCGCGTGGATCACGAAGTAGATCACGGTGCCGGCCAGACCAGCGATTGCCAGCCACCAGATGTGCCAGATCATCGCGAAACCGAACACGGTCAACAGAGCACCCATGACCACACCGGTCGCAGTGTTGTTTGGCATGTGGATCGGTTCGTACTTGGCCGGAGCCTTGTACGCAGTACCGTTTTCCTTGGCTTCGGTGAACGGATCGACCACGTCGGCTTTTGGCAGTACAGCGAAGTTGTAGAACGGAGGTGGCGACGAAGTCGACCATTCCAGGGTGTGTGCATTCCACGGGTCGCCGTGTTCGCACATGTTCTCTGGCTTGTTGCGGTCACGCACACTCACGTAGAGCTGGATCAGCTGGCAAGCGATACCGACAGCGATCATCACCGCACCGAACATGGCAACGTACAGGTACGGTACCCACTCAGGGTTGGTGGTGGCGTTCAGGCGACGGGTCATGCCCATGAAGCCCAGTACATAGAGCGGCATGAACGCGACGAAGAAGCCGGTGATCCAGAACCAGAATGCAGCCTTGCCCCAACCTTCGTGCAGCTTGAAGCCGAACGCTTTCGGGAAGTAGAAGCCGAAACCGGCGATGTAACCGAATACAGCACCACCGATGATCACGTTGTGGAAGTGCGCGATCACGAACAGGCTGTTGTGCAGAACGAAGTCAGCACCCGGGATGGCCAGCAGTACGCCGGTCATGCCGCCGATGGCGAAGGTCACCATGAAGCCCAGGGTCCACATCACCTGGCTGGTGAAGCGCAGACGGCCCTGGTAGATGGTGAACAGCCAGTTGAATAGCTTCACACCCGTCGGGATGGAAATCAGCATCGTCGCCAGACCGAAGAAGGCGTTGACGCTGGCACCCGAACCCATGGTGAAGAAGTGGTGCAGCCAAACCATGAAGCCCAGGATCGAGATCGCGCCCGATGCGTAGATCATCGAGTGGTGGCCGAACAGTTTCTTGCCCGAGAAGGTCGAGATGACTTCGGAGAAGATACCGAACGCCGGCAGAATCAGGATGTAAACCTCGGGGTGACCCCAAGCCCAGAACAGGTTGACGTACATCATTGGATTGCCACCAAGTTCATTGGTGAAAATGTGGAAATCCATGTAACGGTCAAGCGTCAGCAAAGCCAGGGTAGCGGTCAGGATCGGGAACGAAGCCACGATCAGGACGTTGGCCCAGGTGCAGGTCCAGGTGAAGATCGGCATGTCCATCAGTTTCATGCCTGGGGTACGCATTTTCAGCACGGTCGCCAGGAAGTTAACCCCGGTTAGCGTTGTACCCAGACCCGATAGCTGTAGCGCCCAGATGTAGTAATCCATCCCCACGCCAGGGCTGTATTGCAGACCCGACAACGGCGGATAGGCAACCCAACCGGTCTTGGCGAATTCGCCGACGCCCAGGGACAGGTTGATCAGCACCACGCCGGAAACCAGCAGCCAGAAGCTCAGGGAGTTCAGGAACGGGTAGGCAACGTCACGCGCGCCGATCTGCAGCGGCACTGCAAGGTTCATCAGGCCGGTGAAGAATGGCATCGCCATGAAGATGATCATGATCACACCGTGAGCGGTGAAGATCTGGTCATAGTGTTCAGGTGGCAGGTAGCCAGGCGAACCTTCGGTGGCCATGGCCAACTGGGTACGCATCATGATGGCGTCGGCAAAGCCACGCAGCAGCATGACCATGGCGACGACGATGTACATCACGCCGATTTTCTTGTGGTCGACCGACGTCAGCCACTCGGTCCACAGGTAGGTCCACTTCTTGAAGTAGGTGATTGCAGCGAACAACGCCAGACCACCAAGCGCGATCATCGAGATGGTGACCATCACGATCGGCTCGTGGAACGGGATCGCTTCCCAACTTAATTTACCAAACATCGTTTACTCCTCTGCCCCGGCAGCTGAATGCGAGTTCATGTCCGTAGCGGCCACTTCTTTCTCTTTCTTCTCGTGGTGCACCTTAGGACCTGGTTTCATGCCTTCGTACTTGTCGACGATGATCTGGAACAGGTTCGGCGTAACCGAGGAGTAGAGCTCGACTGGGTTGTTCTGGCTCTGCTTGGCAAGAGCTGCGTATTCAGCCTGTTCAAGCTTCTTAGGTGCCTTTTTGACTTCACTTACCCAGGCGTCGAATTCTTCCTGGGTAGTCGCGGTCGCTTTGAATTTCATGCCGGTGAAGCCAGCGCCGCTGTAGTTGGCGGAGATACCGTCCATCTCAGCGTTCTGGTTGGCGATCAGGTGCAGCTTGGTCTGCATGCCCGCCATCGCGTAGATCTGGCCGCCCAGCGCAGGGATGAAGAACGAGTTCATCACAGCGTCAGAGGTGATCTTGAAGTTGATTGGCGTGTGCGCCGGGAACACGATCTTGTTGACCGTGGCAATGCCTTGTTCCGGGTAGATGAACAGCCACTTCCAGTCCAGCGCGACCACTTCGATGGTCACCGGCTTCACGTCGGATTCCAGCGGACGGTACGGGTCCAGGGCGTGGGTCGACTTGTAGGTGACGTAACCCAGGGCAATGATGATCATGATTGGCACAGCCCACACCGCGATCTCGATCTTGGTGGAGTGGTTCCACTTCGGCGTGTAGGTAGCGCTGGTGTTGGACGCGCGATATTTCCACGCGAACAGGAAGGTCATCACGATGACCGGAATCACGACCAACAGCATCAGCAGCGTTGCGGTGATGATCAGGTTTCGCTCGTCCAGGCCCACCTGGCCCTTGGGGTCGAGCAAGGTCATGTTGCAGCCTGACAGCAGCAATGTGCCCATCAGCGGCAATAAGCCTAGTAGTCTGGGGTACCTGTTTTTACTCATCTCACGACCTCTAAAGCAGCTTGCGCAATGCAGTTGGGTTTTGATCGCCAACACTTCACCCTGCCAAGGGTTGGCATTTTTCTTGGATTGAATAAGGGCTGGCCCGTCGAGCGTCAGACGCGTTTCGACAAATCCTGGGCTAGCGTGAGTTCTTATTCGAATTCGTGGTCAAAGGCCTTGTTACAGACCAATTCCATTTGGTGCGGATAATTGGAGGCACCGACACCTGGGCATCGCATGAAGCCGCCCGGCCTCTCGACACCCTGTTCCTGCCCAAACACCTGGTGGGCGTGAGCAGAGCCGGGAATTCAGTGCGGGCGATTGTAGTTATGTAGCGTTTTTTAAACCATGTCTCATCCCGAAATAATTTATATCCCGCCCCGCAACAATCCTTAACACAACTTGTAAAAGTGGCGCATGTTATCGAAATTGATTCTCAACAAAAACACCAAAAATAGTAGGCCTACCATCCGCAATTCAGACAGCATCGAAGGCTCGGCGGCTGCGCCCGATACGGCGTGAGCCCCATATGGCAAGGGCTCTGGCAAATTGCCAGAGCCTGTTAAAACTGCCTGCTCCAGCGTGACGAGGGTCAAGTGACCTTCCTGAAAAGCAGGCCAATTTCATTGCGTACCCGCGTACCAATCCGATGCACTGAAAGCCGGTGCGACACTCAAGATGTGACAACATGTCGCACACTTGCCACACCCTTCGTTGCCGCCTGTCACGGACTTTTTACCTGGCCTCTGAAAATGCAAAAACGCCCCGGTCCTCTGTTCAAGGACCGGGGCGTTTTTGATGTCACGGCGTGGTCGCCGATGACCTCAGCGCAGCGCTTTGCGATTACGCACAGTGAGTAGCGGCACCAGCACCACCACCAGCACGAAGGCGACCAGCGCCCACTGCGCCAGCGACAATCCAAGGATCGGCGGGTACGGCGTGGAGCAGAAACCATCGACCTGGAAGCCCAGCGGGAAGATCTTCGCCAGCGGCAAGCCATCGACAATCGGCTGCAGGACGTCGATGCCGCAACTGACCGCCGGATAGAACTGCGTAAAGACGTGATGCCCCGCCACTCCAACGCCTGCCAGCGCGCAGATCACCACCAGGGTTTCACACACCGTGATGCTACGACGACTGCGCATGGCCGCGCCGACAAAAGCGAAGATCGCGATCAACAGCAAGGCATAACGTTGCAGGATACACAGCGGGCATGGCGCCTCGCCCAGCACGATTTGCATGTACAGCGCACCGCCGATCAGCGCCAGGCAGATAACGCCCAGCAACACCAGATAGCGCCGTTCACGGCCCAACCGCATGGTTTCCTCGCTCATCGCGTTTCCCTTCAATATATCGATTGCCCGCCAGTCTACACGCTGACCTGGATCTTTGAGAGCCCGGCGCGTGGTGGGGGGATGTCGGGGGGGAATAGACAATAGGCGGGTTAAGAAGGGATTAACTTTCGAGCGTTTTTCAGGATTGAAACCGCGGTGCTGCATTCGCGAGCAGGCTCGCTCCCACAGTGGATCTACGCCAGACACAAAACCTGTGTTCACTGGAGATCCCTTGTGGGAGCGAGCCTGCTCGCGAAGCAGGCGACTCGGTGTCCCGAGTCGCCACCAATGTTTACTCCAGCGCCGCAGCCGGGCCGAAGAACTCGTAACGGCTCTGCTTCTCGGGTACACCCAGCGCCTTGAGGTGACGCTTGATCGCGGCCATGAAGCCTTTCGGGCCGAGGAAGTAGGCATCCACGTCGCGCTCGGCAGGCAACCACTCGCCCAACTGCTCCTGGCTCAACAACCCGACCTTGTGCGCCGCCGGGCTCATACCGTCGTCTTCGGCATAGCAATAGAAGCGCTTGAGTTGCGGATGACGCTCGGCCAGCCCGTCGATCCAGTCACGGAAGGCGTGAACGCTGCCGTTGCGGGCACAGTGGATAAAGTGCACCGGCCGCTCGGTTTCCAGTGCCGCTTCGAGCATCGCCAGGGTCGGCGTGATGCCGACGCCACCGCTGATCAGCACCAGCGGTTTGTCGCTCGCGGTCAGGGTGAACTCCCCCGAAGGCGGAAACAGCTGAATGCTCGCCCCGACATGCAATTGATCGTGCAGGTGGTTGGACGCGCGGCCGCCGGTTTCACGCTTGACGCTGATGCGGTACTGGCCTTTGTTCGCCAAGGCCGACAGCGAATAGTTGCGACGGATTTCTTCGCCATCGAGGATCAATTTCATGCCGATGTACTGGCCCGGCTCTGCCGCCAGAATCGGGCCTTTGTCGGCAGGTTCGAAGTAGAACGAGGTAATTTCCGCGCTTTCCTCGACCTTGGCCACCACGACGAAATCCCGCGCCCCGCGCCAGCCGCCCGGTGCCTGTTCTTTCTGGTCGTAGATGCTGGTTTCGGCACCGATCAGGATATCTGCCAGCTGGCCGTAAGCTGCGCCCCACGCCGCGATCACCTCTGGTGTGGCGATTTCTTCGCCCAATACTTCAGCAATTGCACGCAGCAGGCAGGAGCCAACAATCGGGTAGTGTTCCGGCAGAATCTGCAGGGCCACGTGCTTGTTGATGATCTTGGCCACCAGGTCACCCAACTGGTCGAGCTGGTCGATGTGGCGTGCATACATCAATACGCCGTTGGCCAGTGCGCGTGGCTGGTCACCGCTGGCCTGGTGGGCCTGGTTGAACAGCGGACGCACCTCCGGGTACTCGGACAGCATCATGCGGTAGAAGTGGGTGATCAGCGCTTCACCACCGCTTTCCAGCAGCGGCACAGTGGATTTGACGATGGCACGGTCTTGAACGCTAAGCATAAGGTGACTCCAGAGCAACGAGGGTTTCTTAACGGTTGCCCTATGCTTATCAGGTTTCGTGCCAGAATTTATTTTCATATAAATCAATAACTTAACAACATGATAGTCATATCGACACAGCCTGCTTTATAGTCACACCGACTACATGGAGTCACTATGACTGCAAAATCCCTGCTTACCGCCCTGCTGCCACTGGTCTCTGACCTGTCCCGCGAACTCCCCGAAGGCGAGCGCTATCGACGCTTGCTCGAAGCGATGCGCGCCCTGCTGCCCTGCGATGCGGCCGCCCTGCTGCGCCTCGATGGCGAGTGGCTGGTCCCGCTGGCCGTCGACGGCTTGAGTACCGACACCCTCGGGCGCCGCTTCAAGGTCAGCGAACACCCGCGCTTCGAAGCGTTGCTCAGCAGCCACGGCCCGACCCGCTTCGCCGCCGACAGCAACATGCCCGATCCCTACGACGGTCTGGTTGAAGGCCTGGACGACCATCTGGAAGTCCATGACTGCATGGGCTGCCCGCTGTTCATCGACGAGCGTCCATGGGGCCTGTTGACCCTCGACGCCCTCGATCCCGGGCAATTTGAACCGATCGAGCTGGATGCCTTGGAGGCTTTCGCCAGCCTTGCCGCCGCCACCGTGAATGCCGCCGAGCGCATCGAGCGCCTGAACAATCGCGTCGAAGATGAACACCAGCGCGCCGAGGTCTACCGCCAGGCCAGCGGCCAGCAGAACCGCGAAATGATCGGCCAGAGCAAGGCGCACAAACGGCTGGTGGAAGAAATCCATCTGGTGGGCGGCAGTGATCTGACCGTGCTGATCACCGGGGAAACCGGGGTCGGCAAGGAACTGGTGGCCCAGGCCATCCATGCCGCCTCGCCCCGGGCCGACAAGCCAATCATCAGCCTCAACTGCGCCGCGCTGCCCGACACGCTGGTGGAGAGCGAGTTGTTTGGCCACGTGCGCGGCGCCTTCACCGGGGCGATGAATGATCGACGCGGCAAGTTCGAACTGGCCAATGGCGGCACGCTGTTTCTCGATGAAGTCGGCGAGCTGTCGCTGACGGTCCAGGCCAAATTGCTGCGCGTACTGCAAAGCGGTCAGTTGCAGCGGCTGGGGTCGGACAAGGAACATCAGGTCGATGTGCGGCTGATCGCGGCGACCAACCGCGATCTGGCCGAAGAAGTGCGCAGCGGCCGCTATCGTGCCGACTTCTATCATCGCCTCAGCGTTTACCCTTTATTAGTGCCGGCCCTGCGTGACCGTGGCCGCGATGTACTGCTGCTCAGCGGTTATTTCCTCGAACAGAATCGCTCGCGCATGGGCCTTAACAGCCTGCGCCTGAGCAGCGACGCCCAGGTTGCGTTGCTGGCGTACGACTGGCCGGGCAACGTGCGGGAACTGGAGCACTTGATCGGCCGCAGTGCGTTGAAGGCCCTGGGTAACTGCAAGGAACGGCCGAAAATCCTCAGCTTGAGCGCAGCCGACCTGGACCTGCCCAACGGCAGTGTCGAAGTCGCCGCCGAGCAACCGGCTGCGGCCGCCGTGGCGTTGGTGACCGGGGATTTGCGCGAGGCCACTGAAAACTATCAGCGCCAGTTGATCGGTGCGTGCCTGGAGCGGCATCACCATAATTGGGCGAGCGCGGCGCGTGAACTAGGCTTGGATCGGGCAAACCTTGGGCGGATGGCCAAAAGATTGGGGATGAAGTGAGGGCCTCTTCGCGAGCAGGCTCGCTCCCACAAGGATTGTCGCTGCCTTTGTGGGAGCGGGCCTGCTCGCGAAGGCGCACTACCATTCAACCGATTAACTAAAGCCTGCCCCCAACAAGTCGATAACCCGGCATTGATAGCTCTTGGCGTTCCTCGGGATCGCCCGTCACCTTTTTCCACAGAAGGTACTTATGTCTTCCACCAAAGGCCGCGCGGATTCACTTTCGCTTCTGCTGTTCACCTTGCGCAGTGGCAAGTTGATGGCGATCAACCTGCTCAAAGTCAGTGAAATCATCCCCTGCCCGCCGCTGACCAAATTGCCGGAGTCGCACCCCCACGTAAAAGGCATCGCCACCCTGCGCGGCGCCTCGTTGTCGGTGATCGACCTCAGTCGCGCCATCGGCGAGCGCCCGCTGGAAGATCCGAACGGCGGCTGCCTGATCGTCACCGATGTCAGCCGCTCCAAACAGGGCTTGCACGTTCAGGCTGTCAGCAAGATTGTCCATTGCCTGACCACCGACATCCGCCCGCCGCCCTTCGGCTCTGGTGGCGTGCGCTCGTACATCACCGGCGTGACCTCGGTCGATGGCACGCTGGTGCAGGTGCTGGACATCGAGAAAGTCATCCATGGCATCGCTCCGGTGCAAATCGACATGGCACCGACCGAGCTCAGCATGGAAGATGCCGAAGTGCTGGGTAATGCGCGGATTCTGGTGGTCGATGACAGCCAGGTGGCGTTGCAGCAATCCGTGCACACCCTGCGCAATCTCGGCCTGCAATGCCACACGGCGCGCAGTGCCAAGGAAGCCATCGATTGCTTGCTGGACCTGCAAGGTACTGCCCAGCAGATCAACCTGATCGTCTCCGACATCGAAATGTCCGAAATGGACGGCTACGCCTTCACCCGCACCCTGCGCGAAACCCCGGATTTCGCGCACCTCTATGTGCTGCTGCATACCTCGCTGGACAGCGCGATGAACAGCGAAAAGGCCCGCCTGGCCGGCGCGAACGCGGTGTTGACCAAGTTCTCTTCGCCGGAACTGACCAAATGCCTGATCGACGCGGCCAAGGCTGTGGCCGAACAAGGACATTGAGGCTTGGCCGGGGACTATTGCTGGCTGATGCGGCGCGACCTCGCCGAGGTGGTGCCCGCCATCCGCTGGCCATCCGGCATTCAGTTGACCCACTACCGCCCTGAACTCGCCGCTGCCGTGCATCACTTGATGGAGTCGGGTTACAGCGACGGTGGCGGTCGCGTGCCGGCCCTGGCGCTGTGGCAACGCCAGTTCGAGACCGACCCCGAATACGATCCCGAGCTCTGCTTCGTCTTGCTGGACAGCGAAGGCGTGGTTGCGGTGTGTCAGTGCTGGACCAGTGCCTACATCAAGAATCTGGTGGTGCATGCGCGGGCTCGACAGCAAGGTCTGGGGCGCGCGTTGCTGCTGCATGCTTTCAAGGTGTTTCAACAGCGCCGGGAAGGGTTTGTGGATTTGAAGGTGCTGGAAGACAACCTGCGGGCGCGGCGGTTGTATGAAAGTGTCGGGATGCGTGTAGTCCGCCGCGAACCGGTTCCAATCTGAAACCGCTTTCGCGAGCAGGCTCACTCCCACAGAGGATCGCGCTTCCCTTGTGGGAGCGAGCCTGCTCGCGAAGAGGCCCTTACAAACGCCATCAAACCATCAGGCATACTCCAACCTTGGACATCACCCAAGGATCCCGAACCATGAAAGCTTCGACCCTGACCTTCCTCTGCCTCACCGCCCTCGCCACCCACGCCCATGCCTCCAGCCCGGACGCCTGGGCCGCCTACGACAAAGCCGTGCTCGCCAGTTGCACCAAGGCCAGTGGCTTGAAGAACGCCAAACCGGTCGGCAACGCCGCGCAGTTCGATGACCGTGTCGGCTACACCGCACTCCTGCTACAAGGCCAGTACCCGCAAAAACACATGAAAGGCGCGCAAGGCACCGAGCTGTGCCTCTACAACAAACAGAGCAAAACCGCGTACGTCACCGAATGGGACTCCATCCGTGCGGCCGCCAAGGCGCAGTGAGTGGCGCATAACTTGCTTCGGCTGGGGTCTTTGCGGTGGCATTCTGTCGCCGTTTCATGCTCCCGGATGCGACTGACCGCTCAATGAATACGACGTTTTCCTGCGTAGGCTGTGGCAAATGCTGCAATGACCACCATGTCCCCCTGACCCTGCCCGAAGCCCGCATGTGGGCAGCCGACGGCGGTCAAGTGATCGTGCTGGTGGAAGCCTTCCTGAGTAATGGCCTGGGCCTGCCGGTGCAGCAACGCGAACATGCCGAACGTCGTTCGGCCATGGTCCGCAGCGCCGACGCCGAGGCGTATGTCGCCATCACCTTTGCCGCTTACAACCTGGGTGCCTGCCGGAATCTTGACGAAAACAACCTGTGCCGCATCTATGAGCGCCGACCGCTGGTGTGCCGTATCTACCCGATGGAAATCAATCCGCACATCCCCCTGAACACCGCCGTGAAGGAATGTCCGCCCCAGTCGTGGGAAAAAGGGCCGGAGCTGATAGTCGGTGGTGAATTGGTTGACAGAGACCTGTCGGAATTGATCCAGCGCTCCCGTCAGGCGGATCGCGATGACATTCAGATGAAGGACGCGATGTGCGCGCTGCTGGGGATCCGAACGACCGCGCTGAAGGGTGATGGGTTTACCGCTTATCTACCGGATATGAACGAATTCGCCAGGATCTTCGATGAACTGAACGGCCAGGCATTGCCGCAGTGGAGCAGCGAGTGGCTGTTTCATGTTTCGGGTGAGGATATTGCCGGGCAGGTTTTGGCGGCAGGGGCACAGGTGGTGACGGATGCGCCTGTGAACTATGGATTCATTTCGTTGCGGGCGGCCTGATCCAAAAAGTGTGTTGCCTGTGATGGCCCCTTCGCGAGCAGGCTCGCTCCCACAAGGGATCTTCAGTGAACACAGATTGTGTGTGCAACGCAGATCCACTGTGGGAGCGAGCCTGCTCGCGATGAGGCCCGCACAGGCGCTACAAAAACTGGGGCTTAACGCTTGCCCATCGACCGCCGAGTCCCCGGCGGCGCCATGCCTGGCGTCTTGGTGTGACCGTTCTTGGCGCCGTTCTTGTACCACGGCTGGTTGGAGCCTTTGGCGCCTGCCAGCTCTCCCGGTTTGAACGGGAACTTGAACGCCGGGATCGCGGCTTTGGTTTCGCTATCGGCGCTGGAGTCGACGCTGTCTGGCAGCTCTGCCTGTTCGTCGCTCAAGGTGTCGGCGACCGGCGGTTGTTTCGGGGAAGTCATGAAAGCTCCGGGTGATGCGTTATGTGTCGGGCCCGGTCAGCGAGCCGCGAAAGGCGGCAGTATAACTGGATGAAGCGCCGCAAGCTGCTGTTAAGCGACTCGCACAAATCCCGGCAAGAATGTTAGCGTGCTCAGCATTCTCCTCCGCACCGACGAGCCTGCATCCATGAAAAAAACCGTCCTCGCCTTCAGCCGCGTCACACCTGAAATGGTCGAACGCCTGCAACAAGACTTCGACGTCATCGTGCCGAATCCGAAAAACGGCGACATCAATGCCCAGTTCAACGAAGCCCTGCCCCACGCCCACGGCTTGATCGGCGTCGGTCGCAAACTCGGTCGTGCGCAACTGGAGAGCGCGGCCAAACTGGAAGTGGTGTCCAGCGTTTCGGTGGGCTATGACAACTATGACGTGGCGTACCTGAGCGAACGCGGGATCATGCTGACCAACACCCCCGACGTGCTCACCGAAAGCACCGCCGACCTGGCCTTCGCCCTGTTGATGAGCAGTGCCCGCCGCGTAGCCGAACTCGATGCCTGGACCAAGGCCGGGCAATGGAAAGCCACCGTCGGCGCACCGTTGTTCGGTTGCGATGTCCACGGCAAGACGCTAGGTATCGTCGGCATGGGCAACATCGGTGCAGCCATCGCCCGCCGTGGCCGCCTGGGCTTCAACATGCCGGTCATCTACAGCGGTAACAGTCGCAAGACCGAGCTGGAACAGGAGCTCGGTGCGCAGTTCCGTACTCTGGATGAATTGCTGGCAGAAGCCGACTTCGTGTGCCTGGTGGTGCCGCTCAGCGAGAAAACCAGACACCTGATCAGCCATCGCGAACTGGCGTTGATGAAACCAGGCGCCATCCTGGTCAATATCTCGCGCGGCCCGGTGGTGGATGAGCCGGCACTGATCGAAGCGCTGCAAAGCAACCGGATTCGCGGTGCCGGGCTGGATGTGTACGAAAAAGAACCACTGGCGGAATCGCCGCTGTTCCAGCTGAAAAACGCCGTGACCTTGCCGCACATCGGCTCGGCCACCCATGAAACCCGTGAAGCGATGGCCAACCGCGCCCTGAGCAACTTGCGCAGCGCCTTGTTGGGCGAACGTCCGCAGGATCTGGTCAATCCGCAGGTCTGGAAAGGTTGATTGAACCGCGGCACGCCTTGCTCGGCGTGCCGCTTGTAAACACACTTTATTGAAGCGCAAGTAACGACATAACTCGCAACTCAGTGCCCGGCCACTTTACAAAAAAACGCCGATAAACTCCGACGACAAAAAAGCACTGACGTGCACTCGGAGCGTATTGGCATGAACAACTTCACCACTGCCGGCGTTATCAGGCGGAGCAAAATACTGGTCGTCCTGATGGCGGCTCTTTTCGGACTGATGACGCTCACCAACAACTTCACTGACTACGCGGCGTACTCCGACTATATCGGGCGAATCATCAGCATGAGCGACACAACAGGTAATGATTCCCGTCGATACAGAGCCGTCACTTCCATGATTTTCCATCACCGCTTTTATTGGGCGATCATCACCCTCGAGATCATATTCACCTTCAGTTTCCTGGTAGGCACTTATCAGCTGTGCCGAAAACTTTCTGCACCACGCAGTGAATTCCACGAAGCCAAGAAGTTCGCCATCATTGGTTTCAGTACAGCCATTTTCGTTTACCAGACCTTATACGTCACCATACTCAACGAATGGTTCGACATGGAATACTCCGCTCAGCGCAATGCATTCGAATGGGCAAGAAGCAACATTGAATACATGTTCCTCGGGCTGATATTTCTGCTGGTAGCCAAGGATAATTAAACAGCATGTTTCTCATGCCAACTTGCCCGCCACCGGGTTAATACTCGCCCTGGGTTTGCGGAACACCAGCACATTACCCAACATCACCATCACCAGCCCCACCAGCGCCGGAGCGGTCCACTGGTAGCCTTCGACAAATGCCGAGACATTCAGCGCCACCACCGGGAACAGCACGGTGCAATAGGCGGCACGCTCCGGCCCCATGCGACCGACCAGCGTCAGGTATGCGGTGAAGCCGATCACCGAGCCCGGAATGACCAAATACAACAGCGAACCGATGTAGCGCGCACTCCACTCCACGTCGAACGGAATCCCCTTGACCAGGCACCACACCGATAGCATCGCCGCGCCGTAAGCCATCCCCCAGGCGTTGGTCGTCAGCGGCTTGAGTCCGGCTTTCTGCTGCAGGCTCGAAAGCATGTTGCCCGCCGAGAAGCACAAGGTGCCGCACAGGGCCAGGCCCAGGCCCAGCAAGGTTTGCGGGCTGGCAGTGTGGCCGACCAGTTCCGGCCAGAACAACAGGCCCAGGCCGAGCAAGCCCAACGCGCCGCCCATCAGCACATTGCGGGCGATTTTCTGGCCGAAGAACACCCGCGCATTGAGGGCATTCCACAAAGTAGCGGTGGAGAACACCACGGCGACCAGACCGCTGGGAATCCACTGGCTGGCGGTCAGGAAACACATGAAATTGACGCAAAACAGGCACAACCCCTGCGCCAGGCAAATCAGATGCCCGCGCCGGTTCATCACTTGCAGACGCCGGCTGAGCAGCAGCATCGCGAACAGCACCAACGCCGCGAGACCGAAGCGATAGACAATCGACACGGGAATCGCCACCACGCCCAGTTGCCATTTCAGGGCAATCCAGGTGGTGCCCCAGATCAGCACGGTCAGCAGGTACAAAGAAAGGTTCATGGCAAAGGCTCCTCGATAGGTGCCCAGTGTCCGGTGCCGGGCCTTGGCGCACTTGCATAAACTTGCGCTTTTGTCGCGCGACAGGCTGGCAGGCGAACCTCTACGGAGTAGGATGCAGGGCGTTGGATGCAGGTGTTAACGAGCAACGATCATGGCCGCACTGGAAACCCTACAAGTCTTTCAAGCCCTCAACCGCTCGCCCAATGCTCGCCTGGAGCACAGCGCCGAGCTCGGTGACGGCCTGTCTGCGGCCTTGTGGAGCAACCATCACGATGCCCAGGACTACGAAGCGCCGAGCCACCACACATTGTCGTGCTACATCGCCGGTGGCACCGGCACCTTTCGCCGCGACCAGCCCGGCACCAAGGGCGGCCCGGACAAACTGTGCATCCTGCCCGCCGATCATCAGTCCGGCTGGGTCATCAACGGCGACATTCGCCTGGCTCACCTGTATTTCAGCCCCGAACAATTTGCCCTTGGCTGCGTCACGCTGCTCGATCGTGAGCCGCGGGAATTGCAGTTGCGCGAGCAAACCTTTCTGGAGGACCCGCAGCAGGCGTCGCGTTTTCGACAGTTGATCGCCCTCAACTGGGACGAACCGGGTGAGCGCCTGCTCACCAGCAGCCTGGCCCACGAAATGCTCAGCCATGCGCTGCTCAGCCAGGTCAGCACCCGTCCGGACTTGCGCCTCAAGGGTGGCCTGGCGGCGCATCAACGGCGGTTGTTGGTGGAATACATCGACGGCCACCTGGCCGACGCCATCAGCCTGGGGCAATTGGCGGCGCTGTGCGCGTTGTCGGAATACCACTTTGCGCGGATGTTCCGCGAAAGCTTCGGCTTGCCGCCGCATCAATATGTATTGGCACGCCGCTTGAGCCGGGCGCGGGATTTGCTGCGCACGACATCGCAACCATTGGGGGAGATTGCATTGGCTTGCGGGTTCGCCAGTGCCAGTCACTTTACCAACCGGTTCCGGCAGACGTTGGGAGGAACGCCCGGCGAATATCGCCAGGCGTTTCTACGGTAGACCGGAGATTTTCGGCGCCAGTCACGCCGCCATCGCTGGCAAGCCAGCTCCCACAGGATTTGTGGGAGCTGGCTTGCCAGCGATGAACGATAATGCAGTCTTTGATCAGAACACCAAAGTGCTCGACACGATCACCTGCCGCGAATCGCCCATCGATACGAAGAACCGACTCGCCGCAGAGGTGTAGTACGTACGGTCGAACAGGTTTTTCACGTTGAGCTGAAACTTGACCTTCTGCCCCTCGACCTTGGTGTCGTAGGTCGCAAACGCATCGGCCACAGTGTAGGCCGGCAGGTCGAAATCATTGACCGCATTGCCCTCCCGTTCACCGACATAACGCGCCCCCGCACCGACCCGCAGTTGATCGCCACCGACGACGTTACCGAAGTCATAAACCGCCGACAGCGAGCCACTGTTCCTGGCGACGTTCTGCAATTTCTTGCCTTCGTAAAGCGGGTCTTCGGTGACCTCGGCATCGGTGTAGGCGTAGCTGCCGATCATGCTCCAGCGATCGGTGAGCTGGCCGCTCAAATCCACCTCAAGACCACGAGAACGCACTTCACCGGCCGCGCTGTAAACCGTCGTCGGGCCTTCGGCGTTGGCCACCAGTACATTGCGCTTCTTGATGTCGAACAAGGCGATATTGCCCGTCACACGACCCGGCAGATCCAGCTTGGCGCCCAGCTCCCAGGACTTGGCTTCTTCCGGCGCGATGCTGCCGTCCAGCACAGTGGTGCTGCCGCTCAACGGTGCAATGGTCGAGTTGGGTTTGAACGATTCGGTGTAGCTGCCGTAGAACGACAACGCATCGGTGTAGCGATACACCAGGCCCGCGCGCGGCACCCATTTCTGCCCGTTGCTGTCGGTGTTGGCGTGGAATGGCACGCCTTTGCCGGCGTACTGGTCGTACGCCTGGAAACGCCCGCCCGCCACCAGAATCCACTGGTCGGTGAGGTGAATGGAGTCCTGCAGGAAGATCGAGTCGCTGCGCAGTTCATCGGTCTGCGCGCTGTCGGCTGCACTGACGGTAGTGCCCGGCACTTCACGGCCATACACCGGATTGATGTAGCTGAAGTTGGTCAGGCTTTTCTGGCGAATCAGGTCTTCACGGAAGATCTTGCGGTACTCGTCATCGACGCCTATCAACAGGTCATGCTGCATGCCCAGCACATTCACGTTGCCTTCGAGACTCGCGGTGGTGAAGCGGTCGGTGCTGATCGCGCCTTGGGTACCGTCCATGCTGCGGGTCAGCGTGCCTTTGTTGGTGTCGATGGCCGTCACGCGTACCTGGCTGGCGTCGTAGGTTTCGCGGTTCCAGCTGTAGCCGAAGTGGGCTTTCCAGTTGTCGTTGAGCTCGTGGTCGGCCTCGAAGTGATAGAGGTCGGAGCGCCCTTCCATGTTGTTGAACGGTTCATCCAGGCGTTCTTCGCGCGAGATGCTCAGAGGATGATTGTCACGAGGGTCGATCAGCGTGCCACGGTCGAACGGGGTCAGGAATTCACGGTGCTCATAGGCGAACAGCAACTTGGTGCTTTCGCCGAACCAGGCCAGGGAGGGCGCCACCAGGCTCTCGCGATGAACACCGAAATTGCGCCAGTAATCTTCGTCTTCATGGTCCAGCACCATGCGATAAGCCAGGCCGGAATCCCCCAGCCCGCCGGTGCTGTCGAAGGTGCCACCGCTGCCGTTCTTGCCTTCGCCATAGGTCGAGCCACGCAGGGTCATGGCGTTGTACTGCTCAAGCTCCGGCTTCTTGCTGACCATGTTCACCACGCCGCCCGGGTCTTGAATCCCGTAGAGCAGCGAGGCGGGCCCCTTGAGCACCTCGACCCGATCCACGGTGGCGTTCATGCCGCGGCCCTGCACGATCGGCATGCTGTCGCGCATGATCGAGCCGTTGCGGTTATCCCCGAAACCGCGAGTCATGACCGAGTCCTGGGTGCTGCCCAGGGTGTTGCCCTGGGTGATACCGCTGACGTTGGCCAGGGCATCATCCAGATTGCGCGGCGCCTGATCGCGAATGACCTGGGCCGCGACCACGTTGATGGTTTGCGGAATTTCCTGAATGGGGGTCGAGGAGCGCATGACCGAACTGACGGGCGGTGGCTGGTAGCTGGTCGATTCGTCCATTACCGACGTGATGTTGGTCGCGCCCAGGTTCAAGGCGCCTTCGGTAGGCTGCGGCTCAAGTGCCATGGTGTGGCCGTCGGTACGACGGAAGGTTAAACCCGAACCGCCGAGCAAACGCTGCAGTGCCTGTTCGGCGCTCATCTGGCCATTCACGGCGGGCGCGTTGAGACCGTAGGGCGCTTCATCGGTGTAGACGACGCTGATGCCGGTCACCCGGCTGAAATCGCTCAAGGCCTGAGGCAAGGGTTTGGCGGCCATCGAAAAACTGAACTGCTCACGTTGCTGACTACCGCCAGACTCAGCGGCCATCGCCACGCTCGGCGGCAGCAATGCCAACGCCGAAAAGCTCAAGGCAGAAACACCCAACCATTGTTTGACCGAACCCGATTTTGCCCTGGACTTCATGACTCATGACCTGTGTAGAACCGCAGCGGATGCGAATGACTCGCAGTTTCAGTCACTACACGGATGGCGTTCGGTTTTACCTCAGCAAAAATTTGAAAATATTTTTTCTTGAAGGATGTGGCGCCTGATCTGGCCCCATCGCGGGCAAGCCTTGCTCCCACAGGATCCCCCCAATCCTGTGGGAGCGAGCGGGCGGCGTTCCGACTTGCCCGCGAAGAGGCCGGCGGCTTCAACGCAAAATAATCAGATGCCCCAACACCTGATGCTGCTCAAACCCCAACACCCCCTGCAACGAACCCAACACCGCCTGCGGGTTCTTGCTCGGAAAACTGCCACTGACCCGTCGCTTGGCCAGTTCATCGTTGAGCAGCACGATCCTTCCCGGGTAATACCGGCCGAGGTCCTGCACCACGTCAGCCAACGGCGCCTTGTAATAGTTGAGCCAACCCTGGCGCCACGCCAGTTGCGCTTCACTGTCCACCCCGTGTAAAGGTTGCGCCGTGCCTTCGCCATAGGCCACTTGCTGGCCGGCGGTGAGGATTTGCTGGGCAGCGTTTTTATCCGCCGTCACGGCGACGCGACCGGACAATACCGTGACCTGCGCGCCGTGGGGCTGCAGGCGCACTTCGAACTGCGTGCCCAGCACTCGCGCCTGGCCCTTTTCGGCGTCGACCACGAACGGCTCGCCCGTGTGGGTCACGCTGAAGAAACCGGCACCGCGACGCACCTGCACATGCCGTTCACCACGACTAAAATCCACGGCAATGGCACTGTCGGCATCGAGGGTGACTTGTGACTGATCGGCCAGGGTGACGGTGCGGATTTCCCCCGGCGCCGAGACATAATCGGCGCCCAGGTCATCAACCCAGCGCGACGGCTGCCAACCGGTGCCGAAGCTGATCATCAGCACCAGGCAAGCGGCCATCGCCAGCGCCCCGGACCAGCGCCTGACGCTGTGGCGGCGCGAGCGATTCATTGCATTGAGGTAACGCTGCAAGGCCAAGGCGTCTTCATCGGCCAGGGTGCGCGCCGGCACTTCGCTCAACTCCCACAGCACTTGCGCGCGGGCGTAGGCCTCGGCATGGGCCGGGTCAGCCTGCAACCATTGGCTGAAGGTGGCTTGGTCGCCACTGCTCGGCTGGTCATGCAACAGGCTCAGCCAGGCCAACGCGGCCTGCTCTTGAGCGGGCGTCGGAGTGACGGTTTGAAAGTTGTTCACGGTGCTTTCCCTGGCGTACGCGGTTCCGGTTCCCGAAGGCTGGCCTTGCAGGCCTCGAGTGCGCGCATCATATGTTTTTCCACGGCGCTTTGGGACAACCCCATGGCCTTGGCGATTTCGGCGTACTTGCGGCCATGGATGCGGTTGAGCAAAAAAATCTGCCGCGTGCGTTCGGGCAAGGCGCGCAACGCGGCTTCGACATGCCGTAAATCGTTGCCCGCCTCCAGCGCCGCTTGCGGCTCACTGCCGACACCGTCGGATGGCTCCACCATCAAGCCTTCGCTGGCCCGGGCGCGCGTGCCTTCACTGCGCAAGTGATCGATGGCGATGTTGCCGGCGCAACGCAACAGGTAGGTGCTCAGTTCCTCGACCTGCACCAGCGGCCGCCGCCAGAAACGCAGGAACAAGTCCTGCACCAGGTCCGCTGCCGTCGCCCGGCAACCGACGCGGCGATTGACCAGCGCTTCCATTTGCGACCGTTGCGACAGGAACACCTGGAGAAAATGCGCACGATCGCCGCGCGGTTCGTCGTGCGCAAGATCGTGCGGTTCGGGGGGACTCGTGATCATCGGTTCAGTACTGCGCAAAGGGCAATCGGGCTGGTCAGCGAGGCGCAATACTAATGATAAATATTCTCATGCGCAAAAGATCATTAATGCAAACCTGTAGGAGCCGGCTTGCTGGCGATGGCGGTGTGTCAGGCGTCATCAATATTGATTGATGCACCGCCTTCGCCAGCAAGCCGGCTCCTACAGGGCATCGGTGACACCGGAAATAAAACGGGCCTGCAATGCAGACCCGTTTTCATTGGGAAGGTGAATCAGGCTTCAGGCGTTTTGCGCAGCCTGCTCGTTTTCAAGAAACTCTTCTTCCAGCAGCACATCCGCGTGAGCCCTGCGCTCGAACGGCACCACGGCGGCGCGTGGTTTTCCGCGCAATTTGCCGAACAGGTGTTCAAGTGCATGCTCGAGCTTCTCGGCAGCCCCGTCTATCGCCAGTTCCAGGTTGGCGGCTTTATGGGTGACAGAAATCGGTTGGTGGCCTTTTGGCCTCGCTTCCAGCTGGCAGCGTAAATCGTGGGGACCGGGCTTGTCGCCGTTCTCGTCCCGCAGGTGAACTTCGACTCGGGTCAAGTCCTCCTCATAACGTTCGAGCGTGCTCTCAATGGTGGTTCGTACCCACTCCTCCAGTCGTTTACTGCTTTGAATATGGTTATCGCTATTGACTTGGATTTGCATAGTTCATCCCTTATTTCAGCTAGCTCGCGAGAGGCCGGTCAGCTAAGCCCTTGGGCGTCGTCACCGTGACCTCTTGGTTACACAATCGGTCTGTACGCTGAACAATTCAACCCCTGAAAAAAGATAATTTTGTAATCGCAAAAAAAGCCGGACAACCGGTAAAAGCGCTGTTAAGGTCGGGAGTTGATTCGCCCCGCCCCTCTGTCACAAATTCTCACATTTGCCGCTCCCCAAGCGGGTGCAGACCGCGAAAAATCCCCGCCTCTTCCACCAGCCAGTCATGCACCGCACGTACGCCCGGATGGCTCAGCGCACCCGGCGCATAGAGCAGCATGTAGCGTTTGTGATTGGGCACCGCCAGGCCAAACGGCACGATCAGCGCTCCCCGCTCCAGCTCGTCGTTCAACAGCGTTCGCCGGGCAATCGCCACGCCCATTCCGGCGATGGCCGCCTCGATGGTCAGGTGATTGCGATTGAACGTGTGCCCGCGCCGCACATCCGCGCCTTCAAAACCAATGGCGTTGAGATAGAACTCCCATTCCGCATATTCGTAGCTGCCGCGCCAGGCAGTGATGTCATGTAGCAGCGGGAAATGCATCAGGTCGGCGGGGCCATGCAGCGGAGGACGACCGCGCAACAGGCCCGGTGCACACACCGGAAAAATCTGTTCATCGAGCAAGGCTGTGGATAACAGTCCGGGGTAGCTGCCGTCGTTCAGGTCGATGGCCAGATCGAAGTCGCCCTCATGCAACGGCACGCTGCTGTCCTCCGCCACCAGGCGCAACTGGATGTCCGGAAAACGTTGCTGCAAGCGCGGCAGGCGTGGGGTCAGCCATTTGCTCAGGAACGACGGAATCGATCGCACCCGCAGTGTCCCGCTGATCATGCCCGCGTCCAGTCGGCGCAATTCCGCGTCGATGCTGCCGTAGGCTTCGTTGACGGTGATGGCCAGTCGCTGGCCTTCGGCACTCAACTCCACGCCCCGGGCACGCCGATGAAACAGGCGAAAACCCAGGCGTTCCTCCAGTTGACGGATCTGCTGGCTGACCGCCCCCGGCGTGATGTGCAGCTCTTCGGCGCAGCGGGTGAACGACAAGTGCCGGGCGGCACAGGAAAACACCTGCAGCCACACATAAGTCTGGGCGTGTAATTGACGGCTCATCGTTTAGTCCTGCTAAAGGCTGTCTTAGGAAGTTTCGTTGGTCACGTAGGACCGAGGTTGGCAGTATCGCTGATAGTGCGCTTGTCCTACAAAAATGGCAGCGATTCATCCTCCATTGCGGGAATAGGCTTTAGCATGGCTATCAGTGTTTTCGATCTTTTCAAAGTCGGCATCGGCCCGTCCAGCTCTCATACCGTTGGCCCGATGCGCGCTGCGGCGACCTTCGCCCAGGCGCTGGTCGATCAGGGTTTGGTGTCTGACGTGCGGCGCGTAGAAATCCGACTGTATGGCTCCCTGTCGGCAACCGGCGTCGGTCACGCCACCGACCGCGCCTGTGTCATGGGCTTGATGGGCGAGTGGCCGGATCGAATCGATCCCACCACCATCGACGACCGAATCCACACCCTGCGCGAAACCGCCGAACTGTCCCTGGCCGGCCAGGTGACGATTGCCTTCGACTGGACGCGTGACCTGCTGTTGCTCGACGAGAGTCTGCCCTACCACCCCAACGCCATGTCCCTGACAGCCTTCGGCGAAACCGGCGAGCTGTTCGAGCAAACCTACTACTCGATAGGCGGGGGTTTCATCATCGAAGCGGCCGAAGCCGAGTCCGGGATTCCCCCGGCAAGCGACGTGGTGTTGCCGTACGACTTCTCCAGCGCCGTCGAATTGCTTCAGCTGTGCAACCGGCACGGCTTGCGGGTTTCCGAATTGATGATGGCCAACGAACGGGCCTGGCGCAGTGACGAAGAAATCCGTCAGGGCCTGTTGCACATCTGGTCGGTGATGCGCGAGTGCGTCGAGCAGGGTTTGCACCACGAAGGCATCCTGCCCGGTGGTCTGAATGTGCCGCGTCGCGCGGCGAAATTGCACCGCAGCCTGTTGGAAATCGGCAAGCCGAACGTCATCACCTCGACCCTGTCGGCCATGGAGTGGGTCAATCTGTTCGCCCTTGCGGTGAACGAAGAAAACGCCGCCGGCGGCCGTATGGTCACCGCACCGACCAACGGTGCGGCGGGGATCATTCCGGCCGTGCTGCACTACTACATGAAATTCAATCCGGACGCGTCGGACGATGACGTGGTGGCGTTCTTTTTGGGTGCGGCGGCTGTCGGCATTCTCTGTAAGAAAAACGCCTCGATCTCCGGTGCCGAGGTCGGCTGCCAGGGTGAAGTCGGCTCGGCCTGCGCCATGGCTGCCGCCGGCCTGGCAGAGGTGCTGGGCGCCACACCGGAGCAATTGGAAAACGCCGCGGAAATCGGCTTGGAACACAACCTTGGCCTGACTTGCGACCCGGTGGGCGGGCTGGTGCAAGTGCCGTGCATCGAACGCAATGCGATTGCCGCGGTGAAGGCGATCAATGCCACGCAAATGGCCCTGCGCGGTGATGGTAAACACTTCATTTCCCTGGACCGGGTGATCCGCACCATGCGCGATACCGGCGCCGACATGCACGACAAATACAAGGAAACGTCACGGGGCGGTCTGGCGGTGAGTTGGGTGGAATGCTGACCGGTTTGGAGGCACGTCGGATTTAATTGCCCTGAAACGGGCAGGCAAAAATAATGCGGGCCTGTGGGAGCGAGCCTGCTCGCGATGACGGCTGCACAGTCAACTTCTGCTTGGCTGAGAGTCCGCTATCGCGAGCAGGCTCGCTCCCACTGGTTTTGCAGGTCGCGAGCATTGTCCGAAAATCTATCCGGCATGCCCCTTGCTTTATCCCTGATGCAGGCATTGATGGCGATGTGGCCATGGAATGGCCGATGGTCTGGTGTGGCGAACTAATCCCGATCCCGACCGGTCAACAATTGCACGTTCAATCAGGCGGTGACGCATCATGGACAACCCCTTTCAGCTCATTACCGATGCCTTTGCAGCGGACTATCAGATCAACCTGAGCATTCAGGGTCTGGACGGCAGCATCATGCTGACCCTGTCCAACTGTGGCCACGTAGTCGCAAAGCGCATGATCAGCGCCGAACAACGCAATGACCCCGAGCGCCTCAAACGCCTGGTGCAAAGCATTCAGTTCGGCATCGCCATCGAACAGGGCCACAGCGCGGTGGCCATCCTCGAAGCCATGACCGATGGCGGCACGCGCAACCCGCCGCCGCCACCTGCCAAAGGCCGGCACCGACCTGCCTTGGGCCTTTAAATCTCGCCCTTTTCTACTTCCGGATGTTCACTGGAGCCCGCACCGGTCTTGCGGTGCGGGTTTTCAATCTTCACCGACGGAAATTGCGAAGACGCGTAACGCACCACCAGAATCGCAAATGCCAGCAGCAGAATCCCGCCGCACAGGTAAATGATCCCCAGGTCCGGCGGGTTATGGTGCGACACGTTGGAAATCAGCAGGCGTGTCAGTGCGGTGATCGCCACATAGATCAGGAAGCGCACGGGCATGTGGTTGGTCTTGAAATAAATCCCGACCATCGCCCCCAGTTCCAGGTAGATGAACAGCAGCAGGATGTCATCGATCTTGATGTGTCCTTGCTCGATCATCCCGAGAAACTCCATCACCGCCGCCCACGCGGTCACGGCGCCGATGGCGAACAGTGCCAGGTAGTGAAAGGTCTCGACGAACAGGTTGCCCAGCGACTCTGCCAGATGATGCACGGTCTGCCGCAGATTTTCGGCCCAGTTGATTTTCACGATGATGCTTCCTCAGGTCGGCTCGACCGGATAATGCGGGTTGGACGTGACGATTGTTCTGCATGCAGAAACAAGGCCAGTGGCTTATGGGTGAGATGATTGCCGATTGAGATGAGGCACTTTGGTGGCTTGAAGGACGCCATCGCGGGCAAGCCTTGCTCCCACAAGCCAATGACAAACCCCAAATCCGGTCTACATTAAAAAGCCACTACCCAAACTCCAGCGATTCGCTTATCCTTTTCGCTGTATATAAATACAGTAGTCGAATCAGACAACCAAATGTGAAGGCATGTGAGGTGGTGAATGGCCGTCGAAGTGGTATACCGCAGCAGCCGAGATCTGGAGCGCTTGTTCATGGATAAAGCCGAAGCTGACCGTCATGACAAAATGCTCGAGCTGGCCGAGTTGCTGGCTGAAGTGTTGCAAAAAGCCGTTCCGTCCCTGACCGAACAGCAAGTGGAAGAAGCCGGGATCTACATGGCGAAAAATCGCGATGTGTTTGCCAAGGCATTCAAGAGCCAGCCGGACGCCTTGTCCGAGTTGCTCAGCGCGCCCGTCGAAGTCCCGCAACCGGTTGAAGTGGCGGCGCCTGTTGAAGAGGCGGTTGTTGAGTCGATTGCCCCGGCCAAGCCAGCCAAGGCCACCAAAGCAGCAAAATAAGTGACAGCCGAATTGAACAGGCCCTGAGTCGAATGACTCAGGGCCTTTTTAATGCTTGATGAAAAAGCGCTGCTTCACCGATACAACACCTTCTCCGCCAACTCGTCCGCCACCCTTGCCGGCGAGCGCTTCTCCGCCTGGGCATGGGCGAAGACTTCGGTCAGCCGCGAGCTGATTTTCGACAGATGCGCCGTGATGGTCGCCAACGCTTCACCCCGATGCCTGAGTGAAACATAGATCAGGCCGCCGGCATTGATCACGTAATCCGGTGCATACAAAATGCCCCGCCGCTCCAGCAGATCGGCAACGTCCAGATGAGTCAGCTGGTTGTTCGCCGAACCCGCCACCGCCGCGCAGCGCAGTTGCGTCACGCTATGGCTGTTGAGCACGCCCCCCAGGCCACACGGCGCCAGAATGTCGCAAGGCGTGCTGAGCAGTGCATCGTTGGCAATGGGGTGGGCGCCGAGTTGCTCCATCGCCAGTTGCACCTTGCCGTGGTCGATGTCGCTGACCAGCAGTTCAGCACCGGCCGCATGCAGCTGTTCCGCCAGCGCATAACCCACATTGCCCAGGCCCTGAATGGCCACGCGCAAACCTTCGAGATTGTCGCTGCCCAACCGCGCCATGGCGGTGGCGCGAATGCCGGTGAACACGCCCATCGCCGCGTGGGGAGCAGGGTCGCCCGCTGACGTGGTGCTGGTGACGTGTTGGGTTTGCTGGGCGATGCAATCCATGTCCGCCACCGAAGTACCGCTGTCGATGGCAGTGATGTAGCGCCCGTCGAGCTGATTGATGCAGCGTCCGAAGGCTTCGAACAGCGCCGCGCGATTGGCCACGTGAACGGGGCGAATGATGACCGCTACGCCACCGCCCTGGGCCAGGCCGGCCAGTGCGGCCTTGTAACTCATGCCCTGGGCAAGGCGCACGGCATCCTCGACCGCGGACTCGTCGCTGGGGTAGGCAAGGTAACGACAACCACCCAGGGCAGGCCCCAGGCGACTGTTATGAATGGCAATGACCGCCTTCAACCCGGTGGCCGGGTCGACGCTCAGATGCAGCGATTCAAGGCGAGTGCTTTGCATGAGAGCGAACATCGTAAGGCTCCCGAATCACTTCTTGTAGTCGCCAGTATAGGCTTGCGCACAAAAATTGCAGAAGCGCGCCGGAATAAACAGATCGTCTATTCAGACATTCGGAAATAACCGCCACACCCCCTTGTGGAGCACTGGACGAATGGCAGAGACGGGGCTAAAACGAGGCATTGCCCGGAGATTTTGATGACCCCGCGACAATCGTTTTTTGCCTGTCTGCAACGATCACCGCCCGCGCTGTTCGAGGCGGCACTGTGGATTGCCGCTGAACATGACAGCGAGATGAACCTCGAATCGCTGCTGGTGGACTTCAAGTCTCTGCAGCAGCGGATCAGTGGCAGCCTGCCCATGCTGCCGGTGAGCGAATTGGCGCAACCGCTGCTGCGGCGCATGAATGACCTGGGGTTCGCCCAGGACGACTTCACGCCCTTGCGCCCGCAAGTGGCGCTGCTCAATCGCGTGCTGGAACGCCGACGTGGACAACCCCTGGCCTTGGGTCTGATTGCGCTGGAATTGGCCAGAGGCCTGGAAATCCCTTTGGTCGGGGTCAACTTCCCCGGACATTTTCTACTGCGCGTACCGGGTGCCGACCATCTGCTCGATCCCTGCGGCGGCCGTCGTCTCTACCCCAACGATTGCCGGGAACTGCTGCAACGCCAGTACGGCCCGAACCTGAAGCTCAGCGCCGAACACCTGGTCACCGCCGAGCCCGTACAGATGCTGCAACGCCTGTCGCGCAACCTGCGTCAGTTGCACCTTTCCAACGACGACTACATCGGGGCCCTTATCGACGCCGAACGCGTGCTGGAACTGGGCAACGGCACCGCTGCCGACTACCTGGCCCGGGCCAGCCTCTACCAACGGCTGGATTGCCCGAACGCCGAGCGCTTCGACCTGGAACATGCCTTGCTGCTCAGCGACGATCCGATTCAGCGGATACGCCTGACCGAGCGGCTGGGGCATTTGCCGCCCAACTCCATCGTCCACTAAACACAGCTCCCCTGTGGGAGCGAGCCTGCTCGCGAAGACGGAGTCACATCCAAAATTGGCGTGACTGACACACCGCTTTCGCGAGCAGGCTCGCTCCCACAGGGGTTGGTATGTGGTTGCTATGGGGTGTCGGGCTGATTCGCGGGATGCGCCTTGATGAACGCCGGGTGCATGGCCGCCAGCGTCGCCACACGACGAATCCGCGGCCAGGCTTCCAGGGAAATGCTGAAGCGTTCGGCCGCGTACAGTTGCGGTATCAGGTACACATCCGCCAACCCCGGCTGCGGACCAAAGCAATATCCCTCATCACCGATCAACTGCTCCACCGCCGTCAACCCCTGGCTGATCCAGTGGCCGATCCACTCGACCACCTGCGCTTCATCCTGGCCCAACTGACGCAGCCGGTTGAGCACACTGACGTTATGCAGCGGATGCACATCACAGCCGATCACCGCCGCCACGCCGCGCTCGTGGGCGCGGGCGGCGAGGTCTTTGGACAGCAATGGCACCTGTGGATAACGTTCTTCGAGGTACTCGATAATCGCCGGTGACTGGATCAGCAACTCGCCCTCATCGGTGCGCAAGGCCGGTACACGGCCTTGCGGGTTGATGGCCAGATACGGTGGCTGGCGGTGCTCGCCACCGGGCGGCGCGATCAGGTTGATCGGCAGCGCCTGGTAATCCAGCCCCTTCAACGCCAGCGCGATGCGCACCCGGTAAGACGAGGTGGAACGATAGTAGGTATAGAGTTCCATGACCCGTTCTCCTTAGCGCGCCGGCAGCACTTTGCCACGGCATTCGCCGAAGCCGATGGAGGCAAATCCCTCGCGGTTGCAACGGCCACGCAGGATGATTTCATCGCCGTCTTCAAGGAACTTGCGCACCTCGCCCGACGCCAGCTCGATCGGTTTTTTGCCGCCCTCGGTGATTTCCAGCAGGCTGCCGAACTGACCGCTTTGCGGCCCCGACAACGTGCCCGAACCAAACAGGTCACCCGCCTGCAACTGGCAGCCATTGACGCTGTGGTGCGCGACCATTTGCGCCACGGTCCAGTACATGTGTTTGGAATTGCTCAGGGTCAGGCGATGGGCCGGCAGATTCTGCTCGCGCATGGCTTCGGTCAGCAGCAGCACTTCCAGTTCGATGTCGAAGGCGCCGGCGGCCTGATCGCGTTTGTCGAACAGGTACGGCAACGGCTGCGGATCACCTTCCGGGCGCGCAGGCTGGGCACGACGGAACGGCTCCAGGGCTTCGGCGGTCACCACCCATGGCGAAATGCTGGTGATGAAACTCTTCGACAGGAACGGCCCCAGCGGCTGATATTCCCAGGCCTGGATGTCCCGCGCCGACCAGTCGTTGAGCAGGCAGAAACCGGCGATGTGATCGGCGGCGTCGCCAATGGCAATCGAGTCGCCCATGTCGTTGCCCTGGCCAATCCAGATGCCCAGCTCCAGTTCGTAATCCAGGCGAGCGCACGGACCAAAGGTCGGCTCGGTCTGGCCAGCCGGCAAGGTCTGGCCTTTGGGACGGCGCACGTCGGTGCCGGACGGGCGAATGGTCGAGGCGCGGCCGTGGTAACCGATCGGCACGTACTTGTAGTTCGGCAGCAACGGATTGTCCGGGCGGAACAGTTTGCCGACGTTCTGCGCGTGCTCGATGCCGACATAGAAGTCGGTGTAATCGTTGATTTTCGCCGGCAGGTGCATCTCGCAATTCGCCGCCAGTGGCAGCAATTTTGCGCCCTGGGCTTCGATCTTGCCGTGCAGGGTGCTGCCTTCGCTCAGTAATTCCAGCAAGCGTTCACGCAGGGCAACACGCGCCTCGCGGCCCAGCTCGAAAAACGCATTCAACTGACCCCCACGGGTGGCTTCGACGGCGTTTTTTGCCACACCGTCGAACAGGCCAGCTTCAAGTGCGGCTTCCAGGTCAAAAATATGCTCGCCAATGGCCACGCCGCTGCGTGGCGCCGAACCCTTCACGCTGAACACACCCAGCGGCAGGTTTTGCAACGGGAAATCGGCATGGCCGTTGGCGGAAGCGACCCAGCTGCGAGTGATGGAAGTCTGCGTCATGGGTTATCTCCGGGTCGGGTCGAAAGTGGCGGGCAGCGTGGCCCAGCAAGCGTCGTAGTTGGTTTGCAGTTGCGGGCAATCGAGGGCGAAACGGCTCGGGCGCAGCACCTGGCTGGTCTCGAACATGAAGGCCATGGTGTTGTCGATTTTTGCCGGTTTGAGGTCCGCGTTGATCGCCTTGGTACAGGTTTCGCCGTCGGGGCCGTGGGCACTCATGCAGCTGTGCAACGACGCGCCGCCGGGGACGAAACCTTCGGCCTTGGCGTCGTACTCGCCCTGGATCAGGCCCATGAATTCGTTCATCAGGTTGCGGTGGAACCACGGTGGACGGAAGGTGTTCTCGGCAACCATCCAGCGTGGCGGGAAGATCACGAAATCGAGGTTGGCCAGGCCGTGGACGCTGGTCGGCGAGGTCAGCACGGTGAAGATCGACGGGTCCGGATGATCGAAGCTGACGGTGCCGATCGTATTGAAACGGCGCAGGTCGTATTTGTACGGCACGTTGTTGCCATGCCAGGCGACCACGTTCAGCGGCGAATGATCGAGCTCGGTGCCCCACAGCTGGCCGAGGAATTTCTGCACCAGGGTGGTCGGTTGCGCCAGGTGTTCGTAATGGGCGACCGGGGTCAGGAAGTCCCGCGGATTGGCCAGGCCGTTGCTGCCAATCGGCCCCAGGTCCGGCAGGCGCAGGGGCGCGCCATGGTTCTCGGCGATGTAGCCGCGGGCTTGTGGGTCGAGCAGCTCGACGCGGAATTTCAAACCCCGTGGCAGTACGGCGATTTCCAGTGGTTCCAGCTCCAGCACGCCCAATTCCGTGGCAATCCGCAACCGTCCCAGCTGCGGCACCAGCAGCATCTCGCCATCGGCATTGAAGAACACTCGCTCCATGGAGCGGTTGGCGCGGTACTGGTGGATGCTGATCCCGGCCGGTTTGTCCGGGCCGGAGTTGGCGGCCATGCTCACCAGGCCGTCGATGAAATCCGTCGGCTCGGCGGGCATATCCAGGGCATTCCAGCGCAGGCGATTGGGGGTCACTTCACCCAACGGCCCGCCGGCCAGTTGCCGCTCGAGTTTGATGAACGCCGGGTGATTGGCCGATGGCTGGATACGGTACATCCAGGTCCGTCGTGCTTCGCTGCGGGCCATGGTGAACGCGGTACCGGAAAACAGTTCGGTGTAGAGGCCGTAAGGGGCCTTTTGCGGGGAGTTCTGGCCGACCGGCAGTGCGCCGGGCAATGCTTCGCTGCTGAATTCGTTGCCGAAGCCTGACTGATAAGCCAGTGCAGGTGTCGTTGAATCGAGGTTCATGGAGCCTCCTGAACAGGGAGTTGGCCGTGGCCTGTCGCTCTGCGGAAGAGGTCTCGGCACGCCGGAGTTGTTTTTATCGTAATTCAATTACGAATAACGTAATTTGATTGGTAATGACCGTCAAGCTATAAAGACGCCCATTCATCCCCGGAACTCCTCCCTTGAAAGACGGCGCCACCATGCAAAAGCCCGCGAGCGACAGTAACGGTAAACAGAAAGTCCGCTCCGCCGAGGTGGGTACCGACATCCTCAAGGCCTTGGCCGAGTTGTCGCCGTCGACGTCACTCTCGCGCCTGGCGGAACACGTGCAGATGCCGGCGAGCAAGGTTCACCGCTATTTGCAGGCCCTGATCGCCAGCGGCTTTGCCGAGCAGAATCCCGCGACCAACCATTACGGGCTGGGCCGCGAGGCCTTGCGCGTGGGGCTGGCGGCACTCAACAGTATGGACGTGCTGAAAGTCGCCGCCCTGCCCTTGGCCGAATTGCGCGACGACCTGAACGAAACCTGCTTTTTGGCGGTGTGGGGCAATCAGGGCGCGACCGTGGTGCACATCGAACCAGCGGTGCGTGCGGTCACCGTGGTGACCCAATTGGGCTCGGTGTTGCCATTGCTCAGTTCTTCCACAGGCCTGGTGTTTGGCGCCTATCTGCCCAAGCGCGAAACCATTGAATTACGCGAGCAGGAACTGCTGGCGCACACAGGCCATGCGCTGGCCGACGAGCAGACCTATGCCGCCATGTGCGAGCAGATCCGCGCACGCGGCTTGCACCATGTACATGGTTTGCTGATGCCCGGCGTCGATGCCTTGTCCGCGCCGGTCTTCAACGCAATGGGCAATGTCGTGGCCGTACTGACAGTGGTTGGCCCGACGTCGCTGTTTCATGCCGATGAAGATGGCCCGGCGGCGCAACGCTTGCTGGCCGCCACGCGGGCGGTCAGTTGGCGAATGGGCTTTGAGCCGGATAGCAAACCTGTTGCCTGACGACCTGTAGGAGCAAAGCTTGCTCGCGATGACGGTGTGTCAGGCGCTGCATTGTTGAGTGTAACGACGCCATCGCGAGCAAGCTTTGCTCCTACAGGGATCGAGTCAAAAGTCTGGTCGGCTCTCCTACCCTTGCGCAATCAAGCCCAGCTTCTTCGCCGTGGCCACGGCTTGAGTCCGACGTTCAACGCCTAATTTGCTGTGAATACGTCGCGCGTGGGTTTTCACCGTATGCAATGAGATAAACAACTGCTCGGCGATCTGTTGATTGGAGTTGCCTTGGGCGATCAGGCGGAGCACCTCCAGTTCACGCCCGCTCAACGGACTGGCGTCCAGAAGCGCCGCAGGTTCGTCGTCCACGCCGAGGCGACCGAGCAAGGTCGGTTGACGCAGCCGCAACTCATTCAAAGCCTGCTGTAGATGACAACGCCTCACTAACGCCAGTCCCGCCTGTAACGCCGAGGTCGCCAGGCCTGTTTCGCCGACGATGTCCGCCACTTCGCAGATGGCCAACTGCAATTCGGTTTCCAGCGCCAGCATTCCATGCTGTTGCGCGTGATCGAGCAAAGCCTTGAGCTGCTCCAGCGGAGTCTGCGTCAATTGCAGTTGGGTCTCGGCGATGATCAGCAGGTACTCGACCCGCGCAAGCAGCTCCACCGTGGCCGGCGGCGCCTGCCGGGCATGAGGCCCGCGGTAATGGCGCAACACGCGAGTCAGTGCTTCGTGGACCAGCTCCGGTCGACCTTGCTGCAACCAGAAGTGACCGCTGATTTGCAGCAGTGCACTGCGATAAACGGTGTCGGGAATCTGTCGCTGTTGCATCAACCGCTCGGCCTCACGCAAGCGGTCAAACGCGTGGGCGTAGTCCCGTTGGTTGGCCGCTACCTGGGCCTGCCCGAGAAAGCCGTACAATGCCCGCTTGTCCTGACTGTGCAGGCAATCCTGAAGGCCGCTCTGGAAGAACTCGGCGGCTACTCCATCCTGTCCCTGCCACAGCGCCAGACGCCCGCGTCGCAAGGCAATACGTCCCAGCAACGGTGTCGGGCGATCAGCCTGCCGGCTCAACAATTCATGAATATCGGCCAACAGGCTCTCGGCACGCCGGGGAGCGCCACGATGTTCGAGCAATTGTGCGTGATCGAGTTCGAGCAAGCCTTCGAACAGCAACGAACCTTGTGCCCGCGCCAGGCACAGCGCCTCACGATTGAGGGCCTGCGCGGCATCGAGTTCGGCATTGAGCAGCGCCTGCTGGGTCAGCCCGGACAGGCACAGCAAGCGTGCCGGCCAGGCCTCTGCTGCCAGTTCGGCCAATGCCTCGACGAAATGTCCGCGAGCGGCCGGCATGCGCCCCTGCAAATGCAGCAACCAGCCTTGCTGCGCCTGCCAGCGTGCCAACAATTGCCGCTGCGATGCCGCCGTCGGTTGCGGTGCAAAGCGCGCCATTTGTTCGATGCACAGCGCCGCCTGGTCGAAGCGTCCGGCAAACAGCAGCGCCGCCGTGATCAGACCGACCAGTTGTGGCGAACCGAGGGTCAACTCTTGCCCCTGGCGCTCATGCAGACTCAGTAACAGACGTACGTTCTCGCGCCGGAACAAATGCTCGAAATTAAAGTGCTGCAACAGACTGACCGCCACCTCGAACTCTTCAGCCAGCAGCGCCTGCTCGAACGCCCCCTGCCAATCCTCTTCGGCGCAGAACCATTGGCACGCGCGCCGATGCCAGGAGCGCCCCACCGTTCCCTGTTCGTCACGCATGGCTCGGGCCAGTGGTACGAACACACGAAACCATTCTGCAGAATCTTCCCAGGGTTCGATAAAGCACCCCATCTCCTGCAAGGCCTGCAACCATCCTGCGCCCTCTCCGGCACCGAACAGATGCTCGCAGAGTCCGGCATTGAAGCGCGGCAGATGGGCCAGCACCTGCCAGGCCTCCACCAGCTCCGGCGGCAAGGTGTTGAACAATTCATGCTGCAGATAATCGAGCAATGTCGTCGAGCGCCCCTGCCTGTCCTGCCCGGCAGACCACGGGCAACCCTCGAGCAAGGCAATGCGCACACCGGCACCCCATCCGCCGCTGCGCTGAACGACGCGTTTGGCCAAACTGGCCGCCTGGGAAGGCTCTACATGGCCGAGCAACTGCTCGACGTCAGACTCGGTAAAAGCCAGCGCCGGACCGTTGCACTCATACACCTCGTCATCGAGCAACAACCGTGGCCAATTGCAGGACGGACGCCTGCGCGAACCCAGCCACCAACTCAACACCGGGTTTGTGAGGGCCAGCAAGCGATCGAGCAGACGGTCGAGCTCAGGATGGGAAAAACGACAGTAATCATCGATAAACAGCCAGGTTGGCGTTCGCAACCGGGCCAGATGCTCCAGCAATGCAAGCTCATCCGACGTTGCCAGCCCCAGCACGTACGCCAGCCGCTGCCGGAAATCGGCAACACTCAATGACTCGCCGGCCAACGGCAGCCAATACACCCGGCAGGGCGTCGGCGCCCGCAACAGGCACTCGGTAAGCAGCGCACTCTTGCCGCTGCCGGCCGGCGCGCAAAGCAATTTCACCCGTGCCGTGGAGGCCAGCAATGGCTCGACCAATCGCGCGCGGGACACATGATGGGAACACAAGCGAGGCAGAAGTCCAGGACGGTCCAGACACGTCGTCATGGCAGTCATAGTGGTGCGCCTTTTTATAATTGTGGCGCCACCCTAGCCCTCTCCGGAGCGCTTGTTGAAGAAGTATTCAGCAGGCTGATTTGCAGACATAAAAAAGGTGACCGTAAAGTCACCTTTTTGTGTAGGAGGTTGTAGGAAGATTACCTCACACCCGTGCTCCGCAGGGCTGCCGGTGTGTAGTCCCCGGCTTTGGCGGCGATGTTGAATTCGAAGCTGCGTTTCTCTTCGTTCTTCATCCCCAGTGCGATGTAGCGACCGGCAATCAGGTCATACAGTGCTTCGACCGTATAGGCCGGCACCTGATGATCGTAATAGAACTGCGCATGCCCTTCGGCCACACGCCAGAGCTGGCCGCGACCGTCATAGTGATCGGCCAGCGCCACCTGCCAAGTGTCTTCGTCGAGGTACATGTGCCGCTTGGCATACACGTGCCGCTCGTTGGGCTTGACCGTGGCGACGACTTCCCACACCCGGTGCAATTCGTAACGGGTCAGGTCCTGATTGATATGGCCGGCCTTGATCACATCGGTATATTTCAGGTCAGGCGAGTCGAGTTTGTAGCTGTTGTACGGGATGTACATTTCCTTCTTGCCGATCAGCTTCCAGTCGTAGCGGTCCGGCGCACCGGAAAACATGTCGAAGTTGTCGGTGGTGCGCAAGCCATCGGACGAGGTGCCCACGCCGTCATAGGCCACTTGCGGTGCACGCCGCACACGGCGCTGACCGGCGTTGTAGATCCAGGCCTTGCGCGGCTCCTGGACCTGATCGAGGGTCTCGTGGACCAGCAGCACGTTACCCGCCAGCCGCGCCGGCGCCGTCACTTCCTGCTTGAAATAGTTGAGCACGTTGTCATCACTGCCCGGTTTCAAATCCCCCAGCAACGACGGCACGGCCACCTCGTCCTTGAAGCGGATGACGGTGAAATCGCCATTGGCCTGCGGCGTTGCCTGGGTGATGGTGCGGCGCAGATTGCCGCCGTGATAACGGGTGATGTGGTTCCAGATCACCTCGACCCCGTTCTTCGGAATCGGAAAGGCGTAGTAGCGATTGCCGGTGAAATTGGCCAGGCCGTTACCATCGTTGATCGGGGTAACGTTCAACGCGCTGCGCTTGGCCGACTCATAGATGTCCGCTGGCAGTGCGGCTGTGCGGTGGGTCGGATACACCGGGATCTTGTAGGTGTCGGGGTAGCGCTTGAACATCGCGATCTGCCCGTCGGAGAGCTTGTCCTTGTACTTGTCGACCGTCGCCGCCGTAATGATGAACAGCGGTTTTTCATTGGCGAACGGGTCCGCCAGGAAACCCTTGCTGTCCACCGCGCCGGCGTTTTTCGGGATGCCTCCGGTCCACGCCGGAATCGAGCCGTCGGCATTGCCAGCCTTCTCGCCCCCCAACGGTGTGAGACTGGTGCCAAGTTTGTTCGCTTCTTCCGGGGACACTGCGGCCATGACGTTGGCGGCCAGCAGACCGAGGGCCAGGACACCGCATTGCAGAATCATCTTGCGCATGGAAATCATCCTTCTCGAGACAGGTCAGAAGTTCACGCCAAAGCTCAACGCCACGAAGTCGCGGTCCTCGAGCGTGTTGTAGTTGCCACCGAAGAAGTCGGTGTAACTGAGGCTTGCGGTGTAGGTGTTGCGGTAGTCCGCATCGACGCCGAGGCTGACGGCCTTGGCGCCCTCGTTGAACAGGCCGTTGGGGCCGTAACCGGAGACGTCGTGGGACCACGACAGGTTGGGGCGGAAGTTGATCCCGGCAATGACGTTGTTGTAATCGAGGATCGCCCGGGCGCGATAACCCCACGAAGTCGAGGTCACGAAACCATTGGTATCGCCGCCGAAACCATACTGGCCATAGACCGAGTCGCGGCCGTAGCGCAGCTTGCTGCGGGGCTCCAGGCCACCGACATGGACCACTGCCGCTTCGCCTACCAGTGTCAGGCGATCCGCGCCCGCAACCTGGTCGACGAAGTGCGTCAGGGTGCTTTGGACCTGCGTCACTTCCTTGCGCCGATAGCCCTTGTTGTCGGCGCCAGGCGCGGTGGCGATGGGTGACGCTGCGCCGCCGGCAATCGGGTTGAGCATGGCCAGGGTCAGGTCGGTGCTGTTGACCTGTATCGGCAGGTTGGGGCGATAGCTGATCTCACCGGTCCACGCCGTGCCGGTGGGCAACGTGGTGGAGAAGCTCGCGCCGTACAGGCGAATGTCTTCCGGGTATTCGAGGAAATACTGGCCACGGCCGAGCATCACGCTTTGCGCCAGGCCCGAGCCGCTGCCAGGTGCAAGACGATTGGCCGCCGCGACGATCCCGGGAATGCTCGCCAGCGTGGAGGCGCCCGCCGTCGTCGTACCGACGTTGGGTGTGCGGCTGTGGTAGTTCATGAAGTACAGGCCGTACTCGGTGTCATCCCCCAGCCAGCGCAGTGCGGTACCCCACTGCCCCGAGTCCCGGGCATCGCGGTCCGGGCCGCGAGGAACGACCACCCCTTCCCGGGTGACCTCGAAGCCCTGGCCAAAAGCCGCGGCTACCGGCTGCAACGGCGCAATGGCCGGACTGGCGACGGTGTAGTTCTTGTTGCAGCCGTCGGCCACCACATCGTTGCCGAAGAAAGTGCCGCAGTTGTCGACGACGGTCTGGTCCCACTCCAGTTGATAGAAGCCTTCGACCGTCAACTTGTCCGTCAGGCCTTGGGAGGCGAACAGCATGTTGACCGGAATCAGACCTTCCTTGATCTCGGCACCGGGACGACGGAACGCGGAGACGTCGACCGGGTTGATGCTGTTGATCGAGTTTCCGATGAAGGTACTTTCCCCCCAACTGACCACCTGCTTGCCGGCGCGCACCGTGCCCGGCAGATCGGCGATGGAGTAGTTGTGGTAGACAAAAGCGTCGAGGAGTTGGGTCCCGGAGGACTTGGCGCCTTCCTTGCGGTTGTCATCGCTGATTTGCTTGAACGGCCGGTCTTCGTCCTTCAACTCGAAGTCGTACCAGTACTTGCCACGGAGAAACACACCGGTATCGCCATACTTCAGTTCAAGGTCGTGGATACCTTTGAAAATCTTCGAGAAGGTTTCGCCCTTTCCGAAGTTCTGACGCCCGTCGTCGCCGGTCGATGCCTGGCCAGTCCCGCCATTGACGATGCCCACCAGCGACTTGTCGGCATCGCGCATGCCCCAACTCGCGCCGATCGACAGCGAAGAGTCGAACGTCCCCTCGATTTCCCCGATGTTGAATGAAACGGCCTGTGCCTGGGCACAGCAACCCAAGGCCACCGCAGCGGCCAGCGCCTGCGGTTTGAAGATGGCGCGCATTGTTGTTTTTGTCATGCGTCTTCCCCGGTGAGTGACAGAAGGCCTCACCCTACTGCCGCCCGCCGAGGGCGATAAGCGCACCAAGGAGGTATTCGCGGTGTACCTCCAAAGGATGACTGGCCGCTGAGTACGGGGTGTTGCGCAGTGCATGGATGCCCGCAATGGCGACCTATCAGCGCAACGCATGGGGGCGATAAACACCTGAGCTGTGTAGGAGTTGTGTAGGAGCTGTCGAGTGAAACGAGGCTGCGATCTTTTAAAGACAACATCAAAAGATCGCAGCCTGCGGCAGCTCCTACAACCAGCTGCTACAGTGAAAGAGCCTACAGCGCATTCGACTGTTGCGCGCCCCGTAACAGTGCATGTCCGGAATCGCTATTTTTCCTTTACCGGCAAAGACTTATTCTTTCCGGGCTTTCACGGGAAACCGCCGGATAGCACGAAGCGACAGCGTTTGATGCACCACGCCGTTCGCGACAGATTTCAGATGATTTGAAGCTTTCGAGTCATCGCCCCGTGTACACCGACGTTGATTTGTAGCTCCTGGATCCAACGTCTTGCTTTGGCCGCTGCTTTTGCAGCGGCCTTTTTTTATGGGCGATGGTTTTCAAGCGAAGGGGCAAATCGAAGGGATTGCAGGGCCCGTGCAGGCCCTGCCGGGTAAAGCGGAATCAGAGCGAATATTTCTGCAAATTCCCCATCATTTCCTTCAGCGCTTCAATGTTGTCCTTCGGATGCGCCGCCCCCTCGAAATCACAGATCTGCTGCCAGTGCGCCGCCACGTCTTCCGGGGAGAAACCGGCCCGTGGGTCGAACCCGGCGCCGAGGCTGCGTTCCCAGCGCACCTTGCCCATCCAGCCGCCGCCGACTTCGAATAGGCCGGAGGTTTCCTGGCAGTTTTCGCTGGCCAGGTACACCACCAACGGGCTGACCAGTTCCGGTTTGAGTTGTTCGAACACTTGCGGCGGGATCAGGCCTTCGGTCATGCGGGTGCCGCCGGTGGGGGCGATGGCGTTGACCAGGATGTTGTTCTTGCGACCTTCGATGGCCAGGGTGCGGGTCAGGCCGTAGAGGCCGAGTTTGGCCATGCCGTAGTTGGACTGGCCGAAGTTGCCGTAGATGCCCGAGGTGGAGGCGGTGAAGATCACCCGGCCGTAGTTTTGCTCGCGCATGTGCGGCCAGGCGGCGCGGGTGACTTTGTAGGCACCTTCGACGTGGACGCGGTAAACCAGGTCCCAGTCGGCATCTTCCATTTTGTGGAAGGTCTTGTCGCGCAGGATGCCGGCGTTGTTGACCACGACATCGACACGACCGAAGGCATCGAGGGCATGTTGAACAAGCTTGTCGCCGTCGGTGACCGAGTCGTGGTTGGCCTCGGCAGTGCCGCCGGCTTCGCGGATTTGCGCGACCACGCGATCCGCCGCCGAAGCGTTGGCGCCTTCACCCTGGGTCGAGCCGCCGAGGTCGTTGACCAGCACTTTGGCGCCCTGTTTGGCGAACAGCAGTGCGTGCGCCCGTCCCAGGCCGCCACCTGCACCAGTGATGATCACGACTTTATCTTCGAAGCGCACAGATTCATTCATGGGGAACTCCAGCAGGCCAGGGACATTGCCTTGGAGTTTCAGGCACGGCGGCGCGGGTCACAATGAACAGGGGGGAGGCTGAATGGTGTGCGATAAGGCAGGGGGATGATGTAGCCGCAGATGCTTCATTCATCCCCGGCCTCTGCAGGAGCTGGCTTGCCAGCGAAGGCGGCCTGGAGTCTTGCACCGCCAATCAGGTCGCCTTCGCCGGCAAGCCGGCTCCTACAGCAGGCTCAGCACTATGAACACGCTACTTTCAGTGGCGGCAACATCAGCCGGTCGCGAAATGCCAGGTAGTGCTTGAGTACCTGGCACGGCGCCTCGATCTGCGGGTAATGGCCGATGTCGCTCAACAACACCGTGTCGGGTTCGGGGATCAGCTCTCGATAACGCGCGACCATATGCGCCCCGGAGATCGGGTCGACCTCGCCATCGATCACCCGCAGCGGCACCTCGCCGCGTTGCATCGCGCCGACCCAACGCTCGCGCCGTGTGCGCCGCTCGGGAATGTAGGTGATCAATTTGTGCATGATCCTTGGGCCATGATTGTTTTCGATCAGGCTCCAGAAATCATCCATCTCGCTTTCACTGGGGCGGGTGTGTGGACCAAAGATCTGGCGAAAGCTCTTCACCAGCCCGTCACGACTGAACGCACGGCCGATCATCCAGCCCAAGGGGCTGAGCAGCAATTTTTGCATCAGGACCGGGCGATGGGTTTCCGGAAACAACCCACCATTGAGGAACACACAGCTTGCGATATTGATCTGCGATTCGTAATGCCGGGCCAGCAATTCCTGAGCCACGCTGTCGCCATAATCGTGAGCCAATAAATGCACCGGTTGCCCGACATCCAGGTGCTCCAGCAGCGCCTGTTGCAGATCGGCCTGCTCCAGCAGGCTGTAGGCGTGGCTCACCGGTTTGGCCGAGTCACCGAAACCCAGCATGTCGCAGGCGATCACGCGATAGCGCTGAGTCAGTGGTTGCCACAGGTAATGCCAGTCCCAACTGGCGCTTGGGAAGCCATGGATGAGCAGCAGTGGCTCACCCTGCCCCGCCGTCCAGTAACGGATGGCCTGGCCACGGAACTCGAACGTCTGGCCGCGCTTGCGCCAGATACACAGCGGGATCTCGGCGAGGGCCATTAGAGTTTATAACCCGGGTCTTGTTTATCGAGTTTGCGCAACAGCGCTGGCCAGGCCAACGCGCCGCCCATGCCTTGAGCACTTTTGGTGACACCGGCGATCATCGCCTTGGCACCCGCCAGAATGTGTGGCTCGATGGCGATCAGTTCCGCGCCGCCGGTCTGTGCCATGACCTGGATATCGCAGGCGCGCTGGAAGGTGAACATCATCAGGAAGGTGTCGGTAATGCTGCTGCCGCAGGTCAGCAGACCGTGGTTGTGCAGCATCAGAAAATTGTTTTCGCCGAGATCGGCCTGCAACCGTGCCTTCTCCTCATGGTTAAGCGCGACGCCTTCGTAGGCGTGATACGCCAGGCTCGAAAGGACGAACAGCGACTGCTGGCTGATCGGCAATACGCCCTGTTTCTGCGCCGACACCGCCACCCCGGACGCCGTATGAGTGTGTAGCACACAGACGACATCGTGACGGACCTCATGCACCGCACTGTGGATGGTGTACCCGGCCGGGTTGATCTCGTAGGGGCTGTCCATCAGCTTGTTGCCGGCCTGATCGACCTTGACCAGGCTCGACGCAGTAATTTCATGAAACATCAGCCCGAACGGATTGATGAGGAAGTCATCAGTACCCGGCACTTTGGCGGAGATGTGGGTGAAAATCAGATCATCCCAGCCATGCTGGGCCACCAGGCGATAACAGGCAGCGAGGTCGATGCGGGTCTGCCATTCGGCGGGGCTGACCAGCTCTTTGACACTCTGTGGCGATTGGACGGGGGCTACGCTCACGGCTAGGAACCTCTGGTTTTTATTATGGAGTGTTTCCAATAACTACCGAGTCTAGCCAGCCCTCCGGGTTCGCGTAGTTGCATTGGCAGCCAGCTTGATGGCCGAACGAGTCAGCGGACAGGGGATAGTGGATCCATGTCAAACAGCCGCCGCCAGAGAAGAGGTGGGGCGCGCGTTCAGCCGCCCCGCCAGAACAATGACGAGCCCGGTCGCGGGTGCTTCGACCGGACCGGTCAGCCGCGTAGAGCGCCCGCCAGTTCCGCCAGCCAGGGCTCGGCGTCCGCTTCCGGCGTCACGCTTTCGCTGGCGTCCAGGCGCAGCATCGGCAGGACTTCGCGGATGCCCAGCTCAGCGAACAGCTCACGCATCAACTCACCGCCGCCGCAGAACGTATCACCATAACTGGCATCGCCCAGACCGATCACCGCCCCCGGCAAGCCGCGCCAGGCAGCGGGCAACTGATCGCGAATTGCGAAGTACAGCGGCTGCAGGTTGTCCGGCAGTTCGCCCATGCCGGTGGTCGAGGTCACGGCCAGGAAGGCTTCGGGGCCAAAGGCCTGCACATCGGCCAGGCTTGCACGCGGGTTGTGCCAGGTTTCGAAACCGGCGGCTTTCAAAATACTGGAGGCATGGCGGGCGACTTCTTCAGCCGTGCCGTACACCGAGCCGGAAATGATGGCGACTTTCATCAATCTGATCCTGAAGCTGAGTAAAAGACCGGGATATTAACAGCACGGCCTGTCTTGTTCTTTTAGAATGCCCCAGACAACCAACAAGGAAGAGGTTCACCCATGATCAACGCCAAACTGCTGCAACTGGCCATCAATGCCTCCAACGACGGTATCGTGATTGCCGAAAAGGAAGGCGATCAAGACAAGATCCTGATTTACGTCAACCCGGCGTTCGAACGCCTGACGGGTTACACCAGCGAAGAAATCCTCTATCAGGATTGCCGTTTCCTGCAATCCGGCGATCGCGATCAAGACGCGCTGCCGAAGATCCGTGACGCGTTGAACAATGAAGGATCCTGCCGGGAAATCCTGCGTAACTACCGCAAGGACGGCACACCGTTCTGGAATGAGCTGTCCCTTTCAACGGTGAAAAACCTGAATGATGGGCAGGTTTATTTCATCGGCGTGCAGAAAGACGTGACCGTGCAGGTCAAGGCGCAGCAGCGTGTGGCGCAGCTTGAAGCGCAATTGGCGCAAGTCCAGGCTGAACTTGCTGCGCTCAAGGCGACGAACGGTACAAACAAATCTGCGAATTAGTTGTCATTAACTACAATCACCAATGACTTTGTAATTATTTCTTTCGAGCTAGCCATGCAACGCGACGCGCTCCTGACCCAGGATGAACTGGATTTCATTCAGAGCATGCAACACAACCCGCAACTCAATGTGCGGGACGCAACGTCGAGCCTGCTCGTCAACGGTGGTTCGCAAATCCGTGACTTGCTCACGCGCCTTGCTGCCCATGAGCAAGTCACCATTCACGCCAACTTCGAAAACCAGCAAATGACCTTCCCGCTGCATCTGGTGGAAGACGAGTTCCATGCCCTGCATCTGCGTCTGGGTGTCCCCAGCATTTATGAAGACGGGCCTCTGGTCCGGCCATGGCGCCTGGTGCTCGACGAACCCGTGGCACTGGAAAACGCCAAGGGCCAGCCTGGCACGATGTGGGTGCACGAAGTATCGTTCAAAGGGGTTTTGCTGGAAATTCACAACAAGACCAAGGCGCCGAAGCACTTTGCATTATGGTTCAGCCCGTCAGGCTACGAGCGGATTGCCTTGCGTGGCACGCTCGAGAAAGAAACCGAGAACGGCTTCTATGCCTACACACTGAGCCAGAGCGACAAGGATGAAACCGAACGCCTGCGCCAGTACATCCTGCAGCAGCACCGCTTGACCCACCCCACCCTGCATCTCTGACTTCAAGTATCCAGGTTGCCCGCCAGAAACTGTTTCAGTCGCTGGCGCATCACCGTGCCTTCGTTCCCCAGGCAGCCAATCGACGATCCGGCCAGACTGTCCTGAGCGAGATCGGACGCATCGCCAGCCAGCATCACCGGACACTCCAGGCTCATCGCCAGGCGATTCAAACGCCGTGGCAGATCAGGGGTGGGTACATGATTGGAAAACAGCACCAGCGCCTGGGGTTTGATTCGATCGCAGACCAGCGTCAATTCGTCGAACGGCTGGCCGGTGGTCAACACGCGCACGCCGGTATGTCCGCTGCTCAGGAACAGGGCGGCAACCAACAACTCAAGTTCCCGGCACTGGCCTGCCAGGGCACTGACGAGAACTCGCCTTGGTTGCTTGTCGCGGATCAACAGCAAACGCTGCAAAACCCGTGACCGCAGAAAACCGTCCAGGAACAGCCACTCACTGGTCCGGCCGAATGAGTCCTGGCGTTGCAGCAATTGTTTCCACAGCGGGACAAGGATGTCCTGGAACACCACCGGCTGGGAGTAAGTGGAAAAGATCTGTCCGTAGACCTGCTCCAGCTGAACATCGTCGAAAGCACTTACTGCAGCCTGCACTTGCTGCTGCCATTGCGCGTAGTCGGCGTGTACCAGGTCATTGGGGATGAAGTGCGACAGTGCTTCAAGCGGTGCCGCCTTGGCCAGGATCTTGCCGATCTTGCTCACCGCCACGCCGCGCTCGATCCACTCGAGGATACTGCGCACACGCTCGATATCGGCCATGGAGTACAGACGATGTCCGCTTTCGGTACGCGTGGGAACGATCAGACCGTAACGCCGTTCCCATGCGCGAAGCGTGACCGGGTTGACGCCCGTCAGCCGCGCCACTTCGCGAATGGGAAAGAGCTCTTCCCGTTCAAGAGAGAGCATAGGCGACTTAGCGGTAGCAACGTCAGTCAGGACAGGCATCAGCGGATTGGCGTCCGTGTTTTTGTTTGGATCCCATTGTACCCCTGCCGCCCCGTCATGATTCAAGACATTGATTGTTACGCAGGCCTCAGATGTCGCGAATAGAATCGCCTTCGCGAGCAGGCTCGCTCCCACAGAGGACGCTGCACCCATAGGTAGTCCGCTGTTGTCGCTGGTATAGTTTTGCTCTCACCGCGACGCGAGCCGTTCATGAATTCCTCGGTAGCCCCAATCCTTATCACCGGTGCCGGCCAGCGTGTCGGCCTGCACTGTGCGCAGCGATTGCTCGAAGACGGCCATCGCGTGATCTTCAGCTACCGCAGTGAACGTCCCGGCGTGCAAGTCCTGCGCGACCTGGGGGCGACGGCGGTGTTTGCAGACTTCTCCACCGAAGCCGGAATCTTCGCCTTCATCGGCGAACTGAAAACCCATGCCGACAGCCTGCGGGCGATTGTCCATAACGCCTCCGAGTGGCTGGCCGAAACCCCGGACACCGATGCGACGGCATTCACCCGCATGTTCAATGTGCACATGCTGGCGCCCTATCTGATCAATCTGCATTGCGCTGATCTGCTCGAACGCTCGAACCCGGCCGACATCGTCCACATCAGCGATGACGTGACCCGCAAGGGCAGCAGCCGGCACATCGGCTACTGCGCCAGCAAAGCCGGACTCGAAAACCTGACCCTGTCCTTTGCCGCCAAGTACGCGCCTGGCATCAAGGTCAACGCAATCGCCCCGGCCCTGCTAATGTTCAACCCTGATGACGACGCGGCCTACCGCGCCAAGGCGCTGGCCAAATCCGCGCTGGGCATCGAGCCGGGCAGCGAAGTGATTTACCAAAGCCTGCGTTATTTGCTCGACAACCCTTATGTCACCGGCACAACCCTGACCGTCAACGGCGGAAGGCACATCAAATAGTGCCCCGCGAGGATCTTCCATGACGCTATCCCTGCCCCGGAACGCCCTGTCCGAAAGCTATCGCGAGATCCTGATCGGCGTGGGTGAAGACCCCGACCGCGAAGGCCTGCTCGACACTCCGATGCGCGCTGCCAAAGCCATGCAGTACCTCTGCCATGGCTACGAACAGTGCGTTGAAGAAATCGTCAACGGTGCGCTGTTCGCCTCCGACAATGATGAAATGGTGATCGTCGACAACATCGAGCTCTACTCGCTCTGCGAACATCACATGCTGCCCTTCATCGGCAAGGCGCATGTGGCTTATATTCCAACGGGCAAGGTGCTGGGCCTGTCGAAGATTGCACGACTGGTGGACATGTTCGCCCGTCGCCTGCAAATCCAGGAAAACCTGACCCGGCAGATCGCCGAGGCGGTGCAAAAGGTCACCGGTGCGGCTGGCGTTGCCGTGGTCATCGAAGCCCAACACATGTGCATGATGATGCGCGGCGTCGAGAAACAGAATTCGACCATGAATACCTCGGTGATGCTCGGCGCTTTCCGCGAGTCGAGCAATACCCGCCAGGAGTTCCTGCAATTGATTGGACGGAGCAAGACGTAATGCCACAACTTCAACCAGGCATGGCACGCATTCGGGTCAAGGACCTGTGCCTGCGCACCTACATCGGCATCAATGAGGACGAAATCCTCAACAAGCAGGATGTGTTGATCAACCTGACCATCCTCTACGCGGCCCAGGACGCGGTGCGTGACAACGATATCGACCATGCCCTGAACTACCGGACCATCACCAAGGCGATCATTGCGCATGTCGAGGGCAATCGCTTTGCCCTGCTCGAACGCCTGACCCAGGAACTGCTGGACCTGGTCATGGCCAACGAGTCGGTGCTGTACGCCGAGGTCGAAGTCGACAAGCCTCACGCCCTGAGGTTTGCAGAGTCGGTGTCGATTACGCTTGCGGCAAGCCGCTAAGCTTCAAGCTTCAAGCTTCAAGCTTCAAGCTTCAAGCGGTAAGCTACAAGCCACCGAAACCCATCTTGCAGCTTGAAGCTTGTGGCTTGCAGCTGTCTCGCAGAGACCCCCATGACTGATCAAGAACGCCTCGAACTCGAAGCCGCCGCCTTTCGCCGACTGGTGGCCCACCTGGACAGCCGCAAGGATGTGCAGAACATCGACCTGATGAACCTCTCGGGTTTCTGCCGCAACTGCCTGTCCAAGTGGTACAAGGCCGCTGCCGACGAACGCCAGATCGATGTCAGCCTCGATGAAGCCCGCGAAGTGGTTTACGGCATGCCGTACGCCGAGTGGAAAGCCCAATTTCAGCAAGAAGCCAGCGCCGATCAACAAGCGGCGTTCGCCAAAGGAAAAACCCATGAGTGATTTGAATACCCTGCGCGCCAGCTTCAACAGCGGCGAACACGTTTTTGCCGATACCCTGGCGTTCATTGCCGCCGGCTACGACTATCAGCCACAGGCATTCAACAACGGCGGCGTGGAAAACGCGGCAGGGCAGAACGAAGGCTCGTGCAAGACCCTGGGTCTGGCACTGTTGGAAGGCCTGAGCGATGACGAAGCACTGCTGGCTTTCGGCGAGCATTACCGTTCGGTGCTGGCCACGCCCGAAGGCAGCGATCACGGCAATATCCGTGCGTTGATGGCCCATGGTCTGGCCGGGGTGAAATTCACCCAGCAACCGCTGACCCGCCGTTGAACCAAACCCGGCTGTGAACCTGAACCCTGCTCGCGATGGACGCAAGAACACCGCGGGGTTTCAGGTAGCCAGCGTTATCGCTGGCGATCATCGCGAGCAGGCTCGCTCCTACAGATGTTCTGCGACACATCCCCACTTTTAAGATTGACCCGGCGACTTTATTTCGTTTGCCGGCCAGCACTGCTCACGGCTTAGATAAAAAGAAGTCCTCCCACTTCCGAGCCGGTCACCCATGAGCAGCGAAACCATCAGTCAGTCGATCAACATCGTTCACCCTGTCACACTCAGCCACGGCAAAAATGCCGAAGTCTGGGACATTGACGGCAAACGCTACATCGACTTCGTCGGCGGCATCGGCGTGCTGAACCTCGGCCATTGCCATCCACGCATTGTCGCAGCCATTCAAGATCAGGCCACGCGGCTGACTCACTACGCGTTCAACGCCGCGCCTCATACGCCCTATATCGCACTCATGGATCGCCTTTCGGGCTTCATTCCGGTGAACTACCCGGTCAGCGGCATGCTCACCAACAGCGGCGCCGAAGCGGCCGAAAATGCGCTGAAGATCGTCCGTGGCGCGACCGGCCGCACGGCAGTGATTGCCTTCGACGGCGCCTTCCACGGCCGTACGCTGGCTACCCTAAATCTCAACGGCAAAGTCGCACCCTACAAGCAGAAAGTCGGCGTATTGCCGGGGCCGGTGTATCACCTGCCCTTCCCCAGCCAGGACAATGGCGTGACCTGCGCCGAAGCGCTCAAGGCCATGGAGCGCCTGTTCAGCGTCGAAATCGACATCGAAGACGTGGCCTGCTTTATTGTCGAGCCGGTGCAGGGCGAAGCGGGTTTCCTCGCCTTGGATGTGGCATTCGCCCAGGCACTGCGGCGCTTGTGTGACGAGAAAGGCATTGTGCTGATCGCCGATGAAATCCAGTCCGGTTTCGGCCGCACCGGCCAGCGCTTTGCATTCTCGCGACTGGGCATCGAGCCGGACCTGATCCTGCTCGGCAAAAGCATCGCTGGCGGCGTGCCGCTGGGGGCGGTGGTTGGACGCAAGTCGCTGCTCGACACCTTGCCCAAGGGCGGCCTGGGTGGCACCTATTCCGGCAACCCCATCGCCTGCGCCGCCGCGCTGGCGACCCTGGATGAAATGACCGATCCCCATCTGCAAGCCTGGGGCACGCAGCAGGAAGAGGCGATTGTCAGCCGTTACCAATCGTGGCGTGATCGCAACCTGTCACCGTACCTCGGGCGCTTGACCGGCGTTGGCGCGATGCGTGGGATTGAATTGGCGAACGCCGACGGTACACCTGCTCCAGCACGGCTCACGCAATTGCTGGCACTGGCGCGGGATGCAGGTTTGTTGCTGATGCCGAGCGGCAAGTCGCGGCACATCATTCGGTTGCTGGCGCCGCTGACGACCGAGGCGGCTGTGCTGGAGGAGGGTTTGGATATTCTTGAGGCGTGCCTGGCAAAACTGATTTGAACGCACAATCCCTGTAGGAGCGAGCCTGCTCGCGATGACGATTTTTCATTCAACATTGAGGTCGACTGAATCACCGTGATCGCGAGCAGGCTCGCTCCTACAACAGATTTGATCGAACATGGAATCGAGGGCACAAAAAAACCGGCCGAAGCCGGTTTTCTTGTTTCTACAGAATCAAGCGTTCTGCAGGTTGTCCAGATAACGCTCGGCATCCAGTGCCGCCATGCAACCGGCGCCAGCCGAGGTGATGGCCTGACGGTAGACGTGGTCAGCCACGTCACCCGCCGCGAAGATACCTTCGAGGTTGGTGGCCGTCGCGTTGCCGTCACGGCCGCCGTGCACAACCAGGTAGCCGTCCTTCAAGGTCAACTGGCCTTCGAACAGCGAAGTGTTCGGGGTGTGGCCGATGGCGATGAACACGCCGTCGACCTTCACTTCGTCGAAGCTGCCGTCGTTGTTCTTCAGACGCGCACCGGTCACGCCCATGTTGTCGCCCAGGACTTCGTCCAGGGTGGCGTTCAGCTTCAGGATGATCTTGCCTTCGGCAACCCGGGCATTGAGCTTGTCGATCAGGATTTTCTCGGCGCGGAAGGTTTCGCGACGGTGAATCAGGGTCACGGTGCTGGCGATGTTGGCCAGGTACAGGGCTTCCTCAACAGCGGTGTTGCCGCCGCCAACCACAGCCACTGGCTTATTGCGATAGAAGAAACCATCGCAGGTGGCGCAGGCCGAAACGCCTTTGCCCATGAAGGCTTCTTCCGACGGCAGGCCCAGGTAGCGAGCGCTGGCACCGGTGGCGATGATCAGGGCGTCGCAGGTGTAAGTCGCGCTGTCACCGATCAGGGTGTACGGCTTGGAAGCGAAGTCCACGGCATTGATGTGATCGAAGACGATCTCGGTTTCAAAGCGCTCGGCGTGCTCTTTCATGCGCTCCATCAACGCCGGGCCGGTCAGGCCGTGGACATCGCCCGGCCAGTTGTCGACTTCGGTGGTGGTGGTCAGTTGACCGCCGGCCTGCATGCCGGTGATCAAAAGTGGCTTGAGGTTGGCACGGGCGGCATAGACCGCAGCGCTGTAACCGGCAGGGCCGGAACCGAGAATAATCACTCGCGAATGACGGACTTCAGACATGACCTGCTCCTGTTGACCGGCCCGGAATTACCTGGCGCGGAACGCCGGGTTGCCGGCGGGAATAAAAAAGGACCATTGAAAGCACTTGGGGAAGGCTTGAACTCGACAGTCCTGTAAAAGAATGGGTGCAGCGTATCGAGGGGGCGAAGATTAAGGAAATACGGTTTAACAATCCAGCTCATAGGTGGTCTCTATCCCGTCGGCGCGATGAACAAGGCGCCTTTGTTACAGTTAATGTCGATACCGCTGCCGCGCTTTCGCCCGTCAGGCAAAGCCGGTAAGGTCGGCGCGTTTTCCCTCTGCTCGGAGCACGTTATGCCCGCCCCTGTACTGTCCGGCCCGCAATACCTGCGCGAAGGTCTCAAGTTGGTCTTGAGCCCAAGCCTGCGTTTGTTTGTGTTGTTGCCGCTGGCAATCAACCTGGTGCTGTTCGTCGGATTGATCTATCTGGCTGGCCATCAATTCAGCCTGTGGGTCGATTCGCTGATGCCTTCCCTGCCCGACTGGCTGAGTTTCCTCAGCTATGTGCTGTGGCCGCTGTTCGTGGTACTCGTGACATTGATGGTGTTCTTCACTTTCACGATGCTCGCCAACGTCATCGCCGCACCGTTCAACGGCTTCCTGGCGGAAAAGGTCGAAGTGGTGGTGCGCGGCACCGACGACTTCCCGGCTTTCAGCTGGGGCGAGCTGATCGCCATGATCCCGCGGACCCTGGGCCGGGAAATGCGCAAACTCGGTTACTTCCTGCCGCGGGCAATCGGGCTGTTCATCCTCTCGTTCATCCCCGTCGTGAACATCATCGCCGCGCCGCTCTGGCTACTGTTCGGTGTCTGGATGATGGCGATCCAGTACATCGACTACCCGGCGGACAACCACAAGCTGGGCTGGAACGAGATGCTCGCCTGGCTGCGGCAGAAACGCTGGCAGAGCATGAGCTTTGGCGGGATCGTGTATCTGGTGCTGCTGATTCCGGTGGTGAACATCCTGATGATGCCGGCTGCCGTGGCCGGGGCGACCTTGTTCTGGGTGCGCGAGCGTGGGGCCGAGAACCTGGTGAGCCAGCGCTGAGCCATACCCACAAAAGCGTTCATAAATCCATCATCTGACCGTCACAACGGCGACATGGCCTCAGCTGACACTGAGGTCATGACGACAGCTCTGCATATCACCCTGATCACCGAAACATTCCCTCCCGAAATCAACGGCGTGGCCAATACCCTTGGTCGCCTGTGCGACGGTTTGCGCGCGCGCGGGCATCAGGTGGAGCTGGTGCGACCGCGCCAGGGCGGTGATCCTTCGGCGGGCGGCGACGATGAATTGTTGCTGTGCCGTGGCTGGCCGCTGCCGGGCTATCCCGGCCTGCAATGGGGGCAGTCGTCGATGCACAAGCTGCTCAGACGCTGGAAACGTCACCGTCCGGATGTCCTGTACATCGCCACCGAGGGACCGCTCGGGCTGTCGGCACTGCGCGCGGCACGACGCCTGGGCATTTCGGTGGTCAGCGGCTTTCATACCAATTTTCAACAGTATTCCAGCCAGTACGGGCTCGGGTTACTGACGCGCCTGCTGACCCACTACCTGCGCTGGTTCCACAATCGCTCGACCTTGACGCTGGTACCCAGCGTCAGCCAGCGGATGGAGCTGGAGCGGCGGCATTTCGAGCGTCTGGCGCTGCTGTCTCGCGGCGTCGACAGCCAGTTGTTTCATCCGGCCAAACGTTTGAATGCGTTGCGCGAACAATGGGGACTGGGCGAGAACGACATTGCCGTCATCCATGTAGGACGTTTGGCACCGGAGAAAAATCTGGGTTTGCTCAAACGTTGTTTCGACCGGTTGAAGTCAACTTATCCACAACGCACCCTGAAGCTGATCGTGGTGGGCGACGGCCCGCAACGCCTGCTCATGGAAAGCGAAATACCCGAAGCGATTTTCTGCGGCAGCCAAAGGGGTGAGGCCCTGGCCAGTCACTATGCGTCGGGGGATGTGTTTCTGTTTCCGAGCCTGACTGAAACCTTCGGCAACGTAGTGCTCGAGGCGCTGGCCTCCGGACTTGGGGTGGTGGCTTACGATCAGGCGGCGGCGGCGCAGCATATTCGCCATGGCTACAACGGCGTGCTGGCGATGCCCGGGGACGAAGAAGCGTTCTGCGATGCGGCGGCGTGGTTGCTGGAGGAGCGCGAAACATTGCGCTGCATGCGCCTCAATGCGCGCCAGCATGCCAGTCGCCAGGGCTGGGCGGCGATTATCGAGCAGTTCGAGGGGCAGTTGCGGGGGGCTTGTGTGGGTGAGGTTGCGATCCCGAATGCACCGACCGTCCTCTGAAATCTTCGGCGATGTTGAGCCAGTCTTCGCGAGCAGGCTCGCTCCCACAGTGGATCTGCGTTAAACACAAACCCTGTGGGAGCGAGCCTGCTCGCGAAAGTATTTTCCAGTTGCTGCTTAAACCAGCGTCATCAACGCCTCACGGCTGAACGGCAGGATGTCTTCCTCGCGGCCGTCGCGCACTTTCTGTGCCCAGTCGGGGTCCACCAGCAATGCACGCCCCACCGCCACCAGGTCGAATTCATCATTGTTCAAACGTTCCAGCAGTTTTTCCAGGCTGGCCGGTTGTGCCACTTTGTCGGTGTTGACCATGAATTGCAGGAACTCGCCGTCCAGGCCGACGCTGCCCACGGTGATGGTCGGCTTGCCGGTCAGTTGGCGGGTCCAGCCGGCCAGGTTCAATTCGGAGCCGTCGAATTCCGGCTCCCAGAAACGGCGTGTCGAGCAGTGGAAAATATCCACGCCAGCGTCGGACAACGGCTTGAGGAACTCGCCCAACGCCTCGGGCGTTTGTACCAGCCGCGCGGTGTAATCCTGCTGTTTCCACTGGGAGAAGCGGAAGATGATCGGGAAGCCTTCACCGACCGCCGCACGCACCGCCTGAATCAACTCGATGGCGAAGCGCGAACGGTTGGCCAGGCTGCCGCCGTATTCGTCGGTACGCTGGTTGCTGCCTTCCCAGAAGAACTGGTCGATCAGATAGCCGTGGGCACCATGGATTTCCACGCCGTCCATGCCGATGCTCTGGGCATCCCTGGCTGCTTGGGCGAACGCGGCGATTACATCCTGAATGTCCTGCTTGCTCATGCCGTGAACCACGACATTGCCATCCTTCACTTTTTCCGACGGACCGTAGCCTGGCACGCTGGCGTCCGGCTCGGTGCCGATACGACGCACGCTGCCCACGTGCCACAACTGCGGAACGATCTTGCCGCCTTCGGCGTGTACGGCGTCGACGACTTTTTTCCAGCCGGCCAACGCGGCTTCACCGTAGAAGTGCGGCACATTCGGGTAACCGTTGGAAGCCTTGTGACCAACAGTGGTGCCTTCGGTAATGATCAAGCCTACGCCAGCCGCGGCGCGACGGCGGTAGTACTCGATCACTTTGGAATTGGGTACGCCACCCGGCGAAAACGAACGGGTCATCGGTGCCATGACGACACGGGTCGGCAGTTCGAGGGTGCCGAGGTGGAACGGTTTGAACAGGGCTTTGACGGGCATGTGAGCGCTCCACGGGAATAGACTTTATGACGGCGATAATATGGAGGTTCGCACGCGCTGAACAGCACTATTGATTTGGGTGATTAAGGGTTAAAAGCTTGTGGGAGCAAAGCTTGCTCGCGATAGCGGTCTGTCAGGCAACATCTGGGTTGAATGTGCCGACGTCATCGCGAGCAAGCATTGCTCCCACAAAGAGCGGGTCAGCTCAGGGCTTTTTCAATCGCCTGAACGACGCTTGGATCATCCGGAGCAGTACGTGGCGAGAACCGCGCCAATACGCGCCCGTCTTTACCCAGCAGGAACTTTTCGAAGTTCCACGTGATGTCACCAGGGAATTCGGCACCCTCGCCCGCCAGCAGCTTGTACAGCTGATGACGTTCGTGACCATTGACGTCCAGCTTGCTGGACAACGGGAAGGTCACGCCATAGTTGAGGCTGCAAAACGCCTGAATCTCTTGCTCGGAACCAGGCTCCTGCCCGGCAAATTGATTGCACGGCAGGCCCAGCACGCTGAAACCCTTGCCCTTGTATTGCTGGTACAGGTTTTCAAGCGCCGCGTACTGTGGGGTCAAGCCGCATTTGGAGGCAACGTTGACCACCAGCACGACGTGCCCCTTGAAAGGCGCCAGAGGTAGCGCCTGACCATTCAGGGCTGTCAAATTAAGGTCGTGAAAAGCACTCATGACGTACTCCAGATTCCCGTGTTCTTCTCGAAACAGCCACTTGGCGGTGTCGCCTCGGACAGCCGCAGACTAAAAAGGCGCCCTCAGGGCGCCTCTCCAGTTATCTGAGCTTAGCGCAGAAAATCAGTGGTGATGGCCACCTTCGCCATGGACGTGGCCATGGGCGATTTCTTCCTGGCTTGCATCACGGATAGCAACGATCTTGACCTGGAAGTTCAGGCGCTGACCGGCCAACGGGTGGTTGCCGTCAACGGTAACGTCGTCGCCGTCCAGGTCGCGAATGGTCACGATCTGCATCTGGCCGTCCGGAGCGGAAGCGTGGAACTGCATGCCCACTTCCAGCTCGTCGACGCCTTCGAACATGCTGCGGCTCAGGGTGCTGACCAGTTCGGCCGCGTACTCGCCGTAGGCATCTTCAGGTTCAACGGCTACGGTCAGCTCGTCGCCGACTGCTTTGCCTTCCAGGGCCTTTTCCAGGCCCGGGATGATGTTGCCTGCGCCTTGCAGGTAGACCAGCGGCGCGCCGCCGGCGGAGCTGTCGATGACCTCACCAGCGTCGTTGGTCAGGGTATAGTCGATGGAGACAGCCTTATTGGCGGCGATCAGCATGGGGCGAGACCTTTTGCAAAAGAATGATGAAAGACCCAGTTTAGCGAAGCAATCGCCCGAAAGCGAACACAACCCGGACAGACGGGGTGCGACGATCACAGGCTTTCATCAGGACGAAGACGGCCACTGGGTGGCCGAACTTTCCTGCGGCCATACCCAACACCTGCGCCATCAGCCGCCCTGGCAATCCCGGGCCTGGGTCATGGACCCTTTGCAGCGCCATGAAAAAATAGGCCAACCCTTTGATTGCGGTTGGTGCGCACAAGGCTCGGTTAGCGATAACCTTGGCGACTGAATTTCGGTGGTCGCCCCGTCCTGGGCCGTCACCCTTGCCATGCACCTCCAGAGAATCCGCATGCAAACTTTTTTTATCGCTCCCACCGACTTTGGTGTGGGCCTGACCTCCATCAGCCTGGGGCTGGTGCGTACCCTCGAGCGGGCCGGCCTCAAGGTCGGCTTTTTCAAACCGATTGCCCAGCCGCATCCGGGTGATACGGGACCTGAGCGCTCCACCGAACTGGTGGCCCGCACCCACGGCCTGAAACCACCGCAACCGCTGGGCCTGGCCCATGTCGAGCGGATGCTCGGCGATGGTCAGCTGGATGAGTTGCTCGAAGAAATCATCACCCTCTATCAGCAGGCTGCCATCGGCAAGGATGTGCTGATCGTCGAGGGAATGGTGCCGACCCGCAGCGCCAGTTACGCCGCACGGGTCAACCTGCACCTGGCCAAGAGCCTCGATGCCGAAGTGATCCTGGTGTCGGCACCGGAAAACGAAGTGCTGACCGAATTGTCCGGCCGTGTGGAGTTGCAGGCGCAATTGTTCGGCGGTCCGAAAGATCCGAAAGTCCTCGGTGTGATCCTCAACAAGGTCAAGACCGAGGAGAGCATGGAGGCTTTCGCTGCACGCCTGAACGAGCATTCGCCACTGTTGCGCAGTGGCGATTTCCGTCTGCTGGGCTGTATCCCGTTTCAGCCGGAACTGAACGCCCCGCGCACACGCGACGTCGCCGATCTGATGGGCGCCCAGGTACTCAACGCCGGCGACTATGAAACCCGGCGCATGACCAAAATCATCATTTGCGCGCGCACCATGCGCAACACCGTGGAGCTGCTCAAGCCTGGCGTACTGGTGGTGACCCCCGGCGATCGCGACGACATCATCCTCGCCGTGAGCCTCGCGGCCATGAACGGCGTGCCCCTGGCCGGCCTGCTGCTGACCAGTGACACCCTGCCCGACCCGCGCATCATGGACCTCTGCCGTGGCGCCTTGCAGGCCGGCCTGCCGGTGCTGTCGGTGAGCACGGGCTCCTACGACACCGCCAACCAGTTGAACGGCCTGAACAAGGAAATCCCGATCGACGACCGCGAGCGCGCGGAGATCATCACCGATTTCGTCGCCAGCCATCTGGATGCCAACTGGCTGCACCAGCGCTGCGGCACGCCACGGGAAATGCGCCTGTCGCCAGCGGTGTTCCGCTATCAGCTGATCCAGCGCGCACAGACCGCCAACAAGCGCATCGTCCTGCCCGAAGGCAGCGAGCCATTGACCGTACAGGCGGCGGCGATCTGCCAGGCCCGTGGCATTGCCCGCTGCGTTCTGCTGGCCAAACCGGCCGACGTCGAAGCTGTCGCCCGCGCCCAGGGCATCGAACTGCCACCGGGGCTGGAGATTCTCGATCCGGACCTGATCCGCGAGCGCTACGTCGAGCCGATGGTGAAGCTGCGCAAGAGCAAAAGCCTCAACGCACCAATGGCCGAGCAACAACTGGAAGACACCGTGGTGATCGGCACCATGATGCTGGCGCTGGATGAAGTCGACGGCCTGGTATCGGGCGTCATTCACTCCACCGCCAACACCATCCGCCCGGCCCTCCAGCTGATTAAAACGGCGCCGGGCTGCACCCTGGTGTCGTCGGTATTCTTCATGCTGTTTCCGGAAGAAGTGCTGGTCTACGGCGACTGCGTGATGAACCCGCACCCAAGTGCCAGCGAACTGGCGGAGATTGCCCTGCAAAGCGCGGACTCGGCGGCGGCATTCGGTATCACGCCACGGGTGGCGATGATCAGTTACTCCAGCGGTGAGTCGGCCAGTGGCGAAGAAGTCGAGAAGGTGCGTGAGGCGACCTTGCTCGCCCATGAACAGCAACACTCGCTGCTGATTGACGGCCCGTTGCAATACGACGCCGCCGCCAACGAAACCGTGGCCCGGCAACTCGCACCGAACAGTCAGGTGGCCGGTCGCGCCACGGTGTTCGTGTTCCCGGACCTCAACACCGGCAACACCACCCACAAAGCCGTGCAGCGCAGCGCCGACTGCGTCAGCCTCGGACCGATGCTGCAAGGCCTGCGCAAACCGGTGAACGATTTGCCGCGCGGTGCGCAGGTCGATGACATCGTCTACACCATCGCCTTGACCGCGATTCAGGCAGCCAACCGACCCATGGATGTTTAAATGCTGGATTTTCTCCCTGCCCCCGTGCGCGGCGTGATCGCCGCGCTGCTGTTGGCGCTGAATACGATTTTGCTCTGCTCGTTTCTGTTCTGTGTGGCGCTGGTCAAGGTATTGCCGTTCGCCGCCACCCAACGTCTGGCACTCTGGTTGATGAGCCATACCCATGAAGCCTGGATCAGTCTCAACAAGGGCTGGATGAATCTGGTCCGCCGAACGCGCTGGCACATCACCGGCCTGCAAGGCCTCGACTATCAGCACTCGTACCTGATCACCAGCAACCACCAGAGCTGGGTTGATATTCTGGTGCTGCAATACGTGCTCAATCGGCGCATCCAGCCGTTGAAGTTCTTTCTCAAGCAAGAACTGATCTGGGTGCCGGTGATTGGACTGGCGTGGTGGGCACTCGGCTTTCCGTTCATGAAACGCTACTCCAAGGCGTATCTGGAAAAGCACCCGGAGAAGAAAGGCAAGGACCTGGAAACCACCCGCAAGACCTGCGCAAAGTTCCGCAATAACCCGGTCGGTATTTTCAACTTCGTTGAAGGCACACGCTTCACCGAAGGCAAGCATGCCCGGCAACAGTCACCGTTCAAATATCTGCTCAAACCCAAGGCCGGTGGCATTGCATTTGTGCTGGATGCGATGGGCGAGCAGCTGGAATCGATCGTCAACGTGACCCTCCATTATCCGGCGGGTCGTCCCGGCTTCTGGGACCTGCTGTGCGGGAATGTGAGGGATGTGGTGGTGCATTTTCAGGAACTGAACATTCCGCCGCAGTTCATCGGCAAGAACTATGACCAGGATGGCGAGTACCGCTTGCAGTTCCAGGGTTGGATCAACCAGTTGTGGCAGGACAAGGATGCGTTGTTGGGGCAGATGCATCGGGAGTATCCCGCAAAGTAACTCAGTGAATGTTCCGGCCCTATCGCTGGCAAGCCAGCTCCCACAGTGATCTTCAGTGAACACAAATATTGTGTACGGCGGAGAAACCTGTGGGAGCTGGCTTGCCAGCGATAGCAATTTCAAGGCAACAAAAAACCCGCCGGTGATCACTCATCGGCGGGTTTCTTTTTTCTGGCTAGCGCTTAGATCGCGCCACGCTTGCGCAGCAGCTCCAGCACCTGCTTGACACCTTCTTCCAGCGACACGGACTGGGTATCGATCACCAGATCGGCATCCAGCGGCACGTCGTACGGGAAGGACTCGCCCGGGATGTTATCCCCGGCCGCTGCGTACAGGCCTTGCGGGTCACGCTCGGCACACACTGTCGGCGAAGCCTGGACGTAGACCGTCAGCAGACGCTCCTTGCCGATCAGCTCTTTGGCCTGCTCACGACCTTCGGCACTCGGTGCAACGAACGCCGCGAGAGTCAGTAGACCGGCTTCGTTGAACTGACGCGCCACGTGCGCGGCGCGACGCCAGTTCTCGGTGCGCCCGGCACGATCCTGTGGCAGACCTTTGTTCAGGTCATGACGCAGGTTCTGGCCATCGAGCACGAACACCGCACGGCCCAGGTCGAACAACTTGCGTTCAACCGCATAGGCCAGTGTGCTTTTGCCCGCACCCGACAAGCCGCTGAACAACACGGTGGCCGGTTGCTGGCCGAAGCGCTGGGCGCGTTCTTCGGTGGCGACGTGGGCCAGTTTGCCGTGGTGCGTGCTGGTGCCATGGGCCAGGGGTTGAGCGACGATCATGCCGGCACCGACGGTGCCGTTGGTCAAGCGGTCGATGATGATGAAAGCGCCGGTGGTGCGGTTGCTGTCGTAACCATCGAGGGCAATCGGCGCGTCGAGCGCGATCTTGACCTTGCCGATTTCGTTCAGCTGCAGCGCGCTGGCCGGACCTTCCTCCAGGGTGTTCACGTCGACCTTGTTGACGATGCTGGCAATGGAGCCCGGTACGTAACTGGTGGCGCGCTTGAAGTCGTATTTCTTGCCCGGCAGCATCGGTTCTTCAGCCATCCACACCAGCATCGCTTCGAAGCTGTCGGTGACTGGCGGCACGTTATCGGCGTGCACCAGCAGGTCGCCACGGGAGATGTCGATTTCGTCTTCCATGGTCAGCGTGACTGCCTGACCCGGGCCGGCATGCTCCAGCTCACCTTCGAAGGTGACGATGGATTTCACGCGGCTGCTCTTGCCCGACGGCAGGACTACGACTTCGTCGCCCTTCTTGACGATGCCGCTGGCGAGGGTGCCGGCGAAACCGCGGAAGTTCAGGTTTGGACGGTTGACGTACTGCACCGGGAAACGCAGGTCGGTGAAGTTGCGGTCACCCGCCACTTCCACAGTCTCGAGAATTTCCATCAGCGACTGGCCGGTGTACCACGGCGAGCGCTCGGATTTGTTCACGACGTTGTCGCCCTTGAGCGCCGACATCGGTACGAAGTGCATGCTGGTTGGCTTGAGTTTCAAGCCTTCGGCGAACTGCAGGTAGTCGGCCTTGATCGATTCGAACACGCCCTGATCGAAGTCCTTGAGGTCCATCTTGTTGATGGCGACGACGATGTGCTTGATGCCCAGCAACGAGGCGATGAAGCTGTGGCGACGGGTCTGGGTCTGCACGCCGTAACGGGCGTCAACCAGGATGATCGCCAGGTCACAGGTGGATGCACCGGTGGCCATGTTGCGGGTGTACTGCTCATGGCCGGGAGTGTCGGCGATGATGAATTTGCGCTTGGCGGTGGAGAAGTAGCGGTAGGCGACATCGATGGTGATGCCTTGCTCACGCTCGGCCTGCAAGCCGTCGACCAGCAATGCCAGGTCGATGTCTTCGCCGGTGGTGCCGACTTTTTTCGAGTCGCGGGTGATCGCTTCCAGGTGATCTTCGTAGATCATCTTGGAGTCGTGCAGCAGGCGCCCGATCAGGGTGCTCTTGCCGTCGTCGACGTTACCGCAGGTCAGAAAGCGCAGCAGCTCTTTACGTTCGTGCTGGCCCAGGTAGGCGAGGATGTCCTCGCTGATCAAATCAGATTGATGCGACATGACAGCCCCTTAGAAATAACCTTGACGTTTTTTGTCTTCCATCGAGCCTGCGCCATCGTGGTCGATGACACGGCCCTGGCGCTCGGAAGTTCGCGTCAGGAGCATTTCCTGAATGATGTCCGTGAGGCTTTCGGCCTCGGACTCCACCGCGCCCGTCAACGGGTAGCAACCAAGGGTACGGAAACGCACTTTCTTTTTGACGATGCGGGCTTTGTCTTCCTCGCTCAGGTGTTCGAGGATGCGCTCGTCGTCGATCATGATCAGGGTGCCGTTCTTCTCGATGACTTCACGCTCGGCAGCGAAGTACAGCGGCACGATCGGGATGCCTTCGAGGTAGATGTACTGCCAGATGTCCAGTTCGGTCCAGTTCGACAGCGGGAAGACGCGGATCGACTCGCCCTTGTTGACCTTGCCGTTGTAGACGTTCCACAGCTCGGGGCGCTGGTTCTTCGGGTCCCAGCGGTGCTTGCTGTCGCGGAACGAGTACACACGCTCCTTGGCGCGGGATTTCTCTTCATCGCGACGGGCACCACCGAAGGCTGCGTCGAAACCATGCTTGTCGAGTGCCTGCTTCAGGCCCTCGGTCTTCATGATGTCGGTGTGCTTGGCGCTGCCGTGGGTGAACGGGTTGATGTTCTGCGCCACGCCGTCCGGATTGACGTGGGTGATCAGGTCCAGGCCCAGCTCGGCGACCATCTTGTCGCGGAAGGCGTACATCTCCTGGAATTTCCAGCGAGTGTCGACGTGCATCACCGGAAACGGCAGCTTGCCCGGGAAGAACGCCTTGCGTGCCAGATGCAGCATCACGGCGGAGTCTTTACCGATGGAGTACAGCATCACCGGGTTGTCGAACTCGGCGGCCACCTCGCGGATGATGTGGATGCTTTCCGCCTCCAGCTGTTTCAGATGCGTCAGTTTGTCGACCATGGCTACTCACGAAAGCTTTCTTATGAACGGCCAGCGGGCCGTGTTCGAGCGGGGATCCTAGCACAGCGACCTCTTCTAATCAGGACGCCAACTAGATCGAAAGAGCATATGAATATGCCTGCCCGTTTGGCCCTTCCCTTATCTGTAGAAGCTGGCTTGCCAGCGAAAGCGTCCTTAAGTCTTGCAGCGGTTCTGAGGCCGTCTTCGCTGGCAAGCCAGCTCCTACAGGTGTGCACCCATAATTCAGGTCAGATCGGGTTGGGGCAATCGATGAAGATGTGTTCCAGGGCAAACCGCCGTGCCAGGTAATCACCCAGCGCCTGGACGCCATAGCGTTCGGTCGCATGGTGGCCGGCGGCGATGAAACTGATGTCGTTTTCCCGGGCGCTGTGGAAAGTCTGCTCGGAGGCTTCACCGCTGAGGTACAGATCGACACCCGCCAGGATCGCCTGGTCGATGTAACCCTGACCACCACCGGTGCACCAGCCAACGCGACGAATCATTGCGCTGCCCTCAACAAGCAACGGCTCGCGGCCCATGACGTCCTGCACGCGGCGGGCGAAATCCCGGGGGGTTATCGGCTCGCTCAACGAGCCGACCAGGCCGACGATTTTCAGGTTGTCGGGATCGAGCGGGCCTTCGACGGTGATGTCGAGTTGCCGCGCCAGCTGCACGTTATTGCCGACATCCGGGTGCAGGTCCAGCGGCAGGTGGTACGAAAGCAGGCTGATATCGTGCTTGAGCAGGGTCTTCAAGCGGCGCTGCTTCATGCCGGTGATGCACGGGTTTTCACCCTTCCAGAAGTAGCCGTGGTGCACCAGTATCAGATCGGCATTGGCTTCGACGGCGGCATCGAGTAATGCCTGGCTGGCGGTGACGCCACTGACAATGCGCATCACTTGCGGCCGACCCTCGACCTGCAGGCCGTTAGGGCAATAATCGGCAATCTTTGCACTGTTCAGGTAACGGTCGGCTTCTTCGACGAGTGTGCTCAGGGCGACGGCCATAAAAGACTCCTAAATATCCCGTTCAGAGGCGCGCGCGGCCTCGTATAATGCGCGACATTATGGGCGGTCTCTAACCGCCTGCAACCTCTCAGGACGTGCTTAATGCTCAAGGCGCTGCGTTTTTCCGGCTGGCCGTTGTTGGCCGGCGTGCTTGTCGCTCTGTTAATCATCCAGCGTTACCCGCAGTGGGTCGGGCTTCCGAGCCTCGACGTCAATCTGCAACAAGCCCCGCAAACCACGAGCATGCAGCAAGGTCCGGTGTCCTACTCCGAAGCGGTGATTACCGCCGCGCCCTCGGTGGTGAATCTGTACACCACCAAAGTCATCAACAAACCCAACCATCCATTGTTTGAAGATCCGCAGTTCCGGCGTTTCTTCGGTGACAACTCGCCCAAGCAGAAGCGTATGGAATCGAGCCTCGGTTCCGGCGTGATCATGAGCCCGGAAGGCTACATCCTGACCAACAACCATGTGACCACTGGCGCCGACCAGATCGTGGTGGCGCTCAAGGACGGTCGTGAAACCCTGGCCCGGGTGATCGGCAGCGACCCGGAAACCGATCTCGCGGTGTTGAAGATCGATTTGAAGAATCTGCCTTCGATCACTGTCGGTCGCTCCGACAACATCCGCATCGGTGATGTCGCGCTGGCCATCGGCAACCCGTTCGGCGTCGGCCAGACCGTGACCATGGGCATCATCAGCGCCACCGGGCGCAATCAGTTGGGCCTGAACAACTACGAAGACTTCATCCAGACCGACGCCGCCATCAACCCCGGCAACTCCGGCGGCGCGCTGGTGGACGCCAACGGCAACCTGACGGGTATCAACACGGCGATTTTCTCCAAGTCCGGCGGCTCCCAGGGCATCGGTTTCGCGATCCCGGTCAAACTGGCGATGGAGGTGATGAAGTCGATCATCGAGCACGGCCAGGTGATTCGTGGCTGGCTAGGCATCGAGGTACAGCCATTGAGCCAGGAACTGGCGGAATCCTTTGGTCTGTCGGGGCGCCCGGGCATTGTGGTCGCCGGCATTTTCCGCGACGGCCCAGCCCAGAAGGCCGGCCTGCAATTGGGGGACGTGATCCTCTCCATCGACGGAGAGCCAGCGGGCGATGGTCGCCGTTCGATGAACCAGGTGGCACGGATCAAGCCGACCGACAAGGTTGTGGTCCAGGTGATGCGCAACGGCAAGGAACTCAAGCTCACGGCGGAAATCGGCCTGCGCCCGCCGCCCGCGCCGGTCAAAGAGAAAGAAGAAGAGTAAACAGCTAATACATTCCCCTGCAGGAGCGAGCAAGCTCGCTCCTGCAGGGGTTAGTTTTGGATCATAGGTCGCCGAGGCCGTCGATCAGCGCCTGATTCTGATCCGGCGTACCAATCGAGATCCGCAAGAACTGCGCAATCCGCTGCTGCTTGAAGTGCCGGACAATCACACCCTGCTCACGCAGCTTCGCCGCCAGCCCCGCCGCATCGTGCTGCGGATGACGGGCGAAGATGAAGTTTGCCGCCGACGGCAGCACCTCAAACCCTTTGGCCTGTAGTTGCGCGACAACCCATTGGCGATTCTCGATCACCAACCGGCAAGTCTTGTCGAAGTATTCGCGATCCTCGAACGCCGCCGCCGCGCCGACATTCGCCATGCGATCCAGCGGATAGGAGTTGAAGCTGTTCTTGATGCGCTCCAGCGCCTCGATCAGGTCCGGATGCCCAACCGCCAGACCGACCCGCAGACCGGCCAGAGAACGGGACTTGGACAATGTTTGCGTCACCAGCAGGTTCGGATAACGGTCCACCAGACTGATCGCCGTTTCCCCGCCGAAGTCGATGTAAGCCTCGTCCACCACGACCACCGAATCCGGACTGGCCTTGAGGATCTGCTCGACGGCGTCCAGCGCCAACAGGCAACCGGTCGGTGCGTTCGGGTTGGGGAAGATGATCCCGCCGTTCGGCTTGGCGTAGTCCGCCGGGTTGATCTGGAACTGCTCGTCCAGCGGCACGGCGTCGAACTCGATGCCGTACAACCCGCAGTAAACCGGATAAAAGCTGTAACTGATGTCCGGGAACAGCAGCGGCTGATCGTGCTGCAGCAGCCCGTGGAAGATGTGCGCCAGGACTTCGTCGGACCCGTTACCGAGGAATACCTGATTGCTCTGTACGCCGTAGTATTTCGCAACGGCGTTCTTGAGCAGGTCGCTGTTGGGGTCCGGGTACAGACGCAGGTTGTCGTTCAGTTCGGTTTGCATCGCAGCCAAGGCTTTCGGCGATGGACCATACGGGTTTTCGTTGGTGTTGAGCTTCACCAGTTTGGCCAGCTTCGGCTGCTCACCCGGTACGTAAGGCACCAGATTCTTGACGAACGGGCTCCAGAATTTACTCATGTTCAGTTCCCCTTCTGTTCATCGAGAATACGGTATTCGGCGCTGCGCGCGTGGGCGCTCAGCGATTCGCCACGGGCCAGTACCGAGGCGGTTTTGCCCAGCTCAGAGGCACCGGCCTCGGAACAGAAGATGATCGACGAGCGTTTCTGGAAGTCGTACACGCCCAGCGGCGACGAGAACCGGGCAGTACCGGAAGTCGGCAGCACGTGGTTTGGACCTGCGCAGTAATCGCCCAGGGCTTCGGAAGTGTGACGGCCCATGAAGATCGCACCGGCGTGACGGATCTGCGGCAGCCAGGCCTGCGGGTCGGCGACCGACAACTCGAGGTGCTCCGGCGCGATGCGGTTGGCGACTTCGATGGCCTGTTCCATGTCACGGACCTGAATCAGCGCACCGCGGCCATTGATCGAGGTTTCGATGATGGCGGCGCGGTCCATGGTCGGCAGCAGCTTGGCAATGCTGGCGGCGACCTGGTCGAGAAACGCGGCATCCGGGCTGACCAGAATCGCCTGGGCGTCTTCGTCGTGTTCGGCCTGGGAGAACAGGTCCATGGCGATCCAGTCCGGATCGGTCTTGCCATCGCATACCACAAGGATCTCCGACGGCCCGGCGATCATGTCGATACCGACCTGGCCGAACACGTGGCGCTTGGCGGTGGCCACATAGATGTTGCCCGGCCCCACCACCTTGTCGACCTTCGGCACGCTTTCGGTGCCGTAGGCCAGCGCGGCGACGGCTTGAGCGCCACCGATGGTGAACACCCGGTCCACGCCGGCGATGCAGGCAGCGGCCAGCACCAGTTCGTTGATTTCACCCCGTGGAGTCGGCACCACCATGACCACTTCGGTCACACCGGCGACCTTGGCCGGAATCGCGTTCATCAGTACCGACGACGGATACGACGCCTTGCCGCCCGGCACGTACAGGCCTGCGCGATCCAGCGGCGTGACCTTCTGGCCCAGCACGGTGCCGTCGGCTTCGGTGTAGCTCCAGGAGTCCTGTTTCTGCTTTTCGTGATAGCTGCGCACGCGGGCCGCGGCTTTTTCCAGGGCTTCGCGTTGCGCCACGGTGATACGAGTGAGCGCCAGTTCCAGGCGTTCGCGCGGCAGGATCAGATCGGCCATGGAGGCGACGTCCAGCCCGTCGAACTGGCGGGTGAATTCCACCAACGCCGCATCGCCACGCTCGCGAACGGCTTTGATGATGTCCAGCACGCGCTGATTGACCGAGTCGTCAGACACACTTTCCCAGCTCAGCAGATGATCCAGATGATGTGCGAAATCCGGGTCAGCAGCGTTGAGTCGGCGAATTGCAGTCGGTGCGGTCATAGCGAGAGCCTCATAGAATTGGCAAAAAACTCAGGCGCCCTAACTTAGCAGTCGTTCCGCTTGGGCACCTGAGAATTCTGGCTATGAGGCGGATAGACGGGCGCGACTCAAGGTCGCGCAGGTGAATCAGCCGCGGTGTCGAGACTCCACTGCCTTGCGCAGGGTGTCGATCAACGCCTGGATACGGGCGTGCTGCATTTTCATCGATGCCTTGTTGACGATCAGGCGAGAGCTGATGGCAGCAATGAAATCCTGGGGCTCCAGGCCGTTGGCCCGCAGCGTGTTGCCGGTGTCGACCACGTCGATGATCTTGTCGGCCAGACCAATCAGCGGTGCCAGCTCCATCGAGCCGTACAGCTTGATGATGTCGACCTGGCGGCCCTGTTCGGCGTAGTAGCGCTTGGCAACGTTGACGAACTTGGTGGCGATACGCAGGCGGCCCTTGGGCTCGACCGCGCCGACCTTGCCGGCGGTCATCAGCTTGCACTGGGCAATTTGCAGGTCCAGTGGCTCATACAGGCCCTGGCCGCCGTATTCCATCAGCACATCCTTACCGGCGACACCCAGGTCGGCGGCACCATGTTCGACATAGGTCGGCACATCGGTGGCACGCACGATCAGCAGACGAACATCGTCCTGGGTCGTGGGGATGATCAGCTTGCGGCTCTTGTCCGGATTCTCGGTCGGCACAATGCCCGCTTCAGCCAGAAGCGGCAGGGTGTCGTCAAGGATGCGGCCCTTGGACAGTGCGATAGTCAGCATGGGAAACGTCAGCCCTTAATCAGGAATCTTATGCCCGGTCACAATCGGCGCCGGACACGCATCGAGCCGGAAACCGGCTCGACTTGAAAACCAATGGGCACCTCCCTGTGCCCCATCTGCAACGACTAGCCCGGAACGCGACGGATCTTGGCGCCCAGCATCTGCAGTTTCTCTTCGATGCACTCGTAACCACGGTCGATGTGGTAGATGCGGTCGATCAGGGTGTCGCCTTCGGCGATCAGCGCCGAAATCACCAGGCTGGCCGAAGCACGCAGGTCGGTGGCCATGACTGGCGCGCCCTTGAGCTTTTCGGTGCCGGTGACGATGGCGGTGTTGCCTTCGACCTGGATCTTGGCGCCCATGCGGTGCAGTTCGTAAACGTGCATGAAACGGTTTTCGAAGATCGTCTCGATCACCGCACCGGTGCCTTCGGCAATGGCGTTGAGGGAGATGAACTGCGCCTGCATGTCCGTCGGGAACGCCGGATACGGAGCGGTCCGCACGTTGACGGCTTTAGGCCGCTTGCCGTGCATGTTCAGCTCGATCCAGTCTTCACCGGTGGTGATTTCCGCACCCGATTCCCGAAGTTTTTCCAGAACGGCTTCGAGGATGGTCGGATCGGTGTCCTTGACCTTTACGCGACCGCCGGTCACGGCAGCGGCAACCAGGTAGGTACCGGTTTCGATACGGTCAGGCATCACTTTGTAAGTGGTGGTGTGCAGACGCTCGACGCCATCGATGGTGATGGTGTCGGTGCCGGCGCCGGAAACCTTGGCACCCATGGCGTTCAGGAAGTTCGCCAGGTCGACCACTTCAGGCTCGCGCGCGGCGTTAGCCAGTACGCTACGGCCCTTGGCCAGCGCCGCTGCCATCATGATGTTTTCGGTACCGGTCACGCTGACGGTATCAAAGAAGAAGTGTGCACCGCGCAGGCCGCCTTCAGGGGCCTTGGCCTTGATGTAGCCGCCTTCGACGTCGATGATCGCGCCCATGGCTTCCAGGCCGCGGATGTGCAGGTCAACCGGACGCGAACCGATGGCACAACCGCCAGGCAGTGCAACTTCGGCTTCACCGAAACGGGCAACCATCGGGCCCAGCACCAGGATCGATGCACGCATGGTTTTAACCAGTTCGTACGGAGCGATCAGGGTCTTGATGGTGCGCGGGTCGATTTCGACGGCCAGTTTCTCGTCGATCACCGGCTCGATCCCCATGCGACCGAACAGTTCGATCATGGTGGTGATGTCGTGCAGGTGCGGCAGGTTGGCAACGGTCACCGGACCATCGCACAGCAGCGTGGCAGCCAGGATCGGCAGGGCAGAGTTCTTTGCCCCGGAGATGCGGATTTCGCCGTCAAGACGAGCACCGCCAGTAATAATCAATTTATCCATAAGAATCTCGACGCCCTTGGGCTCAGGTGCGCTCGGCCCAGGCCGCGCTGCTGAAAAATTTCATAGTGACCGCATGGATGCTGCCATCGGTGATCCATGGGTTCAAATGGGCATAGATCTGCTGCTGACGCTTGACCGGGCTCAATGCCGCCAGTTCATCGCTAATCACGTTCAGCTGGAAATTGCAGCCTTCGCCCTCAACTTCCACCAGCGTTCCTGGCAGCTTTCCTTCAAGGAAGCTTTTAACTTCTACGGCCTGCATGCTCAACCTCAATCGGCGCCCTGTGCGCGCGGGTCGGACATCATACAAAAAAGCCCCGCGCCTGCGAACCCCGCGAAGCAGGACTCTGACGGGGGGCTTCTTTATAGATGCGGGTTAGGGTTGCTCCAACAGCTCGGTCAACTCACTGACCTGAGCGATTTCGCGCATGTCTTCCGGCATCCCGCGGATGCTCAGCGTCTTGCCGGTCGCCCGTGCATCGCGCATGAAGCACAACAGCAACGACAGACCGACACTGCTGGACTTGGTCACCGCAGAACAATCGACCACCAGCGCCGGGGCCTCGCTGGCCTTGATCAGCGCCTGCCCCTGTTCACGCAGGGCAGGACCGGTGCGGTAGTCCAGCACGCCGCTTAGCCGCAGCTCGCCGGAGTCGTCCATCATGATGGCCGACTCACTCATTGGGCTTGCTGCCCTTTAGACTTGTCGGTGGCTTCCTTGGCTTTGGCGACTTCCCCGGCCCAACCATTGATGGTCTTGTCCAGGTCGTTGCCATTGCGCTGCATCGCATCGGCGAACTGATCGCGGAACAGCTTGCCGATGTTGATGCCATTGATGATGACGTTGCGCAGTTTCCACTCGCCACCGACCTTTTCCAGGGTGTAGGACACCGGGTAGATCGCGCCGCTGCTGCCCTTGACGGTCATGCCGACGCTCGTACGGTCACCCGACTCGTCCTTGGCAGGTTCAACCGTGATGCCCTGGTTGTTGTACTCGAGCAAGGCGTTGCCATAGAACTGGAACAGACCCTTCTTGAAGTTCTCTTCAAAGGTCTTCATTTGCGCAGGCGTGGCTTTGCGCGAGTACTTGACCGTCATGATGCTCTTGGAAATGCCCTCGGCATCCACGACAGGCCCGACAATGGTGTTCAGCGCCGTATAAAAATCCTGCGGATCCTGCTTGTACTTTTCTTTGTTGGCGGCCAGATCGGCCAGCATACGGTTGGTGGTGTCCTGGACCAGATCGTGCGCGGAAGGCGCCGCCACGGCGTTAGCCATCAACGGCAAGGCCGCGAACAACACCAACAGGCCACGTCGCAAGGTAGAGATCATTTAGCAATTCCTCATTTGGCGTCTTTGCTTACGGTATTGAGAAGAAACTTACCGATCAGGTCCTCGAGCACCAGCGACGACTGGGTGTCATGGATGGTCCCGCCATCCTTGAGCAGGGCTTCTTCCCCGCCCACGCTGATGCCGATGTATTTCTCGCCCAACAGGCCAGCGGTCAGGATAGACGCAGTGGAGTCGGCGGGCAGGTTATCCACACGCTTTTCCAGCTGCATGGTCACTCGACCGGTGAAACTGTCGCGGTCCAGATCGATCGCCGTGACCTTGCCGATGGTCACACCGGCCATGGTCACTTTAGCTCTGACCGTCAAACCGGCGATATTGTCGAAATACGCATAAAGTTTATAAGTGTCGGTGCTCGGGCTCGGGGACAAGCCACTCACCCGCAACGCCAGCAACAATAAAGCCAGGACGCCGGCCAGCAAGAAAAGGCCGACACCGATTTCCAGGGTGCGGTTTTGCATCAGAAATCTCCAAACATCAAGGCGGTCAGAATAAAGTCCAGGCCGAGCACAGCCAGAGAGGCATACACCACGGTCTTGGTAGTGGCACGACTGATCCCCTCGGAAGTGGGCTCGCAGTCATAGCCTTGGAATACGGCGATCCAGGTCACCACAAAGGCAAAAACCATGCTTTTGATGATGCCGTTGAGCACATCGTCAGAGAAGGTCACGCTGTTCTGCATGTTCGACCAGTAGGAGCCGTCATAAACACCCAGCCAGTCGACCGCCACCCACGAGCCACCCCAGATACCCACCACGCTGAAAATCATCGCCAGCACCGGCAGGGAAATGAAACCGGCCCACAAGCGTGGGGCAATGATGTACTTGAGCGGGTCGACCCCGATCATTTCCAGGCTGGACAATTGTTCGGTGGACTTCATGTTGCCGATTTCAGCCGTCAGCGCCGAACCGGCACGCCCGGCAAACAGCAAAGCCGTCACTACCGGGCCCAATTCGCGTAACAGGGTCAGCGCTACCATCTGCCCTACTGCCTGCTCCGAACCGTAACTGGACAGGATATTGAAGCCCTGCAGCGCCAGCACCATGCCGATGAAGATGCCGGAGACCACGATGATCACCAGCGACATCACGCCCACGGAGTGCAATTGCCTGACCAGCAGGCCGAAACCGCCGCCGATGCCGCCGCGGCCCAGCAACGCGTGAAACAGGAACAGCGTTGAACGACCGAACACCGCAACAGTGTCGATCCCGGCCCGACCAAACCGGCGTACGCGTTCTATTAATGTAATTCTGCGCATCAGCGGCGCTTCCCCAGGAGATCTGCGCGGTAATCCGGCGCTGGAAAGTGATACGGAACCGGGCCATCGGGCTCCCCGGTCATGAATTGACGAATTTTCGGGTCGTCCGAATTCATCAGTTCCTTCGGTGTGCCCTGCCCCAACACCTGCCCGTCGCCCACTACATAGATGTAATCGGCAATGCTCGCGGTCTCGGCCAGATCGTGGGAAACCACGATACTGGTGATGCCCAGAGCATCGTTGAGCAGGCGGATCAGGCGCACCAGCACACCCATGGCGATAGGGTCCTGACCGACAAAGGGCTCGTCATACATGAGAATCTGCGGATCGAGCGCTATCGCCCGCGCCAGCGCGACACGACGCTTCATGCCACCGGACAGTTCGTCGGGCATCAGTTCGATGGCGCCACGCAAACCCACGGCCTGCAACTTGAGCAGGACGATATCGCGGATCATTTCATCCGACAGCTCGGTGTGAACGCGCAGCGGAAAGGCCACGTTCTCGTACACATCGAGATCGGTAAACAGTGCGCCACTCTGAAACAGCACGCCCATGTGCTTGCGGGCATCGAACAGATCGCTGCGCGAGAGTTTCGGCAGGTTCTGGCCGTTGACCCAGACTTCGCCCCGGGTAGGTCGCAACTGCGCGCCCATCAACCGCAACAGCGTAGTCTTGCCACACCCGGAAGGTCCCATGATGCCGGTGACCTTGCCGCGGGGAATACGGATATCGACGTTATTGAAAATGCTGCGCGCACCGCGCTTGAAGGTCAGTCCCTTCAGCTCGACCGCGTAGGCGTTATCGGCACTCATCTAAACTCCTTGCGATGCAGCCTCTCACTCGGACGCCTGACTTTCTGACGAAAGCACATATTCCCGGGCGGGCCGAACTGGCGGCGAACTATATCACTGCAAACGCCAGGCACCCAAGGTCATTGCCGGGCCATGTGCAGCAACATGACCAGCCAAAAGCATTACCTGGTGTGATTCGGTAGCAGGGAATGACAATGCGCGACGAACTTGCGTGAGGGTTTTGATCATAACCGTTATAATCGCCGCCTTTTCATCAGGCTAAATGATTTCTGACATGAGCCAATCCAGCGACCTGATTCAATCCGCCCAACGCACCATCCGCCTCGAGGTGGAAGCCGTACAAGGCTTGCTGCCGCATATCGACGCAGATTTCGTACGCGCCTGCGAGATGATTCTGGCCAGCAAAGGCCGCGTAGTCGTGGTCGGCATGGGCAAGTCGGGGCATATCGGCAACAAGATCGCCGCCACCCTGGCCAGCACCGGCACCCCGGCATTTTTCGTCCACCCGGCTGAAGCCAGTCATGGTGACATGGGCATGATCACCCGCGACGACATCATCCTGGCGCTGTCGAACTCCGGTTCCACCCATGAAATCGTGACCCTGCTGCCGCTGATCAAGCGCCTGGGCATCCAACTGATCAGCATGACCGGCAATCCCGACTCGCCGCTGGCCAAGGCCTCCGAGGTCAACCTCAATGTTATCGTCGAGCATGAAGCCTGCCCGCTGAACCTGGCGCCCACCTCTTCGACAACCGCCGCGCTGGTCATGGGCGATGCCCTGGCCGTCGCCTTGCTGGAAGCCCGCGGATTCACCGCCGAAGACTTCGCCTTTTCCCATCCTGGTGGTGCACTGGGCCGACGTCTGTTGCTGAAAGTGGAAAACGTCATGCACGCCGGGCAAGAGCTGCCGCAGGTTCAGCGCGGCACCCTGCTCAAGGACGCCCTGATGGAAATGACCCGCAAGGGCCTGGGCATGACCGTAATCCTTGAAGCCGACGGCAAGCTGGCCGGGATATTCACCGACGGCGATCTGCGCCGCACCCTGGACCGCACCATCGACATACACAGCGTCACCATCGATCAAGTCATGACCGCCCACGGCAAGACTGCCCGCGCCGAGATGCTCGCCGCCGAGGCCCTGAAAATCATGGAAGACCATAAAATCAACGCACTGGTGGTGGTCGACGGTGAAGACCGCCCGGTCGGCGCCTTGAACATGCACGACTTGTTGCGTGCAGGGGTAATGTAATGAGCACGGACCTGCTGCAACGCGGCCAACAGATCAAGCTGGCAGTTTTCGACGTCGACGGCGTTCTCACCGACGGGCGCTTGTACTTCCTCGAAGACGGCAGCGAATTCAAGACGTTCAACACCCTCGACGGCCAGGGCATCAAGATGCTGATGGCCGCCGGCGTACAGACCGCCATCATCAGCGGCCGCAAGACTCCAGTGGTCGAGCGACGGGCGAAGAACCTCGGCATTCCGCATCTGTATCAGGGTCGCGAAGACAAACTGGTAGTGCTCGACGAGCTTCTTGGCCAACTCAACCTAAGCTATGAACAGGTCGCGTACCTGGGTGACGACTTGCCTGACTTGCCGGTGATTCGCCGCGTGGGACTGGGCATGGCAGTGGCCAACGCCGCCAGTTTCGTGCGCGAACACGCTCATGGCATTACCCAGGCCCGTGGTGGCGAAGGTGCCGCCCGCGAATTCTGCGAATTGATCCTGCGCGCCCAGGGCCGCCTCGATGCGGCCAACGCCGCGTACCTGTGAGCCAGACATGCTGAGCAAAAAGATTCGCAACATCCTGATCTTCGGTTGCATCGCGGCGATTTTCGCTGCGGTCGGCTACTGGAACATCAGCCCGGAACGCTTCCTCGACAAGCCGGTTACGCAAGTCGACGAAAGCGCGATCGACTATTACGCCACCAACGCCCATAGCGTGCAGTTCCTGCCGGACGGGAAATTGCAATACGACATGACTTCGGACAAGGTCGAACACCTCAAAGCCACCGAAGTGACATTGCTGACCAACCCCGACCTGAACATATTCCGTGGCACCGAATTTCCATGGCACGTCCAGAGCGAGAAGGGTGAAGTCAATCCCGACGGCACACAGGTTGAACTGATCGACTCGGTACGCATCACGCGCTTCGACGAGAAAAACCGCAAAACCCTGATCACCACCACTCGCATGACGGTGTTCCCGCAGCAGCAATATGCGCAGACCGAGCAACCCGTTAGAATCGACGGCGCCGGCGGTGTATCGACAGGCATTGGAATGAAAGCGTATTTGAAAGAAAGCAGGATACACCTGCTCTCGAACGTAAGAGGACAGTATGAGGCTCGTTAAAACCCTCCCTATTTTGCTCAGTCTGGGCGCAGCACTGGGAAGCGTGAGCGCCTGGGCCCTGCCGAACGATCAAGAGCAGCCTATCCGCATCCAGGCCGACGATGCCCAGCTGGACGACAAGAATGGCATTGCCACCTATAAAGGTGACGTGATCATCACCCAGGGCTCGATGAAGGTTACCGGCAACACCGTGACCGTCACCCGCACTCCTGCCGGCGATATCGACGTGATGACTTCAGTGGGCAACCTGGCTTACTTCGAGCAATTGCAAACCCAAGGCGACACCAAACCCGTCCAGGGTTGGGGAGTGACGATCCAGTACCACGCCACGCAGAACCGCGTTGTGCTGATCGATCGCGCCAAAGTCATCGACAAGGACAACAACACCACCCAAGGCGAGAAAATCGTCTACGACACGGTCAAGAAGCTGGCCAGTGCCGGTCGCGCCACCGGCAGTAAAGTCACCGAGGCGCGTCCGCGCATCGACATGGTGATCCAGCCGAAAAAGAAAACCGACGAGCAAAAGGCCCAGTAATGGCAACTCTGAAAGCTCAGCATCTGGCCAAGAGCTACAAGAGCCGCCAGGTCGTGCGTGACGTCAGCCTGTCCATCGACAGCGGTCAGATCGTTGGCCTGCTTGGCCCCAACGGTGCCGGCAAGACCACCTGTTTCTACATGATCGTTGGCCTGGTCCAGGCCGATCAGGGCCGCGTCCTGATCGACGACCTGGACGTCAGCCACCAGCCCATGCACGGCCGCGCGAAGGCCGGTATCGGCTATCTTCCGCAAGAAGCGTCGATCTTCCGCAAACTCTCGGTGGCCGACAACATCATGGCCATCCTCGAGACCCGCAAGGAACTCGACAAGGCCGGCCGTCGCAAAGAGCTGGAAAGCCTGCTGCAGGAATTCCACATCAGCCACATTCGCGACAACCTTGGCATGAGCCTGTCCGGTGGCGAGCGTCGCCGCGTGGAAATTGCCCGTGCACTGGCCACCAATCCAAAATTCATCCTGCTCGACGAACCCTTCGCCGGCGTGGACCCGATTTCGGTGGGCGATATCAAACAGATCATCCACCATCTGAAGGCCAAGGGCATTGGCGTCCTGATCACTGACCATAACGTCCGTGAAACCCTGGATATCTGCGAAACCGCCTACATCGTCAACGATGGCCAATTGATCGCCGAAGGTGACGCTCATACCATCCTGGCCAACGACCTGGTCAAGGAAGTGTACCTGGGGCATGAGTTCCGCCTGTAAGCACTGAGGCGCCTGGCTAGTCGACCGAGCGCTTGTCTCGATAAAAAATCAACACTTTTTTATTGTTACAGCGCTCTAGGCAAACACCGCAACTTCGGGCATATAATTTGCTTATGTTTGGCGCTCCGGCGCCCTGTAGTGGATGGCGCATGTGCGCCGGCGAATAAGGTGTTAAGCCCCTGCCATGAAACCATCGCTAGTCTTGAGAATGGGCCAGCAGCTGACGATGACACCGCAGCTGCAACAGGCCATCCGTCTGCTCCAATTGTCGACCCTGGACCTGCAACAGGAAATCCAGGAGGCCCTGGAGTCCAATCCGATGCTCGAACGCCAGGAAGAAGGCGACGACTTCGATAACACTGACCCCTTGGCCGACAACGTCGAACAGAAGCCCAACACCGAGACTCAGGAACCCTCCTACCAGGAAAGCGCGCCAACCGTTGATAACCTCGACGAAGGCGACTGGAACGAGCGCATCCCCAACGAACTTCCTGTCGACACGGCATGGGAAGACGTTTACCAGACCAGCGCCAGCAGCCTGCCGAGCAACGATGACGATGAGTGGGATTTCACCACCCGCACATCCGCCGGTGAAAGCCTGCAAAGCCACTTGCTCTGGCAATTGAACCTGGCGCCGATGTCCGACACCGACCGCCTGATCGCCGTAACCCTGATCGACTGCATCAACAATCAGGGCTATCTGGACGAAACACTCGAGGAAATACTCGAGGCCTTCGATCCGGAATTGGACATCGAACTGGACGAAATCGAAGCCGTCCTGCACCGCATCCAGCAATTCGAACCAGCCGGCATCGGCGCCCGGAACCTGGGTGAATGCCTGTTGCTGCAATTGCGCCAGTTGCCGGTCAAGACTCCATGGCTGAACGAGGCCAAGCGCCTGGTGACCGATTTTATCGATCTGCTCGGCAGCCGCGATTACAGTCAGTTGATGCGCCGCATGAAGCTCAAGGAAGATGAGCTGCGCCAGGTCATCGAACTGGTTCAGAGCCTCAATCCGCGTCCCGGCTCCCAGATCGAATCTACCGAAGCCGAATACGTCGTCCCTGACGTGATCGTGCGCAAGGACAATGAGCGCTGGCTTGTGGAACTGAACCAGGAGTCCGTGCCACGGCTGCGGGTCAACGCCCAGTACGCCGGCTTCGTGCGCCGCGCCGACACCAGCGCTGATAACACCTTCATGCGCAATCAGTTGCAGGAGGCCCGCTGGTTCATCAAGAGCCTGCAAAGCCGCAACGAAACCCTGATGAAAGTGGCCACCCAGATCGTCGAGCATCAGCGCGGCTTCCTGGAATATGGCGACGAAGCCATGAAACCACTGGTCCTGCATGACATCGCTGAAGCGGTCGGCATGCACGAGTCAACGATCTCTCGAGTGACCACACAGAAATTCATGCATACCCCCCGGGGCATCTATGAACTGAAATACTTTTTCTCCAGTCACGTCAGCACCTCTGAAGGCGGCGAATGCTCGTCCACGGCGATCCGCGCGATCATCAAAAAACTGGTTGCCGCGGAAAATCAGAAAAAGCCGTTGAGTGACAGCAAGATCGCTGGTTTACTGGAGGCACAAGGCATTCAGGTGGCTCGCCGCACCGTCGCCAAGTACCGCGAATCCCTCGGGATCGCGCCTTCGAGCGAACGCAAGCGGTTGATGTAGAGCCACGCCACAGCGTTCCAGTGGTAGATCATCTGATCTACCGCTTAATGCACTGGCAACGAAGGAGAAGCTGTATGCAAGTCAACATCAGTGGACACCAACTGGAAGTGACCGAACCTCTTCGCACCTACATCGGCGAAAAACTCGAACGATTGGAGCGACATTTCGACAAGATCACCAACGTGCAGGTCACGATGACGGTCGAAAAGCTGAAGCAGAAAATCGAAGCCACGTTGCATATTCCCGGCAATGAAGTGGTCGCCAACGCGGAACATACCGATATGTACGCGGCGATCGACGCACTGACCGACAAGCTGGATAAACAACTCAAAAAGCATAAGGAAAAGACCCAGAGCCTCCTCCAGGGCGCTACCGGTCGTTAACACTCCCAACCCATGATCCGACTTGAAAGCATCCTGACCCCCGGCCGTTCCCTGGTGAACGTGCCGGGCGGCAGTAAAAAGAAAGCCCTCGAGCAAATTGCCAATCTGATCGCCCGCGAAGTGCCGGGACTGGAGATGCAAGATGTCTTCGAGGCTTTGATTGCCCGTGAAAAACTCGGTTCGACCGGTTTTGGCAACGGCATCGCCATCCCTCATTGTCGCCTGAAGGGTTGTATCTCGCCCATCAGCGCCTTGATGCACCTTGACGCCCCTATCGATTTCGACGCCATCGATGGCGCACCGGTTGACCTGCTGTTCGTCCTGTTGGTCCCGCAAGCCGCTACCGATGCGCACCTGGAGCTGTTGCGCCAGATCGCCAGCATGCTCGACCGCAAGGACGTGCGCGACAAACTGCGTAGCGCCCCGAGCAATGAAGCCTTGTATCAGGTTGTCCTGGACGAGCAAAACGGGCACTAATCATGCGCTTGATCATCGTCAGCGGCCGTTCCGGCTCAGGTAAAAGTACCGCCCTCGATGTGCTTGAGGACAACGGCTACTACTGCATCGACAACCTGCCTGCCGGCTTGTTGCCGGAGTTGGCCGAACGCGCGTTGATTCACACTGAACTGTCACAGCCGCTGGTTGCCGTATCCATCGATGCACGCAACCTGCCAAGCCACTTGTCGCGGTTCCCAGAGCTGCTGGAAGAAGTCCGCAGCCGTCACATCCAGTGTGATGTCCTGTACCTGGATGCCGACGAAGAAACCCTGCTCAAACGCTTCTCTGAAACCCGCCGTCGCCACCCGCTGAGCAGTGCCAATCGCTCGCTGGCCGAGGCGATCAATGATGAAACGGACCTGCTCGGCCCTATCGCCGACCTGGCCGATCTCAAAGTAAACACCACCAATCTGAACCTGTATCAACTGCGCGATACCATCAAGCTACGCCTGTTGAACCAGCCGGAACCCGGCACAGCTTTCCTGGTGGAATCTTTCGGCTTCAAGCGTGGCATGCCGGTCGATGCCGACCTGGTGTTCGATGTACGCTGCCTGCCCAATCCCTACTGGAAACCGGAGTTACGCGCGCAGTCCGGGCTCGATCAACCGGTTGCGGAGTATCTGGCGGCACAGCCGGATGTCGAAGAAATGTTCCAGGATATCTCCACCTACCTGCTCAAATGGCTACCCCGCTTTGCTGCCAGCAACCGCGCTTATGTCACCATTGCCATCGGTTGCACCGGCGGACATCACCGCTCTGTCTACCTGACCGAACGCTTGGGCAAGACCCTGCAGCAATCCCTGAAGAACGTCCAGGTCCGCCACCGCGACCTCAGCTAAAGGATTCACATCGCGATGCCTGCTCTGGAAATCGAAATCATCAACAAACTGGGCCTGCATGCCCGGGCGTCCGCAAAATTCGTCGGGGTCGCCGGCCAATTCAAGGATTGCACGATCAGGGTAGGACGCACGCCGGAATCCACCGTCGACGGCAAAAGCATCATGGCCATGATGATGCTTGCTGCCGGCAAGGGCACCAAAATCCATCTGAGCACGGAAGGCGAGCAGGAGCAGGAAGCGATGGATGCGCTGGTGGCCTTGATCAATAACTTCTTCGACGAAGGCGAGTGAATGCTCGCCTAGTCGAGCGCAGTATCCATCACCATCATCAGACAGAATCCGATCAACAGCCCAAGGCTGGCCAACTTGTCATGACCGTGTCGACGCGACTCGGGAATGACTTCGTGGGTCACCACCAGCAACATGGCCCCGGCTGCCAATGCCAGGCCCAAAGGCAACAGCAGTTCAGCCAGGCTCACCAGCCACGCGCACAACAGGGCGAACACTGGCTCGACCAGGCCTGATGCGGCACCCATCAGGAACGCCTTGAACCGCGACATCCCTGCTCCGGCCAATACCAGGGCAATCACCAACCCTTCCGGCACATCCTGCAACGCAATGCCCATCGCCAGACTGTCGGCATCAGGCATACCGCCACCTGCCGAGACGCCGACGGCCATACCTTCGGGAATGTTATGGGCAATGATCGCGAACACGAACAGCCAGATCCGCGGCGCAATCACCGGATGCTCCACCGTGCCGACGAGCATTTGCGGTGATGCACCGGACACTTTGCGATCCACCAGAAACAGACCGAACGCGCCGAGCATGATGCCCAAACAGATCAGGCCACTGGCCGTCCACGGGGTCATGCCAAGGCTTTCTGCTGCCGCTATGCCGGGCACGATCAGCGAAAACGCGGTCGCCGCCAGCATCACGCCAGCACCAAACCCCAACAAAGTATCGCCCAGAGCCTGGGGCATGCGCCGAATCACCAGCACCGGCACCGCACCCAGCGCGGTGCCGAGGGCGCAGATCACACCACCCTGCAACGCCCGCGATAACCTGGGTTCCAGTTCCAGCCACTCCAGCCCGTGCGCCACCAGCAAGCTCATGCCCGCCAGCATTAACAGCGATCCAAACGCGTAACGAAACATTCGTCCACTTCCGATCGCCAGTGTTTCAGTGCCCATAGTCAGCCTTGGATTGTTTTTATGAAGACTTAAATCAGTGCAGCCTGATAGCGCGCAGCAACTTCAGGCCAGTTGATCACGTTGTAGAACGCACTGATGTATTCCGGGCGGCGGTTCTGATAATGCAGGTAATAGGCATGTTCCCAGACATCCAGGCCGAGGATCGGCGTATTGCCGCTCATCAATGGGCTGTCCTGGTTACCGCTGCTTTCCACCACCAGGGTCTTTAGCGGCGTCACGCTCAACCAGGCCCAACCACTGCCGAAACGGGTCAGCGCCGCTTTGGTGAAGGCATCCTTGAAGCTGTCGAGACCACCCAGTTGCTCATCGATGGCGTTGGCCAGTGCACCTTCAGGCTTGCCGCCACCATGGGGCGCCATAACTTCCCAGAACAACGAATGATTGGCGTGACCACCGCCCTGATTGATCACTGCCGCACGGAGTTTTTCCGGCAGTTGGTGCACGGCGGCCACCAGTTTTTCCACCGGCCACTCGGCGAACTCAGTGCCTTCGACCGCGGCGTTCAGGTTGTTGATGTAGGTCTGGTGATGCCTGGTGTAGTGAATCTCCATGGTCTGCGCATCGATGTGCGGTTCCAGGGCGTCATAGGCGTACGGCAAGACAGGCAAGGTAAAAGCCATTTCAGTGAACTCCATGTGGTTGGGGCGCAGGCGTGGCGGCATCGATGTGCAGCAAGCGATGGGTGCGCGGGTACTCGCCGTGTTCGCTGATGAAATTCAGCAGCTCGACGTAGGTTTTGCTGCTCTGGCGCAACGCAGCTTCACGCAAGGACTGCGGCAGCCGCGGATCCTGCATGACCTGCAACAGCCGCTGGTGAATCGCGCACAGGTACTCGGCGCTCTCCTCCGGCTGGTTCAAACGCAAATGCAGGTCCGCCAGGTTGTGATGGGAAATCACGCAGGCCGCCACCGCTTCATCGGCATTCGCCCAGCGCTCGAACAACACTTGGGCCAGGGCCAATGCCTGCAAGTAAGCCTCGCGAGCATCGACCAGTTCACCCAACATGAAAAAGCGATTGGCTCTTTCGATCGTGCGTTTCCAGTGCTCCATGGTGAACCTCCAAAGCGGTGGTGGTGTTTACACGCCGCCAGCGGTGAGTTTTTCCGGGTTAAGCAGCTCTTCCAGCTGGCTGCGCGACAGGTCGGTATGTTCCAGGGCGACATCGATCACGGGCCGGCCTTGCTGATAAGCCTTCTTGGCGATTTCCGCAGCCTTCTGGTAGCCAATGATCGGGTTGAGTGCGGTCACCAGAATCGGGTTACGCGACAACGCTTCCTTGAGCCGTGCGTCATTGACCTTGAAGCTGGCGATAGCCTTTTCACCGAGCAGACGGCTGGCATTGGCCAGCAATTCGATGCTGCTGAGAAGGTTCTGGGCAACGATCGGCAGCATGACGTTCAGCTCGAAGTTGCCCGACTGACCGGCGATGGTGATGACGGTGTCGTTGCCGATGACTTGAGCAGCCACCATGGCGGTGGCTTCAGGAATGACCGGATTGACCTTGCCCGGCATGATCGAAGAACCCGGTTGCAAGGCTTCGAGTTCGATTTCACCCAGGCCGGCCAACGGCCCGGAGTTCATCCAGCGCAGGTCATTGGCGATTTTCATCAGCGATACGGCAGTAGCCTTGAGTTGCCCGGAGACAGCGACGGCGGTGTCCTGGGAACCGATTAACGCAAACAGATCCACACCCGGGGTGAATTGAACCTGGGTCAGTCTGCTCAGCTGCTGGCTGAATCGCCCGGCGAACTCGGGATGCGCATTGACCCCGGTGCCCACCGCCGTGCCACCCTGGGCCAGGGATTGCAGGCTTGGCTGCAAATCCTGCAAATGACCGATATTGGCCTTGAGCTGTTGCGCCCAACCGTTGAGTACCTGGCTCATGCGCACCGGCATCGCATCCATCAGGTGGGTACGCCCTGTTTTGACATGGTGATGCACCTGTCCGGCCTTGCGCTCGATCACCTGCACCAGCCCGGTCAGCGCCGGCAACAACTGCTCGTGTAATGCCAGCGCCGCACTGACGTGGATGGTGGTCGGAATGATGTCGTTGCTGCTTTGGCCACAGTTGACGTGATCGTTAGGGTTCACCGGCTCGCCGAGCAAACGGCTGGCCAGCGTGGCGATCACTTCGTTGGCGTTCATGTTGGAACTGGTGCCGGAACCGGTCTGGAAGATATCCACAGGGAAGTGCTGCATGAAATCGCCTTCAAGCAGACCTTGCGCTGCATCGACGATGGCTTTGCCCAGGGATTCGCTGATCTGCTTGAGCTCGATGTTGGCGCGGGCGGCCGCGGCCTTGGCCAGGATCAGTGCGCGAATGAACTGCATCGGCATCGGTTTGCCGCTGATCGGGAAGTTATCCACCGCACGTTGCGTCTGTGCGCCATAGAGGGCGCCTTCCGGGACCTGTAGTTCACCCATGCTGTCGCGCTCAATACGTGTCTTGGTCATCTGAAAATCCTTGCACCAGTTCAATTAACGGAATCGAGGGTTGCAACTCGCAGGTCGCCAGTTGCCAGGTGTAGCTTTGCCAGCGCTTGAGGCGGCATTTGCACAGAGAGAGGCGTTCCAGATCACGCAGCGGACGCCAGGCCTGGTCCAGGCAGTAGGTGCGCCAGTGCCAGGGCAGTGCGACATCGGCGGCGGTATCGAGCAATAAACGGAAAGAGGTTTCAGCGACGGTCCAGGGTGAAGTTGCCGTGCAACAGGCCAGGTACCGGCCTTCCGCCAGGTAATGTTGGATCAGGCGAGGTTCGTCGGGATCCATCGCGCAACGGATCTGGCGACTCATCCAGCGCCAACTTTCGAGGTAAGGCTGCTCGTGCAAGGCAGAACTCATGATCCGGGCTCATTCGATAATGAGATTTATTATTAAATGATAATGAGAAACAAAACAAGTGAGCCACAGCACACAAACGCTTCTGTAGGAGCAAAGCTTGCTCGCGATGACGGATTAACATTCAGCATCGATGTTGACTGTTACGCCGCCATCTCGAGCAAGCTTTGCTCCTACAGGGGGGCAGTGCACGGCGCATAAAAAAAGCGCGCCACCCGATGGGTGGCGCGCCTTTGTTTACAGCGAGAAAGATCAGCTACCGGCGACTGTCATCCGCTCGATCAGCACCGAGCCCGTACGAATGTTGCTGCGCAGTTCCAGATCGTTACCCACGGCGAGGATCTGCTTGAACATGTCGCGCATGTTGCCGGCGATGGTCACTTCCTGAACCGCGAACTGGATTTCGCCGTTCTCAACCCAATAACCCGCCGCGCCACGGGAGTAATCGCCCGTCACCATGTTCAGGCCCTGACCCATCAGCTCGGTCACCAGCAAGCCACGCCCCATACGCCGCAGCAAGGCAGCCTGGTCTTCGTCGCCATGGGTGACGAACAGGTTGTGCACGCCACCGGCATTCGCGGTGCTCGGCATGCCGAGTTTGCGACCGGAGTACGTACCGAGAATATAGGACACCAGTTCGCCTTTTTCGACGAACGGTTTGGCGTAGGTCGCCAGGCCATCGCCATCGAACGCCGCACTGCCCAAGGCACGCATCAGGTGCGGACGCTCGTCGAGGGTCAGCCACTCCGGAAACAGCTTCTGCCCCAGCGTGCCTTCGAGGAACGACGACTTGCGATACAGGTTGCCACCGGAAATCGCCGACAGGAAACTGCTGAACAAACCACCGGCCAGCTCCGCGGAAAACAGCACCGGTACTTCGCAGGTCGGGACCGGACGCGCGCCCAGGCGGCTCGCCGCCCGTTGCGCGGCGCGCTGGCCGATGCTCACCGGGTCGGCCAACAGGTTGCCCTGACGGTTCACGTCGTACCAGTAATCACGCTGCATCTGGCCATCGGCCTCGGCGATCATCACGCAGCTCAGGCTGTGCCGGGTCGATGCATAGCCGCCGATAAACCCGTGGCTGTTGCCGTAGACCCGGCAACCCTGATGGGTGCTCAGGGTGGTGCCGTCGGCGTTCTTGATCCGCGCGTCGGCATCGAATGCCGCCGCTTCGCAGAGCAGGGCTTTTTCGATGGCCTGCTCCGGGGTGATGTCCCATTCGTGGAACAGATCAAAATCTTGCAGATCCCTGGCCATCAGCGCCGCATCTGCCAGGCCCGACGCTTCGTCTTCGGAGGTGTGCCTGGCGATGGCCAGTGCCGCCGCCACGGTTTCCCGAATCGCCTCCGGACCACTGGCCGAGGTGCTGGCCGACCCCTTGCGTTGCCCCACGTACAGGGTGATACCAAAGCCCTGATCACGGTTGAATTCGACGGTTTCGACCTCGCGCTGGCGTACCGAAGTCGACAGCCCCTGCTCCAGGGACACCGCCACTTCACAGGCGCTGGCGCCCTGGCGCTTGGCTTCAGCGATGATCTGCTCGACTTGTTCTTGCAGTGCCGGCAATGCTTGTGGGCCGACGCTTTCAACTGCACTCATGCTGTTCTCCACTCAAATTCTGCTTTCGGTGACGCTCATCGAGCGACCGGGCCGGACAAGCGGCCCCCGACTGGTTATCATGGCGGCGTTTCTTTGCGGACGGCCACCATGGTTGATTCTTACGACGACTCCCTCGATACGGGAGAAAAAAGCAAATCCCAGGTCAAACGCGAGCTGCATGCTCTGGTTGATCTTGGCGAGCGCCTTACAACACTCAAGCCTGACTTGGTGGCAAAACTGCCTTTGACCGACGCCTTGCGCCGGGCCCTGGCCGATGCCCCCAAGCACACCGCGAACATCGCGCGTAAACGGCATCTTCAGTTCATCGGCAAATTGATGCGCGATCAGGACACTGACGCCATTCTGGTTTTGCTCGACCAACTCGATGCCTCCACTCGCCAGTACAACGAGCGCTTCCATAACCTGGAGCGCTGGCGGGATCGCCTGATTGCCGGTGACGATGCCGTTCTGGAAAAATTCGTCGTCGACTACCCTGACGCCGATCGCCAGCAGCTGCGTTCCATGATCCGTCAGGCCCAGCACGAGGTTGCGCAAAACAAGCCTCCTGCTTCCAGCCGTAAAATCTTCAAGTACATCCGTGAGCTGGACGAGACTCAACGCGGTCTGCGTTGATTCCCGGACCGGGTGAGTCGCCACGCGACTCACCCGCCGCTCCATTCCTTACGAGCCCGTGCCACCCACGGTAATCGCATCAATTTTCAGCGTTGGCTGGCCGACACCCACCGGCACCGACTGCCCATCCTTGCCGCACGTCCCCACGCCACTATCCAGCGCCAGATCGTTGCCGACCATCGACACCTTGCTCATGGCTTCCGGGCCGTTGCCGATCAAGGTCGCGCCTTTGACCGGGGCGGTGATCTTGCCGTCTTCGATCAGGTACGCCTCGCTGGTGGAGAATACGAACTTGCCACTGGTGATATCGACCTGACCGCCGCCAAGGTTGGCGCAGTAGATGCCCTTCTTCACCGAGGCGATGATTTCCGCCGGGTCGCTTTCGCCGGCCAGCATGTAGGTGTTGGTCATGCGTGGCATGGGCAAGTGTGCATAGGATTCACGACGCCCGTTACCGGTGCGGGCCACGCCCATCAGGCGCGCGTTGAGCTTGTCCTGCATGTAACCCTTGAGCACGCCGTTCTCGATCAGCGTGGTGCACTCGGTCGGGGTACCTTCGTCGTCAACGCTCAAGGAGCCACGGCGACCGGACAGGGTGCCGTCATCGACGATGGTGCAGAGCTTGGAGGCAACCATCTCGCCCATGCGCCCGCTATAGGCCGAGCTGCCCTTGCGATTGAAGTCACCTTCCAGACCGTGGCCGACTGCTTCGTGCAGCAGCACGCCCGACCAGCCCGAACCGAGCACCACGGGCAATGTGCCAGCCGGCGCAGGAATAGCCTCCAGATTGACCAGTGCCTGGCGCAGCGCTTCGCGGGCATAACTCATGGCGCGATCTTCGGCGAGGAAATAACGGTAATCGGTGCGACCGCCACCGCCATGACCACCGCGCTCGCGACGGCCGTTCTGCTCGACGATCACACTGACATTGAAACGCACCAGCGGCCGCACATCCGCCGCCAGCCCGCCGTCGGTGGATGCCACCAGAATTCGCTCCCAGACACCGGCCATGCTCACGGTGACTTGCTGGATGCGCGGATCGAGCGCGCGCGTGGCAGCATCGATGCGCTTGAGCAGGTCGACCTTCTCGGCACGGGTCAGCACTTCCAGAGGATTGTCCGGCGCGTACAACTGCGCGACATCCTGGGTGGTGAACGCTTGCACCGTGCCATTTTGCCCGGCACGGGAGATCGAACGGGCAGCACGGGCCGCTGCACCCAGGGCTTCCAGGGTGATCGCGTTGCTGTAGGCGAAACCGGTTTTTTCACCCGATTGCGCCCGCACTCCCACACCCTGGTCAAGGTTGAAGCTGCCTTCCTTGACGATGCCGTCTTCCAGCGCCCAGGACTCGGAGATCTGCCCCTGGAAATACAGGTCGGCGGCATCGATACCCGGACCGGCCAGGTCGCCAAGCACACCTTGCAGACTTTCAATCGTTACGCCGCCGGGCGCCAGGAGGTGTTCACTGACTGAGGACAACAACTCGCTCATATGTTTTACGCCTTAAATTCGTCGTTCTGATGCAGGTCGCTGGGCGCCCTGCGAGAAAAAGCGCCGGTGACTGGACACCGGCATCCGCGCCCGGATGGACGCCTGTTCGTTGCTGTCACGTTCGGCCAGCAGCACGGCCTCGCCCTGATCCTGTTGCGCCAACACGCGTCCCCATGGATCGACGATTGCCGCATGGCCCCAGGTCTCCCGCGGCCCCGGATGCGTCCCACCCTGGGCAGCCGCGAGCACATAACACTGGGTTTCGATGGCCCGCGCGCGAATCAGCACGTCCCAGTGCGCGGCGCCAGTCACCGCGGTAAAGGCCGACGGCGCGGTAATCAGTTCCGCGCCGGCGGCACGCAATTCGCTGTACAGCTCCGGGAAGCGCAAGTCATAACAGACCGTCAGGCCGACTCGCCCCACCGGCGTGTCCGCAACCACTACCCCACTGCCATAAGCATAGTCATCGGATTCGCGATAACGGCCGCGATTGTCGGCTACGTCCACGTCGAACAAATGCAACTTGTCATAGCGCGCCACCGTTTCGCCCTGATCATTGACCAGCAATGAGCAGGCATGCGACTTGGCCGTCGGTTGATCCACCGGAGGCAACGGCAAAGTGCCAGCCACTATCCATAATTTGAGGTCGCATGCGGTCCGTTTCAACCAGGGCAGTATCGGGCCTTCGCCCAGCGCCTCGGCGCGGCCGATGTCGGCAATATCGCGTCGGCCCATGGCGGCGAAGTTTTCCGGCAGCACGGCAAGCCTGGCACCCGCGGCCGCAGCCTGCTCCAGCAAGCGACGGGCCTGGGTCAGATTGGCCAGCACATCGCTCTGGCTGACCATTTGAATCACCGCAACAGACATGGGTTTTTCCTTGATTGAAATCAGCACAAACCTGTAGGAGCGAGCTTGCTCGCCGTGGACGTGAACGATAACGCGTACTGCCTGGATGAATGCGGTGTTCTCACATTCTTCGCGAGCAAGCTCGCTCCTACAGGGGGGCGAGCCGTTCTGACCATGCTACTCCAAAGGTCCGAAGGCTGGCGTTTCAAAAAGGTTGGTCGAAGGTGATTTTCGGGTCTTTCCAGGGGCCTTTGACGGTGTATTTCACGCTGGCAAAACGGGCCACACGATCACCAATCAACTTGTCGATCAGGAACAGCGCCCCGCCGATGGCCGGTGCGCCGACGATCAGTGCGGCAATCGGCAGGTTGTTGGTCACCGGCAAGGTCACCAACAATTTGGCGTCGATCTGATCGCCCACCAGGTTCAGGGTGCCATTGAGTTCAACATTGCTCGAGGGGCCTGTCATCTGGATCGGCTCGCGGGTGACGTACACGCCGTTGGTTGCCACCAGCAGCCCCTTGACCCTGTCGTAGCTCAAGCCTTTACCGAACAGGTCGGAGAAGTCCAGGCGCAAGCGCCTGCCAATGGAGTTGAAATTGAGCAACCCGAACACCCGCAATGCCTGAGCACCGCCCTCGACTTCCACAAACTGGCCTTCCTTCATCGAAGCATCGAGGGTGCCGGAGAATCGCTTGGAGGCTAGCCAGGCCGGTGAGCCGGGCCATCGGCCATCGACATCCATACGGAATTCCTGACTGGTGACGCTTGGCGCAAAGCCCCAGCCCTTGAGCACATCCGCCAGGTTCTTGCCGTTGATCCGGCCCTTGAACCAGCTTGTGCTGGAGCCGGGCGCGCCTTCCCAGCCGCCGTTGCCTTGCAACAGGATGCCCTTGAGGCCCATGTCCAGCGAGTTGAGAGCAATGCCCCTGCCCGTCGGACGCACCTTCAACGACCAGCCGCCCACCAGGTCATTGCCCTGGAACAGTTGATTGATGGTGATATCCAGCGCCGGGATCTTGCTCGGGTCTACAGACGCCAGCGGATCCGGCGAATTCTCGTCGGCCAGGACCGTGGGGTCGGGTGCCGGCAGACGTACGGTTTGCAGATTGATCACGATCGGTGCGACTTTCGAATCAGGAATGCTGGCGCTGCCCTTGACCTGCTGACTGTCGAGTTGCAAAGCCCAGGAGGCCGGCTTGCGTGTCAACTGCACCGACGCCTGATCCAGCGTGGTGCCGAGGGCGCTGAGCTTGCCAACCTTGAAATCCGCGCCGCTGAGCAGCTGTTTGGCACTGCCACCGGGGTCTTTCCCGGCGTATTTGGTCATCAAGTCCTGCCACGGACCGATGTCCAGCTCCGACAGCACGCCGCGCACCCGCAGGCCTTTTGCGTCAGGCAGCACCGCATTGCCGTTGCCCAGGAACAACTCACCGCGCCCCTCGGCAAAATTGCCGGTCGGTGCGGCAAAGGTGAAGTTGGCCAATTCGCCATAATTCACCCAGTAACGACGCTCCGCTCCTTGCAGGGTCATGCGGAACGTCGTATCGCGCCCCGCATCTGCTGTCATGCCGAAAGGTGCCGGCAAATCAATTGCAACGCCTTTGAGATCGGAATTGACCATCAATTGGCTATCAGCCCCATCCAGGGTCAGTTTCAGCTGATACGGAATCACGCCGCTGGCGGGCAGTGGCTGGGTTACGCTCAGCCACTCCGAGAGTTTTTTGACTTCGACTTGCCCCGAAGCGGTGACCCGTGTATTGAGCTTGCCCTCGCGGCCATCGGCGAAGATCTGCGCGCTCACCGGTTTGTCGAACGCACGGGCGGTGATGTTCTGCCCGCTCAGTCCTTTGGCACTGTCGAATCGGAAATCGCCTTTGAGCTGAGTGAGTTCCAGAGGCGGTTCGGCCAGCTTCAGGCGAGCCTTGGCCGTCTTGAAGTCGACCAGGATTTTCGGTTGTTCGCCCTTGGTCAGTGGAATATCCAGCTTCAACTTGCCTTGCAGATCACCGTCGCCTTCCCATCCGGCGAAGGTGTCGGCGGTACCGATGGGTGCTTGCTGCAGGATTTTCAGGCCATCGCCCAGGCCTCCGGCGAACGCGCCGTCGAGAAACAGGTGAGGACTTTGCCCTTCCGGTGCATGGGGAATATTGACGTAAATATCGCTGACCTGGGTGTCGAGCAGTTGCCCCTTGCTGGCCAGAATCCTCACACCACTGTCTTCCACGAACACATCACCCGTGACCTTGCTGACATGGGGCCAACCCGGCTGGAATGCCAATTCGGCATCGTGCACCTTGAAAAACAGACTGATGCTGCGCGCGGTATCGGCCGCGCCGTGGTTCAACGACCCTTGGTACTGGAAGAAACCTTGATCCACCGCTCCTTTGAGAATCGCCGTGCGCAGCCATTCGTCCAATGCCGGGCTGAGGACCGCCGGCAGGTACTTGGCGGTATAACGACCGTCACCCTCGACCATACCGACCCGCAGGTCCATGTAGTCTTCCTGGGTGTGATCGAAATGCAGGCGGATCAGGAAATCGCCGGCAATCTTGCCCTCTTCGCCCAACACTTTCAGGTATGGCGCGATCAGCGTGAAACCTTCTTTGTCGAGCTTCCAGGTCAGGCGGGCATTGGCTTGAATGTACTGCCATGGCTTGGCGAAAATCGGGTCCAGGTGCAGCATGAAATCCTTGCTGTCCATGCGCAATTCGCCGTGCCCAAGGTCACCGCTGATGCTGCCCGTGACATTTCGCGCCGCCGGCGCACCGTGATAGGCATCGAAACCGACCCGGTCGAGGTTGGCGGCAAAGCTGAACTTGCTGTCATCCGTGGCATCGGGCCGCAGATCGATCAGCACATTCCGCAACCCGCCGGTGACCTTTAGCCGCTCGACCACCGTGGCAAATCCTTCCGGCAGTGGTGCCAGGGCATTGAGCAATGGCGTGAGCGGGGTAAGCTCGAAGCGGTCGGCCTGCAAATGCCAGAGTTCCCCGGACTTGTCGTCAGCGACAGACTGCTTGACTTGCAGACGCGATTCCCAGCGGGTCTCGCCGAGGTTCATCGCCAGGGAATCCACCGTCACCAACATGCCTTCGGCACTGCGCTGGAAATAGCCGTTTAGCGCCAGATTATTGATCTGAACCGGTTTACGGTCGGCATAGGCACCCTTGAGTTGGGGGGCATTCAAACGCACTGCGGCGCTTTGCAGCATGCCTTGGCCCCAGGTTGCCCACAGCTCGCCACCGGCCTTTATTTCGGAAAAATTCCACTGTTGGCTGATGCTCTCGGGCAACCATTTCGACCAGTCACTTTGCGGCAGGCTCAGGTAAATCTCGGCGGAACCGTCCTTCCACTCGCTCGCGCGAATGCGCGTGCGCAGGCTCATGGCCAGCGGTTGCCCATCAGGCAGGGTCAGGCGGGCATCGAGCCGTTGCCGGGTGGCACCGGTTTTCAGATTCAGGCCGACGTAGGTCAAGGTCAGCGGCGACGCTCCCCACGGCTGCAAGGTGATCTGGCTGTCGAGCAACGACAACTGCTGGAGCATCTGCATGCGATTGAGCAACTGTTCCGGATCGAGGGGCTGATCGTCCTTGACCGGGAAGCCTTCCAGCGCCCACTGACCGTCGTCGCCTTGCTTGAGGCTGATCTTCAGGCCGCTGAGTTCCAGATGGGCGATGCGCACGTCACGCGCCAGCACACTGGCCCAAAGGTCCGGCACTGCTTGCACATGATCCAGGTGGAGGGCGTTAGCGCCCTCGCCCACGGTCACATCGTGAGCCGACAAAACAGGGGCGAACCCCCTCCAGCTGCCTTTCAACTCGCCGATTTGCAGCGGCATGCCCAAGGCCTCGCCGGCCTTTGCTTCGACTTCAGCACGGTACTCGGCCGACAAGGGCGCCAGCTCCCGGCCCAGACTGACGTACAACGCCATCAACACCAAAACCAACGCGCACAGGCCCAGACCCCAGCGGGTCAGTGCGGCCAAAATGCGTGTCAGACGCTCCATGTCAGTTGGCTCCCATGGCAAAAAATCCTGCAAAAAGCTGAGGCCAGCCGTTCAGAAACAATCAAAATGCAGCGAATCAGAGCAGCACCACGTCGTATTGTTCCTGGGAATACATGGTTTCTACCTGGAACCGAATGGTGCGCCCAATGAACCCTTCAAGCTCGGCAACGTTGCCCGACTCCTCATCGAGCAGGCGATCGACGACTTTCTGGTTCGCCAATACACGATAGCCTTCCGCCTGATAGGCGCGAGCTTCGCGGAGGATTTCGCGGAAGATTTCGTAGCAAACGGTTTCCGGGGTCTTCAACTTGCCGCGGCCCTGGCAACTGGTGCACGGCTCGCACAATATCTGCTCGAGGCTTTCGCGGGTGCGCTTGCGCGTCATCTGAACCAGGCCCAACTCGGTGATGCCGATGATGTTGGTCTTGGCGTGGTCACGCTCCAGCTGCTTCTCCAGCGTGCGCAGCACTTGGCGCTGGTGCTCTTCATCTTCCATGTCGATGAAGTCGATGATGATGATCCCGCCCAGGTTGCGCAGGCGCAGTTGGCGAGCAATGGCGGTTGCAGCCTCAAGGTTGGTCTTGAAGATGGTTTCTTCGAGGTTGCGATGACCGACGAACGCCCCTGTATTGACGTCGATGGTACTCATGGCTTCTGCCGGATCGACCACCAGGTAACCGCCGGACTTCAGCGGGACTTTGCGTTCCAGGGCTTTCTGGATTTCGTCTTCGACGCCGTACAGATCGAAAATCGGTCGTTCGCCAGGGTAGTGCTCCAGACGATCGGCGATCTCCGGCATCAGTTCGGCAACGAACTGCGTGGTTTTCTGGAAGGTTTCCCGTGAGTCGATGCGAATCTTCTCGATCTTCGGGCTGACCAGGTCACGCAAGGTGCGCAGCGCCAGGCCGAGATCTTCATAGATTACGCTGGGAGCACTGATGGTCTTGATCTGGACATTGATCTGATCCCAGAGCCTTCGCAGATAGCGAATGTCCATGAGTATCTCGTCAGCCCCGGCGCCTTCGGCTGCCGTGCGCAGGATAAAACCGCCGGCCTCCTGGATGCCTTCTTTGGCGACGCAATCACTGACCACTTGCTTGAGGCGTTCGCGCTCGGCTTCGTCTTCGATCTTCAGCGAAATGCCGACATGTGCGGTGCGCGGCATGTACACCAGGTAGCGCGAAGGGATCGACAGCTGAGTGGTCAGGCGTGCGCCTTTGGAGCCGATCGGGTCTTTGGTGACTTGCACCACCAGGCTCTGGCCTTCGTGCACCAGGGCACTGATGCTCTCCACCGCCGGGCCTTCACGCAGGGAAATTTCCGAAGCATGGATGAACGCTGCGCGATCCAGGCCAATATCGACAAATGCCGCCTGCATGCCCGGCAATACCCGCACGACTTTGCCTTTATAGATGTTGCCGACGATCCCGCGCTTTTGCGTGCGCTCGACATGAACCTCTTGCAGGACACCGTTTTCGACCACCGCCACGCGCGATTCCATCGGCGTGATGTTGATCAGAATCTCTTCACTCATGGCAGGATCTCGTTCAGGCATGTTCACGATAATGGCCGCATCTGGTCAGTACGACGCTTAGCGCGCGTTATGGGTTTGCCAACAGGGTATGCCGAAATGGCCGAGCAGTTCCGCGGTTTCGCACAGTGGCAGTCCAACCACCGCCGAGTAGCTTCCATCGAGCCCGGCGACAAATACCGCACCCAATCCTTGAATTCCATAACCACCCGCCTTGTCCCGCGGCTCGCCGCTTGACCAGTAGGCCGCCGCCTCGTCGCTGCCGATGGGGCGAAAACGCACCACGCTGCGCACCACCCGCGACTCGCAGCGTTCACCGTCGAGCAGCGCAATGGCCGTCAGGACTTCATGTTCTTTACCGGACAACATCTTCAGCATGGCGCAAGCGTCGGCTTCATCAACCGGTTTGCCGAGAATTTTGCCGTCGAGCACCACGGCGGTATCAGCGCCCAGCACACAGAAGGAATCGTCGCTCACCACCGAATCGCGCCCGGCCGCAGCCTTGCCACGCGCGAGCCGTTCGACGTAGGCCGAGGGGGATTCATGAGCCAGAGGGGTTTCATCGATGTCCGCACTGATGGCGGTGAATGGCACGCCGATCTGCGTGAGCAGTTCACGCCGACGCGGCGAGCCAGAGGCAAGATACAGCCGTTTCATCAAGACATCTCCCTCTGTCCAAGTTCGGGCAAATGCCTGACCCAATTAATTGATTTTGTAGCGTCGACGCAATCCGCGCAAACCGAAGCTGATCCAGGGCCAGAGCAACGCGCTGACCAGAGCTGGCAATACCAGCGCCAGTGTTGGCTGACGATTGCCGGTCAGGGCGCTCAGCCATAGTTGAACCAGCTGAGCGAGGCCGAAGATCACCAGGATCACCAGGCTCTGCTGCCACATCGGGAACATCCGCAGGCGCTGTTGCAGCGCCAGCACCAGGTAGGTGATGAGGGTCAGGATCAATGCGTTCTGGCCCAGCAACGTGCCATACAGCACGTCTTCAGCCAGCCCCAGGCACCACGCGGTGACCATCCCGACTTTCTGCGGCAGGGTCAACGCCCAGAACGCCAGCAGCAAGGCCAGCCACAGCGGGCGAAGGATTTCCATGAATTGCGGTAGCGGCGAAACGCTGAGCAGCATGCCGATGGCAAACGTCAGCCAGACGATCCAGCCGTTTCGCGAGGCTTTGACACCGACCATTATTCTTGCCTCCCAGTGGTAGCCGGCTCAGAGACAGGCGGTTTGGCAACACGTTTCGCGGGTTGCGCTGCTGGAGGCTTGGTCGCCGGGGCAGTCGCAGGCGGTTTGGAAGCGGCAGGACGTGCGGCGGCAGGCTTGGCCGGGGCAGCTGCCGGAGCAGTCGCTGGGGCCGCTGGAGTGGCTGGCGCCGCGACGGCCGCCGGAACAACCGCAGGCTTGGGCACGGTCGCCGGGATGATTGGCCCACCGCCTTGCGCATCCAGAGACTCCTGAGCCTGCGCGGCGTCGTTCGCACGCTCTTCGGCAGTGCGGCCATCGCTGAACACCAGCAGCAGGTAACGACTGCGATTCAAGGCAGCGGTCGGCACCGCGCGAACAATGGCGAACGGCTGGCCGGAGTCATGTATCACTTCCTTGACCGTGGCCACCGGATAACCCGCCGGGAAACGCTGACCGAGGCCAGAGCTGACCAGCAGATCGCCTTCCTTGATATCGGCAGTATCCGCCACGTGACGCAGTTCGAGGCGTTCCGGGTTACCGGTGCCGCTGGCAATCGCCCGCAAGCCGTTGCGGTTGACCTGCACCGGAATGCTGTGGGTGGAATCGGTGAGCAACAAGACCCGGGAGGTATAGGGCATCAACTCGACCACTTGCCCCATCAGGCCACGGGCATCGAGTACCGGCTGACCGAGGATCACCCCGTCACGCTCACCTTTGTTGATGATGATGCGATGGGTGAACGGGTTGGGGTCCATGCCGATCAATTCGGCCACTTCGACCTTTTCGTTGACCAGTGCAGAAGAGTTGAGCAACTCGCGCAGCCGAACGTTCTGCTCGGTCAGGGAGGCGAGCTTTTGCATCCGCCCCTGCAGCAACAGGTTTTCGGTCTTGAGTTTTTCGTTTTCGGCGACGAGTTCGGTACGGCTGCCAAACTGGCTGGCCACCCCCTGCCATAGCCGCTGCGGCAGGTCGGTGATCCAGTAAGACTGCATCAGCACCAGCGACATTTGGCTACGCACTGGCTTGAGCAGTGTGAAGCGGGCATCGACCACCATCAGTGCGACCGAAAGCACGACCAGCACCAACAAGCGCACGCCCAGTGAGGGACCCTTGGTGAAAAGCGGTTTAATAAGCCGCTCCTCCCAGGCAAATGTTCTCTTTATTCATACGGCATCAAACTGGCCTGGATGCAGACTGACAGAAGATAAACGCGAACAGGCAGCACTGCAAAGTGCTGCCTGCGCGCTCAACAGCATGGAGGCGATCCGGCGACTTACTCGCTGGAGAGCAGATCCATGGTGTGCTTATCCATCATTTCCAATGCACGGCCACCGCCGCGAGCAACGCAGGTCAACGGGTCTTCGGCGACGATCACCGGCAGACCGGTTTCCTGGGCCAGCAACTTGTCGAGGTCACGCAGCAAGGCGCCACCACCGGTCAGTACCAGGCCACGCTCGGCGATATCGGAAGCCAGTTCCGGAGGCGATTGCTCCAGAGCGCTCTTCACAGCCTGAACGATGGTCGCCAGGGACTCTTGCAGAGCTTCCAGCACTTCGTTGGAGTTCAGGGTGAATGCGCGTGGAACGCCTTCGGCCAGGTTACGGCCACGCACGTCGACTTCACGCACTTCGCCGCCCGGGTAGGCCGTACCGATTTCCTGCTTGATGCGCTCGGCAGTGGACTCACCGATCAGGCTGCCGTAGTTGCGACGCACGTAGGTGATGATCGCTTCGTCGAAGCGGTCGCCGCCAACGCGGACGGATTCGGCGTAAACCACACCGTTCAGGGAGATCAGGGCAATTTCGGTAGTACCACCACCGATATCCACGACCATCGAACCGCGAGCTTCTTCAACCGGCAGGCCGGCACCGATGGCGGCGGCCATTGGCTCTTCGATCAGGAACACTTCACGGGCACCGGCACCGAGGGCCGATTCACGGATGGCGCGACGCTCAACCTGGGTGGATTTGCACGGAACGCAGATCAACACGCGAGGGCTAGGCTGCAGGAAGCTGTTTTCATGAACCTTGTTGATGAAGTACTGCAGCATCTTTTCGCAGACGCTGAAATCGGCGATCACGCCGTCCTTCATCGGACGAATGGCAGCAATGTTGCCCGGCGTACGACCAAGCATGCGCTTGGCTTCGGTGCCGACAGCAACGACACTTTTCTGGTTACCGTGTGTCCGAATGGCCACAACCGATGGCTCATTCAGGACGATACCGCGCTCGCGCACGTAAATAAGGGTGTTGGCAGTGCCCAGGTCAATGGAAAGATCGCTGGAAAACATGCCACGCAGTTTCTTGAACATGGGAAAGGGACCCTAGGCAACGCGTGGGTAAAAAAGTGCGGCAAACTCTAACAACGACAGGGATTTTGGGCAAGGCGCCAATATGTTAAATTGGCCGCTTTTCTGTGCACCAAGCCCCACAATCGCGGCCTTATGACCGTAGAAGTGCGGTAGTGTTCCGACAATCTAACACACGGACGCCGTCCGTCTTGTTTTCCACTGGAGAATCCCAATGGCGCTAGAACGCTCCGACGTGGAAAAAATCGCTCATCTGGCCTGCCTTGGCCTCAATGAAGCCGATCTTCCACACATCACTTCGGCCCTCAACAGCATTCTTGGGCTCGTCGACGAAATGCAGGCGGTCAATACCGACGGCATCGAGCCGCTGGCCCACCCACTGGAAGCCAGCCAGCGCCTGCGTGCGGACGTCGTGACCGAGACCAATAACCGCGAGGCTTACCAGTCCATCGCACCAGCGGTCGAAAACGGCCTGTACCTGGTTCCGAAAGTCATCGACTAAAGGGAAAGAGCCTGCAATGCATCAATTGACTCTGGCCGAGATCGCCCGCGGACTCGCCGATAAAAAGTTTTCCTCCGAAGAGCTGACCAAAGTCTTGCTGGCGCGTATCGCCCAGCTCGATCCGCAGCTCAACAGCTTCATCAGCCTCACCGAAGAGCTGGCGCTCACGCAGGCGAAAGCCGCTGACGCACGCCGCGCCAAGGGTGAGAGCGGCGCCCTGCTGGGTGCGCCGATCGCCCACAAGGACCTGTTCTGCACCCAGGGCATCCGCACCAGCTGCGGTTCGAAGATGCTCGACAACTTCAAGGCACCGTACGACGCCACCGTCGTCGCCAAGCTGGCCGCTGCCGGGGCCGTGACCCTGGGCAAGACCAACATGGACGAGTTCGCCATGGGTTCGGCCAACGAGTCGAGCTACTACGGCGCGGTGAAAAACCCGTGGAACCTGGAGCACGTTCCAGGCGGTTCGTCGGGCGGTTCGGCCGCTGCGGTTGCCGCTCGTCTGTTGCCTGCCGCCACCGGCACCGACACCGGCGGTTCCATTCGTCAGCCCGCCGCCCTGACCAACCTCACCGGCTTGAAACCGACGTACGGTCGTGTATCGCGCTGGGGCATGATTGCCTACGCCTCCAGCCTCGACCAAGGTGGCCCGTTGGCTCGCACCGCCGAAGACTGCGCAATTTTGTTGCAAGGCATGGCCGGCTTCGACCCGAACGACTCCACCAGCATCGACGAGCCCGTGCCGGACTACAGCGCCAGCCTGAACGGCTCGCTGCAAGGCCTGCGCATTGGTGTACCTAAAGAGTACTTCGGCCCCGGTCTCGATCCGCGCATCGCCGATCTGATCCACAACAGCGTCAAGGAGCTGGAAAAGCTCGGCGCCGTGGTCAAGGAAATCAGCCTGCCGAACATGCAGCACGCGATCCCTGCGTACTACGTGATCGCCCCGGCGGAAGCCTCTTCCAACCTGTCGCGTTTCGACGGTGTGCGTTTCGGCTATCGCTGCGAAAACCCGGCAAACCTGATCGACCTGTACAAACGCTCCCGTGGCGAAGGCTTCGGACCTGAAGTGCAGCGCCGGATCATGGTCGGTGCCTACGCGCTGTCCGCCGGTTACTACGATGCCTACTACCTGAAGGCGCAGAAGATTCGTCGCTTGATCAAGAACGACTTCATGGCCGCCTTCAATGAGGTCGACATCATCCTCGGCCCGACCACGCCGAACCCGGCCTGGAAGCTCGGCGCCAAGAACAGCGACCCGGTCGCTGCGTACCTGGAAGACGTCTACACCATCACCGCCAACCTCGCGGGTCTGCCGGGCTTGTCCATGCCAGCAGGTTTTGTCGATGGCCTGCCGGTCGGTGTGCAACTGCTCGCCCCGTATTTCCAGGAAGGCCGCTTGCTAAACGTTGCGCACCAGTACCAGTTGAACACCGACTGGCACACCCGCACCCCAACCGGCTTCTGAGGAGACACACATGCAATGGGAAGTCGTGATCGGGCTGGAGATTCACACCCAGCTCACCACCCGGTCGAAAATCTTTTCCGGTAGTTCCACCACCTTCGGTTCCGAGCCGAACACCCAGGCCAGCCTGATCGACCTGGGCATGCCTGGCGTATTGCCGGTGCTGAACCAGGAAGCGGTGCGCATGGCGGTGATGTTCGGCCTGGCGATTGACGCCGAGATCGGCCAGCACAACGTGTTCGCCCGTAAAAACTATTTCTACCCGGACTTGCCCAAGGGCTACCAGATCAGCCAGATGGAATTGCCGATCGTCGGCAAGGGTCACCTGGACATCGCCCTGGAAGACGGCACGGTCAAACGCGTCGGCATCACCCGCGCGCACCTGGAAGAAGACGCCGGCAAGAGCCTGCACGAAGAGTTCAGCGGCGCCAGCGGCATCGACCTGAACCGTGCCGGCACGCCGTTGCTGGAAATCGTCTCCGAGCCGGACATGCGCAGCGCCAAGGAAGCCGTGGCTTACGTCAAGGCGATTCACGCGCTGGTGCGTTACCTGGGCATCTGCGACGGCAACATGGCCGAGGGTTCGCTGCGTTGCGACTGCAACGTATCGATCCGTCCGAAAGGCCAGGTCGAGTTCGGCACCCGCTGCGAGATCAAGAACGTCAACTCGTTCCGCTTCATCGAGAAGGCGATCAACAGCGAAATCCAGCGTCAGATCGAGTTGATCGAAGACGGTGGCAAGGTGATCCAGCAGACGCGCCTGTACGACCCGAACAAGGACGAAACCCGTCCGATGCGCAGCAAGGAGGAAGCCAACGACTATCGTTACTTCCCCGATCCGGACCTGCTGCCAGTGGTCATTGAAAACACCTTCCTCGATGACGTACGTGCCACCCTGCCTGAATTGCCACCGCAGAAGCGCGAGCGTTTCCAGGCGCAGTTCGGTCTGTCGGTCTATGACGCCAGCGTCCTGGCCACCAGCCGCGAGCAAGCCGATTACTTCGAGAAAGTCGCGAGCATTGGCGGTGACGCCAAACTGGCGGCCAACTGGGTCATGGTTGAACTGGGCAGCCTGCTGAACAAGCAAGGCCTGGACATCGAAGAGTCGCCGGTTTCCGCCGAGCAATTGGGCGGCATGCTGCTGCGCATCAAGGACAACACCATCTCCGGCAAGATCGCCAAGGTGGTGTTCGAAGCCATGGCCAACGGCGAAGGCAGTGCGGACGAGATCATCGACAAGCGCGGCCTCAAGCAAGTGACCGACACCGGCGCGATCTCGGCGGTGCTGGACGAAATGCTCGCGGCCAATGCCGAACAGGTCGAACAGTACCGCGCGGCAGACGAAGCCAAACGGGGCAAGATGTTCGGCTTCTTCGTCGGCCAGGCCATGAAAGCCTCCAAAGGCAAGGCCAACCCGCAACAGGTCAACGAACTGCTCAAAAGCAAGCTCGAAGGCTGATGGGCATGGAGCCAGCATTCAAGACTGGCTCCACACCCTGTGGGAGCGAGCCTGCTCGCGATGGCGGTCCGGCACTCAATACAAAGTTGATTGTCAGAATGGCATTCGCGAGCCAGCTCGCTCCCACATTGTTTCGGGAAAACCTTCTATGAAACGTCTACTTGGCGCCTGCGCCCTGCTCTCTCTGCTGGCCGGTTGCGCCAGCACCGAAACCGTCGATCCGCACGGCTATGACAGGACTGGTGTAGCGTCCTATTACGGCGCCAAACACCAAGGCAAACGCACCGCCAGTGGCGAGCGTTTCGACAAGAATTCCCTGACCGCCGCCCATCGCCAGTTGCCCTTCGGCACGCGGGTGAAGGTCACCAACCTGAACAACGACAGATCCTGCGTGGTGCGCATCAACGATCGCGGGCCACACACCCGTGGGCGCCTGATTGACCTGTCCCATGAAGCCGCCGCACGCCTGGGCATGCTCAAGAGCGGCACCGCACGGGTTCGCGTGCAAGCCCTCGACGACTGAACCACGGAGCCCCGACCATTTTCGGACTTGCCGATTTACCCCTGATCAGCGTGATCGAATTGTTCAGTGGGCTGGTGCTATTGATTGCCGGCGCCGAACTGATGGTGCGTGCAGCGGTGCGCCTGGCCGCTCGCCTGCATGTACGACCGCTGATCATCGGCCTGACCATCGTCGCCCTCGGCAGTAGCGCACCGCAGATGGCGGTCAGCCTTCAAGCGACCCTCGCGCATAACGCCGACATCGCCGTCGGCAGCGTGATCGGCAGCAGCATATTCAACATCCTCGTCACCCTCGGGTTATCCGCACTGGTCATCCCGTTGCGGGTGTCACGGCAACTGGTGCGCCTGGACATTCCCCTGATGATCGGCGCCAGCCTGCTGGTGTTCGTGCTGGCCTGGAACGAAGAACTGACCCGCACCGACGGCACGATTTTGCTGGCGGCAATGGTGTTGTACCTGGGCTTGCTGCTGCGCCAGTCCCGGCACTCGGCTCGCCCGCATTCGATCAGCCACGAAGGCGAGCAGGCGCCGTGGATCAGCAGCCTGCTGATGATTTTCGTCGGTCTGGCGCTACTGGTGTACGCCGGGCATTTGCTGCTGGGCGCGGCGGTATCGGTCGCCACCGAACTGGGGTTGTCGGAGCGGATCATCGGCCTGACCATCGTCGCCATCGGCACGTCTTTGCCGGAGCTTGCCACCTCGTTGATCGCCGCCTTGCGCGGTGAGCGGGAAATCGCGGTGGGTAACGTGATCGGCAGCAACCTGTTCAACCTGCTGGGCGTGCTCGGCGTCACCGCATTGATTGCACCATCGCCACTGTCGGTGTCGCCCAATGCCCTGGATTTCGACCTGCCGGTGATGCTCGGCGTCGCGGCGCTTTGCCTGCCGGTGTTCTATTCCGGTTACCGGGTGACCCGCGCCGAAGGCCTGTTGTTTTTGGGCTTGTACCTGGCTTACGGCCTGCACGTGGTGTCGTTCACCACCGGCATGCCGCTGGCGGGCAAGCTTGAACATTTGATGCTGTTTTTCGTCCTGCCGGCGCTGGTGGCGTTCTTGCTGTTCACGTCGCTGCGCGCCTGGCGTCGCCAACACCACAAGAGGGAATTGCCATGACCGAGAATAAAAAAGCCGGCGTTGAAGTACGTCGCCAAGTGATGGGCGATGCCTTCGTCGATCGCGCGCTGGGCAACGCCACCGAGTTCACCCAGCCTCTGCAGGATTTCGTCAACGAACACGCCTGGGGCGGTGTGTGGAACCGCGAAGGGTTGCCATTGAAAACCCGCAGCCTGATTACCCTCGCCGCGCTGACTGCGCTGAAGTGTCCGCAAGAGTTGAAGGGTCATGTGCGTGGTGCACTGAACAACGGTTGCACCGTGGAAGAGATCCGCGAGGCGCTGCTGCATTGCGCGGTGTATGCCGGCGTGCCGGCGGCGATCGATGCGTTTCGGGCGGCGCAGGAAGTGATCGACACTTATCAGAAGCCGGAGTAACAACCCAACATTTGCAGTGACAATAAGATTGCCATCGCGGGCAAGCCTTGCTCCCACAGGTTTTCTGTCGGACACAACTTATTCGAACAACACGAAACCTGTGGGAGCAAGGCTTGCCCGAGATGAGGCCCTGAAGAACACCGAAATTTCTGAAGTTAGATCCACCCACCCCACTGCAACAAAAAGATCCCGATGTTGGTGGTGACCGCCGCCATCAGCGTGGTGATGACGATGATCGCCGCCGCCAGTTCATGGTTGCCATCCGCCGCCCGGGCCATGACGAAACTGGCGGCGGCGGTCGGGCTGCCGAAGTACAGAAACAGAATCCCCAATTCCGCCCCGCGAAAGCCCCAGAGCCATGCGCCCAGCGTCGCCAGTACCGGCAGGCCGAGCATTTTCACCAGGCTTGAACTGAGCGCCATTGAGCCGCTTTTACGCATCGCTGCGAGCGACAGGGTGCCACCGATGCAGATCAGTGCCAGCGGCAAGGTGGTTTGCGCCAGATACTGGCCGGACGTCTCCAGCCATCCCGGCAATCCGATCTTGAAGTAGGCAAATGGCGCCGCCACGATCACGCTGATGATCAGCGGATTGCTCAATACGCTTTTGCAGATGCTCCACGGGTCGGACTTGATCACCGGGCTGTACACCGCCAGCACGATAGTCGACAGCGTGTTGTAAAACAAGATCACCAGCGCTGCGAGAATGGCCCCGAGGGAAATCCCGTAATCACCGTACATGCTCGCTGCCAGCGCCAGGCCAATCACTCCATTGTTGCCCCGGAAGGCGCCCTGGGTGTAGATCCCGCGGTCTTCCCGCGGGCACTTCAAGATCGCCCAGCCCCAGGCGATGGCAAAGCACACCAGGGTCGCGAGGGAGAAGTAGATCAGCAGGGCTGGTTGCAACGCGGCATGCAGGTCGGCATGCAGGATGCCCAGAAACAGCAATGCCGGCATGGTGACGTTGAACACCAGTGACGACGCCGTGTGGATGAAGTTGTCGTTGATCCAGTCGATGCGCTTGAGCAACACCCCCAGAAACAGCATGGCGAACACCGGCGCGGTGATGTTCAGGGTTTCGAGGAAAATTGCCAGCATGCCGGGGGAACCTTGGGTGAGCGTCGTTAGTTAGCTAATGATAAGCCACCAGGCACTTTGGCGTCTGGAAGTCCGTCATCGCGGCGGTGCGACGATTCGACAAGCCTTGCTCCCACAGGATCGGGTCATACACGGAAGATGTGTACGACCCGATCCTGTGGGAGCAAGGCTTGCCCGCGATGCAGGCGATTCGGTATCAGGTGATAGGCGCCGGGTTGAACAGGGTGATGTCGTTATGCAGCTTGTGCCGCTCGGCCCAGGTCTGTTTCTTGCCGCTGGCCACGTCCAGGTAATAGTGAAACAACTCCCAGCCGAGGTCTTCGATAGAAGCGCGTCCGGTGGCGATGCGTCCGGCATCGATGTCGATCAGGTCCGGCCAGCGCTGTGCCAGTTCGGTCCGGGTCGAGACCTTCACCACGGGCGCCATGGCCAGCCCGTAGGGCGTGCCGCGACCGGTGGTGAACACGTGCAGGTTCATCCCCGCCGCCAGCTGCAACGTCCCGCAGACAAAGTCGCTGGCCGGGGTCGCGCAGAAGATCAGGCCTTTTTCCTTGAATCGCTCGCCAGGGCCGAGCACACCGCTGATCGCGCTGCTACCGGATTTGACGATCGACCCCAGGGACTTCTCGACGATATTCGACAACCCGCCCTTCTTGTTGCCCGGCGTGGTGTTGGCGCTGCGATCCGCCTCGCCCTTGGCCAGGTAACGGTCGTACCAGTCCATTTCCCGCACCAGTTCCTGGGCGACTTCCCGGGTTTGCGCACGCGAGGTCAGCAAGTAGATGGCGTCGCGCACTTCGGTCACTTCGGAAAACATCACCGTCGCGCCAGCACGCAGCAACAGGTCCGAGGCATAGCCCAGGGCCGGGTTGGCGGTGATCCCGGAAAACGCATCGCTGCCACCACACTGCATGCCGAGGATCAGCTCGGACGCCGGCACGGTTTCCCGACGGCGTTGATCGAGCTTCTTCAAACGGGTTTCAGCCAGCGCCATGATCTGCTCGATCATCTCGGTAAAACCGTGGCTGGAATCCTGCAGGCGATACAGCCACGGCTCGCTCAAATCCACCGAGGCATCGTCCTCGTGCATCACCTGCCCGGCCTGTAATTTCTCGCAACCCAGGCTGATCACCAACGCCTCGCCACCCAGGTTCGGGTTGCGCGCCAGGTTGCGCACGGTGCGGATCGGGATGTAGGCATCGGTGGCGGTAATCGCCACACCACAACCGTAACTATGGGTCAGCGCCACCACGTCATCGACGTGCGGGTACTTGGGCAGCAACTCGTCCTTGATGCGCTTGACCGCGTGATCCAGCACGCCGGTCACGCATTGCACAGTGGTGGTGATGCCGAGAATATTGCGCGTACCAACGGTACCGTCGGCGTTGCGATAACCCTCGAACGTGTAGCCTTCCAGCGGTGCTTGCGCGGCCGGCACTTCGGTGGACAGCGGCAGGCTGTCCAGCGGTGGCGCGGTCGGCATGCGCAGTTGATCTTCCTTGACCCAGCTGCCGCGTGGAATCGGCTGCAAGGCGTAGCCAATGGTCTGGCCGTAACGAATTACCTGGCCTCCCTCGGGAATGTCTTCCAGGGTGATCTTGTGGCTCTGTGGCACGAAGTCCACGGTCACCAGGCCATCCGAAAACTCGGTGCCGGCCGGTACGCCCTGATCGTTGACCACGATCACTACATTGTCCCGCTCGTGCAGGCGGATGTAGCGCGGCGAGTCGGAATGTTCAATCAACTGCATGACGCCGCTCCTCAGGAATGCGCTTGAGACAATTTGTTGTTCGTTTCAGAACCGCTGACCGGCGGCTCCTTGAGCACTACACGCTTGATCGGACCCACGATGACCAGATAGCTGAACACCGCGACCAGAGCGTTGCAACCGACAAACACCAGCGCCCATTTGAACGAACCGGTGGAGCTGATGATGTAACCGATGACGATCGGGGTGGTGATCGAAGCGAGGTTGCCGAACATGTTGAAAAGACCACCGCTCAAACCGGCGATCTGTTTCGGCGATGTGTCGGATACCACGGCCCAGCCCAGCGCACCCACGCCTTTGCCGAAGAACGCCAGGGCCATGAAGCCCACGACCATCCATTCGATATCGACGTAGTTACAGGCCACGATGCTGCTGGAAACCAGCAGACCGGCAATGATCGGCGCCTTGCGGGCGAAGGTCAGGGAATGACCCTTGCGCAGCAGGTAGTCGGAAATCACCCCGCCGAGCACGCCACCGATAAAGCCGCAGATCGCCGGCAACGAGGCAATGAAACCGGCCTTGAGGATGGTCATGCCACGTTCCTGCACCAGGTACACCGGGAACCAGGTCAGGAAGAAGTAAGTAATGCCGTTGATGCAGTACTGGCCCAGGTACACACCGAGCATCATGCGGTTGGTCAGCAGTTGGCGGATGTAGTCCCATTTCGGACCGTCGACCTTTTTGCCTTTGTCCTTGTCCTGGTCCATGTCGACCATGCCGCCGTTGTCGGCAATGTGCTTGAACTCGGCATCATTGATCATCGGGTGCTGGCGCGGGCTGTGGATAACCTTGAGCCAGATCCCCGAGAAGATCATGCCGATCACGCCCATGACGATAAACACGTGCTGCCAGCCGAAGCTGTAGACGATCCAGCCCATCAGTGGCGCGAACAACACGGTGGCAAAGTATTGCGCCGAGTTGAAGATCGCCGAAGCCGTACCGCGTTCAGCGGTCGGGAACCAGGCCGCCACAATCCGTGCGTTACCGGGGAAGGATGGCGCTTCGGCCAGGCCCACCAAAAAGCGCAGCATGAACAGCGCAACCACTGCCGTGGACAGGCCGAACTCACCGACATAACCCTGCAACACGGTGAACAGCGACCAGGTGAAGATGCTCAATGCATAGATTTTTTTCGAACCGAAACGGTCCAGCAACCAGCCACCGGGAATTTGCCCGGCCACATAGGCCCAACCGAATGCCGAGAAGATATAGCCGAGGGTGACCGCGTCAATGCCGAGGTCTTTTTGCAGGCTGGAGCCGGCGATCGCGATGGTCGCCCGGTCGGCGTAGTTGATCGTGGTCACCAGAAACAGCATGAGCAGGATCAAATAGCGGACGTGAGTCGGCTTCTGGGTCGATTGCATGTAGATGTACTCCCACTGATTATTTTTATGCGGGGTGAATCTTTTTTGGTCTTTTTGTGGGAGCTGGCTTGCCAGCGATGCGGATACCTCGGTCGTTCAGTTGCACCGCGGTGATGCCATCGCTGGCAAGCCAGCTCCCACAGGTATTGCGTCAGGAGCCGATGTAGCTGGTTTTCACGACCGTGTAGAACTCTTGCGCATAGCGGCCTTGCTCACGTGACCCATAGGATGAGCCCTTACGCCCACCGAACGGAACGTGGTAATCCACGCCGGCTGTCGGCAGATTGACCATCACCATCCCGGCCTGCGAGTGGCGCTTGAAGTGGTTGGCGTACTTCAGGGACGTGGTGGCAATGCCCGCCGACAGGCCGAACTCGGTGTCATTGGCCATGGCCAGCGCAGCGTCGTAATCGGCCACGCGGACAATGTTGGCGACCGGACCGAAGATCTCTTCGCGACTGATGCGCATCGACGCTTCGCTGTCGGCAAACAGGGTTGGCGCGAGGAAGTAACCCTCGGTGTCACAGGTCACCAGGCCGCCACCACTGACCAGGCGCGCACCTTCGGATTGTCCGATGTCGATGTACTTCATGTCCTGTTCAAGCTGCGCCTGGGAGACCACCGGACCGATGTCGGTGCCCGCCTTCAACGCGTGACCGACCTTGATCGACTTCATGCGCTCGGCCATGGCTTCGACGAACTTGTCGTGAATCCCGGCAGTGACGATCAGGCGGCTGGAGGCCGTGCAACGCTGGCCGGTGGAGTAGAACGCGCTCTGCACCGACAACTCGACCGCTTGCTTGAGGTCGGCATCGTCGAGAATGATCTGCGGGTTCTTGCCGCCCATTTCCAGCTGAACTTTGGCCTGGCGCGATACGCAGCTGACCGCGATCTGACGACCCACGCCAACGGAACCGGTGAAGCTGATGCCATCGACTTTCGGGCTGTTGACCAGTGCTTCGCCCACCACGCGACCGCTGCCCATCACCAGGTTGAACACACCCGCCGGGAAGCCGGCGCGGGAGATAATGTCTGCCAGCGCCCAGGCGCAACCCGGCACCAGGTCCGCAGGCTTGAGCACCACGCAGTTACCGTAGGCCAGGGCCGGGGCGATTTTCCACGACGGGATGGCAATCGGGAAGTTCCACGGGGTGATCAGACCGACCACGCCCAAGGCTTCGCGAGTGACTTCAACGTTGACGCCCGGACGCACCGACGGCACGTAGTCACCGGACAGGCGCAGGCATTCACCGGCGAAGAACTTGAAGATGTTACCGGCGCGGGTCACTTCGCCGATGGCTTCGGGCAGGGTCTTGCCCTCTTCCCGAGCCAGCAGGGTACCGAGCTCTTCGCGGCGAGCGAGGATTTCTGTGCCGACTTTATCCAGGGAATCGTGACGCGCCTGGATACCAGACGTGGACCATGCCGGGAACGCGGCACGGGCGGCGTCGATGGCAGCGTTGACCTGGGCCAGGTCAGCCTTGGCGTAGTCGCCGATGGTGTCGCTCAGTTCCGACGGGTTGATGTTGGCCGAGTAATCGGCACCGGCGACCCATTCACCGTTGATGTAGTTGTCATAGCGCTTTGTCACGGGATGCACTCCTCACGCAAAAAGCCGCTGACTGCTCAGCGGCTCTGGTTATGTCGGGATTTACTGCGCGCCCTGCTTGTCGATCAGCGCGGCGAGCATTTCGTACTCTTCGCCGGTCAGGTCGGTCAGTGGCGCACGCACCGGGCCTGCGTCATAGCCGGCGATTTTGGCCCCGGCCTTGACGATGCTCACGGCATAGCCGGCCTTGCGGTTACGGATGTCCAGGTACGGCAGGAAGAAGTCGTCGATGATCTTGCCGACGGTGGCGTGATCTTCACGGGCGATGGCGTGATAGAAGTCCATCGCGGTTTTCGGGATGAAGTTGAACACCGCCGAGGAGTAGACCGGCACGCCCAGCGCCTTGTAGGCCGCGGCGTAGACTTCGGCGGTCGGCAAGCCGCCCAGGTAGCTGAAGCGATCACCGAGGCGGCGACGGATCGACACCATCAACTCGATATCGCCCAGGCCATCCTTGTAGCCGATCAGGTTCGGGCAGCGCTCGGCCAGGCGTTCCAGCAAAGGCGCGGTCAAGCGGCAGACGTTACGGTTGTAAACCACGACGCCAATGCTGACCGATTTGCACACGGCCTCAACGTGGGCGGCAACGCCGTCCTGGCTGGCTTCGGTCAAGTAGTGCGGCAGCAGCAACAGGCCTTTGGCGCCCAGACGCTCGGCTTCCTGAGCGTATTCGATGGCTTGACGGGTCGAACCACCAACACCGGCCAGGATCGGCACGCTGGTCGCGCAGGTGTCGACGGCCGTCTTGATGATTTCCGAGTATTCGCTGGCCGCCAGAGAGAAGAACTCACCGGTACCACCCGCGGCGAACAGCGCCGAGGCGCCGTATGGGGCCAGCCATTCAAGACGCTTGATGTAGCCAGCGCGATTGAAATCGCCCTGGGCATTGAAATCGGTCACCGGGAAAGACAGCAGACCGGAGGAGAGGATGGACTTCAGTTCTTGTGGATTCATTATTCGAACACCCTGGGTTGCGACGTTTGTGTGAGAAGACTGTTCAGCCTGCGCCGAAGTTGTAGGTCATCGTACAACTTAAAATGCAACCGTCAACTGCATTTCATCACTAGTCGCCATTTTTGCTTCGGAAAAACATTTCCTTGACGTAGGAAGTTTCTGATCTATGATCCAGAAAACTGTATATACATACAGTTAAATATGAAGCATACCGACGACATATCAAGGAGATAGAAATGTCAGGTCTACACACACAACCGCAGGAAAAAACCAGGCACGTCCTTGCCACGCTGGATGATCTTTTTACCGAGCAGGGTATTGCCATCACCGGTAATGACTCGTTGGTTCTGCGTATTGGCGAGCATCACACTCACCCGTCCAGGCCTCCCGCCTCCGCGCCTGGAAAAGCCCTGAAAAGCAAGCCACAGCTGAGGTTCGAGGGCGGTGAGCATACCGCCACCGGCGACAGCACCCTGCTGCGTTTCGTCAAGGATGCGCCTGCCATCCCGGCTTCGCAGGTCGAGCTGCATCTACCCAATGGCCTGGCGCTGAGGTATGGCCAGGTGGTTGCGCTGGGAGGTGATTTCTACGGAATTCCCGATCAGCCGATCAGCGAAGGCACGACAGCCGCCGATCGAATCCAGCGCTTCGCCAACGCCTTCAATTCCCTCGCGGTACTGCCCGCTGCCAATGCCGAGGCCAAACAAATCCTCGCCGTCATGCAGAAGGAAATCGCCGCCGTCAATCAGGCGATCCGGGATGGAAAACAGGCCCATGAGGCTTACGACACGCTGGGAGATACGTTGTCGGAAGAGTGGAACAAGATCACCGGTGGCGGCAGTTTCGTCTCGGCCCTGTTCCCGCTTGGCCGCTATCTGAAACTGGCGGCCAACAACAGCGATCATTTTGCCGAAGGGGCACTGGCAGCCTACGTCGCCGGACATACGGCGGCATTGCAGCAAGCGCTGCTGGCAAAAGACAGCGGCGATGAGCGGTTGCTGGAACTGGCCTACGCGATGAACGCGTTTGCCGACCATTACCTGACTGACCTGTTCTCCGCCGGCCATTTGCGCGTGCCGCGCAAACAGTTGGCAGCGGTGGTCACGCCCAGCGACCTGGGCTCGTTGATTACCCGTTTCATGCACGACGAAGACAGCAAGTTCGGCCTCAACGTGCGCAACGGCGATGGCGACCAATGGCGTGCCTACGGCGACAAGCGTTATTTCGACGCGATCGACAATGCTAACCGGGCGCAGGTCAATCAAGCGGTTCAGGTTTCTGCGGACGAGATCTTTGCGGCGTATCTGAGTGGCATTACCCCGTCGCCGGGCAGCTTTGCTGCGTTGAAAAAGCTCCCCGACCTGCAAGCGGCACTCAACCCGACAGGCAATTTCTCGCCGCTGTTCAAGGTCGATGGCAACAAAGTGCTGCGACGCAAGGATGTGAACAATCTGAACGACACCGCCACCATCGATGACTGGTGGGGCTGGAGCACCTACCTGCTGCTCAAAGACTACAACCCCACTGGCAATGTCTGATCAGGAGATCAAGAATGACTATCAAATTGAAACTGCAACTGGCCTCTGGCGAATCAATGAAGGGTGCGCCGCTGGAGTTGTTGGCCTGTGGGGTACCGATTGCCCAGGGAGTTGTGGATGAGCATGGGACGGTGGCATTCAATGCCAAACCCGGGACTGGCGAGTTGGCCGTGAGGGTGGATCGTTCGACTCTCACGACTGCCTGAAGTCACTGCGTAGCGGCCTCTGCCCCAATCGCGAGCAAGCTCGCTCCCACAAGGTTCTGTGTGCGATCACCTGTGGGAGCGAGCCTGCTCGCGATAGCGGTCTTACAGACTTTAAATCACTTGGATCAGAACACTTACCCCCGCTGCGCCTCGGCCTCTTCATGGGCGTGGCGCAGCCGCTCACGACTGTTCGTCAGGTGCAACCGCATGGCCGCTCGCGCAGCATCGGAATCCTGGCGGGCGATGGCGTCGTAGATCTCTTCGTGCTCACGGCTCAGGCGATTCATGTAGTGCTGCTGGTCATCATGGGCCAGCCGCGCGGAGTTGAGTCGGGTGCGCGGGATAATGCTGGTGCCCAGGTGCGTCATGATGTCGGTGAAGTAACGGTTGCCGGTGGCCAGCGCGATCTGCAGGTGGAACTGGAAGTCCGAGGCCACGGCATCGCTGGCGTGGGAAACACTTTCATTCAACGCATCCAGCGCTGCACGCATCAACCCCAACTGCTCGGGGCTGCGGCGTTGCGCAGCGAGACCGGCGGACTCCACTTCCAGGCTGATACGCAACTCCAGAATCGCCAGCACGTCACGCAAGGTCACCACGGTGGCCGGGTCGATGCGGAAGCCGCTCGGGCTCGGCGTGTCGAGCACGAAGGTGCCGATGCCGTGGCGGGTTTCCACCTGCCCCGCCGCCTGCAAACGGGAAATCGCTTCGCGTACCACGGTGCGGCTGACGCCATGGGCGTCCATGATCGCCGACTCGGTGGGCAATTTGTCGCCACGCTTGAGGTGACCGTCGCGAATCTGTTCGGACAGCACCGTCACCAACTCCTGAGCGAGGCTGCGGCGCTTGCGAGGGAGGCGTGGTACGTCGTTCGGGTTTTCCATGGTGAACATCTGTCTCGAAAAATTCGGCTGAAACCGCATCATAGCTCAACGCAGTTGTACGATCACCTTCGCCCTGTAGGAGCAAAGCTTGCTCGCGATGGCCGTTACACTTTTCCGACTGGAGACCGTGTCATCGTTCATCGCGAGCAAGCTTTGCTCCTACAGGGTTTATGGTGTTATGCGGTCACGGCCTGGTCCACCAGATGACCGTTCTCGATTCGAACATGCCGAGGATGGAAGCGCTTGAGGCTGCTGCGATGGCCGACGCTGACGATGCTCAGTCCCGGCAGCTCGTCGATCAGCGCCTGGTACAGCGACGCTTCGTCCTCTTCATCCATCGCCGATGTGGCTTCGTCCATGTACAGCCATTGCGGCGCATACAGCAGGGCGCGGGCAAAGGCCAGGCGTTGCTGCTCACCGGGTGACAGCATGCGTTGCCAATGATTGGCTTCGTCCAGGCGTGGCACCAGGTGCGGCAAACGGCAGGTTTCCAGGACGTGCACATAGCGCTCGTTCAGGTAGGTATCGCCGGCTTGTGGATAACTCAAGGCATCACGCAGCGTGCCGATCGGCAGATAAGGCTTTTGCGGCAGGAACAGATATCGCGCCGCCGGCAGGCGAATGCTGCCGTGGCCCGACGGCCACAGGTGCCCCATCGCTCGCAACAGGGTCGACTTGCCACTGCCGGAGCGGCCGCTGAGCATGACGCGCTCGCCCTCCTCCACGGTCATGTCGGCATTGGTCAGCAAATGGCGACCGTCCGCCAGGTCGAGGCCAAGGTTGTGCACTTTCAACGCATCACCTTGATTCTGCACATCGATGGCCGGAGCACGCTCTTCGTTGTCGGCCATGGCCTGGCGGAAGCTCAGCAGACGATCACAGGTGGCGCGCCATGAGGCGAGGTTCTGGTACGCGGTGATGAACCAGCTGAAACTCTCCTGGACGTTGCCGAACGCCGAGCTGATTTGCATCAGCTCGCCAAGTTCGATCTTGCCGGACAAGTAACGCGGCGAAGCGACGATGAACGGAAAGATGATGGCGGCCTGACTGTAACCGGCGGTGAAGAAAGTCAGGCGTTTGGACACCTTCATGATGTCCCAGAAGTTATGCCAGACCATCCCGAAGCGACCGCTCAAGCGACGATGTTCGTTCGGCTCGCCGTTGTACAGCGCAATGCTTTCGGCATTTTCGCGAATCCGCACCATGGAGAAACGCAGGTCCGCTTCGAAGCGTTGTTGTTGGTTGTTCAGGCCGATCAAGCGACGACCGATCAAATGCGTCAGCCAACTGCCCACCGCGGCGTACACCAGCACGCACCAGAACATGTAGCCGGGAATGGTGAAACCCCATACCTCAATACTGCCCGACACGCCCCACAGAATGATCGAGAACGACACCAGGCTGACAATGTTGCGAAGTAAACCAATGCCCAGTTCCAAGGTGTTCGAGGTGAAGTTGTTGAGGTCTTCGGAAATCCGCTGGTCCGGGTTATCGGTGTAGCCCCCCTGCTCCAGCCGGTAGTAATTCTTGTCGGTGAGCCAGCGGGAAAAATACGTCTCGGTGAGCCACGCCCGCCAGCGGATCGTCAGCATTTGTGTCAGGTAGAGCCGATACACCGCACCGACAATCGCGACGGCTGCAATCGCGCAGAAGTACAGGATCAGCCGCCAGAATGCCGCTTCGTCCTTCTGTTGCAGGGCGTTGTAAAAATCCTTGTACCAGGTGTTGAACCACACCGAGATCCCTACGCTGATCAGCGACAGGGCTATCACCGCGATCAGCAGCGACCAGGCCTTGACCTTCTCCTCACTGCGCCAGTAAGGCGTGATGATCGCCCAGACTTTGCGAAAAAACTGCCCGCGCACAGCATCGTTGACCGCGGAGTATTCAGCGTTCTGATTCATGGATAAGGCTCGATAAAGAAAAGTACAGGCACGAACCGATCATAGATGATCGGTTCGGATTGTCGCGAGGAGCGGCCAGCATTCGTTCAGCGCAGGTTCAGCGACGAACGGGACGCTTCTGCAGTTTGCGCTGCAGCGTGCGGCGGTGCATGCCCAGGGCACGGGCCGTGGCGGAGATGTTGCCTTCGTGCTCGGTCAGCACACGCTGAATGTGTTCCCACTGCAAGCGGTCCACGGACATCGGGTTTTCCGGCACCAGGCTGTCGAGATCGGCGTGTTCGGACAGCAGCGCGGCCAGCACGTCGTCGGCGTCGGCGGGTTTGCACAGGTAGTTGCAGGCACCGCGCTTGATCGCTTCGACGGCGGTGGCAATGCTCGAATAACCGGTGAGGATCACCACGCGCATTTCCGGATCCATTTCCAGCAACTTGGGCAGCAACACCAGGCCCGAATCGCCGTCCATTTTCAGATCCAGCGCGGCGTAGTCCGGCAGATCGTTCTGGGCAAGGGCCAGCCCCTCTTCGGCAGAACCGGCGGTGCTGACGCGAAAGCCGCGGCGAGCCATGGCGCGGGCCATCACCCGGGTAAAGGTCGCGTCGTCGTCGACCAACAGCAAATGCGGCAGTTCTTCGCCTTCAACCTGGATATCGTCACTCATGTTGGTCTCCTCGGGCGCCATGGGGCAGGCGCAGCTCGGTGAGCGTGCCGCCTTCCTCATGACTATAGAGTTTCACTGAGCCGCCGGCGCGTGTCACGCTCGCCTTGCTCAAAAACAGGCCCAGGCCGAAACCTTTGCCCTTGGTGGTAAAAAACGGCTTGCCGATCTGTTCGGCGATAGCCAGCGGCACACCGGCACCGTGGTCGCGGATACTGATGGTCAAGTCCTCGGCATTCCAGTCCAGGGTCACTTGCAGCCCTTCTGGACAGGCATCCGCCGCGTTGTTCAGCAAGTTCAGCAGGGCCTGGGTCAGGTCCGGCGGCGGCGCCATGCGCGGCACCGTGCCCTGGCCCAGGCGCTGGAAGCGATAACTGGCTTCCGGACGCATCAGGTGCCAGCGATTGAGCGCTTCATCGAGCCAATCGGTGACGTCCTGCATCTCCACCGCCAGACGGCGATTGGCTTCGGCGGCGCGTACCAGATGCTGCAAGGTCTCCTTGCACAGCTTGACCTGATCCTGCAGCACGCTCAGGTCGTCCTGCAACAGCGGGTCATGATGGTCCTGGCGCATTTCCTTGAGCAGCACGCTCATGGTCGCCAGCGGTGTGCCCAGTTCATGGGCGGCGCCCGCCGCCTGGGTGGCCACGGCCAGTAATTGCTGATCGCGCAGGCCCTCTTCGCGGCGGATCGCCCGCAGCTCCTCCTGACGGCGCAATTCTTCGGCCATGCGCGCCGCGAAGAACGTGATCACCGCAGCCGCGAGGGCGAAACTCAGCCACATCCCGTACACCTGCAGGTTTTCCCTGGCGATCGGGAAGGTCTGCAACGGATAGAACCGCGCCAGCAGCAGGGTGTACATCGTCAGCGCGATGCCCGACAGAATCACCGAATAGCGCCACGGCAAGGTCACTGCCGCAATGGTCAGCGGTACCAGGTAATAGGAGACGAACGGGTTGGTCGAGCCGCCGGAGAAATACAGCAAGGCGCTGTGGATAAACAGGTCGCAGGCCAGTTGCACGGCGTATTCGAGCTCGGTGACCGGCCAGGTGGTGCGCAGGCGAATCGCCGTGAACGCGCACAACAGCATCGAGCAGCCGAGGGTCGCCGCCAGTTGGAACCAGGGCAATGGCAGCAGTTCGAGCCAGTAGGCCAGGCCCACGGAACCGGCCTGTGCGGCCAGCACCAACGTGCGGATGAATGTCAGCCGCCAGAGGTTCTGGCGAGTGGCGGAAGTGATTTGAACGGGGGCGAGCATGAGCTCTCCTGATGAGCGCTCCAGGCGGATCGCAGGGAGTATAACCAAGCACGAGGACTGACAGGCAAAAGTGCGGCAAACCGCCACATGTCTGGAACCTGTCAGATTGTCATCGCGGGCAAGCCTTGCTCCTACAGGTCCGAGTCGCCCACAAGCTTCAGGCACACCTCGGGCCTGTAGGAGCAAGGCTTGCCCGCGATTGGCCATGACGCGGTTAAATGCCATACATCTGTATAGAAGTTGTAACTGTGCGAACCGGATCATTGAAGCTAGAGTCTGATGGTTTCACGCAGGCCCGGACCATTGCCTGCGCACCCTCCAAGGAGCTTTCATGCACACATTCCGCCGCAGCGCCGCCCTCCTCGCCCTGAGTGCCGGCACGCTCGCCAGCCTCCCGGCCCTGGCTGCCGACGAACTTCATTACAACCAGATTTCCCTGCGCGCCGAAGTCAGTCAGGAAGTGGCTCGCGACCTGATGATCGTGACCCTCTATACAGAAGAACAAAACACCGACCCGGCCAAACTCGCCGCCGACGTCAGCACCACCATGAACAAGGCGTTGGCCCAGGCCAAGCAAGTCAAGGACATCACCCTGCGCCAGGGCAGCCGCAACAGCTACCCGATCTACGACGCCAAGGGCCAGAAAATCACCGGCTGGCGTGAACGCGCCGAGCTGCGTCTGGAAAGTACGGATTTCGCCGCGCTGTCGAAGCTGACCGGCGAACTGCTCACCGACCTGAAGATGGGCGGCATGGACTTCGCGATTGCCACGCCAACCCGCAAGGCCAGCGAAGACGCCTTGCTCAAGGACGCCGTGACTGCCTTCAAGGCCCGCGCCCAACTCGCCACCGACGCACTGGGTGGCAAGGGCTACAAGATCGTCAACATGAACCTCAACAGCAACGGCTACCCGCAACCGTACATGCGCGCCCCGATGATGATGAAAGCCGCCGGCATGGACAGCGCCCCCGTGACGCCGGAAGTTGAAGCCGGCACCAGCCAGGTCGGCATGACGGCCGACGGTTCGATTGAAGTGTTGATGCCTTGAATCGATAACCCCCGTGCAAAAAAAGGCGATCACCCCGGTGATCGCCTTTTTTTTGCAAACAGCGTCTATGCTGAATCCGGGAAGGGGCAGTCAAACCCCGGAAAACGACATCAGTTGCACTTGGTAGAACCCATGACCATCAACCCATTATCGGTGCAACGATAACCACTCCCATTCACCCTCTACACACCCCCACAGGACGGGGTATACATAGGTAACACCGCGCCCCACCCGCGGGCAGCCCACACCGCGCACGCACCATAAAAGTGCGCCAGTTGCACTGCAAAAATGCCGCGCAAACGGTCAAATGCGTCAACATTTATACAAATGCGACATTAAGGTACGTTCGTGCCACCGTTTAAGGCTTGTAGTCGCTCTGGATCTTGCATTGGGTATGGGCCCTGCATAAGTATCCGCAGGCACGACTCACGAGGTCGTCCTCAAAATCAAAAAATGACAACAAATCATGAGGCCACCATGCTTAAACACGCGGTCATTCCGTTTTTAGTCGGCGCCAGCCTTTTGGCCGCCGCACCGTTCGCCCAAGCTGCGAGTAACCTGGTGTTCTGCTCCGAAGGGAGCCCGGCCGGTTTCGATCCAGGTCAATACACCACCGGAACCGACTTCGACGCCTCTGCCGAAACCATGTTCAACCGCCTGACCCAGTTCGAGCGCGGCGGCACCGCCGTAATTCCTGGCCTGGCGACCAGCTGGGACGTCTCCCCTGACGGCCTGACCTACACCTTCCACCTGCGTGAAGGCGTCAAGTTCCACACCACCCCGTACTTCAAGCCAACGCGTACCTTCAACGCCGACGACGTGCTGTTCACCTTTAATCGCATGATTAACAAGGATGACCCGTTCCGCAAAGCGTACCCGACCGAATTCCCGTACTTCACCGACATGGGGATGGACACCAACATCACCAAGATCGATAAAGTCGACGACAACACCGTCAAGTTCACCCTCAAGGACGTTGATGCCGCGTTCATCCAGAACATGGCCATGAGCTTCGCCTCGATCCAGTCCGCCGAGTACGCTGCCCAGCTGCTCAAGGAAGGCAAGGCCGCCGACATCAACCAGAAGCCGGTAGGCACCGGCCCGTTCGTGTTCAAGAGCTACCAGAAAGACTCCAACATCCGCTACACCGGGAACAAGGACTACTGGAAGCCTGAAGACGTCAAGATCGACAACCTGATCTTCGCCATCACCACCGACCCGTCGGTCCGCATCCAGAAGCTGAAGAAGGGCGAGTGCCAGATCACTCTGTTCCCACGTCCGGCTGACCTGAAGGCGCTGAAAGAAGACAAGACCCTGAAAGTGCCTGACCAGGCCGGTTTCAACCTGGGTTACATCGCCTACAACGTGATGGACAAGATCAAGGGTGACGACAAGCCGAACCCGATGGCCCAACTGAAAGTGCGTCAGGCACTGGACATGGCCGTCAACAAGCAGCAGATCATCGATTCCGTTTACCAGGGCGCCGGCCAAAAAGCTGTCAACGCCATGCCACCTACCCAGTGGTCCTACGACACCACTATCCAGGATGCGCCGTACAATCCTGAGAAAGCCAAGGAGCTGCTCAAGGAAGCCGGTGTGAAGGAAGGCACCGAAATCGTTCTGTGGGCAATGCCGGTACAGCGTCCGTACAACCCGAACGCCAAGCTGATGGCAGAAATGCTGCAATCCGACTGGGCGAAGATCGGTATCAAGGCCAAGATCCAGAGCTACGAATGGGGCGAGTACATCAAGCGTTCCAAAGGCGGCGAAAACGGCGCGATGCTGATTGGCTGGAGCGGCGACAACGGTGATCCGGACAACTGGCTCAACGTACTGTTCGGCTGCGACTCGCTGCAGGGCAACAACTTCTCCAAATGGTGCGACAAGAAGTTTGACGACATCGTCAAGCAAGCCAAGCGTACTTCGGACCAGAGCAAGCGCACCGAGCTGTACAAGCAGGCTCAGCACGTCCTGAAAGACGCGGTTCCCTACACACCTATCGCTCACTCGACGGTGTTCCAACCCATGCGCGCCGAAGTGCAGGACTTCAAGATCAGCCCATTTGGCTTGAACTCCTTCTACGGCGTCAGCGTCAGCAAGTAAGGTTTGGCAGCGGCGACGTTTCTGACGTCGCCGCTGCTTGATCTACCGAGAAAGCAGGAAATCGCCTACATCCAGATCGTCTACTGACTACAGCAGACCACTAGGACGCGTCGTCTTTTCCCACAAGTCTTTCGGACTTTACGCATTTACTGCCGGACCCACGGTTCATACCGTCGGGATCCGACCAGTCCATGCGTGGGTCATCGGTTTTTGTGCTGCACGTCATGGTTTGAGAGCAATGACGCCTTCCACGTCTGTGGACGGACGAAGGCGTATTGCAAAACACTGAACAAGAGGGAGCGTCATGCGCCATTCCTTGGTTTTATCCGCATTGCTGGGCACCGGCCTGTTGGCCGCCACTTCCATGAGCCAGGCCGCCAATAACAGCCTGGTGTTCTGCTCAGAAGGCAGTCCCGCCGGTTTCGATACGGCGCAGTACACGACCGCGACCGATAACGACGCCGCCGAGCCGCTGTACAACCGCCTGGCAGAGTTTGAGAAGGGTTCGACCAATGTCGTACCTGGCCTGGCCACGAGTTGGGATATTTCCGAGGACGGTCTCACGTACACCTTTCACCTACGCCCAGGGGTGAAATTTCATACAACCAAATACTTCACCCCGACCCGCGACTTCAATGCCGATGACGTGCTGTTCACGTTCAATCGCATGCTCGATCCGCAACAACCGTTCCGTAAGGCTTACCCGACCGAATTCCCGTATTTCAACGGCATGAGCCTGAACAAGAATATTGCCAGGGTCGAAAAGACCGGGCCGTTGACCGTGGTCATGACGCTCAACAGCGTGGACGCCGCGTTCATCCAGAACATTGCCATGAGTTTCGCCGCCATTCTTTCCGCCGAGTACGCCGACAAGCTGCTGGCCGAAGGCAAGCCGAGCGACATCAACCAGAAGCCGATCGGCACCGGGCCGTTCGTGTTCAAGAGTTACCAGAAAGACTCCAACATCCGTTACACCGGCAACAAGCACTACTGGGACCCGAGCCGCGTGAAGCTCGACAACCTGATTTTCGCCATCAACACCGACGCCTCGGTGCGTGTGCAGAAACTCAAGGCGGACGAGTGCCAGATCACCCTGCACCCGCGTCCTGCCGACGTAACCGCACTGAAAAACGATCCGAAACTGCAACTGATCGAAAAACCCGGCTTCAACCTCGGCTACATCGCCTACAACGTGCGCCACAAGCCATTCGACCAGCTTGAAGTACGCCAGGCGCTGGACATGGCGGTGAACAAACAAGGCATCCTCAACGCCGTTTACCAGGGCGCCGGCCAACTGGCGGTCAACGCCATGCCGCCGACCCAGTGGTCCTACGACGAGACCATCACGGACCCCGCCTACAACCCGGAAAAAGCCAGGGAACTGCTCAAGGCTGCGGGCGTAAAGGAAGGCACCGAAATCACTCTGTGGGCCATGCCCGTGCAGCGGCCGTACAACCCCAACGCCAAGTTGATGGCCGAGATGCTCCAGGCGGACTGGGCGAAGATCGGTCTCAAGGTCAAGATCGTCAGCTACGAATGGGGCGAGTACATCAAGCGCACCAAGAACGGCGAGCACGACATCAGCCTGATCGGCTGGACCGGTGACAACGGTGATCCGGACAACTGGCTCGGCACGCTGTACAGCTGCGACGCCATTGGCGGCAACAACTACTCCATGTGGTGCGATCCGGCTTACGACAAGCTGATCAAGCAGGCCAAGGTCGTGACCGACCGCGACCAGCGCACCGTGCTCTACAAACAGGCGCAGCAGTACCTCAAGCAGCAGGTGCCGATCACGCCGATCGCCCACTCGACGGTCAACCAGCCGTTGAGCGCCAAAATCGAAGGGTTCAAGGTCAGCCCTTTCGGTCGCAACGTGTTCTCGGGTGTCAGTATCGATAAATAAAACCGTGTAGCTGAAACGCTGGGGGTGCATTGCACCCTCACGCAAGCGTATTGCCGCAATTCGCCAATCCGGCGTACAGCAAACGTTTGCGATGTGTAAATGAGTTCCAAAGCAAATAGCCGGATCACCAAAAAAGACCGGCATTAATAAAAGAAAGTAAGGAGCTTCACCCATGAAACTGAGCAGCACCGCAATACTGGCGTTGGCCATCAGCAGCGTAACCGCCACGGCTTACGCTGAAACCCAGAGCCAGGCGTTCACTCCGGTTACCGTGAACGAAAAAAGCGCCCAAAGCGAAGCCACCGGCTTTCTCGAAGGCCAGTCGATCAGCGGCACTACCCGTAACTGGTACGCCAACGAACAACTGAAACGGGGTGGCAAATTCGCCTACAAGAAAGACGGCGTCTCGACCGAAACCGACCGTCGCATCAACTGGGTTCAGGGCACGATCGTCAAGTACAACTCAGGCTTCACCGAAGGCGCTATCGGTTTCAGCACTGAAGTGGCGGCCTACAACGCCATCGCCCTGGATCGCGACCGCAAGGACCTGGCTTCCAACAACGGCGGCGCACCGGGCACTCGTCCAGGCGCAGGCAACAACCGTACCCTGACCGAAGAAGGCGGCGACGCTGTTGGCCAGTGGAGCAAACTGGGCCTGGCCAACGTCAAGGCGCGTGTTTCCAACACCACCCTGACCGCCGGTCGCATGAACTTCAGCAGCCCGATGGTCGACGTGATCGGTAACCGTGCGCTGCCTTCGAGCTTCGAAGGTGTGGCGATCCACAGCGAAGAGCTGAACAACCTGACATTCGACCTGGCCACCTTCGATCGCAACTCTCCGCGTACCGAAGAAAGCCAGCGTAAATTCCGCACCGAATACGCCAATGGCATCGTCGAAACCGACCACATTTACACCGGCGGCATCACCTACAACCCGTTCGCCAGCCTGACCACCAGCCTCTGGGCGACCCAGGCTGAAGACATCTGGAACCAGTACTACTTCGGCGCCTCTCACGTACTGGGCGATAGCCAGGTACTGAGCCTGACCACCGGCCTGAACTACTACAAAACCAAGGATACCGGTAAGGCCCTGATCGGCGACATCGACAACGACACCTACTCGCTGTCGCTTGGCCTGACCCATCAGGCTCACAGCCTGACCTTCTCGTACCAGGAAGTGAACGGTAACGAGTACTTCGACTACCTGCACGAAACCAACGGTATCTACCTGGCCAACTCCCTGCTGTCGGACTTCAACGGCCCGAACGAGAAATCGTTCCAGATTGCCTACGGTCTGAACATGGCTGAATACGGCGTACCAGGCCTGAAGTTCAACATCTACCAGGCTCGCGGCTGGGGTATCGACGGCACGCACTACACCGGTAACGGCGGCGTGGCCGGCAAAGGCTACGACGGCATCCAGTCGCAAGATGGCGAAACCCATTACGAATACGGCATCGGTGGCTCCTACGCGATTCAGAGCGGCCCGCTCAAGGCCACGACTGTTCGCGCGACCTACACCGCTCACCGCGCCAGTGAAAACCAGGCTGACGGCAGCATCAACGAGTTCCGTCTCGTGACCACTGTTCCGTTCAACATTCTGTAATGCACCGGTCGAACGGCTGATTCAGCGATGAATCGGCCGTTCGGCTTTGTCCTTCTAACCGATTGCAGAGGGTTCTTGATGAAAATGCTTCCCCTACGTGCGGCCATCGCGGCCGCGTTGCTGAGTGTCGCGGTGGGCGTATCGGCCAAACCGCTGGTCGTCTGCACCGAAGCCAGTCCGGAAGGCTTCGACATGGTCCAGTACACAACTGCAGTCACAGCCGATGCGGTGGCCGAAACCATCTTCAATCGACTGGCGGACTTCAAGCCCGGCACCACTGAGGTGATTCCGGCGCTGGCCGAATCCTGGGACATCAGCGACGATGGCCTGAGCTACACCTTCCACCTGCGTAAAGGCGTCAAGTTTCACACCACCGAATACTTCAAGCCGACCCGCGACATGAATGCCGACGACGTGGTCTGGAGCTTCCAGCGCCAGCTGGACCCGAACCACCCATGGCACAAACTGTCGAGCGTGGGCTTCCCGTACTTTGAAAGCATGGGTTTCAAAGAGCTGCTCAAAAGCGTCGAGAAAGTCGACGACAACACGGTCAAGTTCACCCTGACCCGCCGCGAAGCGCCGTTCCTGGCCGACATCGCCATGGCGTTCTCCTCGATCTACTCCGCCGAGTACGCCGACCAGCTGCTCAAGGCCAACAAGACCGGCGATCTGAACAACAAGCCGATCGGCACCGGCCCGTTCGTCTTCCAGCGTTACAACAAGGACGCCCAGGTTCGCTTCAAGGCCAACCCGGACTACTTCCGTGGCAAACCACCGGCTGAATCGTTGATCTTGGCCATCGCCACCGATAACAACGTGCGCCTGCAAAAACTCAAGGCCAACGAGTGCCAGGTGGCGCTGTATCCGAAGCCGGATGACATCCCGAGCATCAAGAAAGACGCCAAGCTGAGTGTCGATGAACTGAACGCCATGACCGTTTCGTACATCGCCATGAACACCACGCACAAGTACATGAGCGACGTGCGGGTGCGTAAAGCCATCGATATCGCCTTCGACAAGGAAGCCTACGTCAACGCACTGTTCGGCAAGGGCAACGCGACCGTCGGGGTCAACCCTTACCCGGATACTCTGCTGGGTTACAACCACAGCCTGAAGAACCCGGCTCGCGATCTGGACAAGGCTCGCGCCCTGCTCAAGGAAGCCGGTGTACCGGAAGGCACCACGTTCACCCTGTTCACCCGCAACGGCGGCGGCCCGACCAACCCTAACCCAATGCTCGGCGCGCAGATGATGCAGGCCGACCTGGCCAAGGTCGGGATCAAGATCGACATTCGCGTGATGGAATGGGGCGAAATGCTCAAACGGGCGAAAAACGGCGAGCACGATATGGTATCCGCCGGATGGGCGGGCGATAACGGCGACCCGGATAACTTCCTGACGCCTATGCTCAGTTGCGAAGCCGCCAAGAACGGCGAAAACTACGCACGCTGGTGCAACGACAAATTCCAGGCCCTGATCGACCAGGCCCGGGAAAAAACCGACCCGGCCGAACGGGCGGCGCTCTACGAACAGGCTCAGGTTATTTTTAACCAGGACCAGCCATGGATCAGCATGGCGCACACTAGAATGTTTACTGCAATGCGCAACAACGTAGAGGGTTATCACATTAGCCCACTCACCACTAATAACTTCGCCACCACCCAGGTGAAGTAGATAAGAAACTCCCGGCATTCCTGACCCCAGGCATGCCGGGCACGCCTAACCGGCTGATGAGGTACACCACACGATGTTTAGTTTTATTGCCCGCCGACTGGGGTTATTGATCCCCACGTTCTTCGGCATCACCTTGCTGACTTTCGCGTTGATTCGCATGATCCCCGGCGACCCCGTGGAAGTGATGATGGGCGAACGTCGGGTCGACCCCGAGATGCATGCTCAGGCAATGGAACGCCTTGGTCTGAACAAACCCCTGTACGCCCAGTACCTGGATTACATCGGTAAACTGGCTCACGGCGATCTCGGGGAATCCCTGCGTACCCGTGAAAGCGTCTGGCACGAGTTCACCTCCCTATTCCCCGCGACCCTGGAACTGTCCGCGGCCGCGCTGTTGTTCGCCGGCGTCCTGGGCCTTCTGGCCGGGGTGATCGCGGCACTCAAGCGAGGATCCCTGTTCGACCATGGGGTGATGGGTGTCTCCCTGGCGGGATACTCGATGCCGATCTTCTGGTGGGGCCTGATCCTGATCATGTTTTTCTCGGTGTCCCTGGGCTGGACCCCGGTATCCGGGCGAATCGACCTGCTGTATGACATCGAGCCGCGCACCGGCTTCATGCTCATCGATACGTTGCTGGCCGATGATGTCAGCGCGTTCTTCGATGCCCTGCACCACCTGATCCTGCCGGCCATCGTGCTCGGCACCATTCCGCTGGCGGTCATCGCGCGGATGACCCGTTCGTCGATGCTAGAAGTGTTGCGCGAGGATTACATCCGTACCGCCAAAGCGAAGGGCCTGTCGCCATCGCGCGTGGTGTTCGTGCACGGCTTGCGTAACGCGTTGATTCCGGTGCTGACCGTGGTCGGCCTGCAAGTCGGCACGCTGCTGGCCGGTGCGGTCCTGACCGAAACCATCTTCTCCTGGCCGGGCATCGGCAAATGGCTGATTGAAGCCATTGGCGCCCGTGACTACCCGGTAGTACAAAACGGCATCCTGTTAATCGCCTGCCTGGTGATTCTGGTCAACTTCGTAGTGGACATCCTCTACGGCTTTGCCAACCCACGCATCCGTCATCAGCGCTGAGGTCAATACCCATGAACACTTCAACTTCCTCAGTAGCCACCGCCGCCACCGCCGTGGATCAAAGCCTGCTGTACCCGTCGCCGTACAAAGAATTCTGGCAAGCGTTTTCCAAGAACAAGGGCGCTGTCGCCGGCCTGCTGTTCATGCTGCTGGTGATTTTCTGCGCCATCTTCGCCCCGTGGGTCGCGCCGCATGACCCGAGCGAGCAATTCCGTGACTTCCTGCTGACGCCGCCATCCTGGCTCGAAGGCGGGCAACTGCAATTCCTGCTGGGTACCGATGAACTGGGTCGTGATTTGCTGTCGCGCCTGATCACCGGTTCGCGCCTGTCGCTGATGATCGGCTTGTCGTCGGTGGTGATGTCGCTGATCCCGGGCATCCTGCTGGGTCTGTTCGCCGGGTTCTTCCCGCGCGTTGTCGGCCCGACCATCATGCGTCTGATGGACATCATGCTGGCCCTGCCATCCCTGCTGCTGGCCGTGGCGATCGTCGCCATCCTCGGCCCTGGCCTGATCAACACCGTGATCGCCATTGCCGTGGTGTCCCTGCCGTCCTACGTTCGTCTGACCCGCGCCGCGGTGATGGGCGAACTGAACCGCGACTACGTGACCGCCGCGCGCCTGGCCGGTGCCGGCCTGCCACGCCTGATGTTCGTGACCGTGCTGCCCAACTGCATGGCACCCCTGATCGTTCAGGCGACCCTGAGCTTCTCCTCGGCGATTCTCGATGCCGCCGCACTGGGCTTCCTGGGCCTTGGCGTACAACCGCCAACCCCTGAGTGGGGCACCATGCTGGCCTCGGCCCGCGACTACATCGAACGCGCCTGGTGGGTAGTCAGTCTGCCCGGTTTGACCATTTTGCTCAGCGTGCTGGCAATCAACTTGATGGGCGACGGTCTGCGCGATGCGCTGGATCCGAAACTCAAGAACGCCGCCTGAGGAGATTCCCATGTCACTGTTAGAAATCAAGAATCTCAACGTTCGCTTCGGCGACAAAAACGCCACGCCAGTCGTCGATGGACTCGACTTGAAAGTGGACAAGGGCGAAGTACTGGCCATCGTTGGCGAGTCCGGTTCCGGCAAGTCCGTGACCATGATGGCGCTGATGGGGCTGATCGAGCATCCAGGCATCGTCACCGCCGACTCGCTCAGCTTTGACGGCAAGGACATGCTCAAGCTCAACAATCGCCAGCGGCGGCAGATTGTCGGTAAAGACCTGTCCATGGTCTTCCAGGACCCGATGACCGCGCTGAACCCGAGCTACACCGTCGGTTTCCAGATCGAAGAAGTGCTGCGCCTGCACCTGAAGATGTCCGGCAAGGCCGCGCGCAAACGCGCCATCGAACTGCTGGAAAAAGTTGAAATCCCGGGCGCGGCCAGCCGTATGGACGCCTACCCGCATCAACTGTCCGGTGGCATGAGCCAGCGTGTCGCGATCGCCATGGCGATTGCCGGCGAACCTAAACTGCTGATCGCCGACGAACCGACCACTGCCCTCGACGTAACGATTCAGGCGCAGATCATGGACCTGCTGCTGGCGTTGCAGAAAGAGCAGAACATGGGCCTGGTGCTGATCACCCACGACCTCGCGGTCGTGGCCGAAACCGCCCAGCGTGTGTGTGTGATGTACGCCGGTCAAGCCGTCGAGGTCGGCCAGGTGCCGCAACTGTTCGACATCCCGGCGCACCCGTACAGCGAAGCGCTGCTCAAGGCGATTCCGGAACACAGCCTGGGCGCCTCGCGCCTGTCGACCCTGCCGGGCATCGTTCCCGGCCGCTACGACCGTCCGCAGGGCTGCCTGCTATCGCCACGCTGCCCGTACGTGCAGGACAACTGCCGCGCGCAGCGTCCAACCCTTGACCCGAAAAGCAACAGCCTCGCCCGCTGCTTCTATCCGTTGAACCAGGAGGTGGCGTAATGGCCGTCGTACTTACCGCCCGCGACCTGACCCGTCACTACGAAGTGTCCCGTGGCCTGTTCAAGGGGCACGCGACCGTACGCGCACTCAATGGCGTGTCGTTCGAACTGGAAGCCGGCAAGACTCTCGCTGTCGTAGGTGAGTCGGGTTGCGGCAAATCCACTTTGGCCCGCGCCCTGACCTTGATCGAAGAGCCGTCTTCGGGCTCCCTGAAAATCGCCGGCCAGGAAGTCGCCGGTGCCGACAAGGCCCAGCGCAAGCAACTGCGCAAAGACGTGCAGATGGTGTTCCAGAGCCCGTACGCTTCGCTCAATCCGCGGCAAAAGATTGGTGATCAACTGGCTGAGCCACTGCTGATCAACACGAATTTGAGCGCTGCGGAACGTCGCGAGAAAGTGCAAGCGATGATGAAGCAGGTGGGCTTGCGTCCCGAGCACTACCAGCGTTATCCGCACATGTTCTCCGGCGGTCAGCGCCAGCGGATCGCGTTGGCCCGCGCCATGATGCTGCAACCCAAGGTGCTGGTGGCGGACGAACCGACCTCGGCGTTGGACGTGTCGATCCAGGCCCAGGTGCTGAACCTGTTCATGGACCTGCAGCAAGAGTTCAACACCGGTTACGTGTTCATCTCCCACAACCTGGCCGTGGTGCAACACGTGGCCGATGACGTGATGGTGATGTACCTCGGTCGCCCGGTGGAAATCGGTCCGAAAAACGACATCTATGCCCGCCCCCTGCACCCGTACACCCAGGCATTGTTGTCGGCCACTCCGACCATCCACCCGGATCCGTCCAAGCCGAAAATCAAGATCGTCGGCGAGTTGCCCAACCCGCTGAACCCGCCGCCGGGTTGCGCTTTCCACAAGCGCTGCCCCTACGCCACCGAGCGTTGCAGCAGCGAAGAGCCGGCCTTGCGCAAGCTCGACACCCGCCAGGTAGCGTGCCATTACGCCGAGCAATTCCTCGACGGCGCGGCGTAACAATGATGTGAAAAACCTGTGGGAGCTGGCTTGCCAGCGATAGCGGAGTGTCAGTCAGCGATACTGTCACTGACACGCCGCCATCGCGGGCAAGCCCGCTCCCACAGGGATTTGCGTTAACCAAACCCCTTCCACTCCGATTGCGCATCAGTCGAGGCAGAAGGGGTTTTCTTTTGTCTCGAATCTACGTCTGGCTATCGCCTTCATCCGAATCATCGGAGTCTGGCTCATCGGTGGTCGAATCATCGTCGCCTTCGCTGCCACCCTGTCCCTTGTCGCCCGCCTCGGAGTCGGACGCGGCAATCATCAACTCACCCTGCCCCGCCTGACCGCTCGACGCCTGCGTATCGTGATTCTCACATTCGGCCAGCACCGCCGCACTGCCGAGGGACAACATGACCAAGACCTTCAACAGCAATAAAACACGTAGCAACCTGTTCATAGCCGAATCCATCCTTTCTTGAAGTGCCTGTCTGGCGCTGAGTGAAATCTAGTTCCGATCTGCCGGGTTCTCCAGATAGGACGCTGGCGAAGGGACGGAATGCGGTGGATGCCGAGACTGGTTTTGAATAAGGGTTATATCCAAACTAAATAACACCACGCGACAGGGTACGACTTCGCCCTATAGTGTGATGGAGAGACAACAACCCCGCTGCGTTCACAACGGGATTGACGCACCCTACCAATATTGCAGTGTTAATTAACTAGTAGAGAGTAAAAGTCCGTATAGGCGTAAACCCTGACTCCACCCCATTTGAAACCTGACTCGCTCTCACCTTGATAATTCCGGCTGGCAAGGGATCTCTTATAATTGTGAATTTGAACCGTCCATCCGGGCCGATAGGGGACTGAGCGAGACGTTTATTGGAGTCCGCCTCATACAGTATCAGCGTGCTATCAGGTTTACCGCTCCCTTCAAAATTAGGTTTCATTTCACTTGACTCATAAGAGCCTTCCAAAGGTTTATCAAGGACAGGAGGTGGAGCCGGAGCATTATCCGCCACGAAAACTTTTACGCCATCCGACAGTGGTGAATAAGTTACTCCATCAGTAGACTGATCAACTACCAATTCAGTGTCGCCAGTTGGTAAATCATTGGTCGGAGTTATGTTCCATGATCCGTCGTTGCTCAATACAGGAGCGAGACCAAGAACATCTCTGGATCCCGCTCGATACAGCCTGACCGTGGCCGTAAGTGGCCCATTAATGAGCCCACCTTTACCTGAAATTCTGGGCCTGCGCCCTACCGTAGTGCCAGTGATCGGGCTTGTTATTTCTGGCTTGCCGAGCCCCATCACCAAACCGCCAGAGTTCGCCCAAGGACTCCAAATACCGAAACTATGCTTATAATCTAGCCTGAACCAAAATTTCGCTCCAGCGTTTATTAGTGTAGGGGACACCTGATACACACATGTATCATTTAGCGGCCCGCCAGTTTCCAGCAATACATCAAGTACTTTATTATCCGCACCATTTTCTACGACAAGCACCTCCAGATTCCACTGATCAGCCGGAATCGGACTTAATCCATAAATCCTAAACCCAGGACTCACAACACTATTTTTAGGCTCTAAAATACGTGGAGCACTAAATTTTGGGTTCAGATCTTCATCGGTAGTTTTATTTTCCTTATCCATTACAATATCACCTCTATAGACCCAGCGTTCTGCCAGGCTTTATAAAGCTCAGCTTAAGAATCGCCTACTGAAATAACAACCTGTTAGAAATGACAGTTCCGACAAGCGGCACTCTCGAAAATGACTTGCTACCAACACTTGAGAGCCTATAGTTAGTTCGAATCAAATGCTGACGTCATCTCCAATAAAACTTTTACGCATTAACAAAAAAACCCCTGTTGATTAACAACAGGGGTTTTCGGTGTCTCAACTCAGTGCTTAGTGATGCTCACGCGTCGCACGGAATTTCACGTCCGGCCAGCGCTCTTCCATCAGTGCCAGGTTGACCCGGGTCGGGGCGAGGTAGGTCAGGTGACCGCCGCCGTCCAGTGCCAGGTTTTCCACCGCCTTGTTGGAGAATTCCTCGAGCTTCTTCTTGTCGCTGCAATCGACCCAGCGCGCGGAATAGACAGTGATCGGCTCATAGGAGCATTCGACCTTGTATTCCTCTTTCAGGCGGCTGGCGACCACATCGAACTGCAGCACACCGACGGCGCCGAGGATGATGTCGTTGCTGCGCTCGGGGAAGAACACCTGGGTCGCGCCTTCTTCGGCCAGTTGTTGCAGGCCCTGACGCAGTTGCTTGGATTTCAGCGGGTCCTTCAGGCGCACGCGGCGGAACAGTTCCGGGGCGAAGTGCGGGATGCCGGTGAAACCCAGGGTTTCGCCTTCGCTGAAGGTGTCGCCGATCTGGATGGTGCCGTGGTTGTGCAAACCGATGATGTCGCCGGCAAAGGCTTCTTCCAGTTGCTCACGCTCGGAGGAGAAGAACGTCAGCGCATCGCCGATGCGCACGTCCTTGCCGGTACGCACGTGGCGCATCTTCATGCCTTTCTCGTACTTGCCGGAGCAGATGCGCATGAAGGCGATACGGTCGCGGTGTTTGGGGTCCATGTTCGCCTGGATCTTGAAGATGAAGCCCGAAAACTTCTCTTCCACCGGTTCCACGGTACGTTCGTTGGCGACGCGCGCCAGCGGGCGCGGGGCCCAGTCCACCACGGCGTCGAGAACGTGATCCACCCCGAAGTTGCCCAGTGCGGTACCGAAGAACACCGGGGTCAACTGACCGTCGAGGAACTCCTGCTGGTTGAACTCGTGGCAGGCCCCTTGCACCAGCTCAAGCTGCTCGATGAAGCGCTCGTACTCGTCGCCCAGGTGCGCGCGGGCTTCATCGGAGTCGAGCTTCTCGATGATCTTGGTTTCGGTGCGCTCATGGCCGTGACCGGCGGTGTAGACAATGATGTAGTCGTCGGCGAGGTGATACACGCCTTTGAAATCACGGTAGCAACCGATCGGCCAGGTGATCGGCGCGGCCTTGATCTTCAGGACGGCTTCGATTTCGTCGAGCAGTTCGATCGGGTCGCGGATGTCACGGTCGAGTTTGTTGATGAAGCTGACGATCGGCGTATCACGCAGACGGCAGACGTCCATCAGGGCAATGGTACGCGGCTCTACGCCCTTACCGCCGTCGAGCACCATCAACGCCGAGTCCACCGCAGTCAGGGTGCGGTAGGTGTCTTCGGAGAAGTCTTCGTGGCCCGGAGTGTCGAGCAGGTTGATCATGTGCTCGCGATACGGGAACTGCATGACCGACGTGGTAATCGAGATACCCCGCTGCTTTTCCATCTCCATCCAGTCGGAAGTGGCATGGCGATCGGATTTACGGGACTTCACCGTACCGGCTACCGCAATCGCCTTGCCCATCAGCAAGAGCTTTTCGGTGATGGTGGTTTTACCGGCGTCTGGGTGGGAAATAATGGCGAAAGTGCGGCGTTTCGCGACTTCGGCGGCCTGTTTGGTCATGGGAAATCGCCTGGCAGGTGATTCAAAAAAGGGCGCAGATTATAGCCCAAGTTGATCGAAGAACCGAACCGTTGAGCACATTAGGGGTGGCCAAATGCTGCTTCAGATGGGAACCTTTTAAAGCACGGAGACGTCCACTCCCCTGTTACGACCACTCGTCGGGGGCCTGCAACACCTGCAAAACGGCCTGACGAGGCTGTGCTCATGGCTCGATTGCTGTGCGTCTGCCCTCTGTAGGAGCGAGCCTGCTCGCGATGAACGTCAACGATAACGCTGGGTATCTGAATGTCCGCGTTGTCTGGGCGTTTTTTTTGCGAGCAAGCTCGCTCCTACAGTAGAACGCGCTCGGATTGAGCTGCTTCTCGCGAACGTCTTGCCCGGCAGCCAATGATGGCCTGCCACACGGGACTGCGTTCGCCGACTGAAAAAAGGAGTCCGCCTGTGGCTATCCACCATGGCAAAGGGCTGATAGGAGGCGCGCTGGTAATCGCCCTTCTGGCCCTGCTGATCCACTGGATCGGCATCGACACGATCGAACATTACCGCGACGATCTGTTGTTCTACCTGCAAGCTCATCTGCTTCTCGTCCTCGTCTCCATGCTGGCCGCCCTTGTCGTGGGCCTCCCCGCCGGTATCTTCCTCAGCCGTCCGACCCGGGTCGCGCGTGCCGAACGCTTCATGCAGATCTTCAACATCGGCAATACCATTCCGCCGCTGGCGGTGCTGGCCATCGCCCTGGGCGTGCTCGGGATTGGCAGTGGTCCCGCGATCTTCGCCCTGTTCCTCGCCTCGCTGTTGCCCATCGTGCGCAACACCTATGAAGGCCTGAAAAACGTTCAGGGTTCGCTCAAGGAAGCCGCCGTCGGCATCGGCATGACCCCGCGCCAGGTGCTGTGGAAAGTCGAACTGCCCAACGCCGTGCCGATCATCATCGGCGGCGTGCGCGTGGCGCTGGCGATCAATGTCGGGACCGCGCCGCTGGCGTTCCTGATCGGCGCCAACAGCCTCGGCAGCCTGATTTTCCCAGGCATTGCCCTGAACAATCAGCCGCAACTATTGCTCGGCGCGGCCTGCACGGCGCTGCTGGCCCTGCTGCTCGATGGCCTGGTGACAATGGCCAGCCGCCTCTGGCTCGAACGCGGCTTGCGCCCGTCTTAAGCCCCGGCAAAGGAATTCTCATGAAGACATCAAGCTTTTTACTAGGCTGCGTCCTGCTGTTCGCGGGATTTGCCCAAGCCGCTGAAAAACCGCTGATCCGCATCGGCGCCCGGGTGTTCACCGAACAGACCCTTCTGGCGGAAATCACCTCGCAGTACCTGCGTGCCAAGGGTTACGACGCACAGGTCACGGGTGGACTGGGCAGCAACCTGGCCCGCAGCGCCCACGAAAGCGGCCAACTGGACATGCTCTGGGAATACACCGGCGTGTCGCTGGTGGCCTACAACCACGTCACTGAAAAACTCGACAGCGAACAGTCCTACGCCCGGGTGAAAGCACTCGACGCGAAAAAAGGCCTGGTCTGGCTTACTCCGTCGAAATTCAGCAACACCTACGCCCTTGCACTACCGAAGAACGTCGCTGACCAATACCCGCAAATCAACACCATCAGCGAGCTGAACAAAGTGCTGCGTGATGAGGCGAAGACCCATCACCTGGTGGCGCTCGATACCGAATTCGCCAATCGCTCCGACGGACTTGGCGGCATGGTGCAGCTGTATGGGATGAACCTGACACGCCAAAACATCCGCCAGATGGACGCCGGGCTGGTCTACACCGCCCTGCGCAACGGCCAGGTGTTTGCCGGACTGGTCTACACCACCGACGGACGCCTCAACGCTTTCAAGCTCAAGTTGCTGAAAGACGACAAGCATTACTTCCCGGACTACACCGCTGCCCCCGTGGTGCGCCAGGCGTTTCTCGATGCTCACCCGCAATTGGCCGAGCAACTCAAACCACTGGCCGAATTGTTCGATGACGACACCATGCGCCAGCTCAATGCGCGGGTGGATGTCGATCATGAAAGCCCCTCCACTGTTGCCGCCGACTTCCTGCGCCAGCATCCATTCAATTAAGGAGGAAAAGTCATGGAATTCTTGAACGCCTTTTCCCATCTCGACTGGCAACAGGTAATGCACCTGACCTGGCAGCACATCACTCTGGTAGGCACCGCCGTCACCCTGGCGATTGTCGTCGGTGTGCCGCTGGGCATTCTGATGACACGCTTTCCGACACTTGCCGGCCCCTTGCAGGCCAGCGCCACGGTGCTGCTGACCGTGCCGTCGATTGCCCTGTTCGGCCTGCTGCTGCCGTTCTATTCGAAATTCGGCCAGGGCCTGGGCCCAATGCCGGCGATCACTGCGGTTTTTCTGTATTCACTGCTACCAATCATGCGCAACACCTACCTGGCCCTGACCAGCGTCGAACCGGGCATTCGCGAAGCCGCGCGCGGCATCGGCATGACCTTCGGCCAGCGCCTGCGCAGGGTCGAACTGCCCATCGCCGTACCAGTGATTCTTGCTGGGGTACGTACCGCCGTGGTGATGAACATCGGCGTCATGACCATCGCCGCCACCATCGGCGCTGGCGGCCTGGGCGTGCTCATCCTCGCTTCCATCAGCCGCAGCGACATGTCGATGCTGATCGTCGGCGCCGTACTGGTCAGCCTGCTGGCCATCTTCGCCGACCTGCTTCTGCAAGCACTGCAACGCTCGCTGACTCCAAAAGGACTCCTGAAATGATCGAACTTCAAAACCTCAGCAAGACCTTCCAAAGCAACGGCAAGGACGTGAAAGCCGTGGACTCGGTGAGCCTGACCGTTAATGAAGGCGAGATTTGCGTGTTCCTCGGGCCATCGGGTTGCGGCAAAAGCACCACGCTGAAAATGATCAACCGCCTGATCAAACCGACCTCGGGCAAGATCCTGATCAATGGTGAAGACACCACCGACCTCGACGCCGTGACCCTGCGGCGCAACATCGGCTATGTGATCCAGCAGATCGGCCTGTTCCCGAACATGACCATCGAAGAGAACATAGTGGTCGTACCGAAGCTACTGGGCTGGGACAAACAGAAATGCCACGACCGCGCCCGCGAGTTGATGAGCATGATCAAGCTTGAGCCCAAGCAATACCTGCATCGCTACCCACGGGAATTATCCGGCGGCCAACAACAGCGGATCGGCGTGATTCGGGCCCTTGCGGCCGATGCGCCGCTGTTGTTGATGGACGAACCCTTCGGCGCGGTCGACCCGATCAACCGCGAAATGATCCAGAACGAGTTCTTCGAAATGCAACGGGCGCTGAACAAGACCGTGATCATGGTCAGCCATGACATCGACGAGGCAATCAAGCTCGGCGACAAGATTGCGATTTTCCGCGCCGGCAAACTGCTGCAGATCGACCACCCGGATACCCTGCTGGCGCACCCGGTGGACGACTTCGTCAGCAACTTCGTCGGCCAGGACAGCACACTCAAGCGCCTGCTGCTGGTGAAGGCCGAAGACGCGGCGGACAACGCGCCGTCCGTCCGCCCGGAAACGCCGGTGGCCGAAGCGCTGGAGTTGATGGACGAGCATGACCGGCGTTATGTAGTGGTCACCTGCGCCGAGAACAAAGCCCTGGGTTATGTAAGGCGTCGCGACCTGCACCGCCAGACCGGCACATGCGGCCAATACCTGCGCGAGTTCAACGCCACGGCGGCGTACGACGAGCATTTGCGCATCCTGTTGTCGCGGATGTACGAGTTCAATCGGGCGTGGTTGCCGGTGATGGATGCCGAGCGGGTGTTCCTCGGCGAAGTCACTCAGGAATCGATTGCGGCTTACTTGAGCTCCGGTCGCTCGCGAGGGATGAAGACCCATATCGTGTCGCCGGCCGAGGCTGTAGTGGCGTAAAAATGCAAAACCTGTGGGAGCGAGCCTGCTCGCGAATGCGCAATTTCAGTCAACAATGATGTTGATTGTGAAAATGCCTTCGCGAGCAGGCTCGCTCCCACAGGATCTGAGTGTTTTTTTCATCTGTTACAAGGCGGAAAAGAATATCAACACCTGACTGCCTGAAACACCGTCAGAAATAGCCCGCAAAACAACCTAAACCTCTTTCAGTCTACCTTCTCGCGGCCAACGTCGCCGATGTTGAAGCCATCGTACTTATCGACGACTTGGCTCACAAAAGCGTCGAACGTGCAGATATTTTTAACACCTGAAAATTATCGGGGAACATCTGCCCGTCATCTCGGTCGGCTACAAAGAGTGATCTCCGTGACGCACGTCAGAAGCGTGCAAAAACGCGACATTTTTTGTTGATCTCAAGCCCCTCACGCCCTAAAGTTCGCGCCGAACGTCCATGCTGGAAACGATCCATCCGGCTCAAGTACTGACGACGAGACAGCAAGGCCAAGGGAAAAGCTGCACTTCCCATGGCCTTTTTGCTTTCGGCGACATGCCTTGGGAAGTAGGCGAACCAAAGTGGGGATACGGAGGACGTTCATTTGCACCCATTGTTTTTACTCGTTTGCCATTAGGAGCTCCCAAGTATGTCGATCCAGGTCGAAGACTATTTCGCGCGCGAAACCTTTCAGAAAATGAAGGCATTCGCCGACAAGCAAGAAACCCCGTTCGTGGTGATCGACACCGCGATGATCAGCCAGGCCTATGACGACCTGCGCGCCGGTTTCGAATTCGCCAAGGTCTACTACGCGGTCAAGGCCAACCCGGCCGTGGAAATCATCGACCTGCTCAAAGAGAAAGGCTCGAGCTTCGACATCGCCTCTATCTATGAGCTGGACAAAGTACTGGGCCGTGGCGTCAGCCCCGACCACATCAGCTACGGCAACACCATCAAGAAATCCAAGGACATCCGCTACTTCTACGAGAAGGGCGTGCGCCTGTTCGCCACCGACTCCGAAGCTGACCTGCGCAACATCGCCAAGGCGGCACCGGGTGCAAAAGTCTACGTGCGCATCCTGACCGAAGGCTCGACCACTGCCGACTGGCCGCTGTCGCGCAAATTCGGCTGCCAGACCGACATGGCCATGGACCTGCTGATCCTCGCCCGCGACCTGGGCCTGGTGCCTTACGGCATCTCGTTCCACGTTGGCTCGCAACAACGCGACATCAGCGTCTGGGACGCGGCGATCGCCAAGGTCAAAGTGATCTTCGAACGTTTGAAAGAAGAAGACGGCATCCACCTGAAGCTGATCAACATGGGCGGTGGCTTCCCGGCCAACTACATTACCCGCACCAACAGCCTGGAAACCTACGCCGAAGAAATCATCCGCTTCCTCAAGGAAGACTTCGGTGACGACCTGCCGGAAATCATCCTGGAACCGGGCCGCTCGCTGATCGCCAACGCCGGCATCCTGGTCAGTGAAGTGGTGCTGGTTGCGCGTAAATCCCGTACCGCTGTAGAGCGCTGGGTGTACACGGATGTGGGCAAGTTCTCCGGCCTGATCGAAACCATGGACGAAGCCATCAAGTTCCCGATCTGGACCGAGAAGAAAGGCGAAATGGAAGAAGTCGTGATTGCCGGCCCGACCTGCGACAGTGCCGACATCATGTACGAAAACTACAAGTACGGCCTGCCGCTGAACCTGGCCATCGGTGATCGCCTGTACTGGCTGTCGACCGGTGCCTACACCACCAGTTACAGCGCCGTGGAATTCAATGGCTTCCCGCCGCTGAAATCCTTCTACGTGTAAGCGCTACACGTAGAAAGCAAAAAGCCCATGACGTGTCATGGGCTTTTTTTTGCCTGGAATTGAAAAGATGCCCAACCTGTAGGAGCCGGCTTGCTGGCGAATCGATGGTGAACTTTACGCCGCCTTCGCTGGCAAGCCAGCCCCTACAGGGGTGTGGTTTCCAGCTCCAATTCGGCGTAGCGCTGGACATATGCCGTTGCCAACGCGCGGATTTGCGGATCGGTTGCGCACGACAATGTCTGGCTCGCTACCCGCAGGAAATTCATATTGCCACCGGCCAATGCCTTGCGTAGCCACACGAGTGCCTCATCAATGTTCCCTTCATCCGCCAGCATCGCGGCATAACTGAACTGCCCGCGAAAATCCCCACCGACTGCCGAGCGTCGATACCAGTCGCGGGCAGCTTCTGTATCTACCGGGCAAATACGCCCTTCTTCCAGATATCGCCCCAGCAGATTCATCGATTTAGCGTGGCCAAGATCAGCAGCGCGTTGATAGAAACTTAATGCCTGTGGCTGATCCTCAACGACACCACGCCCCGTCGCCAGCAGGTTGGCGTAGTTGTACATCGCCCAATCCAGCCCGGCTTCTGCCCCGACCCGGTAATGCCGCGCAGCGACCGAAGCATCGGCAACGCAACCCCAACCATGCTCATGACACCGGCCCAGCATGTTGCGCGCCATCAGGTGCCCTTGTCGGGCGGCAATCTCGAACCAGCGCAACGCCAGTGGCTGGTCCTGCGCAATCCCTCGCCCGTCCAGCAGGATTTGCCCGAGCAACGCCTGGGCATCGACGAGCCCTTCACGAGCCGCCATCAGAATCGCCTGGGCGGCACGGGCCGGGCTTTCATCAAGCATGGCTTTGAGGCGTTCGCCGTCGAGCACCTCTTCGCGGCGCAATTGAAAACTCATACCTCGACCCAGCGGCGAAGCAGGTTGTGATAGGTGCCGGTCAGGCGGATCAGCGAAGGGTGGTCCGGCACATCCTGGGTCAGTTGCCGGATCGCACCGTCCATCTCGAACAACAGCGCACGCTGACTGTCTTCGCGCACCAGGCTTTGGGTCCAGAAAAACGAGGCGTAGCGTGCGCCACGGGTCACCGCGTTGACCTTGTGCAAACTGGTGCCGGGGTACAGCACCATGTCGCCGGCCGGCAACTTCACACGCTGCGTACCGAAAGTGTCCTGGATTTCCAGTTCGCCGCCGTCGTAATCCTGCGGCTCACTGAAAAACAGGGTCGCCGACAGATCGGTGCGCACCCGTTCGATGCTGCCCTTTGGCTGGCGCACGGCATTGTCGATGTGGAAGTCGAAACTGCCACCGGCCGTGTAACAGTTCAGTAACGGGGGAAAGACCTTGTGTGGCAGCGCCGCTGACATGAACTGTGGATTCTTCCACAGCCGATCCAGCATGGCCGCGCCGATTTCCTTGGCCAGCGGATGACCTTCCGGAAGCTGCAGATTGTGCTTGGCCTTGGCCGACTGATAGCCGGCGGTGATCTTGCCATCGGCCCAATCGGCCTGTTCGAGAGCCTCGCGAATGCGCCGCACCTCTTCTTTATCGAACAAGCCGGGAATGTGCAGCAGCATGGGAAGGACGCCTGAAAACAAGGAGCGCTAATGGTATTGATTCTTATTGCCTGTGTAAAACCCGCTGGACGGATGAAACAGTAAAAACCGTAAGGCCAAATTGTAAAGAATGTAAATTCGATGCAAATAGCAAAGTTTCGCAATTGATACAGAGACGCGTCTACCCTATATTCCGCCGCCTCAAATCCTTGGGGAGGGGAATCAAATGTCACGTCTACACCCACAATCACCGGTCAGTTCACCACGCCTGCTCGCTTCTGCCATTGGCGTGGCAATCACTGCCGGCTCTGCGGGCCACATGGTTTTCGCGGCTGAAAAAACCGAAGAGAAAGCGCCGGGCAACGCGATTTCGCTGGGCGCTACCTCCATCAACGGCGAAGCCCGGGACGAGACAACCTACAACGTCGAAAAAGCCTCCTCGCCCAAGTACACCGCACCGCTGGTCGACACACCGCGTTCGATCACGGTCATCCCGCAACAAGTCCTCAAGGACACCGGCGCCCTGAACATGCAGGACGCATTGCGCACTGTTCCAGGCATCACCTTCGGCGCCGGTGAAGGCGGCAACCCGCAGGGCGACCGTCCCTTCATCCGCGGCTTCGATGCCCAGGGCGACACCTACCTGGACGGCGTGCGCGATACCGGTTCGCAGAGCCGCGAAATCTTCGCCGTTGAATCCATTGAAGTCAGCAAGGGCCCGAACTCCGCCATTGGCGGCCGGGGCGCGGCGGGCGGCAGCATCAACCTGGTGAGCAAGAAAGCGCACCTGGGCGACTCCCTCGACGGTGGCTTTACCTGGGGTTCGGACCAGACCCAGCGTTACACCATGGACGGCAACTATCAGTTCTCCGACACCGCTGCCGGCCGTCTGAACCTGATGAGCCACGAGAGCAATGTCGCCGGTCGCCAAAGCGTCAATTACGACCGTTGGGGCGTGGCACCTTCCCTGGCTTTTGGTCTGGGCACCGACACCCGCGTCAACCTCGATTACTACCATCTGGAAAGCAACGACTTGCCGGATTCGGGCATTCCGTACTCGATCCCGACCGCAGGCTCCGCCGCCCGCACCAAGTCCAACCCGGACAAACCTGACGACGGCGGCAACAGCAGCAACTTCTACGGTTTGAATGACCGCGACTTCCGCAAGGGCCGCACCGACACCGCAACCATTTCCATCGAGCACGACCTGGATGACGCGCTGACCATCAAGAACACCCTGCGCCACGGCACCAGCATGCAGGATTACATCCTGACCCAGCCGGACGACAGCAAGGGCAACGTCAACAATGGCAGCGTCTGGCGCCGTGCGAACACACGCGTGAGCAACACCGAGACCACCACCAACCAGACCGATCTGTTTGGTGATGTTTATATCGCCGGGTTCAAGAACAGCTTCGCCACCGGTATCGAGTTGAGCCGCGAGGAAAGCAGGAAATCCTCGTACAACGTCGATACCGACACCACGCCTGGCACAGCGGGCGCCACCACCAACTGCTCGCCGGCGCTGATTGGCGCACCGAGTGGTTACAACTGCACCTCGTTGTCTAACCCGAACCCGAACGATCCGTGGAACGGTGCAATCTCGCGCAACTACGCCGGCACCGACACCAAGGCCAACACCTATGCGCTGTATGTGTTCGACACCCTGGAGTTGTCCGAGCAGTGGCTGGTGAACATGGGCCTGCGTTACGACCATTTCGATACCGAGTACCGCACCTTTGACGGTACCGGGGCAACGGTGGTCAACAAAGGCATACCGGCCAAGGGCGATGACACCAGCGAGTTCGTCACCGGTCAGTTCGGCGTGGTCTACAAGCCGGCGGAAAACGGCAGCATCTATGCGTCCTACGCCACGTCCGCCACACCACCGGGCTCCACTCTCGGCGAAGGCATGGACGGCAACCCGCTGAGCGGCACGCCTGATCGCAACGGCAACCAGCTGAGCAGTGACATGGAGCCGGAAACCACCAAGAACTACGAAATCGGTACCAAGTGGGATCTGATGAATGATCGCCTGTCGCTGACGGCCGATATCTTCCGCACCGAGAAAGAAAACGCTCGTGTGCAAACCAACACCACGTCGTTCGAAAACGTCGGCAAAACCCGCGTTCAAGGTTTCGAGCTGTCGGCCACCGGCAGGCTCACCGACAAATGGCAAGTCTTCGCCGGCTACGCCTACATGGACAGCGAGCAAGTCGATGGTGGTGACCTGCCGGCCAACAAAGCCAACAACGGCAACGAACTGCCTAACACGCCGAAAAACAGCGCCAGCCTGTGGACGACCTATCAGGTCACGCCGAAGCTGACCGTCGGTGGCGGTGCGTTCTACGTCGACGATGTGTTCGGCAGCGCGGCCAACACCACCATGGTCGATTCCTACGTTCGTTACGATGCGATGGCGGCCTACAAGCTGAGCAAAAACATCGACCTGCAACTGAACGTGCAGAACCTGACCGACGAAACCTACTACGACAAGGCTTTCTCGACTCACTTCGCCAACCAGGCGGCGGGCCGTACTGCGTTGCTGAGCACCAACTTCCACTTCTGATAGAAGGGTGAAACCCGCCCCCTGTAGGAGCGAGCCTGTTCGCGATGGTCGTCAACGATAACCCGTGGAACCTGACACCCCGCGTCGTTCTCGAGTTCATCGCGAGTAGGCTCGCTCCTACAAAGGCCAGGCGGTGCAACACAATCCCTGTGGGAGCGAGCCTGCTCGCGATGAGGTCATAACATTCGCCATTTATGCTGGATGTAAGGCCGCCATCGCGAGCAGGCTCGCTCCCACAGTTTTTGTATGTAAAAAAGAATGTTTCTCGACAACCCACGGCATCATAATGCGCGCCGTGATGACTATTTTTGAACGAACAAGGCGAGCGACGTGTTGAAGAAAACCCTGTTCCAGTTGCACTGGTTTTTCGGCATCAGCGCAGGGCTCGTCCTGGCCCTGATGGGCATCACCGGGGCGACGGTATCGTTTCAGGACGAAATCCTGTACGCGCTGAACCCTTCCGTGTTGCAGGTGCACAAGCAGGTCGCCGGTGTACTGCCGCCCGCCGAACTGGTGGAGAAAATCGAAGCGGCCACCGGGAACAAAGTCGCAATGCTTTCGGTGGATATCGACAGCGACATCGCCGCACGCGTGTTCTTCGCCCCGCCGCCGGGGGAGCGCCGTGGGCCAATGCGCTTCTTCGACCCGTACACCGCCGAATTGATGGGCGACGCCACCGGCCAGGACTTCTTCGGCCTGATGCTGCAACTGCACCGCTTCCTTGCCATGGGCGACACCGGTCGCCAGATCACCGGCGCCTGTACGCTGATCCTGGTGTTCTTCTGCCTCTCCGGCCTGTACCTGCGTTGGCCCCGCCAGTGGAAAAGCTGGCGCGCCTGGCTGACCCTCGACTGGAAGAAAAAGGGTCGCAGCTTCAACTGGGACCTGCACTCGGTCGCGGGCACCTGGTGCCTGGTGTTTTACCTCTTGGCAGCGCTGACCGGTTTGTCCTGGTCCTACGAGTGGTACAACAAGGGCCTGACACGACTTCTCTCCGATTCGCCGCAGAACGAACGCGTTCGCGGCGGTCGTGGCCCGGCGCCAAACGGCCCGGCTCCGACCGCCGATTACTCGGCCATGTGGAGCAGCATCTATAGCGCGGCCGGCCCCGGGCTGAGTTTCTACAACACCCGCATGCCACCGGTGGCGGGGCAACCGGCGACGATTTATTACCTGCTGAAAGACTCTCCCCACGACCGCGCGCTGAACCAGATCACCCTCGACCCGGTCACCGGCGTGATCAAACGGCATGACCGCTACAGCGACAAGAGTTTCAAGGCACAACTGTTGACCAGTATCTACGCGCTGCACGTCGGCAGCTACTTCGGCATCGTCGGGCGCATCATCCTGACGATCACTGCCCTGACCATGCCGCTGTTTTTCATCACCGGGTGGATGTTGTACCTCGATCGTCGCCGCAAAAAGCGCCAGATCAAGGACGCCCGCCAAGGCCTCGCCCAACCGGGCAGCGATGCGCCGTCGTGGCTGATCGGCTTCGCCAGCCAAAGCGGTTTTGCCGAGCAACTGGCGTGGCAGACCGCCGGCCAATTACAGGCTGCCGGCCTGCCGGTGAAGGTGCAGCCGCTGGCCAGTGTCAGCGAACAGGACTTGCGGGATTCGAGTAACGCGCTGTTCGTGGTCAGCACCTTCGGCGACGGCGAAGCGCCGGACAGTGCCCGGGGTTTCGAGCGCAAGGTCCTGGGCCGGACGTTGAGCCTGGAGCGCCTGAACTACGCCGTGCTCGGTCTGGGTGACCGGCAATACCAGCACTTCTGCGGCTTCGCCCGACGCCTGCACACCTGGCTGGGCGAACACGGCGGCAAGACCCTGTTCGCCCCTGTGGAGGTCGACAGTGGCGACCCCTATGCCTTGCGTCACTGGCAACAGCAACTCGGTCTGTTGACCGGCCAGGCGCCCGTGGACACCTGGCAAGCGCCGAGCTACGACAACTGGACCCTGACCCGTCGCGAGCTGCTCAACCCGGACAGCAGCGGTTCGCCCGTTTACTTGCTGGGCCTCACCGCGCCGACCACCAGTAGTTGGCTGGCCGGTGACCTGGTGGAAGTGCTGCCGCGCAATTGCCCATGGGCGATCGAGCATTTCCTCGATGGCCTGGGGATTGATGGTCGAGCCACGATTGCACTCGATGGGTTGTCGCAACCGCTGGAACAAGCCCTCGCCCGCCGACAACTGCCCGAGAACCGCAGTCATCTGGTCGGCCTGCACGCGCAAGCGCTGGTGGACGCCCTCGTGCCATTGGCCATGCGCGAATACTCCATTGCCTCGATTGCCGCCGACGGCATCCTGGAACTGATCGTGCGCCAGGAACTGCACCCCGATGGCCGCCTGGGCGTCGGCTCCGGCTGGCTCACGGAACACGCGCCGGTGGGCTCCAACATCAGCCTGCGGGTTCGGCGCAACAGCGGCTTCCACCTGCCGAACGAACCGGTGCCGATGATCCTGCTCGGCAACGGCACCGGACTGGCCGGGCTGCGCAGTCTGCTCAAGGCGCGGATTGCCGAGGGTCAACAACGTCACTGGTTGCTGTTCGGCGAGCGCAATCGGGAACACGATTACCTGTGTCGCGACGAGCTGGAAGAATGGCTGATTTCCGGCGATCTGCAGCGCCTGGACCTGGCCTTCTCAAGGGACCAGGCCGAGAAAATCTATGTACAGGATCGCCTGCGCGAGTCGGCCGCTGAACTGCAGAAATGGCTGGCGGAGGGGGCCGTGATCTATATCTGCGGTAGCTTGCAGGGGATGGCCGCTGGCGTCGATCAAGTACTCAACGACCTGCTCGGTGCCGCGGAAGTGGAGCGCCTGATCGAACAGGGTCGCTACCGCCGCGACGTTTACTGATACAACGCATTTCCCTTGTAGGAGCTGGCTTGCCAGCGAAGGGACCAGAACGTTCAACCATTTCGTTGGATGTGAAGCCGCCTTCGCTGGCAAGCCAGCTCCTACAACAGAGGGTCGGTGTTGTTATGCCGGCTGCAACTTCTGCTCAAACACCGCCACTCCATCCAGATCCCGCAACACCACGCTCAATTCCCCGCTCTGCCCTTCAATATTCACTTCGCCAAAAAACTGAAACCCGGCAAACGGCGACATGTTTTGCGCGGGCGGTGCCTTCTGGAACACCACCTCGGGGCCGAATGTTTCATCCAGCGGATTAGGCCCGTAGCTGCCAGCATTCAAGGGGCCTGCGACGAACTCCCAAAACGGTTCGAAATCCTGGAAGGCGGCGCGATCCGGGTGGTAATGATGCGCCGCGCAGTAGTGCACATCCGCCGTCAGGAACAGGAAATTGCGCACCTGTTGCGCCCGTAAGAAACCCAGCAGCTCGGCGACTTCCAGCTCTCGCCCCTGAGCCGGTCCGGGGTCGCCATTGGCCACCGCTTCCCAGCGCGCCACACCGGGGCTGACCTCGCCATCGGGGACGCCGAGGCCGATGGGCATGTCGGCGGCAATGACTTTCCACTGGGCCTTGGAGGCTTTCAGCGAAGCCTTCAGCCAATCCAGTTGTTCACGCCCAAGGAAAGGTTTGGTGGCACCCAGGTTGTCATCATTGGCGCCACGATAACTGCGCATGTCGAGCACGAATACATCCAGCAAGGGCCCATAACTGAGCTGGCGATAAATCCGCCCGCCACCATCGGCGCTCTGCAAGCGCATCGGTGCGTACTCGAGCCAGGCCTGGCGCGCGCGGTCCACCAGGCTGTGGATATCTTTGCTCTTGTACCGCTGGTCCAGTTGTTTGCCCGGCGACCAGTTGTTCACCACTTCGTGGTCGTCCCATTGCCAGATCTGCGGCACTTCGGCGTTGAAGCGGCGAATGTTTTCGTCCATCAGGTTGTAGCGGTAATTGCCACGGTAATCATCCAGGGTCTCGGCGACTTTGCTCTTGGCCTCGCTGGTGAGGTTGCGCCATACCCGGCCGCCTTCGGTGACGATCTGCTCAGGCACGGGACCGTCGGCGTAGATGGTGTCGCCGCTGTGGATAAAGAAGTCCGGCAGACGCAGGCGCATGGCTTCGTAGATGCGCATGCCGCCGATGTCCGGGTTGATGCCGAAGCCCTGGCCGACGGTGTCGCCGCTCCAGACAAAACGAATGTCGCGGCGGGTCTGGGGCACACTACGCAGATGGCCGAACCAGGGCTCGCTGGTGACGCCGCTCTGGGCATCTTCAAATTGCACACGGTAGAAAATCGCCTGATCGGCGGGCAGCCCAGTGAGCTCCACCCGAGCCGTGAAGTCGGTGCGGGCATCGGCCAGGGGCGAAATGAATCGCCGGGGGTTGGGAAACAGGCTGCGGGTGTCCCACTCCACCACCATTCGCGCCGGACGATCACAGCGGCTCCAGATCATTGCGCGGTCGACGAGCAGGTCACCCGACTGCACACCATCGGTGAGTTGCGGCCGATCCTTGACCGAAGCGATCACCGCCGGTGCCAACCCCGGCAACAACAGCCCGGCGCCGACGGCTTGCATGACTCGACGACGGCCGAGGTCGAATTCGCTCATGGTGTTCTCCCTGAAAAAGGAAGACTGAAGCACGTGCGCATGACGCCCGTGTGAAAACGCGATCTCTGTGGGAGCGAGCCTGCTCGCGAAGGCGTTGTGTCAGTCTACTTCTACTTTACTGACAGACCGCCTTCGCGAGCAGGCTCGCTCCCACAAGGGGGTCGGTGTCAGGCACTGACGGGGTCAACTGCTAACTCCACCACCTCAGACCGCTTGACCAGCGCATACACCACCGCCGTCAACAAACTCCCCGCGACAATCGCCAGCAAATACAGCAGGGCATGGTTGATCGCATTGGGAATCATCATCACGAACAAACCGCCGTGGGGCGCCATCAACTTGCAGCCGAAATACATCGACAACGCACCGGTCAGCGCACCACCGGCAATACTTGCCGGAATCACCCGCAGCGGGTCTTTGGCGGCAAACGGGATCGCGCCTTCGGAGATAAAACACAAGCCCAGCACCAACGCGGCCTTACCGGCCTCGCGTTCAGTTTGCGCAAACTTGCGCCGGGCAATGAACGTGGCGATCCCCAGGCCAATCGGCGGCACCATGCCCGCCGCCATGGTCGCCGCCATTGGCGCATAACTCTGTGATGCCAGCAGCCCGACCGAGAACGCATAAGCGGCCTTGTTGATCGGCCCGCCCAAGTCGACGCACATCATGCCGCCCAGCAGCACGCCGAGCAGAATCGCGTTGGTGGTACCCATGCTGTCGAGGAAATGCGTGAGCCCGGCAAGCATTCCGGCCACCGGTTTGCCGACCACGTAGATCATCACCAGACCGGTGAACAAACTGGCCAGCAGCGGAATGATCAGGATCGGCTTCAGTGCCTCGAGGCTTTGCGGTAACCGCGCATAACGATTGATCGCCTGGGCGGCATAACCGGCGATAAACCCGGCAATGATCCCGCCAATGAAACCGGCGCCAAGGGTGCTCGCCAACAGGCCGCCGATCATCCCGGGGGCCAGGCCCGGTCGGTCGGCAATCGAATAGGCGATGTAGCCCGCCAGCAACGGCACCATCAGCTTGAACGCCGTATCGCCACCAATCTGCATCAGCGCTGCCGCCAACGTCCCCTCTTCCTTGAACGCGGTGATGCCGAACACGAATGACAGGGCGATCATCAGACCGCCCGCCACCACCATCGGCAACATGAACGACACACCGGTCAGCAGGTGTTTGTAGACCCCGGTCTTCTCTTGCTTGACCGGGCCTTTCGCACCGGTGGCCGCGCTTTCCTGCGCGCCTTCGGCCAGCGCTTTGTTCAGCGTCGCTTCGGCTTGCTTGAGGGCAATGCCGGTGCTGCAACGATAGATTTTCTTGCCGGCAAAACGCTCGGTGGCAACTTCGATGTCTGCAGCCAGCAGCACCACGTCGGCATCGGCAATCGCTTGCGGACTCAGGGGATTGCGCGCGCCCACGGAGCCCTGGGTTTCCACTTGCAGGTCGTAGCCCAGACGCTTGGCTGCCTGGTGCAAGGCTTCGGCAGCCATGAAGGTATGGGCGACACCGGTCGGGCACGCGGTAATCGCCACCAGACGCGGGGTGTTTTCAGCGAGGGTCACAGGCTCGGCGATGACGTCGGGGGCAGCGTAAACCTGAGCTTCTTCAGCGCCGTGCCGCAGCACTGCTTCGACATCTTGCAGGGCTTGAGCCGGCGTACTCTGGAAGACGCGTTTACCGACGAACCGCGACATATCCACCGGTGCACTGGTCACCAGCAACACCCACTCGGCAGCTTCAATCGTGGCCGCCGACATTTGCCGCTCGGGATGTGCCGCATCGTTGACTTCGACACTGGTGCTCCAGCCCTGTCGCTGGGCCGCCGCATCCAGCAAACGGGCGCACAGCACACTGGTGACCATGCCGTTCGGGCAGGCAGTAACAATGGCTAACTTCATGACCAACCCTCTTATTGTTCTGTCAGGGGACGCACGCGCACACCCTGTTCGAGCTGCGCCAGGTACGCCGCATCGTCGATGCCGAAACCGATCCGGGTCACCGCCATCGCGGCAATCGCCGTGGCAGTACGCAAGGTCTGTTCGGGCGTGTCGGCGCTGAGCAACCCGTGGAGCATGCCCGCGAGCAACGCGTCACCCGCGCCCACCGTACTGGCGACGCTGACCTTGGGCGGCGTGGCATGCAGCGCAGAGCCGACGCTGAACCAGTTCACGCCCTCGGCACCGTGTGAAATCACCACGTGTTCGATGCCCTGGGCGTGTAAGCGGCTCGCCGCTTCGGCCTGGGCCAGCACCGAAATCACCTCGCCACCCAGCACCTCGGCCAGTTCTTGTGTGTTGGGCTTGATCAGCCATGGACCGGCCTTGAGCGCGGCCGCCAGGGCATCGCCACTGGTGTCGAGGGCGACGTTCAAACCGAGATTTTTCAAGCGCAGCACCAACGCCTGCAACCACTGCGGGCTGACGCCTTGGGGCAGGCTGCCGGCGACGACGACAGCGTCATGGGCCGGCGCAATCTGGTCGAGTCGATCGAGCAACGCATGCTGCGCCGCCGCACTAACCTGCGGCCCCGGACCATTGAGGTCGGTGATGCGGCCATCGCTTTCCGCCAGTTTGATATTGCTGCGCGTCTCGCCCGGCACGCGGATGAACGCATCGGTAAAACCGCGTTTGGCGAACAGGGTTTCGAACGCCTGCTGGTTGTCTTCGCCGAGGAAACCGCTGACGGTCAGTTGATGCCCCAGGTCCGCCAGCACTTGCGCCACGTTCACGCCTTTGCCGGCGGCGTGGGTGTGCATGGCATCGCTGCGGTTGACCTGACCGGGTTCCAGTTGCGGCAACTGCACGGTCAAATCCAGCGCCGGGTTGAGGGTCAACGTTAAAATCCTGGCCATTACAGGGCCTCCACTAATGCGCGCACTTCATTGGCGCTGCCCACGGCGAGTGCCGCTTGGGCGAGGGTTTGGGTCTGGCCCAGGCTCAATTCACGAATCCGCGCCTTGACCTCGGCAATGCTGCGCGCCCCCACGCTCAGCTCATCCACGCCAAGGCCGACCAGCACCGGCACCGCCAGCGGATCGGCCGCCAATTCGCCGCATACGCCAACCCATTTGCCATGGGCATGAGCCGCGCGCACGGTGATGTCGATTAGTTGCAACACCGCCGGATGCAAGCCATCAGCCTGCGCCGACAAGGTCGGATGGCCACGGTCGATGGCCAGGGTGTATTGGGTCAGGTCGTTGGTGCCGACACTGAAAAAATCGACCTCTTTGGCCAGTACCGGTGCCAGCAAGGCGGCTGATGGCACTTCGATCATAATCCCGAGCTGCAAGTCCGCCACCGGAATTTCCAGACGCAGGCGTTCCGTCATGTCCCGGGCCTGGCGCCACTCATCAACGCTGCCGACCATGGGGAACATGATGCGCAACGGGCGGTTGTCGGCGGCCCGCAGCAGGGCGCGCAGCTGCGCCTCCATGATCTGCGGCCGCTGCAAGGTCAGGCGAATACCGCGTACACCGAGGAAGGGGTTTTCCTCCTTGGCGATCGGCCAATACGGCAGTGGTTTGTCACCGCCAACATCGAGAGTGCGCACCACCAGCGGACGTCCGGCCAGGCCATCGAGCACACGGCGGTATTCCGCTTCCTGGGTCGCTTCGTCCGGTGCTTGCGGGTGGGCCATGAAAATCAGTTCGGTGCGCAACAGGCCGATGCCTTCGGCGCCCTGCTCCACCGCGCTGGTAACGCCGGCGCTTTCACCGATGTTGGCAAACACTTCGACCGCGTGCCCGTCGGTGGTCAGCGCCGGTTGATGACGTTGTTCGGCAGCGGCTTTGAGTCGCTGTTCGCGGGTGTCACGCTCTTCGATGGCACGTTGCAGGGTCGTCGCATCGGCATCCACGTGCAAACGACCGCGCTGGCCATCGAGCAGCAATGGTGTGCCCGATGCCAGCAGCAGCACCGCCGCACCGGCGCCGACCAGTGCCGGAATACCCAGTGCCCGGGCGACGATGGCGCTGTGGGCGGTGGCGCCACCCCGGGCGGTAAGAATGCCGGCGACGCGGGTCGGATCAAGACGCGCCACATCGGACGGGCCGACTTCGTCCATCACCAGAATGTAAGGCTGCTCAGGCTCACTTGGGCTTTGGACACCACACAACTGTGCCAACACGCGACGACCGATATCACGCAAATCGGCGGCGCGCTCGGCCAGCAACGCATCCTGCAGCGCTTCCTGTTGCCGGGCTGCGGCTTCGATCACCGACATCCACGCGGCTTCCGCGCTTTCACCCTGCTTGAGCCGGGTGTCGACGTCATCGGTCAGTTCCGGGTCGTCGAGCATTTCCTGGTGGGTGACGAAAATCTCGCGGATGGCCTTGGCCTTGCTGCGCTTGATCAAGCCGCCAATGTCACGACGTACATCCGCCAGCGCCTGCTTGAGACGTTCGCGCTCGATGGCGGCGGACTCTCCGCGCAGCGGGTAATCAATGTGTTGCAGCACTTGAATATGCGCCGGACCGATAGCAATGCCCGGTGCGGCAGCAATCGCCTGCAACAAACTGCCGGACGCGGGGGCCAACAGCACTTCGGCCACTTCGACGACGTCTTCCCGTGGCGGGTTCACCGCAGGCAATGGCTCGATTTCTTCGCCGAGGCCTTCTTCGATGGCTTTCAACAACACCGGCAATGCATCGGCGGCGATGCTCGGCTCGGCGATGATTTCCAGCACCTGTCCGCGACGGGCGCCGAGGCTGAGCAACTTGCTCAGACTCTTCACCGACACTGCACTGTCCTGGCTATCAACGATGCGGATACGAATGTCGCCTTCAAAGCTTTTCGCCAATTGAGCGAGGATTTGCGCCGGACGTGCATGCAAACCGTGGGCGTTGGCCAGTGCGATACGCGCGCTCGGCCAGTCAGCCGGCAGTTCACCGCCGAGCACCTCCAGCACTGCGCGGCAACTGGTGGCGCGCCCCAATTCATGGCCGCGGCCTTCGATCAGCAACGCGCACAGGCGTTCGAGCAAGGCTTGATGGGCTTCGCCAAGGCTGGCCAGACAGAACAGCCCACTCAGCGGCTGGCCGAGGTAACGCAAGGGTTTGTCGGGGGTGACGAAGGCCAGACCTGGGCGCTTGACCGTTTGTTCACTGTGCAGCCACCACAGGCCATCGCCCAGCGGCAACGCCTCGACCTGTTGCAACACAGCGGAAAAACCATTGCTGACGCAGTCGGCCTGGCGCAGCAAACGTGCGCCGCGCCAGACCAACTCTTCGAAATCTTCGGCGGCAACGCCCAGGCCAATCATTTGTGCATCCAGCGCCAGTTCCTGCGGCGCGCCTTGCAGCAGTTTCAACAAGGCTTCGGCGGAACCGGCGCGACGCAGTGCCTGGCCCAGATCGGTTTCGCCGAGGGCTCGGGTCAGCAATTGCAGCAGGCGCAGATGTTCATCGGATTTGGCGGCAATGCCGATCGCCAGATAAACGATCTGCCCGTCACCCCAATCCACGCCGTCGGGGAACTGCATCAGGCGCACGCCGGTGGTGAACACCAGGTCGCGGGTTTCCGGCGTTCCGTGGGGAATGGCAATACCCTGACCGAGAAAGGTCGAGCCCTGGGCTTCGCGTGCCTGCAAACCGGCGAGGTAACCCTCGGCGACCAGGCCGTCGGCAACCAGATGCCGGGCCAGCAACTGCAAGGCGGCTGACTTATCCACAGCCGACTGGCCCATGGATATCTGCTCTACAGTGAGCTCGAGCATGCTTTCTCCTTTTTGGCGCCTGTGGGCACCAGGTATTGTTTTGAATGATTCAGCTTACGCGCTTGTCTGAAGACAGTATTTGGCGGTTTTGCGGCAGAACCGGCCAAAGGGACCAATTATCTAGAAAATACGCCTGCTGAAACGTTTAATCTAGCATGATTGGCACGTTACTCGATAATCTCGCCCGCATGAAGTCCAATTGTCGGATGCGTCACGACAATGGTCGACTGCCTGAATCGGTTAGGATTGACGAAAATGTCGGGCATGCTCGCAAAAACAAGGAAATAACGGGTTGAAACTCAGTGATATCGCCCAGTTGGCCGGTGTGTCCGTTACCACCGCCAGCTATGTCATCAATGGCAAGGCCGAACAGCAACGCATCAGCAGTGCCACCGTCGAGCGCGTGCGCGCGGTGGTCGATCAGCATGGCTTCACGCCCAATCCCCAGGCCGCCGGTCTGCGCAGTCGCCACACTCGCACGCTGGGTTTCATTCTGCCGGATCTGGAAAACCCCAGTTACGCGCGAATCGCCAAACTGCTGGAACAGGGCGCACGGGCTCGCGGCTATCAGTTGCTGATCGCCAGTTCCGACGATGCACCGGACAGCGAACGGCAATTGCTGAAACTGTTCCGCGCCCGGCGCTGTGACGCGCTGATCGTCGCCAGTTGCCTGCCGCCCGGCGACGACAGCTATCGCCAGTTGCAGGCCAAAGGCATTCCCATTATTGCCATCGACCGGGTCATGGAGCCGGAACACTTCTGCTCGGTGATCAGTGACGACCGCGAAGCCAGCCTGCACCTGACCCGTAGCCTGCTCGACCCGCTGCCCAAACAGATCGCCTTGATCGGCGCCCGCCCGGAACTGAGCATCAGCCAGGAACGGGCCGCCGGTTTCAAAGAGGCGCTGTCCGGGTACAACGGTGTAGTCCTGATCGAACATGGTGAATCGTTCAGTCGTGAATGTGGCAAACAGTTGATGGAAGAACTGCTCCAGCGTGTAGGGCACTTGCCCGAGGCACTGGTGACCACGTCTTACGTATTACTCCAGGGCGTGTTCGATGCCTTGCATGACTTCCCTTTGAAAACCCGCCCATTGCGCCTCGGCACATTCGGCGATACCCAGCTGCTGGACTTTCTGCCGTTGCCGGTCAATGCCATGGCCCAGCAACATCAGCTGATCGCCGACAAAGCCCTGGCACTGGCCTTGGCCGCCATCGAGCAGTCCGATTACCAACCCGGCGTGCAGGCCATCGCCCGCACCTTCAAGCAGCGCATTCGCCAGGACTGAACCGTGGAGCTGATCGACACCCACACCCATCTGGATTTCCCGGACTTCGACGCCGACCGTCAGGCGTTGCTGGCCGAGAGCCGCGCCCTCGGGGTGCGACAAATGGTGGTGTTGGGGGTTTATCAAGGCAATTGGCAGCGGGTCTGGGATCTGGTGCAAAGCGATCCCGACCTGCATGCCGCGTTCGGCTTGCATCCGGTGTACCTGGACGATCACCGCCCCGAAGACCTGGCGGAACTCGGGGATTGGCTGACCCGGCTCGCCGGTCATCGGCAACTGTGCGCGGTGGGCGAAATCGGCCTCGACTACTTCATCGAAACCCTCGACCGTGAAGGCCAACAAGCGCTGTTCGACGCACAACTGCAACTGGCAGAGGATTTCAATCTGCCGGCGCTGATCCATGTACGGCGCAGCCATGCGGCGGTGATTGCCACGCTCAAACGGTTTCGCCTGAAGCGTGCCGGCATCATTCACGCCTTCGCCGGCAGTCGCGAAGAGGCCCGGGAATACATCAAGCTCGGTTTCAAACTGGGATTGGGCGGTGCCGCCACCTGGCCACAGGCACTGCGCATGCACCGCGTTCTGGCCGAGTTGCCGCTGGAATCGGTGGTACTGGAGACCGACTCACCGGACATGGCGCCCGCCATGTTTGCCGGGCAACGCAACAGCCCGGCGCACTTGCCGGCGATCTGTGAAGCGCTGGCCGGGATCATGGCTGTCACGCCGCAGCAGTTGGCCGCCGCGAGCACAGCCAATGCTTGCGACTTGTTCAACTGGTAATCACCGACAACACAAAACACCTGTGGGAGCGAGCCTGCTCGCGAAGGCGTCACCACATCCAACATCAATGTGACTGACTAACCGCTTTCGCGAGCAGGCTCGCTCCCACTTTTTTACCGCAGTGCCTGTTAAACCCGGAACGCACTGATCAGTTGCTTGAGCTCCACCACCTGCGCCGACAACGCACGGCTGGCATCTTCGGTCCGGTGCGCACCTTCGGCAGTGCGCTCGCCGGCGCGGTTGATCTCGACGATGTTCTGATCGATGTCATGGGCCACGGCGGTTTGCTGCTCCACGGCCGCCGCGATCTGCTGGTTCTGGTCGACGATCATCCCCACCGCGCCGAGGATGTTTTCCAGCGCCAGCTGGACCTTCTCCGACTGACTTACAGTGCCGTTGGCCATCTCATGGCTGACACCCATGGCCTTCACCGCCGCGCCGACTCCACCGTGGAGTTTGGCGATCATCTGCTCGATTTCCTCGGTCGACTGCTGGGTACGCTTGGCCAGCGTCCGGACCTCGTCCGCCACCACCGCGAAACCACGCCCCTGCTCCCCGGCCCGTGCCGCTTCGATCGCGGCATTGAGTGCCAGCAGGTTGGTCTGTTCGGCAATGCTCTTGATCACCTCCAGCACACGGCTGATGGACTGGCTGTCGCTGGCCAGCTGATTGATCACCAGGACCGATTGATCGATCTCGCTGGCCAGCGCGGCAATGCTGCCCTGCTGGGATTGCACCAGCCCGCGGCCGCTGATGGTTTCGTCGTTGACACTGTGGGCACTGTTGACCGCCGCGGCGGCACTTCGCGCGACTTCCAGGGAGGTGGCGGACATCTGGTTCATTGCCGTGGCGACCTGCTCGATCTGCGTGCGCTGCCCGGTCACGGCTTGGTTACTTTGCGCGGAAACGTTCTCCACCTGCCCAGCCTGACGCTCGACCTCGCTGACGGTGTGTCCCACTCGCTCGATCAGGTCATGGATTTTTTTAACGGTGCCGTTGAACACCTCACCCAACTCGCCCAACTCATCACGACTGTTGGCGCTGAACGTGACGGTCATGTCCCCGGCCGCCACTTTATCCATCACCCCGCCAAGGCGTTTGAGCGTGGTGCGGGTTGAGGCATAGAAGCCGCCGTACAGGTAAAAGATCAATACGAACACCACCGACAACGCCACGGCTTGCAAGATCATGTGGGTGCGGTTCTGCTCCAGGCGCTGCTGCAATTGAGCACCAAGAAACTTCAGGGTGGCTTCGTTGAGCTGGTAAGTCTGGTCCATCAGGCCGGAGACCTGACCGTAAAAAGTCTGCCACGGCGCATCCAGCGTGTCGGCCATGACCACTTGCTCTTCGAACAACTCACTGGCTTTTTTCAGCGTCGCCTTGCTGGTGTCGGCCTGCGCGGCCAGGGTTTCTCGTGCGGCTTTGCTGGACGCCAGCGCATCCTGCAACTTCAGGCCATATTCGCCCTGGAGTTTTTCGATCTGCGCCAGCAGTTCATCGAAACGGGTGCTAGACGATGAATTGAGAAAGCCCTGCCCCAACGAGTAAGAGCCCATTGCACGACCTTCGCCCAGTAGCTGGGTGACCGCCGGGGTGACGCTGGTGATGAGTTCGCTCAACTGGCGCATGTCGCTCTGGGTATCGCGACTCAAGCCTGCCTGACTGGCGATGATTTGACTGAAAATCTGCGCATTGCCCAGCAACTTTGCGATCAAGGCACTTTTGCTTTGCAGGGAGGTTTCGGCCTGTTGAGCCTTGAACGCAGCGATCATTTCATCGCGCTTGCCCTCAAAAACCGCGATTTGCTCCGGGTCGGTGGTCATCGCCGTCAGGCCCTGCAAGCGGTTCAGCACGCTTTGTCCCAGGGTGCTGATCTGCGATTCGATGTTACCGGCCTTGCCGGACTGACCGAGGGTGACATTGATCTGCACCAGATTGTTCAGGGTTTCCAGGTCACGCCGTAGCGTCAGGCCGTTGCCCAACAGGTCGAGGCTCTGCAATTCGACCCGGGTGCCCTGGAATTCGCGATAGGAATCGCGCACCAGATAAAAGTTGGTCACCAGCATCGGCACCAGGAACAAAACGCTGATCAGGCTGAACTTCATGCCGAAGCTCAGGCGATTCATCAGCGCGACGGCGGGATAGAGCAAGCTCTTCACTGGAAGTCTCCCTTTGATTTCTTATTTTTATTGGCAGGCGCAGCTCGACAGCAGATAGCCACTATTGGGCGCTGTCTCTATATAGCTCAAATCAAGGGAGGGTTTTGTAACATAAGGTTAACGGCGGACGCAGATCGTCGGACTGATGAACGCCCTGTGGCGAGGGAGCCTGCTTCCTCGCCACAATGGAATATGCTTCAACGGGTTACGGCAACACCGTCCACAATGCAAACCCCGCGTACCAGAGCACTGCCGCCCGCAGCAGCAACTCCCAGATCCGGTCAAGGTTGATGATGCCTTCCGGTCCGACCACCGGTGCCGGGATTTCGGCGGCCACCAGCCCGGCCTTCTCGATCAATTGAGCGGCGCTGATGTTCCAGTTCAGCAGCTCGTGCAACATCACCCGACTGACTGCGACAAAATTGCCGACCAGGGCAAAACTCGCCGCCAGCAAGCGTACCGGTACCCAATCGAAAGCATGACGCAGTTGAGCAGCGCGCTCGACTACCATGGGGTTTTGCCCATGCTCTTCAGCCAGGGCCAGCAGCCGGTAGCTGAGGGCGGCGACCGGCCCCAGCAGGAAGTACCAGAAAATCACCGCGAAAAAACTCTGGTAGGCCTCCCACAACAAATGCCCTTCGACTCGCTCCAGCAGTTGCTCACCGCTGTCGGCGCAGATATCGAGGTCGCGTTTGGCGACAAGGGCCGCGGCTTGCAAGTCCTCCCGGCGCCAGGCATCGCGAAACGGCCCCAGCCCCCCCAGCAGATCGCCCCGCCCCAGGCTGTAAATCACCACCAGCAGGTGCACCGGCAGCGTCAGCAGACCGTAGGCCACCGGGTCCAGCACCAGCAGCAGCAACCCCAATAGCGCGACCGGGAACAATACCAGCACGACCAAAACCAGCCACGGACTTTTCGCCAGGCGCGGGCTGGACTCAAGCTTGTGTAACTCGCGCACCCAACCGCCATCTCGCTGAACCTGATGGCGCAGGGCCGAGAACTTCTCGATCCACACCGCCAGCAGCAACACCAGAAAACTCATTGTCGTTCCTCTTTTTCCCCAGCGGCCTTGGCCAGGGCCGCACGATAGCGTGTCCAGTCGAATGCCGGCCCCGGATCGGTCTTGCGTCCCGGCGCAATGTCACTGTGCCCGCAGATACGCTGCGGAGTAATGGCCGTGAAAACGCTTTGCAGCTGTCGGGTCAGGGCAATCAATGCATCGTACTGGGCATCGGTGAACGGTAGATCATCCGTGCCCTCAAGCTCGATGCCCACGGAAAAATCGTTACAGGTTTCCCGACCCTCGAAACTCGACACCCCGGCGTGCCAGGCGCGCTCAAGACAAGAGACAAACTGGGTGACGGTGCCGTCACGCTCGATCAAAAAGTGCGCAGACACCCGCAGGTCGGCTATCCCTTCAAAGTAAGGGTGCTCAGTGACATCCAGGCGATTCTGGAAAAACTCCTGCACCTTGCCGGTGGCGAATTGCGCCGGCGGCAGGCTGATGTTGTGAATCACCAGCAGGGAAATTTCGCCCGTGGGGCGCGCATTGAAGTTGGGTGAGGGACACAAACGTACGTCCTGACACCAACCGCTCGCGGGGTCCAACTGCATACCGATTCCTTCAACGACGACTGTGTTGGTGCCCAGTATGCCGCGATAGCCCCTCCAGACGCGATCACTTGCCGCGATTGAGGCGGAACGGGCCATCGTCAGCGCACGGCAAAACGACTTCTTCCAGCACTTCGACCATCGCCGGGTTTGCATGGGTGCTTTGCGGGTCAGGCTCAAACAACTGAAGGTGCAAACCTTCCAGTTCGGTGAAAAATTCGCTGGCGGTAAACGGATCGAATGCCGAGCCACGCAATCCCTCGCGCAACCCTTTGAGCAAGTCCGGTACCAGCACCAACAAGCGTGAGCGTGCGCCAGGCTCCTCATGGCGCTGGACGCTCCAGATCAACTGTTCCATCGTCTGCACAGCGACATGCCATTGCGTCGACTGATCGCCATGTTTGAGAAAGGCCAGCAGCAACACTTTGCTCCAGGCCTCGTGAACGAACACCACCACGCTTCGCGGCAAGACCTTGCCGATCAGTGCCTGGTTTAACGCCCATTCGACACGACGGCGGGCCATTGCGGTTTGGGCACGCCTTTCCTCGACATCATGTGTCCGTTGTTCCAACCATTCACTACGACGACGTTCAAGCGAGTCAGGCTCGATCAGGTCACTGGCGAGCCTATCCACTATCCGGCATGCCCGAGCGGGCTGGAGACCGTTCAGTACACCGGTGGCGATCAGCAGCTGGTTGGCTTGTGCGTATAGCTGATCGGTCCCGCTCAGCACATAGCGGTCAAACAGCTTGAGAAGGATCACCTTGACCTTGATCTCCACTCCCAGGTTACGCCAGGCCTGTAAGAAAAACGCGCAGAGCAGGGTCGGCCCCATGGGATTGTGCTGCTCCATCAGCGACCTGCCCAGCAGGGTACTGAGACGGGCAGTGAGCTGGTCGAGTGCCAGGCCGTCGCGATCCAACACTTTATTGACCATCGCCTCCACCGCTACATCACGTTCCCATTCGTCACTGAGCAACGGGATGCCCGCCCCGGCGGACGATGCCTGAGGCAATACCCTGTGCGTGGCGCTGTATTGAGTGAGGCTAATGAACGCTTCGAAGAATTGTTCGAAAAAGAACCGCTCGATGCTTTTGCGCTTCAGACGCAGGTCCCGCATCGCCTGGAAGAAAACATTCTGCTCGACGTCATTGCGAGCCCGGTCAGCCATTTCGAAGAGGGTGTCATCGGCATTGTCGAAGAGTTCCTGCAAACCTTGCCGCAGTTGTTGCACAGCCTTGTCGCGAACCTGAAGCAGAATCATGGGCAGGCGGGCGAGCGACGAGCGAGTCGCATGATCGGTAGTCGCCTTGCGCAAAGGCACTACATTCCCGTCGTTGTACATCCGGCCTCCTGAAACGGCGATTCCTCGACTTGTCAAAGTCATGACGTCAATTGCAAGGCGAATTATCTTGCAAAGGCCCCTCTTGTGCCAGAAGACTCTGAACCCGCGTTCGCACAGGCGCCGGCTGGCTCGCGGGAATCGACCAAATGCAGGCTACAGGATGCCAGGAACATCGCGGATGCCTTGGGTTGCCTCCCGCCATGGCCCTATAATCGAGCCACTTTGTTTGTGGAGCCCGTTATGCCGAATCTACGTCTCGCCGATTTGACCGCCGAAATCGAAGCCAACGTGCGCCGTGCGTTGCTCGAAGACGTCGGCAGTGGCGACATCACTGCGCAATTGATCCCGACCGAACGCCTGGCCAAAGCCACCATCATTACCCGCGACGCCGCCGTCATCTGCGGTACGGCCTGGGTGGATACCGTGTTTCGGCAACTGGACCCGCGAGTAGCGGTGCACTGGCAGGTTGCCGATGGGGAACGGGTCAAGCCCAATCAAGTGCTGTTCCACCTCGAAGGTCCCGCTCGCTCGCTGCTGACCGGTGAACGCAGTGCACTGAACTTCCTGCAACTGTTGTCCGGCGTGGCCACTCGCGCGCAGTACCTGGCAGACTTCGTGGCCCAGACTCAGGTGAAATTGCTCGATACCCGCAAGACCCTGCCAGGGCTGCGCCTGGCGCAAAAGTACGCGGTGACCTGTGGCGGCTGCCACAACCACCGCATCGGCCTGTATGACGCCTTCCTGATCAAGGAAAACCATATCGCCGCTTGCGGAGGGATCTCCCAGGCTATCGCGGCTGCACACAAAATCGCACCGGGCAAACCGGTGGAGATCGAAGTGGAAAGCCTGGCCGAGCTCAAAGAGGCCTTGGCGGCCGGCGCCGATATCATCATGCTCGACGAATTGAGCCTGGATGATATGCGCGAAGCCGTACGCCTGAACGGCGGCAAGGCAAAACTGGAGGCCAGTGGCGGGATCAACGAAAGTACGTTGCTGCCGATCGCCGAAACCGGTGTGGATTACATTTCGATTGGTGCGATGACCAAGGACGTGAAAGCTGTCGACTTGTCGATGCGCTTGAGTCTCTGAGATCCGCGCGCAATAAAAAACGCCAGCCTCGATAAGGCTGGCGTTTTTGCATCAGACCACCAGATTGTTCATCTCGCAGTACTCTTCCCACTCGACGCCCAACACCTCGGCCGCTTCCTTGTGCAGCTTCAGGCGCTCGGCCTCGTATTCTTCCGGGCTCGAGGTGTACTTGAGCGTCAGTTCCCACGGCTGCAAGCCCTGGGCTTCTGCTTCATCCTCAAACGCCCACTGGATCTGGTCCTTCTGATCATCGGCTGGCAAGTCCTTGATCTCGTCCATCAATTCAGGCGCGTCCAGCACATACTTCCTGAGGGCTTCTTCGTGTCTGGCTTCTTGAGTCAATTCTTTAACGGTCATGGCGTTCTCGCTGATCTGGGGAATGGAAGATGGATCTGGATCATCAAGGATCTCTCTGACGCAAAAAAACCGATTGAAGCCCGGCTTTTCTGGCCTTCAGAACCATTCGGGATCATCTGAAAACAGAGTGTCGCTGGTGCCCGAGACAGGAATCGAACCTGCGACCTTCGCGTTACGAGTGCGCTGCTCTACCGACTGAGCTACACGGGCAGTGGGCTAAACCTAGCATCGCCAAGCCCTACCGGCAACTTCGTCCACCGTTTCGTTTTTCCGCAGGCAAAAAAAGGCCCCGCAGTTTTCACTGCAGGGCCTTTTTTACAACGTTGGAACAGTCAGGCTTGAGGGCAGATTAAACGCCCGAAGCCTTGGCTGCGGCTACGTCTTTGATGGACAGCTTGATACGGCCGCGGTTGTCCACGTCCAGTACCAGCACTTCCACTTCCTGGCCTTCTTTCAGGATGTCGGTCACTTTCTCAACGCGAGCGTCGCTCAGCATCGAGATGTGAACCAGACCGTCCTTGCCAGGCAGGATGTTAACGAATGCGCCGAAGTCGACGATGCGCTCAACCTTACCGACGTAGATCTTGCCGATCTCGGCCTCGGCGGTGATGCCCAGAACGCGCTGACGTGCAGCTTCAGCCGCTTCCTTGGTTTCGCCGAAGATCTTGATCGAACCGTCGTCTTCGATGTCGATCGAAGCCTTGGTTTCTTCGCAGATCGCACGAATGGTCGCGCCGCCTTTACCGATGACATCACGGATTTTGTCGGTGTCGATTTTCATCGCGATCATGGTCGGTGCGTTGGCCGACAGTTCGGTACGCGACTGGCCAATGATCTGGTTCATCTGACCGAGGATGTTCAGGCGCGCTTCCAGGGCTTGGCCCAGAGCGATTTCCATGATTTCTTCGGTGATGCCCTTGATCTTGATGTCCATCTGCAGCGCGGTCACACCCTTGGCGGTACCGGCTACCTTGAAGTCCATGTCGCCCAGGTGGTCTTCGTCGCCCAGGATGTCGGTCAGGACGGCGAATTTCTCGCCTTCTTTAACCAGGCCCATGGCGATACCGGCAACCGGTGCCTTCATTGGCACACCAGCGTCCATCAGCGCCAGGGAAGCACCGCAAACGGAAGCCATGGAGCTCGAACCGTTGGATTCGGTGATTTCCGATACAACGCGAATGGTGTACGGGAACACGTCAGCGGCTGGCAGCATGGCCTGAACCGAACGACGGGCCAGACGGCCGTGACCGATTTCGCGGCGACCAGCGCCACCCATGCGACCACACTCGCCCACCGAGAACGGAGGGAAGTTGTAGTGCAGCATGAACGGGTCTTTTTTCTCGCCTTCCAGGGTGTCCAGCAGCTGTGCGTCACGGGCGGTGCCGAGAGTCGCGACTACCAGAGCCTGGGTTTCACCACGGGTGAACAGTGCCGAACCGTGGGTCTTCGGCAGAACGCCGACTTCGATGTTCAGCGGACGTACGGTGCGGGTGTCGCGACCGTCGATACGTGGCTTGCCGTTAACGATGTTTTCGCGAACGGTGCGGTATTCGATTTCGCCGAAAGCCGCTTTGACGTCAGCAGCAGAAGGCTGGCCTTCTTCACCGGACAGCTTGGCAACGACCTGATCCTTCAACTCGCCCAGGCGAGCGTAACGGTCGGCCTTGACGGTGATGGTGTAGGCCTGGGAGATCGCTTCGCCGAACTCGGAGCGGATAGCGCCCAGCAGTTCGGTGGCTTCGGCTTGCGGAGCCCAAGTCCAGGTTGGTTTGGCAGCTTCGGCGGCCAGCTCTTTGACGGCCTGGATAACAGCCTGGAACTCGTCGTGAGCGAACAGTACGGCGCCCAGCATCTGGTCTTCGGTCAGCTCTTTGGCTTCCGATTCAACCATCAAAACGGCTTCCGAAGTACCGGCAACGACCATGTCCAGGCTCGAAGCAGCCAGTTGCTCATAAGTCGGGTTCAGCAGGTAGCCGGTGCTTTCGTGGAAGGCAACGCGGGCAGCGCCGATCGGACCATCGAAAGGAATGCCGGAGATGGCCAGGGCAGCCGAGGTACCGATCATCGCAGCGATGTCCGGATCGGTCTTCTTGCTGGTGGAAACGACGGTGCAGACAACCTGCACTTCGTTCATGAAGCCTTCAGGGAACAGCGGACGGATCGGACGGTCGATCAGTCGGGAAGTCAGGGTTTCTTTCTCGGAAGGACGGCCTTCACGCTTGAAGAAACCGCCAGGGATCTTACCGGCAGCGTAAGTCTTTTCCTGGTAGTGAACAGACAGAGGGAAGAAACCCTTGCCCGGATCGGCTTGTTTGGCACCGACTACGGTCACCAATACGCTGACGTCGTCGTCAACGGTGACCAATACTGCGCCGGAGGCCTGACGGGCGATACGGCCAGTCTCGAGGGTAACGGTCGACTGACCGAACTGGAATTTTTTGATTACCGGGTTCACGGTGTCCTACCTTCTTTTGTGGCTCTTGGGGAAACGGGTTTCTTGCGAAATTCTTGGGCAATGCCGGGAATCGGCCCGGTCGGTTTGTCCAGGTGTCACTCAGGTAAAGCAGAAAGCCAGATAAAACTTGAGGCTGGGAGCCTGCCATGCGCCGGCGGGAAACCCGCTGACGCACGACAGACAACCAACCTCTAGCGCAATCGCTTATTAGCGACGCAGACCCAGGCGACCGATCAGAGCGCTGTAACGGCTCACGTCTTTGCCTTTCAGGTAGTCCAGCAGCTTACGACGCTGGTTAACCATGCGGATCAGACCACGACGGGAGTGGTGATCTTTACCGTTGGCCTTGAAGTGACCTTGCAGTTTGTTGATGTTGGCGGTCAGCAGTGCAACTTGCACTTCTGGCGAACCAGTATCACCAACAGCTTGCTGGTAGTCGGTAACGATTTGAGCTTTTTCTTCAACGCTGAGAGCCATGAGGCAATCCTTTTATCAGGAAACTGTTTCAAAGAAACAGCTTCAACAGGCCAGGGACAAATCCCCGTATCTAAAAATGAGTAGTGACCGTGCCTGTTAACAGCCACCCTCGTTCGGTCATTCTGACCGAATCAGTCGACGTGGCGCGATACGCCCGTCTTCGCTCACTTCACCGATACCGATGAAGCGACCATTGTGATCCTGTACCCGTACCATGCCGAACTTCGGTGCATCCGGGGCGCGTACCGGCTGGCCGTTGAGCCAGTAGAACGCGCTCGCTTCCGAGAACTGCAGCAGCGGCCAATCCAGCAGGCCGCTGTCCGATGGCATCAGGAAGCGATCGACCGCTTCATTGCCACCTTCGGCATGTACCGCTTCCAGCTCTTCCAGGGTGACGGTCTGCGCCAGCGTGAAAGGCCCGGCCTGGGTACGTCGCAGTTCCGCGACATAAGCGCCACAACCGAGTTGCTCACCAATATCCTCCACCAGCGTGCGGATATAGGTGCCTTTGCTGCAATCCACCGCAAGCCGCGCAGTATCACCTTCGAAGGCCAGCAATTCCAAGCGCGTAATAGTAACAGAACGCGGTTCGCGCTCCACTACTTCGCCTGCGCGAGCCAACTTGTACAGCGGCTGGCCATCACGCTTGAGGGCAGAGTACATCGGCGGTATCTGATTGATTTGCCCACGAAAATTCGGCAGTACAGCCTCGATATCGGCGCGACCAACGGTCACCGGGCGCTCCTGCAAAACTTCGCCCTCGGCATCCGCCGTGGTGGTGGTTTTGCCCAGTTGAGCCAGGGTTTCGTAACCCTTGTCGGAATCGAGCAGGTATTGCGAAAACTTGGTGGCTTCACCGAAGCACAACGGCAACACACCGGTGGCCAGCGGATCGAGACTGCCGGTATGTCCAGCCTTCTCGGCGTTCAGCAGCCAGCGGACCTTTTGCAGGGCCGCGTTGGAGGTGAACCCAAGCGGCTTGTCGAGCAGGATGATACCGCTGACGTTACGACGGATACGTTTGACCTGAGCCACCGATTACTCCTTGGTGTCTTCGGCTTCTGCCGCAACCGGATGCTGATTGTCTTCCGCTACTGCGCGCTCGATCAGTGCCGACAGATGCGCACCGCGCACGACGCTTTCGTCGTAGTGGAAGTGCAACTGCGGGACGCTACGCAGCTTCATCTCGCGAGCCAACTGCATGCGCAGGAAGCCGGCGGCGGAATTGAGCACCTTGATGCTTTGCGCGATATCTTCGGCGTTGTCCTGCCCCATCACGGTAATGAAAATCTTGGCGTGACCGACGTCACGGCTGACTTCCACTGCGGTAATGGTGACCAGGCCGACGCGCGGGTCTTTGACTTCACGACGGATCAGCTGTGCCAGCTCACGCTGCATCTGATCGCCGATACGTTGGGTACGGCTGTATTCTTTTGCCATGTCTTGTTACCTGTTACTGCCCCACGGTGAAACCCGAAGGGTCTGAAAGCGGCAAACGCCCGGCCTGACAAAAGCCAGACCGGGCGTTGCGTTTAGAGTCCTGACGCTGTGCCGCGCATCTGCATGCAGCGGCTCATCGTGGCCCTTGAAGTACGCGAATTAGAGGCTGCGAGCAACCTGCACCTTCTCGAAGACTTCGATCTTGTCACCGACTTTGACGTCGTTGTAGCTCTTCACGCCGATACCGCATTCCATGCCGGCACGCACTTCGGAAGCGTCATCCTTGAAGCGGCGCAGGGATTCCAGCTCGCCTTCGAAGATAACGATGTCTTCACGCAGTACACGGATTGGACGGTTACGGTGCACAACACCTTCGATAACCATGCAACCGGCGATCGCGCCAAACTTAGGCGAACGGAACACGTCACGCACTTCGGCGATACCCAGGATGTTCTCGCGAACATCGCTGCCGAGCATACCGGTCAACGCTTTCTTGACGTCTTCGATGATGTCGTAGATCACGTTGTAGTAACGCATATCCAGGCCTTCCTGCTCGACAATCTTGCGAGCGCCGGCATCGGCACGCACGTTGAAGCCGAACAGTACAGCGTTGGAGGCCAGTGCCAGGTTGGCGTCGGACTCGGTGATACCACCGACACCGCCACCGACAACACGCACTTGCACTTCGTCGTTACCCAGGCCGTTCAAGGCACCGTTCAACGCTTCCAGCGAACCACGGACGTCGGATTTGAGGACGATGTTGAGCGTCTTCTTCTCTTCCTGGCCCATGCTTTCGAAGATGTTTTCCAGCTTGCCTGCGTGAGCACGAGCCAGTTTGACTTCGCGGAACTTGCCTTGACGGAACAGAGCCACTTCACGGGCTTTCTTCTCGTCGGCCACAACGCTCATCTCGTCGCCAGCGTCCGGAGTACCGTCCAGGCCGAGGATCTCGACAGGGATGGCTGGACCGGCTTCCTTGATGGCTTTGCCGTTCTCGTCGAGCATGGCGCGAACGCGACCGTAGTTCGAACCGACCAGGACCATGTCGCCCTGGCGCAGAGTACCGTCTTGAACCAGAACGGTAGCCACCGGGCCGCGGCCCTTGTCCAGACGGGATTCGACGACAACACCACGGCCAGGAGCCGATGGGGTAGCGGTCAGTTCCAGAACCTCGGCTTGCAGCAATACGGCTTCGAGCAATTCGTCGACACCGGTACCCATCTTCGCCGAAACCGGTACGAATGGAGTGTCACCACCCCACTCTTCCGACGTCACGCCGTGTACCGACAGTTCGCTACGGATGCGATCGAGATCGGCGCCCGGCTTGTCGATCTTGTTCACAGCAACCACCAGCGGCACGCCAGCAGCCTGAGCGTGCTGAACAGCTTCGATGGTTTGCGGCATTACGCCGTCGTCCGCTGCAACCACCAGGATCACGATGTCGGTCGCCTTGGCACCACGGGCACGCATGGCGGTAAACGCGGCGTGGCCAGGGGTGTCGAGGAACGTCACCATGCCACGGTCGGTTTCAACGTGGTATGCACCGATGTGCTGGGTAATGCCGCCGGCTTCGCCAGCCGCTACCTTGGCACGACGGATGTAGTCGAGCAGGGAAGTCTTACCGTGGTCAACGTGGCCCATTACGGTCACGACCGGCGCACGGGCAACGGCCTCGCCTTCAAACTTCAGGGACTCGGCCAGGGAATCTTCCAGGGCGGTGTCGCTGACCAGGGTCACTTTGTGGCCCAGTTCTTCAGCAACCAGTTGGGCAGTTTCCTGATCCAGTACCTGGTTGATGGTCGCTGGAGTACCCAGTTTGAACATGAACTTGATGATTTCAGCAGCCTTGACCGACATCTGCTGGGCCAGATCGCCCACAGTGATGGTCTCGCCGATCTTCACTTCGCGCACGACAGGGCCGGTTGGGCTCTGGAAACCGTGGGCGTTGCGCTTCTTCAGCTTGGCCTTGCCGCGACCACCACGACGGAAGCCATCGCTTTCTTCGTCGGTAGTACGTGGGGCAACGCGTGGAGCCGGCGCTTTTTCCTTGACCGAAGCACGATGCGGAGCGTTTTTGCGCTCGCCATCGCCACCACCACGACGATTGTTATCGTCGGCACGTGGTTTGTCCGGACGGCGTGGTTCGTCACGCTTGCGGGTATCGGCAACCGGTGCGACAGCCACGACCGGCGCGCTTTCACGCACAGGCTCGGCCACTGCAACTGGTGCGGCAACAGGTTCGGCCGGAGCGGTCGGCGCAGCAGCAGGCTGGCGACGCGCTTCTTCTTCGGCGCGACGCTTGGCTTCTTCTTCAGCCTTCTGACGAGCAGCATTTTCTACTGCGCGACGCTCTTCCAGTTCACGCTTGCGCTCGGCTTCGATTTCTTCCGGGCTGCGCTGTACGAAGACTTTCTTCTTGCGTACTTCAACACTGATGCTTTTGCTGCCAGCAACCCGCAGGGTGCTGGTGGTTTTACGCTGCAGCGTGATCTTGCGTGGTTCTTCCACTTTCGCCTTGTGGCTGCTTTTCAAGTGAGTCAGCAAGGATTGCTTCTCACTGTCAGTCACACTTTCTTCGGCGGCGGTGTGCGGCAGACCTGCCTCACGCATCTGCTGCAACAGGCGCTCTACCGGTGTTTTGACCTCATCGGCCAGTTGTTTCACCGTGACTTGCGTCATGCACTTCTCTCCTCAGGCCGCGCCTAATTACTCGAACCAGTGGGCTCGGGCGGCCATGATCAACTTGCCGGCACGATCATCGTCAATGCCGTCGATGTCGAGCAGATCGTCAATAGACTGCTCGGCCAGGTCTTCGCGGGTAATTACGCCGCGCACCGCCAGTTCCATCGCCAAATCCTTGTCCATACCCTCAAGCGAGAGCAGGTCTTCGGCCGGATGGGCGTCTGCCAGCTTTTCCTCAGTAGCGATGGCTTTGGTCAACAAACGATCCTTGGCACGAGCGCGAAGCTCGTTGACGATATCTTCGTCAAAGCCGTCGATGTTGAGCATTTCTTCCAACGGTACGTAGGCAATCTCTTCCAGGCTGGTGAAGCCTTCATCAACCAGCACCTGCGCCAGCTCTTCGTCGACTTCCAGCTCGTCGATGAAGTTGCGCAGGATGTCGCCGGTTTCTGCTTGCTGCTTAGCCTGGATGTCCGATTCGGTCATCACGTTCAGGGTCCAGCCAGTCAGCTGGCTGGCCAGACGCACGTTCTGACCACCGCGACCGATGGCCTGAGCCAGATTGTCTGCGCCGACGGCGATGTCCATGGCATGGGCATCTTCGTCAACGATAATTGCCGCAACCTCGGCCGGGGACATGGCGTTGATCACGAACTGAGCCGGATTGTCGTCCCACAGGACGATATCGACACGCTCACCACCCAACTCACCCGACACTGCCTGGACGCGCGAGCCGCGCATACCGATGCAAGCGCCCTGCGGGTCGATGCGTTTGTCCTTGGAGCGAACGGCGATCTTGGCGCGCGAACCCGGGTCACGGGACGCAGCCATGACTTCGATCAGGCCTTCAGCGATTTCCGGCACTTCGATGCGGAACAACTCGATCAGCATTTCCGGCGCGGTACGCGACAGGATCAGCTGCGGGCCGCGGTTCTCGGTGCGGATTTCCTTGAGCAGTGCACGCAGGCGCACGCCAACCCGGAAGGTTTCGCGAGAAATGATGTCTTCACGAGCCAGCAACGCTTCGGCGTTGTTACCCAGATCAACGATCACGTTGTCGCGGGTCACTTTCTTCACGGTGCCGGAGATGATTTCACCCAGGCGCTCGCGGTAAGCGTCAACAACCTGAGCGCGCTCGGCTTCACGAACTTTCTGCACAATGACTTGCTTGGCAGTCTGTGCCGCGATACGACCGAACTCGATGGACTCGATTTTTTCTTCAACGACGTCGCCGACCTTGGCGCCAGGGTGCGTTTCCGCGACCTTGCTCGGCCAGGTTTCGATGGCTGGATCGTCCAGGTCTGCCTCTTCGACGACCGTCCAGCGACGGAAAGTCTCGTAGGCACCAGTGTGGCGATTGATTTCCACACGCAGATCAACTTCGTCCTCGAAGCGCTTTTTGGTAGCAGTGGCCAGAGCCAGCTCCAACGCTTCAAAAATCACGCTTGCCGGTACACCCTTTTCATTGGATACCGACTCAACAACCAGCAGTACTTCTTTGCTCATCGTACGCCTCGCCTTTCGCAAGCCATTGGATCCGCGGGATCCGCGTCTCAGTCAAAACTGGGAATAATGTTGGCCTTGTCGATCATATCGATCGGCAACAGGAATTCATGGTCATCTACCTGCACCACGACATCCTGCTCTTCTACACCGCGCAGAAGGCCCTGAAAGTTGCGTCGTCCTTCAAAAGGCGAGCGCAGCTTGATCTTCACTTGTTCACCGGCAAATTTTGCAAACTGCTCAAGAGTGAACAGCGGGCGTTCCATGCCAGGCGAGGAAACTTCAAGGGTGTATTCAACGGAGATTGGATCTTCAACATCCAGGACGCCGCTGATCTGACGGCTTACGATGGCGCAATCGTCCACCAGTACACCGCCCTCTTTATCGATATAAACGCGCAACATTGAGTGACGACCTTGAGCCGAAAACTCAATACCCCAGCATTCATAGCCTAGGGCCACGACCACCGGGGCCAGCAAGGCCTGCAACTCTTCTAGCTTGCTCGACACCTGAACCCCCTAGTGCATGTATGTGCATGCTATGCAAAATAAAAAAATGGGCGAAGCGCCCATCCTTGAAACGCCGTCGAACAGCGGCGTTGAAAGTGTCCAGCTAACAAAAAGCCCCTTAAAAGGGGCTCCTTAAACTGGTTGCGGGGGCCGGATTTGAACCGACGACCTTCGGGTTATGAGCCCGACGAGCTACCAGACTGCTCCACCCCGCGACAAAGCTGGGGCGGAAGTATACGACCGATCCCTAACAGGGTCAATGTAACCTTCCACCTGCAAGAAAGCCCGCAACAGCGGGCTCTCCTGACTAATTGGTACCGAGAAGGGGACTCGAACCCCTACACCCTATGGGCACAACCACCTCAAGGTTGCGTGTCTACCAATTCCACCACCTCGGCAATACTACGTTTGAAACCCTTCTTACTTCTGCTCTTGAGCTGGAGGCACGTCAGTCGCTGGAGTAGCCGACTTTTGCTCTTGAAGCACCGGGACATCATCAGAAGCCGGTTGTTGCTTTGGAACTTCCAACACCGCTGGGTTTGGGAGACCTACTTGAGTCAGCTGATGAGCCTTCTCTTTAGCAAAGTAACCTAACCCCAAGCTGGTTATGAAAAAACCTGCGGCAAGTATAGCAGTAAACTTACTAAGAAAGGTAGAGGAACCTTGGCTTCCGAACACAGTATTTGAAGCACCTGCTCCGAAAGACGCGCCAGCATCCGCACCCTTACCCTGCTGCAGCAATACCAGAGCAACTACGCCCAACGCACCCAGCAGATGAAAAACGACTACGACTGTTTCCAGCATTTTTTCAGTTTCCCGCGGCGCGACAAATCGCACCGAACTCATCTGCATTCAGGGAAGCCCCGCCAATGAGGCCCCCATCGATATCCGGCATGCCGAACAGTTCGACCGCATTGGCCGCCTTCACGCTGCCGCCGTATAGAAGCCGCACACCTTGTGCGACTTCAGAATTTTTTCCCGCCAACTGAGCGCGAATGGCTGCGTGCACATCCTGCGCCTGTTGCGGCGAAGCAGTCAGCCCGGTGCCAATGGCCCAGACCGGCTCGTAAGCAATTACTGCATTTGCAAAAACATCGACACCCAATGCCTCGATGACGCTATCCAGCTGACGCCCGACAACCTCAAGTGTCTTCCCGGCTTCGCGCTGCTCAAGGGTCTCCCCTATGCACAGCACCGGAATCAAACCGCACGCCTGTGCCGCTGCGAACTTGCGGATCAACATTCCGTCCTGCTCGCCCATAATCTGGCGGCGCTCGGAGTGCCCGACAAGCACCAGGGAACAACCTGCATCCACCAACTGACTCGGCGCGATCTCACCGGTCAACGCACCTTGCCCGGATTCCACCGCAGAATTCTGCGCGCCGACCGAAATCGACTTTCCTTTCACGCCATCAATCACTTGATTGACATGCAGACAAGATGGGAATACCGCTACATCAACACCGCTCGGCAAGGCCAACTCTCGAAGGCCATCGATCAGCTCAGCGACGCTGGCGCGGGTACCGTGCATCTTCCAGTTACCAGCTACCATAGGGCGACGCATGCTGTACCTCGTCGGTCAAAGTGGGCGCAGATGTTACCCAACACAATCATGGCTGGCAAGCCGAATTCAGGCAGAAACTTCAGTAACCAGTTTTGCCAGCTCTTCGGCATAAGCGCGAACCTGCTTTTCGTCTTCACCTTCGACCATCACACGCACCAGCGGCTCTGTGCCGGACTTGCGCAACAGCACACGCCCGCGACCCTCCATGGCCTTGGTCACACGCTCACTGGCCTCCTTGACCGACGCATGCTCGAGAGGATTTGCACCGCCACCGAAGCGCACATTGATCAGCACCTGAGGGCACTTACGCAGCGCCTGGCGGGCCTGAGCCAGCCCTTCGGAACGCGTCTTCAGCGCCATCAGCACCTGCAAAGCCGCAATGATCGCATCACCGGTGGTAGTGTGATGGAAGCAAACGATATGCCCCGAATTCTCACCACCTACCAACCAGTTGCGCTCGATCAGATCCGCCATTACATAACGGTCGCCGACGTTGGCCCGCACAAATGGAATCGCAAGGTCCTTCAACGCCAGCTCAAGACCCAGGTTACTCATCAACGTACCGACCACGCCGCCTTGCAGCTTGCCGTGCTCATGGAGATCGCGGGCAATGATAAACAGCAGGTCATCACCATCAACGATTGCACCGGTATGATCGACCATCAGTACGCGGTCACCATCGCCATCGAAAGCGATACCCATATCAGCGTGTTCAGCCAGCACGGCCGCCTGCAACTGCCCCATGTGGGTCGAGCCACAGTTCTCGTTAATGTTCAAACCGTTAGGCTGGGCGGACATGACCACGACTTCGGCGCCCAGCTCACGGAACACGCTAGGTGCGACTTTGTAGGTCGCACCATGAGCACAGTCGAGAACGATCTTCAGACCAGAGAAATTGGTACCGGTCGGCACGCTGCTCTTGCAGAACTCGATATAACGGCCGGACGCGTCGTTGATTCGCGAGACCTTGCCGATTTTGCTCGACTCGACCACGGTCATCGGCGTGTCCAGCAGCTCTTCGATCATCAGCTCCAGCTCATCCGGCAGCTTGGTGCCCTTGCCAGAGAAAAACTTGATGCCGTTATCATCATGCGGGTTGTGCGAGGCGCTGATCACAATACCGGCCTCAGCCTGGAACGTACGCGACAGATAGGCAATAGCCGGCGTCGGCATGGGGCCGAGCAGCATCACATCAGCACCCGCCGATGTCAGACCGGCTTCAAGCGCCGACTCAAACATATACCCGGAAATCCGGGTGTCCTTGCCGACCAGCACCTTGCAGGCACCCATCTTGCGGAACGCCATACCCGCAGCCCAGCCGAGCCTGAGCATGAAGTCAGGAGTAATCGGGTATTCGCCGACTCGACCACGAATGCCGTCAGTACCAAAATATTTTCTAGTCATAAGTGCTCCATCATTCTTATTCGGCTGAATCCACTGCGGCGATCATCTTCACCACATCGACTGTTTCGGCTACATCATGGACGCGCAATATGCGCGCACCCTTGTGCGAAGCCAGCGCCGCGAGGGCGAGCCCACCATACAGGCGCTCATCCACAGGGCGATTCAGTGCCTGACCTATCATGCTCTTGCGCGAAACCCCGACCAATAGGGGCCGCCCCAAGGCATGCAGAGCCTCCATATGCTTAAACAAGCTTAGATTGTGCTGCAAGGTTTTTGCGAAACCGAAACCTGGATCAAGAATGATTCGTTCAGCCGGAATCCCCACCAAGGCGCATTCAGCCATGCGTCCGGCAAGAAACTCGCCCACCTCTTTCGTAACGTCCTGATATTGCGGGTCATCCTGCATGTCACCCGGCTCACCGAGCATATGCATCAGACAGACCGGCAACCCCGTGGCCGCCGCAGCATCCAGCGCGCCATCGCGACGCAACGAACGAACATCGTTGATCAACCCGGCCCCCAGACGCGCGGTTTCGCGCATGACGGCTGGCGTGGAGGTATCGACCGATATGATCACATCAAGCTCGCGATGGATTCGCTCGACGATCGGAGCAACGCGCTCAAGCTCTTCCAGGGGCGAAACCGCCCTGGCGCCCGGACGCGTCGACTCACCCCCGACATCGATCAGCGTCGCTCCAGCCACCACCATGGCTTCGGCGTGGCGCAAGGCCGCATCGAGCTGGCTGTACTGACCGCCATCGGAGAAAGAATCGGGAGTGACATTGAGAATACCCATGACATGCGTCTGGGCCAAATCAAGAACCCGATTGCCACAAGGCAACCGGGTCGAGGACTGAACAGAAGTCATTTCAAACCTTAAACGTCAGCAGCCGGGCCGCCGATAGGTGTTTGTGGACGCTCATCCTGTACCGCCGGAGGCGTTCCAGAAGTACCGGCACCACCCGACCAGTCGCGAGGTTCACGAGGAGTGCGCCCCGCCATGATGTCGTCAATCTGCTCGGCGTCAATCGTCTCGTACTTCATCAGCGCATCAGCCATGGCGTCGAGCTTGTCACGGTTGTCCGTGAGGATCTGCTTCGCCGTGCCGTAGCACTGATCAATGATGCTGCGCACCTCGGAGTCGATCAGCTTCGCCGTCTCACCCGAGAAACTTGCATTCTGACCACCGCCGCCGCGACCGAGGAACACTTCGCCCTCTTCTTCGGCGTACATCAACGGACCGAGCTTCTCCGAAAGACCCCACTTGGTCACCATGTTCCGGGCAATCTGGCTGGCACGCATGATGTCGTTGGACGCACCGGTGGTGACACCGTCGAAGCCCAAGGTCATCTCTTCGGCGATACGGCCACCGTACAGCGAACAGATCTGGCTGATCAACGCACGCTTGGACAGGCTGTAGCGATCTTCTTCCGGCAGGAACATGGTCACGCCCAATGCCCGGCCGCGCGGGATGATCGATACTTTGTACACCGGATCATGTTCAGGTACGACCCGACCGACGATAGCGTGCCCCGCCTCGTGGTAAGCAGTGTTTTGCTTTTCTTTCTCGGACATGACCATGGATTTGCGCTCGGCGCCCATCATGATCTTGTCCTTGGCCAATTCGAACTCTTTCATTTCAACGATGCGCTTGCCGGCACGGGCGGCGAACAACGACGCCTCGTTCACCAGGTTGGCCAGGTCAGCACCGGAGAAGCCAGGAGTACCACGAGCGATCACTGCCGGAGCGACGTCGTCACCCATTGGCACTTTGCGCATGTGGACCTTGAGAATCTGTTCACGACCACGGATGTCCGGCAGACCGACCACAACCTGACGGTCGAAACGACCCGGACGCAGGAGCGCAGGGTCCAGTACGTCAGGACGGTTGGTCGCAGCGATCACGATGATGCCGTCATTCATTTCGAAGCCGTCCATCTCCACCAGCAACTGGTTGAGAGTCTGTTCGCGCTCGTCGTGACCGCCGCCCATGCCGGCGCCACGGTGGCGACCAACGGCGTCGATTTCATCGATGAAGATAATGCATGGCGCGTGTTTCTTCGCCTGTTCAAACATATCGCGAACACGGCTGGCCCCGACACCGACGAACATTTCAACGAAGTCGGAACCGGAAATGGTGAAGAACGGCACTTTGGCTTCGCCGGCAATGGCCTTGGCCAGCAAGGTCTTACCGGTACCCGGTGGCCCCACCATCAGCACGCCGCGAGGAATGCGACCGCCCAGGCGCTGGAACTTGCCCGGATCACGCAGGAACTCGACAAGCTCACCAACCTCTTCCTTGGCTTCGTCGCAACCGGCAACGTCAGCCAAAGTAGTCTTGACCTGATCTTCGGAGAGCAGGCGCGCCTTGCTCTTGCCGAAGCTCATCGGCCCGCCCTTGCCACCGGCACCGCCCTGCATTTGCCGCATGAAGAACATGAACACGGCAATGATCACCAGGATCGGGAAGCTCGCGACCAGGAGTTGAGTCCAGATGCTTTGCTGTTCAGGCTGCTTGCCTTCGACCACGACGTGGTTATCCACCAGATCGCCAATCAGGCCATTGTCCTGAATTGCCGGACGAATGGTCTTGAAACTGTCGCCATCGTTGCGCTTGCCGGTAATCACGTAGCCATCAACCGCCACGCGCTCGACCTTGCCATCCTTGACCTGCTGGATGAAGTCGGAATAGTTGAGGGTCTGCGGCTCGTTAGGGCTGGAGAAGTTGTTCATCACCGTCACCAGGACAGCCGCGATGATCAACCACAGGATCAGATTCTTTGCCATATCGTTCAATTAACTACCCTCTGAAGCAAGCTCCGCTAATGGCGCGCGCTTCGCATGATATTCACCGGCCTAACTTACTACATTACCTACAACTTGGCAGGCGCCGTCTGTAACCCTTTGTGAAACACTTCCTACACAATATTCGCTAATTCCCACAAGGCGAAATACGAAAAACCTATCGCCCCGCAAAAAAAACCCGCTTTATTCACTCCGGCCGCGGTAGCCCCAAGCCAGCATGTATTGCTCGCGGGAACTGCCACGGGAAGAGTCCGGCTTGATCATCTGGACCTTGTCGAATTTCTGACGAGCGTCCTTCACGTAAGCATCAAACCCTTCACCCTGAAAAACCTTGATCACGAAATTACCACCCGGCTTGAGTATCCGAGCAGCCAGATCAAGAGCCAGCTCGCAAAGAAACATGGCTTTTGGCATATCTACGGCAGGCGTACCACTCATATTGGGGGCCATATCGGAAATCACAAGGTCCACCTGCGAATTACCCACGGCCTCCAGGATCCGGGCGAGCACTTCGTCCTGGGTGAAGTCACCCTGGATGAAAGTCACGTCCGGAATGCTGTCCATTTCCAGGATGTCCGAGGCGATCAGACGCCCCTGACCACCGATCAGACGGCTAGTGACCTGCGACCAGCCACCGGGCGCCGCTCCCAGGTCGACAACGGTCATACCCGGACGGATCAGCTTGTATTTCTCCTGTACCTCCAGAAGCTTGTAACTCGCACGCGAGCGGTAGCCATCCTTCTGTGCCTGCTTCACATAGGGATCATTGACATGTCTTTTCAGCCAACCAAGGCTTGTCTTGGAACGCGCCATTGGGCACCTCGATAATAAGGGTCGTGATTAGTTGGGCGGATCCACGAACCCTCGGGTAAAATGGCCGCCATTTTACAGAATCCAGACGAAAGGGTCAGATTATGCCGCTCACTCAAGAGCAGAAGAAACAGTACAAATCCATTGGCCACCATCTGAAACCGGTTTTGATTGTGGCTGACAACGGTTTGACTGAAGGTGTGCTAGCCGAACTTGAACGCGCTTTGGCGGATCACGAGCTGATCAAGATCAAGCTCAACATCCTGGATCGCGAATCGCGCCTGGCGTCCATTGCAGAACTGTGCAAGGTCGGCAAAGCGGATCTGGTTCAGGTCATCGGCAAGATGGCACTGATTTACCGCAAAAACTTCAGCGTCAACAAGCAGCTGTCGAACGTCCATCGCTTCAAGTGATGACAAGGGTCAAGGGTGTGCTTCGCGCACCCTGCCACTCCATCCCGGCACCGGCTGCAACACCAGCAGCAGCCCGGAAAAACCCAGGACAAGATAGCTGAATACCTGCCAACGCACTGCCTGCGGCCAACCGATACGCACTGCGAAGTACATCGCACACGCACACAGCGCCACCAACAACAGTTGCCCGCGAATATCCCGCCATAGACTGGCAAGGCCCTCGGCCTGAATCAGCACCAAAGCCTGAAAAACCACGCACGCTGCGGCAAATCCCACCATCAGCGCATTCAGCATGCCTGCGATTTCGTCGATCAGCAGCGGTGCCAGGCCAATTTTCCCCAGCACCGGCAGCAGACCGATATGCAACAGCCACAGACCGCCGACCCATAACATCTGGGCCAGCTGCCAAAGCACGGCACCCGCGCGGAGCGGGCGCCTGCCTTTAGATGTGGCGAACTTCGACAATCTCGTACTCGATAACGCCACCTGGCGTTTTGACGGCGACCACATCTCCCTCTTCCTTGGCAATCAAGGCACGGGCAATGGGCGAGCCGACGGAGATCTTGCCGAGCTTGATGTCAGCTTCGTCTTCACCCACGATCTGGTAAGTGACACTCTCATCTGTCTCGACGTTGGCGATCTCGACAGTCGTGCCGAAAATCACCTTACCGGTGTGAGGAATGGTCGTGACGTCGATGACCACCGCATTTTGCATGCGACCTTCGATGTCACGGATCCGCGCCTCGACCATACCCTGCTGCTCGCGAGCAGCGTGATATTCGGCGTTTTCCTTCAAGTCACCCAACTCGCGGGCCGTACCGATGTCCTGGCTGAGCTTCGGACGAACGACCTTGGTCAGGTGAGCGTGCTCTTCTTCCAGGGCGCGAGCGCCCTGAACAGTCATTGGGTACTTCGTTATGCTCATGCCTTCAATCCTGCGTGTAGATCCTGCAAGCGGCGCACGGTCTTCTCGGGACCGAACTTCAGTGCTTCGCAGATCGCTTCGCCAGCAGCAATGGTGGTGGTGCAGTAAATCTTGTGCTGCAGGGCATTGCGACGAATGGAATAGGAGTCAGCGATCGACTGGCGACCTTCGGTAGTGTTGATGATCAGAGTGACTTCATCATTCTTGATCATGTCGACCACGTGCGGACGACCCTCGGTCACCTTGTTCACGCGGCGCACTTTCAGACCTGCGGCTTCGATCAGCTTGGCAGTACCGGCAGTGGCAACCACTTCAAAGCCCAAGTTGATCAGATCACGGGCCACGCCTGCAACCAGTGGCTTGTCGTCGTCACGGACGCTGATGAACGCGGTACCACCGGTCGGCAGCACTTCGCTGGCGCCCATTTGCGCCTTGGCGAACGCTTCACCGAAGGTGTCACCCACGCCCATCACTTCACCGGTGGACTTCATCTCTGGGCCGAGGATCGGGTCAACGCCAGGGAATTTGGCGAACGGGAACACCGCTTCTTTCACGCTGTAGAAATTCGGGATGATTTCCTTGGTGAAACCCAGCTCTTTCAGGGTTTTACCGGCCATCACGCGCGCTGCGATCATCGCCAGGGAAACACCGATGCACTTGGACACGAACGGTACGGTACGCGAAGCGCGCGGGTTGACTTCGATGACGTAGATGTCTTCGCCTTGCAGGGCCAACTGTACGTTCATCAGGCCGACCACACCCAGCTCCAGGGCCATTTTCTTGACCTGTTCGCGCATCTCGTCCTGGATGTGCGCAGGCAACGAGTACGGTGGCAGCGAGCACGCGGAGTCACCGGAGTGAACGCCGGCCTGCTCGATGTGCTGCATGATCGCGCCAATCACCACGTCCTTGCCGTCGCAGACCGCATCCACGTCCATTTCGATGGCGCAATTGAGGAAGTGGTCCAGCAGCACAGGGCTGTCGTTGGACACTTGAACCGCTTCACGCAGGTAGCGCTTGAGTTCTTCTTCTTCGTAAACGATTTCCATCGCACGACCGCCCAACACGTAGGACGGGCGCACCACCAGCGGATAACCGATCTTGGCAGCGGCACGAATCGCTTCGTCTTCGCTGCGTACGGTGGCGTTTGGCGGCTGACGCAGGTTCAGGCGCTGGACCATTTGCTGGAAGCGCTCGCGATCTTCGGCACGGTCAATGGCGTCAGGGCTGGTGCCGATGATCGGCACGCCGGCGGCTTCCAGGGCGCGAGCCAGTTTCAGCGGAGTCTGGCCGCCGTACTGGACGATCACGCCTTTTGGCTTCTCTACACGGACGATTTCCAGCACGTCTTCCAGGGTTACCGGCTCGAAGTACAGACGATCGGAGGTGTCGTAGTCTGTAGAGACGGTTTCCGGGTTGCAGTTGACCATGATGGTCTCGTAACCATCGTCACGCAGAGCCAGTGCAGCGTGTACGCAGCAGTAGTCGAACTCGATGCCCTGACCGATACGGTTCGGACCGCCGCCCAGGATCATGATTTTGTCGCGACCCGATGGTGCAGCTTCGCACTCTTCTTCGTACGTCGAGTACAGGTAAGCGGTGTCGGTAGCGAACTCGGCCGCGCAGGTATCGACGCGCTTGTAGACCGGGAACACTTCCAGCTTGTGGCGATGAGCACGCAGGCTCTTCTCGGTCACGCCCAGCAGCTTGGCCAGACGCTGATCGGAGAAGCCTTTGCGCTTGAGGCGAAACATCAGGTCACGGTTGATGCTGGTCAGACCCAGGGTCTTGACCTTCTCTTCGTCCTTGATCAGATCTTCCATCTGCACCAGGAACCAAGGATCGATCATGGTCATGCCGAAGATGTCTTCAACGCTCATGCCGGCGCGCATTGCATCCGCCACGTACCAGATACGCTCGGCGCCCGGCACGGTCAGCTCGCGCTTGAGGATGCTCATGCTTTCCGGGTTGCTCAGATCAACCTTCTCGTCCAGGCCGCAAACACCGACTTCCAGACCGCGCAGGGCTTTCTGCAGGGATTCCTGGAAGGTCCGGCCGATGGCCATGACTTCACCGACCGACTTCATTTGGGTGGTCAGGCGCGCGTCAGCCTTGGCAAATTTCTCGAAGGCGAAACGTGGCAGCTTGGTCACGACGTAGTCGATGGACGGCTCGAAAGACGCCGGGGTCTTGCCGCCGGTGATGTCGTTCGACAGTTCGTCCAGGGTGTAACCCACAGCCAGTTTGGCCGCGACCTTGGCGATCGGGAAGCCGGTGGCTTTCGAAGCCAGCGCGGAGGAACGGGATACGCGCGGGTTCATCTCGATGACAACCATGCGGCCAGTGTTCGGGCAGATACCGAACTGGACGTTGGAACCACCGGTTTCCACGCCGATCTCGCGCAGTACCGCCAGGGAGGCGTTACGCAGGATCTGGTATTCCTTGTCGGTCAGGGTCTGTGCCGGCGCCACGGTGATCGAGTCACCGGTGTGCACGCCCATCGGGTCGAAGTTTTCGATGGAGCAGACGATGATGCAGTTGTCCTTCTTATCACGGACAACCTCCATCTCGTACTCTTTCCAGCCGATCAGCGATTCGTCGATCAGCAGCTCTTTGGTCGGCGACAGGTCCAGACCACGGGCGCAGATTTCTTCGAACTCTTCACGGTTGTAAGCGATACCGCCACCAGTGCCGCCCATGGTGAAGGACGGACGGATGATGCACGGGAAGCCCAGCTTCTCGAGGACCGCATTGGCCTCTTCCATGCTGTGGGCGATACCGGAACGCGGGCACGCCAAGCCGATGGACTTCATGGCCTTGTCGAAACGCGAGCGGTCTTCAGCCTTGTCGATGGTGTCGGCGTTGGCACCGATCATTTCTACGCCGAACTTCTCCAGAACGCCTTCGCGCTCCAGGTCCAGGGCGCAGTTCAGAGCGGTCTGGCCGCCCATGGTCGGCAGCAGTGCGTCCGGACGTTCTTTCTCGATGATCTTGGCAACGGTTTGCCATTTGATCGGCTCGATGTAAGTGGCGTCGGCCATGGCCGGGTCGGTCATGATGGTGGCCGGGTTGGAGTTCACCAGGATGACGCGATAACCCTCTTCGCGCAGGGCTTTACAGGCCTGGGCGCCGGAGTAGTCGAATTCGCAGGCCTGGCCGATCACGATCGGGCCAGCGCCGAGAATCAGGATGCTTTTAATGTCTGTACGTTTTGGCATGGGTTTGTCACTCAAATCCGCAGGTCAGTCGGCAAGCCGTCTTGTTCAATCTCTGAAGACCTGAGGGGGCCGCCGGTGTCGGGACCGCCCTCAAGCTTTGCTACATCAGGGCGAGCGATCAGCGTCGCTTGGCCATCTCATTGATGAAGCGATCAAACAATGGCGCTACGTCGTTCGGGCCAGGGCTGGCTTCCGGGTGACCCTGGAAGCTGAAGGCGCTCTTGTCGGTCCGCTCGATACCTTGCAGGGTGCCGTCGAACAGCGATTTGTGGATCGCGCGGACGTTGGCTGGCAGGGTCTCTTCGTCAACCGCAAAACCGTGGTTCTGGCTGGTGATCATCACAACGCCGGTATCCAGGTCCTGGACCGGGTGGTTGGCACCGTGGTGGCCGTGGCCCATTTTCAGGGTCTTGGCGCCGGAGGCCAGGGCGAGCAGTTGGTGACCGAGGCAGATACCGAACACCGGGATCTCGGTTTCCAGCACATCCTTGATCGCCTGGATCGCGTAGTCGCAAGGCTCCGGATCACCAGGACCATTGGACAGGAACACGCCGTCCGGATTCAGTGCCAGCACATCAGCCGCAGGGGTTTGAGCAGGCACCACGGTCACGCGGCAACCACGCTCGACCAGCATGCGCAAGATGTTCACCTTGACGCCGTAGTCGTAGGCCACGACGTGATATGGCAGCTCGGACGCTTCGATGGTCGCGTGGCTGTCGGTTTTCAGGTCCCAGACCGTCGAGCGCCACTCGTAGGTGTCCTTGGTGCTGACGACTTTCGCCAGGTCCATGCCCTTGAGACCAGGAAAACCCTGGGCGGCGGCGATGGCGGCTTCTTCGGAAATGTTGTCACCGGCCATGATGCAGCCGTTTTGCGCACCTTTTTCACGCAGGATGCGCGTCAGGCGGCGGGTGTCGATACCGGCGATTGCCACAACATTGTTGGCTTTCAGGTAGTCGGACAAGGACATCGTGTTACGCCAGTTGCTCGCCACCAGTGGCAGGTCACGAATGACCAGGCCGGCAGACCAGACGCGGTTCGATTCGGCGTCTTCCGGCGTGGTACCGGTGTTGCCGATGTGCGGATAAGTCAGGGTAACGATCTGTTGGGCGTAGGAAGGATCGGTAAGGATTTCCTGATAGCCGGTCATTGCGGTGTTGAACACCACCTCACCAACGGTCTGACCGTCGGCTCCAATGGCTTCGCCGCGAAAAATGCTGCCATCAGCAAGGGCGAGTATGGCTGGCTTAGTCAAGAAGACCTCCCGTAAATAAAGCCTGAAAGGGCGATCGCAGGTTGTAAAAAAGCGGAGTGACGTATGGACACGTCACCCCGCTTCTTCACTGAATTATTCTGCGCGCTTTTAGTGGACACACTAAAGCTGTAGCTTACAGAAAAAGGCTTTTTTGGTCTACCGCCAATGAGCCTGAAAGGCCGGAGAATGCGACAGGTCGTCGCTTGGCGGAGTAAAACCGGGCTCAAACCTTGGGTTAGAGCCCGGTTTCGGGCGCATCTTAACGCAGGTCGAGCACGTCTTGCATGTCGTAGAGGCCAGGCTCACGCCCATCCAGCCACAACGCGGCACGTACCGCGCCCTTGGCGAAGGTCATGCGACTGGATGCCTTGTGAGTGATCTCGACACGCTCGCCATCGGCGGCGAACAGCACAGTGTGATCCCCGACGATGTCACCGGCGCGAACAGTGGCGAAACCGATTGTTTCGCGCTCACGAGCACCGGTCTGGCCCTCACGACCGTAAACCGCCACCTTCTTCAAGTCACGACCCAGCGCATCGGCAATCACTTCACCCATACGCACCGCCGTTCCCGACGGCGCATCGACTTTATGCCGATGGTGAGCTTCAGTGATCTCGATATCGACATCATCACCCAGCACTCGAGCAGCCGTGTCGAGCAGCTTCAAACAAAGGTTTACACCCACGCTGAAGTTGGCCGCGAAGACGATCGGGATATCTTTGCCCGCCTCGGCCAGCAACTGCTTTTCTTCAACACTGAAACCGGTGGTGCCAATGATCATCGCCTTGCCGTGCTTGCGGCAGAAGGCGAGGTTCTTCAGGGTCACCGTCGGGTGCGTGAAGTCGATCAACACATCGAACTCGTCAACGACACGATCCAGGTCACCGGACAATGGCACACCGATACGACCCAGCGCAGCCAGCTCACCGGCATCAGCGCCGACCAGCGTGCTGTCCGGACGATCCACCGCCGCCGTCAGACCCGCGCCCGGTGCTTGATGCACGGCTTCGATCAGGGTTTTGCCCATGCGCCCGGCGGCGCCCATCACAGCTATACGTCGCATGCCTGCCTCCTTACAAATCGCCGAAGAAGCGCTTCACGCCTTCGAACCAGCCCGTGGTTTTCGGTGAGTGGCTGTTGTCGTCCGCGAGCGAACTGCGGAACTCTTCCAGCATTTCGCGTTGACGACGACTCAGGTTGACCGGCGTCTCAACCGCTACACGGCACATCAAGTCACCCGCACCGCCGCCACGCACTGGCGCAACACCCTTGCCACGTACGCGGAACTGCTTGCCGGTTTGAGTGCCCTCAGGGATCTTCAGCTTGACCCGACCATCCAGGGTCGGAATCTCCAGCTCGCCACCCAGCGCCGCATCGACAAAGCTGATCGGCACTTCGCAGAACAGGTGCTTGCCGTCACGCTGGAAGATCGAGTGCTCGCGCACATTGATCACCACGTACAGGTCGCCTGTAGGCCCACCCTGAGCACCCGCCTCACCTTCGCCAGACAGGCGAATGCGGTCACCGGTATCGACGCCCGCCGGCACTTTCACCGACAGGGTCTTGTACTCTTCGACACGACCTTCGCCGTGGCAGGAATCGCACGGATCGGAAATGATCTTGCCCTGACCATGGCAGCGCGGGCAGGTCTGCTGCACCGAGAAGAAGCCTTGCTGCATGCGCACCTGGCCGATACCGCCACAGGTCGGGCAGGTGACCGGCGAGGAGCCTTTCTTGGCACCCGAGCCATCACATGGCTTGCAGTTGACCAGTGTCGGAACACGGATATTCACGGTCGTACCGCGCACCGCCTCTTCCAGATCCAGCTCCAGGGTGTAGCGCAAATCGCTGCCGCGCTGCGCGCCACCACGGGAACCACCGCGACCGCCACCGAAGAAGTCACTGAAGACATCGCCAAAGATGTCAGAGAAGTTCTGACCACCAAAACCGGCACCGCCGCCACCCATGCTCGGGTCGACGCCAGCATGGCCGTACTGGTCGTACGCCGCACGCTTGCTGGAATCGGACAGCACTTCGTAGGCCTCGTTGGCCTCCTTGAACATCTCTTCCGACGCTTTGTCATCGGGATTACGGTCCGGGTGGTGCTTCATCGCCAGGCGGCGGTAGGCCTTTTTCAGGTCCGCCTCGCTTGAGCCTCGCTCAACACCCAATACTTCGTAATAGTCACGCTTTGCCATATGTCTTCTGCACTCTTGAGGACGTTCGGCCAACCTCTCCTGAGCTTCGCCAAACTCGTTGAGCCCCAATACAGGCCCGGACCCAACTCACGTCAATTCAACGATCCTGGTCTTTGTTTCAATCTGGCACTTTCAGCTCGGAAAGCAGGAGCATTCCCGGCCATGCCACCAGCACCCGAACCTTGTCGCATGCTGTAAAAATTCGCGTGTTCCAGACACGCCAACGCGGGAGCAAGCTCCCGCGCGGCGACATCCTACCAGTCACCGCCCAAAGGCAGTCAACCGGCCGACCAACAACTTACTTGTGGTCTTTGACTTCTTCGAACTCGGCGTCGACAACGTCGTCAGCCTTTTCCGCCTTGTCGTCGTGCGGTGCCGCGCCTTCAGCAGGCTGAGCCTGTTCGGCGTACATCTTCTGAGCCACTGGCGCGGAGACCTTGGACAGCTCTTCAACCTTGGCTTCGATAGCGGCCTTGTCGTCGCCTTTTACAGCGGCTTCCAGGGCAACTACGGCAGCTTCGATTGCAGTCTTCTCTTCAGCGCTCACCTTGTCGCCAGCATCAGCGACCATTTTGCGCGTCGAGTGAACCAGTGCATCACCCTGGTTACGGGCAGCGGCCAGCTCTTCGAACTTGCGGTCTTCCTCGGCATTGGCCTCGGCATCACGCACCATGCGCTCGATTTCCTCGTCGGACAGACCGGAGTTGGCCTTGATCACGATCGACTGAGTCTTGCCGGTGGCTTTGTCTTTCGCACCTACGTGCAGGATGCCGTTGGCGTCGATGTCGAAGGTCACTTCGATCTGTGGCACGCCACGTGGCGCTGGTGGAATCTCGGCCAGGTCGAACTTGCCCAGGGACTTGTTCTGCGCCGCTTGCTTACGCTCACCTTGCAGCACGTGAATGGTCACGGCGCCCTGATTGTCGTCGGCAGTCGAGAACACTTGCGATTTCTTGGTAGGAATCGTGGTGTTTTTCTCGATCAGCGCGGTCATCACGCCACCCATGGTTTCGATACCCAGGGTCAGCGGGCTGACGTCCAGCAGCAGAACGTCTTTCACGTCACCGGCCAGAACGGCGCCCTGAATCGCAGCACCCATGGCAACGGCTTCGTCCGGGTTCACGTCTTTACGGGCTTCTTTACCGAAGAACTCGGTCACCAGCTTCTGAACCAGTGGCATACGGGTCTGACCGCCAACCAGGATCACGTCGTTGATCGAACCAACGTCGATACCGGAGTCTTTCAGCGCGATGCGGCATGGCTCGATGGTGCGTTGAACCAGATCTTCTACCAGCGCTTCCAGCTTGGCGCGGGAGATTTTCACGTTCAAGTGCTTAGGACCGGTGGCATCTGCAGTGATGTACGGCAGGTTCACGTCGGTCGACTGAGCGGACGACAGCTCGATCTTGGCTTTTTCAGCGGCTTCTTTCAGGCGCTGCATTGCCAGCGGGTCACCCTTGAGGTTCATGCCGCTTTCTTTCTTGAACTCGTCGACGAGGTAGTCGATCAGACGAATGTCAAAGTCTTCACCACCCAGGAAGGTGTCGCCGTTGGTGGCCAACACTTCGAACTGGTGCTCACCGTCGACTTCAGCGATTTCGATCACGGAAACGTCGAAAGTACCGCCACCCAGGTCGTAAACGATCACGGTGTGGTCGCCCTTGGCCTTGTCCATACCGTAGGCCAGAGCGGCCGCGGTTGGTTCGTTGATGATGCGTTTTACGTCCAGGCCCGCGATGCGGCCGGCGTCTTTAGTGGCTTGACGCTGGCTGTCGTTGAAGTAGGCCGGAACGGTAATCACCGCTTCGGTCACAGGCTCGCCGAGGTAGTCTTCGGCGGTCTTCTTCATTTTCTTCAGGATTTCAGCCGAGATTTGTGGCGGCGCCATTTTCTGGCCGTTCACTTCAACCCAGGCGTCGTTGTTGTCAGCCTTGACGATCTTGTAAGGGACCATCTGGATGTCTTTCTGTACCACTTCTTCTTCGAAACGACGACCGATCAGACGCTTCACCGCGTACAGGGTGTTGTGCGGATTGGTTACTGCCTGACGCTTGGCGGACTGGCCGACCAGGATTTCGCCATCGTTGGCGTAAGCGATGATCGACGGCGTGGTACGCGCGCCTTCGGCGTTTTCAATAACTTTTGCCTTGCCGTTTTCCAGCACGGAGACGCAGGAGTTGGTAGTCCCCAGGTCGATACCGATAATTTTGCCCATGTTCACTCTCCCGAAACTTTGGATTTGGTTGCCGCAGCAGTGGTGGCTAACTGCGGTAGCACTTAAACGCTTGACTTCTAAATGGGGGCCTTGCGGCTAATTTCAAGCCTGCTCATCAATGGAAGGCGAAACTGGCGCAGGCGCTTTGCTGACCACGACCATCGCCGGGCGCAGCAGGCGGCCATTGAGCTGATAGCCCTTTTGGAACACCTTGAGCACGCTGTTCGGCTCGAGGTCGGCGCTTTCCTGCATGGCCATTGCCTGATGCAGGACGGCGTTGAACGGTTCGCCATGCGGATCGATCGCTTCCAGCTGATAACGCTTCAGGGTGTCCTGGAACATTTTCAGGGTCAGCTCGATGCCCTCGCGCATTGGGCGGATGCTTTCGTCATCCGGGTTGGACAACTCCAGGCCACGCTCCAGGCTGTCGATGATCGGCAGCAAGTCGCCAGCAAATTTTTCCAGCGCGAATTTGTGAGCTTTTTCTACATCCTGCTCGGCACGACGGCGGACGTTCTGCAGATCGGCGGCCACACGCAAAGCTTGATCCTGCGCGCCTGCCAGTTGCTCTTCGAGCACTTGTACACGAGCCGCCAGGTCTTCACCCGAAGCCTCGGGCGCCTGGTTGGCGTCTGGGTTTTGCGTATCCACTGTCTGTTCGTCAGCCATAGAATTCTCCTTTCAAGATCGTCCGCGAGCCTGACTCGCGCTTCTGCCCAGCTATATGGGGCCGCAAAATCAACCTTCAAGGGGTGTCCACGCATTAACCCTACAAAAAACACCTGCATTGTCATTCCAGGGCGCACTAAGGATTTCGTCGGATCAAGCGAATCGAGCTAAAGGGGGGCATTGTCAGCCCGAAACAAAACACTGTATAAATAACCAGACCTAATGCCTGGGAGCGGCCTTTATGCTGGTGCACCTGTCCGTACATAACTACGCCATCGTTGAACATCTCGATCTCGAACTCGATCGCGGGATGAGCGTGATCACAGGAGAAACCGGCGCCGGCAAGTCGATCATGCTCGACGCGCTGGGCCTTACCCTTGGTGATCGCGCCGATAGCGGCGTTGTCCGTCCCGGCGCAGACAAGGCCGACATCCTGGCGACCTTCGATCTGGTCGACATCCCGGAAGCCAGTGCCTGGCTCGCGGAACGCGACCTCGAGAACGATGGACCGTGCATCCTGCGCCGGGTGATCACGGCGGAAGGGCGCTCGCGCGGCTACATCAACGGCACGCCCTGCCCGCTGGGCGACCTCAAGGCACTGGGCGAACTGCTGATCGATATTCACAGCCAGCACGAACACCAATCCCTGCTCAAGACCGACACCCACCGCCGCCTGCTCGACGAGTATGCCGGCGCGACGGACCTTGCCCGCCAGGTACATCTGGCCGCCCAACGCTGGCGCCAGACGCGCCAGGAACTGGAACGGCTCTCCAATTCCGGCGACGAGCAGCGCGCTCGCCACCAATTGCTCAGCTATCAACTGGAAGAACTGGAAAACCTGGGTCTTGGCGACAATGAACTGGAACAACTCGAGCAGGAACACAAGAACCTAACCAACGCCGAAACACTGCTGGGTATCTGCCGGCAAGTGGTGGAGCAATGCAGCGAAAGTGATTCCGGCAATGTGCTCAACGCGCTGACCGCCAGCCTCAACCGCCTGTCGAGCGTGAACAACTCGATCGGCGCACTGGGCGAGGCCAGTAGCCTGCTGACCAGCGCGCAGATCCAGGTGGAAGAAGCCGTCGGCGAGTTGAATCGCTTCCTCGACAACTTCGACGCCGACCCGTCGCGCCTTCAATATCTGGAGGAACGTCTCGATTCGATCTACACCCTGGCGCGCAAACACCGCATCCAGCCGACCGAAGTCGCCGAGATGCAGCAAAAGCTGCTGGATGAAATCGAAACCCTGAATGCCAATGATGAATCCATCGAGCGGCTGAGCGATGAGCTGTCTTCCTATGCCCGCCACTATCAGGAAAAGGCCCGCGAGCTAAGCGACTTGCGTCACCAGGCCTCGAGCAGCCTGGCCAGCGCCGTGGAACAGGAAATCCAGCGCCTGGGCATGCCCGGCGGTCGCTTCACCATCGAACTGCGCCCCAACAGCGGCGACGAACTGCTGCCTAACGGGCTCGAGCAAGTAGAACTGCTGGTCAGCGCCAACCCGGGGCAACCGCTCAAAGCCCTGGCGAAAGTTGCATCGGGTGGTGAGCTGTCGCGGATCAGCCTGGCTATCCAGGTGATCACCGCACAAACCTCTCGCGTACCAACCCTGGTGTTCGACGAAGTGGACGTGGGCATTGGCGGTCCGACCGCAGAGATCGTCGGCCAGTTGCTGCGCAGACTTGGTGAGCGAGGGCAGGTACTGACCGTAACCCACTTGCCACAAGTAGCGGCGCAAGGTCATCAACATCTATTTGTGCACAAAGTACGAGGTGAGGATGCCACCCGAACTGCGGTTTCCAAATTGAGCAGGAACGATCGCGTCGAAGAGGTGGCTCGAATGCTGGGCGGCATCGATCTGACCAAGGAATCCCTGGCTCACGCCAAAAAAATGGTAGTAGCCGCAAAAGCTTGAGGTAGGGCAGAAAGCACGAAGGCGACCTTGGGGTCGCCTTCGTTCGTTTCGCGAACCTTGTGTTCGCGCGACATGCTTACTTTTTCTTGCGTACGTACAGCACCAGATTGTGATCAACCATCTCGAAGCCATACTTGTCGACGATTGCTTTCTGCAGGCGCTCGATTTCTTCGTCGAAGAATTCGATCACTTCACTGGTCTCGACGTTGACCATATGGTCGTGATGCTTGCCGTCGTCCAGCTCGAAGACCGCATGGCCTCCGTCGAAGTTGTGCCGCACCACAAGGCCAGCTGCCTCGAACTGAGTCAGTACACGGTAAACCGTGGCCAGACCGACGTCCTCGCCAGCCTCCATCAGTGCCTTGTAGACATCCTCGGCACTCATGTGGCGTTGCTCGGCGGAATCGAGCATTTGCAGAATTTTGACCCGTGGCAGGGTCACTTTGAGGCCGGCTTTGCGTAGTTCGCTATTTTCAACCATGGTCAGCTTTCTCGCGATGCTGCTTCGCAGCTTCTCTTAATGCGGGTATGATCGGCGTTTACGTTGTCCCAGCCAAGATAGTGGAAGTCGCCCACCGATGCAAAACACCAAGCTCTTGCTAACCAGTTTCACCTTTGTGGGACTGCTCGCACTCGCCGGTTGTTCATTCCCCGGGGTTTACAAAATCGACATCCAGCAGGGCAATGTCGTCACGCAGGACATGATAGACCAGTTACGCCCGGGAATGACCCGCAAGCAAGTACGGTTTATCATGGGCAACCCTCTGTTGACCGACACGTTCCATGCCGATCGCTGGGATTACCTGTACAGCCTGCAACCGGGGGGCGGTGAACGCCAACAGGAACGCATCAGCGTTATCTTCAACCCAAATGATCAACTTGTCAGCCTCTCCGGTGATTTCATGCCCGGCGTGAGCCGCGACGAGGCTATCCTCGGCAAGGACAGCGGCACTAACGTCACCGCGCCGGCTGAAAAGGCCGAGCAGCCAAAACCGGAAAAACCAGTGAAACCGGGTTCGCTGCTGGATCAGATCCAGAAGGAAGTGGACGGTGTAGAAACTGTTCCAGTCCCGACACCAGAACCATTGGATACCAAGCCGCAATAATTTGCGACTCAATAAAAACCCGGCATGTCCGGGTTTTTTATTATCCGGCGTTTACTCGACTCACTGATTCCGAGCCTCAGCAGCCTTGGCCGCACGTAGCCGACGAACTTCCTTCGGATCCGCCAGCAACGGCCGGTAGACCTCGATACGATCCCCCGCCTGAACAGCGCGACTGTCCGGATCGGCGATCACCTTGCCGAAGACCCCCACGGGACACACCGCCAAATCCAGCTCAGGAAATGCTTTGCCAATACCGGATTGAAGCAATACCGCCCGAACGCTTGATCCTGGCGTTACTTGCACCGATAAAAGCACCTGACGATCAACGGCGGCATAGACCACCTCGACCTCGATCACGGCCTCAGCCATATATTTGCTTGGCCCGCTGGCAGAATGCATCCACCAGCGTATTGGCCGCCTGATTGAACAACGGTCCCAAGGTCGCGCGAACAATAGGCCCGGCATAATCGAACGAAAGGTCCAGGCTGATCTTGCAGGCCTTGTCGGTCAATGCCTTGAATACCCAATTGCCATGCAGTTGAGTGAATGGGCCTTCCTCAAGGTTCATCTCGATCGACTTCCCTGGAACCAGGGTATTGCGCGTCACGAAATGCTGGCTGAGTCCGCCCTTGGCCACGCCAACGCTGGCACGCATATGCTCGGGCGAGCTTTCCAGCACTTCGGCGGTAGAACACCACGGCAGAAACTCCGGGTATCGCGCCACGTCGTTGACCAGGTCATACAGGGCTTGTGCCGGATACGGCAGCAAGGCCGAACGTGAAATGTGTGTCGTCATGTCAGCGTCACTTCCACAGCTGGGCGGCAAACACTACAAGAATGCCGATGGGCGCCACATAGCGCATCAAGAACAAAGACAGGGCGAACAACGCAGGATGACGGATCGACAGTTCGTCGTGCACCGCTTCCCGCCTCATCACCCAGCCCGCAAACACCACGAAACACAAACCACCGAGTGGCAACATGATCCGCGAAGTAAAGAAATCGATCACACCGAAGAAATCCAACCCGCCCGTAGCACCCCATTGATAGAGGTGGAACAAGCCGCCTTCGCTCACGAAAAACCTGGCCTGCTTCCAGATATTGAAGGAAAACACCGTGCCCAGACCAACAAACCAACAGGTAAATGCCAGCCAGAAGGTCACCCAGGCGCGCCTGATTTTTGTCCGCTCGACCAGGTAAGCCACCATCGGCTCGAGCAGCGAGATCGCCGAACTCCAGGCTGCAATCGCTACCAGCACGAAGAACACTACGCCCATCAACTGACCGAATGCTACGTTACCGAAGGCAAACGGCAGGCTCACAAACATCAGCCCAGGCCCTTCGCTCGGGTTCAGACCCGCAGCGAACACAATCGGAAACAATGCCAGGCCGGCCACCAGGGAAACAAAAGTATCGAGCAGCGCCACACCGACGATGGTCCCGGAAATCGACGAGTTCTTCGGCATGTAGGCACCGTAGATCATGATCGACCCCACGCCCACGCTCAGGGAAAAGAACGCGTGCCCCATGGCCGGCAATAAGCCGTCGAGGACTTTTTCCGGATGGAAGTCGAACATGAAATGCACGCCCTCCATGAAATATCCGGTGGTCATGCTGTAGCCCAGCAACACAATCACCATCACGAACAGCATCGGCATCATGACTCGCAGGCTGCGCTCAAGCCCGGCGACCACACCCTTGGCGATCACAACCGCCGACAGCAGCATGAAAATCGTGTGCCAAAGTGTCAGGCGCCACGGGTCGGCAATGACACTGCCAAAGTACGCCCCCACCTGCTCCGGTGTCGCACCCTGGAAGTCGCCACGCCCCATATCGATGATGTAATCGAGCGACCAGCCGCCGACCACACTGTAGAAAGACAGGATCAGTAACGCCGTGATCATCCCGGCAAAGGCGCCCCAGGACCATTTGGCCGAATGTCCGGCTTCCAGCGCCAACACTTTCAAGGCGTTGGCCGGACTTTGCCTGGCACGCCGACCGATCAAGGTTTCCGCCAACATGACCGGAATGCCGATCAGTGCGATACACGCCAGAAACATCAGCACAAAAGCGCCGCCGCCATAGACGCCGACCATATAAGGGAACTTCCAGATGCTGCCCAGCCCCACGGCCGAACCGGTCGCGGCGAGTATGAAAACCCAGCGGCTAGCCCAACTGCCGTGGACAGAAACCTTGTCTGTCGACATCGATATTACGACCAAGCGTTCAAAAAAGAGCGCGCATTGTCCGGGATTCAATCAACCTGCTCAAGCACGCAGCATCACCGTAGCCGACTCGCTTGCAACTCCCTATAATGCCGCCCCTATGGCTAAACAGAAGAAACACCCCACAGGGACCATCGCGCAAAATAAAAAGGCGCGACACGATTACTTCATCGAGCATCGGTTCGAGGCTGGTCTGGTCCTGGCCGGCTGGGAAGTAAAGAGTTTGCGGGCAAGCAAGCTGCAACTGGTTGACAGTTATGTACTGCTCAAGGACGGCGAAGCCTGGCTGCTCGGCAGCCACATCACGCCGCTGACGACGGCCAGTACCCACGTCATTGCCGATCCGACCCGCACCCGAAAATTGCTGCTCAACCGACGCGAGCTGGAAAAGCTGGCCGCCGCCGTACAGCAGAAGGGTTACGCCTGCGTCTGCCTGTCCTGGTACTGGAGCAAGCACATGGTCAAGTGCGAGATCGCTCTGGGCAAGGGCAAGAAGGAATACGACAAGCGAGATACCGAGCGCGAACGCGACGCCGGCCGCGAGTTGCAGCGTGCGGTGCGGAACAAGGGCAAAGAGGACTAACGTCTCTTCTTACCTCTTCGCGGGCAAGCCTCGCTCCCACAGACGCGCCCGTCTGTAGGAGCGAGGCTTGCCGCGAATGCTTCAACGCAACTCAAACTGACTACATCCCCTTGCGCCGCTCCGCCCGGGCCATGCGCTGCACTTCCTGACGCACCTCTTCCAGCACTTCCTGCACATACAGGATGTGACGGCTGGAGACTTCCCGCGCCTCCTCCGCCCGGCCCTCGATAATCGCCAGATACAATTCCCGGTGCTGCGTGATCAGCATGTCGCGGGTTTCAGTGCGCTGCTTGTACATGCCGCCAATGTTGGTCACCACATTGCGCTTGAGCAGGTCGAACAAGCCACGGATGGTGTGCAGCAGCACCGCGTTGTGACTGGCTTCGGCAATCGCCAGATGGAATTTCGCATCCGCCGCGCCCTCTTCCGCCCGACTGACTTCATCGTGCCGTGAGTAACAGTCCTGCAATTCGTTGAACGCCGCGGTCAGTCGCTCGCGATCAACATCCGTGGCGCGCAATGCAGCGTAATAAGCGCAGGACGCTTCCAGCGTGTGCCGAAATTCCAGCAGATCACGCTGGGCCTCGGGATTGCTTTCCAGCAATTGCAGCAGTGGATCGCTGAAGGTCGTGCCCAGCGATTCCACCACATAATTACCGCCGCCCTGGCGACTGACCAGCAAACCCTTGGCAACCAGTTTCTGAATCGCTTCGCGCAACGAAGGACGCGATACACCGAACTGCTCGGCCAATGCCCGCTCCGCCGGCAGGCGTTCACCCGCCTTCAGCGTGCCCTCGAGGATCATGCCCTCCAGCTGCTCGACAATATCGTCAGACAAACGGCGCTGACGAATCTGATCAAAGCCCATAACTCGATTTCTCCACGACCCGACGGCTCGCCGGGGCTCTATTCTGGCCCATTCGCCGCGCGTCGGCACCTGTCGGTAAGCAATTACCCGTGCGCCCCGGATGCTCCAATGGATCACGCATTCGACAAAAGTTTTAGGGCGGCAAATTGACACACCGCCTACAAGGCTTTTACCCTAGCCAACAGCGATTGTAAATTGGTATTACCAATTATCCAAGAACGCTGATCAGTGCCTGACCAACAACAATTAGGGGCCACCCCATATGCAAACCTGGCAACAGCTCTACAGCCCTCTCGGCAGCCTCGGTTTATCCGCGCTCGCAGCCGTCATTCCCATCGTGTTTTTCTTTCTGGCCCTGGCCGTGTTCCGCCTGAAAGGGCACGTGGCCGGCAGCATCACACTGGCCTTGTCGATTTTGGTGGCAATCTTTGCCTTCCAGATGCCGGTGGACATGGCATTCGCTGCCGCCGGATATGGCTTCGCCTATGGCTTGTGGCCGATTGCCTGGATCATCGTGGCGGCCGTGTTCCTCTACAAGCTGACGGTCAAGAGTGGCCAGTTCGAAGTGATCCGCAGCTCAGTGCTGTCGATTACCGACGACCAGCGCCTGCAAGTGCTGCTGATCGGCTTTTGCTTCGGCGCCTTCCTCGAAGGTGCAGCCGGCTTCGGTGCGCCGGTGGCGATTACCGCCGCACTGCTGGTAGGGCTGGGCTTCAACCCGCTGTACGCCGCCGGCTTGTGCCTGATCGCGAACACGGCCCCCGTCGCGTTCGGCGCCCTGGGCATTCCGATCATCGTGGCCGGGCAGGTGACCGGTATCGACGCGTTCAAGATCGGCGCCATGGCCGGCCGCCAGCTGCCGCTGCTGTCGCTATTCGTACCGTTCTGGCTGGTGTTCATGATGGATGGCCTGCGTGGCGTCCGCGAGACATGGCCCGCCGCACTGGTGGCCGGCTTGAGCTTTGCCGTGACCCAGTACTTCACCTCGAACTTCATTGGCCCGGAACTGCCTGACATCACGTCGGCCCTCGTCAGCCTGGTTTCCCTGACGCTGTTCCTGAAAATCTGGCAGCCGAAACGTGCCGCCGGCCAACACATCGTCGGTGCCGTCTCCGCTTCCGTCGTGAGTGCCAGCGCCGGTGGCTTCGGCCAGAAGCGCAGCACCGTGGCTTCGCCCTACAGCCTGGGGGAAATTTTCAAGGCCTGGTCGCCGTTCCTGATCCTCACCGTGCTGGTCACTATCTGGACCCTGAAACCATTCAAGGCGATGTTTGCCGCCGGCGGTTCGATGTACAGCTGGGTGTTCAACTTCGCCATACCGCATCTGGACCAGATGGTGATCAAGGTGGCGCCGATTGTTGCCGCACCGACTGCCATTCCGGCGGTGTTCAAGCTTGATCCGATTTCCGCGACCGGTACGGCGATTTTCTTCTCGGCGCTAATCTCGATGCTGATCCTGAAGATCAACATCAAAACTGGTCTGACCACTTTAAAAGAAACCTTCTACGAACTGCGCTGGCCGATTCTGTCCATCGGCATGGTGCTGGCCTTCGCCTTCGTCACCAACTACTCGGGCATGTCCTCGACCATGGCCCTGGTGTTGGCAGCCACCGGCGCAGCTTTCCCGTTCTTCTCGCCGTTCCTCGGTTGGCTGGGCGTGTTCCTGACCGGCTCTGATACCTCGTCCAATGCGCTGTTCAGCTCGTTGCAAGCGACCACTGCGCACCAGATCGGTGTCAATGACACCTTGCTGGTGGCGGCGAATACCAGCGGCGGGGTGACCGGCAAGATGATCTCGCCACAATCGATCGCCGTGGCCTGCGCCGCGACCGGCCTGGTGGGCAAGGAATCGGATCTGTTCCGCTTCACGCTCAAGCACAGCCTGTTCTTCGCCACCATCGTCGGCCTGATCACCCTGGCTCAGGCCTACTGGTTCACCGGCATGCTGGTGCACTGAGTCCTACAGCCAATCTGAAAAAAACCGACGCCGGACCACCACTTCGGCGTCAGCAATTCACACCTGGTCTGTAAGGCTGCTGAAAGCGTGCATCGCTATAGTCAGCAGCCTCAACGGACGGACAACCGGCCGAGAGACACGCCTGATGAGCGAGCTTTTTTACAACGCCGTGCCGAATGCGACCCGCGTCGCCCCGCCACTGCCCGAGCCTCGGCAATACCCCAGCGAGAAACCGCAACGGGTGTACCTGTTCGGGACCTGCGTAGTGGATTTGTTCTACCCGGAAGCCGGAATGGATGCGATCCACTTGCTGGAGCGCGAAGGCATCCGTGTCGAGTACCCGCAAGGGCAAAGCTGCTGCGGACAACCGGCCTACACCTCGGGTTACACCGAACAGGCCAGGACCGTCGCGCGCTCGCAACTGGCGCTGTTCGCCGGGGATTATCCGGTGGTGGTGCCCTCCGGTTCCTGCGCCGGCATGTTGCGCGAGCACTATGCCGATTTGTTCAAGGACGAGCCGCACACGTTGAAACAGGTTCAAGCACTGGCTGCCAGGACCTATGAACTCGCCGAGTTCTTGCTGTTTGTCTGCAAGGTGCAGCTCAAGGACAGCGGGGAACCGGTGAAAGTGGCGTTGCACACGTCGTGTTCGGCACGCCGTGAAATGAACACCCACCTGCACGGGCGCGAGCTGTTGTCGCAGCTGAGCAATGTGGAACGGGTCAATCACGATCACGAAAGTGAGTGCTGTGGCTTCGGTGGGACATTCAGCGTCCGTATGCCGGACATTTCCGGGGCGATGGTGGCTGACAAGACCCGATCGTTGAAGGAGTCCGGCGCGCACAAGGTACTGAGTGCCGACTGCGGTTGCCTGATGAACATCAACGGTTCGCTGGAGAAACAGAAGGAAGCGTTGCGCGGCCAACACCTGGCCAGCTTTCTCTGGGAAAGAACCGGAGGCGCACAATGAACGCTTCCGCGATTATTCCTACGGTCGCCGTAGAAGAAGATTTTCGCACCCGAGCTCACGAGGCGCTGGGTGATGCGCAATTGCGAAACAACTTTCGCAAGGCGATGGATTCACTGATGACAAAACGGGCAACGGCTTTCAGCGATGCCCATGAAAGAGAACATCTGCGAGCACTGGGCAATGCTGTCCGCGCCCGTGCGTTATCGAAGTTGCCCGACCTGCTTGAGCAACTGGAACAGAACCTGACCCGCAACGGTGTGACAGTGCACTGGGCGGAAACGGTGGACGAAGCCAATGGCATCGTCCTCTCGATCATCCGCGCTCACGAGGGGCGGCAAGTGATCAAGGGCAAATCGATGGTCAGCGAAGAGATGGAGATGAACCATGTCCTCGCTGAACAGGGCATTGAATGCCTGGAATCGGACATGGGCGAGTACATCGTCCAGCTCGACCACGAGAAGCCTTCACACATCATTATGCCGGCGATCCACAAGAACGCCGGCCAGGTCGCGTCCTTGTTCCACGACAAACTTGGCGTGGAATACACCAAGGACGTTGACCAACTCATTCAGATCGGTCGCAGGGTCCTGCGGCAGAAATTTTTCGAAGCGGACATCGGCGTCTCCGGCGTCAACTTCGCCGTGGCCGAAACCGGCACCCTGCTGCTGGTGGAAAACGAAGGCAACGGTCGCATGACGACCACAGTGCCACCGGTGCACATTGCCGTCACCGGTATCGAAAAAGTCGTGGAAAACCTGCGCGACGTGGTTCCGCTGTTGTCGTTGCTGACCCGTTCGGCCCTGGGCATCCCGATCACCACCTACGTCAACATGATCTCCGGCCCGCGCAAGGAACATGAACTCGACGGCCCGCAAGAAGTGCATCTGGTGCTGCTGGACAACGGTCGCAGCCAGGCGTTTGCCGACAGCGAGTTGCGCCAGACCCTGAACTGCATCCGCTGCGGCGCCTGTATGAATCATTGCCCGGTCTACACCCGAATCGGTGGCCATGCCTACGGCGAGGTCTACCCCGGCCCTATCGGAAAAATCATCACCCCGCACATGGTCGGCCTGGCGAAAGTCCCTGACCACCCAAGCGCCTCTTCGCTGTGCGGTGCCTGCGGCGAAGTGTGCCCGGTCAAGATTCCGATCCCTTCCCTGCTGCGGCGTCTGCGCGAAGAGAACGTCAAGGCACCCGATAGCCCGCATCAAGCGATGCGCGGCCAGGGCAGCAAGTACTCGCGCAAGGAACGGTTCATCTGGAATGCCTGGGCCAGGCTCAACAGCTCACCGACGCTGTATCGCCTGTTCGGTTTCTTCGCCACGCGCCTGCGCGCACTCACGCCAAGTAATGTCGGCCCATGGACACAGAACCACAGCGCGCCGAAACCCGCCGCCCGCTCACTGCATGACATGGCTCGCGAGCATCTGGCCAAACAGGGAGATCGTTGATGAGCGCCAAGCAAAATATCCTAGGCAAATTGCGTAAAAGTCTGACAGGCACTACACCCGTGGCCGACAACTTCGATGTCGATTTGGTAACCACGCCCTATAGCTACACGGCGGAACAACGCATCCCGCAACTGCGCAAACTGATGGAAGCGGTGCACACGGAAATCCATCTGACTTCGGGTGAAGACTGGCCGGCCTTGCTGGCGAAACTGCTGCTGGATCGTCAGCTGCCGAGCCTGTTGATCGCACCGACGACACCTCACGGTCAATGCGTCACTCGGCACTGGGCGAAAAATCCGAACCTGCCGACACTCAAGGCCTACGACCGTCCGGTAGAAGAATGGAAAGCCGAGCTGTTCAATGACACCCCGGCCAGCCTGACCTCTACCCTGGGCGCAATCGCGGCGACCGGTAGCCTGATTCTCTGGCCAACACGTGAAGAACCGCGCTTGATGAGCCTGGCGCCACCGGTGCATTTCGCTTTGCTCAAGGCCAGCGAAATCCGCGATAACTTCTATCAGGTGCAGCAGGAATACGAATGGGCCCAGGGCATGCCGACCAACGCTTTGCTGGTGTCCGGTCCGTCGAAGACTGCCGACATCGAGCAGGTGCTGGCCTACGGCGCCCATGGTCCGAAGGATTTGGTGGTGTTGATCCTGGAGGACCAATGAGTCTACCGGCCGCTTTCTTGCGCGATGCGCAGCAACTGATCCCCCGGGAACGTCGCTTCGACGACCCGTTGTCGACTTTGGCGTTCGGGACCGACGCCAGTTTCTATCGCCTGATTCCGCAACTGGTGATCCGTGTCGAGTCCGAAGATGAAGTGGTGGCGCTGCTGCAACTGGCGCAACGCGATCAGGTTCCGGTGACCTTCCGCGCCGCTGGCACCAGCCTGTCCGGCCAGGCCATCAGCGATTCGGTGTTGATCGTCCTTGGGGATAACTGGAACGGTCGCGAGATCCGAGGCCAGGGCATGCAAATCCGTCTGCAACCTGGCGTGATCGGCGCCCAAGCCAATGCCTGGCTGGCACCGTTCGGGCGCAAGATCGGCCCGGACCCGGCATCGATCAACGCCTGCAAAATCGGCGGCATCGTCGCCAACAATGCCAGCGGCATGTGCTGCGGCACCGCGCAAAACACCTATCACACCCTGGCCGGGATTCGTCTGGTACTGGCCGATGGCAGCCGTCTCGATACCGAAGATGCCGCCAGTGTCTCTGCGTTTCGGCAAAGCCATGCATCGCTGCTGGAACGTCTTGCGACGCTGGGTCGCGAAACACGCGCCAACACCGAACTCGCTGCAAAAATTCGCCACAAGTACCGTCTGAAAAATACCACCGGCCTGTCACTCAACGCCCTGGTGGATTACGACGAGCCTGTGGATATCTTGAGCCACTTGCTGGTGGGCTCCGAAGGCACCCTCGGCTTCATCAGCGCAGTGACCTACGACACGGTGATCGACCATCCGAACAAGGCCTCGGCGCTGATCGTCTTCCCGAACGTGGAAACTTGCTGCAATGCAGTCACCGTGCTGAAAAGCCAGCCGGTGTCAGCCGTGGAACTGCTGGACCGCCGCAGCTTGCGCTCGGTGCAGAACAAACCCGGAATGCCCGCTTTCGTACAGCACCTGTCGAACAATGCCTGCGCCTTGCTGATCGAATCCCGCGCGGCATCGTCTACGTTGCTACAGGAACAACTGGCGCAGATCATGGCGTCACTGGCTTCGTTCCCGGTGGAGAAACAAGTCGACTTCACCGAAGACCCAACGGAAAACGCCCGCCTCTGGGCGATCCGCAAGGACACCTTCCCCGCCGTCGGCGCAGTGCGCAAGACCGGTACCACGGTGATCATCGAGGACGTGACCTTCCCGGTGGAACAACTGGCCATCGGCGTGAATCGCCTGATCGAGTTGTTCGACAAACATCACTATGACGAAGCGATTCTTTTCGGACACGCCCTGGAAGGCAATCTGCATTTCGTCTTCACCCAAGGCTTCAACAGCGCGGAAGAAATCGCACGCTACCAGGCGTTCATGGACGACGTGGCACAGTTGGTGGCCGTGGAGTTTGGCGGTTCGCTCAAGGCTGAACACGGTACGGGGCGCAACATGGCGCCTTTCGTCGAACTGGAATGGGGCAGCGACGCCTACCAATTGATGTGGCAACTCAAACGCCTGCTCGATCCCAACGGCATCCTCAACCCGGACGTGGTCCTCAGCGAGGATCCACAGATCCACCTCAAGCACCTCAAACCTTTGCCGGCCGCCGACGAGATTGTGGATAAGTGCATCGAGTGCGGCTTCTGCGAGCCGGTCTGCCCATCGAAAGGCCTGACCCTGAGCCCGCGCCAGCGCATCGTGATCTGGCGGGACATCCAGGCGAAAAAACGCGCCGGGGTCGATACCCGGGAACTTGAAGCCGCCTACGAGTACCAGGGCATCGAAACCTGTGCCGCGACGGGTCTTTGTGCGCAACGCTGCCCGGTAGGAATTAACACCGGCGAGCTGGTGAAAAAACTTCGCGGCCAGCACGCAACCCATACGAAAACCGCCAACTGGATCGAAGGAAATTTCGCTACGGCGCTGCAAGGCGCGCGACTGACCCTGCATGTGGCAAACGGTGCCCGGATGTTGCTGGGGGCACCGCGGCTGACAACGCTTTCCGCTGCCGCGACCCGACTGTCCAAAGGGCAAATCCCGCAGTGGACCAACGCCATGCCGCAGCCTGAGCGGGCGATCCGCTTCAGCCCGCCCGTGACGGACGAGCGACCGCGAGTGGTATACCTGGCCGCGTGCGTTTCACGCGCCATGGGCCCGGCTGCCGGCGACAAGGAACAAATGTCGCTGTACGACAAAACTCGCGGACTGCTGGAAAAAGCCGGTTACCAAGTAGTCTTTCCGGACAATCTGGACAATCTTTGCTGCGGCCAGCCGTTCGCCTCCAAGGGCTACGCGGAACAGGCCGAGCACAAACGCCAGGAGCTGATCGGCGCATTGCTCCACGCCAGCCGAGGGGGCCTCGACCCCATCTACTGCGACACCAGCCCGTGCACCCTGCGCCTGATTCAAGACCTGGGAGAAACCCGCCTCGACCTGTACGACCCGGTGCGATTCATCCGCACGCACCTGATGGATCGCCTGGAGTTCACACCTCAGGAGGCACCGATCGCCGTACACGTGACCTGCAGCACCCAACACCTGGGGGAAAGCCAGGCGCTGATCGACCTGGCGCGCAAGTGCAGCAAAAACGTGGTCATTCCGGAAGGTATTCACTGCTGCGGCTTCGCTGGCGACAAGGGCTTCACCACGCCGCAGTTGAACGCCCATTCGCTGCGCACACTCAAGGAGGCGGTGCAGTATTGCAGCGAGGGAATATCCACCAGTCGTACTTGTGAGATCGGCCTGACACAACACGGCGGAATCGACTACCACGGGCTAGTCTATCTGGTGGACCGCGTTACCCAGGCCAGGGTGACCTGATGACAAGGCCTCAAGGAAGGCGCATTCAGGCGCCTGCTGAGTAGTTTCTTGCGGGTATCAACACAGAAAAACAGAACCCTGACGTGTCGCCGCAGTCCACCGATCAAGTCCCGCCAATGCGGGCCTTTCCCAATACTCGGCAGCCCGACCTGATGGCCAGCGATGCCTGGCCACTCAGTTCAAGGAGATACTCATGAAACGTTCTGTACTGTTTGGTCTGTTCGTTACTGCCTCAATGCTGGCCTCCCCCTCGTTTGCCGCCGAAAAAGATCAATGCGCGCTCAATCTGAAAACCATCGAAAACGCAAAGGCACAGATTCCTCCCGAAATGACTGACCAGGTAGCGGACTCTGTCGAGAAAGCCCAAGCCGACCAGGCAAAAGGCACCAAACAAGGTATTGATGATTGCATTGCCGAGACCAACCAAACCATCCAGGACCTCAAGAACGCGAGCAAAGGCGGAAAGTAACTCTTGGCTCAAGGCCAACCTTCGGGTTGGCCTTCCGGGTCACATTGACGTAGACTGTACAGGCTTGTTGCTCATTTGATTCACGAGCAATGAGTTCGGGGCCGTTTAGGATTCGACGCCGGTTGCGAAACTTTAGGTGCATGCCGAGTTGGTAACAGAACTCGTAAATCCACTGTTGCAACTTCTTATAGTTGCCAATGACGAAAACTACGGCCAGGAATTCGCTATCGCTGCGTAAGCAGCCTTAGATCCTGAGCTTCTGGTACCTTCGGGTCCAGCAATCATTAGGGGATGTCTGTAAACCCGAAATGATTGTCATATAGAACAGAATCGCCGTGCAGTACGTTGTGGACGAAGCGGCTAAAACTTACACAACTCGCCCAAAGCACCCTGCCCGTCGGGTCGCTGAGGGTTAACTTAATAGACACGGCTACGCATGTAGTACCGACAGCGGAGTACTGGCGGACGGGGGTTCAAATCCCCCCGGCTCCACCAATTCGTCTTCCCGGGAAGACTCGAAAAAGCCGTAAAGCCAACGCTTTACGGCTTTTTTGTTGCCCACGATTATCACGTGTCCCTCGCCAGCCGTTGACCACACCTGCTCCCTGCCCTTCTACACTCAATCGGCAATCACCTAAAACAACCGCCGAAATGAGCCCCCATGACCTCCCTCAAAGACGATTTCAAACAAGGCAAGGACGCGCGCAAGAAGTGCCCGCGCAGCGCTCAGGCTTCGCTGGGAAAAGCCAATCGCGATCCGATTCCGTTGATCAAGGCGTCGAGTCAGGGGCGGGTCAAGTCGCTGGTCGAGTTGCGTTACGGGCGCATGCTCGTGTCGCCGTTTACCTTTTACCGGGGCAATGCATTGCTGCATGCACACGACCTGGCGGGAACACCGGACATGGGGCTGGTGTCGCCGATCTGCGGCGACTGTCACCTGATGAATTTCGGTGGCTTTGCCACACCCGAACGCAATCTGCTGTTCAGCGTCAACGACTTTGACGAAGCCCATCCCGGACCTTGGGAGTGGGATTTGAAACGCCTGGTCGCGAGTTTTCTGGTGGCCGCCCGCGACCTGCGTCATGGCGGTTCGGTTGAAGAAGCGATCTGTCATGAAGTGGTGAGGGCCTATCAGAAGACCCTGCTTGAGTGCGCCGAACAGAGCGCGCTGGAAACCTGGTACGAATCCATCAGCTATGACGATCTGCTGCAGCAGGCAAACAAAAGCACGCTGGAGCATGTGCAGCGCGCCATCGAAAAAGCCGAGCGGCGCACCCACGCCGAACTGTTGCCCAAAATAAGCGAGCGCGACGCCAAAGGTCGCCTGATCATTCGCGATGACCTGCCGGAAATCTTCCACCTGCATAACAGCACCACGCTGCTCGATGCCGACGATGACTGGCTGCGGTTGTCCGACTGGCGACCGCTGTTCGACACACTCATGCGCGATTACCGCGTCACGCTGCAAGCCGATCGCCGTGAACTGTTGTCACGCTTCGAGGCTCAGGACATGGCATTCAAAGTGGTGGGCGTCGGTAGCGTCGGCACCCGCTGCCTGGTGGCCCTGCTGACTGACGGGCAGAACTTCCCGTTGTTCCTGCAATTCAAGGAAGCACGCCCCTCGGTGCTGGCCAACTACGTTAAACGTAAGTCACGGGTACGACATGAAGGCCAGCGCGTCGTCGATGGCCAGCGGCTCATGCAATCGGCCAGTGATTTGTTCCTCGGTTGGACCACCGGCCCCAGCGGACGTCATTTTTATGTTCGGCAATTGCGCGACATGAAAATCTCGGCCGAACTGGAAACCTTCGATGGCGAAGCCTTTGCCGCCTACGGGCGGCTTTGCGGGCGGGCATTGGCCCGCGCGCATGCCAAGTCATCGGGGCACGCCGCGGTGATCAGCGGCTACATCGGCAAAGGCGACGCACTGGCCGATGCGCTCTACACGTATGCCCAAGGCTATACCGAGCAAAACGAACGCGACTTCGAACGCTTCCAGCAAGCCTGCCGCAAGGGGACGCTACGCGCACGTTCAGACGCCGATTTTGCGGCGGATCATTTGCCTTGAGCCTGGCTCATCGACCGAGACATGAACTTTTCTTCACCCCACCTTAATGCCCCACCCTGTACATTTGCCTCGCTCATTCAAGAAACTACGGTTTGCCCGCCCTCCCGCGGGCTTTTTTTTGCCTGTAGATTGCTCGTCACTCTCTCCACCGATAGGGCATAGCGCCCGGAGCGCCAGATGACGATCCTCACCCTGCCCTGCAAACGCCTGACGCTGGCGATCCTGAGCCCCAGCCAGGCCGTGCTGGAAAGCGATTTCTATCGACGCAACCAGGCACATCTCGCACCGTGGTCGCCGGTTCGGCCGGACGATTACTACAGCCCGGAAAAAATACGTTCGCGCCTGGCGCAGCAGGAAATGGCCTTCGACGAAGGGTACGCGGTGCATTTTGCGGTGCTGGATCGCGACAGCGAGCAGATGATCGGCGCGTGCAATTTCAGCGGTATCGTTCGCGGGGCCTTTCAGGCGTGCTATCTCGGCTACCACATTTGCCAATCCCGCCAGGGCCAGGGCCTGATGCAGGAAGCGCTCGAGGCGGGCATCGGTTATATGTTCGAAACCATGAACCTGCACCGGATCATGGCCAACTACATCCCCGGTAACGAACGCAGCGCGCGGTTGCTGGAGCGCCTGGGTTTCGAGCGCGAGGGGTATGCCAAGGCGTACCTGAACATTGCCGGGCGCTGGCAGGATCATGTGCTGACGGCGCTGGTCAGCAAGGTTTACGAAAACCCGGACGAGCTCTGGTCGCGACAGCTTTCGTAAGTTTCACTCGCCGTTCACGATTCGTTAAGTTATCGCCTCGTATGCTGGGCTTTCCCGGTCCTCCTTCGGTCACCAGAAGCCCATGTCGCGCCCCGCCACTTCGCTCTTGCTGCTTGCCGCGATGCTGTTTTTCTTTGCCTTGGGCAATCACCAGTTACAAGGTTCCACCGAACCCCGGGTCGCCGGGATCGCCATGGAAATGCAGCTGGAAAACGATTGGGTGACGCCCCGCCTGTTCAGCGAACCGTTTCTGGAAAAACCACCCCTGAGCCTGTGGCTCGATGCCGCCGCGATCCGTGAATTGGGCGGCACACCCTGGGCCGTGCGCCTGACATCGGCGTTTGCCGGGCTGTTCAGCGTGATGCTGCTGTACGGGATGCTGCGCCGCTATGGCCGGCCCGTCACCGTTGCATGGACCGCCGCCATTTTGCTGGCGACCATGGCCAGTTACTGGAGCAACGTGCGCGGTGTCGGCGAGGATGCGCTGCTCGCCCTCGGCGTGAGCATGGCCCTGTTGGCGTTCTTTGCCGGGCAACGACAGGCGGGCGTCGGCAACGGTTTGCTGTTTGCCTCGGGCATCGCGGTCGCCACATTGAGCAAAGGCGTACTGGGCCTGGCCATGCCGGGGGTGGTGATCTTCGCGTGCCTGTTGGCCGAGACTTTGATGGACAGACGCGTGAAGCTGGCGGACTGGTTGCGGCCAGGGCTACTGACGCTGCTGGGGCTGGTGCCTCTGATGATCTGGCTCGCCGTGTTGTATCGGCGCGACGGCATCCAGGCGGTGACCGACGTGTTGCTGACCAACAGTGTCGGTCGGTTCAGCGGCGCCTTCGTCGAGGCCGGGCATTACGAACCGTTCTACTACTACCTGGCCAAACTGCCGCAAGCATTTCTGCCCTGGAACATTCTGGTGTACCTGGGACTGTGGCACTTTCGCAAAAGCCTGGTGGCCAACCGTTACTTGCTGTTCTTCACCCTGTGGGTACTGGCGCAGTTTGTGATGCTGACGTTGGCGTCGAGCAAACGCACCGTATACCTGATGTCGATGACACCCGCCGCTGCGGTCATCGCGGCCGAATACGCGAGTGTGCTGTTCGAACGCCTGAAGGCCCGGGAAGGCTCTTCGACCTGGCTGGGGCGCCTCGCCGGATACCGCCACGGCCTGGCCATCGGCACGCTGACCGTGGTCATCGGTGGCTACCTCGCGGCCGCGCAATGGGCGCTGCCCCATGCCGATCGCAAATTGTCTTTCCTGCCCCTGATCGAACAGATCCAGTCGATGCAGGCCCATGGGCAACAGGTCGCGCTGTTCCAGGCCAATGAACGGGTGGGCGGCGCCAGCGTGTTCTATACCCGCAGCCTGCTCAAGGGGCTCGATACCGAGGCGCAGCTTCATGAATTTCTGAGGGCATCGCCCGATCATGTCGCGATCCTGTCCGGCAATGCTGAACCTGTCGCACCGCTGAAGGTGCTCAAGACGATGAAGGTGGGGCAGCAGGCATATTACTTCGTCGGTCAGTGAGTCGCAGGACTCAGTCTGAACGACCGCGTTATCGTTCTTCGCGAGCAGGCTCGCTCCCACAGGAACATCGTCATTCACAGGTTTCGTGAACGACATCAATCCATTGTGGGAGCGAGCCTGCTCGCGAAAGCGATATCCCAGACAATAAAAAACCCGCCCCCTTACTCAGGAGACGGGTTTCGCCATGCAACAAATATTTCAGTTCACAGACTCAGCCTGAGCCCCCAACTGCGTTCCTTCATGCTTTTTCAACACAGGTTGCTCCAGCCGCGCCCGCCCATAAAACGCCAGCGCCGTCAGCAAACAAGCCAACCACACGAAGATTCCGGACCAGAAGGTGTGGGACATGTAGTGCCAGCCTTGCAGCACCCGCGTCGTGCCATACACGAAACCCAACCCCAGCGAGCCGTACATCAGCGCCTTGGAATAACGCCAGCGATAACGGCGCGCGACGAAGTACAGCGCCAACATAGTAAAGCCACCGGAGGCATGCCCACCGGGCCAGCAGCGGCCATCACCGGCCTCCTTCAGCAAATCGAAATTCTCGTACCATTCCTTGTGCTCGATTTTGCCCCCGTACTGCGTCGTTTCAATCGGGCAGTACACGCTGGTATGGCTCTTGAGGTAATGGATGACACCGGTGCAGATGGAAAACGCGAACACCACGTAGAGAAAATCCCGCCGGTGTTTGGTGGCAAACCGCAGCACGGGCGCGACTCTGATTTTTTCCAGGAACGCGATGAACTTCGTGTGTTTCTCCGCCTTCAGCCGCGGCCACAGAAACGACACCAAGGCACCGATGATCGCAATTTCGCCGGTCCAGTTCGGGATGATCCGCGCCCATTTATGGGTGATCTTTTCGAACAGATGTACGTGTTCCAGCGGAAAGGTCTGCGTCACCGGATCAAAAAAAAGATCGCTGAAGGCGATGTCGATTTTTGTCATGTCGAACATCAGGAACACTACGGCGGCACAGACCAGCGGAATACCGAAGTTCATCCAGTAAAAACGGGAGCGGGTGGAAGTCAAAATCGTGTGTCCTGATCCATAGAGTGAATTTATTTAGAGGTCATCGAACGCCAGTCCGAGGCTTCAATGTAACCGAGCATGTGCGGCTTCTGCAGCGTTTCGGCATCGATAAACAGCGAAGCGCCGTACCCCAGGGTCGAGGCCGGCAACTTGAGGTCTTTCTCCAGTTCCGACATGCATTCGCTATGGGTCACCAGGATCAGGTTGCGCCCGGCGACCTTGTGCGCCAGTGCGTCGCGCAACATGGTGCCCTTGCAGTTCACCAACCACTCGTCACCCACACCGACCTTGTTGAACATGAAACCAGCGGTCTGCGCCGTGCGCATCATCGGGCTGTTGTAGATGTCAGCCTTGTCGATACCCAAATGTTCGAACTGCGCGCCGACGTCCACCGCCACACTGCGCGAGCGATCGGTAATCCCGTCGTTGCCACTCAGGCAAGGCGCCGGGGAGTGATCGCAGCGCTCGACATGGCGCACCAGCACAATGATGTCACCCTTGGCCCATCCTGTCTGCAACGCCCGGGCACCGGCGACGTTGCCATGGGCCAGGTCCGGCACGGCGGCAGGACGAAGTAAGAACACCGTCAACGGGATCACCAGCAGCGCCGAGGCCAGCACCACGACTGCTTTGCGATGCCGGGCCAAACGGCTCAGATCGATCGAGCGATTTATACCGAACAGACTCAGTCTCAATTCCACATCAAGCCGCCTCGCCGGCATACACCACTTCGTTGGATGGGCTGAGGGTACAGAGACGGGCGTGGGCAGGCAGTGAAACGATTGTGAAAAAAAGCTTAAGGGCCGCACAAAAGACGCAAAAGTCTTGTTACAGAACTGGCCACAAAATCCTTTCAGCTCTGGTGATCGCGGCCGATACAGACCTTCTACACACCTTGCTGGCACCTAAAAACAACAATCTTCCAGCCAACCGACGATAAAGAAGCACCACGTTCCTGGAGGAATTTTGATGAATAGCTGGTTCGGCAATATCAGCGTGAACCTGAAACTGGGCCTGGGATTCGGCCTGGTCCTGGCCCTGACCTGCGTCCTCGCCCTCACCGGCTGGACCAGCCTCGGCAGCTTGATTGACCGCAGCAACTGGATGAGCGACATCACCCAGCTCAATGCCGGGCTGACCAAACTGCGTGTGGTTCGCCTGCAATACATGCTGACCAACGGCGACGAAACCACCGCCCAGACCGTCCAGACCAGCCTGGAAGCCTTTTCCGCGCAACAGCAGGCCCTGCTGGTGAAATTCAAGAGCCCGGAAAACCTCAAGTTGCTCAAAGAGCAAGGTGCCGTCATCGACGCCTACAAGACGTCGCTGGACAAAATGCGTGGCGCCTACCGCGCCGGCAACAGCGCACGGGACGTCATGACCGCCAATGCCGAAACCGCCAACACGCTGATCAACGCCTTGAACACCGGTGTGCAACAACTGCCGCCCGGCGATCAGCGTTTCGAACAGTTCCAGGCCATCACCGCCGCCCGGGAAGCGTTCCTGCTGGCCCGCTACGAAGTGCGCGGCTACACCGCTTCCACCAACGCCGAGACCGAGCAGAAAGCCGTCACCCAACTGGACGCCGCCATCGCCAGCCTGAAACCGCTCAGCGTGCATTTCGCCGACGTGCAACCAGACGCCCTGCCTCAACTGGTCACCGCGCTGGGCAACTACCGCAACGCCTTGCAGGCTTACAAAACCGCGAACATCGATGTGGTGCAAGCGCGCAAGGAAATGACCGACGAGGGCGCTGCCATCGTCTCCCTGAGCGAGCAGCTGTATCAGATCCAGCTCGACCGCCGCGATGCCGAAAGCGCCAAGGCGCGCACCCTGCAACTGGTCAGCACATTGCTGGCGCTGCTGGTAGGCATCATTGCCGCCGTCCTCATCACCCGCCAGATCACCGGCCCGTTGCGCGATACCCTGGCCGTGGTCGATCGCATCGCCAGCGGTGACTTGTCCCATAACGTCAGGGTGACCCGCCGCGACGAACTCGGTGTATTGCAGCAAGGCATTGCACGCATGGGCGTGACCCTGCGCGACCTGATCAGCGGTATCCGCGACGGCGTCACCCAGATCGCCAGCGCCGCCGAAGAGCTGTCGGCCGTGACCGAGCAAACCAGCGCCGGGGTCAACAGCCAGAAGGTCGAGACCGACCAGGTCGCCACTGCCATGCACGAGATGACGGCCACGGTTCAGGAAGTTGCGCGCAACGCCGAACAGGCCTCGCAGGCCGCCGCCGCTGCCGACGGTGAAGCCCGCGAAGGTGACAAGGTCGTCAACGAAGCGATTGCACAGATCGAGCGCCTGGCCAGCGAAGTGGTGCGTTCCACCGAGGCCATGAGCGTGCTGCAACAGGAAAGCGACAAGATCGGCAGTGTCATGGACGTGATCAAGGCAGTAGCGGAACAGACCAACCTGCTGGCGCTCAACGCCGCCATCGAAGCCGCCCGTGCCGGTGAAGCCGGGCGTGGCTTTGCCGTGGTGGCCGACGAGGTCCGTGGCCTGGCCCAGCGCACGCAAAAATCCACCGAAGAAATCGAAGGCCTGGTCGCCGGTCTGCAAAACGGCACGCAACAAGTCTCGGCAGTGATGAACAACAGCCGCGTTCTCACCGACAGCAGCGTGGCCCTGACCCGCAAGGCCGGCGAGTCACTGGAAAGCATCACCCGCACGGTGTCCAACATCCAGTCGATGAACCAGCAAATCGCCGCCGCAGCCGAGCAGCAAAGCGCCGTGGCCGAAGAGATCAGCCGCAGCATCATCAATGTGCGCGATGTTTCGGAACAGACCGCTGCGGCCAGCGATGAGACGGCCAAGTCCAGTGTCGAACTGGCGCGGTTGGGGAATCAGTTGCAGATGATGGTCAGCCACTTCCGGGTCTGACGCTCAATCTGCATTGAATGAAAGGCCCCTTCGCGAGCAGGCTCGCTCCCACAGGTTCAATGAACACCCTGTGGGAGCGAGCCTGCTCGCGAAAGCGGTCTAACGTTTACACGCTAATCGCATTGGTAAACACCAACCGATTGCCAAACGGATCGCTGATGGTCATGTCCTGGCTGCCCCACGGCATCGCCTGGATCTGCGGGCGGGAGAATGAATAATCCTTGGCCAGCAGCTGCTGCTGAAAGGCTTCCAGTTCATCGGTCTCGATGCGCAGGGCCGAGCCTGGTGTCGCGTCGCCGTGATGTTCGGACAGGTGCAATACACATTCGCCACGGGACACTTGCAGGTACAACGGGAAGTTGGCTTCGAAGCGGTGCTGCCAGTCGATCTTGAATCCAAGGAAGTCGACGTAGAACTCAACCGCCTTGTTTTCATCGAAGATCCGCAGGATCGGAGTGGTTTTGCCGAAGCTCATCGAGTTGCTCCCAGACAGAAGTAGCCCACAGTGTAGCCGGGCGGTACGTCAGCGAATCGGCTTGGTGCAGGCATTCTTTAATCTCAATATGCCATCACTGTGACGCACCCCCCAAAACGCTCAGAAAGCCGTCGCGCAAATCCCCTTCCCGCGCCAGAAACCGCCCTTCCCTGCGTCCGTTCGCCTGACCGTCGCGGTAACTCAGCACACCGTTGACCCACACGCCTTCGATGCCTTCGGCTGCCCGTTGCGGGTCATTGAAGTCGGCCACATCACGAATGGATGCCGGGTCGAACAACACCAGGTCTGCCCAATGCCCTTCACGGATCTCGCCCCTGCCCTTCAAGCCGAATCGCGCTGCCGACAGCCCGGTCATCTTGTGCACGGCGGTGTGCAGCGGAAACAGTCCTACGTCTCGGCTGAAATGTCCGAGCACTCGCGGGAATGCCCCCCACAGCCGTGGATGTGGGAACGGATCTTCCGGCAAGCCATCGGAGCCGACCATCGACAACGGATGCGCGAGGATCCTTCGCACATCGGCTTCGTCCATCCCGTAATACACCGCGCCGGCCGGTTGCAGTTGGCGGGCCGCATCGAGCAAGGACAGGTTCCATTGCGCGGCGATGTCTATCAGGTCGCGGCCACCCATTTCCGGATGGGGCGTGGACCAGGTGATGGTGATGCGGTGGGCATCGGTGACTTGCTTGAGGTCCAGGGTCGAGGAGCTTGCCGCATAGGGATAGCAGTCGCAGCCCACGGGGTGGGTTTTCGCCGCTTCTTCCAGCGATGTCAGCAGTTGCGGACTGCGCCCCCAATTACCGGCGCCGGCACATTTGAGGTGGGAAATGATCACCGGGGATTTCGCGTGGCGGCCGATCTGGAATGCCTCGTCCATGGCCTCCAGCACCGGTTCGAATTCGCTGCGCAAATGGGTGGTGTACACCGCGCCGAAAGCCGTGAGCTCTTCGGTCAGTTGCATGACTTCATCGGTGGACGCCGAGAAGGCGCTGGCGTAGGCAAGACCGGTGGACAAGCCCAGTGCCCCGTCCTCCAGGCTTTCGCGCAGTTGCTCACGCATGCCGGTGATTTCATCAGGCGTGGCGGTGCGATACAGGTCATCGAGGTGATTGCTGCGCAACGCGGTATGACCGACCAGGGCGGCAACGTTCAGCGTGGTGTTCGCCGCTTCGACAGCGGCACGGTAATCGCTGAATTTAGGGTAAACAAACGCAGCGGATGTGCCGAGCAGGTTCATCGGGTCCGGCGGATCGCCGCGCAGACTCACCGGCGAGGCGCTGATCCCGCAGTTGCCGACGATCACCGTGGTCACGCCCTGACTGAGCTTGGGCAGCATCTGCGGCTGGCGGATCACCACGGTGTCGTCGTGGGTGTGCACGTCGATGAACCCAGGCGCCAGCACGTGACCCTTCGCATCGATTTCTTCAGCGGCGCGGGCATCGTGCAAGTCGCCGATGCGCTCGATGCGACCGTTGAGTAGCGCCACGTCGGCGGGGTAACCGGGGCTGTTGCTGCCATCGATGATCAGGGCGTTGCGGATCAGCGTGTCGTACTGCATGTCAGTCTCCCAGCGGCAGGTGATCGTCGCCGCCGCGGTAATCGTCCAGGGCGAGTTTGATTCGCCGCAGACGCTCTTGATTGTCTTCAGGATTGGCCAGTGCCAGCTCGGTGGCAAGCACATCAATGGCGAGCAGCATGCCGTAGCGTGCCGCCGTCGGTTTGTAGATGAAGGAGGTTTCGGCACTTTGCAGTGGCAACACGATGTCGGCCAGTTGCGCCAGCGGCGAGTCGCCGCGGGTGATGGCCAGGATCCGTGCGCCGTAATTGCGGGCCAGTTCCACCGTTTCGAGCAACTCGGGGGTGATGCCGGTCAATGAGCAGACGATGACCACGTGCTCGGCACTGAGGCTGGCGGCGGTGATTCGCATCATCACCGCGTCATGGCACACCGCAATCGGGTAGCCGAGCCGCACCAGGCGCACTTGTAGCTCATCGCTGCACAGGGTCGAGCAGCCCCCCATGCCGAAGGCATGAATCATCCGCGCCTTGCCCAACAGTTTCACCGCATCGGCGAAACGTGACTCATCGAACGCTGCCAGATGCTGGCGCAGGGTCGATTCGATATCCCCCACAATCTGTCCATAGAATGCCGACTGCTCTGGGGTCCCCGCCGGGTCGAGAAACCGGCTGCCGACACCGCTGGCCTGGGCCAGTTGCAGGCGCAGGTCACGCAAGTCCCGGCAGCCGACCGTACGAGCGAAACGCGACAAAGTGGCGGTACTGACTTCCGCCCTTTGCGCCAGCTCATCGAGGCTGGCGGAGGCGGCAAATCCTACGTCGTCGAGCATCAGACGGGCGATGCGTCCTTCACCGGCGCTGAAAGAATCCTGGCGGGCGCGAATCTGGTAAAGGATGTCCATGGCAGGCTACTCCGGCTAAATCAGGGCTAAATCAGGTAGGAAAGACCAACGGTCAGGCCGAAGGCGACGAGCGAGATCAGGGTCTCAAGCACGGTCCAGGTCTTGAAGGTCTGGGTCACCGTCATGTTGAAGTATTCCTTGATCAACCAGAAGCCGCCGTCGTTGACGTGGGAAAAAATCACCGAGCCGGCCCCGGTCGCCAGCACCAGCAGCTCCGGATGTGGATAGCCCAGGCCGATGGCCACAGGCGCGACCACGCCGGACGCGGTGGTCATGGCCACTGTGGCCGAACCGGTGGCGATGCGCATCAGCGCGGCGAACAGCCAGCCCATCAACAGCGGCGACAGATGGAATTCGTGGGCCAGGCCGACGATCTGGTCAGTGACACCAGCATCCACCAGAATCCGGTTCAAGCCACCACCAGCGCCCACCAACAGGGTGATGCTGGCAGTCGGCGCCAGGCATTCGTTGGTGAACTTGAGGATCGATTCGCGGTTGAAACCCTGGGCCAGGCCGAGGGTCCAGAAGCTCAGCAAGGTCGCCAGCAGCAGTGCGATCACCGAGTTGCCGATGAACAGCAAGAACTGGTTGAAACCGGTGCCCGGCGTAGAAATCAGGTTGGCCCAACCGCCGATCAACATCAGCACCACCGGCAACAGAATGGTCGCCATGGTGATGCCGAACCCCGGCAGGCTGTCACGCGGTTCACGTTCGAGGAACTGGCGCTCCAGCGGGTTTTCCGCCGGCAACTGAATGCGCGGCACGATGAATTTGGCGTACAGGGGACCGGCGATGATCGCCGTGGGAATGCCGATCGCAATTGCGTAGAGCAAGGTCTGCCCCACCGACGCCTGATAGACCTGCACCGCCAGCATAGCCGCCGGGTGCGGCGGTACCAGTGCATGCACCACCGAGAGGCCGGCAACCATTGGCAAACCGACCATCAGGATCGACACGCCGACCCGCCGCGCCACGGTAAACGCAATCGGCACCAGCAACACGAAACCGACCTCGAAGAACAGCGGCAGGCCCACCAGGAACGCGATACAGACCATCGCCCAATGCGCGTTCTTCTCGCCGAAACGGTCGATCAAGGTCCGCGCCACCTGCTCGGCACCGCCGGACTCGGCCATCATCTTGCCGAGCATCGTACCCAGCGCCACCACCAGCGCGATATGCCCCAGGGTCTTGCCGACTCCGGCCTCATAAGCCCCGACCACGCCGGACGGCGGCATCCCCGCCACCAGCGCCAGACCGATGGAAATCAGGGTGATAACAATGAACGGATTGAGTCGGTAACGGGCGATCAACACGATCAGCGCGATGATGGCGATGGCGGCGTACACCAACAGCCAATAGCCGAAGGACAGGGTCATGCGGTACTCCTCGAGAGGGTCACGTCGAAATAGTTGTGAAACTCTTAAAACATTTCGAGGCGTGATTATCAAACGAGGTGAAAGTAATTTTCGTATAGAGGCAAGTGATGTCGCTGAGGGATATGCCGTGTCGCAAATAATGAAAATCGGACCGGCGAATTTTCATCGCCGGGCGCCGTCAATCGTGGTCCACCCGAGCACGCTTGAGCAGTTTCCTGCAGCGCTCGGACAAGTGCAGCACGCGCAGGTGTTTGCCGGCTTTTTCGTAGCGCTCGCGCAGCGTCTTGAGTGCGGCAATGGCTGAGTAGTCGACGAAACTCAAATGACGACAATCGATCGTCACCACCGACGGGTCGTTGGCAGGGTCGAACTGATTGAGGAACGGTGTCGTCGAAGCGAAGAAAAGCGTGCCATGCAGCCGGTAAAGCTTGCTGCCATCGGCTTCAACGTGGCTGTCTGCGTAGAGTTCGCGAGCCTGCTGCCAGGCAAAGTTCAGCGCGGCAATGATGATCCCGCACAGCACCGCCGTGGCCAGGTCGGTGAACACGGTGATCACCGTCACGGCGACGATCACCAGTACGTCGTTGAGCGGCACCTTATTCACCACCCGCAGCGAAGCCCAGGCGAAGGTTTGCTGCGATACCACGAACATCACCCCGACCAGCGCTGCCAGTGGAATGCGCTCGATCAGCGGCGACAGAAACAGGATGAACAACAAGATCGACACCCCGGCCACCACACCGGACACACGACCTCGCCCACCGGAACTGAGGTTGATCACGGTCTGGCCGATCATCGCGCAGCCACCCATGCCGCCCAAGGCACCGGACACCATATTCGCCGCCCCCAGCGCCACGCACTCTCGGTCCGGATAACCGCGGCTCTCGGTGATTTCATCGGTGAGGTTCAGGGTCAGCAGGGTTTCCAGCAGGCCGACCAAGGCCATCAGGATCGCGTAAGGGGCAATGATGCGCAGGGTGTCCAGATTCCACGGAATGTCCGGCAACGCAAAGGTCGGCAAGCCGCCGGCAATGTGTGCCATGTCGCCGAGGGTGCGGGTCGGCAGGCCCAATAGATAAACCGCCAGGCCCACTCCCAGAATCGCCGCCAGTGCGGGCGGCACCGCGCGGGTCAGGCGCGGCAGCACGTAGACAATCGCCATGGTGACAACCACCAGGCCAATCATGATGTACAGCGGCGCGCCGCTCAGCCACGCATCACCACGCTTGAAATGCTCCAACTGCGCAAGCGCGATGATGATCGCCAGGCCGTTGACGAAACCGAGCATCACCGGGTGCGGCACCATGCGCACCAGTTTGCCGAGCTTGAGCAAACCGAAGGCGGACATGATCAAACCGCCCAGCAACACAGTGGCCAGCAAGTACTGCACACCGTGCTGCACCACCAGCGCGACAATCACCACCGCCATCGACCCCGCAGCCCCGGACACCATCCCCGGCCGGCCACCGAACAGCGCGGTGAGCGTGCAAATGATGAACGCGCCATACAGCCCCATCAGCGGGTTGAGATGGGCCACCAGCGCGAAAGCGATGCATTCGGGCAACAGGGCAAAAGACGTGGTGAGGCCGGCCAGGACATCGGCGCGCAGGTGTTTTGGTTTCATGGGGGACCGCAGGGAATAGCGAGAAAGAGTGTGCGGATGTTACGGAATCGAGGGCAGCCCGGCCAGTTGTTGGAACTTCAGAAATGCCTTCGCGAGCAGGCTCGCTCCCACAGTGGATCTTCGTCGAACACAAAATCCGTGAGCGATGATATTAAATGTGGGAGCGAGCCTGCTCGCGAAGGTGGCAACGCGGACTACAGCGAACTCACACCATTTCGTGAAGAATCCATTCCACCACCGAAGTGCGTTTGGGCACCCACCCCAACAACTCCCGCGCATGCTTGCCGCGAACACGGCTGTTGGAACCCAGGCCATAGTTGGCCATCTCGTAGCCCCACTCAGCCTCGGCGTCTTTGAGCGGCCAGTCTTGCGGCTCGCCCAGGTTCAACGCCTGCGCCATGGTAGTGGTCATGTCGATGAACGACGCTTCGCCGCTTTCGACGAAGTAGAACGTGCCCGGGATATTCTTGGTCAGCGCCAGCAGGTACAGCGACACCACGTCTTCGATGTGCACGTTGGACCAGATGTTCTGGCCGGTGCCGACATGGCGAACCACGCCACTTTTACGCGCCTGTTTCAGCAAGCGCGGCAGTTGCACGCTGTCGCGATGGACACCCAAGCTGTGGCCGTAGATCAGGGTATTGCAAATGACCGCCGAGTTCACCCCGTCCTTCGCCGCAGCGAGGATCAGGTTATCGATTGCCACCCGCGCGGCCTTGTCCACGGTCGGCTCCGGCAGGTTGTCTTCGAAGTAAATGACCTCACTGGATTGGCCGCCCGACGCATCGCCGACGATGCTTGAACCGCTGGTGTGCAGAAATACCTTGTTGGAGCCACGCAAGGCATTGAGCAAAGCTTCCACCGCGCCGCGATGGTCGCTGCTGGCGGCGTTGATCACGGCGTCGGCGGACCGGGCCTGGTCAGCCAGCAGTGCACTGTCATCCAGCGTGCCGATCACTGGCGTGATACCCAGCGCTTTCAGCTCATCCGCTTGTTCGGCGTTGCGCACCAGACCGGTGACGTTGTGACCGGCCTTGATCAGGCCTGTGGCGATAGAGCCGCCGATAAAACCGGCAGCGCCGGTAACGAATACGTTCATGGAGAAACTCCCTGCGTTGATAAGTGATGCAACGAGTATCAGGGAGAGATCCGTGGCGAAAAATCCCCGCTGACCCAATTCACTCTTGCGCAGGGATCACGAATCAGCCCTTGAAATCCGAGCTCGCATAAAGCGCCAACTTGCTCTGGATGAAGTCCAGGAAACACTGGATTCGCAGCGCCAATTGCGAGTTGCGGTAGTACACGGCGTTGATGGGCTGGCGATAACCACTGTTGAACTCCGCCAGCAACACTTTCAAGCGCCCGGCACGAATGTCCTCGATGGTCATGTAGTGCGACAGGCTGGCGATGCCCTGGCCCTCCAGCGCCAGGTGGCGGATGGTCTCGCCGCTGGAGGCACCGAGCGACGCCTGGATCGGCCAGCGATCACCCTGCACATGGCGCAGCGGCCATTGATTGAGGCCTTCGTTATGCGTGAAGCCCAGCAGCGAATGGCCGGACAGATCCGCCACCGCCGTCGGTGTACCGTGCTTTTCCAGGTACGCCGGGCTGGCGACGATGTGCAACGGACTGCAGCCCAGGGAGCGGGCGTGCAGGGTCGAGTCGGTCAGCGTGCCGATGCGGATGGCGATGTCGGTGCTCTGTTCGAGCAGGTCGATGATCAGGTCGTTGCTGTTGAGTTCGAGCTGGATATCGGGGTAGAGCCCGCGGAACTCATCGATGTAGGGCACGATGGCGTGCAGCATGAACGGCGAGGCGGCATTGATGCGCAAGCGCCCGGACGGTGTTTGCTGGCGGGAGGACAAGCGCTCTTCGAGTTCGTCCATCTGATCAAGAATCAGCTTGGCGTGCTCGAAGAAATACTTGCCTTCCTCGGTGAGGTCCATGCGCCGCGTGGTGCGATTGATCAACGTCGTATCGAGCTTGGCCTCCAGCCGCGACAGCGTGCGGCTGACCGCCGACGGCGTTTGCCCGACCTGCTCGGCCGCCGCCGAAATCGACCCGCACTCAATCACGCAGACGAAAATCTGCAACTCATCGGATCTGGCTTTCACCTGCTTTCCTTATCGAAAATTCAGCGACGGTTTTTTTGGGTCATGCTTTCGATAGTAGCCGAGCGTTACGCCTTAAGGCCAAACACCTCGGTCAAATGCTGTTCATAACGCACCACATCGCTTTCGATGTTCGGGCGCTTCATCACATCCACGCAGAGGAACGTCGGCAAACCGGTCATGCCGAGGAATTCGTTGGCTTTGTGAAACGGGAAGTACACCGCGTCCACACCTTTGGCTTCGAAGAAGTCGGTCGGGTCGTCGAAGGCTTGCTGCGGTGCGTTCCAGGTCAACGACAGCATGTACTGCTTGCCCTGAATCAGGCCGCCGCTGCCGTACTTCTGCGAGGCGTCGGAACGGGTGCGGCCGTCGCTGGCGTAGAGGCTGCCATGACCTTCGGTAAAGACTTCGTCGATGTATTTCTTGACGGTCCACGGCGCGCCCATCCACCAGCCAGGCATCTGGTAAATGATCACGTCGGCCCAGAGGAATTTGGCGACTTCTTCAGCAACGTCGTAACCCTCGTCGATGAACGTGGCTTTGACGTCCACGCCGCCACGGTCCAGCACGCTCAACGCAGCTTCATGCAGAGTGGCGTTGTAGCGGCCATCGGAGTGAGCGAATTTTTTGCCGCCATTGAGCAACAGTACTTTTTTCATGAGAGGTCTCGGGAAGGTCAGAAATGGATGGCGGCAGCGTAACGATCGGCCTCGCGCGGAATAAGCACTCGTGGGACAAAATTCATTTGACCCATACGCACGAATCAGGACGGGATTGTTGTCTTAGACTGGGGCCAATTCTGACTTGAGGAGAAATGTTCATGAGTGAACTGCAAGGCTTCATCCTGCACGCCAAGACCCGCCCGGAAAAATCCGACGCCTTCGAAGCGTTTTTCAGTCGTCATGTGGAAGCGAGTCGTGCCGAACCGGGTTGCATCGAGTACCACATGCTGCGCGACAAACAGGACCCGACCCTGTTTATCTTTTACGAGATCTGGCAGTCCCAGGCCCACCTCGATGTGCATTCGAACCTGCCTCACATGAAGCAGTTTCTTGAGCAGCGCGATGAGTACCTGGAGCGTGATTTCGAGATCCGCGCCATCGAGATGATCAGCGCGTCGTCCGCTAGCCGCTGATCAACAGATGGCCGCCGAGCAACCCCAGGCCGATAAAGAACACGCGCTTGAACAACACGGCGCTGATCCGCTGGCGCAACCACTGCCCCAGCCACATGCCGAGCACTGCCGGGATCAGCGCCAACAGCGACGCGCTCAACTCACCACCACCGAGGGCGCCGCGCGATAACAACCCGCCGGCCAGGGCCAGGGTCGAGACGGTGAACGACAGTCCCAGCGCCTGCACCAGTTCATCCCGGCTCAAACCCAGCGCCTGGAGGTAGGGCACCGCGGGAATCACGAACACGCCGGTGGCCGAGGTGATCACACCGGTCACTCCCCCGCACAACGGACCGAGCCAGGCTTCGGTGCGCCCACTGACACGCAAGGCCGGCAGGAACAGCCCGCTCAATGCATAGAGCAACAACGCCGCCCCCAATCCCCGCACCACCCAGTGCCCACCCGCCATGCCGATCCATAGGGTGCCCGCACCGGTGCCGATGAAAATGGCCAGCAACATCGGCCACAGCCGTTTGATCAGCCCGAGCAAATGACCACCGAATGCCAGTTGCCAGACATTGGTCAGCGTTGCCGGAATGATCAACAGCGCCGCAGCCTGCGACGGTGCCATAGCCAGACCGAGCAAGCCCATGGCGATGGTCGGCAGGCCGAGACCGATCACGCCCTTGATCATGCCGGCCAGCAGGAAGGTGCCGATGACCAGTATTGAAAGGGCCAGACCGAGGTTTTGGTAGAACGCGGCGAGTGTATTCATGGGGCTATGGTGAGCCCGGCAGGGTCGGTTGAAAATCTGCCATATACTGAGGGTGCCTCTCACCCGCCAAGAGGCTGAAATTTAGGCCGAGGCTACCGCCCCCTTCGCGAGCAGGCTCGCTCCCACAGGGGAATGCATTTCAAATGTGGGAGCGAGCCCGCTCGCGAAGACGCCCGCCCAGACAACATCACTTTCAAGGTTGTACCGATGCACTTCGACCTCACCGACCTGCGCCTCTACCTGAACATCCTCGACACTGGCAACATCACCGCCGGCGCCGCCCGCAGCCATTTGTCCCTGGCAGCCGCCAGTGCGCGCATCCGGGCCATGGAAGCCTCCTTGGGTATCGACTTCCTGGAACGCGGGCGGCGCGGCGTCACGCCTACACCTGCCGGCAAGGCCTTGGCCCGGCACGCCCGCACCCTGCTGCAACACGCCGAGCGCATGCAGCAGGACCTCGCCGAATACGCCAACGGCGTTAAAGGCCAGGTGCGATTGCTGTGCAACACCACGGCAATCACCGAGTACCTGCCGGAAGTGCTCGCCGATTTCCTGCGCGACCATCCCAACCTCGACATCGATCTGCAGGAACTGCCCAGCGCGCGCATCACCCACGCCTTGCGCCAGGGTGCGGCGGACCTGGGGATCGTCTCTGATGCAGTCGACACCCACACCCTCGACACCCTGCCCTTTCGCGACGATCCGCTGGTGCTGATCATGCCGCCCGGGCATCCCCTGGGTGAAGGCGAAGCGCCGAGCTTCACCGATACCTTGCAGCATTACTTTGTCGGCCTGACCGCCAACAGCGCCTTGGCCGTGTACCTGGAAGAACAGGCCCTGCACGCTGGCCTGCGCATGCAGATCCGCATCCGTGCCGAAGGCTTCGACGCAGTGATGCGCATGGTCGCTCACGGTGCCGGGCTCGGCATTGTGCCGTTGGCCGCCTTGCGACGCCGGACGGTCGATCACCCCTTGAAGAGCTTCGCGCTGAAAGAGCCATGGGCACAGCGCAAACTGCTGTTGTGCGCACGCTCGTTCGATCACCTGCCAGGCTATGCCAAAGCCTTGCTTCAGGCCCTACATACCGCAAACAGCCGTGAAACCCCTTGAAAACCTGCGTTCACGGCAACGCGCGGCGGTATGACGAAGAGGTGAGCCAGAGTAATATTCGACCTTTGAAATCAGGCCTGGCCACAACAACCAGAAGGGAACCAGATGGCGGATGAAATAGTGCAACAGGGGACGCTCAAGCGGGGGTTGAAAAATCGACATATTCAACTGATCGCCCTGGGTGGAGCCATTGGTACGGGACTGTTCCTGGGCTCCGCCGGCGTGCTCAAGTCCGCCGGACCGTCGATGATCCTCGGCTACGCGATTGCCGGTTTCATCGCGTTCCTGATCATGCGCCAGCTCGGCGAGATGATTGTCGAGGAACCGGTCGCCGGCTCCTTCAGCCACTTTGCCCATAACTACTGGGGCGGCTTCGCCGGCTTCCTGTCCGGCTGGAACTACTGGGTGCTCTATGTGCTGGTGGGCATGGCCGAGCTGACGGCCGTCGGCAAGTACGTGCAGTTCTGGTGGCCAGAGGTGCCGACCTGGGTCAGCGCCGCGGTGTTCTTTGTGCTAGTCAACCTGATCAACACGCTGAACGTCAAAGTGTTCGGTGAAATGGAATTCTGGTTCGCGATCATCAAGGTCGTGGCCATCATCGGCATGATCGTCCTGGGCTGTTACATGCTGTTCAGTGGCACCGGCGGCCCGCAGGCCTCGGTGAGCAACCTGTGGGACCACGGCGGGTTCTTCCCCAACGGTTACAGCGGCCTGCTGATGGCGATGGCGTTCATCATGTTCTCCTTCGGCGGCCTGGAGCTGGTCGGCATCACCGCCGCTGAAGCCAGCGAACCGCGCAAGGTCATTCCCAAGGCCATCAACCAGGTGGTTTACCGGGTGCTGATCTTCTACGTCGGCGCACTCACCGTGCTGCTGTCGCTGTATCCGTGGGACCAACTGCTGCAAACCCTGGGCGCTTCGGGCGATGCCTACAGCGGCAGCCCGTTCGTGCAGATCTTCGCCTTGATCGGCAGCGACACCGCCGCGCAAATCCTCAACTTCGTGGTGCTCACCGCGGCGCTGTCGGTCTACAACAGTGGCGTCTACTGCAACAGCCGCATGCTCTACGGCCTGGCCGAGCAAGGTGACGCACCCAAGGTGCTGATGAAACTGAACAAGCAGGGCGTGCCATTGCTGGCGCTGGGCGTATCGGCGCTGATTACGATGCTGGTTGTACTGGTCAACTTCATCGCTCCGCACGAAGCGCTGGAGTTGCTGTTCGCTCTGGTAGTCGCGTCCTTGATGATCAACTGGGCGCTGATCAGCCTGACGCACCTGAAGTTTCGCAAGGCCATGGGCCAGCGCGGCATCGTGCCCGGCTTCAAGGCGTTCTGGTCGCCGTACACCAATTACCTGTGCCTGGCGTTCATGGCCGTGATCATCTGCGTCATCTGGATGATTCCGCCGGTACGCGCCTCGGTCTACGCCATGCCGGTGTGGGTGCTGCTCATCTACGGTTGCTACCGGTTGCGCATGGCCAGGCATCGAAACCTGCCAGTGGCTCAGTAACCCCGCAAAATAAAACGCCCCGGCATTCGATGAATGCCGGGGCGTTTTTCATGGGGTGCGCAAATGATCGAGCGCTTCTGGATACCTCAGTGTCGAGCACAGACAACTGATACCGGGCCAAGCCCGATAGGGTGCGGCTTCAGCTCTCCACCAACGCCCGGAGTCATCATGACCGCACCGATTACCGTTCTTCGCGACACCCACCCGCTGCCCGTACTCGACGCCTGCAAATGGGAAAAACTCGAAGGCGATCCGCACACCGTCAACCTCAACGCCTACACCAGCGAAGACGGCAGCAAGATCATGGGCACCTGGATCTGCACGCCGGGCAAGTGGTATGTGGAATACGTGAAGTGGGAATACTGCCACTTCCAGGAAGGCTACTGCATCATCACCCCGGAAGGCATGGCGCCGATCCACCTGCGTGCCGGTGACATTTTCGTCATCGAACCGGGGATGAAAGGCACCTGGGAAGTGGTGGAAACCGTGCGCAAGTATTTTGTGTTTGCCTGATCCCTGGGCAAAACGACACCCGGTTACAAAAGCGACACCCGCAATGAGTCGTTACCCGAGTAACGACTCATTGCGCAATACGCACTCCATAGCCGCACTCGGATCCCCTCCTGCTCCCCCCCTCCCTGCTCAAAACACCCGCGCTATACGCTTCGCCGCTACATCGGCAGAACGCTCGAAAAAAACAGGTGATTGCTTTTTGCCACTCGGTGACCCATTGGTTTTCATAACGAACGCAAAGCTTGTCCGTGTCGATATCAGACACCGAGGTGGCGCAATCAGGAAACTGGTTTGTCGGACAAGCCGGGTAAGGTGGCGCTGCTTTTCACCGATACAACCTCATCGCGATGATGGGTCTGACAAGAATGGCGGCGCCTGGAGAGCGCGGCGTTCAGAAAGGGCATCCGGCAACCGTGACACTCTCCCGCCCCCATCAGCACGCTCAAATGTCGTTCACCAGAGAAGAAAAATAATGATTAGCCCGAGCTCAAAGGATTCCAGTGGCCAATTGGCGCAGGGCTTCAAGCCTCGTCACGTCACCATGTTGTCTATCGCCGGGATTATCGGCGCCGGTTTGTTCGTAGGCTCGGGGCATGCCATCGCGGCCGCTGGCCCCGCCGTATTGCTGGCCTATCTGTTCTCGGGCCTGCTGGTCGTTCTGGTCATGCGCATGCTCGGTGAAATGGCGGTGGCCAATCCCGACACCGGCTCGTTCTCCACCTATGCCGACCAGGCCATCGGCCGTTGGGCGGGCTTCACCATCGGGTGGCTCTATTGGTGGTTTTGGGTGCTGGTGATCCCGATTGAAGCGCTGGCCGCCGGTCATGTGCTGAACCAGTGGTTTCCCCAGATCGATGCCTGGCTGTTCGCCCTGATGTCGATCATTGCGTTGGTGATCACCAACCTGTTCAGTGTCTCCAAGTACGGCGAATTCGAATTCTGGTTCGCCATGGCCAAGGTCGTGGCAATCATTGGTTTCATCGGCGTGGGTTTCGCGGTGTTGATGGGCTGGATTCCCGATCGGCAAGTCAGCGGCTTGAGCGGCCTGATGGCCGAACACGGCGGGTTCGCTCCCAATGGCCTGTCGGCGGTCGTCGGCGCCTTCATCACGATCATGTTCAGCTTCATCGGTACCGAGGCGGTCACCATCGCCGCCGCCGAATCCGACAACCCGTCGCAGAACATTGCCAAGGCCACGCGTTCGGTGATCTGGCGTATTGGCGTGTTCTATCTGTTGTCGATTTTCGTGGTCATCTCCGTGGTGCCCTGGAACGATCCGCTGCTGGCCGAGGTGGGTTCCTACCAGCGAGCGCTGGAAATCATGAACATTCCCCACGCCAAGTTCATGGTGGACGTAGTGGTGCTGATCGCCGTGGCCAGTTGCATGAACTCATCGATCTACATCGCCTCGCGCATGCTGTACTCGCTGGGACGGCGCGGGGATGCGCCGAAAGCGCTGAAGGCGACCTCCTCCGAAGGCGTGCCACGGGCGGCGGTCATCGCCAGTACCGTGCTGGGTGCGGCGATTACCGTTTGGAGCTACTTCATGCCTGCCGGGTTGTTTGAGTTCCTGCTGGCCAGTTCCGGCGCGATTGCCTTGGTGGTGTACCTGGCCATTGCAGTGTCGCAGTTGCGCATGCGCCGGATGTTGTGTCGACAGAACGTCGAACTGACCTTCCGCATGTGGCTGTTCCCTTGGCTGACATGGTTGGTGATCGTGTTCATTTGCGCTGCGCTGGCAGTGATGATGGTCTCGCCGCAACACCGTACCGAAGTGACGACGACCATCGGCCTGGCACTGGCAATTTCCTTTATCGGCCTGGTCACCTCGCGCCATCCTGCGCAGCCTGCAAGGGCGACGTCCGTGGGATAACCCGGGAGAGATACCGGTTGCGCATACCAGCGGCATGGCGTTCCACGCTACCGTGCCGCTGGCCGTCATCGCTTTTCGTAAGGACATGGCCACGATGTCATCAAGGTCCACCCCGTTGGACGGCAAGCCGACCCAATGCGTCGGTTTTCTGCTGCTGGATCAATTCACCCTGATTTCCCTGGCCTCCGCCGTGGAGCCATTGCGCATGGCCAATCAGCTATCGGGGCAGGAGTTGTATCGCTGGCATACCTTCAGCTCCGGTGGCCAGCCTGTCTGGGCGAGTGACGGCGTGCCGATCACCCCCGATGCTTCCTGGGACAAGCCGGGGGTGGCAGACACGGTGATCGTCTGCGGTGGTGTAGGTATCCAGAGCGTGGTCACCCGCGAGCACATCACCTGGCTCAAAGCCCTGGCGCGTCAATCCAGGCGCCTGGGGGGTATATGTACCGGTAGCTGGGCACTGGCCAAAGCCGGTCTGCTCGACGGATACGAGTGCAGCGTGCATTGGGAATTTCTGGCAGCCATGCAGGAAGCTTTTCCGCGGGTCAGCATGAGCGCCAGTCTGTTTACCCTCGACCGCAACCGGTTCACAAGCTCCGGCGGGACCGCGCCGATGGACATGATGCTGCACCTGATCGGTCGCGATCATGGCCGTGAATTATCGGCCGCCATTTCGGAGATGTTTGTCTACGAGCGCATACGCAACGAGCAGGACCATCAGCGCGTACCGCTCAAGCACGTACTGGGCACTCATCAGCCCAAGCTGCAAGAAATCGTCGCGTTGATGGAGGCCAACCTCGAGGAGCCGATCGACCTGGATAATCTGGCCGAGTATGTGGACCTGTCACGTCGGCAGCTGGAGCGGCTGTTCCAGAAATACCTGAACTGCACGCCATCGCGTTACTACCTCAGACTGCGCCTGATCCGGGCGCGGCAATTGCTCAAGCAAACATCGATGTCGCTCATTGAGCTGGCGACGGTCTGCGGTTTCGTGTCCACGCCACACTTTTCCAAATGCTATCGCGAGCACTTCGGCGTTCCACCGAGCGATGAGCGGGCCGGTTCGGAAATGAGTCGCAGGCCGGCGGTGCTTGCCATTGCTCAGCCGGCATCGACCCGGCCGCTGTCGGCCCTGGAGCAGGCGAGAAATGAATCGACTTTTGCCAGTGTGCGGATGAGCGAACGAACCTGAGCGAGATCTTTCAGACATAAAAAAGCCGGGAGATCACCCGACGTGATTTCCCGGCAAATGTCGATGCGCCTATTCAATACCCTGTGGGAGCGAGCCTGCTCGCGAATGCGCCGACACATTTAGCATCAATGTGACTGACAGACCGCTTTCGCGAGCAGGCTCGCTCCCACAGGTTTTCAGCCAGTTACAACGGCTTGCGATAGCTATTGATGATCGCCGAGAAGTCGCTGCCGCCTTCGCCCCGCAGACTCATCGCCTGATACAGCTGCTGGGCCACCGCGCCAAGCACCACCGGTTGGTGCGCCTGACGTGCCGCTTCCGTGGCCAGGCCCAGATCCTTGAGCATCAATTCGGCACCGAAACCACCGGTATAGCCGCGCGAAGCCGGAGCCGTTTCGACGATGCCCGGCCACGGGTTGTACATCTCCGAACTCCAGCAACGCCCGGTGGAGCTATTGATGATGCCCGCGAGCACTTTGGTGTCGATACCCAGGGCATCGCCCAGGGCCATGGCCTCGCTGACGCCGACCATGGAAATCCCCAGCAGCAGGTTATTGCAGATCTTGGCAATTTGCCCTGTGCCGACTTCGCCGCAGTGGACGATGTTGCGGCCCATCTGCGCGAGCACCGGTTGCAGGGTGGCGAACAGTTCCGCAGTGCCACCGACCATGAAAGTCAGCGTCCCGGCTGCCGCACCGCCCGTACCGCCGGAAACCGGCGCATCGGCCATGGCCACGCCCTGTTTGGCCGCAGCGGCGGCCACGTCACGGGCGGTCTGCGGATCGATGGTGCTGCAATCCACCGCCGGCACGCCTTTGCCGATACCGGCGAGTACGCCGTCTTCACCCAGCCAGACGCTGCGCACATGCACGGCGGCCGGCAGCATGGTGATCACCAGTTCCGCACCCATTGCCGCGTCACGGGCCGAGGGGCTGATGGTGCCGCCCAATTGTTCCAACTCCGCCAACACGGCTTTGTTCAGGTCGACCAGATTGAGCGAGTGACCGGCCTTGATCAGGTTGCGCGCCATCGGCGCGCCCATGTTGCCCAGACCGATAAAAGCGATTTTCATGTCCGGCTCCTTAACGCAAGTTGATGGTGGTGTTCACACCGTCGTTGACGCTGTCGTCATCAAACCAGCGGCTGGTGACGGTCTTGGTCTGAGTGTAGAACTGCACCACTTGCTTGCCATACGGGCCGAGGTCGCCGAGTTTGGAACCACGGGAACCGGTGAAGCTGAAGAACGGTACCGGCACCGGAATCGGGATATTGATACCCACCTGGCCGACGTCGATTTCATTCTGGAATTTGCGTGCCGCCGCACCGCTCTGGGTGAACAGGCCCGTGCCGTTACCGAACGGGTTGGCGTTGACCAAAGCAATGGCCTCATCGAGGGTGGCGACTTCCAGTACCACCAGTACCGGGCCGAAGATTTCCTGGGTGTAGATCTGCATGTCGGTGGTCACGCCGGAGAACAAGGTCGGGCCGACAAAGTTGCCTTTCTCGTAACCGGGAACCGTGATCTCGCGACCGTCCAGTTCCAGTTTCGCGCCTTCCTTGATGCCGCTCTCGATCAGATCGAGAATTCGCGCCTTGGCCTTTTTCGAGATCACCGGACCGACGTCGGTGCCTGGCTCGCTGCCGGCATTGACCTTGAGTTTCTGCGCCAGCGCCTTCAGGTCTGGCAGCCATTGCTTCGCCGCGCCCACCAACACCACGACCGACGTGGCCATGCAGCGCTGCCCGGCCGCGCCGAAACCGGCACCCACCAGCGCATTCAGCGCTTGTTCGCGATTGGCATCGGGCAGCACCACGGCATGGTTCTTCGCGCCCATCATCGATTGCACGCGCTTGCCGTGTTTGCCGGCCAGGTCATAGACATGAGTACCGACCGCCGTCGAACCGACGAAGGAAACGGCCTTGATGTCCTTGTGGCTGCAGAGCCCGTCCACCACGTCCTTGCCACCGTGCACGACGTTCAGCACACCGGCCGGAATGCCGGCTTCGATGGCCAGCTCCACCAGCAGCATGGTCGACATCGGGTCCTGTTCGGACGGCTTGAGGACGAAGGTGTTGCCGCAGGCGATGGCCATCGGGAACATCCACAACGGGATCATCGCCGGGAAGTTGAACGGGGTGATGCCGGCACACACACCGATCGGCTGACGCAGGGTGTAGGTATCGACACCACCCGCGACGTTTTCAGCGAACTCACCCATTTGCAGGCTGCCGATGGAGCAGGCGTGCTCAACCACTTCCAGGCCACGGAAAATATCGCCTTCGGCGTCGGCAATGGTTTTGCCCTGCTCGGCGCTCAGCACCGCGGCGATGCGCTTGGAGTGTTCGCGAATCAGTGCCTGGAGCTTGAGCATGATGCGCATCCGCGCGCCGATCGGTGTCAGCTTCCAGGTCTGGAAGGCGCGATGGGCCGCACTGATTGCTGCGTCGACTTCTTCAGCGGTAGCGAATGGCACTTTGGCCAGCACTTGCTGGGTCGCCGGGTTAACGATGTCGTGCCATTCGGTGGTCTTGGATTCGACCCACTCGCCATCGATCAATAATTTGACCTTTTGTACGGTGGTTTCGTTAGATGTGATCGGTGCGTTCATGGGGGTCTCCTGGGCGTTATTCTTGTGGAAGAGAGCTATCAGGGAGTCAAGGCGGGATAGCCGCCTTGAGAGGAGCCTTGCGCCGCGATTGGTTATCGGGCTGTTTCTGGAGTATAGATGTGCAAACTTCTGATAAGAACGCACATAAAAGCCGGTCCAACATGCAAAAAAATATCACCTCGTTAGGCTCGTTGAACTGGGATGACCTCAAGTTTTTCCTTGAAGTCGCCCGGACCCGTAAAGCCAGCACCGCAGCCAAGCGCCTGGCGGTCGACTACACCACTGTGTCCCGACGCATCAGTTCGCTGGAAGCCTCATTGGGCACGTTATTGTTCGAGAAGTCCCGGACCACTGGCTTTGTGCTGACCGCTGAAGGTCAGCGTTTGATGGGTTATGCCGAATCGATCGAAAGCACGCTGCACATGGCCTGTGAACAGGTTTCAGGGTCCGGAGTGGCGCTGTCCGGTCACGTGCGCATGGGCTGCACCGAAGGTTTCGGCAGTTTCTTCATCACCCCACAGCTAAGCCATTTTGTGGATGCCTACCCGGCGATCTCGGTGGACATCCTGCCGCTGCCGCACTTCATCAGCCTGTCCAAGCGCGAGGCGGATATCGTTATCGCCCTGGAACGCCCGGAACATGGCCCGTACGTCTGCTGCAAACTGACCGACTACCGACTCCAGCTGTACGCGACCCAGGAATACCTGGACAAACACCCGGCCATCCGCCGCCCGGCCGACCTGGGCAAGCATTCATTCATCAGTTATGTCGACGATCTGGCATTCAGCTCGGAACTGTTGTACCTGGCCAACGTCCTGCCCGGCGCCAGCGCCAATCTGCGCAGTACCAGCGTGATAGCCCAGTTCGTGGCGGCGCAGCAAGGGCGATCACTGGCGATCCTGCCCTGCTTCCTCGCGGCTCAGGACCCTCGCCTGCTGCCAGTGTTGCCGGACGAAATCAATATCACCCGGCAGTTCTGGATGTACTGCCGCGAAGACCTGCGCAAGCTCAAGCGGATTACCCTGCTGTGGGATTACATACGCGAGGTGACTGAACTGAATGGCCCACTGTTGTTGGGTGAAACGCGGGAGTTGCGGTTTGTTGATTGAGCGCTTGCCTGGACTCGATACTGTCTTCGCCACGGGGCATGGAAGGCATTGAACGGCATCCCTTGCGGGTTACTTCGATCTGCTGGTAGCTGGCCAGATTATCGTGGCGCTTATTCATCAATTCCGGCAAAGCGGCATCCGGGTCATCCAGACGCAAGTTCTGAAGAAACTCGACTTCACATTCCCACCACTTGCTGTTCAACAACCTGGAAGTGATTTCTGGAGGATGCCGATACTTGACCACTTTCGCCGGCACGCCAGCGACTATCGCATAGGGCGGAACATCATGAGCAACCAATGCACGGGTAGCGATAATGGCGCCCGTACCGACCGTGACGCCCTCCATGATCATGGCGCTGTGCCCGATCCATACGTCATCGCCGATAGTGACATCAGCGATGACAGGCTCGTAGGACAGCCCTGTATCGGTGTACTGAAAGGGATGAGAGCTTACCCAGCTTGAAGGGTGAGTGTTTTTTTCCTGCCCGATATGGCAGTTATTGCCAATAGAACAAAACCGCCCAATTGAAGCTACCGTGGACAGCACACAACCGCTGCGAATATAGGTATGGGCCCCGATGCTCAAACGCCTGGCCTCGATGACCAAATGCCCCAGCGAGACACCTTCTTCAAGAACCAAAGTAGTTCTCGCGTTAAGCGATGACACCCCGCCAGCCAATTTGTATTTGCGTTGGCGAAGCCATCGCTTCCAAAAAGAATTCCGGCAGTAATTTATTATTTTTTTCATGTGGGTCATTGACGCCTACTGCGTATCGATAAAGGAGTGAAAGGCCTTGCCAGTAAAAATGATTGAAACCAGGCGGGCTTTCCGAACCGGTCGGTAAACTTACTTTTGTCGCATTTCAAAACGCGCGTTTACTGGATAAACGCGGCGCTCTTGAGTCCATCGTCGGAACGCCGCCCGGAGCAAGCTCGCTCCTACAGATACAGACGCGTCCTTCAATCGGGCGCATCGATAACTTCCTTGAGCTCCAGCATCAACCCGCTCAAGCGCTTGACCTTACGCCGCACTGCTTCTTCAAATACACCGGCCCGCGGTTCGATCAATGTGAACCAGTGCTTGGCCCGGGTAATCCCGGTATATATCAGCTCCTTGGTAAGCACCGGATTCAGGGCATCCGGCAAAATCAGCGCAGTATGGGCAAATTCCGAGCCCTGGGATTTGTGTACCGTCATGGCGTAAACGGTTTCGACATCATTGAGCCGGCTCGGCAGAACGAAACGTACCCCGCCCTGCCCGTCATTGCGCGGGAATGCTACCCGAAGTACCTGTTTACCCGCTTCAGGTCCATCATGTTCGGGAAGTTTGAGCGCAATGCCGATATCGCCGTTCATCAGACCCAGTCCGTAATCATTGCGCGTCATCAGCACGGGTCGTCCTTCATACCACTGCTGGTCGCTGTCGATCAGCCGGGCCTTGAGCAACGCCTCGGTCACTCGCTGGTTCAATCCTTCTACACCCCACGGCCCTTTGCGGACCGCGCACAACAACTGGAAAGCATCGAAGGCTTGCAGGATTTGTCGAGCCCAATCCATCCAGCGCGAATCCTCCAGCGGCGTGTCGAGCGCGGGCCGCTGGTTTCGCAGCAGGCTCAAGTAATGCCGATAACCCTGCGGCCCGTCGCCATGACCTTCAAGCAACAAACGCTCAAGTGCCCGATCCTGTTCACTCTTGAGGGGCAGGCAAAATACATCGTCGTGGCTTCGAGCCGCCAGCAACTTACGCGCCTCTTCGGGCTGCTGCTGATTGACCCAACGCGCCAACTGGCCGATTCCGCTGCCCTCGCCGAACCGTCGCGAGTGGCGCAGCATCACCACTTGTTGCGCCAATGGATGAGTGCCTTGGGTATCCTCCTGCAACCCGCTGGCCTCCAGGCTTTCGCCACTGACCGCCTCCAGCCACTGACGGGTCTGCGGGCTGTACCATCCGGCCTCGGCATCCCGACACAAATCGCCGAGCACCGCACCGGCCTCCACCGAAGCCAACTGGTCCTTATCTCCGAGCAACACGAGGCGGGCGTGCGACGGCAGGGCATCAAGCAGGTTGGCCATCATTTCCAGGTCGATCATCGAGGCCTCGTCCACCACCAATACATCCAGCGGCAAGCGATTGCCCGCGTGATGACGGAAATGTCGCGTACCGGGGCGACTGCCGAGCAGGCGGTGAACGGTGGTGACATCCGAGGGAATTTTGTTGCGTATGGCTTCAGCGACTTTCAAGGTTCTGACTTGCTGACTGATGGATTCCGTCAATCGCGCCGCGGCTTTGCCGGTCGGCGCGGCCAAACGAATGCGCAGCGGCTTGCCAGCCTCCACTGCGGGCGCCTGGAGCAAGGCCAGCAAGCGCACGACGGTCGTGGTCTTGCCGGTGCCCGGACCGCCGGTGACGATGCTGAAGGCACTGCGAGTCGCGAGGGCACACGCCAGTTTCTGCCAATCGATGACCTCACCGGGCCTGGCCGCACCGAACAAGCCGGTAAGGCGCTGGAGCAAATCACTCGGCACTGCTTCTTGTTCGGCCAGGCGTTGACGCAGCGAATGATCGATACGCCGCTCGTAGGCCCAGTAGCGCCGCAAGTACAGGCGCTTTCCCGACAACACCAACGGCCGCTGCTGCACGGCCTCACGCCTGTCAGCGGCCAATGCGACCAGGCTGCCCGAAGCCAGCACCTTGCACCAATGGGCACCGTCCAGGGTCTCCAGCATCTGTGACGGCAGCAACATCGCGCCACTGTGCAGATCGCCTTCCGGTGGCAGTGACAGGGCGAAGTCAGGTTCTTTCAATGTCTCGAACAGATCCAGGCAGACATGCCCGTGGCCCAGTTGATGACTGGTCAATGCCGCCGCCAGCAACACCAGCGGGTCATCGTCCGGTGCCAGTTCATGGAGGAAAGCAACGAAGGCTTTGTCCAGCGCCCGCAACCAGCCACGCTCGACCCAGCGCGTGAGCAACAGCAGCAAGTCGTCCGCACTGTTCAAGGGGTCGAGGTTCGCCAGGCTTTCAGCGGCCAATGAGGTGGGCAGCAAATCGGCGAAGGTGCGGCTCATAGCAATACTCCCTGTTCCCATGCCGGTTCGGCCTTCGGTTCTGCTTTCCCCTGAAACAGTCGGTCCAGTCGCTCGATCAGCTCCCTCGGCGGACGGGCAAAATACACGCCCTGGCTGGGTGCACGCGTACCGCGCAGGAACAGGTACAACGCACCTCCGACATGCCGGTCGTAGTCGTAATCGGCAAGCCGGGCCTTGAGTTGACGATGCAGGGCCAGAAGGTACAAGACGTATTGCAGGTCGTAGCGGTTGTCGAGGATCGACTGTTCCATGGCCTGCCCGGTGTAGGCCGAGTCATCAATGCCCAGCCAGTTGGATTTGTAGTCAGCGACGTAGTAGCGGCCCTCGTGTTCGAACGTCAGGTCGATAAAGCCCTTGAACATGCCATTGAGCAGCACCGGCTCGGCGGCCACCCGGGCAACTCCATTGTGCGTATGTTCGCGCACCAACGCATCGAGCTTGAGTACATCGACCTTATGGCTGGCGAACCAGAATTCCATTTCAACCCGGTATTGGGTCAGGCGCTCGAAAATCACCGGGGTTTGCCCAGCTCCCACAGGCAGCGGTGATTTGAGCAGATGCTGCAGCCAATCGCTCAGCGTGGTGATCCAGCCTTCCCAGCCACGACGGTTGCAACGACGGGCGATGGCGTCCTCCACGGCTTGCGGCGTGGCAGAAAAACCTTCGTCGCCCGCCCATTCGAGCAAGCCATGAAGAAAGGTGCCGGGGTTCGGGCCACGGGGGAATCGATGGATATCGGCGCCACCCGCAGCCATTTCCCGAGGCGCCTGCGGATCGAGACGCTCGTCGTCGAAGAGCTTCTGCGCCTGCGGGCTCTCCGGCGCCTCGTCACTGCCGATGCTCAGAATGTCGCTCATGCGCAAGGCGCTGTAGGAGGCGATCCACCAGTTTTCGCTGGCCTTGCGCTTGGGAACCAGCGGCGCGCGCAATGCTGCTTCGTTTTGCGGCGGATGGTAGTGCTCGCCCGTGGCTTCGGGCATTTCGCTGTAACTCAGTGCAGGGCAGTCCTGCTGCAAGTCTTCGAGCCAACGCTTCAACCCCGCCGGCTCGGTCAAGGCCGCGCCGCCGCCCAGCAGGTAACCCAGCGCCGACAGGTGCAGCACCGAGCTGTTGTTACTGCCGCGTTTCAGGTCCGTCACCCCCAGCCAGCAGGCATGCTGCGCGCGGGTCAGGGCCACATAGAGCAAGCGCAGGTCTTCCGCCAGTCGTTCATCATCGGCCAGGGCAATCAACTCGGCGGTCGGGCTCAAGGTCACCTGAGCCTTGCCCATGGCATCGTGGTAATGCAGCGGCAACCGACTGCCATCCACCGGTTTCGCCGAGCAAATGAACGGCAGAAACACCAAGGGATATTCCAGCCCCTTGGACTTGTGGATGGTCACGACCTTGACCAGTTGTTCATCACTCTCCAGACGCAGGATCTGCTCTTCGCCGGCCTGACCGGACAGCGCCAGATGCTCGGACAAATGACGGATCAGAGCCTGTTCGCCATCCAGTTCGGCGGCCGCCTGTTGCAGTAACTCGCAGAGATGCAAAAGGTTGGTCAACACCCGCTCGCCATCGTTGCGTGCAATCAGTGCCTGTGGCAGTTGGAAGTCATGCAGCAAGCATCGCAACATGGGCAACACGCCCTGCTTGCGCCAGATCTCTCGATAACGGCGGAACTGCATGACCCGCGCTTCCCAGGCCAACTCGTCCTGATTGAGCCGTTCCAGCTCCGCCAACGACAGGTCCAGTGTGATGCAGGCCAATGCGGCCCGCAGTGGTCGTTCGATATCCGGCTCGGCGCAGGCTTTGAGCCAGGTCAGCACGTCGTGAGCTTCCTGGGCGGCGAACACCGAATCCTTGTCCGACAGATAAACGCTGCGCACTCCCCGGGCGGAAAGCTCGGCACGTACGGCCTGCGCTTCCTTGCCATCGCGGACCAGGATCGCGATATCCGCCGGCAGCAAGCCTTTGAAGTCGCCGTCCCGTACGAACCCCGCACGACCTTGTTGCCCACCGTTGAGCAATGCGGTGATTTCACTGGCACACGCGGCGGCCAGCTGTTGCCGGTACACCGCACCGGACAACGGCTGCTCGGCAGACAAGTGCCAGATGTTCAGCGCGGGCACCACCTGACCGTCGATGTGCAAAACCTCTTTGCGGCCCTGGGATTCGACCGGCAAAAACGGTACCGGGTTATCGCCATTGCTTTCACGGAACAGGTAGGCCCCCCGTCCGGCCTCACGAGTCTCGGCGCGCTCAAAGACATGGTTTACGGCGTTGACCATGCCATGACTCGAACGGAAGTTGGTGCCCAGGGTATGCAGGCGGCCAGCGGTCGCCTGACGGGCGCGCAGGTAGGTGTAGATGTCGGCACCGCGGAAGGCATAGATCGCCTGCTTCGGGTCGCCGATCAGGAACAGGCCGCTTTCCGGATTGTTGTCCTCGATGCGATAGATGCTCTCGAAGATCCGGTACTGCACCGGGTCGGTATCCTGAAACTCGTCGATCAGCGCCACCGGAAATTGCTCACGGATCAAGCTTGCCAGGCGCTCGCCACCCTCGGCTTGCAAGGCAGCATCGAGGCGCAAAAGCATGTCGTCGAAACCCATTTCCGCGCGGCGGCGTTTTTCTTCCTCGAAGCGTGCACCCACCCAATGGGCGGCGTGTTTTAAAACGGCAGCGTCAGGCGTCGGCAAGCCATCAAGACAGGCCTTCAGGCCAGGCATGGCGTCCAGGCCTGGATGATTGGGAACATCGCCTTTCTTCCAGGCTTCAGCCATGCCGTCGGGGGTCAGGCGCGTGAAGCCGGTTCCGATGTCCAGTTGCTCAAGGGTTTCGTCCTCGGCCCAGGCTTTGATCTTCTCGAACCAGGGTTCGAAGTAACGCGACTGCATCTTGCGGCCGTCGACACTCTTGCTGGTGACACCCTCATGGCAGATGGCGAGCAACTCATTCGCCCATTGACGCCAGGGCATCTTGAGTTCCAGTAGCGCAGCCCGCCGCTCCTGCAAACACTCCGTGATCAGTTCAGCAGGCTCCTTGCCTTCGACGTTGTCCCGCTCGCTGGCAAACAGGCCGCGAACCCGTGGCAACAATGCCGCCGGACCACCCCAATTGTTACGCACCCAATTCAGCGCATCGCCTTGCATCGGATAACAAAACAGCCGCCAGTAGTCGCGCAGGACTTCCCCGAGCAAATCGCTGTGATCGGTTTCCAGGGTCTGGGTAAACAAGCTGCCACTGTCGAATGCGTGTTCGCGCAGCATACGCTGGCACCAACTGTGGATCGTCGAAACCGCCGCTTCATCCATCCACTGGGCGGCGATGTCCAGGCGGTTTGCGCAACCGGACCATTGTTCAGGCAAGTACTGCTCACGCAGTTCGGCAATCAGGCCATCGGGGGCCGGTGTTTCCTCGCGGAAAAAACGGGCGGCTTCCGCCAGACGGGTACGAATTCGCTCACGCAATTCTTTGGTGGCGGCATCGGTAAAGGTCACGACAAGGATTTGCGGAGGCAACAGCTCGCGTCCGAAACCACTGTCCTCGCCACCATGGCCTAGGACCAGGCGCAGATACAGCGCAGAAATGGTGAAAGTCTTGCCCGTCCCGGCGCTGGCTTCGATCAGTTGGCTGCCCCGCAGCGGAAATGCCAGGGCCAAAGGTGTTTTGCCGGTCATGGGCGCGCCTCCTCACTGGACATCGAACGCCAAGGGGCTTCAAGCAATGGCCGGTACAGAGCGTTGCACCAGTCAACGAATGTCTCGTCGGCAACCAAGGCATCGTAGTCAGCGAACTGACGAGCCAGCGCCACGCTTTCGCGCCGCTCACCATCAGTGGTCAATCCATCACCTTCATAAGCCTTGCGAGCCGCCGCTTCGGCTTTGACCGGTTCGGTTTGACCCAGCCAGGCGAAGGCAGTCTTGACCGCGATCGGCAATGGCTGACGCATACCCGATTGCCAGGCCAGCAACAGGTCACCCAGAATCCGTTGCGCGGAGTCCGCCTCCATTGGTGCGAGCACCAGACTGTCATCACTGGCCACCAAAGCCGTGGTCATCGCCAGACCACTGGCGCAGGCGACCAGATGATTGACCCAAGGCCGCGTCAGGCGATGCCATTTGCGCGACTTGATCGAACCGATGCTGTTGGGGATCGTGGTGATGGACAACAAGCCACCATCGGCACGTTGATGCAGGCCACTGAGCCAACCTTCAAGACGCAGGTCATGCAACTCCAGATTCACCGGCAGAGCGCTGGTCAATGGCGTTGGCCACAGAGCCAGAAGCTGCTGATAGCGCTGCAGCAGATCCGGCAGCGGCTCGATCAGTTCGCGCTGAAGGCATTCGCCAAATCCGGCCATGGGTAACAGGCCACTGTTTTGCAGACGCCGGGCCTGCGCGTCAAGTGCCTGGTCGGCGTTGTCCGCATCAGCCAGTGCTGCTTCAAGCAAACTGTCGCTGAGGCTATAGCGTTGCAGAGCGTCGAGTACAAAGGGCTCTTCATCCGCCAAAGGCACTTCGGCGGCCTCGAAGAACACCTTCAACCGCTGGCTGAAGAAATGCCGCACCGGGTTGCGCAGGAAGTCCTGGAGTTGACCGAGACTCAGTGGCTCCTCCTGAACATGAGGATCAAGGATCTCGCATTCAGTCACTTGCTCGGTCAAGTGGTGAAGCACCTGCCACTCGTTGGCGTAGCTGAACAGGTCATCGCCTTCATGAAAGTAACGAGCGCTGAAAGGTTGCAGCGGATGTTCCTGAGTAATGGCTTCAAGCAAGTCTTCGTCGGACCCGGTCAATCGCCAACCGCTGGCCAGATGGTCACGGAGCTGGCCGATCAACACCGAAGCAGGGCGTTCGCTGTTATCGCGAATGCTGCGGCCGACCCAACTGATGTATAGCTGGTCTCGTGCCGACAACAGCGCTTCCAGCAACAAGTAGCGGTCATCTTCGCGCCGTGAGCGATCGCCAGGGCGGTAGTCACTGCCCATGAGGTCGAAATCGAGGGGTGGCTGTGCACGCGGGTAATCGCCATCGTTCATTCCCAGCAAGCACACCAGTTTGAAGGGAATCGCCCGCATCGGCATCAAGGTACAGAAATTCACCGCACCGGCGAGAAAGCGTTGGGATAATCGCCCCTGATCGAGACCCGCAAGCCAGGCTTCACGGACTACGGTCAGCGAAAGTTCGTCTTGTAGACCTACCGACTCACAATTCTCGAGCCAGGCTTCCCGCAATTCTTCCAATTGACTCAGCAAGAAGTCGTCATGTTCGTTGCTGGCCAGGAAGAACAGCGACACCAATGCCTGCAAGCGCACGCTCCACTGCTGAGGCGATGCCGGCTGCATGAGTTCCTGATGGGCAATTTCCAACGCATCCAGTAGCGCAACCAATGGGCCGATAAGTGCGGCGTCCAGACCACCGATCTCGTCATATGGCTCGATTCCACCACAAGCACTGGCACTGCCTACGGCATAACCAAGCAACATGCGTCGCAGACCAAAACGCCAACTGTTTTGCTCCAGCGCCTGTGGCAAACCGAGGCCCGCACGCTGTTCGGCATTCATGCCCCAACGGATGCCTGCGCCTTCAATCCAGCGGTGCAGGGTCGGCAGGTCGCGCTCCTCTACACCAAAGCGGGCGCGTAACGCCGGAACGTCGAGCAGATCGAGGATTTCGCTGACAGGGAATCGACTGTCGGGCAACTTGAGCAGATGCTCGACGGCGATCAGTAACGGATCACGGCCACGCTGCCCCTGATCAGCCAGGGTGAAGGGGATGAAGCGCGGATCATGACGTTCGAGTTGACCAAACACCGCACGAATGTGCGGTGCATAGCTGTCGATATCCGGGACCATCACAATCACATCGCGAGGACGCAATTGTGGATCGGCGCTGAAGCGCGCGAGCAACTGATCGTGAAGGATCTCTACTTCACGTTGTGCACTGTGAGCGATGTGAAAACGGATCGACTGATCTGTATGCGGATCTACGGCTGGCCAACGTTCGCGAGTTTCGTTCAGTGGACGCAACTCGAGGATGTCATCCTGCAACTGATTGAGCATGTTCAGTGGCAGGCTGTCGCTGAACAAGTCGATGCGCCCGTCGCGAAACGCCGAGCGATAGCTATTTGGATCATCATAGCTGTCGAGCAAGTTTATATAGTCGCGCCCCTGCTTGCCCCATGCGGCGAGCAATGGATGGGCATGTTGATGAAGGGTTTGCGGGTCGAGCACAACCGGCATGCCGCTTTTGCGGGCTTGTCGTTTGTATTGATGCCGCAAAAGGTCTTTATCGGCGACGATGTCCGCCCAATGGTGACGACACGGATTATGCACGCATAGCAGCACCTGGCTGAATCGAGCTAATCCGGCCAACGCTTCCAGGGCTTGAGCTGGCAGAGAGGAAATCCCGAACACGATCACTCGGGAGGGCAACCCATTGGGCGCTACGTCGAGGTTGTTGATACGTTCGATAAACCGCTGATGGACACCTGCACGACTCTGCGCCATGCCTTCTTCACCGACATCCAGCAACAACGCACGCCACAATTCTGCCTGCCAGCAATTCGCTGGCGGCAGCGGTTTGGCTTCGCCTCTACCGTTGCGTAACTGATGACGGCCTTCTGCCCAGTCTTCGAGCCAGTCAGCTCGATACACTTGGTATTGGTCGAAGAGATCCGCCAGCCGCTCAGCGAGCTGATAGCGTTTGCGCAGATCCGTGTCATTGGTAAGGAAGCGCTGCAAGGGCTCGAAGTGCGGTTGATTGATCAGTTGCGGAAGCAGGCGCATCAAACGCCAGGTCAATGGGGCTTTATCGAGCAGGGACTTCGCCGGAATTTCGTCGCGACCAAGCACCATGCGATAGAGCTGCCACATGAAACTACCGGGCAACTGCACATCAATGGCAGCGGCGATTCCACAGCCGCCCATGTCGTCTTCTTCAGCATCTTCGGCCAGTGCAAGCTTGAGCCATTGTGCAATGCCGTTGCTCTGTACCAGCGCGATCTCATCCTCCAGGGGAGCCAGCGGATAACGCCGCATCCAGCTAACCACCAGGCTGCGCAACTCGTCCAGGCGGTTGCCGTGAACCACCATAAAACCAGCACTGAGGGGTGTCGCGTCCGGCATAAAGGCTTCCTTGGAAAATACAAATGCTAGGGCCGAACCTTAGCATTGTCGGGAGACTGTGACAGCGTGGACCTGTCCGGTACTGCTGTACGAACTTTCCTGCGGGCAAAACAAAACCCCTACCTGCATACGCAGATAGGGGTTTCGGAATTTAATCTTGACGATGACCTACTCTCACATGGGGAAACCCCACACTACCATCGGCGATGCATCGTTTCACTGCTGAGTTCGGGATGGGATCAGGTGGTTCCAATGCTCTATGGTCGTCAAGAAATTCGGGTACCGAATCGTGGCCGGTTGGCCGCGCTTCAGCAAATTGGGCAGGTGATAGAATTCGGTGTTTTGTGCGCGTCGAACTTTCGGTTCGTTTCGTCTTCACACACCGCAATCTGGTCTCTTTCGAGTTCGCAAATTGCTTGGGTGTTATATGGTCAAGCCTCACGGGCAATTAGTATTGGTTAGCTCAACGCCTCACAGCGCTTACACACCCAACCTATCAACGTCGTAGTCTTCGACGGCCCTTCAGGGGACTCAAGGTCCCAGTGAGATCTCATCTTGAGGCTAGTTTCCCGCTTAGATGCTTTCAGCGGTTATCTATTCCGAACATAGCTACCCGGCAATGCCACTGGCGTGACAACCGGAACACCAGAGGTTCGTCCACTCCGGTCCTCTCGTACTAGGAGCAGCCCCTCTCAAATCTCAAACGTCCACGGCAGATAGGGACCGAACTGTCTCACGACGTTCTAAACCCAGCTCGCGTACCACTTTAAATGGCGAACAGCCATACCCTTGGGACCGGCTTCAGCCCCAGGATGTGATGAGCCGACATCGAGGTGCCAAACACCGCCGTCGATATGAACTCTTGGGCGGTATCAGCCTGTTATCCCCGGAGTACCTTTTATCCGTTGAGCGATGGCCCTTCCATACAGAACCACCGGATCACTAAGACCTACTTTCGTACCTGCTCGACGTGTCTGTCTCGCAGTCAAGCGCGCTTTTGCCTTTATACTCTACGACCGATTTCCGACCGGTCTGAGCGCACCTTCGTACTCCTCCGTTACTCTTTAGGAGGAGACCGCCCCAGTCAAACTACCCACCATACACTGTCCTCGATCCGGATAACGGACCTGAGTTAGAACCTCAAAGTTGCCAGGGTGGTATTTCAAGGATGGCTCCACGCGAACTGGCGTCCACGCTTCAAAGCCTCCCACCTATCCTACACAAGCAAATTCAAAGTCCAGTGCAAAGCTATAGTAAAGGTTCACGGGGTCTTTCCGTCTAGCCGCGGATACACTGCATCTTCACAGCGATTTCAATTTCACTGAGTCTCGGGTGGAGACAGCGCCGCCATCGTTACGCCATTCGTGCAGGTCGGAACTTACCCGACAAGGAATTTCGCTACCTTAGGACCGTTATAGTTACGGCCGCCGTTTACCGGGGCTTCGATCAAGAGCTTCGCGTTAGCTAACCCCATCAATTAACCTTCCGGCACCGGGCAGGCGTCACACCCTATACGTCCACTTTCGTGTTTGCAGAGTGCTGTGTTTTTAATAAACAGTCGCAGCGGCCTGGTATCTTCGACCGGCGTGGGCTTACGCAGCAAGTGCTTCACCCTCACCGGCGCACCTTCTCCCGAAGTTACGGTGCCATTTTGCCTAGTTCCTTCACCCGAGTTCTCTCAAGCGCCTTGGTATTCTCTACCCAACCACCTGTGTCGGTTTGGGGTACGGTTCCTGGTTATCTGAAGCTTAGAAGCTTTTCTTGGAAGCATGGCATCAACCACTTCGTCACCCAAAGGGTAACTCGTCATCAGCTCTCGGCCTTGGAATCCCGGATTTACCTAAGATTCCAGCCTACCACCTTAAACTTGGACAACCAACGCCAAGCTGGCCTAGCCTTCTCCGTCCCTCCATCGCAATAACCAGAAGTACAGGAATATTAACCTGTTTTCCATCGACTACGCTTTTCAGCCTCGCCTTAGGGACCGACTAACCCTGCGTCGATTAACGTTGCGCAGGAAACCTTGGTCTTTCGGCGTGGGTGTTTTTCACACCCATTGTCGTTACTCATGTCAGCATTCGCACTTCTGATACCTCCAGCAAGCTTCTCAACTCACCTTCACAGGCTTACAGAACGCTCCTCTACCGCATCACTTACGTGATACCCGTAGCTTCGGTGTATGGTTTGAGCCCCGTTACATCTTCCGCGCAGGCCGACTCGACTAGTGAGCTATTACGCTTTCTTTAAAGGGTGGCTGCTTCTAAGCCAACCTCCTAGCTGTCTAAGCCTTCCCACATCGTTTCCCACTTAACCATAACTTTGGGACCTTAGCTGACGGTCTGGGTTGTTTCCCTTTTCACGACGGACGTTAGCACCCGCCGTGTGTCTCCCATGCTCGGCACTTGTAGGTATTCGGAGTTTGCATCGGTTTGGTAAGTCGGGATGACCCCCTAGCCGAAACAGTGCTCTACCCCCTACAGTGATACATGAGGCGCTACCTAAATAGCTTTCGAGGAGAACCAGCTATCTCCGAGCTTGATTAGCCTTTCACTCCGATCCACAGGTCATCCGCTAACTTTTCAACGGTAGTCGGTTCGGTCCTCCAGTCAGTGTTACCTAACCTTCAACCTGCCCATGGATAGATCGCCCGGTTTCGGGTCTATTCCCAGCGACTAGACGCCCTATTAAGACTCGCTTTCGCTACGCCTCCCCTATTCGGTTAAGCTCGCCACTGAAAATAAGTCGCTGACCCATTATACAAAAGGTACGCAGTCACCCAACAAAGTGGGCTCCCACTGCTTGTACGCATACGGTTTCAGGATCTATTTCACTCCCCTCTCCGGGGTTCTTTTCGCCTTTCCCTCACGGTACTAGTTCACTATCGGTCAGTCAGTAGTATTTAGCCTTGGAGGATGGTCCCCCCATATTCAGACAAAGTTTCTCGTGCTCCGTCCTACTCGATTTCATGACCAAGAGATTTTCGCGTACAGGGCTATCACCCACTATGGCCGCACTTTCCAGAGCGTTCCGCTAATCTCAAAGCCACTTAAGGGCTAGTCCCCGTTCGCTCGCCACTACTAAGGGAATCTCGGTTGATTTCTTTTCCTCAGGGTACTTAGATGTTTCAGTTCCCCTGGTTCGCCTCTTAAGCCTATGTATTCAGCTTAAGATAACCATCTTATGATGGCTGGGTTCCCCCATTCAGACATCTCCGGATCAAAGTCTGTTTGCCGACTCCCCGAAGCTTTTCGCAGGCTACCACGTCTTTCATCGCCTCTGACTGCCAAGGCATCCACCGTATGCGCTTCTTCACTTGACCATATAACCCCAAGCAATCTGGTTATACTGTGAAGACGACATTCGCCGAAAATTCGAATTTCTCAACTAAGAGAACTCACAAATTTTACCTTAGCCTGATCCGTTACCAGTGAAAGTAACGTTCAGTCTATCTTTCTATCACATACCCAAATTTTTAAAGAACGATCTAATCAAAAGACTAGAAATCAATATTCACAGTGGAATATTCATTTCTAAACTCTTCGACACGTTGAAGCAGTTTATGGTGGAGCCAAGCGGGATCGAACCGCTGACCTCCTGCGTGCAAGGCAGGCGCTCTCCCAGCTGAGCTATGGCCCCATACAAAATTGGTGGGTCTGGGCAGATTCGAACTGCCGACCTCACCCTTATCAGGGGTGCGCTCTAACCAACTGAGCTACAGACCCAATTTCGAGCTTGTAACTGTTAGCGTGAGCTATCAGCTTGGAGCTTAAAGCTGCTTCTATCGTCTTCTTCAATGAATCAAGCAATTCGTGTGGGAGCTTATGGTACAGCTGAGTCGTCGATTAAGGAGGTGATCCAGCCGCAGGTTCCCCTACGGCTACCTTGTTACGACTTCACCCCAGTCATGAATCACACCGTGGTAACCGTCCCCCCGAAGGTTAGACTAGCTACTTCTGGTGCAACCCACTCCCATGGTGTGACGGGCGGTGTGTACAAGGCCCGGGAACGTATTCACCGCGACATTCTGATTCGCGATTACTAGCGATTCCGACTTCACGCAGTCGAGTTGCAGACTGCGATCCGGACTACGATCGGTTTTGTGGGATTAGCTCCACCTCGCGGCTTGGCAACCCTCTGTACCGACCATTGTAGCACGTGTGTAGCCCAGGCCGTAAGGGCCATGATGACTTGACGTCATCCCCACCTTCCTCCGGTTTGTCACCGGCAGTCTCCTTAGAGTGCCCACCATAACGTGCTGGTAACTAAGGACAAGGGTTGCGCTCGTTACGGGACTTAACCCAACATCTCACGACACGAGCTGACGACAGCCATGCAGCACCTGTCTCAATGTTCCCGAAGGCACCGATCCATCTCTGGAAAGTTCATTGGATGTCAAGGCCTGGTAAGGTTCTTCGCGTTGCTTCGAATTAAACCACATGCTCCACCGCTTGTGCGGGCCCCCGTCAATTCATTTGAGTTTTAACCTTGCGGCCGTACTCCCCAGGCGGTCAACTTAATGCGTTAGCTGCGCCACTAAGAGCTCAAGGCTCCCAACGGCTAGTTGACATCGTTTACGGCGTGGACTACCAGGGTATCTAATCCTGTTTGCTCCCCACGCTTTCGCACCTCAGTGTCAGTATCAGTCCAGGTGGTCGCCTTCGCCACTGGTGTTCCTTCCTATATCTACGCATTTCACCGCTACACAGGAAATTCCACCACCCTCTACCATACTCTAGCTTGTCAGTTTTGAATGCAGTTCCCAGGTTGAGCCCGGGGCTTTCACATCCAACTTAACAAACCACCTACGCGCGCTTTACGCCCAGTAATTCCGATTAACGCTTGCACCCTCTGTATTACCGCGGCTGCTGGCACAGAGTTAGCCGGTGCTTATTCTGTCGGTAACGTCAAAATTGCAGAGTATTAATCTACAACCCTTCCTCCCAACTTAAAGTGCTTTACAATCCGAAGACCTTCTTCACACACGCGGCATGGCTGGATCAGGCTTTCGCCCATTGTCCAATATTCCCCACTGCTGCCTCCCGTAGGAGTCTGGACCGTGTCTCAGTTCCAGTGTGACTGATCATCCTCTCAGACCAGTTACGGATCGTCGCCTTGGTGAGCCATTACCTCACCAACTAGCTAATCCGACCTAGGCTCATCTGATAGCGCAAGGCCCGAAGGTCCCCTGCTTTCTCCCGTAGGACGTATGCGGTATTAGCGTTCCTTTCGAAACGTTGTCCCCCACTACCAGGCAGATTCCTAGGCATTACTCACCCGTCCGCCGCTGAATCAGAGAGCAAGCTCTCTTCATCCGCTCGACTTGCATGTGTTAGGCCTGCCGCCAGCGTTCAATCTGAGCCATGATCAAACTCTTCAGTTCAAACATCTTTGGGTTTTGAGAAAACCCTAAACTTGGCTCAGCAATCGTTGGTTACATCTTTGATTTCTCGCGGAGTAACTTGTGATGCTGATAATCTGTTGACTAGCAGTCTGATACCACAAGCACCCACACGAATTGCTTGATTCAGTTGTTAAAGAGCGGTTGGTTAAGATCTTTCGTCTCAACCGAGGCGCGCATTCTACAGCAGCCTCATTTGCTGTCAAGTGATTTGTTTCAGAAGTTTTCAAGGAATCCTTAACAACTTCAACCACTTGCGCTGCCAATCTCTCGTCAGCGGGAGGCGAATTCTACAGCGTTACTCGCTGCTGTCAACACCTCTTTTTCAACTTCCTTTCGACTTCGATGACCTGAAGCAACTTGCTGTCGAAACTGCGTAACTCATTGGTTACCAAGGAGTTTTCCGTTTCGACTGCGCCGGAAGTGGGGCGAATTATAGGCTTCCAGAATCTGCCGTCAACACCTATTTTCATAATTCTGTCATACAGGTCAAAAAAGCCCCGAAAACAAAAAGGCCGACCCAATGGGTCGGCCTTCTACATCCTTCTACTTACAAGCTAGGGAACGCGAATTGGGAAGCTTCATGGCTCGCACGCTGCGGCCAGCGCTGAGTGATGGCCTTGCGGCGGGTGTAGAAACGTACACCATCCGGACCATAGGCATGCAGGTCGCCAAACAGCGAGCGCTTCCAGCCGCCAAAGCTGTGGTAAGCCACCGGCACCGGCAACGGCACGTTGACGCCAACCATACCAACTTCGATTTCATCGCAGAACAACCGCGCCGCTTCCCCGTCACGGGTGAAGATGCAGGTGCCGTTGCCATACTCGTGATCGTTGATCAGTTGCATCGCCTCTTCCAGGCTGTTGACGCGAACGACGCACAACACCGGCCCGAAAATCTCTTCTTTATAGATGCGCATCTCTGGCGTGACGTTGTCGAACAGGCAACCACCCAGGAAGAAGCCTTGCTCGTGACCGGCCACGGTCAGACCACGGCCGTCCACGACCAGCGTCGCGCCGGCAGCTACGCCGTCTTCTACATAACCGCTAACTTTGTCGCGGGCTTGGCCCGTGACCAGAGGCCCCATGTCCAGACCGCAAGAAGTACCGGCGCCGATTTTCAGCGCCTGGATTTGCGGTACCAGTTTGGCCACCAGCGCATCCGCCACCTGATCGCCCACGCACACTGCCACCGAGATCGCCATGCAACGCTCGCCGCAAGAACCGTAAGCTGCACCCATCAGCGCGCTGACGGCGTTGTCCAGGTCTGCATCCGGCATCAGCACCGCGTGGTTCTTCGCCCCGCCCAGTGCCTGAACGCGTTTGCCACGCTTGGTACCTTCGGAATAGATGTATTCGGCAATCGGGGTCGAACCCACGAAGCTCAGCGCTTTGACTTCCGGCGCTTCGATCAGCGCGTCCACGGCTACCTTGTCACCGTGTACAACACTCAGCACGCCTTTAGGCAGACCTGCTTCCAGCAGCAATTGCGCGATCAGCAGCGTCGAGCTCGGGTCACGCTCGGATGGTTTGAGGATGAAGCAGTTACCGCAGACGATCGCCAGTGGGTACATCCACAGCGGCACCATCGCCGGGAAGTTGAACGGAGTGATACCCGCCACCACACCCAGCGGTTGGAAATCCGACCACGCATCGATATTCGGGCCAACGTTACGGCTGTATTCGCCCTTGAGGATTTCCGGTGCGGCACAGGCGAACTCGACGTTCTCAATACCGCGCTTCAATTCACCGGCAGCATCTTCCAGAGTCTTGCCGTGTTCTTCGCTGATCAGTTGGGCAATACGCGCCTCGTTCTGCTCCAGCAGTTGCTTGAAGCGGAACATCACTTGAGCACGCTTGGCCGCAGGCGTGTTACGCCAGGCCGGGAATGCGGCCTTGGCTGCGTCGATGGCGTGTTGAATGGTTTCGCGGCTGGCCAATGGCAGCTTGTGGATTGCCTGGCCGGTGGACGGGTTGAATACGTCGGTGCTGCGACCGGTTTCGGTGACCAGCTCACCATTGATCAAATGCGGAATAACGCTCATGGAAGCTCCTGAAAAATTGTCCACAGGCACCCGTCAACGGGTGCTGTTATATAGAAGGAGAAATCAGTCGATCTTGCTCAGCACTTCGCCGACCGCGTCGAACAGACGATCCAGGTCCTGCGGTTTGCTGTTGAAGGTTGGGCCAAACTGCAGGGTGTCGCCGCCGAAGCGCACGTAGAACCCCGCTTTCCACAGCGCCATGCCCGCTTCGAATGGACGCACGATAGCGTCGCCGTCACGCGGCGCGATCTGGATGGCACCGGCCAGGCCGAAGTTACGGATGTCGATGATGTTTTTTGTGCCCTTGAGGCCATGCAGCGCATTTTCGAAATGCGGTGCGACTTCGGCCACGCTCTGCACCAGGTTTTCCTTTTGCAGCAGGTCGAGTGCTGCCAGACCCGCGGCGCACGCCACCGGGTGGGCGGAATAGGTGTAGCCGTGGGGGAATTCCACGGCGTATTCAGGCGTGGCCTGGTTCATGAAGGTCTGATAGATCTCGGAACTGGCAATCACCGCGCCCATCGGAATAGCGCCGTTGGTGACTTGCTTGGCGATGCACATCAAGTCCGGGGTCACACCGAAGGTGGTGGCGCCGAACATGGTGCCGGTACGGCCGAAACCGGTGATCACTTCGTCGAACACCAGCAGAATGTTGTGCTGGTCGCAGATCTCGCGCAGACGCTTGAGGTAACCCTGTGGCGGAACCAGCACGCCAGCAGAACCGGCCAATGGCTCGACAAACACGGCGGCAATGTTCGAGGCATCGTGCAGTTCGATCAGCTTCAGCAGTTCATCGGCGAGGGCAATACCGCCCTGCTCTGGCATGCCGCGCGAGTAAGCATTGCTCGCCAGCAGCGTGTGCGGCAGGTGATCGACGTCCATCATCGCCTGGCCGAACAGCTTGCGGTTACCGTTGACGCCGCCGAGGCTGGTGCCGGCGATGTTCACACCGTGGTAGCCACGGGCACGACCGATCATCTTGGTCTTGGTCGACTGGCCTTTGAGGCGCCAGTAGGCACGCACCATCTTCACCGCAGTATCGGCGCACTCGGAGCCGGAGTCGGTGAAGAACACGTGGTTCAGGTTGCCCGGGGTCAGATCGGTGATTTTTTCAGCCAACTGGAACGACAGCGGGTGACCGTACTGGAAACCTGGCGAGTAATCGAGAGTACCCAGCTGCTTGGCCACCGCTTCTTGAATTTCCTTGCGGGTATGCCCGGCGCCGCAGGTCCACAGACCCGACAGCGAGTCATAGACCTTACGGCCCTTGTCATCGATCAGCCAGCTGCCTTCGGCACCCACGATCAAGCGCGGATCGCGCTGGAAGTTGCGGTTGGCGGTGTAGGGCATCCAGTGCGCATCGAGCTTGAGCTGGCTGGCCAGAGAAGTCGGGGCGTTTTCAGGCAAGTTCATCGAGAAAACCTCGCAAGGCAATAAGCGGCATAAGAATGTAAAACCGGCGATTGAACACCGTTGTTGCAGCTAAGTTGCCACGGGGATAAAGTCGGTGAAATCCAACTTTTCTAACCTTCAGTCAGCAGCTGACTAAACTATTGGGTAAGAAACATGAGCAGCCGCCGCCCAGATCCATTGGCGCAAGTCAGCGACTTCGACATACGCCTGTTGCGAATCTTTCGTAGCGTGGTCGAATGCGGTGGTTTTTCCGCAGCCGAAAGCGTACTCGGCATTGGTCGGTCGGCGATTAGCCAACAGATGAGCGATCTGGAGCAGCGCCTCGGCCTGCGCCTGTGCCAACGTGGCCGCGCCGGCTTTTCACTGACTGAAGAAGGCCGAGAGGTTTATCAATCGGCGCTGCAGTTATTAAGTGCGCTGGAAAGCTTCCGCACCGAGGTCAATGGTCTGCACCAGCACTTGCGCGGCGAACTGACCATCGGCCTGACCGATAACCTGGTCACCCTGCCCCACATGCGCATTACCCATGCCCTGGCACAATTGAAGGAGCGCGGGCCGGACGTGCAGATCCAGATCCGCATGATCGCGCCCAACGAAGTGGAGCAAGGCGTGCTCGACGGTCGCTTGCACGTCGGCGTAGTTCCGCAGGCAAGTGCACTGTCCGGTCTGGAATATCAACCGCTCTACAGTGAACGTTCACTGCTGTATTGCGCAGTTGGCCACCCCCTTTTTTATGTCGATGACAAGCAACTGGATGACGGCCGCCTCAACAGCCAGGACGCCATTGCGCCGACCTTCCGCCTACCGGCGGAAATTCAGGCCCACTACCAGGTACTCAATTGCACCGCCAGTGCCTCGGACCGCGAAGGCATGGCATTCCTGATCCTGACCGGGCGCTACATCGGTTATCTGCCGGATCATTACGCCAGCCTTTGGGTGCAACAGGGTCGATTACGTGCGCTGAAACCCAAAGCGCGCTTCTATGACTTGAGCCTCGCCTCGGTTACGCGCAAGGGGCGACGACCTCATTTGGTGCTGGAGAGCTTTCTGGAAAGCCTGGCGGCGACACGTTGATCGCCACTGTCCTTGTAGGAGCTGAGCTTGCTCGCGATGGCGTCAGTTCAGTCAACATTAAGGTTGAATGTGACGCCGCCATCGCGAGCAAGCTCGGCTCCTACAGGGATTGCGGTGTTCCTGGAATTATCACCTTGGGACTTGTCTGTAGCTTATGGGTGCGCTATCAACGCTCTGGCCGCACTCATCCACCTTTTCGGAAGCGCCCATGACCTTTGAAGTCCCAGCTCACGGCAGCAAGCCTGCCAGCCGCATTCGTCAGAAGAACGAAGAGACCATCATCAAAGCCGCCGAAGACGAGTTCGCCCGTCACGGGTTCAAAGGCACCAGCATGAACACCATCGCCCTGAATGCCGGGTTGCCAAAAGCAAACCTGCATTACTACTTCGCCAATAAACTGGGCTTGTACGTGGCGGTGTTGAGCAACATCCTCCAGTTGTGGGACAGCACCTTCAACACCCTGACCGCCGAGGACGATCCGGCCGAAGCCTTGACCCGCTATATCCGCGCCAAGATGGAGTTTTCCCGACGCCAACCACAAGCCTCGCGTATCTTCGCCATGGAGGTCATCAGCGGTGGCGAATGCCTGACCGAGTATTTCAACCAGGACTACCGCACCTGGTTCCAGGGCCGGGCCGCGGTGTTTCAAGCATGGATCGACGCAGGCAAAATGGACCCGGTCGATCCGGTCAACCTGATCTTCCTGCTGTGGGGCAGCACCCAGCATTACGCCGACTTCGCCACGCAGATCTGCCGTGTCAGCGGACGCAGCAAGTTGACCAAACAGGACATGGAAGATGCCGGCAACAACCTGATCCGCATCATTCTCAAGGGCTGCGGCCTGACGCCAACCATTTAAGACACTTATGCCTTTTACCCTCAGCGGCTTTTGCGAATACCGCGAAGAGATTCGAAAAAGTCGCTTCATTACTTACGCCGCGCCGATCAGCAGCCCCGCTGAAGCCCAGGCATTCATCGAGCAACACAGCGACCTGAATGCCACGCACAATTGCTGGGCGTGGAAACTGGGTGATCAGTACCGCAGCACCGATGACGGCGAGCCGGGCGGCACCGCTGGCCGGCCGATTCTGGCAGCGATCGACGCACAGGATTGCGATCAGGTCGCGGTGCTGGTAATCCGCTGGTATGGCGGCATCCAACTGGGCACCGGCGGACTCGCCCGAGCCTATGGCGGCGGCGCCAACAAATGCCTGCAGGCAGCGCCGAAGATCGAGTTGATCAGTCGGGTACCGCTACGTTGTGCCTGCGCGTTTGGCGAGCTTGCGTTGGTGAAGCTGCGGGTCGTGGAGCTGGGGGGCCTAGTGGTCGAGGAAACCTTTACCGCCAATGGCGTGGAATTGCAGTTGGCAGTCGGTGCCGGGCAGATCGATGCACTGCAAAGACAACTCGCCGATTTGAGCCGCGGGCGCATTCTATTGCAGCGTTGAGCTGCAATCTTTTGGGGCGATCCGACTTTCGATTGCACCCGACAGTTGCCCACATCTGCTGTGCACCCGGCTGTGGATAACCTGAGCACACTCCGCTGTAACCCTTCTGTCATGCGGCTTTGCGGGCTTTGTTCACTTTTCGTCCAATATGCCATCACAAAACAAAAATTCACGTTAAAACATACACTTAGGATGGTTTATCACCTTTAGAAGATAGCCGCCCCGCGCTTATGCCCGCCCCCTGCGCTTGCACACAAATACTGTGGAGCAATCTGTGGATAACCCGTTCATTCCTGTCTCGGCCCCATGCCGGGCATGGCTCTCGCCAAACTGCTCGTTTTTTGATCAACTCATGCAGGGCAACAGCATGGCCTGACCAGAGGCTTTGCCCTGAAGTGGTGCCAATCCCGTTTCGAAACGCCAACAATGGACTCGACGCAACGTATTGGACGTTGCAGCATAAACTCGGCCAATGATGTCCACTGACTCCCTGCCCCTCATTTATCAAGGAAGCTACTCATGTCTACGGCAAAAACCGCACTCATCATCGGCGCCTCCCGCGGGTTGGGCCTCGGGCTGGTGAAAACCCTGCTGGCCGACGGCTGGCAAGTCACCGCCACCGTGCGCAATCCGCAAAATGCCGATGCCTTGCAGGCCCTGGGCAAGGTGCGGATCGAGAAACTCGACATGGACGATCAGCAGGCGGTGATCGCCTTGAGCCAGCGACTCAAGGACGAAGTGTTCGATCTGCTCTTCGTGAATGCCGGGGTCAAAGGGCCGGATGTGCAGACGCCAGGTGGCGCGACGCTGGCCGAAGTCGGTCAGCTGTTTTTCACCAATGCCGTGGCGCCCATCAACCTGGCCCAGCGGTTCGTCGGCCAGATTCGCCCGGATACCGGTGTGTTGGCGTTCATGAGTTCGGTGCTCGGCAGCGTGACCATGCCCGACGCACCGGAACTGGCACTGTACAAGGCCAGCAAAGCCGCACTGAATTCCATGACCAACAGCTTCGTCACGCAGCTCAACGAACAATCAGGCGAGCAAAAACTCACCGTGCTGTCGCTGCATCCCGGCTGGGTGAAAACCGACATGGGCGGTGAAGGCGCCGATATCGATGTGGACACCAGTACCCGCGGGTTGGTCGATCAAGTGAATGCGTATGTCGGCAAGGGTGGGCATCATTTTGTGAATTACCGGGGTGAAACCATTCCCTGGTAACCACATTCCCCTGTAGGCGCTGGCTTGCCAGCGATGGTGTATCAGCTACGTCGATGTCGACTGACACACCTTAGCTGGCAAGCCAGTTCCTACAGGGGGTTGAATCGTCTGGTCGGGCAGGACTTGCCCGCATCGCACTTTTGTTCGACACTTCGCACCTCGCCTCCCCGGCGACCCTGGATCAGCAGACAGGGCAACACTGAGCTGGCAACCCTGAACCCAACTTTCAGAGGAGCCGGCCAACATGCCTGCGACCCGTACCTGGTTAAAAAATCCCCTCGCCATTTTCACGGCCAACGGTCTCGATGCCCGTGGCGGTCTGGTGCTGCAAGACGGTGTGATCGTCGAAGTGCTGAGCCTCGGCCAGCAGCCCTCCACACCATGCAATGATGTATTCGACGCCCGCGAGCATGTGATCCTGCCAGGGCTGATCAACACCCATCATCACTTCTATCAAACCCTCACCCGTGCCTGGGCGCCGGTGGTCAACCAGCCGTTATTCCCTTGGCTGAAAACCCTGTATCCGGTGTGGGCGCGACTTACCCCGGAAAAACTCGCCCTGGCCAGCAAGGTCGCGCTGGCCGAGTTGTTGCTGTCCGGTTGCACCACGGCCGCCGACCACCATTATCTGTTTCCGCAAGGTCTGGAAAATGCCATCGACGTGCAAGTCGAGAGCGTTCGCGAACTGGGCATGCGCGCCATGTTGACTCGCGGTTCGATGAGTCTCGGTGAAAAGGACGGCGGGCTGCCACCGCAGCAAACCGTGCAGGAAGGCCAGGTAATCCTCGACGACAGTCAGCGTCTGATCGCCGAGTACCACGAACGCGGTGACGGCGCGCAAATCCAGATCGCCCTGGCGCCCTGCTCACCGTTCTCGGTGACCCCCGAAATCATGTCCGCCAGTGCCGAGCTGGCGAACAAACTCGATGTGCGCCTGCATACCCACCTGGCGGAAACCCTCGACGAAGAAGACTTCTGCCTGCAACGCTTCGGCCTGCGCACCGTGGATTACCTGGACAGCGTCGGCTGGCTCGGCCCACGCACCTGGCTGGCCCACGGCATCCACTTCAATCCGGATGAAATTACCCGCCTCGGCGCCGCCGGTACCGGCATCTGCCATTGCCCAAGTTCGAACATGCGCCTGGCTTCCGGTATCTGCCCGAGCATCGAATTGACCGACGCCGGGGCGCCGTTGGGTCTGGGCGTTGACGGATCGGCCTCCAACGACGCATCGAACATGATCCTCGAAGCGCGTCAGGCACTGTATATCCAGCGGCTGCGCTACGGCGCCGAGAAAATCACCCCGGAACGTGTGTTGGGCTGGGCTACCAAGGGTTCGGCCCAGTTGCTCGGTCGCAGCGACATCGGTGAACTGGCAGTGGGCAAGCAGGCTGACCTGGCATTGTTCAAGCTCGATGAGCTGCGTTTTTCCGGCAGCCATGACCCGGTGTCCGCGCTGCTGCTGTGCGGCGCGGATCGGGCGGACCGGGTGATGGTCGGTGGCAAATGGCGGGTGATCGATGGGCAGGTCGAAGGGCTGGACCTGAAGGGGTTGATTGCCGATCACAGCCAGGCGGCTCGGCAGCTAATCGCCGGCACCTGACACAACACCCATCAAACCTGTGGGAGCGAGCCTGCTCGCGATGACGGAGTATCAGGCGACATACAAGACAACTGACACTACGCCTTCGCGAGCAGGCTCGCTCCCACAGGGGGGGTGCGTTGTTTTTCAAAGACCCAGCAACGACAACATGATGAAGGTCGCAAACAGCACAAAGTGAGTCATCCCTTCGATGGCATTGGTTTCGCCATCGTTGAGGTTGATCGCGCTGACGATCAACGTGATGAAGACCATCACCGTCTGCACCGGGGTCATGGCCATCTGGAATGGCTGGCCGGTGTAGAGCGCCATCGCCTCCATCACCGGCACTGTCAGAATCACCGTCGACAGCGATGCACCCAAGGCGATGTTGACCACCGATTGCATGCGGTTGGCCAGCGCCGCGCGCAACGCGGTCAGAATCTCCGGCGCTGCAGAGATCGCCGCGACCAGGATCGCCGTGATCACCGGCGGTGCACCCGTGCCTTCCAGCCCCAGATCCAGGGTCTTGGACATCACTTCGGCCAATGCGCCGATCACCACCACGCCGAACACCAGAATGCCGACGGACAGCGTCAGGCTGATCGGTGCCGGCTCCACGTCCTGCGGTTCTTTCTTGCGGCGCTTGTCGGGATAGCTGTAGCTGAAAAAGTAACTGTGTGGCCCGACCTGCATGCGTAGGAACAAGGCATAAAGCACCACCATCGCACCAATGGTGAACGCCGAATAAAGCTTCCAGTTGGATTCGGGAATGAACTCGGGCACCACCATCGACACACCCATGGCGGTGAGGATCATCACACTGTAGCTGCGTGCCGAGTCATCGTTGTAGGACTGTTCGCCATGCTTGAGCCCACCCATCAACGCCGCCAGGCCAAGGATGCCGTTGATGTCGAGCATCACCGCCGAATAGATCGTGTCGCGTACCAGGGTCGCGGAGGCCTCGTTGCTCATCATGATCGCCAGGATCACCACTTCCACCAGCACTGCGGCCAGGGTCAGGATCATCGTGCCGTAAGGATCACCGACCTTTTCCGCCAGCAGTTCGGCCTGATGGGCGACGCGCATCGAGGCGGCGACGATGAACGCAACCAGCACCAGCCCGGCGATCAACGCAACGGCCTGGCCACTGTGCAGCAGCCAGTGTTCCAGCGGGAAAGCAACGATGGCGGCGATAAGGGCCAGCAGCAGAAAGGTTTCTTGCTTGAGGATCGTGAGCATGGCGCACCTTTTGCCATGGAGAAACAGATAAGCGACTGACTACGGCACGGCACTAACGTTTCGTTACACCTTAGCGCACCGGTCAATACATCCCGCCCGGCGCAATGAACCTTTCGGTCAGGTTCTGCCAATTGTTTCTGCAAGCACCTGTAGAATGCCCGTCATCTGCACCTGATGAGAAACGAATATGTACGACTGGCTGAACGCCCTGCCCAAGGCAGAATTGCACTTGCACCTGGAGGGTTCGCTGGAACCCGAGCTGCTGTTCGCCCTCGCCGAGCGCAACAAGATCGCCCTGCCATGGAGCGATGTCGACACCTTGCGCAAGGCTTACGCCTTCAATAACCTGCAAGAGTTCCTCGACCTGTATTACCAGGGCGCCGACGTGCTGCGTACCTCTCAGGATTTCTACGACCTGACCTGGGCTTACCTGTTGCGCTGCAAAGAACAGAACGTGATTCACACCGAACCGTTCTTTGACCCGCAGACCCACACCGATCGTGGCATCCCGTTCGAAGTGGTGCTGAACGGCATCGCCGCGGCACTGAAGGACGGTGAGCAGCAACTGGGCATCACCAGCGGTTTGATCCTGAGTTTCCTGCGCCACTTGAGCGAAGAACAGGCACAGAAGACCCTCGACCAGGCGCTGCCGTTCCGGGATGCGTTTGTCGCGGTCGGCCTCGACAGCTCCGAAATGGGTCACCCGCCGAGCAAGTTCCAGCGGGTGTTCGATCGTGCGCGCGGCGAAGGTTTCCTGACCGTCGCCCACGCCGGTGAAGAAGGCCCACCCGAGTACATCTGGGAAGCCCTCGACCTGCTGAAAATCCAGCGCATCGACCATGGCGTACGCGCTATCGAAGACGAGCGCTTGATGCAGCGCATTATTGACGAGCAGATCCCGCTCACCGTGTGCCCTCTGTCCAACACCAAACTCTGCGTGTTCGATCACATGTCGCAGCACAACATTCTCGACATGCTCGAACGTGGTGTGAAAGTGACGGTGAATTCCGATGACCCGGCGTACTTCGGCGGTTACGTGACCGAAAACTTCCATGCACTGCACACACATCTGGGCATGACCCAGGATCAGGCCCGACGCCTGGCGCAGAACAGCCTGGATGCGCGGTTGGTAAAACCGTAAGCAAGGGCACCATAAACCCAATGTGGGAGCGAGCCTGCTCGCGAAGGCGTTGTGTCAGTCACTGATGATGTTGACTGCAATGCAGCTTTCGCGAGCAGGCTCGCTCCCACAGGTTCAGAGGTAACACGCCAGCCATCAAAAGGTTCTAGAGCGCCATTTCCAGCTCGGTTTCCCTTGCGAACCGGTGAATTTCACGCTGCCCTGCAACGGTCACCTGCAAGGCCCGCGAATCGTTGGGCAGGCACAGCCAGCCGGACTGCATGAACAACTGCAACAACGCCGCTCCCAGTGATCCGCCCATGTGCGGGCGTCTTTCACTCCAGTCGGGACACGCGCACGCGGACTTGCCATTGCGATGGGCCAACGCCTGGATGAATACACCACGTGCCGCCAACGCATTGGCCCCCTTGAGCGTTATCGTGACCCGTTGATCGAACTGTTCTATCCAGCCCGCTTCCAGCAAACGCTGATACAGGTCGGCGGCCAGGGTGCCGCCCAGATGATCGTCGCAAAGCCGAGCGCGCAACAAAGACGAGCGCCTGGCTTGAGGCTTGGCGAGGGGTGTGGTGTGTTTGAAGATATCCGGAGTTTCCCGGGGCGTGCTGGCCAGCGTCGCGCTTGCCAGGGCTTCGATCGCGGCCCCGACTTCGGGGGTGCTCAAACGGAAAAAGCGCTTGCGTCCCCGGGTTTCGACTTTCAACAAACCTCCCGCGGACAAACGCCCCAAATGGGCGCTGGCCGACGATGGCGACAGACCGGCCAACAGAGCCAGCTCTTCGGCCTGGCGCGCCGATCCGTCCATCAAGGCCCACATCATCGCGCTGCGCTTTGGGTCAGCCAGTAAGGTGGCTATCTGGCTGATGCAAGGTGCATGTTCCATGAATTCACTCCCTGTTGAATCGTTCGTCTACTGCTCTGAGACATCTTGACCAGTCATGCGCCGTCGGCCAAGACGTGGAAATCGCCATACACCAGACAAAGTCATCGCTAACGTGAGCCAACACCGGACAAAGGTCGCCGGGGCCCGGCGATAGAGCACTGGACAAGGCTGGATCCAGCGTGGCTTCGCGCTTGCGAATGACGGTGCGGAGATGAGGCGATCGCTAGTATAGGCGGGTTGACCGTCGGTTCCTGCCCCCCGCAAACCGCTGGTGGTGATAGTTCCTGAGGGAAATTTCGCTTTTTTCCTGCGACTAATGACCGATTCTCGAGAACCCCGGAAAATGACTGCTCAACCGGGCGCATCGACTGGCAAGCATTTCCCGTAACAGGTTCACCGGCTTACTCAATTGTGCGCGATGGGCGCACAACAGATTCAGCGGTGCGCGCTCACAAAGCAGTTCAGGCATTAGCACTTTCAATCGACCGGCGAGCACATCGGCAGCCACATCAAGCCAGGACTTGTAAGCAATACCGGCTCCCGCCACGGCCCATAGCCGCACGACATCGGCATCGTCGCTGAAACGATCACCGCTGACCGTCAGGCCGACCTCGCGTTTACCGTCGTGGAAACTCCAGTGATCGTGGACCCGGCTGCCGAGCATAAACAGCAGACAATTGTGTTGAGCCAATTGCTCCAGTTGCCGTGGCTCGCCGTGTCGGGCCAGATAGCTTGGCGCCGCACAGAGCACACGCCGGTTATGCGGGGCGATGGGCAAAGCCACGAGGCTGGAGTCTTCCGGTTCGCCGTAGCGCAGGGCAATGTCCACCGGTTGGCGGAACAGATCGGCGATACGGTCACCCAGCAACAAACGTACGGTGAGCTTGGGGTGCTCGCGTTGAAACTCGTCCAGCCAGGGCAGCAATAAGTTACGACCGAAATCCGACGGCGCCGACAACTGCAACACACCGCTGACTTGATCCTGGCTGCTGGCCAATAAACGCCGGCCCTCGTCGAGATTGCTCAAAGCCGCCCGGGCATACTCAAGAAAGCCTTCACCCTCGGCGGTCAGGCGCAGGCTGCGGGTCGAACGGGCGAGCAAACGGGCGCCCAAGTGCTGTTCGATGCGTTTCAATGCCGCACTGGCCACCGCCGCCGACATGTCCATGCCCCGTGCGGCCGCCGACAGACTGCCCAGGTCTGCCGCCCGAACGAACAGCTGCAAGTCATCGAAACGCAGCATTCAAAGCCCCTATTATCAAAAAAATATTGAAAGAGACTGCTCTTTTAGCGGGTTTTATCCTCTGGAGAAATAGCCAATCATCTGCCCCATCGATTCTTTCTTTCAGTACCGTCCGGAGCTCCCATGAAAGCCATTGCCTATTACGCGTCCCTGCCGATCAGCGACGAAAAATCCCTGCAAGATATCGAACTGCCGGAACCGGTCGCCGGACCTCGGGACTTGCTGGTGGAGGTCAAGGCCATTTCGGTCAACCCGGTGGACACCAAGGTCCGTCAGAACGTCCAGCCCGAAGGTGGCACCGCAAAAGTGCTGGGTTGGGATGTGGCCGGCATCGTCAAGGCGGTCGGCAGTGACGTGACCCTGTTCAAAGCCGGCGACAAGGTGTTCTACGCCGGGTCCATCGCCCGCGCCGGCGGTAACAGCGAACTGCACGTGGTGGATGAGCGGATCGTAGGCCATATGCCGAAAACCCTCGGTTTCGCCGAAGCCGCCGCTCTGCCGTTGACCGCCATTACCGCGTGGGAATTGCTCTTCGAACGCCTGCAAGTGCGAGAAGGCAGCGTTGATGAAGGCCAGAGCCTGCTGATCGTCGGTGCCGCCGGTGGCGTCGGCTCGATCCTGACGCAGCTGGCGAAACAACTCACCGGGCTGAACGTCATCGGCACCGCTTCGCGTCCACAGACCCATAGCTGGGTGAAAGAGCTCGGCGCCGATCAGGTGATCGATCACAGCCAGCCGCTGAGCGAGGAACTCAAGCGTGCAGGCATCCATCAGGTGACCCACGTCGCCAGCCTGACCCAGACCGATCATCACCTGGATCAATTGGTCGAGGCGCTGGCACCACAGGGCAAACTCGCGCTGATCGACGACCCTAAATCCCTGGACGTGACCAAGCTCAAGCGCAAGAGCCTGTCGCTGCATTGGGAGTTCATGTACACCCGCTCGCTGTTTGAAACCGCGGACATGATCGAACAGCACAAGCTGCTCAATCGCGTGGCCCAGCTGATCGATGCCGGCACCTTGAAGACCACGGTCGGCGAGCACTTCGGCAGCATCAACGCGAGCAATCTGCGCCGTGCCCATGCGCTGCTGGAAAGCGGAAAATCCAAGGGCAAGATCGTGCTGGAAGGGTTTTAAGCCAGTAGGACCCGGCTTGTTGGCGATAGGGCCCTTGGATGGTTCAAGGACGCCATCGCTGGCAAGCGGATTGGTGCTGGCGGATACAACTGCGATCTTATGCCGTCAGTCCGACAGTTGACCCTTGTCACAATGGTGATCGTATTCAGGACTACAATCGAAATCTCTGCGAGACAATCTTTTACATGAGGAGGTCAGTAATGAAGATCCTGATAAAAGAATTGGCAAAATCCCAGTGGCAGGTCCGCCTGGACCAACATGCTGTAACGTTCCGCAGCGAAGCCGAAGCCCGAGCTTTCACCAATACCCTCGAAGCGCGACTGCAAGCTCCCCATCAGATTCCCGACCGCCAACAACGTGCTGCCGTTGGCTGAGCCCGTCCTCAGACCTGGGCTTGCGCCAGTGCCCGGGCATTCTGCAAACGCCGGGTGAGCATCGCCACGCTCACCACCAGAACTCCGCACAGGCTGATGACCATGGCCATCGGCATGGCGCTGCCATCGTGCAAAACACCCACCAGCGCGGCGGCGCCGGCGGCCACACTGAATTGCAGGCAACCGAGCATCGCCGAAGCACTGCCGGCCCGTGCACCTTGGCCATTCATCGCACAGGCCGAAGCGTTGGGAAGGATGCAGCCAAGGCTGGCGATGCAGATGAACAACGGCACCAGCAACGGCCACAGTTGCGCGGTGTGCAAGGCGCTGACGGCAAGCAGGGTCAGACCCGCGCCGAGGTAAACCCACACGGCGCGTGCCAACAGGAATGCAGGTCCGCGCCTGGCCAGTAACCGCGCGTTGACCTGGGCCACCAGTATGAAACCCGCCGCATTGGCACCGAAGAACCAGCCAAAATGTTCGGCCGGGATGCCATAGAGTTTGATGATGACGAATGGTGACCCGGCGATGTAGGAAAACATCCCGGCGATGGCGATGCCACCGGTCAGCGCATGGCCGAGGTACACCGGATCCTTCAACAGCCGTCCGTACTGACGCAACGCCCCCGACAAGGGTTGGCGTGGTATATGGGCCGGCAGGCTTTCCGGCAAACCGAAGGCAACGGCCAATCCCGCCAATGCACTGAAACCGGTCAACGCCAGGAAAATCGACTGCCAACCGGTGGTGTTGACCAGCAACCCGCCCAGCATCGGCGCGAGAATCGGTGCCAGTCCCATCACCAGCATCAATTGCGAAAAGACCTTGGCCGAACCCACCGCATCGCATTTATCGCTGACCACGGCCCGCGAGATCACCATCCCTGCGCAACCGCCCAACGCCTGGGTGAACCGCGCGCCGATCAGCCATTCCAGGTTCGGTGCATAGGCGCACGCCAATGAGGCCGCCGTAAACAGCCCGACCCCGGTCAATAACGGGATGCGGCGCCCGAAACGATCAGCCACCGGACCGTAAGCCAACTGGCCAATGGACAAACCGAGAAAATACGCCGCCAATGTCAGCTGAACATGCTTTTCGTCCGTGCCGAAGGCGAGTGCCATGGCGGGGAACGCCGGCAAATAGAAATCGATCGCCAGCGGACCGAAAGCGCTCAAGGCGCCAAGAATGAGAATGGTACGGAAGTTCATCAGGCATCCAGTTGGACAGAAGTCGGCAGCCCGACAGTCTAGCCGCGCATGGACGCCTTGAACATTCCGATAGCTCGCTAACTATTAAAAAGATCAGGCCAGCTTCACGCCGTAACCTTCTTCGCTGATCAGTGCGATCACTTGATCGGCGCTCAATGCCGACTCGACGCCGACTTCTTTCGCCGCCAGATCGACACGCACGCTGGCCGCCGGATCCTTGGCCTGGACGGCTTGAGTGATGGCTCTGACGCAATGACCGCAAGACATGCCTTCAACATTGAACACTTGCATGGGGACGACTCCTTTAATGAAGCTTTCGAGTGAGGTTGCCCCCAGTGTCGAGCTTGCCACCATGGCAAGGTCAAGTTCTGAAGTGTTCTGCCGGGCTGGCAATCGGCCGCGTGCTCGGCCAAGCTGCGTCCATCAATGACTCGACTTCGGGAGATTCAGCCATGCGCTGGTCAGCTTTCAGCCTGTTTGGCTTCCTCAGCCTTTTCGCCGCCCTGCCTGCGGCCCATGCCGCCGGGGAGGACTATGGCGTGTTGATCATTTCCCGCGAGCGGCTGGAAGTGGCGACGAGCTGCGAGATCGGCGTGTACATCCATGATCAGCTGTCGGCGCGGTTGTTCCAGGAGCAAAGCACTTCGTTCAACCTGCCACCGGGCAACGTTTCCCTGCGTCTCAAACTGCTGCCGGGCCAGGCGCCGGGTTGCAATCCGGGCATGCTGGCGCCGGGCTCGCAGAACATCACGCTGCGTGCCGGGGAAGTGCAAAAGTACCGGATAGCGATGACGCAGGAAGGGATGTACCTCAAGCGCGCGGGCCTCGGTTACTGACACAAATCCCTTGTGGGAGTGAGCCTGCTCGCGAAGGAGGCGTGTCAGTAAACGATGATGTTGATAGGACGACCGCTTTCGCGAGCAGGCTCGCTCCCACAGGGGAACGGCGGCAATTTGCGGATTGGCGCTTGACCTTGCCAACATGGCAAGGTTGATCCTGTAGACATCTTCTACAGGGAGCGTGCCCCATGTCCGAATCCACCACTTTCGATCTGCCGATTGCCGGCATGACCTGCGCCAGTTGCGCCGGACGTGTCGAGCGAGCCTTGAGCAACGTCATCGGCGCCAGCGCCGTCAGTGTCAACCTGGCCACCGAGCAGGCGCGGGTTCAAGCGCCAATGGGCAGTCTTCCGGCCTTGATGGAAGCCGTGGAAAACGCCGGTTACAGCGTGCCGCAGCAGAGCCTGGAATTGAGCATCGACGGCATGACCTGCGCTTCCTGCGTCGGCCGCGTCGAGCGGGCACTGAACAAAGTGCCTGGGGTAAGGAGCGTCAGTGTGAACCTGGCCAACGAACGCGCCCATCTGGACCTGCTCGGGCAGGTCGATGCGCAAACCCTGATCGCCGCCGTGACCAAGGCCGGTTATACCGCCAGCGTCCGGGAAGCCGAACATCCGGCCACCGATACCCAACAGACCCGCCTGCACCGCGAACGCTGGGCCTTGATCGCGGCCATCGTCCTCGCCTTGCCGCTGGTGCTGCCGATGTTGTTGCAACCGTTCGGCGTGCACTGGATGCTCCCGGCCTGGGCGCAATTCGTGTTGGCCACGCCGGTGCAGTTCATCTTCGGCGCGCGGTTTTACGTCGCTGCATGGAAAGCCGTGCGCGCCGGTGCCGGCAACATGGACTTGCTGGTCGCCCTGGGTACCAGCGCCGGGTATGGCTTGAGTGTCTATGAATGGGCCACCGCCGACGGGCGCATGCCGCACCTGTATTTCGAAGCCTCGGCCGTGGTGATCGCCCTGGTGCTGTTGGGCAAATACCTTGAAAGCCGCGCCAAGCGCCAGACCGCCAGCGCCATTCGCGCCCTTGAGGCGTTGCGCCCGGAGCGGGCGATTCAGGTGATAGACGGACATGAGCAGGACGTCGCGATCAGCGACCTGCGCCTCAATGATCTGGTGCTGGTCAAACCCGGCGAACGCTTCCCGGTGGACGGTGAAGTGGTCGACGGCCAGAGCCATGCCGACGAAGCATTGATCAGCGGCGAAAGCCTGCCAGTGCCCAAGCAACCTGGCGATCACGTCACGGGCGGCGCGATCAATGGTGAAGGTCGATTGCTGGTTCGCACTCAGGCACTCGGCGCGGAAACCGTACTGGCCCGGATTATTCGCCTGGTTGAAGACGCTCAGGCGGCCAAGGCACCCATTCAGAAGCTGGTGGATAAAGTCAGCCAGGTATTCGTGCCGGTGGTTCTGTTGCTGGCCCTGGCCACCTTGATCGGCTGGTGGTTGTACGGCGCGCCCCTGGAAACCGCGCTGATCAATGCCGTCGCGGTCCTGGTGATCGCATGCCCATGCGCGCTGGGGTTGGCCACACCGACGGCGATCATGGCCGGCACCGGGGTGGCGGCGCGCTACGGCATTCTGATCAAGGACGCCGAAGCGCTGGAACGTGCCCATGAAGTCAGTTCGGTGGTGTTCGACAAGACCGGCACCCTCACCTCGGGCACCCCACGTATCGCCCACTTAAGTGCCGTCGACGGTGACGAAGCCAGCCTGTTGCAAGTGGCCGGTGCCCTGCAACGCGGCAGTGAGCATCCACTGGCCAAGGCGGTGCTGGACGAATGCGCGCAACGCGGCCTGATCGTGGCCGATGTCAACGACAGCCAGTCCCTGACCGGACGCGGCATAGCCGGTAGCCTCGATGGGCGACGGTTAGCCTTGGGCAATCGGCGTCTACTGGAAGAAAGCGGTTTGAGCGCAGGCGATTTGGCCGGCGTGGCCACCGCGTGGGAGACCGAAGGGCGGACCCTGTCCTGGCTGATCGAGCAACAGCCGCGGCTCCGAGTCCTGGGGCTGTTCGCTTTCGGCGACACGCTCAAGCCCGGCGCTCAGCACGCGGTGCAACAACTCAAGGCACGAAACATCAGCAGTCACCTGTTGACCGGCGACAATCGTGGCAGCGCCAAAGTGGTTGCCGATGCGCTGGGCATCACCAACGTGCACGCTGAAGTGCTGCCGGCGGACAAAGCCGCCGAGGTCGCGGCCCTGAAGAAAACCGGTGTGGTGGCGATGGTCGGTGACGGTATCAATGATGCGCCGGCACTGGCCGCCGCCGACATCGGCATCGCCATGGGCGGCGGCACCGACGTGGCCATGCACGCTGCCGGGATTACCCTGATGCGCGGCGATCCGCGCCTGGTGCCGGCGGCGCTGGAGATCAGCCGCAAGACCTACGCGAAGATCCGGCAAAACCTGTTCTGGGCCTTCGTCTATAACCTGATCGGCATTCCCCTGGCGGCCTTCGGCTTTCTCAACCCGGTGCTGGCCGGCGCGGCCATGGCGTTGTCGAGCGTCAGCGTGGTGAGCAATGCGCTACTGTTGAAAACCTGGAAACCCACGGATCTGGAGGACAATCGATGAACATCGGCCAAGCGGCTCGCCACAGCGGCCTGAGCGCGAAGATGATCCGTTATTACGAGTCGATCGGCCTGCTCCAGGCGGCTCATCGCACTGACAGCGGTTACCGGGTGTATGGCGATGAGGACCTGCACACCCTGGCCTTCATCAAGCGTTCCCGGGACCTGGGGTTTTCCCTGGAGGAGGTCGGCAAACTGCTGACCCTCTGGCAAGACCGCCAGCGTGCCAGCGCCGATGTGAAAGCCTTGGCCCGCCAGCACATCGACGAGCTGAACCAGAAAATCCGCGAGCTGGGCCAATTGCGCGATACCTTGCAGGACCTGGTGGAGCATTGTCAGGGGGATCACCGGCCTGATTGTCCGATTCTCAAGGAGCTGGAATCGGGGTGTTGCGCTGAACCGGTGCGTGCCTGATTGAAAAACTAACCCTTGTGGGAGCGAGCCTGCTCGCGATGAGGCCAGCACATTCAACATCTCGAGTTACTGACACACCGCTTTCGCGAGCAGGCTCGCTCCTACAGGGTGCAGGTGTCGGGCACAAAAAAACCGGCCGAAGCCGGTTTTTTCGTTCAACCGATCACTGCATCCACGGCGGAGGCGGCTCTTCGGTTTTGCCCGGTGGCGCATCGTCCGCGGCGCGGGCCGCTTGCTTGCGTTCTTCATCCAGGCGCGCGGCCTCGATCTCGCGCATGATGCCGCCGACATCGGCCAACTCTTCCGGTTCGTCGAATTCGCCAGTCAGGACGCTGGCCGGGTGCAACGTACCGGCCTCGTACAAGGCCCACATTTCCTTGGCATACCGGGTCTTTTTCAACTCCGGCGCAAAACGCCCGAAGTAGGACGCCATGTTGCCCACGTCCCGCTCCAGCATGCTGAACGCGTGGTTATTACCCGCCGCGTCCACCGCTTGCGGCAAGTCGATGATCACCGGGCCGGTCGGAGTCAGCAAAACGTTGAACTCGGACAGGTCGCCGTGCACCAGGCCGGTACACAACATCAGCACGATCTGCGAAATCAGGTACGCGTGGTACTCGCGCGCCTGATCCGGCTCCAGGACCACGTCGTTCAGACGCGGCGCGGCATCACCGTACTCATCGGCCACCAACTCCATCAGCAGCACGCCTTCGAGGAAGTCATACGGCTTGGGCACTCGCACACCGGCATTGGCCAGGCGAAACAGCGCAGCCACTTCGGCGTTCTGCCAGGCGTCTTCGGTTTCCTTGCGGCCAAACTTGGAACCCTTGGCCATGGCCCGGGCCTGACGGCTGTTGCGTACCTTGCGGCCTTCCTGATACTCGGCCGCCTGACGAAAACTGCGTTTGTTCGCCTCCTTGTAGACCTTCGCGCAACGTAACTGGTTACCGCAGCGCACCACATAAACAGCTGCTTCTTTACCACTCATGAGTGGGCGCAGCACTTCGTCGACCAGACCGTCCTCGATCAGGGGTTCAATGCGTTTTGGAGTCTTCATCAGCTTTTATTGTGGGTCCTTTATTACCAAACACGCGAAAGTCATTCGTTATACGGCAATCCATCCATTCGGGGGAGGGGGTGCCGACGTACCGTTCGCAGGATTTTTCACATCAACCCTCAATTTCCGGAGGCAACAGCCGAAGCCCTGAGTGACAAACTGATTTGTCCGACAATCGTTTCCATAACAATAACGATGCCGCACTCACGGATCCGGGTTGATCAAGAACGTTTACGGCTGCCAATAAACCGCGAGTCATCTGCACTGCGTGGGCCTACAAGAAAATCTGGAGCGCGGATGAACATCAAACAGAAGTTGACCTGGGCGTTTGCAATCATCGCCTGCCTGCCCGTGGTGCTGGTCGCCACCCTCGTAGTGCTGAACTTGCGCAGTGATGCCAAGGACGAATTCGTCGACAACAGCGGTCGCGAAATCCGTCAGGTCAGTAATGCCATGCAACTGTTCTTCGACGGCATCAGCCAGAACGTCGAATACCTGGCCAGGCAATCGGTTATCAAGAACTCCGATGACAGCCTCAAGACTTACATGGACGCCAACGCCGCCAGCATTCCCCAGGGCGAGATGGACAAGAAAGTCTTCGCCTTCCTGCAGGAGCTGGGCAACGCCCATCCTTCCTACGCCTACGCCATCCTCGGCACCGCCGCCGGCGGTTACGTGTCGTGGCCGGACGATGCCAAGCTGGCCAACTACGACCCGCGTCAGCGCCCTTGGTACAAGGCAGCCCAGGCCAAACCAGGCAAGCCGTTCCGTACCGAGGCCTATTACTGGGCCGAAAACGATACGTCCTACGTCAGCACCGTACGCACCATCGACAACAAGCTGGGCACCAACGGCGGCGTGGTCAGCATCGACGTGTCGCTCAAACAGCTCACCGAACTGGTCAAACAGATCAAGCTCGGCGAAACCGGCTACCTGATGCTGCTGGAAAACTCCGGCACCGTACTGGTCGACCCGAAGCAACCGGAACACAACTTCAAGGCCCTGGGCAGCCTCGGCGAGGGTTATGCGCAACTGGCCAAGGCCGGCAAAGGCCTGGTTGAAGTGGAACTCAATGGCGAGCGCTACATGGCCAACGTCTGGCCGTCCGAGCAATTGGGCTGGACCTTCATCGGCCTGATCAAGCAAAGCGACGTGATGAGCACCGCGACCCAGCTGACCTGGTTGATCGCGATCATCGCCGCCGTACTGGCAGTGGTCTTCGCCATCGTCGGCGCCAGTTTCGCCAGTGTCATCGTGCGTCCGATCCGCAGCGTGGCCGATGGTCTGGAAGGCATTGCCCAAGGTGAAGGCGACCTGACCAAGAACCTGCAAATCCGTGGCAACGACGAAACCGCGCAACTGGCCAACTGGTTCAACCAATTCCTGGCCGCGATTCGCAACCTGATCCAGAACATCGGCGGTGCCGCGAGCAAGATTCTGGCCACGTCCAAAAGCTCGACCCAGGTCTCCAGCGACATGGCGGAAGCCGCCGGGCGCCAGCGTGAAGCGGTGGACATGGTGTCCACGGCGTTCCACGAAATGGTCGCTACCGCCAACGAAGTGGCGCGCTCGTGCAGCCAGGCCGCCGAGTCTGCCGACAGCGGCCAGCGTCAGGCCCGCGAAGGCCAGCAACAGATCGATGCCGCCGTGAGCAGCGTGGATCGCCTGAGCCAGGAAATCGAACAGTCGGCCCAGTCGATGCAACAACTGGAGCGCGACAGCAATGACATTCAGTCGATCCTCGGCACCATTCGCTCGATCGCCGAACAGACCAACCTGTTGGCGCTGAACGCCGCCATCGAAGCGGCGCGGGCCGGTGAGCAAGGTCGTGGTTTTGCGGTGGTGGCGGATGAAGTTCGGGCGCTGGCCAAGCGTACGGCCGACTCCACGGCGGAAATCGACGGGCTGCTGGGCAACCTGGCCAAACGCACCAGCCAGGTAACGCAGCAAATGCATGCCAGCCTGGAGGTATCGCAGCAGTCGGTGACGCGCATCGGCGAAGCACGCAGTAGCTTCGGGCAGATTCGCGAGTCGGTGGACGTGATTCGCGACATGAACACCCAGATCGCCACGGCGGCGGAACAACAGCACCAGGTGGCCGAAGACATCAACCGGCACATCAGCCAGATTCACGGCGACGCGCAACTGGTGGCCGAACTGGCGAACTCGGCACGCCTGGACTCCCAGAGCCTGGCCGGGCTGTCGAATGAGCTGGATGGGTTGGTGCGCCGCTTCCGGACCTGATCAGGGGCCGCTTTGCGGCCAATCGCGGGCAAGCCCGCTCCCACAGGGTCCGCATTGTCCTTGTGGGAGCTGGCTTGCCAGCGATGGGGCCGTCACTGCCGAAACAACTCCCCCGGGGTAAACCCGAACAGACTCTTGAACGCCGCAATAAACGCCGACGTCGAGTCATACCCGCAGGCCAGCGCGGCATTGGTCACGCTGTCTCCCTCCTCCAGCAAACTCAGCGACGACAGCAACCGCATGCGCTGGCGCCAGCCGCGAAAGCTCAACCCGGTTTCGCGCTGAAACAGGCGCATCAGGGTTTTTTCCGACGTGCCCAAACGCTCTGCCCACGCCTGCAGAGTCACATTGCGCTCCGGATTTTCGATCAACTCGTTGCACAACCCCAACAACCGCTCATGGCGGGGTAACGGCAAGGAGAACCCGACTTCCGGCAACGCTGCCAGTTGATCCAGCAACACACTCACCAGTCGTGCTTCCGGGCTATCGCCCTGTGGATACTCCACGGGCAGCAGGCAGAAACTCTTGATCAGCTCCCGGGCCAGCGGCGTCACTTCCAACACCCGACAGCGCCCGTCCGCCCACTGGCAATCCTCGCGGCGCACATACAGGCTGCGCATTTCGGCGCGCATCGAGGTCACCACCTGGTGCTCAAGATCCGCCGGAATCCAGATGCCCCACTGCGGCGGCGCGAAGAAACTGCCTTCGGCGGTGTGCACGCCGAGAACGCCGCTGATGGCGTAGGAAAACTGCACCCAATCGTGGCGATGGGACGGCGTCCACGAACCGGCGTTGAGGCTCTCCACCCGTGCATACAGAGGGCGCGGTAGTGCAGTGAGTGGCGGGATGCTGCGTTCGAGTGACACTTGTCCGTTGGTCGGCATTGACGGGCCTTGTGTTGCGGGACGGCTGATGGGGCGACGCTAAGCCATGTCACAAATCTATTCAACACCGACAGTTCCCCCCTGTGGGAGCGAGCCTGCTCGCGAAGACGGAGTGTCAGTCGACAATGATGTTGGCTGACCCACCGCTTTCGCGAGCAGGCTCGCTCCCACAGGGTTTCATTTCATATCGAGCAATCAACGTTCGATGATGGCGGTCACCCCCTGCCCCCCCGCCGCGCAGATTGAGACAAGTCCCCGCCCTTTCCCCGCCGCATCCAGTAGCTTCGCCAGATTGGCAACAATCCGCCCGCCCGTGGCGGCAAACGGATGCCCCGCCGCCAGCGAGCTGCCTTTGACGTTGAGTCGGCTGCGATCGATCGAGCCCAACGGTGCATCGAGCCCGAGGCGGGTTTTGCAGTAGTCCGCATCCTCCCAGGCCTTCAACGTGCACAGCACTTGCGCGGCGAAGGCTTCGTGGATTTCGTAATAATCGAAGTCCTGCAGGGTCAGGCCATTGCGGGCCAACAGACGCGGCACCGCATACACCGGAGCCATCAACAAACCTTCGGCTCCGTTGACGAAATCCACCGCTGCCGCCTCGCCATCACGCAGGTAAGCGAGAATCGGCAGGCCACGCTCCTTCGCCCACGCCTCACTGCCCAGCAGTACCAACGACGCGCCATCGGTCAGCGGCGTGGAGTTGCCCGCAGTCAGGGTGCCCTTGGCGCTTTTCTCGTAGGCCGGTTTGAGGGCGGCGAGCTTTTCCAGTGTCGAGTCCGGGCGCAGGTTGTTGTCGCGGGTGAGGCCCAGGTAGGGTGTGATCAAATCGTTGTGCCAGCCCTCGGCATAGGACGCGGCCAATTTCTGATGACTCTCCAGGGCCAGTTGATCCTGTGCTTCACGGGAAATGCTCCAGGTCTGCGCCATCAACTCGCAATGCTGCCCCATGGATAAACCGGTGCGCGGCTCGCCGTTGCGCGGGAACTCGGGGACCAGGTGACGGAGGCGCAATTGCAGGAAGGTTTTGAGTTTGTCGCCGGTACTCTTCGCGCGGTTGGCTTGTAGCAGAATCTTGCGCAACCCTTCGCTGACACTGATCGGCGCATCGGAGGTGGTGTCGACGCCACCGGCAATGCCACACTCGATCTGGCCCAGGGCAATCTTGTTCGCCACCAGCAGTGCCGCTTCCAGCCCGGTGCCGCAGGCTTGCTGAATGTCATAGGCGGGTGTCGAGGGCGAGAGCCGCGAACCGAGCACGCACTCGCGGGTCAGGTTCATGTCCCGTGACAGCTTGAGCACCGCCCCGGCGACCACCTCGCCGATGCGCAGGCCATGCAGGTTGTAACGCTCGATCAGACCTTCAAGCGCGGCGGTGAGCATGGCCTGGTTACTGGCGGTTGCGTACGGTCCATTGGAGCGGGCGAAGGGGATGCGGTTACCGCCGATGATCGCGACACGACGCAGTTGAGTCATGAAAAGCTCCTGATGAAATACCCGAAAGTTGAGCCAATCCCTTGTAGGAGCAAAGCTTGCTCGCGATGACGGTGGGTCAGCTACATTCATGTCAACTGACACACCATCATCGCGAGCAAGCTTTGCTCCTACAGGGATTGCGTTGCCATAACCTGAGCGTAGGCCTTATCTCGCGGATCGAACGACCGATCGCCATTGATGGTCCACACTTTGTATCCCAGCTACCGGAGCGCGTTCCATGTCTGACCGCTATATCGACTTCGCCAATTCGTCTATCGGCCATCGCCTTGTCGGGGCCATCGGCCTGCCTTCGCCGGTGCGCCTGGAACGCTGGCAGGCCGGCCGCCTGCGTCCGGTCGAGGGTGCGTTGCTGATCGGTGGCGGGCCGTTGGCGGAGAAAGTCAGCGCGTTCGCCAACCGCCTGACCGACGCGATCTACAGCTACGGCACCGACCCTTCGATGGCCACGGCATGGATCCCCGGCCACGGCCCGAAACTCAAAGCGGTGGTGTTCGACGCCAGCGACCTGGTGCAGACCGACCAGCTCAAACAACTGCGCGAGTTCTTCCAGCCCCTGATGAAAAACCTCGATCATTGCGCGCATCTGGTGATCCTGGGACGTGACCCGCAGACCTTGAGCGCCCCCTTCGCAGCCAGTACCCAGCGTGCCCTGGAAGGTTTCAGTCGTTCGCTGGCCAAGGAACTGCGCAGCGGCGGCACCCTGCAACTGATCCTCGTCGGCGAAGGTGCCGAAGACCAACTCGAAGGCCCGCTGCGGTTTTTCCTCTCACCGAAAAGCGCGTTCGTCTCCGGGCAAGTGGTCCGCCTGAACGCCTGCGCCACTCAGGTGACGGACTGGACCCGCCCGTTGGCCGGACGCAAGGCACTGGTCACCGGTGCCGCACGGGGTATCGGCGCTTCCATTGCCGAAACCCTGGCCCGCGATGGTGCCGAGGTCATCCTGCTGGACGTGCCACCGGCGAAAAACGATCTCGAAGCCCTGGCCGCGCGCCTCGGCGGGCGCAGCGTCACCCTGGACATCTGCGCTGAAGGCGCCGCCACGCAGTTGATCGAACAGTTGCCCGACGGCGTCGATATCGTGGTGCACAACGCCGGTATCACCCGGGATAAAACCCTGGCCAACATGACCCCGGATTTCTGGGACGCGGTGCTCGCGGTCAACCTCAATGCCCCGCAGGTGCTGACCAAGGCCCTGCTCGACAAGGGCACGCTGCATGACAACGGCCGGGTGATTCTGCTGGCCTCGATCAGCGGCATCGCCGGCAATCGCGGACAAACCAATTACGCGGCGAGCAAGGCCGGACTGATCGGCCTGGCGCAAGCCTGGGCGCCGTTGTTGCAGGCACGGGGCATCAGCATCAATGCGGTGGCCCCCGGTTTTATCGAAACCCAGATGACCGCGCGCGTTCCGTTCGGTCTGCGCGAGGCCGGGCGGCGCATGAGTTCCCTGGGCCAGGGTGGCCTGCCGCAGGATGTGGCCGAAGCGGTGGCGTGGCTGGCGCAACCGGGCACCGGCGCCTTCACCGGACAGGCGCTGCGCGTCTGCGGACAAAGTGTTCTGGGGGCCTGAAGCATGACGACTGACTGGCACATGCTCACACGCGAACCCGGCCTGCCGGCGTTGTACGCAAAAGCCGCGACGCGGCGCAAGATCACCGGCACCTCCCTACCCGACTCGGGACTGCGCTGCTGGGTCGATGTCGAACCGCAGCGGCTGGCGGCCTATCGCAACGTCTGCGGTTTCGACGACAACAGCCTGCTGCCACCGACCTACCCCCACATCCTCGCCTTCGCCTTGCAGATGCAGTTACTCACCGCCCGGGAGTTTCCGTTCCCGTTGCTGGGGTTGATTCACCTGGGCAATCGCATTCGAGTGTTACGCCCCATGGGTGGGCTCCATCGGGCGCGGATCGGCGTGAAAGTGCAGAACCTGCAACCTCATGCCAAGGGCGCGACGTTCGAGCTGGTGACGACCCTGGATGATCAGTTGGGGACGCTGTGGGAAGCCGAAAGCCAGATGCTCTGTCGCGGCGTCAAGCTGGAGGGCGAGCCTGTCGAAGAAGCGCTGGCTTCGACGCTGGCACTGACCCAGATTGCCCAGTGGAAAGCACCCTCGGACATCGGCCGGCAGTACGCCAGGGTCTCTGGTGACTACAACCCGATTCACCTCAGTGCGGCCAGTGCCAGACTGTTCGGATTTCCTTGTGCCATCGCCCACGGACTGTGGAACAAGGCGCGCACGCTCGCCGCGCTGGCGGATCATTTGCCGGCGGCGAACATCGAGATCACGGTGCAGTTCAAGAAACCGGTGCGCCTGCCCAGCCAAGTGGCGTTACTGGCCAGCGCGGCGGGGTCCAGTGGTGCACTGCAGTTGATCGGGGACGGGGATCTGGAGCACATGGTGGGGCATTGGCAGCCGGTGACCTGATTCCCGACAAAACCTGTAGGAGCCGGCTTGCCGGCGAAGGCGTTCTAATGGTCAGCGCACGGTTCAAGGACGCCTTCGCTGCGATGCGGCGCCCCGACAAGCCAGCGCCTACAGGGATGGAGGGATCACCCCTTGACCAGAAAAACCTGCGGCTGCGGAAACAGATTGTTCAGCGTCTCCAGCAACCGCACGTGATAGATCGGTTTGCGAAACAGATCCAGCACCTGCAAGCGCAACATGTCACTGACATCGTCCATGTCCGCGTGCCCGGACATCACAATCACCGGCAGATGCTGGCGCGACGTGTGCTCGCGCAGCCGTTTGATCAACGACATGCCGCTCTCCTCGGGCATGCGCAAGTCGGTGATCACCAGGGCGATATCCGGATGACGCGTCAGATGATGCAATGCCAGCTTGACCGAGGTTGCCGTGAAACAGTTGAACCCTTCCCCCTCCAGCAACTCCGCCAGCTCAAGCAATGCGTCCTCTTCGTCATCGACCAGAAGAAGCTGCTGGCGCGGGGAAGCTGGAGCGATCATGGGCACCACCTGTGTGGGACTGGGCACTGACGTTGGAACCATGGCGAAAAATCAGCGGGCCACCGCCATCATGGCGCTGGCACGAGTTGATCCTTGATGATGGTGAAAATGCCCTTCACCGCCGTGGCAATGGGTGACATGAACGTCGCCAGTATCACCGCCGCCATTCCCGCGACGATCGCGTACTCGATACCCGAAGCACCCTCGGTGTCCTTGGCCAGACCTTTGTAAAAAGCGATTTCGGATTTGACCTTCTGAACCAGCTTGGAAAAAGACATGACGTATCTCCTGGAGCACCCGGGTGTTGCACAAACGCAACATGATTCCCCTATGCCAGCACCAGCATTGTCGGCATTCCCCCGACCAACAACTGTAAATACGCATTAACACGAAAGTATTAACCGTTTCGTTGACGTCAAAAAACCGTGTTATTTCTTCTATCCCGTCCTGCTCGTTAGTTATTTTTGGTCAGCTAATGGCATTTTGCTCTACCTGCGCTACGGTCAAATAGCCAAATGATTTCATGTTCATAGCTGCCTGATTGCGAATATTTCTCGTTGTTTGAACGAGTGCTTGTAGCAGCAGGAAAGGGAGAGCCGTCATGAACAGTCGTGTCACCCTGGGCCTTGCCGGGTTGTTGCTGGTGGGCGCCCTTGTCGCCGGTTACTGGGGCCTGATGCTGAGCCGTCAACCCGCCGCCGAGCCCATCGTTCAACCTACTGTCACTGCACCTGCCGCACCCGCCCCGGCGCCTGCAACGGTGGAAGACTCCACGCGCCAGCCGGTGGTCGTGCTGGTCAATGACGTGGCGCCGTACACACCCATCACCGCCGCCGACGTCACCCTGGAAAAACTGCGTACCGCACCGGCCGGTAGCCTGAGCCGACTCGATCAAGCGATTGGTCGTACACCATGGCGCGCCCTGGCCGCCGGCACCTGGCTCAATGACGAAAGCTTCGAGGCGGGCAGTAGCCTGGCGCGGATGATCCGTCCCGATGAGCGCGCCCTCGCGGTCGCCGTGGACGAAGTGATCAATGCCGGTGGCCAACTGACGCCGGGGGATTATGTCGATGTGCTGCTGTTTCTGCGCATGGACAGCAACAACCTTCAGCCATCGGCGCAGCTTGTGGTTCCGGCATTGCGGGTTCTCGGGGTGGGTGAACAATTGGGTTTGACCAATGATGGCCAGCCCTCGAGCCCCGCCCGCAACATCGAAGAAAAACTCAGGCAGGAGCAATTGCGCGCCAGCGCCCGTAGCGTTCTGCTCGCGGTGCCGGAGCAACTGGTGAGTCGCCTCATGCTCGCGACCCAGGCTGGCGTCCTGCGCCTGGCAGTACGCAGTGCCGATGAGAAACGCCTGTCACGTTATTGGGCGGGTGAAAGCGGTTCCGCAGCCAGCCTCGACAATGCCAATCGCCAGTTGCTGCAGTTCAGCCAATTGGCCATGACTGCGCCACCCAAACCCGTCAGTGCCGTGGCAGCACCGCATAAGCGGGGGGTGGAAATCATCCGTGGCAACGAACTCACTCAACAAACCCCCTGAATCAAGCAAGGACGCTTCTCCCATGCACAGACGTTTTATGCCGCTGCTCAACGGCTTGATCTGCGCCACCTTGCTGTGCGGTATGCCCGTCAATTCAGTCTCGGCGGCGGCCGGAAACTGCGCCGCGCTCGGTCCGTTGCCGGCGGTGCTGGAAGTCGGCGAAGGCCTGCAACAGGAACTGCAATCGCCAGTGGCGATCACCCGCCTGGCGGTGGGCGATCCGAAAATCGCCGATGTGCGGATCAACGGCAACCAGGCCTTGCTGCTCACCGGCATGGCCCCCGGCGCTACCAGCCTGATGGTCTGGACCGCCTGCGCCACTGCGCCGCGCCAGAGCATGGTATTTGTTCAGGGGCGAGCGACCGCCGCCATGACCCGCAACGCCAGGCTGCCATCCGATGACCCGTTACTGCCGTCGCAAGTACAGACCGATATCCGCTTCGTCGAGGTCAGCCGGACCAAACTCAAAGAAGCCAGCACCTCGATTTTCGGCAAGAGCTCGAACTTCCTGTTCGGCTCCCCCGGCACGGTGCCCAACACGGCCGTGACACCTCGCGTGTTTCCGCTGCGCAACATCGATCCACGCATTGCCGTGCCCAGCATTCCGCTGGCCAACGACATGTACAACATCGTCGCCGGCGGCGGCAATTTCCTGGCCATCATCAATGCCATGGAGAGCAGCGGCTTCGCCTATACCCTGGCCCGCCCCAGCCTGGTCGCACTCAGCGGACAGAGCGCCAGTTTCCTCGCCGGCGGTGAAATCCCGATCCCGGTGCCCAGCGCCAACAGCAACAGCTACTCCATCGAATACAAGGAATTCGGCATCCGCCTGACCCTGACACCGACCGTGATCAGTAATGACCAGATCACCCTCAAGGTGGCGCCGGAGGTCAGCGAACTGGACTTCAACAACGGCGTCACCATCGGCGGCACCAACGTTCCGGCATTCACCATTCGCCGCACCGATACCAGCATTTCCCTGGCCGATGGCGAGAGTTTTGTCATCAGCGGTTTGATCAGCACGCAAAACACGTCGCAAGTCAGCAAGTTTCCAGGACTGGGTGATATCCCGATCCTTGGCGCGTTCTTTCGCAGCTCGTCGATCAACCGCGAAGAACGGGAGCTGTTGATGATCGTCACGCCGCACCTGGTGCAGCCATTGGCGGCCAACGCGCAGCTACCGTCGTTGCCCGGTGAAAAACTGCGTAACTACGACCCGAACTGGTATCGCCTGTACTTCCTCGAAAACGGCGACTTCGACAAACGCAGCGGGTTATCGCAATGAGTCAGAACCTGAGCCAGACCTTCCTCGCGATCACGCGCAACAGCACCGACCTCGAGTGGCTGCAAGGTGCCCTTGCTCCTTTGGGCCAGGTGGTCAGTGCCGGCGGCGGCAGCCTCGACGAATTGTTGGCGTTGGTGGACGTGACCTTCGCCAGCCTGGTGTTCGTCGGCCTTGACCGTGAACACGTCGTCACCCAAAGCGCACTGATCGAAGGTGCGCTGGAAGCCAAACCGATGCTGGCCATCGTCGCGTTGGGCGATGGCATGGACAACCAGCTTGTACTCAACGCAATGCGCGCCGGTGCCCGGGATTTCGTGGCCTATGGTTCCCGCTCCAGTGAAGTGGCCGGCCTGGTGCGGCGCTTGAGCAAACGCCTGCCGCCCGTGGCACCGAACACGCATCTGGGTGGCCTGACCGTGCTCTATGGCGTGCAGAGCAATGCCGACGGTGCGCTGTTGGCCACTCACATGGCGCAAGTGGTGCAAAACAGCGGTCAGCACACGCTGCTGCTTGACCTCGGATTGCCGCGCGGTGACAGCCTGGCCTTGCTCGGCCTCGAGAGTTCGTTTCATTTCGGCGATGCGTTGCGGCACGTGCGACGCCTCGACGCGACGCTGATCGACAGCGCCTTCACCTGTTGTGACATGGGGCTGCGCATCCTGGCCTACGCCAGCAGCGACGAACCGCTGGAACACACCAGCGCCGCCGAGTTGTACATGCTGCTCAGTGCCTTGCGCCAACACTTCCAGCACATCGTGGTGAACCTCACCGGCCAGCCGGACAGCGAAGCCTTGCGCACGTTCGTCAGCCATTGCGACAAGCTGCTGTGGTACACCGATCAGAACGTGCTCGACTGCCGGCGCAACCTGACGGTGCTCAACCTGTGGCGTGAAAAAGGCTTGAAGCTCGATCACGCCAGGCTGCTGGTGGACCGTTACCTGCGCAGCGTCGCACCGGACTCCGACACCCTGGGTAAAAGCTTCGGCATGGAGGTCATCGCCACGCTCACCTACAGCCCGGAAGTGCGACTCAACGCCAAGAACCAGGGCGTGACCCTGTTTGAGCTGGCTCCGCGCGAAGGCCTTACCCAAAGCCTGCGGGCCCTGGGCGAACGCCTGGCCAAACGCTCCGAAGGCCTGGCCAAACCCAGGATCGGCTGGTTCAACCGCTTGAGGGGTGCGCAATGAACGGCGAAAAACTGTTCGGCGCCCCCCAGCGCGCCGTGATCGGCAACACCGACCACGAAGGCCTGAAACTGGTGCTGCACCGCTACATCATCGACGCCATCGAAGAGTCCGGCAAAAACCTGCTGGAAGGTTCGCGGCAAGTGCTGGCGCAGTTCGTCATCGACAAGGTGGCCGAATACATCGCCCGATTGCACCTGGCGATATCCCGCTATGAAATGGAGCGCCTGGCCGAGGAGATCGTCGATGAGCTCACCGGCTTCGGCCCCTTGGAAGTGCTGCTGCGCGACACCGCGGTGACCGAAATCCTGGTCAACGGTCCGCACCGGGTCTTTGTCGAGCGCGATGGCGTCCTGCATCAAAGCGACTTGCGCTTCATCGACGCCCACCACGTCGAGCGCGTCATGCAGCGCATTCTCGCGCCCCTGGGGCGTCGCCTCGATGAATCATCACCGATGGTCGATGCGCGCCTGCCGGACGGCAGCCGGGTCAATGCGATCATTCCACCGATCGCCCTCGACGGCCCGTGCCTGTCGATTCGGAAATTTCGCCAGGACATGCTCAAAAGCAGCGACCTGATTGCAATGCAAACCATCGATCAGGCGGTCTTCGAGTTCATCCAGCAAGCCGTGGGCAGCCGTTGCAACATCCTGATCAGTGGCGGCACCGGCACCGGCAAAACCACGCTGCTCAATATCCTCAGTCAGTTGATCAACCCTCACGAACGGCTGGTGACCATCGAAGATGTCGCCGAATTGCAACTGGGCCACCCCCATGTCGTGCGCCTGGAAACCCGCCCGCCGAATGCCGAAGGCCATGGTGAAGTGAAGGCCAGCGACCTGATTCGCAACGCCCTGCGGATGCGCCCGGACCGGATCATTCTTGGCGAGATCCGGGGCGTCGAAGTGGTCGATGTGCTCACCGCCATGAACACCGGCCACGACGGTTCCATGAGCACCGTGCACGCCAACAACGCTCAGGATGCATTGCTGCGCCTGGAAACCCTGGTCGGCCTGACGGGCCGCACCATCGCCGACCGCACCTTGCGGCAGATGATCTGTGCAGCGCTGGACGTAGTCATCCAGTTGACGCGCATGCCCGACGGCCGCCGCTGCGTCAGTGAAGTGGTGGAGGTCATTGGTGTGCGCGATGACGTGTACGTCACCAACACCCTGTTCCGGCTCGACCGCCGTACCGGCTTCGGTTTCATGCGCGAGGCGGTCAACCCCGCCGGCGACAAACTGCGCCGCGAGTCGGCGCTCTCCCCATCGGCGTATTGAGGCCAGCGCATGCTCAAACCGCTGCTGCTCATCCTCGTTTGCCTGACCCTGTTGGGGGTATCGGTGCGGCTGTTCTACAACGGGCTGCGCCAGAGCGGCACCGAGCGGATTCTGGGCCGCCTTAACCAGGGGCAGCCGCAACGGGTGGTGCAGAAAACCTCGTGGACAGGACTTGATCGCGCCTTCCTGCGGGCGGGTCTCGGACGGCCCACCGAACGGCTGGGCGCATGGCTGGCATTCTGGTCCCTGGCAGTGCTGATGGGGCTGGCCGTGGGTGGCTGGGTCGGCGCGCTGCTGTTGCTGTTGATACCACCGCTGGTGATGCGCCTGTATGTCGGCTGGCGTTATCAGCGCCGGCTCACGCGCATGATTGAACAACTGCCGTCCCTGCTCGATCACGCCGTGCGCAGCCTGAAGGCGGGGCGGACACTGGCCGATGCCGTACTGGGCGCCATCGACGCAGTCGAGGACCCGTTGAAAAATGCCATGGGCCGGGTTCAACGCAATGTGCAGTTGGGTGTCAGCCTGGCGGACGCCGTCTCTGACTTCGCCGAGCTGTATGAAAAAGATGAACTGCGCTTGTTCGCTCTCGGGCTGAAGGTCAACCACCGCTACGGCGGCAATGCCAGTGAGGTGCTGGAAAACCTGATCAAAGTGATTCGCGAACGCGAGCAAGCCGCTCGTCAATTGAAAGCCATGACGGGGGAAACCCGGGTCACGGCGGTGGTCCTGGCACTGTTGCCGGTGACACTCGCCGGGTACTTCCTGATCTCCAATCCGACCTACCTGCTCGCCATGTGGGACACCCACTCCGGCCAGACGATGCTGGCCACCGCCTTCGGTTTGCAGGCGGTGGGATGCCTGGCGCTGTGGCGCATGTTGCGCAGCCTATGAAGATGCCATTGCTGATCAGCGCCCTGCTGTTTCTCGGCGCCGCACTCTTGCTTCTGGGCAGCCTGCTGGAACAGCGCCGGCGGGCCCGCCAGATCGTCCAGCGCCTGGATGGCAAAGTCTCTGGCGACCACCGTTTCAGCCAATGGCTGCAAGCGTTGGGCGCCAGCCGCATCGGACAGCAGACGGTCAACCTCGACAATGAAACCCAGGCCCTGCTCAATCGCCTGGGCTGGCGCAGTGCACGGCAACGCACGCTGTTCGCCGCATTTCAGGTGGGCATACCGGTGCTGGCCCTGGCCTTGAGCCTGCTGATTCAGGGCCTGTTTTACCCTGTGGTGGAAAATCACTGGATCGCCCCGGCATTCGCCACCGGCATCGGCTACCTGTTGCCCAAACGTCTGCTGGCCGCCGCCGCACAACGTCGGCAAAGACAACTGGCCAGCGAGACCTCAACGTTCATCGCGTTACTGCGCATCCTGTTCGAATCGGGCATGGCCGTGGAGCAATCGCTGCGGGTCTTGAGCATCGAAGGCAAACAGCTGCTGCCCAACCTGACCCATGAACTGCGCCTGGTACTGGCCCGGGTCGATTCCGGCCTGGAGCTGGGCGAAGAACTGAACAAGACCACCCGTTTGCTGGGCGTAGACGAATTCACCGACACCTGCGTGATCCTGCAACAGTTGATCCATCAGGGTGGCGGCGCACTGAAATCCCTGCTGTCACTCAAACAATTGCTCGACGACCGGCGCCTCACGCGCCTGCAGGAATACATCTCCAAAATGTCCGCCAAAATGTCCGTCGTGATGATGCTGTTCCTCTTCCCGGCGTTGATGATCGTACTGGCCGGCCCGGGCTTCACGGCCCTGGCACGAGCCTTTGCTTCCTAGAGGGAACCTGATGAAAGCATTGATTGCCGGTTTGAGCCTGATATTGCTGGGCGGTTGTGCGAGCACCGGCCAGACGCCCTGGGAAACCCTGACCCATACCGCCAGTTGCGGCAAATTGAATTCAGATGAACAACTGGCCATGAACCTCGCCGATGACATGGCCAGGGACGGCAAACTGCACGCCAGCCTGGCCAACCTGCAAAACCTTCCGGACAACCTGGCCGACGTGCGCCTGCGCAAGGCCAAGGTCTATCGACTGCTGGGCCGCAGAGAAGCCGAGCCGCTGTACCGCAGCCTGCTGGGCAGTTGCATGGCCGCCGAAGCCGAACATGGCCTCGGACAACTCGCCGCCGCCAAAGGCGACAACGGCCAGGCACAGGCCCATCTGCTACGGGCCGCGCGCCTGGCGCCCACCGATGAAAAAATCCGCAACGACCTGGGGGTGGTGTACCTCAACCAACTGCGGGTCGAAGACGCCCGGTTCGAGTTCCTCACCGCCATCGAACTCAAGCAAAGCGATCAATTGGCCGCGGTGAATCTGGTGACCCTGCTGATCTACCAGGACGACTGGAGCCGCGCCGCCGAGCTGGTCAGCCGCCTCGGCCTGAGCCCCGCGCAGGTCACCGAAGCCCAGGCCCGCGCCGAGAAACTCAAGACCCCGGGCAGACCGGGCCCGAGCATGGCGGCCCAGGTCGCCGTCGTCACCCCGTCGGCGCTTCAATAGGGAGAACGCAGGATGAAACCGACCACCCTCTACTGTCTCGGCCTGCTGGCCCTGCCCCTCACCAGCCACGCCATCGACGCCGGCCCGGCCTCACCTCAACAGCAGGAAACCGAAGGCTGGCTGCAACTGCAATCACATAACACGGTCGCCTCCCCAAAAACCCAGACCGCCACCGCGACTGAGCGTGAACTGGCTATGCAACGCTGGTTGAAGAGCTATCAGCATGAGATCCCGCAATACTTTGATCAGTATGAGGGGGGGAAGGTGGATACGGGGTCGCAGTAACGGGTTTGGATTTTACTGCGCCTGTCAGACCGCTTTCGTCGGAACGCCGCCCGGAGCCGGCTCGCTCCCACAGTTGAAATGCATTCCTCTGTGGGAGCGAGCCTGCTCGCGAAAAACGATAACGCGGTCTATCAGGCTGCAGGCTGTTATGGCGGATCGAGATTATCCAACGCCCGATTCACCGCCAGCTCACCCAGCATGATCACCTGCGCAATCCCCAGCAGGGTGCTGCGTTGCGAGCCTTCCAGAAACGTCGCGAAATCACTGGCCATGACACTTGCCGAAGCAAGGGATTCGCAGGCGTGAGCCAGCAGGGTTTCGGTATCGATATCGGGGGCGATGACGAACATCGTGCTGGGTTTGCGCACGACAGGAACGTTGTCGGTTTCGGGGGGATTTGGGGTTGGTTTGATCATGGTGAAGCTCCATTCGCTAGTAGGAGTTCGCCATCACTGCGACCAAGCAGAAGGGTGGCGAACTGTACGCAGGTTGGTCGACCAGGGAATGGAAACCCGGCAGGGCCTGAGCCCTCCCACGCACAGCTCGCCATTAAGCAAGCACAAAAAAACCGCTCGCGCGGCACTGTGCGCCATTCTAAACCCGGGCGACCAAACCCGATCACTGATTTTTTCAGTGACGGACAAAGGCTAGGGATCAGGCTTCCGACGGACAACCTGAAAAACGTGTGGGAAGGTTCTGGGGGTTTTATGGGTCGCTAAACATCTTCACCTGTTCCGCCGTCTTCGCTGGCAAGCCAGCTCCTACAGGGGACTGGGTACATCCGCACAAATCAGGTCGGCCGACAGGCCGCCTTCGCTGCGATGCGGCGCCCCGACAAGCCAGCTCCTACAAAAGCATGTACACCCGCTCCTCACCACTCATCAGGCCGAGCGTTAGCTCGCCTTCAGCTTTTGATTTTGATCCACCCGCCCCTTCGGGAGGCTGAGTGGAGGTGTTCATCCGGGGAGTGGCGCGCAGCGCCGTTCGACGCAGTCGAACACGCTGCATGTAGGTGCAGCGAAGCCAACCGGAGGGCAGTGTCCCCGGATGGATACCGGAGCGAAGGAACCCCGAGCCTTGGCGAGGGGCCGGACGCCGGGGCGAGACTTTTTGGTTCCTTTTGGGGCGTTTGCCAAAAGGGACTCGCCGTAAGGGCGATACCATAAGCAGCCGTTACCGCAGGAATGGATATGTACTCAGGCCGGCTTCGCTGGCAAGCCAGCTCCTACAGAAGCAAAGGCAAGTCAGTGCGCCGTGACTCTCTGCCGCAACCCGGTACTGCTGGGCGTAAGCGCCAACGCCAACTGCGTCCGATTATGCATATGCGTCAACCGCAACACCTGCGACACATACAACTTCACCGTGTTCTCAGTAATCCCCAACTCACAGGCAATCTGATAGTTGGTCTGCCCCTTGCCCACCAACCGCGCCACCTCCAACTGCCGCGGCGAAAGCTGATTGAAAATCGCCGGGATCTCCATCCCATCCACATCGCGGGTATCGCCGTCATCCGATTCCGTCGATGGCGATGGATTCGGCGAACGCCGAACCTTGTCCAGGTCTTGATACAGGTCATCAATCGACTCGGACAGGTACTGCAGCTTTTGATGCAGATGCCCCAGTTGCAACGCCTTATGCCGCTCGTGCAAGGCCACTTCCTGGCGTTGCAGACCTTCGAGCAACTCATTCAGATCAATCGGTTTCTGGTAGTAATCGGCAATCCCGGCGCGCAGTGCCTTGATCACATCCTGCTTGTCCGCGCGACCGGTGAGCATGATCGCTTCGAACGCCCGGTGTTTTCCGGACAGGCGTTGCAGTTCCTGGACCAGTTGAATCCCGTCCAGGCCGGGCATGTGCAAATCGCAGAGCACCAGGCCGATGTCGGTGTCTTCATTGAAGCGTTCGATGGCTTGATGGCCGGAGTCGCAGGGGACACAACGGTAGCCGTTGCGCTCAAGAAATTCGCAGAGTTCTTCAACGATCAATGGCTGGTCATCGACCACAAGGACTTTTACTGCCGAGGTACGCTTGTTCACGTGCAACTCCCTGCCTGGTCAAAAACTGACCGTTCCCATACTCACAGCCATAAGCTGTACAACTCACTAAGAAAGTAGTCGCAGTTCCCGACTCTGTACACCTAGCCGAGCCAGGCAAATGTCAGCAACAACCCCACCAGCAGGAAGGGCGCAAAGGGTTGTTTTTTTGACATTCCCGGCTCCAGATAACGAACATGCGATCTAAACCCTTGACCGATATGAAGCCAGACGCTTGGCGCCAGCAGCAGCCAGCACACACTGGCCAAAGCCGCGCCGATAAACACGCCCAGCACATGCCGACCGTCGGTCGCCAGTCCCAGTGCGGTCATGAGTTTCACATCTGCCGCGCCCAGCCTGCCCTTCGCATAACCCGGCAATGTGAAGGCCAGCGCCAGCAGCGCAGCCCAGCCACCCTGCTCTGCCGTCGCGCCAAGCCACGTGGTGCCACTCCACAGCAACCAGGCCAGGGCCAGCACCCCGGCACCCAACGTCAGGCCATTGGCGATGTGCCGTTGCCGGGCATCCTGCGCTGCGCAAAGCGTCAGCCAGGTCAGTAGGACAAAACTCTGCATCGGGTAAAAAACGTCCTTTTTGGCTGAATGATTCTATGCTGACATTACGCAGTGATGGTCAGGGTAGACGCACTCATGAAAATCCACCTCCCCCACAAACAAAAAGGCGCCGCGGCCATTGAATTCGCCCTGGTGTTCATCGTTTTTTTCGCCGTGTTCTATGGCATTGTCAGTTACAGCTTGCCGCTGCTGTTGATGCAGTCGTTCAACCAGTCGACCGCCGAAGCCGTACGCCGAAGCGTGGCGCTGGACCCGAACATGCCGGGTTACGAAGCGGCGCTCAAAAACCGCGCCACCGCAGAGCTGACCCGGCAATTGGCCTGGATCCCCGCGGCACTTAACTTCAACGTCGCCACCGATGCCACCACGACTTATGTGGGTGGCGAGTTGAAGGTCGCCATTCATTACCCTACGAATAAAATCAGCGCCGTCATCCCGTTTCTGAACCTGCCGGGGGTCGGCCAGGTACCCAACCTGCCGGCGACGCTCACGGCCAGTTCGAGCCTGCAATTTTGAGTGCCGGAGATAAACTGTTCGGGCGCCTGCTCAACCGTCATCCACCGCCCTCGCCGGTGCTGCCGGAGCCCTTGCGCACGCACGGTTTCGGTTTGCAGTTACAGCTCGATGCCCAGGGCAATGTCGTTCACCTGACAGGGCCGCTGCGCCACTTGCTGGCCCAGCAGATTCCCGGCGCGCAAGCCCCTCATCTGCTCGACTTCGTCCTGCCCCACAGCAGTCTGAGCCTCGAGGGCGCGCCGGCCGATTGGCAGGGACAACAGCTCGATCTGGATTTCTACAGCCTCAATGGTACCCCGTTGCACCTGCGCGGCTGGGTTCAACCCTTGGCTGACGCCTGGCTGTTGCAACTGCTGGACATCGGCGACTTGCTGCTGGAACGCCGCCAAGCGCGCAACCGTGAACAATGCCAGTTGCTCGCGATGCAGATGGCCGAACAGTTGCGCCTGTGCAGCCTGATGCGCCTGCCCGATGTACTGGCGGAACAATTACAGTCTCTGGCGCAGCGCTTTCAGATCCCGTGCGTGGCCCTGGCATTGCTCGATGAACAGGAGCAGGGTTGGCAGATTCACCAGCACTATGCTGCTTTTGACGCACCACAGCTGTGGCACAACGGTCAGCGCCTGGGCACGGGCCTGGACAGTTTGAGCGGTTCCGTACCGCAGCACCTGTCACTGCGTGAGCATCCACGCCTGCAAGCCACTTTCGGCAATGCCGACGGGTTCGCCGTGCCCTATCACGATGCTCAAGGCGTGGTCGCCTGGTTACTGTGCGGCTTCTACCCTGTGCAGCAACGCCCGCCCGACATCAGTGAGCGCGACTGGCTGCAAGTCGTCGCCGCGCTCGCCGGCCCCTTGCTGGAGCGCCTGCGCGAGCACCGACATCACCTGCAACTGGAACGGCTGGAGTCGCTGCAAGCGTTACTCGGCACGGGTTGGTGGGAAGTGTTCAGTGACAGCGCCGAGGTGCAGCTGGCACCCTCGCTGGCCTCTGCCCTGAACCTTGTCAGTGCGCGCCTGCCGCTGTCCGACTGGCTCGACCAGGTGCATCCTGCCGACCGCGAAGAGCTGCGCAGTCGTCTGCAAGCCTTGCAGGATGAAAGTCAGGCGCTCCTGTTGTGTGTGCGCTTGCACCGCCCCGACGATGCACTCGCGCCGGTCTGGTATCGCCTGCAAGGCCAGGCCCTGGGCGTCGGCAAGAACCGGCGCCTGGTAGGCTTCATGCTCGACATCAGCGACATCAAGAACCACGAACAACAGGCCGAAGTGGCCCATGCGCGGCTGGACAATCTGATCGCCCGTTCACCTGCCGTCATCTACGTGCAACGCTATGTCGAAGGCGCGCTGCAACCAACGTTTTTCAGTGACAGCCTGCTGCCGTTGCTCGGCTGGACACTCGCCGATTGCAGTGGCGCCGCGTTGGTCGAACGGGTTCATCCCGATGACCGCAACGGCTATTTCGAACGCACCCGCCAGCTGTTGCGCGAAGGTTCGGTGAGCGCCCGCTATCGGCTGCGCGACAGTCGCGGCGATTACCACTGGTTGCTCGACGAAGCCAGGTTGCTGCGCGATGACCTCGGCCTGCCGGTCGAGGCCGTAGGCTTGTGGCTGGATATCACCGAAGCGACCCTGGCGACCGAACAGGTCAAACAGAGCGAAGAGCGTTACCGGATTCTGGTGGAAGATTCGCCGGCGATGATTTGCCGATACCGCCCGGACCTGACCCTGACGTTCGGCAACAAGCCGCTGGCCTCTTACCTCGAATGTCCACCGGAGCAATTGCCGGGGGTCAACCTGGGCAGCTGGATGTCCGCGGAACAGCGCGACGCCTTCACCCGGCGCCTGAACCAGTTGAGCCCGGAATTTCCGGTCAGCACCGCCGAAATCAACCTGCAACTGCCCGGCCGGGAACATGCCTGGTGGGTCTGGTCGGATCGCGGGGTGTTCGATCAGCAGGGCCGGTTGCTGGAAATTCAAGCCGTAGGCCGCGACAACACTGAAGTCCGGCGTTCCCAGCAGCAGCTCACGCAAAGCGCGAAAATGGCCACCCTCGGCGAAATGGCCACGGGACTGGCCCATGAAATCAACCAGCCGCTGAACGTGATGCGCATGGCCATCGTCAACGTGCTCAAGCGCCTGGAAAAAGGCGATGCACAAATCGACTACCTGACCGACAAGCTCACCCGGATCGATACACAGGTACAGCGCGCCGCTCGGGTGGTGGATCACATGCGGGTGTTCGGCCGTCGCTCGGAGATCGAACAGCATCCGTTCAACCCGGCCCAGGCCATCGAAGGCACGCTTTCGCTGCTGGCCGAGGGCATGCGCGGCAAAGGGGTGGATTTGCGTGTCAGCGAACCGGGGTTTGAGGTGCAGGTGCGTGGTCATGTCGATCAACTTGAACAGGTGCTGATCAACCTGATGGTCAACGCCCGGGATGCGCTGCTCGGCAAGCGCGAAACCGATCCGGCATTCAAACCGTGGATTTCGCTGTACGTCGAACGGGATGAACAGTCGGTGCGATTGTGGGTCGAGGACAACGGCGGCGGCATCGATCCACGTCTGCTGGAGCGGATTTTCGAGCCGTTCTTCACCACCAAACCGGTGGGTGTCGGCACCGGTCTGGGGCTATCGGTGAGTTACGGCATCGTCGAGAACATGGGCGGCAGACTGAGCGTCAGGAACTCGGTCGAGGGCGCGCGGTTCTGCATCGAACTGCCCATTGTGCAGGTGGACTAGATGGTGAGGGCCGGGCGTCCGGGCGGCTTGCAGCTCAAGTTTGCGCCCACGTCGACCTTGTTCAGCGTTATCCCGAGGTTGGCGAGCAAGCCGTCGAGGATGGGGTCAACCAGGGGGCCGAGCAATCCCTGGATCGCCAGTCCCAACGTCGTGTTGACGGCATTGAGCGTACCGGCGGCAGTGACGAGCAAGCCGCCCAGCAAGCTTGAGCCGGTGGGTTTGTAGGCCTCCACCTGAACACCGCTCAAGGTTCCTTTCAGACTATTGACTATGCCTTGCGTGCCCAGGCTGTAGTACATCGGTGGCTTCTTGATTTCCGGTGGCTGGTTGTAGACATGCGTGCTTTGGGTACTGGCCACCGAAGTGTCGATTTTCACGCCGAGCCCACCGCCATAAAAGGGGACGCGGGTACTCGCGATACAGTTCCAGAGAACACATTTGATCTTGCCGATATCAATCAAAGCCAAGGGCTGCACGGTCACATCGGCCGAGGAGGCAAAGGCATTGGCGGTATCGATTTTGCCGACTTTCAGCTTTACCAATGACGTGTTGGTCTGCGTGGTCAGCGTTTTTGTGGCATCGCTGGCGCAGGTGTATCCGGTGACGTGGCTATCGGCAGCGCCCACCTCCAGGGCGATGTCGATGGTCGGTGTGGGCAGGATCTGCAGATTGGTTTCATCGCAGGTACCCAACAGGCAAAACACCGAGCCCAACGTACCACCCAGATCAAGATTCAAAACACTGTTCAAGGTACTGGTGAGCCCGCTCACCAAGGCATTGTTGGTAATGGCGCTGGCCAGACCGCTGATACCGGACAACACCGGCAAGTTGAGCGACAGGACCGTGCGCACTTGGGCCGTGCGCACGAATATCCGGTTGGGATCATTGAGCTGGCCATTGACCAACGCCGGATTGCCGATGGCCGACAATTGCGGCGGCTCGATGACTTTGACCTTGACCGTCCCATTGACCAGGCCCGGGATGTTCAACGGTATATTGGCGACCGCGGCATTGCGGCTGTTGGCCAGTTGCACGAATGCTTCCACCAACTGGAACACCTGCACATTGGTATTGAGTGCCGAAGAAGAGACGCCTGTCTGCAATTGCAATAACTGCCCCAGTATGACTGACGTGCTGCCTGCCGCGGCCTTGAGATTGGTCAGGCCGGTGACTGCCACGCTGGTGGTCGGGCCAGCGGCCTGGAGTACCGTGACGGCCGTATCCAGCACTTGAGTGAGCGCGATGTTTTTGCTGAGCAGTTCGGTGTAGTTCCCTGCACTGACGTGCACGTCGACGGCCAGCTGGTTGAGGTAGCCGAGCAGGTTGATCTGGCTATCAACCAGCCCTTGCCACCCGGCAACGCTCAGGTTCAGGCTGCCACCGAGCATTTGCCCCAATAGCAGATTCAAGGCGGCCGACTTGCTGGCATCTACCACCAGCGTCGTACTGCCGATGGTCAACGACGCGAGCGGGGGAAGCACCGCCGGGGCGCTGACCGCTGTCGCTGTGAGCCGAGTGGTAAGCGCGGCAGGGCCAGGGCCCAACAGTGCGCCTATGCCCGCGGCGACGCTGGTCCGCACCGTATGGGTCACGATCACGCGAACAGCTTCTTTTTTGCTGGCATCGGCCACGAAGTATCGAAGGTTGTCGGCCCCCGTCTGCATCGATCCGCAGGCCGTTTGCAGCGTGCCGTCGGCGGCGCTGTAACCGTTGCGGGTCGCACTGGCGAGGGCGTAATCCGCGGCGCTTGACCCCGGCGGCAGGCAATTGCCGTCACGGGTGACCGCCTCCAGGGCCGCGACATCGGCCACCCGCTGCAACTTGCGCTGCTCCAGATAAAGCCTGCCGGTATCGACCACCAGCAACATGAATCCCAGTGCCAGCGTCAGGGTCAATGCCGCCATCAAGCCTATCGCCCCCCGTTGCCGGGCCGGGCCGCGAAACTGCATGCGAGGCGACATCGCGCACTCCTTTGCCGGCGCGCTGCCAAGCGCTACCTCCGTTGGTGTGAAGCAGTGTAGACAAGGGCAGACGAGACTGCTGGCATCTAGCCAGCTCATGCAACAAAAAACCCTGTAGGAGCGAGCTTGCTCGCGATGGAGGTCAACGATAACGCGCGCTTTCAGGCCGCACGCGTCGTCCTTGCGTCCATCGCGAGCAAGCTCGCTCCTACAGGGTGTTGTGGTGTTTATCTGGGTGGATAGTTGGCCAATATCCGGGCGACGGTTTCGCGTATCGCATTGCTGCGATCGGAGGGATTCGGTGTGCGGCTGAGCATCTGTTCGTCACTGCCACGCCACACCAGCTTGCCGTCCTTGCTGTCGAGCAGATCGATCTGGATGGTAGCCACTTTGTAGCTGACGTTGCGGGTTTCGTTGTACATCGGCGCGCCCCAGTAGCCGTTCCATGGGTTACCCCAACCTCCGCCGTAATTGGTCGTCACCTGTTGCTGGCGCTCTTCGACAATCAGGTAGGTCTGCACATTCAAATCACCCTTGGCGGCCGGGCGCAAGCCACGCTGGTCCAGTTGATCGGCCACCGACTGGCGCACCCTTTGCTCGGTCAGGTCGCTCTTGATCCGGGGATCATCGGGACGATATTGCAGGGCCGGTTCTTTCCAGCTCCAGCTGCGATAAGCGGTGAAATCGCGGCTGGCGTCGAAGTCATGATTGACCTGGTTGGCGGCGCAGGCACTGAGCAGCGCAGCCACTGCCAGTAAAGCGAAACGGCGGAACATGATTTTTCTCCGATTGAGAACATGAACCTGCGAAATGCTTCTTAACTACAGAAGCTAACTGGGAGGATACGCCGACATCGCCTTTTCCACAGCCTTGCGTATGGCATCCGCCTGCTCGGACTGGGTGCCCCGGTGGCTGGTTTCAGCACTGGAACTCCATACCGGTTGGCCGCTTTGCGCATCGAACATATCTACTTGCACGACCACGACTTGCTCCTGATAAGTCCGGATGATCGGCGCGCTGCCGTACATGCCATAACCCGGGCCATATCCATAGCGGTTGTAGCCACCATAACCGCCATAACCGTAGTCGTCCTGAACCTGGCGCAAGCGGGTTTCCAGACGCAGGTCGGCACTGACAAACAGGTCTGCCGGGCGATTATCGTGCAACGGTCGCAAGCCCCGTTGATCGAGGGCGTTACTGACGGCTTCGGCGACCTGCGCCGAGTCTGCCCACGCGTTGCCCGGTGGCAGATGCCCATTGAGCCAGGCCCAACTGCGATAACGCCCGTAATCACGGGTCGGCGCCGGGTAGGCGCTGCGGTCGAAGGTGTTGGCCGCCTGTGGTGGCGCCGGGGGAATGGGATTGGAGGACGCCACATACGGGTTGCTGCCCTGACAGGCAAACAAACCCAGGCAGATCACCAGCAACCCTGAACGACTTTTCATTTCACGCTCCGATCAGACAGGCCGGCAGATCCAGTGCAGGTACCGCCCAAGCCCGGCAAAGCTTGGGTGACGGCGATGCGCCAGTTCCATTTCGAGCAAGTCCGGCAACTCGGCGCGGGCCTGGAATTCCACGGGCATGTAGTCGTGAAAAACCCGTACCCCGCTCTGTATTTCGACCCGCCAAAGCCCCTCAAGTTGCGCCGCCAATTCCCGTGGATCCAGGGGTTGTTGCGGGGTCAGGCTCTGCTTCTCGCCGGCCATGTCGTTCTTGCGCATCTTGCGGAAATGGCCCTTGAGCAGGTTGCGATAAATCAGTGCATCGCGGTTGTAGAACGCCAGGGACAGCCAGCCATCCGCCTTCGTCAGTTGGTGCAGCACCGGCAGGATCGCGTGGGGTTCGGCCAGCCACTCCAGCACGGCATGGCACAGCACCAGATCGTAGGGTTCGGTGAGTTGGCCGAGCAGTTCCTGCCATGGCGCCTGGATGAACGTTGCCGTTTGCCCGGCCTCGGCGAAACGCTGGCGGGCACCTTCGAGCATGGGCTCGGCGGGCTCGGCCAGGGTCACCTGATGCCCGCGCTCGGCTAACCACAACGACATGTGGCCAAGACCGGCACCGATATCCAGTACCCGCAGCGGTCGGTCCGGCAGGGACTCGGCCAGGTCGGCCTGCAGCACTGCCAGGCGGATCGCGCCTTTGGCACCGCCGTAGATTTTTTCCGCGAAACGCGTCGCCAGTTGATCGAAATGACGGTCGCTCATCAGCTGAACCTCCGTTCACTGTCGGCCAGCTTGCTGCGCACTACGTCATTCATATCCAGACCCAGCTCACTGCACAGCAACAGCAGATAAAGCACGATATCGCCGATTTCCTGCCCGGCATGGGCCAGTTTGTCCGCCGGCAACTGCCGCGACTGGTCTTCGGTCAGCCACTGGAAGATTTCCACCAGTTCGGCCATTTCGACACTCGCGGCCATGGCCAGGTTTTTCGGGCTGTGAAAGGGCTGCCAGTCATTGCGGTCACGGATGGCGTGCAGGCGTTCGGTCAGTTCAACAAGGTTCATCGGGCTCTCCTGAAGATGTATAGCTTCGGGGGGATGACGAGTGAAGGCAAGTGACAAAGCTTGAGCGGCCGGCCCTGCTTTTTTGTGGGAGCGAGCCTGCTCGCGAAGGCGGTGAGTCAGACACCTCAATTTTGACTGCACCGCCGCCTTCGCGAGCAGGCTCGCTCCCACAGTTACGGTGCAACGCTCTATGCTTGTGTGGAACTCGCCACCGCGATTGACGGCCCAACTCCGTCAACCACGCTTCTTTTTGATCAGGACGCTCATTCCATGCAGGTAGAAGGTTTTTTCGAATGGCTCGGCCAAGCGCTAGGCACAGTCATCCGCTTCATCGTTGACGCCCTCAGTGGCCTGTTCCAGATGGTGAGCCGCGCCAGCAGCAACTTTGTCGATGGCCTGTCCCGTGCACTGGGCATGGACACCTCGATCATCAGCATCGCTGTCTTGATTATCGGCTTGGTGTTGCTATGGTCGGCCATTCGCGCATTCATGAATGCGGCGTTCATCATGGGAATCATCTGGTTGATGCTGGGGTTGTGGTTGCTGAGCTGGATCATGCACTGACACCACCAAACACTGTGGGAGCGAGCCGGCTCGCGATGTCGTCGGCACAACCAGCATTTTCCGGACTGACACACCGCTATCGCGAGCAGGCTCGCTCCCACAGAGATCTCATTGTTTTACAGGTTGAGTTCACCGCTACAATGCCCGCTCCCCCAAGGAGCCTGCATGTCCAACCTGATTGCCGACTGGCGCGACCGCCCTACCCATCGCCGGGTCTGGGCACTGGCTGCGCCAATGATTCTTTCGAACATTTCCGTACCGCTGGTGGCGCTGGTCGACAGTACCGTCATCGGTCACCTGCCCCATGCCCATCAACTCGGTGCCGTCGCGGTCGGGGCCAGCCTGTATACCTTTCTGGCCTGGGCCATGGGGTTTCTGCGCATGGGTTCCACCGGGTTTGCCGCCCAGGCCGCCGGCCGTGGAGATGGCGCGGCGTTGCGGCAGATTTTGTTGCAGGGCCTGCTGTTGGCCATGGGGCTGGCCATTGTGCTGGGTGCGGCGGGCGTGCCGTTGAGCGGGGTCGCCCTGCATTTCATGCAGCCGTCCGCGGAACTGGACCAGATGACCCGCGAGTTCTTCCATACACGGCTGTTCGGCCTGCCCGCGGCGCTGGCCAGTTATGCGCTGGTTGGCTGGTTCCTCGGCACGCAAAACGCCCGCGCGCCGCTGGTGATTCTGCTGAGTACCAACCTGGTGAACATCGCCCTGAACCTGTGGTTTGTCCTCGGTCTGGAATGGGGCGTGGTCGGCGCGGCCAGGGCCTCGGTGATCGCCGAGTGGACCGGCGCCCTGTTCGGCCTGCTGATGACCCGCCAGGCCCTGCGCGCTTACCCTGGCCACATCGCCTGGGCTGCCTTGAGGCTGTGGCAGAGCTGGCGTCCACTGCTGGCGGTCAACCGCGACATCTTCCTGCGCAGCCTGGCGCTGCAATCGGTGTTTTTTCTGATCACCGTCCAGGGTGCACGATTGGGCGATGCCACCGTCGCTGCCAACGCCCTTCTACTCAATGGATTGTTGTTGACCGCCCACGCGCTCGATGGTCTGGCCCACGCCGTGGAGGCTCTGTGCGGGCATGCCATCGGCGCTCGTGACCGTGATGCCTTGCGCCGCTCCCTGGTGGTGGCCTGCGGCTGGTCGTTGCTGGCGAGCCTGGGGTTTGCCGTGTTGTTTCTGTTTGCCGGGCACCTGTTCATCGAGATGCAGACCGACATTGCCAGCGTGCGCGACACCGCGTTCATCTACCTGCCCTACCTCGCCGCGCTGCCGCTGATTGCAGTCTGGAGCTACCTGCTCGACGGGCTGTTCATCGGCGCCACCCGCGCCCGGGAAATGCGCAACGGCATGCTGCTGACGGTACTTTTGCTGGCGCCGTTCGCTTGGGCGTTGCAAGGCCTGGGCAACCATGGCCTGTGGATAACCTTCCTGCTGTTCATGCTGCTGCGTAGCATGACCCTCGGCGCCATTGCCTGGCGCCTGCGTCGCAACGACGGCTGGTTCGTCCGCGCGCACTGAACGGCGGGCGTTCAAGGTTGATTGTTCTGCCAGCGGTTGCGAAGGCAGTCGAGCCGTTCCTGCTGGGTTCTCCCCGACAGTGGCGGCACAGGCACAGCGTCGGGGTGCTGCAGGCGCAACCACAACCAGCCATCCAGCACCGGTCGTTCACTGAAGCCCAGCGCCAACCCCTCCTGCAAATGAGCCCACAGGCGGGCGTAATCCGTCGCGGTGGTCCGGCTCCAGTGCCAGGCGTGCTGTTCCATCAGGCAGGTTTGCAGTTTTTCCCGCTGGCGGGGCGTGAGGTCTTCTTCGACGGCCAGAGGGCGGACGGCAAGCCCGGGATTGATCAGTTGCTGCCAGCCCTGGCTGCCGATCGCCCGGTCGGCCCAGGTGCCGCCAAACCAGCGCAACTGGCTGATCGGCCCCAACCAGCGACTCAGCTCCCCGGCATCGCAGGCATCGAAAAAGTAGCTCGCGGTGTGCGGGTTGTAGTAACTCAGCAAGGCACGGTGGTGCAAACCGAAACTGACCGTGAGCATGCGCCGCAAGTGCGCCAGCAATGTTGACGTCGACGCCTCGCTGATCAGCAACAGGCCAGGCCAGAGCCGAGTATCGCGCTGGCTCGCTTCGGCCAGCAGCGGGCAGGTCCGCAGGTCGATCAGCGTCGGGCCTTGCTCGCGCAATACATGCCATTCGGTGCCTTCGAACAGCGGCAAGCACCTGGCCTGGGCAAAACCGTGTTTGAGCATCGCTCTCGCCTGGGGTGTACGCGGTACATCCAGCAACAACCATTGCGGGATCACTTCGGCCGGGTGCACGGCGATCATGCCGCACCGCTCTGGCCAAGCCGCACGGCCGCACGGCAGGTGCACAGCGCCTGCGCGCAATGATTGAAGCTGCCGCCACCGGGCAACAGACACAACAACATCAAGGGCTCCCCTGAACGCAACCAGTCCTGCACCCCTTCAGGCGGGCATTGGTCGGTACACGCCACGTTCGCCTTATCGCCCTCTTCAACAGGTGTTGGCAGATAAAGAATTCCGGTAATCAACGGCCGGTCCGGATCGCCTTCGATGAAGCTCACCACCACTTCCGCACCTTCGGCCAACGAAGCGTCGCTCGCCGCTTGCAGCTGCGGCGCCAATGGCAGCCAACAGTGACCGGGCGTTGCCCCCTCGCCCTGATACGACCAGTCAAACTGCACGGCCACCGGCCGCGAAGGATCCGGTCGGGGCTCATCGACACTCACCACCCAGGCCCGTTGCAGGCTGTGCATCCTGGGCTTCACCCAACAATGGCGAGGCTCGAACGACGCGGGCCAATGTATTGCGCGCGCCTTATTGCTGTAAGGGATGAGCGGATCCTGGCCGCCTTGATGATCGACATGGGTCAGCAACCACAGCTGATTCCAGTCGGCCACCGGGTGGTCGGCCAACGGCATCAGTTGACCACTGCGTAACGTCGCCAGATCCGTATGACATTGAGCACTGTCCTGCACACTGTCGACGCACCGTTGCACTTCGAAACGGCGCACCGCCGGTTGTTCGCCGTCACGGCTGAAAACCGCCGTTTCGCCCACACGAAAATGCCCCTGCCCATCGGCAAATACCACGCAATGCCCCTGTGCCCGGTGTTCAAAGTGGTAGTGCAGCCGCTCCTGGGCACACAGGCGCTGAAGAAACTGCAGGTCCGATTCGCGGTACTGCGTGCAGAAATCCCGCAGCGGATAGTTACCGTCCAGTTCGAAGCGCCGGTCCTGGCCGACAATTCCGTGCTCCCTGAGCACCTGGTCGATGATTTGAGGCACCGACCGGGCACTGAAGATGCGCTGGCTGAAGCGCTGGGCAAGGCATGCCATTTTCGGCCCCAGACGCACGTGACAAAACCTGACCGTCGAGCCATGGTCGCGTTGCACCAGTTCATGCAGTTGTCCATGGATGCTGCTTCCCGCTGGCCCGAAATGCAGGGAAGCCGGGCGGTACAGCAGGCTGGCGAGGTCGAGTGCGGGGTCATCGATCAGCAGATCCATATCAAACACGAATGGTTCGCTGATGGCTTCACTACCGGTAAAGGCCAGGACCTCGAAGGTGTCGGACAGACCTGCTACGTCCAGACGAAATGCGGGCTCGTTGACTGGATCGAACATCGGCGATTCTCTACAGGAGGGGCGGCCGTGGATTTTCGCCGAGAGAAATGGCCGAGTAGAGAGGCGAAATACAACTTAGGAAATGACCTACGCGAAAAGAAGACCAATGACTTGAAAAGCCGAAGACGTAGGTTGTTTCGCTTTGAAAAAGTGAGGTCGTCGCACCAGGTCATCCGAAATTTCCGCAGCTAGCGGAACATTTTCAGACAACCTGATGAGAGCGAGGCTTACGTCAAGAAGACAGGTAAGACGATCGGGTCAGGCCCAGACGCAAGGCGTCGAGGAACTGGGTGCGCTCGGTGGCACTGATTCGGGCACTGGCGCACTTGTCGCGGTAGTGGGTCATCAGCTCTTCCGGCGACAAGTGCACATAACGCAGCATGTCTTCGATGGTGTCGTGGGTTTCGATACCCGCGTGGTACACGCTGCCGTCGGCGTTCTGGTAGATGTTCACCGAGTCGGTGTCACCGAACAGGTTGTGCATGTCGCCGAGGATTTCCTGATAGGCACCGACCAGGAACACGCCCAGCAGGTAGTCTTCACCCTCATTCAATGCGTGCACCGGCAGGCTGGTTTCGATGCTCTGCTCGTCGACGTACTGATTGATCTTGCCGTCGGAGTCACAGGTCAGGTCTTGCAGCACCGCACGGCGCAGCGGCTCTTCGTCAAGGCGATGCAGCGGGATGATCGGCAGTACCTGGTCGATGGCCCAGGTGTCCGGCAGGCTCTGGAACACCGAGAAGTTGCAGATGTACTTGTCGGCCAGCTTGTCGTTGAGTTCGTCGAGCACCTGACGGTGGGAACGCTGACGTGCCTTCAACGAGTTGTGCAGGCGACGGCACACGGCGAAATAGCATTGCTCGGCCAGGGCTTTTTCGGCCAGGGTCAGCTTGCCATCGGCGTATTGGGAGGCGACATCGCTCATGTAGTGCGTGGCGCGCCAGTAGGTTTCGGTGACCATCTCGATATCGGTCGGCCCCAACAGGTCGACCAGCCACTGCACGGTTTCCGGCAATGCTTCCTTGTTCTCGATCTGCGGCACGTCGTCGTTGTGTTTCTCGACGTCGGTCACCTGCACCACCAGCATGGCATGGTGGGCGGTCAGGGAACGGCCGCTTTCGGAGAAGATGTTCGGGTGCGGCAGGCTCTGCGCGTCGCAGAATTCCTTGAGCATCCCGACCACGACACCGGCGTAATCGTCCATGTCGTAGTTGATCGAACTGGCGTTACGCGAGTGCGTGCCGTCGTAGTCCACGCCCAAACCGCCGCCGACGTCGATGTGGTCCACCGGCAGGCCGAGGTTGCGCAATTCGCCGTAGTAGCGAATCGCTTCCTTGAAACCATGCTGGTAGTCCGCCAGGTTGGCGATCTGCGAGCCCATGTGGAAGTGCAGCAGGCGGATGCCCTGATCCAGGCCCGCGGTGCGGAAACGCTCGACCACCGACAGCAGTTGCGCCGCCGACAGACCGAACTTGGATTTCTCGCCACCGGTGTCGGCCCACTTGCTCGATGCCAGGGACGACAGGCGCACGCGCAGGCCGACCTGTGGCTTGACCTTGAGCGAGGCGGCCTCTTCGATCACCAGCCCGACTTCGGACTCTTTCTCGATCACGATGAACACGTTGTGGCCGAGTTTCTGGCCCATCAGCGCCAGGCGGATGAACTCGCGGTCCTTGTAGCCGTTGCAGACGATGGTGCCGCCCTTCGGCGCCAGTGCCAGCACCGCCAGCAGTTCAGGCTTGGAGCCGGCCTCCAGGCCGATGGACACGTTCTGGGTCGCGATGATGTTCTCGATCACCGCTTCCTGCTGGTTCACCTTGATCGGGTACAGCGCGGTGTACTTGCTCTGGTATTCCAGGCGCTCGATGTTGGCGTCGAAGGCGCCGGTCAACTGACGCACGCGGTCTTGCAGGATATCCGGGAAGCGCACCAGCAACGGCAACGACAGGCCGCTCTTGCGCAACTGGTCGACCTGCTCGAAGAGGTCGATGGGCGAACTGCTCGGGCCGTTCGGACGAACTTCGACGCGACCGGCGTCATTGATCGCGAAATACCCGGCCCCCCAATGGCGAATCCCGTAAACACTGCGGCTGTCCGCAACTGTCCATTGGCTGCCATCGTCTTTGCGTGTGCGTCGTACGGACATCGAAGTCCCCTATAAAGAAGTCATGGTGCGTCGCCTGGATTCAGGCCGGCGCAGTCTAAAGAATGAAAATGACGGTTCGTCAACGAGGGGGTAGACCCCGCCAACCGCAACGAGTTTAGAAACCGGTCATGAACAGGCTCTGTGAAAACCATGGTGACGACGCCAGGCCTGAAGGTTATCAGGGCTGGATCAAGCCGCAGGTGGTTTTCACAGAGGCTGCTAGCCGCCGGACTTCTTCGCCTTGAAACCGTGTTTGATCAACTCAGCCAAGAGTAGCTCGACATGATCGCCCTGGATTTCAATGACGCCGTCTTTCAACGCCCCACCGGTGCCACAACGTTTCTTCAACGTGGTCGCCAGTTCCTTGAGCGCGTCCTCGGGCAATGGCACGCCGGTGATGGTGGTCACCGTCTTGCCGCCACGACCCTTGCTTTCGCGACGCACGCGAGCGATGCCGTCGCCGGCCGGGATAACGGTCTGTTTGCAGATGCAGGCGTCCACCGGTTTACTGCATTCCGGGCAATGACGACCTGCGTCGGTGGAAAATACCAGGCCACCAAGGGCGGCGAAGGATGCGGCTTTTTTGGCCACCGGCAATCCTCTTGGGAGGACAAAGACTGGTCGCGGCAACCTGGGGCAGGTGCCATCGACCGCGAAGCCCCACTCAGGCAGGGGCAGCGCTACTGAAACGGGTGGATCTCCCTGTAGGAGCGAGCGTGCTCGCGATGGACGTCAACGATAACGCGGGCATCCAGTATGAACGCGTCGCCCTTGAATTCATCGCGAGCAAGCTCGCTCCCACAGAAGAAACAGCAATACCGGTTCAGTTTGAAAAGGTCGCGCAGTGTAACGGCAAAAACGCCGATTGCTAAGAGCCAATCGGCGCCAATTTATAGCTCTTTTGCGACGTCGGTTTGTCGGGACCGAAGATACCGCTTCAACGCCGCCAAGGAGTCCGGGCAATAAGGCTTTTCCTCGATTTCCCGCAACACTTGGTCTATGGGTAAAAAGCGCGCTTCGAGTACCTCTTCCGGCTGAAGGATCAACGGACCGTCCCACACCGCCGAAAACGCCGAACACCAGAGCCGATTGCCGGTGTCTTCGAAGAAAAAGTGATCATGGGCGGTCAACTCGACCCCGCGCACACCCAATTCTTCTTCCAGCTCCCGCGCCGCCGACTCGGCATAGCTTTCGGTGGCGAGCACCATGCCGCCCGCCGCCACGTCCCAATATCCCGGATAAATAGCCTTGCTCAGGGTACGCCGGTGCACGCAGAGTTCGCCGGCGGAGTTGAACAACATAATGTAGGTGCCGCGTCCGATCAGCCCGCGCTCGCGCAGGTCGGAACGGACCAGGGCGCCCAGCAGGTTGTCCTGCTCGTCGACCCAGGCAATTTGCTCGGCATCCGACGCCGCCCGGTGGGCGGCCTCGCGCAGGTTATCGTTGGAACTATCGGCCATGGCTCAGCCCTGATTCAGCAGTTGACGCAAATCGATCACCGCCGCGTTGGCCCGGGAAATGTAATTGGCCATGACCAGCGAGTGGTTGGCCAGCACACCAAAGCCGCTGCCATTGAGGATCATCGGACTCCACACCGGCTCCTGCGAGGCTTCCAGCTCACGAATGATCTGGCGCACGCTGACCGTGGCGTTCTTCTTGGCCAGCACATCGGCGAAGTCGACTTCGATGGCGCGCAGCAAATGCGACAAGGCCCAGGCCTGGCCACGGGCTTCGTAGAACACGTTGTCGATCTGCAGCCATGGGGTTTCGACGATTTCCTCGTCAACCTGAGGCACCTGGCCCGGCGCGACGACCTCGGTCTTCAATGCGGTATTGAGTTTGACCCGACCCACGCTGGCGGACAGGCGTTGCGACAGCGATCCCAAGCGAGTGCCTACGTCACCCAGCCAGTTGTTCAGGTTGTCGGCACGGGCAAAAAACAGCGCGGTCTTCTGATTTGGGTCGGACAGGCGCGCCTGATAGCGGCTCAGGGAATTGATGCCTTCCTGGTACTCGGATTCGCTGGATGGCAGCACCCAGCTTTTGTTGTCGAAGTTGAAACGCGGCTCGGCCTTGGCCAGGTCGGCGTCTTCGGTAGACTGCGATTGCGAGCGGGCGAAGTCTTTACGCATGGCGCGGGTCAGGTCACGCACCTGGACCAGCACGCCATATTCCCAGCTCGGCGTGTTATCCATCCACAGGCCTGGCGGGAAACGGTCGTTGGAAATGTAGCCGCCCGGCTTGTTCAGCAAGGTGCCGACAACCGTCTTGAGGGTCTCGACCGTGGTGTAGCCGACCACCATCTGCTTGCCTTCCTTCTCGGCAGCCATTTGCGCGTTTTGCTGAACCGGGAACAGTGCAGGCTCCTCGCTCCAGTACCAGCCCAGGGCAATGGTCACCAGCAGGTAGATGCCGACCAGCGTGGCCAGCGCCCGGCTGAACAACAAGCCGCCCAGATAACTGCGGGTAGCCGATTTCGGTTCAGCGGCACGTTCAGGCGCGCTACCGGCGCGGTTCTTCCAGTCCAGCATGGCGATATCCTTTCAATCACTTGGGTTCATCGGTTCGACCATAACCATACAACAACGTGCCTTGGCCCGGCACCCGCCGTTGGCTTTATCGCGCAAATTACCGCTCAAGCGCAGCAAAGGTTGTGACCCATGAAATCAAATGTCCATGCCAGCGCTAAACGCCGATGACCTTCATTGAAATCTGCCTTGTCTGAGGTGATGTAAAAAGATGGGCGATACCCTCGCCATCGGTTCTGCGCTCGGCAGCCTGCCCATCCACGGTCGCGATGTAACGCCGCTGCGCCAGGGGCTCGCCCGTTACGCTGTCGACGAGGCGGAAAATCCTCGGCGTTCGAGAGGGCTGCACCGGTGGATTTTTCATCAATTCAATGACCCTCTGATTGAAGGCCCGCTCCTGCACCGCCCAGTCGCCGTATTCGGCTTCAGCCTTGAGCAGGCACCACTCGCCTCGTTCAAGTTGATCCAGCACCTCGCTGTCGGCATCGAACAGCAGGCCGGCGCGCAACTCATCCAGGCCTTCGATGGGTTGTCGATCCTGCAAAGCCTGGCGGACAGGCTCCAGTGCTTGTTCACCGGAAAATGCATGCTGGCGTTCCCTCGCGGACAGATACAGCGCCCTGACCAGTTTCATGCCTCGTGCTCCCCACTCCACTCGTCGGAGCCCATGGTCCGACTGATTTCATGCCGCCAGTAAATGCGCCGATAACTGAAGTGAACCTTCTCCAGCTGGGTAAGGTGCGCACTCACGGAATCCTGGCAATGGGGCATTAGCACCTCTGCACCGATGATCAGCGCGTCCTCCAGCTCCATCGTATAGAAATGCTCCTGTGTGCCTTTAGCCGAAGTGCGATACCACTCGACGCGGCACTTGCTGAGCAACTCCCCGGAACACAAGGCGATGTTGATCAGCGGCGACGACTTGTCGATGGTCTTGGTGATGATCAAGGGCTTGTGCATCCGCCGCCCCACACCCGAACCTCTGGGTACAAAAATGCCATGGCTCAGGGCTTGCACCATGATCTGGTCTTCTCGGCCCAGTTGGTAGATGTTGCCCACTGACGCCTCGGTGAAGGCGCCTTTGCTGATGAGGCCTTGTCGTTGGCCGTGGAGGGTCATGAACGCGGGGGTTGGCATGGTGGGGCTCCGTTGTTTTTTGTTGGGAACAAGGGGGTAACCGGGTTGGATTGATCCAACTCGATAAGCGCTTCTTCATCTCCGTCTTCCTCGAAAGGCGTCCACGGCTTGCCGATCGACAGGGTGATCAGGTAGCGCTCCTCGTCGGGTCGCTTGTCGTATTGGAAACGGTTCATAAACATCGTGACCTGGTATTTTTCGCCAGCCTTCCAGTAAACCGTTCCGCCTTTATTCACGTCTCGCAACCGAGCTCGCCATTCAGGTGTATCGACAAAGGGTGGATAGCTCGTCCTCCCGGCCACCCTCCATCCGCCCTGGAGCCACTGCTCTTGCAAATCCAGAGCGACTTTCAGGGCGTCATCGAGCAGCAACGGTTCAAGCTGTGGGGACATGCGGATGCTGCTAACGACAGTGTCGTCAAAAATAACAGTGAAAAAGCGCGCTCTTGGCGTGAGGAACTCGTACTGAGGATCGATGAGCCGAAGTCGCGCATCCGTCTTGGGTAGCCCCATCCAGACATGTCCGCGTACCATCGGGCTGAAGGGGACTGAAGAATACTTGCGCAAGGTTTCATAGGTGCCGCCCACTTCCAATGCAATTATCGGTTCCTGCGACAGGGACTCCACTATCTGATGAGTGCCCAATATCAGGACAATCAGAAGCAGCAAACCTGACCCAAACCGCCAGCGGCCGATACCTTGCCGCCAACTCATCCTGTTCCCTCCCCTGATGCGATCTCGGTGATCGACTGTTCAAGCACACTACGGTTCGTGTCGTTGAGCATCTGATCAAAGCGTGCGGCAGCCCGAAGTACGAACGGCATTCGCTGCTTGATATCCGATAAGTCCGCCAGCGGGTTATTACTAAAACCAATGGTGCGCCCATCATCAACACGCTGGCATTGGCTGGAAAGCGTCAACTCAATTGCTTGAGCTACGCCAGAAGGAAACCCGGTCACATAGGAAACATGGTTGCCACGCAGTAAAGCCACCAACTGCTGGTCCTGATAAATCGTGGGCTGAAGAATATTTTGCTGCTCATGCCACGCCAGATGTTCCACACTGCCGGCAACATTCCCGGCTTCAATCGCCTCAAACGCCCGAAAAATTTCGATGTGGTCCAGCCCGAATGTCAGCTTTTCCCGCCCCACCGGCCAAAGCACCGGAAACTTCGGATGCCCATAAATACGTTTCCGCACCTCCAGACACTTCTTCAACTCATCCAACCCACGCTTCGCATAAAACTCATGCAGCGGATAAACATCCAGAAACAGCGTGGTATTGCCTAACGCCATCATGTCGTGCACATGCCGGAATTGCTGTTGCACCAACGACAAGTCCTCCCCTGCCGGATGGAAATCCACAGAGGGCACAGGATTACGTGCATCCGCTTCTTTATATGCACGCAATGCCTCTGCCTGTTCGGGCATCCTGTCCGGCGTCAACAACCCATGTTCACTTCGGCTGTCCCGCAGTCGCTGCCTGGCCTCACGCTCTTCGCGGATGCGCTCGACACTGTCCGCCGCATGCAGCAATCCGCAACCGACCTGCTTGGACGCAAACGCCGCCAGCCCGGCCCACTGGAAGCGCCGGTCGTGTAGCCACAATCGGGCGTATGCGGCATTGATCGCGCGGTTTCGCGCTACCGGATCGGCAATCAACACACCCTCAGGGGCGACAATTTCTTCAGCTTCGCGCTGGTAGGTGCGCCAGAGGCATGCGCAGGTCAGTACCGGCACTTCGGTGACCATGGTCATGGCGCCATAGAGCCGTTCTTCTTTGCATTCACAGTCAGCGACGGGGGTGCTGTTGTGGTTCAGCCGCTGCTGATCGCCTGGATGATTTTTAAAACATGAAGTCATGAGACGGTGAGGGTCCTAGGGGAATCCCTGAACCCTATCAGCCGGAAACAGGCTCCGAATCAGGACGGCGAAAAATCAGAATCCCCTGACAGATGCGGCTTGCCATTACGTCGGAAGAGACCGAACCCTGCGTATGAAATCGCCTGAACCCCAGCGTTCACGGGCACTCATCCAGAACCATCAGCCAATTAAAGACCGATCAGTCACAAACTGAATACCTGTGCGTTGCAGATTATTGACGTACAACACTCATGCAATCGAAAAGAGGTGCTAGCATAGAGCCACCACTCGTCCTCAGCGTGCCCCCTAATTAGTAGTCAGGATATGACCGAGCCAGAAGATCCCAGCCGAGAGCGCCTCAAGCATCACTTTGCCCAGCGGGTCATTCATCAGGCACGTCAGATTCTTGAGATATGGCAGCGCCTGCAACGCAGCGAGTGGTCCACCAACGACCTGTCGGAGCTGAGCGAAGCCAATTTGCGCCTGTTGCGGTTCGCCGAGCGTTTCGAGCAGCCGGAACACACGCAACTGGCACGCCATATCGGCCAGTCGCTGGAGGCTGTCGACGCCAATCGCGGGCGCCTGAGCAGTGGCTTGATCACCGATCTCAACCGTTTGATGCAGCGCCTGTCCCGCACCGGTTTGCGCCATGGCGATCAGCTCGATCAAACGTTCCTGCCGCCCCTGCGCAAGCCGATCTACGTGATGCTGCAGGATCACGACCGTGCCGAACGCCTGGCCAAACAACTGGAATTCTTCGGGCTCACGGCCCAATCCCTGGACAGCGTGCCGGCATTTCGCTCCTCGATGGTCGAGCGTCTGCCGGCAGCCATTGTCATGGATGTGGATTTCAGCGGTCCCGGTGTAGGCCTGAAACTGGCCGCCGAAGCTCAGGAAGGCCTCGACCATCGTTTGCCGCTACTGTTCTTCAGCCTGCACGAGACAGACACCCCCACCCGCCTGGCCGCCGTGCGCGCCGGTGGCCAGGAGTTCCTTACCGGCACGCTCGAAGCCTCGAGCCTGCTGGAGAAAATCGAAGTCCTGACCTGCGTCGCCCAGTACGAACCTTATAAAGTGCTGATCATCGATGACTCCCGCGCCCAGGCCTTGCACACCGAGCGCCTGCTCAACAGTGCGGGGATCGTGACCCGGACCTTGATCGAGCCAATCCAGGCCATGGCCGAGCTGGCGGATTTTCAACCGGACCTGATCATCCTCGACATGTACATGCCGGCCTGCACCGGTACTGAACTGGCCAAAGTGATCCGCCACAACGATCGCTATGTCAGCGTGCCGATCATTTATCTTTCGGCCGAAGACGATCTGGACAAGCAACTCGACGCCATGAGCGAGGGTGGCGATGACTTCCTGACCAAACCGATCAAGCCCCGGCACCTGATCACCACCGTGCGTAACCGTGCGGCGCGGGCGCGTAACCTGAAGGCGCGAATGGTCCGCGACAGCCTCACGGGTTTGTACAACCACACCCACATTCTGCAATTGCTCGAAGACTGCTCGTTCCGCGCCCGTCGCGAAAACAAGCCGCTGAGCTTTGCCATGCTCGACATCGACCACTTCAAGCGGGTCAATGACAGTCACGGCCACCCCATGGGCGACCGGGTGATCAAGAGCCTGGCGTTGTTCCTCAAACAGCGGCTGCGCAAAACCGACTTCATCGGCCGCTACGGCGGCGAAGAATTCGCCATCGTCATGCCCGATACCGATCTCGAAGCGGCCTGGAAAGTGCTGGATGAAATCCGCCAGCGTTTTGCCGAAATCCACTACCCGGCCCAGCCGCAGGATCTGTGGTGCACCTTCAGCGCCGGGGTGGTCGAACTGTGCGAGGACTCTGACGGCCTGTTGATGGCCAGCCAGGCAGACGAGGCGCTGTATCGCGCAAAGGGCGCCGGACGCAACCGTGTTCAAGCCGCGCGGACGTAAAAGCAAAGTGCCACTTTTTCATCTCGATCGAGCCCTTCCGTCATAACCCTGTAACAAAAACGCAATAACTTCAGGCACTTACCATTCTGCCGTTGGTAGTCCCGCGATGCGCCTGAAGCTGCTGACCAATCTCAACACCCTCCTATTAGTCGCCGTATGCGTGGCCCTTGGCGCCACACTCTGGTGGTCGCAAAAAGCCCTGGAACGCCCTTATCTATTAATGGAGCGCTACCTGGGTTTGTCCCAGCAATTTCAAAACGAAGTGGCGCGTAATATCGAGGACTACCTGGCCAACGGCGATGCCCTGCGTTTGAGCAGCGCCGCCCAGGCCATCGACAACCTGCAAAAGGAACTCGCAGAATTGCCACCGGCCCTGGCTGAAACCCTGCGCCCCAGCCTGTCGAACCTGAACGAGTTCAGCAAAACCGACTTGCTCGCCGCCGGCAAACTCGCAGGCGACCCGCAGGCCCTGCTGCTGCAAGCCGAGCGCGAACTGGGCGCCAGCCTGGATCAACTCAGCCAGTACGCCAGCGGCAACGCGGCGTACCTGACACCATTGCTTGCCGCTTCCCAGCATCTGGGCAAACTGTCGCTGGCCCGGGACAAACTGGTCAGCAGCGGTCGCAGTGAACTGGCCGCCGATGTCGAGCGAGAAGTCACCAGTATCCGCACCCAGGCCGGACTACTGGACGCCCTGCCGTTGCTCGGCGTGGCAGCCAGCAGCGAATCGAACACCGATGATTACGCCGCGATGATGGGCCTGGAGAACACCGAAAAAGCCGTCACCGAAGATGCTGGCGTCGGTTACAAACGCGAGCTGAACAGCCTGCTCGGCCGCTACCCGGCGGAACTGGCACGCACCCGTGACCAGATCCAGAAACGCGCCGACCTCAGCACCGCGACCCACCTTAAAATCGCCGATGTGCAACAGGCCATTGCCGGTCTGGAGCCTGTGGTACGCGCCCAGCATGGACAGATCCAGAGTGAAGTACGGCTGATGCAAGGGGTGATGATCGGCCTGATCCTGCTGATCGCCTTGCTCATCGACACCCTGCAACGGCGCCTGGCCCGGACATTGACCAATCTTGCACCCGCCCTCTCGACCTGGGCCGAGGGCGACTTCAGCCAGGACATCCAGTTGGGCAAGACCAACCGCGAACTGCATGACATTGAAGCGTCCCTCAATCGCTTGCGCGCCTACTTGGTGGACTTGGTGGGTACCATCCGCCTCAACGCCGAGCAGGTGGCGGGCAGCAGCCGCACCCTGGCCGAACTGAGCAATGACCTGCACAGCGGCGCCGAACATCAGGCCGGCGACACGGCGTTGATCCGCGATTCCCTGGGTGAACTGGAAGCGACCATCCAGCAAGTCGCCGGCGATGCCAGCCAGGCTGCCGACGCCAGCCGTCATGCCGGACTGGCGGTGGAACACGGGCAGAAAGTCATCGGCTTGAGTCTCACGGGCCTGCATGCGCTGGTGGATGAAGTGCAAGGCAATGCGCAAATGATCGAACATCTGGCCGAAGAGTCCGCGACCATCGGCGGTGTGTTGACGGTGATCCGTTCGATCGCTGACCAGACCAACCTGCTGGCGCTGAACGCAGCCATTGAAGCGGCACGGGCCGGGGAAATGGGCCGCGGCTTCGCCGTGGTGGCGGAGGAGGTCCGCTCGCTGGCGCAACGCACCGCCGGCGCCACGGCCGAAATCCAGACATTGATTGCCGGCCTGCAAACCGCTGCGCGGCAATCGGTCGAAGGCATGCGCGCCCAGGTCGAGCATGCCGAAGCCACGGCCAACCAGGCCCAGGCGGCTGACGGCGCACTGGATAAAATCGTCGGCGCGATCCAGACCATTTCCGACACGGCCGTACGCATCGCCGATGTCACCGCCCAGCAAAGCGGCGCCGTCAGCGAGATCCGCGATCACAGCGAGCGGATTCACCAATTGGGCGGGGATAACTTGCTGCGCATCGGCGAAGGGCGGGAGCAAGGTGAAAACCTGCTGGTGTTGGGTGGGCGGTTGCACACAGCCGTTCAAGCCTTCCGCGTCTGACAGATTGCTTTCGCGAGCAGGCTCGCTTGTATGGTAGGACTTGAAGGGAGGAGGAGGGACAAGGCTCGATTCTGACTGTTGACGCAGTACAGACTGTGGGAGAGTTCGCCCCTCCTCCTTTCACCCAAGCGCCGATAAAGAATGCTTCTGGCTAGGACCGACGATAGGAACAAGCCTGCGCCCCTGGGTGAGCCCTTCAAGTGCTTAAAACCATATCTCGGAGGAAATCCTATGGCAATGCCGGTTCCAGTCTTAAAGCCGATCGTGGGCGTGGATGTCGCCAAGAACGAACTGGTGATCTATCACGCCGAACTGGACCTGCTCGAAAAAATCCCCAACAACAAGGTAGCCATTGGTAAATGGTTAAAAGAATTGGCGGGGCCGGTGGCTATTGCCATCGAAGCCACCAATATCTACCACTTGGAGTTCGCTGACTTGGCCTATGAGGCCGGCTGCGTGATTTACATGGTGGGCGGTTATGAGCTCAAGCATTACCGCGAAGGTGTGAAGATTCGCGCCAAAACCGATGCGCTGGATGCCAAGCTACTTGCTCGGTATCTGAAAAATGAACAGGAAGAGCTTCACCCATGGACCCCGCCGTCACCGCTATACCGCCAGCTCCTGAGCCTTTTCCGCCGTCGGGCCGCCTTGGTCCAGGCAAGGGTTGGACTGGTGCAAAGCTGGTCGAATGAGCCCCTGCTGAAGGCGGCTTTTACCGAGCAAATAAAGTCCATGCAGCAGCTCGAGACGCTGATCGAAAAGACGATCAACGATCAGCTCAAGGAAGCCGGTTTGCTCGGTCAGCTGAAACGTTGCCTGAAAGTTGAAGGCATCGGATTTTTGACCGGTGCGCGCCTGATTACAGCGTTTCAGCGCGGAGACTTCAGAAATGCAGATGCCTTCATCGCCTTTCTGGGAATGGATTTACGGGTGGCAAAATCAGGGCAAAAGGACGCTCGCCGGAGTTTGACCAAGCGAGGCGATCCAGAGGCCCGTCGGCTTTTGCACAATGCGGCCATGTCGGCGAGTCGTACCGAGACCTGGAAAGGGTTTTACCAGGAGCAAAGAAGCCGAGGTTTCAGCACCACCCAGGCACTGGTGATGCTGGCCCGCAAGCTTGCTCGGCTGGTATTCGCCCTGTTGAAAGGACAGAGCGAATACCAGCCGAAAACCAGATGAGGGCTTCCCCTCAACCATAGAATCTCCCACAGTGAATTTCCGCTGCTCACGGATCCAATGTGGGAGCGAGCCTGCTCGCGAAGGCGTCAGAACAACCACCACAAAACTCCCTGCCCTGCACACCCGCCCGCTGTCCGCTATCATGCCCCCAACTCCGATACGCGAGACCGACATGCGCCGTTTGCTCTGCCTTCTGCTTTTAATGCTCGCCCTGCCGGCCACCGCCGCTGGGCTGCTGGAGAGCCGCCCCAGTTCGACCCTGGGTTCAGTGAACAACAGCGCCGACTTCCTGCCGGTACGCGAAGCCTTTCAATTGAGCCTGGTTGAAAGCACGCCGCTATCGATCAAACTGCGCTTCGTTGCCACCGAGGGGTATTACCTCTACCGCCATCGCTTCCAGTTCCGCGCCGACCCTGCCGATGTGCCCCTCGGCACCGCGCAACTGCCCAAGGGCGAACAGAAACACGACGAGTATTTCGGCGACGTGGAGGTTTACCACGGCATTCTCGATGTCGAACTGCCGCGTACCGATCAGCGCGCATTCACTCTGGCTGTGACCTATCAAGGCTGCGCAGACAAAGGCCTGTGCTATCCACCTGAAACCGAGCGCCTGAGCATCAATGGCGATGGCGCCCCCCCCCATGCCTGGGGCTGGCGCGAGCTGGCGCTGTTCTTCCTCGCGGGCCTGGGCCTGACCTTTACGCCTTGCGTGCTGCCGATGTTGCCGATCCTTTCTGGCGTGGTGTTACGCGGTCAGGTCGGTGGCTGGCGCGGTTTCAATCTGTCGCTGGCCTATGTACTGCCAATGGCCGCCTGTTTCGCCCTGCTCGGCGCACTCATGGGGATGTTCGGCGCGCAGCTCAATTTGCAGGCACGGCTGCAATCGGCCTGGGTGCTGGTGCCGTTTGCGCTGTTCTTCGCGGTCTTTGCCCTGGCGATGTTTGGCGTCTTCGAACTGAAGTTGCCGCATGCCATCAGCAGTCGTCTTGACCGGATTGCCGGCCGCACCGAAGGCGGTTCATTGTGGGGCGCGGCGGTGCTGGGCGTGGTGTCCAGCCTGCTGGTTTCGCCCTGCGTTTCGGCGCCACTGGCCGGCGCGCTGCTGTACATCAGCGCCAGCGGTGATGCCTTGGGCGGCGGTTTGAAACTGTTCATGCTGGGGCTCGGCATGGGCGCCCCGCTGCTGCTGGTGGCCACAGGCGGTGCTGCCTGGCTGCCGAAAAGCGGGCCGTGGCTGATCTACGTGAAAAACGCCATTGGCGTGTTGCTGCTGGGGCTGGCCGTCGGCTTGCTCAGTCGGGTACTGCCCGGCCAGATCACCTTGCTACTGATCGGTTTGCTGGCCGGTGGCGTCGGTTTGTTCATGGGCGCGCTGGAGTTCGTCTATAAACCGCCGAGAAAGCGCCTGGGTCAATTGCTCGGCATGTTCCTGCTGTTTTACGCGCTGGCCTGCTGGTACGGCGGATTCAGCGGCCAGAGCGACCCGTTCAACCCGATCGGCCAGTCGCGCACGGTGGTCGCTACCGAGCAAGCCACTAACACCAGCGCCTGGCAAACCGTCAGTACCCCGGCGGAACTCGACCGCGTACTGGCCCAAGCCCGCGCATCCGGCACCCCGCTGCTGCTCGACTGGTACGCCGACTGGTGCATCAGCTGCAAAGTCATTGAACACCAGGTACTCAATGACGCCACCGTCGTCGAACGCCTCAAGGGCTATCGGCTGGTCCGCTTCGACATCACCGCCAGCACTGCCGAGCAGCGGACCCTGCTCGACCGCTACAAACTCTTCGGCCCTCCGGCACTGATGTTTTTCGGCAAGGATGGCGTCGAACGCGCCGATGTGCGGGTGATCGGCGAGATCGACGCCACGGACTTCGCCGAACGCGTCGCCAGGGCAAATGACCGGATTTAATCAAGCAGTCATATATTTCGCGCAAACATCGGACATCGTGCGGGCTTTTGCAGAGAACTGGACAGTCACAAAGGCTTTGCGGCATAGTCGCCGGGTTCTGACACTTGCACACTGATAACAAGGGAACAGCCGATGGCGACGCTACTGGTTCTGCACGGACCCAACCTGAACATGCTCGGCACCCGTGAACCGGGCACCTATGGCGCCACGACACTGGCGCAGATCAACCAGGACCTGGAACGCCGTGCCCGTGAAGCCGGCCACCATTTGCTGCACCTGCAAAGCAACGCCGAGTACGAATTGATCGACCGCATCCACGCTGCTCGCAGCGAAGGTGTGGACTTCATTCTGATCAACCCAGCAGCTTTTACACATACAAGTGTCGCATTACGTGACGCGCTGCTGGCGGTGAGCATCCCATTCATCGAAGTGCATTTGTCTAACGTGCACAAACGCGAACCTTTCCGCCATCACTCTTACTTCTCCGACGTAGCGGTGGGAGTGATCTGCGGCCTTGGCGCCAGCGGTTATCGACTGGCCCTGGAGGCCGCGCTAGAGCAGCTTGAACAACAGGCAACAGCTTGAACAACAAGTTAACCGCCCCCTGACCGACCCCTGGGAGTTGATGATTCATGGATATCCGTAAAGTTAAGAAACTGATCGAATTGCTGGAAGAGTCCGGCATCGACGAGCTCGAGATCAAGGAAGGCGAAGAGTCCGTACGCATCAGTCGTCACAGCAAGACCCCGGCTCAGCAGTACTACGCGCCGGCTCCAATGCCTGCTCCGGCTGCCGCGCCTGTCGCTGCCGCCGCGCCGGCTGCCGCTGCCGCCCCTGCTGCCGCAGCCGCACCAGCACTGAACGGCGCCGTAGCCCGTTCGCCGATGGTCGGTACGTTCTATCGCAAGTCTTCGCCAACTTCGCCGTCCTTCGTTGAAGTCGGCCAGACCGTGAAGAAAGGCGACACCCTGTGCATCGTTGAAGCCATGAAGATGATGAACCACATCGAAGCTGAAACCAGCGGTGTGATCGAATCCATCCTCGTCGAAGACGGCCAGCCGGTTGAGTACGACCAACCGCTGTTCACCATCGTTTGAACCGCGGAGAGCCTTTGATGACTGCGAAGTTGGAAAAAGTTCTGATCGCCAACCGCGGTGAGATCGCACTGCGGATTCTGCGCGCCTGCAAAGAGATGGGCATCAAGACCGTCGCCGTTTATTCCAAGGCTGACAAGGAACTGATGCACCTGGGCCTGGCAGACGAATCCGTCTGCATCGGCCCGGCATCGGCCGCCCACTCCTACCTGCACATCCCGGCAATCATCGCCGCGGCCGAAGTGACCGGCGCCACCGCCATTCACCCAGGCTACGGTTTCCTCGCGGAAAACGCCGACTTCGCCGAACAGGTCGAGAACTCCGGCTTCGCCTTCATCGGCCCGAAAGCTGAAACCATCCGCCTGATGGGTGACAAGGTTTCGGCCAAGCACGCGATGATCGCCGCTGGCGTACCCACCGTTCCAGGTTCCGACGGCCCGCTGCCGGAAGACGAAGAAACTGCTCTGCGCATCGGCCGTGAAGTCGGTTACCCGGTGATCATCAAAGCCGCTGGCGGCGGCGGTGGTCGCGGCATGCGCGTCGTGCACAAGGAAGAAGACCTGATTTCCTCGGCGAAACTGACCCGCTCCGAAGCGGGCGCAGCGTTCGGCAACCCGATGGTCTATCTGGAAAAATTCCTGACCAATCCGCGTCACGTGGAAGTCCAGGTACTTTCCGATGGCCAGGGCCACGCCATCCATCTGGGCGACCGCGACTGCTCGTTGCAACGTCGCCACCAGAAGGTTCTCGAAGAAGCGCCGGCACCGGGCATCGACGAAAACGCGCGCGAGGAAGTCCTCGCCCGCTGCGTCAAGGCGTGCATCGACATCGGTTACCGTGGCGCAGGCACTTTCGAGTTCCTGTACGAAAACGGTCGCTTCTACTTCATCGAGATGAACACTCGTGTCCAGGTAGAGCACCCGGTTTCGGAAATGGTCACCGGCATCGACATCGTCAAGGAGATGCTCAGCATCGCCGCCGGCAACAAACTGTCGTTCACCCAGGATGACGTGGTCATCCGCGGTCACGCGCTGGAATGCCGGATCAACGCCGAAGACCCGAAAACCTTCATGCCGAGCCCGGGCACGGTCAAGCATTTCCACGCTCCAGGCGGCAACGGCGTTCGCGTCGATTCGCACCTGTACAGTGGCTATGCCGTTCCGCCGAACTACGATTCGTTGATCGGCAAGCTGATCACTTACGGCGCAACCCGTGACGAAGCCATGGCGCGCATGCGCAATGCGCTGGACGAAATCGTGGTCGACGGGATCAAGACCAACATCCCGCTGCACCGCGACCTGACCCGCGACGAAGGCTTCTGCAAAGGGGGCGTGAACATTCACTACCTCGAGCACAAGCTGGCTGGCGAGAAGCACTAAGCTTCAACCGGCACATGACAAAGCCGCCTTCGGGCGGTTTTGTTGTTTCCGAGGGCTTCACAACCCCTTTGTGGGAGCGAGCCTGCTCGCGAAGAGGCCGCTACATTCAACATTGATGCCGGCTGACACACCGCTTTCGCGAGCAGGCTCGCTCCCACAGGTTTGGCGCCCGTCTCAAGCCACTCCCACAAACCCTCCGCGCTCGCGTAAACTTGCGCGCTTCTCGCAGCCCGCTAGGCTGCAATCAATATTTTTCAAAGGTGCCCGCCATGCCTTGGCTGCAAGTCCGTCTCGCCATCAGCCCAGAACAAGCCGAAACCTACGAAGACGCTTTCCTTGAAGTGGGCGCCGTGTCAGTGACCTTCATGGACGCCGAAGACCAGCCGATCTTCGAACCGGAACTCAATACCACGCCACTGTGGTCGCACACCCACTTGCTGGCCCTGTTCGAAGGCGGTACCGAGCCCGGCCCGGTACTGGCCCATCTGGAGCTGTTGACCGGCAGCCCGCTGCCCGAGCACCACAGCGAAGTGATCGAAGACCAGGACTGGGAACGCAGCTGGATGGACAACTTCCAGCCGATGCGTTTCGGTCAGCGCCTGTGGATCGTGCCGAGCTGGCACGCCGCCCCCGAGCCTGACGCCGTGAACCTGCTGCTCGACCCGGGCCTGGCGTTCGGCACCGGTACCCATCCGACCACCGCACTGTGCCTGGAATGGCTCGACGGCCAGGACCTGAAGGACTGCAACGTGCTGGACTTCGGCTGCGGTTCGGGGATCCTGGCAATTGCCGCCCTGTTGCTGGGTGCCAAGCAGGCCGTAGGCACCGACATCGACGTGCAGGCGCTGGAAGCCTCCCGCGACAACGCCGGGCGCAACAACATTGCCGAAGAGCTGTTCCCGCTCTATCTGCCGGAAGATCTGCCGCAGGTTCAGGCTGACGTACTGGTGGCCAACATCCTCGCCGGCCCGCTGGTTTCCCTGGCACCGCAGCTATCAGGCCTGGTCAAATCCGGCGGTCGCCTGGCGCTGTCGGGCATCCTCGCCGAGCAAGGTGAAGAAGTGGCCGCCGCCTATGCCAAAGACTTCGATCTGGATCCGATCGCCAATCGCGATGGCTGGGTGCGCATTACCGGCCGTCGGCGCTAGAATGAGCATCTGCATAAACCGGATCGCCGCATGACCGACAGCTTCGTCACCCAGTGCCCGCATTGTCACACCAGCTTCCGCGTCAGCCACGCCCAGTTGAGCGTGGCGCGTGGCGTCGTTCGCTGTGGCTCTTGCCTGCAGGTGTTCAACGCTGCCAAGCAATTGCTTGAGCAGGCCGGCAAGGAGCCGGTCGCGCCGGTCGCGCCAACTGTCGCCGAAACGCCAGCACCCGCCGAGCCCAGGGCCATCAGCCAAAAACAATGGACCGCCGCTGAGCTGGATCTGGACAGTCTCGACCTCGACGAGGAACTCGCCCGGCTCGAACAGCGGGAAATCCAGCCGACCACCGAATTCGGCCGGCACCGGGAAGATACCCTTAGCGCGCGTCGTGATAGCCCCGAAAACGACGAAGAACCCTGGACGTCCGACAGCCTGTTCAGCGAACCGGCGACCGACCGCGCGCAAGCGATCACGGATCTTGATGACCTCGATACGCTCGACGCACTCGAAGCTTCGGACACCCCGGAGCCGATAAACGAGACAGGCATACTCGCGCGCACCGAACCGTCGCTCTCGCTGGAACCGGTAGACCTGGACGACGAATCACAGCCGCCACAACTTCGCCTGCACGATCCGCTGGACGCACCGCTTCATCACGGGCGCCTGTCGGCAACGGCAACCGATGAAATCGATGCCGACCTGCCCTCGGCCGAGCCACTTCGCAAACGCCGCGAACGCAACGAGCCAGGGGTTCGCGCCGACGTGCTGCAGGACCTGACCGATGACCCACTGCAACTGGACTGGCAAAAGCGCCGTTCGCCATGGGGTCGCCGGTTCTTCTGGCTGCTGCTGATCCTGCTCGGCGCTGGCGCACTTGTCGGCCAGTATGTCGCTTATCACTTCGACGAATTGGCGCGCCAGGACCAGTACCGACCATGGTTCCAGCAGTTGTGTCCGCAAATAGGCTGCACCGTGCCATCGAAGGTCGATATCGCAAAAATCAAAAGCAGCAACCTGGTGGTTCGCAGCCACCCGGAATTCAGCGGTGCACTGGTGGTCGATGCGATCATCTACAACCGCGCGCCCTTCTCCCAGCCATTCCCGTTGCTGGAACTACGCTTTGCCGACCTCAATGGCCATCTGATCGCCAGCCGTCGCTTCAAGCCTGGCGAATACCTCAACGGCGACCTCGAGGGCATGGTGGAAATGCCTCCGCAAACGCCGATCCACATCGCACTGGACATCCTCGATCCAGGCGCCAAAGCGGTGAACTACAGCCTGAGCTTCCACTCGCCAGAGTGAAACGATTCACTGATCTCAAATTGACGACGGCATTCCGACTTCGCCCACCCGGACCAAACCGCTGGCAATAACAGAATAACTGTTCAGATTTTGTTCAATTCAGCCTTTATCCAGTCATCGAGAGCGGGTATCATGCCAACCCTTTTTCGAACTCTCATGATCCGGCCCCACAACAGGGAAGCCCTATGTCGGCGGTACGCATCGGTCCATACACATTACACAACGGCTTGATTCTCGCCCCCATGGCGGGTGTCACCGACCAACCCTTTCGTCAGCTGTGCAAGCGATTGGGCGCGGGGCTAGTAGTCTCAGAAATGGTCACCAGCGACATGAGCCTGTGGAACACCCGCAAGTCGCGGATGCGCATGATCCACGAAGGCGATCCCGAGCCACGCTCGGTACAGATCGCCGGTGGCGACGCGCAGATGCTGGCGGATGCGGCCCGGGCCAACGTCGAATCGGGCGCGCAGATTATCGATATCAACATGGGCTGTCCGGCGAAGAAGGTCTGTAACAAGGCGGCCGGTTCCGCACTGTTGAAGGATGAAGCACTGGTAACCGAGATCCTGCAGGCCGTCGTGGCTGCGGTCGATGTACCGGTTACCCTGAAGATCCGTACCGGCTGGGACCGGGACAACAAGAATGGCCTGACGGTGGCGAAGATCGCCGAGCAGGCAGGGATCACGGCGCTGGCGGTCCATGGCCGCACCCGTGCCGACCTGTACACCGGGGAAGCCGAGTACGACACCATCGCCGCGATCAAGCAGGCGGTGTCGATGCCGGTCTTCGCCAATGGCGATATCGATTCGCCGGAAAAGGCCCGATACGTGCTCGACGCGACCGGTGCCGACGGCCTGCTGATTGGCCGGGCTGCCCAAGGGCGGCCATGGATTTTTCGTGAGATCGACCATTTCCTGCGGACCGGCGAGAAGCTCCCGGCGCTGGACCTGATCGAAGTGGAACGCATACTGCTAGAGCATCTGGCTGCGCTGCACGCCTTCTATGGCGACGTGATGGGCGTACGCATTGCTCGAAAGCATGTGGGCTGGTATCTCGCAACCTTGCCGGGCGCCAGGGAGTTTCGCGCCCACTTCAATCGTTTGGAAGATACGGAAGCACAATGCGCCAACGTTCAGGACTTCTTCGCCGAACGTTACAAGAGCCTGACAGGGGACGGAGAGGGGGTGGCCGCATGACGATGATGACCGAGACTTTAGTGAGTGGAACGACACCCGTGAGCGACAACGTGAATTTGAAACAGCACCTCAATACCCCAAGCGAAGAAGGCCAGACCCTTCGCGGGAGTGTCGAGAAAGCGCTGCACAATTATTTCGCCCACCTTGAGGGCGCTGCCGTCACGGATGTGTACAACCTCGTGCTCTCCGAAGTCGAGGCTCCCCTGCTCGAGTGCGTGATGAACTACGTCAAGGGCAACCAGACCAAGGCCAGCGAGATGCTCGGACTGAACCGGGGCACGCTGCGCAAGAAACTCAAGCAGTACGATTTGCTGTAAGCATTCAATCAAACCAGAAAGGCGCCCGCGTAAAACCGGTCGCCTTTTTTGCTGACTCCTTTGCTTTTGATGGAAATTGAGATGACCGACCAGACTACCCGCCTGCCGATCCGCCGCGCCTTGATCAGTGTTTCCGACAAGACCGGGATCCTCGAATTCGCCAAAGAGCTTGAAGCCCTGGGCGTCGAGATCCTCTCCACCGGCGGAACATTCAAGCTGCTGCAGGACAACGGCGTTGCCGCCGTGGAAGTCGCTGATTACACCGGCTTCGCGGAAATGATGGACGGTCGGGTGAAAACCCTGCACCCGAAAATCCACGGCGGGATCCTCGGTCGTCGCGGTATCGACGACGCCATCATGAACGAGCACGGCATCAAGCCGATCGACCTGGTAGCGGTCAACCTCTACCCGTTCGAAGCCACCATCAACAAGCCAGGCTGCGACCTGCCGACTGCGATCGAGAACATCGACATCGGTGGCCCGACCATGGTCCGCTCGGCTGCCAAGAACCACAAGGACGTGGCCATCGTGGTCAATGCCGGCGATTACGCCAACGTCCTGGAAAATCTCAAGGCCGGCGGCCTGACCTACGCTCAGCGTTTCGACCTGATGCTCAAGGCATTCGAACACACCGCTGCCTACGACGGCATGATCGCCAACTACATGGGCACCGTGAACCAGGCCGCTGACACCCTCAGCACTGAAGGTCGCAGCGAATTCCCGCGCACTTTCAACAGCCAGTTCATCAAGGCCCAGGAAATGCGCTACGGCGAGAACCCGCACCAGAGCGCGGCGTTCTACGTGGAAGCCAAGCCTGCCGAAGTCGGCATCGCCACCGCGACCCAACTGCAAGGCAAGGAACTGTCGTACAACAACGTGGCCGACACCGACGCCGCGCTGGAATGCGTGAAGAGCTTCGTCAAGCCGGCCTGCGTGATCGTCAAGCACGCCAACCCGTGCGGCGTGGCCGTGAGCCCGGATGCCGAAGGCGGTATCCGCAAGGCCTACGACCTGGCCTACGCCACCGATACCGAATCCGCATTCGGCGGCATCATCGCCTTCAACCGCGAACTGGACGCTGAAACCGCCAAGGCCATCGTCGACCGTCAGTTCGTCGAAGTGATCATTGCCCCAAGCGTCAGCGAAGAAGCCCGCGCCATCGTGGCGGCCAAAGCCAACGTACGCCTGCTGGCCTGCGGCGAGTGGTCGGCGGATCGCGCCGCTGCCTGGGACTACAAACGCGTCAATGGCGGCCTGCTGGTACAGAGCCGCGACATCGGCATGATCGGCAGCGAAGACCTGAAGGTTGTGACCAAGCGTGCACCAACCGAGCAAGAGATCAACGACCTGATCTTCGCCTGGAAAGTCGCCAAATACGTTAAATCCAACGCCATCGTCTACGCCAAGAACCGTCAGACCATCGGTGTCGGCGCTGGCCAGATGAGCCGCGTGAACTCTGCGCGCATTGCTGCGATCAAGGCTGAACATGCTGGCTTGCAGGTCGCCGGTTCGGTGATGGCTTCCGACGCATTCTTCCCGTTCCGCGATGGTCTGGACAATGCGGCCAAGGCGGGCGTGACTGCTGTGATCCAACCAGGCGGCTCGATGCGTGATGCCGAAGTGATTGCAGCCGCTGACGAAGCCGGCATTGCCATGGTCTTCACCGGCATGCGCCACTTCCGTCACTGACACATAGATCAACTGTGGGAGCGAGCCTGCTCGCGAAGACGGCGGCACATTAAACTTTGATGTGACTGACACACCACCTTCGCGAGCAGGCTCGCTCCCACATAAAAGCATCCCCGCGGTGCTATCAAGAATTAGCGTCATCCGAGGTTTTTGAAATGAATGTTTTGATCATTGGCAGCGGTGGCCGTGAACACGCCCTGGCCTGGAAAGTGGCTCAGGATCCGCGCGTGCAGAAAGTGTTCGTGGCGCCCGGTAATGCCGGCACTGCCATTGAAGCCAAGTGCGAGAACGTCGCTATCGACGTGCTGGCCCTGGAGCAGTTGGCAGACTTCGCCGAGAAAAATGTTTCCCTGACCATCGTCGGCCCGGAAGTGCCGCTGGTCGCCGGTGTGGTTGACCTGTTCCGCTCCCGTGGCCTGGATTGCTTCGGCCCGACCGCTGGCGCTGCTCAACTGGAAGGCTCGAAAGCGTTCACCAAGGACTTCCTGGCTCGCCACAAGATCCCGACCGCCGACTACCAGAACTTCACCGAGATCGAGCCCGCACTGGCTTACCTGCGTGAGAAAGGCGCCCCAATCGTGATCAAGGCCGACGGCCTTGCAGCGGGTAAAGGCGTGATTGTCGCCATGACCCTGGCCGAAGCCGAAGATGCCGTGCGCGACATGCTGGCAGGCAATGCCTTCGGCGATGCCGGTTCGCGCGTCGTGATCGAAGAGTTCCTGGACGGCGAAGAGGCCAGCTTCATCGTTATGGTCGATGGCAAGAACGTATTGCCAATGGCCACCAGCCAGGACCACAAACGCGTCGGCGACGGCGACACCGGTCCGAACACCGGCGGCATGGGTGCCTACTCCCCTGCCCCGGTTGTCACCAGTGAAGTGCACAAGCGTGTCATGGACCTGGTGATCTGGCCGACGGTTCGCGGCATGGCCGACGAAGGTAACGTCTACACTGGCTTCCTGTACGCGGGCCTGATGATTGACAAGGCCGGTAACCCAAAAGTTATCGAATTCAACTGCCGTTTCGGCGACCCTGAGACCCAACCGGTCATGCTGCGCTTGCAGTCGAGCCTGGTCCTGCTGGTCGAAGCGGCCCTGGCACAGGCGCTGGACAAGGTCGAGGCACAATGGGATCCACGTCCGAGCGTCGGCATCGTGTTGGCGGCGGGAGGCTATCCTGGTGACTATGCCAAAGGCGTGGCCATCCAGGGTCTGGATGCAGCGGCGGCGCTGGAAGGCAAAGTATTCCACGCCGGCACTGCCCTCAAGGACGGCCAGGTGGTGACAGCCGGCGGTCGAGTGCTCTGCGCCACGGCCATGGGCACCAGCGTCGATGCGGCTCAACAGCAGGCTTACAAACTGGCGGCCAGTATTGATTGGGAAGGTTGTTTCTATCGCAAGGACATTGGCTACCGTGCCATTGCCCGCGAGCGTGGCGAAAATCAGGAATAAGCTACCCATTCGGCCGGGCAAGGGCTTCGAGCCCTTGCCTGACTATTCCGGCGCCGCGCATAGTTATATTCTGGCATCAACCTACGAAGGGATTTCGCCGTGCGCTGGCTCAGGATTGCCATAGGCTTCACCGTCACCTTGCTGACACTGCTCTGCATGCTCCCGGCCCAAGCCGGGCAAGGCAGTGGCTTGGCTGTATTGCTTGACGAACAGGGCGACCTGCAACTGAGCGATATCCGTTCCGCCCGCTATACCAACCAATTCAGTCCCATCGATCTGGAACGCGTCAAGGCAGCCGAGCCCGATGGCGCACTCTGGCTACGCTTTCGCCTCGCACCCGGCAAGCATGAACAGGTGCTGAGGGTGTTCGCACCCGACCTGCTGCAACTCAACATGTATGTGCTGGACGGCGACAAGCTGATAGAGCAGTCGACCACCGGTAACAAACAGCCCCTGGCGGATCGGCCACTGCCCAGCAGCGACTTCATGCTGCCGCTACCGCAAAACGAAAAGCCCCTCGACGTTTACCTGCGCCTGGTTTCCGAACATCAGCTGCGCCCCTATATCACCCTGGAATCGGCGGTCATGACCGCGGCCAGCCAGAACCAGTCGCTGATTTACGGCCTGTTGCTGGGCTGCATCGGCATGCTGATCCTGCACAACCTCATCCGTTACGCCTACACCCGCTCGCGCAGCAGTGCCTGGCTGGCAGCTTGTGAAGCCTTGTTGGGGCTCAGCCTTGTACTGTTGCTGAATCTGGCTGGGCCCTGGCTGCCGAATTGGCAAGCGGTGCAAACGCCGGGGGCATACCTCGCCCTGTTATTGACGGCCCCCTGTGGACTGATGTTCGCCTATCGCTTCTTCGCCCCCCTCGGTCCGCATCCGCTGAACAAGCTGATTCTGGGCGACATCGTATTCATCATGATCTGCGGCCTGCTGCTGCTCTTCGTCAACACACTGCCGCTGAACATCATCACCTACGGCCTGGTCGCCCTGGCAGGCTTGAGCATGCTGTTTGTCAGCGCCTATCACTGGCAGAAAGGCTATCGTCCGGCGCGGCTGTTCGTGGCGGCCATGGTGGTGTTCAACCTCGGCACTCTGATCATCCTGCCCGCCCTGCTGGGCCTGACCCTGATCGAGCCCCATGGCCTGATCACCACCCTGCTGGCATTCATCTGCATCAGCGGCCTGTTGATGAGCATTGCCTTGAGCGAGCGCCAGCGCCGTATCACTGAAGACCGTTTCAGCATCAGCCGCGACCTCGCGGCCAGCAACGCCGAGATCAACGCCAAGGCCGAATTCCTGGCGAAGATCAGCCATGAGATCCGCACACCGATGAATGGCGTGCTGGGCATGACCGAGCTGTTGCTGGGTACGCCACTCTCGGTCAAGCAGCGCGACTATGTGCAGACCATCCATAGCGCCGGCAACGAACTGCTCACACTGATCAACGAAATCCTCGACATCTCCAAACTCGAATCCGGGCAAATCGAACTCGACGACGTGCAGTTCGATCTCAACGCACTGATCGAAGACTGCCTGAGCATCTTCCGCGCCAAGGCCGAACAGCAGAACGTCGAGTTGATCAGCTTCATTCAGCCGCAAGTTCCGCGGGTCATCAGTGGCGACCCGACACGCCTGCGCCAGACCTTGTTGAGCCTGCTTGAAAATGCCCTGAAGAAAACCGACGAAGGCGAAATCCTGATCGTCGTCGCGCTCGACGAACGCAGTGCCAAACCCCGCCTGCGCATTGCCGTGCAGGACAGTGGCGAACCCATGGACGCCGAAGAGCGCGATGCGCTGATGCACGCCGAACTGCACAGCAAGCACTTCCTCTCGGCCAACCGTCTGGGCGGCAATCTGGGGCTGGTGATCGCCCGACAGCTGATCCGCCTGATGCAAGGCGAGTTCGGCATCAAGAGCGGCAGCAATCAGGGCAGCACCTTATGGCTGACTTTGCCGCTGGACCCTGATCGCCTCGAGCACCCGACCTCCGACCTTGATGGACCGCTGCAAGGCGCCCGGGTTCTGGTGGTGGATGACAACGACACCTGTCGCAAGGTTCTGGTGCAACAGTGCAGCGCCTGGGGCCTGAACGTCAGCGCCGTTCCGTCCGGCAAGGAAGCACTGGCGTTGCTGCGCACCAAGGCGCACTTGCGCGACTACTTCGACGTCGTCCTGCTGGACCAGAACATGCCTGGCATGACCGGCATGCAGCTGGCCGCCAAGATCAAGGAAGATCCGAGCCTGAACCACGATATCTTGCTGATCATGCTCACCGGCATCAGCAATGCGCCGAGCAAAATCATCGCGCGCAACTCGGGGATCAAACGCATCCTCGCCAAACCGGTGGCCGGCTACACCCTCAAAACGACCCTGGCCGACGAGCTGACCCAACGCAACAAGGGCCTCGCAGTCATGCACCAACCGCCGTCCGGCGGCCCCCTGCCGGTCAAGGTGCCCAGCGATTTCCGCATTCTGGTGGCTGAAGACAACAGCATCTCGACCAAGGTTATCCGCGGCATGCTGGGCAAGCTCAATCTGCAACCTGACACGGCCAGCAATGGTGAAGAAGCCTTGCAGGCCATGAAGGCGCAACGTTACGACCTGGTGTTGATGGACTGCGAAATGCCCATCCTCGACGGTTTCTCGGCTACCCAGCAATTGCGCGCCTGGGAAGTGGGCAACCAGCGCACCCGTACTCCAGTGGTTGCGTTGACCGCACACATCCTTGCCGAGCATAAGGAGCGCGCGCGCCAGGCGGGCATGGACGGACACATGGCCAAGCCGGTCGAGCTTTCGCAATTGCGCGAACTGATCGAACACTGGGTTGCCCAACGCGATCTGCAGAACCGCACGGCGACACCCACGTCCTGAGCCGACAGACCCGGCAACGCCTGATAGACTCCCCCCTCGACCTCCCTCGCCAGTGAGCCTGCACCATGCTCCATGTGTTGTTCAGCGTTTACCTGAAGATGCTGGTGCTTTATAGCCCGTTCTTCGTATTGTCCTGCTTCATCAGTCTGACCCGCGGATACTCGCGCAAGGAACAACGTCGGCTGGCCTGGAAAGTGGCGATCGCCACCCTGGTCTCAAGTGTCTTGTTGTACCTGTTTGGCCGGGTGATTTTCAGCGTTTTCGGTATCACCGTGGACGCGTTCCGCATTGGCGCCGGCAGCGTGCTGTTCATCTCGGCGCTGGGCATGGCTCAGGGCAAGTCGGCGGTGCAGACCGACAACGTGCAGCAGGATGTGACCATCGTCCCGCTGACCATCCCTCTGACGGTCGGCCCCGGCACTATTGGTGCCTTGCTAGTGATGGGCGTGAGCCAGCCGCATTGGGATGACAAGCTCACGGCCATTCTCAGTATTGCCCTGGCCAGCTTCACTGTCGGTGTGGTGCTGTACCTCTCCAACCGCATCGAACGTATTCTCGGCGATCAGGGATTGCAGATTGTCAGTCGGTTGATGGGGTTGTTCGTGTGTGCGTTGGCGGCGCAGATTATTTTTACCGGGGTCAAAGGTTATCTGGTGCCCTGACCTGCCGAAACATGACAGTTACGAAAAGGCCTTGTCATTAAGACAAGGCCTTTGTTTTTTACCAGGGCAGATATTCAGAGCTTGAGTTTGTGCACAAGTAATCTTTCGGAGTAAGCCTCGATTTTTTCGTGCACCTGCGCACGGTGATCCTCAAATACTTTTCGCTTGAAGGCATACACACCACCGTCCGGGACAATCAGCACCCTTTTGTCAAACTCCTTCCAGAAGAAAAAATCCTGCTCTGTCACAGTAGTACTGACACGCATGCCAAAAAGACAGACAACCGTTTTGCCCGATGCCAGGCGCTCGCAAGGCGCACATTTGAGAATGCCCAAACCGCCGTGCATGACGTTACCGTGGAAAAACTCCCAAGCGAATTTGTCTAACTCCAACGCCCTGTAGGTATGTTCGAAAAGCTCTCCCATGCGCTTGGAGCCAAGCCGAACAATGACCTCATGGCCAGTCCTCAGTAACTGGGGAACACTCGTCACCCGGAACGGTTCGGTGTGAACCATAGCTTCCAGGGTGAAACCGACTTCCAGCAATTGATTCTTGTAGCAATCGAACCAAACTTTCTGTGACGTGTGCTGTGGGTATTTATCGTTCGCCGTCAATTCGGAATATAGCAAACAGTCCTGTATATCCTGTTGGTCTTGCAAGTCGACTATTGAATCAAAAGCAAGCAAACAACCACCCACCACAGCAGCATCTGCATGTACCGGCATATAAATACCTCGCCAGCCAAACCTTAATAACAACACAACAACTGATAACGTTACTGAAAGCCGTTAGCCCGCCCGCTTCTTGAATAGCCCATCACCAAACTGGTCAATATAACTGTACACCTGCTGGCGCTTGCGATCGAAAGCTCGCTTATTGAACTTTCGAATTCCAGCCGCCTGAAAAAGATGCACACCCTGAGTATTGAAGGTAAAGAACAAAAAGTCACCATTGTAATGCTTACTATAGACATCAAGCCCTCCCATGACCATCGCCATTCCACCACCTGGAGCAACGATGCAAGGGACTGCCTTGAAGCTGACGACTTGACTGTTCTTGCTTCCCGACTCGATTACCTTTAGGGCTGCCTGGTCTCCCTTCAGCTTTTCGAAGCCGCTGGCCACCAGATTCAGCACATTACCCGAACCAGCACTGATGACGGTCTGCAGCACCTGCAATAGTGCTTCATTCATAGTCAGCGTCAGTGTTTTGGAGTCATGAGTCTTGCGGGTATAGCTTTCGGTAACCCAGCCGAGCGCAGTCAATGCCTCGTTGTACGCGGCGTAGCGTTGCTCCTGGGAGCTATTGGCAGGCAATTTACGAACGACGGCTTCGGCAAAGGCCTGGCTATCCAATGCATCCTGCTTGTCGTCCTCGGAAAGACGCTCTTCGAACACTACGAGTGATTGACCAACAATGGATGCATCATGTTCTTGCTCCGTACGAGAAAACGCAAAATCGAAATCCCCACTGAAACCTCTGACGCGTGGTTGAGAAGAAGCCTCGGCCAACTGAGTTTCAATTCCTTCGAAATATTCATCTTGGGACAAGGGATCAAACAACAAGTCCGTGAAAATAAAATTATCCATCATTACTCCTTAGTTAGCATCAAGCCGCCTCATGCGACAAATCCAAACTAAAGCATTCACCCACAAGACTCAATTAACAATAAATAGAAACTCATACAACAAATTGCCAATTCAGACACAACAACAAGACACCAAACACAAGATGAGTGTCCACATTATTATCTGGGTAAAACGGCCCCGGAACGAGGCCGTAATCATCAACAGCCCGGTTTAGTACCGTACCAGCGCGGCGTATAAACCCATTCTCCGCCGTCGGCACGGGGAAAAGTGCATGTCGTGGAAGAACCGATCAACACCATGGTGCGCATGTCGACCTGATCCGGGGTCAACTGACCGAGGGTGATGACCCGCAAGGTCTGGCCTGGGCGGCCGATGTCCCGTCCCAACACGACCGGGGTCTGGGGCTCGCGATGGCGGGAAACGATATCCAGCGCCTGCCCAAGTTGCCAAGGACGTGAACGCGAGATCGGGTTGTAGAACGCCAGGGCCAGGTCCGCTTGAGCTGCCAGATCCAGACGTTTCTCAATGATCGACCAAGGCTTGAGGTTGTCCGACAGCGATATCACGCAGAAGTCATGCCCCAAGGGCGCGCCAGCCTGGGCAGCCGTCGCCAGTGACGCGGACACGCCCGGCAGGATTTCCAGATCAACGCGGTGCCACGCTGGATCGCTGGACTCATGCAACGCTTCAAGCACGGCGGCCGCCATGGCAAACACGCCCGGGTCGCCAGACGACACCACCACCACCGAACGCCCTTGAGCCGCCAGTTCAAACGCATGGCGTGCCCGCTGCATCTCTTCGCGGTTGTCGGTGCAATGCAGCACCTGGTCATCACGGAACGGTCCGGCCATCCGCACGTAGGTTTCATAACCCAGCACATCATTGGCGCGAGCCAGTTCGGACTTCACCGCTGGCACCATCAGTTCGGCGGCACCGGGGCCCAACCCTATCACCGCCAGGCGTCCGCGAGGCCGACCAATCTGCAATGGATCCAGCGGTTGTTCAGCGACCACAATGGCAATGCTGTCATCACCCAGAACGGATACAGGCTGACTGATGGCATTGCTGACCAGCTCACCAACACCTGCTCCCGCGTTGGTAAAACGCAACGGCACACCCAACTCAAGGGCTGCTTCACGTAGCGCCGGGCTGGCCATATCGGTATCGGCCGCCAACAGGCAGGCCACCGATTGCACCGCGATGCGAGACTGATGCAAAGCCTCGCGCACCGCGTTCGGCAAATCTGTAATGCCGCCACTGACCGCCACCAACACACTGCGTGGATAGATCAGCAATTCATTGGCCGTGGGCACACGCTCGACGGGACTGACATGCACCGCCAGTCGCGCCTGAGCATCCTCCGGCAACTGTGCTTGCGCCAGCCAGGGTGCCGCGCCTTCGATGCGCACCGTTTCACCGGCCAGCAAGTCGGAGACAAATCGCTTGCCCAGTTCCAGATCACCAAGGGCGTAGCCACTTGGAGGATTGAGCAGGCAAGTACCGAAGCGCAACTCACCGCTGGTGGTAATGGCGGGCGCCACGTTCAAGCCTGCGGCAATCTCCCGCGCCAGCACGTTCACACCGCCCAGGCCGCCGAGCAATGGCACCACCGCACTGCCATCTTCGGCTACCGCCAGTACGGGCGGCTCAGCGCCCTTTTCCAGCAGCAGCGGCGCGAGAGTACGGATCACGATCCCGGCAGCGCACAGGGCGATGATCGGCGTGTCCTGTTGATAAAGCTCGCGCAGGGTAGCGCCGAACTCGTGATAGACACGGTCCGCGCCCTCGACCCGTTCGGCCAGGCCGTGGATCAATGCACCGGGATACAGCTTCGCAATAGTACGTGCGGTAGCGAGGCTGCCATTACCGAGAATGACAATTGCCGGAACTGGACGAGTCATCAGCCTTGCCACCTTTCGCCCGGAACGATGATCAGCGAGAAGTACGGCGAGGACATCGGCTCGACTTGATCCAGCGGCACGATCTTCTGGTTGGCCATGGTCGCGCGCTCGACGTAAAGCGCGCGCTCGGCCAGCCCGAGTTCTTCCAGCACCTGGCGAACCTTGGGAAAGTTGCGCCCCAACTTCATGATTACCGCGGCATCGGCATCGGCCAGGCGGCGTTTGAGCTCATCATGGGGCAACACGCCGGACAATACCGACAGACTCTGATTGCGATACACCAGCGGCGCTCCGAGTACCGAAGCCCCACCCAGCATCGAGCAGACGCCCGGCACGACTTCGGCCTGATAGCGCTCGGCGAGCCGGTCGTGCAGGTACATGTAGGAACCGTAGAAGAACGGATCACCTTCGCAGATCACTGCCACGTCGCGACCCGCATCCAGGTGCACGGCCAGTTGCTCACCGGCGGCATCGTAGAAATCACTGATCACTTGTTCATAAGACAACGGTGCGGGCAGCGCCTCGGTGGTCACCGGGTAAACCAGCGGCAACAAGGTCTGGGCACCCTGCAAATGCGCCTCGATGATGCCGAAAGCATTGCCCTTTTTGCCCTTGGCGACGAAGTACGCCACAACCGGCGATTCACGCAACAGGCGCAAGGCTTTGACAGTAATCAGTTCCGGATCACCGGGACCGACGCCAAGGCCGATCAAACGTCCAGGTTGTTGCATCATTCGATCTCCGTGGCGAGGGCATTGACGGCGGCGGCGGCCATGGCGCTACCGCCCAGGCGACCTTGCATGATGACGAAAGGCACGCCACGGCTGTCCGCCGCGAGCATTGCCTTGGACTCGGCTGCACCGACGAAACCCACCGGGAAGCCAAGGATCAGCGCCGGTTTCGGTGCACCGGCATCAAGCATTTCCAGCAAATAGAACAGCGCCGTCGGCGCATTGCCGATCACCACCACGCTGCCTTCCAGGTGCGGACGCCACAATTCCAGTGCGGCGGCGGATCGGGTGTTGCCCAGTTCACGAGCCAGCTCCGGCACGCTTTCATCACGCAAGGTGCAGATGACTGGATTGTTCGCCGGCAAACGCGCGCGGGTGATGCCCTCGGAAACCATCCGTGCATCGCACAGAATCGGCGCACCGGCCGCCAGCGCATCGCGCCCGGCCTTGCCCGCGCCTTCGGAAAATTGCAAACCGTCGATGGCGTCGACCATGCCACAGGCGTGAATCACCCGAACCGCGAGTTTTTCCAGATCGGTCGGGATTCGCGCGAGGTTGGCCTCGGCGCGAATGATCGCGAAGGAATTGCGATAGATCTCCTGACCGTCGCGGATGTAATCAAGCATCAAGGGGGCTCCGTGAGCGGGCGTCGAGCAAGGCTGCGACCGCTTCAATAGTAAGGTTGCGTGCATGCAGCGCGCCGAAACCGGACTGCGCTGCATCGCGAAAATAGAGGTCGTAGTGACCGGGGGCGACGGCCAGCAACGTCACCGGCGCCGTATGAGCGGCAGCGCAGGAACGCGGGCAACCGCTCAGATGAACGCTCAGGGCGTGGCGTTGTAGTAGTGCAGCCAGTTGCCGGGCATCGCCCTTGGTCTCGGCCAGGCTTTTGCCACAACCGTTTGAACCGGTGCACGCAATCATCCGGGTCAACGACTGATCGGCGTTGCATAGCAAGCCCAGTCGCTCCAGACCTCGAATGACTTCAGTGCCGTGTTCGTTGCGAATGTTGGGCAACAGCAGGCCTTGCCAAGGTGTGAACCGCAGGCTGCCATCGCCGAACGCGTCCGCCAGCTGTGCAGCTCCGCGCAATGTTGCGGGATCCAGTCGCCCCAGCGGTGGCACTGCCCCGACGTAGATAACCCCGGTCTCGGCCTGCGGATGAGCGCCAATGTGCAGAACACTCGAGTCCGCGGTGCGTCGCCCATCGGTCACGCTCTGGACGGAGACACGCTCGGCCAGTCGAACCAGAAAGTCTTCGATTGAATACTCGGCCAACAAATGACGCATCCGCGTTTGCTCGGGACGCGCCAGCTCCAGAAACAACTCAAGCACCGCCACCACCAGGTCATGGCCATCGTCGAGTGCAACCGAGCCTGCGGGCTGATCCGTGGGGCAACCGGCCAAACCAAACGCCAGCCGCAGCTCGCCGTCTCGTTCAAAGGCCGAGAGCCACAGGTCGTGGGGATGCTCGAGCATCGCCAAGGCCTCGCCGCCATCAAGCTGCACGGCAAACTTGGCGCTGAGGTCGTGGAAACGTTCGTGCCGTTGCACCGTGGCGAGAATCTGATCCGCCAGCGGTCGAGTGTCGAACAGCATCTGCCGATCGATCCCGGCAGCAGGGCTGAGCATCAGATTGCGCACGTCATCACCCGCCGCATCGCTTGGCCCCAACCCGGCTGCCAGCAGGCTGTCGATCAACGATGCCTGTTCGCGGCCTATCCCGCGGATCTGCAGGTTGGCGCGGTTGGTCGCCTCGATCACCCCACCAGCGTATCGCTCGGCTGCGTCAGCCACGGCAATCGCCTGCTGTGAGCGGATGGAGCCGCCGTTGAGTTTGATCCGGCAGATACCGCCGTCCAGAGCCTGGACGATACGCAACAACCCCGGGCAGGCCGAGGGGCGTAAGGCAGTGGTCAGCGGGCGTTCGTTCAAAGGAGAGACCGGGAATGTTGGAAAGGCGATTCGCAAGCAAAGGCGCGGTATTATGCCTGCTTTGTTCGACGGCATGAAAAGTCTGCCCGTCGGATCAGTGCGTTTGAGGAATATAGATGTCGCCCTGGCTGACGGTAGTGGGAATCGGTGAGAACGGCTTCAATGGCCTGGGCAAAAATGCCCGGCACGCCCTGTTGAACGCTTCGCGGATCATTGGCGGCCAGCGGCAACTGGATTTGTTACCCGCCTGCATCCGTGGCGAGCGGCAATTGTGGCCCAGTCCTTTTACCCTTGACCCGGTCCTGGCCAGGCGCGGCGAGCCGGTCTGCGTCCTGGCCAGCGGCGATCCGATGTTTTTCGGAGTGGGCGCCAGTCTCGTCCGACAAATCCCCGCCGATGAAATGCTGATACTGCCCACCCCCTCCTCCTGCTCCCTCGCCGCCGCCCGGATGGGTTGGCCATTGCAGGACGTGGTCACACTGTCGGTGGTTGCCCGCCCAGTCGCCGCACTCAGCGTCCAATTGTTCAGCGGCGCGCGCCTGCTGGTGCTGAGCAACGATGGCCGCAGCCCCGCCGCCATCGCCACGCTGTTGCGCGAGCGTGGTTTCGGCCCCAGCCGCCTTACCGTGCTGGAGCACCTGGGCGGTGAAGCCGAGCGGCGTATCGATGGCATTGCCAGCGACTGGACCGATTGCGCCATCGCCGACTTGAACCTGATCGCCATCGACTGCATTGCCGAGCCAAATACACCACGCCTGTCGCGCCTGGCCGGGCTGCCCGACTCGGCGTTCAAGCATGACGGCCAACTGACCAAACGCGACGTGCGCGCGATTACCCTGGCCCGCCTGGCTCCAGTGCCCGGCGAACTGTTGTGGGATGTCGGCGCCGGCAGCGGTTCGATCGGCATCGAATGGATGCGCGCCCACCCGAGTTGCCGGGCGCTGGCCATCGAGGCCGATAACGGGCGGCAGCTGTTGATCGAGCACAACCGCGATGCCCTCGGCGTGCCCGGCCTGCAACTGGTTCGCGGCCGAGCACCGCACGCCCTCGACGGGCTCGAACGTCCAGACGCCATCTTCATCGGTGGCGGTGTCACCCGCGAAGGCGTATTGGACAGCTGCTGGGCCGCGCTAAAACCGGGCGGCCGACTGATTGCCAACGCGGTCACGCTGCAAAGTGAAATGACCCTGATGGCATGGCGTGAACAGCATTGCGGGGAGCTGACGCGCATCCATATCGCTCAGGCGCAACCGCTGGGCGACTTCGATACCTGGCGCCAGGCATTGCCGATCACCCTGCTGGATATGACGAAACCACTCGATGCGTGACGAAACCGCCGAACAACCCGCGCCGCTGCGCAGTGGCTTGACCACGGGCAGCTGCGCCACTGCAACCTGCCTCGCCGCGGCTCGCCTGCTGCTCGCCGGTACCCCGGCGGACGCGGTGCAAATCGTCTTGCCCAAGGGCAAGCAGGTGCAGATGCGCCTGGAATTCTGTCGGCTGACGGACGACAGCGCCGAGGCCGGAACGATCAAGGATGCCGGCGACGATCCCGATGTCACCCATGGTGCCCTGCTCTATTCCCAGGTCCGCCTGCGCGCCGAGCCGGGCATTGGTTTCAATGCGGGACGCGGAGTCGGCACAGTGACTCGCCCCGGGCTGGTGCTGGGCGTCGGCGAACCGGCGATCAACCCGGTGCCGCGCAAAATGATCACCGATCACCTGACCCGACTAGCCGGCGAACTGGGCTATGGCGGTGGTTTCGAGGTCACGGTCAACGTCGAAAACGGCGAGGCCCTGGCGCTGAAAACCATGAATCCGCGCCTGGGAATCCTCGGTGGCCTGTCGATCCTCGGGACCAGTGGCATCGTCCGGCCGTTCTCGTGCGCGGCCTACATTGCCTCGATCCACCAGGGCATCGATGTGGCGAAGACCAACGGCTACCTGCACATCGCCGCGTGCACCGGCAACGCCAGCGAAGACACTATGCGCCGGGTCTACAACCTGCCGGAAATTGCCCTGATCGAAATGGGTGACTTCGTTGGCGCGGTGCTCAAACACCTGCGCAAGGTGCCGGTGGACAGACTCAGTATTTGTGGTGGCTTCGGCAAGATCAGCAAACTGGCGGCCGGGCACATGGACTTGCACAGTCGGCATTCGAGCATCGACCTGCCGCAACTGGCCGAATGGGCCGCGGCGGTCGGTGCCGATACAGCGTTGCAGCAAGGCATCCGCGAGGCCAACACCAGTCAGCAAGCCCTGGCCATGGCCAGCGCCGCCGGCGTTGCCCTCGGCAATGCGGTGTGCCGGCATGCCCTGGACTTTGCCCGCAGTGTGGTGCCGGCGCAGGTTCAGGTCGAAGTGTTTGCCATCGATCGCCAGGGCGGGATCGTTGGCCATGCCGGAGCTTTTCAATGAAACGCATTCTGTTGCTGGGCGGTGTCACCGAAGCCCTGGCCATCGCCCGCACCCTCGGCCCCGAACACATCTACAGCCTGGCCGGTATCGGTCGGGTGCCAACGGACCTGACCTGTCAGGTTCGCGTCGGCGGCTATGGCGGTGCCGAAGGTCTGGCGCAGTTCATCCGCGATGAACGGATTGACCTGTTGCTGGATGCCACGCATCCCTATGCGGCCAAAATCAGCCAGAACGCCGCCAGCGCTGCGCACCTGAGTGGTATTGCCTGCTGGGCACTGCGGCGGCCGGCGTGGCAGCCACAAGCCGGGGACGACTGGCGCGAAGTCAGCGATTGGGCCGAACTGATCGAAGCGCTGAAGCCTTTTCGGCGACCACTGTTCACCCTGGGCCGCGAGCCCTTGCAACACCTGGACGAAATCCCCGAGGAACAATTCTGGACCTTGCGCGCACTGGACGTGTATCCGGGCAATGAGCGCTGCGAAGTGATCGGCGCACGTGGACCGTTCCTGATCGACGATGAACGTGAACTGTTCGAACGAAGGCAGATCGACGTGCTGATCAGCAAGAACAGCGGCAGCACCGCGACCGAACCGAAGCTGGAAGTGGCGCGCGAGCGTGGGGTGCCGGTGTTGGTGTTGAAGCGGCCGGCGTTGCCGGGGGTTGAGCGGGAGTTCGAATCAGTGACGGAGTTGTTGCGGGTAATGACAGAACAGCTATCAACTTGAGTATTGCGAACGCTTTAGCACGCCATCGCGGGCAAGCCCGCTCCCACAGTTGATTTGATCGGGCAGAAAATTTGAGCCAGGCAATAAACCTGTGGGAGCGGGCTTGCCCGCGATGACGTCATGGGCAGCGATACAAAAGGATAACGATCATGAATGAAATTCCGAAGAATGCTTAAGCGACACTGGCATTTCGCTATTCGCGTCTATTCTGAAGTCTATGAAATCGCTGCGACACCAAACCGCACGCCGCTTTTTTACTTATCGGCATTGATCAGGCTAAATAGCCGCGCCTGATCGCCCACCCAATGGATCTGTCCCATGTCCCGACAACGGCTCGCAATTGCCTGGATAGCCTGCTTCGCAGTGCTGTTCAACCTGCTCGCCATGCCGATGTCCGGAGCGATGGCGCAGTCGGCTAAGTTGCCTGCCGAGCAATTGTTGTGGGGCAGTTTCTGCTCGTCCAGCGGCACCAGGATGGTGGCGGTTTCTCTCGGTGATATCGAGCAGAAAGCCCCGCAAAGTGATGTTCATTCCAACATGCAGCATTGCTGGTGTTGCTCCGGCTCGGCGCCGGTGGTGGCGTTGCCGGGGCACGTGCCCCAGTTGTATTTCGCGCAATTCGAATCCAATCGAAGCCTGCCGGCTGCCTCGCTCAGTACACCGACACCGCGCCAGCAATGGCCGAGCCTCAATCCCCGCGCATCCCCTCTGGTGTGATTCCATCTCGCAATTGAACTGCGTCCTGAATCGTTCTGGAGAACCACCATGTTGAACAAACTCATCGTTGTGGCAGCGTTGCTGCTGCCTGCCTGCTTTGCCAATGCCCACGAATACAAGGTCGGGGAGCTGGAAATCGCTCATCCCTGGTCACAGGAGTTGCCGCCCAACGCGCCAAACGTTGCTGCCTATTTCGTGATCAACAACGAAGGCAAATCAGCTGACCGATTGCTCAGTGTCGACTCGCCCATTGCAGGCGAAGCGCAACTGCACGAGCACGTGATGCAAAACGACGTGATGAAAATGCAGCACGCACCAAACGTGGAAATCCCCGCCGGTGGCGAAGTCACGTTTGCACCCATGGCCTATCACGTGATGCTGCTCAACCTGAAAGACCGGAGCCTGCTGAGCGACGGCAAGCGCTTCCCGATGACCCTGCACTTCGAGAAATCCGGTGACGTGACGGTCGAAGTGGCGGTGCAGAAACAGGCGCCTGAAGACGGGCAAAAGCACGCGCACGCCCAATAACCGCTTGAGCTGAAAACGCCCATGCGCCCGTTTAGCGCCAGGCGATCCAGACCCCGTCGTCAGCCATCGAGCCTGACACGCGGCAGCTGGATCAGCCTGTTCGCCATGTTGATGATCTTTATCGGCCCACTGGTTTCCCAGTCGATGCCGATGGACTCGCACGCGTCCATGAGCGTGAGCATGTCGATGGGCCTGTCCATGGACATGCCGGCAATGGATCATGCCGGGCATGGCGCACAACCGGGCGCCGAACACAGCCCGCTCCCTTCGGGGCATCATGCGCTGTGGGAAAAGTGCGGCTATTGCAGCCTGTTGTTCAACTGCCCGGCGCTCACCGGTGGTGTGTCACTTACCGCGTTCGACACCCCGCCCACCAGTACTTTCACCTCCCCTTCCCCGCGCCTGGGCCATGCCCGGCAGACCTTTTTCCCCGGTGCCCGCACCCGCGCCCCGCCCATCATCACGTAGACCCGCAAACCCATAACTAAAAGATCCGAGCCACGCGGAGCACACGTGATGAAACAGCCCAAAGTGAACTTCTACAACCTGGCATGGCGCTGGCATTTTTATGCCGGATTGTTCGTTGCGCCATTCATGGTGATGCTGGCCCTCACCGGCACCCTTTACCTGTTCAAGCCACAACTCGACTCGCTGATGTACAGCAGTTTGCTCAACGTCCCCGCCGGCCATCACACCATCCCGGCCGACAACCTGCTCAACCGGGTGAAAGAAGCCTACCCACAAGGCACGATCAAACAATATCTGCCACCGGTGAACGCCGAACGCAGTGCCCAGTTTGTTGTGCTCGACAGCGGCAAAGAGCTGAACGTATTCGTCGATCCGTACCACGGCGACATCCTCGGCGAACAAGACGCCAAGAAAAACCTGCAAGCCATCGCGCGGGCGATTCACGGCGAACTGATGATCGGCACCGTGGGCGACCGACTGGTGGAATTGGCCGCCGGCTGGGGTGTGGTGCTGGTGGTGTCCGGGGTATTCCTGTGGTGGCCGCGGGGTCAGGCCGCCGGCATTCTGTGGCCACGCCTGAGTAGCCGCGGCCGGTTGCTGTGGCGCGACTTGCATGCCGTCACCGGGTTCTGGGGCGCCTCGCTGCTGCTGGTGATGCTGCTCAGCGGCATGACCTGGACAGGTTTCTGGGGCCAGCAATACGCAGCGGTGTGGAACGTCTTCCCGGCGGCGATGTGGGACAACGTGCCCAAATCCGATGTTGAAGCGCGCAGCCTCAACGAGGCTCATCGCCAAACCGTGCCATGGGCCATGGAAAACACGCCGATGCCAATGTCCGGTGACCACGCCGAACACATGGCCCACGACGGCGCTCACGCAGGTCCCGCGGCGCCGACCATCAGCCTGCAAGACGTGCAAAACATCGCGGCGCAAAGCAAGGTCGAGCCCGGTTACAGCATCACCCTGCCGAAGTCCGCGACCGGCGTGTTCACCATCTCGGTATTCGCCGATGATCCGCGCAACGACGCGACCCTGCATGTCGATCAATACAGCGGCAAAGTTCTGGCCGATGTGCGCTTCGAGCAGTACGGCACCGTCGCCCGCGCCACGGAAATCGGCGTGATGCTGCATGAAGGCAAAATGTTCGGCGTGTTCAATCAGATCGTCGTGCTGTTGATCTGCCTGATGATCCTGCTCAGCGCCGTCAGCGGCGTGGTGATCTGGTGGAAGCGTCGCCCGCAAGGCAAGTTCGGCGTGCCGCCGCTGCGCCACGACCTGCCAAAATGGAAAACCGCAATGGTTATCATGTTTGCCCTGGCGGTGGCGTTCCCGTTGGTGGGGGCTTCGCTGGTGGCGGTCTGGCTGCTCGACAAGCTACTGCTGTCGCGCTTGATCCGACAAACTGAAAGCGCCTCAACTTCATCATGAAACAGGCGAGATGCGCGGGGTTTAAGGGACTGTAAACTCCCCCGCGCGTCACTCTGACATTTCAGGGTTTCCTTTGCGGCCCTTTCGCTGGCAAGCCAGCTCCTACAGGATTTTCACGTCCCCTGTAGGAGCTGGCTTGCCAGCGGAGAGGCCATCAGCAACACCCCAAGAGCAACTGCATGACCTCGCTGAACCTCACAAACCTCACCTGGTCGCCACTGGGCCACGGCCACTGCCATCACCAATTTCAGCTGCGCAGTGCTTCGCTGCACGTGGCCGCCGGCGAGTTCGTCGGTTTGATCGGCCCCAACGGCAGTGGCAAGACCAGCCTGTTGCGTTGCGCCTGGCGCTTCAACAAACCGGAAAGCGGCGAGGCCAGGCTCGACCATCACAACGTCTGGACGCAATCTTCGCGCTGGTGCGCGCAACGTATCGCCGTGGTGTTGCAGGAGTTTCCCGATGCGTTTGGCCTGACCGTCAGCGAGGTCGTTGCCATGGGGCGCACGCCGCACAAGGGGCTGTTCGACGGCGACACCGTCGAAGATCGAAACCTTGCGACAAAGGCGATTGAATCCGTCGGGCTCAAAGGCTTCGAAGACCACGCACTCTCCACCCTTTCCGGCGGCGAAAAGCAGCGCGTGATCCTCGCCCGCGCCCTGGCCCAGCAACCTCAATTGCTGATCCTCGACGAGCCGACCAACCACCTCGACCCGCGCTATCAGCTTGAGCTGCTGCGGTTGGTCAAGCGCCTGAAAATCGGCACCCTGGCGAGCATCCATGACCTCAATCTGGCTGCCGCCTTCTGCGATCGGCTCTACGTGATCAACCACGGTCGCATCGTCGCCAGCGGCGCGCCGAAAGAAGTACTGACCGCCGCGCTGCTGCGCAACGTGTTTGGTGTCGAAGCGTTAATCGATGAACACCCCTTGCACGGCTACCCACGAATCACCTGGATAACCCGGCCATGATTTTGCGTTCCCTGCTGTACGTTTCCCTGTTGCTGGGCAGCGCCCAGGCGCTTGCCGAGGCCACGCACTACCCGTTGACGATTCAGAGCTGCAACCGCGAGGTGACCTTCCAGCAAGCGCCAAAGCACGCGGTCAGTCACGACATCAACATGACCCAGATGATGCTTGCCCTTGGCCTCAAGCCACAGATGGCGGGATACAGCGGTGTGTCCGGCTGGAAGTCGGTGACGCCGCAAATGCACAGCATCCTCGAGGGATTGCCGGAACTGGCGGCCAAGTACCCGTCGGTGGAAACCCTGCTCGACGCCAATGTCGATTTCTTCTTCGCCGGTTGGGACTATGGCATGCGCGTGGGCGGCGATCTCACGCCACAGACCCTGCAGCCACTGGGCATCAATGTGTATGAGTTGACCGAGTCCTGCGCCTTTGTGATGAAGCGTCCACCGGCGACGCTGGAAGACACTTATAACGACCTGCGCAACCTCGGAAAAATTTTCGACGTACAGGATCGCGCCAACACCTTGATCAGCGAGATGCAGGCGCAGGTCGCCGGAGTCCGCAAAGGTCTGCCTGCCGAAAGACCCCGGGTGTTTCTCTATGACAGTGGCGAAGACCGGGCCATGACCTCGGGTCGCCTGGGCATGCCGCAAGCGCTGATCGATGCGGCGGGCGGACGCAATGTGCTCGACGACGTCGAAGCGAGCTGGACCCGGGTCAACTGGGAGAACGTGGTCGAGCGCAATCCGCAGGTGATCGTGATCGTCGATTACGGCGAAGTCACTGCCGAACAAAAAATGCAGTTCCTGCTGGATAACAAGGCACTGCAATCTGTCGATGCGATCAAGCACCAACGCTTCATCGTCATCCCCTACGTGCAGGCCACGCCGGGGATCGATAACGTGCTGGCGGTGCAAACCCTGGCCAATGGCTTCCACGGCGGATGATCAATCGTCGCTACGCCTTGTTGCTGATCGCCCTCGGTGCGTTGTTGCTGGTGTCCTGCGTGGTGTCGCTGGGTTTCGGCCCGGCGCGGGTGCCGGTGGACGTAGTGTGGCGGATTCTGCTGCACAAGCTGTTTGGTTTCGGCGTGCCCGACTGGAGCGCCGGGCAGGAACACATCGTCTGGCTGATCCGCGTACCGCGCATGTTGCTGGGTGCATTGGTGGGTGCCGGATTGGCTCTGATCGGCGCGGTGCTGCAAGCGGTGACGCGCAACCCGCTGGCCGACCCGCATTTGCTCGGGGTCACGTCCGGCGCGACGTTGGGCGCGGTCATCGTAGTGCTGCATGTCGGCGAAATCGTCGGCCTGCTGACCCTGCCCATCGCCGCTTTCATCGGTGCATTGTCGAGCATGCTGGTGGTGCTGATGATCGCCAGCCGGCACGGTCGCCTGGACAGTGATCGTCTGCTGCTGTGTGGCGTGGCGGTGTCGTTCGTGATGATGGCGATTGCCAACCTGCTGCTGTTTCTCGGCGATCACCGCGCCAGTTCCGCAGTGATGTTCTGGATGCTCGGCGGGCTCGGGTTGGCGCGTTGGGAATTGCTGGCAGTGCCTGCTGCCAGCGTACTGCTCGGACTGGTCATGCTGCTGGGTATGGCGCGTTCGCTGAATGCCTTGATGGCGGGTGAGCAGACCGCCGTGACGCTGGGATTGAACGCACGGACAGTGCGGTCGTGGGTGTTTGTCATTGCCTCGCTGATGACCGGAGTACTGGTCTCCATCAGCGGTTCAATTGGTTTCGTCGGGCTGATGATGCCGCACATTGCGCGGCGATTGGTCGGGGCCGAGCATCGTCGGTTGTTGCCGGTGTGTGTGTTGATCGGCAGCGTTTTCCTGGTGTGGGTGGACGTTGCGGCACGGACAATGATCGCCCCAGAAGACCTGCCCATCGGCGTTGCCACCGCTGCCATCGGCGGCCTGTTCTTCATCGGCCTCATGCGCCGCCGCTGATACCACAAAACACCACGGAACCTGTGGGAGCTGGCTTGCCAGCGATGACGGCGGCACATTCAACATTTCTGTGCCTGTTCTACCGCTATCGCGGGCAAGCCCGCTCCCACAGAGGGCGGCGCTAATTGACATTCCTGCGCCCCGTTCTGGCGCAGAGGAACGCACCAACGCGCCAGGTGCGTCCCTTCATGGTGCGCCACCAACTCCGGCAACCGCTCTAAACCGACATTTCCCTGCCTTTTCCCGACCGGGCACAGCCCTTGCTAAAGACCCTTCAGTCGTCCGCATCTGCCAACCAGAAAAATTAAACGTTCATGGAGATCGCACAATGAAGCGTCGCAGTTTGATCAAGGCTTTCACACTCACGGCAAGCATTGCCGCGATGGGCATGACCTGGACTGTCCAGGCTGCCGAGACCATCAAGGTCGGGATTCTGCATTCGTTGTCCGGGACCATGGCGATCTCCGAAACGTCGCTCAAGGACATGGCCTTGATGACCATCGACGAGATCAACGCCAAGGGCGGCGTGAATGGCAAGATGCTGGAGCCAGTGGTGGTGGACCCGGCGTCGAACTGGCCGCTGTTCGCGGAAAAGGGCCGGCAGCTGCTGACCCAGGACAAGGTCGCGGTGGTGTTCGGTTGCTGGACGTCCGTATCGCGTAAATCGGTGTTGCCGGTGTTCGAAGAACTCAACGGCCTGCTGTTCTATCCGGTGCAATACGAAGGCGAAGAGATGTCGCCAAACGTGTTCTACACCGGCGCCGCGCCAAACCAGCAAGCGATCCCCGCCGTCGAGTACCTGATGAGCGAAGAAGGCGGCAGTGCCAAGCGCTACTTCCTGCTCGGCACCGACTACGTCTACCCACGCACCACCAACAAGATCCTGCGTTCGTTCCTGCACGCCAAAGGCGTGGCCGACAAGGACATCGAAGAGGTCTACACCCCGTTCGGCCACAGCGACTATCAAACCATCGTGGCCAACATCAAAAAATTCTCGGCCGGTGGCAAGACCGCCGTCATCTCCACCGTCAACGGCGACTCCAACGTGCCGTTCTATAAAGAACTGGCCAACCAGGGTCTGAAAGCCACCGACGTTCCGGTCGTGGCGTTCTCGGTCGGTGAAGAGGAATTGCGCGGCATCGACACCAAGCCGCTGGTGGGCAACCTCGCGGCGTGGAACTACTTCGAGTCGGTGGAGAACCCGGTGAACAAGAAGTTCGTCGATGACTGGAAAGCCTACGCGAAGAAGCACAACTTGCCGGGCGCCGACAAAGCCGTAACCAACGACCCGATGGAAGCCACCTACGTCGGCATACACATGTGGGCCCAGGCAGCGGAAAAAGCCAAGTCCACCGACGTCGACAAAGTCCGCGAAGCCCTTGGCGGCCAGACGTTTGCCGCGCCGTCCGGCTACACCCTGACCATGGACAAGACCAACCACCACCTGCACAAGCCGGTGATGATCGGCGAGATTCAGGCCGATGGACAGTTCAACGTCGTGTGGCAGACCGAAGGGCCGATCCGTGCCCAGCCGTGGAGCCCGTTCATTCCGGGCAACGACAAGAAGCCTGAGTATGCGGTGAAGAGCAACTGAGCCATTGGATGTCGGGTGTGAACACCGTGCTCATGCCCGACACAATTCCCTGTGGGAGCTGGCTTGCCAGGGATGGCATCACCTCGGTACATCAGACACACCGAGTCGCCTGCATCGCTGGCAAGCCAGCTCCCACAATGTCCGCGTCAAGGCGATCATCTATGCCCAGTGCCTTTTACCGACTTGTTCTTGCCATCGCATTTCTTTTGCCAATGGCCACTTTCGCCAGCGACGCCGAAGACTTCGTCGCCGCCAACCCCACACAGCAAGCCAAGCTGCTGGAGTCCTGGGCCGCGCAGCCCGACCCGGCGCGTATCGAACTGATCAACGCCCTGCAACAAGGCGAGTTGACCGTCGATGGCCAGCCGAAAACCTTGCGCCTGAACAACCGCCTTCGGGCTCTGATCGATACCGCGCTGGCGAGCCACCAATTACTCGCCACCGATACCAAACTCCGTCTGGCCGCCGCGCAACAATTGCAGAAAAGCGCCAAACCCGCGCAGCTGAAATTCCTCGACCAGCAACTGTCTGGTGAGAAAGATGAAAGCGTCCACGCCGCCCTGAGTCTGGCCCTGGCTAACCTGCAACTGGTAGACAACGACCCCGCCGTTCGCCTCGCCGCCGTGCGCCTGCTTGGCGAAACCGGCGATCCGCTGGCCCGCACCCGCCTCGAAAGCTTGTTGCAACCCGGCGTGGAAACCGACACCAACGTGCGCACCGCCGCCGAAACCAGCCTCGCTCAAGTCAAACGCAAACTGCTGATCGGCGAGCTGCTCGGCCAGGCCTTCAGCGGCATGTCCCTCGGTTCGATCCTGCTGCTCGCGGCGCTGGGCCTGGCGATCACCTTCGGCCTGCTCGGGGTGATCAACATGGCCCACGGCGAGATGCTGATGCTCGGCGCTTACTCGACTTACGTGGTGCAACTGATGTTTCAGCGCTTGGCGCCGCAGGCCATCGAGTTCTATCCATTGGTCGCATTGCCGGTGGCGTTTTTCGTCACCGCCGGGATCGGCATGGCGCTGGAGCGTACGGTAATTCGTCACCTCTACGGCCGTCCTCTGGAAACCCTGCTCGCCACCTGGGGCATCAGCCTGATGCTGATCCAGTTGGTGCGTCTGGTGTTTGGCGCGCAGAACGTCGAAGTGGCCAACCCGGCCTGGCTGTCAGGCGGGATTCAGGTGCTGCCCAATCTGGTATTGCCGTACAGCCGCATCGTGATCATCGCCTTCGCGCTGTTTGTGGTCGTCCTCACTTGGCTGCTGCTGAACAAGACACGTCTGGGCTTGAACGTTCGCGCGGTCACCCAGAACCGCAACATGGCGGCGTGCTGCGGTGTGCCGACCGGCCGCGTCGACATGCTTGCCTTCGGCCTTGGCTCGGGCATCGCGGGCCTCGGTGGCGTTGCGCTGAGCCAGATCGGCAACGTCGGTCCGGACCTCGGCCAAAGCTACATCATCGACTCGTTCCTGGTGGTGGTGCTCGGTGGTGTCGGGCAACTGGCCGGTAGCGTATTCGCCGCTTTTGGTCTGGGCATTGCCAACAAGATCCTCGAACCGCAGATCGGTGCCGTGCTCGGCAAAATCCTCATCCTCGCGCTGATCATTCTGTTCATCCAGAAACGTCCGCAAGGTCTCTTCGCACTGAAAGGACGGGTGATCGACTGATGAACCAGCCCCTGCTCGTTACCGCGACACAGAAAGCCGGCCCCAAAGCCACGATTGCCGTCGGTGTTGTAGCCCTCGTTTTACTGCTGGCGCTACCGCTGCTGTCGTTGTTGTCTCCCGATAGCACGCTGCATGTCTCGGCCTACACGCTGACCTTGGTGGGCAAAATCCTCTGCTATGCCATCGTCGCCCTGGCGCTGGATCTGGTCTGGGGCTACGCCGGCCTCTTGTCCCTCGGCCACGGCCTGTTCTTCGCCCTCGGCGGTTACGCCATGGGCATGTACTTGATGCGCCAGGCTTCGGGCGATGGCCTGCCGGCGTTCATGACCTTCCTGTCCTGGACCGAATTGCCCTGGTACTGGACCGGCACCCAAAGCTTCCTCTGGGCCCTATGCCTGGTGGTGCTGGCGCCGGGATTGCTGGCGTTGGTGTTCGGCTTCTTCGCCTTCCGCTCGCGGATCAAGGGCGTGTATTTCTCGATCATGACCCAGGCCCTGACTTTCGCCGGGATGCTGCTGTTCTTCCGCAACGAGACCGGGTTTGGCGGTAACAACGGCTTCACCAATTTCCGCACGATTCTCGGTTTCGGCATCACAGAACCGGGCACACGTGCGGTGCTGTTTTTCGCCACGGTGCTGTTGCTGGTAGCGAGCCTGCTCATCGGCTGGCGCCTGGCCCGAAGCAAATTCGGTCGCGTGCTGACCGCGTTGCGCGATGCGGAAAACCGGCTGATGTTCTGCGGCTACGATCCGCGTGGTTTCAAGCTGTTTGTCTGGGTATTGAGTGCGGTGTTGTGCGGCTTGGCCGGTGCGCTGTACGTACCGCAAGTCGGGATCATCAACCCGAGTGAAATGTCCCCGACCAACTCCATCGAAGCCGCCGTGTGGGTTGCCCTGGGTGGTCGCGGCACGCTGATCGGCCCGTTGCTCGGCGCCGGCGTGGTCAACGGCATGAAGAGCTGGTTCACCGTGGCCTTCCCCGAATACTGGCTGTTCTTCCTTGGCGCGCTGTTCATCGTCGTGACCCTGTACCTGCCCAAAGGCGTGATCGGTCTGCTGAAGAAACGGCCTTATGAAAAGAGAGATGAATCATGAGAGTCACTGCCACGGCTGAGTTCATGCTCGAACCGGCATTTTTTCCGCCCCTGGAGCCCAACCGCGATGCCGGTACCAGCCGCGATACGATCGGCCTCGGCCAGCGCGCCGGCAAAGGCCTGAACACCCGCCACGGCACCCTCCTGACCCTGGAGGACATCAGCGTCAGCTTCGATGGCTTCAAGGCACTGAACAATCTGAATCTGTACATCGGCGTGGGTGAATTGCGCTGCATCATCGGTCCCAACGGCGCGGGCAAGACCACGTTGATGGACGTCATCACCGGCAAGACCCGCCCCAGCCACGGCAAGGCCTGGTTCGGTGAAACCCTGGATCTGACGCAAATGAGCGAAGTGCAGATCGCCCAGGCTGGCATCGGCCGCAAGTTCCAGAAGCCGACGGTGTTCGAAGCCTTGAGCGTGTTCGAGAACCTGGAATTGGCGCAAAAAACCGACAAGTCGGTGTGGGCCAGCCTGCGAGCACGGCTCAACGGCGAACAACGGGATCGCATCGCCGAGGTGCTGCACACCATTCGCCTGACCTCTTCGGCCAATCGCCCGGCCGGCCTGCTGTCCCATGGTCAAAAGCAGTTTCTGGAGATCGGCATGTTGCTGATGCAGGACCCGCAACTGTTGCTGCTCGACGAACCGGTGGCGGGCATGACCGACGCCGAGACCGAGTTCACCGCTGAACTGTTCAAGAGCCTGGCTGGCAAGCATTCGCTGATGGTGGTGGAACACGACATGGGCTTCGTCGGCTCGATTGCCGACCACGTCACCGTGTTGCACCAGGGTAGCGTGCTGGCGGAGGGGTCGCTGGAGCAGGTACAGGACAACGAGCGGGTGATCGAGGTGTACCTCGGTCGCTGAGTCTGCGAACACCATCACTGTGGGAGCTGGCTTGCCAGCTCCCACAGGGTTCTGTGTGAAGCACAAGGAATTTGAACATGCTGCAAGTCGACAAGCTGCACCAATACTACGGCGGTAGCCACATCCTGCGCGGCCTGACGTTTGACGTGAAGGTCGGTGAAGTCACCTGCCTGCTCGGGCGCAACGGCGTGGGCAAGACCACTCTGCTCAAGTGCCTGATGGGTCTGTTGCCGGCGAAAGAAGGCGCGGTGAACTGGGAGGGCAAACCGATCACCACGTTCAAGCCGCATCAGCGGGTGCATGCCGGGATCGCCTATGTGCCGCAGGGCCGGGAAATCTTTGGCCGGCTGACCGTGGAAGAAAACCTGCTGATGGGTCTGTCGCGGTTTCCCGGCTCCGAGGCCAGGGAAGTCCCGGCATTCATCTACGAGCTATTCCCGGTGTTACTGCAAATGAAACAACGGCGTGGCGGCGACTTGTCCGGCGGCCAGCAACAACAGCTGGCGATCGGCCGCGCACTGGCCAGCCGCCCACGCCTGTTGATCCTCGACGAGCCCACCGAAGGCATCCAGCCGTCGGTGATCAAGGAGATCGGCGCGGTGATCAAGAAACTCGCGGCCCGTGGCGACATGGCGATTCTGCTGGTTGAACAGTTCTACGACTTCGCCGCCGAACTGGCTGACCAGTATCTGGTGATGTCCCGTGGCGAGATCGTGCAGCAGGGTCGCGGTAAAAATATGGAAGCCGAGGGTGTGCGCGGTCTGGTTACGATTTAATCTGTAGCAACCTAACGATAATTAAAAACCATGAATTCACCTGCCTCCACAACGCTGTTCACCCCCAGCTGGCACGCCGAACTGGAACTCGGCTACGCCCGCTTCGGCGACACCACGCGCCCGGTCCAGCGCCGTCACCTCGGGCCCTTGCGCGTGCAGAAGCATTTGTATGCCGAGGGCCCCGAAGTCTGCCAGCACATCATCGTTCATCCGCCTGGCGGGATTGCGGGTGGTGATCGCCTGGACATATCGGCCAGTGTCGGCCGTGACGCCTGGGCACAGATCACCAGTCCCGGCGCAGCCAAGTGGTATCGCGCCGCGGGCCCCGCTTATCAGCACTTGAAATTGAAGGTGGCGGCCGGTGCGACACTGGAATGGTTGCCCCAGGAGACGATCATTTTCAGCGCGGCACAGGCGCAACTCAGCACCTCTATCGACCTTGAAGGCGATGCCCGGCTGTTCTACTGGGACGTGGTGGCACTGGGTAGACCGGCCAGCGGCGAGCGCTTCGACCTCGGGCATTTTCAGGCGCACCTGGATATCAGCCGTGATGGCCGGTTGCTCTGGCATGAGCGCCAGCGCATCGTCGGCGATGACGGCTTGCTGGACTCGCCGATCGGGCTGGATGGGCAGCCGGTGTTTGCGACGCTGTTGGTGACAGGCGAGATTGATAGTGAACTGCTGGAACAGTGTCGTTCGCTACCCCATGACGTGCGTGGGGATTTGACGCAGTTGCCGGGGTTGCTGGTTGCCCGATGCCTGGCCGGCGAAGCGCTGTTGGCGCGCGGCTGGTTGATTGAATTATGGCGATTGCTCAGGCCTGCACTGCTCGGCCGAGAAGCAGTCCCTCCCAGAATATGGAGCACCTGACACCGATCCCCTGTAGGAGCTGGCTTGCCAGCGAAGGCGTCTGTACTGGCGCCAAAAGCTTCACTGGCAAGCCAGCTCCTACAGGTCATGTGTTCACACATTGAATGATTTTTTAACTGCCGAAACTGGATTTCTACGATGGACCTGACCCCTCGCGAAAAAGACAAGCTGCTGATCTTCACCGCCGGCCTCGTGGCCGAGCGGCGTCTGGCACGCGGCGTGAAACTCAATTACCCGGAAGCCATGGCCTACATCAGCGCCGCGCTGCTCGAAGGTGCCCGTGACGGCCAGACCGTTGCGCAACTGATGCACTACGGCACCACCCTGCTCAGCCGTGAACAAGTGATGGAAGGCATCCCGGAAATGATCCCGGAGATCCAGGTGGAAGCGACTTTTCCTGACGGCACCAAACTGGTCACCGTCCACCAACCGATCGCCTGAGGCCACGCCATGACTTACACCATTCGCGACGCAGTACATGCCGACCTGCCGGCAATCCGTGACATCTACAACGACGCCGTGCTCAACACCACGGCGATCTGGAACGAACAGGCTGTCGACCTCGGTAACCGCCAGGCCTGGTTCAGCGCACGGCAGTCCCAGCGCTATCCGATCCTGGTAATCGCCGACGATGAGAACAACGTGCTGGGCTACGCTTCATTCGGCGACTGGCGGCCCTTCGATGGTTTCCGCCACACCGTCGAGCATTCGGTCTACGTACGCAGCGACCAGCGCGGCAATGGCTTGGGCCCGAAACTGATGGATGCCCTGATCGAGCGTGCCAGGGACTGTGGCAAGCACGTGATGGTCGCCGCCATCGAAAGCGGCAATGCAGCTTCCATTCATTTGCACGAGCGCATCGGTTTCGTGACAACCGGACAAATGCCCCAGGTGGGCACCAAATTCGGCCGCTGGCTGGACCTGACCTTCATGCAACTGACCCTCAATCCGGGTGCCGAGCCACCGACCGCCAACAAGGAGTGATCGCCGATGAACCCCGCTCAACTGCGCCGCGTCAACGTTGAAAGCTTTGCGCACTACCGTCAGGGACTGATTGACCTGCTGCTCGATGCCGTCGGCTACGGCGCCAGCGTGGGCTTCATGGCGGACCTCGATGCAACCCAGGCCCGCGCGTATTTCGATGAAGTCCAGGAGAACCTGAACAAGGGCAATGTGTTGCTGTGGGTGGTGGTCAAGGATGAACAGGTGCAGGCCAGCGTGCAGCTCGGCTTGTGCCAGAAAGCCAATGGCCTGAACCGCGCCGAGGTGCAGAAACTCCTGGTGCGCGAGCACGCGCGGCGTCGCGGGCTGGGCCAACAATTGATGACGGCGCTGGAGCAGGCCGCCCTGCAACACAAGCGCGGCATGCTCTACCTCGACACCGAGGCCGGCTCCCCCGCCGAAGACTTCTACAAAGCGCTGGGTTATACCCGCGTCGGTGAGATTCCCGATTACGCCTGCGACCCGAGCGGCCGCTACAAACCGACCGCCCTCTATTACAAGATTCTCCAAGGAGCCCATTGATGATTCCCGGTGAATACCAGATCCAGCCCGGCGACATCGAGCTCAACGCCGGCCGACGAACCCTCAGCCTGAAAGTAGCCAACAGCGGCGATCGACCCATCCAGGTCGGTTCGCACTATCACTTTTTCGAAACCAACGACGCCCTGACGTTCGACCGCGCCGCCAGCCGCGGCATGCGCCTGAATATTCCTGCCGGGACTGCCGTGCGTTTTGAACCGGGGCAGAGTCGCGAGGTCGAGCTGGTGGATCTGGCCGGGCATCGCCGGGTATTCGGCTTTGCCGGGCGGGTCATGGGTGACCTGTAAGTTTCACAGTGTATGTTCCGGCCCCTTCGCGAGCGGGCTCGCTCCCACAGTTGATCGCATTTCCCTGTGGGAGCGAGCCTGCTCGCGAAAGTGAGCGCAGCGAACGATTTCAAATTCAATTGAACCCCAAGGCAAGCCCATGAGAATCTCAAGACAAGCCTACGCCGACATGTACGGCCCCACCGTCGGCGACAAGGTTCGCCTGGCCGATACCGAACTGTGGATCGAGGTCGAAAAGGACTTCACCACCTACGGCGAAGAAGTGAAGTTCGGCGGCGGAAAAGTCATCCGCGACGGCCAGGGCCAGAGCCAGCTGCTTGCCGCGCAAGTCGTCGACACCTTGATCACCAACGCGCTGATCGTCGACCACTGGGGCATCGTCAAGGCCGACGTCGGCCTCAAGGACGGACGCATCGCCGCCATCGGCAAGGCCGGCAACCCGGACGTCCAGCCCGACGTGAACATTGCCATCGGCGCCAGCACCGAAGTCATCGCCGGCGAGGGCATGATCCTTACCGCCGGCGGCATCGACACCCACATCCATTTCATCTGCCCGCAGCAGATCGAAGAAGCATTGATGAGCGGCGTCACCACCATGATCGGCGGCGGCACCGGCCCGGCCACCGGGACCAATGCCACCACCTGCACCTCGGGCCCCTGGCATCTGGCGCGCATGCTCCAGGCCGCTGATGCTTTCCCGATGAACATTGGCCTCACGGGCAAGGGCAACGCCAGCCTGCCGGAGCCGCTGATCGAGCAGGTCAAGGCCGGCGCCATCGGTCTAAAGTTGCACGAAGACTGGGGCACCACCCCGGCGAGCATCGACAACTGCCTGAGCGTGGCCGATCAGTACGACGTTCAAGTGGCGATCCACACCGACACCCTTAACGAGTCCGGCTTCGTCGAAACCACCCTCGCCGCCTTCAAGGGCCGCACCATCCATACCTACCACACCGAAGGCGCGGGCGGCGGCCATGCACCGGACATCATCAAGGCCTGTGGTTTTGCCAACGTGCTGCCGAGTTCGACCAACCCGACCCGACCTTTCACCCGCAACACCATCGACGAACACCTCGACATGCTGATGGTCTGCCACCACCTGGACCCGAGCATTGCCGAAGACGTAGCGTTCGCCGAAAGCCGCATTCGCCGCGAGACGATCGCCGCCGAAGACATCCTCCACGACCTCGGCGCGTTCTCGATGATCAGCTCCGACAGCCAGGCCATGGGCCGGGTCGGCGAAGTCATTACCCGCACCTGGCAGACCGCCGACAAGATGAAAAAGCAGCGCGGTGCACTACCGGGCGACGGCGCAGGCAACGATAACTTCCGCGCCAAACGCTACATCGCCAAGTACACCATCAACCCGGCGATCACCCATGGCATCAGCCATGAAGTGGGTTCGATTGAAGTTGGAAAGTGGGCGGATCTGGTGCTGTGGCGCCCGGCGTTTTTTGGGGTCAAGCCAACGCTGATTCTCAAGGGAGGGGCCATTGCGGCCAGCCTGATGGGCGATGCCAATGCATCGATTCCAATCCCGCAACCGGTGCATTACCGTCCGATGTTCGCCAGTTATGGCGGCTCCCTGCATGCCACCAGCCTGACGTTCATCAGCCAGGCGGCGCATGAAGCGGGCTTGCCGGAAGCCTTGGGATTGAAGAAGAAAATCGCCGTGGTCAAAGGCTGTCGAGACGTGCAGAAAACCGATTTGATCCACAACGATTATCTGCCGAACATCGATGTCGATCCGCAGACCTATCAAGTCAAGGCCGACGGCGTGCTGCTGTGGTGCGAACCGGCAGAAAGCCTGCCGATGGCGCAACGTTACTTCCTGTTCTAGGCAATCTGCCTGGCGCCAACCGTAGCGGCGGGCGCCAGGTTTCGATCAAGGTCGAGAGGCAGGACTCTCCTCGACCTTGAACGGAGTTTCGGCACGCGGCAATCTGGCGCGCTGCATGGCTTCGGTGGTCAACCTACTGATCAGTGCCTGCTCTTGCCCTGCGATGGCTTCCATCTCAGCGTAGTACTGCGCGTCACTCATGACCGTGCCAGGCCTGATCTCGCTGTCCGGCTTGCCGAGCAGTTTCGCCAACCGTACGACCTCCGAGCGCCAGTGAATCCTGTGCACCGCTGAATCGCTGTCGACCCACGCCTGTTGCGCGGCCTGCAAGTCCAGTGCGATCTCGCCTTTGTCGCGCAGCGCTTTGAAAAGCTCCGGGCTCGATCGCCTGAGGTAGTCAACCCAGAAGGGTTGCTCGATGATTCGCTGCTGCAACTGCGCACCCTGTTCCTTTTGCAGTACCCGATCATGCGCGCGCTCAATCATCTCGGAGGTGACCTCGGGAACCTGGAACCTCATCTCCCGGGACTGCCACGGCAGATCCAGACGCTGCGCCAATCGCGTGGGGTAGATCATATGGATCTCCACCTCATCGATATTCGAAACGGGCTGCCCCTGATTATCGAAACGAGGTATTGCCATACCTTGCTCATCATATTGGGGAAATTCGTGCCCCTCACTCAACAGCACGCCAATACGCTCGCGCGCAATCCTGCCCAGTTCGTCCAGGCGCGACTTGCCCTGGGCCAACTCCAGTAATGCGGTTTCAATCAGATCGTGTGCATACAGCCGATACGCCTGATAAATCAAGACTTCCAGGCCCATGGCGTTGAACAGTTGCGCGCCGGCATCGACACAGGTCGTCGGAGCCGTGGCCATGCGAAAGAGTACTGTGCGAAGCGTGCTGTTTTCGGCAGCCGCCTCGATCATTGTCCAGACCTTGTGGCACAGCTCCGCTTTTGCTGCTTCTTCAGGATTGAGGGCGTCTGCGGACTGTGCGAGTTTCCTCAGTTCCCTGAAGAACGGCTCGGACCCTGACTCATCTTCAAGACTGTCCCACACATTCTGTTTGTCCAGCCATTGCTCGTCAGTCAGGCCTGCTTTCCAATGAATACTGTCGAGCATGCCTCGGGGTGGATAGGGCCGATCCGGTTCCAGCCCGATTGACTGGCGATAGTCCCTGATGATTTGCAGATTCTGTTCGGAAACATAGCGAGGTTCGGGACTGATGATCGTGCGCGCCACCAACTCGGCCTCATTCGATCCGGATGCCACTTGCGGGATCTGCTCAAGCCTGTTGGCACTCAAATCCAGGACAAACGTCCGGCCCCGAGGCTGATCGAATATTCCTTCAGGCCAGGCATTCAGTCCGGTATCGCCCAACAACAGCATACTCAGGTCCGGCATCTGTCCTACATCAGGCGACAATCCCAAGGGATTGCCTTCAAGCCCGAGGAACTGCAGACGTGTCAGTCCGCGCAATCGGGCAACTGCCGGCAGGTCCAGTTCGATCAGGTTGTCGGACAGATCCAGTTCGGTCAGGTTGCTCATACGATCCACGGGCTCAGGCAACTCGAACAAACCATTGTTGCTCAGGTTCAACCGACGCAGGCGCCGGAAATGGCGTAAAAACCCGTCCACCTCAACGTCAATACCCGCACCTGACAAATCCAGGTGGGTCACATGATCGAAATTGGCTGTCAACGGCGGCAGCTCAGCGAGCTGGCCCTCAAGATCCACATTGGATAAATCCAAGAATTGGCCCAGGGGCTGGCCGTGGATATCGAAGTCCAGCTCTCCCGTGCGTTGCCAGGCTTGCTTGAGAGCCTTGATGATTGCCAACCGTGCGTGTCGCTCCCGGGCAAAATCCTCTGTCCGGCGCTCTTCGGCAGACACCCCGTCCATCTGCGCTCGCTGCCAGTTTTGCAAGGTGTGATTGAGTTGCTTGAATTCACGTTCGCGGTTCCTCAGGATCGTTTCCTGCCGGTCCCCCATGCTCTCGATAAATGCCGTGACCTCCGCGGATGACATCGCCGGATAAAGTGTCCGGACCCGCTCCTCGGCGATCTGCTCCCACTGACTCGTCCGGGGGTGATCGCTCAAGGGGTACCCGATGCGCTCGCCGGACAGACGCGTCGGTGGTTTGAAAAACAGTTGCCGGCGCGGTTGCATCTTCAGCAGCGGTCGAAGTTGATCAGGGGGTAACTGATGTTCAATGACTGTCGCCTTTAACAGTGCGCCCTGGGAAACCTCGGGCAGTCCGATGGACAAACGATGCCGATCGGGCAAGGCATGCTGAATCGAACCAAAGAGATCGTCGGTACCGTGCAGGTGTTCGTCCCGGTCATTGCGTGCCTCATAGCGACCGTCACCCACCCGCACCAACACCTTGCGCTCGGGAGCATCCTCGGCACCGTAACTGGCGCGCAGCTCACCCTCCAGCCCGCCTTCCCGTACTTCGAGACGGATACCGTTCACCCAGCCAGGCAGATTTTTCAATGAATTGAGCGCCAGGATTTCGCTGTCCTTGTCCACCAGTGCATCGAGGTGTAGCCCTTCGTAGGCCTGGGTCAGACGCAGTTGCTGCTGCAGCCGGCGCGCCCCCTCGGCCAGGCGTAACGGAATGCGCCTGTCGGTGTTCAGGGTCGCTAGCTCGGCGGGGGTGGCGTCGGCCATCAATTCCTTGACCATCGCTGCGGACAAGCGACTGAATGCACGTTGTACAACAGCCACCGCCGTGTCTGCAGATGACTGCTCTTCGGTGTAGAGGCTGCGTGTCAATCGCCCCCTGGCGCTGACCGCCTGCTCTTGCAACTGCTTTTGCAAGGCGCTGATACGTTCCTCCGGCGTTCTGGGCGTGTAGTTGGGCTGCAGCTGCTTGATATCTGCCTCATTCAGGAACCCGATGACGTGTTGAGGCAATCGGCCGCGCACCAGGTCCGAGCGAGAGACTTTGAGGGTGTCTTGCGGCTTGGCATCGGGGTTACCGTACTTGACCGAATCCCCGCTCAACGTTTCACCCGCAAAAGCTTCTATCGCCTTACCCGGTGGCCAGCCCGGCAATTCCACGGCCAGGGAAGCGGCGTAACTGCACAGTGCGCTGGAAAGCGAACCCTTGCCGATGCCTTCGGCGACCTTCACCGCATCGCCATGCGCACGGAACTTCTTGAGGGTGTCGAGCAGAATCGCCGGGACCGGCTCACCCTGTGCATGCACACGACGCAGGACATCATCGTCGACGTTACTTACCCGTCGGATCTGCTCCAGCTCAGTGTCGCTGAAGCCGTCCACCACCGGACCGAGCCTGCGCATCAGTGTCGCGCCTTTCCAGGTCTGAGGGCGCTCGAGCTCGTGGTGCCAGGCGCCTTCGCCGTTATGCCGCAATTCAGGTGCGTAGGCTTCGGGACGGGTCGGGTGTTGAATCCGGTACGAGTTGCTGTCCGCACCCTGTTTGACTTGGTAGACGGCGTCTTCAATTGGCAGAACTGTCTGCCCGTTGTGTGGATAGAGACCCAATTCATCCGGCCGGGCCTCGGGTGCCAGCTTGATGGAGGCCTTGTAAGGCGAAAGGTCCGGTTTCCAAAGTTTTTGCTTGCCGTTGACCAAGGTAACGGGTTTGAGGGAATCCGCCACGCTCGACACCTGAATCTTGGGCAACACTGCTGCGCCGGTGCCGACAAACGCCACGTTCAGCGCCACGCTGGAAAAGTGCGCCCACATCTCCTTTGTTTCACCCTGCTCGTACGCTTCCATGCCTTCGAAGACTTCATCGCACATTTGCGCGGCGCCCACCGCCAGCATCACCGGCCCCAGCCCGGGCACGACAAAGGCGGCCAGGTTGAACACACTGTTCACTGCATCCAGATAGCTTGCCAGTCTTTCTTCCCGAGCCTTGCGGTCTTCATCGCCGGTAGGTACGGCCACCGCTCGCGCATCGTCATATAGCTTGCCGATGGTGTTCAGCCGCAGTTGTTTCCACAGATCGCCATCAACGTATGTTTCGTCCAGCGGTAGCTTCCCGGGCCTGGGTTGCAGTGGATAATCAACCTGGGAATCGAGACCGGACGGGTTGTACAACTTATTGAAGCGGGCGAAAAAAATGCCCTGTTGTCGCAGAGGAACGAACTGGCTGAAGAAGCGGCGATAGGCAGCGCTGTGCAAACGGGTCCGCAGGTCTGCCATGAATTCTGCACTTGAAGCATATTCTCTCAATGGTTGTTGCGGATCGTTGGGCAGGTAAACCGCCAGGCGCTCGACCCGACCGGCGTCCTTGCGGTTCGGCCCGATCAGCAATGGGCCCACCAGCTCGATACCGAACACCTTCAATGAGGCGAACGTTACCGGCCGGTTGTCCAGTGTCACGCTGCTTTCGCTGCGCAAATGTTTTTGAAGCATCTGATAGACGCCTTGACTGATACCCGTCTCGACCTGACTGCCGCCCGGTTTGAGTGCAAATTGCAGCCAGGCCAATTCGGTGCTCACCGCCAGCCGTTGCCGCAGATGTTCTTCCAGTTCCCGCTCCAGCGCTTGCCGATCCTCGGTCTTCCCTGGCGCCACAATGTCCTTGATGTGCTTCTGATACAGCGCTCCAAGATCAAGAGTTCGGCATAGCTTGGCAAAGTCATGGGGGGCGATGGGTGTGGCCTGGGAATTTATTGCTTCGAACGTCGGGATGATTTCGCCGTCGTAACTGCCCCATCCGGTAATGACCTGACAATCGTTGCAGTGCAACGGCTTTTCTTCGTCTGGTTCGAAGTTGGCCAAGGCCGCCTCGAGTAACGAGATACCCCGGTATTCGTAACGCAGGCTTTGACTGTCTTGATGATCGAAGACAAAAAAGCCAAAAAAATCGTCCCGCCCTTTGAAACCGTATTTACGCGCGAAGTAAAGATTTCGGACATCGAGTTCCAGGTTGAACTGTGCCTTGATTGCGTCTTTGAGCGGCTGCTCGGCAAAGTCGAAAATGTCTTTGATGCTGCCAAGTTTGGCGTCGATCTGATTTAAGGTCTCGCGATAGCGCGTGTGACTGTCGGCCAGGGCCATCTTTTGTTCGGGTGTGGCTGTCCGGTACCAGGCGGGCAGTTGCAATTCGTGGCTGCCGATTTCGACTTGCCGCCGTGCAGAGGCCGCGGTGAACCAAGCGGGAATGCGATCCTTGAGGAAGTCGTAGTGAACGCCTCGAAGGTCGCTATTGAATGCGCCTTCAGACAGGGAAGGCGAAGTATTTGAGTTGGGCATTGCGGGTCATCCATGACTGATTGAAAGCCATCAGCCTAACGAACGACATCAGCAAAAAAGCATAACTATGTACCGCCCTGGCATACGAAGCCCGGCGCCGCCTGTATCGACGCCGGGCTCCGGATTACCAGGGATATAACCCGGCGCGGGCAACACTGAACTCCCGGGCACAGGGTCAGCTATGTCACGAAGATTGAATGTGGAACGGAAGTTCGCGCCTTTGCAGCTTCGCCCGATCCATCGCCTGCTGCGTCAATTGTTTGAGCAGTGCGTCCCGCTCGTTTTTGATCGCCGTGTACTGCTCAGTGAATTCGTCATCGGTCATGACACGGCCCGGAGCAAAATCGCTTTCCGGTTTTCCCAACTCAAAGGCCAATGTCCTGATCTGCGTTTTCAAATGGTCTTTATCCTCGGGCGACAGGTCTGAACCGGTATCGCGCTCATCCAGTGCAGTCTTGAACTCATAAAGCGCATCCATTTGCCGATCAAACTGCCTGAAGCGAACGCGATTGACCCCTTCCAGATAAGACTTCCAGAAAGGCTGCTCGGCAATGGAGTCGCGCAGCAGATTTCCTTCTTCGAGCGCGAGGACTCTCAGCCGCGCTTCTTCGATCATCGTCGGGGTCACGCCCGCAATGCCGCGAAACTGCATGGTGCGAGCCTGCCATGGCAGGTCGAGCCCATTCTCCGATTCGGGTTTGGCCAGTTCGGTGGTAAACGCCAGGTGAACCTCGACGACGTCAATGGTACCTGTCACCTCACCGTCGGCATCCAGGCGGCGCATCTGCTCTCCATTCGACACGCGCTCGGCGATATGGTGCTCGGCGATCCGCTCGATCTCATCCAGGCGCGACTTGCCTTTGGCCAGTTCAACCAATTCAGCTTCGATCAATCCCGGATTCGCCAAGCCATAGGCTTCATGAACCAACACTTTCATGCCCAGGACATTGAACAGCTGCGTCGCCCCATCGACGCACTGGGTTCGGGCCACCGCTTCGGCAAACAGGGTCGTGCGCAATTCACTGTCTTGTGCCATGGCCTCCAACATGCGCCAGACCCTCGCGGTCAGTTCCTCTCGATAACGGCCTCCCGCCCGAAAATCGGCCGATTGGGTCAGCCGCCGGATCTCGTCGAAAAAGGATACGGAGTTGAATTCATCTTCGACTTCGTCCCATATAGGTTGTCTGGCCTGCCACTGCTGCTCGGTCATGCCCTCTGCCCATGCAGTGCTATCGACCGTTCCTCTGGGCGGATAGGGACGCTCAGGGTCCAGTCCGACCGACTCGGTGTAAAACCTGAGCCGCTCCAGATTCTCCGGGGATAGCCACTGCGGCTCGCGGCTCAACAATGTGCGCGCCAACAACTCGGCGCGAAACGAACCGGGGGCCACCTCTGGTATTCGACTGATCGGATTGTTTCGCATATCCAGATAGAGGTTGCGCGGTCGTGCCTGGGCGAACAGCCCTGTTGGCCAACTGTCGATGCCAGTGTTTTCCAGAATCAATACCTGTAGCTCCGGCATCCGGCTGATGTCGGGCAACAACCGCAAAGGGTTTCCTCGCAAGCCAAGAGACCTGAGCCGAATAAAGCCTCTCAATTGGGCAACTGCCTGACGAGTCAATTCGATATTGTTGCCGTTGAGTATCACGTCTTCCAGATAACGCATATCACCGATGACCGGCGGAAGGCGGTTCATCAGGTTCTGTCCAAGGTCCAGGTAACGCACTCGGCGAAAAGGTTCGAGAAAGGCCGCTTGGCTGCTGAGCATGTTGCAATTGCGCAGGCTCAGGCTGGTGACGTGATCGAAGCTGGCTTCCAGCTTCGGCATGCTCCCCAGCAGGTGCATGGGCAGGCCATCAAGCCTCAGCATCTGCGGGCTGACAATACCGGGAACGTCCACCCCGACCGGTCCGGTCCTTTGCCAGCATTGCCTGATCGCCTTGTAGATCAGCTCTTTGGATCGCAGCTGCGCCATGCCCACCGGGCTCATCCGGGAAGCCAGGGACGGCGTATCCATCCAGACCCTGAACTTGTAGTTCAGCTCATTGAACTGCTCTTGCAGTTCAGTCACTCGTTGTTCGGCCGTCTCGCCAAATTCAGTCAGCAGCGTGGCGACTTGCTCCTCGGTGAACCCCGGATAGAGCGAGCTGAGCTGTCGGTGCAACATCGATTCTTCTACCCGTTGGCGATAGCCCTGCATGCCTCCGCGCAGTCGCATAAGCTGCGGGTCGTAAAACGGCTTGCGAATGGAATGTTTATCCAGCATCGATTCGAACTGCCCATGACTCAGCGGCGAACGTTGTATTGCCTGCCTCAGCCGTCCCCCTTCATAAATGTCATACCCAAGGGCCTTTCGCTCGCTGTCCGGCAAGGCGTGCAATACCGACGCATAGAAATCGTCAGTGCCATGCAGGTGCTGATCCTGTTCGTCCCGCGCCTCATACCGGCCCCTCTCATCGCACACCAGCACTTTGCGCACAGGCGCATTTTCCGGGCCGATGCTGGCTTGCAACTCACCGCTGAACGAATACAAGCGAATCTCTATGCGCACATTGTCCGACCAGCCCGGCAAAGCAGCCACCGATGCCAGCTCTAGCCTGCGGGTGTCGTGGGTTGCCAACCGCTCAAAGTAGAGCCCCTCATACGCCCGGCTCGATCGCACCCGTGCCAGGGCTTTTTCCGTCTGTTCCCGCAGCCGTAAAGGAAGGCTCTGTTTTTCTGTCAGGTGCCGCATATCCTCAGGCTCGGCGTTGAGCACCAGATCTTCGGCAACGCTGGCTGGCAATTGTGAATACTCTCCGATCAGTTGGTTGGCCCGCGGATCGGCGCTGGCGTTGCCTTGTCTGTAGAGCGTTTCGAACCGGCTGACGTCGCCGGTCTCGGTCCACAGCTTGAATCGCTTGAGGGTGTCAACCAGCATCGCCGGAGGCACTTCGTGCTCGACATGCAGGCGGCGCAATGCATTTTCCGGTACGCCGCTGACGGTCATTACTTGCTCAAGGCTTTCATCGGACAAGCCCTGGGCCAATGGCCCCAGGCGGCGCAGCAGCCGGATCCTGTCCCATTCAAGCGGTTGGTCGAGTTCGGTTTTCCAGCTACCGGCACCGTTGTGCTCAAGCGCAGGCTGATAGGTTTCTGGCCGGGTGGGATGCTGAAGGCGGTATCGTCCGGTTTCCGGGTCTTGCGCAACGACATGGTGTTGGTCATCCAGGCGCAGCACCTGCCCGCTCTCGTGCGAGTAAAGCCCCAGGTCATTTGCCTGCGAGGCTTCGGGCAGGGTGATCGAATGCCGGTAAGGCGTCAGATCAGGGTTCCAGAGTCGCTCTTTGCCCTCGAATTGCACAGGTTTGAGATTTTCCACAAAGGGCGAAACCTTGACCGGCACCACGGTTCCCTTGGGCAACACGTGACCTGCGCCCATCAAGGCCAATTGTGCGAAGTTGATCAATACCCCGTTGATGTGGGCTGACGCCTCTTCCCTGTCGCCCTTACTCCAGTCCTCTAAACCCTCGACCAACTCCGCCAGCATTTGTGCGGCCATGATGCCCAGCACCACTTCGCCCACGCCGGGGACCAGCATCGCGGCGAAACTGAACACATTCCAGCCAATGTCCAGGTAGCTGGTCAGGCGTTTCCAGCGGGTGGCAGCATCTTCGTCATTGGTTGGCACGGCGATCTGCCGGGCGTCGGCCAGGGCTTTGTCCCGACGTTCCCGAAACAACGTGATCCACAAGCCGCCCTCGATGAGGTTGGTGACAGGTTCCGCGTTAGGGTTTTCGATGGCGGTCTCGCGCCACCACGGCCCCATGTCGAGCGGTTCTCGTTGTTGCCATCTGATGGTCTTCAAGCGTTCGTTGACCCGCGCGAAAAATCGCCCCTTGTCCTTCTGCGCCACGAACCGGCTGAAAAAGGCCTGATATTGCGGGTCGCGCAGCTGGCCTATGAGGGTTTTCATGAAATCGGCCAGAGAGGCATATTCCCTCAGCGGATGATCCGGATCGTCGGGGATGTAGGCGATCAACGGGCCGCTCAAGCGGCTCTGTTGATAAATATCGTCATTGCGCAGCCATTCTTCCTTCACCCCCTCGGGCCCATTGGCAAAGAACGCCTGGAGGTATTTGAATTGCTCGTACTGCTGGCCCGGCAGAACGGGAATGCGTCGTGACCAGTCGATCCAGAACTTTAAAGTGTCAGGGGTCAGGCCATCGATGGCCTCTTTCACGATCGATGGCTCGCTCACCGCACTGAAAAGAACCACGCCTGTCAGCCTGAATCCCATCAGGGACAGACGATGGTTGTGCAGGGGACGTCTATTTAGCGTGATACCGGATTGGCCATCCACCACTTCTCGAAGTCGGGCATAGGCGCGGGCACTGACTTCGCCTTTCAAGCGGGCGATAAACGCAGACAACTTGAAGGCGGCTTTTTCACTGACAACCGAACGTTCCTGCAAGGCGAGCCGCTGCTTTATGTTTGACGGCGCCAATCGCGCCTTTAAATAAGTTTGATATTGCCCACCGATATCCAGCTTGCGGCACACACTGGCGAACTTATCCGGCGTAATGACACTGACGCATACCGGAACTCCTTGAGCGTCATTTTTGTACACACCGGATCCGCTGCGAAACGCTCCAGCCAGGGTTTCCGCTTCTTCAAAATTATGCAGGGCCGCCGCAAGCAAAGAACTGCGGCGGACACGGCTGACGCCGGTGTCTATACCGAACACAAGGTTATCCGGCACATAAAGTTGCAGCGATAGATCCTCCGTTTTTTCGCCAATGTTGAAGTTTTCCTTCAATGCATTGGTGAGCAATGGCTTGGCAAAAACCTCAATCTCATGCTGCAGGTTATCAAGCACTTCATCGAGTTCACCTTGTACACGCCAGCGTTCATCGATCAACGCTTTAAGATGCTGCCGATTCACCTCCCGTGTGTTCATGTACCAATCCGGCATCGCGGGATTCAAATTCAGCATGGACTCGAGCGTGGCATTCGATGCCTGTCTTATTGCATTGGGGATGACACTGGCCACTCGATGCGCGTGAATGCTTTTATTGACTGCTGGCACAGGTAAAGCGGTCGTCGAAGTGCTTCCTTGCAAATCGGCCATGGTTAAAACCTTTGTATGAAAAATGGAGTCATTAGCGTATTCGCGCGGCCCCAAAACAAAAGTCCGAATACCTGCTGGTTACAGGCAGAAAATCACCGCCTATCGTTCGAAAAGCAGGTTTACACATACATCTATGCACCACCTCGGCAAGCCCATCTTGTGCTGCCCGTCTGCGTCGCTTTAATTCCAGCCCAAAGAAGCTAATATTTCGACTCGACCCGCCTTCACATGCTCAGGACTCCGCCATGCGCTTACCCGATTTCATCACGCAACAGGCGGACCGTATCGTCGATGAATGGGAGCAGTTCGCCAAAACCATCACTCCCTCGGCCGAATACATGGATCGGGTGGCCCTGCGCGACCACGCCAAGGCCATTTTGCTGGCGGCCGCGCAGGACATGACCAAGCCGCAGAGCGCCAATGAGCAAATGGCTAAAGCCAGGGGTGATGGGCCGGAGAAAACCCCGAGCCTCGACGAAGCCGGGGCCAGCCATGGCGAACTGCGGCATACCGTGGGGTTCGACCTGGTACAGATGACCAGCGAGTTCCGCCACCTGCGCGCCTGTGTGATTCGCTTGTGGGTCGAGAGCCTGGAATCACCGGACATGGCGTACTTCCAGGACATGATCCGTTTCAACGAAGCCATCGACGAAGCTCTCGCCGAGTCCACTGCGGCCTATGCCGAACAGGTCAATCGTTCGCGGGACATTTTCCTGGCGATTCTCGGCCATGACCTGCGCGCGCCCTTGCAAGCGGTGAGCATGTCCACCGAATTACTGATGCGCAAAGCACAGTTGGAGGGCGATGCACTGACCTGTGCCAACAACATCAAACGTGGCACGCGGCACATGGCGGCGATGGTCAATGATTTGCTGGAACTGGTGCGCAGTCGCCTGGGCAAAAGCCTGCCCATAGACCCGGCGCCCATGGACCTGGCTGCCGTGGCGCATGAAGCGATTGCCCAGGCCTGCGCGGGAAACCCGGAGTGCGATCCGACGCTGAACGTCGCGGGTGACATGCAAGGCAACTGGGATGCCGCGCGGTTGAGTCAGTTGTTGCAAAATCTTATCGGCAATGCCTTGCAGCATGGCTCGACCAAAGGCGATGTAACGCTGACACTTACCGGTGAGCCCGACACCGTTCGCCTCACGGTGCACAACTACGGCACTCCGATCGCCGAGCAGGACATTGGCACGATCTTCGACCCGCTGATACGCAGCGCCGACGAAGAACTAGGCCGGCCATCCACCAGCCTCGGGCTGGGTTTGTTCATCGTCAAGGAAGTGGTCGATGCGCACGGCGGGACGGTGGAGGTCAGTTCCAGCGAATTGGAGGGGACGCTATTTACCGTGGTGTTGCCGCGCAAGAACGGGTAGGACTTGCAGGAGCTGTGTAGGAGCTCCTACATGTCTCACTATCAGTTCTGCTAGTTCCCAGCCCTTTCTGGTCGAGTCAAACTGAGGGTGTTGCTCCGGGTTCCCTTACCAAGGAAGACGTCGCCATGCCCAACCTGCCCTCTGTTACCCAGCCACGCGCGATACTGCTGGCGCCCGACGACAAAAACTCGATACACGCCGAACTCGCAGGGGCCCAGCATAATTCCATCGCTTATTCCCCCTACGGTCGGCAGTCCGCGCAGCAGAAGATTGCCTCGCATCTGGGGTTCAATGGTGAATTGTGCGAAAGGGCTATTGGTTGGTATTTCCTCGGTAAAGGCTACCGCGTTTACAACCCAATATTGATGCGATTCCATAGTCCGGACAGTTGGAGCCCGTTTGGGAAAGGTGGGTTGAATGCTTATAGGTATTGCGGGGGGGATCCGGTAAATTTTACGGATCCGACGGGGCATATGAAATTACCTCGTGTGTTTCGTACTTCCAGAACTAGTCCATCCCCCCCGACACTTCCTCGTAGCACAGCTACACCTAATGTGTATTTACCCCTCCCGGCAAGGTCGTCCTCGACGGCACAAACATTGCCCACTAGCGGAGTGTCACTTCCGTCACTCCTGCCTACCGAGGCTATTCAGCCCCCAGCACCGTCTCGGTTCATTACACTTGAGCAGTTAGGACCGGTACCTCCGAATACCGCTCCTACGCCTCAGATAAGCAGTGGTTTTTTAGTAGAGCGATTGGCTCCGCAGAATCCGGGCTCATCTGGCCGCAGCAGAATTCGACCTGCCAACATTACGGTCCATCTAATCGGTTCAGTAGATCCAGACGTTCCGCCTCTTCCTCCGACGAGAAGGATTTCTCCCAATTTAGTCCGTCAGTACAGCATGAGTCGGAACACCGATGGCACCTGGTCGCATAGCAGTAAAGTCATGTTTGAATCAAAGGCCATCAGAGAGGGGGAGTGAACACTGGCAATTCAAATCTCCAGCCGCGCTCAAGCTTGGTGGGGCGAGCCAGACAGCGATTACTCCACCACCAACCGCCCCAACCGCTGCTTGAGCATCCGGTTCTCCGCCCGCAGCTGCTGAACCTCTTCAAGCAGGTCCAACGCCAGGGCAACCCCTTCCCAGTCCAGCTCCAGGTCATGGCGCAGCTTGGCGGCCCGTTTGGCCAGGGCTAGTTCGTAATCGGTGAAACGCCAGTCCTTGGGCACGGCGCCCTGAGGTTCGAGGATGCCGTGCTCGACAATCTCGATCACGTAGACGTCCGACAGCTCGGTCGCCTCACAGAATTCTGCCAGGTCCAGTTGAACGATCAGGGGACTGCTCATAGTCAGTAGCTCCTTGGTTCCAAATCAGAAGTGCTCTCTGGGGTCGAACGCGGCTTTCTTCGCCAGTTCCTGCCACAAGGCCTTGATGTCATCGTCGGATTTTTTCGGCATGACAGCCTTCAGTTGCACGAACAGGTAACCCCGCTCACCGGCCTTGTTCATCAAACCGTGCCCCTTGGCGCGCATGCGCTGGCCATTCTGGCTGCCGGCCGGGACCTTGAGGTTGATCTTGCCGGTCAGGGTCGGCACGGCGACTTCGGTGCCCAGCGCCAGCTCCCACGGTGCCAGCGGCAGCGTGATGATCAGGTTTTCGCCTTCGACGTCGAATTTCGGATGCGGCGCGAAACGAATCGTCAGGTACAGATCGCCGTTGACGCCACCGCCGACGCCCGGTGCACCCTGGCCCTTGAGGCGGATGCGCTCGCCGTCGGTCACGCCGGCGGGGATTTTCACGTTCAGGCTTTTAGGGGTGTTGCTCACGTGCTGGCCGGCCGCGTTGTATTGCGGCACCTGGAAGGTGACTTTTTTCGACTCGTTGGACAGGGTTTCTTCGAGAAAAACCCCCAGCTCCATTTCCACGTCCTGCCCTCGACGTCCGGTGCTGCGACGCGACTGCCCACCACCGAAACCCGGGCCACGGTTACCGAAGATCGAACTGAAGAAGTCCGAAAAATCGCCGGTGTCCTGGCCACCGCCGCCGAAACCGCCACGGCTCTGCCAGCCCGGTGGTCCCTGGAATGGCTGACCGTGCTGGCCATAGCGGCGCAAGTCATCGTATTCGGCGCGTTTGTCGGCGCTTTTCAGCGCTTCATAGGCTTCGGACGCATCCTTGAACTTGGACTCGGCGTCCTTTTCCTTGCTGACGTCGGGGTGGTATTTGCGCGCAAGCTTGCGATAGGCCGCCTTGATCGCCTTGTCGTCAGCCGTCGGCTCCACACCGAGAATCTTGTAATAGTCTTTGAAGTCCATCGCGGGAATCACCATCCGTTATCGAAGTCGCGCCACCTGCCACAGCATGCGCTTGATTGCAGTGCAGAGGTTGACCGATCTCAAGGTTGTGACCGGGCAGCGCATCAGAAGTTTATCGGCAGCGGGCGGGGCGACTTGTGCTCGCCCCGGGGGCTGTCCGGTTGATGCAGGGTAGTTTGGGGGTGATGGCGCGTCTTTCAAGCGGTGAACGGCAAGATTTAGCGGATAACCGGCCTTCGATTCTGTGCCGCTCTGGCATACACTGCGCGGCCGTTTTTTAACCGGAACTCGAAAGACATGAAAAACGCATCTCCAGCCCGTGCCGTGGGCATCGACTTTGGCACGTCCAACTCCACCGTCGGCTGGCTGCGCCCCGGCGTGGAAACGCTGATCGCGCTGGAGGACGACAAGATCACCCTGCCCTCGGTGGTCTTTTTCAACCTGGAAGAACGCCGCCCGGTGTACGGCCGGTTGGCGCTGCACGAGTACCTGGAAGGTTACGAAGGCCGCCTGATGCGCTCGCTCAAGAGCCTGCTGGGTTCCAAGCTGATCAAGCACGACACCAGCGTCCTGGGCACGGCCATGCCGTTCAAGGACCTGCTCGGACTGTTCATCGGTCAGCTGAAGCAGCGCGCCGAAGCCGCCGCCGGTCGGGAATTCGAAGAGGTGGTACTGGGTCGGCCGGTGTTTTTTGTCGACGACGACCCGATGGCGGACAAGGAAGCCGAAGACACGCTGGTGGATGTCGCGCGCAAAATCGGTTTCAAGGAAGTCTCGTTCCAGTTCGAACCGATCGCCGCGGCGTTCGACTATGAGTCGACCATCGAGAAAGAAGAGCTGGTGCTGATCGTCGACATCGGCGGGGGTACATCGGACTTCTCGCTGGTACGCCTGTCTCCCGAGCGTCGGGGTGTGGATAACCGTCACGAAGACATCCTGGCCACCGGCGGTGTGCACATCGGCGGGACCGATTTCGACAAGCAACTGAGCCTGCAGGGCCTCATGCCGCTGTTCGGCTACGGCAGCCGGATGAAGAGTGGCGCCTACATGCCCACCAGCCACCACATGAACCTGGCGACCTGGCACACCATCAACTCGGTGTACTCGCAAAAGTCGCAACTGGCGCTGGGCAGCATGCGCTACGACATCGAAGACACCGGCGGCATCGATCGCCTGTTCAAGCTGATCGAACAGCGTGCCGGGCACTGGCTGGCCATGCTGACAGAAGAAACCAAGATTGAGCTGACCCACGTCGATAGCCGTATCGTCCCTCTGGACCGCATCGAACCGGGTTTAAGCGTGGAACTGAGCCGTGCGCTGTTCGAATCAGCCATCGACAATTTGCTGGAACGCGTGCGCAACAGCGTCAGCCAATTGCTGGCGGATGCCGATGTGCGAGTCGATCAGGTGGATACGGTGTTCTTCACAGGCGGTTCGAGCGGTATTCCGGCACTGCGCAACAGTGTCTCGGCGATGCTGCCGAATGCGCGGCATGTGGAAGGCAATATCTTTGGCAGCATCGGCAGTGGTTTGGCCATTGAAGCGGCCAAGCGCTACGGCACCATGGACTGATCCGAAACCGAGGCGCGCCCTTCGCGAGCAGGCTCGCTCCCACAATGGAATGCAGTTCCCTGTGGGAGCGAGCCTGCTCGCGAATAGGCCCCATCAGGCGCTACAAAGGCTTTATCAAACCATCCCCACCAGCTTCAACTCACTCTTCAAATACGCGTAATAAATCGGCCCCGCCACCACCCCCGGCAGGCCGAACGCGGCTTCGAACACCAGCATCGCCAGCAGCAACTCCCACGACTTGGCACTGATCTGCCCGCCGACGATGCGCGCGTTGAGGAAGTATTCCAGCTTGTGGATAAAAATCAGGTAACCCAGCGCCGCCACGGCCACCCAGATCGATAGCGACAGGCCGACGATGGTGATCAGGGTGTTCGACATCAGGTTGCCGATCACCGGTAACAGGCCGAGCAGGAAGGTCAGGACGATCAGCGTCTTGGTCAGCGGCAACTTGATGCCGAACAGCGGCAGGATTACGGCCAGGAAAATCCCGGTGAAGACAGTGTTGAGCAGGGAAATCTTGATCTGCGCGAAGACGATATTGCGAAAGGCCTGGACCAGCAGGTGCAGGCGATCGAACAGCGCGGCGGCCAAAGGCATGCGTTTGGTCAGGTCCGGCACGCGCTGCAAGGCAATGATCGCGCCGAGCACCATACCGATCAGCAACGTCACGAACATGTGCGCCGCGTCCTTGCCCACCAGTTGCAGGTCGCTGAGGTGTTTGCTCATCCACTCGCCAATTGCCACGCGAAACTCCGCAGCGCTGGCCGGCAGGTAGGCGTCGATGAACGGCGGTAGTTGCCCGCGGGCGCGATCGACCACGTGCATGAATTTATCGAGGGAAGCGCCGGGGTTTTCCGCCTCGTGCAGCAGAAAGCTGATGGCGCCAGCAAAGATCAGCGTCAACACGCTGACCACCAACGTCCCCAGCAACGCCACCGCCAGCCAGCGCGCACGCCGACCTTCAATCAGCCGCTGCAATTGCGGGGTGAGCATGTTGACCAGTTCGAACACCAGCAACCCGGCCAGCAGGCTGGGCAGCAACCGCAGTGGGATGACCAGCAGCAGCCCGCCAAAAATGATGACCCAGCTGATGACCAGCAATACATGACGCTGAGAAAACGTTGGCATACAGCCTCAAAACGAACGGCGTAAAAGGATTGGCAGTCTGCCAGCGATCCGGTGTGAGCACTAGGGATTGTGTGGGGCGACCTTGGTCGGGGTTACGATCAAGATTTGCAGCGTCCTTATCGGCCCCTTCGCGAGCAGGCTCGCTCCCACAGTGGAATTGTGTACACAGTACAAATGTGGGAGCGAGCCTGCTCGCGAAGAGGCCCTCACAACCACCACAGAACCCCGATCAATGCCTATTTTTTCTTCAGGCAATCACTCATGAACGCCTTGCGCGCATCTCCCTTCAGGGCTTTGGTCGCCGCATCGGCATTGCAGGTCTTCATCTTCTCTTGCTGCGGAGTCAAGGCTTTGCCGGCATCGTTCGCTGCCGGTGCCGCCTTGAGGCAAGTGCTCATGAAGGCTTTGCGCTCATCGCCCTTGAGGCTTTTTGCGGTGGCGTCGGCGTTGCAGGTGGTCATCTTGTTCTGTTGTTCAGTGGCGGCGAAACTCTGGGAGCAGAGCAGCAAACCGATCATCAACAAAGGGACACGCAACATCTTCATGGAGTTTTCTCCTTGTTGCCGCACCGAGGGGAACGGCCTCGCCATGGAGTGTAGACAACAGCTGTTACACCTTCCTGTTCTCCAGATGGCTACGTCGGTACTGCTCCGGCGTGCACCCGGCCTGGCGCTGGAACATCGCTATAAACGCAGAGCCGGTGCTATAGCCCATGTCGAAGGCGATTTCCTGAATGCTGCGGTGGCTGTCCAGCGCTTCGATGGCCGCGAGAAACCGCAGGCGCTGGCGCCACTCGCCAAAACTCATGCCCAACTCACGGACAAACTGCCGCGCCAGGGTGCGCTCGCTGACATGAATGTGCGCCGCCCAATCCGCCAATGGCCGGTTATCCCCGGGCTCATTCTGCAGGGCTTCGAGAATGCCGAGCAGCCCCGCGCTGCTGGCGTAGGGCAGGTAGCACTCGTGTACCGGCGCCAGTTGCAGTTGATCCACCAACACCTGGGCCAGGCGCCGGTCCGCGTCCTGCTCGGGAATCTTCACGTCCCGGGCGGCGAAATCCTTGAGGATGGCCTTGAGGATGTCACTGATGGCCAGGGTGCAGGCTTGTGGCGGCAATTCATGGCAAAGCGTCGGCGCGAGACAGACCGCGCGGTAGTTGATCGGCTGGTTGCTGTAGAAACTGTGCTCGGTCTGGGGCGGTACCCACACGGCGTATTGCGGCGGTGACATGAAGCGGCTGCCGCCGATCTCCATGTGCAACACGCCATGGGCCGAATATTCCAGCGTGCCCCATGGATGCCGGTGCGCCGAAGCAAAGCGGTGGGCATCGAAATCGGCATAACGAAAGTACACCGGGGCCGGCAGTTCGCTGAAATCCAGCAAGTCGATGTGTTTATGGGTCATGCTGTCCGGAATCAGGGGTGGGTTGTCTGGATCGAAGTATAAGCCTGTATCCAGACAGGGGATAATCGCCCCTCATTAACGTTATGGTTTTCCCCGATGCAATACGCTTATCCCCTCCTGGCCATTTTTATCTGGGCCGGCAACACCGTGATCACAAAAATGTCGGCCGGGGCGATCTTCCCCGCAGAGATCGGCTTTTACCGCTGGCTGCTTGCCGGACTATTGTTCACGCCCTTCCTGCTCAAACCGGTGATCGCCCACTGGCCGGCGATTCGCCCGAATCTTGGCAAGATTTTCATCCTCGGCGTGCTCGGCATGGCGGTCTATCAGAGTCTGGCGTACTTTGCTGCGGCCCTGACCTCGGCCACCAATATGGGCATTATCCTGTCGCTGATGCCCTTGATGTCCCTGGCCATGGCGATCATCAGCCTCGGCCAGCGCCTGACCGCCGGGGCACTGGCCGGTGCGGTACTGTCGTTCGCCGGAGTTCTGGTGGTCGTTTCCTCCGGCAGCCTCGACGTGTTGCTGGAGCACGGGGTGAACCTGGGTGATGCGATGATGCTGGTCGCCACGCTGGCCTATGCGATCTACAGCACACTGTTGAAAAAATGGCAGCTGAAGTTGCCACCGCTGGTGTTGTTGTATTTGCAGGTGCTGGTGGCGGTGGTGGTGCTGTTTCCATTGTTCCTCGCCTCACCGAAAATCGGCCCGACCCTGCAGAACATTCCGCTGGTGCTGTATGCCTGCCTGCTGGCCTCGATGCTGGCGCCCCTGGCCTGGATGCAGGCCGTGGTGCGCCTGGGGCCGAGCCGGACCACGTTGTTCTTCAATTTGCTGCCAGTGATGACGGCCTTGATTGCGGCGGGGGTGCTGCATGAGCAATTGGCGATGTATCACCTGGTGGGTGGGGTGTTGACGCTGGGTGGGGTGGTTCTTTCGGAGCGTTGGACGACGGTGTTGAGCAGAAGGGTCAGTATTGCCTGATCTGGCCCTTTCGCGAGCAGGCTCGCCCCCACATTTAAAATGCATTCCCCTGTGGGAGCGAGCCTGCTCGCGAAGAAAATCACGCGGTCTAAAGCCCTGCTGCTTTTAACCGCGCCGCATGCTCGACAAACAACCGCACCGGCTCGCCCCCCTTGCCCACCCATCCCAGCGACTGATTGACGATGTCGAAGTGGTCCAGTGGATACTCATCGCCAATCACCGTCCCCAGGTGTGAGCTGTAGCGTCCGACCATCCCGTCGCAATGGCCGGCCTCGCGCACGAAGCTTCTGGCAAACAATCGGCAAGTGCGGTTGGTGCCGTCGAGGAGGTTGCGTCCGCGATCGGTCTTGCCTGGCTGCAAGGTGCCGGACCAAGAGTAATAACGCACGCCGTTCACCTCTTCCGCGCCCTGTCCGCCCCAGGTTTCGGGCACCCCCTGTGGATAACGCTGATTGAACAGCGCCACACCTTCAGTGGTGAGCGAGTGATGGGCCTTATGGATATCCACCGGAAGCTTCGGCCCGCGATAACCGGTTTCCAGCAGGCTCATCAACGCCCCGACCAGGCGCAGCAAAAAGCTCAGGAGCCTGCAACGGACACTGTCATGGGGATAGTGGTGATGCAGATAGTCCGCCAGCTCCGAGCCATGATTCGGCCCCGCCACCGACGTCACCGACGCCACCCGATCCGGTCGCTTGGCGGCAGCGTACCGAGCGGCCAACGCGCCCTGGCTGTGGCCAATCAAGTTGACCTTTTCGGCACCGGTTTCGCGCAGAATCTCTTCGATCCGCGCGAGCAATTGTTCGCCCCGCACTTCGTTGGAGTTGATCGGCGACACTTGCACCGCAAACACCACGGCACCGCCCTGGCGCAACGCCGAAACGATCCCGTACCAGTACGGATAGAGCAGCAACCGCACGTACCCGAGCATTCCCGGGACCAGCACCAAGGGGTAACGCGGAGCAAAACCTTGCGGCATGGGCGGACGTCCTGATGATCGGGGGTGACGCAAGGCGAGAGACAATTCACCCGCCAAGCATCGCCAGCGAATATGACAACTCGACGACCAGTCTATGACATCCGCCCTATTTCAACCCCACTACACCCGCCACGATCAGCCCGACCGACACCAATTTCACCGCAGTCAGGCTTTCACCCAGCAACGCAAAACCGAGAAACACCGTGCCCAGCGAACCGATGGCGGTCCAGATCGGGTAGGCGATACTCACCGGCAACTCACGCATCGCCAGGGTCAGGAAATACACCCCGCCCACTGCCGCCACCACGGTAATCAGCGACGGCCACAACCGGGTGAAGCCCTCGGCGTACTTCATGCCCATGGCAAAGGTGACTTCGAACCCGGCAGCGATCAGCAAAAACCACCAGGCCATCTAGAACTCCCTGGCCAGCGCGAGCAAGCGCTGCTCGGCCTCGGCTGCGGAGACTTCGAAGGTGCGGGCCTCGGACTCTTCACCCTCGGCGGCAACCACTGTGACATCGGTGATGCCGATAAAACCCAATACCGTACGCAGCAAGGGATCGGCATGGTTCATGGCTTCCAGCTCGCCGCCCGGACCAAAACCGAATCCGCCGCGACTGGTGACAATCAGCGCCTTTTTGCCTGGCACCAACGGCTCGTACTGGGCCACGCCGTTGTCCAGCGTGTGATTGAAGGTCAGCCCGAGCCGCACGATCTGATCAATCCAGGCTTTCAAACCGCTGGGTACGCTGAAGTTGTGCATCGGCGTGGAAATCACCAGCAAGTCATGGCCCAGCAACTCGCCAACCAGTTCATCGCTGAACGCCAGGTCGGCCTGCATCGTCAGCGGTCGGGCGTCGGGTTCGGGGTAAAACGCCGCGGCCACGAAAGCCTCGTTGACCGGCGGAATCAACGCCCGGCCGACTTCGCGGCGGGTCAGTTGCGCATGGGGATTGCGCGCCTGCCAGGCTGACAAAAACACTTCGGCCAAACGTCGGGAATGCGAGCGCTCACCACGTGGACTGGCATGTATCGCAAGAATTGTGCTCATCTGAATCTCCTTGGGACTAAACTCGAACAACGTGTGGCTTGCAGATTCAAGCTTGCAGCTGCCCCTGTTCAACTGAGCAAAAATCAGTCTGGATGAATCTATTTCATCCATGGAGCACTCAATGTTCGCTTCCTTGCCGTTGACCGCCCTGCGCGCCTTCGAATCCGCTTCTCGCCTGCTGAGTTTCAAGGCCGCCGCCGAAGAACTTTCTGTGACCCCGACGGCGGTGTCCCATCAGATCCGCTCGCTGGAAACCTGGCTCGGCGTGCCGCTGTTCGAGCGCCTGCCACGCCAGGTGCGCCTGACCGACTGCGGCGAACGGCTGTTCCACAGCCTGCACGGCGCTTTTCTGGAAGTGGCGCAAAGCGTCGATACCCTGCGCCCGCAACGCAGCGGCACGAGCCTGACGATCTCCACCACCGCCGCCTTCGCCGCACTGTGGCTGGTGCCACGCCTGGGTCGCTTCTACGCCCGCCATCCGAATATCAGCCTGCGCCTCGACACCCATTGCGAGGTCATCGATCTGCATCAGGACGCCAGTGTCGACCTGGTGCTGCGCTACAGCCTCGGTGACTATCCAAACCTGTATGGCTTGTGCCTGTTCGACGAAACTTTCGGTGTCTATGGCTCACCGGAACAAGTGGCCCTGGCGGCAGCTCGCACACCAGCGCTGATCAGCGTTCGCTGGCACAACTCCAGGCTCTACGCCCACGGCTGGGAGGCCTGGTGCGCGCAGTCCGGCGAGACCTGGCTGACGGGCCAGCCGGCCGTGCGTGAATACGACGAAGAGCATTACGCCTTGCAAGCCGCGATTGCCGGTCAAGGCGTGGTGCTGGCGAGCAATATTCTGGTGTCAGAGAGCGTGGCCAGCGGTGTGCTGGTGCCTTATCGGGGCGACGTGCAGGTGGAGGGCGCCGGTTACAGCGCACTGTGTGTGCCGGGACGGGAGCGACACCCGCCGGTTCGGGCCTTTTTTGCGTGGTTGCGCGAGGAGGCGTTGGCATCAGGACAGCGCTTGCACTCAAGTAATACCCAATGACTAACCATACTAAAACCACATCAAAACCTTAATTTCCACTTATCACTTTTACGCACTTGAAGTTACAAACCCCACATAGACTTTTTTCAGGATGAAATTATTCTAACAGCCACAACCGACCGGTTGCCAAAACAATCAAGTAAAGGAATACACTTATGCTTCTTGAACAACGACTCGAATTCATCGACTCCCTGCCAGCGTTACCACCCATCATAATGCCACGAGCATTCGCTGCTTATCCAGACAACCAGCCCCCTCACGACGTCAGCAACTCCACTGCAAGTGTAATGCCTGACACGATAAATGCTTTTCTCCCAGGGGTTCCACAACAAATCATTGATGACGTCAATCTATGCAAGTTGGTCATGCAGCATGCCGCGACTAAAAAGTACCCTGAAGAGAGGCAGCTGTTTGAATGGTATAAAGAATATATTACTGGTCTGTCAAATATAGGCTGGACTTTCCAAAACAAGGATATTCAAGAGACGACCATCAGGAGAGTCGGCCTGACGATGGACCAGGTTGCCTTTGAGGTTGCCAGTAGCCTGCTCACCCCAGGTGCTGCGGCAGTCCTGTCAAAGGTCTCGAATCAAGCGGTAGAGTCCGTAAAAAACAACCCCAGGGCAATCGAAATTTTCAATCGTGATTCTAAACTCGGCACTCAGGCCAAGTTCGACATCGCGCCGGTTTGGGTCGATAGTCATGGTCAGGCAAACATGGTCCTTAACTGCATTTCCCTCGATGCGCGGGAAAGCACCCGTGGCATCCTGTTCTGGAAATCCACAAGACAATCCACCACCATCAAAACCGGCGCAGTGCGCATGTATCTAAGCAATCACACCTTCTCAGGAATACGCGCCAAGCTGATAAGCAAATACACCGATGCGGCCAATAAATATATTGACAACCTGCCTGACTTTTAAAATCACAGAATATTTGAATTGGCAAATCTGCCGATTCAAAAAAACTTCACCTGCGTATTTCGGGCCACCACACCATGGAAACATCAACGCATGACACTTACCTAATAAATGGCAACATCACCGTTTTTTGCGGACAACACGAAAAAGAATTTAAAAATGACATTTTAAACTCCAGCCTTCTCGCCGAACTCGTATCAACTTCGAAACACCAGGGCAGTCGGGAGCAGCTATTTTCAGAGTATGTAGCTACTGTGAATAGATTAGGCTGGATTGAAAAAAGCCGAGAGTTCCGACACTACGTTTTTTCAACGAAAAGCCTTTTGAACGTTATCGAATCAGGTACGGGATCTTCCCTGACAAAAGAGGAGAAACAAGCTGTACTTAACGCTTTTCTGCAGTTGAAAAAGCCGCCCACGCAATCGCCGGTCATTCCGCTCATTCTCGATAAACTCCAGGCCAATACGTTTACATCAGGAATCGAGATTGATTGTTCCCACTCGATGAAAAAACCGGTTGCCACTTCAACCCGACTGACCATTGTTCGAAACAATGCAAGCATCATCACACTGCAGGTTGCATTCAAAGCAACCAATGGAATCAGCATCGACATCCTGGATCAACCCGTCCTCAACTCCATCCAGGATGGAAAGTCCAATGTGTGGTTGTGGGTCAGTTCGCTGGACGCGCGCGAATACGACAAGTTCAGAGCTACCGTGATAAAGAAAATCGGCAATCACATCAACACCGACTTAGTACATGCCCCAACACCCAACCGGGTGATTTGAAAAAATCGATGCCGTTTAGGTACGGCAACTGTAGGAGCGAGCATGCTCGCTCCTACAGAACATGAAATTCATGCATCAGTTCTTCACGGTCTTCGGTGCCTTGCCCGCCTTCATCTGCTCCAGTAACGGCGCGCACTGATTCGTCTCGCCGCTGCTCGGCGCCACCAATGCCAGCAACCCCGCCGCCGGTGCGGCGATCACGCCCAGTGCCACCATCCCCGCCCCGCGCAACATCAGGGGTACTGCTTTCACCCCGGCTTCGGGCTTGATGAACTTGCCCCGCACGTACAGCGGCGAACGCAATGAAATCAAGCGCCAGCCCTTGGACTCCGGGGTAATGGTCAAGTCCAGTTGCTCGGTCGCCATGTTCGCCGTGCCATCGATATAGACAATCGCGTTCTCGGTATCGAAAACGAACAGCCGAGTAGTAGCCAGACCAGTCTTGATGTCGAAGTCGGCAGCCGCGCAGTTGATCTTCACTTCCTTGTCACCAAAGATCTTGCCCACCACGTAGTTGCCGACGTTCAACCCGGCCAGCTCCATCAACTCGCGACTGATTGCGCCGTCGTTGATCAGCATTTTCAGATTGCCGTTGGCACTGCCCAGCAATGTGGCCACCGAGTTGCCGCGACCGGTGATATCGGCATCGCCATTGAGCTCACCGAAACTGGTTTTCATCGGTTCGAAAGTCGGAAACAACTGCTTGAGTTTGAAACCGCGCGCAGTGAGTTTTGCGTTGCCCTCCAAGGGTTCAGTGCGACCGTTCAGGCGGATTTGCGCATCCAGCTTGCCGCCCGCCACGCTGAATCGCAGCGGTTCGAGGCTGAGCACGCCATCGGTGAGCACCAGGTGGGTGTAGAGGTCGTTGAACGGCAGTTTTTCGCTGTGGACGATGCGCTTGCCGGAGAACTCAACATCGGCGTCCATGTCACGCCAGCGCTCGGTCTTGAACTCTTCAACCGGCAGTACCTTGTCCGCCGGCTGTTTGCTCTCGCCGCCACGGGCCTTTTGCTTGGCATTGGAATCAGCACCGATCAGCGGGGCCAGGTCGGCAAACAGCAGTTGATTGGAGAGCAATGACCCGCTGAGTTTCGGCCGCGGCTGGCTGGCGACGTAACTCAAGTCGCCATGGATATCGCTGGCGCCGATCTTGCCGTTGAACTCTTCATAGCGAAACACCGCGCCCCCCGGCTCATGCAGCTTGGCCATCAGGTGACCGTCGGTGGCATAGGGCGGTGTATCCGGCAGGGTCACACCGGTCAGAGGATAGAGATTGCCCAGGCTGGTACCAGCCAGCTTCAAGCGCAGATCCAGAGCGCCGAGGTTCATCGGGTCGGTCAGGGTGCCGGCCAGTTCGATGCTGGTGTCGGCAATCTTCACCTGAGCCTGCAACGGAAACGGTCGGGCCGCATCCTGTAAGGCCAGCAGCCCTCCGACTTTGCCCTCGGCCGTGAGTTTCTGGCCGTGGTACTGGCCTTTGACCTTCAGGGCAAACGCATAGTCTTGCGGGGCCGCCCCCTTCTCCTGCGCGGCTTTCGCGGTTTTTTCACCGACGATGTCGCTGAATGGAATCGGTTTGCCCAGCGGGTCGATCAATAGATCGAGCTGCGTCTTCAGGTTCTGATCGTCGAGGGTGGCGTGGCCTTTATCGAAGCCGATCGCACCAATATCCACCACCCAGTTCGAGGGTTTGGCATTCGGGTCTTTCGGATCGAACTTAAAGGTCCAGTTGGCACGTCCGTCCGCCAGGCGTTGCAGCTCGGCATTGGGTTCGGTGAGGTCGATGCGCGGGATCACCACCCGTTGCGCCAGCAAGGCCAGGGGCGAAATGCGCAGTTCCACGCGCTTGAGGCTGGCCATCTGTGGCGTTTTCGACCAGTCGGGGTTGCCCAGGCTCAAATCTTCGGCCACCACATGCGGCCACGGCACCCACGCGCGCCAGCCCCCCTCTTCAAGCTCGCGCCGCCAGATCACCGCCAGGTTGCCGTTGATCGCGAACGGGCGGTGCAACTCCTCGGAGACCTTGGCATTGAGGGGTGGTTTGATCCGGTTCCAATCGAAGAACACGATGACCAGTACCAGCACCGCCAGCAGTACAACCAGGCTGGCGAAGGTCCAGGCGAGAATTTTACGAGTGCGCGTCATTGCACAGAGCTCCTGATACGACTGAGCGCCGGACTGCGACGCACATGAGAAACGCAGCGCCAGAACCGGCCCGCTATGAAATCTACGACTGAAAAACGGCGCGCAGGTTTAATCGAAAAACCGATTTTGCCGCAAACGACGGCCCGATTGCCGCCGTTCCTTCCTCCGGCGTTACCACACCCGCACTTTTGCGGGGTGCAAGTGAGTCGAAAATACCCACCTCAGCGCACCGCGAAGGCCCGGTTTACAAGGGCTGCAGCGAACAATCAATTCCGTTGATTATTAACATTGCGTTTATGAACTTTTATATCGACTTATCGAGAGTAGCATTGCCCTTGTACCCAATTTATCGCCGCCCCACGGAGCACCCAATCATGAAACGCCAACTACTGCTTAGCCTTACCCTCTCTATGTTGGCCAGCACTGCTTTCGCACTGCCGGCCGCTGACCAGGCTACTCCGCAAGTCAAAGACAGCCACTCGGCATTCAGCCAAACCCTGGCCGAAGGCGGTAACGATCGCCTGAAAGAAAAAGGCCTGATTACTCAGGATGGCTACGACAAGACTCCACAAGGCCAAACCATTGCCGCTGATGGCTACGACAAGACCCCACAAGGCCAAACCGTTGCTGCTGATGGCTATGACAAGACCCCACAAGGTCAAACCGTTGCCGCTGACGGCTACGACAAGACTCCACAAGGCCAAACCGTTGCCGCTGATGGCTATGACAAGACTCCACAAGGTCAAACCGTTGCCGCTGATGGTGGTGACCGTGTCATCGAACGCAACAGCGCTATGAGCTAAGCCCATGGCGGCCCTGAAAAGAAGCCCAATCACCGGATTGGGCTTTTGACTTTCTGGCCACTCACCTTACAACGCCGTACCTTCTGCACTGGATCTCCCTTTCGTCGTTCGACGCCGGCAAAGCCGATTTGCTAGAGTGCGCCGCTCCCCTTCTCCAGAAAACGCCCTTGCGATGTTGCCCCGCGCCGAACAGAAACAACAAACCCGCAACGCCCTGATGGACGCTGCCCGCCACCTGATGGAAGGCGGCCGAGGATTCGGCAGCCTGAGCCTGCGCGAAGTGGCGAAAACCGCCGGCATCGTCCCGACCGGTTTCTACCGGCATTTCGCTGATATGGATGAACTGGGCCTGGTGCTGGTCAGCGAGGTCGGCCAGACCTTCCGCGAAACCATCCGGTTGGTGCGACATAACGAATTCGTCATGGGCGGTATCATCGATGCGTCGGTGCGGATCTTTCTCGATGTGGTTTCGGCCAACCGTTCGCAATTTCTGTTTCTCGCCCGCGAGCAATACGGCGGTTCACTCCCGGTGCGCCTGGCCATTGGCCGATTGCGCGAAGATATCAGCTCGGACCTGGCTGCCGATCTGTCATTGATGCCAAAGCTGCAACACCTGGACATTGCCGGTCTGAGCGTGATGGCGGACCTGATCGTTAAAAGTGTATTCGCCACCTTGCCCGACATCATCGACCCGCCGGCCGAGGCATTGCCCGAGCATCTGACGCCCCAGGCAAAGATCACCCAGCAGCTGCGGTTTATCTTTATCGGATTGAAGCACTGGCAAGGCCTCGGCAGCACCGAATAACCCTTGTGGGAGCGAGCCTGCTCGCGAAGCGGTCGTCCTCTCATATCAATGTGGCTGACTAGCCCCATTCGCGAGCAGGCTCGCTCCCACAAAAAAGCAAATCGCCTCAAGTTGGTGCAATACAAAAAATCTCGCACCATCGTCACTCACAACTCATGTCCGAATCAGCTCCGCCCTACGCATCCCACAGGCATTTCCTACACACTCCCCCGATTGGCAAGCCCCTTGCTCTAGCCTGAGCATTGTCCATTGCTGGAAGCTTTCCGATGCTGGTGATTCATCGCAGAATCGACCCTCAACCCGTCTGGGCCGCCGAGTTGCACCTGACTTTCGAAGCGCGGAGCAAAAGCCGTTTGCGCTGTTTCAGTGCCGAGGGCGAAGACGTCGGGTTGTTTTTGGCGCGCGGTCAATCGCCACTGTATGACGGCGAATGCCTGCAAGCCGAAGACGGGCGCATCGTCCGTGTTTGCGCCCGTGCGGAACAGCTGCTGCACGTCACCTGCGCCAACGCATTCGAACTGACCCGTGCCGCCTATCACTTGGGCAATCGCCACGTCGCCCTGCAGGTTGGCGACGGCTGGTTACGCCTGCTCGACGATTACGTGCTCAAGGCCATGCTCGAACAATTGGGCGCCACCCCCTCGCACATCGAAGCGCCGTTCCAGCCGGAACACGGTGCGTACGGCGGCGGTCATCACCATTCGCGTCACGGCGACGAAGACTTCAACTACCCACCCAAACTGCACCAGTTCGGCGTACGCCTATGAACGCCGCCTGGGCGCTGCTGCGTCTGGCCAGTCCGCAATTGCCGATTGGCGGCTACAGCTACTCCCAAGGCCTGGAAATGGCAGTGGAGAACAGCCGCGTAAACGATCCCGACAGCGCACGACGCTGGATCAGCGATCAATTGCTGCTCAATCTCGCCCGCTTCGAAGCCCCGCTGCTGCTCGCTCATTGCGTGGCCGCCTTCGAGGAAAACTGGGGCGAACTGCTGCAACGCTGCGAAGAACACCGCGCCAGCCGGGAAACCCGCGAGTTGCATCAAGAGAGCCGGCAGATGGGCTACTCCTTGCAGCAATTGCTCAACGGCTTGCCGGAGCTGGATACAACGGCCCGCGCTTTCCTTGAACAGCGCCCCGAACCGCACCTGGCCCTGGGTTGGGCACTGGCCGCTCGTGCCTGGCAGATCAGCCCCCAGGATGCATTGGCTGCATGGCTCTGGAGCTGGCTGGAAAACCAGCTGGCGGTGCTGATGAAAACCCTGCCGCTGGGCCAGCAGGCCGCTCAGCGCCTGACCAGCGAATTGCTACCGCTGCTGCAGCAAGCCCAGCACAACGCCACCGGCATCACCCCAGAACACTACGGCAGTGCCACGTTTGGCCTGTCCCTGGCGTGTATGGCCCATGAGCGCCAATACAGCCGCCTGTTTCGTTCCTAGCCCCTTATTTTGGCCGCCCTATATTGGAGAACCACATGAACACACAACCCCTGCGCGTCGGCATCGGCGGCCCGGTCGGCTCCGGCAAAACCGCCCTGACCCTGGCCCTGTGCCTGGCTCTGCGCGACCGGTACAACCTGGCTGTCGTGACCAACGACATCTACACCCGTGAAGATGCCGACTTTCTGGTGCGCAACCAGGCCTTGGCGCCGGAACGCATCATCGGCGTGGAAACCGGTGGCTGCCCGCATACGGCGATCCGCGAAGACGCCTCGATCAACCTCGAGGCCGTGGATCAGCTCAATCGCCGCTTTCCGGGTCTGGACCTGATTCTGGTGGAATCCGGGGGTGACAACCTCTCGGCAACTTTCAGCCCGGAACTGTCGGACCTGACCATTTACGTGATCGACGTCTCGGCCGGCGACAAACTGCCTCGCAAGGGAGGCCCGGGGATCTGCAAATCCGATCTGCTGGTGATCAACAAAATCGATCTTGCACCGCTGGTGGGGGCATCACTGACCCTGATGGACAGCGACACTACGCGCATGCGCAACGGCAAGCCGTTCGTCTTCAGCAACCAGAAAACCGGTCAGGGCCTGGAAGAAATCATCGCCTTCATTGAACGCCAGGGCCTGCTGACCGCGGCTTGACCTCCACTGATCAACAAGGAAGCTTACCCATGACACTCAAACGCATTCTGGGGGCCCTGGCCCTGCTGCTGTCCCCGGCCCTCGCCTTTGCCCACCCGGGGCATGGCGACAACGGCTTGATCGCCGGCATCAGCCATCCGATCGGCGGCCTCGACCACTTGCTGGCGATGCTCGCGGTCGGTCTGTGGGCAGCGCAACAAAAAGGTGTCGCGCGCTGGGCGCTGCCATGCACCTTTGTCGGCACCTTGTTGCTCGGCGGGTTGCTGGGGTTTGAAGGGCTGGAACTGCCTGCGCTGGAAAGCGGGATTGCCGCGTCGGTGCTGGCGCTGGGTCTGGCGGTGGCTCTGGCAGTACGTCCGCCATTAAGTGTGGCGGTGGGCGCGACGGCGCTGTTTGCACTGTTCCATGGTGTGGCGCATGGGTTGGAGCTGCCGGTTATGTCGAGCCCCTGGGCTTATGCAGCAGGGTTTGTGGCGGCGACGGCGGCGTTGCATGGCGCAGGTTATGCGCTGGTACGGGTGTTGCCTCAGGCGGCTGCACCATTGGTTCGGCTGGCCGGTGCAGTTTCGGCGGGGGCTGGGGTCTGGTTGTTGGCGGGTTGATTTTGTATTAATTGAACCGGCCTCTTCGCGAGCAGGCTCGCTCCCACATTTGGAATGCGTTCCCCTGTGGGAGCGAGCCTGCTCGCGAAGGCGGCCTGAAAAACACCATACCTCTCAGGCCTGCTAACATGTCGCGCAATCAACCCTGCCGTGACGACGCCAGCCAATGCCGCCTGTTTCCCGCTCCGCCTCCCAGCCCGATCTGACCGCTCTGTTCACTTCGGTGCAACAGCACTTCCTGAACGTGATCGTGCCGCTCTGGCAAGGCCCCGGCTGGAATGTCGACATGGCGTTGCCTTATGAAGCGCTGGATGCCGGGCACCAGCCGCTGCCCCCCCAGCGCTACCGGGCCATGGCCTGCGCACGACAGCTGTATCTGTTTGCCAGTCTGATCGGCCAGGTGCCAAAGGCCGAAGAGCGCGCCGCGGCACTGTTCCGCTCCTTGCAGCGGCATTTTCACGATGCCGAGCACGGCGGCTGGTTCTACAGCATCGACCCGCACGGAGCGCCGCTGGATCAGCGCAAAGACCTCTACACCCACGCCTTCATCCTGTTTGCCTGCGCCCATTACTGGAACAAAGTCCGCGAGCCGCTGGTGGAGTCCGTGCTCAATGCTGCCCTGGAAGTGATCGCACGGCGATTCGCGACCGGCGACGGCCTCTACGAAGCGTGCCTGGATCGCGACTGGGCAACCCTGGAAACCGGCCCTCTGCAAAACCCATTGATGCATCTGGCGGAAGCCTTCCTCGCCACGTTGTCAGTGCGCGAAGACCTCGCTGTGCAACGAGCGCTCGTCGAGTTATGCACAGCCATGCAGAAGCGTTTCATCGATCCGCAACACAGTGTGCTGATGGAGAAACCGCTGGGCGCTGTGGATAACTGGTTTGAACCGGGGCATCAGTTCGAATGGTATTTCCTGCTGGAGTCCTCCGACCTGCTACGCGGTTCGAAATTGCACGCTTCGCTGGAGCGCGCGTTTGCGTTCACAGAGCAATTGGGTGTCGACCAACAGACGGGGGCCGTGCGGGCCATGCTCGATCTTGGGCCGGATGGAGGCTTGCGGGACGCCACCCAGCGAATCTGGGCTCAAGCCGAGTACCTGCGTGCACTGACGCTACGCCCCAACAGCGAGGCCCCGGTGCTGCGCCAATTGCAGGCGCTGCAACAACGATCGCTGCACGCGGGCGGTTGGTATGAATGCCGTGACGAGCACGGTGAAGTGAGCCGCCTGGACATGCCATCGACCACGCCTTATCACTTGGCGACCTGCTATGCCGGGTTGGCTGAATATCTGCGTTAATGTTCAGATCGCTTTCGCGAGCAGGCTCGCTCCTACAGTTGATCTCATTCCTCTGTGGGAGCGAGCCGGCCGGGCGGCGATCCAACGATTGACCTCGAGGAGGTCAACGGCCTTCACTCAATCCACTTGCGATCCCCGGTAAAGCTGATCGTCAGCCATCGCGCGGCGTCCGGCTCGCCAAGTTTTGTGGAAATTTCCTCTCGCAAACTGTCCAGTTGACCCACACCGTCCAGCCAATAATCCTTCGGCAACACGACGTGAATCTCGATAAAACACGCACGACCGTGCTTCTGCACGTAGGAAATGTAGTCGTCGAAACCGTGCTCGATCTTGGCCTCTTCCATCACTTGGCGCACCTTGTCGTCCAATTGGTCCGGGGCAATTCCCAACACATCGCGCAACGCCGGACCGAGGATTTGGAATGCTGGAGGGAGCATGCCCAGGGCCAGCAGAATCAGAATCATCGGGTCGACATACAACGCCCATTTGTCGTAGCCCTGAGTCTTGAGCAGCAGCGCGATAAGGAAACTCACTAGCAGGCCGGCCGTGAGCATCGCGTCCACCAGCCAACTGATGTTGTCGAACTTGATCAGCGATGATTTGAGCGTGCGATTGCGATGGCGGACGTAGAAAAAATAGATGAGCTCGACGATGGTGAACACCGACGCGTAAAGGATCACCAGGCCGAGCTCGACCTCGCGGCCACCGCTGATGATGCCGAACACGCCGTTGAGAAAGGCATAAATGGCCACCAGCAACAGGAAACTGCCTTCGATCACCAGCACCATGGGTTCCAGGTGCCAGGAGCCGAACTGGAAGCGTTGATTGCTTTCCTTGGCGATCAGCTTTGCGGTGATCAGCATCAGGACCTTGATGAAGGCTGCCACCAGCGAGAAGAAGCCATCGAACAGGATGGATTGGGAACCCGAGACAAACCCGGTGATGATCCCGGCAAATGTCACCACCAGCATCAGGAAGGTCGATTGCTTGAGCAGCGCCTGCTCGCCTCGATTGCTCACTCGCTCTCCTCGATCAACCTTGAAACCGCCGGGTGCGGCAGGTTACTTGAGGGAGGAGTCTAGCTGATGTCCTGCGGCGTCTGTTCCGCCCCCTTCGCGGGCTAGCTCTCCCCCACAGGTTCAGCGCAATCCTTGTGGGAGCGAGCCTGCTCGCGAATGGCCGTTACGCGGTCTTAAGCCTTGCCACCACTGCGATCAATCGCAAACCCGGCCCAGGTCTGGCTCACCGGCATCAGCTCCAGGGTGTTGATATTGATGTGCGCCGGGGCATTGAGGACCCAGAAAATGGTCTCGGCAATGTCCTGCGGCTGGATCGGGTCGGCACCGGCATAAGTGGCGTTGTAACGCTCCTGATCACCGGCGAAGCGCACCAGCGAGAACTCGCTCTCGCACAGGCCCGGTTCGATGTTGCTGACCCGTACGCCAGTCCCTTGCAGATCGCAGCGCAGGCTCAGGGAGAACTGCTGGACGAAGGCTTTGGTTCCGCCATACACATGGCTGCCCGGATACGGGTAACTGCCGGCAACGGAACCCAGGTTGACGATACCGGCGCCACGACCGTGGGCAATCAGGCGCGGCAGCAGCAGGCGGGTGCTGTACATCAGGCCCTTGATGTTGGTATCGACCATGGTGTCCCAGTCGTCCAGACTGCACTTGGGCGCCGGATCAGCGCCAAGGGCCAGCCCCGCATTGTTGATAAGCCCGCGCAACTTGGCGAACGAAGGCGGCAAGTTGGCGATGGCTTCTTCCATGGCCTTGCGATCGCGCACATCCAGTACTAGGCCATGCACCTCGGTCTGCTTCGATAGCTCGGCGCACAGGGCGTTGAGGCGTTCTTCACGACGGCCGGTCAGCACCAGTTTCCAGCCGGCTTCGGCAAAACGACGGGCACAGGCTTCACCAAAACCGGAGGTCGCGCCGGTAATAAACAGGGTGTTGGACATCGTGTTCTCCTTGCTTCGGCCGATGGTCAGCCATTGGAATAGAAAATCAGCTGGCAGCATGCCCGGCCTTGCACGCACCGGCAACCACCGCACAAGCTGTACAAAAAACGATCAATCTTGGCAATGCCTTACGCACCGTGACCTGCAGCCATGTGCACGCACCTTATCCACAGCCCCATCCACACATTCCGGGGGCAAGTCGAAATGCTGCAAGCCGCTCTCCACAAGGCTTTGCGAGGGATTTGAAAACTTTTTCGCTTGACCCTCACAGGCCCGCCGTGTAGCCCATGGCCAATTTCTCGACCAGGCAGTCAACTCGACGATGGCCGCAAGCCAGTAACTACGGCCTTCAGCCGAGTCTTTCCAGAGTTTAATCACAGACTTATCCACAGGCTTGCATACCCCGATCCGGCGCACTTTCGTCATCAAGAAAAAAGTTGACAAAGCCACCCAGAGGCCTTGCAAAAACACCTGAGCAAAAAACAACCACAGCGCTGAAAGCCACGAATTCAAAGGCTCTCAGCCAGCTACACCCACGTTATTCACAGCCAGTTCCACAGTAAACGGGGACAAGTCAAAACCGTGACAAAACAACTATTTGCAGCGGCTTTATGTCGCGGTTACGGAGCTTGGGAATATTGTTTTCCACAATTTCATCGAATGCTGCAACCGAACCTGTGGGAGCTGGCTTGCCAGCGATGGCGATTTAAGATTCAGCACTAATGTTGAGAGTGCCGGCCTCATCGCGGGCAAGCCCGCTCCCACAGGGTTTGGCGGTGTACTGGAGATATAAAAAAGCCCCGGAGCTTTCGCGCCGGGGCTTGTGCATAACAACGAAAACTCAGTGCCCGCCGAGATAGGCGTTACGCACATCCTCGTTGACCAGTAACTCCTTGCCTGTGCCGCTCATGCGGATCTCGCCGTTAACCATCACGTACGCCCGGTCCGACAGCCTCAGGGCGTGGTTGGCGTTCTGCTCTACCAGGAAGATGGTCATGCCGGTCTTGGCCAGTTCCCGCAGGGTGGCGAAGATCTGCTTCACCACGATCGGGGCCAGGCCCAGGCTCGGCTCGTCGAGCAACAGCAGCTTCGGCCGGCTCATCAACGCCCGGGCGATGGCGAGCATTTGCTGCTCGCCACCGGACATGGTCATGGCCCGCTGGTTGCGCCGCTCTTCGAGCCGCGGGAACAGCTCGAACATGCGCTGCATGTCTTCCTTGGCGTATTTGTCGCCGATCGGAATGGTGCCCATCAGCAGGTTTTCCTCGACGGTCATGTCAGGGAACACCCGCCGCCCTTCCGGCGACTGCGCGATGCCGTTGGACGCGATGTAGTGCGACGATTTGTGGGTGATGTCCACACCCTGGTAGAGGATCTGCCCGTCCGCCGCCCGGGGCTGACCGAAGATCGACATCAACAGGGTCGACTTGCCGGCGCCGTTGGAGCCGATGAGGCTGACGGTTTCACCTTCGTTGATGTGCAGCGAGACTTTCTTCAGGGCCTGGATCGGCCCGTAAAACACGTCCAGCGCCTTGAGTTCGAGGATGGATTTACTCATACCACCTCCTCTTCGTCGGCGCCCAGGTACGCGGCAATCACTTTCGGGTCGTGGCGGATGTCATCGGGACCGCCCTCGGCGATGACGATGCCGTGGTCCAGCACCACGATGTGGTCGGAAATACTCATTACCATGCCCATGTCGTGTTCGATCAGCACCACGGTCAGATCGTGCTCGTCGCGCAGCAGCCGGATCATCGCGCTCAGCGCTTCGGTTTCCTGAGGGTTGAGGCCGGCGGCCGGTTCGTCGAGGCAGATGATCTGCGGACGCGTGCACATGGCCCGGGCAATCTCCAGGCGACGTTGCTGGCCGTAGGACAGTTCACCGGCCAGACGGTTGGCACAATCCACCAGGTCCACCACCTCCAGCCAGTAGAACGCATGGTCCAGGGCATCGCTTTCAGCCTTGCGATAACCCTTGGTGTTGAGAATGCCGGCCAGCATGCTGCGGTTGACCCACATGTGCTGGGCCACCAGCAGGTTTTCCAGCACCGACATTTCCTTGAACAGGCGAATGTTCTGGAATGTCCGCGCCAACCCGGCACGATTCACCAGATGGGTGCCGCCGAATGCCTTGTAGAACAACCGACTGGCAAAGGCTTTCGGCGAGACGAAATCGGTCGGCTTGAACGATTCGCCCAACAACTTGATGACGTTGGTTTGCTGGCCGCGCACGTTGAGTTCGATCTTGCCGCCAGAGGCCTTGTAGAAGCCGGTCAGGCAGTTGAACACCGTGGTCTTGCCGGCGCCATTGGGGCCGATCAGGGCGAAGATCGAGTTGCGCTTGACCTTCAGGCTGACATCGCTCAAGGCCTTGATGCCGCCGAAGTGCATCATCAGTTTTTCGACACTGAGTACGACTTCGCTCATGGCGCTACTCCTTTACGCGGGGTCACACCGGTACGGCTGATCCGAATCAGGCCGCGCGGTCGCCAAATCATCATCAACACCATCAGGATGCCGAACAGCAGGACGCGGTATTCGGCAAAGCCACGCAGCAATTCCGGAGCCACTGTCAGTACGAAGGCCGCGATCACCACGCCGATGGTCGAGCCCATGCCGCCCAGTACCACGATGGCAAGGATCAAGGCCGATTCAAAGAAGGTGAACGAGGTCGGGTTGACGAAACCCTGGTAGGTGGCGAAGAACACACCGGCCAGACCCGCTGTCGAAGCACCGATGGTGAACGCCGAGAGCTTGACCAGCACGTGGTTCAGACCCATCGAGCGGCAAGCGATTTCATCTTCACGCAAGGCTTCCCAAGCACGACCGACCGGCATGCGGGTCAAGCGATGCTTGATGTACAGCACGGCCAGAACCACCAGGAACAACACCGTGTAGATGAAGTAGTACTTCACGTCGGGGTTGTAGGCAATGCCGAAGAACTCATGGAACGGCACGCCGCCATCTTTCGCACGCTTGCCGAACTCGAGGCCGAAGAAGGTCGGCAACGGCGCCGGCATGCCGTTCGGGCCGCCGGTCAGGGACAGCCAGTTATTGAGGATCAGACGGATGATTTCACCGAAGCCCAGGGTCACGATCGCCAGGTAGTCGCCGTGCAGGCGCAGCACCGGGAAGCCAAGGATGCAACCTGCCAGGCCCGCGGTAATCGCCGCCAGCGGCAGCACCGTCCAGAACCCCAGTCCCAGGTACTGATAACCGAGCGCCAGACCGTAGGCACCAATGGCATAGAACGCCACATAGCCAAGGTCGAGCAGACCGGCCAGGCCGACCACGATGTTCAGGCCAAGCCCCAGCAGCACGTAGATCAGCCCGAGGATGACCACGCCCAGCAGATAGGAGTTGGAGAAGAACGGAAACACCACGGCGATGACGATCATCAACGGGATGATCCAGCGCAAACGTGATTTGTAATCGGGCGCCAGTACATGCACTCCGGAGCCGGTGGTTTCAAATCCTTCTAGGATTTTCAAGCCCTTTGGGGTTTGCAGGAATGTGCTCAAGGCAAAGCGGCCGGCCATGACGATGGCAACAATCCATGCCACCCGCTTGGTTTCCAGGTTGAAGCCGTAGCCATCGAGCACGATGCCGACAATCGGCCCGAACACGATCAGGGCGATGAGGCCGGCAAGAATCGCATCAACCAGACTTTTTTTGAGATCAATGGTTTTTTTAGTGGTTGAAGACATCGCTTACACCTTCGACACAAGAGGACGGCCGAGCAGGCCTTGAGGCCGAAAGACCAGAACGAGAACCAGCAGCGAGAAGCTGAAGACGTCTTTGTAGTCCGAGTTCACCAGGCCGGAGAACAGCGACTCGGAAATCCCGAGGATGATCCCGCCGAGCATGGCGCCAGGTAAAGAACCGATCCCGCCAAGTACCGCGGCAGTGAAGGCCTTGATGCCGATGACGAAGCCTGCGTAGAAGTCGAACGTGCCGTAGTTCATCGTGATCAGCACGCCGGCCAGCGCCGCCATGGCTGCACCGATGATGAACACGTAGGAGATCACGCGGTCGGTGTTGATCCCGAGGATCGAGGCCATCTTGCGGTCTTGCTGGGTCGCACGGCACATGCGGCCGAGCTTGGTGTACTTGATGACGTAGGTCAGCAGGCCCATCCCGACGAACGCTGCGACCAGAATGAAGATCTTGGTGTAGGTGAGCTGAACGAAGCCAGTGCCTACGTCAACGCGCCATGCACCGGTCAACAGTGTCGGAACACCCTGTTGGCGGGCACCCTGGGCGATCTGTGCATAGTTTTGCAGGATCAGCGAGATACCGATGGCGCTGATCAGCGGAGCCAGCCGGGTGGAGTTACGCAGGGGTTTGTAGGCGACGCGCTCGATGACCCAACCGTACACCGCCGTGACGACGATGGTGAAGATCAGGGTGCCGAGCATCAGCAGAGGGAAGGATTCAATACCGAAGTAAGCCAGCAGAGCCAGACTGATTGCCGCGAGGTAAGCGGAAATCATGTAAACCTCGCCGTGGGCGAAGTTGATCATGCCGATGATGCCATAGACCATTGTGTAGCCGATGGCGATCAGGCCATAGACCGACCCGAGGGTCAGGCCATTGACCAGTTGCTGCAGGAAAATACCATCCATAACGCAATCTCACGCATTTGAGAGACTGCACAGAAGCCGCTGGCGTCGGACCGGGGTTCAGCCGCCGGCACCATGCGGTTGTGTGCAGCTCTACGAGAAAAGACAGACGTGCCTTCTGGCCAATGCCAGTCAGTTAACGGCGAACACAAACTGTGTGGCGAGGGAGCTTGCTCCCGCCGGGTCGCGCGGCGCCCCCAACATCAGGACTGCTACGCAGTCCAACGGGAGCAAGCTCCCTCGCCACAGATCGGTCACACCCTCAAATCACTTCTGTTTTTCCAGTTGGTGGTATTTGCCGTCCTTGTCCCACTGGTAAACCACGTAGTCGGAGATTTTCAGGTCGCCCTTGCTGTCCCAGGTCTTCTCGCCCATGACGGTTTTGACCGGGTTCTTCTTCAGCCACGCAGCAGCGTCTTCGCCCTTGTTGGACTTGGCGCCATTGAAGGCGGCAGCCAGGGTCTGGACCGAAGCGTAAGCGTACAGGGTGTAGCCTTCAGGCTCGGTGCCGGCCTTGCGGAAAGCGTCTACCACGGTCTTGCTGTCTGGCAGCAGGCGTGGGTCGGCGCCGAAGGTCATCAGTACGCCGTCGACGTATTGCGGGCCGCCAGCGGTGGTCACCAGTTCGTCGGTCACGATGCCGTCGTCGGACATGAATTTCACGTCTTTCAGGCCTTCGGTACGCAGTTGTTTAACCAGTGGACCGGCTTCCGGATGCAGGCCGCCGAAGTAGACCACGTCGGCACCGGCCGCACGGATCTTGGTGACAACGGCGCTGAAATCTTTCTCGCCGCGGGTCAGGCCTTCGTACAGCACCGGCTTCACGCCGCGTTTTTCCAGCTGGGCCTTGGTGGCGTCAGCCAGGCCTTGGCCGTAGGTGTCCTTGTCGTGCAGCACGACAACCTTCTTGCCCTTGAGCACGTCGACGATGTAGTCGCCGGCCACGATGCCCTGCTGGTCGTCACGACCGCACATACGGAACATGGCGCTCAGGCCACGCTCGGTAACGGCCGGGTTGGTGGAGCCCGGGGTGATGGCGATGATGCCCGCTTCGTCGTAGATCTCGGAGGCCGGGATGGTCGACGAGGAGCAGAAGTGACCGACCACGCCAGCGACTTTCTGGTTGGTCAGGTCCTTGGCGACCGTCACAGCCTGTTTCGGTTCGCAGGCGTCGTCGCCCTTGACCAGCACGATTTTTTCCCCGTTCACGCCGCCCGATGCGTTGACCGCATCGGCCGCTGCCTGTGCACCCTTCATGTACTGCTCGCCAAATGCTGCGTTGGCGCCCGTCATTGGACCCGCTACGCCGATCTTGATGTCAGCCTGAGCAAACGCAGAAACACCCAACGCAGTTGCCACTGCGAGGGCCAAAAAGCCTTTTTTGTAAAACGTCTGGGACATGAGGTGGTGCTCCAAGGTTTTTTTTTAATTGGCACTGCGACTTCACTGAATGCTCAGAGCAAGGGCCGTGCCATCGGTTTTTTATTCTTAAAAAAGTCGCTGCTTTATTCTTATTTCGACTGTTTCGGTCCCATTTTCATTGGGCGTGCAACCGTCTAAACCGCGGAAGGTGAAACCATTTATTTTTCGAGGCGCAACCCTCCTGCGCCATCATTGCAACCGCGGCACCAAACGGTGTGCAACCAGCCTGTAACAACGTGCGTCACCTAACTGCACACTGCTGGTGCGGGACTGCTACAACCCGCACCATCACAGGCTAGTCGCTGCGCGAAAAAGCGCCGCTCCCAGCAACAAATTTCAACAATCAGATCACGATCCGCAAGCACTGGCCTGCGTGATACAGCGAGAACCCCGCCTCATACAGGCAACTGCGAAGGCCCACACCGGCCAATGGCTGCATGGGGGCGAACGGAATGGGTAGCGCTTGAGGATTTCCGTTACACAGGTAATCGGCAAAGGCCTTGCCGACCACCGTCCCCGTGGTCACGCCCCGACCGTTGTAACCGGTGACTGCCACTATTCCGGGCGCCGGTTCGAACAGGCGCATCAAATGGTCGGGCGTAAACGCGATGCGCCCGGTCCAGGTGCACTCCCACTCCACGGGTTTCAGGTAGGGGAAATAATGCTGCTGCACGCGATCGGCCCAGGCCTTGAGGAACCAGGCCGGTTTCTGATTGCCGTTGCCCAAACTGCCGAGCAGCAGGCGACCGTCTTTATCCCGACGGATACTGCTGAGCACCTGGCGGGTGTCCCAGGAGCCCTGGCCACCGGGCAGGATTTTCCGGGCGGCCTCTTCGGTCAGCGGTACTGAAGCCACTTGATAGTAATAACCGGGGAAGAAATTGCGCCGTAACTCGGTCCAGTCACCCTCGGTGTAAGCGTTGGAGGCGATCACCACTTGCTCGGCAAGCACCGAACCCTGGGCTGTCTGCACTGACCAGCGCGAGCCCTGACGCTCAAGTCGGGTGACCGGGGAATGGTCGAACAACTGACCGCCCAGACCGATGGCCGCTTTCGCCAACCCCGTGGTGTAGGCCATCGGGTTGAGGGTACCGGCACGCCGATCGAGCAGCGCAGCAGCGATCTTTTGGGTGCCTGTCGCTTGCTCGCAAGCTTGCCCGGTCAGCAGCTCCACTGGCGCGCCGCGACGCTTCCATTGTTCTTCACGACTGCGCAGATCGGCTTCGCCACGGGCGTTGTGCGCCATGTGCAACGTGCCTTCGCGACGCAGCTGACAATCGATGTTGTATTTGTCGACCAGGCTGAACACCAGCGCTGGCGCCGCGCCCAGCATGCGGTTGAGCTGACTGCCGACCGCCTCGCCAAAACCGGCCTCGATTTCGTCGGGCGCAATCCACATACCGGCGTTGACCAGCCCGACGTTACGTCCGGAACCGCCATGACCGGCGCGATGGGCCTCCAGCACACACACTGTCTTGCCCTGCTCCAGCAGATGCACCGCCGCCGACAGCCCGGTAAAACCGGCGCCGATGACGCAGACATCGACTGTTACCTCACCTTTGAGCGCCGCATTGTCGGGCCTTTGTGGCGTCAGTTTTTCCCACAGACACTCTTCGCGTAACGGCATTGCCAGACTCCAATCAGAAACCTAACCAACCCACACAAATCATTGTGGGAGCGAGCCTGCTCGCGAAAGCGGTATATCAGCCATTATTGATGTCGGCTGACAGATTGCATTCGCGAGCAGGCTCGCTCCCACAGGGATCACTGCTTGCCTGAAATATCAGTCAAACGTAATACCCTGGGCCAACGGCAATTCCAGCGAGTAGTTCACGGTATTGGTCTGACGGCGCATGTAACCGCGCCATGCGTCGGAGCCGGACTCGCGACCGCCGCCGGTTTCTTTTTCGCCACCGAACGCGCCACCGATTTCGGCACCGCTTGGGCCGATGTTGACGTTGGCAATGCCGCAATCGCTACCTACAGCCGACATGAACTGCTCGGCCTCGCGCACGTCGGTGGTGAAGATGCAGGACGACAAGCCTTGCGGCACAGCGTTGTTCAAACGCAGCGCTTCGTTGAAATCGCTGTAACCCACCACGTAGAGGATCGGCGCGAAGGTTTCGTGGCAGACCACATCGCTCTGCTCCGGCATTTCGACGATGGCCGGCGAAACGTAGTAAGCGTTAGGGAATTTGTCTTGCAACTGACGCTCACCGCCAAACACCCGGCCGCCTTCGCTCAACGCCTGCTCCAGCGCATCCTGCATGTTGTCGAAGCTTTGCTTGTCGATCAGCGGGCCGACCAGGTTGCCTTCCAGCGGATGGCCGATACGCACTTTTGAGTACGCGGCTTTCAGGCGGGTGACGATTTCTTCCTTGACCGATTCGTGGGCAATCAGGCGACGCAATGTGGTGCAACGCTGACCGGCGGTACCGACGGCGCTGAACAGGATGGCGCGAACGGCCATGTCCAGGTCGGCGCTTGGGCCGAGGATCATCGCGTTGTTGCCGCCCAGTTCCAGGATGCTGCGGGCGAAGCGTGCAGCGATTTTCGGCGCCACTTCGCGGCCCATGCGGGTGCTGCCGGTGGCGCTGACCAGTGCGACACGCGGGTCATCGACCAGGGCTTCGCCGGCATCGCGGCCGCCAATGATCACCTGGCTCAGGTGTGCGGGTGCATCACTGAAGTTTTTCAGCACGCGATCAAACAGCGCCTGGCAGGCCAGTGCGGTCAGCGGGGTTTTTTCCGACGGTTTCCAGATCACCGGGTTGCCGCAAACCAGCGCCAGTGTGGCGTTCCAGGCCCAGACCGCCACCGGGAAGTTGAAGGCACTGATCACGCCGACGACGCCCAGCGGGTGCCAGGTTTCACGCATGTGGTGGCCAGGGCGCTCGGAGGCGATGGTCAAACCGTACAACTGGCGGGACAGGCCGACGGCGAAATCGCAGATGTCGATCATTTCCTGAACTTCACCCAAGCCTTCCTGGGTGATCTTGCCAGCTTCCCAGGACACCAGCTCGCCGAGGTCAGCCTTGTATTCACGCAGGATATCGCCCAGTTGACGCACCAGCTCGCCACGGCGCGGCGCCGGAACCTTGCGCCACAGTTCGAACGCATGATCTGCGCGACTGATGTGCTGCTCGACTTCAGCGGCACCTTCCCAGTTCACGGCGGCGATGCGACTGCCGTCGATGGGCGAATGCACTGGCACTTTGCCGTTCTGGTACAGGGCCGGGTTCACACCAAGACGATCAAGCAATGCGGCAACCATGGGTCACTCCTCAAGCAAAAAACGGTACGTGTGCAGCCGCGTGATCACGGCTGATCAGACCTGTAGTTTTAGCGCCCCGGAGGTTACTCAACAAACGACCTTTAAGAGAGATATCATTCCGTTTATTCATGCTGTGCATTGCTGGCAATAAAGAGACAAGAACAAAGGACCGCCCATGCTGAACAAACGCTATTTGCCATCGATCGCTGCCTTGCAGTGTTTCGAAGCCGTGACCCGGCATCTGAGCTTCACCCGGGCTGCCGAAGAGTTGAACCTGACCCAGAGTGCTGTCAGCAAACAGGTCGCGCAACTCGAAGAGCTGTTACAGCATCTATTGTTTCGCCGGGTACGCCGACGCCTGCAAATGACACCGGCGGGCGATCTATACCTGGTCGAGGTACGAAAAATCCTCACGCAGGTCGAGATGTCGACCCATTACCTGCGTTCCTACGGCGGCGAAACAGAAGTCCTGCGCGTCTCCACGCCTCCGACTTTCGGCGCGCGCTGGCTGGTACCACGGCTAAAAGGCTGGCGCCTGCGCCATCCGTCAATTCATCTGGACCTGTGCAGCGAGCAGGAAGCCGATGATCTGCTGCAAGGTCGCAGTGACCTGGCGTTCTACTTCGGCCAGGGCTCACGTCCCGGCACGGAATGCCTGAAGCTGTTCGGTGAGGAGCTGGTACCGGTCTGCGCCCCCGGCAGCCTGCCCGCCGAACCCTTCACCGACCCTACGCAACTCACCGACCTGGTCCTGTTGCAAAACGCCTCCCGTCCCCAGGCCTGGCATGACTGGTTCGACAACCAGGGCTACCACACCGAACACAGCTACCACGGACCGCGCTTCGAAACCTTCTATATGTGCATCCGCGCCGCGCAAGTCGGCTGTGGCGTGGCGTTGCTGCCACGGTTTCTGGTGGAAGAGGAATTGGCGGACGGCAAGCTGGTCATTCCCTGGCAGCATGCAATGCCCAGCACCGATGCGTATTACCTGGCGTACCCTGAGCATTCGGCGGAAGTGCCAAAAGTGCGGGATTTTGTGAAGTGGATGCTGGAGCAGGTCGACAGCCCTGCAGCGACCTGATGGGTACCTTCGCTCTGTAGGAGCTGGCTTGCCAGCGAATAGGCCAGCACATTCAACATCCAGGTTGACTGGCCTGACGCCTTCGCTGGCAAGCCAGCTCCTACAGAGGCCCGGTGTAGTCTAAAAAATGCTGGTAATCCCTGTCCCTGATATGCGCCACTAGCGCCATTGATCAATACCGCTGCAACGCCGGAGATTCCCGTTATGAGCGAGAGTGTGTTTGCCGATCGCATCGTGCAGAACCTGCTCGACACCGACTTCTACAAACTGACGATGATGCAGGCGGTGCTGCACAACTACCCGAACGTGGAAGTCGAATGGGAGTTTCGTTGCCGCAACAGCGAGGATTTGCGTCCGTACCTGGCGGAGATCCGTTTCCAGATCGAGCGCCTGGCCGAGTTGAGCCTGAGTGCGGACCAGTTGAGCTTTCTGGAGCGCATCACCTTCCTGAAGCCGGACTTCCTGCGCTTTCTCGGGCTGTTCCGCTTCAACCTGCGCTACATCCACACCGGCATCGAAAACGGTGATTTGTTTATCCGCCTGCGGGGCCCCTGGTTGCACGTGATCCTGTTCGAAGTGCCGATACTGGCGATCGTCAGCGAAGTGCGTAACCGCTATCGCTACCGGGAAATCGTCCTGGAACAGGCCCGCGAACAGCTGTATCGCAAGTTTGACTGGCTGACTGCCAACGCCTCGGCCGACGAACTATCAGAGTTGCAGGTCGCCGATTTTGGTACCCGCCGTCGTTTCTCGTACCGCGTGCAGGAAGAAGTGGTGAACGTGCTCAAGCACGATTTCCCTGGGCGCTTCGTCGGCACCAGCAACGTGCACCTGTCCCGGGAACTGGACATGAAACCGCTGGGCACCATGGCCCACGAGTGGATCATGGCTCATCAGCAACTCGGTCCACGGCTGATCGACAGCCAGATCGCCGCCCTCGACTGCTGGGTCCGCGAATATCGCGGCCTGCTGGGAATCGCCCTGACCGATTGCATCACCATCGATGCCTTCCTCGGCGATTTCGACCTGTTTTTCGCCAAGCTCTTCGACGGTCTGCGCCATGACTCCGGTGATCCAGTGCTGTGGGCGGAAAAAGCCATCGCGCACTATCACAAGCTCGGCATCGATCCGATGAGCAAGACGCTGACCTTCTCTGACAGCCTGACCCTGCCCAAAGCCCTGGAAATATTCCGGGCGCTGCGGGGTCGGATCAATGTGAGTTTCGGCATCGGCACCAACCTGACCTGTGACATTCCGGGTGTCGAACCGATGAGCATCGTGCTTAAAATGACCGCCTGCAACGGTGCGCCGGTGGCGAAGATCTCCGACGAGCCTGGCAAGACTCACTGCAAAGACCCGAATTTCGTCGCCTATTTGCGACACGTTTTCCAAGTACCTGCCCCATCAAGCCAACCTGGCAAGGAGTAAATTCATGCAAGCCGTACAGCGTGAGATTGCTGAGCAGCTCAAGGTCCAACCGCCGTTTGCCGATGAGGCCGCCCTCGAGGCAGAGGTCGCCCGGCGGATTACCTTCATTCAGGACTGCCTGGTCAATTCCGGGCTCAAGACCCTGGTGCTGGGCATCAGCGGTGGCGTCGATTCCCTGACCGCCGGCCTGCTGGCCCAGCGTGCCATGCGCGAACTGCGTGAGCGCACGGGTGACGACAGCTACAAATTCATCGCTGTGCGCCTGCCGTACGAGACCCAGTTCGATGAACACGATGCCCAGGCGTCGGTGGATTTCATCAAGCCGGACGAACGTCACACGGTGAATATCGGTCCGGCGGTCAAGTCGCTGGCCAACGAAGTGGCGGCGTTCGAAGGCAAGCATGCGGTCTCGGTGGATTTCGTGCTCGGCAACACCAAGGCGCGGATGCGCATGGTCGCCCAGTACACCATCGCCGGTGCGGCCCACGGGCTGGTGATCGGCACCGACCACGCCGCTGAAGCGGTGATGGGTTTCTTCACCAAGTTCGGTGATGGCGCTTGCGACCTGGCACCGCTCAGCGGCCTGGTGAAAAACCAGGTCCGCGCCATTGCCCGCAGTTTCGGCGCGCCGGAATCGCTGGTGGAAAAAGTCCCGACCGCCGACCTTGAAGACCTGTCTCCCGGCAAACCGGACGAAGCGTCCCACGGCGTCACCTACGCCGAGATCGACGCCTTCCTGCACGGCAACCCGGTGCGAGAGGAAGCGTTCAAGATCATTTGCAACACGTACAACAAGACCCACCACAAGCGTGTGATGCCGTTTACGCCTTGAGGCGTGAGCGAATGAAAAAGCCCGCTGAGGAGTGATTCTCAGCGGGCTTTTCTTTGACCATTGCATTGATTGATGCTGATGGCCCCTTCGCGAGCAGGCTCGCTCCCACATTGACGGCGCTAAATCTGTGGGAGCGAGCCTGCTCGCGAAGAACGATAACGCGGTGAGCCTGCTTACTTCAGGGTCACAGTGCCTTTCATCATCGAGATGTGGCCCGGGAACGAGCAGAAGAAGCCATATTTCTCGGCAGCATCAAGCTTCGACACATCGAAGGTCACCGAGTCGGTTTCGTTGGCGCCGATGACCTTGGTGTGCGCGATGATGCGAGCATCGCCTTCTTTCAAGTAGTTCTTGTCGATACCGGCACTCAGGCCGTCGGTGGCGATTGGCTGCATGTCGGCTTCTTTGCTCAGCACCCAGTTATGGCCCATGACGTTCTTCGGCAAGCTGCCGGAGTGGGTCAGTTCGACGGTGAACGTCTTGCAGCTCTTGTCGATTTCAATGGCCTTGGTGTTGAAGGACATTTGGTCTGTGGAGTCAACGGTGACTTTGCACTCCGCAGCCATCAATTGGCTGCTGGCCAGCGTCAACAGGGATACCGCAACAAGTTTGGCAAACATGGTGAATCTCCAAGGCAGGGTTAGTGAAAAATGCGAATGGACAGAAGACTGCCTGAAAACTTCGCAAGTTCATATGACTTGAATCAAAAATTGTATACAACTTTTGGGCTATGACACTGATCGAAACAATCTACCAGCCAAGCGTCTGGCCCGGGCCTATGATCGATCCATCATTACTTAATGGAGCGTCTGACATGTCCCTCAATAGCCTGTTGTGCAGCTTGCTTGCCGCCTATGCCTGCGGCGCCAGTGGTACGTACGAAACGTCCAAGCGGGAAGTTTAGCCCTTGGAGCGTTGCGCGCCTGCCTTTACTCTGTGGTCCTGATCGACCATGGAGGAAGGCATGTCTTTAGCATCCGTATGTGTATTTTGTGGTGCCAGCACCGGCACCCACCCGGCTTATCGCGAAGCAGCCGTGGCCCTCGGCCGGGCATTGGCCGAGCGCAAGCTGACGCTGGTCTATGGCGGCGGTGCCGTAGGCCTGATGGGCATCGTGGCCGACGCCGCCCTGGCAGCCGGCGGTGAAGTGATCGGCATCATTCCGCAAAGCCTCAAGGACAAGGAAATCGGCCACAGCGGCCTGACTCGCCTGGAAGTGGTCGACGGCATGCATGCACGCAAGGCGCGAATGGCCGAACTCAGCGATGCCTTCATCGCCCTGCCCGGCGGCTTGGGCACGCTGGAAGAACTGTTTGAAGTCTGGACCTGGGGCCAATTGGGCTACCACGGCAAACCGCTGGGATTGCTGGAAGTGAACGGTTTCTACAGCAAACTCACCGGTTTTCTCGATCACATCGTCGGCGAAGGCTTCGTTCGCGGGGCACACCGTGACATGCTGCAAATGAGCGAATCGCCACAGACGCTGCTCGACGCCCTCGATAGCTGGCAACCGACCGTACCGCCAAAGTGGGTCGAGCAAAAACCCGACTAACGACTCGGCACCGATACAGGGCAGAATACGCGCCGCTCAACCTCACCTTCGACCCCAGAGGATCGCCCATGGCTAAACCCAATTATTCCTTCGCCAAACGTCAGCGTGACTTGGCCAAGGAGCAGAAGAAAGAGGAAAAGCTTCAGCGCAAGAAAGCGATGGCTGAAGACGCGACACTGAACCCTGACGGTGACGTCGCGACAGAAGATGATGTTGAAGCACCGAAAGACCAGGCGCCCGACGCCTGAGACCCTCCGGGCCGGATGATTCAATTTCAGGCCCACCGGATCTGTGTCCAGGGTTGGCAGCCTTGCTGCCGGCCCTCACAGGTCGATCTGAAATACCTTTCCAGAAAATACCTGATATCCCTTTGTGGGAGCGAGCCTGCTCGCGAAGACGGCAGCACATCCAATCCTTTCCGTGACTGACGGACCACTTTCGCGAGCAGGCTCGCTCCCACAGGGGTTCACCGCTAATCCAGTGGCATGACGGTGACGCGAACTTCGGGGACATGATTGCCGCCCCCCAGAATCACCCCGCGCAGCGGCGACACATCAGAAAAATCCCGCCCCCAGGCCAAGGTAATGTGCTCCAGTGCCGGCTGCACGTTGTTGGTCGGATCGAAATCTACCCAACCCAGCACAGGGCAATACACCGACACCCAGGCATGGGAAGCATCGGCGCCAATCAGGCGTGGCTGCCCGGGTGGTGGCTGAGTCAGCAAATAGCCGCTGATGTAGCGGGCGGCCAGGCCCCGGGATCGCACGCAAGCAAGCATCAGGTGGGCGAAGTCCTGACAGACCCCGCGCCGACGCTCCAGCACTTCCACCAGCGGCGTTGCCACCTGGGTCGCTTCGGCGTCGAAGGTGAATTCGCTGAAGATTTTCTCCATCAGTGCCTGCACACCCCGCAGCAGCGGACGGCCTGCCGGAAAGCAGCTGTCTGAAAACTCGACGAAATTGCGCTTCAAGTGCACGTAGGGCGATTGAAACCGATAACGGCAAGCTTCGAGCAACTCAGGCGAAAGTGGCTGGCTGCTGTAAGTCAGCGCGTTGCGGGTTTCCTCCCAGGCTGGCGACAGATTGAAATCCAGCGCAGGCCGGGGCAGCACTTCTATCGTGAGGCTGGCGTTGACCAGCAATTCATCATGAGGGCGCTCGAACGCCAGTCGGGTCAGCGGGTTACCGAAAACATCCAGTTCATCACGGCGCGACGTCGGGTCCGGACTGATCTGCAACTGCTGCTCGGTACAACGCTGCCAACCGCAGACCCGCGGCCACAGGTGCGCCAGTTGCTGGGCCAGGGACACAGGGCTATCGTAGTGATAGTGGGTGTCGTGGAAAATCTGGTATCGCGCATTCATCAGACGGACACCGTGCGCTGGCTGACATCATCGACATGGGCAAAATGACGCAAGGCCAGGCGATCGGACACGTGCCCGCTGGCATCGGCGATTTCTTGCAATAGGTCGGCCAGCCCTTCGAGCGCCGCGCGTACGCTGGCCTCACCGAACAGCGGGTTCTCCAGACAACCCAGATCGAAACACGCCAGTCGCTCCACCCATTGCGCCAGCCCCGCTTCTCGCGGGGCAGCAAAGTCGTCGTTCAGGCGCTTGAGGGTACGGTTCACCAGTTTCAATTGAAACAGCACGGCGTGAGGGTTCTGCTCATCGAGCAACAACAGGTCGAGCACCGGGATCAACTGCGCCACCGCCAGATAACGCGAACGGTAGGTGATGCTGCTGTTGCCCAGCTCCAGCAACCATTCGAGACCGGCCTGATCGAACGCCCCGGCGCCACGCAAAAACGCCGCCAGGCTGCCACTGAGAAATTGCAGGCGCTCGATTCGCCGACCGATCATCAGGAAGCGCCAGCCTTCGTCCCGGGTCATGTCGTCCAATGCAAAACCGGACAACGCCGCCAGGGACATCACCAGACGGTTGAGAAAATCCAGCAGCTCGCCGAAGTCCGGCTCATCGGTTTCCAGTTCCATGGCTTCGCGCTGCAACTCCACCAGCGCCTGCCAGTTTTCCCGCGAGAGCTTGCCGCGCACCTGCGAAGCCGCCCACTGCAACCGCTGCAGGTTGGAACGCAGGCTGAACGGCCAATCATCGCCGAGTATTGCTGCCAGCAAACGCTCCGGCAGCTCACCTTCATCGGGCAACAGCATCAGCCGTTCACCAAGATCGACGGCCGCCTGCAGGGCCTGCGGGTCATCGCCGTCCACGTATCGCGCCAGCATGATGCGCAACAATCGCGCACTGTCATCGCAACGCTCGCAGTAACGACCGAACCAGAACAGGTTTTCCACCACCCGTGACGGCAGATAGGGATCGCGTCGCACCAGATCATGCACGCCGATATTGCGCTGGGTTTTCCATTGTTCGCCGCTGGGCGGGCGATCGCCCAGTACCCAGGTGTCCTTGCTCGCACCGCCACGCTGCATCGACACCACTTCGGCATCGGCCTCGGCGGCCACCCGGGTCAATCCGCCGGGCAATACCCGATAACCCTCGCGGCTGGCCACCGCATACACGCGCAGACCGATGGCCCGGGGTTGTAACTGACCTCCATCGGCCTGCCAGATTGGCGCCTGGGACAACTGCGCCAATTCTTGCGCAACATAAGCGTAAGGCCGTGCCTGCATGCGCTCGACAAGCTGATGGCGCTGTTTTTCACTCAAGTCACGGCCAAAGACCGGGGTAAAACTCTGGGACGGGAACGCCGGTTTGATCAGCAACTCCGGCAGTTTCTCCAACGCCTGCGCGAGCACCGGAGCTTCGCCGCACCACCAGGTGGCGATGGACGGCAGAATCAGGTCTTCACCGAACAGGAACTGACTGATCTTCGGCAGAAAACCCAGCAAGCCTGGGGATTCGAGCACGCCACTGCCGAGGGCATTGGCCACCAGGACCCGCCCTTGTCGCACGGCTTCAAGCAAGCCCGGTACGCCCAATGCCGAATCGGTACGCAGCTCCAGCGGGTCACAGAAATCGTCGTCGAGACGGCGCATGATCGCGTGCACCCGGCGCAGGCCACTCAGGGTTTTCAGGTAAACCGTGGCATCGCGCACTGTCAGGTCGCCGCCTTCGACCAGCGGATAACCGAGTTGGCGAGCAAGGTACAGGTGTTCGAAATAACTCTCGTTGAACCGTCCCGGCGTCAACAACACAACCAATGGCACCTCTTCATCGCTGGGCGCCTGGCGGGACAGGGTTTCCTGAAGCGTGCGGAAGAAGCCGGCCAGATGCTGCACTTTCAGATCGCGGTACAACTCGGGGAACGCCCGGGACACGATGGTGCGGTTTTCCAGGGCATAGCCTGCACCGGACGGCGCTTGAGTCCGGTCCGCCGTAACCCACCAACGGCCATCGGGGGTGCGCGCCAGATCCACGGCATACAGATGCAGAAAGGCGCCGTCAGGCGGTTTGATGCCCTGGCAGGGCCAGAGAAAGTTGTTGTGGCCGAACACCAGTTCGGCCGGCAGCAATCCTTCGGCAATCAGGCGTTGCGGCCCGTACAGGTCGGCCAGCACGGCATTGAGCAATCGGGCGCGCTGGGCGATGCCCGCCGACAGCTGTTGCCACTCGTCAGCGGCAATCACATGGGGTAGCAGGTCCAGTTCCCATGGCCGATCGGCGCCCTTGGGATCCGCGTAAACGTTATAGGTGACGCCGTTTTCCTGAATCTGCCGGGTGAGCAGTGCCTGACGCTGCGCCAGTTGCGCTGGCGTGCTGCGCTGCAATTGGTCGAACAATCGGCGCCAGTGCGGACGTACCGCCCCGCTGTCATCGAGCAGTTCGTGATAGGTGCCCGCCGTCAGCGGGTAGCGGTCTAGCAAGTCAGGCATGGAAAGCTCGGCAGACAGCATGGAGCGGTCAGACTAACGCAGGCTCATGACGCCCGGATAGACGAAAGACCCGGGCGTCGCGTACGGTTTAGAAACGTCGTAAATCGAGTGTCATCGGCAGCTCGTCATTGATTTCCAGAGTCGGTATGGGAAGTTTCCCCGGCGTGTGTCCGATGCGGAAGAAACGCGCCATGCGCCGGCTCTCGGCTTCATTGGCATTGACCGGCAAGGTCTCGTAGTTGCGCCCGCCCGGGTGTGCGACGTGATACTGGCAACCGCCCAGCGACCGCTCCATCCAGGTGTCGAGCAGATCGAACACCAGTGGCGCATGGACCGGGATGGTCGGGTGCAGACAGTTCGCCGGTTGCCAGGCGCGGAATCGCACGCCTGCGACGAATTCACCTACACGCCCGGTAGGCTGCAATGGTACCGGGATGCCGTTGCAGGTCAGCACATAACGCTGGGGCGGCAGACCGGTGAGCTTGACCTGCAGGCGTTCCAGGGATGAATCCACATAGCGCACCGTACCACCGACCGCGCCCTCCTCGCCCAGCACATGCCACGGTTCGAGTGCCTGGCGCAACTCAAGGGCGATGCCACTGACGGCGTAGTCGCCGACCTTGGGAAAGCGGAACTCCAGATGCGCCGCAAACCATTCGGCCCGTAGCGGATAACCGGCGGCATTGAGGTCGACGATGACGTCGGCAAAATCCTGCTCGATAAAGTGCGGCAACAAGAACCGGTCATGCAGCTCTGTGCCCCAGCGCGCCAGTTTTGGCGGTGCGTAAGGTTCGCGCCAGAACCGTGCGACTAACGCTCGCAGCAGTAATTGTTGGGCCAGGCTCATGCGCGCATGGGGTGGCATTTCAAAAGCACGCAACTCGAGCAAACCGAGGCGCCCCGTCGCGCCGTCTGGTGAATACAGTTTGTCGATGCAGAATTCCGCACGGTGCGTGTTACCAGTGACGTCGATCAGCAGGTTACGCAACAGTCGGTCAACCAGCCACGGCGCGCACTCCTCGCCCGGTTCCGGCATCTGCGCAAAGGCGACTTCCAGCTCGTATAAAGCATCGTTGCGCGCCTCATCGACACGAGGCGCTTGCGATGTCGGGCCGATGAACAATCCGGAAAACAGGTAGGACAGTGACGGGTGGTTATGCCAGTAGCTGATCAGACTGCGTAGCAAATCCGGGCGACGCAGAAAAGGTGAGTCAGCCGGTGTCGCGCCACCCAGTACGAAATGGTTACCACCTCCGGTGCCAGTGTGTCGGCCATCGATCATGAATTTCTCGGTGGTGAGGCGAGTCTGTCGTGCTTCTTCGTAGAGAAATTCAGTGCGCTCGACCAATTCATCCCAAGTCGCGGACGGCTGCACGTTGACCTCGATCACACCGGGATCTGGGGTGATGCGAAAGTTGCACAAACGCGGATCGTTCGGAGGTTCATAACCTTCCAGTAGCACCGGGCAATGCAATTCCTCGGCAGTGGCTTCGATGGCGGCCACCAGCTCCAGGTAATCCTCGACCCGCTCCAGCGGTGGCATGAACAGGTACAACCGGCCTTCCCGCGCCTCGGCGCAGAACGCCGTACGCGTCAGCCAGTCGGCGGACTCGTCGATTTTCGGCGTGCGCTCTTGCGCCTCGGCAGGCTCACCATGGCTGTTCAACTGCGCGGTGTCGGGTAGCGACGCAAACACCTGATTCGGGTCCTGCGTATGAATGAACGGGTACTCTGCCGCTTTCACCCAAGGCTGCGAACCGAGGGGCAGGCGATAGCCCAACGGGGAATCCCCCGGCACCAGACGGCAATGTTCGTCGCGCAGATACCAGCGCCCGCTTTGCCACTGGTCGCCCTTGGCGGTGCGCGCCAGCGGCAGTACCTGGCCGATGACCTTGTCCAGTCCCTGACTGAAGACTTTGCGCAACCGCGCGCGTTCCAGCGGCTCGTCAAGACGCGAGTCTTCGGCGGTGACGTTCTGCGGTAAAGTGCCTTCGCGCCAGAGGTAATAGAAATTGTCTTCGTAGGCCGGAAACACAAAGCGTGTCGGAATTTTCAGGCGTTCGGCCACACTCGCCAGGAAGCGCCCGGCCAATTCGCCATTGGCGCCGTAGTCTTGCTGTTCGTCGGCGATCAACGCGTTGTTATGCCAGATCGGCACACCGTCGCGACGCCAATAGCAATTGAGCGACCAGCGCGGCAATTGCTCACCGGGATACCACTTGCCCTGACCGAAATGCACCAACCCCTGAGGCGCGTAGCGTTTACGCATGCGCTGGAACAGTTCGGCGGACAGCCGACGCTTGTTTGGTCCCAGTGCCGCCGTATTCCACTCGGCGCCGTCCGGGTCATCAATGGAGACGAAGGTCGGCTCACCGCCCATGGTCAAGCGAACGTCACCTTCCAGCAGATCGGCGTCGATCTGTCGCCCCAAGGCCTGAATCGCCAGCCACTGCTCTTCGGTGTAGGGCTTTGTGACCCGTGGCGCCTCCCAAATCCGCTCCACCGACATTTCATGGCTGAATTCGCACTCGCACGGTTCCACCAGGCCACTGATCGGTGCCGCGGAAGACGGATCTGGACTACAGGCCAATGGGATATGCCCTTCACCCGCAAACAGCCCGGAGGTTGCATCCAGACCGATCCAGCCCGCACCGGGCAAGTACACCTCGCACCAGGCGTGCAGGTCGGTGAAATCCACTTCAGTGCCTGAAGGGCCATCGAGACTTTTCACATCGGCGGTCAACTGGATCAGGTAGCCCGAGACAAAGCGAGCGGCCAGCCCGAGGTTGCGCAGGAGTTGCACCAGCAGCCACGCAGAATCGCGGCACGAACCGGAGGCCTGTTCGAGCGTGTATTCGGGGGTTTGCACCCCCGGCTCCATGCGAATCAGGTAGTCGACGTCTTCGCTCAGGCGCTGGTTGAGGGCGACGAGGAAATCCACGGCGGGCAGAGGCGTACGGCCAATGTTGTCCAGATAGGCCTTGAACTTCGGCGTCAGGGGCAAGGTTTCCAGGTACGGCGCCAACTCCTTGCGCTCGTCCGCAGCGTAGTCGAACGGGATTTTTTCTGCGTAGGGTTCGAGGAAAAAATCGAAGGGATTGAAGATCGCCATTTCTGCCAGCAGATCGACTTCGATGCGCAACTCATCGGTTTTCTCCGGGAACACCAACCGCGCCAGGTAATTGCCCTGCGGGTCTTGTTGCCAGTTGATGAAATGCTGCTCGGGCGAGACTTTCAACGCATAGGACAGTATCCGCGTGCGGCTGTGGGCGGCCGGGCGCAGGCGAACGATCTGCGGACCGAGCTCGACGGCGCGGTCATAGCGGTAATGCGTGACATGGTGCAATGCGACATGAATCGACACGGCGTGCCTCCTGCGAGCCTTAAGCGTATTCGAAAGCGCGCAAGACTTATGCCATCCAGCGGTGCTGGCGCTTTCTCCGGTTACTGGAGGCAGTACAGCACCAAAATCGGGCGATGCAGGAAAATGGTTGGAGAGAGTTGCACGGATTTGTGGCGGCCGAGACTGCCAGCCTGACTTGCAGCGCCTGCACCGGCCTCATCGCGAGCAGGCTCGCTCCCACAGTTTGTTCGAGTCGTTCGCGAAACTTGTAATCGACAATGGCCCCTGTGGGAGCGAGCCTGCTCGCGATGAGGCCAGTCGCCCTAGCAAACCTTTAAAGCCTGAAATGCAAAACGCCAACCCGAAGGTTGGCGTTCTGTTCAGCTCAAGCGAGGCTTAGCGCGGTACGACCGGCTTGCGCGCAGGCTTGGGCCCCTTGCCCTTGGCCGCTTCCTTGCGCTCCTTGGCGGCCTGCTGGTTGCGGGCGAATGCCGCAGCCTTGGCCTGTTCACGTTTGTCCCACGGATTACCGCCATCGCTGGCGCGCGGTGGCAGGCCAGTGTGCTGGGTGAGGATCTTGGTGGTCTTTTCCCCTGCCACCTTGTGGCTGCCGGCCGGCGTCGAGTTCTTGCGACGGGCACTCTGGTAGCTGTCGGTGGACGGCTGGTGCAGCGGAATCAACTGGTTCTTCCCCGGCCCGATCAGGTCGGCGCGGCCCATGCGGGTCAGTGCCTCACGCAGCATCGGCCAGCCTTTCGGGTCGTGATAACGCAAGAACGCCTTGTGCAGACGACGCTGCTCTTCGCTCTTGACGATGGTCACCGCGTCACTCTTGTAGGTGACCTTGCGCAGCGGGTTCTTGCCCGAGTGGTACATCGCGGTAGCGGTGGCCATCGGCGACGGGTAGAACGCCTGCACCTGGTCGGCACGGAAGCCGTTGCCCTTGAGCCACAGGGCCAGGTTCATCATGTCTTCGTCGGTGGTGCCCGGGTGGGCGGCGATGAAGTACGGAATCAGGTACTGCTCTTTCCCGGCTTCCTTGGAGTACTTCTCGAACATGCGCTTGAACTTGTCATAGCTGCCAATGCCCGGTTTCATCATCTGGTTGAGCGGACCTTCCTCGGTGTGTTCCGGGGCGATCTTCAGGTAGCCACCGACGTGGTGGGTCACCAGTTCCTTGACGTATTCCGGCGACTCGACTGCAAGGTCGTAGCGCAGGCCGGAAGCGATCAGGATCTTCTTCACACCCGGCAAGGCACGGGCGCTTCGATACAACTGGATCAGCGACGAGTGGTCGGTGTTCAGGTTCGGACAGATGCCAGGGAACACGCAGGACGGCTTGCGGCACGCGGATTCGATTTCCGGGCTCTTGCAGGCGATGCGGTACATGTTCGCGGTCGGGCCGCCGAGGTCGGAAATGACGCCGGTAAACCCTGGGACCTTGTCGCGAATTTCTTCGATCTCGCGAATGATCGACTCTTCGGAACGGTTCTGGATGATGCGGCCTTCGTGCTCGGTGATCGAGCAGAAGGTGCAACCGCCGAAACAGCCACGCATGATGTTCACCGAGAAACGGATCATCTCGTAGGCCGGGATTTTCTCCTTGCCGTACGCCGGGTGCGGAATGCGCTGATAAGGCATGCCGAACACGTAGTCCATTTCTTCGGTGGTCATCGGAATCGGTGGCGGGTTGAACCAGACGTCCACTTCGCCGTGTTTCTGCACCAGCGCACGGGCGTTGCCGGGGTTGGTTTCCAGGTGCAACACGCGGTTGGCGTGGGCATACAGAACGGCGTCGCCACGGACTTTTTCAACCGATGGCAGACGGATCACGGTCTTGTCGCGGGTCATCTTCGGACTGGCAAGAATCTGCACGACCTTGGCTTCTTGCGGATCCTCGACCGGACCCTTTTCCTGCTCGATGGCGCAGGCTTGAGTGTCCTGGGTATTCACGTACGGGTTGATGATCTTGTCGATCTTGCCCGGACGGTCGATGCGCGTGGAATCGACTTCGTACCAGTCTTTCGGCGTGTCGCGGCGGATGAACGCGGTGCCGCGCACATCGGTGATGTCTTCGATCTTGTGACCGTAGGACAGGCGCTGGGCGACTTCGACAATGGCACGCTCGGCGTTGCCGTAGAGCAGGATGTCGGCGCTGGCGTCGATCAGGATCGAATTACGAACCCGGTCCTGCCAGTAATCGTAGTGGGCGATGCGGCGCAGGGACGCTTCGATGCCGCCAAGTACGATCGGCACGTGCTTGTAGGCTTCCTTGCAGCGCTGGCTGTAGACCAGGCTCGCACGGTCCGGACGCTTGCCCGCCAGGCCACCTGGCGTGTAGGCATCATCGGAACGGATTTTCTTGTCGGCGGTGTAGCGGTTGATCATCGAATCCATGTTGCCGGCCGCGACGCCGAAGAACAGGTTCGGCTCGCCCAGCTTCATGAAATCGTCTTTGGACTGCCAGTTCGGCTGGGCAATGATCCCGACGCGGAAGCCCTGGGACTCCAGCAGCCGGCCGATGATCGCCATGCCGAACGACGGGTGATCGACGTAGGCATCACCGGTGACGATGATGATGTCGCAGGAATCCCAGCCGAGCTGATCCATCTCCTCCCTGCTCATTGGCAGGAATGGCGCTGGCCCGAAACATTCGGCCCAGTACTTGGGATAGTCAAATAACGGCTTGGCTGCTTGCATGTCGATAACCGGTGTTGGCTTTCATTGAATTTCGCGGGCGCGGAATATAGCACAAATTTTGACCAATTCCGACGGCTGTGGTCGGAAATTAGAGGGTGTCTGCTATACCGCGTAATCGTTCATCGCGAGCAAGCATTGCTCCTACAGAGGTCTGCGTGCGACCTGTGGGAGCAAAGCTTGCTCGCGATGAGGCCCTGACAGGCGCTACATAAACTTACTCGTCGTCATCGAAGTTGTAGCTACCCGGCGCCAGGTTCTCGAATCGGGTGTATTTACCGATGAACGCCAACCGGATAAAGCCGATCGGGCCGTTCCGCTGCTTGCCGATGATGATCTCGGCAATGCCCTTGTGCTCGGTTTCCGGGTGATACACCTCGTCGCGGTAAACGAACATGATCACGTCGGCGTCCTGCTCGATCGCTCCGGATTCCCGCAAGTCGGAGTTCACCGGGCGTTTGTTCGGCCGCTGCTCCAGGGAACGGTTGAGCTGGGACAGCGCCACCACCGGGCAGTTGAATTCCTTGGCCAGGGCTTTCAGGGACCGGGAGATCTCGGAAATCTCGTTGGTCCGGTTGTCGCCGCTGGAACCCGGAATCTGCATCAGTTGCAGGTAGTCGATCATGATCAGGCCGACGTCGCCATGCTCACGCACCAGACGCCGGGTCCGGGCGCGCATTTCCGACGGGCTGATGCCGGCCGTATCGTCGATGAACAGCTTGCGGTCGTTGAGCAGGTTGACCGCCGAAGTCAGGCGCGGCCAGTCGTCGTCTTCCAGCTGACCGGAACGGACCTTGGTCTGGTCGATGCGCCCCAGGGACGACAACATACGCATGATCAGCGATTCGCCTGGCATCTCGAGGGAGTAAACCAGGACAGCCTTCTCACTGCGCAACACGGCGTTTTCCACCAGGTTCATCGCAAAAGTGGTCTTACCCATGGACGGACGGCCGGCGACGATGATCAGGTCGGCCGGTTGCAGGCCGCTGGTCTTCTCGTCGAGGTCGGTGTAGCCGGTGGACAGGCCGGTGATGGCGTTGTCGGTATTGAACAGGGTATCGATACGGTCGATGGCCTTGGTCAGCAGTTCATTCACACCCACCGGGCCGCCGGTTTTTGGCCGGGCCTCGGCGATCTGGAAGATCTGCCGCTCTGCTTCATCGAGGATTTCTTCAGCGGTGCGACCTTCCGGGTTGAAGGCACTGTCGGCAATTTCAGTGCTGATGCCGATCAATTGGCGCAGGGTCGCGCGCTGGCGAACAATCTGCGCATAGGCCTTGATGTTGGCGACGGACGGCGTGTTTTTCGCCAGCTCGCCGAGATAACCGAGGCCACCGACTTGCGAGGTCTGACCTTCCTTGTCCAGTTGCTCGGCAAGGGTCACGACGTCGATCGGGGAGTTCTGATCGGCCAGTTTGGCGATCGCACGGAAAATCAGGCGGTGGTCATGTCGATAGAAATCACCGTCGGAAACTTGATCGAGCACGCGTTCCCAGGCGTTGTTGTCCAGCATCAGACCACCGAGCACAGCCTGTTCGGCTTCGATGGAATGCGGCGGCACCTTCAGCGCGGCGGTTTGCAGATCGTATTGCTCGGGAGCGGAGATTTCGTTCATGGCCACTTGGTTTTTTAGTAAAAGCAGGGGTTGAAAAACGGGCGTTACCAGAAAGACAAAGGGCACGACCTGTAAACAGGATCGTGCCCGATGTTACCGGCAAGCACCCGAGGGTGCCAGCCGACAAGTACTGCTTAAGCTGCTACCACGACAACGCGTACGGTGGCTTCAACTTCAGCGTGCAGGTGCACGGCTACGTCGAATTCACCTACGTTGCGGATAGTGCCGTTCGGCAGACGAACTTCGCTTTTTGCCACTTCAACGCCAGAGGCGGTCAGTGCATCAGCGATGTCGTGGGTGCCGATCGAACCGAACAGCTTGCCTTCGTCACCAGCGGTGGCAGTGATGGTCACTTCCAGCTCAGCCAGTTGGGCGGCACGGCTTTCAGCCGACGATTTACGGTCTGCTGCAGCTTTTTCCAGCTCAGCGCGACGCTCTTCGAACGCAGCCAGGTTGGCTGGGGTCGCGGCGGTAGCTTTGCCGTAAGGCAGCAGGTAGTTACGACCGTAACCAGCCTTAACGTTCACTTTGTCACCCAGGTTGCCCAGGTTGGTGACTTTTTCCAGAAGGATCAGTTGCATGTGAAAATCCTCTTAACTTTTAACCTTCACCGTTCGCGTTATCGGCGTCTTTCGACGCCAGACGACCGCGAAAATCAATCAGGCTGTCGACGATGGCCAGGACCACCAGCAACGGATAGATCAGCTGCATGAACAGCAACAGCGTGACGTACAACCCCACCAGCCAGAATTTGGCCAGTCGCTTTTGCGCCACCAGCCCGTGAATCAGGGCCAGCCCGGCGAAAACCAGCGGTACGCTGCACAACGGCACAAGCATGGACATCTGGGCACCGAAATTCGGTGTCACAACCATGCCCGCCAGCAGCAACATCGCGGGACCCAGCGGGATTCGGACGGCGCGAAACTCGCGACCGAAACCACCGGGGTTGTACAACAACGCCTGCCAGTAGCGCCCGACAATCAGGCTCAGCACACTGACGATTTGCAACAAGGCCGCAATCAGGCCGGTCAGGATTGGTGCAATCAGGGACGCGAAGCGCGCTTGCTCGTCTACCGACATCTTCTGGTAGACCTCACCGAGTAGCGACGGCATGACTTTGATCAAAGCCTGCGCCAGCATCTCGATCTGGGGACCAAAAGCCGTCCCCAGCACCACTGAAAACACCACTCCCATCGCTATGCTGACCAGCAGCACGCGGTTCCAGGACTCGCTTGCGCGCAAAACCAACGCAAGGCTCGCAGACCCCAGCAGCACCAGAAGCGCCCGTGGGTCGTCGGAGAAAAGCCACCAGATCAACGCCGGCAGCAGTCCCAGAGCAAGAACGCCCAGGGCGTCCTTCAATCCGCGCCGCAGGAGCACAAGGCATCCGGCGGCAGCACCCAACCAATACAACAACGGCAATGCCGCGCATCCAGCCACTACCAGAGTGGCCTGCATACGGCCCCGCATGATGAACTCAGCTAAGGCACGCATACATTCAATCCTTTGCTACGTGTCGACTGCCCGGTCTCAGCGGCCGTGGCTGTCGGTGTAGGCCAGCAGGGCCAGGAAGCGGGCGCGCTTGATAGCGGTGGCCAGCTGACGCTGATAACGAGCTTTGGTACCGGTGATGCGGCTTGGAACGATTTTGCCGGTCTCGGATACGTAGGCTTTCAGAGTGTTGAGATCTTTGTAATCGATCTCTTTCACGTCTTCAGCGGTGAAGCGGCAGAATTTACGACGACGGAAGAAACGTGCCATTTGATAGGCTCCTTAAAAGGTCCGTGGATTACTCGTCAGCGTTATCGCTGTTGTCGCTGTCATCACTGTCAACGCCTTCAGCGTCGGAGTGCTCAGGACGGTCGCGACGCTCACGGCGCTCACTGCGGTTTTCTTCAGCCTTGAGCATCTCGGATTGGCCGGTAACGGCTTCTTCGCGACGGATGACCAGGTTACGGATCACTGCATCGTTGTAGCGGAAGTTGTCTTCCAGCTCGGCCAGGGCCTTGCCGGTGCACTCAACGTTCAGCATCACGTAGTGAGCCTTGTGAACATTGTTGATTGCGTAGGCCAGTTGACGACGGCCCCAATCTTCCAGACGGTGGATTTTGCCGCCGTCTTCTTCGATCAGCTTGGTGTAACGCTCAACCATGCCGCCGACTTGCTCGCTTTGATCCGGGTGGACCAAAAAGATGATTTCGTAATGACGCATGAATGCTCCTTACGGGTTGTAGCCTGCCGCTCAAAAGCGGTCAGACAAGGAGTGAATGACACTTATGGACTTGCGTGGGTAAGGCACATGCGTGCCTGCCGTCACAGCAAGGGGCGCAATTGTAGAGAAGGGATGTGGGAGGCGCAAGGTAATTGGTGATTATTTGAACAACCACCAATCTTTGCCCATGCACAAAACATTGTGGGAGCGCGCCTGCTCGCGAAGGGGCATAACATTCGACATTGATGCTGAATGTTACTCCGCATTCGCGAGCAGGCTCGCTCCCACAGGGATTACAACTGGCTTAAGATTTTTTGGTCGCCGCTTTTGCGCCACGCTGACGCAAGGCCTCGAACAGGCATACGCCGGTCGCCACAGAAACGTTCAGACTGCTGACGCTACCGGCCATCGGCAGGCGTACCAGGTAATCGCACAGGTCGCGGGTCAGGCGACGCATGCCGCTGCCCTCTGCACCCATGATCAGGATGGTCGGCCCGGTCAGGTCCTGGTCGTAAAGGCTGACATCCGCCTCGCCCGCCGTACCGACAACCCACAAGCCGCGCTGCTTGAGCTTTTCGAGGGTGCGCGCCAGGTTGGTCACGGCGACCAGCGGAATCACTTCCGCCGCACCGCAGGCAACCTTTCGCACGACCGGCGTCAGGGTCGCGGATTTGTCCTTCGGCACGATCACCGCCAGCGCACCCGCCGCATCGGCAGAACGCAGGCAGGCGCCGAGGTTGTGCGGATCGGTCACGCCGTCGAGCACCAACAGCAGCGGTGCGCCCTCGGTGCGATCGAGCAGCTCGTCGAGCATCGCCTCACCCCAGACCTGGCTTGGACTTACGTCCGCGACCACGCCCTGATGCACGCCTTCGACCCAGGCATCCATTTCCCGGCGCTCGGCCTGACCAACCTGGACACGGTTTTCGTTGGCCAACTCGATCAAAGTCTGCACCCGAGGATCACCGCGACCTTCGGCCAGCCAGATTTGCTTGACGCGCTTGGGGTGGTGACGCAGCAATGCTTCAACTGCGTGCACACCGTAGATTTTTTCCAACTGACTCATGACTTGGCCTTAGGTTTACGCGCCCCGCCACTTTTGGCTGGGGCCGAGCCCGCTTTTGGCGGACCTTTACGATGTTTGCTCGGTTTGGCTGGCTTGCCGCCGACAGCCTTGTCAGGCGCCGACCGTCCGGGCTTTCCCCCAGACGCCGCTTTACCGCCGCTTTTCGCGTCGGCCAGCAAGGCCTTTTTCATTTCACGGCTTTTGCGCACTTCGGCGTTTTTCGCCGCTGCATCGCTCGGACGATAGGCTTCGACAGCCTTTTCTTTGGCAGGACGACGACCGGTTTTCGCCGGAGCCGGTTCTGCGACTGTTTTTGTAGAGAGGGCCGCAGGTGCTGCCGCTTCCGTTCCACGCTTTTTGCGACCGATCGGCGCGCTGATGGTTTTTTCGGCCATCTCGAAGTCAATCTTGCGCTCGTCGAGGTCGACACGCATGACACGCACTTCAACAGTATCGCCAAGACGGAAGCTGCGACCGGTGCGCTCACCGGCCAGGCGATGGTGCACAGGGTCGAAGTGGTAGTAGTCACCCGGCAGCGCGGTGACGTGCACCAGGCCTTCGACATAAATGTCGGTCAGCTCGACGAACAGACCAAAACCGGTAACAGCCGTGATCACGCCCGGGAACGACTCGCCGACGCGGTCTTTCATGAACTCGCACTTGAGCCAGTTCACCACGTCGCGGGTCGCTTCGTCGGCACGACGCTCGCTCATCGAGCACTGCTCGCCGAGCTGCTCCAGGGCCGCTTCGTCGTACGGATAGATGCGCGCCTTCGGAATGGTCATCGCACCGGCACGGCGAACGTGCGGAGTATCCTGCTTCGAATGGATGACGCTGCGGATCGCCCGGTGCGTAAGCAAGTCCGGGTAGCGGCGAATCGGCGAAGTGAAGTGCGTGTACGCCTCGTAATTCAGGCCGAAGTGACCCTGGTTATCGGCGCTGTACACCGCCTGGCTCAAAGAACGCAGCATGACGGTCTGGATCAGGTGGAAATCCGGACGATCCTTGATACCGGCCAGCAGTGCCTGGTAGTCCTTCGGCGACGGGCCATCCTTGCCTTTGTGCAGGGACAGGCCGAGCTCACCAAGGAAGGCACGCAATTTTTCCAGACGTTCCGGTGGCGGACCGTCATGAACACGGTACAGCGCCGGAATCTCGTGCTTTTTCAGGAATTCGGCAGTGGCCACGTTGGCCGCCAGCATGCATTCCTCGATCAGCTTGTGCGCATCGTTGCGCACGGTCGGCCGGATTTCGGCGATCTTGCGCTCGGAGCCGAAGATGATCCGGGTTTCCTGGGTTTCGAAATCGATCGCGCCACGCACATGACGGGCGGCCAGCAACACCTTGTACAGCGCATACAACTGCTTGAGGTGCGGCACGACGTCGGTGTACTCGCCGCGCAGCTTGCGGGCTTCAGTCGCTTTCGGCGTTTCGAGCATGGCACTGACCTTGTTGTAGGTCAGGCGCGCATGGGAGTGAATCACCGCTTCGTAGAAGCAGTAATCGGTCATTTCGCCGGATTTTGAGATGGTCATCTCGCAAACCATGGCCAGGCGATCGACTTGCGGGTTCAGCGAGCACAAACCGTTAGACAGTTGCTCAGGCAACATCGGAATCACGCGCTCGGGGAAGTACACCGAGTTGCCGCGAACCTGAGCCTCGGCATCCAGTGCCGAACCGAGTTTCACGTAGCTGGAGACGTCGGCAATCGCCACGTACAACTTCCAGCCACCGGAGAACAGGCGCAGCTTGCCTGGCCGGGCCTCGCAGTAGACCGCGTCATCGAAGTCGCGGGCGTCTTCACCGTCGATGGTGACGAACGGCAAATGACGCAGGTCGATGCGCTTCTCTTTGTCTTTCTCTTCGACTTCCGGCTTGAGCTTGCCAGCTTCCTTGAGCACGGCATCAGGCCAGACGTGAGGAATGTCGTAGGTGCGCAGGGCAACATCGATTTCCATGCCCGGCGCCATGTAGTTACCCACAACCTCAACCACATCGCCTTGCGGCTGGAAGCGGGGTGTCGGCCAGTGGGTAATCTTCACTTCGACGAACTGGCCGATCTGGGCGTTGGCGTTACGGCCCGGCGTCACCAGCACTTCCTGCTGGATCTTCGGATTGTCGGCAACGACGAAACCGATACCGCCTTCTTCGAAATAACGACCGACGATGCTCTCGTGAGCGCGGGACACGACTTCGACAATCATGCCTTCACGGCGACCGCGACGGTCCAGGCCGGAAACACGGGCCAGGGCACGGTCACCGTCGAACACCAGGCGCATTTGCGCCGGGCTCATGAACAGGTCGTCACTGCCGTCATCCGGCACCAGGAAGCCGAAACCGTCACGGTGACCGCTGATGCGACCCAGGATCAGGTCGAGCTTGTCCACCGGTGCATACGTGCCACGACGGGTATAGATGAGCTGAGCATCGCGCTCCATGGCGCGCAGGCGGCGGCGCAGGGCTTCGATCTGGTCTTCTGTGGTCAGGCCGAACTCTTCGACCAATTGTTCGCGGTTAGCAGGCGAACCCCGATCAGCAAGATGCTGAAGGATCAGTTCGCGGCTAGGAATGGGGTTTTCATATTTTTCCGCTTCACGAGCGGCCTCGGGATCGAGGGACTGCCAATCGGCCATTAGAGAGTTTTCACCTTGTCTATATGCGGGTTAGTTTGGCATAGGCGTAATGAAACGGGAAATTTCAGGCTAAGACGCCCCTTCTAAAGCCCTGTATCGACACTTCAAAGCTGATTTGCAGACCGCCGGTGAAATTTTTCAGGTTTTTTTGATGCCGGGGGTTTACAGTTAAAAAGACGCTCCGTATAGTGCGCGCCATCGACGACGGACAACGTTGCCGATACTGCCCAGATGGTGAAATTGGTAGACACGCCAGCTTCAGGTGCTGGTGACCTTACGGTCGTGGAAGTTCGAGTCTTCTTCTGGGCACCAATTTCGAGCTTGAGATTAGATCAATTTCAAGGCTCACACAAAAACCCGCGAAAGCGGGTTTTTTGCATTCTGGATGTCTGATTTATTAAATTTAAATCAGGGGTTTACAGATAAAAATACTCTCCGTATAGTGCGCCACATCAACAGCGGCAACGCTGAAGATGAATGCCCAGATGGTGAAATTGGTAGACACGCCAGCTTCAGGTGCTGGTGGCCTTACGGCCGTGGAAGTTCGAGTCTTCTTCTGGGCACCAATTCAAATTCACGGTCACGACCTTGAATTTCACAGAAACCCGCGAAAGCGGGTTTTTGCGCTTCTGGCATTTGAAAACCGCAACGACGAAACCTTTGTGGCGAGGGAGCTTGCTCCCGCTTGAGTGCGCAGCACTCACAAAATCTGTATCGCGCGAGAATCTTGGGGTCGCTTCGCAACCCAACGGGAGCAGGCTCCCTCGCCACATTGACACCCGCCTATCAAAACCCAACTCAACCCACAAGGCGCATTTGAGAAACAATATCGTTTATCATTGTTGCAAGTTTTTGCAATGCGACAGTGAGGAACCCTGCGAATGATGTTTCGAAATACCCTGCGCCGCGGCCTGACCTTTACCCTGCTAGGCCTGGCACTCGCCACTCCCCTCACCCAAGCCGCCGACACGGTTTCCCTGACCCTCTACAACGGCCAACACAAGGAAGTCGGTGACGCTGTCGCCAAAGCTTTCGAAGCCAAGACCGGCATTCACGTCAACGTACGCAAAGGCAGCAGCAACCAACTTGCCAGCCAGATCGTCGAAGAAGGTGATCGCTCCCCTGCCGACGTGATTTACACCGAAGAATCGCCGCCTCTGAACAAGCTTGGCGAACAGGGACTTCTGGCCAAGGCCGATGACGCAACGTTGGCGGTGCTACCCAGGGAATATGTCGCCGGCAATGGCACCTGGATCGGCGTGACCGCCCGGGTGCGCGTCGTAGCGTTCAACCCCAAGCTGATCGATGAAAAAGACCTGCCGAAATCGGTGATGGATTTCTCCGCCCCCAAATGGCAAGGCAAGGTCGGCTTCGTGCCCACCAGCGGCGCCTTCCAGGAACAGGCCGTGGCAATCATCAAGGTCCACGGGATGGACGCTGCCGAAGAATGGCTGACCGGTTTGCGCGCATTCGGCAAGACCTACAGCAACAACATGGTTGCGCTCAAAGCTGTTGAAAATGGTGAAGTGGCCACCGTCCTGGTGAACAACTACTACTGGTTCGCCCTGCAGCGGGAAAAAGGTCAGCTCGATTCGAAACTGCATTACTTCACCGGTGGCGACGTCGGCGGGCTTATCACGGTTTCCAGCGCGGCCGTATTGAAATCCAGCAAACATCCTAAAGAAGCCCAACAATTGCTCGCCTACATGGCGAGCGAAGAGGGTCAGCGCGTGATCACCCAGACCACCGCCGAATACCCACTGCACAAAGGCATGGAATCGGATCGCGGCCTCAAGCCGTTCAGTGAACTGGAAGCGCCGAAAGTCACTCCAGCCGACCTCGGCAACGCCGAACAAGCCCTGGACCTGGAACGCGACGTTGGCCTGAACTAATGAGCACATCACTCCCCGCCTCCGCTCACGGCAATTACGTGCCACGGCGCAGGCAGCCATCGATCTGGTTGTTAATACCGGTTTTAGCGCTGGTTGTACTCAGCCTGTTGCCGCTGGCCTATGTCGGACTCAAGGCCTGGCAAGCTGGCTGGGCCGAAGCACTGCACCTGCTGTGGCGACCCTATGTGCTTGGCTTGCTGCGCAACACCCTGTCGCTGATGATTGGCGTCACAGTGGCTTGCGGCGTGATCGGCCTGTCACTGGCGTGGTTGCTGGAACGCAGCAATCTGCGCGGGCGGCGGTTGTGGGGCGTGATTCTATGCTTGCCGTTCGCCGTACCGGCGTTTGTCAGCAGCTTCACCTGGGTTTCGCTCAGCGCACACTTCGAAGGACTGGGCGGGGCGATTCTGGTGATGACCCTGTCCAAATACCCGCTGATTTTCCTGCCGGTGGCGGCGACCCTGCGCAATCTTGACCCATCGCTGGAAGAGTCCGCACGTACGCTGGGACACAATCGCTGGGGCGTGTTCTTCAAGGTCACCCTGCCCCTGCTTTGGCCCTCACTGCTCGCAGGCTCACTTCTGATTGCCCTGCACATGCTGGTGGAATTCGGCGCGCTATCGATCATCGGCCTGCAAACCTTCACCACCGCGATCTATCAACAGTTCGAGCTGGAATTCAGCAACGCCAATGCGGCGATGCTTTCGGCTGTGCTGCTGGTGATGTGCCTGATACTGCTGTGGCTGGAACTGCGCGTTCGCGGTAAGGGCCGGCATGTGCGCGCCGGCCAGGGCGCGGCGCGACGGGCGGAGCAGGTGCGATTAGGGCCGTGGGCGGCTGCCGGGCAACTGTTCTGCCTGTTGCTGGCGATCATTGGCAGCGGCATTCCACTGGGGATGCTGGCTTATTGGCTCGCTGCAGGTTCGTCGGCCGCCTTTCCGGTTGCCGCCATCAGCGAGGCATTGCTGTCATCCCTGGCACTGTCGCTGGGCGGCGCGGCCTTGTGCCTGGTGCTCGCAGTGCCGGTAGGACTGCTGGTGGTGCGTTACAAGGGCCGACTGGCAATCTGGGCCGAACGCCTGCCGTATCTGCTGCATGCACTGCCAGGCCTGGTGATCGCCCTGACCCTGGTGTATTTCGCCCTTCACTATGTGCCGATGCTGTACCAGACGTCGGCGCTGCTGCTGATCGCCTATGCGTTGCTGTTTCTGCCATTGGCCCAGGCGCCGATTCGCACGGCGCTAACGAAAGCGGCCCCACAACTGGAAGAGGCTGCGCGCACACTGGGAGCATCATCGCTCACCGCGTTCTGCCGGGTGACATTGCCGATCATCTTCCCGGCGCTGGGGGCGGCGTTTGCGCTGGTGTTTCTGGACGCGATGAAAGAACTGACGGCGACATTGCTCCTGAGTCCGACCGGGCTGAATACCTTGGCGACGGAAGTCTGGGCGCATACCGCGAATGTGGAGTTTGCGGCGGCGGCGCCCTATGCGGCGCTGTTGATCTTGGTGTCGGGATTGCCGGTCTATCTGCTGACGACGCGGATGTATCTGAGCCGCTGAAAACGCTTTCGCGAGCAGGCTCGCTCCCACAAGAGAACGCATTCCATTGTGGGAGCGAGCCTGCTCGCGAAGGGGCCCGCTCAATCAAAGAAAATCTTAAGCCCTGAACTGCCCCAGGCTCGCCTTCAACTGCGCCGCCAACCCATCCAGCACCTTGCCGCTGGCCGTGGTTTCCACCACCGCCTGAGCCGCCTTCTCGGCCTGTGCATGAATCGTTTCTACACGACCCCGCACTGCCTGAGCCCCCTGCGCCTGGTGCGCCGCTGCCTGGGTCGCCAGACCAATCGCCGTATGTACCTGCTCAACCGATGCCTGCACCGATTGCTGCAACCGCGCACTGTCGCGTAACACCAGCAAACCTTCGCTGGCCTGACGCCCGGCCTGCCCGATCGCCGCCACCGCTTCACGCGCGCCTTGCTGCAACGCCACGATGTGCGCCTGGATATCGCCAGTGGAGCTTTGGGTCTTGCTGGCCAACGCCCGCACCTCATCAGCCACCACTGCGAATCCGCGCCCGGTCTCACCGGCTCGCGCTGCCTCGATGGCGGCATTCAATGCCAACAAGTTGGTCTGTTCGGCAATCCCGTGAATCACCGTCAACACCACTTCAATCTGTTCACTTTGCTGCGCCAGCCGCTCGATCACTTGCGCACCGGTCTCGACCTGACCGGCCAGAGCCTCGATAAGACTGCCGACTTTCGCCGAGGTCCGGGTGTTTTCATCGGTGGCCTGACGAATATCCACCACCTGCTTCAACGCCGCCTGCATGGCCTGGCTCTCGGACTGGGCCTCATCCGCCATTTGCGACAAGGCTCGCAGGCTCTCTGCCACTTCATCGCGCTGCATGCCCGCAGCCGCATCGGCTCCGGCATTGCGCAAGGTCATGGCGCCAATTTCCACGCCGGTGCGCTGGGCAACATCACCCGCCTCGCGCACGATCGGTTGCAACTTATCCACAAAGCGATTGACCGCCGAGGCCATGTCGCCGATTTCGTCCTTGCTGTTGATCTGTACACGCTTGGTCAAATCACCTTCACCGGCCGCCAGGTCATCCATGGCAGCAATCAACATTTTCAGACGATTGACCACTCGACGCCCCAGCACCACCGCGAGCAACAGCAGAACACCTGCGCCGACTAGCGCCAGGCCCATGCCGATGCGCCAGCGCAAAGTCGCCGCCGCTTCCTGCACAGTGCTGGTGGTGTTGGCTTTCATTTCAGACGCCGTGGATTGTGCTGATTGCAGCCGTGTACGCATGGCTGTGGCGCTGTCGGCTGCCGCCCCCTTGAGACTGTCGCCTACCAGTTGGTCACTGTTGGCGATCAGGGCCGAGAAGCGCTTGTCGAGGGCTGCCAGGTCGGTTTCCACCGAAGCTGTCGAGATGCCCATCAAAACCTTGCCGATTTCCACGCCATTGGGGTTAATCGAGGCTTCGAGGTAATAGACCGACGAATCGTTCTTCGCCGCGTCCAGCACCTTGTCCAGCGCCCGCTCGCCCTGGCCCTTTTCCAGCAGCGCCTTGTTGATCGGATTTTCCCGGTTGAGGTAGCGCGTCAAGTGTTGGCCCGTTGCGTCGTCGTAGACCACGAACAGCACATTAGGATTACGCTGCGCCCGGCGGGCGAATTCGGAGAGGGTTGGAACGTCGCTGTCCCACATGGCGCGAGGGGCGACCGAAGCGAGAAGCTGCGCCATATCATTGGCGGAGTCCTTCAGGTCCTTTTCCAGGGTCGCACGCAGTTGCGCCTGCTCCTCTTCCAATCGTGAGGACAACCCGGCGGTAAGACGCTGACGCGTGCTGGTGGAGAGGCTGTCGAGGCTCGACGTGACTTCACGCCCCGCCTGCTCGAGCTCGCCGGAAAGCTTTTGACTGTCCGCTCCCAGCCGCACACCCAAATCGGCTTCCAGCGCGGTCACTGTGCTCCTGGTCAGTGCAACAGCGACCAGCACCTGCACCAAAAGGGCGATACCGAGAGTAACGAACACAGGCCGCAAGAGACGGCTTTGTAACAGTGAGAGAACGGCCGACACTGGAAATCCCTCTGCTTTGGCGCCATTAAATTGATAGCACGCCAGAAGCAATGCTTTTTTAATGTTAGTTGCAAAGGTCGTGCCGTCCGACAGGCATAAACGACAAAGGCCCCGATGAAGGGGCCTTTGTTTTTTACATCAACGACTTATCAAGCGAACGGGTGACGCAGAACGATGGTTTCGTTGCGATCCGGACCCGTCGAAATAATGTCGATCGGCGCACCGACCAACTCTTCGACGCGTTTGATGTAGTTGCGTGCAGCCTGTGGCAGCTCTTCCAGCGTCTTGGCACCGAGGGTGGACTCTTTCCAGCCCGGCATCTCTTCGTACACTGGCTCCAGGCCGATGTAGCTGTCGGCGTCGGTCGGCGCGTCGATCACTGCACCGTCCTGGTTCTTGTAGCCAACGCAGATGTTGATGGTTTCCAGGCCGTCCAGTACGTCCAGCTTGGTCAGGCACAGGCCCGAGATGCTGTTGACGTCGATGGCGCGACGCAGGATGACAGCGTCGAACCAGCCGCAACGACGGGCGCGGCCGGTGGTCGCGCCGAACTCGTGGCCACGCTTGGCCAGGAACGCACCAACGTCGTCGAACAGTTCAGTCGGGAACGGACCCGAACCGACGCGAGTGGTGTAAGCCTTGGTGATGCCGAGGATGTAATCCAGGAACATCGGGCCAACACCCGAACCGGTAGCGATGCCGCCAGCGGTGGTGTTGGAGCTGGTGACGTACGGGTAAGTACCGTGGTCGATGTCCAGCAGGGAGCCTTGGGCGCCTTCGAACATGATGTCCTTGCCAGCGCGACGCAGCTGGTGCAGCTCGGCGGTGACGTCGAGCATCATCGGCTTCAGCAGCTCGGCGTATTCCATGCATTCGTCCAGGGTTTTCTGGAAGTCGATCGCAGGCTCTTTGTAGTAATTGACCAGTACGAAGTTGTGGTAATCCAGCAACTCGCCCAGCTTGGCGGCGAAACGCTCGCGGTGGAACAGATCACCGATGCGCAGACCGCGACGTGCGACCTTGTCTTCGTAGGCCGGGCCGATGCCGCGACCGGTGGTGCCGATTTTCAGCTCGCCACGGGCCTTTTCACGAGCCTGGTCCAGCGCTACGTGGTAGGACAGGATCAGCGGGCAGGACGGGCTGATGCGCAGGCGCTCGCGCACTGGCACGCCTTTCTCTTCCAGCTTGTTGATTTCCCGCAGCAGGGCGTCAGGTGCAACCACCACGCCGTTGCCGATCAGGCACTGCACGCCTTCGCGCAGCACGCCCGACGGGATCAGGTGCAAGACGGTTTTTTCACCGTCGATCACCAGGGTGTGGCCAGCGTTGTGGCCACCCTGGTAGCGCACTACGGCGGCAGCATGTTCGGTCAGCAGATCAACGATCTTGCCTTTGCCCTCATCACCCCATTGGGTGCCCAGGACTACGACATTCTTACCCATAACACTTGTCCTCATTCGCGCAAACTTGGTGCCGGCGGTAGCCGGCAGGAAAACTCAAGAAGCCAGTGGCGATACTTGCCAAAGCCCGTTCTGCTGAATCAATTGCCGGTCGCAGTCCGCTTCACGGGCGGCGGCCAAAGGTTGTCCAGGCAAGGCCTGAACGACACGCTGACCCTCACTGCGCAACTGGCAAACCTGCTGCCAGAGTGCCGCATCCGTACTGTCAGGCATCCAGATACCGCCAGACGGTAGCTCGATCTCAGCACGCCCCAGGGTCACCAGGGTTTTCAAATCGGTAGAGAAACCGGTTGCCGGACGGGCACGACCGAAGTCGGCGCCGATATCGTCGTAACGACCGCCCTGGGCAATGGACTGGCCAACACCTGGCACGAACACGGCAAACACTACACCGGTGTGGTAGTGATAACCGCGCAACTCGCCCAGGTCGAAATACAGCGGCAGTTCCGGGAACCGCGCGGACAAACGCTCGGCAATCGCCAGCAGGTCGTCCAGCGCCGCCGTCACCTGCGCCGGAGCCTTGGCCAGACGTTCGCGGGCAGCCACCAGCACTTCACGACCGCCACACAGATCGACCAACGCCCGCAGCATGCCTGACAAATCCGCCGGCAAGCCTTCGGTCAAGGTAATGACCTCGTCGATGGCTTTACGTTGCAATGCGTCAAACAACTGCTGCTCGACTTCACCGGACAATCCGGCGGCGCGCGCCAGCCCGCGGTAGATGCCCACATGCCCCAGGTCCATGTGCACGTCAGGCACATCGGCCAGTTGCAGCATGGCCAGCATCAGGCTGATGACTTCAACGTCACTGCTCGGGCTGGCATCGCCGTACAACTCGGCGCCCAACTGGATCGGGCTGCGCGAGGACGACAAGGCACGTGGCTGGGCATGCAGCACGCTGCCGGCATAGCACAGACGGTTCGGGCCTTCGCGACGCAGGGTATGCGCATCGATGCGCGCCACCTGCGGTGTAATGTCGGCCCGGAAACCCATCTGCCGACCCGACTGCGGGTCGATGACCTTGAAGGTCCGCAGATCCAGGTCCTGGCCCGCGCCGGTCAGCAGGGATTCCAGGTACTCGATATGGGGAGTCACGACAAACTCGTAACCCCAGCTCTGGAACAGATCCAACACCTGACGACGCGCGACTTCTATGCGCGCCGCTTCCGGTGGCAGTACTTCTTCGATGCCATCTGGCAGCAGCCAGCGGTCTACCGTTGCCATTACGCCATTCCCCTATGATCCGGGCGACAAGCCTTTGGGCGAGCCTTGAGTGAAGCAGAAAATGATTGGCTCAGCACAAACCACGCGCATGAGCGACGAAGCGAAAAGCCTGAAATGGGCTTCGCCAAGCACTTTCCTCGTAAAACCTGTCGAGCTTTTCAGCTCTCGCACCTGCACAAAAACAGCAATCAAACGTGCAGACGCAAAAAAGCCGGGAATTTCCCGGCTGCCGCATCATACACACGTTTTCCCAAAGGATCACCCCGCCAGAGGTTTTAGCCGCCCGGCGGGATGATTCGGGTCAACGTCGTATCAAGGCTTGGCTTTTTCCAGGTAGTGGAAGAAGTCACTGCTTGGGTCGAGGACCATGACGTCGGATTTGTTCGCGAAGCTTTCACGGTAGGCACGCAGGCTACGGTAGAACGCGTAGAACTCCTGATCCTGACCGTAGGCCTTGGAGTAGATCGAAGCGGCCTGGGCGTCGCCGTCACCGCGAATCTCTTCGGATTCACGATAGGCTTCAGCCAGCAGCACGCGGCGTTGACGATCGGCGTCGGCACGGATGCCTTCTGCCAGCTCGTTACCCTTGGCGCGGTGCTCGCGAGCTTCACGCTCACGCTCGGTGCTCATACGCTCGAACACGCTGCGGTTCACTTCCTTCGGCAGGTCGATGGTCTTGACCCGGACATCGACAACTTCGATGCCCAACTCTTTTTCAGCCATCTTGTTCAGCGAAGACGTGATATCCGCCATCAGCGCATCACGCTCACCCGACACCACTTCGTGCAGGGTGCGCTTACCGAACTGGTCACGCAGACCCGATTCCAGGCGACGGGACAGACGCTCGTCGGCAATCTGCTTGAGGCCGGAAGTCGCGGTGTAGAAACGCTCGGCGTCCTTCACGCGCCACTTGGCGAAGGCATCGACCATCACGGCTTTCTTTTCCAGCGTCAGGAAGCGTTGTGTCGGTGCATCCAGCGTCATCAGGCGTGCGTCGAATTTGCGCACCTGGTTAACGTAAGGCACTTTCACATGCAGGCCTGGCTGAACATCGGCCTGGACCACGCGACCGAACTGCAGCAACACCGCACGCTCGGTCTGAGCCACGATGTAGAAGCAGTTCCAGGCAGCGATCGCCACGACGACGCCGACAATAAGGGCGATCAGCGATTTATTGCTCATCAGCGACTCTCCCTGGTACGTGCCGGCTGTTGCTGCAGATCAGCTGCGGCACGTGCATTCGCTTCATTGCTGGTGGCTGCCGCACTGCTCATCGGCGTGCTGGTGCTGCGGCCACTGCTGTCGATCATCTTGTCCAGCGGCAGGTACAGCAGGTTGCTCTGGCCATTCTTGTTGCCGGTCACGAGAACCTTGCTGGTATTGCTGAAGACTTCCTGCATGGTGTCCAGGTACAGACGCTGACGAGTGACTTCAGGCGCCTTGCGGTACTCGGCGACCAGCTTGGTGAAGCGATCAGCCTCACCCTTGGCACGCGAGACGGTCTCGTCACGGTAACCATTGGCATCTTCGAGAATGCGCTGGGCCTGACCACGGGCTTCCGGCACGACGCCGTTGGCATAGGTTTCAGCCTGGTTGCGCGAACGCTGCTCGTCTTCACGGGCACGGATCACGTCATCGAAGGCTTCCTGCACTTCACGCGGTGCCGCTGCGCTTTGTACGTTGACCTGGGTAACGGTGATACCGGTGCGATAAGTATCCATGAAGCGTTGCAGGCGCTCCTTGATTTCGCTGGCCATCAATTCACGGCCTTCGGTCAGTACCTGGTCCATGGCGGTGGAACCCACCACATGGCGCAAGGCGCTGTCGGTCGCGTGCTGCAGGCTGATTTCCGGCTGATCGACGCTCAACACGAAGTCCTGCAGGTTGCTGATCTTGTACTGCACGGTCAGCGGCACTTCGACGATGTTTTCGTCTTCAGTCAGCATCTGGCCTTGCTTGGTGTACGCACGCTCACGCGTGACGTTTTCCATGTACTTCTTGTCGATCGGCGGGAAATAGATGTTCAGGCCCGGGCCGACGGTTTCGTAGTACTTGCCGAAGCGCAGCACCACGGCTTGCTCCTGCTCATCGACTACATAGACCGCGCTGTACAGCCACACGGCTGCCAACACGACCAGGCCAATGCCGAGCAGGCCGCCGAAGCCGCCACTCCTGCCCGGACCACCGCCGTCATCACCCCGTTTCTTACCACCACCGAACAACCCGTTCAGGCTTTCCTGCAGCTTTCGGAAGGCCTCGTCGAGATCTGGCGGCCCCTTGCGATCGCCGTTATTACGGCGCTTGCCACCCCAAGGATCCTGATTATTCGAGTTGCCACCCGGCTCATTCCAAGCCATAGCGCTCTCCATCTGATAAAGCAAAGACGCGCCCACGGCGCGCCGACCAATGCTACAGAATGCCTGTCACCACGACACAACCGCTTTCTCAGGCTTTTATTGCAAAGTGTGTTGCTCGATGAAGTCCAGCGGCTGCAAACCTTCGCGGCTTACCAGTCGATTCAATTCGACTCGCGGCAAACGAACGGCAAGCAAGCTGATGCCTTCTTCGTCGTGTTCTTCTTTCTGTACCGCACCGACTTCGAAAAACTGCGCACGCAGTCGAGCAAAACGTTGCGGCAAGCGCAAGGTACCCACAAACAAATCATCGCCGAGCAGTTCAGCAACGGCCTGCTTGAGAAGGTCAAGACCCGTACCGTCCTTGGCCGACAACCAGACCCGCTGCGGCTTGCCATCGGCATCACGCTGGATCTGCGGCTCGACACCCTCGAGCAAATCGAGTTTGTTGTATACCTCCAGGATCGGCAAGTCCTGCGCCCCGATCTCCCCGAGCACCACCATGACCTGCTCAATCTGGGCCATGCGCTCGGGCTCGTGGGAGTCGATGACATGCAGCAGCAGGTCGGAGTTGCTCGACTCTTCGAGCGTAGCCCGAAATGCCTCGACCAGTTTGTGCGGCAAGTGGCGAATGAAACCCACGGTGTCGGCCAGCACAATCGGCCCGAGGTCGTCGAGTTCAAGTCGGCGCAAGGTCGGATCGAGGGTCGCGAACAGCTGGTCAGCGGCAAAGACGTCGGATTCGGTCACCGAGTTGAACAGCGTCGACTTGCCGGCGTTGGTGTAGCCCACCAGTGAAACCGTCGGGATGTCAGCGCGCTTGCGGCCACGACGCGACTGTTCGCGCTGGCTGCGGACCTTTTCCAGGCGCCCTTTGATCTGCCGCAGGCGAACCCGCAACAGACGCCGGTCGGTTTCCAGCTGTGTTTCACCCGGACCGCGCAGACCGATACCGCCCTTCTGCCGTTCAAGGTGAGTCCAGCCACGAACCAGCCGCGTGCTCATGTGCTCAAGCTGAGCCAGTTCGACCTGGAGCTTGCCTTCATGGGTGCGGGCGCGTTGGGCGAAGATATCGAGAATCAGGCCCGTGCGGTCGATCACGCGACACTCGAAAATCCGTTCGAGGTTACGTTCCTGACTGGGCGTGAGGATGTGATTGAAAATCACCAGATCTACCTGCTCGGCTTTGACCAGGTCGCGTAATTCCTCGACCTTGCCGCTGCCAATCAGGTATTTGGCGGTTGGCCGATTACGCGGCACGTTGAAAAACGCGACGGTCTCGGCGCCAGCCGACATTGCCAATTCCTGAAACTCCTGCGGATCTTCGCGCGCCTCAGGGTCCTGACCATCCAAGTGAACGAGAATGGCTCGCTCACCACCACCGTGGCGCTCAAAGAACAAAGGAGACTCCTATCAGGCGTTACCTGGCTCAGCATCACCTGCTTCGGATTCGGTTGCGCTAGGCAGACGAATTGGACGAACCGGCACTACTGTAGAGATAGCGTGTTTGTAAACCATTTGGCTGACGGTGTTTTTCAGCAGGATAACGAACTGGTCGAAAGACTCGATCGTGCCTTGCAGTTTGATGCCGTTGACCAGGTAGATGGACACCCCAACTTTCTCTTTACGCAAAGTATTCAAGTAAGGGTCTTGTAGCGAATGCCCTTTTGACATGTGCCGCACTCCTTTAAGGATTCAATATAAAAAAATAGGTAAACAGATGGCTTGTGGCCGTCACACCCCCAAGGATAGACGGCAATTGCAAGGACTCAGCTCAATATGGAGATGGTCCCCAGGTATTTCAAGGCGCGCGGCAGATTGTCGCAATCCAGGCTGTCCAGCCAGTGTAAATCATCCCAACTGCGCAACCAGGTGAACTGACGCTTTGCCAATTGGCGCGTGGCAATGATTCCACGCTCCTGCATCTCGGCTAATGTCAGCTTGCCATCCAGGTAGTCCCAGACTTGTCGGTAGCCTACTGCACGTATAGACGGCAACCCGGCATGCAGGTCCCTTCGCTTACGCAGGGCTACGACCTCGTCGATGAATCCCTGTTCCAACATTAAAGTGAATCTTTGTTTAATTCGCTCATGCAGTACCTGACGATTTGCCGGAGCAATTGCCAAGTTCGCGACAGTATAGGGCAATTGTTGCCGTCCCGAAGCGGCTGCTTCAGCACTTTGCGCAGATTGTTGCAGTCGTAGCTCAGTCATGCTTTGACCGCTGACGCGATAAACTTCCAGCGCTCGACTGAGCCGCTGCGGATCGTTCGGATGAATACGCGCGGCAGAAACCGGATCGATCACCGCCAATTGTTCGTGCAAGGCTTGCCAGCCAAGGCGTGCAGCTTCTTCTTCGATCTGCGTACGCACATCCGGGTCGGCAGCCGGCATGTCGGCCAGGCCTTCGAGCAAAGCCTTGTAGTAGAGCATTGTGCCGCCTACCAGCAGCGGAATTTTTCCGCGCGCGGTGATGTCGGCCATGGCTTCGAGGGCATCACGGCGGAAATCTGCGGCCGAATAACTCTCCGCCGGATCAAGGATGTCGATCAAACGGTGCGGAAACTGCGCCAAAAGCTCTTTCGAGGGCTTGGCGGTGCCGATGTCCATGCCACGGTAGACCAGCGCCGAATCGACACTGATCAGTTCGCAGGGCAGGACTTTGGTGAGTTCGATGGCCAAGTCGGTCTTGCCGGCGGCGGTCGGGCCCATCAGGAAAATTGCAGGTGGGAACTGGCTCATCAACGACCGCGCAAGAACAGTTTGTCCAGATCGTCCAGGCCCAACTGGGTCCAGGTCGGTCGGCCATGGTTGCATTGACCGCTGCGCTCGGTGTTTTCCATGTCGCGCAGCAGACCGTTCATTTCCGGCAGGGCCAGGCGCCGATTCGCCCGTACCGCGCCGTGGCAGGCCATGGTGCCAAGCAGTTCGTTCAGGTGTGCCTGAATGCGATCGCTGGTGCCGTACTCCATCAGGTCGGCCAACACATCGCCAACCAGTCGATTGGCTTCAGCCTGCTTGAGCAGCGCCGGAATCTGCCGGATGGCCAGGGTTTCCGGACCGAGGCGCTGCAACTCGAAGCCCAGGCGCTGGAACCAGGCGACGTGCTCCTCGGCGCAATCGGCTTCACGCTGGCTGACCGCCAGGGACTCCGGCACCAGTAGCGGCTGCCCACTCAAGCCTTCACTGGCCATGGCGACCTTCAGGCGTTCGTACATGATCCGCTCGTGAGCGGCGTGCATGTCCACCAGCACCAGACCCTGGGCGTTTTCCGAAAGAATATAAATACCCTTGAGCTGCGCCAGCGCATAGCCCAGCGGCGGAATGTCGCCTTGTCCGGCCGGCAGCGCGGCCGCATTGGCCTCGGGCAACGGCGCGAAGAATTCACGATAGGCGGCTTGCGCTTCAGCGGCGGGAACAGCGGACTGAGGACGCGGAGTGTATTGATACTGATACCCCGCTCCGGCGCCGGAGCCGGCGGGCGGGCTGAATGTCGGTTGCGCCTGGGGCTGCTCCAACAGTGCGTTCGCGGCCAGGCGCATCTCACCCTGAGGACCGAACTCGCCTGCTTCGAGGCCCGTAGGCCGCACAACGGCTGTCTCGACCGGTGCGGCAAGATGATCTTCCGGCCGCACATCGCCCAGGGCCCGGTGCAGCGTGCCATATAGGAAATCGTGGACCATGCGCCCGTCGCGGAAACGCACTTCGTGCTTGGTCGGGTGCACGTTGACGTCAACACCCGCCGGATCGACTTCGAAAAACAGCACGAATGTCGGGTGCCGGCCATTGAACAGCACATCGCGATAAGCCTGGCGTACTGCGTGAGCCACCAGCTTGTCGCGCACGGCACGGCCGTTGACGAAGAAATACTGCAAATCCGCCTGACTGCGGTTGAACGTCGGCAACCCGACCCAACCCCAAAGATGCAGGCCGTTGCGCTCGATTTCGATCGGCAGCGCCTGCTCCAGGAAACCGGGACCGCAAATCGCCGCCACGCGCCGGGCACGGGCCGCATCATCGTGGGCCTCATGCAGGCTGAGGATGGTCTTGCCGTTGTGGCGCAGATGGAACGCCACGTCGAAACGCGCCAGGGCCAGACGCCTGATCACTTCTTGCAGATGATCGAATTCGGTTTTTTCGGTCTTGAGAAACTTGCGTCGCGCCGGGGTATTGAAAAACAGGTCGCGAACTTCGACAGAGGTGCCCACCGGATGCGCTGCCGGTTGCACGCGAGGCGCCATGTCACGGCCTTCGGTCTCGACCTGCCAGGCCTGATCGGCATCACGGGTGCGGGAGGTCAGGGTCAGGCGCGCCACGGAACTGATCGACGCCAATGCCTCACCGCGAAAACCCAGGCTCATGACCTGTTCCAGGTCTTCCAGGTTGCGGATTTTACTGGTGGCATGTCGCGCCAGGGCCAGTGGCAGGTCATCGGCGGAAATGCCGCTGCCATCGTCGCGCACCCGCAGCAACTTGACGCCGCCCTGCTCGACATCGACATCGATGCGCCTGGCGCCGGAGTCGAGGCTGTTCTCCAGCAACTCCTTGATCACCGAAGCCGGACGTTCAACCACCTCACCGGCGGCAATCTGGTTCGCCAGCCGCGGGCTGAGCAGCTCGATGCGGGCAGCTTTGGTCAGCACCTGGTTCATTCCTTGGCCGCCAGTTCAGTTCCAGGGATGGTCAAGTGCTGACCGACCTTGAGCTCGTCGCTCGCCAGGTTGTTGGCACTGCGCAACGTGGCCGGCGATACCTGATAACGCACGGCGATCATCGCCAGCGTCTCGCCCGGGCTTACCCGGTGATCACGCGGCCCCTGGGCAATCTTCCCGGAGTCCCGCAGCCACGCAATGTAGGTGCCCGGTGGCGGGTTTTGCTGGAAGAACTGGCGCACGCCACTGCTGATGGAGCGTGCCAGCGCCTGCTGGTGGCTCGACGCGGCAAGTTTGGACGCTTCATTGGCATTGGAGATGAACCCGGTTTCCACCAGGATCGACGGGATGTCCGGCGACTTCAGCACCATGAACCCGGCCTGTTCAACCCGTTGCTTGTGCAGCGGCGTGACCCGGCCGATGTTACTCAACACTTTCTGACCGACGTTCAGGCTGGAAGTCAGGGAAGCGGTCATCGACAGGTCAAGCAGCACACCCGCGAGCATGCGGTCCTTGTCGTCGAGGCTGACGTTGCCGGCACCACCGATCAGGTCGGAGCGGTTTTCACTATCGGCCAGCCAGCGTGCGGTCTCCGATGTGGCGCCACGATCGGACAGGGCGAACACCGAAGCACCGAAAGCAGCGGCTGAAGGCGCGGCGTCGGCGTGAATAGAGACGAACAGATCGGCGCCTTTCTTGCGGGCGATTTCGGTACGCCCACGCAACGGAATGAAGTAGTCGCCGGTGCGGGTCAGTTCGGCGCGGAAACCTTTCATGCCGTTGACCTGGCGCTGCAATTCCCGGGCGATGGCCAGCACCACGTCTTTTTCGCGCTGACCGCGAGAGCCGGAGGCCCCCGGGTCTTCACCGCCGTGACCGGCGTCGATCACCACAATGATGTCGCGCTTGCCCGCCGGTGCCGGCGGTAATTTGATTGCAGGTTCCGTCGGCGTGACCGGCACGGCAGGCACCGTGGCCACCGACGGCGTCGGCGCAGGCGGTGGTGCGGCGTCGGACGGGTTATCGAACAGGTCGACCACCAGTCGGTTGCCGTACTGGGCATTGGGGGCCAGCGAGAAGCTTTTCGGAGTAACGGCCTTTTTCAGGTCGATAACCACCCTCAGGTCGGTCGGCGTGCGTTGGGCCGAGCGCATGGCAGTGATCGGGGTATTGGCGCTGTTTACATTCAATGGCGCTCCCAGGGTAGCGCCATTGATGTCGATAACCAGGCGATCCGGCGCCGTCAGGGTAAAGACGCTGTGCTGCACGGGGCCGGTCAGGTCAAACACCAGCCGCGTGTTGTCCGGCGCCCGCCACAGGCGAACACTGTTGACCTTTGTCTCGGCCACAGCGTCGACGGTCACCGCCAGAAACAGCACCCCTACGGCAGCAACCAACGCGCGAAAGCGCATACCTAACCCCATCATTTATTTGGATTCCAATGCCAAAGCGGCACACCACGACTCGCCACGCGAGCCCTGGGACAAAATTTTCAGCGAACGCCCGCTGCCTTGCGGGCTAATGGTAATGGTCAGGTCGGGCTTTGGCAAAAAGCCTGCACCTTTATCCGGCCATTCGATCAGACACAGGGCGTCGTCTTCGAAATAGTCGCGGATACCGAGGAATTCCAGCTCCTCCGGATCGACCAGGCGATACAGGTCAAAATGGAAAGCGCGAATATCGCCAATCTCGTAGGGTTCGACCAGGGTGAATGTCGGACTTTTTACCGCTCCGATGTGCCCCAGCCCCCGAATGATGCCCCGGGACAATGTGGTTTTGCCCATTCCCAGGTTGCCTTCGAGAAAGATCAGGCCGTGCCCTTTTGTGGTTTGGGCGATGCGAGCGCCAAACGCGGTCATCGCCTCTTCATCAGCCAGGTACAGGGTTACTTCAGACACGGTGCTTGCTCCTCCAACAACTGACGAATGGCTGGAATCAGATCACTGGCCGCCAGCCCACGGCCGAATTTGCCTTGTTGCTCACCCGCGTTGGCATGCAGCCAGACCGCCAGGCAGGCCGCATTGAACGCGTCCATCCCTTGGGCCAGCAGAGCGCCGACCAGACCGGCCAGCACATCGCCCAAACCCGCGGTGGCCATGGCCGGATGACCCTGATGACATACGGCCAGCCGCCCGTCGGGACTGGCGATCAGGCTGCCGGCGCCCTTGAGCACCACGACTGCTGCATATTTTTTACTCAGCGCATGAGCCGCCGCGGGGCGATCAGCCTGAATCTCGGCAGTGCTCATGCCCAGCAACCGCGCCGCTTCGCCCGGATGCGGCGTAATGACACAATCCTTGGGCAAGTTCACACGTTCCTCGGCCAGCATGTTCAGCGCGTCGGCATCCCAGACTTGCGGCAGGGGTGCGTTGGCGGCAGCGGACAACAAGCTGCGCCCCCAGGCGGACTGCCCCAGCCCCGGGCCGCTCACCAGCACGGACACCTTTTGCAGCAATTCCATCAACTGATTGGCCGATGATGTGCCCAGCACCATCGCTTCGGGGATTCTGGCCAGCGCGGCGGGCACATGTTCGCTCCGCGTCGCCACCGACACCATGCCGGCGCCGCTGCGCAGCGCACTTTGCGCGCTCAGCAGGATCGCGCCACCCAGGCCGCGATCGCCGCCCACCAGCAGCACATGACCGAATTTGCCTTTATGGGAAGTCGGCGTCCGAGCGGGAAGACATGGCAGGTTGCCGGCCATCAGGCGAAGGGCACTGGTCGGCGCACCTTCGAGCAGCTGCGGATCGGCATGCAGGTCGTTGAAAACCAGTTCGCCCACCACGTCCGCCGCGTCACCGGTGAACAATCCCAGTTTCAAGCCAATGAAGGTGACCGTCAGATCGGCTCGAACGGCGCGGCCGAGGATATGACCGGTATCGGCGCAGAGCCCGGAAGGGATATCCACAGCCACCACTGGCAGTCCACTGGCATTGATTACACTAATAACGCCGGCGTACGGTTCGCGCACGTCACCGGTCAAGCCGGTGCCGAGCAAGGCGTCTAGTACTATCCCACGACATTCCGATTGCCCGCTCCACGCTTCGATGCGGACGTTTTCGGATACCGCCTCGGCATGGGCCGACGCCGCATCACCGCGCAGTTGCAGCGGATCGCCTACCGCCAGCACCCGGACCCACCAACCGGCGCGCCTGGCCAAAACGGCCACCAGGTAACCGTCACCGGCGTTATTGCCGTGGCCGGCAACCACTGTCAATTCACTTGCCGCTGGCCATTGGCGGACCAGCGCGCGCCAGGTTGCCCGCGCCGCCCGCTGCATCAGTTCGAAGCCCGGGGTGCCGGCCGCGATCAGGCTCGCATCGAGCCCTCGGACCTGCGCGGCGCTGTACAGCGCGTCGGGTAAATCATCTTTAGTGTGCGGCATGCGTCTTCAGGCTCCGATGTCTGGCAGAATTATACGCACCTCAGCTCCGGTTTCTCTCGCCTCATGCCCGCTATTACCACAGACCTGCCCGCCCTCGCCCAATCCATCAAGGACTGGGGCCGCGAGCTGGGCTTCCAGCAAGTCGGCATCAGCGGCCTCGACCTCGGGGAGCATGAGCAGCACCTGCAGCGCTGGCTCGATGCCGGTTACCACGGCGAAATGGACTACATGGGCGCCCATGGCAGCAAACGCTCGCACCCGGATGAGCTGGTGCCGGGCACTTTGCGCGTGGTTTCGCTGCGCATGGACTACCTGTCGGGCGACACCAAAATGGCGCAATTGCTGGCTCAACCGGAAAAAGCCTACGTCTCGCGTTATGCCTTGGGCCGCGATTACCACAAGTTGATTCGTAAACGCGTGCAACAACTGGCGGAAAAAATTCAGGCGGTCATTGGTCCGTTCGGTTACCGCGCCTTCGTGGACAGTGCCCCGGTGCTGGAAAAAGCCATCGCGGAAAAGGCCGGCCTTGGGTGGATCGGCAAAAACACGCTGGTCTTGAATCGCAAGGCCGGCAGTTATTTCTTCCTCGCCGAATTGTTCGTCGATTTGCCGCTACCCGTGGACCCGCCACACGCCACCGAGCATTGCGGCCGCTGCAGCGCCTGCCTGGACATCTGTCCGACCAATGCCTTCGTCGGCCCCTATGTACTGGATGCCCGGCGCTGCATTTCCTATCTGACCATCGAACTCAAAGGCGCCATACCTGTAGATCTGCGACCGCTGATCGGCAACCGGGTGTTCGGCTGCGATGACTGCCAGATCGTCTGCCCCTGGAACCGATTCGCCAGCCCATCCGGCGAAGGCGACTTCAAGCCACGGCACAACCTGGACAACGCCAGCCTGGCCGAACTGTTCATGTGGGACGAAGACAAATTTTTAAGCAGCACTGAAGGATCGCCGCTAAGACGTGCAGGCTACGAAAGCTGGTTGCGCAATCTGGCCGTCGGGCTGGGCAACGCGCCTTCAACGATTCCGGTATTGGAAGCGTTGAAGGCGCGGCGAGAATATCCATCCGAGATGGTGCGTGAGCATGTCGAGTGGGCATTGCAGCAACATGCCGAACGTCAGGCTTCGTCGTTATAAACGAACTTGGGCATTTCCCAATGGAAACGGATCGCCAGCAAGCGCAACAGAAAGCCGCCAAATAGCGTGATCAGAATCGCCTGCTCACCCGGCACGTTCAGATACAGGCAAAACATGTAACACCACGCTGCCGCAAACGAGACGCTGGCATAAAGTTCGCGGCGGAAGATCAACGGGATGTCGTTGCAGAAAATGTCCCGCAGGATACCGCCGAAAACCCCGGTGATCACGCCGCTGACCGACGCAACCAACATGCCATGGCCCATTTCCAGGGCGGTCATGCAGCCGATCAGGGTGAATGCCACCAGACCGACGGCATCGAGCACCAGAAACAGCGAGCGCAGATGGCGCATCCAGCGGGCGGTGAACACCGTGAACATGGCTGCGATGGTTGTCAGGACCAGGTATTCCGGGTGTTTGACCCAGGTCAGCGGGTAGTGGCCCAGCAGCACATCACGCACCGAACCGCCGCCCAATGCCGTAACACACGCAATCAGCACCACGCCAAACCAATCCATTCCTCGACGGCCCGCAGACAGGGCACCGGTCATGGCTTCGGCGGTGATGGCGATCAGGTAAAGCATCAACAACATGGTGGCGGTCCTTGCAGAAAGGCGCGCAGTCTAGCCATATAAGGTCAGCACCAAAAGAGGGCACCCGCACCTGTAGGAGCCGGCTTGCCGGCGAAGGCGTCCTCAAGGGCCTCTTCGCTGGCAAGCCAGCTCCTACAGGTCGCTGGTCAGGCTCAAGACTTGATGAAATGCTGGCGGTAGTGCTGCAACTCGGCGATGGATTCGCGGATGTCGTCCAGGGCCAGGTGGGTGCTGCCTTTCTTGAAGCTGTCGCGCACGTCCGGCGCCCAGCGCGCGGCCAGTTCCTTGAGGGTTGAGACGTCGAGGTTGCGGTAGTGGAAATAGCTTTCCAGGGATTTCATGTGGGTATAAAGGAAGCGACGGTCCTGGCAGATGCTGTTGCCGCAGATCGGCGACTTGCCTTTCGGCACCCACTTTTCCAGGAAGGCGATGGTCTCGGCTTCCGCTTCAGCCATGCTGATACGGCTTTCTCGCACGCGCTGAGTCAGACCCGAATTGCCGTGGGTGCGGGTGTTCCACTCGTCCATGCGAGCGAGGACTTCGTCGCTGTGGTGGATAGCGATCACCGGGCCTTCGGCCAAGGTGTTCAGGTCGCTGTCGGTCACGATGGTGGCCATTTCGATAATGACGTCGTTATCCGGGTCCAGACCGGTCATTTCCAGGTCGATCCAGATCAGGTTCTGCGAATTTTGCATGTGTCGGCTCCTAGGCAATGCTGCGCAGTTTAGCCTAGGCCGGTGGCCGGGCGTGCTAAACTCGCGGCCGTTTTACCTAATCGCTGCATTATTACTACGGAACACCCATGGCCAAACGCCAACTCAATCGTCGTCAAAACTGGCGCATCGAAAAGATTCAGGGCGAACGCGCTGCCCGCGCCGCCAAACGTGAGTCCTCGGCTGTCGAGGCACTCGAAGGTGGCGACCTGGGCCCGGAACAGCACGGCCTGGTGATCGCGCACTTCGGCGTGCAGGTCGAGGTCGAGGCCCGCGACGGCGAGCTGGCCGGCGAGGTGTTCCGTTGCCACCTGCGCGCCAACCTGCCGGCGCTGGTCACCGGCGATCAGGTGGTCTGGCGTGCCGGCAACCAGGGCATCGGCGTGATCGTGGCGCAACTGCCGCGCAACACCGAACTGTGCCGACCGGACAGCCGTGGCCAGCTCAAGCCGGTGGCGGCGAACGTCGACATGATTGTCATCGTTTTCGCACCACTGCCAGAACCTCATGCCAACCTGATCGACCGCTACCTTGTAGCTGCCGAACACGCGGGCATCAAGCCGCTGCTGTTGCTGAACAAGTTCGACCTGATCGACGAGCAAAACGCCCCGGCGTTGAATGCCCTGTTGGGTGTTTATCGCACGCTTGGATATCCGGTCCTGGAAGTGTCGGCGCATCACGGCAACGGCATGGAGCAACTGCAGAAGCAACTCGACGGGCGCATCAGCGTGTTCGTCGGTCAGTCCGGCGTCGGCAAGTCATCGCTGGTCAACAGCCTGCTGCCGGATGTCGAGACCCGTGTCGGCCCGCTGTCCGAGCTGTCCGGCCAGGGCACTCACACCACCACCACCGCACGCTTGTTCCACTTCCCCGGTGGCGGTGAGCTGATCGACTCCCCGGGTATCCGCGAATTCGGCCTGGGCCACGTCAGCCGCGCTGACGTCGAAGCCGGCTTCATCGAGTTCAACGACCTGCTCGGCACCTGCCGCTTCCGTGACTGCAAGCACGATCGCGAACCGGGTTGCGCCCTGCTCAAGGCCCTGGAAGATGGCCGTGTGCAGCAGCAACGGATGAACAGCTACCGCTCGATCATCGCCAGCCTGCCGGAAAACGGTTACTGAGCCGTTTCGGGCAGACATGAAAAAGCCGCGATCATCTCGCGGCTTTTTTTCGCCTGGGCTTTTGTTGTGACTCCAACATTGCCTTCGCGAGCAGGCTCGCTCCCACAGTAGTGCGCGTTGCCCTTGTGGGAGCGAGCCTGCTCGCGAAGAGGGTGGGTCAGCCACCCCTCATTTATCTAAATCACTGCTTGGGCGCTTCACCCGGTTTCGGTGCCGGGTCATCGAACAGGTTTAGCCGTTCGCGCAGTTCGTGGGCCGGCAACGGCTCCTTGTCTGCCGGCAACGCATTCGGGTCGGCAGGCACTTCGCCCGGACCGCCCTGCCCTTGCGTTGGTTCCGGCGCCGGTTCCGCACCTTGCGAACCTTCGATGGCGCGCTGGGCTTTCTTGGTCAGTACGATGATGTCGATACGGCGGTTGACCGGATTGAATGGATGTTCGCGGTCAAACAAGGCCGACGAGGCATAACCGACCACCCGCGCCACTTGTGCATCCGGATAGCTACCTGCGACCAGCGCCCGGCGAGCGGCGTTGGCACGGTTGGCAGAAAGCTCCCAGTTGCCGAAATCACCCTGGCCGCTGTATGGCTTGGCATCGGTGTGGCCGCTGATGCTGATCTTGTTCGGCACGGCCTTGATGGTGTCGGCCATGGCCAGCAGGATGTCTTCGAAATACGGCTTCAGACGGGCACTGCCGGAGTCGAACATCGGCCGGTTCTCGGCATCCACGATCTGAATGCGCAAACCGTCCGGCGTGATCTCGAACATGATCTGGTCTTTGAATTTCTGCAGCTGCGGGTTTTCTTCGACCTTGTTTTGCAACTCTTGCAGCAACAGTTCGAGGCGCTCCTTCTCCACCATCTCGGCCATGCCTTCGACCTGTTCGGCGTCGACAGTCACCTTGTCCGGCTGCGGCTGGGATTTCACCTCGGGGTTGAGGGTTTTTTCCGGCGCCAACTCTGGCGTACCGCCCAGATCAATGATGTACGGCGTGCCGCTTTCGGTGAAGCCGATCGGGTCCTTGAAGTAACCGGCGATGGCAAGCTTCTGTTCCGGTGTCGCCGTGGACAACAGCCACAACACCAGAAAGAACGCCATCATCGCCGTGGCGAAGTCGGCGAAGGCGATTTTCCACGCCCCACCGTGATGCCCGCCGGCATAGCGCTTGACGCGCTTGATGATTATCGGCTGATTATTTTCCATGGAGAGTGCTCTGTCTCACAAATACTGTTCCTTTTTGACGGTGTCTGTTGTCGCCATACGGCGTTGCCGCTCCTCGCCATAGCGGGCTATGACTCGTCGCGGCGCCTTGTCTGGCGACACCAGCCACTCGCCAAAAAAGGAACGTATTTGCGAAACAGAGCACTATCGACCACGAACCGCTTGTTCCAGCTCAGCAAAGCTAGGACGGTGCGCCGGGTACAGAACCTTGCGTCCGAACTCCACGGCCAGCGATGGCGGCATGCCGGAAGCCGAGGCAACCAGCGAGGCCTTGATGGCTTCATAGATATTCAGTTCTTCCTTGGCGTCGTGAGCCAGGGAATGGGCCAGCGGACCGAAGAAGCCGTAGGCGGCGAGAATACCGAAGAAGGTACCGACCAGTGCCGCACCCACGTGCAGGCCGATGGATTTCTGGTCGCCGTCACCCAGCGAGGCCATGGTCACCACGATCCCCAGTACCGCGGCGACGATACCGAAACCGGGCATGCCATCGGCAATGCCGTTGACGGCATGGGAAGGGTGTTCCAGTTCCTCCTTGAGGCTATAGAGTTCCATGTCGAACAGACCTTCAAGCTCATGGGGGGCCATGTTGCCGGAGGACATGATGCGCAGGTAATCGCAGATGAACGCGGTCATGCGCTCGTCCTTGAGGACCGACGGGTACTTGGCGAAGATCGGGCTCGCGGCAGCATCTTCGATATCGCCTTCGATGGCCATCATGCCTTCGCGGCGACTCTTGTTGAGGATCTCGTAAATCAGGCCCAGGACTTCAAGGTAGTAGCCATTGTTGAAACGCGAACCGAACATGCTCAGGGACTTCTTGAGCACGTGCATCGTCATGTGACCGGGGTTGGCCTGCAGGAATGCGCCGAGGGCCGCACCCCCGATAATCATGACCTCGAAAGGCTGGATCAGGGCGGCAATTTTGCCGTGTGAGAGCACGTATCCGCCGAGCACGCTCGCGAATACGACGATGATGCCGATTATTTTAGCCATAGGTAGGAGAGCACTTACTGAGTCGGGTTCAAGGTCATATTCGGAAGTTAAAAAATCTCTTCTTCTACTTATCGGCAAAACTGCGCCAGACTATAGCCAGTTCAGGCGAAAAGCTAATTTGACCCACTCCGTGCATAGGTAATCCAGACGATGATCGCCTCCAGACATGGCTAACGAAACGAACGTCCCGGCTCCAAAACCAACCACGCTCGAAGGCTGGGTCAAGCTTCTCGATGGCGTGCGCCTACCCATTCCGCAAGCCAGTCACGACCTTGTCTGCCGGGCGATCCGCGACAGTCGCAGCTCGCTGCGCGACATCGCCGAATTGATGCAGGACAGCCCGGCCCTGGCCCTGAGCCTGATTCGCGAAGCCAATCGACACACGCATGGCAGCATGAGCGAACCCGCGGAAAACCTTGAGGTCGCGCTCAATCGCCTCGGCCTGAAGCGCACCGAAGAATTGCTCGAGCGCCTGCCGGCCGAACCCATGGCCGAGATTCCAAAGGCGCTGCGTCAATTGCAGATGATCAGCCAGCACGCCACTCAACAGGCCAACGGTTTTTTTGCCAGCCGCCTCGCGCGCCTGTGGCAGGACATTCATTGGGGCAGCCTGCTGTTCCTCTCTCCACTGTGGCCCCTGGCACTGACCCACCCGCAATTGCTCGAAGACTGGGAACTGCGAGTCATCCATAAAGGCGAGTCGGCGCGCAAAGTCGAAAAGCAATTGTTCGGCGCTCGCCTGCTGGAAATCGGCCTGGCGCTGGTGGACACCTGGCGCCTGCCGATCTGGGTGCAACAGGGTTATAAACTGCTACTCACCGAGCAACGGGAACTGGTGAAAGTCCTGCGCATTGCCCGCGACAGCGAACATCCATTACGCCAGCAAAACCGCCTCGATGACGACCCGACCCTGCGCCGTTGGCTTAATCAGCCGGCCAACACAGTGCTGCTGGCCAACGGCCTGGCACTTTCGGCGCAACAGGCCTGGGACAGCCCGCACAGTGAACGCTGGCAGTACCTGACCAGTCTTTACCTGCAAATGCCAGTGGACGAGGTGCAACAACAGTTACACCAACAGGCGGCTAACAGCGGACGCCATCATGCGATGCCAGACCTCTGGCACCCTGCCGTTGCACTGATCTGGCCGTGGGGCACGAACCGTGTCCACGCCGGCCTGCTGCCAGCCCCGGCGCCAACCGCCGAAGACCTGGCCAAGTGGCGCAGACAATGCGCCGAGTTGCTGATCGAACCGAGTCGTTTCACCAACGCCATGCACCTGACCACCTCCGCCCGTGACGCACTGGTCGCGTGCGGCATGCGCCGGGTCATGATCCTGATGGCCGACCGCACCCACGCCAATCTGCGGGTGCATCAGACTGCTGGACTACCGAAAGAGGTGGCCGGGCTGAATTTCACGGTCAGCCAGAGCACCGTGCTGCAACGCTTGCTCGCGCAACAGGCCCAGGTGCGCCTGACCCCGGATAACAACGCGCAATTCTCCGCCCTGCTGCCCAACAGCCTGCGTTCGCAGTTCAGCGGTGAACACTTGTTGCTGCGATCACTGGTCAACAATGGCCGGGTGATCATGATCGTCGTGGCGGATCAGGGCGGCGGACCGTTTTCAGAGATCACCCTGCAAGCCTTCGGCAAAACCGCGCAGTGCATTGAGAAAGCCCTGCACAGTTTTAGCCGACGCGGCCAACAATAAGCTGCGCTACAATCCTCCCTTTTGTGCCCTGGAGACCTCACATGCCTGACTTCTCTGGCTTGCCGCTGGTGATCGAACCGAGCGACTTGCTCTCTCGTCTCGACGCCCGCGAACTGATCCTGGTGGACCTGACCAGCAGCGCGCGCTATGCCGCTGGGCATATCCCCGGCGCACGCTTTGTCGATCCGAAACGCACGCAACTCGGCCAGGCGCCAGCGCCTGGGCTGATGCCGCCGCAAGCGGCACTCGAAGCACTGTTCGGTGAGTTGGGACATAACCCTGACGCGGTCTACGTGGTTTATGACGACGAAGGCGGCGGTTGGGCCGGACGCTTTATCTGGCTGCTGGATGTCATCGGCCACAGCAAGTACCACTATGTCGACGGTGGCCTGACCGCCTGGCTGGCAGAAGGTTTTCCCATGTCGATCCAGATCCCGCCTGCGGTTGGCGGTCCGGTGGCATTGACCCTGCACGACGAGCCCACCGCCACCCGCGAGTATCTGCAAAGCCGTCTCGGTGCAACCGACCTGGCGATCTGGGACGCGCGCGGACCGCTGGAGTTTTCCGGTGAAAAAGTACTCGCGGCCAAGGGTGGGCACATTCCCGGGGCGGTCAATTTCGAATGGACCGCGGGCATGGACAAGGCGCGCAACTTGCGCATCCGCACCGACATGCCGCAGATCCTCGAACAACTCGGGATCAGCAAAGACAAAGAAGTGATTACCCACTGCCAGACTCACCATCGCTCTGGCTTCACCTATCTGGTGGCCAAGTCCCTCGGTTATCCGCGGGTCAAAGGCTACGCCGGCTCCTGGGGCGAATGGGGCAACCATCCCGATACCCCCGTAGAGAATCAAGGTTTTTAAGGACAGTTAATGAACAAGCGTCTGTTTATCGTCAGCCAGTACCTGCTGCCCCACAACCTGCTCTCGCGAATGGCCGGCTGCATCGCCGAATGCCGCGTGCGCTGGTTCAAGAATGCCTTCACCGCCTGGTTCGCCCAGCGTTACCAGGTGAACATGTCCGAAGCCCTGGTCGAAGACCTCACCGCCTACGAACACTTCAACGCCTTCTTTACCCGCGCCTTGAAAGACGGTGCGCGCCCACTGGACCAAACACCGGGCGCGATCCTCAGCCCCGCCGACGGCGCGGTCAGCCAACTCGGCCCGATCGAACACGGTCGCGTGTTCCAGGCCAAGGGCCACAGTTTCAGCGTACTGGAACTGCTGGGTGGCGATGCGGCGAATGCCGCGCCGTTCATGGGCGGTGATTTCGCGACCATTTACCTGTCACCGAAGGACTACCACCGCGTGCACATGCCGCTGGCCGGCACCTTGCGCGAGATGATCTACATTCCGGGCCGTCTGTTCTCGGTCAACCAGACCACCGCTGAAAACGTGCCGGAACTGTTCGCACGCAATGAGCGTGTGGCGTGCATTTTCGACACCGAGCGCGGGCCGATGGCCGTGGTGCTGGTGGGCGCAATGATCGTGGCCTCGATCGAAACCGTGTGGGCCGGGCTGGTCACACCGCCGAAACGCGAACTGAAAACCTTCCGTTACGACGAAGCCGCCCGCGCGCCGATCCACCTGGAAAAAGGTGCGGAACTGGGCCGCTTCAAGCTGGGCTCGACCGCTGTCGTGCTGTTCGGGCCGGATCAGGTGAAATGGGCTGAAGAACTGGCTGCGGGTTCACCGGTGCAGATGGGCCAAGGCATGGGCTCACCAAAAGCCTGATCTGAAAACAATGGTGATCAATGTGGGAGCTGGCTTGCCAGCGATAGCGGTACATCAGTCGACATTAATGTTGAATGCCAGTAAGCCATCGCTGGCAAGCCAGCTCCCACAGGACCCGGTTTTCACACCGGGTTTTGCGGTATTACAGCTGTCCGTCGCGATCACGGAAGCCTAGCAGGTACAGCACGCCATCCAGCCCAAGGGTGGAAATCGCCTGCTTCGCCGACTGCTTGACCAGCGGCTTGGCGCGGAACGCCACGCCCAACCCGGCAATCGCCAGCATCGGCAAGTCGTTGGCACCGTCGCCGACCGCAATGGTCTGCTCCAGACGCAAACCTTCCTTGTGTGCCAGCTCTTTCAGCAGATCTGCCTTGCGCTGCGCATCGACAATCGGCTCGACCGCCACGCCGGTCACCTTGCCATCAACCACTTCCAGCTCATTGGCGAACACGTAGTCGATGCCCAGTTTCGCCTGCAATTGCTTGGCGAAGTAGGTGAAACCGCCCGACAGAATGGCCGTCTTGTAGCCCAGGCGCTTGAGTTCGGCGAACAGGGTTTCGGCGCCTTCGGTCAGGCGCAGCGAAGCGCCGATCGAGTCCAGCACGCCGACATCCAGCCCCTTGAGCAACGCCAGGCGTTCTTTGAAACTGGCGCGGAAATCCAGCTCACCGGCCATCGCCCGCTCGGTAATTTCCGACACCTTGTCGCCCACGCCAGCCGCCTTGGCCAATTCGTCGATGACTTCGGCTTCGATCAGGGTCGAGTCCATGTCGAACACCGCCAGGCGACGGTTGCGACGGAACAGCGAATCTTCCTGGAAAGCGATGTCGACGTTCAGCTCCTGGGCCACGCTGAGGAATTCGGCCCGCAACGCTTGCGGATCGGCCGCTTCGCCGCGCACGGAAAACTCGATGCAGCCCTTGCCCTTGTCAGCCGGGGTATCCAGCGGCATGCGCCCGGACAGGCGATCGATATGGTCGATGTTCAGGCCATACTTGGCGGTGATCGAACTCACCGCCTGCAATTGCCCGGCAGTCACTTTGCGGGTCAACAAGGTCACGATGTGGCGTTTTTTACCCTGGTTACCGACCCATTGCTGGTAGTCCTCTTCGGACACCGGCGTGAAACGCACCTGCTGATCGAGCTCATAGCCCTTGAACAGGATGTCCTTGAGGACCGACTTGCCTTGTTCGGTATCAGGAATTTCAACCAGGATGCCGAACGACAGGGTGTCGTGGATCACCGCCTGACCAATGTCGAGAATGTTCACACCACCCTGGGCCAGAACGCCGGTAATGGCCGCAGTCAGACCCGGACGGTCGACTCCCGTGATGTTTATCAGGACGATTTCGCGCAAGGCGCACCCCCGCAGGTGGAAAAAAACCGCATTCTACCCACATTCAGTGACCATCGGGCACCGTGAGCGCTTTGCCGGCCTAGGGCCTGTCGCTATACTGCGCGTCAACTTCACGGACAAAAGAGCCGAGCTCAAGTGAACCGGCCCACGCCAGTAAAAACCGATAACTTCTTTCTGCTGATCTTCCGTGCACTGCGCCATCGCCGTGTACCGATTGCATTGCGCATCGCCAGCCATAACGTGATCCTGGTCGCCCTGGCCCTGGTGATCTATGCCGGTGTGATGGGTTTGCAGTTCAAGCAGGCCATGCACGAGCAGGCGGATGCGCTGGGTGAAAGCCTGACCACACAGACCGCGACCTCAGCCACCGAACTGCTGGTGTCCAACGACATCCTCAGCCTCAACGTGCTGCTCAACAACCTGACCAAGAACAAGCTGGTGGCCCACGCCGCCATCTACAGCATGGATAACCGCATCCTTGCCGAAGCGGGTCAGCGTCCCAAGCACGGCTTGCTGGGCGAGGCCGAAGGCATCTATCAGAGCAAGATCACCTTCCAGGACGTGACCGCCGGCCAGTTGCGCATCAGCCTGGACATGGACCAGTTCCAGCAGCCAATGACCATCAGCCTGCAGAGCATGGGCATCCTGAGTGCGATTCTGCTGGCGCTGTCCCTGGCCTTGAGCCTGCGCCTGGGCCGGCACATCACTACGCCACTCCTGCAATTGCGGGTATGGCTGCGCCGCATCGACGAGCACACCCCGGGCATCGAGCGCCAGGACGAGATCGGCGACCTGGCGCGCCAGTTGCACGCCGACTTCGCGCCGGAACCGGCCGAACCCGAGCCCGTGCCGGAACCCGAGTTCGACGACGATGACGAAGCTGCCGAGCCGGGTTTCGAAGTGCGTAACCTGCGCGATCCGAGCTTTGATGAAAGCCGCCCGATGCCCGCGATGAAGGCTGCCCCACGACGCGCTGTCAGTACCGTCGAAGACGATGACGAAGATGCATTCGCGGACCTGCTCGACGATGCGCCAGACAGCGCCTCGAAACCGCTGGCCAAACCCGTGGCACCCAGCGCTCCTGTGCACAGCGCCGTACTCGCCGTACAGCTGGGTTCCCAGGAGCAACTACGTCGCCTGCCCCGTGCACGCCTGGAAGAACTGCTCAAACGCTACCGCGACTGCCTCGACCAGGCCGCCTCGCTCTACCAGAGCGAACTGCACACACTCAATGATGGCAGCACGCTGATGCTGTTCCATACCGAAGACAGCGGCGATGACTACCTGACCAACGCTATCTGCTGCGGCGAACTGCTGAGGGCATTAGGCCATCAGTTGCAGATCGAAGTCGCCGACAGCGGCATTACCCTGCAATTGCAACTGGGCCTGACCCTGGGCGACGAGTTGTTCGGCCTGAGCCAGATCGACCTGCTGCTGACCGACCCCGCCCAGGACGCCCTGGCACTGTCGCAACACAGCCGCAACCTGCTGCTGGTGGAGCGCAAGATCAGTGACGATGCGCTGATCCGCCAACGTGCACGTATCAGGCCGATTGCCAGCCCTGAAGGCGCGTGCTGCGTAGAGCGCTTGATGGAGCCTTACCCGTCAATGCTGGAGCGGCAACTGGCGCGGATGCATGAGCGTCGGTCGTAACCACCTTGTTATGAAAAAGCCCGCACACGAGTGATCGTCTGCGGGCTTTTTGTTGCCTGTTCTGACCTCATCGCGGGCAAGCCTTGCTCCCACAGGTTCTGTGTCGTTCATTTGACATGAGTGCGACACAAAACCTGCGGGAGCAAGGCTTACCCGCGATGAGGCCATCAGCAGCACTGAAAACTCCATCCTGCAGGAACAACAAGGCCCGCATCAATGCGGGCCTTGTTCTGTACCAGTCCGGGCTTAGAAGCGAAACACTTCCATATCCGTGCGAATCGGCGCAGCCATCGGGATCTTCGGCTGCTTTTCAGCCTCTGCCGCAGGCGCCACAGGTTTCGCTGCCGGCTTTTTTGGGACCTCGGCAATCGGTGGCTGGTTGGCCAGTGGCTTGAGCGCGGTCGACAGCTGTTCGGCAAGTTTCTGCAACAACGCTCCCTGAGCCTGAACCTGGGCAGCCGTGGAGCCTGTGTGCTGTTCTTGCAGATGAATGATGCGGTTGTCGCGCACTTGGCCACGGCGGTCGATCAGGCGCCATTGCGCATCGAGGATCGCCGGTTGCTTCTCACCCGAGTCAAGACGGGTGATGGTCAGCAATACCTGAACATCCGGTGTGAAGCCAACGGTGGCCGGCGCCAGCACCACGCGCTGGCTATCCAGGTGGCCGGCGACCTGACGCAGCAACAGCTGATCGATATCCGAGGACAGGCTACCGGCCCAACGACCGTCGGACGAGGCTTGCAGGCTGCCATCAGGCTGACGCTGCAACAGGGTTTCGCGCTGCAGATAGTCAGCAACGGTTACCGGGCCCAGCAAAACTGCCATGCCCGCGCTTTGCGCAGGCGGAACGGGACTTCCACTGTCCAGTTGATACAGCGACACCGGCTGGTGAACGCTGCAACCTGCCAGGCCAAGAACGCCGGCAAGCATCAAAATAAAAGGAAGGCGCAGAGCAGTCATCGTCCCATCCAGGTGATCGCCACAAGGCTGATCACAGTGAAAATACTCAATAAATATGAAGAACGCTCGGCCACGCCGGCGCTTGAAAGGCCATATCATCCGTGAATATGCGTTCCGACTCCAGTGCGAATGCGCCGATCTACGCGTTAAATCGTAGATCGGGCGCTCTAGGACGCCTAATTGAGGTTTTCGACGAGCAGTGCATCTACCCTCTGGAAGCCACGTGGCAACTTGTTACCACGACGCCCACGCTCACCCTTGTAGTGTTCGAGGTCGTCTGCTTTCAGTGACAAGGTACGTTTTCCAGCCTGAAGCACCAATGTGGCGCCATCCGGGATGACGGCAATGTCCGTGACATATTCTTCGCGACTGGCCACACGCTCTCCGGAGATCCCGATGATCTTGTTGCCTTTGCCTTTACCTAATTGTGGCAGATCGCTGATCTTGAAGATCAACAGGCGACCTTCGGTGGTGACCGAAGCCAGCCAGTTGTGCTCTCGATCAACCACCGGACGCGGCAGGATCACCTTGGCGTTGTTCGGCAGGCTCAACAGCGCCTTGCCCGCCTTGTTCTTGGCCTGCAGGTCTTCACCCTTGACCACGAAACCGTAACCGGCGTCGGAGGCGATGACGTACAACGCATCGTCTTCTGGCATCAGCACGCATTCGAAGCTCGCGCCCGGCGGCGGTGTCAGGCGGCCGGTCAGCGGCTCGCCCTGGCCTCGGGCCGATGGCAATGTATGCGCCGCCACCGAATAGCTGCGGCCGGTGGAGTCGATGAATACCGCAAACTGGTTGGAACGCCCGGCCGCCAGGGCCTTGAAACCGTCCCCTGCCTTATAGGAAAGCCCGGTAGCGTCGATCTCGTGCCCCTTGGCGGAACGAACCCAGCCTTTTTCCGACAAGACAACAGTCACTTTCTCGTTCGGCAGCAGATCGTGTTCGGTCAGCGCCTTGGCTTCAGCGCGCTCGACGATTGGCGAGCGACGGTCATCGCCGTAGGTTTCGGCGTCCTTGATCAATTCGGAGCGCACCAGCTTTTTCAGCTTGGCTTCGCTGGCGAGCAAGGCTTGCAGCTTGGCTTGTTCTTTGAGCAGCTCGTCTTGTTCGGCACGCAGCTTCATCTCTTCCAGGCGCGCCAACTGACGCAAGCGAGTATCGAGGATGTAGTCGGCCTGGATTTCGCTGAGGGCGAAACGCTCGATCAGCGCGGCTTTGGGATGTTCCTCGGTACGGATGATATGAATCACTTCATCCAGGTTGAGGTAGGCAATCAGCAAGCCGTCCAACAGATGCAGGCGACGCTCGACCTTGTCGAGGCGGAATTGCAGGCGGCGACGTACGGTCTGCACGCGGAATTCCAGCCACTCGACCAGTAAGGCCCGCAGGTTCTTCAGCTGCGGCTTGCCGTCCAGGCCGATGATGTTGACGTTGACCCGGTAGCTCGACTCCAGCTCCGTGCTGGCGAACAGGTGCTGCATCAGCGCATCGTGGTCAAAGTTCTTGCGTGCGCCCGGAATGATCACGATCCGGCACGGGTTTTCGTGGTCCGATTCATCGCGCAGATCGGCGATTTGCGGTGCCTTGGATGGCTTGGCCTGCATCATCGCGGCGATCTGTTCCAGCACCTTGGCCCCGGACACCTGATGCGGCAGCGCGGTAACAATGATGTCGCCGTCTTCGATGTGATACACGGCACGCATGCGCACCGAACCGCGACCGGTTTCGTAGATTTTCAGCAGGTCGGCGCGCGGCGTGATGATTTCCGCCTCGGTCGGGTAGTCCGGGCCCTGGATATGTTCGCAGAGCTGTTCGACCGTGGCCTTGGGCTCATCGAGCAAACGCACGCACGCGCTCGCGACCTCGCGCAAGTTGTGCGGCGGTACGTCGGTGGCCATGCCCACGGCGATACCCGTGGTGCCGTTGAGGAGGATATTCGGCAAACGTGCTGGCAATACCAGCGGTTCGTCGAGAGTGCCGTCGAAGTTCGGTCCCCAGTCCGCAGTACCCTGGCCCAGTTCGCTGAGCAGTACTTCCGAATAACGCGACAGGCGCGCTTCGGTGTATCGCATGGCGGCGAAGGATTTGGGATCGTCCGGCGCACCCCAGTTGCCCTGGCCGTCCACCAGCGTGTAGCGGTAGCTGAATGGCTGGGCCATCAACACCATGGCTTCGTAGCAGGCCGAGTCGCCATGGGGGTGAAATTTACCCAGCACGTCACCGACGGTACGCGCCGATTTCTTGTGCTTGGAGTCGGCGTCCAGCCCCAACTCGCTCATCGCGTAAATGATGCGCCGCTGTACGGGCTTCAAGCCGTCGCCGATGTGCGGCAGGGCGCGGTCCATGATCACGTACATGGAGTAGTTGAGGTAGGCATTTTCGGTGAAGTCAGCCAGCGATCGGCGTTCTACGCCATCTAAGCTGTCTGCAAGGATGTCGCTCATGCGGGCCTCATCGGTTCGTTGTCTGGCGCAGCAGCATGGTGCCACCGCGCTGGGTAAATTCAAGTTTGTTCAGTGCGCTCATACCGAGCAGCACCTGATCGCCATGCAGGCCGGGCGCCACCAGTGCGCGGACGTCCCGCAGTACGATGTCGCCCAGTTGCAGGCGTTCGATACGGGTGCGATAGCCCTGGCTCAGGCCATTGGCCGTGCTCAGGGTCACACCGAAACCTTCTTCGAGCTTCAAGCGTTCAGCCAGTTGCGCCGGGATCGCCACATCGGTCGCCCCGGTGTCGAGCATGAAGTCCACCGGCTGCCCGTTGATCAGGCCGCTGGCGACAAAATGCCCTTGGGCATTGCCGAGCAGTTTCACTTCGACGAAGCCTTCGCCCTGCTGTGAACTGACCACGGCGTTGGGATTTTGCTGCCGTTGTTCCCATTGACCAAAAAAACGCGTCGCCAGAAACAGCGCAGCGCACCAGGCCAGCACCATCAACACCCGACCCGCACGCTTGCCTGGCGTTTGCCGGCTCACGGCTTGGCGCCCCAGCCACCGTCAGGTGCAGCAAAGCGCCAGACGATCGGACGTACCTCGCCATCGGCGCGGGCGCCGTTGTTGTTGTCGACGCCGATCCAGGCGCCCTCGGCGTCCACCACCAGCGCTTCTGCCAGTCCAAAGGGTTGTGGATAACGACGATTTTCCTGCAAAGCCTCATCCGCGAACGACCAGCAGCGCTCGACCTTGGCCGTCACCGCATCGCGCCGGCAAATTTGGTAGACATTGCGCTCCAGTGTGAACAACTTGCCGTTGAACAGTGCCAGATCGGCGAAATCCCGTGGTCTCGCCCTGGCGCCAGGAAATTGTGCCGGTTGCATTTCCATGCCCGCTTCGCTCAGCAACACACAACCGCCGTCACAGTCCCAGACTGTTTGCTTGCGCTTGATCATCAGCAGACCGCGACCCTCGCGCTCAGCTGCCAGCCATAGCTGATCACCGGCCGGATTGATCGCCAGGCCTTCAAACACTGCATTGAAATGCAAAAGCAGGCCGCTGGCCCTTGCTTCGCGTACCAGCAGTGGAGAAATTTTCAACCACGATGCAGGGCCGGCAGGCGGGATTTGCAGCACCGCCGCGTGGGCCTCGCTGACAACGTAGCGGTTGCCAGCGTTGTCGCAGGTGATGCCTTCGAAATCCAGGTCACCGCCACGGATGAACGATGCCGCCCAGACCCGAACGCGTATGCCCCATGGCAATCCACTGTCTGGCACTGGAGGAACGTCGATCCCCACCGCTTGCGCGCGCCAAGTGCCATCGCCGGTTTCGAGGCGGTAGATTTGGTCATCGTCGCGGTCGGAAACCGTCCACAACTCCTTGCCGCACTGGGCCAACCCGGACAGGTTGCCACCGCGCATGCCATCGACGGCATGCTCGGACAACATCCGCAACTGCGGGATCGGCTCGGCGGACACCGTGATCGAGGTCAGCAGCAACGCACACGCCAGGGCAAAGCCCAGACGCATCAGCCCAGTACCTCGGCCAGGTTGCCCTTGGACTCCAGCCAGGTCTTGCGGTCGCCGGCGCGTTTTTTCGCCAGCAGCATGTCCATGATTTCCGACGTTGCTTCGAAATCATCCAGCGTCAGTTGCACCAACCGTCGGGTGTTTGGGTCCATGGTGGTTTCACGCAGCTGCGGCGGGTTCATTTCACCCAGGCCTTTGAATCGTGTGACCTGCGGCTTGCCGCGTTTCTTCTCGGCCACCAGGCGATCGAGGATCCCGTCGCGCTCGGCTTCATCCAGGGCATAGTAGATCTCTTTGCCGAGGTCGATGCGGTACAGCGGCGGCATGGCGACATAAACGTGACCGGCATCGACCAGTGCACGGAAATGCTGGACGAACAGGGCACAGAGCAAGGTTGCAATGTGCAGACCGTCGGAGTCGGCGTCGGCGAGGATGCAGATCTTGCCGTAGCGCAACTGGCTCATATCCGCAGCACCCGGATCGACACCGATCGCCACGGCAATGTTGTGCACTTCCTGACTGGCCAGCACTTCGCTGCCGTCGACTTCCCAGGTATTGAGGATCTTGCCGCGCAACGGCAGGATCGCCTGGAACTCTTTATCCCGCGCCTGCTTGGCCGAGCCGCCGGCGGAGTCACCTTCGACCAGGAACAGCTCGGAGCGCATAGGGTCCTGCCCGGCGCAATCGGCAAGCTTGCCCGGCAACGCCGGCCCCTGGGTAATGCGCTTGCGCTCGACCTTCTTGCTGGCCTTCAAACGCCGGCCGGCGTTGTTGATCGCCAGTTCGGCCAGCAGCAGGCCGGTTTCAGGATTGGCGTTGAGCCACAGGCTGAAGGCATCCTTGACCACACCGGAGACGAACGCCGCCGCCTCGCGGGACGACAGGCGCTCCTTGGTCTGGCCGGAGAATTGCGGCTCCTGCATCTTCATCGACAGCACGAAGGCGACACGCTCCCAGACGTCTTCCGGCGCCAGCTTCACACCGCGCGGCAACAGGCTGCGGAATTCGCAGAATTCGCGCATGGCGTCGAGCAATCCCTGACGCAGGCCGTTGACGTGAGTACCGCCCTGGGCGGTCGGGATCAGGTTGACGTAGCTTTCCTGCACCGCGTCGCCACCTTCCGGCAGCCACAGCAGCGCCCAGTCCACCGCTTCCTTGTTACCGGCCAGGCTGCCGCAGAACGGTTCGTCCGGCAGACGCTCGAACTCGCTGACGGCGTCGACCAGATAGGAGCGCAAGCCGTCTTCGTAATGCCACTCGACTTTCTCGCCGGTGGCCTTGTCTTCAAAACTGACCAGCAGCCCCGGGCACAATACGGCCTTGGCCTTGAGCACGTGCTTGAGGCGGCTGATGGAGAATTTCGGTGAATCAAAGTACTTCGGGTCCGGGGCAAAGAACACGCTGGTGCCGGTGTTGCGCTTGCCAACCGTACCGACGATTTCCAGCTCGGTGGCCTTGTAACCATCCTTGAAGGTCATCTGGTATTCGTTGCCGTCACGCTTTACGCGAACCCGGACTTCAGTCGACAGGGCGTTAACCACGGAAATACCCACCCCGTGCAGACCGCCGGAGAACTGGTAGTTCTTGTTGGAAAACTTGCCACCGGCATGAAGCTTGGTAAGGATCAGTTCGACGCCCGAAACGCCTTCTTCGGGGTGAATGTCCACCGGCATGCCGCGGCCATCATCGCTGACTTCCAGCGAGTGATCGGCGTGCAGGATGACCTGCACCGATTTGGCATGCCCCGCCAAGGCTTCGTCGACGCTGTTGTCGATGACTTCCTGGGCCAGGTGGTTCGGCCGGCTGGTGTCGGTGTACATGCCGGGGCGCTTGCGCACCGGGTCGAGGCCCGAGAGGACTTCGATGGCGTCGGCGTTATAAGAGCTAGCGCTGGGAGTGGCCATGGGGTCTCGTCGTCCTTCAGTGAAAAGCTGTTCAGTAAAAAGGTTCAGTACAAAGGGGCCATGCGGCCCTGAAATCAGAGCGCCGCGAAATCAATCGCCTGATACACATCTGCGCCAATGCCGGCAAAGCTCAGCATGGCGGGAAGCTGTGTGGCGAACCCTTGATATCCATGGTCGCCACCGGCCTGGATACGCAAGGCGCAAGCCCGGTAATACTGCTGGGCGAGGCGATAGTCCAGCGTTTCGTCCCCGGTCTGCAACCACACCTGATAGCGATGCGGGTCCTGTGGCGCCGGCACTTCCAGCTCGGCCAGGGCCGTCACGTGGTCGTGGGTCAGCTCCCAGGTCTCATCGGTATACAGGTTTTTCTGCGTTCCCAGAAATCCGTCGAACATCCGGTGCGGGCTGACGGCAGGGTTGATCAACAGGGCTTTCAGGCCATGGCGCTCAGCCAAGTGAGTCGCATAGTAGCCGCCGAGCGAGCTGCCGACCAGTAATGGCCGACCGAGCCCGGCAATCGCCTGTTCCAGCTGACCGATGGCCTCACGGGGGTGGTGATGCAAAGCGGGCACCCGCAGATGCTCGCTCAAGCCCAGCCGCTCCATCACTTCGCTCAACTGAGTGGCCTTTTGCGATGCAGGCGCACTGTTGAAACCGTGGATATAAAGGATCGAGCCGGACATTGGAACTCCCTGAACGTCGAGTAAAGAGACGGAGTTTACAGGGACTTTGTCGCATTGGGTGCCGATGAAATGCGATCCCTGTAGGAGCTGGCTTGCCAGCGAAGGCGGATTTTCAAACAAGATTGATGGTGAACGTGACGACCTCTTCGCTGGCAAGCCAGCTCCTACAAAGCTGTGTCAGTAGCCGTTGGAGCCGTAATCGACCTGGAAGTCGAACCCGGTGACGCGCTCCACGCCGGTTTCGAGCCGGCCATCGGGCAACAGCCGCAGCCAGCGATACCCCGGCGCCTGCTCGCCGACCTTGAAATCGTCGCTGCCCGGCTCGAACTGAATGCAGGTCGAAGGCGAAGCCATCAGACGCACATCGTTACGCATTTGATCGATTTCCTGGTGCACATGCCCCCAAAGCACTGCGCGCACCTGTGGAAAACGATCCAGTACCGCAAACAATGCTTCAGGATTGCGCAGCCCGATAGGCTCCATCCACGCACAGCCGATCGACACCGGGTGATGGTGAAAACACACCAGGTGATGCCGCTCAGGCGCCTCGCTCAAGGAGCGGGCCAGCAACTGCAACTGCTCGTCCTCCAAATACCCCGGTACCGAGCCCGGCACCGCCGAATCGAGCAGCGTGACCCGCCAGTTGCCGATATCCACTACCGGTTCCAGCAATGCACTTTGCACCGCGGCTTCGGCCATGATCCGCGGCTCGTCGTGATTACCGGGAATCCAGCGTGTCGGCGCGTCAAGCTGTCGGGTCAGCTCTCGAAACTGTTGATAGGACTCCAGCGTACCGTCCTGGGACAGATCCCCGGTCGCCAGAATCAGATCGATACGGGGTTGCTGCGCGCGTACCCGTTCGATGACTTTTTGCAGGCTGTCGCGGGTATTCATGCCCAGCAGCGTGCCGTCTGCCTCTGCAAACAGGTGGCTGTCGGACAGTTGCACCAGCAGCGCCGGATCGGCGGTGGTCAATGCGGATACGCTCGACAAGTCGTTCTCCCAGGGCGCGATCACGAGAATGAAGGAATGGCGCAATTATGCTGGGGGATGCTCGAAAGGGGAAATCGGCGAACCTGACGCAGTTCACAACTAACGTACGACTTCGTACTCATGCCCCAGCGCCAGGCAATGGCTCAGCCATTCGCCCAGAAACATGTTCAGCTGGGCTTTTTCGTCGGGCTGGTGCATCGAGGCGTTCGGGTAAGGATAGATCCCGCGAAAGCGTCGTGCATGCTCGGCACTGACCACTTCGGCCATGCAGGCATCGTGATAGACCTGAACTTCCAGTTGAGGCACCGGCAGCCAGGGCAGGCTGTGTTCCTGGCGCACTTGCAGGGTCGTGGTGTACGGACAGACTTGCAGCACCTCCAGCGCCAGCACGCCTAGCATTTGCTCGCCGTGGGTCACGGCGATGCGCCGCGCCGCCGGCTCGCTGCGCATGTCCGGCAGCAGTCGCATCAGGCGCGCGTAGTTCGCCTCGCAGGACGCTTGCAGCCCCACCAGATCCACCCGATAGCGATCGCGCAGCTTGTTTACGACCATAACCCCCTCACTTCAACGCGATTCAAAGCCAGCCACTGCAAGGCAATGATGCTGGCCGCGTTGGAAATACGTCCGTCGCGTACGGCTTGCAGGGCATCTTCAAAAGCCCACACCGTGACGCGGATATCTTCTGCCTCTTCCTCCAGCCCATGCAGGCCGCCGACCCCGGTTGTCTCGCAACGCCCCAGGTACAAATGCACGAACTCATTACTGCCGCCCGGCGATGGAAAATACTTGGTCATCGGCCATAGCGCCCCGAATACAAGCCCAGCTTCCTCCTGCCCTTCGCGGTGAGCAACTTCTTCCGGCACTTCTTCCCTATCGATCAGACCAGCGACCAGTTCGATCAGCCACGGATTGTCGGTCTTGCCCATGGCGCCCACGCGAAACTGCTCGATCAACACCACTTCGTCGCGCTGCGGATCGTAGGGCAGCACACACACTGCATCGTGACGGACAAACAATTCACGATGGATTTCACGACTCATGCCCCCGGCGAACAATTCGTGACGCAAGTGCAAACGATCGAGCTTGTAGAAGCCCTCGAAACACTTTTCGCGCCGAACGATATCGATAGCGGTCGGAATGGCGTTGGCAAAATCGGTCATGACAATCCTCGTTACTTCACATCCGTTACGAGGCTCCAGCCTCGACTTCGCGCCATCCTAACGCGCCCGTGACGTTTGATGCAGCCCCTTTCCCGTCAGCGGGATAGACGGTGAGGACGAAACCCACTCTAATTAGCTTAGTGGCGAACTGACTGCTCCGTTGAGAGTCGAAGCGGGTAACTTTTTGCCTTTCCCTGTTTTATGAAGGACACCCATGTCGCTTTTTAAAATCGCTTCCATGGCCGCCATCGCCCTGACCCTGGGTGCCTGCCAGAGCCTGTTCCAGCCCAACTATCGAGCTCCGCTGGAAACCACCCGCGACGCTTCCGAACAGCTCAAGCCTGGCTGCACGGACCAGGATTGCCCGCTGGTGAATATCGACACCGTGCACTTCCCCGCCGAGCCTGCGCTTGACGGCATCATCGAAAAACGCCTGCTGCAAATGACCCGCACCTCGCCCGACACCCCGGCGGCGCCGACGCTGGCGGCCTATCGAGAGCAGTTCTTGCGCAACGCGGGCCCGCGCAATAGCAGCTACTTGCAAGCGAAGGTACGTGAACAGCATGACGGCTTGGTGATTGTGGAGTTGTCCAGCTACCTGGACACCGGCGGTGCCCATGGCACGCCGGGTCGAGGCTTCATCAACTATTCACGCCAACAGCATAAGGTGCTGACGCTGTCGGACATGCTGGTGCCGGGCCAGGAAGACGCTTTCTGGAAAGCGGCGCAGGTGGCGCACAACAGTTGGCTGATCAGCACCAAGCTCGATCAGGAACCGGAGTTCGTGAAGAGCTGGCCATTCCAGAAAACCCAGAACGTGGCGCTGACCTACGGTGGGGTGATCCTCAAGTACGAAACCAGCAGCATTGCGCCTTACGCGCTGGGCCATGTCGAACTGAAGATCCCCTACCCTCGCCTGAACGGCATCCTCAAGCCCGAGCTGTTTCCCGGCCGTAACTGAAGGCCCGACCCAACACCAGCTGTAGCAGCCCTGCCAGGACCAGTGCCGGCAGGGTGGCGCCGACATCCGGATACAGGTTGGCCAACAGATGATAGGTGCTGATCCCGCCCAGCCAGGCAAGCAGTGCCGGCCAGCGCAGTGCAGCTGAGGCAACCTGGCCACTGCGCTTGCGCAAGATGAAGTGATCCACCAGCACCACGCCGAACAGCGGCGCGAACACCGAACCGATCAACAACAGGAAGTTCTGGTACTGAGCCAGGGGTGCCAGCAAGGCGATCAGGGTGCAGACCACACCGATGGCCAGGGCCAGGTGCTCGACCTTCAAGCGCAACAGAATCCCGCTGGAGACTGCCGCCGAGTGAATATCGGCAAAGGCGTTTTCCGATTCATCCAGCAAAATCAGCAGCAGCGGAATCCCCAGCCCGGCACCCGCCAGCGCCAACAGCAAGGCATTGACTTCACCGCTCGGCGCAAACGCCAGGGTGTAGGCCACGCCCAGGCTCATCAACCAGAAATTACCGATGAAGAAGCCGATCGCGGTGCCACCGAAGACGTTTTTCGCGCGCTTGCCGAAACGCGAGTAGTCGGCGATCAGCGGCAACCACGACAGCGGCATGGCAATGGCAATGTCAAAACCCACGGCGAACGGCATCGAACCGTCACCGGCTTGCGCCCATAACGCCGCGAGATCAGCCTTGGCGAACAGGTTCCAGGTCAGCCAGGTGCAAGCGGCCAGCAACAGCCAGATGCCCCACTTGCGCAGGATCTGCCGCACGAAGGTCAGCGGGCCGCTGACGGCCAGCAGGGTCGCCAGTGCGCCGAAGAACAGCGTCCACAGCACCGGATTGGACAACAGACTGCCTTCGCTGAAAGCGCGGGCGCCGAGCAGACTGGCGGCATCGCGCATGACGATGATTTCGAACGAGCCCCAACCGATCAATTGCAGCAGGTTCAGCACCGCCGGCAGACTCGCGCCCCTGGCACCAAGGCTGAGCTTGAGCGCGGCCATCGACGACAGGCCGGTGTCGCTGCCGATCACGCCGACCGAAGCCAGCAGCAGGACGCCGACCAGCGTACCGAGGAAAATCGCCAGCAACGAGCCGGACAGGCCAAGACCGGGTGCGAGCAAGGCACCGGTCTGCAGGACCATCAGGCCGATGCCGAGGGAAAACCACAGGGAAAACAGATCACGGCCGCCGAACACACGTTTGTCGGTCGGCACCGCGATATCGGGGGAGTAAGTGCTGGGTTGAATGCTCAAGGGTGTTATCTCAGAGGAACATTTGTTGTTGTGTTGATCGCCTTCGCGAGCAGGCTCGCTCCCACATTGGTTTGCGTCATTCACAAATCCCCTGTGGGAGCGAGCCTGCTCGCGAAGACGGCGGTGCAGGCACCGCCGAACTCACGTCAGATCAAACTTTCTGGTACAGCTGACTGCCTTCCTGCTTGAAGCGCTCGGCCTGTTCGGCCATGCCCTGGGCGACGTCCACGTCGACCGCTTCGATCCGTTGGTTGGCCGCGTATTCGCGCACTTCCTGGGTGATTTTCATCGAGCAGAATTTCGGCCCGCACATGGAGCAGAAGTGCGCGACCTTGGCCGAATCCTTCGGCAGGGTTTCATCGTGATACGAGCGAGCGGTGTCCGGATCGAGGCCCAGGTTGAACTGGTCTTCCCAACGGAACTCGAAGCGCGCCTTGCTCAGGGCATTGTCGCGGATCTGCGCGCCCGGATGCCCCTTCGCCAGATCGGCGGCATGCGCGGCGATCTTGTAGGTGATGATCCCGGTCTTCACGTCATCCTTGTTCGGCAGGCCCAGGTGCTCCTTCGGCGTCACATAGCAGAGCATGGCGCAGCCAAACCAGCCGATCATCGCTGCACCGATACCGGAGGTGATGTGGTCGTAGCCTGGCGCGATGTCGGTGGTCAGCGGGCCGAGGGTGTAGAACGGCGCCTCGTCGCAGCATTCCAGCTGCTTGTCCATGTTCTCCTTGATCAATTGCATCGGCACATGGCCAGGGCCTTCGATCATGCACTGCACGTCGTGTTTCCAGGCAATCTTGGTCAGCTCGCCGAGGGTTTCCAGCTCGCCAAACTGCGCTTCGTCGTTGGCGTCGGCAATCGACCCCGGACGCAGGCCATCGCCCAGCGAGAAGCTGACGTCGTAGGCCTTCATGATTTCGCAGATATCTTCGAAATGCGTGTAGAGGAAGTTCTCTTTGTGATGCGCCAGGCACCACTTGGCCATGATCGAGCCGCCACGGGAAACGATGCCCGTCACGCGCTTGGCGGTCATCGGCACGTAGCGCAGCAGCACGCCGGCATGGATGGTGAAGTAGTCGACGCCCTGCTCGGCCTGCTCGATCAACGTGTCACGGAACAGCTCCCATGTCAGGTCTTCGGCAACACCGCCGACTTTTTCCAGGGCCTGATAGATCGGCACCGTACCGATCGGCACTGGCGAGTTGCGGATGATCCACTCGCGGGTTTCGTGAATGTGCTTGCCGGTGGACAGGTCCATGACCGTGTCCGAACCCCAGCGAATACCCCAGGTCAATTTCGCCACTTCTTCTTCGATGGACGAACCCAGTGCGCTGTTGCCGATGTTGCCGTTGATCTTCACCAGGAAGTTACGGCCGATGATCATCGGTTCCAGTTCGGTGTGGTTGATGTTGGCCGGAATGATCGCGCGACCGCGGGCGATCTCGTCACGGACGAATTCGGGGGTGATGATTTTCGGCACGCTGGCGCCGAAGCTGTGGCCGGCGTGTTGCTGGTCCAGCAGGCCGGCGGCGCGGGCCACTTCCAGCTTCATGTTTTCGCGGATGGCGACGTATTCCATCTCGGCGGTAATGATGCCTTTGCGCGCGTAGTGCATCTGGCTGACGTTGGCCCCCTGCTTGGCGCGGCGCGGGTTGTTGACGTGAGCGAAGCGCAACTTGGTCAGCTCCGGATCGGCCAGGAGCTCCTGGCCAAAGTTCGAGCTCAAACCGCTCAGGCGTTCGGTGTCGCCACGGGACTCGATCCAGGGCGAGCGCACGTCAGCCAGGCCTTTGCGCACATCGATGATGACATTGGGGTCGGTGTACGGGCCCGAGGTGTCGTACACCACCACCGGCGCGTTGACTTCACCGCCGAAGTCGGTCGGTGTCACATCCAGGCTGATTTCGCGCATTGGCACGAGGATGTCCGGGCGGGTGCCCTGAACATAGATTTTTTGCGAGCGGGTAAACGGCTGAACCGATTGCTGATCGACCTTGGCCGAGTCACTCAGGTTGGTGGCGATTTTTGCTTTTGTGGTCATCACGGGCTCTCCAGACAGCATCCAGGCAGTGGAATTTTGTCGGAGCGAACCTGTAACGAATGGACGCACGTGAGCTGGGAAAACCAGCCGTGCTGTGCTCAGTGCTCGAGGGGTGTTCGATTGTCGAACAACATCCCGGACGAAGCACAAGAGGACTCGCCGGGTGACGAGAAATCTTGTTCCCTACGCAGGCGCTAACCTGATCAGGTTCAACGGGATCCGAAATTATTCGATCTCAGCCTCATAGCAAGGCACCCCGACAAGAACGTGGCCAGTCTAGACATAACTGGCAAAGAACGCCAACACCGCTGCAAACACCATGATGAATGGCGCAATTACCGGGAACGGCAGGATTGTTGCCGAACGAACGCACCACTACACTCGCAACGGCCATGCTGCACGTTGACGCTGCCTGTGCCGCGCCGTAGCCTTGGCGCTCAAATTATCAGTGTAATTTTCTAGGGATCGCCTCATGCTGCGCAAACTCTCACTGGCCGTTGCCGTGTCTTGTGCGTCCAATGGAATGGCCTGGGCAGCAGAAGCGCCCTTATCGACCAAAACCGACCTGGTCAGCGTCTACCAGGAAGCGGTGGACAATAACGCCGACCTGGCCGCCGCCGTTGCCCAATACGGCGCCCAGAAGGAAGTCGTGCCCCAGGCCCGCGCCGGGTTGCTGCCCAATCTGTCCGGTGGCGCCAATGTAGCCAGCGTGCGCACTGCGGTCGACCAGCCTTCGCTGACCACCAACCGTGATGCCCATTCGTATCAGGCGACTCTGGCCCAGCCACTGTTCCGCGCAGACCGCTGGTTCCAGTTCCAGGCGGCCAAGGATGTGAATGAACAGGCGGCCCTGCAACTCTCGGCAACCGAGCAAAACCTGATCCTGCAAACCGCCAACAGCTATTTCAACGTGCTGCGCAGCCAGGACAACCTGGCCTCGACCAAGGCCGAGGAAGCCGCGTTCAAGCGCCAGCTCGATCAGTCCAACGAACGCTTCGATGTCGGCCTCTCGGACAAGACTGACGTACTGAACTCCCAGGCCAGCTACGACACCGCGCGGGCCAACCGCATCGTTGCGCAGCGTCAGGTGGATGATGCCTTCGAAGCCCTGGTCACCCTGACCAACCGGCGATACAACTCGATCCAGGGTATCAGCCACAATTTGCCGATCCTGCCGCCGGCGCCGAACGACGCCAAGGCCTGGGTCGAAACGGCGGCCAGGCAGAACCTCAATCTGTTGGCCAGCAACTACGCGGTCAGTGCCGCCGAGCAAACTCTCAAGCAACGCAAGGCCGGCCACGCACCGACCCTCGATGCGGTGGCGAAATACGAGAAAGGCGACAACGACGCACTGGGTTTCAGCAACCCGAACAACCTTCCCCAGGCGTATGGCGGCAACGTCGAGCAAACCACCGTGGGCCTGCAACTGAGCATCCCGATCTACAGCGGCGGCCTGATCAATTCCCAGGTGCGTCAGTCGTACGCCCAACTGGACCAGACCGAGCAGCAACGCGAATCCCTGCGTCGGTCGATCGTGGAAAATACCCGCGACCTGCACCGCGCGGTAAACACCGATGTCGAGCAGGTGCAGGCGCGCAAACAATCGATCATTTCCAACCAGAGTGCGGTGGAAGCGACGGAAATCGGCTATCAGGTGGGGACACGAAACATCGTCGACGTGCTGGATGCGCAGCGTTCGCTGTACACCTCGGTGCGTGACTACAACAATACCCGTTACGACTACATCCTCGACAATCTGCGCTTGAAGCAACAGGCCGGTACGTTGAACCCGGGAGACTTGCAGGACCTGGCACGCTGGTTGAAGCCTGACTACAACCCGGACAAGGACTTCCTGCCACCGGACCTGGCCAAGGCGGCGGCTGAACAACTCAAGGCCAGACCCTAAAAGAACCTGTAGGAGCAAAGCTTGCTCGCGATGGCGTCCTTGAGATCGCTATCGCGAGCGAGCTTTGCTCCTATGGGATTTGCGTACACCGCATTGTCGAGGCTTGATGCAAACCCCGTGGGAGCAAGGCTTGCCCGCGATGGCGTCCTCGAGGTCGCCATCGCGAGCAAGCTTTGCTCCCACAGGGTTAACGGTCGATCAACCGTCCTAATCCGTCGAGCAATCGCTGCAATGCGCCCTGATTGGTGCGCATGACCTTCAGCCCGGCCTCCGCCATGCGCTGCGCATCCCTCGGCAACTCAAACAGGCGCTGCACCGCCAACGCCAGGCCTTCCGCGTCTTCCACTTCCTGCAACGCCCCGGCGCTGCGCAGCTGTCCGGCGATTTCGAGGAAGTTGAACAGGTGCGGACCACTGAGCACCGGTTTAGCCAGTGCCGCCGGTTCCAGCAGGTTATGCCCGCCATTGGGCACCAGGCTGCCGCCGACGAACGCGCTGTCAGCCAGGGCATAGAGGAACAGCAACTCGCCCATGGTGTCGCCCAGCAGCACTGAAGTGGCGGCGCTGACCGGCTCGCCGCTGGAGCGACGGACCGTGGCAAACCCCTGCTGCCGGCACAGCTCAAACACCGGATTGAAACGCTCCGGATGGCGCGGCACCAGAATCAGCAAGGTATCGGGATGGCTCGCCAGCAACCGGCGATGGGCCGCGAGCACCACCTCGTCTTCGCCCTCATGGGTGCTGGCGGCGATCCACACCGGGCGATCCTGCGCTTGCCATTGCCCACGCAACTCGGCGGCACGCTGCAACAGTTGCGGGTCGATGGTCAGGTCGAACTTGATCGAGCCGGTGACCTCGACGGTTTCAACCCGCGCGCCCAACTCACGAAAACGCAGGGCTTCAGCCTCGGTCTGCACCGCAAACAGGCTCATCTCGGCGAGCATCGGTCCGGTCAGTTTACCGAAGCGTCCATAGCCCCTGGCCGAGCGCTCGGACAGGCGTGCATTGGCCAGGGCCACGGGAATCCCGCGCTTGGCGCATTGATGGATATGGTTGGGCCACAGTTCGGTTTCCATGATCACCGCCAGTGTTGGCCGGACCCGATCAAGAAAACGCTTTGCCGCGCACGGCAAGTCGTAGGGCAGGTAGCAGTGCTGGATGCGCGGTTCATTAGCAAACAATGCCTGGATACGTTCGGACCCGGTCGGCGTCATGCAGGTCACGGTGATCGGAAGCGCCGGATAACGTTGCAGCAGGGCGCGAATCATCGGCGCGGCAGCAATACTTTCGCCTACCGACACCGCGTGCACCCAGATACCACCGGGCTTCATCGCCGGCATCCCGTAGGAGAAGCGCTCGCCGATACGTTTGGCATAAGCCGGCGCCTTGCGCGCCCGCAGCCACAGCCGAATCGCCACCAATGGCAGCCCCAGGTAAAACAGCGCGGTGTAGAGAGTTCTATTCATGGCGGCGGAGTTTATCGGTTTTTTCGCCGATCGCCTGCAAGTGCACGGCAAAACGTTCCGCCAGCCAGCGCGCCGCCGGCCCCAGTGGCTCATCGCGCCGCCAGACCAGCTCTACCACCAGGGCCGGCGGCGTCCATTCGCTGCTCAGCTCGACCATTTGGCCGTGATAGGTCGGGTACTGCACCACATGCCGCGGTAGCCAGGCCCAACCGAGGCCGCGCACCAGCCATTCAGCCATCACGTAAAAACTGTCGGCTCGCCAGACTTGCGGGCTGGCCGGCTCGCTGCCGGGGTATACGCTGGACTGGGTCGACATCAGCAATTGACGATGCTGCGCCAGCTGCTGGCAATCGACCTGCGTCTGCCCGGCCAACGGATGGTCGATACCGCACACGGTAACCATTTCCACACTGCCGAGTACGCGCCGCTCCAGCGCTTCGGGGATCTGGTCGTGGAAGAACAGCAAGCCCAGGTCGGCACGGCGCTCCACCAGTTTACGTGCGACCTCACCCTGGGCGGCGCTGGTCAATTGCACTTCAAGGCTGGGAAAACGTTCGGCCAGTGCTTCGAAGCTTTCGATGATCGGTTGATAGGGCATCGCCTCATCCTGGGCCAGGCGCAGGCGAGCCTCCTGGCCACGCATCATCGCCAACGCCCGACCATTGAGGCGCTCGCACTGGCGCAGCACTTCACGCGCCTCTTCCAGCAAGGCATTGCCGGCTTCGGTGAGTTTCGGCTGACGGCCGCTGCTGCGGTCGAACAGGCTCACGCCCAGGTCTTCCTCCAGCAGTGCAATCGCACTGCTGACCGCCGATTGCGCCTTGCGCTGGTCCCGTGCCACGGCAGAAAACGAACGTTGTTCCGCGACACTGACAAACAAACGCAACTGCTCCAGATTCCATTGCATGTTCATGGCTCAACCCATCTTCCTGGCAGATAGGTAATGACTTTACCGCATCTGGAGAATCACTAGAATGCCGACCTCAGAGAGCAACACTTCATAGAGGATTGACCCATGACCGCTTACTACTACCTGGCCATAGCCATCTGCGCCGAAGTGATTGCCACTGTTTCGATGAAAGCGGTCAAAGGCCTGAGCACCCCACTGCCACTGCTATTGGTCATTGTCGGTTACGGCATTGCCTTCTGGATGTTGACCCTGGTGGTGCGCAGCGTGCCGGTGGGCGTGGCTTACGCTGTCTGGGCCGGCATGGGGATCGTGATGGTCAGCGTTGCAGCGCTGTTTATCTACGGGCAGAAGCTGGATGTGCCGGCGATGATGGGGATGGCGCTGATCGTTTTGGGTGTCGTAGTGATCCAGCTCTTCTCCAAAACTGCGGGACATTAAGAACCGAACCGCCATCCCCTGTGGGAGCGAGCCTGCTCGCGAAAGCGGTGTGTCAGCGACATTGATATCACCTGACACGCCCCCTTCGCGAGCAGGCTCGCTCCCACAGGTACAACAGCCTCTCCAATCTTTGAGTCTGTATACTGCGCCCTCGTCTTGAACACTGAGGTCGCTGCATGCCATCCGTTATTTCCACCGACGTTTTGATTGTCGGCGCTGGTGTCGCCGGCCTCTGGTTGAATGCGCGCCTGCGCCGCCAAGGCTTTTCGACTGTTTTGGTGGAAAATGCCAGTCTCGGCGGCGGCCAGAGCGTGAAGTCCCAGGGCATCATCCACGGCGGTGCGAAATACGCACTGCACGGCGCCCTGACCGGCGCTTCGGAAGCCATCGCCGACATGCCGCGGCGCTGGCGTGAGGCCCTGGCCGGGGACGGCGAGCTGGACTTGTCCGGTGTGCGCTTGCTGTCCGAAGCCCATTACCTTTGGTCCCCGGGCACGATCGCCGGCAACCTCACCAGCTTCTTCGCCAGCAAAGCCGTGCGCGGTCGCGTCGATCAGGTCAAGGGCGACCAACTGCCGCCCGCGCTGCAAGACAAGCGCTTCAAGGGCAAGGTCTATCGCCTGGCGGAACTGGTGATCGACGTACCGAGCCTGATCCAGCGCCTGGCCGACCTGGCCGGTGACGGCTTGCTTGCCGGACAGAAGATCGAACCGCTGCTGGACGGTGGCGTGCTGGTCGGCCTCAAGGTGGACGACCGCGAGATCCGCGCCCAACGCATCGTCTTGAGCGCGGGCGCCGGGACGGCGGCACTGCTCGAAGCACTGGGCCTGAGCCAGCCGGCCATGCAACGCCGCCCGCTGCACATGATCATCGCCAAGGGCCCTAGTCTCAAACCGCTGTACGCCCACTGCCTGGGCGGCGGCACCAAACCGCGCATTACCGTGACCACCCACCCGGCCGCCGACGGCCAGTGGGTCTGGTATCTGGGCGGCGATATCGCCGAAACCGAAGGTGTTGCCCGTGAGCCCGCCGAGCAAATCGCCACCGCGCAGAAAGAACTTGGCCAATTGTTGCCCTGGATCGACCTGAGCACCGTGCAATGGGCGACCTTGCGCGTGGATCGCGCCGAACCGCTGCAATCAGGGCTTACCCGTCCCGACAACGCATTTCTGGCCGAGGAAGGTCGGCTGCTGGTGGGCTGGCCAACCAAACTGGCATTGGCCCCTGACTTTGCCGACCGGGTAATCGCCAACCTGGCCCGCGATGGCATCCAACCCGGCCCGGCAGTAGCATTGCCACCCCTGCCAAAACCGCCGATGGGCGTCCCTGCCTGGGAGCAACTGCTGCCATGAGCCAGCCCACCCTGCACGACCTGCATCGCCCCTTGGGCAGCACCGGCCTGTTGGTATCTCCCCTGGGCCTGGGCACGGTCAAACTCGGCCGCGATCAAGGGGTGAAATACCCTAATGGCTTCAAGATCCCCGACGATGATGAAGCCCGAATGCTGCTCAAGCTCACGCGCGACCTGGGCATCAACCTGATCGATACCGCTCCGGCCTATGGTCGCAGCGAAGAACGCCTCGGCCCATTGCTGCGCGGACAGCGCCAGGATTGGGTGATTGTCAGCAAGGTCGGCGAAGAGTTTGCCGATGGTCAATCCCGCCACGATTTCACGGCGGCGCACACCCGACTGTCAGTTGAACGCAGCCTGCAACGCCTGGAAACGGACTTCATCGATCTGGTGCTGGTGCACTCCGATGGCAACGATCTGGCGATCCTCAATGACTGCGAGGTCTATGCGACCCTCGCCACGCTCAAGGCCGAAGGCAAGATCCGCGGCTTCGGCTTTTCCGGAAAAACCGTCGAAGGCGGCTTGAAGGCTCTGGAACAGGGTGATTGCGCAATGGTCACCTACAATCTGAACGAACAGACCGAAAAGCCCGTCATTGACTATGCTGCTGCTCACGGCAAAGCCATTCTGGTGAAGAAAGCCCTCGCCAGCGGTCATGTGTGCCTCAGTCCGGGGGTGGACCCGGTGCGCGCCAGTTTCGAGTTGTTGTTCGAACATCCGGGTGTTGCCAGTGCTATTGTCGGGACCATCAATCCGCTGCACCTCGCCCACAATGTCGCGACCGTTGCCCAGGTCCTACGTAGCAACTGATGCCGCCTCACGCGGCCTAAAGCAGGAGCCGACATGCCGCGTACGCTCATAAGAAAGAACCCGAGCAACTTCAAGACCCTACCGTTATTTGTCGAAGCGACTCCCGAAGGCCTCAGTTATCAAAGCGTCGGGAGGCCACTCAATTTTTCCCAGATCCTGCAACGACGCCGGCCGGTGACAGTCGCCGACACCGAGCGGTTCGCCCTGGAGCTGGCCAACCTCGGGGTGTCGGTGCGCCTGACGCTGCATTGGCAGAATCGCGATTACTGGGTATTGGTGCGCCAGCGCCGGCAGGACCGTGGCGACGTGGTGCTCAAGTTGATCTCCGGCTATGTGCCGGCCCATGAATTGAACCTGCCGCTGCACACGGCGATTCAGGAGATCGCCGAGGAATGCCTGCTGGAAACCCCGGAGGGTTGGCTCGGCGGACGCTTCCACGACACCTGGCTACCGGCCCCCTACTCGTCGGCCCTGCACTACCGTGAAGCCCTGCCGTTTCGCCTTACGTCACTGTCCGGTTCGGCACGGCCGGTGCGTTGCGCCAAACTGCCGCTGATCGAACGGCCACGGGCCTATGTGCACCTGCCGACGGCTTCCCTGCAGCTGATTTATGATTTGCGACTGGACGTGCCCAAGGAAGCCAAATCCCTGAGCCTGTTTCATGTCGACGAACGCCTGGAAGGTGATCAACTGGTGGCCCGCCTGGATCGCAAGCGCCCCGATCTGTACTTGATGCCCTTGCAGGATGGTCATCCTTTGGCCGAGCTCTACACCTTGAAGAAGGATCAACTGTACCCGGCAAGCACGCGCGGACTTTACCTGGCCGAAAGTTTTGCCCGGCAGGAGGGGTGGCTGGTGAAGGATGAACGGATTCGCTGGAAGGATTGGGTGAGGCAGCAGGGTTTGACCCCGCCGGGAAAGGATTCGGGCCTGGCGCTGCTACGCGGGAAGGCGAGGCAACTGCTGAAGAAGATCGTGCCGCGTAAGAAGGTCAGCTCCTGAAGGTGTACACATAACCCATTGTAGGAGCTGGCTTGCCAGCGATGGTCGTTAACGATGACGCGTATCTTCTGATTGAACGCGGCGTCACTGACTCCATCGCTGGCGAGCCAGCTCCTACAGAGGGTTGTGTCATTCAGACTTGCGGATCTTCTCGACAATCGCGGTCGTAGAGCTGTTTTCCACCAGCCCCAACACTTTCACCGTCCCGCCATACGCCGTCACGATGTCCGCGCCGACCACCTGATCGATCCCGTAGTCCCCGCCCTTGACCAGTACATCCGGCTTGACTTCGCGCAGCAGGTTTTCCGGAGTGCCTTCCGGGAAGCTGATTACCCAGTCCACCGCACCCAAGCCTGCCAGCACGGCCATCCGCCGGTCGACACTGTTGATCGGTCGACCCGGCCCTTTCAAGCGGCTGACCGAAGCATCGTCATTGACCGCAACGATCAACCGGTCGCCCTGCGCGCGCGCCTGCTCGAGGTACGTCACGTGGCCGGCATGCAGGATGTCGAAACAGCCGTTGGTGAAGACGATTTTCTCGTTGTGCGCACGGGCATCGTCGACGGCCAGTAGCAGTTGTTCCAGGCCCAGCACTCCGCGCTCCGAACCTTCTTCGCGCTGAATGGCACGACGCAATTCCGGCGCGCTGATGGCCGCCGTACCGAGTTTGCCGACCACGATGCCTGCCGCCAGGTTGGCCAGGCCGACCGCGTGAGGCAGTTCTTCGCCTGCGGCAATAGCCGCCGCCAGGGTGGAAATCACCGTGTCACCGGCACCGGTCACGTCGAACACTTCACGGGCGCGCGCCGGCAGGTGCAATGCCGGATGATCCGGACGCAGCAGGGTCATGCCGTGTTCGCCACGGGTCACCAGCAACGCGCCGAGTTCCAGGTCTTGCATCAACTGCGCGCCCTTGCTCACCAGTTCGTGCTCGTCGGCGCAACCACCGACGATGGTTTCGAATTCGCTGAGGTTCGGCGTGATCAGGCTCGCACCGCGGTAGATCGAAAAATCCTTGCCCTTGGGATCGGCCAATACCGGAATGCCACGGGCACGGGCGGCCTGGATCAACACCTGGTGATTTTTCAGCGCGCCTTTGCCGTAATCGGACAGCACCAGCACCTTGATGCCTTCCAGCAATTCGTCCACTTGCACGGACAATGCCAGGGCGTCGGTCGCGAACGGTTCTTCGAAGTCGATACGCAGCAGTTGCTGGTGACGGCTCATGACTCGCAGCTTGACGATGGTCGGCTGGTGCGCAACGCGCTGGAACAACGCCCGCACGCCGGCGCCCTTGAGACTGTTGGCCAGGCTGTCGGCGGCTTCATCGTCGCCGGTCACGCCGACCAGCGAGGCCGGCGCGCCGAGGGCGGCAATGTTCAACGCAACGTTGGCGGCACCGCCCGGGCGGTCCTCGATGTGATCGACCTTGACTACCGGTACCGGCGCCTCAGGGGAAATCCGTGAGGTACCACCATGCCAGTAACGGTCGAGCATGACATCGCCGACCACCAAGACAGGGGCTTGATCGAATCGCGGCATGGACAACTTCATGGAGCAACCCACATACAAAATGAACAGGGGCGCGATATTAACACAGGGTAGGCCCCCGCTTGTGCGAGCGCTGCAACAGGATGATCCGGCGGGATTTGTTGCTCATTTAATAGCCAACAAATCTGACAGACGCTGGCAGGCATCCGTGATGCCCAGCGCCCGTGTATCAATTTCGCACTCGGCGTTCAGCGGTGCTTCGTACGGGCTATCGACACCCGTAAAGTTCTTGATCCGTCCTTGCCGGGCCGCCAGGTACAAACCTTTGGGGTCGCGCTGCGCGCAAACCTCGAACGGCGTGCTCACATACACTTCGATGAAATCGCCCTCGGCGAACAGCCGGCGCGCCGCCTCGCGTTCGACCCGGAACGGCGAGATCGCCGCCACAATCACAATCAGGCCGGCATCCACCATCAGTCGCGCCACCTCGGCCATGCGCCGGATGTTCTCCCGTCGACAGTCGGCCCCCATTCCCAGATCACGGCAAAGACCGGTGCGCAGGTTATCGCCATCGATTAAAAAGGTGTGCAACCTGCGTTGATTAAGTTGCAACTCCAGGGCATTGGCCAGGGTCGATTTTCCCGCCCCGGACAATCCTGTCAGCCAAAGACAACGCGGCCGTTGCGACTTGAGTGCGGCACGGTCAGCGCTCGACAGCGATAGCGCATAAGGTCTGATCCCCGGGGTCGGTATCGACAGCACCTCATTCATAACCGAGCAACTCGTAATCGCGCTGGTACGCCCGGCGAACCAGACGACGCGTCCGCGCCGAGCAGAAATCACGGGCCGGCACAGGGCGTCGCTGCTGCGAACTGTTGACGTGGGGCAACGACGCCTCGTGCCCCAATTGCTCGCAGACCAGCCGGAAATCCCGCTCCAGATGTTCCTGATAGCCGATGAAGTCCAGTGCCAGGTGCCCCAGGGAGTCGGTGAGAAAATCCGTCTGCGCGGCAAAATGCAGTTGCCGCTGAATGGTCTCGGGGTGCAGCCAGCGTGCGACGAAATCGTCGAAGTCGCGGTAATGGCTGACCAGCTTCTGCGCTGGCTGATCGCGGCGGCCCAATGTGTTGCCCCGCAAATAGGCATAAGCGGAATACGCCCGCTCCAGCGGATCGCGGACAAAGGCAAACTTGAAACTGTCGGCAAACTGTTCGGGAAATTGCTGTTCGTACCAATACAACGGCAAGTGGCCTGGGGTCCAGCCGTCGAACAACGCGACACAGACACTACTGCCGGCGCATTTGGGAACGTGGATAAACAGGCAGGAACGTTGCGCAAATGGCCTGGGGTAACGCAAATTCGCCGACATCGACTTGTTGACCACCTGGCGATCCACGATCGACAGTCGATCCAGCAAGAAATGCCGTTGCGCCTTGGGCAACAGCTTCCAGAGATAACGTTGCAACATTGCAGCACCCGCGAGAAAGGGGTGACCCTCTCGATTGAAGTTAAAGTTCGCTCAAGAACCTTAACAAGCGCGCTGCCGGGATTTATTCAGGTTTGGTCAAGAAACGTAAGGAGATGGATACAAATCTGCGAGCGCATTGCACGCCCGAAGAGCAACAGGGTGAGCGAGGCCCACCCTGTGGCCGGGGTCAGGCGATGTTTTCGGCCGGAGCGTCCAGGCCCATCGCATGCAGGCGCGAGTAGTAGCCGTTTTGCGCCAGCAGCTGTGCGTGAGTGCCTCGTTCGACGATTTGGCCCTGGTCCATCACCAGAATCAGGTCGGCCTTTTCGATCGTCGACAAACGGTGAGCAATGACCAACGTGGTACGACCTTTCATGACCTGATCCAGCGCCGCCTGAATGTGGCGCTCGGATTCGGTGTCGAGGGCCGACGTCGCCTCGTCGAGGATCAGCAGCGGTGCATTCTTCAACAGCGCCCGCGCAATTGCCAAACGCTGACGCTGCCCGCCGGAGAGCAACACGCCATTTTCGCCGACCTGGGTATCCAGACCTGCAGGCATCTGCGAGATGAAGTCCATCGCGTAGGCATCGGTAGCGGCTTTTTCGATGTCCTCGCGGGGAGCGCCAGCCAGGTCACCATAGGCAATGTTGTTGGCAATGGTGTCGTTGAACAGGGTCACGTGCTGCGTGACTTGCGCCACGTGCCGACGCAGATTGCGCAAGCGATAGTCTTCGATCTCAACGTCGTCGAGCAGTATTTCGCCGATGTCGTGATGATAGAAACGCGGAAGCAGACTGGCCAGGGTCGACTTGCCGCTACCGGAGCGACCGACGAGGGCGATCATCTGACCCGGCGCCGCCGTGAAGCTGATGTTCTTCAGCACTTCACGCTCGGTTCCCGGGTAGGTGAAGCTGAGGTTGCGCACCTCCAGATTGCCTTTGACCCGATCACGCTCGACCGTGCCATTATCGACTTCAGGTTCGACGTCCAACTGCTCGAAAATGCTTTCGGCACCGGCAACGCCCTTCTGGATGGTCGAACTGACTTCCGACAACTGCCGGATTGGCTTGGGCAACAGCCCCGCGGCGGTAATGTAGGCCACCAGATCACCAGCAGTGGCGTCACCACGCAGGAACAGCACCAGGAACATCAATGCCGCCATGGCGGTGTAGATCACCAATTGCAGCATGGGCGTATAGACCGCACCGGTCTTGGTCATGCGCAACTGTTTGTCGGTGTTGCTCTGACTGGCGGCGGCAAAACGCTGCTCTTCATAGCCCTCGCCACCGAAGCTGCGCACCACGCGATAGCCCTGGATGGTTTCGGACGCCACATGGGTCACATCGCCCATGGCCACCTGGATCTTCTTGCTCTGCTTGCGGAATTTTTTGCTGGTATTACCCACCATGAAGGCAATCATTGGAAGGATTGCCAACATCACAAGGGTCAGCTTCCAGTTCATCCAGATCAGATAGGCAAACAGGAACACCACGGTCAGGCCTTCGCGGATCACCACTTTGATGGCATCGGTGGCCGCACCGGTCACCATGGTCACGTTGAATGTGATGCGCGAGATCAAATGCCCGGAATTGTGGGTGTCGAAATAGCGATTGGGCAGCACCAGTAGCTTGTTGAACAACTCGATGCGCAGGTCATGCACCAGCCCCAGTGAAACCTTCGCCAGGTAATAGTTGCCAAGAAACGAGCCCAGCCCTTGCCATGCAGCGATCAAAATGATCAGCAATGGCACGGCCATCAGCAACTGCAAGTCCTTCAGATAAGGAACATTGGGAAAGAGCACCGCTTCCGGGTTGCTCAGGCCATCGACGAAATACTTGAGTATTCCCGCCAGCATCGGCTGGGTGGAGGCAAAGATCACGAAGCCCACGATACTCAGCAGGAACAGGCCGACATAGGGTTTTACATACCCCAACAGCCGAAAATAGATTTTCAGGCTGGAATCCTGTCCCGCGTCAGGCGGTGCATCACTCATCGTAGGGCTCACTGGTTAGGAAGAACGCGAAATTTTATCACAGGCGCCGGGATTGGCCCGCGCCCATACCAAAACACTGGCCAGACCAATGGGCAACCAGCTTACAAACCACTCGGGTCTCGGGCTTCCTGCCATGCTGGCGGCGTCGAATTGCATTGCCAGTGTTGAGAACAGCCAGACCCCAATGACCCCTCTCGCATAGAAAGTTTCCCGAACTTTCCAGGCCTCGCGCAGTACTGCAAGCCAAACCGTACACCACAATAGCAGCCCTGGCAGGCCCAGCCCGATGGCTACGTGGGTGAACAGGTTATGGGCATGATCAAAATACTGATCAGAGGCGAACACCCTATAGTCACTACCGAGTCCCAGGCCGCGCCACGGGTGTTCAGCGATCATTTGCAGGCTGGCCATCAGAATCTGTGGCCGATAGGACACTCCACGCGCCATGACCAGGGGTTCGAACAACAGGAAAGCCAGCATGGCGATGATCAATGCCGCCGCCGCGATCACACGACTACGCCGGTCTCCGCACCAGATTGGCATGGCGAGCAACGTGAGGAATAACGCCAAACCGGCTCCACGGCTCTGGCTTAGCAGTACGAATACACCCAGCAAACCCAGAGCAACCACCCAAACCGCTTGCATCCGGCCCGTTTGCGGAGTCCATATTGCCAGCCACACGGCTGCCAGGCCGATGACATAGCCCCCCAGGATCGGATGAGACAACTCACCCAGCCCCTCAAGACGCTCACCCAAGGCATTGCCATCGAGACCATAAAATTTGACGATGGCCACGACCGCGGTCACTGCCAGCCCAATCCCGCCCCATTGCATGATGCGAATCACACGCTCGGGCCGGCCATTGGCAAAAATCGGAAAAAATAGCAGGAACACCACGATATACAGCAAACGCTTGGCTTCGCGGCTGATGTCCGGGGCACTCGTCCAGGAAAGGCTGATCAGCGCCCAGGTCACGAGCCCCAGCAGCGGCAGATAGACCCAGCGTTGCTCATGAAACAATTCTGCGAGCCGAGCCCGCGCGGACCAGGAAAAAACCAAGGCCGGCAACCAGAGAAATGCGACCAATCCTTGCTGATAGATCTTGTTGGTAGGTGCAACCGCGATGGCAAACAAAAACCAAAAAAGACCGATAGACATCCACGCTTGCGCCCAACGTGTTTCCTGCATCAAATTGCTCCTGAGAGAGTTCACCCACCCAACCCGGCATGGTTAAAGCTGAAACTTTTCGGCATCATTGCCCGCTACAGTGCCACTGTTCTTCCCACAAGGCCTTCTTACGATGCAATGTTCTCGGCTGCCGCAAGCCGCTCTAAATCAAATGATCAACGGTGCCAGAGTGCTGGAGGCCGACAGTTACGGGCCGAAAGTCTACCTGTTGCAGGATGGGAATATTCTTAAACTATTTCGTCGCAAACGTTTTTTTTCATCTGCACTGGTCCGCCCGTATTCGAAACGCTTCATCGACAACGCGGTCGAACTGCAAAAGCTCGGCGTTCCGACCTTGCAGGTCCTGCAATTCTATCGACTGCAAGCTCCAGGCATGACGGCGGTGCTTTACCAGCCACTGCCAGGAGAAACCCTGCGCCAGATTGCCAATAAGGAAGGTTTCAGCTGGCCACAAGCCCTGCCCGACCTGGCCAACCTGATACGCAACCTGCATGATTCGGGGATCTATTTCAGGTCGCTGCATCTGGGCAACATCGTGATTACGCCCGATAACCGCATGGGCCTGATTGATGTGGCAGACATGCGATTCTTGCGTGCGCCATTGCCCCGGCATTTGGTCAAACGCAACCTTCAGCATTTCGCCCGCTATATTGCGCGCGAGAACCTGAACGAGACCTTTCCGATGCAAGCACTCGAACAGGCAGTACTGCCATCATGAGAGTAATGCGCGGGCGGTCTGGCTAAAGCTTAGCCATGATTGATCGGGGGCCAACGCCTGATATTGCTCCGCCGCGATGGTTTCAGGGGAGACGCTGAATGCTCGCGCGATGATATCCCGCCAGACGTCCACATTTTCTATGGGGGCATACCAGCCGGCATCCGCCAACTGCTCGCGAAACACATCCAGCTCACTGGACAGAACCGGAACACCTGCCATTACCGCCTCTTGCAAGATAAGCCCCAGGCCTTCGTTCAGCGACGGCATCGCAACCCAGTCGAATGCACGGTAGAGCTGCGCCACATCATCCATATGGCCCGGCAGCAAGACCTTGCCGCGCAACTGCAATTCATCGATCCGAGCTTCCAGTGCAGCACGGGCCGTTCCTTCACCCACAATCACCAGTTTCAGATCGGGCTTTTCAGGCAATGCTCCGGCAAAGGCATCGAGAAGACAGGCAAAACCTTTTCCCGCGACCAGACGCCCCACCGCCCCCAGCACCGGCGTTTTATCCAGCGGCAGGCCCAACCGGGTACGCGCTTGCTCTCGAGGAAGTAGTGCGGAACGAAAAGCCGCCGGATCGAAGGCGCTGCGCAACGTCATGACCGGCACTTGCAGGTCTTCGCTCAGCGAAGCCGCGAGGGTTTTCGACACCGCAACCAAGGTCAGCCGAGAGGCCGGGAAACGCCCAAAGACCACTCGATCGACGGGATGAAGTCGCGTCGATCCATGAAAAATCACCACTGCACGGATGTGCGGCAAGGTTTCGAGTATCGGTAAGAACGCACGTGCCACTCCCAGGCCATCAAGCAGCAAGAGATGTGCATCGCTGTATTTGAGAGCGCTTCGAAACCTGGCTTGCATCCAGGGCTTGGTCAGCCGCCAGAAATGCCGTCCTTTCAGCCGGGAGGAGGACAACCCCCACTCCCGTACACCACCGACGCTCACCCCGCATTCCGACGCGTGCCCCTGAAGCAACCAGGTTTCAACCGGTACTGAGGGCGAGGCCTGGGACAATATCTGTTGATGCACCTTATGAGTTGAGGCGAACGGACCGCCGCTGGCCCACATGACATTAATAATACTCATAGGGCAAAAAGCCAGGACAAGGGTTTGCGGAAATGTGCGGCGGTGTCGAGCCGGTCGGCACTCTCGAAAGTAGCCCTGAACAGATCCAGCCGGCCACAACAGGTGACCATCAAGGTGATTTCACTTTCCTGGGAAAATTGCACCGAAGTCTCAATAAAGTAGTAGTCGCCAGCAATATCAATTGCTCTGCAACGCTTGTCAAATGCCCAACTTCAGGCGGATTTTTTCCATAAAGCTTAGAGGCGCTCGCGTACGCAATGCGGGCTCCAGCGCCTCGACGATCCGCTGGCCAATGCGCGCAAAACTGAACTGGCTAACCACCAGTTCGCGGCCATTATGCGCGATACGCTGCGCCAGTTCCGGATCACCGCGCAGTACGGCCAGTTTTGCCTGAAGCTGCGCTATGTCCTGATAGAACACAATGTTGTGCATATCCTTCAGGCCCAAAGCCTGACTTTCCCTCACACCCTGATCAAAAGCCAGCAAGACACAACCACAGGCCATAGCCTCGAAATTCTTGATCATGAACTCGCCCATTCCGACATCGGCACTGACGAAAAAGCGAATACGATTGAGCGTGTCGCAATACTCCTCACCGGAGTTTGTGCGAGTGACCACCAACGACTCGACGCGCCCCAGTTCATCGAGCAGGGCCTTGCGCCCGCTATAGGCAACGCTGTTGGTACTGCCGACGAACGCCAGTTCGATATCTCGTTCGCGGTGCCGGTCCTCAAGCTGGGTCTGGTCGTAGCCCTTGGGCACGAACACCGCGTCGAAACCCTCCTCGCGCAAGCGTTCGGTGACGACGAAACCGGAACTGATCACCCGTGCCCAGGGCAAGCGACGGTAATGCGCGCTGAACTTACCGGTATATTTGCAGGGGATGTAATTCTGGTAGGCATCGTGCTCGAGAATCACGAGGTTGGGTATCGTGCGGATAAATCCAACCTGACGAATCTCCTGCTTGAAACGCAGAAAAAACACGATACGGTCATACCGTGTCACATCGACTTCGCGCCGGAAATAGCTACGCAGGTTGCGCTGATCATTGCTGCTCAGCCACCGCAGGTCGCATTCGCAATGAGCTGCCACACCGTCGTACAAACGATCCAGAATGGCCCGCTGATCTTTCTGCACCAGAAATAGAACTTTCATCGTCTTCCTTGCCACAACAGCCAATCCGCCGAGCCACACCTGAACCCTGCCAGCCCGCAGGCAGGGGTACGCCAGGCCCGAAACACCTTACAGACGCCAGAACAGTTCATGGCGTCGTACAGCCTTGCGAAAGAATTCGTTTTCGCCATAGGGCGAACCGGAACGGCCTGCCAACAATCGTTGCAACAAGCGGCGTAAACGTCGTTTGAACGGGGCCCGGGGTTGCAAATCGTGCATCATTCCCAAGGCCATGGCTTTATCGCGCTGCTGCGCCGCAGAAAGCAAAAGGCAATAAGGATGGAGCTCCCGAGCCGAATCGAATACCGGAGGAAGTGCGATACCAGCGCCAGTGTCCCCCATCGGCCAGCGATCATTGTCATGCAGGTGATTGGCGTAACCCAGCAATGTCGGCTGCCATTCAAGCCCCTTCAGTGCTTCGAGAACGGCTTCCTGGGCACAAACATGATCGGGGTGGGGATCAAGTGTCGGGTGCGGCAGCACGATCACTTCAGGTCGCGCCCGCAGCAATAGCTCTCGCAGATCCGCCAGTAAATTGTTCCAGCTCGGTACACCGTCAACATCGCCCGGCAGGGTAAACGGGTTCATCTGGCGGAACAGTCGAGTGTCGCTCAAGCCTGCTTCACGCGACCCCACCGACTGGGCGGGGGAAGCTTGCATGGCTGCCAGTTGAAGGCAGAAATAGCCCAGTTGCGCGCAACGCGCCTCCGGCACCCCGGCCCAGCGCGGCACGGCAATACTGTCCCACGCTCGCAAACGGCCCTTGAGTCGCGCCGCCTCGACCTTGCTCAACCCCATCTGCTGATAGTGTTCGGCTTCGATTTCACCGGCGGTGAGCGTAACGATCCAGGTTTCGTCTGCCTGGCTGTACAAACCGTAAGCCGCCAGCTCGGCATCATCGGCATGGGGGGCGATCACCATTACCCGTTGCCGACGGTAATCCGGATGTTCCAGCGCCCACAGCACGGGCTCACCCAGCAATCGGCAGAAACGCCCGCGCAACCGCAGCTCGCCACGCGACAATACCTGCGCCTGACCACTGAGGTTGAGGTAACGCAGGCCGTTCACCCCTCGCTCGAAGGTTTGTCGATCCGGGTTATCGCCTCCGGACAGCTCCACCACCGGGTCGAGGAAACGCCCCAGCCACGTGCTCTTGATTCGTAACGCCAACACCAGCGTTGCGTCGTCGACCAGCATGACGCCCTCGTCCAGCCGCAAGCGATCGCCGCTCAGATGAACCTTGGGTTGTGGCGTATAGGGTGGAAAACTGTATTGGTAATCATCTTTTGGCGAATAGAACAAATGGTCGGCAAACCAGGCCTCGTGCGCAATCCAGCCCAGAACAGCCAACACCAGCGGCAACCACCAGGCCACCCATACGCCGCACACTATCAACACCCCCAACGCGACCAACAGACCGATACGCTTGTTGCGTCGATGACGCTTGAGCAGTTGCTGTTTACGGCTCATGGGCTCACTCATACGGTGTAGACCGGCACAGGGTTGCACCAGCGATCCTTGTATTCCCGGTCGGCTCGACCAAAGGAAAAGCGCAAGGGCTTGTCCAGCGTCCGGGCATGTTCCCAGGCACTTTGGGTGTTGAGAAAACTCAGCACGCTACCGGGGCTGAATTCACGGGTTTCAGGGTCGACGCCGCCATTGATGTACTCGACACTGATCCACTGCGGCGTCACGACGCGATACACCAATTGAATGGCAATCGGTGCATCATTGAGGAAAATCACCGAGCCAATCAGTAAATCGCGCAGCAGCTCGATGACCTCGGCCATGCGTTCTGCGCCCGTCGCCGGGAAACCCCAGCGGCGCTGGAACAGGTCGCAGTAAATCGCTGCCAGCTCCGCACTGGAGAATTCGGACACCGGGCGCACCACGCCACCCGCCTCTTCCAGCAACCGGAGTTCACGGCGCTGGTTATAGCGGAACTTCTTCGACAGCTCTTCAGGTGTGCGGGCCATGGCCAGTTGTTCGGCCTGCAACTTGATCCCGGTGAAACGGCTTTCGTTCAGCGCCGACAAATAACGACCGCGATGACGCAAAGGGGCCTGGGCATCGTCGGCGGCCGGCAGGATGATCTCGGCATTGCCAAGGTCGAACAGGCCCTTTTTGCCGCAGCGCTTGAGAACGTCCTTGGACAAAGCAAGGTCGCGCCCCCAGGTCGGGATCGCCGCCTTGACTTCCCCACGTTGCTCCCAGACCAGGTAACGCACCGGAATATCGGCCAGATGCGCCAGGCGTTCGACCACCATCGGATGAGTTGCGACGCTGCCGCCGTAACGTTGCCAGGCCTCGGCATAGGTCGAGGCATCGGCTACCGACCAGCCACGTTCGCGCCAGCCTTGAAATCGGTTGAGCATCAGCCCCTCGGTGCCAGTTCGATAACGTGTGGCAAATGCCAGAAAGCATCGCGTACCGCACGGTCGGAGAAGCGCTCACGCAAACGATCGAGCATCAGCTCGGCGCATTGGTGACGTTGCTGCTCGTCCATCGCGGCCAGATGCTGCAGCCCTTGCGCCAGGTGTTCGGCATCGCCCAGCGGGAACAGAATGCCCACGCCTTCGACCACTTCCTTCGCCCCGCCACACGCAGTGGCGAGCAACGGCACACCGGCGGCCATGGCTTCAAGCAGCACCATGCCGAACGGTTCGTGGTCGGAACTCAGGGCAAATACGTCGAAGGCACGGAAATAACACCGCGCTTCGGGCACCTGGCCGAGGAACAGCACGCGATCGCCAATCCCCAGTTCGCGGGCCTGGGCCTTGAGATCCTGCTCGAGACGACCGCTACCGAGGATCACCAATTGGCTGTTGACCGGCAAACCCGGCAACGCCGCGGCAAAACCGTCCAGCAGCGTGGCCTGGTCCTTGTCCGGATGCAGGCGCCCGACGTTACCGACGATCCAGGCATCCGCCGCCAGACCGAGCACTTCTCGTGCCTCGCGCGCCGACAGCTGACTGTCTTGCAAGGCTTGCACATCGATGCGGTTATAGAGTGTTCGAATCCGCGCCGCCGGCCATTTCGGCAGGCAACTGCGCATATCATCGCGCACTGCATCGGACACGCCGAGCAGGCTCAGGCGCTTGCGGAAAATGTGTGCGAACAGTTTGCGCGTGCCCCGTTTGTAATCGTCAAACGCGTGATGCACGCCAATGACCGGCAATGAGGTGCCGAGCAAGGCGATGTAGATCGGCTTGAAGCGATGGGCGATGCAGAAACTGAAATTGCGTGAAGCGGCGATCTTGCGCAGATCGCCAATGGCGCCCAGCTTCAGGCCACGAATGGCCCTGGAGCTGTATTCCATGAACAAGACTTCATCGGAGGCACAACCCGCGGCGACCTCGGCATCGGCAACCCCGGTAAGAAACACCGTGGTCACGCGATAGCCGGTCCCCGCGAACAGGCTGGCGTACTGCCGGGCGCAGTCCAGGAACGGCCCGTCATAGCCGTGGCAGAACTGCAGCACATGACGCTCAGCCGAGCGTGTCATAGGCGTTCGCGCCCTCTTTGACCACCAGGATGTCTTCCATGATCAGATACTGTAGATCGGAACCGAAGAACATGTTCAAGGCGTCTGTCGGCGAACAGATCATCGGCTCGCCACGACGGTTGAGGGAGGTGTTGAGCGACACGCCGTTGCCGGTCAGGACTTCCAGCGCCTTCATCATGTCGTAGTAGCGCGGATTGTATTCGCGCTTGAGCACCTGGGCACGGGACGTACCGTCTTCGTGGACGACTTCCGGCACACGGTTTTTCCACTCTTCAGCCACTTCGAAGGTGAACGTCATGAACGGCGCCGGGTGATCGATCTTGATCATCTGCGGAGCCACGGTGTCGAGCATCGACGGGCAGAAAGGCCTCCAGCGCTCGCGGAACTTGATCTGGTGGTTGATGCGATCGGCCACACCGGCCACGCTCGGGCAACCAATGATCGAACGACCGCCCAACGCGCGCGGACCGAACTCCATGCGGCCCTGGAACCAGGCCACCGGGTTGCCATCGACCATGATCTTGGCAATCTGCTCCGGCATGTTGTCGAGCTTGCGCCAGGTTGGCTTGTTCTCGTGACGGGCGCAGGCGGCAATCACATCCTCGTTGCTGTACGACGGGCCGAGGTAGACGTGTTCCATCTTCTCGACCGGTACGCCACGGGCGTGGGACACATAGGCCGCGGCGCCGACTGCAGTACCGGCATCACCGGACGCAGGCTGCACGAACAGTTCCTTGACGTCATCGCGGGCGATGATTTTCTGGTTGAGCTTGACGTTCAACGCACAGCCACCGGCATAGGCCAGCTTGCCGGTTTGCTTGAGCACGTCACCCAGGTAGTAGTCGATCATCTGCAGCGCAATTTTTTCGAACAGCGCTTGAATGCTCGCGGCGTAATGGATGTAAGGCTCGTCGGCGATGTCGCCTTCGCGCTTGGGACCCAGCCACTCAATCAGCTTCGGCGAGAAGTAGTAACCCTTGCCCTTCTCTTTATAGCGACGCAGGCCGATGACGTTGGCGTAGTCGGTGTTGATCACCAGCTCGCCATTTTCGAACGAAGCCAGGCGCGAGAAATCGTATTTGCTGGCGTCGCCGTACGGCGCCATGCCCATGACCTTGAACTCACCGTCGAGCATATCGAAACCGAGGAACTCGGTGATCGCGCCGTACAGGCCGCCGAGGGAGTCCGGATCGAAGAATTCCTTGATCTTGTGGATCTTGCCGTTTTCGCCATAACCGAAGAAGGTCGTGGCGTACTCGCCCTTGCCGTCGATGCCCAGGATCGCGGTTTTCTCTTTGAAGCCGGAGCAGTGATAAGCGCTGGAGGCGTGGGCCAGGTGGTGTTCGACCGGCTCGATCTTGATCTTCTTCGGATCAAAACCCAGTTGCTCCAGGCACCAGACGATCTTGTTGCGATAGCGCTTGTAGCGACGGTTGCCCATCAGGATCGCGTCGAGTGCACGGTCCGGGGCGTACCAGTAACGCTTGGCGTACTGCCAGCGGGCCTTGCCGAACAGGCTGATCGGGGCGAACGGGATTGCTACCACGTCAACGTCGGACGGCTTGATACCGGCCTGTTCCAGACAGAACTTCGCCGATTCGTAGGGCATGCGGTTCTTTGCATGTTTATCGCGTACGAAGCGCTCTTCCTCAGCCGCCGCGACCAGCTTGCCGTCGATGTACAAGGCTGCGGAAGGATCATGGCTAAGGGCGCCGGACAGGCCAAGAATCGTCAATGCCACAGGGGTCTAGCCTCTTTAGTCTGCATGCAGGCGCAGTGGCGCCTCAAAAAATGATGTGCCTTCGCAAGGAGCGCGAGGCAGCTAAAGGGCGGGATTATAGCTTAAAAGCAGCTTCAAACCTCTAGCGGCAAGCGGCAAGTGCACGCAGCTGCGATCCTGCCATTGTTTACCCGCGCGCAGGTCGCCAGTAGATGAGGATGTTGCCATCCACGGCCTGGCGGTAAACGGTGTACGGCAAGACAACCGTATCCAGTGTGCCGGACAAGGCCAGGTCCAGCAAAACGAACGGCACGAGTATTCCCGTGGGATCGGGTGGCGCGTTCAATACACAGAAATCGTAGGCCAGGCCGCTGTAGACCCGAGGGATGGACTGACAATAGGTTTTTTGCCTGCGAAGTCCCTGGGCCGCGTCGGCATCATCCTGCAACACTGTTGCGACGGTACCGCACCCGGTCAGGGCGAGTGAGATGACACCTGATGTGACTGCCATTTTTATTGTCAAAGTCTGCCCTCCGGGAACGTCAGGCAAACTAGCATCGTGGTCATTCAAGCCACAGTTCATGGCTTCTGAAGATCATGTAGGACGGATCACAAGACCTTGTCCCTATTTCCCGATTGGCTGTTCCGGGCTCTTCGCGAGCAGGCTTGCTCCCACACTGGATCTATGTCGAACACAAATCAATTGTGGGAGCGAGCCTGCTCGCGACAGGACCGAAGGTCCGATTCAGGCAGCGCCAGTGATGTCTTTGGGCAAACGCTGATCAATGACCTGATACAGCGCACTACTCTGCGGCCAATTGCGCATGAATCGCGCCCGATCCCGTGCATAAGCCGGGGCAAAGCTGCCGGGAGAGCTGTGCTGACACATCGAGTCCAGATCGATCAGCGCCCAGCGATCATCCTGCCAGAACAGGTTGTGTCCCTTGAAATCGCCATGGCTGATACGTTCGCGAATCAGTTCGGCAAACAGCTGATCCAGCGCCGCCAATTCCGCCTCGGGCGCATCGCCGCTTTCAACATAGGGGGCAAAGCGTTCGATGATGTCCGGCCCTTGCAGGTGCTCGGTAATCAGATAAGCGCGACTGCGCAGCCATAGAAAACGCTTTTCCAGCAATGCCAGGGGTTTTGGCGTGGCAATACCGAGGAATGCCAGGCGATTGCCTTCGCACCAGGAATGCCAGGCACGGCTCGGACGCCAGAAACGTTTGAGCCAGTGGGCGAAGCCCTTGATGTTGTAGCGCTTGATCACCAAGGTACGACCGTCCACTTCAACCTTGCCGACGCTCGCCGCGCCGCCGGTCTTGTACAAGTGCCCCTGATCCAGCAAGGCGTCGGCCTGCTCCAATACCGGCAGCATCGCCGCCTCTTCCTCGCGGCGAATCGCCCGCAAGGCGAATGCGCCGCGCTGGACGCTGAACAACGTGCATTCGCGACCGACCTTGATCAGAAAATCCTTCAGGCGCCAGCTGCGCACCTTATCGATCTGTTTCTGCAACGCTTCCATGGGCAAGGCGTGCTCGCCGTTGCTCAGCAGGTAGTAAACCAGCAACTCTTCGGTGAACGGCTCCAGCGCCTTGGGCAACTGGGCAAAAAACACACCGAGATTTTCCAGGGATTTCTGCCGCGACAACGGCTGGCCAGGCGTTTCGGCGCGAATCCCGGCACCGTCGATCAAATACAGTCGACTGCCCTGGCGCAGCAGGTTGTCCAGATGCAGGTCTTCCTGCCACAGACCCTTGCGATGCATTTGCCCGATTGCGCCCAGAGCCTCCGCCAGAACTGTCGATTGTTCATCGGCCAGCACCGGCAAGTGTTCGACCTGTTGCCAGGCATCACCCAGGCTGGCGGCGCCTTCCAGAAATTCGAACAGCAGCCAGCCGCCCTCGCCGTCCTTGAGCCCGTCGGCCAACAGCAGCGGTGTGGTCAAGCCTTGCGCCGCCAGCAGGTGCACGCCATCCAGCTCCCGCTGAAAATGCCGTGCCGCTTTGCTGCCAACCAGCAATTTCGCCAGCACCGGGCGACCCCGCCAGACACCGGCTCCGACATAACGCTGCCCGGGCAACACCCGCAACAGGCTCAGCAGCTGCAAATCGGCCGGCCCGGCGGCATCGGCCAGCGACAGGCTCAGCGGCAGCGTCGGACTGCGGCCAGCGTTTTTCAGTTCGGACAAACGCATCAGCGTTTCTCCTTGTGGCTGCGCCGCACAGCCTGACACTTGAGGTAGATACCGTGACCTTCCAGGTCCAGTCGAGCGGCCAGAAAATCAGTCATTCACGTCCCTCGAAAAATCTCACCACATGCCGGATCCGTTTTTTGTCGCCGACTGTAAGCCGGTTCCGTTGACGGTATTGCAGGTAAAAGCGCAGGCGCTGGGTGGCCGACAGTTGATACTTGGCGACCTTGTCCAGGCACGCCAGGTCCTTGGTGATGCGGTATTTGAGCCAGAAGCCGCGCCAAAAATCACCGTTGGGGCAGTCGATCAGGAACAGTTTGGCCTGATCGTCGATCAACAGGTTGCGCCACTTCAAATCGTTGTGGGTAAAGCGGTGGTCGTGCATGGTCCGGGTATAGCCGGCCAACTGACGGCTGACGGTGTCGACCCAGGCGCGGTCCGCCAGCTTCGGATCGTGACGTGCGGCCAGCACCGACAGGTCTACGGTATGTGGCAGTTCACGGGTGATCATTGCCCCGCGATCGTAGGCCGCGCCACGCCGCTCCAGGCCCCAGGCCACCACTTCGGCGGTAGGAATGCCCCATTTGGCGAAGCGCTTGAGATTCTGCCATTCCATTTTCACCCGAGGCTTGCCCAGGTAGCGACGCAGGCCCTTGCCCGCGCCAACGTAGCGTTTGACGTAGTAGTTCACGCCATTGCGCTGAACGCGGATAACCTCGGACAGCAGGTCGTGGGTCAGGCGTTCGCCCTGAAGCGCGAATACAGCATCAAGACTGCCGAAGTCTGCGGCCAGATCGCTGTAAGCAGGTTCCAGCTTCCAACCCGCCATCAGAGCGCATCCCCGTATCGCTGTTTGCGGTCGTAGAGTTTGCCGGCCTTGCCTTCCAGCCAATTCAACAGCTCGGCTTCTTCACCAAGAATCTGCCGTAGCGGTTGTTGGAAATAGCCTTTGAGGAAACGCAGTTTGTCACGGCGGGTCAAGCCGATATCCAGGGCCGAAAAATACAGCGCCGCCAGATCCTTGTTACGCCAGCGGCGGGTGATGGCCGGGCGGGTCTGGGCGCGGTGCAGATCGATCACCGAGAGTTTGAACTCGTCCGCGGTCACCGGCTTGTCGGTGTGCAGCAGAAAGTGGCAGATGTAGCAATCACGATGGTTGACCCCGGCGCGGTGCATCATGCCGGTCATGCGCGCCACTTCGGCGATCAGTGCGCGCTTGAGTCTTGGCTCGGGCGGCTGCCTGACCCAGTTGATGCTGAAATCTTCGAGGCTGACGGTCGGCGCCAGCTCCTCGGTGACGATGAAGGAATGCTGGTCCGCCGGGTTGCTGCCCTTTTCGCCATAAGCAACGGCGGTCATGGTCGGCACGCCGACCTCTTGCAGACGCTGGATGGCCGTCCACTCCTGGCCCGCGCCGAGTACCGGCAATTTGGCGGTGAGCAGGTTCTTGAAGATCTCGCCCCAACCGATGCCGCGGTGGATCTTCACGAAAAACCCGTTGCCGTTCACCTCGGTGCGCAGGGTGCGGCGAGCTTCAAGTTCGCGGTACACCTCACCCTGCAAGCCCTCGACTTCGGCGAACGGATCACGTCCGGCCCAGAGGCTCTTGAACGGTTCAGCCAGCATCAACTTCATTTAAGCGTGCTCCGCCAGAATCACATCGGCCGCGTGCTGCGGCATGCTATAGAGGTCGGCCGTCTCGGCGAAGGCCAGACCATTGCGGCTCCAGGCCGCCCGTGCTTGAGCGTCGTTCAACATGCCGGTCAGGTACTGTGTCAGTTGGGCCTGCTCGAATGGCTCGTCCAGTACCAGGCCAGCATCGGCCTCGGCAATGTAATGGGCATAGCCACAGACCGCACTCACCAGCACCGGCAACCCCGCCACCAGGGCTTCAAGCAGCACGGTGCCGGTGTTTTCGTTGTACGCCGGGTGGATCAACAGATCGGCCCCCAACAGGAAACGCGGGATATCGCTGCGACCCTTGAGGAACGTCACGTTATCGCCAAGCCCCAATGTGGCGCTCTGCATCTGGAATAACTTGGGGTCATCCTGGCCAATTACAAACAGCCGGGTGCGCTTCTTCAGGTCGGCGGGCAGTGCCGCCAATGCCTTGAGGCTGCGATCGACGCCCTTGGTCTTGAACCCGGAGCCGATCTGCACCAACAGCAACTCATCGTCCTTGAGATTGAATTCGGCACGGAACCCGGCACGGATCTCGTCCGCATCCGCGGGCCGGCGGCGGTCCTGGGCGATGCCCGGCGGCAGCAAATGGAAACGCTTGAGCGGCGTGTCGTAATGCTTGATGAACAGCGGCTGCTGCACTTCGGAAATCATCAACACTTCGGTCTTTGCATCTTTGGCGAACACCGCGCGCTCGTACTCGGCGAAGTGGCGGTAGCGACCCCAGCGACGGTACAACGAATTTCGCAGGTTCTGCGCCTTGTCTTCGAAGCACCCGTCGGCGGCGTAGTAGACATCCAGGCCGGGCATCTTGTTGAAGCCGATCAGACGGTCTACCGGGCGCCTGGCCAGGTCCGCCTCCATCCACGCGCTGAGTTTTTCGTTGCGACGATGGTTGAAGAACGCCTTGACCGGTGCCACCAGCACCTCAAACCCGGGCGGTACGTCACCTTCCCAGATCAGCGTGTAGACACGGATCTGGTGGCCGCGCTTCTGGCACTCGAGGGCAATGCGCATGAAGTCGCGCTGCAAGCCACCGAAGGGAAAATACTTGTACAGGACAAATGCCAATTGCATCAGCGCAGCTCCTCAGCCAGTAACAACGTGCTCAGTCTGCTGGCGACACGCTCGGGATTCAGACGCGTGAAGCACAGTGGCCACTCGCGTTTCAGGTCAAACAGACGGGCATCTTCGGCCGTCGGTTGATAGGTGCATTTCTTTTGCAGGCATGGCGCACAGGGGAAATCGCTCGCCAGGTGAATCTGCGACTTGCCGTAAGCACCGGTCAGGCCGGGGTTGGTCGGGCCGAACAGCGAGAGCGTCGGCACGTCCAGCGCCGCGGCCAGGTGACCGAGGCCGGTGTCCACCGCCACGCAGGCCTGCGCGCCGGCCAACACTTTGCCGACACCGGCCAGGTTCAGTTTGGGCAGCACTTCGACGTGCTTCATGTCCCTGGCGATGCGCTCGGCGCGGGCCTTCTCGATGGCGTTACCCCAGGGCAGCTTGACCCCGACCCCCAGATAACCAACGCGCTCGGCCAACTCGCGCCAGTAGGCTTCGGGCCAATGCTTGGTGTCCCAGGTGGTACCGTGCAGGAACAGCACGTATGGATTCTTGCGTGGCAATTCCACCAGGCGCTCGACGTTCAGGCCATAGTCGCCAAGGCCTTTGGGCAAGTCATAACCCAGGGCCACGGCAAACAGCTGACGCACCCGCTCCACCGCATGCTGCCCACGGGCCACGGCCAGGCGCCGGGAATAGAAGCGTGCGGCAATCGGTTCACGGGCGGAGTCTTTATCGAGCCCGGCGACAGGGGCTTTGACATAGCGGGTCAGCAACGCACTTTTCAGCAGGCCCTGGGCATCGATGACCAGATCGTATTTCGTGGCGCGAAGGCTTTGCTTGAAGCGCTTCCACTCACCGCTCTTGATGGTTTGCCAGATGTTCTTGCGCCAGCGACGGATCGCCACCGGAATCACCTTGCCCACCGCCGGGTGCCAAGTGGGGATTTCGGCGAAGCCTTCCTCCACCACCCAATCGAAGGTGATGCCGGGAATGGCCCGCGCCGCGTCGGTCAGCGCCGGCAACGCGTGAATCACGTCGCCCAGCGATGAAGTCTTGATCAACAGTACCCGCAAGCTATTTGACCTCGACCACAGTGCCCTGCAAACGCTGCAAGGCTTCGTTCACCGCTTGCGGCATCAGCTGGCGCAGGCAGTTGTAATGACCGAAACGGCACGTACGATCGAAGCACGGGCTGCATTCAATGCCCAGTCGCACGATCTCGACATGCTCGGCCAGTGGCGGCGTGAAGCCTGGCGATGTCGAACCGTAGATCGCCACCAACGGGCGGTTCAGCGCGGCGGCAACGTGCATCAGGCCGGAGTCGTTGGAGACCACCGAATCGGCGCAGGACATCAGATCGATCGCCTCGGCCAGCGAGGTACCGCCACTGAGATTCACCGACTCTTCACGCAAACCGGGAATAAGCCGCGAACGGATGTCTTCGCCCACCGCGTGATCATTTTTCGATCCGAACAGCCAGACCTGCCAGCCCTCGCGAATCTTCGCCTCGGCGACCTTGGCGTAGTGCTCGGACGGCCAGCGCTTGGACTCGCCGAACTCGGCGCCGGGGCATAGCGCCAACACCGGGCGATCCAGCGCCAGACCAAACTTGGCCAGTGCCGCTTCGCGTGTCACCGGGTCGATCCGCAGGCTCGGTCGCGGATAAGGTTTGGGCAGTTCCAGGCCAGGCTCGTAAGCCAGGGCCATGAAGCGCTCGATCATCAGCGGATAACGTTCTTTGTCCAGCGTGCGCACATCGTTGAGCAGGCCGTAACGGAACTCGCCACGCCAACCGGTGCGTTTCGGGATGGCGGCAAAAAACGGTACCAGCGCCGATTTCAGCGAGTTGGGCAACAGAATTGCCTGGTCGTACTGTCCGGCCAGGGATTTACCGATGCGCCGACGCGTAGCCAACTCCAGCACGCCGTGACCGAGCGGGAAGCTCAAGGCCTGGCGCACTTCGGGCATGCGCTCAAGAATCGGCCGGCTCCACTCGGGGGCCAGCACGTCGATTTCGCATTGCGGGTGGCGCTGCTTGAGACACTGAAACAGTGTCTGCGCCATCACCATGTCACCGACCCAACTGGGCCCAACGATCAGAATTTTCATGTGGTTTCCAAAAACGAACCGGGGAGGCCTACGCCTCCCCGCCTCGAGAATTCTACAAACACTGCAGATCTACTGTGGGAGCGAGCCTGCTCGCGATGGCGGCGTGACAGTCAACATAAATGTTGTATATGACGACCTCATCGCGAGCAGGCTCGCTCCCACATTGGGTATTGGGTGTTTCTAATATCCCGATTCAGCTTAGCCCCAGCTCGCGCCAGATCCGCATGACCTGTCGCCGTTCGTCTGCGAACTGGTCGCCGGTTATCACCCCGGGGTCCTTCTGCAAGGCCTGCCGGTGGGCGGCGGAGCGGTAGGCCTTATAGGCTTCACGCAACAGGCTGGCATCTTCGGCGGGCATCAGCCCTTCGTGTTCCAGCTCTTCCAGAATGCGGATATTGTCAGTCCAGCGCAGCAATGGCGGGTGTGTTTCGGACCACGCCAGGGCCGCGTATTGCACCATAAATTCGATATCGACGATACCTCCGGCGTCCTGCTTGAGATCGAAGGGCGCCGTGGCCTCGAAGGCATTTGCCCCGGTGCCGGCCGCGGTGCTCTTGCTGCCCAGGTTATCGCGCATCTTCGCCCGCATCTCGCTGACGTCCTGGCGCAAGGCCGGCAGGTCCCGCGCTTTGCCCAGGATCGCCGCGCGAACCTGCTCGAACGCCCGACCGACGTCCTCGCTGCCCACCAACACCCGTGCCCGTACCAGTGCCTGATGTTCCCAAGTCCAGGCTTCGTTCTCCTGATAACGGGCAAACGCCCCCAGCGAACTCACCAGCAACCCCGACGCACCGGACGGTCGCAGGCGCATGTCCACTTCATAGAGCTGACCGGAGTTGGTCTGGGCCGTGAGCAAGTGAATGATCCGCTGCCCGAGCCGGGTGAAGAATTGCGCGCCATCAATCGGTTTGGGCCCGTCAGTCTCCGCCTGCGGATCGCCGTCGTGGATGAACACCAGGTCCAGGTCCGAACCATGCCCCAATTCCAGACCGCCGACTTTCCCATAACCGACAATAATGAAACCGGGATCGCACAAGGTGCCGTCGGTGCGCAACGGCGTACCGTATTTGGCCACCGTCTGGCGCCAGGCCAGGGCCAGCACTTGTTCCAGAATCGCCTCGGCGAGCCAGGTCAGGTAATCACTGACTTTCATCAACGGCAGGCTGCCGGCGATTTCCGAGGCCGCCACCCGCAAGCGGTGCGCCAGCTTGAAATGGCGCAAGGCTTCCATTTGTTGTTCAAGGTCGTCTTCGGGAATTCGTGTCAGGCGCTCACGCAACTCGGCAGCCAGTTCCGGGGCCAGAGGCGGCTTGAACAGCCGGCCTTCGTTGAGCAATTCGTCGAGTAGCAGCGGGAAGCGGGTGATCTGCTCGGCGATCCAAGGACTCGCCGCGCACAAGGTCAGCAAGCGTCGCAGCGCGCCGGGGTTTTCAGTCAGCAGCACCAGATAAGCTGAACGGCGCGCCACGGCTTCCACCAGTGGCAACACCCGCTCCAGCACCAGATCCGGATTGGCATGCTCCACCGCCTGAGCGAGCAAGCGCGGAATAAAGGCATCGAGGCGTTCGCGCCCCAGACGCTGCATCGCACGCAACTGCGGACTGCTACGCAGACTGGCCAGTGCTTTCAGCGCTTTGGGGGCGTCGGCGAAACCGCCCTCCTGCAACTGACGGCAGGCCGCCTCTTCATCCTGGGCCTCCTCCCACAATGGCAGCCACTCGCCACCGACCACCACTTCGCTTTCGACGCCCTGCTCCTCGTCGGGATCGGCGATCACCTGACCGAAGTGCCAGGCAACACGGCCGCGCCAAAACATCAGTTGTGCATGGAAGGCCGGCCAATCGGCGAAGCCCAGCATAAAGGCAATGCGCGCCTGATCCTGAGCGCCGTCCGGGAGCATCTGGGTCTGGCGGTCGGCAATCGCCTGGATCGCGTGTTCGGTGTAACGCAGGAATTCATAACCTTCGCGCAATTCGCTGATCACCGCCGGCGGCAGATAACCCTGACCTTCCAGCGTACTCAATACCTTCAGCAGTGGACGTTGTTGCAGGCTCAGGTCACGACCGCCGTGAATCAGCTGGAAAGCCTGGGCGATAAATTCCACTTCGCGGATGCCGCCGGAGCCGAGCTTGATGTTGTCGGCCATGCCCTTGCGCCGCACTTCCTGCTGGATCAGCTGCTTCATGGTGCGCAGCGCTTCGATCGCGGAGAAATCCAGATAACGCCGGTAAACGAACGGCCGCAGCATGTCTTGCAGTTGCGCGCCGGCCACCTGGTCGCCGGCCACCACCCGCGATTTGATCATCGCGTAGCGTTCCCAGTCGCGGCCCTGATCCTGGTAATACTGCTCCAGCGCGTTGAAACTCAGGACCAGCGCACCCGACGATCCATAGGGTCGCAGGCGCATGTCCACACGGAATACGAAACCGTCGACGGTCATCGGGTCCAGGGCCTTGATCAGGCGCTGGCCGAGGCGGATGAAAAATTCCTGGTTATCCAGCGGACGTTTCACACCGACGGTTTCGCCGCCCTCCGGGTAGGCGAAAATCAGGTCGATATCCGACGACAGATTGAGCTCCACCGCGCCCAGCTTGCCCATGCCAAGGACGACCATTTGTTGTGGTTCGCCGCTGCGCCGCCCCGTGGGTACGCCGAACTGCTGGCAATGCCGCGAGTACAGCCATTGATAGGCTTGATCGATGCTGGCATCGGCCATGTCCGACAGGTCACGGCAGGTCTGGACCAGATCGGCCTGGCGGGTCAGGTCGCGCCAGATAATGCGCACTTGATGACGCGCGCGCTGGCGGCGCAAGGCGCGACCCAGTCCGTCATCGGTTTCGGCCGCGCTCGCCGCCGCGGCAATCTGTGCGCACAGCTCGCCCGGGGCAAAAACGCGGTCCAGTTCACCGGATCGCACCAGGTCGAGCAACATCAAAGGGTCACGAACACTCTGTTCAATCACGAAATCGCTGGCGGCGGTCACGCGGGCAAATTGTGCCCAGCGCTCAGCCGTCCAGGCAGACAAGCCATGGTCGTCATCCAAAGCAGCAACGGCGGCACGGAACGACTGCTCGGCACGGGTGACAAACGGCAGCAGAATGGCGGGCAGTTCGGCAAGCGAAGGAAGGCTCATGGTCTATCCTTGATCGGCGTGTATTGGCCCGAATGTAGTGAATTGTAGGAATGCACTACCTGGAGGAGTGTCGAACAAAAGTTAGAAATAGCTGAAATTTCTTCATTTTTGGCAGCCAGCATCAAACTTTCACCTTTTCGGATTGGTAAAAGACCAACCTTAACGATTATTCTCACAACGCAGCCGGGGGCCACAAGCCGCTCATCTGTAGTTTTACTACTCGTATATACATTAGTAAGGCTGAAATGCCGGAAGATTTGTAGTAAAACTACACACCGCCGGAACAACCTATCGGCAATCCAAGAATTCATAACGTCTGCCCACAAGGCCAGTCGCTAACTCAGGCAACCGATTCTGGTAGCCTTTCCGCCCTGGAGCAAGCCATGCAAGACCTCGATCCCGTCGAAACCCAGGAATGGCTGGACGCCCTGGAATCGGTTCTCGACAAAGAAGGCGAAGACCGTGCTCACTATCTGATGACCCGTATGGGCGAACTCGCGACCCGCAGCGGCTCGCAATTGCCTTACGCCATCACCACGCCTTACCGCAACACCATCCCGGTTACCCACGAAGCACGCATGCCTGGCGATCTGTTCATGGAACGCCGCATTCGCTCGCTGGTACGCTGGAACGCGATGGCCATGGTAATGCGTACGAACCTGAAAGATTCTGACCTGGGTGGTCACATCTCCAGCTTCGCCTCCAGTGCGACCCTGTATGACATCGGCTTCAACTACTTCTTCCAGGCCCCGACCGACGAACACGGCGGCGACCTGATCTACTTCCAGGGCCACACCTCGCCAGGCGTCTACGCCCGTGCATTCATGGAAGGCCGCATCACCGAAGACCAGATGAACAACTTCCGCCAGGAAGTGGACGGTCAGGGCCTGTCGTCCTACCCGCACCCTTGGCTGATGCCTGATTTCTGGCAGTTCCCGACCGTATCCATGGGTCTGGGTCCGATCCAGGCGATCTACCAGGCACGCTTCATGAAGTACCTGGAAGCCCGCGGCTTCATTCCGGAAGGCAAGCAGAAAGTCTGGTGCTTCCTGGGCGACGGCGAGTGCGACGAGCCGGAATCCCTGGGCGCGATCTCGCTGGCTGGCCGCGAGAAGCTCGACAACCTGATCTTCGTCATCAACTGCAACCTGCAGCGCCTCGATGGCCCGGTTCGCGGCAACGGCAAGATCATCCAGGAACTCGAAGGTGTGTTCCGCGGTGCTCACTGGAACGTGACCAAAGTCATCTGGGGCCGTTTCTGGGACCCACTGCTGGCCAAGGACGTCGACGGCATCCTGCAACGCCGGATGGACGAAGTCATCGACGGCGAATACCAGAACTACAAAGCCAAAGACGGCGCGTTCGTGCGTGAACACTTCTTCAACTCGCCAGAACTCAAGGCGATGGTTGCAGACCTGTCCGACGACGAGATCTGGAAGCTCAACCGTGGCGGCCACGACCCGTACAAGGTCTACGCGGCGTACCACGAAGCGGTCAACCACAAAGAACAACCTACCGTCATCCTGGCCAAGACCATCAAGGGTTATGGCACCGGTGCCGGCGAAGCGAAAAACACCGCGCACAACACCAAGAAGGTTGATGTTGAAAGCCTGAAGCTGTTCCGCGATCGTTTCGACATCCCGGTCAAGGATTCCGAGCTGGAAAACCTGCCGTTCTTCAAGCCGGAACCGAACAGCGCCGAAGCCCGCTACCTGAGCGAGCGCCGCACTGCACTGGGCGGTTTCGTGCCACAGCGTCGCGCACAGAGCTTCAGCGTACCGACCCCATCGCTGGACACGCTCAAGGCGATCCTCGACGGTTCCGGCGACCGTGAAATCTCCACCACCATGGCGTTCGTGCGGATCCTCGCGCAACTGGTCAAGGACAAGGAAATCGGTCCGCGCATCGTCCCGATCATTCCGGACGAAGCCCGTACCTTCGGTATGGAAGGCATGTTCCGTCAGTTGGGCATCTACTCGTCCGTCGGCCAGCTCTACGAGCCAGTCGATAAAGACCAGGTGATGTTCTACAAGGAAGACAAGAAAGGCCAGATCCTCGAAGAAGGCATCAACGAAGCGGGCGCCATGAGCTCCTTCATCGCTGCCGGTACTTCGTACTCCAGCCACAACCAGCCGATGCTGCCGTTCTACATCTTCTACTCGATGTTCGGCTTCCAGCGTATCGGCGACCTGGCCTGGGCCGCTGGCGACAGCCGTACCCGTGGCTTCCTGATCGGCGGCACCGCCGGCCGTACCACCCTGAACGGTGAAGGCCTGCAACACGAAGACGGTCACAGCCACCTGCTGGCTGCCACCATCCCGAACTGCCGCACCTACGATCCAACCTACGGCTACGAGCTGGCGGTGATCATTCAGGACGGCATGAAGAAGATGACCGAAGAGCAACAGGACGTCTTCTACTACATCACAGTGATGAACGAGTCCTACCAGCAGCCAGCCATGCCGGCCGGTGCCGAAGAAGGCATCAAGAAAGGCATGTACCTGCTCGAAGAAGACACCCGCGAAGCGGCGCACCATGTTCAACTGATGGGCTCCGGCACCATCCTGCGTGAAGTCCGCGAAGCGGCGAAGATCCTGCGTGAAGAGTTCAACGTCGGCGCCGACGTGTGGAGCGTTACCAGCTTCAACGAACTGCGTCGCGACGGCCTGGCCGTTGAGCGCGCCAACCGTCTGCACCCTGGCCAGAAGCCTAAGCTGAGCTACGTTGAAGAGTGCCTGAACGGCCGCAAGGGTCCGGTCATCGCCTCTACCGACTACATGAAACTGTTCGCCGAGCAGATCCGTCAGTGGGTACCGTCCAAGGAATTCAAAGTCCTGGGCACCGACGGTTTCGGTCGCAGCGACACCCGCAAGAAACTGCGTCATTTCTTCGAAGTCGACCGTCATTTCGTGGTGTTGGCAGCCCTGGAAGCACTGGCTGACCGTGGTGACATCGAACCCAAGGTGGTCTCTGAAGCCATCGCCAAGTTCGGTATCAACCCGGAAAAACGCAACCCACTGGACTGCTGAGGAGAGATTCTGTGAGCGAACTCATTCGCGTACCTGACATCGGCAGCGGTGAAGGTGAAGTAATTGAACTGTTTGTGAAGGTCGGCGACCGCATCGAAGCCGACCAGAGCATCCTGACACTGGAATCGGACAAGGCGAGCATGGAAGTGCCTGCGCCCAAGGCCGGTATCATCAAGAGCCTGAAAGTGAAGCTGGGCGATCGCCTGAAAGAAGGCGATGAACTGCTGGAACTGGAAGTCGAAGGTGCTGCCGCTGCGGCCCCTGCGGCTGCCGCTGCGCCAGCCGCCAAGGCAGAGGCCAAACCGGCTGCTGCTCCAGCGCCGGCCGCCCCTGCTGCTGCGCCCGCTGCCGCTTCGGTTCAGCAAGTACACGTGCCGGACATCGGCTCGTCGGGCAAGGCCCAGATCATCGAGATCCAGGTCAAGGTTGGCGACAAAGTCGAGGCTGATCAGTCGCTGATCACCCTGGAATCCGACAAGGCGAGCATGGAAATCCCGTCGCCTGCCGCTGGCGTGGTCAAGGCCATCAGCGTCAAGCTCAACGACGAAGTCGGCACCGGCGACCTGATCCTGGACCTGGAAGTGGCGGGCGCTGCTGCGCCAGCTGCGGCTCCGGCCCAGGCTGCTGCTCCAGCTGCCGCCGCACCTGCTCCTGCTCCTGCTCCGGCAGCCCCAGTGGCTGACAGCGTTCAAGACATCCACGTTCCGGATATCGGTTCGGCGGGCAAGGCCAAGATCATCGAAGTCCTGGTCAAGGCCGGCGATACCGTTGAAGCCGACCAGTCGCTGATCACCCTGGAATCCGACAAGGCGAGCATGGAAATCCCGTCGCCTGCCGCCGGCGTGGTGGAAAGCGTTTCCGTCAAGCTGGACGACGAAGTCGGTACCGGCGACCTGATCCTGAAACTGAAAGTCAAAGGCGCGGCCCCGGCTGCTGCTCCGGCACCTGCCGCTGCTGCTCCGAGCGCTCCTGCTGCTGCAGCGCCTGCTGCCGCACCGGCTCCGGCTGCACCTGTTGCCGCCCCGACTGCTGCTCCTGCCAAGCCAGGCGCCAAGGTTCACGCAGGCCCGGCTGTACGCCAATTGGCCCGTGAGTTCGGCGTCGAGCTGAGCGCCGTTGGCGCCAGCGGTCCGCACGGTCGCATCCTGAAGGAAGACGTGCAGGTTTACGTCAAAGCCATGATGCAGAAGGCCAAGGAAGCGCCAGCCGCTGCTGCCGGCGCAACCGGTGGCGCGGGCATCCCGCCGATCCCGGTCGTGGACTTCAGCCGCTTCGGTGAAATCGAAGAAGTGCCGATGACCCGCCTGATGCAGGTCGGCGCTGCCAACCTGCACCGCAGCTGGCTGAATGTGCCGCACGTAACGCAATTCGACTCGGCGGATATCACCGAGCTGGAAGCGTTCCGTAACGCCCAGAAAGCCGTTGCAGAGAAGGCCGGCGTCAAGCTGACCATCCTGCCGTTGCTGCTCAAGTCGTGCGCGCACCTGCTCAAGGAACTGCCGGACTTCAACAGCTCGCTGGCTCCAAGCGGCAAGGCGATCATCCGCAAGAAGTACGTGAACATCGGCTTCGCCGTCGACACCCCGGATGGCCTGCTGGTACCGGTCATCAAGAACGTCGACCAGAAGAGCCTGTTGCAACTGGCCGCCGAGGCCGCTTCCCTGGCTGAAAAGGCCCGGACCAAGAAGCTCTCGTCGGACGAGATGCAAGGCGCCTGCTTCACCATTTCCAGCCTCGGCCACATTGGCGGCACCGGCTTCACGCCGATCGTCAACGCGCCGGAAGTGGCGATCCTCGGTGTTTCCAAGGCAACCATCCAGCCAGTCTGGGACGGTAAAGCCTTCCAGCCGAAACTGATGCTGCCCCTGTCGTTGTCCTACGATCACCGTGTGATCAACGGCGCCGCTGCTGCACGCTTCACCAAGCGCCTGAGCGACCTGCTGGCGGACATTCGCACCATCCTGCTGTAATCCCGACCGGCCCTCCCTCTCCCGGAGGGCCTGTTGCGTTTCACGTTTTCCGAGCGCCACGCTCGTACCTCAACCCCGCCAGTTTGGCGGGGCTTTTTTTGCCTGACGTTTCCCCAAAAGAATCCCTTCCTACACTTGTGGCTGATATCGCCCACAACTCATGTCCATTACGTCTCGATATTTTTTCGGACTCGGTAACTAGCCTTGGTTTAAGTCTGCGCAAAAACAGGCAATCACCTGCTTGCTCAGCTTCAACTAAATAGCGAATGGACTCGACTATGTTAAAACCAACTATTGGCCCTATTATCGGCCACACAACCACGCATCAGGCCCGTATCTTTTTACGCGGAAAAACGCAAAGGGATACGTTGGCATTTGCCGGCGTTCGCTTTCGGCGGTTCGGTGAAGAACACTGGAATAAAGGCGTTTTTACGCAACTGACCGACTCACGCGACATGTCCGGCGTCATCCTCCTCAATGACCTTGCCGCCGACACCCAATACGAATACCAGGCCGGCTGGTTCAGTCCGATGAACCCGATGCACACCGTGGAAACCGTTCAGGAACTGCCACTGCAATGGCCACGGGACATCTACCGCCTGCACACGCAGTCGAGTAAATCCATGCCTCGGGCCTATATCGTCGGTTCCTGCCGCTACCTGCGCATGACCGGCGGCGCACCCTCGAACCCGCACTGGGGCGACCGGATCTTCGCCTCGATCAACCACCTGGCGCAGCATGCGACACCGCCGATCAGCGCCATGCTGATGAGCGGCGATCAGGTTTATGTCGATGACTTGAACTTCATCGCTCCCGATCGGGAGTATCAGGAGATACTCGCCAAATACCGCGCCGCTTTCTCCCAACCGCATATCCGTCAGTTAATGTCCGGCATGCCTACTTATATGATCCTCGACGACCATGAAATCGAAGACAACTGGCCCGCCAATAAAAGCACCAATGATGAGCATTTATACAAGAACGCCATGACGGCCTATGAGTTGTATCAGGCCAGCCACAGCCCGGCTCATGAGTTGAATATTCATGGGCAACTCAATCAGCAGCTGAATCACTATTGGTATCAGTTTACCAACGGCGATATCGAGTGGTTTGTCACCGACAGCCGCACCCGGCGCAGTCTCGCGGCCAGCGACCGGCGCATTCTTGATATTGAACAGGAACAGGCGTTGTGCGACTGGCTCATCCATAGCCCGGCACGGGTCAAATTCGTGGTCACCAGCGTCATGTTCTACCCTGACCGCAAACGCCTGGGCGATGACGCCTGGAAAGCCTTTCCCGAACAACGACTGCGGCTGCTGGAGACCATTCGCATTCACAAGATCAAGAACGTCATCTTCGTTTCCGGCGATGTCCACGGCTCCTTGACCAGCCGCCTGACTCACAGCGAGGACCCGGACGTCGAAGTCCATACCATCGTCTCCTCCCCCCTGTGCAACAGCAAACTGCTGCCCTATGCCAAAGACTCCACCTTTATCCTTGACCAGCCTCTGGCTCGAACCGCCGCTGGCGATTATCGACATGAACTCACCGGTAAAGTGATCAGCCAGGACAACTTCGCGCATCTGATTGTGGATACGGAGCAGATTCGTGTGCGCTATCACGATCGGGATGGGAACCTGTTGCAATCGACACGGATTGAATTGCGAACCGGGGCTGAATTCCGTCAATAGCATGACTTTTTGCTATTAACTGGAGAAATCTTCGCGGCTGCCGACATATTCTTATAGCACTTGGCCTTCATGTCTCTTGTCAGTCGGTGTCGCAATGATGCAACCTTGCCGCAGGCAACAGTAAAGAGGGCGAGAGCCCGGCGCGTTCAGCAAATACGAAGCGAGTTTCCCTCCCTATGAAAAGCCAACCCGATGCCGCCAGCCGTATGGTGGCCGAGGTAGTGACGCAGTTGCCTGTGCCCTCGCGGCTCGGCATGCTGCGTTTCGAACGGCTGAATGAACCAAGCTGGGCGCTGCTGTTTCTCGATCCAAATTGCGAACGTCAATTCGGCTTGCCGGCCGTGGAGCTGTGCGCTCTGGTCGGCTCGCCCTACGCCAGCCTGATGGAGCCGGAGGCGCGTTATCAACTGCATGATGCGATCCAGCAACAACTGAGCGAAGGCTCGCATTACCTGATCCGCTACAGGCTGCACACCGCCACAGGCTCGCTGAACCTGCTGGAGTTGGGCGAAGCCTACAAACAACACAATCGACACCTGTTGCGCGGTTACCTGCTGGTCATCGACGGCCTGTTCGAAGATGACCCCCTGCTGCCGGCACTGGACCTGGAAACCCAGAACTCGCGCCTGCAAATCGCCCTGGAGCTCAACCAGCGCGCCCAGCAGGAACAACTGCAGCACCTGGACCGGGTGCGCGCGCAGCAGGACCTGATTCTGCTGCTGACCCGCCAGCGCTACAGCAGCAACAACTCCCTGCAAGAAGCCGCCGAACTGATCACCCGCAGTGCCTGCGAGATCTACGAGATCGACTGCGCAAGCCTGTGGCACCTGGAAGGCTCGATGCTGGCACCGATTTCGGCCTTTCACCGCGCCAACCAGGAATACCTGTTGCCGCAGTCGATCGACGTCAGCAACTTTCCCGACTACCTCGACGCCCTGCACACGGGCCGCGCCATTGATGCCCACAACGCCATGCGCGACCCGCGCACCCGGGATATGGCCGAAAGCCTGCGCCCGCGTGATGTCAACGCGATGCTCGACGCCAGCATCCGCGTCGACGGTCAGGTGGTGGGTGTGCTGTGCCTTGAGCAGACCGGCGCCACCCGCGCCTGGCAGTCGGATGAAATCGCCTTCGCCGGCGAGCTGGCGGACCAGTTCGCCCAAGTCATCAGCAACCATAACCGGCGCACCGCCACCAGCGCCCTGCACCTGTTCCAGCGAGCGGTCGAGCAAAGCGCCAACGCCTTTCTGCTAGTCAATTGCGACGGTGTGGTGGAGTACGTCAACCCGAGCTTCACCGCGATCACCCAATACAGCACCGAAGAAGTCCACGGCCAGCGCCTGGCGGAACTGCCGGCACTGGAAAACCTCAGCGAACTGTTGTTCGACGCGCCTTCCGCGCTGGCCAAAAGCAACAGCTGGCAGGGCGAGTTCAAGAGCCGCCGCAAAAACCTCGAACCCTACTGGGGCCAATTGTCGATCTCCAAGGTCTATGGCGACAACCGCGAACTGACCCATTACATCGGCATCTACGAGGACATCACCCAGACCAAGCTCGCCCAGCAGCGCATCGAGCGACTGGCCTACACCGATAACCTGACCAACCTCGGCAACCGCCCGGCCTTCATCCGCAACCTCGATGAACGCTTCGCCCGAGACAGCGATACCCCCATCAGCCTGCTGCTGGTGGACATCGACAACTTCAAGCGAATCAACGACAGCCTGGGCCACCAGACCGGCGACAAACTGCTGATCAGCCTGGCCCGGCGCCTTCGCAACAGCCTGAGCCCCAGCGGCAGCCTGGCGCGGTTCGCCAGTAACGAATTCGCAGTACTGCTGGACAACACTGACCTGCACACCGGCCAACAGATCGCCAGCCAGCTGCTGACCACCCTCGACAAACCGATGTTCGTCGATAACCAGTTGATCAGCGTGACCGGTTCCGTGGGCCTGGCTTGCGCCCCCCTGCACGGCCGTGACCCGCAAACCCTGATGCGCAACGCCGGGTTGGCGCTGCACAAGGCCAAGGCCAACGGTAAACATCAGGTGCAGGTATTCACCGAAGCACTGAACGCCGAGGCCAGTTACAAACTGTTCGTCGAGAACAACCTGCGCCGTGCCCTGACCCAGAACGAACTGGACGTGTTCTATCAACCCAAGCTATGCCTGCGCAGCGGTCGCCTGCTGGGCATGGAAGCATTGTTGCGCTGGGATCACCCGGAAAAAGGCATGATCCGCCCCGACCAGTTCATCAGCGTCGCGGAGGAAACCGGCCTGATCATTCCGATCGGCAAGTGGATCGCCCGCCAGGCCTGCCGCATGAGCAAAGAGCTGACCGCCGCCGGGCTGGGCAATCTTCAGGTGGCGATCAACCTGTCACCCAAACAGTTTTCCGATCCGGACCTGGTGGCGTCCATCGCCAACATCCTCAAGGAAGAAGCGCTGCCGGCGAACCTGCTGGAGCTTGAGCTGACGGAGGGCCTGCTACTGGAAGCCACCGAAGACACCCACCTGCAACTCGACCAGCTCAAACGCCTGGGCCTGACACTGGCCATGGACGATTTCGGCACCGGTTACTCGTCGCTCAGTTACTTGAAAAAATTCCCCATCGACATCATTAAGATCGATCGAAGCTTTATCCACGAAATCCCGGACAACCAGGACGACATGGAGATCACCTCCGCCGTGATCGCCATGGCCCACAACCTGAAACTCAAGGTCGTGGCTGAAGGCATCGAGACTGCCGAGCAGTTGTCTTTCCTGCGTCGCCATCGCTGCGACGTGGGTCAAGGCTATCTGTTCGATCGACCGATCCCGGGCTCCGAGCTGATCGAGAAGCTCAAACGCTACCCGCGCGGCCCGATCGCCTGACAGCGACTCAACACTCAGGCAAACTGCATTTCTAATTTTTTCAACCTGACTGAGAGGACTGATGATGGTTCTGCGCTCGGAAATTCTGGTGAACAAAAACGTGCTCCCTACCAAAGAACAAGCTCTGCCTGGCCGCGAAACCCCGATCAAGGTGCCGGACGAACATTTCGTCAATAAAAACCCGCTGCTGGGTCCATTCCCGGGCAATGTGGAATTCGCGATTTTCGGCCTGGGTTGTTTCTGGGGTGCAGAACGTCGCTTCTGGCAGCGTGAAGGCGTGTTCAGCACATCCGTGGGCTACGCTGGCGGCTTCACACCAAACCCGACCTATGAAGAAGTCTGCTCGGGCCTGACCGGTCACAGCGAAGTGGTGCTGGTGGTGTACGAACCGGAGAAAGTCAGCTACGAAGAGCTGCTGAAGATGTTCTGGGAACTGCACAACCCGACCCAGGGCATGCGCCAGGGCAACGACATCGGCACTCAATACCGCTCGGTGATCTACGCCACCAACCCGGCACAGCTGGAAGCGGCGAAGAAGAGCGCGCAGGTGTTCCAGGCCGAACTGACCAAGGCCGGCCAAGGCATCATCACCACCGACATCGACGAAGCCCCGACCTTCTACTACGCCGAGGCTTATCACCAGCAGTATCTGGCGAAAAATCCGGAAGGCTATTGCGGCATTGGTGGCACCGGCGTCACCTGCCCGATCTAAATTTCGGACACTGAAAAGCTTCGCGGGCAAGCCTCGCTCCTACGGTCACACCGACCTGTAGGAGCGAGGCTTGCCCGCGAAGGCGTCCGATCAGACGCCAATAATGCAGCAGATCAACTCTCGGCAATCAACCAATCCATCTTCCACCCACCCTGGGTCTGCCCCAATTTCTCGGACAGCCACGGCAGCAACTCACGCAACTCTTCCTCCAGCCCCCACGGCGGATTGGCAATCGCCAGACCGGAACCGTTCAAACTGTTGGGCGTATCCAGCGGATGCACCAGCAACTCCACGCGCAACAATTTCGGTGCACCGGTGCCGGCCAGGTCCTGATAGAAGCGGCGCAATGCACGCTGATCCTTCACCGGGTACCAGATCGCCGCCACGGTTTGCCGCATCCGGCCAATCGCCTCTTTCAACGACGCCGCGCAGCGCTGCATCTCGTCGAGCTTTTCGAACGGCGGGTCGATCAGCATCACCGCCCGTTTTTCCGGCACCGGCAGCAACGCACGCGACACATGCCAGCCTTCGCCCAGGTGTACCTTGACCCGGCGATCACCGGCCATGTTGTCCTTGAGCAGCACGCCGTCTTCCGGGTGCTTCTCGTTGAGCAGCACGCGATCCTGCGGGCGGGTCAGGCGCCGCGCCAACTCCGGCGAACCGGGGTAATAGCGCAACTGGCCATCCGGGTTCATCTCGTGCAGCACTTGCATGTAATCAGCGGTCAGGATCGGCAGATCCGGCTGATCCCACAAACGCGCGATGCCTTCCAGGTACTCACCGGTACGGCTGGCCTGATCGCCCTGAAGGTCATACAGGCCAATGCCGGCGTGCGTATCGAGATAGGCAAACGGCTGCTCCTTGCGCGACATCAGGGCGATGAGGCGGGTCAAGGTCAGGTGTTTGAACACGTCGGCGTGATTGCCGGCATGGAAGGCGTGACGATAATTCATGGCTGCTCCTGCGAAGGCCGGGAAGTTTACCTTTTACCGGCCTGCAAGTCAGGGGTTCGCGGCCGAGCGGCTGGCAATGAAGACGCAACCCTGTAGGAGCCGGCTCAGTCCAGCTCCTCCATCAGATAAGCCAACAATTCAGTTTTCGGTATGGACGGCAGGTCAGGCCCCGCGAGAAAATTCGCGACTTTACAGCGCAACACGCTCTCGGAAAACGCCTCGAAAACGTCCGGCTGCTCTTCGCCCAGCCACTGCACCAGGTTGCTGATCCTGGTTGAATCATCTCCATCACCAAACCGTTGCAGTAGCGTTTCAGGCACCTCCCACCAAGGGAAAACCTTCGTTGCGCCTTGCCCGCCTCCACCGATCTCGACGGCCTGGCCATTGATCCAACACCGCCCGATCACTGGCAGCAGTTGCGCACAATCGACCTCGCCACACTGCAGCATCGGCAGCACATACCGACCATCCCAGAAGCGAAAAAACGCCCTGCTGCCATTGGGCAACGTCACCTGCGTGAGGCTGCGCAAGTGTTCGACCAGCGCCTGTTGGCTCGCCGAAGAAACCGCCAGCCACCCCCAGTCACGAGACGCCGTGGTCGCCACCCATTGCAAAAACTCACTGTCCATAGCGACGGTTGCGACATAGGGCATCACCGCTACCCACCCGGCATAGGCAGTTTCGGACCAGATCGGGCTCGCCATTCTTGCGGAGGTCAAACGGCGCCAGGCTTCGAAGGGTTCGGCGGCACTGGCGCTGCTGAAGATCGCGAACAGTTGTTCCCACGGTTTCGGTGGCTGGCGCTCCAGCCAGACATGAGGTGACAGAAAATCAGACTGCACAGGCACCGTCCTCGCAACATACCTGGCAAAAAGGCGCAGCCCTTTTCAGGTTTAACATCTGCGCCATGCTCAGTGCCACGCCTTGCACAGGTGTGCTCGATGTACCCAGGGCCGGCATCAATGCCCCGCCAACCTCAATGGGTACGCTACTGAAAATCCCTTCCGGCCCAATATTGATCCAGTGCCCGCCCGCCTGAATGGTTGCGTGAGCGCCACCGTCGATCACGATCTGGCTACCGGCATTGATGCGAATCTGCCCACTTGCCTTGACGGTCTGGTTACTGACGCGGATATGCCGGTCACCTTCAACGTACAAGTACTCGTTTTGCCCGACTTGCACGTGCATATCGTGCAGGACCTGCTGATTCCAGTTGCGCTGGGCACGCAGGGAGATTTCCTCGGCGCCTTTGCGATCCTCGATGCGCAATTCGTTGTATCCACCGCCACCGGGGCTGCTCTGGCTGCGGAAAATACTACGGGTTTTGTCCGCAGGCAGGTCCAGCGGCACCGGGGTTGATGTATTGGGCAGGCACCCCATCACCAACGGCTTGTCGGCATCGGCATCGACGAAACCTACCAGTACTTCCATGCCGACCCGCGGAATCAACGCGGCACCGTAACGATCATGCGCCCAGCCAGTGGCAACTCGCAGCCAGCAACTGGAATGTTCGTTCAATGCACCGTCGCGATCCCACATCAACCGGACCTTGACCCGACCGTATTCGTCGCAATGGATTTCACTGTTCTTCGGGCCGGTGACCACGGCGGATTGATAACCGGCTACACGCGGTTTCCTGATCAGCGGTGGGCGGAAGAAAACATCCCACGGCGTTGCCAGAAAGGTATTGCGATAACCCTGGAATTCATTCGGATCGCCACTACCTGCCGACTCTTCAAGTACCTGCGGCTGTCGACCATGGTGTTCGATTTCCGTGAGCAGCCACAGGTCGTTCCATTCCCGTCGAGGGTGCCCGTCGAGTTGCAGCAAGTACCCGCTTATCAATGCGGATTGATCACTGCACCCCTGCACCCGACGGCAATCCATACGGCGACTTTCCAATGCTCGTTGCGCCAGATGCCTGCCGACTTCGGGATCGTTGAATTGCCCGGGAAAACCATAATCCTCCAGCACTGGCAGCTGCTTGCTGTCGAAACGGCTTTCCAGTTCAAGGCGAGGTTTACTGAAGTCATAGTCGCGACGGACTACCGCTGTGGTCCGGGCTTGCAGGGCGACATCGAAACGATTGATCACCGGTGTATCCCCCGCCATACCACTGCCGGGCAAATACAGTATCGACTCCTTCAGATGCAGGAAAACGGTCTGGTCATCGCCAAATACCAGCAGATGACCGTCAGGGCTGTGTCGAAAGTGGTAGTGAATGCCGATCTCTGCGCATAGCCGCTCGATGAACGCCAGGTCGCTTTCCGCGTATTGCACGCAGTATTCGCGCTCAGGGTAATCCGTGCCGAGCTGAAACTTGAAGACATCGCCGAGGATGCCGTGGTCCTTGAGGATTTGCGTGATGATCGCCGGCACGCTTTGGTGTTGGAAAATCCGCTGATTGATGCGCTGGCTCAGATAAGCCAGGCGTGGCACCAGGCTGATCTGGTAGCGCGTCAGGCGCTTGCCGCAATCGCCTTGGCCAATGCGAAATATCTGGCCATGAATACCCGAGCCTTGTGCATCAAAGCTCAGAAACGCCTGACGGTGCAGGAGACTTTCGAGTTCGATGTCCGGCCGCTCGCTGACCAGTTCCAGATCAAAACGGTACGGCTGGCTGATGGCCTCCTTGCCCGTGAACTCAAGCACCTTGAGGTCATGGTCGGAACCTTCGACAGTCAGCGTAAAGCGGGGTTGATTAGCAGGAGCGAACATCCGGTGTGACTCTGCAGATTGGAAGCGGGCGATTCTGCATGAGACGCATGGGGGATGAACGAGGGGCTGGAAAAACAGAAATGCCCTACTCCACTTGAAGTTTTAACCTTCAAAAAACGACTCTTCCGGCTACAGACATTCCCTTCAGTAATGATGTGGTGAGGCGGATGACGCCTTCGCGGGCAAGCCTCGCTCCTACAGGATTGGGTGTGCTCCCGCGACGTTCGGAACGACACAAAACCTGTAGGAGCGAGGCTTGCCCGCGAAGACGGCAGCACAAACACTGGAACACTCACCCCAAACGCAAAAACGGCCCGCCTCCAACAGGAGGCGGGCCGTTTTCGGTCAAGCGCAGGCTTCGAGCAATTCGCTCAACCCATCACTTGTTCAGGCGGTAATCACCTTCAGCCGCGGCGAAGCGCTGCAGCATGCCGGACGTCGGGGCGCCCAGTTTGCTGACGATGTAGATCGCCAGGCTGGCAAACATGAAACCCGGGATGATTTCGTACAGGCCCAGCAGTTGGAAGTGTTTCCAGACGATCACGGTGATCGCGCCGACCAGGATACCGGCCAGTGCGCCGTTGCGGGTCATGTCTTTCCAGATCACGGAGATCAGCACCACCGGACCGAAGGCGGCACCGAAACCGGCCCAAGCGTAGCTGACCAGACCCAGCACGCGGTTTTCCGGGTTGGCAGCCATCGCGATGGCGATCAGGGCAACCAGCAGCACCATGGCTCGGCCGACCCAGACCAGCTCTACTTGGGAAGCCGATTTGCGCAGGAAGGTTTTGTAGAAGTCTTCGGTCAGGGCGCTCGAGCACACCAGCAGTTGGCAGCTCAGGGTGCTCATCACGGCAGCCAGGATGGCCGACAGCAAAACACCGGCGATCCATGGGTTGAACAGGATTTTCGCCAGTTCGATGAACACACGCTCGTGGTTCTCGCTCACCGGCATGGCCACGGCAGGATTGGCCGAGAAATAGGCGATGCCGAAGAAACCGACAGCGACGGTGCCGCCCAGGCACAGGATCATCCAGGTCATGGAGATGCGACGGGCATTGGCAATCGACTTCACCGAATCCGCCGCCATGAAACGCGCCAGGATGTGCGGCTGACCAAAGTAGCCCAAGCCCCAACCCATCAGCGAAATGATGCCGATGAAGGTCGTGCCTTTGAGCATGTCGAAATTGCCTGGATCCTGTGCTTCGATGGCCAGGAACGTGGTGTCGATGCCACCGGTGGCCAGTAGCACGATGATCGGCGTGAGGATCAGGGCGAAAATCATCAGGGTGGCCTGTACGGTGTCAGTCCAGCTCACCGCCAGGAAACCGCCGACGAAGGTGTAGGCAATCGTTGCCGCGGCACCGGCCCACAGTGCCGTCTCGTAGGACATGCCGAAGGTGCTTTCGAACAAACGGGCACCGGCCACGATGCCCGAGGCGCAGTAGATGGTGAAGAACACCAGGATCACCACCGCAGAGATGATCCGCAGCAGGCCGCTTTTGTCTTCGAAACGGCTGGCGAAGTAGTCCGGCAACGTCAGGGCATCACCGTTGTGCTCGGTCTGCACGCGCAGGCGGCCGGCGACGAACAGCCAGTTCAGGTACGCACCGACGATCAGGCCGATGGCAATCCAGCTTTCGGAAAGACCGGACATGTAGATCGCGCCCGGCAGGCCCATCAACAACCAGCCGCTCATGTCGGAAGCGCCGGCGGACAGCGCGGTGACGACGCTGCCCAGGCTGCGACCACCCAGGATGTAATCGGAAAGATTGTTGGTGGAGCGATAGGCCATGAAGCCAATCAGCACCATGGCTGCGATGTAGATCACGAACGTGATCAGGGTTGGATTCGTTACGCTCATTAAGTGACGCCCTGGCTTTGTTTTTATGTAGCGGCGCTGTTGAACCGGCCACAAACGATGACGTTTGACAGACGATTCGGGATCGCGCGCATTTATGACTGATGTTTCCCCAGGAAAGCCATCAGCCGGCTCAACCGCGTCCTAGACGGGTTGCACCTTGTGGCGCGAATGCTAGTCAACAAAGCAAATAAGGTGCAACCCATTTCTTGAGAATCAGTTGCACCCGGATCACTTTCCCGTAACCAGATGTTTTTTACTCCCTTTTAGCGCAGTCCAGACGCTTTTCTAGAAGTAAAAGCGCCAAGCACTGGCGGCACACTCGTACCAGAATTCAATTCCCGACGAGGTGAAGATTATTCCTACAAAAAAAGGGTTGCACCCGGTTGCACCTCCTTCGGCGCACAGCTAATCTTGCCGCCAGCTGATGCCACGCAGTCGTGGCAAACATGAGGATAAAAACATGGCTACCACCACCCTTGGGGTCAAACTCGACGACCCGACCCGCGAACGCCTCAAGGCTGCCGCGACCTCGATTGATCGCACGCCGCACTGGCTGATCAAGCAGGCAATTTTCAATTACCTGGAAAAACTCGAGGGTGGTGCAACCCTGACCGAGCTGAACGGTTTGACCACCGCTGTCGCTGACGACGCAGGTGACGTCCACGTCGATCACGCTCACCAGTGCTTCCTTGAGTTCGCCGAAAGCATCCTGCCGCAATCGGTACTGCGCGCCTCGATCACCGCTGCTTACCGTCGCCCGGAACCGGAAGTGGTGCCGATGCTGATCGAGCAGGCACGCCTGCCGGCACCGATGGCCGAAGCCACCAACAAACTCGCCGCATCCATCGCGGAAAAACTGCGCAACCAGAAGAGCGCCGGCGGCCGTGCCGGTATCGTTCAGGGCCTGTTGCAGGAATTCTCCCTGTCGTCCCAGGAAGGTGTGGCACTGATGTGCCTGGCCGAAGCGCTGTTGCGCATCCCGGACAAAGGCACCCGCGACGCGCTGATCCGCGACAAGATCAGCACCGGCAACTGGCAACCGCACCTGGGCAACAGCCCGTCGCTGTTCGTCAATGCTGCCACGTGGGGCCTGCTGCTTACCGGCAAGCTTGTGTCTACGCACAATGAAGCCGGCCTGACTTCTTCCCTGAGCCGCATCATCGGCAAGAGCGGCGAGCCGATGATCCGCAAGGGCGTCGACATGGCCATGCGCCTGATGGGCGAGCAGTTCGTCACCGGCGAAACCATCGCCGAAGCCCTGGCCAATGCCAGCAAGTTCGAAGCCAAGGGCTTCCGTTATTCCTACGACATGCTCGGTGAAGCCGCACTCACCGAACATGACGCGCAGAAGTACCTGGCCTCGTACGAACAAGCCATCCACTCGATCGGCAAAGCCTCCCACGGCCGTGGGATTTATGAAGGCCCGGGCATCTCCATCAAGCTGTCCGCCTTGCACCCGCGCTACAGCCGCGCCCAGTACGAGCGCGTGATGGACGAGCTGTACCCGCGCCTGCTGTCGCTGACCCTGCTGGCCAAGCAATACGACATCGGCCTGAACATCGACGCCGAAGAAGCCGACCGCCTCGAACTGTCGCTGGATCTGCTGGAGCGCCTGTGCTTCGAGCCGCAACTGACCGGCTGGAACGGCATCGGTTTCGTGATCCAGGCCTACCAGAAGCGTTGCCCGTACGTGATCGACTACGTGATCGACCTGGCTCGCCGCAGCCGTCATCGCCTGATGATCCGCCTGGTGAAAGGCGCGTACTGGGACAGCGAAATCAAGCGCGCCCAGGTCGAAGGCCTGGAAGGCTACCCGGTCTACACCCGCAAGGTGTACACCGACGTTTCCTACATCGCTTGCGCCCGCAAACTGTTGTCGGTACCAGAAGTCATTTATCCGCAGTTCGCCACGCACAACGCCCATACCCTGTCGGCCATTTACCACATCGCCGGTCAGAACTATTACCCGGGTCAGTACGAATTCCAGTGCCTGCACGGCATGGGTGAACCGCTGTACGAGCAGGTTGTAGGCAAAGTCTCCGAGGGCAAGCTGAACCGTCCGTGCCGCGTGTACGCACCGGTCGGCACCCACGAAACCCTGCTGGCGTACCTGGTTCGTCGCTTGCTGGAAAACGGCGCCAACACGTCGTTCGTCAACCGTATCGCCGACCAGTCGATCTCGATTCAGGAACTGGTCGCCGATCCGGTGGCCAGCATCGAGCAAATGGCGACGCTGGAAGGCGGCTTCGGCCTGCCACACCCGCGAATCCCGCTGCCGCGTGACCTGTACGGCTCCGAGCGCGCCAACTCCAGCGGCATCGACATGGCCAACGAGCATCGCCTGGCATCGCTGTCCTGCGCCCTGCTGGCCACTGCGCACAACCACTGGAAAGCCGCGCCGATGCTCGGTTGCGCCTCCAGCACCGAAACGCCGGCACCGGTCTTGAACCCGTCCGATCTGCGTGACGTGGTCGGCCATGTGCAGGAGGCCACCGTCGAAGACGTCGACAACGCCATTCAATGCGCCCTGAATGCCGCACCGATCTGGCAGGCCACCCCGCCAGCCGAGCGTGCCGCAATCCTGGAGCGTGCCGCCGACTTGATGGAAGGCGAGATCCAGCCGCTGATGGGCCTGCTGGCCCGCGAAGCTGGCAAGACGTTCGCCAACGCCATTGCCGAAGTGCGTGAAGCTGTCGACTTCCTGCGTTATTACGCAGTGCAGGCGCGCAACGATTTCACCAACGACGCTCACCGCCCGCTGGGTCCGGTGGTGTGCATCAGCCCGTGGAACTTCCCGCTGGCAATCTTCAGCGGCCAGGTCGCCGCCGCTCTGGCCGCCGGTAACCCGGTGCTGGCCAAGCCTGCGGAACAGACGCCGCTGGTGGCTGCCCAGGCCGTGCGCCTGCTGCTCGAAGCCGGTATTCCGGAAGGCGTGCTGCAACTACTGCCGGGCCGTGGCGAAACCGTCGGTGCCGGCCTGGTCGGCGACGATCGCGTCAAAGGCGTGATGTTCACCGGCTCCACCGAAGTCGCACGCCTGCTGCAACGCAACATCGCCGGTCGCCTGGACAGCCAGGGTCGTCCGATTCCGCTGATCGCCGAAACCGGCGGCCAGAACGCGATGATCGTTGACTCCTCGGCCCTGACCGAACAAGTGGTCATCGACGTCGTATCGTCGGCCTTCGACAGCGCCGGTCAGCGTTGCTCGGCCTTGCGCGTGCTGTGCTTGCAGGAAGATTCCGCCGACCGCGTCATCGAAATGCTCAAGGGCGCGATGGCTGAAAGCCGTCTCGGCAACCCGGAGCGCCTGTCCGTGGACATCGGCCCGGTAATCGACGCCGAAGCCAAGGCCGGCATCGAGAAGCACATCCAGGCCATGCGCGACAAAGGTCGCAACGTGTACCAGGTGGCCATCGCCGACGCCGAAGAAGTCAAACGCGGCACCTTCGTGATGCCGACTTTGATCGAACTGGAAAGCTTCGATGAACTGCAACGGGAAATCTTCGGCCCGGTGCTGCACGTGGTTCGCTACAAGCGCAAGGACATCGATCAACTGATCGCTCAGATCAACGCATCCGGTTACGGCCTGACCCTGGGCGTACACACCCGCATCGACGAGACCATCGCCAAGGTGATCGACACCGTCAACGCCGGTAACGTCTACGTCAACCGCAACATCGTCGGTGCCGTGGTCGGTGTGCAACCGTTCGGCGGCGAAGGCCTGTCGGGTACGGGTCCGAAGGCCGGAGGCCCGCTGTACCTGTACCGCCTGTTGTCGACGCGTCCTACCGATGCCATCGAACAATCCTTCGCTCGCGGTGATGCTGCCGTGGCACCGGACGTGCGCCTGCGTGACGCCATGAGCAAGCCGCTCAACGCTCTGAAAGCCTGGGCCGACAACAACAAGTTCGCCGACCTGAGCACCCTGTGCGTGCAGTTCGCCGCGCAATCGCAAAGCGGTGTGACCCGCGTACTGGCCGGCCCGACCGGCGAGCGCAACAGCTATGCGATCCTGCCGCGCGAGCACGTACTGTGCCTGGCGGAAGTCGAAGGTGACCTGCTGACCCAGCTGGCGGCGGTACTGGCCGTTGGCGGTTCGGCGGTCTGGCCGGAAGCTGAACTGAGCAAGGCGCTGTTCGCACGCCTGCCGAAGGAGATTCAGACACGCATCAAGCTGGTGTCCGACTGGAACAAGGACGAGGTGGTGTTTGATGCCGTGCTGCATCACGGCCATTCCGACCAGTTGCGCGCGGTCTGCCAGCAAGTGGCCAAGCGTGCCGGCGCGATCGTGGGTGTGCAGGGTCTGTCACAAGGTGAATCCAACATTGCGCTGGAACGCCTGGTGATTGAGCGCGCGCTGAGCGTTAACACGGCGGCGGCGGGTGGTAATGCGAGCTTGATGACCATCGGTTAAACCGCAATAAGAACGGGCAACCGCAATGGCTGCCCGGTCTGCAATATCCCCTGTGGGAGCGAGCCTGCTCGCGAAAGCGGTTCATCATCCAACATTAATTTTGGATGTGCCGGCCTCTTCGCGAGCAGGCTCGCTCCCACATTTGATTAGCGCTAGCCGCACCCTACCATCACCCTCATCAATCATCCTGTTCAGCCTCTATTCCCACGCCTAGACTCGGCCCCTTCCAATAAAAGGTAGGCCGCCATGTCCGAGACGCTGCTCAGTTCCCGCAATCTGGCTTTCGAGCTGTATGAAGTCCTTGATGCCGAAGGCCTGACCCAGCGTGAGCGGTTTGCCGAGCACAACCGCGAAACCTTCGATGCCGCCATCGGCACCGCCCGCAGCATCGCCGAGAAATTTTTCGCGCCGCATAACCGCAAGGGTGACGAGAACGAACCGCGCTATGAGGACGGTCAGGCGATTCTGATTCCGGAAGTGAAACCGGCGGTGGACGCCTTCCTCGAAGCCGGTTTCCTCAATGCCGCGCGCAGTTTCGATGCCGGTGGCATGCAGCTCCCTACATTGCTGTCCCAAGCCTGCTTCGCGCATTTTCAATCGGCCAACGCGGCGTCGACCTCTTACCCGTTCCTGACCATGGGCGCGGCGAACCTGATCGAAAGCTTCGGCACCGAGGAGCAGAAACGTCGCTTCCTGCAACCGATGATCGACGGGCGTTTCTTCGGCACCATGGCCCTGACCGAACCCCACGCGGGTTCATCGTTGTCGGATATTCGTACCCGCGCCGAGCCTGCGGCCGACGGCACTTATCGACTCAAGGGCAACAAGATTTTCATCTCCGGCGGCGATCACCCACTGTCGGAAAACATCGTGCACATGGTCCTGGCCAAGTTGCCGGATGCGCCGGCCGGGGTGAAGGGTATTTCGCTGTTTATCGTGCCCAAGTTCCTGGTCAACGATGACGGCAGCCTGGGCAAGCGCAATGACGTGCTGTTGGCCGGGCTGTTCCACAAGATGGGCTGGCGCGGTACCACGTCCACCGCGCTGAACTTCGGCGATAACGGTGAATGCGTCGGCTATCTGGTGGGCAAGGCACACCATGGCTTGAGCTACATGTTCCAGATGATGAACGAGGCGCGGATCGGCGTCGGCATGGGCGCGGTGATGCTCGGTTACGCAGGCTATCTGTACTCGCTGGAATACGCACGTTTACGTCCGCAAGGTCGTGTGCCGGACAGCAAGGACCCGAACACCGCACCGGTGGCGATCATCCAGCACGCCGACGTCAAACGCATGCTGCTGACCCAGAAAGCCTACGTCGAAGGCTCGTTCGACCTTGGCCTGTATGCCGCGCGACTGTTCGACGATACCACCACCCTCGGGATCGAAGCCGAACGCAAACAGGCCCACGAGCTGCTGGATTTGCTGACGCCGATCGTCAAATCCTGGCCGTCGGAGTTCTGCCTGAAGGCCAACGAACTGGCGATCCAGATCCTCGGCGGCCACGGTTACACCCGCGAATACCCGGTGGAGCAGTACTACCGCGACAATCGCCTGAACCCGATCCATGAAGGCACCCACGGCATTCAGTCGCTGGACCTGCTGGGTCGCAAATTGGCGCAGAACGGCGGTGCGGGACTCAAGCAACTGATCCGCCTGATCGCCGACACCGCCGAACGTGCCCAGGCCCATGAATCGCTTGCCGCCCTGCGTGAACCACTGGAAAAACTGGTGGCGCGACTGCAAACCGTGACCATTGGTCTGCTGACCGATCTGGCGCAGGGCAAGGTCAACAGCAGTCTGGCGAATTCTGCGCTGTACCTGAAAGTCTTCGGCCACACGGTGATTGGCTGGCGCTGGCTGGAACAGGCGATCCGAGCCGAGGAAGGATTGGCCAAGGGCAATGCGGCGGATGTGGGTTTCTATAAAGGCAAGTTGCAGGCGGCGCGTTATTTCCTGACCTGGGAAATTCCGGGATGCCACCATGAACTGGCGATTCTTGAGGCGCGGGATGATGTTTGCCTGGGCATGCAGGATGAGTGGTTCTGACCATAGCCTTTCGGTGCTGCTGAAAACCAATCGCGGGCAAGCCCGCTCCCACAGTGATCTCAGTTGCTCACAATAATGTGTTCAACACACAAACCCTGTGGGAGCGGGCTTGCCCGCGATGAGGCCGGCACAGACAACGCATCAACTCAGCTTGAACCCACCCACCTGCCGCGCCAGATCATCGGCCAACCGCTGCAACGTCTGACAGTCATCCCGACAAGCCCTGATCTCCCCCGCCGTCGCCCGCGCCAGATCGGAAATCCCCTGCACATTGCGGTTGATCTCCTCGGTCACCGCCGATTGCTCTTCTGTCGCCGTTGCGACCTGTTGGTTCATGTCGCTGATGTGCTCGACCTGCCCGGTTATCGCCGTCAACGACGCTCCTGTCCTCTGGCTCGACTCAACACCGGTGCCCGTTGCCGCCTGCCCGGCATGCATCGATGACACCGCATTCTCGGCGCCCTGCTTGAGGCTGGCGATCATCTGCTGGATTTCATCGGTAGAGATCTGCGTGCGTCGAGCCAACGTGCGAACTTCATCGGCGACCACGGCAAACCCGCGCCCCATATCCCCGGCCCGCGCCGCTTCGATGGCCGCATTCAAGGCCAACAGGTTGGTCTGCTCGGAAATCCCGCGAATCACCGCCAGCACCTGATCGATCGACGCCACCTGATCGGCCAGCTCGCCCACGGCGCTGGCGGCGACACCGATTTCGTCGGACATGCTTTCGATATGGCGAATCGAGCCGCCCACCACCTCCCTCGCCTGCATGGCCTCATCACGAGCCGTCTGCGAAGCGAGCGCTGCATGGCCGGCGTTCTGCGCGATGTCCTGCACGGTCAGGCCCATTTCGTGGACCGCCGTGGCAACCATGTCGGTCATCTCCTGCTGACGACCGGAACGCTCGGCGGTGTTATCCACCACCCGCGCCACCTGGCCGACCGCCGTGCGCAAGCGCTCGCTGGTGGTCAGAACTTCGCCGATCATGTCGCGCTGGCTGTCGAGGAATCGATTGAAGCCGCGAGCCAGGTCACCCAACTCATCGGCGCGACTGGAATCCAGCCGCTGGGTCAAATCTCCACCACCGCTACCAATGGCGACCAGCGCGGCTGTTACCTGACGAATCGGCCGCACCAGCCCTCGGGCCAGCAACACCACCAGCAACAGGCATACCAGTGCCACCGCCAGGCCGATACCGCTACTCATCCACATGGCACGGCGTGCTTCGGCATAGATTTGCGACTGCGGCACTTCGGCCACCAGCGTCCAGCCCAGATCCCGCAGCGGCAGGCTTAGCGCCAGATAATCTTCGCCCTCGCGCACAAAGCTGCTGCTGGTGGCGGAAAGTTGACCCATGACCGCACGCGCCGCCGGCTCGCTGATTTGCTCGGCCAAGGTACGTTTGCCGCTGAATCGCGCTTCGGGGTGAACCTGAATCAAACCGTCGGAGCGCACGAGATAGACCTTTCCGCGCGTTCCGAAACTGAAGTTGTGGATCAGCTCCGACAGCTCTTTCATGCTCAGTCCGAGCCCGGCGACGCCCACGACTTTGCCGGCCTGTTCGACCTTGATGTCGATGAACAGCGCCAATTCTCCGGTAGCCGTGTCGTTGTCGATATTGAGGGTACGTGGCTGGCTGCTGTCGAGGAACGAGTAGAACCAGGCGTCTCTGGGATTGGAACGACTCAGGGTCCGGTCCAGACCTTTTTCGGTGATGTAATGGCTGGAAGCAGTCCCGATAATCAGCGCGGTAAAGGCCTTGTGCCCGGCGCGAATGCCTTCCAGATACTGTGCAAATGTGGAGGTCTGGCTACTGTTCTCACCCCCGGCCAACCAGTCGCGCACCATGCTATTGCTGGCGATGTCCTTGGCGGCGGTAAGCGGTTGAACGAGGATGCGCTCGATGTCGTTGCGCATCGCCTCGATGCTCGATGGCAGCGCTTGTTCGACCAGATAGCGCTGGGCGAGGCGGTTGACCACGAGGGTATAAATGCCAACCACGATCAGCACGCTGACCAGCAAGGCGGTGCCCATGCTCAAGATCAACTGCCATTGAATACTGCGTCGCCAGAACTGCATGGAGCACCCCCAAAGAATAAGAGGCTGAAACACTGCAACAGCCGTGCCGATTGTATACAACTAAACCGACAATTTATTCTTTGGTTGTGCGCAAAGCCGATCAGGCCTGATTGATCGTCTTGGAGATCACTTCAACCGTGGCGCTGACTTGCTCTTGGTAACGGTCGAGTTCGAGCTTGTGCTGCTTTTGCATTTCAATCTGCTGGGAACACAGATTCATCGCGGCCAGCACCAGCAGTCGATCACCGATCAGGGTCGGGTATTTCTTTTTGGTCTCTGCCAGGGCAGCCTTCAACATCAATGCAGCATCCAGCAGGGTCTGCTCTTCCCCGGCCGGTGCCTTGATCGAATAGTCCTCCCCCAGGATCGAGACGACTTTTACCCCTGGGCCGTAACTCATGCGCTGACAGGGCCAGCGCTGACGCGCTCAACCAGGGCCTGGATGCGTGCGGCGGTGGCGCCTTGTTTCTCTTCCTGTTCCATCAGGCTCAGTTGCAGGCTCTCGTTTTCATCCTTGGCCTGGGCCAGTTCGGCGCTCAGGGCTTGGTTGGTGCCGAGCAGGGTTTGGTTCTGTTGTACCAGGTCGCTGACCAGCTGTTCCAATTGGCTTAGGGATGCTTCCAACATTTTGATTTTCCAGGCATTTTCAAAGGGCGCGTACGATAAAGAAAAGTCACCGCGGATGCCAGGGTTAAACAGGCGCAAGGCCTTGATTTTCCTGACCGGTGACCTTCTCGCGAACTTTAAAGACTGTGATTGGCCGATCTGGTTCCTGCACTTCGTCGCCCGCCCCTTTTCCTTTTGCAGGAGCGAGCACGCTCGCGATGGACGTTAACGTTTACGCGGGCAGTCTGGATAAGCGCGTTATCGTTAACGTCCATCGCGAGCAAGCTTTGCTCCCACGAGGCTCAAGACTTCAGTCGCATGACCGATAAGTCGTTCATACGTCAGCTCCGGCACCGCTCAGGTGCGTTCCATTCGGTAAATACCATGTCCCTTCGTAATATGAATATCGCCCCTCGAGCGTTCCTCAGCTTCGCACTGATCGGTGGCTTGATGATGGTTCTGGGAGTGTTTGCCTTGAACCAGATGAGCAAGATCCGTGGCGCCGCCGAAGACATCACCAACAACAGTGTGCCGAGCATCAAGAGCCTCGACGACTTCACCCAGCTGACCCTGCGTTTGCGTGTGCTCTCTTATCGTTTGCTGGTGAACCGTGAACCGGATGTTCAGCAAAAAACCATGGAACTGTTCGAACTGCGTAATCAGCAGATTCGCACGGCCCAGGCCACTTACGAAAAACTGATCGCCAGCCCGCAGGAACGTGCGGCCTACGATCAGTACGTGCAGCTGCTGGGACAATACCGCCAGATCGAAGACCGGATGAAGACCCTGTCTCGCAATAATCAGGTCGACGAACTGCGCAGCCTGCTCAACACCGATTTGCTGAACAACTCCGAAGCGATCAACACGGTGCTGAACACGCTGCTGGAGATCAACACCCGGCAGACCCTCGACACCAACCAGCAAGCCGCCGATCAGTACGCTTCGGCATTCTCTCTGGTGATCACCCTGCTGGTGATCGCCACCGGCCTGACCCTTCTGCTCGCCTGGTTGCTGACCAACAGCATCACCAAACCGATCGCCAACGCCTTGAATGCCGCCGAGCAAATCGCCGAAGGCAACCTGACGCGCCCAATCACCGTCGATGGCGAGGACGAGGCCGGCCGCCTGCTGCAAGCGATGTCCAGGATGCAGGACAAGCTGCGCGACACCCTGCAACGGATTTCCGGTTCGGCCACTCAATTGGCTTCTGCCGCCGAAGAACTCAACAGCGTGACCGACGAAAGCGCCCGCGGTCTGACTCAACAGAACAACGAAATCGAACAGGCCGCTACAGCGGTCAACGAAATGACCAGCGCCGTGGAGGAGGTCGCGCGCAATGCCGTCAGCACGTCCGAAGCCTCGAAGAACGCCACCACCTCTGCCGGTGATGGTCGTGACCTGGTGCAGGAAACCGTCAGCGCCATCGAACGCATGAGTGCTGACGTGCAGAGCACGGCCACGCTGATCAGCGATCTGGCCAATGAATCGCGCGATATCGGCAAGGTACTGGACGTGATTCGCGGCCTGGCCGACCAGACCAACCTGCTGGCCCTCAACGCGGCCATCGAAGCGGCGCGCGCCGGTGAGGCCGGTCGCGGCTTTGCGGTAGTGGCGGATGAAGTGCGGGCCCTGGCGCACCGCACCCAACAGTCGACCAGCGAAATCGAACGCATGATCGGCAGCATCCAGAGCGGCACCGAGCACGCGGTGGATTCGATGCGCAACAGCACCGAGCGCGCCGAGTCGACCCTGAACATCGCCCGCGGCGCCGGGATGTCGCTCGACACCATCAACAGCGCTATCGTGGAAATCAACGAGCGCAACCTGGTGATCGCCAGCGCCGCCGAAGAACAGGCGCAAGTGGCCCGCGAAGTGGACCGCAATCTGGTGAACATTCGCGATCTGTCGGTGCAGTCGGCCACCGGTGCCAACCAGACCAGCGCGGCCAGTAGCGAGCTGTCGCGATTGGCACTGGATCTGAACAATATGGTCGGGCGATTCAGCCTGTAATAAAGGGTAGTCACCATCCCGTAGGAGCTGGCTTGCCAGCGAAGGCGACCTCAAGAACATCGCAATATTTGAGGGCCTCTTCGCTGGCAAGCCAGCTCCTACAAGGGGTCGGCTGTATTTGCAGATTGGGTTTTATTGATCTGCAAAACCTTTTTGACAGCATCACATTTCAACAGGTTAGAATCGCTGGCACGCAGACTGCATGGTCAGTTTGTGCCCGCCTTTCAGCTTTCTGGAGTACTGCCTTTGAATGCGACGACCATCAACAGCCTGTTCTTGATCGGCGCGTTGCTGGTAGGTGCGAGCATTCTGGTGAGTTCACTTTCTTCGCGCCTCGGCATTCCGATTCTGGTCATCATCCTGGCCGTGGGTATGGCCGCCGGGGTCGATGGCGGCGGCATCATTTTCGATAACTACCCCACGGCTTATCTGGTCGGCAACCTGGCACTGGCGGTGATCCTGCTGGATGGCGGTTTACGCACCCGGGTGTCGAGTTTCCGCGTGGCGTTATGGCCAGCCTTGTCACTGGCAACGGTCGGCGTGTTGATCACCACCGGGCTGACCGGCATGGCCGCTGCCTGGCTGTTCAATCTGAACCTGATTCAAGGCCTGCTGATCGGCGCTATTGTCGGCTCCACCGACGCCGCGGCGGTGTTCTCATTGCTGGGTGGCAAAGGCCTGAACGAGCGGGTGACCGCCAGCCTTGAGATCGAATCCGGCAGCAACGACCCGATGGCGGTGTTCCTCACCGTGACCCTGATCGACATGCTCGCCAGCGGCCAGACCGGCCTGCACTGGAGCCTGCTGACCCACCTGCTGCGCGAGTTCGGTATCGGTGCAATCATCGGTCTGGGCGGTGGCTGGCTCATGCTGCAATTGGTCAACCGTATCAACCTGGCCACCGGCCTTTATCCGATTCTGGTCATCGCCGGCGGCCTGGTGGTGTTTGCCCTGACCAACGCCCTGCATGGCAGCGGTTTCCTGGCGGTGTACCTGTGCGGCCTGGTGATCGGCAATCGGCCGGTGCGCAGTCGCCATGGCATTCTGCACATGCTCGACGGCATGGCCTGGCTGGCGCAGATCGGCATGTTCCTGGTGCTGGGGCTGCTGGTCACCCCCCACGACTTGCTGCCCATTGCATTGCCGGCATTGGGCCTGGCGCTGTGGATGATCCTGTTCGCCCGGCCACTGTCGGTAGTGGTCGGTCTGCTACCGTTCAAGGCCTTCCATGGGCGCGAAAAGGCGTTCATTTCCTGGGTCGGCTTGCGCGGCGCAGTGCCGATCATTCTGGCGGTGTTCCCGCTGATGGCGGGCCTGCCCAACGCCCAGCTCTACTTCAACCTCGCCTTCTTTATTGTGCTGGTGTCGCTGCTGGTTCAGGGCACGAGCCTGCCGTGGATCGCCAAACTGCTGAAGGTGACGGTACCACCGGAGCCCGCGCCGATTTCGCGCTCCGCGCTGGAAGTCCATGTCACCAGCGAATGGGAGCTGTTCGTTTATCGTCTCGGCGCCGAAAAATGGTGCATCGGCTCGCACCTTCGTGAACTGAAAATGCCCGAAGGCACCCGCATCGCAGCCCTGTTTCGGGGTGAACAACTGCTCCATCCGTCGGGTAGTACGGTGCTCGAAGTCGACGATTTGCTCTGCGTAATCGGCCACGAACACAACCTTCCCGCCCTCGGAAAGCTGTTCAGCCAAGCGCCACAACGGGGCCTCGATTTGCGCTTCTTCGGCGACTTCGTGCTCGAAGGAGACGCCCAGCTGGCGGCGGTTGCTGCCCTGTACGGGTTGAAGGTCGAAGGCATCGATCCGGACATGTCCCTGGGCCACTTCATTGCCCAGAAAGTGGGCGGCGCACCGGTGGTCGGCGACCAGGTGGAATGGAACAACACCATCTGGACCGTCGCGGTCATGGAGGGGAACAAGATCGGCAAAGTGGGCGTCAGATTCCCCGAAGGAAGTCGCCCGGGTCCCGGCTTGTTCCTCTAAACTCCAATCTTCGTCCTGTTTTTTAATCGGTCTTTATGTCAAGCCTGCGCACTTTTTTCGTCCTGGTCCTGTTGGGCCTGAGTCTCTCCGTCGGCACGCTGCAAGCCGCCGAACCACCCACCCGCGAAACCGTGCAGGCGAGCCTGGACAAGATCGCCGACCGCAAACTGCCGGAGGCGGATCAAAAGGCCCTGCAGTCGGTCCTGCAAGCCACGCTGACACAGCTCAACAACCGGCGTGATTACGAGCAAAAGCTCAGCGACCTCAAGCAGCGCCTGGCCACGGCCCCCAAGCAAACCGTCGAGAACCAGCGCGAGCTGACGCGTCTCAAGGCCAGCAGCGAGGTGCCGGTCGCGCAACGCTTCACCAAAGAGTCGATCCAGCAGCTTGAGCAAATGCTCACCGAGCGCTCGACCCAGCAAAGCGATCTGCAAAAGGCCCTGGCCGACGCCAATAGCCTGATCATTACCGCCCAGACCCGCCCGGAGCGCGCCCAGGCGGAAATCTCCACCAGCCAGACGCGCATCCAGCAGATCAACAATATCCTCAAGGCCGGCAAGGACAGCGGCAAGACCTTGAGCGCCGAGCAGCGCGACCAGCTCAACGCCGAACTGTCGGCCCTCAACGCCCTGATCCCGCTACGTCGCCAGGAACTGGCCGGCAACACCCAGTTGCAAGACCTGGGCAACAGTCAGCATGACTTGTTAACGGAAAAGTCCGATCGCCTGGACCGTGAAATCCAGGAAATGCAAAACCTGATCAACCAGAAACGCCTGGCTCAATCCCAGGAGACGGTGACGCAGCAGTCCATCGAAGCGCAAAAAGCCGGTGGCAGCAGCCTGCTGGCCACTGAAAGCGCGGCCAACCTGAAACTCTCTGACTATCTGCTCAAAAGCACTGACCGCCTCAACGAGGTCACCCAGCAGAACCTGCAGACCAAGCAACAACTGGACAGCGTGACCCAGAGTGATGCGGCCCTGGACGAGCAGATCAATGTGCTCAAGGGCAGCCTGCTGCTCTCGAAGATTCTCTACAAACAGAAACAGGCCTTGCCGCGCCTCAGGGTCGACCGAGACCTGGCCGACCAGATCGCCGACATCCGCCTGTACCAGTTCGAAGTCAGCCAGCAACGGGAGCTGCTCAGCAACCCCGCCACCTACGTCGACAACCTGCTGTCGGCTCAACCGCCCGAGCAAGTCACCCCGCAACTGCGCAAAAGCCTGCTGGAACTGGCCACCACCCGGGCGGATCTGCTGGAGCGGTTGAACCGCGAACTGAGTGCCGTACTCAACGAGTCCATCACCCTGCAACTGAACCAGAAGCAACTGCTCAGTACCGCGCAAAGCCTGCGGGCAACGCTCGACGAACAAATGTTCTGGATTCCCAGCAACAAGCCGCTGGATCTGGAATGGATACGCGGCACACCGGATCGCCTGAAACGTCAGATCGATGCGCTTCCCCTGGCCTCCAGCCTGAGCGAACTGATCGATGGCCTGACCCAGCGACCGCTGCTGTTCCTGCCGCTGGCGCTGCTGATCGGTGCCCTGCTGTGGCGTCGCAAGAACCTGTATGCACGACTGAACAAGGTTCACCAGGACATCGGCCACTTCAAGCGCGACAGCCAGTTGCACACCCCGCAGGCGATCTTGATCAACATTCTGCTGGCGATGCCGGTGTCGCTGGGCCTGGCGTTATGCGGCCTGGCCCTGCAAATCGACGCCCGAGGGCAGAACGCCTACATGGGCTCGGCCTTGCTGCAAATGGCCCAGGCGTGGCTGGTGTTCTACACCGCCTATCGGGTCCTGGCACCGGGCGGCGTGGCAGAGCTGCATTTCCGCTGGGAAAAACCTCAGGTCGAATTCCTGCGCGGTTGGGTCCGCCGGCTCGGCATGGTGGTGATGGCGCTGGTGGCGGTGGTGGCGGTTGCCGAGCTGCAACCGGCGGCCCTGGCTGACGACGTGATGGGTATGCCGGTGGTCCTCACCTGCTACGCCTTGATGACCTGGCTGCTCAGCCGCCTGCTGATCAGCAGCCCGACCCACGAACACGCCTCGCTGTTCCGCAAGTCCGTGGCCATCATGTTCACCGCCCTGCCGGTGGCCCTGTTCGTCGCCGTGTGCTTTGGCTACTACTACACCGCGCTGAAACTCAGCGACCGGTTGATCAACACCCTGTACCTGCTGATGTTCTGGCTGGTGATCGAAGCCACCTTCGTGCGCGGCCTCAGCGTGGCGGCACGACGCCTGGCTTACCAACGCGCGTTGGCCAAGCGCCAGGCCGCGAAGGAAGCCGGCGACGGCGAAGCGGTGATCGAAGAACCGACCCTGGATATCGAAAAGGTCAACGAACAGTCCCTGCGCCTGATCCGCCTGGCCCTGCTGGGCGGCTTCATGGCAGCGCTGTACTGGGTCTGGGCCGACCTGATCACGGTGTTCTCGTACCTGGACAACATCACCCTCTACGAATACACCAGTGGCACCGGTGCCAACATGAGCATGGTGCCGATCAGCATCGGCGACATGCTGGGTGCGCTGATCATCATCGGCATCACCTTTGCCCTGGCGCGCAACCTGCCGGGGCTGCTCGAAGTCTTTGTGCTGTCGAAGCTGAACCTGGCCCAGGGCAGTGCCTACGCCACCACCACGCTGCTGTCCTACGTGATCGCCGGGGTCGGTTTTGTCTCGACGCTCTCGACCCTCGGCGTCAGCTGGGACAAGTTGCAGTGGTTGGTGGCGGCGCTATCGGTAGGCCTGGGTTTCGGCATGCAGGAGATTTTCGCCAACTTCATCTCAGGCATCATGATCCTGTTCGAACGCCCGGTGCGGATCGGCGACACCATCACCATCGGCAACCTGTCGGGCACGGTCAGCAAGATCCGTATCCGTGCCACGACCATCACCGACTTCGACCGCAAGGACATCATTGTCCCGAACAAGACGTTCATTACCGGACAACTGATCAACTGGTCCCTGACCGACACCATCACCCGCGTGACGCTCAAGCTCGGGGTCGATTACGGCTCCGACCTGGACCTGGTGAAGGAACTGCTGCTCAAGGCCGCCCGTGATAACCCGCGCGTCCTGAAAGACCCGGAACCTCACGTGTATTTCCTGAACTTCGGCGAAAGCACCCTCGACCACGAGCTGCGCATGCACGTGCGTGACCTCGGTGACCGTAACCCCGTACTCGATGAGGTCAACCGCTTCATCAACCGCGAGTTCAAGAAGCAGCACATCAACATCTCGTTCCGGCAGATGGAGGTTTACCTCAAGAACCTTCATGGCCAGGAATACAAGATGGTGCCGATCGAGCCGGAAGCCAAAACCATCGTGCCACTCAACGATGACAAGCAACCGCCGCTGGCACCGCCTGCCGCCAAACTCGACTAACCGGGCATTCCCCAGCAGAATGCTCGGACATTCTGCTGGAGACGGCCTTTGAAAGCCCTCGACGAACTGACCTTCGATAATCGCTTCGACCGCCTGGGCGATGCGTTTTCCGCCCATGTGCTGCCCGAGCCGATCGACAATCCGCGCCTGGTCGTGGCCAGCCCCGCCGCCATGGCGCTGCTGGATCTCGACCCGGCCGTGGCCGAAACCCCGGAGTTCGCCGAGCTGTTCAGCGGCCACAAGCTCTGGGCCGACGCGATCCCGAGGGCAATGGTCTATTCCGGTCATCAGTTCGGTTTCTATAACCCGCAACTGGGCGACGGTCGCGGCCTGTTGCTGGGCGAGGTGTACAACGAGGCCGGCGAGCATTGGGACCTGCACCTCAAGGGCGCCGGGCAGACACCCTTTTCACGCATGGGTGACGGACGGGCGGTGCTGCGCTCCTCGATCCGCGAATTCCTCGCCTCCGAAGCCCTGCAGGCGTTGAACATCCCGACCACCCGGGCGCTGTGCGTGATCGGCTCCGACACGCCGGTCTGGCGCGAGAAACAAGAGCGCGCGGCCATGGTCCTGCGCCTGGCACCGAGCCATGTGCGCTTCGGCCATTTCGAATACTTCTACTACACCAAACGTCCAGAACAGCAGAAAGAACTCGGCGACCACGTCCTCGCCATGCATTTTCCAGAGTGCCTTGAACAGCCGGAACCCTACCTGGCAATGTTCCGCGAGATCGTCGAGCGCAATGCCGAGCTGATCGCCAAGTGGCAGGCCTATGGTTTCTGCCACGGGGTGATGAATACCGACAACATGTCGATCCTCGGTATTACTTTCGACTTCGGCCCGTTCGCCTTCCTCGACGATTTCGACGCCAATTTCATCTGTAACCACTCCGACGATCAGGGCCGCTACTCCTTCAGCAACCAGGTGCCGATCGGCCAATGGAACCTCAGCGCCCTGGCCCAGGCCCTGACGCCGTTCATCAGTGTCGAGGCCCTGCGCGAAACCCTCGGCCTGTACCTGCCGCTGTTCCAGGCCCATTACCTGGACCTGATGCGCCGCCGCCTGGGTCTCACCACCGCTGAAGACGACGACCAGAAACTATTGGAGCAACTGCTGCAACTGATGCAGAACAGCGGCGTCGACTACAGCCTGTTCTTCCGCCGTCTGGGTGAAGAATCACCCGAAGCGGCTGTCCGCCGTCTGCGCGATGACTTCGTCGACATCAAGGGCTTCGATGCCTGGGGCGAACTTTACGTAGCCCGGATTGCCCGTGAAGGCGAACTGGATCAGGAACAGCGTCGCCAACGGATGCATGCCGTGAACCCGCTGTATATCTTGCGCAACTATCTTGCGCAGAAGGCTATCGATGCGGCGGAAAAAGGCGATTACTCGGAGGTCCGCCGGCTGCACGCGGTACTGGGCAAGCCTTTCGAGGAACAGCCGGGGATGGAAAGCTACGCCGAACGGCCGCCGGAGTGGGGCAAGCATCTGGAGATCAGTTGTTCGTCGTGAGGTGCAGCGCAATTGAAAATTTGAGCGGGTGGCTCCAGATAAGGGCTACCCGCCTTTTACTGGACCCTCCGTCATGACCGACCCACTCCTCATCCCCTGCCCCCACTGCAACGGCCTCAACCGCATCCCTGCCGAGCGCCTGAACGATCATCCCAAATGCGGTCGCTGCAAGTCCGAAGTCCTGCTGAATAAACCCTTTGAACTGAAGCAAGGCGATTACGCCAGCCAGATCAAGGGCGATCTGCCGCTGCTGGTGGACGTGTGGGCGGACTGGTGTGGGCCGTGCAAGTCGTTTGCTCCGGTGTTCGAGCAGGCGGCCGTGCAGTTGGCGGGCAAGTGCCGGCTGGCCAAGCTGGACAGCGAGGCTAATCAGCAGCTGTCGGCGCAGTTGGGGATTCGCTCGATACCGAGCCTGATTCTGTTCAAGAACGGTCGGGAAGTCGCGCGCCAGAGCGGGGCTTTTCCTTTGCCGCAGTTGATGAGTTGGTTGCGTAGCCAGGGGATCTGACGGCCGCGTCGATCAAAATGTGGGAGCGAGCCTGCTCGCGATGAGGGCCTCATATTCAACATTTCTGTTGATCGGTCTACCGCTTTCGCGAGCAGGCTCGCTCCCACATTGATGGATCGTGCCAGTAGCAGGAATCAGGCGTTTTCCAGCAGGATATGCAGCTCGACGAACTGTTGCGTCAGCTTGTGCCGCGGGTCGAGGTGGATCAGCGGCGTGTTGGCCTGGTGGGATTCGCGCATGCGTACCGAGCTGCCCAGGTACACCGGTAGCACCGGCAAGCCTTCGGCAATCAATTCGTCGAGCATTTGCTGGGGCAGGCTGGCGCGGGCCTGGAACTGGTTGACTACGATGCCTTCGACTTCCAGCCCTTCGTTGTGGTCGTCCTTCAATTCGTCGATTTCCGCCAACAGGCCATAAAGCGCCTGGCGCGAGAAACTGTCGCAATCAAAAGGAATCAGCACGCGATCGGCAGCGATCAGCGCCGAAACCGCATAAAAATTCAGTGCTGGCGGCGTATCGAGGTAGATCCGGTCGTAATCTGCGTCAAGCTCTTCCAACAACTTACGCAGTTTGTTGATCTTGTGCTTGGCTTCAAGCTTGGGCTGCAAGTCCGCCAGTTCGGCCGTGGCGGTGATGACATGGAGGTTGTCGAACGGGGTTTCATAAATATCGACCTTGCTCTTCTTCGCAAATGGCCCGGAAGACAAGGTCTGCTTGAAGAAATCGGCAATACCCATCGGAATGTCATTGCCGGTGAGTCCCGTCAGGTACTGAGTGGAGTTGGCCTGGGCATCGAGATCCACCAACAGGGTGCGATAACCCTCAGTGGCGCTGACCGCCGCCAGATTGCAGGCAATACTGGACTTGCCCACACCACCTTTCTGATTGAACACCACACGCCGCATGTCAAAACCTCCGTGTATCAATGAATGACCGAGTGTAGTGGTCCACGGCATGGCTTAGCTACCTCCCTGACACAGGGACTACTCGGTCATCGGCAATCTCCCACAAGAAAAGCGGCAAACGCGGGTGTGAACAGCCACCAGAGCCGACAGACGGGGCGCTAGCATTGTGAATAATTTTCAAACGCGCAGTTTTCACGAACTAACCGGCCCATCGCGCTGTGCAAAATGTAACCAGCATTTGCTACACGTTCGCGGCACCGGGATAATGCGCACCACTCGGCGCCAGGCGCCACGTAGAGTGAGTCGTGGTTTTCTACCACTCACCGCGTCAAGAAGCCCGCAGGGGCGGGATGAATGTCTGTGATCAACTTCAACATCGCCCAGTGGCGCGCATGGGCCCCGGGGCTCGAAAGCGTGGACGATTGGCAGGCCTGGAGCCGACGACCGGTCGTGCTGCCGGTCAGCGATGCCGCTCCCGACGTGTCGTTCCTGCCCGCCATGCAACGCCGACGCCTCAGTCGCCTGGCGCGAATGGCGTTCAGTGTCGGCTGGCCTCTGGCCGAAGGTCGTCAGGACTTGCCGCTGGTGTTTGTTTCCCGTCACGGTGAAACGCCACGCACCTTCGACATTCTCAGCGATCTGGCCGCCGATCAGCCGCTGTCGCCGACACAGTTCAGCCTGTCGGTGCATAACGCCATCATCGGCCTGTGGTCGATCATGCGCGGTGAAACCAGCGAAATGACGGCGCTCGCCGCTGCCGGTGACGGTCTGGAACACGGCATGCTGGAAGCGGCGTCCCTGCTCGATGAAGGTGCGCCCGCGGTATTGCTGGTGGTGACCGAGGACCAGCCGCCCGAGGCTTACTCAACCTGGATCGACGATGTACCTTTTCCTTATGCCGTCGGCCTGCTGATCACACCCGGCAATGACTGGCAGCTGTCGCTGAACAGCCCCGCGGATGCGTTGTCCAAATCCCGCTGGCCGCACGCGCTGAATCTGTTGCGTGTGTTGCTTGGCCAGCAAACCACCTGCCAACATGCCTGGAAAAATCGTGTATGGACCTGGCAACGCAACCCGTGACAGAAAAGAACCGCGACGCCTATTACTGGCGCCTGCTGGCCACCGCCGCGAGCTTCGCCCTGTTCGGGCTGGGCGGGCTGTGCCTGCGCCTGGTGGTTTTCCCTTTGTTGGGTTGCCTGCCGGGCGATGCCCAGACCCATCGGCTGCGCGCGCGGCAAACCGTCAGTCGCTGCTTCTGGTTTTTTGTCCGGTTCATGGCACGCGCCGGTGTGCTGACCTACGACATCCAGGGCGCGGAAAAACTTGGACGGCCCGGCCAGATGATCGTCGCCAATCACCCGTCGCTGATCGATGTGGTGTTTCTGATCGGCCTGGTGCGCCACGCCAACTGCGTGGTCAAGCAAAGCCTCTGGGAAAACCCGTTCACCCGCGCGCCCCTGCGCCGTACCGAATACATCAGCAACGATGGCAGCATGGACATGCTCGATGCCGCCGCCGATGCGCTGAAAAGCGGCCAGACCCTGATCATCTTTCCCGAAGGCACCCGCACCCATCCGGGCCAGGCGCCCGCCTTTCATCGGGGGGGTGCGGCAATTGCCGTGCGGGGTGCGAAAATCCTCACCCCGGTGGTCATCAAGGTCAGCCCGACGACATTGACCAAGGCCGAGCCCTGGTATCGGATCCCCAAACGCCGCGTGCACTTCAGTTTCCGTGTCGGCGCCGATATAGACCCACAGGCGTTCGCCGTGCTGGGCCCGGCGCCTCAGGCCTCGCGCAAGCTCAACGATCATTTGCATTCTTACTTCATCAAGGAGCTCGCCGAAGATGAGCGATCTGAACACCGATAGCCTGAACCGGGACATCAAAGAGTTGATCATCGAAGCCCTCGGCCTCGAAGACATCAGCGCCGAAGACATCGGCGACCAACAGACGCTGTTCGGCGAAGGCCTGGGCCTGGACTCGGTCGACGCGCTGGAACTCGGCCTGGCCATTCAGAAAAAGTACGGCATCAAAATCGACGCCGACGCCAAGGACACTCGTAATCACTTCAGCAACGTGGCGAGCCTTGCGGCGTTCGTCACTGCAAAACAGGCAGCTTGAGACCGGACCATGCAAACTCGTGACGACATTTTCAACACTCTGCGCGATGCCCTGGTCGAGCTGTTCGAACTGGACCCCGAACGGGTGAGCCTCGAATCCAACCTGTACCAGGACCTGGAAATCGACAGCATTGATGCGGTCGATCTGATCGATCACATCAAACGTCAGACCGGCAAGAAAATCGCCGCCGAGGAATTCAAATCGGTGCGCACTGTCAGTGACGTGGTCGAGGCGGTCTATCGCCTGGTTCAACCGGCCGCATGAGCCGACTGATCGGCCTCGGCCTGCTGCTGGCAGGCCTGCTGTACCCCTTCGCGGTGTATTTCGGCATGGAACATTTTGCGCCATGGCAGTTCGGTTTGCTGCTGGGCAGTCTGTGGCTGGCGCGGGCGCTGACCGGACGGCGGCGACCGGGCAGCCTGTGGATGGCCACGGTGGCCATCGTGTTCTGCCTGTTGCTGGCGCTGTTCGACAGCCCGGCGTTATTGCGCTGGTACCCGGTACTGATCAGCGGGTTCATGCTAGTGCTGTTCGGGTCGAGTCTGATTTACGGTCCACCGATCGTTGAGCGCCTGGCCCAACTGCGTGAGGGGCATCTACCCGTCGAAGGCATTCGCTACACCCGCCAGGTCACCATCGCCTGGAGCGTTTTTTTTCTCTGCAACGGTTTGTGCGCCGCCGCCCTGACGCTTTGGGCGCCGCTGAGCTGGTGGACGTTGTACACCGGCCTGATTTCCTACGGATTGATAGGTCTGATGTTTGCCATTGAATGGCTCATACGACAACGGGTACGAGGCCACTCATGAATTGGATAAAACTTGAGCACCTGTTGCTCAAGGCTCAGCCGGAGCGTGCTGTAACGGCCGACCCGGCATTGAATCACGCGCAGTGGTGCGAACAGGCCCTGAGCCTGGCCGCCGGCTTGCAAGCCCTGGGCGTGCAACGCATCGCCGTGCACCTGGCAGACGCCGCCGACCTGGCGATTGCCCTGTTCGGCGCCTGGCGCGCCGGGGTCAGCGTTTTGTTGCCGGCCGACCTGCAAGCCCAGACTCGTCAGCGCTGGTCGGGCGAAGTCGACCTGTGGTTGACCGATCAGCCCAATGACGCCCATCTGAACGATTTCAGCCACCCACCTCTCAATGCTGCGGCGCTGGATCTGGATCACTGCTCCCTGAGCCTGTGCACGTCCGGCTCCAGTGGTGAGTCCAAGCGCATCGAAAAAAGCCTGCGCCAGCTGGTCAATGAAGTCGAAGCCCTGGAACGGCTGTGGGGTGCCGACCTGGGCCCCGCCTGCATTATTGGCAGCGTCGCCACCCAACACATTTATGGCCTGCTGTTTCGGGTGTTGTGGCCGCTGTGCGCCGGGCGCCCATTCGTACGCCTGCAACTGGCCTTTCCGGAAGACCTGCAACGCACCAGTCGCGAACACCCGGCCTTCGCCTGGGTCACCAGCCCGGCGCTGCTCAAACGAATGGGCGACAATCTCGACTGGCCAGCCTTGAGCGCAGTGCGTCGGGTATTTTCTTCGGGTGGTGCATTACCGGCCGAGGCGGCGCAGAGCCTGAACGAACGCCTGCATCAATGGCCGACCGAAATTTTCGGCAGTTCGGAAACCGGGGGCATCGCCTGGCGCCAGGGACTCGATCTGTGGCAGCCCTTCGCGGATGTCGCACTGAGCCAGGACAGTGACGGCGCATTGCTCATCACCTCGCCCTACTTGCCCGCCGGCCACGTCGAACACACCGCCGATGCCGCGCGAATCGCGGCGGATGGCCGTTTCGAACTGCTCGGGCGACTGGACAGGATCGTCAAACTGGAAGAAAAACGGATCTCGCTGCCAATGCTGGAACAGGCGCTGGCGGCCCATGAGTGGGTCTCTGAAGCGCGGCTGGGTGTTGTCCAGGAAAGCCGGGCTTCACTGGGAGTGCTGTTGGTTCTCAGCGAAGCCGGGTTGCACGCCTTGCGCAATCAAGGCCGACGCAGCCTCACCGAGGAATTGCGCCAACACCTGAGCCAGCATTGTGAAGCCCTGGCCCTGCCACGGCGCTGGCGCTTGCTGCGGCAACTACCGCTGAACCCTCAAGGCAAACTGCCCCAGGCCGACGTCGAAGCCCTGCTGCTGGCACCACGCCCCAAGGTGCCGCAGGTGCTGGAACAGATTGAAACCGAGGGCGAATGGAGCCTGCAACTGGCCGTGCCACCGGACCTGGCCTATTTCAGCGGCCACTTTCCCCGGGCTCCTGTGCTGCCGGGAGTGGTACAAGTGGAGTGGGCGCTGAACCTGGGCCAGCACTTGATGAACCTGCCGGCAAAATTCGCCGGCATGGAAGTGCTGAAGTTCCAGCAACTGGTGCGTCCGGGGGATGAAGTCCAGCTGCACCTGCGCTTCGACCCAACCCGCAGCAAACTCTATTTCACCTATCGCAATGAAACTGCCACCTGCTCCAGCGGGCGGATATTGCTGGAGGCAGAGCATGCTTAAGATTGGTGAGTGCTGCGCACTCATTCGCGAGCAGGCTCGCTCCCACACTGAGCGGGTGAGCACCACAGCCCCCCTGTGGGAGCGAGCCTGCTCGCGATGCAGACACCTCGATCCCTCAGGTGTACCCAAAGATGCATAACCCCTGCGCCGTCATCCCGGTCTACAACCACGAAACCGCGATCACCACCGTGGTCGACGCGCTGCTGGCCAGCGACTTGCCGTGCATCCTGGTGGACGACGCCAGCGACAAGCCCTGCGCCACTGTTCTGGACCAACTGGCCCGGCGTGACAACATTCACCTGATCCGCCTCGCCACCAATCAGGGCAAGGGCGGTGCGGTGATGACCGGCCTGCGTGAAGCGGCGCGCCTGGGCTTCAGTCACGCCTTGCAGGTGGACGCCGACGGCCAGCACGACCTGCAGGACGTCCAACGCTTCATCGAACACTCACGCACCTATCCCGAGGCCGTGATTTGTGGCTATCCGCAGTACGACGCCAGCGTGCCGAAAGGTCGCTTGTACGCCCGCTACCTGACTCACGTCATGGTCTGGATCAATACCCTGTCATTGCAGATCCGCGATTCCATGTGCGGTTTCCGCGTCTATCCGTTGCCACCGGCCCTGGCACTGATCGACACCGCGAAGATCGGCAAGCGCATGGATTTCGACTCGGACATTCTGGTGCGCCTGGCCTGGCGCAATCAGCCGATGAAGTGGCTGAAAACCAAAGTCCATTACCCCCTGGACGGCGTTTCGCACTTCCGGATGTTCCACGACAACGTATTGATTTCGAGCATGCACACCCGGCTGTTTTTCGGCATGTTGCTGCGCTCGCCCCTGATTCTCTGGCGGCGGTGGCGAGCATGAACGCCGACAAGCAACACTGGGCCGATCGCGAGGAACGCGGCAGCTTCTGGCTGATGAAATTCACCGCGGGCGCCGCCAGACTGCTCGGTCGCCGACTGTTGAGCCCGCTGCTGTACGGCATCGTGTTGTACTTTTTCCTGTTCGGTCGCAGCGCCCGCCACAGCGCCTGGCAATACCAGCGGCGGCTCGCCGATTGGAGCGGTCGCAGCGAACTGCGCCCGACCCAGTGGCGAGTGTTCGGCCAGTTCATGGCCTTCGCCGACTCCATGCTCGACAAGCTCGACGTATGGAACGGCAAGCTGAGCATCGAGCAGATCGAAATCATCGACCCGGCGCTGCTGCGCAACAAACTGCGCGGCAGACGCGGGCAGATGCTGGTGGGTGCGCATTTGGGCAATCTCGAAGTCTGCCGCGCGCTGGCGGAGATTGGTGAGAAGGTCACGATGAACGTGCTGGTGCACACCAAGCACGCCGCACAGTTCAACCGGTTGCTGGGCGAAGCCGGTGCGACCAATCTGCGTCTGATCCAAGTCAGCGAACTGGACCCGGTGATCATGCTGCAACTGCACGAACGCCTGGAACGCGGCGAGTGGCTGGCGATTGCCGGCGACCGTGTACCCTTGCATGGCGGGCGCAGCGTGACCGTGGACTTCCTCGGCCACCCGGCAAAATTCCCGCAAGGCCCCTGGCTGCTGGCCGGCCTGTTGAAATGCCCGATCAACCTGCTGCTGTGCCTGAAAAAGCCCGACGGCGACTATCGACTGACCATTGAACCTTTCGCTGACACCATCACCTGGAACCGCAGCGAGCGCGAGCAGGTCATTCATCAGTGGGCTTCCCGCTATGCCCAGCGCCTGGGTCACTATTGCCTCGAAGCACCTCAACAATGGTTCAACTTTTACCCTTTCTGGAAAACCGATGACGACGCCAACGCTTGAGCCGGTAACCTTCGGCGAACTCCCTTTGCGCATCGAAGACGTGTTGGCCCTGGCCAACCGCCAGGCGCCGACACAGTTGCAGGGTGATCCCGCGTACCGCGAGCGTATCGCCAAGGGCGCGCGCTTTCTCGATTCCCTGCTGGACAAGGAAGGCGTGATCTATGGCGTGACCACCGGTTACGGCGATTCCTGCGTGGTGGCGGTTCCGTTGCATCACGTCGAGGCGTTGCCCCGTCATTTGTACACGTTCCACGGCTGCGGGCTGGGCAAGTTGCTCGACGCCCAGGCCACCCGGGCGGTGCTGGCGGCGCGGTTACAGTCGCTGTGCCACGGCGTGTCCGGGGTGCGCGTGGAACTGCTGGAGCGCCTGCAAGCCTTCCTCGAACACGACATCCTGCCGCTGATCCCGGAAGAAGGCTCGGTAGGCGCCAGCGGCGATCTGACGCCACTGTCCTATGTCGCTGCCACCCTGTCCGGCGAGCGCGAAGTGATGTTCCGTGGCGAACGCCGTCAGGCGGCCGATGTGCACCGTGAACTCGGCTGGCAGCCGCTGGTGCTGCGTCCCAAGGAAGCGCTGGCCCTGATGAACGGCACAGCGGTGATGACGGGGCTCGCTTGCCTGGCCTACGCCCGCGCCGATTACCTGCTGCAACTGGCGACCCGCATCACCGCGCTGAACGTGGTCGCCCTGCAAGGCAATCCGGAGCACTTCGACGAACGCCTGTTCGCCACCAAACCGCACCCGGGGCAGATGCAAGTCGCCGCGTGGTTGCGCAAGGATCTGGCGATCGACGCACCGACCGCGCCGCTGCATCGCCTGCAGGACCGCTATTCCCTGCGTTGTGCGCCCCACGTGCTCGGCGTGCTGGCCGACAGCCTGAACTGGTTGCGTTCGTTCATCGAGATCGAACTCAACAGTGCCAACGACAACCCGATCATCGACGCCGAGGCCGAACGCGTGCTGCACGGTGGGCACTTCTATGGCGGCCATATCGCCTTTGCCATGGACAGCCTGAAAAACCTGGTGGCCAACGTCGCCGATCTGCTGGATCGCCAGCTCGCGCTGCTGGTGGACGAACGCTATAACCATGGACTGCCGAGCAATTTGTCCGGTGCCAGCGCCGAGCGCGCGATGCTCAACCACGGTTTCAAGGCCGTGCAGATCGGCGCCAGCGCCTGGACCGCCGAAGCGCTGAAAAACACCATGCCGGCCAGCGTGTTTTCCCGTTCCACCGAGTGCCACAATCAGGACAAGGTGAGCATGGGCACCATCGCCGCCCGTGATGCGATTCGCGTGCTGGAACTGACCGAACAGGTCGCCGCCGCCACGCTGTTGGCTGCCAATCAGGGCGTGTGGCTGCGCGAACAGGCGGACGATGCACGACCGCTGCCACCCGCCCTGGCCGCCATGCACGAGGAATTGTCCAGGGACTTCCCGCCGGTCATCGAAGACCGCGCGCTGGAAGGCGAGTTGCGCCTGTGCCTGCAACGAATCGCCGAACAACACTGGAGGCTGCATGCGTAGCAAGGGAGTGCTCCACACCGATACGGAAATCCTCGTGCCGTTCTTTGACGTCGACAGCATGAACGTTGTCTGGCACGGCCATTACATCAAATACCTGGAAATCGCCCGCTGCGCGTTGCTGGACAAGATCGGCCATAACTACACGGCCATGTCTGAAACGGGCTACGCGTGGCCGGTGATCGACCTGCAACTGCGTTATGTGCGCGGCGCGGTGTTTGGCCAGCGGCTGAACGTGCGCGCCAATCTGGTGGAGTGGGAGAACCGCTTGAAGATCAATTACCTGATCAGCGATCTGGAAACCGGTGAACGCCTGACCCGCGCCGTTTCCGTGCAGGTAGCCGTCGATATGAGCAACCGCGAGATGCAACTGGCCTCGCCGAAGGTCTTCACCGACGCTGTCGAGAGGGCCCTGCCATGATTTTCTGCCACCCCCGCTCCCCTGTAGGAGCGAGCTTGCTCGCGATGGTGGTTAACGATGACGCTGGGCACCTGACACTCCGTGGCGCTCTCAGGTTTTTCGCGAGCAAGCTCGCTCCTACAGTTTTCTGTGTGTTGCTGGGTGTTCCGGGGCTGGCTCATGCCTTCGATCTGCAACAGCTCAGCGATCAACTGGCCAAACCCGACGTCATCCACGGCAACTTCGTCCAGGAAAAACACCTGCGCGCCCTGCCTCAGCCGCTGACCAGCAAGGGCACCTTCGTCCTGGCGAAAAACCACGGATTGCTGTGGCTGCTCAAAACCCCGCTGCAGCAGGATTACCGCATCACCGCCAAGGGCATCGCCCGACGTGATGCCGGCGGCTGGCAAATGCTGCCGGGCAAGAGCGCCGGTGCCGAGCAGAACCGCTTGTTTCTCGCCGTGCTGCAGGGCGACAGCAGTGGACTGCAACGGGATTTCGAGTTGTCTCTGAACGGCGACGCACAGCACTGGAAGCTGACGCTGGTGCCACGCTCGATGCTGCTCAAGCAGGTGTTCAATCAGATCAACATCACCGGTGGCGAACTGGTGCATAGCATCGAGCTGCTGGAAACCCAGGGCGACAGCACGCTGTTGCGCATGCAGGACAGCACCAGCACCCAACCGTTGAGCGACGCGGAGCAACATGACTTTGCCGAGTGAGCGCAGTCTGCCGCGGTTGTTCCTGATCCTGCTGCTGGCAGTGCTGGTGCTCGCCGGTTGGCAATGGCGCGACGGTGCACCGGTATCGGCCAACCTGATGGAACTGGTGCCCGGCACCGCGCCGGACGCCCTGGAACTGCGCGCCGAACAACGCATGCAAGAACCGCTGAATCGCGAAATGCTGGTGCTGGTTGGCCATGAACATCGCGAACAAGCCATCGCCATGGCGCAAAGACTGGGTGATCAATGGCAAGCCAGCGGCCTGTTCGAAAAGGTCCAGTGGAACCTGCAAGCCGACTTGCCGGCGCTGCGCACGCAACTGCTGCAAGGCCGACTGGCGATGCTCTCGGCCGATGACCGGCAGCAACTGATCGAGCACCCGGACGCGTTTATCCAGCAACGGGTGCAGGCGCTGTTCGACCCCTTCACCGGTTTCAGCCTGGTGCCCAGCCAGGACGACTGGCTGGGCCTGACCGGGCGCATCCAAAACAGCCAGCCACAACACGGTTCGGTGCAACTGGACATCGGCAGCGGTGCATTGATTGCCGATGCCAACGGCAAAAGCTGGGTATTGCTGCGCGCGCGGAGCACCGGCAACGCCTTTGACATGAACCTGCCGCTGCAAGTGGCCAACCTGCTCCAACACAGCCGCGAGGAAGCCGCCGAGTCCGGTGTGCAACTGCTGGCGGCCAGTGGCCTGCTTTACGCCGCCAACGGTCAGAAGCAAGCCAGCCGTGAGATCACCTGGGTCGGCGGCGGTGCCACGTTCGGGATCCTGTTGCTGCTGTTGCTGGCATTCCGCAATTGGCGTGTGTTGCTGGCTTTCGTCCCCGTGCTGGTGGGCATGCTGTTCGGTGCAGTAGCCTGCGTGGCGCTGTTTGGCCATCTGCATGTGATGACTCTGGTGCTGGGTTCGAGCCTGATCGGCGTCGCGGTCGATTACCCGCTGCATTACCTGTCCAAAGGCTGGAGCCTGAAACCCTGGCACAGCTGGCCGGCCCTGCGCCTGACCTTGCCGGGCCTGACCCTGAGCCTGATCACCAGCGCCATCGGTTACCTTGCGCTGGCCTGGACCCCGTTCCCGGCACTGACCCAGATCGCGGTGTTCTCCGCCGCGGGCCTGCTGGGTGCCTATTTGTCCGCCGTGTGCCTGCTCCCGGCACTGCTCAAGGGTGTGGAGCTGCGGCCGGCACAGTGGCCATTGCGGGTGTCCGCGTTTTTGCTGGGACTGCGTGAAGCATTGCTCAAGCGCTTGCACACGCCGGTGCTGCTGGCGCTGTTGATTGCCTTCTGCGCCGGCGGCCTGTTGCAGCTCGAAACGAAAAATGACATCCGCCAATGGGTCGGTGCGCCGCAGCAATTGACCGACGAAGCACAAACCATCGCACGGATTACCGGCTATCAACCCACCAGCCAGTTCTTTCTGGTACAGGCGGCCAACCAACAGCAATTGCTCGAGCGCCAGGCCGCGCTCAGCGAACGCCTGGATCAACTGGTCAACCTGGAAAAGCTCCAGGGTTACCTGTCGCTCAATAAACTGGTCAGTCCGCCGAACGAACAGCGTCAGGTGCGCGATGCGTTGAACAGACTGCCGCAGTTCTGGCAGCCGTTGCTCGATGTCGGCGTGCCGGTGGAGGCCCTGCAAGCGGAGTTGACGAAATTGCGGGCGCTGCCCGTCGAAGACATCGACGTCGCACTGTCCGGCCCCCTGGCCGAGCCTTATCGCCTGTTGTGGCTTGGGCCGACCGCTGATGGCGTGGCCGCGATGGTCAGCCTGCAAGGCCTGAACAACCCTTCCCTGCTGCGGGTCCAGGCCAAAGATTTGCCGGGGGTGACGCTGGTGGATCGGCTGGGTGAATTGAACAACGTCTTCGCGGCGACCCAGATCAGTGCCGCAGAACTGAAGCTTGCTTCCTGCGTGTTGATCGTACTGGTGCTGATCCTGCCGTTCGGCTTCGGCGGCGCACTGCGCATCGTCTCCCTGCCGCTGCTGGCCGCGCTGTGCAGCCTCGCCAGCCTCGGTTGGCTGGGGCAGCCGCTCACCTTGTTCAGTCTTTTCGGACTGCTGCTGGTGACGGCGATCAGTGTCGACTACGCGATCCTCATGCGCGAGCAAGTCGGCGGCGCCGCCGTCAGCCTGCTGGGCACCTTGCTGGCGGCGTTGACCACCTGGCTGTCCTTCGGCCTGCTGGCGGTGTCGAGCACGCCGGCAGTGAGTAATTTCGGCCTGTCGGTCAGCCTGGGTCTGATGTTCAGTTTCATGCTCGCCCCCTGGGCCGGTCGCCAGGTGCAGGCGGCCACGGTCGCGGAGCCGACAGCATGATGATTGCACTGTTTTGGGCAATGGCCCTGACGCTGTTCGCCGTGGCGACCCGAATCGGTCGCCACTTCGGCTTGATTCCGATCGTCAGTCAGTTGCTGTTGGCGACCGTTGGCCTGCCGTTGCTGATGTACTTCTGGATCGAGCCGCAATGGCAATTGAGCGGCGCGGCGCTGGTGTCGCCGGTCTGGCTGAAAAACCTGTATAGCCTCAGTTTCGCACTGTTGCTGGGCTATATCCTCAGCGACGTGATCGACCTGCACCTGGACCGCCAGAGCCTGAAAATCGCCTTGCCGAGCTTCTGTATTCCGTTTGCCTGCGGCCTCGCCACGGCGGTCTGGCTGTTGCCGGCGCAACCCTGGATCAGCTCACTGGCGGTCGGCCTGTTGTTCGCGATAACCGCGATCCCGGTGCTGTACCTGTACCTGCGGCATATCGATTACCCGCCCGCCGCCACCCGACGGCTGGTGCAGACCGCGATCCTCATCGACCTCACCTGCTGGACCCTGTTTGCCATCGCCCAGGGCACCCTGCACCTGAGCAGCCTTTTGCTGCCGTTGGCCGGCGCCTGCCTGCCCGTGCTGCTGAGACTGCTGGGGTTACGCCAACTCTGGCTGTACAGCCTGAGCTTTTTCGCCCTGCTGGTGGTGGCCGAACACTACAAGCTCAATGCGCTGATTTTCGGCATTGGCTATGTGTTGATCATGGCCGCGTTGAAAGCGCCGCTGGTACTGCCGCTGCCGGCGATCTGGATGAGCCGCTTGCAGACCTACATGGCCATTCCGCTGATCCTTACCTTCGGCATCGTGCAAATCAACGTGCACAGCGCGTTGGACAGTCTTGGCTGGGTGCAACTGGCGGCGTTGCTGCTGTTGCCGATTGCCAGCAAACTGCTGGGCAACTGGCTCGGTCTCGGCTGGGCCGGCGCCTCGTTCCAGGGTGCCAGCCGCTGGCGGGAAAGCGTGCTGCTGAACATTCGCGGCTTGAGTGAGATCGTGTTTCTCAACCTGCTGCTGCAACAACAGCTCATCAGCCCGGCGCTGTACTTTGCGCTCATGCTGATGGGCCTGGTCGCGACCCTGCTGCCGGCATTGGCCGGCATGCACCGGATTCCCTTGAACGCTGCCGCTCCGGCAAGGAGGCCTCATGCCAACCGTTGAAACGGAACATCGCCAGATCGTGGTTATCGGCGCAGGCCCTTCGGGTGCCATCGCCGCCGCGCTGCTCAAGCGCAAGGGACATGATGTATTGGTGATCGAGCGCCAGCATTTCCCACGGTTTTCCATCGGCGAAAGCCTGTTATGCCACTGCCTGGATTTCGTCGAAGAAGCGGGCATGCTCGACGCCGTCAACGCTGCCGGTTTTCAGCTGAAAACCGGCGCCGCATTTGCCTGGGGCGAGCAGTACAGCACCTTCGATTTCAGCGAAAGCTTCACCCATGGCAAACCGACGACCTTCCAGGTCCAGCGCGCCGATTTCGACCAGTTGCTGGCCGATCAGGCGGCGCTGCAAGGGGTGGAAATCCGTTACGGCGAAGCCATCGTCAGCGTCACTGTCGATCACGGCAAACCAGAGCTTGGCGTGCGTCGCGAGGACGGCAGCGAATACCGCATCGAGGCTGATTTCCTGCTTGACGCCAGCGGTTACGGGCGCGTCCTGCCACGCCTGCTCGACCTCGAAGCACCGTCGAACTTCCCGGTGCGCCAGGCGGTGTTCACCCACGTCGAAGACTTTATCGACAGCCCGGCTTTCGATCGCACCAAGATCCTCATCACCACCCACCCGACCCAGCGCGATATCTGGTTCTGGACCATCCCGTTCAGCAACGGACGCTGCTCGGTGGGCGTGGTGGCGGCCGCCGAGCACTTCGAGGGCCGCACCGACAATCTGGACGACTGCCTGCGCGGTTTCATTGCCCAATCGCCAGGTCTGGCCAGCGTGCTGAACAATGCCGTATGGGACACGCCTGCGCGCACCATCGGCGGTTACTCGGCCAACGTCAAAACCCTGCATGGACCTGGATTTGCGCTGCTGGGCAACGCCGCGGAATTCCTCGACCCGGTGTTCTCCTCTGGCGTCACCATCGCCATGCGTTCGGCGAGCATGGCCGCCGGGGTGCTGCACCGCCAGTTACAGGGTGAGGCGGTGGACTGGCAAAAAGAATTCGCCGAACCGCTCAAGCGCGGCGTCGATACCTTCCGTTGCTACGTCGAAGGCTGGTACTCGGGGACTTTCCAGGATGTGATTTTCCATGAGGGCAGTTCGCCGGAAATCCGCCGCATGATCAGCTCGATCCTGGCCGGTTACGCCTGGGACGAACGCAATCCGTTCGTCAGCGAGGCCAAGCGTCGGTTGAAGGTCATATCCGAACTGTGCGCAAGGAATGCGACATGAGCTATTTGAGCGACAACTACGTCGAAGAAACCCGATTCGGCCTTTGGTTCCTGCGCAGCCATGCCTGGCAGCACTATGTGCTGCGCGTGGCGGTCAACGACTTGCGCAGCCTGTTCAGCGAAGCCCCACCAAGCCATCCGGTGCTGCTGGATGCCGGTTGCGGCCAGGGCAAGTCATTCCAGTACCTGCGCCAGACCTTCATGCCCGGGCGCTTGATCGGCGTGGACGCCGACCCGCACAGCCTGAACCGCAGCCGTGAAGAAGCGGTCAATCAGGGTATGACGGTGGAGTTGATCGGCAGCGACTGCGCCAGTATCAATGTACCGGACGCCAGCGTTGACCTGCTGTTCTGCCACCAGACCTTTCATCATCTGGTGGAGCAGGAGCAGGCACTGGCCGAGTTCTACCGTGTGCTCAAGCCAGGCGGCTATCTGCTGTTCGCCGAATCCACCGAGGCTTACATTGATACCTGGGTGATCCGCTGGCTGTTCCGCCACCCGATGCACGTGCAGAAAAGCGCCGCGCAGTACCTGGAGATGATTCGCCGACAGGGTTTCGAATTTGGCCCGCGAAACGTGTCTTATCCGTACCTGTGGTGGAGCCGCGCCAAGGATTTTGGCCTGTTGGAATGTTTGGGCCTGAGCAAACCGAAGCCCTTTGGCCAGCGGGAAGAAACCCTGGTCAACGTGGTTGCGCGCAAACCCCTTGAAGGTGCTGTGTGATGTTCAACTTCAATCCCTGTGGGAGCGAGCCTGCTCGCGAAAGCGGTACATCCGCCAATAGATATGTTGGATGTGATGCCCTCTTCGCGAGCAGGCTCGCTCCCACAGGGGTCGAGAGTATTCTGCGATTTTTGTTGTTGGGTTTTGTTCTGCTGCTGAGTGCTTGCGCCAGCCGGGCACCGCTGCCCGAGCAAACCCCCAACCTGTCGTTGCCACTGCAACTGCACATCCAGCGGCTGCAAGCCGAACAGCGTCAGGACTGGGTGCTGGTGATCCAGCGTGAAGGCCCGGCCATTCGCTGGTCGATGATGGACTTGCTGGGCATTCCCCAGGCTCGTCAGAAACTGGTGGACGGCGAGTGGCGTGCTGATGGTCTGCTACCGCCCAATCCGGAAGCCCGTGAGCTGTTCGCTGCGTTGTTGTTTGCGCTCACGCCCAAGGACGAACTGTCCGGCAACTATCCAGCCGCCTGGCAACATGGCGCTCAACGCGCCTTGCCGGAACGTTGGGACGTCCGCTATTCACAACCGATGAGCTTTGAATTGAACCTGCCCAAAGGTCCGAAATACCAAGTCACGCCACTGAGCGGGGAGGCACCATGACCGCCTACCTGAACGCCCTGGGGGTCATCTGCTCCCTGGGCCGTGACAAGCACGAAATTGCGCGCAACCTGTTTGCCGGCGATTGTTCCGGCATGCGCAGCGAAGCCGGCTGGGTGCCGCAGCGGTCCTTGCCGGTGGGTGCGGTGCGGGGCGAACTGACGGCGATTCCCGCCGGACTGTCCCGGCAAAACACCCGCAACAATCAGTTGCTGATGGAAGCCGCCCTGCAAATTCGCCAGGACATCGATCACGCGATCCAGACGTATGGCCGCGACCGTATCGGCGTCGTGCTTGGCACGAGCACGTCGGGCATCGACGAAGCCAGCCAGGGCCTGGCCCATTACATCCGCGAGCACCAATTCCCGGCGGAATACGACTACCAGCAACAGGAGCTCGGCGCGCCGGCCAGCTTTCTCGCTGACTGGCTGCAACTGAGCGGCCCCGCTTATGTGATTTCCACCGCTTGCACCTCCAGCGCCAGGGCGCTGATGAGCGCCCAGCGCCTGCTCGACCTCGGGGTCTGCGACGTGGTGTTGTGCGGTGGCGTCGACAGCCTGTGCAAACTGACCCTCAATGGTTTCTCGGCGCTGGAAGCGGTGTCCGATCAGCGCTGCAACCCGTTCTCGGTCAACCGCAACGGCATCAACATCGGCGAAGCGGCCGCGCTGTTCCTGATGAGCAAGCAGGCGGGTGGCAACCCATCGATTGCCCTGCTCGGCAGCGGCGCCAGCTCCGATGCGCACCACATTTCCGCGCCGGAACCTGCTGGGCGAGGCGCTTTGCAAGCGATGCACAAGGCGTTGAACCGCGCCGGCCTGCAACCGCAACAGATCAATTACCTGAACCTGCACGGCACCGCCACCCAGCACAACGACGCCATGGAAAGCCGGGCGGTGGCCACACTGTTCCCTGTCGGCGTGCCCTGCTCCTCGACCAAACCCATGACCGGCCACACCCTTGGCGCGGCCGGCGCGCTGGAAGCGGCGTTCTGCTGGTTGAGCCTGAGCGCAGACAATCATGAACACGCCCTGGCGCCGCATGTCTGGGACGGTCAACCGGATCCTGAGCTACCCGCCCTGAATTGGGTGACCCCGACCGATCGCCTGGCGTCCACAGGTCCTCGCTACCTGATGAGCAATTCCTTCGCCTTCGGTGGTAACAACGTCAGCCTGATTATCGGAGACGCCCCATGATTGACTGGCCGCTCGCCGAACTGCTGCCCCACGCTGGCGACATGATCCTCATCGACCGGATCCTGGCGTTCGACGAGGAGCAGATTCATACCCGCCTCACGGTCAAGTCCGACGGGCTGTTCAACCGCCCCGACGGCAGTCTGCCGGCTTGGGTCGGCATTGAGCTGATGGCCCAGAGCGTCGCGCTCTTCGCCGGTTGCCATGCACGCCAGCGTGGGGATGCGGTGGAGCTCGGCTTCCTGCTGGGCAGTCGCAAGTTCGAATGCAACGTCGAGAGTTTTCCAGCGGGGACCGAACTGACCATCCACGGCATTCGCTCGCTGGAAGACGACAATGGCATGGGCGTGTTCGAATGCCACATCAACGCACCGGACATTCACGCCACCGCCCGTCTGAACGTGTACCGCCCGCCTCAGCCGGCTCAATATCTTGATGAACCCCAAGGAACCCAATCATGACTGAATCCGTACTGGTCACCGGTTCCAGCCGTGGCATCGGCCGCGCCATCGCCCTGCGCCTGGCCCAGGCCGGACATGACATCGTGCTGCATTGCCGCAGCGGCCTGACGGACGCCATTGCGGTGCAGGGCGAAATCGAGGCCTTGGGGCGCAAGGCGCGCATCCTGCAATTCGACGTGTCGGACCGCACCGCTTGTAAGACCATCCTTGAAGCCGACGTGGAAACCCACGGTGCCTATTACGGTGTGGTGCTCAACGCCGGACTGACCCGCGACGGTGCTTTTCCGGCGCTGAGCGAGGATGATTGGGATGTGGTGATGCGCACTAACCTCGACGGTTTCTACAACGTACTGCACCCGGTGATGATGCCGATGATCCGTCGTCGCGCCGCCGGGCGAATTGTTTGCATCACCTCGGTGTCCGGGTTGATCGGCAACCGCGGCCAGGTCAACTACAGTGCCTCCAAGGCCGGTTTGATCGGGGCGGCGAAGGCGTTGGCGATCGAACTGGGCAAGCGCAAGATTACCGTCAACTGTGTCGCGCCCGGCCTGATCGACACCGCGATGCTCGATGAAAACGTGCCGGTGGAAGAACTGATGAAAATGATCCCCGCACAACGCATGGGCACCCCCGAAGAGGTGGCCGGCGCGGTGAATTTCCTGATGTCGGCGGAAGCCTCGTACATCACCCGGCAGGTTCTGGCCGTCAATGGAGGCCTGTGTTGATGAAACGCGTCGTCGTCACCGGCATGGCCGGCATCACCTCACTGGGCAGCGACTGGGACACCATTGTCGGCAACTTCGCGGCCAACCGCAGCGGCATACGCCGGATGGACGAATGGGATCGCTTCACCGAACTCAACACCCGCCTGGCCGGGCCCATCGATGATTTCAAGGTGCCGGGGCACTGGACCCGCAAACAGCTGCGCAGCATGGGCCGGGTATCACGGCTGGCGGTCGGCGCGGCGGAACAGGCGCTGGCCGACGCCGGATTGCTGGGCGACGAATCGATCAAGGACGGGCGCATGGGCGTCGCGTGCGGCTCGTCCACCGGCAGCACCGACGAGATCAAGGCATTCGGCAACATGCTGCTCAACTCAGTGGCCGAAGGCCTGAACGCCAACTCCTACGTGCGCATGATGCCGCACACCACGGCGGCCAATATCAGCATTTTCTTCGGCCTTACCGGCCGGCTGATCCCGACGTCCAGCGCCTGCACCAGTGGCAGCCAGGGCATCGGTTATGCCTACGAAGCCATCAAGTTCGGACGCCTGCCGCTGATGCTCGCCGGTGGCGCCGAAGAGCTGTGCCCGACCGAGGCCATGGTCTTCGACGCGCTCTATGCCACCAGCCTGAAAAACGACACCCCGCAGTTGTCGCCCCGTCCCTACGACAGTGCTCGCGACGGCCTGGTGATCGGTGAAGGCGGCGGCATGCTGGTGCTGGAAGAACTGGAACACGCCCTCGCCCGGGGTGCGCACATCCATGCCGAGATCGTCGGCTTCGGCAGCAACGCCGACGGCCAGCACACCACCCGTCCGGAGCAAGTCACCATGCGCCGAGCCATGGAACTGGCGTTGGAAGACGCTGGGCTCAAACCGTCGGACATCGGCTACGTAAACGGTCACGGCACGGCGACAGAGCAAGGCGACATCGCCGAAACCCTGGCCACCAGCAGCCTGTTCGGCGAACACATGCCCATCAGTTCGCAGAAAAGCTTCCTCGGCCACACCCTCGGCGCCTGCGGCGCACTGGAATCCTGGTTCAGCATCGAAATGCTCAACCGCGACCTGTACGTGCACACCCTCAACCTCGACGAGGTCGACCCGCACTGCGGCAAACTTGATTACCTGCGCGGCGAGTTCCGGCAGATGAGCAACCAGTTTGTGATGAACAATAATTTTGCGTTTGGTGGGGTGAATACGTCGTTGATTTTCAAGCGCTGGTCGTAAACAAACATCTCCCTTGTGGGAGCGAGCCTGCTCGCGAAAGCGGTAGGTCAGTCAACAGAAATGTCGCCTGTATTGCCGCCTTCGCGAGCAGGCTCGCTCCCACAAAGGTCCCGCCGGCCCAGACAATCAGGGTTGATCAAGGTTATCCAACACACGGTTCACCGCCAGCTCTCCGAGCATGATCGACTGCTGAATCCCCAACAGCGTGTGGCCCTGCGAGCCCTTCAGGTCTCTGGCGAAGTCACTCGCCATGACATTTGCCGAGGCCAGCGATACGCAGGCGTATTCCAGCAGGGTGTGGTTGTCGATGTCGGGGGCAATGAGGAAGATCGGACTGGGTTGGCGTGGCGCGTCCGGATCGGAGTCCGGTGGATTTGGCGTATGGGTCATGAGTCAGCGTCCTGAAAAAGAAGGGTGGCAGCTGTACGCAGGTTAGTAGACCGGTCCACATCAATCCGGCGCACCCGAAGGCGCCCTGCGCACAGCTACCGTCAAGGGCAGGTATGGACATACCTGCCTATCAGGAGCGCCAATGCGCTAGATATGAAAACGGGCTACTAAACCCGATCACTGACCATCAGTGACGCGAATCAAGTTAGCGACGGCCCTCAAAGCGCACAAGCCGGCGGATTCTGGAGTAGGTGTAGGCAGCGCCGCAAGGCGCTGTAGCCTGTTCGAAGCACTTCAGAAAAGTCCCACAATCAGTGGCGAAGCTTCTGATTTTCTGTAGGAGCGAGCCTGCTCGCGATGTTCGTGAACGGTGACGCGCTTTGCCTGATTGAACACGTTGTTTGGACGTTTTTCGCGAGCAGGCTCGCTCCTACAGTGACTTAACCTTCCGTTTTCAGAAACCCCGGAAACGACAAAGGGCGCCTTTCGGCGCCCCTTCACAAACAGGTCGGCTTGTCATCGCCCTGTACCTGCCTGGCTCTGCGATGGCTGGTTGCCCAGGATCCTCAGAGTCTCACAAGCCCCTTTCGGGAACGTCGATAGTATCGTCCGAATGGGGATCGTAGACAACCGATGGCAACTCGCCTTTCTGCACCAATTTCTGCGACATCACAATCCCAACGCCTTGCGCACCGCGGTTTTTATTGCGGAAAACTCGTCTGTTTCAAGTTGTGAGATAACGTAAGCACGCTTTCCCTGTCGATCCCGAGTGGCTGGTATAGAAGTGGCATCCCTGGCACTCGGCAAAAGAAATCGATTCTGCGCAAAATTCCGGAAAACCACTAAGTTCGATCCGTTACTTTGAATGTCTTGACTGAAGATCCACGCACTCATACGCCCACACCTTCAACCTTCCTCGTCAACAACTCCACAAACGCCCTGGCCATCGCCGACTTCTGATCCTTGCGCTGCACCAGCCACACCGCTGACACCGCCGCTGGATCCAGCAGTGGCCGATAAACCACGCCATCAATACGCATCCGCCGATACGACGCTGGCAACACCGACACTCCCAGGCCCGCTGCCACCAGGCCAATAATGGTCATCGCCTCCCCGGCCTCTTGCGCAAAATGCGGGCTGAACCCCGCATCTCGCGCCAGGCTCAACAACTGGGCGTACAGCCCGCTGCCGTAGCTGCGCGGAAAAAACACGAAGGGTTCGAGGGCCAGGGCGGACAGGTACAAGCCCTCTTCACTGCCTTCCACCAACGGATCCTTGGAGCTGAGCACCGCCACCAGTGGCTCACGCATCAACTCAACCACGCTGAGCGAATCGGGCAGCCCCAGCGGACGCATGATCCCGACTTCGATGGATTCATCTACCAGTGCATCGGCTACCTGGGTGCTGCTCATTTCCCGCAGGTTCAGATGCACCGCCGGGAAGCGCTGGCGAAACGAGAAGATCGCCTGGGGGATCGTCGAGTTGAACGGCGCTGAAGAGGTGAAGCCGATCTTCAGTTCGCCCAATTCCCCCAACTGCGCCCGCCGCGCAACGTCTGCCGCTTTGTCGACCTGCGCCAGCACCAGCCGCGCCTCTTCGAGAAACAGCCGACCAGCCTCGCTCAGCTCGACCCGACGATTGGTACGCTCGAACAAACGCGCACCGACCTCCTGTTCCAGCGCCTGAATCTGCTGGCTCAACGGCGGCTGGGAGATGCCCAGCACCTGTGCAGCGCGGCCGAAGTGCAGTTCCTCGGCGACGGCAATGAAGTAGCGCAAATGACGCAATTCCATGGAAACCCCATTAGGTCGTTTAAGCTATCAAACAGGTCGAACAATATATTGGATTGAATCATTAGCCAGCTATATGCTTTTTTCATTGCCTGACCGGCTGCGCTCCTCCGAGGTCTACCGTGAAAACTGCTGTCGCTCCACTCACCCATGAAGTTTCTCCTGCCGCACAGGACGACGTGGTCGCTGAACTCAAAGAGATCTATATCGAAAAAGGCACGCCGGCGTTCATGCGCACGGTGCTGGCATTGTTCTGTGGCGGCTTCGCGACGTTCGCCCTGCTCTACTGCGTGCAGCCAATGATGCCGCTGCTGTCCCACGAATATTCCATCAACGCAGCGCAAAGCAGCCTGATTCTCTCGGTGGCCACGGGCATGCTCGCCATTGGTCTGCTGATCACCGGCCCGATCTCCGATCGCATCGGACGCAAACCGGTGATGGTCGCGGCGCTGTTCGCCGCAGCGCTGTTCACCATGGCCAGCGCAATGATGCCGAGCTGGCACGGCGTGCTGGTGATGCGCGCGCTGATCGGATTGTCGTTGAGCGGCCTGGCGGCGGTCGCCATGACGTATCTGAGCGAAGAGATTCACCCTCACCACATTGGCCTGGCGATGGGCCTGTACATCGGCGGTAACGCCATCGGCGGGATGAGCGGGCGATTGATTACCGGCGTGTTGATCGACTTCGTCAGTTGGCACACGGCAATGCTGGTGATTGGCGGCCTGGCCATGATCGCGGCGGCGGTGTTCTGGAAAATCCTCCCGGAGTCGCGCAACTTCCGCGCCCGTTCGCTGCATCCACGCAGCTTGCTCGACGGCTTTACCATGCACTTTCGCGATGCCGGCCTGCCGCTGCTGTTCCTCGAAGCCTTTGTGCTGATGGGTGCGTTCGTCACGCTGTTCAACTACATCGGCTACCGCTTGCTGGCCGAGCCTTATCACATGGAGCAGGCGTTTGTCGGGCTGCTGTCGGTGGTGTACCTGTCGGGTATCTACAGTTCAGCGAAAATCGGCGCGCTGGCGGACAAACTCGGTCGTCGCAAAGTGCTCTGGAGCACCATCGCGCTGATGATCGCCGGCCTCGCCCTGACGATGTTCACGCCGCTGCCGCTGGTGATTTTCGGCATGCTGGTCTTCACCTTCGGCTTCTTCGGCGCCCATTCGGTGGCCAGCAGCTGGATCGGCCGCCGCGCCACCAGGGCCAAGGGTCAGGCGTCGTCGTTGTACCTGTTCTGCTATTACGCCGGTGGCAGCATCGCCGGTACCGCAGGTGGCTATTTCTGGCATCTGGGCGGCTGGAACGGCATCGGCATGTTTATCGGCGGGTTGCTGGTGGTCGCGTTGCTGGTGGCGTTGAAACTGGCAAAGCTGCCGCCGCTAGGCGGTGTAAAGGCCTGATACAAATCCCTGTGGGAGCGGGCTTGCCCGCTCCCACAGGGACCGAGTACGACCTGGTATCTCATACAAAAACGCCCGGCATGAGCCGGGCGTTTTTTATTGGAAGCAATCACTCGTGATACTGCGCCGACAACTCATGTACGGCCCGCAAGAAGGCGCCTGCATGTTCCGGGTCGACTTCCGGCGTGATGCCGTGTCCCAGGTTGAACACGTGGCCACTGCCCTTGCCATAGCTGGCGAGGATACGACCAACTTCGGCGCGGATGGCTTCAGGCTTGGCGTAGAGCACGGTCGGATCCATGTTGCCTTGCAGGGCGACTTTGCTGCCGACGCGTTCACGAGCGTTGCCGATGTCGCAGGTCCAGTCCAGGCCCAGGGCATCCGCGCCAGCGTCGGCAATGCTTTCCAGCCACAGGCCGCCGTTCTTGGTGAACAGGATGACCGGCACTTTGCGACCTTCGTGCTCGCGGATCAGGCCGCTGACGATTTTGCGCATGTAGGCCAGGGAGAACTCCTGGTACGCCGCCGCCGACAGGTTGCCGCCCCAGGTGTCAAAGATCTGCACCGCTTGTGCACCGGCCAGGATCTGGCCGTTGAGGTAGCTGGTGACCGACTGCGCGAGTTTATCCAGCAGCAGGTGCATGGCTTGCGGGTTGTCGTAGAGCATGGCCTTGGTCTTGCGGAAGTCTTTCGACGAGCCGCCTTCGACCATGTAGGTGGCCAGTGTCCACGGGCTGCCGGAGAAGCCGATCAGCGGCACGCGACCATTGAGTTCGCGGCGGATGGTGCTGACTGCGTCCATGACGTAGCCCAGGTCTTTCTGCGGATCGGGAATCGGCAGGGCTTCGATGTCGGCCAGGGTGCTGACGACTTTCTTGAAGCGTGGGCCTTCACCGGTTTCGAAGTACAGGCCTTGGCCCATGGCATCGGGAATGGTGAGGATGTCGGAAAAGAGGATCGCCGCGTCCAGCTGTGGATAACGGTCGAGGGGTTGCATCGTGACTTCGCAAGCGAACGCCGGGTTCATGCACAGGCTCATGAAATCACCGGCCTTGGCACGGCTGGCGCGGTATTCAGGCAGGTAGCGACCGGCCTGACGCATCATCCACACAGGGGTGACGTCTACGGGTTGCTTGAGCAGGGCGCGCAGGAAACGGTCGTTCTTCAGGGCAGTCATGTCGGCATCCGGAAAAAAAGTGCGGGCATTTTCTCAGAGCCGGGCGCAAAAGGCACGGATGCAGGTCAGCCTTTTGTCTATCGGGTCAATTTGTCGCAATGGAATGCGGTTTTCGTCACACCACAAAACACTGTGGGAGCTGGCTCGCCAGCGATGCAAACACCTCGGTTTGTCAGGCAGACCAAGGTGATGCTATCGCTGGCGAGCCAGCTCCCACAGGTATCGCGGTGCAGCTTAGAACGGGGTTAAACGCCCAGGTAGTCGAGGATCCCTTCCGCCGCATTACGGCCTTCGAAGATCGCCGTCACCACCAGGTCGGAACCGCGCACCATGTCGCCACCGGCGAAGATTTTCGGGTTGCTGGTCTGGTGCTTGTACTGGCCTTGTTCCGGCGCCACGACGCGGCCCTGGCTGTCGGTCTGGATCTCGAACTGCTCGAACCACGGTGCCGGGCTCGGGCGGAAACCGAAAGCGATGACCACGGCGTCGGCCGGGATGATCTCTTCGGAACCCGGGATCGGCTCGGGGCTGCGACGGCCACGGGCATCCGGTTCGCCGAGACGGGTCTCGACCACCTTCACGCCTTCGACCCTGTCTTCACCAACGATGGCGATCGGCTGGCGGTTGTAGAGGAATTTCACGCCTTCTTCCTTGGCGTTCTTCACCTCTTTGCGCGAGCCCGGCATGTTCGCTTCGTCACGACGATAGGCGCAGGTCACCGACTTGGCGCCCTGGCGAATCGAAGTACGGTTGCAGTCCATCGCCGTGTCGCCACCACCCAGCACCACGACCTTCTTGCCCTTCATGTCGACGAAATCTTCCGGCGACTTTTCAAAGCCCAGGTTGCGGTTGACGTTGGCGATCAGGAAGTCGAGGGCATCGTACACGCCCGGCAGGTCCTCACCGGCGAAACCGCCCTTCATGTAGGTGTAGGTGCCCATGCCCATGAATACCGCATCGTATTCGGCGAGCAGTTGCTCCATGGTGACATCCTTGCCCACCTCGGTGTTGAGGCGGAACTCGATGCCCATGCCGGTGAAGACTTCGCGGCGATTGCTCAGCACGGTCTTTTCCAGCTTGAACTCGGGGATACCGAAAGTCAGCAGACCGCCGATTTCCGGGTTCTTGTCGAACACCACCGGGGTCACGCCGCCACGCACCAGCACGTCGGCACAGCCCAGGCCCGCAGGCCCTGCGCCGATGATCGCAACACGCTTGCCGGTCGGCTTGACCCTGGACATGTCCGGGCGCCAGCCCATGGCGAACGCGGTGTCGGTGATGTACTTCTCCACCGAACCGATGGTCACCGCGCCGAAGCCGTCGTTGAGGGTGCAGGCACCCTCGCACAGACGGTCCTGCGGGCACACCCGGCCGCAGACTTCCGGCAGGGTGTTGGTCTGGTGCGACAGCTCGGCGGCGGCGAGGATGTTGCCCTCGGCCACCAGTTTCAGCCAGTTGGGAATGAAGTTGTGCACAGGGCACTTCCATTCGCAATACGGGTTACCGCAACCCAGGCAGCGGTGGGCCTGGTCGGCCGACTGCTGGGGTTTGAAGGGCTCGTAGATTTCCACGAACTCTTTCTTGCGTTGACGCAACAGTTTCTTCTTCGGATCCTTGCGCCCGACCTCGATGAACTGGAAGTCATTATTCAGACGTTCAGCCATTGTTAAAACCTCATCAAACTCTTCAGGCGCATATCACTGCGGGTTGGCACGGGTGCTGGAAAGCAACGATTTCAGGTTGGCAGCCTTGGGCTTGACCAGCCAGAAACGGCGCACGTAATCATCGAGGTTTTCGGCGAGTTCACGACCCCACTCGCTGTCGGTTTCCTCGACGTACTCGTTCAGCACGCGTTGCAAATGGCTACGGTAGGCTTCCATCGCCTCGCCGCTGATCCGCTGGATTTCCACCAGTTCGTGGTTGACCCGGTCAACGAAGGTGTTGTCCTGGTCGAGCACGTAGGCGAAACCACCGGTCATGCCAGAGCCGAAGTTGTAACCGGTCTTGCCCAGTACGCAGACGAAACCACCGGTCATGTACTCGCAGCAGTGATCACCGGTGCCTTCCACTACGGTGTGGGCTCCGGAGTTACGTACGGCGAAACGCTCACCCGCGGTGCCGGCGGCGAACAGCTTGCCGCCAGTGGCGCCGTACAGGCAGGTGTTGCCGATAATGGCACTGTCCTGGGTCTTGTAGACGCTGCCCTTCGGCGGAACGATGACCAGCTTGCCACCGGTCATGCCTTTGCCGACGTAATCGTTGGCGTCGCCTTCCAGGTACATGTTCAGACCACCGGCGTTCCACACACCAAAGCTCTGACCGGCAGTGCCTTTGAAGCGGAAGGTGATAGGCGCATTGGCCATGCCCTGGTTGCCGTGTTTGCGGGCGATTTCACCGGAGATCCGCGCACCGATGGAACGGTCGCAGTTGCAGATATCCAGGGCGAACTCGGCGCCGCTCAGGTCATTGATCGCCGAGGTGGCCATGCCGACCATTTTCTCGGCCAGCAGGCCCTTGTCGAACGGCGGGTTGCGCTCAACACCACAGAATTGCGGCTTGTCTGCCGGCACGTGATCGCTGCCCAGCAACGGGGTCAGGTCCAGGTGATGCTGCTTGGCGGTCTGGCCTTCGAGGACTTCCAGCAGATCGGTACGGCCGATCAGCTCTTCGAGGGAGCGCACGCCCAGCTTGGCCAGCCACTCACGGGTTTCTTCGGCGACGTAGGTGAAGAAGTTCACCACCATGTCGACGGTACCGATGTAGTGATCCTTGCGCAGCTTCTCGTTCTGAGTCGCGACGCCAGTGGCGCAGTTGTTCAGGTGGCAGATACGCAGGTATTTGCAACCCAAAGCAATCATAGGCGCCGTACCGAAGCCGAAGCTTTCAGCGCCGAGGATGGCAGCCTTGATCACGTCGAGGCCGGTTTTCAGGCCGCCGTCGGTCTGTACCCGGACTTTGCCGCGCAGATCGTTGCCACGCAGGGTCTGGTGGGTTTCGGCCAGGCCGAGCTCCCACGGTGCGCCCGCGTATTTGATCGAGGTCAGTGGCGATGCGCCGGTGCCGCCGTCGTAACCGGAAATGGTGATCAAGTCCGCGTAGGCCTTGGCCACACCGGCGGCGATGGTGCCAACGCCCGCTTCCGCTACCAGCTTCACCGAGACCAACGCCTTCGGGTTGACTTGTTTCAAGTCGAAAATCAGCTGCGACAAGTCTTCGATCGAGTAGATGTCGTGGTGCGGCGGTGGCGAAATCAGGGTCACGCCCGGCACTGCGTAACGCAGCTTGGCGATCAGACCGTTGACCTTGCCGCCTGGCAGTTGACCGCCCTCGCCCGGCTTGGCGCCCTGGGCGACCTTGATCTGCAGCACTTCGGCGTTGACCAGGTATTCCGGGGTCACACCGAAACGACCGGTGGCCACTTGCTTGATTTTCGAGCTCTTGATGGTGCCGTAGCGCGCCGGGTCTTCACCGCCTTCACCGGAGTTGGAACGCGCACCGAGGCGGTTCATGGCTTCGGCCAGGGCTTCGTGAGCTTCCGGCGACAGGGCGCCCAGCGAGATACCGGCGGAGTCGAAGCGCTTGAGCACCGATTCCAGCGGCTCGACTTCGCTCATATCCAATGGAGTGTCGAGGGTTTTGACTTTCAGCAGGTCGCGGATCATCGACACCGGACGGTTGTCCACCAGCGACGTGTATTCCTTGAACTTGCTGTAGTCGCCCTGCTGCACGGCGGCTTGCAGGGTGTTGACCACGTCCGGGTTGTACGCGTGATATTCGCCACCGTGGACGAATTTCAGCAGGCCGCCTTGCTGGATCGGCTTGCGCGGGCTCCAGGCTTCGGTGGCCAGGGCTTTCTGCTCGGCTTCGATGTCGACGAAACGCGCGCCCTTGATGCGGCTCGGCACGCCCTTGAAGCTCAGGTTGCAGACTTCCTCGGACAGGCCGATTGCTTCGAACAGTTGCGCCCCGCGATAGGAGGTGATGGTCGAGATACCCATCTTCGACAGGATCTTGAGCAGGCCCTTGGTGATGCCTTTACGGTAGTTCTTGAACACCTCGTAGAGGTCGCCCAGCACTTCACCGGTACGGATCAGGTCGCCCAGCACTTCATAAGCCAGGAACGGATAAACGGCGGAGGCGCCGAAACCGATCAGTACGGCGAAATGGTGCGGATCGCGCGCGGTGGCGGTTTCCACCAGGATGTTGGAGTCGCAACGCAGGCCTTTTTCGGTCAGGCGGTGATGCACCGCGCCGGTGGCCAGGGAGGCGTGGATCGGCAGCTTGCCCGGGGCAATATGACGGTCGCTCAGTACAACCTGGGTACGCCCGGCGCGCACGGCTTCTTCAGCCTGATCGGCGACGTTGCGGATCGCCGCTTCGAGGCCGACGCTTTCGTCGTAGTTGAGGTCGATGATCGCGCGCTCGAAGCCCGGACGATCGAGGTTCATCAGCGAACGCCACTTGGCCGGGGAAATGACCGGCGAACTGAGGATCACGCGCGAGGCGTGTTCCGGCGATTCCTGGAAGATGTTGCGCTCGGCACCGAGGCAGATCTCCAGCGACATGACGATGGCTTCGCGCAGCGGGTCGATCGGCGGGTTGGTGACCTGCGCGAACTGCTGGCGGAAATAATCGTACGGCGTGCGCACGCGCTGGGACAGCACGGCCATCGGCGTATCGTCGCCCATCGAACCCACGGCTTCGTAGCCTTGTTCGCCAAGCGGACGCAGCACCTGGTCGCGCTCTTCGAACGTGACCTGGTACATCTTCATGTATTGCTTGAGCTGATCGACGTCGTAGAACGCCGAACCGTGGTCGTTGTCTTCCATGGTCGCCTGGATGCGCAGGGCATTCTTGCGCAGCCATTGCTTGTACGGATGACGGGACTTCAGACGGTTGTCGATGGCGTCGGTGTCGAGGATCTGACCGGTTTCGGTGTCCACGGCAAAGATCTGGCCCGGACCAACGCGACCTTTGGCAATCACATCTTCAGGCTGGTAGTTCCAGACGCCGATTTCCGATGCCAGGGTGATGAAACCGTTCTTGGTGGTGACCCAACGCGCCGGACGCAGACCGTTTCGGTCGAGCAGGCACACCGCGTAGCGACCGTCGGTCATGACCACGCCCGCCGGACCGTCCCACGGTTCCATGTGCATCGAGTTGTACTCGTAGAACGCACGCAGGTCCGGGTCCATGGTTTCGACGTTCTGCCACGCAGGCGGAATGATCATCCGCACGCCACGGAACAGGTCGATGCCACCGGTGACCATCAGCTCGAGCATGTTGTCCATGCTGGAGGAGTCGGAGCCAACACGGTTGACCAGCGGGCCGAGTTCTTCCAGGTCCATCAAGTCGTTGGTGAACTTGGTGCGACGGGCCACGGCCCAGTTGCGGTTGCCGGTGATGGTGTTGATCTCGCCGTTGTGCGCCAGGAAGCGGAACGGTTGGGCCAGCGGCCATTTCGGCAGGGTGTTGGTGGAGAAGCGCTGGTGGAACACGCAAATCGAAGTTTGCAGGCGCTCATCGCTCAGGTCTGGATAGAAGGCGGTCAAATCCGCCGGCATCATCAGGCCTTTGTAAATGATGGTCTTGTGGGAAAAGCTGCACACGTAGTGGTCAACGTCGGCGGCGTTGGCCACGGACGAGCGACGACGGGAGGTGAACAGCTTGACGGCCATGTCCTGATCGCTCAGGCCTTCGCCACCGATGTACACCTGCTCGATCTGTGGCAGGCGCTCAAGGGCCAGGCGGCCGAGGACGCTGGTGTCGATCGGCACTTTGCGCCAGCCGACCAACTGCAGGCCGGCGGCCAGGATCTCGCGGTTCATGTTCTCGCGAGCAGCTTCGGCTTTGACCGGGTCCTGGTTGAAGAAGACCATGCCCACGGCGTATTGCTTGGGCAGTGCGACGCCGAACGTTTCCTGGGCGATGGCTCGCAGGAACGCGTCCGGCTTTTGAATCAGCAGACCGCAACCGTCACCGGTCTTGCCGTCGGCATTAATCCCACCGCGGTGGGTCATGCAGGTCAGGGCCTCGATGGCCGTTTGCAAAAGGGTATGACTGGGCTCGCCCTGCATATGGGCTATCAGGCCGAAACCGCAGTTATCCTTGAATTCATCTGGTTGGTACAGACCTGCTTTCATAGACACTTTCTCACCAGGCTGCCTCTTATCGAGGCAAATTTCTTTTCAATTCAACCACTTACCGTCCGCGCCGAACGTACGCCAGCTTTGCGGGGGCAAAAGGGAGGTCATTGTACACACCGACACTTGGCCTCACAAATTTGACGACGAAATGTCGCAAATCTATGTCGCATTTGTGAAAGGTTTAAAGCGATCTGCTGTGCTAGTCAAAACTTTTTTAATTTTGACCGCAACGACTCAAAGACTACTGTGACGCAGACACCACAAAGCATGCGGCCTTGAGGGCGGCATGCCTTGCAGAAATTTTGAGGTGCCGGGAGAGGCGGCCTGGGTAAGGCCGCCGAATCTTCAGCGAGCTGTTGCCAGTTCCTGTTGGACGCTGGCGACAGAGCGAGGCCAAGGTTTACCAGCCTGAACCTTCGCTGGCAAGGCCTTGATGGCGGTAACGGCTGCATCGCGGTTGGCGAAGTTACCGTAGGTGATGACGTAAAGCGGTTTGCCGTTGAGGACTTTCTTGAAATAACGGTACTCGCCGCCCTGCTCCTTGACGAAGTTTTGCGCGGTCGCTTCGGAGCTGGTGCCGAGGATTTGCACGACGTAGTTGCCCGGTGCCTGACCGGCGTACCAGGTACCGCCAGCAGCCTTGGCCGCAGGGGCCGGCTTCTCGGCAGGTTTCTCGACAGGCTTGGCAGCAGCGGCAACGGCCGGTTTGGCGGGCGCTGGAGCAGGCTTGGCGGCTGGCGCTGGAGCCGGTGCCGGCTTGGCGGTAGCAACCTGAGTCGGTGCAGGTACCGGCTTGGCCGCTGGCGTCGGTGCAGGGCCGGCAGGGACGCCGGCAGGCGGTGCAATCGTGGTCACGGTCGGTGGTGTGGCGCTGGAACCTTCCACCGGCACGCCATCATCGCCTTCGGTGATGCCACCAGCCGCTTCGGCGAGCGGTTTGCGCATGACCGGCTGTGAATTACCGACCAACGGCAGTGGCATCGGCTGAGTGTTACCTGCAAATTCGACGGCCGGAGCACCGCCGTTCGCCGAACCCTGGCCGAGCGGCAATTGCGCCTGCTCGTTGGCTGGTGCACCTGCGGTCGGTGCTTTACTGCGACCCGGCATCAACCAGGCGGCGGCCACCGCGACCACAACGACGGCGGAAATCGCCAATACGTGTTTCTTCGGCATATTGAACCCCATACTTGGACGCTTCACCGCTGAACGGCTGGCAATCATGGCTTCGATCATCGCATCGCGGGCGACCTGATTGATGTTGCCAGGCCAACCGTCGGAGCTTTCGTGAATATCAGAGATCTGATCCGCGGTGAAAAGTTCGATACCCCGGCCCGCCCCCTCAAGACGCTGGTCCAGATATTCGCGGGTTTCTTCTTCGGTGTAAGGCTGCAACTCGATGACGTGGAAGCGCTCTTCCTCGAGCTGCAAAGCCTCAAGCTGGGCAATCAGCGACGTCTCGCCGAACAGGAACACATGCGGGCGACCTTCCGGTGCACCGGCGGCCAGCGTCATCAAGGCCTCGAGCGCAGACTCATCGAGCTGCTCGGCGTCATCCACCAGCAGATAGACTTCCTGCCCGGTGAGTGCCAACTGCACCACCTGATCCAGAATGGCACCGGTCTCGGCCTGGGCAATGTCCAGCGCCTGGGCGACCTGGCGCAGCAGGCCGGCAGAGTCGCCAGCGCCCCGGGCGGAAACCACCACGCTCTGCACTGACTGCTTGTTGGTGCTGGCCACCAAGGCCTGACGCAAGAGGGTCTTGCCACTGCCTTGCGGGCCAGTGACCACCAGCAGCAACTGGCTGTAGCGCGCCAGGTGGTGCAACTGCCCCAGCACCGGTTTGCGCTGGGCCGGGAAAAACTTGAAGCCAGGCACCCGTGGAGCAAAAGGGTCGTGACTCAACTGGAAATGGCCGAGGAAAGCCTCGTCGGCATGCAAACTAGTCATCGCGTTCTTATTAACCTTTAAGCTGAGCCAGGGCGCGGTAATCCGCTCCCAGCGTGGCCTGTAGAACCTCTTTCGGATAATCGTCGGTCACCACCGCTTCGCCCATGCGGCGCAGCAGCACCAGGCGCAAACGACCGTCGATCACTTTTTTATCAATTGCCATGTGTTCGAGGAAATCGGCTTCGGTCATCTCTTCAGGTGGAATGACCGGCAGGCCGGCGCGCTGGAACAGACGAATGCCGCGGTCGCGGTCCTGTTCGCTGATCCAGCCCAGGCGTGCGGACATTTCCAACGCCATTACAGTGCCAGCAGCGACCGCTTCGCCATGCAGCCAGACACCGTACCCCATATGGGTTTCGATGGCGTGGCCAAAGGTATGGCCCAGGTTGAGCGTAGCCCGCACGCCAGTCTCTTTTTCGTCAGCCCCGACGACTGCGGCCTTGGCCGCACAAGAGCGTTCGATGGCATAGGTCAGGGCTTGCTGATCCAGACTGCGCAGGCGGTCGACGTTGTCTTCGAGCCAGCTCAGGAACGGCTCGTCGCAGATCAGCCCGTACTTGATGACTTCGGCCAGACCGGCGGACAGCTCGCGGGCCGGCAGGGTGTTGAGGGAGGCAGTGTCGATCAGCACAACGTTCGGCTGATAGAAGGCGCCGACCATGTTCTTGCCCAGCGGGTGGTTGATACCGGTCTTGCCGCCCACCGAAGAGTCGACTTGCGACAGCAACGTGGTCGGGACCTGGATGAAATCGACGCCGCGCTGGTAGCAGGCCGCCGCAAAACCGGCCATATCGCCAATCACACCGCCACCGAGGGCGATCACTGTGGTGCGACGATCATGCCGCGCGGTCAGCAGACCATCGAAAATCAGTTGCAGGGTTTCCCAGGTCTTGAAGGCTTCGCCGTCGGGCAGCACCACGGAAATCACCGAAAACTGCGCAAGGCTGCGGGTCAGACGTTCGAGATAGAGCGGCGCCACGGTTTCGTTGGAGATGATCGCCACTTGCCGACCGCGAATATGCGGGGCCAGCAGCTCAGGCTGATCCAACAGACCTTCGCCAATATGAATCGGGTAGCTGCGCTCGCCTAGATCGACCTTGAGTGTCTGCATGTGTCCCCACAGTGAAGATGGAATCAGGATTCCTGCCTTGAGTTAACGATCCACGGCCCCTGCTGGTGTGACGCCGTTTGATAGCCGTTCGCCACAACCTTGAGCGGTTGTGGCAGACGCCGAGGATAGCGCATTTCGCGCCGCGCATTAACGGGGAGGCAGCTGCTGCAAGCGTTCGAGAATATCGAGCACGACCATTCGCGGCGGCCGCTCATCGGTTTCCACCACCAGATCGGCAATTTCCCGATACAGCGGATCACGGATCGCCAGCAGGTCACGAAGGGTCTTGGCCGGATCGGCAGTGCGCAACAAGGGCCGATTGCGGTCGCGGGAGGTACGACCGACCTGCTGCTCGACGGACGCATGCAGATAAACCACCCGCCCACCGGCATGCAGCGCCCGACGATTGGCTTCGCGCATGACTGCGCCACCACCGGTCGCCAGCACCACACCGTCGTAATCGCACAGCTCGGCAATCATTGCCTGCTCACGGTCACGAAAGCCCGGTTCGCCTTCCTTGTCGAAGATCCATGGGATATTGGCGCCCGTGCGTAATTCAATTTCCTTATCGGAATCTTTGAATGGCAAGCGCAGCTCTTTGGCCAGCAACCGGCCGATGGTGCTTTTTCCAGCGCCCATCGGTCCTACAAGAATCAAATTTCGCACAGAATCAACGACTCACAGCAATCGCCTGGTTATTCATGATACGCGGAGTGAGAAACACCAACAGCTCGGATTTTTTCTCCGAAACCACGTCACGCCGGAAAAGGCGGCCAAGATACGGCACATCGCCAAGAAATGGCACCTTATCTACAACCTTGCTTTGAGTATTTGAGAAAACGCCACCAATGACGATGGTCTCGCCATCGTTCACCAGCACCTTTGCATTGACCTCGTTTTTCTTGATTGGCGGCACATCCTGCACCTTGTTCAGGTAGTCCGGCTCGTCCTTGGTGACCTTGACCTCCATGATGATCCGGTTGTCCGGGGTGATTTGCGGCGTCACTTCCAGCGACAGCGAAGCCTCCTTGAACGAGACCGAAGTAGCGCCGCTGGAGCTGGCTTCCTGATAGGGAATTTCGGTGCCCTTGAGGATTTTTGCGGTTTCCTTGTCGGACGTGACCACCTTGGGTTGCGAGACGATTTCGCCGTTGCCGGTTTTCTCCATGGCCGTCAGCTCCAGGTCAAGCAAGACGTTATCGGTGATGAACGCGATGCCGATCCCTGAGGTATTGGCCGCGGCCCCCATATCGACGAACGGTGTATTGGTGCTGGTGCTTCCCGGCGTGCCGATGGTGGACGACCCGTTGGCGCCGTTGCTCACGCCTGACGTGTTCCAGTTGCCCTTGTTCTGGATCGAACCGCCCCAGCGCACGCCGAGGCTCTTGTCGTAATCGACATTGGCTTCGACGATCCGTGCTTCGATCATCACCTGGCGCACCGGGATATCCAGTTGCGCCACGATTCGCCGCAGCTCGTCGAGTCGGTCCTGGGTCTGGTAGGCAATGATGTTGTTGGTGCGCTCATCGACGGTGATCGAACCCCGTTCGTCGACTTTCGCCTCGGCACTGGTCACCGACTGGAACAACTTGGCGATATCGGCTGCCTTGGCGTAATTGACCTGCAGCAGTTCCCGGCGCAGCGGTGCCAGCTCGGCGATCTGTTTCTGCGACTCCAGCTCCTGGCGTTCCCGGGCGGCGATTTCATCGGCCGGCGCCACCAACAGCACATTGCCGATCTTGCGTTTGTCCAGCCCCTTGGTTTTCAACACCAGGTCCAGCGCCTGATCCCAGGGCACGTTTTGCAAACGCAACGTGATGCCACCCTGCACGGTGTCACTGGCCACCAGATTGAGATTGGTGAAATCGGCGATCAGTTGCAGTACCGAACGCACATCGATGTCCTGGAAATTCAGCGAGAGCTTTTCACCGCTGTAGGCGTAGCGGTCGGCGTTACGCTTCTGCAGGTCATCTACCGTCATCGGGCGAATGCTCACGGTCAGCTTGTTGTCGGTCTGATAGGTCGAATAATCGAAGGCACCGCTGGGCTCGATCGTGATCGTGGCCTTGTCGCCTGTGGCGCTGGCATTGACGAATTGCACCGGTGTGGCGAAGTCCTTGACGTCCAGGCGCACGCGTAGCGGCTCGGGCAATCGGGTCTTGGTGAAACCGAGAACGATCTTGCCCTCGCGCTCCTGAATGTCTGGCGCGATGGACGGATCCGACAAATCGATTACCACATTGCCTTCACCCTGAGTGCCGCGCTGAAAATCCACCGCGCGGATAGCCTTCGTCGTTGTTGCAGGTGCACGCGCCGGGGCCGGGGTCGGAGTTGGAACTACAGCGGCCGGCTGCCTGGGTGCTGCGCTTTTGGCGCCCTGGCCCACCACCACAAACAGGTTATTGCCTTCGACCCGTGTGTCGTAAGGGGTCAACTGGGTCAGATTGATGATCAACCTCGTGCGGTCCTTGACCTCGACCACCGTCGCGCTTCGGGCATTGCCACTGCCAAGGTCGCGAGTCTTGTTCGCCAGCTGACTGACGACACCCGGCAAGTCCAGTGCGATCCGTGCAGGGGACTCTGTCGTATACCCATGGGGCCTCGGAGGTTGCCCATCGAACGCCAGCTTCAACTCGACGCGGTCCCCCGGCAGCGCAGCGACATCCAGCGCCTTGAGGTTGGCCGCTTGTACCATCGGCGAAAGCAGCGCTATCCATAGCGACATACCGAGGGTGGAGAAAATCCTGTTCATTATTCGAGTTCCACTATGAGTGTTCTTTCAAAGGGAGGGTCCGCGGCCTCTCCAGCCAGGCCCCCTGGCCATCAGGGACGATTTCCACCACATCGACTTGCGAGGCGTTGATAGCGACGATCCGGCCATCGTTACGCCCCAGATAATCTCCGACTTTAAGCCGGTGTACCCCGCCGGCACCCCGTAGCAGCGCAAAGGAGCCGGACGCATTGGAAATCGTGCCGACCATTTCAAACTGCTCGATGTTGAAGCCCTCGAGGTACTGCTTGACCCTGTTGGGGTCCGGCTTGACGTTGCGCGAGCCGCGCGGCTGACCGGCCAGGTCGATCCTGACCTGCCGGGAAAACGGACTGCGCAGGTTGGCGGCGCTGTAAGTGAATGTCGGGTAAGACCGGAATGTCGGCGTTGGTTCAATCTTGCCCGGCGCCCGCAGGCGCATTTCGTTCATGTAGGCGTCCAGATCACTGAAGTCATTACCGCTACCACAGCCCGTCAGCTGGACTAACACCACGACCATGGAAAAAACACGAATCGGGCTCATGGGTGCAGCCCCTCGTCGTTGTAGCGATAGGTCCTGGCCAAAATGCTCATACGCAATTTGGGGCCGCCGTCGGAACTGACCGGTGCCAGGTCGAAATCATGCAGGGTGACAATGCGTGGCAGTCCGGCCACACCGCTGACGAAGGTGGCCAGGTCGTGATAGGCGCCGGTGACGGTAATCTGGATTGGTAACTCGATGTAGAACGGCTGGGTGACCTCCGGTAGCAGCTTGATCTCTTCAAACTCCAGGCCGCTGCCCAGGCCGGTGCGGGTGATGTCTTCCAGCAGGCCGGGCACTTCGGTATCACTGGGCAGTTGCCGCAGCAGTACGCCAAAGGAGTTCTCCATTTCTTTCATTTGCTGGGTATACAGCTCCAGATTCGCCGCCATATGAGCCTTGGTCGCGAATTGCTCCTTGAGGGTCGACTCTTCCTCGCGCTTGAGAGTGAGCTGGTTCTCGAGTTCACCTGTGGAAAAGCTGTAACCGAGCGCCAGCACCAGCGCCATGACCAGTACACCCACCACAACCTTGATCGTCGGCGGCCAGGAGCCGATGTTATGGGTGTCCAGATCATTGATATCGATCTTGCGCAGGCCTTCGAACCATTCGGACAGACTCATTTCCCGCCCTCGACCGCTGCAGGCTGGGTCTGACGAACGGTCAGTTGAAAGACATTCGTCTGATCCAGCTGGCCGGCGGTGGTCGCCTTGACTTCCGTCAGGCTGGGCGCATCGAACCAGTCGGAGGCATCCAGATTGCGCATCAGGTCGGAAACACGGTTGTTGGATTCCGCCGCGCCAGTGATGGACAAGGTCTTGCCGACCATTTTCACTTCGCTGAAATAGACCCCGTCAGGCAGCGTCCGGGCCAGCTGATCAAAAATTCGCCCGCTGATCGGCCGATTGCCTTGCAGGTCCTGAATGATGCGCATGCGCTCGATCAATTGCTGGCGACGAGCCTTGAGGTCACTGATCTGCTTGATCCGCTCGTCGACCACGACGATCTGCTGGCCGATGTAATCGTTACGCGCAACCTGCCGGTCAATGGCGTTACTGATGACCTGGTTTGCGATCAAAACCGCACCGGTCGCCCCCACCAACACGCCGACCAGCGTCAACAAAAAGCGCTTGCGGCGCTCTTCGCGAAGCTCTTCGCGCCAGGGTAAAAGATTGATCCGCGCCATCAGTCGAAACTCCTGAGGGCCAGCCCGCAGGCGATCATCAGGGCGGGCGCGTCGCTGGCCAGCGCCATGGCGTTGACCTTGCTGCTCAGCATCATGTTGGAAAACGGGTTGGCCACCTGCGTCGGCGTGCGTAATTGCTGCTCGATCAGTCGATCCAGACCGGAGACTGACGCAGTGCCACCCGCCAACAGAATGTGATCGACCGCGTGGTACTGGCCGGAGGCAAAGAAAAACTGCAGTGAACGCGAGACCTGCTGCACCAATGCCTCGCGAAACGGCTGCAATACCTCGCTGACGTAATCGTCCGGCAACCCCCCCTGCTTCTTCGCCAGCCCCGCCTGCTCGGTCGTCAGGCCGTACCGACGCTGGATCTCTTCGGTCAGTTGACGACCACCGAACAACTGTTCACGGGTGTAGATGATCCGCCCGCCAAGCAGCACGCTCAGCGTCGTCATGGTTGCGCCGATGTCGACCACCGCCACCAGGCGCCCCTCGGAGATTGCCGAGTGATTTTCCAGCAAGCCGAATGATCGCTCCAGGGCATAAGCCTCCACGTCGACCACGCGAGCGGTCAGGCCGGCCAGCGTCAGGGCGGCTTCCCGAACTTCGACGTTTTCCTTGCGGCAGGCCGCGAGCAACACATTGACCCGCTCGGGGTTGCGCGTTGACACACCCTGGACTTCGAAGTCGATGGCAACCTCGTCCAGTGGATAGGGGATGTACTGATCGGCCTCGATTTTCAGCTGGCTTTCCATCTCGTCGTCGGAAAGACCGGCATCCATCTCGATGGTCTTGGTGATCACCGCCGAACCGGCTACGGCCACGGCCACGTTCCTGAGGCTGGTTTTGGCCTTGGTCAGCACACGAGCGAGCGCCTGACCCACACCTTCGAGTTCGGCGATGTTCTTCTCGATAACCGCGCTGGCGGGCAGTGGCTCGACCGCATAGGCCTCGACCCGATAGCGTTCGCCCTGGCGGCTCAGTTCCAGCAGTTTTACCGATGTGGAGCTGATGTCGATGCCCAAAAGCGTATTGGCTTTTTTATTGAAGAGTCCTGGCACTAGCAATTCCCTATGACTATCCGTGAGTTACGGACTCTGTAATGTGTGTTGCGTTCCATCCGCCCGTCTTGACAGCAGCCGCCAATGACGCCTGCGACAGAAAAATGCTTATAATGCCGAGCGTTTTTTTCCGCTTTTTCTCAAGCGCGGGTTGTTTGCCTTTAGCCTGAACCCTGATGCCTAATTCATTTTTTGCCCTGGATATCCAAAAGCCTTGATTCGTCTGCTGAAATTTCTCGGTTGGTCCATCGTCGCGGTTTTCTGCGGACTGCTTTTGGGTCTGAGCGGGGCGTTTCTTTACCTTAGCCCCGGATTGCCATCCGTGGAGGCGCTGAGAAGCATCCAGTTGCAGATTCCGCTGCGGGTCTACAGCAGCGACAACAAACTGATTGCAGAGTTTGGCGAAATGCGCCGCACTCCGATCCGTTTCGCCGACATTCCCCCCAATTTCATCAATGCGTTACTAAGTGCTGAAGACGATAACTTCGCCAATCACTACGGGGTCGATCCCAGCAGCCTGATGCGCGCCGCCAGCCAACTGGTCAAAAGCGGCCACATCCAGTCCGGCGGCAGCACCATCACCATGCAGGTGGCGAAGAACTTCTTCCTGACCAGCGAGCGCAGTTTTTCTCGCAAAACCACTGAAATCCTTCTGGCCCTGCAAATCGAACGGCAGCTGACCAAGGACGAAATCCTTGAGCTGTACGTCAACAAGATCTATCTGGGCAACCGTGCCTACGGCATCGAAGCGGCAGCTCAGGTTTACTATGGCAAGTCGATTCGTGACGTCAGCCTGGCGCAGATGGCGATGATCGCCGGCTTGCCGAAAGCCCCGTCACGCTTCAACCCGCTCGCCAACCCGGCACGCAGCAAGGAACGTCGCGACTGGATCCTGGGGCGCATGTACAAGCTCGGCAAAATCACCGAAGCCGATTACACCGCCGCGATCAACGAGCCGCTGAACGCCAGCTATCACGTGCCGACACCGGAAGTGAATGCCCCTTACATCGCCGAAATGGCCCGCGCCGAAATGGTCGGCCGCTATGGCAGCGACGCCTACACCGAAGGTTTCCGCGTCACCACTACGGTGCCGAGCAATCTGCAGGAAATGGCCAATACCGCCGTCCACGAAGGCCTGATGACCTACGACCAGCGTCACGGTTATCGCGGCCCTGAATCACGCCTGCCGGGCAAGACCCGCGAGGCGTGGGCGACCGAACTGACCAAACAGCGCACCATCAGCAGCCTTGAGCCGGCCATCGTCACCCAGGTCGACAAGAACGGCCTGCAGGTCCTCACCCGCACGGGCAGCGAGCACGTAGGCTGGGACAGCATGAAATGGGCTCGCCCGTTCCTGAACACCAACAGCGTGGGTGCCAATCCCAAGCAGCCGTCGGACGTGGCGCAGGTCGGCGACCTGATTCGCGTGCAGCGCCAACCGGACGATTCGCTGAAATTCAGCCAGATCCCGCAAGCCCAAGGTGCGCTGGTGTCCCTCGACCCGCAAAACGGTGCGATCCGTGCACTGGTCGGCGGCTTCGCCTTCGAACAGAGTAACTACAACCGCGCATTGCAGGCCAAGCGCCAACCAGGCTCGAGCTTCAAGCCATTCGTCTACAGCGCCGCGCTGGATAACGGCTACACCGCCGCCAGCCTGGTGAACGATGCTCCAATCGTGTTCGTCGACGAGTACCTGGACAAGGTCTGGCGTCCGAAAAACGACACCAATACCTTCCTCGGCCCGATCCGCCTGCGCGAAGCGCTGTACAAGTCGCGCAACCTGGTGTCGATCCGCCTGCTGCAGGCGATGGGCGTTGGCAAAACCATCGACTACATCACCCGCTTTGGCTTCAACAAGCAGGACCTGCCGCCCAACCTGTCCCTGGCGTTGGGCACCGCGACCTTGACGCCAATGGAAATCGCTACCGGCTGGAGCACTTTTGCCAACGGCGGCTACAAGATCACCCCGTACATCATCGACAAGGTCGAAAGCCGCAATGGCGATACATTGTTTGTCGCCAACCCGCCGAGCGTTCCCAAGGGCGATACCGCCAGCGACGGTATCGCCGCGCCAGTCGCCGGGGCCTTTACGGTCAACGCCACGCCGGGCGAAGCACTGACCGTCCAACCGGCACCACAGGCTCCGGCAGTGGCTGAGCGCATTGTCGATGGCCGCACCACCTATATCCTCAACAGCATGCTCGAGGACGTGATCAAACTTGGCACCGGGCGTCGCGCCCTGGCCCTGGGCCGCGGCGATATCGCCGGCAAGACCGGCACCACCAACGAATCCAAGGACGCCTGGTTCTCCGGCTACAACGCCGATTACGTGACCACCGTCTGGACCGGCTTCGACCAGCCTGAAAGCCTGGGCCGCAAGGAGTTCGGCGGCACCGTCGCACTGCCGATCTGGATGAACTACATGGGTGCGGCACTCAAAGGCCTGCCGCCGCACACGCAACCAGAGCCGGAAGGCATCCTGAGCCTGCGCGTCGATCCGGTCAGCGGCCGCGCAGCGACTCCAGGCACGCCTGGGGCTTACTTCGAACTGTTCAAGGCCGAAGACACGCCACCGTCGGTCAATGAGCTGGGCAACGGCAATGCGCCGGGCAGCCCGCTACCAGCGGACGAAGCGGCGCCGATCGATTTGTTCTGATCCCATCGCGCAATGCAAAAAGCCCCGCTCTTCTCTGGAAGGCGGGGCTTTTTAGCACCCAGGTTTCCTGTGACACCGCCTTCGCGAGCAGGCTTGCTCCCACAATGGATCAGCGGTGCATATGAGATCCGCGAACAACACTAAACCCTGTGGGAGCGAGCCTGCTCGCGAAGGCAGCCGGACAGACACCACATAACCTGCAGACAACAAAAAGCCCCGACTCACCAGAGCCGGGGCTTTCGGTTGAAGCGCTACAACGACTTAGCCGTTGAACACGTCATCCACGCTTTTCAGCGGGTAGTGCTTCGGATACGGCAGGGTCGCCACGCCGGTCTCGATCGCTGCCTTGGCAACGGCGTCGGAGATCAGGGTGATCAGACGGGCATCCATTGGTTTCGGAATGATGTACTCACGACCGAATTCCAGCTTGATACCGCCATAGGCGTCGCACACTTCCTGAGGAACCGGCAGCTTGGCCAGTTCGCGCAGGGCATTGGCCGCGGCCACTTTCATTTCTTCGTTGATGCGCTTGGCGCGTACGTCCAGGGCACCGCGGAAGATGAACGGGAAGCCCAGTACGTTGTTGACCTGGTTCGGGTAGTCCGAACGGCCGGTAGCCATGATCACGTCGCTACGGGTAGCGTGTGCCAGTTCCGGGGAGATCTCCGGATCCGGGTTCGAGCATGCGAAGACGATCGGGTTGGCCGCCATGCGCTTGAGTTGCTCGGCGCTCAGCAGGTTAGGGCCCGACAGGCCTACGAACACGTCGGCGCCTTCGATGGCGTCATCCAGCGTGCGCTTCTCGGTGGCGTGGGCGAATACGGCCTTGTACTGGTTCAGGTCGTCACGGCCAGCATGGATCACACCGGTACGGTCGATCATGAAGATGTTCTCGACCTTGGCACCCATGCTCACCAGCAATTTCATGCAGGAGATGGCGGCAGCACCGGCACCCAGGCAGACAATCTTGGCTTCCGGCAGGGTTTTGCCGGCGATTTCCAGGGCGTTGATCATGCCGGCCGCGGTCACGATGGCGGTACCGTGCTGGTCATCGTGGAACACCGGAATGTCGCACTGTTCGATCAGGGCGCGTTCGATCTCAAAGCACTCTGGCGCCTTGATATCTTCCAGGTTGATGCCACCGAAAGTGATGGAGATGCGTTTGACGGTGTCGATGAAGGCTTGCGGGCTTTCGGAATCGACTTCGATGTCGAAAACGTCGATGCCGGCGAAGCGCTTGAACAGCACGCCTTTACCTTCCATTACTGGCTTGGAAGCCAATGGGCCGAGGTTACCCAGGCCCAGAATCGCGGTGCCATCGGAAATGACTGCAACCAGGTTGCCTTTACCGGTGTATTTGTAGGCCAGTTCAGGATCGCGGGCGATTTCGCGAACTGGTTCGGCTACGCCGGGGCTGTAGGCCAGCGACAGGTCGCGGGCGGTAGCGGTGGCCTTGGTGAGCTCGACGCTCAGCTTCCCTGGACGAGGATTGGCATGATATTCGAGAGCGGCAGTTTTCAGATCAGACATTTTGGCATTCCGCTTTTACTGTTGGACAGACTGGTCAGCGAGGATACGCGCCTCGTAAAATCCCCACAAGACTGACCGGTCACCCCTGTCAACCGCCCTGCCCTACGACTTTTGGCCAAGAGCCGCGGAACACAAGGGATAGACTGTTCACAATCCACAGAAAAAATGTCTACAATTTTTTATCAGCGCGCCACTTCCAGCATTGCCGGATCCGTCAGCGGCAACATCCAGCGCGCCTGACCGTCCTTGAGTCCGCCGCGACGCGAACGATCCAGTACCCAGCCACGCGCCTCGATCTGCTTGCCCTTGAGCCTTTCGAGCGAAGCCGCATCGAAGCGGGCGAGCACATTGGGTGCAACACGCAATACAACCGAATCCTGCAACTCGATCCAAACCCCGCCACGATTGCGCTGAACCTTGCTCACACGGCCGCTGAGCACGGCGAAACCGGACGCACTGATCTGATCCGCTTTCAGTACAGGTGACTGGCGCCACACGCCAAGCCCGGCCTGGCGGGCACTGCGTTCGGCGGCTTGCTGACAATCAACCAGATCGACATTCGGTGGGACCGCCACCAGAAATCCGAGGCCCTCGGCGAGCATCTGCGCTTCGAGGTTGTTGCCATCAGCGCTGTAGACGTGGGCGAGGGTCCGGCCGTAGTGGTCCTGGCTTTCTTTACCAGGCAGCAAACCAACCCGCCCGTCGCTCGCCGCCACCAAGGCTTCGAGGCGTTTGCGCGCAGCCACGGCGAACGGCTCGTCGGAACGACCTTTCTTGCCCAACTCCGGGGTATTCAAGCCGATCATGCGTACGCTGCGGCCATCGACCAGGCGCAGTGTGTCGCCGTCCACCACCCGCTGCACCGCGACGGAAGTCAGAGCGCCCGGCGCCGGGCAGAAGGCCTGGGCAGCGGATAGCCAAATCGCGGACACAAAAAAGGCGCCCACAAGGGACGCCTTTTTCATCAGCATGGAAAAACCGTAGCGGCTTCCCAAGTTGATCGGCCTTAGGCCTTTTTCGCGCCGAAAGCACCGAAACGGTCGGCGAAGCGCTGAACGCGGCCGCCAGTGTCCAGAGTCTTTTGCTTACCGGTGTAGAACGGGTGGCATTCGTTGCAAACGTCGATCGCCAGGGCTTTGCCGAAGGTCGAACGGGTTTCGAACTTGTTGCCGCAGCTGCAGGTAACAGCAACTGCTGGGTATTCTGGATGGATATCAGCTTTCATGGTGTCTTCCTCGGGCTAGCGTGCCGCCACCCAACACTATTGTTGAATACCGCACGTAATTAGGCCGCGGATTCTACCAGACAATCCTGATCACGCAAGCTGTCACTGAGACCGACCGTCTGCTAGGCTCCCGACCCTGTGGGAGCGAGCCTGCTCGCGAATGCGCTGTGTCAGACGACGTCAATGCTGCTGATACTCCCTCTTCGCGAGCAGGCTCGCTCCCACAGGGAATGTGATTCACCCCGTCTTCTGTTGCCGCTAATCGAGAATCCCCCGCGTGCCCGACGCCATTCTGCGCCTCGCCCTGCCTTCGCCCCTGCGCCGCCTGTTCGACTACCGTGCGCCGGCCGGTGTAGTGCGCGCCCGACTGCACCCCGGCATGCGCCTGCGGGTACCTTTTGGCCGGCGGGAGATGATCGGGATTCTGGTGGAAGTCGCCGATACCAGCGAAGTCCCGGCGGAAAAACTCAAGCGGGCCCTGGCATTGCTCGACGCCACGCCACCGCTGCCACCGGCGTTGTTCAAGCTGTGCCTGTGGACCTCCCAGTATTACCAGCACAGCCTCGGTGACACCCTGAGCTGGGCACTGCCGGTGTTGCTGCGCCAGGGCGAACTGGCCGAAGCGCGCCAGGAACGTTTCTGGTCCGCCGCCCCCGGCGCCAGCCTCGATGATCCGCGTATCGCCCGCGCCCCGCGCCAGCGAGAAGCCCTGGCGACACTGGCCCAGCATCCCCACGGTGTCGCCCATCAGTTGCTGAGCAAATTGATGCTGAGCAAAGACAGCCTTGATCTGTTGCTGGCCAAGGAACTGGTGCAAGTCGAAGTCCGCAAGCACGCTCCCGGCGCGCGCCATGAACACTGGCTGGCCCAACCGGAGTTGCCGCTCAACCCGGAGCAGCGTGCAGCTTATGAGGCCATTCGCGCCGGCTTCGACAGCTATCACGCGTTCCTGCTGGCCGGTGTCACCGGCAGCGGCAAGACCGAAGTGTATTTGCAATTGATCCGCGAAACCCTTGAAGCCGGCAAACAGGCGCTGGTGCTGATCCCGGAAATCAACCTGGGCCCGCAAACCCTGGCGCGCTTCGAACAACGCTTCAATGCGCGCATCGCGCTGATTCACTCGGCAGTCAATGATCGCGAACGTCTCGATGCCTGGCTCGCCGCCCGCGACGGTGAGGCCGACATCATTATCGGCACCCGCTCGGCGCTGTTCACGCCGATGAGAAATCCGGGACTGATCATCATCGATGAAGAGCACGACGGCTCATATAAGCAGCAGGAAGGCCTGCGCTATCACGCTCGCGATCTCGCACTGGTGCGCGCCCGACAGGAAAACATTCCGATTGTGCTCGGTTCGGCCACACCCTCTCTGGAAAGCCTGCACAATGCCTACACCGGCCGTTACGGCCTGCTACGCCTGAATGAGCGCGCCGGCGGCGCCAAACAACCGCGTTTCCTACGCCTTGACGTGAAAAGCCGCCCGCTGGACAGCGGCATTTCCGGGCCGATGCAACAAGCCATCGGCCAGACCCTGGCGGCTGGCCAGCAAGTATTGGTATTCCTTAACCGCCGTGGTTTCGCCCCGACCCTGCTCTGCCATGACTGCGGCTGGATGTCTGAATGCCAGCGCTGCGACGCGCGCATGACCGTGCATCAGCGCCATGGCGAACTGCGTTGCCACCATTGCGGCTATGTCGAGCGCGTGCCACGCCAGTGCCCGAAGTGCAACAAGGTCGATTTGCGTCCTGTGGGGGCCGGCACCGAACGGGCCGAGGAGCGCTTGGGCATTCTGTTCCCGGACTACCCGGTATTGCGGGTCGATCGCGACAGTACGTCACGCAAGGACGCGATGAATCAATTGTTCGCGACCATTCAGAAGGGCCAGCCATGCATCCTGGTGGGCACGCAAATGCTCGCCAAGGGCCACCACTTTCCAAGGGTGACTCTGGTGTCGATTCTCGATGCCGATGGCGGCCTGTTCTCCGGTGATTTCCGCGCCAGCGAGCGCATGGCGCAACTGATCGTGCAGGTCGCCGGACGCGCCGGCCGGGCGGAAGAACCGGGCAAAGTGATCATCCAGACGCACCTGGCCGACCATCCGCTGCTGGTGCAATTGACCGAACAAGGCTATTTCGCCTTTGCCGAGCAAGCCTTGAGCGAACGTCGCGCAGCGGGTTTGCCGCCGTTCGCGCACCTGGCGCTGTTGCGGGCCGAAGCGCACAAACCGGGTCAGGCCGAAGGCTTCCTCGATGAGGCGTGCAGCGAGGCCGAGCGTTTGCTGGCCGAACAGCATCTGACCGGCATTGAACTCCTGGGCCCGGTGCCGGCGCCGATGGAGCGCCGGGCAGGACGCTATCGTGCACAGCTATTGTTGCAGGCTACAGCCCGGGCGCCTTTGCATCGGTTGCTTGCCAGTTGGTTGCTGGTGCTGGAGCAGATGCCGAGTGGGCGGGCGGTGCGCTGGTCTTTGGATGTCGATCCCGTCGATTTGTATTGATTTTGAAACCGCCATCGCGGGCAAGCCCGGCTCCCACAGGGATCGAGGCGTACACATATTCGGCGTCCTGCCACTAAACCTGTGGGAGCTGGCTTGCCAGCGAAGGCGATCTATTTGTCACCACATATCCATAACCTGCCCGCTATAGTTGGCAAGCCCGCCTTCGCCACGGATAATGCCCAGTTTTTCCACCAGCGCATCGAAGCGCCGCCGCGCCTGCGGTTGAAAGAGAAGACCATGAAAGACACCATTCGCCAGCTGATCCAACAAGCCATCACCCAACTCGTCAACGAAGGTGTGTTGCCTGAAGGCCTGTCGCCGGCGATCCAGGTGGAAAACTCCCGCGACAAGAAGAACGGCGACTTCGCCAGCAACATCGCCATGATGCTGGCCAAGCCTGCGGGCATGAAGCCACGCGACCTGGCCGAGAAAATCATCGCCGCGCTGCCGGCTGACGAGAACGTCTCCAAGGCCGAAATCGCAGGCCCAGGCTTCCTGAACTTCTTCCAGAACACCCAGGCCCTGGCCACACGCCTGGACGCCGCCCTGGCCGATGCCAACATCGGCGTACGCAAGGCCGGCCCAGTGCAGCGCACCGTGGTTGACCTTTCGGCGCCTAACCTGGCCAAGGAGATGCACGTCGGCCACTTGCGCTCGACCATCATCGGCGACGGCGTCGCTCGCGTACTCGAGTTCCTCGGCGACGAAGTGATCCGCCAGAACCACGTCGGCGACTGGGGCACCCAGTTCGGCATGCTGATGGCTTACCTGCAGGAAAACCCGATCACCAGCGACGAGCTGTCGGACCTGGAAAACTTCTACCGCGCCGCCAAGCAACGCTTCGACGAATCCGAAGAATTCGCCGACCGCGCCCGTGGCCTGGTGGTCAAGCTGCAGGCCGGCGATGCCGATTGCCTGGCGCTGTGGACCAAGTTCAAGGACATCTCGCTGTCCCACTGCCAGAAAATCTACGAACTGCTGAACGTCAAGCTGACCATGGCCGACGTGATGGGCGAAAGCGCCTACAACGACGACCTGATCAACGTGGTCAACGACCTCAAGGCCGCCGGCATGCTGGTCGAAAGCAACGGCGCCCAGTGCGTGTTCCTCGATGAATTCAAAAACGCCGACGGCGACCCGCTGCCAGTGATCATCGTCAAGGCTGACGGCGGCTACCTCTACGCCACCACCGACCTGGCCGCCGTGCGCTACCGCAGCGGCAAGCTCAAGGCCGATCGCGCGCTGTACTTCGTCGACCAGCGTCAGGCCCTGCACTTCCAGCAAGTGTTCGCCGTGGCCCGCAAAGCCGGCTTCGTGACGCACCCGATGGAAATGGAACACATGGGCTTCGGCACCATGAACGGCGCTGACGGCCGTCCGTTCAAGACCCGTGACGGCGGCACCGTGAAGCTGATCGACCTGCTGACCGAAGCCCGGGAACGCGCCTACACCCTGGTGAAGGACAAGAACCCGGAACTGGCCGAGGCAGACCTGCGCAACATCGCCAAGGTCGTGGGCATCGGCGCGGTGAAATACGCCGACCTGTCCAAGCACCGCACCAGCGACTACAACTTCAACTTCGACCTGATGCTGAATTTCGAAGGCAACACCGCACCGTACCTGCTGTACGCCTACACCCGTGTGGCCGGTGTGTTCCGCAAACTGGGCAAGGATTTCAGCGAAGTCGAAGGCCAAATCGTTCTGGAAGCACCGCACGAGCACGAACTGGCCGCAAAACTCGCACAGTTCGGCGAAGTGCTGAACAACGTATCCGAGAAGGGCACACCGCATATCCTCTGCACCTACCTGTACGACGTCGCCGGTCTGTTCTCCAGTTTCTACGAGAACTGCCCGATCCTCGCCGCCGACACCCCGGAACAAATGCAGAGCCGCCTGCGCCTCGCCGCGCTGACCGGTCGCACCCTCAAGCAAGGCCTGGAACTCTTGGGTCTGGAAACTCTGGAGCGCATGTAAGTTGGCTGCCAAGAAAAAACCTGCACCCAAGCGTGGCGCCAGCCGTTACCAAGCCCCAGCGAAGCAACCGATCCCGGGCTGGCTATGGATGGCCATCGGCCTGACGGTCGGTGCCTTCATCGTGTTCCTGATGAAGCTGGAGCCGGGCAAAGGCAGCGATACGGTCAAGCGCGAGAAGGTCGAGCAGCAACAGAAAGCCACCAAGATCGCCGAGGCCAACAAGACCCCGCCGAGCCCTACGCAACCGGTGAAGCCGAAGTACGACTTCTACACCCTGCTGCCGGAGTCGGAAGTCATCGTGCCGCCGGATGCCGTACCGGAAAAAACCCTGCCGACACCACAGGTGCCGGCCATACCGACCACGCCGGTCACCCCGGCGGAAGCAGCGAAGATCGACACTGCCCGCGCCCAGGCCGCCCTCGCCGGGATCACGCCGCCCCCAGCACCGCCCGTTTCCAAGGCCGCGCCGGTGACCAAGTTCTTCCTGCAGGCCGGTTCGTTCCGCAAGCAAACTGACGCGGACAAGGTTCGGGCACAGATCATTCTGCTTGGCCAGGCTGTGGCGGTTGAGTCCGGCACGGTCAAGGATGAGACCTGGTATCGGGTCCTGGTGGGGCCTTTCAGCAACCGCGAACAACTGACCACCGCGCAGAAACAACTGTCTGGCGCCGGGTTCAGCAATCTGTTGTTACAACAACGCCAGAGCCGCTGACTCCACCAGAAAGTCCGCGTCATCGTTCATCGCGGGCAAGCCTTGCTCCCACAGGGATCACGCAAATCCTGTAGGAGCAAGGCTTGCCCGCGATGGCGCCAGAACAGACAACACAGCATTCCCCGTCCAACACCGCTCGTCCCCTCTCCCTCCCCGCAGTTGAAATCCTCTCCACCACCCCCATATGTATCGCCATAAGGCATTTTCGCCCCGCTGCGTGGAGACTCTTCCCTTGACCACCATCGTTTCAGTTCGCCGCCAAGGCAAAGTCGTCATGGGCGGCGACGGCCAGGTATCTCTCGGCAATACCGTGATGAAAGGCAACGCAAAAAAAGTTCGTCGCCTGTACCACGGTGAAGTCCTCGCCGGTTTTGCCGGTGCCACGGCTGACGCCTTTACCCTTTTCGAGCGTTTCGAGGGTCAGCTGGAGAAACACCAGGGCCATTTGGTTCGCGCCGCTGTCGAACTCGCCAAGGAATGGCGCACCGACCGCTCCCTGAGCCGCCTCGAAGCCATGCTCGCGGTCGCCAACAAGGACGCCTCCCTGATCATCACCGGCAACGGCGATGTGGTAGAGCCTGAAAACGGCCTGATCGCCATGGGCTCCGGTGGCGCCTATGCCCAGGCTGCCGCCAGCGCACTGCTGAAAAAAACCGACCTGTCGGCCCGGGAAATCGTCGAGACCGCCCTTGGCATCGCCGGCGATATCTGCGTATTCACCAACCACACCCAGACCATTGAGGAGCAGGACTGCGCCGAGTAAGCCCGTGCAGGCGCTATCGCGCCACGGCTCATTCTTGCTTGAGGTCCGCCAAATACTATGTCCATGACTCCCCGTGAAATCGTCCACGAACTCAATCGCCATATCATCGGCCAGGACGATGCCAAGCGCGCCGTCGCCATTGCCCTGCGCAATCGCTGGCGCCGGATGCAGCTGCCCGAAGAGCTGCGCGTTGAAGTCACCCCGAAAAACATCCTGATGATCGGCCCGACCGGCGTCGGTAAAACCGAAATCGCCCGTCGCCTGGCCAAACTGGCCAACGCACCGTTCATCAAGGTCGAAGCGACCAAGTTCACCGAAGTCGGCTATGTCGGACGTGACGTCGAATCGATCATTCGTGATCTGGCCGATGCCGCGATCAAGCTGTTGCGCGAACAGGAAATCACCAAGGTTCGCCACCGCGCCGAAGACGCCGCCGAAGAGCGCATCCTGGATGCGCTGCTGCCGCCGGCACGCATGGGTTTCAGCAACGATGACGCGCCGACGTCCGATTCCAATACCCGTCAGCTGTTCCGCAAGCGCCTGCGCGAAGGCCAGCTGGATGACAAGGAGATCGAAATCGAAGTCGCCGAAATGTCCGGCGTCGATATCTCCGCGCCACCGGGCATGGAAGAAATGACCAACCAGTTGCAGAGCCTGTTCGCCAACATGGGCAAAGGCAAACGCAAGAGCCGCAAGCTCAAGGTCAAGGAAGCGCTGAAACTGGTGCGTGACGAAGAGGCCAGCCGCCTGGTCAATGATGAAGAGTTGAAGGCCAAGGCGCTGGAAGCGGTCGAGCAGCATGGGATCGTGTTCATCGACGAAATCGACAAGGTCGCCAAGCGCGGCAACGTCGGCGGCGCCGATGTATCCCGTGAAGGCGTACAGCGTGACCTGCTGCCGCTGATCGAAGGCTGCACCGTCAACACCAAACTGGGCATGGTCAAGACCGACCACATCCTGTTCATCGCTTCCGGTGCGTTCCACCTGAGCAAGCCGAGTGATCTGGTGCCCGAGCTACAGGGTCGCCTGCCGATCCGCGTTGAACTCAAGGCGCTGTCGCCGCAAGACTTCGAGCGCATTCTGAGCGAACCGCACGCATCGCTCACCGAGCAATATTGCGCACTGCTGAAAACCGAGGGTCTGACCATCGAGTTCCAGCCGGACGGCATCAAGCGCATTGCGGAAATCGCCTGGCAGGTCAACGAGAAAACCGAGAACATCGGTGCCCGTCGCCTGCACACCCTGCTTGAGCGTCTGCTTGAAGAGGTGTCGTTCAGCGCCGGCGACCTGGCCAGCACCCACGATGACAAGGCGATCCAGATCGACGCCGACTACGTCAACAACCACTTGGGCGAATTGGCGCAGAACGAAGACCTGTCCCGTTATATCCTGTAAGCCATACCTGTAGGAGCGAGCTTGCTCGCGATGGAGGTAAACGATGACGCGGGCTGTCTGAATGCTCGCGGCGCCTGACACTTCATCGCGAGCAAGCTCGCTCCTACAGGGTTCCATCCATAAGGAACTTTGGCCATGACCCAGCTCCCCACCGACATCAAGCTGCACAAAGCCTCGAAAACCCTGACACTCAAATACGCGTCCGGCGAGGAATACACCCTGCCCGCCGAGTTCCTGCGCGTGCACTCTCCTTCCGCCGAGGTCCAGGGCCACGGCAAACCCATCCTGCAATTTGGCAAGATCAACGTAGGCCTGACCAAGGTAGAACCGGCCGGTCAGTACGCACTGAAATTGACCTTCGACGACGGCCACGACAGCGGCCTGTTCACTTGGGAATACCTCTATGAGCTGGGGCGACGTTATGACGCACTCTGGGAGGATTATCTGGCCGAGCTCAAAGCCGCCGGTAAAACCCGCGATCCGAACGAATCCATCGTCAAGCTGATGCTCTAGCCCAAGCCTCTCGCTCATTAGAGGGCATTTTCTAATTCCATCTGTTTGAATGCTCGGCTTCAGAGTCGGTGATTGGCCCGCTTGCGAAAAAAATTAAACTCGGGTAACCAATGGAACTGGCAAGTTCCCTGCAGTGCTCTCTGCGAACACAAAGCAGCGATGCAGTATTAACGGTCACCTGGGCAGAAGTACCTGGTATTGGCTGTGTGACTGCACAGCAGGACCCCGGGTACTCGTGTCAGGACAATGGAGCGTCGTAGATGAGTAACAAGAATAACGATGACTTGAAGTATCAGGCCTCGGAAAACACCTTGGGACTGAATCCTGTCGTTGGGCTGCGTGGAAAGGATCTACTGGCTTCTGCTCGAATGGTGCTCAGGCAGGCCATCAAACAACCTGTGCACAGCGCCAAACATGTCGCGCATTTCGGCCTTGAACTCAAGAACGTGCTGTTCGGCAAGTCCGGGCTGCAACCGACCAGCGACGATCGCCGTTTCGCCGATCCGGCCTGGAGCCAGAACCCGCTCTACAAACGTTATCTGCAAACCTACCTGGCGTGGCGCAAGGAACTCCACGACTGGATCGACGACAGCAACCTCCCGGCCAAGGACGTGGCTCGCGGGCACTTCGTGATCAACCTCATGACCGAAGCCATGGCCCCGACCAATACGGCGGCCAACCCGGCAGCGGTCAAACGCTTCTTCGAAACCGGCGGCAAAAGCCTGCTCGACGGTCTCTCGCATCTGGCCAAGGACATGGTGCACAACGGCGGCATGCCGAGCCAGGTCAACATGGGTGCGTTCGAGGTCGGCAAGACCCTGGGCGTGACTGAAGGCGCGGTGGTGTTCCGCAACGACGTGCTGGAGCTGATCCAGTACAAGCCGACCACCGAGCAGGTCCATGAGCGCCCGTTGCTGGTAGTGCCGCCGCAGATCAACAAGTTCTACGTTTTCGACCTCAGCCCGGACAAGAGCCTGGCGCGATTCTGCCTGCGCAACAACGTGCAGACCTTCATCGTCAGCTGGCGCAACCCGACCAAGGAACAGCGCGAGTGGGGCCTGTCGACCTACATCGAGGCGCTCAAGGAAGCGGTCGATGTGGTCACCGCCATCACCGGCAGCAAAGACGTGAACATGCTCGGTGCCTGCTCCGGCGGCATCACCTGCACCGCGCTGCTGGGCCACTACGCCGCAATCGGTGAAAACAAGGTCAACGCCCTCACCCTGCTGGTGAGCGTGCTCGACACCACCCTGGACAGCGACGTCGCCCTGTTCGTCAACGAGCAAACCCTCGAAGCCGCCAAGCGCCACTCGTACCAGGCCGGCGTGCTGGAAGGTCGCGACATGGCCAAGGTCTTCGCCTGGATGCGCCCCAACGACCTGATCTGGAACTACTGGGTCAACAACTACCTGCTGGGCAACGAGCCACCGGTTTTCGACATCCTGTTCTGGAACAACGACACCACGCGGTTGCCGGCCGCATTCCATGGCGACCTGATCGAGTTGTTCAAAAACAACCCACTGATTCGCCCCAATGCACTGGAAGTGTGCGGTACCGCCATCGACCTCAAGCAGGTAACGGCCGACATCTTTTCCCTGGCCGGCACCAACGACCACATCACCCCGTGGAAGTCCTGCTACAAATCGGCGCAGCTGTTCGGCGGCAATGTTGAATTCGTGTTGTCCAGCAGTGGCCACATCCAGAGCATCCTGAACCCGCCGGGCAACCCCAAATCCCGTTACATGACCAGCACCGAGATGGCGGACAGTGCTGATGAGTGGCAGGAAAACGCCAGCAAGCACACCGATTCCTGGTGGCTGCACTGGCAGGCCTGGCAGGCCGAGCGCTCGGGCGAGCTGAAAAAAGCACCGTTGAAACTGGGCAACAAGGCTTATCCGGCGGGCGAAGCGTCGCCGGGTACATACGTACATGAGCGGTAACTGACACACCCCGCCTCCTCCTGTGGGAGCGAGCCTGCTCGCGAAAGCGGTCAAACATTCAACATTGAAGTTGACTGACCCGACGCATTCGCGAGCAGGCTCGCTCCCACAAAGGATTCGGGGATGAATTCATAAACAGGGCTGAAGCATGCCGCAACCGTTCATATTCCGTACCGTCGACCTGGATGGCCAGACCCTCCGCACGGCAGTACGTCCCGGCAAGCCTCACTTGACGCCCTTGCTGATTTTCAACGGCATCGGCGCCAACCTGGAGCTGGTGTTTCCGTTCGTCGCCGCACTGGACCCGGACCTGGAAGTCATCGCCTTCGACGTTCCCGGTGTCGGCGGTTCGTCGACGCCAAATCTTCCGTACCGCTTTCCCAGCCTGGCGAAACTCACGGCACGCATGCTCGATTACCTCGATTACGGACAGGTCAATGTGATCGGCGTGTCCTGGGGTGGCGCCCTGGCGCAGCAGTTCGCTTATGACTATCCGGAGCGCTGCAAGAAGCTGGTGCTGGCCGCCACGGCGGCGGGCGCGGTAATGGTGCCAGGCAAGCCGAAAGTGCTGTGGATGATGGCCAGCCCACGACGTTACATCCAGCCGTCGCACGTGATCCGCATCGCGCCGATGATCTACGGCGGCTCGTTCCGCCGCGACCCGACGCTGGCCGCAAGCCATGCGGCCAAGGTGCGTTCGGCGGGCAAGCTGGGTTACTACTGGCAGTTGTTCGCCGGTCTCGGCTGGACCAGCATTCACTGGCTGCACAAGATCAACCAGCCGACGCTGGTACTGGCCGGCGACGACGATCCATTGATCCCGTTGGTCAACATGCGTTTGCTGGCCTGGCGGATTCCCAACGCCCAGTTGCACATCATCGATGACGGGCATCTGTTCCTGATTACCCGGGCCGAAGCCGTGGCGCCGATCATCATGAAGTTTCTCGAGGAGGAGCGGCAGCGTGCGGTGATGCACCCGCACCCGTCGCCACTGGGCGGTTAATCCGCCGCGCTTTTCTCAAGAAAAGTGGACGGCAGGATGCCGCGCCGCGCAACAACCCGTTACAGCGTCTATGGTGTTCTGGTTCGGTGTGTTTGTATTTGGCCTGAAGACGAAGGAGTGTTGAGTCATGCGCGACAAACCAGCGAGGGAATCTCTACCGACTCCCGCCGCGTTCATCAATGCACAGAGTGCGATTACCGGCCTGAGGGGTCGGGATCTGTTTTCAACCCTGCGCAGCGTTGCCGCACATGGTTTGCGCAACCCGGTGCACAGCGCCCGGCACGCCCTGAAACTGGGCGGTCAATTGGGTCGGGTGCTGCTGGGCGAAACCCTGCACCCGACCAACCCGCAAGACAGCCGTTTCACCGACCCGGCCTGGAGCCTCAACCCGTTTTATCGTCGTAGCCTGCAGGCCTACCTGAGTTGGCAGAAGCAGGTCAAAAGCTGGATCGACGAGAGCAACATGAGCCCGGACGATCGTGCCCGCGCGCACTTCGCGTTCGCCCTGCTCAATGATGCCGTGTCGCCGTCCAACAGCCTGCTCAATCCGCTGGCGATCAAGGAAATATTCAACTCCGGTGGCAATAGCCTGATCCGCGGGATCAGTCACCTGGTAGACGATTTCCTGCACAATGATGGTCTGCCCCGGCAGGTCACCAAGCAGGCTTTCGAAGTCGGCAAGACCGTGGCGACCACCACCGGCGCCGTGGTGTTCCGCAATGAACTGCTGGAACTGATCCAGTACAAGCCGATGAGCGAAAAGCAGTATTCCAAACCGCTGCTGGTGGTACCGCCACAGATCAACAAGTACTACATTTTCGACCTGAGCCCCCACAACAGCTTCGTCCAGTTCGCGCTCAAGAATGGCCTGCAAACCTTCGTGATCAGTTGGCGCAACCCCGATGTGCGCCATCGCGAATGGGGTCTGTCGAGCTACGTTGAAGCGGTGGAAGAAGCCATGAATGTCTGCCGGGCGATCACCGGCGCGCGCGAAGTCAACCTGATGGGCGCCTGCGCCGGCGGCTTGACCATTGCCGCGCTGCAGGGTCACTTGCAAGCCAAACGGCAGTTGCGGCGGGTGTCCAGTGCGACGTACCTGGTCAGCCTGCTCGATAGCCAGCTGGATTCGCCGGCAACCCTCTTCGCCGACGAGCAGACCCTGGAAGCCGCCAAGCGCCGCTCCTATCAAAAGGGCGTGCTCGACGGACGGGACATGGCCAAGGTCTTCGCCTGGATGCGCCCCAACGATCTGATCTGGAGTTACTTCGTCAATAACTACTTGCTGGGCAAGGAGCCACCGGCGTTCGACATCCTCTACTGGAACAACGACAACACGCGTCTGCCGGCAGCGCTGCATGGCGATTTGCTGGATTTCTTCAAGCACAACCCGCTGAGCCATCCGGGCGGCCTCGAAGTGTGCGGCACGCCGATCGACTTGCAGAAGGTCACCGTCGACAGCTTCAGCGTTGCCGGCATCAACGACCACATCACGCCGTGGGATGCGGTGTATCGCTCGACGCTGCTGCTGGGGGGCGAGCGCCGCTTCGTACTGTCCAACAGCGGCCATGTGCAGAGCATTCTCAACCCGCCGAGCAACCCGAAAGCCAACTACGTCGAGGGTGCAAAACTGAGCAGCGACCCACGGGCCTGGTATTACGACGCCAAGCAAGTCGACGGCAGCTGGTGGACGCAATGGCTGGGCTGGATTCAGGAGCGCTCGGGCGCACAAAAGGAAACCCTCATGACCCTCGGTAACCAGAACTATCCACCGATGGAGGCAGCGCCCGGGACTTACGTGCGCGTGCGCTGAAACTCAACACTCCACAGCCGGCACCCATCCCTGTAGGAGCGAGCTTGCTCGCGAAAAACGTTTGGGCAACGCGTTTATCCAGACAGCACGCGTTATCGTTAACGTCCATCGCGAGCAAGCTCGCTCCTACAGAGTTGGGGTTCGCTTGACATGATCATTAAGAAGACTGGATGAAAACCCGCGACCGCATCCTCGAATGTGCCCTGCAGTTGTTCAATCAGAAGGGCGAACCGAACGTCTCCACCATGGAAGTTGCCAACGAAATGGGCATCAGCCCCGGCAACCTCTACTACCACTTCCACGGTAAGGAGCCGTTGATACTCGGGCTGTTCGAACGCTTTCAGGCCGAGCTGGCGCCCTTGCTCGATCCACCCGCCGACGTCGAACTGGGCCCCGAGGATTACTGGCTGTTCCTGCACCTGATCGTCGAACGCCTGGCCCACTATCGTTTTCTGTTCCAGGACCTGTCGAACCTGGCCGGGCGCTTGCCGAAACTGGCAAAGGGCATTCGAAACCTGCTCAACGGCCTGAAGCGCACGCTGGCCTCATTGCTGGCGCAATTGAAGGCCCAGGGGCAACTGGTCAGCGAAACCCAGGCCCTGGGGCAACTGGTGGAACAGATCACCATGACCCTGCTGTTCTCGCTGGACTATCAGCGGATTCTCGACCGTGAAGGTGAAGTGCGATTGGTGGTTTACCAGATCATGATGCTGGTGGCCCCGCATCTGTTGCCGCCGATCAAAATAGCGACGGAGCGATTGGCGCTTCAATACCTGGAAGAACACGAATAATCCTGACCACAACATTCCCTGTGGGAGCGAGCCTGCTCGCGAAAGCGGTGTGACAGTCGCCAGGAATGCTGAATGGCATATCGCATTCGCGAGCAGGCTCGCTCCCACAGGGGGAATGCGGTGCTCTTGGGATTGTGCACAAACAAAAACGCCCGACCTTGGCAGGCCGGGCGTTTTCTTGAGCCCTGAAGAATCAGGACTGACTGGTTGGCGTCGATGGAGCTGGCGCGACAGTCGGGGTTACAGCAGGGGTCGGTGCGGCAGCGGAGTTCGATGCGCTGACCGGAGCAGCCGGGGTTGCCGGCTTGGCGGCTGCCACTGCTGGTTTGGCTGCGGCGGCTTTAGGAGCGGCCGGTTTTTTCACTGCGGGCTTCTTCGCGGCAGCTGGTTTGGCTGCTGCGGTTTTTGCTGCAGGTTTAGCCGCAGCTTTCGCTGCGACCGGTTTGGCCGCCGGCTTGGCAGCGGCAGGTTTTGCAGCGGCAGTTTTGGCAGCAGGTTTAGCCGCCGCTTTGGCCAGCGGTTTGGCTGCGGTCTTGGCGGCCGGTTTGGCTGCCGCGGTTTTTGCCGCAACAGGCGCAACCTTGGCACCAGTCAGTTTTTCGATTTGCTTGGTCAGGGTATCGACCTTGCTGTGCAGTGCCTTGACCTCATTGCGGCTCGGTACGCCCAGACGCGAAATGGCGCTGTTCAGGCGCTTGTCGAAAGCCCCTTCCAGCTCATCCCACTTGCCCAGTGCGCGGTCTTTCACGCCGCTGATGCGCGACTTGGCCGAAGAAGCGGAGTCCTTCGCGGTATCCTTGGCAGTGTCGACTTTCTTGCCAATCGCCTTCTCGGCCTTCTCGCCGTCTTTAACCAATGCATCGAAGATTTTGCTGCCGTCAGTGTCGATCTTCGAGTACACGCCTAAACCAGCCAGCCAGATTTTTCGGGAGTAGTCTTCGACTTTCCCGATCCACGAGCTGCTTTCTTTTTCGGTGTTCTTTTTAACAGCCATCCCGTTCTCCTTAAGATTTACGCGCGACGCGTTCGAGCAGTGCCGTCAGCTCATCGAGCTTGACAGAGAGTGTCTCAACGTCATGTTTAGACGGAATGCCGATACGATTCAAGGCACTTGCGACACGCGAGTCGAACGCCTTCTCGACCTTGTCGAGTTGCAGTTCGACCCGGCCTTTGAAAGTGCTCACTTCAGTCTTGGCTTCGTCGATCTCGGCATTGGCTGCCTCGAGTTTCTCGGCGACTGCCTTTTTGCTTTTGTTTTCAACAGTTTGACCAGCCTTGATCAGCTCTTGAAAGTACTCGCTGCCCTCTTGGCCAACCTTGGCGTAGGCCCCCAGGCCTGCCAGCCAGATCTTGCGGGCATAGGATTTGACGTCGCTGAGAGCGGCGGTCGAAGCGTCGATTTTTTTCTTCAAAATAACTTTGGCCATGGTGCACCTCACGCGCAGAAGGTTTGAGGAACTGCCCGCGAAAGTGTCGGGCTCCGGCACAAAGTAGGGAGAAAAATTAGAAACGGCACCCTAACAACTGACATAAACAGCAGGTGCCGCAAACCTGTAGGAGCAAAGCTTGCTCGCGATGGCATCAACCCGGTGTAACTGAAAAACCGAGGTGCCTGCATCGCGAGCAAGCTTTGCTCCTACAGAAAAGCGCGAGCTACACCAACGCTTTATCCAGCCCCTTTTCGATTTCCGCCTTGATCATGCTGCTCATGGCCGACATCATCAGGCCCAACTCCACATCGACCCTGATCGAATCTTCGCTCACATGCACTGCACCTTTCACACCCGGACGCTTGAGGTTCAGGGTGTCACCGGACCATTGCGGCTCCAGGCCATATTGGTCGCAGAGTTTCTGCGCCAGCTTGTCGGCCTTCTCGCGCGCCGCTTCCTTACCCAGGCCGTGGACACGCTCAACACTAATACGGGCCATTGATTGACTCCTGCTTTTTGAATACAGCCATGAATGCTTGTTCGGTGATTCCTGACCGCTGCTGCGGCAAAACGTCCCGAGGTTGATCCATCTTACCTTCAGCCTTGCCAAGACAAAGCATCCCTTGGGGATTAGAATGTCGCGCATTCTCTTTTGGTGACAGCGATATGACTGATCAGCGCAAAGGCAGCGATGCCGAACCCACCACTCACTTCGGCTTCAAAAACGTTCCGGAAAGCCAGAAAGCGGAAAAAGTCGCTGAGGTTTTCCATTCGGTAGCCGCCAAGTACGACCTGATGAACGACCTTCTGTCGGGTGGCATGCACCGTCTATGGAAGCGTTTCGCGATCGAGCTGTCAGGTGTTCGCACCGGCAACCGCGTGCTGGACATCGCCGGCGGCACTGGCGACCTGACCCGCAAGTTCTCGCATCTCGTAGGCCCGACCGGTCAGGTAGTGCTGGCCGACATCAACGAATCCATGCTCAAGGTCGGTCGTGACCGCCTGCTGGACCTCGGTGTGGCCGGCAATGTCGAATTCGTCCAGGCCGACGCGGAAAAACTGCCGTTCCCGGACAACCATTTCGACTGCGTGACCATCGCGTTCGGCCTGCGCAACGTCACGCACAAGGAAGACGCCCTGCGCTCCATGCTGCGTGTACTCAAGCCGGGCGGCCGCCTGCTGGTGCTGGAGTTCTCCAAGCCGACCAATGCGCTGATGTCCAAGGCCTACGACGCCTACTCGTTCGCCTTCATGCCGTTGATGGGCAAGCTGATCACCAATGACTCGGAAAGCTATCGCTACCTGGCCGAGTCGATCCGCATGCACCCGAACCAGGAAACCCTGAAGTCGATGATGGTCGAGGCCGGTTTCGACCGCGTGACCTATCACAACATGACCGCAGGCATCGTCGCCCTGCACCGCGGCATCAAGCCCTGATGCTGCTCGCCGGCCTGCTCGCCAGCGTTGAACTCGGCCTGAACCGGGTGTTGCGTCTCGACAGCACGGCGCTGCCGCGGCTGGCGCACTTGAGCGGCAAGGTGATTGCCGTCGATTGCCGCAGCCCGGCACTGAAAATGTTCATCCTTCCCAGCGATGAAGGCCTGATGCTCGCCTCTCAATGGGAAACCGGCGCCGACTGCACTTTGCGCGCGCCGGCCTCCAGCCTGTTGAAACTGGCGATGAGCAAGGACAAGACGTCGGTGCTGCATGCGCCGCAAGTCGAGCTCGACGGCGATAGCGGGGTGCTGCTGGAACTGGCGGCCATCCTGCAGGACCTTGAGCTGGACTGGGAGTACGAACTCTCGCGTTGGCTCGGCCCCGTTGCCACGCAACTGGTCGGCGGTCACCTGCGCAGCCGTGCTCGCTGGTATCAGCAAGGTTTCGCCAGCCTGGGCCAGAATCTGGGCGAATACCTGGCAGAAGAATCACGCACCCTCGTCGGTCAACGCGAAGCCGAAGCCCGATTCAGTGAACTGGACCAGATCAAACTTGATCTGGAACGTCTCGAGGCGCGTTTCGAGCGCCTTTCCCGATCCCTCGACCCAAGCGATAACGCATGAAGCTGCTTGCCGTCCGCCGACTGTTGCGCATCCAGCGCGTCGTAATCCGCTACCGCCTCGATGACCTGCTGTTCGCCCTGCCGCTGCCCTGGTTCTTGCGGGCGCTGCGCTATGCCTTGCCGTGGCGCTGGTTCCCGCGCAAGACCCTCGACCTGAGCCGTGGCGCGCGATTGCGCCTGGCGTTGCAGGACCTTGGGCCGATATTCATCAAGTTCGGGCAGATTTTGTCCACCCGGCGCGACCTGCTGCCCGAAGACATCGCCGATGAGCTGATGATGTTGCAGGACCGCGTGCCGCCGTTCGATTCGCAAGTGTCGGTCAAGCTGATCGAAGACCAGCTCGGCAAGAAGATCAGCGAAGTGTTCAGCCGTTTCGACGTCGAACCCCTGGCCTCGGCCTCGGTGGCGCAGGTGCATGCCGCGCAACTGAAAACCGGTGAAGAAGTCGTCGTCAAGGTGATCCGCCCGGGCCTCAAGCCGGTGATCAAGCAGGATCTGGCGTGGCTGTTCATCCTCGCCCGCGCCGCCGAAAAAGTCTCTGCCGATGCGCGCCTGCTGCACCCGGTGGACGTGGTCAGCGACTACGAAAAAACCATCTACGATGAACTCGACCTGCTGCGCGAGGCGGCCAACGCCAGCCAGTTGAAGCGCAACTTCGACGGCTCGCCGCTGCTGTACGTGCCGCAAGTCTACTGGGACTGGTGCCGGCCGAAAGTGCTGGTGATGGAGCGCATCTACGGCATTCAGGTCACTGACCTGGCCACCCTGGCCGACCAGCGCACCGACATGAAAATGCTCGCCGAACGTGGTGTGGAAATTTTCTTCACCCAGGTGTTCCGCGATAGCTTCTTCCATGCCGACATGCACCCCGGCAACATTTTCGTCAGCACCGTGAACCCGTGGAGTCCGCAGTACATTGCGATCGACTGCGGCATCGTCGGCAGCCTGACCCCCGAGGACCAGGATTACCTGGCGCGCAACCTGTTCGCCTTCTTCAAGCGTGATTATCGGCGCGTGGCGCAGTTGCACATCGACTCAGGCTGGGTGCCGGCCGAGACCAAACTCAACGAATTCGAAGCGGCGATCCGTACGGTGTGCGAGCCGATCTTCGAAAAACCGTTAAAGGATATTTCCTTCGGTCAGGTGCTGATGCGCCTGTTCCAGACGGCGCGGCGCTTCAACATGGAAGTGCAGCCGCAACTCGTGCTGCTGCAAAAAACCCTGTTGAACATCGAAGGCCTGGGCCGCCAGCTGTACCCGGAACTCGACCTGTGGAACACCGCGCAGCCGTTCCTCGAGCGCTGGATGCGCGAACGTGTCAGCCCAAAGGCCTTGTTCGGCAACGTGCAGAGCCAGATCGAGCAGATCCCGCACCTGGCCAACATGACCCGCGACTTGCTCGAACGCCTGTCCCAGCCCCACGCCAGCGATCCGCCGCCATCATGGCACCGACGCCGGGACGACTGGTTCCTTCGCCTGCTGGGCACCGCCCACCTGGCCGGCGGCGCCATCCTCGCCGCCGGAGGCCCGCTGAATCAGTTGGCCTATTGGCCAGCTGGCATCATGATGGCCGTCGGCTTGTATCTGGTCGTTCGCCGATAGCCAGTCGCGTCGCACGCTGGCACACTGTTTGAACGCCCTGATTTGTAATTTAGGCCACGGCTAAAGAAGTGCGGGCCGCATCGGAGTCGAAGATGAAAAACTGGCTGGACGAGATCAAGTGGGACGCTGACGGCCTGGTGCCCGCCATTGCCCAGGATCACAAGACCGGGCGCGTCCTGATGATGGCCTGGATGAACCGTGAGGCACTGGAACTGACCGCTGCCGAGAACCGTGCGATCTACTGGTCGCGCTCCCGTGGCAAGCTGTGGCGCAAGGGCGAAGAATCCGGCCATGTGCAGACCTTGCACGAGATGCGCCTGGACTGTGATGCCGATGTCATCATCCTGATGGTCGAGCAGATCGGTGATATTGCCTGCCATACCGGTCGCCAGAGCTGCTTCTACCGCGTCTACGAAAACGGCGACTGGACAACCGTCGACCCGGTCCTCAAGGATCCGCATGCCATCTATTCCGCAGGACACAAACATGAGTGACACTCTGACCCGTCTGGCACAGGTACTGGAAGAGCGCAAAGGCGCCGCCGCCGACAGCTCGTATGTCGCCAGCCTGTACCACAAGGGCTTGAACAAGATTCTGGAAAAAGTCGGCGAAGAGTCGGTCGAAACCATCATTGCCGCCAAGGATGCCGCCGTCAGCGGCGACTGCAGCGATGTGATCTACGAAACCGCCGATTTGTGGTTCCACAGCATGGTCATGCTCGCCCAATTGGGGCAGCATCCACAGGCTGTACTCGATGAACTGGACCGTCGCTTCGGTCTGTCCGGACACGCCGAGAAAGCCTCGCGTCCGTCCGCATGAATAACTATTAGAGAGGAGCAGCAACATGGGCATTTTTGACTGGAAACACTGGATCGTCATCCTGGTTGTTGTCGTGCTGGTTTTCGGCACCAAGAAACTGAAAAACCTCGGCACTGACGTCGGCGAATCGATCAAGGGCTTCAAGAAAGCCATGAACGACGACGAAAAACCGGCCGACCCGACAGCGAACCCAGCCCAACCGGTGCCGCCTGTTCAGCCGCAGGCCTCGGTGAACCAGCCGCACACCATCGACGTGCAGGCACAAAAAGTCGAAGAGCCGATCCGCAAAGACGTGTGAGCACTGACTTATGTTTGGTATCAGCTTCTCTGAACTGCTGCTCGTCGGCCTCGTTGCCCTGCTGGTCCTGGGCCCCGAGCGTCTGCCGGGCGCTGCGCGCACCGCCGGCCTGTGGGTCGGACGCCTGAAGCGCAGCTTCAACGCGATCAAACAGGAAGTTGAACGTGAAATCGGTGCCGACGAAATTCGTCGGCAACTGCACAACGAGCACATTCTGTCCCTGGAGCAGGAGGCGCGGAAGATCTTCACGCCGACCCAGCAGGAGCCGACGCCGGTTACGCCTGAGGCGACGCCGACGACTCAGGCGCCTGCCGTCGAACCTGCACCCGCTGAACCGACGCCCGTTGTTGCAGCGACACCGGTTGAACCCGTTACACCTGCGGCTGCGCCTGTCGTGCCGGCCCCTCAAGACCCAACATTGCCGCCGCGAGCCCCATGAGCGATCTTCCTGAAAACGACCAGCACATGCCGCTGGTTTCGCACCTCACCGAGTTGCGTACCCGTCTGCTGCGCTGTGTAGCGGCGATCTTCATCATTTTCGCCGGGTTGTTCGCCTTCACCCAGCAGATCTACACCTTCGTCTCCACGCCGCTGCGCCAGTACCTGCCAGTGGGCGCGACGATGATCGCCACCGATGTGTCGTCGCCGTTCCTGACGCCACTGAAGCTGACGATGATGGTCTCGCTGTTCCTCGCCATCCCGGTGATCCTGCACCAGATCTGGGGCTTCATCGCGCCCGGCCTGTACAAGCATGAGAAACGCATCGCCGTGCCCTTGCTGGTATCGAGCATCCTGCTGTTCTACGCCGGCATGGCGTTCGCCTACTTCCTGGTGTTCCCGCTGATCTTCAAGTTCTTTGCCGCCGCCACCCCGGCCGGTGTGGAAATGATGACCGACATCACCAGCTACCTCGATTTCGTCATGACGCTGTTCTTCGCCTTCGGCGTGGCGTTCGAAATTCCGGTGGCCGTGGTGCTGCTGGTGTGGATCGGCGTGGTCGACGTCAAATACCTCAAGAAAATCCGTCCATACGTCGTCATCGGCTGCTTCGTGGTCGGCATGATCCTGACGCCGCCGGACATCTTCTCGCAGACGCTTCTGGCTGTCCCGATGTGGCTGTTGTTTGAAATTGGCGTGCTGTTCGGCGGCCTGATCAGCAAACGCGGCGAACATCCTGACGACCAACCGGCTGACGATCACAACGACCAACCGCCAGCGACCCAGCCGTGAACCTGCTGCTCCTCGAAGACGCCGACTTCATTGCGGCCGACCGGGTGATCCTGCGCGATCGCCGCCTGACCCACATGCAGGAAGTCCATCGCTGCGAAGTCGGTGACAGCATGCGCGTCGGGCGTCTTGGCGGGCTGATGGGTTCGGCCGAAGTACTGCGCCTGGACGCCGCGGAAGCGGAATTGCGCGTCACCCTCGACCAGCCGCCACCGGCCAAGCTGCCATTGACCCTGGTACTGGCCCTGCCACGCCCCAAAATGCTGCGCAGGGTGTTCCAGACCGTGGCCGCCATGGGTGTGCCACGCGTCGTGCTGGTGAACAGCTATCGTGTCGAGAAGAGCTTCTGGCAGACCCCGTTCCTGGAGCCGGAAGCGATTCGCGAGCAATTGATCCTCGGCCTCGAACAGGCCCGGGACAGCGTGCTGCCACAGGTCACCATCGAGAAGCGCTTCAAGCCGTTCGTCGAAGACCGCCTGCCTGCCATCACCGACGGCACCCTCGGCCTGGTTGGCCATCCAGGAAACTACCCACCCTGCCCGCGCGCGCTGAATGAACCGGTGACATTGGCCATCGGCCCGGAGGGCGGCTGGATTCCTTACGAAATCGATTTGCTCGGCAAGTCCGGCCTGCAACCGGTGCAGCTGGGCGAGCGCATCCTGCGGGTTGAAACCGCTGTCACAGCGCTGCTGGCACGACTCTTCTAACTTCCAACACCATCCATTGTGGGAGCGAGCCTGCTCGCGAATAGGGACGATCAGTCGACATTGAAGTGGCTGACCTACCGCTTTCGCGAGCAGGCTCGCTCCCACAGGCCATCGTTTGCTCTCCGCCCGTACATCGGACGCTTCCTACAGAACCCCACTCCCCTGCCGATACAACCTCCATAAAACCAATGTGTGGTCCGGGGGAGTTGCAGCATGTACCAATGGCTGGCCGATAAACTGGGGAACGTAAGCGTCAATCGCAAACTGGGCATCGGCTTCGGTCTTGTGTTGCTGCTGACTTTGCTGATCACCGTCACCGGCTGGAGCGGCCTGGGCGATGTGACCAGTCGCGGCGATAAGCTGGGGTTCATTTCCGATATCAACGGCCTGACCAAAGACCTGCGTATTGCCCGTCTGGACTACGAAATGCGCCGCGGCGAACAAGGCCCGGGCGCCGTCAACGACCTGCTTGGCAAGCTCGACAGCAGCCTGCAAGCCGCTCGCCGGATGATCGAGCAACCCGCCGACGTGGCCATGATCGACCAGCAACTGGCCGCCGTCAGTCAGTACAAACAAGCCTTCGCCGCCATGACCCAGGCCGGCGCCAACCGCGAAGACGCCCGCAGCAAACTGGGCGCGACCGCCGACAATGCCGTGGCCAAGGTTGCCGAAGTCGAAAAATCCATGCTGCAAGGCGACAGCGTTGTGCAGTTCAACAGCGTGATCGACCTGAGCAAACTGATCCAGCAGGCACGCTTTCAGGTACGCGGCTACACCTACAGCGGCAAGACCGAAGCCGAGCAGCCCGCACTGGACGCCATCGACAATGCCCTGAAATACCTGGAAAGCCTGCCGTCGAAACTGCCGGAACAGCACATCGCCAACTTGCAGCAAGCGACCGACTCGCTCAAGGCCTACCGCGCGGCGGTCAGTCAGTACCGTGATTCCCAGGTCGCCAGTGCCGAAGCGCTCAAACGCATGGGCACCCAGGGCGAAATCCTGCTCGATGTGAGCAACAAGCTCACCCTGTCGCAAACCCTCGTGCGTGACACCGATGTGGCGCACGCCCGGAACATGCTGCTGCTGGCAACTGCCCTGGCGCTGGTCTTCGGCCTGTTCGCCGCATGGGCCATTACCCGGCAGATCGTGGTCCCGCTGAACCAGACCCTCAAAGTGGCCGAACGCATCGCTGCCGGCGACCTGACCCACGACCTGACCTCCAAGCGCCAGGACGAGTTGGGCCAGCTGCAACGGGCTATTCAAGGTATGACCCAGGGCCTGCGCGCATTGATTGGCGGTATCAGCGATGGCGTTACCCAGATCGCCAGCGCCGCCGAAGAGTTGTCCGCGGTCACCGAGCAGACCAGCGCCGGGGTCAACAGCCAGAAGGTCGAAACCGACCAGGTGGCCACCGCCATGAACGAAATGACCGCCACCGTGCAGGAAGTCGCGCGCAACGCCGAAGAAGCCTCCGAAGCCGCGGTCGCCGCCGACCAGCAGGCCCGCGAAGGCGATAAGGTGGTCGGCGAAGCCATCGCGCAGATCGAGCGCCTGGCCAGGGAAGTCGGCAACTCCACCGAAGCCATGGGCGAGCTCAAGCGCGAAAGCGACAAGATCGGCAGCGTGCTCGACGTCATCAAGTCCGTGGCCCAGCAAACCAACCTGCTGGCGCTCAACGCCGCCATCGAAGCCGCCCGTGCCGGTGAAGCCGGGCGCGGTTTTGCCGTGGTCGCCGATGAAGTCCGCAGCCTGGCCCAGCGCACCCAGAAATCCACCGAAGAGATTGAAGAACTGATCGTTGGCCTGCAAAACGGCACGCAACAAGTGGCGACCATCATGGACAACAGCCGCAGCCTGACCGACAGCAGCGTCGAACTGACCCGCCGCGCCGGCAGCTCACTGGAAAGCATCACTCGCACGGTGTCAGCGATCCAGGCGATGAACCAGCAAATCGCCGCCGCTGCCGAGCAGCAAACCGCCGTGGCCGAAGAGATCAACCGTAGCGTACTGAATGTGCGGGATGTGTCGGATCAGACGTCGGCAGCGAGCGAAGAGACCGCGGCGTCCAGTGTTGAGTTGGCGCGGTTGGGGACGCATTTGCAGATGCTGGTGGGCAGGTTCAAGGTTTGAGGTGATTTATGCGCCTCGGTTCACACGGGACCGAGGTGATGCCTTCGCGAGCAGGCTCGCTCCCACAGGGTTCTGTCGTACACAGATCCACTGTGGGAGCGAGCCTGCTCGCGATGGCGGTTCAACAGACGCTGTAGCTACAAAACCTGGCGCAAAAACGCCTGCGCCCGCGGATCTTTCGGCGCATCGAAGAACTCCGCCGGCGAAGCATCCTCCAGCAACTTGCCGTGATCGAAGAACAGCACCCGATCCGCCACTTCCCGCGCAAAGCCCATTTCATGGGTCACGCAGACCATGGTCATGCCTTCCACGGCCAGGTTTTTCATGACGTCCAGCACCTCGCCGACCATTTCCGGGTCGAGTGCCGAGGTCGGTTCGTCGAACAGCATGACTTTCGGCTCCATCGCCAGCGCCCGGGCAATCGCCACGCGCTGTTGCTGGCCACCAGACAGGCGCGACGGAAACTCGTGGGCCTTCTGCGCAATCCCGACTTTTTCCAATAGCGCCATGGCCTTGGCTTCACGCTCTTTCTTGCCGCGCTTGCGCACGACTTTCTGCGCCAGACACAGGTTTTCCAGCACGGTCATGTGCGGGAACAGGTTGAAATGCTGGAACACCATGCCGACTTCGCGGCGATAGGCGTTCACGTCGGTTTTCGGGTCGGCCAGTTGCAGGCCGTCGATGCTCACCGAGCCGGAGTCGAATTCTTCCAGGCCATTGAGGCAGCGCAGGAAGGTCGACTTACCGGAGCCGGACGGGCCGATCACCACCAGTACTTCGCCCTTGGCGACGTTAGTGGAAACGTTATCCACCGCACGCACCACTTGGCCACGGGTGTCGAAGACTTTTACCAGATCGCGGACTTCAATCACTTTGCGCGAGCCTCCGCTCAAGCCGGCCGGCGATTTTCGACAGCGGCAGGTTGATCAACAAATAAAGGCCTGCCACGCAGAACAGGATTTCGAACGGCGAAAAGGATGTGGTGATGACTTCACGACCGCTTTTTAGCAATTCGGTAATCGCGATGACCGATACCAGCGACGTGTCTTTCACCAGGCTGATGAACTGACCGGCCAACGGCGGCAGCACACGCTTGAACGCTTGCGGCAGGACCACGTGACGCATCGACTGGCCGGCGCTCAAACCCAGTGAGCGCGCGGCTTCGTTCTGGCCACGGGCAATCGACTGCACGCCGGAACGAATGATTTCCGCCACGTAGGCGCCGGTGAACAGCGACAGCGCGGCGATCCCGGCGAACTCCCGGGACAGGTTCATCACCGTACCGATGAAGAAGTAGAAAATGAAGATCTGTACCAGCAGCGGCGTGCCGCGCACCAGTTCGACGTAAATGGTCGAGAGGTCGCGCAAGGTCGGGTTGTTCGACAGCCGGCACAGGCCTGTCGCGAGGCCGATCAGCAACCCGAGAACGCCGGATACCACGGACAGCCACAAGGTGGTCCAGAGCCCCCACATCAGCGGTCCGGCGGCCCAGTGACGGGTCACGCCGATGACATCGCCTTCGGCCACATCATCGCCCTGGGCGACTTGCAGGCTATTGTCGTCGACGCTCAGGTGTTGCTCATCACCGGCGTCGTTGCGCAGGGTGACTTCAGCTTTGTCGCCCTTGCGCACCAGTTCGCTGACGGTGGAGATGTCAGCGGCGCGCTGGGTCTCTTCGGCATGGTAGGCGAAGTACTGCGGCACACGATTCCAGCGCCATTCGTAGGACATCAGCGAGGTGGCGTAATACAACGCGCCGGCCAGGCCGATCAGCACCAGCACAGTCAGCACGTGCCAGGGCCATTGGGCTTTTTTCTGTTTCATTTGCTCTGAGGGTTCCGAATTCTGTGTCGCGAAGGAGGCCGTCTTCGCGAGCAGGCTCGCTCCCACAGGAGATAAGCGGTCAACTGTGGGAGCGAGCCTGCTCGCGAATGGGGCGACGCGGTCTATCTGACCGGGCCTTATTCCATGTCCTTGAGCCACTCGGAGCTCTTGAACCACTTGTCATGGATGCGATCGTAGGTGCCGTCTTCGTGGATCTGGTGCAGGAAGTTGTTGATGAAGTTGATGCTGTCGTAGTCACCCTTCTTCAAACCGAAGGCCAGCGGCTCGTAGGTGAACGGCTTGTCGAGGAATACCAGTTTGCCGTTGCCGACCTTATTCAGCGCCACGACGTTGTAGGGCGCGTCGTAGATGAAGGCGTCAGCCTTGCCGTTGACCACGTCGAGCACTGCTTCCTGCTCATTGTCGTAGCCGTGGTACTTGGCTTTGGAGATCAACTTTTTGGCGACCATTTCGCCAGTGGTGCCGAGCTTGGAGGTAATGCGGTAGTCGGCGGTGTTCAGGTCTTTATAGGACTTGATGGTGCCTTCCAGATCCTTGCGGATCAGCAGGGTCTGGCCGACCACGATGAAGGGTTCGCTGAAGTTCAGGCGCAGGTTGCGCTCCTGGGTCAGGGTCATGCCGCTGCCGATCATGTCGAACTTGTCGGTCAGCAGGGCCGGGATGATGCCGTCGTAACCGGTGGACACCAGCTCCAGCTTGACGCCCATGGCCTTGGTCATGGCTTTGAGGATGTCGACTTCGAAACCGATGATCTCGCCGCGCTTGTTGGTCATTTCGAACGGCATGTAGGTCGGATCCATGCCGACCTTCAACGTGCCGCGCTTGACCGCGTCATCGATGGCACCGGCCTGCACCGCGCCGACTGCAACCAATGCCGTGACGCCGACCAGCAGCATCGACAGATACTTCTTCATCTTCAAGTCCCCAAAACCATTGCGTTGTGAGGCGCGCAAAAATGGCGGCTCCCCAGGAGGAAACGCACCAATACGGACAAAAATTATCCGGGCACACCAATTCGGGGACGGATCCTAAACTACTCGCCCGTTTGCACAAGGGTTTGGGAACGATCAGGCAAAAAAAAGCCCCGCTGGCTAGCGGGGCTCTTCATCAGGCCAGTTGCGCCTGGACGCTCAACGGTTTGAGCGGCAGCAGCGGTGCATGGGGGTCGGCCTTGACCGACTTGCGCCATGCGCCCAGCCACTCGGCGTGGCCTTCGCTCCAGACCTGCTCATGCAGGCGGGCCAAGGCGACCGGGTCGCTCAACAGTTGCACGCGCTCGTTGTTGCTCAAGCCTTCCGGTCCGACTTTCATCGCGTGCCGTACCCGCTCGACCCGCAGCCATTCGATCGGCTCGGCCTGACGGTGACGGGAGGTCGCCAGCGAGCATGCCAGGGCATTCTGCTGTGGATCGACCACCGAACGGACGAAGCCGTCGTTCAGCGCGTGATAACGGTTTTCGTGGGTGTACTGGTCGGTCGCCAGCAACGCCTGTGGCGGATTGTATTCCTCGGGAATCAGGAACAGGCTCTCGTCACGGGACTTGAGGCCCAGGCCGACACGGCTGGAAATCACCGACACCGGAATCGACAGCATCAACGAACCGACGATCGGCACCAGCCACCACAGGAAGCTCGGGTTCAGCCAGATCACCAGCAAGGCCCAGAAGAAGCCCAGCACGGTTTGCGGACCATGGCGCTTGACCGCCTCGCTCCACGGCGTGGAATCGTCGTCACGCTGCGGCGAATTCCAGGTCGCCGCCCAGCCGAGGAACGCGGCGAGCACGAAACGGGTGTGGAAAATCATCCGCACCGGCGCCAGCAGCATGGAGAACAACATCTCCAGCAGCATCGACAACGTCACCTTGAACTTGCCACCGAACTCTTTCGCGCCCTTGGCCCAGATCAGGATGATGCTCAACAGCTTCGGCAGGAACAGCAGCACGATGGTGGTCGAGAACAGCGCAATCGCCTTGTCCGGATGCCATTGTGGCCACAGCGGATAGAGCTGGCGCGGCTCGAGGAAGTATTGCGGCTCCATCAAGGTGTTGACCGCCAGAAGCGCCGTCGACAGCACGAGGAAGAAGAACCACAGCGGCGCCGACAGGTAGGACATCACGCCGGTCAGGAATACCGCGCGGTGCACCGGGTGCATGCCCTTGACCAGGAACAGGCGGAAGTTCATCAGGTTACCGTGGCACCAGCGACGGTCACGCTTGAGTTCGTCCAGCAGGTTCGGCGGCAGTTCTTCATAACTGCCCGGCAAGTCGTAGGCAATCCACACGCCCCAACCGGCACGACGCATCAATGCGGCTTCAACGAAGTCGTGGGACAGGATCGCACCGGCGAAGGCGCCTTTACCGGGCAACGGCGCCAGGGCGCAGTGCTCGATGAACGGCTTCATGCGGATGATTGCGTTGTGGCCCCAGTAGTGCGATTCGCCCAACTGCCAGAAGTGCAGGCCGGCGGTGAACAGAGGACCGTATACACGGGTCGCAAACTGCTGCATGCGCGCATACAGGGTGTCCATGCCCGACGCACGTGGCGCGGTCTGGATGATCCCGGCGTCCGGCGTGGCTTCCATCAGGCGCACCAGGCTGGTCAGGCACTCGCCGCTCATCACGGAGTCGGCGTCGAGTACGACCATGTACTTGTAGTCACCGCCCCAGCGACGGCAGAAGTCGTCGAGGTTGCCGCTCTTGCGTTTTACGCGACGGCGGCGGCGGCGATAGAAGATCTTGCCGAAGCCACCGGCTTCGCGGCAGACATCCAGCCAGGCCTGCTGCTCGGCGACACAGATATCGGCATCGTTACTGTCGCTGAGGACGAAGAAGTCGAAACGGTCCAGGTCTCCCGTGGCCGCAACAGACTCGAACGTCGCGCGCAGACCGGCGAATACCCGAGGCACGTCTTCGTTGCAGATCGGCATCACCAGTGCGGTGCGCGCGTCTTTCGGAATCGGCTCGTTGCCGGCGCTGGCACCGGAAATGCGGTATTTGTCGTGACCGGTGAGCAACTCGAGGAAGCCCATCAGCGCGGTCCAGAAACCGGCCGAAACCCAGCAGAACAGAATCCCGAACAGGATCAGGATGCTGGTCTGCAGCGCATACGGCAGCACTTGGGTGGCGGTTTGCAGCAGCGGCTGATGCAGGACTTCTTCGAGGTCGACGAACGACCAGCCCTGGTACGGCATGATGCCTTTCATGTACCAGCCGGCGACGATGGTCTGGCCGAGCATCAGCACCAGCAGAATGTAGCGTCGGATCGAACCAACGGTACGCCAGCGCGCCGCCGGCAGCACGTTCTCGTCTTTCGGCGGCTGCGGCGGATTGGTGCGACCGGTCAGACGCCGCCAGCCACGCACCAGGATGTTGGTGCGCCACGGTTCAGGCACGACTTTGGTCCGACGAATCGGTGGGGTCGCCTTCAGGCAGACCCGACCGCTGGCGTCGAGCACCAGCATTTCGGCGTCCTGCAGTTCTTCGGCGGTGCTCAGGGTCAGGCGCTTGCCGACCGAAGCCTGGGCGGCTTCGGTCGGTGCGTCGAACGCCTTCGACGACAGACGCTCATGCAATTCGCTGAAGGACTTGCAGCCCGCGAGTTCCGCGCGCTGCTGGTCGGTCATCGGCAGATGTGCCAGATACTCGGAAAGCGTCTCTGGCTGTACTTGAGAATTACTCATCGGCAGGCAACTGATAGCTCCAGGTCTCGGTCAGGACTTCTTCAGTCGGTGCCGATTCTGGTGTGGCTGGGGCGGCGTTGGCAGCGGCAGGCTGCTTGGCGTCGTTGTTCGCCTTGTCCTTGGCATCTGCGACTGGCTTGGCTTCAGCCTGCTTGGCTTCAGCGGCTTTCGCTTCCTTGTCCGCTTTCTCGGCTTGCTTGGCGGCAACCTTGTCAGCCTTGGCAACGGAAGAAGTGGACGCCGGGATCGAAGTCTTGGCCAGATCGGCAGGCACGATGTTCTGCACCAGTGCAGCACGCATCTCGGTGGACTTGCTCGCGTCCTTGATCTTCATGCGCAGGGTCAGGCGCCAGCCCTTGGTTTCAGGGTTGTAGCGCACGCTGTTCTCGACCAGTTCGGCGTTTTCGCCGACGCTGACCTGACTGCGCACGTCCGCTTCCGGTGGCAGTGCCGCCAGGGATGGGCCTTCGAAGTCCACCAGATAGGCGACGCTTCCGTCCGGCTGACGAATCAGGTTGGACTGTTTGACGTCACCGGTGGATTTCAGGGTCTGACTGACCCAGGCGCTGTCCGGCGCGTGCAGCGCCGCCTCGTCCATGGTCCAGTGCATGCGATAGGCAAAGTCCAGCGGCTGGCCCGGCTCCGGCATCTTTTCCGGGCTCCAGAAAGCCACGATATTGTCGTTGGTTTCGTCGGCGGTCGGAATCTCGACCAGATCGACGGTGCCCTTGCCCCAGTCGCCTTTCGGTTCGATCCAGGCGCTTGGACGCTTGTCGTAGCGGTCGTCGAGGTCTTCGTAGTGGCTGAAGTCGCGGCCACGCTGCAGCAAGCCGAAGCCACGCGGGTTCTCGACCGAGAAGTTGCTCACCGCCAGGTGTTTCGGGTTGTTCAGCGGACGCCAGATCCACTCGCCGTTGCCGGCATGGATCGCCAGGCCGCTGGAATCGTGCAGCTCACGACGGTAGTTGAGGACTTTCGACGGCTGGTTGGCGCCGAACAGGTACATGCTGGTCAGTGGCGCGATGCCCAGTTTGCCGACCTTGTCACGCAGGAACATCTGCGCCTTGACGTCGACAATGGTATCGCTGCCCGGACGCAGGGTCAGGCGATAGGCACCGGTCGCCCGTGGCGAATCCAGCAGCGCGAAGATCACCAGGTGCTTGTCGCCCGGTTTCGGCTGTTGAATCCAGAACTCGCGAAAACGCGGGAATTCTTCGCCGGACGGCAAGGCGGTATCGATCGCCATGCCGCGAGCGGACAAGCCGTAGACATGGCCCTTGCCGACAACGCGGAAGTAGCTCGCGCCGAGCATGGTCATGATTTCGTCTTGCTTGTCGGCCTTGTTGACCGGGTACAGCACGCGGAAACCGGCGTAGCCCAGTTGCTCAGTGGCCTTCGGGTCGAACTTGACGTCGCCGAAATCGAAACGACTCGGGTCGTATTTGATCTCTTCGACGGTGTTCGCGGTGATTTCGTTGATTTTCACCGGCGTATCGAAGTGCATGCCCTGGTGATAGAACGACAGCTTGAATGGGGTCTTCTGGTCCGCCCATTCGGCTTTTTCCGTCAGGAAACGAATTTTCTGATAGTCGGCGAATTTCATTTCGCGGAATTCAGTCGGCAGGTTACTGCGCGGCGCTTCGTACTTCTGACCGGCCAGCTCTTTTGCCTTGGCCGATACATCATCCAGATTGAATGCCCAAAGCTGGCCGGCGCTGAGCAGGCAGAGCAGTGCCGAACCCGCTACAAGAGCGCTACGTAACCGTTTGGCAGACAATTTTGGTGCGTTACAGGGACTAACAATCACGAGCAACCCTCGCCGAAAACAGATCAAAAAACCAACGGCCAGTTGAAGGGTCTGTACGGTATCCGGTGCGAAAAAACCGGCCTTGCAGACCACTCTTGCCAAGTTGGCGAGCATTGTTCCGACTCCGATGGGGCTAAATGATTCCCCAAACGGTCCAGGACAAGTCTCTACCTAAGTCAAAATGGACCAACGAACGCTGATCCCCGTAGCGCGCGATTATCTAGTAGGCCGCGTTACAACGCATCAGGGGTAACAAAGTATTTATCGGGAAAAACGCCTGTTTTCAGTCGAAAAGCGCTTAAAAAGATGTTTCAAGCGCTTTCAGGTCTGTAACAGGAAGGTTACCGGGCCATCATTGACCAGGTGCACCTGCATATCCGCGCCGAATCTACCTGATGCCACAGTGCCATGCACCTGTTTCGCTTTGCCTAATAGATAGTCGAAAAGCTCTTCGCCCAGGGCCGGAGGGGCCGCGGTCGAGAAACTCGGGCGCAACCCGCTCTTGGTGTCGGCGGCCAGGGTGAACTGCGAGACCAGCAGCAACCCGCCGCCCACATCCGCCAGGGACAAATTCATCTTGCCCTCAGCGTCGCTGAACACTCGATAGTTAAGCAGCTTATTGAGAAGTTTGTCGGCACTGGCACGAGTGTCCTCGGGCTCGACGGCAACCAGCACCAGCAACCCCTGGTCGACCGCGCCAACGACCTCCCCCGCTACCTCGACTCGCGCGCCACGCACCCGTTGCAGCAGGCCCTTCATGCTTCTTCGGGGGCCAGGTCGAGCAGACGTCGTGCCATCCGATCGGCAGCACGCACCAACGCATCGGTAATCCCGGGTTCGGCGGCGGCATGACCCGCGTCACGGATTATTTGCAGTTCGCTGTTCGGCCAGGCCTGGTGCAGTTCCCAGGCGTTATCCAGCGGGCAGATCACGTCATAGCGACCATGGATGATCACGCCGGGCAAATGGGCGATTTTGCCCATGTCGCGGATCAACTGGTCAGGTTCAAGGAAGGCGTTGTTGGTGAAGTAGTGGCATTCGATGCGAGCGATGGACAGCGCGCGCTGAGGCTCGGAGAAACGATCGACCACCAGCGGGTTCGGACGCAGGGTTGCGGTCCGGCCTTCCCAGGTGGACCAGGCCTTGGCCGCGTGCATCTGGGCGATCTGATCGTTGCCGGTCAGGCGTTTGTGGAATGCGCTGAGCAAATCGCCACGCTCGTCCTGCGGGATCGGCGCGATGTAGTCCTGCCAGTAATCGGGAAACAGACGGCTGGCACCGGCCTGGTAGAACCACTCGATTTCCTGCGGGCGGCAGAGAAATATGCCACGCAGGATCAGACCGTGCACACGTTCGGGGTGGGTTTGCGCGTAGGCGAGCGCCAGGGTCGAGCCCCAGGAGCCACCGAACAACACCCACTTGTCGATGCCCAGGTGCTCACGGATTCGCTCGAGGTCGGCGACCAGATCCCAGGTGGTGTTGTTTTCCAGGCTGGCGTGGGGGGTGGAGCGACCGCAACCACGCTGGTCGAAGGTCACGATGCGGTACAGATTTGGATCGAAATAGCAGCGACTCGCCGCATCGCACCCGGCGCCGGGACCGCCGTGAATGAACACCACCGGCAATCCTTCCGGTGAACCGCTTTCGTCGACATACAGCGTGTGGGTCTCGTCGACGGCCAGATCGTGCCGGGCGTGGGGTTTGATCTGCGGGTACAAAGTCTGCATTGCGCGCTCCGTAAGGGGTCGAGGTCATCCCTGGGGGGACTTCTATTATTCTGCCGTCCGGCATCATAAACCCGAATTACGCGAATGAGCATGCCCTTGCAGAGTCAGAGTTTTGCCGCCAGTTTTTCAGCCAGATAGCCGAGCAGGGTTTCATACAGTGCATCGACCTCGACAGCCTGCCCCCGCGCCCGTAAACAACCGTGAACCAAGCCTTCGCCGTAATACAGTGTCGATGCCACGCCAGCGGCGTTGAGTCGCTCGGCATACTGCACGCCGTCATCGCGCAGCGGGTCGAACTGCGCCACGGCAATCCATGCCGGCGGCAATCCGCGGAAATTCCCGGCCAGCAACGGCATCGCATAAGCGCCCGGTTTTGCCGTCGCGCGCAAATACAACGCCTGATAACAGTCCAGGTCACTGCTGCTGAGCAACGGGGCGTCAGCGCATTCGCTGCGCGACGGTAACCGGTGATCCCCACCAAGCCCCGGATAAATCAGAACCTGCGCGCCAGGCACCGGCTCACCGGAATCGCGCAGCGCCAGACATAAGGCGGCGGCAAGATTGCCGCCGGCGCTGTCACCGACCACCAGCGTGCGCTCGGGGTCCAACCGAAACGGTCCGGTGCGCAATGCCCTCCAGACAGTCAGGCAGTCATCGAGCGCGGCCGGAAACGGATGCTCCGGCGCCAGGCGGTAATCGACCGCGACCACCAACACTCCGAGTGTCGAAGCCAGTTCGGCGCAAATGAAGTCGTGCGAGTCCAGGTTTCCCACCACCCAACCACCGCCGTGCATATAAACGATGCACGGCACACCTGTGGCAGAGGGCAAAACCGGTGGCTGGTACGAGCGAACGGGGACCCCCGCCAACTCGAAATCGACCACGTACAGCCCTACGGGTCGTGGCGGGGTAAATGCCCGGCACATCTCGCTGTAAGCCTGGCGCAATCCGTCCAGGCTGCTTTCGGTGCTGTTGAAGCTGACGGTTTTCTCGACAAAAGCCTGCATCTGTACAGACAGAGGGTAAGGAGCCATGAGCCTGGTGCCCGTTTAGGGAAGATATATTGGGCCTAACCCTGTGGGAGCGAGCCTGCTCGCGAAAAGGGCGTATCAGCCAAGATTGATATTGCCTGACACACCGTCTTCGCGAGCAGGCTCGCTCCCACAGGTATTGCGGTTGCCATCAGTTTTTCAGACTGGCCTGAACCGTGGCCACGCCATCCTTGCCGTCAACACTGCTCACGCCCGCCAGCCAGCGTTGCAAGTCCTGCGGATGCTCGCGCAGCCATTTCCTGGCGACATCCTGAGGCGTCTGGCGCTCCATGATCGGCACCATCAACTGGCTTTCCTGGGCGGCGGTGAACGTCAGGTTTTCCAGCAGGCGATAAACGTTCGGGCAACGTTCGGCGTAATCGGGCGCGGTCACGGAGGAAACGGTTGCCGCCCCTTCGTTCGGCCCGTAGACGTCTTCACTGCCGGTCAGGTAGGCGATGTTCATGTTGATGTTCATCGGGTGCGGGGTCCAGCCGACGAACACCACGAACTCCTTGCGGTTCACGGCCCGTTGCACCGCCGCCAGCATGCCGGCCTCGCCGGACTCGATCAGCTTGAAGTCCTTCAGGCCGAAGTGATTGGTTTCGATCATGGTCTTGATCGTGGTGTTGGCGCCGCTGCCCGGTTCGATGCCGTAGATTTTGCCGCCGAGCTGATCCTTGAATCTGGCGATGTCGGCGAAGGTTTTCAGGCCGGCAGCCGCCACGTAATCAGGCACCGCCAGGGTCGCCTGGGCATCGGCCAGGCTTGGCTGGTCCATGACCTTGACCTGATTGGCCGCCAGGAACGGTGCGATGTTCTTGTCCATCGCCGGTTTCCAGTAACCGAGGAAGATGTCCAGGCGCTTGTCGCGAATGCCGGCGAAAATGATTTGCTGCACGGCGCTGGTTTGCTTGCTTTGGTAACCGAGGCCATTGAGCAGTACGTCGGCCATGCCACTGGTGGCGATCACGTCGGTCCAGTTGACCACGCCCATGCGCACGGTTTTACAGGAGGGGTCGTCAGCGGCCAGGACACTGGTGCTCAGAAGAGCAGAACCGCAGAGGATTGAGAGACAGCGGATGAACAAACCTTTGATGCTTGTCATAGGGAGCATTCTCGTGCGGCAGCGGATTATTGTCGGACCGGTGTCTTTGTGCACCGTGAGCGCAACATTACGCAGCAGACGAGCGGTAAAAGCGACCTGTGGCGACCGTGTTTTGCACGGTGGCGACTGTCAGCACGCACACGAATCTGTGGCGAGACAAAATACCTGTCGGAGCGAGCCTGCTCGCGAAGGCGCAATATCAGCCAACTGAGATGTTGACCGATACATAGCTTTCGCGAGCAGGCTCGCTCCCACAGGGTTATTCGCCAGGTTCTAGCGGTTGTAGTGCTTTTTGCCCCAGGCCAGCAAGCCTTGCAGCAGCTCCTTCAAGACCACCCGCGTCGGCTCCGCCAGATCCGCCCGATAGCGGAACGGCTCGAACTCTTCCATGTACGTGCACTGGCCCAGCTCCAGTTGCACCGCATGAATGTTTTGCGCCGGATTGCCGTAATGACGGGTGATGTGCCCGCCCTTGAAGCGCCCGTTCAGCACATGGCTGTAGTCCGGGTGCCCGGCGCAGATCGCTTCCAGCTGCGAAGCCAGCTGCGGATCGCAACTGGCACCGTTGAAGGTGCCGAGGTTGAAGTCCGGCAGTTTGCCGTCGAACAGGTGCGGGATCAGCGAGCGAATCGAATGCGCGTCGAACAGCAGCGCATAGCCGAACTCGGCCTTGAGTCGCGCCAGTTCCTGCTGCAGGGTGCTGTGGTACGGCGTCCAGATCTGCTCCAGATACGTCGCGCGTTCTTCTTTCGAAGGCTCCAGCCCTTCGCGGAACAACGGCACGCCGTCGAACAGCGTCGCCGGATACAGGCCCGTGGTGGCGCCCACGTACAAAGGTTTGTCGTCAGACGGACGGTTCAGGTCAATGACGAACCGCGAATACTCGGCGGCCAGGGTGCTGGCCCCCAGCTCGGCGGCGAAGTCGTAAAGCTGCGGGATGTGCCAGTCGGTATCCGGCAGGCTCTTCGCCTGGGGGATCAATCCGGCTTCGACCGCCGGGGTCAGGCGCACACCGGCGTGGGGCATGCTGATCAGCAGCGGCACGCGGCCTTGTTTGAAGTTCAGAACCTTATCCACAACTGCTCTCCTACAGGCTCGTTTCAACGCCGTGACGCACGACGCGTTTTTCCAGATCACCGCCCAGCCAGTACGACAGGTCGGCCGGACGATCGATTTGCCAGGCGACGAAATCCGCGACCTTGCCTGCCTCGATCGAACCGTGGGTGTCGGCCATGCCCAGCGCCGTAGCCGCATGAATCGTCGCGCCCGCCAGGGCTTCTTCCGGGGTCATGCGGAAACAGGTGCAGGCCATGTTCAGCATCAGGCGCAGCGACAGCCCCGGCGAGGTGCCGGGGTTGAGGTCGCTGGCGATGGCGATTTTCACGCCGTGCTTGCGCAGGGCTTCCATCGGCGGCAATTGGGTTTCACGCAGGAAATAAAAGGCGCCAGGCAGCAACACGGCGACGGTGCCGGACGCGGCCATGGCAATGGCGTCTTCTTCGGTCATGAATTCCAGATGATCGGCGGACAGCGCATGGTAACGCGCCGCGAGGCTGGAACCGTGCAGGGACGACAACTGCTCGGCGTGCAGCTTCACCGGCAAGCCAAGTTTCTGTGCGGTGATAAACACTCGCTCGACTTGCGCCGGGGAAAACGCCAGGTATTCGCAGAACGCATCAACCGCATCCACCAGCCCCTCGGCGGCCAGGGCCGGAAGCATTTCGGCGCAGATGTGATCGATGTAGTCGTCGGCGCGATCCTTGTATTCCGGCGGCAGGGCATGAGCGGCCAGGCAGGTGCTGCGCACGCTGATCGGCAGTTCCGCGCCGAGGCGACGGGCAACCCGCAGCATCTTGCGTTCGTTGGCCAGGTCGAGACCGTAGCCGGACTTGATTTCGATGCTGGTGACACCGTCACGCATCAGGCTTTTCAGACGCTTGGCGGCGCTGGCGAACAATTCGTCTTCGGTCGCGGAGCGGGTGGCGCGCACGGTACTGGCAATGCCGCCGCCGCTGGCGGCAATTTCGGCGTAGCTGACACCTTGCAGGCGCTGCTCGAACTCACCGCTGCGGTTGCCGCCAAACACTGTGTGGGTGTGGCAGTCGATCAGGCCCGGTGTGACCCAGGCCCCGTTCAAATCATTGACTGCCGGGTATTCGCCGGACGGCAGCTCACTGCGCGGGCCGACCCACTCAATGTGCGCACCGGACGTCACGATGGCCGCATCCTCGATGACCGAGTAGACGCCTTGCGCCATGGTTGCGACGTGACAGTGTTGCCAGAGCGTTTTCATCCGTGGCCTCCGTTAGGTTATCGATGAGAAAAAGAAGGTTCCTGCTCTACCGGCACCGCCTTGCCTGCCGCCGGTTTCACCCACGTCAGGTAGGCCAGCACCAGCAATGCAATCCAGACCACGCCAACGATCAGAGCCGCCTGGGTGTCCGGGAAATAACCCAGCACGCCGAAGATGAACAGCATGAAGGCAATCGCCGCCATCGGCGCATAGGGCCAGAACGGCACCGGGAATTTCAATTGTTTGACCTGCTCGGCACTCATGGAGCGACGCATGGCCACCTGGGTCACCAGAATCATCAGCCAGACCCACACCGTGGCGAAGGTTGCGATGGAGGCGATCAGCAAAAAGACGTTTTCCGGAATCAGGTAGTTGAGCAACACGCCCAGCAGCAGTGCACCGCTCATCACCACGACGGTCAGCCACGGCACGCCGTTGCGCGACAAGCGGGCGAAGCCTTTGGGTGCGTGTCCCTGCTGAGCCAGGCCATACATCATGCGGCCCGCGCCGAAGATGTCACTGTTGATGGCCGACACTGCCGCCGAGATCACCACGATATTGAGGATGGTTGCCGCCGAACTGATCCCCAGATTGTCAAAAATCTGCACGAACGGGCTGCCTTGGCTGCCGATCTGCTGCCACGGGAAGATCGACATCAGCACCAGCATCGTCAGCACGTAGAACAGCAGGATACGCATCGGTACGGCGTTGATCGCCCGGGGCAGCACATGCTGCGGATCCTTGGCTTCACCGGCCGTAACGCCGATGATTTCAATGCCGCCAAAGGCGAACATCACCACCGCAAACGAAGCGATCAAGCCGCCCACGCCATTGGGCATGAAGCCGCCCTGGGACCAGAGGTTGCTGATATCGGTGGCCTGGGCGCCGGGGGCGGTGCTGATACCAAACAACATGATGCCGAAGCCGCCAAGAATCATCGCCACGATGGCCCCGACCTTGAGCAGCGACAACCAGAACTCCATTTCACCGAAAACCTTGACGTTGCACAGGTTCAAGCCACCCACCACGGAAACGATGCCCAGCACCCAGATCCAGCGGGAGACCTCCGGAAACCAGAAGCCCATGTAAATGCCGAACGCGGTCACATCGGCCATACCGACGATGACCATTTCAAACGCATAGGTCCAGCCGAGGATAAAGCCTGCCATCGGTCCCAGATAAGTGCTGGCGTATTGGCCGAATGAGCCGGCCACCGGGTTATGCACAGCCATCTCGCCGAGGGCGCGCATGACCATGAACACCGCTGCACCGCCGATCAGGTAAGCGAGCAGGACCGCAGGACCGGCCATTTGAATGGCCGAGGCAGAACCGTAAAACAGCCCGGTGCCGATCGCCGACCCCAGTGCCATGAAGCGAATATGTCGGGCAGAAAGCCCGCGTTTGAGCCCTTTTGTTTGCGCTTGCATTGCTCGTCCTTAATTATTCTTATCGACGCGAAATCGATTCGCGAGCAGGCTCGCTCCCACAGGGATTGGATGAATACTGAAGATCCAATGTGGGAGCGAGCCTGCTCGCGAAGGGGCCCTTACAGGCTAGGCAGCAACTTCGCCGTCACCAGCTCATTCAGGCAACGCGAAGCCAACAACTCGCTCGCTGCGTTGATGTCCGGCGCAAAGAAACGGTCTTTCTCATAGAAAGGCACTTCGTTACGCAGGATCGCCCGAGCCTTTTCCAGCTTCGGCGAGGTCTTCAGACCGTCACGCAGATCCAGGCCCTGGGCCGCCGCCAGCCATTCCACCGCGAGAATGCCACGGGTGTTCTCGGCCATTTCCCACAGACGCTTGCCGGCAGCCGGCGCCATGGACACGTGGTCTTCCTGGTTCGCCGACGTTGGCAGACTGTCCACCGAATGCGGATGAGACAGCGCCTTGTTTTCGCTGGCCAGAGCGGCCGCGGTCACCTGGGCGATCATGAAACCGGAGTTCACGCCACCGTTGGCCACCAGGAACGGCGGCAGTTGCGACATGTGCTTGTCCATCATCAGCGAGATGCGGCGCTCGCTCAGGGAGCCGATTTCAGCGATGGCCAGCGCCATGTTGTCAGCCGCCATGGCCACGGGTTCAGCGTGGAAGTTGCCGCCGGAAATCACGTCGCCTTCAGCGGCGAATACCAGCGGGTTGTCGGAGACGGCGTTGGCTTCGATGGCCAGCACTTCGGCAGCCTGGCGGAACTGGGTCAGGCAGGCGCCCATGACTTGCGGCTGGCAGCGCAGGGAGTACGGGTCCTGGACCTTTTCGCAGTTCTCGTGGGAGTCGGAGACTTCACTGCGCTCACCCAGCAGATCGCGGTAAGCGGCGGCGGCGTCGATCTGGCCTTTCTGGCCACGAGCCGCGTGGATACGGGCGTCGAACGGCGAGCGCGAGCCCAGCACGGCTTCAACGGTCAGGCCACCCAGGGCCAGGGCGCCGGCGAACAGGTCTTCACCTTCGAACAGACCGCGCAGGGCGAAAGCGGTAGACACCTGTGTGCCGTTGAGCAGTGCCAGGCCTTCTTTCGCGGCCAGGGTCAACGGCTTCAGGCCAGCGACTTTCAGCGCTTCGGTGGCTTCCATCCACTCGCCTTTGTAGCGAGCCTTGCCTTCGCCCAGCAGCACCAGCGACATGTGCGCCAAAGGCGCCAGGTCACCGGAAGCACCCACCGAGCCTTTCAGTGGAATGTGCGGGTAAACCTCGGCATTGATCAGGGCGATCAGCGCGTCGATCACTACGCGGCGAATACCGGAGAAACCACGGCTCAGGCTGTTGACCTTGAGCACCATGATCAACCGCACCAGCTCGTCGCTGATCGGCTGGCCGACACCGGCGGCGTGGGACAGCACCAGCGAGCGCTGCAGGTTTTCCAGGTCTTCGCTGGCGATGCGGGTCGAGGCCAGCAGACCGAAACCGGTGTTGATGCCATAAGCAGTGCGGTTTTCGACGAGAATCTGTTCTACGCACGCGACGCTGGCTTCGATCTGGGCCGAAGCACTGTGGTCGAGGGTCAGTTTCACCGGCTGCTGATAGACATCACGCAGTTGGGCAAGGGTCAGTTGGCCGGGAATCAGGTTAAGCGCAGTCATTTCATGCTCCTTTTGAGAGTGTGTTGGTAACTACCAGACGCTCCGGAAATATCCGTTGTCCGTCGCTTCCCTCTCTGTTGAAAGGGCTGGCGCCTTGGCACGCTGGTTTTGTATGGAAATCAGTTCAGATTCGGTAAGGTTTTTTGCAGCAAGGCCCGGTCTTTCAAAACGCCCGCGGCCGCGGCGATGTCCGGTGCCAGCCAGCGATCCTGATCGTAGGCCGGTACACGTTCACGCAGCAGACGCCAGGCGGCATCCGTGCCGGCGCCGAAGCGCTGCTCTTTCAAGAATTCAAACGCCTGGGCCGCCAACAGGTACTCGATAGCGAGGATCTGCGTGCAGTTTTCCAGCGCGCGATGCAGCTTCAACGCGGCGTTGGTGCCCATGCTCAGGTGGTCTTCCTGCAGACCCGAGGTGACGTAGTTATCGAGCACCGCCGGTTGCGCCAACTGGCGGTTTTCCGCACACAACGAAGCGGCGACGTACTGCACGATCATCATCCCGGAGTTCACCCCGGGGTTGGCCACCAGGAACGCCGGCAGACCGCTGACGTGCGGGTTGATCAATCGGTCCAGGCGTCGTTCGGCGATGGAGCCGATTTCCGCCATGGCGATGGCCAGCAGGTCCGCCGCCAGTGCTACCGACTGACCGTGCGGATTGGCCTGGGACATGACGCGGAAGTTGTCCGGCGTGCCCAGCAGCAGCGGGTTGTCGGTGCAGCCGTTGAGTTCGGTTTCAATCTGCTTGATCGCATGATCGAGCTGATCGCGAGCCGCGCCGTGCACCTGGGGAATCGAACGGATACTCAGCGCATCCTGAGTACGAATGCCTTTGCTCTGCGCGATCACTTCACTGCCATCGAGCAGCGCCCGCAGGTTGATCCCGACCTGTTGCATGCCCGGATGCGGCTTGAGCGCGATGATCTCGGCGTCGAACGCGGCGATCTGGCCACGCTGGGCCTCGAAGCTCATGGCGCTGATCACGTCGGCCCATTGCAGCAGGCGCGTGGCATCGGCAATCGCCAGGCAGCTGAGGCCGGACATGCACGGCGTACCGTTGACCAGGCACAGACCGTCCTTGGCGCCGAGTTGAACCGGTTGCAGGCCTTCTTCGGCCAATGCCTGTTGTGCCGAGACGATCTGCCCGCGATAGCTGACATTGCCGACACCCAGCAGCGCGATACCGATGTGGGCCATGTGGGTCAGGTAACCGACCGACCCCTGGGACGGCACTTGCGGGGTGATGCCACGGTTAAGCAGCGCCAGCAAGGCGTCGACCACTTGGCGATGAATGCCGGATTTGCCATGGCTGTAATTGCGGATAGCCGCACACATGATGGCGCGGGTCTGTTCATCGGCCAACACCGGGCCGACGCCGCAGGCGTGACTGAGCAGGGTATTGCGCGACAGTTGGCTGAGTTGTTCGTCTTTGAGTGAGACGTTGGACAAACCGCCCAGGCCGGTGTTGACGCCATAGGCGCGTTCGCCGCTGATGACGATGCGCTGGACAATCGCCTGGGCATTTTCGATGCGTGCCCAGGTCTGCGCCGACAGCTCCAGCTGTGCGCCATGGCGGGCGACCGCAACCACATCCTGCCAACGCAACGGGGCATCGGCGATAACGATTTTTTCAGCCTGGGACATCTTCAACCTCAACGTACATCCTGAATATTGATGCGGCTTCACCGCCGCCTTCGCTGGCAAGCCAGCTCCCACAGTGGTCTTTGGGTGTGCACACAATTTGTGTAACAACGCTAATCCCTGTGGGAGCGGGCTTGCCCGCGATAGGGCCGGCACAAACGCCGCAAATCGCTTAAACCACCGCCGCCCGCCGCTGCACGAACCGGTCGACATACTCATCCGCCGGCGAGTGCAGGATCTCTTTCGGCGTGCCGACCTGGATCAGGCGGCCATCCTTGAGGATCGCGATGCGGTTGCCGATGCGCACGGCCTCGTCGAGGTCGTGGGTGATGAAGACGATGGTCTTGTGCAGGGTCTTTTGCAGCTCCAGCAACTGGTCCTGCATCTCGGCGCGGATCAGCGGGTCGAGGGCACTGAACGCTTCGTCCATCAGGATGATGTCGGTGTCCGCCGCCAAGGCACGGGCCAGGCCCACACGTTGACGCATGCCGCCGGAGAGCTGGTGCGGGTATTTATTTTCGTAGCCCTTGAGGCCCACGGTGTTGATCCAGTGCAGCGCACGCTCGGTGCACATCTGCTTGCTCTCGCCGCGCACTTTCAAGCCGTAGGCGACGTTATCCACCACGGTCTTGTGGGGCAGCAGGCCGAAGCTCTGGAACACCATGCTGATCTTGCGCCGACGAAATTCGCGCAGGGCTTCCATGTCGTATTGCAGGATGTCCACGCCGTCCACCAGGATCGCGCCGCTGGTCGGATCGATCAGGCGATTGAAGTGACGCACCAGAGTCGACTTGCCGGAACCCGACAGACCCATGATCACGAAGATCTCACCGCTCCCAATGCTCAACGACAGGTCGTTGACGCCGACCACGCAGCCGGTTTCGGCCAGCACCTGGTCCTTGGTCTTTTTCTGGCGAATCATTTCCAGCGCGTCTTTGGAACGGCTACCGAAAATCTTGAAGACGTTTTTGACTTCGATTTTGCTGATGGCTTGGTTGCTCATTTGCTCACCTCATGCCGTGCGCGACCGTACGCTTGTGTAATGCGGTCGATCACCACTGCCAGAATCACGATCGCCAGACCGGCTTCCAGGCCGCGTCCGACGTTGAGGGTCTGAATCCCCACCAACACGTCTTCACCCAGGCCACGGGCACCGATCATCGAGGCAATCACTACCATCGACAGGGCCATCATGGTGGTCTGGTTGATCCCGGCCATGATGCTCGGCAGGGCCAGCGGCAGTTGCACGCCGAACAGTTGCTGCCAGCGGTTGGCACCGAAGGCGTTGATCGCTTCCATCACTTCACCGTCAACCTGGCGAATACCCAGGTCGGTCAGGCGGATCAGCGGTGGCGCGGCGTAGATCACGGTGGCGAAAATCGCCGGGACCTTGCCCAGGCCGAACAGCATCAGCACCGGGATCAGGTACACGAAGCTCGGCATGGTCTGCATGATGTCCAGCAGCGGCATCAGCACCGAACGCAAGCGATTGCTGCGCGCCGAGAGAATGCCCAGCGGAATGCCGATCAGCACCGAGATGACTGTCGCCACCATCATCAGCGCCAGGGTCTGCATCAGCTTGTCCCAGAGGCCGACCGCACCCACCAGGAACAGCAAACCGACGATGACCGCCGTGGTCACCACTTTACGTGTCGCGTGCCAGGCCACGCCGGCCACGATGGCCAGCATCAGCCACCAGGGCGCCGCGCGCAGCAGCCCTTCAAGATTGACGATGGCCCACAACAGGGTGTCGGAGATGTGCCGGAACACGTCGCCGTAGTTGGTGACCAGCGAATCGACCCAACTGTTGACCCAGTCGGCGATGGAAAAGGTAAAGCTTTCGGGAAACATAAGAGACTCTCAATCAAGGGGTTGCGATCAAGCATCCGACTGCCGCCACCGGCAGCCGGAGAGGCCCAACCTACAAGGCCGCGTCGATTTTCTTGGCTGCGTCGTCGCTCACCCATGCGTGCCAGACTTCAGGATGTTCCTTCAGGAAGATCTTGGCCAGTTTTGGCGACTCGATCCGCTCTTTGGTCATCCGGCCCAGGTTCTGGTTCAGCAGGTCGATCGGCAGGTTGACCTTTTCCAGCACGGCCACCAGCTCCGGGGCCTCTTCGTGGAAAGTCTTGGACAGGCCGACCTTGATGGTCACGGTCTTATCCACGCCTGGTTTCTCTTCGAGTTTCACCACGTCGACCTGACCCATCAGCGGTGTTGGCGACCAGTAGTAGAACAGGATCGGCTCGCCACGCTTGTAGCTCGAGAGGACGGCGGCATCCAGTGCCGGACCGGTGCCCGGACGGAAGTTGGTGTAGGTGCTTTCCAGGCCGTAGCTCTTCAGCATTTCGCTATTATCGAGCTCACAGGTCCAACCCGCCGGGCAGTTGTAGAAACGGCCCTTGGAAGGCTCTTCGGCGTCCTTGAAAATCGCCGAGTACTTGCCCAGGTCAGCAATGTTTTTCAGGTCAGGCGCCTTGGGTTCCAGCTTACGCTTGGCGTCGCCTTCGATCACGTAGCGCGGCACGTACCAGCCTTCGACGGCACCGACCACCGGAGCGCCGACACCAACGACCTTGCCGGCCTTCTCAGCCTTGTTCCAGACCTCGCTGCGGCCGACCCACTCTTCGGCAAACACCTGGATGTCGTTGCTGCTCAGGGCGTTCTCCATGGTGATGGAGTTGCCTGGCAGGCTGTCGGTCTTGCAGTCGTAGCCTTTCTCCAACACGACTTGCAGCACGTCGGTCAGCAGCATGGCGCTTTCCCAGTTCAGGCCGGCGAACTTCACCGGTTTACCCGACTCGCACCAACCCGCCGCCTGAGTGGCGCCGGCGCTGGCCAGCAGGCCCATGGAAAGCAATGTGGTCAGCAGGGTCTTGTTCGATTTCATTATTGTGACGCTCCTAATCATGAATTGGCTTACGGCAGTCAAGAGGCATCCTGCCCTGTCCACGTCCAATCAGGCCTGCGCCGCAGCGCGACCGACACTTAGCTTTTGTTCGGTGACCACGTCCTGCTCGACCGGCAGGATCAGTTGATCGGGCACTGTGCCGTGCCATTTTTTCGCACACACGTAATAAAGCGCTGCGGGAATCACCAGGCCGATGATCCAGGAAATATCCACATCACCCAGAGCGGCCACCAGCGGACCGGTATAGAACTTGGTGGAAATGAACGGCAGCTGCACCAGCACACCGAACACATAGACGCTGATACCGAGGATGTTCCAGCGGCCGTAGCGACCGTTCGGATCGGCCAGCGCCGGCACGTCATAACGCTCGCGAGTGATGCAGTAGTAGTCCACCAGGTTGATCGCGCTCCATGGCGTAAAGAACGCCAGCAGGAACAGGATGAAGGACTTGAACGCACCGAGGAACGAGTGCTGGCCAAGCAAAGCCATCAGGGTCGCAGCACCGACGATGACCAGCACGAAGACCAGACGCTGCAAGCGCGTGACCTTCAGTTCACCACGGAAACCGCTGATGATGGTCGCAATGCACATGAAGCTGCCGTAGGAGTTCAGTGTGGAGATGGTGACCTTGCCGAACGCGATGCTGAAGTACAGCAGCGCCGCGGTGGCACCCGTACCGCCCAGACCCACGATGTAGGCCACTTCGTGACCGGCGAATTGCCCGTTGGCCGAAGCGGCGGCAAACACGCCGAGGATCATCGCCACCTGGGCGCCAATGACCGAACCCGCGCCAGCGGCGAAAAAGGTTTTCACCGAGGACGTCTTGCTCGGCAGGTAACGCGAATAGTCAGCCACATAAGGGCCGAAGGCGATCTGCCAGGATGCCGCGAGCGACACCGCGAGCAGGAAGCTGCTCCAGCTGAAGTGACGGATTTGCAGGAGTGCGCCAACGTCAACTTGGCTCATCAGACGGCTGAACAGATAAACAAAGGCAATCACGCCAATGACACTGGCAACACGACCGATCCAATGGATCACCCGATAACCAAGCACCGTGACCAGCACGATGACACTGGCGAAAAGGAGGATGCCGACGGTGTCGCTGACGCCAAACAACTGGCCCAGCGCCTGGCCGGACAGCACGGTACCCGTTGCGGTGAAGCCCAGGTACATCAGGCAGACCAGCACGATCGGGATGGCCGCACCATAGACGCCGAACTGGACCCGGCTGGAGATCATCTGCGGCAGGCCGAGTTTGGGTCCTTGCGCGGCATGCAACGCCATGACGCCGCCGCCGAGCAGTTGACCGATCAACAGGCCGATCAACGACCAGAACACGTCACCGCCCAGCACCACGGCCAAAGCCCCGGTGACAATCGCGGTGATTTGCAGGTTGGCACCCATCCACAGGGTGAACTGGCTAAACAGACGACCGTGTCTTTCCGCTTCCGGGATGTAGTCGATCGAGCGTTTCTCGATCAACGGTTTGTTGCCTGCACGCTCGCTGTCAGCAGCCATGGTTCAACCTCTGTGGATTGTTTTAATTGTTCTATCGGGTCACTCGGTCCCTGTGGGAGCGGGCTTGCCAGCTCCCACAGGTTTTTTTATTTGCCGGTAATCATCGGCAGGTTCAGCCCTTGTTCCTTGGCGCAGTCGATCGCGATCTGGTAACCCGCATCGGCGTGACGCATAACGCCGGTCGCCGGGTCGTTGTGCAGCACGCGAGCGATACGCTCGGCCGCTTCGTCAGTACCGTCGCAGACAATCACCATGCCCGAGTGCTGGGAGAAGCCCATGCCGACGCCGCCGCCGTGGTGCAGGGAGACCCAGGTCGCGCCGCTCGCGGTATTGAGCAGGGCGTTGAGCAGTGGCCAGTCGGACACGGCATCGGAACCGTCCTGCATCGATTCGGTTTCGCGGTTCGGGCTCGATACCGAACCGGAGTCCAGGTGGTCGCGACCGATCACGATAGGTGCAGACAGCTCGCCGCTACGGACCATTTCGTTGAACGCCAGGCCCAGCTTGGCGCGCAGACCCAGGCCAACCCAGCAGATACGTGCCGGCAGACCCTGGAAGCTGATGCGCTCGCGCGCCATGTCCAGCCAGTTGTGCAGGTGAGCGTCGTCCGGGATCAGTTCCTTGACCTTGGCGTCGGTCTTGTAGATGTCTTCTGCGTTACCCGACAGTGCAGCCCAACGGAACGGGCCGATGCCACGGCAGAACAGTGGACGGATGTAAGCCGGTACGAAGCCTGGGAAGTCGAATGCGTTTTCCACGCCTTCTTCTTGCGCCATCTGACGGATGTTGTTGCCGTAGTCGAAGGTCGGCACGCCCATTTTCTGGAAGTCCAACATCGCTTTAACGTGCACGGCCATCGATTGCTTGGCGGCCTTGATTACAGCGGCAGGTTCGGTCTTGGCGCGAGCGCGGTACTGGTCCCAGGTCCAGCCAGCAGGCAGGTAGCCGTTGAGCGGGTCGTGGGCGCTGGTCTGGTCGGTAACCATGTCCGGGCGTACGCCGCGCTTGACCAGTTCCGGCAGGATTTCAGCCGCGTTGCCCAGCAGCGCGATGGAGATCGCTTTGCCTTCTTTGGTGTACTTGGCGATGCGAGCCAGAGCGTCGTCGAGGTCTTTGGCCTGCTCATCGACATAGCGGCTTTTCAGGCGGAAATCGATGCTGACCTGCTGGCATTCGATGTTCAGCGAGCAAGCGCCGGCCAGGGTTGCAGCCAGAGGCTGGGCGCCACCCATGCCGCCCAGGCCAGCGGTCAGTACCCACTTGCCTTTCAGGTCATCGTTGTAGTGTTGGCGACCGGCTTCGACGAAGGTTTCGTAGGTGCCCTGGACGATGCCCTGGCTGCCGATGTAGATCCAGCTGCCCGCGGTCATCTGGCCGTACATGGCCAGGCCTTTGGCGTCGAGTTCGTTGAAGTGTTCCCAGCTTGCCCAGTGTGGTACCAGGTTGGAGTTGGCGATCAGCACGCGCGGGGCGTTGGCGTGGGTCTTGAACACGCCGACCGGCTTGCCGGATTGCACCAGCAGGGTCTCGTCGTCGTTCAGGTTGGTCAGGCTTTCAACGATCTTGTCGTAGCATTCCCAGTTACGTGCCGCACGACCGATACCACCGTAAACCACCAGCTCCTTTGGGTTCTCGGCGACTTCAGGGTCGAGGTTGTTCATCAGCATGCGCAGCGGCGCTTCGGTCAGCCAGCTCTTGGCGGTCAGCTTGTTACCGCGGGCAGCACGGATTTCAACGTCACGAAACTTAGTAGGTTTATTGTCAGTCACGAAAAGAACTCCTCAGCAATCAATCCAAACCAACCCAGGCAGTGGGCGAGCAAGCCAATGGGCATCAGTGCACACCGGCGAATCAGTGGACGATGGTTGAGTCCTCGTGACTCATACGCATACGTCTTTACTTGTACATACAAGCATATGCAATCAAGCGGCCAACTTGTTGGATGGGCATTCAAGAAAAATCGTTGAAGGGCTGCAGAGCGCCTGAATCAAGGGTTCCAGCGTAGATGAATTATTTCGAGGGGATTTTTTGGAGGATGGGCGGGTTGTTACTTGAGCGTAGTTTTGCGCCACACTGGGGCGTTCGGTAACAAAGTGGTGCGCGGAGGGAAACGGATTTGCAGTGACAAAAAGCATCGCGGGCAAGCCCGCTCCCACAGGATCTTCATAGGACCTGTGGGAGCGGGCTTGCCCGCGATAATGTCGTTTGAGTTTTGGATCAGTGTGCAGTCAGTTCGATCACGCAGCAGGCGGCATTGCTGGTGACTTCCAGCAGGCCAGTGTTACCGACAAGTTGCAGGCAATCATGGCGACCCAGTTGTGAAGCACTGTTACCGACCTTCACCTCAAGCGCATCGCTGACACTGAACACCAGCACAGTCCCGGCCTCGCTGAAAAACCGCTGCTCACCGCTCAACCATTGCAGCCGTGCGCTGTAACGCTGTGGCGCGTAGATCAGGTTGAAATCGCGGATCGGCCCACCCAGCAAGGTGCAGGACACCTGGCTTTCACCGCTGAAGGCAAACGGATCGATGGGTAACAATGGCCGCGTAACCTGTCCATCCACGGACAAGGTCATGCCATCGCCCTGCAGCACGGTGATGATCCGCTCGTAACCGGCGAAGGTGGAAAAGCCACCCGACTCACCGATGTCGGCAATCGACAGACGCCAGCCGAAACCATCCAGGCCGGTACCGGAGTCACGGGTGATTTCTTCAGTGCTGCCGCCGCCGTTCTTCCACGGCATGCGCGGGTAATCAACTGCGCGTAAAACCTTTGTATCAATCATTTATGAAACCGACCTTCCAGACGATGACGGGAACCGGGATGGATCAAACGGGCGGCGGTCACGGGCTGGCGACCGGACCAGGTACGCCGGCGAATCAGCAGGCACGGCTCGCCCTTTTCAATCTGCAGCAACTTGCATTCGGAGGGCTCGGCCAGGATGGCCTCAACCACGTGCTCGCCTTCGGTCAACGGCGCGACCTGGTTCAGATAGGCGTAAGGGGTTTGCAGGGTGAAATCCTGCTTGAGGTATTCCGGCGCCACCAGGGCGTTGACGAAACGGTCTTCGATTTGCACCGGAATATCGTTTTCGAAATGCACGATCAGCGAGTGGAACACCTTCTGTCCTTCACGCATGTCCAGGGCCAGGGCGCGCTCGGAGCCCGCGGCCTCTTCTTCGAGGGTGATGACCTTGCACGTGTGGCGATGACCACGGGAGGCGATTTCGTCGGCGATGTTGTGCACTTCAAACAGCGCTGACTGGCTTTTCGGCTCGGCGACGAAGGTGCCGACGCCCTGCATGCGCACCAACAGACCATCGGCGGTCATCTCGCGCAGGGCGCGGTTGATGGTCATGCGGCTGAAACCCAACTGGCTGACCAGCTCGCTTTCCGACGGAACGCGGTAGTGCGGCGGCCAGTTTCCACTGTCGATTTGCTGGGTGATCATTTGTTTGACGCGGGCGTACAAGGGCGCCGGACTGTCGCCCATGTTCGCGGCCAACGGAGAGACTGGAGGCGGAGTCGGCACGGTTAATCCTTGGTCGTTTAGGTGATGTTGCTAGCTTGCCGGAGTTTACCGGGCAGGCAAACGTCTGTATATGTATATACAAATAACACACGATGGGGTGCTGAACCATGTCCGCCTTCTTTGCCGAACGCGCGCTGCTGCCTAGTGGATGGGCCAACAATGTACGTCTTGAGGTCAGCGCCGATGGCGTATTGACCCATATCCAGGCCGATTCCCATGCAGATGGCGCCGAGCGGTTGAGCGGCCCGCTACTGCCGGGCATGCCGAATCTGCACTCCCACGCCTTCCAGCGGGCCATGGCCGGGCTGGCAGAAGTGGCGGGCAATCCGAACGACAGTTTCTGGACCTGGCGCGACTTGATGTATCGCCTCGTCGGAAAAATCAGCCCGGAACAACTGGGCGTCATCGCCCGTCAGCTGTACATCGAAATGCTCAAGGCCGGTTACACCTCGGTGGCGGAATTTCATTACGTACACCACGACAGTAATGGCCAACCCTACGCCGACCCGGCCGAACTGGCCTTGCGCATCAGCCAGGCCGCCAGCGCCGCTGGTATCGGCCTGACCCTGCTGCCAGTGCTCTACAGCCACTCCGGTTTCGGCGGCCAGACCCCGAACGACGGTCAACGTCGCTTTATCAACAGCACCGAGAACTACCTGAAGCTGCAATCGCGCCTGCAACCCCTGCTCGCTCAGCAGAAGGCCCAGTCGCTGGGCCTGTGCTTCCACTCGCTGCGCGCGGTAACACCGCAGCAGATCAGCGAAGTGCTGGCGGCCAGCGACAAGCAATGCCCCGTGCACATTCACATCGCCGAACAACAGAAGGAAGTCGACGACTGCCTGACCTGGAGCGGCCGCCGCCCGCTGCAATGGCTGTATGAAAACACCGAGGTCGACCAGCGCTGGTGCCTGGTCCACGCCACCCACGCCAACCCGGAAGAAGTCACGCTGATGGCCAAGAGTCGCGCCATCGCCGGCCTGTGCCTGACCACCGAGGCCAACCTCGGCGACGGGATTTTCCCGGCGGTGGACTTCCTGGCCCAGGGTGGACGCATGGGCATCGGTTCCGACAGCCATGTGTCATTGAGCGTGGTGGAGGAACTGCGTTGGCTGGAGTACGGCCAACGTCTGCGCGATCAACGGCGCAATCGCTTGTATGGTGCGGATCAGCCAATGGTCGGCCGTACCTTGTTCGACGCGGCGCTGGATGGCGGAGCCCAGGCGCTGGGTCAGCCGATTGGTGCGCTGGAGGTTGGCAAGCGTGCGGACTGGCTGGTGCTGGATGGCAATGATCCGTATCTGGCGACGGCGAGCGGTGACGGGATCCTGAACCGGTGGTTGTTTGCCGGTGGTGATCGTCAGGTGCGCGATGTTCTGGTCAATGGCCAGTGGGTCGTGCGTGACGGACGGCATGCTGGCGAGGAAGAAAGCAACCGGGCTTTCACCCAGGTCCTGCGCGAACTTTTAGGCTGACACAAAAACAACTGTAGGAGCGAGCCTGCTCGCGATGGAGTATCAGTGACATAAATGTGTCTGACACACCATCGCGAGCAGGCTCGCTCCTACAGGGATTTTTGCAATCAATTCGAGGTCTTGGCCATCTGCGTATCCGACGCCCGCCAGATCAGCCGCGTGGTGTCATAGCCCTGCTGACGCGCCTTGCTCAGCAATTCTTCACGCACGACACCGTTGACGGTCGGGGTGCGTGACAGCAACCACAGGTACCGACGGCTCGGGTCGCCGACGATAGCAGTCTTGTAGTCATCGCTGACGTACAACACCCAGTATTCGCCTTTCGCCGTACCCGGAATCAGCCGGGAGAACCAGGTGTCGAACTCCACCCACAACTTATCGGACTTACCCGGCACCTGTGGATAAGCCGTGCCCTTGACCTCTTCCCACTCCCACTGCGGCGTCAGGCAACGGTTCAATACCGCCACGTTGCCATCGGGCTTGAGTGTGTAATGAGCTTCGGATTGCGCGCAATCGCGCTGGAAGTACATTGGCATACGGGCCAACTCGTACCAGGTACCCTGGTAGCGCTTGAGGTTGACGCTGTTGACGGTTTTGGGCGCCAACGGATCCTGGCCAGAAGTGGCACAGCCAGCCAATACCAGGCTGGCAAAAAGCATCATCAATAACCGCTTCATTGTTTTTCTCCCGTGGGCGCGTGGCCCCGGTTTACTTCAGGCCTTGGCCGGAAAACATCAGCACTTTGTCACCGGCATACTGCACGCTGATAAAGCTGTTCTTGTCGCCCCAGGTGCAACTGGACATGCCGAGCGCACCCGAACAGTCGGCCGGTTTGCCCAGCAAGGTTTCAACCTCGGTCTTGGTCATGCCGGAAGAGAGTTTCGAGTAGTTTTCCTGATTGATCTTGCTGCACGCAGCCAACAACACGCAGAACGAAAGCAAGGCGATGGATCGCAGCGACATGGTGTAACTCCAGGGGCGAAGGGGATTGGCATGGCTGCCAAGCAGAACCTTAGAAGAGCAAACCCGTTTCTGGTTCCCTGGATGGCAGGGTATTTATAGGGCCGCTCGTCTGCCTTCCCGCTAATAATCAACCACTTTGTAAGGCTATTGGACATTTCGTCGGGTTTCGTCAAAAACGCCTAATCTTTGGCGCCATTCAGTCGAAATAAAAGGCAGCGCAATGCTCTATTCCGTGGCATTGCCCCCCTTTTGTCGACACGCCTTTTCGCGGTAGCTCACTTAATGACCAGAAACATGAAGTTCAGCCACAAAATCCTGTTGGCTGCCGCCCTCGTGGTGGTTGTCGCATTCGCTTGTTTCATCCTGTTCAACGACTATCGCCAGCGCGAGACGTTGCGTAGCAGCACCGAAGCCTCGATGCAGGAACTGGGCAGCCTGACCACCAGCAACATTCAGACCTGGCTGGAAAGCCGCATCCAGTTGCTGCAATCACTGTCCCAGCAGATCGCTGTGGATGGCAGCGCCCCGGCCAGCCTGAAACGCGCCATCGACCTGCCCGCCTATACCGGCAACTTCCAGCTGAGCTACTTCGGCGGCACCGATGGCGTGATGTTTTCGGTCCCGGCGGGCAACCGCGCGGCGGACTATGACCCGCGCGCCCGTGGCTGGTACAAGGCGGCCAACAGCGCGCAGCAGACCATCGTCACGGAACCGTACATCGCTGCTTCCTCCGGCAAACTGGTGATCACTGTCGCCACGCCAGTGAAGCAACAGGGCCAGATGATCGGCGTTTCCGGCGCCGACATTGACCTGTCCAGCGTCAGCGCGATCATCAACTCGCTGAATTTCGGTGGTCACGGCCATGCCTTCATTGTAGGCGCCGATGGCAAGATCCTGATCCACCCCGACAGCAAACTGGTGCTCAAGAACCTGACCGACGCCTACCCCAACGGTGCACCCAAAGTCAGCCCGGGCATGAAGGAAGTCGAGATCGACGGCAAACGCCAGTTCATTTCCTTCACCCACGTCAATGGCGTGCCGTCGGCGGATTGGTATGTGGCACTGGTGCTGGACCAGGACACCGCCTTCTCGATGCTCAGCGAATTCCGCACCTCGGCGATCATTGCCATGGTCATTGCGGTGGTGATCATCATCGCCCTGCTGGGCATGCTGATCAGTTTCCTGATGCAGCCATTGCTGACCATGGGTCGTGCCATGCACGACATTGCCGAAGGCGAAGGCGACCTGACCAAACGCCTGACCATTCACGGTCACGACGAATTCGGTGCACTGGGGCTGTCATTCAACCGTTTCGTAGAACGCATTCACACCTCGATTCGCGAGGTGTCCTCGGCCACCGGTCAGGTCAACGAAGTGGCGCTGCGTGTAGTGGCGGCGTCCAACTCGTCGATGTTCAACTCCGACCAGCAAGCCTCACGCACCAGTAGCGTCGCCGCGGCCATCAACCAGCTCGGTGCCGCCGCCCAGGAAATCGCCCAGAACGCCGCCCTCGCCTCCCAGCATTCGAGCGATGCCCGCGCCCTGGCCGAAGAGGGTCAACAGGTGGTGGATAACACCATCTCGGCGATGCACCAGCTATCGGCGAAGATCAGCGACTCGTGCGGCAATATCGAAACGCTCAACAGCAACACCGTCAACATCGGGCAGATTCTGGAAGTGATCACCAGCATCTCCCAGCAGACCAACCTGCTGGCCCTCAACGCCGCCATCGAAGCCGCGCGTGCAGGTGAAGCCGGGCGCGGGTTTGCGGTGGTTGCCGATGAAGTGCGCAACCTCGCTCACCGCACCCAGGATTCGGCGCAGCAAGTGCAGAAGATGATTGAGGAGCTGCAAATCGGCGCCCGCGAAGCCGTGGGCACCATGACCGAGAGCCAGCGTCACAGTGAAAGCAGCGTCGGTATCGCCAACCAGGCCGGTGAACGCCTGGGCAGCGTGACCCAGCGCATCAGCGAAATCGACGGCATGAACCAATCCGTGGCGACGGCGACGGAAGAACAGACGGCCGTGGTGGAATCGATCAACGTCGACATTACCGAGATCAACACCCTGAACCAGGAAGGCGTGGAGAACCTGCAATCAACCTTGCGCGCGTGTGCCGACCTTGAGCAGCAGGCGGCGCGGTTGAAGCATCTGGTGGGTAGTTTCCGAATCTAGAGCGCGGTCGCCGGCCTCTTCGCTGGCAAGCCAGCTCCCACAGGGTTTTTAGTCATACATAGAATCCGTGTACGACAACAATCACTGTGGGAGCGGGCTTGCCCGCGAAGGCGACATCAGCAAGAACAAAAAACTAGAAGCGAGACCCTGGCTTCGAAAGAAACTCCAGCTCCTGCGCCGTACTCTCCCGCCCCAACACCGCATTGCGATGCGGAAACCGCCCAAACTGCGCGATCACCTTCTGATGCTTCTCGGCATAGTCCAGATAATCGGCAAACAGCGCCCTGTCACTTTCCGGCTGCTGCTCCAGCAGTTCGATGTAGCGAGAGATGCATTCGTTTTGCACTTCGAGGTTTTCGCAGTGCTCGAACACCAGCAGGATGAACACCCGCTCGATCGGCTGCAGTTGCCGATCGAAATCCGCGGCAATGCCTTGAGCAACCAGTGCCTGGGCCCTGGTGTCACCGGAAAAGGCTTTGGGGGTATCGCGAAAGAGCATGCGCGGCAGTTGATCGAGTAACAGCACCAGGGCCAGCCAACCTTCGGGACATTGCGCCCACTCGGTCAAACCGCCGGCCAGTGCTTGCTCGACCTGGCCCCCGAAGCGCTCACGCGCTTCGAGGTCCTGGCTGTCACGCTTGCCGAACCATAACCTGCCCTTCTGCGCCGCCACTTCTTTTGCTGATTCGGCATTTCCGAACCACCATTCGAGCAACGGCTGCCAGGGCGGGTTCATGGTTTACTCCTTGTGGTAAGCCGTGACGCGTGCAACTTCTTCTTTCGAGCCGAGGAACACCGCTACGCGCTGGTGCAGACCTTCAGGCTGGATGTCGAGGATGCGCTGGTGGCCGTCGGTGGACGCGCCGCCCGCTTGTTCGACGAGGAACGACATCGGGTTGGCTTCGTACATCAGGCGCAGCTTGCCCGGCTTGGACGGCTCGCGGCTGTCGCGTGGGTACATGAACAGGCCACCACGGGTCAGGATGCGGTGCACGTCCGCGACCATCGCCGCAACCCAGCGCATGTTGTAGTTCTTTTTCAGCGGGCCTGCGTCGCCTGCCAGCAGTTCGCTGACGTAACGCTGTACCGGTGCCTCCCAGTGACGCTGGTTGGAGGCGTTGATCGCGAATTCCTGGGTGGATTCAGGAATGGTGATGTCTTCGTGGGTCAGTACGAAGCTGCCCATTTCACGGTCCAGGGTGAAGCCTTTGACACCGTCGCCCAGGGTCAGCACCAGCATGGTCTGAGGGCCATAGATGGCATAACCGGCGGCAACCTGCTGGGTGCCTGGCTGCAGGAAGGCTTTTTCATTCAGCGCTTCGTTCTGGCTCAGGTGTTCGTTCGGGCAGCGCAGCACCGAGAAGATAGTGCCGACCGGGGCGTTGATATCGATGTTCGACGAACCGTCCAGCGGGTCGAATACCAGCAGGTAGGCGCCTTTCGGGTATTTGCCCGGGATCTGGTAGGCATTGTCCATTTCTTCGGACGCCATGCCGGCCAGGTGACCGCCCCATTCGTTGGCTTCAAGCAGGATTTCGTTAGAGAGTACGTCGAGCTTCTTCTGCACTTCGCCCTGAACGTTTTCAGTACCCATGCTGCCCAGAACACCGCCCAGGGCGCCTTTGGAAACGGCGTGGCTGATCTCCTTGCAAGCACGCGCCACCACTTCGATCAGGAAGCGCAGATCGGCAGGAGTGTTGTTGCTGCGGGTCTGCTCAATCAAATAGCGACTCAAGGTAACGCGGGACATGGAAGGCTCCGGAGAAATGGGGGGGCTAAAAACCCGCGCAGTTTAGCGCGAGTCGGTGCGCATTTCCTCCTATCAGACGTGATCGGTCGAAGAGAGTTCATGCGCGGGGATGAGCGTAGTTCGAAATGGGTTTTTTTACCGACTGATAGTCCGCTTTCGCGAGCAGGCTCGCTCCCACAGGATTATGCATTCCAATGTGGGAGCGAGCCTGCTCGCGATTGGGCGCGAAGCGCCCTGTTTTCAGGGTTTGACCGGTGGCTTGCGCAGCAAATTGAACGCCATCGCCGCCAGGAACAGCACACCGAGCAGCAACACCGCCCACAGGCCAAACTTCTTCCAGTCAGTGCCAACCTGCGCCGGTACCGGCGCAACAACCGGGGTCACCATCGCCCCGCCACCGACCGAAGCCTTGCCCAACGTCGCCAGTTTCGCCGGGCTGTAATCCGGGATCAGCGTCGACAATGGCAGGCTTGCCGCCTTGACCGTCGCATTGCCCAGCACCAGCGTATATGGCCCTGGCCCCCGCGCCAGAAACACCAGTTGCGTGGCGCGCACGGCAAATTTCAGCGTGGGTGCCTGCGCCCCCAGGCCACCGCCACGTTCGTCCACGGTTAACTTAAGCTGCTGCACGGTTTGTCCCGAGAGCTGTAACTCGTTCTGCACCACGTCCTGGCCGTTCTGGGTCAGGCGATACAGCAATCCACTGCTCAACGGTTGCCACGGCAGGCTGCTTTCCCGGCGCCCGGACAAGTCTACGGGTGCCAGGCTGTTGGGCTGGTCCAACGTGACTTGAACGCGCTCGACATTCAGCCCCATCGGCAATTGCCAGATGTACTCACCAGCCTTCACGGTGCTACCCGCCAACGCTTGCGACCAGACTAACGGCAGCGGCAGGCTGCGGGGGCTGGCGCTTTGCAGTTGCGCCGATGTCAGGATCGGCGCCGCCTGCGGTGTGTTCCACAGCAGTCGCAGATAACGCGCCGTCTGCCCCGGCAGGCCGACTTCATGTTGCTCGACCCGTTCGTCAGCCAAGGTCAACCGCGCCACTTGCCCTTCGCCCCAGGGCTGCCAATGCTGCAAATCGTCGCTGGCCTCGATGCTGAACCGCTGGAACCCGTCACGTTCACTGGTCCAGTCGAGAACCAGCTGCTGCAATGGCGCCTTGATACCGCTGGCGTCGAGCAGCCAGCCACGCAACTCTTCTTCGCCCACTTCCAGCTGAGTGGATGGCTGAACTTCAACCAACGTGCCATTGGCGCTCGATTGCACCCGTATGCTCGGAGCGCGCTCGGTGTCGTCCACCGAGTTGTACAGCGGAAACCATTTGACGTCGGTCAGCGTGCGATTTTCGTCGATCCGGGCGCTCTCCCGGGCCAGCGCGTAGGCCTGCACATCGCCGACAGCGTTGAACACGCGAACATCGCTGAGGTCGGTCTGCCGCGCATTCAGTTGCACCGCCAGGGGCAACTCAAGGCGATACCAGGGGCCTTCGCCGCTCACCGACAACGGTACCTGCGTGGTGAAATCCGCCGGTTTTTCCTGAGCGCCGACTGCCAGCGCCATGCCCATCGCAACAGCGCCCAACCAGCCCAGGTTCAGCTTCTGATTCAAGACGACACTCCTTCGGTTTTCGGGGCCGGTGTCTCAGGGTCCGGCACAACCTCGATGCGTTTGGGCGGCAACGGGGCAAAATAACCCACCACCAGCAACAACACGCCAACGCCAATAAACGACACGATCCGCGCCAGCCCACCACGGTTGCTTAATTCGACAAAGAACAGTTTGGCCACGACCACGCCGATCAGCGCGGCACCTATCAACCAGACCTCGCGACGGCCACGCAGATGACCACCGATCATCAGACTCAGGGCCATCAAGGTCCAGACGATAGACAGGCCAGCCTGCACCCGCATGGATTCAAGTAGCGGATCGAGCTCAAACGGCACACCACTCCACTGGTGCGCCGTGCGCATGACCAATGCCGTGAAGAACGCGAACAGCGAAACACCCGTGATCGCTGGTATGGCTTTAGCTGCAAATTCCCTGCCCACCCCAAGCTGGGTCACGGCACTGCGAGACCAGACATAGACACCGAACAACGCAAACATCAGCCCCAATTCCAGGGGGTTGACCAGCGGCACGTAAGGCAACGGTTCGGCGGCGCCGTTACTGAAGGCATTCGCCAACCAGAACCAGACGAGCATCAACAACGCCAGAGGCGCAGCGGCGTACACGCGGTATTCGCGGGCACAAGACGACACCGGCCACGGCCAGGCGCGGGGTGCGGCCATCAGCACCAGATACAGGCTTGGCAGAATGGCCCAGCCCAACCAACGCCAGGCGTTGTATTGCTCGGACAACTGCAACAAGCCGTAACGCAACTCCAGGGCCAGCACCCCGATCAACAGCCAGCAGCCAAGTACATGAGCAACACTCAATGCCAGCGTCGGCAACATCGACGCCAGGCGCCGCAGGGAGACGAAATGCACCCCGAACAGCGCCGGCCAGACCAGCCAGCCAAATTGGGCGGCCGGGTGATAACGCGAATGCCAGGCCCCCAGCAACACCAGTGCGCCAGCGGGTATCAGCACCGTGCACAGCAACCCCAGCGACGACCATTTCAAACGCAGCGCCAATACTGTCCACAGCGCAACACTCACGGCCGCGACAACCAGCAGCAGCGTCGCTTGCAGCGGCAACGGCGCAAAGCGCAGCACTTCACTGGCCCACGCCAGCGCCCACCAGACCGCACCCCACACCAGCGACATCCAGGACAAATGCTGCACACTCAAACGGCCAAACCCCGAGGCAGGATTGCCGATTTGCAAACGCCAGGCGCCCACCAACGCAGTCAGCCCCAGCATCAGCGGTGCCCAGAACGCGCCATGGGCCAATGGTCGCAGCGCTTCACTGGACAGCGGCCACGATGCGAGGAACAACGCGCCACCCAACAATTGCACGGCAAGGGCGCAGAACAACACGGCCCGCGACTCGAGACGCAGGCTGACTAACAACGTCACCATCCCGGCCAAGGCCCAACTGATCACCGTGCCGTGGCTAAAGAAAAACAGGGGTGCCAGCAAATAGAGGAACGCCAGGCCCAGACAGGCCAAAACCGGGATGCCTCGGCGCTCCCACGGTTTGGTTTGCTCAGGCAACGCTTTGTGCAATTGGTAGAAACTGAACAACAGTGCGACACCCAGCATCAGCGCGCCCAACGAAGTCCCGTTCAGCAGGCTGCCCTCGCCGCTGCGCAGCTCGCTGAGAAACGCCAGCGCCGAACCCAGTTGCAGCAACAGCGCAAAGGCCCGGGCCAATGGCCGTTGCTGCCGCAGGCCGAGCCAGAAAATCCCTGCGCCTTCCACTGCCCATGCGGCGGTCGTCCAGCGCGCATCCAGTCCCAGCGGGATCGCCAGGCTGGTGAAAATCACCCCCAAGGCCAGGCAGGTTTCCCCCAGCAGCATTGCGCGGCCACCCATCAGCAAACGGGCCAGCCCCATGTAGATCATGCCCAGCGCCAAGGCACTGAACGCAGCAGCGAACTCCAGATGCTGCACCAGGGCGAACTGCAACCCGAAACCCGCCAACGGCGGACCGAACAGCAGCGTGCCGTCGACGTAATCACCTTGGCGCGCCGACCAGCGCAACAGCGCTTCGCGGCTGTCACCCTCGGGCGCATTGCTCGTCTCCAGCAGCTTGCGCCGGGAGAACAGCAGGCCGATGGCCAGGTACATCAGGAAGAACAGGATCAGGAACGGTTCGGTGCTCCACAGCAGCTCCGGTGCATAGGAACGCAAGCCCCAGGCGAAGCCGATGCCGAAGGTGCCGACAAAGCCGATGACATTCAGCAAGCGCCACGCCTTGAACCAGGCAATGGCCAGGATGCCGGCGTTGAGCAGGGCGAAGTAACTGAACAGTGCGACGTGACTGCCGCTGCCAGTGGAGGCGAGTATCGGTGCGGCGAATCCACCCAATGCGGCAGCGGCCGCCAACCCGATGGCATCCTGGGTCACGGCGAGAATCGCCGAGAACACTGTGATCGCCACCAGAATGCCAAACGCTGCCGAAGGGTCGAGCAACGGATGCAGGCGCATCGCTGCAAACACCGTCAGGTACAACACGGCGACCCCGGCGCCTTGCAGTATCAAGGCGTAGTTGTTGTTTCGTGCCCGCAACCACCAACCCAGCCCGAGTAGCCCCAGCGCCGCCGCCGCGACACCGGCGTATCGCAACTCAATCGGCACCACCATGCCTTCGGTGGCGTAGCGCAGCAGGAAGGCCAGGCCAAGAAACAACAACACCACGCCGACCCGCAATACAGTGTTACCGCCAAACAGCCACGCGCGGGCAGCGCTGATGGCACGCTCGAAGACATTCGGACCAAGTGGGATGGCGGGTTCGCGAGCAACCGGCTGCGGTTTCCAGGGATCGATGGGGAGCGGACGGCGGGTTTCGGCGGCGGAGTCGAGTTCGGGCGGGAGTTCCCAGATCAACTCTGCGGGTTCGACAGAGGGTTGCGCGACAACAGCGTCCGGAACTACCACGGTTTCGCTGACAACAGGTTCACTGGCTTCAGGAACGGTGACGCCCGACGTTTCCAGAAGCGCCAACCGTTGCTCGACCCCCTGCAGCGCCACCTGCGCCTGCTCCAGCAGACGGTGTTGCTCACCGGCCTGCGATGCCAACCGGCCGATGCGAATGGCCTGGCCAATCGCCAGACCGAGCAGCGCACCCAGCAGCGCATCGCTGAACGACTCATCGAGTATCCAGCCCAGCACCAGGCCAATCAGCATGAACATCCATTGCATGGTCGATATCCCTAAGCGCCCCATGGCGGGGCGAGTCCTTATAGCGTCTGACTTGAGTCTAGTGACCAGACGCCCGGAATCCAGTGTGAAAACAGATAGTTCCTGCTTCACAAATCCAATGTGGGAGCGGGCTTGCTCGCGAAGAGGGAGTGTCAGTCGACATGGATGCTGTCTGACACACTGCCTTCGCGAGCAAGCCCGCTCCCACAAGGATCAAGTTGCCGCTTAGTATATCGACCAGGCCCAACAAACGCTGGGCCTTGTTCGCAATTGTTGCTAATCGTCAGCCCAACGCCTTCCAGATATCCGTGGCGTACTCGCGAATCGTCCTGTCTGACGAGAACCACCCCATCCGCGCCGTGTTCAACACCGCTGAACGCCACCATTCCTTGGAATCATGCCAATGGGCCTCGACCCGCATCTGCGCGTTCCAGTAGGAATCGAAGTCGGCACAAACCAGGAAGCGGTCGTAGTCCACCAGTGAATCGATCAGCCCGGTGTAACGTGACGGATCATCCGGCGAGAACACCCCGCTGCGAATCGCCTGCAGCACGTCATTGAGCCGATGGGATGCAGCGATGTCCGGCACCGCGTTGAACTCGTGGTTCTGCTTGCGTGCTTCAACCTGCTGGGCGCTGAGACCAAAGATGAACATGTGCTCGGCGCCGATGCGCTCGCACATTTCCACGTTGGCACCGTCCAGCGTACCGATGGTCAACGCACCGTTGAGACCGAACTTCATGTTACTGGTCCCTGACGCTTCGAAGCCGGCGGTTGAAATCTGTTCGGACAAATCCGCCGCCGGAATGATGCTCTCCGCCAGGCTGACGTTGTAATTGGGCAGGAACACCACTTTGAGCAGGCCGCGCACGGTCGGGTCGTTATTCACCACCCGGGCGATGTCGTTGGTCAGTTTGATGATCAATTTGGCCTGGTGATAACTGGCCGCTGCCTTGCCGGCAAAGATTTTCACCCGCGGCACCCAGTCGATTTCCGGCTCGGCGCGGATCGCCTGGTACAACGCCACGGTGTGCATCAGGTTGAGCAACTGGCGTTTGTATTCGTGGATCCGTTTGACCTGCACGTCGAACATGGCCGCTGGGTTAACTGCCACTCCCAGTCGTTCGTGAATAATGTGTGCCAAGGCTTTTTTGCTGTGCAGCCGCTGTTCCGAGAACGCCTTGCGGAACGCAGTCTTCTCGGCGAAGGGCTCCAGGGCGAGCAAGCGTTCCTCCGGGTTATCCAGCACTTCCGGGCCGAGGGCATCGACCAACATTGAAGTCAGCTCGGAGTTGGCCTGGTACAGCCAGCGGCGGAAGGTGATGCCGTTGGTCTTGTTGTTGATACGTTCCGGGTAGAGCTTGTGGAGTTCGGAGAACACCGTTTTGCGCATCAGTTGCGTATGCAATCCGGACACGCCGTTGACGCTGTGGGAACCGAGGAACGCCAGGTTCCCCATGCGCACACGACGGCCATTGTCCTCCTCGATCAGCGACACCGCGCGCAGCACGTCGAAGTCATGGATGCCTTTGGCCCGCAGCGAATCGATGTGCTGTGCGTTGATCAGGTAAATGATCTGCATGTGCCGGGGCAACATGCGCTCCATCAAGCCGACCGGCCAGGTTTCCAGCGCTTCGGGCAGCAGCGTGTGGTTGGTGTAGGACAGCGTATCGACTGTGATCTGCCACGCCGCGTCCCAGGCCACGTCATAGACGTCGACCAATTGACGCATCAGCTCGGCCACGGCAATCGAAGGGTGGGTGTCGTTGAGCTGGATCGCTGCGTGGTCGCCGAGGGTCAGCACCGAGGTGTGCATGTTGCGATGGCGGCGCAGCAAGTCCTGCAGGGATGCGGCGACGAAGAAATATTCCTGGCGCAGGCGCAGTTCCTGGCCGGCCTCTGTGCTGTCTGCCGGGTACAGAACCCGCGAGATACTTTCGGCCCGGGCCACTTCGGCGACCGCCCCCAGGTGGTCACCCGCGTTGAAACGTTCCAGATGCAAGTCTTCCATGGCCCGCGCACGCCACAGACGCAACGTATTCACGCTCGCCCCGCGCCAACCGACCACCGGCGTGTCATAGGCGATGGCCCTGACGGTTTCCGCCGGGTGCCAGACTTGCTTGGACTTGCCGGCGTCATCGGTCACGGTCTCGACACTGCCGCCAAAGCAGATCCGGTAAGCCACCTCCGGTCGCTCGAACTCCCAGGGATTGCCGAAATCCAGCCAGTGCTCGGTCTGTTCCTGTTGCCAGCCGTCGACGATGGCCTGGCGGAACAACCCGTGTTCGTAGCGAATCCCGTAACCGTGACCGGCGATACCCAGGGTCGACATACTTTCCAAAAAGCAGGCCGCCAGACGACCGAGACCACCATTACCCAGCGCCGCGTCGGGCTCCAGCAGGCGAATACGCTCGATGTCGACACCGAGCTCCGTCATGGCCTCGCGCGCCACATCAAGCAGGCCGAGGTTACTCAGGCTGTCGTAGAGCAGCCGGCCGATGAGGAATTCCAGGGAGAGGTAATAAACCCGCTTCTGACCTTTGCGGTAGATCTGCCGCGTGTGGTCCATCCAGTGCTCGACCATGTGATCACGCGCGGCCAGCGCAATGGCTTCGAACCAGTCATGGTCGAAAGCGTGATCCGGGTCTTTGCCCACCGCATAGGTGAGTTTGGTCAGGACGGCGTCGCGGAATGCGGCCACCTCTGCTTCGCGAACAAGTGGTTCTTGAGTCATCGATAGGACCTCGAGCGAGCTTGGAGTTGTCTGAGCCTAGACGGTCTGACAGGCGGTAGAGGCTCTGGTTCGGCAGTTTTTCCAGTTATGCGAATCGGGTCGGCAATTCATTGTCGGTTACATCAATCAATGCAGGGGCCGTGCCGGATTAGCGGTTCGTTGGGCGATGCAGAAAAAATCTGGCGAAAGGTTGTTCAAAAATCCACCAGTCCCGGTATGATCGCGCGCCCTGATGCATACGCTTGGTAAAACCCTCGATGATGAAGCCCAACCTGATTGCCGCAGCCGAGATCGACCGTCTCGATACCTGGGCCAAGTATTCGGCCCCTATGTGCGGCTCGTGCATCTCCAGCTGCTGCACGCTGCCGGTGGAAGTAAAGATCAAGGATCTGGTCCGTATCGGCGTGGTCGACGAATTCGAGCTGGGCGATCCACCGAAGAACATCGCCAAGCGCCTGCAGAAAGAAGGGTTGGTCGAGCGCTTCAACCAGAAATCGGGCATCTTCACCCTCCAGCGCATGAGCAACAACGATTGCTACTACCTGGATCGTAAGAGCCGTCTGTGCACTATTTATGAAAAGCGCCCGGACACCTGCCGCAATCACCCGAAAATCGGCCCGCGGCCGGGGTATTGTGCGTACAAGCCGAAGGAAGTGGAGCGTGAGCGCAATTCACGCTCCATCGAGCGGTTCTGATATCTCCTGACTTCTGCGCCGACTGATCGGCCGCCTTCGCGAGCAGGCTCGCTCCCACAGGGGATCTCTGGTGTACACAAATCAGGTGTTCACTGAAGATCCAATGTGGGAGCGAGCCTGCTCGCGAAGGGGCCGGCACAAACACCACACAAATCGCAGACAAACAAAAACGCCCCCGGTCTCTCGACCGGGGGCGTTTTTTTAAGCCTGGCTAAATCTTATGCCTTGGCTTTCTTGGCAGCGCGGGTACGCTCGCTTTCGTCCAGGATCTTCTTGCGAAGACGGATGGACTTAGGCGTCACTTCACACAGCTCGTCGTCCTGGATGAATTCCAGAGCCTGTTCCAGGGTGAAGCGAACAGGTGGAACCAGAGCGATGGTTTCGTCTTTACCCGAAGCACGCATGTTGTCGAGCTTCTTGCCCTTGGTAGGGTTAACGCCCAGGTCGTTGTCACGGCTGTTCAGACCAACGATCTGACCGTTGTAGATTTCCTGACCGTGTTCAACGAACAGCTTGCCACGCGCCTGCAGGGTTTCCAGGGAGTAGGTCAGTGCCTTGCCGGTTTCAACCGAAACCAGAACGCCGTTCTGACGGCCGGACATGTCGCCGGACTTCATCACGTCGTAACGGTCGAAGATCGAGGTCAGGATGCCAGCACCGTTGGTCAGGGTCAGGAACTGGTTACGGAAACCGATCAGACCACGAGCAGGGATGTTGTATTCCAGACGTACACGGCCCTTGCCATCCGGCACCATGTTGGTCAGGTCGCCCTTACGCAGGCCCATCTCTTCCATCACCTTGCCCTGGGATTCTTCCGGCAGGTCGATGGTGACGTTTTCGTACGGTTCGTGCTTCACGCCGTCAACCAGACGGATGATCACTTCCGGACGGCCTACAGCCATTTCGAAGCCTTCGCGACGCATGGTTTCGATCAGTACCGAGAGGTGCAGCTCACCACGGCCGGAAACCTTGAACTTGTCAGCCGAGTCGCCTTCTTCAACGCGCAGTGCAACGTTGTACAGCAGCTCTTTGTCCAGACGCTCCTTGATGTTACGGGAGGTCACGAACTTGCCTTCTTTACCGCAGAAAGGCGAGTCGTTTACCTGGAAGGTCATGGAAACGGTTGGCTCGTCAACGGTCAGAGGCTTCATTGCCTCCGGGGTGTCCTGCTGGCACAGGGTGTCGGAGATGAACAGCTCGTCCATACCGCTGATGCACACGATGTCGCCTGCTGCAGCTTCTTCAACGTCTACACGGTGCAGACCGTGGTGACCCATCAGCTTCAGGATACGACCGTTGCGCTTCTTGCCGTCGGCGCTGATAGCAACAACCGGAGTGTTCGGTTTGACGCGACCACGAGCGATACGGCCAACGCCGATAACACCCAGGAAGCTGTTGTAGTCCAGTGCGGAAATCTGCATCTGGAACGGACCGTCACGGTCAACAGCCGGCGCCGGTACGTTGTCGACGATCGACTGGTACAGCGGGGTCATGTCGTCAGCCATTTCGTTGTGGTCCAGACCGGCAATACCGTTCAGGGCCGAGGCGTAGACGACTTTGAAGTCCAGCTGTTCTTCGGTGGCACCCAGGTTGTCGAACAGGTCGAAGATCTGGTCCAGAACCCAGTCCGGACGCGCGCCTGGACGGTCAACCTTGTTGATGCACACGATCGGACGCAGGCCGGCTTCGAACGCCTTCTTGGTCACGAAACGGGTTTGCGGCATAGGGCCGTCTTGAGCGTCAACCAGCAGCAGAACGGAGTCGACCATCGACATTACGCGTTCAACTTCGCCGCCGAAGTCGGCGTGGCCCGGGGTGTCCACGATGTTGATGTGGTAGCCGTTCCAGTTGATGGCGGTGTTTTTCGCCAGAATGGTAATACCGCGCTCTTTTTCCTGGTCGTTGGAGTCCATCACGCGCTCGTCGTTGAGCTCGTTGCGCTCCAGGGTGCCGGATTGACGCAGGAGTTTGTCTACCAGGGTGGTTTTACCATGGTCAACGTGGGCAATGATGGCGATGTTGCGTAGATTTTCGATCACTTGTGTATCTCGATCAGAGGATTCGGTGTGCTGACAAGTCTTGGCAGCGATTAACAGTAGCGTCCGTGAAAGCCGTTACAGCTTGACGGTGGCATCGGGGGGCCGGTGACGCAGGCCACAGGCAAACAGCCCCGGGCACTTAGCTCGGTCGATAAACGCGCACATTGGCATGCCCCTCACTGAGCAAATGGTGGGCATGCAGGCGACTCATCACGCCTTTGTCGCAATACAGCAGGTACTGGCGAGTAGGGTCCAGTTCCTTGAAACGAGCGTTCAGTGCATAAAACGGCATCGTTTGTACCTCGATACCAGCGAGCTCCAGCGGGTCATCCTCGGCGGCATCCGGGTGGCGGATGTCGATGACGATCTGACCGGCCAGCGCGTCGCTGACTTCTTCAATCTGCAAGTCCTGGCCCAATTCATCGATCACGCGATCGATCGGCACCAGCTTGGCGTTCTCGAGCGCACGCTCAAGGACGGCCATGTCGAATTCTTTCTCTTCGTGCTCCACGCGGTAGCGCTTGGCAGCGGTTTTCGGATTGACCGAAATGACCCCGCAGTACTCCGGCATGTGCCGGGCGAAATCAGCAGTGCCGATTTCGTTGGCCGTGTCGATGATGTCCTGCTTGTGGCTGGCGATCAGCGGGCGCAAGACCAGCTTGTCGGTCACGCAGTCGATCACGGACAGGTTCGGCAACGTCTGGCTCGACACCTGGGAGATCGCCTCACCGGTCACCAGCGCTTCGATGTGCAGTCGATCGGCAATCTGGGAGGAAGCGCGCAACATCATACGCTTCAATACTACGCCCATATGACTGTTATCGACTTTGCCGAGAATTTCTCCCAGCACTTCTTCGAAAGGCACACTGACAAATAACACGCGTTGCGAGCTGCCGTACTTCTTCCAGATGAAATGCGCGACTTCCATGACGCCCAGTTCGTGGGCACGCCCGCCCAGGTTGAAGAAGCAGAAGTGCGCCATCAGGCCGCGACGCATGATCTGGTAGGCCGCAACGGTGGAGTCAAAGCCGCCGGACATCAGCACCAGCGTCTGCTCCAGCGCGCCCAGCGGATAACCGCCGATGCCATTGTGCTGGCTGTGGATCACGAACAACCGTTGGTCGCGAACTTCGATGCGGACTTCGATTTCAGGCTTTTTCAGGTCAATCCCGGCGGCACCGCACTGACGGCGCAACTGGCTGCCGACATATTTCTCGATATCGATCGAGCTGAATGGGTGCTTGCCGGCGCGCTTGCAACGCACCGAGAAGATCTTCCCGGCCAGTGCATCACCGTAGTGCTGCTTGCACTTCTCGACGATGTCGTCGAAATCGCCCAGCGGGTATTCGTCGATTTGCAAAAAATGCGCGATGCCCGGCATGCAGCTCAGGCGCTCGCCCATCTCCTTCAGGGCCTTGGGATCGCTGACGCGGGTTTCCAGCTCGAGGTTGTCCCATACACCATTCACCACCACAGCCGGGTCCAGATCGCGGAGCACGGCACGGATGTTCTTGGCCAACTGGCGGATGAAACGCATCCGTACCGGGCGGCTCTTGATGGTGATCTCTGGGAAGACTTTTACGATTAATTTCATGGAAACAGCGCGCGCGAGGCCTGCCGAAAAAGGGGGGCGCGGATTATAGCGGAAATTGCTCAAGGTTTAACCAGTTAATGTACAGAAGGTTTTGCACGCACCAAAACAGGTCATTTTTCGATTTCGACGCTACATTAAGGGGCGAGTTTTTCGGCTTTAAGACGCTTTGCACCTCTATAAGCGTGAAATTGGGGCAAAAAACCCATGCTGGGGCACTGGCATGCAATTTGCTCCCTTGTGAGGCAGGTTGCCTTGGCAGAGTATTCGCGCCGGCATCACAAACATTTAAGGGCATCCACTACCAGCCCTAATCCACCCGGAGGACACTATGTCGAAGTCGGTTCAACTCATCAAAGATCATGACGTCAAGTGGATTGATCTGCGCTTCACGGACACCAAAGGCACTCAGCACCACGTGACCATGCCGGCTCGCGACGCGCTGGATGACGATTTCTTCGAAATCGGCAAAATGTTCGACGGTTCCTCCATCGCTGGCTGGAAAGGCATCGAAGCCTCCGACATGATCCTGATGCCGGACGACTCCACTGCCGTCCTGGACCCGTTCACTGAAGAGCCGACCCTGATCCTGGTCTGCGACATCATCGAACCTTCGAGCATGCAAGGCTACGACCGCGACCCACGTGCGATCGCCAAGCGTGCCGAAGAGCACCTGAAAGCCACCGGTATCGGTGACACCGTATTCGCCGGTCCAGAGCCAGAGTTCTTCATCTTCGACCAGGTGAAGTTCAAGTCCGACATCTCCGGCTCCATGTTCAAGATCTACTCTGAACAAGGTTCGTGGATGTCCGACCAGGACGTGGAAGGCGGCAACAAAGGCCACCGTCCAGGCGTCAAAGGTGGCTACTTCCCGGTTCCGCCGTTCGACCACGACCACGAAATCCGTACCTCCATGTGCAACGCACTGGAAGAAATGGGCCTGACCGTTGAAGTTCACCACCACGAAGTGGCAACTGCCGGCCAGAACGAAATCGGCGTCAAGTTCAACACCCTGGTGAAGAAAGCCGACGAAACCCAGACCCTGAAGTACGTCGTGCACAACGTTGCCGACGCCTACGGCCGTACCGCTACCTTCATGCCTAAGCCTCTGTACGGCGATAACGGCTCGGGCATGCACGTACACATGTCGATCTGGAAAGAAGGCAAGAACACCTTCGCAGGCGAAGGCTATGCCGGCCTGTCCGATACCGCCCTGTACTTCATCGGCGGCATCATCAAGCACGGTAAGGCCCTGAACGGCTTCACCAACCCGGCGACCAACTCCTACAAGCGTCTGGTTCCAGGCTTCGAAGCACCAGTAATGCTGGCCTACTCGGCCCGTAACCGCTCCGCTTCGATCCGTATTCCTTACGTGTCGAGCCCGAAAGCCCGCCGTATCGAAGCACGCTTCCCGGATCCGGCTGCCAACCCGTACCTGTGCTTCGCAGCACTGCTGATGGCTGGCCTGGACGGCATCCAGAACAAGATCCACCCTGGCGACGCTGCTGACAAAAACCTGTACGACCTGCCGCCTGAAGAGGCGAAAGAGATCCCACAAGTTTGCGGCAGCCTGAAAGAAGCCCTGGAAGAGCTGGACAAAGGTCGTGCGTTCCTGACCAAAGGCGGCGTGTTCTCCGACGACTTCATCGACGCTTACATCGCTCTGAAAAGCGAAGAAGAAATCAAGGTACGTACCTTCGTACACCCACTGGAATACGAGCTGTACTACAGCTGCTGATCCGGTAGCGCCTGCGCAAGCGGCGTGACAAAAAGAGGCCTCCTTCGGGAGGCCTTTTTTGTGCCCGTGATTCAACAACCACCGAAGCCCCCTGTGGGAGCGAGCCTGCTCGCGAAGAGGCCAGCACATTCAAAACGGGTGTCGCCTGTGAGTACACCTTCGCGAGCAGGCTCGCTCCCACAGGGGTAATGAGGTGAGCCCGGAAATCCATGCCCAATTGTTAACAAGCTGGGACAACCACCCTCCCTGACCTATGCTGCCCCCCAATGCTTTTTCATTTCCGGTCGATTTTATGGGTCGTGGCTTTCTCTTCATCCTGCTGCTGATCGCCCTGCCCGCCGCAGCGCAGATCTACAAGTACACCGACGCCGACGGCAACACCGCCTACAGCAACCAGCCGCCGGATGGCGTAAAGGCTCAGCCGGTCGAATTGCCGCCACTCAACAGTGTCGAAACGCAGCCAACCGGCAAACCTGCGCCAGCCGAAGCACGCGAACAGCCCCGCAGCGCCTACGAGGTGCTGGAACTCACTGGCCTGCCCACCACCGAAGCCCTGCGCGCCAACAACGGCACGTTCACAGTCAATGTGTTGATCAAGCCACGCCTGCAAGGCCCGCATCTATTCAGGCTGCTCCTGGACGAACAGCCCTATGGCCAACCCGGCAACGTACCGATCCTGCAATTGGTGAACATTGACCGCGGCCTGCACAGTCTCGCCGTGCAAGTGATCGATGGCGAAACCGTGATCCAGCAAAGCCCCACCGTGGCCTTCACCGTGCAACGGGTGCACAAGCCTTGAAGGCCTGGCTGCTGATTGCCTGTCTGTTCGCATTTCCCGTGTCAGCGGAGGTCTTCACTTATGTCGACGCTCAAGGCAATCGGGTGTTCACCGACCAGCCAAAACCCGGCAACGCCAAACGCGTACCGCTGTCGACAGGCAATCGAATGCCCGCAACCGATATTGCCCCCGCCCCCTCGACAGCAAGGAAACCCGAGAAGAAACCGCTGCCCCGCTACGACCTGCTGCGCATCCTGGTGCCCGAACCAGACGCCACCGTGCGCAGCACGGCCGGCGAGATCATCGTCAGCGTCACCAGCGAGCCAGGCCTGCAACGGGGTCATCGCTATCGATTGCTGCTTGATGGCCAACCCACTGCCGAACCCGGCCGAAGCCCGGTCTTTGCGCTGAACAACATCGACCGTGGCAGCCATCAGCTGTCCGTGGAGATCCTCGATGACCAGGGACGAACCGTCGAGCGCACCGCTAATCAGCCCTTCCACATGCAGCGCATATCCCTGGCCCAGAAACGCAAGGCCAATCCATGCGCCCTCAGCGACTACGGCCAACGGCCGGAATGCCCGCTCATCGACAAGCCCGCCGAAGAAAAAAACCATTTCCTGCCGTTCTTCTAACCTTGTTCAGCTTTGCGCACTATATTGGTGCGAATAGTTGCACCGTGCTCGAATTCCAACCCATTTTGGTTCGAAAGTACCCGCCAACGCTGACCGTACGCCACGCAATCGAGCGTCAAACGCCCGTTTCAGGCGTTGAGCGCTTCTTTTCGGAGCCTTGGTTTGGTTTTTGCAGTTTCCTCGCATCAGCTCTTTATTCATGCGCCAAAAGAGGTCCTGAATGACCATCAGCGACGCACTGCATCGTTTGCTACTCGACAACCTGACGACCGCCACCATTCTGCTCGACGCCGAATTGCGCCTGGAGTACATGAACCCGGCGGCGGAGATGCTGCTGGCCATCAGCGGCCAGCGTAGCCATGGCCAATTCATCAGCGAGTTGTTCACCGAATCCGCCGAGGCCCTCAATTCCTTGCGCCAGGCGGTTCAGCAGGCCCATCCGTTCACCAAGCGCGAAGCGATGCTGACCGCCCTCACCGGTCAGACCCTGACGGTGGATTACGCGGTCACGCCGATCCTGAGCAATGGCGACACGCTACTGCTGCTCGAAGTCCACCCCCGCGACCGCTTGCTGCGGATCACCAAGGAAGAAGCGCAGCTGTCGAAACAGGAAACCAGCAAGATGCTGGTGCGCGGTCTTGCCCACGAAATCAAGAACCCGCTGGGCGGCATTCGCGGCGCGGCGCAATTGCTGGCCCGCGAGCTGCCGGAAGCAAGCCTGCGCGACTACACCAACGTGATCATTGAAGAAGCCGACCGCCTGCGTAATCTGGTGGATCGCATGCTCGGCTCCAACAAGCTGCCGTCGCTGGCCATGTGCAACGTCCACGAAGTGCTGGAGCGCGTTTGCCATCTGGTCGAGGCCGAAAGCCAGGGCTGCATCACCTTGGTGCGCGACTATGACCCGAGCATTCCCGACGTTTTGATCGATCGTGAACAGATGATCCAGGCCGTGCTGAACATCGTGCGCAACGCGATGCAAGCCATCAGCAGCCAGAACGAGCTGCGCCTGGGCCGCATCAGCCTGCGCACCCGCGCCATGCGCCAGTTCACCATCGGTCATGTGCGTCATCGCCTGGTGACCAAGATCGAAATCATCGACAACGGTCCTGGCATTCCTGCGGAACTCCAGGAAACCATCTTCTTTCCCATGGTCAGCGGTCGTCCGGACGGTACCGGGCTGGGCCTGGCCATTACCCAGAACATCATCAGCCAGCACCAGGGCCTGATCGAATGTGACAGCCACCCCGGCCACACCACCTTCTCGATCTTTCTGCCACTGGAACAAGGAGCCACATCGACATGAGCCGTAGTGAAACCGTGTGGATCGTCGATGACGACCGTTCTATCCGTTGGGTCCTGGAAAAAGCCTTGCAACAGGAAGGCATGACCACGCAAAGCTTCGACAGCGCCGATGGCGTGATGAGCCGCCTGGCGCGCCAGCAGCCGGACGTGATCATCTCTGACATCCGCATGCCCGGCGCCAGCGGCCTGGACCTTCTGGCGCGGATTCGCGAACAACACCCACGGCTGCCAGTGATCATCATGACGGCGCATTCCGATCTGGACAGCGCTGTCGCGTCCTATCAGGGCGGTGCGTTTGAATACCTGCCCAAGCCGTTCGACGTCGACGAAGCGGTCTCGCTGGTCAAGCGCGCCAACCAGCACGCCCAGGAACAACAAGGCCTGGAAGTCGTCCCGACCCTGACCCGCACGCCGGAAATCATCGGCGAAGCACCGGCAATGCAGGAAGTGTTTCGCGCCATCGGGCGCTTGAGCCACTCCAACATCACCGTGCTGATCAACGGTGAATCGGGCACCGGTAAAGAATTGGTGGCCCATGCCCTGCACCGCCACAGCCCGCGCGCGGCTTCTCCATTCATTGCGCTGAATATGGCAGCGATCCCCAAAGATCTGATGGAGTCCGAGCTGTTCGGCCATGAGAAAGGCGCGTTCACCGGTGCCGCCAACTTGCGTCGCGGGCGCTTTGAGCAAGCCGATGGAGGCACGCTGTTCCTCGATGAAATCGGCGACATGCCCGCCGATACCCAGACCCGTCTGTTGCGGGTGCTGGCCGATGGCGAGTTCTATCGGGTTGGCGGGCACGTGCCGGTGAAGGTGGATGTACGGATCATCGCCGCGACCCACCAGAATCTGGAAACCCTGGTGCACGCCGGAAAATTCCGCGAGGACTTGTTCCACCGCCTCAACGTCATCCGTATTCACATCCCGCGCCTGTCGGACCGCCGCGAAGACATTCCGACACTGGCCAAGCACTTCCTCAGCCGTGCCGCGCAGGAACTGGCCGTCGAGCCAAAACTGTTGAAAAACGAAACCGAGGAGTACCTGAAGAACCTGCCTTGGCCGGGGAACGTACGCCAGCTGGAGAACACTTGCCGCTGGATCACGGTGATGGCTTCGGGTCGCGAAGTGCACATCGGCGACCTGCCACCTGAGTTGCTGAACCTGCCGCAGGATTCGGCGCCGGTCACCAACTGGGAACAGGCATTGCGCCAGTGGGCCGACCAGGCGCTGGCCCGTGGTCAGTCGAGCCTGCTGGACAGCGCGGTGCCGGCGTTTGAGCGGATCATGATTGAAACCGCTCTCAAGCACACAGCGGGCCGACGCCGAGACGCCGCGGTCTTGCTGGGCTGGGGGCGTAATACCCTAACGCGCAAGATCAAGGAATTGGGAATGAAGGTGGATGGTGGGGATGATGAAGAGGGGGATGAGGGCTAAACAGCCTTAGAGTTATCGTCGTACTTCAGATCCAATCGCGGGCAAGCCTTGCTCACACAGGTGATACGCCAATTTTGAAATGGCGCCTCACCTGTGGGAGCAAGGCTTGCCCGCGATGCTTTTAAGCATCCAGTGCACCGCCGCAAGGCACCGTGAACCGCAATCGCGCACGGCAACTGATCCGAAATGCCATCCGGATTCGCAATCGAACCCCTATCGAAAAAACACGAAAGCCCCGAATAACGGGGCCTTCAACGTATATACGCGACTTTTTGTTTCAGCTTGTTAAAACCTGGCACGCCCCCTGCAATAGTCTCATCAGTGATTCAGTTCACTACCCGGTTTCGGGGACCTTGGTACAGGCAGGCCGGGGATTCCCCTCTTTACATCGGGCTCACACCGCACAAGCGACGAGCCCTGCCGTTTTGGGGTCCTTGGTACAGGCAGGCCGGGGATACCCTCTTTTATTACTCCCGGAGATGGATCTCCAGCCGCCAGCGGTCATCGACCTCGCTGCCGGCCCAGTCGCCCTGCAGGGGCCGGGCCGCCACCACCGTCAGCAACAAGCCCCCATCACTCAACCGCACTCGCCAGTTCACGCTCTTGTCGTTGAGCTTGAGTTGACCCTGCTGCGCCTTGCCTTGCGCCTCGAACAGCAACGCGACGCTGCCGTCGACGATCTCGCCATGGGTCTTGGGTTCGTTGTTGAACCACACCACCAGCCCGTCCTTCGTCACCTCGACCTGCTGCAATTCGCTGGGGTCGGGCGTGGTCAGGCGACCGATCATCATCCCCACCATCACCCCGACAATCGCCAGCGAAGCCATCACTCGCGGGAATAGTTTCGAACGATTGTCGGGTTGCGGCGTAGAATGCCGCACATCTTTACCTTCGGAGCCGTGCATGTTTCACGTCATCCTTTTCCAACCGGAAATTCCACCGAATACCGGCAACGTTATCAGGCTGTGCGCCAACAGTGGCTGCCACCTGCATTTGATCGAACCGCTGGGCTTCGAGATGGACGACAAGCGCCTGCGCCGGGCCGGCCTCGACTATCACGAGTATGCCACCCTGCAGCGCCACGCGGACCTGGCCAGCTGCCTGGAAAGCCTGGGCAACCCGCGGGTGTTCGCCTTCACCACCAAGGGTTCGCGGCCGTTCCACGACGCCAGTTTTGTGGAGGGCGATGCGTTCCTGTTCGGCCCGGAAAGCCGCGGCTTACCTGCCGAAGTCCTGGACGCCCTGCCCGCCGACCAACGCCTGCGCCTGCCCATGCGTGAAGGCTGTCGCAGCCTGAACCTGTCCAACACCGTGGCGGTCGCCGTTTACGAAGCCTGGCGGCAGAACGGCTTCAAATAGTCCGAAATCATTTTCGCCTGACAGAAACAATCGCGGGCAAGCCCGCTCCCACAGATTTTGCACAATCCTGTGGGAGCGGGCTTGCCCGCGATTTTCAGCAGCGCAGATTATTGAACGGTCGGCGTCTCGCCTGCCGCCTGCATGCGCTGCAGCTCTTGCGCGTACAGCGCGTCGAAGTTCACCGGAGCCAGCATCAGTGCCGGGAACGAACCACGGGTCACCAGGCTGTCCAGCGCTTCGCGCGCGTATGGGAACAGGATGTTCGGGCAGAACGCGCCCAGGGTGTGGCTCATCGAAGCGTCGTCCAGGTTCTTGATCAGGAAGATCCCGGCCTGTTGCACTTCAGCGATGAATGCCACTTCTTCACCGTTCTTCACGGTGACCGACAGGGTCAGGACGACTTCGTGGAAGTCGTTTTCCAACGCCTTTTGACGGGTGTTCAGATCCAGACCGACGCTCGGCTCCCACTGCTGGCGGAAGATCGCCGGGCTTTTCGGGGCTTCGAAGGACAGGTCACGCACATAAATGCGCTGCAAGGAGAATTGCGGTGCAGTTTCTTCTTCGTTCGCAGCAGTGTTCTGTTGGTCAGTCATCGCAGATCCTTCTTGATCCAGGGGTCTTTTAGGTTTGCTTATTTTGGGTAAGGCAGTCAGGCCTTGAGCAACGCATCGAGCTTGCCGGCGCGCTCAAGGGCGAACAAATCATCACAACCACCTACATGGGTGCTGCCGATCCAGATCTGCGGCACGGACGTACGTCCGGCTTTCTGAGCCATTGCGGCGCGCACCTGTGGCTTGCCATCGACCTTGATCTCTTCGAAGGCCACGCCTTTGCTTGCAAGCAGGTGTTTGGCTCGCGAGCAATAACCGCAGTAATCGCTGGAATAGACGACGACGCTGCTCATATCACTTCACCAGCGGCAGATTGTCGGCTTTCCAGCTGGAAACGCCACCGGACAGTTTGGCGGCGGTGAAGCCGGACTTCATCAGTTCGCGAGCGTGGGTGCCGGCGGTCTGGCCCAGGGCGTCGACCAGAATGATGGTCTTGGCCTTGTGTTTTTCCAGTTCGCCGATGCGAGCGGCCAGTTTGTCCTGGGGAATGTTCACCGCACCGACGATGTGACCGGCGGCGTAATCCTTGCTCGGACGGATGTCCACCACCACACCGGCGTCTTTGTTGACCAGAGCGGTCAGCTCGGCGGTGCTCAGGCTGCGGCCGCCGCCCTGCATCTGATAGGCAATCAGCAGGGCCAGCAGTACGACGAAGATACCGACGAGAATGTAGTGGTTAGTGGCAAATTCAATCAGGTGAGCAACCATCGAAGGAGGTTCCAGGGCGTTAAAATGTCGGCCAGTATACACAGCCCCCATGGTGGGCCAAACCCCGTCTGGCGGTGACGTGGCCGGAACTTCGCTTTAAACTGCGACTCCCTTTTTCCATCGCCCCTTTTTAATTCAGCCACGAGTGGATTCCATGACTACCACGCCTAAACCTTTGGTCCTGATGATTCTCGACGGCTTCGGTCACAGTGAAAGCCAGGAAGCCAACGCCATCTACGCGGCCAAGAAGCCCGTACTGGACCGCCTGTGGGCCACCGTGCCGAACGGCCTGATCTCGGGCAGCGGCATGGACGTCGGCCTGCCGGATGGCCAGATGGGCAACTCCGAAGTCGGCCACATGAACCTCGGCGCCGGCCGCGTGGTGTATCAAGACTTCACTCGCGTGACCAAATCGATCCGTGACGGCGAGTTTTTCGAGAACCCGACCATCTGCGCCGCGGTGGATAAAGCCGTCGCTGCCGGCAAAGCCGTGCACTTCATGGGCCTGTTGTCCGATGGCGGCGTACACAGCCATCAGGATCACCTGGTCGCCATGGCCGAACTGGCGGCCAAGCGCGGCGCGGAAAACATCTACCTGCACGCCTTCCTCGACGGCCGCGATACGCCGCCGAAAAGCGCGCAATCGTCGATCGAACTGCTCGATGCCACCTTCCAGGCGCTGGGGAAAGGCCGCATCGCCAGCCTCATTGGCCGTTACTACGCAATGGACCGTGACAACCGTTGGGACCGTGTGTCCCAGGCATTCAGCCTGATCGTCGACGGCAACGGCGAATTCAACGCCGCCACCGCCCAGGAAGGCCTGCAAGCCGCGTACGAGCGTGGCGAAAGCGACGAGTTCGTCAAAGCCACTTCCATCGGCGAACCGGTGAAAGTCGAAGACGGCGACGCCGTGGTGTTCATGAACTTCCGCGCCGACCGCGCCCGCGAGCTGACCCGCGTCTTCGTCGAAGACGATTTCAAGGAGTTCGAGCGCAGCCGTCAGCCAAAACTGGCCGGCTTCGTGATGCTGACCCAATACGCCGCCAGCATTCCCGCGCCGTCGGCCTTCGCCGCCGGCAGCCTGGAAAACGTGCTGGGCGATTACCTGGCGAAGAACGGCAAGACCCAGCTGCGCATCGCTGAAACCGAAAAATACGCTCACGTGACTTTCTTCTTCTCCGGCGGCCGCGAAGAACCGTTCCCGGGCGAAGAGCGCATCCTGATCCCGTCGCCCAAAGTCGCCACCTACGACTTGCAGCCGGAGATGAGTGCGCCGGAAGTGACCGACCGCATCGTCGATGCCATCGAAAACCAGCGTTACGACGTGATTGTCGTCAACTACGCCAATGGCGACATGGTTGGCCATAGCGGCGTGTTCGAAGCGGCGGTGAAGGCCGTCGAGTGCCTGGACCAGTGCGTCGGCCGCATCGTCGACGCCCTGGAAAAAGTCGGTGGCGAAGCGCTGATCACCGCCGACCACGGCAACGTCGAGCAAATGTCCGACGAAACCACTGGCCAGGCACACACCGCGCACACCACCGAACCCGTACCATTCATTTATGTCGGCAAACGTGACCTCAAGGTTCGCGAAGGCGGCGTACTGGCTGACGTGGCGCCGACCATGTTGAAACTGCTGGGCCTGGAAAAACCGGCGGAAATGACCGGGACTTCGATCTTGGTGTAATCGCCCGTCAAAACACTGCAAAACCCTGTGGGAGCTGGCTTGCCAGCGATAGCAATCTAACATCCAACTTCTATGTTGAATGATCAGACGCCATCGCGGGCAAGCCCGCTCCCACATTGGTTTTGCGTGGTTTTTTTGGCCAGTTATCACACAGCCCCAATTGGGCATTTTTTTTGCTGCGTGGGGCGGGCATACTAGGCTGTCCCTTTCCCTGGTGTCGCCCGCCTCTATGCTTCGCGTCCTGATAGCCCTTGCTCTGACTTGCCTGCTCCAACCGGCCTTCGCTGACGAGCGCGCGCAAACCCAACAACAGTTGGACGCCACGCGTCAGGACATTGCCGAGCTGAAGAAACTGCTGGGCAAGTTGCAGGAAGAGAAGTCCGGCGTGCAGAAGGACCTCAAGGGCACCGAGACCGAGATGGGCAAGCTCGAGAAACAGGTCGAAGCCCTGCAGAAAGAGCTGAAGAAGAGCGAATCCGAGTTGCAGCGACTCGATGCCGAGAAAAAAAAACTCCAGAGCGCGCGCACTGAACAGCAAAGACTGATCGCCATCCAGGCCCGGGCCGCCTACCAGAACGGTCGCCAGGAATACCTGAAGCTGCTGCTCAACCAGCAGAATCCCGAGAAATTCGCCCGTACCCTCACCTATTACGACTACCTGAGCCAGGCCCGCCTGGAACAGCTGAAGAACTTCAACGAAACCCTGCGCCAACTGGCCAACGTCGAGCAGGACATCGCCAGGCAACAGGCGCAGTTGCTGGTGCAGAAAAGCAGCCTCGACAGCCAGCGTGACGAGCTCGACAAAGTCCGCCAGGAACGCCAGCAAGTCCTGGCCAAGCTCAATGACGACGTGAAGGCCCGCGACCAGAAACTGGCAGCCCGCGAGCAGGATCAGGCAGACCTGTCTAAAGTCCTTAAAACCATTGAAGAAACCCTGGCCCGACAGGCTCGTGAGGCAGAAGAAGCGCGGCAAAAAGCGCTGATAGCCCAGCAGGAAGCCGAAAAAAAGCGTTTACGTGAGGCCCAGGCGCAGGCAGATGCCAGCGACGATGCCCCACGCAAACCGGTTAAATCGACACCTGGCGCATTGGTTTCAAGCTCCGGCGAGACCTTTGGCGGACCTTTTGCGTCAACCCGCGGCAAACTTCCATGGCCTGTCGACGGTCGACTGTTGGCACGCTTCGGTGAAAGCCGTGGCGACGATGCCCGGACCAAGTGGGACGGTGTGATGATCGGCGCATCGGCCGGCAGTGCGGTGCATGCGGTGCACGGCGGTCGCGTGGTCTTCGCCGACTGGTTGCGTGGTGCGGGGCTGCTGGTGATTCTCGACCACGGCAACGGTTTTTTGAGTCTTTACGGTCACAACCAGACGCTGCTCAAGTCTGCGGGTGACGTGGTAAAAGCCGGTGAGTCCATCTCCACTGTCGGTAACAGTGGCGGGCAGGACACACCAGCGCTGTATTTTGCGATTCGTCAGCAGGGTCACCCGAGTGATCCGGCGCAATGGTGTCGCGCGCAAGGATAAGCGTGCCGCCTAATTCAGGAGTTCGTTCGACATGCTGCATTTGTCCCGCCTTACCTCGCTGGCCCTGACGATCGCCCTGGTGATCGGCGCGCCTCTGGCGTTTGCCGCTCAACCGGCCCCGACTGTCGCGCCTGCGGGCACTGCTGCGACCACCAAGGCACCATTGCCTCTGGAAGAGTTGCGCACCTTTGCCGAGGTCATGGATCGGATCAAAGCGGCCTATGTCGAGCCGGTGGACGACAAGACCCTGCTGGAAAACGCCATCAAGGGCATGCTCAGCAACCTTGATCCGCACTCAGCCTACCTGGGACCGGAAGATTTCGCCGAATTGCAGGAAAGCACCAGTGGCGAATTCGGTGGCCTGGGCATCGAAGTCGGCGCCGAGGACGGGTTCATCAAGGTGGTATCGCCAATCGATGACACCCCTGCCTCCAAGGCGGGCATCCAGGCGGGCGACTTTATCGTCAAGATCAACGGCCAGCCAACCCGCGGCCAGAGCATGACCGAAGCCGTAGACAAGATGCGCGGCAAGATCGGCCAGAAAATCACCCTGACCCTGGTACGCGACGGCGGCACGCCGTTCGACGTGACCCTGGCCCGCGCGATCATTCAAGTGAAAAGCGTGAAGAGCCAGTTGCTGGAGTCCGGCTACGGCTACATCCGCATCACCCAGTTCCAGGTCAAGACCGGTGAAGAGGTTTCGAAGGCCCTGGCGAAACTGCGCAAGGACAACGGCAAGAAGCTCAACGGCATCATCCTCGACCTGCGCAACAACCCGGGCGGTGTGCTGCAAGCGGCGGTGGAAGTGGTCGACCATTTCATCACCAAAGGCCTGATCGTTTACACCAAGGGCCGGATCGCCAACTCCGAACTGCGCTTCTCGGCCACCGGCAAGGACGAAAGCGAAGCCGTGCCGATGGTTGCATTGATCAACGGCGGCAGCGCCTCGGCCTCGGAAATTGTCGCCGGTGCCCTGCAGGACCACAAACGCGCAGTCGTCATGGGCACCACCAGTTTCGGCAAGGGCTCGGTGCAAACCGTGCTGCCGCTGAACAACGAGCGCGCATTGAAAATCACCACGGCGCTGTATTACACGCCGAACGGCCGCTCGATCCAGGCCCAGGGCATCGTCCCGGACATCGAAGTACGCAAGGCCAAGATCACCAGCGAGCAGGACGGCGACTACTTCAAGGAAGCCGATCTGCAAGGCCACCTGGGCAATGGCAACGGCGGCGCCGACAAACCGACAGGTTCTGGCGGCAAAGCCAAGGCAATGCCGCAGGATGACGATTACCAACTGGCCCAGGCCCTGAGCCTGCTGAAAGGGCTGAGCATTACCTCCGGCCGTTGAGGATGGGTCTGCGCTTCATCCTCGTCCTGTTGTGCTGCCTGGCGGGTTCGGTTCACGCCGAATCCGCCGTGTCGACGCCTCGCAAGGCCTACCTGAGCCTGATCATCGATGACCTGGGACAGAACCTGCCCCGGGATCGCCGCGTGCTGGCCCTGCCTGGCCCGGTGACCACGGCGATCATGCCCGACACACCCCACGCCACCGAATTCGCCCGCGAAGCTCATCGCGCCGGCAAAATCGTCATCCTGCACATGCCCATGGACCCGGCCACCGGCCCGTTCGCCTGGCATCCGGAGCTTTCCATCGAAGAGCTTGAGAAACGCCTCAACGCTGCGTTCAAAATGGTGCCCTACATCGCCGGCATCAATAACCACATGGGCAGCCGCATGACCGCCCAGCCGGTCGCCATGGCGTGGCTGATGGCCGAGTTGCAGCGGCGCCACAAGTTTTTTGTCGACAGCCGAACCAGTGCGCAGACCGTGGCCGCACAACAGGCGCAGAAGATAGATCTGGCAAGTGTTTCTCGAGATGTTTTTCTCGACGATGAGCGAACTGAAGCAGCGATCTTCAACCAGTTGCAGACAGCGATCAGCCTTGCGCACAAGCAAGGTTCGGCAGTGATGATCGGGCACCCGTATCCACAGACGCTAGCGGTGCTGGAACGCGAATTACCCAAGCTCAAGTCTCAGGGGATCGACTGGATCGACATCAAGCAGATGATCAGCGTACGCGGCAATCGGGCGACAGCCGCACATGGCAAGGATGGGGTATATCGCTAATCCGCTGTGCTACTAAACCACTGGGGGAGCGAGCCTGCTCGCGAAGGCGTCTTAATTCAACATCTTCGCTGACGGTCAGGCCGCTTTCGCGAGCAGGCTCGCTCCCACATTGAATTGTGCCTGGCACAACATTTTGCAATTGGCGTTAGAGATACTGCGCCATGATCTCGTCCACCCGCCCTTCCTTGCGCATCTGATCCAGCGCTGCCTGGAGCTTGGCCACCGTCTCGTCCGGCACGTCCTTGTTCAGTGCCAGGTACAGTTCGGCACTGTTGAAGCGCAGTACGGTTTTCAACCCGTTAACCCCTTCCTGGCGTGCCAGATAGCGCCCGGCGGGATCACCGGTGGCCCACAGGTCGATCTGGCCGTTGACCAGCTTCTTCGCATTGTCCTGATCGCGCAGCACCACCACCGGGTTCAAGCCTTGCTTGGTCAACGTCTCGGCGATCGCATCGCCCTTGTAGGCGCCAATCTTGTATTTGCGTGCGTCATTCAGGGTTTCGAGAGTGATCTTGCTATCGGCCTTGGCCAGCATGATCCAGTCGTCCGGGCCGATGGGGCCGACCCATTTGAAAAGCTTTTCGCGATCCGGAAGCCGCGCCATGACGAATACGCCGTAACCGGGTTTTTCCAGGGTGAGTTTGTAGATTCGCTCCCAGGGGAAACGCAGTGTCAGGCTGTAGCTAATGTCGGCGCGCTTGAAGATTTCACGGACGATATCGGTGGCGATGCCATTGATGTTCTCGTCCTGAGCGAAGTTCTTGCCGTTCTTCGCCATGTTGTACGGCGGGAAGTTTTCCGTCAGCAACACCATCTCGGTGTCGGGATTGTCTGCAGCTTGCACTCCACTGACGAACAACAGGGAAGCACTGGCGAGGGCTAGAAGAAGGCGTCTAAGCATGTCTGGCTACCGAAATCCATGGCGTACCCAAGAGTGCCTTGAGCCCGCCATGATGTCCACTGGCCTGTATCGGTTTGTTTAACGCATCACGATGCCGCGGTGCGCCATATAAGCCTTTGCTTCCTGCACGGTGTATTCGCCGAAGTGGAAAATACTGGCCGCCAGCACTGCACTGGCGTGGCCTTCAAGAATGCCATCGGCCAAATGCTGCAGATTGCCGACACCGCCGGAAGCGATCACCGGAATCCCCAGTGCATCGCTGATCGCACGGGTGACGCCAAGGTCGAAGCCGTTTTTCATGCCGTCCTGGTCCATGCTGGTCAGCAGGATTTCACCGGCACCCAGGCCTTCCATTTTTTTCGCCCACTCGACAGCGTCCAGGCCGGTCGGTTTGCGACCGCCGTGAGTGAAAATTTCCCAGCGCGGGGTTTCGCCAGGTCCGGAAACCTTCTTGGCGTCGATGGCAACGACGATGCACTGCGAACCGAAATGCTGCGCCGCTTCGCCGACGAACTCCGGGTTGAACACCGCGGCGGTATTGATAGAAACCTTATCCGCACCGGCGTTGAGCAGGTTGCGAATGTCCTGCACCGTGCGCACACCACCGCCGACGGTCAGCGGAATGAACACCTGGCTGGCCATGCGTTCGACGGTATGCAACGTGGTGTCGCGACCGTCGACGCTGGCAGTGATGTCGAGAAAGGTAATCTCGTCGGCACCCTGCTCGTCATAGCGACGAGCGATTTCCACCGGGTCTCCGGCGTCGCGGATGTTTTCGAATTTCACACCCTTGACCACCCGGCCGTTGTCCACGTCCAGGCAAGGGATGATGCGTTTGGCCAGCGCCATGGTCAGTCCTCAGCCTTTGTACGAATCGCAGAAAGCTTGCGCTTCGGCGACGTCGAGGGTGCCTTCGTAGATCGCGCGCCCGGTAATGGCGCCGATGATGCCTGGCGCCTTGGCGTCGAGCAGGGTCTTGATGTCACCCAGGTTGTGGATGCCGCCGGAAGCGATCACCGGAATCGAAGTGGCAGCAGCCAGCGCGGCAGTGAACGGTACGTTGCAGCCCTGCATCATGCCGTCTTTGGCGATGTCGGTATAAACGATGGCGGACACTCCGTCGGCTTCGAACTGTTTAGCCAGATCGATCACCTGAATGGTGCTGATTTCAGCCCAGCCGTCGGTGGCGACAAAACCGTCCTTGGCATCCAGGCCAACGATCACCTTGCCCGGGAACGCGCGGCAGGCTTCGGCGACGAAGGCTGGATCTTTCACGGCCTTGGTGCCGATGATCACGTAGCTCACGCCCGCTTTCACGTAGTGCTCGATGGTTTCCAGGGAACGGATGCCGCCGCCGATCTGGATCGGCAGGTTCGGGTAGCGCTTGGCGATGGCGGTGACCACTTCGCCGTTCACCGGCTGGCCTTCGAATGCGCCGTTCAGATCGACCAGATGCAGACGACGGCAACCGCCCTCCACCCACTTGGCAGCCATGCTCACCGGGTCATCGGAGAACACTGTGGAATCTTCCATGCGGCCCTGGCGCAGACGAACACAGGCACCGTCTTTAAGATCGATAGCGGGAATAATCAGCATCTGGCAAACCTTCAAAATTGAATGTTCAGCTTGGCTCGGAAATCAGTTTTTCTCGAGCGCCCACAGGTCGCTTTCGATGCTTTCGAACCTCTCTTTGAGGTGCGTCTGCACATCGAAAATCGCCCTGTTGTAATAGTGCGGAGCAATTTCGCGGGTAAACAGCTCAAGAATTTCCGCCGCTTCGAACGAACCCAGGTCCAGTTCGAAGCGCTCCTCCATGAAGCGTTTGATCTTGTGATTGGCCTCGCTCTCTTGTTCAGGAGTGAGGGTCAGGATCGGCGGCTTGGATTTCTTGGCGGCCATTTACCAGCGACCGTCCCACGCAGCGAAGTTCTGCAAGAGTTGCAGGCCATGGGTATGGCTCTTCTCCGGGTGGAACTGCACGGCGAAACGCGAGCCATCGGCCAGCGCTGCGGCGAAATCAACACCGTAGTGACCGCCACCCACCACCTGGCGCGCGTTGGCGGCGGCGATGTAGTAGCTGTGCACGAAGTAGAATCGGGCCATGTCCGGAATGTCGTGCCACAGAGGGTGATTGACCGTCTGCTTCACCTCGTTCCAGCCCATGTGCGGAACCTTGAGGTGCTCGCCGTCTTCACGCAGATCCTTGCCGAAGAACTTCACCGCGCCGGGAAACAGGCCGATGCAGTCGACGCCGTCGTTCTCTTCGCTGGTATCGAGCAAGGCTTGCATGCCGACGCAGATACCAAGGAATGGGCGGTCCTGGCTGACCTCACGCACCAGCGAGTCGAAGCCCAGGCGACGGATTTCCGCCATGCAATCGCGAATCGCGCCGACGCCGGGGAAAACCACCCGGTCGGCTTCGCGAATCACATTGGCATCGCTGGTAATCAGCACCTTGCCGGCACCGACGTGCTCGAGGGCCTTGGCCACCGAGTGCAGGTTGCCCATGCCGTAATCGATAACCGCAACTGTCTGCATTACAGGACGCCCTTGGTCGATGGCATCTGACCGGCCATGCGGTCATCCAGCTCCACAGCCATGCGCAGCGCGCGGCCGAAAGCCTTGAACACCGTTTCGATCTGGTGGTGGGTGTTGTGGCCACGCAGGTTGTCGATGTGCAGGGTGACGTTGGCGTGGTTCACGAAGCCCTGGAAGAACTCCTGGAACAGGTCAACGTCGAAGCCGCCGACCGTGGCACGGGTATACGGAACATGCATCTGCAGGCCGGGGCGGCCGGAGAAGTCGATCACCACACGCGACAGCGCTTCATCGAGCGGCACGTAGGCATGGCCGTAGCGACGGATGCCTTTCTTGTCGCCGATGGCTTGGGTGAATGCCTGACCCAGGGTGATACCGACATCTTCCACCGTGTGGTGGTCATCGATATGCAAGTCGCCTTTGCTGACGATATCCAGGTCGATCAGCCCGTGACGGGCGATCTGGTCGAGCATGTGCTCAAGAAAAGGAACGCCGATATCAAATCGGGCCTTTCCGGTGCCATCCAGGTTGATCGAGGCTTTGATCTGGGTTTCCAGAGTGTCGCGCTCGACTGACGCCTTACGTTCGGCCATCACCAGCTCCGCAAAATCATTGGGCGAAAAAGGCAGCCATTATAGGGGCGCGGACGCCAAACAGAAACACGGGAGGTGATATCACTGACGGATAGAACCCCGTGCCGTCGGGGATAGACATGTCCATACAACCCATTTGGAGCCTGCTCAAAACGAATGTGGGAGCGAGCCTGCTCGCGAAGGGGCCATCACATTCAACATCTCTGTCGACTGTCAGGCCGCATTCGCGAGCAGGCTCGCTCCCACAGGGGGCGTGCGTTGCTTAGTGGAAGAGGACTGCTGTTTTCTGCAGGGTCACCCAGACACCCCATGCCAACGGAATACCCACCACCAGCCAGGCGGCCACCGCCAATGGCTTGGTGCCCGCAGCGGCTTTCCACTCCAGCACGGTGCTGCTGTCAGCCCCCTTGTCGTGCCCCAGCGCCTGTTCGGCAGCCAGTTCAGCGTCGGTCATGAAGTACTTGTCGGCCACCGGGCGCACCAGCAGGTTGCAAATGAAGCCCAACACCAGCAGACCTGCCAGGATGTACAACGTGATGTCGTAAGCCGCGGCACGTTCAACGCCGATGTTCAACTGATACTCACGCAGATAGTTGACCAACACCGGGCCCAACACACCCGCCGCCGCCCATGCCGTCAGCAGGCGACCGTGGATCGCGCCGACCATTTGCGTACCGAACAGGTCAGCCAGGTAAGCCGGAACGGTGGCAAAACCGCCGCCGTACATTGACAGGATGACGCAGAACGCCGCCACGAACAGCGCGATGTGGCCCAAATGACCAAGGTTCGGAATCAGCGCATACAGTGCGAAGCCCAAGGCGAAGAACGCGAAGTAGGTGTTTTTACGTCCCAGGTAATCCGAGAACGAGGCCCAGAAAAACCGGCCACCGATGTTGAACAGACTCAGCAAACCGGTGAAGCCGGCAGCGATCGCGGCGATCGAAGCCAGTTGCGCGGCATCCAGTTGGCCGAACGCCAGGTCATTACCCAGCAACTTGCCACCGAAGACTTCCTGCAATAACGGTGAAGCCATGCCGAGGATGCCGATACCGGCCGAGACGTTCAGGCACAGCACCAGCCATACCAGGCGGAACTGCGGCGTTTTCCACGCAACATTCACGTGCACGTGGCGGTTGGTCATCATCGCGTTCGAGGCTTTTTTCGCCGTAGCGGTCCAGCCTTCAGGCTTCCAGCCGGTTGGCGGAACCCGATAGGACAGCGCGCCACCGATCATGAACACGAAGTAGATCGCCGCCATTGCAACGAAGCTTTGCCACACGCCAACGCCTTCCGGCGAGCCAAAGTGGCTCATCAACGCCGTTGCCAAAGGTGCACCGACCATTGCGCCACCGCCGAAGCCCATGATCGCCATGCCGGTCGCCATGCCGCGTTTATCCGGAAACCACTTGATCAGGGTCGACACCGGCGAGATATAACCCAGGCCCAGGCCGATACCGCCGATGACCCCGGAGCCGATCCACATCAGCCAGATCTGGTGGGTATAGATACCCAGCGCCGAAATCAGCAGGCCGCCACACCAGCACAGTGCCGACACGACGCCAGCCTTGCGCGGCCCCGCATGTTCCAGCCAGCCACCCCAGATGGCTGCCGAGCAACCCAGAAAAATGAAGAACAGGGTGTAGATCCAGCCGAGCATCGAGATCGGCCAGTCGCATTGCGACGAAAAAACTTGAGCGATGAAACTCATGTCCGGCGCGCAGGTTACCGGTTTGGTGATGCCCAGCGCTTTGGACAGTGGCAGCCAGAACACCGAGAAACCGTAGGCCATGCCGATGCACAGATGGATGGCCAGCGCGGCTGGCGGCACCAGCCAACGGTTAAAACCGGGCCTGGCGATGATCCGCTCCTTGGACAGGAACGAGGGCTGGCCGGCATAGCCGTCCACCGCGATACTCGTGGTCATTGTTTATCCCCCAATTATTAGTATGGTTCGCCAGCCATTCCTCACCCCCCAGCCTTGATACACGCAGGCATGACCGTTTTTTTCAGGGTGAAGCTTCATTTTGGTGCGACAGAAAGTCGCAGAATCGACCGACGAACGGGCGAAGATTAGCATTTGCACGCGACATAAAAACCAAACTGACATCACGTTTTGTACGTTATCTGATCTCTTATCCTGTAGGAGCTGCCAAAGGCTGCGATCTTTTAGACGATCAAAAGATCGCAGCCCTTGGCAGCTCCCACACAAACTCACAGGAATCTCCATGCCCATCGTTGTCGAGTTGTTGAACGAAGCGAGTGTTCAAGATCAGCAGGATCTGCAGAAAATCTACCGGGACGCACCCCAGTGGCTGTTCGAGCCGTTTACAGGAGACGCACAATTGATTGAAACCTGCCTGCTGGAAGGTTCGTTGATTGCCGGACGTTTCAATGATCGACTCCTGGGTGCGGCCCGCCTGGAACGGCACCCGGACGCTTGGCATTTGTCTCAATTGTGTGTGCGAAAAATCACTCGGCGTCGTGGCGTCGCGGAACGCCTGGTGCGAGAAGCACAAACCATGGCTGCACAATCCGGCGCCACCCTGCGCCTGTTGGCACCCGCCGGGCACCTGGAGGCCCAGGCCTTGGCGGCGAAGTTGAAGGTGCCACTGGATCCGCTGCCCGAGTGATCGCTGACCGGTCGTCCGTTTTGGAGCGCTATACTCCTCGGCTAAATTTCGAATTCGACTAACTACAAGGACTCGCCCATGAAAGCGTTCGGCAAAATCCTGGGTCTGGTACTTCTCGGGTTGTTGCTGATCATCGTGGCGTTGGGCTTTGCCCTGACCCACCTCTTCGATCCCAACGACTACAAAGACGAGATCCGCCAGATTGCCCGCGACAAAGCCCACATCGAGCTGACGCTCAATGGCGATATCGGCTGGAGCCTGTTCCCGTGGCTGGGCCTTGAGCTGCACGACGCCGCTGTGGCGACCCTGGCCAAACCCGCCGAGCCGTTCGCCGATTTGCAGATGCTCGGCCTGTCGGTGCGCGTGCTGCCGCTGCTGCGCCGGGAAGTGCAGATGAGCGACGTGCGCGTCGAAGGCCTGAACCTGCGCCTGAACCGCGACAAGGACGGTCATGGCAACTGGGAAGACATCGGCAAGGTGCCCACCGCTGCGAACACTACCGGCACACCTCCCGCCACCACCGGCACGCCTGAAACGCAACCCACCGCTCAAGCAGAGAAGCCGGCTCAGCCGGTTCGCCTGGACATCGACAGCCTGACCGTCAACAACGCCCGCGTCGAATACAGCGACGAGAAAACCGGCCGGCAGTTCAGCGCCGAAAGCATCCAGTTGAGCACTGGCCCGGTGCATGACTCCACCAACATTCCAGTCAAGCTCACTGCATTTCTGGGCACCAACCAACCGGTCCTGCGGGTGCGCACCGAACTCAACGGCGAGCTGCGTTTCGAGCGCGCGTTGCAGCGCTACAAGCTCGAAGACATGAAGCTATCCGGTGAAGTCGCCGGCGATCCACTGCAAGGCAAGACCATGACCTTCGCTGCCCAGGGCCAACTGCTGCTGGACAAGGCCGCCAATGTCGCAGAATGGACCGGTATAAAGATCTCTGCCAACCAACTGCGTGCATTGGGCGAGCTGAAGGTCAATGACCTCGACAAGACCCCGCAAGTCAGCGGTGGCCTGTCGATTGCCCAGTTCGACCTGGCGAAATTCGTCGACAGCATCGGCCAGAAACTCCCGGCGATGGGCGAAGGCAGCCTGAGCAAGGTTGAACTGGTCAGCCGCGTCGCAGCTAGCCCCACCAGCCTCACGCTGGATGACATCAACCTGAAGGTCGACGACAGCACCTTCAGCGGCCGAATCGCCGTGGAGGACTTCGCCAAGCAATCGCTGCGTGCAACCCTCAAGGCGGACACTTTCAACGTTGACCGTTACCTGCCGCCAAAGTCGGCCGAAGCCAACAGTGCGAAACAGGTGCGCCAGGCCGAAGTCGCCAGCACCGAAGCCAATGCCTTGGCGGGCGCCGGCAGCACACCGCTGCCGCCAGCGCCAACCAAAGAGGCGTGGAGCAACGAACGCCTGTTGCCGGTGGAGCGCCTGAGCAAACTGGATGTGGACGCCGACCTGACTTTCGGCCAGTTGACCCTGGAAAAACTGCCGATCCACAACGCCGCGCTCAAAGCCAACGGCCAAGGGGGCTTGCTGACGCTGACGAACCTGCGCGGCGATCTGTACGAAGGCAACTTCGAAGCCAAGGGCACCCTCGATGTGCGCCAGCAGGCGCCCGTGCTGAACATGCAGACGCAGATCAGCCGGGTACCGGCGGAGAAAATCCTCGAAAGCCAGGGCAAAAATCCACCGGTCAAAGGCCTCGTCACACTCAACAGCACCTTGACCGGCAGTGGCAACAGCCAGAAAGCACTGATCGAAACCCTCAACGGCACCGCCAGTTTCGTCATCAATAATGGCGTGCTGCTCAATGCCAACCTCGAGCAACAACTGTGCAAAGGCATCGCCACGCTCAACCGCAAAACCCTCAGCAGTGAGCCCCGGGGCAAAGACACACCCTTTGAGGAACTCAAGGGCAACCTGAGTTTCCGTAACGGTGTGGCGAGCAACCCGGACCTGAAAGTGCGCATCCCGGGCATGACCGTCAATGGCGACGGTGATGTCGATCTGCGGATACTGGGCATGGACTACCGCGTAGGCATCATCGTCGAAGGCGACAAGAGCGACATGCCCGACCCGGCCTGCCAGGTGGGCGAGAAATTCGTCGGCATCGAGTGGCCGCTACGTTGCCGCGGCCCCCTGGAACTGGGCGCCAAGGCCTGCCGACTGGATAACGAACGCATGGGTCAGGTCGCGAGCAAACTGGCTGGCGAGCGGATCAGCGAGAAAATCGACGAAAAGCTTGGCGACAAAGTCAGCCCGGAACTCAAAGATGCACTCAAGGGGCTTTTCAAGCGATGAGATCCGAGCAGTTTTCAACGGCGGTGCTGGACTGGTTCGACCGCCACGGCCGTCACGATTTGCCCTGGCAGCAGGACATCAACCCCTATCGGGTCTGGGTCTCGGAAATCATGTTGCAGCAAACCCAGGTCAGCACCGTGCTGAATTACTTCGACCGTTTCATGGCCTCGCTGCCGACGGTCGAAGCCCTGGCTGCTGCGCCAGAGGATGAAGTGCTGCACCTGTGGACGGGGCTGGGTTACTACACCCGCGCGCGCAATCTGCAGAAGACCGCGAAGATCGTCGTCGAGCAGTACGGCGGCGAATTTCCCCGGGACGTGGAAAAGCTCACCGACCTGCCGGGCATCGGCCTGTCCACTGCCGGCGCCATTGCCAGTATCAGCATGGGCCTGCGCGCGCCGATCCTCGACGGCAACGTCAAACGGGTGCTGGCGCGCTTTACCGCGCAAGAGGGCTACCCCGGCGAGCCGAAGGTCGCCAAACAGCTGTGGGCCAACGCTGAGCGCTTCACGCCACATGATCGGGTCAACGCCTACACCCAGGCGATGATGGACCTGGGCGCGACACTCTGCACCCGCAGCAAGCCGAGCTGCCTGCTCTGCCCGCTGGAAAAGGGCTGCGAAGCGCACATGCTGGGCCTGGAAACCCGTTACCCGATCCCCAAGCCGCGCAAAGCCATCCCGCAGAAGCGCACGCTGATGCCGATGCTCGCCAACGGGGAAGGTGCGATCCTGCTCTACCGTCGCCCTTCCACGGGCCTGTGGGGCGGCCTGTGGAGCTTGCCGGAACTCGACGACCTCGACGACCTGCAACATCTGGCTTCGCAGCATTCGCTGGAACTGGGCGCACAGCAGGCGCTGCCGGGCCTGGTGCACACCTTCAGCCATTTTCAGTTGTCCATCGAACCCTGGCTGGTTCAGGTCCAGGAGGTTGGCCATCACGTGGCCGAGGCCGACTGGCTCTGGTATAACCTCGCCACCCCGCCGCGCCTGGGCCTCGCCGCCCCGGTCAAAACCTTGCTCGAACGCGCGGCCGTCGTATTGAACGCAGGAGAGTCGTCATGACCCGCACCATCATGTGCCGCAAGTACAAAGAAGAATTGCCTGCCCTGGAGCGCGCGCCTTTCCCGGGCGCCAAAGGCCAGGACATTTTTGACCACGTCTCCGCCAAGGCATGGGCCGATTGGCAAAAACACCAAACCCTGCTGATCAACGAAAAGCGCTTGAACATGATGAACGCCGAAGACCGTAAATATCTTCAGGGCGAAATGGACAAGTTCTTCTCCGGCGAAGAATACGCCAAGGCCGAAGGCTACGTTCCGCCTGCCGAGTAAGCCCGTGAATTCGGGGGTCGGATCGTAAGCGACGGTAATAATTAAATTTTTTTTGAAAACTTGCTTGACGACCCCCTGAAAAACCCGTTTAATGCGCCCCGTTGCCCAGATAGCTCAGTCGGTAGAGCAGGGGATTGAAAATCCCCGTGTCGGCGGTTCGATTCCGTCTCTGGGCACCAAATACCGAAAACCCTGAATCGAAAGATTCAGGGTTTTTTTATGCCCGCAGTTTAATGGTGACCACTTCTTCCGGCCTTAGCTGTTCCAGTGGAACACCAGATTACGGGCTGCGCCGCTGCCAATATCGGCAACATCGTGCCGTACCTCTCCATTGCGCGTCGCGGTGACGGTGTATTTGCCGGCTGGCAGTTGCACATAAACCAGCGGACCGGCGTTATTCAGCGTCAGTACGGGCTGCCCTTTAGCCTTCTCGATAACCAGGGTCACATCGGGTATGTATTCATTCAGAGACCCGACAGAGAAGGTCATGTGCAGGTTGTAGCCCGTGGTTTGCTGGATCGCTTTGGACTCATCCTCACCGATACCGCCGGACAAGTAAGCAATCCCGTTCTGTTCCTGCCTCTGAACCTGCACGCCAGCGGTGTCGACAGGATCAAGACTGGCGGCTTGCATCATGGCTGGAAACATCAACACGCCGACCGTGGCGAGGGGCAACATCAGTGAACTAAAACGCTTCATGATGACGACTCCCGGGCTCCACAGAACCCAATCGTTACATAATTTTGATTTCGGGCGCCGTGGTCGTGTTTTAGATCGATTTGTACTTGGGTCCAGTACGAAACGTACTACGTGATTTGATCCATATACCTCACCTGCCATCAGGTTGGTCCTGCCAACAAGTCCGCCATTTCCTTCCGGTTTTCAGGCTGCGCCCTGCATCTTTGACACGTGCGCTCTTGGCATCCTTTTCTGCCTGTTCAATCACTCGCGGAAGATCTAATGAGCGCCATAACGCCCGAAAACACAGAAGATCAAAATATCGCGTCGCTGCTGGGCGACCTTGGCAATTTGATCCGCCAGGCGCGGCTGACAGTTCAGCGAGCCGTCGATACCGCCCAGGTACAAACCTACTGGCAGATCGGGCGGCACATAGTGGAATTTGAACAAGGGGGCGCTAGGCGTGCGGTATACGGCAAGCAATTGCTGGCATCGCTTGCAAAGGTACTGACAGTGGAGTTCGGAAAGGGGTTTGACGAGACCAATTTGCGAAAAATGCGACTGTTCTATCAAGCGTTTCCAATTCGAGACGCACTGCGTCTCGAATTGAGCTGGACGCATTACCGCAGGCTTCTGCGAGTGGACAGTGAAAAGGCACGCAAGTGGTACATGGACGAAGCCGCCACCCAGAACTGGTCAAGCCGCAGCCTGGAGCGCCAGATCAACACGCTCTATTACGAGCGACTGCTGATGAGCCGTGACAAGCCTGCTGTCATGGAAGAAGCCGCCACCAACATCCATGCAATGAACAAAGACCCCAGGGATTTCATCCGGGACCCCGTGATGCTGGAGTTTCTTGGCCTGCCCAATACTGGAGTTGTTTTGGAAACCAGGCTCGAACAAGCCCTGATCGAACAGCTTCAGGGTTTCCTGCTTGAGTTGGGCAAAGGGTTCGCTTTCATCGCCCGTCAACAGCGTATCAGTACCGAAGGACGAGACTTCTACATTGACCTGGTGTTCTATAACTATCTGCTCAATTGTTTCGTCATCTTCGATCTCAAGCGCGGTGAATTGACACATCAGGATGTCGGACAGATGGACATGTATGTGCGTATGTACGACGACCTCAAACGCAGAGAGAAGGACGGGCCCACCGTCGGCATTATTCTTTGCGCGCAAAAAAACGACTCTGTGGTGCGCTACTCGGTACTGCAGGGCAATGAACAACTCTTCGCCAGCAAGTATAAGTTGGTACTCCCGAGCGAGGATGAACTGCGGGCGGAACTGGATCGGGAACGAGCGCTGATCGAGGAGCGCCTGCTCAATCAGATGCCCGAATAGAAAGGGCGGATTGTTCATCCACAACACAAAGACTATCGTTGGCAGCTACCCGCAAAGGTCTGAAGACGATGAATTTGCAGGACATGCCTCCACTGGCCCCCACTCAAATCGAGTTGCCACTGGCAACAGACACCGTTGCCGAGCCCTTCAGGCAACCCGCCGCCGATGGCTTCACTCTCGGCGGCTTCATGTGGCGGCATGCCGATACGGACCTCACTCGCCCAGCGGTGATCATTAACGCCGCTACCTCGGTCCGCTGTCGACACTACTCGCGTTTCGCCGATTACCTGTTCGCCAACGGCTTCGATGTGATCACCTACGACTACCGTGGCATCGGCGAATCGCGCCCCGCTTCGCTCAAAGGGCTTCAGGCCTCGTGGACCGATTGGGGCGCGCTGGATTTTGAAGCGATGCTCAAGCGCGCACAGCGCGAGTTTCCCGGGCAGCCGATCGATGTCGTCGGTCACAGCTTTGGCGGCTGTGCAGCGGGGCTGGGGGCGTCAGGGGCGCTGATCCGGCACCTGGTGACCGTTGGCGCACAATTCGCTTACTGGCGCGACTACGCGCCCGCTCACCGCTGGCGGATGTTCGGCAAATGGCATGTGGTGATGCCGATAGTGACGATGATCTGCGGATTCTTTCCCGGCAAGCGCCTCGGCTGGCTCGAAGACACGCCCGCCGGCGTGGTCCGTGACTGGAGCACGCCCACTGCCCGCTACGAAACGCGCCCCAGCGGCCGTGCAGCCCACGCAACCACCGGTCGCCTCCCCTTCGCCACCGTCAATGCGAAAATCCTGGCGATCAGCATCAGCGATGACCCCTACGGTACCGTCCCGGCCATCGAACGCCTGCTTGGTTACTTCACTGGCAGCCTCAATACTCACCTGCGCATAGCGCCCGAAGACATCGGCGAAGCAGAAGTCGGACATTTCGCCTTTTTTCGCAGCGCATACCAAGCCACACTATGGCCCATTGCATTGTCCTGGCTGCAAAACGGCGAGCTGGCCCCCGGTACACCCGGGCGGACAGTGCCACGCAACTGAGTCACTGCCCTTTCCACGAATTACGGAACGACGCTCATGGCCTCCGCCAACAAGCAGCAAAAACGCGCCTCGCGCGCCAAGGCCAAGGCCAAGCAGAACCGCACTCAACGCGCCGCCACGCCGGTCGAACTGGACCCGAATGACGACCGCATTGATTTCGAATCGGTGGACCTGACCGAACTGTTCAAGAAAATGATCGACGCCGAAAAGATCAGCCAGCAAGCCATGTGCACGGCCTTCCTCGAAGACCCGCTGCTGGAACTGGTGTACGAGCAGGAAGGCGAAGAAGGCGCGATGGACTTTATCCTCGCCGCGCTGATCGAGTATCGCCAATGGTCCACCGAAACCGACGAAGCCGGCGCCCTGGCGTGGATCGAATCACCGGCCTTCCAGGCTGACTACGTGGCGGCGTCCGACGCCATTGCCGCGCAAACCCAACAGAAACCGAACTGAGCTCCCATGGCCTCCCTGAACAAGCAACAGAAACGCGCCAAACGCGCAAAAGCCAAAGCCAAGCAAATCAATATCCACGGCAGAAAACCCGTCGCGCTGGACGATGATCTGGGTGAAATCGGCGAGCCGATCCCGGACTACACCCTGGCGATGTTCAGCAAAATGCGCGACGCGGAAGCTATCAGCCGCAGCGAAATGCTCTCCGTACTGCTGACGAATCTCGCCTTTATCATCATCGACCATCCAGAACTGCTGGACATGGAAAACGCCGATGACGAAGGCATGGCCGCCACCCACCTGGCCGCCGACATGCTGATCGACTACCGCATGTGGGCTGACGGCATGGACCGCGATGCCGCCCAGGCCTGGCTGAGCGAGCCGCAGTTCATTGCCGACTTCGGCGATGCCCTGGACGTCTACCGCCAGACGCTGGATACGCCGGAAGAGAAAGCCGAGTAAGGGTTACAACTCACGCCGATCCGCCAAAACAAAACGGCCGCTTGTCATCACTGACAGCGGCCGTTTTTTTAGCCTGAGCAAAACACCCTTCCGTCCGGGACTACGTATATCCCATTGACATATCCCACCTGAAATCTATCCTTTGCTCCATAGCGCTAGATGCAGGAGACCACAATGGAACACACCACCATTTTCATGAGCAATCGAAGCCAGGCAGTTCGTCTACCCAAGGCTGTAGCAATGCCCAGTGAGGTAACACGGGTGAGCGTCATTGCCGTTGGCAGAGCCCGCATCATTACCCCTGCCGGTGAAACCTGGGATAGCTGGTTCGACGGCGAAAGCGTTAGCCCAGACTTCATGACCGACCGCGAGCAACCCGCCGATCAGGAGCGCGAGTCGTTCTGATGATCAAATACATGCTGGACACCAACATCTGCATCTACACCATCAAAAACAAGCCACAGATCGTACGCGAAGCGTTCAATCGCCATCATGACCAGCTGTGCATTAGCACTGTCACTCTGATGGAGTTGATTTACGGTGCGGAGAAATCCGCAGCACCCGAGAAAAACCTGGCACTCATCGAGGGATTTGCTGCTCGTCTCGAAGTTTTTTCTTTCGACAAAGAGGCGGCTGCGCATACGGGAATGATTCGATCTGAATTGGCAAAGATCGGCACGCCAATCGGCCCCTTTGACCAAATGATTGCCGGTCACGCGCGCTCTCGCGGCTTCATCGTGGTAACGAACAACACTCGGGAGTTCGAGCGAGTACCGGGGTTGCGGGTAGAAGACTGGGTTAGCCCGCGCTAAATCGAGCCATGCCCACGAAAACAAAAACGGCCGCTTGTCATCACTGACAGCGGCCGTTTTTCATTTCAACAATCCAGCTTGAGCCAGAAGGCTCAGCGTGCGACTGCCGCAACCACCTGCTCGTCGCGACGACGGCGGGCAACCAGCAAGCCGGCAGCGACGACCAGAGCGCTGAGCAGACCGGTCGCGAGGATTTCCACGCGATGGGCTTCCTGGAACAGCATGATGGTCAGGGCACCGACGATGAATACGATCACCGCGTAGGTCAGGCCCGGGAACAGCCACATGCTGAAGACGATTTTCTCGCCGCGCGCCATACGCTGTTTACGCATGCGCAGTTGCGAGATCGCAATCACCAGGTACACCAGCAGCGCAATGGCGCCGGAGCTGGCCAGCAGGAACTCGAACACCGCAGCCGGGGCCACGTAGTTGGCGAAGGTTGCCAGGAACGCTGCGCCAGTGGACAGCATGACAGCCCAGTAAGGCGTGCCGCTTTTGTTGGTGCGCGTGGACATAGCCGGTGCATCACCACGCTTGCCCAGGGAGAACAGCATGCGCGACGACGTGTAGAGCGCCGAGTTCAGGCAGCTGGTCACAGCAACCAATACTACGATGTCGACGATCATCTTGGCGTTAGGGATACCCATGCGCTCAAGCACTGTCTGGTAGGAACCCAGGCTGGCCAGTACCGGATCGTTCCATGGCACCAGGGCCACGACGATGAAGATCGATACGAGGTAGAACAAGCCGATACGCCAGATCACCGAATTGGTGGCCTTGGAGATTTGCTTGCCAGGGTTCTTCGATTCCGCGGCCGCGATGGTCACGATCTCGGTGCCCATGAAGGAGAACATGGTGGTCAGGATGGCACCCAACACCGCGCCCATGCCGTTTGGCAGGAAGCCCTGGGTGTCGAACAGATGGGAAACACCGCTGACCTGGCTGCCCGGCAGGAAGCCGAAGATAGCCATGACGCCCAGAACGATGAAGCCGATGATCGCCAGGACCTTGATCAGGGCGAACCAGAACTCGAACTCGCCGTAGTTCTTCACGCTGAACAGGTTGGTCACGGTCAACAGCATGGTGATCACCAGGGCGAAGGCCCAGATGTCCACGCCAGGGAACCAGGCATGCAGGATGGTTGCGGCGGCGTTGGCCTCCAGCGGGATGACGAGAACCCAGAACCACCAGTACAGCCAGCCGATGGTGAAACCGGCCCAGTGACCGATCGCGCGATCGGCGTAGGTGGAGAAAGAGCCGGTGTCTGGCGAAGCAACTGCCATTTCACCCAGCATGCGCATCACCAACACCACCAGCATACCGGCGGCGGCATAGGCCAACAGCACGGCCGGGCCTGCAGCAGCGATAGCGTGGCCCGAGCCTACGAACAGGCCGGCGCCGATAACCCCGGCGATCGACAGCATGGTCACATGACGCGGTTTAAGCCCCTGTTCGAGGCCATTAGAGCTTTGGGTACTGCTCATTGAAACTACCTTTGTAAGGAAAAGCGAATGCGTGCGTCCCGCCTGAATTTCCCTTCTGTAAAAAGAAACCAACGGAGCGTTCCGGAATCTGCACGCAATAATTGCGCCAAAATGTTTCAAAAGCGTCTACCCCGGCGATTTCGACCGGACCGGACAGTCATCGCAAGTCATTGAAAGTAATGGCACTTTGCCAAAGCGTTACCCTGCGACCCACTTCGGGAACGAATCTGCGCACCGGAAACACATCTAAAAACGACATGACGCACAATAAAAGTGCAGATCTGGAACGTTCGGCCGGTTAGCGCTTCCAACACCCCGTCAAAGCTGGCAACATCGCGCCCTTTTTTACGCGACAGCACCGCGCTTTTACCCGCTTGCAGGGTTCAAACGGCTGTTCGGTTGTTGATGGGGCGACAGTCTGCTGTGCCGATGCGACAACCTGCCACATGCCACCCGTTTACTGCCCGTAGCGCTGTTGGCTGCCTTTGAAACGCTATGCTAGCTTGGCCGCCTCGCCAGGAAGGCCACCAACAGCAGGAGCGCAACATATATGAGGAACGACATGGCTGAGGCCACGCCCGCGCTTGAAATCCGCAACTTGCACAAACGCTACGGTTCGCTGGAGGTGCTCAAAGGCATCTCGCTGACCGCCCGCGACGGCGATGTGATCTCGATCCTGGGTTCGTCCGGTTCCGGCAAGTCCACGTTCCTGCGTTGCATCAACCTGCTGGAAAACCCGCACCAGGGCCAGATTCTGGTGGCCGGCGAAGAACTCAAGCTCAAAGCCGCAAAGAACGGCGAACTGGTCGCTGCCGATGGCAAGCAGATCAACCGTCTGCGTAGCGAAATAGGCTTTGTGTTTCAAAACTTTAATCTGTGGCCGCACATGAGCGTGCTCGACAACATCATCGAGGCGCCGCGCCGCGTACTCGGCCAGAGTAAGGCCGAAGCCATCGAAGTGGCCGAGGCCTTGCTGGCCAAGGTCGGCATCGCCGACAAGCGCCACGCCTACCCTGCGCAACTGTCCGGCGGCCAGCAACAACGCGCGGCCATCGCCCGCACCCTGGCCATGCAACCCAAGGTCATCCTGTTCGACGAGCCCACCTCCGCGCTTGACCCGGAAATGGTCCAGGAAGTACTTAATGTCATCCGCGCACTGGCCGAAGAAGGCCGCACCATGCTGCTGGTCACCCATGAAATGGGCTTTGCCCGTCAGGTCTCCAGCGAAGTGGTGTTTCTCCACCAGGGCCTGGTAGAAGAGCAAGGATCGCCACAGCAGGTGTTTGAAAACCCGCTTTCGGCACGCTGCAAACAATTCATGTCCAGCAACCGCTAACGGAGCTACCCACATGCAGAACTACAAAAAGGTCTTCCTGGCTGCGGCCGTCACCCTGGCCTTCAGCGCCGGCGCCATGGCTGAAACCCTGAAGATGGGCATCGAAGCAGCCTATCCTCCGTTCAACAACAAAGATGCCAGTGGCAATGTCGTCGGCTTCGACAAGGAAATCGGCGACGCCCTGTGCGCCAAGATGAAAGTCGAATGCACCGTGGTCACCTCCGACTGGGACGGCATCATCCCGGCCCTGAACGCCAAGAAATTCGACTTCCTGATCTCGTCGATGTCGATTACCGACGAGCGCAAGCAAGCGGTGGACTTCACCGACCCGTACTACTCCAACAAACTGCAATTCATCGCGCCTAAAAACGTCGACTTCAAAACCGACAAGGACTCGCTCAAAGGCAAGGTGATCGGCGCCCAGCGTGCGACCCTGGCCGGTACCTTCCTGGAAGATCACTTCGGTGACGACATCACCGTCAAGCTCTACGACACCCAGGAAAACGCCTACCTCGACCTGACTTCCGGTCGCCTGGACGCCATCCTCGCCGACAAGTACGTCAACTATGAATGGCTGAAAAGCGACGCCGGCAAATCCTACGAATTCAAGGGCGACCCGGTGGAAGAAAGCGACAAGATCGGTATCGCCGTGCGTAAAAACGACCCGATCCGCGACAAGCTGAACACTGCGCTGAAAGAAATCGTCGCTGACGGCACCTACAAGAAGATCAACGACAAGTACTTCCCGTTCAGCATCTATTGATACTGACCTGCCGGACCGGCGGCGCCCTGTGACGGCGCCGGTCCCGGCCTTGCCTGCCGCGATTTGAAAAGAAATCCATGATTATCGACCTCTACGGATTCGGCCCGGCGCTTGCCGCCGGCGCGCTGATGACTGTGAAACTGGCACTCTCGGCCCTGAGCCTGGGGCTGGTGCTCGGTTTGCTCGGCGCCCTGGCCAAGACCTCCCCGTACAAGCCACTGCAATGGCTTGGCGGCACTTATTCGACCTTGGTTCGCGGTATTCCGGAATTGCTCTGGGTGCTGCTGATCTACTTCGGCACGGTCAACCTGATGCGTGCCCTGGGCGAGTTCTTCGGCAACCCCGACCTGGAACTCAATGCCTTCGCCGCCGGCGTAATTGCACTGGGCTTGTGCTTCGGCGCCTACGCCACGGAAGTGTTTCGTGGCGCGATCCTCGCCATTCCCAAAGGCCATCGTGAGGCCGGCGTGGCCCTGGGCTTGTCGAAATGGCGCATCTTCACCAAGTTGATCATGCCGCAGATGTGGCGCATTGCCCTGCCCGGCCTGGGCAATCTGTTCATGATCCTGATGAAAGACACCGCGCTGGTATCGGTAATCGGCCTTGAAGAAATCATGCGCCATGCACAAATCGGCGTGACCGTGTCCAAGCAACCGTTCACCTTCTATATGGTGGCCGCGTTCATGTACCTGGGTCTGACGATTCTCGCCATGACCGGCATGCATCTACTGGAAAAACGCGCCGCTCGCGGCTTCGCGAGGAGTGCTCAATGAACTGGGAAGTCATTATCAAGTGGCTGCCGAAACTGACCCAGGGAGCAACCCTGACCCTGGAATTGGTGGCCATTGCCGTGATTGCCGGCCTGTTGCTGGCGATCCCCTTGGGTATCGCCCGCTCGTCGCGCCTGTGGTGGGTGCGGGCTTTTCCCTACGGCTATATCTTCTTTTTCCGTGGTACGCCGCTGCTGGTTCAACTTTTCCTCGTCTACTACGGCCTGGCGCAGTTTGACGTGATCCGTAACAGTTCCATGTGGCCGTACCTGCGTGATCCGTTCTGGTGCGCCACGGCCACCATGACCCTGCACACCGCGGCCTATATCGCCGAGATCCTGCGTGGCGCCATCCAGGCGATTCCACCGGGTGAGATCGAAGCGGCACGGGCGCTGGGCATGTCCAAGGCCAAGGCACTTATCTACATTATCCTGCCTCGGGCGGCACGCATCGGCCTGCCGGCCTACAGCAACGAAGTGATCCTGATGCTCAAGGCCAGCGCCCTGGCCAGCACCGTGACCCTGCTGGAACTGACCGGCATGGCCAGGACCATCATTGCCCGGACCTACCTGCCGGTGGAGATCTTCTTCGCTGCGGGCATGTTCTACCTGTTGATGGCTTATGTGCTGGTGCGCGGCTTCAAGCTGTTGGAGCGCTGGTTGCGCGTCGATGCCTGCCAAGGCCGTTGATGCCCATGTGTTGACGGGCGAGGCCCTGCTCGCCCGTTTCACCGCGCTGGATGCTTATCTGACAACGCATCAGGCGCTGTGGAAACCACGGCCGTTCACCCATCTGCAACTGCCTTGGGAAACTTCCTACCCCGAGTTGGCCGCCTGGCTACGCGGCAGATCGCTGGAAGACGCGGAAAAATCGCACAACGAACCCGCCCTCATGGATGCGCCAGAACCGTTTGCGACCTTGGCGGCGATGTCTCTCGCGCTGAGTGCTGTGGATGAATTGCCCGCCCATGCGCTGGAAGCAGCAGGCCATCGACTGAATGTTGATGTTCCGGGTCGCAAGTGGCAGCAGATCGAAGCCTTCGCCAGTCGATTGCAGTTTGCCGATGCGCCGACGCATTGGTTGGACTGGTGCTCGGGTAAAGGTCACTTGGGGCGAAGACTGCTGCAAACCGGCCAACAGCTGACTTGCCTGGAATACGATCCGGCGCTGGTCGCCAGTGGTCACGCCCTCACCCAGCGCCATCAACTGCATGCGCTGCATGTCGAGCAGGATGTTCTGGCAACCAACACGCCTTCCTTATTGAAAGCTGAACACACCCCCGTCGCGCTTCACGCCTGCGGTGACTTGCATGTGCGCTTGATTGAGCTCGCCAGTGCGGCAGGCTGCAAGCAACTCGCCATCGCCCCTTGCTGCTACAACCGGATCAGTCTTCCCCGGTACTCGCCGCTTTCCTCGGCTGCACACGCCTCTGACCTACAGTTGTCCCTCGACGATCTCGCGCTACCAATGAGCGAAACCGTCACCGCCGGGGCTCGCGTCCGACGCCAGCGTGACACCTCAATGGCCCGGCGCCTGGCTTTCGACCTGCTGCAACGTCAGTTGCGGGGCGTTGACGAATACCTGCCGACCCCGTCCCTGCCCAGCGCCTGGCTGGACAAACCCTTCGCTGACTATTGCCATCATTTGGCCCAACTCAAGGAGTTATCCACAGTAGGGCCGCAGGATTGGTCAGCACGGGAAGCCGCCGGTTGGCAGCGCCTGGCGCAAGTGCGCAATCTGGAGTTACTGCGCGGACTTTTCCGACGCCCACTGGAGCTTTGGCTGGTGCTCGACCGAGCGCTTTTCCTGCATGAGCAGGGTTATACGGTTCACCTCGGCACCTTCTGCAAAACCCCGCTCACCCCGCGCAATTTCCTGATCCTGGCGGAACGCCCTCAGAGCCCCAAAGCCTGTGGATAACTCTGTTGATTAAATTATAACGGATCCAATATTTACAGCTGTTTCAGGGGTGAAACGACACTGTTCAGTTTTCGTACACTTGAATAAAAAACCCGAAAAACAGTGATTTGCGCACAAATGGGAACGGATCCACAGTTTTGCTCTTGACTGTATGTGCCTGATTTCCCCGTTGTGCATAAGCGTTAAGCCAAAAGAACATAATCGCCGCTGAGAACCTCAACTATCTTTGCCAAGCGTCAGAATTCTCTGACGCCAGTACAGCAAGGAGCTGGGAAAACATGAGCACATTGAACAGTGCGCAGGAAGCTGTCGATACCGTCGCCAACCAAGCCATTTACGCTGCCCTGCAGCAAACCTTCGCCGTGGGCGGCGCCATCATCAACAACGCAACCGGCGAGGTCATCGCTGCGCTGCACAACAACGTGCTGATGCCATTTCCCGGCAGCGGCACCACTTACTTCCTGCCCCATGACCCGACCGCCCACGGTGAACGACAACTGGTGGACTGGTACTACGAAAATGTCGCGCCACTGAACCTGCCACCGCCCAACCAACTGACCGTCGTGACCACGCTTGACCCTTGCGCCATGTGCGCCGGTTCGCTGCTGACAGCAGGATTCAACGTCGCCGTCAGTGCGATTGATGACTACGCAGGCATCAACTACAACAGCCAGTTCACCTTTCCATCACTGCCGCCGCAGATCCGCCAGCAAGCTCAGGCTACCTGGGGTTATTACGCGATTGCAGCGCCGGTCAGCCGCGCCTATCAAGGCTCCACCAGCCCGGTGTTCGGCGGCCAGACGATCGATTCGGCGGCGTACTTCCTCTGCAGCTCGATCTTCTCCGCCAGCGTCAACACGGTGCGCGAGGCCAGTAACAACAGCGGCCTGCCGCCGGATCAACTGCAAAACCCGGCCACCCTGCCAGCCAACAGCAAAGTGCGTCAGGCACTGACGGCGCTCAGCCCGTTCGCGCTGACCGTGAAATCAACCAACCCGCGTGATCCCGGCGCTGAACTCGCCCCGCCATTGCTCAAGACCGCGCAGCAAAGCGCGGTATTCAACTCGGTAGCGCTGATCGATCCGTTCGGCAACCTGCTGGTGTGTCTGGGAGGCGCGGAGAATCAGTCGCCGATTCGCACAGCATTCATGGAAACTACCCGCAACTATGCGGTCATGCGCTGGACCCTGATGAACGACCCCGACCCGGCGGTTCGCGCACAGGCCGAGCAATACCTGACGCATCCGAAGTACGGCACCTTCGTCTTCCTCTATGCCCCCGACCCCACCACGCCACAAGCCGTGATGACGTTTGGCGCCTACGGTTCGACCATGGAAGGCCCCGTGCCCCAGAGCTATCCGTCCAACCTGCAATACGTGCTGCTGCCGGGCAATACCACCGCGCAAGCATTGTCGACACTGGCCCAGAACCTGCCGCCGTTCTACACCCAAAGCGTGCAAGTCGCGCCTGCACAGGTGCTGAGCCAGGACCTGATCAACGCCGTCAAAAGCGGCGTGTAACCCTGTAAAACACTCACCCCGGCCAGTCCCGTACAAGACGTCGCGGGACTGGCCTTTCACCCGCGCAAAAATAGTCAGAATTCAGGGGTTTACAGAACCTGCCCAATCGCTATAATCGTCGCCCTGACACGCCGGTATAGCTCAGATGGTAGAGCAACTGACTTGTAATCAGTAGGTCCCGGGTTCGATTCCTGGTGCCGGCACCATACAAAACAAAGCCCCTGCAGAAATGCAGGGGCTTTGTTGTTTCTACCGTTTGAAAACCCAGGTCTTAGTGACCCGCGCTCTGACCACCATCGACGTGCAGGATTTCGCCAGTGACAAACTTGGCGCCGTCCAGGTACACGACTGCGTTGGCAATGTCTTCGATCTCGCCCATGTGCCCGACCGGGTGCAGCGCGCCCAATGCGGCGTGGGTTTCTTCGCCGTGCATCGGGGTTTTGATGATGCCAGGCGAAACCGCGTTGACCCGAATGCCGCGCTTGGCGTATTCGATCGCCAGGGATTTGGTCGCCGCGTTCAGGCCGCCTTTGGTCAGCGAGGCCAGTACCGATGGCACGCCGTCGATGGCGTGATCAACCAGGCTGGTGGTGATGCTGACGACGTGACCGCTGCCCTGTTTTTCCATCTCGGCGATGGCCAGTTGGGTGATGTAGAAGAAGCCGTTGACGTTCACCGACAGCACATTGGCATAGTCTTCAGCGGTGTAGGCGGTAAACGGTTTGGCGATGAATATCCCGGCGTTGTTGACCAGGGTGTCGATACGGCCGAAACGGGCGATGGCTTCACGAATCACACGCTGGGCGGTTGCCGGTTCGCCGATGTCGCCAGCCACGGTGAGGATGTCCGGGTCAGTGGACGGCTTGATCGAACGCGAAGTGGCGACGATCTGGTAACCGAGTTCACGGAAGGCCTTGACCATGCCGTCGCCGAGACCTTGGGATGCGCCAGTGATGACGATGACTTTTTTCGAATTGCTCATGATGAATACCTCTGACAATAGTGGGATTTGAAATTCGATGAATCAGGCTTCGGCGGAGGCCGTCGCCATTTGTCTCAACATTTGTTCGTAGTACTCGACCGACTGCGAACCGGACACCAGGTGACGGCCGTTCAACACCATGGCCGGGACCGAATTGATGCCGCGCTGGCGGTAAAACTCCTCAAGCTCACGCACTTCGTCGGCAAACGCACCGGACTCCAACACGTTGCGTGCCTGGGCCTCATCCAAGCCGGCTTCACCCGCCAACCGCACCAGCGTCTGCTGATCACTCGGGTTCTGGCCTTCGCTGAAATAAGCGCGAAGCAGAATCTTCTTCAGCGCCACCTGACGCCCTTCCTCCAGCGCCCAGAGCAACAACCGGTGAGCGTCAAAGGTGTTGTAGAAGTGGCTGCGCTTCTCCAGATCGAACTTGAAGCCGATGGCCGCGCCGCGTTCGATCTGCATCTTTTTGCCGGAAGCGACGTCTTCGGCAGTGCGCCCGTACTTGCGCATCAGGTGCTCGACGGCTTTCTCGCCTTCGGGCGGCATGTTCGGGTTCAGTTCGAAAGGCTTATAGGTCAGCTCCACCGACACCTCGCCCGCCACGTTCTCGATTGCCTGCTCCAGCGCCGTCGCCCCCAGGGCGCACCATGGGCACACCACATCGGAGACGAAATCGATGGTCACCGACGTCGTCATGACTGCCCCTCTTCCGCCAGTTGTTTGCGGTACTGGGTGGTGGTGATCCCGGCGTAGCCCCAGTTATCGGTGTCGACTTCCTCGATCACGATGTGGGTCAGGTCAGGGCGTTTATTGAGGACGCGTTCCAGTGTTTCAGTGATTTCGGCGATCACCTGAGCTTTCTGCTCAGTGGTAACCCCGTCGCGGGTGATGCGGACACTTACGAAAGGCATTGAGGAATCTCCAGTGACCTTCCCGTCGGGATGATGGGAGAGGCGTTGGAGCTCAATGTAGGGTGTTCACTGAAGGGGATAAAGGTGGTGACGGGAACATCATTAGTTACGTGGTGTAATGAGCAACCAAGTAAACAATGAGGAACATGTCGCCGCAGGCGACACGTGTTACCAAAATCGAGTTTCGGTGACAGGAGAATTTCAACAGCACGAAAAAGCCCCGAATCATTCGGGGCTTTTGTTGTTTCGGCTCAAGCATATAAACGCTTTTCGTAGGAGCCCGGCTTGCCGGCGATAGCGTTCTTGAAGACGCTATCGCCGGCAAGCCGGGCTCCTACAGTTCGATTAGTCGTTATCGACGATCACGGTTTCCACCGTGATTTGCGCAATGGCACGAAACGGCGTGAGCGCAGCTTCATCAGCAGTGGCACCGGTGATCAATCGCCACTCCCGCTCAATCGGCGTCCAATGCTGCTGCCGCGCACGACCCAATTTGTCGGTATCGGCCAACACAACGATCTGCGCAGCCCGCTTGATGATGCATTCCTTGAGATACGCCTGCTGTGCACTCGCCTCACACAAGCCGAACTCCGCGACGACGCCGTCCGCACCGAGGAAGGCTTTGTCGACGCTCAAACGGCTCAGCGTCAGTTCCGCCAATGGCCCTAACGTGCTCATGCTCGAACCGCGCAGATCGCCGCCGATCAAGGTCAGGCGCACGCCGGGTGCGTTGGCCAGGGTCATCACGGCGAGCAGGTTATTGGTGACCACGTGCACGTCCTGGCGCGAGCACAGGTGATGAGCCAGCGCCGCGCAGGTGGTGCCGCCGTCGAGCAGGACGGTGTCGCCGTCGTGAACATGGGCCGCCGCTGCAAGGGCGATGGCATCTTTCTGTTCCCACTGGCTGGTCTTGCGTTCTTCCAGCGACGCTTCCGGCTCATGCACGCCCACCACGGCAGTGGCGCCGCCATAGGTGCGCACCAGATGCCGCTGCTTGGCGAGCATGGTCAGGTCGCGCCGCACGGTCGCTTCCGAAACCCCGAGCGCCGCGCTCAATTGCTCGACGTTGGCATCGCCGATGCGCACGAGTTCGAGGATGGCGCGGTGGCGTTCGGACACTTTCATGGCGGGTCTCGTTGTTTGGACGGTGGTCGATCTTACACGACAGCGCCGCTGCACCTCATCCCCGTCGCGTGGCCAGTTCCGCGCCCTGGCGCAATGCTTCGAGCAAGCTGCGCTCATCGGCGATGCCCTTGCCGGCGATATCGAAAGCGGTGCCGTGATCGACCGAGGTGCGGATCACTTCCAGGCCGACGGTCACGTTCACCCCGGCTTCGAGGCCCAGCACTTTGACCGGGCCGTGACCCTGGTCGTGATACATCGCCACCACCAGATCGAAGTCGCCGCGACCGGCGCGGAAGAACAGCGTGTCGGCCGGCAACGGGCCGGTCACATCGAGGCCGCGCTCCTGCAACAGCTTCACCGCCGGGATGATTTTTTCTTCCTCTTCGCCATAACCGAACAGGCCGTTTTCACCGGCATGCGGGTTGATCCCGCACACGCCAATCCGCGGGCGGGCGATGCCTGCCTTGATCAACGTGGCGTTGCCGCGTTCGATGGTGCGCTGGACCAGGCCCGGCTCGATCTTGCGGATCGCGTCGATGATGCCGATGTGGGTCGTGACGTGAATCACCCGCAGCTGCGGCGCCACCAGCATCATCGACACCTCGTCGACGTGGGTCAGGTGCGCGAGCATTTCGGTGTGACCGGGGTACTTGTGGCCGCCGGCGTGCAGCGCTTCCTTGTTCAGCGGCGCGGTGCAGATTGCATCGATCTGCTTGGCCTCGGCCAGCTCCACGGCGCGGGCGATGTATTGATAAGCGGCGTCACCGGCAATGGGCGACAGCTCGCCGAACGGCAGGTCGTCGGGGATCAGATCGAGGTCGATGCAATCGATGATGCCGGCCTCGTAAAGCGCTTGGGAGGCATCTTCGATACGGCGCACTTTGGCATTGCCGCCGACGATCACGTTGGCTTGTTCCAGGCGTCGCGCATCCCCGATCACCAGTGGCCGGCATTGTTGGTAGACGATGTCGTGGGTCAGGCTCTTGACGATGATTTCCGGACCGACACCCGAAGCGTCGCCCATGGTGATGCCAATGATGGGGAGGTAGTTGCTCATAGTGTTCATTCGAGTCCCTGGATTCGTGGGCGTTTGGGCTGGGAGCGATCGTTGGTTTCGCTCAGGTGTTGCCATGCCGCATACAAGGCGCGGTCGGTGCCGAACGCGCCCGCCTTGGTAATGATTGCCGGGCGATAGCCATGACGGGAGGCGGAGGGTCGACCGAAGGCCACCCCGGCTTCGACTTCCGTCAGCAGTTGCAGGCTGTCGATGCCGACCGTGGTCAAGATGGCTCGCGCCGTTTCGCCGCCCGTGGCGATCAAGCCACCGACCTTGACGAAGTGCGGTTCGACCAGCGCGGCCAACATGGTCGAGAGGTGCGCACCTTCATGCGGATCGAACGTTTCATCGCGGCCAATGCGCAGCAGCAGGTCGCTCCAGCCGTCGAGCTGTTCGCCAATACGTGCCTGCCAGGTCGCCCAGTCTTGATGGCTGATGCCTTGGCGCAGAACCGCGGGCGGAACGATCAATTCGCTCAGCCCACCCTGCTCTTTCAGTACCGTGCATTGACGTTCGCAGACACCGGAGAGACTGCCAACCAACACGAGAATCGGCGCCTGATTGTATTCACCATCGGTGGTTTCTACACGACGGGCTGGCGTGTCGAAAAAGTCGGACAGCCGGGCGATTTCCCGGGCCAGGCCGCCCGAGCCGATCCAGAACAGCGCCTGGTCCAGCGTCGCGGTCAATCGCGCCAGGGTCAGCAAATCGTTTTCGGTTTGCGCATCGACAATCACTGCCTGCGTACCACTGCGGGCGAGTTCAGCGAAATGATGCACGAGCACATCCGGATTGCCGCGCAATGTGTCGAGGTCGAGCTTGGCTGTGCTCAGGCCGGCGGCGATAAGCATGGACTCGACATCCGCCGGACGATCGGCGTTTTCCAGCTTCCAGGTATCGGTGGTTTCCAGCGGCTGGCCGTTCACAAATACCCGGCCACCGCGCAATGTGCGCCCGGTAGCAGGAAACGCCGGGGCGACGATGGCCAGACCTGCCAACGGTTGCAGGGCGGCGACTTCGGCTGCCCAATTACCGCGCAAGGTCGAATCGATTTTTTTGTACAGCCGCTGCCCGGGTTTATGCAGGGCCTTGAACGCCGCGACGGTACGCTCGGCGGCCTGTTCGGGAGACAGGCGTCGCGTGTCGGTGTCGGCGGCAATCACCTGCGCATCGGGCTGATCATTCAAGGCGTCGAGCGTCACCACCGTCTGCAGTCCGGCACTGGCAAAGCCGATGGCGCAATCCGCCGCGCCGGACAGATCGTCTGCGATGATCAGAATACTCATCGCAAGGCTTCCCGCTTTTGCGGTTCGATACTCGGCTCGGGTATGACGACAGGGTTGCGCTGTTGCACGCGTTTGGCGACTGCTGCCGTGAGCACCGGGGCGAGAATTGCGGTTACCACAACGCAGGCTGCCACCAGTATGGTCGCGCTCTTGGCGGCCTCGGCATACACCGGATTGGCCGCCGCGATCAGCGCAGGCACGGCGGCGGCATTCCCGGCGGTGGTGGCCGCCGCAACACCGGCGACGCCGGTGCCGCCAGTCAACCGATCGGCGAAGAACAACGGGATACCGGTCAGCACGACAACCGCCACACCCATACCCAGACCCAGCAAACCGGCCTGCCAGACGTTATGCAAATCCAGGCTCGCACCGAGGGCCAAGGCGAAGAACGGGATCATCACTGGCACGGCTTTGGCCAGGAAGTCGCGCATGTCACGGTCGAGGTTACCCAGCAACATGCCAAGAGCCAGCGGCAGAATGCTGCCGACCAGCGTCGGCCAAGGGAAGGCCGACAGACCGGCGATGCCGAGAGTCACCATGGTCAGAAAAGGCCCTGACTCCAGCGACATCACCGAGTACGCACCGACGTCTTCCGAACGACCGTACTGCCCCATCAACGCCATGTACAAGCCGCCGTTGGTGTCGTTCATCGCCGCGACCACTGCCAATGTAGAGACGCCGGCGAAGAGCCCCGAGGAAATCGGCTGCTCACCCAAAAAGTGCCCAAGCACAATGCCGATGAGTACGGCGATGCCGACTTTGGTCGCCAGCAGCGTGCCGCCTTTTTTCAGCAGGTAAGGCGTGGATTTGATGTTGATGCTTGCGCCCATGCACACATAGAACACCGCCAGAATGGGCAATGCACCGGTGAACAGCGCGTTGGTGAATGAACCGAAAAACTTGGGGGTGTCAGGCAGGAAGGTTGCCACCAGCGAACCGATAAGCAGAGGCACGATCATCATGCCGCCGGGGATGCGTTCAATGGTGCGCTTGATTGGGATCTGGGCCACGAGGGTCTCCTTTTATAATTGTTTGGCAAGACGTGCATCACCTCGAAACTGACTGAACCGATCAAATCATGATTGATTCAGTCAAATTTATCTTAGGTCATCGCTTCTATTTGCGCAAATCAATCATTCCAGATGATCAATTCAATCATTTTGGATGGAAAACTCGTTCAACCAGCGGACTCAAGTCCCTCCCGCGGTGCGGGCCAGAGCCTTGCAACACGCAAAAAAAGCCCCGAACCAGTCGGGGCTTCTTCTTTCTCAGCCTTTGAATCAGGCCTCAACACCACAACCGATCATCAGAAAATGTTGATCGGATAATCCACAAACACACGCACTTCATTACCGCTGACGTTGTACTCGCTCGACTTCTGCGACACGCGCAGGATCGAACTGCGCAGTTTCACGCTCAGGTCTTTGGCCGGGCCGCTTTGCACGACGTATTTGAACTGGTTGAAGATTTCGCGCTCGGTGCCGCCATCGCTGGTGGAGGTTGTAATGTTGTCACCGCGTACATAGGCGAAGTTGTAGCTCAGCCCCGGAACACCGAAGGTGCTGAAGTCCAGGCCGTAGCCCAGTTGCCAGCTGCGTTCGTCTTCGGCGTTGAAGTCGGACCAGTAGGAGTTGGCCAGGTAGATGGTGTTGCCACCGTCGCCGACGCGGTTCTGGTCTTTCTGGTAGCCGCCGTACGGATAGCCCAGGTTGCTGTCGCCGGTGCTGCGCTGGTAGCCGAGGGTGAACGAGTGCGGACCCGTGGCGTAGACAGCTGCCAGGCTCCAGATGTTGTTGTCGTCGCCGGTAGCACCGACTTCGCGAACATAGGAATCGTCCAGCTTGGTGCGATAGCCGTTGAAGTCCAGGGTCAGGGACTGATCCTTGGCCAGCGGGAACACGTAGTTGGCGTTCACGTATTGCTTCTTCAGCACGTCTTCGACGTCGGACGCGTACAGGGCAGCCTTGAACTGTTCGGTGAACTGGTAGCTGCCGCCCAACACGTTGATCGACTTCAGGCCACCGCTGTCTCGGCCTTCGGCGCTTTTACGCGATTCGGCGGTGAAACGTCCGGCGTTCAGCTCCAGGCCCTTGATCTCCTTGGAGGTGATCAGGGTACCGGTGTAGCTTTCCGGCAACAGACGCCCGTTGTCGTAGCTCAACACCGGCAGGGCCGGCATCTGGTCGCCGTAGGTCAGCGTGGTGCTGGACAGACGGAATTTGACGGCCGCACCACCTTTGGACAGGTCATCAGCTGGCTCGCCGCTATCACCTCTTTTGAAAAAGTCGATCCCTTGCGCGCCGCTGCGACTCTCGTTGCGCTCCAGATTGAGTGCGTACAGGCCGAAGGCATCCACGCCCACCCCGATGGTGCCTTGGGTGAAGCCGGACGAGAACGTGCCGATGGCCGCTTGGCCCCACTCGGACTTATCGGCGTTGCCGTCTTTGAAGTCACGGTTCATGTAGGCGTTGCGCAGCAGCACTTTGAGGCTGCTGTCTTCGACAAATCCCTTGGATTCGGCCTGGTCGTTAGCCATGGCCTGTGAAGCGCTCAAAATCCCCAGAGCGATCAGGCTGATTCGCTTGTTCAACATTTTGTTTTCCTTATTACGAAGTTGAAACGCGCTGTGTCGAACGACTGAAATGGCACTATCGCGCTCTTTTTTCACTCCGCAATCAAAAAGGCCCGCCCACGATCACTCGCGGCGGGCCTTTTTATAATTTTTGGGTCATGGCGGTCTGCCACAGGCGTTGGCGCGAATCGTAGCCGCGCCCTTAAGGATGTGTCAATTTCATGAATCGTCTGTAATCAGGCGAAAAACGTCTAAGAAAACACTTTACGTGGCAGGAATAATCAATTGGCGCAGCCAGTGAGCCCACACATTTGCGCGGAAGCGGATGAGGTTTGAGCAGGCATCGACTGACTTAACCACGCCGCAAAATCTTGCGGCTTGCCGAGCCATGGTCCGATGTCGATCAAGGTGAACTGACCATCATGCTCCAGGGCAAAGGTCGGGAAACCCTGCCCGCCCAATTTACCCAGGAGTGTTCGGCTGTCCTTGATATGCGCCGCCGTGTCGACGGCGTTATAAGCCGCTTCGAAGGCCTGAGGTTGCAGGCCGATACCGTAGGCGAGTTCAAACAGGACCGCTTCGTCAGCGATGCGCCGACCTTCCACATAGTGGGCCGCCTGCAAACGCCCCAGCAATTCCAGTCCGCGCCCGGCCATTTGCTCGGCGGCCAGCACGGCAGCAATGGGCGGTGTCGAATCGAATACCGCCGTGTGGTCGCGCAGCAATCCTTCGAAGTACGCGACGCCAAATGGCTGGCCGGTGTATTCGGCAATGCGTCGGTCGTGGGGCATGACGTAATCGCGCAGTTGTGCAGAAACGTTTTGCCGATTGGCGCCACTCATCATGCCACCGCCATGGGCGACCACTGGCAATACCGCTCGAGCGGCCTGCACCAACGGTTCTGCGCCGTAGCACCAGCCGCACAACGGGTCGTAGAGGTAATGAAGGATCATGGAAAGCTCCGGCAGGATCGGGTTACGGGATGCCGGCAGCGTAGTCCTATGTTCGTTTCAGAAAAACGCCGCAATGGTTCTCAGTCTGTTCCGTGAATCGGTCGAATGAGCTGGAACAATCTTCTGTAACAAACTCGACACAATTAGAAACAATCAATCGAGGGAACTCTTCAAGAATAATTAACCGAAGTAAATGCAAAGCATTACCATTCGCGACCTTGAATTTCCCACCCTCTCGGATGCGTTTTTAAATGCCTGCCCCCTTGCGTCTCACGCCCGTCACACTTGGGCTTTCTGCTGTCCTGTCTGCCGGTTTCGCTTGCGCTGCGCCTACCACATTACCCGCCACGGCCATCAGCGCTGAAGCTAAGGCGGATGATCCGCGTGTACAAGAAACCAACACCGCAACCCGCACCAACACGCCGGTGCGCTACGTTCCCCAAGCCATCGATTCGATCAAAACCACGAACGTGGTCGATTACGGCACCAACGATCTGGGTACTGCGTTGAGTGGCATTCCCAACGTCAGCAGCGGCGCCGACACCCGCTTCGACAGCCTGCGTATCCGCGGCTTCGACGCCAGCAACGATTTCTACCTCGACGGCATCCGTGACGACAGCCAGTACGTTCGCGATTTGCACAACATAGAACGCATCGACGTGCTCAAGGGCCCGGCTGCGGTGTTGTATGGCCGTGGCAGCCAGGGCGGCATCGTCAATCGGGTGAGCAAGTTGCCGGAGTTCGGTCGCCGTTCGACAATCGAAGCCCAGGGTGGCAGCGACGATCTGCGCAGCCTGTATGCCGACCTCAGTACCGATCCCTCCGAGAACATCAGCCTGCGTCTGAACATGGGCAACATGGACCAGAACAGCTTCCGCGATGGCGTGAGCGGCAATCGCCAATTGTTCGCGCCGTCGATGAGCTGGCAACTGACCCCTGACCTGAACTGGTTGGTGCAGTACGAATACAGCCGTTACAACCGTACGCCGGATCGCGGTATCCCCGGGGTAAACGGACGACCGGCGGACGTGGGGCGCGATACGACCTACGGTAGCGAGCACGATTTCATCGACGACAAGTCGCAATCCCTGCGCTCGAAACTCACTTATGAGCTCAGCGACAACTGGCAACTGCGTCAGACCCTGGGCGTGTTCAAGCTCAACAGCGACTTCGACAACACCTACCTGACCGGCTACACCCCGGCAACCAACCAGGTCACGCGTCAGCACTGGCAACAGGACCTGACCACCCGCAACATCTACAACAATGTTGAGCTGGAAGGCGGTTTCGATACCTTCAGCCTGGAACATCGCCTGCTGACCGGGATCGAAATCGGCAGCCAACGGCGCGATCCGACCTTGTACACCGCCGCCACTTCCGGGCCGGGCAGCTCCCCCGTACCGTCGCTGGACCTCAACAGTCCAAACCGCGACTTGCGCCACACCGGGCGCATGCAGGTCAGCAGCAGCTCCCACACCGAAGTCGAAAGCCGTGCGGTGTATGTGCAGGATCAACTGCAACTGAACGATCAATGGCAACTGCTCGCCGGTTTGCGTTACGACACCTTCGACATCGAGTCGACCAACAAGCTGCGGGATATTTCCGAAGACCGTGACAGCCATAGCACCAGTCCACGTGTAGGTCTGGTCTGGACGCCACTGCAGAATCATTCCTTCTACGCCTCCTGGTCGAAGACGTTTTCACCGGTCGGCGGTGGCTTGATCGGTATTACCCCGGGTGCGGCCGGTAACACCAATGACCTGAGCCCCGAGCTGACCAAGCAGAAAGAAATCGGCGTGAAGAGTGACTGGCTGGACGATCGCCTGAGCACCACGCTGGCGATCTACGAACTGGAACTCTACAACCGCCGCACCAGCGATCCGAACAACCCCACCGTCACCTTGCTCACCGGCCAGCAACGTTCCCGCGGGATCGAGTTGACCGCCAGCGGCAAGATCACCGGCAACTGGTACGTGCGCGGCGGTGTGGGCGTACAGGACGCAACGGTCGAAAAGGACAACAACGGCTTTGAAGGCAAGCGCATCAGTAACGTGGCCAAGCACAACGGCAGCCTGTTCCTGACCTGGAAACCGGAAATGGGCTGGTACGCCGAGACCGGTTTGACCCTGGTGGGTGATCGTTATGCCGATAACCTCAACACTACCGTGTTGCCAGGATATGGCCGTTGGGACGCCCTGGCCGGGTTCCGGCAGAAGGATTGGAATTTGCGTGCGGCGTTGAACAATATCAGCGACAAAACTTACTACTCGTCGGCCACCAGTGCGGCGCAGATCCAGCCGGGTGAACCACGGAGCGTGGTAGTAACTGGAACTTACAGTTTCTAAGCACACCACCAAAACCTGTGGGAGCGAGCCTGCTCGCGAAGAGGCCATCACATTCAACATCGATATTGACTGTCCGTCCGTCTTCGCGAGCAGGCTCGCTCCCACAGGTGATCTCCATTGATCGTCCATAAAAAAAGCGCTGCCATCCTGGCAGCGCTTTTGTTGATCAATCCGTTGTTTTTCTTCTTATCCTTCCATCACATCCCACAACGCATCCAGCTCCGCTTCGCTGAATAAACCAGCGGGGTAGCGCTCGATCATCGTCCGGCGCGGATCAGTCTCGCTGATCTGACGCGTTCCATTGGACTTGAACCAGTGCGCCAGGATCTGGAGCGATTCGCCATTGACTGCCAGGGGATGCAACGCCCGCTCGCTCACAACATTCACTTCGGCGTTCATTTCAGCGCTCTCTCCTGGTTTGTGAGCGGCTAACTTATCCAAGGTTTATGACAGAACGACTAAGTTCTCCCCCTCCCTGTTTTGCAGCCTGAGCGATACAAGAGCTATGCCAACCTGCCTCAACTGTCGACCAGCGGATACAAAAAAGCCCGCAGTCCTGTAGGGCTGCGGGCTCTGTGCGAGCAAATCAGTGAAAACGTTTGCCTGAATGATTTCGCAATCAACTCAGGCTGTTACGAGCTCACTCACTCTTTGTGCGGCGCTGGTTGCTGTTGGGTAAGGCAGTGAATATTGCCGCCGCCCAGTAACAGTTCGCGACCGGGCACCATCACCACTTCGTGCTGCGGGAACAGCGCCTGCAAGATCTCCTTGGCGGGACCATCCAGCGGGTCATCGAAGCTCGGGGCGATGATGCCGCCGTTGACGATCAGGAAGTTCACGTAGGAACCGGCCAGGCGCACCGACGGGTTACGCTCCTGGGTGCCATCTACCGGATCGACACCGGCGCACTCTTCCTCGGTCGCGTACAGCGGCCCCGGAATGGGCATCTTGTGCACCGTGAACGGGCGCCCCTTGGCGTCGGTGCTGCCTTGCAGCACTTTCATTGCCGCCTGGCAGCGCGGGTAGTTCGGGTCCTGCGGGTCGTCGGTCCACGCCAGCAGCACTTCACCCGGACGCACGTAGCAGCAGAAGTTATCCACATGGCCGTCGGTTTCGTCGTTGAACAAACCGTCCGGCAGCCAGATGATTTTATCCACAGCCAGATTGTCCTTCAGCACCGCTTCGATTTCCGCACGGTTCAGGTGCGGATTGCGATTGCGGTTGAGCAGGCATTCTTCGGTGGTGATCAGCGTGCCTTCGCCATCGACGTGGATCGAACCGCCTTCGAGCACAAAGCCCTCGGTACGATAGCGCGGGCTGCGTTCGATCTCGAGGATCTTGCCACCCACTTGCGAGTCGCGGTTCCACGGCGAGTACAGGCCACCGTCGAAGCCGCCCCAGGAATTGAAGTCCCAGTTCACGCCACGGACTTCGCCACTCTTATTGATGACGAACGTCGGGCCGGTGTCCCGGACCCAGGCGTCATCACTGGACATCTCCACCACGCGGATGTTCGGTACGTCCAGGCGGGCACGGGCGTTTTCGTACTGGCCGGCGGACACTGCCACGGTAACCGGTTCGAAACGGGCAATGGCCTTGGCCACCGCCACATGCGCGGCTTGCGCCGGTTTGCCGCCCAGGCGCCAGTTGTCCGGACGCTCGGGCCAGATCATCCAGGTCTGGGTCTGGGGTGCCCATTCGGCCGGCATGTAAAAGCCGTCGGCGCGAGGGGTGCTATTCAAAGTGGTCATGTCGATCAGGACTCCAGGGTACCGTCGAGGGTTTTCAGCGCGCCGTACAGGTTCGGACGACGGTCGCGGAACGAGCCCCACGCGCTGCGGATGTGTTCCAGTTGGTCGAGGTCGAAGGTGTGAACCAGGATGCCTTCTTCGGTTTCGTTGAGTTCCTGCACCTTCTCGCCGAACTGGTTGGCGATGAACGACGAACCATAAAAGGTAATGTCGTAGCCGTCTTGTTCTTCGTTGCCGATGCGGTTACTGGCGATCAGCGGCATCAGGTTAGCGCCGGCGTGGCCTTGTTGCACGCGTTGCCAGTGATCACGGGACGAAATGGTCTTATCGTGCGGCTCGCTGCCGATGGCGGTCGGGTAGAACAGGATTTCCGCGCCTTGCAGCGCCATGCTGCGTGCGGCTTCCGGGAACCACTGGTCCCAGCAGATGCCCACACCGATTTTCGCGTAGCGGGTATTCCATACCTTGAAGCCGGTATCGCCCGGGTTGAAGTAGTACTTCTCGTGGTAGCCAGGGCCGTCCGGGATGTGGCTTTTCCGATAAATCCCGAGATTGCTGCCGTCGGCGTCGATGATCGCAATGCTGTTGAAACGTGCACGGCCCGCCAGTTCGTAGAAGCTGATCGGCAGCACCACTTGCAGTTCTTTTGCGACTTTCTGGAAGTGCTTGATAGCGACGTTGTTTTCTACCGTCGTGGCCAGTTGCAGGTAATCCGGGTTCGGCTTCTGGCAGAAGTACGGCGCCTCGAACAACTCCTGGATCAGGATGATCTGCGCGCCTTTGGCGGCGGCTTCACGGACCAGTCTTTCAGCGACCTCGATATTGCCTTCGAGGTCCCAGGAACAGGCCATCTGGGTGGCGGCAACGGTAACGATACGGCTCATGGATCATCTCCGGGCAAGTGCTTGACGGTCGGGCATGGATCATCCACGCCCTGGCATTGGCGACTTTATAGCCGATATATATCGGCTTTTGAAGCAGTCAATTTGCCTTTCGTCTTAAAATACGCACAAAAACCCGATAACAATCGAATTAACACCCCCAACCTCTGTGGGAGCGAGCCTGCTCGCGAAAGCGGTGTATCAGTCAACATCAATGCCGACTAATCGACCGCCTTCGCGAGCAGGCTCGCTCCCACAAGGGGCGTCTGTTTACAGGTCTTCCGCAAGCACCTTCGACAGCATGTCCACGAAGAAATCCACGCTCCGGCGCGACGTCACCATCGGCGGCTTGATCTTGAGCACGTTCAGGTAATCGCCCGTCGGTTGCATGAAGATGCCCAGGTCCCGCAGGCGATTGCACAGTGCCGTGGTTTCCTCGGTGGCCGGCTCCAGGGTTTCACGGTTGCGGATCAGCTCCACCCCCAGATAGAAACCCGAACCATGCACCGCACCCACCAGCGGATGCATATCGATCAACGCTTCGAGGCGCTCCTTGAAATACCCGCCCACGACCTGGGCGTTTTCCCAGAGCTTTTCTTCTTCCATCACATCCAGCACCGCCATGCCGACCTGGCAGCTGACCGGGCTACCGCCAGCCGACGAGAAGAAATAACCCTCGGCTTCCAGCGCTTCGGCGATTTCCCGGCGAGTGATTACCGCGCCCAGTGGCTGGCCATTGCCCATGCCCTTGGCCATGGTGATGATGTCCGGCACCACACCCTGCTCTTCAAAGCCCCAGAAAAAATGGCCCATGCGGCCGTAGCCCACCTGCACTTCGTCGGCGATGCACACGCCACCCTGGGCGCGCACCTTGGCATAGACCTCTTTCAGGTAACCCGCTGGCAGCGAGATACCGCCGGCATTGCCGTACACCGGCTCGCAGATGAACCCTGCCAGCTGGCGTTTCTGTTCGGCGATTTTCGCCAGGTTGTGCTCGACGCTGCGCACATAGTCCGGCGCACTGTCCGGGCCACGGAATTCGCCTCGATAGGTGTTCGGCGCGGTGACGGGATGCACCCAGTCCGGGCGGCTTTCCAACGCCCGGGGGTTGTCCGCAATCGAGGTCGATACCGCATCGGCGCCCACAGTCCAGCCGTGATAGGCCTCGAGCACGCTGATGATGTCGCGCCCGCCGCTGTAGGCCCAGGCCAGGCGGATCGCCAGGTCGTTGGCCTCACTGCCGCTATTGACCAGGAACACACGGTCCATCGAGTCCGGCGCCAGCTTCAGCAAGCGCTCGGAAAATTCGGCCACGGCAGCGTAGTTGAACCGTGAGTTGGTGTTGAGCAACGACCACTGCCGGCTGGCGACCGCGGCCATGCGCGGATGACCGTGGCCGAGCACCGCGACGTTGTTGAGCATGTCGAGGTACGAGCGGCCTTGCATGTCGATCAGATGGTTGCGCCAGCCCCGCTCGATGCGCGGCGGATCGACGTAATAGTGTTTTTGCGTGCGGGCGAAACTGGCGTCGCGACGGGCCAGCAACGTTGTCGAATCGAGTTCCTGTTCAGCATCGCAAGCCAAGCCCAGCAGCGCCGCTGGCGAGGGGCACAACGCTTGCCAGGCTGGCGCGCGGGTCGGTGTGCAAAACAACGGCGCGGTGAACGACCCGCCCCGGCACAGTTGCACGATCAGCGGTCCGCCGACCGAGCCCAACACCTGGCCTTTGACCAGTGCGGCGCCGACATGCAGCGATGGCATCACGCCCCAGAGACGCACGCTCAGTTGCGGGCCATCCAGTTGCAGCACACCCGGCAACGGCTGATGCAGCACCCCGGCAAACGGTGCCTCGACCGTCGTGCCAAGGGGCACACGCAATTCGACGTGCAACGGGCAGGTGTCTGGCTCAGCCGCGCTGTCCGGGCGGGTTTGGGACAAACGGTATTGCCCGTAACGGCTGGCGGCCAGACCGTGGGCTGCGGCCGCTTCGTCCAGCAGCCGCTGATCGATACCCTCCTGTTCCCAGTTACCGGCCTCGAAGTGCGGGCTGAGCACACCGAGGTCGATCAAGGCAAATTCGCGCCCCACCAGGCTCGGCAGCAACGGTGCAAAACCGTCGCTGGAAATGTCCGGCAGGTGCTGGCCGACCGATTCCAGAATCGCGGCCTCCATCAACGCCACTGGCACCGAGGTCGCCACGCGGAAAATCTCCCACTCGTGGGTCAGGTTGTCACGGCTATACGCGTTGCCCGGATCGATGCTGACCTGCTGTTCACCGCTGAGCACCAACACCGCCGCACGGGCGACGATCAGCGGCCACAGCGCCAGCAGTTCTTCGCGCTGCAAGGGATTGACCGTGTGATACGCCTGCACCGCCGGCAAAATGCAGAATGGATCGCCATCGGCGTGGTGCAGCAAGGCCGCGCACGTTACCGACAGATCGGTGATACGCCAGGTACGGACCAGGTCGCCGAAATCGATCACGCCCTGCAACTGCCATTGGCGCTCTGAATCGCGCTGCCACACCACGTTATCGTCGGTGATGTCCATGTGGATGGCCTGGATCGGCAACTTGTCTTCCAAGGGCTGCAAGTGACGCTCGGCTTGCTCCGCCGCTTCAGCGATCAGTTTGCGCTGGGTGTCATCCTGGATGACCGGCAGCAGATGCGCGATCAGTGCCTGGGCATGGCGCGCGTCCCACTGCAGCGTGCGCACCAGCCCCGGGTGGTCGAATGCCTCCAGCGCGAGGTCCATTTCGCCACACAAGCGACCGAAACCGGCCACCACTGTGCGGTTGAAATGATCCAGGTGCGTCAGGGACTGGCCTTCGATGTAATCCAGCAGGCGCACGTGCACCGCCTGACCGCCGACGTCCAGGGACAGCAGGTCCGCACCGTTTTTCGCGGGAATCACTCGCGGCACATGCACCTGCGGGTGTTCGCTCAAGTGCTTGAGCCCGGCATGTTGGGCCTGCAACTCCAGCGCCGAATAATCGCCCCGGCAGATTTTCAGGACGAAACGGCCCTGATCGCTGTCGACGCGATAATTCAGATCCTGTTGGCTGCCCAGGGCCTGCAACCTGCCGCCAAGCCCGTAATGCTCCTGCAACAGCTCAAGCGCTTGCTCCGCAGAGACTTGCGGGCTGGGCAAACTGGCGCGATGAATCAACGTGGCGAGCGGCATGGAACGGACCTCTTCTATGAAGGTGTTAAATTTATTAGGCGCCTATATCGCCACTGCGCGCGTCGATACGCAACCCCCCGTTCACCCGCCTGATGAACAACCGGGGCGTATCAACGGTTCGCAGACTGCGCCCACAAGCCTAGGCATAATGTGCCCGTACCCACAGGCGCTCGATGCTCATGACTCCGACCCTCCCCCGCAGACCCCGCTGGCGCAGCCTGGCCCTGCTCGCCCTGTGCCTGGCACCGTTGCTGTGGCCGCTGGAGCATCTGGCCGAGCGCTATTACCGCAGCGAACTGGCCGGGCAGAACCGTCAGACCCTCGACCTGTATGTCGCCAACCTGCTGGGGACCCTGCATCGCTATGAAGTGTTGCCGCAGATCCTCGGCGACCTCCCGGCCCTGCGCGCCGTTCTTGGCGCACCGGACGATGGCGTGACCCAGGGCAATGCCAATCGCCTGCTGAAAAACATCAGCACCCAGACCGGCGCTGAAGTCATTTACCTGATGGACACCACGGGCAAGACGCTGGCGGCGTCCAACTGGGACAAGCACGACAGTTTCGTCGGACGCAATTTTTCGTTCAGGCCGTATTTCAGCGAAGCCATGGCCGGACGGCTGGGGCGGTTTTTCGGACTCGGCACCACATCCGCCAAACGTGGTTACTTCTTCGCCGCTGCCGTGCGTGACGGCGAAAAAGTCAAAGGCGTGCTGGTGGTCAAAGTCGACCTGGACCACACCGAAAGCCTCTGGGGCAAAACCCCTGAACAACTGCTGCTGACCGATCACAACGGCGTGGTCATCCTGACCTCGCGACCTGAATGGCGCTTTCGCTCGACCCGCCCCCTAAGTGAAGAAGAGGGCCGGGCTATCAGCGCGATCCAGCCCTATCCAACCCGCGAACCGAAGCCGTTGAAGCTCAATCCCAATGCCTGGCTAACCCAGACCCAGCAGATCGCGGAAACCGGCTGGAACGTCAGCATCCTGGCCCCACGCACCCTGATCGATCGCCCGGTGCGCACCGTGGTCGCCATCGGTGGTGCGACGCTATTGGTGGTAATGCTGTTGCTCGGTCTGATGATGCAGCGCCGCCGCCACTACCTGGAACGGATCGCCTTCGAAGCCAAGGCCCGGCGCGAGCTGGAAGGCCGGGTCGCCGAGCGCACCAGCGACCTGGAAGGCCTCAACCGTCGCCTCAAACAGGAAGTGCTGGAGCGCGAGCAGGCCCAGCAAGAGCTGGTGCGCGCCCAGGATGATCTGGTGCAGGCCGGCAAACTGTCGGCGCTGGGGACGATGTCGGCGAGCATCAGCCACGAACTCAACCAGCCACTGGCCGCCATCCGCAGCTACGCGGAAAACGCGGAGGTGTTGCTCGACCACCAGCGCACCGACGATGCCCGCGGCAATCTGAAGTTGATCAGTGAACTGACCGGGCGCATGGCCTCGATCATCGCCCATTTGCGGGCCTTTGCCCGGCGCGATCGCCATGCGCCCGAAAGCGTTGCCCTGCAACCGGCGCTGGACGACGCCCTGGCCTTGCTGGCCAAGCGGCGGCGCAGCATGGACGTCGAACTGATCCGCGATTTGCCCGCCGCCACCTTGTGGGTCGAGGCCGGGGAAACCCGACTGCGCCAGGTGCTCGGCAACCTGCTGGCCAACGCCCTGGACGCCCTGACCGAAAAAGGCCCGCCGCGTAAACTCTGGTTGAGTGCCCACGCCAGCGCCGATGGCGTCAACCTGTACATTCGCGACAACGGCCCCGGCTTCTGCATGGAGGCCCTTGGCCGCGCCAGCGAGCCTTTCTACACCACCAAGACCCGCACTCAAGGGCTTGGCTTGGGGTTGGCCATCTGCGAGACCCTGATGCGCGCCTTCGGCGGTGAACTGTCGTTCGCCAACCACAAGGAGGGTGGCGCCCTGATTACCCTGAAACTGCGCGCAGGCGCACCGGGCGTGAGCCTGCAACCGTCCGAGGACCGAAGTGCATGACCATCGACAATCGCATCCAGGTTGTGTTGATCGACGACGATCCCCACTTGCGTCAGGCCCTGGGGCAGACCCTCGATCTGGCTGGCCTGAAAATTCTGCCGTTGGCCGAAGCCAAGGGCCTCGCCGCACAACTGGAACGTGATTGGCCAGGGGTGGTGGTCAGCGACATTCGCATGCCCGGCATGGACGGTCTCGAACTTCTGACGGAACTCCACGCTCAAGACCCGGATCTGCCGGTGTTGCTGATCACCGGTCACGGCGATGTGCCGTTGGCGGTGCAAGCCATGCGCGCGGGCGCTTATGACTTTCTGGAAAAACCCTTCGCCAGCGATGCCCTGCTCGACAGCGTTCGTCGCGCCCTGGCCTTGCGCCGATTGGTATTGGATAACCGCAGCCTGCGCCTGGCCCTGAGTGATCGCAATGAGTTGAGCGCCCGACTGGTCGGGCAATCGCCATCGATGCTGCGCCTGCGCGAACAAATCGGTGCCTTGGCGGCGACCAAGGCCGATGTGTTGATCCTCGGTGAAACCGGCGCCGGCAAAGAAGTAGTGGCGCGGGCGCTGCATGATTTGTCGAGCCGCCGCAACGGTCCGTTCGTGGCGATCAACGCCGGGGCGCTGGCCGAGTCGGTGGTCGAGAGCGAGCTGTTCGGTCATGAGCCGGGCGCCTTCACGGGCGCGCAGAAGCGACGCATCGGCAAGTTCGAATTCGCCAACGGCGGCACACTGTTCCTCGATGAAATCGAAAGCATGAGCCTGGACGTGCAAGTGAAGCTGCTGCGTTTGCTGCAAGAGCGGGTGGTTGAACGCCTGGGCGGCAATCAGTTGATCCCGCTGGACATCCGCATCATTGCCGCGACCAAGGAAGACCTGCGCCAGGCTGCTGATCAGGGGCGTTTCCGCGCCGACTTGTACTACCGGCTGAACGTCGCGCCACTGCGCATTCCACCGTTGCGTGAACGAGGCGAAGATGCGCTGGTGCTGTTCCAGCATTTTGCCGATGAGGCCAGTGCCCGCCACGGCTTGCCACCCCATGAATTGCAACCGGGCCAACGTGCCCTGCTGCTGCGCCACACCTGGCCCGGCAACGTGCGCGAACTGCAAAACGCCGCCGAACGCTTTGCCCTCGGCCTGGAACTGGCGCTGGACAACAGCGAGGTGCAAAGTGCCGCCGGCATCGGGGTGGACATGGTCAGCGGCGGACTGAGCGAGCAAGTGGAAAACTTCGAAAAAACCCTGATTGCCGCCGAACTGGCACGCTCCCACAGCTCGGTGCGCAGCGTCGCCGAAGCCCTGGGCATTCCACGCAAGACCTTGCACGACAAATTGCGCAAACACGGCCTGAGCTTCGCCGACAGCGGTGCCGCCAGCCACACTGACGAACTCGATTAAGCTAACGTCAACCATCCACCACACAAGAGGCCGCTGAATGAGCCGCGACAGTCGTCAACTGGAATCCGTCCTCCACCACGACATTCCCCTCACCCGGGACATGGGCCTCAAAGTGCTCGACTGGCACGATCATCAACTGCGCCTGCACATGCCGCTGGAGGCCAACGTCAACCACAAGAGCACCATGTTCGGCGGCAGCCTTTATTGCGGCGCGGTGCTGGCCGGTTGGGGCTGGCTGTATTTGCGCCTGAAAGAAGAAGGCATTACGGACGGGCACATCGTGATTCAGGAAGGGCAGATCCACTATCCGCTGCCGGTGACGGGCGATGCACACGCCATTTGCCAGGCACCGAGCGCACAGGTGTGGAAGAAATTCCTGGCCATGTACCAGCGTTACGGCCGTGCTCGCCTGAGCCTGCCTACGCGGGTGGTGAATGCAGGCAGCGATGAGGATGCGGTGAAGTTTATCGGGCAGTACGTCCTCCACCGCTAAACATCAGAACCTACACGAAACCTGTGGCGAGGGAGCTTGCTCCCTCGCCACAAAATGATGCAGGGCTCAGGAACGCGCCAGCTCCAGAAGTTTTTCGCGCCAAGCCGCCTTCGCCGGCAATGCCAGGAAAAACTCATTCAACAGCGACTCCCGCGCCGGATAACTGAATGGCGCACCGCTCAGATCCAGCACCTCACCGCCCGCCCCTTCCAGCACACCCTGCGCCGCCGCCGTGTCCCACTGTGAAGTCGGCGCCAGGCGCGGATAACAATCGGCCGCGCCTTCGGCCAGCAGGCAAAACTTCAGCGAACTGCCGATATTCGCCAGTTCCAGCTCGCCCAGGCTGGCGCTCAATCCGGCCAATAGACGTTCCTGTTCCGGGCTGGAATGGCGGCGACTGGCGACCACCGTAAACGCTGCACCCGTCGGCGGCACCTCGCGAACCTGAATCGGCAGCGGCTCGGCGCCCTTGTCGCCACGCCACGCGCCCAACCCGCAACCCCCTACATAAAAACGCCCGTTGGTCGGCATCGAAACGACGCCAAATACCACGCGTCCCTGCTCGATAAGCGCGATGTTGACGGTGAACTCTTCGCTGCCGGAGATGAATTCCTTGGTGCCGTCCAGCGGGTCAACCAGCCACCAACGCTGCCACCCGGCGCGTACGCCCTGAGGAATGTTGGCGTCTTCTTCGGACAATACCGGGATGCTCGGGTCCAGCGCTGTCAGCCCGGCCAGAATCAGGTGATGGGCGGCCAGGTCGGCGGCGGTGACAGGCGAGTCGTCAGCCTTGGCGGTGACGGCGGTACCCGTGCGCCAGAACGGTAAAATCGCTTCACCCGCCTTTAAGGCCAGCTCGACCACCGGGGCCATCAAGGGGTGCGGAAAATTCATGGCAGAAACACCCCGCGCTGGGTCAGCAGATCGCGGGCCAGATACAACGCCGCCAAGGCACGGCCTTCGGTGAATTGCGGGTTTTGCGCCAGCGCCGACAGCTCGCGCAGGTTGACCTTGCCCTGACCCATCGGCTCCGGCTCGTCACCCTCCAGGCGCTCTTCGTACAGATCGGTGGCCAGCACCACCTGGATTTTCTGGCTCATGTAGCCGGGGGACAACGACAGTTCCGTCAAGTGTTCAAGCTGCCGTGCGCCAAACCCGGCCTCTTCCTTGAGCTCACGCTCCGCCGCTGCCAGCACGTCTTCGCCGGGCTCGATCAGGCCTTTGGGCAGCGACAGTTCGTATTCATCGGTTCCGCCGCAATATTCCTCGACCAGCACCGCATGGTCCGCATCGAGCATCGCCACGATCATCACCGCGCCATACCCGGCGCCTTTGCCGACCAACCGCTCATAGGTGCGCTCCACGCCATTGGAAAAACGCAATTTCAGCTCCTCCACGCAGAATAAACGGCTGGTGGCGACGATCTCGCGGGCGAGGATGGTGGGTTTCTGGCGCATGAAAGAGGCTCCTGGGCGTTAGCGGGTTACTATACCCGGCCTATCCTGAATGTTTACCTCGGATACCTTTTTTACCGCTGGAGAAGTTTTTTATGTCCCCGCTGCCCTGGCACGACATCGACACCGTTCTGCTGGACATGGACGGCACGCTGTTGGATCTGCACTTCGACAACCATTTCTGGCTGGAGCACTTGCCCCAGCGCTATGCCGAACTGCATGGGGTCAGCCGGGTCATGGCCGAGCTGGAGTTGAAGCCGTTGTTCGAGCGCCATGCCGGGCAGTTGCAGTGGTACTGCCTGGATTTCTGGAGTGCCGAACTGAATCTGCCCGTGCGCGAGCTGAAACTGGAAACCGCCCACCTGATCGCCCTGCGTCCGGACGCAGACACCTTTCTGGCGGCGATCAAGCGAGCCGGTAAACGCGTGGTGCTGATCACCAACGCTCACCGTGATTCATTGTCGTTGAAGCTGGAAAAAGTCGAACTGGCGCCCTACTTCGAACGTTTGATCAGCTCCCACGACTACGGTTTTCCAAAGGAAAACCCGCAATTCTGGGACGCATTGCACGCCGACATCGACTTCAACCCGGCCCGCAGCTTGTTTATCGACGACACCTTGCCGATCTTGCGCAGTGCACGGAATTTTGGCGTGGCGCACCTGTTGGCCGTGAGCGAACCGGACAGCCGCCAAGGGCCAAAGGACACGGCGGAGTTTGCGGCGGTGGGGGATTATCGGGATTTGATTGCCGGGCTCTGAGACCGAGGCCACGCTCCCACAGGATCAGTGTCGTTCGCAGCCTTCGTGAACGACACTGATCCTGTGGGAGCGTGGCTTGCCCGCGAAGGCCATCACACGGTCTGGAGTCTTACTCGGGAATCCGCAACACCTGCCCCGGGTAAATCTTGTCCGGGTGTTTGAGTTGCGGTTTGTTGGCCTCGAAGATTTTTTGATACTTGTTTGGATCGCCATACACACGCTTGGAAATCGCGCTGAGTGTGTCGCCTTTCTCGACCGTGACAAACTTCGCGGCCGTGGTCACGGGGCCGGTTACGGTGATTTGATCGTCAACACCGCTGACGCCGGCGACGTTGCCCAAAGCCAACAGGATTTTTTCCTTCTCTTCCTGACTGCCCGCTTCACCCGTGGCGATGACTTTATCGCCCTCGACCTTCACCTGGATCCTGGAAGTATCGATCCCCGTCAGTGCGCTCTGCACATGCTTGGTCAACGCTTCGCTGTTGGCTTCGGCCTTGTCCGGCGTCAGCGCATCGAGGATTTTCTCTCCGGCTTCTTTAAGAAAACTGAACAGGCTCATCGTGTGCTCTCCCTGGGAATTAGTGTCCAGACGCAAAAGCCTAGACCACAGAGGCCAAACACGACTCAAACCCGACCAATGACGCCGCTTCCCCCCAAACGATAGAATCCGCACATTCCCGCACCCTGGAGCGAAGATGGACATCAAGCAGCTGAAATTCCTCATCGCTCTCGATGAAACCCGGCATTTCGGCCAGGCCGCCGCGCGCTGCCACATTACCCAGCCGACCCTGTCCATGCGCCTGCGTAACCTCGAAGAAGAACTCGATCTGCCGCTGGTCAATCGTGGACAACGCTTCGAGGGCTTCACCGCGCCGGGGGAACGGGTACTGGCCTGGGCCCGCACCGTGCTGGCAGCCTATGACGGCTTGTACGCCGAGGCGGCGGCCTGTCGCGGCAATCTGGTCGGCACCTTGCGCTTGGGCGTGGTGCCGCTGTCGAGCTTCGACCCACTGCCGCTGTTGCAGCGCCTGCACGCAGAGCACCCCAACCTGCGCTTCGAATTGTCGGCGCTGAGCTCGGAGCAGATCCTTGAACAATTGGCGAACAATCGCCTGGATCTCGGCGTGTCGTACCTCGAACGTCTGGATGCCGAACGCTTCGACTCACTCACCTTCAACGAAACCCGCATGGGCCTGCTTTACGATCAGCGCTTCTTCACCTTTGGCGACGCGCCGCTGAGTTGGGAATCGTTGATCGAGCTGCCGCTGGGCATGCTCACCAGCGGCATGCATTTCCGCCAATCCATCGACCATAACTTTCACAGCCGTGGCCTCACCCCAGAGCCGTTGTTGCAGACCGATGCGGTGCATCAACTTTTACAAGCCGTGCACGGCGGCTTGTGCTGCGCCGTGATGCCACTGGAGGGTGGTCTGGAAAGCCTGACTGATCATTTGCGCCTGCAGCCGATCGAAAACGCCCAGACCCTTGGCCGGCTGGGGCTGATCATGCGTCGCAGCGCGCCACGTTCGGCGCTGGCAGAGGCGTGCTTCGCGATTTTCCAACAATCGTTGGCGGGCAATTGATCGACGGCATCTATCGGTAGATCAGTATTAGCGATTAGACGCGACAAGTTGACGCGCCTAGTCTTAAAGCTGATCAATCCGTCGGTGATGCCATGAACGCCAAGCGCCCTGCCTGCGAGGCGCCTGCCCTCGAAACGCCTGCGCCTGCTGCCAGCCAGACCTACAGCTACAGCAACCTTGAATGCTCCGAATCGGACAGCACTGCGCTGGCCGAGGAAGTGGCGTTGGCGATTGCCTATAACGGCATCAGCCAGGCAGTCATGCTGATCACACCCACGGACCTGGAAGACTTTATCGTCGGATTCAGCCTGGGCAGCGGCATTATCCAGGACGCCACTGATATCTATGACCTGCAACTCAGCGGTTCGGGGTCGGCGCAATATGCGCAAGTGACCATCGCCAACCGCGCGTTCTGGAACCTCAAGCAGCAACGTCGGCAACTGGCCGGCACCAGCGGTTGCGGGCTCTGCGGCGTGGAAGCGGTCGAGCAAGCGTTGCCGGACCTCAAGGTGTTGCCCGGGGCGCCACTGCCGCCTGCCGAGTGGCTCGACGGCCTGCGCCAGCGTATCGGCGCGTTCCAGCCGCTGGGCCAGTACAGCGGCGCGGTGCACGCGGCGGTGTTCATGAACGACAAAGGTGAGTTGTTGCTGGGCCGTGAAGACATCGGCCGGCACAACGCCCTCGATAAGCTGATCGGCGGACTGATCCGTCGCAACATCCCGACCACGGGCGGACTGGTGATCGTCACCAGCCGTTGCAGCCTCGAACTGATCCAGAAAGTCTTACGCGCCGGCATCCAGACCCTTGTCAGCCTGTCGTCGCCCACGGGCCTTGCCGTGCAATGGGCCCGTCGTCACAACCTCAATCTCATCCATCTGCCACAAAAGAATGCGCCGCGGGTCTACAGCCCGGCTTTGGAGAATCAAGCGTGAGTCAACATCGTCAAGCCGACCAGACACCCGTCCCCCGCTACAAGCCCTACAAAGGCGCAGCCGGTGGCTGGGGCGCCCTGATCAGTGTCGCCCACGCCTGGTTGACCAGTGACAACGCGCTGAAGAACCTGCGCATGATGCTCAAGACCAACAAGAACGGCGGCTTCGACTGCCCGGGTTGCGCCTGGGGCGATTCGCTGGAAGGCGGCATGGTGGCGTTCTGCGAGAACGGCGCCAAAGCGGTGAACTGGGAAGCGACCAAACGGCGTGTCGATGCGGCATTCTTTGCCAGACATAGCGTCACCTCCCTGCTGGAACAGAGCGACTACTGGCTCGAATATCAGGGCCGGATCACCGAGCCCATGAGCTATGACGCCGAAACCGATCGCTACAAGCCGATCAGCTGGGACGCAGCATTCTCTTTGATCGCCAAACATTTGCAGGGGCTGTCGAGCCCGGATCAGGCCGAGTTCTACACCTCGGGACGGGCCAGCAACGAAGCGGCGTTCCTCTATCAATTGTTCGTGCGCGCCTATGGCACCAATAACTTTCCCGACTGCTCGAACATGTGCCACGAGGCCAGCGGTGTTGCGTTGTCGCAGAGTGTTGGGGTCGGCAAAGGCACCGTGACCTTCGATGACTTCGAACACGCCGATGCGATTTTCGTCTGGGGCCAGAACCCCGGCACCAACCACCCACGGATGCTCGAGCCGCTGCGTGAAGCCGTCAAACGCGGCGCGCAAGTGGTGTGCATCAACCCGCTCAAAGAACGGGGCCTGGAACGCTTCCAGCACCCGCAGCACCCGATCGAAATGCTCACCAACGGTGACAAGCCGACCAACACCGCCTACTTCCGTCCTGCACTGGGGGGTGACATGGCGGTGATGCGCGGCATGGCCAAGTTCCTGCTGCAATGGGAGCGCGACGCGCAGAAGGCAGGCGCCCCGGCGGTGTTCGATCACGCCTTCCTCAACGAACACAGTGTGAACGTGCTCGACTATCTGGCCGTGATCGACCAGACCTCGTGGGAGCAGATCGTCGAGCAATCGGGCCTGACCCTGGTCGAGATCGAGCAAGCGGCAAGCATGTACGCCAAGAGCAAGAACGTCATCATGTGCTGGGCCATGGGCATCACCCAGCATCGCCACTCGGTGGCGACCATCCAGGAAATCGCCAACCTGCAACTGCTGCGCGGCAACATCGGCCGGCCGGGCGCGGGCCTGTGCCCGGTACGTGGTCACAGTAACGTGCAGGGCGACCGAACCATGGGCATCAACGAACGTCCGCCGGTGGCGTTCCTCGATGCGCTGGAGCGTCGCTTCCAGTTCAAGGTCCCCCGTGAAAACGGTCACAACGTGGTCGAGGCGATCCACGCCATGGCCGAAGGTCGGGCAAAAGTGTTCATCGCCCTCGGCGGCAACTTCGCCCAAGCCACCCCTGATAGCCCACGAACCTTCCAGGCCCTGAGCAATTGCGACCTGACAGTGCAGATCAGCACCAAGCTCAACCGCAGCCATCTGGCCCACGGTAAGGACGCCCTGATCCTGCCATGCCTGGGCCGGACCGATATCGACCGGCAAACCGAAGGCCCTCAAGCGGTGACCGTCGAAGACTCGTTCAGCATGGTCCACGCCTCCAACGGCCAGTTGGAGCCGCTGTCGAACCAGATGCGCTCGGAGCCTGCGATTCTTGCCGGTATCGCCGCAGCCACCCTGGGCAGCCACCCGGTCGACTGGAACTGGCTGGTGGCCGACTACCGCCGCATCCGCGACCTGATTGCCGACACCATTCCCGGCTTCAAGGACTTCAACGACAAGCTCAAGAACCCGGGCGGTTTTTACCTGGGCAACAGTGCCGGCGCTCGCCAGTGGAACACCGCGTCAGGCCGGGCCAATTTCCGCCCGAACGCACTGCCCAAGGACCTGGTGCACGAACGCACTCGCGCCACCGGTGTGCTGCCGGATCTGATCATGCAATCGATGCGCTCCCACGATCAGTACAACACCACCATCTATGGTCTCAACGATCGTTATCGTGGGGTGAAAGGTCAGCGTGATGTGATATTCGTCAATGAAGCCGACATCATTCGCCTGGGCTTCAAGCCGGGGCAGAAGGCTGACATCGTGTCGATCTGGGACGATGGCGTCGAGCGTCGGGTGAAAGGCTTCACACTGCTGGCGTTTGATATCCCGGCCGGGCAAGCAGCCGCGTACTATCCGGAAGTGAATCCGCTGATACCCCTGGAAAGCACCGGGGATGGCAGCCATACACCGACCTCGAAGTTCGTGGCGATCCGGCTGGAAGCGGCGAGTGAGAGTGGGTTGATCCTCGCTAAATCGGCTTAACGCGGCATCCGGTTTGGCCTCTTCGCGAGCAGGCTCGCTCCCACATTAGTGCTTCAGTGAACACAGTATTTGTGTTCGACTAAGATCCACTGTGGGGGCGAGCCTGCTCGCGATGGCGTCGGACGAAACACCTCAGGTAGTGGCACTGTCAAAGCATTTTCAAACGCCCACAAAAAAGGCCGTTTTTTCACAAAAACGGCCAATCCGAAGTAGCTAAAGACCGGCGAAAAACACTTAAGTTCCGCCCAAAAAACAGCAACTTATAGAAATGTGCTCAAGTCGTGTTACTCGTCGGATTTCGATTGTCACGCCCATCCCAGAGCCTCAGGATCGCGCCGTCATCCCCTTGAGGTTCCCCCATGAAGTTCTCCTCGATTCTCTTGTTGTCCCTTGGCCTGGTCAGTGGCATGGCGTCCGCTGGCGGCAACACCGAAGCAGGTGTGGGCGGCGCATTGGGCGGGGTTTTAGGCTCAGTCGTCGGCCAGTCACTTGGCGGCAATACCGGTTCAACCATCGGCGCAGCCCTGGGTGGTGCGGGTGGTAGCGCAGTCGGCGCAAACAAACACAGCCGTGGCGAAGCCGCCATTGGTGGTGCACTAGGCGCAGCAGGCGGTAACGTGGTCGGCCGCAGCATGGGCGGCACCACCGGCAGCCTGATCGGCTCCGCGGCAGGCGGCGGCGCCGGTGGCGCGCTGGGTAACTACATGGGCACCAAGGCCGATGATGAAGACGACAATGATGGTCGTCGTGGCGACCGTCGCTACTACCGTGACGACTATCGTCATGACCGTGGTCACCACTATGGCCACCACAAGCACCACAAATACTGGCGCCACCGCGACTAACCATAACGGTGTCGCGCGCAGGTAAAAAATCGCAGCCCTCGGGCTGCGATTTTTTTTGCCCGGTCTAAACCACCAAACGTTCCAAAGCCCCACGCAACCCGCTCGGAATCGCCACCGGCTGATTCGACGCACGGTCAACAAACACATGCACGAAACGCCCCGCTGCACAGGCCTCGTCTTCGCCCTGCTTGAACACCGCCAATTCATACTGCACTGAGCTGTTGCCCAGCTTGCCCACCCGCAGCCCGATTTCGATCCGATCCGGGAACGCGATGGAAGCGAAGTAATCGCACGCCGAACTCACCACGAACCCCACCACCTCACCATCATGGATATCCAGGCCGCCGACTTCGATCAGGTAGGTGTTCACTGCCGTGTCGAAAAAGCTGTAGTAGGTAACGTTGTTGACGTGACCGTAGGCGTCGTTGTCATGCCAACGGGTGGTGATGGGTTGGAAATGCGGGTAGTCGGTGCGTAGGGGCATCGGGTTGGACATCAGTGTCGGTTCCTGAGATTGAATGGCCAGTTTATTGCGCAAACCGCGTTGCGCCCATCGCGAGCAAGTCGGATCGCCGCACCGTCGCGCCTACATTGATCGGGTTTCAGCCCGCTAAATGCTGTTCGGCCCACGCGCGCACCTTGGCATACGGATAATCCTCCAACGACGCATACCCGGAAATCGTCCGCACCTTGAGCCTGGTGAACAGCGGCACGCTGATCCCGCACAGAAACCGTGTCACGCGCTCGGCTGAAGGCACGCTGCCGGTGTGCTGCTCATGCCTGTGGATAAAATTACCGCACAACGCCTCGAAATTCTTATCCACAAGGGCCGGTAATGCCGGAGGCTCTGGCAGTCGCGCCACTTGCCCATGGCATACCGAACAATGCCCACACTGTCGGGGCGCATTTTCGTCGCCGAAGTACTCGGCCAGGCGATAGCCCAGGCAATGGTCGGTGGCGAACAGATCGAGCATGGCGTGGATTCGTGCGATTTCGGTTTGCTCATGACGAACAAAGTAAGCATGCAGTTCCCCGCTCAGTGCGGCGCCGTCAAAGTCCGATTGCAGCAGGCTGTAGACCTCTGTCATCAGCTTGCTTTCAAGCTCCACCCACCCCTTCTCCTGGAAGTAATCCAGCGCCTTGACCACCCGGTTGCGCTCAGCCTGATGCTGCTCGTACAACGCCTCGAAATTCACCGTGGCCCAGGTCCGCGCACGGCTGGAGGTCTGGATGATGGCCGCGACGAAGTCCCTGCGCTCGCCTTCGAAACGGGCCAGCAGTTCCTCCGGCTCCAGCAAATATTTGAAACGGTACTCAGCGTAGTAGGCATAACGCGGGGCGATGATTGCGCGCAACTCCAGCTGCACCAGCAAGGTTTTGAGCGGGAGTTGCCGAATATTGCTGTTGTCCGCCAGCGGCCCCAGCAGAAACTCCCACTGCCCTTCAGGCGCACAAGCTTGCAGCTCGTCGAGCACACGGCGTATGCCATCGCGCTCAGGCGTATCGCCGTAGACGAAGTTTTCCAGCACGTTGAGGCTGTCGCGATTGGCCAGTACCAGGCAGTCGGACGGTTGCCCGTCACGCCCGGCACGACCGATTTCCTGGCTGTAGTTTTCGATGGATTTGGGCAGGTCGAAATGCACCACGTTGCGGATGTCGCTCTTGTCGATGCCCATGCCGAACGCGATGGTGGCAACAATGCAATTGGACTGCCCGGCCATGAAGCGTTTCTGGATGCCGTCGCGCTGATCGTGGGGTAAGCCGGCGTGATAGGCCTCGGCCTGAATACCATTGCGGCTCAAGTGCTCGGCGATCTGTTCGGCGGTTTTTTGCAGGGTGACGTAGACGATGCTCGGCTGGCCGGGGCGCTCGCCCATCCATTCGACGAGGCGTCGACGTTTGTCCTGCCCACGCACGGGTTCGACCCATAGATTGAGGTTCGGCCGGTAGAAACCGGTGGTCACCACATCTTCGGCAGCGATGGAGAATTTGGCCTGCATGTCGGCAATGACTTTTGGCGTCGCGGTGGCCGTTAGCAGTAGAACCTGAGGGATGTTGAACTCGCGCTGGTAGTCCGGAAGCTTGAGGTAATCCGGGCGGAAGTTGTGGCCCCACTCCGAAATGCAGTGCGCCTCGTCCACCACCAGCAGCGAGATCGGCACCTGCTGCAAAAAATTGCGGAAGCGTTCGTTCTTCAGGCGCTCCACGGAAATCATCAAAATCTTCAATTCGCCGGACCTGGCACGGGCCATGACATCACTGGCGTCATCGCGGCTCTGCGCCGAATCGATACTGCCCGCCGCAATGCCGTGGCGCTGCAGGAACGCCAACTGGTCCTGCATCAACGCCAACAGCGGCGAAACCACCAGCGTCAGGTGCGGCAGCATCACCGCCGGTAGCTGATAGCACAGGGATTTACCGGAGCCGGTGGGGAAAATCGCCGCCGCCGAACGCCCGGCCAGCACCGCGCTGACTGCTCTCTCCTGACCGGGTCGAAACTGTGGATAACCGAAAACCTGTTCCAGGGTGTTGTGCATAAGCTGTCACTCCGTTGACCGCTGCGATGGGCAAAGCCTAGTTGGCGATGGCAGCGAGTCGAGAAAAGGTCGGGGCAAAAAACGATACGGGATGATACAGCGGATGGCTTGGAGGGATGGCAAGGCTTGGGAGATTGGCTAACCGGCAGACCGCTTTCGCGAGCAGGCTCGCTCCCACAGATAGTCCTCACCAAATACAAAAATTGTGTACGACGCAAACCCACTGTGGGAGCGAGCCTGCTCGCGAAGAGGCCTGCGCATTCGCCGCAAAAATCGAAATGCCCTACCACTTCTGAAGCCCCTGCAAGCGAGAATCACTGCGCGCAACCTGACAATCCCGTAGGTATTTTTACCATCGGCACCTACACGACAAAAAACCTCCACCGACGTGTAGTCCCCTTCCTCAATCAGCAACAAAATCCCTACAAAACCTGTCCATCACCGCCGTCTTGTCGCGCAACAACACACCCTTCTATAGTCTCCGGCGCGGCTGAAAGCAGTGTCTCGGCCTGCCGGGAAGACTCGCCGAATTCGCACAGGACCCAACCAATGAACAACCCCGACCCATTGACCGACCGCTACCGCCCGCTCAAAACCAGCTACAGCGAAACCGCCGTGCTGGTCGTCGATACCGAGGCCGATCCCTTCGAGATCCTCGACGCCGCCCGCCAACGCATCCGCGCCGCCAGCGACCTGCTCGAAACCTTGTACTGCCTGTGCTTCAAACAGGCCGACAGCAGCGACATCCCCAACATCGTCAGCGCGCTGTATCTGCTGACCCAGGACGGCAACGACCTGCTCGACATCGCCCGGCAGCGCCTGCCAAAAGCCACCGGCTGACTATATTCCCCTGTGGGAGCGAGCCTGCTCGCGAAGAACGATAACGCGGTCGACCTGATGAAAAACAATAAGCCCGACGCTCAACAACTGCTCGAACAAGCAGCCTACGACGCATGGTTCAGAGAACAAGTGCAAGCCAGCCTGAACGACCCTCGTCCAAGCATTCCAGATGAAGAAGCCAAACGATTGATGGCAATCAAACGCGAGAATCTTCGGAAGAGATAAGTCCGTCAGCAACGCCCTATCAAAGCTTCGGCACGGTCCTACAAAAGAAGACACCTTGTCGCCTTTCCGCAGCCAGCAGACTCACGCCTATAGTCCTGGCTGTCGCTGCAAAATCAGCGACTCGGGTTTGGTCACCTGAAAAACAGAGATAACTGGCGCATGCCCTTGTATGCTGCCGACATATTTTTGTGTCGGCACGCTTTATGGCGGCTGTGTTTGGGACGCCTCGGCGTGCCGGGTTATCTCTGCCGGTTTGACCAACCTGAACACAGTCCGCCTCCACCGCTTGGTCACGGTAGTGGTGGTTCATGCCGATGCATTCAGAGATAACCAACAATGAACAAATGGAATCCGTTCACCAACGAACGTTACCTGCCACTTCAAACCAACCTAACCGACACGTCCCCCCCTGATCATCGACACAGCAGCCAACCCCCAAGACATCCTCGAAGCTGCCCTCCAGCGCATCCGAGCCTCCAGCGACCTTCTCCAAACCTTGCACTGCCAAAGCTTCAAGGACGGCGACGTCAAAGACATCCCCCACATAACCCACGCGCTCTACCTTCTGATCCAGGACGGCTGCGACCTGCTCAAGATTGCCCAGCAACGCATGATTAGCTGGAAAGCCCCAGCCTGACATCAATGGAAGATCGTTCCCATTCTTTGCTTGGGAACGATCAGGCAACGAAAACGGCCCCCGATAAACGCAACGACTCGAAAACCGTCATCAAGCACTGGAGATAACCATGAGCAAGTTTTTTGATGAGCTAATGGAAAGCGTGCAAGAGGTGAATGAGATTTTACGAGGGGAACGCCGGCCTTCCACTCATGACCGACGACCAATAAGCTCTACCCCAGCCGCCTCTGGATACCCCGTAATGAACCTCGCCCCCAACTTCCCCAACGACCCCACCATGCACCAGCTCCTGCAGTTGCTACACGAAGAAATCGGCCTGCCCGAACGCAAAACCATCCACCTCACCACCTCGATCAATTTCGACCTCGGCTGCAACGGCGCCGACGCCCAACACTTGATCGAAACCCTGGAAGACCAGTTCGCCATCGATTTCGTGGATTACGACAGTTATCGCTATTTCCAGCCCGAAGGCTACGATGTGTTCCTGAAGCGCAAAGCCAAGGGCCGTGGCGAGAAGGAACCATTGACCATCGGCATGCTCTACCGGGCTATCAAGGCTCAACGCTGGGACACCCGGGAGCTTGAAGGCCTTTAACGTCCCCGGCGTATAACAATAAGGATATTACGTGGACGTTCTGATGGGTTTGCTGGCTGCCCTGCTTTGGGGCGGCACGGATTTTCTGGTGGGTTTGAATGCCCGCGCCGTGGGCGTCAAGCGCGCCGTTTTCTTCGGCCAGGCGCTGGGCTTCAGCATCATGAGCCTGTTGCTGATCGCCTTCCCCGTCGTCATTCTCCGGTCCATGGCCGCGCCGCTCGAAACCTGGCTGATCGGTGTCGCCGCCGCGGTATTGACCGTGTCTGGCGCCCTGGCACTATCCAAGGCCTTCGCCCTCGGCAAAGCCTCGATTGTGGCGCCGCTGGTGACCTCTTACGGCGTGGTGACGACATTGCTGTCCTGGGCAGGCGGAGAACAGATCAGCCCGCTCCAGTGGCTGTGTATCGCGTTGTGCGTGATCGGCGTGATCCTCTCCAGCATTCACTCCGATCCGAAAGTGCCACACACCACTCAAGCGAGCAGTTCCATTGCCTACGCGCTGCTGGCGGCAGTGTTTTACGGCACCAGTTTCTGGCTACAAGGCCGCTTCGTCCTGCCGATACTCGGGCCGGTGACGATGCTTTGGCTGGCTTATCTGGTGGGTCTGATTGTGTTGGTGGTGATCGTCCTCAGGATCGACGACGGTCTGAAAATCCCGCCGTTGAAAAATTGCCTGACGTTGACCGGCGCGAGCCTGATGAACCTCGGTGGTTTCTCGTCATTCGCCTGGGGCGCGGTGGCGGGTTCGGTTTCGGTGGTGACGGTGATCAGTACGTTGTCGGGCGGGATTGCGGCGATTCTGGGGTATGTATTTTTCAAGGAACGGCTGGGGAGAGTACAGGTGCTGGGGGTTGTGCTGGTGTTGGTCGGAGCGTTTGTGCTGCACCTCAAAACCTGAAACGTCGCGCACAAAAAAGCCGCCCCGAAGGGCGGCTTTTTCATTGTTTCAAACCAACACTTACAACTTTGGACCCGCAGCCTTGATCGCGTCGCTCACTTCGAACTTCTTGAAGTTCTCGATGAACAGGCCGGCCAGTGCTTTGGCGGCTTCGTCGTAGGCGGCTTTGTCGGCCCAGGTGTTACGTGGGTTCAGCAGGCCAGTCTCAACGCCCGGTACGGCCAGTGGCACGTCGAGGTTGATGGTGTCCAGGTGCTCGGTCTCGGCACCGATCAGGGCACCGCTCTGGATCGCTGCGATCACGGAACGGGTGGTCGGGATGTTGAAGCGCTTGCCGACGCCGTAGCCACCGCCGGTCCAGCCGGTGTTGACCAGGTAAACCTTGGAGCCGAAACCACGAATGCGCTTGATCAGCAGTTCAGCGTATTCGCCAGCCGGACGCGGGAAGAACGGTGCGCCGAAGCAGGTGGAGAAGGTCGACTTGATGCCGCTGCCCGAACCCATTTCAGTCGAGCCCACCAGCGCGGTGTAGCCGGACAGGAAGTGGTAGGCCGCTTGTTCTTCGTTGAGGATCGACACTGGCGGCAGCACGCCGGTCAGGTCGCAAGTCAGGAAGATCACGGCGTTTGGCTCGCCACCGAGGTTCTTCTCGGAACGCTTGGCAACGTGCTCCAGCGGGTAGGCGGCGCGGCTGTTCTGGGTCAGGCTGACATCAGCGTAGTCGGCGTGCTTGGCGTCATCGATAACGACGTTTTCCAGGACCGCGCCGTGCTTGATGGCTTTCCAGATGACCGGCTCGTTCTTCTCGGACAAGTCGATGCACTTGGCGTAGCAGCCGCCTTCGATGTTGAAGACAACGCCTTCGCCCCAGCCGTGCTCGTCGTCACCGATCAGGTAACGGCTTTCGTCGGCGGACAGGGTGGTCTTGCCGGTACCGGACAAGCCGAAGAACAGGGTCACGTCGCCTTCTTCGCCGATGTTGGCGGCGCAGTGCATTGGCAGCACATCAGCAGCCGGCAGCAGGAAGTTCTGCACCGAGAACATGGCCTTCTTCATTTCACCGGCGTAGCGCATGCCAGCGATCAGCACTTTCTTCTGGGCGAAGTTGAGGATCACGCAGCCATCGGAGTTGGTGCCGTCACGCTCTGGTACGCACTCGAAGTTGGCAACGTTCAGGACCTGCCACTCTTCACGACCCGCCGGGTTGTACTGGGCCGGGTTGATGAACAGGCAACGGCCGAACAGGTTCTGCCAGGCAGTCTGGGTTGTCATCTTCACAGCCAGGTAGTGCTCGGAGGCGGCACCTACGTGGACGTGGGAAACGAAATGCTCTTGCGCGTTGTTGAACGCCTCGACGCGAGCCCACAGGGCATCGAACTTGTCGGCCGGGAACTTGCGGTTGATCGGGCCCCAGGCGATAGCAGCCTGGGTGGACGGCTCTTCAACGATGAAACGATCGACTGGCGAACGGCCGGTACGGTGACCGGTACGAACAACCAGTGCGCCGGTATCGGCAAGCTCGCCTTCACCGCGGTTCAGGGCTTCTTTAACCAGATCATCAACACTCAGATCGGTGTACACGGCGTTATTGGCTTGCGTCATGAGGTTCCCCGTCGGCCAGTGGCCGAGTGCTCCAAACGTTTTGTAGTAGAAAGTCGTGCACTACTACCGCGAAAAAAGTGGCCCGGATTATGCCAGAAAAGCCCAAAAAGAGTAGGGCCCTCCCGTCGTAACGGCGTTATTCCGGCACTAACCAGTGAATTTACCTGCGCTGAACCGTTTTAGTGCCGGGTATCTGACGGTGTATCGACACCCGCGCCGGCGAACAATTGAGTGACATCGGCGGCGTCGAACAGGTATTGCTGGTTGCAGAACTGGCAGTCGATTTCGATCTTGCCGCCGTGTTCTACCACCAGATTTTGTGCGTCTTCCATCCCCAGACTGACCAGAGCATTGGCCGAACGTTCGCGTGAGCAGCTGCAGCGGAAGCGCAGTTTCTGCACGTCGAACAGACGCACCTGCTCTTCGTGGTAGAGGCGGTGCAGCACGGTTTCGTTGTCCAGGCTCAACAGCTCATCGGCAGTCAGCGTTCCGGCCAGTGCGGTGAGGTGCTGCCAGTTGGCGGCGCGTTCTTCTTCGTCTTTCAAGCGGTCAGCAGGCAATTGCTGCAGCAGCATGCCCCGGGCGCGACGGCCATCGGCGCAAAGCTTGATACGCGTGCCGATCTGCTGGGACATGACGAAGTAGTTGGTAAAGCACTCCGACAGGTTTTCGCCGTCGAGGTCGACAACACCCTGGTAGCGCTGGCCTTGCCTAGGGTCGACGGTCAGCGTCAGCGAACCATCCGGCATCAGGTCGGAGAGTGTCGCGTCGGGGGCGATCCGGTCTGCCTCATAACGGGCCAGGCCACGGATGTCACGCTCGCTGGAGCATTCGATCATCAGCAATGGGATCGGGCCTTCGGAGCGGGCCTGAAGGATCAGCAACCCATCGAACTTCAATGTGCCGACCAGCAACGCCGCGGCCGCCATCAGTTCGCCGAGCAGTTGCGCGACCGGCTCCGGATAGGCGTGTTTGGCCAGGACTTCGGCGTAGCTGAGCTCCAGCGAGACCATCTCGCCACGGGTGTCGCTGTCATCGAAGATGAAGCGTTGAGTGAAGTCGGAATCCGGTAGGTCGGTCATAAGTCTGGGTATCTGAATGGGTAACAATAGGGTTTCAACGGTGAAAATCACGCATTGGCAACACCCTTGAGTGCGCAAATGCCTGGTCATGTCCGGCATTTTAGGAACAGGCCCCTGACGGCGCCAGCTCTCTGGTTATGGCTCATGGCCCGCAGACTGTGGTGATTTTCGACGAGTGGCTGTTCAACCGCTCGACGCGCCATTGGCGAATCCCCCGATATGGTTGCTCATTCGGGGAATTACAAGTCTGTCCCGATCAGAGACTGCGAATCGCCTGGCCAGTCGCAGCCGGTCAGTCGTTGCTGCTGCCACGAAACTTGAACAGATCCCGCCGTTGTTTTTTGCTCGGTTTGCCATCGGTGCTCACACCCAGGGCACCCGCCTTGCGCTCGGCCGCTGCATTCTCGCGCTTGGCGATGCTGGCTTCGGTTTCAGCGTACAGGGTCTGCGCCTCCGGAGCGCCACGGCGCACAATCGACAGCGCCTGGACCACCACCGTACGCTCATCGAAGCCGGTGCGAATCACGAACTCATCGCCAAGGCGCGGTTCCTTGCCTGGTTTGCAACGTTCACCCCGGCAATGCACCTTGCCGCTTTCAATGGCCGCTTTGGCCAAGGCGCGGGTTTTGTAAAACCGCGCGGCCCACAACCATTTATCGAGACGGACTTTATCGTCCTCTTCGTTTTTTTGTGCCATGGGATTTCCTCGTTCTGAAATATTGGTGAACTGTACTACCGTTCTCTCGTACCAAGAATTACGTCGTCCCGGATTACAATGCTGACATTCCATAACCTCATTGCGAAGCTGGAAATCCGGGCCGTAGATATCTGTCGCCTTTTAATCATTATTCTGCGTGAATACCGCGAATTCGGCCGCCTGCGGCCACCGCGGTTTCTACCGGTTGAGCAATTTTGAAGACATTTGACCATTTGACCGTTGTCGGTCTGCGCGAGTGGGTGGCGCTTCCTGATCTGGGAGTCGCTGGCCTTCGGGCAAAAATCGACACCGGTGCCAGCACCTCCAGCCTGCATGCCACGGACATCGAGACGTTCGACCGCGACGGCGAGCAGTGGGTGCGCTTCACTGCGCACCTGGGCACGGTAGTGCAATTGCGTCACCGCCGCTGCGAAGCGCCGCTGGTGACGATGAAAACCATTAAAAGCTCTAACGGTCACGCGCAGGTGCGATACGTGATCAGCACCACCCTGGCCCTCGGTGATCGGGTCTGGCGGGTCCAGTTCACGCTGGCCTGCCGCAAGTCCATGCGTTATCGCCTGTTACTCGGTTCCAAAGCCCTGATCGACGGCCAGTTGGTGGTCAATCCGGGCATTAAATATGTACAAGACAAGCCGGTGTTCCCGGTATCTACCCTCTCCACAGGTGTTGCATGAAGATCGCTGTGCTGTCGCGGAACCCGCGTCTGTATTCCACCCGTCGCCTGGTCGAAGCCGGTACCGAACGCGGCCATGAAATGGTGGTGGTCGATACCCTGCGCGCCTACATGAACATCGCCAGCCACAAGCCGCAGATCCACTACCGCGGCAAGCCGCTGGAGGGTTTCGACGCGGTGATTCCGCGCATCGGTGCGTCGGTCACCTTTTATGGCTGTGCGGTGTTGCGCCAATTCGAAATGATGGGGGTTTTCCCACTCAATGAATCGGTGGCCATTGCCCGCTCCCGGGACAAGCTGCGCTCGCTGCAATTACTGTCACGCCGTGGGATCGGCTTGCCGGTTACCGGGTTTGCCCACTCGCCGGACGACATTCCCGACCTGATCGAAATGGTCAACGGCGCACCGCTGGTGATCAAGGTGCTGGAAGGCACCCAGGGCATCGGCGTGGTGCTGTGCGAAACCGCCACGGCAGCGGAATCGGTGATCGAGGCGTTCATGGGCCTCAAGCAGAACATCATGGTTCAGGAGTACATCAAGGAGGCCGGCGGTGCCGATATTCGCTGCTTCGTGGTGGGCGACAAGGTGATTGCAGCGATGAAACGCCAGGCCAAACCCGGCGAGTTTCGCTCCAACCTGCATCGCGGCGGCAGCGCCAGCCTGATCAAGATCACGCCGGAAGAACGCATGACGGCATTGCGTGCAGCGAAGGTCATGGGGCTTGCGGTAGCGGGGGTGGATATCCTGCGCTCCAATCACGGGCCACTGGTGATGGAAGTGAACTCATCGCCGGGGCTTGAAGGGATCGAGACCACCACCAGCAAAAATGTGGCGGGGATCATCATCGAGCATCTGGAGAAGAATGGCGGGCCGAACATGACGCGGACCAAGGGCAAGGGTTAACTCAACTTTGATAGTGGCAGGGATGCCGCCTTCGCGAGCAGGCTCGCTCCCACAATGGATTTTCAGCGTTCACAAGATCCCTGTGGGAGCGAGCCTGCTCGCGAAGAGGTCTTAGGCCTCGACAACAATGCCAAATTCTTAAACCGCATCCCGAGGCAGCATCAACCCCAACGGCAACCGCACCCGCGCTTCCAGCCCGCCGCCCTCACGGTTGCGCAACTCAACATTCCCGCCATGCATCGAAGCAATCCGCTTCACAATCGCCAGCCCCAACCCGGTGCCCTTGCCGCCACGGGCGCGGTCGCCACGGGTGAAGGGGTTGAAAATCGCTTCCAGTTCCGACGCATCGATCCCGGCACCACGATCCATGACGCTCAGCACCACGTAGGGCGCGCTGGTATCACCGGACACGTACGCAGCCACTTCGACTCCGCTGCCGGCGTGGTGCAGGGCGTTGCCGATCAGGTTGTTCAGCAGCCGCTTCATCGACACCCGGCGCAACGGAAACGGCTGGATCGGTTCCAGGCGCAAGCGCACTTTCTCTTCACCCTGGTTGTAGGGCGCAGCGACTTCGCGGACCAGGTCGCTCAGGTCCACCTCTTCAACCGATTCGTCGCGGCCATCGCGGATGAACGCCAGGAACTGGTCGAGAATCGCGTCCATGTCTTCGATGTCGCGGACCATGTCATCCGTCAGGTCGCTGCGATCACCCATCAGTTCCAGGGATAACCGCAAGCGGGTCAGCGGCGTACGCAGGTCATGGGAGACCCCGGCCAGCATCAGTTCACGCTCGCGACCGGCCTGTTCGACGTCTTCGGCCATCTGGTTGAAGGCGCGATACACCTCGGTCATTTCACTCGGGGTATCGCTGATCGGCAGACGCACGCTGCGACCCTGGCCGAGTTGCCGCGCGGCGTAGACCAGACGTTTCAAGGGTTGGTTGAGCTGGCTGACGAAGATCCACGCCGAGGCAGTGGACAGCAAGCCAATGGCCAGGAACCAGCCAAGTACATTCCAGATTTTCTGACCGCGCAGCGGATGCGGATACAGCGGCACTTTCAGCCAGCCGTCGCCCAGGCTTGGCGCCCGGACCCACAGCGCCGGTGGCGAGTGCATGCGTAATCGCACCTCGGTGTCGGCACCCAATTCGGCCTGCATCTGCCGCTGATAGATTTCGCTGTACGGCCAGTGCTGTTCGCCTTCCGGCACACCGGCCCCCACCACCCTGATCAGGGTCGCGGCTTCGGCAATCTTGTCGCGGTTGTTCTCGTCGGCTGCCCAATAAGCACGCAACGTCAGGGCGACGCCGTGACTGTATTGACGATCCACCAGCACGTCCTCGTTCATCAACAGATAAACCAGGGTCAGCGCCTTGGAAAACAGAACGACGATCAGCACCAGCCAAAGGGTGCGGGAGAAGAAACTTTGGGGGAACCAAACCGGGGTTTTCATGGGTAACCGCTACACGCTTGCAGGAGCGAGCGATGCTCGCATATTGCAGGTCACGAGTCTGCGGGCAGGGTCATATGACCGTTACCCGCACCACCCGCTCTTGCAAATCACCGATCACTTGGTGGCGGTGCCATCCGGAACGAACACATAACCCACGCCCCAGACGGTCTGGATATAGCGTGGCTTGGACGGATCGGGCTCGATCATCCGGCGCAGGCGGGAAATCTGCACGTCGATGGAACGCTCGAGGGCATCCCATTCGCGACCACGGGCCAGGTTCATCAGTTTGTCGCGAGTCAGCGGCTGACGGGCGTTCATCACCAGTGCCTTGAGTACCGCGAACTCACCGGTGGTGAGCATGTGCACTTCTTCACCGCGCTTGAGTTCGCGGGTGGCCAGGGACAATTCGTAGTCACCGAACGTCACGCTTTCGTCTTCGCTGCCCGGCGCGCCCGGCACCGGAGCCGACTGACGGCGCAGAACGGCTTTGACACGCGCCATCAGCTCGTCCGGGTTGAACGGCTTGGCCAGGTAATCGTCGGCGCCCAGTTCAAGGCCCTTGATTCGGCTCAGCTCGTCGCCCTTGGCGGTCAGCATGATGATTGGAATCTGATTGTTCGCGCTACGCAGACGGCGGCACGCGGTCAGGCCGTCTTCGCCGGGCAGCATCAGGTCGAGGACGACCAGGTTGAACACTTCACGCGCCAGCAGGCGGTCCATCTGCTCGGTATTCGGTACGGCACGGGCGCGATAGCCCTTGCTGACGAAAAAACGCTCCAACAGGCTGCTGAGCCCAGGATCGTCGTCAACAATAAGAATTTTTTCGCCTTCAGCAATGTTTGCAGTGCTGCTCATTGGATGCTCCTTTGATCTCGGCGCGCATTATGGCGTAGCTGCCGATATACGCACCGTGTGCATTGTTAGCAGATTTTTCCTTCACCGCCAGAAAACCGGGCATTTTGCCTACAGTCTGCGATACCCCCCGAAGGGCGGAACGCTGGTTATAATGCGCGGCCTTTTGTGTCAGGCAACGTCTGATCGTTACGCCGGGCGGCCGCATTTTATTTTCATGGCGCCGGCAGTAATTGTTCGATTTCACGGGTCAACGGGATACCTTTTGATCCAGGTAGCGGCGCAGGCCAGGCCGCTCAACCAGACTCGCCGGGCCCTAATCCCTGCGCCTGCGAGCCTGCTTTCACAATTTGTCAGGTGGTTTTATGGACAGCATCAACAGCCGCATCGCCGAGGAACTCGGCGTACGCCCACAACAGGTCGAAGCGGCCGTCGCGCTACTCGATGAAGGCTCTACCGTTCCCTTCATCGCCCGTTACCGAAAAGAAGTGACCGGCAGCCTCGATGACACGCAATTGCGTCATCTGGAAGAGCGTCTGCGCTACCTGCGAGAACTCGACGAACGGCGCATCAGCATCCTTGCCAGCATCCAGGAGCAAGGCAAGCTGACCCCGCAACTCGAACGCGACATCAAGCTCGCCGACACCAAGACCCGCCTCGAAGACCTGTACCTGCCGTACAAACAGAAGCGCCGCACCAAGGGCCAGATTGCCCTGGAAGCCGGCCTCGGCGAACTGGCCGACGGTCTGTTCAACGACCCGAGCCTGACGCCAGACGCCGAAGCCGCACGCTTCGTCAACGCCGAGAAAGGCGTGGCCGATGTGAAGGCCGCTCTCGAAGGCGCCAAGTACATCCTGATGGAGCGCTTTGCCGAAGATGCAGGCTTGCTGGACAAGCTGCGCAACTTCCTGAAGCAGGAAGCCACCCTCAGTGCCCGCGTGATCGCCGGCAAGGAAGAGGAAGGCGCCAAGTTCCGCGACTATTTCGAACACGACGAACCGCTCAAAAGCATGCCCTCGCACCGTGCCCTGGCGATTTTCCGTGGCCGTAACGAAGGCATTCTCAGCTCCGCGCTGAAAGTCGGTGATGAACTGCCGGGCACCATGCACCCGTGCGAAGGCATGATCGGCCAGCAATTCGGCATTCAGAATCAGAACCGTCCGGCCGACAAATGGCTGGGTGAAGTGGTGCGCTGGACCTGGAAGGTCAAGCTCTACACCCACCTGGAAACCGACCTGCTGGGCGAACTGCGCGACGGCGCGGAAACCGAAGCGATCAACGTATTCGCGCACAACCTGCACGACTTGCTGCTGTCGGCCCCGGCCGGCCCGCGTGCCACCCTGGGCCTCGACCCGGGCCTGCGCACCGGCTGCAAGGTCGCCGTGGTCGACTCCACCGGCAAGCTGCTGGATCACGCCACGGTTTACCCGCACGTGCCGCACAACAAGTGGGACCAGACCCTCGCGATACTCGCGGCGCTGTGCGCCAAGCACTCGGTGGACCTGATCGCCATCGGCAATGGCACCGCCAGCCGTGAAACCGACAAACTGGCCGCCGAGCTGATCAAAAAATACCCGGCCATGAAGATGACCAAAGTCATGGTCTCCGAGGCTGGCGCATCGGTTTACTCGGCGTCGGAACTGGCGTCGAAGGAATTCCCCGACCTCGATGTGTCGATCCGCGGCGCCGTGTCGATTGCCCGTCGCCTGCAAGACCCGCTGGCGGAACTGGTGAAGATCGATCCGAAATCCATCGGCGTCGGCCAGTACCAGCACGACGTGTCGCAACTGAAACTGGCCCGTGGCCTGGATGCCGTGGTCGAAGACTGCGTGAACGCCGTCGGCGTGGACGTGAACACCGCTTCCGTGGCGCTGCTGGCGCGAATCTCCGGCCTCAACGCAACCCTGGCGCAGAACATCGTCAGCCACCGCGACGAGCACGGCGCGTTCAAAACCCGTGCCGCGCTGAAGAAAGTCGCACGCCTGGGTGAAAAAACCTTCGAACAGGCCGCCGGATTCCTGCGCGTCATGAACGGCGAGAACCCGCTGGACTCGTCGGCGGTGCACCCGGAAGCCTATCCGCTGGTACAGCGTATTGCCGCCGAGACCGACCGTGATATTCGCTCGTTGATCGGCGACGCCGCGTTCCTCAAGCGCCTCGACCCGAAGAAATACACCGACGAAACCTTCGGCCTGCCGACTGTTACCGACATTCTGCAAGAGCTGGAAAAACCGGGTCGCGACCCACGTCCGGAGTTCAAGACCGCCGAGTTCCAGGAAGGCGTCGAAGATCTCAAGGACCTGGAATTGGGGATGATCCTCGAAGGCGTGGTGACCAACGTGACCAACTTCGGCGCATTCGTTGATATCGGCGTGCATCAGGACGGTTTGGTGCATATCTCTGCACTTTCCGAGAAGTTCATCAAAGATCCACGGGAAGCGGTCAAAGCTGGTGACGTGGTGAAAGTGAAGGTCATGGAAGTCGACATCCCGCGTAAACGCGTGGGCCTGTCGATGCGCATGAGCGACACCCCGGGCGAGAAAATCGACGGCGCTCGCGGTGCACGTCCGGGGTCGGCGCCACGCCAGTCCCAGAACACTGCACCGCGCAAGGAAACCACGGCGGCGGCTCCGTCCAATAACGCCATGGCTTCGCTGTTCGCCAACGCCAAGCAGTTGAAGAAACGCTGATGGAGATCCCTGCGGGGTATACCGAAAGCGCGTTCTTCAAGCTGCTGGGCTGCCGCTTGCACAGCCTGGAAACCGGGGTGGCGCAAGTCGCCCTGGTGCTGGAACCGGAGCTGCGCAATCGCGCCGGCAAACTGCACGGCGGGGCGTTGTTCAGCCTGGTGGACATTGCCATGGGACTGGCCTGCTCCAGCACCCACGGCTTTGACCAGCAAAGCGCGACCATCGAGTGCAAGATCAACTACATCCGCGCCGTCGCCGACGGCGAGGTGATGTGCACGGCGCGGGTGATCCACCCGGGCCGCCGCACGCTGGTGGTCGAAGCCGATGTGGTGCAAGGCGACAAACTGGTCGCAAAAGCACAAGGCACGTTCGCTGTCCTGTAGCTAGTCGCCATCAATTTGAGGTAATTTCGGCGCTGTGACCGCAGCGCCGGAGTTTCCTGTGGGAGCGAGCCTGCTCGCGAAGGCGGTGTGTCAGGAGACTTCAATGTCGCTGACACTCCCTCTTCGCGAGCAGGCTCGCTCCCACAGGGGATTACGACAGTCAGTACCTGCGCGGCTCAAAAAACCAGGCGAAAACGCCAGTTTCAACTTCACCCTTGTAGACCGTCTTGCCCACCCCCATATTGGGGCGACTGACGCGTGAAGGAATCCAACTTGAGCGAACTTCTCAACCGCCGCCTGGCCCTGCTCGGCGAGCGTGCCAACCTCTCTCTGCTCGAACAGTGCCTTCACGGCATCGAACGTGAATGCCTGCGCGTGACCGGCGAAGGTCGCCTGGCGCAAACGCCGCACCCGGAAGCATTGGGTTCCGCGCTGACCAATGAACAGATCACCACCGACTATTCCGAGTCGCTGCTGGAGTTCATCACCCCGGCCTTGCCCGATCCTGCCGATACGCTGGCGAGCCTGGACAGCATTCACCGTTTTGCCTACAGCAAGCTCGGCAACGAGTACCTGTGGAGTCCATCGATGCCGTGCCCGTTGCCGGCCGAGGAAGATATCCCGATTGCCTATTACGGCACGTCCAACATCGGTCAGCTCAAGTACGTGTACCGCAAGGGCCTGGCCCTGCGCTATGGCAAGACCATGCAGTGCATCGCCGGGATTCACTACAATTTTTCCCTGCCGGAAAAACTCTGGCCGTTGCTTAAAGCGGCTGAAGGTTTTGTCGGCACCGACCGCGACTTCCAGTCGTCGTCCTACATTGCCCTGATCCGTAACTTCCGCCGCTACAGCTGGCTGCTGATGTACCTGTTCGGCGCGTCGCCAGCACTGGACGCCGGTTTCCTGCGCGGTCGTTCGCATCAGCTGGAACAGCTGGACCCGGACACCTTGTATCTGCCGTACGCCACCAGCCTGCGCATGAGCGATCTGGGTTACCAGAGCAACGCCCAGGCCGGCCTGACGCCGTGCTACAACGATCTCGTCAGCTACACCGACAGCCTGCGCAAGGCGGTGGCGACACCCTATGCGCCGTACGTCGAGGTCGGTACGCACAAGGACGGTGAGTGGGTTCAGCTCAACACCAACATCCTGCAGATCGAAAACGAGTACTACTCCAATATCCGCCCCAAACGCGTGACCTATTCCGGCGAGCGGCCGATCCAGGCGCTGATGGCTCGCGGCATCCAGTACGTAGAAGTTCGTTGCCTGGACATCAACCCGTTCCTGCCAATGGGCATCGACATCACCGAATCGCGTTTCCTCGACGCCTTCCTGCTGTACTGCGCCCTGAACGACAGCCCGCTGCTGACCAACACCAGCTGCGGCAACGCGACGTCGAACTTCCTCAGCGTCGTCAAGGAAGGCCGCCGCCCGGGCCTGCAACTGCAACGCGACGGTCACCCTGTGGACCTGAAGGAGTGGGCGGGCCAATTGCTGGAAAACATCGCGCCACTGGCCGCGCTGCTGGATCAAAGCCATGGCGGCGATGCCCACAGCAAGGCGCTGGATGCCCAGCTGGCCAAGGTCAAGGACCCGTCCCTGACGCCTTCGGCCCAGGTCCTCGCAGCAATGGCCGAGCACAAGGAGAGCTTTGCCCGGTTCTCGCTGCGTCAGAGCCAGGCCCACGCGGAGTTCTTCCGCAGCGAGCCGTTGTCCCGCGAAGACCAGGCGAAGTTTGAAGAACGCGCACGGTCGTCACTGGCTGAGCAAGTGGAGCTTGAGCAGAACGAGGTTGGCGATTTCGATGTATTTGTCGGGTCGTATCAGGCGAGCATTCTGGCGATCAGTAACTAGCTACTCTCCTGTGGCGAGGGAGCTTGCTCCCGCTCGGCTGCGCAGCAGTCGCAAAATCAGCGATGGTGTTTATCCAGGCGCATCTGCATCGTTGCATTTTGGAGGCCTTCGGCCTCCAGCGGGAGCAAGCTCCCTCGCCACAAAGGCGGTTCACGACTACCGCCTTTAAAACCTTCCGCTCATAAGCTCATTCGAAAAAGTTATTTATTTTCGAATTCTTAGATCATTTAGTCTCCTTTCACGCCGACTCTCGGTCGCCTGACAAGGAGCTTCCCCATGAAACTGACTTTCCCCCTTCGCTTGCTGGCGGCCGCGTCTTTGGCTGCCGCGAGTTTGTTTGTCCAGGCGGCTGACGTCACTGTCGCCTACCAGACCACCGTTGATCCGGCGAAAGTCGCCCAGGCCGACGGCGCGTATGAAAAAGCCACCAAGGCCGACATCAGCTGGCGCAAATTCGATAACGGTGCCGACATCATCGCCGCCATCGCTTCCGGCGACGTGCAGATCGGCTACCTCGGTTCCAGCCCGCTGACGGCAGCTATCACCCGCAAAGTGCCGGTGGAAACCTTCCTCATCGCCACCCAGATCGGCGCCGCCGAAGCCCTGGTGGCTCGCGACGGTTCCGGGATCAAAACCCCGCAAGACCTGATCGGCAAGAAGATCGCCGTGCCGTTCGTTTCCACCGGCCACTACAGCCTGCTGGCCGCGCTGAAGCACTGGAACATCGATCCATCGAAAGTCACCGTGCTCAACCTCGCCCCGCCAGCAATCATCGCAGCATGGAAGCGCGGCGACATCGACGCCACCTACGTATGGGACCCGGCACTGGGTGTCGCCAAGGAAAACGGCAAAGTGCTGATCACTTCCGGCGAACTGGCCAAGTTCGGCGCGCCGACCTTCGATGCCTGGATCGTGCGTAAAGACTTCGCCGAGAAACATCCGGAAATCGTCACTGCTTTCGCCAAAGTGACCCTGGATGCCTACGCCGATTACCGCAAAGACCCGAAAGCCTGGCTCGCCAATCAGGCCAATGTCGACAAGCTGGTGAAGCTCTCCGGTGCCAAGGCCAGCGATATTCCGCTGTTGCTGCAAGGTAACGTCTACCCACTGGCGGCCGATCAGGTCGTCACCCTGGGCGCACCGACCACCAAGGCTATTACCGACACCGCCGTGTTCCTCAAGGAACAAGGCAAGGTCGAGGCCGTACTGCCGGACTACGCGCCGTACGTCAGCGCCAAGTTCATCACCAACTGATCGGGAGTTGACCGCGATGGCTTTGCTACAGCTGGAGCGCATCAGCGCACAGTACCCCGGCAGCCCTACACCTGTGCTGGCGGATATTTCCCTGAGCCTGGGGCCCCAGCAGTTGCTGGTCGCCCTCGGCCCGTCCGGCAGTGGCAAGACATCGCTGTTGAACCTGATCGCCGGTTTCGTCGAACCCAGCGCCGGGCGCATCACCCTCGATGGCGTGCCGGTCAAAGGCCCCAGCGCCGAACGCGGCGTGGTGTTCCAGGACGACGCCCTGCTGCCCTGGCAGGATGTGCTGGCCAATGTGGGGTTCGGTCTGGAACTGGCCGGTATTGCCCGGGACAAACGTGAAATCCGCGCTCGGGAAATGCTCTCGCTGGTGGATCTGTCCGGATTCGAGAGCCGCAGAATCTGGCAGCTCTCCGGTGGCCAGAAACAGCGCGTCGGGCTCGCCCGTGCCCTTGCAGCCGACCCGCGTGTATTGCTGATGGACGAACCCTTCGGCGCCCTCGATGCCTTCACCCGCGAACAAATGCAGGAGTTGCTGCTGCAAGTCTGGCGGCGTACCGCCAAACCGGTTTTCCTGATCACCCATGACATCGAGGAAGCGGTATTCCTCGCCACCGACCTGATTTTGCTCGCCCCGAATCCCGGGCAAATCGTCGAGCGCCTGAGCCTGGATTTCGGTCAGCGTTACGCCGCCGGTGAATCGGCCCGCGCGATCAAATCCGACCCGCGTTTTATTGAAACCCGCGAACACGTGCTCGCCAGAGTGTTCTCCCAACGCAGCGCCGCCCAGCGGCAGGAGCGCGCATGAGCAGCTATGAAATTCCCGTTGCGGCGGTAAAACCCGGCGCTACCGCGATACCGGTACGCCGCAGCTTGAGCATTCGCTGGATCAGCCTGCTGACCCTGGCCGCCCTGGTGATCATTTGGTGGGCCGTGACCGCCAGCGGGCTGATCGAGCCGCTGTTCCTGCCGCCACCGTCCGCCGTGCTGCAAAAAGGCTGGCTGCTGGCAACCACCGGTTACATGGATTCGACCCTGTGGCAGCACTTGGGCGCGAGCCTCAGCCGCATCGGCCTGGGCCTGGGTTTTGCGGTGCTGACCGCCGTGCCGGTGGGCATTGCCATCGGCGCCAATCGCATTGCGCGGGGCGTGCTCGATCCACTGATCGAGTTCTACCGCCCGATCCCGCCGTTGGCCTATCTGCCACTGATCGTGATCTGGTGCGGCATTGGCGAGCTGTCGAAGGTCCTGCTGATCTACCTGGCGATTTTCGCTCCGATCGCCATCGCCACCGCCACCGGCGTGCGCACGGTCGATCCGGCCAAGTTGCGCGCCGCCCAGTCGTTGGGCGCAACGCGGTCGCAGTTGATTCGCCATGTGATTTTGCCGAGTGCGTTACCCGACATTTTGACCGGCGTGCGCATTGGCCTGGGCGTGGGCTGGTCAACCCTGGTCGCCGCCGAGTTGATCGCCGCCACCAGCGGTTTGGGCTTCATGGTGCAGTCCGCCGCACAGTTCCTGGTCACCGATGTGGTGGTGCTGGGGATTCTGGTGATCGCGCTGATCGCCTTCGCCATGGAAATGGGCCTGCGCGCCCTGCAACGCAAACTGGTGCCGTGGCACGGCCAGGCCCACTGATTATCCTTCCTGTGGGAGCGAGCCTGCTCGCGAATGCAGAGTGTCAGGCGACATTTCAGTGACTGACACAGCGCTTTCGCGAGCAGGCTCGCTCCCACAGTTGGTACTCCCGGATTGAAGAGAAAGACCATGAGTAATTTGTCCATCGTCCCATTGAGCTCTGCCCTCGGCGCGCAAATCAGCGGCGTCGATATCAGCCAGCCGTTGAACCTGGAACAACGCGATGCCATCGAGCAGGCGCTGCTCAAGCATCAGGTGCTGTTCTTTCGCGACCAGCCGATCACTCCGCAGCAACAGGTACGCTTTGCCGCCAACTTTGGCGACCTGCACATTCATCCGATCTATCCGAACGTGCCCGAACAGCCAGAAGTGCTGATCCTCGACACCGCCGTGACCGACGTGCGCGACAACGCGATCTGGCACACCGATGTGACCTTCCTGCCGACCCCGGCCATGGGCGCGGTGCTCAGTGCCAAGCTGCTGCCGGAGTTTGGCGGCGACACGCTGTGGGCCAGTGGTATCGCAGCCTACGAAGCCTTGTCGACGCCGATGAAAAACCTGCTCGAAGGGCTGACCGCCACCCACGATTTCACCCGTTCGTTTCCGCTGGAGCGCTACGGCAACACGCCTGAGGCGCTGGCGCAGTGGGAAGAAGCACGACGCAAGAATCCGCCGTTGTCTCATCCGGTGATCCGCACACATCCGGTGAGCGGGCGTCGCTCGCTGTTCGTCAACGAAGGCTTCACGTCGAAGATCAACGAACTGTCGGAAACCGAGAGCGAGGCGGTTCTGAAGTTCCTGTTCGCCCATGCCACGCGGCCGGAATTCACCATTCGCTGGCGCTGGCAGAAAGACGACATCGCATTCTGGGACAACCGCGTGACCCAGCATTACGCGGTAGATGATTACCGGCCCGCGCGGCGGGTGATGCATCGGGCTACGGTGTTGGGGGGTGTGCCGTTTTTCCGCTGATCAATCCATTTGTGCTGAATTTGATGGCCCCTTCGCAGGCAAGCCCGCTCCCACAGGTACTGCGCCGACTTCGAAATGGCGCATATCCTGTGGGTGCGGGCTTGCCCGCGAAGAGGTCGGAACAGGCACTGGAAATCCAGTGCCGATCACTCATTCCGCCGTTGAAGGCTTCTCCCAAAGATTGATCCCGCCCTCCTGGGCAAACCGGTCAATCTCTGCCAACTCTTCCACACTGAAACTCAAATTCTTCAACGCCCCCACGTTCTCGACAATCTGCTCCGGCCGGCTCGCGCCGATCAGCGCCGACGTCACCCGTGGATCGCGCAAGGTCCACGCCAGCGCCAGTTGCGCCAGGCTCTGACCGCGACGCCGGGCGATCTCGTTCAGCGCGCGCACGTGAGCGATGTTGGCCTCGGATAAGTGCGACGCCTGCAAAGAACCGCCACCCGGTCGATTGACCCGCGCATCCGCCGGGACGCCGTTGAGGTACTTGTCGGTCAGCAACCCTTGAGCGAGCGGCGTGAAGGCAATCACCCCGGTGCCCAGTTCCTCGGTGGTGTCCAGCAGGTCTTTTTCCACCCAACGGTTGAGCAGGTTGTAGGCCGGCTGATGAATCAGCAACGGGACTTTCCATTCCTTGAGCAACGCTGCCATTTCCCGGGTTTTCACCCCGGAATAAGACGAGATGCCGATGTACAGCGCCTTGCCCTGTTGCACCGCCGAGGCCAGGGCGCTGGCGGTCTCTTCCAGCGGCGTGTCCGGGTCGAAACGGTGAGAGTAGAAAATGTCCACGTAGTCCAGGCCCAGGCGTTGCAGGCTCTGGTCGAGGCTGGCCAGCACGTACTTGCGCGAACCGCCACCCTGACCATAGGGGCCCGGCCACATGTCCCAACCGGCCTTGCTGGAGATGATCAACTCGTCACGGTACGGCTTGAAGTCTTCACGCAGCAATCGACCGAAATTGATCTCGGCGCTGCCATAGGGCGGGCCATAGTTGTTGGCCAGGTCGAAATGGTTGATACCCAGATCGAACGCTGTGCGCAGCAGCGCACGTTGGATGTCGATCGGCGTGCTGTCGCCGAAGTTGTGCCAAAGGCCCAGGGACAACGCCGGCAGCACCAGCCCGCTGCGGCCCACGCGGCGGTAAGGGATGGAGTCGTAGCGGTTTTCGGCAGCGGTATAAGTCATCGAATCCTCTCTTGTCTGTCTTGAATCTGGTCTCGACTGCTTCGCCAGTCGCCCAGCATACGCCCGGACAAACACCAAAAAACCCCGGATTCGACTAATTGCTGAAACGTTTCACGATTTCTTTGCCCTTGCAGTGTCCGGCGTAAATGGCGGGTTGGTTTAAGCTGGTTTCAGGCAGGTCGGGCCGCCCAGAACCTGTAGGAGCTGGCTTGCCAGCGAAAGCGGCCTGAGTGGCACCACACATCCGCAGGACGAAACCCGATATGCACACCACCATCATCATCACCTTCGGCCTGATCCTCCTGGCGCTGATGCTCTACATCGGCGAGAAAATCGGCTTCACCCGCCAGACACTGGCCTACGGCTTTGTCGGCCTGTGGCTGGCATTGACGTTGATCAACGGCGCGGTCGGGGTGGTGCATGCCGGCCAGCCACTGAGTATGGAACTGATGGTCGGCAGCGCCGTATTCGGTGTCCCGGTGGCGGCGCTGGTGTTGTTCATGGTGCTGACCACCGAGACGTGAAGGCCCGATCAACGCACCAGATGCAGGAACTGCATGTGCCGCTCGTACTGATCCAGGATGTCGTTGATCACCTGCTCCCGGGTGTAACCCACCAGGTCGTAGTCCTGACTGCCCTCACTCAAATGCACTTCGGCTCGGTAGTAACGCCGGTTGTTCAGTTCCTTGGAACCCATGCCGCCACGGGCGAACGACGGCGTGAAATAGCCACGCATTTGCACCTGATAGATGAACGGGTGCTGATCGCCGTGACCGATCTCCAGGCTGACGCTGTCGTTGACCGGCTCCGGGTGGGTGACGACGCCGAGGCCTTTTTCGATGAACACCGCCGACACCTCTTCGATGGCCGGGCGTACCGTCGAATCGAGAACGCGATACACCTCGTCCCGCGACGGGAAATGCACCGCCTGACTCAAGCGCTGGCGCCAGCCGCCCCGCCGCGAGCCGGACACCGGTGCCAGGGAATGCATCTGCGCAATCTGCTTCTGCGATTCCAGATAGAACGCCTTGTGCAGGCCCCACATCATCAACAGCAGGATCAGCGAGAACGGCAGCGAGGTCAGCACCACCGCTGATTTCAGCGCATCGATGCTGCCGGAAAACAGCAGCGCGCTGGTCACCAGCGCAGTCATCGCCCCCCAAAACACCCGCAACCATTTCGGCCCGTCTTCATCGGGGCCGCCGCCCTTGGCGGACAGCGTCGACAGCACCACGGTGCCGGAATCGGCGGAGGTGACGAAGAACACGAAGCTGATGAACACCGTGACCGCGATGACGGTTTTGCTCCACGGGTAGGTTTCCAGCAGCAGGTAAAGGGTCATCGACGGATTATCGATGGCCGACAAACCCAACGCCGACATGCCGTGGTTGAGCACCTGGTCAATGGCGCTGTTGCCGAAGATCGACATCCACGCCAGGGTGAAACCGAGAGGAATCAACAGCACGCCGAAGACAAACTCGCGGATGGTCCGGCCTCGGGAAATCCGTGCGATGAACAGGCCCACGAACGGCGACCATGCGATCCACCAGGCCCAATAGAACACCGTCCAGCCGCCCAGCCAGTCGCTGGGCTTGTCATACGCGTACAGGTCGAAGCTCTTCATCGGCAACGCGCCGAGGTAATCGCCAAGGTTCTGGATCAAGGTGTTGAGCAAGTGCTGCGTGGGGCCGGCGAATAACACGAACAGCAGCAGTGCGCAGGCCAGCAGCATGTTGATATCGGACATGACCCGCACGCCCTTATCGACGCCGGACACGGCCACTATGATCGCCGCCCCCATCATCAGCGTGATCAGGCCGACCTGAATCCACCGGGTATGGGCGATACCGAACAGGTAGTCCAGCCCCGAGTTGAGGTGCAACACGCCAAAGCCCATGTCGGCGCCGAGGCCGAACACCGTGGCAATGATGCCGAAGCCGTCCACTGCGTAACCGATGGGGCCGTTGATGCGTTTGCCGATCAGCGGATACAGCGCCGAGCGCAAGGCCAGCGGCAGGTTGTGCCGGTAAGCGAAGTAGGCCAGCGCCATGCCGACGAAGGCGAACACGCCCCAGCCGTGCAGCCCCCAATGCAGAAACAGAACCTGCATCGCCTGACGTGCCGCATCCGCCGTGCCCGCCTCACCTTGCGGCGGTTGGAGCATATGGGTCAGCGGTTCGGACACGCAGAAGAAAAACAGGGTGATGCTGATCCCGGCGGCGAACAGCATGCCGGCCCAGGACAGGTAACTGAATTCGGGCTCGTCGTGGTCGGCACCGAGTTTTATCTTGCCGTAGCCCGATAACGCGGTGACCACCACGAAGACCAGATACAGGGTCATCGCCAGCATGTAGTACCAGCCGACCGTGTTGGCCGCCCAGTTTTGCGCCGCCAGCAGCCAGGCGCCGGCCTGTTCTGGCATGGCCATGACCACGACGCCGAACAACAGAATGAAACTCGCGGCGAACCAGAACACTGGCGGATTCATGCGGACCAGGCCGCTTGAAGGGAGGGACGATGCACTCATCAACGGTGCACCTCAAAGGGGGAAAACGTGGCTGTAGAAATCGGACTCAGCAAAGGCAAGCCTCCTGTTGTGAGCGGGCGGCGAACCACCGGTTTAACTTGAATGAACGTTCAAGTTAAACATAGATAGGGGGCTAAGGACTAATCGCAGGGCTGGGCGGTACTGTTGGCAGGCAAGCTCGAAGGAAGATTTGACGCGAGATTTGATCGGGACCGCTGGCTCGATTCGACTTGAAATCCAATCGCGGGCAAGCCCGCTCCCACAGGATCTGTGGCGTACATAGAACCTGTGGGAGCGGGCTTGCCCGCGATGAGGCCAGCTCAGTCAGCGAAAATTCAAAGCTTTACTTCTGCGTCCCATCATCCAGCTGCAGACTCGCCTGGGTCAGGTTGCTGCCCGCCGGTACGCTGCGAGTCAGCCAGACGTTGCCGCCAATGGTCGAGCCCTTGCCGATGGTGATCCGCCCCAGAATCGTCGCGCCGGCATAGATCACCACGTCGTCCTCGACAATCGGATGCCGCGGCTGGCCCTTCTGCAACTGACCATCTTCGTCCGCCGGGAAGCGCTTGGCACCCAGGGTCACGGCCTGATAAATCCGCACCCGCTCGCCAATGATCGCCGTCTCTCCAATCACCACGCCGGTCCCGTGGTCGATGAAGAAACTGCGGCCGATCTGTGCACCGGGGTGAATGTCGATGCCGGTGGCCGAGTGGGCGATTTCCGCGCTGATCCGTGCCAGCAATGGCAAGCCGGCGCGGTACAAATGGTGGGCCAGGCGATGGTGAATCACCGCCAGGATGCCCGGGTAGCACAACAGCACTTCATCGACGCTGCGTGCCGCCGGATCGCCGTGATAGGCCGCCAGCACGTCGGTATCCAACAAGCTGCGCAGCCCCGGCAGGGCGAGGGCGAAGTCCTGAATGATCTGGATGGTTTTGGCCTCGATTTCGGTGTCGGCCCGGCCACTGTGGCGAGCGGCGTACCGCAATTCGAGCCGCGCCTGGGCCAGCAGTGCATTCAGCGCGACATCAAGGGTGTGGCCCACGTAGAAGTCTTCACTTTCCTCGCGCAGGTCCACCGGCCCCAGGCGCATAGGGAACAGTGCGCCACACAGTGCTTCGAGAATCTCCGCCATCGCCGCCCGGGACGGCAACTCGCGACCGCCCTGCTCGGTGCTGGCGCGGCCATTTTGTGCACGCCACTGATCGCGTGCCGTGCGCAGCTGACTGACGATGGTCTGCAATTGCCAATGGCTGGAACGCTCACTCACGGTAAAAACTCCTCACGGGCGACCGGACTGTCTGGCCGCACTGACGGCGATTACTTTACGGCAAGGTCTGCGAGCCAAATTAAGAACCAATTGTGCTGTAGTAAGCATCTTTGGCTATAAGGCGATTGACGGTTGCCCAGGCTTTTAGGGGTGCCTATAGTCCTTTCATCCTCCACCGCCAGTACGGACTCATGATCAAACAACAGCTTGCCCGCTTTAACCGTCTCGACCTCCTTGGTCAGCCCACCGCCCTGGAAAAACTCGAACGCCTGTCGACCTGGCTGGGTCGCGATGTGTACGTCAAACGCGATGACCTGACCCCACTGGCCATGGGCGGCAACAAGCTGCGCAAACTCGAATACCTGGCCGCCGATGCCCTGGCCCAGGGCGCCGACACCTTGATCACGGCAGGCGCGCTGCAGTCCAATCACGTGCGCCAGACGGCGGCGATTGCCGCCAAGCTTGGCCTCGGTTGTGTCGCCCTGCTGGAAAACCCCCTCGGCACCGACGACGCCAACTATGTCGGCAATGGCAATCGGCTGCTGCTGGACCTGTTCGAGGCCAAGGTCGAGCTTGTGGAAAACCTCGACAACGCCGACGAACAATTGCAGGCCCTGGCTGCCCGCTTGCACAGTAATGGCAAGAAACCCTATCTGGTGCCGATTGGTGGTTCCAACGCGCTAGGCGCCCTGGGTTATGTGCGCGCCGGCTTGGAACTGGCCGAGCAGATCAAGGACACCGGGCTGAAGTTTGCCGCCGTGGTCCTGGCGTCGGGCAGCGCCGGAACCCACAGCGGCCTGGCATTGGCGCTGAGCGAAGCGCTGCCGGATCTGCCAGTGATCGGCGTCACGGTTTCGCGCAGCGAGGAAGATCAGCGGCCGAAGGTACAAGGCTTGGCCGAGCGCACCGCCGAGTTGCTGGGCGTGAGCTTGCCGGCGAATTTCAAGGTCGAGTTGTGGGATGAGTATTTTGGGCCACGCTATGGTGAACCGAATGCCGGGACGCTGGCGGCAGTGAAGCTGGTGGCAAGCCAGGAAGGCCTGCTGCTCGACCCGGTCTATACGGGCAAGGCCATGGCGGGGTTACTGGATGGGATCGGACGTCAGCGTTTCGATGACGGCCCGATTATTTTCCTGCACACCGGTGGGGCGCCAGCGTTGTTTGCGTACAAGGATTTCCTGTAGACGCCGCAACCCTGTAGGAGCGAGCCTGCTCGCGATGGACGAAAAGGCGCCGCGGGGTGTCAGGTTGCCAGCGTTATCGTTGACGACCCTCGCGAGCAGGCTCGCTCCTACAGGTAAAAAGCATTATTCGATAAAAGAATAATAAACATATAAATTATTATTTTCTAATCTAAAAACGCCATCATATAGTCATACCGCAGGCGAATTTCCCGAGAGACGCATACGCTGCTTTAGGGCAGGATAGCGCTGTCGTCCAATTCCCGATTTCGCCAACCTTTTTTAAAGCGTCTTCCATAAGAAAACACAGGGGCTTGTCATGAATTTTTCCGCACTACGTCGAAATCTGCTGGTGGGTTCGCTGGGCCTGGCACTGAGCGCTGGCCTGATCGGCCAAGCGGTTGCCGGTGAGCAGCTGCAACAAATCAAGGACAAAGGCGTGATCAACGTCGGCCTGGAAGGCACTTATCCACCGTTCAGCTTTGTCGACGAAAACGGCAAGCTGGCGGGCTTCGAAGTCGAGCTCTCCGAGGCTCTGGCCAAAAAGTTGGGCGTCAAGGCCAAGATTCAACCCACCAAGTGGGACGGTATCCTCGCCGCGCTGGAATCCAAGCGCCTGGACGTAGTGGTCAATCAGGTGACCATCTCCGACGAGCGCAAGAAGAAGTATGACTTCTCCGAGCCGTACACCATCTCCGGGATTCAAGCGCTGGTGCTGAAGGACAAGGAAGCCGCGCTGAACATCAAGACCGCCGCTGACCTGACCGGCAAGAAAGTCGGCGTAGGCCTGGGCACCAACTACGAACAATGGGTGCGAGCCAACGTGCCGGGTGCTGATGTGCGCACCTACGACGATGATCCGACCAAGTTTGCAGATCTGAACAACGGCCGTACCGATGCCATTCTGATCGATCGACTGGCCGCACTTGAATACGCCAAGAAAGCACCGAAAACCGTGGCTGCCGGCCAAGCGTTCTCCCGTCAGGAATCCGGCATCGCCCTGCGTAAAGGTGAGCCAGAGCTGCTGGCTGCGGTAAACAAGGCCCTCGATGAGCTGCGTGCCGACGGCACCCTGGCCAAGATCTCGGAAAAGTACTTCCAAGCTGACGTCACCAAATAATGGAAGCGGCTTTCCAACTTGCGCTGGACTCCGCGCCTTTCCTGTTGAAAGGCGCGTACTACACGGTAATCCTGAGCCTCGGCGGGATGTTCTTCGGCCTCGTGCTGGGCTTCGGCCTGGCACTGATGCGCCTGTCGCGTTTCAAATCGGTAAGCTGGCTGGCCCGCATCTACGTGTCGTTCTTTCGCGGCACGCCGTTGCTGGTGCAACTGTTCGTGATCTATTACGGCTTGCCGCAATTGGGTCTGGAACTCGATCCGCTGCCGGCGGCCCTGATAGGCTTCTCCCTGAACATGGCCGCCTATGCCTGTGAAATCCTGCGCGCCGCGATCGGATCGATCGAACGCGGCCAATGGGAAGCGGCTGCCAGCATCGGCATGACCCGCGCGCAGACCCTGCGCCGGGCCATCCTGCCGCAAGCGATGCGCACGGCGTTGCCGCCGCTGGGCAACAGCTTTATTTCACTGGTCAAGGACACCGCACTGGCCGCTACCATCCAGGTGCCGGAGCTGTTCCGACAGGCGCAATTGATTACCGCCCGGACTTTCGAAGTCTTCACCATGTACCTTGCCGCCGCGCTGATCTACTGGGTCCTGGCCACGATGCTTTCGCACCTGCAGAACCAGTTGGAAGCCCGGGTCAATCGGCACGATCTGGAGTCCTGACCCAATGATTGTCGTGGAAAAACTGACAAAGCAGTTCAAGGGTCAAGTCGTACTCAACGGCATCGATCTGCAAGTGAAGGAAGGCGAGGTCGTGGCGATCATCGGGCCAAGCGGCTCGGGCAAGACCACGTTTCTGCGTTGCCTGAACTTCCTGGAAGAACCCACCAGCGGCCGGATCAAGGTCGGCGACATCGAGATCGATGGCAGCCGTCCGCTGAACCAGCAGCAAGGCCTGGTGCGCCGTTTGCGCCAGCACGTGGGCTTCGTGTTCCAGAACTTCAACCTGTTCCCCCATCGCACCGCCCTGGAAAACGTCATCGAAGGCCCGATCGTGGTGAAAAAGACCCCGCGCGCCGATGCCGTTGCCCTGGGCAAGAAGCTGTTGGCCAAGGTCGGCCTGGCGGGTAAGGAAGATGCTTATCCGCGCCGTCTTTCGGGCGGCCAGCAACAACGTGTGGCGATTGCCCGCGCGCTGGCGATGGAACCGGAGGTGATCCTGTTCGACGAACCGACCTCGGCCCTCGACCCGGAACTGGTGGGCGAAGTACTGGCGACGATCCGCGGCCTGGCCGAAGAGAATCGCACCATGGTCATCGTGACCCACGAAATGGCTTTCGCCCGCGACGTGGCCAATCGTGTGGTGTTTTTCGACAAGGGGGTGATCGTCGAACAAGGCGAAGCCAAGGCGCTGTTTGCCAACCCGAAAGAAGAACGTACAAAACAGTTTCTCAGCAAATTTCTAAATAACTCACACGCTTGAAACACCCATCGTAGAACCCCCAACTTCCATGGATGGAAGTTACCCACCCCACAACTAACTCCCTGTCATTATGTGCGTTACATATATATGCACGCCAACGAATGCGGTGGTGAACACCATCAACTGTAGGAGCGAGCTCGCTCGCGATGGTCATTAACGATTACGCCGGATTACCGGCTCCCCGCGGCGCCTTCGAACCCATCGCGAGCAGGCTCGCTCCTACACAAGCCATGTCTATTTGCGGCATTCCCTTAGCGAGAATTAACTACCAGATGTAGGAAGCTTCTGAATTACAGCGGAGCTCGTCCTTAACTAACCCACTCTATTGACTCAACTTAGACCGCGCTCTTATCTACCTTGACCCGCTACTTTCCGCTTGTTCCCGATATGGACTTCGCTGAAATACTTCAAGGAGAGATACCCATGAACTGCCTCCCGCGCATCCCGGCTTTGGCGCCACCCACCCTGCCCCAGGCCCACAAGGCCGGTATCAATATCATTGCGGCGACTGACCTGTGGGTCGACATAGGGCCGTACGCCGACATGGGCACCGGCGACCTTATCGAATTGTTCTGGAACGGCCACTTCGTTGCCTCCCGTGTGCTGACAGCGCAGGACACTGGCCACACTGTCAGCCTGCGGGTCCCGGAAAGCTTTATCGTCAGCGGTGCCCCTTGGGTGCATTACCGAGTCATGCAGGTCGGCAGAAACCCGGTGCTGTCGGTGGCGACGCGGGTAGCGGTCAAGCTCGAATGCCCCGGCGGCCCACTCGGTGATGACGAAAATCAGTTCCTGGCGCCGGTAAATCTGCCCGCCTTCATCCGCCGCCGGGGGCTCAACAGGCGACAGATCCAGCGTGGCGTGCCGCTGACCATCGAGCCTTACCTGAACATGGCCTCCGACGACGAAATCACCCTGCGCTGGGGCGATGTGCGCATGGATCTGCCTCGGCTCATGGCGGCTGACGTGGGCCGGCCGATCCACGTCTGGGTACCACCGGCAATCATTGTCGACGCCGGCGAAGATCTGCGACTGGAGGTGACCTACTGCATTCTCGACCGGGTAGGCAACAACTCGCGCTGGGCGCCGGCGCGAATGTTGAAGGTTGGCCGACACTCCCTGTAGGAGCGAGCCTGCTCGCGAAGAACGTTCAGACAACGCAGGCATCCAGACAGCCCGCGTCATCGTTAACGACCATCGCGAGCAGGCTCGCTCCTACAGGAGTTGTCGCCGACCGCGATCCTTTCTATGCATATTCCTAAAAGTTAGTTCATAAGTTTTTTATAAACGCTTAGGGTATATGCACCGGACCACCGGACATTCTTGTTTTCGTTCGCCGCATAGCGGCGCTTCCATAAGATGTGAGGTAGGTATGGTCCGGAACACAATCACCCCAGTGCAGATCGCCAGGGCATTGCGTGCAGCCAAGGAGCGGCACTGATGTCCAGTCTGGCAGATGCAATCGTCCAGAGTGATCTGGATGTCGCCCCGCTGTTGTTGCCCGCGCAAGTCCTGCGCAACGACGCACAAGCCATCAAGGCCGCCCATGAGCTGGCGCACGTCGCCCGACTGCAAGCGGCCAAACGTGACCAGCAGCGCAAGCTGCCATGGTCGGAAATCGAACAGTTCACCCGCAGCGGCCTGGGCAGCATCGCTATCCCCCGCGAATACGGTGGTCCACAGGTTTCGTTCGTCACCCTGGCCGAGGTGTTCGCGATCATTTCCGCCGCGGACCCAGCCCTCGGGCAGATCCCGCAGAACCAGTTCGGCATACTGAATCTGGTACTCGGCAGTGCCACCGAAGCGCAGAAAACACAGCTGTTCAAAAGCGTTCTCGAAGGCTGGCGCATCGGCAATGCCGGGCCCGAGCGCGGCACCAAAAATACCCTCGAACTCAAGGCACGCATCACGGCCGACGGCGACGGTTTTGTCCTCAACGGGCAGAAGTTCTATTCCACCGGCGCGCTGTTCGCGCATTGGGTTGCAGTCAAGGCGCTCAACGACGACGGCAAGCAAGTGCTGGCCTTCGTGCGTCGCGGCACGCCTGGGCTGCGCATCGTCGACGACTGGTCCGGCTTCGGTCAGCGCACCACCGCCAGCGGCACGATTTTGCTTAACAACGTGCGAGTCGACGCCGAACTGGTGGTCGACAACTGGAAGATCAACGAACAGCCAAATATTCAAGGAGCGGTCTCGCAGCTGATTCAAGCCGCCATCGACGCCGGCATCGCCCGGGGCGCCATCGATGATGCTATCGAGTTCGTGAAAACCCGCGCTCGGCCATGGATCGACGCCAACGTTGAGCGGGCCAGCGATGACCTGTACGTGATCGCCGATATCGGCAAACTGAAAATCGAATTGCATGCCGCCGAAGCTCTGCTGCGCAAGGCCGGTCAAGTGCTCGATCAGGTCAGTGCCGCGCCATTCACCGCCGAGTCCGCCGCCCGCGCTTCGATTGCCGTGGCCGAAGCCAAAGTGCTGACCACCGAGATCTCGTTGCTGGCCAGCGAAAAGCTTTTCGAACTGGCCGGCAGCCGCGCCACCCTCGCCGAATTCAACCTCGACCGCCATTGGCGCAACGCCCGGGTGCACACGCTGCATGATCCGGTGCGCTGGAAATACCACGCGGTCGGCGCCTATCACCTCAATGGCACGCTACCCGCTCGCCATTCCTGGATTTAACGACCAGACCTCTGGAGAAACACATGTCAATTTCTCAACACGTCGCGGTCATCACCAGCGATGAGCAAGCCCTGGTCGTCGCCAGCGACCTGGCCGAAGATTTCAAACGCGACAGCGCCCAGCGCGACCGTGAACGCCGTTTGCCATATCCGGAGCTGGAAGTGTTTTCCCGTTCGGGTCTGTGGGGCATCAGCGTGCCCAAAGAATACGGCGGCGCCGGTGTTTCCAACGTCACGCTGGCCAAGGTCATCGCGATGATTGCCCAGGCGGATGGCTCCCTCGGCCAGATCCCGCAGAACCATTTTTATGCCCTGGAAGTGCTGCGCGTGAACGGCAGCGAAGAGCAGAAAAAACGCCTGTACGCCGAAGTACTGGCGGGCCAACGCTTTGGTAATGCCCTCGCCGAGCTGGGCACCAAGACTGCCCATGACCGCGTGACCCGCCTGACCCACGACGGCAGTGGCTATCGCATCAACGGTCGCAAGTTCTACGCCACGGGCGCGATTTATGCCCAGCGCATCCCGACCTCGGTGGTGGATGAACAGGGCGTACAACAACTGGCGTTTGTCCCGCGCGACAGCAAAGGCCTGACGGTGATCGACGACTGGAGCGGCTTCGGCCAGCGCACCACCGGCAGCGGTTCGGTGGTGTTCGAGGATGTTTTTGTTGCGGCCGAAGATGTGATCCCGTTCCAGACCGCCTTCGAGCGCCCGACCCCGGTCGGCCCGCTGGCGCAGATTCTCCATGCCGCCATCGACACCGGCATCGCCCGTGCCGCCTATGAAGATGCGCTGCACTTCGTGCGCACCAAGACCCGGCCATGGATCGACGCCACACACGACACAGCCACTGAAGATCCGCTGACCCTCAAGAGCTTCGGCCATTTGAGCATCCGGCTGCACGCCACCGAAGCGTTGCTGGAACGTGCCGGAGAATTCCTCGACCAGGCCCAGGCCAACACCAATGCCGAGACCGTCGCCGCCGCCTCGATTGCGGTCGCCGAAGCCCGCGCCATCAGCACCGAGATTTCCCTCGCCGCCGGCACCACGCTGTTCGAGCTGGCCGGCAGCCAGGCGACCCTGCGCGAACACGGCCTGGATCGCCACTGGCGCAACGCACGGGTGCATACCCTGCACGACCCGGTGCGCTGGAAGTATCACGCCATCGGTAACTACTACCTCAACGATGAAAACCCGCCACTGCGGGGAACCATCTGATGACGGCCACTAAAAAGAAAATCCTGCTCAACGCGTTCAACATGAACTGCATCGGGCACATCAACCATGGCCTGTGGACCCATCCACGGGACACCTCGACCCAATACAAGACGATCGAATACTGGACCGAACTGGCGCAGCTGCTGGAGCGCGGGCTGTTCGACGGTTTGTTCATCGCCGACATCGTTGGTGTCTACGACGTCTACCAGAACTCGGTGGACGTGCCGCTGAAAGAGTCGATCCAGTTGCCGGTCAACGATCCGCTGCTGCTGGTGTCGGCGATGGCAGCGGTAACGAAGAACCTCGGTTTCGGCCTGACCGCCAACCTCACCTACGAGTCGCCGTACCTGTTCGCCCGGCGCATGTCGACCCTCGATCATCTGAGTCGCGGTCGTGTGGGCTGGAACATCGTCACTGGCTACCTCGACAGCGCCGCCAAGGCCATGGGCCTGAGCGAACAGGTCGAGCACGACCGTCGCTACGACCAGGCCGACGAGTACCTGGAGGTGCTCTACAAACTCTGGGAAGGCAGCTGGGAAAACGGAGCGGTGCTGAACGATCCGCAGAAACGCATCTACGCGCAGCCGGACAAAGTGCACAAGGTCGAGCACAAGGGCGAGTTCTATCAGGTGGAGGGTTATCACCTGTGCGAACCGTCACCGCAGCGCACGCCCGTGCTGTTCCAGGCCGGCAGCTCCGATCGTGGTTTGCTGTTTGCCGGGCGCCATGCCGAATGCGTGTTCATCAGCGGCCAGAACAAGCCGTCGACCAAGGTGCAGGTGGACAAGGTCCGCGCCAGCGCCGTCGAGGCCGGGCGCAACCCTGAGGACATCAAGGTGTTCATGGGCCTGAACGTGATTGTCGGTGCCACCGAAGAGCTGGCCTGGGCGAAGCACGCCGAGTACCTGAGCTACGCCAGTGCCGAGGCCGGCGTGGCGCATTTCTCGGCATCCACCGGGATCGACTTTTCCGAATACGCCATTGACGAACCGATCCAGTACGTGAAGAGCAACGCCATCCAGTCCGCCACCAAAAACCTGCAAAACAACGACTGGACCCGGCGCAAATTGCTCGAACAACACGCCCTCGGCGGACGCTACATCACCGTGGTCGGCTCGCCAGAGCAAGTGGCGGATGAGCTGGAATCGTGGATCGCCGAAACCGGGCTCGATGGCTTCAACCTGACGCGCATCGTCACGCCGGAGAGCTATGTGGATTTCATTGCTCTGGTGATACCGGAGCTGCAGCGGCGTGGGTCGTACAAGACGGCTTATGACGATGGCAGCTTGCGGGAAAAGCTGTTTCGCGAAGGGGCGCATTTGCCTGAGCAACATACGGGTTCGGCTTACCGCCGCTAAAAGCTTCGCTGGCAAGCCAGCTCCTACAGGTTTTTCGGGCGCTCACAAAATCCCTGTGGGAGCTGGCTTGTCAGCGATGAGGCCCGAATAAACACCCAAAATTTATGCACTGACTGGAAAAATCATCATGACCAAAAACCACTTCTCTCGCCCAGTCAAAGCACTGGCCCTGGCCCTCGGCCTCTTCAGCTCCATCACCTTCGCCGCCGACGCGCCGCTGAAAATAGGCACCACCGCCGCCTTCGCCATTCCCCTTGAAGCGGCGGTGGAAGAAGCCGGCAAACAAGGCCTGAAAGTCGAGCTCGTGGAGTTCAGCGACTGGATTGCACCGAACGTCAGCCTCGCCTCGGGTGACATCGACGTGAACTACTTCCAGCACATCCCGTTCCTGGAAAACGCCAAGGCGGCCTCCGGGTTTGACCTGGTGCCATTCGCACCAGGGATCATCAACAACGTCGGCCTCTACTCGAAGAAATTCAAAAGCTTCGACGAGCTGCCCGAGGGCGCGAGCGTGGCCATCGCCAACGATCCGATCAACAGCGGTCGCGGCTTGCAGTTGCTGGCCAAGGCCGGTTTGATCACCCTCAAACCGGGCGTCGGCTACAAGGCCACCGAAGAAGACATCATCGCCAATCCGAAGAAAATCAAGATCCTCCAGGTTGAAGCCGTGCAGCTGGTGCGCGCCTATGACGACGCCGATCTGGTGCAGGGCTATCCGGCCTACATTCGTCTGTCGAAGACCTTCGACGCTGGCTCGGCCCTGCTGTTCGACGGCCTGGATCACAAGGAGTACGTGATTCAGTTCGTGATCCAGCCCAAGAGCAAAACCGATCCGCGCCTGATCAAATTCGTCGACATCTACCAGCATTCGCCAGCTGTCCGCGCAGCGCTGGATAAAGCCCATGGCAAGCTCTATCAAGCCGGTTGGGAGAGCTGAGCATGACGGCTGCCACCCAACTGCGACTGGAAATTCCAGCGCCTCATCGAGCGATCCAGACTGAGCTGCACCCGGATCTGAATCACGCACATGTGCGCTTCATCAACCTGGGCAAAACCTACGAAGGCCAGCAAGGCCCGGTAGCCGCCCTGCACGGCATCGACCTGGCGATCCAGCGCGGTGAAGTGTTCGGCATCATCGGCCGCAGCGGCGCCGGAAAATCGTCGCTGATCCGCACCATCAACCGCCTCGAACAACCGAGCAGCGGTCGGGTGTTGATCGATCAGGTGGACATCGGCGAGTTCGATGAAGACCGTCTGGTGAAACTGCGCCGGCGCATCGGCATGATCTTTCAGCACTTCAATTTGATGTCGGCCAAGACCGTTTGGCAGAACGTCGAATTGCCGCTCAAGGTTGCCGGCGTATCGAAGGAACAGCGCGACCGTAAGGTCCGTGAATTGCTGGAACTGGTCGGCCTGGAAGCCAAGCACAAGGCCTATCCTTCGCAGCTGTCCGGTGGCCAGAAACAGCGCGTCGGCATCGCCCGCGCGCTGGTTCACGATCCGGCGATTCTGTTGTGCGACGAAGCCACGTCGGCGCTGGACCCGGAGACCACGCAATCGATTCTCGGCTTGCTGCGCGAGATCAACCGGCGCCTGGGCCTGACCATCATTTTGATCACCCACGAAATGGCGGTGATCCGCGAGATCTGTGATCGTGTGGTGGTCCTCGAACGCGGACGCGTGGTCGAACAGGGACCGGTCTGGGAGGTCTTCGGCAACCCGCAGCATGAGGTCAGCAAGACCTTGCTCGCACCTTTGCAGCATGCCCTGCCTTCCGAATTGCAAAGTCGTCTGCAGACGCAACCGCAATCCTCGGAGGATGCTGTGGTCCTGCGTCTGCAATTCACTGGAACGGCGCAGGACGAACCCGACATTGCCGCCCTGTTCAGTGCCCTCGGTGGCCGCGTACGCCTGCTGCAGGGTGGCGTGGAAAGGATTCAGGGCCATGCGCTGGGGCAACTGCTGCTGGCGGTGACCGGCTCGTCCCTGAGCGCCGAACAATTGCGTCAGCGCGCAAGCCAATGGGCGCAACAAGTGGAGGTGCTGGGCTATGTGGTTTGATCGCTTGCTGCAAGGCTTTATCGATACGTTTTTGATGGTCGGCGTGTCGTCGTTGATCGCACTGTTGGCGGGCATTCCGCTGGCGGTGATTCTGGTCACCAGCTCGAAGGGCGGCATCTACGAGGCCCCGACGGTGAACCGTGCACTGGGTGCGTTCGTGAACCTGTTTCGCTCGATTCCGTTCCTGATTCTGATGGTGGCGCTGATTCCCTTCACCCGACTGATTGTCGGCACCACCTACGGAGTTTGGGCGGCCGTGGTGCCGCTGACCATCGCGGCCACGCCGTTCTTTGCGCGGATTGCCGAAGTCAGTTTGCGCGAGGTGGATCACGGGTTGATCGAAGCGGCACAGGCCATGGGCTGCCGGCGTCAGCACATTGTTTGGCATGTGCTGTTGCCTGAAGCGCTGCCGGGGATTGTCGGCGGGTTCACCATCACTTTGGTGACCATGATCAACTCCTCGGCCATGGCCGGGGCGATTGGTGCCGGTGGGCTGGGGGACATTGCGTATCGGTATGGGTATCAGCGCTTTGACAGCCAGATCATGCTGACGGTGATTGTGTTGCTGGTGGTGTTGGTGGCGGTGATTCAGCTGGGCGGGGATCGCCTGGCGCGGGGCCTGAACAAGCGTTGAGCCTGGTGGCCAACGGTGCACTTTGTGGCGAGGGAGCTTGCTCCCGCTCGATTGCGCAGCCATCGTAAAACCTGCCTCCCACATTTTCCTGACACACCCTATTGAAGGTTTGGGGGCTGCTTCGCAGCCCAGCGGGAGCAAGCTCCCTCGCCACAAGAGCCACTTCGCAACAGGTAAGTTTTCTCACAAGAAAATCAGCTTTTCCGAAGGCCCTATCCCTTTCCTTTGCAGGACATTTCCTAGATCATTTCGCCCGCTTGCGCCTGCCAAATCCGGTGGCTAGTCTCGGCCGGTCACTGCTCATCAGTGATCGGGTTTAGTAGCCCGGAACAATAGGCGCATAGCGTTTCCATGCTCATGTCCGGCGATTTGCCGCATGCAGAAATATGGTGGCTGTGCGTGGGGTACCTTCGGGTACACCGGTTTTTCCTATTGACCGGCCTACTAACCTGCGTACAGCCGCCACCCAACGTTTAGTAGGCGAAAAGTGACGGCTCCCATGCAGCAATAGGAGCAACACTCATGGAAAAATCCGTTCCCGATCCACCAGAAACCTCCTCCGACGAAGCCCTCACTGACGACCTGCTCAGAGACCGCTCCGCCCTCTACCGCGCCATCGATTTCTACCTCACCGGCGATCAGCCCTCACCACCCGACGAACTGCGGTTCTACAACGTCAGCAAGGACGTGAGCTTCGAAGACACTCAGCTCTACATCGCCGATCTGCTGCGCTGTGCATCGGTGACCGCCTATCAGTGCGGCGACCACCTCAAGGGTGCCGACCGGGCCATGGTGTTTTCGGTGTGGCATTTGCTGGAGATTGCCAAGGCGATGGTGGACCGGTCGATTGAGTGTTTGGGGATGAAGCACGACTGAGTCTGCACCACCGCCATCGCGAGCAAGCTTTGCTTCCACAGGGGTACGCGATCAACTGTGGGAGCAAAGCTTGCTCGCGATGGGCTGCGCAGCAGGCCCCGGCGCCATGGCGTATATTCGGCAAATCCCAATCGCCTGCGCAGCCCACCATGAAACAGACCCCCACCGACCTCGACCAGATCACTTCCACCACCCTGGCCCATTACAACGCGGTGGCCGATAGTTTTCGTGAAGGCACCCGTGATCACGACGTCAGCCAGAACATCGATGCGCTGATGCGGCATATCCAGGGCGAGGCGCCATTCGACATTCTCGATTTTGGCTGCGGACCGGGTCGTGACTTGCAGACGTTCACTCGCATGGGCCACACCGCCGTCGGCCTCGATGGTTCGGAAAAATTTGCGCAGATGGCCCGTGAGGACAGCGGTTGCGAGGTTTGGCAACAGGACTTTTTGAAGCTCGATCTGCCGGACGAACGCTTCGACGGGATTTTCGCCAATGCGGTGTTGTTCCATATCCCTCGTCAGGAGTTGCCACGGGTCTTGCAGGAATTGCGCGCGACATTGAAGCCCGGTGGCGTGTTGTTCAGTTCCAACCCCCGTGGCGAGAATCAGGAAGGCTGGAACGGGCCGCGTTATGGGGCGTATCACGACCTGGCGGCGTGGCAGCAGTTGCTGACCGAGGCGGGGTTTGTGGAGCTTGAGCATTACTACCGGCCGGCGGGGTTGCCGCGGGAGCAGCAGCCTTGGTTGGCGAGTGTCTGGCGTAAATCTGCGTAGGCAGTTCGGCCGCCTTCGCTGGCAAGCCAGCTCCTACAGGAGCTGGCTTGCCAGCGATGCTCTTCAGGGCGAAGAAGCAACCTGATAGCTCACCACCGTCCCATCCCCTCCAAACGCAGTGATGCTTTGCCCCACTAGCCTCTGGCCTTCAGCCTCACGTTCACGCCCAGCAAAATTAGCCACCAATCGTGTGCCATCGGCAAAGGTGGTCTGCTGCACCAACCGATCCTCACTTAGCCATCGGAAGTCGGTCATCGCTTGGGTCGCCAGACGCTCGTGCAGAGGCCGGAAGAAGGCATCCTGACGCGCCATCACCGGCAGCCGCTGCTTCAAGGTTTCGGCACTCAGGTGATACAGCGGCGGTACGTTGTAGAGCAACTGGGCCAGTTCGTTTTCCACCCGCACATTGCTCAGTTTCAGACTGTCGAACAACCAGTGATGAGTAGTGATGACCGAACCGTGGAACACCGTTTGATAGAGTGGCAAGCGCGTTTGCGGGGCAAAATGCACTGTTCGATAGGGTTCCTTGAGTGGCACAGCCTTGAAGAACACTTGAGGCTGCTCATTGGGGAACCAGCGGCCCAGGTAATACTCGGACTCCGAATTTTTGCTCATGTCCGGATCGCCCCAGCCGATGACCGGCGTTTGCATGCCATGGGCAAACAGAATGCCCTGCGAGGTGGTGGCGTTGCCATCTTCCGAACCCGTGGGCAACTGCAGGGTTTCATTCACCCAGCGCGCCGCGTCGATATTGCCCTCGGCGTTTTGAGCCTGGGTCAAGGTAGCGCCTGTTCGATAGCTGTCGAACAGCATGCCGGTGGCGTAGGCATCGAGAAACCAGCTATTGAATCCCGCGCGCGCCTGTACCGCCTTGATGCGGGCCTCAAGCAATGGCCGTACACAACGCGGATCGGTGTAGTGCCCTGATTGCTGAAAGCCGCTTTTGAACTGCCCGCCACTCAAGACAATCGCACAGTCACGGTTGGCCCCAGAGCCCAGGTGCGCCGTGGCCCAGTCCGGATTTTCACTGGCACTGAGCGCGGTTTCGTAGGAGTCGTACGGCGCCAGCAAATACCCTTGCGCGACAGCCTCGCGCACCGTCTCGGGGTGCCAGAGACCACCCTCCCAACCTTCACCGAGCCCTATCCACAGCCGCGAAAGTCCTGCGGCTTTCAGCTGTTCAAAGGTACCCGTCGACAAGCTGCTGCCCCAATGTTCAGGGGATGCGGTGAGTGCTTCGGCAAATTCACTGGCCAACTCCTTGCGCAACTGGCCGTAACCCTCGGCGAGTTTCTGCATGTCCGGCTCGACGACCGCCTGCCAGCCCCTTCGCGCCAGGGTGTTGAGCGCGCCGTTCAAGCCCCTCAACAGGGTGGTCTGTTGGTATCGGTTCAATGGCGATCTTGCGGTACTCAGAATCTCGCGGGCTTGAGCGTCGAGACCACGGCGCAAGTCGCTAGCCAGCACGCTGTTGCCTCGCATCAGCGTCAACAACGCCGACCAACTGCGCACGTCGTTCGGTCCGAGCAGGTCGTTGCTCCACAAATAAACATGGCTGGCCCCCAGGAGCTTTTTGGCTTCAGGAGTCTTCAGCAGTTTGTCGCTCAAGGCTTCGTATCGCCCGTTATCGACCAACCATTGCCGATAGCGCTTGGGCCCGGCCAACAGATCGGCCTCCCCCAACGACAGTTTGAACGTTAGCGGTGCAGTGGGCTCAAGGGAGGTGAATTGGTGATGGGCAGTCAGGGCAAGGGTGTTGTTTTCGGCGCTGAAGGTCAGGCGATTGTTGTAAGGAGTGGTCATCAGCCAGTTCAACGTGAAACCACCGTGATCAATGCCCCACAGCGGCAGACTCAGATCCTGAGTGGTGTTGAATGCCCCCTGATCGAGCAGAAACTTCTGCCACAGCGAGTCACCCGTCGGTACGTAATGTCCCTCCGCGAGCGGCCAGATCAGGCCTTTGCCCATGGCACTGCCAACTTGGTGGAGGAAGTTCAGCTCGCCAGGATCGCGGGCCGTGATGGACAGGGACAGATCTCGCCCATCGAGGACGGCACTGAGCGTCCAGGCGGCGTCATCCCATTGCCAGTCCATGCGATCAGTACCTTGTTTGAGGTCGCTGACCTTGTGCCCGACAACGCCTGCCGAGGCTTGCACGGGCGAGTGTTGCGCGGGAGTGACGCGAATCGCCAGCGTGGCGGGATCGAGTTCGATGCGCCACAGTGGGTTTTCCAGCGCGTTGGCTGCCAACGCCTGGGACCACAGCAATACGCCGAGCAACAATGCGCAGCGTAAGTAATGAGCCATGCACGACATCGGAAAATCCCTCTTCGCAGTGGAAGAGGGAAGCTACAACAGCCCGACGACGCTGTAAGTAGGACCGTTCCCAAAATTCCTTTCAGCAACCATTGGCACACCGTTGCCTGTACTGGCCTCATCGCGAGCAGGCTCGCTCCTACAATGGATCTCGCCGAACACAAATTTTATGTCCACCAAAGATCAACTGTGGGAGCGAGCCTGCTCGCGATGAGCGCGAAGCGCTCGCCTCTATGCCACCTCTTTCTTCGGCTCGCGAATTTTGTACCAGGCCACATACAGCGCCGGCAGAAACAGCAACGTCAGCAGCGTGGCGATGATGATGCCGCCGATCATCGCGTAGGCCATCGGTCCCCAGAACACTTCCCGGGCAATCGGGATCATGCCCAGGCTCGCGGCCGCCGCGGTCAGCAGAATCGGTCGACGACGGTGCTCGGTGGCTTGCACCACGGCATCCCACTGTGATGAGCCTGCGTCCACAAACTCGTCGATCTGGGTCACAAGGATCACCGAGTTGCGGATGATGATGCCGATCAGCGCCAGGATCCCCAAAATCGCCACAAAGCCCATTGGCGTACCGGTCGGCACCAGCGCGATCACCACGCCGATCAAGCCCAGTGGCGCCACGCTGGCCACCAGGAACATTTTCTGCACGCTGTGCAGTTGGATCATCAGGAAGGTGGCCATCAAAAACAGCATCAACGGCACGACCTTGGCAATCGGCCCCTGGGCCTTGCTGCTTTCCTCTACCGTACCGCCGGTGGCGACCTTGTAGCCCACCGGCAACGCGGCGGCGAATTTGTCGATGTCCGGCTTGAGCAAGGCCACCAGGTCGGTGGGTTGAATCTCGCCCAGTGTCGCGGCCTTGATGGTCACCGTTGGTTTGCGGTCGCGACGCCACACCAGTGGCTGCTCCAGTTCGTAGCGCACGGTGGCAAATGCCAGCAGCGGAATCGAGGTGCCGCCCGGCGTGACGATCTGCAGGTTTTGCAGGGTTTCCGACGAGCCACGTTCAGCATCCACCGCGCGGCCGACCACGTTGATCAGGTAGATGTCATCGTCGACCTGGGTCACCGTCGAGCCGCTGACGATGCTGTTCATCAGGTTCGCCACATCTTCGGAAGACAGGCCAAGCTGGCGTGCCTTGTCCTGGGCGATGTCGATGCGCAAGACCTTGCCCGGTTCGTTCCAGTCGAAAATGATCTCGCCGATGTGCGGGCTCTTGTCCAGTTCGCTGGCCAGATCGATGGCGTGCTTTCGCACCTGATCGATGTCACTGCCACTGACCCGATACTGAATCGGCCGCCCGACCGGCGGGCCCATTTCCAGCGCCTGCACGTAGCTGCCGATGCCGACGAAGTCCTTGCGCAGACGTTCGCGCAGGCGATCGCTGAGCACTTTGCGCGACTCGAACCCTTTGCTGACGATCACCAGTTGCGCGTAATACGGGTTCTGCAATTGCTGGTCCAAAGGCAGGTAGAAACGAATCGCACCCTGGCCGATGTAGGTACTCCAGCGCACGATGTCCGGGTCACCCTTGAGCGTCGCTTCGAGCTTGTCCACGGCCTTGCGGGTTTCGTCGATGGAGGCGTTTTGCGGCAGGTTCAGGTCCACCAGGATTTCCGGGCGATCCGAGGACGGGAAGAACTGGTTTTGCACAAAGCCCATGCCCAACACCGACAGCACAAACAGCAGCACGGTGATGCCGATGGCCCACCAGCGATTGCGCAGGCTCCACAGCAAACCACCATTGAACGCCCGCCCCAGACGCCCAGGCTCCGCCGAATGCGGTTTCACTTGGGTGCTGAGGATGTGCACGCCGATCACCGGGGCGAACAGCACTGCGACAATCCACGAGACGATCATCGCCACAGCGATCACTGCAAACAAGGTGAAGGTGTATTCGCCGGCAGAGCTGGCATTGAGGCCAATCGGCACGAAACCGGCGACGGTCACCAGCGTACCGGTGAGCATCGGAAAGGCTGTCGAGGTGTAGGCAAAGGTTGCCGCCTGCTCCTTGGTGTCGCCCAGCTCCAGACGCGAGACCATCATCTCGACGGTGATCATTGCGTCATCCACCAACAGACCCAGGGCAATGATCAGCGCGCCGAGGGAAATCCGCTGCATGGTAATGCCGCTGTATTCCATGAACACAAAGACCATCGCCAGCACCAGCGGGATCGAACACGCCACCACCAACCCTGCGCGCACGCCGAGGCTGATAAAGCTGACGACCAATACGATCACCACCGCTTCGAACAGCGCACTGGTGAAACCGCCGACCGCCTCTTCCACCACCTCAGCCTGGTCGGACACGTTGTGCACGCCTACACCCACCGGCAAGTCTGCGGTCAGCTCATTGATGCGCTGGTGCAACGCCTTGCCGAACACCTGTATGTTGCCGCCCTTCTGCATGGCGATGGCCAGGCCGATGGCTTGCTGACCATTGAAGCGAAACTCAGGTGTCATTGGGTCGACATAGCCACGCTGAATATCGGCGACATCGGCCAGACGATAGAAACGGTTGTTAAGCCGCAGGTTGACGTTGGCCAGGTCCTTTTCAGAAGCGAACTGACCGGAGGTGCGCACGGAAATCCGCTCCGGGCCAGCCTCAATCACCCCGGCCGGGGTCACGGCGTTCTCTTTTTGCAGGCTCTGCACGACCTGCGCTTCATCGATGCCCAGCGCCGCCAGTTTGCGCGTCGAGAAGTTCAGGTAAAGGACTTCATCCTGCTGGCCGACCATTTCGATCTTGCCCAGCCCCGGCACATTGTGGATCTCCGCGCGGGCCTGCTCGACGTAGTCACGCAACTGACGCATCGTCAAACCGTCGGCGGTAAAGGCATAGACCGAGCCGAACACATCACCGAATTCGTCGTTGAACGCCGGCCCCTGGATGCCCTGGGGAAACTGGCCCTTGATGTCGCCGATCTTCTTGCGCACCTGGTACCAGATCTCCGGAATGTCCTTGGCCTTGGTGGTGTCACGCAGGTTCACGTAGACCGTGGACTCGCCGGGGCGTGTGTAGCTTTTCACGTAGTCGAGGGAGTCGAGCTCCTCGAGTTTTTTCTCGATGCGGTCGGTGACCTGCTTGAGGGTTTCTTCCTGGGTCGCACCGGGCCAGCGACTCTGGATAACCATGGTTTTGATGGTGAAGGAAGGGTCTTCCTCGCGGCCCAGGTTCATGTACGAGAACACGCCCATCAGCAAGGCGACGAACATCAGGTACCAGACAAACGACTGATGCTTGAGCGCCCATTCGGATAAGTTGAAACTCCCTTTCATTGCGCGCTGTCCTCGTCGACTTTCACTTTCTGCCCCGGTTTGAGGCTGTTGACACCGGCAGTGACGATACGGTCACCGTTCTTCACGCCGTAGGCCAGCACCACGCTGTTGTCGGTGCGGCTGATAACGCTGACATCCCGAGGCGACACGGTTTGCGTCTGTGGATCGACGACCCAGATCCGGGGTTTGCCTTCGACCTCCTGCAAGGCGGTCAAGGGCAGTTCGATGCGTGGTTTGACAGTCGAGCTCAAGGTCACGCTGATCGCCGTGCCCAGACGAAATGCGGTGGGTGTCTCGGTCAAGGTCAGGCGTGCGCGCCGGGTACGGGTGGTGCTTTCGGCCTGGGGTTCGATTTCCCGCACAGTGGCCGTGGTGGTGATTTGCGGGTTCAACTGCGAGGCGACCTGGAACACTACATCCTTGGGCAACTGGTCGATCAGGGTGTCCGGCAGATCGATCACCGCTTCCTTGATGTCCGGTTGTGCCAGGGTCACCACCTGCTGACCGGCGGTGACGGTTTGCCCGGCTTCGGCATTCCACGCCGTGACCACGGCCTTGTGATCGGTGCGCAACTCTACGTAGTTGAGCTGATCCCTGGCCTGGTTGACCGCGGCCCTGGCCTGATCGAGGGACGCCTGGGTGGTTTTCAGGTCGGTTTGCGCAGCGTCCAGTTGCGCCTGTGAGCCCACGCCGCGATCGAACAGATCCTGCTGGCGCCGGGCGGTGGCTTGGGCGTTGATGAACTGCGCCTGGACGCTCGCCAGATCACCCTCTGCCGAGCGCAATTGGTTCTGCTGGTCGGTGGGATCGAGCGAGGCCAGCAAGGCGCCTTTTTCGACTTCCGCACCAACGTCGACAGCGCGGCTGGCAATGCGTCCGGGCACCCGGAAGCCGACATTGCTTTCGTAGCGAGCCTGGATGTTGCCCGCAAAACGCCCCAGGTTTTCCTCGCCCAATGCCTGCACCTTGATCGACAACACCGGACGTACTGGCTCCGGCGGTGGTTCTTTTTTCGAGCAGGCCACCAGCATCAAACCGGCGAACACCAGTAACAGACGCTTCATGGCTGAGCCTCCTTGGCCAGGTCCTTGTAGGTGTTTTCGGCGACTTCCACCTTCACACCGGGGTGCAACAACTGGCCACCGGCGATGACGACTTTTTCGCCACCCTTCAGACCGGCGCTGATGATGACTTTGCCGGTCAGGTAGCGGCCGACGGTGACGGGATGCAGTTGCGCCTTGCCCTCCCCATCCACCAGCCACACGGCGGGATCGCTGACTTTCTTGGTCAGCGCCGACCACGGCAATTCCACCGCAGCTTTGCCGCGGGTCGTGCCGGTTGCACTCACCACCGAACCCAGCTGCATGCCCTGGGGCAAGTTGCCCAAGGTGATCTTGACCTGCACCGTGCCCGTCTGTTCGGAGACCGACGGGGTGATTTCCCGAACAGTGCCGGTGGTTTTGATCGCCGGGTTATCGAGCAGGCTGACCACCACCGTTCGGTCCGCCGGCGGTTCGATCAGCAACGACTCGTAGACGTTGAACACCGCGTCGCGCTCGCCGTCCTGGGCCAGGCTGAAAATCGGCACCGTGGCCTGTACCACCTGGCCGACTTCGGCCTGACGCGCCGTGATAATGCCCGGTGCATCAGAGATCAACGCGGTGTAACTCAATTGTTCACGGGCATTGGCCAACTGCGCCTGGGCGGCCGCCAGCGAGCTTTGGCTACTGCGCAAGGCGGCCTGGGCGGAATCGAATTCACTTTGACTGGTGTAACCCTTGGGCAGGAGTTTTTGCTGACGCACGAAAGCCGCCGCGTTCTGCTTGACCTTGGCCTGTTCGGCAACGACCTGGGCCTGGGCCGAGTCGAGGCTGGTTTGCAGATCCTTGGGATCAAGCCGGGCAAGCACTTGCTTGGCGGAAATCCGGTCGCCGACATCGACCGTACGCTGGATGATCTTGCCGCCGACGCGGAACGACAGTTCGGTCTGCACCCGTGCCTGTACATCGCCGGTCAAGGTGACGCTGGCGGCGTAATCGGACGGTTTCACCTCTTGGACGAAAACCCGTGGCCGGTCCTTCTCCACTGGTTTTTTTTCATCGCAGGCCGTCAGCAGGGCCAACAGGCTCAGGCCAACGACTATTTTCAATCCGGGACCAGCCATGCAGACTCCTTTGCGTTTAACGGGCGCGATTCGTCTGTCAGCTTAGAACAGGGATTCAGGGGCGCACCCGATGCATGTCAAAAAAGCCCGGCTTTGTAGTTTTGTGTGTGGCCAGGCCCAGCGCTACACGGAGTTGCGGCGAATACGCTTCCCCATAGTGCCTACGCCAGAAGGGGAATGTGAGGGAAAGGGAAACTGTGAAGTACTAGTCGGGCTGGCGGTCAGGGGGGGAGCTGTTGCACCTGCAAACGGATCTGGAGACAAAGGTGGGGCAGAAGCTAAAGGCGAGGATGGTGATGTCGATTGGCTGATCGATACACGCCCTCTGCTCTCGACAAAATGCTTCAACGCAGGAATGGTCTTCGGATCACGCGCAGCCCAAAATGACCCCATTCGCGCCGAAAATGTAACGGCGCCCAGTCCTAACGCGATCATGCCAAAAATCGCCGCGGCCTCGGTGTCCTTGTTGATAGCCGCCACGGCGGCACCAACGCCCGTAACAGCCGCAAGCATTGTCGTGACGCCAGCAATGGTCGAGCCTGCGGCACCCAGCGTGACTCTACCCGGTAACTGCCCCGCCGCCCCCCACTGCAATGCGTCCTTTGCCAGCTTAAAGGGAATAGCAGGCTCAAAAACAATACGGGCGTTAAACACACTGAAAAGGCTGGTGACAAGCCTGGAAAACTGCCCCGTCGGATCACTGAAATTCACCGGGTCCCCCTGACAGTACGCATACGCATTCAGCCCACCCCGCCCAAACGGACTCAACCGATCCGGACTGTTGAACCGCATCAATACCGGGTTGAACGCGCGATGCCCATTGCCCAGCAAATAATGCCCGGTGAGCCGATCGACCGCCTCGCCGTTGAAACCCAGAAGACTGCCCAGACCATTCTCGGCCTTTCGATGACCGTAGGCGGTATAAACCTGACGCACCGAGCCACTCGTCCCGGTGACCTGCAACACGGAACGCTGCTGATCGATTGCCAGCAGTTCACTATTGAGCACATCGTCCTGACATGATTGCAGCGCCAGCAGTTGCATGTCGTGCTGGAACACACTCTGGCTGGCCTGACCTTGCAGCTCAGTCGTCAGATGTTTATGGCGGTAAAAACGTTGCAGCTTTTCCTGCCCAGCAGGCTCGCGCCCGATCAGTTGATCCAGAGCGTCATAGCGATACCGGCACACCTCTGTTTTCAGCATCATGATGCCCCTCCTTCCGATGTATTGAGCTTGCACCTTCAAAAGAGTCAGGACACCTAGCAGAACTGCTAGTACTGTCGCGGCAACGCAACTATTTTTAGTGCACGACAAAAACCGTTGGATGCGCTGGAACAAGCCTAAGGAAGCACTCCATGCTCAATACCCTCGCGGTGGCCAATTATCGCTCGATCAACAAACTAGTGATTCCACTGGGTCGATTGAACCTGATTACCGGTCCAAACGGCAGCGGCAAATCCAACCTCTATCGTGCGCTGCGCCTGCTGGCTGAAACCGCTCAGGGCGGGGTGGTCAATGCGCTGGCCCGCGAGGGTGGGCTGGATTCGACCTTTTGGGCCGGCCCGGAAACCATCACGCGGCGCATGCAAAAGGCTGAGGTGCCGATCGAGTCGACAGTGCGCAAAGGCGTGAAGCGTTTGCGGCTGGGGTTTGCCGGGGAAGGCTTCGGTTACGCCATCAGCCTGGGGCTACCCGATTCCAACGGTCATTTCATGTTGCCCGAACACACTTTACCCATCCCTTCACGATTCAGTCTCGACCCACAAATCAAGCGTGAATGCATCTGGTCCGGACCGTTCTACCGTCCGGCCAGCCTACTGGTGGATCGGGACGGCCCGATGATCCGCTCCCGGGCCGACCGTAGCTGGGACGTGTTGGCTCAGCACACGCCGAATTTCGACAGCCTCTTCGACCAGGTCGGCAGCCTGCGAACCTCACCGGAAGTGCTGGAGATGCGCGAGTTCATCCGCCGCTGGCGCTTCTACGATCATTTTCGCAGTGACGCCGATGCGCCGGTGCGCCAGCCACAGCTGGGCACCCGCACCCCGGTGCTGCACCACGATGGCAGGGACCTGGCGGCGGCGTTGCAGACCATCATCGAAATCGGCGAACCCGAGGCATTGCGAGCCGCGATCAGCGATGCGTTTCCCGGTGCACGCCTGCACATCGAGCCGCTGCCCGGCGGACGCTTTGCGATCGAGTTTTATCAGGAAGGTTTGTTGCGCCCGCTGTCGGCGGCTGAGTTGTCGGATGGCACGTTGCGGTATTTGCTGCTGGTGGCGGCGCTGTTGACGCCCCGGCCACCGACATTGATGGTGCTGAACGAACCCGAAACCAGCCTGCATCCGGATCTGTTGCCGGCGTTGGCGCGGCTGATTATTCGCGCGTCGGAGCAGTGTCAGGTGTGGGTGGTTTCCCATGCACGGCGGTTGATTTCGGCCTTGCAGGAGGACCCGGAATGCAATTGCATCGTGCTGGAGAAAAACCTCGGCCAGACCGGGATCGTCGGGCAGCGGATGCTGGATGAGCCGGCTTGGCATTGGCCGGATTAGGCGGTGCCTGAAAAATCCATTCGCGAGCAGGCTCGCTCCCACAAGGGTCTTGTGAACGCCACAGATCCAATGTGGGAGCGAGCCTGCTCGCGAAGGCGTCAGTAAGATCGCTGCAGAAACCAGAGGATTATCCCTGCCACTTCCCACCCTCGACAATCACACTCTCAGGCTTGGTGTCATCGCTCAATTCCTTGCGCACATACTGGTCGTACAGCTTGAGCAGATACTTGTCCTCACCCAGTTTCGCCAACTCGGCATTGACCCAGTCGCGCAGTTCAACGTTGCCCTTCTTCACCGCTGGCGCAATTGGCGCTTCTGCGCCCAGGGTCTGGCTCAATACCCGGTAGCCAGGGTTTTGCTTGGCCCAGCTGAACAGCACCAGGTTGTCTTGTGCATAGGCATCGCCACGACCATTGGCCAGGGCTTGCAAGGACTCGGAGTTTTTCTCGAACTTGAGCAATTTCCAGTCCGGGTGGTTTTTGGTCAGCCAAATGTCGGCCGTGGTGCCCGTGGTGACGATGGTGGTGCGGGTCGCCAGGTCATCGAGGTTTTTCACCGCGCTGCCCTGAGGCACCAGCGCCTGGACCGCAACCTTGAGGTTCGGGTTGGTGAATTCCACCGCTTCCTTGCGCTCCGGGGTGACGGTCATGTTAGCCAGGATCAGATCAACCTTGTCGCTTTGCAGGAATGGAATCCGGCTGGCCGGCTCCACGGCGACGAACTCGACCTTGTTTTCATCGCCCAGCAGATCCTTGGCGAATTGGCGGCCGATGTCGGTATCGAAACCGACGTAACGCCCGGCTTCATTGACGAAACCGAACGGCGGTTTGTCGGTGAAGACGCCCACGATCAGCTTGTCCCGTGCCTTGATTTTTTCCAGATAACTGGCGCTTTCGCTGGCGACTTTCGGCTTCGCCGGTTCTTCGGTTTTGTTGCAGCCGGCCAGCAGCGCAAAGCCCAGCAGCGGGAGAAGCAAGAGTGAAGACTTGGCAGTTTTCATGACAGTTCCAGTTCCTTTGTTTGAGTCGTTTTGGGTAGTGCGGCGACATAGGAGAATTTCTCCAGGAACTGCTGCGCTCGTGCGGTTTGCGGGTTCGTAAAGAAGATCTCGGGAGGGTTTTGCTCGAGGATGCACCCGGCATCCATGAACACTATTCGATCGGCCACGGCGCGGGCGAAGGCCATTTCGTGGGTGACAATCAACAGGGTCATGCCCTCGCGGGCCAGGCCTTGAATGACTTCCAGCACTTCCTTGACCATTTCCGGGTCAAGGGCGGCGGTGACTTCATCGAACAACATGACCTTGGGGTTCATGCACAGCGAACGGACGATGGCGATGCGTTGTTGCTGACCGCCGGAAAGCTGTCGTGGATAAGCATCACGCTTGTCCGAAAGCCCCACGCGTTCAAGCAAGGCTTCAGCCTGGACCCGGGCTTCACGGCGGTCACGTTTCTGCACCTTGAGCGGACCCAGCAGCAGGTTGTCGAGCACGCTCATGTGCGGGAACAGGTGATAACTCTGGAACACCATGCCGATCTGCTGGCGCACTTCGCGCCAGTCGGTGGCCTTGTCCAGCAGTTCACGGCCGGCAAATTTCAGGCTGCCACTGTGGGCGTTTTCCAGACCGTTGAGGCAACGCAACAAGGTACTTTTGCCACAACCGCTGGGGCCGAGAATGACGATGACTTCGCCCGGTTTCACACTCAGGTCGATGCCCTTGAGCACCTGCTGATCACCGAAGAATTTGTTGAAACCCTTGAACTCGATCAATGCGCTCATGCTTGCGTCCAGCGCCGCTCCAGCACACGCGAGGCGGCCGACAACGGGTAGCAAATGAAAAAGAAAAACAGGAAAAGAGCGCCGTAGATCAGCACCGATTCGTAGGTGCGCTCGATGATTTGCTGGCCGACCTTGATCACATCCACCACCCCAATCAGCACGGCCAGGGAGCTGGTCTTGATGATCCGCGTATAAACGTTGATGGTCGGCGGCGTCAGGCGTTTCAGCGCTTGTGGCAGTAGCACGTAGCCGTAGAGCTGCGCTGCGTCCAGGCCGATCGACAGGCCGGCTTCGCGCTGTCCGCGCGGCAACGACTGCAACGCACCGCGCACCACCTCACCCACCTCGCTGGCGCCCCATAACGAGAGCACCAGCACCGCGCACCAGAAGCTCGGAATGCTCACGCCAAAAAAGATCGGCAGGCCGAAGAACAGCAAGTACAACCAGACCAGCACCGGAATCGCCCGGAACAGTTCCAGGTAGACCCGCAGGACCACGTTCAGCCACTTCACATCCAGTGTGCGCAACACACCGTAAAGCACGCCGCCGACGGTGCTGATGGCAATGCTCAGGAAAGAAATCGACAGGGTTTGCAGCGCGCCCTTGCCCAGTTGCGGCAACGACACCCACAACAACTCAAGACCCGAACTGGCCATGCTGGAGCCTCCTTTCCAGACGGCTGAGCAACAGCGACAACGGCAAGAACAGCAGCACGCAAATCAGCGTCAGCACGGCGAGCATTTCGTAGGTTTTGTAATACAGCGCGATGTAACTCTTGGTGGTGTAGAGAATCTCCGGCACCGCCACCGCCGAGACCACGGTGGTTTCCTTGAGCAGGAAAATGAAATTGGCGAACAGCGACGGCAGGCTGAGGATGCCGGCCTGCGGCAGGATCACGTAGCGCAGCAATTGCCCGTGGGAAAGGCCGATGGAGCGACCGGATTCCAATTGTGCCTGGGGCACGGCATCCACGCCGGCACGCAGCACTTCCGTGAGGTAGGCGCCGCCGAGGAAGGTCATGGTGATGATCGCCGCGGCAAAACCCGAGACCTTGATGCCCAGTGCCGGCAAGGCGAAGTAGACGAAGAACAGTTGAATCAGCAGCGGTGTGTTGCGCGCCAGCTCGACATACAGGCCGACCAGTCGCTGAAGGTAAGGCGTACGAAATACCAGGATCGCCGCGTTGATCAGCGCCACCAGCAGAGATGTGCCAATGGCGATGAATCCAACCTGCAGCGTCACGCCCACGGCCTTGAGAAACGCCGGCAAAGTGCTGAGGATAAAAGCGTAATCGAAGTCCATTGAACATCCTGGACGCCGCTCGGTAAGCGACGGTGGCGCAGTCCATGGGCAGTGGATAACTGCCCGGCAAGCACCAACTTTAAAGGTATAAGAAATAGAATTTAAATACCGTTAAAGCATATTGATATCACGCAAAAAACTATCCAAATGGATTGCCAGGGCGGTGGAGACGACTGTTTTCTCTCCTGAGGCGAACTGATCCCCTGTGGGAGCGAGCCTGCTCGCGAAAGCGGTCTGTCAGCCAACATTGATACCAACTGACACGGCCTCTTCGCGAGCAGGCTCGCTCCCACATGGGTTTCGTGGACGCAAAAAAACGCCGACGCTGTATCAGCCGTCGGCGTTGGAAACCTTGAAGGGGTTGCCTCGCGAATCAGAACGCCGGCAGTACCGCGCCGCTGTACTTCTTCTCGATGAATGCTTTCACTTCCGGGCTGGTCAGGGCCTTGGCCAGTTTCTGGATGGCAACGCTGTCCTTGTTGTCCGGACGGGCCACCAGGAAGTTCACGTAAGGCGAATCCGCGCCTTCGATCACCAGTGCGTCTTTAGCCGGGTTCAGACCCGCTTCCAGCGCGTAGTTGGTGTTGATCATGTCCAGGTCGACCTGATCCAGCACACGCGGCAACATCGCGGACTCAAGCTCCTTGAACTTGAAGTTGTGCGGGTTCTTGGCGATGTCTTTCGGGGTTGCCAGGGCGTTTTTCGGGTCTTTCAACTCGATCAGGCCAGCCTTCTGCAGCAGGATCAGGGCACGGCCGCTGTTGCTGCCTTCGTTAGGGATGGCAATGGTCGCGCCGTCTTTGAGCTCGGCCAGGGTTTTGACTTTCTTCGAGTAGCCACCGAAGGGTTCAACGTGAACACCGATGACGGTTTCCAGGTGAGTGCCTTTGCCTTCGTTGAAGCTTTTCAGGTACGGCAGGGTCTGGAAGTAGTTGGCGTCCAGACGCTTCTGGTCGACCTGCACGTTCGGCTGAACGTAGTCGGTGAAGACTTTGATTTCCAGGTCCACGCCTTCTTTGGCGAGGGTTGGCTTGATCAGTTCAAGAATCTCGGCGTGTGGAATCGGGGTCGCCGCAACCACCAGTTTCTCGCCAGCCTGGGCCAGGCCCGCAGTCAGGGCAGCCGCCAGTGCGGTGAACAACAGAACCTTTTTCATGCAGTGTCCTTATCGAAAATCACGGTCGCTTGTGGCGACGGCTAAAAATGAAAGTGCCAGTGAAATGCTATCGCTGGCGTGAAGCGGACAATACCGGGATTTTTTATTCCCGAACAATATCTTTTATTCACTTTCATATTCCATTTTGTTCATACAGCTCTAACCCGTTGGTTGGACGCTATCTGTGGGAGCACAGCTTGCTCGCGATGGCGTCCTCCCGACAGACCGAGTCGCCTGAATCGCGAGCAAGCTTTGCGCCTACGGAAGAAGGCCGGCGTCTTTAAGTATTTGTTTCAGGGCGTCTTTTTCGGCGTCGGAGGCGTTGTCCAGAATCTGTTTGAGCTGCTGTTCGATCCGCGCCACACCTTCATCCGGCAACTTCAAATGCTCCGGGAGTATCTCGTCGCCGGTGCTGACCAGCAGCGCAAAGTGGATGACGTTTTCCAGCTCCCGGGTATTGCCCGGCCAGCGGTGTCGCTCCAGTACACGTTGCGCGGCCTCGCTGATCAGCGGTACCGGCAAATCCAGGCGCTGGCTGTAGATGCCGAGGAAATACTCTGCCAACGACAGAATATCGCCCACCCGCTCACGCAGCGCCGGCAGTTCGAGCTGACCTTCGCTGAGGTAGTGATAGAGCCGCTCATGGAATTTACCCGCCGCAACCGCCTGGGCCAGGTCGATGCTGGTGGCGGCGACCAGACGCACATCCACCGGGCTTGGCTGATGCGCACCGACGCGAGTGACTTCGTGATTTTCCAGTGCGGCGAGCAATTTGATCTGAATCGGCAGCGGCAAGTCGCCGATTTCGTCCAGATACAAGGTGCCACCGTTGGCCGAACCGAACCAGCCGGCACGACTGCTGGCCGAGCCGCTGTAACCGCCCGCGGCATAACCGAACAATTCGGCATCGGCGTAAGTCGGGCTGATCGCGCCGCAATTGACCGAGACGAACAGCCCGCCGCGATCACTGGCGCGATGGATGTGCCGCGCCAACAACTCCTTGCCGGTGCCGGTTTCACCACGGATCAGCACCGAGATCGAACGCGGTGCCAGTTGCTCCAGCTCCTGGCGCAATTGCCGTGAGCGTGGATCGACGAACACCAGCGCCTTGGCGCGGATGCTCAGAGGACTTTTTTCGGCGTCGGGAAAGGTCAGCAGCGGCTGACCGAAGGTTTCAAAGCTCATGGCAGTCTCCCGCCCAAAACCGCCGGGAGACGGGGGGCGTTGAAAAAAAGATTCAGGCACGGCGCAGGGCGTGGTGTTCCATGCGGTTTTGCAGGCGATAGAGATAGGCAAATCCCTGCTCCCAGCGCTGGTGACCGGACTTCACGTTGATGTGCCCGGCACCTGCCAGGATCCCCGCCTCCGCGCCCCAGTTACGCGCCAGCTCCAGCGCTCGCGACGCACTGACGGCGGCGTCGTTGTCGGAGCTGACCACCTGGCTCGGAAACGGCAATAGATCGGTCGGAATCGGCGCGAAGTTGCGCAGTGCCGGCGCGCAAGCCGGACGCTCGACGTCCGCCGGAGCGACCAGCAAGGCACCGCGAACCTGACGCAAAAACTGCAACGGCGCGGTCGCTGCCCAATGGGCGACGGTGATGCAGCCCAGACTATGGGCAATCAGGATCACCGGGGTGCTGTCGGCGGCAATCGCCTCGGCCAGTGCCGCGACCCAGTCTTCACGACGTGGTGTCAGCCAGTCGGCCTGCTCCACCCGTGCGCTGTTCGGCAGGCTGCTCTGCCAATGGCTTTGCCAATGATCTTCTGGCGATCCTTGCCAGCCCGGCACAATCAGGTAGCGAATTGATTCATTGCGCATGGGGAACTCTCCTGCTGCGTGTCTGTTCCCGGTCGAGTATAGGGAGGAGAGTTATATTCGTTAAGGAATAAGAAGCTATTTATTAAGACCTATATCGAATATAAACCCTGTAGGAGCTGGCTTGCCAGCGAAGGCGGTGTATCAGCCAACATCGTTATCGCCTGACAGGGCGCATTCGCTGGCAAGCCAGCTCCTACAAGGGCTGTGTGGAATAAAAAAGGGGCCGCACCCTGCCAAGGAGACGGCCCCGGAAACTCAAAACCTGCCAGCGTTGATCAACAACCCTGAAGCGGATGATTGGTGAAATTGGTTATCCAATAAAGGAATATTTAATTACTTTAATAGACCCTGATTGCATAAGCCATTGCCCCCACGGCAACCGCCAATCATCGTTGCTTGCATCACAACCTAGCGCCTCTTTGGGTCAAAATGATGACCAATGTCTTCGTTTTTGAGTTTCCCGGTGCGTTGCTCAGACCTGAGCGGCACGCACCTGCTGCGGTTCTGCCGCTTCCTTGCGCACAAACCGGTTCGCCCGACCGAACGTACCGATATCGTTGAAGCGCACGCCCATCTCGCGCATCACTTTGTGCGCCACCGGTGCAGTCATCTGGCGGATGTAGAACGGCTCCTTCACCACGAAGTGATGAATCCCGTGGGTGCTGCCGAAATTGAAGCAGAACGCCTGCAACGGCCACAGCCACCAAGCGTTCAACACCTGACACTGCTGCATCACGTTGCCCGGCTCCACGTCGCCGTAGTAGTGCATGTTCGAGCTGATGAAGTGCAGGCAGAAGGTGCGCAACACGTTCGGACCGATGATCACCACGACGGCGATGTCGATGACCTGCATCGCCGACAACGTGGTCGCCGACCATTCAATCGGTGCCCCCAGCAAATGGGCAATACCGTTGGCCGCGTGGAACCCGAGGAACACATACCACGCGCCCCAATGCATCAGCGCCAGCGGTGCATAGACCTTCAGGGCGCGCATGGCGATGCTGAGTTTTTGCGCCGCGGTTGGCGCCCGCAGCATGCGGATAAACGCCGACATCACGTTGTCGCCGACCATCAACAACCGGGCGATGCCCCAAGGCTCGCCGTTGGTGATCGCCCGCTCTTCCATATCGGTTTCCGTGCCGGAGACCTTGTGGTGATTGAGGTGCAGATGACGGCGAATCCACGGATTGATGGTGCTCGGCCGCGCCAGCCAGACCAGGCCCATCATCAGGTTGTGTGGCACCCGTTGTTTGCGAAAGTACATGCTGTGAATCAGATCGTGTTCGAGCTCGTGGGTCAGCGAAGCGAAAAAACCGTTGAGCAACAGGCACGCCCACCAGGCCATATGCCCCGTCATGTAGAGCGCCGCCGAACCGATCATCCCGGCCAGCGCGAAGGCCAGAATGCCCGCGCCCAGGGCATCCTGGTGGTTGAGAATCGGGTAGCGCTCGCGCAATTCGACGCCTTTGGCCAGCACCACTTGGCGAATATGCGCTGAGCGCTGGGTTGCATTCAGTCGCTGGGGACTTGCAGAAGTACCTTGCATGCTTCCATCCTCTGGTTATTGATGTTCGCATCCTGCCTTCTACGCTTTCCCGTAGTGGTAGCCGTGAACGCCAACCTGTTGACCGGAAGCGCCAATCAGCATGACTGAACCGACCTCCCTCGCCAGCTGGACCCGCGCTCTGCGCAAGCAACTCGACGCCCTGGGCCTCGACAGCACCGCGCTGTGCCAGCAAGCCGGGCTTGACCCGCAATTGATGGACGACCCGAACGCCCGTTACCCGTTGTCCGGTACCACGCGCCTGTGGGAACTGGCGGTGCAGGTCAGCGGCGACCCGGCGATCGGCTTGCGCGTCTCGCGCTTCGTCAGCCCCACCACCTTCCATGCGCTCGGTTATGCGCTGGTGGCCAGCGGCAGTCTGCGGGAAGTCTTCGAACGCATCGTGCGTTATCACCAGGTGGTCAGCGATGCCCAGGAACTGGAGTTGACCCGCGCCGAGGATCGCTATCACTTCCGTCTGAAAATCCCGCCAGGCAATCCGGCCCCGGCCTTCGAGGCCATCGACGCCTTCATGGCGATCTACGTGCGCACCTGTCGCAATCGCCTTGGCCGTGACTACGCCCCGCTGGCGGTGTACCTGCGTCGCCCGGAGCCGGCGGACGTGCACCAATGGCACAAGGTGTTTCGCTCACCGGTGTACTTTTCCACCGACGAAGACCGGCTGGAGTTCGCGCTCGCCGATTTCGACAGTCATCTGGACGATGCCAACCCGGAACTGGCCGAACACAATGAAACCGTGCTCAAGCGCACGCTGGCGCAACTCAAGCCGTTGACCTGGGAGCGCAAGGTGCGCGACGCCATCGAAGAACAATTGCCGGAAGGCGAACCCAGCGCCGAACACATCGCCAAGGCCCTGCATCTGAGCCTGCGCAGCTTGCAACGGCACCTGGCTGACGAGGGCTGTCGGTTCGACACGCTGCTCAACGAAAGCCGCGAGAACCTGGCGCTGCTGCACCTGCGCGATCCGCAATGTTCGTTGAGTGAGATCAGTTATTTGCTGGGGTTTGCCGATACCAGCAGCTTCAGCCGCGCTTTCAAGCGCTGGACGGGGATGACGCCGGGGCAGTTTCGGGATGGGTTGCGCTGACATGCTCCCAGAGGTGTGCTGTCAGAACCGACCTCATCGCGGGCAAGCCCGCTCCCACAGGGTTTTAGGTTGACCACAGAACTGTGACTCACCCAGATCACTGTGGGAGCGGGCTTGCCCGCGATGAGGCCAGATCAACCAGCGTCCAAGCCTGCTGACACCCCACATCGTCAGATCGTCGCCAGCGCCCGCAACCGCTCGGCATCGAGAATCTCGATTTCCCCATACCCCAGATTCAGAATCCCCTGCCCCTGCAATTCCTTGAGCAACTGATTTGTGGTCTGGCGCGACAGCGACAACATGGAAGCAAGCTGCTCCTGCGGCAACTGCAGGACGCGGCGCGGCTCGTCGAGCTGGCCGTAGCCTTCGGCGATCATCAGCAAGCGATGCGCCAGCCGTGCTGGAGCCGGCAACAGGCTCAGTTGTTCGAGATTGATGAACGTCATGCGCAGTTTCTGGCTCATCAGCAATGCCAGTTGCCGCCAGTACGCGGGCTGTTCGTCCAGCAGCGCGAGCATTGCGGTTTGCGGGATGTGCAACAGCGTGCACGGACCTGCGGCGAACGCATCATGGGTGCGTGGCTGGCCATCGAACAGGCAGATTTCACCGAACCAGTGCGGCGGCTCCACCAGGCTCAGCAACGCCTCCTTGCCCTGCTCGTTGACGGCACCAACGCGCACCGCGCCTTCCAGCACCGCGTACAACCCACACGGTGGATCGCCGCGCTGGAACAGGCGCTGGCCCGCTGACAGGTGCCGTACTCGCCCGGCATTGAGCAGACTATCCTGTAGGGAAACAGGCAGATGGCTGAACCATTGACCGCGCATCAGGCACGCACGCCAGACCTGCATATCCATGAAAACTCCTAGAGATTGTCGCCTGGCTGACAGAGCGAAAAATAACTCCGAGGCAAGATCAGTCACCCTACAGGAGGAATAACAATGAAAAAAAGCCTCGTTGACCATCTCAGTCAATACGCCGCCTACCACCGCGACCCACGCAACATCGCCAGCCACTTCATTGGCATTCCGCTGATCGTCGTGGCCGTGGCGGTGTTGCTGTCCCGTCCACAATGGGCCGGGGGCTGGCTTTCGCCGGCGGTGCTTGTCTCGCTGGCGTCTGCCTGGTTTTACCTGCGCCTGGAGCTGCGCCTCGGGGTGCTGATGACAGTGTTGCTCGGACTGTGCGTGTGGGCCGGTCAGGTACTGGCGCAGCAAAGTACGCTGGTCTGGCTGGCGAGCGGCATCGGGATGTTCGTGGTGGGCTGGGCGATCCAGTTTGTCGGGCATCATTACGAGGGGCGCAAACCGGCGTTTGTCGATGATGTGACGGGGTTGATTGTCGGGCCGTTGTTTGTGGTGGCGGAGCTGGCGTTCATGCTGGGGTTGCGGCATGAGCTCAAAGAGCAGATCGAGGCGCGGGCGGGGGGCGTGCGTTTGCGTCAGAAGAATGCTGCAGCCTAATTGAATCTGTAGGAGCTGGCTTGCCAGCGAACAACGATAACGCGGTGTGTCAGACACACCGCGATCGCCAGCAAGCCGGCTCCTACAAGGTCAGATGTTGGCGAGCTTCTGCCAGACTTTCGGCTTGAAGAACAACGTCTCGCCCTTGGCCAGGCCGATCAGGCTGTCGTGATCCTTCACCACCTCGGCCTCGATCAGATCGCTCTGGCCTTCGACCTTCAGCGTCACCCGAGTCGTCGCGCCCAACGGACGGATATCCCGCACCTCAGCCGCATGGTGATCCTCCAGCTCATGCCGTGACAACGACACTTCGTGCGGACGGAACAGCACGTGGTTGTCTTCGCCCAGGTGCAGGCGGTTCGAGTCACCGAGGAAGTGATAGACGAAATCACTGGCCGGATTTTCGTAGACGTCGCCCGGTGAGCCGATCTGCTCGATCACACCCTTGTTCATCACCACGATGCGGTCGGCGACTTCCATCGCTTCTTCCTGGTCGTGGGTCACGAATACCGAGGTCAAGTTGATGTCTTCGTGCAGGCGCGCCAGCCAGCGGCGCAGTTCCTTGCGGACCTTGGCATCGAGGGCGCCGAAGGGTTCATCGAGCAGCAGCACTTTCGGTTCCACTGCCAGGGCACGGGCCAGGGCGATACGCTGACGCTGGCCACCGGAGAGTTGTTCCGGGTAACGATCCGACAGCCAGTCCAGCTGCACCATGTTCAGCAGTTCGTGCACCTTGGTTGCGATCTGGCTTTCGCTCGGACGCTGGTTCTTCGGCTTCATGCGCAGGCCGAACGCGACGTTGTCGAACACCGTCATGTGGCGAAACAAGGCGTAGTGCTGAAACACGAAACCGACGTTGCGATCACGCACGTCGTGGCCGGAGACGTCTTCGCCGTGGAACACGATGTTGCCCTGATCGGGGGTTTCCAGACCGGCAATGATCCGCAGCAGCGTGGTCTTGCCGCAGCCGGACGGGCCGAGCAAAGCCACCAGTTCACCGCTCTGAATATCCAGGCTGATGTTGTTCAGCGCCTTGAAGGCATTGAAATTCTTGCTGACGTTACGCACTTCGATCGACATGAAATCATTCCTCCGCGGCGCTGGCGCGCAGGCGGTTAATACGGTTTTCGCTCCACTGCTTGGCCAGCAGGATGAAGAGCGCCAGGATCAGCAACAGGCTCGCCACGGCGAACGCGGCCACGTGGTTGTATTCGTTGTAGAGGATCTCGACGTGCAGCGGCAAGGTGTTGGTCACCCCGCGAATGTGCCCGGAAACCACCGACACCGCACCGAACTCACCCATGGCCCGCGCGGTACACAGCACCACGCCATAGATCAGGCCCCATTTGATGTTAGGGACGGTGACGTGCCAGAACATCTGCCAGCCATTGGCCCCGAGCAGGCGCGCGGCTTCTTCTTCCTGAGTGCCCTGCTCCTGCATCAGCGGGATCAGCTCACGCGCCACGAACGGCACGGTGACGAAGATCGTCGCCAGCACAATGCCCGGCAAAGCGAAGACGATCTGAATGTCATGGTCCTGCAGCCATGGGCCGAAGATCCCTTGAGCGCCGAACATCAGCACATAGACCAGACCGGCGATCACCGGCGACACCGAGAACGGCAAGTCGATCAGGGTTACCAGCATGCTCTTGCCGCGGAATGAGTATTTGCTCACACACCAGGCGGCACTGACACCGAACACCAGGTTCAACGGCACCGAAATCAGCACGGCGATCACCGTGAGCTTCAGGGCCGACAGCGCATCGGGTTCGAAGATCGCGGTGAAGAACGCGCCGAGGCCCATTTTCAAGCCCTGGGACACCACGATAAACAGCGGTAGCAGCAGGAACAGCGCAAAAATCAGCCAGCCAAGACCGATCAGGATGCGCCGCGACGTGGCACTGCCACGGCGGGCGGCGTTGGCCGAGGAAGCGGCAGCAATAGACGATTGGGACATGTTCTGCGCCTCCTTATGGGGTTTCGATGCGCCGCTGCAACAAGTTGATCAGCAGCAACAGGACGAAGGAAACCACCAGCATCAGTACACCAATGGAGGTAGCGCCGGTGTAATCGTACTGGTCGAGCTTGACCATGATCAGCAGCGGCAGGATCTCGGTTTTCATCGGCATGTTGCCGGCGATGAAAATCACCGAACCGTACTCGCCGACCCCACGGGCAAAGGCCAAGGCGAAACCGGTCAACCAGGCGGGCAACAGTGCCGGCACCAGGATATGGCGAAAAACCTGCACCGGTTTCGCCCCCAGGCACGCCGCTGCTTCTTCCACTTCCCGTGGAATATCTGCCAATACTGGCTGTACGGTACGTACTACGAATGGAAGTGTCACAAAAGTGAGGGCAAGGGTGATGCCCAGGGGGGTGTAGGCGATCTTGAAACCCAGATCCGCAGCAAACTGACCAACCAGACCGGTAGGGGTATACAGCGCGGTCAGCGCAATACCGGCCACCGCGGTGGGCAATGCGAAGGGCAAGTCGATCATGGCGTCGATGACTTTGCGTCCAGGGAAGGTATAGCGCACCAGCACCCAGGCCAGCAGCGTGCCGATGATGCCGTTGATGATCGCGGCATAGAGCGCGGTGCCGAAGCTCAGCTTCAACGCAGACAGCACCCGTGGCGCCGAGATGATTGCCCAGAACTGATCCCAGGTGAGTTGAGCGGCATGCACGAACATCGCCGCCAGTGGTATGAGCACAATCAGGCTGAGGTACACCAAGGTGTAGCCCAGCGTCAGCCCGAAGCCGGGTATGACGGGGGAGATACGACGCGACATAAAAGTCCTTGGTTAAATATTGTTCTGCCAAGTGCAATCATGTGGGAGCGAGCCTGCTCGCGAAGGGGGAGTACCAGTCAACATCCTTGTTGCCTGAAATACCGCCTTCGCGAGCAGGCTCGCTCCCACAGGTTATCCACCTTAGCTAATTGCCATCAGGATTACTGCGCCTGGTAAATCTGGTCGAACACGCCGCCATCGTTGAAGAATTTCGGCTGTGCGGTTTTCCAGCCACCGAAGTCCTTGTCGATGCTCACCAGCTCCAGTTTCGGGAACTGCTGGGCGTATTTGGCGGCGACATCCTTGTCCCGTGGACGATAGAAGTTCTTCGCCGCGATTTCCTGGCCCGCCGGGCTGTACAGGTGCTTGAGGTACGCCTCGGCGATCTCGGTGTTGCCCTTTTTCTCGGCGTTTTTGTCGACCACGGCCACCGGCGGTTCGGCGAGGATCGACAGCGAAGGCACGACGATGTCGAACTTGTCGGCGCCGCCCTCTTCTTTCAGGGCCAGGAAGGCTTCGTTTTCCCAGGCCAGCAACACATCGCCCTGGCCGTTGTTGACGAAGGTGATGGTCGAACCGCGAGCGCCGGTGTCCAGCACAGGCACGTGCTTGAACAGGGTTTGCACGTATTCCTTGGCCTTGGCCTCGTCACCGCCGTTGGCTTTCAGGCCATAGGCCCACGCAGCGAGGAAGTTCCAGCGCGCACCGCCAGAGGTTTTCGGGTTCGGGGTGATCACCGATACATCGTTCTTGACCAGATCGCCCCAGTCCTTGATGCCTTTAGGGTTGCCCTTGCGCACCAGGAACACGATGGTCGAGGTGTAAGGCGTGCTCGCTTCCGGCAGGCGCTTCTGCCAGTCAGCCGGCAGGGTCTTGCCGAGCTTGGCGATTTCGTCGATGTCACCGGCCAGGGCCAGGGTCACCACGTCGGCACGCAGGCCATCGATCACTGCCCGACCCTGCTTGCCCGAACCACCGTGGGACTGCTGGATTTTCACGCTGTCGCCGGCATGCTCCTTCTGCCAGAACTTGACGAATTCGGCGTTGTAATCCTGATACAGCTCACGGGTCGGGTCGTACGACACGTTGAGCAATTCGTAATCCTTGGCAACCGCGGAACCGGCAAAAAGGGCGCTGGCCAGGGCGGCCAAGGCGAAATGGCGAATCGACGACATGGTGAAAGCTCCTGGAATTCTGAGTGTTGGCTTTTCTTATGGAAGTGCTGGTGCTGGGTTGCCGGTCACGCGGTTTCGCTTCAGCTGGGCTTGTTACCCGGCTGCTGCAAGCGGAATTTTTCCTTGCGCTCGATCTGAACCACCTGCGCGTTGTGCACAGTGATTTCCACAGCGCCGAAACGCAGATCGCGCAGGGCACTCTGGATTTCACGCAGGATGGTTGCTTCGTCCTGGCCGTCAACGCTACGTAGAGATGCGCTCATGGTGCTGCTCCTTCAACTGAGTGGTTGCCTGGCAGTGGCGGCACTGCTTGCGGCGTGAAACCAATAGTAGAGAGGCACGGATATTCTTAAAAAGACTATTTAAGAATGTTTATATAACCAGAAGACATTATTTGGCGGGACAAGGGTTTGCGAGTATTTATCCTCTTACGATCACTCACCCCCTGTGGGAGCGAGCCTGCTCGCGAAAGCGGTAGGCCCGTCAACATTGCGCTGATTGGACTGACGCATTCGCGAGCAGGCTCGCTCCCACAGTGTTATGCATCACGCCAGCGATTGGGTAATCACCGGCGCACGCAACCAATCCAGCTGCCCGGCCGGCACCGGTCGTCCAAACCAATACCCCTGCCCCAGATGGCTGCCCTGTTCGAGCAGGAACGCCGCCTGCTCGACCTGCTCGATCCCTTCGGCATGCACCTGCATCCCCATGCTCTGCGCCAGGGCGATGATCACCCGCACGATGGCGGCGTCGTCTTCATCCCATGGCAACCCGGCAACAAAACCCTGATCGATCTTGAGCTTCTGCACCGGCAGGCGCTTGAGACGCAACAGTGATGAATAACCGGTTCCGAAGTCGTCGATGGCCAGCCGCACACCCAGCTCACGCAGACGATGCATCTGCTCCAGCGCGACTTCAGGGTCTTCCATCACCGCGCTTTCCGTGACCTCCAGTTCCAGGCAAGCCGGGGCCAGCCCGGTTTCGCGCAGCACTTGTGCCACTTGCTGGTACAGCTCGCGGCGGGCAAACAGGCGCGAGGACACATTCACCGCGACAAACGACAACACCTTGCCGGCCTGTTGCCACTGGCACATTTGCCGGCACGCCTGCTGCATCACCCAGGCGTCGATCTCAGCGATCAGACCGGTTCGCTCGGCAATCGGGATGAATTCTGCCGGCGACACCAGGCCACGCTGCGGATGCTCCCAGCGCACCAGTGCTTCGACGCCGATCAATCGACTGGTTTTAAGGTCATGAACCGGTTGGTAATAAACCCGCAATTGTTGCTGGTCCAACGCGTTGCGCAATTCGAAGGAGATCTCGACCCGTTGCTGGGCATGGGCGGTCAGCTCCTCGGTATAGAGCGCGTAGCCATTGCGACCACCGCTCTTGGCCTTGAACAGCGCCGAATCGGCATTGCGCAACAATTGTTCAGCGCTCAAGGCATCGCTGGGGAACAGGCTGATACCGATGCTGGTGTTGATAAACAGCTGATGCCCGTCGATCGGGAACGGTTCCTTGAGGCCATCGATAATCCGCCGGGCCAGCGCCGCCGCCTGGACCAAGTGCGGACAGCTTTCGGCCAACACGGCGAACTCGTCCCCACCCAGTCGCGCCAGGGTAATGCCCGCTCCGAACATAGCTTTCAAGCGCTCCGCCACCGCCTTGAGCAGTTGGTCACCGATGGTATGCCCGAGGCCGTCATTGATCATTTTGAAATGATCCAGATCGATCAACAGCAATGCACAACCGCGCTTGTGGACCTGCGCCGACGCCAGGGCCTGCTCGGCGCGGTCAGTAAACAACAGGCGGTTGGGCAAATCCGTCAGCGCATCGTGGTGCGCCAGGTGCATCAGTTTGTGTTCGGAGTTCTTGATCGCGCTGATGTCGGAAAACACTGCGACGTAATGACTGTGCCGTCCCAAGTCGTCATGAATGACACGGATGGTTTGCCATTGCGGGTAGATTTCGCCGCTTTTGCGACGGTTCCAGATTTCCCCACTCCACTCCCCCCTGCTGTCGAGCGTCTCGAACATCGCCTGGTAGAAACCTTTCAGATGACGGCCAGACTTGAACAGGCTGGGTCGCTGCCCCAGCACCTCCTCGCTTTGATAGCCGGTAATCTCCATGAAGGCGCGGTTGACGTGCACGATCAATCCTTCGCCGTTAGTGACCAGCACACCTTCGCGCGTGCAATCGAACACGGCAGCCGCCTGGCGCAAGCGCTCCCGATCTTCGCTGCGTTCGCGCAACCTGGCGCCGATCCCCAGGCAACGCAGCAGACGCGCCCGGGCAATGAAGATCAATCCGGCGCTGACCGTCATCCAGGCATAACCGTTGATCAGTTGCCATCGCAGCAGCTCGGCCGAGCTATCGAAGAAACTGTTCAATAAATAACCACTGAGCTGCATCCAGACCACAGAAAGCAACAGGTAAAGCAGCGCTGCGCGCAAGGCTTCGCGATAGCTGGCAGACATAAGACTGTCCATGTCCCTACAAAAATGCCGGGATTATAGGTTAAAGACACCTCCAGCCACTCTTATCTGAAAGGGCGACTGGTTTTATCTGTGGGCTCGGTGATAATGCAACGGCTGTTTTTTTCTTTATCGAGGGCCCTACAGGCTATGTGGTACGAAGGTTTTCTCGGCTTGTCGCCCTGGTCACTGGTGGCCGTCACCCTGCTGATGACCCATGTGACGATCGTCGCCGTCACGGTCTATCTGCACCGCTATTCCGCCCATCGCTCGCTTGAGCTGAATGCCGGCCTGAAACATTTCTTCCGCTTCTGGCTGTGGCTGACCACGGCGCAGAACACCCGCGAGTGGACCGCCATCCATCGCAAGCATCACGCCAAATGCGAAACTGAAGATGACCCGCACAGCCCGGTCATCAAGGGCTTGTCCACGGTCCTGCGCAAAGGTGCCGAGCTGTACCGCGCCGAAGCGGAGAACCCCGAGACCCTGCGCATCTACGGCAAGAACTGCCCCGAAGACTGGATCGAACGCAACCTCTACAGCCGTTACCCGCTGCTGGGCGTGGCGATCATGGGCGTCATCGACCTGCTGCTGTTCGGTACCATCGGCATCACCATCTGGGCCATCCAGATGATGTGGATCCCGGTCTGGGCCGCCGGCGTGGTCAATGGCCTGGGTCACGCTGTCGGCTACCGCAATTTCGAATGCCGCGACGCGGCGACCAATCTGGTGCCCTGGGGCATCCTGATCGGCGGTGAAGAACTGCATAACAACCATCACACTTACCCTAACTCGGCAAAACTGTCGGTGAAGAAGTGGGAGTTCGATCTGGGCTGGGCCTGGATTCAAGTGTTCAGCTTCCTGCGCCTGGCCAAGGTTCAGCGCGTCGCGCCGATTGCCCACCGTGTCGAAGGCAAGGGCAACCTGGACATGGACACCGCCATGGCGATTCTCAACAACCGCTTCCAGATCATGGCCCAGTACCGCAAATTGGTAATCGGGCCACTGGTCAAGCAGGAACTGGACAAGGTCGATCACTCGGTCCGCCACCAGTTCCGCCGCGCCAAGCGCCTGCTCTCGCGGGAAACCAGCCTGCTGGACGACAGGCACCACGTGCGCATCCAGAACATGCTCGAGCACAGCCAGGCACTGAAGGTAATTTACGAGAAACGCCTGGCCTTGCAGCAGATCTGGGTCAAGACCAGCTCAAATGGTCATGACATGCTGGCCGCCATCAAGGATTGGGTACACGAAGCCGAAGCCAGCGGGATTCAATCCCTGCGCGACTTTGCCGATCAGTTGAAAACCTATTCCCTGCGCCCTGCTGCCTGATTGATCGCCAGGCCTTTGTAGGAGCTGTGCACCAGACAGCTCCTACGACCGCCCGGCGGGATACCTCTGCCTCACCACAGCAAGCGGGAACTTCATCCCGTATCCCCTATCTCAAAGACACTTCGCCACCCCGGCGGGCTTCGTTGTGGCCGCTTTCGAACCTCGAGCGGCGCACGCCCTTTGAGATTTGTGCCGATGGTCAATAAAAACCTGAAAGACCCATCTCCACCGCAGTGGCCCGAGGCCGCGCAAACCCTGTTGGCGTTGATGCACGCCCAAGGTGAAGTGGCGCGCCTGAGCGAACGCGAACAGCTGTTCAGCACCCTGCTGGTGAGCGTCAACGCGGTGCTCTGGGCATTCAACTGGGAAACCCGCCAGGTGCTGTATGTCAGCCCCGCTTATGAACGGCTTTTCGGCCGTTCCGCCGACCTGCTGCTGGCCGATTACAACCAATGGCGCGACGCCATTTACCCCGACGATCTGGAATATGCCGAGCGCAGCCTGGCGGACGTGCTGGCCAAAGGCGCCGTCGAAGACCGCGAATACCGGATCATCGACGCCGAGGGCCAGGTGCGCTGGCTCAGCGACAAGTGCTTCATCAACCGTCAGGCCGAACCGGGACAGCCGGTGATCATTGTCGGTATCGCCGAAGACATCACCGACAAAAAGCACATGGAAACCGAACTGCAACGCCTGGCCACCACCGACGCCCTGACCCAGAGCAGCAATCGACGACATTTCTTCGAGGGCGCGAGCCAGGAATTCGAACGGGCGCGGCAACAAGACACGCCGCTGTCGTTCCTGATGCTGGACATCGATGACTTCAAAGCAATCAACGACACCTACGGCCATCAGGAAGGCGATAACGTGCTGCAACGTATCGCCGACTGCGGCCGAGCGGCGTTGCGACGCGGTGACCTGTTCGGGCGCATTGGTGGCGAGGAATTCGCTGCGGTGTTCCCCGGCTGCACGCCGGGCATGGCCCTGCAAGTCGCCGAGCGCTTGCAAAGCCAGATCCAGCGCTTGAGCTTCGACCATGACGGCCAGACATTCGGCATCACCGTCAGCCAAGGGTTGACCAGCCTTACGGCCGAGGACGAAAACATCGAAAGCCTGTTTGCCCGGGCGGACGCCGCGATGTATCAGGCCAAGCGTGATGGCAAGAACCGGATCGTCACGGGTTGAAGGATGTGTACAAAACCTGTGGGAGCGGGCTTGCCCGCTCCCACAGGGATTTTTGTGAGATTTACTGCTTGCGCATCCGCGTCAATTCCGGCAACCCGATCTTGAGCAATCGCGCCGTCCGGCTTTTCGCCAGTTCCTCGACGCCCTCATGTTCGGTCAGGCGCGCCAGTTGCGCCGCCATGTTCATCACCAGCGCTTCACGGGAGTAAACCCCGCCACCGAGCTGGTAGGCCGCCGCAATCAGCTGTCGCAGCTCCAGCGGCAGGCGCCAACGGGTGCGCAGCGCCGAACCGTAGGCCGCGCCGAACTCGACCAACGCTTCGCCCACCGCCTCCTGCTCGTCCAACTCGCCACCGGCCTGCTTCCATTCCTGCAGGCAACGCAGCAACGCCAGGTCACCAAGGCGATGCAGCATACCGGCGCAATAGCAACGCGCCTGATCCAGATCCAACAAACGCGCCAGCGTCCGTGCATACTCGGCGGTGTGCAGGGACAGATCCCAATAACGCTCGGCATAGTCCGCCAGGTACGGATCACTGAGCCTTGCACTGCGCTTGAGGGTCAGGCCCAGAATCAGGTTCATGCTTTGCCCGGTGCCCAGCCGGTGCAGCGCCTGGGACAGGGTTTGCACAGCGGCGCCATGGTGCTGGGCCGCGCTGTTGGCGGCGGCGATCAGCACGGCGGTGACCTGCGGATCGGTACGAATCTCGTCTTCCAGTTTCGTCAGGTCGAGGCCGTTGGGATTGAGGCTGCGCTTGACCGCCAACTGCACGTCGGTCATCAGCGGCGCACCCTCGGCCAATTCACGTCGACGCTCCAGGTATACCGACAAGGTCATGCCGGGCGCCAGCGAAGGCACTTCGCAGATGACTTCCTTACCGGCATCGAGCAGCAAATCCTGCAAGCGATGGGTCAGGCTTTCCATGTTCAGGGGCTTGGTCAGATAAGCGGCAGGCGCCAGCGGCAGGGCTTCGCGCACACTGGCGCTGTCGTTGCGGCTGCTCATCAGAATGAATGGCAGCGGCGGATTGCGTTTGCGCTGGCGGACACTGCGCAACACGTTCAGGCCGTCGACGCCGGGCAGCTCCCAGTCGGCAATCACCAGGTCGTAAGGATTGGCCGCCAACAGCTCCAGCGCCTGCTGGCCGTCGGCACACAGGTCCAGTCGCGCATCGCAGCGCACGTTCAGCAGCACTTCCTTGAGCAAATCGCGGGACCACGGGTCCGCCTCGGCAATCAACACTCTGGGAATGGCAGGTAAATCTAAGACAGTCATACAGCTCTCCCTGGCAATGCCTGAACCTTAGCGAATGCCGGCCCTCCGATACAGCGCATTTACGCGGGTAGTATTACGACCGGCATGAAAAAACCCGCCGAAGCGGGTTTTTTGTCGATCAGGTCACACTTGGCGATCAGAGCTCGGAGAAGCACTCTTCGATGATTGCCAGACCTTTGTCCAGTTGCTCGTCCGGCGAAGTCAGCGGTACCAGGACGCGCAGAACGTTGCCGTAGGTGCCGCAGGACAGCAGGATCAGACCCTTGTCACGCGCCTTGGCGACAACAGCAGCCACTGCAGTCGGGTTTGGCTTGTGGCTGTCGCCGCCTTCGAACAGCTCGACCGCGATCATTGCGCCCAGGGCACGAACTTCGCCGATCACCGGGTACTTGGCCTGGATAGCCTTCAGGCCAGTCACCAGACGCTCGCCAACAGCCTTGCAGCGGTCCAGCAGGTGCTCTTCTTCGAACACTTCCATCACAGCCAGGGCTGCGGCGCAAGCGATCGGGCTACCGGCGTAGGTGCCGCCCAGGCCGCCTGGAGCGATGGCGTCCATGTATTCGGCCTTGCCGCACACACCGGCCAGCGGGAAGCCGCCAGCGATGGATTTGGCGAAGGTGGTCAGGTCGGCGGCAACGCCCATCTGTTCCATGGCGAAGAAGGTGCCGGTACGGCCAGCGCCGGTCTGCACTTCGTCAGCGATCAACAGGATGCCGTGCTGGTCGCACAGGGCACGCAGACGCTTCATGAATTCTTTCGGCGCGACGTAGAAACCACCTTCGCCCTGAACAGGCTCGATGATGATCGCAGCGATGTCTTTCGGCTCGGCGTCGTTCTTGAAGATGCGCTCGATGCTGGCGATCGAATCGTCGATGCTCACACCGTGCAGTTCGTTCGGGTACAACGCGCGGAAGATGCCGCCTGGCATCAGGCCCATGCCGGCCGAGTAAGGCACGACTTTACCAGTCAGGCCCAGGGTCATCATGGTGCGGCCGTGGTAAGCGCCGGTGAAGGCGATCACGCCGGCACGGCCAGTGGCGGCACGAGCGATCTTGATCGAGTTTTCAACGGCTTCGGAACCGGTGGTCACCAGCAGGGTTTTCTTGTCGAAATCACCTGGCACCTTGGCGTTGATTTTTTCGCACACTTCTACGTACGGCTCGTAGGCCAGAACCTGGAAGCAAGTGTGGGTCAGCTTGTTCAGCTGCTCGGTCACGGCGGCGATGACTTTCGGGTGCACGTGGCCGGTGTTCAGCACGGCGATACCGCCGGCGAAATCGATGAACTCACGACCTTCAACGTCGGTCACGGTAGCGTTCTTCGCGGAATCGGCGAAGATCGGGTGAATCTGGCCAACACCACGTGGAACAGCAGCGGTACGGCGGGCCATCAAAGAAGCGTTAGTCTTGCTCATTACAATTCCTCATTCGCCGCTCATCGGTCGGCGTAGCTCAAGGATTAAGCGGCGGGGAGGCAACTACGGCAGCATGCGATGATCGACTGCCACAGCTTTCCCGGCCACAGTAAAAAATCAGGTGAAGCTCGGAAAGGGACAGCGCTCTCGTGCCCTTTCCGATTCAAGCAATGCCTTGCCGGGCTTAGATGCCCAGGCAGAGGTATTTGATTTCCAGGTAATCTTCGATGCCGTACTTGGAGCCTTCACGGCCCAGGCCCGAGGCCTTGATGCCGCCGAACGGCGCGACTTCGTTGGAGATCAGCCCGGTGTTGACGCCGACCATGCCGTATTCCAGGGCTTCAGCCACACGGAACACACGGCCCAGGTCGCGAGCATAGAAGTACGAGGCCAGACCGAACTCGGTGTCGTTGGACATCGCGATCACGTCGGCTTCGTCTTTGAAGCGGAACAGTGGCGCCAATGGACCGAAGGTTTCTTCCTTGGCCACGGCAGCGTTGTTCGGCACGTTGGTCAGGATGGTCGGCTCGAAGAAGTTGCCTTCCATCGGCTTGCCACCGGCCAGTACGGTCGCGCCTTTGCTCAGGGCGTCGGCGATGTGCTCTTGCACCTTGGCCACGGCTTTTTCGTCGATCAGCGGGCCAGTGGTGGTACCGGCTTCCAGACCGTTACCGATCTTCAGCTTGGCGACGGCCACTTTCAGCTTCTCGGCGAATGCGTCGTAGACACCGTCCTGAATGTACAGGCGGTTGGCGCAGACGCAGGTCTGGCCGTTGTTGCGGTATTTGGAAATGATCGCGCCTTCGACGGCCTTATCCAGGTCGGCGTCGTCGAACACGATGAACGGCGCGTTGCCGCCCAGTTCCAGGGACACTTTCTTGATGTCCTTGGCGCATTCGGCCATCAGTTGACGACCGATTTCAGTCGAACCGGTGAAGGACAGCTTGCGCACGATCGGGTTGCTGGTCAGCTCGGTACCGATGTCGCCGGCGCTGCCGGAAACAACGCTGAACACGCCAGCCGGGATGCCGGCACGCTGGGCCAGCTCGGCCAGGGCGAAAGCCGAGAATGGGGTTTGCGAAGCAGGCTTGAGCACCATGGTGCAACCGGCAGCCAGGGCCGGGCCGGCTTTACGGGTGATCATGGCGGCCGGGAAGTTCCACGGGGTGATTGCAGCGGTCACGCCGATTGGCTGCTTGATCACGATCAGGCGCTTGTCTGGCTGGTGGCCCGGAATCACGTCACCGTAGATGCGCTTGGCTTCTTCGGCGAACCACTCGATGAAGGAAGCGGCGTAAACGATTTCACCCTTGGCTTCGGCCAATGGCTTGCCTTGTTCCAGGGTCATCAGGCGAGCCAGGTCGTCCTGGTTCTCGATCATCAGTTCGAACCAGCGACGCAGCTTGGTCGCACGTTCTTTGGCGGTCAGTGCACGCCAGGCCGGCAGCGCCTTGTCAGCGGCTTCGATGGCACGGCGGGTTTCGGCAGCGCCCATCTTCGGCACGGTGCCCAGAATTTCGCCCGTTGCCGGGTTGTTGACCTTGATCGTCTGACCATTGTCGGCATCGACCCACTCGCCATTAATAAAGGCTTGCTGGCGGAACAACTGGGTGTCTTTAAGCTGCATGTCGGCTTTCCTTAACAGCACCGCAATGGATGCGGAGCAAATTATGATTGTAGAAAGGCGCCTCAGTAGGCTGCCGTCAGGGAAATCATTCACCGGGCTGAAGCACATAAATAGCGCACGGATTGGACTCGTGCGGTTCAGCACCCAGACAAGAGCGTTTGAAATCTCAAACGAATCCTAGGATCAAAGGGGGTAAAGGACAATAGGCCGTTCGAAAAAAAGAACGAAAACGCCGCATTTGCCTGTTTTTTCTGATCAACGTAGCAAACGCAGGTTACGCTTGTGAAAACAGCAAGCGATTCAGCAGCATGGACGCCCGCATTGCATATGAGTATCATGGCGCCCGCATTGCACCAGTAGCTCAGCTGGATAGAGTACTGCCCTCCGAAGGCAGGGGTCGTGGGTTCGAATCCCGCCTGGTGCACCATATAGTAGAAACGAGAAAGCCTTAGGCCCGTTGGGTCTGGGGCTTTTTTGTGGGCGGTGCTTCGTCCTGACCGGCGTGTTCGTAGAAGCCATCGCCCAGGCGCAGGGCGCTGTTGTCCGGGTCGTAGCCGAAGCTCGCCAACAGATAGTCCGAACTCATGTGCTGCTTGAGGTCGGTGAGCACCGGGTTGGTTTCGATCAGGTCTTTGTGCGAGTTGGGGGCGACCTGGTGCACCGCAGCCCTTGGACACGAGCAATTGTCTGGCCGGATACCGAATTGCCTGGTCCGTGGCCGTACCGGGTCGAGCGACCACCGACGCCATTAACATGGATGGCGCTCGCGGAGGTGTCGAGACTGACACCCTGTCGAACATCCTGTCCCAAATTCCCAGTGCTGACGGCATTCTGAACGACATCAGCAATCTGGATAGTTCGGCCCTGGGTGACCGGCACCGATTGCTCCCGCTGCGTCAGGCTGATGCTGGTACCACCCATGGTCCAGCTTTGTGGCTGTCGAGCAGGACGTAACCCCCCAAGCCATGGCGTGGGAAGCGGACAGCGCGCCAAGGGCTGTGAGGGGGGACATGGGGAAAGCCTTTCTTGGAGTTGTGCATTTTTTATAGTGCCGACGAAACGATTCATCACGCTTAAAAAGCTTACGCCCTAGCCTTCCCAAGCCTATTAAAATTGACCTTATGCAACCTCCGCATGCTTACGTTAGTCTCATAAGGTTTGAACCTCCGGAAAATTGACGGCGATATCATGATGGCATCAAGGTCGCCCGTTAAATGCAGGAGCAAGCACAGACAGATTTGTCTGTCATTTTTGCGCAACGGATCGTATGGAGTTTGAATGCGCGGGCCACTATTACGCAGCGGTAAGAGCGGGTCATTCACTGCCCTCGGCGAAACAGGTCAACCGGTCTACCGGGCAGCCCTGCAACTGCGCGAAGCCATTCGCCGCAACAACCCCGAGTTGGTCGATCACCTGGCCATCCCTCAAAGCGATGAACTCGGCAACCAGATCGATTGGTACAGCGCCCTCGACGGCGATGTGATTCCGTGGAGCAGCGCGACCGAAGAAGAACGCGCTCCTGCCCGCCGTCAGCTTGAAGCGCTGAAGACTGCGCTCGAAGAATTGAGCCAGCGCTTCCTGGGTACAGACTCCGGCGAACAGCAGCAAGGCGACAAAGCCGTGTTCGGCAAGCTGCTCAAGCGCGTGATTCATTTCCCGGACGAAAACTTCGTCTACCTGGTGCAAGGCAAACCGGTGCTGACCTTCTGGGGTTTCGAGCATGCCGGTACCGGCAATAGCGATCCCCTGCACTGCCTCTATCAGGTCCCGCCCGCGTTCACGCTGCCCCCCGTGGCCGAAGCGCCTGTTGTTGCGCCCGTCGTGCCGGTGGTTGCTCGTCCTTGGTGGCGGCGCTGGTGGTGGCTGTTGTTGCTGCCGCTCCTGCTGCTGCTCTTGTGGCTGTTGCTCGGCCTGCGCGGTTGTGTCCCGCTTCCGTTGGTGGCGGTAGACCTGCTACCCGAGGGCGTCGTACCGGTGGAGAAACACCAGGAAGAGCCACCACTGACCGGCAATGTCACGACGCTCAATGGCGTCCCCGTGACCGGCACCGTCGTAGGCGCCACCAACGGCACCGGCACCGCCGTGACCGGAACACAGGGTGTGGAAACGCCGGCCGTCGAGGATAACGAGGCTGACGGTGCACCCGCCGACTTAACCAAAGACCCCACCAAAGACCCGGCAGCCGAAAACAAAACCGCACCACCTGAAAACAAAACCACGCCGTCGGATGTCACATCGCCCGAAGCAGAAAAATCCGCCGCCGCAAAACCCGGCCCTCCCCTGAGCATCCCGCCAGACGCCGCCGACGGTGCCGCCAAGTTTCTCGACGGTCAGTACAGCGCAGGCGCCGGGATACAGGACCGCCGGACTGGCAAACCGCTGCGCCTGGAATACCAGCTCAAGGACGGTAAGGGCCAAGTCACCGTACACCAGGCCGACGGCTCGAAATGTAGCGGGCCGGTAAGCGCTACTATGAAGGGTGGCAGCCTGGCCATCGACAGCCAAGGCCAGGCCGTTTGCGGCGATGGCAGCACTTACGACATGCCCAAGGTCAACTGCCGCAAAGGGGCGACCACGATCGCGGACTGCACCGGCGGTTACGGAAAAGAACAATTCCCCATGTCCATGCGGCAAGTGGCCGAATAAAACGGAATAACCCGACATGTTGCCTGAAGTCACTCAATTCGAAGACACCGTCACGCTGGTCAGCGACACCGGCATCCAGTTCATGGATTTCGCCCTGCGCCTGGATCCCCGCAAGGAGCCGGCGGGCGAGTTCGCGCCGATGATCAGCGGGCTGATCTGCCGCCTGGCGTACAACGAAGAGAAAGACTTCTTTTTCTACGAGCCCGAACCGGAAAAGGTCGAAAAAGCCAAGCCTGCGTTCAGCGTCGACATGAAAAGCAGCCTCGATTTGCTCGACGGTATCTGGCTGCCGACCCCGTTTTTCCGCTTCATGCCACCGCATCGCTTCGACGAAGGTCCGACCAACTGGTCGCGCATGCGCCTGGTGAAACTGGCGACTCCCGACATCGACGGCAACACCCACCGCCTGACGATGGCGTTCGACAGCCGTGTGATGCCCAAGCGTGACGGCACTGCCTATCTGGCGCCAAACGAAGAAGACATCAGCTCCGGCGTGTCTTTCAAACTGGCGACCAAGGCTAGCGAAACCCGTTGGTTCCTGGCACAGCCGTGGGTCAACGAGTGGTTGCTGGAAGTGTTCAATGAGGGCAATGCCCACCGTTCGCGCGCAGAGTTGGACATCGATATCCGTGCCAACCATCACCTGGCGCACTACCTCAACTTGCTCAGCCTGTTGAGCAAACCGTCAGCCGCCCAGCAATCGAAAGCCCGTGCGAAAGTTGAAATCCCCGAGCTGAAAGTAGTGGCCAACGACAGCAATGGCCTGATCAAACCGATTCCGGTGGACCTGGTGCTGGACGTCGGCAATTCGCGCACCTGCGGCATTCTGATCGAAAACCACGGTCAGGCCGGCTCCGGGCTGAAGCAGAACTACGTGCTGGAACTGCGCGACCTGATCACCCCCGAACACACCTACAACCTGCCGTTCGAAAGCCGCGTGGAATTCGCCCAGGCGTATTTCGGCAAGGACCACTGCTCGGTCAAGAGCGGTCGTCACGATGCGTTCCAGTGGGCGACGATTGCCCGCGTCGGCAATGAGGCCAGTCGTCTGGCCAGTCGTCGTCGCGGTACTGAAGGCTCCACTGGCCTGTCCAGCCCGAAACGTTATCTTTGGGACGAAAACGCCTATGGTCACGGCTGGCGTTTCAACTGCTCGTACATCAAGACTGATAACGAGCCGTATGCCACCGCCGCGCCGTTCTCGCACCTGATCAACGAAACCGGCGAGGCGCTTTACAGCCTCGAAGAAGACGATCGTCTGCCAGTGTTCATGCCGCGTTATTCACGCAGCTCGCTAATGACCTTCATGCTCGCCGAAGTACTGGCCCAGGCGCTGTCGCAAATCAACAGCCCGGCCCAGCGCTCGCGCCAGGGTCACACCCGCGTGCCGCGCCAGCTCAACAGTATTACCCTCACCGTGCCGCCGGGCATGCCGCAGGCCGAGCGCAGCATCCTCAACGAGCGCATGCTCCAAGCCATCGGTCTGGTGTGGAAAAGCCTCGGCTGGCATGCCGGCGAGGAAGATCCACATCAGGATCAGGCCGTCAGCCCGCGCACGCCGATCCCGAGCATCCGCGTGGAATGGGACGAAGCGTCCTGCGGCCAGTTGGTGTACCTGTACACCGAGGTCAATGAGAACTTCGCCGGTCACCCGGAAGAGTTTTTTGACACCATCGCCCGGCCGGACAAAGCCGACCGCCAACGCATCACCCTCGCAACCATCGACATCGGCGGTGGCACCACCGACCTGGTGATCACCGACTATCGCCTCGACCGCGCGGGCAATACCGGCAGCGGCAGCAACGTGCACATCGTGCCCGAGCAGCGTTTTCGCGATGGTTTCAAAGTGGCCGGCGACGACATCCTGCTGGACGTGATTCAGGACTTCATCCTGCCGAGTTTCGAAAAAGCCTTGCAGAACGCCGGCGTGAAGGCCCCGAACTCATTGATGTCACGGCTGTGTGGCGATGAATCGGTCAGTGCCCAGGACATGATCCTGCGTCAGCAACTGAACCTCCAGGTGTTTGCCCCGCTGGGCCTGGCGCTGCTCAAGGCGTACGAGCATTACGATCCGCAGGTCCCGCAACAAGTCATCCCGCAAAGCTACCGCCAATTGCTCGGTGACAACGCAATCAGCCAGACCGTACTCGACTACGTCAATGTCGCCGTGCGTCGCGATGTCGGCGCACAGAGCGGTTTCGACCTGTATGCCGCGCCGATCAGCTTCGACCTGCAAAAGCTCCACGCCGCGTTCCTCAACGACCAGATCAACATCACCAAAATCCTGGGTGCGCTGTGTGAAGTAGTCGCGCATTACCCGTGTGATGTCTTGCTGCTGACCGGCCGCCCTTCGCGTCTGCCCGGCATCCAGGCGTTCATTCGCAAGGTGTTGCCACTGCCACCGGGACGCATTCTGGCGCTGCAAAACTACCGCACCGGCGGCTGGTATCCGTTTCACAGGAACGGCCGGATCGACGACCCGAAAAGCACCGCCTCTGTGGGCGCCATGCTTTGCCTGTTGTGCGCCAACCACAGCGTGCCAAACTTTTACTTCCGGGCATCGGCGCTCAAGCCGTATTCGACGGTCAAGCACATCGGCGTCATCGACCTGAACAACGTGATCAAGGATGCCGACGTGCTGTACCGCGACATCCAGTCCGAAGACTACAAAATCAAGTTACCGGAAATCGGCGTTGGCGACGCCGCCGACACGCCACAGCTGGAAATGCGCGGCGATCTGCGCCTCGGTTTCCGCCAGTTGGCCACTGAACGCTGGGCCGCTTCGCCGTTGTATACCTTGCGGTTCACCAAGGCGGGTCGGGAGAAGTTTTCCCGGGCAATCGGTGAAAACGGCAGCGCGCCGCTGCTCAAGGTGCGGTTCGAGGTCAAACCGGCGGACAAATACACGCGCAAGCAGGATCTGGTCAGCGACCGCCTCTCGGTTCGCGACATCGAATCCAACAGTAACAACGTCAACTTCAACCCGCGCAGCGACCTCGAGCTGGAACTCAACACCATGCTCGACGCCGGCCTGAGCGAGACCAAGTACTGGCTCGACAGTGGAAGTGTGAAACGCAAATGAATGACCTGACCCCCGATCAAACTCAGCTCTCTGCCAGTTGGGCCGCTGTTTATGAAGGCGCCGGTCAGGCGCTGGACTGGATTGGCCAGACACGCGTCAATGCACCGCGCCTGGACAGCGAAGCCGACAACCTGAACATCCGCCTGCACCGTGCCCGCAACCTGGCCAAAAGCCTCGGTCGCGTGGCCTGCACGCCGATGACCATTGGCTTTTTCGGCTTGTCCCAGGCGGGTAAGTCCTACCTGATTTCGGCCCTCGCCGCCGGTCAGAACGGCAAGCTGGAAACCGAGTTCGGCGACCAGCGCCTGGACTTCATCAAGCACATCAACCCGGTGGGTGGTGGCAAGGAAGCCACTGGCCTGGTAACGCGCTTCAGCCGTCGGGCGAAGGAAAGTCAGGACAAGGACTTCCCGGTAGAACTCACGCTGTTCAAGGAAATCGAGCTGGCGAAGATTCTCGCCAACGCCTGGTTCAAGGATTTCGACCTTGAACGGATTTCCTACGAGATCGACGAAGAGCGCATCCAGCGCGTGCTCAAACCGTTCGAAGGCCGCGAAACCGGACCGCTGCAAACGGGGGTCAACGCCGACGATCTGGTGTCGCTGTGGGATTACCTGCGCGACAACTTCCGCAACTCGGTGAAGAAACTTGAGCACCTGTACTGGCCCAAAGCGTTGCAATTGGCGCCACGCCTGAATTACCAGGAACGGGCCGAGCTGTTTTCGATTCTCTGGGGTGAGCAAAGCGAGTTGACGCGCGTGTACCAGCAACTGGCCGGCGCGCTGCACAAGCTGGGTCTGCCCGAGACCGTGTTCGCACCGTTGAAGGCCTTGGTGAGTTTCGACAACGACACCTACAGCCAGCGCGACAGCATCATGAACGTCGACATCCTCGAACGCTTCGGTAGCCCGCTGGACTTGCCGATCGATGTTCGACCGCTGGTGGGCGATCGCCTGCAAAACAGCCAGGCCATTGCGGTCGCGCAACTGGCGGCACTGACCGCCGAAATGACCTTCCGCCTGATCGAAGCGCCGGTAGATGACATCGTCAATCAGGTCGACCTGCTGGATTTCCCCGGTTATCGCGGGCGCCAGAAACTGCACGAGATCGCCGATTCCAACGACCCGCAGTCCACCGCCAAGGACAACTCCGTTTCCCAGCTGATCCTGCGCGGTAAGGTCGCCTACCTGTTCGAACGCTACACCGACAACCAGGAAATGAACGCACTGGTGGTCTGCACAAGCTCGACCAAGCAAAGCGACGTCAACGATGTGGGCCCGGTGCTGACCCGCTGGATCGAAAAAACCCAGGGCGCCGACTCGGCCGCTCGCAGCAAGCGCGATACCGGCCTGATCTGGGCGCTGACCATGCTTGACCTGCGCATTACCAACTCCCTGAGCCTTACACCTGATCAGTACGACGAGAGCTGGAACGGCATGGTCAAGTTGACCATGCTGGAGCGTTTCGGCAGCCTGAGCTGGATGAACGACTGGGCCGGCACGCCGTTCCAGAACACCTATCTGGTGCGCAAACCGCGTATGGACGCGGCGTTCATCGGACAAGACGCGACCGGTGCGGAAACCGGTCTCAATGCCCTCTATCAGGAGCGTGTCAGCGCGCTGGGCACCAGCTTCGCCAGCAACGCGCTGGTGTGCAAACACATCAAGGACCCGGCCAACGCCTGGACAGAAATGCTGCGCAACGATGACGGTGGCATCAGCCACTTCAGCGGCAGTTTCAAAGGCGTGGCCAATATCGAATTCAAATTGCAGCGTATCCGCGAGCAATTGGGCGAATGCCTCGAAGGCCTGACCACTCACGGCCTGAGCACCTGGTACCACGCTGACGACGACAGCGCCGCAGCCGCCAAGAAAGCCAAGGCGCAAATGATTTTGACAGGCCTGGGCCGTCGCCCGGCGGTACTTGGCGAATTGATCGATCAACTCGACATGCCGAGCGAAGAGGTGCGCGACCTGTACCTCAGCGGGGTGTACGAAACTGATGACGAGCCCGCCGTAACCGACGAACCGGTCGCCCCGACGCCAAGCCAGAGCCTATACGGCAACGACGCCGGTTTTGACTTCGATTTCGGTGACGACCTGAGCCCCGACAGCACGCCGGCGAGTAACAAAATCGGCACCCCGGCGCCCGAACTGCAAAGCAATGAGCATCGTTTCGCCAAAGCAGCCTTCAAGGCCTGGATCGCCCACCTGCGTGAACTGACCACCCGGCAAAGCCTGCTCAACCTGCTGGGGCTGGAAAAGGCCTTGCTGGAAGCGGTAGTCGATGAACTGATCACCGCCGGCTATCGCCAGGACTTGCCGGGGCAACTGAGCCGCGCCGTCCTCAAGCGAGCACAAAGTGGCGCGCGGCGCGATCAACTGGTCGAACGCCAGGTACTGGAAGTGCAGCGCGTGCTGCGCGATTTCGTGTCCTGGTTCGGCTACCTCCAGAAACCGGTGAACGAGCGCCCGAACAGCCGCACCGGAGCCAAGGCGCCTTTGTTTTCGTTCTACACCGACATTGGCCCGGGACAAGTGCCCGAACTGCCGGCGCAACCGTCGAATCAGGCGCAACGGTACCTGGGCGACTGGCTCTCGGGCCTGGCCTACATCACGCAGGACAATGCCGGCCATGGTGCCGGACGTGAAATAACCCCTGAACAGAACGAACGGCTGGGCCAAGTGCTCACAGCCTTTGCAGCGAGATAAGCAATGCCAATTCGTGTCGACCTGCTCGCGTTAGAGCCCAATGTGCCTGGCCAGGCCCGCCTCACTGTGAAGAAGTGGCAGGGTAGCGAGGAACAGCTGGAGTTTTCCATTCAGCGCAACCAGGACGGTTTTTACCTCCAGGACCACAAGGCGTGGAGCAACAATCCATTCTGGTTCAAGGTCTCGCGTTTCAACCTCACCGCCAACGGCGAAGCGTTGGAAACGCAGGTCGGCCCGAGCGTGATCGACCCCCTGCTGGAAGGCAGTGCCAACTCGCAATTCCAAATCGAACTGCGCGAACAGAGCCTGGGCCACACTGACAAAGGCGTGGTTCGACCAGGCGTCGGCTTGCTGCCGTCCACGGCCGGCGGCCAGACACGCTCGACTTACGGCGGTGCCGAACTGACGGCGCCGAGCGAACCGGCACCGGAGGTTCCGGAGATCCCGGATCTACCTGAATTGACCCTGTCCACCATCGAGCCAGAAGTGGAATTGGAGTCGGTACTCACCGAGCCTGCCTACACACCGCCTCCGGCCCCGGTGAAGAAAAGCAACAAAGGCCTGATCGGACTATTGATTGTGGTGTTGCTGCTTGCGGCAGGCGCAGGATTCTGGTTCTACAAACGTCCCCCGGCCCCTGCAGTTGCAGCCACTGCCGCCGTACCAGCCGGCGCCGACGCTCAAGCCTGCACCCTCGACAGCATGAACAGCCTGCCCGAGTTGACCTTCGTCCAGACCTGCATCAAGGCAGCACCCGACAGTGCCAAGTTGCTGGAAATCATTAACCAGGCCAAGGCTGGCAAACACTGCGGCGTTGCCCAGCGCCTGTACGCCAACCGTGCCCAGGCCGGTGACGCGCTGATCGCCAACGCCTATGCCCGTGAATACGACCCTAAATACCTGAAGGCCAGCGAGTGCTTCCCGGCCGCGGACAACGCCACCGCCGCCTACTGGTATGAAACCATCCTCACCCAGGACCCGAACAACGCCGAAGCCAAGCAGCGCTTCGAGGAGTTGCAGAAGTGATGCGTTCGCCCCTGAGTCGATTCCTGCTGAGCGGTGCCGCCTTGCTCGCGCTGTGCATCAGCCCGCTGTCCCAGGCCGATGACAAACCGCTGATTCAGGCTGGTAAAAAAACCCTGTTCCAGCGCGTGCTGACCACGCCGGGCTGCAAAATCAGCCCGACGGCGGGCGGTGCCGAAGGTGACGCACAACCGGTCTTCAGCCGCTTCTATGTGTACGAGCGCGCCCAGGCAAACAACGCCGAGTGGCTGAAAGTCGGCCCCGACAGCTACGGCAAAACCATTGGCTGGCTGCCTGCCAGCTGCACCACCGACTGGAAGATGCAACTGACGCTTGCCTTCACCAACCCGGCCAACCGCGACCGGCTGCTGTTCTTCAAGGACCGCGCCACCGTCGAAGGCATCCTTGATGCACCGGACCCGGTCAGCAAAGTCGCGCCGCTGCGGGCCACGCTGAAAAAGGGCCAGCAGGCACCGGGCGTACTGGCTGAAGAACCGGAATACTTCGTCGACCTGCAAAAGCAGTTCTACCTGCTGCCGGTGCTCAGTGGCGAAGAAGTCATGACCGAAAGCGGTTTCCGCACGCGACTGCTCAACGTCGCCTCCGTCAGCAAGCCGGATGACAAGAACGCCAAGGGCGGTGCTGCAAACAACGCTGCCGGCAGCAAGGAGGCCGAAGAGAAAAAGGCCAACCAGCTGAAGGAATTCAGTGCGGCCGTGGTATTTGTCATCGACTCGACGATTTCGATGGACCCCTACATCGACCGCACCCGCGAGGCGATCCGCAAGGTATATCAGAAGATCGAAGCGCAGAATCTTGGCAAGCAGGTCAAGTTCGGCCTGGTGGCTTTCCGCTCCAACACCCAGGCGGTACCGGGGCTGGAATACACCACCAAGATGTACGCCGACCCGACTCAGGTGAAAGACAGCGCCGACTTTTTCGCCAAGATCGCTGACCTCAAACAGGCCACCGTGTCGAGCAGCAGCTTCGATGAAGACTCGTTTGCCGGCGTCATGGAGAGCATCGACAAGGTCGACTGGAGCCAGTTCGGCGCACGCTACGTGGTGCTGATCACGGATGCGGGCGCCATCGAAGGCGACGACAAGCTGTCGAAGACCGGTTTGAGCGCCGCGCAGGTGCGTATCGAAGCCGCCAACCCGGGCGTGGCGATTTACACCTTGCACCTGAAAACCCCGGCCGGGGCCAAGGACCACGCCAAGGCCGAGGCGCAGTACCAGAACCTGTCGACCTACCCGGGCACCAACACCTCGCTGTACTACCCGGTGAACGCTGGCGACGTGCAGGAATTCGGTCGAAAGGTCGACGCACTGGCCGGGGCGATCACTACACAGGTCAAAGCCGCCTATATGGGAGAAGACGCCATCGGCAGTGCGGCGAACGCCAAACAGGACCCGGCCGAGAAAAAGATGCTCGAAGACGCGGCGCTGATCGGCCACGCCATGCAACTCGCCTATCTCGGCGAGAAGACCAACAGCAAAGCCCCGCCAGTATTCAAGGCATGGATCACCGACCGCGACCTGATCAAGCAGAACATCCCGACCACCGACGTGCGGGTGCTGTTGACCAAGTCACAGCTCAGCGACTTGAGCGACGTGATGAAGCAGATTCTCGATGCCGCCAACGAAGGCCTGATTTCGCCGACGGAAATGTTCGATCGCCTGCGCTCGGTGGCGGCGACCATGGGCGCCGATCCCAATCAGCTCAAACAGAACAGCAAGGCCAAACTGGCGGACATGGGCGTCCTCGGCGAATACCTCGAAGACCTGCCCTATCAGAGTGAAGTGCTGAACCTGGATGAAGAGACCTGGAAGAGCTGGGATGGTCTGGCACAAGAGAAATTCATCCGCACGCTGAACACCAAACTGCGGCATTACCAGCGTTACAACGCCGATGTAGACCGTTGGGTCGCTTTAGCCAAAGACAGCGATGCGCGGGACAACGTCTACCCCGTGCCACTGGAAATGATGCCTTAAAGAGACGCAGATGCTCGATATCAAGAACCTGCTGGTGCGCCGTGGTGAAGGCGCACACGCCCATAACGTGCGGCTGCCGCACTTGCAGGTCGGCGCCGGGGAAATCCTCGCCATCACCGGCGAGAGCGGCAGCGGCAAAAGCACGTTGCTCGAAGCCATCGGCCTGTTGCTCGCGCCGGTGGAACTCGAGCGCTTTCGGCTGGGCCCGACGCACGCTCAGGATATCGCCCAACTGCTGGCCACTGACGACCAGCCGGCGCTCGCAGCGGTGCGTTCACGGCACTTGGGATTCATTTTGCAGAGCGGCGGCTTGCTGCCGTTCCTGAGTGTGCGTGACAACATCAGCCTGCCGCGCCGTTTGCTCGGGATGCCTGCAAAAAGCGATCACATCGACCACGCCGTTGACGTATTGCGCCTGCAAGGGTTGCTGGATAAACAACCTCAGGCCTTGTCGATCGGCGAACGCCAGCGCGTTGCTTGCGTGCGGGCAATTGCCCATGAACCGCTGCTGCTGTTGGCCGACGAGCCGACCGCCGCGCTCGACCCTCACGGTGCCCGGCGCTTGTTCGAGTTGCTCCTGAGCCTGGTGTCGAGCATGGGCCTGAGTGCGCTCGTTGTGTCCCATGACTGGGTTTTGTTGAAGGATTTCGGCTTGCCGCGACTCGGTGCTATCAGCCATCAGGGGGAGACTCTGTTTGAACCGATGGACTGATCGCTTGCGCCTGCTGGGCTCACTGGCGCTGCGAGACCTCTGGCACGACCGCAAGGTCTCGCTGTGCATCGCCGCCTCCCTGGTGGCGGTGATCGCGCCGTTGTTGTTGCTGTTCGGGCTCAAACACGGGGTGGTCAGCCAACTGCAGGACGAACTGCTGCGCGACCCGCGCAACCTTGAAGTGAAAATGCTCAGCAACGGCAACTACGACACGGCCTGGATCGAGCGTTTGCGCCAGCGCCCCGAGACCGGTTTTGCCCTCGGCCAGACCCGCTCGCTCAATACCCAGGCTGACCTGCTGATGGGCATGCAACGGTTTGTCGAAGGTGCGGAAATCATCGCCACCGAATCGGGCGACCCACAACTGAACCTGGCGTCACTCAACCCCGTCGGCAATCAAGTGATCCTCAGCGCCAGCGCAGCGCAACGCTTGCAGGCCAAGGCCGGCGACAGCGTGCAGCTGCGGGCCTTGCGACGTCTGGAAGGTGTCAATGAACGCGGCGAGATGACGCTGACGGTACTGGCCGTGCTCGACGGTGCCCGCTTCGGTCGCGCTGCCGGGTTTGTCGCCCCGCCGCTGCTGCTGGATCTGGAGCGCTTTCGCGACGGTTATCAGGTCAGTGAGTTCGGTGTGATCACCGGCAAGCCTCCGGGTAATCTACAACCGTTGTACGCCCGCGCCCGCGTGTATGCGCGCGACATCGATCAGGTCGCGCCGCTGGAACACTGGCTCAACGAACAACACATCGAAACGTCGAGCCGACTGGCCGACATCGACAACGTCAAAGCCATCAACCACGTGCTGGGGCTGATCTTCGGTGTGATCGCCATGGCGGCGCTGATCGGCTGTGTGGCGTCGATGGTCGGCGCGTTCCTGGCCAACATTGATCGCAAACGCAAAAGCCTGGCGGTCTTGCGTCTGCTGGGTTTCAAACGCAGGGCCGTAGGCGGTTTCGTGGTCCTGCAAGCGCTATTGCTGAGCCTGGTTGGCTACGTTGGCGGCCTGGGGTTTTATGCCGTGGGCAGTCATTTGTTCAACTACCTGCTCGGCAGCAGCCAGGCCACCGGCACCTTCGTTTGCCACATCACTGTTTGGCATGGCCTGGCCGCCCTGCTCCTGACCTTTTTGGTCGCTGCACTGGTGGCCGCGATCGGCGCCTTGCGAGCCATCAACATCCAACCTGCGGAGAGTCTGCGTGAGCTATAAACGTTTTGGCTTGCTGTTACCCCTGAGCCTCGGCTACTTGCTCGACGCCTCGGCGGCAGGCTGGGAAGAGAAGTATTACAACCCGATGCCCGTGGCTGGCGACGTCGTGCTGCCGATGCCCTGCGAAGGCTCGATGGTGTTCCGCAAGGTGTTTATTCCGGTCGCCGGTCCGCTGGATGACTACCCAATCAACATCGGTCAGGACGGCGCGGAATACGGCTATGTCGAACAGACCCGTCCAACCTTTATCGCCGGCAGTTTCACCGGGGCCAAGAACGACAAATCCCGCTACTACCTGATGGCCAAGTACGAGATGAGTCAACTGCAATACGCCGCACTGACCGAAGCAACCTGCCCCACCGCCACCACCAATATGCGCTTGCCGCAAACGGCGGTGAGCTGGGTGCAAGCCATCGAAGCCGCCGACAAGTACAACCTGTGGCTGCGCAAAAACGCCACCGGCAAGCTGCCCAAGGAAGACGGGGCGCAAGGCTTCCTGCGCCTGCCGACCGAAGTCGAGTGGGAGTTCGCCGCGCGCGGCGGGCTGGAAGTCGGTGCCGCTGAATTCCGCGACACGCACTACCCGATGCCAGAAGGCATAAACGCCTACGAGTGGTTTGCCGGGGCGCAATCGTCCAACGGCAAAGTGCAATTGACGGGTCTGCAAAAGCCCAATCCGCTGGGCCTGCATGACATGCTCGGTAACGTCGACGAAATGATGTTTGAGCCGTTTCGCCTGAACAAACTCGACCGCCAGCACGGTCAGGCCGGCGGTTACGTCGTCCGTGGCGGCAACTACCTGACCGCGCAGGCCGACCTGCGTACGGCATTGCGTAAGGAGGAGCCGTATTACAACGCCGAAGGCCAGGTAAAAAACAAAACCACCGGCCTGCGACTGGTGCTGGTCTCCCCGACCCTCACCTCTCGCGAACGGGTCGCCAGCATCGAAAGCAGCTGGAAGAAACTCGGCACCGGCAGCAAGGAAACCGAATCCGCCGACAAAGGCACCGTACAATCCCTGAACAGCCTCGCTTCAGGCGTCGAAGACAAAGCGCTCAAGGAAAAACTCCAGGCCCTGGAGAACCAACTGCGCGCCAGTAACCAGCAGCAGGAAGAAACCCGCGACCAGGCGATCCGCGCCAGCCTCAACCTGGGTGCGTTCCTGTGTACCAAGATGCTCGACGACGGCCAGTACGTGGACTTCCTGCAAAAGAACTACAAGCTTAACTGCGAAAGCGCAGACAAAGATGCCAGTTGTGACATGCGTAAAGGCAAGCTCGACGAGCAAAAGGATCGCCTGCACAAACTCAGCCGTTACTACGCCAGCAGCCTGGTGGAATCGGCTACCTTGTACGGCCAGCCACTGCTTGAAACGCAAGTCCCGGTGATGGAAGAAATCATCACCCGCAACAAACAGCTGCAAGACCTCAAACCTTACTTGCGCACCCACTGGGCCAATCAGAAGGCGTTCCTGCAAAAGCAGAAAATCGACACTGAAGCCTGGCTGACCAGCTGCAAAACCGTCACTCAATAACAATGCGTCAACACCGTTACGTAGGAGTTTCACCATGTCGCGCAGCCTTTGGACTCGCTTCAAGCTACAGATCGCTTTCGTAGTCGCCAGCAGCCTGCTAATGAGCGGTTGCGCCAACACTGGCAGCTCCATGCTGGGCGAAGGCGAAAGCGAAGGCGGCGGTGCCGACCCGCGCCTGACCCAGGGCAATGACGCAGAGTTCTTCAGCAAGTCCGGTTACCAGGCCTGCGCCGTCGGCGCCGGTGTCGGCATCCTCGCTTGCGCACTGTCTAACAGCAACAACAAAACCGTGTGCGTCATCGCCGCCGGTATTACCGCGTGTGGCGTGGCCATGGGCGCGAACTATTACCTGGATCAACGTCGCGCCGAATACGCCGACACCACCACCCGCCTGGCGAAGATGAACAGCGACGTCGAACAAGACACGCAGAACGTGATCGCCCGGACTGCGACCGCTCAGCAAGTGATCAATGATGACCATGCGCAAATTGCCCAGATCAAAAAGGACATTGCCAACAAGAAAGTCGACAGGAGCAGGGCTCAGGCGCAAATCGCCGGGATCGATTCGGACATCGCGCGACTGCGTAAAGACCTGGCCAACATGCGTACCAAAGTCACCGAGTACAGCAAAGTGGCGGACGCCGAGCGTTCACAAGGCTCCAGCGCCGAGATCAGGCAAGTGGAGATGAACATTCAAAGAATGAACCAGAAAGTCGTCAGCCTGCAGAAGGAAGTCGACGCTCTGTACAGCCAACGCTCCGCAATCACCCTGGGTTAAGCCTATGACGCCAAGACAACTGATGCTCATCACTGCCGTCCTGGCCCTGAGCGGTTGCGCGAGCCAGCCCGGCGAATGCGATGCGACCAATCGCGACAGCAGCATGCTGACCAAGATGAACTGCGACTACTCCGGTGGTTACAGCGATCAGGTCAAGCAGAAGGAACTGGCACTGAGCGAGTCCCGGCAGCAAAACGCAATGTTCCGCCAGGTGTACGAGAACATTCAGGCCCAGCAGCTCAGCACCAAGACTGATCTGGCCAGCCAGCAGAAAGCCCAGGCGGCGTTGAATCAGTCGCTGGCGCAACTGCTGACCTCGCTCAAGGCCCGGCGTGGCAATGAAGCCCAGGTGCAGAAGCAGATTGCCGACCTCGAGAAACAGCTCAAGGCTTCGCAAGCGGCGCCAACGACCAAATCAACGCCCGCGACGCTGGCGGCCAAGCAGCAAGAGCTGAAAACATTGCAGAAGAAGGTCAACCAGCTGCAATTCAGCCTCGGCTACGAAGAGTAACTTTTCACCCTGCAAGCATCCCGATGGATGCCTGCACTTTTTCAGGAATCGTCGTCATGCAGCGGGTCATCAGGGATGCGCAAGCCACATCGGAGGGGATGAGTGCACTGCAAGCCAAAGTCGCCCTCATCCAGAAACACTTTCCGCCGACCGTCGCCAGCCTGTTTGCCATCCCGCGGATGGGCAGCGGCGACGTGATGGAGTGGTGGACCGAACTGGGTGGCCAACCCACGCCTTATGCCGATCTCAATGAGGACGCGCGACGACGTTTGCTGGAAACCTATGAAGTGCGTCAGACGTCCCTCGGACAGCTGGCGGATGAACTGCAAAAACGCGGTCAATCGACAGAAGCGGATGACCTGCGCAGCCTGCTTGGCACGCCTGAGCTGGACAAACTCTACAGCCTCAACGGTGAGCCTTTGGTGGTGCGCTGGAACCAGCGTCCGCCCAAACCGATCGTGCCGCCGGTGGTGCCGGTCGCGCCCGTGCTGCCGCCGTCGCGTCGAGGCTGGTGGATCGCGGCGGCCTTGCTCGCGCTGCTGTTGCTGCTCCTGGCGCTCTGGCTCTGGTGGTTCCTGCACCGTGAGCCGGTTGTCGTGGCGCCACCTGTGGCACCTGTGGCGCCGGTGGTTGCGCCGGTTGAGAAACCGGTTGAGCCTGCCCCCGCGCCTGTCGTGGAGCCGGAACCGAAACCTGTTCCGGCACCCGAACCCAAGCCAGAACCGGTACCGGAGCCCAAGCCGGTCCCGCCACCAAAACCGGCACCGGCACCTGAACCCAAGCCGACTCCGCCCCCCAAACCGGCTCCACCACCAAAACCGGTAGTGGCTGCCCCGCCACCAACCCCGACATTGGACAACTTCGCATGCCGCAAAACAGCGCCGAAGTCAGAGGTTCCGCAGTTCGTGGTGGTGCTCGACACTTCGGGCTCCATGGATTTGAACATCAAGTCAGTGAAAGCCGACGAGGACTGGTTCTACGGTCCTGACATCAACAAACTCCTGGACCCGAACCGCACCATGCGGCTTACCGCCAGACCCAGCCGCATGGACATCGCCAAGGACTCGCTGGCCGGCATGATCAACGGGCTGGACCCGAAGATCGACACACGCCTGATCACCTTCGCCGGCTGCGAAAGAACACCGGACCAGGGTCTGTTCAAGTTCGGCGACCGCCCGCGGTTGATCAACGGAATTCGAGGCCTGGTTCCCGACGACGGAACACCGCTGGCCGACAGCCTGGCCCACGCGGCGAGTACCGTCGACGGGCGCAATAACGATGCGGTTATCGTGATGTTCGTCGACGGTGAAGACGGTTGCGGGCAGGACGTTTGCGCGGTATCCCGTCGAATCGCCAGGGAACAACCGCGCCTGCGGGTCAACGTGGTGAAAATCGGTGCTGGCGGCCCGTCACGCTGTATCGCTGAAAACACCGGAGGTCGGGTTTACAACAGCACCAATGCGGCTGAGTTGGGCAACCTGTTGAAACAGGCGAGCAAGGAAGTATCCAGCAGTACCAAGTGCGACTAACTTGGGATTGATCCTGAATTGAGCTGGCCCTATTCGCGAGCAGGCTCGCTCCCACAGGGTTTGTGTCGATCATAAATGCAAGTGTGGGAGCTCACTTAACCGAGAGGCACTTAGAGTCATTTGCGACCGACCGAGATTCCTGTACCGCATTGCCCTCCAAAGTAGGGGGCGTGGGTTCGAATCCCGCCTGGTTGCACCATACGCAAGAACGAGAAAGCCCCAGACCGCAAGCTCTGGGGCTTTTTTGTTTTCCCTGGAACCCGTCAGATCCGGAAGCTGCCCACCAAATGCTTCAAGCGGCTGGCCTGCTGTTCCAGGTCCGAGCAGGCGCGCAAGGTGGACTGCAGGTTCTCCATGCCTTCCTGGTTCAGTGTGTTGATCTCATTAATGTCCATGTTGATCGAGTCAACCACGGCCGTCTGCTCTTCAGTGGCGGTGGCCACCGACTGGTTCATCCCGTCGATTTCACCGATGCGCTGGGTCACGCTGCCCAGGCGCTCGCCTGCCTGGTTGGCAATCGACACGCTGTCCTGGCTGTGGCGCTGGCTTTCGCCCATGGTATTGACCGATTCACGGGCGCCTATTTGCAGCTCCTCGATCATGTTCTGCACTTGCTGCGCCGATTCCTGGGTGCGGTGAGCCAGATTGCGAACTTCGTCAGCGACCACGGCAAAGCCACGACCCGCCTCGCCGGCGCGCGCCGCTTCGATGGCCGCGTTGAGCGCCAGCAGGTTGGTTTGCTGGGAGATACTGGTGATCACTTCGAGGATCTGACCGATGTTCACGGTCTTGCTGTTCAGCGTTTCGATATGCGAACTGGAGGTGACAATCAGGTCCGACAGACGGTTCATGGCCTGAATGCTGCGATCGACCACTTGCTGGCCTTCTTCGGCCAAGTGGCGGGCGGAGCTGGCGTGTTGCGAAGCTTGCGCGGCGTTATGCGCGATTTCCTGGGCGGCAGCCCCCAGTTGATTGATCGCAGCGGCAACGCTGCTGGTGCGGTTGACCTGCTCGTCGGAATTGACCATCGAAGCGTTCGATGCGCTCACCACACGCAGGGCCACCTCGTTGACCTGCTCGGTGGCCGACGACACTTCGCGGATCGAGGTGTGAATACGTTCCACGAAGCGGTTGAAGGCGTTGCCGAGAATGCCAAATTCGTCCTGGGTATGGATGACCAGGCGCTTGGTCAGGTCGCCTTCACCTTCGGCGATATCTTCCATGGCCTTGCTCATGGCCTGCAGAGGTTGCAGCAGCAGACGAATCAGCATGCCCAGCAGGGCAATGATGAAGACCACGGCGAACACGGTGGCCACAACAGCCGACGCACGGAACTCGCTGAGCCTGGAAAAAGCCTTGTCCTTATCGATTGACAGGCCGATGTACCAGTTCACCGAAGGCAAGCCCTTGATCGGGGCGAATGTGACGATGCGGGTCTGGCCATTGGCCTGGACTTCAGTCAACTCGCCGTTGATCCGTGGCGTACCCTGCGGGAAAAGGTCGCTCAGGCTCTTCATCTGCATGTTTTTGTCGGGGTGGACCAGCACCTTGCCATCGGAGCTGACCATAAAGGCGTAACCCACTCCGCTCAGATCCAGTTTGTTGATGATGTCGACCAGCGCACCGAAGCTCACATCACCGCCGACCACACCGACGGTCTGCCCTGACTTGCGGATTGCCGCCACCATGGAGACCACCAGCGTGTTAGTGGCCATTTCCACGTACGGCTCGGTCATGGCGACGCTATTGCTGGCCTCGGCAAGCTTGTACCAAGGGCGCGTGCGAGCATCGTAGCCGTCGGGCATCTTCGCATCAGGCAGGATGGCGAACTCGCCTGCGGTGGTACCGACGTAGGTGCTGGGGAAGCTCGACACCAGCGTTTTCTGTGCCATCAACGTGGTGATGCTGGCCATCTCCGGGTTCAAGGCCGCGTTTTGCGCCAGGTTTTCAACCAGCAAAGTGCGACCGTCAAACCAGTTCTTGATGTTGGCCGCCGTCACATCGCCCATTTCATGGAGGTTGTTTTCCAGATCCTTGCGAATGGCGTTGCGCTGGAGGTAGTCGTTGTACAACGTGAATAGCGCGAAGGCGACTACCACGATCAGCGACGCCGCAAAAAGGATCTTGTGGCTGAATCGGAGGTTTTTATTCATAACGGGTCGTGTCCACGAAGGCGTTATTGTTGATTGGCACGAGCTGTATCGACCGATGAATAGAATACTGAACATCTTTGTTCGTTTTTCTAGACGCGGAAGAATCCCCGGATAAAACCGCCCTCCGATTCGGACAAATGCCGCAAAACTCTTTTTTGCCCGGCGCGCTTCACGCTCTCCAGAATGCCTCCCCGAGGAGTTAACCAAAGGGAACGCCATGCGTTTGATAAGGAATGTCGGCTGAAGTCGATGTATGTGGTGTTTGCCCAGCCTATTGGCGGCGATCACAACTATCACCCAGCTCCCAAAGGGCTGACAGCTTTCCCAGATGCAGTGAAAGACAAGTCAAAGAGTTCTGTAAAGGGCGGGGGCGGTCTGCGTAGACGCTGGAAAGATCGTAAAGGCCGTATTTATGAGTGGGACTCTGAAAATGGCAGGGTTGAGCTATACGACAAACAAGGAAAGCATCTGGGAGAATTCAACCCTGACACAGGAGAGCGGACCAAGGACGCCGAGCCTGGCAGAACAACTCCAAAGTAATTTAGGGGAAAATCATGCACCTATGCATCACAGGTTTTTTATCGGGCGACAGCGATGATTCTTCGCTGAAATATGAACTAGACGTACCGTCGCAGTTTGAGCCAGCGGTGCTAGAAGTGCTGGGGTGGCCAAGCCTTACAGAAAGCCCTGACGGCGAATGGCTGCTTACAGGCGACCAATGTCAGCGGATTGCGACCGCGATTAACGAGCAGTTACCCAGCGACCTGGATCTATTCATCGGGCTAGAAGCCTAGCTAGCCAGTTGGGCCCGTAACAGCACACCAGAACAGGTCGCCGCTGAATTGGTAAGCAGAAAAATTCAGGCAATAAAAAACCCCTGAGCAGTCTCAGCACCGAGGCGCATCAACCGGCAGGGGCCGTGTTGTAGGCGATTATAGGGATTGAGGATATCTCGTTAACACGATCTATATTTCAGGGTAGTCAGAATGACGGGCTAATAAAAAAACCGCCAAAGCGGCTTTTTTGTCATTCCGTCGTCCAATCAAACTCGTCGTACTCATCATCCTCGTCGTCCTCGAACTCTTCCTCGTCAAGAACGTCCTCTTCCTCAACCTCACCTTCTTCCGGCCGATTCAGCAGAAAATCCTTACGACTCTCAGTAATCGCGCGCCGAAGTTCCTCGCCCTTTTCCGGGCAGTTGAGCATTTGGGCGATGCGGTCGATTTTTTTTGCCACGGTTTCCTCCAACCCCATCGGCGATGGCTTGATAGTGCGCGCTTTCGGACGCGGATGCCAAATCGCCGGGGGTTGGGCAGGTCAGTTTTTTTGCAGGGCCTTGAGTCGGGTGGTGAGGTTTTCGTTGGGGAAGCGTTTGTGCAGGTCTGCCAGCAGCTTGTCAGCGGCTTGCGTCTGTCCGGATTTTTGCAGGCGCAGGACTTCGCGTAGCTGCTCGTCCAGCGATTTCACCGGTGCCGCTGCGCGCTTGCTGACTTTGGCTTCGTCCGCCATGTCGGCGCTGAAGGATTCGCTTTGAGCAGGGGCTGCCAATTCCGCCATGGGTGCAGGCATTGCGCCGGCCGGGGCGGAGAGTGAGCGGGCAGCTGTCGGCTCGGCTTCTTTTTTGACGACCGGAGCGGTGGCTTTGGGCGCAGGCGCGAAGTCGTAACTCGGCACTTGTTCGGGTGAACGTTGTACCAACGCCAGCATCAACGCGACGCCGACGAGGCTGGCGAATGCCACTTGCCAGCGGGGTTTCTGGCAGGCGCGAACCCAGCGTTGCCACAGGGTTGGCTTCGGTGCGGGTACTTCGCGCTGCGCGGAGGCCAGGATGAAAGCGTCCAGATGCGCCGGTGGTTCGCCACTTGTGTGTTCACGGTAGTGTTCGAGCACTTGCTCTTCGGGTGTCGGGCGGGCGTCAGTCATGTCAGTACCTCCTCGGCCAGCAGCCGACGCAGTTTTTGCTGGGCGTAACGCAAGCGGCTCTTGACGGTTTCCAGCGGTGTTTCGGTGAGGGTGGCGATCTGCGGCAGGTCGAGATCGCTGTAGGCGCGCAGCAGGAACACTTCGCGCTGGTCGGCGGGCAACGCTTGCAAGGCGGCTTCGAGGCGCTGGCTGTCGCGGCTCAGGCTCAGCAGTTGTTCTGGATCGGATGATTCATCGGACACCGAATGAGTCTGCTCGTCATAACTGTCATGCAATGGCTGATGGACACCGTGCTTGCGCCAGTGATCGATCAAGCGGTTGCGGGCAATCTGGTACAACCACGTACGAAAAGTCGCCCGACCTTGTGGCTGGCTGCCACTGCGGATCAGGCTCAACCAGGTTTCCTGATACACCTCCTCGGCCCGCTCCGCGCTGCCGCTGAGCCCCAGCAGAAACCGGTACAACCCCTGACGGTGGCGTGCGTACAGAATCTCGAACGCCGCGCCGTCGCCCTCGCGATAGCGGGCCAGCAACGATTCGTCGCTGCTGGCCTCAACGCTGTTCGCAGGTGCAAACAGCTGGCTGATGAACCCTTTGAGTCGGCTCACTATTCAATCCGTCGGTCAGTGGCGGTTGGATTCGATGCCGTGGTGCTGCGCAGGCTCTGCGCCAGCTCCACCAACTGCACGAACTCGCTACGCAGGCCGAAGCGGTCATCGCCTCGTGCCTCACGGGCCAGCGCTTCTGTGTCTTTGAGGCTGAATTCGCCGGTGTAGCGACCATCCTTGAGCTGTTGGGAAAACGCGGCGACGGCAGCGGCAAAGCGCAGATCGTCACTGGCGGGTTTCACGCTATCGGTGATGGGTCGTTCGATCAGGCGACTCTTCCCACCTTCCGGTAGCTGGTAACGCACACGCAGCATCGCCAACTCCCCAATCTTGCCGGCAACTGCCGCACCCGGTTGACCATAGCGCAGCGGCTCCAGCCAGCCCTTCTCGCCCGTGGGGACAATTTCGTACAGCGCCGTTACCGTATGCCCTGCTCCGATTTCACCGGCATCGACTTTGTCATTGCTGAAATCCTCACGCTTCAACGCGCGGTTTTCATAGCCCAGCAGTCGATATTCACTGACCTGCGCCGGGTTGAACTCCACCTGCAGTTTCACGTTTTTCGCCACCACCGTCAGCGTCGAGCCCAGTTGATCCACCAGCACCTTGCGCGCCTCGCGCAGGTTATCGATGTAGGCATAGTTACCATCGCCGGCGTCGGCCAGTTGTTCCATCAGGTGTTCATTGTAGTTATCCACACCAAAACCCAGGGTGGTCAGGGATACGCCGGTCTTGCGCTTATCCACAGCCATTTGCTTGAGGCTGTCGAAGTCGCTGATGCCAACGTTGAAGTCTCCGTCGGTGGCCAGCAGGACGCGGTTGATGCCTTTGGGGATGAACGCCTGCTGCGCCATTTGATAAGCCAGCTCAATGCCCGAGGCTCCGGCGGTGGAGCCGCCCGCGGTCAATTGGTCGATGGCGGTACGAATCTTCGCTTTTTCCCGTCCGGAAGTGGGCTCCAGCACCACACGGGATTCGCCGGCATAGACCACCAGTGACACCCGATCCTGTTCGCGCAGTTGATCGACCAGCAATTTCAGCGTGCTTTTGACCAGCGGCAGACCCTCGCGGCGGTCCATGGAGCCTGACACGTCCACCAGAAACACCAGGTTCGCCGGGGCCAGCTCCGCCACTGCACGGTCCGACGCCTTGATGCCGATGCGCAGCAAGCGGGTATGCGGGTTCCATGGCGACGCCGCCAGTTCGGTGGTCACGCCGAAGGGCGAGCCATCCGCGGGCAAGGCGTAGTCGTAAGGGAAGTAATTAACCATTTCCTCCAGTCGCACCGCGCCTTCCGGAGGCAGGCGCCCCTGGTTGAGCAAACGGCGGACATTGGCGTAGGCGCCGGTATCGACGTCGGCGCTGAAGGTCGAGACCGGTGCTTCGGCGACGCTGTGGATCGGGTTGTCAGCCAGGGCCTGGTATTGCTCACGTTGTTCGTCGCGATAGCCCTGTGGATAAGATTCAACGGCTGGCATCGGCGCGAAACTGGTCAAGGGTGCCCCGCTCGCACTGCGCTTGGCCACTGTACCGTCTGCCATGACAGCTTCGTGATGCACGAGCACTTCGGTTTTCAGCTCAGACTGGGCCGGTGGCGGTACCGCCGCGGACTCGGGTTTGGACGAAACACCGCAACCGGCTATTGCCAGCAGCAGCCCAGTGGCGAACCCCTGGACGGCCGGGCGGAGAAAATGCAGGGGAAGGAGCATGGGGGCTGACCTCAGGAGGAAGTTGATCCATTCATCCTCTGAGACGGACAGCCCAAATGCTTCGGGTTAACCCGCGCGAAAAATCTTTCAGCGGTGATAACGCCGCACCACGCTGCTGTTTCTCAGCACATGGCCTTTGATTTTTTCCAGCAGCTGCGCGCGGGTCAGGCCGGCGGGCAAGGCATCCGGGGCCAGGTCCAGGGCGTAGATCTGGATGATGTAATGGTGTGCACTGTCGCCAACCGGTGGGCAAGGACCGACATAACCCGTGGTGCCTTTGCTGTTGGTGCCGCCCACGCCTTCGAGCGCGGATTTGGCGCCGACACCGGCCGGAATCTGGCGGGTGGCGGCCTTGATGCCGTAATGAATCCAGTGATCGCTGCCCTGCCCTTTCTGACCATCCGGGTCGTGCATGACGATGGCGTAGCTCAGCGTGCCGGTCGGGCCGCTGTTCCAGCTCAACGCCGGCGAAAGATTTTTCCCGCCGCAACCCTGGGCATCGCTGGCGGCGGCCGAAGTGAACAAACGGTCATCCGATACGCCTGGGATGTTCAGGGTGAAACGTTCCTGGGCCGCCTGCGCCGGAAATTGCACGCAAAGGGCGACTGCTACTGCCGCCAGCCAAGGGTTCAGAGAGGTCAATCGGGTCATACCGGAGCACCTTAAGCGGGTGGGGCCGTCGTCGGCGTGCAAACTATAGCTGGACCGTTCGCGCCGTGGCAGTGGGATTTGGCTGAACCTCAAGAATAGGGCCAAACTCTTAAGTGAAACGCCTGCCTGGAGAGCGATCATGACCCTGCATCGCGTCGCCCGTTTCGCCGATGTCCCCGAAAACCGCGGCCTTGAAGTCAAGATCGAGGACAGCAAAATCCTTCTGCTGAAAGTCGGCGATCAATTGCGTGCCTATCAAGGCGAATGCCCTCACGCCGGGGCGCCGCTGGCCGAGGGCGCGCTTTGCCATGGACGCCTGACCTGCCCGTGGCACAAGGCTCAGTTTCGCATCGAAGACGGCGGATTGTGTGAACCGCCAGCCCTCGACAGCCTCAAGCGCTACCCGCTCGAAGTGCGTGACGGCGAGGTCTGGGTAGACGATCAACCACTGGCGGATGCCCACACGCCGCCGGCCGATGACGAGCGTACCTTCGTGATTATCGGTGCCGGCGCCGCCGGCACGGCAGCGGCGGCGGCACTGCGGGAAAAAGGCTTCGGCGGGCGGGTGCTGTTGATCGACCGGGAAACCGGTGCCGGTTACGACCGTACGGTATTGAGTAAATTTGTGATTTCCGGGGAGACGCCGCCGGACGACGTCCCACCCCTGCGCGATGAAGACTTTTATAAAGAGCAACGCATTGAGCGGATCACCGCTGAAGTGACGAGCCTGGATGCCGAAAACCAGACACTGCAATTGAGCGACGGACAATCGCTCGATTATGACGCCGCGCTGCTGGCAACCGGCGGCACGCCCAAACCCCTGGCCCTGCCCGGTGCCGACCTGCCGCACGTGTTTGTTTTACGCTCAAGGGATCATGCCCGGCAGATCCTCGAAGGCGCCAAGCCCGGCCAGCGGGCGGTGATCATCGGCGACAGCTTCATCGCCATGGAATCCGCTTCGTCCCTGCGCCAATACGGCCTCGACGTTACCGTGCTGGCCCGTCAGCCGGTGCCGTTCGCCAGGCAGTTCGGCGAAACCGTCGGCAAGGCGATCCTTGCACTTCATCAGGCCAATGGCGTGGTGTATATCCAGGGTGAAGCCTCGCAGATCGAAGGAACGGACAAGGTCGAAGCCGTGCACCTGGACAATGGCAAACGGTTACCGGCGGATCTGGTGCTGGTCGGCATTGGCGTGAGCCCGGCGACCAAAGCGTTCACCGACCTGCCGAAGGAAAAAGATCACTCGCTGCGGGTTGATGGCGGCATGCGCGTGACCGACGGCCTCTGGGCGGCCGGTGATATCGCCACCTTCCCGCTCAACGGCCAGCCCCTGCGCATCGAACACTGGCGCCTGGCCCAGCAACAGGCGCGGATCGCCGCGGCGAACATGCTCGGTGGCGACGAGCACTATCTGGACGTACCGTATTTCTGGACCTGGCACTTCGGCAAAAACTACGACTACCTCGGCTACGCCCAGGCGTGGGACGAAGTCGAATTCAAGGGTGATCCTTTCAACCCGCCCTTTATCGGGTTGTTCGGCAAAAACGGCGTGGTGACGGCCGCCGTGGCCTGCGATGAAGAGCAGACCATGGCGATGCTCGCCGAACGGATGAAACAGCCGCTGCCGGTGGATGAGGCGTGGCGCTTGATTCGCGGATGAAACGCGACACGACGCCGCCCCTGTAGGAGCTGGCTCGCCAGCGAAAGCATTCTTTCAGACGATAAATGTGTCGACTGATCCACCGCTTTCGCTGCGCTGCGGCGATCCGACAAGCCAGCTCCTACAGGGCTTTGAGCGGCTCGGCTTTTACTGGACTTCGCCAGTGCCGCCAAACTTGCTCATCAGGAACCCGACAAATTCTTCGACGGTCATTTTCTGGCCGTTGAACTCCACCTGGTTGTTGGCGTAGTGCAATTTGCTGACGATATTGTTGCCCTCCAGTTTGGCCAACTGCGAACCGACGGCCATGCTGCTGAACATGTCGGCCGTAGCGCTGGCCTGATCGGCGATCAGTTTGGCGTCGGTCTGTCCGTCGATTTGCGACTGCACGGTGAGCACGTCAATGATCATCGGTTTGGACACTTGCAGATTGAAATCCAGTAACGCAATCAACTGCCGGACCAGTTGATCGGCCGGCAGGTCGATCGCTTGCGGCTTGGTCAGGTCGAGTACCAGGTTGGCGCGGCTTTCGCCATTGGTGGTGTTGAACGACAGGTTCTCCAGCGCTACCTGCGGACCGGCCGCGAGCAATTGCTCCAGTTGGGTCTTGAGCTGCGCCTCTTCGGCTTCGGTCAGTTGAAGCTCCGGTGCCGGTTGGCCCGCCGCGGTCGCCTCGGCAACGGCCTGTTCATACGGTTGCAGTCGGGTCTGGTAAATCTGCATCAACGCCATGGCGGAAGGAATGTCGAGGTTCTTCAGGCTCAAGGCCATCTGCGCAGAACCGACAGCCTTGCCGTTCAGGGACACTTCGCCAATCTTGTAATCGGCGCGTCCCGATGCGTTGGTGCCTGATTCCGAAGTCTGGTTCTTCATTTCGAAATTCTTGAAGCCCAGTACCGACTGTTTCGGGCCGAAGGTGGTCTTGCTGTTGCTCAGCACGACGGTGTTCTCGCCGGTGTAGTAACCGTAGGTACTTTTGCTCAGGTTGCTGGCCAGGGTCAGGCCACTCAACTCGACCTGCACCGGAGTCTGGTCTTCGGCAACGGTGGTCAGTTTCAGACTGTCCATATAACCGTCGGCCTTGACCTTCTGCGCCTGGGCAGAGGCCGCAACGTCAATCTTCAGACCGGAAAATTTCATGCTGGACTTGTCATCCAGCGCCGTTTCCAGCGGCAGCAATTCCAGCGAGCCTTTGGTGGAGTTGTCGTAGCCGATGTTCACCACGCCTTTAAGCGGCGAAGCAGCCTGGGCGGCGGCGAACCATTTTTCCGTGGCCGGGGTTTTTTCCAGCTCGTAATGACTGGTGACCAAGACCGGCAACCACTTCAGCGACACCAGGCGCGAGAACGGCAGCGGCCCATGTTCGAGGCGATCGACGAACAGCAGCTCGACCGGCGCCTCGCCGAACATTTCCCCTTCAGCCTTGAGGCGATAGTGCGCGGTGCTGCTGAATACGTGGCGCTCCAGCGACACCAGTTCTACCGTCGCCGTGCCTTTATGCCCGACCAGCGCGGCCTGCAATTGCTGATTGACGTCGACCAGGGAGGTGTTCAGCACGCTTTCGATTTTGGTGCCGGTGTACCACGCCCCGCCGACGCTGATTGCGCCAATGGCGACAACAATGCCCAGAAGCACGCCTGCTGATTTATTCATGAATGACCCGATCAATGTCCGTTGTTGAAGGTGTGGTCGTCTTCCCTGAACCCATGACGGGTGGCGGTCACGACTGCGCTCGAAGTGGGGTGCAGATTAGCACCCGGCGCGCGGGGCGGCCCAATGATTAAAGGTGAAAGAGTGTCATAGGCGGGTGAGGGTTTTGGCGTTCATGAGATCGCCATCGCTGGCAAGCCAGCTCCCACAGGGATCACCCAAACCTGTGGGAGCTGGCTTGCCAGCGATGGCGTCAGTCCTGCCAACACAGAATCAGGAATACTGCACTTCGATCTCATCCAGCTGATGATCAAAGGTTTTCAGCCGCGCGGTCCAGGTGTACACCAGCACTTCAAAATCCCGGTTGATCACCGCACCGCCCGTCACTTCCCCACGGGGGTCGCAGAAGTCCAGCTGATAGCGTTCGCGGGCCATGGCGGTGGCAACATCAGCCAGTTCCCGGGCATTGTTGAGCCAGTGCCGGCCGTCGTCCGCCACTTGCCTGTCCAGCTCCAGGCATTGCTTCTTCAGGGTTTCGAGGCTTTTTTCCAGCGGCGTGCCGGTGAGTTCGCCCATGACCTCCTGGAACGTACGCCCCGGTTGCCAGTAACTGCCCCAGAAATAGCGGTCGAACACCGTTTCGACACGGCGCAGCGCGACCTTGGTGTCCCAGATCAGCACCAGGGTCTTGCCTTGTTCGAGTTGTCTTTTCTTGATCCGCTGAGTCTGGACCGACGCCCAGGCCACCACCGCGATGGACATGGCGGCAATCAGCGCGACGGCACTGTCGAGAAACACCAGCGCCTTGTCGATCTGATGGGCCAGCATGATGCCGTAGAAATACGTCGCCGTGAGCAGCACCAACGCCACGACGGCACACCAGAAGCCGAGAGCATAAGGGTTTTTCATTATTGGTTTCCCCATGACCTGCGCAAGCCTTGTACGAAGCAGGGGCGTTTTTCACGAACGCCCTTTCAACACTTCAAAGCATAGCAACGGCCTCAGGGTTTGCCGGAGTTCGACGCTTGCGTTCGTCCGCTTTCCCAACCGCCACCCAATGCCAGGAACAGATTGATCTGACCAGCGGCCACCTGGGTATTGGCAGCAGCCAGTTGCGCGCGGACATCGGTGTAGGTTCGGGTGGCTTGCAAGTCGGCGAGGAACGAGGCGCGACCGGCCTGAAAGAAACGGTGAGTCTGGTCGGCGGCCAGTTTCGCCGATTGCTCGGCGTCCGCCAGGGCGTCACGGCGTTGCAACAAAGCGGAATACTGGGCAAGGCTCGTCTGGGTTTCGCGGATCGCATTGAGCACCACACCGTCGAACTGCGCCAGGGCACCTTGAGTGGCCGCTTCGGTTTCGCGGATTCGCGCGCGGGCGCCGTTGGTCGGCACGGTCCAGGTCAGCGAAGGCCCGAAGCCCCAACGGTTGGTGGAGGGCTCACCGAGGTTCTCCAGAATACCCACGGTGCCGACCGTCGCACCGATGCTGACGTCCGGGTACAACTGAGCCGTGGCGATGCCGATCGTCGCGGTCGAAGCCGCCAATCGGCGCTCCGCTTGCCGTACATCGGGACGGCGTTTGAGCAGCGCAGCGCCATCGCCCACCGGCACCAATTGGGCGATTTTCGGCAGTTCGGCGCAGCTATCGGTCCCAGCCGGCAATTGATCCACCGGTTTAGCCAACAACATCGACAGGCGGAACAGCCCGGCCTGGCGCTCCGCTTCATAACGCGGCATGTCGGCGCGCAAGGATTTGAATTGGGTTTGCGAGCGGGTGACCTGGGTTTCATCGCCACGCCCGGCGTCGCGCAAACGCTGGATCAATGTGGTGCTCTGGGCTTGCAGATCCAGGGAATGCTGGGCGATTTCCCGCTCTTCGTTGGCCGCGCACACTTGGGTGTAGGCGCGCACCACATCGGCCACCACGGTAATGCGTGCTGTGTCGGCGGCGGCTTGGGTCGCATCGGCACTGGCCTTGGCCGCTTCGATGCCGCGCTGCAGCTTGCCGAACAGATCGAATTGGTACGACGCGCTGATGGCGATTTCACCGATGTTGGCCACCGGCACCTTCTCCGGCAGCAAGAACGCTTCACCGGACTCCTGCAAACGCTGGGCGCCCATCTTCACGCCACCGCTCCACCCACCTGCCGCCTCGGCCTCGTCGACCTGGGCGCGGGACCGTTGCAGGTTGGCCGCTGCCACGCGCAAATCGGTATTGGACGCCATGGCCTGCTGGATCATCTGGTCAAGTCGCGGATCCCGATACAGACGCCACCAATCGGCAGGCACCGGGTCCGAAACCACAGGCTTGCCATCGACCGCCAGTTTGCCCTGCAAGTCTTCACGGTGGATCGCGGCCTCGTCCGGCAGGTGATAATCCGGCCCGACCACCTGACACGCCGACAGCAGCAAGCCCAAACCGGCAACCATCAAACCCGAGGCCTTGTTCATTGCGCTGGCTCCCGTTTCTGGTCGTCAATGATCGACACGGTGGCCGTACGCCCGGCGATCATGCGGAAGTCCGCCGGTACGTCATCGAAAGCGATCCGCACCGGAATCCGCTGGGCCAGCCGCACCCAACTGAACGCCGGGTTGACGTTGGGCAACAGGTTGTTGCCGCTGGTGCGATCCCGGTCTTCGATACCGGCGACGATGCTTTCCACGTGGCCACGCAGCCGCGCGCGGTCGCCAATCACACGAATATCGACGCTTTGGCCAACCTGAATACCGTCCAGTTTGGTTTCTTCGAAATAGCCATCGATGTGAAAGGAATTGCTGTCGACCACCGACAGCACCGGCCGGCCGGCGCTGACGAACTCCTGGGTACGCGGCGCGCGGTCGTTGACGTAGCCGTCCACCGGGCTGCGGATCACCGAGCGGTCGAGGTTCAGCTGAGCACTGTCGACGGCCACCTGGGCTTCCATCAACGCCACTTGGGCGCGGGCTACCTTGGACTGGCTTTCTTCCAGCTGTTCGCCCGGCACCAGATTGCCGAGGCCCTTGTTGCGCTTGGCTTCGCGCTGGGCCTGGGCGAGGGTTTCCTCGCGGTCGGCCACCGCCGCTTTCGCCTGACGCAAGGCCAGTTTGAATCGATCCGGGTCAATGCTGAACAGCACTTGCCCGCGCTTGACCAACTGGTTATCGCGCACTTCCACCTGCTGGATCAGCCCGGACACGTCCGGGGCGATTTGCACGATGTCGGCACGGATGTGCCCGTCGCGGGTCCAGGGGGCGAACATGTAATACATCACCATGCGCCAGACCACGACGACCGCGAAGGTCACGATCAACAGGGTCAGGACCACACGGCCAATGGTCAAAAAGGGTTTTTTCATGTCATCAGGTATCGACTGAGTGAATTCACGACGCCAAGCAGCAAGGCGTAGAGAGCCACGTTAAACAATGCCCGGTGCCAGACCAGACGGTAAAAGTGCAAGCGCGTCAGCACCCCGTGCACCAGCAGGTACAACACATACGTAATGCCCATCAGCACCAGCAGCGTAGGCAGGAACACCCCGCCGATATCCAGATCACCGATCATAAAGGCGCTCCATCGATGCCATGGGGAAGCGGTTCTTCGAGCTCGACGGAACCGACAAATTCAACACCGGGCAACAACGCCAGGCGCAGGCCGCTCAAGGCGTGCAGCAGATGCAGACGGGTTTCATCGTCACCCGCACCTGCAAGGGCGCGGCGGGTGCGATCCATGGTCATCAGCAGCGGGCTCGGCGCCGGCAGGCGTTCGCCGGCCTTCAGGCACGCCTTGAAGTATTCGCCGACCTCCGCCACCACCTGCCGCAACAGTGCCTGCGGTACGCCGTGAACCCGTGGCGTATAGGCGAGCACGTCCAGCAGATTCAGCGCCACACGCACTTCTCGCAGGGCGATGCCGGTGTCCTGGCCGGTCATGGCCAGGCGAGGCAAATGCTGCATCAAGCGATCCAGCACCTGCACACCCAGCTGCCGGTGCTCGGCCAGCGTCGCAGGCTCAGTGAGGCTGACAATGTCGCGCCAGCTGAAACGGGTCAGGCGCTTGGCTGCCAGTTCGGCGCCGAATGGCCGGGCAACCAGGGTCCAGATGAACGCAAACAGCAAGCCGATGGGACCGGCCAGGTTGGAGTTGGCGAAACTGAGGAAATCCGCGTCGTAGGCGCCCTGAATACTGATGAAGGACGAGGTGTTGACCAAGGTCAGCAGCATGCCCAGGTAAAACTGCGGCTTGACCGTCAGGGTGCCGGCGCAAATGAACGGCACGGCAAACGCCAGCACCAGCATCGGGAAATCATGCAGGTTAGGCAGCACCAGAAACAGGTAAAGGCTGGCGAACAGCACCGACATCGCCGTCCAGAAAAAGAACCGGTAAATCTGCGGTGCCGGGTCGTCCATCGAGGCGAAGAAGCTGCACGCAACGGCGGCCAGAATTACCGCGCTGCCGCCGTTGGTCCAGCCAAGCAGAATCCACAGCACCGACGCGACAATGATCGCGGTCACGGTGGACGCCGCCGAATAAAGCATCAGGCCACGATCCAGAAACGGCGTCAGCCGCCCCAGCCGCCAATGGCGATACACCGCGCGCCAGCTGGCCTGGTTTTCGCACTGGATGGCGATTTGCAGACTGCGACAGTCTTGCCACAGATCGATCCATTCGCCCAGACGATAGAGGGCGTTGGAGAAAAGCAGCTGCTTGCGATCCTCCAGCGCCTCGGCACTGGGCTGCAGGGCTTCGAGCTGATCCTTCAACGCCTGCCATCGGCCAATGTCGGCGTCTTTATGCTGCAGCCATTCGGTGGTGGCGCCGAGCAGTGGCGCGAATTTGTCCACAAGCTCGGGAGTGCGCCGTTCGAGGGCGTAAAGCGCATCGTCGAGGGCATCGATGACGGGCAGCAAGTGAATCATGCGCCCGCGCAGTTCCTTGGTATTACGCACGGTTTGCGGTCGCGAGCCCTCGTGGGGCAACTGGCCGATCATCAATTCCAGGCTGTTGAAGGTCGCGACCATCGACGCGCGCAAGCCACTGACTTCATCCGGTTGCACATTGCGGCTGAGAAACCGCTGGCTGTACGTCGACGCATCGGCAAACCATTTGCTCACCGAATCGTTGAACACGGGGGCCAGCCGCCGGGGCCAGAACATCGCGCCGACCACCGCCGCGACGGCGATGCCGAGGAAGATTTCCTCGGTGCGCGACTCGGCGATGTCCCACACCGCCAGCGGGTTATCCACCACCGGCAAGGCGATCAGCGGCAAGGTGTAACCGGCGAGCATCAAGGCGTAGTTGTTGGCGGTGCGCAAATGCAGGGACAGGAACAGCAAGATCCCCGTCCAGAGTGCAATGACCAGCACCAGCAAATAAGGGCTCTGGACAAACATCGGCACGAACAACACCGCCGCCGCGGCGCCCAGAAAGGTACCGATCGCACGGTACAACGCCTTGGAACTGGTGGGGCCGACGAAGGGGTTGGAAACGATATACACCGTGGCCATCGCCCAGTACGGACGCGGCATTTGCATGAGCAGGGCGATATACAGCGCGATCATCGACGCCGCGAAGGTTCGCACACCGAAGAACCAGTCGCGCGCCGGGGGCATGCCGGAAAAGAAACCGTTCAAGAGTAGGTCACCGGCAATTGGCCCGCCGACTCGAAGGCTTTCAACACACGCAACGCAGCCTCCAGGTCACGCTGGTCGATGCCTTCGAGCACTTCATTGCGCAATCGCACCAGTTCCATCTCGACCGTTTGCACCAGCATACGACCCGTATCGGTCAGGCTCAGGCATTTGGCGCGGCGGTCCTGGGTGTCTTCAGTGCGGCAGACATGACCGGCATGGCACAGCTGGTCCAGAAGTCGCACCAGCGACGGACTCTCCATCCCGGACGCCTGCGCCACGGCCACCTGCCGGACACCATCGCCCAGACGCCCGATCATCAGCAACGGGACGGCACAGGCTTCGGATATTCCATAGTTGACCAGCGTCGTCTGGCAGATCTTTCGCCAATGCCGGGCGGCCACCACCATGGAGCTGCTGATGTTCATCTGCAGAGCGTCGAGATTATTCGGCACGAGGGAAAACACACACTGTTAGTTTGCTAACTATCAATATGGCATTGGAAGGGATTTTCCGTCAAGTTTTGAAACAAATCTTCTGCCTGTAGCAAGCTCGCTCCTGCAGAAGATCAAATGCGTTTAATCGACTACCCTCCCCGACCCTTCCTCAACAGTACATCCAGCTGATCCACCACCTCCGCCCAATCGGCGTCATCGAGAATTTCATTGCGCAACAGTTCCGCCTGGCACGGGCTCCAGAAAAAGGCGTCCGCCAGATGCAATTCGGGTTTTAGCGGTGAGTGGGTGGCGATGAATTTGTCGATGTTTTCGGCGTCGTCAGGCAGGCCGAGTTGTTTGAACAGGGATGGGAGGCTGTGGGTTGGGTTTTCCATGGCTGGCTCCTGGTAACCATTAAGGGCGACCGCTGCGCGGTCAATCGCGAGCAGGCTCGCTCCCACAGGAGAAACGCGATCCCCTGTGGGAGCGAGCCTGCTCGCGAATCGATGTCATCGGCACTGCAAAACTCAATCACTCAACTCCCGCACTTCCGCATGGGGCACCATTTTCAGGAAGTCCGGCATGTTCATGTGCAGCAGGTTGATGTGGTTGCCGGCTTCCAGATAGATGTCTTTCTGCCGGGTCAGCAGGGGGTCGATAACCACATCCAGTCCATAAGCTTCGCCCAGGGCAGGCACGGCGCCGCGTTCGCAATCATCGAACAGGTGCGGCAAGTTGCTTTCCCGGGAGACCTGCCATTGGCCACTGCTACGGACTTTGCTCAGGTCCAGGTGACGGCTGGCGGGCAGCACGGCCATCAGGTAGTGCCCGTGGTGGTCGTCGAGGATGACCGATTTTGCCACCCGTTCGGCGGGAATGCCCGCGACCCGTGCCGTTTCGAGGCTGCTGGCCGAATGGGGATGGGTGAGGATGTCATAGTCGCATTGAGCCTTTTCCAGGCTTCTCTGCACGGTTCTTGCCATACGCATGATGCACCTCGGTGTCCGCATTAACGCCTGGCGGACGATGATTAACATTTTTGTACGTAGTGAAAGTCTAGGCCCGCCGGGGCAATCAGGAGGGAAATCCGCCCATCGGAGAGTCGACATTCGAGCAAAATCCAGACAACCGGCGCGTCAACTAAACTGTATACAGAACCACCCGCGACTCTCCTGGAGGGTCATGTGAAAACGCGTTGTTTTGCCATTGCATGGCTGTTGGCGTTGAGCACCTGCGCCTTCGCCGCGGACACTGTCGGAATGCCGCCTCCCGACCCCATCGGAATGTGGCTGATCACCTTCGGCATCGCGTTTCTGATCGCCGAGGCGGCCCTGCCCAATTACGGTGTGATTGGCCTGGGCGGGATCGTGATGTTCGTGATCGGCGCGGTGATCCTGACCAATGCCCAAATGCCCGTGCCGTTGATGATCGGCCTTGGGCTGATCAGCGCAGTGCTGCTGATTTTCCTGCTGATCCGCGCCCTGAAAACCCGACCGCGCCATACCGTCAGCGGCGATGCCGGCCTGCTGGGCAGCGTGACGCCGGTATTGTCGCTACAGGCCGGCGATACCTGTCACGGCTGGGTGCATTTGCAGGGCGAGCGCTGGCAAGTGTCGAGCGCCAAGCCATTGCAGATCGGGCAGCGGGTCCGGGTGGTGGCACGCAAGGGATTAATGCTGGAAGTGGCCGCGACTGACGCGGTATCGGTTGGAGAATAGCCATGGGTTTGCAGCTGGGTTTTGTCGCGCTCCTGTTGTTGCTGATCGCCTTGGCAGGAGCGACTTTTCGCATCCTGCGCGAGTACGAGCGCGGGGTGGTGTTCCAGCTCGGACGCTTCTGGCAGGTCAAGGGCCCGGGCCTGATCCTGTTGATTCCAGTGATCCAGCAAATGGTCCGCGTCGATCTGCGCACCGTGGTCCTCGACGTGCCGGCGCAGGATGTGATCACCCGCGACAACGTATCGGTCAAGGTCAACGCCGTGCTGTACTTCCGCGTCCTCGACCCACAGAAGGCAATCATCCAGGTCGAAGACTTTCTCATGGCCACCAGCCAATTGGCGCAAACCACTTTGCGTGCGGTGCTCGGCAAGCACGAACTCGATGAACTGCTGGCCGAGCGCGAACGGCTGAACATCGACATCCAGCAAGTGCTCGACGCCCAGACTGACGCCTGGGGCATCAAGGTGGCCAACGTCGAGATCAAGCACGTGGACCTCAACGAATCGATGATCCGCGCCATCGCCAAACAGGCCGAAGCGGAGCGCGAACGCCGGGCCAAGGTGATCCACGCCGAAGGCGAATTGCAGGCGTCGGAAAAACTCATGCAAGCCGCCGAAATGCTTGGCCGCCAACCCGGCGCCATGCAACTGCGCTATATGCAGACGCTGAGTTCGATTGCCGGCGACAAGAGTTCAACCATCGTCTTTCCGTTGCCGATCGAATTGCTCAAGGGCATGGCGGATCTGTCGCCGAAAACATAAGCGCCACCCTGTGGGAGCGAGCAGGCTCACTCCCACAATCAATGCGGCTCTGATCCCATAATGAACAACCGCGCCCGGTTATTGCCCGCCTCGGTCTCGCTGATTTTTTGCCAGCCATCGGGCAGCGGGGCGAATTCGTCCGGCTGGTCGGCCGTGCTGATCAACCAGACGCGACCTGTTCCCCGGGGCAATTGGCTGAGGTGATCGAGATAGATCCTATGCGCGTCGCCATTGACCAGGGTGCCGAAACCGTAATCATTCGGGCGACTGGAACTACCGTTGGCCAGGGGCGGGGTATAGAGCAGCGGAAGCGCATCGGTGCGGTTGTAATAGACATAAGGCATCCACCAGAGCATGTCGCTGATGACGATCCGGTCACCGGCCACGTAATGCTGGTTGACGAACTCGACCATCACGCTGGTCTGGTCATTCACATCGACCGTGGCATTGGTTTTCAGCCCGACCAGCTCGGCGCCGACAAACAGTGCCAACAACCCAAACGCCCATATGCGAAAACCATGGAGCAAGCGGTCAATGGCCAGCGCCATGATCAGTGGCAGGCCCAGCGCATAGGCGTTCAGATAACGCTCGATGAACACCGGCGAAATAAACGAGACCCCATAGACCAGCAACAGCGGCAACAGCGTGTAGAGCGCCAGCACGACACTCCAGCGATAGCGACTGCGATCACGAAAGACCGTCATCAGGATCACGGCCAGCAATAGCATCGGCACTGTACTGAACAGCAGTCGGGGCAGGTTATCCCCATCGTCCTGAATCAGAAAATCCCACACCATCGAGGGCAGTGAACTGAGCGTGACCGGCAGCTCCCAACCCACATCACCGTTGGCCTTGAGCTGGTCCATGTGCTGGATCAGATCGACCAGGCCGGGAATCCACGGGGCAAACAGCAGCACGATAGCGGCATTCGTCAGCCACCACGCCGGGCGGTCGATGAGTTTCAGGGGATGAGCCGGCTGCAAGCGCAGCACCAGCAAATACGTCCAATGGACAATCACGCACAGCGCGGTGAAATAGTGGGTGTAAAACCCGGCGGTCATCAGCAGCGCATACATCACCAGCGCCTGCGTGTGGCGGGGCTGTTTGACCCAGTACACCAGTGCAATCGTGGCGCCGAGCAACCACATGCCCAGCCACGAGTACATCCGCACTTCCTGACTATAGCGCACCGCTGTGGGCAAAAGCGCCAGCAACAGCCCGGCCAGCAGCGCCGCGCGAGGGCCGGCCATTAATCGGACCAGCCACATGCCCAGCATGACCGCGGCAATTCCCGGCAACGCACTCAAGCTGCGTATCGAAAAAATACCGTCGCCAAACCATTCGATCCAGCCATGGAGCAGCATGAAATACAACGGCGGGTGCACGTCATGAGCGGCATGCACCCAAATGCCGGCCAGGTCGTAGCGACTCATCAACAGGCTCGAGCCCTCATCGCCCCAGATGGCCGCAGCGGTCAGGTCGTAAAACCGGGTCAGGGCAGCCACCGCCAGGACAATCAGCCCGCCGACCCAGGCCTGTGACCACTCCTTTTTGCCAGGCAATCCCTGGTCCGCACGAGATTGCTGGCGTCTGGCCAACGGCTCTTTGATGTCCACCCCCATGACCACTTATTCACCTGCAATGACAAAACATGTTGCTCACTCTAGGCTACCGCCCATTGCGACGTCGATGCCCAGGCCAGCGATCCGATGAAGTGAGCAGTGCGGCTCAGCGTTGCGCCGTCAGCGGATAAACCGACTGCCATCCGCCGCCCAGCGCCTTGTACAACCCGACCGCTGCCAGCGACACACCGGTCGAACTCTCGACCCATTGCTCCTGGGTTGCCAACAATGCGCCTTGTACGGTGAGCACGTTGACGAAATCCACCACGCCCTCGACATATTGCCGTTGGGCGGTTTGCAAGGCGATCCGGTTCTGGCGCACCGCTTCGGCGAGGCTGTCACGGCGCAGTTGACTGGCGTTGTAGGCGCTCAGTTGGTCATCGATTTCATGCCAGGCGCGCAACACGGTTTGCTGGTAGGCGATAGCCGCTTCCTGTTGCTGGGCTTCGCGCAGGTTCAACACACCGCGCAAGCGCCCGCCGTCGAACAACGGCAGGGTGAATTGCGGGCCGATGCCGAACGCACGCGAACCCCACGAACCGAAATCACCCAACTGCATGGCTTGCGAACCGACATTGCCGGACAACGTAATGCGTGGATAGAAATCCCCCTTGGCCACGCCGATGCTGGCTGTCGCAGCATGCAGGCGGGCCTCGGCCTGGCGAATGTCCGGGCGGCGCTCGGCCAGTTGCGACGGCAAGCCAATGGCGACCTGACGCGGCGTTTGTGGCACCGGCGCGTCGGTGGATAACTCGGCCGTCAGCGCTTGGGGCGGTTCGCCCATCAGCAGGCTCAAGGCGTTGATCAGTTGTGCCTGGCGCTGCTCCAGCGCCGGCAGGCGCGATTCGATGGCGGCGACTTGTGCGGCGGCTTCGGCGACATCCAGGTCGGTCGCGACACCGTCGGCCAGGCGCAGTTGCGACAACTTCAAACTGTGGCGAGCGACCTCAAGGTTCTGTTCGGTGACGGCCCGGGTGTTTTGCACACCACGCAGTTGAATGTAGTCCTGGGCGGTTTCGGCCAGTACCGACAGCAACACGCCACGACGGTCGTTTTCCGCGACTTCCAGCGTGGCGTCGGCCGCTTCGGTTTCGCGGCGCACCCGGCCCCAGAAATCCAGCTCCCAGGATGCGGAGAAGCCGGCGTCCCACAGGTTGAACGCGGAATCGCCGTTGTGCCCCGAGGGGTCCATCAAGCCATCGCTGCTGTTGCGCTTGCGTGCATAGCTCCCGGTGGCGGCGGTCGTCGGGTAGCGGTCGGCGGTGATCACCTGACGCACGGCGCGACTTTGCTGCAAACGGCTACTGGCGAGTTTCAGGTCGAGGTTGTCGGTCAGGGCACGCTGGCTCAGGGCCGAGAGTTTCGGGTCGTTGAACACTTCCCACCAGCGTTCGTTCAGGGTCTCGTCGGTGGCCTGGCTGGCGACAGCTTTTGAGGGTTTTGACCATTCGGTGACTGGTTGAGCCTCGGGTTTCTGGAAGTCGGGGCCAACAGTGCAAGCGGAAAGGCTCATGACCAGTAAGGCACAAAAGGTCCGTTGAATTGAGCGGCCTCTTCGCGAGCAGGCTCGCTCCCACAGGGGATCGCCTTTTGAACAGAGATTGTGTGTATCACACCGACCCATTGTGGGAGCGAGCCTGCTCGCGAAAGCGTCAGACCAATCACCAAAAATCCTCATCGCTGCGCAACCTCATGCTCGACGCCGGTATTCGAGGTATCAATCCTCGCCTCCACCGACATCCCCACCCGCAACCGCTCGGCCAGTGGCTGCCCCGGCTCCAGCACAATCTTCACCGGAATCCGCTGCACGACTTTGGTGAAGTTACCGGTCGCGTTGTCCGGTTTGACCGAGGCGAAGGTCACGCCAGTGGCCGGTGCGATGCTCTCCACGCGCCCGGTCAGTGCTGCACCGCCAAAGGTGTCGACGCGCACTTGCACGTCCTGCCCCGGCTGTACATGGGTCAACTGGGTTTCCTGAAAGTTGGCCACTACATAAGCCTGCGCCAATGGCACCACCGCCAGCAGCTTGCTGCCCGGCGTGACATAGGCGCCAACCCGCACCGCACGCTCGCCGACCATGCCGTCCTGTGGCGCGACGATGCGTGTATAGGACAGTTCATAGCTGGCAATTTCCAGCTTCGCCTGCGCCCGTTTCAAGCCACCTTCCGCCCCATCGCGCTGGGCCGTGAGGATGTCCACCTGCTTGCGTTCCGCCGCCAGCACCGCCGTGACATTGGTCAACCGGGCGCTGGCCTGATCAATGCGCGTGCGCGCCTGTTGCGCGTTCTGCACGGTGCCGGCGCCCACCCCGGCGAGATGATCGTAGCGATTGAGTTCATGTTCGGCGAAGGCCATTTCAGCCTTGGCCGACACCACGGTCGCCTGCGCCTGGGCGATCACTGATGCCTGGCGTTCGAGGGTCGCCCGGGCATTTTGCAGTTGCGCCTGGGCCATCAGGGCTTCGGCCGCCGCCGCTTCAGCGGCGGCGCGCAGATCGCGGTCGTCGATCAGCGCCAGCAACTGCCCGGCCTTGACCTGTTGGTTGTCTTCCACCAGCACTTGCTTGATGAACCCGGCCACGCGCGGCACCACCAGCGTGTAGTCCGCCGAAACATAGGCATCATTGGTGCTCTGTTGCGTGCGCTGGCCAAACAGTCCGGGCGCCAGCACATAAATCAGCACGCCCACCGCGATTACGACGGCAACGCCCACGGCCACTTTTTGCTTCGATTGAGTCGTCATAAAAACCTTCTGTTTCAGTGGAGCATTCAGGTCGGTGCGCGCGGCGGAAAGATCCGCGTCGGCAGCCAGAAAATCAGCAGGATCAGCGCTACAGCGATGCCGGCCATGCACAGGTAAAGATCGGCAGAGGTCAGCACCACCGCCTGCTCGTGCAGCCGATGGGCAAGGCCGGGGCTGCCTGCATCGACCAGGGGTGAGTTGCCGAGGCGATCCACCAACATCGTCGAGTGAAAGTGCAACCGCGCGGTGGTCAAGGTTTCCAGCACGCCGGTGGCAATCACCGAAGCCAGGCCTTTCACGGTGTTGAACCAGGACGACGCGAACGGCCCGTCCATCGGGTTGATGCTGCCGGTCGCCAGCATCAACAGTGGCAGTACGGCCATGGGCTGGCCGACAATCTGCAGCAGTTGCAGCCCATAGAAATCATCGCGAATCCACGCCGAGGTCAGCTGCGATCCGGCGAGGCAGGACAGGGCGAGCATGCTCAGGCCGATCCCCAGCACCCAGCGGCAATCCACCCACCTCAGGTTGCACAACGCCGCCACCAACGGCAGCGCGATCAACTGTGGCAGCGCCGACAGCAAGGTGATCGGCGCGGTTTGCACCGGGCGATAACCCTGGATCTGCGCCAGGTAACCGGATGGAATGATGATCACCGCCGACAGCACCACCAGCACCCCGGCCAGGGTCAGCAATGCGAACGACAGGTTGCGGATGCCGAGCATCTGCATCTTGAAAAACGGGGTTGGCTGCGACCATTCGTTGATTAGAAACAGCACCAGCAACAACGCGCCTCCCGCCAGCAAGCCGCTGATCAGGCTCGACTCGAACCAGTCCAGCCGATTGCCCTGCAGGATGCCGACCACCAGCATGCAGATCGCGGGAAACCCCAGCAGCAAGCCACGCCAGTTGAACTGCTTGAAACGCTCCAGCCGCAGCGGGTCCTGGGGGATGCCATAAGCCACCGCCACCATGGCGATCAGGCAGGGCGCGACGACTTGCCAGAACGTCCATTGCCAGCCGACGTACTCGGTCCACAACCCCGCCAGCGGCGTGCCCAGCTCCGGACCGAAAGTGGCGGTCAGGGTGTAACCGGCCAGGCCGTACAGCTTCACATTGGCCGGCAGAAAACGCAGGGCGACGGTCATCAGCATCGGTGGCAGTGCGCCGCCGGCCAGGCCTTGCAACGTACGCAGGATCAGTAGGCTTTCATAGTTCGGCGCCAGCGGACACAACACCCCCAACAGGGTGAACGCGCTGATGGCGCACAGGGTGAAGCGGCGCAAAGAGAAGGTCACCGCACACCAAGGCGCGAAGGCCATGGCGGCCACCGAGGTCGCGGTGTAGCTGGCGACCAGCCAGGTGCCTTCGTCGTAGCCAATGGCCAAAGCACCGCGAATGTCGGCCAGGGCAACCTTGGTCACCGTCTCGTTCAGGCCCGAAACCAGCACCGCCAGCAGCACACCCACCAGGCCAATGATGATCCGCGGACCAAAAGCCATTGGCGCGGCGGCCGGCGCGGGCGCGGCCAGAGGCACCGAGGCCGTCAGGGAGGTCATCGGTTCACAACTCCGAAATAATTGAGGTGGCAGTCTACGAAGGCGCATCACTGACGAAAACTGACTTATCGGCAATTTATAAGTGCGTCGGACGCAGCAATCGAACGATGAAAACGGACGAGAACAGAGGTCTGTCTTGCGCAGAAACGATGGGGAAAACTAACACCGCCGTATCAGGCGAACCACCATCCATAGGTATGAACCTGCAGGACCCGGCTTGCTGGCGATAGCGGTGTGTCAGGCGCCATTTTTGCCAACTGATGGGCCGCCATCGTCAGCAAGTCGGCGCCTACAGGTCTCAGGATTGGGCCGCCAGCCACGTCTCGTCGCAACAGCTTTTCACGGTTTCGCGCAGCCAGCGGTGGGCGGGGTCATTGTCAAAGCGCGGGTGCCAGGCCTGACTCAGCACGATGGTTGGCAAGGGGATCGGCAGAGTGAACGAGCGCAACTTCAGCCCCAGGCGACGTACGCTCAGCAGCGTTTCCCTGGGCACCGGCAGAATCAGATCGGAATCGGGCAAGGCGAACATCGCCGCATGAAAACTCGGTGCAATCACTGCCACTCGCCGCTCCAGCCCCAGGGCGTTGAGCGCTGTATCGATCGGCCCACGAGCGATCCCTCTGCGGGACATGCTGATATGAGAGAACCCGGCAAAGCGTTCCGCGGTGATTTCTTCATCGAGCAACGGATGATCTTCACGCACCAGGCCGACAAACTGGGTGGAAAACAGGTTCTGCACTTTCACTTCCGGCATCGGCGGGCGAGTGTTGCTGACATTCAGATCGATGCGGCCTTCACGCAAAGCCTCGTCATCGCCATCGCCCTCCGGGACGAAGCGCAATTCACAATGCGGCGCCTGACGCTCCATGGCGTCGGACAACTTGCCGCCGTAGACGCCGATGAAGAAATCGTTGGCCCGGATACTGAACCGCCGCCGCAAACTGCCCAGGTCTACGACACGGGCCGAGTGGAACAGCTGCGCGGCTTGCTCCACCAGATCCCGCACCTGCTCGCGCAACTCCAACGCCTTGGGCGTGGGCACCAGACCACGGCCGGCACGCACCAGGATCGGATCGCCGATGGCTTCGCGGATGCGCGTCAAGGTACGGCTCATGGCCGCCGGGCTGAGGTTCATCCGCCGCGCGGCGCCCACGACGCTGCCTTCGTCGAGCAGTGCGTCCAGGGCGATCAGCAGGTTCATGTCCGGGAGTTGCATGGCGAGCACTCGTTAGCGATCAGGATTGATTCAGGCGCAATGCTAGCAAACATCCGCCGAATGATGCGCTAGCAGTTCCGGCCTCTTCGCGAGCAGGCTCGCTCCCACAATGGATCTCCCGTAGATGCAGATTTTGTGTAAAACACCTCCCCCTGTAGGAGCGAGCCTGCTCGCGAAGGCGTCCGCACTGTCACCGCCGCCACTATCAGTTCTGCTAGTTCTCAACCTTGTCCGTCGCGCGTAAAACTAAACCAGACACTCGCCTTTATCCTCTCGCAAAGGCATTCGGTATGACTCAACCCAATCAACAGAATCCGACTCGGCAACGCACGGTACTGCTGGCAACGGATCTCAAAAACTCGATACTCGCTGAAATCGACGCGGGTAATCCTAATCGCATTGCGTATTCACCCTACGGCCAGCAATCGTCGCAGGTTGAAGTCATGACGCGGTTAGGCTTCAACGGTGAACTGAACGAGGCGAATCCCGAATGGTATTTGCTGGGCAACGGCTACCGTGCATACAACCCGAGCTTGATGCGCTTTCACAGCCCGGACAGTTTGAGTCCGTTTGGTCGGGGCGGGAGGAATGCGTATACGTATTGCGGTGGGGAGCCGATGATGAATTCGGATCCGACGGGGCATTTGCCATGGGCGTTTTCACGCTTCGTGCAGGCATTGACGGACGCAGTGCAAACCGTTGCTACTCCTGTGCTCAGAAAGACCGCAAGCCTCGCCAATAGTGGCGTTTCGCAGGTTTTAGGTGCTGCAAAAAGTGCAAAAAAAGCCTTTGCCGACAATTTTTTGTTTGATCCTAAAGCCCTAAAAAAACTAGGCCCTCCGCCTCCAAAATTTAAACAACAACCACCATCGAATCACATCGTCACCCAACCAAACCCATATACAGGGCCTAATTCAGTCAGAGTTCAGCAGACTCCGCTTGCTCCTGGAGCTGGAAATGGTCTACGGATTACAGGCACGACGGGACCAACCAAGCGTGTCACCGCCCTTCGAAAGGGAAGTTAATCACCGTCCAAAAAATAGCGCGGTGAGGCCACCCTCACCGCTGCATCCCCCACCGCTTCACCGTCACCCGCTCCAACGAATCAAACACCAGATTCTCCACCAACAACCCAATCAGGATCACCACCGCCAACCCGGCAAACACCTTGTCGGTGTACAGCTCATTACGATTCTGAAAGATGTACCAGCCCAACCCACCCTTGCCGCTTGTCGCGCCAAACACCAACTCAGCCGCAATCAACGTGCGCCAGGCAAACGCCCAGCCGATTTTCAGCCCGGCGAGGATCGAGGGCAGTGCAGCCGGGATCAGGATGAACAGCACGAAGCGCATGCCCTTGAGGCCGTAGTTGCGACCGGCCATGCGCAGGGTTTCGGAGACGCCGAGGAAGCCGGCGTAGGTATTCAGCGCCAGCGCCCAGAGCACCGAGTGCACCAGCACGAAAATCAGGCTGTTCTGACCCAGGCCGAACCACAGCAACGCCAGCGGCAGCAGGGCAATCGCCGGGAGCGGGTTGAACATCGAGGTCAGGGTACTCAGCAGGTCGCGACCGAACTGGGTGGATACCGCCAGGGTGGTCAGGCCGAATGCCAGGACGATGCCGATCAGGTAACCCTTGAGCAATACGACCAGGGAAATCCATACCTTACCCAGCAGTTCGCCGCTGAGCAGGCCGTCGTATAGCGCGTGAGCGGTTTGCACGAAGCTCGGCAGCAACAGGTCGTTGTTCTGATAACGGGCGACGGCTTCCCACAGCACAGCGAGCAGAATCAGGATCAGGCTTTTGCGCAGCCACCCTTGCTGCCACAGTCGCTGGCCGAGGGGCAGTTCGCGTTCCAGCGGCACGCTGGTCAGTGGCTGCAGTACGGTTTCGAATTCTTCACGCGGGGATGATAGATGGCTCATCGGGCCCTCCTCTCAACTGGCTCAATAAGCGATGCGGATGTCGGTGAAATCCAGTACGCGCTCGGTTTCCGGCGACTGGCCTTCATCAAACAACAACCGGTGAATACGCCGCGCCGATTCCTGAAACGCCACGCCGCCGAGGCTGTGCAAATCGTATTGATGGCTGTGGACTTCTGCCCGTACCCGCCCCGGATGCGGCGACAGCAACAGGATGCGATTGCCCACCACCAGCGCCTCTTCGATGGAGTGCGTGACGAACAGCAGCGTGAAACGCACTTCTTCCCACAGCAGCAGCAACTCCTCCTGCATCTTGCGTCGGGTCAGTGCGTCGAGGGCGGCGAAGGGTTCATCCATGAGCAGGATTTTCGGCTGCATCGCCAGCGCGCGAGCGATGGCAACCCGCGCCTTCATGCCACCGGACAAGGTATGCGGATAGGCATCGGCAAACGCAGCCAGACCGACCTTCTCCAGGTAGTGCAGGGCTCGTTCTTCGGCTTCTTTTTTCTTCAGGGTTCTGGAGGCCAACAGTGGAAACATCACGTTCTGCTTCACGGTTTTCCACGGCGGCAGTTGATCGAACTCCTGGAACACCACGATCCGGTCCGGCCCCGGCGCATCGACGCGCTGGCCCTGCAAACGGATCTCACCCTCAACCGGCTGGATGAACCCGGCAGCGGCTTTGAGCAAGGTGGATTTACCGCAACCGGATGGGCCGAGCAGGACAAAGCGATCCGCCGGATCGATCTCGAAACTGACTTGATGGGTCGCCCGCACCACCCGCTGCGGCGTGCGGTATTCCAGGCTGACGTTATCGACCGACAGCAGCGCTTGGGCTGCCGCGATCGATTTGCTGACCGTGTGGCCTTGCAAAGGGGCGTTCATAAAAATCAGCTCCCTTGCAGCGGTTTGGCGTCCTGGAAGAAGTAATCCTTCCACGAATCCGGTTTGTTTTTGATCGCGCCGACGCGGTAGAGGAACTCGGCCAGCGGGTAGGTGTTTTTAGGCGTGACGCTGAATTCGAACTGCGGGTTGTCGATGATTTTCAGCAACGCGGCGCGGTCGATTTTTGCCTTGGTCACGCGGATGTACGTGTCCGCCGCCGCGCCTTTGTCGTTCTGCGCAAATTGCGCCGCTTCGGTCAGGGCGTCGATGAAAGCCTTGTAGGTTTTCGGGTTCTCATCGCGGAATTTCTCGGTGGCGAACAACACGGTCGGCGAGTTCGGCCCGAGCAGGTCATAGGTGTTCAGCACCACGTGCACGTTCTTGTTTTCCAGTGCCTGATCCTGGAACGGCGGGTTGGAGAAATGACCGGTCAGCTCAGTGCCGCCCGCAATCAGCGCCGCCGTGGCATCGGGGTGCGGAACGGCGATGGTGTACTTGTCGAGACGGTTGAATTCCTTGTCGCCCCACTGCCTGGCGGCGGCGTATTGCAGGAAGCGCGACTGCACCGACACGCCCACCGCTGGCACCGCGATGCGGTCCTTCTCGGTGAAATCGGCAATGGTTTTGACCTTGGGATTGTTGCTCACCAGGTAGTACGGAAAGTTACCCAGGGATGCCACGGCCTTGACGTTCTGCTTGCCGTGAGTGCGGTCCCAGATGGTCAGCAGCGGGCCGACACCGGCGCCAGCAATATCGATGGAGCCAGAGAGCAATGCATCATTGACCGCCGCCCCGCCGGAGAGCTGGGTCCAGTCGACCTTGATGTCGATGCCTTCCTGCTTGCCGTACTTCTCGATCAGGTTCTGATCGCGCACCACATTGAGCAGCAGATAAACGATGCCGAACTGTTCGGCGATGCGGATTTCACCTTCGGCGTGGGCCACGGTCGGCGCCACCAGGCTGCCGGCGATCAGGCTCAAACCCAGGCCGATGGCGGCGGCCAGTGGTGCAAAGGGAAGACGTTTGGACATGTTCAAATCTCCGACAAATCAGAAAGGCGCGTCGCCCTGGATGGTGGTGCGATACAGCTTGCGGCGCAGATGGCTGGGGCAACCGGCGGCGAGATGAATCAGCGAACGGTTGTCCCAGAACACCAGGTCATGGGGCTGCCACTGATGGCGGTAGATGTTTTGCGGCAACACGCTGTGGGCGTAGAGCTCGGCCAGCAACTGCTGGCTCTCGTCCTCCGGCAGGCCAACGATGCGGGTGGTGAAACCCTCGCTGACGAACAAGGCCTTGCGCCCGTTTTCCGGGTGAGTCCGCACCACCGGATGCACCACTTCAGCCACTTGGGCGAGTTGCTCCGGGGTCAGGGTCGGACGCCAGTTGCCTTCGAATTTGGTCTCGCTATAACGCGCCGTATAGGAGTGCGCCGCCGAGCGGCCTTCAACCGCTTTGCGCAGCGCCTCGGGCAGGCTGTCCCAGGCCTTGTGCATGTCGGCGAACAAGGTGTCGCCACCCTCCGATGGCAGCTCCTGGGCATGCAGCATCGAGCCCAGGCTCGGCAGTTCCTTGTAGGACAGATCGGAATGCCAGAACTTGCCGGCATCGCCCAAGCCGATGTTCTGGCCGTTCTCGACGATGTTGGAAACGATGAGGATTTCCGGATGCCCGGCCAGCAGGAATTGCTTGAGCACGTGGATCTGCAGTACGCCGAAACGGCGGCTGAAATCGATTTGCTGCGCAGGGGTAATGCGCTGGTCGCGGAACACCACCACGTGATGATCCAGGTGCGCGCGGTGAATGCGGGCGAAGTCTTGATCATTGATGGGGCGGGACAAATCGAGGCCGATGATTTCGGCGCCCACCGCACCGCTGAACGGGCGGATTTCAAAGGATTGTGGCGCGATGGCTGGCGATGCTGAAACGGCTGACATAAATCACTCCCACGCACGGCACGCTCAAGGGCGCGCGCGTCGATCAAAAACTCACGGAGGTCCCGTGTTGGTTTGTGTCGTGCGGCGCGCCGATTGGTCGGCAGGTACGCAGAAATATGACTTTATAGATATAAGAACGGTAATTTAAATACCGTTAGAGAATAACCATATGGCATTTGAGATGAGGTGATTTTGAGGTCGCCTTCGCTGGCAAGCCAGCTCCCACAGAATTCCATGTCAGACCCCAATATTGTGCTCAACACAGCCCCCTGTGGGAGCTGGCTTGCCAGCGATGGGGCCATCCGCCTCAACGCATTCGCTGAAACCTACTTGGCCCACTCAATCACTTCGCCGTACGGGGTCTGCAAATCCCGCTCGGGGATTTCCCAGATGATCAGCTTGGGCGGCGTCTGCTTGAACGCCGGATTGTTGAAGTAGCCATTGGCGCCACCGGAGAACTCGCCACCGTCCTTGGCGAAATTGCCGATCGGCGCACCCAGTGCCTGTTGCAGGAAACCGGCGAAGTTGGAGTTGCGCGAAAACGAAGTACCGATCAACGCCACGTTGGGCAGGTTGTCGTCGCCGAACAGATCGTCGAGGTTATCGCCGCCGCTTTGCGCCTCGGCGGCCTTCTCGTTGATCAATGTGGCGGCCACGGTTTCCGGCGTCGGTTGCCAGGTCACAGGCAGCCATTCAAGGCCAGCCAGGCGCACCAGATCACCAGGACGGCGTGCCGGGTCTTGCACCTTCATTTCGAAGTCTTTGTGCGGCGTAGCGCTGATGCCCATGGCTTGCACTTGTCTGGCCACCGCCTTGGCCGCCGCCGCAGAACCGGTTTCGCTCCAGTGGGTATCGGTGCGCAGGTACGCCTCGGCGCCCAGGGGTTGCAGGGTCGGCGCCAGGTCAATCGCCGCGACACCGGCCTTGTTCAAACCATCGACCCAAGCCACCGCACGCGCCTGCAACTGCACCGGACGACGCAGGTCGCACAATTGCGAACTGGCGATACGACTCTTGTCCGGCACCACCGCCACCAGCAGCGTGATGCCGCGTTTGGCCAGACGTTGGCGGACGTCGCGCACCACACCCGCCTTGATTTCGGCATTGGCCTGGGCGTGACGGTTGATGCGCATCTCGTCGGTCAGGAACAGCCAGCCCGGGCAGCCGGAACGTACCCGTGGACCGGTATCGTGCAGCGCCAGCCAACTGCCGCCGCGCTCCAGGTTCGCCGCCTGCTCGGGCACCGCGCCCTTGGACAATTGCTTGGCGATCTTGTGGGTCACCTCGCCATGCAGCACGTCATCAACGCTCAGCTTGGGCGGCAGCATCTCGACCTTGCCGCTGAGCAACAGCCAGGCGCAGGACGCAAAGCCGACCGCCAGGAACGCGACAAACACAACACCCGCCACCTTGCTGATTCGGGCATTGAATTCACTCGGTGGGACCGGTACGTGAGAGGAAGAGGACATGGGCGCGGCCATCAGAACTGGAAGTACAGGAAAGGCACCGCTTCACGGCTCGCGATCAACGCGAACGAAAGCAGAAAACCCGCCACCGGCCACAGGGCCGCCATCGGTGCATAGAATCCATAGCCGCCAAACCGTTGTTCACAACGGTTGTGCAACAACGGCGCGACGACGCACACCACGCCGAGCAAAGCCGCAAGGCCATGGGCCGGGCGCAAGGTCACCGCCAAGGCATCACCCAGGGCAAAACCGTGCAGGCCGAACTGACCGGCGTACATCGTCAGCGCGGTATGGAAGTCCGGGGCACGGAACAGCGTCCAGGCGAGGAACACGAACAGCAGCGTCAGGGTATGCGACAACAATGGCGGGATATCTGGCAGGCTGGAGCGCGACCACAGCCGGTCGATGCACAAGGCAATGCCATGTGCCGAGCCCCACAACAGGTAGTTCCAGCTGTCACCGCCATGCCACAGACCGGCGATGGCCATGGTCAGGAACAGGTTGCGATAGGTCTTCCACGCGCCATTGCGGTTGCCGCCGAGGGCGATGTACAGGTAGTCACGCAGCCAGCTGGACAGCGACAAATGCCAGCGTCGCCAGAAGTCCTGGATGCTGCTGGCCAGATACGGCCGGTTGAAGTTTTCCGGGAAGTGGAAGCCCAGCATCAGGCCCAGGCCGATGGCCATGGCGCTGTAACCGGCGAAGTCGAAAAACAATTGCAGCGAGTAGGCCAGGCACCCGATCCAGGCATCGACGAAGGACGGGTTTTCCAGATGGAACGCGACGTCCACCAAAGGCGACAACGTGTCCGCCACCAGCACCTTCATGCACATGCCGATCATGAAACGGCGCGCGCCCAGAGAGAAATTCTGCCAGCTGAAATAGCGCTGGGTCAGCTCGCGACGCACCCAGTCATAACGAATGATGGGGCCTGCAATCGAGTGACCGAACATCGAAATATAGGTCGCGTAATTGATGAAGCTGCGTTCCACCGGCACCGTATGACGATGCACGTCCACCAGATAGGAAATCGCCTGCAAGACAATGAACGACAGCCCCGCCGGCAACGCCACCCGTTGCCACTCCAACGGCATGGCGCCGTAGTAGGTGATCAGCTCGTTCCAGGTGCCGGCCAGGATGTTGGCGTACTTGTACCAGCACAGCACGGCCGTGTTGAACACGATCAATGCAATCAGCAACCTCACCCGCCCTTTCGAACCCTCGCGGGCGCGGTCCACCAACAGCCCGCCGACCCAGGCAACGATGGTCAACACCACGTGCAGGCTCAGGAACAGCGGGCTCAACCAACCGTAGAACAGCCAACTGCCGATCAGCAGGATGACGTTGCGCCAGGCCGGCTTGCCCAGGGCATATGCCAGTAAAAACACAGGCAGAAAAAGCGTCAGGAACTCAAGTGAGGCGAAGACCATGGCGGCGACAGAATCCGATCAGTGGGACAGCGTGTCCGTGGCGTTCAGAAGTCGTGGGCCGCTGGCCGAAGGCACCAGCAGCACGCTGTAACGCTCGCCCGCCTTGAGTTCGCCCAAGTCCAGCGGGGCACCGACATTGGCGTTCGCGCACACCAGTTGCACCGACAGGGTGACCGGGTTGATCGACCGGCGTTGCAAGCTATCGACGGGCACCGCCTTGAACAGATCGGCGGTTCGCCCTGCAGGGCGCAGGCTCGCCTCGGCACACCCGGCATCGACGTTGAAGAACGCCAGTGACGCCTTCAGGCCATTGAAGTCGTCAGGTTGCTCGCGCACCGCGACTTGCTTGATGCCCGCACCGTCGGGCAGCGCGACCACCGTGGCGAATTCACCGGGCTCGATTTTCAGGTCCATGGCCAGTTTTTGTGCGCCACTGACCAGGGTGCCCTTGACCGCACTGCTCGACTGCACCGGGAAGAACAACGAGACCGGTTGCGCCGCTTCCAGGCGCATCGGCGGTTGCCCGGCCTGGGCGATGACGTCCAGTGGCGCGGTGCTCGCGTTGACGAAGCGGATGAAGGCTGCGTCTTCGCTGGGGCCGGTGGGGTACAAGGCAAATTCGGCAGCCAGGGCATTGGCGCTGGAGCACAGCGCCGCCACGGCACACACAGCAGAGAGTGCGCGCATCACTGCTTGGCTCCCTTGTTGCTGACCGCGTCGGCCGGCAGTTTGGCCAGCGCGCCACCGATGGCAGTCGCCCAGGATTTATAACCGGCCACGGTGAAATGCTGACCGTCAGTCGTGACCCACTCGCCCGGTTTGGAGAAGCTCAACGAATCGATGTAGGTGCAAGGCGCCACGTTGCTCGCCAGGAACGCCGACATCAACTTGGTACGCGCGTCGTTCTTCTTGTACATGCCGCCTTCCTTGCCCCAGGCAGGACCGACCCAGGCGCATTTGGCGCCATTGGCGGTGATTTCCTTGGCCAGAGCGGTCACGTTCTGCCAGGCCCAGGCTTTCGGGAACACCGGTTTGTCATAGGAGGCCATGGTGTCGCCGATCACCAGCACCACCAGGTCCGGCTTGTCGGCGGCAATCAGATCCTTGATCGGCGTGGTCGTCGCTTCGCGCCCCTTGATGACAATCTTGCCGTTGCCTTTTTGCTCGGCGCCGCAATCGACATTCTTGGTGATCAGCCAGTCGCCGGCACTGGCGCCGCACGCGCCGATCGAGTGCACGATCGCGCCTTGCTGGGTCAGGTTGGCTTGCAGCGGCTCCATCAAGTGGTCCGCCAGGCTCATGTGGCTTTCGCCAAGAACCAGAAGGGTCATACCGGCAAGAACGGAAGAAGGCATTGAAGTCTCCGGAAATCAGTTGGAATAAGGGGAACGGTAGGGGCTGACCGGCAATTCCATCGGGCCGTTCATGTCTTCGAACATGTAGCGCAGGTACATGCCCCCAGTGAATTGCTTGTAGTCCTGAGCGTTGTCCAGGCCAAGATTGGCGCCGAGGAAAAAGCTCGAACCGAATTTGTACTCGCCGGCACCGCTCAGGCTGTAACCCACGCCTGTCTTGTTCTGGCCTTTGTAACGCTGGTTGTTGGCCGCCTGCAGGTCTTTGTCGTTGGGGAAGTAATCCGCCGCGTCCTGCTCGAAGTACTGCACACCCACCGAGCCCTTGACCTGGTAGGAGAACCGCTCCGTGCGCTGCGCCCAAGTGACCGGCACGCCCAGGGCAAAGTAACTTTGCGGGCTGAAGTAACCGCCATGGCCGTAGGTGAAGAAGTCCTGGTTGTTTTCGAAACTCAGGCCCGTGGCGCTCAGGCCCAGGGTCAGCTTGCTGTCCTCGGCATTGCGCAAGTACCAGTACACGCCCCCGCCCAGTTCGGTGCGGCTGTTGGACGCCACGTTGTGACCCAGCAATTTGTGCCACGAACCGTAGCCATAGCTACCCACTTCCTGGTTGTCATAGCTCAGCTGCGCGCGGGCGCCGTTGGCCGTCACACCGCCCCACGACTGGTCGGTGCGTTTGTCGGTGGCGCCGGCGAATGAGGTGACGCTATCGATCACCGGACGCCGCGAGACGTTGACGCCGTAGCGCATGTTGGCGTTGTCGGAGAATGGCCGATCGACGCTCACACCGCCGGCCGCAGTGCTGTACTTGAAGCCGATCGGCGTGGTGCCGACATCGGCCTTGATACCTTCATCCGGGCGGGCATAGGCCACGCTCAGACCGACCCCTTTATCGCGCTGGGAACCGGTGCCGTCGGGCGATGCGCCACCGCCACCGAATCGGGCGGCCGAATCGCTGCCGACACTGCCCGCATTCAGTGACACCGGCGTTACACGCACGGCATAGCGGTTTTCACCGGACGGCAGGTTGATCTCCAGCGGCGTTTCAACGTCAGTCATCTTGCTCAGCCCCGACTCGCTGTCATTGCTGCGAATCGTCACGGCCTGAGTCACGTAACCGCTGCGCTCCTGAAGAATGTTGTCCAGGGCGCGTTGGGCCGAACTGACTTGATCGACGGCCACGTTGACCGTTCCCTGCGGTGCGAACGGGTTACCCGTGGCACCGGCGAAGCGTCCGGCGGGCAACGCCTGGCGTCCGGTACCTGTGGCCGCCACACGCGGTTGCGCCTGCCCCGGATAGGCATCGGCGGGTACCGCGCCATTGCTGGCGAGCAGGACCGGCGCCGCACCTTCCAGTTGCGCCTGCGCCGGGGCTGGAATGGTATCCACGGGCACGCGACTCACCTGATTGCGCTGGCCCGGCTGGCCCACGAACGGGTTCGGCGCGACATTCAGGCTGCTGGCCTGGGCCGTCAGGCTGCGTTTCTGCTCGCTCTGTTCGATGGCCACGGCCTTGCGCAGCAACTCGGTCGCCTGGCTGGACTTGCCCATGCTGCGGTAAATCCGTGCCGCTTCGGTCAGCGATTGCGGATCGTAGGTTTCCAGCTTGAGGAATTGCTCCAGCGCACGGTCGGCATAGCCGATGTCGTGGGCCTGCACCGCCGCATCGGCGGCATTCAGCAAAATTTGCGGGTCGTTGGGCTGACGCTGCAACAGCGGTTTGTACAACTCGAATGCCTTGGCATTGTTGCCATTGCTGGCATACATCCGCGCCAGCGCCGAAACGGCACCCACGTCCCCCGGGCGCGAGGCCAGCGCCGGCGCCAGGGTGTCATAGGCGCCCGCCAGGTCACCGTTTTCGCGCAGGATATCGGCCTGGCGGATTCGGTATTGATACAGCACGTCATCGAAGCGCTTGCGTGTGGCCACACTCATCTGCTGGTTTTGCAGACCGTGCAGGATCGAATTGACCTGCGCATCGTCGCCGGTCTTGAGCAGCAGGTTGGCGTATTGCAGCATCAGGTCCGCGGACGGCGTCGCCGTCTGGGCAATCACGTCACGCATCATCGATTGTGCGTGTGCCGAATCGCCGGCATCGACATAGGCCGATGCCAGGGTCGCCATGCCATCGGGGCTGCGGCTGGCCACGGGCTGCAAACGATCGAGCAAGGCCAGGGCTTCCTGGCGCTGTCCACGCTTGGCGATGCTCGACGCCAGCTTGATCTGCACCGTGAGGGTGATCTGGTCGGCCAGCGCATTCATGTCCGCAGTGCGGCGCTCGGCCGGAATACGGCTGATGCTCGCTTGCGCAGCGTTCCACTGCTCCATTTCCACCGAGAGCAAGGCGCTGGTGTACAGCGCATCGATGTCGCCCGGATGGGCCTTCAAATAGCTGTCGATCAGGTCGCGGGCTTTCTGCGATTCGCCGGCCTTGAGGTACAGACGCGCGAGGTCGAAACGGGTCCAGACGTTGTCCGGGTCGTCCAGCACCGCTTGCGCCAGGGCTTGCTGGACAGCACGTGTATCACCGCGTTGTTCAGCGAGCTTGGCCGCTTGCGTGGAGCGCAATGCGCGCAGACGAGCGCTGCCGCCCATCTCGGCCTGCTGGTCCGGTGTCAGGGTGTCGAGCAAGCGCAGGGCTTCATCCGCCTGACCGGTTTGCGCCAGCACGTTGACCAGCCCCTGAACGGCCTGAGGGTTGCCGCGCTGCACGTTCAACACCTGGCGGTAATTGGCCTGCGCGGCATCCAGTTGCCCGGCCTGGGCCTGGATGTCGGCGAGGGTCAGGCGTGCATCGACACCGTTGGGGTTCAGGCGCATGGCCTGGGCAATGCTCTCTTGTGCCTTGGCCGGTTGCGTCCTGGCCTGGTCGCGGGCCTGTTGCAGCAATGCCCAATAGCGCACGCTGTTCAGGGCCGGCTTCCAGCGCGTCCCGCCATTGGCGATGGCGCGGTTGAGCAACTGCTCGGCTTCACCGAAACGGTTCTGTTGCTGACGCACCACGCCCAGGCCGCCGAGGGCATCGGCGTCGTCGGGTTTGTTTTTCAAGCGGGCGGCAAACGCCTGCTCGGCTCCGGCCTGATCCCCCTTCTCCAGCGCCTGGAGCCCACGCGCCACCAGTGGATCTTGCTGCCACCCCGAACCACCGGCGGTGGCCGACTGCGATTTGCCTTTGTTCAGCAAATCACGGATTTCCTGGTCGTCCGGATGCGCCTTCAGGAACTCTTCGAACAACGGCACCTGCGCGGCGTTCGGCGGCCCGGTCCAGACCAATGCCAGGCGCCAGCTCTCGTCGGCGTCACCGGCAATGTCCGTGCGGGTCGACAGCCTGGCCAGGGCACGAATGCCTTCCGGGCGGCTGTCTTCGTGGCGCACCAGATGCTTGGCCAGGAACAACGCCACGATCGAGTCATTCGGCGTTTCGCGCAGCAACCGTTCGAGTCCCGCGCGCGCCTCGGGCCAACTGGCGTCGTTGAAAGCCAGGTTGGTGTAGAACTCACGGCCGACCTTGCCTTCGGGTATGCGGTCGGCGAACAGCTTGCGGAACACGACGGTGGCCTGGTCACGCTGGTCGCCATCGGCCAGGCGCCGGGCTTCATTGAGCAGGGCCATGTTCTGCGGATCGGTCAGGGCAATGTCCTGTTCCAGCTGCGCCGCCAGCCAGGGTCGTGGTGACAACGCCTGCAAGCGTGCCAGGTACTGCCGAGCCTGCTCGGGTTTGTTCTGTTTGACGCCGATCAGGCCCATGCCGTAAAGCGCGTCAGCCTGGTTGGGGTCCAGGCGCAGGACTTTTTCCCAGGCCTCGGCGGCACGCGATGCGTTATCGCGGGTCTGCCAGTACTGGCCTTGCTCGATCAGCCGCGCCTGCACCTCGTTGGTCTCTGCGTGGGCAGCGGTGCCGATAAGGGCGGTGAGAATACCGATGGCTAGCGTGTGACGGCGCGGGTGCATGACGTCTCCCAAGACAATTTGAGTGTTCCGTCATCACGAAACTGATAGCGTTTTTCAGCCCAGCCCAGTGCGAACAGGCTGAGCATGGCGTTGTAGTAGAGCGGTTCGGCCCGTTCGCCGTCGGCCTTGGCCAGCGCCGCATTCAAAGCTTCTTCGACGCGACGTTGCTGCTGCTCGGCCAACCACGGCTGGCCCTTGGCCTGGAAGTAAGGAATCAGCGCCGCAGAGTACCCGAACGGCCCCTGACCTTCGAGCGCGCCGCTGATGACGTGAACCTTTTCCGGCGGTACACCGGTGGAGGCCGTGCTGTTCGACATGCCTTCCAGACGCGCCAGCAGCGGGGCAGCCAACGGATCGGACTTGGGCGTCATGCCGGCCCACAGGTAGACACGAATGGCGTCATAGCTGCCCAACTCGCCCTTGACCGGATCGACCACGAACAACCCCGCTTTCGGTGCGGTCGCGCGGTAACCGATCCAGTCCGCCACATAGCCTTTGGGGCTCGAAGCGCTGACCATCTTCAAGGTGTTTTCGGCGATTTCCTTCCACGGCCCCGTTGGCGCTTCCTTGGCCAGTCGGCGCAGCAGCGGCAGCGGCAAATAGCTCGGATTCAGGCGCCATAGATGATCGGGCTGTACGAAACCTTCCGGTCCGGGCAGCACCATTCTTCCCAGACCCGGCAGGTTCACTACCAGTTGGCCTTCAATGTTCTTGAGCAGGTGCAAGGCGTCTTCGCGATAGTCCGGGCGCTGCCACAACCGCGCGGCTTCGAGCAGGGCGTAGGCAATCCACAAGTCCGAATCCGATGCCGAATTGGCGTCCTGCAATTGCCAGGCGCCGTCCTTGCCCTGCCCCCACAACCAGCCTGGCAGACGACTGTTGATGTCAGAGCCGGCCATGTTGTCGGCGGTCCATTTCCACAAGGCATCGAAGCGCGCGCGGTCATTGCCGATCAGGGCGAACAACATGCCGTAGGACTGGCCTTCGGACGTACTGTGATTGCGTTCGAGGCTGGATTCCAGCAGGCGCCCGTCGTTCTGGACGAAGCGTGCGGCATAGGTTTGCCATAGCGGCCAGTCGCCGCTGGTGCACGCGGCCGCGTCAGCCGCCATGGCCGGCGTCAGGCTCAGTGACACCAGCGCGCCCGCCAGCCACAGCGCGGCCCGGCGCCAGCGGCGCACGAATGTCAGTTTGCAACGGTGGGTGACGAGGGTGGTCATGGCGATTTCAGTGACCCAACCGCTGTTTGGCACGGGAACGCAACGCCAGGTAAGCCAGGCAACTGAGCAACAGCACTCCGAGACCGGTCAGCAGCATCGTCAACACCACATGGCGCGACAACAGCCATTGCACGGACTTGAACGGCCCCAGGTTGCCAACGTAGTACTGCTCTTCCGCCACCAGTGGCTCGATGGTTTTGCCACGCACCACCACCAGGCTGCCCTGGATCGACTGGGCGTAATCTTCACCGCCGATCAGGGCGCTGGTTGCTTCAGCCAGGCCTGCCGGCTGACCGCTGGCGATCACCACGACGCTGCGACCGCTTTTGAGCGGCGATTCGAAACCGGTCAAATAAGTGCTGCGCTCACCCCCGGAGAAAGCCATGGCCAGACGCGCCTTGCGCTGATTGGCGTCCGGGTCGGGGCTGATCCAGTCACGTATGCGCATTGGCAGGTCAGACAGATGGAAGCTCTGTTGGCCGCCGGCATCGGTTGCCGGCAGGTGATCAGCCCACTGTGTCAGCAACGGCTGGTTTGTGCCGGAAGCCAGCACCAGCAGGTCTTTGTCGGCGGCTGCCTGGAGCTGCGCGGCCTGCGTCACCAACACGCCGGTTGCCGGGTAACCCGTGGATTGGCCAAAGCGGCCAAGCACCGTCAGGTAAGCATCCAGCTCCGGCGCGCCGGCGTTATCCGGCAGCACCACGGCCGTTTGCGACAGGTCGGCCAGGCGGGTGAATGGGAAACCTGCATCCTTGAACACGCCCAGGTTCGGCATCGCCATGAAGTGGTCGTAGCCGCTCAAGTCGAGGGTCGATTCCGGATCGACGCTGCCGCGCATGTTGTCGATGATGATGTCGCCGCACTCGCCTTGCTTGATGTAATCGAACATGTAGCGCAGTTGCAGGCGCGATTGCAGGGCCACCGAGTTCAATGGCAGGCGCACGCGGGTTTCGCGACCCAGGGTGTCATTGCCTTTCAGGGCGCTGAGTACGCCGCTGTCGAGCTTGTCCTGGGACAACAGGTTTTGCGACTGAATCAAGCCATCGTTGAAGCTGACGATGAACGAGGAATTGGTCGATTTTTCCTGCGGCGTGTAACGGTATTTGAGGTTCAGCGGCGCACCTTCGTCACGCCAGGTAAACAGGTCCGGCGGGAAATTCAGCGGCACGGTAATGTCGCCCGGGTTGTAGCCGGAGACGTTGAATTGCTTGGCCGGCAGCAACTCGCCGAGCTTGACCGGGCGATCGCTCGGCAACCAGTTCGGGGCGTCGTAAGGCTTGCGCGGTTGCACCGTATCGAGGCGATCGATCACCACGCTGCTGCCCGACAGCGCCTGGCTGCCGAGGACCAATGCCGTGACCGCGGTCTTGAGCTCACGGGTATCGCGACCGGTGATCACCAGCAACTTGCCGTTGGCGTCATTGGGGTTGGTCATGACCGTCAGGGTCGGGCCCTTGGCCGCAGGCAGGTTCAGCGCGCCAAGCTGCAGTGCGTCCGGCCCGCTGAGCATGACCACGGCATTACCGCTGACCGGAATCTGGTTGAAGCGCGTCGAGAACGTCGCGCCGCGATAACTGGCCTGGGCACCGAACCACGACGACAGTGCGCCAGCGGCTTCAAGGGCGGTGTTGTCCGGTGCACCGGCGAACACGAATGGCAGGCTCAAGGTACGAGCATCGCGGCGATCGAAAAACGGCAGCGGCATGATCGACAGGTCGTTGGGCAAGGCCAGCGGTGACACGTCAATGCTCAGCTCCGTCGCGTTGCTGATCTTCGCCCACAGGCTGGAATGCTGAGGGTCTTCACACCCCATGGTGTAGTGACCGACGAATTGCAGGCTCAAGCGATTGAATTCAGTGATCAGGTGCGCCGGAATAGTGACCACCTGCGATTGCAGTTGCCCGGCGTTTTCCTTGGGCAGGGGCAGGCTTGCAGCCACTTCATCGTTGACGATGACGTTGATCTGCGACAGATCGGCCAGCAGCGCCGGCGAATAGGTGTACTGCAACTTCAATTTGGCGCCGGTCACGATCGAATCGGCACGCACATCGAAATTGACACTATCGGTGGACTCCACGCCGTGCAGGCTCATCGGATAGTTGCGGCCCAACTGCTTGAGGCTCACGCTGTAACCATTGCCCCCCGGCGCAACACCCACCGGCGCGGTCTCGGCGAATGCCGTAGCAGCCCCACCCAACGCCAAGAAGGCGCACGTCAGGCGTGTCAATGCGCGGTCGCGCAGGATACCGAAAGCGAAAGACTTCGAATTCATCACTTGTCCAAAACGTTTTCCAGGGGGGGCGGGGAGGCTCGGCGACTGCGGAACAGGTGCTGCACTTCCATGAGCGTTGCTTTGAAAAGTTCGTAGATACCGCGCAGGCCAATGCTGCTGACATCCCGCAAGGCGGCCAGTGGCGTATCGACCTGACCGCTGCCCCAGGTCGCAGCCCAGGTGTCGGCTCGCGAGAACGTCAGGCGTACCAGCTCACTTTGCTGACGCAGGGACAATTGATCGAACTGCGCCCCCAACAACCCCTCGCGACTGAACACGATCACGGCGGGAAACACACTGAGTCGTTGATTGCGGAAAAGCGAGATCTGTACGCGCTCACCCTTGGGAAGGTCGAGGTCATCGGGCAAACGGAAACCCAGTCCTTTTTGCGAGAAGTCCTGGGTCGTGCCTTCGATCGTAGTGCCATCGGCACGGGTCAGGCGCATCGGCAAGACAGCGGCCACCCGAGGCTCGGAACGTACCTGCCGGGTTTCGCTGGCTACCGCCACCGAGGCGCTGGTGATGATCAGGTTGTAGACCGTCCACGCCAGGTTGATCAGGATCGTGGTCGTTGCGCCTTCGGCGCCCTCCATCAGGCGCATACCGCCATAGATCAGGCCGCCGAAGTTCAGGAGCAGCAGGACGATGTAGGGTCGGGCCAACTTCCATTCAAAATACTTCTTGTCGATCACCCCGCCCTTGTCGGTCACGTTGAAACCACCGAATTTGGGATTGATCAGCGCCATCAGCACCGGGCCCATGATGTACCAGGCCAGTACTGTCTCGTAGACCTCGTTCCAGAACGAGTGGCGAAAGCGCCCCTGAATGCTGGAGTTGGTCAGGCTGGCATGGAGAATGTGCGGCAATACATAGGCGGTGATCATCAAGGCCGAGGCGTGGAAAATCTGCGCATCGAAAAACAGGAAGGCCAAGGGCGCTGTAAGGAACGCCAGGCGCGGAAGGCCGTAGAAAAAGTGCAGCATCGCGTTCACGTAGCACACCCGCTGCCCCAGGCTCAGCCCTTTGCCGAACAACGGATTGTCGGTGCGGAAAATCTGCGCCATGCCCCGTGCCCAGCGAATCCGCTGGCTGATGTGCCGCGACAGGCTTTCGGTCGCCAGGCCAGCCGCTTGAGGAATGGCCAGATAAGCTGTGTTGTAGCCGGCACGGTTCAGTTTGAGTGCGGTGTGGGCATCTTCGGTCACGGTCTCGACGGCCACGCCACCGACTTCCAGCAACGGCGCCCGACGGATCACCGCACAGGATCCACAGAAGAACGTCGCGTTCCACAGGTCGTTGCCATCCTGCACCAGCCCATAGAACAGCTCGCCCTCGTTCGGCACGGAACGGAAGGTGTTGAGGTTTTTCTCGAACGGGTCGGGCGAGAAGAAAAAGTGCGGCGTTTGCAGCATCGCCAGCTTCGGGTCCTTGATGAACCAGCCGACACAGACCTGCAGGAAAGAGCGCGTCGGCACGTGGTCTGCGTCGAAAATCGTCACGAACTCGCCGCTGGTGACCTTCAGCGCTTCATTGAGGTTGCCTGCCTTGGCATGGCGGTTGTTGTCGCGAACGATGTAACCCACGCCAATTTGCTCGCAGAACTCGCGAAAATCTTCGCGGCGACCGTCATCGAGCACATGGACGCGCAGTTTGTCCTGGGGCCAGTCGATGGCCTGGGCAGCGAAGATCGTGACCTTCACGATGTCGAGGGTTTCGTTGTAGGACGGGATGAATACATCGACGGTCGGCCACTCACTGGGAGGGCCGCTCATCAAGATCGGTTTACGGCGCAGCGGCCACGCGGTTTGCAGGTAACCGAACAGCAGCACGATCAAGGCGTACAACTCGGCCAGGACCAGGCCGTAGCCGAACAACATGTCGACCCAGCCCTCGAACCCAAGGGTAGAGGTGAGTCGCCAGTACATGTAGCGCAGGGAAGCCGTCAGCGACAGCCCGATGAGCATCAGCACCGTCAGGCGTCCGGGAATCTTGCGCAACACCATGGCCGCGATAAAGCAGCCAAGGGCAAAAATGCACTGTGAATACAGCTCGAAGGGTACCGTGATGATGAACAGCACTAGCAGACCGCAAAACACGGTCATGCTTGCGATCAACACCCGACGCCATATCGTTGGCAGACTGCTCAACCGATCAGAGACAGCTTGAGCCCAGTGCTGTGGGCGGCTCTGGACGGCCGCATCCGGAACTGAAGTGTTCATCACGAGGCAAACGACTCTGCAACGTCCATCGACTTCAACTGCGCCTTGAGTGTGTCACCCAGCGTCAGCATGTCCTGGCAGGCCTGGGACGACTCGGCCTCCAGCAGCGGGTTCTGGCCATAGGCCAATGCCTCGCCGATGGCGTGGTCGAGTGTCACGACGCCCAGCAGCTGTGAACCGAGGCGACGCTTGAACACTTCGTGCATATCCCGGCAAAACTGGCGAGAGCTGTCGAACTGATTGATCACGTAGCTGCACAGTGGCGCCATGTCGCGAGCCACGCGCTCGCCCAGTAAACGTTCCGTCTGGTCCAGCGTAACGAAGCACGCCGCATCGGCAGTCGCGACGACAAGCACCTGGTCCGCCACCGTCAAGGCCTGATCCAGGTAAGTGGTGCGACCTGGCGGTGTATCGAGAATCACCAGATCGTTTTCGCCCAGGTCCATGCTCGCCAATTGGCGCGCCAGCCAGTAACGATCGTGTTCCATATAACGTTCCAGCGTCCGTCGCTCGTCTTCGGTCACCGAACCGTACGGCAGCAGTAACGAATCTGCAGGTCCCGCCAGCAGCAGCGCCTTCCAGTTTTCACCCTTGAGGCTGGCATTGCCCATGCCTGAAACATCCGGCTCGGCGCCCAGATGATGTTGCAAGGCATTTTGCGGATCGAGATCGATGGCCAGTGTCTGGCCGCCTTCCAACCGTAATGAGGTGGTCAGCGCGGAGGCCAGCGTGCTTTTACCCACGCCGCCCTTGGCCGATACGAGCGCAATAACGTGGGCTCGGGTCTTGGCTGGGCGACCGTGTGGCAGTGCCTGGCGCAGCGCCTCCTCATTGCGTGCTTGCGCTTCAGCCTCACGCGCCAGCGCTACTTCGGCCAGCAAATGGCGAAGCGGCGCACCGGCCTGCCGGGGTTTAACGGACAACAACTGCGCCTCGGCACCCTTGATCGAAACCACGGGCGCTGCATCGTCGAGCTGAGCAAGCGGCTGATCGATTTCAACGACAGGTGCAGGTTCCGGCGCGGTCGGGACCAGCGCCAGCGGCTTTTCCTTGTATTCGAAATGACTGCCGAACTCGAGATAACTGTCCGCACTTGCTCCGAACCTGTTGAATAGATTCGATATATCGTCTGTACGATTCATAAAAGGACTATCCGAGGCGCTGGCATATTAGGGAGCAGGTCGCTCAAGTTCATCGAAGCAAGCCATCAAAATGATATCGTCAATATTTTGAATGCTGCAAGTGTAATAGTTGGTTGCGATTAAAAAAACCTTTTTTATCGCCATAAAATTGACGAACCCACCTATTTTTATTTGGCGCATCCTGCCTGGAGTCGGCGGCCCCGCATTCGCTACAGGCTGCTGAATACAGGGGCTGAGCGGCGGCGCGGGATTATCCGGCAAGGCTTACAACGGCGCACATGATTTACGCCAGATGGCAGTCCGGTGGATGGACGGCAATCCGAAGATAACGTGAACCTGCAAAGCAATTCGCGGACCATTTGAACTATCGTTATAGGTGTCGTTTTTGGCGGTTTAGACATATATGTTTTAAATCAATGTGTTAGTTATAAACAGACAGCAACGATCCGCGAACCTTTAGTGCGAGAGTTATTGAGCGGGATGTGAGAGGTGCCATTTACTGGCGCGATATTGACTATGCTGGCTGACAGCATGACGCGATTCACTTCCGAGGGATGCTCCATGTTCTACGTGCAACGCAATGCAGAAGGAAAACTGACGCGCGTCGAAACACAAGCCTACGCCGAATCCACGGAAACGCTGCCGACCGACCACCCTGACCTCCAGGCCTGGTTCGCCAATGAAGTCATGGCCACCAGCCTCAAACAGCTCAAGCAGATTAAACAACTCAAGCAGCTCCAGCAGAGCGACCTGGAAATGATCCGGGTACTCGACGACTTGATCGAAGTGTTGATCAGCAAAGGCGTGATCCTGGTCACTGACTTGCCGGATCCTGCACAAGCCAAGCTCATGGACCGGACCCAGGCCCGGGAGGCGTTGGGCGGGTTGAGTCATTTGGTTGATGATGATGAAGAGGGGTATATCTGAAGGTTTCAACTTCTTCGCTGACTGTGCCGTCGCCATCGCGGGCAAGCCCGCTCCCACAGGGAGTGGTGGCGATCACAGGACTTGTGTTCGACGCAAAATCTGTGGGAGCGGGCTCGCCCGCGATGGCGGCATCACATGCGGCTCAAATTCCAAGCCTTACTGCCAAGGCTTCGGCCCCCCCACCAACCGCCCCTGAACCCCATACACCCCCATCTCCCGAATCACCGCCAGCTCACCTTCGGTTTCGACCTGTTCGGCAATCAACGGCAAATCGATGCTATGCGCCGCACGCTGGATGGCTTCGATGAACAGGCGCTTGTCGCTTTCCTGATCGATTGCGCGGATGTAGCTGCCGTCGATTTTCAGATACGCCAACCCGAGCCGGGCGAGATTGCCGATCATGCTGAAACGCCCGCCGAAATGTTGCAGGCTCAACGAGAACCCCAGCCCACGCAATCGCCGCGTCAGGTCCTCAAGCATGGCTTGCCCCGGCAATTGTTCTTCACCGATTTCCAGGGTCAGCCGTGGTCCCAGGCTGGAATGCGAACGCAGCAGCTCAAGGAGCGCATTCAATGCCTGCGGATCTTCCAGGGTGGCTGAAGACAGGTTCAGCGCCAGCGACTCTTCATGATCGGCCATTTGCTCGAGCACCAGCTCCAACATCAGACGATCGAGCCGCGCGGCCCAGCCGAACCGCTGCAGCCACGGCAGGAAGCGCCCCGCCGGTATGCTCTGGCCCTGATCGTCGATCAGGCGCGACAGTACTTTGTGGTGCAGGACCTGTTGTGTGTCCTGACTGGCCACCACCGGCTGGAAAAACAATGCGAACTGCCGCTGCTTCAGCGCCCGATCCAGCAGGTTGTGCCAGGCATGATGATCATCGCCGACACCGGCCAGGGCGCTATGATCCAGACAGACCCAATTCGAATCGACCTTGCTTTCGGCCTGCGCCAATGCCTGATCCGCCAGCCCGAGCACCGCTTGCGGCGCATCACCATGGACAAACGGCGCCAACCCGATCGCGGCGACCGAGGCCACGTCGGTGGCGCCGGTCGCATGCAGGCTGGTCAGGGCCGTGTCGAGGTGCTGCGCCAGCTGCAGCGCTTCTTCGCGCATCAGCCCCGGCGCCAGCACGGCAAATTCGCCACCCCGAATCCGCGTAACGAGGTTTTGCGTTGCCGGATAGCGGGCGCATTCGCGCGACAGCTGCTCGCCAACCGCCCGCAACAATTCGTCGGTGCGTTGGCCGCCCAGGCGCTGGTTGAGGCCCGCCAGATCCTGAACCCGCAATAGCAGCAAGTAACCAGAGCTGGCCTGTTCAGGATTGCTCACCCGAGCGTTCAATTGCATCTCGAAATAGCGACGGTTGGCCAACCCGGTCAGGTTGTCCTGATAGGACTCGACCCGCAGTTTTTCACTGCGTTCGGCCTGCTCCTGAAACAATGCCTTGAGCTTCTCGACCATCTGGTTCATGGCCTGCACCACTCGCCTCAGTTCAGGCGTGCGCGGCAGTTGCGGCAGGCTGAGGAATTCGCGGCGGGCAATGGCATGGGACTGGTGGACCATGTAATCGAGCGGTTTCAATTGCCGACGCAACAACAGCGCCCCCAGAATCGCACTGACCACGCCGCAGATCAGTAACCACACCAGACTGCCCAGCGCGCTCTGCCACAGCTTGGCCAGGGCGAACATCGGGTGGCTGACCACCTCGACCCGCGCAGCCTGCTCCCAGCCGCGACTGACGATCGCATCGCCGCCGGCAGGTTCAAGGCCGATCATTCGGACGAACCAGCCCGGTACACGGGTATCTGCCGGGATACCGCTGCGCTCGACGAGCGTCTTGTCGTTGGAGAGGTCGACCACCCGGATGCTCGCGTAGTAACCGCTGTCGAAGATCGAGCTGACCAGTAATTCGGTCATTGCCGGGTCATCGATGTTCGGTGTCAGGGACAGCGCCAGCGCCGTCGCGGCGTCCTGGGCGTGGGATCGCAACTGGTTGACGTACTGAGTACGAGAACTCTCCAGGCTGACCATGAAGCTGCCGGTGAAGGCGACGACCAGGAACAGACAGATTGCGATCAACAGCTGTTTGAACAAAGACATCTGTGGGCGTGCTCCTAATTAATCGTCTCGACCGGAAATCCTTCTGCCTGCATTTTCTTCAACACGTCTTGCCAGCGAGACAGGCGCTTGGTGTCACCGACCTTCTGGTTGCCCTTGGCACCCGGTAACCACAACCCTTGTGCATTGAAAGCGTAGACCGGCAGCAAATCCGTACGTTGGCTGGCCGGCTGGATCGTGTCGATCAGGCTGTCGAGCACCAGCGGCATGGCGTCGGGGCTTGCGTAGTAGGTCAACACCATGTGCGCGCGATTCAGGCGCAACGCCTTTACATAGGTGATGCGCAACTTGTCGCTGGCAACGCCGAGATGGCGCAGGCTGAAGTACTTGGCGATCGCGTAGTCTTCGCAATCGCCGGCACCTTTCCACAAGGCTTCGATCGGGGTCTCCCAGTAATCGACCTGGTGCCAGAGGTCGATGTCCTCGACGTAGCGCATTCGCTGATTGAAGAACCGGTTGACCCGGTTCAGTTGCTCCAGCTCGCTGACCTGCTTCTGGGAGGCCAACAAGTGTTTCCAATCATCAATACGCTGCTGTCCTTCGCCCAAAGGCCCGTACAATGCCTGCGCCCGGCGGCTGATCAGGGAAAAGTCCCAATCGGCCTGCCCATCGCCCAGTACATCGCCCAGCATCACACCGGCCAGCAGCAATGCGCCGCACAGCCAACGCAAAATCCGGGAAGCAGGGAAACATACCGCCAACGGAAGGCATCCAGGGTAGGCAAATGGGAGTCGGTTGATGGTGTAGGGTAGCCTGTTAAAAAACAATGGCACGGTGAGATCATCGATGGCGCGCTAAACTGAAGGAAAGGCGCTCTGTTGCGCGTTTGACAAGCCGTCAGGCTGTTACTAGTGTCAGTTGGATCCAAAATTATTCAGTCAATCAGGGTGCGTTGTAGTGACACAAAAGCCCAACCCTCTCAGCAGTATCAAGGTCAACGGGCCGATTCCCGCGCACCTGGCTCGCTCGGTTATCGAAGAAACCTTGCGTTCGGCTATTCTCGATGGCCGCCTGCCTTGCGGTATTGCACTGCGCCAACAAGATCTGGCCGACCTGTTTGGTGTCAGCCGCATGCCGGTGCGCGAAGCCTTGCGCCAACTCGAAGCACAAGCATTACTCAACGTGATTGCCCATAAAGGCGCCGTGGTCGCACCACTGGTTCAGGGCGATGCCGCGGAAACCTATGCCCTGCGGATCCTGCTGGAGTCCGAGGCACTGAGGCTGTCGGTCCCGCTGCTGGATACGGCGGATCTCGAACAATCAGCCCGCTACATCGACGAGCTGGAAACGGAACACGACTACACGGAAATCGGCCGGCTCAACCGTCTTTTCCATATGTCACTGTACTGCAAGGCACCCAATAAACGGCTGCTGAAACTGGTCGAAGATGGGCTGAACGAGGAAGAACGTTTTCTGCGCTTCAATCTGGAAGCCATGGGCTTGGGCAAGTTATCCCAGGAAGATCACCGGGCCCTGTTGCGCGCCGCCGAAAACCGGGACGTCGAAGGTTCCGTGAAACTGCTCGAAAATCATCTCAATCGAGGGGTCGAGGTCATTACACGCTACCTCAATAGCCCTGAAGCCAAGAACAGAAACACCTCGAAGTAGAGCACACGCCCCGAACCTGCAGAAGCAAGTCGGATCGCCGCACCGCTTGCTCCTGCAAAAAACCAGTTCGGCGAACTATCCGCTTACATTTTTCCCTCCTATAAACCCTCCCCCGACTCGCACGCCCCGGTGATAGCGGCTGCCTTGAATTACGCTCACTCTTGGGGTGCCGACAACCAATGAATGGGTGACGCACCGCAACAGTGGCGCAGTCCCCGCACCAGGAACCTACGGAAGGAGCCTTGTCACGGGAACGGAAGAACACGGCATTGCCCCGGCCAACTTCCATCCCCCTCAGATCACCTCGACGGATTCCATTGGAAAGTTGCTTCGAGTGAGGCATTCACTCTTCATTTAAATTCTGGCTTATATAAGACGGAAGGAGTAACTACACCCAAATAAAACTTATATGAAAAGTTTTATTGGAACTTGTCACGCCAGAGAAAGTTAAACAAATAAATATTAATAAAATAACTTGATCAGCACTTTATTTGTGTACTAACTTTTCTACGCCGCCAATGAATGCTGGCCGAACAACCATTAATACCCGTTCTGAAACCAACTATCAGAGATCGATTGGTTTGAGGCACCCGCTCGCCAGCAGAAAACTTAAAACATCAACCAGCCGTGATCACCGCTGACATTCGACTATTTAAAAGGCTTGCTCATGAAACCCACTAAAGAATATCTCGAACAAAAAAAATCCGAATTGAGTGCACACCCGATTTTCTCCGAAATCCACTCGCTGGCCGTCTTACAACGCTTCATGGAAACCCATGTCTTTGCCGTGTGGGACTTCATGTCATTAACCAAGCGACTGCAACAGGAGCTGACCTGCACGCACCTGCCTTGGTTGCCACCGAGTGATCCGCAGGCAGCGCGACTGATCAATGAGATCGTGCTGGGTGAAGAGTCCGATGACCGCCCGACCCGGGGACACTACAGCCATTTCGAGTTGTACCTGGATGCCATGCGTGAAGTCGGTGCCAGCACCGCCGCCGTCGAACGCTTCGTGGCGCTGCAACAGGAAGGCGTGAGTTATGACGTAGCGCTGCAAAGTGTCGACGTCGACCCGGCGGCGGCGCGATTCGTGCGCCATACGCTGCACACCGCGCTGCATGCCCCGGGCCACAGCGTCGCGGCAGCGTTTCTGCATGGTCGCGAAAGTGTGATTCCGCAGATGTTCCAACGCATCCTCGATGACTGGGGCATCGGCATCGAACAGGCCCCGACCTTTCGCTACTACCTCGAACGCCACATTGAGGTCGACGCCGAAGACCACGGTCCTGCCGCGGAAAAACTTCTCGCCCGGCTGGTCGATGGCGACCCGCAACGGGAGGAAGACGTCTATGCCAGCGCCATCGCCGCGGTGGAAAGTCGTATCGCCTTGTGGGATGGCTTACGCCTGAGCATGAGCGAACCACTGGCGGAGGTGAACGCATGAACGCTGCCGACTACCTGTCGTTCGCCGACGCCTGGGAAAGCCGCGCCACCATCCGCACCCGCCCGCGTCGCGTGCTGGAGAACGATGACAAGCTGATCTACCCCTTGAGCCGCCAACCACTGGTGCTCAGCCAGACGTTTCTGCGCGAATGCCCGCAACAGCGCGACTTTGCCCTGGTGCAGACACTCTACAAATTCATCAACGACGTGGTGATTTTCGAAACCGAGATCGTCGACAAGACTGCCCGCAGCATCGCCAAGAATCGCTTCGACGTGCCCTTTCCGCTCGCTTGCCGTTACGACGCCATGACCGTGGTGGTGGATGAGGATTACCACGCGCTGGTGGCCATGGATTTCATGCAGCAGACCATCGCCATGACGGGTATTACACCGATCGACCTGCCCGACGAAATCGAACTGAGCCGGGCAATTCCAGCGGCCGTCGCACTTGCGCCACCCCACCTGCGCAGCGCCGTGGAGCTGATCTGCGTGGCGATTGCCGAGAACACCGTGACTGGCGATGTCGCCGCGTTCGCCAAGGACGACACCGTCAAGCAATCGATCAAGGGCTTGATGGCCGACCATTTGCTCGACGAAGGCCGGCACTCCGGATTCTGGGCGCGGATGGTGCGCATCTACTGGCACACCGCGAGTGAGGACGACCGCCAGTGCATCGCGCAAATCCTGCCGGTGTTCATCGGCCATTACCTGACCAACGACATCCAGAAGTCCTTCGACTTCCGCCTGATCGATGCCTTGCCGATCAGCGCCGCCGCACGCCACGCCCTCAGGAGCGAGGTGTCGGGGCTGGCTTTCCCGATCAATCGCCATCATCCGCTGGTGGCCAACATCGTGCGGTTCTTCCGTAGCAGTTCGCTGCTGGATTCGCCGTGCGTGCAAAGCACCCTGGACGACTACCTGATTTGACGAGGAGCACACCATGAGACGTCTCGATATTTTGCTCATTGGACGAAGCCAGGCCTTGACCGACCTGAGGCTGGAGCTCGAACAACACGGTCATGCACTGACACGGATGAAGGCGCTGGACGAGCAGGCACCGGCCCGCGCCGACCTTGTGATCGACGATGCCAGCGTGGATGGGCAGATATTCATTGATGTACCGCGCCTGACGTTGCAACTGGGCATCGACCTGCCACGCGCTTCGGGCCTGCCATCGCTGGATCTGTTATGCACTGCCGATTCCACGTTGCTCACTCGCGTGCCGATCGCCGATGAACCTTCAGGCAACGGTCAGGTGCTGCGCCTGCGCGCTGTGGCGGAACTGGTGGACCATGTGGCGTTGCTGGTCAGCCGCTACTCGCGGGACGCCGAGTATTTTCGGCTTGCCGAACCGCTCACCTCCATACATTTCGAAAGAGTCGAAAACCTGCTGTTTCTCGACAGCCTGGCTTTCGTCCATCAGCTCAATGCAACGGCAGATCCTCGGCTGCTGGAGCTCGCCCGGGTGCCAGTGATCGAGCGCCTTGAACAGCGCTTCATTCAGTTCGCCGGGCGACCGGCATTGAACGTAGCCGGCAGCGCTCTCGACTATCGCCAGTTGCATGCCCTGAGCCGCGCGGTTCAGCAGCGGTTGCAACCTTTGCTCGATCAGCATGACGGCCCGAGAGTGGTCGGCATCTGCCTGCCGAAATGCAGTGCGTTGTATGCGGGGATTTTGGCGATTTTGGGTAGCGGTGCGGTGTACCTGCCTCTAGAGCCGAGCCATCCACTGCAACGCCAGCAGTACATCCTGTCGGACGCCGGTGCGGTATTGCTGCTGCATGATGGGCAGCATCCGCTGGCGGCGCAGATGCCGAGCCTGGATATCAGCGCTATCGACGCCGAAGCGTTGAATCCTGATCAACCGCTGATGCGCCATCGCCCCGATCTCGACGCGCCGTGCATGGCGCTCTACACCTCGGGCACCACCGGCCATCCCAAGGGCGTGCTGCTCAGCCAGGCCAACCTCGCGCACTTCACCGCGTGGTACGTCGACTATGTGCAGCTCACCGAACAGAGTCGGGCGCTGCAATTTTCATCGTTGAGTTTCGACTCGTCGCTGATCGATATTTTTCCGACCTTGCTGCAAGGTGCCGAATTGATCGTGCCCAGTGAAGACCAGCGGCGCGATCCGCTGCAACTGGTGGATCTGATTCGTCACCAACGCCTGAGCCACGCCTTTCTGCCGCCCGCGTTGTTGAGCGTTCTGCCGCTGGAGCAACTGTGCAACCTCGATCACGTGATGACGGGAGGTGATGTCTGCGAGCCCTGGGTCATCGAGCAATTGACCCGTCAGGGCCAACTCTACAACCTCTATGGCCCCACCGAAGCCACCGTGCTGATTACCGCACGGCAACTGCAGGCCGGCGATCACAATCGAACCCTGGGCGGTCCGATCGCCAACAGCCAAGTGCTGATTCTCGATGAGGAAAAGCAACCGGTGATCGAGCAGACCGTCGGTGAGTTGTTCATCGTCGGGCCCGGAGTATGCCTGGGTTACCTGAACAACCCGCAACAAACCGCCGAACGCTACCTGCAACTGACCCTGCCCGATGGCCAGAGCCTGCGCGCCTATCGCACGGGCGACATGGCGAAGTGGACCACTGGCGGAATCGAACTGTGCGGCCGGCGCGACAATCAGGTGAAGATTCGCGGCTTTCGGGTCGAGCCGGAAGAGATCGAGCGCTGCCTGCGCGACAGCCAGTTGTACGGTCAGGTGGCCGTGGTGATCGACAGCCAGCGACGGATTCTGGCTTTCCTCGCCCAACCTCGAGAGAACCGGCCCGGCGCCGCTCGCGAAGCGCTGAAGGCCCACGCCCTGCACTATCTGCCGGACTACATGCAGCCCGGCGCCTGGACCGAGCTGGCGAGCATGCCGTACGCCAGCAGCGGCAAGGTCGATCGTAAGGCGCTGTTGGAACTGCCGGTCAGCATCAGTGAAAAGGCTACGCGCCGCTTGCCCGTCAGCGCCGATGAAACCTTGTTGCTGGAGATCTGGTCCGAGCTGCTGGAGTTGCCGGCCAGCGATATTTCCACTGACGAAAGTTTTTTCAATCTCGGCGGTCATTCGATCCTGCTTTCACGAATGCTCCTGCGCTTGAGCGAAGAATTCGGCCGCAGCATTTCGATCAACCGCTTCATCGAACTGCCTACCATCGCGAAACTGGCAACACTGGTGCGTGGCTCCGGCAGCGAAGAGGTGTTGAGCGAAAGAGCCCTGGCCGATGCCTCGCGCGAGCTTCAGGTGCAGCCATTGCCCGTCAGCCGCATGGGCGATGTGCATAAGGTGATCGTCACCGGTGCCAACAGCTTTGTCGGCGTCCACATCGTCGAAGCACTGTTGGCGTGGGGTGCCACCGAAGTTGCCTGCCTGGTCCGAGACGGTAACGGGCAATCGGCTGCCGAGCGCTTCGCTCAGGCGTTAGTGGAGAACCGGCTGGAGCATCTGGATTTGAGTCGGGTGCGGGTTTACGCGGCGGACATCACGCGCCCGCAACTGGGGCTGACCGACGAAGTTTACGAGCGCCTTGATCGTGAGTTCGGTGCACTGGTGCACAACGCCGCCAACGTCAATCACGTGCTCGATTATGAGTCACTGGCACGGGACAACGTCGAACCGATTTTCGAGTGCCTGCGATTGTGTGAAGGACGCAGCAAAAAGATCTTCAACTTCGTCTCGACACTCTCGGCCTCCAGCACGATGTCCGCCGATGGCAAGGTGCTTGAGCTGCCCGCCGCGCAAACCCCGCCGATCTACATCAAGAATGGCTACAACCTGTCCAAATGGGTGGGCGAGCGGGTCCTCGAGCGCGCGCGGGAGCGCGGTGTGCGGGTCAATCTCTATCGGCCCGGCAACATCAGCTTCAACAGCCTCACAGGTGTGTGCCAGCCGCACAAGAACCGTTTGATGCTGATGCTCAAGGGCTCGATCCAGCTCGGTCAGGTGCCGGAGTTCACGCTGAACTTCGATCTGATGCCGGTGGACTTCCTCGCCCGCTTCATTGCCTTCCATGCCAGCCGTTATCAGCCGGAAAAAGCGGTGTTCAACCTGCACAACCCCGAGCCACTGAGTTGGGACAACTATGTGGCGTCCTTTCGTGAAGCCGGTCGGGCGTTTTCCATGGTCAGCGTCGCCGACTGGCAGCAACAACTGGGCAGGGTCGACAGCGACAACGCGTTATTTGGCGTATTGGGTTTCTACCTCAACGGCTTCGAGGAAGACATCGGGGACATCTCGATGATCGGCCACGACAACGCCCAGGCCGGCGTGCGGCAGATGGGCGCGTGCTATCCGGAAAAATCCCCGGCGCTCCTGCGTCGCGGCTGCGACTACCTCAAAGAAATCAATTTCATCTGATCCACCCCAACCAAGAACGGAGCAAAACCATGAGCACACTGCAACCCGATACCCTGATCAAGAATCCGCAAGGCTGCCACGTTGTGTCTTCGGTGGAAGTCCCTGCCGACACCACGCAGGTCTGGGCCGTTGTGGGTAACTTTGCCGGCTTCGATCGATTCATCCCTGCACTGTCGCACATCGAGATGACCGGTGAGGGCGTGTCGTCCCTGCGCAAGAAGTTCTTCAAGGACGGCAACCTGGTGGTCGAGCAACTCAACTCCCGCGACGACCAGGCCCTGAACATGACCTGGACCACCATCTACAACACGTTGGGTGTCGCAAACTTGTGGGCGGCGATGCAGGTTAAATCGCTGGGTGCGGGCAAATCCGAGGCGACCTGGACCATCATCGCAGAACCGGCACAGGGAGGCGCCGAAGCTCTGCCGGGGTTCAAGGATTTCGTACAGGGCTTTGCCGATGATGCGATGAACAACGTGTTGAAGATGTTTGCTTAAGGCAGAGCGTAATGTCACTGCGATGGTGAGCTACCGGGTCCAGGCACCCGGTTTTCTCTACAAGGCCAACCGCTGAACAAGGGTTGGCTTTTTTGCAGCCCAGAACGACAAAACCCCTGTCTGCGCAAGCAGACAGGGGTTTCGGAATTTAATCTTGACGATGACCTACTCTCACATGGGGAAACCCCACACTACCATCGGCGATGCATCGTTTCACTGCTGAGTTCGGGATGGGATCAGGTGGTTCCAATGCTCTATGGTCGTCAAGAAATTCTGTGACCAGCCCGTTACAAGTATAACGTTCCGGTGAAAATTGGTGACTTCTACTAAAACAAAACCCCTACCTGCATACGCAGATAGGGGTTTCGGAATTTAATCTTGACGATGACCTACTCTCACATGGGGAAACCCCACACTACCATCGGCGATGCATCGTTTCACTGCTGAGTTCGGGATGGGATCAGGTGGTTCCAATGCTCTATGGTCGTCAAGAAATTCGGGTACCGAATCGTGGCCAGCGGGCCGCGCTTCAGCAAATTGGGCAGGTGATAGAATTCGGTGTTTTGCGAGCGTCGAACTTTCGGTTCGTTTCGTCTTCACACACCGCAATCTGGTCTCTTTCGAGTTCGCAAATTGCTTGGGTGTTATATGGTCAAGCCTCACGGGCAATTAGTATTGGTTAGCTCAACGCCTCACAGCGCTTACACACCCAACCTATCAACGTCGTAGTCTTCGACGGCCCTTCAGGGAACTCAAGGTTCCAGTGAGATCTCATCTTGAGGCTAGTTTCCCGCTTAGATGCTTTCAGCGGTTATCTATTCCGAACATAGCTACCCGGCAATGCCACTGGCGTGACAACCGGAACACCAGAGGTTCGTCCACTCCGGTCCTCTCGTACTAGGAGCAGCCCCTCTCAAATCTCAAACGTCCACGGCAGATAGGGACCGAACTGTCTCACGACGTTCTAAACCCAGCTCGCGTACCACTTTAAATGGCGAACAGCCATACCCTTGGGACCGGCTTCAGCCCCAGGATGTGATGAGCCGACATCGAGGTGCCAAACACCGCCGTCGATATGAACTCTTGGGCGGTATCAGCCTGTTATCCCCGGAGTACCTTTTATCCGTTGAGCGATGGCCCTTCCATACAGAACCACCGGATCACTAAGACCTACTTTCGTACCTGCTCGACGTGTCTGTCTCGCAGTCAAGCGCGCTTTTGCCTTTATACTCTACGACCGATTTCCGACCGGTCTGAGCGCACCTTCGTACTCCTCCGTTACTCTTTAGGAGGAGACCGCCCCAGTCAAACTACCCACCATACACTGTCCTCGATCCGGATAACGGACCTGAGTTAGAACCTCAAAGTTGCCAGGGTGGTATTTCAAGGATGGCTCCACGCGAACTGGCGTCCACGCTTCAAAGCCTCCCACCTATCCTACACAAGCAAATTCAAAGTCCAGTGCAAAGCTATAGTAAAGGTTCACGGGGTCTTTCCGTCTAGCCGCGGATACACTGCATCTTCACAGCGATTTCAATTTCACTGAGTCTCGGGTGGAGACAGCGCCGCCATCGTTACGCCATTCGTGCAGGTCGGAACTTACCCGACAAGGAATTTCGCTACCTTAGGACCGTTATAGTTACGGCCGCCGTTTACCGGGGCTTCGATCAAGAGCTTCGCGTTAGCTAACCCCATCAATTAACCTTCCGGCACCGGGCAGGCGTCACACCCTATACGTCCACTTTCGTGTTTGCAGAGTGCTGTGTTTTTAATAAACAGTCGCAGCGGCCTGGTATCTTCGACCGGCGTGGGCTTACGCAGCAAGTGCTTCACCCTCACCGGCGCACCTTCTCCCGAAGTTACGGTGCCATTTTGCCTAGTTCCTTCACCCGAGTTCTCTCAAGCGCCTTGGTATTCTCTACCCAACCACCTGTGTCGGTTTGGGGTACGGTTCCTGGTTATCTGAAGCTTAGAAGCTTTTCTTGGAAGCATGGCATCAACCACTTCGTCACCCAAAGGGTAACTCGTCATCAGCTCTCGGCCTTGGAATCCCGGATTTACCTAAGATTCCAGCCTACCACCTTAAACTTGGACAACCAACGCCAAGCTGGCCTAGCCTTCTCCGTCCCTCCATCGCAATAACCAGAAGTACAGGAATATTAACCTGTTTTCCATCGACTACGCTTTTCAGCCTCGCCTTAGGGACCGACTAACCCTGCGTCGATTAACGTTGCGCAGGAAACCTTGGTCTTTCGGCGTGGGTGTTTTTCACACCCATTGTCGTTACTCATGTCAGCATTCGCACTTCTGATACCTCCAGCAAGCTTCTCAACTCACCTTCACAGGCTTACAGAACGCTCCTCTACCGCATCACTTACGTGATACCCGTAGCTTCGGTGTATGGTTTGAGCCCCGTTACATCTTCCGCGCAGGCCGACTCGACTAGTGAGCTATTACGCTTTCTTTAAAGGGTGGCTGCTTCTAAGCCAACCTCCTAGCTGTCTAAGCCTTCCCACATCGTTTCCCACTTAACCATAACTTTGGGACCTTAGCTGACGGTCTGGGTTGTTTCCCTTTTCACGACGGACGTTAGCACCCGCCGTGTGTCTCCCATGCTCGGCACTTGTAGGTATTCGGAGTTTGCATCGGTTTGGTAAGTCGGGATGACCCCCTAGCCGAAACAGTGCTCTACCCCCTACAGTGATACATGAGGCGCTACCTA
>NZ_AP017423.2:0-110000 GCF_002356535.2 Pseudomonas izuensis | reverse complement strand
CAACTGAGTGGCGGCCAACGGACGACCGAACTGCTGACGATCCAGGGTGTACTGGCGGGCAGTGTGCCAGCAGAACTCTGCGGCACCCAAAGCGCCCCAGGAAATGCCGTAACGCGCGGAGTTGAGGCAGGTGAAAGGACCTTTCAGACCGCGGACATCCGGGAAAATGTTCTCTTCCGGAACAAAGACGTTGTCCATGACGATCTCGCCGGTGATCGATGCCCGCAGGCCGACCTTGCCGTGAATCGCCGGGGCACTCAGGCCTTTCCAGCCTTTTTCCAGGACGAAACCACGGATATCGCCCGCATCGTCCTTGCCCCACACCACAAACACATCGGCGATCGGGCTGTTGGTGATCCACATCTTGCTACCGGTCAGGCTGTAGCCGCCTTCGACTTTGCGTGCGCGGGTAATCATCGCGCCCGGGTCGGAACCGTGGTTAGGCTCGGTCAGGCCAAAGCAGCCGATCCATTCACCCGAAGCCAGTTTTGGCAGGTACTTCTGTTTCTGCGCTTCAGTACCGAACTCATTGATCGGCACCATTACCAGCGAGGACTGCACACTCATCATCGAGCGGTAGCCGGAATCGATACGCTCGACTTCACGGGCAATCAGGCCGTAGCTGACGTAGTTCAGGCCGCTGCCACCGTACTGCTCGGGAATGGTTGCACCCAGCAGACCCACTTCGCCCATTTCGCGGAAGATGGCCGGATCGGTTTTTTCATGACGGAACGCTTCGAGAATTCGCGGCGCAAGGCTCTGCTGGGCGAACTGCGCAGCAGTATCACGGATCATGCGCTCTTCTTCGGTGAGCTGTTGATCCAGCAGAAGGGGATCGATCCAGTTGAAGCTAGCTTTACCGGCCATGAGTGTGTCCTCTCGAAACAGGTCAAATAACGTGGACTGATCCTAGGCCGGGTTCGTCGTCCCGGCAAACGAGGATTTCGCATACTGTTGTGCTAATTTCTCACTTCGAAACGTCGCATAACGCAATTAATGCGATGTATTAGTGAGGTTGACGTACATGCGCAGGAAGATACCCAGTACAACCGCCCTGATCAGCTTCGAGGCGGCTGCACGACACGAGAGCTTTACCAAGGCAGCACAAGAGCTGTCGCTTACCCAGGGCGCGATTTGCCGACAGATCGCCAGCCTTGAGGAGTTCCTCAATGTTGAATTGTTCCGACGCTCGCGACGTGGAGTGAAGCTGACCGAAGCCGGGCTTTCCTACAGCCGCCGGGTTGCCACTCAACTCGACGCGGTCGAGCGGGACACCCTGTCCGTAATGGGGCAACAGGGAGCCAACGTGATCGAACTGGCCGTGGTACCGACCTTCGGCACTCAATGGCTGTTGCCTCGACTCAAGGACTTCCAGCAAAAACACCCGGAGGTGACGGTCAATCTGACGAACCGCACGCGCCCGTTCCTGTTTGCCGATACCGACTTCGACGCGGCGATTTACTTCGGCGATGCGGACTGGTCCGGCACAGAGTCCCACCGCTTGATGGGCGAACACCCACTGCCCGTGTGCAGTCCCAACCTGCTGGGAAAAAAGACCCTCCTGACAGCCGGCGAAATCGCCGAATTACCCCTGCTACAGCAGACTACTCGCCCCTATGCCTGGCGACATTGGTTTAACTCCCAGCGACTGAATGTCCCTCGCGACATGACAGGACCGCGCTACGAGCTATTCTCCATGCTGGCCCAAGCGGCCATGCACGACATGGGCATCGCCTTGATTCCACCGTTTCTGATTCAGCGCGAACTGGCCGAGAAACGATTGGTGATCGCCAACCCTCAGGCACTCTCCAGCATCAAGGCTTATTACCTGATGATTCCTGAGCGAAAGGTCGAATCGGCGTCTTTACGGGCTTTTCGGGATTGGCTGGTCAATCAGGCGCACAGCTACAGCCTAGAAGGATAAAGGCTTACGAGCATTAGCTGACCTCGTAGTCAGTAAAATAAAAACCCTACAGATATAAGTATTTGTCGCATATTCGAAGACTGTACGAGAAAGCAGTACAAACGTTCCACAAGCGCCTGAACACATGGCTTTGCGCCGCTATCTCGTAGCAATAAAGCATCATTCATATGGCCGATGTGAAAATTGCTGAATTTTGGCAAAATCGTCTGAAAGGCACGCTGGGCAAGGGATTGAACCGAATTGATGCGACATTCGGTCACGGGGTGACTTGTAGTTAATTTTCCGTCACGCGTCATAATCTCTTGAAGGGCACAAAGTTCGCCTGCAAAATGCCGCGCCCCGCCTTGATTTGGCGGGGCCGTGCTGATCGGCCGCCCCAGCCGCACCATCCGTAGTGCATGGGTTTACTTAATAAGATCACGCAGGAGATTTGACGTGCACATTGGTGTTCCTCTCGAAACCCAGACGGGTGAAACGCGGGTTGCTGCTACCCCCGAAACCATTAAGAAGCTGATCGGCCAGGGCCATAAGGTCACTGTTCAGAGTGGCGCCGGCATTAATGCCAGCGTTATCGACAGTGCCTATGAAGCGGCAGGTGCAACCATTGGCAGCGCCAATGATGCGTTTGGCGCCGAGCTGATTCTCAAAGTGGTCGCACCCAGCAACAGCGAGCTGGCGCTGATCAAGCGCGGCACGATTGTGGTGGGCATGCTCAACCCGTTCAGCAATGAAACCATCGCCAAACTGGCCGAGTGCGGGATTACCGCGTTTGCGCTGGAAGCCGCGCCGCGCACCTCCCGCGCCCAAAGCCTGGATGTGTTGTCCTCGCAGGCCAACATCGCCGGCTATAAGGCCGTGCTGCTGGCGGCTCACCACTATCCGCGCTTCATGCCGATGCTGATGACTGCTGCGGGCACCGTCAAAGCGGCGCGCGTGCTGATTCTCGGTGCCGGTGTTGCCGGGTTGCAGGCGATCGCTACGGCGAAACGCCTGGGAGCGGTAATCGAAGCGTCCGACGTACGCCCTGCGGTAAAAGAGCAGATCGAATCCCTCGGCGCCAAGTTCGTCGATGTGCCTTACGAAACCGATGAAGAGCGTGAATGCGCAGTCGGTGTCGGCGGTTACGCACGCCCCATGCCGGCCAGCTGGATGCAGCGCCAGGCCGTGGCCGTGCACGAACGCGCCAAGCAGGCTGACATTGTCATCACTACCGCACTGATTCCGGGCCGCAAGGCGCCGACGCTATTGAGCGCGGAAACCGTGGCGCAAATGAAGCCAGGATCGGTGGTCATCGACCTCGCGGCAGCCCAGGGCGGCAACTGCCCGCTGACCGTGGCTGACCAGGTAGTCGTCGAGCACGGCGTGACCATCGTCGGCCCGACCAATCTGGCAGCTGCGGTGGCTGCCGATGCCTCGGCGCTGTACGCACGCAACCTGCTGGACTTCATGAAACTGTTGTTCGATAAAGATGGACAACTGGTGATCAACCTTGAAGACGATATCGTCGCCGCGTGCCTGATGTGCCGCGACGGCCAGATCGTGCGCAAGAACGGCTGAGGATAAAAACAATGGAAGACATGCTGATCTCTCACGGTATCTACAACCTGATCATCTTCGTACTGGCTATCTATGTCGGCTACCACGTGGTCTGGAACGTGACCCCTGCACTGCACACACCACTGATGGCAGTCACCAACGCCATTTCCGCCATCGTGATCGTCGGCGCCATGCTGGCCGCCGCCCTCACCGTAACCCCGCTGGGCAAGACCATGGGCACCCTGGCCGTGGCCCTGGCCGCCGTCAACGTGTTTGGTGGTTTCCTGGTCACCCGGCGCATGCTGGAAATGTTCAAGAAGAAAGCGGCTCCAGCAAAAGCTCCGGTAGCCAAGGCCGAAGCAGTCAAGGCTGAGGTGCAGCAAGCATGAGCATGAATCTGGTTACATCCCTGTATTTGATCGCCTCGGTCTGCTTCATCCAGGCGCTCAAGGGCCTCTCGCACCCAACCACGTCGCGTCGCGGCAATCTATTCGGCATGCTCGGCATGGGCCTGGCGATCCTCACCACCGTCGGCCTGATCTACAAACTCGGTGCCGAACTGGCCCATGACGGTATCGTCTACGTGATCGTCGGCCTGTTGATCGGCGGCACTGCTGGCTCGATCATGGCCAAACGCGTTGAGATGACCAAAATGCCTGAGCTGGTCGCCTTCATGCACAGCATGATCGGCCTGGCAGCGGTATTCATCGCCGTGGCCGCCGTGGTCGAGCCACAGTCGCTGGGCATCGTCCAGCAACTCGGTGACGCGATCCCGGCCGGTAACCGCCTGGAACTGTTCCTCGGTGCCGCCATCGGTGCAATCACCTTCTCCGGTTCCGTCATTGCCTTCGGCAAACTGGCGGGCAAGTACAAGTTCCGCTTGTTCCAGGGCGCACCGGTACAGTTCTCCGGCCAGCACAAGCTCAACCTGCTGCTGGGCCTGGCCACGCTGGCACTGGGCGTGACCTTCATGCTCACCGGCGACTACACCGCTTTCGGCTTGATGCTGGCGCTGGCCTTCGTGCTCGGCGTGCTGATCATCATCCCGATTGGCGGTGCCGACATGCCGGTCGTCGTGTCGATGCTCAACAGCTATTCCGGCTGGGCAGCAGCGGGTATCGGCTTCTCGCTGAACAACTCGATGCTGATCATTGCCGGCTCTCTGGTGGGTTCGTCCGGTGCGATTCTCTCGTACATCATGTGTAAGGCGATGAACCGCTCCTTCTTTAACGTATTGCTCGGTGGTTTCGGCAATACGGCCGACGCAGGCGGCCCTGCAGGTTCGAAAGAAGCCCGTCCGGTGAAATCCGGTTCGGCTGACGACGCGACTTTCCTGCTGACCAACGCCGACACCGTGATCATCGTTCCGGGCTACGGCCTGGCGGTAGCACGGGCGCAACATGCGCTGAAGGAACTGACCGAGAAGCTGACCCATCGCGGTGTGACCGTGAAGTACGCGATCCACCCGGTGGCCGGTCGTATGCCGGGACATATGAACGTACTGCTGGCCGAGGCCGAAGTGCCGTACGACCAGGTGTTCGAGATGGACGACATCAACTCCGAGTTCGGCCAGGCCGACGTGGTGCTGGTGCTGGGCGCCAACGACGTGGTCAACCCGGCCGCCAAGAACGATCCGAAATCGCCGATTGCCGGCATGCCGATTCTCGAAGCGTTCAAGGCCAAGACCATCATCGTCAACAAGCGCTCGATGGCCAGCGGCTATGCCGGCCTGGACAACGAGCTGTTCTACCTGGACAAAACCATGATGGTGTTCGGCGACGCTAAAAAGGTCATCGAAGACATGGTCAAGGCTGTGGAGTAACCCCGCACGGCACACAGAACGCCCTGACTTGTCAGGGCGTTTTTGTTTGCGCAAATCGTCAGACAAACTATTCTTTTGTTACCGATCCGGTAACGGTGTTTTGCTTAAAAGGCCCGGAATAGACGCCTCGATTGCGACCTTGGTAGCGGGACAGAAGTCGGCGCAATTCACTAGACTGCACGTCCTGCTACCTGTTGCCCGAGATAAAAACCCATGTACCGTGACCGTATTCGCCTGCCTTCGTTGTTGGACAAAGTGATGAGCGCTGCCGACGCTGCCGCTCTGATTGAAGACGGCATGACCGTCGGCATGAGTGGCTTTACTCGCGCCGGCGAAGCCAAGGCCGTCCCTCAAGCGCTGGCCGAGCGCGCCAAGGTCACGCCACTGAAGATCAGCCTCATGACCGGCGCCAGCCTGGGCAATGACCTGGACAAACAATTGACCGAAGCCGGCGTGCTGTCGCGACGTATGCCATTCCAGGTCGACAGCACGCTGCGCAAGGCGATCAACGCCGGTGAAGTCATGTTCATCGACCAGCACTTGTCGGAAACCGTGGAGCAATTGCGCAACCAGCAACTGAAGTTGCCGGACATTGCCGTGATTGAAGCCGTCGCCATCACCGAGCAAGGCCATATCGTGCCGACCACCTCGGTGGGCAACTCGGCCAGCTTCGCGATCTTCGCCAAGCATGTGATTGTCGAGATCAACATGGCGCACAACCCGAACCTCGAGGGCCTGCACGACATCTATATTCCGACCTATCGCCCGACCCGCACCCCGATTCCATTGGTCAAAGTCGACGACCGCATTGGCAGCACTGCCATCCCGATTCCAGCGGAAAAAATCGTCGCCATCGTGGTCACCAACCAGGCTGACTCACCTTCCACCGTGCTGGCACCGGACGCCGAGACCCAAGCCATTGCCGACCACCTGATCGACTTCTTCAAACAGGAAGTGGCCGCCGGGCGCATGACCAACAAGCTCGGCCCGTTGCAAGCCGGCATCGGTACCATCGCCAACTCGGTGATGTGTGGCCTGATCGACTCGCCGTTCGAAGACCTGACGATGTACTCCGAGGTGCTGCAGGACTCGACCTTCGACCTGATCGATGCCGGGAAGCTGAGCTTTGCTTCGGGCAGCTCGATCACCCTGTCGAGCCGGCGCAATGCCGACGTGTTCGGCAATCTGGAGCGCTACAAGGACAAACTGGTCCTGCGCCCGCAGGAGATTTCCAACCACCCTGAAGTCGTGCGCCGCCTGGGCATCATCGGGATCAACACGGCACTGGAGTTCGACATCTATGGCAATGTCAACTCCACTCACGTCTGCGGCACGCGGATGATGAACGGCATCGGTGGCTCGGGCGACTTCGCGCGCAACGCGCACCTGTCCGTGTTCGTGACCAAGTCGATCGCCAAGGGCGGTGCGATCTCCAGCGTGGTTCCGATGGTCAGCCACGTCGACCATACCGAACATGACGTCGACATCCTCGTGACCGAAGTGGGCCTGGCAGACTTGCGAGGCCTCGCGCCTCGGGAGCGTGCCCGGGTCATCATCGACAAGTGCGTACACCCTGACTACCGCCAGGCACTGAATGATTACTTCACTGCCGCCTGCGCCCTCGGTGGACACACGCCACACATCCTGCGCGATGCCCTGAGTTGGCACATCAAGCTGGAAGAAACCGGACGAATGCTCACCTCGTAGTTGATACAGATAGCAGCTGACGAAAACACAGTTTCGTCAGCTTGCTATTGCCAAGCCATATCCCGTCAAAAACTGTACTGCTGTACCGGTCATTTCCTACCGAAATACCCACCCCCTGACATCAAATCAGCAAAAACGCACTGTAACGGTGCAGATAGGTACAGTTGCCTCAATTTTGACCAGTACACCCCCTATAAACAGTTAACTGAGCTCTCACAATACAGGTGAACTGTATCTACAGAGACTAGGCAAACAGGAGGATCATGGGCACCAGTTAAACCACTACCTAATCCCGCCACAAGCGGAAGGATGAAAACCATGGAACGTACACTCAGTTCCGATCTGTTCTTCGAAGACACCGCTGCAAAAACCCAGGCTTCCATGCCTCTGCGCGTTATCGCCAACCTGATGCTGTGGCAGCGCCGCATCTCCAGCCGCCATCAACTGGCTCGTCTGGATTCGCGTCTGCTGGCTGACGCCGGGATTAGCGAAGCACAACGCTACGAAGAGCTGAGCAAGCCGTTCTGGCGCTAAGTTAGCGTCGCTGGCTTTGACCTTAAGGTCCGCCGCCAGCAACCCGAATTGAACAAACAAGACCCGTCGTGGGAAACCACGGCGGGTTTTGTCGTTTAAGGGGTAAAAAAAGGCGGCATCAGTACAGTTTGATAAAACGTGAAGTAGACCTGTACAGTTATACCGATAAGCTCATACTCGTTAAAAGCTTCACCAGATGATCCTTCACACGATCAGATTGTCGCGGTAATACGCACCGGCCTACTATCCATTCAGAACGTGGCGAATATTGAGTGTCTAACGTTTGACTCATTCGACACTGCGCCACCTTTCAATCGGTTTTACCCAAAGGAGTTACCCATGTCCCGTCTTCGTCTGCTCAGTGCTGCTGCCCTGTTTGCCGTGGCCGCCAATGCCAGCGCAACCAGCTTCATCGTGACCACCGACGCTGTGGTCAACGCGCTCAAAGCCACGTCCGATGCGACCACCGACGTCGTCTCGTCGTCGTTCAAGGATGACAAAATCGTGCTCGCGGCCCGTGACGACGCTGCCAGCTTCGTCGCCAGCGAAGGTTCCATCCGCGGCGTGAAACTCGAAAGCGCCCTCGACCACATTCGCCACCAGGCACCTCAATTGAACGCAAGCGACGCACAACTGGCGCAAGCGATCCTGACCATCTAAACGGCTGCACAGACATGGGGTACGCCCGGCGTGCCCCAGCGTTTCGTGGCTGGATCCAGGTCGGACCTTGCGTTAGCCTTGGGGCTCACTTTCAACTGTCGAGTCTCATGCGTTTTCCTTCAAATCTGTTGATCGCTCCCGTCCTGCTTACCCTTGGTTACTGTGGATCAGCCCACGCTTATGACGCCTTCAACCTGTCCACCCAAGGCATCGTCGCCAGCGGTTACGCCACAAGTTTGGTGACCAGCGCGCCCTTCGACCATAAACTGCTGTTCGCCGCCCAGGATGATGCTGCGGCATTCATTGCCAGTGACGGCCAACTGAGAGGCGCACGACTGGAGTCGGCCCTGCGTTATCTGCGCCGAACCCAGGCAAAACTTCATGCCAGCGACCTTGAACTGGCACAAGCAATTCTCGTCCAATAGTTATCCCTGCTTTTCTGGAGTCGTTCCATGCGTAACCCGCTGATTGCTGCCACCTTAGGCCTGTTGCTGTTAGCCGATGTGGCCCAGGCACATACTCTGGTTGCCACCAGTAACATGCTGATCCGTGCTACCCAGCGCACCCTCGATTTCACCTCCGACACCACCACGTCCATTCGCGATTCGAAAATCGTGCGCGAAGCCCAGGACGACGCCGCCAGTTTCGTTGCCAGCAATGGCGACATTCGTGGCGCTCACCTGGAATCCGCTTTCGATTTGCTGCGCACCCGCGTACCGGAAGCCCGTGACGCCAGTGATCAGGATCTCGCCGAAGCCATCCTCGCACTGTGAGGCGTCCAGGCGCCTGGCTGCTGGCCGGGGCCCTGTTGCTGCTTGGCAACACGGCCCATGCAGGCCTTCAGTTACATCTCAAGACCGAAGGTCTGACTCCCGCGCAACAACAAGCCAGCCAGGCGTTGCTCGATGAAGCCATGCAGGCACTGCCGCCACGCTTTATCGAGCAACTGGACCGGCGCATCGACGTTGGCTGGACCGATGACATGCCGCACGACGCCTACGGCCAGGCATCACCGGTGTCCGAGCTCGATCTCAACCGTAAACTGCTGGCCGGCCTCACCGATGGCAGCGCCGCGACCCGGAAAACCCATCGCCCCCATGGCACCGTGCGCCTGGAACTGCTGGCCACGGTGTTGCACGAACTGACACACATCTACGATCGGGCGCGCCTGTGGCCGGAAGCAGAACGCAAACTGATCCAACGCTGCACCCAGCGCAGCAACAGCTCAGGGCTGGTTGGCATTCCCGACCAATGTCGCGGGCAGTCCGATCGGCGCTTTACCCTCAGCGACGACCCGCGTCTGCTCGACCTCGCCGGCTGGCAGCAATACGTGGGCCGTCGCGGCGAACGCGAGCAGCACAACCGCCAGACTGCCCGCAGCCCGGATATCTACGAAACCAGCAGCCCAAAGGAATTCGTCGCGGTCAACATGGAGTATTTCCTCCTCGACCCGAGCTACGCCTGCCGCCGCCCGGCACTGTACCGCTACTACAAGGAACATTTCGGCTGGGCACCCGCCGCCAAAGAGGCCTGCGGCAAAACCTTCGCTTTCCTCAATGCCGGCAACGACTTCGCCAAGACACCTTTGGGCCAGGTCGATCCGGAGCGGGTCTATGCCGTTGACTATCTGCTGGCCGAGGCCAACCAGAACCTGTTCAGTCGCTGGGGCCACAGCATGTTGCGCCTGGTGATTTGCGCGCCGGGCCGACCACGCGGACCAGATTGTCGACTGGACCTGGACCAGCATCTGGTGCTGTCGTACCGCGCCTTCGTCGGCGACGTACAGTTGTCGAGCTGGGATGGCCTGGTCGGTAAATACCCTTCGCGGCTGTTTATCCTGCCGCTGTCTCAGGTCATCGACGAATACACCAAGACCGAACTGCGCAGCCTCGCCTCCGTGCCCCTGAACCTGTCACGCCAAGAGATTGAAGACGTGGTGGAACGTGCCGCGGAGATGCACTGGAGCTACGACGGCAACTACTTCTTCCTGTCCAACAACTGCGCGGTGGAGGAACTGAAATTACTGCGTGGTGGCACCAACAACCCGCAACTGGTGGGGCTCGACAACATCATGCCCAACGGTTTGCTGGAAGTGCTGAAGGGCCGTGGACTGGCGGATACCAGCGTGCTGGACGATCCGCGAGAGGCCTTGCGCCTGGGTTATCGTTTTGATTCCTTCCGCGAACGCTATCAGGCCATGTTCGAGATCCTGAAAAAGCAGTTGCCGATCAAACAGGACACCGTCGAAGAATGGCTCGACTTGAAAGCCTCGGAGCGTCGGCAATGGTTCGAACAGGCCGATTTACGCACCAGTGCGGCGTTGCTTCTGCTGGAGCAAGCGAGTTTCCGTCAACAGTTGCTATTGGCCCAGGATGAAGTAAAGCAACGCTATCTGGGTGCCCGAGAGCTGAAGAATGGCGGCATGGACAAGGCCAACGAGACACTCAAGGACATTCTCGCCAACAGTGGCTTCCTCAGTCGGCCGGCGGAACTGCTGGGCACCAACGGTTATGGCTTGCCGCAACCGAGCGAGTGGCAGCATCTGGAAGCGGAAAGCAGCCAGCGCCAGAAGCAGCTCCTGGCGCTGTCCGGGGCTCTGGACAAAGAAGTGAGAGCATTGCTGGAACCGAGCCGCGCCGCCGAAATGGCCGCCAACGAGGCCAACGTAAAACAGATTGGCGAGCATCTGCGCAAACTGCACAAGGCGTCGGGCGGGATAGAGCTACCTTGACCCCACGACCTGAGGGAGCGAGCTTGCTCGTGAAAGGGCCATCAGCTTCAACATCCAGGTTGACTGATACAACGCCATCGCGAGCAAGCACGCTCCTACAGTGGCTCAGGGTTCGGTCCAATGTGATCCGTCAGTACAGAACCCCCTGCAGAACCTCATAGACAATCCCGGTGCCCGCAGCAATCAGTACCACGTCTGCGCCGGCACGGCGCCATTCGTAACCCGGGTAATACGGCAGCCGGCTCAATGCTCGATTATCCAGCCGTTCGCCGTAATAGCCACGGGGCAGCGGCCGACCACGCACCACATAGACTCCGGGTGGTGGCGGTGCGCCCCGAACGAAGTAGCCGTGATTGTCGTGGATCGTCTGGCGAACCGGACCGAAGTCCCGTGGTGGGGGCCCACCACGATGGTTGTCATGGTCGTGATGTTCATCGCCATGGTAGTCACCATGATTATCGTAACGGCCGTGATCATCGTGCTGGTCTGCGCTGACAGGCAAAAACGGAGTAGCGCTGAGCATCAGAACGCCCAGGCCGGCAATCAGACGCTTCGATATTTTCATCAAGGTTTTCCTCACAACACACACAGCAAAAAGGGCTTCAGAACGCAGTCCTGAAGCCCTCGGTCTTGCTGATTAGTCTGTGTCGGAAGGCTCTAATTCCTCTGTATCAGGAACTTTACCTTCAGCTGACGCGAGCCTTACGCACGCCGTCGGCCAATGCCGAGCAAAGGCTCAGCACGCCATCGATCGCCTGTTCCGGTGTCGAGGCATCGGCGATGTGATCGATCAGTGCCGAACCCACAACCACACCATCGGCCAGACGTGCGATAGACGCCGCTTGCTCCGGCGTGCGAATACCAAAACCGATGCTGATCGGCAGATCGGTATGGCGACGCAGGCGAGCGACCGCCTCTTCAACATGCTCCAGAGTTGCCGCGCCGGCACCGGTCACACCGGCAACGGACACGTAGTACACAAAGCCGGAGCTGCCGTTGAGCACGGTCGGCAGGCGTACATCGTCGGTGGTCGGGGTGGTCAGGCGGATGAAGTCCAGACCGGCAGCCTGCGCCGGATCGCACAGTTCGCCGTTGTGCTCGGGTGGCATGTCCACCACGATCAGGCCATCGACACCGGCCTCTTTTGCATCGGTGATGAAACGCGGTACGCCGTATTTGTGGATCGGGTTGAAGTAGCCCATCAGCACCAGCGGCGTTTCGTTGTTGTCCTTGCGGAACTCACGCACCATTTCCAGGGTTTTCGCCAGGTTCTGCTTGGCAGCCAGGGCGCGAATGTTGGCGAGCTGGATCGCCGGGCCGTCAGCCATTGGATCGGTGAAGGGCATGCCCAGCTCGATCACGTCGGCGCCAGCGGCCGGCAAACCTTTGAGGATCGCCAGGGACGTGTCGTAGCCCGGGTCGCCAGCGGTGACGAAGGTCACCAGAGCGGCACGGTTCTGTTCCTTGAGTTCGGCAAAACGCGTTTGCAGGCGGCTCATCAGTGTTTCTCCTGCTTTGATTGTTCCATATGGTGCATCACGGTCTGCATGTCTTTATCGCCACGGCCGGACAGGTTGACCACCATCAGGTGATCCTTCGGCAGCGTCGGTGCGCGCTTGAACACTTCAGCCAAGGCGTGGGCGCTTTCCAGCGCCGGAATAATCCCTTCCAGGCGGCAGCACTGATGGAAGGCGGCAAGCGCTTCGTCGTCAGTCACCGAGGTGTACTGAACACGACCGATGTCATGCAACCAGGCGTGTTCCGGGCCGATACCCGGGTAGTCCAGACCTGCGGAGATCGAGTGGGCGTCGATGATCTGGCCATCGTCGTCCTGCAACAGGAAGGTGCGGTTACCGTGCAACACGCCCGGTACGCCGCCGTTCAGGCTGGCCGCGTGTTTGCCGGTTTCGATGCCGTAGCCGGCCGCTTCAACGCCGATGATTTCCACGCTCTTGTCGTCGAGGAACGGGTGGAACAGGCCCATGGCGTTGGAACCGCCACCGATACAGGCCACCAGGCTGTCCGGCAGACGGCCTTCCTGAGCTTGCAACTGGTCGCGGGTTTCCTTGCCGATGACAGCCTGGAAGTCGCGGACCATCGCTGGATAAGGATGCGGACCGGCCACAGTGCCAATCAGATAGAACGTGTTGTCGACGTTGGTCACCCAGTCACGCAAGGCTTCGTTCATCGCGTCCTTGAGGGTGCCTGTACCGGCCACGACCGGAATCACTTCGGCGCCCAACAGCTTCATGCGGAACACGTTGGCCTGCTGACGTTCGATGTCGGTTGTGCCCATGTAGATGACGCAGTCCAGGCCAAAACGCGCGGCCACGGTAGCGGTCGCCACACCGTGCATGCCGGCGCCGGTCTCGGCGATGATGCGCTTCTTGCCCATGCGCCGCGCCAGCAGGATCTGGCCGATGCAGTTGTTGATCTTGTGCGCGCCGGTGTGATTCAGCTCTTCACGCTTGAGATAAATCTTCGCACCGCCACAGAACTCGGTCAGGCGCTCGGCGAAATAAAGCGGGCTCGGACGACCGACGTAGTCGCGCTGGAAGTAGGCCAATTCTTCCTTGAATGCAGGATCGTCCTTGGCCGCCTCATATTCGCGAGCCAGATCGAGGACCAGCGGCATCAGGGTTTCAGCGACGTAACGGCCGCCGAACGCGCCGAACAGGCCGTTGGCGTCAGGGCCGTTGCGCAGATTAGTCTGGGTCATGGGGCGCTCCAATTGAATGCGTGATATGACAATGGGCTTCACTCTACCTCTGACACTGCGCTCTGAAAACCGATAAGATCGCCACAACCTGTCAGGAAAACTCACAGATATCATGAGCCACGACCTGCCACCGCTTAATGCCCTGCGCGCCTTCGAAGCCACCGCCCGCCTGAACAGTGTCAGTCAGGCGGCGGAACAGCTGCACGTCACCCATGGCGCGGTCAGCCGGCAGCTTAAGGTGCTGGAAGAACACCTCGGGGTGAGTCTGTTCAGCAAGGATGGCCGCGGCCTGAAACTCACAGATGCCGGCATTCGTTTACGCGATGCCAGCGCTGAAGCCTTCGAGCGCCTGCGCACCGTGTGCGCCGAGCTTACCCAGAACACCGCCGATGCACCTTTTGTGCTCGGCTGCTCGGGAAGCCTGCTGGCACGCTGGTTCATTCCTCGCCTGGGAAGGCTGAATGCCGATCTTCCGGACCTGCGCCTGCACTTGTCGGCCGGAGAAGGCGATCTTGATCCCCGTCGCCCCGGCCTGGATGCCTTGCTGGTGTTTGCCGAGCCGCCATGGCCGGCGGATATGCAAGTGTTCGAGCTCGCCAGTGAGCGGATCGGCCCGGTGATGAGTCCTCGATTCGTCGGCTTCGATAAGCTCAAAGCCGCGCCGGCCACAGCCCTGCTCAATGAATCAGTGCTGCATACCACCTCGCGCCCGCAAGCCTGGCCCAGCTGGGCGCAACAAAGCGGCCTCGACGCCAATGCGCTGAGGTACGGTCAGGGTTTCGAACATTTGTATTACTTGCTGGAGGCCGCCGTGGCCGGGCTGGGCGTGGCGATTGCCCCTGAGCCGCTGGTGGCCGAAGACTTGAGGGCGGGGCGACTCGTTGCGCCTTGGGGTTTCAGCGAAACCCCGGCGCAACTGGCGCTGTGGCTGCCCAAGCGCGCCGCGGACGGGCGCGCCCGACAACTGGCGCAATGGCTCAAGAACGAGTTGCGCCAGACGGATCAGTCACCGCGCTTGATCAGCAAGTAGGCAGCCAGCAGACCCAATGCACCCACGGCGACACCGGCTGTCGTCCAAGGGTGTTCCTGGGCGTAGTCCCGGGTGGCAATCCCGGTCTCACGGGTTTTCACTTTAACCTCCTCATACGCATCGGAGAGCAGATGACGCGAATGTCTCAGCGCGTTCTCGGCGTTGCCCTTGAGCACCTTGAGGGTTTTACGCGACTCGTCCGAGGCGTCGTCCTTCAGGCTTTCCAAGGATTTGAGCAGACTCTCGATCTCCGCTTCCATGCTTTGCAATGAGGCTTTACGTAACGAGCTGTTAGCCATGGTGGCTCTCCTGCATTGTTGATGAGTGGCGTGTGTTGGTTGGGACTTCAGGGGCTCGAGAAAGTGCAGTAAATGTGAACTTCCCTGTCGGACCGACCGGCAGAAGTAAGACAGAAAATCACTGCTAGGCTGTATTTCACACCCTAAGGAGAACGCCATGACTGACCATCACACCTACAAGAAAGTCGAACTGGTTGGCTCGTCCACCAGCAGCATCGAAGACGCGATCAACAACGCACTGGCCGAGGCCAGTAAAAGTCTCAAGTACATGGAATGGTTTGAAGTGACCGAAACCCGCGGGCACATCAAGGACGGCAAGGCTGCGCACTTTCAGGTAACGCTAAAGGTCGGATTCAGGATTGCCAGCAGCTGACAATAGTCTAGCCTTCTTGGAATACGCGCTGGCCGAGTGCCATAGGGAATGGCGAGGCGCTACATAACTAAATCTGGCCAAAGGCTGGGTGCTCCCTTTTGATCCGACCAGAGAATGCGACTGATGAAGAAGTTTATTTTGGCGGCAGGTTTGTTGAGTCTGGCGGGGACAGCCTTCGCTGATGTCAAATCCTGCGAAGAACTGAAAGCCGAGATCGCAGCAAAGCTTGATGCCAAAGGCGTTTCCGGTTATTCGCTGGAAATTGTCGATAAAGGCTCTGCGGCTGGCGGAAAAGTCGTCGGCACCTGTGAGAAGGGCACCAAGGAAATCGTCTACAAACGCTAAATACCAGAACCCTGTAGGAGCGAGCTCGCTCGCGATGAACCTGAGACCACCGCGGGGTGTCAGGCTTGCAACGTAATCGTTGGCGAGCATCGCGAGCGAGCTCGCTCCTACATTGATAAAGCGAAATGTCAGCCTTTCATGACCTGCGCCAGCAGCTCGTAGGAACGCAGACGATCAGCATGCTCGTAAAGGTCGCAGGTAAATATCAGCTCATCAGCCTGAGTCTGCTCGATCAGCACGTCCAGTTTGGCTCGAATTTTCTGCGGGCCGCCGATCATCGCCAGCCCCAGGAAGTCCATGACAGCCTCCCTCTCATGGGGTAGCCACAGGCCATCCATGGATTTCACCGGCGGGCGCTGCACCAGGCTATGGCCACGCATCAGCGCGAGTATGCGCTGGAACACTGAGGTCGCCAGATAGTCGGCCTGCTCATCGGTGTCGGCGGCTACCAGTGGCACACCGAGCATTACGTAGGGCTTGTCCAGCACCGCCGAAGGCTTGAAGTGATTGCGGTAGACGCGAATCGCCTCGTGCATGAAGCGCGGTGCGAAATGTGAAGCGAAGGCGTAGGGCAAACCCCGTTCACCTGCCAGTTGCGCACTGAACAAGCTTGAACCCAGCAGCCAGATCGGCACATTGGTACCGGTGCCCGGCATCGCGATGACGCGCTGCTCCGGCGTGCGCGGGCCAAGATAACGCACCAGTTCGGCCACATCTTCCGGGAAGTCATCGGCGCTGCCGGAGCGCTCGCGGCGCAGCGCACGGGCCGTCATCTGATCGGAACCCGGCGCGCGACCGAGCCCGAGGTCGATGCGTCCCGGGTACAGGCTTTCAAGGGTACCGAACTGCTCGGCGATCACCAGCGGCGCGTGATTGGGCAACATCACCCCACCCGAACCCACGCGAATAGTCGACGTGCCACCCGCCAGGTAGCCCAGCAGCACCGAAGTCGCGGAACTGGCGATGCCGTCCATGTTGTGGTGTTCAGCGACCCAAAACCGGTTGTAGCCGAATTTCTCGACGTGCTGCGCCAGGTCCAGCGAGTTGCGCAGCGATTGAGCCGCGCTGCCATTTTCCCGCACGGGCACCAGATCGAGGGTCGAGAACTTGATATCGGACAGTCGTTTCATGAACCTGCTTCTCCAATTGAGGGCGCAGGTTTTTTCTTGCGAACGAAAACCTGCCGAATCCAAAAGCGTGCTTCATGCAATGTGGGCATATACCCGAGTTTCAATAGCACCGAGAAAAAATCCTACTAAAAACGTAGGTCAATCAGATGAAGTGAACTTTGCTTCCCGGACTATCCTCAGAACCCTAGATACCAACACGAGCAACCGAAACCCCACAGGCGCGACGCTTCGCGCCGGATCTTGAGGAGACAGGCATGGCTATCATTAAGAAGGCATCGGCTCATTGGGAAGGTGATCTGAAAACCGGCGTCGGCTCGATTTCCACGGAAACCGGCGTACTCAGGGAAGCGCCCTACGGCTTCAAGGCACGTTTCGAAGGCGGCAAGGGCACCAATCCGGAAGAGCTGATCGGCGCGGCCCACGCCGGTTGTTTCTCCATGGCCTTTTCCATGATTCTCGGTGATGCCGGCCTCAAGGCCGACAGCATCGATACCCAGGCAGAAGTGACCCTGGACCAGGTGGCGGGCGGTTTTGCGATCACAGCGGTGAAACTGATCCTCAAGGCAAAAATCCCTGGTGCCAGCCAGGCGCAATTCGAGGAACTGAGCAACAAGGCCAAAGAAGGCTGCCCGGTTTCCAAAGTGCTGAATGCGAAAATCAGTCTGGATGCGACGTTGATCAATTAAGCGTTGAAATGAAAAGATCGCAGCCTTCGGAAGCTCCTACATTGAAACTCGATCCCCTGTAGGCGCTGCCGAAGGCTGCGATCTTTTTTGCCTTGAAACAAAACAAGGCTCATCAATTTGTGGTCGAATAAATGACAGCAGCCAAAACGCAGATTCCTGCGTGCTGCCTCAATGGAGCTTCAACCATGAAACGTTTTGCCTTGACGGTTATCTGTTGCGCACTGGCCACCTCGGCCCTGGCGGCACCGAAACCCTGCGAAGAACTCAAGGCCGAAATCGAAGCCAAGATCCAGGCCCGCGGGGTTACGTCCTACACCCTGGAGATCGTCACCAATGACGAAGTGCATGATCAGAACATGGTCGTGGGCTCGTGCGAAAACGGCACCAAAAAAATCATCTACCAAAAGAACGACCGCTGACAGGCTCTAATTAATACAGTTGGCCTGACTATCTTCGGCGACGATTTCACGTTTGGCGTTATACAGGCGAGCTTCAGGGGTGAACGCCATGGAACGGGCTTGCAGCAAATAACGCTGACCGGCTTCGAAATGATCGTACTTGATGATCAAGTAACACAGCCGTTCCCTGCCACCGCCGAACATGTCCATACCACCTCCACTGGGCACCTCGAAATCGAAGCGAACAGTCAATTCGTGGCGACCGGGAGTGACCTGGAAAAAACGCCCGTCGCGCAGGCGCTGGTTATCCAGTCGCTCGGCCATCAGCAATTTATCGTTGGGAAATGGCGTAGAGAAATCGACCCACGCCATTTGTGGATTGACCGCCGGCAACGGCGGCGTCGAACAGCCCACAACCGCACCAGCGACCAGTAACAGCATCAACCTGCGCATGATGAATGTCCCAAGGTAAGGGTATTCAGAATAGCGCCGATCAGGTGTGTTGGCAGCCCGCCGGCGTGCCTTTACCAATCACTTTTCGCTGCTGATCGTAAAGTTTGGCCCATGGCCGAAACCCGATATTCCCGGCTTGCAACTCATAACGCTCCCCGGCGTTGAAACCGCTGAATTTCACATTCATCTGGCAATCGCGCCACAGCGGTCCGGCGCCCGGACCGATATTGGTGGACTGGACCGGGAACTGGTAGCGAACCGTCAACTCATGACTGCCGGGCTGCACCTGGAAATAGCGTTTGTCATCGGTTGCCTGGTTATCCACCTTCAGTGCTTGCAGGGCGGTGTCTTCCTGATGCGACTCCAGTGCGATCCATGCCTGCGTCGGATCATGGCGAGGTATTCCGAAACCAGCACAACCGGCCAGCAACAGCAGGCCTCCCGTCAGCATCAACTTGCGCATAGCGGAGCTCCAGTCAGGCGGGATAGTCTTGCGAACAGACTTTCCAGGGAATTTTTTATTTTGATCAGGCCGTGTCCAAGCCTTGGGTTACTTGATCGCGTTTTACGCATTTTGTTTCCGGGTGTGCTGCTTTTGTTGCTCAACGGTTGTTCCAGCGTCGGCTACTACAGCCAATTGGCCAGTGGCCAATGGCAATTGCTGCGCGCACGGGAACCCGTTTCCAGTGTCATTGCCGACCCCAACCGCGATCAGAAACTGCGCGCGCACCTGGCCCAATCACAAAAGGCCCGGTCGTTTGCCAGCCAGCAGCTGCATTTGCCGGATAATCAAAGTTACCGGTTGTACGCAGACATCGGCCGGCCCTATGTCGTCTGGAACGTGTTTGTCACGCCGGAGTTTTCCTTGAAGCCACAGAACCATTGCTTCCCTGTCGCGGGCTGTGTGGCCTATCGCGGTTACTACAGCCAGAGTGCGGCTCGTGGTGAGGCGGCGCTGCAACGTCTGCAGGGCATGGACGTGTCAATCGGTGGCGTCGAGGCCTATTCGACGCTGGGCTGGTTCAGCGATCCAATCATCAGCTCGATGATGGGCTGGGGCGATGAACGCCTGGCCACGCTGATTTTTCATGAACTGGCGCATCAGCGTGTGTATGTGAAGGACGACACTGAGTTCAACGAATCATTCGCCACCTTCGTCGAGCAGGAAGGCACCCGCCAATGGCGTGCTTACCGGAGCCTGCCGCCAGACAACGGGAAGCAGGCGCAACAACGGGATCAGTTCATTCAACTGGTGCTGGACACCCGTGCCCGCCTCGAAAAACTTTACGCCCTGCCACTGCCGCCCGAGCAAATGCGCCAGCGCAAGGCCGCGGAATTCGAGCGTCTGCGCGTCGAATACCGACATTTGCGTGACAACCAATGGGCGGGAGACAAAGGTTACGACGCCTGGATCAATGCACCGCTGAACAATGCCCGGCTACTGCCGTTTGGCTTGTACGACCAGTGGGTGCCCGCGTTTTCGGCGCTGTTTAAACAGATGGGAGGAGATTGGGTGAGGTTTTACGCGCAGGTCGAGAGGGTGGGGGCGTTGCCGGTTGAGGAGCGTAAGGCGGCGTTGAAAGTGTTGGTGGAATCCAGCATTTCCGGCGCCTGAGCATACGCCATCGCGGGCAAGCCTTGCTCCCACAGGGCTCCGGTTGTACGCAACGCGTCGAACGACACAAATCCGTGGGAGCAAGGCTTGCCCGCGATGGCGCCCGTAAGGTTTATTTAATGTCTGATCACAACCAGATCGCATCCCACAGCGGATAATCTCCAACTTTATCGACTAATCCCGCACGCAATGGATTGGCGACGATGTAACGAGCTACTGCCTGTAGATCCTCTTCTTTTCGAATGGCGCGGTCATGAAATCCCGACTGCCACAATGAACCTTCTCTCTGTAACAAGCGGTTGAGCGCGACCGTTGTCCGCGACTTCGTGCGCCCCATTAAAGTGCGCAACGGCATGCTTTTCAGTTCGATCAGCCAATGGAAATGATCCGGCATGACGACGAAGGCTAACGAGTTGGCAGATTGCTCTTGTTGCGCTTTGCGAAATGCGTCGACAACCAATCGGCCCGCCTCAAAGCCGGAAAGGACGGGCTGGCGGTTGTTTACGACAACCGTCAGCAAATAGATCTGCCCCTCCTCCGAGTAGCGACCCGAACGCAAACGATGGGATTGATGCTGGCTTGGCATGAGTGATCCTCCTTGATCTTGGCCTGAGTCATCAGGCTAGATGGTTGAAGGAGGGTCGGAGCTAATCAATTGATCGGGATGTGTCTGAGCTGACGTCATCGCGGGCAAGCCTTGCTCCCACAGGGCTCCGGTTGTACGCAATGCTTCGAACGACACAAACCCGTGGGAGCAAGGCTTGCCCGCGATGGCGACGGTACTAACTCCTCAAAAACGCCTGATGCATCTCCTCAAGTGTTTCGAAATGCCAGGCCGGAGCTTCGGCGCTCAACTCTTCGTGACTGCCAAACCCGTAGCCCACCGCTGCCGCGTCCAGCCCGTTGCTACGGGCACCGATCAGGTCGTGCTTGCGATCGCCGATCATCAGGGTGTTGGTCGGGTCGAGGCCCTCTTCGGCCATCAAGTGGGCGATCAGTTCGACTTTGTTGGTGCGGGTGCCGTCCAGTTCGCTGCCGAAGATCACTTTGAAGTGTTTGGCGAAGTCGAAATGACGGGCGATTTCCCGGGCGAAGATCCATGGTTTTGAGGTCGCGATATACAGCTGTCGACCCTGTCCGCCAAGGGTTTCCAACAGCGGCGTGACGCCGTCGAACACGCGGTTTTCGTACAGCCCGGTGACCTTGAAGCGCTCGCGGTAGAAATTCACCGCTTCCCAGGCCTTGGCTTCGTCGAAGTCATAGAACTGCATGAACGCCTGCAACAACGGCGGGCCGATGAAATGCTCGAGCCTGGTCAGGTCGGGTTCGTCGATGCCGAGCTTGCTCAAGGCAAACTGAATCGAACGCGTGATGCCTTCGCGAGGATCGGTCAGGGTGCCATCGAGGTCGAACAAAATCGTTTGGTAATGCATGAAAATTCCTGGGCAGAGTGCAACAGTTCAGATCCGGTCGTAGCCTTCGGCCAGATGCAGATCCTTGAGCTTCACGTAGTTCGCCGCGCTGTAGGTGAAAAAGGCTTGTTCCGTGTCAGTCAGAGGCCGGATCTGTTTCACCGGACTGCCCACATACAGGAAACCGCTTTCCAGGCGCTTGCCCGGTGGCACCAGGCTACCGGCACCGATGATCACATCATCGGCGACCACCGCACCGTCCATGACGATGCTGCCCATGCCGATCAAAACCCGGCTACCGACAGTGCACCCATGCAGCATGACCTTATGGGCGATGGTCACATCATCACCGATCAGCAACGGGAAACCGTCGAGGTTGAACGGCCCGGCGTGGGTGATATGCAACACGCAACCATCCTGCACGCTGGTGCGTGCACCGATGCGGATGCGGTGCATGTCGCCGCGGATCACCGTCAATGGCCATATCGAACTGTCTTCGCCGATTTCAACATCGCCGATCACCACCGCCGAGCTGTCGACAAAAGCGCCATTGCCGATTAATGGCGTGTGGTTCTGATACTTGCGAAGGGACACGATAGGTTCTCTCTCTGTCGCTGATAGCTGCGGTGAGTGCCGATTGTAATTAAGATGGCTGCATGATTCTTCCAGCCAAGGTGCCAACCGTGAGCGTGAACAACCCTCTTTTGCAGTCCTACGACCTGCCGCCGTTCTCCGCGATCCGCGCCGAACACGTGCAACCGGCCATCGAACAGATCCTGGCTGACAACCGCGCCGCCATTATCGAGATCCTGAAGACCCAGGGCAAACAGCCGACCTGGGCCGGCCTGGTGCTGGCGATGGATGAACTCAATGACCGTCTGGGCGCGGCCTGGAGCCCGGTCAGCCACTTGAATGCCGTGTGCAACAGCGCCGAACTGCGCGAAGCCTATGAATCCTGCCTGCCGGCGTTGAGCGCCTACTCCACTGAAATGGGCCAGAACCGCGAGCTGTTCCAGGCCTATGAAGCCCTGGCCAGCAGCCCGGAAGCCGCCGGTTTCGACGTGGCGCAGAAAACTATCCTGGAACACGCCCTGCGCGATTTCCGCCTGTCGGGTATCGACCTGCCGGAAGCCGAACAGAAGCGTTACGCCGAAGTGCAAAGCAAGCTGTCCGAACTGGGCAGCCGCTTCTCCAACCAGTTGCTGGATGCGACCCAGGCCTGGACCAAACACATCACGGACGAAGCCGCCCTCGCCGGCCTGACCGATTCGGCCAAGGCGCAAATGGCTGCCGCGGCCCAGGCCAAGGACCTCGACGGCTGGCTGATCACCCTGGAGTTCCCGAGCTACTACGCGGTGATGACCTACGCCCCGAATCGTGCCTTGCGCGAGGAAGTCTACGCCGCCTACTGCACCCGTGCGTCGGATCAAGGCCCGAATGCCGGTCAGAACGACAACGGCCCGGTCATGGAAGAAATCCTCGACCTGCGTCAGGAGCTTGCCAAATTGCTGGGCTTCGCCAGTTTCTCCGAGCTGAGCCTGGCCACCAAAATGGCCGAATCCAGCGATCAGGTGCTGAGCTTCCTGCGCGATCTGGCCAAGCGCAGCAAACCGTTCGCCGCTCAAGATCTGCAACAGCTCAGGGCTTACGCCGCCGAACAAGGTTGCCCGGATCTGCAAAGCTGGGACAGCGGTTTCTACGGCGAAAAACTCCGCGAGCAGCGCTACAGTGTTGCCCAGGAAGCCCTGCGTGCCTACTTCCCGATCGATAAAGTGCTGAGCGGCCTGTTCGCCATCGTGCAACGCCTCTACGGCATCGAGATCGCCGAGCAAAAAGGTTTCGACACCTGGCACCCGGATGTTCGCCTGTTCGAAATCAAGGAAAACGGCCAGCACGTCGGCCGCTTCTTCTTCGACCTGTATGCCCGCGCCAACAAACGTGGCGGTGCCTGGATGGACGGTGCCCGCGACCGTCGCCGCACTGCAGAGGGCGTGCTGCAAAGCCCCGTAGCCAACCTGGTGTGCAACTTTACCCCGGCCGACAGCGGCAAACCTGCGCTGCTGACCCATGATGAAGTCACCACCCTCTTCCACGAATTCGGTCATGGCCTGCATCACCTGCTGACCCGTGTCGAACATGCCGGTGTATCCGGCATCAACGGCGTAGCCTGGGATGCGGTCGAGTTGCCGAGTCAGTTCATGGAGAACTGGTGCTGGGAACCGGAAGGCCTGGCACTGATCTCCGGCCATTACGAAACCGGCGAGCCACTGCCTCAGGACCTGCTGCAAAAAATGCTCGCGGCGAAAAACTTCCAGTCCGGCCTGATGATGGTGCGCCAACTGGAATTCTCGCTGTTCGACTTCGAACTGCACGCCACTCACGGTGACGGTCGCAGCGTGCTGCAAGTGCTTGAAGGTGTACGTGACGAAGTTTCGGTAATGCGTCCGCCGGCCTATAACCGTTTCCCCAACAGCTTCGCCCACATCTTTGCCGGTGGTTACGCCGCGGGTTACTACAGCTACAAATGGGCAGAGGTGCTGTCGGCCGATGCCTTCTCGAAGTTCGAAGAAGAAGGCGTGCTCAACGCAGCTACAGGTCGCGCGTTCCGCGAGGCGATCCTGGCGCGCGGCGGTTCTCAGGAACCGATGGTGTTGTTCGTCGACTTCCGTGGCCGTGAGCCATCCATTGACGCACTCTTGCGCCATAGCGGCCTGAGTGAAGGCGCGGCAGCATGAGTGAGGGTCCTGTGATTACCAAACGACGTTTTATCGCCGGCGCGGTTTGCCCGGCCTGCAGTGAGCCGGACAAGTTGATGATGTGGAGCGAAGACAACGTGCCACATCGCGAGTGCGTGGCCTGCGGTTATTCCGATACGCTGAATGAACAAGGTCTGTCGGTGCCCAAGGAGTTGGGCACACGGGTCAATACACCCGTGGTGAAATCCACGGATGTCAAAGTTCAAGCCGTGCAGTTTTTTCCGAATCCAAAACTGAAGAAAAAGCCTGACGAGCAGCACTGAGTAACAAAGACACCCTTCCACTGCGCAATGCAGTGGAAGGCGCTGTTACTGGAGGTGGGCCGACTGGAACCAGCTCTTCATCGAACACGCCGCGAATGGGCTCGTGCTGCAATCGCCATTGGCCAACGCGGTGCGAAGTTTGTCGACATCCGCTTTCATCATGTAGCGAACGCCGTCCTTGAAGTGGGTGCTGTCACCAAAGCCCCCCTGAGTCATTTCGCTCAACGCGTCTTCCTTGCTCCAACCCTGCACCACCACCCGATACATGGCCGCCATCAGCCCGGTCCGGTCCGAGCCGTGCTTGCAGTGCATCAGTACCGGGCCTTTGGCTTCGGCGGTTTGAATGGCACGCAGCGCCTTGAGCACATCGGCGTCGTCTACATGATTGGTGCGATAGGGTAACTGCACCTGTTCGATACCGGGTGTGCTCAACCAGCGTGAATCCGGTTCGGGCAGAAAGCTGATCACCGTTGCGACCTTGAGCTTTTCCAGTAACGGTACCGCTCCTTGGTCGGGTAGAGCGCTACGGTAGAGCGTCGGCGACATCTGGAAGAGGTTGTATTGTTTCTCTACCGGTTGCGCCCATTCCGATGGACGAGGCGAGGCAGAGTCGTCGGCGAATACCGGTGTCAGGTTGAGGCAGGCGACCAGCGACAGGCACATCGCAGGGATAAGGCGCATCAGGGACATGAATGGATGACCGTCAGGAGTAGCAGGATGATGACACCCATATTTAGCTACAAGCGGTCAAAGGCCCGTGAGCCGACTGTCAAAGAATTGTGAACCCGCCGTTTTAATGCCGTCGGTCAAAAGCACGCTTCGGACACATCATTAATACTTCGTTGTTATGACGTGCAAGTTTATCAACTAAACCCACATGATTTTTCATATAGGTTTAGCCCGACAAATCAAGGATTCAAGATATTGGAATAAGCCTTGGCCAGTGCCAACAGTTTTGCTTCGTCATCTTTATCAATATCGCCATCACCGTCCACATCCTGGCGAACAGTATTAATACGAAAGGACTTTCCGCCATCACTGGATACAGCCTCGATGCAGAGGCAATCCACCAATGCCTCTGTCTGCTCCTGGTTTACCGGATCCCAGCCTGACTCCTTGCGGGCAAGCTGCATCGAAACTCGCGCTTCTCGAGGGTTGACCGGACTGGGAGTCAGCAATTGCAAAAAAATACCACGTTGATTAAAAGTCGACATTCAATAACTCCATTTATTAAGTAATCAACAAACACTGTGTGAGCGGTAAATATACTGAGCACTTACACACTCAAGCTATTCGACATGTATTTCCACGAATGACCAAAGTTAAACTGATTAATCCAACGATCACGAATTTCAATGCGAATAAGGGCTAAATATGCCGAACGGCACTGGCCGCTTTGCCAAACCTCGGATACTGTATGCACATACAGCAATGAGCGTTGATCATGAGCACTCCCTTGCCACCCCGTGGACGCGGCACCGCGACCAATCCGCACAATCGCTTCTCCCCCAATCGCTCGGTCGCCGAGGACGACGGTTGGTACCAGGAAGTACCGTTGACCCAAGGCACCGAGGTGCGCATCGAGACGGCAAAGACCATCATCACCCGCAACAACTCACCGGATCTGCCCTTCGATCGCTCGATCAACCCCTACCGTGGTTGCGAGCACGGTTGCATCTATTGTTATGCTCGCCCCAGCCACGCCTATTGGGACATGTCACCCGGGCTGGATTTCGAAACGAAGCTGATTGCCAAGACCAACGCCGTAGAGGTGCTGGAAGAACAGCTGTCCAAACGCGGCTATCGATGCGCGCCGATCAACCTCGGTTCCAATACCGATCCCTACCAACCAATCGAACGCGAATACAAAATCACCCGGCAAACCCTCGAAGTGCTGCTGCGTTACCGTCATCCGGTGACCATCGTCACCAAGGGCTCGTTGATTCTTCGTGATCTGGATCTGCTGACCGAGCTGGCCCGGCAGAGATTGGTGGCAGTGATGATCAGCCTGACCACCCTGGACGACGAACTTAAACGCATCCTCGAACCCCGCGCTGCGGCGCCCAAGGCCCGATTACGGGCGATCAGGGTCATGCGCGACGCGGGGATTCCGGTTGGGGTGCTGTGTTCACCGATGATTCCGATGATCAACGACAGCGAACTCGAAAACCTGCTCACCGAGGCCCACGCAGCCGGTGCGCAAAGTGCGGCCTACATGATGCTGCGCCTGCCGCTGGAAGTGGCGCCGCTGTTCTCAGAATGGTTGGACGCCCACTACCCGCAACGGGCCGCCCATGTATTGAGCCTGATTCGCCAGAGTCGTGGTGGGGAGCTTTACGACAGCCGCTTTGGGGCGCGGATGCGTGGTGAAGGCCCCTTTGCCGACCTGCTGGCACAACGCTTTGCCAAAACCCTCAAGCGTCTGGGGCTCAATCATCGGGAAGGCTTTAATCTGGACTGCGAAGCCTTTTGTCCGCCGGGTCGCCAAATGTCGTTGATTTAAGGACAATTGGCCTATCGTTGAGTACTGGAAAACCTGGGCAAATTTTAGCCTGGTCACGTTTTCCGTGACCTGGAACATACGTTCTAGAGCGCTTGATTCAGTTTGAGTTAAGATTCGGCCGCTACCTTGTTCATCGAGTGACTGATGGGTCAGTCTTTTTGACCTGGATGTTTTTTAACCAGCCACTGGCTTCACACCGGACAACACGGGATAACTCCCAGCGTTCGCCAAAGAGGATGAATCATGAGTGACAAGGATAAACAGCCGTTGGCTGCGTCGGCTTCTGCGCAACCTGGCGCGGAAACCGCCGATGCAGCGTTGAAGCATATCGTTGACGGCTTTTTGCATTTTCATCAGGAGATCTTTCCGCAACAGGAAGAACTCTTCAAGAAACTCGCCACGGCTCAAACGCCACGGGCAATGTTCATTACCTGCGCTGACTCGCGCATCGTCCCCGAACTCATCACCCACAGCTCTCCTGGCGATCTGTTCGTCACCCGTAACGTCGGCAACGTCGTCCCGCCATACGGGCAGATGAACGGCGGCGTTTCCACTGCCATCGAGTACGCGGTGCTGGCGTTGGGTGTGCAGCACATCATCATTTGCGGCCACTCCGATTGCGGTGCGATGCGGGCGGTGCTCAACCCCCACACCCTGGAAAAAATGCCCACGGTCAAAGCCTGGCTGCAGCATGCGGAAGTGGCGAAAACCATGGTGCACGACAACTGCAACTGCGCCGACGAAAACGAAACGATGCATGTCCTCACTGAGGAAAATGTCATCGCTCAATTGCAACACTTGCGTACCCACCCCTCGGTAGCCTCGCGCATCGCGAACGGTCACTTGTTCATCCATGGCTGGGTCTACGACATCGAGACCAGCAAGATCAAAGCCTACGACGCGGATCAGGGTCGATTCCTGCCGCTCGATGGCAGCCTGCCGATTCCGATGGCGACGCCAAAAGCGCGCTTCTAAATCCTCCTAAAAAACCGTGTGGTTTGACGCCGGCCGCTGTTTCAGCGGTCCGGCCTTGCCATGCCTGAAGAAAACTTCGGGAGATTCATCATGCGTGCTGCTCAACTCAAAGCTGTTCTGCCACGGGAGTTATTGGCTTCGGTGGTTGTGTTTCTGGTCGCCCTGCCCCTGTGCATGGGCATCGCCATCGCTTCGGGGCTGCCCCCTGCCAAAGGCCTGATCACCGGGATCGTCGGCGGCCTGATCGTGGGTTGGTTGGCAGGCTCTCCGTTACAAGTCAGCGGTCCCGCGGCAGGCCTGGCCGTTCTGGTGTTCGAACTGGTGCGTCAGCACGGGGTGGTCATGCTCGGCCCCATCCTGCTGTTGGCGGGGTTTCTGCAGCTGCTGGCCGGGCGCTTGAAGCTGGGTTGCTGGTTCCGGGTCACTGCGCCCGCGGTGGTGTACGGCATGCTCGCCGGGATTGGCGTACTGATCGTGCTTTCGCAAGTGCATGTGATGCTCGACGCTACGCCCAAGCCCTCCGGTCTGGATAACCTTACGGCATTCCCCAACGCGGTGGCCCAGGCACTGCCATCGTTCGGCTGGCAGGCTGGACTGCTCGGACTTTCGACCATCGCCGTGATGTGGCTGTGGGAAAGACTCCGTCCGCACTCACTGCGCTTCATTCCCGGGGCGTTGCTCGGGGTCGGTATGGCAACGATCGCCAGTCTGCTACTGGCATTGCCGGTCAAACGGGTTGAAGTTCCAGCCAACCTGGCCGAAGCCATCGACTGGCTCAAACCGGCGGACCTGCTCAATCTGGCCGATCCCACCCTGTTGATCGCCGCCTTCGCCGTGGCCTTCATCGCCAGCGCCGAAACCTTGCTATCCGCCGCGGCCGTGGATCGCATGCACAGTGGCCAGCGTTCGGACTTCGACCGTGAATTGTCAGCGCAAGGCGTCGGCAACATGCTTTGCGGGTTGCTCGGCGCGTTGCCGATGACCGGGGTAATCGTGCGCAGTTCGGCCAACGTCCAGGCCGGGGCTACCACCCGCTACTCGACGATTTTCCACGGGCTGTGGCTGCTGGCGTTCGTATTGCTGCTGTCGAGCGTGTTGCAAAGCATTCCGGTGGCGAGCCTGGCCGGCGTGTTGGTTTATACCGGTTTCAAACTGGTGGACCTCAAGGCTTTCCGCGGCCTGGGTCGCTATGGCCGAATGCCGATGTTCACCTATGCCGCGACGGCATTGGCGATCATCTTCACTGACTTGCTGACCGGTGTGCTGATCGGTTTCGGCCTGACACTGGTGAAACTCGCACTGAAGGCTTCACGACTGAAAATCAGCCTGATCGACCTGCCCCGGGACGGCGAAATGGAGTTGCGCCTGGTGGGCGCGGCGACGTTCCTCAAAGTGCCGGCCCTGACACGGGTGCTGGACAGCATTGCGCCAGGCACAACGGTGCATGTGCCGCTCAATCACCTGAGCTACATCGATCACTCGTGTCTGGAGTTGCTGGAGGAATGGGGGCGGGCGAATGCGGCCAAGGGTTCGAAGTTGTTGATTGAGTCGCGCGGATTGAAACGCAGGCTGGAGGGGCGGGTGCGGACCAATACCGGCATAGGTACAGTCGGGTAGATAACCCTGTGGGAGCGAGCCTGCTCGCGAAAGCGTTCTGTCAATCGACGTAAATGTTGAATGATCAAAAGCATTCGCGAGCAGGCTCGCTCCCACAGGTTCCGGGGTGGATCAAGCCACGGTCTGATCCAGCTCCAGGCCCACGCCAAGGCGGCGGGACATGCACGGCCAGCGTTTCCAAGCGGCGCCGGTGTCGGGGCTGCTGAGCTTCTCGCGGTAGGCTTCAACCGATTCCAGCGCAAAGCTTTCGTCGTCGAGCATCTCGTCCACGGCGTGATGCACTGCCTCGTCCAGTTGGTTGGCAAATTCTTCACCGATCAACTGGTGAGCAATCAGATTGGCGACCGTCATGTCCAAGGGGATCAGTGGCTGGCCGAAATGCTTGATGTACAGGTCATTGACCTCTTCGACAAAGCGGTGCGCCAGGTAGGCTTCATCCAGCAGGCTGTCGAGTCCGACGTGACCGGCCATGATCGCCGGCGGCTGGAGGAAGTACTGCTCGGCGATTGTCAGCACCGGTTTGATCTGTGACTCAATGCCCGCTTCCCTGGCGACTTCATTGGCTGCATCCAGCAGGTCAGGTACTTCATCAATATAGGCGGCGACAAAACGCGTCAGCACGCCGTTGGCGTCAGTCTCCGGCAATTGGATCGCCGGGTGTAAATGAGGCAGTTTGCTTTCCAGCTGACGAGTCAGCAGGCCGGTCTCGGCTTCGTGTTGTTGGGCTTTTTGGATCTGCTCGCGCAATGCGGCGGTGTTCATGAAAACTCCAGGAAACAAAGGCAATGAAATAGGGAAGACATAACTTAGCTGGCATATGAAAAATGCTAAGACGCATTTGTCATAATTATTTCATCCTTGAGACGCCTCCGTTATATCGGTTTGCCACCACTCGTCTGCATCCTTCTCCATTCGTGACCTGCAACGCAAGTTAATGCTGTTTCAGATGATTTACGCCGCCACATTGCGAGGTGAGAGCCGCTGTCTATACTCGCTCATGAATGGAGTTAGCTGATGACGCCCGACTGCAACTGCAGCAAGGCCCGGCGATTCAAGTTCGTAGTCTGATGCAGCCGCTCCCTTGCCGCAGGTGAAAGCCGGCGGGATAACAAGAACGATAAGGGGAACCCGCAATGATGCGACATCCACATGTCTGGATGGGCCTCCTGTTGTGGTCGATTTTCAGTCAGGCGCAAGCGGCCTGGACTGTGAATATGGCGCCTGGAGCGACTGAAATCAGTCACGCTGTGTTTGACCTGCACATGACCATTTTCTGGATCTGTGTAGTGATCGGCATCATCGTCTTTGGCGCCATGTTCTGGTCGATGATCCTTCACCGCCGCTCGACGGGGCAGGTGGCGGCAAAATTTCATGAAAGCACCACCGTCGAAATCCTCTGGACCATCGTGCCCTTCGTGATTCTGGTGGTCATGGCGGTTCCAGCGACGGCCACCCTGATCAAGATGTACGACGCCAGTGAACCGGATATCGATATCCAGATCACCGGCTATCAGTGGAAGTGGCATTACAAATACCTGGGCCAGGACGTCGAATTCTTCAGTAACCTGACCACGCCCGCCGACCAGATCCACAACAAGGAAACCAAGGGCGAGCACTACTTGCTCGAGGTCGACAAGCCTTTGGTGCTGCCGATCGGCGCCAAGGTGCGCTTCCTTGTGACGTCCGCCGACGTGATCCATTCCTGGTGGGTGCCGGCCTTCGCGGTCAAGCGCGATGCCATTCCGGGGTTCGTCAACGAAGCCTGGACCCGCATCGACAAGCCCGGCATCTACCGTGGTCAATGCGCCGAGCTGTGCGGCAAGGATCACGGATTCATGCCGATCGTGGTCGAGGTCAAGGACAAGCCTGACTACGAAAAATGGCTGGGTGAGCGCAAGGCAGAAGCCGCGCAACTCAAAGAGCTGACCAGCAAGGAATGGACCCTCGACGAGCTCAAGGAGCGCGGCGACAAGATTTATCACACCACCTGCGTAGCCTGTCACCAGGCCGAAGGCCAGGGCCTGCCGCCGATGTTCCCGGCTCTCAAAGGCTCGAAAATCGCCACCGGGCCAAAAGAAGCGCACCTGAGCCTGGTCTTCCACGGCAAGCCCGGCACCGCCATGGCGGCGTTCGGCAAGCAGCTCTCGGAAGTCGATATCGCGGCGGTCGTGACCTATGAACGTAACGCCTGGGGCAACAACAAGGGCGACATGGTCACGCCAAAAGAAGTGCTGGAGTTGAAACAGGCGGAAAGCAAATGACCCGGTCCATTGCGCACACCAGGAACCGGCCGGGGCAATGCACCCCGGCCTGCCCAGCCCGTCTGTTTGCAGGAGACAGAACATGACTGCTGTAATCGATGACCCTGTCCATACCCACACCGAGCACGCCCACGGCCCTGCCAAGGGTCTGATGCGCTGGGTGCTGACCACCAACCACAAGGATATCGGCACGCTGTACCTGTGGTTTGCCTTCTCCATGTTCCTCCTGGGCGGTACGTTCGCGATGGTGATTCGCGCCGAACTGTTCCAGCCGGGGTTGCAGATCGTCCAGCCGGAATTCTTCAACCAGATGACCACCATGCACGGTCTGGTGATGGTGTTCGGTGCGGTGATGCCGGCCTTCGTCGGTCTCGCCAACTGGATGGTCCCGCTGATGATCGGCGCACCGGACATGGCCCTGCCGCGAATGAACAACTTCAGCTTCTGGCTGCTGCCGGCGGCGTTCATTTTGCTGGTATCGACCCTGTTCACCCCAGGTGGCGGTCCGAATTTCGGCTGGACGTTCTACGCGCCGCTATCGACGACCTATGCGCCGGAAAGCGTGACGTTCTTCATCTTCGCCATCCACTTGATGGGGATCAGTTCGATCATGGGCGCGATCAACGTGATCGCCACCATCCTCAACCTGCGCGCCCCCGGCATGACATTGATGAAAATGCCGCTGTTCGTCTGGACCTGGCTGATCACCGCGTTCCTGCTGATCGCGGTGATGCCGGTGCTGGCCGGTTGCGTAACGATGATGCTGATGGACATCCACTTCGGCACCAGCTTCTTCAGTGCCGCCGGTGGCGGTGATCCGGTGCTGTTCCAGCATGTGTTCTGGTTCTTCGGCCACCCCGAGGTGTACATCATGATCCTGCCGGCCTTCGGTGCCGTCAGCTCGATCATCCCGGCCTTTTCACGCAAGCCGCTGTTTGGCTACACCTCGATGGTCTACGCCACGGCATCTATTGCCTTCCTGTCCTTCATCGTCTGGGCGCACCACATGTTCGTGGTCGGCATTCCGCTGGTGGGCGAGCTGTTCTTCATGTACGCCACGCTGCTGATCGCGGTGCCCACCGGGGTCAAGGTGTTCAACTGGGCCAGCACCATGTGGCAGGGTTCGTTGACCTTCGAAACACCGATGCTGTTCGCCGTGGCGTTCGTCATCCTGTTCTCCATCGGTGGTTTCTCCGGGCTGATGCTGGCTATTGCGCCGGCGGACTTCCAGTACCAGGACACCTACTTCGTGGTCGCGCATTTCCACTACGTGCTGGTGCCGGGAGCGATCTTCGGGATTTTCGCCTCGGCCTACTTCTGGCTACCGAAATGGACCGGCCACATGTACGACGAAACCCTCGGCAAGCTGCACTTCTGGCTGTCGTTCATCGGCATGAACATGGCCTTCTTCCCGATGCACTTCGTGGGGCTGGCGGGCATGCCGCGGCGGATTCCGGACTACAACCTGCAATTCGCCGACTTCAACATGGTGTCGTCGATTGGCGCGTTCATGTTCGGCGCCACCCAGATCTTCTTCCTGTTCATCGTGATCAAGACTATCCGCGGCGGTCCGCCAGCACCGGCCAAACCGTGGGACGGGGCTGAAGGCCTGGAGTGGAGCATTCCGTCACCGGCGCCGTATCACACATTCACCACGCCGCCGGAAGTGAAATGACTGTGGGAGCGAGCCTGCTCGCGAAAAACGATGACGCGGTTTGTCTGCTGAACCGCGGAGCCTGCTTCGCGAGCAGGCTCGCTCCTACAGGGTTTGGTGTTGAGGATTCGAATCATGGCTGACTCGATTTCGATGAAGAAATTGGTCACACGTTTATTGATCGTGGTGGTGGCGATGTTTGTCTTCGGGTTTGCCCTGGTTCCGATCTACGACGTGATGTGCAAGGCGTTCGGTATCAATGGCAAGACCGCCGGGCAGTACGAGGGTGAGCAGACAGTCGATGCCTCGCGGCAGGTTCGCGTGCAGTTCCTGACGACCAACTCTGTCGATATGCCCTGGGATTTCTACCCCAAGAGCGATGAGCTCACGGCCAACCCGGGGGCGGTGAGCGAGATGATCTTCATTGCGCACAACCCCACCGACCGCCCGATGAGCGCCCAGGCCGTGCCGAGTATCGCGCCGAGCGCGGCGGCGGCGTATTTCCACAAGACCGAATGTTTCTGCTTTACCCAGCAAGTGCTGCAGCCCGGTCAACGGATCGAGATGCCGGTACGTTTCATCGTTGACCGTGACATGCCCAAGGATGTGAAGCACCTGACGCTGTCCTACACGCTGTTCGATATCACCGCCCGACATCCACCGGTCGCTGTAAACACTGGCGGTTGAGCGTGCCCGATAAGGAGAACAATAAATGGCAACTCATGAACATTATTACGTTCCGGCCCAGAGCAAATGGCCGATCATCGCCACGATCGGCATGGTCACCACCGTGTTCGGCCTGGGCACCTGGTTCAACGACCTGAAAGCAGCGCGGCCGGAATCCCACGGCCCGCTGATCTTTTTCGTCGGTGGCCTGCTGTTGGCCTACATGCTGTTTGGCTGGTTCGGCACAGTGATCAAGGAAAGCCGCAGCGGGTTGTACAGCGCCCAGATGGATCGCTCGTTTCGCTGGGGCATGAGCTGGTTCATCTTTTCGGAGGTCATGTTTTTCATCGCCTTCTTCGGCGCGCTGTTTTATGTGCGCCACATTGCCGGTCCCGCGCTGGGCGGCGAAGGCACAAAAGGCATCGCCCATATGCTGTGGCCAAACTTCGAATTCACCTGGCCGTTACTGAACAACCCGGACTCCAAACTGTTCCCGCCCCCCAAGGAAGTCATCAGCCCCTGGGGTCTGCCGCTGCTCAATACCGTGTTGCTGGTGAGCTCCAGCGTCACCATCACCATCGCCCACCACGCCTTGAAAAAGGGACATCGCGGCGCGCTGAAACTCTGGCTGGCGATCACCGTGCTGTTGGGATGCGGCTTCCTCAGTTTCCAGGCCGAAGAGTATATCCACGCCTACCACGAACTGGGCCTGACCCTGGGCTCGGGCATCTACGGCGCCACGTTCTTCATGCTCACCGGGTTCCACGGTGCGCACGTGACCATCGGCACCATCATCCTGTTCGTGATGCTGATGCGCATCTTGCGCGGGCACTTCGACAATGAGCATCAGTTCGGCTTCGAGGCGGCAAGCTGGTATTGGCACTTCGTGGACGTGGTGTGGATCGGGTTGTTCGTTTTCGTTTATGTGCTTTAGAGCCGCTGCAAGCTTTGAGCTTTGAGCTTGTAGCTGCGCGCTGTGCGCGCCCTACCAAGGTGCGTGCGACACCAACTGGCCGCTGAAGAAACCCCAGGCAATCAAGCCGACGGTGCAGGCGGCCAAGGCAACACGAACACTCAAGGCAATGACGAGGCGGTTCGAGCTGCTGTCGTCCTTGACCAGAAAAAACAGGCCGCTGAACAGGCTGACAACCGTGGCAATCAGCATCAGGACGATAGCTGCTTTGAGCATGGTGAGACTCCGGGGAGACAAGCGATGCACTTGAGTATAGCTATCGCGCTGACCGACTTTCTGGCGACGCCATGAAGCGCTTCCGGCCGGGCGTTGTGCCGACACTGGTGGTCGCGATCCTGCTGCCGCTGCTGGTGTCGCTCGGGTTCTGGCAATTGAACCGGGGCGCGGAAAAAAGCGCGCTGCTGCAAACATACGCGGAGCGTCGGGTTGCCGAATCGATGGCCAGCACCGAGCTGCAACACACGGCAGACCCGGCCTTTCGCCGGGTGCGCCTGCACGGCCAATTCGATGCCGCCCATAGTCTGTTGCTGGATAACCGCCAGCGTGGCGGCAAGGTCGGGGTCGAGTTGCTGCAACCGTTTCAGGATCAGGTGACCGGACTGTGGCTGCTGGTCAACCGCGGCTGGCTGCCATGGCCGGACCGCCGTACACCTCCACAATTTTCTACACCGGCTGAGCCCCTGAGCCTCGACGCCTGGGTCTACGTTCCACCCGGTGCGGCTTTCCAGCTCCACGCCGACCCAAGCACCAGTACCTGGCCAAAACTGCTGACGGCAGTTGACCCCAAGGCCCTCTGGACTGCCCTGGGCCGCGAGGGCTTTGCCTACGAATTACGCGCAGAAACCGGACCTGCGACTTACCAGGCCGATTGGCCGGTGGTTGCCACGGGCCCGGAAAAACACATCGCTTATGCCGTGCAGTGGTTTGCCATGTCGATCGCCCTGCTCGGCCTCTATCTCTACCTCGGCTGGCACAACGCAAAGGAGAAACACCATGGGAGCGGCCATGAATCCACCCAGCATGTCTGAGGCAAAAGCGCTGCCGAGTCGGCGCAAGGGACGTTTGCAGCTACTGCTGATTGTGCTCGGGGTAGTCGGTCCGATGATCCTCGCCACCGGCATGTACAAATTGCAGTTCTGGGTGCCGGAAGGCCGCAGTTATCACGGCGAACTGATCGGCAACGGCCAGACCCGCGCCGACCTTGGCGTGCAGGCGCAGGAAGACCGCTGGCAGTTGCTGGTAACGGCACCCAAGGAGTGTTCGGTGGACTGCCAGCAACTGGTTTATCTGGCCCGACAAATCCAGATCGGCCTCGGTCGCGATGCCGGTCGCGCCAGTCACGCACTCGCGGTGACACAACCGCTGAGCAGTGATTACGAGACTAAACTTCAACACGAGTACCCGCAGTTGCAACGCTATTCCCTAGACCCGCAGATCTACACCAAAGGCGCCCAGGGCAATGACACCGCGCACCTGTGGATCATCGACCCCCACGGCAATCTGGTGCTGCGCTACGACCCGTCGGTCAAAGGCAAGGACCTGCTCAACGACCTGCGCCACCTGCTGAAACTGTCGAACATCGGATAAGGGCATCGTCATGGCCAAACCTGGATTTCGCCTCGCGCTGTTTGCCACCTTCCTGGCACTGATGGTGGTGTTGCTCGGCGCCTACACCCGCCTGACCCACGCCGGTCTCGGATGCCCGGATTGGCCCGGCTGTTATGGCTTTATCAGCGTACCGAAAAGCGAAGCCCAACTGGCCCATGCCGAACTGCACTTCCCGGATGCCCCGGTGGAAGCCCATAAGGGCTGGAACGAGATGGTTCATCGCTACTTCGCCGGCACCCTCGGCTTGCTTATCTCGATATTGGCCGGTCGCGCCTGGGTCCATCGCAAGCATCCGGGGCAACCGGTGAAGCTGCCGCTGTTCCTGTTGGCCGTGGTGTTCGCCCAGGCGGCCTTCGGCATGTGGACGGTCACGCTCAAGCTCTGGCCGCAGGTGGTGACCGGGCATTTGCTCGGCGGATTCGCCACCTTGAGTCTGTTGTTTCTGCTGACCTTGCGCCTGTCCGGCGTATTGCCGGCGCTGACGGTGCCACGTCGCTTGCAACACTGGGCGACCGCCGGCCTGTTGCTGGTGATTTTGCAGATCGCCCTCGGCGGCTGGGTCAGTTCCAACTATGCCGCCGTGGCCTGTATCGACTTCCCGACGTGCCATGGCCAATGGCTGCCACCGGCGGATTTCGCCAATGGTTTTCACCTGACCCAGCACATCGGTCCGAACTACCTCGGGGGGCAGCTGGACAGCGATGCCCGCACCGCGATTCACCTGACTCACCGTATCGGCGCGCTGCTGGTGACCCTGGTATTGCTCGGCCTGGCCTGGCAACTGAAAGTCGTCGGCATGACGCGGCTCGCCGGGTTGGTGCTGATCGCCCTCGCGGCGCAAATTACGCTGGGCATCAGCAACGTGCTGTTTCATCTGCCGTTGCCAGTGGCCGTGGCGCACAACGCCGGGGGCGCGGCGCTGCTGCTGACGATGGTGCTGGTCAACTATCACGCGCGAACCAGTCTGGTTCGGGTCAAGCAGCCGGCACGCTGGCGCTTCAGTCCGCGTAAACACTCAGCCGGGCCCATAACAATAAAAGGAGAGATGCCATGGCGATTCTGATTGGCGAGCGTCACAGCCAGGCGATCTGGCGTGACTACCTGGAGCTGACCAAACCCAAGGTGGTGGTGCTGATGCTCATCACCTCGCTGGTCGGGATGTTCCTCGCCACTCGCGCTGGCGTGCCATGGACCGTGCTGGTGTTCGGCAACCTGGGGATTGCATTGTGTGCCGGCGGCGCGGCGGCGGTGAACCATGTGGTGGATCGGCGGATCGACGCCGTGATGGCCCGAACCCACAAGCGCCCATTGGCCGAGGGCCGGGTCTCGCCTGCCGCCGCACTGACCTTTGCCTTGATACTGGCACTGCTCGGCCAGGCCTTGCTGCTGGCCTTCACCAATCCGCTGACGGCGTGGCTGACTCTCACCTCGCTGCTCGGTTATGCAGTGGTCTACACCGGTTTCCTCAAACGTGCGACGCCACAGAACATCGTGATCGGCGGGCTGGCCGGTGCTGCCCCGCCCCTGCTCGGCTGGACCGCGGCCACCGGACACGTCAGCGCCGAACCGCTGTTGCTGGTGCTGATCATCTTCGCCTGGACGCCGCCGCACTTCTGGGCACTGGCTATCCACCGCAAGGAGGAATACGCCAAGGCCGACATCCCGATGCTGCCGGTGACCCATGGCGAGCAATACACCAAGGTGCATATTCTGCTTTATACCGGCGCGCTGCTGGCCGTCAGCCTGATGCCCTACGTGATCCACATGAGCGGCCCGCTCTACCTGATTTGCGCCATCGGCCTGGGTGCGAGGTTTCTGCAATGGGCCGTGGTGCTGTACCGTGGCACTCGGCCGCACGCGGCGATCAACACCTTCAAGTACTCTATCTATTACTTGTTCCTGCTGTTTATCGCCCTGCTCGTAGACCACTACTTATTGTTGAACCTATGACCCGAACCCAGAAAACCGTCTTCATCCTTGTCGCCCTGATCGCGCTTGTCCTGGGCCTGACCATCAATAAAGTGCTCTCCGGCAAAGGCCAGGGCGACCCGACGGCGCTGATCGATGCCGGTATTATCCTGCTACCGCAAAGCCGCAATCTGCCGGATGTCACGATGACAGACCAGGACGGTAAACCGGTGGCGATCAACGAGCTCAAGGGCAAGTGGAGCGTGCTGTTCTTCGGTTACACCTTCTGCCCGGACATCTGCCCGACCACCCTCGCCCAACTGCGCCAGATCAAGAGCGAACTGCCGCCCGAGGCTGTGGCCAAGTTGCAGATCATTCTGGTCAGCGTCGACCCGAACCGCGATACGCCCAAGCAACTCAAGCAGTACCTGGGTTACTTCGATCCGCAGTTCATCGGCCTGACAGCGACGTCGACCCAGGAGCTGCAAAAGGTCGCCAACGCCGTGAGCATCCCGTTCATTCCGGCGGACACCAGCAAGCCGAACTACACCGTCGACCACAGCGGCAACCTCGCGGTCATCGGCCCGGACGGTACGCAGCGCGGGTTTATTCGAGCGCCTTTGAACAATGCGAAGCTTGTGGCGCAGTTGCCGGTGATGGTTAACCGCAAATAACCACACAAAACCCTGTGGGAGCGAGCCTGCTCGCGAAGAGGCCATAACATTCAACATCATCGTTGACTGGCAAACCGCTTTCGCGAGCAGGCTCGCTCCCACAGTTACGGTGTTTCGGGCACAAAAAAGGGGACGCTCACGGCGTCCCCTTTTTCGTTGCATCCGCCAATCAGAACGCCGGCACGACCGCGCCTTTGTACTTCTCGATGATGAATGCCTTCACTTCCGGGCTGTGCAGGGCAGCCACCAGTTTCTTCATCGCGTCGCTGTCCTTGTCGTCAGGACGGGCAACGAGGATGTTCACGTAAGGCGAGTCGCTGCCTTCGATGACCAGCGCATCCTTGGCCGGATCGAGCTTGGCTTCCAGCGCATAGTTGGTGTTGATCAGCGCCAGGTCGACCTGGGTCAGCACGCGCGGGATGGTCGCGGCTTCCAGCTCACGGAATTTCAGGTTCTTCGGGTTCTCGGTGATGTCCTTGACGGTCGACAGAATGTTGTTCGCATCCTTCAACTTGATCACGCCTGCCTTGTCCAGCAGCAACAGCGCGCGGCCGCCGTTGGTGGCATCGTTCGGGATAACCACAGTGGCGGTGCTTGGCAGCTCATCCAGCTTCTTGTACTTGCTGGAGTAAGCGCCCAGCGGCTCCAGGTGCACGCCGGCAACCGACACCAGGTGGGTGCCCTTGGCCTTGTTGAACTCATCGAGGTATGGCTGGTGCTGGAAAAAGTTGGCGTCCAGACGTTTTTCCGCCACTTGCACGTTCGGCTGGATGTAATCGGTGAAGACCTTGACCTTCAGGTCCACGCCTTCCTTGGCCAGTGCCGGTTTAACGAACTCGAGGATTTCCGCGTGCGGCACCGGTGTGGCGGCGACCGTCAAAGTGTCGGCAGCGTGGGCGGAAAAGGCTGCAACGGCAGCGAAGGCGACGAGTAGTTTTTTCATTCAGCTAACTCCATGTGAGGCGCCCGTTGGGCGCCTGCCAGCGAATGGCCGGCTCATGTCTTACTTACGGGAAAAGTGGACGACCAATTTGTCGCCGACGGTTTGCAGAACCTGCACCAGCACCAGCAGCAATACCACCGTGACCACCATCACATCGGTCTGGAAACGCTGGTAACCGAAACGGATCGCCAGGTCACCCAGACCACCGGCGCCCACCACACCAGCCATTGCCGTGTAGGAAACCAGTGTAATAGCTGTCACCGTAATCGCCGCGAAGATGCCCGGACGGGCTTCGGGCAACAACGCGTTGGTGATGATCTGCCGCGTGGTCGCGCCCATCGACTGGGTCGCTTCGATGATGCCGCGATCCACTTCACGCAACGCGGTTTCCACCAGTCGCGCAAAGAACGGCGTGGCGCCTACCACCAGTGGCGGGATCGCACCGGCGACACCCAGCGAGGTGCCGGTGATCAACACAGTGAACGGGATCATCACGATCAGCAGAATGATGAACGGCAGCGAACGCAGGATGTTCACCACCAACGACAACATCGCGTAGACGCCTTTGGTTTCCAGCAATTGACGCGGGCTGCAGAGGAACAGCAACACGCCCAGCGGCAGGCCCAGCAACACGGTGAACAACAACGAACCGCCGAGCATCAGCAGGGTATCGCCGGTGGCCAGCCAGATTTCAAACCAGTCGATATTGGCGAAGAAACTTGTCAGGGCTTCCATTAACGCAGCACCTCCATGTGGACGTCCGCTGCGGTGAAGCGGGCGAAAGCCGCCTCCATGTCACCGCCCGTCACGGCCAGGGTCAGTTGCCCGTAAGGGATGTCTTTGATGCGATCGATACGACCGGCGAGAATGCTGTAGTCCACGCCGGTTTCGCGGGCGACGGTGCCCAGCAATGGCGCGTAGGTCGCTTCGCCCTGGAAGGTCAGACGCACGATGCGACCCGGCACATGCGCAAAGTCGTCGCGCTGTTCACTTTCGTCGATGTGCTCGTCTTCCTGTACGAATCGCTTGGTGGTCGGGTGTTTTGGATGCAGGAACACCTCGGCCACCGAACCTTGCTCGACGATCACGCCTGCGTCCATCACCCCTACCTGGTCGCAGACCCGGCGAATCACGTCCATTTCATGGGTGATCAGCACAATGGTCAGCTTCAACTCGCGATTGATCTCGGCCAGCAATTGCAGGACCGACGCCGTGGTCTGCGGGTCCAGTGCACTGGTGGCTTCGTCGCACAGCAGGATTTTCGGCTTGGTTGCCAGGGCGCGGGCGATGCCGACACGCTGCTTCTGGCCGCCAGACAACTGCGCCGGGTACTTGTTGGCGTGATCGGACAAACCAACTCGGGCGAGCAACTCGGCGACGCGCCGGTCGATGTCGCTGCGGGACAATTCACCGGCCAGCGTCAGCGGCAGCGCGACGTTATCGGCCACGGTCTTGGAGGCCAGCAGGTTGAAGTGCTGGAAAATCATGCCTATCTGCTGACGGAAACGGCGCAGCCCGTTGGCGTCGAGCGCTGTGACTTCCTCGCCATCGACGATGATCTTGCCGCCACTGGAATTTTCCAGGCGATTGATCAGACGCAGCAGGGTACTTTTTCCCGCACCGGAATGACCGATCAGGCCAAAGACCTGGCCGTTCTCAATCGTCAGATTGGTCGGGTGCAGGGCGGGGATATCCCTACCGGCGACGCGGTAGGTTTTATGGACGTTTTGAAACTCGATCACGTAGCGAACCTTGTGGGGCGCGTTGAAAAAGGATCAGCGGTTAGCCGGGGCGCGCATTTTAGCCTGTCCGTATAGAGGTTCTTAGCATTTATTTCGTATTCAACCAGCGATTTGGCAATAACGCGATCAAAGGTCAGATAAAAGGAACGGCTAAAAACGTCATCAGTCACTACTTAGGCAACTCGAAAACAGCCGAGGAGTCATGCCTGATGAGCACCAAGAAACCTGCCGTCACCAAGAGCGCACTGGCCGGGACCGATACCCTGGACCGCAGCAACACCAACGCCAAGCTCGATAGCCTGGAAAAATTCCGCTCCGATGCCACAGGTGAAGCGCTGCGCACCAATCAAGGCGTGAAGGTGGCCGACAATCAGAACACGTTGAAAGCCGGCGCCCGTGGGCCGTCACTGCTGGAAGACTTCATCATGCGTGAAAAGATCACGCATTTTGACCATGAGCGCATTCCCGAACGCATCGTCCACGCCCGCGGGACGGGTGCCCATGGCTATTTCCAGAGTTATGAGAATCACAGCGTTTTGACCAAGGCCGGTTTCCTGCAGGATCCCGGCAAAAAGACGCCCGTGTTCGTGCGTTTTTCCACGGTGCAAGGCCCTCGCGGGTCAGGCGATACGGTGCGTGATGTCAGAGGTTTCGCCGTGAAGTTCTTCACTGACGAAGGCATCTACGACCTGGTGGGCAACAACATGCCGGTGTTTTTCATTCAGGACGCCATCAAGTTTCCTGACTTCGTACACGCGGTGAAACCCGAGCCCCACAATGAAATACCCACCGGCGGCTCGGCCCATGACACTTTCTGGGACTTTGTTTCGCTACAACCGGAATCGGCGCACATGGTGATCTGGGCCATGTCCGACCGGGCGATCCCCAAAAGCCTGCGCAGCATGCAGGGTTTCGGCGTGCATACCTTTCGCATGATCAATGCCGAAGGCAAATCGCGCTTCGTCAAATTCCACTGGCGACCCACTGCCGGCACCTGTTCGCTGGTGTGGGATGAAGCGCAAAAACTCGCGGGAAAAGACACCGACTACCACCGACGCGACCTCTGGGAAGCCATCGAGATGGGGGACTACCCGGAATGGGAATTGGGTGTTCAGGTCATCGAGGAAGAAAACGAACACGCCTTCGATTTCGACATCCTCGACCCGACCAAGATCATCCCCGAAGAAATCGTGCCAATTACGCCGCTGGGCAAAATGGTGCTCGACCGCAACCCGGACAACTTCTTTGCCGAAACCGAGCAAGTTGCGTTCTGCCCGGGGCATATCGTGCCGGGGATCGATTTCTCCAACGACCCGCTGCTGCAAGGCCGGTTGTTTTCCTACACCGATACGCAGATCAGCCGACTCGGTGGGCCGAACTTTCACGAGATTCCCATCAACCGTACGATTTCCCCCCTGAACAATGGCCAGCGAGACGCGCTGCACCGCACCACCATCGACAAGGGGCGCGCGGCCTACGAGCCCAACTCCATCGATGGCGGCTGGCCGAAGGAAACCCCGCCGTCTGCACAGGATGGCGGTTTCGAGAGTTATCCGGAGCGCATCGACGCCAACAAAATCCGCCAGCGCAGCGAGTCGTTCAGCGACCACTTCTCCCAGGCGCGGCTGTTTTTCCACAGCATGAGCAAGCACGAGCAGGAACACATCATTTCGGCGTACAGCTTTGAGCTGGGCAAGGTGGAACGTGAATTCATCCGCGAACGGCAGGTGAATGAGATTCTGGCGAACATTGATCTGGAACTGGCCAGGCGGGTCGCACAGAACCTGGGCCTGCCGTCGCCGAAAGCCGGGACGGTGGATGTACCCAAAACGTCCCTGGAGCATTCACCGGCGTTGAGCCAGGTCAACTTGCTGCCCGCCGATATCAAGACCCGCAAAGTGGCGATTCTGGCGGCCAATGGGGTAGATGGCGCAGCGATTGATGTGCTCAAGAAAGCGCTGAAGGCTGAAGGTGCGCACGCCAAATTACTCGGCCCGAGCTCGGCCCCGGTGAAGACCGCCGAAGGCAAATCGTTGCCGGTGGACGCGTCGATGGAAGGCTTGCCGTCAGTGGCGTTCGATGCGGTGTTCGTGCCCGGTGGCGCGGCCTCGATCAAGGCGCTGAGCACTGATGGCGTGGCGTTGCATTACTTGCTGGAGGCGTACAAACACCTGAAAGCCATTGCGTTGCATGGCGAGGCGAAGCAGTTGATGGATGTGTTGAAGCTGGAGGTTGATGCGGGGTTGATCGTGGGAACGGACGCCAAGCTGTTCAAGGCGTTTTTTGCGGCGATCGGGCAGCATCGGGTTTGGGAGAGGGAGCCGAAGGCCAAAGCCATTCCGGCTTAGGTTTTTGTGTTGATTCAGAGGACGCCATCGCGGGCAAGCCTTGCTCCCACAGGGTATGGGTCGTTCATCAATCAGGTGGGCGACTCAAAACCTGTGGGAGCAAGGCTTGCCCGCGATGCTGTTAAGGCTGTTTGCGCGGACTCAAAACCATCTGTGCCGGAACGCTGCGATTGATCTGTCGGTCCAGCTTCAGATCAAACTGTGGATCAAGCTTGTTCACCCGCTTGGTCAGCAGATTCGCCAACCAAGGATAATCATCGGTACGCGGCACCTGGATGCTCACGTCGCACTGAAAATTCACCACATCGGCGGCGATGGCATCCAATTGACGACGCACTTTCCCCATATCGGTGATTTTCAGCTTCACCGTGGTGCTTTCAGCCTCCGGGTCAATGACCTTGGCTTTGCGCTTGGCTTCGGCAGACTTGAGGTCCGCTTCGGCCTTATCCAGTTCAGCCTTACGGGCTTGAGCGATGGCACCGTTGACCCCGCCAGTCAGCGCCGGAGCCTTGGGCATCAGCGCACGGGCCCGAGCCAGGGCAGTAGCAGCCGCGTTGACGTCACCTTTTTGCAGCACGATCTGGCTGCGCATCAGATAGGCTTCGGCCAATTGCCGCTGGTATTGCTCCAGGGATTGATCGTTGGGCGATTGAGCCTGCAAAGCGGCCAGTTGATCTTCGGCGGTGGCCAGTTCGCTGCTGGCCAGGCTTTGCTCAAGCTGTGCGATAGCCGTGGCCCGTGCATCCGGGGCCTCGGTGGCTGCCGGTGGCGTGCTTTGGCAAGCGCCCAGCAGCACAGAAAATGCGACAAGGAGCAGATAACGGGAGGGGAACGACTTCATTCCTGCGACTCTCTATATGCGCAAAAAACGAGCAAGTCTACACCCCTCGGCGGGGCAGAACAAAACTCAGCAGAAACAGCGCGGCGGCTGTCACTACAATCGACGGGCCGGCCGGAGTGTCCTTGAACCAGGACAGCGCCAGCCCGCCGCATACGGCGAGTATGCCCAGAAGGCTCGCACCCAGTGCCATCTGTTCCGGCGAGCGGGCGTGTCGTTGTGCCGCAGCCGCCGGAATGATCAGCAACGAAGTAATCAGCAATACACCGACGATTTTCATCGCCACGGCAATCACCACGGCGATCAGCAGCATCAACGCCATGCGCAACCCCGCCACGGGCAAGCCTTCGACCCTGGCCAACTCCTCATGCACGGTGATTGCCAACAGTGGCCGCCACAACGTCACCAGCAACACCAGCACTGCCGCACTGCCACCCAGAATCCAGGCCAGATCGACAGGGCTGATCGCCAACAGGTCACCGAACAGATAGGCCATCAGGTCGATCCGCACTTCGTGCATGAAGCTTAGTACGACCAAGCCCAGAGAGAGGGTGCTCGGTGCGAGAATTCCCAAAAGCGTGTCGGACGCCAGCGGTTGACGCTGTTGCAACGTCACCAGCATCACCGCCAGCAGCAAACAGCCTACGGTGACCGCAACGGTGGGGCTGACATCCAGCAGGAAGCCCAACGCAACCCCGAGCAACGCCGCGTGGGACAGGGTGTCGCCAAAATAGGCCATGCGCCGCCAGACCACGAAAGAACCCAACGGACCCGCGACCACTGCCAGGGCCAGACCTGCAAGCAGGGCGTAGAGCAGAAAATCAGCCATGCTTGCAGCTATCTCCGTGAACATGGGTATGGCCCGATCCGGGCGCTTTGACCACCGAGCCGTGCAAATCGTGGGCATGGTCGTGGTGGTGGTGATAAATCGCCAGGCTTTGTGCGTTTTTCCCGAACAGCTCGACGAAGGCCGGATCGCCGCTGACCTGCTCGGGATGGCCGGAGCAGCAAACGTGACGATTGAGGCAAACCACCTGATCGGTGGTGCTCATCACCAGATGCAGATCGTGGGAGACCATCAGCACACCGCAGCCGTGACGGTCGCGCAGGCGGGTGATCAGGCTATAGAGTTCGGCCTGGCCGGCCACGTCGACACCTTGCACCGGCTCGTCGAGCACCAGCAACTCCGGTTCGCGCAACAGCGCACGGGCCAGCAGGACGCGCTGCATTTCACCGCCGGAGACGCTTTGCACGGGGCTGTCGATCACCTGTTCGGCGCCGACTTCCTTGAGCGCGGCCAAGGCCATCGCACGATCCACCCCAGGCACAAGTCGCAAGAAACGCAGGACCGAGAGCGGCAAGGTCGGATCGACATGCAGTTTTTGCGGCATGTAGCCGACCCGCAATTTCGGTTTGCGCCAGACACTGCCACTGTCGGGCTTCAACAGCCCCAGCACGGCGCGCACCAACGTGGTCTTGCCGGCGCCGTTGGGGCCGATCAGGGTGACAATCTGACCTGGCTCGACGCTCAGCTCGATGTTATCCAGCACACTTTGCCCGGCAAACGTGACAGCAACCTGCTCGAGGCGGATCAGCGCGTTGCTCATCAAGCCTCCTGGCAACCCGAGCAGAGACCGATCACTTCGACGGTCTGGCCTTCAACGACGAACCCGACATCCTGGGCACTGGCAATGATCGCGTCGCTGATGGATTTCTGCTCGAGCTCAATGGCAGCGTGGCAGTCGCGGCAGATCAGGAACTGCCCCTGGTGCGCGTGTTCCGGGTGATTGCAGCCGATGAAGGCGTTGAGCGAAGAGATGCGGTGTACGAGGCCGTTTTCCAGCAGGAAGTCGAGCGCGCGATACACGGTCGGCGGCGCCGCACGGCGACCATCCTGCTCGCTGAGCACCGCGAGAATGTCGTAGGCACCCAGCGGCTTGTGGCTTTGCCACACCAGTTCCAGCACCCGCCGCCGCAATGCAGTCAGGCGCAAACCCTGACGCGCGCACAGGGCATCGGCCTCAGACAATGCGCTGTGCACGCAATGAGAGTGGTCGTGGGGACGGCTGGCAATCGGTGTTTTAGGCATGAGCGGCGACGATTATTGTGAGAGACGTTATTATGTTACCCGTTCTCGCCTCTTCGAGTGGTCATCGTGTCCCGACTTTTTTCAATCTTTGTCGCATTTTTCGCAAGTTTTCTGCTGATCGGTCAGGCGCAAGCCGAGGTCAAGGTCCTCACCAGCATCAAGCCGCTGCAGCTGATCGCCGCGGCGGTGCAGGACGGCGTAGCGATTCCGGAAGTCTTGTTGCCACCCGGAGCGTCGCCGCATAACTATGCCTTGCGCCCTTCCGACGTACGGAAGGTGCAGTCCGTGGATCTGGTTTACTGGATCGGGCCGGACATGGAAGGTTTCCTGCCTCGGGTGCTCAATGGTCGTACGCTGCCTAGCGTCGCCGTGCAGGATTTGCCCGGTATGAAACTGCGCCGTTTCGCCGAGGACAGTCACTCCCACGCCGAAGAAGCCGACGAGCACGACCACGATCACCGTCCGGGCAGCCTGGATGCGCATTTGTGGCTGTCGCCGATCAACGCACGCGTCATCGCCACGAAAATGGCCGCCGACCTCAGCGCGGCCGATCCTGCCAATGCCGCGCGGTATGAGAGCAACCTCAAGGCCTTTGATGAACGCCTCGATGCCCTCGACCTGCGGCTGAAGAAGCGCCTGGCCGGTGTTGAAGGCAAACCTTACTTTGTGTTCCACGAAGCCTTCGACTACTTCGAGGACGCCTACGGTCTCAAGCACGCGGGGGTGTTCAGCGTCGCCGCCGAGGTGCAACCCGGCGCCCAGCATGTCGCAGCGATGCGTGCGCGGTTGCAGGAAGTCGGCAAGACCTGTGTGTTCAGCGAACCCCCGTTGCGCCCGCGCCTGGCGGAAACCCTGGTGGCCGGCCTGCCCGTGAAACTGGCGGAGCTGGATGCGCTGGGTGGGTACACGCCGGCAACCGCTCAGGGGTATGAGCAGGTGCTGGAGAAGTTGGGGAATGATTTGGCGGGGTGTCTGGAGTCGTTGTAACTCCGGAACTTGTGTCGCCCCATTCGCGAGCAGGCTCGCTCCCACAGGGATCCCTCGCGGACACAAAATCTGTGTTCACATCGGTCAACTGTGGGAGCGAGCCTGCTCGCGAAGCTTTTAGAGGGCGAACGGTAGCGGCGTATTGACCGTCTGCCGCTGCGCCAACCGCTGCTGAAACTCCATCGGATCGTGAATCAACACATCCTGCCCGGCGAATGACTCCGCCGCGATCAAGCGCGACAACCAGAAGCGCACACAGGCCACCCGCAACAGGGTCGGCCACAGCTCGGCTTCGGCGGCCGTGAATGGACGCAGCGCTGCGTAAGAGCCGAGCAACGCCCGCGCCCGAGGTCCGTCGATCAGACCTTCATCGTCCGAACACCAGTCATTCAGGGCAATCGCCACGTCATAGAGCATCGGCCCCGAGCAGGCGTTGTAGAAATCGATCAGACCGGTCAGGTGCGTGCCTTCAAACATCGCGTTATCGCGGAACAGATCGGCGTGGATGTTGGCCCGTGGCAGCGCCAGAATTTTCTCTTTCTGCAGTGTGATTTCATCCAGCGCCCGTTCCAGCAGATCTTTCTGCTCGGTATTGAGGTGCGACAGAAACTGCGTGCCCTCCTCCAGCATCCAGTCCAGGCCACGATCGGTTTTGCGCTTGATCATGTTGGCTTGGGTCGCGAGATGCAGGTGGGCAAGCAACTCGCCCACCTGCGCGCAATGCTGAGCATTGGCTTGCTTGATGTGCTTGCCGGCCAGACGCGGTTGCAGCAACGCAGGTTTGCCCGCCAGTTCACGCAACGCGATCCCATCAGTGGTGCGCAGGGCGTAGGGCACCGGCAGATCGGCTTCGTGCAGCACGTCGAGCAATTCGATGAAGAACGGCATCTCCTGGACCGGGCCACGCTCGACCAGAGTCAGGACAAATTCGCCCTGCTCCAGGCTGATAAAGAAGTTGGTGTTTTCGCTACCGGCGGCAATCCCCTGGAAATCAAGCAGGCGGCCGAGGCCATAAGGGGCGAGAAAAGTTTCCAGCTCGGGCCGAGCCAGGGGGGTGAACACAGACATGTTTAAACTGCCAGTACGGGCGCCGCTGTTGAGCCAGCGCCGATTGAAATTAAGAAACTATTTCCACTCAAAAATCTTCCACGACGGAATCAGCATATCCGGCTGATCCGAGCGGATGAAGTTACCGTCCGATCCATCGGCGCGCACCAGAAAGTACGGCTTTCCGCCTTTCGGCGTTACTTGAATGGCGTACAGAAAGCCATTCTGGCGGTATTCCTTGATGGTGTTATCGCCTTCCGTGCGAATGGTTACATCCGGTTCAGGCGATGGCGCATCGTTCGCCGCCATCACGGCCAACGGTGCGGTTGCAAACAACCCAGCCAGCAACAGGCGATTTAGTGTGCGCATGATAACCTTGTCCCTTTGTCGTCAACGGTCCCGCTATTCTAGCGCCGGACCCGCCGAAAAGGTTGATCCTGCTCATGAGCCAAGCCCCCCTCGTCCTGGTGGACGGTTCGTCTTACCTGTACCGCGCCTTTCACGCGCTGCCACCGCTGACCACCTCAAAAGGCCTGCCGACCGGCGCGGTCAAGGGCGTGTTGAACATGCTCAAGAGTCTGCGCAAGCAGTACCCGGACAGCCCGTTCGCCGTGGTGTTCGACGCCAAGGGTGGGACATTTCGCGATGAAATGTACGCCGAATACAAGGCCAACCGCCCGAGCATGCCCGATGACATGCGCGTGCAGATCGAGCCGCTGCATCAGAGCGTGATCGCCCTGGGCTTCCCGCTGCTGTGCGTCGAAGGTGTCGAAGCCGATGACGTGATCGGCACCCTGGCCCGCAGCAGTGCCGCCGCCGATCGTCCGGTCGTCATCTCCACCGGCGACAAGGACATGGCGCAACTGGTCGACGGCCACATTACCTTGGTCAATACCATGACCGGTAGCAGCATGGACGTGGAGGGCGTGAAGGAGAAATTCGGCGTCGCTCCGGAACAGATCATCGACTATCTGGCACTCATGGGCGATTCTTCCGACAACATTCCAGGCGTTCCGGGCATCGGTCCGAAAACCGCTTCCGGGCTGCTGGTCGGCGTGAATGGCGGCCTGACCGAGCTCTACGCGCAGCTTGATATTGTCCCGACCCTGCCGATCCGCGGTGCAAAGACGCTGCCGGCCAAGCTTGAAGAACACAAGGAGATGGCGTTCCTCTCCTATCAACTGGCGACGATCAAAGTGGATGTGCCGCTGGACGTCGGCCTCGATGACCTGCAAATGGGCCCGGAAGATCCGGTCAAGCTCACCGAGCTCTACAACCTGCTGGAATTCAAGAGCTGGTTGAACGATCTGCAACGGGACGCCAAGCGCATTGAACTGAGCACTGCCGCCGAACCTGAGCCAGTCGTCGACCTGTTCAGCGCCGCCGAAGCCATCGCGGAGGCCGAAGCGCCGGTGGCAACGTCTGAAACCCGCTACGAGACCATCCTCGATCAGGCACGGTTCGACGCCTGGCTGGAGAAACTCAATAACGCCCCGCTGTTCGCCTTCGACACCGAAACCACCGGCATCGACGCGCAACAGGCGCAACTGGTGGGCCTGTCGTTTGCGGTGCAGGCCAACGAAGCCGCCTACATCCCGTTGACCCACTCCTACATCGGCGTGCCCGAGCAACTGGATCGCGACACGGTCCTGCGCGCGCTCAAGCCGATCCTGGAAGACCCGAACAAACTCAAGGTCGGCCAGCACGCCAAGTTCGACATGAACATCCTGGCCAACTGCGCCATCGGTGGCGATCAGGCCAACGGCATCACCGTGCGCGGCATTGCGTTCGATACCATGCTCGAATCCTACGTGCTCAACTCCACAGCCACCCGCCACGACATGGACAGCCTGGCGCTGAAGTACCTGGATCACACCACAGTGAGTTTCCAGGACATCGCCGGCAAAGGCGTTAAGCAGCTGACCTTCGATCAAATCGCCCTGGAGCAGGCCGGCCCTTATGCCGCTGAAGATGCCGACGTTACCTTGCGTCTGCACCAGGCGCTGTTCGAGAAGCTCACCGCCATCCCAAGCCTGGCCAGTGTATTGACCGACATCGAAATCCCGCTGGTGCCCGTGCTGGCGCGTATCGAACGCCAGGGAGCTTTCGTCGATGCCGCGCTGTTGGGCGTGCAAAGCATCGAACTGGGCGACAAGATGGTGGCGCTGGAGCGTGAAGCCTTCGAGATTGCCGGCGAGGAGTTCAATCTGGGGTCGCCAAAGCAGCTTGGCGTGATCCTCTACGAGAAGCTCGGCCTGCCGGTGCTGAAGAAAACCGCCAAGGGCCAGCCGTCCACCGCCGAAGAGGTGTTGGCCAAGCTGGCCGAGGACGACTACCGGCTGCCCAAGGTGCTGATGGAATACCGCTCCATGAGCAAGCTGAAAAGCACCTACACCGACCGTCTGCCGGAGCAGATCAACCCGCGCACCGGGCGCATCCACACTTCGTATCACCAGGCAGTAGCGTCCACCGGACGCCTGTCTTCCAGTGACCCGAACCTGCAGAACATCCCGGTGCGCACCGCTGAAGGGCGTCGCATCCGCCAGGCCTTCGTGGCGCCTACCGGTTACAAATTGCTGGCGGCGGACTACTCGCAGATCGAACTGAGGATCATGGCGCACCTGTCCCGTGACGAAGGCCTGATGAACGCCTTCCGCCACAATCTGGACGTGCACACCGCCACCGCCGCCGAGGTCTTCAAAGTCGAGTTGGCAGACGTGACCTCCGACCAGCGCCGCAGTGCCAAGGCGATCAACTTCGGCCTGATCTACGGCATGGGTGCCCAGAAACTGGGCAAAGACATTGGTGTCGATACCAAGACCGCCAAGGCTTACATCGATACGTACTTCGCCCGCTATCCGGGCGTGCGTGAGTACATGGACCGCACACGCGCCCAAGCGGCGGATCAGGGTTTCGTGGAAACGTTCTTCGGGCGCCGGTTGTATCTGCCGGAGATCAATTCCAACAAGCCGCAAGAGCGTGCCGCTGCCGAACGCACGGCGATCAACGCGCCGATGCAGGGCACCGCGGCCGATATCATCAAGAAAGCCATGGTGGCGGTGGACAACTGGCTGGCAGAGTCGGGCCTCGACGCCAAAGTCATCCTGCAAGTGCACGATGAACTGGTGCTTGAGGTGCGCGAAGACCTGGTCGAGCAGGTCCGAGATGAAATTCGAATCCACATGAGTGGTGCGGCGAAGCTGGATGTTCCGCTGCTGGTCGAAGTGGGTGTGGGCAATAACTGGGATGAGGCTCACTGACTCCCTGTAGGAGCGAGCTTGCTCGCGAAAGAGTGTCAGGCTGATCGCTACGCCCGATACATCATCGCGAGCAAGCTCCTACAGATAGCGCCGCGGCAGTGGGCGAAGAGCTCTTAGTCCAGAACGCGCTTAGGGTTATTCCAAACGTATTTGAAAAAATTATGAACTAATCCGAAGATTTGCTACTCAGAGTTACTGAATGGCTGGTGAAGCCCTTCGATGCTCCTATGTTGTGTTAAGTGTTGGCAGATATCTGGACCCCGCCCTAGCGGTCTAGAACTTGAACCCCGGAACTTCCCCCTCCCCATAGAAGTCCGGGGTTTTTTTTGCCTGAAAACTGGCTGTGGCGCGCTCAGGCAAAGCTTTTGCCTTACCTGAACGCATCACAGCCAGTTTTTTATCCGGCAACCTCGGCGCCCTTGTCCGCCAGCTCCATCCAGCCAGCCAGTACAGTATAGGCATCTTCCAGACCCATGCGTTTCGGCGCCGAAAACAGCTGAATCGACACGCTGTCACCCCAACCCTTGCGAATTTCCGACTGCACCTTGAGCAGCGTGTTCTTGGCTGCGCCGTAGGTCAATTTGTCCGCTTTGGTCAGCAGAATGTGCATCGGCATGCCGGCAGCGACGGCCCAATCAAGCATCAACAAGTCGAAGTCAGTCATTGGATGACGGATGTCCATCATCAGAATCAGCCCCTTCAAACTCTCGCGGCCACCCAAATAAGCCTCAAGGTGACGCTGCCAGTGTTGCTTGAGCGGGATAGGTACTTTCGCGTAACCGTAACCCGGCAGGTCGACCAGACGGCGTTCATCGTCTAGCTTGAAGAAGTTCAACAGCTGTGTGCGTCCCGGTGTTTTCGAGGTACGCGCCAGGCTGGCATGGGTCAGGGTGTTGAGCGCACTGGACTTGCCGGCGTTGGAACGCCCGGCGAAGGCGACTTCAAAACCTTCGTCGTCCGGACATTGGTCGACTTTGGCGGCGCTGAGCATGAAGGTGGACTGTTGGCACAGACCGAGGATGGGATTCTTGAGTTGCATGGGATTTCCGATGTGGGTGGCGCCGGGAATGGGCGCGGCAAGCAGTGTCGCTTCCGTTTCAGTGACGCCAGTATATAATGCCGCAGATTTTGTGTGCGCTTTGTCCCAGCGTAGGATGAAGTTCACGAGAGCGACAGACCTTGATTGCGCACTAGAACGCAACACGCTCTCAACCCTGAAAAGGTCGTTTTATGACGAAGTGGCTGCTAGTTGCCGGTGTCTTGATGCCGCTTTACAGCGCTCAGGCTACACAGGATCCGGAAGCTGTGTACAACCGTGTTTGTGGTGCCTGTCATTCCGGCCAACTACCCATGGCGCCCAAAAAAGGCGATCAGGAAGCTTGGACGCCGAGGTTGGCGAAAGGTATGGAGACGCTGGTGCAACACGTGACCCAGGGTTTCAAGGCGATGCCGCCGCGTGGTTTGTGCATGGACTGCAGTGCCGAGGATTACCGAGCCATCATCCAGTGGATGAGCGAGTAAACCCGGTCCATAACTCTTAACCCTTAGCCGTAGTTGGATTAGCTGATGAACAAATTGATCGTGAGTCTGCTGTTGACCGTGGGAATCTCCGGCATTGCCCATGCTGCAGGTGAGCCAGTGAAACCTGGTGACGCCGCCGCAGGCCAGGCAAAAGCCGCCGTATGTGGCGCCTGTCATGGCCCGGATGGCAACAGCATGGCGCCAAACTTTCCAAAACTGGCGGGGCAAGGTGAACGCTACCTGACCAAGCAGCTGCACGACATCAAGTCGGGCAAGCGCACCGTTCTGGAAATGACCGGCCTGCTGACCAACCTGAGCGATCAGGACCTGGCGGACATCGCCGCCTACTTTGCCAGCCAGAAAGGCAGCGTCGGCGCCGCCGACCCGAAAGTCGTGGCTCGTGGTGAAGCCCTGTTCCGTGGCGGCGATCTGAACAAGGGCCTGCCATCCTGCACCGGTTGCCACTCGCCAAACGGCGCCGGCAACGCGGCCGCCGGCTTCCCGCACCTGGGTGGCCAACACGCTCAATACATCGCCAAGCAACTGACTGACTTCCGCAAAGAAGAAGGTGGCCGGGCGAACGACGGCGATACCAAACCGATGCAGACCATTGCCAAGAAACTGAGCGACGAAGACATCGCCGCCGTGTCCAGCTACATTCAAGGCCTGCACTAAGTCTGACGAACCGGGCGATGCGCGAGGCATCCAACGCCTGCAACGTTAACGCTCGATTAATCCGTCGCAGCAAGTATAAAAAGGGTGGCTTTGGCCGCCCTTTTTTGTGGCCGCTGCCGTTACACTACAGAACTCAGGCCCGCCATGACCTGTCTGAATACAGGTCACGCGAGGCGAAAAAATTTGTCCAGGAGTAAAGCATGCGTAATCTGATCATCAGCGCCGCACTCGTCGCTGCCAGCCTGTTCGGCATGACTGCCCAGGCCGCCGAAGCCCCCGCCGCCCCTTACGTCGAACTGAGCAACCCGGTTCCGGTCGCCGTTCCGGGCAAGATCGAAGTGGTGGAGCTGTTCTGGTACGGCTGCCCGCACTGCTACGCGTTCGAGCCGGTGATCAATCCTTGGGTCGAGAAGCTGCCTTCCGATGTGAATTTCGTGCGTATTCCTGCCATGTTTGGCGGCCCATGGGATGCCCACGGGCAAATGTTCCTGACCCTTGAAGCCATGGGCGTGGAGCACAACGTTCACGCAGCGGTGTTCAACGCGATTCAGAAAGAGCACAAGAAACTGACCGACAAGAATGACATGGCCGACTTCCTCGCCACCCAAGGCGTGGACAAGGACAAGTTCCTCGCGACTTTCGACTCTTTCGCTATCAAGGGCCAGATCGTCAAGGCTCGTGAACTGGCCAAAAAGTATGAAATCTCTGGCGTTCCAACCATGATCGTCAACGGCAAATACCGCTTTGACGTAGGCTCCGCCGGCGGTGCAGAACAAGCCCTGCAACTGGCCGACAAACTGATCGACAAAGAGCGAGCGGCTAACAAGGCTGCCGCCAACTAAGGGCAGTACCCGCCATGCGCCGCTGGGGAACCGAACGCGTCGTTGGCCTGCATGATCCGCGGGTCAACGAGCATCACCTGGAATCGACGGGCTTGCCCGCAGACAGCCGTTTGCGCCTGCTCAGTTTCAATATCCAGGTCGGCATCAGTACCGAGCGCTATCGGCATTACCTGACCCGGGGCTGGCAGCACCTGTTGCCGCACACAGGGCGCGCCGACAATCTGCAGAAAATCGGCAACCTGCTGGGTGACTTCGATCTGGTCGCCTTGCAGGAAGCTGATGGCGGCAGCCTGCGCTCAGGCTACGTCAATCAAGTCGAGCACCTGGCCCAGCTCGGCGCCTTCCCCTACTGGTATCAACAACTCAATCGCAATCTCGGACGCCTCGGCCAGCACAGCAATGGTGTGCTCAGTCGCCTGCGCCCGTGGGCGATCGAAGACCATCCGCTGCCGGGGCCCAAGGGTCGCGGGGCGATTCTGGTGCGCTTCGGCGAAGGTCCGGAAGCACTGGTAGTGGTCATGATGCACCTGGCACTGGGTGCGCGAGCCCGCAGCATGCAATTGGCCTATATCCGCGAAGTCATTGGCGGTTATAAACATCAGGTCCTGATGGGTGACATGAATACCCACGCCAGTGACCTGCTGCAGCACTCGCCATTGCGCGACCTCGGCCTGCTCGCGCCGCAACTGGAAGCGACATTCCCCAGTTGGCGCCCGCAACGCTGCCTGGACCATATTCTGCTAAGCCCGACCCTGACCCTTGAAAAGGTCGAGGTATTGGCTCAACCCATTTCCGATCACCTGCCGGTCGCGGTAGAGATTCGTCTGCCGGGTTCGCTCACGGCCGATGCATTGCCCGCGCTGAGTCCTGCCCTTCGCGGAACCCCTGAATGAGCGACGAAGCACAGCGCTGGAAAGAGAAGTACCTCAAAAGCATCGAACAACAGGAAAAACTCGAACGTCGTTGGGATGCCCGCCTCGACTTGTTGCGTCGCGGACTGGTACGCAGCACCCTGGCGGCAGAAGGTACCGACCGCGCCGTCGACCAGTGCATGAAGGAAATGCGTGAAGTCGTGCGTACCGATGACATGGACGCCGGACTGGCCGCCCTGATCCCGCGCCTGGAAAAAGCCGTGCTCGACTCCGAGCAACGCCGGGAAACCCGAGTGAACCAGACCAGCGCGGCACTGACCGCACTGGTCACTCAGCTGCAAACATTGCCGCTGCCTCGGGAAGTCAGCCGACCGCTGAAGAGTTTCGCCAAACAGCTGGATAGCCGCGTCAGCCAGGCTCGCGAGATTCCGTTGCTGCTCAGTGAACTGAGCGGCTTGCAAGGTAAAGCCTTGAGTCAGGTGGAGAGCCCTGCTGAATCCGGTCGCCCTGGCTTGTTGCAACGGCTGTTCGGTCATCGGGACGCCGAGGATGCCGCTACGCCCCTCACGCCTGTCGCCGGGCATGACCCTGTCGAAAAGTCTGCGGAAACGATCCCCGTGACAATGGCAGCGACACCGTCCGCAACCGCCGAACCCGCACCGGTTGTCGATGAGCCGCACGTCAAAGCTTCAGATCCGAGCGTCGTGGCCGCCAAGCCACAAGTCATCCAGGCATCATCCGATTCGCCAGAACCCCTCGATTCGCAGCAGGAGTCTGCGCCACTCCCCGCGGCACCCGCTCATGTTGATCAGCCTGACGGGGCGTCAGTACTTGCCGAGGCACCAGCGCCCCAATTCGAGCCGACAATCAATCCCGACGAACTGACACCCGCTGCGCTTCCCGCCCCCCTGCCACAACCTTCAGCCCTGGCTTCCGGTGAGCAGGACCTGACAGGGCACGAACTGCTTTACGCGCTGCCGGACTCCCCCGAACCCTCCTACAGCTCGGTGGCCAGGCACATCGAAGACACATTGCTGGGCCTGCTCGACGACCTGACGCTCCCCGAGCGTCACCGCCCGCAAGCCGAGTCGATGCGCGATCGGCTGAAAAACGGTTTGAACTGGTACGAATTACTACCGATTCTCGACGATCTGGCTACCTTGATGCTGGCGATTTCAGACAGTGGCCAACATGAATTCGAAGCCTACCTGCTGCGCCTCAATGAGCGTCTCGAGTCGTTCCAGAGCAATCTGCAAGCCGCCAGCGCCGGGCATGCCGACAGCCGTTCCGCCGCAGAAGCCATGGACACGCAGATCCGCGAACAGGTGGACGGCTTGCAGACCAGCATGCACGAAGCGGCCGACCTGGAGGATCTCAAGCACGTACTGGAAAACCACCTCGAGGGCCTGCTCGGTACCATGGACCAGCATCGCAAGCAGCGCGACGAGCGTGAGCAGGAGGTTGCGGCACGCCTGCACAGCCTGGCCGAACGGGTGGCGCACATGGAGCAGGAAGCCCTTGGCTTTCGAGAACACCTCGAGGAGCAGCGCCAGAAAGCCTTGATCGACCCATTGACCGGCCTGCCCAACCGCGCAGCCTGGAGCGAGCGGCTCGACCATGAAATCAGCCAATGGCAACAACACGGCAACACGTTGATGCTGGCCATGCTCGACCTCGATCACTTCAAGCGTATCAACGACAACTACGGTCACCTGGCGGGTGACAAAGTGCTGAAAATCATTGCCACTGTGCTGAGCAAGCGTCTGCGCGGGACGGATTTCATTGCCCGGTTTGGCGGTGAAGAGTTTGTCCTGTTGCTGCCTTCGACAGTGCCGGCAGCGGGTATGAAATTGCTGGAACACCTGCGCGCGTCGATCGAAGCCTGCCCGTTCCACTTCAAGGGTGAGCGGGTAACGATCACTATTTCCATGGGCCTGACAGCGTTCAAACCTGGCGAGCATAGCGACCTGGTACTCAAAAGAGCCGATCAGGCGCTCTATCGTGCAAAGAATGCCGGCCGTAACCGGGTGGAGCTGGGCTGAGGCAATTGTTCCATTTTGTTTAAAACTGCCGGATTGCCCTCTGTACGCAGGACAGTACGTTACACTGTTGCATTACTGTCTTGCGTGTATCGCCTCCCACCATGAAATTTCTCTCTCTCATTGTGTCGCTTCTCCTCCTGGCCGGCTGTGCCAGCGGCCCCCGCTACGACACCAGTCATCCTTCAGCCAATCACGACAGCCGTATCCAGTTCGTGGTGATGCACTACACCAACGCCTCAATGGAGCGCTCGCTGCAACTGCTGACCCGTGGCGAAGTCAGCAGTCATTACCTGATCGGCGACGACAAGAAAGCAACCATCTACAAATTGATGGATGAGAACCTGCGGGCCTGGCACGCCGGGGAAAGCCAATGGCAAGGTCGGACCTGGCTGAACTCCAGTTCCATAGGCATCGAAATCGTCAACCCGGGCTTCAAGGACACACCGACCGGGCGCCTCTGGTATCCCTACAGCGAAGCGCAGGTCCAGTCGCTGATTGTCCTGCTCAAGGACATCAGCAAACGCTACGCCATCAGTCCTCGCAGCTTCGTCGGTCACAGCGACATTGCACCGCTGCGCAAGCTCGATCCGGGGCCGCTGTTTCCCTGGAAGCGCCTGGCTGCGGAAGGTATCGGTATCTGGCCGAACGAACAGGCCGTGGCGCGACAGCAGGCAGGGTTCGAAACACAGCTGCCAAGCATCAGTTGGTACCAGGCACAACTGGCCCGGGTCGGCTATGAAACACCCCAGACCGGCGAACTGGATGTCGCCACGCGCCATGTGATCGCCGCCTTCCAGATGCATTTCCGTCCGGCCCGTTTCGACGGTACGCCGGATGCGCAAACGGCGGCGCTGCTACAGGTGTTGAATCAGACAAAATAATGACGCCCGCCCGACGGTCAGCGCGTTTTCCCAATCAGCAGCTATAACTCATTGGTAATTCGTCGGATATTTTCATAATGGCTGCTGCTCGAGAGACGCTCCGTAGTTGGTTCTATCGCCCATGGTTTTTGGCGATGCTGGCGGCTGTCCTGAGCGCAACGCTACTGATGACCGGCAGCCTGTTCATCGCCCTGCATCAGGTCGAGCAGAACGAAAGCCAGGAAATGAACGCCCAGGGTGAACGCTTCCTCGCCCGCCTGGAGCAATTGTTCGGGCAATTGCGCGAAAGCCTAGACGACCTCGAAGCCCAGCCGCTACGCAGCTGCAATGACGAAATGGTCGCGACGCTGCAGCAGGTCAGTTTCAATTACCGCTTCGTGTACGAAGCCGCCTACATGGACGGCTCGCGGGTATGCACCAATCGCCCGCGCCAGGAAGGTTTGTCGCTGACACAACCACCGGACATCAAAGGCCCCACCTACAGCTACTGGCTGAACACCACCACCGAACCCGATGAAAACCGGGCTGCGCTGATGCTCGGGCGCGGCAATTTCCGGGTCGCGACATCGCGTGGGCATTTGACCGATATGGTCGACCTGTCTCCGGGCAGCAGCCTGCTGGTGGTACTTGACCATGGCACTCGGGCGATTCCGGTGCTGGGTGTATCCCAGGCCTGGCCACCGATTGAGCATTGGCCGCCGAAAAGCCGTGATGCGCTGCAAGTCACGCATTCGCGCCTGATTTACCGCATGCCTACCGACAACCCGGAATACCAACTGGTGTTGATCAGCCCGCGTGGCGGTGCCCACATACCGCCAGTGTGGTGGTGGTTATTGCCGGTCTGCCTGGGGTTGGCCATATGCGTGGGTTTCCTGGTGTTTCTATTGGTGCGCCAGCGCCAGTCCCTGGATGCCGAATTGACGGGCGCCATACGCCGGGGCGAATTGCAGGTGCTGTATCAACCCATTTTCGACCTCGACAGCCGCAATTGCGTCGGAGCCGAGGCCTTGCTGCGCTGGCGTCGGCCGGACGGAACCCTGACCAGCCCTGACCTGTTCATTCCGATGGCGGAAAACACCGGGCAGATCCGCCAGATGACCGACTTCGTCCTGCAACGTTTGCTGGAGCAATTGGGGCAATTGCTGCGGGCCAATCCGCAGCTGTACATCTCGGTCAACCTGGCGGCCTGTGATGTGATGGTGCCGCGAATTGGCCAGGTAATGGCGCGCCTGCTGACCCTGCACCGGGTCGCCGCCAAACAGATTGCTTTTGAGGTCACCGAACGGGGACTGATCGATGTGGTGGTCGCCCGGGAAAACCTGCAGGCCTTGCGCGATGTCGGGCATCAGGTGCTGATCGATGACTTTGGCACCGGCTATTGCAGCCTCGCCTATCTGCAAACCCTGCCGATAGATTGCCTGAAGATCGACAAGGCCTTCATTGATGCACTGGGCCATGACGCGGCCAGTAGCGGAGTGGCCCCGCACATCATCCACATGGCGCAATCACTGCACCTGACCGTCATTGCCGAAGGCATCGAACATGAAGCCCAGGCGGCGCTCCTCAGCAGTGAAGGTGTGAAGTTCGGTCAGGGCTGGTTGTTCGCCCATGCGTTGAGTGCTGTGCAGTTGATCGAGCTGATTACCCGTGGCCGCCGGCGGACCAGTCGACGGCTGGATGACGAAGCGTAAAGCGCGTTACACCGTCAACGCCATGTAGAACTGCGTGCCCTGCCCCGGCCTCGAATAAACCCCCATCCGCCCGCCGTGCAGTTGCACGATTTCCTTGCACAGTGCCAGGCCAAGCCCGGCCCCGCCCTTTTTGCGACCGACCTGCACAAAGGGCTCGAAGATCCTTCCCTGTTGCCCATAGGCAATGCCTTCCCCATTATCTTCAACACTGATGATCACCCGCTCGCCATGACGCCGGGCCTGCAAACGTATAAGGCCACCCGAGGCGGTGTGACGCAGCGCATTGTCGAGCAGATTGTCGAGCACCCGGTCCAATTGCGGCTGATCGGCCTGCAGCCGCGGCAATGGCCCCTGCACTTCCACCAACAGCTCGATGCCCTTCTCCTCGGCGCCGCTGGTGAAACGAATCTGCGCCTGCTCCAGCAAGTCCTCGATGGAACACGGCGCCAGTGTGAGTTTCTGCAACCCGTTCTGATAACGCGAGAAGTTCAGCAGGTCGTTGATCAACTGCATCAGTCGCTGCATTTCTTCGTTCACCGTATCCAGCAGATCGGCTTCGCGGGTATCCGGGGCAAAGTGCGCGCGCTCGCGGAACAGGCCGAACGCCATGTGCATGCCGGTGACCGGCGTGCGTAGCTCGTGAGAGGCGCGCAATACGAACTCGCTGCGCACCCGTTCGAACGCCCGCTGTTCGGTAACGTCATGCAACACCATCACCGCGCCGAGAATATGCCCCTGGGTATGGATGACCGGCGTCAGGCTAAAGGTGAGTAACCGCGTCTCGCCATCGACCTCGACACTCAAGTCCTCCGGGACTCGCTCCAGCGTGCCGCCACGCAGTACCAATTGCAGCTGTTCATCGAGCTCGGGACGTTGCAGCGCCGCGCCCAGCCCCAGGCCGACCCGGTCGTCATCCCAGCCCAACTGGCGCTGCGCCACCGGGTTGAGGTGTTCCAGATGCCCCTGGCGATCGATCATCAGCAAACCGTCGTCGATACTGTCGAGTACCGCCTGCAAACGCTGCTGACCGGCAAGCAGTTCATCGACATTGGTGGCTTGATGCTCACGCAGCGCTTCGGCCATGATCCCGAAGCGCTTGGTCAACTGGCTCAGTTCAACCGCCGAGGAAACCGGCAGGGTGACGTCGAAATTGCCTTGGCCGATGTTGTCTGCCGCCTGTACCAGAGCCTCGATGGGCTCGCCGATACGCCGGGCGATGGCATGGGCAGTCACGAAGCCGATGATCAGCACGGCCAGCCCAACCAGACCCAACAGCCCGGCAATCAGCAATGCGTGTTCGCGGGCCTGGCGCTCGGTATCGTTGATGTTATCCAGCGCGCGCTTGTGTTCGGTGATCAATCCATTGCGCAGCGCGTTGAATTTTTCGGTGAGTTCATCGTTGCCGCTCAGCACATGCGTCGTATCAGGCGAAACTTCATACGCCTTGATAAAGCTCAGATAGTCGGCCTTGGCTTTTTTGAAACCGTATTCGCTGCCCTCGCCCACCGGCTCCTGGGCAATGCCTTCCTCCAGTAATTGGAAGTAATGCTGCTTGGAGGCTTCGAAGGCGGAAGCATCATGCTGCTCGCTGAGCATGATGATCAACTGATCACCCAGCGTTTGACGCAGCTTGAGCCCTATATCCAGGGTGACGAAGTTGTTGCGCACCAGCGCTTCCTGGCTCCCGGCCATTTGCATCACGCTGACCAGCCCGAGCATCAGCCCAAGCAGCGCAACGGTGATCAGCGCGGAAATGCTCAGGAACAACCGGGACCGCAACTTCATCGCCAGTTTCATCGGTGGCGGCTCACAAGTTGTACTGTTTACGTTTGCGGTACAGAGTCGAAGCGTCGATACCCAGGGTCTTGGCGGCTTGATCCAGAGTGCCTGCGGTGGCGAGGACGGCGCCGATATGGGCTTTCTCCAGTTCATCCAGGCTCAAGGCCGCGCCAATGCGCGGCGCATTGTTGACCGGCGTCTCGGCCATGCCCAAGTGACTGATCTCGACCCGCTCCTGCGGGCAAATAATGCTCGCCCGCTCCACCACGTTGCGCAGTTCGCGAATGTTCCCCGGCCAGCGATAACTCAACAGCGCTTCGCGGGCCTCGTCGCTGAACCCCCGGGCCGGGCGTGCGTACTCTTTGACAAAGCGCGCCAGAAAGCGGTCGGCAAGGGTGAGAATGTCTTCCCTGCGCTCGCGTAACGGCGGCAGGTGCAAGGTGATGACGTTCAGGCGATAGAGCAGGTCTTCACGAAAACGGCCATCGCGGACCATATCTTCGAGGTTCTGGTTGGTGGCTGCGAGGATGCGTACATCAGCGCGACGGGTGACCGGGTCACCCACGCGTTCGTATTCTTTATCCTGAATGAAACGCAGCAACTTGGGTTGCAAAACCAAGGGAAAATCGCCGATTTCATCGAGAAACAGCGTACCGCCATCAGCCTGATTGACACGACCCAAGGTGCTTTCACTGGCTCCGGTGAACGCTCCGCGACTGTGGCCGAACAGTTCACTTTCCATGAGCTCGGCGGTCAGCGATGGACAGTTGATGGTAATGCAGGACTTTTTCGCCCGCTTGCTCCAGCCATGAATCGCCTGTGACAGCTCGCCTTTACCGGTGCCGGACTCGCCGAGTATCAAGATATTGGCATCGGTGCTGGCGACCTGGCGGGCCGTCTCGAGCACCACCTTCATGGCCGGACTATGGGAGTCCAGGCCATCCTGGGGTTTGCGCACTTCGCCTTCCAGGGCTTCCAGGCGCGCCGACAATTGCCGCACTTCCAACTGCTTGGCAGTGGCCAGACGCAACTGATCGGGGCTGCACGGCTTGACCAGGTAATCGGCAGCACCGGCCTGTATGGCATCGACGGCAGTGTCCACCGCCGAGTGCGCGGTGACGATCACCACGCGCATCCAGGGCGCTTGAATGCGCATCTGAGCCAACACATCGAGGCCGTTGTCCTCACCCAGGCGTAAATCGAGGAAGCACAGGTCGAACACCTGACGTTGCAGCAACGCATCGGCTTGGGCAGCGCTGTTGGCGGTTGCCACGCTGTAGCCTTCATCCTCGAGGCAATAACGGAAGGTACGCAGGATGGCGGACTCATCATCCACCAGAAGAATGCGGCCTTGATGCTCAGTGGCGGATTCCATTTTCCTACGCTCCCTAATGAATGATCTTGGTTAGTCTCGGAAAAATCGGGCAAGTTGCATGGTTCATTCTGATCCATTCCCGCCATGGCAGGTAGTGATCTCCCTGACGCCGGTTTTCCCCTGATTTTTGATGCCTTTTATAGATAGCTGCTTTTCACATGACGAGCACGTCCCTTTCTGACAGCTACGCCCTCCTCTCAATTCAAAAATATTGCACGGCATGCCTCGCGGATCGTGCATTACGCACGACCGCGTCATGGCCCATCGTGCAGGATGCGTCCGAGCCCCCTGGGTTCGCACCTATAACAGGTTGATTTTTATATGTTTTTTTATGAAAAAAATCTGGCATGGCGACTGCAACGACACAAATATCGCAGGGCAATAAAAAACGCCCTCAAACCGATTACCCCCGTGTGGGAGGAGCTTCAGGATGAATCGCCAACGTGCCACCCCATTGCATCTCTCGCCACTGTTTCTGCGCCAAGGTTTGTTTGCCGTACTGGCACTGTTGATCACGTTGATCGGCGGCCAACAGTTCATGCGCTGGGAGCAGAGTCAGCAGCAAGAAGGGCCTAGCGTGTCGTTTCAGCACCCGACCCAAACCCACTTTAGCGCCGCCGGCAGCGGCATGGCCGACAACACTTCGATGCGAATGATGGACGTCGACCAACACCAGGCGAATGAAATGCCTCGTCAGGAGCGCTGGGTGTTCTAAGTACACACACTTGGCGCGCTCGATGCGCCGGGAATCGCACCTCTGATAACAAGCGTAAGGAGAATCACCATGTTGAGCTGGGCAATCACATTCTTGATCATTGCCATTGTCGCCGCCGTACTGGGCTTCGGTGGTATCGCGGGCACCGCCACGGGTATCGCCAAGATTCTCTTTGTCGTGTTCCTGGTGATGTTCATTGCTTCCTTCTTCTTTGGCCGTCGCGGCCGAAGCTGAACATGAGCGTTCAGGTAAAGACTTTGGCAGCCGCCCGACTGTTGGGCGGTGCTGCCCCAAGTGCAAGTGCCGTGGCGATTGCCGCCATTGACGGGCAGTCACACGACCGATTCCTCGGCAAACCGGACCAGGGTCTGCAGGAATTGTTGATGGAGAAGTTAAAGATGGACCGCAACTGGTACTGATTTCAGATACACGAAAGGAGCCATCGCTTCTTTCCCCTGCGCCCACCCGAGGAAGGTCGGCGCATGACCAAGGGGTCGGGACGTTCTGCCTGTTTCAGGGGCGGAGTGACCTACGGGTACAGGGAGTGCCTGCGCAAGGGCCGGGTCAGGAAAGCTGCGTCGCAAGTTCGCCGGTCAAACATGACCCGACGAACTTGCGAAGGGCTTCTATACGCAAAGCGTTGAATTAGAGCGATCCACCCTATTCGTCCCCTCCTCTCGATAAACCGGCCGCCTTTTCCGGGAAAATGCTTTTCCCGATGACTCGCCAGCGACCGTATATCGAGAAAAATTGCCCGGCTTTTGCCGGGAATCCTTCCCGTACGCTGCGGGATTTTCCTGAAATTCCCCTCGAATCCGACTGATCAAAAAACACTCAATCTACGCTGTGATGGCCGGTTCACGGCACTTATACCCGGCGAAATGTCATATTCGAACCGTTTGCGACGTCGGTTTTAGTTAAAAAACCTCATGCCGATTCGGCATAGGGTAGGCGTTTACGGCATTAGACGTCGCTTCCTTGCATCGGAATAGTTGCGCCTTTTTTCGCCTGCCAGAGAGCTATCAACAAACGCTCCGGGGCTCCTTATACGGGGGCAGATGCACACGACTTTTGCGCCACAAGCGCTCCAGTTCGCGCATCTGCCCGAGTCAAACTGAAGTAAGGGTAAAGATATGAAGAAGGCAAAGCTTAGCCTCGCCTGGCAGATCCTCATCGGTCTGGTATTGGGGATTGCAATTGGTGCGCTGCTCAACCATTTCAGTGCCGAGAAAGCCTGGTGGATCAGCAATATCCTGCAACCAGCAGGCGATATCTTTATCCGTCTGATCAAGATGATCGTGATCCCGATCGTGATTTCCTCGCTGGTTGTCGGTATTGCCGGCGTGGGCGATGCGAAGAAGCTCGGTAGCATCGGCCTGAAAACCATCGTCTATTTTGAAATCGTCACCACCATCGCCATCGTCGTCGGCCTGCTGTTGGCCAACCTGTTCCATCCGGGTGCCGGCATCGACATGAGCACCCTGGGTACCGTGGACATCTCCAAGTACCAGGCAACGGCGGCCGAAGTTCAGCATGAACACGCGTTCATCGAAACCATCCTCAACCTGATCCCGTCCAACATCTTCGCGGCCATGGCCCGCGGCGAAATGCTGCCGATCATCTTCTTCTCCGTGCTGTTCGGTCTCGGTCTGTCGAGCCTCAAGCCCGAGTTGCGCGATCCGCTGGTGACGATGTTCCAGGGCGTATCGGAAAGCATGTTCAAGGTCACTCACATGATCATGAACTACGCCCCGATCGGCGTATTCGCACTGATCGCGGTGACCGTGGCCAACTTCGGCTTCGCCTCGCTGCTACCGCTGGCGAAACTGGTGATCCTGGTTTACTTCGCCATTGCCTTCTTCGCATTCGTGGTACTGGGCCTGATCGCCCGCCTGTTCGGCTTCTCGGTGATCAAGCTGATGCGCATCTTCAAGGATGAGCTGGTGCTGGCCTACTCCACCGCCTCCTCCGAAACCGTGTTGCCACGCGTGATCGAGAAGATGGAAGCCTACGGTGCGCCGAAAGCCATTTGCAGCTTCGTGGTGCCGACCGGTTACTCGTTCAACCTCGACGGTTCGACCCTGTACCAAAGCATCGCGGCCATCTTTATCGCCCAGCTGTACGGCATCGACCTGTCGATCAGCCAGCAACTGCTGCTGGTCCTGACCCTGATGGTCACCTCCAAAGGCATCGCCGGTGTGCCTGGCGTGTCCTTCGTGGTACTGCTGGCCACCCTGGGTAGCGTCGGTATTCCGCTGGAAGGCCTGGCGTTCATCGCCGGTGTCGACCGCGTCATGGATATGGCCCGTACCGCACTGAACGTGATCGGCAACGCCCTGGCCGTGCTGGTCGTATCCCGCTGGGAAGGCATGTACGACGAGGCCAAGGGTCAGCGCTACTGGAACTCCCTGCCGCACTGGCGCAGCAAAGAGAAGCTGCCGGCGGGCGAGACCTCCAGCAACTAACGCAATACCCCATGTGGGAGCGAGCCTGCTCGCGAAGAGGCCGGCACATTCAACATATTCGTCGAATGACACACCGCTTTCGCGAGCAGGCTCGCTCCCACAATGATCTGCATGTATTCAACAAACCAAACCCCGGAGAAATCCGGGGTTTGTCGTTTCTGGCCACCCCGCTATCATTCGCCCATCTTTTGGGGGATTTGACTGATGCTTAATGGCCTGTGGCTTGGCTTCTTCATCGTGGCCGCCGTGTCGGCGCTGGCGCAATGGCTGATCGGTGGCAACGCCGGGATCTTCGCAGCGATGGTGGAAAGCATTTTCGCCATGGCCAAGTTGTCGGTCGAAGTCATGGTCCTGCTGTTCGGCACCCTCACCCTCTGGCTGGGCTTTCTGCGGATCGCCGAGAAAGCCGGGATCGTCGAGTGGCTGGCAAAAGCGCTTGGGCCGTTGTTTCTTCGGTTGATGCCGGAAGTGCCGCCCGGCCACCCGGCCATCGGCCTGATCACCCTGAACTTCGCCGCCAATGGCCTGGGCCTGGACAACGCCGCCACGCCCATCGGCCTGAAGGCCATGAAAGCCCTGCAGGAACTCAACCCCAGCGACACCATCGCCAGTAACGCGCAGATCCTGTTCCTGGTGCTCAACGCTTCATCCCTGACCCTGCTGCCGGTCACAATCTTCATGTACCGCGCCCAACAAGGCGCGCCCGACCCGACCCTGGTGTTCCTGCCAATCCTGCTGGCCACCAGCTGTTCGACCATCGTGGGCTTCCTGTCGGTAGCCGTCATGCAACGCCTGCGCGTCTGGGACCCGGTGGTACTGGCCTATTTGATTCCCGGTGCCCTCGCCCTCGGTGGTTTCATGGCGCTGCTGGCAACGCTCTCGGCCAGCGCGCTGGCCGGTTTGTCGTCGATTCTCGGCAACTTGACGCTATTTGGCTTGATCATGCTGTTTCTGGTGATTGGTGCACTGCGCAAGGTGAAGGTTTACGAGGCATTCGTCGAAGGTGCCAAGGAAGGTTTCGACGTGGCGAAGAACCTGCTGCCGTATTTGGTGGCGATGCTTTGTGCCGTCGGCGTACTGCGAGCCTCCGGGGCACTGGACTTCGGCCTGGACGGGATTCGTCACCTGGTGGAATGGGCCGGTTGGGATACACGCTTTGTCGATGCGCTGCCGACCGCGATGGTCAAGCCTTTCTCAGGCAGCGCCGCCCGGGCGATGCTGATCGAAACCATGAAAACGTCCGGCGTGGACAGCTTTCCGGCGCTGGTGGCGGCGACGATTCAGGGCAGTACCGAAACCACGTTCTATGTACTGGCGGTGTATTTCGGCGCAGTGGGCATCCAGCGCGCACGGCATGCGGTGGGGTGTGCGTTGCTGGCGGAACTGGCGGGTGTGTTGGGCGCTATTGGCGTCTGCTACTGGTTCTTCGGCTAACCACAAATCCCCTGTGGGAGCGAGCCTGCTCGCGAAGGCGTAGTGTCAGGCAACATCAATGCTGAATGACGCGCCGCTTTCGCGAGCAGGCTCGCTCCCACAATGGTCCTGCGCTGATCTTATGGCCTTGGTGCCGGCGCGAGTTTCTGCCCTTGTTCCACCGCCCAGGCCACCACCTGCGCCGTCAGTTGATCATTGGCCTGGCCAAACCCGGCGACCACCGCCGGCACCTTCACGTCGCTCAATGGCTGGCGCACTTCAAAGCGTTTACTGGCGAGGATGCGCTGGTCATAGCCACGCACCAGCAACGCATCCAGGCGCACCACCACGCCAGCGCTGGTGCCCTGGTATTCGGTCTGAAACGCCTGCAAGCTGCCGCCCAGCTCCAGGTCTGCCTGGAAGTTGCTGTCGTCGGTGCTGAGCAACGTCACCCGGCCATCGCGCTGGAAACCATCCAGCAGACGATTACGCAGCAGGACGGGTGCCGGGTCACTCCAACGCGAGCCCTTGTAGCTGCTGATCACGTCGCCCTGGGAGATGACAGCAATGTTCGGGTTGTTCAACGCCTCACTGGCCTGGGGTTTGTTCAAGCGCAACGACCAGCGCTGCGACGCGCCATGATTGGCGGGCATGGCGCTCTGCGCCGAGGGCAATCGATACAGGGTGAACGGCTCGGGCTCGGGCAGGATAGAGCAGGCGCCGAGCAGCGTGAAGCTGGCGAGGAGGGCAAGCCGGGTCAGCTTCATGGGGTGAATTCCTTGTGCTTGTCGCTACCCAGCAGATAACCGCTGGGGTCGGCCTCCAGGCGTCGTGTGATGGTCCGCAGTGAGGTCAGGGTTTCACGTAGCTCGCGCACCGCAGGCGCCAGGCCATTAAGGCCCTGCATGCCACTGTTGAGCGAGTCCTGGTTGGCTGTGATCAGCTTGTTGATTGTCGCGCTGCTCTGTTCCAGCGACTTCATGGCTTGCTCGGCACTGCCGATCATTTCCTTGCCGTGGTCGTTGAGCAGCCCGTTGGCATTACGCATCAACGCCGTCGTCTGTTCTAGCATGCCGCCGGCCTGCTTGCCGATCGAGCCCAGTTGCTGCATGGCCTGGCGAATATCTTCGCGCTGGTCGGCGATGGTGCCCGTGGTGACGTCCAGATGTTCAAGGATCTTGCTGATATGTTCGATGTTCTGCTCGGAAAACATCTGGTTCGCGTTCTGCATCAGCGAGTTGACCCCGGACAACAAATCATTGCTGTCGTTGATCAAACGAGCGATGGGCGAGGGCATGGCAACGATCACCGGCAGCTTGCCGTCCTTACCCTTGAGCGCCGGGCTCTGCGGTGTGCCGCCACTGAGCTGGATGATCGACGTGCCGGTGACGCCGGTCAGCGCCAGTTTGGCCTGGGTATCCTCCTTGACCGGTGTATCGCCGGCTAGGCGAATCCGCGCCAGCACCCGACGCGGATCTTCCGGGTCCAGACGCAGCAACACTACATCGCCAACCTTGATCCCGCTGTATTGCACGGAGCTGCCGTTGGACAGGCCGCTGACCGCTTCGTTGAACACTACTTCGTAATCCTTGAACTCGGTGTCGACACTGGACTTGGCCAGCCACAGGCCGAAGAGCAGGGCACCTGCCACCACAATAACGGTGAACAGGCCAATCAACACATGATGGGCTCGGGTTTCCACGTCAGACCTCGTTGAGCTGTTGGGCGGCTGTCAGCGCCGCGCGGCCGCGAGGGCCATGGAAGTATTCGTGAATCCACGCGTCATCGGTTTCCGAGACGATATCGATGGCATCGGCCACCAGCACTTTCTTCTGCGCCAACACCGCCACCCGATCCGTAATGGTGTAGAGGGTGTCGAGGTCGTGGGTCACCAGGAAAACGCTCAGGCCCAGGGCATCGCGCAGGGTCAGAATCAGTTGATCGAAGGCGGCGGCACCGATCGGATCGAGGCCGGCGGTGGGTTCGTCGAGGAACAGGATGTCCGGGTCCAGCGCCAAGGCCCGTGCCAGTGCGGCTCGCTTGATCATGCCGCCGGACAGGGATGCGGGGTATTTGTCCGCCGCGGACAGTGGCAAACCGGCCAGGGCCATTTTCACCGCCGCCAGATGCTCGGCGTCGTCACGACTCAAACCGGCGTGTTCGATAAGGGGCAGGGCGACGTTCTCGGTCACGGTCAACGAAGAGAACAGGGCGCCTTTTTGAAACAGCACGCCGAAGCGCCGTTCCACCAACGAGCGTTCGCGCTCGGACAAGCTCGGCAGGTTTTTACCGAAGACCTTCACCATGCCTTCGCTGGGCTGGCGCAGGCCGACAATACTGCGCAACAGCACCGACTTGCCGCTACCGGAGCCTCCAACCACCGCGAGGATTTCGCCCTTGTACAAATCCAGATCGAGGTTCTCGTGCACACTCTGCCGGCCAAAGCGATTGCATAGCCCGCGGACTTCGATCACCGCGTCGGCGGGCACTCGGGGCATACGGCTCACCAGCTGATCTCCATGAAAAACAACGCGGCCACAGCGTCGAGCACGATCACCACGAAAATCGATTGCACCACAGCGGAGGTAGTGTGCGCGCCGACGGACTCGGCGCTGCCACTGACCTTGAAGCCTTCAAGGCAACCGATGGCAGCGATCAGGAAGGCAAACACCGGCGCTTTGATGATCCCCACCAGAAAGTGCTGAACACCGATGTTCGATTGCAGCAACGACAGGAACATCGCCGGGGAAATATCCAGCGACACCGCACAGACCAAGGCACCACCGACAATCCCCGACACCATCGCCAGAAACGTCAGCATCGGTAACGCGACCAACAGGGCCAGGACCCGGGGCACCACCAACAGCTCCATGGGATCGAGACCCAGGGTACGGATAGCGTCGATTTCTTCGTTGGCTTTCATCGAACCGATCTGCGCGGTGAAGGCACTGGCGGTTCGTCCGGCCATCAGGATCGCCGTCAGCAACACCGCGAACTCACGCAGGAAGGAGAATGCCACCAGATGCACGGTAAACACCGTGGCACCAAAGTTGGCCAATACCGTCGCTCCTAGAAAGGCCACAACGGCGCCCACCAGAAATGTCAGCAGGGCGACGATGGGCGCCGCGTCGAGGCCGGTCTGTTCGATGTGCGCAACCATCGGCGTGACCCGCCAGCATTTCGGACGAAACAGACCGCGGACAATGGTTTCCAGAATCAGGCCGACGAAACCCAGCAGTTGCAGGGTGTCCTGCCAGACCACTTCCACAGCGCGGCCGATGCGAGTCAGCAATTGAATGCCGACGCTGATTTCCGGTTCCTTGATGGGTACGCAGAAGTCCGTCAGGGAGCGATAGATCGTTTGCAACAGTGCGCGGTCGGCGGAAGAGAGCGTGCAGTCGGGGTGTTCGGCGGAACGGCTCAGGCGCTCGGAACCCAGCAGCTCGACCAACAGCGATGCACCTGCGGTATCCAGGGCGCCGAGGCCGTTGAGGTCGATGCGGGTGCTGTCGTCGTACTGGCCTTCGAGCTTTTCGCTCAGGCGCTTGAGGTCGGCGTAATGGGCGAGCGTCCAGTCCCCCGTCACCCGTATCTGAGGCGGGGTGTGCGAGGTGTCCAGTCGGGCATTGCCGGCCACTGTATTGCTGGTCATAAACTCCGTGCTTTCTCGGCTATTTACGCAGACCTACGTAATAGCACGAACCGCCTTACTTTTCTTTGATCGGTGTGCTGTCGGTGATGGTGAAACGCAACACGCCGATCAACTGCCCGTCTTCGGTCAGCACCCTGACTTGCCATTCGCCCGCCGGGTTGCCGGGGAAGTTCTGTTTGTGAGTCCAGGCGCGATAGCCTTCCTTGCGCCCGCCATGGATATCCAGCGCGATGCGATCGACCTCTTTGCCGTTGAACTGCCAGACGTGATAAATCCGCTCGTCGAGGCCGCGCGGGGCGTTGATGGCGGTATAGGCATACAACCCGTCTCCACGGATCTGTTCGGCACTGACTTCTTCCAGGCTCTTGCCGGGCGTACGGTCCTGCATTTGCGTGCTGATGGCCACGTCAGTCATCCACAGTGTCGCCGGCGGTACCCACGAGCGCAGCACCCAACCCACGCCGCCGATACCGAGGGTGATACTCAGGATCGCCAATGCGTTGCGTACCGTGCGGATCGGGAAAATCGACGCCAGGCTCGGGAATGACAGCACCACGGCGATGCCCAGCGCCCATTTGAAACTTTGCGAAGTGGTGAGGTGCATGATCACCGGTAACGCGGTGAGCAGGGCGGCGAACAGCGTCAGCGTATGCAACGCCAGGAACGCCCAGCGCCGCGGCGCCAACCACTTGTAGTAGAGCGGATCAATGATGGAAATCAGCGCCGCGATGCCCAATAGCCCGGTGAAAAACAGTTGGCCGCTGTTCCAGGTGGTGGTGATGAAAAAGAACGGCAGGACGAAGAACAGGCTTTCCTGGTGGATCATCTGCGTCGCATAACGCAGCAGTGGTTGAGGAATTTCCCGCTTGAAGATCCGGGTGAACAGCCTGGTCAGGCTGTTTTCCAGCATCAGCCAGACCCAACTGATCAGCATGATGGTGGTGATCCAGCTTGCCAGCCCCTGCTGCCGATCCACCAGGATGAAACTGCCGACCCCGGAGATAAAACCACCGAGCGCAATGACCCCGGGGTAGCGCTTCATCAGTTCGAGGATGCGCTGTACGAAAAGGGTCAGGGTCGGCATTCGGAGGTTCACAATAGTCGTAGGAAAAAACCTCGACAGGGTAACGCTGGAGGGGCGGTATGGCGAGGGGCGGTGGTTAGCAACGCACATAACCTGTGGGAGCGAGCCTGCTCGCGAAGGCGGCTTAACAGTCGACATCAATGTTGGAAGGGCCGTCCTCTTCGCGAGCAGGCTCGCTCCCACAAGGACCGGTTATTCTCTGCGATGAAAACGCCAGGCCGCCAAGCTCAATACCAACAACCCCAACACCCCGGCAATCGCCCACAGCACCTGATCATCACTCAGCAAAGGCTTTTCGATCCGCACATACCCCGGTTGCAGGAGCAGTTCGCGCATCGCCTTGTTCGCTTCCGCCAGGGTCACCCCTTGCAGTTCCCGGGCCGGGTCGGCGAAGCGGCCATCCTCGTAGTCCCCGATGGCGCTCCAGTAGTAATCGGCCAGCGCGCTGTTGCCTTGCACCGCCCAGGCCTGGCGGGCGATGGCGGCTTGTTTGAGGCGGTTGAAGGTCTCGGCATTCAGGCCGTCCTTGAGCAAGCCGGCCTTCAACTCATCCAGTACCTTTAGCGCCTCGTCGACGTCGTCGCGCTCCAGATCGGCATTCAGGCTCATGAAGCCCACACCACCGAACACTTCACGCTCGGCCCATGGTCCGTAAGACAAGCCGTGCGCCAGGCGCAACTGGCGATACAGCGCCCAATCCAGATAGTCCTTGAGCAAATCGAAGGTTTCGTCGTGCTGATCTTCCAGCACCGGTTCCGGTACCAGCCAGTGCAGCTTGGCCCCACCGCCGACAAAGCCACGAGTCAAGTTGCGCTCATGGGCGGCACTGGCCTGGATTTGTGGCAGTGCCGGATGGCCCGTCGGCTCGATCGGCTTCAGCGCGCCGTAGGTTCGATCCAGATAGGCCGGTAGCAAGCGGTCAAGATCACCGACCACGATCAGTGTCATGTTGTTGGGCGCGTACCAATCCTTGCGCAATTTCTCCAGTTGTTCGCGGGTCAGTTGATCGACTTCCGCGCGCTCGGGGCATTTGAGGCCCAGTTCGACGGCCAGTTGCTTACTGGCGGTATGCCCCAGATCCTGGCGATCCAGCCAGCGCTGCAAATGCGAGTAGTGGCCGCCGTCTTCGCGCTCGACCACTTGCTTGGCGGCGTTGATGGCGTTGTCATCGAAGCGGGTCTGGGTCAGCAACGCCAACAGCAGGTCGAGGACCTTGCGCTGGTTTTTGGCCGGGGCTTCGATCACGAAGGTGGTGTCGGCGTTACTGGTGAAGGCGTTCCATTCGCCCCCCAGCGCTTGCATGCGCTCCTCCAGACCGCCTTCGCCGCTGGCGTCGATGCCACTGAACAGCAAGTGTTCGAGCAGGTGTGGCAGTTCTTTCTCGGCGCAGCTGAAATCATCGATACCGACGCCCACCACCAGCCGAATCGCCACGTGCCCCCGTTCCGTGCCGGGCTTGAGCAGCAATTGCAAACCATTGCGCAGGGTGTAGCCCTCGACCTGGAAGCGATCCAGGGCAAATGATGGTATTGAGCCCAGCAACAGGCAGACGAACAACAGGCAACGCATAACGAGCTTCCATACAGCTGATTGGAGATCCGTGTCGCTTTCCAGGCAGCCATCGCGAGCAGGCTCGCTCCCACATTGGCCACTTATCAACTGTGGGAGCGAGCCTGCTCGCGATGATTTTGAACCCGAATCCATGTTACTGACTGACCACACTGCCAGACGTTCAAGGCGAATGCGTGGTGTCCGCCAAATCGTCGGCAGCCAGTGCCCCCGTGTCGGACGTTTCCAACACCACGTAAGCACTGCTGCAAAACAGCGAATTCAGACGCTTCATGTCGGCGATCAGTTCCAGGTGCAGCGAACTGGTCTCGATACTCTGCACAATCTTACGTTGCAAACGACTGACATGAGCGTGGGCCAGACGGCGCTCCTGTGCGCGAAAGCGACGTTTCTCACGCAATAACTGGCGGGCACTTTCCTTATCGGCGCTCAGAAACACCGACAACCCCAGGCGCAGGTTGGAAATCAGCTGAGCGTGCAGCCCCGCCAATTCTTCAAGGCCAACCTCGGAAAACGACCGTCGCTGCGCGGTTTTCTGCTGCTGGACCTTGCGCAACATGCGTTCGATCAGGTCGCTGGCCAATTTCAGGTTGATCGCCAGTTCGATGATTTCGGCCCAGCGCCGGCTGTCCTGATCGCTGAGGTCCTCCCGGGGCATTTGCGCCAGATAGAGTTTGATCGCGCTATAGAGCGATTCCACATCATCGGTCAGGCGACGCACTTCCTGGGTGACGGCGGTTTGCTTGCCACGTAACACATCGAGCATGGCTTCGAGCATGCTGTCGACCAGATCGCCCATGCGCAAGGTTTCCCGAGCCGCGTTAGCCAGCGCCAGGCTGGGGGTTACCAGCGCGCTCGGATCAAGGTGACGCGGTTTGGCCATGCCATTGACTTGCGCTCGCTCCGGGAGCACCCAGGCGCAGAACCTGGCCATCGGCTCGACGCTGGGCAACAGGATCAGACAGCGCGTGGTGTTGTAGAGCAGGTGGAAGCCGATGACCATTTCCTGAGGGCTGAAGTCGAGGCTGTCGATCCAGTGCACCAAGGGGCCGAGCACCGGAATGATCAGCAACAGGCCGATCAATTTGTATAACAGGCTACCCAGTGCCACCTGACGCCCGGCGGCGTTCTGCATGCTGGTGCTGAGGAACGCGAGCACACCGCTGCCGATATTGGCGCCGATGACCAGGCCGAGGGCCACCGGCAGGCCAATCACCTTGGCACCAGCCAGCGTCGCGGTGAGCAGCACCGCCGCCAGGCTGGAGTAGGAAATCATGGCGAACAGTGCCCCCATCAGGGCATCGAGCAGGATGTCGCCGGTCAGGGAGGCAAAGATCACCTTTACCCCTTTGGCATGGGTGATTGGCGCGGCGGCTTCGACGATCAGCTGCAGCGCCAGAATGATCAACCCCAGGCCGATTGCAACCCGGCCCAGCTGGCCCAATCGGGTCTGTTTGCGCGACAGGAAGAAAATCACCCCGATAAAGATCAGCAGCGGCGACAGCCAGGACAGGTCGAAGGTCAGCACCCGCGCCATCAGCGCCGTACCGACATCGGCCCCGAGCATGGTCGCCAGCGCCGGAGTCAGCGCCATCAGGCCCTGACCGACGAACGAGGTGACGAGCATGGCCGTGGCATTGCTGCTCTGCACCATGGCGGTGACCACGATCCCTGAGATAAAGGCCAGCCAGCGCTTGGACATGTTCCGGCCGATCACATGGCGCAGGTTGGAGCCGTAGACCCGCAGGATGCCGGTTCGGACGATGTGCGTGCCCCAGATCAGCAAGGCCACGGCTGAGAGCAAATTGAGCAGGGTGAGCATGACGGCCCCCTGTGATGGTATCGCCCCATAGGAGCAAGTTGACGGTACCGCGACGTTCTACGTTTTGTACTTAAGCTGTAGTTGGCTAACGGTCTGGGCGCCAGCATCGCATAGCTAAACAAGTGATTGAAATAAAACTGTCATGAAAACAGCTTCATGCAGGCATGAAAAAGGGGCCCGAAGGCCCCTTTCTCACATCCTGATTTACTGCCCCGGAATGTCCTTGCGCAGTTTCACCGGATCCTGCTGCTTTTTCTTTTTCGCAATCGCGGTACGCATCTTGATATTGATCGCTTCAACCGCCAGCGAGAACGCCATGGCAAAGTAGACGTAGCCTTTTGGCACATGCACGTCGAAGGATTCGGCAATCAGCACGGTACCGACGATCAGCAGGAACGCCAGTGCCAGCATTTTCAGCGACGGGTGCTTGTCGATGAACTCGCTGATGGTGCCGGAAGCCCACATCATCACCAGCACCGCCACGATGATCGCCGCAACCATGACCGGTACGTGGGACACCATGCCTACCGCGGTAATCACCGAGTCGAGGGAGAACACGATGTCGATGATCGCGATCTGGATGATGGTGTAGAGGAAGTTACCGCCCTTGCCACTCGGCTCGTCGTTGGTTTCGTCTTCACCTTCCAGCGCGTGGTACATCTCTTGCGAGCTCTTCCACAGCAGGAACAGACCACCAAAGAACAGGATCAGGTCACGCCCGGAAATACCCTGGCCGAACACTACGAACAGGTCGGCAGTCAGACGCATGACCCAGGTGATCGACAACAGCAACAGAATCCGCGTGACCATCGCCAGCGCCAGACCGAAGATCCGGGTGCGCGCCTGCATGTGCTTGGGCATGCGGCTGACCAGAATCGAAATCATGATGATGTTATCGATACCCAGGACGATTTCCAGGGCGGTCAGGGTGAAGAAGGCAACCCAGATTTCAGGGTTGGTCAGCCATTCCATGTGTATTCCTTTGAGCGAGTGTTAAACCACAAGGGGCCCGGACTTCAATCAGCGAAGCCTGGACCCCAGGTGGTGAGTCTTGGGCTTATAGAGTGCTGAACAGCGGAAAAATCCCCATCAGCAACGCGGCGACCAGTATGCACATGCACACCAGCACTGCCCACTTCAGGGTGAAACGCTGGTGATCACCAAAATCGATCCCGGCCAGGGCCACCAACAGGTAAGTCGAGGGTACCAGCGGGCTCAGCAAGTGGACGGGCTGACCGACGATCGAGGCACGTGCCATTTCCACGGCGGTTATACCGTAGTGACTGGCGGCTTCGGCAAGTACCGGTAACACGCCGTAATAAAATGCATCGTTCGACATGAAGAAGGTGAACGGCATGCTCACCAGCGCCGTGATCACGGCCAGGTACGGGCCGAGGAAATCCGGGATCACCGACAACAGGCTTTTCGACATGGCATCAACCATACCGGTGCCCGACAGGATACCGGTGAAGATACCAGCGGCAAAGATCAGCCCCACCACTGCCAGCACACTACCGGCGTGAGCTGCAACGCGATCCTTTTGTGCTTGCAGGCACGGATAGTTGACGATCATCGCGATACTGAACGCCACCATGAACAGCACTGGCAGCGGCAGCAGTCCGGCGACCAGGGTGCACATCAGCGCCAGGGTCAGGGCACCGTTAAACCAGATCAGGCTGGGACGACGGGCATCCGGGAACTGCGAAACGCTGATTTCGCTGTGGTCGATTTCATCACCGATCAGGTGCAACTCACCCAGACGTGCACGTTCACGTTTGCCGTAGAAATAAGCGATGGCCAGGATGGCCACGACGCCGGCAGCCATCGCCGGGATCATCGGAACGAAGATCGCCGACGGGTCCACGTGCAGCGCACTGGCCGCACGGGCGGTCGGGCCACCCCATGGGGTCATGTTCATCACGCCGCCGGCGAGGATGATCAGACCGGCCATGATTCGCGGGCTCATGCCAATGCGGCTGTAGAGCGGCAACATGGCGGCCACGCAGATCATGTAAGTGGTCGCGCCGTCACCATCGAGGGAAACGACGAGCGCCAGTACGGCGGTGCCGACCGAAACTTTCAGCGGGTCACCCTTGACCATCTTCAGGATCTTGCGCACGGCCGGATCGAACAGGCCGGAGTCGATCATCAGGGCGAAGTACAGAATGGCAAACATCAGCATCACGCCGGTCGGGGCGAGCTTGGTGATGCCTTCGAGCATCATCGGGCCGATTTTCGGGGCGAAGCCACCGAACAGGGCGAAGACGATCGGAATGATGATCAGGGCGATCAGCGCGGATAGGCGCTTGGTCATGATCAGGAACATGAAGGTGATGACCATGGCGAAGCCAAGGAAAGTCAGCATGGGAATACTCCAGGCGTGGCGCGGCTAGGGAATGAGCGGACCGGGTGTGATCAGCGCAAAACGGGAAGCACGAGGCGTACGGACGGAGTGACAGCGAAGCGGCGGGTAGTAAAGGACATCAGGATCACCATTGTTGTTGTTAAATGGACCTGGCGAGCAATCGAACACTCGCATTGGCCAACCGGTCTATTGCCGGCAGTGGGGGCGATCCTAATCGGGGAAGCTTTCAGCCAGCTTTCGGCAATGAAAGCGTTGACCGGAAGTACGACCGGTCGTCGGACGGGGGCAGGGAGGTAGACCGAGTCGAGTTCTTCGCGAGCAGGCTCGCTCCCACAGAGGCTTTGTGTCGTACGCAAAATCATTGTGGGAGCGAGCCTGCTCGCGAAGGCGTCCGTCAATACACATCAGGAGGAACTGCATGGCAAAAATTCATACAGGCGGCTGCCACTGCGGGCAGTTGCGCTATCAATTCAGCGGGCCATTACGCGATATCGCCCACTGCCACTGCTCGATTTGCCGACGGGTCAGCGGCGGCATCGTGACCACATGGATCACCGTGCCCGCGTCGGCTTTCCATTGGCTGACCGGGACACCGGCGCTGTACGACTCTTCATCAACGAGCGTGCGCTATTTCTGTGGTAACTGTGGGGCGCAACTGGCGCTGACCACACACCTCAGCCCCGAGAGCATCGACGTGACCATCGCAACCCTCGACCACCCCGAACTGGCTCCCGCCGAACGGCACATCTGGACCGACAGCCGCTTGCCGTGGCTGCACCTGGATGAGCATTTACCCGGCGAGCCGGAAGAAACCCTCTAGGTTTATAATGAATATGATCAAAAAATAGACAGATCAAGCGGGCGAATCGCACCCATCCAGATCGCGTGCTCGCTGTGGTCCAGCAAGTCGTCGCCGGTGTCCGGATGCAGAAACACCACGAGCCCCTTGCGGTTGAGCGCCAGCCACGGCAGCACGTCGCCGATCAACTCCGGCCCGAAGGCTAGCTGGCAACTCCAGTCCGGATGCGGACCGACCGGGCGCTCGTGCATGCGGCCCATCTTCAGCGCAAACAACTGCGCTGCCTGCTCGCACAAGGCGCGTGCTTGCTCGACGGTGCTGGCGTTGAAATAGACATGGGCGTGGTAACCCTTGATCGTTCGCATCTGAAAGCCTCTGAATCGGTTCGAACCCTCGGTGTTACCTAAAGGTCAGACGCCATATTGGTGAAAAACAGGGAGCGCAGCCATGAAGAATGCCGAAACCCCGGTAGTAAAAGTGGTGCTTTATGGTGCCATGAGTAGCCTGGGCAGTGCGCTGATGGTGGAAATGCTGCGGCGCCAACATGAAGTGATCGCCATTCTCGATGACCTGACGGCGCTCGCGGCGCGTCCGGGTTTGCGCACCAAGACCGGCGATTTGTTCGAGGCTGAACGGGTGAAGCAAAGCGTGGCCGGCAGTTCGGCGGTCATTTGTCTATTGGACGCACCGGGTTTGCCGTACAACAGTGAGCACGTGGAAAAGAACATCGTGCCGGGGCCGGTCGAGCAGGTATTGGCGGCGGATGCATTGATCGATGGCATGCAGGCGGCGGGCATTGCCCGGTTGTTTCTGGTGGGGGACTTCGACGTACTGGACGATCCCGACACTTTCGATCCACTGCAACGCCATGCTGCCGAGGAAATCCGCGAGGCCCTGCAAAGCAGCGCCTTGAAGTGGACACTGGTGAATGCTCCGCGCGGAGTGCCCGGATTGACCATCGAGCATTTCAGCCAGGTCGGCAGCACCCTGGAGCCCAGTCTGACCGAACCGCTGGAACGCCTGAGGCGCACGGCTACGGGAATTGCCGATGAATTGCATTTGAACCTGCACATCGGTGAGCACGTCAGTTTTGTCGCAACTGATGGTTAAACCGCAATAGATGGCAGCGCCAGACCATTGAGCGATTGCGCACTGTTGGCCTGCTCGGCCATCAACCAATCGACAAACTGCTGAATCAACGCCCCCCGCCGCTTGCGCTGCGGCAATACTACGTAATATCCCAGCCTGGACATCGCCGTTTCGGCAATCGGTCGGCACAACAATCCCTGCGCCAGCAAGTTATCCACAAGATGCCGCCAACCGATGGCCACGCCCTGACCACCAATCGCTGCCTGAATCAGCAGTGTGTAATTGTCGAAGCGTAACTGCCCGGGGGCGGGCGGCGAGGTAATCCCCAACGCGCGAAACACGCCACTCCAGTCAAACCAGTTGCTGCTGTGCTCACCGCGCAAGTGCAGCAGCGGAAACTCCAGCAATGCCTGAGCGGGCAAGGGCAGGGGACGCTCATTCAATAGTTGCGGGCTGCAGACCGGAAACACTTCTTCGCTGAACAACCAATGGCTTTCGCCTTGTTTGAAGCGACCATCGCCGAACAACACTGCCACATCGATATCGGTACGCAGCATGTTGTGGCTGCGCTCACTGGTTACCAGGCTGACATCCACCTGCGGATTGGCCGCGTGAAAGCGGTGCAGACGCGGCATCAACCAATACGCGGCAAAAGCAAAATCGGTGGCGACCTGCAGCACCTCATGTTGTTGCTGGGCGCTGATCGCGCTCAATCCGCCATCAATTTGCTGTAAACCGAGCTGAACCTGCTCAAAAAGAATAATCCCGGCCTCGGTCAATTCGATGCCGCGGTAGATGCGATCGAACAATCGGATTGCCAGCTGTTCCTCCAGGCGTTTGATTTGCTGGCTGATGGCCGGTTGCGTGGTGCCCAGCTCAACCGCCGCAGCGGTGAAGCTGCGTTGTCGCGCGGCCGCTTCGAAAGCGCGGAGCAGATCCAGGGACAGGTCACCGAGGGCGTCATACATAAGCTGTGCTTATCCTAGTCATTGTCACGCATGGGCTTTACCGCAAAGTGTGGGGGTTTCATTCTCGATCCCAGCACTTTCGCATAAACATCGACTATGGAATGCCGCGATCACATGAAGCGCAAGAACATTCTTTTCATCATGGCCGATCAAATGGCCGCGCCAATGTTGCCGTTCTACGGCCCTTCGCCCGTCAAGTTGCCGAACTTGAGCCGCCTTGCCGCCCAAGGCGTGGTGTTCGATTCTGCGTATTGCAACAGCCCCTTGTGCGCGCCGTCACGCTTTACTCTGGTCAGCGGTCAACTGCCGAGCAAGATCGGCGCCTACGACAACGCGGCGGATTTCCCGGCCGATGTACCCACCTATGCCCACTACCTGCGCCGTCTCGGCTACCGCACCGCGCTATCGGGCAAGATGCATTTCTGCGGCCCGGACCAATTGCACGGCTATGAAGAACGCCTGACCAGCGATATCTATCCCGCTGACTATGGTTGGGCGGTGAATTGGGATGAACCGGATGTCCGTCCGACCTGGTACCACAACATGTCGTCAGTGCTGCAAGCCGGGCCTTGTGTACGCACCAATCAGCTGGATTTCGACGAAGAAGTAGTGTTCAAGGCCCAGCAATATTTGTTCGATCACATTCGAGAGGAGGGCGACCAGCCGTTCTGCCTGACGGTCTCGATGACTCATCCTCACGACCCTTACACGATTCCCAAGGCCTTTTGGGATCTGTACGACGACGCCGACATCCCATTGCCTGCAACACCAGAGCAGCACGATCTCGATCCGCATTCCCGGCGTTTGCTCAAGGTCTATGACCTGTGGGACAAGCCACTGCCTGTGGATAAGATCCGCGACGCACGTCGCGCCTATTTCGGTGCTTGCAGCTATATCGATAGCAACGTCGGCAAACTCCTGCAAACGCTCGAAGATACCGGGCTGATCGATAACACCATCATCGTGTTCTCCGGCGACCACGGCGACATGCTGGGCGAGCGTGGCCTCTGGTACAAAATGCACTGGTATGAAATGGCCGCGCGGGTGCCCCTGTTGATAAGTGCGCCGGGGCAATTCGCTGCCGGACGGGTCAGCGCCTCGGTGTCCACCGCCGACCTGCTGCCCACCTTTGTGGAGCTGGCAGGCGGCACACTGGAACCGGGCTTGCCGCTGGATGGCCGCTCGCTGGTTGCGCATCTGCAAGGGCAGGGCGGTCACGACGAAGTGTTTGGTGAATACATGGCCGAAGGCACCATCGGCCCGCTGATGATGATTCGCCGTGGCAACTACAAATTCATCTACAGCGAAGATGATCCCTGCCTGCTCTTCGACGTGCACAATGATCCGCACGAATTGGAAGAACTCAGCCAATCACCGCAATATCTCCAGCTGTTCGACGACTTTCTCGCCGAAGCACGGGCAAAATGGGATATGCCGGCGATACACCAACAGGTGCTCGCGAGCCAGCGGCGCCGGCGCTTCGTCGCCGACGCCCTGACCATCGGCAAGCTCAAGAGCTGGGATCACCAGCCGCTGGTGGACGCCAGCCAGCAATACATGCGCAACCACATCGACCTTGATGATCTGGAGCGTAAAGCACGTTATCCACAACCCTGCCAAAACCAATAATGTTAAGGGGAAGTCCATGCAAAGGTTATCCACAGTACTGACGGTCGGGCTTCTGGCTCTGGGCAGCGCGTCGGCATACGCCGATCAAAGCTGCGAGACAGTGAAGATGGCCGACCCTGGCTGGAGCGACATCGCCGCGACCAACGCCATCACCGGCTTTCTGCTGGACGGCATGGGCTACAAGGCCAAGGTCGATACCCTCGCGGTGCCGATCACCTTTGGCGGGCTCAAGGATGGCCAGGTCGATGTGTTCCTGGGTAACTGGATGCCGGCGCAGCAGGGCTTCTACGACAAGTTCGTGGCCACGGGCGACGTCACTCAACTGGCAAAAAACCTCGACGGCACCGAATTCACCCTCGCCGTTCCAGACTACGTCTGGGACGCGGGTGTGCATAACTTTTCCGACCTGAACAAATACGCGGACAAATTCGACCGGAAGATCTACGGTATTGGCTCTGGCGCACCGGCCAACATTTCCCTGCAAGAGATCATCAAGAAAAACGATTTCGACATGGGCCAGTGGAAACTGGTCGAATCCAGTGAGCAGGCGATGCTCGCCGAAGTGTCCCGCGCAGTGAAGAAACAGAAATTCGTGACCTTCCTCGGCTGGACCCCACACCCGATGAACGTGCAGCTGAAAATGCATTACCTCAAGGGCGGCGAGCAATACTTCGGTGACACCGGTAGCGTTCACACCCTGACCCGCAAAGGTTATGCACAGGCCTGTCCGAACGTTGGCAAACTGCTGACCAACCTGAATTTCACTCAGGAGATGGAGAACAGCATCATGGCCGAGGTGGTGAACAAGAAAGTCAGCAATACCGACGCGGCCAAGGCGTGGATCAAGGCCAATCCGGCCGTGCTGGATAAATGGCTCGATGGCGTGAAAACCGTGGATGGCAAGGATGCGTTGCCGGCGGTGAAAGCCAAGCTCTGAACCTGTGGGAGCGAGCCTGCTCGCGAAGGGGCCATCAGATCCAAAATTTGCATCGACTGAAACTCCGCATTCGCGAGCAGGCTCGCTCCCACAATGTCTGGTGCTGATACCCTTGTGCAAAACCCAACCCGAGAGGCTTCATGGCCCTTCCCAGCCGCCATTCACTCTTCCCCTTCCTCACCTGGTTGCCCCGGCAAACCCGCGCCAGCGTCGGCCGTGACCTGATCGTCGGCCTCAGCGGCGCGATTCTCGCGTTGCCGCAATCCATTGCCTACGCCCTGATCGCCGGTCTCCCACCGGAATACGGCTTGTACGCGGCGATCATCCCGGTATTGATCGCTTGTCTGTGGGGTTCGTCGTGGCATTTGATCTGCGGTCCTACGGCGGCGATCTCCATTGTCCTGTACGCCAGCGTCAGTCCTCTGGCCGTTCCGGCGACACAGGACTACGTGACCTTGATCCTGTTACTGACATTACTGGCCGGGATATTCCAATGGTTATTGGGCCTGCTGCGCTTTGGGGCGCTGGTGAATTTCGTCTCGCATTCAGTGGTGCTCGGCTTTACCCTCGGTGCCGCGGTAGTCATTGCCATCGGCCAGTTGCCCAACCTGCTGGGGCTGGACTTGCCCAGCCAGGCCACTGCACTGGACAGCTTCATTCTGCTGTTCAGACACCTCGAGGAAATCGATAAGCCATCGCTCATGCTGGGGCTGGCGACCGTGGTGGTAGGCGTCATCCTGAAGCTGTGGTTGCCGCGTTGGCCGACACTGTTGATCACCCTCGTGCTGGGCGCGTTGCTGGTCTGGCTCTGGCCATCGATGTTCGGCCATGTGGAGCTGGTCAGCGCATTCACCGGAAAGTTGCCGCCCTTCAGCCCGCTGCCGCTGGACCTTGACCTGATCCTGCGTCTACTGCCGAGTGCCGTGGCAGTGGGCATGCTCGGGCTGGTCACCAGCCTGTCGATCGCCCGCTCGTTGTCGGCACGCTCGCAGCAATTGCTCGACGCCAATCAGGAAGTTCGCGCCCAGGGTTTATCCAACATCGTCGGTGCATTTTTTTCCGGATCGCTGTCTGCCGGTTCTTTCACCCGCTCGGGCCTGAGTTACGAAGCCGGAGCCTGCTCACCCTTGGCGGGTATTTTTTCGGCGCTGTGGGTGGCACTTTTCGCGATCTTCGGTGCAAATCTGATCGCGCACATTCCGATTCCGGCCATGGCCGGCAGCATTCTGCTGATCGCCTGGGGCCTGGTGGATCATCGTGGCATTCGCGCGCTGCTGCGGGTCAGTCGCGCCGAGTTCGTGGTCATGGCCCTCACTTGTGTCGCCACCCTATTGCTGGAACTGCAGACGGCAATCTATGCCGGGGTGCTGGCCTCCCTATTCTTTTACCTCAAGCGGACTTCGCAACCGCGGGTACAACATGTGCGCGACGGCGATGAAGACATTTTGCGGGTGGGCGGTTCGATCTTTTTCGGCGCGAGTCACTACCTGCAGGTACGCCTGCAACGGATGCACGGCGCGCGCGTGGTGATCGAGGCGCAGCAGATCAACTTCATCGATTATTCAGGGGTGGAAATGCTGCATCAGGAAGCACGGCGCCTGCTGCGGCAAGATCGCAGCCTGACCCTGCGCCGGGCGCGGCCGCAGGTGGTGGAAGAGTTGAGGAAACTCGAAGGGGCGGAGAAGTGCCCGATCCAATTCGAAGATTGAAACACTGAACCCTGTGGGAGCAAGGCTTGCCCGCGATGGCGTTCTTGAGATCGCCATCGCGGGCAAGCCTTGCTCCCACAGGGCGCGTTTTATACGGCCAGTTGTCGGCGCAGCTCGGCCAACACCGGCGCCGTGTCCGGACGCACTCCACGCCACAGGAAGAACGCTTCCGCCGCTTGTTCAGCGAGCATTCCCAAGCCGTCCATTGCCACTGCCGCGCCGTTTTCGCTGGCCCAGCGGCAGAACGAGGTCGGTTCCTTGCCATACATCATGTCGTAGCACACCGTTTTGCCCGGCTCGATCAGGCTGGCGGCGATCGGCGGCACATCGCCGGTCAGGCTCGCGGACGTGGCATTGATGATCAGGTCCACCGATTCCTGCAACCAGTCGTAACCGCTGGCCGATACCGGTCCCAGATCGCAGAACAGTTCCGCCAGCAACTCGGCCTTGTCCACGGTGCGGTTGGCGATGATCACCGACGCCGGTTGCTTGGCCAGCAAGGGCTCCAGCGCACCGCGTACCGCGCCGCCGGCACCGAGCAGCAGAATGCGTTTACCCTTGAGGCTGAACCCGGCGTTGACCGTCAGGTCCCGCACCAGGCCGGCGCCGTCGGTGTTGTCACCCAGCAGGCTGCCGTCGTCCATCTTGCTCAGGGTATTCACCGCACCGGCCCGTTGTGCACGGGCGGTCAGGTGATCCGCCAGGCGATAGGCTTCTTCCTTGAACGGGACCGTCACATTCGCTCCGCGACCTTCGAGGAAAAATGCCCGGGCGCAGCCGGAAAAATCGTCGAGAGGCGCCAGCAGGGTGCTGTAGTCGAGTTTCTGCGCGGTCTGCTCGGCGAACAGCCGATGAATCAGTGGCGACTTGCTGTGGCCAATCGGATTACCGAAAACGACATAACGGTCCATCAACATTCCTCGTTCAGGCCTCGGCCAACCAATCGCGATCTTGCAGGAAGTACTCGGTCAGGCGCGCCTCTTCGCTGCCAGGCTCGGCTTTCCAATCGTAACCCCAGCGTACTTGCGGGGGCAGGGACATGAGGATCGACTCGGTACGCCCGCCCGATTGCAGGCCGAACAAGGTGCCGCGGTCATAAACCAGGTTGAACTCGACGTAGCGCCCACGACGGAATTCCTGGAATTCCCGTTGTTGGGCGGTAAACGCATCGTTCTTGCGGCGCTGCACGATCGGCAGGTAAGCATCGATGTACGCATCACCAATGGCGCGCATGAACGCGAAACTGGTGTCGAAATCCCACTCGTTCAGGTCATCGAAAAACAGGCCGCCGATGCCCCGCGGCTCGTGGCGATGCTTGATGTGGAAATAGCTGTCGCACCACGCCTTGTATCGCGGGTAGACGTCCGGACCGAACGGCGCGCAGGCCTGCTCGGCCACGCGGTGCCAGTGCACGCAGTCATCGATGTTGCCGTAGTAGGGCGTCAGGTCGAAACCACCGCCGAACCACCAGACCGGCTCTTCGCCTTCCTTCTCGGCGATGAAAAAACGCACATTGGCGTGGGAAGTCGGTACGTGGGGGTTGTGCGGGTGAATTACCAGCGACACGCCCAGGGCTTCGAAACCACGCCCGGCCAGTTCCGGCCGATGGGCACTGGCGGACGGTGGCAGACCGCTACCGAACACGTGGGAAAAGTTGACGCCGCCCTTTTCGATGACCGTACCGTTTTCGATGACCCGCGTCCGCCCGCCACCGCCGGCAGGCCGGGTCCAGGCATCTTCGACGAAGCGCGTGCCGCCGTCTTCGGCTTCCAGAGCAGCGCAAATACGGTCTTGCAGGTCGAGCAGGTAGGCTTTTACGGCCTCTGTGCGGGTAGTCATGGCATCACCTTGAATCGGGCAAAGCTACGCGGCGCTCCATCGGAGCCGGCCTGCGCAAATGGGCGCGTAGCATACCACCGCCGATACGCTCGTCGCAGTTGACGAAGATCAAGCTTAGGAGTCCGATAGGGAGCTTCGCATTGACGACCCAAGGAGAAGGCAAATGGCAAAGCGTATCCAGTTCCGCGCCCACGGCGGCCCCGAAGTGCTCGAGTATGTGGATTACCAACCCGCCGAGCCCGGCCCGCAGCAGGTCCGCGTGACCAACAAGGCCATTGGCCTGAACTTCATCGACACCTATTACCGCAGCGGTCTCTATCCACCGCCAGCCTTGCCATCGGGCTTGGGTTCCGAAGGCGCAGGCGTGGTCGAGGCGGTCGGCAGCGAAGTCACCCGGTTCAAGGTCGGTGATCGCGTGGCTTACGGCAGTGGCCCATTGGGCGCCTACAGCGACGTTCACGTCTTGCCCGAAGCCAATCTGGTCAAACTACCGGACGCCATCAGCTTCGAAACGGCTGCCGGGGTCATGCTCAAAGGCCTGACCGTGCAGTACCTGCTGCGTCAGACCTATGAGCTCAAGGGTGGCGAAACCGTCCTGTTCCACGCCGCGGCCGGCGGTGTGGGCTCTTTGGCCTGCCAATGGGCCAAAGCCTTGGGCGTCAAGTTGATCGGCACGGTAAGTTCGCCAGAGAAAGCCGCACTGGCCAAGGCCAATGGTGCCTGGGCGACCATCGACTACAGCCATGAAAACGTCGCACAACGCGTACTGGAATTGACTGACGGCAAAAAAGTGTCGGTGGTGTACGACGGCGTCGGCAAGGACACCTGGCTGACCTCCCTCGACAGCGTGGCGCCACGGGGACTGGTGGTGAGCTTTGGTAATGCATCCGGCGCGGTGGATGGCGTGAACCTGGGGATTCTGGCGGCGAAGGGTTCGCTGTATGTCACCCGGCCAACCCTGGGGACCTACGCCAACAATGCGCAAAACCTGCAGCGCATGGCCGATGAGCTGTTCGAGATGATCATCAGCGGCAAGCTGAAGGTGGACATCAGCCAGCGTTATCCACTGGCGGATGCGGCGAAGGCGCAGACCGAGTTGTCGGCGCGGCGTACGACGGGTTCGGTTGTTCTGTTGCCTTAAAATTTTCAGCGTCTGCCTGGGCCTCATCGCGGGCAAGCCCGCTCCCACAGGATCTCGGTTGGGTCACAAATCTGTATTCCAACCAAATAGCTGTGGGAGCGGGCTTGCCCGCGATTGGGGTCGCCGCGGTATTAATCCGGGCGCACAACATGCCCGGTTGCCAGATCACGAATCACGCTCGGGTTCTTGCGCCCACCGAGATTCCCGCCCAACACCAAATCGACCTGCCCACGGAAATACTGCTCGACGCGAATCCGCGTGCGCGCCGCCGGCCGTCCCTGCGGATTGGCGGATGTCGACACCAGGGGGCCGACAAGGGCGCACAAATCCCGCACTTGCGGGTGATCGCTGACCCGCAGGGCCACCGTTTCATGCACGCCGGTAATCCACTGCGGCAATAGATTCTGATGTGGCACCAGCCAGGTGTTCGGCCCCGGCCAGGTGCTGGCCATGCGATCCATCCACAGCTCGGGAAAGTCCTCGAACAGGAAGTCGAACTGGCGAATGTTGTCGGCGACCAGAATCAAGCCCTTATCCACAGACCGGCCCTTGATCAGTAGCAATCGATCCACCGCTTCTTCGTCCCACGGGTCGCAACCCAGACCCCAGACGGCTTCGGTTGGGTAGGCAATGACCGCCCCTGCGCGAACGGCTCGTGCGGCTTGTTGCACACGCCAACTGTTGACCATGAAAAACGCTCCAGAATAAGGCTCTGTGCAGTTTACCGATCTTCCTTATAAAACCTAGCTCACCCGCGCAAACCAGCGCCCGTTTTCGCAGACTGCGCAACCCTCCATTTCCAGCTCGGTCAGCACCACCAGCACTTTGGGCAACGCCCAGCCGCTGGCATCGGCCAGCGCTTCACTGGTGAGCGGTGCGGCGTGGAGCAACGACAACAAAGGATGGGGCACAGCGGTCGCTGGCGTGCCTGTGGATAAAGGCAGCTGTTGCCAGCCGCGCAAGGCTTCGAGGATATGCTCGATGGTTTCCACCAGCACCGCGCCGTCACGAATCAACTGATGGCAGCCCTTGGCGCCGGGGTGATGGATCGACCCCGGAATCGCGTACACCTCACGTCCTTGTTCCGCCGCCAGCCTCGCGGTGATCAATGAACCGCTGGCGACGCTGGCTTCGACCACCAGAACGCCGAGGGATAAACCACTGATGATTCGATTGCGCCGCGGGAAGTTGCTGGCAGTCGGGCCGGCGTCCAGCGGGAACTCGGAAAGCACTGTGCTGCCGGAGGCGATCATCGCATCCGCCAGCCGTCGATTGCGCTGTGGATAAAAATTTTCCAACCCCGTGCCAAGCACACCGATCGTTTGCCCGCCAACGTCCAATGCCGCCTGATGTGCGGCGGCGTCGATACCCAGGGCGAGACCGCTGGTGATGACAAAACCGGCGCTGGCCAGGCTGCGGGAAAACGCGGCGGCGGTGTCCATGCCCGGCCTTGACGCACGTCGACTACCCACCATCGCCAGTTGCGGCTTTTCCAGAATTTCGCGGTTGCCTGCAACGAACAGCAATGGTGGCGCATCGCTGATTTGCGCCAGCAACGCCGGGTAGTCAGGCTGGTCCCACATCAATAGATGCTGGGCCGGACGCTCGAGCCAAGCCAATGCATGGCTCGCGCCATCACGAACATCAGCGCAGCGCCGAGCCTCGGCACAGGCCAGCGGCAAGCCCAGCGCACGCCATGCACTGGCCGGCGCGCTGATGGCCTTTGACGCCGAACCGAAGGCCTCCAGCAACTTCTTGAACCGCGCCGCACCGAGTTCCGGCAAACGATGCAGGCGTAAACGAGCTTCCAGTTCCGCCGGGGAAACGGGTGTAAATGCAGATTGCGGCATGGATCATCCTTGATCGTTATAAGCACCCGCCCAAGCGGGAATAAGCTGTGGATAACTCTGTTGGTAACTTGTGAAGCACGCTTACGGGTTTCGCACCTTGTCCATCACCGCCAGCGAGCGCGAGGCTTTTAGCACCAGTCCGTAGCTGAGCTTGTCGTAGGTACGGAAAACCATCAGCAGACCGGCGCGCTCATCAGGAATTTTCAGCGGCTGGCCAGTGATCCGGTCGCGCACGGTTTCGCCGGTCTTCATCACCACCAACACATTGCCTTCGGCCAGGCCGTCACGCTGGCCCTTGTTCAGCGTGACCACGTCCAGTGCGCCGATCTGGGTCACCCCGCGCGGCACATCGATGATCAATCCGTCGATCTGGTTTTTCGGTGAGCTGGGCATGAACGTTGAATTGATCGAGCGTTCTTCGCCGCTGAACAACCGGTCACCAAGGCGCACTTCCTGGGTCGTGCGCTGCAATGCCAGGGTAGCCACGTCGCCTTCGGTGGCGACGACCTCGCCGCCGCCGATGTCGTCGGCATTGATTCCGAGAAACTCCCGGGTCTGTGGATCGGTGTAGACCTTGCCCTGGCGAAAGATGCCATACACCGGTTGCGCCGGATCGAAGTGGCCGCGGGCGAAGATGCGGTCACCCGTACCGCTGAGCACGCGCTCGGCATCACCGGCCACGATGTAAGGCGCCTTGTCGAAATCCTCGACCTTGTCGACGATGCGATTGCTCAGCAGAAAACTGTTGATCGATTTCAGCGGAATGCTCGGAATCGCCTCAGCCACCGGGCTGCTACGCACCCGTGGCGAGAGTTTGAGGGTGCCCCGGGAGGCGCCGCGATTGAGGGTCAGGCGTGGCTGACCGTTGACGTAGACCAGCGAAAGCGTATCGCCGGGATAGATAAGGTTGGGATTTTCGATTTGCGGATTGGCTTGCCACAACTGCGGCCACTGCCACGGTTCACGGAGGAATTTTCCCGAGATATCCCAGAGTGTGTCCCCCGATACCACGGTGTATTGCTGTGGAAAACCTTCCCTGAGTTGCACTTGCCCGTGCGCCAAACCGGCGGACACCAGAAGGAGCAGGGCGAGTAGTGATTTCCTCATGCGGTGAATCCCTTTATTATGTACGTTCGCGTGAAACGCCAGAGCCGTCAGTGGCTCGCTCCCCGCTTGCTTATGAAAAGAAGGGAGCTACGTTTTACAACGGTAGCCTGCCTCTTCGGACTCGCCAGGCCACCGGCCCGACCTTACTTCACACGTGCAGTCATCAAGCCTATGGCCATTTTGAACATCCTCGAATTCCCTGACTCGCGCCTGCGCACCATCGCCAAACCGGTGACCGTAGTGGACGACGAAGTGCGTCAGTTGGTCGATGACATGTTTGAAACAATGTATGAGGCGCCGGGCATCGGCCTCGCCGCGACCCAGGTCAACGTACACAAACGCATCGTCGTGATGGACCTGTCCGAAGACCGCACCGAGCCACGAGTGTTCATCAACCCCGAGCTCGAACCGCTGACTGACGAGATGGGCCAGTACCAGGAAGGCTGTCTTTCGGTACCGGGCTTCTACGAAAACGTCGATCGCCCGCAAAGGGTCAAGGTCAAGGCACTGGACCGCGACGGCCAGCCTTACGAACTGATCGCCGAGGATCTGCTCGCCGTGTGCATCCAACACGAATGCGACCACCTCAACGGCAAATTGTTCGTCGATTACCTGTCCACGCTCAAACGCGACCGCATCAAGAAGAAACTGGAAAAGCTTCATCGCCAGAACGCCTGATGCCCCTCTTCAAAGGCTTGCCGCGGCAAGCCTTTTTCTTTTCAAGAAGCTTTGCAATAGAGAGCCCCCCATGACCGAGCCACTGCGCATTGTCTTTGCCGGCACCCCGGAATTCGCCGCCGAACACCTCAAGGCCCTGCTCGATAGCCCTTATGAGATCGTCGCCGTCTATACCCAACCGGACCGCCCGGCAGGTCGTGGGCAAAAGCTGATGCCGAGCCCGGTCAAGCAGTTGGCGCTGGAGCACGACATCCCGGTGCTACAACCGCCAACGCTGCGCAACGCAGACGCGCAGGCCGAACTGGCCGCGCTGAAACCGGACCTGATGGTGGTGGTCGCCTATGGCCTGATCCTGCCGCAGGTGGTGCTGGATATTCCGCGCCTGGGTTGCATCAACAGCCACGCCTCCCTGCTGCCACGCTGGCGCGGTGCGGCGCCGATCCAGCGCGCCGTCGAAGCGGGCGACCGCGAAAGTGGCGTGACCGTGATGCGCATGGAAGCAGGCCTGGACACCGGGCCGATGCTGCTGAAAGTCACCACGCCAATCAGCGCCGAAGACACTGGCGGCAGTCTCCACGACCGTCTGGCGCAAATGGGTCCGCCGGCGGTGGTGCAGGCAATTGCCGGCCTCGCCGCCGGAACCCTGGAGGGCGAAGTGCAGGACGACAGCCTCGCCACCTACGCGCACAAATTGAACAAGGACGAAGCCCGCATCGACTGGACGCGCCCGGCCGTTGAGCTGGAGCGGCTGGTACGCGCCTTCAACCCGTGGCCGATCACCCACAGCACGCTGAACGGCGAAGCGCTGAAAGTCCTGGCTGCGAACCTGGCTGAAGGCAAGGGCGCACCGGGGGAAATCCTCGGCGCCAGCAAGGACGGCCTGCTCGTCGCCTGCGGTGAACAGGCCCTGTGCCTGACCCGCCTGCAATTGCCCGGTGGCAAGGCGCTGAATTTCAGCGATTTGTTCAACAGCCGTCGTGAGAAATTCGCCACCGGTACCGTACTGGGTCAAACGGCGGACACTCAATGAACCCGCGTCTGGCCGCCGCCAAGGCACTGGCTGCTGTTCTTAACGGAAAAGCCTCGCTCAACAGTTCACTGCCGACGCAACTGGACAAGGTAGAGGACCGCGACCGAGGTTTCACCCAGGACCTGGCGTTCGGCACCGCACGCTGGCAACCACGCTTGTCGGCGCTGGCGGCCAAGCTGCTGCAGAAGCCGTTCAAGGCCGCCGACGCCGATGTCGAAGCGCTGCTGCTGGTCGGCCTCTACCAACTGCTCTATACCCGCGTTCCGGCGCACGCCGCCATCGGGGAAACCGTCGGTTGCGCCGACAAGCTGAAAAAGCCCTGGGCCAAAGCCTTGCTCAATGCCGTGCTGCGCCGCGCCCAACGGGAAAGCGAAGCGCTGCTGGCAGAGCTGGAACACGACCCGGTGGTACGCACTGCCCACCCGCGCTGGCTGCAAAAATCCCTGAAAGCCTTCTGGCCCGAGCAGTGGGAAGCCATTTGCACGGCGAACAACGCGCACCCGCCAATGATTCTGCGGGTCAACCGCCGCCATCAAACGCGCGATGCCTATCTGGAGCTGCTGAGCCAGGCCGGCATTACCGCCCAACCGTGCGTTTACAGCCGCGACGGTATCATCCTCGACGCCGCCGCCGACGTACGCAGCCTGCCGGGTTTCGCCGAAGGCTGGATCAGTGTGCAGGACGAAGCGGCGCAACTGGCGGCCGATCTGCTCGACCTGGCGCCGGGCCAGCGGGTGCTGGACGCCTGCTGCGCGCCGGGCGGCAAGACCTGCCACATCCTCGAAGCCGAGCCAAAACTGGCCGGCGTGGTGGCGGTGGACCTGGAAGCCAAGCGTCTGGTGCGGGTACGGGAAAACCTCGAACGCCTCGGCCTGAGTGCCGAACTGATCGCCGCCGACGGCCGCGACACTCAAGCGTGGTGGGACGGCAAGCCATTCCAGCGCATTCTACTGGACGCACCGTGCTCGGCCACCGGGGTAATTCGTCGCCATCCGGACATCAAGCTGACCCGCCAACCGGATGACATTGCCGCACTGGCGCTGCTGCAAGGCGAATTGCTCGACGCCATGTGGAATACCCTGGAGGTCGGCGGCATCTTGCTCTACGCGACATGCTCGACATTGCCGACCGAGAACACCGAAGTGATCGAAGCGTTCCTCGCCCGCACACCGGGTGCCCGTGAGCTGGACCTGGCGACCGCGGCCGGTATCAAGCAACCCCATGGACGCCAATTGCTGGCACAGGAAGGCGGCCATGACGGCTTCTATTACGCCAAGCTGATCAAGATCGCCGCCGCGCGCGGTTAACCGGATTCAATGGAGTGACTGGATGAAAATCATCATCCTCGGTGCGGGGCAGGTCGGTGGTTCGCTGGCGGAACACTTGGCCAGCGAAGCCAACGACATCACAGTGGTCGACACCGACGGCGAACGCCTGCGCGACTTGGGTGATCGCCTGGACATCCGCACGGTCCAGGGGCGCGGCTCCATACCTAGCGTGCTGCGCCAGGCCGGTGCGGATGATGCCGACATGCTGGTCGCCGTGACCAATAGTGATGAAACCAACATGGTGGCCTGTCAGGTCGCCCACACGCTGTTCCATACGCCGACAAAAATCGCTCGGGTGCGCGAAGCCGCGTACCTGACTCGCGCCGACGAGCTGTTCGATAACGAAGCGATTCCGGTCGACGTACTCATCAGTCCGGAGCAAGTGGTCACCCATTACATCAAGCGCCTGATCCAGCATCCGGGCGCGTTGCAGGTGATCGACTTCGCCGAAGGCAAGGCGCAACTGGTGGCTGTGCGTGCCTACTACGGCGGACCGCTGGTGGGCCAGCAACTGCGGCAGTTGCGTGAGCACATGCCAAACGTCGAAACCCGCGTCGCGGCGATTTTCCGTCGTGACCGGCCGATCCTGCCCCAGGGCGATACCGTGATCGAGGCGGACGACGAAGTATTTTTCATTGCCGCCCGGGCGAACATTCGCGCGGTCATGAGTGAAATGCGCCGTCTCGACGAAACATACAAGCGCATTGTCATCGCGGGAGGCGGGCAGATCGGTGAACGTCTGGCCGAAGCCATCGAAAGCCGTTACCAGGTGAAGATCATCGAGATGAATCCGGCGCGATGCCGCCACCTCTCGGACACCCTCGACAGCACCGTCGTGTTGCAAGGCAGCGCCTCGGACCGCGATCTGTTGCTGGAAGAGAATATCGCCGACGCGGACGTCTTCCTGGCCCTGACCAACGACGACGAGGCCAACATCATGTCGTCGCTGCTGGCCAAGCGCCTGGGTGCGAAGAAGGTGATGACCATCATCAACAACCCGGCTTACGTCGATCTGATCCAGGGCGGCGATATCGACATCGCCATCAGCCCGCAACTGGCAACCATCGGCACCCTGCTGGCCCATGTGCGGCGGGGCGATATCGTCAGCGTGCACTCACTGCGCCGGGGCGCCGCGGAAGCCATCGAGGCGATTGCCCACGGCGATGCGAAATCGAGCAAAGTCATCGGCAAGGCCATCGAAAACATTGGCCTGCCGCCGGGGACCACCATTGGCGCGATCATCCGCGACGAAGAAGTGATCATCGCCCATGACGACACGGTGATCCAGACCGGGGACCATGTGATTCTGTTCCTTGTGGATAAAAAGCATATTCGCGATGTGGAAAAGCTGTTCCATGTGGGGTTGAGCTTTTTCTGAACGGCATTTGGGGTTGCCGGGCGGGCGCCTTCGCGAGCAGGCTCGCTCCCACAGGAGTTCTCGGCTGTACGCAACATTTGTGTTCACAGAAGATCAACTGTGGGAGCGAGCCTGCTCGCGAAGGCAATCTCACCAAAACAGATCTCTCCCTGACATACTTCAACAAGGAATCCACCGATGATCGAATCCCTGGAAAAAATGCTCGCCAAGGGTGTGGATAACCCGCTGCTGCGCTTCGGCCTGGGCAAGGGCTATCTGGATCTGGGGGAGAACGCCAAGGCTGCGGAACATTTCCAGCGCTGCGTCGAACTCGATCCCAAATATTCGGCGGCCTGGAAACTGCTCGGCAAGGCTCATCTGGCGCTGGCGGACTACGCGGCTGCGCGCCAGGCCTGGGAGCGTGGATTGGAAGCCGCACAAGCCCATGGCGATAAACAGGCCGAGAAGGAAATGACGGTATTTCTGAAAAAGCTCGACCGTCAGGCGCACTGATCAGAGGTAGCGAAGCCCAATGCCATCGGCGTCTACCTGCACCACTTCCATGCGCACCCGCGGCGCGCCTGTGGGTAGGCCCTGGACCTGCCCGTAAACCACGGCGCCTCTAGGTAATGCAGACAATGCCGGGTGTTTGACGTAGACCCCCGTGGTCGTCAGATTGCGCGTCTGCCCCAGGCATTCGCCCACGCTTTCGTGAGTGATCTTGATGCGAAATGATTTGCGCTGTTCGGACATCTGATGCGCCCTTGAATGAACGGTTGTGGATAACCTCGGACCCAAGGTTATCCACAGATCATGCCAATCGCCTCAATACCAGCGTTCTTCACCCGGAGGACGCTTCTTGAAACGCTTCATGCTCCACATGTACTGGCTCGGATAGGCCCGCACATAACGCTCGACGACCTGGCTCATGGCAGCACAAGAGGTGGCGGTATCGGTGCTGTACATGGCCTCGGGCGCGGCTTCCAGAATCACTTTGTAGCCCGAGCCGTCCGGCAACCGCAGGGCATGCAGGAACACGCCGACCGCCTTGCCGCCGGCAAGCATGTTCGGCACGAACTTGCTCGTCAGGGCCTGGGTGGCGAAGAACGGCACGAAGATCCCGGCGGACTCGGCCGGTTCCGGGTCAGCGGGAATGCCCACTGCACCACCTTTGCGCACTTCCTTGATGACGCTGAGGATGCCTTCCTTGGTGGACGCAGCCACCTTGTTGCCCAGTTGCACCCGCTGCTTTTGCAGCAATTCATCCACCGCCTTCAGCTTGGGCGGACGATAGAAAATGATCGGTTTGCACTGGCTGCAATAAAAGTGGTTGAGCACTTCCCAGTTGCCCAGATGGCTGGTGATGCCGACGACACCTTTACCGGAGGCGAGGGCGTCCTTCAACACGTCGAGGCCTTCGACCTCGCGCACCAGGTCGATGGAGCGCTGGGCGGGCCATATCCAGGCGCAGGCGCTTTCGGTCAGGGACTTGCCAATGTCTTTCAGGCTCTGGCCGACCAGACGCTCGCGTTCGGCGGGGTCCATGTCCGGAAAGCACTTGGAGAGGTTGATCCGCACCACATCGCGGGAACGGTTGGGGGTTTTCCACATCACCCAGCCAATCGCCGAGCCGACGGACTGCACTGCCCGCCACGGAAGCAGGGCAAACAGCCGCAGAGCGCCTACCAGCAAGGCGCCTTTAAACTTATCCACAGGTCACTCCTGATCTTGTGCTGTGCGCGAGGCGGCTATTCTAACCGCCGTTGGCCAGCATCGCGTAGCGATCGCAATCCTGCGTGTGGTCCATGACCATGCCCGAGGCCTGCATCAGCGCGTAGCAAATAGTCGGCCCCACGAAGGTGAAGCCAGCCTTTTTCAGGCCTTTGCTCATCTCCACCGCCTCGGGCGTGATGGCCGGCACTTCACTGCGATCCTTGAAATGATTGATCTTCGGCACACCACCGACGAAGGACCAGAGAAATGCCACCGGTTCATCCAGCGCCAGCCAGGCCTGGGCATTGCGCCGCGCCGCATTGAGCTTCAGACGATTGCGGATGATGCCCGGATCAAGCATCAATTCATCGATTTCCGCGTCGCTCATCTGGGCCACACGCTGCACGTCGAAGCCGTACATCACCTGGCGATAGTGCTCGCGTTTTCGCAGCACGGTGATCCAGGAAAGCCCGGCCTGGAACCCTTCGAGCAAAAGCAACTCGAACAAACCCTGCGCATCGCGTAGCGGCGTGCCCCACTCCTGATCGTGATAAGCCATGTACAGCGGATCTTCGGAACACCAAAAGCAGCGTGGCATAAGGCTCCAGGGGGCGTGCGCAGCAATGAATCGGGTATACTCCCGCTCTTTAAATCGCAGCCCAAGAAACAGGTGAATTTCGTGAGCCAGCCTACGCCAGCCGTGCGTACCTTCCAAGACTTGATCCTCGCCCTCCAGCAATACTGGGCCGAGCAAGGTTGTGTGGTACTTCAGCCCTACGATATGGAAGTAGGCGCCGGCACTTTCCACACCGCTACATTCCTGCGCGCCATTGGCCCGGAAACCTGGAACGCCGCCTACGTGCAGCCAAGCCGTCGCCCGACTGACGGCCGCTATGGCGAAAACCCGAACCGTCTGCAGCACTACTACCAGTTCCAGGTCGTCCTGAAGCCGAACCCGGACAACTTCCAGGAACTGTACCTGGGCTCCCTCAAGCACGTGGGCCTGGACCCATTGGTGCATGACATCCGTTTCGTCGAAGACAACTGGGAATCGCCGACCCTGGGCGCCTGGGGTCTGGGCTGGGAAGTGTGGCTCAACGGCATGGAAGTGACGCAATTCACTTACTTCCAGCAAGCGGGCGGCATTGAGTGCTACCCGGTGACCGGCGAGATCACTTACGGTCTGGAACGCCTGGCCATGTACCTGCAAGGCGTGGACTCGGTCTACGACCTGGTCTGGGCTGACGGTCCGTTCGGCAAGGTGACTTACGGCGACGTGTTCCATCAGAACGAAGTGGAGCAGTCGACCTACAACTTCGAGCACGCCAACGTCGAAAAACTGTTCGAGCTGTTCGATTTCTATGAAAGCGAAGCCAAGCGCCTGATCGAACTCGACCAGCCGCTGCCGTTGCCAAGCTACGAAATGGTGTTGAAGGCCTCCCATACCTTCAACCTGCTGGATGCGCGCCGGGCGATTTCCGTGACCGCGCGTCAGCAATACATCCTGCGTGTTCGCACCCTGGCGCGTTCCGTTGCGCAAGCCTACCTGCTGGCGCGTGCCAAGCTGGGCTTCCCGATGGCGACCCCGGACCTGCGTGACGAAGTACTGGCCAAGCTGGAGGCTGCACAATGAGTGCTCTGGATTTTCTGGTTGAACTGGGCACTGAAGAACTGCCACCCAAAGCCCTGAACACCCTGGCCGAGGCGTTCCTTGCCGGTATCGACAAGGGCCTGCAAGCTGCCGGCCTGAACTACGAGACCAAAACCGTTTATGCCGCGCCACGTCGCCTGGCCGTGCTGATCACCGCGCTGGCCACCCAGCAGCCGGATCGCAGCATCAACCTCGATGGCCCGCCACGTCAGGCGGCGTTCGATGCCGAAGGCAATCCGACGCAAGCAGCACTGGGCTTTGCCAAGAAGTGCGGCGTCGACCTGAGCGAAATCGATCAGAGCGGCCCGAAACTGCGCTACAGCCAGAGCATCGCCGGCAAGCCGACTGCGAGCCTGCTGCCGACCATCGTCGAAGACTCCCTGAACGACCTGCCGATTCCCAAGCGCATGCGCTGGGGCGCGCGCAAGGAAGAATTCGTTCGTCCGACCCAGTGGCTGGTGATGCTGCTCGGTGACCAGGTCATCGATTGCACCATCCTCGCCCAGAAGGCCGGCCGCGACTCCCGTGGTCACCGTTTCCACCACCCGGAAAACGTGCGCATCGGTTCGCCGTCCAGCTACCTGGCCGACCTGCGTGCCGCTTACGTACTGGCCGATGCCAATGAGCGTCGCGACATCATCAGCAAACGCACCGAAGAGCTGGCGACCCGCCAGGAAGGCACCGCCATCGTTCCACCGGACCTGCTCGACGAAGTGACCGCGCTGGTCGAGTGGCCAGTGCCACTGGTGTGCTCGTTCGAAGAACGTTTCCTCGATGTGCCGCAAGAAGCCTTGATCACCACCATGCAGGACAACCAGAAGTACTTCTGCCTGCTGGATGTCGACGGCAAGTTGCTGCCACGTTTCATTACCGTGGCCAACATCGAAAGCAAGGACCCGCAGCAAATCATCGCCGGTAACGAGAAAGTGGTTCGCCCGCGCCTGACCGACGCCGAGTTCTTCTTCAAGCAAGACAAGAAGCACAAGCTCGAAGACTTCAACCAGCGCCTGCAAAACGTGGTGTTCCAGGAAAAACTCGGCACCGTCTATGACAAGGCCGAGCGCGTTTCCAAACTCGCCGCCTACATTGCCGCGCGGATTGGCGGCAATGCTTCCTGGGCCGCTCGCGCCGGCTTGCTGTCCAAGTGCGACCTGGCGACCGAAATGGTCGGTGAGTTCCCGGAGATGCAAGGTGTCGCCGGCTACTACTACGCCCTTCATGACGGTGAGCCGGAAGATGTCGCGCTGGCGCTGAACGAGCAGTACATGCCGCGCGGTGCTGGCGCTGAACTGCCTTCCACCCTGACCGGTGCTGCGGTGGCCATCGCCGACAAGCTCGACACCCTGGTCGGCATTTTCGGCATCGGCATGCTGCCGACCGGCAGCAAGGACCCGTATGCCCTGCGCCGTGCCGCACTGGGCGTGCTGCGCATCCTGATCGAGAAGCAACTGGATCTGGACCTGAACGACGCCGTGGCTTTCGCCGTGAATGCGTTCGGTGCCAAGGTCAAGGCGGCCGGTCTGAACGATGCCGTGCTGGAATTCATTTTCGATCGCCTGCGTGCCCGTTACGAAGACGAAGGCGTTGATGTCGCGACCTACCTGTCGGTTCGCGCGCTGAAGCCGGGCTCCGCCCTGGACTTCGACCAGCGCGTGCAAGCGGTGCAAGCGTTCCGCCAATTGCCGGAAGCCGCCGCACTGGCTGCAGTGAACAAGCGTGTGTCGAACCTGCTGAGCAAGGTCGAAGGCTCCGTGCCGACGGTCGTGGAAGCCAAGTACTTCGACAATGCCAACGAGTTCTCCCTGTACTCGGCGATCCAGCAGGCAGACCAGGCTGTTCAGCCGATGGCTGCGGCGCGTCAGTACAGCGAATCCCTGGCACGCCTGGCTGCCTTGCGAGAGCCGGTCGATGCGTTCTTCGAAGCGGTCATGGTGAACGCTGAAGATGCCAAGGTCCGCGCCAACCGCTATGCGCTACTGGCGCGTCTGCGTGGCTTGTTCCTTGGCGTCGCCGACATTTCGTTGCTGGGGTAAGACTGTTTGAAACTGCTGATTCTCGATCGGGACGGAGTGATCAATTACGACTCCGACGCTTACATCAAGTCGGTGGAGGAGTGGATTCCACTGCCCGGTTCGATCGAAGCCATCGCGCAGTTGAGCAAGGCCGGCTGGACGGTAGCGGTCGCTACCAACCAGTCGGGCATCGCTCGCGGCTATTACGACATCGCCACCCTGGATGCCATGCACGAACGCTTGCGTTCGCTGGTGGCGCAGCAGGGTGGTGAAGTCGGGCTGATCGTCTATTGCCCGCACGGGCCGGACGAGGGTTGCGATTGCCGCAAGCCAAAACCCGGGATGTTGAAAAACATCGCCGCACATTACAACGTGTCGCTGACTAATCTATGGTTCGTCGGCGATAGTCTCGGTGACCTGGAAGCCGCCAAAGCCGTCGATTCTCAGCCTGTTTTAGTTAAGACCGGGAAAGGCGAAAAGACTTTGGGCAAGACCCTACCGGCAGGCACTTTGATTTTCGACGATCTGGCGGCGATTGCCGCAGAACTTATCCACAATTAGAGCGCTTTCGACAGATCGGGAGTGCGCTTGAACAGTCGGGCAGTGCCCGTAACGGTAAACGTCGCCATGTCGATACTGCAGGCCATCAGAACCTTCCTCTTTTACCTGCTGCTGGGCACCAGCTCCTTGCTGTGGTGCAGCCTGAGCTTTTTCATCGCGCCCTTTCTGCCGTTCAAGGCGCGCTATCGCTTCATCAATGTGTACTGGTGTCGCTGCGCCTTGTGGCTGAGCAAGGTGTTTCTCGGTATCCGCTACGAAGTGAAGGGCGCAGAGAACGTGCCTGACCGGCCTTGCGTGATTCAATCGAACCACCAGAGCACCTGGGAGACATTCTTTCTCTCGGCGTACTTCGAGCCTTTGAGCCAGGTGCTCAAGCGTGAGTTGCTGTATGTGCCGTTCTTTGGCTGGGCCATGGCCATGCTGCGTCCTATCGCCATCGACCGTGATAACCCGAAAGCGGCACTCAAGCACGTGGCGAAAAAGGGCGACGAGCTGCTCAAGGATAACGTCTGGGTGCTGATCTTCCCCGAAGGCACGCGCGTGCCTTACGGCACCATTGGCAAATTCTCCCGGGGCGGGACGGCGTTGGCGGTCAATGCAGAGCTACCGGTGCTGCCGATTGCCCACAACGCCGGCAAGTTCTGGCCGAAGACCGGTTGGGCGAAGAAGCAGGGGGTGATTACCGTGATCATCGGCGCACCGATGTATGCCGAAGGTAACGGACCCCGCGCCATTGCCGATTTGAACGATCGGGTCCAGGCCTGGAACGAGCAGATGCAACGGGAAATGGGCTCGCTGCCACCGGCGCCGCAAGCACCGGTTTCCAACGATCAGGCGGTTGTCTGAGATTCTGTGGATAACCTGTGTACCGTTTTCCGTAAAGACGTCGTATTTCTAATGCAACCATATGATTTATATACATATTTCATAAACAGATAAAACGCCGAAAAACGTGCATAAGTTTTTTTCGGACGCAAAAAAACCGGCTGATATAGCCGGTTTTTTTATGCCTGCGATTGTGCTGTTTCATCGCCGTAGAAAGCGAAGTGAAAACAGTGCCCAGACATTCTTCGCACACAATAAAAAAGGCCAACGCGGGTGCGTTGGCCTTTTCGTTTGGCGGGGGTCCGGACTCAGAAATCCAGATTGGAAACCGCCAAGGCGTTGCTTTCGATGAAGTCACGACGAGGTTCGACCGCATCACCCATCAGGGTGTTGAAGATCTGGTCTGCACCGATGGCGTCTTCGATCGTCACCTTCAGCATCCTGCGTACGCTTGGGTCCATGGTGGTTTCCCACAGCTGATCCGGGTTCATCTCGCCCAGACCTTTGTATCGCTGAATGGTGTGACGCTTGGTGCTTTCCGCCATCAACCAGTCCAGGGCTTCCTTGAACTCGGTGACCGCTTTCTTACGTTCGCCACGCTGGATGTACGCGCCTTCGTCCAGCAGGGTGCTCAGCTGAGCCCCCAGGGAAACGACGGTTTTGTAGTCATTGCTGCCAAAGAAGTCGCGGTTGAACGTGACATAGTTCGACAGCCCGTGGGAGATCAGCTCGACCTCTGGCAGCCAGACATTACGTTCACGGTCTTCACGCAGGCTGGCCTTGTAAACCAGGCCGGATTTCTCGACGGTGCGTAGACGTACTTCGTATTGAGCCAGCCAATCCTGCATCGCTGCGTGATCGGACAGTTGCTCCAGGCTGACGGCCGGCAGGTAGATGAAGTGCTCGGTCAGTTCCTGCGGATACAGGCGCGAAAGACGCTTGAGGGTCTTCATTACCAGACGGAAATCATTCACCAGGCGCTCAAGCGCTTCACCAGAAATACCCGGTGCATCTTCGTTCAGGTGCAGGCTCGCGTCTTCCAGGGCCGACTGCGTCATGTACTCTTCCATGGCGTCGTCGTCTTTGATGTATTGCTCTTGCTTGCCTTTCTTGACCTTGTACAGCGGTGGCTGGGCGATATAGATGTAGCCACGCTCGATCAGCTCCGGCAGCTGACGGAAGAAGAAGGTCAGCAGCAGGGTACGAATGTGCGAACCGTCGACGTCAGCATCGGTCATGATGATGATGTTGTGATAGCGCAACTTGTCGATGTTGTACTCTTCGCGACCGATGCCGCAGCCCAGGGCGGTGATCAGGGTGCCCACTTCCTGGGACGAGATCATCTTGTCGAAACGTGCCTTCTCGACGTTCAGGATTTTACCCTTGAGGGGCAGAATCGCCTGGGTCTTGCGGTTACGTCCCTGCTTGGCAGAGCCGCCCGCGGAGTCACCTTCCACCAGGTACAGTTCGGACAGGGCAGGGTCTTTTTCCTGGCAGTCGGCCAGTTTGCCCGGCAGGCCGGCGATGTCCAGCGCGCCTTTACGGCGGGTCATCTCACGGGCCTTGCGCGCCGCTTCACGGGCACGCGCGGCGTCGATCATCTTGCCAACAACCAGCTTGGCTTCGTTCGGGTTTTCCAGCAGGAAGTCGGAGAAGTACTTACCCATTTCCTGTTCGACAGCGGTCTTCACTTCGGAAGAGACCAGCTTGTCTTTGGTCTGGGAGCTGAACTTCGGATCCGGCACCTTCACCGAGATGATCGCTGTCAGGCCTTCACGGGCATCGTCACCGGTGGTGGCAACTTTGTGTTTCTTCGCCAGACCTTCAGCTTCGATGTAGGTGTTCAGGTTACGCGTCAGTGCGGAACGGAAACCCACCAGGTGAGTACCGCCGTCGCGCTGCGGAATGTTGTTGGTGAAGCACAACAGGTTCTCGTTGAAGCTGTCGTTCCACTGCAGGGCGATTTCCACGCCAATGCCGTCTTCACGCTGAATGTTGAAGTGGAACACCTGGTTGACCGGAGTCTTGTTGGTGTTCAGGTATTCAACGAATGCACGCAGGCCACCCTCGTATTTGAACAGCTCTTCCTTGCCGCTGCGCTCATCCTTGAGGACGATACCCACGCCGGAGTTGAGGAAGGACAGCTCACGAATCCGCTTGGCCAGAATGTCCCAGCTGAAGTGAATGTTCTTGAAGGTTTCGCTGGAAGCCTTGAAGTGAATCTGGGTACCCGTGGATTCACTGTCGCCGACGATTTTCATCGGTTCTTGAGGAACACCATGAACGTAAGTCTGTTCCCAGATCTTGCCGCTGCGGCGCACGGTAAGTACAAGCTGTTCAGACAGGGCGTTAACTACAGAGACACCTACACCGTGCAGGCCGCCGGAAACTTTGTAGGAGTTGTCGTCAAACTTACCGCCGGCGTGCAGTACGGTCATGATGACCTCGGCTGCCGAGACGCCTTCTTCTTTATGCACGTCTACCGGGATACCGCGGCCGTTGTCGCGAACGGTGATGGATTCATCCGGATGGATAATGATGCTGATGTCGTCGCAGTGACCGGCCAGAGCTTCGTCGATCGAGTTGTCGACCACCTCGAACACCATGTGGTGCAGACCGCTGCCATCATCGGTGTCGCCAATGTACATACCGGGACGTTTGCGTACGGCATCCAGGCCTTTCAGCACTTTAATGCTCGTTGAGTCGTACGTATTTTCTTCGCTCAATGCCTTCACTCCCGATGGTCGTGGGTCTGGGTGATACGGCCCTGTTCCACGTGGAACAGAGCGACTGGCGTTTCCGTCTGCCAGCCGTCCCTCAATAATTCGTGATCTACACAGGTGATAAACACCTGGCAGCGTAAGTCTTCCAGCAAGCGGCAAAGCGCGCGACGGTGGTGCTCGTCCAGTTCGGACGGCAGGTCATCCACCAGATAAATACACTGACCGCGCCGGGCCTGGCTAACCAGATGCCCTTGGGCAATCCGCAACGCACAAACCACCAGCTTCTGCTGTCCGCGGGACAAGATGTCCGCGGCATTGTGTGCGCCCAGTCTGAGACGCAAATCTGCACGTTGCGGTCCGGCTTGGGTATGCCCCATCTGCTGATCCCGTTGGAGGGAACCGGCGAGCACAGCGCTCAGCTCACGGTCCTTGTCCCATCCTCGGTAATAGCTGAGCGTCAAGCCCTCGAGTTCAACCAGTTCACTCAAGGTCTGTTCAAAGACTGGTTTCAAGGCTTTGATATAAGCGCGACGGTATTCATCGATTTCAGCGCTGGCCTGGCACAGTTCCCTGTCCCAAACCGCTTGCGAAACGGCGTCAAGTGTACCATGCCGCAGCCAAGAGTTTCTCTGGCGCAGGGCCTTCTGCAAACGCTGCCAGGTAGACATGAACCGGGGTTCCACGTGGAACACACCCCAATCGAGAAACTGCCGGCGAATCTTGGGTGCACCTTCCAACAAGCGAAAACTGTCGGGGTTGATCAACTGCAGAGGCAGGATTTCCGCCAACTGCGCAGCACTGCGAGCGTTTTGCCCGTCGATACGGATCTGGAACTCCCCTTGGCGGTCGCGCGAAATGCCGAGGGCGCTGTGCCCACCCTCGGCCAGTTCGACCTGACCGAACACCGTGCACGCCAATTGCTCATACTGAATGACCGGCAACAGGCGGGTGCTACGAAACGAACGGGCAAGCCCCAGCAGGTGGATGGCTTCCAGAACACTGGTTTTGCCGCTGCCGTTGGCGCCGTAAAGAATATTGATTCGGGGGGAGGGGGAGAAGGTCACCGGGTGCAAATTGCGCACCGCGGTGACCGAGACGCGACTTAAGGACATCTAGGTTCTGCTGGGCATGATTACAGACGCATCGGCATAACAACGTAGGCCGAGTCGTCGTTGTCGGACTCTTGCACCAGCGCACTGCTGTTGGAGTCGGACAGGATCAGGCGAACCTGCTCGGTGGTCATCACGCCCAACACGTCGAGCAAGTAGCTCACGTTGAAGCCGATTTCCAGGGAGCCACCGTTGTATTCAACACCCACTTCCTCTTCCGCTTCTTCCTGCTCCGGGTTGTTCGCCTGGATCTTCAGTTGGCCGTTGGCCAGTTGCAGACGAATACCGCGATACTTCTCGTTGGACAGAATTGCGGTACGGCTGAAGGCTTCGCGCAGCGCCTGACGATCACCCAGCACCAGTTTGTCGCCGCCCTTCGGCAGCACGCGCTCGTAGTCAGGGAACTTGCCGTCGACCAGTTTCGAGGTGAAGGTAAATTCGCCAGTGGTGGCGCGAATGTGGTGCTGACCCAGGACGATGCTGACGATGCCGTCCGGTTCGGTCAGTAGACGAGCCAATTCCAGAATACCTTTGCGCGGTACGATGACCTGATGGCGATCAGGCTGACCGATATCGGCCTGCATCGAGCACATGGCCAGGCGATGGCCGTCGGTGGCCACGGCACGGATGATACCGGCAGAGACTTCGAGCAGCATGCCATTGAGGTAGTAGCGCACGTCTTGCTGGGCCATGGCGAAGCTGGTCCGCTCGATCAAGCGACGCAACTTGCTTTGCTCGAGGCTGCAAGTCAGCGAGCCTGGACCTTCTTCCACCGTCGGGAAGTCATTGGCCGGCAGGGTCGACAGGGTGAAGCGGCTACGACCAGCCTTCACCACAAGCTTCTGCTCGTCGACCTTGATGTCGATCAGCGCATCATTGGGCAAGCTTTTGCAGATATCCATCAGCTTGCGTGCAGGCACGGTGATGGAACCCGGTTCTGCGGGCTCTTCGAGTTGAACACGGCCGACCAGCTCGACTTCCAGGTCGGTACCGGTCAGCGACAGTTGCTGGCCTTCGACAACCAGCAGCACGTTGGAAAGCACCGGCAAGGTCTGTCGGCGCTCGACGACGCCTGCGACCAGTTGCAGGGGTTTCAACAGGGCTTCGCGTTGAATGGTGAAATGCATGGTCTAGTCCCTTGCCTTAATTAGCTGCGCTGGTGTTCATCAAGTGGTCAGTGTACGCAGCAGGTTCTTGTAGTCCTCGCGGATGTCCGCGTCGGATTCCTTAAGTTCGTTGATCTTGCGGCAGGCGTGCAAAACCGTTGTGTGGTCACGTCCGCCAAACACATCGCCGATCTCCGGCAAACTGTGGTTGGTCAGTTCTTTGGACAATGCCATGGCGACCTGACGCGGGCGGGCGACCGAACGCGAACGACGTTTTGACAGCAAGTCGGAGATCTTGATCTTGTAGTATTCGGCGACGGTGCGCTGAATGTTATCCACAGAGACCAGCTTGTCTTGCAGCGCCAAAAGATCCTTCAAGGATTCACGAATCAGCTCGATGGTGATATCGCGGCCCATGAAGTGCGAATGGGCGATGACGCGTTTAAGCGCGCCTTCCAGTTCACGGACATTGGAGCGAATGCGTTGGGCAATAAAGAACGCCGCGTCGTGGGGCAGTTCGACTTTGGCCTGATCGGCCTTCTTCATCAGAATCGCCACACGGGTTTCCAGCTCCGGCGGTTCGACGGCTACCGTCAACCCCCAACCAAAGCGGGATTTCAGGCGCTCTTCAAGGCCTTCGATTTCTTTCGGGTAGCGGTCACTGGTGAGAATGACTTGCTGGCCACCTTCAAGCAGGGCATTGAAGGTGTGGAAAAACTCTTCCTGAGAACGTTCCTTGCGGGCGAAGAATTGAATGTCGTCAATCAGCAAGGCATCCACCGAGCGGTAGAAACGCTTGAACTCGTTGATGGCATTCAGTTGCAAGGCCTTGACCATATCGGCCACGAAGCGCTCGGAATGCAGGTAAACGACCTTGGCATTCGGGTTCTTCTTTAATAGATGGTTACCCACAGCGTGCATCAAGTGGGTTTTACCCAGACCCACACCACCATAAAGGAAGAGCGGGTTATAGCCATGCTTGGGATTGTCCGCCACTTGCCAGGCCGCAGCCCGGGCCAGTTGGTTGGACTTGCCCTCAACGAAGTTTTCGAAGGTAAAGGTGCGGTTCAGGTAGCTGGTGTGCTTGAGCGCACCTTCAACTTGCACGGTGCGTTGTTCAGCACGAACCGGAGCCTGTTGCGAACTGGCGCCGGCCATCGGGTCGAAGCTGTCGCGCGACGGCTCCTCCTCAATGACCTCAGTGGCTTTTTGCGTCGCACGCTTGGTCGGGGCGCTAACCGGTGCTTGTGCCGGAGTACTGATTGAGGCCGGAGCCGCCTGGACCTGGGACGCAGCAGCAGCGGCGGCCAAAGGTGCATTCGGAGCAGCACGCGGCGCAGAACTGCGTTTACTGCCTATTAATAAGGAGAGTGCAGGCGCCATCCCGTTGCCATGCTCGTCCAGCAATTCCAGAACGCGACCCAGGTACTTTTCGTTGACCCAGTCCAGGACAAACCGATTGGGTGCGTAGACACGCAACTCGTCGCCTTCGGCTTCGACCTGTAGTGGACGGATCCAAGTGTTGAATTGTTGGGCAGGCAGTTCATCGCGCAAAAGCTCCACGCACTGCTGCCAAAGTTCCACTGACAC